>CANGYJ010000028.1 GCA_947458455.1 Verrucomicrobiaceae bacterium | reverse complement strand
GTCAGGTTGTTCTGGAGCAACTACCGCCGACATAATGTACTGGCGGTCGGCAACGGCGTTCCAGCTTGGGTGGACATTCACCGCGTGGTCGCCCGTGAGCAGGTCCAGGGTGCGGCCCGCGAACCGATCTTCCGGCTGGTCGCGCGGCAGGTGGCTCCGGCGCAGCCCGGCACCTTTGTGGTCTGGGACCGTCTGCGGTTGGAGAGCGGCGACGGGCCCACACTGGTCCTAGCGGAGCACGCGGAACTGCGGGCAGCCGTCGAGGCGGCGTGCGGACTCCGGTTTGGCCATCATCCGCAAGGCCGGCCAGTGCCACCGGACGCCCTGGTCACGGAGGCAGGTTCGGAGGTCCGCATCGATCTGCGGAAACTACCAGCGCCGCTCTTGAAATCGCTCACGCTGCCGCGGTTCATCCGCGCCGATGTGAGCCTCGATGCCGGCAGCCCGGAGACGGCCACGGTCCAGGCTTTGCTGCTCGCTGAGCCGGACCTCATGGACGCCAAGCAGACAAGAGAAGGGCGGATCAACCCAACTTCATGGCGGTCCGGAGACCCACTCATCGCGGACGAGCCCGAGCCACGGGTCGCGCAGATCGTGCATCCGCGCGTCGCCGCCGAGCGGGCACGACCAGCGGCGGAGTTTCGCGCCCTTTTTCCACCGGCGGTGCTCTTTGAGCCGATCATCCCACGGGACGCCCAAGGAAGCCTTTTCATGTTCCACCGCGAGGACGAGCCGCTGCGCCGGCTCCTGCTCGATGAGACGGGCCGGGCGGAACTGGAACGTCTCTGGAGTGAACTGCATTTCCTGCGCGAGGACGCGCCAGCCAACACGCTCATGTATGCGGAACTGCTGAAGTTGTATTCCCAAAAAGGCCAGGCCCAGATGCACTTCTTCATCCAAACTTTTGAAGAACGTTTGAAACGGGATGATGCGGCACTCCTCGCCGATCAGGCCGCAGCCCAGCCGCGGCACCTCGATGCGCTGCTCGCTTTCGCCGCCCGTGCCTGGCGTCGGTCCCTCGGTGCCGATGAACGCGAAACCATCCTCGCGTCCTACCGCGCCGATCGTGCTGAGGGCATCAAGCACGATCCGGCCCTCCGTGCCGCTCTGGCTCGCGTGCTGTCATCGCCGTGGTTCCTTTACCGCGTGGAGCAGCCAGCGGCCGGACCGCGCTGGCAGCCGGTGTCGGGCGATGAATTGGCCACGCGGCTGAGCTTCCTGCTTTGGGACTCGATTCCTGATGACGAACTGCGTGTGGCGGCCCCGCGTCTTCACGAGCCCGCCGTGATGGAGACGCAGGTGCGCCGGATGATCAAAGACAGCCGCACGCTCGGCATGGCCGAGGAGTTTGGCGCTCGCTGGCTCGGTGTGCGGGACTTCGTCGCCAACCATGGCCGCAGCTTGAAGGACTTCCCCGAGTTCACGCCTGCTGTGCGTGACGCGCTGGCCGAGGAACCGGTGCGTTTTTTTGAGGACTTGCTCATCAACGACCGCGCGGTTAGCGACGTGATCGCCACCGATGCCGTCATCGTCAATGACGTGCTCGCCAAGCACTACGGCATCCCTGGCGTGACGGGGCCGGAGTGGCGTCGCGTGGAAAAAGCCGCCGCCTATGGTCGCGGTGGTCTGCTGGGACTCGGTGCGGTGCTCGCCAAGCAATCCGCCGCCGCCCGCACCAGCCCCATCAAGCGCGGTGCCTGGGTGGCCCGCGTCCTCGGCGACCGACTGCCAAAGCCCCCGCCCAATGTGCCGCCGCTGCCCGATGCCGTGCCCGCCGGGCTGAGCGTGCGCGAACTTACCGAACGCCACCGCAAGGACGCCAACTGCGCCGCCTGCCACGTGCGCATCGACCCGTATGGCATGACGCTGGAGCAGTTCGACGCCATCGGCCGCCTGCGGCCCGCCAGTGCGATGAAGCCCGGCGAGAGCCGTGCGACACTTCGCGACGGCACCGATGTTCATGACTTCGCCGGACTGCGAAACTACGTCGCCGGTCCACGATGCGAGGACCTGCTGCGCACGCTCGCCCGCAAGCTCACCGGCTACGCCCTGAGCCGCACCGTGCTGCCCTCAGACCGCGCGCTCGTGGATGAAGTGAGCAAGACCATGATCGCTGGCGGACGTTGGTCGGATGCCCTGCTCGTCATCGTCCGCAGCGAGCCGTTTCGCTGCATCCGACCCGCAAGTTCCACCACCGCTACATCTCACTGACCGGATACGATCTTCTTACCGCCGCTCAATCCCAAACCAGACTCAACCCATGAACATCCAACGCAACAACTGGCTCATCAGCCGCCGCCATGCGCTTCGCGGCATCGGGGCGACACTCGCATTGCCTTTGCTCGATTGCATGAAACCGGCTCGGGCCGCAGCCGCGAGCGCCGCCAGCCTGCCGCCGACGCGCACGCTCGTCACCTTTACCGGCATGGGTTTCCACTCGAAGCATTGGTGGGCCAAGGGCGACGGTGCGGCGATGGAACTCGGCCCTTGCCTGAAGCCGCTCGAGTCGTGGAAGGAGCGCATGGTCTTCCTCCGCGGCCTGTGGAACGAGCAGGCGAACAATGGGATCATCCACTGCATGCAGACGGGGAACATGCTCAGCGGCGCGGCCATGGCGAAGAACGAGGTCCACACGGGCGTCAGCTTTGATCAGGTGATGGCGCGGCAGATCGGCGACCGCACCCGGCTGCCTTCGCTGGTGCTCGGTTGCGAGGAAGCGATGCCCGGCCTCCAGGACGGGCATCCGCTGCTCTACGGCTCGCACATTTCGTGGAGTTCACCCGTGTCGCCGACCTGGACCGAAACGCGGCCCGCGCTCGCCTTTGACCAGCTCTTCCGCACCGAGCGCAATCGCGATGACCGCCGCGTCGTCGATGCCGTTCTCGAAGACGCCAAGTCCCTGCAACGCAAGCTCTCCAGCGCGGACCGTCAGCGCTTTGAGGAGTATCTCGGCTCCGTCCATGAGATCGAGGGCCGCATCAAACGGGCCGGCAAGGAACGCGCGGCCGGTGAATGGAAACCGACCCTGACCAGCCCCGATCGCCCGCGCCCTGACGACGGTATCCCGGCGGATCTTCCCAAGTATTGGAAGCTCATGAATGACATCCTCATTCTTGCCTTCCGCTCGGACTCCACGCGGATCGCCACCATGAAATACTGCAACGACGCCTCCAACATCGTTCACGCGCATCTCGGCATCCGCGATCACCATCACTACATCGCCCACTCGCAACCGGACGATCTCATCACGCTCAACCAGTTCTTCATGTCGCAGCTCGCCTACCTCTGCCAGCGCATGTCTGAGATCAAGGAAGGCGACAGCACCCTGCTCGACAACACCGCCATCATGCACTGCTCCAGCATGCTGCACGGCAACCATGAGTCCAAGCAGCTCCCCGTGATCCTGCTCGGCGGCGCGGGTGGTAATCTTCGCGGTGGCCGCGTGCTCGACTACCTCGACAAACCCAACCGCCGCATGTGCAGCCTCTTCCTCAATCTCAT
>CANGYJ010000027.1 GCA_947458455.1 Verrucomicrobiaceae bacterium | reverse complement strand
TGGCACAGTGGTCCCACCCGTTCCCATTCCGAACACGGAAGTGAAACGCTGTTGCGCCGATGATAGTTGGGCGATAGGCCCCGCGAAAGTAGGACGTTGCCAGATTAAATCGCCCCGCGCCTCGAAAGAGACGCGGGGCGTCTTGTTTTAATCAACTTCTCTCGCGCTTCGTTTGCTGATAGAACCACACCGAGAGGGCTTTAGAGAAAGTAGCCAAATCCAAATCCCCCCATGGCTGCGACATTTCCCAAACCACCCTATCCATGGCCAGCGCTGTGGATGCTCACGACGTGCACCTTTGCCGTGCCCACCGAGCATCCAGGCAGGGAGCTGTATCAAAAACTCTGTGCCGAGTGCCACGGTAGCAAAGGCCAAGGTGTCGAAGATGAATACGATGAGACGCTCACGGGTGAAAGGTCCATCGAAGCTCTCGCCCGGCAGATCGACCGCACGATGCCGGAGGATGACCCGGATAAAACGTCTACCGCAGACTCCAAGCTGATCGCCGAATACATTTACGAGGCGTTTTACTCACCCGCTGCGCAGGCTCGAAATAATCCGCCGCGCCAAGAGCTTGCTCGCCTGACAACTGATCAGTTTCGCAACAGTGTGATGGATCTGATTGGCCGCTTTCGCATGGGGCCTGGCTTTGACAGGCCCGTCGGCAATGAGCATGGGCTGAAAGCCATTTATCGCGGTGTGGCCGCACCAAAACCCGGCGAGGAACTGGAGGACATCTCAAAGAGCAAGGGCATCAAGAAGAGGCGGGCAAACTACAAATTTGAGCGCGTTGATGCGAGTGTGGTCTTTCATTTCGGTGCGGACAGCCCGGACAAGGAGAACATGATCGCCGAGCAGTTCGAAAACCGGTGGGAAGGGAGCGTCATCGCTGAAGAGACAGGCGTGTTTGAGTTTGCGGTGAAATCGGAAAATGGGTTTCGCCTCTACATCAACGACACCTCGGACGGGAATGCCTTCATTGATGGTTGGGTGAGCGCTGGTCCGCAGGTGCGCGAGGAGAAAAAGAGCATCTTCCTCGTCGGCGGACGTGCTTACCGCCTGGCTCTTGAGCACTTCAAATTCAAAGAGCAGTCCGCGTCCATCGAACTCTGGTGGAAAACACCGCATGGGGTCAAAGAACTGATCCCCGCGCATGCGCTGCGCACCGACCGGCCGCGTGAACTGGCCATCGTGAGCACCGAATTCCCCGCGGATGACAGCAGCGGCGGCTATCCGCGTGGCACCACGATCTCGAAAGGCTGGGATCAAGCCGTCACCGATGCTGCCATCACCACCGCCGAGCAGGTCATCGCGAAGATCGACGAACTCGCTCAGACCAAACCGGGAGCACCAGATCGAGCGGCAAAGCTGCACAAATTCGCCGAAACCTTCGTCGAGACTGCTTTCCGCCGTCCGGTGGCTGATGAACTGAAGCAGTTGATCATCGAATCGCAGTTCAAAGTCGCGAAAACACCGGAAACAGCCGTGAAGCGCATCGTGATGCTCACGCTAAAATCCCCGCAGTTTCTCTATCCTGACCTCTCGTCTGCCGATGACTATGAAACAGCCTCCCGCCTGGCTTTGACACTTTGGGACACGATTCCCGACAAAAAGCTCATGCAGACCGCCGCAGCTGGAAAACTCAAAACACGTGATCAAATCCGCGCCGAGGCCCAACGCATGACCAGCGATCCTCGCGCGAAGGCGAAGCTCCACGGCTTTTTCCACCAGTGGCTGGAGCTCGAGCGTGCCGAAGGCAGCAGCAAGGACCCGAAGGTCTTCCCGGACTTCACACCCGAAGTGTTCGCCGACCTGCGCGAGTCACTCTTCCAGTTCATCGACGAGGTCGTGTGGAGCGAGAAATCCGACTACCGCGAGCTTCTTCAGGCCGATTACCTCCTGCTCAATGAACGCCTCGGCAAATTCTACGGGCACCCGGTCACTGGCGATGAGTTTCAGCGGGTCGGCTTTGATCCGAAACAACGCGCTGGCGTGGTCACGCATCCGTATCTGCTCGCCTCGCTCGCCTACACCAAGCAGTCCTCGCCCGTGCATCGTGGCGTGTTTTTGACGCGCAACATCGTCGGCATGTCGTTGAAGCCGCCGCAGAAGGCAGTCGTGTTCGAGGACAGCCATTTCAATCCGACGCTCACCATGCGCGAAAAGATCACCGAACTCACCCGCAGCGGTGGTTGCATGACCTGCCACAGCATGATCAACCCGCTCGGCTTCAGTTTGGAGAATTTTGACGCCGTCGGCCGCTGGCGCACGAAGGACAACAACAAGCCCGTGAACCCCTTGAGCGAGTTCACCACGCACGAAGGCCAGCTCGTGCGTCTCACCGGCCCGCGTGACATCGTGAACTACGTCGCCAGCAATCCTGCCGGCCACCGCGCCTTCATCCGCCATCTCTTCCATCACCTCGTCAAACAAGAGCCCACCGCCTACGGCCCCGCCACGCTCGACAACCTCCAAAAAGCCTTCGCCACAAACAAATGCCACATTCAGAAGCTCATGATCGACATCGCGCTCGTCGCGACAGAGGTCAAATGACGCCAAACCGAGTTCCACCCCGCCTCGTAGCCTTATTCATATGAAACACCTCCACCGCCGCCAATTCCTCCGCGACCTCGGCATCTCCGCCGGGGCGTTCCCGTTCCTGTCCGGCCTGCCGAGCATCACTGGCGCACCCGCCCCGCACAAGCGCCAGAGGCTCATCATCATGTTCTCGCCGAATGGCACGCTGCCGAACGAGTTCTGGCCGGATCAAGAGGGCAGCGAGTTCAGTTTCAAGTCCATCTTGAAGCCACTCGAGCCTTTCAAGAAGCAGATGCTCATCCTCCACGGCATCGCCAACAAGGTGCGTGGCGACGGTGATAGCCACATGCGCGGCATGAGCTGCCTGCTGACCTGCGATGAACTCATGAAGGGCAACATCATGGGCGGCGGCGGCAATCCGGCCGGATGGGCCAGCAGCATCTCCATCGACCAGGAGATCAAAAACTTCCTCCAGAGCCGGAAGGAGACAAAAACGCGTTTTGGTTCCCTCGAGTTCGGCGTGGCCGTTCCGGATCGTGCGGACCCGTGGACACGCATGAGCTACGCAGGTGGAAACCAGCCCGTAGCCCCCATTGACGACCCCCATCAGGTGCTGAAGAAGGTGTACGGCAAGATGAAGGACAAGGAGAGCCTCGTCAGTATTCTCGACGATGTGCGCGAAGATTTGAAACGCGTTTCCTCGAAGCTCAGCGCCCGCGACAAGGCGCTGCTCGACCAGCACATGACGCTCGTGCGCAGCCTCGAGCAGGATTTGGCCGATGCGGACAAGATCGGCAAGCTCACGCATCCCGTGCCCGCCGTCGATCCCAGCATTGAGCTAGTGAACGACAACACGCCGCAAATCAGCCGCATCCAGATCGACCTGCTCGTCAACTCGCTGGCCAACGACATGGCCCGCGTGGCCACGCTGCAATACATGCGCAGCGTCGGCATGGCGCAGATGCGCTGGCTGGGCGTCGAGGAAGGCCACCACAGCCTCTCGCACGATCCGGACGACAAAAAGGACAGCTACGAGAAGCTCATGAAGATCAACACGTGGTTCGCTGGCGAGTTCGCCTACCTCGCGAAGCGCCTCAGCGAGACTCCCGAGCCTGCGGGCGATGGCTCCATGCTCGACAACACGATGCTCGTGTGGACCAACGAGCTTGGCAAAGGCAACAGCCACACGCTCGACAACATCCCCTACGTCATGCTCGGCGGCGGTTTCGGCTTCAAGATGGGCCGCAGCCTCAAGTTCGACAAAGCCGCGCACAATCGCCTCTGGATGTCCGTCGCCCAGGCCATGGGCCACGAATTGAAAAAATTCGGCAAGGGCGAGCTGTGTGAGGGCGGAACTCTTAGTCTCGCATGAGGTGGCCTGCTCCCTGGAGTGGGACAGATCATCAATGTAGTTCCAGCCTCCTTGGGTTGATCTTGATGTTGGTTGTTTCTCTCACGCTGTCAAACGCAGCGGAGGTCTCATCGAGCGTAGCGAGATGAGGCCGCAGCGGAGTTTGACAGC
>CANGYJ010000026.1 GCA_947458455.1 Verrucomicrobiaceae bacterium | reverse complement strand
TGGCTTGTAGGCCTCTTCCACCAACGTGCGTTGATCATCCGTCAATTTACGAAGGCAATCATTCAAAGACCGACGCTCCGCCTCAAAGGCATCCTCCGATTCCTCGGAAGCCACTGCCAGCAACCGCAGTGCCTCATCGCCAAACACATGCCGATCCCGGCGACGAGTCCGCAGAAATTCCATCGCCACAAGCCGCGCCACTCCAAACGCCCAGCGGCGAAAGTCCTCCATGCTGGTGATGTCCTCAAACTTCCGCCAGAGCACCGCCGCCACATCCTGCATCACCTCGCGCGAATCCTCCAACGTGGGCACCAACGACCGCACAAAGCCACGCAACGATTCCTCATGCTCCACATAGAGTCGGAGGAAGAGGTCATGGCGCTGCTGTTCGGAGGCGGTCACGAAACAAACATGACCAGCGCCCGCTTCATTTGCCGAAAAAAGTTCTCACAGGGTGAAAATGTCGGGGTGATTCCGCGCTCACGGCGGAGATTTGGCCTTGCTCAAAGCCCCCGGCTCCAATCCCACCGCCTTCCCATTGCTCGCTTGGCTCAGTGGATTCTCCGCAGCGGGGATGAAGTCATTAAAATCAAGCGGGGCGAGGGTGCTGCCGGTTTGGTGGAGTTCGGTTTCGCGCCAGGCGGTTTCGATTTTTCGCCACTCGGGGTTTTCGCCGTCGTTGCGGGGGACGAGTTGCGGGGCGGCGGGGATCGAAGGGTTGCCGGTGCGGCTGGTTTGGTCCTGGCGGAACTTCGTTTGCAGGTCGGTGAGCAGGAGGTTCTCTCCGCGATACATGGCGGGATCGGCGTGGCCGACTTGCTGGCCGTGGATGAAGGCGGTCTCGACAACGTGACGCACCGCGCCGGGGATGCGGGTGTAGAAGACGTTGTGGTCGGAGCGCAACGCGTCGGCGTGCCACACGCGGAGCAGGGCGTTCTTCACCTTCGACGGGATGCTGTCGCAGACGAGGTTGTGGTGGAAGTGCAGCAGCACATCAGGCGTGTCCATGTGCGCGGTGAGGGCGCGGAGGAAGTTGTTGTAAAAGACGCAGTGCCGCACGGTGGCCTCCGGGCAGGCATTGAGGCTGATGGCTTCGTTCATGCCGCCGATGAAGACGCTGTTTTCGATGATCAAGTTCGTGACTTTGTCCGCCGCGATGAGCGTGCCGACGTAGCCCTCGAGCTCGCGACCATCGTGAAAGCAGCGGCGGATGATGTGATGCGAGCCGCCGGTGATGCGGATGATCGGCCCCAGCTCCGGCGCGAAGCGAAAATGCCGGAAGCGCAGGCCTTCGAGGATGATGTGATGCTTGTGCGGGAGGATGAAGGCGGTCGCGCGGAAACGGTCGCTGCCGTCCATCCACACCATCTCGCCGGGCGCGGCGGCAATGGTGATCGGCGCACCGGCATCGCCGCTGCTGCGGATGCGCACGGTTTCCTCATACACACCGGCGTGAATGAGCACCGTGTCGCCCGCACGCGCGGCATCGGCGGCGGCGGAGATCGTGGGGAAATCGCCGGGCACATGCAGCGTGCGTGCCGGTGATGCGGCGGTGGCAGTGGTGACGGTTTGCGTTTCGACAACGGCCTGCGTTTTGTCCGCGGGCGGCTGATGCGTGGCAAAGAGCCGCTGCTCGTCCTCGCGACGCGACGTCACGCGGAACTCATAGGCCTTGCCCGGTTGCAATCCGCTCAAGCTCACGCTGTGCTGGCTGCCGCGTGGCGTCTCGATTTTGCGGTCGCCCCATTCGAGCGTCGTCTCCGCGGCCTGCGTGGGCGTGCTCCACTCCAGCGTGGCCGTCGTCGGCGTCACATCATGCACCGCGACCTGGCTGATCGGCAGCGGCCGCGTGCGAGTGAGCCGCACAAACGGCCCGATGGTCGAGCCATGCAGTCCGCGACCGATGAGTGGCGAGTCATCACCCAATACAAAACCCAACTGGCCAGACTTATCTCCCACAGATTCAGGGAGGCCCGCAGATGGGCCTGAATCAGTAATCTGTTGGCCTCCTTGAATCTGCTGGAAATCACGAATGCTTACGATGCGCTGCGCCTTGCCATCCGGATCGCTGCTCACGTTCGAATGCACCCACAGGCCGTTTTGCGACGCCGCATCCATCTGGCGCTCAGCGATGAGGTTCGACACGAAAATGCCTTCCGGCGAGGTTTCGACGCGCAACGGCCCTCGCAGCCAATTGTGCGCCACATGCACCTTCGGCGACTCGCGGACCCAAAGCCCGCCCAGCGTGCAAAACTCGATGCGCAGGCCCTCGCAGCCCGAGAGGGCCGCTTTTTCGCGAATGTGCAGCCCATGCAGTCGCACGCCAGGCGCATCTTTGATGAGCACGTCCTTCACCACGACGCGATCATGCCCATATCGACGCACATCCGCCTTCGCACCCGCCACGAGCGTCTCTTCATACTCGCCCGCCATGAGATACACCGTGCCGGTGGCCTTCGCGGCATGCGCGAGCGTTTTCCACGGCTTCGCCTTCGTGCCCGGATTCGCATCATCGCCGCCGGGTGACACAAAGAAGACCTTCTCCGTGCGATAATCATGATTCAGCACATCCGCAAAACGCGCCGCATCCGCTGGCGTGGCACCGGCGGGCAGTTCGATGTTCTCCGTGCCCGGCGGACGGTAGAACTTGCGACCGATGCACACATTGCCGCGCTGCACCGCGTCCTTGAGATCGCCTTTGATCATGATGCTCGCGTTGATCGCGAGGTTATCGATCATCGCGCAACCATCGCCGCCGCTGTAAAACGTGATGTCGTTGCGGCTCGTGCTCGCGTCCGGCATGTGACCCTCCACGCGGTTGCGCTGAAACGTCGTGCCCGCCACGCCCCAGCCGACGATGTTGTTGCCGATGTCCACATGCCGCGACCAGTTGCCAAACGCCGTGCAATCCTCCACCACGCAGCCCTGTCCTTTGCCGAGCAGGTGCAGGCCGCCGCTGTTCATATACGCCGTGCAGTTTCGCACGATGCAGCTCTCGCAATCCTTCAACATCAGCCCCCAGCGCGTGCGCGAGCCCTGCTGCACATCGTAGTCGCGATGGCTGAAGCCGGTGAATGACAATCCGTCGATGATCACATGCTTCGAGCCCGTGAGCAGCAGCCCGTTCGCATTTGTGACCGACGCGCCCATCGCATGACAAGCCGGTGGCAGCGAGTCCGACGTGTGCACATACAGCAGCCCGTTTTTCTCATCCTGATGATAACTCATCAACGACGTCTCCACCTCCGCCGCGCTCATCTTCGGCTCCAGCGTGCGAAACGTGCTGCGCTCAAACACCGACTCCGCCTTCTGCGTCATCTCGGTGACAAAAACATCCCGCAGCCCAGGCGCAGCCTTGAAGTCCCCCAACTCCACATCCCCCCGCAACAACACACTCCCCGCCCGCCAAGCTCGAATCGTGATCGGCGCCTCCGCCGTCCCCACCAACGTGCCCGACACCCCCTCGCGATACTCCCCCGGCATGATCGTGAGCGTATCGCCCGCCTTCAACGCCGCCACGCCCTCGCCAATCGTTTTGAAGCCGCCGGGGCCGACGGTGAGTTCGGCTGCCTGCAAAGCGTTGAATGAGGCAAGCAGAGTGGCGCACAGAATGATGAACTTCGCTTTCATGGCCGGTTTCATTTTTTCACCTTCTCCACGTCGATATAGACCGAGTTGATCCGCGCCAGCGTGCCGGGGATCTGGCCGTCGTGCATGTAGAGCAGGCGGCCGGGGCTGATCTCACGGATGGCGGTGTAGTTGAAGTTGGCGCGGTCGGAGATGACGCGGTGGTCCCACCAGGTGCGACCACCGTCGAGGCTGAACATGAGGTTGGAAACGGGGCGACCGTAGCTGCAGGCGAGCACGCCGTGGCTCATGAGCACGAGGTCCGGCATGACGCTGCCTTCTTCGAGCGTGCGCTCGAAGGTCCAAGTCCTTCCGCCATCGAGCGAGCGATGCTGCAGCAGGTTTGACATGTGCGCATCGGGCCGCGTGATGGCCAGCCATTCGCTTTCGCTGAGTCGCACGACAGCGGGCTCGCCACCGAGGCCGACGTGCGCGACATGCGTCCACGTTTTGCCCAGATCCGTGCTGCGGAGCAGATGCGTGTGACGCTCTGGAAAGCCGCGGCCCTTTGGCAACTTCAGCGTGGCTCGTCGGCTCCAGGCCACGGCGGTGATGCTGCCATCTTTCTCCGCCCAGATGTGGCGTTCAAAGAGCAGCACCTCACCGGCCTTTGCCGGCATGAACTCCTTCGGCAGCGTGATGGTGCTGTCGTGCATGGCGAAAGTCTCCGCCTTGGCATCGAGGATTGTGGTTTTGCCTGTGAGCGTGCCGTCCGGCTGCAAGCGTGTCCAACGCGATGGCCCGAGGATGCGCCCATCGGCGAGGCGCACGAGTTCCTGCGGTGAATCGCTGTTCTGCTCGGTGCCTGCGACCGCCTGCCACGTTTTGCCCGCATCCGTGCTGCGGCGCACGA
>CANGYJ010000025.1 GCA_947458455.1 Verrucomicrobiaceae bacterium | reverse complement strand
TATTTCTCGCTTTTCTTTGTGGAGGAAATCTGTCCGATCTTCGCATCACCACCGACCGAGATGGAATTCGGCACATCGGTGGTCATGACGTTGTCGAACTGGAGTTGGCCGATGTCGCCGATGTCGTGCTGGAGCACGCTCTTGATCCGGTTAGCAGTGATGTTCGAGAGATGGAGGCGATTGATCTGCGGCTTGCGTTCAAGGCTCTCGAAGGCTTCCGGCCAGCCGCGACCATTGATGGCCCAGGGATAGAGGCAGTTCAGCACGCTGCGCCCGATTTTGTAGTATTGCTTCAGCTTCGTCCTGTCGGGATCAGTGCGGACCAGTGAGCCTTCGATGGGCATCTCCGCAGGTCGTGAGAGGGTCACGTTGTTGACGGATAGCAGGTCGATGTGGCCATCTAACTGAATGGCGGGTGTCTTGGCGGAACGCGGGTCTTTTTGGTAGAGGCTCATGCCGTCCACGCGCAGCACGCCGATGTCGGAACTCGGCTGCACCCAGACCACGGGCCGACTGTCCACGGGCAGGTGGCTGTGGATGTTGCGCAGGGTGAGTTGCTCGATGTTGCCCTGGATCTGAAACACGAAGGGCAGCGGCCCGAAGTCGGGCTCCAGCGGGCGCAGGTCGATGTTCTCAAAAGTGATGTTGCCCAGGTTTCCGCCGGGCCTCCAGGCTGGCCCCATGAAGAACCCATACTTGGTGAAGGTGCCCTGCACATTGCGGATGGAGACGCGATCCACCCGCGAGACGCGGGAGTGGATGAGGATGCCGTTGTGGCCCCCGTCAATGAACACGCCTTCAATGTCCACATCCGTGATAGGACCGAAACCCACATTTGGACCAAGGAAGTTATTGAGAGAAAATTCCCCTTTTTTGTCCCAATCACTATTATAGCCGTCGGCGTTGAGGGCGATGATGTCATCGCCCGCATTGCCGTGGATGTTTCGCATCGAAAGAAACTGGCCCGGGCCTTGGAATTGAATGCCGCACTGGAGCGGCACGGGTGTTTGGCTAAGATGTATGAAGACGTTTTCGCAGGTGACGCGCCGCCAGTTCGAGAAATGCACGGCGAAGGTGCACATGTCCTTGATCGTGACATCGAGCAATGTGACCTGCTCCACGCCATACAGGGCGAATGCATGGGTCCAGTTCCGTCCGGGCGGCAACTTTGTCTCCAGCGTGATGTGGGTTTGGTTGGCGGAGTTTCCGTTGTAGGTGCCGCCGAGGAACGCGATGTTGCGGTTCTTGCGCTCCGTGGCCGAAGGGTCGGCGTTGCGGATGATTGGCTGGTCCGCGTGATCCGCGAGGAAGAAGCCGCAATTGCCGTTCGGACACTCGATGGTGGTGTTGGAGTGAACCTTCAGCCCCTTCACGAGGATCGGTCCATCCACGATGAGCTTCAGCGAGCCGAGTTTTGGCGCTCGGTCGAGAATGCTCTGGATTAGCGCTGTGTCGTCGGTGCCGCCGCCTTTGGTCACATCGCTGTCAAGCTTCGCGCCCGCATCGCTGGCGATGACGATGCGGGAATCAAGGGATGGCGAGGCGTGCAGTGCGGACAGTGGCGCGAACAGCAGAGCAGTGAAGAGTGTGAGGATGAGTTTCATGTGATTGGGAGTTTTCATTGCTCTATTTGATCATTGCTCCAGAAGCCGCGGAAGACCCTCAGCGGGTCGGCGGTCTTGGGGTCGGTGCCTTTCGGGGCGGCTTTCCATTGCCAGTAGTCTTTGAACAAGGCGGCAGGATCGGGAGCGGGGTGGTCTTTCCAATAGGCCCGGTCCTGCTCGACGATGTGGGCGCGGGACTGTTGCCACTCAGCGGTGACTTCGACAAACCACGCATTATGTTTCGCGGCGAGGGACTTCACGATCTCGGGATGCTGGGCGGCGAGGTCGTGCTGCTCGGCAGGATCAGCGTCGAGATCGTAGAGGCGTGGCGGCGGTTGCGGCGCGGTGGTGGGCGAATCGAGCTGGCGGTCGAGCGGCATCTCCCAATGGGGGTGCAAGATGCCGCGCCCAAATGAGGGATTGTCGCGGCCGCTGTCCTTCTTGAACGATGCCTCATCGCCGGGCCAATACAGCTTCCAGCGGCCCTCGCGGATGGACGCGTTGACGTGCCGCGCGGGCGCATAGCGGTTGCGTTGGAACGGCAGGAAACGCCCGGTCACTGTGGGCGCTGGTTTTCCTTCGAGCAAGGGCATCAGGTTCAGGCCGTCGAACGGTTTGGCACCGACTGGCGCAGACTTGCCCGCGAGGCTGTAGAGCGTGGGCAGCCAGTCACAGCCGTGCACCGGAGTGGACTCGATCCGTCCGCCCTGGATGTGACCGGGCCAGGCGACAATGCCGGGCACGCGAATGCCACCTTCCAAAATCGACTCCTTCTCGCCAGAGAAGGCTCCGTTGAAGCGCATCTGCGAACCGAGTTCCGCATCGCGCCGCAGCACGGGGCCGTTGTCGCTCGTGAAAACGATGATCGTTTTCTCCCACAAGCCCTCGTCCTTGAGCGTCTGAAACACGCGCGTCAGGCCTGTATCCATCGCCTCGATCATCGCATAGGTGACCGCCACGGCTTTGCTGGCGTCCTTGCCCAAGCGCTTCTCGTATTTTTGCACGAGCGCCTCGGGGGCCTGCAGCGGACCGTGCGGCGCATGATGCGCGAGCCACAACGCGAACGGCTTTGCCGCGTGCTCGCGAATGAACGTGATAGCCTCGTCATTGAGCGCATCCGTGAGGTAACGCCCGTCGTGCGGCACGGCGGCATCGTTGCGGAGCAGGTTCCATTTCCAGTAATCCTGTCCGCCGTTGGGAAAGCCGAAGAACAGGTCGAACCCACGACGGTTTGGAAGGTAGTCCTGAGAATACGCACCGTTGTGCCACTTGCCGATCAACGCCGTCGCGTAGCCCGCGTGACGGAAGTAATCGCCAAAAGTCTTCTCGGATAAATCAAGCCGGTCGAGCCCGCGATTGCTCGGCACATCGACGGCTCCGGTGCGATGATTGTAGCGTCCCGTGAGAAACCCCGCGCGAGCCGGCGCGCAGAGCGACGAGGGTGAATAATGATCGGTGAACCGAACTCCAGCCTTCGCGAGCTCATCGAGCGTGGGCGTGTCGATCACCGGATTGCCGTAGCACCGCAGATCGCCCCAGCCGAGATCATCGGCAATGATGAACAGGATGTTCGGTCGGCTGGCATCAGCAGCATGCAGCGCGGCCAGCGGCGCGAGCAAGAGGGCTGCGAAGAGGATAGTTAGGGCAGGCTTCATGGAACTGGTCCTTGGTTAAGGTTGGTAAACACGGCGCAAGGCGGCCGTGGCGAGGCGCTGGCCCAGTTCGGCCTTGCGGCGCGGATGGACATTGGAGGGATCGCCAAGGTCATAGGCATCCACCAAAGTGGTATCGGCGAGAGTCTTCACGGCCTGTTGCTGCGATTCGCGAAGTTGAATCCAAGGCCGGGTGCCGCCTTCTGCATCTGGTTGTTCGTAGTGCGGGAGCTGGACGACAATGACGTGCAGAGTTGGCTGCTCCAACTGGTCTCGCCAAGACTGCACCAGAAGCGGCAATTGCTCCGCATAGGCCGTCGCGTCCTCCATGCGGCTGGCATTGGACTCGCCCTGATACCATAGCACTCCGCGCAGGGAAAAGGCACCGAGGGGGGCGATGAACTCAGCGTGCAACGTGGCGGGCAATGCACGGCCCATGCGCCAGGTGTAGAGTTTTGTCTGCGGATAGGGCACAAAGGCCCGCGCATCTTCAGCAGCGGCGGCGATCACCTCGGGCTGTTCTGCGAGCGCAGCAAAGGAACGCCCAGCCTCGGTTCGCATCAGTGCGCTTCGCGGCATCCAGGCTTCGATACGAGTGCCGCCCTTTGCAGCGACGATGATGCCCATGGGCATCTTTTGCGCTTGCGCGATCTCACGCGCAAAAGCCCACGCCACGGCGGACTGTTTTGGAACTTCCGCCGTCGTGATCCGCTGCCACGCTCCGGCTCCAAAGAAACGGATGCCGGACGGCAAGGGTTCGCGTGTAGCGATGGCGCTCTCACCTGACTTCGCCACGCTCATGGCCATGTTGGACTGGCCGGCGGCCAACCAGACATCACCGACGAGCACGTCAGCCACCTGGACTTTCCTGTCCTGCTGCCCGGACCGGACCAAAAGCGTTCTCGGCTCGGCACTGGCGGCCATTGGGTTGAGCTTCACCAACCACTTGCCATCCACACCGGCGATGGTGGTTTTCTTCTGCCCGGCGAACTCCACGGTGATCTGCTCGCTTCGATCAGCCAATCCCCAAACAGGCACGGGCTTGTCACGTTGCAACACCATGTGGTCGGAGAAGACAGCGCCGAGCCTTAGTTCACCAGCATGCAGCGCGGCCAGTGGCGCGAGCAGCAGAGAAGTTAAGAGTCTGAGGGTGTGTCTCATTGGTGGCCTTTACTCAATTATGGTTAAGCAGTTCGTCCTCGACGGCTTTGGCTGGATCTGGAATGCGCAAGTAGGTGGACACGCCGCTCGCATCCACGAACTCGGTCAGCACGACCTCCAGCGGCGCGGTGCCTTGGCCGCCATTTCCCGGTGCCCATGCTTTCGCCGTGACTTTCAGGCCATCGGGGCGGACCGAACTGTCGGCGAGCGGCTGCCCGAGGCTTGCGGGATCGATCATCAGCTCGCGTGGATCCTTGAAGCGCTTGAGCAGTTCTGCGTTGGCCGTGCCACCAAGGCAATAGACGACCGGACCGCGCATCAGTGCGGCGCGGCCTTCCTGGAGATGGTGTCCCCGGACCAGCCGCCAAGGCATCGGCATGTCGAGTGTCAACACGTCACCCGGCTTCCACGTCCGACGAATCTCGCAATACGGCTGGCCGGGCGAGACCGCACGCGGCTGACCGTTGATGGTCAGTGTCGCCTCTGGGCACCAGCGCGGGATGCGCAGTCGCAACGGAAACTCCATCGTCTCTGTAGGCGTGACGGTGATCTTCACTCGCCCGGTGGTGGGATAATCCGTTTCCTGCTTGATCGTGACGGCGCGTCCGTCCGTCAGCTCGATGGCTTTGCTCGACTGCGTGAACAGGTTCACCGCGATGCCGCCGTCTGCGGTGCGGTAGTAAACCTTCTCGGGTAGTTCGGCCATGATGCGGCGATGGTTGCCGGCGCAGCAGAAGTCGTCGCCTGCGTAGCTGCGGGGACCCTCGAATACCGTCATGCTGCGTATCTTTCGTCCAGTTGGGTCTTGGGCCGCGAAAAGGACGTTGTAGATCGCTCGTTCCATGATGTCGCCATGGCGCAGGTCGCCGTCGAGGAACATGAGGCTGTCGAGCCAGCGAATGAGGTAGGCCGTGGCGCAGCTTTCGGCGGGCTTGTTGCTACCATCCTGGCTGTCCGTGAAATGTTCATCGTCGCCCGCCGACCCAATGACCATCAGGTCGCCGTCACGCTTGGTCAGCTCGCGCAGGATGAAGCGGGAGGCGTCCAGGGAGCCATCACGGGGTTCCCATCGGTGGAGCTGAGTCTGGGCGTAGCATCGGGCGAAGTTGACGTAAACTTGGCCGGTATCGCGGTCCCTGAGGGTCGTTTTCTTCCAGTCGCGAAGGCTCGAAAACTCGATCTCCATATGGCAGTTGCCGTGACGGACGCTGGCGGCGTAGTCCAGGTAGCGTTTCTCGCCGGTGGCGTGGTGGAGTGCCATGAGGGCTTC
>CANGYJ010000024.1 GCA_947458455.1 Verrucomicrobiaceae bacterium | reverse complement strand
GCGCCTTCGCGAGCCGCGAACTCATCTTCAAAGCCTACGAGGAAGCCATCCGCGAGAAATACCGCTTCTTCAGCTACGGCGATTGCATGCTGATCCTGTGACGATCACTCCTTCGTGACCGTCTCGTCGAGGTTCAGCAGCACGCGGGCAATGGCCACCATCGGCGTAATCGTGTCTTTGCGACCGCTTTGACGTTTGGCGAGAGCTTCGAGAGCCTGGAGTTCTTTCTTCGTCGGCTCGCGGTTCGTGCAAAGGCGAAAGCCGAAGGGGATGCCGCCTTCCTTTTCCATGCGGGCGGCGAGGGCTTTGGCGGCTTCCATGCTCATCGTTTCATTCAACGTCATGAGCGCCTGCATCGGCGTGTTGCTGCGGGAGCGGCGGATGCAGGAGCTTTCGCCATTGGGCACATCGAAGGTGCTCAGGAAGGGATACGGCGTGCTCCGACGGCGGAAGACATAAACGGCGCGGCGATACTTCTGCGCATCCTCCTCCACATGCCAGGGAAAGGGCGCATAGCTGGCGGGCTTCTCAAACAGATGCGGCGGAGCCGGCGGCATCACACCGCGACCTCCGACAGTCGGGTTTAAGAGGCCGCTGACGGCGAGCTGGATGTCTCGCACCACCTCGCCCTCGACGCGGAAACGCGGCCCGCGAGCGAGCAGACGATTAAACGGATCTCGTTCGAGCAGCTCGGGCGTCACATGACTGCTCTGCTGGTAGGTCTCGCTCGAAACGATGAGACGCAGGAGCTTTTTGAGGCTCCAGCCGTTCTCCATGAAGTCAGCGGCGAGCCAGTCGAGCAACTCGGGATGCGTGGGTTTGCTACCTTGCGTGCCAAAATCCTCTGGCGTGTCCACGAGGCCAGTGCCGAAGACGGACTGCCACACGCGATTCACGAAGGCACGGGCCGTGGTGGGCGATTGATCACTCGCCAGCCACTTCGCGAAGGTGAGGCGAGAGCCGTCCGCGTTCTTCGGCAGCGGATTCAGCATGGCGGGCACACCGGGACTCACGCGGTCGCCGGGCTTGGTGAAATCACCGCGCTTCAGCAAAGCCGTCATGCGCGGCTGCTCGCGGCCATCGAGCACGAGTGTGGTGGAGCCTTCGGGATGCTGCTTCCAAGCGGCTTCGATCTCGTCGTTGAGGCTCTTCCATTCGGGAACGGAAGCTCGGAAGGCAGCAAACTCGGTCTTCTTGCCGTAAAGCGGATCCGCCTCGGCATTCGCAGCCTCAGTGCTGCTGATACGGTAGCGGCCGAGATTCATCGTTTGAAGGTCATCGCTGTTCCAGCCGCCATGTTTCATGCTCAGGCCGATCACGAGGCCGGAGTCCGGCTTCACCTCGATGGGCTTCTCCAGCACGAAAACGGCATTGCGCGGCACATTGCGCCTGCCGGGGCCAGCATCGGTACCCCACGCGGTTTTGTCATCGCCATCAATGGCGTAGGCGATGGGGCCGGTGACGCGTTTGTCTTTCGTGGCGTCCTGATCGCGGGCAAAGGCATCCAAGGGCGTGTTTTCCGGCTCGCCGAAATCGGCGGTGGCTTTCGCGAACTTCAGCTTCGTGTCCTTGCCGTCGATCTTCATCGTCACGTTGAACTCCGTGAGCGCCGCCGTGCCTTTTTGTGAACGACCGGGGCCATACGCGGGCAGGTTCGGATCATTCATGAGTTCCAAACGGAAGGCGGAAATCTTCACCGGCTTATCGAGCAGCACGTTGAATTTCACCTCGCTCTTCGTCGGCGCATAGCCTTGGGCCAAAATGCTGCCATCGGGCTGGCGCAGGGCTTTTTCACCGCCGCTGGGATCGTCTTCAAACTTCAGTGTGTTCCAGTTTGGATGCTGGATGGATTTTTTCCAGGCTTCGAGCCGCTGCGGCCAGTCGGCGTGCTCATGCTTGAGCTTGTTCTCCAGCTCCGCCACGCGTTGCAGCACCTGCGAGCGTGCCATCTGCTCGGACGGCGTGTAAACCACACGCCAGGGCTCGTTGTCGTTGTTCAGATAGGCGAACATCCGGTAGTACTCCTCCTGCGAGATGGGATCGTATTTGTGGTTGTGACACTGCGTGCAGCCGATGGTGAGACCGAGGATGCTTTTCCCGATGGTGTCCATGCGATCAAACATCGCCTCCATACGGAACTGCTCAGGATCGACGCCGCCTTCCTCGTTGATCATCGAGTTACGCAGGAAGCCGGTGGCCACGATTTGATCCTGCGTGGCCTTCGGAAGCTGGTCACCGGCGATCTGCTCGATGATGAACTGGTTGTAGGGCATGTCCTGGTTGAAGGCATTGATCACCCAATCTCGGTAAAACCAGATGAAGCGCATCGGGTCCTTCTCGTAGCCGTTTGAGTCCGCGTAATGCGCCGCATCCAGCCAATGGCGGCCCCAGCGTTCGCCGAAGTGCGGAGACTGGAGCAAACGCTCCGTCGAATCCGCCGGACTTGGTGGCAAGCCCACCAAATCCAAAGCAAGCCTCCGCCTCAAAACCTCCGGTGAAGCCTTCGGAGAAGGTTTCAGGCCTTCTTTTTCCAAACGAGCATGGATGAAGGCATCAATGGGATTTCCGGCAGCGGGTGGCTTGACCTTCACCGGCGGCTTGAAGGCCCAGTGATCGACTTTTTTGTCAAGATTCACGCTCGCACTGTCCGGCCAAGCGGCACCTTCATCGATCCAGCGGCGCACGAGAGCGATCTGCTCCGCCGAAAGCGGATCACCTTTGCGCGGCATGCGCATCTTCGGGTTTTTGCCTTCGATGGCATGCACGAGAGGTGAATCGGCGCTTTTGCCCGGGAGGATGGCCGTGCCGAAATCGCCCCCCTTCATGGCACTGGGCTTGTGATCGAGGCGGAAGGCCGCCTCCTGCTTGTGCGAGCCATGACAGGAATAGCAGTGCTCTTTGAAAAGAGGCTGCACATCGCGGACAAAATCCACCGGAGCCGCCGCGAGCGTGGTGGAGAGGAAAAGCAGGCTGATTCGCATGACGCACGGGATACGTCGGCACACACGGCTTTCCCAATCACACCGCATGGAAAATTCACTGATAAGGGCGGAGGGCTCGTGCGGATAAAAAGCTCGCGGTGGTTGTGAGAACGGCTTTCGCGGGCTAACAGAAGAGGGTCTGCTCACCTCATGAAGTTTCCTTTTCTCTGTCTTCTCGCCACGCTTTCGCTCGTGCTGGTGGCCTGCGATGCGAAGAAGCCAGCCGCGACGCCTTCGGTAGCTGTCGCAGCCGCCAAACCGGCCACGATGATCCGTGGCAAGACCGCGAAGGCGGAGGAGCACGTCTTTCCGCGCTTTCTGCGTGTCACCGGTCAACTCGCGGCCAAAAGCGATGCGGTGGTGGCCGCGGACACGATGGGAAAAGTCGTCGAAGCCAGTGTGGAGCGAGGTTCCGTGGTCAAAGCAGGTGATGTGCTCGCGCGACTGGATGAACGGCAGCCGAAACTGGCCCTCGCCGAAGCCAGCGCCGCGGTGGATGTGGCAAAGACACGCCTCGCCCTCGCCAAGCATGAGCAGGCTCGCAATCAGCCGCTGGCGGAGAAAAAAGCCATCGCCGATGCCGACTACCAGCGCCTGCTGACCGAAGTCGTCGCCCGCGAAGCGGAAGTGGCCGCGAATACCGCACGGCGGGATCTCGCTCAAAAAATGCTCGGCGATTGTGTGATCCGCTCACCCTTCGCTGGCGTCGTCGCGGAGCGCATGGTCGAGGCGGGCGAATACGTGGGCCCAGGTGCTCCGGTGGCTCGCGTGGTGGAAAGCGGCACGCTTCGGCTGGTGCTCAATGTGCCAGAAACGGAGGTCGCCGCGCTGGTGGTGGGGCAGAAGATCGAATTCACCACGGCCGCGTATGCGAAGCGCCACTTCATCGGCACGCTTCAGCACATCGGCGCGGCCATGCGGGAGGTGTCACGCGACCTCGTCGTCGAAGCCTTGGTGGAAAACGCGGACCACACGCTGCGCCCCGGCTTCTTTTGTGACGCACGCATCCTGCTGCGTGAGGAGAAAGCCATCGCCGTGCCGGAAAAGGCGCTGCGCATCGAAGGCTCTCGTCGAAAAGTCTTCGTCATCGAAAAAGACAACACGCTGAGTGAGCGGCTCGTGGAAATCGGCGAAGGGCGTGATGGCTTCACCGAAATCCGCCGTGGCGTTACGCTGCATGAAACCGTGCTGGCTGAGCCGAGCCTCGAAGCCGCGGACGGCCTGCCCTTTCAGCCTGCACCCTGATTTTTCCACCGCACGCACATGCAATGGCTCGCTGAAATCTCCGTCAAACGCCCCGTGCTCGCCAGTGTGCTGATCCTGGTGCTCGTGGTCATCGGTGTGCTGGGTTACACGCGGCTGCCGGTGGACCGTTTTCCCAAAATCGAATTCCCCACGGTCAGCGTGGTCACACGCCTGCCCGGTGCCACGCCGAAGGAAATGGAAACGGAGGTCACGGACAAGATCGAGGAGGCCGTCAACACCGTCGCGGGCATCGACGAACTGCGGTCCATCTCCAGTGAAAGCATCTCGCAGGTGCTGATCACCTTTGTGCTGGAAAAAAACATCGACGTGGCGGCGCAGGAAGTGCGTGACCGCATCGCTCGCATCATCCCCGACCTCCCCGACGATGCGGATGCGCCCATCATTGAGAAGCTCGATCCCGATGCCGCGCCGATCATGAACCTAGCCCTCGTGGCTGATCGCCCCGTGCGTGAGATCACCGAATTCGCCGACAAGGTGCTGCGGCGGCAATTGGAGAGCGTGCCAGGCGTGGGACAGATTTCCCTGCTCGGCGGAAGGCTGCGGCAGATCAATGTGTGGCTCGATCCGATGCGGCTGCGCTCCTTTCAAATGACCGCGCCGGAGGTCCACCGGGCATTGGCCTCGCAGAATGTGCAGATCCCCGCCGGAACAGTCAAAAATGCCGCCAGTGAGACTGGATTCCGCGTTTTGGGCAAGGTCACGAACATCGCTGAAATCGGCGAGATCATCGTGCGTGAAGCCGCAGGCGGCATGGTGCGTGTGAAGGATGTCGCCCGGGTGGAAGACGGCGCGGAGGAGCAGATCACCGTGGCTCGTGACAATGGCGTGGCCTCCGTGGTGCTCTCGCTGCGCAAACAGAGCGGCACCAATACCGTGGCCGTGGTGGATGCCGTGCAGGCGAAGCTCGATGAGGTGAAAACCTTTCTCCCCGCTGGTTACAAAGTGCAGATCGTTCGGGATACCTCCCGCGTCATCCGCACCAGTGTGCATGCGGTGAAGGAGCATCTCGTCCTCGGGGCGATCTTCGCCGCCGTCGTCGTTTTGATCTTCCTGGGAAATCTGCGTGCCACGGTGATTTCGGCCCTCGCCATCCCCACCTCGATCATCGCGGCGTTTGGCGTGATGTGGGCGCAGGGACTCACCATCAATGTCATCAGCCTCGTCGCTCTCGCCTTGGCCGTCGGCATCGTCATCGACGACGCCATCATCGTGGTGGAAAACATCTTCCGGCACATGGAGGAGAAGAAAATGGATGCTCGCACGGCTGCCATTGAGGGCACCCGGGAGATCGGCCTCGCGGTGATGGCCACCACGCTTTCGTTGCTGGCCGTCTTTATGCCCGTGGCCTTCCTCACCGGCATCGTGGGCATGTTTTTGCGCAGTTTTGGGCTCACCATGGCCTTTGCCATCAGTGTGTCACTGCTGGTCAGTTTCACGCTCACACCGTCTCTTTCGGCGAAACTCTTCCGCCATG
>CANGYJ010000023.1 GCA_947458455.1 Verrucomicrobiaceae bacterium | reverse complement strand
TGCGGCAGCATGCGGCAGCATCCGCCAGCGGCAGCCTGCTCTGACGATGTAGCGCAGGCCGTTGAAGAGTTCACGCAAGGAATGATCACATTGCGGTGCATCCTCTCTGATCAGGCACAGATAAGGGGCACAAAAGGCCCATTCCTCATCCCTGACATCGCTGGGGTAAATGGCTCTTCTTTGGCTCGGCGGGCTCGTTGGCTCTTGGGGCATCCGCAGCTTATGCCTGTGCCTTGTTCGAGTGTACAGCGCTTTTTAACCTCAAAGTGCATAACACGCTCTAGCAGTAAATATGTTTCCAACCCTTTTTTCGTGGGGAGCATCATAGTCGTCACCGGCACAAACGGAATCCCGAGTCATGACGACTGGTATGAGGAGGCGATCTTTGAGTGCTTTGAAGACAGCCTTCATGATCTTGTGGGCATTTCTTGCCGCTGATTAACGCATTCCAGCCTTCAACTCAATCTCTCGAAACTCCGCGCCTCCGGCAGGCAGATGCACGCGCACGTGGATGACGCGGCCGCTGGTTGGGATCTCGAGGGTGTGGGTTTGCCACTCGGCGGTGGCTTGGAGAGGGAAGGTGAGGCGATTGGCGGGGAGGAAGTCTTTGTCGCCATCGAGACGCCAGGCGAGGGCGGCTTGGCCGGTGGCGGTGGTTTTGAGGGTGAGTTTGGCGGTGACGGGCCCGGCGAGCTTGAGCTTGGACTTGGTGATGAAGGTGGGTTTGTCGGCTTTGTCGGGGGTGAGGATGAAAAGGCCATCTTGGGCGGTGAGCTTGCCGTTGCGGGCTTCCCAGCCCTGGGTTTCGGAGGCATTGGCGGCGGGTGTTTCGGCGCGTGGGGCGATGGTTTTACCTTCGAGGTAGTGATCGAAGTAATCGTTCCAAGTCGCGGCCATGGGGCCGAGGGCCATGCCGGGTGGCGTGAGGCCGTCGGCCCAGGTTTTGAGCTTCGCGCGGAGTCGCGTGGCGATCTCGGGGTACTTCGCGGCGAGGTTGTGCTTCTCCTCGCGGTCGGTGGCGAGATCGTAGAGGTATTCGCGATCCCCTCCGCGCAGGAGTTTCCAGTTTCCTTCGCGAATGGCGCTCTGGGCCATCCAGCGCCAGTAGAGGGCGTCGTGAGCTGCGGCTTTGTTTTCGCCGGTGAGATGGGGGAGGAGGTTGACGCCGTCGAGGTCTGTTGGAGTCGAGGCTGTAGCCGATTTTTCAGAGTCGCCTAAAGGCTGGACTCCAACTGCCGTGGCGGCCACGTCGAGCGCACTCACCGGATGCTCATAAACCTGCCCGCCGGGGATCGTGCCGGGCCAGGCGATGAGAAAGGGCGTGGACATGCCGCCTTCGGCCAGCATGCCTTTTTCGCCATTCAGCGGCGTGTTCAGGCTGCCGTCCCAGCCGCCGGCATCGCCTTGGAGCGGCGAATCGACTTTGTGGATCTTCAGTGGAGCGCCGTTGTCGCCGATGAAGAAGATGAGCGTCTTCTCGGTGAGGCCGTGTTTCTTCAAGGTGCTCGTGATGAGGCCCACGCCGTCGTCGATGGCCGAAAGCATGGCCAGCGCGGCGCGGCGGCGCTCCGGCATCTCGCCGGGAAAGCGGTCCATGTAGCGCTTCGGCGCATCCAGCGGCGTGTGCGGGCCGCGATAGGCCACGTAGAGGAAGAACGGCTGGTCCTTGTAGCGCTCGATGATCGCCGCAGCGGCCTTCGAGCAGCCGTCGAGGTGATACTCGGTCGGCGGCAGATCGCTCATCGGGCGGTCCTGGCCATCGAGTGTGATGTTCGCGGAAAACGGACGCTGCGCGTTCTGCGAAAACACATGCTTGAAGCCATGCTTCGTGATCGCGTCCGTGGGTCCGAGGTGCCATTTGCCGAACTGCGCCGTGGCGTAGCCCGCGTTTTGCAGCCGCGTGGCGATGGTGGTCTGCTTGTTGAAGCCGTCGAGCGCCGAGCCGTTGTTATCGAGATCGAAGCGGCCCTGGAACTTGCCCGTCATCAATCCACCACGCGATGGCACGCACTGCGGCGCGGTGCTGTAACCATGCGTCGCCACCACGCCGCTGCGGGCCAGCGCATCAAGGTTGGGCGTCTTGATGTCCTTCACCACGGCGTGGATGCCGAGATCGGCGTGCCCGTGGTCATCGGTGTAGATGAGAATGATGTTCGGCTTCGCCGCAAAAAGCGAAGGGCAAAGGGCGAAGAGGAAAAGCAGGTGGCGCATGTTTTCGTGAAACGAAGCCGCAGACGGGACATTCCGGCAAAGGATGTGTCTGGATCAGCAAAACATCCTTTACCAGCGGAAGGCGATTGTTTTAGAATTTGCCCGCCATGAATGCGAAATCAACCTCCCCTGCCGCCACGAAGCCCAACGCCGAATACGCCATCTACAAGCCAAACGGCCGCGGCAATGGCGGCGTGATCCGTTTTGAGTTCAACCGCACCAAAGGCGCGGTTTTCGTCGATGCGGCCACGCAGAGCGGCGAGAAGCAGTTCGACTGGGAATCGAAGATCACGATGAAATGGGGCCTCAACGACCTCGGTGCCATGTTGGCGACGCTGCAAGGCCGCCAGGAGCAGGCAAAGCTCTTTCACCAGTCTGAAAAAGCCAACAGCGCCTTTGACCTCACCTATCGCGATGATCCGCAGAAGGCACCGTTCTTCATGAGCATGTCCCGCCAGGAAGGTGCGACGAAGAACGTGAAAAAAGTCACCATTCCCGTCACCCACGCCGAGGCCGCGATCCTCGAAACCGCGCTGCGGGCGGTGATCACGCGGCTGATCGGGTGGTAAGCATCAGGCTGACTCATCTGGCTTTACCGCCTTTTCGATCCAGTCGTAAAGCATCGGTAGGAGCAGCAGCGTGAGGATCGTGGAGCTAATGATGCCGCCGATAACGACGGTGGCCAGGGGGCGCTGGACTTCGGCACCGGCACCGTGGGCGAGGGCCATGGGCACGAAGCCGAGTGCGGCGACGAGGGCGGTCATCATCACGGGGCGGAGTCGCGTGGCGACGCCGTTGAGCACGGCATCGCGGACGTTCATGCCTTCCTCGCGCAGTTCGTTGAAGTAGTTCACCAGCACGAGGCCGTTGAGCACGGCGACACCACTCAGGGCGATGAAGCCGACGGCGGCGGTGATGCTGAAGGGCATGCCGCGTAGGCCGAGGGCGATGATGCCGCCGGTCAGGGCGAGTGGGATGCCGGTGGCGACGAGAAGAGTCTGCCGCACGCTGCCGAAGGCGAAGAAGATGAGCATCAAGATGAGCGCCAGCGCCGTCGGCACGACGATAGCGAGGCGGGCGCGGGCTTCTTGGAGGTTCTCAAAGGTGCCGCCGAACTCGAAGTCGTAGCCTTCGGGGAATTTGACCTCCTTTTTGATGCGTGCAGTGGCCTCGTTGACGAAACCTTCCATATCGCGGCCTTTGACGCCGACCAGCAAGGCGGCACGGCGCTGCGTGCGGCTGTGGCGGATGGGATCGACGGCTTTCTGCGTGCGGATGTCCACCGCATCGCCCAGCGGGATCATGCCGTAATCGCCGACACGCAGCGGGAGGGATTTCATCATCTCCTCTTTCGAGCGATCTTCTTCGGGAAGGCGCACGACGATGTCGCGCTTGCGATTGCCTTCGACAACCTGGCCCGCGACTTCCCCGCCAAGACCGGCGGAGACGGCGCGGTTCACCTCGGAGAGCGGCACGTTGTATTTGGTGAGCACATCGCGCTTTACCTGAAGAACCACGGTGCTCGGGCGGCCGTCGGTTTCGAGCTCGGCCTCGCCACCGGGCGTGTCGTTGATGATGTCTTTGACCTGGTTGGCAAGTTTTTCGAGCTCGTCGAATTCGGTGCCGTAGATGCGCACGGCGAGTTCAGCCTTCGTGCCTTCCATCATCTCGTTGAAGCGTGTTTCGATGGGCTGGCCGAACTCGATCGTCTGGCCTTCATGCTCGCGCAGGGCTTCTTCTTCGATGGCGGCCATGAGTTCTTCTTTCGTCGTCGGCAGGCCGGGGCCTTTGGGCCATTCGTTGAGCGGTTTGTAGAAGACGTAGAAGTCGGTCTCGTTCGGCGGCATGGGGTCGGTGGCAACCTCGCTGGTGCCGCTGCGGGTGAAGAAGCGCGTCACCATGGGGAATTTGTCGCGCACCATTCTGCCGAGCTCGAGGTCCTCGTGGAGCGACTCCTTGAGGTTCATGCCGACCTTGCGGTAAATCATGGCTGCGATGCTTCCTTCATCGAGCTTTGGGACGAACTCCGCGCCGAGCGTGGTGAATTTCCAGCCGCAGAAGGCGAAGAAGCCGACGGCGCAGAGCACGACTAGCCAGCGGAGCTTCATCGAGATGCGCAGCAGCGGCTGGAAGATGGCGTTGAGGCCTTTAATGATGAAATTTTCCTTCTCGGCAATGATTCCGCCGAGGAAGAACGAGCACATGGCGGGCATAAGCGTCAGCGCGAGCAGCAAAGCGCCCGCGAGGGCGAAAATGACCGTCACCGCCATCGGGCGAAACATTTTCCCTTCGATGCCAGTGAGCGTCAAAATGGGCAGATAGACGATGGTGATGATTAAAACGCCGAAAAACATCGGCGAGGCCATTTGCTTGCTCGCGGCCAAAACTTCGCGTGAACGCTCTTCACGCGTCAAAACACGGCCGAGGTGGTGTTGTTTGATGCCGAGCCTGCGGACGATGTTTTCGACCATGACGACCGCGCCGTCGATGATAAGGCCGAAATCGACTGCTCCAAGGCTCATGAGATTGCCGGACCATCCGCCCTGCACCATGCCGCTGATGGCAAAAAGGAACGAAAGCGGGATGGCGAGCGCGACGATGAGCGCCGCACGCCAGTTCCCCAGCAGCACGAGCAGCACGGCGACGACAAGGATGGCACCCTCGACGAGATTTTTCTCCACCGTGCTGACCGTGGCCTCGACGAGGTCGCTGCGTTCATAAACGATGGTCACATCCATGCCCGGCGGGAGTTTCTCACGCACTTCCTCGAGTCGCGGGGCCACGCGATGGCAGACGTTGCGGGCGTTTTGGCCCAGGAGCATCATGACGGTGCCGAGCACGACCTCCTGGCCGTCCATCGTGGCCGCGCCGCCGCGGAATCCGGCGCCCCACTGCACTTTGGCGACGTCTTCGACCTTCATTGGCTGCACGGCAGCGCCGAATTTGACCGGCAGCTTCGCGATTTCCTCCGCCGTGCTCACGCGGCCGACGCTGCGGATGGTGAGCTGCTCGCCATCGCGGTTGATGATGCCACCGCCGGCGTTTTCGACATTGCCGCGGATGATGTCGGCCAGCTCGCCGACGGTCATGTTGGCGGCCTTGAGCTTGTCGAGCATGGGCTCGACGGTGACCTGGCGCTGATGGCCGCCGTTGCTGTTGATCTCGGCGACGCCCTGCACGGTGCGCAGCATCGGTTTGACGATGTACTCATGCGCCTCCCAAAGGCGCATCAGGCCTTCACGTTCATCGGCGGGCTTCTCCTTGGCGTCCTTTTTCCAATGCAGCGTGTAATAAAAGATTTCGCCGAGGCCAGTGCTGATCGGCGCGAGGCTGAGTTCGCTACCGGGCGGCAGATCCTGCATGACAGTGGTCAGGCGTTCCGTGACGAGCTGGCGAGCGCGGAAGATGTCCGTGCCATCCTCAAACTCGATGGTGACCTGGCTGAGGCCGAATTTGGTGATGGAACGCGAGTCGAGCACGCCAGGCATGCCGCTGAGCGCCATTTCAATCGGCCGCGTGATGGCGCGTTCCGATTCCTCGGGTGCGAGCGCTGGCACGGCAACGTTCACCTGAACCTGCGGTCCAGTGAGATCCGGCACGGCGTCAATGGGCAGATGCATGAGTGAATACAACCCTCCACCGAGCAGGCAGAAAGCACCAAGCAGCACGAATGCGCGCTGCCGGACGGAAAACTCCAACAGGAAATTGAGCATGGCCGTGGAGGATTACTGGAGTTTCGTACCGGTGAGCTGCTCAAGCTGGAGGCGTGCATCGACGGCACCGAGCTGGGATTCGAGGACGGCTTTGACGCTGTCGATGTATTGGCGCTGAAGCTCGGTGTAGGTGGAAAGCGGCAGCGCGCCCAGGCGGTAGTGCTCATCGGCCTCGGTGGCGGCTTTGCGGAAGCTGGCGAGCGTGTCAGCGGGCCATTTGGCGAGCTCTTCGACGTGGATTTTGTAATGGCTGGCCTGCGCGGCGACATCGCGCTCGAGTTGACGCATCTGCGCGGTGAGCATGACCTCGGCCTGCACTTCCTTGGCCTTCGCAGCCTCGATGGCACCCTTGTTCCGGTTCCACAACGGCAGTGGGATGGACACGCCGATGCCGACCTGAGTCTCACGCGTCTCGTTTTGCTGACGCTGGATGTAGGGCTGCACGGTGATGGACGGCCAGCGCTCGTTTTCAGCGAGTTTCACCTCATATCCCTGTTGCTGCACATCGATGATGCGGGCGCGAAGGTCGAAGTTCTTTTTGCGTGCGTTCACCAGCAGGGGTTCGAGCGCGGGCGGAGGATTGAGCGTGAGGTTCTCCATCTTCAGCTCGAGCGGATGCTCGGCTTTTTCGCCGAGAAGCTGGTTCAGTTCAAAACGGGCCGAGGCGAGCTCGTTGCGGGCCAACGTGGCCTCTGCGCCAAGCGTGAGGGCACTCGCTTGAATGATGCGTGCCTCTAAACGCGGAGCCGCGCCAGCAGGATCGCGCTGCAGAAGCACCTCGGCGAGCGAATGGAAGCGCTTCGCGACTTCATCGGCGGCTTTCGTCTTCTCCTGCGCTGCGAGCATTTTCCACGAGATGGTGCGCACTCGTGCAGCGAGCGCCGCGCGCAGCTGCTCGAGGCCGAGCTGGGCGAGTTCGATGTCTTTTTGCGCGATGGCTTTGCGCAGTGAGAGGCGGCCGGGCCATTCAAAGGTCTGCGTGAGCTGCACCGCCCAAGTGGGCCCATCGCTGACGTTGTTGGTGGCAAGGTCACGCACGCGCCAGTTGCCGACGCCGGTCATGAGATCGGGGTTTTGAATTTCTCCCGCCTTGGTCTTGCCGCCTTCGGCGACGGCGATTTGAGCTTCGTAGTAGCGAAGTTCAGGATGGGTGGCGAGGGCTTTCTGGACGAGCGAATTGACGGTGAAGGGATCGGCGAAGATCGAAGAGGTGAGAAGGCAGAGGGAGAGGAAGATCGTTTTCATGGCGCGTTGATTGAGATGGGGTGTCGGGATGCCTGCGTGCCGGGCACGGACGGTGATGGATCTGCCTGGGGCAGACTTGGGGTGCTCAAGGTTTTGCCTCAGCAGAGCATGACCGTCTTCCCTGCCTTCAATTCGAGGCCGGGGGACCATGCGGGAGCCAGGGTGCCCTGCTTGAGGAGCACTGGCGGAGTCTTCGCAGGCAAGTTGATCTGAAGCGGCGCCATCGGCACCGAAAGATCGACGTTCGTGACATCGTCGAAAACACGACGTGAGGCGTCCTCAACGGTCTTGAAGGACAACACGTGATCGGCGTCCGCCTCCGAAGAGGTCTCGGCAAACGCGACGATGAGGGCGCAGAGCGGATCATGCTCCCGAACCACCGAATCCGCGTGAGCAAGCACCACGGTCAGATCCCCTTTTTCAGAAGCTCCCACCTGGACCGCGTGATCACCATCCATCGTGGCCGCAGCAAGCACCATGGCAGGGGCGATTCCCTGCGAGGAAAGAAGCCATGCGAGCAGCAGTAACGCATGCACGAGCCGTGCGAACGGCGTGCGGGCTTGTGGCTGGCTGCGATGGGTCATGAGGCGCGTTGACTTCCGTTGATAACGGCGGCGAGGATCGCCGTCATGCGGCTTTTTGCAATGAGCGAGGCCTGCAGGCCTCGCCAATCACCACGCCGTCCTGCAGCACCTGCACCGCGCAGCCGTGGTAGCGATGCCCGGTTTCAGCGGCCTTTTTGGCGCGGGACCGGCGGCTTGTGCCGGTTCGCTCTGCATGCTGGGGCATCCATTCAAACAGCACTTTGGGGGTGGTCACCTCGACAAACTGACCTGCATCGACACCCAGCTTCTCTGCGCCCTCTTTTGAGAGCATGGTGAAAGCCGCTAAGAGGAGGGCAAGCCAGTTGATCGAACGCGGAATCAACGTCAGCAACGCTGCGGTTTTTTGGCGAAGTTTGTGCGGTGCTTGAGGGGGCATGTTCGCCTAGGGGAACAAGATTCACTCTTGCCAAGAAAGTTAGTCTAAGCTAAAAAGCGCCGTGACCCCCATGAAACATCTCGCCCTCCTGCTATCGGTCCTCCTTGGTCTGAGCGCCTGTGAACCCGGTCCCGCGACGGGTGACGCGCACGGCAAGCCCTCTGTGGTCGCCACCACCACCATGATCGCGGACATGGTTCGGACGATCGGCGGCGATGACATCGCGCTGAGCGCGCTGATGGGTCCGGGAGTCGATCCGCATCTCTACAAGCCCTCCGCGGAGGACGCGCAGAAGCTCGGCACGGCCAAGGCGATCTTTTACAACGGCCTGATGCTCGAGGGCCGCATGAGCGAGCTACTCGACCGGCTCGCTGCGCAGGGTCGAGAGGTGCACGCGGTGACCGCGAAGCTCGGCGAGACCGATTTGATCCATCCCGAGGGCGCGCCACATGCCGATCCGCATGTCTGGGGGGATACGCAGCTTTGGTTAAAATGCCTCGGGCCTGTCGTCGAGGGCCTGAGCCGCGTATTGCCGGAGAAAGCGGCAGTTTTCGCCGAACGCGGCCAAAAATGGAAAATGGCCACGCTGGCCCTGCATGACTGGGCCAAGGCTCAAGCCGCCCAAATCCCTGCGGAACGCCGTGTGCTCATCACGAGCCATGATGCCTTCAACTACTTCGGCCGCGCTTATGGTTTCCAGGTGGTGGGTGTGCAGGGCATTTCGACGGTGAGCGAGGCAGGTCTGGCCGATGTGGCCAAGACGGTCGATTTCATCAAGTCCAGACAGGTGAAGGCCATCTTCGTCGAAAGCAGCGTTCCTCATGCCACCATCGAGCGTATTGCGAAGGACAGCGGCGCGAAGATCGGCGGTGAGCTCTTCTCCGATGCGCTCGGTGCCGGGCAAACCTACGAGCAAATGCTTCGCTTCAACGTCAGCACCATCGTGAAGGCACTGAAATGAGGGCACTGCTGCTTGTGACGATGTTTGGCGGGGCCGCCACTGCGGCGGAGATCATGGAAACCCGTCGTGAAAAGGTACGCCCGATGACCACAGACCGGCCGGACCAGACCGAAGGCGCCTACACGGTTCCCAAAGGCTGGTTTCAGATCGAAAGCGGCCTCTTCTCCCACTCCAGCCGTCTGAACACCGAGGAGCGCACCGAGATCACCAACTACGCCGAGGTGAACCTGAAGTACGGCATCGCTCATGACCTGGACTTGCAGGTCATCTGGGTGCCGCATGTCCGACATCGGCACAAGGACGCCGGAGGCCAAGTGACCGATGAAGCGGACGGCCACGGAGATGGGTTCTTCAGGGCGAAGTGGAATGTCGCGGGTAACGACGAGGGGGCCTATGCGCTGTCCCTGATGCCCTGGGTGAAGGCCCCCTTGGCAGAACCCACTCTCGGCAACAACATTTGGGAATTCGGTCTGGGCATCAACCAAGCCTTTGATCTCGGTGGCGGCTTCAGCGTTGGCTCGAGCCTTTTCCTGAACCAGGCGGTGAACCTCGACAACGACCCCTACTTTGAACCCACGATCTCGGCCGTCCTCGGCTGGGCAGTGACAGAGCGTGTGGGTATTTATGTCGAGTTTTTTAGCGCCTGGCGCATGGATGAGGAGCGCTACTGGCTAACTTCCGTGGATGGAGGAATCACTTTTCTCATCACGGAAAACCTCCAATTCGATGCCGGGGTGAACTGGTTTTTCAGAGGAGAGTGCGCGGTGAACCCATTTGTGGGTCTTAGTTGGAGGTTTTAATTTTCGGACTGAGTGTAAATTCTACATTATGTGATTGATGCCCCATAGCCGTTGGTTGAAAATTTCTGCTTTCCTGACCTTCAAGTCGCCTTCCCATAAAAACCGTTTCCGCCTTCCTCACCCTGACTGCCTGTCTGGCATCCACTGCATTTTCGGCAGATCCTATCGATTAAAAGGGTAGCAAAGCTGAAAACGTCCGTCCCATGGCCACCGATCGCCCCGACCAGAGAGATGGCGTTTTCACCGTGCCAAAAGGCTGGAGGCAGTTCGAAACCGGCTTGTTGAACTACTCCCGCCAGATGGACACCGGCCACCGTAATGAAACCTTCATCTGGGGCGAGTTGAACGCCAAATACGGCCTCACAAATAACATCGACGTTTAGCTCATGTGGCAGCCTTGGACAGAGTCCCGTTTCAAAGGGAATCCGGATGTTGGAGAAGATGGTTACGCCCGTGAAGGTGTGAACGACCTCGTTGCTCGGGTGAAATTCAACCTTTTCGGCCATGTCGGTGGTTCCCTTCATGAAGATCCCGACGGCGAAGCACAAGATCGGCAACGAACTGTGGGAAGGCGGCATGCCCATCAACTCCGAGATCGACTTCGGCGGTGGCTTCACCCTCGGCAACACCATCTACAGCCAGATCTTGGGTGACAGCGATGACACGCTCCATTTCAGCCCCACCGCCACGGCCGTGCTTGGCTACGAGGTGACGGACTCTCTCACGGTGTATGGGGAAATCTACGCTCAGAACAAGGTGGATAGCGAGGGCTACTGGCAGACCTCCTTCGATGCCGGTTTCATGTACTCCATCACACCGAATGTGATCTTCGATGCGGCTGCGAACTGGTTCCTCCGTGGCGAAGAAGCCTTCAATCCCTTCGTCGTTTTCAGCTGGCGCTTTTGAGCAGCTTTCCTTAGAGCTTGTCATGCACTTTAGAAGAGGTTGTGGAGCATGAGGAAGACGGAGGCGAGCCAGTGAAGTCCGGCGAGGGTATCAGGGAGGCGTTCGTAGTCGCGGCTGAGGCGTCGAAAGGGCGCCTGCCAGCCAAAAGTGCGTTCCACGA
>CANGYJ010000022.1 GCA_947458455.1 Verrucomicrobiaceae bacterium | reverse complement strand
TCGTGCTTCGTGCTTCGTGCTTCGTGCTTCGTGCTTCGTGCTTCGTGCTTCGTGCTTCGTGCTTCGTGCTTCGTGCTTCGTGCTTCGTGCTTCGTGCTTCGTGCTTCGTGCTTCGTGCTTCGTGCTTTCAAAGCATGCCTGACGATGACTGCATACATGACAGCGTCTTTTGCCTGGCATCGCTATACCGAACGAACTTATCTCAAACGAGTGCTACACATGTATCGAAACACCAGCCACGCCGCGACATTGATCACCGCCATGGCCGCGAGCAGCTGCGTCATGGTGGTGGTAATGCTCTCCTTGCCCAAGCCGCTGCCGACGAGGCTGAAGGCGATGTTCAGCGGCAGATAGCCTAGCGCCGTTCCGAGCAGGAAGCGTGAGTGACGTAGGGGGGTCATGCCGATGAGCACATTCAGCACAATACCGGGCACCATGAGTTGCCGCGCCCAGAAGACACGCATCACCGAGGGCTTCTTCAGCATCTTCTTCAACCAGGGCCACTTCTCCGCACGGGCTTCCGCCGCACGTCGAAAGCCATGACGTGAAAGGATAAAGGCACCATAAGAGCCCAGCGTGGAGCCCAAGAGCGAGAGCAGAAGCCCTTCACCAAAACCAAAGATGAGCCCGGCAGCTGAGCAGAAAGCCAGACGCGGCACACCCATCATCACCGCGCCCGCAGTGACGAGCATGAAGACAGCGTGTGCCATCCAGCCAAACTCGCGCACAAAGCCCTTCCAAGACTGCACATTCGTTATCCAGGCCTTCATCGGCGTGAAGTGCGCCAGTGCCATGAAGGCGGCCACCACAAGCACGGCGGTGAGCACCTGACGGGTCTCCTTGCCGAGCGCCCGCGAAGTCTCCTGCTCGATCTCGTTGGAGATCAAGAGCTCTTCCTGCTGGTCAGGCGGTTCCATCATTGCAGCTTCCAGAGCTTAGCATCACTGCGCACATAGATCGCGCCACCGGAGATGGCGGGTGTGGTGAGCACGGTTTCCTTGAGCTCGATCTCCTGCGTCACTCTGCCCTCAGGAGCCTCAGGGTCGATGGTTTGGAAGATGCCGCGCTCATTCACGATATGGATGCGCTTGCCAGCTGCCACTGGCGAGCCGCTGAACGGGCCTTTGAGGCGCAGCTTCCATTGCTCGTCTCCGTTTTTAATACTTGCCTTGATCAGCACGCCGGCGCCGTTCACAACGAAAAGATGATCTCCGAGCACCAGCGGGCTAGCGGTTCCGGGATTGAGCTTCTCATTGCGCCAGAGCTGCGTCACCGAGCCCTTCTCAGGCGCGAGCGCGGTGATGCCTTTCGACACGGCGTAAATCAAATCGCCACTCACCACGCTCGACGGAATCGTGCTGGCCCCGTCCTCATAGTTCCAAACCGTTTTGCCCGTGTCTGGATCGACGCCGACGATGCCTTTGCTCGACTGCAAGGCGGCCACGCCCTTAAACAGCGTGGCGCTCGTCCAGTTCGCCGCCTTCGGACGCTCCAGCTTCCACTTGTTCATGCCCGTGGCCACATCGTGACCGGCGGCGAAGGATTCCGCATCGTTCTCGCTCTGCACCACGAGCGTCTTGCCGATCACCACGGGCGATTGCGACATGCCTAGGCTGTTGCTCGCGTTGGGGTAGTCAAAGGTCAGTCCGCGCAGCCAGAGGAGGTTGCCATCGAGGTCGAAGGCAAAGAGGTCATTCGATGAAAACAGCGCAAAGACACGCTCGCCGTCGCTACACGGCGTGTTCGCTGCCACGCAGGTCTTCGTGTGCGACATCGTGCGGCCCGTGGCACGCATCGCACGCTCCCAGCGCTTCGAGCCGTCATTCGCGTTGAAGCAGAACACATGCAGCGTGTCCTGTCCGGGGCCGCTGGAGCAAGTCACAAAGACTTTGTCTCCCACGACAATCGGCGCGGAGAGCCCGCGTCCCGGCAGATCCGCCGTCCACGCGATTTTGAGTTCGTCTGCCGGAGCTTGAGCATCCGTGGAAACCGCCGCTGCGTTAGGTCCGCGGAACTGGAGCCAGTCGGCGAAAGCCCAGGATGAAAGAGAAAGGCTGAAAGCCAAAAAAAAGGTCGTCTTCATGGTCTGCTATGTTGTGTCAGGTTTTTATCCTTCAGTTCTTTGCCACAATCGCCGTGCCCGTCGCATCGCAGACGCGGAGCTGGAATTCCCACTCGACAGTCCACTGCTCGGTCTGCTCGTTCTGGCAGCACTTCACAAGAAGGGTGTTTTTGCCCTTCTTGAGCTGGCAGGGGAGTTTGTATTGATCGAGCTTCGCGCCGCGGTGGTATTCATCGCGAGCGAAGAGCATCTCGCCATTCAGCCAGACCTTCCAGCCATTCTTACAGCCGATGCGGATCTCCGCCGGGCGATCCTCGGTGCTCACAAAGTCAGTGGCGGCATAGCCGGTGACGCTCTTCTCCATGCCGAATGGCTTGTTGAAGTCTATTTTGCCATACTCGTCCTTGCTGGTGAAATCGACCCACTTGGCTTCCTTGCCCTTGCCTTCATAGGCGGCGTCAAATTTCAGCTCTTTCTCTGGCGGATACACAGTGTCGAAGCCGCTGCGGTCCGCGTTGCTGAAGGGCGCGATGAGTTTCCAGCTCATAAGAAAGCCAAAATGCGTGGGCAGATCGACCTCCTGGCCGAGATCGCGCAGCTTCTTCGCCAGCGTTTTAATCTGATCTTCGTCTCGGGCACCATCGAACCCTTGGCGGTAGGCGAGCACGGCGGCGGTCTTTTCTTGGGCGGCAAGCGCCTTGTCGCCCGTCTCGATCAGCTTCGCCACCGGATGACGACGAAGTTCGCTGCTCACATCATTGATCAGGGTGGGTGTCAATTCCTCCCCCAGCTTCGCATCGGCACGCTGAATGAGATCAAAGGCCACCACGCGGGAACCAGGGCTGTTCGCCGAATCCTTCAAAAAGGCCACGAGAGCCTCGACCGGCATCTTTTTAGCCTTCAGCGCCTCATCGGCGAGCACACCCACAGCAGCCCGCAACCAGTTCTCGGCGAGCGGATTGGCTCCGTTCATGCCTTTAAGCACCTTGGGCAGATTCGAGGCATCCGCCTTTGTGATCTCCTGCCAGGCCTTCGAGGCAGCTTCGTTCCCCTGCCCTTCCTTTTGCACGGCACGCAGGGCTTCGAGAGGTTTCGATAGATCATCCGCCGCAGACAGCGGCAGGCAGGTGAGGAGTAAAAGGAACGCGAAAGTCAGCTTCATGGCGTGGGAGTTCATGCTTTCACAAACAACGCCGCCCGCCAAGCCAGAGTTTCGTCTAGCATCACATCGCGGCAGAAAGCTTCAACTGCTTCGCGATCTCGTGGATGAACCGATAGTTCCGCGTGCCTTGAGCCACGGCGAAAGCGAGCAACAGCACGGCCACGGGAACGCCGAACGTACTGAATTTTTCCAGCGCACGGCCCACGCCCACACCGGTGAGAGTCACGACGGCGGACGTCCAGGCGGCGGATTGCAGAAGACGCTCGCCGGGATCTTCGAGCGCCACATAAAACAGCACCTGCCAGCCGAGCAGCAGCAACGCCCCGTCGCCACGCCGACGTGCTCGGCCGCATTCGGCAGGCCGGTGAGGCCTAGCAGCATCAGGATCATCCACCCGGCCCACAAGGCGTGGCGGAAGTCGAGCACGAACCACTCCTCATCCACGAGCGAGACCACACGCCGCGTCTTGCGTTCCTGCACCTTACTTTGATCCAGCATCGTGGGCGAAGGGGCGAGGATGTTCGTGAAAAAAAACATCCTGAAGCCGGGAAACCCATGGCGTCACCGCCGCACGTTCCTTCGCTTGATGCAGCGTCGTCATCGAAGACTTCGCCACCTCAAAGACATCTATCTGGCTCGATTTGGGATATATCCAGGTTTGCAGCATCATGCCCCCGACGGCCACGAGGGTCAGCAGCCCCATGCTGCCGATCACCGCTGGCACCGGCTTGAAGGAATCCGTCGTGCGCCAGCGCCACACGGCACGGCTCACGGCCAAGATCGCCACGGGAATGAGATTCCAGTGCGAGCAGAGCACGGCATACAGCGCCGCAGCGGAGAATTCCCACCACTGGGCTCGCTTGCCGCGAGCCATGGCCGTCAGCATGCCCGTGAGGCCCAGCATGCTGAAGATCTGTACCTGGGGCACCGCCGTGAAAACCGTGGCCGTCGTCGAAAAGCCCAGGATCGCCGCAAACATCACCGCATTCCAAGTGCTCAGCCCGCTCCACAGCAGCAGGTGGTAGAGAAAGACGACCATCAAAGCTCCCGCGAGGCCTTGCAGTGTGCCCACAGCCATCTTTTTCGCCTCGTTGGCATCTTTTGAAAAGGACGTCCAGCCTACCTCAAACACCGCCACCGGGATGCGATGCACCAATAGAAAACTCGAGGCCGCACCCGTGCCCTTCGATCCAGCATCGACCCTCGGCAGCGCAAGATCCGCCTGCACCGCAGCGGCATCCGCGCCCATCACCACACCGTCCTTCATATAGACAGTCGTCTTCATCAACTCCAAATGCCCAGCGAAGAAGAAGTTGTAAAACGCGGTCAAAAGCAGCGCCCCCATCCCGCGCCATCGATGGTGGAGCTTTGAGGCGAGCTTCGGATCCGTTTCGGGAACGGGCATGAGGCCGGAAATCAAAACGAGCCTGCCCGAAGCTGCCAGTGATTGTACACAATGTGTCTGAAAAACAATCAGGCCACCTCAAGGCCACGCATCGTCGTTTCGCTCGTCGCGAAGCGTTCCTCTTCGAGGCCGAGGCGCTGCAACGCACTCAAATAGAGATTCGGCAGCGGATAATTGTCCTTCTGGTCAAACGCGAGGTGCTGGCCGTGCTTGAAGCCGCCACCGGCAAAAAGGACGGGCATGTTTTTGTTATCGTGGGCGGAGGCATTGCCGAGGTTTGAGGTGAGCAGCACCATCGTGCCGTCGAGGAGCTTGTCGGTCTTCAGTTTGCGCAGGAAGGCGGCCCATTCGTGGATGACGCCCTGCTCGACGAGGGCGAGCTGCGCCAGCTTTTCCTCGTCCATGCCGTGGTGGCTGAGGTTGTGGTAGCTTTCATCCACGCCTTCGATGCCCTGCACGTTGTTGCCAGTGACGTGCAACGTGATGAAGCGTGTGCTGTCCGTGGCCAGCGCCATGTGCACGATATCGAGATAGATACGCTCCACAGCCACTTCGTTGTCGCGTGGGATCTGACGCGGTGGCGCAAGGCTCACCTTCGGCTTGGGTTTGTGCGTCCAGGACTCGTTCGCGGCGAGACGCTGCTCCAACTCACGCACGCTGGTAAACCAAGCATCCAGCTTGTCGCGATCACCAGAGCCGAGTTCGCGCTGGAGCGATTTCGCCTCCGCACCGACCACATCCATCACGCTGCGACCACTGCGGATCAGTTCCGCCTGCCGCTCCTGCTCGGCGGGCGTGTCATTCACAAAGAGCCGCGTAAAGAGCTTCATCGCGCTGTTTTCAGCCGGAATCATCGAACCATTCTCCGTGTAGCTCGGGCTCGTCTGCGAGTTCGTATTCAAAACGAGCGACGGAAAGCGCGTCTCATGCCCCAGATGCTTCGCCATGAGCTGATCGAGCGAGATCGTGTTCCGCGTCGTCGAGCCCCGCGCATTCGGACACGCCGAAAAGATGCTCCCCTCCGCCGTGTGACCACCCGTGACGCCTGGATGCGAGGAACCCGACACCACCGTGAAATCCTCCCGCAAATCCTGAATGCCCGCGAGATAACGCGAAGGCTTATAACTCCGTCCCACGCCCTCCGGCACCAAATTCGGATTGTGCAGCCCCAACGCCAGACTCATGCCGACGAAGCGTTTCGCTTGTTTCGTCTCCTTCACCGCCGCGAAGGCCGGAGTCATCGCTTCGAGCAACGGCAGCCCGAGCGTGATGCCCGCACCGCGCAGCATGGCGCGACGTGATAGGTGTTTTTGGAACGTGAATGTGCTCATGGTGCGGTGAAACGTTACTTGGTGCGGAAAATGTCGCTCAAAACCACCTCGCGGATGATGGAGCGGAGGTTGGTGGTCTTGTTGGCGATGGCATCGAGCTTCGATTCATCGCTGAAGCGAGGTGAAGCGCCGGTGGCGTAGGTGAGGAAGTGGGTGGCAAAGCCGCGGGCGAGGTGTTGAGGGCGTTTGGTTTGGATTTGCTGCCAGGTGGCGAGGTCGGTGAAGGTTTCGCCTTCGGGGGTGAGGCCGGAGGGATCGATCTTCGCGCCTTTGCTGTCCTTGCCGTAGCCTTTGCGCCAGATGCCGACGGGATCATAATTTTCGAGCGCGAAGCCGGGTGGGTCGATGGTTTGATGGCAACTGGCGCAGCTTTCGTTGTTGCGATGTTTTTCGAGCTGATCGCGAATGCTGGTGGCTCCGCGGATGTCGGGTTCGATGGCGGGAATGCCGGGCGGAGGCGGCGGGATGTGGTTGCCGAGGATGCGCTCATTGATGAAGACGCCGCGCACGACGGGCGAGGTGCTGGTGCCATCGGCGGTGACTTTGAGGATCGCCCCCTGAGTGACGAGGCCGCCGCGCTTGGCCTCGGGCTTGAGCGTGACTTTTTGAAGCCCCGCACCGCTTTGCAGCGCGAGTTCGGCCTTGTAGTGCCGCGCGAGACGTCCGTTGAGGAAGGCGAAGTCGGAATCGATGAGGTTGGTGATGCTCAAATCACGGCGCACCAGCTCGGTGAAGTAGGTGCGGGTTTCCTGGAGCATGGATTCCTGCACCACGGGATCGAAGTCGCGGAAGAGGCGTGTGTCGGGCGTGGTGAAGTCGATTTGATTGAGCTTGAGCCACTGGTCGGTGAAGCTGGCGATGAAGCGTTTGGCTTTGGCGTGCGAAAGCAGTCGCTCGACTTGCTGGGCGAGGGTTTGAGGCTCGTAGAGCTTCTTTTGGTTCGCGAGTTCGAGCAGCTCTTGATCGGGCATGGAGCACCAAAGGGCGAAACTGAGGCGTGAGGCGATGGCGTGATCGTCGAGAGGGCCTGGAGCCTCGATGAAGGTCAAAAAGCGCGGTGAGCACAAGACGGCACGGTAGGCCGAGCGAAGGGCCTCCGGCACTGAATCGCCCTCAGCGAGCGCTTTGGCGGCAATTTCGCGATATGGGGCACTTTGAGCCTCGGTGACGGGGCGGCGAAACGCTCGTGTGGCGAAGCGACTCACGAGTTTGTCGATGTTTTCGGCTTTCAGTGCCTCCAGGCCATTGCCGCCGAAAAGTTTCTTCCTCACACCTTCCGCATTGGCGACGGGATAGATGCGCTCGATGTCGATGCCGCGATGCGCGATGCCGGAGAAGCCTTGTTTTTCGAGGTTTCGGCCCGCAAAGCTCACGTTGCCGCCTTTGGCACCCGTGGGGGCATTTTTGAGCGTGCCGTCGTTCGGTCGCAGCTCCAGGCGATGATTTTTTTCAATCCAGGCCTCGAAAGTCATGTCGCGTGGTGTCGCCGTGGCCTCGACGAGACCGATCATGTAGAGCAGCGGAGCGTTCGATTCGCAGTGACCGGAGCGCAGCGTGCCCCACACTGCACCATCGGCGGTGGGATTGATGCCGCGCACACCACGCAGCGTGACGCGATACCAACCGCTTTCCGGTGCCCACGTCGGCGTGCGGCCGAAGAATTGCAGCCCGATGGGCCAGGTGATGCTTTCGCCATTTTTCAAATCGGGGCCGCGATAGTTTCCCCCGCGGTTTTTGATGAGCATCTCGGGTGTGTGATGCTTGGCGTAGGTCGCATCGCCTTTCTCAGCGCGGTCAAAAGCATCGCTCAAGGCGAGATCGGCGACGTCGAGGTAACGTGCGAGCTGGTGATGTGAGAGCTGCTGACCATCCGCGACGGTTTCAAAGCCATGCGAGGCTCGATCCTCCGGCAGCAGCGTTTTGAGGGGGATGTCGATGCCGAGCAAATCGTGCAACGTGTGCTCATACTCGACCCGCGTGAGCCTGCGGCTGCGCACACGACCGTTCGCGGCGATGTCAGCGGTGTCCGCTTCGAGCAGCGGATGCTTCAAAGCAGCGAGGAAGAGGTCTTTTTCATGCTTCTCCGGCTGCGGCTTCTTTTTCGGCGGCATCTCGCCATCGCGCACGCGTTCGAAGATGTGCTGCCAGGATTTTAAAGTGGAGCCGTCAAGGCGGTCAAAGGTCAAGGAGGTCAAGTCGAGGCCGCCTCTCTTCACATCGGCGTCATGGCACTCGACACAGTGCTGTTCGAGAAAAGCCGCGACAGGCGCCGCAGCGAATGAATGGCCGCAAAGGAACGCAAAGAGCGCAAAAAAGACGAATCGAAGCATGGGGGTGACGCGACAACGTGGGAGAGGTGTAGGTCTATCTCTGTTCCGCTTTCCGTTCCTCACAGTCGTTTCGGATTCACCGGCGATGGAGGTGGAGTGCCGCGGGCTTTGGGATCGAGCAGAGCGTGAAGGGCTTTCATCGCGGCGGAGGCTTCCGCGGAAGTCATTCGGGCGAGGTTTTGGAATTCGTGCGGGTCTTTTTCGTGATCGTAGAGTTCGAGGCCGTTCGTGCCTTCGTTCCATTCGGTGTAGCGCCAGCGTTCGGTGCGGATCGTGCGGCCCATGACTTGAGAGGGAAGACGGTCGTCGGCGGGGCGGATGATTTGGGTGATGGCGGGGTGCTCCCATTTTTGTGCGGGATCGTTGAGTAAAGGACAGAGCGTGCGGCCATCGAGTGTTGTTGGCGGCGTAAGTGAAGCGAGATCGGCGAGAGTGGGGTAAATGTCGATAAATTCGACGATGCGATGGCAGGTGTGGCCGTTTCCTTTGGCGCCGGGGGCGCGGATGATGAGTGGGGCGCGGGTGCTTTCTTCGAAGAGGGTGCGCTTTTGCCACAAGCCGAGATGCTCGCCGAGGTGGTAGCCGTGATCGCTCCAGAGGAGGACGATGGTGTTGTCGGAGAGCTTGAGTTGATCGAGCGCATCGAGCACGCGGCCGATTTGGGCATCGACGAAGGAAACGCTGGCGCGGTAGGCCTGGAGGGCTTGGCGGCAGGTGAATTCGTCGAGGCCGTAGTGCGGTGTGGGGTTGTTGTGCGCGAAGGCGGCGGCTGGGATGTCGCTGCGGTCGTCGGCGGAGGCTTCGGGCAGGCGGATGGAGTCGAGCGGATGGAGGTCGAAGTATTTCTTCGGTGCGACGAAGGGCGTGTGAGGTCGGAAGAAGCCGACACCGAGGAAGAAGGGCTCGTGGCGATGCTTTTCGAGAAGTTGAATGGCCTCGGTGGCGATCAGGCCGTCGGTTTGCTCCTCGCCGGTGCCTTCGGCGGCGAGCCAGCTCAAGGCAGCGCTGACGGGTTTTTGCGGCGTGGGGTTGGTGATGAGCTTTTCATCGGTCACATCGCGACCTTTGGGGTTCACGACGAGCTGCCACGAGAGTTTGTCGTCGAGGCCGTCGGTGCCGATGCCGTTCGGCACGTCGTAGTGGTAGATCTTGCCGACGCGGGCGGTGAACCAGCCGTTTTGACGAAAGAGCTGCGGAAGCGTGACAACATCGGGCAATGCCTCGCGGAAATGGCGGTCGAGGTCATAGACCTGCGTGGCATCGGGCCGGCGGCCGGTGAGCACGGAGGCGCGGCTGGGATTGCAGAGCGGGATCTGATTGTAGGCGCGGTCAAAACGCACGCCACTGGCCGCGAGGCGGTCGATGTGCGGTGTGTGCGTGGCGTCGTTCGCGAGATCGTCGATGGCGATGAAGAGCACGTTCGGCTTCGCCGATAATGACGAAACCAGAATGGCGAATGACGAAAGGAGGATCGCTCTCATGCTTTCCAAAGATCCTCGCCGTAGCTCCAGCCGTTGCGGACGGGCTCTTTGATCCAGGTGTCGAATTCGGGGGCGTTTCTGACCTTCATGGCGGCGGCGTCCCATTCGATGGTTTTGCCGCTGCGGATGGCGAGGACGCCGACGTTGACGAGTTCGGTCAAAGGGCAGGCGTAGTCGAAGTGGGAGCCTGCGTGCGGGATTTCGCCACGGATGGCGGCGAAGAGCTCGCCGATGGGGTCGCCGGCTTTGGAGCGTGGGAGTGGCTTGCGGCGCAGGATGTCGATGAGCGGCGTCATGCGCTCGCGGGGCCATAGTTGCGGGCTTTGGACGCGCATGCCGTCGGAGAAGAGCGTTTCTTTGCTGCCCTTCATGATCATGCCGTTGCTCGGCAGCGGCTTGTCCATGCCAGCGAGGCGCTCGGGCTGCAAACCACCTTCATACCAATGAATCTGCACCGGTGGCAAAGCACCACGCGCAGCGAAATGGAAGATGATGTGCGAACGCGGCGCGGTGTAGGTTTTCAGTGTGCCAGGCTCTTGTTTGACGACTTCGACCTTCTCCGGCATGCCGAGTTGCAAGGCCCAAAACGGTGCGTCGAGGCAATGGCAGCCGATGTCGCCGAGTCCGCCGCAACCGTAGTCCCACCAACCGCGCCAGCGCTGCGGCAGATATTGCGACGAGTAGTCACGCGTGGCCACCGGCCCCTGCCAGAGATCCCAGTTCACACCTTCCGGCACGGGCTCGGATGCAGGCGCGACCGCAGGCTGCGGATCGAGGAATCCTGCGTGTCCAAACGGACGATCGGTCCAGCAGTGCACTTCTTTGACTTCGCCGAGCACGCCGGCCTCGAACCACTCGCGCACGAGGCGGATGCCTTCCCAACAGTGGCCTTGATTGCCCATGACGGTCTGCACGCCGTATTTCTGCGCGGCTTTGTGTAGCGTGCGCACCTGCCAGATGTTGTGGGCGAGCGGCTTCTGCACAAAGACGTGCTTCTTCGCCTGCATCGCGGCCATGGCGGCGGCGAAGTGCGTGTGATCCGGCGTGGAGATGAGCACGGCGTCGATCTCGGAGCCCTTCTTGTCGAGCATCTCACGGAAGTCAGTGAACTTCGGCACGTTCGGATGCTCCTTGGCAATGGCACCGGCGCTGCGCTTGTCGAGGTCACGCCAATCGACATCACAAAACGCGACGATCTCTTCTTTGAGCGAGCCTTGGACGGCACCCGTGCCCATATTGCCGATGCCGACGCAAGCGACGCGGATCTTTTGTTTCGAGTCCTGCGCACGGAGGATGTTTGGACCCGCGAGGGCGCTGAGAGCGGCGGTTTGGAGGAAGTGGCGACGGGTATTCATGGCGTGCTGTGGCAACGCCAGTGTGGCACGCGGCATTTCATCCCCTTTTTAGGCCCGGCGGCGGCGTAGGCCGAGGAGCAGGCCGCCCATCGCGGCGAGCAGGACGCGGGAGGGCTCCGGCACGGCGACGAGGTTGCCACGAATCTCACCGCCGCCGTTGGTGGAGGTGTGGACGTTGATGTACAGCGTGCCAGCGAGAAGACGAGCTTCATTGGTGGCAGTGAGCGTAGTCGTCCCTGAGAAGCCGCCCGCCGTGGCGGAGCTGTTGTAACCACCCAGCGAATCCAGTCCGATCAAGACCCCTGCATTTGCCGTGAAACTCGCAGGGCCGTGAATGTGCATGGCCGTGGCATTGCCGGTCAGATTGGTGAAGCCATTGGCGCTGCCCCAGCCGACATTGATGGTGAGGAGTTTGGTCACATCGTCGAAGAAGATACCACCGCCGATCTCGCCACCAGTGCCGGGAGAGCCGCTGACGGTACCATTTTCATTGCCAGGCAGGAGGCCCGCGCCCGCCTTGCCCTGGAGATCGAAAAACACGGTGGCTGCGGAAAGCGGAGCGGCGAGGGCCAGCAAGAACAGCGGCAGGAGGAGGGCGGAGGTGAATTTCATGGCTCGGGAGAGGTGAACAGGCGGATTAAACCGGATCCGGGCCGGTGATGTCCATCTTTTTCACCTGGAGACTGGCAAAAAGGCGGGCGGGCAGGTTAGGATACGGGCCATGAACGATCCCACCCGCGCCCGCATCGGCCTTGTGTCCTGGCTTTGCCTAGCCGGGGCAGTGCTGGGCCTGCTGGCGGTGGCGTGGATGATGCTGGGGCGGCCTTTGTGGCATCAAACACAGCTCCACTGGCATCGGAGCAAGGCGGCGGAGCACCTGCGGCAAAAGGACTGGCATGCGGCGGCGGAGCATGTCATCGAGGCGCGGCGACTCTCGCCCGAAGATGCAGACGTGATGAGACTGACAGCGGATTTTTTGCGGGAGACCGGGAATGATGCGCATCTGCTGGTGCAGACGCTGGACGATTTGAAGGCCGCCGGGCAGGCTACGCCGGAGGACGAGCTGGCCCGCGTGACGGCGCTGCTGGATGATGGACGGCCCACGGAGGCGCGGGAGGCTTTTTCCATGCTGCCCGAGGCAGGACGGCAGAGCCCGGCGGCATGGACAGCAGAGGCGCGGCTGCTTCAAGAGGAGGGCGATCATGCTGCTGCTCGCGAGGCTTCGCTCAAAGCCCTGGTCTTGCAAAAGGATGATCCGCAGGCGGCCCTCCAGCTCGCCATCGCGGAGAGCTGGAACACGCCTTTCGAGGTGCAGGACGCGGCGCGGCGTCGGCTGTGGCTGCTGGCGGAGCAGAAGCACGCGGCGGCAGCGGGGGCGATCCAGCATCTGGCGGGGCTGGCTGGCCTCACGACGACGCAGGCGGAGCATCTGCTGCGCCTTGCCGAGGCTCATCCGATGGCTGGCACGGGCACGCGGCTGGCCGCGATCTCTGCGGTGATGCGATGCTCGCCGGAAAAGCGAAACGCCCTGCTGGATGCGGAGGTGGCGCGGCATCGCGACGCGGAGCCTGAGGCACTGCGGCAGGTGGTTTTCTGGCTGGCCTCGGAGTCGGAGCATCCGCGGGTGCTCGATCTGCTGCCTGCCCGCTTCGCCAGGCAGTCGCGCGAGCTTTTTCCCCACTGGGTGCTCTCGCTGGCACAGGCGGGGAGATGGCAGGAACTGCGTGCGGCACTGCTGGAGCCGGGAACGCCAGCGGATCGCGAGGTGGTGAACGTGTGGCTGGCCTGGGCGGAGGGCCACCTCGAACCCGGTTCGGAGAAAAGCCGCCTCCAGCTCGAATCCGCCATCGCCGGGGCGAAAAAAGCCGCGCATGCCGGGGCGATGCGCACCGCCGCCCAGGTGGCGGGGCTGCAAGGCCGCCGCGATCTGGAGCTGGAATGCCGACTGACCCAGGCCGCCATGCAACCGCGTGAGGAGGCGGCGCGGCTGCTGGAGGCGCTGCCGCTGGCCCGCGAGCTGGCGGACACTCGAAGCCTGCTAGCGATCACGAGACGCCTCGCCGAGCTGCGACCGGCCAGCGAGGGCTTTGCCACCCAGGCGGCCTACTACGCCCTCCTGCTCGGCGAGGCCTTGGAAAGCCAGTCGCAGGCAGATTTGAGGTCCGCCGCCGCGCAGAAGCTCATCGCCGCCTTTTCGGTCTATCGTCTGGGCGATGTCAAAACGCTCGCTGAGGTGCTTCACGAAGCCCCGGATGCCGCCAGCCTGCCGCCCGGCATGCGTGCCGTGATGGCGGGACTGCTCGCACGCGCTGGCGAGACGTCGCGAGCCTTCCAGCTCGCGGAAAAAATCCAGCCTGCTTCCTTGCTGCCTGAGGAACGTCGATTCTGGGAGATGGCGCGGTAGGTTCAGGCCGGACTCACCTCGACCTCGATTTGCATGGCGGCGGTGGCGTCCATGGGGCCGTCGAATTGGCCGGTGAGGGGGGCGGCGTCGGCGTAGTCGCGGCCGGTGGCGATTTTGATGTGGCGCTCGTCGGCGAGGGTGTTGTTGGTGGGATCGAGACCGAACCAGCCTTTGCCAGGCACGAAGACTTCACACCAGGCGTGCGAGGCCTGGGCACCGCGAAGGTGAGCACCGGGGCCGTTGTAGAGATAGCCGCTGACGTAGCGAGCGGGGATGCCGAGGCTGCGGCACATGCCGATCATGACGTGAGCGAAGTCCTGGCAGACGCCCTGACGATTCGCCATGACCTCACGCATGTGCGTGGAGGCATGGGTGGTACCGGGGAGGTAGGCCCAGTGGGAATGAACGTGGGTCATGAGGCCCTCAGCAGTGGCGAAAACATCGTCGGAGGCGGCTTTGACATCGAGAGCCTCTTTCCAGATCTCGCGATTGATGTCCACATAGGTGCTGCTTTGCAGGAGCGGCGCGAGGAGATCATCTTGGAGGTCTTTGAGGGACTCGAAAACGATGCCGAGGGGCTTACCCGAGCCGTATTGGCTGCTAGTCTGCACGGTCATCTGCACCTCGATGCTGAGGCCGCTGTGCGGCTCGGCGATGTCGAACCAGTGGACGTAGTTCATCCACTCGTCGCGAAAGTGCTTGAGGCGGACGGGCGGGTTGACGTTGAGAAGGAAGAACTCGCAGCGCGCGCTGTCTTCGGTGGCGGGCCGCAGGCGCACCTCGTTGTGACTCTCACGAACGGGGGCGCGGTAGTGGTAGCGGGTGCGGTGGAAGATGCGAATGCGCATTGACGAGGTGCTCAGTGAGTAGTGTGGCGGAGAATGAAATCGATCTGGAGCAAATGTCAGTACACCGTCTCAGCATGTTTCGCATCGTCCGTTGGACAAGACGCGCGTGGTCACTGCGGGCTGGTAACGCGCAGACGCACAAAACGTTTTCCGTCAGCTCCTGCTGGCAAAGTGGCTTTGACCTGCTGCAATGCGCCGTTGTCCGAGAGGACCTGCTGGGAAACGCTTGCGGTGCTCCAGGAGTTGGTCTCCAAGCTGTCACTCCACTCGACGAAGTAAGAGGCACCGGCATTGAGGGCGGCGACACTGCGGTGATAAGTAAACTCGATGTTAGAGGCCACGAGCGCTGTCGGGCTGGTGAAGGTGCTGCCCGAGGTGGGGCTGAGGCCGGCGGCCCATTCCAACAGATTGCTCAATCCATCTCCATCCTGATCTCCCGAATCACCTGTGGAGCCGGTGTTGGAAATGGTACCGAAGTTTTGCAGACGCCATTCTTCCAGCGGTGTCAGCACTTGGACCTGGATGATCGTGCGGGAGCTGTACAACCCGAAGCCATTGGCTGACGGGGCTGCCCAAGTCTGTGATCCGATCGGTGTGCTCGAAACCACCTCGTCGAACTCGGTCTGAACTTCGTAGGTGTCGCCCGTCACCAGGCTCCCTGGCGGCACACTGGCGATGACGGGCGTGCCGGAGTTGATATCAATGATCTCGTAGAAAACGTCTTGGGTGTGCGAGAACATTTCCATCGTCAGAAAGCCGTTCCCGTTCGAGACATTCGATGTGAGTGTAAAACCGGCTGAGGCCTGCTGGGGCGTGATGAGAAGCTTGCCGCCGTTCCAAGTGCCGACGGATGAAGTCACCACCGGCACGGTCGGATAGCTGTCTCCGTTGAGTGGAAGACTGATGGAGGGCGATGTGCCGACAAGGAAGGAATAGGTGCCATTGGGGAAATCGTTGTCCATGGCGGTCTGGGTGGGGTAAACGCTGATTTGAGAAACCCAGTCACCCACGTCAAAGACAAAGCTCTGGGGGCTCTTGCCCGGAGGAACGAAGCGGTTGTTGCCCGACGGGAAGGTGCTGGTGAAATTCGGGCCGCCGATGAAGCCTGACATTTCAAATCCACTGGCGGTGACAGACGCCGTGCTGGTCTGGTCATAGAGCCGCTTCTTGACCACACCCAAAACATCAACCGCCGGTGTGGCGGAGAAATTGTCTGCATACACTTGGCCGCTGGTGACAGCCAGTCCTTCGGAGTAAGCTGTGATGCTTACCTGGAAGCCGAGGTTCTGGGTCATGAGCCAGGTGCCGTTGCGGGTGCTGCCTCCGCTCCCAGCCACGCCAAAGCTGCCATAGACCTGCCACTGATAGCCATTGCTGCTGCCATCCGTGTCGTAGTAAGCGATGAAGACCTTGCTCGCCGGGTCGTAGCTTAGTCGCACGCAGCCGGTGGTGACCAGGGGATGGCTGGTGGGCTCTGTGCGCGGCAGCACCTCGTTATCTCCCTCCACATTGATCTTGTTGGTATCCAAGACAGCGAGGAAGCCTCGTCCAAAGATGGCGGGATTAGGATCACCACGGACAAGCTCGATGAAGATTCTGTCGTTCGTATTCTCCAGACTCGTGACGGCTATGCCCATGCTGGCGTTGTTGAAGCCAGTTGGAGAAAGTGTGTTTGTGACATCAAGGATCACATTGAAGGCATCCGAATTGCCTGCCGTATTAAGGATCCACGGACGCTGAGTATCATCAAACCCACCAGGGTTCGGTGTTGTCACTCGATATTCCAGACGTGAATTGGTCTCCAAGAAAGCGGCTCCACCATCGAGAACATCCGCTCCCCATTTTGAGGTGTCCTTGCTGTTGTCGTTGAAGTCATCCGTCCAGTCCAGTGCAGCGCTGCTCTGGCGGACCACGTTAACGGTATAGGTCTTGGTCGACGTGCCGTCCTGGTCCGTCACCAACGTGGTGATCGTGTTGCGCCCCACGTTCAGCGCGATCGCCCCGCTCGTGCTGCCGGAGGTCACTGTCACATTGTTGACCTTCACGGTTGCATTGGCCTGCGCCACCGTCGGTGTCACCGTGATGCTCGTCGTCGCATTGCTCACACTGGCGGTGTAGCTCGTCGTATCGCTGGCAAAGGTGGGTGTCAGCGTGCCGCTGCTCAGCGCCAGCTCGGAGAGATCGGCATTGCTGCTCAAAGTCGTGGCGGAGAAGTTGTCCGCATATACGGAGCCGCTCCCCACCACCTGGCCACTCGAATAGGCTGCCACGCCGATCTGGAAGCCGAGGTTCTGCGTCAGTTGCCATGGGCTGTTTCGTGTGCTTCCACCGCCTGCGGCTCCCACGCCAAAGCTGCCATAAACCTGCCATTGGTAGCCATTGCCGCTGCCATCCGTGTCGTAAAAGGCGGTGAAGATCTGCGTGGAAGGATTGTAATTGAGCCGTACGCAGCCGGTGGTGACCGTCGGATGATTGGTGGGAAGAGTAAGCGGCAAAACCTCCCCTTGTGCAGCGGCAGAACTTAGAGCACCAAGGAAGCCCGCCCCATCAGTGATGCCGTCCTTGCCTCGGAAGAGTTCCATATAGAGGGTATCCTCCTCATTCTCCAGGTTCTTTAACTCAAGGGCTACGGACACGTAACTGTTTCCGGTAGGGGACGCATTGTTGAAGACATCCAGGATCACGTCAAAGCCATCCGTGACACGTGCGGTGTTGAGGACCCAAGGACGCTCAACATCGTCACCAAAAGCGTCGGGCGTGGCCACCCGGTATTCCAGACGTGAATTGGTCTCCAAGAATGTAGCACTTCCGCTGACGACATCCGTCCCCCACTTGGAGGTGTCCTTGCTGTTGTCGTTGAAGTCATCACTCCCGGCGATCTGAGCCATTGAAGGAACAGATGTGAGGGCAAGCAAAAAGGCAGCAAGGATGACGAAGGAGCGAAGTTTAGGTTTCATGAAAAGCGCAAGGTAATCTACACCTGTCGGTCTGGTGGATTACAGCGATTTCGTTCAAGTAACCCAACTCGCTTGTGCTGACTGAGGGCAAGTATCCTGCCCCCCCTTCCTAGGACGCCTGTTCAGCCCTCGAACAAGCTCAAAAGGTAGCGGATCTCGGTTTGCGCATCCTCGCCGGCGTCGAGCGTGCGCTTGACCTCTTCGATGAGCAGGTCGCGGAAGTCACTGCGCAGGCGGCTCAGGGAGACTCGCAGCGCGTTCTCGGTGACAGCAAGGCGCGCGGCGATGTCGGCAAAACGCTCCGTTTCTGGCAGGGCGCTGCTCAGCAGAGGGGCGAGGGCATCGTGCAGCACCGATTTTCCGCGGGCCTCACACTGAGCCCGGAGGCGCTGGCGCACGCGCTCGATGAGTTCCATGGCCCAGCGGCGGTCAAAATAAAGCTCCGGGGTCTCAGAGCTGCTGCACTGATCACGTTGATAACGGGCATCGTCCTCATCCCACAGATCGGCCTCCACCTGCACGCGTTGGCGCCGGCGTTGCTCGCCACGCTGAAAATTCATTTTGAAGCGTGACAGCGCGCTCAGCAGAAAGGTGCGCAGCTTGCCACGCTCTCGATCGGCTCGGGACATGAAGTCGTGGCGGAGCATTCGTTCGAAGAAGGCCTGCAGCACATCCTCGGCATCCTCATGCCGCAGGCCGCTTGTGCGCAGGTAGCCATACAAAGGGTAGCGGTAGATCGTGAAGGCCTCCTTCGCCGCATCGTCCGCCTCCTTCGCATCGCCGCTTCTCAATCGGCTGATGAGAGACCAATGCGTGGTGGGAAATCGGCGGTCTTGTGGCGGGACGCTCATGCTCAGGTGGGTATATAACTGCTCTCCACGCAGCGGCACGAAATAATTGCCAGTCACCGGGATTAAGAAGTAGGTCTGCACCCCCCTAAATGCCTCCATACAATCCTTCCTCTCCCACACCTGGCGAAATCGCTCCCCTGCTGCGCCTCGGCTTGGAGGATGCGGACAACGCAGCACAGATGCTGGATGCCACGATCCGCGTGAGCGGTCCCGCACCACGAAAGGCCAGTGGCACAGCTGGATCACGCGGCTGGGAGCCCCCCAGCGTGGAGCAGCTTCAGCAGGCGCTCCCACAGTATGAGATCACCGCATTCATCGCTCGCGGCGGCATGGGGGCGGTTTACAAGGGCAATCAGCGGGCGTTGAAGCGCCCTGTCGCCATCAAAGTGCTGCCACCAGATCTCAGGGAGGGAGACTTGCAGTTTGCCGAGCGCTTCAAACACGAGGCGCAGGCCATGGCACGCTTGACGCATCCCAACATCGTGGCCGTGCACGATGCCGGAGAGACGGCGAACGGCCTTCTTTATTTTGTGATGGAATTCATCGAGGGCACGGACGTGGCACAAATCATTGCCAGCAGCGGCCGATTACGGCCGGCACAGGCGGTGCGGATCATCACAGCAGTCTGCGAGGCACTGGCCTTTTCCCATGAGGAGGGCATCGTGCACCGGGACATCAAGCCCTCCAACATCATGATCGACCGTCGCGGCCGGGTGAAGGTGGCGGACTTTGGTCTCGCCAAATCGCTCAATCTAGACGCCGACATGGTCACTAGCAGCAGCGTGGCCATGGGCACGCCGGATTTCATTGCCCCGGAGGTTCTCATCCCCGGCTTGAAAGTGGACGGCCGCGCGGACCTCTATGCGGTCGGCGTGATGCTCTACCAGATGCTCACCGGCACCATCCCGCGCGGTCGTTTCGCAGTGCCCAGCGGCATCGTGCCCGAGGTGGACAAGCGCTTCGATTCCATTGTGGACAAAGCGATGCAGACCGACCGCGAGCACCGCTACAGCACGGCCACGGAGATGAAGCATGCTGTCGAGAGCGTGGTGACGGTGAAAGACGGAAGTGCGGGCGCTTGTGCCCGCACCTCTTTAGGCGGGGGCGCAGAGTCGATGAAAAAAGCGTGCATGAGTGCCCGCACTGCAAGGCTGATCACAGTGGCGGTTGTGCTTGCGATGGGGGTGGGGATGGTGTTCCTGCGAAAGGAGTCGGCAGAGACGCTGAACAAAGCTGGCCTGAGCAAGACCAACGCGCCCTCGTCACCAGCCGCCGAGCTTCCCAAGGAGTGGATCGACGGCACCCAAGCGCTGCGGGAAGCGGGCATCCAAGCCGGCAAGCTCAAAGAGGAAGACGGCTGGTTGAGCGCCACGCAGGAAGACTTTTACTTCAAACTCAACGAGGGCCTGGAGAGCGAGGACATGGCCGTGCGCTTGGTCTTCGATGGCAGCATTGGCAGTCACCTGCGCAAGCAGTACTCGATGAGCAATCTCACAGGATATGTAAGCGAGATCGCAGGCAGACAGGCCAAGCTGGTCGCAAAACAGACCGGTCCTGCGGATCGAATCGCCGTGATGGCTCTCTCTCCGGCACCCTCCGGGCAAAGCGGATGCGAGATGATCTTCGTCGTCCGTGGTGGCCTGATGAGCCAGTGGGTGGATGGCAAGCTGGTCAACTCCATCAAGGACGAAAAACACAAGCGAGGGTGGGCCGAAATCAAAATTTTCGCCTCCAACAAAAACCTGCCCGCCACTCGTGTGCGGAAGGTGGAATACGCCTTCTGGGATGCCGCATCTGCCGATGTGAAGGATGCATCGTCGTCCCCGGCCATGGAGCTGCCCAAGGAGTGGATGGATGGCACCCGGGCCCTGCGGGAGGCGGGCATCAGCACCGGCAAGCTCAAAGAGGAAAATGGCTTTTTAAAAGTCACGCATGACAGCTGCTTCCTCGATCTCAACCAAGGACAGCCCTGTGAAGACATAGCTGTGCGTGTCATCTTTTCTGGCTGCATAGGCATGAAATTACGCAAACAGGAGAAGGCGGCCAATTACGCAGGATACATGGGCGAGGTCTTGGGAGAGCAAGGCCGGATCATCGCAGGAGAAACGAGCAGCTCGCAACACTGCTCTGTGGTCGATCTCCCGCCGGTGCCCGCGGAGCATCAAGAACGCGAGATGGTTTTTCTCGTCCGTGGCAACGAAATGACACAGTGGGTGAACGGCAAACTGGTTAACTCCTTCAAGGACAACGCCTACAAGCGGGGAGGGGTGGAACTGGCTATTTTTGCGAACAACAAAACCTTGCCCGGCACATGCCTGCGGAAAGTGGAATACGCCATTTGGAAATGACACCACCCTGCCCTGGCGAGCTGTTCACTGCTGTTGCTGCTGCTGCATCTGAACGTGATGCCCGGCGATGGTGCGGAAGGCTCCAGCGACGATGACGGGGGCGGAGGGCTGGATTTCGTTCTCGGCGGTGAGGGCTTCGGAGTAGAGGACGAAAGTCTCAAAGATGGTCTGGCCGATGTCGTTGAGCTTCTCCTGGAGGCGGTCGATGTACTCGTGGAGGCCTTCTTTGAGGACCTCGTTCATCGTGATGTAAGCGATGTCGGCCCGCAGGCGGCCGGAGGTGCGGACGGGAGATTTCATCTCGTCGAGGCGTCCATTGCCACTGAGCTCGATGAGGGTGTCGTGGAGCTGCTCGACGCACCAGGCCACGCTGCGCGGGAAGGTGGGATCGAGCATGAGGTACTCGATGATTTTGACGGGATCGAGTTTGTTGCTGCTGTAGGCCTGGAAGGCATGCCAGGCGGAGCAGGAGCGCAGAAGCGCGGCCCAGCGCAGCGGGCGGGCGAGCGGGCTGGGCGGCATTTCGAGGGAGATGGCGCTGCAGGTATCAATGAGGCGGCTGGTTTTATCCGCCCGCTCGAGGCACATGCCGAGGCGGAGGAAGTGCCAGCTCTCGTCACGCGGGGTGGTGCAGGCGGCGATGCCCTGGAACTGATACGAGGTGACGAGCACCTTCTCGTAGAAGGCAGCGGTCTGCATTTTGTGCATCTCGGCGGCATCCGGGGATTCGAGGAAGAGGCGGAGGCTGTTGATGCACTCCCACATCTCATCACTGATTTGATCACGAATGGTGCGGGCGTTTTCGCGAGCGGCGCGGACGCAGTTGAGAATGGAATTGCCGTTCTTCGTGCTCAGCGCGAGGAAATCGGCCACGGTTTCGCCATCGATGAGCGGATGGGCGGCGTAGTATTTCTCTTCGTCACCGGTGGCCATGAGGAGCGGGCCCCAGAACTGGGATTCATCGGCGGCCTCGGCTCCGGCATCGAGGAGGAGGTCCTGCGTGGAAAGGAGCAGGCGGGCGAGGTTTTCGGCTCGCTCCATGTAGCGAGCCATCCAGTAGATGCTGTCTGCGACGCGGCTTAGCATGAGAAGGGGGCGGTAGAAGTTGTGAGGGCTGGCAAATGACGAATGAGGAATGGCGAATGAGGAATCAATGACGAAGCTCGAAGGTCCATTCGGGCGCTTCGGTATTCGTAGAGCATGCGGGAGGTCATTCGGGCTTCGGATTTCGGGCTTCGTTCGTCATTCATCATTCGAGTTTCGTCATTCCTTGCGCAGCAAGGTCATTCATCGTCCCAAAGCACCCAAGTATCTTTACTGCCGCCTCCTTGGGAGGAATTGACCACCAGCGAGCCTTTCTTCAAGGCCACACGGGTGAGGCCGCCGGGGACGACGCGGACGCGGTCGCCGTAGAGGACGTAGGGGCGGAGGTCGATGTGGCGGCCTTCGAAGTGATCACCTTGGAAAACGGGGTGGCGGCTGAGCTGGAGCACAGGCTGAGCGATGTAGTTGCGCGGATTGGCGGCGATGCGCTTGGCGAACTCGGCCTGCTCTTCCTTGGTGGAATGCGGTCCCATGAGCATGCCGTAGCCGCCGGATTCGTTCACGGCTTTGACGACGAGGTTCGGGAGGTTGTTGAGGATGTAATCGCACTCCTTCGGGTCCACCCCGAGATAGGTGGTGACGTTTGGCAGGATGGGGTCCTGATCGAGGTAGTATTTGATCATCTTTGGCACGAGGGCGTACACTGCTTTGTCGTCCGCCACGCCGGTGCCGATGGAGTTTGCCAAAGCCACATGGCCCTGCTGGTAGGCATTCACGAGGCCAGGGACGCCGAGGAGGGAATCTTTGCGGAAGACGAGCGGGTCGAGGAAGTCATCATCAATGCGGCGGTAGATCACATGCACCTGCTGAAGGCCGGTGGTGGTGCGCATGAAGACGCGGCCGTTTTTCATGATGAGATCACGACCTTCCACAATGGGCACGCCCATCTGCTTGGCGAGGTAGCAATGCTCGAAGTAGGCGCTGTTGTACACGCCGGGGGTGAGCACGACGATGTTCGGATCGATCACGCCGGGAGGGGCGAGGTGGGCCAACGTCTCACGCAGCATGGAGCCATAGGCATCCACGGGGCGCACGGGCAGGCTTTGCAGCAGGCCGGGGAAGGTGCGCTTCATGGCGTTGCGATTTTCCAGCATGTAACTGGCACCGGACGGGCATCGGCCGTTGTCTTCGAGCACGAAGTACTCGCCTTTGTCATCGCGGACGAGATCGGTGCCGCAGATGTGAATGTAGATGCCGTGGGGGACTTTGACGCCTTTGAACTCCGGCCGGTAATGGCTGGCGGAGAGCACGAGCTCCTCAGGGAGGGTTTTATCTTTCAGGATGTGCTGGCTGTGATAGACGTCGTTGAGGAAGAGATTCAGCGCGGTGATGCGCTGAATGAGGGCGGCCTCGACGCGTTCCCATTCCTTCTGCGGGATGATGCGGGGCATCAGATCGAAGGGGAAAATGCGCTCCGTGCCCTGCTGATCGCCATAGACCGTGAAAGTCACGCCCTGGCGCAAAAACACCGCATCGGCCGTTCGCTGGCGGGCGGCGTATTCTCCGGGTGTGAGGGTGCCGATACTGCCGGTGATGCCCGAGTAATGCTCGCGTGCATGCGCGGGCGAAGCGAACATTTCATCAAAAAAGCTACCTGGTTGGTAGTCGTCGAATAACGAGGACATATCTTTCACCAAGCACAGGCCGTGCCAGAATGCCCGAACGCAATTTTGGCGAAGGAAGCGCCAAGCTTGGCCGGGGAGGGCGGAGGCATCAATCCATGAACATGAACTCGTTGCTCATGAGGAGGATTTGAGCGAGCTGACTGAGGGGCTGCTGCGGCTGGGCGCGGCCGAAGGGCCAGCGGTTGGCGTTGCAGAAGTCGTTTTTGGCGTGGGTGAGCAGCTCGCCGGTCTCGGCGCGGGTGATGATGGGCTGCCAGTCGAAGCTGTCGCTATCGGTGCTCTTCTCGTTGTGGATGAGGAAGCTCAGGATATCGCCCTTTTTCACCTCGGCGGTGAGGGCGGTGGGGATTTTTTTGTTCTGTGGCGTGCAGAGGTAGTCGGAGAGGACGCCGGTGCGGCTGTTGTGGATCCAGCCACGGACGCCATCACCCCGATCACTGCTGCGGCTGAGGGTGGCCTCGATGTGGATCTTCAGATCGGCTGGGACGTGCCAGCGGGCGGTGACGGCGTAGCTTCCGGGTGCGGCGTGGCCGCCGTAATTCGCCCAGAAGGCGTGGCCCCATTTGGGATCGGCACTGGGGATTTTTTCGCCGGGACTCCAGAGCTTCTGGCCGCCGCCACCACGCTCGGTGAGGTGGGCAAAGGGCTGGAAATCGGTGAAGGCAGGTTTGCCATCGGCACCGGGTGTCAAAACCATGCTGCCGTAACTCCAGCGGAAGGGTTTTTCGCCATTTAAAGCGGTGGCATCGGCCAGGAAGCGCTCGGCGATGGCTTTTTCCTGTGATGTGGGCTGACGGGAAAGGATGCGACGGTAGAGGGATTCGACCTCCGCCGTGGCGAAGACATCCGCCCGGGCACGCATGAAGGGGCTGTTCATCAGGAAGAGCGCCTGCTGCGGCACGGTAGTGTTGAAGCGCTGCGGGCTGTGGCCGTCGGGATTGGCGAAATCGAACATGGCGGGCACGGTGGCCTGATCGTAGCGATCGACCTTCAAATAGAGCGTGCGGCGGGTGTCGGCGTCCTTCGCGTTGAGTTCGATGGCACGACCGCCGTTTTTGGAGGCGTCGAGTTCGCCGGTGGCGGCGAGGATGGCATCGCGCATGGTTTCATAGTCGAGGCGCTGGCGGTTGAAGCGGCTCAAAAGCTCGTTGTCAGCATCTTGGACGAGTTTTTCGGGCGTGGCGTGGCTGCTCTGCTGCCAGGTGCGGCTGGTCAAAATGAGGGTGTGGAGCTTTTTGAGGCTCCAGCCGTTCCGCATGAGGTAATCGGCTAAAAAGTCGAGCACATCGGCTTGGACGGGTTTCGGGGTCTGCACGCCGAAATCGCTGGGCTGGGAGACGAGCGGCTTGCCGAAGTGCTGCATCCATACGCGATTCACGATGACGCGGGCGGTGAGCGGGTTGTCCTTGCTGGCGATGTGCTGGGCGAGCTCGAGGCGGCCGCTGCCATCGGCGAATTTCTTCCCGCCAAACATGGTGAGCCAGCCGCGAGGGGCCACATCACCCTGGCGGGCAGGATTGCCACGGATGTACACACGCACATCATTCGGCTTTGGCTTATCGAGCAGCACCATGGCACGCGGCGGAGCGCCTGGATGCGTGCTGTCGAGCTTGGAGCGTTCGTTTTCGAGGCGCACGACGGTTTCGCGGTCCTTGCGGGTGAAGAAGATGTCCGTCCCTTCGACGGGCACGGACATGGGCGAGAGCTTGTCCTGCATGAGCTGGCGCAGGGGCTCCACTTTGCTGTCGAGAATGATCTGCGCATAGGCGCTGGCCACGTCCTTCATGGACTTCGGCGGGGCTTTGGCAAAGCTGGCGGCGATCTCGGGAGCGCAGCCGCTTTCGGCTTTAGCCAATTCCTGAGCGATAGCGGGCGCTTTGGCGGCGAAATCGACCGCAGGAAGCTCGGCAAAGCGCTTCCAGGCGATCATGGTGGCGTGGGGCTTCGCCGCGAGGGCGTAGCGCCTCAGGAAATCACGCCATTTATCGGCCACGCGATCGCGGAGCTTGAGCTGGCCCGCCCGGCCACGGAAAGCGGCGTCATCGGCGATGTTTTGCGCTTCCTGGGCAAAGACGAGGTACTCGGTGAGGCGCTCCGGCTTGCGGAATTCGTCGTAAACAGTGCGCTTGAAGTCGAGCGTCTTCTTGTCGATCTCGGCGACCTTGGCCGTGTAGTCCTGCGCGTCTTTTTCATTCGCCGCCTTGCCGATGACGGGCATGGCGGGTTCATCCGGCTCGTCGGAGCTGTTGAGGATGCTGTAGAGGGCGTAGTAATCGCGGCTGGGGATGGGATCGAATTTATGATCGTGGCAGCGAGCACAGGCGACGGTGAGGCCCATGAGGCCACGGCCGATGACATCAATGCGGTCATCGGCGATGAGCAGACGGTCATTGATGAAACGCTCGCCCACATTGTAGAAGCCGAGCGCCGCGAGGTGCGGCGAACCCGGTGTGGAAGCCGTGAGGCGATCCGCCGCGAGCTGATAGCTCACGAACTGATCATAAGGCATGTCGTCATTCAGCGCTTTCACGATCCAATTGCGGTAGGTGAAAGCGTAGGGGTAGAAATTCGAGCGGCCGCCGGCCTGGTAGCCGTTGGTGTCCGCGTAGCGGACGACATCGAGCCAGGTGCGTGCCCATTTTTCGCCGTAGGCGGGAGAGGCTAGGAGCTTGGGGATTAGATCCGTCGGATTGGACGGATCGGACTGATCTGCCGCGGGCGGCAGGCCGGTGAGCGTGAGATAAAGGCGGCGGGTGAGAGTGCGGTTGTCGGCCTTCGGGGCGAAATCGAAGCCCGCGGCCTTGAGCTTGGCCTCGACGAGCTGATCGAGTGTTTTGCTGCGATCTGCCTTCACCGTCTGGAAGGCCCAGTGCTGCATGGGATCAACTTTTTCGCCGTGCGAGACCACGGGGGCCTCCGCCGGCCAGGGAAGGCCGAGCTGCACCCACTTTTCGAGAGCGGCGATCTGCGCAGCGGGGAGTTTATCGCCCTTTTTGGGCATGCCTTCCACGCCGGGGGCGTGATGGATGGCTTTGATGAGCTTGCTGGCGCTGGGATTGCCGGCCTCGACGACCTTGCCGTAGTCACTGCCACGCACGACGGCCTCGCGAGAATCCAGGCGGAGGCCGTTTTGGTGCTTGTGAGCGCCGTGGCACTCGTAGCAGCGCTCGGCCAGCACCGGGCGCACTTCTTTCTCGAAGAACTCGATCTGGTCTGGCGGAAACGTGGTCTCCGCAGCGACGACAGAGCCGCTCCCGAGCAAGGAGAGAATGAAAAGACGAACGAACATGGGGGAAAAGGCAAACGCCGCGTGAGCGGAGAGCCTTACACCAGCATCAGTGCGGGGTTTTCCACAAGCTTGCGCATTTCAGCCAGGAAGGTGGCGGCGACGGCACCATCGACGACGCGATGGTCACCGCTAAGGCCCACCCACATGCGCTGGCCGACGACGATCTGGCCCTTGTCATTGACGACGGCAGCGGAACGAATGCTGCCGATGGCGATGATGGCAGCCTGCGGCGGATTGATGATGGCGGCGAACTGGTCGATGCCATACGCACCGAGGTTCGAGACGGTGATCGTGCCACCGGCGAAGTCATCGGGGCTGAGCTTCTTGTTCTTCGACTTACCCGCGAGGTCTTTGACGGCCTGGCTGATTTCGAGGAGCGTTTTCTTCTCTGCCTGCTTGATGACCGGGGTGACGAGGCCGTCCTCGACGGCGATGGCGACGCTAAGGCCGACAGATTTGAACTTCACGATGGCGTCACCATCCCAGGCGGCATTGATGGCGGGCTGAGCCTGGGCGGCGCGGATGACGGCCTTCAGGATGAAGTCGTTGACGGTGTATTTGTTGCCGCCGGTCTTCTCGTTGGTGGCGTTCAGGTGAGCGCGGAACTCCATGAGCGGTCCGGCATCGACTTCCATCTGGAGGTAGAAGTGCGGGATCTGCGTCTTGGAGGCCAGCAGGCGCTCGGCGATGATGTTGCGCATGCCGCTGGTGGGCACGCGTTCGTCTTCGGGGCCAAAAGAAGGGCGAATGGCGGGCGTGGCGGCCACTCGGGCGCTGGAACCGCCCACGGGGGCATTTTCGACGTCTTCACGCACGATGCGTCCACCGGGGCCTGTGCCGATGAGGGCATTCAAATCGACACCACGCTCGGCGGCGATCTTTTTGGCCAAAGGAGAAGCCTTCACGCGAAGTGCGGCGCCACCCGCAGCGGCGCGGGATTTGTGCTGTGGAGCCTGTGGGAGGCGGGGACCAGCGGCGGCTTTCGAGGCGCTGGCGGCGGGTTTTTTCTCGGCGGCAGGCGCGGGAGCGGCGGCGGCCTGGGCCTTGGCGATGAGCTCGTCGAGGTTGGCGGGGGCGGCCTCGTCGTCTTCGAGCATGACGGCCAGCGGGGCGCTCAACGGCACTTTTTGACCGGCCTGAACGATGAACTTGTGAAGCACGCCTTCAAACGGGCTGGCGTATTCCATGGTGGCCTTGTCGGTCTCGATGTCCGCGATGGCTTTGCCGATGGTGATCTTGTCCCCTTCTTTGACCGTCCATTTAGCGAGGGTTCCCTCGGTCATGGTGTCACTGAGTTTGGGCATTTCGATGAATTTGGGCATGGGAAAGGGGGGATTTGGAGCGGCCATCTATGGGCGCAGGAGGAAAGGAATCAACGGCGAATGCCGCAGGAGAGATGCCGGGGGGCAAATTCCTTTCCAGGCACGATTGCTCCGCTCAACCAAGCGTGTCGCCAGCCTCCAGCGGATGCCCACGCAGGAAATCGGCGGCGGGGAGGCGCTTGCCGCCTTCGATTTGGACTTCGAGGAGGTTCAGTAAACCGGTGCCGCAACTGATGAGGATGCCGCTGGCATCGGCGCGGACGATGGTGCCGGGAGCGGGGCATACCTCGGCGTTTTCGATGGAGGCGCGGTGGACCTTCAACTGGTGGCCATGGAGCAGGCAATGCGTGCCGGGCCAGGGGGTGAAGGCTCGCACGAGGCGTTCGAGTTCGGCGGCGGGCTTGGTCCAGTCGAGCTTGCCGTCTTGCCGCGTGAGCTTGCGGACGTGGGTGACTTTGGACTCGTCCTGCTTTTCACGCGGGGGATTTCCAGCCGTGATGAGGTCGAGGGCGGCTTCGAGGGCGGACGGGGCAAGGAGGGCGAGTTTGTCGTGGAGGCTGCCGCCGGTGTCGGAGGCGGTGATGGGCAGGGTGCGCTTCAGGAGCATGTCGCCAGTGTCGAGGCCCTCATCCATGAACATGATGGTGATGCCGGTCTCGCTGTCGCCATCGCGGATGGCGGCCTGGATGGGCGCGGCACCACGATGACGGGGCAACAGCGAGGCGTGGATGTTCAGGCAGCCGAGAGGTGGCACGTCAAGCACAGCGCGGGAGAGGATTTGACCGTAGGCCACGACGACGGCGAGGTCGGCGTTGAAGGCTTTCAGCTCCTCGACGGCATGTCGAATCTTCAGCGGCTGGAAGACGGGCAATCCAGCGGCGAGGGCGCGGACCTTGGTTTGAGGCGGGGTGAGCACCTGCTTGCGGCCGACAGGCTTGTCCGGCTGCGTGATGACGCCGACGACCTCGTGCTGAGGCGTGTTGATGAGCCACTCCAACGAGGGAAGGCCGATGTCTCCGGTGCCGATGAAAAGGATGCGCATCAGATCGTCATCTTCTCCAGCTCTTTCCAGGCGTCGAGGGTCATGATGCCGCCGAGGATGTCGTAGAGGACCTTGGCGGGAGCCTGGGAGGCGTCGATGGGCATGATGCGATCGCCGGCGTAGTAGTCGAGGATGGGCTTGGTCTCGGCCTCGTAGGTGGCAAAGCGCTGCTGGATGACAGCTTCGTTGGCGTCATCAAAGCGGTTGTCCTTGAGCGCACGTTTGCGGAGGCGGCGGGCTAGCTCGGTGCGGTCGGGGCAGGAAAGGTGGAAGACTTTGAGCACCTCGATGTGCTCCTCCATGTGGCGGGCCTGCTCCACATTGCGAGGGATGCCATCGAGCACGAGGAAGTCGATCTCCGGCTTGAACTGATGCGAATCGACCCGCTGGCGCACATTGGCATGCCAGAGCTGCACGGTGACATCATCCGGCACGAGCTCGCCACGGCTGGAATATTCGACGAACTTCTGCCCGAGCGACGTGCGGGTATCGAGCGAGCGGAACACATCGCCGCAGGCGAGGTGATGAAAGCGAGGGATGGAGCCGAGCACCTTGCCCTGCGTGCCTTTGCCGCTGCCAGGGGCACCAAGGATGAGGATGGTGCGGAATCGTTCGGGCTGTTTGAAATCGGACATGAGTGGAGGCTGCTTAGCACGCTACGATTTCGACACAACTTGCCGGGCGGCCAATTTTACCTGCTGGTCATCGAGGGAGGCCAGATCGCCATTTTCAGCGCGGAGGACGGTGACCCACGGTTGCGGGGGTGCCCACACCGCCGGATCGGTGGGGCCAAAGAGCAGCAGCGAGGGCACGCCACACGCAGCGGCGAGGTGCGAGATGCCGCTATCGTGACCGAGGAAGGCGGCGCAGGTGCTCAAACGGCTCGCGAGCTCCGGTAAAGGGAGCGCATGCCAGTTTGGGCGGTTGTTGATAAGCACGCCACGCTCCTGCTCGGCCTCGCCGGTGATGAAAATGACCTCGTGGTCGCGAAAATCATCCGCGAGAGCCAGCCACCGCTCCAGCGGCCAGTTTTTCTTCTCCGAGCCACTGCCGAGGTGGATGGCGAGGCGGTTTGGAATGACCTCACGACGCTCAAAATACGCCCGCAGCAGATGTTCGTCCTCCACGAACATGGCGAGCTTTTCGAGCGGTTTCGCGAGCTGGCGGGAGGCGTGGCCTTGATCGGGCTGCACGCGGTGGGAGCACTCGATGAGCGTCTTCACGCCGATGCGCTCCATGCTGGCGCGGAAGTGGCCGTCGGGATCGAAGAGGTAGCTGACGATGAGATTGAAGCTTTTCAGATGCTCGCTGAGCGCTTCATCAATGGCCGCGGTTTTGGCAAAGAGAGCCGCCATCGTGCGGTGATCGAGGCTGCGCACCGAATCGGCGACGCCAGCGGCTTGGGCGAGCGTGGCGATGTTCAGGTAGCCCATGACCTCGAGGTGGCAGTTCGGGATTATCTCCCGCAGTACCCGCATGGCAGGAAGAGTGAGGATGAAATCCCCGATGGCCCCGCCGCGAATGACGAGCACGCGAGGTGGCGGTTTCATGGCCGATCAATACGAAACGATGGCCGTGGCGAGCATCAGCACGCCGTAACCGATGCCACCATACACGGCGGCATTCCAGCGGCCCGGCTTCGCCGTGAGCCAGCTGATGGCATCGCGCATCAGATAAGGCATGCCGATGAAATACATGCCCGCGATGATCCAAGCGTAAGCGAGGATCGGCAGCAGCAGACGGCTGGTCTGCGGCTGCATGAAGGCGGCGTAAAGCACCGGGCTGGCCGCCAGCAGCATGATGCAGCCGAGGGCGCGAACGGAAAGAAACTCAGGCACATAGATGATCATGCCGATGCCTCCAGCGGCAACGACCATCATGAAGTACTGCCGCATGTTGAAGAACTCGCCCATGTCCATGTTCGAGAGCAGGAAGAGCGCCCACAGCAGCGAGAGGCTCATGAGGATCACGCCCCATTTGAAGGTGCGAGGGAAGGCCTTCAGGAAGGCTTTCGTCTTCTCCCCATTCATGACCACCCACGCGTGCGAGGCGATCAAAGCGAGTCCCAGCACGATCCCTGTGCCCTTCAGCGGAATGCCGCCAGTAGGCGCATCGTGGTAGAGGTAGTCGTAGAGATCGTGAAACATCGCGGAGGTGCCGGAGGAGTGGTGGAGTATTGGAGAAATGGAGTGGTGGATTGGGACATTACTCCACGACTCCATCACTCCAAAACGGGCCGGCTTACTTCGTGCCAGCGGCCTTGAGGTCGTTGTACATCTGGAAGCCCTGCGCAGGCGTGAGGCCTTCATGCACCACGCCGCGAACGGCCTGCATCATGCTGATGGGCGCATCGCTCTGGAAGATGTTGCGGCCCATATCGACGCCGTTCGCGCCCTGCTGGATGGCGTTGTAGCACATCGTCAGCGCATCGAGCTCCGGCAGCTTCTTACCACCGGCGATCACGATCGGCACGGGGCAGCAGGAGGTCACGGTGTCGAACTCCGTATCGGTGTAGTAGCACTTCACCACGTTGGCACCGAGTTCCGCCATGATGCGGGTGGCGAGGCGGAAATACTGCGGCGTGCGGGCCATCGCACGGCCCACGGCGGTCACGCCCATGACGGCGATGCCATAACGCGAAGCCGCATCGACGAGGTCGGTGAGGTTTTTGAGGCTTTGACGCTCGTAGGCACTGCCGATGAAGACTTGGACGGCCAAAACGCTCGCATTGAGGCGGATGGC
>CANGYJ010000021.1 GCA_947458455.1 Verrucomicrobiaceae bacterium | reverse complement strand
AGGCCCATTCCTCATCCCTGACATCGCTGGGGTAAATGGCTCTTCTTTGGCTCGGCGGGCTCGTTGGCTCTTGGAGCATCCGCAGCTTATGCCTGTGCCTTGTTCGAGTGTACAGCGCTTTTTAACCTCAAAGTGCATAACACGCTCTAGCCACAGGACAACAAGCTTGCGCCTTGCGGCAAAAGTTAGCCCGGGCTAAGAATGCGGCGTGATTCCCGCCCTCGAACTCCACGACCTCACGGTCAGCTACGCCAAAAAGCCCGTGCTTTACGGCGTGGACGTTCAGGTGCCGCAGGGAGCCCTCGTCGGCATCATCGGGCCGAATGGCGCGGGCAAAAGCACCATGATCCGCGCCATCATGGGCCTCACGCCCGCCAGCAGCGGTTGGGTGCAGATCTTTGGCGAGACCTTTGAGAAAAGCCGCCACCGCGTCGGTTATGTGCCGCAGCGGGAACAGGTGGACTGGGACTTCCCCGTCAACGTGATGGATGTGGTCCTCATGGGACGCTACGGCCGCCGTGGCTGGTTGCGCCGTGTGACGAAGGAGGACAAAAAGATCGCCGAGGAGAGCCTCGACAAGGTCGGCATGCTGCCCTTCCGCAACCGCCAGATCGCCAACCTCAGCGGTGGCCAGCAGCAGCGTGTCTTCCTCGCCCGCGCCCTCGCCCAGCAGAGTGATTTTTACCTCATGGACGAACCTTTTGCGGGCGTCGATGCCACCACAGAGCGAGCCATCGTCACCCTCCTCCAGGACCTCCAATCCCAGGGCAAAACCATTCTCGTCGTCCACCACGACCTCACCACCGCGAAGGAGTATTTCGATCACCTGCTACTGCTCAACATGCGATTGGTCGCTTTCGGGAAAACAGCGGACGTTTTCACCGTCGAGCAGCTTCAAAAGACCTACGGAGGCAGATTGACCATCTTGAGCGATGTCGCCGCGAAGGCCTCGCAAGCGGAGGAGTTGACATGAAGCCTTCTCGCACCGCAGAGATTGGAAGGACGCAGAGATTCAGAAAAACCAATCTCTGCGTCCTTCCAATCTCTGCGCTGTTTCTTCTTCTGGGCACGATCTCATCTCACGCCGCCCGCATCGGCGATCTGACTGAGACTTCCATCACCGATCAAGCCTTCCGCTTCTTCACCTTCAGCGATCCTTCGCTGCGTCTCGCACTGTTCGGCTGCATCCTGCTTGGACTGAATTGCGGCCTGCTCGGCGGCTTCGTCGTGGTGCGGCGCATGTCGCTCGTGGGTGACACGCTCTCGCATGCGGTGCTTCCCGGCATCGCGCTCGGCTTTCTTTGGAACATGAACAAAGATCCCGTCGCCATCCTCATTGGGGCGACGCTCGTGGGCGGCCTTTCGATGCTCACGGTGAGCGCCATCACACGCACCTCGCGGCTCAAAGAAGACGCGGCGATGGGTCTCGTGCTCTCGTCCTTCTACGCCGTCGGCATCTGTCTCATCGGCATGATCCAGCGACTGCCCAGCGGCAACAAAAGTGGCATCGACAAGTTCCTCTTCGGCCAGGCCGCTGCGATGAATGGCAGCGACATCACGCTCATGGCCATCACCGCCGGCCTCACGCTGCTGTTTGTTACCTTTGGCTATCGCGGGCTGCTCACGCTGAGCTTCCACCGGGCCTTTGGCGAGAGTTTGGGCCTGCCGATGGGCTTTTTGCATCACGCGATGATGCTTCTCATCTCCTTCGCCGTCGTCACGGCCATGCAGGCGGTCGGCGTCGTGCTCGTTTCGGCCATGCTCATCATTCCACCGGCCACCGCGTGCCTCCTCACGGATCGCATGCATCGCGTGCTCATCCTGTCCGCCGTCATCGGCATCGCCACGGCGGCCTTCGGAGCCTTTTTGTCCTTCCTCGGCTCGAATCTCCCCACCGGGCCCTTCATGGTGCTCGCGGGCTCATTCGTGTTCACGATGGCCTTTTTGTTCAGTCCGCAGCAGGGCTGGCTCACGCGGCTGTGGCGTCAAAGAACGCAGAAATCCCGCATCGAACGCGAAAACACCCTCAAGGCCATGTACCACCTCGCCGAGCGTCGTGACTTCCGCGAGGAAGGCATCACGCTCCTCGATTTCGCCGAGGCTCGCCGCGAGCCTTTGGAGCAAATCCGTCTGCAGAGCGACGACCTCCTGCGTCAAAAGCTCGCCACGCTCACCGATGACGGCAGCATGCTCCACTTCACCCCCGAAGGTTGGCGCAAAGCCTGCGCCGTCGTAAGGAATCATCGCCTCTGGGAGCTCTACCTCACCAACATCATGCAATACGGTACCGACCACGTTCACGACGACGCCGAAAAGATCGAGCACGTCCTCGGCGAAGACACCGTCCGCCAGCTCGAACGCCGCCTCAACTTCCCTCAAACCGATCCGCATGGGAAACCGATCCCCGGAGCGCGTGAAGTGCATGGCCAGAGCATACCCAGACCTGCTGAAACGACCGGTTACTGACATGGACGGCCTTCTTCCACCCTTCGATGCCCATCGCATCTTCATCGCCCCATGGACGACGGACATCGCGACTTATGGTTGGATGGCGCTGATGGCTTTCCTCGTCACGGCGGCGTGCGGGCTGGTGGGGAATTACCTCATCCTGCGGCGCATGGCGCTGGTGGGAGATGCGATTAGCCATAGCGTGCTGCCGGGGCTGGCGGTGGCGTTTTTGATCTCGGGGAAGCTCACGCTGCCGGCGATGCTGGCCGGAGCGCTGGGCGCTGGGCTGCTGACGACGTTTTTGATCGAGTTCCTGCACACGCGGAGCCGCATCAAGGCGGATGCGGCGATCGGCATCACCTTCTGCTCGCTCTTCGCTTTGGGCGTGGTGCTCATCAATGTCTTCGCCTCCAAGGTCCATCTCGATGCCGAATGCGTGCTGTATGGCGAGCTGAGTAATCTGACGCTTGCTGAATTCTCGCTCGGCATTCCTGAGCCAGTGCTCGTGATGGGCGGCGTGGTATTCAGCGTGGCGGTTTTGATCGTGGTGTTTTACAAGGAGCTGCTCATCACCTCCTTTGATGCGCTGCTGGCGGGCTCGCAGGGTTTTGCGCCGGGGAAAATGCACCTCGCGCTGATGGCGGTGCTTTCAATTGTGATCGTGGCGGCGTTTGAGAGCGTGGGGGCCATCCTGGTGATCGCGATGCTTATCCTGCCGGGAGCCACGGCGCAGCTTTTGAGCACGCGGCTGCCCATTTGCCTAGCCTTGAGCCTGCTGCATGCGTCACTGAGTGCCATCGGTGGTCTGCATCTTTCGCTCATGCTCGGCTGCCCGATGGCGGCGGCGGTGGTGGTGGCGGGAACGTTGCTGTTTGGCTTTGCCTGGATGGCTTCACTGTTGAAGACCCGGGCGGGTTTTGAAGCTTCGATGGCCGCTGAAGCCACTCCTTGAGATCACTCTGATGCGACGCTGCCGACGAGCGGATCGCCGTTCATGTTGGAACGTACCTGCCAGGGCGAGCAGAGGGCGTTTTCTTTGGCGAAGAGCTGGATGGCGTCGATTTGCGCGGCGAGGGGAGCGCTGCGGTCGATCTGACCGGAGGAGGCGAGGATGCTGCCGATGAGGGAACGCAGGAAGGTATTCAAAGGCATGCGGCCGGTGCGGGCACTGCGGAGGATGGCCCGCATGGTTTTGGGGCGGTCCTTGGAAATATCGAGCGCGGTGGCGAAGGCGGTGGCAGTGAGCGTGGGCAGATGATGATCGAGGGCGTAGCAATGCAGCGGGCGGTTCTCCTCGCGTGTGGCGGAGACTGCCTCGCTGAGGAGCATCTCGACGGCGAACTGACGCGAGGCACGCTCATGCAAGGTGGCGAGCCTTTGCGAGAGGAGGCGAGAGGAGGCGAGAGGAGGCGAGAGGAGGCGAGAGGAGGCGAGAGGAGGCGAGAGGAGGCGAGAGGAGGCGAGAGGAGGCGAGAGGCGGTGAATCTGGATCGGCGACCATGGATTCAGCATCGGGCCAAAGGCCTTCTTCGAGAAGGGATTCTAAACGGCGGGCGAAGAGCTGCGGCTCGGTGACGGCTTCGTGGGTGCTGATGAGGGAGATGACCATGCGATGCTCGATTTGCCCTTGGAGCCATCCGGCGCCGCGGTCTTTTTCCTCGGCGCTGAGACCGCCGTTCCATGCGATCTCGTTTGATCATCGGACCGGAGCTGGATCTCATCGGTCGTGGGAAGCTCCACTGGATAACCGAAGCGCACGGCGGCGAGGCGACGCTCGGCGCTTTGATCGGGCAGATTGCGCAGAATCGCCCGCGAAAGCGGCAAGGGCACGAAGTAGTTTCACATCGCCCAGCGAGGCACCGATAGCCGCTTTAAGAGAGGCAGGGGCGCTGTGGCTCTGACCTTCCAGCAGACTGCGGCGGACTTCGGCCATGGGATCGGCTTTCCAATCGTGATGCACGGTGCCAGGCGTGAAATCGCTCGTTAGCAAAATGACCGCTGCGGTGATGATGGAAATAGCGATGATAAGGTAACGAAGCAGGGCAAAACGATCAAATGGATCACCGCTGCGGAATCGCATGGACTTTGGCCTCGAACAGCGCATCGAAGAGAGCGCATCATCCCGCCATCATGGCTGGAAGGCCTCCGAATCACTGAGCACGGCATCCGTGTGGCGGCCGCGAGTATGACGGCGTGTGGAGCTAGACATACAGGCCTCCTTTCCGGCGGTTGCGCTGGCTTTGCAGCGCCATGAGGCCGAGCATGGTCATCAGTGTGCAGGGGATAACTCTGGCACCGCCGTGACCTCGAGCGAGCCCCCACCAAGACCTTCGATCCAAGTGGTATTTAAGCCGCCATTGAGTTGGCCCATCGTGCTCGTGGTGGAGACGAGTGACTCGGTTGTATTTCCGATGTTGGCAATGGATCGGTGGTGGTGATCGCGGCGGCGGGGATGTTTTCACCGCCAAACGCTGCTGCGACCGTGGTGGCGATGGCACCGGGAGTATTGTCGTGACAGATGGCATGGATGAAGCCGCTGGTGTCTCGTTAAGAGCTGGAGTATATTCAGACGACCTCGCCATTGTTGCCGAAATTGATGTTCCCGTTGATGAGCGTCTCGCTGTGATCACGTGCTCCTTGCACCGGCCACGAGTTCGAAACTCCAAGCGCCATTTAGCGGATCGTAGGCGAGAGATTGAGCGTCGGATTCACGCCTTTGACGACGATGATCGTTCCGGGCAGAAAGCCACTCTGATTGGCGTTGGTGAGCGCTTGATCGAGCGTGGCCCGGTCAAAGCGGAAGACGCCTTAAAGCATGGAGGTGCCATCATCGGCGTCTCCAAAGCTAAGTGAGGCCTGTCCGGCGGCCATGGTGGTCTCGGTGATGACAAACTCGATATATTCATCCCGCACCATTTTCGTGCCTGGCCCCACCGTGCCGCCGGTGTTGCGATACTCGTTCACCATGATCGCCGCCGCACTGAGCTGCGAGGGCAGCCATAGGGCGGAAAGAAGGCAGATGATGGTCCAGCGTCGGGTCACGATTTCTTCAATTTAAGAGATGACAATCCTAAAAAATACTTTTTTTGTAAAATTACATATAATAATTAATTAACTCATGCATTTCCGACCAATCAGGCATGCCTGAAGCCCCCAAAGTGCCAGCAGGCTGCGTGAAGGACCCGGCGTGACATTGGAGGCGCTCAGGGCGGGCTGGCTTTCGGCCTAGTTCGAGCTGTCAGCGATCACCGCCAGCCACTGTGCCTTCGTGCCGCCGGAGGTCTGGAGGGCGGCCACTGCCGGAGTTGACGGATTCAGGCCCCATGCGCAATGGTTGCCGTCGGCATCGCCGTGGAAGGCCAGGTTGGTATGCTCGAAGGCGTTTTTTGCCCCAAGACTCAGCCCAGGCGGGATATCGCCGGACAGCGTGCCCTCGGAATCGGAGAAGAAGGGGTAGTCGATACTGCCAATGTCGAGGGCGTAGATGAAACTGGTCGGATTCAGGAGTGGATTCGAGGCGCTACCCTAAAGGGCGTAGATCTGGTCGGACTCGCAATTGAGGGCGAGGTCGCTGAACACGGCCTTGCCGCAGATCTGGCCGGGGATCACGCCTGACTTTGTCCCTTGCCAACCCGTGGTATCGGCCCCGGAGTAAATGACCGTGCCTTAGGCCACGTTTTGAGCCAGGGTGAGCTGGATGAGCGACTCGTTGCCTGCGCCCTGAGAGTCGTCCGCCCCATTGAATTTGCCCTAGCTGCTACTCCAACCGTTGTTGGTAAAGTAGATCGTCTCGCCCGCACTCAAAGGCGTGAGAGCCAGCATGCTTAAGCTGCCATCTTAGATATATTAGCCCACAATATCTAGGCTGGAGGCTGTGACAGCGGTCGCCAGCCTTCACCAACCCCAAAAATAAGGATCAGACGCATCCATGACGCAGCTTTTGATAAGGATTCCATTACAATTAAGAAATTTATATATTATAAGAAGTATATTATCAATTATGAGAGCTATTTTTTACTTCTCCGGACTTCCAGAGAGCATCCCACCCTACCGCGAAAAGACCACTCCACTGATGACGGCGAGATCGAAGCTGGTTTATCTACGAGTAAGTCTCGTGCAATGAGTGAAACCTACATCCCTAAGGTGCTCAAAACCCGCCTCACAAAAATCTTCTAATTCAAAAAGGGGGCGAAAAGGAGGGCCTGCGATCAAAATTGGTCACTCAATACTTTGTATGCGTTAAACATCCCCGCTGCCATTGTGAGGCTGAACAAGCTACTTTTAAAAAATGGGCATCTAGTCTCATAGTGGTCATGACTTTGGGCTACTCCCATGAAAGTTCTTCTGTAAGAAGAGAAAACTCCGATTACCTACTGAATTCGAGCATCCATAAAGAGGCACGAATCCGGGCTTGCCATCAGAAACAGAGATGCTAACTAGTTAATCAGAGGAAAAGAATGAAGCATCTGAGAAGTAGGATATGATGATCGGTAAGGCATTCTGAAATTTCAAATTCTTCATGCTAATTCTAAAAAATATCTTGCGGTGGCAAGGTGTTACGCGTTAATATAGCTTTAATCGCGGGTATAGCTTAATGGTAAAGTTCCAGCCTTCCACGCTGGCCATGTGGGTTCGATTCCCACTACCCGCTCTGAAAACGCGTTCAAACCTGAAAATCCATAATTACACTGCCGCCTATGAACACTGGACTTCGCTCCCGTTTTGCAAGCCCTCTCGCTTGCTTGTTGCTACTCGCAACTGCTTCCGCACTCATGGCGCAGGCTAGTGGCTGCTCTGAAATCGCCAACGACGTGCGTGTCGCTGTCGAAAAAGATACCTCGAAGGTGCTCATGGTCGTCGAGGACGCTCTTGTCATCAATGAAGGCTGCGCCGCTGACATCGTGAAGGCCGCCATTATCGCTTCCAAGGCCGATGCCACACTTGCCGGCCAGATCGTGCAGACGGCGAGCACCGTCGCGCCAAAGCAAGCTGTCGCCATCAATGAAGCAGCCTCATCTGTTGTTCCTGGCATAGTCGCTGTGACGACCGCTCCAGCCGCCCCCGCCATCAATGGTGAACAGCCTGTGGCGCTTACGAGCGAAAAAAATCCTGGCAAGAATCCAGTGATGCCGAAAAACCCCGTCATCACTCCTGCGGTGCAAGAAGAAGACTTCTTTGTGCCTGCGACCATCCGCGGTGTCTTCCTCATCCAGCCACCGGCTTCCGGCCCGCTGCCTCCGCCCACGACGCCCGATCCCGTCTCGCCTGCAGTCCTGAAGTAGTGCCGTTCAAATCGCTGATTATTGGATTTCTACGCTCTTATCCTTTCTGGCAAGTCTAATAAATCCTTACTCTTAAGCTTATGTGTTCACGCCTTGCCTTTTTTTGTCTCGCTGCCCTGTTGTTTGCCCCCGCAGCGCTGCACGCCCAGGGCTTGGTTGGAATTCAGAACTACTCCGCAGATTTCCGCACCGAGCAGCCGTTGACATTCTCGATCTTTAGCAACGGCGGTTACGACCGCCTTGATTACAAGAACGCTGGCCCCGGCACACCGAGCGAGATCGACTCTTGGTTTGCCACCACAGGCTTCGGCATCATGTACACCCGCCCGGACCAAACCACGCCGTTCAGTTTCTCCCTCGACTCTAGCGTGGTGCATTATGTGGATGGTGTTCCGACTCTTCAAGACACTTTTTATAACAATAGGACCACCATCAATTTCGAGCATCGCTTTTCCGAGCGACTCAAGATCAGCAATAACTTCTTCGCCACCTACGGCGTAGAGCCGAACAACGCCTTTGGCTACGGCGGTTCTACGACGCTTTGGAACGGGCAGTACTTCTACGGCTTCAACAATTTCAACATCAACTACGCTTGGTCTCCCCGCTTCTCCACGACTACCAGCTACACCATGGATGGCACCGGTTATCAGGACGACCTCATCGGCAATCAAGAGGACCGCTACTCCCACCTCTTCGCCCAGCAGTTCACCTATGCCCTCAATCGCCAGACGAGCGTCTCAGCGGAGTACCGCTACCGCATGACCGTCTTCGACAAGGCACCCAACAAGAACTTCAACTCCCACTTCGCCCTCGCCGGCGTCGATCACGCTTGGAGTGAGCGTTTCTCCGGTTCCGCCCGTGCAGGTGCCGAGTTCTACGATTCCGACCTGCAAAGCAAAGTCTCCCCCTATGCCGAGGCTGCCCTCAACTACGCCGTCGCCCGTGAGACGATGGTCCGCTGGTTCGCCTCCCTCGGCTTCAATGGTGCTGAACTCTCCACCTTCAATAGCCGCTACGGCTTGAACACTGGCGTCCAGATGAACCATAACATTAGCAAGCGCGTCAGCGTGAACGCCGGCGCGAACTACGCTTACAGCCAGTTCGACAACGGCGCTGGCACCGATGGCAAGGAACATTCCATCTTCCTCTCCACCGGCCTCGGCTACAACGTGCTCGAAAACCTCCGCCTCGACGCCCAATACTCCTTCTCCGCGCTGCAATCCACGAGCGCCTTCCGTGAGTTTGACCGCCACCGCGTCTCCCTTGGTGCCACGGCGTCCTTCTGATCGTCTTTACTCTTTCACAGCCAGACCCCGAACGCCGGCGGGCAGCTTTCGTCACACGAAGAGCCCGCTGGCATCATGTACTAACTCATTTATTAACCAGTCCGAAGCATTTAAAACCCTCGTAACGCCATGAACGACTCCGGCTCCGACCTCCAACGCCATGCCACAGATACCTGGCAGGTGATCCGCAATCGCTTTGGACTCATCGTCCTTTCCTTCATCCTTGTTTTCGCTGCTGCGGCTATCCTCACCTACATCATGCCGCGTAAATACCGTGGACGTGTGGAGATGGTGATTGAACGCCAGCCAAATGCAATCCGCGTCTTTGAACGCAATTCCGATGCTCCCGGCGGCTTCTGGCCCGAGTACATCAAAACTCAGATCGAGACCATCTCCAAGCCCGAGACGCTTTATCCCGTCATCGACTCCCTCCAGCTCCAAAAAGCCTGGGAAACGCCCTCTCGGCAGATGGCTCTCGGTCGGCTCCGCGCCAATCTCGATGTGCAGGGCAGCCTTCGCTCAGACTTTGTCGCCATCGAATACTACGACCAAGATCCCAAAGTCGCCGCCGAAATCGCCAACGCGGTTGCCGAGAGCTACAAAACGCAGCACATCAAAGTCGCCAGTGAGCAGAAGCGCCAATCGCTCGACATCATCCATGATCAAATCGCCGATCAAGAAGCCCAGCGCCGAAGCGCCCAGGAGCGTGAGCTGGAGGCCAAGAAAAAGGCTGGCATCGTTGGCGATTGGATCGTCGGCGGCGGCAGCACACTCCAGGCCGGGGCAGAGATCCGTGGCGACAAGGAACAGACGTTCATGAGCCGCGAGCAGATGCTTCTGCAATACGAGCGGGAGGTCCGCGAATACGAATCCGAACAGGATCTCATCAGCAAACTCTCTCCCGATGAGATCATCGCCCGTGCGTCATCTTTGAAGCTCGAAAATCCTTCCTTCACCAGCAACGTTGCGAAATATCAAGACGCCGTCGTTCAGCGTGACGGCTTCATGAGCAACGGGCTTGGTCGCAAGCACCCGATGGTCGTTGGCTTGGAAAAGCAGATCGAAACGCTGCGCCAGTTCATCATGGATGCCGCCAAGGACCACGTCGCCGGTCTGGATGGACGCCTTTCCGCCGCCAAGAAGACCCTCGAATCCCTCCGCACGGATTCTGCGGATGCCAAAAACGAGGTCATGAACATGAGTGCTCTCTATAAAGAATACAAAAGCGCCAAGGATGAAGTCGCCCTCATCGAGGCCACGCTCATTCAGATGCGCCAGCGTTACTTCGATGAAGAAGCGGGTCTGAAGCTCATCAAATTCCCCGCCACTGTTTACGCCACTGCCGAGCCGGAATCTCGTCCCGCTAAGCCGAATATCCCGCTCAATCTCGCACTTGGCGGCGTACTCGGCCTCATGTTCGGCGTCGGCCTAGCCTTCTTTCTCGAATACATGGACACCAGCGTAAAGAGCCTCGACGACGTCGAGAAATTCCTCGGTGTCCCAGTCCTCGCCGTCGTGCCAAAGGGCGTCGGCATCCTGCATCGCAGCAGCGGCTTCAATCCCGATGCCGAGGCCTATCGCATCCTGCGTACCAACATCGAATTCCACCGTAAAACCCCCGATGCGAACTGCCTCACCGTCGTCAGCGGTGGAGCAGGCGAAGGCAAGTCCACCACCATGGCGAACCTCGCCTACATCTGCGCTCAGGGCGGCTACAACGTCCTTCTCATCGATGCCGATCTCCGCCGTCCCAGCTTGCATCGCCACTTCGATGTCAGCCACACGCACGGTCTTTCGAACTACCTCACGCAAAACATCCGCCTTGAAGACGTCGTCGTTCGTACCCCGGTCGAAAACCTCTACTTCCTCCCCAGCGGCCTCCTGCCAGCCGACAGTGCCGGCATTCTCAATTCACAGCGCATGGTCGATCTCATCGCCGATGTGAAGAGCCGCTTCGATCTCGTCCTCATCGACTCCCCGCCCATCCTCGGCGTCAGCGATGCCTCCGTGCTCGCCAATGAAGCCGACCTCACCATGATCGTCGTCCAGCATCGCAAACTGCCACGTCACATGCTCCTCCGCGTGAAGCAGACCGTCGAAAACGTCGGCGGCAAGGTCATCGGCGTCGTCCTCAACAACGTCGATCTCGCCAGCGACGCCCAGTACTCCTACTACACCAGCTACTACACCTACTACTCGCCAAACAACCCCGTCTCCGGCGATGCCAAGCCCTCCCGCCGCAAAAAGCGCAAACAGGCCGCCGTCGCCGATGCCGCCGCTCCCATGCAGCAGCCGACCCAGCAGGGTGGCGATGTCTTTTGACCTTCAAACCCTCACCACACCATGAAAACACCGCACATCCTCTTCGTCGCCTTTCTACTCGGCACGATCTACGCACCTGCGCAGAATGGCGAGCTTGCTCTCAAAACCGGTGACCGCGTTACCATCACCATCGCTGGAGTTCCGGACAATGAAATCGCCCAGATCAGCAAGGTCTATACCGTGGCTGACAACGGCACCATCAACCTTCCCTACATTCGCGAAGTCCGCGCCCAGGGCGTGAAGCCCTCCACCCTCCAGCGCAGCATTGAGCAGACCTACGTCACGCAGGATATCTACACCCGCCCCACCGTCACCGTCTCCATCGATGCCGGCGATGCCGCCACCACCCGCCTAGTTTACGTTGTGGGCGGCATCAAAGGAAACGGCACTGTCGCCTACACCAACGGCATGACGATGCTCAAGGCCATCTCAGCCGCCGGTGGCTTCAGCCCCTTCGCCAAGCCCAGCAAAACCAAGCTCATCCGCGGCGGCCAAACCTACGAGGTCAACCTCAAGGACATCTCTTCGGATCCTTCCAAGGACATGAAGCTCCAGCCCGAGGACCAGATCATCGTGCCGGAGTAAGGGCACCTCGACGAGGTCACTTCAGTCACTTCTCGTCCTTCCCCCTTTTCAGTTCCTCCTTCCGGCCCAAGGTGCCTGCCAAAGTACCCCGGCCTGAAACTTGAAACCTGAAACCTCCCCCATCCTCGGCATCGATCTCGGCACGACGAACTCGCTCGTCGGCGTTGTCGATAGCGGCTTCCCCATCCTGCTCGCCGATGAAAACGGCAGTCGCAGCACCCCCAGCGCGGTTTGTTATGCGGACGACGGCTCCATCAGCGTCGGCGCGGCGGCATTGTTCCAGCGGGCACGTCATCCACGGCGCACGATCACCTCGGTGAAACGACTCATCGGCCGTCGTGGAGGCGAAAGCGGCTGGCAGCCACATTACGACCTCAAAGAACTCGGCGTCACGCCCATTGAAGTCTCCGCCGAAATCCTGCGTCACCTCAAATCCCAGGCCGGACGCGCCCTCGAGCAGCCCGTGAGCCGCGCCGTCATCACCGTCCCCGCCTTCTTCAATGACGCCCAGCGTGCCGCCACGAAGAAAGCAGGAGAGCTCGCCGGCCTCACCGTCGAACGCATCCTCAGCGAACCCACCGCCGCCGCACTCGCCTACGGCCTCGACAAGCTCGACGAGCATCAAAAAGTCGCCGTCTATGATCTGGGCGGCGGCACCTTCGACATCAGCGTTCTCGAAATGCGTGACGGCGTCTTCCAGGTGCTCGCCACCGCCGGTGACACCCAACTCGGTGGCGATGACCTCGATCGTTCGCTCGCTCAGTTCATCGCTCAAAAGCTCCATCAGCCCGAAGGTCACATCCGCTTCCTCGAAGCCGCCGAAGCCATCAAAAAACATCTCTCCGCCGAAGAAGAGGCCACCTTTGAGAGCATCAGCATCAGCCGGGCAGATCTCGACAAACTCGCCAAACCCTGGCTCGACCGCACCCGCATCCATTGCCTGCGTGCTTTGAGTGATGCAGGCATCAAAACTGGCGATCTCGATGAGATCATCCTCGTTGGTGGCAGCATACGCATGCCGCTTGTGCGGCAGTTTGTGGCCGAACTCTTCGGCAAAGAGCCCAACACCACGCAAAACCCCGATGAAGCCATCGCTCTCGGAGCCACCATTCAGGCTGGCATCCTCGCCGGAAGCCTGCGCCAGGTCCTGCTCCTCGATGTCACACCGCTTTCTCTCGGCATCGAGACCTTCGGCGGCCTCATGAACATCATCATCCCGCGCAATACCACCATCCCTGCCAAAGCGGGTGAGATGTTCACCAATGCCGTCGCCAATCAGGACGCCATGCTCATCCGCATTCTCCAGGGCGAGCGTGAACTCGCCAAAGACAACTGGGAACTCGGCCGCATCGAAGTTCCCTTTCCTCCCGGCCCCAAAGGCAGCGCCCGCATCGGCGTCCAGTTCAGCCTCGATGCCGATGGCATCCTCCACGTTCTCGCCCGCGATACCGCCACGAATACCGACACCACCCTCGAAATCCGTGGCACCGCCATCGACGTCGCCGATGAACGCGTGGAGCAGATGATCTCCGAAAGCGTCGAATTTGCCTTCGACGACATGAACGAGCGCATCTGGACCGAAGCCAAGCTCAAAGCCGAGGAACTCCTCCCCGCCGTCGAAGCTGCTCTCACCCAGCTCGGCGATGCCATCACCGCCGAAGAAGCCCAAACCGTTCGTCAGCATGCCGCCGAAGTCCGCCAGCTCCTCGACAGCACCGATCACGACGCCAAAGCCCTCAAAGCCGCCACCCAGCACCTCGACGACGCCACCCAAACCCTCGCCGTCCTCCTCCTCGACCGCGCCATGGAGGAGTCACTCGTTCGCCGTGGGGTGTTATAAACCCAAGTCATGAAGCGACTGATTCTAATTCGCGGCTAAAAAAGCCGAAGGTACTCTTCTTGTTCTCGGATGAGTATGGGAGTTCCGGGGCAGTGAAAGCACGTCAGGAGAGGGTGAAGCGGCAGAAGATGAAAAAGTAGCCGTGAGAAAGCTCGTGTCTGGTCGTTCACCGCGCCGTCATGCGTTGTCTCGTCATTCTCTTCGCCCTTTGCTCTTCGCTCTTCGCGGCTTCCAAGCCCAACGTCTTGCTCATCATGGCGGATGATTTGCGGGACTTTGGCGGGGCGTTCACGAAGGACGTCGTGAAGACGCCGAACCTCGACCGGTTGCGGGCTCGCGGCACGACGTTTGAGCGGGCGTATGTGCAGTATCCGGTGTGCAATCCGAGCCGCAGCAGCCTGATGGTCGGCCTGCGGGCGGAGCAGACGGGCATTGTGGGCAATGACATTCCTTTGCGGCAAAAGATGCCGGATGTCGTGACGCTGCCGCAACTCTGCAAAGACGCCGGTTGGCAGTCGCACGCGTTTGGAAAGCTCTTCCATCTTGGCGGTGGTAAGAATGTGGAAGCGAAGCAGCGGTGGATGGATTCGGGGCGCTCCTGGCACACGGCGCAGGCCTTTGAAGCGACGAAAGCAGGCCGCAAGATGATCGAGGGCCGTGATGTGACCGGTGGGGCGCTGAAATGGTGCCAGTGGGGCGCGGCGGATGGCACGGATGACGATCAGCCCGATGGTCAGATCGCCACCGCCACGGTGGCGATGATCGAGAAGCTCGGCGACACACCGTGGTTCATCGGCTGCGGCTTTATGAAGCCGCATGATCCCTTCATCGCGCCGAAGAAATACTTCGATCTCTATCCTGCGGACTCGCTGAAGCCCTGGAGCGATCCCGCTGGCATGACGGCTGTGCGCAAAGACAGCGTGGGCTTTGGCGACTACGGCACCGCCTTTGGCAAATTCACCGAGCAGGAGTGGCGGGAGTTGTTCCGCGCTTACTTTGCAGGCACCAGCTTCATGGATGCGCAGCTCGGTCGTGTGCTCGATGCGCTCGACAAGGGCAAGCTTTGGGAAAAGACCATCGTCATCTTCGTCGGCGATCACGGCTACCACACGGGCGAGCGGCAGTGGTGGAACAAAAACACGCTGTTCGAGCGCAGTTGCCGTGCGCCGCTCATCATCGCGGCTCCTGACATGAAAGGCGGCCAGACGACGCGTTCGTTGGCTGAGTTCGTCGATGTGTATCCGACCGTCGCCGATTTCTGCGGCCTGAAAATGCCGCACACAGCAGCGGGAGCCAGTTTGCGCCCAGTTTTGGCCGATCCCACCGCCAGCATCAAAGACGCCGCCTTCACGCTCGTCACGCGTGGCGACAAACTTTACGGCCAAAGCATCCGCACCGCCCGCTGGCGCTTCACCCGCTGGAGCGATGGTCCGACCGAACTCTACGACCACGAAACCGACCCCGAGGAGCTTCACGATGTCTCCGCGCAGCATGCCGATGTCGTCGCGGAACTCACGGCCCAGCTGCAAAAGCTTCCACCAATCGTCGCGAAGCCATGAAACGCCTCACGCTCCTGCTTGCGACGTTCTGCATGGTTCAGTCGTCATTCTCGGCTCCGCCCAACATCCTCCTCATCCTCGTCGATGACATGGGCTATGGCGATCCGCGCTGCTTCAATCCCGAATCGAAGATCGCGACGCCACACATCGACAGGCTGGCCGCTGAAGGGATGCGTTTTACCGACACTCATGCGGGAGGGTCCATCTGCGTGCCGAGCCGGTATAGCTTGCTGAGCGGGCGGATGCCGTATCGCAATTGGAGCTCGGCTTCGGCGAAGCGGACGAAGAAGGGCGACTTGAGCGCCCTGGAAAAGAAGCACTTTCCGCAGCCGCAGCTTCAGCATGAGCCGGCTCGGCTGAATCTCGCGACGCTGATGAAGCGGCAGGGTTACGCGACGGCCTGCGTGGGCAAGTGGCATCAGGGCATGTCAACGAAGGCCGAGGCGGATGGCACGCTGAAGATGACGCCGCTGGACTTTGGCTTTGATTATTACTTCGGCTTCGATGCGCCAGAACAAGCGCCCTATGCGTGGATCGAAAACAAACGCTTCGTCGGCGCGCCGACCGAGACCATCGAGGATCATCCTGGCGAAGACGTGACGAATCCGCAGACGCAGGGAGCGCACTGGCGCAAAGGCTTGGCCTCACCGGATTGGAAGTTCGAGGGCTACCTTTCCACCATCGCCAGCAAGGCGGATGCATGGCTCGAAAAGCAAACCCAGAACCCAGAACCACCCACCAAGAAGAGCGCCCCATTTTTCCTCTACTACGCCATCCCCGCACCTCATGCGCCGTGGGCGACGGCGGGCGAGTTCACAGGCAAGAGCAGCGCGGGTCAATACGGCGACTATGTGATGAACGTGGACGCGATGATCGGCCAGGTGATGGCGACTTTGGAGAAGTTGAAGCTGAAGGACAACACGCTCGTTATTTTCTCCAGCGACAACGGCCCGGTCTGGTATGCACAGGACATCGAGAAGTTCGGCCACCGCGCCGCCGGTCCATGGAACGGCATGAAAGGCGCCCTCACCGAAGCCGGACACCACATGCCCTTCATCGCGAGTTGGCCGGGCAAGATCCAGGCGGGCAGTTCGTGTGGCGAGTTGATCTGTTTCGCCGACATGCTGGCCACGGCGGCTTCCTTGATCGGCGAAAAGCTCCCGAGCGATGCCGGTGAGGACAGTTTCGACATCTCCCCGCTGCTGCTTGGCGAGAAGCCCGCGAAGCCCATCCGCCACGGCATGGTGCATGTGAACTACGGCTCCTACACGCTCGCCATCCGCGAGGGCGATTGGAAACTCATCCTGCCCTCAGACGTCTATGTCGCGCAAGACGGCACCATCACCCCGGACCACATCGTCGAGACCACCGGCAAAGGCCCGAATAGCAAATTCCAGCTCTACAACCTCCGCACCGATCCCGGCGAGGCCACGAATCTCTTCGTGCAGGAGCCCGGCAAGGCGGAAGAACTCTTCGTGGTGCTAAAGGCAGACATTGCACGGGGACGGAGCCGACCATGAAGGACGTCCCCTTACACTCCCAATCGACTTTTGCCGTTCACCTTCACCGCGAGGAGCTACTTGTGCCCGTCAGAGTTCCGAGTTTAGAGCGAAAATCATGAGTAGAATACCCAGACGCGATTTCATCAAAGTGTCCAGCGCGATGGGCGCAGGGCTGTGGTTTCATGGAATTTCCATCAGTGCCGGCCAAGCCGATTCTGCGCCCAGCCAAACGGGGGCGAACGGGATTCCAGTGTTGTCTTCTCGCAGCGACGTGGATGACGATCCTGAAAACGCGTGGTCCGGCGCTCCACAGTTCAAGTGGTCTTTTTTTGGCGACCAGACCCGGTTGCTTACCAAATACCCGTCCAATTATCCGGCGCACCGACACTCGCTGAGGATCCCTTACACGTTCTATACGCTTGCGGATCGTTCCTTCGATGAAACGCCGCCGAGAGCTAACACAGATGCCATTCTGGATGCGCCCATGATCCCTGTGATTCAATTCGCAAAGATCGGAAAGATCAACCGGGTCGAAGAAAATGGCGAACGAGCTATTTCCCATGACCGGACGAAGCTTGATTCCTTCCTCAAACCGCATCGCAATCTCATCTTTGGCGGGGGCCAGGTTGCTGAGATCGATGAAGGTTTTGCCCGATTCTTCAGCGATTACTACGGCCGGCTTCCGGCAGGACCTGGGGAAAAGGTGTTTCCCTCGGCGTATTTCGACTTCATCGAGTCCAATCTCAAACGCTCGTCAGTTCCGTATATGATGCAGGAACACAATAGCGGCTGGGGCATTCATTACGTGGCGCAGCAACGCGCCATGAGCATGAGCGCCAACCAACTGTTCTATCGGAGCCGCGAGAGCCTCGTGCTCAATCTGGTGGCCGGGCGATCTGCCTCCCGGCAGTATCCCCATCCCTTTGGCGTCCAGTTTTCAGGTCAACTCAACCTCGAGTTGAAGAACGCCGAGGCAGTTGTGTCGAACCGAGAGCCGGCCCACTACATCATACCGCCCTTCAGATTGGGTCCAAATTATGGGAAAAGCTATGCTCTCAACCGGCAGATACTCTATTTGTCCTGGCTGAACGGTGTCCGCTTCTTTCAGTGGGAGACAGGGGAGTTTATCAAAGTGTCGCCAACTCAAAAAATCCCTTCTCCCCTAGGCGCGTTCACGGCCAAGGCAGCGGGGATCATCTCCAGCTTCGGTCCGACCGGCCCCGTCCAGACGCCGATGGCTATCCTCAGCGAATTCGCCAATGCCTGGCGGCCACCGGAAATCCAACGAAACGGCGGCATTGATTTCAAGATCGTCGGAGACTCCCCTTATGCGCCGGGGGATTACCAGATGCATGGACTCGTGGATTTGTTCTATCCACACTATCTACAATCAGAGATGGTTTATGAAAAGAGCATGGGGGAAGACTTCGCCCTCGTTCCGACTCCCTTTGGTAACAGCGTTGATTTCATCCTGAGTGACGCTCGAAAAGAGGTGCTCGCCAGATACGGATTGCTGGTCTGGGGCGGCGTGCCGCCGGAGTCGCCTTCTGTGGTCCGGGACAAAGTGCTGTGGCACCTCAACACCAACCGAGGACGAGTCGTCTTGTTTGGTGCCGTGGCGCGCCGCGTGTTCCCCGAATGGTTTGCCGACCAGCCGCCAACCACCGTGGCTCGGGGGTCGGTCATCACCTGCGGCACTCGCACTATCTCCGAATCAGCGGACTTTTCGCTGGAGATGCTCCGTGAGGATTTGGATGCGAAGGCACTGGGCCTCCGAGTTCTTGGCAGTGTCGGGGGAAAGCCTCTGATCGTCGAGTGTCTGGGGGAGCTGGTGCTGGTTCTCAGCGACTATGGTCTCAACCAGACCCAACACCTCTCCCCCGACGCCGCGCGGTGGCAACCCAACGAGATGGTCAAAGACCTGCCCCACACCTTGTTGCAGCACGCGACGCAGCTCCTCGCCGACGAGGCGGCCAGGCAGACTTTGTTCACCGTGGACAACAAGACCCTGCATTATGTCGTGACCCGGCCGCGCAGTGGCGAATACGTCTTGGGCCTTTTCAATGACAAGTTGAACAGCGAACCCTTCCACATCACTTCGCACATCGGCACCATCAAATCGATGGAAGAGGTCCTGCTCGATGATGGCAAAGCCGAGTTGAAAACGGCTGCGGGAGGCGCTGCCTACGCCCCGGCCGGTTTGCGAAACTCTCCCCGCCTTCCCCTGGACTACGGCCTGTCCGACGCCTCGCACATTGAGGGGCGCGATGTCCGCTTGTTCCGGATTCGCGTGCAGGAGAGCGGCGTCAAAGAACTTCCCGCCATCCGATGCTCCAACCGCCCTGCCAATCGAGTGCTCGCGGTGACCGGGCTGGAACAGATCCGCCGCTATCTTCAGGCAATGCCGTCGTTTTTCGAATGGTTCGATGGGATCAAGGTGGACGCTGATGCTTTCCTGTCGTTGGACGACAACTGGGTCGTGGAGCAGGCGCATTGGCTGGATCGGCGCGGCGTGCGCGTCGTGGTGGACGGCACGGGGATTGACGGCAAGAAGGCGGCTGATGTCTTATCCAAGCTATCGCTGCTGAAACGGGCACCAAAGAACCTGGTTCTGGGCGCACCCACGCCGGAGTTGCTAGCATCGAGCGGTCGCGCGGGCGTGCGCCTGCTGGTTCCTTCTGCGGTGAATCGGCTGCCCCAGGCAGGGCATGCGTTCGATGCCAAGGCCGACTTGAACATCCTCGATCTCCATTACCACAGCGAAGAAGATCTTTACTGCGATCTGCGCCATTTTTCCCAAGGTAAGGAAGTTCAAGCCCTCCGCGGAAAGCGGGTCACGACCGGGCTTGGCGGCTCTCTCGCCGCCGCCGCCGACTTGCGCGATGATGTCTGCGACGTCGGCCCGAACCTCTACTGTCTCAAAGACGTGGTCGGCGGACATCGGACCGCACTGGCCAACTTCAAACACATCAAGATCGACTCGACGTATCTCCTGGCGAAGACGGCCATCGCCCTCAGCGACGATGCCGTGGCCCTTGCGGGCATGAACCTAAACGCGGTCGTGGATATGCGGCCGGATCAGATGCACTTCGACCACATCGCTTTTTATCCCCACATACCCAATTATGAATCGGGCATGAAGCTGTTCGGCCAGATCGTTGACAAGATGACAACGCTTGGCGCGAAGGACCTGATCCTCCGCATCGCGGACGCGGGAGATATGGGCAACAAAGAGAAATACATCCGGCAACGGGACGAAACATGGAACACGTTTGCGGCTCTCGCCGGGTGGCATGAGATCCGTCTTCACCTCATTTTCGACCGGACCCTCCGGTTCAGTTCCGTGGCCGACTTTTCCCGGCCCAACGTCTTTGTGATTCGAGGCGGCAAAGGAACGCCCTCTCCCTATGGGAAAGGAACCATTTGAGGCAGCCTTCGGTAGCCACCGTGTCCGCGCCCCCGCCCGTGGAGGGCAAACCCGCGTTGAAAACCCTCTCCGACGCCGTGCGTGATGCAGCATGCACGGGACAGCTTTTCGAATGCGTGCATGTGCCAGGCATCACCGATGTGCGCGAGGGCATGAATGCTTTCTTGTGAAGTTCCGCCAAAGCCTGCCGTTTCAGCGCGACCATGAGACTTCTTGCTTTATTCGTCGCCCTCAGCGCTTCACTCTTTGCAGACACAAAGCCCAACATCGTCGTCATCGTCGCGGATGACCTCGGGTATGCGGATGTGGCTTTCAATCCGCAGCATCCGAAGGAAATCGTGACGCCGAATCTCGATTCGCTGGCCAAAGCGGGGGTGATTTGTCGGCAGGGTTATGTGACGGGGCATGTGTGCTCGCCGACGCGGGCGGGGCTGATGCTGGGGCGCTATCAGCAGCGGTTGGGGCTCTACACGGGCGGCGAGGCAGGGAGCGGAGTGCCGATGAATGAAAAACTCTTTCCGCAGTATTTGAAGCCTGCGGGCTATGCGACGGGGCAGTTTGGTAAATGGCACATGGGGCCGGATTTGGCCTGGAGTCCGGCGCTGCGCGGGTTTGATGAGGTGTTCGGCTTTCTCGGTCGCGGGGCGCATGACTACTTCAAGCTCGATGACCCGAATGATCCGATCTATCGCGGCACGGAGGTGGTGAAGGAGACCGGTTACCTCACGGATCGACTCGGCGAGGAGACGGCGGCTTTCATCACGAAGCACAAGGCGGGGCCGTTTTTCGCGTATCTGGCCTTCAATGCCGTTCATGCGCCGTTGCAGGCACCGGAGGATGAGATCGCGAAGTTCAACACCGGCAACAAAGACCGCGATGCCCGCCTCGCGATGGGCAAGCGCATGGACGATGCGATCGGCAAAGTCATGGCGGCGCTCATGGACGGCGGCGTGTGGGAAAATACGCTCCTCTTCTTCATCAGCGACAACGGCGGTCCGCTGGCGCAAAGCGCCGACAACACGCCGCTGCGCGGTGGCAAGCACACCGACTACGAAGGCGGCGTTCGCGTGCCGTTTCTCATCTGCTGGCCTGCGCAGCTCAAACCGGGCGAATGGCACTCGCCGGTGTCAGCGCTGGATATTTTGCCCACGGCGCTCGCGGCCGCCGGAGATTCGGCTAAAGCCGAAGCCACTTTGGATGGCATCAATCTGCTGCCGCTGCTCAAAGGCGAAACCCAGCCTCCATCGCGTGACTTCTTCTGGTGTTCCGGCAGTGACGAAGGTTGGTGGGCGGTGCGTTCCGGCGATTGGAAGCTCGTGGGCGAGAAGGACAAGCTGGGCCTCTTTGATCTGAGCAAGGATGTGTCGGAAGCCAACGACCTCGCCAAGCAGATGCCTGAGAAGGTCGCCGAACTGACGAAACTGCACGATGCCTGGCTCGCGGAGATGGCGAAGCCGGTGAAAGCGGGTGAGAAGCGCTACGACATGGCTCCGCAGATGGAGAAGAAGCCGAAGAAGATGACCAAGGAAGAAAAGAAGAAAGCACGTGACATGGAAAGAGCCAAGAAACGCCAGCCCACCACTCCCGAAACTCCAGAAGCACCCAAGCCATGAGATTCGCGTTCGCTTTTATCGCCCCTCTTTTGTCCGCGCGGCATGTCGCCGATTCGCTTTTATCGGCGGACTTCAAAGCCAAGCTCCAGATGGCGGTGACGCGGCATTGGAATCAGTTCCTCAACGATCTGAACGCCAACGAAATCATGAAACAAGCCCGCATCCTCACGGCCTTCCTTTCACTCACCGTCGGTCAGGCGCCGGCGTCTGGTCCGGCGGCCCCAGGCAAAGACACGGCGCATGCTGCGGACGGGTTTGAAGTGCGGGTTACGGCTCCAGGGCCGGAGGTCATCGCTGACGAGGTCCTTCAACGGGCGATTGATCAGGTCGCGTCCGCTGGCGGTGGCGTGGTGCTCCTCGGCTTGGGAGACTTCAAACTTTCGCGTCATGCCGATGACGAAACCGTGGTCATTAAAAGTGGCGTGACGCTACGCGGCCAGGGATATGCGACGCACATTTATCTGGACCCGAAAACGCCGCCCAATGATCTGCGCTACTTCCCGGTACGCATCGGCACGACTGTGGTTCCAGCACACAATGTGGTCATCGAACACCTGCGCTACACCGGCCATGACAAAGCCATCGGCGGCGGCTCCATCATGGGTTTCAATGCGCGTTTGGATGAGGAGGAATCGCTCTTATTGTCCTGCGACAACATCACCGTCCGCCATTGCTGGATCTATGATGCCAAGCAGGCGGTGGGCTGCACCAAACCTGCTACTTCGATGTATTTTGCCAAGCATGTCATCCCTGCTAAGGAAGCGAAGGCGGCGGCAGCCGATCAAGAAAAAACACGCACCGGTTACTTCGATGCCGACCGCATGGCCACGCAGTTCAAAAACTGGCAGGTCTATAACAACTACATCGAAACCTGCGGCAACAAGGCCGTCGAGCTGGCCGAATGCAACGGCGGTCTCATCGCGGACAATCACATCGTCAATGTAGTGGATGGACCGCAGGTGATCTTTGGCAGCCGCAACGTGCAGATTCGGGACAACATCGTCCATTTCACCCGGACGGGCATCAACATCAGCGAGGGTTCGCATCACATCCGCGTCAGCGGCAATCATGTGGAGCCGATGCCGGATATGAAGAAAAATCCCGCCAACTCCTGCCTCATCTTCCGCACCGAGCCGCTGCCGTTGCACTCGACGATTGCGGATGTTGTCGTCACAGGGAACATTTTTCGGAACCAGCATGAGGCGTCACGTTGCACGGTTCGTCTCCAGACTCAGATCGAGGCGCTGTCCTGCGCCTATGCAGGAATCGTTTTCACGGGCAACACGTTTGACGGGGACATCGATTTCAGTGACAAGCGGAATCCCGTGAAGACCTCACTGAAGGACATTCTGTTCGCGGACAACCTTTGCAACGGCGACATCCTCTCCGTGCCCGCGAACACGATGGTTTCGAGAGCGGTGGTGGTGCGGGGGAATCTGCTGCGCCAGGCCGGAACCATCACGTTGAATGCGAGCGAGTGGATATGGACCGGTAACACGCACTCGAATGGCAAACTCGAAATCGCTCCCTCGGCCGAGGTGAACATCATCCGCGACAATGTCACCGCCGCACCCATGACCGGCCACGGCACGGATAATGTGCTGACCGGTAATGTCGTGATGAAGAAGACCGCCGCGCCATGAAACGATCCTCCATTGCCAGAAGCACACTGATAACATTGAGTTGTGCCATGCTGCTTCCGGCCATCCTATTTTCTCAAAATGCCTTCGTGAAACGCCCGTCAGCGCCACTGAGCCACTTCATCCCATTCAATTTATGCAAACCCTGCTGACCTGCCTCTTGGCTCTCGTTGTTCTTTCTGGCCCCAGTCACGCTGCGACCAAGCCCAACATCATCTTCATCCTCGCCGACGACCTCGGCATCGGAAACGTCGGTTGCTACGGTTCGGATCACTACAAGACACCTCAGCTCGACAAGTTGGCGGCGGAAGGCACGAGGTTCACGCAATGCTTCACGGCGGCGCTTTGCGGGCCATCTCGCGCGATGATCATGACGGGGCGCTATGCCTTCCGCAATGGATCGAGCAATCAAGATGCCTGCATGGTGATGCCGAACAAGGAGCTGCAACTGGCGCGGGTTTTCAAAAGCGCTGGCTATGACACCTCCTTCATCGGCAAATGGGGACAACTGCCGGGCGATCCGGATGAAGCGGGCTTTGACGACTACCTGCGATTCAACGGCAGCGGCGTTTACTGGAGCCGCAAGCCGGATAAGCTCGAGAAATACCTCGTGAACGGCCAGGAGAAGGAACTCGGCGCGAAGGATTACATGCCGGACCTCATGCACGAGCGTGCCATCCGCTTTCTCAAGGCCAGTCAGGACAAGCCTTTCTTCCTCTACTACTCCCTGGTGCATGTGCATGGCGACATCCAGCCCACGCCCGACAGCACAGCGGACAGCAAGGACCTCTTTGGCGACAACATCCTCTACATGGACAAACTCGTCGGCAAGCTCGTGGCCGAACTCGAGGCGCTGAAACTCCGCGAGAAGACACTCATCATCTTCATGGGCGACAACGGCACCGGCAAAGGCCAGACCCCGCTGTCCACCATCGGCGGGCGTGCCCTCTCCGGCATGAAAGGCAGCATGCTCGAATGCGGCGGCCTCGTGCCCATGATCGCCAATTGGCCGGGTAAAACACCCGCTGGCAAAGTCAGCGCTGACTTGATCGACTCCTCCGACTTCCTCACCACCTTCGCCGATCTCTCCGGCGGCACTTTGCCCAAGGACACGATCTTTGATGGTCACAGCATCACTCCTCATCTCCGTGGCGAAGCGGGCACCCCGCGCGAGTGGGTCTTCAATCAACTCGCCGCCATGTGGTATGTGCGAGACGCGAAATGGAAGCTCAACGAGAAGAACGAACTCTATGACATGAGCGAGGCGCCCTTTGCCGAAAAACTCGTCACCGGCGATCATCCTGCCCGCGCCAAACTCTCCGCCGTGCTGGCGAAACTCAATCCCGCCGGCGGCATCCCCGATAGCGGTGACGGCACCGGTCGTCATGCGAACAAGGACAAGAAAAAGAAGGGCGAGGAACCCATGAAGAAGTCCGAAAATCCGCCCCCGACCGCTGAAGAGCAAGAGCGTGGCACGAAGTTCGATAAACTCGACAAAGACAAAACCGGCAAAGTCACCCGCGACTACTTCATCACCCACCGGCCCGATGCCGCCTCTGCCGACGAGAACTTCACCAAATGGGATTCCGACAAGGACGGTTTCTTGTCGCGAGAGGAGTTTGTGAAGCAAGGCAAGTAGGCAGGGGAATCACATGACTCCTTCCCATCATTCTCCTGCCCCCATTCTTCTGCCTATCCTCGCCATCCATTTCATGAAAACGCTCCTCACCGCCTTCCTGCTCTCCCTCACCTCGCTGGAAGCAGCCACAAAACCGAACATCCTCTTCATCGCCGTCGATGACCTAAACGATTGGATCGGGTGCTTTGGTGGCAACTCGCAGGCGATCACGCCCAACCTTGACCGGCTCGCCAAAGAGCAGGCGATGGTGATGAACAAAGCCTATTGCGCATCCACGGTCTGCTGCCCGAGCCGCTCAGCCATCCTGACCGGCAAACGGCCCTCGACGACGGGCATTTACGGTAACACTCAAGACCTGAAGAAAGCCCCGAAAGCCAAGGATGTCCTCACCCTTCCCGAATACTTCGCCAAGAACGGCTACCACACGCTTTCCACGGGAAAGATCTTCCACAAACACCCAACGTCTGAAGGGATGGATGAGGGGCAATGGGCGTTCCAAGAGTTCGCTGAAGGCGGAGGTGGCAACAAAGGCATGCTCTGGGAGGAATCCCCGTCATCTGCTTCAGGCGAAAAAGGTGAAGAGAAGGGCCAGGAGAAGGGTGAGGAAAGGGAGGTGACAAAGTGGGGAGCCTGCAAGGCCTCGGTCGAAGAGACGAAGGACTATGTCGCCTGCCAATGGGCGGCAGATCAGCTCAAGCGCGATTTCGACGGCAAGCCGTTCTTCATGGCTCTGGGCATTTCGAAACCGCATCTGCCGTGGTTCGTCCCCCAGCAGTTTTTTGACCTCTATCCGCTGGAAAGCATCAAGCCGGTCGAAATCTTCCGCGACGATCTCGATGACATCGTGGACGCCAATGGAAAACGCCTGTTCAAGGCCTCGATTGGCTCGTTTGACGCGATCGACAAAGCCAACATGCACAAGCAAGCGCAACGTGCCTACCTGGCAAACATCAGCTACGTGGACCACTGCCTGGGTGTGCTGTTCGATGCATTGAAGAAGAGTCAGCATGCCGACAACACCATCCTTATGCTCTGGGGCGACCACGGCTGGCATCTCGGCGAGAAGACGAAATACGGCAAAACCGATCTGTGGGAAGAGTCGGACCGCGTGCCTTTCATGGTCCGCGTGCCCGGCATGACAACTGCCAGCGTCAAGTGTGATGGTGTCGTCAACCTGCTCGATATGTATCCCACGCTGGTCGAGCTGTGTGGACTCCCGCCGAATGCAGAGAACGAGGGACGCAGCTTTGTGCCCTTGCTGAAGGACCCGAAGATGGAGTGGAAGCATCCCACCCTGACCACCTACCAGTTCAGCAACCATTCCCTCACCGATGGCCGTTACCGCTATACCTGGTATGGAGGCAAAGCGAATGGCACCGAGGAGCTCTACGACCACAGCACCGACCCTCTGGAACACAAGAATCTGGCCGCCAATCCCGAATCCCAGGAAATCATGGCCAAGTTCAAAGCACTCCTGCCGACGCACAATGAGCCGGACTCACCCACCAACAAGGATGACAAAAAAGCCATGCGCAAAGCAGGCAAGCGAAAGGACGCCAAGTAGAAGAAATGGAAGAACTACGGCTGCAACCTCGACCAGATGCACCTGACGATAACCGACGTGCTCTGGAGGCACTCCCAGACGGGAAAGCCGGTTCCTCCGCCAAGCATTCCCCAACCTCGTCAAAACAATCTCAATCACAATGAAATCCGCCCTCACCCTCCTCGTCGCCCTGATGCTCGCGCCGCTCACCTCGCTGCACGCCTCAACGAAGCCCAACGTCCTCTTCATCGCCGTCGATGACCTGCGGCCAGACCTCGGCTGCTACGGCAACACGATCATCAAGACACCCAACATCGACCGCATCGCGGCTCGCGGCATCGTTTTCAACAAAGCCTACTGCCAGCAGGCCGTGTGCAGTCCGTCACGCACCGCCATCCTGACCGGCTTGCGTCCCGATGTGACGAAGGTCTGGGACCTAGAGACGCACTTCCGCGTGGCACAGCCGGATTGCATCACCTTGCCGCAGCACTTCAAGGCCAACGGCTATCACTGCGCCGCACTGAGCAAGCTCTACCACGCAGGCTTTGAAGATGGTCGCTCATGGAACAAACCTCATTGGTATCCGAAAGGCCGTGCCGTCGATACCGATCCCATGGATTGGACCAAACAGATCGTCACGCGTCATGACGTGAACGTAGAGGAATACAGCGCACCGCAAGAAGGCGGTCCGGCTCGTAAAAACGGCAAAGGTCCGAAAAAAGGCCCCGCTTATGAAGTGAGTCCAAAAACGGACGATCAGCTCCCCGATGGTGCGACAGCGGTGGAAGCGGTGAAGCGTCTCGCAGCGCTGAAATCGAAGAGCGAGCCGTTTTTCCTCGCCGTGGGCTTTTTGAAGCCGCATCTGCCTTTCATCGCGCCGAAGAAGTATTGGGACCTCTACGATCCAAACACGATCCCCGTGCCCACCACGGATAAACTGCCCGCTGGCAGCCCCGAGTTCGCCGGACACACCAACAGCGAGTTGCACGCTTATCCCGGCGTGCCGAAGGAGAATCCCATCCCTGCGGACTTCGCCAAGACGCTGCGCCACGGCTACTATGCCTGCATCAGCTACACCGATGCGCAGATCGGCAAAGTGCTCGATGCGCTCGACAAAGAGGGCCTGGCTGACAACACCATCATCGTGCTCTGGGGCGATCACGGTTGGCAGCTCGGTGATCACGGATTGTGGCACAAGCACACGAACTTCGAGACCGCCGCGCGTGCGCCGCTGCTCATCAGCGTGCCCAGATCGAAGACCGCCGGTCAGAAGTGCGAGGCACCCGTCGAGTTCGTCGATGTCTATCCCACGCTCGCCGATGTCTGCGGCCTGCCGATCCCGAACGGCCTCGGCGGTAGCAGCTTGAAAACCTTCATCGAGAACCCTGCCGCACCCGCCACCGATGTTGCCATCAGCCAGTATCCACGCGGTGCCCCGGAAGGCCCCGTGATGGGCTACAGCATCCGCAACGAACGCTACCGCGCCACCTTCTGGCGTGAGCGCAACGGCTCCAAAATCATCGCCACCGAACTCTACGACGAGCAAGCCGACCCCACCGAGACCATCAGCCTCGCCGACAAACCCGAGCACGCCGCTTTGCTCGAAACCCTCGGCAAACACCTGCCGCCCGTGGGCTCTGATCTCAATCCCGCCGCCAAACCGAAAGGCAAAGGCAAATCACCCACCAAGCCCGCCACCACCTCCACCGACGAGCCTCGCGATGTCCGTTACGACCGCCTCTACCCCGGCAAAGCCAAGCTCACGCTCGACGAGTATCTCGCCCGGCAATCCAACGGCGATGAGGCGAAGGAGCGCTTCACCAAGTTCGATAAGGACAAGGACGGCTTTCTCTCCCGCGAGGAGTTCATCAAGGGCGGGAAGTGAGTCCTTGGTTGGCAATCGTCATGGATCGCACTATAAAGGCTCACAGCCGTTCCGCGATGGCCGCCGCCATCGCATCTGCAGCAGGCGGATGGAAACGGAAGAACAGCTCGGGTTCCACGAGTTCTAGCTCCATCAGGGTAAGCTCTCCTGCATCATCCCACACCGCATCCACGCGGGCATAGAGCGGCACTTTTGGACAAGCAGCAACAGCCGCCTCCGCAATGGCAATCTCGTCCGCCATCGGAGTATGAGGGCGCACAGTGCCGCCGTGATCATCCTGCACGCGGAAGTCACCCGGCTTGGCGATCTTTCGCACGGCGTGAGTGCAACGACCACCAATCACCATCAGCGACAGTTCCCCCTGCGTGAGCACGCTGCCGAGAAACGGTTGGACCATCATTGCTTCATCGCGCAGCAGATCTCGCAACACCGACTCATGTGCCTCCAGGTTTGTGGCGTTCAGCCGATAGGTGTGCCGTGCCGCGCCCGAGACTGACGGCTTCAAAATCGCCTCGTTCAATCCATTCGCCTGCATCACCTCGCTCAGCGTGGTTGTCTCCCCGCGCTCGATGAACCGCGTCATCGGCACATTCACCCCACGTTCCGCGAGGTCGCGCAGGTAGTGCTTGTCCATATTCCAGCGCACCAGCTCTGGTGCATTGAAAAGCGGTATCGAGTCTGCAACACGCTCCATCCAGGCTGAAAACTCCGCGAACCGCTCAAAGTAATCCCACGTCGAGCGAAACACCGCCGCACGAGCGCTATTCCAGTCAAAATCAGGATTCGACCAAGCCACCCGCGCTGTCCGCAGCCCTCGCGCCTCCAGCCCTGCCATCAAGAGCCGCTCCTCGCCGAGCAATCGCGCCTGATACCAGTTTGACTCGTCAGGCGTCTCGTAGCGTTCGTCGGTGAGGATGATGATATCGTGGTCTTCCATGTGATTTCAGTCTGTGCGCGGAGGCCTCGCAGGCAATCTGGAATTTGGGCCTCTTCGCGTAGATGGACGGAAACCATCTGCACGCTGATTTCACCGTGTTTTCACCGCATGAATGCGCTCAGTTGCCGAAGGAAGACATCGCATGACTTCCAGAGGGCGTTACGTTTACCTCCTCATGCTCCGCTTTCACACGTTCCTCATCCTCGCCGCAGCGCTGATGCTCATCTCTTCAGCTTTTGCTCTCGAGGCGATCGAACGTGAGCCCAAATTCATCGAGGTCGCCCAGCGATTCCAAACCGGCTTCGGGCTCTCCGTGAAGCTCGCAGAGGTCGATGATCCGGTGTTTGCCAAGAATCAAGTCGTGACCGCGGTGAAGCCAGAGCATCTCGACCATGCGCTACAGATCCTCACTTGGGTAGAAGCTGAATTGAAACGCTATCCGGCTGGATTCATCCAGAAGCACGGTCCCAAAAATCTCGTCTTAGCGAACGCCTACACCTCCAGGTCCGCCAAAGGTGCTGCGGCGACTTATTCGCCGACCTTCATTAACGACAGAACCACTGATGCGATCCTGGTGACCGTGCCGACGACGGTGACTCCTTCACTTGAAGTCCTTGGCCGTGGTTACATCCACCGCACACTGGGCAACCATTTGCTTGCGGACATAAAGTCGCCCGATTCACCGCTCGCCCTAGCACAATGGAAAACACTGGAGTCCGATGACTCGATGCTCGAAACCGAGAGCGCCAAACGACTCACCAAGGCAAGCAACGCTCGAGAGGGACTCTACCAGGTGCTGTGGGATGCCTGGGAGTTCAACGAACTGCTCACGCTCGCCAAAACTGACCCCAAGCTGAAGCAGCGCATCGACATGGTGAAGGCTTGGATGACGTCGCTCGATCAGCAGTTCAATGAAGCTTTCTGGTCCGGGCTTGCCACCATTCCCGAGCATCAGCGCACCATTTGTCTCAACGACCTCACGGACACTCACAGCCATGACAGGATCAAAGCCGATCCCGAGATCCAAAGCGACATCCGCAAGCTGGAGAAGCAATGGGGCTTCAAAGTGCTCTGGGAACCTGGGTCGCCCGCACCACCCATGCCAGTGAAGGTGCGGCTGGAATACTCCTATTTCACCGACAAGAAGCTCACTGAGTTCAAAGCGTTCATGCGCATGTGTCGTGAGCAGTTGGAGATCTATCCTGCGCAGATCACCGAGCGACTCCATGTGAAGAACCTCTACATGCTGGACACCTTCAATTTTCGCGGCGCGGGTGTCGCAGGACAAGGCATAAGCTGGCTGCCCCAGGCCTCTTTTGCCTATGGCCTCCGCACCTTTGATCCCGCAGTGGTCAAGTCCATGGACTTCCTCCGCCGCACCATTCACCACGAGGTGCTGCACCTGATGGACCGCGAGTTCTCCAAAGAAGGCGGACCGATCTACGGCACCCATTGGGACAGCCTCAACCAAGAGGGCTTCCGCTACAAAATCGGCAGCCCGGGCGCTGCCAGCGGCCCCAGTGGACTGCGGTTCTACAAAGACAACACGAAGTGGCAGGGCTTTGCTGAACCCTACGGCATGAACATCGCCACCGACGACCGCGCCACGCTCTACGCCCGACTCATGACCGCGCACGTCGCTGATGAAGGACGTGGTGATCAGCCCTTTTTCGAAAAACTTAAAACCGACAAAATCCTCAAATCCAAAGCTGACCGCCTCATTCAGTTCTTCCAGATGCTCAAACGCGACCTGGCAATTTCGGAGCCGAGCCGGCTGTATTCGCATCTTGAAAGTGCGTGCCCTTCGCAAAAGAATAAGTAGTCGTCACCTCCATCCACCTCATGAACCGCCTCCAATTTACCCTCTGCCTCACGGCTATCCTGTTCACCGCCCACTCTTTCGCCGCCGATGACTTGAAGAAAGTCGCCGCCGCTTTGGATGGCTACCGTTTCGAGTTTCCCTGCCGCGATCCCATGCCGGAGAATCCCAAGCCCGGCGCGGATGGCATCTCCGCCCGCATGACGGATGACCCGAAGACGAACGACAAGTTCACCGACGTGAAGACTTTCGGCGGTGAGGCTGGCAAGCGCTACAAAGTGGCCCTGCGCGTGCGCGGCGTGGTGGAGCCAATGATGTATAAGGACGGCCAGCAGGTCGGCGAGCGCTTCTACATCGGCGGCGTGCCAAACAACAAGACCTACAACATTTACCAGCTCAGCGTGTCCTCGCCTGCCCAGCACTTTTTCTTCAATCGCGACGACAAGGTCGGCCACCGCATCTTCACCATCGACTACACCGCCACCGTCGAGATCGACGGCGGTGCCACCCTCACCCTCCACGGCAATGGCCAGAATGGCCACATGATCACGAACTTCGCCAAGCTCGTCGTGCCCGACGTGGCTCCCGCGCCGAAGCCCTTCAACGGGCAGTTCATCCAGCTCGATGTCGTCGAGGTCACCGAAGTGAAGTGAGTTCCATTCAGCCATCCCATTTCAATTTATGCGCTCTCTTCATCTCCTCCTCGCTCTCACCGCCCTCGCACTCCCAGCCTTCGCCCAGAAGGCCAAGGAAAAGAAACCAGATCGTCCGCAGCCGCCCACGAGGCCATTTGATGCGCCCAGCGCACCGAAGTTCACGCGGTTGGATGGCAAGCCGGGTGTGAATGCGCCGGTGAATGAGGACGGGGATTTCGTCATCGGGCCGGACTATGTCGCTCCGCCGGAAGCGAAGGTGGTCGAAGGTGTGCCGCAGGGCGTGGTGAAGCAGTTCGTGATGGAGTCGAAGGACTGCAAACTCTTCAATCCCGGCATCGCGCGTGATGTTTTCGGCACGGTGGACCCGAATAATCCGAAGACGCTGATCGTGGAGACGCATCCCATCGATTACCAGCGCTTCGTGACGGTGTATGTGCCTGCGCAATACGTCGCGGGCACAGAGGCTCCGTTCATCGTGGGACATGACGGAGCGCGCGGAAAGCCGGACATGACGCTGCCGCGCATCCTCGACAATCTCATCGCCCAGAAGCGTTTGCCGGTGCAGGTCGCTATCTTGATCTCCAGCGGCGGTGGCGATGCGCAGGGGCATGAGCGCGGTCGTGAGTATGACACGATGTCCGGCTTGTATGCGGAGTTCATCGAGAACGAGGTGCTGCCGCTCGTGGAGATGAACGCGGGCGTCAAACTCACCAAGGATCCCGAAGGCCGCGCCACGATGGGCAGCAGTTCCGGCGGATCGTGTGCGCTGGCGATGGCCTGGTATCGCACGGATTTGTATCGTCGCGTGCTCACCACCTCGGGCACTTTTGTGAACCAGCAGTGGCCTTTCAATCCCGAGACGCCCGATGGCGCGTGGGGATTTCATAGCAAACTCATCCCGGAGAGCCCCATGAAGCCGCTGCGCATCTACCTAGCCGTGGGAGATCGCGATCTGCTCAACCCAAATGTCATGCGTGACGACATGCACGACTGGGTGGAGGCGAATCACCGCATGGCGAAGGCGCTCAAGGCCAAAGGCTATCCCTATCAATATGTCTATTGCCTGAATGTCGGTCACGGCCTTGGACCTGCACGGACGCAGATCCTGCCGCAGGCGCTGGAGTGGCTGTGGAAAGGGTATGTGGCGAAATAAATCGAGCAGTTTACCGCTTCTAACATGAGTACTCCCTTTCTCCATCGTCGTGATTTCATCGGCGGCTCCATGGCGGTGTTTACATTGTCAGGCAAGGCCGCTTCCGCCGCTGACAACGACAGCCCAGACATCTGCATCTACGGCGGCACGGCGAGCGGTGTGATGGCGGCGGTCACGGCGGTGAAGCAAGGCCGCACGGCGGTGATCGTGGAGCCGAGTCGTTGGCTCGGCGGCATGACCGGCGGGGGCTTGAGCCATGTGGACTGGGGGCGCGAGAAGGCGGTGGGCGGCACCGCTTTGAGCATCCTGTCGAAGAACTACGACGATGCGCAATATCGGCAGGTGTTTCGGGATCTGGTGAAGAAATACCGCATCCGCGTGATCGATGAGCATCGCGTGAGTGCGGTGCAGAAGGAAGGCGCGGCGATTCGCAGCCTCACGCTCGATCATGCGCCGCCGGATGCGCTGGGCTGCCCGGTGGCGGCTCCGACCAAGGCGGGCGCAATGACGATCACCGCACGGGTTTTCATCGACTGCTCGTATGAAGGTGATCTCATGGCGCGGGCGGGTGTGAGCTACACCTGGGGTCGCGAAAGTCGCGATGAGTATGGCGAATCGCTCGCCGGTGTGCGGCCGAATCTCGCTGTGTATGCCATCGACCCGTATGTGACGGCGGGCGATGCGAAGAGCGGCCTGCTTCCCTTCATTCAAGACATGAAAGCGCAGCCGGAAGGCAGCGCGGATCGTCTGACGATGGGCTACGGCTTCCGCTGGAAGTTCAGTAAGGAAGCAGATCGCCTCCCCATCCCTGCGCCCGAGCATTACGACCCGAAGCAGTGGGAGCTGTATCGTCGTGGCTTCAAAAACAAGGCCAAGATCGACGAAGGCCGCCGCATGAAGGGCAAGCTTGGCTTCTATGAACTGGCGGGCGGACGCATCCACTCCATCGGCCAGGGCAATCTCGCGCGGGCTTTGCTCGCCCCCACAAACTACGGCAGCAGCGCTGAATATCCCGATGGAGACTACGCCACCCGTGCCCGCATTTGGAAGGCAGACCAGGAGTTCATGCGCGGCATGACGCACTTCCTGCGCACCGACGATTGCGTGCCCGACAAGTTCAAGCAACTCGCCACCGAACTCGGTTTCCAACGCGGCATTTTCGACGACACGCAAGGATGGCCTCACCAACTCTATGTGCGCGAGGCCCGCCGCATGAAGTCGGACTACGTCGTGACTCAAAAGGACCTCGAAGGCAGCACCGATCCCTCCGACAGCATCGGCCTCGCCTCTTACGGCGTGGATGACTGGCCTTACGCGACCTATGTGCACGAAGGCAAAGTGGCGCTCTACGGCGGCGAGTTCTCCATGCTCTACCTCGATGAGAAGCACGAAGGCATCTACAAGATCCCGTATCGCGCCATCACACCGAAGCAGAGCGAGTGCACGAATCTGCTCGTGCCCGTCTGCGTCTCCGCCAGCCACATCGCCATGACCTCCATCCGCATGGAACCCGTCTGGATGATCCTCGGCGAGTCCGCCGGAGTCGCCGCCGCGATGGCGGTGGCGGAGAAACTGCCCGTGCAGCAGGTGTCGTATGCGGCGATGAAGGAGAAGCTCGTGGTGCTGAAGCAGAAGTTGGAGCGTCCTGTTTAGCGGCCGCATTTCGAAAACGCGGTCAACTTCCCGGAGAGAAGGCACGCTCGACATCGTTCATCGCGCCACCATGCGATTCCTTGCTCTTCTCTTCGCTCTTTGCCCTCTGCTCTCCGCTCACTCGAAGCCGAACATCGTCATCTTTTACCTCGATGACATGGGTTGGGCGCAACCGGGCGCTTACGGTGGCAAATTGGCTCCGACGCCGAACATGGACCGCCTCGCGGCGGATGGGGTGCGCTTCACGAATGGCTACTCGAGCGGCTGTGTGTGCTCGCCGGGCCGCGTGGGGCTGATGACGGGGCGTTATCAAGCACGCACCGGTCATGATGCGAATCCGACGCGGGAAGGTCGCGAGCTGCTTTTGAGCGAAAAGACGATGGCGCAGCATTTGAAGCCCGCGGGCTACACGACGGGCATCGTGGGCAAATGGCATCTCGGCGACACGGCACCCGAGTTCATGCCGTTGGCGCGTGGCTTTGATTTCGCGATGGGAACGGTCGGAAACCTCGGCGAGGGCAAGGGGCCGTCGTTTTATCGCGGCAACGAGCTGATCAAAGAGCTCGAAGGCGCTCCGGTGACCTCGCCGGTGTATGCGAAGGAGGCCTGCGGCTTCATCGACGCGAACAAGGACAGGCCATTCTTCCTGTATCTGTCGTTCAATGCCGTGCATTCGCCCATCGTGGCCTCGCCGCCGTGGTTGGAGAAGTTCAAGCACCTCGACAAACGCCAGCAAGCCTACGCCGCGCTGATTGGCGAGGCCGATGAAGCCATCGGCACGGTGATGACGCGGCTTCGCGACCTCAAGCTGGAGGAGAACACGCTTCTCTTTGTCATCAGCGACAACGGTGGCGCTTCAGCCGAAGCCGAGCAGATGGGCCTGCGTAGTCGGAAGTGGTTCGTGTGGGAAGGCGGCATTCGCGTGACGTGGATGGCGCAGTGGAAGGGCACGATCCCGGGCAATCGCGTGGTGAATGATCCCGTGATTCAGCTCGATGTGTTGCCGACGGCGCTGGCGACTTGTTCTGTAGTTCCGCCTTCAGGCGGCTCAGAACCAGCTAAAGCCGGGACTACAGTGCTCGACGGCATCAACCTCCTTCCGCTGCTCAAAGGCGAGACCGACAAGCTCGCGCCGCGTGAGCTTTACTTTCGCTTTGGCGTGCAGCAGGCCGTGCGGCAGGGCGATTGGAAACTGGTGAAGGCTTCGAAGGACATGGAGCCGATGCTCGTGAACCTCGCCACCGATCCCGGCGAGCAAAAAGACCTCAGCGTCGAGAACCCGGCGAAGAAGGCCGAGCTGGTGGCCCTCTTCGACAAGTGGAATGCCAGCATGTTGCCGCCGCGTTGGGAGGATCAGCGCTGGAACGGCGATCCTGACCGCAAGGCTGACAAAAAGAAGAAAAAGGGCAAAAACGTGACGAAGTAAGTGACGCCAAAGAAATGGATGGAAGCCCGCAGGAAAGTGATACATGCGCTGCCCATGCAAGATCATCCCGATACGACATTTCCCCTTTCTGCCCGCACACTTGGCAGGCGGAGCTTTATTCAGCGGCTGACCGGCATCGGGGCCGTCGCCAGCGTGGCTTTGCAGGAAACACTCTCCGCCAAGGACACCATCACTATGCGAACCATCGCCAATCCACGACTTTTCACCTTTATCGGCGGCGACTCGGGTGCCTGGCAGGTCATCGCTCGCAAAACGGTCATCGGTGAGCCGCTGCCGACGGTGAAGCGGCTGGACATCGTCATCGGCGAGGTCAAGGAGCTGCCAGAGAATGCGCTGTGGAAGCTGAGCGGTGTCACGAGCAACGAGCGCTACACCACCCGCGCCGAAAAAGATCAACTCGCGGCCAAACAGGTCACCATCGGTCGGCCAGAAGCCACGCATGCCGCGATGATCCCTATTCGGAAGAGCGCCAAGTGGTGGTCGATGACGCAGGACGAACGCCGCGCCATCTTTGAAGAGACTTCTCACCATGTGAAGATCGGCATGAAGTATCTTCCCGCCATCGCCCGTCGCCTGCATCACTGTCGTGACCTCACCGAGCCGCAGCCTTTCGATTTCATCACCCTGTTTGATTACACTCCGGCAGACGCTGCCGCCTTCGAAGACATGGTCGCCGACCTGCGAGCTACGGAGGAATGGAAATACGTCGAACGCGAGATCGACATCCGCATGGTGCGTGACGTGAAGTAAAACGATGAACATCTCGTCAGCCTCAAGGCTGTTAAAAGGCCTCCTTGCCAGTTCACTTATCCCATCCCTTGGGATGTCTGAGTCCTACTTTCATGGCTTGACCGTTTCGACGGCTTCCGTCAGCATCAGTAGCCATGAACTTCAGCCTGATCGCCACCGCCTTTGCTTTTGCCTTGATCACCTCTGCCGCCGTCGCAGGTGACAACTACCTCGTTTATTTCGGCACGAACACGAATGCCAAAAACGGCTCCAAGGGCATCTATGTCGCTCGGTTCAACAGCAGCAGCGGTGATCTAGCCAAACCGGAACTGGCTGTGGAAGCGGGCAATCCTGGCTTCCTCTCGATTCATCCTTCAAAGAAGTATCTCTATGCCATTGGCGATGTCACCACGCCGGATGGCAAGAAGGGTGGCGGCATCAGCTCCTTCTCGATTGAGGCCAACACAGGCAAGCTGACGCTCCTCAACCAGCAGAGCGCCATCGGCAGTGGTCCCTGCCATGTGAATGTCGATGCCACGGGCAAGATGGCGGTTTTGGCAAACTACGGTAGCGGCAGCGTGGCCTCTTATGCCATTGGTGCGGAAGGAAAAGTCTCGGAGGCCGCGAGCTTCATCCAGCATGAAGGCAGCAGTCTTGATCCGAAGCGTCAAAAAGGGCCGCACGCGCACTCGGTGAATTTCAGCCCAGACAACCGCTTCGTCTTCGCCTGCGATCTCGGACTCGATAAGGTGCTCATCTACAAGGTCGATCCCGCCACTGGCAAGATGACGCCGAATGAGCCTGCCTTTGCCAAAACGCCCGCCGGCGGCGGCCCGCGTCATCTGGCCTTTCATCCGAGCGGGAAGTTCGTTTTCGTGAACAACGAGATGGCGATGACGGAGACTGTTTTCGCCTACGATACGGCCAACGGTGCCATGACTGAGGTGCAGACCGTCTCGACGCTGCCAGAGGCCGATCGCGGCAAGCCCGGCTTCAGCACGGCGGAGACCCTCGCGCACCCGAACGGCAAAAACGTGTATGTTTCCAATCGCACGCACGACACCATCGCCGTGTTTAACTGCGATCCGGCCACCGGAAAGCTCACGCTGATCCAAAACGTGCCCGTGGAAGGTCAGATCCCGCGGAACATCTGCCTCGATCCCACCGGAAAGTGGCTCATCGCCGCCCATCAAAACAGCGGCACGGCAGCGCTCTTCAACGTGGAGGCCGAAAGCGGCAAGCTGAGCTTCACCGGCACGAAGATCGAAGTCCCCGGCAGCATCTGTGTGCGCTTTTTGGCGGTGGATTGAGGCCTTCTCCCTCGGGTCCCGAAAAAAGTTTCGATCGGGTGGTAACATGGCGGAGGAAAATCTGTGGATACGGGTGGGCCATGAGCATTGGCCTCAGGTTACGACCTTCTAATTGTCCACTCCGGACCCGCCATCAAAGCATGAACTCCCTTGCGTGCCACGAAGCCCCTTCTCTTCCCGACTCGCCCGATACGACGGCGAAAGGAGGGAAAGCTGGCTTCAAGAGTGAATGGCATGACGCTAAGGAGATCGTGCTGTCGTTCGATAACAGCTCCTTTTCCTGCCTGCTGGTATCCGAGAAAGAGTTTGCGGCTGCGTATGCGCCCAAAAAGGCACGGCCGCCGATGGAAAGCCTGCGCCTGGAGACGGGGCGCGCTGTGGGGCGCATCGGGCGGAGCTGGGGGCTCTCCAGTAAAAGGCGGACGCCGATGAGATCGCCGCCAGCGCTCTCGCGGCCGCTCGCTATGCCGATGAGCGTTTGATGGGGAAATAGATGGATTCCGATCATCTGAGGAATGACCTGCTGCTGGAACTGTCCGACATGCTCCGAAAACCAGCCGATATCGAGGTCTTCCGCCAAGTTGTGGTGGAGTTGGAGTTCCGCCTGACGGCGAATGATCTGCTGCTGTGGAATCTGCGCTACCGCGTGGCGCATTCCGAGCGCAAAAAAACGACTCTGATCACACCATCTGCCGCATTGAGTGGATGACGTCCCTGTTTGATCAGGGCAGGCACGAGCAGGCTGACAAGCTCCTACCGCAACTGCCCGGCCTCCTCCAGGCCCAGGACTGGAGCGATTCCGCCGACTACCTCCTCCGGCGCTGGAAAGCCGTCGCCACGAAGCTGAACAACGCCAAACGGCCCGCCGAGTGCGTCCACATCGTCCAACACATCCTCCAGGTCATGGACGCAGGCCACATCACCGGCCGCAAAGCCAGCGGATTGAGGTCCGAGTTTGAAAAACTGCTCAGCGAGGCGAAAGCGGCTCTGCGCCTTTGATTCTCCCACCCTCATTCTTCAGCGGTCGCTGCTCTCCGCTTTGTGACTGAGCGTTAGGGTGCTGAAGACCATCGTGAGCACGCAGCAGATGCGCATGGTGATGATGACACCGCCCCAGCCCCAGTGATCGGCGATCCAGCTGACGCCGACGCCGGCGAAGGTGCTGTCGAAGACGTAGCCAAAGAAGCCGGTGAAGCCCCCAGCGGCACCAGCAGCCTTCTTCGGCACCATGTCGAGGGCTTGCAGGCCGATGAGCATCACCGATCCGTAGATGAAAAAGCCGATGGTGATCTGCGCGGTGATGTCGATCCAGAGCGGTCCATTGCGATTCAGGCCGCAGGCAATGAGGCCGAGCAGCGTCGGAATCATGAACAGGATCGTCGCGGGAGCGCGGCGGGATTTGAAGACCTTGTCAGACATCCAGCCGCACAAAATCGTCCCCGGCACGGTCGAGCACTCAAAGCAGGCCCAGGCCGTACTCGATTGCTGGAACGAGAAGTTCTTCGCGGTCTGCAAATACGTCGGATTCCATTCCACGACGCCATAGCGCACGAAATACACAAACGCGTTCGCCGTGGGGATGGCCCACAGCAACTTGTTGTTGAAGACGTGGCCGAAAAAGATCTCGCGGAAGGTGAAGGTGCGCTCGTGCTCGGCGCTTTAGTTTGGTGGGTAGTCGTTCTTGTATTCTTAAATCGGCGGCAGGCCGAATCTTTGCGGGGTATCGCGGATCAAAATGAACGCGGCAACGGCCACGACGGTGAAAACCATGGCGTTGAAGTAAAGCTTCGCGTCCCAATCGTAAAACATCGTCACGCCCCAGAGCGCGATGGTCGCCACCAGGGCGCCGCCGACGTTGTGCGCCACATTCCTGATCGAGACCGCTCTTCCGTGTTCCTTCGTGCTGAACCAGTGGACCATCGTCTTGCCACACGGTGCCCAGCCCATGCCGTTGAACCAGCCGTTGAGCGTTTGCAGCACGATCATGGCGCTGAGCGAAAGGTAGATCTCCTTCACGAGGCTAAACACTATCAGCACCGCGCAGGAGAGCCGCAAACCGAGCGGAAGGAAGTAACGCGGATTGCTACGGTCCGACACGCTGCCCATGAGAAACTTCGAGAAGCCGTAGGCGATGCTCAAACCGGTCATCTCCGTGCCCAGCTCGGCCTTCGAGTATTGCGGGTAGTCTTTGAGGATGTCCGGAATGGCGAGCGAGAGGTTCTTCCGCACGAGGTAGTAGGCCGCGTAGCCAAAAAAGATGCCCGCGAAGACTTGGAGCCGCAGTCGGCGGTAAACGGGATCGATTTGGGCCTCCGGCAGTCGTGGCGGATGCGGGGTGGGTTTGAGAAAGGCGAACATAAAGCTGCCATGCTGGCAGAAGAGCGGTCGAGACCTCAATCCATGTCTTGTCGCCTTGATGCATTCGTGCCAATGCTCGCAGATGAAGCGCTACAACGTCCACAACACCACGAACTGGTCCAATGCCGATCTGCTCACGGATTTCACGTTTCCGTGGGAGGAAAGGGCGGTGCCGAAAACGGAGTTTCGGGCGATGCATGATGGCGAGCTGTTTCGCTTTCGTTTCGACTGCGTGGATGAGGATCTGGTACTGCCAGAGGGGGCGACGGCGAAGGAGCGGGCACTGGGAGCGGATCGCGTGGAGATCTTCTTCGCGACGGATTTGAGCTTGGAGCGCTACTTTGGCCTCGAAATGAGTCCGCGAGGTGATGTGGCGGATTACGCGGCGAAGTTTTATCGCGAGATTGATTGGAGTTGGAGTTGTGAGGGCCTCGTGTTGGAGCCGGAGATTCGTGAAGGCGGTTACACAGTGAGTGGCAGCATCCCGCTGGAGATGCTGCGTGGGCTTGGTGTGCTGCGTGGCAGGGAGTTGTTCGCGGGGTTGTATCGTGCGGAGTTTCGTCACCGGCCGGATGGCAGCGTGCATTCCGGCTGGATGCCGTGGGTGAATCCCGGCACGGAAAAGCCCGAATTTCATGTGCCGGCGAGCTTTGGCGTGCTGGAATTGAAGTGAATCTTCGACGCCTCTGTATCGTCTCTCGTCTCTTGTGATGCCCGCTCCCACCGAATCCGCACCCATGCCCGGCAAGTTCTTTGCCTCGCACTGGCGTGGCGTGAGCTACGGGCCCTTCGCGCCGGATTCGAAGCGGGATGTGGAGGCGGATCTGAAGCACACCGCGGCGCTCGGTTTCAACAGCGTGCGGCTTTATGAGCTTCCTGATCAGGCGACGCTCGATGCGGCGATGAAGCATGGATTGAAGCTGCTGTGCGGCATCCCGTGGGCGGAGCATATCGACTTTCTGAGCGATGTGTCCGCGTGGGAGGACATCCGGCGACGTGTGGCGAATGGTGCGGCGTTTCTCGGCAGGCAGGAGACGGTCTCGGCGATCCTGATCGGCAATGAGATCGAGAAAACACTCGTGCGCTGGATGCGGCCGGAGCGGGTACGGGCCGCAATGGAGGAACTGATCGCTCTGGCGCATGCGCAGGCTCCGGCGAAGCTCGTGAGCTATGCCACCTACCCTTCGACGGAGTATCTGGTGCCTCGAAACGCCGACTTCCTCGCGGTGAATGTGTACTTGGAGAATCGCGAAGACTTCTCACGATACCTCGCCCGCTTGCAAAACCTCGCCGGAAACAAGCCGCTGGTCATTTCGGAATTCGGGCTCGATACCGCCGCGCATGGTGAGGAAGTGCAAAGCGAGGCGTTTCGATGGTTTGAGGCCGAAAGCCTTACCGGAGGCTGTGCGGGCACGTTTTGGTTCAGCTACACGGATGAATGGTTTCGCGGTGGCAAGGAGGTCAACGAATGGCGGTTCGGTCTCGTCACGCGTGAACGAAAAGAACGCGAGGTATGCCAGATCAAGCCAGTGAAGCTTTCACCGCCTGCGAATGCACCGCGCCTGTCGGTGGTGGTCTGCACGCGGAATGGCTCGCGAACGTTGCGAGAGTGTCTGGAGTCGCTGAAAGCGCTGAACTATCCCGATTACGAGGTTTTGGTGATCGACGATGGCTCCACGGATGCCACGCCGGAGATTGCGAAGGCCTTTGAGTTGGTGAAGTATCATCGCCAGGAGCCGGCGGGGCTCAGCCTGGCACGCAATCGCGGCGCGGAACTGGCCATGGGCAGCATCGTGGCCTACACGGATGATGATTGCATCGCGCATGAGGACTGGCTTTTGCATCTCAGTCATGCCTTCACGGATGAAAGCGTGATCGCCGCGGGCGGGCCGAACATCCCACCGCCGCCGCGCAATCGCATCGAGCGTGTCGTCGCCGCTGCACCGGGTGCTCCAGCGCATGTTTTGCTCAGCGATACGGAGGCGGAGCATCTGCCGGGCTGCAATCTGGCGATCCGCAAAGAAGCGCTGAATGCCATCGGCGGTTTCACGGCGGATTTCACTACGGCGGGTGACGATGTGGATATCTGCTGGAGGCTTCGTGAACATGGTGGGCGTGGCAGCCTGCGTTTCGTGCCGGGTGCGATGGTGTGGCATCATCGCCGTTTCACGATTCGGGCCTATTTGAAGCAGCAGCGTGGCTATGGCTTTGCCGAGGCACTGTTGATGGCAGAGCATCCAGAGCGCTTTGGTCCGCTCGGCGGTGCTCGCTGGCGCGGCGGTATCTATGGTGATCAGTTGCCATCCGATCATCCGCGCGAGGGCAGCATCTTCCACGGTCCGCTGGGCCTCGGTGCCTTCCAGACGATCTACGCGGCGAGTAGCGGCTTTCGCTGGTGGGACTGGTTCACGGGCGTGCTGTGGGTGACCGTGGCCATCATCGCAATGCTTTTGAAGCTGCACGCGATGTCGGTGGCGCTTCTCGTCTTCGCTCTGTGGGCCGCGTGGCGTATCAGCCTGCGCAATGCACGAGCCGCATGCCTCAGCGGTACGATTGATCGAGCGCTGCTGTGGCTACTGAGCTTCCTCCAGCCGGTGGTGCGAGAGTTTGCGCGTCTGCGTGGCATGCTGCTGTATGCCGCACGCCCGACCTGGCTGCCTCATATGCCGGACATCCTGCCACCGCTCATGCCTGGCAAACGTTCGCTACAGCTCGCCACACTCGCGTTTTGGAGCGAGACGAATCGGGATCGCCATCATCTGCTCGATGCACTGCGGGCTGAACTCGCCGCGAAACGACGAGTGTATCGCGAGGATGATGGATGGCGGTGGTTTGACATCGAGATGGCACCGCAGGCAGATCTCTCCCGCGCCTTATTGACCGTCAGCGAGTATCACGGCGATGAGAAATGCCTCACCCGCGTGCGCTGCATGCTGCGTCTGCGTCATGGTCTGGTGTGGAATCTGGTGCTGTGGCTGGGCTTTACCGGTCTACTGGCCACGCTGCCGCTGCCCGTGGGCTGGATCGGTGTGATCGGTGGTGGTGGCACGCTTGTGACGATCCTGCTGGTGCTGCGCTTCATCCGCCGTGATCTGACGGCGATGGTCCGCCGTGCCGCGGCAGAAGCCGGGATGCCAGAATCCACAAAACGACCGGCGTGATGGAACTCAAAGCCACGGCCCATCCGGGCTCGCTCTGCCCGAGATGACCGATGGCTGCAAACGCGAAGCCGAGCGGCAGGCTGCCACAGGCCAGCGAGGGCAAAAACACCCGCCAGCGCATGCGGGCGATGCCTGCGAGACACGCGACGGCCTCCGGTAGCACGGGCGTCCATCGCGAAAGCGCCACGAGCCATCCGCCATGTTGCTCAAACAACGCCTCGGCCTTTTGCAGACCTTTCTCACCGGCAATCCACGCCGCCGCGCCGCGTCCCAGCCAACGGCACACGGCATAGGCGACGATGCCGGAAAGCATCGAGCCGCATGCGCACACGATGCCACCGATGAGCCAACCATAGATCCAGCCGATGGCAGACATGACGACGGTGGAAGGCACGGGCAGAACGATGTCACTCACGAGCAGCAGCACACCACCCGCCCAGGCCCACACACCAAAGCCTTCCATCCACTGGCGAGCGCCATCGAGACTCAGTGCTGCGTCAAAGCGCCCGCCCCAGATGAAGAAAGGGATCAGGATGGCTCCCAGCAAGGCCAGGATCAAAAGCAGCAACGAACCACGCGGCGCAGGCATCCGGCATACCAACACGTCGCGAGGTCGGTTGCAAGACATGTCATGCCACGCATGCTTTCTCATGCCGCCTGAGCCCACCGACTTCTCCCGCCTCTTCAATCAAGGCGAGGCCGTGCTGTGGTTCCTTATCGCGATCACCTTGCTCGTGAGACCGGTGCCGAAGCTCGCGGGAAGTTCTTGGAAATGGCTGCTGCCGTTGTGCTTTGTCGTTTTCGGCGTTTCTGACGTCATTGAAGCTCAAACGGGAGCTTGGTGGTATCCGTGGTGGCTCTTCGTGATGAAGGCGCTGTGCGTGCTGGGTTTCCTCGGTGCTTTTTGGAAGGCGCGGAAGCGCTGAGATCAAATGGAGCGTGGCAGCGGCCCTTTGGGCGAGAGCTTCACATTACCCGCAGGCAGTTTCGCGCCCGCTTTGATCCACTCATGGAGCGTCTGCTGATCCTTCTTCGAGATGGCGTGGCCGCTGGGAGGCATGGCACCGGGCATTTCATCAGGGAAGGTGACCACTTGGAAAAAGCGACTGGCCTCCGGTTTGCCGGGAACGATCCAGCTCGTGCCGATGAGCTTCGCGATGGCCTGCGTGTCATTGATCGGCGGCATGGTGGAGAGGCGGTTGTCGCCGTGGCAGTGGACGCAGTTTGTTTCGAGCACGCTGCGCACGGGAGCGAAAGCGACGGCATCCGCCTCGTTGACGGGCTTTTGGGCGCAGGAGGCGAGGACAAGGAGAGGAAGGAAGCGCTTCATGAGGGCATTAGAGCGTGTTATGCACTTTGAGGTTAAAAAGCGCTGTACACTCGAACAAGGCACAGGCATAAGCTGCGGATGCTCCAAGAGCCAACGAGCCCGCCGAGCCAAAGAAGAGCCATTTACCCCAGCGATGTCAGGGATGAGGAATGGGCCT
>CANGYJ010000020.1 GCA_947458455.1 Verrucomicrobiaceae bacterium | reverse complement strand
TGGTGGAGTGGTGGAGTGGTGGAGTGGTGGAGTGGTGGAGTGGTGGAGTGGTGGAGTGGTGGAGTGGTGGAGTGGTGGAGTGGTGGAGTGGTGGAGTGGTGGAGTGGTGGAGTGGTGGATTTTTGCTGTTTGCTGGTTCACTCTTCCAGCACTCCACTGCTCCACCACTCCCATGCGCCTGCTCATCCTCCTCTGTCTCGCTGCCACCGCTCTTCATGCCCAGGTGGCTCCTTATGATGTCTTTCCTGAAGCTCATCCGCCTTACTACCGTGTCCGCTATGAAGCCTCGAAGCTCATCTTTCCGGTGAATTACACCCTTTGGCTTCCTCCGGGCGTGAAGGAAATCCGTGGCGTGATCGTGCATCAGCACGGCTGTGGGGAAGGCTCGTGCAAATCCGGTCTCACGGGGGCTTTTGACCTTCATTGGCAGGCTTTGGCCAAGAAACACGGCTGCGCCCTGCTGGCTCCGAGCTACGAACAGCCTGATAAAGCTGACTGCCAGATGTGGTGCGATCCACGCAATGGCAGCGATGAGGCCTTCCAGAAGTGCCTGGCCGATCTCGGCGCGAAATGTGGTCATCCCGAGCTCGCGAAAGTGCCGTGGGCGCTTTGGGGACACAGCGGCGGCGGTCATTGGGCGGGCGGCATGACCTTGCTGCATCCCGAACGCGTGGCCGCGACCTGGCTGCGTTCCGGCGTGCCGCTGCTCACTGCCGATGAAAAACGCGGCACCATCAAGACGCACATCATTCCTGAGGCCGCGCTAAAGGTTCCCGTGATGTGCAATCCGGGCACGAAGGAAGGTGTGAGTGTCAAAGAGGGGCGCTTTGCTGGGGTGTGGCCGGCGAATGAAGCCTTCTTCACCGCAGTGCGTGGCAAGGGCGGGCTCATCGGGGTGGCCGTCGATCCGCTCACCAGCCATGAGTGCGGCAATCAACGCTACATAGCCATCGCCTGGCTCGATGCCTGTCTGGCGCTTCGCTTGCCGGAAAAGCTTGGCGAACCTCTCCGCGCCATGCCAGAGGGTGGTGCGTGGCTTTCCACGCTGCTGACCACCGAGGCGGTTTCCGCCAATCAATATGCTGGTGACAAGGCCAAAGCCGTCTGGCTGCCGAATGAAGGCGTGGCGAAGCTGTGGATGCACTACGTCAAAGACACGCTGGTGCCGGACAGCACGCCGCCGCCTGCCCCCACGAATCTCCGCGTGAACGGCAGCGTCCTCACCTGGGATGCCGAAGCCGATCTGGAAAGCGGTATCGCCCATTTCATCATCGAGCGAGATGGCCAAAAGATCGCCACGGTGCCTGATCAGGCCAAAAATCCCTTCGGACGCCCCATTTTCCAAGGTCTGCAATATAGTGACACACCCGCCATGCCGCTGGTGAAGATGACCTTCACCGATGCGAAGCCCGAAGCGGGAAAAAAGCACGCGTATCGCATTCGCACGGTGAACACCGCAGGACTCGTCTCGGCGGCTCAGTAGCCGCCCGAGCCGATTTTGCCGGAGGAGTCACCGCTTTCTCCGGCAGCTTCGCGGCGGCGGTATTCGTCCATCATGGCTGCGGTGGCGGTGGCACCGCAGCGACTGCCGCCAAGGTCGCGTACCTTGATCAGGCCATCGAGATCACGCACGCCGCCAGCGGCCTTCACCTGCACTTTGGGTGAGCAGCTTGCTCGCATGAGCGCGAGATCGTGCTCGGTGGCTCCTTTGTAATTGTAGCTGCCGTCCGGCTGTTTCACGAAGCCATAGCCGGTGCTGGTCTTCACCCAATCGGCTCCAGCACGCTCGCAGATTTCGCAGAGTTTGCGTTTGAAGTCATCACTGGTCAAACCCGCGCCACCGCTGGTGAGGTAGTCGTTTTCAAAGATGACTTTTACCTGGGCTCCGTGGCGGTGAGCCTCATCACACACGGCTTTCACATCCGCTTCGACGTAGTTCCAATCACCGCCGAGGGCCTTGCCGATGTTGATGACCATGTCGATCTCGTTCGCGCCGTCCTGGCAGGCAAGCTGGGTCTCGTAGCGCTTGGATTCCGTGGTGCTGTTGCCATGCGGAAAGCCGATCACGCAGCCGACCAGCACGCCGGAGCCGCTCAGCCATGCCAGGGCCTGCTTCACCGCGTAGGGTTTGATGCAGACGGAGGCCGCCTGATACTTGGCGGCCAGTTGGCAGCCTGCTTCCAGGTCCGCATCCGTCATGGTGGGATGCAGAAGGCTGTGGTCGATCATTTTGGCGAGGTCGGAGTAGCTGTATTTCATGGTGATAAGATTGGCTTAGCCAGTTTTTAAATTGGCTTAGCCACTTGTCAAAGGTCTGTTTGGGGACAAAATCGTCTCCGCTATGACCTCCTTGCACCAGCAGCTCGTCGAGAAACTGCGCAGACTACTGCGCGGGAGGTCGTTTGCGGCAGGTGCTCGTTTTTTGACGGAGCGTGAGATCGCGGAGCGGTATCACACCAGTCGTCCCACAGCGAACAAGGCCCTCAGCAGCCTCGTTTCCGCCGGGCTGTTGGAGATACGCCAAGGCGCGGGTACTTTTGTGAGGGATGGCGTGCTGGATTATGATTTGCAGCGTCTGGTGAGTTTCACGGAAAAGGCCGTGGCAGCGGGGCGAAAGCCTGGCACGAAGGTGATCCGCCTCGAAAAGACCACTTTGTCGGAAATGGCGGTGAGGATGAATCTGAAGCCTGAGGAGCCGATGTGGCTGCTGGAGCGGGTGAGGCTGGCGGATGATCAACCGGTGATTTTTGAGCGTCGCCACATCGTGGCGGCTCTTTGTCCGGGTTTGACGAAAACAGCGGCGAAAGGATCGCTGTATGCGTTTTGGACTCAAAAGTGTCGTTTGAGCATCGCGGGAGCCACTGAGGTGATCCGTGCGGTGAATGCCAGCAAGGCCCAGGCGGCTCATCTTGATCTGCGAGCAGGTGCCGCCTGCCTGCAAGTCACCGCGACAGGCTTTCTAGCGGATGGCCGGGCGCTCTGGCATGAGGAGACGCTCTACCGCAGTGATGTGTATGAGTTTCGCAATCAACTCGGTGGCCTCACACCGCCGAAACCGGCCATGGGCGCGATGCGGTGAGGCTTCACCGGTTCTCGCGGAGGAAGGCGCGGTGGTTCATCTGGACGAAATCGGCATCGCGGGCGCGGACGAGGGCATCATCAAGGGTGATGAAGCCGTGGTTGGCGAGGTGGAGTAGGCTGTCATCAATGGTATGCATGCCATTGACCGAACCTAGCTGGATGAGATTCGGAAGCTGAGTGAGGCGGCGGGAGCGGATGGTGGAGGCGATGCCAGAACTTCCCACCATGATCTCAGAGGCCATGACGCGGCCGGGCTGATCACGCCGCACGATGAGGGACTGGCAGATGACGCCGCGCAGCGAGCTGGCGAGCTGCGAGGCCACAAACTCCTGCTGCTCCTCTGGAAATGCATCCATGATGCGCAGAATGGTGCTGGGGGCGTCATGGGTGTGCAGCGTGCTCACGACGAGGTGCCCCGTTTCGGCGGCGGTGAGAGCGGTGCGCATCGTTTCCATGTCACGCAGCTCACTGACGACGATGACATCGGCGTCCTGGCGCAGAGCGCTTTTGATGGCGGCGGCGAAGCTGTGGGTATCCGCACCCACCTGACGCTGGCGGATGACGCTTTGGCCATGGGAGAAGAGGTACTCGATGGGATCCTCAATGCTCACGATGGTGGCTTTTCGCACGCGGGAGATGTGCTGGGTGAGGGAGGAGAGCGTGGTGGTCTTGCCGGAGTTGCTGGTGCCGGTGACGAGGATCAGGCCATCACGCAGATGGGCAAATCCTTCCACCGTGGGGCCGTGGCCGAGATCCCGCAGCTCGGGGATCGAGCTCGGGATGTAGCGAAAGGAGGCTTCGATGCGGCCGAGGACGTAGCAGGCATTGCCACGGAAGCGCCCGAGGTTTTCGACCTGGATGGCAAAGTCCAGCTCCCATTCTTTTTCGAGTTTGGCCCGCTGGTTTTCTTTTAACACACCGAGGATCAGCTCACGGAGATCGGCGAGATCAAACTCCTCATCGGTGACGGGCTCGAGAACGCCGTTGATGCGGCCCATCGGCGGGGAGCCGGCAGCGAGGTGCAAATCCGAGCCACCGCGTTCGATGACCATGTAAAGATATTCGATGAGGTCGTGGGTGCGCATAAGAGGGAGAATGACGAAGGAATAAATCCGAATGACGAAGGAATGCCGAATGCCTCAACGACGAGGCGGGGCTTCACGATGTTTGGGAGGAGTTTTCGAGGTTTTGGCTTCGGACTTCATTCGTCATTCGGTTTTCGTGATTCGTCATTTCCTCACGAAATGCCTCGGGCGGCCCGGCGGAATTCCGCCTCATTGCCAGCAGCGGCGATGGCGGTGGGTTCATCGATCAGGCCAGACTCATAGGCCGCGACGATGGACTGGAGGAAGGTGCGGCAGTTCGGATCATTGGCCCTCGTCATATACTCGCTGATATCGCTGGTGGCACGGCGGGCGATCCAGTCACGCACGGCACCGCCGTTTTGCAGATGCTCGACGAGGAGGGTGAGATGGCCGTCTTTACAAGGCACGAGCTTTTGGCAAAGCACGCCCACGAGTTGGTGGGAGAGCAGATGAAGGCCGATGCCCACCTGATCGGCGGGGAAAAGATTCACAAAGCGGTCCATCGTATCCGCCACCGTCGCACTGTGCATGGAGGCGATGACGAGGTGGCCTGTTTCGCAGGCTTGCAGGGCTGTGAAGGCGGTATCGTAATCACGGATTTCCCCCACGAAGATCACATCCGGTGCCTGACGCATGGCGGCACGCAGACCGCGAGTGAAGCTGGGCGTGTCGCGGCCTACCTCACGCTGGGTGAACATGCTGCGATTGTTGGTGAAGATGTATTCCACCGGGTCTTCGATCGTCACGATATGGCGGGCCACGTTCGTATTCATCCAGTGGAGCATGCCAGCGAGCGTGGTGGATTTGCCCTGGCCGGTGGAGCCGGTGATGAGCACCATGCCATGCTCCTGCATGGCCCAGCGGGTGAGTAGCCACTCAGGGGCACCGAGCTTCGAGAGCAGCGGCATATCCGTGCGCACTCGGCGTAGCGTGGCGGCGAGGCGGCCCATGACCTTGTGGAGATTCACGCGGAAGCGTGTGCCACTGCGAGAGACCATGCCGGTATCCACATCGAGATCCTTGAGCGTATCACCACCGCAGGCCTGCCACAGGCCTGCCATGGCGGGGAGCATGAGGTTCTCATCCCCGAAGATCATGAGCTGCTCATTGATCTTCATGCGGGGAACCTCGCCCTCTTGGAGGAAAACGTCGCTCGCCTGATGGTCTTCGGCGGCTTGGAGGATGTCATCAAGGGAAATAGCCATGCGGGAGGTGGGAGTGAACGCGTTGTCTTACTCCAAAAGCCCGGTCGTCGGCAATGGTTACATGCGGCGATCCACAAATCTCCGCAGCTCAATCTTCACGCGGCAGCCTCAAGCCCGTGCGCCTCTCGTTCGGATAATAGGCATCGCGATGATAGCGACGATGCCCCACCGGATCGTAATGTCGCCAAAACTCATCCATGCCCTCCGGCATGCTCCGGCAGCCCGTCAGCAGCCCGGCGGTGAGTAACAGCGCCGGGCGCATGAGGGGATGGACACGCATGGGAAAAGGCTCAAACGGCCACGCAATGCACCTTGCTGATGCCGCTGATCTTTTCGAGTTCGCCGATCACCTCGGCGCTCGGCGTGGTGTCGAGCGTGAGGATGGTCAAAGCCTTGCCGCTCTCTTTGTCACGGCTGAGGGACATGTCGGCGATGTTCACCTGGTTCTTGCCCAGGATGGCGCTGTAGCTGGCGATCATGCCGGGGCGGTCGATGTTCTCGATGAAGAGCAGCGTGCCTTCGGGATTCGCTTCGATGCGGCGGCCGTTCACCTTCACGATGCGCGGCGAGCCGGCGAAGAAGGTGCCCGCGATGCTGGCGGCTTCGCCCGCGTCATTCTTGGCGACGACCTCGATGAGGTCGCTGAACTCGCTCGGCTCGGCGAGGCGGCTTTCGGTGAAGCGGATGCCCAGGTTTTCAGCCACGCCATTGGCGTTGATGTAATTTACCTGCTCAGCACCGACGGGGCGCTCGAGGAAGCCCTTCAAAACGGCGCGGGAGATGAGCGTGGTGTCGCCACTGCCCACTTTTCCGCTGTAATTGATGCGCACCACATTGCTGCGAGCCGGGGCGAACTGCGAAACGAGGCGACCGAGCAGCTCGCCGAACTTCAAGAACGGCCCAATCTCCGCGAGGACCTTCGGATCGACGTTTGGCATGTTCACCGCGTTGACGACGGTACCTTGCAGAAGGTGTGCCTTGATCACTTCGGCGATTTCGATGCCCACGTTTTCCTGTGCTTCCTCCGTGGAAGCGCCGAGATGCGGGGTGAAGACGGTGTTCGGGGCCTTGAGCAGCGGGTAATCAGCCGGAGGCGGCTCGACTTCAAAAACATCCAGCGCCGCACCGGCGATGGTGCCCGCGGTGAGGGCCTCGGCGAGCGCGGCATCGTCGATCAGGCCGCCACGGGCGCAGTTGATGATGCGGCAGGATTTCTTCAGGCTGGCGAGACGCTTCGCATTGATCATGTGCTTCGTCTCTGGCGTCAGCGGCATGTGCATCGTGATGTAATCGGCCTGCACGATGGCGGCATCGAGATCCTCGCAAAGCGTCACGCCGAGGCTTTCAGCGCGGTTTTTGCTCAAATAAGGGTCATAGGCCACCACGCTCATGCCAAAGGCCTTCGCCCGCTTGGCGAATTCCGCACCGATGCGGCCCATACCGAGCACGACGAGCGTTTTGCCATACACCTCCGTGCCCTGGAAGCTCTTGCGGTCCCATTTGCCGGCCACGATCGAGGCATTGGCCTGAGCGGTTTTACGGCTGATAGCCATCATCAAGGTGAAAGCCTGCTCGGCGGTGGAGACCGTGTTGCCGCCGGGGGTATTCATCACCACTACGCCGCGCTTCGAGGCCACCGGCACGTCGATGTTATCCACGCCCACACCGGCGCGGCCCACCACTTTGAGGTTCGGGGCGGCATCGAGCACCTTGGCGGTCACTTTGGCGCCGCTGCGCACGATGATGGCGTGTGCCTCGCGGGAGGCTTCGATCATCTTGTCCTCGGCCTTCAGATCCATGTTCACCGTGACATGGAAGGACGGCTCCGCCATGAGCAGGTCGATGCCTTTGCTCGAAATGGGGTCGTTGTTGCCGGCGATGAGGATGTTGAACTTGGACATGGGAGGGTTGGGGGAAAAGGGGTGCAGACTAGCGTCCTTTCTTCCGTGCTCAAGGAGCGATTGCGTGCTGGACAGATCGCGGGGCGGCGGGTTGAATGATCCGCATGATTCTCGCCTTCATTCCTGGCCTTGGGGACGCTACTTCCGGGGCGCTGGCCGCCTTCGTCGCCACCGCCACTGCCTTGTTCGTCCTGCTCAAATCCAAGCTCGCCGCCCACGCCGCCGCCGCACAGGAAGCTCAAGAAAAGCTCAAAACCGAGGCCGAAGCCACTCTCCTCGCTGAGAAAGCCCGCGCCACCGCCACCCTCGGCGGGGTTCAAAACCGGCTCGATACCACTTCCGCCCAGCTCGCCGATGTCGAACAGCGCTACGCCACCCACCGCGAGGTCGCCGACCGCCGCCTGAACGACGCCTCCCAGCAGATCGGCCGCCTTGAAAGCGACCTCGGTGCCACCCGCGAGGTCGCCGCCCAGCTCCCGCCCACCCAGGCCCGCATCAAAGACCTCGAAACCGCCCTCGCCGCCGAGCATGGCCGCCTCAGCGCCCTCGAAAAAGCCGTCGAAGCCCACAATTCCCGCGCTGCCGACCTCGAAAAGCGTCTCGCCGACGCCCAGGCCTTCGGTTTGAAGGTCAAAGAAGAAGTCGAAGCCAAGGAACTCGAACTCCGACGCCTCAAAGCCGAGGCCGAAGCCCTCGCTGCGGATGGTGGCATGGAAAACGAAGTCAAAAAAGCCCAGGAAGCCACCCGCCTGGCCGAGGCCAAGACCGCCCAACTTCAAAAAAGCCTCTCCGCTTCCGAAGCCCGCCTCGCCATGGTCCAGAAGGAATTCATGAGCGCCGTCGGCACCGCTCCCGCCGCCGCTCCTGCATCCTCCAGCCCCGACAAACGCGTCCGCGACCTCGAAGAAAAAATCGTCCAGATGGAAGTCGAGGCCCGCAAAAAGATCCGCGAAGACGGCTACAAGATCGCCGAACTCGAATACCGCCTCAGCGTGGCTTTGGAGAAAGCTGGAGCGTCTGCTCCCCAACCTCCAGCAGGCTGAGACGAGGAAAAATTGTGGCATTCATGCCCCGCTTGCGGCGTATAAACGTCCCCCATGCGCCCTGTCCTTTTCGTCGCTTCCGTCCTTTTTGTCCTTCCTGCCTTCGCCCAGACCGAGGCGGACTTCATCACGAACCCGCGCCAGCTCACCTTTGAAGGCCGCCGCGCTGGTGAAGGTTACTTCAATGCCGATGGCACGAAGATGATCTTCCAGTCCGAGCGTGAGGAGGGGAACCCGTTTTATCAAATCTACCTGATGGACCTCGAAACGGGTGATCAGGAGCGCATTTCGCCCGGCATGGGCAAAACGACCTGCGCGTGGATTCACCCGGACGGCAAACGTGTGCTCTTCGCCAGCACCCACACCGACGCGAACTCGAAGAAGCTTCAAGAAGCCGAATACGACGAACGCAAGACCTCCAAAGTCCGCAAATACTCCTGGGACTACGACGAGCACTACGAGATCTGGGAATACACGCTCGCCGACAAGAAGCTCAAAAACCTCACCCACACCCGCGGCTACGATGCCGAAGGCGGTTGGTCGCCCGATGGCAAGAAGATGGTCTTTGCCTCGAACCGCCAAGCTTACGTAACGAAGCTCAGCAAGGAAGACGAGGAGCGCCTAAAGATCGACAAACAATACTTCATGGAGATCTACACCGCCGATGCCGATGGCTCGAACGTGAAACGCCTCACCGAAGTGCCCGGCTATGACGGCGGGCCTTTTTTCAGCGCCAATGGCAAGCGCATCTGCTGGCGTCGCTTCACGCCAAAAGGCGATGTGGCCGAGGTGTGGACCATGAACGCCGATGGCAGCGATCAGCGGCCCATCACCAAGCTTGGCGCGATGAGCTGGGCACCGTATTTCCACCCCAGCGGCGAGTATTTGATCTTCACCACGAACCTCAACGGCTTCGCCAACTTTGAGCTCTACCTCGCCGACACCGCTGGCAAGCATGCGCCCGTCCGCGTGACCACCACGGATGGTTTTGATGGCCTGCCGGTGTTTTCACCCGATGGCAAAAAGCTCTCGTGGACCAGCGGACGCGCCAGCGGCGGCCAAAGCCAGATTTTCATCGCCGATTGGGATCACGATCATGCCCGCGTCGCTCTCGGAATATCCCAGACCGTCAATGCTGTCACCCCTGTCAATTCGGTCAAAACAACCCCCACCAGCGCGGAAATCACCGAGGCCGATCTCAAATCCCACATCACCTACCTCTCCTCCGACGAGCTTGGCGGCCGCCTCACCGGCACCGAGGGCGAAAAGCTCGCCACGCAGTACTTTGCGGATGTGGCGAAGCAGATCGGCCTCGCGCCGTTTGGCGATGAAGGCACCTACTTCGACAACTTTGACTTCACCGCCGGTGTCGCGCTCGGCGAAGGCAACAAACTGACTTTTGGCGATGCCGAGCTGAAAGTGGAGCAGGACTGGAAACCTCTCTCCTTCTCCCAAAACGGCGAAGTGAAAGCCGCGAAGATCGTCTTTGCCGGTTACGGCATCGAAACGCCGGAATCGGCCTCCATCGAGACTTATTCGAGCTACGCGCATCTCGATGTGAAGGACAAATGGGTGCTCGTGTTCCGCTATTTGCCGGAAGGCATCACACAGGAGCGGCGCAATGAACTCAGCCGCTACTCCAGCCTGCGCTACAAAGCGCTCACCGCCCGCCAAAAGGGCGCTCGTGGCCTCATCGTGGTCAGCGGACCGAACTCCAAGGTCGTGCAGCAGCTCGCGCCGATGACCTTTGATGCCTCGCTGGCCTCCAGCGGCATCGCGGCCATCAGCGTGACCGATGCGTTGGGCGATAAACTGCTCGCGGGCACCGGCAAGAAGCTCAAAGAACTCCAAGACAAGCTCGACACCGGCGATCTCATGGGCGGCATCGACTGCAAAGGCACGCTTTCGGCGAACATCGTGATCCAGCAGGAGAAAAAGAAGGGCCGCAACGTGCTCGCGGTGCTGCCTTACGGTCAGCAACCTGATCCACACGTCGCGCCACTCATCGTCGGCGCTCACATCGACCATCTTGGCAGCAGCGGCGGCTCCAATTCTCGCGCGAAGGGCGATGAGGTGAACAAAATCCATCACGGCGCTGATGACAATGCCAGCGGTGTCGGCGGCGTGCTCGAAATCGCCCAGTGGCTGGCCGATTTGAAGAAGCAGGGCAAACTCACGCTGAAACGCGACATCATCTTCGCCGCGTGGAGCGGTGAAGAGCTGGGTTTGCTCGGCAGCAATCACTTTGTCGAGGCCTACGCCAAAATGATCAAGGGCGACGCCAACGCGAAGCTCACCGGCATGTTTGCCGCATGCCTGAACATGGACATGATCGGCCGTTTCCAGAAAGCGCTCGTGCTCCAGGGCCTCGGCAGCAGCTCACTGTGGGCGAAGGAGATCGAAAAACGCAATGCGCCCATCGGTTTGCCCATCACCACCCAAACCGACGCCCATCTGCCGACCGACAGCACCGCGTTCTACTTGAAGGGCATTCCGACGCTGAACGCCTTCACCGGCTCGCATGCGGATTACCACATGCCTAGCGACACGGCAGAGAAGATCGACTACCCGAACGCCGCGAAGATCACCAAGCTCATGGGCCTCATCGCCCGCGGCATCGCCACCGCCGACGCCGCGCCCGATTACATCGCCATGGAAGCCCCGAAGAACTCCGGCGTCCGCACCGGTCTGCGTGCGTATTTGGGCACGATTCCTGATTATGCCCAAGGCGACACCAAAGGCGTGAAACTCAGCGGCGTGTCACCTATCGGCCCGGCGGCGAAAGCGGGTGTGAAAGCCGGAGACATCATCATCAAGCTCGGCGGCAAGGACATCGCCAACATCTACGACTACACCTATGTGATGGGCGATTTGAAGATCGGCACGCCAACGACGATCACCGTGCAGCGTGAAGGCAAAGAGGTGGTGTTGAAGATCACGCCGGGGTCGCGGGATTGAAGCCGAACCGAACAGGATGCAATCCTGTTCCACGTTCTTGATGGCGACTACTCCCTCGCGAGGAGGATGCTTTTTACCTTCATCCAGGCACCTGGCTCGGCATGGCCGATGGGATCAAGGCGAAGTCGGATGAGGCCGCTGCGGTACGCGGGGTGCTCGGCGAGGCGGATGATGTGGCGGTGGAATTCGCCATCGGCGATGAGCGGGAAGGTTTGGATGCTTTTGGAGCCGAATGAAGGTTCGCCAAGAGCCTGCCACATGATGACGCCCTGCTTTTGCGTGGTTTTGAAGGCGGCGTCGAGGATGAGCACGGGGGCATCTTCGGCGTTCCAGAAGGTTTGCGGGCTGATGAGATAGGGGTCGTCCTTTTCGAAGAGGACTTGGAGATACTCTTGGATCGGCCAGCCGGTGTCGCGGGCGTTTTGGTGATGCCAGCCCTGTCGGTCGCGGGTGAAGGTCCACGCGGGCAGGTCTTTGGGGCGGTATAGAGCGGCACGCTGGCGGATTTCATCGAGGGAGCCGAGCAGCAGCTCGTATCGAAACTCATACACGATGTCGTGATCGAGGATTTCCTGCGCCTGACTGGCGAGGTAGCCCGTGCTGTTTCCATGCGTGTCATTCGGTCCGGGTTTGCCGGCGAAGCCGCCGGTGAAATGCACGCGGCCCGGGGTGATGAGGCCGAGGCCGTGGTTTGATTCATCCAGCAAGGCGGCCCAGCCTTCGGTGCCGGTCCAGAAGGACCACGGATGTTTCCCGCTCGGCGTGGGCACTGGCGTGGCGGCTTCGCCGGTGAAGGGGTGAGCACCTTGATAGCTCATCACGCGATGAAACGGAGCGTTGGCATACACGGCAGGCAGTTCCTGGAGACGAGCGGGATATGGGGTGTGATCCTCGCGAGCGTTGTTCAGCTTGGCGCGGGCTTTGACGATGGCTCCTTCGAGCGTGAGCCAGGCTTCCAAGGTGCAATCACCGGGCACGTTGTTCAGCGGCCACTGCATTGGCAGGCAGGTGAGATGGATCTCGCGGCCGTTGTTTTCATGCGAGAGCACTTTGGAGGCGTTTTTGAAGTCATCGCCCGTCTGGATGGGATTCCATCCGATGTGCCGCCAGTGCTCGGCGGGCTTCTGGCCCTTGGCCTCAAAGGGAACAGGACCTCCATAAAAAGAAAGCTGTACCTGCCGGCCAAGATCGAAGTTGTTGATCACATTCGAGCCGTCCTTCATGGAGGCGAGAAAGGTGATCGCCCCGCCAAGATCGAGGTCCACACCGAGCTTGATGCGGTCGTTTTGCAGCCAGCTCATGCGCTCGGCGTGACCCAAGGCGGGCAGCAGAAGGATCGTGAGAAGGATGACGCGCAGCATGTAATCAGCAAGGTTTGATCACGTCGCGGCCACCCAGCGCTGCCAGAGGCGCAGGCATGGGACGAGGGCAAGGAAGCCGAAGGCCAGAGGTGCGGAAATGCTGGAGATGGTGAGCGCATCGACGAGTGGAATGCCCGCGAGCAGCAGGCCGACGGATTTCCCGATGGCGGGGCCGCCTTGGCGCATCGTGTTGGTGGCATAGGCCACGAGCATGGCGAAGGCACCGAGGATGATGAGCTGCGCGGTGCTGGCCTGTCCGAAGGCAAAGCCACGGGCGCTGATGATGGCAGGTAGATAGAGGCAACCAAAGGCGAGCAGGGCGGACATGGGCGGCAGAGCGCCGTTTCGATGCTCCAGGCGTGCGGCGAGGGTGATGCCGACGATGTAAGCACCGAGGGCGAGGGCTGGGAGAAAGGCTTTTTCGATGTCGAGAGTCACGGCGGAGGCCACGGTGAGGTAGAGCAGTGCCCGGCAAGCCCCCATGATGATGACCGAGCCGCTCCATTGCTTGTGATAGAGATCGTAGAAGACGATGGCGGCGACCAAAAAGGCGGTGATTCGAGGAACGGCACCAAAGCCGGTGGCGAGCGTGGCTCCGGCGAGCAAGAGCACCACGGCCACACTCCACACGGTCGTGAGATTCACCCGCCCGCTCGGGATGGGCCGCTCGCGGCGGTGCTCGTGGTCGAATTTGGCATCAGCGGCGTCATTGAGGATCATGCCGCCGGTGTAGAGCAGCGAGCCGGCGAGGATGAACCAGTAGAGGCGAGTATCGGCGAGCTGGCCTCCGGCGAGCAACCACGCGGCGGTGACATTTGTCCACACGGTGGGGAGATTGGAAATGCGGGCGAGTTGGAGCCAGGGCCTCAGGCGATTCATGGCGCTGCTCCTCGCCGCTGCACGGGCGGGATTCAACTGCGAAGGTTTTACAGCCCGGCCTCGGGCTTGAACCAGCGGGAGAGCGTGATCTCGCAGATGGCCTGTGGGGTCTTTTCTTTGGCCTTGGAGTCGATCTGAAATTCGAGGGCTTTCACCGCTTGGAAGCGCTCGGGACTCTGCAAACCGGCCAGCCATTCGAGCAGCGTCATTTGATCACCGCGCAGGCGCACCTCGACGGCCACCTCGCGGTAGTTTTCATTGCTGACGGGTTCGAGAAGCCGCTGCTGCTCCAGCTTCAACGTGAGGTCGAGGGCGTCGTTCTGCACGTCTTCGAGCAGCTTGGCTTGCGCCTGGCCGAGGCTCTCGGTGGCGGGCATGGTTTCACGCAGCCATTTGGCCCGTTTGTTCCAAAACTCGCGGTCTTCAAAGAGCATCTTCAATTCGACGAGCTCGTTTTCCAGGGTGGTGATGCGCTCCAGCGCCTCGCGGCGGCGGTTGAGGAATTCATTGGCTCCCAGCATGCCGCCTACGAGCACCAGCGAGCCGATGCAGCCGAGCAGGAGCTTTTTTTCGCGAGGGGTGAGAGCGAGGGCCATGAGGGAAGGGGAGAGTTATTGCAGCTTACCCTGGGCGCGGAAGATGGCGGTGGTGCCTTTGACCTCCGGGCGGGGATTCGTCCAGGTGTAGCGGGAGAGGATTTTGTTCTTTTTGAAGTCCTCGATGAATTGGAAGGCGAGCTGCGCATCGCGGGCCTCGCCACGGATTTCGATGTCATTGCCCTTCACTTCAAAATCGCGGATCACGATGCCGCTTCCGGGCATGAGCCGCGAGATCTCGGCGAGCAAAAACATCGGGTAACGCTGCGAATCGACCGCCTGGCCATATGACTTCCATTTGTCCGACGTCTCGCGGACGGCCTCGGCAGGCTCGCGGATGAGGTCGGCCTGCTGCGCGAGATCGGCGGCTTGGCGTTCGAGGGAGATGAGGTAGGCGTAGGCGAGGAAAATGAGGGAGGCGGCCAGCCCAGCGCCGAGGATGGACCAGCGGATTAGCTTCGCACGAGAGACGGAAGCCTGCTGGGCAGTGCGCACGCTGGCGGGCAGAAGCTTTGTCCATGATTTGCTTTCGGTATCAGCTCGCGGAGCCAGATCGGCCACGTTTCGCACGGGGAGCCCGAGCGCTTCACTGAGACGTTTCGCGAGACCGTTGTCAAAGCTGGAGCCGACGAGCGAGACGCCGGTGAGACTGCCTTCGCCGAGTTCCGACTCGATGGCCAATCGGGAGAGTGTGATCTCCAAAGCCAGCGCATCATCGGCAGCGGGAGCCTGAGCGAAGAGATGGCTGTGGTAGAGCTTTCCACGATGGCAGGCAGCGAGGATGAGATCACCCTGCTCCTCCAGCAGGAGGATTTGATCCGCCGGAAGCTCCGCGAGGCGCAGGGCTGAGGTGTAATCACTGGCGTGATTCGCGGCCAGTTTCTCGGGAAATGGCTCGGCGAGCACATCGACGCTGATGATGGCTTGGCCGCCGTTGTGGCCGAGATGATGCCAGCGGTAGTTTTTGCCTGCGGCGGATTGGTCGAGCTTCAGGCCACGCCGCTCAAGCTGGGTGGTGATGAGCTGCTCCAGGGTCTCCTCATCGGCCTGGGGCACTAAAAAGCCGATCGTGCGGCAGGCGGTGGCCGGGAGGCCGATGAGCAGGGGCTTTGTCAGGTGAGAGGACTCTGCCGGGGTATCCACGGATTCGCTGCTGGACCTCGCACGCGGTTTCCAGACACGCCAGGCGTTGTCGGAGGCGGGAAGAAGGAGGGTGGCGGCGGACATGCGGGAAATCAGGAGGCGGGGAAGGGGCTGCGTAACAACGCTGGCACTTCGGTGAAGTTGCGAGTGAGAGCGAGGAAAGATGCTTTCCATGTTCGGGGCAATGCAGAAGCCACTGCCGACTCGAAGTCATCCGCTCAGAATCAGGCGGTTAAAGGTGATAAGGGAAAAATTGTTGACCGAACGTCTAGTTTGAGCTTTAAAACCGCCATGGGAAGAACCTCTGACGCCAAGGAACGCCTGATGGAAGCGATGAGCGAGCTCATCTGGACGGGGAGCTATGGCACGACCTCCGTGGATCACATTTGTGAAAAGGCGGGAGTGAAAAAGGGGAGCTTCTACCACTTCTTTGAGTCGAAAACAGGACTCGCTCTGACCGCTCTCGATCATGGCTGGACGGAACATCGCAAGAAGCTCGACCAGACCTTTTCGCCGGTCATTCCACCGTTGGAGCGCATCTGGCGCTGCTTCCGCGAATTTCGTGAAGAACAGGAGGCGATGCAGGCCAAACACGGCCGCGTACTCGGCTGCCCCATCCACTCTTTGGGGGCAGAAGTGAGCACCACGGACGACAAACTGCGCGACAAGCTCCAGGAGATCCTCGCCCAGTTCATCCGCTACTACGAGAGCGCCCTGCGGGATGCGCATTACCAAGGCGTGATCGAAGCGCCTGATGCGCCAGCCTTGGCACGAATCCTGTTCGCCTATGGCGAGGGTCTACTCCTGCATGCCCGCATCTGGAACGATCTCAGCCACCTCAACGAGATGCAGGCTGGAGCCCGTCGCATCCTAGGTCTCCAAGACGAATAAATGCCTCTTTTCTTAGCCAACCAGTCAACTTTATCGCCATGCGCCTCCTCTTCCTCCCTTCAGTCCTTTTTGTCCTTTCTGTCCCTTCCTGCACCCCACCGCCAGCGGACGGTGGCCATGGCGGGATGCAAATGCCGCCTGCGCCTGTGACTCTGGCGGCTGTTGAGCAGAAAGAACTCGTCGAGTGGGAGGAATTCACGGGGCGCGTCGAGGCGGTGGAGGCGGTCGAATTGAAGCCTCGTGTCTCCGGCTACATCACGCAGGTGCATTTCCAGGCCGGTGCCCTCGTGAAAAAGGGAGAGGTGCTCTTCACCATCGACCAGCGCCCTTTTGAAACGAAACTCCGCGCTGCCAAGGCCGAGGTGCAGCGTGCCGAGGCCAATGCGCAGGCCATGAAACGTGAGTTTGACCGTGTCTCCTCTCTTTTGGCCGCCAAAGCCATCGCTCCCGAGCAGGCCGAAACGCGTGAGTCGATGAATTTGCAGGCCCAGGCCGGACTCGAAGCCGCCAAAGCTGCCGAACACAGTGCCGAGATCGAATTCGAGCACAGCACCGTCGAAGCACCGATCAGTGGTCGCATCAGCCGCACGATGACGACCACCGGCAACTACGTCACCGCCGGAACCACGCTGCTGACCACCATCGTCACCGTCGATCCCGTCTATGTGTATGCCGACATCGATGAAAACAGCCTGCTGAAACTCCAGGCGCTTCAACGCGACAAAACGACCTTCACCAATAGCGATGGCCGCATGCCGGTGGAACTCCAGCTTTCCAATGAGAAGGATTTTCCGCATCAAGGCCACGTCGAGTCCTTCGACAACCGCCTCGACGCTGGCACCGGCAGCATGGTCCTCCGCGCCGAGTTTTCCAATACCGACGGCGTGCTCACACCCGGCCTTTTTGCCCGCATCCGGCTGCCGATGACCGCGAAATACAAGGCGCTGCTCGTCGATGAAAAAAGCATCCTCACCGATCAGGCCAATAAATACGTCCTCGGCATCGATGAGTCGAAACAGCCTGCCGTGTCGGTCTATAAACCCGTCACCATCGGCCCGGCCATCGACGGCAAACGCATCGTCCGCACCGGTCTCAAAGCAGGCGACAAAATCATCATCAATGGTCAAGCCCGCTTGCCGATGCCCGGAATGCCGGTCGCGCCGGTGGAAGGCGAGGCGGCGAAACAAGCGTCAGCCTCCGGCGCGAAATGACGAAACCAGAATGGCGAATGACGAACCTCAGCTTCGTCATTCGGCCTTCGCTCATTCATTCGTCATTCTGAATTCCTCATTCGTCATTTCTCGTGAACTTCTCTTCCTTCTTCATCACTCGCCCCATCTTTGCGGGCGTCTTGTCGCTGCTGACGTTCATCCTCGGCGCGATCTCGCTCTTCCAGCTTCCGATCTCGGAATACCCGGAAGTCGTGCCGCCGACGGTGATCGTGACGGCGAACTATCCCGGAGCGAATCCGAAGACGATTGCTGAAACGGTGGCTTCGCCGTTGGAGCAGACGATCAATGGTCTCGAAAACATGCTCTACATGTCGTCGCAGAGCACGGCGAACGGCGTCATGATTTTGACCGTGACCTTCAAGATCGGCACGGACCTTGATCTGGCACAGGTGCAGGTGCAAAATCGCGTCTCGCAAGTGCTGCCGAAGCTTCCCGAGGAAGTACGCCGCTTTGGGGTGACCACGGTGAAGTCGTCGCCGGACATGACGCTCGTGGTGCATCTGCTTTCGCCGAATGATCGCTATGACGAGATCTACCTGCGAAACTACGCCACGCTCAATGTGAAGGATGAACTCTCTCGCCTCACCGGCGTGGGCCAGGTGCAGATCTTCGGCGGTGGCGAATATGCGATGCGCATCTGGATCGATCCCGACAAGGCCGCTTCACGCGGTTTGACTGCCGGTGACATCGTGAATGCCATTCGCGAGCAAAACATCCAGGTCGCCGCCGGAACCATCGGGCAGCAACCAACCAACGATGTCGCGTTTGAGCTCACGGTGAATGCCAAAGGCCGTTTGATCACGGAAGAGGAGTTTGAGCAGATCATCGTCAAAACCGGCCCGCATGGCGAAAAGTTGCGTCTGCGCGATGTCGCCCGCGCGGAGATGGGCAGCGGCGAGTATGCGCTGCGTAGCTTGCTGAATAACAAAAAAGCCGTCGGCATGGGCGTGTTTCAGCTTCCTGGCTCGAATGCGCTCGCTGTCTCGCAGGCGGTGCGGGCTCGCATGGCCGAGTTGAAGCAAAAAATGCCTGAAGGAGTCGATTATGCCATCGCCTATGACCCGACCGTATTTGTCGATAAATCCATCGACGCGGTCATTCACACGCTCATTGAGGCGATTCTGCTCGTGGTGCTCGTGGTGGTCATTTTCCTGCAAACCTGGCGTGCTTCCATCATTCCTCTCGCGGCCGTTCCGGTGTCGCTGGTCGGCACCTTTGCCGTGATGCACGCGCTGGGCTTCTCGATCAATAACTTGAGCCTCTTCGGCCTCGTTTTGGCTATCGGCATCGTCGTGGATGATGCCATCGTTGTTGTCGAAAACGTCGAGCGAAACATTCGCAACGGTTTGAAGCCGGTCGAAGCGACACGGCAGGCGATGAAGGAGGTCACGGGCCCGATCATCGCCACTGCGCTGGTGCTTTGCGCGGTTTTCATCCCCACCGCCTTCATCAGCGGTCTCAGCGGGCAGTTCTATAAACAGTTCGCCGTCACCATCGCCATCTCGACGGTCATCTCGGCGATCAATTCGCTCACGCTTTCACCCGCTCTGTCCGCCTTGCTTCTCAAAGGCCACCACGACAAGAAAGACATTCTCACGAAGCTCATCGACCTGCTGCTCGGGTGGTTCTTCCGGCCCTTCAATCGATTCTTTGAGTGGTCGTCCAATGTGTATGTCGGCATCGTGAAGCGCACGATCCGCTTCAGCATCATCGCGTTGATGATCTATGGCGGACTCGTGTGGGCCACAATGAAGGGCTTTCAAATTGTGCCAGAGGGTTTCGTGCCTGCGCAGGACAAAGCCTACCTCATCGGCTTTGCGCAGCTTCCGGAAGGTTCGTCGCTGGATCGCTCGGACGCGGTGATGCGCCGCATGTCCGAAATCGCGATGAAACAGCCCGGCGTGAAGGACGCCATCGCTTTCCCCGGCCTGAGCATCCACGGATTCAGCGCCAGCCCGAACAGCGGCATCGTCTTCGTTGGCTTGAAGGACTTCGAGGAACGCAAGACGCCCGATCTCAACAGCGCCGCCATCGCCGGTGCGCTCAACGGCCAGTTCATGAGCATTCAGGATGCTTTCGTGCTCGTGCTGCCACCACCTCCCGTGAATGGCATCGGCACCGCGGGTGGCTTCAAGATGATGATCGAAGACCGTGGTGATCGCGGCTACGAGGAGCTTTACAAAACCACGCAGGGACTGATCGGTGCCGCGATGGGTTCTGGCAAATTTGGGCTCACTTACACCGGCTACACCGTGAACGTGCCGCAGCTCGAAGCCGACGTGGATCGCGAAAAAGCCAAGTCGCAGGGCGTGCCGCTCGCGAATCTTTACGACACGCTGCAAATCAACCTCGGCAGCCTTTACGTGAACGACTTCAACCGCTTCGGACGCACTTACCAGGTCGTCGCGCAGGCCGAGCAGCAGTTCCGCGATGACGTGGGCGACATTACGAAGCTCAAAACGCGCAACATGGCTGGCGAGATGGTGCCCATCGGCTCGCTGGTGAAGGTGAACGAGAGTTTCGGCCCGGATCGCGTGTTTCATTACAACGGCTACCTCGCCGCCGATATTAGTGGCTCGCCACTGCCGCCGCTCAGCTCCGGCCAGGGCGAGGATTTGATCGCCAGCGTCGTCAAAGAGGCGCTGCCAGGCGGATTCGAGTTCGAATGGACCGATTTGACGTTCCAAAAGATCATCGCGGGCAACACGGCCATCTACATCTACCCGCTTTGCATTCTCCTCGTCTTCATGGTGCTCGCCGCCCAGTATGAAAGCCTGCGCCTGCCGCTCGCCATCATTTTGATCGTGCCGCTCTGCTTGCTCTTTGCCCTCATCGGCGTGCATTACATGGGAGGCGACAACAACATCTTCACGCAGATTGGCTTCATCGTGCTGATCGGCCTCGCGTGCAAAAACGCCATCCTCATCGTCGAGTTCGCCAAGGAGAAATACGACCATGGCAAAACGCCGCTCGAGTCCGCCCTGGATGCCTGCCGCCTGCGTCTGCGGCCGATCTTGATGACCTCCATCGCCTTCATCGCTGGTGTATATCCCCTCGTCGTTTCCACCGGTGCCGGTGCTGAAATGCGCCGAGCCATGGGCACCGCCGTCTTCAGCGGCATGATCGGCGTCACCTTCCTCGGCCTTTTCCTCACACCGGTGTTTTATGTGCTCGTCATGATCGGTCACAAGCGGAAGAAGGCATCCGCCGAACTTCCTGCATCCGCACTCGCCACCTCTCATTAATTCCAGTCATGCGCTCCCTCCTTCTCTTCGCACTCACCGCTTCGGCATTCGCCCAGGTCGGTCCGAATTACGAACGTCCGGCCACGGCTTCGCCGCCTAAGTTCAAAGGTGTCACCTGGCGTGCGGCCACGCCTTCGGCGCATCTGCCGAAAGGTTCGTGGTGGACGGTGTTTCGTGATTCGAAGCTCAATTCACTCGTTGCCGCCGCCACGGCGAACAATCAGCAGCTCAAGGCGGCTATCGCACGCTTCGATCAAGCCCGTGCGGCAGCTCGCATGGCGCGTGGGGACTTCTTTCCAGCGCTCAGCCTGCCTTTGACCGCTGAGACGCAGCAGACGTCGGAGAACATGCCGTCACCGTTTCCGCTGAATGGCATGCGTTATGATGGTCCGGCTTACAATGCGCCGCTCGACTTCAGCTGGGAGCTTGACCTTTGGGGGAAGCTTCGCCGCCAAAATGAAGGTGCCCGGGCCGACGCGGCGGCGGCGGCGGATGCGGTTCACAATGTGCTCCTCGGCATTCAGGCTGAGGTGGCGATGAATTACTTCAAGCTGCGCACGCTCGACAACGAGATGCGCATCGTGCGCGAGGCTGTCGGCTGGCGAAACGAGGCGCTGAAAATCGCCAGCGCACGCGTGCAGGCCGGAGCGGGCAGCGAATTGGAAAAGGCACAGGCTGAAACGGAAGTGGCGACGGCCGAGGCGGAGATTTCGGCGCTTCAGGCACAGCGTGATCAGCTCGAAAATGTGCTCGCCATTCTCATCGGCACAAATGCGTCGAGTTTTCAGGTGGCAGCGGCCACGGGCACGATCTCCTCACCTCCCGGCATCCCCACCGGCATGCCGAGTGATCTTCTCGAACGCCGCCCGGACATCTCCCAGGCCGAGCGGGCGCTCGAAGCGGCCACGGCCCGCATCGGCGTGGCGAAAGCGCAATTCTTCCCGAGCATCAAGCTGATGGGCCGTGGAGGCTTTCAGAGTGGTGACATCGACATCCTTTTTGAACCCACCTCGCTCATGTGGAGCCTCGGGCCGAGCATCACGGTGCCGCTTTTCTCCGGGAACAAGAACCGCTGGAACCTCACCAAATCGAAAGCCATCCACGATGAGGCTCTCGCCAGCTACCGTCAGGCCTTCCTCGGTGCTCTCGCCGATGTGGAATCCAGTCTCTCCTCCATTCGCAACCTCGGCATCCAAGCCGATTCGCAGGGAAGGGCACGCACCAGCGCTGAAAAGGCCGCCCAGCTGGCCAAAACCCGTTACGAAGCTGGAACCAGCCCGTATCTCGATGTCATCGAGGCGAATCGCATGACCTTGACCACGCAGCGTGCCACGGCCCAGATCGCCGGCCAGCGCCTCATCGCCACCGTGGGCCTCATCAAGGCCATCGGCGGTGGTTGGGATCAAAAAGCGCCCGAGCCCATCCCTGCGACGACACCTGATCCCGCCGCCCGAAACCTCGATCAGGACAAGCCTGGCTTCTTCTCGAAGGTGAAGGGCTGGTTCTCGAAGGATTGAATCGAAGGTCAAAAACCTTGCATTCGGATGACGAGCAGCTAAAACGCCTGCCTTCGCATTTTGATGTGCCGGCGTGGTGAAATTGGTAGACGCGCTAGACTCAAAATCTTGTTCCTTCGGGAGTGTCGGTTCGAGTCCGACCGCCGGTACCACTATCAAATGCGATTGGCTCAACGCTCCTTCTTGGAGCTGCTAGGGGCTGCCATGAATTTGCGCACCTCATTGAAGAAGCCATCTGGAGCGGGATGCTCGTTCGCATGCGTCTGAGCGCCTTCGAACCATCCTTCGGTGCTCGGTGTGTGCTTGTGAGCGACGGTGAGGAGAAGTTCAAGGCTGATGGGGACGGGCTTGCCGCTGTGGATGGCGGCGGAAAGGGCGAGCTCGGCGGCGCGGTCAAAGACCCATTTCAGATCGGCTCCCGTGAAGCCTTCGGTGGCTTCGACGAGGGATCCGGTATTGAAGTCGGCCATGGGCTTGTCTTTGGCGAGGAGATCAATGATCTGCGCACGAGCCGGTGCATCCGGCGGTGGGACAAAAATGGCCTGGTCAAAGCGGCCTGGACGGCGGAAAGCGGGATCGAGCGCCCAAGGTTGATTCGTGGCACCGATGACGAGCACGCGCTGGTTTTCACTGCGGATGCCATCCATCTCATGGAGGAACTGGTTCACGAGACTGCGCATCTGGCTTTCGCGGATCTGGCGGCGGTCCTGCGCGAGGCTGTCGAGGTCGTCGAAAATCATGACGCAGGGCGCGTTGGCCCGGGCGATCTCGAAGAACTGGTGGAGGTTGCGCTCGGGGTTGCCGTAATAGGGATCAAAGACCTCGTGCAGGCCGACGACGAGGTAATTGCAGGCCACCTCGCCAGCGACGGCGCGTAGGATGAGCGTTTTGCCACAACCTGGAGGTCCATAGACGAGGATGCCGCCGCCGGTTTTGCGGCCGTAGGCCTTGTAGAGATCAGGAAACTGGAGCGGGTAAGTGATCTTGAGGCGGATCTCTTCCTTCAGCTCCTCCATGCCACCCACGTCATCGAAGTTCAAGGTGCTGCGGTTTGGATCATCCGGGCTGAAGAAGGTTTCAGGCCGCCAATCACTCTGAGCATCGATGAATGCCTCGTCTCCGAACTCTTCGGTATCGGCGCCGGAGTTGTTTTCGGAGATGCTGGAATCAGGCGAGGGCGCGGGCGAGGCTTTACGAGCGTCACGCACGGTGCGGCCGAGCTCGCGTTCGAGGGTGGGATCGCTCACGGTGCCGTCGATCTGGGCGGCGTAGTCGAAGTGTTCGACGGCTTTCTTTTTATCGCCCTCGGCAAGGTATACGCGGGATAGGAGCAGATGCGCCTGGGCATTCTCAGGCTCCATGAAGAGGACGCGTTCGGAGCGAACGGCGGCTCCCGAGGTATCTCCCTCTAGAAAGAGCACCTTGGCAAGGGCGAGGTGGGCATCCGTGTGATCGGGGTCGAGTTCGAGCACCCGACCAAAGGCGGCCCTGGCCTCATCAAGCTTCATCTGCTCCAGGCAGGCGCGGCCATGCAGAAGCAGGAGCGAGAGGTTGTTCGGCGACTGTTGTAGGGCGTCACTGAGGGCGGAGGAATCTGGCATGAGGGTAGGATGACTTAGAACCCCGAACGTTGAACATTCAACCGCGAACATTGACTGCCGCGAGGATGCTCGCGGGCTGCTTGGAGCGGCAAGAGGGCTTTTAATCAGCTTTCCCGAACCTTCGCGGCGAGGCTGTCCACCATGCGGCGGAAGTCCTGCGAATTTTGAATCTGATTGGTCACCACCTTGCAGGCATGGATGACGGTGCCGTGATCACGGCCACCGAATTCCTCGCCGATCTGGATGAGCGGCAGCTTTGTCATGGTGCGGGTGAGGTACATGGCCACCTGGCGGCCCTCGGCGATGTTTTTCGGGCGGCGGGGGCCGGTGAGGTCACTCACGCGGAGGTCGTAGGAGGTGGCCACGATGCGCTGGATGCGGTCCACGGTCACTTGCTTGGCGGCATCGTCCTCCATCACATCGTGAAGAAGGGCGGCGAGGGCGGATTCCGTCTGCACGGGGCCTTCGAGCGAGACGTGGGCAGCCACGCGCATGAGGGCACCCTCAAGCTTGCGCACGTTCGAGCGGATGCGCTGCGCCATGAATTCGAGGAGCCAGCCATCGAGGGTGACATTGAAATCGCTCTGCTTGCGGCGGAGGATGGCCATGCGAGTTTCAAAGTCCGGCACCTGGATCTGCGTGGTGAGACCCCATTCAAAGCGGGAGACGAGGCGGCTTTCGAGGTTTTTGATCTCGCTCGGCGGCCGGTCACTAGCCAAGACGATCTGGCGGGCGTTGTTGAAGAGTTCGTTGAAGGTGTGGAAGAACTCTTCCTGCGTGCTGTCTTTGCCTTCGAAGAAATGTACGTCGTCGATGAGTAGCACATCAAGCTTGCGATACTTCTGGCGGAACTGCGAAAAGGTCTGCCGCTTGATGGAGTCGACAAATTCGTTGGTGAACTGCTCGCTAGTCACATAGCGCACGACGGCGTTGCGCTTCCGGGCGAGCACTTCTTGGCCGATGGCTTGGAGAAGATGTGTTTTTCCGAGGCCGGTGGCACCATGGAAAAAGAGAGGGTTGTAGATGCGTCCGGGCTTTTCAGCCACAGCGCGTGCCACGGCCACCGAGTAGCTCGTGTTCGTGCCGCTCACATAGCTATCGAAGTTGAATTTCGCGTTCAACCCGGCTTCGGCGAAGGTGCGGATCGGAGAAGGCTCGGGGGAGGCGACTCGGGCGGCCTTGATGTAAGGCATCGAGAGCGCCGGGGAAGGTGCAGAGGGCTCGGAAGCAATGGCAAACTCAATGAGAGCAGGCTCGCCAGTCACTTGCGCCACGGCATCCGTCACGGCGACGAGGTAATTGCTCTCGATCCACAGTTGATGAATCGGATTGGGCACCGTCACCACGAAGCGACCGCCATCAGCCATGCGGCCGCTGGCACCGCTGAAGCAGCGCTGGAAGTTATCTCCGCCGAGACGTTCGAGGAGCACCTCGCAAACGCGATCCCACAAGGTGGGGGTCAGAGTGAAGAGATCGGGCGCGGAGATGGCTTCGGCAGGCTGTTGGTCTTGAGGATGGCTTTCATTCGGGATCTCCATGTTGTTGTTGGGTGGTCTCCGGCGCGTGGAGGGGCAGTGAGTGATTGAGGGAAAGGAAGATGAGAGGCTTCACATCGCGTGCGGTTGAAGCACAGGAGAAAGTTTTTTTAAATGGGCCGCTTTGTATGTCGAGACGACTCACTGAGACAACCATTTACTGTCGAAAAATTTGAAATTATTTACCTTTAGCAGTGAAACATTTTAAAAGAACTAGCGCGTGAATGTGAATGGGTGTGTGGATGAGTTGTGAACAGTTTGGGAACATCCGGGTATAATGCATTTGTGGCACTGGATTTGCTCCCCCCACCACCCTCGCCTTCGCCTTTTCACGGAGAGGCTATGAACGGCTCCTGCGATAGAAGACGATGCCGCCACGCCGTATGAGCACGTATGATGAATGCTTGCCCTGCGATTCCTTTTAGCCGTCGCGAGATGCTCAGCCACTCGTGTGCTGGTTTTGGCATGCTCGCCTTGCATGGCTTGATGGCATCAGAAGCATCGGCGGCCTCGCTAAATCCCCTGGCAGCCAAGCAGCCACACTTCGCGCCGCGTGCGAAGCGCATCATCTTCCTCCTCATGAAGGGCGGGCCGTCCCAGGTGGACACCTTTGATCCGAAACCACTGCTTGATCGTGATCACGGCAAACCTCCGCCCTTTGCGCTGCCACGTGTGACCTTTGCGAAGACCGGCAATCTGCTCCGCTCGCCGTGGAAGTTCCGTCAATATGGACAAAGCGGGCTGCCGGTGAGTGATCTCTTTCCCAATGTGGCGCAGTGCGTGGATGATCTCTGCATCATCCGTTCCATGCACGGCACGAATCCAGCTCACGGGGGTGCCTTGCTGAAGCTCCATACTGGGAGCGATACCTTTGTGCGTCCCAGCATGGGTGCCTGGGTGAGCTACGGCCTCGGCACGGAAAACACGGATTTGCCCGCCTTCCTCACCATCTGTCCCACGCTCGCTCATGGCGGCGTGAACAACTGGGGCAGCGCCTTCCTACCCGCGTGGTGCCAGGGCACGCCGCTGGGCAATGCCAGCGTCACCGCTGATCAGGCCGTGGTGCGACACATCAAGAACACACGCACGCCCACCTCGTTGCAACGCCTGCAGCTCGATCTCGCCTCCGATCTGAATCACCGCCATCTCGAAGCCGCTGGCAAAAATGCCGCGCTCGAAGCCCGCATCGAGTCCTTCGAGCTGGCCTTTCGCATGCAGGCCTCCATGCCGGAGATCCAGGGCATCGCGGGCGAGACGGAGGCCACCCAGAAACTCTACGGTCTCGATGATCCGGTGACGGAAAATTTTGGCCGCCAGTGCCTCATGGCGCGGCGCTTTGCCGAGCGTGGTGTGCGCTTCATTCAGGTTACGCATAGCGATGGCTTTGTGCAGTGGGATCAGCACAGCGATCTGCTCAAAGGCCACACCGAAAATGCGGCCGAGGTGGATAAGCCCATCTCAGGTCTGCTGCGTGATTTAAAGGCGCGTGGCCTACTGGATGATACGCTGGTGCTTTGGGGCGGTGAGTTTGGCCGCACGCCCGTGGCTCAGGGCACCGATGGTCGTGATCACAATCCGCACGGCTTCACCATGTGGATGGCTGGCGGCGGTGTGAAAGGCGGCATGGCTTACGGTGCCACCGATGACTACGGTTACTACGCCACCGAGAACAAAGTGCACATCCACGACCTGCATGCCACCATCCTGCATCTCCTCGGCATGAACCACGAAAAGCTCACCTATCGCTATGCTGGCCGTGACTATAAGCTCACCGATCTTGCCGGTAATGTGGTGAAGGACATCATCGCGTAACAGGTGGGGCTGCGGAGTATCGGAGTGCTGGAGTATGGGTTTCAGACCATGGCCTCGCCCTTACTCCACTCTTCCATCACTCCACCATTCCCCCCAGATAAACGCTCGCATCTGCACATGATACGCTTATGGATGTGAATGCCCTTCCAAAGCCTCGGCCTCGCGCCGCAAATCCTCACCGCCATCCAAGAAGCCGGTTACACGGAACCCACACCGATTCAGGCGGCGGCCATTCCGGCCATCATTAATGGTGGCGACCTTATCGGGATCGCACAAACCGGCACGGGCAAGACCGCCGCCTTCACGCTGCCTATTTTGACCAAGCTCACCGCGAACCCGCAGCCTGAAGGCCAGCGCCGTCACACTCGCGTGCTCGTCATCGCTCCCACGCGGGAGCTTGTGGCTCAAATCGAGGAAAACGTGCTCGCTTATGCCAAGCATCTTCCACTGAAAATCGCCAAGGTTTATGGTGGCGTGGGCGAAAAACCTCAAAAAGACGCGCTGCGTGCCGGGAGTGACATCGTCATCGCCTGTCCGGGTCGGCTTCTCGATCTCATGGGCCAGCGCTGTGCGGATTTTTCCAAGCTCGAATACCTCGTACTCGATGAGGCCGATCGTATGCTCGACATGGGCTTCCTGCCAGACATCCGCCGCATCGTGCAGCAGCTCCCCCGCAAGCGCCAGACGCTCCTCTTCTCCGCCACGCTTTCGAAGGAGATCGAATCTCTCACCCACGAGTTTCAGCATGCGCCGAAGACTGTGCAGATCGGCAAACGCTCCAATCCAGCGGAGACCGTTACGCAGCACATCTATGAGCTGCCGAAGCATCTGAAGCTCAATTTGCTCTCTCATCTGCTTCAGGATGAAAAGCTGCAAATGGTGCTCGTCTTCAGCCGCACCAAACACGGCGCGGATAAAATCGCTCGCAAGCTCGAGCAAGGCGGCGTGCGCTGCGCCACGCTGCATGCCAACCGCTCGCAAAACCAGCGTTTGAAGGCCCTCGATGATTTCAAGGCCGGTCGTGTCCGCGTCCTCGTTGCCACCGATATTGCCGCTCGCGGCATCGATGTGGACGGCATCTCCCACGTCATCAATTTCGACTTCCCACACATCGTCGAAGATTATGTTCATCGCATCGGCCGCACCGGCCGTGCGCAGGCCATTGGCGATGCCATCAGCTTTGTCTCTTCCGATGAATTGGATGATCTCCGCCGCCTAGAGCGCTTCATCGGCCGTGGCATCACGCGGAAGCGGGCGGAAAACTTCGACTACAAAGCAGCCCCTCAGTCCTTGGAGCCTGACAGGCCCGAGCGTCGTCACCAGCCGCAGCAGCGCCAGCAGCCGCAGCGTCGTCATCAGGAGCAAAACCGCCGTCCTGAGCGTTCCCGCTCATCCGAAGCAGGACCGCAACGTTCCGGTGGTGAGGCGCCTAAGCCCGGTCAGGCCAAACCGAAGCCCCGGAGCTTCTGGAACAAGCTCACCGGGCGCTGAGCCATCATTCGCTGCTGACAGGTGTGCCCGTTTCTTCGCCAGGAGGGCGGCAGGCCTGCACGACGAGTTCACTCAGCCAGGGATCAGGATGCTCCACCGCCTCCGGCGGAATGGTAAACTTCGTCGTATTTGCGCTTCTCGAAACGAGCTTCAGACCAAAGGGGTAGTCTTTGAAGAGCTTCGAGCAGAGCGCGGCGATGTGGAGCCCTTCACGTTGCGCACGCGCCGCGATTGACGCCATCGCTGGAGGCTCAAACTCAAGGTCAAAGCCGTGCTGATTGAAAAACTCATCGGCCCAGAGCATGAGATCATGCGCATGCGCCTCATCGAGCTGGCTTTCAAGAGGTGTCGCCTTTGCACGGAGGCGCTCCAGCGTGGCGGCGGGATGCCGCACCAGCTCCGCATCAATGCTCAGCTCGGGTAGGCCGAGGCTGGGCATCTCGAACTTGAAATCACGCAGCACTTTTTCCCAGGCCGTCACGAGGCCGCGTGCCCCCGTCTTCTCCTCCGCCGCACGCGAGGCGATCTCGCGCAGCGCCTCATCATGGAAGACAGACTTGATGCCGTAGGCCGCAAACTCACGCTCATACTGCCGGATGAGGCTGCCTTCGCTCGTTTTCATGATGGCGAAAAGGTCATCCGCGCTCAGCGGATCACACACCACCCGCACAGGCAGGCGGCCGATGAATTCCGACTCGAAGCCGTAATCAATAAAATCCTTCGTCACCGCATCGCGGAAGAGATGCTCGGCAGGTGTGCGCTCAGGATCGCCCGCCGAGACAAAGCCGATGGCCTTCCGGTTCGTGCGCTTCTCAATGATCTTCTCCAAGCCAGAGAAAGCACCGCTCACGATGAACAGGATGTTGCGCGTGTTGATCACCTCGCGGCCGGTGCGTCCCTTGCGGGTATCAAACATCATCTGCATCTGGCTGCGGATGTCGTTTTGGGAATAGAGCGACACCTCCGTCTCCTCCATCAACTTGAGCAGCGCCGTCTGCACGCCGCGCCCGCTCACATCGCGTCCGAGACGCTCCGTGCCGCTGCTCAGCTTATCGATCTCATCAATGTAAATGATGCCGTGCTCCGCGAGGTCGATATCTCCATCCGCCTTGGAGACAAGGTCACGCACCATGTCATCCACATCCGCACCCACATAGCCGGTCTCGCTAAATTTCGTGGCATCTGCTTTCACAAACGGCACGCCGATCAGATCCGCGATGCGTTTGACGAGGTAAGTCTTCCCCACGCCCGTGGGGCCGACGATGATGACGTTTTGCTTCGAAAATTCGAGCGGCGTGGAGTCCGGGTGCTGCTCGCGATCCTCCCTCAGCATGCGGGCATGGTGGTAATGATCACACACTGCCGTAGCCAGCACCTTCTTTGCCTCGTCCTGGCGGATCACAAAGCGGTCGAGGTGAGCTTTGATATCCGCCGGTTTGAAATTGAAGGCAAAACCGATGCTGGTGTCCTTCTCTGGCTCACCGTCACCCTCTTTGGATTCCGTCTCACCCTTGCCGCGTGGCATGGGGCCATCAATACGGGTGAAAAGCACCTGACCTCCGAGCGTGTTCTTGATGAAGTCTTCGAGCTTCTGGCTGATTTCCTCTGCGGAAGCGGGCTTTTTGGGCTTTTCCTCGTCGGGAGTATCCGGTGCAGGTGGGGGCGTTTCGGAGGTGGGATCGCTCATGGGAGTGCCACCACGCCTAAGCCAGCACCGCAGGTCTGCAAGATGTGGTTTCAACCTCGGCTCACTCGCTGGTGGTGAGTTTTTCGGGCGCGGTGATGAGAGGCTGGAGCATGCCGGCAAAATCACGGGTATCCTCCAGGGCGGTGAATTCGGCGAACATGCCTTCCGGTCCTTCCAGTTCGCTTGGCGGGATGGGCATGAAGACGGAGACCATGGCCCAGCGGTGGTTCAGATTGCGGAAAATGGCGTCGAGGTAGGTGTCGGCCACATGCTTGTAGTGCGAGGCGCAGGTGGTGTTATCCGAGCCGACATACCAGTAGATGTTCACACCGCGCTGGCGGAGGCGGTGGCCAGTTTCATCCATGCGATCGATGGCGAGGCGGAGGTAGGTGGCCGCGAAAGAGGTGCCATCCGGCTTGTTGATCGTGACGGGCACGCTTTCGACGATGCTCCACCCTTGACTAGGTAGGCATACCTCCGGGCGATGCAGGGAGCGCTTCAAATGCCCGCTGAGGACGACGGAAGCGGTGACGAGGCGGTTTTTCTGATTCAGGTAGCTGCAGCGTTCGAGCTTCACGCCCTCATCGAGGCCCGTTTTTTCCTCCGCTGTGACGCCGACCATGCGCCCCTGATAATCGCCCACGGAGAGTGGTAGGTCGAGCGTCACGCCAGCGCGTGAAACGAGGTAACGGATGTCCGTGCCAGCACAGATGCCGAGCGTCACGGCCAGCAGCACAAACACAGCGGCGAGCTGCGCCAACGTGCGACGGGGGAGGGGAATGGCCACCCAGGCGCTGCCACCTGCACGCGGGCTTTGATGACGGGCGAGGTTCTTTTTCATCTCGCGGCCTTCCAGTACATAGCAGATGGCAAACATGCCTGCCAACGCCACGCCGAAGACGGCGAAGCCTGCCATCGTGTGGAAGAAGGACATCTCTTGATGCTCGCCGATGCGCTTCCCGATGGCGAAATCCGAGCCAAACCACATGCTGCCAAAGGCCAGCATCAGCAGTCGTGCCACATTCCCCGCCACCGCCAGCGGTACGGCGCAGATGAAGAGGATGAGGCGCGAGCGGGGGCTCTTCAGCGCCAGATAGCCGAGGAGAGCAGAGATCATCATCAGCACGAAGAGCGAATTGATACCGCTGCACTTCGCATCCACATCGAGGCTAAAGGCCGCGCCTGTTTCAGTGCCACGGGCCGTATCCGGCGCGGATTGCAGGGCGCTGCCTTCATTGATGGAGGGCACGCCGAGCAGGCTGAGCATCTTGGCCGTCATCGCGGCGGTGCGTGGACGCAGCGGCGAGGCCACGGAGTCCTCCAGCGGCTGCATTGGCCAGGTGAAGAACATGAACAGCCAGGGGAAAAACAGTGCCCGCATCCACTCACGGCCTCCGAGGAGCAGAATGAAGCCCGCGAGCACGAGTTGGATCGAGAGGAAGGCTGGGTAGCCCGTGTTCGCTTTGAAACCGACCCAGTAAAGAAATAGCCCGAGTGCGAGGGGGAGCACGCCCAGCCAGTGTCCACGCCAGGGAAGGCCCCGCAGGCTAGAGCGGCGCATCCAGACCAGCCCGCCCGTGATCACTGGCACGAACAGGCAGAACATCCAGTCCGCATACTTCGTGACCCACAGATACCAGCCGTGAAGTACGCTCATCCGATAGCCGAATTCCCACTCCTGATAGGGCCACGCCACAAAGAGCAGAATGAAGCCGATGCCCATCACGCCCAGGGCAGCCTTCCAGAGGAGGCTGGAGTCTGGCTGGGGCGTGGCGGCAGGCGCGGGGCTGGACGAATCGGCTGGCATGTGTCAGGGGGGGGCAAGCATGCTTGCCCGGAACCCCGATCCTGGCAAGATTCATCCGCCAACCATTTCTTCACACACTCGCATGGCCAGCCCCTCCAAATCCAAGCCATCCAAAGACTCTTCGTCTTCCTCCAAATCACCTTCCACGGATGTCATCGATGTGGTGCGGGATGATCAGCATCAGGGAAAGAAAAACACCGCCGCCAGCCCCGCTGTCAATGCGCGTCGTCTGGATACCGCGCCGCGTTTTTTCATCGCTTCGCTCGTGATCACGCTCATCACCGCTGCTGTGTTTTGGCAGATGAGTGGCAAAAGACTCGATGAGCGCCTCGGTAATCTGACCACGGCTCCGGCAGCGGCTCCCGCGTCTCCGAAAGACGACGCTGGAAAGTCCTCGCAGATCGAGGAGCAACTCGCAGCCATGCAAAAACAACTCGATGCCTGGCGGCGGGATCAATTGAGCACGCAGAAAGAGCTCCGCGAGACCATCGAGCGTGTCGCTGCTGCTCGCACGAATGCCGCTGCGGCTGTCAGTCTGCTGGATGGTCAGAGGCAGCCGGGCGTCGAGCGCATGGCGGAGATGATTTCGACTATCACGCCGACTCAGGCAGAGTTCATCCAGCTCAAAGAACGCAACCGTATCACCGCTTACGCCGATGAAGCCATCGCCACTGGCAGCCGCAAGCCGCTCGAAACTCTCGTCGAATACATCCGTGGTTCCGGCTCGGAACATCTGCGGGATGCTGCGCAGGCCGAGTACCTCCGCGTGGTGCGCATGATCCAGTTTTATCAGCGGGAAGACCCAGGCTTTCGCCTTCCGGTCACGGACCTCTTCAAAGGAGAGAACCTCCAATACGAGGCTGATTTGAAGCCCACGCATCTCTTCAAACTCCTCGCCGATGCGAAGCAGCCTTGGGAGGTCCGCGTGCGTGCCGCCATCCTGCTCAAAAGCAGCGATTCACCCGAAACGAATGCCAAACTCATCATCGCCATCAAAGAGGACGATTCCCTGGAAGTGGCCAAGCATGCGCAGATCGCCCTCGAACAGCGCATCCAGCGCCGCTTTCGCCTTCTCGACATCCCCGCCATTGATGCCTGGTCTGCCGAGCAGGCCAAAGGCACGGCAAAGTGAGTCTTCAGCGCACTGCTCGCACATGATCGGCGCTCGCCAGCGTCTGCACAGCTCCATCGGCGGTTTCCAGCAGCAGATGGCCTTCTTCATCCAGATCGAGCACGCGGCCAAAGACTTCTCCTTGAGGCGTTTGAGCACGGATCTGACGATGGATGAGCCAGCTCCGTTCGCGGACCTCTGCGATGGCTTCGTTGTAGCCATCTTCCAAACGCTGAAACTCCGCGTGAAGGCATCCCAGCAGCCGGCGAGCCAGCGCATTGCGGTCGATCTCCCGTAAAACCGGCGAAGCCAATTTTTGCAGCAACGAAGTGGCGCTGAGCTCCGGTGGGAAGTCGAGCGTGTTCACATTCAAACCGATGCCGAGCACCAAAACCATGCCGTCACGGCCTGAGACGGTCTCCGCCAATAGTCCGCTCGTCTTGAGGCCATCGAGATAGATGTCATTCGGCCATTTGATGCGTGGCGTAAGTGGCAGCTCAGCCTCGATAGCCTTGCAGATGCTCAACGCGGCCAGCGTGGTGATTCGCGGCCATTTGGCCAACGAGGCCTCCGGCTTCAAAAGCATCGAAAACATCAGGTCTTTGCCCTGCGGGGCGATCCAGCGATTCTCACGCCGCCCTCGCCCGGCCGTTTGAGATTCGGCAAAGACCACCGTGCCGATGGGCGCATTCGTGGCATTCTGCTTCAGCCAGTCACTGGTGGAGCCGATTTCATCGAGCACCGTCACCTTCCAAGGCAGCGCATCATCATTCAAAGCCTTGGTGGACAGCGGGGTCATGCGCGTTTGGAGTTTGGATCACTCGCCTCACCGTGCTGGTGGAGTTCATCGTGATCCCCCTGGCATTCGAGGTGGGTGGTAATGAGCACCGCATGTTCCACACTGCTTTGCACGGCATGCTCGATCTCCGTGGCGATGCGGTGAGCATCGCGAAGCATGATTCCATCATCGAAAAGCAGATGCACCTCGACGTAATGCATCTCACCCGCATCGCGATGACGCAGGGCGTGGAAGCGCAGACCGTGCTTTTTGGTCTCACGGCGTAGCGCGGCATCGAGGGCGGCATCCAAAGTTGGATCGGCGGTGTCCATGAGGCCTCCGATGCTCTGCCGCATGAGGCCGTAGCCCGTCCAGATGATGTTCCCAGCCATGGCGATGCCGCAGACGGAGTCCCAGCCATGCCATCCGGTGAGCGCCACGAGGCTGAGGCCGATGATGACACCGAGGCTTGTCCACACATCCGTGAGCACATGCTTCCCATTCGATTCGAGGATGAGTGATCCGGCCTTTTTTCCGGTGCGGATCAAATGCCAGCCCAGAGCGGCATTGATGAGGATCGTAAGCGTGGTGAGGATGAGACCTTGATCGAGATTCGTCGGCGGCAGGTGCTTGATCCAGCGATCCACCGCTTCGTAGATGATGAAAAGCGCCGCGAGGATGATCAGGCCGCCCTCAATGCCTGCGGAGAAGAAGGCGATCTTGCTATGGCCGTAGGGATGATCGTCATCCGCCGGTTTTTGCAGTAGCCCGAGGCTAAAAGACGCGAACATGACTGCCGCCACATGCACCACGGACTCCGCCGCATCTCCGAGGATCGACGCCGACCCCGTAAGCACATACGCGCCCACCTTGAGCACGACCATGAGAAACCCCACGGCGAGCGAGAGGCGCATGGCGCGGGTGGAAGAAGCATCGTGAAGCATCTTCAGGCGCTAGCATCGCTTGGTGGCAGTGTCGAATGCTGTGCTGGCGTTCTTGAGCGCATGGAGCTACAGAAACTGCCCTGTGACGCTTTGTGCATTCCTGGTCACCTCGGCTGGTCGGCCCTCCGCGAGCAGGTAACCGCCTTCAGGCCCACCGGTGGGGCCGAGGTCGATGACCCAGTCGGCGTTGCGGATGACATCGAGGTGGTGCTCGATGACGATGAGGGTGTTTCCAGCCTCTCGGAGGCGGAGGAGGACGTTGAGCAAAGTCTGGATATCGGCGCTGTGGAGGCCGGTGGTGGGCTCGTCGAGAAGGTAAAGCGTTTTGCCGGTACTGCGTTTGGCGAGTTCGGTGGCGAGTTTGACTCGCTGGGCTTCGCCGCCGGAGAGCGCGGCACCGCTTTGGCCGAGTTTGATGTAGCCGAGGCCGCATTCTTCGAGCGCGGCGAGCTTTGGCGCGATTTGGCGATCATTCGCGAAGAAGCGATGCGCCTCGCTCACGGTCATGTCGAGCACATCAGCGATGGATTTGCCTTTGAAGGTGATCTCCAGAGTCTCCTGGCCGTAGCGGCGACCTCCGCAGGCTTCGCAGGTCACATGCACGTCGGCGAGGAAGTGCATGTCGATCTTGATCTGCCCATCGCCCTGGCATTTCTCGCAACGACCGCCGGGCGTATTGAAGGAGAAGCGCCCGGCATCAAAGCCGCGCTGCCTTGCCAGCGGCAGCTTCGCAAACAGCTCGCGGATCGGCGTGAAGAGCCCGGAGTAGGTGGCGGGATTGCTGCGCGGACTACGACCGATGGGCGATTGGTCGATGACGATGACTTTGTCGATCCAATCGAGTCCCGTGATGCGCTCATGTGCCGCGGGAGCTTCCTTCGCGTTGTAAAAATGCCGCTGCAACGCCCGCATGAGGATGTCATCGACGAGCGTCGATTTCCCGCTGCCGCTGGGACCGGTGACACACGTTAAAAGCCCGAGCGGAAAGCGGACGGTGAGGTTTTTGAGGTTGTGGGCCGTCGCGCCATGAATTGTGAGATGTGAGAGGTTAGAGGTGAGAAGTGTTAGCTCTGACTTCTGACCTCTGACTTCTAACTTCTGACCCGCCTCGATCCGCCGCTTCCCGCTCAAAAACTGCCCCGTCAGCGATTCCTCATTGGCGATGACCTCCGCCACGCTGCCTTGAGCGATCAAGTGACCGCCATGCACGCCTGCGGCAGGGCCGAGTTCGATGAGGTGATCGGCGGCTCGCATCATGGATTCGTCGTGCTCGACGACGAGGACGCTGTTCCCGAGGTCTCGCAGACGATGCAGCGTGCGGATGAGGCGCTCGTTGTCCGTCGGGTGCAGGCCGATGCTGGGCTCGTCGAGCACATAAAGCACGCCCGAGAGCCCTGCGCCGATCTGTGTTGCCAATCGAATGCGCTGCGTCTCCCCACCGGAAAGCGTGCCGCTTTGTCGATTCAACGCCAGATAGCCCAAACCGACCTGCTCAAGAAATTCGAGTCTCTTGAGAATCTCACGCTGCAATTCACCGACGTAGGCTTGCTGCTGCGCGGTCACGTCCAAGTCCCGCATCCAGTTCAAAGCCGCCGCGATGTCGAGTGAGGTGAATTCGTGAATGTTCAGGCCGGTTCTTGGTTCTTTGTTCTTCGTGCTTGGTTCGCTCTCCAACGATGAAACAGGAACCAGGAACGAAGAACTCAGATACACCGCCAAGCTCTCCTTTCGCAGCCTCTTGCCCTCACACGCCGCGCACGGATGCGGTGCCATGAGCCGCGTGAGGTTGGCCTTCAACATCTCGCTTTCGGCATTGCGATGCAGGCGGGCGATTTCGGCCAGGAGACCTTCGAAGGGCTTGGCGAGACTCTTCTTGTTCGGTGTCTTCTGCCAGCCGGTGTCGATGGCGATCTCGCCCGTGCCATGGAAGAGGGAATCTTTGAAGCCAGCGGGCAGGGAAGAGAAGGCGGTCTTTTCGTCGATCTGGTAATGCTTCGCGAGGGCCTCGATGCCGCGGTTGAAGATGATTTTGAGCTTCGGAATCTTCGCCCACCACGATTTGATCGCTCCCTCGGCGAGCGATTTCGATTCATCCGGCACGATCAAGGCCGAATCAGGCCGCAAAATGCTACCCACGCCCTCGCAGGCCGGGCAGGCCCCGAGGTGGGTGTTGAAGGAGAAATGCTGCGGCGTGAGTTTTTCGAGCGAGTAGCCGGTTTTCGGGTTCGTGTAGGCGGTGGTGAAGGAATGAAGCGTGTCATTGCCATCGGTGGTGGCGATGAATTGAACTTCCCGCTCATTCCAGTGCAGCGCTGCTTCAATCGCCTCCATCAGACGAGGGCGAGCATCTGGGCGGACGACGAGGCGGTCGATGACGATGTCGAGCTGGTGCTTTTCGCTTTTCGAAAGCGGCGGGTCGGTGTCGAGTTCGATGATTTGACCATCCAGACGCACGCGGATGAAGCCCTGGCGGCGAAGTTTTTCGAAGAAAGGCTTTAGCGTGTCCGCCTTTGCAGCCGGTTGGGGCGAGAGGACGATCAGGCGTGTGCCTTCGCCGAGGGCGAGAATCTTTTCGCCGATCTCGGCAGGCGTGCTGCGGAGGAGTTTCTCACCGGTTTTCGGATCGTGCGGCTGCCCGGCCACGGCGTAGAGCACGCGGAGGTAATCATAGATCTCAGTGACGGTGGCGATGGTGCTGCGCGGGTTTGGCGTGGCATTGATCTGCTCGATGGCCACGGCGGGGGAGAGCCCTTCGATGAAATCGACATCCGGCTTCTCCATCTGGTCGAGAAACTGCCGCGCATAGGCCGAGAGGCTCTGCACATAGCGGCGCTGGCCCTCCGCGTAGAGCGTATCAAAGGCGAGCGAGGATTTTCCACTGCCGCTGACGCCGGTGAGCACGACCAATTGATGCCGTGGGATGTCCACGTCGATATTTTTGAGGTTGTGCTGACGTGCGCCCCGCACGCGGATGAAGTCCATGCGGCCATTGTTCACGGTGGTGGCTTCAAACTTCAAGCCCTGAGAGGTGCCAAGGGCAAAGAGTCACGGAAAGGCGGGCGAATGCCGTGAAGAGACTCTCTGCCTTTCGCCCTACGCTTTACGGGGTGCTGCCTACCCCAAGAAAAAGCCGCACTTTGCCGTTTCACACGCCGGAAGCATGCGCAGGGTTGAAATCACCCGCTGCTCTCCTACAATCCGCCCGCCATGAAAGCCCTCTTCGTCCTCATCCTTGCCGCCGCCATCGGTTATGTAGCCTATGAATGGGGGTGGCCATTCATCAACGAGGGGATGAAATTCACCAAGCATGTGCCCAAGGAGGAACCGAAGAAGGAAGTGCTCGTCGTGGAGGCACCCAAGCCGAAACCGCAGCCCAAACCGGAGCCGAAGCCTGAACCCGTGCCGGAGATGAAACCCGAGCCGAAGCCTGAGCCAGCGCCCGAGATGCCCAAGGTGGCCATGCCCGCCGAGCCAGCTCCTGACCCCACCGGCTTTGTGCCGCCCGTTTTCCCACCCGTGGATCAGCTCACGCAAAACTGGGCGGTCATCCCGGCGAGCTTCTTTACCCAGCCAAAGCAGGTCACGATCAAGAAGGACCTCGATATCACGATGAAGATTGGCGCGGGTTCTTCAAAGGCCTCCTTTAAAACCGGCGGCAAGGTCTTTGTCATGGGCCAGAACGGTAGAAACCTCATCATCGGCTCCGCTCCCGGCTCTCCGATGCGCGGCGAGGTGGCCATGGACGACACCGACTTCCAAGACGTCTTCACCGCCGCTTACGAGCAGATCAAGGTCGTGCGCATCGAGCAAGCCCGCAAAGCCCATGAATACCAGCTCGCTGCTGCGGACCGTGCCAAGAACGCTCCGGCTGCTGGCGGCAAGGGGGCGGCTGGCGGTGGTGCCAATGCCAAACCTGAAAAAGACAAAGACGGCACTTATCCCATTCTAATCGCCAGCATGAAGGCCGGTGAGGTCACCGAAGTGAAGCCGGATAACATCAAATCCTGGGGCGATGTGAATCAGGAAAAGATCGACGGTAACGACTACTGGACCATCAACGTGAAATACGAGACCCAGACCATGTTCGGCAAGTTCGAGACCGAGGCTCAGGCCCGCATCAAGAACGGCAAGGTGGACAAGTGGGTCTATACCGGCTCCGGCGAAGTGGTGCCCTGATTCCACCTCCAAGCGGAATTTTGCCAAGGCAAAGCCTGAATCCCCATCGTGTGTGGCGTATATACCGCACGCATGATTCGTTCCGCTGCCATTCTCATCGCTCTCGCCACCTTCGCCACCGCAGCGGAGCCGCTGAGTTTCAATCGCGACATCCGCCCGATCCTCTCGGAGAACTGCTTCGCGTGCCACGGCTTCGATTCAAAGAAGCGCGAGGCCGAACTGCGGCTCGATACGCCGGAAGGTGCCTACACGGTCAAGGACGGCGCGTTTCCGATCAAGCCGGGCGATCTGGCGAAAAGCGAGGTCTGGCAGCGCATCATCACGAGCGATGAAGACGACCTCATGCCGCCGCCGAAGTCGCACAAGAAGCTCACGCAGAAGCAGAAGGACACGCTGAAGCTCTGGATCGAGCAAGGTGCCTCGTATCAGAAGCACTGGGCGTTTGAAAAACCTGTCGAGAAGGCTGGGGCGAGCATCGACAGCCTGCTCGCCGAACGCCAAACGAAGGACAAACTCACCTTCGCTGAGGAAGCCGAGCGCGAGACGCTGATCCGCCGCGTGTCCTTCACGCTCACCGGGCTGCCGCCGACGCTGGCGGAGGTGGATACCTTTCTCAAAGGCCAGTCCTACGAGGCCATGGTGGACCAGTACATGAAGTCGCCGCGCTTCGGCGAGGAGATGGCGCGGCATTGGCTGGATGTGGCGCGGTATGCAGACACGCACGGCCTTCATCTCGACAACGAACGCAGCACTTGGGCCTATCGCGACTGGGTGGTGAAGGCCTTCAACGAGAACCTGCCGTTTGATCAATTCACCGTCTGGCAGATCGCGGGCGATCAGCTTCCGAATGCCACGCCGGATCAATTCACCGCCACCGGTTTCTCCCGCTGCAATGTGACGACGAGTGAAGGCGGCGCGATTGATGAGGAGTATCGCCACCTTTATGCGGTGGATCGTGCAGCCACGCTCACCACCGCTTGGCTCGGCCTCACGGGCGGTTGTGCACAGTGCCATGATCACAAATACGATCCTTTGACCACGGCGGAGTTTTACTCGCTCTACGCCTTCTTTTACAGCGGGGCTGATCCGGCGATGGACAAGAACATCTCGTCCACGGAGCCCTTTTTACGCCTCCCGACGCCTGAGCAGCAAAAATCGCTCGATGCGGCCATCGCCGCCGAAAATGCCGCGCTGAAGGCTCTCGATGATTCGGCGCAAAAAGCCGCTTATGTCGAGAAAAAGACCGCTGAGGCTCAAACCATCACGCAGGTGCTTTTCGACGATGTTTTCGCTCCCGGCATGGAAACGAAGAACACCACGCGAAACGCCAGCGTGTGGGTAAACAAGCCCGCTTATGGCGCAAAGTCTGGCCAGCGAGTGCTGCGCATCGCGAATGGGCAGTTCAGCGAGGAAAACCTCACGCCGCAGCTCACGCCGGTGGTCCTCGCGGAGTCGTCACGCATCAGCGTGTGGGCACGCATTGATCCGCTGAGCCCACCACGCGTGCTTTGTCTCAATATCAATGGCCGCCGCCTCATGTGGGGCGATGCAGAGGCCTTTGAAGGGCTCACTTACTTCCAGGAAAATGCCATCACCGTGGGCGAACTGCCAAAGCCTGGCGTGTGGACCCAGCTCAGTGTCGATCCATCGGCCGTGCTCGGCTTCAAGCCCGGCACTCGCCTCAATACGATAAGCCTCCAGCAAGTCGGCGGTGTCGTGATGTGGGATCGCCTCGAAGTGAGCGGCAAGACCACCACGGACAAGCATGCGCTGACCTCCCTCACGACTTGGTGGAAGCAGGTCAGCGGCTCGAAGAAGAATCCGTCCGATGTGCCCGCCGCCGAGCTGAAGACGCTCATGACCGCGCCGGACAAAGTTACCGATGCCAAGCAGCGCGAGGCCTTGCGGCGCTTTTATATCGCCCGCGTCGCCCAGCCGATCAGCGATGAGATCGCGCAGCGCCGCAGCGCCTGGGAAGCCGCGAAAACCATCCGCGCCGCCGCAGACTCGGCTATTCCAGGCACCTTCGTCTTCCGTGATGCCGAAACACCGCGCGAGACCTTCATCGCCATGCGCGGAGCCTACAACAAACTCGGCGACAAGGTCGAGCCCACCACGCCCGCCGCCTTTCATCCGCTGAAAAAAGCCGGAGCGCGCGCCACGCGGCTCGATCTCGCGAAGTGGCTTGTGGCTCCCGAAAACCCAATGACGGCCCGCGTGACGGTGAACCGCTTCTGGCAGCAGGTTTTCGGCATCGGTTTGGTCAAAACCAGCCACGACTTTGGCTCCCAGGGCGAGCCACCGAGCCATCCTGAGCTGCTCGATGATCTGGCGGTGCGTTTTCAGAAGAACGGCTGGAATGTGAAGGCGCTGATCAAAGAGCTGCTCATGACAAAGGCCTTCAAACAGGCCTCGCCCGTCGAATCAAGCCTCCTCAGCCTCGATCCTGACAATCGACTGCTCGCTCGCGGACCGCGCATCCGTCTCGATGCCGAGCAGATCCGCGACAACGCGCTCTTCGTCAGCGGCCTCATCAATTTGGAGATGGGCGGTCGCGGCGTGCGCACCTACCAGCCGCCGAACATCTGGGAACCCGTCGGCTACGGCGACAGCAACACCCGCTACTACCTGCAAGACCACGGCTCCGCGCTCTACCGCCGCAGCCTCTACAGCTTCCTCAAGCGCACCGCCCCGCCGCCCTTCATGAGCAATTTTGATGCGCCCAACCGCGAGCAAAGCTGCACTCGCCGCGAACGCAGCAACACCCCCATGCAGGCCCTCCAGCTCATGAACGACGTCCAGCACTTCGAAGCTGCTCGTGCGCTCGCCGAACGCGTGATCGCTCAAGGAGGCCCAGATGACTCCGTGAAGCTTAATTGGCTCTTCCGCACCGTTTTGAGCCGCAAACCGGACGCGAAGGAGACGACGATGCTCAATGCCGCTTTGACGAAACAGCGCGAGTTGTATCAAAAAGACCCCCAAGCCGCCGAGGAGGCGATTTTCGTCGGTGAATCGACTCCGAAGAAGAGCGCCGCACCTGCTGAAACCGCCGCGTGGACCTTGATCGCCAATTTGGTGCTCAACTTGGATGAAACGGTGAGCCGCAACTAACATGATCGGTGATTCTCCATTCTATTGCATCGCATGGCGCGGCAGCGTCGTGGAGTGCGGTGGCAAGCCTTGGCGCGACACCGCTGTCGCGTGCCTTACGGTGTACTTCGGCCTCAGGGCATTCTTCCCGCGCTCGATAGCGGTGTCGCCGATGCAAGGTGCCCTTGCATCTCTGCCACCGCACTCCACGACGCTGCCGCGACAAATCACATGCCTCAAAATCGGCCAACTTTGATCCTGAAACACTTTCCCATGAACCCCTTCTTTGAATCCAACCTCCTCCAAACCCGCCGTCAGTTTTTCGGGCACAGCGGCCTGCGCCTTGGCGGGCTCGGGTTGACGTATGCGATGGGCACGGACGCTTTTGCCGCACCGAAATCGCAGGTGCATGAGCCTTTGCCGGGGCTTCCGCATTTCGCAGCGAAAGCGAAGGCGGTGATTTATCTGCATATGAATGGCGGGCCGTCGCAGCTCGACACGTGGGATTACAAACCGGGCCTTCAGCAGTGGTATGACAAGGATTTGCCGCCGAGCGTGCAGGGCGGGCAGCGTTTGACGGGCATGACGAGCAAGCAGGCGCGGTTTCCGGTGGCTCCGAGTTTGTTTAAGTTCTCGCAGCATGGGCAGTGCGGGCGCTGGGTAAGCGAGTTGCTGCCACACACGGCGAAGCACGTCGATGACATCGCTTTGATCAAGACGGTGCACACGAACGCGATCAATCACGACCCGGCCTGCACCTTTGTGATGACCGGACGTGAGGTGCCGGGCTTTGCGAGCCTCGGTTCATGGCTGAGCTATGGTCTCGGCAGCGTCAGCAATGATCTACCGGCCTTTGTCGTGCTCACGCCGAACTGGAGCGCGAAGGCGATGGCTCAGGCGCTCTTCACCCGCATGTGGAGCAGCGGCTTTTTGCCGAGCAAATTCAGCGGCGTGGCGCTGCGTGCCGTGGGCGATCCCGTGCTCTACATGCAGAACCCGGAAGGCGTCTCGCCCGCGAACCGCCGCGCGATGCTCGACACGCTGTCGCAGATGAACGCGCACAGCTTTGAGAAGTTCGGCGATCCCGAAATCCAGACGCGCATCTCTCAGTATGAAATGGCTTTCCGCATGCAAACGAGCGTGCCGGAACTGGTCGATCTGAAACAGGAAAGCCAGGCCACTCTTGACATGTATGGACCGGAGGTGCTCAAACCGGGCAGCTTTGCCGCCAGCGCCATCCTGGCGCGTCGGCTCATCGAGCGCGGCACACGCGTGGTGCAGGTGCTGCATCGCGGCTGGGACCAGCATGGCAATTTGCCCGCCGACATCCGCCTGCAATGCCGCGACACCGACCAGCCCATCGGTGCCCTTTTGACCGATCTCAAACAGCGTGGCCTGCTCGACAGCACGCTCGTCATCTGGGGCGGCGAATTTGGTCGCACGGTCTATTCGCAGGGCGGTCTCTCGCAGACGAATTATGGTCGCGATCACCATCCGCGAAACTTCTGCATGTGGATGGCCGGCGGCGGCATCAAAGGTGGCACGACCTACGGCGAGAGCGATGACTTCAGCTACAACATCGCCACCGACCCCGCGCACCTCAACGACATCAACGCCACGACCCTCCACCAATGCGGCATCGACCACGAGCGCCTCAGCTACAAGTTCCAAGGCCTCGATGCGCGGCTGACCGGCGTGGAGAGGCAGAAACCGATTAAGGAGATCATTGGGTAAGCTTCCAAACTGCCTCTTGGCAACTCTGGAGCCTCCGCTTACAATCCGCCCATGTTCAACGAGCACGACGACACCGGCGACAAGCTGGAGCACGCTTACTTCTGCTACCTGGCAGATAAGTTCGAGCGTGATCCGGCTCTTCTGAGCAAGGCGCTGGCAAATGTTCAGCGGTGGCTTTCGTTGGATTCCCATGGAGCGAAGCATCTTCACTGGTGGCGGACGTTGATCGACGATGCTTTAAGCGCCTCTTCGGGACTCGCCAGGCTATGCTCCGTCTTGAGGGCGGACGATGAGGAGACCCTTTTTTTAAAAGGTTTTGCTCCGTTTCCCGGCATTCTAAGCCGTGAGGAAAGCGAACGATTCGTATGCGCTTCTCGTCACTGAAACATCTCGCCGACAATGTCTCGGCGTTGGCCCCGGATGCCAGGGTGATTGTGTTTGGCTCCTCCTCGGCGCTCTGCTCTCACCCGGAGCTTCCTGATGTGACCGACAGCTATCAGCACACTCTCGACGCGGACTTCATCATTGATCCTTGGGATGAGGCACTCGGACGCATGCTCAGCGAGACTTTGGGCAGGGACAGTGAGTTTTTTGTGCAGTTCAAATACTACGCCGACATCGTCCGCCCCGCCGCCTTTGACTGCTTCCCGCCGGACTTTCGGGACAGGCTGGTGCCGTTGGAGGGGTGCCCTCGGGTGTTTGCGCTGGATCCGCATGACATGGCGGTGGCGAAGTTGTTTGCGGGTAGACCGAAGGATGTGCGGTTGCTGGCTTTCCTGCTCGGCACGAAGCGGCTGGATGAGCAGAAGGTGCGCAAGCTGCTCTGGGACACGCCGATGGAGGAGAAGTGGATCGTGCGAACGAACCAAGTGCTTGATCAGGCGGTGGCGGAGGCCAAGCTCATCGCGTGAGCTTAGCGTGCTTGTAAGGCAGCGAGGCCAGATTGCTGCTGCAGGGGCCGGGGGTATCCACCCAGAGCATGCGGGCGGCGATCTTGTCGTAGGCGCGGCGATGGGCCACGGCGGCTTTGACGACCGCGACGCTCATGTTTTCGATATCGATGCCCTGGCTGTGCCACTGGCCGAGGTCAAAGGGCGGCGTCTTGATGCTGGTGATGAGAATGGTGAGGCCTGCGTGCTTCACGACGGCGCAGCGGCCCATATCAAAAGCATCGCCGCACATGCTGGCGAGGTGGCTGTTCTTGTCTTCGAGTTCAAAACGACCGTCGTTGAGACTCAGCAGCTCGACATCGAGTTCGACAGGACCTTCATCGAGTCGCGAACCTTTGCCGCCGAGACAAATCTGCCTTTCGCCTGCTTCCAAGGCCCGCACGGCCTCCGCATCGGCGAGGCAGATGGCGGCGTTTTCGATGCGGTGACGCAGAAGAGCACGCAACAAGCCGGTACCATCGCCGGAGGCACCGCCGCCGATGTTATCAGAAGGCTCGACGAGCACGGTGAGGCCATGGGGAAGGGGAGAAAGCTGCGCTAGCAGCTCATCCGCCGGTGGATCGGTGACGAGGCCTAGGAGCTTTAGACTGCATGCTTTTTGCTCCAGCACATTCAGCCAGTTGAGGACGCGCCGCATGTCCTCACACGTCGTCGAGATGGCGAGGCTCACACCGCAGTGCGGCGTATCGGCGAAAGAAAAGCCGGCGAGGATGCTAACGTCCCAGATGTCCCGCTCGGTGCGCTCTAGATCGCGGGCGAGGGCTTCGAGGGATTTCATGGGATCGGAGGCCGTGCCCGTGCCGGTGGGCGGCCAGATGAGACCGGGCCTGCGCAGGCTCACGCGGGGCCTCTCACCCGTGGTGAGCGAGCGTTGCAGCAGCTTCGCGGCGCGGACGGCCGCCTCGCGGGCATCGGTGTGCGGATTCTCGCGGTAGGCCACGAGGCCGTTGAAGCAGCACGCCGTGAATTCACTCAGGTTCGCATGCAGATCGAGGACACCAAAAACGAGCGGCATGGTTTTCAAAGCAGTGCGTAGGCGCATGAAAATCTCATGCTCCACGCTCGGATGGCTTTGCGATGCCATGGCACCATGCAGAACGAGGAAGACAGCGTCAAAATCTCCAGCGAGAGCGAGCGGCCCGAAGTCCTGCCAGAAAGCCTCCACGACCTCATCCGCGACGGTGGCCGATGGCTGCGCCCGGTAGTCGGCGGACGGCACCACGTCCCAGCCTGAGCTTTCGGCATACTCCAGCACGCCGCCGAGGGGCGAGGCATCACCGAGGCAGGTCAGCATATCCTCGCCACGGCGGATTTGGAAATCCGCCATAGGCGTGACGCCATCGAGAAAGGTGTGTGTCTCGTGGAAAAGCCCGGCGATGAGGATGCGTGGCATGGCAGGAGATTAACGCACGATGACCTTCGTTCCTGGCCGGATAAGTGAAGGCAGACGAATGGCATCCCAGTTTGCCAATCGCACGCAGCCTGCGCTGCGGGTGCGACCGATGGTGCGTGGGAGCGCGGTGCCGTGCAGGCCGATGCCGCTTTTGCTGAGGCCACACCAGATGATGCCGATGGGGCTATTTGGACCGGGGGGGAGCTGAAAAGCCTCTTCGCCACGCACGCCTTCTTCGAGGAATTGCTTGTCGTAGCGAAAGCTGGGCGTCGTCATCATGCTCTGCACCTTCCAAGTGCCCACCGGGATGAATTGAGGCTTTCCCGGCGTGATGGGAAAGGCGGCCACCATCATCTCATCGGAGGTGTACACGGCGGCCATGCGCTCCGTGGTATCGACGACGATGGTGTGGGAGCTGAGCGTTTTGTCCTCTTTAAAGGCCTGCATGGGCTTTACCTCCTCGACGCGGAAGGAGCGCACGTTTGGCACCACGATCACATCGCCCGCCTTCATGGCGTCGATGTTTTTGCCGGGGTTCATCTTCGCCAGGAAAGTCTCGTCTGTATGAAAACGCTCTGCCACCAGCTCGGAGAGGCTGCGGTAGGCCATGTAAGGGAACTCAGCTTGCTTCGCGGGATCTTCAGGAAGGTCCTTGTTGATGAACTTCAAGAGGTCAGCCCGTACTTTGAAGGCGGCGAAAATCACCGGCACCTCCTTCTCCGCAGCGCTTTGCACGGGTGTCCAGTCATAGAGGTCGCGATGGCCATGAGCGTAGTTGTAGTTCACCACGGCTTTGTAGGTGAACTCGCCGAGTGCGCCATCGAGCTTGCCGGGGCCAAAGAGATTTTTATCGAGGAAAATCTGGATGCGCAGGATGGTGTCGCGGTCCTTTGGGACGGAGGGATCGTCCTTGGCGGGGCCGGTATCCTGTCCCGAAGCGGTGCTCAGGAGATTCAAGGACAGCAAAAGGCAGAGGACGTGAAAGCGCATGGCTGAGAGGAAAGGTTGGAAGCTCAAAAATCAACTAGCGATTGTGTGCGAAGCGCTTGCGCCGCATAGTTGGCTTTGCTCCTAAGTTCTGCCCCATGTCCGCTCTTCCCCTCCCTGAACTCTCTCCCATTCCACTGCGCTCCTACTTTGTGAGGGGGCGGAATGCGCTTCTCGTGCGCGGCTCGTTCCAGCCGATGTACCTGGATTATTACCTCCATCTCATGCAGCACAGCATCCAGCAGAATGAAAAGCTCGATGACATGCTCAAGGACACGCTCGCGGCGCTGGCGCTGCATCTTTGTTCCCGGCCGCATGATGAGACGGTGGCCTGGACGATTCACATGAAGGAACCCCTGCGGGCCAATCTCTTTGTCACCGGCAGCACAAATCCAGGCCGTGTGACTGGCCGTGTCTTCACCGAGGATGTGAAGAAGGAGGGCGAGGCGCTTTTCATCGCCCAGATCAATCGTCTCAATCAGCCCACGCGTCAGAGCATGATCGAGTTTCATGGCTCGGATGTGCTCAAGGGCGTGGAGGACTTTTACACCATTAGCGAGCAGCGTCTCACGCGTTTCTTCCGCCTGCCGGATGAGGAGTATGTGCAAATCTCGGCGGAGCCGGATTGCGATGAGATCTGGCTCAGTGAGATCCAGCTCGAAAACGTGCTCGAAATCGACCAAAACGAAACGCTCAGTCTGCTGGAGACGCGGGGCTATCAGTTTGAGTGCGGTTGCAGCATGGACCGCCTGCTTCCCATCATCAATCGGCTGCCGAAAGAGGATCTCGATCACATCTTCGAGGATGGAAATGCCCAGGTCACCTGCCCGCGCTGCGCCGCCGTGTTTCGTGCCACGAAGGCGCAGTTCGACGCGTGGCGTCTCGCCAACGCTGAGTGAGTTTATCCGTCATGCGCCTCGCTCTCATCCGTCGCCAATTCTCCGCTACCGGAGGTGCCGAGCTGTATTTGCAGCGACTGCTGAAGGCTCTCGTGGCCGCTGGGCATGAGGTGCATCTCTTTGCGGAGAGCTGGCAAGGGCAGGCGGAGGGCGTGCAGTTTCATGCTGTCCAGGCTGGAGGTCGCCGAGCGGATCGTGCATGGCATTTTGCCGAGGCGGTGAAGCGCCTGCTGGAGGCGGAGAGCTTTGATAGCGTGCTCAGTTTGGAGCGAACGCTAAAACAAGATGTGTATCGAGCCGGCGATGGCCTGCATCGAGTGTGGCTGGAGCGTCGGAGGCAGTTCGCCCCGTGGTGGAAGCGGCCCCTCATCGGGCGCGGGGCCTTTCATCGCCGGATGATGGAGCTGGAGGCTCATACCTTTGATCCCGCCAATACGCAGCGCCTCATCGTGAACTCCGAAATGGTGCGCCGTGAGATCGCCCGGCACTTTCCGGCCTTTCCGCAGGATCGCATCCATCTCGTGCGCAATGGCGTGGAGGTGGCTCGCTTTCAAAACGCGGATCGGAAGGCGGCGAGAGCACGCTTTGGCCTCAGCGAGGAAGATTTCGTGCTCGTCTTCGTCGGCTCCGGCTGGGAGCGAAAAGGCCTCCCCTGGCTGCTGCGCTACATGGCGAGCCAAACGCATGACTCCCGGCTCAAGCTGCTCGTCACCACGCGGGATCGCATTCGCGGCCATGTGCCGCCGAATGTCATCCTCACCGGGCCGCTGGCGGATGTGGAGAATGCCTATGCGGCGGGCGATCTCCTCACCTTCCTGCCCATTTACGAACCCTGCTCCAATGTGGTGAGCGAGGCGCTCGCCTCCGGCCTGCCAGCCATCACCACGGCGATGAATGGTGCCGCCGAATGGATTGCCCCCGGAGCGAATGGTCATGTGCTCGATGACCCGCGTGACATGGCCACGCTGGGCATGTTCATCAATCATTGGCGCACGCATCAGGGCCGCCCCGTGCCCACCGCCGAGCCACTCGATCTCGAAACGAATGTGCGAAACACGATCCGCGTGCTGGAGCTTGCGTCATGATCTCGGAAACCCATGCTGCTGCGGCCTCGCGCCTTTGTTTGGCCTGTGGGATGTGCTGTGATGGCACGATGTTTCAGATCGTCCGCATGCAGCCGGAGGACTCACCCGCCAAACTCGCTGAGCTAGGCCTGCGAATGCGGCATCGTGGTGGGGAAGACTGGATGGAGCAGCCCTGTGCGGCATTGAAGCGGTTGTGTTGCACGGTTTATGAAAGCCGACCGGTGCGCTGTCGGAAGTTTCACTGCCAGCAGCTCACACGATTGAATGCAGGCGAGATCAGCGAGGGCGATGCGCTGGCGATGATCGCGAGCACTCGATGCCAGGTGGCTCGCGTCCGCGAGCTGCTCGCGCAAAGCGGTTATCGTGAGGATGGAGTGCCTTTGCAGGAGCAGTTTGACCGCATCACCTCCACGCCGGTGAAGGCGGAGCTGGAGCCCGAGCTGGCTGAGATACGTCAGCAGCTCGAGCAGGCCATGCGGGAACTGCGGCTGAGGCTCGCCCGTGAGTTTTTGCCGCCACCGGGAGCGAAGAGAGAATAGTTGAGGCGCAGGCCGCCATCCTGTGCCAGCTTGTCGGATGGAAAACCGACTATTGAAGCTGCTCGGCGACCCGGCTTACACGCCCTCGAACGTCCCGCAGCTCGTCAAGGCCCTGCATTTACGCTCCGGCCAGCAACAAGAACTGCAAAGCGTGCTCAGAGACCTCGTCACGAAGGGCCTCATCCTGCGCACCAAAGGAAACCGCTACATTCAGGCCGCTGAGGCGGACCTCGTGCCCGGTGTCATTTCGATCAACCGAGCCGGAAAAGGCTTCGTTCAGCCCGATGAACCCGGCCTGGGCGAAATCACCATCGCTGATCGCAACACGGATACCGCCATGCATGGCGACCGCGTGCTCGTGCGCCGCGATGTGAAGCCGCAGGGCCTCCGCAAGCCCATCTCACCGGAAGAGAACACCGGCAAAGTCGTGCGCATTCTCGAAAGGAAGCGCTCGCAGTTTGTGGGCACGCTCATGGTGACCAAACAGGCTCTCTTTGTGAAGCCGGATGATCCCCGGCTGCCCGCCGCCGTCATGGTGCCGCCGCCGAAGGATGTGGGACGCAAGGCGGCAGCGGGTGACAAGGTCGTCGTCGAGCTCACCGCCTGGGAATCCGCCAGCACACCGCCTGAGGGCGAGGTCATTGAGGTGCTCGGCCCGCCCGATGAGGAAGGCGTGGATATGCTCAGCGTGCTCCGGCACTATGATTTGCCGCTGCATTTCCCCAAGAACGTCCTGCATGAGGCCACCACCGTCGCCCGCTCACGGCCGGACAACCAGCCCAGCGCTGAGGAGTGCAAAGGACGCGTCGATTGCCGACCGCACAACGTCATCACCATCGACCCGGATGATGCGAAGGATTTTGACGATGCCATCTGCATCCAGCGCCACGGGGCGGATCAATGGCGGCTGTGGGTCCACATCGCCGATGTCTCGCACTATGTGAAACCTGGCAGCCATCTCGACATCGAGGCCGGCAAACGGGGAAACTCCACCTACCTCGTCGATCGCGTCATCCCCATGCTGCCCGAGGCATTGAGCAATGAACTCTGCTCGCTGAAGCCGGATGTGGATCGCCTGACGAAGTGCGTCGAGTTCGTCCTGGCCAAGGATGGCAAGGTCGTGAGCTCGAAATTCTATGCCGCCGTGATTCGTTCGAAGCGTCGCTTCACCTACAAGCAGGCCTTTGAGGTCATCGGCCGCCCGCCGCAGGGTGAGATCGAGCAGATGCTGCATGAGGCGCACCAGATGGCGCAGCGCATCCGGGCGCATCGCTTCCGTGATGGCTCCCTCGATCTCGACTTTCCCGAGAACAAAATCCGCCTCGATGAACAGGGCCGCGTGCTGCGCATTGAGCGCATCGAAAATGATGAGAGTCACCAGCTCATCGAAGAGTACATGCTGCTCGCCAATGAGGCCGTGGCAGGTCGTTTGATGCAGCTCGATACTCCCGCCGTCTATCGTGTGCATGAATCGCCGAAGGAAAAGCGGCTCAAGGACTTCCGTGAGGATGTGCTCAGTCATCATGTGCCCTGTGGAAACCTCATGCACCGCCCGGAGGTGCAAAAATTGCTCGCTCACCTTCACGAGCTGCCCATCGGCCCGGCGTTGAAGATCGGTTTCCTCCGCTCGCTCATGCGGGCCCGCTATGCCGTGGAGCCTCTCGGGCATTACGGCCTCGCGAAGACGAAGTACACGCACTTCACCTCCCCCATCCGCCGCTATGCGGACCTCGTGGTACATCGTGCCTTGTTCGAAAAGCCACCCACGCCTGGAGAGGCACGTCAGATCGCCGATCACATCACCGCCACCGAGCGAAACAGCTCCGATGCGGAGCGTGATAGCAAGGATGTGAAGCTCTACGCCTTCCTGGAGGCGCAGATCAAAACGAAGCGCTTCCAGCCCTACGCGGCGCTGGTCACCGATGTGCGAAATTTCGGCTTCTTCGTCGATGTCTCCGATCTCGGCCTCAGCGGCGTGGTGCCGTTCTCCGCCATGACGGATGATTTTTACGTCTTCGATCCCGGCAGCGGCAAAATGCATGGTCGCCGCACGGGTCGCGTCATCCAGCTCGGTGATCGCGTGGAGGTGCAGGTGCGCTCCGTGGACCGCTACAAAAAGCAGGTGGATTTTGCGCTCACAAAAGGCTCGTCGGTAAAAAGCGAGAAGCCTCAGGCGAGAGATGAGAGGAGACCGGAAAAGACCTTTAAACGGCCCAAACGGCCCAAGCACTCGTGGAAGGGCAAGGGAGGCAAGCGCTGATCCTCGGAAGAGAAGCCGCTCTGCCTTCGACCATCCAAAATCGATGGCTCATCCATCGAGCCTCTTGCGTACCCCACGTCTTTCTCGTTCTGGCGAACGAGCCTACGAGGCGCGTTGTAGGCGCATTCGCCAGAATGCGGAGCTTGTGCAAGAGGCTCCTCAACTCGTCGAGAAATTCACACCGCTCGCCGCGTTAACTTGTCCCCCAAGAAATGCCTTCCCCCGAGCCCATCATCCAACTCGTCGATATCCGCAAAAGCTATCAGATGGGAGACCTCACGCAGCATGTGCTCCAGGGGGTCTCTCTCTCGATCTATCCGGGCGAGTACGTTTGCATCATGGGACCTTCCGGCTGCGGGAAATCCACGCTCTTGAATGTGCTCGGCTGCCTCGATCAGCCCACCACCGGAGATTATTTCCTCGGCGGTCAAAACGTGGCGCACCTCAATGACGACGACCTTTCCGCCGCACGAAATCGGAACCTCGGTTTCATCTTCCAGAGCTACAATCTCATCCAGCAGCTCAGCGTCATCGAAAACATCGCCGTGCCCATGTATTACGGCGGAGCCAAGGACGTGGACATGATCGAGACTGGCACCCGGCTCGCCACGCAGGTCGGGCTGGAGCATCGCCTCTATCACAAGCCCACCGAACTCTCCGGTGGCCAGCAGCAGCGCGTGGCCATCGCTCGGGCACTCTCCAACAATCCCCTCGTCATCCTCGCCGACGAAGCCACCGGAAATCTCGACAGCAAATCCGGCCAGGAAATCCTCGGCCTCTTCGATGATCTCAATCAGCAGGGCAAAACCCTCGTCTTCGTGACCCATGACGAACGCATGGTCGAACGCTGCACCCGCATCATCCGCCTGCGTGATGGCCTCGTCGAGCGTGACGAGGAAGGCGCGAAGGCAGGCAGGCTGAAAAAGAAGGCCGCGTGACGTTGGGCGGCAGGGCTCAAGGGGGGGCTACTAGGCCGTATCGGCGTCGAATGTGAGCCGATAACGCCGGTGTCTTGACGGGAAGGCGGCGCTCAAGAAGGTGCCAGAAGAACTGAAACACTTTCTGGAAGAAGCCGATGCCACGAACTCATAAATGCATTTACTTTTTCAAGCATTTGCCCGACCCCGTTTCCCAAATCCTATGAAGTCGAATCTATTGATGGCGATTTACATTCTTGCTTTGGCGAGTTGCAGCTTGAATCCGTCATGGCTTGTCCATCGCGAATATGACTGGGACTCCAAGAGAGAGCGATTCCTGGATACGCCAAAGAATAGAATGAGGTTTCTTGGTGCCTATTCATCTTACATCCGTCGAGAGGCGGGGGGGGAGACGAGCGATTGGAATCTAGTTTGGAAAAAAATCTTTAAGGCATTGTCACACAGCCAGGACAACGCTGAACTCTACAAATCGTTCATTATCAGTGAACGGCGTAAACATGGACTGCGAGAACTGCCGTTTGCTAGATGACCTACAACGCGGTCAACCAGCTCCCACCTGGAAGGCCAACGCCGCCGCAGCGGCGTAGGGCGTGGTGCCAGCTTCGGCTTTGATGCGCGGAACAACCGTAACAATTGGCTCAAGCGTCTGAAGGAGCATTACTTGTTCATCTAACACACCTCCTCGAAGCAGGGGAAGAGTATTTGAAAGTTTGTGCCCTTGCCCAGCTCGCTGGTGACACTCATGCATGCACCCGATTGTTGAATGATGGTTCTACAATTAGCCAGCCCCAGACCCGTGCCTTTTCCAAGAGGTTTCGTGGTGAAAAAAGCCTCAAAGATGCGCGCTTTGACTTCCTCACTCATGCCGGTTCCGGTGTCACTGACACTGAGCAAGATGTAGTTTCCGGGAAGAGAGCCGGGATAGATATGTGTGGAATATTCATCAAGTGTGACCTTGCTGGTGGCGATGGTAAAACTTCCGCCGTCTGGCATGGCGTCGCGGGCATTGGTGGCCATATTCATCAGCATCTGACCGATGTAGCCTGGGTCCGCTAGGATGTTGCCGATGCGAGTTCCGAGGGAGAGTGCGAAGGTGATGTTTTCGTGAAGGAGCCGCTCCAGCATTTTTTCTTGATCACGCAGTACGGCATTGAGATCTGTAACGACGGGCTGAACTTTATGCTTGCGAGATAAGACGAGGAGTTGCTGCGTCAGGGCGGCGCCATGTTTTGAGGCGCGCAGGATTTCTTCGGCGTAATTGCGCAATGGGTCAGCGATGGGAAGTTTCGTCAGCAGCATGCCGCTGAAGCCCATAATGATATGGAGGATGTTGTTGAAATCATGAGCAACGCCTGCCGCGTGGTGGCCGGTCACCTCCATTTTGCGCGCCTCGATTAACTGGCCCTTCATCCGCCGACGTTTGGTGCGCTCCGCGACTTCCTCTATGGCGCGGCGCACCGCAGGGACGAGCCGAAAAAGCCGTTTTTTCAGGATATAATCAGTGGCACCTTTTTTGAGGGATTCGACGGCTAAATCCTCACCCATGATGCCTGATACAAGGATGATGGGAAGATCGGGCCAATGGTCATGAATATGGGAGATGGTAGAGAGCCCGTCGAAGGCTAGCAGCGAATAGTCCGAAAGAGCGAGATCAAAGCAGCCACGACTGATTAGCGCCCCAAAGGCGTCACGGCTTTGCACCCGGGTGATCTTGCAAGCGATGCCACCAGCCTTAAAGGTGGACCGGATGATCGCAGCATCTGCGGAATTGTTTTCGAGGAACAGGATTCTAAGCGGTGTGATCATCTTTGAATGCATTTTCTGAGTTCAAAGCTCTCGATGTTGAGAGCCTAAGGTTTCTCTTTTGCTGCAGGCAGTGGGGTTGGTTGAGCGCTGCCCAAAAATGCCCAGCAGACTGACTGCTTTCCATGAACCCAGCAAAAACACAGGTTTAACCACATAGACGTTCACGCCATATTTGTATCAATCGGTTAGATTCGGCGTTTATCAGGAGCGGAGCATCAACTAGGCAGCTTGTTTTTAAGAGTTCATCAGACTTGGGTATTTTGAGCAATTCAAGACTATCGATTTTCTTCAGGAATGAATTTTAATGGGGCTCGCCCTGTAGAGTTCCATTATATAATTTGAGTTACCCTGCACTTTCATCTAATTTGAAAGTTTTAACCAGTGGATCAGAAACTCAAAGTGATGTAAGCAATTGGCTTGAGTCTTGTAGGGTTTATAGCTTACATATGGCTATAGGCATCTGATGGGGGGCCACTTATTTGTTGAATGGCATGTCCAGTTAATCCACCAACCCGTGCTTCAGTGCATAGCGGGTCAGCGCCACGTTGGTGGTCAGGCCCATCTTCTTTGAAATGCGATTGCGGTAGGTGCCCACCGTTTTATCACTCAGCGCCAGCTCTGCGGCGATTTCCTTGATCGCCTTTCCTTTGGCGATCATCTGCAAAACTTGGAGTTCACGGCTAGAGAGTTCCTCGTGTGGGGCATGTCGGACGTCGCTGCCGAGGGAGCTAGCTAGACTTTCCGCCAGCGACGAGGTTACATATTTTCCACCGGACATGACCTTCTTTGCAGCTGCCACCACCTCCACCGAAGTCTGGCTTTTGTTGAGAAAACCGGAAGCGCCCAGCTTGAACGAACGGATGGCGAACTCCTCCTCCGAATAGGCAGTCAAGACCAGCACGGGAATGTGCGGACGGAGACGTTTGATTTCCTCCAGCACCACCAGGCCACCATGACCGGGAATGCTGATTTCCAGGAGGATGATGTCCCAGTCCTGAGTCAACGCCATTTGAAAAGCCTCCCGTGAATTGGCGGCCTCGCCTGCTTCCATTTTCGGAAATGCCTCAGCGAAGATTTCCTTGAGGCCGCGCCGTAGGATCTCGTGGTCATCCACGATCAAGACTCGCCTCATAGGTGTTGCCTTTCGGTTTCAGGGCTGAGTGCCCTCTCGCTGACGTGCCAAGTGCTTTGAGGATTCTTGCCACACATCAGCGGCGTAATGAAAACAACTTCTATATCTCGTGACGCATCTTTCGTTAGCGGGATTTTTATGACGTTGGTCATGACTCTGGTTTGTCCGCCCAGAGCGCTTACAAAGTCATAAATTCTATTGATAGGTGATTTGAGTTGAGGTTCGACAAGAAGACCGTTATTTGAGGACTTCTTTATCGCGCAGCATGCAACATTGGGCTAGTCGCTTAAATTCTTGGATCTTTGTCAGCAATGGCCTTGTGTTCTGTCAGTAGATCGCCTGACAGGAACTGTGAACAATGGGCACCAAGCAAAAAAATGTGTTTATGCTTCGGTCAATCAATCCACAAGCAGGTGCTTCAGCGCATAGCGGGTTAGTGCCACGTTGGTGGTCAGGCCCATCTTCTTTGAAATGCGATTGCGGTAGGTGCCCACCGTTTTATCACTCAGCGCCAGTTCTGCGGCGATTTCTTTGATCGTTTTTCCTTTGGCGATCATCTGCAAAACTTGGAGTTCGCGGTTGGAGAGCTCCTCGTGTGGGGCGCGTAAGGTGCTGCCTCCGAGGTTGAAAGCTAGTTTTTCCGCCAGCGACGAGGTCACATATTTTCCACCGGACATGACCTTCTTTGCGGCTGCCACCACCTCCACCGAAGTCTGGCTTTTATTTAGAAAACCGGAAGCGCCAAGCTTGAGCGAACGAATGGCGAACTCCTCCTCTGAATAGGCAGTCAAGACCAGCACCGGAATGTGCGGGCGGAGACGTTTGATTTCCTCCAGCACCGCCAGACCGCCATGCCCGGGAATGCTGATATCCAGGAGGATGATGTCCCAGTCCTGAGTCAACGTCATTTCCAAAGCCTCCCGTGAATTGGCGGCCTCGCCTACTTCGATTTTCGGAAACTCCTCAGCGAAGATTTCCTTGAGGCCACGCCGAACGGTTTCGTGGTCATCAACGATCAATACACGCTTCATATGAGGTCCTCTTTTCGTGTGGGATGGCGTGGATAGGGATGCGTGCGGTTACGATGGTTCCTTGGTCCTCGTCACGGGTGATGATGATCTTTCCACCCAGCAAAGAAGCGCGCTCTTTCATGCCGAGCAGGCCCAGTGACAATGGGCTCTCCAGTGCTGCTATGGTGATGCCGCAGCCATTGTCCTGCACGCGGAGCGTCATCCATCCGTCTTCAGTGTTCAGCTCTACCTTGACCTCCGAGGCCTGAGAGTGACGAGTGACGTTGGTGAGGCATTCTTGAAAAATGCGGAATAACGCCGTTGATAGTTCCGGTGTCATTTCAGGTTCTATTGCCGGTAGGTGTACCTTGCAAGAGATACCCGCACGCTCTTTTAAACGCCTGGCTTCGTATTGCACGGCGGTGCCCAGCCCCAGTGTGTCCAGCACCGCAGGGCGAAGCTCCGTGGCGATCATTTGCACGGTGATGGTGATGGCATCGACCATTTTAGGTGTATCAGAGACCCGCTCCAAAATGGTGTTGATCGAGGTGGATCCTGGTAGCTCACTGAGCTTTCGCAACACCCAAATCAGATCCATCTTTAGTCCGGTCAGCTGCTGGCCCAGTTCATCGTGAATCTCCCGGGCGATGCGTATGGCCTCGTCCTCACGCACGCTTTGCAGCCGTGCAATCAGAGCGCGCAATTGAGCGTGCGACTTCTTGAGAGCGTTCTCAGCCTGTTTTCGTATGGTGATGTCTCGGATGTTGCACTGGATCACATTGCAGTCTCCGGTGGAATATACATTGCTGACAAATTCCACCGCGATCATGCGGCCATCCTTCGTTTCAAGAGGCAGGTTTTCGTAACGGACGTATCCTTCCATCTGCAGCTGCATCAGCTTCTCCTGATTCGAGACGATGTCGTCGAAAGGGCTGAGTTCCCAGATAAACCTGCCAACCACTTCTTCGTGGGAGAAGCCCAGCATTTTTAGCAGGAATGGATTCACCTCATTGATGCGACCGGTGTCGGCTTCCAGAATCAAGATTCCATCCTGCGCTGTTTCGAAAAGCTTCCGATACTTTAATTCCGAGGCGCGGATCGCCTGTTCCCTTTGCTTGCGCTCCGTGATGTCATGCAAGTTGCATTGGATGAGGCGTTGTTGGCCTACCAAGTAGGAGTTGCTGATGAACTCGACATCGATCATCCGCCCGCCCTTTGTCTCAAGGGATAGTCCCTCGTAGTGGAGGATGTCTGTGTGCTGCAATTCCGCGAAGGTTGCCTTCGAAGCCTCCTCGCCTTTAAAGGGCCCTAATTCCCATAGTTTTTTTCCCAGAAACTCCTCCTGGGAATAGCCTAACAGTAGTTTCATGAACGGGTTGGCGTCCATCACCTGGGCGGTGTCAGCATTTAAAATTAAGATGCCATGCTGTGCCGCTTCAAACAGACGCCGGTAACGCTGTTCTGAGGCAAGAATCACCTGCTCATAATTTATATCCGACTCTGCAGACCGGGGCACCGCTTGTTCAAGCCGCACGTTTTGCTCGGGCTCTTGTGCCATTGGCGTCTCTTTAAATTCGACAGTGTTACGGATCACGATGTGATGGGAATCCTCTGTGGCGGGTGGAAGATTCGTATTTATTCATGGCGGGGAAGGTGGCTCAATGAGCCTGCCTTTGTTTCAAAGGAATAGATACACAATTCACAGAATTATGAGATGAGGTGCGCAATTTGTGAGGAGTTTGGCGCAACTATAGCTTAGCTTCACCTCCTGCACCTCCCAGTCTTTGTCGAGGCCGAGGAGTAGATGATAGTGCTGCTGCAGGCTTTGATCGTGGGGCATTTATTCTCTTAACCCCAACTTCATCACCCATCAAAACCCGCGAAGAACCAAAAAAAGCTCATCGCCATCAAGGCAAGGACTTGCCGGAAGGGATCTCGTGGTAGCCATGCAAAATCAACTCCTCCAATCGGGATCCCCGCCGGTGCCTGTCAGCGTGTTGTGCCGTCTGTTCGGCGTGGCACGCTCCACCACCTACTAC
>CANGYJ010000019.1 GCA_947458455.1 Verrucomicrobiaceae bacterium | reverse complement strand
TCCCTGACTTTCATCCCACCCTGCGCCTCGCGCAGCATGCTCACGATCTTCTCTTCACTGTGTCTGCTCTTTTTCATGGTGTTCTGTTCTCCTGGTTTCGGAGCCAGAACTACATTTTACAACCGTCCTACTTTCAGGGAGCAGGCCAAGGGACACAAGGACGAGCAGGAGGACAAAGAGGAATCGAGTCTTCATAGGAAGGCTCGGAGGCTACCAGAGCCGCTCGGTGGCTGGAAACGTCGATTTTGAGCTTCACGGCGAATTCACGAGGCGATAGAAGGGGGAGCTTTTGAGCCTTAAAAGCCTATTTTTCTAAAAATTACGCAAAAATTAAATATTTATTGTTGCAATAAATACCATAATTAGAATAATGTCTGTGCAATTAAGCAACAAAACACATGAAGAAGCTCATCCTCATCCAGAACGACTATCCCGGCACCGGTAAGAGCACGCTCTCCCTCTGCCTCACCCGTCACCTCGAGCAGTATGGTGTGGACCACCGCCTGCTTTCCCTCGTCGAAGAAGGCAGCTCGGCCTCGCCGGGCAGCATCGTCCTCGATCCTGATTCGCTCACGCCCCGCTCCTTTATGGCTCAGGTGGATGCCTCGCCGATCACGATCCTCGAAGTGGGCACCGGCCTGGGGGATTTCTTCACTTCCTTCTACCAGCAGCACGACTTTGAAAACATCCTGAGCGAGACTGGCGTGGCCGTGACCGTGGTGCTGCCGGTGACGGCTGACCGCGAGAGCTTTGACTCCGTGACGCAAGCTGCGGAGGTCTTTTCCGACAATGCCGAATACCTCATCGCCCACCTCGTGACGAGCAGCTACGACGAGGATGACAAGATCTGGGACACCAGCTACGCTGCCCGCGTGATGGACATGTTTGAGGCCGTGGAGCTTCACATCCCGGAGATCACCTTCCATCTCGAGCTGAGCATGGAACGCATGTCGCTCGATGATGCGCTGCAATCTGCGGATGCCGAGGAACGCCTGGGTAAAGAATTCACGAAGTGGCACCGCCGCGTCATGGGTCAGGTCGATAGCGCTCGTGGCTATCTTTTCGGCGATGCCTTCCGCCCGACGATCATGCCGAAGCCTGCACAGCCCGCCCGCAAGAGCCGTGCGAAGGTGGCCGCTTAATCGGGCACTCATTTCTTAGCCTTGTCCTCTGAGAGAGAAACCCCGGCAGGAAGCCCGTGAACCTCGTGTTCCGGCTTCCTGCCTTGTTTTGTGAGGCTGTCGAGAATCAATTCCCATCTTCCACATCCCGCACGCGGGTGAAAGTGCCGCCGGTGAGCCCCGCGACCTGTTCCATGAGCGTTTTTTCACCGAAGGCCGCCGGTTGGTCCTCGCCGATGGCGATGGTGTGAATGTGGCATTGATGGCGCTGATGAATGAGGCGGGCGGCATCAAGCACCATTTGATCGCTGCCATCGGTGGGTGAGCCATCGCTGAGGAGGTAGATGGTATCGAGGTTCGCATCCGGCAGCACCTTTTCTGCGGCGTGGCGCAGCGCGGATACCATCGAGGTGCCGCCATCGGCATCGAGGCGCTCGATGAATTTCGCGGCTTTTTGGCGGCTCGCCGGTTCATTCAGCGCAATGCCACGCGGGTAGCAGGACTCGACGCCATCGCTGAAGGTGAGGATGCCGTGGTGGAGGCGGGCGGGGCGGCCTTCGAGCACGAGGAGGATGTTTCCCATCTGCGCCCGCAGCTTGTTGATGCGACCGCCGATGGTCATGCTGCTGCTGACATCGAGGATGAAGAGCAGGCCGTTGCCATCCACCTTCACGCCGTAAAAGGTCTCCATGTCGATCATGGTATCGTCCACCGGCTTCACCAGGGCTTGGAGCTTCAGGAACTCGTCAAACTCGGCCAAGGCGTGCATTTTGAAAGGGACGCTGGCCTTGTTGGCCTGCCACCATTCCTGCCAGCGGGTGGCGAGTTCGTTTTCAAAGTGCTGCCCGGTGAGCCGGTAAAGGCTGCGCACGACTCGCGAGCCGATGGCGGCATCTTCGACCTGCAAAATCAGGGCCTCGATAGATTGGGCATGCCGCATGCCGCCGAGCGCATCCGCCGCGCAAGCCCGGATGACATGCGGAAACTCCGCCGCGAGCATGGAGGCGATCCGCGTGACAACGAGTTCGGGGTTGTCCTCGAAGAAACCGAGGCCGCGCACGGCCATCGCGATTCGTTGGGGATTTCGCAGCTTGGCGGGTTCGCCCTTCGTGGCTTCGATCTGGCTCCAAAACCAGCTTCGAGCCTCCGGTGGATGGATTTCGGCGAAGAAGAGCATTGCGTCGTCTTCGCAGTTCGGATGCTTGGCGAGCCAGGTGACGAGTTCCTGCCTGCCGAGAGCATCTTTCGGCCATCCGGTCACGATTTCAGCGAGGCGGGCCTTGATGCCGCCGCCGACTCGTTTGCTCGAAATAGCCTCTCGCACGAGCTGCGCGGCCTTGGGCCCATGCTGCTGCTGCAAACCGGCCAGTGATTCCTGATCGCCCTCGCGGATGGCCCGGGTGATGGTTTTCAAAGCAGCTTGATCCTCCGCCGCTTGAGCGCCGACGAGCAGCACGAGGCAGAGGGCGAGCGATCTCATGATTTAATTCACGGAAGGTGACACCGGAAGATCAGGCGGTCCCTGGATACCCTGAAGCCGCGAGCGGGTGATTTCGGCACGCGCCACATCACGCTCCTCGGGGGAAAGCTCACGCTCCGCACCGAGCTGGAGATGCGCCGGCTGGATTTCGAGAAGCAAGAGATCGAGGAGACTGCGATCGCAGTTCGTGATGAGATCGAGATCGGCACCGAGGCGCAGCATGGAGAGCAAATTCAGCGCCTCTTTGGAGGTGAGCACATGCGCATAGCGCAGGATGGCGTAGGCGCGGCCCACCTGATCACTGAGCATGGTGTGATGATCTTCGAGGAGCTTCGCACGGGCGGTCTGCTCGCTGCGGATGACGCCCTCGATGACTTTTTCGATCTGCGTGATGATCTCCGGCTCCGCTTCACCCAGCGTGTGCTGGTTGGAGATCTGGAAGAGATTGCCGAGAGCTTCGGTGCCCTCACCATAAAGGCCGCGAACGGCCAGGCCGATCTTACCCACGGCTTTGATCACCGGGTTGATCTGATCCAGCAGCACGAGGCCGGGCAAATGCAGCATCACGGAGGCCCGCATGCCGGTGCCGAGATTCGTGGGGCAGGCGGTGAGGTAGCCGAGCTTCCCATCAAAGGCATACGGCAGGGCGGCGTCCATCTCCGTGTCGATGCGATCGACGAGCTCATAGGCTCCGCGGAGGTTCAGGCCGGGGCGGATGCCCTGGAGGCGGAAATGGTCCTCCTCATTGATCATGACGGAGATGCTTTGCCGGCGATCAATCACCACCGCGCAGCCCGTGGTGCGGGCCGCATGCTCACGGCTGACGAGGTGGCGCTCCACGAGCACCTGTTTGCGGATTTTACTCAGCTCCGTGTAATCGACGCTGTAGCCATCTCGCATCTCCGGCAATTCCTCGACGACGGGACGAGCCGCTTTGAGCAACTCGATGCGTTGATGCTCCTGCGAAAAGCCGGGGAAGGGGAAGCCACGCAGATTACGGGCAAGGCGCACGCGGGAGGTCATGACGATCTCCGAGTGAGGTCCGCTGCCCTTCATCCAATCGGCAGGGTTTTTGATGAGGGTGGAAAAACGCATCATGATATGGAGCGGGGAAGGGCGGCTATTTCGCCGCCGTGTCTTTGGTCTGGCGGTCGATCTCCGCCTTGATGGTGGCCGCGTCTTCGTAGCGCTCCTCTTTGACGGCGAGGTCCAGCTCGGCGCGGAGCTTGTTGATGTCCGGCGGCATCGGGGCGGGCGTTTCTTCTTTGAGCGTGATGGCCGGGGTGGTGATCGTCGAAGTCATCCCAGGCGCAGGAGCCGGGGCGGGGACGCTGCTGCGGCGTGGTTTGGGCGATGGCGCGGCGGTGATGATGGCGCTGGGGCGCTTTCCCACATGGCGGGTGCCTTTGTGCATGCCGCGTAGCAGGCCTTCAATGCCTTCGCGGAAGGTGTCGTAGCATTCCGGGCAGCCCATGCGGCCGATTTTCTTCAATTGCGCTGCCGTGAAGCCGCAGGACGGACAGGCGAGATCTGGTGAGGTCTCCACCGCACGCGGAGCCGCGCCCACAAAGGCCTCGGCCAGCCCGAAGCCGGTCTCTTCCGTCACACCTTTGGATTTCGAGCATCCTTCGCACAGGTTCACGGTGGTCATTTGACCGTTGATGATCTGGGTGAGGAAGACCGAGGCCTCCGCTTCGCAAACGTCGCATTTCATGGGTTTGTGGGACCGTTAGGACGGGGAACAGGATGCGTCAACCAATGCCCTGTTCCGTCCGCCATTCCGCCAGCGAGATCTCGAATTCCGCGTGCTTTGCCCGGTGGTAATGAAAAGTCCGAAAACCCAGCCGTGCGGCGGTTTCGATGTTTGGCAGCAGATCATCCACATAAAACGTCCGGGCAGGATCGAGGCCGAATTTCTCGATCGTGTGCTGGAAAATCTCCTCGCCCGGCTTCGCGCATCGTGCCTCATGCGAATACACGCCGTCCGTGAAAGGCTCAAAGATGCCGTAAGTGCGCCAGAAGTAATCTTTGTGCAATTCGTTCGTGTTGGAGAGCAGGTACATCGGCACCTTGCCCGCGATGGCGGTCAGCGAGGCCTTCATCGGCAGGTTTTCGGTGAAAATCTCGCACCAGATCGTGATGAACTCCTCCACTGTGCCGCTGAAGTCAGTGAGCCGAATACTCTCGCGAACGAACTCCTCGTCGTCGATGCGCCCGTCTTCATAGGGGCCTTTGATGCCATCAAACAAGGTCAGCACCGTCTCCGCCGGATGCGGGCACCTCTCCGCCAGCCGCCGGGCAGCGGGTGCGAAGTCAAAATCAATGAGGACGTTTCCAACGTCAGAAACAAAAGCAGGGGCGGGCATGAGGCCGCGAGAGTGGCGACATGCATCGGCAGGGCAAGCCTCAAATGAGTTTCAATCCTTCCAGCTTCGCCAGTTTGCAGGCCCGCTTATCTAAGCTCCAAAACGATCTGCATTTGAGCAGCAAGGCCGAGGCTACATGCAGGATGTCATAGGTGCGGAAGCCGTGCTTCGCCGTGTAAAGCAGGGAGATTTCCTCAAAGAGGCGTTCCAGCTCAGATTGGCGCACCTCCATGCGTTTCATGACGATGCCATGACGGAGATCGTCTCGGAACTGCTGCTGGCAGGACGCGGCGAGCTCAGCGTTTACACGTTTTTGGGATTCGCCGTAGCCAGAAAAAACCGCCTGCTCGAAAGCATTGATGACCTCTGCTTTCAAAAGCCAAGTGATCGGAAGCACGGGGTGCTGTTCCTGCATCAATTGATCTGCCTTCCCTGAGCCGCCGTCTTCAAGGTAAAGATAAGTGAAGAAATTGGTGTCCGCGTAGATGCTCATTCTCCAGCGATTAAGCGGTCGAGTGTTTCGCGTTGCAGCCGGGTCATCTTGGGCATGCCCATCGCTTTTCTTCGGGCCGCAAAGTCAGGGTATCCCGGCTTTTCATCCTTTGGGTCCGGCTGCGGCCTGAGTTCATAGGTGCGTCCTTTCCGGCTGCGGATGCGAATGATGCCCAGGCGGTCACAAGCCTCCAGCACGCGGGCGAGCTGGCGGTTCAGATCACGAACGGTAAAATCGGAAGCGGTGGAACTAGCGCTCATGTCGGACATGTTGCCCTTTTGATGTCCGTCGTCAAGCTGGGGTAAGCCTTCACACTTCCTTCACCACCAATTCACCCTTCGCTTCTGGCCTCGCGGGGCTTCTCAAGCAGTATGGCGGCATGAAACGCTTCTTTCGTTGGCTCTCGATCCTCACACTGCTGATTCTTCTTGGCACCACGGGCACCGGCATGTGGCTCGGCGGGGAGGTCATTCGTCCGGCGAGACGTTCGCTCCAGTCGCACCATCGCGAGATGCTCGCCCACCCGGAGGCTTTTGGCATGCGGTTGAAGCCGTTCATCGCACTCGACGGCACGCCGGTGGTGGTTTGCGAGCCAGCGGGCATGCCGGGCAAACGTGGTCGCCTCGTGCGTGCCCAACTCACCGCTCGCCAGGCACCGTTGCCACGCTTGGGCGAGTGCGACCGCGTGCTGGTGCTCGTGCATGGCAGACGCATGCGAAAGGAGGACATGCTATTCGTGGCGGAGCGATTCTGCGCGGCGGGCTTCCGCTGCATCATTCCCGATCTCCCTGGCCATGGCGATCATCCGCTGGAGGTCGCTGGGTATGGCATCACCGAAAGTGCGCTGCCTGCCAAAGTGGCCGCCGAGGCGGCGGCGAAGTTTGGATTCAGCCTCGAAAGCGCTTCGCTGCTCGGCATTTCGATGGGCGGAGCCATCGCCATGCGTGCGGCCACCTTGCCGGATGCCCCGTGGAAGGCGCTCGTGCTTCTTTGCACCTTCGATGATCTCGCCTCCGTGGTCGAAACGCAGGCCGAAAAGCTCGCAGGACCCGTTTTCGGACCGCTGCTGGCTTTCGGGGCAGAAACACGTTTTGCCCTCGAAACCGGCCAAATGCCTTCCGCCGCCAATTCTCGGCTCTTGGCCTCCAAAGTAAGTTGCCCCGTGCTCATCGCCCACGGCACCGCCGATGCTTTCATACCTCCTGAATGCGGTCAGCGACTTCACGAAGCCCTCACCACGGCCAAAAGCCGCCGCTGGGTGCCCGTGCCCGGCGCAGGCCACGCCACCATCTTCACCACGGACTTTCCGCTTTTTGCCACGCTCTCGGAATGGCTGCTGCGGGAGATGCCGCGAGCACGCTGAGAGCAAGAATCGCAGGACTGAGGGCAAAGATTTTCCGGCCAAGGTTTTGTCACGCGCCGGATTCTCGCCACAGATGGGCCGCCTTCCACATGCGCACGCTTAACACGATTCTTGATTACCTTCTCTGGCCCCTGCTCATCATCGCGGCGCTCATTCCCACCCACATCGGCATCAGCGCAGGGCAGGGGAAGCTGGCCTTTAATCTCACCTACTTCAGCTTTGCTGGTGTGCTGTTCCTTCTCGAACGCCTGCGCCCGCATGAGCGTGAGTGGTTGAAAAATGACGGCCAGATGGTGCCGGATCTGGCGCACACGGTCTTCACCAAAACCTTCGTGCAGCTCACCATCATGATGCTGGCCTACTACGGCCTTGTCAGCACGGTGGGTGGAGATCAGGGGAAAGGCCTTTGGCCGAATCACTGGCCCATGTGGGGGCAGGTCGTGCTGGCGCTGGTGGTGGCGGAGTTTGGCCTCTACTGGGCGCATCGTGTGGCACATACCTGGATGCCGCTGTGGCACTTCCATGCCGTGCATCACAGCGTCAAAAAGCTCTGGTTCTTCAACACCGGCCGCTTTCACATCATCGACACGCTCAAGAGCATGATCTTCAGCGGGCCGCTGCTCTGGCTCGCCGGCACGCCAAATGATGTCGTACAGTATTTCGGGGCCATCACCGCCTACATCGGCTTCCTCACGCACTGCAACATCCAGATGAAATTCGGCTGGCTGAACTATGTCTTCAACACACCCGAGCTTCATCGCTGGCATCACAGCACCGACCTCCGCGAGGGCGATAAAAACTACGGCGAGAACCTCATGCTCTGGGACCTCATCTTTCGCTCCTTTTACAACGATCCCACGCGGCATCGTCCCGACATCATCGGCATCAAATCCGCCATGCCAAAGACCTTCCTTTCCCAGCTCGCCATGCCCTTCCGCTGGCACAAGTATCAGGATCGCTACAAGGCAGGAGAAGTGGACAAGAGCACGCTGATGTGATTTCGGGTTCGTTTCCCATGAACAAATCACCTGCGCTCGCACTCAGAGCAGGTGAAACTCCCCGACCATGAAATCTCCCGACTTACGCGACCGCGAGGAAGAGCCGTCCACCTCGCTCACCGGTGCCACCGTGGCACCGGCCACTGACAAGGAAGTGCATGATGATGAAGCCTTTTGCTCGCAGCTCGTGGACCGCGTGCTGCTCCGCGGCCCGAACCCACGCCGGCGCGAGTTCTCGCTGCTCATGGGCGTCATTCGCGACTTCCTGAAAGGCTTCCGCACCCTGCATTTCGTCGGCCCCTGCGTCACCGTTTTCGGTTCCGCCCGGTTCGATGAAAATCACAAATACTACCGTCTCTCCCGCGAGGTTGGTGCGGCCATTTCAAAACTGGGATTTACGGTGCTCACTGGCGGCGGGCCGGGCATTATGGAGGCGGCCAATCGCGGCGCGAAGGATGTGAAAGGCCGCAGCGTGGGCTGCAATATCAAGCTACCCTTCGAGCAGAAGCATAATCCCTACCTCGACCGCTGGGTCACGATGGAGCACTTCTTCGTCCGCAAGACGCTGCTCATCAAATACAGCTACGGCTTCATCATCATGCCCGGCGGCTTTGGCACGATGGATGAGATGTTTGAGGCACTTACGCTCATCCAGACAAAGAAGATCAAGAACTTCCCCATTGTCGTCATGGGTTCTGAGTTTTGGGGTGAGATGCGCCAGTTCATTGATGCCATGCTCGTCGGTGGCACCATCAGCCCCGAGGACCTCGATTTAATCAAATGGACGGACTCGGTCAATGAAGCCATCGCGCATCTCCACGAGTATGCGGTGAAGCAGTTCGGCCTGCGCCTTGCCCATGGGCAGCCGCGTGGTTCCAAACTGCTCGGCGAGCGTGATCTGGCCGCGCCGCAGCGTTGACAAGCGCCTCTGCGGCTCCTTTCTCCCGCCTCACGCGCATGGATCATGTCATCACCCTCTCCAATGGTCTCCGCCTCGGCTATGCCGAGTATGGCGACCCGCGTGGCGAGGTGGCATTTTACTTCCACGGCTGGCCTTCCTCGCGGCTTCAGGGATGCCTCTTTGATGATCTCGCCAAAAAACACGGCATGCGTCTCATCTGCCCGGATCGCCCCGGCATCGGGCTCTCCGATCCGCAGCCCGGCCGCTCGCTGGCGGACTGGCAGCAGATGCTCACGGAGCTCGCCGCGCATGTCGGCGCGGATAACTGGCACGTCATCGCCTGGTCCGGCGGCGGACCTTATGTGCTCGCGAGCGCTCTGCTGATGCCGAAGCGGCTTCTCTCCGCCTCCATCATCTGCGGCGCACCGCCGCTGAAGTTTCTCGGCGATCGCGAGATGTTCTGGATCTACCGCCTGCTCATCCAGCTCCGCAAACTGCTCCCCACCGTGCTCGGTGGCATCTTGAAGCTCGGAGCCTTCATCGCCCGGATGAAGCCCGGCTGCTTCGTGCATCGCGTTTTGCTCAAAATGCTCGGCGCAGAAGATCGCCGCGTTTTGAGTGATCCGAAGGTCTTCCAAGTCGTCTGCGAGGCCACGCTCGGTGCTCTCGAACGCCCGGCTGCCCATGTCATCGCCGACGCGGACATCTATCTCAGTGAATGGGGCTTTGAAGTCAGCCGCATAACCGTTCCAGTCCACTTCTGGCATGGCAAACAGGACCGAAACATCGACTGGACCTACACCCAGCGTCTCGCCTCCCTCATCCCGCATGCCACCGCCCATCTCTCCGAACATGATGGGCACTATTCGCTGCCGGTGACGCATGCCGAGCGCATCATCACCACCGCGATGCACAAGTCTCCCAACGAGTCCGCCCGCCCCGGTGGCCTCATGACGAACATTCTGCACACCTTGAAACGCTGATGTCCCTCACCGCTGAAGAACGCGTCATCTACGAATGGCAGATGTGGGTGCCCGGCATGGGCGAGGAAGGCCAGCTCAAGCTCAAAAACGCCCGCGTGCTCGTCTCCCGTGTCGGCGGCCTCGGCGGACTCGTGGCACTCGAACTCGCCGCCGCTGGCATCGGCAAGCTCATCCTCGCTCACGGCGGCGTTTTGCAGCCTTCCGATCTCAATCGCCAGCTCCTGCAAACCCACGATCACCTCGGCAAACCTCGCATCGAGTCCATCGTGCGTCGGTTGAAGGACCTCAATCCACGCTGCGACATCATCGGCGTGCCCGAAAACATCAGCGAAGCCAATGCCGATGCCCTCGTGGCGCAGGCCGACATCGTCGTCGATGCCGCGCCGATGTTTCAGGAACGCCTCGCCTTAAACGCCGCCGCTTTTCGAGCGGGCAAACCACTCGTCGAATGCGCCATGCACACGCTGGAGGCCAGCGTGACTACCTTCGTGCCGGGAAAAACCGGTTGCCTCGCCTGCTACATCCCCGAAGTGCCGCCGACGTGGAAACGCCAGTTCCCCGTTTTCGGCGCCGTTTCCGGCACCGCTGCCTGTATCGGCGCGATGGAGGTCATCAAGCTCCTCACTGGCATCGGCACCACGCTGCAAGGCGAGCTTCTCTCAATGAACCTCGACACCATGCAGTTCCGCAAAGTGCGGCTGCCAAAGCGGGCGGACTGTGCGGTGTGTGGGACATGCTGAGCTACACCTGGATGCCGCTCGCGATCACCGTGTCCGGTTTGTCGCGGCCCATTTTGATCGTGTACTTCCCCGGCGCATAGACGCGAGGTTTGAAGCTCCCGCCTTGGACACGCACGGTGTATAAAATCTCGCCTGAGGCCTCTGCAATCACCTGCACCACGGGATCAGTCACACCTTCAAAAAGCTGTGCGGGAAGGTGCCCGTGGACCTTGCGGCCATCATTCGAATCCTGCGTGATGGTGATTGGCCAGCCGGGGAACTGCGCCTTGTCGCCATCGGCCACTTTGGAGAAGCGCGGCCAGCACTCGAAGGTGATTTTGCGCGTCGTTTTGTCGAAGCGGATGAGGCCATAGCCGTCGGCGCGTTTTTTCTCGTCCTGGATGTCTTCCGGGTTCGCGTAGGCGAGCATGCTGATCGGATTGCCGAGGCCGTCTTTGAAATCGCCGGTCCAGGGCAGCGGGCTGGCGGGCACGGGATTCGGGCCGGGCTTTTCATCGAGCGGATGCCACCAGCGGCCGTAGATCGTGTTCACGATAGCCGGACTGGTGAAACTGTAAGGCGCATCGCCAAACTCATCGATGCCGTGCTTCACGACGACGGCGAGATGCTGGTCTCCACACAGATGCGGAGCCCACGCACGGCGAATTTCCACCAGCGCACGATTTCGACCCGCTTGCGGCCAGCCATTGCAATCAAGATCTGCCAGTAAGCGCTGATCGCGTCCGCCATGCATGTGAACGGCCCCGCAGAAGGCCGTGGCGGACAAAACGCACTTCATCACCGCGCCGTCGCTGTAATCCTGCGACCAGTCGTGGAGGAATTTTTCCTGTCGTTTGCCCAAAAGCTCCAAGCCGGGCAAATCGATGCTTTTCGGGTCATACGAGGGATCATTGATGTGATCGGGACGCGGCCCCATCTGCGGGATCGTGCCTGCGGGGCCGGTTTTGAACTTCCTGTCCTCCAAAATGGCAAAGTCGATGCCGCCGACCATCATGCGCGTGAAATAAACGCTGATGTCACGATTCACCGGCTTCGGGTCCCAGCCATCCGGCAAGTGCCAGCTCTGCTGCCGCTGCACCTGATTCACATAGGCTGCGGGATAACGATACCCGCCATCCGCATCGCCATCGATGTGTGACTGGCCGCCTTCTTCGCCCCAAAGATTGCCATGACCCACATCGTGGTCATCGGGAATGCACACCGTCGGGCGGTCGCGAATGATGTCACGGAATTGCAGCCCAAACTCGATCCAGCCCGCCGTGTGCTCCGTGTGGCGATAGGTCTGATCACCACCGAAAAACAGCACGTCCGGGTCTTGCGCTCGAAGATTGTCGATGATCTCCGTGCGCGGCCCGATGGTGCGACTGGAGTTGCAACTCATGTTCGCGATCACGATCTCGTTTTTCTCCACCGGATCACGGCGGATCAGGCCCTCAAACATCGCCTTCTCACCATGGCGCACACGGTAGGCCACGTTCTTCGAGCCATCCCAGCTCTCGACGCGGAAATGCGCATCCCAGCCCGGATAATGCACCTCGCCCTTCGCGATCTCCTTCCATGTGCCGTCATCCTGCTTGAGTTCGAGTCGCGCCACACGCTCCTCACCCGGCTTCAGCGGGAAAAGCTGCGCACTCATCTTCAGCACGCTGTTTTGCTGCGTGTAATAGGCGAAGCACACCACCTCATCACGCGGCACATCCATTGCTGGCGGCGGCGTGGCACCACCACCGCCCTTGCCTTTGCCCTTCGCCTTCTTTTTCTCGTTCTTCGCCGCTGCGACGGCATTTTTGGTCCACCACTCGCCCGTCGTCAGCGATTCGAGATTCGGAAACTCCGCTCCGAAGGGCTGTGGTGCATCTGCGGCGCTCGCAGAGCCACGGACGAAAAGAAACGGAGCGATCTTGAGGAGGAGTCGGCGGGTAAAAGTCATGGCGGGCACCGTGCAACGGGCCGCCGGAGGTGAAATTTCATCCGCTGTTGCTTCGAAGCCGAGGATTGGGATTGCGCGATGCCGATGAAGTTTGATAGCCTACCTGTCTCGTCGCTCTAAGAACCGCTTCTCAGCGAGCGTTTTCCCCGTGCCACATTCTCACCCTATGAAAGCCAGTCTCATCCTCCTCGCCCTCCTAACCGCTGCCGGCATCGCCCGTGCTGAACTCCGCACCTGGAAGGACGCCTCCGGTGCTCACGAAATCAAAGCCGAACTCGTCAGTGTGCAGAACGGCAAAGTCACCCTGAAGCGTGAAAACGGCACCACCATCTCCTTGCCCGTCGCCAGCCTCAGCAAGGAAGACCAGGCGGTTCTCGGAGTCGGCGGCAGCAGCGGAGGCAGCTCCGCTGCGGGCGATTGGCCACAATGGCGCGGCCCGAATCGCGATGATATTTCCTCGGAGACCGGGCTTCTCAAAAAGTGGCCTTCGCAAGGGCCGAAGCGTGCCTGGGTGAACGAAGAAGGCGGCCTCGGCTACGCGGGCTTTGCCGTCGTGGGTGGCAAACTCTACACGATGGGCCTTTTCGATGCCGAAGAGAAGCTCCTCTGCTTTGACGCCGCCACTGGCAAGAAGCTTTGGGACCTCAACGTCGGCCCGATTTACACCAACGGCTGGGGTGATGGCCCTCGCAGCACGCCCACCGTGGCCGGTGGCAAAGTCTTCGCCATCGCCGGGCAGGGCGACCTCGTCTGCGCCGATGCTTCCAGCGGCAAAAAGGAGTGGAGCGTGAGTCTTCAGAAGGACCTCGGCGGCAAACTGCAGGGCTGGGGCTACACCGAATCCCCGCTCGTCGATGGCGACCTCGTCCTCGTGACGCCTGGTGGCTCAAAAGGAGCCATCGCCGCGCTCGATGTGAAGAACGGTGCCGTGAAATGGCAGACCACCGATGTCACCGAGAACGCCCAGTATTCCTCGATCATCCCCGCCGAGATCAGCGGCCAGCGCCAGTATGTGCAGCTCCTCATGAACACCATCCTCGGTGTTTCCGAAGACGGCAAAGTGCTGTGGAAGAGCGAGTTCCCCGGCAAGACCGCCGTCATCCCGACCTCCATCCACAGCAATGGACAGATCTATGTGGCCGCTGGTTACGGTGTCGGCTGCAAATCCATCAAGATCGACGGTGGCAACGCGGTCGATATGTATGCCAACACGAATATGGTGAACCACCACGGCGGCGTGCTCCTCATCGACGGCAAACTCTACGGTCACAGCGACAAGGGCGGCTGGACCTGCCAGGACTTCAAAACTGGCGAGATCGTCTGGCAGGACAAAGGCATCGGCAAAGGCTCCGTGACCTCCGCCGATGGCCATTTGATCTGCTTCTCCGAAGACAAAGGCACCGTGGCCCTCGTCAAAGTGAGCGACAAAGGCTGGGAAGAGGTGAGCAGCTTCGAGCTCGAAGCCAAATCCTCCCAGCGCAATCCCAAGGGCAAGATCTGGGTCCACCCCGTCGTCAGCGGCGGCAAGCTCTACCTCCGCGATCAAGAGTTTATCTCCTGCTACGACATCAAAGGCTGATGAATCGCTTCACGCAGCATCTTTGGAGGGCGGGATTTCATTCCCGCCCTTTTTTCTGCGCCTGCCTCGTGCTCGCACTGGCTCACTGTGGCCGCAATGCCGAGCTGAAACGCGAATGGCGTCTCCTCGATGCTCCACACGCCGCAGCGTGGAAACCCGCAGGCATGGAAAACGAAGGAAAGGCCTTCGTGAAGGAGGGAGAGATCACCACCGGCATCGGTGCCCCGATGACGGGCATCACCTTCACCGGCTGGGAAAGTCTCGGCGTGCCGCGAGATCGCTACATCATCGAATACGAGGCCATGCGGGCGGATGGGGGCGACTTCTTCGGCAGCATCACCTTTCCCGTGCGGGACTCCGGCCTTACCTTCATCATGGGCGGCTGGGGCGGCGGACTCACCGGGGTGTCCAGCATCGATGACCTCGATGCCAGCGAGAACATGACGCGGGGGAACCTCGCCTTTCAAAACAACCGCTGGTATCAAGTGCGGATCGAGTTGTGTGACGAAAACCTCACCATCACCATCGACGGACGGCCTTTTGTGAAGGCGAACCTCAAAGGACGCCAGACCGGCCTCCGCTATGGCGAGATCTCCAAATGCCTGCCGCTCGGCTTTGCCAGCTACTTCACCACCGGGCGTATTCGGCGCATCGTTGTGCGAGAAGGATGAAGATGGCACGCAATACTTGACCATTTACCCGCCGCCTCATACCATCACCGCTCACATGCCCTCCGAACACTTCAATCCCGGCCAGATCATCTTCAAAGAAGGCGAAAAGTCCCACGACGCCTACTACCTCGTCCACGGTGCGGTGGAGATCAGTGTCACCACGCCGCACGGGAAGCAGGTGCTCGGCAAAATCAGCCCCGGCGAGGTCTTCGGCGAGATGGGCATGATCATGGATCGCCCCCGCTCTGCCACCGCCACGGCGATGGAAGCCACGCTCGTCGAAAGCATTACCGAGGCAGATTTCGAGTCCTACTTCCTCCAGAATCCAGAGCGCCTTCACGTTTACCTCGCCACGCTTTTTGAGCGCATCCGCAAGACCGATCTACTCCTCCAGGTCTCCGGCCAGCCCACACCTGCCCCGCCCACCCGCTCCTCCAGCAAGGAGCCCGTCTTCCGCGTGCGCATCATCGCCGAAGGGGCGGATGCCAAGAGCGGTGCCACCATCACGAAGCTGCCCTTCCGCATTGGTCGCAGCTACTTCGACACCGGCGTCAATGCCCTCGCCCGCAACGAATTCTCCATCGAGGACAGCGCCCCCTACCAGCTCTCCCGCAATCACTGCGAGATCGATTTCGACAACGGCTCCTTCGTCCTCCGTGACCGCGGCAGCAAGCTCGGCAGTTTTGTTAACGGCGAGCAAATCTCCGTCGATGCCGGCAAGATTAGCGCCACGCTCAAAACCGGCGAAAACGAAGTGATCTTCGGCACCCACGGCAGTCCGCATCGCTTCACGATCACGATTGAGGAGCTAAAGTAAGTCTCAATCATCCGCCACCGCGTCCTTGTCTGCCTTGGCATAGGCTTCGAGCGTCTTTTGAAGCTGGGTCACCTTTTCGGGCTTTTTCGCCGCGAGATCATTTTTCTCGTTCGGGTCGTTCGCGAGGTCGAAAAGCTCGGTTTTGTCCTTCGGTAGCAAAACGAGCTTCCAATCACCCACACGAAACGAGCGTGATTTGAAGCCCGGTGCCACGGTGTAGATCGGATGAGCCACCGGAGCGGCTCCTTCTGCCAGTTGCGGCCAAAGATTGGCACCGTCCCACTTCAAATCGCGATCTGGCTGATAGCCAGCGAGAGCACAAAACGTCGGCATCCAGTCCACGATTTGCACGGGAGCGGTGTGCGTGCCCGGTTGGAGCTTGCCGGGCCAGTTGGCGATGCATGGAACGCGAGTGCCGCCCTCATAAACGGTGCCCTTTTCATTTCGGAGAGGCTTGTTGTTGCCGGGAAGGGGACCAGCGGGGTAATCATCGGCCGGGTAGGTCTGTCCGTTGTTTTCCGCCGTGCTGCCGCCGTTGTCGCTGGTGAAGATGAGGAGCGTCTCATCGCGTTTGCCTGTCTTCTCCAGCGTGGTTACGAGGCGGCCTACCGAATCATCGAGATGCATGATGCAGGCCGCGTAATGTCGAGCGACCTCATCGGTGATACCTGCGGGCACCTTCGCCAGCCATTCGATAGGTTCTTTGACCGGTAGATGCACCGCCGTGAAGGGCACATAGAGAAAGAACGGCTTCTCACTGCGCTGCGAAAGCCATTCGCAGGCTTCCTGCGTGATCAAATCGGTGACGTGACCGCTCTTGGTGAGCAGTTTTTCATTTCGGTGCCAGGTCTGCTGAAACTCGCCCTTCTTATACTGATGATCGTAAGGCCCCACACCGCCCGCCAGCGAGCCGTAGCTGTGATCAAAACCAAAGTGATTCGGCCCCCATTCGGGCCGCGAGCCGAGGTGCCACTTGCCAGTGAGGCAGGTATCGTAGCCCACGCTCTTCAGCGCCCGCGGCAGCGTCACCGTGTCCCAGCGCAATGCCCGTGGATTCTGCGGCGTCGTCACATTGAAGCGACTCCAGCAGCGTCCGGTCATCAAGCCAGTGCGAGTGGGACTGCAAACGGGGGCCACATAGTGCTGTGTAAGCTCGATGCCTTCTCGGGCGAGCTTGTCTAGGTTCGGCGTCGGCGCTGAACCACCATGAAAGGCCACATCCGCCCAGCCGAGATCATCGGCGATGATGAAAACGAAATTCGGCGCGGCGTGAGCGAGCGACGCCAAGGCTAAAAGAGCGGCGGCGAAGCGAATCATCATTCGAAGGCACTGGTGACAGGCTTGCCATCAAACTCCGCTGGCAGCGGCACATCGAGGAGCCACAGCGCTGTGGCGGCGGTGTCGTAGGTGGTCACGGGAGCGGTGATCGTGGCATTCTTCTTTACGTCCTTGCCCCAGGCTACCCACGGGATCGTCATGTCCTCGGGGATATTCAGCCCGTGCGTTTTATCATGGCCGCCATGATCCGCGCTGACGATGAGCACGCTGGTATCCGCGATGCCCGCCTCTTTGATCGCCTGCCACACCTGCCACAGCGCCTGATCCGTCACTTTGAAGGCTTCTTTCTGCTCCAGTGAACCCCAGCCGCTTTTGTGGCCGGCAGTATCAGGATCGGCAAAATGCACAAACGCCAGCCGGGGCTTGTTCGCCTTGATCCAGGCGGCTGCGTTCTTGGCCACCATCTGCGAGGGCTTTTTGTCCTTCTCGATCTCGGGCGTGCCAGCCACGGGCGCAGGCGTCTGCGGGCCGCCGAAGTCGAATACATCCAGCGTGTTCTCCAGCCACAGGTGACGGAATTTCACCTTCCCCACAAACATGCCCGTCACCGCCTTTGGCTCCGCCGCACGCAGCAGCGAAAAGACCGTGGGCACCTTCACCGGCCCCCTGATCGGCGTCCAGCCGTTCCAGAGCACCTGATGCTTGTCCGGTCCCACGCCCGTGAGCATGGAGGTGTGCGAAGGCAGCGTGATGGAAGGAAAAATCGTGCTCGCCTGCCACGTCACCGCGCCTTCCGCAGCGATCTTTTTCAGCGTGGGCATCTCACTCTCCGCCAACACGGCGGGCTTGGCACCGTCGATGCTCACGATGAAGACATGCTCCGCACGCGGTGCGGCAAAAACGAGGCTGGGGACAAGGGCGGCGAGGGCGAGTGTTTTGAGCATGGTCGGGCTGGGGAAAACGTGGGGGAAGGGGATGATCTCGCATCATTGGTTGCACCGTGGAAGGCATCGCGCCATAAAGAAGGCCATGGGCCGCGAGCAGAAACCAACCCGTTTGCTGACACGCACCGGGCAGTGGTTGGTTTACGCCCTGTTTCGGTGTGTGGAAGCCGTACTTTCGATGCTGCCGCTGGTTGTCGTCTGGTATCTCGGCCGCTTTATCGGCACGCTGGTCTATCCCATCGCCGGGAGTTACCGGAAACTCGCCCTCAACAACCTGCGCATCGCCTTTGAAGGCGAGAAAAGCGAGGCCGAGCGCCGAGCCATCGCCCGCGAGCACTTCAAGAGCCTCTTCGCGAACCTCTTCTGTGGCCTCAAAATGCCGCTGATGGGCGAAAAGAACCTTTTGAAGCATGTGAGCTGCGAGGGCATCACCGAGCTCGAAGCCTTCATCCAGCGTGAAAAGAAGCCCATCGTGAACCTCGTGCTCCACGCGAGCTGCTGGGAACTGCTCACTCAGGTGCCCACCACCTACGTTCGCGGTCACAAACCCGGCGCCATCTACCAGCCCATCCGCAATCCCTTTCTCAACGACCTCGTGCTTCGCCGTCGTCAGAAGCTCAACTTCGTGCTTTTCGACCGCACCAAGGGCTTCAATGGCCCGATGAAGTTCATTCGCGAAGGCGGGCAGGTCGGCGTGCTCGTCGATCAGCATGCGGGCGATCATGGCCTGTGGTGTCCCTTCTTCGGTCGCTTGTCTTCCACCACACCCATTGCCGCGCTCATGGCCATGCGCACGGATTCCGCCGTGGTCCCGATGATGATCTACGACGATGGTCCCGCTCGCTGGAAACTCGTCGCGGCCCCCGCCGTGACCTCCGCTCAAGAAGGTGCCGAAGCACTCACGAACGCCATCAACACCTCCGTCGAGCAATTGATCCGCCGACAACCCGCGAGCTGGTTCTGGGTGCATGCCCGATGGAAAACCGCCAACCCCGGCATCCTCATCTCCGCCTACAAACGCGGTGTCGTGCTGCCCGAAGGCATGACCGTCGAGCAATTGAAACCTTTCCACATGCTCATCCGCAGCCCGAACTGGCTCGGCGATGCCTGCATGGCCTTTCCCATGGTGCGTGCCATCAAACGCGGCCGTCCCGATCTGCAAATCACCGTCATCGGCCCGGACAAGCTCGAAGAACTCTGGCTCTCCATGCCCGAGGTCAGCCGCTACATCGCCAAACCGGCCAAAGAAGGCGTCTTCGCCGTTGCCAAGCGCATCAAGGCCACTGGCATCCATTTCGATGCTGCGGTGCTCTGCACGAACTCCACCCGCAGTACGCTCGAAATCTGGCTCGCGGGCATTCCGCGACTCGTTGGCTTCCGTGGCTCTTTGAGATCCAAAATGCTTCATCAGCTCGTCCCCGAGCCAGCACCTGGCGGCCCGGTCGAGCATCATGCCCGACGTTACATGCGTCTCGCCGCGCACATGGGGGCCGATGTGAACCAAGAAGGCCTTTGGGATGCGCCACCGCCCGTTTTGGCCGATGACGGCGTCATCCGCATCGGCGTCTGCGCCGGTGCCGAATATGGACCGGCCAAGCGCTGGCCGATGGAACGCTTCGCCGAAGTGGTGAACTCGATCTCATCCAAACACGCCAAGGTTCACTGGCAGCTCTTTGGTGCTCCAGGTGAAAAGGAAATGGGCGAAAAACTCTCCGCCATGCTGCAAGCCCCGCACGAAAACCTCGTCGGCAAAACCCGCCTCACCGAGCTCATCGCCAAACTGCGTGCCTGCACCCTTCTCCTCACCAACGACACCGGCACCATGCACCTCGCCGCCGCGCTCGGCGTGCCCACCGTGAGCGTTTTCGGCTCCACCTGTCCCATCGCCACCGGCCCGCTCGGAGATCGCCACATCGTCATTCAGCACAAAGTTCCCTGCGCCCCTTGCTTCGAACGCCAATGCCCCTTCGGCCACTACGACTGCATGACCAAAGTCACTCCCGCCGAGGTGGCAGAGGCCGTGATAAAAGCGGCATCTCTAGGCTAGAATGTCCTTGACCACCTTCGTCGGCTCCACGCCGGTGAGTTTGAAATCGAGGCCCTGCGCACGGAAGGTGAAGCGTTCGTGGTCGATGCCGAGCTGATGCATCACCGTCGCGTGCAGATCACGCACGTGGACGGGATTCTCGGCGACGTTGTAGCTGAAGTCATCCGTCGCACCGTAGGTGGTGCCCGGCTTGATGCCGCCACCGGCCATCCACATCGTAAAACAGCGCGGATGATGATCCCGACCCGCCTCCGGGCTATCCCACTTGCCTTGACCCGCGACACCGCGACCGAATTCGCCGCCCCAGATCACGAGCGTCTCGTCGAGCAGGCCACGTTGCTTCAAATCCTTGATCAGCGCCGCGCTCGGCTGGTCGGTGTCGCGACAACGCGCGGTGCACCAGCTCGGCAGTCGGCTGTGATGATCCCAATCAGGATGGAAGAGCTGGATGAACCTCACCCCACGCTCCGCGAGACGCCGCGCGAGGATGCAATTCGCCGCGTAACTGCCCGCACGACGCGAATCCGGCCCGTACATCTTGAAAACATGATCCGGCTCGTCGCCGAGGTCCGTCAGCTCCGGCACGCTGGCTTGCATGCGGTAGGCCATTTCATACTGGCGGATGCGAGTGGTGATTTCCGGGTCCTGCGTTTGCTCAAAACGCATCTGATTCAGCTCCGCCAGCCCATCGAGCATGCCGCGGCGCAAATGACGCGGCAGGCCTTCGGGATCGCTGAGATACAAAACGGGATCTTTCGAGTTCCGCAGCTTTACACCTTGATAGCGGCTCGGCAGGAAACCGCTGCCCCAGTAGTGGTCGTAGAGCGGTTGATCGCTCGGGCGCTGCATCTTCGAGATGAGCACAAGGTAGTCCGGCAGGTTCCGGTTCACGCTGCCAAGCCCGTAGCTGATCCACGCGCCCATGCTGGGACGGCCGGGAAGCTGGTGACCGGTCAAAAACTGCGTCATTGCCGGTGCGTGATTGATTTGATCCGTCGTCATCGATTTGATGAAGCACAGGTCATCCGCCACGCCCTGCAAATGCGGCAGCCACTCACTGATCGTCGCGCCGCTCTGGCCGCAGCGGCTGAATTTCGTGATGCCCGGCAGGATGAGCTGCTTCTGGTTCGCCGTCATGGTCGTGAGCCGCTGGCCCTGACGCACGCTTTCCGGCAGTTCCTTGCCCGCCCACGACATCAAACCCGGCTTGTGATCAAACAGCTCGATCTGCGATGGCCCGCCTGATTGCGTGAGGAAAATGACCCGCTTCGCCTTTGGCGCAAAATGCGGCAGGGAGGGCAAGCCCACCCTATCCTGCTGAGCCATCGAGTTCAGAGCCATCGCGCCGACGGAGACGCCCGTGCATTGGCCGAGAAAGTAGCGGCGGGTGGTGTGAAGAGCGGAGTCGTTCATGGGAGCGGGGAAGGGGATCTGATACGGAACAGAGTCGTCGTGGTGGCGAGTTTCTCGCAGTCAAAACAGGATGATCCAAAGAGATGCGCCTTCACGCCAAAGAATGCCGCAGAGCAGGCGTGAGCCGCCGCCGCTGTTCCGATTTTGGCATTGGCAGGGGTCTGGTTTGGCAAAACAGGCCCCGCCTGACACGGGGGCAGCCTCGCCACGTTTTTCACCCTGCACGAGGCGCTGGCCTCACCTGCCGAGTTTCACTCAAACCACCCACAAACCTATGAAAACGCTTCACTCTGACCTCTCCCGCCGCTCTGTGATGTCTCGCATGGCACAGACTTGCCTCGGCGTCGGTATGCTGCCATCCATGGAGCATCTGTTTAGCGGTAAGGCGTTCGCCGTGGGTGAAGGTGCCGCCCTGCGAAACAAGCCGCCACGGCTCGTAATGTCATCTTCCTCTACATGACCGGCGGCCAGAGCCATCTCGATACTTGGGACCCGAAGCCCGACAACAAAGAGGTTGCCGGCCCAGTGAAAGCTATCAAGACCAGCGCCGATGGCGTGCGTGTCAGCGAGTATCTCCCGCGCATCGCCAAAAAGATGCACCACGCCACCGTCATCAATTCGATGGCCACCAACACCGCTGCGCACGAGCAGGCGAACTACTTCATGCACACCAGTTTCGGTCTGCGCAGCACCATCAAGCATCCCGGCATGGGTGCGTGGCTCAGCTTCTTCCAAGGCCCCGGCAATCCCGCCCTGCCGCCGTATGTTTACATCGGCAATGACAGCCGTCATCCCGGTGCCGGTTTCTTCGCCAAGAAACATGGCCCGCTCATGGTCAACAACTCCGAGGCCGGTCTGCAAAACGTGCGTCCGCAAAAAGGCGTCACCGATGAGCGCTTCGCCATGCGCCGCGAGCTTGCGGGTGCTTTGGATACGGAGTTTCAGGAGAAATGGGACACTCGCGGCGTCAAAGCCTACGCCGATATGTATGACGACGCCGTGCGCCTCATGAAGAGCGAGGACCTCGTCGCCTTCGATCTCACCAAGGAACCTGAAGAAATGCGTAAATCCTACGGCAAAGACACCTTCGGCCAAGGTTGCCTGCTCGCCCGTCGTCTCGTCGAGCATGGTGTGCGCTTCATCGAGGTCAGCTTTGGTAGTTGGGACACCCACACCGCGAACTTCATCAACACGCCGCGCCTGTGCGACACGCTCGATACCGTGCTCACCGCCCTCGTCACCGATCTCGAACAACGCGGCATGCTGGAGAGCACCATGATCGTCCTCAGTTCCGAATTCGGCCGCACCCCGAAGATCAATCAAAACCAAGGTCGCGATCACTACCCCATCTTTAGCTCCGTCATTTGCGGTGGCGGCATCAAAGGTGGTGTCACCTATGGAGCCACCACGCCTGGTGGCGCTGGCATCGCGGCGGACAAAGTCGGCCCGCCCGATCTCAATGCCACCATCGGCTATGCCCTTGGTCTCCCGCTGGACTAGGTGATCTTCAGACCCAGCAAGCGACCCTTCACGGTCGCGGATAAAGGCCAGCCGATCACGCATCTCTTTGCGTAAAGAAAAAGGCGGGCCGTTGAGGTCATCGGCCCGCCTTGTTTCAAAGATTCAAATTGGCGGTATCAGTGGCAGCCGCAGCCTTCACCGCAGCCACCTTTTTTCACCATCTCCTCGGGTGAAGGCACGCGACCACTTTCAAGGCTCTTGCCGACGAAAGCATTCACGGCTTCGGCGACGCCGCTGAGCACTTCTTGTGCATTCAGGAAGGCGGTGATGACCGGGTTTCCCTCGCAGCGATCCTGCAAACCATTGAAGCGAGTGATCTCATCCGCCTCCGGCTCGTCGCCGTGGTGTTGCTTTTGATGCAAAGAACGTCCGAGCGTGGCCATCTCGCGATAGAGTGACATAGCGGACTCATCCGCGAGGAAGGTCTCCGCCTGAAGGCGGGCGTTTTTCACGTCAGCATCGGCCACAAGGGCTTCGCAAAGCTCGATGATCTTGGATTGGAGGGCGGGGGAGGCGGTCATGGGGCCGCGAGAGTAGGCCGGAAAAGCCGATTCAAAGGGAAAAGTCAGACAATTTCACCAACTCCGCGCCATCTCATGGTTCCGCTTGAAGCCCTCGCGCACGAGCGAGAGGTCCGAATCCATCGCCAGCCAGTTCAAGCCGAGGGCTTTGAGCTTCTCCTTGTCATCCGCATGGCGCACGAGGATGCCGCAGCCTTTGCCATTATCCTTTGCGGCCTTCACGATGGCATTCAGACACTCATCGTAGCTGCGCGTCGAGTTTCGCGCCTTCAAATCATAGCTCAAATCGGCCGGACCGATGAAAAGAGCGTCAATGCCTTCCACGGCGGCGATTTGATCCGCATTCGCCACGCCTTCCGCCGTCTCGATTTGCGCGAGGATGATCGGTTTCGGCATTTCATCACCCGGAAGCCTCATGCCGTATCCATAAGCTCGAACAGTTCGCGAGACACCGCGATGCCCCTTCGGCGGATAGGTGGATGCCTTCACGCAGTGCTCCGCCTGCGCCACCGTATCGACATGCGGCACCATGATTCCATCCGCGCCCCAATCGAGCACGCGGCCGATCAAATCCGCATGCGGAGCGCTCACCCGCACGATGCCGAGCGTCTGGCTGCCGCGAAGAGCGCGGAGTTGGTTAGGTAGTGCGGCTTCTGATTCACAGCCGTGCTCCAAGTCGATGAGCACCCATTCAAAGCCGCATTCCGCCGCGAGTTCTGTGACCGCAGGTGATCCGATGGAGAGAAAGGTGCCGATGTGTGTTTTCATGGGGAGAGAATGTCGAGGCCGCTGCCTTCCCGCAAGCCGCGCAAAGCCGTGGCGAGGCGTGAGAGGGTGATTTCACGCAGACTGGCTCCTGAGGAGCCGCTGCCGATGAGGAAGAAGCCGTCATCGCGATCAAAGTAGCCCGCGCCGACGCGGATGACCGCTTTCACGATCATGTTCCGCAGCAGGTGCAGCCAAAAGCGGCGCAAGTGATGCTCGGGAAGGCCGCGAACGCTTTCATAACCCTCGAAGGCTCTTCGCAAGAACGCCGCGTCATGAAAACACGCCAGCAGCGAGAGGTCATCCACCGGATCACCCGCAATGCTGTCATCGAAGTCAATGAAGTCATGAATCTCCCGCTCGGTGCCAAGAATGTTCCAAAGCGCGAGATCTTTGTGAACGAGGCAGCCCTGCGGCAATTCCAGCAGCGCACGATGATTTTCGATCTCCTCCCGAATCTCATCGGCATTCGCCAAAAAGCCGCGTTCCATCAAAAAGCGCAGATGCTCATCCAAACGAAGGTGGAAGTAGTCGGCGTAGCTCGCTCGATAGCCTCGCAGCTTCTCATCAAGCACGCCAAAGCCTTCGAACGTGATCGCCTGCCACTTCGCCACCGCCACGCCGATCTCGAACGCGATCTTCGGTGCTTCCAGCGTTCCTTGCTTGAACCACTGATTCAAATCCGGTGCCTCGATTCGCTCCAAAGCCTGCCAAGCAAACGGCACACGACTCCGCGTCGCATCACACCCAAAAACCTTCGGCGTGACGACACCCGCCCCGCGCACCCGATCCAGCAAAGCCGACTCAATCGCCAGATGTCCATCCTTCTCCGGCCCATTCTCCACGCGGACAAAAAGCGCCTTTCCATCCACCTCGGCATTCCAAGTGAGATGGTTGCCCTGACCGGCCCCAGGGCTCAAAACGACGTTTTTCGTCTCGAAGTGGCTTTGAAGCTCCCTTTCGAGCTGCGAAGCAAGATTCGCATCCGCTTCACCTCGCGTCTGCGTGCCGTGAAAGGCCGCAGGGCGGTCACACTTCCAATAGTAGATGTCGCGGCGGCTCATGCGGAAGGCGGACGGCGTTTCCACCAGGCGGCGAGCAGGCCGCCGATGACGTTTTGCAACACGCCGCTGAAGACACCTGCTGCTGCCGCTAAAGGCATCGCTGCGAAGTGTTCCCGAGCCAGCGAAGCAGCCATGCCACCGTTTTGCATGCCGACCTCGATGCTCACCGTGCGGGCGACCGACTCGGGATAACGCAGCACTTTGGAGATGCCGTAGCCGACGCCAAAGCCCAACAGGTGAAGCAGAAAAGCCGCGAGAGCGAGGCGACCAAAATTGGCCGCGATGGCTTCCGCGCTCGCCGCCACGATGCCACCACTGACGAGCGTGAAGGCCAGCACGGCCACGGTGGGTCCGCAGGCTCCGATTTGATCCGCCGTGCGCGGCAATTTCCATCGGATGAGCACTCCGAGCACCACGGGTGCGATGGTGAGCTGAAAAGCGGACACACAGAGTCCCCACGCATCTACCGGCACATACTTGCCCGCCAGGGTGCTCGTCCACATCGGCGTGAAAAAGAACGCAAGCATCGTCGAGGCAAGCGTGAGCACGACGGAGAGGGCCACGTTCGCTTTGGCGAGGTAGCTGATCATGTTCGATGCCATGCCGCCGGGGCAGCTCGCCACGAGAATGATGCCCACGGCGAGTCCTGGATCGAGTTTCAGCGAGGTCGCCACGAGCCAACCGGACAACGGCATGATCGTGTATTGCGCAATGAATCCCAGCGTGACACTCCCCGGCATGCGGCCGATGGCTTTGAAGTCATCCAGACTCAACGTGAGCCCCATGCCGAGCATGGAAGCCGCCAGCGACCAGAAGATCCACGGCTTGTCGAACCACAGCATGGTCTGCGGCTTGAAAAACGCGATGACCGCCAGCGTGACGAGCCACACGGGGTAGAGATTGTTGAACCAGTCGAGGAAGCGCTTCATGAGGTCAGTGGGAGGTGTCACGCACGCCGTTGAAGGCCGGACCACCCGCGCCGACATAGCCGCCGCTGGCTCCGTTTTCATCCGAAGTGACCCAAAAGGCATACAGCGAACCCTTCGTGAGATGGAAGCGAAATTTCACATTCTTGCCAGTTTGATCGGAAAGATCGGTCGCATCCGCCCACTCGATTTTGAGCTTCGTTTGATCTCCTGAAGCCACTTTGGAGTTGCGAATGACCTTCCCAGCCTCGTCGAGCACTTCCACGTGCACTTCGCCGTTCACGTTCACGAAGAGATGTTTGCCTTTGAACTTCACCGGACGCGTCGTCAGCTCTCCAGAGCCATCCATCGAGGCAAAACCATCGCGCCGCAGCGTGGCGAGGCCGATGCTCGCTCCACCGTAGATGTCTCCACGCCCGCCCCCGGCATCGCCGGAGTAGGCGCAGTAAGGAAAGACCAGTTGGTCGTCCAGCACGACAAAGACACCCGTCGTCGTGTGCAGGTAAGCCCGGTCCCAGGCACCTTCCCGACGCTCTCCACGGATGAAGCCACGTCGGTCTGGCCGATCCCAATGGAAGCCGTCGCGGCTAAAGCCGAGTTCCAGGTCCGTGAGCTTGGGAAAGCCTCCTTTGGAGCAGATGCCATTGTTTGGTCCGCGATGAATCTGATGCATGCCGATCATGAGGCTTTCATAAGCCACCGCCGCCAGGCTGTAGAGCTGCGGTGGATCACCCTCCTGCGGATTGCCTGCATAGCCCCCCGCTGGCTCCGGTTTGTCCTTGGCATCCGCATTGGTCCAATACACCGCCTTATCCCAGTCGGCTCCTTCCAAGAAGGTGTCGCTTTCCACATAGTATCGGCTGCGCCCGCGCGGCCCATCCTGTTTGATGCTCTGCACCCATTTCTTTCGGAACGGATTGTAGAAGATCGAGCCATAATCTCCCGCAGGCGTCGTGCAGGGCACCGGCTTCGACCACGTCACGCCATCGGACACCTGCAGACTGTGAGTCAGCCCCGGCAGCTGCTGGTCTTTCGGCACATGACTCCAGCAGGTCAGGTATTTGATCCGCTCCTTCGGATCGCTCGCATGGCTGTCATACCACAGCGCATTGTCCGTGCCCGCGCTGGTCCCCGCGCCGTTGCTCCAGGCCGCACCTTCGGGAAGTAGAAGGTTGCCTCCATGGAGCCCCAGTTCCGGCCGTGTCCATGTCTTCAAATCCGGACTCGTCGCCAGCGCCAGCGGTCCGCGCCAACCCGCCGTGTAGAACATCTTGAAGAGCTTCTCCTTCGGCTCATAAAACACCCCGCCCTGGCCGAGATAGACGACGTTGTTGAGCTTTTTCTCCAGCTCCGTTTCGGCTTTGAAGACTGGATTACCCTCAAATTTTTTCGCCTGATGAAACGTGCGTTTGAGCGTGGTTTTCTCGATGAGGAAATCATCCACAAAGAGCTGCCTGCCGAGGTCGATGGGGATCACCTTCGGCTTCTTCTTCAAATACGGCACCTCCATCACCGCGTCGCTCGGCTCGCGGTAGCGCGGCGGCCATTGATCGGGCAGTTCGAAGCCGTTGTAGAGCTTCTCTGGCTTCGGGCCGGTGGCTTTGTTGGCGAGCATGAGCAGCTTCGCGTCCTTCGACACGATCTTACCCGCGAGCACATCCTCCTCGCGAAACTTCGCCATGAGGATCTCCGCGTCGGTGTGGCGATTCCAATCATAGAGGATATGAATGAGGCCGTCGGGGGCTTCGAAGCCATCGGGATAGGACACCGCATTGCGCTCATCAAGCAGCAGTCCGCCTTTCCACGTCTGGCCTTCGTCTTCGGACAGCCACGCGCTCATGTGCGTGCGCTTTTGCAAGCGCTCCGCAGGCGATCCATTCTTCACCAGCAGGATGCGCCCCGATTTGAGCCGACGCAGGAAGAAGCGTGCGTTCACATTCTGCACCGTCGCTGCCTGTTTCGGCTCGCTCCACGTTTTGCCACCATCGGTCGAGAAACTCTCGTGTGGCTGGCCCTTCGTGCGTGCGAGCATCCACAAATGTGGTCCAAGCGTCTCGCCTGGGTTTGTCTTTTTAGCAGGCGGGACGCCTGCACCACTCTTCAACTCGACCATCATGTGCTCGTCGAACTCCCAATCCGGGAACTGCAAATGGCCGCGCTCCTTCCACGTCGCGCCTTCATCGGTCGATTCAAACACACGGCAGGTCTTTTGATGCCAATCCGACACCGGCAGCAGCCACGAGCCGTCCTTGAGCACCGTCGGTTTGTTCAGCGTGCAACCTTCCGCAAACATCACCGGCGTGCTCCACACTGGCTCCGCCGCATCGGGATCATCGCAGCGCATGAACCAGTTCGTGATGCGCTTCTGCGGATCGCCGAGCTGCTGATCAAAAAACAGCCACAAACGCCCCTTCGGATCGGTCCAAAGATTCCCCACCAGCGCCCCGCTGACCTTCTGCGCCGCCTCCATCCGCGCCCCGACCGCCAGACGCGGCTTCGACCACGTCGCGCCATCGTCATCGCTCGTCGCCAGCAGGAAATACCCATCCGGCTTGTCCCCCGTGCCCGTCCAGCAGCCCCAAATCCGCCCCTTCGGCGTCCGATCCATCCCGATGATCATCGCGCCACTCCGTGCGTCGTCTTGAAACTCCGCGCCGGGAGTCATCATCACCGAGGGCGTCAATCCATCCTCATCTCGAACCTGCGCCCCATCCGCGAGCACCAACAGCACCATCTTCTTGAACTGAAGCCGCTCACCTGCCTTCACCGCCTTGTGGTAAAGGCTCACGCGATTCACCTCCCCCGGAAAAAACTGCACTTCCGGGCCATCGACCTTCAAGAAGCCCGCCTCTCGCAGCGGCTCCTCCTGACTCGACGCTTTGGGTCGAGTCGTCGAAGTCAGCGCAAACAGCGTTCCGGACTTGGTGACAGTCACGTCGAGCTTTTCGATGCTGGTGCGGTGAAACGGCAGGTTTTTGACCGCATCGGGCATTTCATCGATGACATACTCGCGGTCAGTAAAGAGAGTCACACCGCGTTTCATCACCGCCGATTCATCCGCAATCAGAGGAGCGGCGAGGAGGCCAAAGAGAAAGGATAGAGCTAGAAGCGAAGCACGCATGGAGTCACAAACGTCCGCCACGCCCGCTCCTCGCGCCCGAAACCCGCAAAGCGGGTGTTATGGTAACCTCCGACAATGTGGTGCAGCCGTCCCGGCTGCTCCGCTGAGACCCAGGGCCATCTCACCGCTGCTGTGCAAATGTGCTCAGTCCAACGCCTCCCGCAGGCCCAGCAAACGTCCAGACAGATGCTCGTGGATCCGCTCGGCGTTGTCGTGGGCGTCGTGGTTGCCATTCGAGGGCATGAGGAGTCATCCCCAGAGTTCGTTGAACATGAGTTGCTTTTCGGTGGCGTTCAGCGGGGATCGGGCGACGGCGTTCCAGGCGGTGTTGATGTCTTGCCGTGCCCAGCTTTGGGCGATGAGGGTGGCCATTTTCATGCGTTTGTTTTCACAAGGGAGGCATGGAAGCAAGGCGAGCGCGGAAGCGGGGTCGTTGGGGAGATGACGATAGATGGCTTGTTCGACCGTTGAATCATTCGTGCCTGTCTTTTGATGCAAACTGGCTTGCGGGGATGGATGCGCGGGCATGTCAATGGGCTGCAAACTCCAACCGCAGTTGGTTCTGTTTTCGCAGGGTGGCGTTCAGCCAGAATACGCGGCCGTCCCAGGCGTAGTCGGTGGCGGCGAGTTCGTGTCCGTTCAGTTCCACGCGTGAGAGTGTCTGCGGGGCGTCTTGAAGCTCGAAGACGGGATGAACACAGGGCGTGGATGGGGTGATCGTGAGCGAGACGATGGGCTTTTCGACGGTGAGGAGCGTGGCGCGGCGTTCGGTGTGGTAGGACGGGCTTTGCAAGCGTGCGCCTTGGGCCTCGATGGGTGGCGGAGTGGTGAAGCTGCGGGACCATTCGAGCAGGCGGGCGTCGTCAGCGTCGCTGAGGCCGATGAGCCAGGCCCATTTTTCGACCTGCATCTTGCGCGTGACGCCGAGGGCGTCGGGCATGTCGGCGGTGCGGCTTTCGAGGGGCTGTGGGCGGCGGTGCCCCCAGGACATCATGGCGTTGTGCGCGGGGGTCATCGCGGCGAGGTCGTCGATGTTGATGCCGGTGGGTTTGCGTCGGGCGAGCGGCAGATGATTGCCCCAATAGAAAGGCGTGACCATTTGACCCTGGCTGTAGAAGGGGCGGTAGGCGGTGGAAGGCAGGCGAGTCCAGCCGGGGTTGAAATAGATCGCTGCGAGGGACTCGTGCGTGCCAAAGCGGATGCGGTAGAGCGGCGGCAGTTCGCCCGAGAGCAGCTTCTCGTAATCGCGCTCCTGATCGAGGATGGGGAACTTCAGCTCGCGCTTCGTGCCATCGCGAAAGAGCACGTCGATGAGGTTCTCAGGCAGGACGCGGAGCGGATAACCGGCGGGCGGGGTGAGGATGAGCAGTTCCTCGATCTCGTATTCGGCCTTGGGCTCGCTTTGCAGCGTGACGGTGCGTGAGCCGAAGCCATCGGGGTAAAAGTAGAAATCCTCGGTCGCGGTTTCGCCCCAGACCTTGTAGTTCAGGTCGCAGGGCTGTGCGGTCCAGCGGACGTGGACGCGGGCGGCGGTGGATTCGATGATCTCGACGCGGCTACGGCGCAGTTCCTTGTCGGAGGCGGCGTCGATGCAGTCGAGGCCGTCTGGTCGGCGCGGTGCTTCGGCGAACTCGAAGTTGAGCGCGGTGTTGTGTTTCCCGGCCCAGAAGGGGGTGTAGGCCGCGCCGCGCCAGAAGACGTAGCGCGAGCCGTTCGGCAGCGAGACCACGACATCCTTCCGCTCCGGCGCCCAGGCTTTGTCATAAGGCATCTCGGTCACCTCATCCGGGCCGGAATAGGAGAGCAGCGGGTAGTCGTAGCGCAGCTTGGTCTCGATGGCTCCGAAGGCGGGCAGCTTTGGCGTATCCTGCACGAGCATGGTCGTGATGGTTTTGTGCCAGAGTTCACGGCCCTGAGCATCACGGATCGTCACATGCAGCGTGTCGCGATGCTTCGTGAAGGCCGGAGGCGGCAAAGCGATCTTCAATTCGGTGCGGATGCCTTTTGGCAACTCCACTGCGGCTTTGGTTGGCCGATCAGGCGAAGATTCAAACCACGCGAGCACCTCCGCGCCGGAAACGGCCTTCTCGGCGGAAAATGCCGCGACCGTGACACGGGCCTGCTGCTCCGGGCCAAGCACCAGCCAGTCAGCAGGCGGCAAAACCGCACCGAGATCGATGGGATTCATCACCGGATCAGCCGCGGCTTCCGCGTCCGCCTCGAAAGCCGGGCGCTCGACCTTCCAGCGGGCTCGCTCGATGGCCTTGCCGTCCTTGTCTTTGGCGAGCAGCGCCAGTTCCTCCGGCGCGGGCGAGTTGGCAAAGATCACGCGGGCGGTGAAGGGAGAGCTACCGGAGACATCGAGCGCTTTCCGCTCCACCTCCCTGCCCTCGCGATACCCTGTGAGCCAGTGTTCCGGGGCTGGTCGAGTGTCGCTGGCGAACTGCACGATCACCGGCGTCAGGCCGACACGTTCCACGCCGAAGGGCGGACGCCAGGGATGCCCCCGATCGAATTGAAAGCGCGGTGCGAAGGTCACGGCCTCGCCTTGCCCGGCCACGCTGCCGGGATGCTCAATGAGATGGCGGATGACTCCGGCTTTCAGCGCCTCGTCGTAGATTTGCAGTTCATCCAGCAGCCCGCGCAGGTGCGAGCGAACATAGCGCCACGTGTCGCCATCGGCGCGGCAGCCGAGGCGCAGCACGCTGTCCGGCACGTCGGGATTCATCGTGAAATCACCGCCCCGGAACGTGCCTTTGTCCGCCGGAGTCTTGCCCCGGCCATCCACATAGAGCGTGAAGTGCGGAGCCTCCGCCGCACGATAGGTTACCGCGAGGTGATGCCATCCGCCGTCGTTCGGCACGAGGCCGTTCGAGGCGCGGTAGTTCGTGATCCACTCGCCCTGGCCCTCGCCATGCACTTGCAGACCCTCGATGCCGAAGACGCCGAAGAACTTGTCGGGCGCGGCGGTCAGATCGGCGCGGCCTTTGAAGAGCACCGGCATCTCCGCGTAGTAGTTCCCCACGTTGACCCAGGTCGCGAGGGTGAAGTCGCGGCTGAAATCAATCGCCGAAGGGTTCGCCAGCTCGATGCCTGCGTTGACCTTTTCGATCACCAGCGCGTTGCCGACGCGTCCGGGAGCAAAGGAAGGCGCGAGCTTCGGATCGACCGGGCGGCCATCGTGCCGCCCCGTGGCGTCCTTCAAGTCGCCGTCGAAGCGGAAATGCGCGACGAGGTCGGCGCGGGCGGACAGCGGCACGAGCAGCAGGGCGGCGAAAGCCGAGCGCCGCAAAACTGCCTGCCAAGCGGATTTCAAAACAGTGCAGGCAAGGGTGAAGATGGGGTTCATGGGAGTGTTGGGAGCCAGTTCACTTAGGGGCGTTGAGACGATGCATGGCTTGGAGCGTCACGGGGCCGAGCAAGCCGGAGTCGGTGAGGGGCCAGGCGGAGGCGTCGAAGCGTTTGCCGGTGATGCTCATAAAGTTGATGTCGTGAAAAATGCGCCACTCCACGTGGCGCTGGTCGAGGTCGCGGATGCGATTGGCGGCGACGTTGGTGACTTCGATTTCGAGTTCGTTGCCCTGCAGCTTCAACGCTGGAAGCGTAACTTGATACGGCGCGGCGAAGCGGGTGCCGAGCGTGGAACCGTTGAGACGGATGCGCGCGCTTTGCGCCACGGTGCCGAGGTCGAGCAACCAAGGGTCAGCCGATGGCTTCGGCGCATCGAAGGTGAGGCGATAGCGGGCGGTTCCGGCGAAGCGGGCTGCGTCGGCGCTGAGGTTGGTCCACGAGGCGAGCGTGATGATTTCGGCTGGTGGGGGCAGGGCAGGGCCGCCTTGGATGAAATCCACCTTCCATGTGCCGCTGAGCACGATGGGCTGTCCCTCGGATCGTGAGTAAGTCCACCGAGCCTCATCTGTCGGCACGATTTTTTCTTGCTCCGTGAGCGTGCGCAGGATGAGCGACTCACCGGGTTGGAGTTGCACATACACTTGAGCCTGAGAGTCGGCGTTGCGCATCGTGGCGATTCCGCTGCGCCCGGTCATCGGGTCCAGGATGACGGCGGACTTGGCGGGTTTGGCTATGGGTAGCCAGCCATCGAATGCTTTGCCGCCGCGGTTCGCGATGAAGTAGTGCCTGCGACCAGCCTCCTTGCGGCGAATGAAGAGGAGACCGGAGTCGGTCATCGTTTCGCGCAATACGTTTGCTTCATTCAACGCGGCATCTGCGGATCCGAGGAGCACTTTGCCTTTGCCGAGCTTCGCCACCTTCACTGGGTCATTGGCAAACACAAGACGGGCAAGCTGCTTGCGGAACGCCTCACGCCTCTCCACGAGTTTACCGAGTCCGGGCACGTCCTTGGGCAAATGGTCCGTGAAGATGACGGTGGCCCCGGCTTCGGCGAGGGAAAGCAGTAGCGCGAGTGTCGTCTCCGGCATCGCCTCGCACGACGGCACGAGGATGACCTGATAGCGCGAACCTGCGAGTGCGATGCCGCGATTCACGGTCGCTGCGGAGAGCTGGCGGTCCGAGACGAAGTCAAAGCCAAAGCCGCGCTGCCACAGTTGCGCCGCAATCTCACCGACCGCTTCGCCTTCAAACCACTCACGCTCGTGGACGTTGTGATGCGGCAGTGCCCCGGCGGCTTTTTGCGTGGGCGTGTTGTATTCCGCCGGTTGCTTCCAGAGGTCATGCACCGGCCAGTAGAGCAACACGTCGTTGTCGGGCTGGCCTGCTTGCAACACGGACTGGCAGCGCGTGATGTAGGAGGTGAAAGCGGGCACGTCGCGCCAGATGGGATTGCGCGAATTGAACTGCGTGGAGGCGTAAAACATCCAGCCGGGCCACGCGACATCGGCGGGCGAACTGGCCGCGCCGTGGAACTTCACGCGATTCACTCCGCCGAGAAAAAAATCGTCCACCAGCGCCTTGAGGTCGCCGAGCGTTTCGGTGAAGTGCTCCTTCACCCAGGTGCCCGTCTCGCTGCTCACCAGCGGCTTGCCCGTCGTGTGCGCGGCGGACGAGGCGAACTTCATGACCAGCAAGCTGCGGTCCTGCTTGTAGGCCTCCGTTTCAGGAATATCCGCCGCCGCGTAGTGGTCCAGCATGTTGCCCGGCGAACCATGCGCCTGATTCCGCGATAGACTGCCCTGCGTGTGCGCCCAGTCTGACCACGTCTTGAGGTAATCCAGATGTAAATCCGACATCGTCTCGCGGTAATCGCAGCGCACGCGTGCCACCACATCGTCGCTGCCGACACCAGCGAACGCAGGCAGTTGCGTGCGCAGGTCGTAGCCACGCTTTTCTTGGAAGGCATCGAACACTCCCGGCGACCAGTCCGCGCCGAAATACTCGAACGATTCATGGAACTGCGCGTTCGGCTTCGGTGCGGGAAAACCGGCGAAAGCAGCGCTGAAGCGCTTCACATACTCACGCATCGCGGATGAAGAGAAAGGATCGAGCACATAGCCCGCATTGCCCGGGGTCGGACGTTTCACGGTCTGAATCGGAGCGATGCGGCTCACCACCCAGAGCTGCCAACGGCCCGCAGGAGTCGTCCAGTCGAGCTGACCATCTTCGCGGACGCGGTCCGTCACATCCTGCTGCTCGCCGCTTTCGGATACTGCCACCGCAGCTTGCAGTTCGCCCAGAGATTCCTTGGGCAAGGCAATCTGCCCATCCGCATTCGCCTTCACCGGCAGATCGCCAGCGGCTCTTTGCGCAGGCAACCGTGTCGTCAGTCGTTCGCCGCTCACAAGCGGATAACTTGTCACATTCAGTCTGCTCGAAGCCATCGCCGCCGAGACATTCGGCCCACCAAAAGGCCAACCCGCGACCGTGGCCATATCGAGCCTCATGCCCAGCCGCGTTGCCTCGCTCGAAGCATGCGCCAGCATTTCCATCCAGCGCGGTGAAAGGAAGTCGAGGTAGCGATCCTCCGCCCCCTTCGCGCCATAAAACATCCCCACCTCCACGCCGCCGAGTCCGGCCTCGTGAAACTCAGTCATCTCCCGCGTGATCGTCGCCTTGTCCACCGCACTGCCCATCCACCACCAAGCCGTCCACGGCTTCGCATCCCGGGTGGGCTCAGGCCAAGCAAGCGGATCGGATTCCGCCCCTTGCAGCGAAGCAAGCGGCGCGAACAGCAGGGCAAGTAGGAGTGAGAGGCTCGGTTTCATCGTTGGCGTGATCATGGTGCGTTCTTGGCGAGCAACGGCAGCAAGGCCTCGGCGAAGCGTTGCCCCAGGCTCTGCTGACCTGCGGTGTCGTAGTGGACCTGATCCTTGGCTTTGGTCAGGCCGTCGGTGCTGATGCAAAGGGTGAGCGGGTCTTTGGCCGGAAAGGCACACTGAGTGGCGCGGACTTCATCCACACAGGGAAAGGGCGAGACGGGGGTGACTTTGGCGGGATTGATCTGCGCAATGACGGCTTTCATCTGCGGCGCATCGAGATCGCGACGGAGCGAGGCGATGAGGTTCGTGAGGTGCTGCTCGTAGTCTTTTGCCAACTCGGGCACACGGGCATCGGACTCGCCCTGCATCCAGAGGAGGGCAGCGGGTTTGACGCCACCGTCGGGAAAAGCCTTCTTCCATGCCGCGATGAGCTGCGCGTAGGCGTGGCCGACACGTTGATCGTGGCTGAGCTTCAAGCGGTCGATCCGAGCCTGATCCAGCTCCGGCTGCCAGGCGAGTTGCGAAGTGCCGCCGTGCGCGGCCTTGAAGAGCACGATCTGGCGTCCAGGCATGGCCCGCGCCAGCGCATGAGCCAGCGTGACCTCTGGGCCGATGCTGCCGCTGGCGAGCGCCTGCGTGCGGCCCCAATGGATGAGCGTGACATTCGCAGGCGGCGTGCGCCATTCCTCAGAAAGCTCTCCAGCCTTTCCATAACCTGCCATGTTCGACTGACCGGAAAGAATGAGCACCAGCGGCGGTTCCGCAGCGTGCAAAAGAGTCAGCGACGCGAGGAGGAAGGCGGTGAGGAGCGGGAATGTGAAGCGCATGGATTGGGGGTGTCTTGGAGTCATGGACGCGGCGAGAAGTGGCGCAGTCTTCTCCGCCATCGTTTGTCGTGCGTTGTGACAAAGCCGCTCACGCCAGGATCTCCCGCACCACTTCGCCATAGACATCGGTGAGGCGGAAATCGCGGCCGAGGTGGCGCCAGGTGAGGCTTTCGTGATCGAGGCCGAGCAGGTGCAGGATGGTGGCGTGTAGGTCGTGAAGGTGGACCTTGCCGGAGACGGGGCGGAAGCCGAACTCATCCGTCTCGCCGTGCATGAGGCCGCCTTTCACACCGCCGCCAGCCATCCAGGCGCAGAAGCTTTCCGGCTGATGCTCGCGGCCATGTTTTTCGATGGGCGCGGTGCGGCTGAGATCCTGGCTCCAAGGTGTGCGGCCAAACTCGCCGCTCCAGACCACGAGTGTGTCCTCCAGCAGGCCGCGCGATTTTAAATCGCGGATCAAACCGGCGCACGGCAGGTCGCTGGCGGCGCAGCTCTTCGGCAGAGCGCCTCGGATGTCGCCGTGATGATCCCAGCCGTCCATGGTGACCTGCACAAAGCGCACGCCGGCCTCGCTGAAACGACGGGCGAGCAGGCAGGCTCGGCCGTTTTTGTCGGTCGTCTTTTCGCCGATGCCGTAGAGCTTCTTGGTGGCCTCGGTTTCCTTCGAGAGATCGACCAGATCCGGCGTGGCGGTCTGCATGCGAAAGGCGGTCTCCAGGCTGTGGATCATGCCTTCCATGCGCGCATCCGTGTCATGCTGCGCCAGCAGGCGGCTGTTCATGCGCTGGATGAAATCAAAGCGCCGCCGCTGGGAGGCTTCATCGGTCGCGGGATCGGTGAGGAAGGCGATGGCGGGATCGCTCACCTTCGCGGGCAGCGTCACGGGCGTGCCCTGGTGCGCAGCGGGCAGGAAGGAGGCGCTGTAGTTCCGCGTGTCGATGCCAGGATGGATGGTGAGAAAGGCGGGCAGGTTCTGGTTTTCGGTGCCGAGGCCGTAGCTGACCCAGGAACCGAGCGAGGGCCGCGCCTCGGCGATGGCTCCGGTGTGCATCTGAAGCAACGCGGGGCCGTGCTGGTTGTTGTCCGCATGCACGGCACGCAGCAGGCAAAGCTCATCGGCGATGGCGGCGGTGTGTGGCAGCAGATCGGAAATCGTGAGTCCGGACTGACCACGAGGCCGCACCGGGATGTCGGTGCCAAGGGCCAACAACCCTTCCGTGCTGTCATGACGATGCTGCTCCGGCAGCGGGGCATTCACTGACTTGCCGTGCTTTTGCTGGATGAGCGGCTTTGGATCGAAAAGGTCCATCTGCGAGGGGCCGCCGGACATGAAGAGGAAGATGACACGCTTCGCCCGTGGCTGGAGCATCGGAGCGCGGACTGCGAGTGGATTGGACGCCGCATTCAGCAGACCATGCAGGGCTATCGCGCCAAAGCCCGCGCTGGTTTGGCGCAACCAGGCGCGGCGGGTGGTGGTGAAAGGTGAGAGATTCATGGGAAAGGATTAAAAGTTGCTGTGGAGGCGGACGTCAGTCATGATGTCAGACATGAAAGCCAAGCCTGCCGTCAAGAAGCCCGCGCCTCGTCGTGCTGTCCAAAAAACGCCAACTGCCACGGTACGGCATGACTTCACGGTGCGGGATATGAACCGCCAGCCGCAGTCCTTGCTCGCGGCGGCGCAAAAACTGGGGCGGATCGTCATTCGCAGCCGGAGCGCAGGCAATTTCATCCTCACCCCGGAGGTTTCCGCTCCGAACAAGCGGATCGAGGAGGCAGAGGCATTCATGCAGCGCCAGCGTGCTTTCCGCGAAAAACTCAGCCGCATGGGTTTTGTGGCTCCTTCCGAAGATGATTCGGAAAAGATCGCCCGGATGATAGCAGGTGAGGAACCATGATCTACGCGGACACCAACTTCTTCACCAACACGCTGGTGGACATGTCTCACCGCTCCGAGGCGGAGGGGCTTTTGGCTGAGTGCCCCGAAAGGCTTCCGGTGACCTGGCTGCACCGGTTGGAGGTGGTCAACGCCCTGCAACAGTGCGTGTTTTTGACACGGCAGGGGATGCAGCAGATGCGGGTCACGCCGGAGCTTGCCGCAGTGGTGGAGGCCCACTTCTTCGAAGATGTTGAACTGGGAATTCGCTACCAGCCTTCGGCGATTATGCCGGAATCTGTCGAAGCTATGTTCCAAACGCTCTCTCACCGCCACACCGCCAAAGAAGGTTTCCGCACCTATGACCTGCTGCATGTTTCCTCTGCACTGGTGCTGGGCTGCGACACGTTTTGGAGCTTTGACGCGAAGGCGAAAAAGCTGGCGGCCTTGGAAGGGTTGTGGGTGAATTAAACGGATCACGATCAAAAGCGGAGAAGAAACTCGTTTGTGCCGAAGAGGGCGCGGGCCAGTTCGGTCCAGGCCGGGGTTTCGCCAGCGGCTTTGGAGGCTTGTAGAAAGGCGAGCGCGTCTTCATGCTCGGCGGCGGTGATAGGGCGGTTCAAGACACGCAGCCAAAGCCTTGCGAGGCGGTCCGCATCGTCCTCCTGGATGTCGAGCAGGGCCTTCGCGAGATCCTCGCCACGCTCGCGGATGAGATCGGCATTGAGCAGGTAGAGCGACTGCGTGGGCACGGTGGTCTCGCTGCGCTTGCTGGTGAACTGCGCAGGCTGCGGGAAGTCGAAGACATCGCGTAGCCGTGCTGTGCCGGGCTGGGTGCCGGTGCGCACCACGGGCAGATACAGCGTGCGCTCCACCGCCTGGGACTCGCGCTCTTTTTTGAGGCTGAACTGCGGATGAACATCCTGCTTCTCCTTCAGCGGCAGGCCACTGATGTTCTCCGGAAACTCAAGCGGCAGTCCCGGCCCTCCGACCGGTGCAGCAAGGCGTCCGCTGGCCACCAGCATCGCATCGCGGATGGACTCGGCATCAAGACGCTGGCGGTTCATGCGGGTGACCAGCTTGTTTTCGGGATCCTTCGATGGCGGGTTGCCACTGGCGAGACGGTAAGTGCGGCTAAGGGAGAGCATGCGGATGAGCTTTTTCTGCGACCAGCCTTCCTGCATGAAGCGATGCGCGAGATGATCGAGCAGTTCGGGATGGCTTGGCGTATCACCGCGCGTGCCGAAGTAGTCCACACTGCGCACCAGCCCCTCGCCAAAGAGCTTCTGCCAGACGCGATTCACTGCCACGCGGGCCGTGAGCGGGTTCCGCGCATCCGCGATCCAGTCGGCCAGTTGCAAGCGACCGCTCTGTCCGGCGGGAATCTTCGGCTGCGGTCCCCACATCGCCACACGCACCAGACCGCGCGGCATGGTGTCGCCGAGCGCATACGGATTGCCACGGATGGTCACGCGCATGTCGGCGGGCTTTTCCGCATCCTGCACCGCGATGGCTTGTGGTTTGCCGGGATGAAAATACTCGCCGTGACCGATGCGGAGTTCGAGCGCCGTGATTTCCTTTTTCAACTCGTCGAGGCGCTTTTTGCCCGCCGCATCTGGTTTGTCACCGAGCGCTTTCGACTCGGCCTCCAGCTTCTGTTTTTCGTTTCGCCAGCCCGCCAGCTTCTGCTCGTGCGAGCGGGCGACTGCCCGGTCCTCCTCCAGCTCCGGCAGCGGCACGCGCTGGATATTGCTCCAGATGCCGTGGCCTGTTTTGAACGTCGTCTTCGTGCTGCGGAACATGCCGGCCAGCGCGTAATAGTCCTGCTGGCCAATGGCGTCGAACTTGTGATCGTGGCAGCGCACGCATCCCAGCGTCATGCCGAGGAAGGCGGTGCCCACCTTGCTAACCTGACTGTCCACGAAGTCGTGCTCCATCTTGAGCTTGTCGATGGCGTTGATGTCCACATCGCCCAGCACGATGAAACCGGTCGCGATGAGGTTCTGCCGTCGCTCTTGCGGCGAGGCGGCAGGCAGCAGATCACCCGCGAGCTGCTCGCGGATGAAGCGGTCGAAGGGTTTATCCTGGTGGAAGGACTCCACGAGGTAGTCGCGATACCGCCACGCATGTTCCGCAAAAACTTTGCCCTCCGTGCCGATCTGCTCGGCATAGCCCACGAGGTCCAGCCAATGTCGCGCCCAGCGTTCGCCGTAGGCCTTGGATGAGAGCAGGCGGTCCACGACACGCTCGTGTGCTATTGGCGAGTGGTCCGCAACGAAGCCGGCGATCTCCGCCTCGGTCGGCGGCAGGCCAGTGAGGTCAAAGGTCACGCGCCGCAGCCAGGCATGCGCCTCGGCCTCCGGTCCTGGTTGAAGGCCCGCTGCCTCCTGCTTCGCGAGAACGAAGGAGTCCACCTCATTCAGCGGCCAAGCTTGATCACTCACGGCGGGTGGCTCGGCATCCCGCACCGGTTGATAGGACCAATGCTTCCGACCTTCCTCCACATCCACGCCGGTCTTTTTCACCGCTTTCGCCACCGCCGCCGTCTCGCGCGGATCGTGCGCACCACGCTTCACCCACTCCTCCAGCACGGCGATCTCACTCTGCGGCAGTTTCGCCTTCGGCGGCATCTCCATGTCCGGGTTCGTGTAGCGCACCGCCTCGATGAGGTGGCTCTTTTCCAGCGAACCCGGCACCAGCGCAGCCCCGCTGTCACCACCTGCCTGCCAGCCTGAGCGCGAGTCCAGCACCAGCCCGCCCTTGATCTTCCCTGCGTGCGAATGGCATTCGTAGCAACGCTGCTTGAGCAATGGCTCCACACGCTCGCGGAAAAAAGCATCTCCCTCCGCCGCAGAAGCGGCCAGTGGGATCAAAAACAGGGCGGTGAGTTTCATTCGGAACGCGGAAAGGGTTGGCGCGATCGACGACGGCGAAAGCACCCTTGAAAATACAGTGCCACCACCCTTCTTCTTCATGAGCTTGCGAGACTATTTTCCTAATGGCCGTTACTCTCAGAGCAATGAAACCCAAACGCAGTGCCAAGCCCTCCGATGACCGCCGCTACTTCAAGGAAGTGCGGTTCCGCCAGATCCGCGCCTTGTTTGAAATCGCCAGGCACGGCACCTTCGCTGCGGCGTCACGGAGTCTCGGTATGGCCACGCCCTCCGTCTGGCGGCAGGTGCGGGCGCTGGAGGACGACTACGGCGTGCAACTCGTCACCGCCAAAGGCCATGACGTGCGCCTCACCGAGGACGGCGAGCGGCTGCTGGACCTCGCCGCGCCGCTGGTGGAGGGCTTTGACTCGCTGAAGAAGGTCTTCCACGACCAGCACGGCAAGGCCGAGCGGCATCTCCGCATGGCTGCGCCCGCCACCGTGCTCAACAGCACCCTGCGCCATGTCATCGCTCGCTACCGTGAGTCTCATCCGCAGGTGCGCCTCTCGCTCATCGACGCGCCATCGCGCCTCGCGTGGCAGCTCCTGGAGGCCGAAAAAGCCGACCTCGCCATCGTCGGCACGCCGCAAGGCGTGACGCTGCCCACACGCTTCGAGGCCACACCGCTCGTGCGCTACCCCTTTGAGGTCGTGTGCCTTGCCAGCCATCCCTTTGCCCAGATCAAAGCCCCCAAACTGCGCGACATCGTCAAGCAGCCGCTCATCCTCGCCGGGGAAAACTCCAGCTCACGCATGCAGTTTGATCAAATCGTCGCCAAAGCCGGGCTGAGCGCCCAGGTGAACGTCATCATGACGGCGGGCAACGTCACCTCCATCCTCAATTACGTGGCTCTCGGCATGGGCGTGGCCATCCTCTCCCGCCCTGCGACCGAGGCGCTGCCCGTTCCCGCCGATGTGAAAGCCCGCTTCATCCACCGCAATGTGTCCAGCTTTCTCGGCCACGACCAAGTCGCCCTCCTCCACCCCAAAGGCCGCCACGAACTCGCCCACGTCCGCGCCTTCCGCGAGATGGTGGTGAAGGGGCTGCGAGGAAAGGAGGAAGCGAAATAAAGCAACGGCATCATTTGCCACTCACTGCACGATCACCCCATCGGCAAACACCAGCAGCACGAGCTTCTTAAACTGGAGCCGCTCGCCTTGCTTCACTGCCTTGCGGTAAACGCTCACGCGATTGATCTCGCCGGGGAAGAGCTGCGTCTCTGGTGCGTCCACTTTCGTGAAACCGGCTTTTTGGAGTGCTTCCTCCTGACTGGCGGCTTGGGGGCGGATCGTCGGCGTGAGCGCGAAAAGCGTGCCGGCCTTGGTAACGGTCACATCGAGCTTTTCGATGCTGGTGCGATGAAAGGGCAGGTCTTTGACCAAAGAGGGCATTTCTTCGATGACGTAGTCGCGATCGGTGAAGAGCTTCACGCCGGGTTTCATGATGGCGGGCTCGGGTGGTGGTGGGGCGGGCCACGCGATGCGTTTTTGGCCGGTTTGAGGCTCGAACTGGCCCACGGTCTCCAGTTTGCCAAACATGATGCGGTCGGTGCTGCCGCCGTGGTCGCTTTGGCTGACGGTGAGCCATAGGCTGCCTTCGTTTTCGTGGAAGGTCGGATACTGGAACGAGTGCGGCGACTCGAAGCGGTATTTGCGCTGCCACGTTTTGCCATCGCGGGAGATGTCCACGTTGAAGACGCTGCGATTGCAGTTCTGGATCTTGGTGTTCTCCTGCCAGCCGAGGTAATAGATGCCGCCAAACTTGTCGAAGGTCGGTTTCGAGTTCAGGCCGTTCGGCACGAAGGGCTTTGGCTCGGCGATGGTCCATGTTTTGCCGTCGTGGCTAGTGGTGAAGTGGTAGTTGCCCGCGTCGTTGCGCACGATGGCCATCCAGGTGCCGTCGGGCAGGCGGTTGACGGCGGATTCGCTGAGCTGCTGCGACTGCGGATCGTTGTAGTGGCCGATGATTTCAAAGGTGGTGAAGTCGTCGTGCAGCACGGCGAGGGCGTTTTGTTTGCCGGGGAAGTTGTTGAGCGCGATGTAGCGCTTGCCGTCGATTTCCTTGAACGAATCGAAGATGTAGAGACCCTGATTGATGCCGGGCCGCTTGAAACCCAAAGCGGCGGCGTCCGCATGAAAATGACGTGGTTCCATGTCGAAGGTGCCTGCGGCGGTCTTGAGCCTGGCTTTGTGGATGCTGGCCTCGAAGGTCTGCGTGCGCAGGTCAAAGTCGCGATACCAGGTCACGGCCTGTTCCTTGGCCGGCTGGCTGCAAAAATAGGTGCGCAGCGTGTGCTCATCCTTGCGGATGATGCGCGGCACAAAGACCTGCGCGTCCGGCAGCGTGATGTTGGCGAAGGCCTGACCCGCCTTGGCCATCGGATGCATTTTTTCGACCTCGAGCGTCTTCAGGTTCACCACCGTCAGCACACAATACATCGCCACGCCCGCGCCGTGACCGGGTGTCACGTCGTTGTCATGCTCGACGATGTAAGCCCGTTCGCCGACACAGACGAACTCCGCATCATGCGCCCCTTTCACCTGCGGTGCCGTGACGCGAACGACCCGCTGCATCACAATGTCGCCCGCAAGCGCGGGGTCCCAATTGCTGGGGAGAAGGCTCTGAGCCGACACCAGCGGCACCATCAGGGCGAAAAGAGAGAGAATGGCTTTTGTCATGGAAGGAGAGCACTCTAAACGCCCGCCATTGACCGTGTTCAGCAGAGATGGGTAGGTTTGGGGTGATATGTTAACATGAGGCTGCGTTAAAGAAACATCCACCCTAGGGGCTGATGGAACCGGACGATGCCCTCTGGTCATTAAGAAGCCCCAGTTTCTTTAACCTGACGTTAACGGCACTAAATGAAACCTGGAAGGTCCGTGCCAAATCGGAGCAGATTGCCCCAAAAGACGCTTGGTTGCATGGTTGCGAATCGACGTACAACACGCCGTAGCCTTTTTCCTTGATATTGAGCTCATCTAAAAGCTGTCTGAACCAGCGCAAAAATGGGCGCTTTGCCATCAACAAGCAGGATGCAAAGTGATTCGCTTGCCATTCGAGACGCGAAATGTCGGTGAGGTTAATTAAAGGCTGGATTCGATCCTCGACATCATCGTCGTCACATATGTCGAGTGCCAAGTACTGACCATGACGAAGAAAATGATGACCAAGTTCATGGGCAAGAGTGAACCGCATTTGCTCTGTGCTATGTGCATGAGCATCAAAAAGCTCAATAGTGTTTTCATTAAAACGGAATCTTCCGAGCACGCTCGGGAGCACATTCGGCAAATTCTCGGAGGTAAATCGCTGAATCTTGAGACCGCTGCGCTGGCTCTCTCCCGAACAGAGCAGATCAAGATCAGTGGGCGTTAGTGCCCCACAATCAAGCGCAGCTGCACTAATTGCCAGATTCTCAATTTTATCGGCTTCAATATAAGGCACCACGCCTCCGAATTGCTTAATCGGACTCTGAACCCGCAGCCATTCGGGGGAGCTAGGGTTATCAAGAAGGTCGTCAAAGAACTCCCACAGTGATGTTGTCACGCCATTCGCTGTCTCGCACACTGCATCGATCACAGGAGGATGACATGCTTCATCAGACATCATTTTCGCCAACACGATGCGATCATCAGCTCTAGCCGACACTACATTAGCAGCCGTCGATCTGTGGAGTATCCATTTGTGGTTGTCGTTTCCAAAGTATCAGATCAACCCGAGTCCTTTGCTCTTTGCTATATTCAATGCGCCTCTTTGAAATGCACTGCGACTCACCACAATTCCTTTGTGCGCTCCTACTGCCTGAAAATTGAAGGTAAACTCGGCGATGTCGTTCCCTGGAACTGATTGGGCGTAGTTTTTGCACTCAATCGGGCAAATCAGTGAGGCTTGCGATGCGTTAGGCATCCAGATTTCGACCCCAAGATCAAACTCGATCTCCCTTAAATGGATGTGTGAATAGTAGCGTGGCTTCTTCCTGAGCCTACACAGTTCTTTCTGCGCATAGAAGTCGCCATCATCAATGAGTCTCTGGAGAAGCTGGAATACTTCCGTTTCAAGGCTGTCTCCTTTGGCTACGGTGTTCATGATGGCTGAAGTGGCTAAAGCGGACTCCAAACCTTCCGAAAGCCAACGCCTTCAAAATCCTTCACGTTCTGAGTGGCAAACTCGGTGACGCCTTGGGCGATCATGGTGAGGGCACTTCGAGTGTCATAGAGTTTGCGGAAGGCGAAGGATTTGCCGGTGGCTTTCTTCCAGAGGGCGTCGTGGAGCGGGCGGCTCTCGGTGGGGAAGCCGATCAAGCGCCAGCGGGGATGGTTGCGATAGGTCTGGATGACTTCGACGGCTTCCTCGGCGGTGAGCGGATGCTTGAGCACGGCGGGATTCCGCAGGAGGCCGTAGAACTCGGCGAGGATGAACTCGGAGATCGCCACGTCTTCATCCCGCTGGATGGACGTTATCCAAGCATAGGCAGCTGGCCTGCTCCCTGGAGTGGGACAGATCATCAATGTAGTTCCAGCCTCCTTGGGTTGATCTTGATGTTGGTTGTTTCTCTCACGCTGTCAAACGCAGCGGAGGTCTCATCGAGCGTAGCGAGATGAGGCCGCAGCGGAGTTTGACAGCGTGCCGCCGTCTGTGCCGGGGTGCCGTAGCCCATCGAGCTGTGCGGACGGTATTCGTTGTATTCACGCCGCCATTGTTCGATGACGACTCGGGCCTCTGCCAGGCTGCCGAACACCTCGCGGTTGAGGCATTCGTCGCGCAGTTTGTCGTGGAACGATTCGATATATGCGTTCTCCCAAGGTGAACCCGGTTTGATGTAGCTCATCTTGATCTGTCGATGCCGCATCCAGTCCTGGATCGCATACGCGATAAACTCAGGTCCGTTGTCGCTGCGAATGTGCTCAGGTATGCCGTGCCTGCGCATCGCGGACTCCAGCACGCCAAGCACGTCCGTGGCTCGGATCGACCACGCCACATGCGTGGCGTGGCACTCGCGCGTGTGCTCGTCCATCAAGGTGAGGATGCGAAAGGCGCTGCCGCCCTCCACCTGGTCGCTCACAAAGTCCCAGCTCCACACATGATTGCGATGCGCCGCAGCCTGCCGCGCTTGCTGCCCCGGCCTCACACGCCGCATCCGCCGCTGGCGTTTGCGCACCTGCAGCCCTTCCTCCCGGCGCACCCTCGCCACGCATTTGAAATTAATCCGCACCCCCTCGCGTCGCAGCAACGCCGTGATCCGGCGGTAGCCGTAGCGCGGATGCTCACGGCTCAGTCTGACAACGCGATTGCGCCGCTGCCTCGCCTCCGCGCTGACTTTCGCCACGCGGTAGTAGCCCGACCGTGCAAGCTCCAATGCACGACACACCTGCGCGATCCTGCCAAGACCGCTTTGCAGCGCGTATCGTGCCGCCCGTCGCTTGCTGGCCGGGCTCACCATTTTTTTGCGTTGATGGCCTTCAAGATGTCGATCTGCACCGTCAAGTCCGCCACGATGCGCTTGAGGCGCCCGTTTTCCTCTGCCAGCGCCCTCGCCTGACGCAGCTCGTGCACCTGCATCCCGCCATACTTGCGCTTCCACCCGTAGTAGGTCTGCTCGCTGATGTTGTGACGTGCGCACACGTCCCTGACTTTCATCCCACCCTGCGCCTCGCGCAGCATGCTCACGATCTTCTCTTCACTGTGTCTGCTCTTTTTCATGGTGTTCTGTTCTCCTGGTTTCGGAGCCAGAACTACATTTTACAACCGTCCTACTTTCAGGGAGCAGGCCACAGCCTCATGGCGGGAGGAGTCCTCGTTGAATGCATGGAGCAGAATATTGGTGTCGATGGAAAGCATGGCTGGCTTATTTCGAACTGATGCGGGTCAAAACCTCTTCATTGAGTGTCATCTGCGCTTCGGCTTTGATCTCAGCATCGGTGAGCCCCATCCAGCCCAGCTTGCGTGGTTTTGGCGGGTGCCATTCCTCCGGCTTTCCTGGTTCCTGGGCATAGACGCTGAGGATGTATTCGATGCCGCGACGAGCCAGTTCGGCGAGCGAGATTTCGCGGGCTTCGCAAAGCTTCTTGGCCTTGGCGAAGACATCGTCGGGCAATTGGATCTGAGTTCGAGTCATGCCAACACTTTGACAGCATATCGGATGCCGTCAATCTCACTGCTCTCAGGGTTTCGTCACGGGCTTGTGCAGCTTGCTGATCGTCTGCTTCAGCGTCACTGCGCCGGACACGTTCTTGCCCGCGAGCACGTCTTCTTCTTTGAACCTCGCGAGTAGGATCTCGCCATCGCCTTGGCGATCACGATCATAGGTGATCCAGATGAGGCCGTCCTTGTCCTGCAGGCCGTCGGGGTAGGAGACGCCGGAACGCTCGTCCAACAGGAGGCCTTCGTTCCATTCTTGGCCATCGTTGGTGGAGAGTTGGGCGTAAAGATGGCTGCGGCCCTTAAATTTGTAGTGATTGATGAGCAGCAGATTGCCGGAGGTCAGACGACGGATGAAGAATCGGGAGCCGGGATTGGAGATGCGGGTGGCTTTCGGCTCCGTCCAAGTGCGGCCTTTGTCAGATGAATGGCTTTCCCAGAGGAAGCCGCTGCCTGTGCGGGTGAGGAGCCAGAGACGACCGTCCTTGAGTTCGGTGATCATGCATTCGAGTGCCCATTTGGGCATGCTGAGAGCGCCGTGGAGTTTCCATGTCTTGCCTTCGTCGTTAGAAATGCCCACCCCTTGGAGTTGATCGGCGAAGGGGAACCAATCGTGGCTCGGCTGCGAGGCGTGAGTGATTGGCATGATCCATTCACCCGTGGAAAGCACGGTCGGTTTGTTCATGCGAAAGGCGAACGGCGCATCGAAGCCCACACGGAACTCCGCCCCGAAGATCGGCGTCGACGCATCCGGCGCGTCACAAATCCGTGCCCACACGTCATGCTGCGCGGTGTCTTTGTTGCCGCGATTGAAGATATACCAAAGCCGTCCTTTTGGGTCGATCCAGAGTGTCGGATCAAAGCAGCGCGTGCCATCCTTCGGCCCCGCCATCACTTGCGGTGTGGTGAAGGTCTTCGCCTCATCATTGCTCCAGCTCAGCAGCACTTCGTTGTCAGCCGAGGGTTCCTTTGGCCCACCGGTAAACCAGGATGAGAAGACGCGACCCTTTGCCGTGCGCTCTAAGCCTGGAATGCCCTGCCAAGTGCGATCAGGATCGACGAGACGTTCAGCGATGGCTTGGCCGCACAAGAGCGCAGAGATCGCAAAGAAACAGAAAAGAGGTCGGAGGAGCATGGTTGTGGGTTGGTGAAGGTTTGTAGACGTTACTCCAGCCACCAGTGGAGCACGTTGGTCTTGCTGTCTTCGTAGGCGTGGGAGGCTTGGATGAGGAGTCGCTGCTTGCCGCTGCCATCGGGGGAATCGACGACGAGGCTGTTCGAGTAGGCTCCGGCACCGGCGGTGCGCATGCGCAGATAGACGCCATCGTCCCAGGTGATGCCGTCGTCGGACATGTAGAGGATCATGTGGCCGCTGCCCTCGCCATACGCTCCGCTGCGGCCATGCAGGTAGTATTTGCCACCGAAGGCGGTGAACTGCGGATTGCGGATCTTTCGGCTGACGGTCGAGGTATCGACCTTCGGCCATGTTTTGCCGCCATCGTGGCTGATGAGGTAATCGAGCACGTTTTCGTTCGCGCTGTTGTAAACGTAAGCGATGAGCGAGCCATCGGCGAGGTGGCCGAGTGCGCCATAACCGCGCCGGTTGGTGATGAAGGGCAGCACGCTGCGTTTGGTAAAGGTTTCGCCGCCATCGGTGCTGACGTGCAGCTCATAGACGTGCTCTTTGGCATTGCCGCGCCAGTCTTTGATGGCGTCGTTGGCCAAGTGCAGCACGCGGATTTCTCCGTCGTGATACTCCACGTCATAGACACGACCACGCGAGGCTCCGAAGGGTCGTGGATCGCTCCAGTTTTGGCCACCGTCCTTGCTCTTGCAGACCAGCGGCACCCAGTAGGGCTGCCACAGGGCGCTCTCCGCGACATCGCAGATGAGGTAAAAGAGGACGATCTCGCCTTTGTCCGTGACGATGGCTTTTTCGGCCATGGCGGAGCGTCCCATTTTCTTCTCGTGGAGTTTTTTGGAGAAGGAGAGAACCTGCGGCTCGCCCCAGGTCTTGCCAGCATCCTCGGAGCGTTTGTATTCCATCCAGCCGACGCCGGAGTGGCCGCCGTTGTCATTGGAGCAGTTCGGGTAAAACGCGATCAGCTTGCCCGGCTCAAGCTGTACCAACGCATGACCGAGATGGCCGCTGCGCTTGGCCTTGGAGTGATCGACAAAGAGAATGCCGTCATTCGGCGGATTCGCCGGCGTGATCCGAGCCGCGCAGGCAGAAGGTTTGCCCGGCAACACCGTCGGTGGAGGTGCAGCGAGGGAGGGGCCGCCAAAGAGCGCAGAGATCGCAAAGAGTCGAAAAACAGATAGGCGGAGCATGATGCGAGAAAACGGGGCCGGTGGAGGGATTTCGCGGCTTGAATGATCGCATGGCGTGTTATGCTAATACCATGCCCATGACCTCCACGCCCACGCTCAAAGACATCGCCCAAGCCACGGGGGTGTCGATTATGACGGTGTCGCGAGTGCTGCGCGGGGCGCCGAAGGTGGCGGCGGAAAAGCGGGAGCTGATTTTGAAGGAGGCAAAGCGACTCGATTACCAGCCGGACCCGCATTTGATGCGCATGATGCAGGTGGTGCGCGGGAAGAAGGAAAAGCGACTGCGGGCGGTGATCGCGGTGATTCGCGAGCATGTGCCGCAGGATGGGCTGCTGGGGCCTTCGTATCAGTATGTGCCGATTGAGGACATCCGACGTCGTGCGCATGGGCATGGATACGCGGTGGAGGAGTTTTATTTGGGCAAGGATGGCCTCACGCCGAAGAAACTGCAAAAGATCCTGCACGCGCGTGGCATCGAAGGCGTGATTGTTTCGCCGCAGAGCATGACGCTGCCATGCAGCAAGCTCGATTACTCGCCCTTCGCGGCGGTGACGTTTGGCAACGCCATGAGCACGCCGGCGCTGCACATGTGCGCCGGAAACATGACACTGGGCATTCACATGGCGGCGGAGCAGCTCGCGGCCCGTGGCTACAAACGCATCGGCGTGGCGGTGACAAAGTGGATCGTGAATCGCTCCCAATTCGGCTACAGCGGCGGTTTGTTCCACTGGCAGCACGGCCTGCCGGAGGCGGATCGCGTGCCGCTGCTGCTGTTTCCCAGCAACGACATCAGCCAGGGCTTCGATGCCTTCTCGAAGTGGATGCGCGAGCATCAGCCGGACGCGCTGATCACTTTCGATACGCACGTGCCAGGTTGGCTGAAGCGGCTGGGGCTGCGCGTGCCACAGGACATCGGCTTCGTGGTGCATGACTGGACGCCGAAGATGGAGGGCTTCGCGGGCATTTACCAGCAGCGCGAACATCTAGCGGCTGCGGCGGTCGATTTGGTCGTCACGCAGCTTTCCCAACATGAACACGGCGTGCCTGCGGTGCCGCGCCAGATCATGATCCCGCCGAAATGGATCGAGGGTCCGAGTGTGCGGAGGGCAGTTTGAGGGCAGGGGAGGTGGTTTTCACTTGTCCCACAGCCACATCTTTGTTCCAATCCGCGCTCTCAACCCTGAACCCATCCACTTCTCATGCCCCACGTCGAAACCAACGGTATCAAAATGTTTTATCAAGAACGCGGCAGCGGTGATCCGCTGGTCTGCATCATGGGCGTGACTGCTCCTGGTGGCGTTTGGGATGCGCATGCGCAGGCCTGGGAAAAGAACTTTCGCTGCATCCTCGGCGATAACCGTGGCGTGGGCGAGACCGACAAGCCGGAAGGCCCTTACACCACCGCGATGATGGCCGATGACTACGCCGGCTTGATGGACAAGCTCGGCATCAAGCAGGCCCGCGTGGTGGGCTGCTCACTCGGCTCCGTGATTGCCCAGCAGCTTGCTTTGCGGCACCCGGAGAAGGTGAAGAGCATGATTTTGATGTGTACCTGGGCACGGCAGGACCGCTTCGGCCTTTACACCTGGCAGCACCTCATGAAGGCGAAGGCGGACATGCGCCCGGAGGACTTCATGCAGTGGATTCAGATGCTCATCTTCACCAAGCCGTGGTTCGACAACGACGACTGCTGGAACAACATGCAGCAGGGCCTCAAGGATGCCGCGACGAATCCAGCCCCGCAGCCGCTGCATGCCACGGAGGCCCAAAGCGCCGCCGCCATCAGCCACAACACGCTCAACGAACTCAAGAACGTGAAATGCCCCACGCTCGTCATTGGCGGTAAAAACGACACTTTCACGCCCCGCTGGATGAGTGAGGAAGTGGCCGCTGCCATCCCCGGCGCGGATTTGCACCTCTACGACAATGCCGGCCATGCCTTCCATTGGGAGTGCCTGGGCGATTTCAATCCTCGCACCACCGAGTGGCTCTTGAAGCATTGATCCTCCTCCAAATGCCCGTTGCAAAACAAGCCTGACACGCCCTATTCGCCCGCCTCAACCCGTAAACCGACCTATGAAATCAATCGCACCGACTCTCGCCGCCATCGCCCTCGCTTTCGCTGGCCTGGCCGGTCCAACCTCAGCCCAGGAAAAAACCGTGAGTGACGCCAAAACCGTAAAAATCGTGATGGAAACCAGCAAAGGCTCTATCGAACTCGAACTCGATGCCGCCAAGGCTCCGAAGACTGTCGCCAACTTCGTCAGCTATGTGAAGAAGGGTCACTATGATGGCACCATCTTCCACCGCGTGATCCCCGGCTTCATGATCCAGGGCGGCGGCTTTACCGCTGACATGCAGCAGAAGTCCACCGATGCCCCGGTCGAAAACGAAGCCAAAAATGGCCTCAAGAACGTCCGCGGCGCCATCTCCATGGCCCGCACGAGCAATCCGCAAAGCGCCACCAGCCAGTTCTTCCTGGTTCATCAGGATAGCGCGTTCCTCGACTACCCAGGCCAGGACGGCTGGGGCTACTGCGTCTTTGGCAAGATCTCAAAGGGCCTCGATGTGCTCGACGCCATCGCCGCTGTGAAAACCACGAACGCCGGCATGCACCAGAATGTGCCCGCTGAGCCAGTACAGATCAAAACAGCCAAGGTTTCCGAGTAACACGAGCCTCGAAACGTTTCACGATGCCGGATGGGGAAACCCGTCCGGCATTTTTGTTCCCTTCGCTTTCTTCATCGCCCTCAATTCCTTCAACAATCAGCGTTCGACATTCAGCAATCGACATTCCGAGCGTCGCGAAAGCCCTCAACCGCAGATTGATGAACTCTGATTGCTGATTGTTGAAGTAAACCAGCCGCTTGAATTCAGCCCGAAACCCAATCATCTCCTTCCTCCCATGTCCCTCCCCCTCGAAGATCTTTTCAATGATGTCATCGGTAAATCCATGCGCGGCCACAGCCTCAGCGAAGTTGAAGTGGCCGCGAAGGCTGGCGTGAGCGCCGAAACCATCGCCGCAGCCAAAGGCGGTGAGGTGGATGATGCCGTGCTGGCAAAGATTGCCCCAGTTTTGGGGCTGGATGCCGCTTCGCTCATCACGATGGCGCGCAACGGCTGGATGCCAGATGTCGTGAACTTGCCCGGATTGGCTCAATTCAACACGACCTACCATGACATGACGGTGAATGCCTACCTCGTGTGGGATGAGCAGACGAAGAACGCCATCGCTTTCGATACTGGAGCGGATGCGCAGCCGATGATCGATTTCATCCAGCAGAACGGCCTTAAGTTGAGCCAGATCTACATCACCCACACGCATCCCGATCACATCCTCGACCTCGCCAAGCTCTCCGGTGAAGGCGCGGTGCCTACCTTTGTCCATGCTAAGGAGTCCTGCGCCGGAGCGAAGACCTTCTCGCTCGAAGAAAAACCTTCCTGGAAGGTTGGCGGGCTCCAAATCGAGCCTCGCAGCACCTGGGGACATTCCAAAGGCGGCATTACCTATGTCGTCAGCGGTTTGGCAAAAACGGTCGCTATCGTCGGCGATGCGCTTTTTTCCTCCAGCATGGGCGGTGGCATGGTTTCCTTTGCCGAAGCTCTCGCGACGAACCGGAAGGAAATCTTCTCGCTGGCCGATGAAACGGTGATTTGCCCAGGTCATGGCCCTCTCACCACCGTGGGCGAGGAGAAGGCGCACAATCCGTTCTATCCCGAGTTCAAAGCCTGAGCAGGCTGCTTTACTGGATGAAGTAGAACTGGCGGGTGTTCAGCACGGCCCAGAGGGCATCGCCTTTGTTCGTAACGGTGTTTTTGTCCACGATGCCTTTGAGCAGCTCCTGCTCCTCGGCGGTGGCTTTGCGGCTGAATAGGGCGAGGTAGATGGTGTCTATGGTTTGCTCGGCGGTCTCCGCCTTGCGAACGGCGCGGGAGATCATCGTGTAGGGATTCATCAGATTGCTGAAGGTCTTGCCATTCAGCAGCATGAGAGCCTGGCCGACGGTGGCGTCATCGCTGGCGTTTTCGACGAGTTCGCGGTCGCTCTGGCCGAATTCGCGGAGGAAGTGGCCGTTCGGCGCCGGGCTGCGGAGATCGGCGGAGCGGATCATGTAGGTATCGCGGAAGTTTTCCCATGCCTTCAGAGAGGCGAGTTCTTCTTTGGTGTCGGCCTTGAGGTTCTCGGCATCACGCTTCATGCGGGTCTTTTGCTGCTCGGTGAGGCGGGTGCGGAGACCTTTGTTGTAGATCGCCAAGGCTTCGTCGAGCGAGAGGTCCTTGCCATCTTTGCCCGTGATGGCGGCGGCGATTTCCTTGGCGAACTCCTCGTCCTTCACCTGCTCGTCGAGTTTGCCTTCGCGGGCCAGTTCGGCGAATTTTTTGAAGCCGGTGCTATAGACGATCTCCTCGGCGGCCTCGTCGATGGCCTTGCGCTGGTTGCTCACGACCTTCTTCGCGGCGCGGATGGCGTCTTCATCTTTGTTTTTGCTGGCCTCGGTGAGCTGCTCCTGGGCTTTGCGCACATCCGCGGCGAGCTGTTTCTGCTTCAAGGCGACGGCGGCAGTGGCCTTGGTGAGTTCTTTCGGTGTCAGCGCATTGAGGGAGCGGTCGAGCCACTCGATTTTGCGGATGGTGGAGTCGCGGTCGATCTTGGACTGAATGCTGGGCGTGTCCGAATTGGGTTTGTAAAGCGTGACCATGCTGTCCCAGATCTGCTCGGCGCTCATGCGGCGGAGGAGCGGGCCAGGGAAGTGGTAGAGCTCGCCCAGCTCGACATCCTTGGTGTAGGCGGCACGCTGGTAGGCGGCGCTGTTGTAGATCACACGCAGGAAGGCTTTCATGTCGTAGTTCAGGTCCTTCATGGTCTGTTCGAGGAAGGACATGAGGGCTGGATTGCTCGGCACGGTGGAATCGGTGATCTCATCGACGGGTTCGATGAGGCCCATGCCCATGGCCTTTTTCCAAAGGCGATTCGCGATGACGAGGGTGAAGCGCGGATTGTCCTTCGAGGTCATCCAGCCGGCGTAGGAATCGACGGGCTTTTCATCGTTTTTGACGATCTTGCCATCTTTGGAGAAGGCGGCCGGGATGAAGGGCGAGACGACGGACTTCGGCTTGGCGTCGGTGTATTGATAATCGTGGGGCAGGGGGAGTGCTTTTTTGTCCGAGTGGTCGAGGACGGTGTTGTAGCGCAGCGGGCGGAGGATCTCGCTCATGGCCTTGCTCATGTCTTTGCGCTCAATGCCTTGTGGAATGAGGGCGGTGAGTTCGGCCGAAGGTTTGGCCTTCTTGCCCTTGGCTTTCGCGCCTTTGTCGCCATAACCGCCGCCGAAGACACCCGCGAGCAGGGGATTGCTAAGGCCGTTCGTGCCGGTCATGCCGTAGGTGTGGGCGGCCATTTGATAGTAGTCCATCTGGGTCCATTTATCGAAGGGGTGATTGTGGCACTGGGCGCAGACCATGCTGGTGCCGAGGAAGACCTGCGTGGTGACCGCCATGTTATCGAGCGGCATGTTGTAATCGCGGAGGTAAAAGCCCACCGCGCCATTTTCATAGGTCTTGCCATCGGCGGTGACCATCTCACGCACCATTTGGTCGTAGGGCATGTTTTTGTCGAGGGCCTGGCGCAGCCAGGTGGCGTAGGCGGCACCGGCAGGCTGGCTGTTGCCCACAGCAAGCTGCGAGCGGAGGCGCAGGATGTCCGACCAATAATTGAAGTAGTTTTGCGTGTAGCCATCGGAGGCCAACAGCTCGTCGATAAGCTTCGCCCGCTTGTCGGTGGCCTGATCGGCGAGGAAATCCGTGGTCTCCTTGATCGAGGGAATGCGGCCGACGATGTCGAGATAGACCCGGCGCACGAAAACCTCGTCGCTGGCCTGGGCGTTGGGCTGGATTTTCTCTTTCGCGAGCTTCGCGAGAATCAATTCGTCGATTTTTGCCGCCGTGGCTTTCAGATCGGGCGCGGCGCTAGCGAGGCCGGAAAGGGCAAAAATGGCCACGAAGCTGCAAAGGGGGATTTTCATGGGGGAACGGAGGTTTTGGGGGTGTTGGATGCGCGAAAACGATGCCACTTCTGGCCTCTTTCACGATCTCACCGGTGATTTGTGCCAGGATGTCTTTACCAAGAGGAAAAAACTTTGACAAACAGGGCAGTCTCCCGTCAAAATCTCATCCTCCTATGAAATTGATTTTCACGCTCGCCCTCGCGGCTCTTCTTTCCTCATGCATGCCTTTTTCGCCGAACACGACCATCGGTGGTCGTCAGGCCAGTGGGGCTGATGCTTTTGCTCCTTACGGTGGTGAGGATGATGTCGGCAATGGCGGCAGCGTCTTCGGTAGTCTCAAAAATTCCGAAGACCCCAACGCTGAGTTCGTGAAGCGCTCCCGGGCCCGCTACGGCACACTCTTCCTGGCCGAGACAAAGCCTTGGATGGTGGGCAGCGTGCAGGAGCAGTATCCTCGTAAATACGCCCTCCCCGGTTCTGGCTGGAAAGGCGCAGCTCCTCAGACGCCCGTCATGGATAGCTACAGCATGGGTTCTGGCGGTCGTGCTTCTGCCACGAAGTAATCTTCCTACCAACGTCACTCTCACGGGAGCGGTCTTCGGATCGCTCCCATTTTTTTGGTATCAGGGTATGGGCCAAGTGTGAATAAACTTCCACAATGTGAATAAACCCTTGCCGCGATATTCACTCTCTGACAGTCTCCGGTAATTACCGTGATTCATCCCAATAATCACAGCACTGGAACGGCACGCTTGGCACAGTCACTGCGCCACAAGGCTACCGACCCAACCCGCCATCGAACACCGATGGCACAACCACCCTCCAACCCATCATGGACCGCGACGACCATTCCAACGTAGTCAGTTCGACCCTCATCGAATCCCGCCCTGCCAGTTCCGGTTCACAGCCCCCTTCTCCTCCCTTGCCAACCAAATCCGCCTCCTCCCGCCGAAAGCGTCCCGCCCGTGCTCCCGAAACCGTTGTCGGCACCAAGACCTTCGTTCTCGATACCAACGTCCTCCTGCACGATCCCGCATGCATTCACCGTTTTGAGGAGCATCACATTTGCATCCCTGTGGATGTCCTCAGCGAGCTGGACCGCTTTAAAAATGAGATGACCGAACGTGGAGCCAATGCCCGCGAGGTGCATCGGGCGCTCATGCAGATGTTTCCCGCCGGAGCGGATGTCACCCACGGGGTAGCCACGCCCGGAGGCGGCCGCATCCGCATCGCCGTGTATGATCCCGGCGAGGCACGGAAGCACGCCAGCATCACCGCTTTCGAAGGCATCTTCCACGATCTCGACAAGGCCGATCACCGCATCATCGCCTGCACGCTACTCCTCCGCGATACCTTGAAGATGCCAGTCATCCTCGTCAGCAAGGATTTGAACATGCAGCTTAAAGCCCGCGCCGTGGGCATCGAGTGCGAAGATTACCTCCACGACAAGGTCGCTCCGCGTGAGGTCTCGAATTTTGAGATCGCCCGTATCGAGGTCACCGGCCACGAATTGCAGCGCTATGCCAGCAGCGGCCGCCTCACGATCACCGATGCCCGTGTCTCTGCGCTCGCGGTGAATGACTTCGCCCTGCTTTCCGCCGGCGAAAAGGCCACCATCCCCGCCCGCTTCAACGCTCAGGGGGAATTCGTCCGCCTGCGAGCACCTGAGTGCATCAAAGTAGGGCAGGGCCACTCCATCAAGCCGATGAACCTCGGTCAGGTCTGCCTCCTTGATGCCTTGCTAGATCCCGAGATCAGCCTCGTTACCTGCTACGGCCAGGCAGGCACGGGCAAGACACTCCTCGCCGTGGCTGCTGGGCTCCAGCAGGTCTTTGACCGCACCTATCAGGGCCTTACCGTCAGCCGTCCTATCGTCGCCATGGGGCAGACGGTGGGCTTCCTTCCTGGATCGCTTCAGGAAAAGATGCGCCCGTGGCTGCAGCCCGTCTATGACGCGCTCGATCTGCTCATGCGGCCCATCGAAAATACGCAAGGACCTGCCCGCAAGAAGCAAAATCGCTTCATGCCCGATCCCGCCAAGATGCAGACGCCCGCCGCTCCCTACGACCACCTCATTCAGTCGGGCGTCATCGAAGTGGAAGCCCTCTGCTACATTCGCGGTCGCAGCATTCCTGATCGATTCTTCGTGCTCGACGAGGCGCAGCAGCTCACGCCGCTGGAGGCCAAGACCATCGTCACCCGCATGTCCCGTGGTTCGAAGCTCGTCCTCGTCGGCGATCCCGCGCAGATCGACAACCCTTACGTCGATGCCCGCAGCAACGGTCTCGTGTACACCCGCCAGCGCATGCGCGGCCAGCCCTTCGCTGCCCACGTCCCGCTGGTCAAAGGCGAGCGCAGTCCGCTCGCCGAAGCTGCTGCGAGGTTGCTTTAATCAGTTCCCGAGCCTCGCGTCCGATACGTTGGCAGCCGCAGCTTCCAGCGCATCGCCGCAAGGCGGATCAGCAGAATGGTGGCCATGCCGATGTAGCGATGCGTTTCGGACGGCGGCAGATACTCACGCAGCAGCACAAATACTACCGCGCCGGCAAACACCGCCGTCGCATACAGATCCACCTCCGCCTGGAACACCCAGGGGATTTCACGGCGCAGCACATCCCGCAGAATGCCGCCCGCCACGCCCGTCACGATGCCCAGCAGCACCGCCACGATGCCCGGCGTGCCAAAGGCCAGCGCTTTCTCCGTGCCTGCGATGCCAAACAAGGCCAGCCCAAACGCATCCGCCACATCCAGCAGCCGAGAGGGCAGATGTGTGAAACGCACAATAATGAACGTCACCGCCGCTGCGATCAGCGCCGTCCAAACTACCTGAGGCTGCTCGATCCAAAATACCGGCCGCACGCCCAAACAAAGATCGCGAACCGTCCCGCCCCCCACCGCCGTCACCAGTGCCAGCACCAGCACGCCGAAGAGATCAATGCGCTTACCTTCCGCTGCCAGCACCGCAGTGATCGCACAGATGGCCACGGCAAAGTATTCGATCCAGGCAGGCATGTTCATCCAGCCAGAGTGGCCAATTTTCTCCGAAAATCGAGCCAAGCCCGGCCTTCCGTCAAAAAATCGCCAAGACACCTCCCCGCTAGCCCTTCACCATGCGGCATGAAAGCCCCGCTCTTCCTGCTGATCGCCGTTCACGCCCTTACCGGCCTCCATGCCGAGCCTGCGAAGCCCGATCCCGCCCAGCTCACGCTTGCCCGCATCTTCACCGACAAGGAGTTCGACGAGGAAAAGATGCCCTCGCTCAAGTGGAGCAAGATCAGCGCCTCCTACTTTACTCTCGAAAAACCTGCCGAAGGCAAAGACGGCAAGGATCTCGTCCAAAACCATGTCGAAACCGGCAAGCAGACCATTCTCACCTCCGCCAAGGCTTTGACCCCGAAAGGCGAAAAGAAGCCGCTCACCGTGGACAGCTTCGAGTTCAATGCCGACGAGTCCAAAGCGCTGCTTTTCACCCACACGAAGAAGGTATGGCGCAAAAACACCCGTGGCGACTACTGGCTGCTCGATCTCGCCACGAAAGCACTCACCAAGCTCGGCGGTGATGCCGCTCCCTCGACGCTCATGTTTGCCAAATTCTCCCCCGATGGCAGCCGCGTGGCCTTTGTGCGCAAAAATAACCTTCAGGTCCAAGGCCTAGCAGACCTGAAAATCACGGCCCTCACCACCGACGGCTCCGATACCCTCATCAACGGCACCTCCGACTGGGTGAACGAAGAAGAACTCAGCCTCCGCGATTGCTACCGCTGGAGTCCCGACGGCAAGCAGCTCCTCCTCTGGCAGTTCGACACAAAGGGAGTGAAGCGCTTCTCCCTCATCAATCAAACCGATGGCACCTACCCCCGCATCACCACCTTTCCCTATCCAAAAGCCGGCGAAAAGAACTCCGCCACACGCCTCGGCATCATCGCCGCCACTGGTAGCATCATCACATGGCTCAAAGTGCCCGGCGATCCTCGCGAGCACTACCTCCCGCATGCCGAATGGACCCCCGATGGCAAATCCGTGCTCCTGCAGCAGTTCAACCGCCTGCAAAACACCCTCCGCGTCTTCCTCGCCGATCCTACCACTGGCGAGACACGCCTCATCCTTACCGAAACCGACCCCGCCTGGATCGACAACGACAACCCCATCCGCTGGATCGGCGACGACTTCCTCTGGCTCAGCGAACGCAGAGGATGGCGTCACGCCTACCGCGCCACTCTCAGCGGCAAACTCACCCCCATCACCACCGGCCCCTTCGACGTCATCGAAGTCACCAAGGTCAATGATGTCAAAAACGGCGACCTCTACTTCTACGCCTCCCCCGAAAACCCCACCCAGCGCTACCTCTACCGCGCCAGCCTCGAAGGCAGCGGCGAAGCCCAACGCCTCTCACCCGCCGATCAACCCGGCACCCACACCTACAACTTCAGCGAAGACACCCGCTGGGCCATTCACACCCATTCCAGCTTCAGTTCACCGCCCGTCGTCGATCTCATCACACTCCCCGAGCACCTTACCAAGCGCACACTTAAGCCACAAACCAAGCTTCGCGAAAAACTCGCTGCCTTGAACCTTCCCAAGACCCAATTCCTCCGCGTGGACATCGGTGAAGGCATTCAGGCCGATGCCTGGATCATGACCCCGGCCCATCTCGATCCTCAAAGGAAGCATCCGCTGCTTATGAACGTCTATGGCGAGCCCGCCGGGCAGACTGTCAAAGATTCCTGGGGCGGCCAAAAGATGCTCTGGCATGCCATGCTCGCCCAGCAGGGCTGCGTCATCGCCAGCGTGGACACCCGCGGCACGCCTGCGCCTAAAGGCCGTGATTGGCGCAAGGCCGCGCATCTCCAGCTCGGCATCTTGAACGCTCGCGAAGAAGCCGTCGGCGTGCGGGCTTTGTTGAAGCAATTCACCTTTCTCGATCCTCAACGCGTCGGCATCTGGGGCTGGAGCGGCGGCGGCACCAGCAGCCTCGATGCGATCTTCCAGTATCCCGACCTCTACCGCACTGCCATCGCCGTCGCCCCCGTGCCCGACCGCCGCCTCTACGACACCATCTACGAGGAACGCTACATGGGCCTGCCGAAGGACCAGCTCAAAGCCTACACCGCCGGTTCCCCCATCACCCGTGCCAAATCCCTTCAAGGCCACCTCCTCCTCATCCACGGCACCGGCGATGACAACGTCCACTACCAAGGCGTCGAAAAGCTTATCAATGAACTCATCATCCATAACAAAGCCTTTACCGTCATGCCTTACCCGAACCGCGATCACGCCATCAACACCGGCAAAGGCACCTCACGCCACCTCTACGAGCTCATGACGAGCTATTTGAAGGAGCATTTGTAGCAGATTTTCATCGCAGCAGCTCATGCCGCCGCTTCGCCTCATCGCGTTTGAAGATGGGGCCGACTTCGACGGCGCATTTTTCGCCCTTCGCCTTCACCCACGCGCAATCGGGTGAGTCTGGGCCGTCTTTGTCGGGGTAATATGCATGCGCCTTTTTCAGCGGCACCTTCATCCCGTTCAGTCGCGGCCATCCAAAAGTCACCGTCACCTTCGGAATGCCGGACTTCGGAATCTTCGATGTGCTGTACACCTCCACGAAGGCTGAATGCCTCTCCCAAAAGGTGAAATCCGTGCCTTCAAAGCGCAAACTGCCCACCTCATGCACCACCCCCTTCGCAACGCGGATCGTGCAGGTGAACCAGGTGCTTTCGCCCTCCGTCGCACCTTTCGTGATGCACCAAGTATAAGTCCCCTTTGTCCACGCAAACGGCCGCCGCACACTCGCGAACTCACCCTCGTAGCCCGCGCTCTCCACCAGGCAGTCCTCCGCAGCCGTGCGCACATGCTCCAATCCGATGGGCGTCGTCTTGTCGCTCGACCAACGCGAAAAAATGCCACCCTTGCCGCGATGCACGCGTTCACGGCTCTCCTTGTCCGCCCAGCCGTTGATGTTCGTCTGGATGCCGCCGTAGAATTGCAAACCATTGATCTTCGCGATGCCGCAGGGCGAGATGTACAAATTATAATCCTCCGGCACATCCCGGTCGATCGTCACATCGACCTCCAACGACGTGAAATGCTCCACCGGTCCCCCAAAGTCCCACCACACATTCGCTGCATGCCACGGCAGCTGTGGAAGCTTCACTCCCGCGTTTTTTGCCATCGCTTCCGATGAAGGCTGTCGGCATAAATCCTGCGCGTGAAGGACGAAGGCGCTTAGCGAAATGATAATGAGTGTTTTCATGGCTTGCGTTGAGTGGCATCGCGCCGCTGAGCTCCATTTCCTAAACGTTGTCTCATAGGAGGTCGCAAAAAACGTCGGGAGGAATGTGATTTCGTCGCGAAGCGTAGTGGAGCGCGGCCGCTGACGAGCAAAGGGGCGGTCCGTTCAGCGACACCGCTTTCAATCGGGAACAAGCGTTAAGGTGACGATACCAAGGAAGAGACACGCTTGATCTTCGCAGCTCAATCTCTCAGTTTCACATCAACCGGCGCACCGGCGGATACAAAACATTCAAAAAGCTGAATTAAGGGCTTGCGCATCTTCAGCGACTCGCCAAGGTCCGCGCTCCCAAGCCAGGTCCTCTCCCCAGAGGCCGGCAATGATTCACTTCGGTGATTCATGCGATTATCGGAGCCAGAACCGGAAAAATCTGTGCCGCAGACCCTTCAGTGGGTGGTGGTACTGTCATTCGGAACCGGAACCGGTCATTGCTCCGAAAGCAGCTCTTTTTTAACCACCATGCCCACAATCAATCAACTCGTCAGACACGGCCGCAAAGATAAAGCGGTGAAGTCAAAGTCGCCCGCGCTCGCTAAGTGCCCGCAGCGCCGTGGCGTGTGCCTCCAGGTGATGACCCGCACGCCGAAGAAGCCGAACTCTGCTCTTCGTAAAGTGGCGAAGGTTCGTCTGACAAATGGGTATGAAGTTATCG
>CANGYJ010000018.1 GCA_947458455.1 Verrucomicrobiaceae bacterium | reverse complement strand
TCCCTGACTTTCATCCCACCCTGCGCCTCGCGCAGCATGCTCACGATCTTCTCTTCACTGTGTCTGCTCTTTTTCATGGTGTTCTGTTCTCCTGGTTTCGGAGCCAGAACTACATTTTACAACCGTCCTACTTTCAGGGAGCAGGCCAGCAGACCGCAGACGACTGGATACATTCACGAGGTGATGAGGCTATGACTGGCACTTCGCCCATGGTGCTGAAGTATCCGCTGAAACCTGCGTGGCAGTTCAAGACTATGGAAAAGTCAAAGGGGCAGGTCGAGATGCTTGTCTCAAGCGCAGTGGTGCGCGGTGAAAAGGTCTATGTGGGCTGCAAAGATAGAAAGTTCTACTGCATCGATCTAGCTACCGGGAATGCTATTTGGAAGGAGGTGGCCCAGGGAGCATTCGATGGTGTGGCGGTTTTCGCGGGGGATCTCGTTGTCGCGGGGGGCCAGGATGCTTTTGTGTATGTTTGGAATGCCGAAACTGGCAAAGAGGTCTGGAGCTTTGAATCAGATGACGAGATTCACGCTGCGGCCAATGTTTGGACTGATCCCGATTCGAAGTCGCAGCACATCATCATAGGCTCATATGTCCACAACCTGTATTCACTTGATGCAAAGACCGGTAAGAAGGAATGGTCTGCCGAGACTGGAAACAACATGGTTTTCGGGGCCTGTGATAACACAGTGTATATTCATGATGCGAGAACCGGCAGGAAACAGACCGAGATTGATGTTGGCGCGCCAGTTGGCAACAACGTTGTGGCCGCCGACGGTATCATCTACTTCGCCCATTACGGTAACCGCGTTGGCGCTTATAGCATCGCTGGTGGCCAACTTGTGTGGGAGTATGGTGAACGCGAGTTTGAATTTTATGCGGCTCCCTCCATTTGCGAGAGAACGGTGTTTGTAGTCGGGCGTGACAAACGCTTTCTTGCCATTGACTGTGATTCCGGCAAGCTGAAGTGGGAGTTCCGGGCCCGAGATTGTATCGACAGCAGCGCTCTAGCCTGCGGCGGAAAGAGCGTAATCTTTGGCTGTGACGACGGTTACATCTAGGCACTTGACCTTAATAAGGGTTCCGAGCTTTGGCGCTTCGTAATCGGTGCACCGGCGAAGAGCAGTCCAGCCGTTGCAGGTGGTTATGTTCTCTTTGGTGCTGACGACGGTCTGTTGTATGCCTTTAAGAACGAAAGCTGAGATCTGTGTGTTAGCCAAGTACACGCACTTGTTAGCTGATTCGTACTGGCTGGGCGCAGCTCATTGTCTCCAAAATAACAGCGTCCTGAATTACTGGATGGCACGCGAACGCCATCTCCTGAACGCTCATGTGGTTTGTGGATGGCGTTGAGACTCGAACAATTCTGTGGAACACACTTTGGCGCTCTTCGAATCTTTCGCGATGTTCGCCTATTCTCTTGGAATATTGGAGCGCTCCGCGAAAATGATTCATTCAAACCGTTGGCAGGCACTCTTGAACAGCCCAACTATTGTCAGACACTTCATTTGGTAGTGTCGGCGATCCCCACAACGTTTCAGATGGGAGTTCTAGAAAGTGCGATCTGTAATAGCCGGAGAATCGGCCGAAATGCCAGAAGCCGACCTCGGTGGCTACATTCGTCACACTGGAGTGTGCGGTGACGCTGCAAAGCAATGTGTGAGCTTCCTGAAGCCTTACCATCAGTATAAACTTCATCGGAGTGATGCCAAGGTATCTGGTGAAGACTCCAATCAAGGTGGAAGCGCTGGCTCCACAAATCTCACACAGCTCGGTTAGCATGATTTTTTCTGCGTAGTTGATGAGAATGAAGTCAACAGCCTTTTCGAGCAGTGACAGATGATGCGAATCCGAGGTGAAGGCATTGCCATACTCAGCCAGGGGAACCAGGGCGGCGAGAAACGCAAGAATCAGCGATGCCTCTATGGATGCATCTTCACCCGCATGCTCCGCGTTGATAGTTTGTTGCGCGCCGTCCTCTTCATCCAGGATTGTTTTTGCTAGCACGCAGTTGTCAAACAAAGATGAAGGGACTGACACTCCCCGCTTTAGCAGGCGTTTCACTTGCAGCGGAGATGCGAAGCCAAACCAAGATTGAACCATTTTGGCAAATCGGTCATGAGGCATGTGTAGCATGGCCACTCTTGTCCCCTGTTCCAGCCGTCCAATGAAGGAGCTGGAGCCATCCAGCACAAACGCCAGAGCTCGCCCTCTTTCTGCATAACCAAAGTTGGTTTGAAGGGAGTCCGGCGATCGCATGATGCAGATCAACACATCGGGTTCTGCGGGTTTGAATCTAACGCAACACGTCTTGTCAAATTTTGATAAGGAGTAACTGGAGCTCCGGAAGGCTAGCACGGCTGAAACGGCTGCAAATTTACCTTGGCTAAGCTGGATGCAATGTGCATCCAACAAATCCTTCATGGAGCGAATCCACATGTTAGCGTCAGGAAAATGCCTGAACTTTATGACTTGGCGAAAATAGTCACAGTCCTTCATAGGTAAGAATAAATAAAATTAGTCAATATGTTTAACCAATGGGTATATGATGACAGCGTCACAAATGGAGAGCCAATGCGAGATTCGACAATTTCTATGCTCTATGAACATAAATAGAAGTCGACCCAGATGGATAGGTGGCTGAATTCCTTCTCCAATGTTTGCACCGCCACCGAAGGAATCGTGGCCGAGTTTATCTGTCCGACATTAATCGGGATGCAAAAAATGGATATACAGCGGGTTGTGCCAAGGCGCTTTGCGAGGGGCGGTAACGAGGCTGACAAGGAGTTATCCGCAATCCTGAAGCCTTCGATGGGCCGATACCTGGGGGCGCATGCAACTGATCGCGGATGAAAAGAGCAAAACTCAAAAGTTAGTAATAAGCGGACAGCGTCTTCTGCAAAGCTTGGCGATTATAGTTGCATGCAAAACCTTCGTCCATGCACCTCACATCATCCTTCTCGTATGACAGCAAGGATCAACAATCAGACGGCTTTGAGCAGCGGGCTCATGATGATGGCGGCTCTTTTTCTGACAGTGTTTGGCGCTTCGACTTTTTGCCATGCTCGAAGCCTTGAAATGGAGCAGGAGCGTTTGGGTTCAAACCGTGAACCGATGTGGGTGAGCCCGCTTGGTCTTCAAATGAGCGAGTTTCAGACCAGGCAAAATCTAGTGGGGTTGATCAGTGGCACTACGGTCGGCCAGGTGGCCGCTTCACTAACATCGTCACGGGCAACTCGTGGCGCCTCGGAGGTAGGCGGTTATGCCGGGCTTCCTCTTCTCATCGGCATGGCCTGTTGGTTGAGATTCAGGCAGCTCTCACGATTCAGCAGACGGTTTCATGGCGACGGTCTCAAATGGTGAGGATCTGCCTAGAAAAGCAAAGGAGATCCAATGCTGCCCAAAATCACAGATGCATAACCGACATTCAACTTCGCCTGCCATGCCCTCAGCACAGCCTGCCTTTCAGAGTCTTTACTCCCTTTTACACAAGGTCCTGTTCGCCCTCGCCATGATGCTTGTTTCTGCCCTCGCAGTTCATGGGGAGCCATCTGCCATCTCCATCGCTTCGGTGAATTTCGATCACCTGCTTCGTGACTGGAAGAAAGCGGCTGCGTGCATTGAAGAACTGGATCAGCGGCAGGCGGATTTGACTCAGGAGTTGAAGCGCCGCAGGGAGCAGGTGGGCCAGTTGGAGAAGGCCGCGCGAGACGCCGCCAAACAAATCGAAGAGGTTGGAGGAGAGTCCAAGGCGAGTGGCTATCTCAAGGAGAAGTTCATGCAGAGCCATACGGCCTTTCAATCCGCGATGGCAGAACAGACTCGTTGGGAGAAGGAAACCATCTCCACCTTGTCTCAGGAGCGCAATGGTAGCGTCAATGCTCTCCTTTTGGAGATTCAGGACACACTGAAACGCAGCCGGGTTGTGTCGAGATACACCATGGTGATCAATCTTCACGCTGGCATGCAGGGACAGCTCCCGGTGTTCCTTCATCTCAACCCGGCGCAGGTGACCGACATCACCCAGGAGTTGTTGGCTGAACTCCAGTCTGAACCCGTGAACACAAGGACGCGCTGAGATTCTGCCCCGCGCAAGTCCGCATCAACCCATCTCGCATGCCGCCGGACACCCGAAGCATGACGCAGGAAACAAAGCAAAAAACCACCAAAAAACCACCCTATGAAAATTACTCCAATGGCCCTTCTGGCCTTCAGCCTGTTTTCTCTCTCAGGCGGCTTGTCCGCCCAGAGTGTCGTCAACTGGTATGGCAACACCAACAACTCCGCCGCTTACGGCGTTACGGTCACCGGCTCCTACTCGCCGGGAACCTGGCAGGACACCATGGTGGCGCATGCCACTCCGGCCAGTAACTTCGGCTCGTTGGACAACATGCAGGCCAACTGGAACAGTCCTCTCGGCAGCAACCGGCAGGCGATCCTGATGACCTTCGGGAACCTCGGCTTATCCGGGGGGGACTTCATCACCAATGCCCAACTTCACACCAATTTCCTTTCGGCTGGGGCCGCTACCAACCAGGACACTTGGCATGTCTTCGGTCTGAACACTCCGCTCAATGAGAACACGGTCACCTGGAATTCGATCGGGGCCACGCTGGATGCCGCCTGGGCTGGCGGTCTCGTGCCTGGGAATCCGAATTACTTCAGCACCTTCAGTACGGTGGGCCTCGCTGGCAGTGACGGAGAGAACTTCTCCATCAATGTCACCTCCGCGCTTCAGGCCTACAAGGCCGGCACCATCAGCACACTGGCCCTGATCAATTTCAGCAACGTGCCGGTCGGCCCGGGTTCAGCGGAGCGCCTTGGGTTTTACACCAGCGAGGCCGTGACAGTGGCCAATCAGCCAGGCCTGGCCGTCACCGTGTCTCCCGTGCCCGAACCAGGCTCGGCCCTCCTTCTTGGAGCGGCCTCATCGTTGGCTCTGCTCCGCCGCCGCCGTCCGGCCTCGCGCTTGGTTGGGCGCGTCTTGGCGTGAGTCAGATCCCGAGTGTGCGATCAGGTGCCATGCCTGGCAGGGCAGCCTGCCTGCCGGGCATGGCTTGGTCCTCACTCATCGCGACTGCCCCAGTCTCATTCTTTCACCGGCCTCCTGAGATTTCCTTCTCTCCGCCCCTATCATGTCCTCACGTCTTCCAGCCGCCATCATGCTCGCCCTCTGCTTGGGCATCCTGTGCTTCGCCGCCCCGTCGCGCGCCTCCACCGTCTGGCTTTACGGCGGCACGAACAACGCCAGTGTTTACGGCGTCACGGCGGACACCGCTTTGTCCATCGGGTGGAAGGATACCCAGCTCACCCAGGCTCAGCCCTCGGTCATCTGGGGGACCAATGCGACGCTTCAAGCCAATCTGAACAACGCCGCAGGCCTCACCCGCAGCGCCATCTTGTTTGGTTTTGATGGCACGGGCATTCCCTCCACCGCGACCATTCTGTCGGCGACCTTGTTTCTCACGGTCAACAATTTTGCCGGGAGTGTGGACACCTGGCAGATCCGTGGGGTAGCCGCAGCGGACGCGGGCTGGATGGAAGGCGAGGCCAGCTTTGACAAGCCCTTCCTCTCCGCTGCCTCATGGTCCGGTGGTGGCGTGTTTGACTCCTCGCTTGGGACCGTTTTCGGCTCGTTCATCGAGTCCAATCCGGCGTCTGGCTCGCTGTTCAGCCTGGATGTCACCAGCGCCCTTCAGGCCATCGTCAACGGCACGTCCGCCGGCCTCGCGTTGATGAACTATTCCAACGTCAGTGCGGGACCGGGCAGCGCGCAGAGGATCTCTTTCCACTCCGATGAGTCGGCCACGCCTGCTTACCGGCCCGGTCTTCTCGTGGAGTTTACCACCACGGCGGTGCCTGAGCCCTCGCGCACACTGCTGTTTCTCGGCGCGGCGTTCATGAGCGCTCTGCGCCGACGCCGTGGGACGCCGCATTGATCCGTCCGCTCAGCCTCTCCGCCAGAAGTCTTCCATGAGGATACCTCCCTCCGCCCTCTGTCGCGAGGTGCGGCTCCCCTACGCCAGTCACCTTCGCCCCACCCCCACGATCATGTACCATCCGACTTCCATCGCTGAGGACGAACGTTTCACGTCCGTGGATGCCAGCGCGCCCTCCCGGCGGCTGCAGCCCGTGAGAACCCCCCAGCGTTCGCAGGCCCCCACCGCTTGGACGCCATCTTATCCAGCAGGGGTGATGGCGGTGGAGCGCCCCGCTCCCAGCGCGAACAGTGCCGCGATCAAGAGCGGGCGCCTTTCACAGAATTCGCTCTGGCGGGATAGCAGGTTTGAAAACACGGCGATGCGTCTTCGCCAGCGGCAGGCGCGTAAGCGCCGCCTCTTCAGCTTCATCCTGCTCGGCTTGCTCGCCCTGCTCACCATCACCCTCGCGGCCTGGATCAATCTTCATCTCGACCATCCGCTCAGCTTTTGAGTGGTCGTCCCACCCATTTCCCCGGAAGCCTATGCCACACATGCCCACCACCCTCGCCTTGCAGGAATCTCACCGCGTGCTGCCCCGCACGTCGGCGGGTACCACGGGCCGTGCGGAGGCCCGGGAGACCGGTTCAAAAGGGCGCTTCAAGCTTCGCTGGCTCCTGGTGCCTGCAGCGTTCATTTTGCTCGCCACCGGCCCTGCGCGGGCGTCACGCCTGTGGCATCAGGTGCTCGCATGGCGGCACCCTGTCTATACATCCCCCTATCGTGATGCGGCGTGGTACAACCGCTTTGCGTCCTGGCCGTGGCGGGAGGATTTGAATGCTGGCTGCCCGCTTCCGCCCCAGGTGCAAAAGGCGCTCGGCTGGGATGTGCGCGGCCTCTCCTTCGCGGTACTGGATGCCCGCCATGTGTTGCTCAGCCATCATCCGCTGCCTGCGGCCACCACGCTTTCGTTTTGGGACGGTCATCAGGTCCTCCAGCGCCAGGTGGAGCGGAGCCTCACCGTGCGTCTTTGGCCCGAGGCGCCCGCCGTGCTGCATGTCGCACGGCTCGATGAGGCCCTGCCTGCTTCCATCGCCCCGCTGCCGGTCTTCCCCCATTTTGCCGAGAGGCTGCCTGCCTACTTCAAGGACCACACGGTGATTCCCTTTGCCCGCGGCGGGAAATTTGGGGCGCAGCGCCTCGTCGGCATTACCAGCCCGATTTCCTCCGAGGGATTGGTGACCCTAGCGGCACGCCCGGCCCCCGATCATCCCGGGGGCATCGGGCTGAACTATGGAGATAGCGGCGGTGCCCTGCTTTTGGAGGACCAGGGTGACTGGTACCTCGTCGGCAGCACCTTCAGCTTTGTTTCCCCGCCTTCAGCGGAAGGACCACCGGAGGCATCCCAGGCGGCCTTCAACACCTTTTATTACCTGCCCTCCTATGTGGAGGTCCTCCGCCAGCAAGGCATCACGCTTCCATTCACCCCGTGAACCACTTGTCATGACTGCTCTTTCGAACCTTCCCCCTGCGGCCAGTTCACCCCGCCAGACCGCCGCCCCACGCCACCGATCCAAGCAGCGGCGGGTCTCGATGGACGCCCCGGATTTGATCACCACGCGGGAGCTGTCCCAGCGCCTGCGGATGGTGGCACCCACCATCTACCACCTGGCTCGTTCGGGCACCATTCCCTGCGTGCGGATCGGTGGTCGCATCCGCTTTGATTGGGGGGTCGTTTCCCAGCTCTTCTTCCCTAGCAGGGGTGGCAAGACCACCGTGCCACCGCCGTCTCCCTCGGCCAAAGGGGCCGCGCGGCTGGAGATCGAGGCGGCCGCCCCGCCTGCCGAGGAGGTGAAAACCCGGCTAGCGGTGCCTGATGAAGAAGAAATCACGCCTTCGGCATCGCCACGGCAAGTCCCGGCTGCTCTGGACCTCGACCCGACAGCGCCTGCCAGGCGTGCGGGACGGCCCAAGGTTCGTCATGCCATCCTTTCGCCGGGGGACTTGAGCAGTTCCCAGGTGGCCGCCGCGTTGCAAATGAGCGCCGCCCTGCACTTGCAGCCCATGGTCGTCTCGGCAGGCGGGGTGGCCCAGGCGGCCGGGCTCGAGCTGGGGCCTTCCCTTGTGTTCCTGAGTGTCGAGCACATCCAGCAGGCGGGGGCCTCCGCCACACTTTCCCACCTGCTCGCCCTGGCCTCGGCGCGGCCGGCCAAGGTCCTCATCGCGGTCCTGGTCAGTTCACCCGCCATGCTCTCGGGCCTGGAGGCCATGCCACCGGGCCTGCCGGTCATTCTCTGCCCCCTCTACCACATGGAGGCCTCCCAGGAGGTGCTGGCCACCGCGCTCACCCACCTCGTTTTTAGCAAAGACTGAAGACCCTCCCCTTTTTTTGAACCCGCTCGGTATTATTGCGGCTTCAATCTAGTAAAATAGCTTAACCCATGAAGCGAAACCTTCCCCTTAATCGCCCCCTCCTGACCGCCCTCCTGGTGGTCCTTTCTCTGCGCCCCCCCTTTTCCCCGACCGCCACCCTCAGCGGCTCGGAAGGCATCGACCTGGGCAACTCGCCCAGTGGCCTCATTGACAACGGCAAGGCCATCAGCCTCGCCAATGACCTTGGCGAGGCCGATTGGGCCGGTGCCTTCTCCGCTAGCCTCTTGGTGCCCGCTGCGTCCTTCATCAACACCTCGGACCGCCGGTTGAAGGAGAATATCAAGCCCACGCACTACGGCCTCGACGCCGTGCTGAAGATGCGGGTCGTGGATTACCGCTACAAAGCCGATCCCAAGAAGCCGCACACCGGTTTCATCGCGCAGGACCTCCATCAGGTTTATCCCGAGGCAGTCACGGTCGGCGGTGAGAATGTGAAAACCCAGCCCAGGGGCGTGGACTACGCCAAGCTGACGCCGCTCCTGACCAAGGCCGTCCAGGAGCAGCAGCAGCAGATCGAGACCTTGACCCAGGACAAGGCCGCCCAAGCCGTGCAGATCGCGGCCCTCAAGAAGCAGCAGGCGGCAGAGATCACCACGCTGCAAGCCGCGCTGGAAGAGCTCCACCAGCTCGTGGGGCTGAAAACCACCCCCCGCCAGACCGGCCGGAAGGCCACCGCCAGCCGCTGATCCCCGGCAGCCGCCCCCCGGCACCTCAAACCCCTTTCGAACCCGTCCGGGATTCTTCCGGCGGCTTCGCAAACCCAAAAAAACCCCAAGCCAAGCCAAACCAAAATACACCGCCCATGAAACGAAACTCCTTCCTGCATCGCAGCACCCTCGCCGCCCTCTTGGCGGCGCTGGCCCTGCCCATCCCTCGATTACCCGCTGCCACCATTGATGGCTCCCAGGGCATTGACCTCGGCAGCAATGCCGCGGGTTACATCTACAATGGCAAGGCCATCAGCCTCGCCAATGACCTTGGCGAGGCCAATTGGGCCGGTGCCTTCTCCGCCGGCGTTTTGGTGCCCGTCGCCAACCTCACCGGCTTCGCCGCCGGCTCCACCCTCATTCCGGTGGGTGACCTGCTACCCTACCGCACCTTCAGCCTCAATGTGGTCAATCCCTCCAACGCCGTCACCATCGGTTTGAATGGCGGCACCGGCATGATCACCGCCTCGCAGGTGAAGCTCACCGGCGGCAGCCCCGGCGCGGGCAAGGTCCTCACCTCCGCCGCCGACGGTACCGCCACCTGGCAGACGCCCTCCGGCTCCGGCAGCGTCACCAGCGTGGGTTCCGGCATCGGCCTCACCGGCGGTCCCATCACCAGCAGCGGCACGCTCAGTTTGGCGAACACGACCGTCACTGCGGGCAGCTATGGCAGCGCCTCCACCATCCCGACCTTCACGGTCGATGCGCAGGGCCGCCTGACCGCGGCCGCCAGCGTGGCCCTACCGGACACCAGCGCCACGAATGAAATCCAGGCTCTCAGCCTGGCAGGCAATGTCCTCAGCCTCAGCAATGGCGGCGGCAGTGTCACGCTGCCTTCAGGCGGTGGATCGGGCACGGTCACCAGCGTGGCCACCGGCACCGGTCTGACGGGCGGCCCCATCACCGGCAGCGGGACCATCAGCCTGGCCAGCAGTGGCGTCACGGCGGGTAGCTATGGCAGTGCCTCGGCCATCCCCGTCATCACGGTGGATGCCACGGGCCGTGTTACCTCGGCCTCCACCGCCGCGTTCACCAGCACCAATCTCTACACCGCCGATGGCACCCTTTCCGCCGCTCGCACGGTGACGGTGGGCACCAACAACCTCACCTTCACGGGCACCACCGGTCAGGTCGTGGTTTCCGCGCCGCTGAAGATCACCACCGGCACGCCGGGAGCGGGCAAGGTCCTCACCTCGGATGCCACTGGCATCGCCACCTGGCAGGCCGTTTCTGGCTCCGGCACCGTCACCAACGTGGCCGCTGGCACCGGCCTCACCGGCGGTCCCATCACCAGCACGGGTACCCTCAGCCTGGCCAACACAGCGGTCACCGCTGGCAGCTATGGCAGCGCCTCCACCATCCCGACCTTCACCGTCGATGCGCAAGGTCGTTTGACCGCGGCCGCCAGCGTGGCCCTGCCGGACACCAGCGCCAGCAATGAGATTCAGGCCCTCAGCCTCGCGGGCAGCACGTTGAGCCTGAGCAACGGCGGTGGCAGCGTGAGCCTCGCGAGCCTGAATACCGACTCGCAGAACCTCAGCCTGACCGGCACCACGCTGAACATCAGCGGTGGCACCGGCGTGAATCTGGCCACCGCAGGCTTCCTCACGGCGGAAGTGGACGGTTCCATCACCAATGAGATCCAGAACCTCACTGTCTCTGGCAACACGATGAACATCAGCGGCGGCAGTGGAGCCACTGTGCCAAATCTTTACACCGCCGACGGAGCGCTGGCGGCCGCACGCACGGTGACGATGGGTACCAACAACCTCACCTTCACGGGCACCACCGGTCAGGTCGTGGTTTCCGCGCCGCTGAAGATCACCACCGGCACGCCGGGAGCGGGCAAGGTCCTCACCTCGGATGCCACAGGCATCGCCACCTGGCAGGCCGTTTCGGGTTCCGGCACCGTCACCAACGTGGCCGCAGGCACCGGCCTCACCGGTGGTCCCATCACCAGCACGGGCACCCTCAGCCTGGCCAACACGGCGGTCACCGCTGGCAGCTATGGCAGCGCCTCCACCATCCCGACCTTCACCGTCGATGCGCAAGGTCGTTTGACCGCGGCCGCCAGCGTGGCCCTTCCGGACACCAGCGCCAGCAATGAAATCCAGGCGCTTAGCCTCTCCGGCAGCACCCTCGCTCTCAGCAATGGCGGCGGCAGCGTGAGCCTCGCCAGCCTGAACACCGACTCGCAGAACCTCAGCCTGACCGGCACCACGCTGAACATCAGCGGTGGCACCGGCGTGAACCTAGCCACCGCAGGCTTCCTCACGGCGGAAGTGGACGGTTCCATCACCAATGAGATCCAAGCCCTCAGCCTCTCCGGCAGCACCCTGGCTCTCAGCAATGGCGGCGGCAGCGTGAATCTTGCCAGCCTGAACACGGATGCACAGAGCCTGAGTGTGAGTGGCAACACGTTGAACATCAGCGGTGGCACCGGAGTCACCGTGCCGAATCTTTACACCAGCAACGGCACGCTGACTGGGAATCGCACTGTCAGCCAAGCTGGATTCTCCCTCACATTGGGTGGTCCGGTAACCGTTGGAGCAGATCTAACCGTCTCCGGTAGTCAACTGATGCTGGGCGGAGCACGAGCATTGGTGAAGGAGGGAAACTTCCTGCGCCTCAATTACGGCGGTGACTGCCCTAGTGGCGTCGATTTGGCCGGAAATTTGTCTGTCAGTGGCTACGTCGCCATGGCTGGAACTCAGCTCTATATGGAAGGAGCACGAGTTTTGGTGAAGGAGGGAAACCTCCTGCGAATCAATTACGGCGGTGACTGCCCGAGTGGCTGCGACTTGGCCGGAGACCTGCGTGTCAGCGGCAACCTCTACTCCACTAGTACCATTTATCTCAATGGAGCTCGAGCTTTGGTGAAGGATGGAAACTTCCTGCGAATCAACTACGGCGGTGACTGCCCGAGTGGCTGCGATTTGGCGGGAGACCTGCGTGTGAGCAGCAACCTATATTGCTTCAATCAGTTGTTCCTCAATGGAGCCCGGGCGTTGGTAAAGGATGTAAACACCTTACGGATCAATTACGCCGGTGACTTCCCGAACGGCGTGGAAATCGGTGGAAATCTCCTGATCGGTGGCACCTGCAGCGCCACGTCGTTCATCAACACCTCCGACCGTCGTCTGAAGGACAACATCAAGCCCACCCACTACGGCCTGGACGCGGTGATGAAGATGCGGGTCGTGGATTACAATTACAAAGCCGATCCGAAGAAGCCTCACACTGGCTTCATCGCGCAGGACTTGCACCATGTTTATCCCGAGGCGGTGGCCGTGGGCGGAGAGGATCTGAAAACTCAGCCTTGGGGCGTGGATTACGCCAAGCTGACGCCGCTTCTGACCAAGGCCGTCCAGGAGCAGCAGCAGCAGATCGAGACCTTGTCCAATGACAAGGCCGCTCTCGCCACCCAGGTGAAGGCGCAGTCAGAGCAGCTCACCGCGCAGGCCGCTGAAATCGCGGTCCTTAAGCAGCAGCAGGCGAAGGAAATCGCCACGCTGAAAGCCGCGCTGGAAGAACTCCACCAGCTCGTGGTGCTGAAAACCACCCCCCGCGAGCCCGGCCGGAAGGCTACCGCCAGCCGCTAACCCTCAGCGGCACCCGGTGCGCCGGGCGGGCGGGTTCTAGGCCACAGGCCGGGACCCGTCCGCCCCAAGCGCCCTTGCTCATTCCATCGCCAACGCGTCCCCGCAGCACTGCGGCGGACTCGGGTCCGTCATGCGATGCCGGCCGCTCGTCCCTCACGCCCCTCCTTTTTTCCATGAAGCCTCCTTTCCTCCTTTCTCGACGCGGTCTGGCCGCTCTGCTGGCGGCTCTCGTCCTGCCTCTTTCGCCCTCATCGGCGGCCACCCTCAGTGCCTCGGAAGGCATCGACCTAGGCCATGCGCCCAGTGGCCTCATCGACAACGGCAAGGCCGTCAGCCTTGATGCGGTCCACTCCAGCAACCCCCCCACCATCAACCTCAGCGCCGACAACGGGATGATCAGCGCTGCGGCCTCCATCTATGGCAGCGGGGTGATCGCCACCGGGCATGAGTTCCGCGCCTACTCGGACGCTCGGATCAAGACGCCTCGTGACATGGTCGCTCCGGCGGACTCCTTGCAGAAGGCCCGGGCGCTCACCCTCCGGCATTACCAATACAAAGACGTCGCGAACAAGGGCAAGGACCTCAAAACCGGGGTCTTCGCCCAGGACGTGGAAAAGGTGTTTCCCGAGGCGGTGAGCACGACGGTGGATTTCATCCCGGAGGTGTATGCACTGGCCCCGGTCCGGCACGGAAACCGCGTGCTGGTGAAGACCAGCTTCGAGCGCGGAGACACGGTCAAGTGCTACGGCGCGGACGGGCACTCGTTCCGGGTCACCGTGGCCTCGCGGGATGCGGAGGGCTTCACCGTGAATCAGACGCTGCCAGGCAAGGAGGTGTTTGTGTATGGCCGCCAGGTCCACGACTTCCGCTATCTGGACTATGACCGCCTGACGATCCTGAGCCTGAGCGCCATCCAGGGCCTGGCCGAGGAGAACGACGGGCTCCAGACGGACAGCGCCGCCCTCTCCGCCCAGTTTAAAGCGCAGGAAGCCAAGCTCCACGAGCAGGCGGCGCAGCTCACCACGCTGAAGACGGCTTTCGAAAGCCTCCAGCAGCGCCTGGCGGACCTGACCTCCCCGGCCGGCGGGCTGCCTGACCGGAGGGCCACGGCTGGCCGTCCCGCCTCACGCCTGCCTTCCCCCCGGGCTGACGTCTTGGCCACCCGTCTTCAACCCTGATCCTTCCATGAAGCCCCCGCCTGCCATCTCCAACCGCCGCCGGTGGTGCCGCCGGGTCCTCCAGGCCGCCGGCAGCCTGCTTTCGGCCCCGTGGCTGCCCGCCGCTGCCAGTCCGCCTGGGGCGGTGGCGCGTCCGCTGCTGGTTCCCGTGACTCACGCCCGTGGTGTGCTGATGGCGGCGGCCCCCGAACTGCCACCCACCATCAAACGGGTGGTGTATGCCGCCAACCAGCTCATCGGCAAGCCCTACCAGTGGGGCGGCGGCCATCAGCGGGTGCATGACACGGGCTATGACTGCTCAGGCGCGGTCTCCAGCATCCTGACCCAGGCGGGGCTCATGAAGGGCAGCAAGAACTGCCGGGGGTTTCTCACCTTCGGCCGGGCCGGCCGGGGCCGCTGGCTGACCCTCTATGTGAACCGCGGCCACATCTTCATGAAGCTCTGCGGGCAGGTTTTCGACGTCGGCGTAAGCGGCCGCCAGACCGGGCCGCTCTGGCGGCTGGCCGGGCGCAGCACCCGCAACTTCCAGGCACGCCACCTCCCCGGCTGCTGATCCCGCCCCCACGCTTCCTCCCCCTAGATTCTCATGAACCGACGCTCGATTTGGCACCTGCTCCGCCACAGCCTCCGCTGGCTGGCCTTACTGCTGGCTTCCTGCGCCGTGGCGGGCCCTGCCGGCCGGTGGCAGACGGGAGAGGCCTCGTATTACAGCGACCACCTGCATGGGCGGCCCACCGCCAGCGGCAGGCCCTACGACCGCAACGGCCTAACCGCAGCGCACCCCACCCTCCCCTTCGGCACGATCGTGCGGGTCACCCACCTCCAGAACGGGCGCGTCGTGCAGGTGACCGTCAATGATCGCCTGAGCCACCGGCGGCGGGTGATCGATCTGTCCTATGCGGCGGCCTGGCATCTCGGCATGATCCAGCAAGGCGTGGCCCCGGTGCGCCTGGAGGTGCTTTCTACGCCGGCGGGTGCGCCCGCAAGCCGCGTCTCCACCCCGCCGCCGGCTCACGCTGGGGTGATGATCGTGCCTTCCGCCGGATTCCATGAGGCCTACGAGGTGCAGTTGGCCGCCTTTCACCACCTGCACGAGGCCCACGCCCTGCAATGGCAGATGTATCACCGGGGAATCGCCACCCGCAGTGACTACCGGGCACGGCGAACCAGCCTGCATCGGGTGCTGGCCGAAGCCGTCTTTGCCACCCAGGCGGAGGCCACCGCCTGGGCCTTTCACCAGCAGCGCCAGGGAAGCATCACCGAGGCGCTCGTCATCCCCAGAGGCTGGTGAACTCCCGTCCCCCCCCATCACCCACCCCCTATGTCCTTCGTCCTTCAAGCTCCGCTGAACCACGCCACGGCTTTTCTATCCTTTCTGGGGGATCTCATCAGCGAGCATGATCGTGAGGAACGGCTCGAAAAAGGTTCCAGCCTCGTGCCCGCCTCCTTCATCGACGAACTGCGGCCCATTTACCTCCAATCCCGGGTGGATCAGGCGGTGCTGCATGAATCGGAGGTCTCTCTGATGCCCCTGCGACGGCGGATTCAATCCGCCCTAGGGCTGCCCTGCCAGGCCCTGCCGACGGCTCTAGCGCCTGCCCCTGCTCCCGTGCCCAAACAGCCTGAATACAAAGGCGCAGCTCGGGCTCCGGCGACGGCGTTCGAGATCATCCGGCGGCTCTCGGCTTACCTTCGGCCGTATGTGGAAAACCATCCCGCGCGGCTCATTCGCTATGGCTTCTCCTTGGTGCGTCCGCAGCTGGATCATGAGGGCCACGCGGCCTGCGCACTCTGTCGCCTGAGGCCCCATGTCAGCTCCTCCGGTGCCGAGCACACGATGCAGGCTTTCGGGTCCTCGGCGGCCATCGAAAGGCCCGACAACAAGCCCCCCGCAGGAACAAGAGATTCACCGCCAATGGGCGGTGCTCAGCACGCACCCCAGCCCAACCGCGCCCAGGCAAAAAGAAGCGGAAGTCTCCCCCGCCATCCTTCTCCCCCAACCCACCCAACAGCCAACCCAACAGCCAACCCAACAGCCAACCCAACAGCCAACCCTATGAAACATGCCATCCCCCCCTCCTTCCCGGCCACCCTGCTGGCCCTTCTTCTGCCATGCCTGCTTGTGCTTCTGTGCCAGTGCCAGGCTGTTTCCGCCCCGAACGGCCGGTCTTTGAACAAAAAGGAGACTCGCAAGGTGCTCGCTGAGCGCTACTACACCATGAACGGCCAACGCATGGTGGAACGCCGCGTCCTCATCACGGATAAACCCCGATTGGAGACCTGGCTCTACTCCGAGGCTCTTGATTAGATCTGGCAGAATGGAGGCTAGGTCGTGTTTGAAAACCCAAGGTGCGCTGATCTCGCAGGGCACCTCGGGAGTGTGTTGTTCACGCTTTAGCGTGCGCTGGCTTTTGGCACGCTGAAGCGTGAACAACATCGTTCGAGGTTTTCAAACACGGCCTAGCCTCACCCACGAGCAAGAAGTGAAGTGAGATCATGCCTCCTGCACGCCTGGACGGGTTAGGCGCACCGCACGCGGTGAAGGCCTAACCGGATGCGTTGCCAACAGCGAGCCTTCGTTCACCACGCCGCCTCGTGTCCCTTTTCCTCGAACCGCCCCCCAACCCACCGCTCCCCAACCCACTGCCATGACAACCAGCACTTCCTTCCCCCCCGCAACCATCCATCTCTCGAGCAGCCGGATCGGCACAGATTCCTATCACCAGGAACATGATTTCAGCGCCGCTGAACTCGCCGCTTGGTCCCGCCTATCTGCCGCCAAGATCCAGACGCTTGTCATGGATGGCTGGCTAGTGACCCGCAAAGGCCCCTATCAACGCCCCCGAATCACCTGGGAATCCGCTCACAAGCTGCTCGGAGAAACCTGCTGGTGGCCCCATTCCGCCGAGGAAGCCTCCTCACGCTTCAGCATCCGAGTCAAAGAAGCGGCCGTGCTCCTGCAAGTCCCGCACTCGACACTCTCCAGCAAACTGAATGAGAACGAGGTCGTGCCCATCAAGCGCCTCGGGCGGTTCACCCTGCTTCGCCCGGTGGATCTGCCGATGATCCGGAAATGGATGGAAAACACGGTGCCCATTCCCAAACAGCTTTCTCCGGAAGCGCAGGTGGTGCATTCCGTTGAAGCGGCCCACCTGCTGGGAGTGGTTCACTCATTGGTTTATTATTGGATCAAAAGAGGCATGCTTTCCGCGCGACGGAGCGGTAACGGGAGCCGTCTTTATGTCTCCAAAGAGGCGGTTCTTCAGCTGAAGCAGGTGTTTGACGAGCATCGGGCGAAACACATCTCCCCCCCCCAACGGATCAAAGGAGGCTATTCAGATGTCGTCCGCGCCGCGTTTGGCTTGCCGCCTGTCCGGCGTGGTCCCCAGAAGCGTTGATCCATGGCCTGACTGCTCGCTGGCACCGCTTTCCCATCACCCCAAGGGGGCAGCATCTGACGGAATAGACAAACAAATCATCAGGCTCCATCTCCTTCCCCAACCATGAAAATCATCGCCTTGGGAGCTTCTACCAGCTCCAGATCCATCAACAGGCAGTTCGCCACTTTTGCCGCTCAACAACTCACCCCCGAGCCCACGATTCTGCGTCTCGAGGACTATGAGCTGCCCGTTTTCTCCGTCGATCTGGAAGAGCGTCTTGGCATTCCGCAGCCCGCGAAAGACTTTCTCGCCCAGCTCGACCAGGCAGATCTGGTCATCATTTCCTTCGCTGAACACAATGGCTCCTATGCTGCCGCCTTCAAAAACCTCCTCGACTGGGCCTCCCGCAGCCGTGCAAAAACATTCTTGGGAACGAAGATGCTTTTGCTGGCCACCTCACCGGGCTCTCGCGGTGGCGCCACGGTTCTCCATGCGGCCATCGAAACTTTTCCACACTTGGGGGCCCACATCCTCGGCTCGTTCTCATTGCCCTCCTTTGGTCAAAACTTCGCCCCCGGAGATGGCATCCTTCATCCTGAACATCGCGCTCAGTTCCATCGCGTCCTAGACGGCGTTCAAGAACTCGTTCTCTCCTCTGTCTCTTGATGTCTGGCATCGAGGCCGTGGTTGAAAACCATCTGGGGCACTCGAATGCTGCGGCAGCAAAGTTGCCATCTCGCTCCGTCGAACCGACCGAAGGGGGATCGCCAGTCGTAGGCTGCCCGAGGGTGACGCGAAGTGCCAGCCAATGAGCTTGGCGCTTCTCAAAGCTCCCAGTTGACGAGTGGTGGGCATCCAACATGCTGGCGAAAGCCTTGTGCTCATCTCGCGGAGCGAGATGGCTACTTTGCTTCGCCTGATCGTCGCTGATAGGTTTTCAAACACGGCCAAGCCTTTCGCTTCGCTCGTCCTGATCAGACATTCATCTCCCGAATCAATTCAGAGAACCCGGAACGTCGAATCACGAAGACCAGAGGCCCGGTTCGACAGGAGAATGGGGGTAAAAGAATCCAGCCATTCTTCTGTCCCCATTCTTTTGTCGATTGGATTGGGCCAGTTCACTGAACCTGGAGACGCCGAAGCCTTTCCCGTGGATTCGGTGACTCAGTCGAAATTCAGAAGGAAGCACCGCAGGAGGCTGGAAAGACGCAGAGGTGGATTTGTCAGCCCGTGGCACCCTTCGCTGAAGAAAACGCGTCAAGATGAAAATCGCCGCAGCCCCGATACGACGGGGCTTCCAGCGTGGTGAGCGGGGTGATTGGCAGACGAAGTTGAGCGAGGAGGAGGTGACGAAATTGAGGCGCTTCTTGTATCAGATGAAGACGGGGAGGAAGGGTTGAGGCGATGGGAACTACCGCCGGGAGGTTGCGGGAGAATGGTGCCTGCTGGCCGAGCGCCGATGGATGACCCAATGCAACCTATTGATCAGCAGAACTCATTCATGATGAAGGCCCAATGTGACAGTTAAGCAACATTGCGGGTCCCTGCTTGAAAGATGGGCATCTTATCCCAGTGGTCGTTTAAGCAGTTCTGATTAAACCCAATAGTTTTTAAATTTAATCCCTCGAATGTCAGCCACCAAAAGTCGAAACAAACCCATGCGCGCCCATTCTTTCATCGTCAGGCTGGCGCTGTTTCTGGTGCTGTTTGAGGGGATCGATAAGTGGCCGATGATCGTCCAGTATCTGGACAAGCATGCGGCGGCAGACTATCCGCCATATCTGCATGTGCTTGTGCGCGCCTGTGCGCGAAACGCCGAGCATCTGCATTTGGGAGCGCAAACACTGATCTGGTTGGTGGGGACTTCGCTGGTCAACCGCATTTTGGGCCGGTTCTTCTGGGGTGGCCTGCTGGTACGGGTGCTGGGCCGCCCGGTGCCGAGTATACTGAAGGATCTCGGCACGCTGTTTGTGTACATGCTTGCCAGTTTGTGCATTGCGGCGGTGATTTTTCATCAACCCATCACCGGGTTTCTGGCCACGCTGGGGGCTGGGAGTGTGGTGCTGGGCCTGGCACTGAGAAGCCTGCTGTCTGACGTTTTCACCGGAGTGGCGGTGAACTTTGACAACAACTTTGCCATTGGTGACTGGCTGATCGTGCCCTCCAGCACGGGTGAGGGCGGCACGGTGGGCAGGGTGGATGAGATCAGCTGGCGCTGCACGCGGCTGAATTGCGAGGATGGCACAACCGTGGTGGTGCCGAATTCGATCCTGGGTGAGGAAAAAGTGATCAACATCTCCCGCCCTTCGGCATGGACGCGCTACCAGGCGGAGATCACCATTGATTACTCAGTGCCGGTGGAACGTGTGCGCCACATCCTGCTTTCCGCTTTGCAGGCGGTGAGCCAGAAGGAGGGATTTTCCAAAGACAAGGAGCCCAAGGTGCTGGTGGGCAAAACGGGCAAACGCGGGGTGGAGTACCTCCTGCGCTACTGGATTCATCCCTGGCAGCCACTTTCGCCGAGCACGAGCCGTGACCTGGTGCTGACTGCGGCACTGCAGCATCTGCAGACGGCGGGCATCACACCTGCCTACACCAAGGAGGAGGTTTATTATGACAAACTGCCCGCCAAGCACTTCCAAGGCCACAGCGTCACGGACAAGGTGGCACTGCTTTCCCGCATCACTCTGTTTGAGCGGCTGGCGGAAGAGGAACTGAACCACATGGCGGCGGAAATGGAGCGCCTGCAACTGAGCGCGGGTGAAACTTTTTTCCGCCGCAATGATGAGGGCAGCTCGCTCTTCATTCTCATCGAGGGGCTGCTCAATGTGAAGGTGGACCTTCATGGTAATGGGACGGATGAAATAGTGGGCCAGTTGTCCCCAGGCGAGTTCTTTGGCGAAATGTCTCTGCTGACTGGCGAGCCGCGCTCCGCGACCGTCGTGGCCCTGACCAACGCGGTGGTGTACGAGATCAACCGTCCGACCATCGTCCAGCTGATCAACAAACGACCTGAGATCTCCGAGTGCATGTCCCGTGCCGTAGCGCAGCGCCAAATGAACATGGAGCAGGCCCGCGCCCGCATGGCGGACACCGATGCGGCAGCGAAAGTGCAGAGTATCGCCCGGCAGCTGATGGGCAAAATGAAAAGCTTGTTTAAAAGCAGCGAGGTGGAGTGAGGCGGGTGGCTGGCTGGGCGAGGTGCCGCCACGTCCTGGACGCAATGAGCCGATTGTGTGCAAAGACCGGCAGAACAAATACACTTTCACGACCAAAACGCGGCACCTCTACAGCCTTGAAGACAACCTCGCGAACGCATCCTAAAATGTGCTTAATTCAGTGCCATCCGGGTCAGGCAACTAGCTGACAAAAGGTTCGCATGCATGAGTTCGTGGCATCGGCTTCCTCCAGAAAGTGTTTTAGATCTACAGGCACCTTCTTGAGCACAGAATTCTCGTCAAGACGCCTTAGTTACTGGTTCGGATTGGCTGCCGATTTTATCTCCAGCTTGTCCGCTTCCTCGTTCTCACGGGTAAGGAAAAGATAAAATCATGGGGCATCAAGCCATTCCGATGATTTTGCCCGACATGATTTTGTCTTCACTTGGTCGTTGGCAGATCCGTATGCACCGGGAAGCCTCGGAGTGTCATGGTTTCCGGGAGTCCATGGAGCTGTTCAGGCTCGTCAGCGGATGCATGCCATCTTCACGGTTGAACCGGAAGGGATCACTTGGCGGCCTTTTTCTTGGTGGCGGCTTTTTGGGTGGGCTTGGCAGACTTGGCGGGTTTCTTGTGGCGGAGGTCGTGGAGCTTTTTGGCGTCGCTCTGGGACTGGGTGTCTTTTTTGGTGCCGACTTTGAAGTGGGTGAAGAGCTTGCCGAGGAGGGCGGCGTGCTTGTGCTTGAGCTTGAGATGGGTGCCGCCTTTGCCTGCTTTGATGAGGCCGATCTCGACGAGTTGTTTCACATGCGCGGCGAGATCGCCATCACCCAGGCCGAGGATGGGACGAAGCTCGGCGACGGTGATTTTATGCTCCTGCACGAGGAAAAGAAGGCGCAGACGACTGGCATCGGAAAGAGCGGCGAGAAAGGGGAGCAGGGTGGTCATGGTGGGGCGGATGCTCACCACGCTGAGGCTGGGGTAGCAAGGGAAATGGCGAATGTGACGAAAAAGTAACCAATTAACAGTTTTTACACGGTCGTCACTGGGCTGGGCCGACATCCGGGTAATAGAGATGCATGGCTTGGCGGATTTCGGGGCACTGGCGGCTGGCTTCGTGGATGGTATCCGCGATGCGGCGGTTTTTGGCGAGGAGGTGATAGGCTCCGAGCGCCTCGAAACCGGCGTTTAAGGCGCCGTTCATGGGGAGGTAGCTGCTGCCATCGGCGGTGAGGTTTTCCACGAGGCCCCAGGGTGGGAAGTAGCCGGCTTTTTCGAGACGTTCGAGAAGGCCGAGGACGCGGGCTGGATCGGGATCGAGCGTGGCGCTCATGAGGATGTAGTGCGGATGGATGAGCGTCTGCCCGGTGAGATCGACGCCGCTGACGTGGTAGGCATTGCCATGTTGATTTTCACCCGCAGAGAGGCCGTGGATGCCGAGGCGGGCGGCGGGGCTGCTGGGCATGGCTTTGGGGAAATAGGCCTGCTGGGCACCGAGCATGAGATGGCGCACGGGTTTCCAATGCACGCCGTCGAGGGCATCGGCCTGATCGCGGTCAAAATCAGGGTGGAGGAGGCTTTGGATCTCCGGGATGAAGCCGGTGCCCTGCCAGGCGCGGCCGGGGCGGTCGGAAGGGGAGACGGGGCAGCCGGGGTGTGCCAGGCGCTGCATGATCTGGACGAGGGCGGCCTCACCACCCCAGTCCCGCCAGCCATGGGGGAGAAGGCGGGTGCCGTCGTGATCCAGCCCATGGGAGAGGTGGCCGGATGGTAGGCGGAGGGATTCGATCTCGATGCCTCGGATGAGGGCGAGGGTCTCGGCGGCTTGTTTTTTCATGCCGAGCATGCGCTGGGCGAGCAGGGCGCACTGGGTGTAGATGGCGGTGTCCACCGTGCTGTATTCGGTGTTGGGGTGGATGAGGTATTCGCTGCCGAGTTTCCAAACGAAGTGCGGCAGTAGGCCACGGGCCTTTTTGAGCCTCTGCACGGCCTCGTGCGTGCTGCCGACCACATCGCGGGCGAACTGCGGGGTGACGACGGCGAGCTCGGGATCGGCCGCAGCGGCGGTGGCGAGCAGCATGAGGCCGGTGGCGGCGAGGCTTTCAAAGGCTCCCTCATCGAGGTGCGCACGATCTCGGGTGAAGCCGCTGCTCAAATTGTGACAGCGGAGCAGCTTCGCGTAGGACGCGGAGAAGCAGTAAAGATCACGCGGCATGTCTCGAACCTCGATGCCGAGGTGGATGCCGCGCACGGTGACCTCGCTGCCGGGTTCGGCGGTCCAGACGAGGACCTTGGCGGCGTGGAGCTGCTCGACGGGCAGCGGGTAGGCGCTCATCACCATCTTATCACCTGTCAGCGGCGTGAGGCGCTCCCAAAGAATGGCTCCCGTGGCATTTTTGATCTCCATTTTGATGCTGCCATGGCCACCCGCCTCCAGCATGATCTGGCTGATCCGGGGCTGGCAGAGGTCCGCGATGGCGGCGGGGAAGGGGCGGGCAAAATCGAGCACCTGATCGGTGTGGTGGGCCTGGCCGGCGAGGCTGTGCCACATGCCCGCCCAGGTATCCGGCTGCTGGCCGAGGTGTACTTTGACCTCGTCGGTGACCCATTCGATCTCGTGCTCGGCAGGGCCATGGAAGCCGAAATCGGTGCCGAGATGGGTGTAGGCATTGAAGGAGTTCAGGCGGCGTTTGCCCTGGGGCGGCTGCTCGCTGCCCTGGCGGCGGATGAAATACCGCTGCACGGGCTGCCAGATGATGCGCCGCACCTCCTCACCCGCTGCTGCCACTGGCAGAGCGGTCCCTGCGTTGAGCAGGAGGATGAGGAAAAGGAGTGTGAACCGTAGCGGCATCAAAGGCGGGGCGGGAAAGCGGGAAGGAAAGAGCGGTGGGAGGGCATCCTTCTTTCCGCATGGGGCAGGTTTGCAACCATAACCTGCGCCAGCGGTGTGCTGGCGGGTGTTTTGCGCCTTGCGCGGGGGCGTGTCGGAGGGCAAGAACATGGCCGCATGCTTCTTCGACGCGCCCTTAGCCTGCTCTGCCTGTCCTTTTTGCTCACCCAATGCACCGCGATGCAGACGGCGGGCTCCAGCAGCTTCCGTTTTGCCCGCCGTGTGGTGACGGGGGATATTCCGCAGGCCACGCGCTTCGTGACGGGCAAGGTGAAACGCCTGCTGCGCCTCGATCACGACGGATTCTTCTGGCATGCGGATGAGCTCCGTGGGAAGCCCTCCATCATGATCTCGCTCAGTGAGCAGATGGTGTACCTTTTCAAAGGCGGCCAGCTCGCTGGCGGCTCGCCGATCTCATCCGGCTCTGAAGGCTACGACACACGCCCCGGCCGCTATCGCATCATGGAGAAGGACATCGATCACCTTTCCTCGATCTACGGCGACTACATCGACGACTGGGGGAACATCCTCGCCACGAACATCGACAACCGCAAAGACCCTCGCCCGCCGGGCGGGAAATTCGATGGAGCCAAGATGTACTATTTCATGCGCATCTACAGCGGCGTGGGCATGCACCAGGGCTACCTGCCCGGCTACCCCGCCTCTCATGGCTGCATCCGCATGCCCGGCCACATGGCGGAGAAATTCTTCCACGAGGTGCGTGTGGGCACGCCAGTGGAAATCGTGCCGTGAAGTGTGTTCGGTGGGCATGCTTTGTGCTTGGATTTCCTTGATGATGAAGACCTGACGAAGGTCCGATCATCCGAAAATGACTTCTACTGCACGAGACACATGACGGCGATTATTCTCAGGCCTTACGCTCCCTCTCGAACCGTGTCGCAAGCATATTACATCGCCAAAGGCCAGAAGACGCTGGGTCCATGCACCCTGGACGATCTGCGGAACTTCCTGGCCTATGGCTCCATCGCCCAGGGTGATCTGGTGATGCGCGATGGTGAGCAGCAATGGCGGCCGGTGGCCTCACTGATGGAAATCGCAGTGGCGGATGAGAACGCGGCTTCCCTAGAAAAAGGCGGTCTTTCTTTCCCGCCACGCCGCCGCACGGTGCGCTATCGGGACTATGAACGTGTGCCCAAGGATCAGCGTGGAAGCGTGATGCTCGGCTGGATCATCCTCGGTTTTTTGATCTTCCCGCCACTGCTCTGGCGTGGGGCGGTTTCGATCTACTCGCATCCCATTTTCAGCCCGAAGGCAGATGGCCATGGCTACCTGCGTGTGTGGCCCCGCTGGCCCGAGGTAACGGTGACACTCATGATCGTGCTCAATGGCATCCTCTGGTGGGCGCTGTGGCCATGGCCGCCGCGCTGGTGCGCATGGCGCAAAGCGCCTCGCTATTCCACTCCGTCACAAGATCGCCACGAGCGATCCCAGCTACCAGCAGGAGGGAACCGCACAAAGTAGCGAGGGCCGAGGTTGAAGATTGGGAGGGGGAAGTGAGCATCTGAATTTAAAGAATTAACAATAAAAAACATATTAAAGAACTGTTTTAGCCTCCTCTGCCTAGGATGGGGGAACATTCCGCCGACTGTCCGGGCCAGTTTACAGCCCAGTTCTCCGAGCTTGCATTCCAGGCATATCTCGACAAATGACCCGCCCCTATGGCCTCCACACCTGTCATCAACCTTCGCAAAGGACATGCCGTCCGTTATAACAACGACGTCTGTGTCGTGTCCGATTTCGAGCTCAAGACGCCCCCGCGTATGGCCTCTTTCGTTCAGATGTCCATCCGCAGCATCACCATCGGCAAGGTGTATAACCTCCGCATGACCTCCAACGAGTCCCTCGACTCCGTGAACCTCTCCCGCGATCAGCATGAGTTCAGCTACAAGGATGGCGATGGCTACCACTTCATGCACCCGGATACCTTTGAGGACGTACTCCTCGGCTCGGACATGGTGAAAAAGGAAAAAGACTACCTCATCGAGGGCCAGAAGTACATGATCCTCCTCGCCGACGATGTCGTCGCCGGGATCGAACTCCCCGCCTCCGTCGCGATGGCTGTCGCTGAGTCTCCCGAAGGCGTGAAGGGCGATTCCGCCAACAATGTTTACAAGGAAGCCATCATGGAAACCGGCCTCCGCGTGCAGGTCCCTCTCTTCATCGGCCCTGGCGACAGGATCAGCGTGAAGACCGAAGACGGTACTTACCTCGGCCGCGTGAACTGATCTCCTTCACCCGATTCTCCATCGAAAAAGCGCCTGATCTTGCCCGATCAGGCGTTTTTTTTCTTAACAAATCCGTCGTGATGCGCTGAAATCCGCGCCGACGCGCAAAAACTCACGTCATCCATCATACCCTCAGCATCACTCATGAAGAAAACAGCTCTCACCCTTCTCGCCATTGCCGCCAGCCTCGCCACAGCCTGCGCTGGCGATGCCACGAAAAAAATCATGAAGGATCTTCACAAGCCCGAAGACGCCATCTGCAAGAAGGTCGGCAGAGGAGAGGCCACCGCCGCCGATCTCGCTACGCTTCTCAAGGCCTACCAGGACATGTGCGCCGACACGCCAGCCAAAGGCCCGAAGGCCGTCTGGGTGGAAAAATGCCAGGCCCTCATCGCCGGCATTAAGAAGGTGCAGGCCAACAAGGACGACTCCGGCGACTTCAAGAAGGCTGTGAATTGCAAGGCCTGCCACGACACCTTCAAAGGCAAATAATCTGCCTCAGCAGCATTTGATGACAGAAGGCTCCGCATCTCGCGGAGCCTTCTTTTTGCCCTCGTTCAGCGCACGGCGGCCTTTTCGCGGGCGATGACCTCCTTGATCTTCTCCATGCGGTTCTCCGGCGCTGGATGGGTGCTGAAGAAATCACTGCCACCTCGGCCGCCGGAAGCCTCGGCGAGGATTTGCATCACGCCGATGAGTTCCTCAGGCCGGTAGCCCGCCTGGAGCATGAAGCGCACGCCGAGAGCATCGGATTCCAGCTCGTCATCGCGGCTGAATTTCATCACCTTCCACTGTGCCACCATCTGGGCAAGATGAGCGCCCGTGTTGTGGTGACCGTCGCTCACCAGGATGCCCACGCCTTGGGCCAGGCCGCTCCACAGGCGTGAATTCGCCATCTGCTCGTTCGAGTGACGGCCCACCACATGGCCCATCTCATGGCCGAGGACACCGGCGAGTTGGTCCTCGTTTTTCAATCGGCGAAACAGCGCCTCCGTGATGAAAATCTGCCCGCCCGGCAAGGCGAAGGCATTGATCGTCACGCGATCCGCCAGCAGATGAAAATCAAAGCGATACGAGGTCTGCCGAGCCGCCGTGGAGGTCAGCAGGCGCTGGCCCACGGCCTTCACCTTCGCCACCGCCTGCGCATCGGACGAGGTGCCACCCATCTCACGGATCATCTGCGGCGCGGATTGCAGCCCCAGCGCCACTTCTTCCTGCGGCGTGGCCAGGGCCAGCTTTTGCACGCGACCGGTAAAGTCGTTCTGATACTCCGTCGTGCCCAGCCAGTGATAAAGCAGTGTGCCGACGATGAACAGCAGGCCCATCGCGATGCGCGGATTGCAGCCCATGCCGCCGGAGCGGCCTCTCGAATAGCCGAGTACGGTCGTTTGCCCGGTGAGGAGTCGGAAGAGGTTTTTCATGCCGCGCTTCATAGTGGTCTTTGCGGGGCGAGACAAGCTGCCAGCGTCATTCACCTTGCCCCGCGTCCCAATCTGCTCACGATCCGCCGCCCATGTTTTCCTCCCTTACCGAAAAACTCGAACTCGCCTTCAAGAAGCTCCGCGGCCAGGCCAAGATCAGCGAATCCAACGTCACCGATGCCATGGAGGACATCCGCATGGCGCTGCTGGAGGCCGATGTCGATTTCAAGGTCGCCAAAGACCTGGTCACCACCGTGAAGGCGCAGGCCATCGGTTCTGAGGTGCTGCGCACCGTCTCGCCCGGCCAGCAGATCGTGAAAATCTTCCACGATGAACTCGTCAAGATCCTCGGCCAGGCCGCGCCGCTTAGCCTCGATCCGCCGCAGCGCATTCTCATGACCGGTCTCAATGGAGCCGGCAAGACCACCACCTCCGCCAAGCTCGCCAGCTGGCTCAAAAAACAAGGCAAACGCCCACTGCTCCTCGCCCTCGATTTGTATCGCCCTGCCGCCATTCAGCAGCTCCAGGTGCTCGGCCAACAAATCGGTGTGCCCGTCTTTGCGCCTGCCGCCGGTGAAACCGATCCCGTGAAGGCCGCCAGGGCCGCGCTGGAATGGCTCAAGGCTCAAGGCACCGGCGTCGCCATCTTTGACACCGCTGGTCGTCAGGATCTCGATGAGGATCTCCTCGCCGAGCTCAAAAAGGTTCGCGAGATCGTGCAGCCGAGCGAGACGCTGCTCGTCGCCGATGCCGCTACCGGTCAGCAGGCCGTCAGCGTCGCGCAGAAGTTCAATGACGCCGTCGGCATCACCGGCCTCATCATGACGAAGCTCGATGGCGATGCTCGCGGCGGTGCTTTGCTGTCGATGCGTCAGGTCACCGGGCGCCCGGTGAAGTTCCTCGGTGTCGGTGAGAAGATCGAGCAGCTCGAAGTCTTCCACCCGGACCGCATGGCGCAGCGTATCCTCGACATGGGTGACGTGGTCAGCCTCGTCGAAAAAGCCGCCGAGGAGATCGATGAGAAGGAGGCCATGAAAATGGCCGAGCGCATGCAGAGCAACAAATTCGACTTCAACGACATGCTCTCCCAGATGCGCATGATGAAGAAGCTCACCTCCGGTGGTGGCATCGGCGGCCTCCTCGGCATGCTCCCCGGCATGAGCAAGATGAAGGACATGGTCAGCAACGACGACGCCGAGCGCAAAATGAAGCACACCGAGGCTCTCATCCTTTCCATGACGCCGAAGGAGCGCCAGCGCCCCGAAATCATCAACGGCCAGCGTCGCAAGCGCATCTGCAACGGTGCCGGACGTCCCGTTATGGAGATGAACCAGCTCTTGAAGCAGTTCGAGATGATGAAAAAGATGATGAAGAACCAAGGTGCCATGATGCAGATGGCCAATGCCATGATGGGCGGCGGCGCTGGTGGCGGCATGGGCGGCCTCGGTGGCCTTCTCGGCGGCATGGGCGGCATGGGCGGCGGTGGCAAAATGCCCAAACTGCCTCCGGGCATGAAGTTTCCGAAGTTCTGAAAAGGACTCCCCGCTCTCCAGCTTGGGCCTTGGAGTCAGGCAACGGATTATTCGTCTGGCAGCGCTTCGACGGTTTGTTAGACAGCAGACGCTTTATGAAAAGAATCTCTCTTCGGTTTCTCGCCATGATTTTGTCCATGGCATCGTCCGTGTTTGCGCAGTTTCCGGCCAAGGTTCTGGATCCGAATGTGATCGTCAAAAAAACTCTATGCGGCGCAGAAGGCGGGCAAGGGACCGTTTTTCCAGACGAAGAACCGGGCGGTGGTGGACAGCTATTTTACGAATGAGTTCGCGAACCTGATCTGGAACGACGCGGTGAAGGCGGATGGCGAGTTGGGCACGATTGATTTCGATCCGCTCTACGGTTCGCAGGATCCGCAAATCATAGACTTTCCAATCATGGACAAGGGTTGGGGTGGCGATTCCAAGTTCGGCGAGGACGACAAGGCCGTGGTGCAAGTGACCTTCAAAAACGCGGGTGAGGACCAGATGATCTCGTTCCGCTTCCAGCAGTTGAAGAACAAGCAGTGGAAAATCGACGACATCCGCTATCCGAACTCCGACGACCTACTGCTGAAGGAACTGCTGCGAAGCGCGGCGGAGGCGAAGTAAAAGGGAATGGCTTCAACGAACGTCCGCCCGGAGTTAGGGCAGGGGGAAGGTTTGATTCGCTCAAATCACCTCCAAAGGACGGAGGTAGCAGCCACTGGAGGGGAGAGAGGCAGTTGCCGAGGTTTTGAACCTGTGCTCCAGTCTCGCCATGACCGCGATGACCAGCGCCAAATTTCGCAAAAACATCATTCAGACCATCACGCGAGTCCGTGAGGACCGTGAGGCGGTCATTATTGAGCATGGGCTCGGCAGTGTCGTCATGATGCCACTGGAGGAATATGAGTCGATGAATGAGACGGAGCTTCAAATGCGGTATCCGGCCAATGTGAGGCATCTGGAGAAGTCCTTGGCGCAGCTTGATGCCGGCCAAGGCAAGGAACGTCCGATCAACTGGGAAGCATGAACGTTCTCTTCTCTGATGAAGCCTGGAATGACTACCTTCACTGGCAGGGCATGGACCGGCGTACGCTTCGTCGGATCAATGAATTGATTAAAGACATCCAGCGCAGCCCCTTTGTAGGCATCGGAAAGCCAGAGCCGCTGAAGCATCATTACGCGGGGCTTTGGTCTCGCCGCATTGATTCGGAGCACCGCATTCTCTATCGAGTTGTCGCCGAACGTGTCGAGATTGTCTCCTGCCGCCTGCATTACAAATAGGCAGGCCGTCTGGCCTCCCGTTCTCTATCTGCCCCCATGCCGAAACTCACCATTGTCTTCGATGACGCTCAGGAAATCTTCGTCCCGCTTGCTGAGCAGCTCACGGTCGGCAGTGCCGAGGATAACGATGTGGTCGTCGATGACGCCCGGCTCTCGGCGCATCATGCGGAGATCCTTCTTCGTTCCGATGGCTCGGTGAAGGTCTATGACCTCGGCTCCGCCACCGGCACCTTCGTGAACGGTCAGCGGGTCACCAAGCAAACGCTGGCTGAGGGCGACAAGCTCGCCTTTGGGCCGTTGCAGGCTGTTCTGGACCTCGAAATAGGTGCGCAGGCCACAGCGGTGCCGCTGCCGGTGCCCGTGTCCAAGACGAAGACCTCCGCAGGCACGCGGCGCATTCCTCTGCCGCCTGCCACACCCGCGCCGGAGCCACAGGCCATTCCCTCGGCGGACCTTCACGCGGCGGAAAATCGCCTCGCCCTCCTCGAAGCCGCTGCGAAGCAGGCGGAGGCCAGTCAGCGGGATTGGATGGCGGCGGTCGAGCGACTGAAAACGGAGCACGCGGAGAAGGCGGCCACCATGACGCAGCTCGGGCGGGATCTGGAAAGCCAATCCGCCACGCTGCTGCAGCTTCAGACCTCCATCACCACGGCGCAGGCTTCGCTCGAAAGTACCATCGCTTGCGAGCGCGACTCCGAAACCAAGCATCGCCAACTTCAAGAAAGCCAGCGTGAGGCTGAGGCAAAGCTCGCTGAGCTGAAACGCCTCACACAGGATGTGGAGGCTCAAGCACGTGAGGCCGCCGCTGCGCAGTTGCTTCAAGAATCCGTCGCCAGCGTTCAGAGTCGGCTCGATGCCGTCAGCGCTCGCGAGCGTGAGGAAACGCAACGTCTAGAGCAGCTCCGGCAGACGCTCAGCAGCGAAGAAGCACGTCTCACCGAGATGCGCCGCCAGATCAGCGAGGGAGAGGCGCGCGCTCGTGAAGCCGCGGCCATCGCGCCGCTGCTGGAATCCCTCGCCAGTGTGCAAAGCCGTCTTGCGGCATCGAATGCTCAGGAGCAGGAGCAAACTCAGCGTCTCGCCGAGCTGCGTCGGCAGGTCCGTGAGGCTGCGGAACTCGAAACCAAGCATCGCAGTGAGGTCGAGGCTGCGGTGACGCAGCTCGCGGCTTTGAAAGCGCAAATCGCAGGTTTTGCGCAGGCGGAGGAAATGCTCGCTACCCTTCGCGAAGCACTCGTGGAAGCCGAAAAGCAGCAAACGAAGCACCGCGCCGCCATCGCCGGATTGCAGCAGGAGCGGCATTTTCAAGAACAGGAACTCACGGCGGTCGAGACACGCCTTTCCGAGGCTCAGGCGTCGCTCGCGTCCACCAAGGATGAACTCACCACCGAGGCGCGGCGGCTCGCGGAGGTGCGTGCGCGGCTTGAGGAGCTTCAGGCGGCCAATGCGGCACCGATGGAAGAGCTGCATCGACGCCTGGAGCGGGCACGGCACGATCTCGGTGTCATCGAGGCGAGGTTGCGGCCGCTGCGGGATTGGAAGGAAGCGCAGGAGCGCCGATTGGCGCAGCTTTCCATGCTGCCGCCCGGTTCGCCGGAGGCCAAGGAAGTGCTTCGCGAGATCGATAGCGAGGCGGCGGACCTTCTGCACATTGTGAACATTCCCCCCAGCCGCACCCCGCGCATCGTGCAGGTCGAGGCTCCCTACTTCACCGGCGTGGCGATGAAGTCCGAGCACACCCGCGTGTCTCCCGCTACCGCATGAAAAAACTTCTTCCACTCCTGCTCAGCACCTCGCTTTTTGCCTCGGACTGGCCGCAATTCCTCGGCCCGAATCGCGATGGCTCCGCCGCTGAATCCGAGAAAGCCATCGTCGGCACTCAAGAAGCCGAGCGAGTTTGGAAAAAGGACCTCGGCAGCGGTTTCGCCGGTCCCGTCGTGGCGGATGGCAAGGTTTTCATCTGCCACCGCCTTGGCGATGAGATCATCACCGAAGCTCTTGCTCCATCCAGTGGCGAGACGATTTGGCGTCACGCCTACACCACCGATTACCGCGATACCTTTGGCTTCGACAATGGCCCGCGTGCTGTCCCGGCCGTGGTGGATGGAAAAGTCTTCACGCATGGTCCCGAAGGCCGTGTGGAGGCGCTTGATGCCGCCGATGGGAAGCTCGTGTGGAGTTTTGATACCGTGACGGAGGTCGGATCACCGCAGGGTTTCTTTGGTCGAGCCTGCTCACCGCTCGTGGCGGATGGCAAAGTGCTGCTCAATGTCGGCGGGCGTGATGGCGCGGGCATCATCGCCCTCGATGCGAAGACCGGAAAGCTCGTGTGGAAGGCCACGAAGCATGAAGCAGGCTACGCGGCGGGTGTGCTCGTTCCCGGAGATGCCAGTGTGGCGGCCTTCTTCACGCGAAATGGCCTTTCACTCGTCACCATCGCCAGTGGCGAGGTGTTGGCTGATGAGCCTTTTCGCGCCGAGATGGATGCCAGTGTGAATGCGGCCACACCGCTTGCTTGTGGTCCAGGGAGGCTGTTTTTCTCCGCCAGTTATGATGTCGGTGGCGGTGTGTGGGAATGGAAAGCGGCTGAAAAGCGCTTCACGAACGTCTGGAACAGAACCGAAGCTCTCGACTGCCATTATTCGACACCCGTTTGGCATGCTGACCATCTCTACGGGTTCCACGGCAGGCAGGAGAGCGGCTCCAAGCTCCGCTGCATCTCCTCCACCGATGGCGGCGTGAAATGGGAAGCGCCCGATACCGTGCCCGGCGGCACGCTCATCCGTGTGCAGGACCGGCTCCTCATCGTCACCGAGCGTGGCGAGCTATGGATCGCGAAGGCCAGCTCGGAGAAATTTGATCTCTTCAGCACCACGCAGATCCTCGGCCTGCGTCATCGTAGCCATGCTGCTTATGCGGATGGAGTTTTGTATGCCCGTGATTCGGAGAAAATGACGGCGGTGAAGGTGCGGTGAGTTTTATTGCTCTTTCAGGCCTCGTAGCCTTGCCACTTCGTTTTTTGATAGTTCACGCCATTTGCCTTTGGGGAGGCTGCCAAGCTCCAGCGGGCCGATTTTCACGCGGATGAGGCGGAGGACTTCGATTTCGAGGGCTTCGAGGAGGCGGCGGATGTGGCGGTTGCGGCCTTCGTCGAGGATGAATTCGAGCCAGGTGTTCTTTTCGCCGGTGCGCAGCACTTTCACGGCTTTGGCAGCGAGCCGTTCGCCGTCGTCCTCGATGCCGCGGCGGAGGCGGGTGAGCTGGGTTTCATCCATGGGGCCTTCGATCTGGACGTGGTAGGTCTTGTCGAGATGGGTATCTGGATGGGTAACGATATCCGCCCACACGTTGTCGTTGGTGAAGAAGAGCAGTCCCTCGCTGGCTTTGTCGAGTCGGCCCACGGGGGAGAGGTGCGGGAGCTTGGCGTGCTCAAAGCAGGTGAAAACGGTATCGCGTCCCTGCTCATCGGAGGCCGTGGTGATGAGGCCACGCGGTTTGTTGAGCATGAGATAGACCTGCTTCGCCGCATTGATGCTCTCGTCGTCCATCACGAGGATGTCCTTGCCGAGAATGACGGGGAATTCGGGATTCTTCCGTACGATGCGGTTCACGCTGACTTTGCCCATGCGGATGAGTTCCGAGGCGCGGCTGCGGGAGCAGAAGCCGAGCTTGGATAAGGCGCGGGCGAGGCCGGTGCGGGTAACGGGAGGTGGTGGCATGCGGGGGCGGCTTTCACGCAGGCCACCAGCGTCCGCAAGCAAAGCCGAGCGCGGTGGCAGCGATACCGATGGCGAGACTGCCGAGGGCATTGAGCAGGGCGGCGGTGACGTGGCCACCCTCAAAGAGCTCCCAGGTGTTCGCGGTGAGCGTGGAAAAGGTGGTGAAGCCGCCGAGGAAGCCGGTGGCGAGCAGCAACCACACCGCCGTGTTTTGCATTCGCATCATCGGCCACACGCAGAGGAAGCCGAGGACGAAACTTCCGAGCACATTTGCCGTAAAAACACCCCACGGAAACTGGCTCTGCGGCAGCCAGCGGTTCACGCCAAGAAGAGTGAGGTAGCGGGCGACGGAGCCGAGACCACCGCCGAGGAAGACGAGGAGGACGTTTCGCATGCGAGCAGGAGGTTCAAGGCGTGCGAATCGTGCCCGGTGCGGGAGCGGAGGGTCTTTCGAGGTTTTCCATCACCGAATGGGGTGCATCGCCGATGCGCAGATGGTCAAAGCGGGGCTTCACGCGTTCGGTGAGCTGCTTGAGCAGCTTCTCACGCTGCTCCTCGGAGAGGCCGTCGTCGATTTTCAGCCAGCGCTGGCGGAAAAGGCCGCGTGAGCGGCGGATGAAGACCTGGTAGGTGCCGCCTTTGAGCCGTGCATCGATCCACAGAATGTGCCGCCAGTGGAAATAGGTATTCGCGTAGCGCACGCTCTCCTCAGAGATGACCAGTCGCTTGGCATAGCCGGTGACGAGGGAGAAGAACAGCGTGGTGCCGATGTAAAAAAGCAGGCCACCGACCAGGAAGAGCCCAGCGGCATGGCGGATGCTATCGGGCGAGAGTTCCTGCACCTGAAAGAAGAACAGCAGCACACGAGAGATCAAGATGCAGCCGCCCGCGCAGAGCAGCGCACCCGCAGCGCCGTGGGAGGATTTATAGCGCCACATGCCGGTGAAGATCACACCGGGCGTGCGGGATTCGTGTTGGTTTATCAGCATGGTGCGGCCTCCGTGGGATGTTCTCGGGCACCGCCCACTGTGCGCGGGGCGATGCGGGCACGCCAAATGTAGCGTTGAAACAAAACCTTCACGCTCGCGGTCATCGGCACGGCGAGAATGGCACCGAGCAGGCCGCCGAGCAGCAGCGCCCACACGAGTACGGAGGCGATCACCGTCATCGGATGCAGGCCCACGGCTTCACCCACGATGCGTGGGGTGATGAAGAAGCCGTCGATTTGTTGCACAATGACAAACACCGCCGTCACGGCGAGCGGCATGGCCCACCAGGGATCGCCTGGGATCAGGGCACTGCCGCCCTGCACCGCCGCGATCACGACGGCTGGCAGCCAGCAGATGGCAATGCCGAGATAGGGGATGATGCCGAGCACGCAGAGAGCCAGGCCGATGAGGAGGCCGAAATCGAGGCCCACAATCATGAGGCCGATGCCGGTGGCGATACCATTGAGCACGCTGACGAACAACTGGCCGCGGAAGAAGGCGATGAGGTAGCCGTTGATCTCGTTGAGGCAGCTCACGACCTCGTCTTTGAAGGAGGAGGCACGCAGCGGCAGGTAGTCTGACCACGCCTCTTTGATCTTCGCACTCTCGATGAGGAAGTAGTAAAGGTACAGCGGCACGATCATGAGCGAGAGCATGAAGCCAAACACGCCCAGGAAGCCGCCAAAGCCGGCTTTGATGAAGTTCCAAGCGTTCTTCACCACCGTGGGCAGCGTGGTGCGCACCCAATTGCCAGTGAGGAAACCTTTCAGATCAAAGTTAGTCTCGGCGGCGGCGCTCGCAGGAGCCTCGGTGGGGCTTTCGACGGTCTTTTTCAGCTCCTCATGAGGAATCACGGTGAAGCCGTATTCTTTTTCCACATGCGCGGAGAAGCGCACGGCGGCATCGAGGGCCTTCTTGGTATAGGCGGGCACTTTATCGGTGACATGGGAGGTCTGTGACCAGAGTTTTGGCGTGACCCACCAGACGAGTCCGCCCAAGGATAGGCTGAAAAGGGCGAAGACGAGCAAAACGGACCGCGAGCGGTTCAGGCCGCGTTTTTCGAGCCACTTCACGCCTGGCTCCAAAAGGTAGGCCAGCACGCCCGCGACGGCAAAGGGCACCAGAATGGGCTGGAGAAAGGCCAGCACGCTCGTGGCCAGATAAACGAGTCCCACGGCGAGCGCCCCGATCACCGTGAGCGAGAGCGCAGTGATCGCAGTCCAGAGCGCATTGCGCTGAAAGGCGGTGGGTAAGTTTTTCATTTCTCGGGAGTTGGAACAGATTCGAAAACTAGCAGGCGGGGCTGCTTTGGGAACTGGAAAGATGGGATGACTTCTGCCGCATCCGTGTGATGTAAAGACGCCCTCTCCGCCATGCTTACGCCGCTCGATTTGAAGCTCTTCCGCGATCTCGGTCGCATGAAGGGGCAGATCGTGGCGGTGAGTCTCGTGATGGCCTGCGGACTGGCGATGATGATCATGACGCGCAGCATCATCCTCACGCTGGAAAGCACCCGGGATGCCTATTATCAGCGTCAAAGGTTGGCGGATGTGTTTGGTGGCCTGAAGCGGGCACCGAAATCCCTCGCAGGCCGGATGGCGGCTCTGCCCGGCGTGGCCGCGGTGGAGACGCGAGTGGTGGTGAATGCCACGCTGGATCTGGAAGGCATCGACGAACCTGCCACGGCTCATCTGGTGTCCCTGCCGGAGGACCGGCCGCAGATACTGAACGAGGTCTTTTTGCGCTCTGGCAGCATGCCGAGATCCGATGCTCGCAATGAAGCCGTGGTGAGTGAATCCTTCGCGGTGGCAAACAAGCTCCGCCTCGGCGATCGACTGGTGGCGATCATCAATGGACGACGCGATGAGATCAGCGTCTGCGGGATTGGTTTGTCCCCGGAGTTCGTTTTCGAGGCGAGACCCGGTGAAACCTTGCCGGACAACAAACGCTACGGCGTCTTCTGGATGAATGAGCGGTCCATCGCCGTGCCTTACAATATGGATGGGGCCTTCAACGACTTCTGCATCGACCTCGCTCCGGGCGTGATCGCCGGGCCGGTGATGGCGGAGTTGGATCGCCTGCTGGCAGATTACGGCGCTCAAGGAGCTTACACGCGGGCCGATCATGCGAGTGCGAAGCGGCTCGATGATGAGCTGAAGGTGGTGCGGGCGCTTTCGTATGCGTATCCGGTCGTGTTCCTGAGCGTGGCGGCCTTCATGGTGAATGCGGTGCTCGCCCGGCTGGTGCGGCTGCAACGAGAGCAGATCGCGCAGCTCAAGGCGCTAGGCTATTCATCGTGGCAGGTGGGGCGTCATTACCTTAGCTACGCCTTGGTGATCGTGGTGATCGGCACGGTGACGGGCGGGCTGGTGGGCCGGTGGTTCGGCGGGAAGCTGCTAGGCATTTACGATCTGTTCTTTCGCTTCCCGGCGCTGGATTTCATCATGGATTACAGCGCCTGGGGCATGGCGCTGGTGATCAGCGCGGCGGCGAGTGTGGTGGGCGTGCTCAGCGTGGTGTGGATCGCGGTGAAGCTGCCGCCTGCGGAGGCGATGCGACCTGAGCCTCCGGCGGATTTCAAGCCCTCGCTGCTGGAACGCATTGGATTGACGAAATGCTTCGGCGTGGGGCTGCGCATGGCGTTGAGAAACATTGAGCGAAGGCCGCTGCAGGCCGTTTTTACGGTGGTAGGGCTTTCCCTAGCCACGGGGCTGATGGTGCTACCCGGTTCGATGGCGGATAGCATTGATTATTTACTGACTTATCAATGGAATGATGTGCAGCGGCAGGATGCGGTGGTGTTTCTGGCGGAGCCAGGCAGCGGGAGCGCCCTTCACGACCTTGAGCATCTGCCCGGCGTGCAGCGGGCGGAGCCGATCCGCGCCGTGCAAGCCCGCTTGAGGCACGGCCATCACTCGCGAAAACTCGCCATCACCGGCATGCCGCGTGATGCGGAACTCAATCGCATGCTCGATGATCAGGGGCGCCGCATCGTCATGCCGGAGGAAGGCATCGTGATGTCCAAACAACTCGGTGAGATCCTCGGCGTGCGCATTGGCGAGGTGATCCAGGTGCAGGTGCTCGAAGGTCAGCGGGCTACCCGCGAGGTGCCAGTGCGCGGCTTTCTCGAAGATTTCGCCGGCGTGGCGGCCTACATGGACATCCACGCGCTGCGTCGCCTCATGCGGGAAGGCGAGACCGTAAGCGGCGCCTACCTGGCGGTGGATATGCGATACTGGAGCGAATTCATGCGGGAGGTGAAGGACACCCCGCGTATCGCCATCACGCTGGTGAAGGATGACCAGCTCGAAGCCTTCCGCAGCACCACCGGGCAGAGCATTGGCATCATTCGAAAGCTTTATCTCACCCTCGCCATCATCGTGGCCTTTGGCGTGGTGTATAACAGTGCCCGCATCGCTCTCAGTGAGCGAGGTCGTGACCTCGCCACGCTGCGAGTGGTCGGCTTCACCCAGCGTGAGGTGGCGGGTGTCCTGCTCGGGGAGCTCACGCTCTTGGTGCTATCGGCGCTGCCGGTGGGGCTGCTCTTTGGCCGAGGTCTCGCCACCTTCATCATCACACAGCTCCGAACGGAAACAGTGCGCCTGCCGCTCAAAATCAGCCTCTTCACCTACTCGCAGGCCGTCCTCGTCGTGCTCGCCGCCGCCACCGCCTCCTTCATCGTCGTGAGCCGCATGCTGCGGAAGCTCGATATGATCGCCGTGCTGAAGGCCCGCGATTGACCCGGCATGCTCTGAGTTCTATTTCACTCTCATCACCATGCGTCTGATCTCCGGCACCGCAGGCGGCATCCCGCTCGAAGTCCCCAAAACCGTCACCCGCCCCACGCAGGACCGCGTGAGGCAGGCCATTTTCTCCATGCTCGGCGAGGTGGTGCCAGAGGCGAAGGTGCTCGATCTCTTCGCTGGCTCTGGAGCCTTCGGTCTCGAATGCCTCAGCCGTGGTGCGGCCTCCGTGATGCTCGTCGATCAGGATCGCCGGGCCTGTGATGTGATTCGTCGAAACATCGCCAAGACTCGCCTCGAAGGGGCCACCGTGCGTGTGGGGGATGTGTTTCGCACCGTCGAGACGCTCCAAGCTCCTGAACCTGCTTTTGACCTCATCTTTGCCGATCCGCCCTATGCGCATCATCCCGGAGATAAAGACCTCATCGCCTCGCTCATGGCTGTCGAAGCCCTTCCGCATCTTCTTCCCTCCGGCGGCCATCTTTTGCTCGAATCTCTCGCCACACCCAAACCGCCCGTTTTCGACGCGACGATCTGGGAACTGCTCACGGACCGTTCGTATGGTTCGACGCGGATCGTGCTGCTGAGGAAGCGGTGAGCTTGCTTATCCAATCTTCACGCTGCCATCCGGCTTCTTCGTGAAGCTGTGGAGTTGAGCACCCTCGGCATCGTAGTGGGTGAAGCGCAACTCACCAGCGGAGACGGCGAGGTGGGTGAAGCCGTAGGTTTGCTTGAAGAAGGGCGTCTTGCGGTCGGTTTTCGGAGGGCGGGTCTTGGCACCGCCGCCGCCGGAGAGGATGTGGGAGGTGAAGCGGCCTTCAAACTCCAGATGCTGGAGATCGTGATCGTGGCCGCAGATGTAGGCGTGGACCTTGTGCTCCTGAAGCAGGCCGTCCCATTGCTCGATGATGGCTTTGGTATCGCCGTGATCGCCATTGGAATAGACCGGATGATGCGCGGCGACGATGGTGAAGGTGCCACGAGGTTTGGCGAGCTCTGCTTTGAACCACGCGAGCTGCTCCGCCTTCTCCGCCGAACTGAGTGAGGCGCGAGGTTTGCCGCTCTTTTTGTCCTTCGATCCGCTCACAGCGGGCAGATTGCTATCGAGGCAGAGGAAGGTGACCGGACCGGCGTCAAGGCGATACCACTTCGCCGGCAGGTGCCAGCGCACGCCGGGCTTTTTCGCATAGGTGAGCTGCACATCCTGCCCGCCTGCGTTGTCATGGTAGTCGTGGTTGCCGAGCACGGCATGCATCGGGCCGGGGAAGACAGCGGCGGGATACATGTCCTCGATCTCGTTTTTCCAACGTGGTGAGTTCGTGGTGAAGCCCTCGGGCGACTTGTCTTTGCTGTAAAAGTTATCACCCAGCATCCAGATCGCATCGGGCTTGATGCCAGCCTTGGAAACGAAGCCCTGCATCGCGGCGGAAACCTTCTTCTGATCGGCTCCGCCGGTGCCGAAATCGCCGATGCAGAGGAAATTCAGCTCTCCAGCCGCCGGAGCGGCGGTGGCCTGAGTGCGCACATTCAGAGCGAGGGCGGCGCTGGAGCAAAACAGCGTCTTCAATGCACGACGACGGGTGAGCGATGCGGAGTTTTTCATGGAGGCGGCTGGAACGTGGCCTAGACTCGCCTTCATGCAGCCACCCTCAGCGATCCACGCCCTTTTTTTGTGCGGGACGCTGCTGCTCGCGAGCTGCGAAGAATCGCGGGAAACCTCTGGGAAGGCTTTTGGCACCTCCTGGACTTTAAAAGCCTCCTCGGCAGATCAGGTTCAAACGCTGCTGCAAACCGATCTTGACCGCTGGGAGGCTATCATCTCGCACTGGCGGGCTGATTCCGCCCTTTCACGCTTTAACGAATCCACCAGCACTGAATGGCAAAGCATGCCGGTGGAGATCATCGAGCTCGTCTGGCTCGCCAAACGCATCGCCGATGATTCCGAGGGCGCTCTCGATATCACTCTCGCCCCCCTGATCAACCTCTGGGGCTTTGGGCCAAAAGGATTACGCCAAGTGCCTCCTAGCGATGCGGAGATCGAAAACGCCCGCCAGCACTGTGGCTGGCCTTTGCTCGAAATCCGCGATGAACCTCCTGCTTTGCGCAAAAAGCATCCACTGCTGCAGCTGAACCTCTCGGCCATCGCCGAAGGCTGGGCGCTCGACCGGCTCGCGAAGCGTTTCGAAGCCCGTGGAGCCCATGAATACCTCCTCGAACTCGGCGGCGAGGTGGTCGCCCGTGGTCGCGGTCCCGATGGCCTGCCATGGCTCGTCGGTGTGCAAATGCCGGAGGCTTCTACGCATGAGCCGATGCAAGCCTTGAGGCTCGAAAACGCCTGCCTCGCCACCAGTGGCACCTATCGGCAGCACTTTGAGCATGAAGGGAAAAGCTATCCTCATGTGCTCGATCCACGCACCGGTAGACCTGTGGCCCATGCGCTGCGCTCCGTGAGTGTGAAGCATGCCTCCGCCGCTCTCGCGGATGGTTATGCCACCGCCTTGCTCGTGCTTGGGCCTGAAAAAGGCCGCGCCGTGGCCGCAAGGCTCAAGCTGAATGTGCTCTGGATGGAGTGAGCGGTGTTACTCCTGCTTGTCCTTGCCGCCGAAGAGACGCTTCCAGAAGGATTTTTTCTTGGGTTCCTCAGGAGTCCCCTGGGGAGCAGCACCGGGGGCATAGATCGGAGCGCCCTGCTGCACCGCACCACCCTGTGGCACGGCCTGCGGCTGATCGGGGGCAGGCATGGTCTTGGTGAAATCAATCGTGGCCGCTTTGAAGGTGGGAGCCTTGGTTTCGAAGTTGATCACCTTGGGCTTCAATTGCTTGCCGGCAGCGTCATACTCGTAAAGCACCTGCTGGAAGACTTCTCCCTGGAGATTGGCGGTGCGCATCTCCTTGACCCGGTTGTAGGCATCAAAGATCACCATGGAGCGGGCCACGAGGTTGTTCTTGCCATCGTAGAGATTGCCCTGCGTGGGCTGGCCCATTTCATTCACTAGGTAGTGCTTGCGCATGGTGAGCACGCCGTTCGCATCGAAAGTCTTCTCTTCCAGCTCGCGGACGTTCATGTCATGCACGCTCTCGGTGTGGGACTTGTCATCGTGGTAGTGGGACTTTGCGATGATGCCGGGCCGTGCCTTGGGTGGATTGGCGGCGCTGGCGGAGGCAGCAGCAAGCAAGAGAACCGCAAAAATGGCGGAGCAGGAATTTGTTTTCATGAGGCAGTATAGGCTAGAATACAGGTCTCGTATTCCTGCCTCAACGAAAATTCCTACCTTCAAATAACGCGCGCCATGCCCATTAACCAAGCCTCTCCATTTTCGTGGAGCGATTTTCTCGATCAAACGATCTCGTCCTTCGGCTGCACCACCGGCACCCTGCACCGGCTGGATCCTGCAGACGGCCATCTGAAGCTCGTCGCCCATCGCGGCATTCCCGAGGCACTCATGCCGGTGATTCAGAGCATCCCTGTGGGTAAGGGCATCGCCGGGGCGGCCGCCCAGCGCAAAGAGCCCGTCGAACTGTGCAATCTGCAAACCGATACCTCCGGCGTGGCCAAGCCCGGTGCCAAGCAGACGCAGGTGCAGGGTTCGCTCGCCGTGCCCGTCCTTGATGAAGGTGCCCGCCTCTGTGGCACGCTCGGCATCGGCAAGCTCACGCCCTACGAGTTTAGCGCTGAGGAGAAAAACCGCCTCACCGAAACCGCCCGTGGCATCGCGGCGAGGTTACTCCCGGCGGCTTGAGGTAAATCATTGATCTTGTGACTTTGTCAGAGTCCGGGCATAATTCGGCCATGACGATCACCGCACGAGTGCAAAACCGCACCATCACTCTTCCCGCCGATGCACCCATCGCGGACGGCACGATGGTGACGGTCCACATCATGGATGAAGCCGCCCCAAAGAGAACCGGCACATCCTGGATGCTGAAATATGCCGGCATCGCGGACGATCTGCCTGCGGACGCCTCCGCCCAGCACGACCACTACCTTTACGGAACTCCCAAACGCTAAACCGTGATGCGCCGCGTGTTTGCCGATGCTTGGTTTTACATCGCCCTGCTCGATCCGAACGACGCAGGTCATCAAAAGGCGCTGGAGGTATGCACGGACGAGAGCATCATCGGTATCATTACCACCCGCTGGGTGCTCATGGAAGTGGCGAACATGCTTTCCACCTCCAAAGCACGCACGCGATGTGCCGACTTCATGCGAGATCTCGATGCGGCGGCGGAAACCAGCGTCGTTCCGGCTTCGGAAACGCTGTTTCAACGCGGACTCACCCTTTACGTAGAAAGACCCGATAAGGGCTGGTCCCTCACCGATTGCATTTCCTTCCTTGTGATGGCTGATGAGGGCCTGATTGAGGCGCTGACTGGCGATCATCACTTCGAGCAGGCAGGATTCACCGCTCTCCTAGCATCATTCAGCCTCTCAACTGCCCGTCTCCAGCGATGAGATATTTGTAGCTGCAAAGCTCCGCGAGGCCCATGGGGCCGCGGGCGTGGAGTTTATCGGTGGAAATGCCGATCTCGGCGCCGAAGCCGAACTCGCCGCCATCATTGAAACGGGTGCTGGCGTTGTGGAGCACCACGGCACTGTCCACCTCATGTTGGAAGCGGGCGGCGGCATTGGCATCGCGGGTGATGATGCTGTCCGTGTGATGGCTGCCGTAGTGATTGATGTGCGCGATGGCCTCGTCGAGACCGGAAACGGTCTTCGCGGAGAGGATGAGGTCGAGATACTCGGTGCTCCAATCCTCCTCCGTGGCCGCTTGGGCAGGCACGCCGAGATGCGCGAGGGCCTCCTCATCCCCACGCACCTCCACCTTGGCTTCGGCGAGACGTTTGCCGACGAGGGGATAAAAGGCTGCTGCGGCATCGCGGTGCACGAGGATGGTCTCCAGAGCGTTGCACACGCCGGGCTTCTGGCACTTCGAGTTCACGATGATGTTCGCCGCCATGTCGAAATCGGCATCGGCATGCACATAGACGTGGCAGACGCCGTCGTAGTGCTTGATCACCGGCATGCGGGCGGTGGACACGACCTTCTCGATGAGGCCTTTGCCTCCGCGAGGAATGATGAGGTCGATGAATTGATCCATTCGTGCCATGTGCTCCACGCTACTGCGATCCGTGAACGGGATGAGCTGGATACTATCGGCAGGCAGTCCGGCACGCTCACCTCCGGCCTGGAGGGCGGCAGCGAGGGCGCGATTGCTGTCGATGGCTTCCGAGCCGCCGCGGAGGATGGTGGCATTGCTCGTCTTGAAGCACAGCGAGGCCGCATCCGTGGTCACATTCGGCCGCGACTCGAAGATGATGCCGATCACGCCAATGGGCACGCGCAGCTTTCGGATGTGCAGGCCGTTCGGACGCGTCCACTCGGTCAAAAGCTCACCGACGGGATCTGGCAGCGTCGCGACTTCGCGAACGGCATCGGCGACGGCTTTGAGGCGCTTCGGATCGAGCGTGAGGCGATCAATCATGGCCTTCGAGAGGCCGTTTTGTTCCGCCCGGCCCAAATCGAGCGAATTCGCCGCGAGGATGGCGTCCTGCCGTGTCATGATCTCATCCGCCATCGCATGCAGGATGGCGTTTTTCTGGTCGCTCGTGAGGTTCACAAGCGCCCGCGAGGCAGCGCGGGCGCGGCGGCCCATATCGAGAATGGCAGACTGGATTTCAGCGTCGGTCATGGCGCTGGTTACGGGCAGGAAAGCAGCCCGTCAAGCCTCACGGGGCCTTCTTCAACTCCGCCAGCATCTCAAGGAGTTGCGTGGTGAGGATGACGCTGGCGTCTTCCTGCACCACGTTGGTGCCGATCCAGGTTTCGTAGCCGCCGAGGCGGTGTTGCTCGGGGGTAGGGAGGTAGCCGTGGCGGCCATTGGCGAGGCCGATGACCATGGTCTGCGGCAGGGGACTGCGCTTTTTGAGATCGAGGCCGATCTCGACAAAGGTCTCGAAAGGGATGGCGCACACGGCGATGTCACCGATGCGGATGGCCTGAATCTTCACGGTGATGCTTTCCTCCGGCCGCTCGGCGGCGCTGATGACGCTACCAGCGTAGTTTTGTGCCAGACGTGGCAGCTTCTCGATCTCCGCCTTGTCCTTCAACGCACGCACCGTCTTCGCGGCCTGCACCTCCTCGTCGGAAGGGCGGCGATACTTCAAGGTCACCTCCCGCTGCAGCATGCCGAGCGGTGCATCGGCGCGATGCTTGCCGATCTTCTTCATGGCGAACCACGTCGCGTCGGCGGCCTTTTGCGCCACGATGCGGATCTGCTCAAAGGGCTCGCGTGGAGGGCGGGTGACGGTGAAGGGGATGTTGTTGATGTCACCCGAGGTGCCATTCGACATCATGGCGACCACCTTGCTATTGCTTCGCAAGCGCGAGGGCATCAGCCGGGCATACTCGCCGTAGTAATCCGCTGAAATTTCGCCTGCGGGTGCTCCGCCGACGTAGTGCAGGGAGTAATTCGCGAAGATGGCCATCTGCATGCGCTTTGTATCCTGCACGGAGATTACCGTGATGTCTGGATCGGTGGGGCCTGCGGGATGGTCGAGCACGTCGGGACTGGTGCCAGGGTTCATTTTGACGGCGTCGAGCTTTCCAAACGGATTCAGCGGCATCTGGCCCGGCTTCAGGTGCCAGCGGCGGTTGAAAACCTCGTCCGGCAGCGGATGGGCGGCCGCGCCAATGCTGGCGGGCTTCAACGCGGCATGGGCCTGCACGATGGAATCCGCCACGCCTTCGACAAAGAGCTTTCGGTAGGCCGCGGCGGCCTCCGTGCGGGTGTTGAGGCTGGAGCCGCTGTGCGTGTGCGTGGAGCAAATGAGCATCTTTTCGGTCGGAATGCCTGTTTTGCCTGCGGCGAGGCTTTTGACCTCATCGAGCACATCAGGCCCTGCTCCGAGATTATCCACGACGACCATGGCGAGGGTCGTCTGACCGTCCGAAAGCACCAGCGCCCGCGAGTGGAGTGGATCGTGGGCTTTCTCCGCCAGGTTGGCGCTGAAGCCGCCGGGCATGTTGAGCGGGAAAACTTGAGGCGTGATGTCCACTGCGGCCGCTCCGGCCTTCAAAGCGGCATTTTGTGACCAAGCGGAGGTGGTGAGGAGCAGGCTGAGAAGAAGTCGTTTCATGCGGCGCAAATAACGCCCGCATGCCGCCGACTATCTCACCCGCGTCTGAAACGTGCGCGAATGCTTCTGTGACGGCACTTCGAGGGTGTAGCTCTTGGCATCGGCGGCGACGATGCAATGCACCGGATGGGCCGCACAGCCCTCGCCGAGGTCGCCGTGGTTGGCGATCATGGTCTTGTCGGCGGTGTTCTCGGCATCCTCGCGGATGTTTTCATGCACCTGATACATCGCCTGAACCGTCGGGGTCGATTTCAAGGCGTCCATGGCGGACTTGCTGGTGCCCTTTTTGGGTCCGTTGTTCATCACGGAGACGGTGGGTTCGAGGCTGCGGATGAGGATGGGGTTGTTGCTCACGTCGAGGCCATGGTGGTTCACCTGATAAAGGTCTACACTGCCGACGAGATTGACCGGCGAGACGACCTTCTCCTCCACATTCCAGCTCAGATCGCCGCCATCGAAGAAACGGAAGCCGCCGAACTCCAGCAGCAGCACGACGCTGTTGGCGTTGTCGGTAGGATCAGGTGCTTTGGGCGGCACGGAGCCGTTCAATGGGTTCGCGGGAGCGCCAGCGGGTGGCGAGATGAATGTCTGATTCGCTCCGAGGCAGCGCAAAACGATCTTCGGGCTGCCTTCAGCTTGCTTGAGCGGCACTTCATCGCCTGCGGCCAGCGTCACGCGGCGGCCTGCCTTGGCATCGAGATAGGGACGCTTCATCAAAGCCCATCGGGCATCCTGCGGCTTGCCATCGGGACTGCCTTCCGGAACGCCTTTGTCATAGATCGCTCCGATGGGCAGCAGCGCGGCGAGTTCCGCCAGGCCGCCGAAGTGGTCGCCATGAAAGTGCGTGATGACGACGTGGTCGATGCTTTTCAGGCCTGCCATCTCTGTAGCCACGCGATGAATGCGCTGTGGATCACGCCCGCCTGGATTGCCCGTATCCACGAGCACCGATTCACCCGCTGGCGTGACCATCAGCGTCGAGCCACCGCCTTCGGAATCGATCCAGTAAATGTCGAGCGTCTTGTCACGAGCGGAAGCAACAAGCGTGAAGGCAAGCAGGGTGGCGAAGATGATTTTCATGAGAAGAAGGGTCACGTCCAAACAGTCAGCGCACGGCGCAAATCGGGGCCTGGGGTGACGTGGAAAGATGGATCGAGTTCGAGGCGGGCTTTGTGGCCGTTTTGGGAGATTTCGAGGAAGACGGGCAGCGTGCCGGGAAACTGGGCGAGAACTTCCTGGATGCGTTCGAGGTCGGTTTCATCGTGCTGGCGGGTGTTGAGCTTCAACACGATGGGTTTGGGCGGGGCAGGGGGCTTGGGTGGAGGCGGTAGAGAAGGATCAGGATCGCCAGCGTGGCGGGGTTTGGCGGCTTTGGGTTTGAGGATGGAGGCGTTGTTGCAGGTGACGCGGTTGCCATCGGTCTTTTGATCCTTGCTGACGCGGACGCGAAAAGCCATGACTGCACCGTTGGCGAGCACTTCCTTGAGCTTTTCGTAGTCGTCGCTCCAGCACATCATTTCCTGCACGCCGGTGAAGTCTTCCACCTTGAAGGTAGCGAAGGGGCGATTGTCTTTTTTGGAGTAGCGCACCTCGAGCTGGCTCAAAATGCCGGCGATGGTGATCGTGGAGGCTTTTTCCTTCGTATCGATCTCCTCGATGGCGGCGATCTTGGTGAGCTTGACGCTGTCGAAATGGCCGCGGTAGCTGTCGAGCGGGTGACCGCTGACGTAGAAGCCCAAAAGCTCCTTTTCAAAAGCGAGGACTTCATCGGTGGTCCAGACGAGTGAGGGAACCGAAGCCTCGTTTTTCTTCGCTTTGGGTTTCCCGAGGTCGAAATCGTCAAAGAGGCCACCCTGGCCTGCCTTTTTGTCTTTTTGCATGGAGGCCGCCGAAGCGAGGACCTGCTCCAGTTTGGCAAACATGACGGCGCGAAGCTCGCCGGTGAAGTCGAAGGCTCCCGCTTTCACCAGCGCTTCCATGAGCTTTTTGTTCACGGCGCGGTTGTCGAGCCGGGCGGCGAAATCTTCGAGGCTGGTGAAGGGGCCGTTTTTCTCCCGTTCGGCGATCGCGGCTTCCATCGCCCCTTCGCCGACGTTTTTGACGGCGCTGAGGCCGTAACGAATGGCGTTGGGATGGATGCCATCGGTTTCGAAACGTTCGGGGGCGAACTTCAGTGCAGACTTGTTGATGTCCGGCGGCAGCACCTTGATGCCCATTTCGAAGCACTCGCTGACGAAATTGGCGATCTTGTCGGGATTGCTGATTTCGTAGCTGAGCACGCCCGCCATGAATTCGACGGGGAAATTGGCCTTCAAATACGCCGTGCGGTAGGTGACGATCCCGTAAGCGGCGGAGTGCGACTTGTTGAAGCCGTATTGGGCGAATTTTTCGAGCAAGTCGAAGACGGCGTTGGCCTGCTTTTCGGCGATGCCGTTCGTTTTGAGGCAGCCTTCGACGAAGATGAGTCGCTGGCGGGCCATTTCGGCGGCGTCCTTCTTACCCATGGCGCGGCGCAGCATGTCAGCGCCGCCGAGGGAGAAGCCCGCGAGCACGTTCGCGGCCTGCATGACCTGCTCCTGATAAACCAAGATGCCGTAGGTCTCCTTGGCGATCTTTTCGAGCAGCGGATGTGGGTATTCGACCTTCTCTTCGCCCTTTTTGCGTTTGATGTAGTCGGGAATGAACTGCATCGGCCCCGGACGATACAGGGCGAGAATAGCGATGATTTCCTCGATGGTGTCCGGCCCGAGCTGTTTGCAGGTATTCACCATGCCGCCAGATTCCATCTGGAAGACGGCGACGGTTTCGCCACGCTTGATGATTTCGAAGGTCTTGAGGTCGTCGAGCGGCGCTTCGGACACTTTGAACCCATAGATGCGTTTGCTGATCCAGTACTCGGCCTCGTGGATGACCGTCAGCGTTTTGAGGCCGAGGAAGTCCATCTTGAGCATGCCCAGCTCGGTGAGCGGCTTCATCGCGTATTGCGAGAGGATGGCTTCTTCCTTGTCTCGCGTGAGGGCGATGAAGTTGTCGAGCCTGCGATCTCCGATGACGACGCCAGCGGCGTGGACGCCGGTGCCGCGTGTAAGGCCTTCGAGGAAGGTGGCGTGACGCCAAAGCTCCTGCGCATTGCCATCGGCTTCGAGTTTCGCGGCGAGCTCGGGGTTTTTCTTCACCGACTCTTCGAGGTCGATGTTGAGCTCGTTCGGGATCATCTTCGATAGCGCATCGCTATCGCCATAGCTCCAGCCGAGCACGCGGCCGACATCGCGGATGACGGATTTGGCGCCCATGGTGCCAAAGGTGATGATGTGGCAGACGCTGAGGTCGCCGTATTTTTCGCGGACGTATTGGATGACCTCCGGGCGGCGTGTCTGGCAGAAGTCGATGTCGATATCGGGAGGCGACACACGCTCAGGATTGAGGAATCGCTCGAACACGAGCTCAAAGCGCAGCGGATCGATGTCCGTGATGCCGAGGCAGAAGGCGACGAGTGATCCAGCAGCGGAACCACGACCGGGGCCGACGGGGATGTCGTGCTCGCGTGCCCAGTTGATGAAGTCCCAGACGATGAGGAAGTAGCTGGTGAAGTTCTTTTCATTGAGCAAGGCCAGCTCCACCTCCATGCGCTGATGCAGCGCCTCGTCATTCAATGCGCGGTCGCGGCCGTAGCGGCGCTCCAGGCCTTCCAGGGTGAGGCGGCGCAGGTATTCGGCGCGGTCGCCACCATCGGGCATGGGATACTGCGGATAGCGGTCGATGGAGGTGGAATCGAGATGGATTTTCACCTCGCAGCGCTCGGCGATATCGAGCGTGGCATCGCAGGCATCCGGCACCTCGGCGAAGAGGGCACGCATCTCTTCCGCACTTTTGAAATAGACCTCCGGAGAGTAGGTCATGCGACTCTGGTCGTAGATGCTGGCTCCGGTGCCGATGCAGATCATGATGTCGTGCGACTCATGGTCCTCGCGGTTCAAAAAGTGCACGTCATTGGTGGCGACGGTGCGCAGGCCATATTGCTTGCCCCATTCGATCATCTGACGGGCGCTTTTGCGCTGCGCCTCGGTGTTGTGATCCTGGATTTCGAGGAAAAAATTCTCCGGTCCGTAGATGTCGCGGAAGTCCTGGAGGCTCCTTTCCGCCTCGTCCTTGCGGTCGGAGAGCAGGAACTCATTGATTTCGCCATTGATGCAGCCGCTGAGGCAGATGATGCCCTTTGAATGCTCGCGGAGCACGTCTTTATCGACGCGGGGCTTGTACCATTGGCCGTCGAGGTGGCCTTTGGTGACGAGTTTGCTCAGATTGTCGAAGCCCTCGTTCGTGGCGGCCAGCAGGGTGAGGTGGGAAGCTCGTTTGCGGCCTGGCACCTCTTGCTTCTCGTGCATGGAGCCTGGCGCGAGGTAGATCTCGCAGCCGAGGATGGGCTTCACGATTTTGGCGAGCTGCTCCGGCGTGGCTTCTTCGCCCTTTTTGAGCTTGGGCTTCGTTTTGGCCGCCGCCATGTAAAAGTCGATGGCTCCAAAGAGGTTCCCGTGATCGGTGAGGCCCACGGCCGGCATGCCGAACTTCTGCGCCTGCTTCATCAGCTGCTCGATCCGCACCGCGCCGTCGAGCAGCGAGTATTCGGAGTGCAGATGGAGATGAACGAAGGAGGAAGACATGAGGGGAAAGACGAATGACGAAATCCGAAGGACGAATTTTCGGGCGGGTCTGCCAGTTTTAGCGAGTACGGCGGGGAGGGATAGCAGGAGTTTTTCACAAGGCGGAAGCCCGGTGCGGATTGGCTGGATTTTGCTCCCATGGAATGACTTCGCCGCTGGCCCAGGCGAGGCGGCTGAGATGGAGGTCGATGGGGCGGATGCCTTCCTCTGCGAGGATGAAATTGCCCTCATGCTCATCGGAGACGACCACGAGATCGCTTTCGCGTGTTCAGGCACCTTCGTCGTATTCAAAGCCGACGCTGCGGAGCCAGCGATTGATGGCGGGCTTCATCGGATGTGGATTTTCGACATCGGCGGCCTCGACTTCCGGCTGGCGGATGACGAGGCGCGGACCTTCCTCGGTGGGAATGACGCCAAGGAACTCGATGTGATCGCCAAAGACGAGGTTCGCGAGGTGGCAGCTTTGAAGGTATTCGAGCGCGGTGATCTCTGGGATGCGCCGCCGTCCACTGATGAGAACTAAATTGGGGCCGGTGATCTTGATGCGCCACGAAGGGGCATTCAGATCGACATAAGTCTCGTGTTGCTGGCCACCATCTCGCTGATCAAGCGAGATCAGCCAACCGTAGCCGAGGATGCAGCCACATTGGCGAGCGAACGCCTCCAGTGATCTGGCCCCGTCACGATCTGGCCGAATTGACGACGGATTCGCGAACTCGCCTGATCCTGCCTGCGCATGCGTTCCACCCGCTCCGGCGTCCATTCGCCGGAGCCACTCGAGGGCGGCGTGGAGGTGGTCTTGGTAGGGGGCATGCCGCCCACGATGCCTTCCGGGTGACGAGGTGTCAAACCGGCATCTTTACTCAGGTTTTCGATTCCTCGGCTTTTTATGGCCTCGGTGAAAGTGGCGGTATTTACTGAGCAATCGCCAGCCGATGAAGACGGCGGTGGCGGTGATGAAGAAGAGGATGATGGAGGTCGTGGAGCGTTCGGGAGCGGCGGCGGCTACGGGCGGAGGTGGCGGGGCGGGGCGGAAGACGAAGGGGCGGCTCGTTTCGCCGGGGAAGAGTACCTGGGGGCGACGCTCGGCGGCACTTGCGAGGGCGTTGAGTAGGATGAGGTCGATGGCGGCGGCTTTGGCGAAGGCGATTTGGAACTCGGTGGCTCCATCCGGCACGGGAGCGGCGCATTTAGCGAGCAGGTGAAGTTCCTGCGTATCCGGCTTGAGCGGGGTGTTGTCCGCGCCGTCGATGGGCTGGAGGGTGAGTTCGGGCAGCGGGATGGGACGACCATTGAAAATGAAGCCCACGGATTGGCGGAGGTAATCGCGGGCTTTTTCGAGGGTGGCGGCGGCTTGCTCGGGGGATTGATCAGAAAACCAGGAGCCGGCCACGGGCGGGAGCGTGCGTGGATCAGCGGCCAGAAAGGTGCGGGGATCGAAATTGATCGTGAGATCGAAGTTTCCGTTCTGTTTGAAACGCGTTTCGATGGTCATGCTGGGCACGTTGTGGGCGCGCAGCAGGCCGGAAAGGGCGATCAAGGCGAAAAAGAGGCGCAAAGGCATTGGCAGATCCTGCCGTGGGAGATGCGAGGGTGCAATTTGAGCTTTGTTTCGAGGCTGCTCTCCAAAATGAATGGGAGGGGGCTTGACTTCCGGCGTGCGAGTTGCTTGAAGGATACCGCGTAATTCACCCCGCCCATGCCTGCTAAACTAACTTCACTGGAGAAGGAACTCGAGATCGCTCTCGAGGACTACAACATGATCGGACGCAGCCCGGATTCGACCATCCGGCTGCTGGACGGCGGTGTGTCACGCCAGCACGCCACCATCCGCCGGGATGGCTCGCTGTTCTGGATTTCCGATCTAGGCAGTGCCAATGGCAGCTTTGTGAACGACGTGGCGGTGAGCACCGCCCGAGCCCTGCGTCATGGTGACCGCGTGCAATTCGGCACGAGCAGTTTTGTTTTCGACAACGACGAGGAAGGCGGCAGCGGCTTCACGGTAGCCTCCTCCACTCAGGCGCTGCACACGATCGCCCTTCCGGTGAAGACGGTGAAGGCCACACTGCTCGTGGGTGATTTGAGAAATTTCACGGCCATCTCCGCCCAGCTCAGTGCCGAGGAAGTGGCCGCCATGCTGCGTGAATGGTATGCGCAGTGCGAGCTGGTGCTGAAAAGCCGTGGGGCCGTGATCGACAAATTCATCGGCGATGGCGTCTTTGCCTACTGGCATGGCGATGCGCCGGACATTCGGGCAAAGGCCACCGAGGCCGCCAAAATCCTGAGTGCTGCCGAGGCCGCCAACTCGCCGAAGCGCAAGTGGCTCAAGGAAAACATGAATCTCGAAGTCTTTTGCCACATCGGCCTGCACATTGGTGATGTGGCTCTCGGAGCCATGGGCCGTGGCATGACCACCGCCGTCGGCGAGGCGGTGAATGTCACCTTCCGTATCGAGAGCCTCACCCGGAAGCTCCAGGTCCCCGTGCTCGCAGGTGCCCCCTTCCTCGAAGGCTGGGCGGAGGGCCTCAGCCTCTTTCAAAACGCCGGTATCCACCCCGTCAAAGGTCAGCCGGATCCCGTCGAGGTTTATTCCCTGATTGATGCGCCGACGCTCTCGCTCTGAGCGGCTTGTTACGGCACTTCTTCGCCGCTGCCGGTATAAAACCAGCCCTGTACACGGCCGTTGACGACGAGGGCCTGAACTTCCACGGCTTGGAGGCCGAAGATGGTTTCGGCCTGATACTCGACCTTGATGGCCCAGCCGTCCTTGCCCTGGACCTTGGTGGGATTTGGCTCGCCCCAGGAGATGATCTTATCCGGTTTGATGTCCGTCACCTGGCCGCGGCGGATGCTGGAAAGCAGCAGCGGGTAGCTGCGGTCATCACTGCGGATGGGTTTGCCTGTCTCGTCTGCCTCGGCGCGGTTGTTGTTCGCGGTGCTGCTTTCGGCACGTACGGCGGAGGCTACCTCCTGTCGCTGCGCGGCGTTTTTGCTGAGATATTCGGCGCGGGCCACTTTCCACTTCTCGTAGATGCCGGTGAGCACTTGCTTGAGATCGGTATCGTCGATGGAGACGATGGCTTTGGCTGGGGAACCTGCTGAGGGGATCAGGGCGAGCATACCTTGCTTGAAGGCGATGGCCTGGACTTTGCGCCCGGCGGTGACTTTGGAGCCGCCGACGGCCATTTTGAACTCGGCATCCTTCAAAAGAGTGACTTCGCGGGGGAAGGCGGTGGGCGGGATGTTCGCCCAGTTATTCGTCAAAGCCTCAATGGAGCCGGCTTTTGGGGCCGCAGGGGCAGCGGGAGCGGTTTCGACCATTTTGGGGGCTTCGACGGGCTTCGGGGTCTCCGGTTCGGGGGCGGGTGGCGGGGCCTCAGCTGGCTTTTCGGTTTCAGGCGCAGCCTCGACGATGGTTGTGGGTTTAGGTGGCGGATTTAGCTCCGTGAAGATGATCTTTGAGCCGGGGGGAGCGAGGAAATAATCGTAGGCTGCAAAGGCTCCGCCGAGGACAAGGAGGGTGATGAAGAGGGATTTCATGATCGGGAGGTTTCTGAGGTGGGGATCGAGAGCACGCTGTGACGCGAGGACGTTTAGTGCATTCGGATTCTTGGGGCGAACGTTACATTTTGCCTGAAAATTTTCCGTCAAGTTCGGCGCGATGCGCTAAATGAGCGGCTCCCATGCCATCCAACCTCCTTCTGGGCGTGAATGTTGATCACGTCGTCACCCTGCGTCAGGCCCGTTACCGGCAGATGCTCGAATCGCCGAACGCGGAGCCCTCCGTGCTTGCCGCCGCCTTGCTCGCCGAGCAGGCCGGGGCGCATTCGATCACCATCCACCTGCGGGCGGATCGCCGTCACATCCAGGACGCGGATGTGTTTTTACTGCGTCAGGAGATCCAAACGAAGATGAACCTCGAGATGGGCAATACTGCCGAGATTCTCGAGATCGCCTTGAAAGCAAAGCCTGACTTCGTCTGCATGGTGCCGGAGAACCGCGAAGAGGTCACCACCGAAGGCGGGCTGGATGTGGCAGGGCAGCGAGAAGCCCTCAAGACCACGGTACGCGCTCTCGAAGCCAATGGAACCCGCGTCAGCATGTTCATCGACCCAGATCCGGCTCAGGTGCTGGCAAGTGCGGAGATCGGTGCCAGTATGATTGAGCTGCACACGGGCACCTTCGCGAACCACGTCGGGGTCGAGCGTGCCTCGGAGGTGGCGCGTCTCCAGGCTGCCGCAGCGCTCGGAAAGTCCCTAGGCCTTCAAATCAATGCCGGTCACGGTTTGACCACCTCGAATCTGCCGGACCTGTGGCCCGTGCCGCACCTGGTGGAGTTGAATATTGGTCACCACATCGTCTCGCGAGCTATTTTCATCGGTCTCGAAGCGGCGGTGAAGGAAATGCTCGCCGTCATGGCTACCTATCCTGCGAAATGATCACCGGCACTGGCATCGACCTCGTCGAGGTGGCTCGCATCCGTGAGCTGCTGGAGCGGCATGCCGAGCGCTTCAAGCAGCGCACCTTCACCGCAGGCGAGATCGCCTACTGCGATGCCTGCGCCGATCCGGCGATGCATTACGCCGCTCGTTTTGCCGCCAAAGAAGCCGCTGCGAAGGCTCTCGGCACTGGTTTGTGGTCCGAGGCCGGGGTGAACTGGACGGACATCGAGGTCACTCGTGCCGAATCCGGCCGCCCCGGCCTTCTTTTCCATCAAAATGCCGCCAAGCTCACCTCGGGCCTCCGGGCGCATCTCTCGCTCTCGCACATCAAGGAGCATGCGATGGCCCAAGTGATCCTGGAGGGAAGTTAATCCTGCCTTCTGGCTGGACAAGGTAGGCACGGGATGCCATTTCAAAGGATGGCCTCGCCTGCTTACCGACCGCTCCTGACCACCCGTACCACCTGCCGCATCTGTGGCTGCCGCAGTTTCACCGATGTGATCGCCCTCGGGGATCAATACATCGGCGGCCTCATCGTCAGTGAAGACGGCAGTGGCACCATCAAGCGCCAGATCCCGCTCGACCTCGTCCGCTGCGACCCCGCTCTTGATGAAAACGCCTGTGGCCTCGTGCAGATGCGCCACAGCGTGCCGCCGAAAGTCTTGTATCACCGCTACTACTACGAGTCCGGCATCAACCAATCCATGCGGGACAACCTCGCTGGCATCTCCGCCCTCGCCGAGGAGACGGTGAAGCTCAACCCAGGGGACATCGTGCTCGACATCGGCTGCAACGACGGGACGCTGCTCGCCAGCTACCAAACGCAAGGCCTCCGTCACATCGGCATCGACCCATCTGACGTGGCCCTCAAGGCCCGTGAGCGTGGTTTCGAGGTCGTGAACGATTTCTACTCCGCCGATGCCTTCCGCCGCGTGCATCCGCAGGAAAAAGCACGTGTCGTGACGAGTATCTCGATGTTTTATGACCTCGAAAGCCCCCGCGCCTTCGTGGAGGACATCGCCAGTGTGCTCGCGGACGACGGCATCTGGATCCTCGAGCAGAGCTATCTGCCCTCCATGCTGGCCGTGAACAGCTTTGACACCATCTGCCACGAGCATCTTGAATACTACTCGCTGGCCGTTTTGGAGCGTTTGTTTGGCGAATGCGGCTTGGAAGTCGTCGATGTGCATCTCAACGACGTGAATGGCGGCAGCTTCCGCCTGTGCGTGGCTCATCAGGGCCGTGTCAAACCCTCCCGCGAGGCCGCCATTCGCGTGCAGGAGCTGCGCGTGAGCGAGTTCGAACTCGCTCTCGATACCGACACGCCCTACGCGGAGTTCCGCGCCAATATTCGCCGCATCAAAAACGAGCTCCAGGCCTTCCTGAAAAAGGCCAAGGCAGAGGGCAAGCTCGTTCACGGCTACGGTGCCTCTACGAAGGGGAATACCACCCTCCAATACTGTGGCATCAATGGCGACATCCTCCCAGCCATCGCCGACCGTAACCCGCGCAAGTGGGGCAGCTTCACCATCGGCAGCCGAGTGAAGATCATCTCCGAAGACGAATCTCGTGCTGCGAAGCCGGACTACTACCTTGTTTTGCCCTGGCATTTCATGCCAGAGTTCAAGACGCGGGAAAAAGAGTTCCTCGCTCGTGGAGGGCAGTTCGTGGTGCCCTTCCCGCAGGTGCATTTGGTGAGCTGATTGAGGTGGATGGATTGGCATGCTTCCGTAATGGGGCTGCCACCATCTCTTGCGGTTCGTCCTCACGATGAACTTACATCTTGACGCGAAGGGGGCGGGAAAGCATTACTGGCTGCCTTACTTTTCAATTGTTGGGTTGGTTCTCCCGTTTTTTCTTCTCCCGAACTTTTTGTCCTTCGTCATGCTTCATTCGCTCTTCTGTCTTCCTCGTCTTACCATCGGGTGTTTGCTTGTGGCCGGTCTTTCTACCGTCTCCATCACTCCAGTGGCCGCTCAGGATCTGGGCATCCGTCAAAACCCGACAAACGCCCCAATCGTGCGTGACGTGCAGGTGGTCTTCAAAGGTGCTGCGACGATGGATGAGGCTCGCGTGAAGAGCCAGATGGCTACCCGCGTAGGCCAGCCCTTTCTCGATGAAACGGTGGAACGTGACATCCGTACCCTTTATGCCACAGGAGCCGTCGAGAACCTCGATATCCAAGCCCAAAACGTAGCCGGCGGCGTCCGCGTCGTGGTAGCCATCACGGGTCGCGGTGCCATCGGCGACATCCATTTCATGGGAAACACCGTCTTTGATGCCGATAAGCTCCGCCGTGAGATCAAGGTGAAGGTGGGGGATCCCGTGGACGAGATCAAGCTGGCCTCAGCTCAAACGGATATTCGCGAAATGTATGAGAAGAAGGGCTATGCCGACGTGGCCGTGAGCTACGAGAGCACCCCATCGAGCCGTGAGGGCTTCACGGCCGTGGTTTTCAAGATCGATGAAGGTGCTCGTGGCCTGATCCACGACATCCGTTTTGAAGGCCTCACCTGTGTGAAGGGCCGCACCGTCAAAGCGAAGCTGAAATCGAAGGAGAAGACCTTCTGGCGCATCTGGGGCAAGGCTGGCAAGCTTAACAATCAGGAGCTTCAGGAAGATGTGCGCACCGTAGAGCAGGCCATGCAGGACCACGGCCATGTGTATGCCAAGGTTGTCGAAGTGCGCCGCGAGCCGGTAGGCAGCAAGTCGGTGGATATCATCTTCGTCTGCGTAGAAGGCGAAAAATACGATGTGGATTCCGTCCAGGTGCAGGGGAACACCGTCTTCACCACTGAGGAACTCATCCCCGGCATCAGCGTTGAGCCAAACTTCACTTATTCTGGCAGCGATGTGCGTGCCGATGAAAAGATGATTCAGGAGTATTACGGTTCCCGTGGCTATGCCGATGCCCGGGTAGATACCACCATCCTCAATGCTGGAGCAGGCCGCGTGAAGGTCGTTTATGGAGTTACCGAAGGCACGAAGTTCTTCGTCAACCGCATCAATATCGCCGGTAACAATGCCACCGAGGACAAAGTGATTCGTCGTGAAATCATCGTGGCTCCTGGTGAGGAACTCAACACTGTGAAGCTCAACACCAGCCGAACCCGCCTGGAGCAGCTTAACTACTTTAGCTCCGTGGACGTTCGCACGAACCCCACTTCGATGCCAGACCGTAAAGACATCGACATCAACGTGACCGAACAGTCCACCGGCACGGTGAATTTCGGTGCGGGTTTCAGTTCCATCGACAGTCTCTCCGCCTTTGTGGGCGTCACGCAGACGAACTTCGATATTCGTGACTGGAGTGACTTCCGCGGAGCCGGTCAGCGCTTCAATGCCAACGCTCGCGTGGGTCTCCTTCGTCGTGACTTTAGTCTCACTTGGACCGAGCCATGGTTCCGTGACCAGCCGCTGGCTCTCACCGTGGATATCTTCTACCGGAACATGTTCTTTATCTCCGATCGCTTTGACCAGACTAACGTTGGCGCTTCCGTCGGTCTGCGTAAGCGCATGGGCGAGCACGCCTACTGGGAAGGCACGTACACCTTGCAGCAGGTCTCCATCGATAATCTTGATTCCCTAGCCTCGGCCCAAATTCGTGCTGAAGAAGGTTCCTTTATTCAAAGTAAGATCGACGGACGCTGGGTGCATGACACCCGTGATAGCATCTACATCACGCGTGGCGGCCACAAGGTCGAACTGGGCGGTCTGATATCCGGTCTCGGCGGTGATGCTCAAATCTACGGCATCAATGCGGCTGGTCAGCAGTATTTCAACTTGCCCGGTGATACGATCCTTTCCTTTGAAGGTGCCTTTTCAACGGTGGAAAATTGGGGCGGCAACAATGTGCCGATCTATGAACGTCTCTTCCTCGGTGGTGCGAACAACCTGCGTGGCTTCAATTTCCGCCAAGCTGGTCCGAAAGATGCCATCGGCGAACCTCTCGGTGGCAAGACCTCCATCTTCGGTTCCGCGGAGGTCAGCTTCCCAGTGATCGAGAAATTCCGTATCGCCGCCTTCTATGATGTGGGTTCGGTGAGCGCCAGCTCTTTCGATGTGGGCGGGGACATCTACTCGGACTATGGTATCGGCGTCCGCCTCTTTCTGCCGATGGGACCGATCCGTATCGACTACGCCATCCCGCAGCAGGGTGATAATTTCACCGGCGACTCTGGCCGCTTCCAGTTCAACATGGGTTACAAGTTCTAAACCTGCCATCGGGTTGTCACGAACGTTTTACTTGCCTTCAAGGCCCCTTTCCCTCACTTCGCCGCCTCCATTCCCCACCTCATGAACCGTCGCACGCTAGTTGCTCTCGCCCTCGTCCTCTCCACGGCCCTTTCTTCTGCCGCTGATCTCAAAATGGCCGTCATTGATATGAAGAAGGCCTTTGAGGACTTCCACAAGACCCAAGAGGCCGCTGAGACCTACAAGGGAAACTACAACAAAGCCGCCGGTGAAATGCGCGAGCGCCAGGATGCCTACAAGAAGCTCACCAGCGACATGCAGCAGCTCGATAAAAAGGCGCGTGACACCATCCTCACGCCCGACCAACGCCAAAAGGCTGTGGCCGAGCTCAATGAGAAGATGAAAGAGGCCCGTGCTCTCGAAGCCGAGATGCAGGAGTTCGCTGAACGCCGCATTGGCCAGCTCAAGCAGGAGGACATGAAAATCCGTCAGACGCTCTATGAAGAAATCTCCACCGTCGTTCGTGACCACGCTCTGAAAAACGGTTACGACATGGTCTTCGACAAGACCGGCGTCTCTCTCTCCACCGTGCCGATCCTCATCTTCGTCAAGGAAACGGCCGCCACCGACATCACCAGCCAGGTGGTCGTCGAGCTAAACAAGAACGCTCCCGCTGCTGGAGCTGCTCCTGCCGCCAGCGATACGAAAAAATAATCTCCAGCCCGTCCTGCGGGCGTCGTTTTCCGAGGCACGCCTGCATCCCCTGCGGCGTGCCTCGCTCTTTTTGAACCTGTTGCCGTCATTCAATCATCTCCATGAGCACCACCCTCCAGCACCTCAGCGACCTCGTCGGCGGGCAGATCGTGCATGGTGAGCCTTCGTTGGCTATCACAGGCCTCAACTCGATCAATCAGGCCCAGCAAGGCGAGATTACCTTTTTGGGGAACCCTCGCTACTTGCCTTCTTTGAAGACGACTCAAGCCTCGGCGGCCCTCATCGCGCTCGATTCGAGTGTTTTGACGGAGATTCCAGAGACGCTGGCTCTCATCCGCGTGGAAAATCCCACGCTGGCTTTTTCCAGTGTGATCAGGCACTTCGGGCCACCGCTTCGAGAAGGCATGCGAGGTGTCGATGCATCTGCCTCGGTCTCTTCCAAAGCGGTTTTCGATGCACAGAAGGTCTGCATCGGTCCTTGCGCGGTCATCGAGGACGATGTCCGCATCGGTGATGGTACCGTCATCCATGCCGGGGCTTTTGTGGGGCATGGGACGCGGATCGGTGAGGACTGCGTGCTGCATCCGAACGTCACCATCCATGAGCGTTGCCTGCTCGGTAACCGTGTGATGGTTCACAGCGGCTGCGTGATCGGTGCGGATGGATTTGGCTATGAGCTCGTCAAAGACCGCCACCTGAAAATCGATCAGGTGGGCATCGTGCAGCTCGATGACGATGTGGAAATCGGCGCATGCACCACCATCGACCGTGCCCGCTTTGGCCGCACTTGGATCGGTGAAGGCACCAAGATCGACAACCTCGTCCAAATTGGCCACAACTGCATCATCGGCAAACATTGCATCATCGTCTCGCAGACCGGTATCTCCGGCAGCACGCGTCTCGGAGATTATGTCACCATGGGTGGCCAGGTCGGCGTGGCGGGGCATCTCGAAATCGCCAGCCAGGTCATGCTCTTTGCCAAATCCGGCGTCACCAAAAGCCTCACGGAGCCGGGAGCCTACACCGGCTTTCCTGCCAAGCCACTCATCGAAGGTCGCCGCATGCTCGCTCTGCCCGCCAAGATTCCCGACATCATCGAACGCGTCCGCGAACTCGAACGTAAGCTCGCCGCCCTCGAAGAAAAAACGAATTCATAACCCTAAAAATGCCCGCAAACTTCTCCCGCCGCCACATCGGTCCCTCGCCTGCGGAAACGCAGGCGATGCTGCAATCGCTCGGATGCGCATCGCTCGATGAACTGGTTGGGAAAGTGGTCCCGGAGCGCATTCGAAGCCGCGAGACGCTGAATTTGCCTGCGCCGCTCAGCGAGGAGCAGGCACTGCGCCGGCTCAAGCAGGTCATGGGCCGCAACAAAGTCGTGCGCAGCTTCATTGGTCTCGGCTTTCACGACACCTTCACGCCGCCAGTCATTCAGCGGAACATCTTCGAGAACCCCGGCTGGTACACCGCCTACACGCCGTATCAGGCGGAGATCGCCCAGGGCCGTCTCGAAGCCCTGCTGAACTTCCAGACGATGATCTGCGATCTCACCGGCCTCGATGTCTCGAATGCCTCGCTGCTTGATGAAGGCACCGCTTGTGCTGAGGCGCTTGGTTTGGCTGTGGCGCATGTGGCGGCTGCTTCGCGGGTGATCGTTTCGGACAAATGTCACCCCCATGCCATCGAAGTCGTGAAGACTCGCATGGAGGCGCTCGGCATCCGTGTCGAGGTCGCCGATGTGCTCGCGTGGAAACACGATGGAGCGAAAGGCCTCGCTGCCGTCCTCGCGCAGTATCCAGATACCACGGGCGTGCTCCACGACTACGCGGATCTCGCTCGCGAGACGCATGAGGCAGGCGCGTTGTTCGTCGTCAGCGCTGATTTACTCGCTCTTACCGTGCTGCGGCCGCCGGGCGAGTTCGGCGTCGATATCTGCGTGGGCAATAGCCAGCGCTTCGGCGTGCCGCTCGGCTTTGGCGGACCTCACGCGGCCTTCATGGCAGTGAAAGACGCGTTGAAGCGCAAAATGCCCGGCAGGCTCGTTGGTGTTTCCAAAGATGCCTCAGGCCGTCCAGCCTATCGTTTGAGTCTTCAAACCCGTGAGCAGCACATCCGCCGCGAAAAAGCCACGAGCAACATCTGCACCGCGCAGGTGCTCCTGGCCGTCATGGCCTCGATGTATGCCGTTTACCACGGTCCCGAGGGGCTCAAAAAGATCGCCCAGCTTGTCCACGGGGCTGCTGTGTGGCTCGCTGGCGAACTCATGCAAGGCGGCTGCGATGTCATGAGTGATGATTTCTTCGATACGATCACCGTCCGCGTGCGCAGCGCCGATGATGTGTTGAAGAGCGCCCTGCTGTTCGGCATCAACCTCCGCAAAATCGACGCCCGCACCGTTAGCGTGGCCCTCGATGAACGTGTCCGTGAGGAGGAGCTACTCCAACTCCTCACCGCGTTTGGCATTTCAAAGCCGAAACAGGCCCCGGTGCTCGATGACGACCATGCGCTGAACTGCTCTGCTTTGCACCACCGCAGCGGAGCCATCCTCACGCATCCCGTTTTCAATTCGTACCACTCCGAGACCGAGATGATGCGCTATCTGCATCGTCTCGAAGCCAAGGACGTGGCTCTCAATCGCAGCATGATCCCGCTCGGCTCCTGCACGATGAAGCTCAACGCGGCCGCTGAAATGATGCCGCTGAGCTGGCCAGAGGTGGGCAATCTTCATCCTTATGCCCCCGCCGATCAGAGCGAAGGTTACCGCAGCATGTTTGCCGAGCTCGAGGCATGGCTGGCTGAATGCACGGGCTTCGACGCCGTCTCGCTCCAGCCCAATGCTGGCTCGCAGGGCGAGTACGCTGGACTCCTCGCCATCAAGCGCTTCCACGAAGCGCATGGCGACCATCACCGCGATGTCTGCCTCATCCCCACCTCCGCGCATGGCACGAATCCCGCCAGCGCCGTCATGTGCGGCTTCAAAGTCGTCGCCGTCACCTGCGATGATCAGGGAAATATCTCCGTCGAAGACCTGAAGGCCAAAATCGCCGCGAATGAAGGCAAAGTGGCCGCTTTGATGGTCACCTATCCTTCCACGCACGGTGTTTTTGAGGAGTCCATCATCGAAATCTGTCGCCTTACGCATGACGCTGGCGGTCAGGTGTACATGGATGGGGCGAACATGAATGCCCAGGTGGGCCTCACCTCACCGGGACTTATCGGTGCCGATGTCTGCCACCTCAATTTGCACAAGACCTTCTGCATCCCGCATGGCGGTGGCGGCCCTGGAGTCGGCCCCATCGGCGTCGGTGCGCATCTGCGCCCGCATTTGCCCGGCCACCACACTTGGACGGATCTCAGGAAGGGAACCGTCTGCTCCGCACCGTGGGGCAGTGCCAGCATCTGCACCATCTCCTGGATGTACCTCGCGATGATGGGCCCGCGTGTCCTCGATGCCACCAAGCTCGCCATCCTCAATGCGAACTACATCGCCAAAAAACTCCAGTCGAGCTTCCCCACGCTCTACAAAGGCCGTGAAGGCTTCGTCGCTCACGAATGCATCATCAACCTCCGTCACTTCAAAAAAGTCACCGTCGAGGATGTGGCGAAGCGTTTGATGGACTTCGGCTATCACGCTCCCACCATGAGCTGGCCTGTTGGTGGCACGCTCATGATCGAGCCCACCGAGAGCGAAAGCAAAGCCGAGATCGACCGCTTCTGCGAAGCTCTCGAATCCATCTACGCCGAGATCGCCGCCATCGAGGACGGACGTCTTGATGCCGCTGACAATGCTTTGAAGCACGCTCCGCACACTGCCGAGGTCGTCGTGACCAGCGATTGGACCCACGCCTACACCCGTGAGCACGCCGCCTTCCCGCTCGCCTGGGTCAAAGACTCCAAGTACTGGCCCCCGGTGTCCCGCATCGATAACGTCCACGGCGACCGCCACCTCATCTGCTCCTGCATCAGCGTCGAGGAAGCTGCCGCGTAGCCCGCTCTTCGGAAAGCTGTTCGTAGTTCGGGCTTCAGCCCGTTCCGGGAGCGTCCAAACACGGCCTGAAGGCCGAACGACAAGCGCATCAATGGCCTGCGGCGAGGTCCACGGGCTTGTAGCCGCCTTGGCTGCGGAAGTAGAAGAAGAGGCCGAGGTAGCAGATGAGCATGAAGGTGGGCAAAATGGCGATGGTGGTGAAGACGCTGCGCTTGCTGGCGGCTTGCACCTCTTCGAGTTCCTTGGCCTGCGCTTCCGGCAGGGCTTTGATCTTGGCCTGATCGAGCGTGGGGCTGGCACCGAAGAGGCTGGGCTTTGGCTCGCCTTTCACAGTGGCATAAAGGGCGGCATGCTCGGGGTTGTTGAGGCGTTTTTCGAGGTCGCCATCCTGCTTGAAGCCGATGTAGGGGCTGCCGAGCACGCCGAGGAAGAGCACGCCGACGGCGGAGACGCCATTGAGGGTGAGGGCACCGCCTTTGGGGAACTGCTCGGAGGTGAGACCAAGCGTGGTGGACCACAGGAAGGTCTTGCCGAGGGCGTAAACCGAGGCGGCGGCGAGGATCGTCCAGCCGGTGGCATTGGAAAGGAGCATGAGGCCGATGATGGCGATGACGGCGCTGATGACGAGCAGCCCGATGGGCGAGAAACGATGCACGATGGGACCGGCAAAGAAGCGCAGCACGGTCATGATGACGGAGACATAGACGAAGATCCAGGTGGCAAAGGCGGGCAGGTCCTTGGGGCCGCTCAGCTTGAGCAGTTCGGGCATCCAGCCATCCGTGCCGAGCTCCGTGGTGGCAAGTGGTCCGATGGTGATGAGGACGACGAGGAAGAGCCAGTTGCCCAGCGAGCCGGTGTAAAGGCCCGCACCGATGCCGATGACAGCACCCACGATGAGCGAGGTGCTCAGGGAAGCCTCTTTGCCCATCATCTGTACCAGAGCAAAATAGGACAGCGTGCCCATGATGAAGAAGCCTACGCCGCCGACCTCCCGCAGCATGTCGCGGTAGCTCACGCCGGAGGCCACTCGCTCATTCACGGGGAAAGCACGCGGCAGGATGAGCAGCGCATAGACGATTACCGGGATGAAGCAAAGCGCGAAGCGGAATTGCCACACGGCTCCGAAGAAGAGCTTGGTATCCGGCAGCAGACCGCAGAAGAGGGCACCGAGCGCCAGACCGGCCGGCCAGCCGGCGTGGAGGATGTTCAGCCATTTCGATTTTTCTTTGCTAAAGACCGTCGCCACGACGGGGTTGATGAAGGATTCCACGGTGCCATTCGCCACGGCGACCAGCAGCGTGCTCCAGTAGAAATCCTGATAGCCGCTGGCTCGCAGGGTGAGCACCAGGGAGATCGAATGGCAGGCGATGGCAAAGCAGGCGACGGTTTTGTAGCCGATGTAATCGATCACAAGGCTGAAGAAGATGATCGAGATGGCGAAGGGCCACATGCCTGCGCCGTTGATGTTCCCTTTCTGCTGTTCGGAGAGGTTAAAACTGTCCTGGAGCTCGCCGATGGTGTTCGCCCGGACGCCGAAGATGAAGGAGGTGGCGACGAGGGCGATGAAACAGGCCCAAAAGAGTTTCATATCGGCTTTGCCGGAGGTGGAGGAGCTCATGTGTGAATCGGGAGAAAAGGTTGGTGCTGGAAAAAGCAGGTGATTCCAGCAAAGCGGCCTCGTTTGCGCAATGGAATTTTCCCTCTCACCCGCTCACCCGCTCACCGAAGCCTTTCTTGACGCGTAAGCCGCCCGGTCGCATGATTGAGAAGGAATCGCTGGGACTGGCTGAGGCTGGCACGGCGATGGTTTTTCCTCCATGATGCACGCCATGACTTTTCGCCGCTTTTTGATCCCGCTCTGCCTCGCGGGTGCCTTTGGCCTGCCTGCCGTGGCCCAGGAGGTGCCGAAGGCGCAGCCAGTCGAGGACACAAATCCGAATGCCCTCGTCAAGCCCGCGCCGCCCACCGATCTCGACGCCTCGTGGAAGACGCAGCGTGAAGCCCGCTCGCTCACTCTCCAGGTGCCCGCACCTCGTGGTCAGATCGTGGACCGCAACGGCGTCCCTTACGCGCAGAACCGCGTGGTGAATTACCTGGCTCTCGTGATGCCTTTCATGGATGGCGCATCGGATGAAAAGATCCTCGCCTTCGCGAAGCAGACCATTGGTGTGGCCAATCAGGCTCTCGGCAAGGCCTGGACCGTGCCTGATGATCGTATCCTGGCGCATTACAAAAACCGCCGTTGGCTGCCGATGGTCTTTTCCTCCACCGATGGCATCAACGAGGAGATCACCGCCTCCATGGAAAAGAAGCTGGAACCCATCCTCGGCGCGAATCTCGTGCTCCAGGGCTCCTACATGCGGCACTATCCGCAGAACGAGCGGGCCTCCCACCTCATCGGCTACACGGGGAAAAGCCGCCCACTGCCTCTCGGCCCCATCGTGGATGGCGATCAGATCTTTGAGGAAATGGAAGGCCGTGCCGACATCGAAAAAGCCTTTGATAGCGATTTAAAAGGCCAGCCCGGCATCGTGAACGTGCTCTTCGCTCCTGATGGCAAGCGCTTGGCTGAGGACGTGCGCCGTTACCCCGTTCCAGGGCGCAATGTGGTGCTCTCGATTGATTCCAGCTTCCAGATGTTTGCTGAGCAGGCGCTGCAGGAGCACGCTCGCAATGGCGGCGCGATGGTCATCATGGACATCCAGACCGGTGACATCCTCGCGATGGCCTCCTATCCGTTTTTCGATCTCAACATGTTCATCCCCGGCATCACCGGGCCGAAGTATGAGGCCCTGCTCAAAGATCCGAAGCTCCCGCTCATCGCCCGCGCCTTCCGTGGTGAGTATCCGCCCGCTTCCACCTTCAAAGCTGCCACGGCTCTCGGCATTCTCGACAGTGGCAAAGTGGACGCCAAAACCTACTTCGCCTGCCCGCCCGCCATGGAGATCGGCAATCGCGTCTTCCATAACTGGTCGAAGAACGATTTCGGCTCCATCAACGTCGTCAACGCCCTCAAATACTCCTGCAATACTTGGTTCTATGCCGCCTCGATTGAGGCGGGTGCGGATTCCGTCACCGGCATGTGCTCCCGCCTGGGTTTTGGGGAGCGCACCGGCATCCCGCTCATCGAGGGAGAAGGTTTCCTGCCCACGAATAGCATCATGATTCAGCGTCGCGGCACGAAAATCATGTCGGGCGACCTCGCGAACATTTCCATCGGCCAGGGCATGGTGCTCGCCACGCCTTTGCAGGTGGCCCAGTCCATGGCAGGCATCGCCAATGGCACCTACCTTCCCCAGGCCCGCCTCGTGAAACAGGTCCAGGACTATCAGGACAACCTCGTCATGGCCTACGAGCCAAAACCCCGCAAAACCATCAACCTCAATCCTCTCCATCGCGATGCCATCGTGAAGGGCATGGTGGCCGTCGTCTCTGGCGATGGTGGTACCGGCCACGCGGCGGACATCAAGCATGCTCAGATCGCTGGCAAAACCGGCACGGCTCAGTGGAGGATCGCCAAGGATCAGAATCTCGCGTGGTTTGCTGGTTTCCTTCCAGCACAGAAACCGATGTTCAGCTTTGCCGTCGTGTATGAGGGCCGTCCCGGCGAAGACGTCAGCGGTGGCCGCAAAGCCGCTCCCATCGTGAGTGAGGTCTTCACCAAGATCTTCGAGAAAACGCCGAAGGATGACCCGATGCTCCTCGCCATGCAAAACGTGCCCAAGAACTCTCCAATCGGTCCCGAGGACGAGGAGGACATTCCTGAAGGCAAGCCCGTCGAAGAAGAGCGCCGTCCCCGCGTGCAGCAGGAGGTCCGCCCTGCTGAGCCGCCGAAAAAAGGCATCGGCGGCTTCTTCCGTAAACTTTTTGGCCGCGATTGATTTGCCTTTGCGGCACTGAACCCCATCCCGATGACTCTCCAGTCCGCCACCGTCTCCGATTTCGCCTCTGACTACCAGGGAAAGCTCTGCGTCCTTGGCTGCTTCGATACCCTCTGCGCCTCCTCCTTTCCTGTGGTGCATCCACAGTGCAGCATCGCCGTGCGCCTCGTGTTTCAACCGGAGGATGCCGGGAAGCATGAGTTCACCGTTCGCTGCGTCGATCCCACCGGGGCCGATTGCATGCCGCCGATGCCTGCCCAGGTTGATGTGGCTTTCAATTCCACATTCATCCCCTTCGTCTCGCGCAATATCGTCTTCACGCTCCAACGCGTGAAATTCGAGCGTCAGGGCCTCTACCGCTGGTTCATCGATCACCGGGGCAAAACCATCGCCACCATCCCGCTGCGCGTCACGCAGTTCGATGGCTCTCGCGGAGCCACGGGACCTGCGGGCTAGCGAAGCACTTCAACAATCAACAATCGAATGTTCTTCCATCCTCAATCCGCAGGCTCTCACCGCGTCCGATGGCGCTTGGATTGACGATTGAAGAACAAGGATTTTTGATTGTTGAAGAAACAAGCCTCCGTCATGACACCCACCGCCCAGCCCAAGTCCAGCGCCGCCCCGGATACCGCCGAGGGGTCGCCCGTGCGCCAGCTCACCGTCTTCCTGCAAAACCGCGTCGGTGCCCTCATGTCCCTCGTGAAGCTCCTGGGTGACAACCACATCGCCGTGCTCGGTCTTTCGCTTCAGGACAGTACCGAGCTCGCCATCGTGCGCCTCATCCTCAGTGCCCCGGATGATGCGCAGATGGTCTTCATCGAACGCGGCATCCCGCACACGATTCTGCCCGTCACCGTCATCGAACTCAAAGAGACCGAGACCTCCCTCCCGCAGGCCCTTTCCGCCCTGCTCGGTGCCGAGATCAATATCTCCTTCAGCTACCCACTGCTTATTCGCCCCGGCCAGAATCCCGTCCTCGTGCTTCATCTCGATTCGCCTGATTTTGCCTCCAGCGTCCTCGCCAAAGCCGGTTTCAAAGTGCTCAAGCAGGAAGATTTGAGCCGCTGAGCCAGGCATTAACCTTCAGCGTCCTTTGAACCGGGCGGCATACTCCGCCTCCAGCTCCGCGAAACGAGCCTCCAGCTCCGCTAGGCTCAACAACTCCAACGCTTCTTTGCTGCTGGGTTCCTTATTCAGAAACTTCTCCATTAGCTGAATCTGGCCGATCACGATGCCCTTCTGCTGACCTTCCTGGCGGCCTTCCTGACGGCCTCTGGCGATGAGTCTTTGGGCGAGTGACATGATGGGTTCCTTGTGTTGTTGAGTGTGTTCAAGACTACGGGCGATCTGTGCTTCGTCAATCGTGGCATCCGCATGGAGTACATAGGTGTAGCTCAGCAGGATGAGGCTTTGCTCCACCTGCCAGCCACGCCTTTTTGCCTCGCTGCCAAACCACTCCAGAAAGGCCGCCAGATCCTTCGTGCGTGCCAGCTTCATAAGCTGCATCACCAGCCGCAGCTCGTCGTGCGTCTCCTCTTGAGCCGGATCGGCCTGCGTGAGGTCCAGTAAAGCATGCTGAAACTTCGGCAGATACGGCAGCAAGGTCCCAGCCAGCTCCTCTGGCAGTTCAAAAAGGTCCGCGAACTGCGTCGAGACCGTCCACCGCTCCGGCCCCTGGTGCAGCACAAAGGGCAGCACCGGCGGCAGCGGCAGCCCGTGCTGCTTTTGATGCGTCTGCACGATCTCCAGCACATAGGCCAGCACCCGTAGCGGCATCAGCGGGTCCACCGTCGTCTGGTGCTCGAAGAGCAGGTAGAGCAGCGTCTCCCGCCCGGCGATCCGCACCGTGAAAAGCAGGTCCGAGTGCGCCTGCTGGAGGCTTTGCTTCACAAACGACCCCGGCAGCAGCGCCAGCGTGGACCAATCCGCCCGCGCCACGATCTCTGCGGGCAGGTGGGATTGGAAAAACATCGCCGCGTGCTTCGGATCGGAAAACACGGCTTTAAAATAGCCATCATTCGGGTGTGCTGAGAGATCAATCTCGTCCATCCGCGGATGATGAGGGAATCCTTCCTTTTGAAAAGCCCCAATCTCTCCCCCCACGCTTCTCCGGGCTTCGTCATTCGGAATTCATTCCTTCGTCATTCCCTCCTTGCCCCTTCCTCCGCCCTCGCCACTCATCCACCCGTGTCTGACCACCACGCGCCGCTGATAGACCGGGTGCGCTTGCGCTCCAACCAGTGGCGCAAGCTCCGATCCATCGTCCTCAATCTCAGCACGCTGGATACCTTCTACGGCAAACGCTTCCGTGAAACCGGCGTCCGCGTCAGCGGCATGAACCGCCTCGAAGACTTCGCCAAGCTGGTGCCCTTCACCACCAAGGCTGAGATCCAGGCGGATCGGGATGCGAATCCGCCCTTTGGCACGAATTTGACCCGCGCCATCACGCAGTACACCCGCTTTTGCCAGACCAGCGGCACCTCCACCGGCAAGCCGATGGCCTGGATCGATACCCCGGAGAGTTGGGAAGCCATGCTCGTCTGCTGGCGCAAGGTTTTCGAAGGGGCTGGCCTCGTCAAAGGCCGTGACCGCATCTGCTTCGCCTTCTCCTTTGGCCCCTTCCTCGGCTTCTGGACCGCCTTTGAGGCTGCTTCCAAGGACTACATGGTCCTTCCCGCCGGTGGACTCTCCAGCCAGGCACGGCTCGAAATGATGGCCCGCTATGGGGCCACCGTGCTCTGCTGCACACCCACCTATGCCCTGCGCCTCGGCGAACTGATCGGCGAAAGCTCCGGCGTCGAACGCATGAGCCTGCGCATTCAAAAACTCATCGTCGCCGGTGAAAGCGGCGGCAGTGTGCCCGCGATGCGCAAGCGACTCGAAACGCTCTGGGATGCCCAGGTCTTCGATCACCACGGCATGACCGAGGTCGGCCCCGTCACCTTTGAATCGCCCGAGCTACCGCTTCACCTCATCGTCATCGAGGACGCTTACTTCGCCGAGGTCGTCGATCCCGTCACGGGCCTCGAAGTCGAGGACGGCCAGCATGGCGAGCTCGTCCTCACCACGCTCGACCGCACCGTCTGCCCGCTGCTGCGCTACCGCACCGGCGATTACGTCAAAAAGAAGCTCCACCGCGGCCGCCTCACGCTGGAAGGCGGCATCCTCAGCCGCATCGACGATATGGTCGTGCTCCGCGGCGTGAACATCTACCCCAGTGCCATCGACGCCGTCGTGCGTGAGTTTCCCGAGATCGTCGAATACCTCGTCGAGCAAAAGAAGATCGACGACATGGATGAGATCGAGCTGCTCATCGAGACCGACGAAAACATCGCCAAATCCCTTCTCAAAAAACTCGAAGCCCGCCTGCGCGATACCTTCAGCCTCCGCATCCCCGTCCGCCTCGTCGAGTCCCATTCGCTCCCGCGCCATGAGTTCAAAGCCAAGCGATGGAAAGTGCTCTGAATCCTCCCGAACGCAGCAGGCGCACGTCTGTCGAATCCACCATCATGAGCGCCGCTGACGACTTCCTCCGCATCGCCGCCGATTTCCAACTCGGCAGCCTCGAAACTGAAATGCCGCACTCGCTGACGACGGATCTCTCCCGCCTCGCCCACGAAAACCTCCCCGAGGCGCTTCGCCTCATGCGTGAAGTCGATGTGCTGGCATTAAAACGATTCGAAAACGCCCGCGAAGGCCTCACCGCTCTCGCCACCGCCATTCGCGATACCTTTGCCGCGGGCAAACGCGTCTATCTCTGCGGCTGCGGTGCCACCGGCAGGCTCTCGCTCAGCCTCGAAATCTTCTGCCGGCAAGGCGTGCTCCCCTGGCCGCGTGAGGACAGCGTCCGCGCCTTCATGGCCGGTGGCGATCTCGCCCTCATCAAAGCCATCGAGACCTTCGAGGATCATCCCGAGTATGGTGCCCGCCAGCTTGAAGAGCTCGGCTTTGAAGACGGCGATCTCCTCATCAGCCCCACCGAAGGCGGCGAGACGCCGTGGGTCATCGGAGCCACCGAACGCGCCACCGAGCTTTCCAGCACGCCACCCTGGTTTCTCTACTGCAATCCCGATGACGTGCTCTGCCGCGCCGCCGAGCGTTCCCGCCGCGTCCTTGAAAATCCGCGCATCAAAAAGCTGAACCTCGCCGTCGGCCCCATGGCCATCAGCGGCAGCACCCGCATGCAGTCCAGCACCGTGCTGGAGGCCGCCATTGGTTTCGCCTTGCTCCACGCTCAAAATCCCGCGCAAGCCTTCGACGAGGTCAAAAACCTCCAGAAGCTCGTTGAAGCCCACGACGGCCAGTTCCTGGCTCCCTTCATCGAACGCGAATCCGCGCTCTACTCTCAAAACGGCCATCTCATGTATGATGGCGGCCCCTTCGGCATCACCGTCGTCACCGATACCACCGAGCGAGCGCCCACCTTCAGCCTCGCCGCCTTTGAAAAGCAGGACGATCCTCACGCGCCGCTCTCCTGGTGCCATTTTTATCTCCCTGACGCACCCGATGCTCTCACCGCCTGGCAGCGCCTTCTGGGCCGCGAACCCCGCACCCTTGAATGGTCGGAGGTCCGCCACCTCGCCGGAGCCAATGTGCTTCGCTGCTACGACATGTCCCAAAACGTCGCCGCCATTCGTCAGCGTCGTCTCGGAGGTATCGAGCAGCCCGTCTTCACCCTCCGTGGAGGTGCCGGCCGCATCGAATGGCATCTCAGCGACCATCACCACATCGAAACCCTCGGCGCGCCGCTCTTTCACACGCATTTGATGCTCAAGATGTGGATCAACATCCACTCCACCCTCGTCATGGGCCGCATGGGCCGCTACCTCGACAACCTCATGACCTACGTCAAACCGAGCAACAACAAGCTCATCGACCGCGCCGCCCGGTATGTCCGCCTCCTCGCCGAAAAACGCAGCGGCATCCTCCCGCCCTACGACACCACCATCCAGGCCCTCTTCGCCGAACGCGAGGTCATGCAAATCGGCGAGCCTATCGTGCTCAAGACGCTGAACCGTCTTCTTCGCGAAGACATCACGGCGTCGTGATTCGCAGTCGAATGAAGGCTCCAGGCTCGGCACCGACAGGCAGGGCGAAGGTGTGCTGGCCATTAGAGTTCGTGTGCGTGATACCCGCACTCGTCCAACTGCCCGTCTGCAGCGTCTGGCTCCACTCCGCGCTGTAGGTGATGCCGGTCACTCCGGCTGGCTCGGTGAAGGTATAGACGAGATCACCGCCGCTGCGTAGCGGCTGCGGCATCTGCCCGGCGCTGTTTTGACCCGGGTGCAGGCCAAAGGCGTATTCGAGGATGTTCGGGATGCCGTCCCCGTCGAGATCGGCGAGGTCGGCGGCGTTGCCACTGTTGCTGGTGCTGCCAAAGTAGGTCTGACGCCAGTTGGTTTGAGGCACGGTGCCGTTGCCGGTGAGCGTGATGTCGAAGGGATGTTCATCCGGGTCGTTGTTGGCGATGTGGAGGGCGCAGGTCTTCGCACCGGCGGAAGTCGGCGCAAACTGCACGGTGAAGGCGGTGTTGCCGCCTGGTCCTGTCACGGGCGAAACGGGCGAGGCGGTGATCATGAACTGCGAGGCATCCGTGCCGTCCTTCGTGATCGTGAGGCCGGTCAGCGTGGCCGCGTTCGTGTTGCGGATGTAGAAAACGAGGCTGCTGGTGCTGCTGACAGCCACATTGCCAAAGCCTCGTGTGCCTCCATCGGCGATACCTGAGGTAAAAGGCTGCTCCACGACGATCTCCGGGGCGTTCACCGTGAGCGTGAAGCTCGTTGTCGCGTTGGCGGTGCTATCGCTGACCTGCAGGGTGACGGTGGCAACGCCGGTTTGATTGAAGGAAGGCACAAGCGTGACGCCTCGGTTCGCGCCGCTGCCGCTGAGGAAGATGCTGGCGTTCGGCAGCAGCACCTGATTTGAGGAGGAGCCGGTGACCGTCAGCGAGGCGGCCGCCGTCTCGATATCTTCCACGGTAAAGTCGAGCGTGTTGGAGAGCGTGTTGTAGGTGATGGCCTGGTTGGCGATGCTGCTGATGGTCGGGACATCGTTGATGCTCTTCACCGTGAGCAAAAAGCTGTCACTGGTCGTCAGCAAACCATCACTGACGGTGACGGTGATGGTGGCGCTGCCGCTTTGATTTGCCGCCGGAGTCACGGTGACGGTGCGGCTGCTGCCGCTTCCGCCGAAGGCGATATTTCCATTCGGCACTAGCGTCGTGTTGTTGGAACTGGCACTGGCGGTGAGCGATGTGGATGCCGTCTCCAGATCTCCAATGGTGAAGGCCAGCGCTCCGGTCGAGGTATCCTCGTTCACCGTTTGATTGGCGATGTCACCGATGGTCGGCGCATCATTGACCGCGTTCACGGTCACGGTGAACGTTCGGCTGAAGGTATTGTTCGAGGCCTGCTGATCGTTCGCGGTGACGGTGATCGTGGCGCTGCCATTGGCGTTCGCCACGGGCGTGTAGCTCAAGGAACCGCTGCTGTTTGGGCTGGTGTAACTGACTGCGGGATGAGGGATCAACGCCGTGTTGCTTGAGGTGGCCGTGACGAGAAGCGTCTGCGACTCCAGCGGGCCGGCGCCGACGCCACTGAGGTTGATGGTTTGCAGTCCGGCGTCCTCATTGATGCCTGCTGGATTGGAGATGGCATCGAACGTGGGGGCGTCGTTGATGGGGTTGACGGTGAGCGTGAATGTATCGCTCGCCGAGAATTCACCATCGCTGACCGTCACAGTGATTGTCGTTGTGCCACTTTGATTTGAGGCAGGGGTGACCGTGACCGACCGGCTGGTACCACTGCCGGCGAAGGTGATGTTTCCATTCGGCACGAGTGTCGTGTCAATGGAACCGCCCGCGACGGTGAGTGAGGTAGAGGCCGTGTCGATGTCTCCCACAGTGAAGGAGATGGCCCCCGTGGACACATCCTCGTTCGCACTCCGGTTGGCGATGTCACTGATTGTTGGTGCATCATTCACCGCGTTCACCGTCACAGAAAAGGTGCGGCTGAAGGTATTATTGGACGCCTGCTGATCATTGACCGTGACGGTGATGGTCGCGGTGCCGTTGGCATTCGCCACGGGTGTGTAGCTGAGAGAGCCGGTGGTATTCGGACTCGTGTAGCTGACCGTGGGATGTGAAATCAAAGCGGTGTTGCTGGAGGTGGCTGTGACGAGGAGCGTCTGACTCTCCAGAGATCCTGCGCTGATGCCGGTGAGATTGATCGTTTGCAGCCCGGCATCCTCATTGATGGCCGCCGGATTGGTGATGGCGTCCAAGGTTGGCGCGTCGTTCACGGCATTGACGGTGACGATGAAAGTGCGGCTGAAGGTGTTGTTGGCCGCCTGGCCGTCATTGACGATGACAGTGATCATGGCGGTTCCACTCAGGTTCGCGACGGGCGTGTAGAGCACGCTGCCGGTCGCGTTTGGACTGGTGTAGGTGACGCTTGGTGTCGGGATGAGGGCGGTGTTGTCCGAGGTAGCGGTAATGGTCAGCGTCTGGCTTTCGCCCCCACCGGCGGCGATGCCGCTGAGACTCACGCTTTGCTGCCCGCTGTCCTCGGAAATGGCAGCGGGATTGGTGATGCTGTTGAGCGTGGGCGCGTCATTCACGGCATTCACCGTGAGGTTGAAGGTGTCGCTCGCGGTCGCGGTGCCGTCACTCACGGTCACGGTGATGGTGGCGGAGCCGCTCTGATTGGCCGCCGGAGTGACCGTGACCGTGCGACTCGCGCCGCTGCCACCGAGGACGATGTTGGCCGTCGGCACGAGCGTCGTGTTGCTGGAACTGCGGGTGACGGTGAGGGAGGCGGCGGTCGTTTCGAAGTCGCCGATGGTGAAGGCAAGTGCTCCCGTGTTTCCATCCTCATTGACGGTCTGGTCCGCGATGTCGCTGATCGTCGGCACGGCATTCACACCGGTGCCGGTGAGCGTGATGTCAAAGGAGGCCTCATCGTAGTCATCGCTGAGGATTTGCAGCGTGGTGCTGCGACTACCCGCAGCGGAGGGTGTGAAGGTCACCGTGAAGGTCGTGCTGCCACCCGCATCTACACTGCTGCTCATGCCGGTGCTGTTGACGACGAAATCGGCGGCGTTTCCACCTGTCACGGATACGCCGGTGAGGCTCAAAGCACCTTCGCCCGTGTTATTAATTGTAAAGGTAAGCGGTGCGCTGGTGCCACTCGTGAGGCTGCCGAAGCTTTGGCTGCCTCCATCGGCGATGTCGGTGCCCGCAGGCTGCTCCACCGAGATTTCACGGCTTAGAGGAATGGAGAGCACTTTCGACTCGGACGGGATGCCATTGGTGAAAACGGTCATGAGCAAGTGCCCGGGCGCAAAAGCTCCCAAAGCGGTCGAAGTGAAGCCTGTGGCGCTGGAGCTCGCCGGTGTGGCCCACATCACCTGCGAATTGCCCAGACTGCGGAGCTGCACGAGCGGAAAATCCGCCGCCGAGTCCTGTGTGCCGCCACCGGAGGCACCGGAGATGCCTCGCAAAGTCGTGCCTGAGATCGAAAGCACACGCCCCACATTGATCGAGGCCGTGGTGACCTGTGGACGCCATGCCGAGTCAAAGCCGAGACCGGGGTCGAGGAGCTCGGTGGTGTTTAAATACGGTGTGCCGAAAGCATTCCCGCTCGTGCCACCCGCGATAAGCACCTTGCCCGTCGTGAGCAAGGTGAGCAATGCTCCTGTGCGGCCCGTGGAGAGCACCGGGCCGCTGCTCCAGGTGCCAGTGGCCGGGTTGTAGATTTCCGTACTCGTCAAAGCAGCCCCTGTGCCCGTGCCTCCCGCCACGATCACCCGGCCATCCGGCAGAAGCTCAGCCCGATGATCGTAACGCGCCGCCGCGAGCGAGCCTGTGCTGCTCCAGGTGCCAGTGGCAGGATCATACAGCTCGGCAGTGGCCCGTGGCGTGGCCGTGAATCCTCCGCCCATGTGGAGGCCACCCACGACCAGCACCTTCCCATTCGATAGCAGCGTGGAGGAATGGCGCTGACGTGTCTCCAACATCGCGTTCACGGTGCTCCAGGTGCCAGCGGCGGGATCATACAGCTCGCAGGAGCCGAAACTTTCCATCGCGAAATCCGAGGTGCCGCCTGTGGCGAGGACTTTGCCGTTCGGCAGAGCCGTCGCTGTATGCCAGAGACGGCCCGTGGCGAGACTGCCGCTCGTGCTCCATGAGTTGGTGTCCGGATCGAAGAGCAACGAAGCCGCGAGGCCTGAGGGGAGACCTCCGCCAGTGATCAGCACCTTGCCCGAGACCAGCAGTGTGGCGGTATGCCGGATGCGTGATGAAGGCATGTTCGGCAGCGCGGTCCAGGTACCAGCAGCCGGGTCGTAAAGTTCCGAATTTTGCCCTGAACCCGGCTCGCGATGCCCGGCGAGCAGCACCCTACCATTCGGCAGCAGCGTGGCCGTTCCTTCCGTGTGACCGGATACCATCGTGCCTGCGCTGCTCCAGGAGCCGGTGGCCGGATTGTAAAGATCGGCCGTGGTCAGCTCACTGCCATTGTAGCCTCCTGTCACCAAAATCTTCCCGTCCGGTAGCGTGACCGACGGTGCGTAGCCACGCGTCGTGCCCATGCTCCCCGTGGCACTCCACGCTGGGCTGCTGGAGGAGAAAATCTCCACGCTAGCGATTGGTGCGTTCCCGAGATTTGATCCACCGACAATCACCACGCGACCATCCGCCAGTAGTGTGGCCGTATGAAACTTTCGCGGGGTGGCAAGCAATGCCGACGACACACTCCAAGTGCCTGAGGAAGGGTCATAAATCTCCACTTGATTAAGTGTGCGTGGAATGCCGCGTCCACCGATGACCGCCACCTTGCCATCCGGCAGCAAGGTGGCGCTGTGACCATAACGGGGGTGATTCAAAGGTCCCGTCGCCGCCCAGGTATTCGTCACCGGATCGTAAAGGTGCGCTTCTTGTCTCACGATTCCAGTCGAAGGATAATTACTCAGCCCTCCAGCGACCAGCACCTTCCCGTTCGGCAGCAGGGTGGCACTGTGAAAGAAGCGCTGCACATTCGGTGAGGCGACCAGCGTCCATGTTCCGGCTGTCGGGTCATAGAGTGAGGTGTTGTAAACGGGCAAATCGTTCTGCCCTCCATCGACTAGCACCTTGCCATTAGGCAACAACGTCGCCGTGTGAGCGCTGCGCATGTCGAGTGAACCCGTGCCACTCCATAGATTCGTTGATGCGTCATAGATCCGACACGATGAGCTGTCACCGCCCACCAGGAGCAGCTTGCCATTCGATAAAATCGTGGCCGCATGCTGCCCGCCGCCCGCAATCGAGGCAGCGGAGTTCGTCCATGTACTGGTGACAGGATCGTAAATGGCCGCCGTTCCCGCAGGCGAGCTTCCGCCAGCCCCATCCGCCACCATGCCGCCTGCAAGCAATACCTTCCCATTCGGAAGTACGGCCATGGCTGCCAGTTTTCGGGCATCGGCAGGTGCGCTCACCGTGGTCCAAGCACCACTACGCGGATCAAAGACCTGTGCGGAAGCCACCTGACCAGCAGAACTCGGATTCGTGCCAAGCGTGGCATCAAAGACGGTGCTGCCTCCAACGACCAAAACACGCCCATCCGGCAGCAGCGCCGCATTATGCACCATCCGCGCCCCAGAGATCGGAGCCGCCGTGGTCATGGTCTCCGCCGCCATGGAGGGCTGAGAAAGAGCGAGCAAGGCCAGAGCGATGCCTTGAAGCCGGTCGAGGAAGATTTTCATGAGCGATTGAGCCCTTTTAGCATTCCGACCACCCCAAACGCACCTCTTTTTTTGTTACGAATCTCAGCTGCTACTGCTGCGGCAGTTCCAGCTTCAGCCGCTCCCCGCCGCGCAGGATGACGCTGGGGATTTTTTCACCGGGGAGATTGCTCAGGAGGAGGTGGCCGATGAGGGCGCTTTCGGTCATGCGGGTGTTTAGATCGCCGATCTCCAGGATGAGGTCGTCTTTCTGGAAGCCGGCCTTCTTGGCGGCGGCGTGGGGACCGTATTGGCCCACGTGGAAGATCTTGAGCGCCATCTGATCCTTCGTGAGGCCGAGTTGTTCCCGTGTGGCATCATCGAGATCATCCATCTTCATGCCGCCAAAGGCCATCGCCCGCATCGGCCAGGTGCCGACGCGTTTGGAGATGTCCGATTTGTTTCGCCAGGCAGGCGGCAGCGCGAGGCGGAGGTCGAGCGATTCGCTGCCGCGCTTCACCTTCGCCAGCAGCGTGCCGCTGGCCGGGGCGCGGTGCAGCACCCAGCTCACATCGGCGATGGAGATGAGCGGCTGACCATTGAACTCGGTAAACTCATCGCCCGGCTGAAAGCCTGCACTGGCCGCTGGGGTGCCCGCCGCCACGGCCTGCACCTTCGCCACGGCATCGGTAGCTAGCGTGATGCCGAGCACCTCGATGGAGGGCTGCGGGTAGATCCATTCCACCGGCACCGGCTTGCTCTGGCTGCGGTAATGAGCGCGGAAGGCATCGCCCACCATGTGGCAATGCACACAGCTTTGGACGACCTTCCCGTCCCAATCGAGCTTGCTCTGATACTTCTCCGCCAGCGTGGGGAATTCCACCGGCGTCTGGTAAGGCACCGGGCCGCCTTGCTTGCCCGTCAGCGTGGCTTTGTTCGCCGGATAACCTTGATGCAGGGCCAACGCGGCTTCGAGAGCCTGGCGAAAGCTGGCGGTGGTTTTGTTCAGCGGGTCCTTCTGATGCAGCCAGGAGCCGAAGCGACCGTACACCGTACCATCGCCATTGAACATGAGCGCCGAGAAGGAGAGATCGTAGTCAAACTGGAAGCGGGCGAGGTCGAGGGCATTGGCATTGATGATGCGCACGCACACAAACTGATCCAGCAGCGGCACGAGTTCCTTTTCCTGAAGCACCGCCGCATCCATGCCCGCGCAGGACAGGCAGGGCACGCAGCGCAAAATGACGAGCAGCGGCTTCTTCGTCGTCTTCGCCAGCTTGAAGCCGGATTCGACGTCGTTGTAGTTCCAGCGGGCATCCGCCTCAAAGGTCGCCTTGTCACCACGGACGGCTCCTTCGCGATCTTTGACGGTTTCAGCGAAAATGAGGCTAGAGAGGCCAAGAAGGGCAATCAGAGCTTTCATGCCTCCATTTGGACAGAAAGGACGCCCTCTGACAAGCGTCTTCCTTCGCATGACCCGCACCCTCCTCGCCATCGGCGCCCACTATGACGACTGCCCTTTCGGCATCCCCGGCACGCTGCTGCGGGCGGTGAAAAAGCATCAGCGCGTCGTCATCCTCAGCCTCATCGGCGATTACACCAACTGGCCGCCCGTCAAAGGCCGTGCGCAGGAGCTGCTGGAGCTTTCGAAGCAGATGGCGACCGAGCGCGGCATGGAGATGCGCTTCCTGAACTGGAAGAGCATGGGCTTTGAGCCCACGCTGGAGACCAAACGCGCCGTTGCCGAAGTCGTCGCCGAGGTGAAGCCGGACACCGCCTTCATGCTCTGGCCGCGGGATCGCCATCCCGATCACGAAGCCGCCAGCGCCATCTGCCACGCCGCGCTGCACCAGCCCGCCCGCCTTCTCGGTGTGGAAGAGGCCCGCGTGCCCTCCCGCGTCTTCTGGTATGACAACGGCCCCGGTCACACCCTCGGCTTCGAGCCAGATACCTATGTGGATGTCAGCGATGAGTGGGACTCCGCCCGCGACTGGCTCGGCCGTCTCATGGCCTTCGTGCGAAACGAGAAATACGATCCCGCCAAGGCCGATGCCGCGATGGAGACCAAGACCGTGCTCTCCCGCTACCGCGGCCTCGCCTGCGGCGTGCGCTATGCGGAGGCCCTCAAGAGCGTGAAGCCAGGCGTGACGTTGGAGCTGTAGAGCCGATACGAAGGTGTTGGGTTTCAAACGACGGTGAGAAGAGACGCCAATGACCAAAACCATCACTTTCATCCAATTAACGGTTCTACTGGCGATCTTGCTGGCGATGGCGATTCAACTTCAAGAAGATCATTCTCGACTTCGTGAATCGGCGATTGGCGCAGGGTTGTTCTATGCGTCAGTTTTGATCACTCTCGATGGAATCACCGTCACTCTGCTATTGGTCACAGCCGCCCTTCACCGGGGCTGGTTAACTCATAGGTATCGCGGCAAATGCCGGACTCAGCTGTTGATTGGAATGCTGGGGAGTATCCTTCCGATCATTTGGTTCATGGTGTGAGGGTGAGCATGGTCGGGCAGCCAGAGCAAGGTGATCGGCCGCAGGATACGCCGATCGACGCCATCGCGCTCCAGCACGAATTGACGCTGGTGACGCCCCCACGGAAGCGTTCAGCCTAAATCCAGAAATGAGGAACCACGGAATACTCTGAATACACGGAAATGACGGGGGATTCAGTTTTTTCAGCCTCACCCAAAAGGTGAAAGTGCAGTAAAAAGACGGTGTCTTATGATTCCGTGTATTCGGTGTATTCCGTGGTTGGCATTCCCGTTTCTAGGTTCAGCCGCGTGGAAGGACTCCGCGTGGTGGACGGGACGGTTGGATGCCTTCCGAAGCGAGCCAGCCGCCGAGAGGAAAGGGGGAAGCCAGCGAGGAATTTGCAGGTGCAGACCGCCCTCGAGGCGTTATGATTCGGTCATGAGTGCTTTAGCCCTCGAAATTGATCAGACCTTGCAGCAAATCGACCGCGCTGCGGCCTCCCGGCTGGAGCGTCTGGTGCGAGAGGCTTTGGCGCTGGTGAAATCACGGCCTGTATCTCCCACACCGGAAATCAAGCGGCAAGCTTGGTTGCAACGTCTAGACAGCTTGCGTGAGTCCGTCGGCACAGGCAAAGCCGGAACCTCCACCGAGGCCATCCTTGAGGACATCCGTTCGGAGCGCGACTGATGAGCTACTGGGACACAGGCTGTTTGGTGAAGCTCTAAACGCCTGAACCGAATTCAGCGCAGTTCAGCAGCCATCTTGCGGCGAATTCGACGTGCGTGACCGCAGACCTCGCTCCGCTGGAGTTTTGGGCCACGGTGAGGCGAAAGGAAGCGGAGGGACTCCTGGCCGCTGGCGAGGCGCAGAAGGTTCAGACCGCTTTTGAGTCGGATATCGACGCCGGACTGATCCATCTGCAGGCCAGTGATGAATCGGTGAGAAAGGAATACCACGATGTCGTGGATCGCTGTCTGGCCGCCACCCCGCCGATCTACATTCGGACGAATGATGCATTGCATCTGGCAGCCGCCAAACTGGCTGGCGAGACTGAAATCGTCGCGACGGACCGACGAATGCGGGAGGCGGCCGCGCTGCTCGGATTCAGCGTCTTTCCGCCGGTCTGAAACATCGCGGGTGACGCCCCCACGGATGCGTTCAGCCTAAATCCAGAACCAGAAATGAGGAACCACGGAATACTCTGAATCCACGGAAATGAAGGGGGATTCAGTTTTTCCAACCTCACCCAAAAGATGAAAGCGCAGTAAAAAGACGGTGTCTTATGAATCCGTGTATTCGGTGTATTCCGTGGTTGGCATTCCCGTTTCTAGCTTCAGCCGCGTGGAGGACGGGACGGTTGGATGCCGCCCGAAGCGAGCCAGTCGCCGAGAGGAAAGGGAGAAGCCACGGCCTCGGCGGTCTGCCTGGCTCTGAAGGTGCCAGAGATTCAGCCACAGCATCTGAGGAGGGACATCTATCAGTTTGTTGCACACTGACGTCGTTTCTCTGTCAATTTGTTGCACACTGACGTCGTTTCTCCACTGACGTCGTTTCTCCATGTTGCACACTGACGTCGTTTCTCCAACCGCTCAATTTTTTGTATCTTGAGGTTGTTGACCTCGGATTTCACGGAGCATTTCACCGCGAGTCTGATGGATAATAATGTTACTCCACAATTGCCCGTCTTCGGTTCTCATGGCTTTGAACTCTTCAACTCCTAGTGTGTATTCTTTTCCGCAAGTTGTCCTCACTTGGAGTAGCGGCTGTAGATCAACAAACTCTACAAATTTACCCGGTGGTAGTGTGTACTGAAATTCGATCGTTTTATGTGTTTCAAGCGCACATGGGAGCACCGAACGCGTGTGTGATGACAAAAATGCTCGTCTGTTATGGTGTCCATCGCAGCTGACCAAGACCTCTGATACACTCACAGTAGAGCCGAGATTTGTAGCAGTGACTCTAAACGAATGAGATTCCGCCCATTGTTTGCCGATTTCATCTCCCATCATGCCGTAACCTACTGGCCTGCTCCCTGAAAGTAGGACGGTTGTAAAATGTAGTTCTGGCTCCGAAACCAGGAGAACAGAACACCATGAAAAAGAGCAGACACAGTGAAGAGAAGATCGTGAGCATGCTGCGCGAGGCGCAGGGTGGGATGAAAGTCAG
>CANGYJ010000017.1 GCA_947458455.1 Verrucomicrobiaceae bacterium | reverse complement strand
GCTGTTCAGGCTGGCGAAGGCCAGAACGAGGGAGAGTAGAAGCGTAGTTTTGTGCATGGGGTGAGGCGTGTTGAGGAGCTGGCCGCCTTTAGCTCGACGCGGAAAGATTCGCCAAAAGCAATCTAGTGACGCGGGTGATTTTAGCGTCACACCGAGTATTTGGTGGGCAAGTTCGCGGAGGAAGGCGTGGGGCGCTTACTTCACTCAGGGGGGAAGACTTTGAAACTTGGAGACGTTGAGAAGTGAGACTGGGGATGTGGGCAAAACTTTGATTCAAAGATTGTCTTTATGGCTGGGTGGTTATAAAAGGCAGGTTCTCCAACTTTTTCAGCCTCTTTAGCCTTTCACGCATGATCGACGTTCAAAACCTCACCAAGCAGTACGCTGGCCGTACGGCGGTGGACGGGATTCGTTTCCAGGTGGAGCCGGGGGAGATCGTGGGCTTCCTGGGACCGAACGGGGCGGGGAAGACGACGACGATGCGGATTTTGAGCGGTTTTATGCCGGCGACTTCCGGGAAGGCGATGGTGGCTGGTTTTGATGTGTTTCGCCATTCCTTGGAGGTGCGGCGGGCGGTGGGCTACATGCCTGAGATGGCTCCGCTGTATGTGGATATGAAGGTGAAGGAGTATCTGCGCTTTCGGGCGGAGCTGAAGGGCATGGGCGGGCATTCGATGCGCCGCCGGGTAGGGGAGGTGATGGAGCTGTGTGGTCTGACGGACGTGCGGCGTCGCCTGATTGATAATCTTTCCAAAGGCTTCCGGCAGCGCGTGGCGCTGGCAGATGCGCTGGTGCATGATCCGAAGCTGCTGATTCTGGATGAGCCGACGAATGGCCTGGACCCGGTGCAGATCCGCCAGGTGCGGGAGCTGCTGCGAGAGCTGCGCACGCGGCATACGGTGCTGCTTTCGACACATATCCTGCATGAGGTGGAGGTGACTTGTGACCGGGTGATCATGCTGAACCATGGCCGCATTCTGGCGGATGATTCACCGAGGAATCTGGCGTCGAGACTGAATACCTCGACGGTGGTGCGTGTGGAGGTGGAGACGAAGGATGAGAAGGCTCCGTTGAAGCTGGAAGGCATCCAAGGGGTGCGCAAATGCACGGAGGAGGCGGTGGAGGGCGGCGCGTGGCGTCACTTCATGCTGCGTGTGGAGCCGGGTTTTGATGTGCGTGAGGCGGTGCAGGCCTTGGCTACGGCGGAAGCATGGCGGGTGCGGGAACTGCATCGCGAGCTTCCGAACCTTGAAGATGTGTTTGTGGAGTTGGCGTCATCCGCCGAATTGATGAAGGGAGGACGTCTGTCATGAGAGGCTTCTGGGTGATGTTGAAAAAGGAGCTGCGGATGTTTTTCGTCTCGCCGGTGGCCTATGTAGTGCTGGCGCTGGTGATGGTGCTGAATGGTTTTGCCTTCCGTGCGGCACTTTCGATCCTGGAAAGTGCGCCGAGTGAGGGCAGCATCGTGACGTGGACCTTTCAGCCGCAGTGGTTCTGGCTGTCGTATTTCTTTGTGTTTCCGCTGCTGACGATGCGCACCTTTGCGGAGGAGCGGCGTCTGGGGACGTTTGAGACCTTGTTCACGGCTCCGGTGCGGGCGTGGCAGGTGGTGGCCGGGAAATTCGTGGCGACGCTGATCATTTACGCGCTGCTGTGGGCTCCGAGTTTCTTCAATTTCCGCGTGGCCCACTGGATCAGTGCCGGGCAGGTGGAGATCCCTGCGGGTACGATGGGTGGCTCCTACATCATCCTGCTGGCGATGGGGATGTTTAATCTGGCGATGGGCATCTTTGCCTCGTCGCTGACGCGTAACCAGATCGTGGCGGCGATCCTGAGCTTCACGTTGAGCCTCTGCCATTTCCTCCTTGGCGTGTTTGTGATGGTGATCGGCCGCAAGCTCTCGGATTCGGTGGTGGATGTGGTGGCTTACTTTGCCAGTGCCGAGCATATCCGCATCTTTACCTCCGGGCTGATCGATACGCGGCCCCTGATCTATTATTCCAGCCTCACGCTGCTGTTTCTTTCCTTTACGCTCCAGGTGGTGGAATTCCGCCGCTGGAAACCCTGATGAGCCATGTCTGATTCACCCCCTGACCCCAGCGCCCCTGACGCCACCCCGCCTGCCGCGGAGGCGATGCCGCGCCGTCTGGGCATCGGTATCAATGTGTTCCTTCAGGTGCTGCTGAGCTTGGCGCTCTTTGTGGGCATCAATCGGCTGAACTATCGTTATTACTCCCGCTTTGACCTGAGCCCGCAGCAGACCTTTACGCTGAGCCAGGCGACGATGAACTATCTGAGCAAGCTGACGCGTGATGTGGAGATCCACATCGTCTTTGCCCGCGACTCGAAGCTCTATGGTGAAGTGCAGACGCTGCTGGAAGAGTATCGCCTGCATGGCAAGCAGCGCATCAAGCTGCGCTCGATCGATCCCGTGCGTGACATTGAGCGTGCGGAGTCGCTGAAGACACGCACGGGTCTTTCGCTGGCCCAAAATGGCATCCTGATCACCTCTGGTCCGAACAAGCGGTTCATCACGGAGGAAGAACTGGTGATCCGTGAGGCGGGCACGGGCACGGAAAAGAAGGTGACGGAGTTTCGTGGTGAGGATGCGGTGACTTCAGCGCTGGTGAGTGTGATGGAGGGGAAGATTCGGCGCTTCTATTTCATCGCCGGGAAGGGGGCTCGCTCGGATGAGGCGGTGGTGGATGCTTTGAGCGCAGTGACGGAGATCGGGCGACAGCAAAATTTTGAGGTGCTCCCGGTGAATCTGAGTGACATTACGGCGATCACGACGCACGCGGATGGCATCATCTTGATCGGTGCGCGTTATGATTTCACGGAGCGTGAGCTGACGATGATCGATGACTACTGGATGGGTAAGCGGGCAGGGATTCTGATGCTGCTCGACCCGAATCGTAGCACGAAGAACATGAATCTATGGCTCGAAGGCATGGGGGTTAAGCCACGCGGAGACCGTGTGCTGCTGGCACAAAGCACGAGCACCGGGGCGAAGAAGGAATTTTCCGTGCAGGCGGAGTTTAGCCGTGAGGTGCCTTTCACGCAGCATTTGAGCACGACAGTGACGACCTTTGGCGGGCAGACTGAATCCCTCGCCTTGGCCGGGCCGGATGATCCGCGGATGAAGGAGAAATCGATCACCGTGATGCCGATCATCAAGGCGGTGGATAGCTTCTGGGGGGAGACGCAGTTCTATGATGATCTGCCCGTGGCCGATGAAAACGAGGACGCTTTTCCACCCGTGTATGTGGGGGCGAGTGTGGAGCGCGGTGCGGTGAACGATGAGAGCAAGCGGGTGGATAGCTCCCGCATGGTGGTGGTTTCCAATCCCACCCTGCTGGATAAAACGAGCATGATCGCGGTGAACCGTGATTTCATCGCCGCGAGCCTGAACTGGATCATCAATCGCGAGAAGCTCATCGGCATCACCTCGAAGCCGAAGATGGCTTACCGCATCCAGCTTACCCCGAAGCAAAATGAAATCATTTTCTGGATTACGTCGGTCGCTCTTCCGGGCATCGTTTTGCTGCTGGGGCTGCTCGTGTGGGCGGGCCGGCGTGCCGCCTAAATCGAAACCGACCTCTTGATACCGAGATGAGCACAAGAACGACGATCTTTCTGTTTGTGGCCGTGATGACGTTGGGCGCTCTGATCCTTGGCATTGAGCGATATTTTCCTTCTGCCGTGCAGCTCCGGGAAATGAAGCGTGGTCCATCCCGAGTGGAGCGTGATAAGGTGACGCTGATCGAGATCGCCGACACGGCGGGCGCTGTTTTTAAGCTTCAAAAAGCCACTCTCGGATGGGAACTGGCTCAGGGGCAGCCTGACCTAGCTGATCCTGAGAAGGTGAATGCCCTTCTCCAGGCTATCGACGGCATTGAATGGGTCGAACGAGTGCATCGAGAGGAATTCGATGCCGGTGAATGGGCGAAGACGGGGCTGGACAAACCTCGTCACAAGGTGCGGCTGATGGTCGGTGCCAGTGTGGTGAGCGAATGCTGGTTCGGGGCAGCCGGTGTGATGGACGGCGGATTCTACATCGGCATGCGATCAGCGCAGGAGCCTGATGTGGGTGGCATGGCCTGGTATTTGGCCCGGACGACAGCGCCCGCCATCCTGGCGACTCCTCAGGCTTCTTGGCGTGATCCAAAGCTCCTGCGCGTGCCAACCGAGCGTATCGTGCGGGTGACGCTGACGCGTGCGGATGGTCAGATCGAGCTTTTCCGCGAAAACGAACACATGCCCTGGGTGCTGCTGCGTCCGCTGAAAACGCGGGCCGGTAAGGATCGCGTGAACGAGATCCTCTCGGCGCTGCTTAACATCGAAGTCCTAGACGCCCGCGAGGTGGCAGCCTCCAAGAATGGCCCGGCCACCTCTGCCACGACGGTTTCCGAGGAGGTGAAAGTGCGGGTGGATACCTCGACGAAGGGTGAAACCTTTGAGATGGTCATCAAAAAGCCTGCGGGTGAGAAAGAAGCTTCCACGACGGCCACCGTCGGACATCGAAAGGCCGTTTTCACCGTCTCGTCCAAAAACCTCTTCCGGTTGTGGGGCGAACCAAATCGACTGCGTGACCATCTCTTGGCGCAGATCAATGCGGATGTGGTGCGCACGATCTCGATCTCCAGCTTATCTTTTCCCGAAGTGAAGCTGCGTAATGATCAGGGTACTTGGTTCTTGGAGCGTCATGGCAAATGGGAAGGGGCCAATGGCGAACGCTTGGCCCGTATGATCGAGGCACTTAATACCCATGAAATCGTGGAATACAGTGCTGATACCGCTGCAGACCTCGCCGTGTTCGGCCTGGATAAACCCTTCCAGACCATCACCTGGACCTATCCTCAGTTCAGGCCGATCAAACTGCACTTTGGCAGCAATGCGGACAGCACGAAATTTTATGTGAAGTATGAGGACGAGCCTTTTGTTTATCGCATCGAAGCCTCCCTGCTCCCCAGCCTTCCGCCGGATAGCCTGAAATGGAAAGGACTCGGTGCCCTGCGCTTTTCGACCTTTGCACTGCGCCGTATCACGCTCTCCGTGGGGGCGAATCCCCCGCTTGTGCTCAATTACAAGTCCTCCGCTGCCTCCTGGACCGGAACGAGGGCAGGGAAGGATATCTCGGCCGATATTGACCGTATCAAGGCGGACCGGATGGCCGGCATGCTCTCCAAGCTGACGGTTCAGGACTGGTCAGCCAGTCGCAGTGAGGCACTTCTGGCGCTGAAGACCCCCTATTTGAGGATTCAACTGGTGCTCGGCGAACCCGGCAAGGATGACGGTCCGGTGCGTCAGGTGAATCTCGCCCTCGCACCCACCCAGCCGAATGCGGATACCGCCTTCTTTTACGGGCAGGTGGAGGGGGATGCGGATGTCTTCTACATTAGCCGGAAAGCGCTACTGGAGGTCATGGCCTCCCCGTTCAAGGACAAGGCGGGGATGTAATCGGGTAATTTGCGTCTCTTGGGGTGCAATTTAGTTATAAATAAAATAAAAAAGAAAGTTTATGAGACCCGAAGATAAAAATAACCAGAATTATGGGAATTATTTTGCGTTTTTGCGGCACAAACATTAGAATTGGGAAATCCAAATTGTTATCGCCGCCTCTCTCGGCCCGGTCCTTGCTCGTCTGTCACATCATTCGTTTATCCCTAACCCACCATGGACCGAGACATTTCGCAATTCGGCAGTTTGTGCATCTCGCGCAAACAGGAAGGCAGTAGCGTTGAGCTGTCTCGCTCACGAGACGAGCTTGTCTTCCTCGCCTTCGACACTCGGATCAGGCGCCTGGTGGAACTCCACATTCTCAACAAGGGGGAACCCATGGAGGCGGTCGCCAAGCATTCCGCCTTTGACCGTGCTCGGCAAGCGACAGAAGTGCGCATGCCTTCGTTGCTACGGGTGCTCGAAGTGGGTGAGGACAAAGGGTTGGTCTATTATACAAGCAATCTGAATGATGGTGAGTATGTTCAGGATTATGTTTCCCGTCGTGGGGCTCTTTCGCCATCGACGGCTTTCGCTCTGCTCTTTCAGCTCATTGACGATGTGCTCCAGCTCAAGGCTCGTCAACCACGGCTGCTTTCTGGCATTTGCCTGAACCAGCTTCTGGTGAGCACGCTTGAGGATACCTTTCTCCAGCTTCGCGTGGTCGATTATGGCCTCACGCGGGCTGATGCCGGGGCGCTGGATGCCTCCAGGCTTGTGGCGCAGCTGTGTGATGTGATGTTCCTGATGCTGACGGGGCAGATTTACCGAGGAGACAATCCGGACCGCTTCCCCATCCTCACGCAGCTCCCCACCAGCCTTCGCACGACTCTCCGTGCCGCCTTGATGGACCCTCAAAACGCACCGGCTTCCCTTGAAAAGCTGCGTGACGAGGTGCGGGAGGCCTTCACCGCTCTCACCACCTCCTCCCAAGGACGAAATCTGCGCAAACACCTCGTGGTCATCGGACCTTTGCAGCCGCATTCCAATCTCCAAGACCTGCTTTTGGAGAATGTTCCCGTGCAGACGATTTTCGGCAACCGATTCCGTGTCGAGGACATGGACAATGCCCGACGCTATCCCTTTTCCATCCCGGCCATCAATGCCAAATCCGAGCAGCTCATCACGGTCCACATGCTGCCGCCAACGCGCATCGTGGATAAATCCATGTACGAAGCCGTGCCGCTTCAAATCTGGCGTTTCAATGCGGGTCGTCATCCAAACATTCTGCGCTCCTTGAGCCTGTGGGAGAGTCCGGATTGGACCTTTCTTACGGAAGAACGGGAGCCTGGCTTTACGTTGAGCCGATTGATGGCTGAGCGGGTGGCTCTCAATGCCAATGAACTGGTGGTGCTGATGCGCCAAGTGCGCTCCGCTCTGGAGCAGGCCGTGGAATGCGGTGTGCCGCGGGTGGATCTGCATCCCTCGAACATCCTGCTACGCGTGGGCAAGAATGGTGGCATCATGGCTCGTGAGGCAGAGCGGCTCATGCAAAAGCGCCTTGATGCTTGGCCACCCTTCACGGTGAAGATCCGTCCGCACATGACCATGCGCAGCCTTTATGAGCCGCTGCTGGTAGATTTTGACGCCGATGCTGCCGAGACCGAAGAGCACCTTCGTGACCGAGATTTCCGTCATCGTTCCTTTGTCGTTCTCGCTGCTTACCTCCTCGCGGGTGAGCGTCAGATGGGCGGGAAGCTTCAATTTGGCGAATCGGTGCCTGAAGCGACAGCCGCCTTTGTCCGCGAAGCCTGGGAGCAGGCTCAGACAGATGGCAAAGCCATCTCTCCGATGGAGTTCATGGATCGTTTTGAAGTTACGCTTTCCGCTCCGGTGGCGGACCTTGCGACGCGTTTGCGCGGTGAATTCGTCCCTGTCGAACAAATGGAAAGCGTCGGTGCGATCTCTGATTTCGAAGAAGATTGGCAGGATGCATCCGATAATGAAAAAGGACCTTCTGCCAAAAAGCCCGCTAAATCGGCCGAGTTTCGTCCCTATGGGAAAAGTGACGGCATTCCTTGGGTTGTCTGGGCGGCAGCAGCGGTCGTCATTTTGGCATTTGGAGCTTGGTTCTGGCTGGATCGCGGTCCTTCCCCAGCGCCTGAGATTTCAACGAATAGTCCGAAAATCGAAGGTTCGTCCGCGCCCGTCGAGGCTATGCCATCCAATTCGGAGAGCCAGATCACATCGAACAATACCTCCTCGCTGGAAACGGTGCCCGAAAAGCCTACCGCCCCCCCCCCTATCCCCGTCAAAACGCCAAGACGGCCGGTCGTCATCGGCGCGAACAATCCCGCCGAGAAGCCACCTTTGCCTGCATCCAAGCCTGTGGCTCCGACTCCCGCTAGCAATCCCGCAAAAGTGCCACCCGCTGAAAAAGACCCCGTGACCATTCGCAAGGCCATCCTTCCCACACCGGAAGAACTCGAAAAAATGAAGCAAGGTCAGGTGCAGCGAAAAGTAGGTCAGTTGCCAGATCTAAACACCGCCTCGCCATTCGTTCAGGCACGCAACTAGCTCCCACTCTGCCATCGCATGCTTTTTTGCTCCACCCACTTCCCAGATTCATGACGAAAGCCCTGATTTTGCATGGACGGCACGCGAGGTCACCGCTAAAAATACAGTCCATTGTCGCCGATTGGAGCTGATAGGCATTGTGCCTGCTGTTTCGCCTTTGGCTGCATGCTTTGCATGCACACGTTCCCACTAACTTAACCGCGTAACTCAGGAGAAACTGATGAAGGTCAACAATGTAATCGTCGTATCCATCGGACAGGCCGGTAACCAGATCGCCGCCTCGTTTTGGAAAACCATCTGCCAGGAGCACGGTATCGACCCGCTCACCGGCCAGACTGCTCAAGCCCAGGAGCCGCGTGGGAACTGGAGCGCCTTCTTCACCCGTCTGGGTGATGGCAGCGGCGGCAGCTTCGTCCCTCGTGCCGTGATGGTGGATCTCGAACCCAGCGTTATCGAAGGCGTCAAGGACACCTCTGGCTCGCTGTTCAACCCCGCCAACCTCATTTCACGCACGGAAGGAGCTGGTGGTAATTTCGCCGTTGGCTACCTCGGCGCCGGTCGTGAAGTCCTACCCGAAGTCATGAGCCGTCTCGACAACGAGATCGACAAATGTGACAACGTCGGTGGTATCATCGTGCTCCACGCCACGGGAGGCGGCACGGGCTCTGGCTTTGGTTCGCTCCTGATTGAATCGCTCAAAGAGAAGCATGCAGAGATCCCCGTGCTCGCTTGTGCGGTGCTGCCCTCCCCGCAGGTCTCCAGCGTCGTCACCGAGCCTTACAACACCGTTTTCAGCCTGCACACGCTCCGCCGCAGTGCCGATGCCTGCCTCATCTTCGACAACGAAGCCCTCTTCGAACTGGCCCATCGCAAATGGAACATCGAAAGCCCCACCGTTGATGATTTGAACCTCCTCATCACCGAGGCTCTTGCCGGTCTCACCGCCTCGATGCGCTTCAGCGGCTTCCTCACGGTCGAGATCAGCCTTCGCGAGCTGCTCACCAATCTCGTCCCGCAGCCCAGCCTGCACTTCCTCATGTGCTCCTTCGCGCCGCTCACGCCGCCGGATCGCAGCAAGTTCGAAGAGCTCGGCATCGAGGAGATGATCAAGTCCCTCTTTGACAACGGCAGCGTCTTCGCCGCCTGCAACCCCATGGAAGGCCGCTTCCTCTCTACCGCCGTGCTTTATCGCGGTATCATGGATGACAAGCCGCAGGCCGATAGCGCCCTCGCCGCCATGCGTGAGCAACTCCCGCTCACCTACTGGATCCCCACCGCCTTCAAAATCGGTTACGTCGAGCAGTCTGGCATCTCTCACCGCAAGAGCATGGTCCTTCTCGCCAACAACACTGAGATCGCCCGTGTGCTCGACCGGATCTGCGCCAACTTTGACAAGCTCTGGCAGCGCAAGGCTTTCGCCAATTGGTACCTCAACGAAGGCATGTCCGAGGAGCAGATCAATGCTCTCCGTGCTTCTGCCCAGGAGCTCATTCAGAGCTATCAGGTGGCCGAAGAGAGCGGAGCCAAGGCCAAGGTGCAGGACAGCTCGGGGGATTCACCTCGCACCATCACCGATGACGGCCGGACCAGCAGCATGAGCCTGCGGGACCTTGTGGACCGCCGCCGCTGATCCCAAAGTCTATTCATCATTCATTTAACGACGATCAAACCCAGTTGGAGGAAGAACACCCGTGAGAGAAATCCTGAGCATCCATGTCGGCCAGTGTGGCAATCAAATCGCAGACCGCTTCTGGCGTCTCGTTTTGCGTGAACACGGTCTTACTGAGTCCGGCACCCCCAAGGCCGGTGCCAATATCGCCGCCAATGCCAACATGGAAGTCTTCTTCCATAAGGTGCGTGAAGGCAAATACATCCCCCGCGCCGTCCTCGTCGATCTGGAACCCGGCGTCATCGCCCGTATCGAAGGTGGAGACATGGCCCAGCTCTTCGACGAAAGCAGCATCGTCCGCAAGATCCCCGGTGCCGCCAACAACTGGGCACGCGGTTACAACGTCGAAGGTGAGCGCATCATCGACCAGATCATGAACGTCATCGACGCCGCTGTCGAAAAGACCAAGTCTCTCCAGGGCTTCCTCCTCACCCACTCCATCGGTGGCGGTTCTGGTTCCGGCCTCGGCTCGCTCATCCTTGAGCGTCTTCGTCAGGCTTATCCAAAGAAGAAGATCTTCACCTTCTCCGTGGCCCCTTCGCCTGTCATCTCCGATTCCGCTGTTGAGCCTTACAATGCGATTTTGACCCTCCAGCGCATCCTCGACAATGCCGATGCCGCTGTCCTTCTCGATAACGAAGCCCTCTTCCGCATCGCCAAGGCCAAGCTCAATCGCAGCCCGAACTACATGGACCTCAATCACATCATCGCTCTCATCATGAGCAGTGTGACCGCCTCCCTGCGCTTCCCCGGCAAGCTCAACACCGATCTCGGCGAGTTCGTCACGAACCTCGTCCCGTTCCCGGGCAACCACTTCCTCACCGCCTCCTTCGCCCCCATGCGTGGTCCAGGCCAGGAAGGCCAGGTTCGCATCAATTTTCCTGATGTCGCCCGCGAGACCTTCTCCCAGGATAACTTCACTGCCGCCATTGACTGGCAAAATGGCGTTTATCTCTCCGCCTGCGCCCTCTTCCGTGGCGATGTGAAGGCCAAGGAAGTCGAAGAAAACATGGCGGCCATCCGCAAGACCCTCAACTTCGCCTCCTACGTCCCCACGGGCGTGAAACTCGGCGTGGCTGATACCGCTCCTGAAGGCTTTGCCTCCTCCGGCCTCGCCCTCGTGAATCACACCGGCATCGCCGCTGTCTTTGAGCGCCTCATCGTGAACTTTGACATCATGTTCGACAATCACGCCTACACTCACTGGTATGAAAATGCGGGCGTCAGCCGCGATATGATGGCCACCGCTCGCAACACCATCGCCAACCTCGCCAAGTCCTACCGCGACGCCAGCTAAGCATGGATGCCACCCTTGAGCGCCAGATTGCTACCGCCTCCCGCAGTGTCGAGGAGGCCCGCCGTCTGGCGTATCACGATCCATCGCGCATCGGCGGCCTCGTCGAGCAGATCAGCGTTCTCGCCGATCTCCGTCAGAAGGAGGGAGACTTCCGCAAGGCTGAATCCCTCTACCGTGAAGCCCTCTTCCGTGCCCAGGAAAGCCGTAAAAACGATGCTGACCTCCTCACCGGTATCTACAGCCTCCTCGCCCATCTTTACGATCGTTGGGGCCGCATGGATCAGGCCGCCGAATTCTACGAGAAAGCGCTCCACATCAGCGAAGACAGCGGCCTCGGCGAAACCGAAAAGGTTGCCACCATCAAAAACAACCTCGCGATGATCTTCAAGCAGCTCCGCGAGCACGACAAGGCGGAGCGCTACTACCTCGAAGCTCTCGAAACCTTCCAGAAGCTCGATGGCGAGCAATCCGCCCGCGTTGCTTCCGTTTACAACAACCTCGGCGTCCTCTACTACGCCAAGCTCGATGTCGATCGTGCCCAGGACATGCACGAGCGAGCGCTCACCATCCGCCAAAGCTTCAATGAAGGTCAGATGGACCCTGCGGACCTCTCCCAGACCTTCATCAACCTCGCCGCCGTCTATAAAGCCAGTGGCGACTTTCAGAAGGCCGAGGCTAGCATTGATCGCGCCAAGCGCCTCCGTGCCTCCGTGAACGGCTTTCATCCCAATCCCCGCCGTTCCGCCTCGCTGCTCGTCGATAAGAACGTCTGAGCTTCTCGCCAAAATTTGGCCGATGGAAGCAGTGTGAGACTTGGGGGAGGGGAAACTCTAAAAAGTGGATCACAAAATCCATTTCACGTTCTCTCACGAACTGGCGCGAAAGCTCCGCCATACCCGGTGCGTATGTTTTCACGAGTTTTTCAAACCCACCATGTCCAAATACCCCCTCATCTCGCTGACCTGCGCGGCCTTCGCCTCCTCGTTCCTTCATGCCCAGGAAGGCGGCGAAAAGGTCACTTACAATGACCACATCCGCCCGCTGCTGGAGAACAAATGCTTCTCCTGCCACAACCCGGACAAAAAAAAGGGTGACCTCGACCTCACCAGCTTTGCCGGTTTGATGACCGGTGGCGGCGGCGGTGCCGTCGTCGATCCCGGCAATGTGGATGGTAGTCGCATCTGGACCACCTGCGTGAAAAAGGAAGAGCCTTTCATGCCGCCAGAGGGTTCACCGCTTTCGCCCAAGGATTGTGACCTCCTCGCAGCTTGGGTGAAGGGCGGTGTGCTGGAGACGAAATCCTCCATCGCCAAAAAATCGGCCAAGCCGAAGGTGGACATGGCCGTCGCCGTCAACAGTGGCAAGCCGGCAGGCCCCATTGCCAAGCCCGAGCATGTGCTGCTGGAGCCCGTCGTCGTCACGCCGCGCACCACGGCGCTCACCGCGATGGCTTACAGCCCGTGGACCTCTCTTTTCGCTGTCGCCGCGCCCAAGCAGATCCTGCTTTACGACACCGAGTCACGCCAGCTCGTGGGCATCTTCCCCTACACAGAAGGTTACGCTCGCACGCTTCAGTTCAGCGGCAATGGCTCCCTGCTCGTGGTGGGCGGCGGTCGAGCGGGCAAAAACGGTCACGCCATTGTTTGGGATGTGAAGACGGGCAAACGCATCACCGAAGTGGGCAAGGAGTTCGACCAGGTGCAGGCCGCCGACATCTCGCCGGATCACAAGCGGATCGCTCTCGGCAGTCCGTCAAAGAAGGTGAAATGCTATGACACCTCCACCGGTGAAGAGCTTTACGTCATCAATAAACACACCGAGTGGATTCTCGGCACGAAGTTCAGCCCCGATGGCGTCCTGCTCGCCACCACGGATCGCAACGGCAACGTCATGGTCTGGGAAGCCGAAAACGGCGGTGAATTCTATATCCTCGGTCAGCACAAGGCTGCTGCCAACGACGTCGCTTGGCGTGCCGATTCGAATCTCCTCGCCTCCTGCTCCGCAGATGGCACCATCATCGTGTGGGAGATGAACGAGGGCAAAAAGGTCAAAGACTGGGCCGCTCATGGCGGCGGCGTGCAGAGCGTGTCCTTCACGCCCGATGGCAAGATCGTTTCCTCTGGCAATGACGGCCTCGTTCGCGTCTGGGACATCAATGGCACCAAACTCGCCGAAGCTCCCAGCCAGGGAGACATCGTCACGAAGGTCGTCGCTGGCTTTGACTCCAAGTCCGCCGTCTCCGCCAACTGGCGCGGCGAGATCATCCAGTGGAACTTGGGCGTCACCTCGCTCATCGAGGTCGCTCGCTACGTCAGCAATCCCTCACTCATCGCCCAGCGCATCGTGCAGGCGGAGCAGCGCATGGCGGAGCTGACCACGAAGCTGCCCTCGCTTCAGGCTGCCATCACGAAGGCCGATGCGAATGTCAAAACACGCGAAGCCGCCCTCGCCAAAGTCCGCGCCGATGTGGCTGAGGACGACCGCCGGTCCAAAGCCTACCCCGGCGAAATCGCGAACGACGAAAAAGCCCTCGCTGCTGCCAAGGCCGCGCTCACGAAAGCCCTCGCTGCTCACAAAGCCCGTGTGGAGGCCATCAAGCAGCACGCGGACAAGGTCACGAAGCTGGCCGCGCTCACGAAGGATCAGGCTGCCGCCGCTGCGGAAGCCGCCAAGCTTGCACCGGCCGATAAAGCCACTGCCGATGCCAGCGCCGCGCTCGAAGGCGCGAAGAAGGAACTGGCCGCCAAGGCTGGCGATGCCGCTCTGACCGCGAAGGTGAAGGGCCTCGAAGGCAAACTCGCCGCAGCGAAGGCTGAGCAGCAGAAGCTCGCCCCTGTGAAGGCCAAGGCAGATCAGCTCACCGCTGCGATGAACAAGGCGAAAGCCGAACTCGGTGCCGCTCCGGCTCTCATAGCCGATTTGGATAAGCTGATCGCCGAGACCACTTCCAAGATCAAAACGCTGGGGGAGACCCTCACGGCGAAGAAAGCTTTGCTGCCCAAACTGCCCGCCCTTGTCAAAGCCGGGCCGGATCGCATCAAAGCAGCCGAAGCTGCCCTGAATCAGGATCGCGGCGTTTTGTCCACGGCGCAGTTTGTGGCCAAATCCGCCAGCGATGAGATCGGTGTGCTGCAAAAAGTTCCCACCGCGCTGAAGGCCGCTCAATTCAACACCGGCGTGCTCACCGAGAAGGAAAAGCTCGCCAAGCTGGAAACCGACTTCAATGACTTCACCGAAGCGAAGAAGGATGCCGAAGGCGCTAAAGTGGCCGCTGCGAAACGCATCGAGGATAGCAAAAAAGCCACCGTCGAATCGTCGGCTGCCCAGCCAGCTCTCGAAGCCGCTTTGAAGAAAGTGCAGGGGGAAGCTGCTGGCCTCGAAACCGCCATCAAACCCGCTCGCGATGCCGATGCAGCCGCCGCTGCGAAGGTCAACGAGCAGAAGACCATCCTCAACACCAAGGAAGCTGAACTCGCCGCCGCCGCGAAGGCCAAGGATGACGGCATCGCCGCTGCCAAAAATGCCGCCGGGGAGATCGCCAAGGTCATCGAAGCCAAAAAGAAAAGTCTCGCCGAAGTGAATGGCAAGCTCGCTGCCCCTGAAAAAGCCGTGAAGGCCAAGCAGGATGCCGCCACACCGAAAGAAGCCGCTTTGGCCGCTGCCAAGAAAGCTCAGGCTGATACCGCCGCCGCTGCTCCAGCCAAAGACAAAGCTGCCAAGGATGCCGTGGCCGCTGTGGCTGCCTCCGAGAAGGACCTCACGGATACCCTTGCGAAGCAAAAGCCCGCACAGGACGCCCTGAACGCTGCCAAAGCCGAAAAAGCGCCCGATGCCGCCAAAGTCGCCGCTGCTCATAAAGCCGTTACTGACATTCAAAACGCCATCAAAGCCGCCGAAGGCGATCTGAACGTCAAAAAGGCGGCTCGCGATGCCGCGAGTAAGGCGAACAACGAAGCCGTCGCTGCCGTGAGCAAGGCCGCTGGAGCCGTCAAAACCGCCGAACAGCAGCTCACTCAGGCGAAGAACGAACTCGCCGCCGCAGAGAAGGCTGCCGCGCCCACTCGCGGTCAGCGTGACAGCATTCAAAAGGAGATCGATGCGCAATCAAAGGCTCTCGCCGAGAAACAGGCCGCTCCCGCCGCCCTCGAAAAAGACTACGCTGCCAAGATCGCCCCGATCAACGCCGCCCTCGCCGCCTCGAAAGTCGCCCTGCCGCCTCTTGAACAGACCTATGCCGCCGCTCACACCAAGCTCGCCGCCGAGCAGAAGGTTCTCGACGCCAAGAAAGTCGAGGTCGCCAAGGCCAGCGGAGACTTCGAAGGCGTGAAAAAGAAGAAGACCGATGCCGCCGCCACCATCGCCGCCGCCACCAAGGAAATCCCTGAGAAGGATAAGATCATCGCCGAAGCCAGTGGTGAGATCGCCAAGCTCCAGCCCCAGCTTGAGCCGCAGCGCACCAAGGTGAAACAGATGACTGAGCAGTATCTCACGATGCTGCCGAAGTGAGAGTTTAGTCGCGGCCTTTCACTCACATCGGCGGCAGCACCTCTTGAGGCGTGTTGTCGGTGATCGAGGGTGTGATGATGCCGCGACCGAGACGGCCGCTGTAGAGATCGAGGGCGCGTTTGGCGATGATGTCGATCATGGCGGGTTGCAGCGTGCGGGCGGCGACATTCGAAACGGCCATGCTGGCCCACATGACGGGGGATTTGAAGCGTAACACCTGCCATACGGGCAGGAGTCGGCTGTACCATCTGTTGGCCTGCTGAACGGCGTCGTGTTTGGCGAGCTTGTGCGTGACCTCCCAAGTCTTCAAGGCGGTGGAGGCACTGACATCGACGAGACGGCCGATGGAGCGTGTCTGAAGGAAGTCCGCTACGTCCATCGAGGCGAGGTGGACGGCGCGGGAGAACTGGCTGAGGCCGGGCGCGAGCAGGGCGTTCTCTTTGCCGGGATGATAGATGGCGGCGATGTCCTTCACGAGCTGAGGCACTTCGTTGACCAGCGGGGCGAGCCATTCGGGGTTGAGGTTCTTTTGCCAGCGAAGGCGGTTTTTGCAGTCTTCGACGGCTTTGCGGGCACGCTCATCGGCCTCCGTGCTGAGGAGCTGATCGTAGCTGGCGATGGTATGGCGGGCGGCGCGGAGATCAGCGAGAAACTGGAGCAGCTTGTAAAGCAGCACGCCAGCGGCTCCGAGAATGAGGCCGGCGAGGAAGGTCCAGATATAGCTCCAAGGCATCGCGGGATGAGAGATCAGGGATGAGAGGAAATATTATTCGTCGGCACGGGCAGGGGTGCCGATGTTCCAAAGCAGAATACGGAAGCCAGCATCGGGAAGGCGAGCGCTGGCGGGCACCTGACGGCGGTGGGAGGAGAGAAGCTCGCTACTCTGCGCCGTGGTGTAGGCACCACCGCGGATCACAGCGGCATCTGGCGTGCTGTTCCAAGGCGTGGAGACCCATTCCCAGACGTTTCCGGCGAGATCGTGCAGGCCTCGAATGTCTGCCCGGAAGCTGCTGACGGGAGCGAGGGCGGCAAAGCCGTCTGCGTAACCACTGATGGAGGTTTTGGCGGATTGATCGGCGGTGAGATCGAGGAAGTTTCCTGCCTTGGCAGGCGGCGGCCATTGAAAGCCCCAGGGGTAGATGCCGCCGATGCGTTCATTGCTCTCCTGCGGTGTGGCTCCGGTCTCGCGGGAGAGATCGCCAGCCATGCTCCATTCGTCATCGGTGGGGAGGCGATATTCTTGATCGGGTTCGAGCAGGCCTTGGGTGCGTTCGTGATCGGTGAGCCAGCGGCAGAATAGCTCGGCCTCGGCCCGGCTGACCATGGTGACGGGGAAGGTGGGATCGGCATCGAGGATTCGACCCTCGACTGGCGGCTGATTGGTGGTCTTGGCGAACTCGGCGAAGTCACTGCGTCGTGTCTCGATGGAGGCGATCATGGCTTTGCCGAGGGGAACGAGCTTCATGCCGAGGCTGTTCGGCCATGGTTTGCCGAAGACGACGGCTCCGCTGGCTTTGAGGCGGAGATTGAAGGCGATCGTCTGGCCTTGTTTGAGATCACCCGTGGCGTGTTCGACTTTGTAACCTGGCAGCGTGACGGATAGATCGAATTTGGCAGCCCGCACATGCGGCAGGCGCAAAGGCGTACGTCCGAGGAATTCGGCGCTGTCATAGACATCCGCTCCAGGCGGCGTGGAGGTGATGCTAATAGCGCCGTAGCGCATCTGGACGATCTCGCAGCGGATGGGCTGCATGCCGGGCTTTGGTAGAGAGCTGCCGGGGCGGGGTGTTATCTTCGCGGGCTTCCAGCCGTATTCGTGATCGAGATCCAGGCGGCCACTGCGGCGCTCGGTCTCCGTCATCCAGGCACAGAAGGCATCCGCTTCCGCTTTGCCCACGACCGCCGCGTAGAGCGTGGTTTTATCCGGCTGAGGGATGCCCGTCACATCATACTCGGAGGCTCGAAGGCTGGATTCGAGGAAGCTGCGAAAGAGCATGGCATCGACGGGGAGATCGGCGATGTGGCGATCTCCTTTGAAGGAGAACCACTGCTTGAGTCGGTTTTGCCAAGGTTTGCCCGTGCGAGGTGGCTCGGGGGCGATGGGCCGTGGCTTCACCGGTGCCATGACCTCGTAATGCCAATCCCGCTGATGGCGGGCCATGACGAGGCCGCTGGCGAGCAGGAAGGAGCCGATGAGGGTGAAGATGGCGGCTCGGCTGAAGCGGCGGATGAAGCTCTCCGGCTGCTTATCGCCCACATGCTGGAGGGCCTCCGCAAACTCCGCTGCCGTGGTGAAGCGGCGGTCGAGATCGTTTTCACAGGCTTGGCAGATGACGCGGTTCAAATCGAGCCAGAAAGGCCATTCCTCATCGCTGATCTCATCCGGCACCTCGGGGAACTCCATGCGATCCTTCCCGCTGCTCATTTCGTAGAGCACCTTGCCGAGGCTATAAATATCCGCCTGAGGTGTGCCGGGGCCTTCCGGTGGCACAAAGCCCTCCGTGCCCACAAACGAACGCTCACCAAAGGCCGCCACGAGGCCGATGTCCGCCAGCTTGCACACACCGCCCACGAAGATGACGTTCGAAGGCTTGATGTCGCGGTGCGTGAGGCCGTGATTGTGCATGAAATGCAGCGCATCAGCCATGTAAGTGCCCGCATCTCGACAGAAGAAGGGATCGAGCCGGCCGTGACGCTTCATATCTGTGCCCAGCGTGCGAGGGACGTAGCTGTTGATATCCGTGATGTTACCGCCTTCCTCCACATCATCGCCCAGCTCCATCACGCAGTAGTAGAAGCCACGGTTTTCATTCCAGCCCACATGCAAAATATGCACCAAGCAAGGGTGCCCCCGGGAGATCGGCTCGAACTGCTGAATGCCGAGGAACTCGCGATGAAAGGTCCGCGTGTGTTCGAAGTCCTCACGCCAGACGATTTTCACCGCACGCAGGGCACCCGTCACACTTTGAGCCAGCCACACCTCGCCGTAGGCACCGCTGCCGATGCGCTTCAGCAGGGTGTAATCGGGAATCACGATATCATCGCGATGCGAGCTAGGGTTGCCAGGAGCTTTCTTTGGCTTCGCCACGACCTGCTGCGGCTGCATGGGCGGCGGTGGTAGCTCGATCAGACTCGCTGTGTCTGGTGCGGGCTCCTCTTGAGGCGATGCTTCCACAGCCGGCTCCGCAGGGGCGGCATCGGCAGGCAGTTCAGCATCGGCTTCAGTGGCGGGCATGGGAGGAGGGCGGTCGAGTTTCCACCATTGACGGGGCTTCTCAAGTCGCATGAACGACCAACGTGCTCACCCGCCGTGAAAGATGGGATTCTATCGCTGATTTTCCTGCTGTTCCTTGTGGTTCAAAGGTTTGACAGCCTCGCTCAACCGTGAAAAGTCCGCACCAATGAGCGAACCAGCCTCTGATATACCGGTGCCGGAGATCGCCGTGCCGGAAGATGTGAAAAAAGAAAAAGGCTTGTGGGAGAAAACCCGCAAAAGCCTGATTGAGCGTTTGAACAACTGGGAGGACCAGCGCACTTGGAACGAATTCTACCAAACCTACTGGCGCCTCATCTTCTCTGTGGCTTCAAAAGCCGGTCTCACGCGTGAGGAATCCTTTGATGTCATCCAGGAGACCATCATCGCCATCGCCCGCCAAGTGCAGAAAGGGCAGTACGATCCCCGCGCTGGCTCGTTCAAGGCCTGGCTACTCCAGATGACCCGCTGGCGCATCCTCGATGTCTTCCGCGCCCGCAAGCGTCAGCCCTCCCTGGCCGATCAGGGCAATGCTGATAGCGAAGACCATGGCATGAGCATCGTGGAGCGCCTCTCTCAGGATAAGGACAACATGCTCGAAAAGATCTGGGATCGCGAATGGCGTGACAACATCACCGCCGCCGCGCTGGAACGTGTGAAGGCGAAGGTCTCACCACGTCAGTTCCAAATCTTCGATTGCTATGTCATGAAAGGCTGGGGCGTGAAAAAGACCGCTGAGGCTCTGGGTATCAATGCGGCTCAAGTTTATCTCGCGAAGCACCGCGTGGGTGCCCTCGTGAAGAAGGAAGTGCAGGGGCTTGAGAACACGATGCTGTAATCGGGCCTCAGGCAATCCTTGAAACCTGACTGCGGTCGAGTTCGACGAGAGTGAAGGTTTGGAGGGCGTTCACGATGTCGTTCAGATGCTGCTCAAACATCCGACGAGTGTCTGGCAGGCTCATGTTGCCAGCACGGATGAGCACGAGCTTCCACGGACGGCCATGCAGAAGGTGTGAGTAGTAGAAATCGGTGTCCTTGGAAACCACCACACGCTGCTCGCTCATGGAGACCGCATTCAGCACACCGTCTTTGGAGGCGTTCTGCATCGGCAGGTCCATCGTGTGAATGGCGTCGTGACCTGCGGTGGCAAAGACACGCTTCAGCCCCGGTGGCAAATGCGCATCAAGAAGGAATTTCATGCCGCGAGAAGCTGGCAGCTCCGAAGCTTGAGAGATTTATTGGCAAACTCGATGCAGGCTCGCAGATCATCATGCTCCAAGTCTGGGAATTCGCTGAGCACGTCTTCAAAGCTGTCGCCACTGGAAAGGTATTCGAGCATGGACTCCACTGGATAGCGCAGCCCGCGGATGACAGGCTTTCCATGGCAAATTTCGGGATCAATCGTGATCCGCGAGAGGAGAGCTTTGCCAGATTGCTGGGCTTTGGTCATCATGAGGCCAGACTAACAGGTGCCACAGGCGATTTCAATCCCTGACTCACCCCCTCGCGATGCGCTGCTGGAGCAGCACTTCGAGGAAAAGCAGGGCGAGCAGGGCAATGAGAAGCGGCTGCCAGAGTTCGCTGCCGTGGCGGCGGGTGCGGTCGAGGGATTGGTAGGCGGGCAGGGAATCGGCGAAGCTCGCGTCGTGGCGCTCGGCGATCTTTTTGATCTGATCGGCCGGGAGGGGCTTCAAATCGGACTCGGCGTTGTCGGTGTTGAAAGCCAAGAGCGTGACTTTGTCCGAGCCTGTCTTTTGGAGTTGGAAGATGCCGGGCTGGGAGATGGGCGGGCTTTGGAGGAAGACTTTCTCGCCTTCTTGCTGGCTCTTCAACATCTGCGTCTGGCCGGTGGGATCACGCAGGAGGTATTCGGAGCCGAGTTCGGCTTTTTCGAGGTTTACGCGAAGCGTGGAGCCAACGACTTGCCAGGCGGGAGCGCTGCCTTCCGTGGCGAGGTAGGTGGTGAGGCGCTGCATGAGCGGCACAAAGAACGGTTGGAGCGGTAGATTGCTCCATTCGGCATTGGCGGTGGTGGCGGCGGCGATGACGCGGCCCTGGCCGTATTTCTTTTCGAGGAGCAGCGGGACGTTCCGGTCGAGATTGAGGATGCGCTGAGTGCCTTCGTTACTGGGCGGTGCGAATTCGAGCCAGTGGCGGAATTCGGCGTCCTGGAGGCGGCCGCCACGGGCGTCATTGAAATACAGCACGCTGGGGTGAGTGAGGCGCTGCCTGAGAATGCGGGCGGGTGCATCCGCCAGCTCGGCGCGGACCTGACCTTGGATGGCGGCAGGAAGCAGGCCTTCGCCTTTTTTGTGAAGCTCGCGGTTGTACCAGTCGATGTCGCACTCGGGACCGGCGAAAATCAGGAGGCCGCCGCCCGCTTTGACGAACTTATCGAGGTCGCTGAAAGCTCGGCCCTGGAGCTTTTCGACGTTGGCGAGGATGATGACCTCGGCTTGCTTGAAGTCATCATCACGCAGTTTGCGCAGATCGACTTTGCGGGTGCGAATGAGGTCCTTGAGCGTGTTGGCAACCGCCGTGTGTGGCGTGAGGGCGAGTTCGAGGAAGTCGGTCGCCCCTTCGAGTGGCATCGCGCCAGGCTTGCCATCAATGAGCAGGACGTTGAGCTGATTGCGCACCTGCACGATGCTGTGGAAGGCATTGTCTTCAGCGAAGCTATCGCCTTCGAGGCGGATGGAGAGGGAGTGATCTCCCACCTTCTCAAAAGCATGCGTGAAGCTCAAAACGGCCTCGCCTTCGGGGGCGAGGGAGACGCGGGCCGTGCGGAGGCGAGCTCCATCGGCCTCCAGATGCACGGGAATATCCTGCCAAGGGCGTTTGCCGTGGTTTTTGATGCGGATGCGGATGCCGATGGGCTGTGTTTCAGCGGCGACGAGGGCGGAGAGGTCCGCCGTGGCGATGCTGAGGTTCTCCGCGAGATCACTGCCGATGCGGTAAAAGGTGATTTGTGGCTTCGGCTCCTGTTTAGAGAGGTTTTCGAGTGCTGGAAGCGCTGCGCCATCGGCGATGGCTTTCCAATCCGCTTCCTGGAAATCGGAGACGACGACGATTTCACGCGCAGCGTTCGGCGCATCCTTCAAAGCCGAAGTCGCCGCCTGAAATGCCTCATTCGCCAAAACCGGGCCGGACATGGACGATACCTCGGCGAGCTTCTTGGGCACGAGATCGAGTGCGGTGGTGGGCTGATCGAGCAACTGGCGTGGTGAACCGCCACTGAGCACGACCTGCGCGGCTGAACCGCTGGGAAGGCCTTCGGTGATCTGCTGGAGATCCGCACGAGCCTGATCGGCGACACTGGCACCCGGCGCAGCTGAATTTTCCGCCGGAGCACGCATCGAGAAGGAATCATCCAGAATCACGATGAGCGATGAACTGCCCATGCCCAGCGAGCGAAGGGCCGTGAGCACCGGACGAGCCAGACACAACGCGAGGATGATCGGAACCGCGACGCGGGTGACGAGCAGCAGGAGCTGCTCGATCTTCATTTTACGCTTCTTCTGCCGGATGACCTCGTGCAGCAGATGCATCGCCCCCCAGCGCACGGTGACAACCTTCCGCTTGTTGAGCAGATGGATGAGCAGCGGGATGAGGAATGTGAGCCCGCCCGCGAGGAGAGCGATGTTGAGGAAGGTCATAGCGGGCTGGAATGAGGAATGACGAATTCAGAATGACGAACGAATGACGAAGAACGAATGCCGAAGTGTGGAGTGGCGCTTACTTTTTGGTCATTCGGTTTTGGGGCTTCTTTCGTCATTCTGAATTCGTCTATTCGTCATTTTTGTGTCCAGATGGCCTTCATGGCTTCCGCGTTGGCCAGCGGATCGAAAGCGGCGCGCACGGGCATTTCGAATCCGGGGATGATTTCACTCGTGAGGATGCCTTCCTTTTGTGGCTCGGCCGGCGGGTAGACGCTGCCTTGTAGTCGATACAGCTCGATGGTTTCCGCCTCGGCATCGACGATCCAGTATTCGCCCACGCCATGCAGGGCGTAATCCTCGAACTTGACGCCGCGATCACGCTTTTCCGTCGAAGGAGACAGCACCTCGACGATGAGATCGGGGATTGGAAATCTGAGCGTGTCCGGCGAGACGATGCCCGCTTTGGAGGTGCCCAAGAACATGACATCAGGCTCGTAGTCGTTTCGTGGAAAGCAGGTCATGGCTTTCTCATGGCGAACCAGCCCGAGACCATGCACCCGTGTAAAAGCATCCAGCAGCCCGAAAATGAACTGGCTGGCCTGTAGGTGCCGATTCAGCGCCGGAGAATGCATGATGACCTCTCCCTGGATGAACTCCCATTTATACTCGGGTGTGATGTCGGCATAAAACTTCTCCCGCATTCTGTGTTCGATGGCGAGACTTCGCCGGGCCTGCTCGATGAGTTCGGGCAGGTCAGGAGCTTGCAGGAGAGATTCAAGAACGGCGGCGCTCATGGCGGAAGGTGGCTCAGCAGGGAGTGAAGCGCAACACGCTCACTTGCCCACGCGATACAGCTTGTCCTGGGTGCGGACGAAGAGGCTGCTATCGCTCACGGAGATGCTGGCGCGGACGCTTTCGGCATTGCCGTTGGGCTTCGAGCCATTGCCCATCTCATTCATGGAGAGCAGTTCAAACTGATCGCTGTTTGCTTTGGCGACGTACACCTCACCCCAGAAGTTGATGCAATAGACTTTGTCGTCGGCCACGGTGGGGCTGCTTTCAAACTTGGCCTTGCCGCCGAGTTCGCCGGTCCAAAGGACTTTGCCGGTTTTCGGTTCGAGGCAGCTCAGGAGCTTCTTGCCGCCGTCGAGGACGTAGAATTTGCCTTTGTAGAAGGCGGGAGTGGGCACATCGCTGGTCACGCCTTTTGGCCCGGTCTGCCAGACGGGCTGCGTTTCGCCTTTCGCATCAAGCGGCATGGCAAAGACGGGCGAATTCTTCGGAGCGCAGACGATGGCGATGCCGTCACCGACGACGGGCGAGGGAACGAGTCGGAAGAATTTGTTGTAGCTCTCGCCGGGAGGGTTCCAGGTGGCGATGCGGGAGAATTCTTTGCCGGTGGCGGCATCGTGAATGGTGAGGGTGTCGCCACCCGAGATGAGCATGAGGCGCTGATCTTTGTGCGTGGTGAAGACGGGGCTGCTGAAGGCTTCGAGGGATTCGATGGCGGCGAGGCTGGGGCGCACATGCTTCCAGATGTCCTTCCCGGTGGCAGGATCGATGGCGAGGATGTAGCTGCTCATGTCCTTGCCTGAGGTGCCTTTTTCGAACTTCTCTTGGAATTTGAAGGTCTCGTTGCGCTGGAGGACCTGGATGTAGAGCTTGCCGCTGTCGATGGTGGGACTGCTGCCATAGGTCCACTGGGTGGCGAAGGCACCGTGCGTCTCTTTGAAGTCACGCTTCCACACGATTTTGCCGCTGAAATCACACGCAGCGGCGATGGCATTGGCAAAGAGGAAGTAAACGCGGTCGCCATCGGTGGCGGCGGAAGGGCTGGCGAGATTGCTCTTGTCATCCCACTGCACTTCTTCGTCCTCAGAGATGGTGGTGCGCCATTTTTCCTGACCGGTTTTTTTGTCGTAGCATAGACCGACGAGTTTTTTCTCCGCCACGATGGGCGCGGTGATGAAGATATTGTCTCCCCAGATGATCGGCACGGAGGCGGCGATGCCTGGAACATCCGCTGTCCACTTCACACCTTCTTTGGGGCTGAATTTGGATGGAAGGCCGGTTTCGCTGCTGGAGCCGTCTTGATTGAGGCCACGCCAGTTCGGCCAGTTTTCGGCTCCGGCGAAGGAGGTGAGCAAAGTGAGGGCGAGGAGCGTGGCGGTCGATTTCATGGGTGAGAGCGTGGGAAAGGCAAAACGCGGCCAAGAGGCCGATTGTTTAAGGAAAGGTGCATCACCACGTCAGCCACTTCGGAGCTCTGGCAGGGGCAATGAGCAGGGTGAACTCACCTTTCGGCGTTTTGGCCTGAAAATGGGCATGCACCTTGGCGGCAGTGCCGCGCTGAAACTCAGCGAACTTCTTCGTCAGCTCGCGAGCGCAGACCACGCGATGCTCGGGCGAGGCGGTGGAGAGGATTTCGAGGGTGTCGAGAATGCGGTAGGGGCTCTCGAAGTAGATGCTCGTGGCATCACGAGCGAGAGCGGCGGTGAGTTCGGTGGTGCGAGCGCCTTTTTTATGTGGAAGGAAGCCGCCGAAGTAGAAGGGCGTCGTGGGCAGGCCGCTGGCGGAGAGGGCGGTGAGTACGGCACTGGGGCCAGGCAGGCTATCGATGGCAAAACCGGCTCCAACCGTGGCCGCGACGAATCTTTGGCCAGGATCGGAGATCGTCGGCATGCCTGCATCGGAGATCATCGCCACACTGCCGCCGCCACGCATGTGATCGAGCATCTGCGGAATGCGGTGCGCTTCGTTGTGTTCGTTGAGGCTGATGAGCCGGGCTTTGATGCCAAGGTGCTTCAAAAGCATGCCGGAGTGCCGTGTGTCCTCGCAGGCGACGAGATCGGCATTTCGCAGGGCTTCGACGGCCCGTGGCGTGATGTCGCCGAGATTGCCGATGGGCGTGGCGACGAGATGCAGGCCGGCAACGAGACGATGAGAGGGCTGAGGAGCCTCGAAAGGATCATCCTCGGGGGATTGGATAGGAGGTGCTCCGAGCGGTTCCTCCTCCGGCAGTAGGTCACCAGCCTTCGCAGATGTCATCGGCAAGTTTAATGGCGGCGCGTTGGGCGGCGTCTTCGAGAGCTTGGGTCTCCGAAAGCTGCAAATTCGGGTCGATGAGCATTTGGGTCTCTCCGTTGACGAAATTGGTGTAGAGCACGCGACCGCTCCGATCTTCGATGGAGTATTGGATATCGAGAGTGACCTGCATCTGGGAGCTGCGCAGGATGTTGGTGCGATCCGAGCGAAACTGAGTGCGATGCACATTGCGAACACTGGCTTTCAGCACGGCATCGGCTTGATCGCGAGGGACGATCTCATAGGTGCCATGGTTTTGGATGGCCTTGATCGCCGCATTCGTAGCATTGACGGCCACGCGGGGCTCCAATGTCAGGTTATCAAAGGCTGGCACTGCCAAGGTGCGAATCTCACGAAGCCGGATCGGCTTTTGCCCCCCTAACTGATAGCCTGCGCAGGCGGGCAAAAGGACGCAAGCGGCGGCGAGGAGCAAAAAGGAAAGATGTTTCATGCGAGGGCTGCGACGAAGGGCGGCGAGAATGGCGAAGTGGAACGCGCGACGCAAGAAATTACGACGCTGGCTTCGAGGGGGCGGGAGGAGCGCCAGGAGCGGGCGCTGTGCTGCTAGGTGTGGGTGGCACAGGGAGCAGGGCAGGCTTTTCCGTCTCCGGGAGAGTCGGCAGCAGGGAACCGGGCATTGGGCTAGCACCGCCGGGCTGCAAAGGCAGGGCAGGCTCGGTGAGCGGGATGGGCATGAAGGAATCGTTACCGGACCTCATGCGCGGCTTTTCAGCCAAACGGGCGAGTTCAGGCGCCATCGGGCCGACGTAATCGGGGCGGGATTTGAGATCTTTCGAGGCCAGCTTGGTGAAATCCTGGTCTGGCTGACCGCGGCGGGATTGGGTGACACCCTCCGGGTCTTCGGCGGCAAGTTCTGCCAGGATTTCGCGTGCCTCAGCAGAGACTTCGGGAGAGCCAAATTTGATCGCTTCGTTGAGGTACATCGCCGCGGCGACGGTTTTGCCCTGAGTGCGATAAAACTTGGCGACGGTCAGGGATTGATTTGCCTCGGCCGTGTTGACCTGGCGGAGGATCTGCTCAGCCTCTTGCTTGCGCTCGCCACCAGGATTGACGGCCATGTAGGTCTTGAGGGCATCGCGGGTGGCGGTGAGATTTGAGGCATCCTCACTGCGCTGCGCAGCCACATTGCTGATGGAAGCGATGCGGAACTGCGCTTCGGAGGCCTGCGAGGTGCCAAGGTAGTTGTCCACGACCTTCTGGTAAGCCTGCACCGCTTTGTCCTTCTCATTGGTATCCTGATGCAGCTCGGCGATGCTGAACTGGCTCAGAGCGGCAAATTTGCCGTAGGGGGCGTTGGAGATGATCTTTTCGTAAAAGGCGAGGATGTCCGAAGGGTTCATCTTCATCGGCAGCAGGATCAGACTGCGCTGCTTTTTGCCGCCTTTTGCCTCTTCGGCGATTTCATACTGCCTTTCGATGGCTTCGGCAAAACGAGGGCTCTGGCGGTGATTATCGATGAAGTCTTGGAAGGCGTTAAAGGCATCCTCGAGGTCGTTTTCGGCGTGACGAACGATGACGGCCCGCTGGTACGCAGCCTCACCGGCGGCTTTGGTGAAGGGATACTGCTTCACGACCTTTTCGTAGTAGCCATTGGCGCGGCCCGATTTGCCAGCTTCTTGGGCGGCGAGGCCTTCGCTGAGGAGCTGCTGAGCAGCCTTCTCCTGCATCGTGCGTTCGTCGGCGGTCGGTGCTACCTTTTCCTTCTTGCCGAAGATGAAGTCGAGCAAGGCAAAGGCAGGCGTCTGAACGGTGAAAAACGTCGCGGCCACGGCAAAGGCGGCGACCGGGAGTCGGGAAGTGAGGGGAGAACGCATTGACAGTGAACGTAAGGGCATGTTAAACGTGCGTCAAGAACCGGGGAGGATGGGATGGACTTTCGCCAACAATGGCCAACAAACACCGTATCGTTCGGGGAATTTGGGTGAATCATCACTATAATCTCCCCACAGGAAAACCATCAGGACACCCGGACGAGCGCAGGCTCGGGATACTCGAAGGTTTTGCCCTCGTAGTTTCGGAGGAGCACACGCTGCTCGTCGCGGAGAAGGACGTAATCGGGATTCACGGGGATTTTGCCACCGCCGCCAGGGCCGTCGATGACGAATTGAGGGACGGCATAACCCGTGGTGTGGCCGCGGAGCTGCTCGATGATCTCCACGCCCTCGGTGACGCTCGTGCGCAGGTGTGAGCTGCCCTGAATGAGATCACACTGGTAGAGGTAATAGGGGCGCACACGGCACATGAGCAGCTTATGCAGAAGGCTTTTCATCACCGCGGCGTCGTCGTTGACCCCGCGGAGGAGCACACTTTGATTACCCAGCGGCACGCCGTGGTTGGCGAGCAGGCTCAAAGCGTCACGCACCTCCGTGGTCAGCTCACGGGGATGATTGGTGTGAATGCTCATCCACAGCGGATGATGCTTTTGCAGCATGCGGCAAAGCTCGGGCGTGATGCGCTGCGGCACAAAGATGGGCACGCGGGTGCCGAGGCGGATGAATTCGATGTGCTTGATGCTGCGCAGGCGGGTGAGCAGGGCATCGAGCTTCGCATCCGAGAAGAGCAGGGGATCACCGCCGGAAAGGAGCACATCACGCACCTCGGTGTGCTTTTCTAGATAGCGAAAAGCGGCCTCAAATTCCGTGTGAAGCTCCTGCTCGCCCACGCCACTGACGACGCGGCTACGGGTGCAGTAGCGGCAGTAGCTGGCGCAGCGATCCGTGACGAGGAAGAGCACGCGGTCCGGGTAACGATGCACGAGACCGGGCACGGGCATGTGGCTATCCTCGCCGCAGGGATCGCTCATCTCATCGGGATCGTCCCAGGTCTCCTCGATGCGGGGGATGACCTGCCGACGGATGGGGCAGGAGGGATCGTGGGCGTGGATGAGGTTGAAATAGTGCGGCGTGATCGCCATCGCCAGCTTGTTGCCGGAGAGAAGGACGCCCGCCCGCTCCTCATCCGAGAGCGTGAGGTGCTCTTCGAGCTGGGCCAGCGTGGTGACGCGGTTGCGGAGCTGCCAAGCGGCACTGTTCCAGTCTTGTGGAGAGATGTTTTTTCCGGCCCAATAGCCGGGCACGAAGGAGGTAAACTCCTTCTCGGGCAGCGCGTAAGAATCGGGCATGTAATGCGGCGAAAGTTGGGGGCGGAAGGTTTGGAACGGGAAGCGCGGGGTGTCAATCAGCGGCATGAAGGCCGAGAGCAGGCTCCAGAGTATCCTTAGCGCCCGAAAACATCCTTTTCGCTCCTCAAACCATCTCGGATGACGGTTTCGCGGAGGTTATCCTTCGTCACCGCATGAATCGGGAGGAAAACCGAGGGCACATCGACCTCGCCATTCGGGGAAATATCCCGAGCGATGACCGGGCGACGGCTCGCGAGGCGCACGGCGAGTTCGGCGGCCTGTTGAGAGAGCAGGTGGAGCGGTTTGTACACCGTCATCGTCTGTGTGCCCTGGACCAGATGCTGGCAGGCGGCCAAATCGGCATCCTGGCCGGTGACGAGCACTTTGCCGGCGATCCCTTCCTCGGTGAGGGCCTGGATAGCTCCCCCGGCGGTGCCGTCATTGCTGGCAAGGATGGCCTCAAAGCCTGGGCCGTGCTTGGTGATGGCAGCGTTGATGATTTTCTTGGCGTTTTCGGGCTTCCAGTCGTCCGCCCAGTCCTCGTGAAGCACCTCGACCTTACCGGCGGCGATGAGCGGCTGGAGGATGTTATCCTGGCCTTGTTTGAAGAGCTTCGCGTTGTTGTCCGTCTTGGCGCCGTAGATGCGCAGGAGCCGCATTTTGCCAGTGGGAGGCAGGCGGTCAGCCAGGAATTTCGCCTGAAGCTCACCCACCTTCACATTATCAAAGGTGATGTAGAGATCGAGATCGCAGCCCGTGATGAGACGATCGTAAGCGAGCACGGGAATGCCGGCCTGGTGAGCTAGGTTGACCGCTTTGGCCATCGCCGCCGCATCTTTCGGGATGATGACCAGCGCATCCACCTTTCGGGTGATGAGAGCCTCCACATCGGCGAGCTGCCTCGTATCGCTGCTATTCGCCGAGAGCACCTCCACATCCGCCCCCAGCTTACCCGCTTCTGCCACGAAGAGGTCACGGTCCTTCTGCCAGCGTTCCTCCTTTAAAGTGTCCATCGAAAGCCCGATCAGCGGCCGCGTGCGGGTGGCCGGAGCCTCCGCACCACGGCGAGAGAGGGCCAGACCGGTGAGGACGCTCAGGAGGCAAGAAACGAGGACGAGCAGGATGCGCGGATTCATGAGCCAAGAGACTGCCGCAGCGGCGGGTGACTTGGCAAATAGTTCTTCCGCCTCACTGCTCATAGGATGAAAAAGGACGCCGTTTGAGAGCCTCATATCAGAGTAACCCGTGCTTGAACTCCAACGCGCCCTCCGCCAAGGATGAAGCCCCCAAGTCCCCGTAGTTCAATGGATAGAACGAGGGTTTCCTAAACTCTAAATGCAGGTTCGATTCCTGCCGGGGATACCAGATTCAGGCGCAAAACGTCTTCGGGGAGGTTGCGGGAGGCCTGAACTCGCTCTCAGATGCGCCGCTCATGAAATCCGTCATCGCCGTCCAGCCCTACGAAATCGCCCTTCTCGACACCCCCGTGCCGAAGCCCGGCCCGTATCAGGCTCTGGTGAAGACGGAAGTCGCCTGCATCTGCAACCAAACGGATAGCGAGCTCCTCGCGGGCAAATTCCCCGGCATGGAGGACGCTTTTCCCTTTGCCCTCGGGCACGAGAGCGTCGGCATCGTCGTCGAGGTGGGCGACAAGGTGAGGAATTTCATCCCTGGCGACCGCGTCGTCGGTGGACTGGTCTTTGATCTCCAAAAAGAGGGCGTGGATAGCGGTTGGGGCGGTTTTGGCGAATTCACCCTCGCCAACGATCACTTCGCCATGGTCGCCGATGGTGTCGCCGATGAGAAAAACGGCTGGATCGAGGTTTACGAGATTCAAACCCGCGTCGATGCAGACATCCCTGCCGAGGAAGCTGTGCTGCTTTGCACCTGGCGGGAGGTTTTGGGTGCGTTTCGAGACTTCCATCTCAAGCCCGGCGATGACGTACTCATCTTCGGTGCTGGCCCGGTGGGGCAGAGCTTCGTCAAGCTCGGTCGCCTCTTCGGCCTTGGCTGGATCGGCGTGGTGGACCGCCATCCCGAGAAGCAAGCCCGTGCCAAGGCCTTCGGAGCCGATGCCGTCTTTGCTCCCGGAGACCCCGCCATCGCCCAGCTCTCCCAATCCCGAGGTCAAAAACTCGATGCGGTCATTGATGCCGTCGGCAAAGCGGAGATCGCCATGCAGGCCCTTCCACTGCTGAAACGCGGCGGCTCCCACTGCATCTACGGCGTCCTCACCGGCGGCCCGCTGCACCTCGATCGCCAGCTCGCCGACTTCAATTTCAACCTCTTCGTCCACCAATGGCCCACGCGGCCATACGAACGCGAAGCCCAGCCCCAGCTCTGCCAGTGGATTCGTGAAGGTCGGCTCACCTCGAAGGACTTCATCACCCATCGCTTCCAGCTCGATCAGATCGCCGATGGCTTCGCCGCCGTTCGCGAGCGAAAAGTCGTGAAAGCCCTCATTGAGTATGCCTGATCCGGTTTACTCCACCACCTCCGGCATCGGATACCAGCGATAGATGCCATCCAGCCACGCCGAGGAGTTGGCTTGGCTGATCACCTCCACCCACAGGCCACCGCCTTGGCGCCGCAGCATCACACGGAGGCTTTTTGCGGCCTCCGGCGTCTCTGCCATGGCCGGGCGTGCAAAAGCCGTTGCCGTGCGCTCGTTGCCTTTTTCCTTCAGGGCATCCATCGGCACGTCGAAGCTCAGGTCCGCCCCCTGAGCTTCATTGCCACGCGTGCAAGTCAGCGTTACTCGTAGCCGTCCGTCCTTTGCCACGCGGATCGAGACATGGCCGCCAAAGCCGTCGTCATACTCGCCCTCCCAGCCGCCGGAGTGTTTGGGATCCACCCGCTGCTCGTTGAAGGAATAAGCCAGCATCGTTACCTGGGCGGCCTTCAGCCAGTGATCGGCGTTCTTCTGATCGGAAGGCTGCGCGGCCACTTTCAGCCACATCTCGCGCAGCTTCGGCCACCAGGCCTTCCACTCGGGCACAATGGCCTTGTCCGCCTGGCCGCCAGCACGACTGGCATTTTTCCAGGCGAGATCGAGTCGGTCTTCGGCGGCCTTGAATTCCTTCTTCGCGAGCTGCTGGCGCTTCTCCTCACTGATCTTGCGAAACTCGCCCCGGATGCCCGGATCAGGCTGGTCCGGCTTTTCAGTGCGGAAGTCGATGACCACCTTCGTGTCACTCAGCTTCGCCGCGAAATACGGCCCGCGATCCATGCCCTCTTCCGGCACCGTGGCGGCAAAGACGAGTCCGCCATCGCGTTTTTCGCCGTTCCCATCCCACACGCCCATCGACCCCGGATCGTAGGCAAACCTGACCCGCAGCTCCACCCGATGGCCATTCGTCGTCAGCATCAAAAAACGCCGCCCCGGCTCGTCGTAGTAGTGCGTGACCTCGGCGGCGTGGAGGCTCAGAGCGGTGAGGAGGAGGGAAATGAGAAGGCGCATCGGGTGCTATCACGAAACACGCTCCAGCTTTATTGGGAAAGTCTGAAAAGCATTCCACTGGCACACGATGAGATCGCCGTTTTCGAGCACGCAGACGTCGTGACCGTGGTCAAAGACCCGCTCGGCCTGCTGGAGCGGCTTGAGTTTGCCTTCTTCATACACGGGCTCGGTGCCGCCGGGGGCGCTGACGACTTTGTTTTCGGCGTTGAGCACCACAGTGAAGCCGCTGGGGTTCTGCGGCAGCTTGTTGATGTCCGGCGTCTTGCTCCAGCAGACACCGGCGTAGAGCTCATGACCTGCGATGACGGGGCGGCAGACCATCGCGCCGGGCACGGGGAGAGTTTCAACGTATTTGCCATCCAGGGTGAAGCGGCGGAAGCAGTTATCGACTCGCGAGGTGACGACGACGGTGGCTTTGTCCGCGCCTTGGCGGGTATCAATCGCAATGCCGTGGGCGTTGTTGAGCTTCTCTTCGGCGGGCACGCCATCCTTGCCGCCGAAGCGCTGGATGAATTTCCCGCGGGCATCGTAGCGCAGCACAAACTGCGAGCCGTAGCCATCGACGATGTAAATATCGCCATTCGGAGCCACCGCCGTCTCGGTGGGGTTGAAGACCATGTCAGGCTCGTAAGCGCCGACGCTCATCGGGTGGCTGATGGAGAAGATTTCTTTGCCCGTGAGGTCCGTCTTCGTCACGCGACCCGTCTGACGATAGCCACCATTGCCGCTCTTCCACAGGCCGCTGTCGGTGACGAAAAGGAACTCCTCGCCATTCTCATTCGAGAGGCTCAGGCCGTGTCCACCAGGCCACATGCCGCCCCAGGATTCGAGGATGGTGCCGTCCGGTTTGAAGACGAGCATCTGATTGTGCGAATGATCGCCCACCATGAAGAGGCGGCCGTCTTTGACCTGCACCATCTCGTGGCAGTTCAGGATCGGATGATGTCGGCCTTGACCGGCGGGCACCCAGTCCTTGTTCACCTTGTAGCGATGCGTGCCGTGACCGATGACCACGTCCTTATTCGGATCAGGAGCCGCGTAGATGGATTGGGTCCAGGAGGAGGCGGCAGCGGTGGTGAGCCCGGCGAGGAAGTGGCGGCGTGTTTTCATGGTTAAAAGAGCGCTCGCGAATCGTCGGTCGCGATGGCGAGCTTTCAATTCATGCCGCAAAAGCGGGAATCCTCCATCCGCATCGTATGAGATGACCATGAAGCTCCTGTTTTGCCTCCTCCTCTCCTCTTCACTGCCTGCCGCCGACTGGGTGCTGGAAGGCAACGCCCGCTGGCAGGCACGCGATTCGCAGGTGGAGTTCGTCTTGAACGACCAGCTCTGGATCGGCGGCGGCTGGTTTCAATCCTTCGAGGCTCCGCCACGCGATGTGTGGTTCTCCGCCAATGGCAAAACCTGGACGCTCGCCGCGCCGCAAGCACCCTGGAAGCACAGCGATCTCGCCATGAGCCTCACCTATCAAAACAAGGCCTGGGTGATGGGTGGATGGTTCAATGGCCGTCTGCCCGGTCACTCCGCCAGCCACGAGGTATGGTCATCGCCCGATGGCATCGAATGGACTCAGGTGACATCCGCCGCAGGATGGTCGCCGAGGCTCGCGGCAGGTCTGGTGGAGCATCGCGGACGGCTGTGGATGCTCGGCGGCACGGAGAACTACTACTTTGGCGATGCCACGAGCACGAAGAACGATGTGTGGTCCTCCGCCGATGGCAAAGCCTGGACGCAGGCCACCGCGAAATCCGCGTGGTCGCCGAGGGCTTACCATCAAGCCGTGCCGCTGAACGACAAAATCTACGTCCTCGGTGGTGGCAACTATGTGCCCACCTACAAAGCCCGAAACGATGTGTGGTCCTCCACCGATGGCGTGAGCTGGACCTGCGAGACGGAGCAGGCCGCGTGGGCACCGAGACTGTGGTTCAGCGCCGCCGTGTATCGTGGCCGCATGTGGGTGATCGGCGGTTGGTCGAAGGAAAAAGACAACTTCGGCGATGTCTGGCACAGCGCCAATGGCCGCGAGTGGCAGCGCCTGGAAACGAAAACCTCATGGAAGGCCCGCCACGAGCATTCCGTGCTCGTTTTCCAAGACAAGCTCTGGCTCCTCGGCGGCCACGCGAGACCGCTTTCGAATGAGGTGTGGTCGTTGAGCTTGCCGGTGGATTGGAAGCCGTGAGTCGAAGACCGGGCGCATTTGAAAGTTGAGCTTTCTCATGCTGGGCATAGTCTTGGCCGCATGACCGCCACCCTGACCATTGATGAATCCGGCCAGATCACCTTGCCGGAGACGTTGCGCCGCGTTTTTGGCGGGCAGCCTGGTGCACGTGTCAGGGCTGAAGTGACGGCAGACCGCATTGAGATCGTCAAAGAAGTGCCGCTCGCCGAGGCGACGGCGATTTCATCCAGCGGCCGTGTGGTGCTCGCTCCCACCGGCATGGTCATGGACGCTGGGAAAGCCGTTCGCGAGGAACGTGAGGCCCTTGCGGCTCGAGCTGCGAGCCGATGAGCCGTTACATTGACAGTTCTGTGCTCGTCGCGTCGCTACTGCCTGACGATTCTGACCACGCCGCTTGCGATGCTTTGATGATGGCGCAGGGAAACTGGACGAGTCCCCACTCGCTGAATGAAACCTTTGCTACGCTGACCGGTGGCCGGCTCGGAGCGAGGATCGATGCCGATGTGGCCGCGAGGATGATTCGCGAGAGCATTCGTCCATGCGTTCAGTTCGTCGAGCTGACCGTCGATGAAATTCTCGCGGCCCAGTCTCAGGCAAGAAAGCAAGGTGTGCGAGCTGGTGGCATTTATGACTACATGCACCTCATCGCAGCACGAAAGCTCGGGGTGGAGCGGTTGAGCACGCTGAACGTCTCGGACTTCCAGCATCTTCATCGCCAGGGAGATCCGCTCATCGAGAAGCCGTGACAAAAGTGCGGCGTGAGAGCTGTATAGCCTTCATGCGCCCGCTCCTCTTCCTGCTCGCTACCGCCGTTGCCCTTCATGCCGCTGATGCGCCTCTCAAGGCGGGTGCCGCCACGAGCAACATCACGCCGGAACTCGGGAGCGAGGTCGTTGGTGGTTTTGCACCTTATCCCTGCACGAACATTCACGATGAGTTGCACGCCCGCTGCCTTGTGCTCGATGATGGGAAAACGAAGCTCGCTCTCGTTGTGTGTGATTTGCTCGGTCTGCACCGCAGTGTCTCGCTGAAGGCTCGTGAGCTCATTGAGAAGGAAACCGGTATTCCTGCGGCGAATGTGCTCATCAGCGGCACGCACACGCACTCGGCGGTGAATGCGCTGGGCGGTCCCGTGCGTGGCTACTTCTCCGATGTGGAGCTGACGGATTATCAAAAGTTCGTCGCCCGCCGCATCGCGGATGGCGTTCGTCGAGCGGTGAACCTGCTGCGCCCGGCCGAGATCGCTTTTGGCACCGTCGATGTGCCGGAGCATGTGCATATCCGCCGCTGGTTCCTCAAGGAAGGCAGCATGCCGCCGAATCCCTTTGGCCAGATCGACAAGGTCAAAATGAACCCCGGGGCAGGGAACCCCGCACTCGTCGAACCTGCGGGCGAGCCAGATCCCACGGTGAGCTTCATCGCCGTCAGGGAACCCGGTGGACGCCTCATCTCCGTCTATTCCGCTTACTCGCTGCACTACGTCGGCGGCGTGAATGGGGCCGACATCTCCGCCGACTACTACGGCTATTATTGCGAGGCTTTGAAACGACTCCAAAAAGACGGTGGCGAGTATCCACCCTTCGTCGGCATCATGGCGAATGGCACTAGCGGCGATGCCAACAACATCAACTTCCGCTCTCCAAAGCCACGCAAGGCACCCTATGAGCAGATGCGCTATGTGGCCGAAGATGTGGCCGCCAAGGTGAATGCCGCTTTGGCCAAGCTGAGCTGGCAAAACGAAGCGTCACTGGCCGCGAAGTATCGCGAACTCGATGTGAAGTGGCGCACCGTTCCCGATGAACTCATCGCCTGGGCCAAAGAAACCGAGGCGAAGGCTCCCCGCATCCAGGGCGGCAAGGCCGATCTCCCTCTCGCCTATGCCGGCCGCGTTCAGCGCCTCGCCCAAGCCAGCCCACAGACCGGGTTTCCTGCCCAGATTCTCCGCATCGGCGAGGTGTGCATCGGCAGTTCACCCTGCGAGACCTTTGCCGAAACCGGTGTCGAATTCCGCAAGCGCAGCCCCTTCGCCAAATCCTTCATGGTCGAGCTAGCCCATGGTTACTACGGCTACATGCCCACCCCGCGTCACTTTGACCTCGGTGGCTACGAGACCTGGCCTGGCACGAACAACCTCGAATCTAAGGCCTCGGTGAAGATGATGGACGCCCTCATCGAGATGGCAGTAGAATTGAAAAACTCCAGCGTGCCTCGTTGAACTCGTTTGCCCTCGTGCATCAGGGAAGCGCGGCAGCTTTTTGATCACCTGCTGCCCAAAAAATGCCACGCGGAATGAGGAACTCGAGGCCCGGCGTGTTCTCTGGATGCGGGCTGGAGATGAACACACGACCTTTGCCAAACGGTGCCATGGCATGTGCGGGTGAATTCACCTGCACGCCCACCGGTGAGCCATATTTCGCCGTCTCCGTGCGGAAGTAGCTGAGCGTGGTGTAGGCCGGGATGTCCGTGCGAGTCCAGGGTTTGAGGATGGGGCCGTTGTTGTAGCGCACTTTAAAGAGCCCCTTCACCTCGCCGAGCAAGGGCGCAGCCTCGCTCGTGCATTCGAGATCGAGCATCGCCTGACCTCGACGCCATTTGGAGGATACTGTGCCTGCATTCAGGATGCCGAGACCCCATGAAAAATTCGAGCAAGCTAGATAAGCCCCGGCACAGATGCCCACATAGCCGCCGCCGTTTTTGACAAACTCACGCACGTTCTTCAATCCAGCCTCGCCGAGGCCTTTCGATTGCCCGGAGCCGCTGCCACCGGGGAAAATGACCACATCACAGGTCGTATACGTCAGGGTAGCAAAGCTCGCCGGCGGTGCCACCGTCACGTTGACCTCGGGAAAGGGTTTCAGCACGCTCACCACATGGTCCACGCCCTTTTGAGGTGCGCCAGGGCCGCTGTAAACGATGACCTTCAGAGGCCGTGGCGGCTCCGCACGGGCGATGATGGTCTTATTTCCATTCGCATCCGGCGGGATGACGAATGTTGTCTCGGCCTTGGGTTGGTCCACCTGAGCCAGCAGCACGCTTGAGGCAAAGCAGAACGCGAGGAGATGGGTGAAGTGTTTTTTCATGACGGCTGCCACAACGCAGGTGCTCGCAAAATCCTGCGTCAGTTTATTCCGCAAATTCGACCGGCATCAATACCGCGGCATATCGGGGTCCACGAGATCGGACCACGCGTCGATACCGCCGCGCATGCTTTGCGTGTTTGGAAAACCGTTTGAGCGCAGCCACTGGGCCACTCGCTGGCTGCGCATGCCATGATGGCAATACACGATGAGATGCTCCTGCTGGTTGGTGAAGGCCAGGGGGGCGAGCTCATCGATGCGTGACATCGGCACCAGTACGGCACCGGGCAGGCGGCAGACATGCCATTCATCCTGCTCCCGGCAGTCGATCAGGCGAAAGCCACGTTCTCCGGGTCGCCCCATCAGATAACTCACTTCCGTGGGGCCGATTTCGAGTGGGAGGTCTGTCATGACAACGGGGAGTTTGACTGCATCAGGGCTTTACTGTGACAGGCGTGCCCATGCTCACATTGTTGTAGAAAGTGGCAGCCATGTGGCCGGGCATACGTACGCAGCCATGAGAGGCCGGATAGCCCGGCAGGAAGCCCTCATGCATGCCGATACCGCCCGTGAATCGCATGAAGTGATGCATCTTGGATCCTTCAAAACGAGTACCCGCAGGTGGCTTATCCTTCATGACGTCGATGTTTGCCACCACGACATTGCCCGCCCCATCCACGAAGTCGCCATACAGGTTGGATTTATGCCACTGGTCCTTCTGGATGATTTTGAAGTTACCCGTCTTCGTGGGGTGCTTCTCATCGCCCGTGGAAAGAGCACTCACCCCGGCGAGCTGGCCGCCTTTGTAAAAGTAAGCCTTCTGGTCACCGAGGTCGATGGTGATACTCGGGGCACCGGACATGCCATCTCCATCCCAGTAGGTCACCTGATCCGCATCGTAAAGAGAGGAATGTGGCACGCTCTGAGGCGCAAAGGCCTCCAAATACTGCGTCTGCCCACGATGGCCACCACCGACTGAGGAGCAGGCGGCCAAGGTCAGAGCGATGGCGGGAATGAACAGGCGGATCACCTTGGAAAACATGCGGAAAGGTCGGGGTTTGTCGATATTACGAAACAGCGGCGAATCCATGCGACAGGGCAGGGGAGCTGTCCAGAATTTCGTGAGCTGCCGCCGTGCCAGTGTCTCAGTCGATCAAGCAAGCGAGGTGAATGGCAAGAACGGCGTTGTGCAGGCAGTTAGTAAGTGCTACTTACTTGCATGAAATTCATCCTCGCCCTTCTCTGCCTTGCCTCGCCAGCTCTCGCGGCCATGAAGGTGGCCTCGCTGCATCCCATCGTGGCTGATTTGGCACGTCAAGTGGGGGGCGCAAACGTGGAAGTCGTCGAAATCCTCAAGCCGGGTGGTGACATCCATCACTTCGAGCCTGCCACGAAGGACATCGCGGCCATGCGCGGCTCGAAATTGATCCTTGCCTCCGGCAAGGGCCTCGAAACCTACCTCGACAAGCTGCGCGACAGCCTCGGCACGGGCGTACAGCTCGTCGAGATCGGTGAAAAAGTGCCCTCCATCCCTTACGCCTGCGATCACGATCATGGCGAAGGGCACGATCATCATCATGGCGAGTTTGACCCGCACTGGTGGCACAGCGCCGAGAATATGCAGCGGGCCGCCCGCATCGTGGCCGATGTCTTTGCCGAGGCTGATCCAGCCAATGAAGCCGCCTACGCCGCGAATGCCAAAACCACTTCCAAGCGCTTCGGCGAACTCAAAACCTGGGCAAAGATCGAGATCGCCAAGATCGACCGGGCGGATCGCAAGCTCGTCACGGCGCACAATGCCTTTGGCTACTTCTGCAAGGAGTATGGTTTCGAGCCCATCTCGATCCTCGGCGTCTCCCGCAGCGATGATTCGAGTCTGAAGCACGTCACCGACTCCATCGCCACGATTCGCGAGCATGGCATCAAGGCCGCCTTTCCCGAAGATCAGGCCAATCCGAAGGTGCTGGCGGAGATCGTGCGCAGCACCGGCGTGAAAATGGGCGATCCGCTCGTGGCCGATGGCACCGCGAAGCATGCGCACACCTTTGAAACGATGATCGCCCACAACGTCCGCGCCATCGTGGCGGCGCTCGGCACGCAGAAATAAGCCGCCATGCGAGGTTCGCCGCCCATTCAGCTCTTTGTGCTCGTCATCACCTTCGTCGTGCTGGCGATCCCGCTGGCCTATTTGACTGGCAACGCCCCCGTGGAGCCGCCGAAGGCCGCGAGAGGCACCACGAAGCCGAAGGAGGCCAAATCGCTTGTTCGCGTGCGTTTCGTCCACAAGCCCGAAAAGCTCAGCGTGAAGCTCGGTGAGCGTGAGTTGCTCGAAAAAGGCGACTGGATGGACAACGCGGTCGAATTCGAAGCCACGCTCCCATTGAGCCTCGATCTGCTCGTCGCCGCCGATTGGGCTTACGGTGCCCCCGATCAGGCGCTGACCATTGAGATCGAACCCGATGGTCAGGATACGAAACGTGAAACCAACTGGTCTGCCGCAGGCAGTCTCAACGAGGTCTATCACTTCCAATGGTAACCACGCACGACCATGACCACAGCGCCTGCGGGCACACACATGCGGACGGCCACGTCTGCTGGGGCGGCGGTGGCGATGCCTCCACGCATCATCACAAGCTGGAGGTCTCGAACCTTCGCGTCACCTACCGCGAGGTGCTCGCCCTGGATGGCATTGGTTTCTCCACCGAATGCGGCCGCAGCATCGCCCTCATCGGCCCGAATGGAGCCGGGAAGAGCACCTTATTAAAATCCCTCGCTGGTCTCATCCGGGCGGATAGCGGCAGTATTCTCTGGCGTGGCAAGCCGCTCACCCGCAGCAGCCATGAGATCGCCTACCTGCCGCAGCGTGGCGACATCGATTGGAACTTCCCCATCACCGTGCGCGGCCTCGTCGAGATGGGCCGCTACCCGAACCTCGGCTGGTGGCGTTCGTTTTCCCGCCACGACGCCGAAATCGTTGAACGTGCGCTCTCCGCGATGAAACTGCTCGACCTCCAGGACCGCCAAATCAGCGCTCTGAGCGGCGGCCAGCAGCAGCGAACCTTCATCGCCCGTGCCCTGGCGCAAGAAGCCCACGTCCTCCTGCTCGACGAGCCCTTCACCGGCCTCGACAAACCCGCCCAGGACAGCCTCGCCAAACTCTTCCGCGAACTTACCCACGAAGGCCGCCTCCTCATCGCCAGCCATCACGATCTCCAGACTGCCCCGGACATCTTCGACGAGCTCCTTTTGATCAAAAGAACGCAACTCGCCTTCGGGACGATGAAGGAAGCGTTTAACGCCGAGACCATCGCGAAGGCCTACGGCGACAAATGACAAAATCAGAATGCCAAATGACGAACGAAGCCCCAACTCCGAATGATGAATGCTCGCGAACGCCTCTTCGGCCTTCGTGCTTCGTCATTCATTCGCCATTCTGAATTCATCATTCGTCATTTCCCGCTCCGCCTCTCCCCCCACGCCCCAAAATCCCCCATGATCCTCTCCACCACGCTTTCCGACTGCCTCGCCGAGCCCATCGCTCAGCGGGCGTTGCTGGCGTGTTTGATGATCGGCTTCGCGAATGGATTCGTGAGCGCCTTTGTGGTGCTGCAAAAATCGGCGCTGAAGATCGGGACGCTCTCGCATGCGTTGCTGCCCGGCATTGCGCTGGCGGTGCTGGTAGCCGGTTTGACGCAGTGGAGCGCCCTGGCTGGCGCGGTGTTTGCCGCACTGATCGTCGGCCTTGGCTCGCTCTTTCTCTCCCGCACCTCCCGGCTCGATCAGGATACCGCGATGGGCATTCTCTACACCACGGCCTTCGCGGGCGGTCTGCTCATTCTCACGAAGCTCGACATCCGTCAGCAGCTCGATGAATGGCTCTTCGGTAGCATCGTCGGCATGGCGGACAGCGATTTGTGGATCGCTTTCGGCATCAGCGCCGTCGCGGTGCTCGCTTTGATCGCGCTGCAAAGGCCGCTGCTCATCTACATGTTCGAGCCGAACATCGCCGCGAGCCTCGGTGTGCCGGTGCGGCTGCTCAGCTATGCCTTGTTTGGCATCACGATCCTCGTGCTTATCTCCTCGCTGCAAGCGGTCGGCTGCATTTTGAGCGTCGGTTTGATGGTCGCCCCAGCGGCCACGGTCTATCTGCTCACCAACAATGCCCGCACGCTCTTCTGGGGCGGTGGCATCATCGGCGGCCTCGGCTCCGTGGCGGCCTTTTTCCTCTCGTATCCGCTCGGCTGGAGTGTCAGCGCCACCATCATCGTCGTGCTCGGCGGCCTTTTCATGCTCGCCTACATCTTTAGCCCACGATACGGGCTTTTCAGTTCTCGAAAGAGGGCGTGAAAATCCTTTTGCGCCGGGGCCTGCCTCGCGCCTCATTCGGTGCTTTCATGTCTGTCAGCGCCGTCTCCTTTCTTGCCCGCCGTTATCTTCGTGCGAAGCGGTCCTTTGTCTCCGTCATCACGGTGATCTCGATCCTTGGCGTGGCGGTGGGCGTGCTCATGATGATCGTCGTGAATGCGGTGATGAAGGGTTTTGAGGGCGAGTTCCGCCAGGCGCTCATCGGCTACCAGCCGCACCTGATTTTGAAGCCAGCCGATGGCAAGCCTGCCGAACCTTCAATCGTCGAAGCGACGCTCGCCAAGCTGCGCCCGCAGGCGGGCATCCAGTCCGCGATGAGCTACGCCGGTGGCATGTTCTTCGTCGAGCATGAAGGGAATCAATCCGCCACCGTGCTCTTTGGCCTCCCAGTAGATTCCGCTGCCTCCTACATGGCCAAAGTATCCAAGCACCGCCTTGATGGCACCATGGACCTTTCCGATGGCGGCATCGTCACGAGCGATTACACCGCTGCCGAGATCGACGCACGTCCCGGCGATTCACTGGCTGTTTATGCCTCATCGAGCGTCACCAGCGCTGTAAATCGCTTTCGCGTGGCTTCGGATATTTCCGATGAAAAGAAGCGTCACGAGGCCTTCAAGCTCATCAAACTCCGTCCGACCGAGGCGAAGCTCCTCGGCTACACCCGCGTCGAGACCGCCGGTTACTTCGCCTACACCACGCTGGCCACTGCTCAGCAAATCTTTGGACTCGGAGAAAAACTCACCGGCATCATGGCCGAGACAACGAATCCGAACGATATCAAAGCGCTCAAGAAGCGCCTCGAAGAGCAGAACATCATCCCCGCCGGATGGAAAGTCGTGCTATGGACGGACGAGGGTGATGGACGACTCGCCGCAATGAGCAACGAGCGCTTCATGATGTTCTTCATCATCGGCATCATCGGTCTCGTGGCGGCCTTTGCCGTGATGAACACCACTATCACCGTTACCACCCAGAAGCGACGCGAGATCGGCGTGCTCGCCGCGCTCGGTGCTCGGCAGGGGCAGATCATTCAAATCTTCGTCTCTCAGGCCGCCGTGGTCGGCGTCGTCGGCACGCTCACCGGTCTTGGCCTCAGCGCCCTCGTGCTGCGCTATCGTAATGACATTCGTGGCCTCATCGCCACCCTCTCCGGCGGCAGCTCCAGCGACTCCGATCTCTTCCTCTCCACCATCCCAGCCCATATCGATCCCGCGTTCATCGCTTACACCGCCTGTGGCTCCGTCCTCCTCTGCCTCGCCGCTGCTGTCCCGCCCGCTTGGCTTGCCTCCCGCGTCGATCCAGCCGTGGCGCTGCGGGATTGAGCCATTCGTCATTCCTTCATTCGACCTTCGTCATTTCACTTCGTGACCGCTCCTCTCTTCCTCGCCATTCGCTACCTGCGCCCCACGCGTAGCTTCATCTCGGTCATCACCGTGATCTCGATGCTCGGCGTCGTGCTCGGTGTGGGCGTGCTCGTCACGGTGATGAGCGTCTTTAAGGGCTGGCAGATCGAGTTTCGGAAGATGCTGCTCGGCTTTGAGCCGCATGTTGTCGTGATGCGATTGCACAACGGCGGCGAAACCGGTCCCGAATCACCGCAGGCCACCGGCTGGCGTGAACTCCGCGACAAGCTCGCCAAGGACAAACGCTTCCTCGCCGCCACACCCGTGGCCGAGGGCAATGTCGTCGTCGAGAAGGAAGGCAGCTTGCAAGGCCTGCCCGTGCTCGGTTTGTCCCCGGATCAAGACAACGCCCTCGCCACCAAGCTCGCCAAGCATCTCACCGAAGGCGTTTTCGATCTCAACGACGACAATATCATCCTCACCGATCAGCAGGCCCGCGACATCGGCGCCAAGCGTGGCGATACCATCGTCGTGCATGCCTCTGCCAGCGTGCGGCAATTCATCGCCGATGTCCGGGAAATCCCCGAAGATGCTGCCGATGAGCAACGCGCCGAGAAGCTCGATAGCGTGAGCATCCTTTCCAAAGACCTCAAACTCGTCGGCATCCTCCGCGGTGATACAGCGGGCACCCGTGGCTATGTGCCGCTGAACATCGCCCAGGAGTTCTTCGATCTCGATGGCGAGGTCACCGGCATCGAACTCGAGCTCGTTGATCCCGATGCTGCCGCCGAGCTCATGGAAACGGCCTACATTGACGGCACCCTGCCGCCGCAGTGGGGCTGGCGGACTTGGGATCAAGAGCATGAGGACATGCTACAATCCGTCGAGAACCAGCGGGTGATGATGTACTTTCTTCTGCTCTTCATCATGCTCGTGGCCGCCATCTGCGTGATGAATACCACCATCACCGTCACCGTGAAAAAGCGGCGTGAGATCGGCATCCTCACCGCCCTCGGCACCCGCGCCTGGCAGATCATCACCATCTTTGTCGCTCAGGCAGGCTTCGTCGCCGTCATCGGCGTCATCGGCGGCATCCTCGGAGGCTTCGCTGTTCTATCGGTGCGGAATGCCTTCCGCGAATGGATGGCCAGCGCCTTCGATCTCGACCTCTTCCCGCAGGATATCTATTTCCTCTCCGAGATCCCTGCCCATACCGATCTCGCCGATTTGAGCATCATCTGCTCCATCGCCGTCTTCCTCTGCCTGCTCGCCGCTGTCATCCCCTCCTTCTTCGCTGCCCGCGTCGATCCGGCCGTGGCGCTGCGGGATTAAATGAATCGTCATGAAGCACGCACTCACCATCCGCGATCTCGCTTTCGCCTATCCGGGAGATGCTTTTCGACTCGCGGTGTCGGAATTGAAGGTCGCTGCGGGTGCCACGCTCGCTCTTGCTGGAGCCAGCGGCGGCGGGAAGACCACGCTGCTGCGCCTGATGACCGGCCTGCTCGCTCCATCGAGCGGCATCGTGGAGCTGGAAGGTCAAAACCTATCCCAAATGTCTCATGAGGCCCTGCGAGCCTTTCGCCTCCGACACATTGGGCTCGTGTTTCAAGACTTCGCCTTACTCGACTACCTTACCGTCGAAGAAAACATCCTGCTGCCCCATGAGTTCAGCCGCGAAACCCTTGCCAAAGCCTCATCGAATCTTCCCGCGCTGCTCGAACGCCTGCAAATCGCCCCTCACCGCACCAAGCTCGTGAGCCAACTCTCTCAGGGAGAGCGTCAGCGAGCCGCCATCGCTCGTGCCCTCGCACATGAACCGAGGTTTCTCTTTGCGGACGAGCCCACCGCCTCGCTCGATCCCGTCCGCACTCAAGTCGTGACCGATCTGCTGATCGAAGATGCCAGGACTCGTCAAAGCACCCTCGTCGTCGTCACCCACGATCACGACCTGCTTCCTCGCTTTGATCAAACGCAGCGCATGGACTCTTTCACGCGATGAATTGCCGGGTGGGGCCAAGCAGGAGCACCGCAGAGATTGGAAGGGCGCGGAGGTTTTTCAGAGTCGAGCCGGAGGCTCGCGAGAGATTAGCCGGTGGTGAAGCGAGGCTTGGCGAGCGAGAACCACCGGATCGAGTACGAGAAACGATCAACGAATCAGGGGAGTGCCCTGGAAGGGCGCGAGAAGGGGACGATTTGGCTAGATCGGATGCGCTGGGTTGACGTTGGCTTCTCGCGCCTTTCCAGGGCGCGGTGAATGAGAAACGTGGAGGGGGTGGCGGTTTCCAGTGGTTCTCGTTCGCTTCGCGAACTTCACCACCGGCTATTGTCTTTCGAGCCTGCGGCTCGGCGGCCAGGACGTAGGCCGGATTTGTTTGGCGGAAAGGGGGTGGCAGCATCTCCGACATTCTTCGCCAAACTATCCGGTTTCGATGGACATGGCTAACTCCAACGCCCACAAACCAGTCGGATAGTTCGGCGAAGGTTACTATGAGTGTCGGCGCTGTGCATTGCGCCGAACACATCCGGCCTACGATCCTGCGGCTTCCGCGCTTCATTGCATGCCTCTTTTCGCTTTCAGCCACGCGCTCAACGCTTTCACATTCTGCGTGAAGTCGAGGCTGTAGATCACGCCGCCTGCTGGCTTGGTTTTTTTGCCGTTTGCATCACGCATGATGCCGCGTTCGTCGTCGGTGACGGGCCAAGAGCCGTTGGCGGCTTGCTCTTTGAGGATGGTGGCGATGTCGGCGTCGGTGGGTGGGGAGGACCAACGTTCTTTTTCGGTGCGTGGGAAGGGGACGGGCTCGCCACGGGCGATCTGGCTACCGGCGACTTGCAGGGCGTCGAGTTCGCTGTCCCAGACCCAGCCGTAGTTAGAGGAGGCACGCTTGTCGGAATAGGTGAGCTCGAAACCTTTGCCGCCGGGGCCGCGCTCGAAGTAGAGAGGCTTGTTGGTGTGGAGTTCGTAGAAGCGGGCGAGCTTGTTGCCTGGCAGGAGCACGGTGCGGAGGTAGGTGATGGCTTTGGCGGCGGGGGCGAGGTATTTTTGATCGCCAGTGGCCGCGGCGAGCTTCAACAGCGCCCACATGGCGGCCTGGCTTTCGCGACCGCTGATGGCGGTGGGCTCGAATTGACGGCTCCACACGGGCTGCATGTCGGCGTTGTATTGCTGCGCCCAGGCGGGCTGCGGATCGGGCATCTGCGCGAGCAGGAGGAAGTCGCCGCCGCGTTTGGCGGCATCGAGGTATTTTTGATCGCCGCGAAGCTGCCAGGCGAGGAGCAGGGTGCTCATCAAGGTGGCGTGGGTGTTGTCATTGAGCACATAGCAGCCGGTGAAGTCCTTCGGCCACTTGCGCGGCCAGTCGGCGGGGTAGTTGGCGGGCTTGATGGGATACTTTTCGACGGGCGGCGGAAAGGTGGGCACGTCATCGAAATTCGCGCTCCAACCGCCCGCCGGATACTGCGTCATGAGGAGGGTGTGCAGTGCGAAGTCGGCGGCGGCTTTGATTTCGGCGTCCTTGCCGCCGAGCGCGTGATCGACCCGCACGAGCAACCGCGTGGCGGCCTGGGAGACATCGTCGTCGTAGGTGGCGTAGTTTTTCTTGTCCTGACGACGCCAGTTGTGCCAGCCAGCCTCACGCGAGATGGTCTGCGTGCGTGGAATGGCAGTGCCATCGGCCTTGCGGCAGTAATTCTTCGATTCGCGGCCTTTGACATCGAAATGGCCCGAGTAGTCCCAACCACCCGAAGCGAGCTGCGTGCGCGAAACGCATCGCGCGGCCTCCACGGCGGCTGCGAGGCACTTTTCGTCCTTCGTGGCCTCGTAAGCATCCAGCATCGCCATCCCGACCGCGGGTGTGCCCGGTGGCTGAATCCAGATCGTGTCGGGGCCGGGGATGCCTTCGGCTTCGCGCAGGGTGAAGTCGGCGCTGTAGCGATAGACGTAACCGCCGTGGGCCGCCGCGTGGGAGTGGTAGAAGCTGACGGCTTTGATCGCCGCGGCGGAGACTTCGATGGGTGTCGCAGCCTCCGCGAGCGGAGGAATGACGAAGGACGAAATCAGAATGAGGAAGGAATGACGAAGGCTGAATGACGAAGGGGACATGGAAAGCGGGTTGGTTGATGCTTTTGGAATTGGGGCTTCCTTCGTCATTCGGAATTACTCATTCGTCATTTTCGCGGGCACTCTCCTCCCACAGCAAACTTTGCCCTGGGAGTTGTCGATGATGCAAACTTACTCCACCTTGATGCCCACGTTCTTGTTCCCGTTGTCGCGGACGGCATCGACAGTGTTGTGGAGGGCTTTGAGAGGGGTGTCGTCGTTGCCAGCGACTTCGACTTTGGCACCGGGGTGGTCGGGGAGGAAGGTACTGAGGAAGCCGCGGAGGCGGTTCATGGGGACTTTTTCGTCACCGATGAGGACGGTGTCGCCGCCGTCGATGACTTTGAGGGTGAGGACTGCGCCGGAGCTGCGGACAGGAGTGTTTGACTCGGCGTCCCCGCCTTGCCCTTCGGGCCGCCTTTGGCGGTCTGTCTCGCTCCGCTCGGCTGCGCTCCCTTCGGAGCCTTGGCGGGTCTTTGGGCCGGATTCGGCGGAGGGTTGGCGGCCTTCGCCATCGCCTTTGCGGGCAGGAGTGCCCGCATCACGTTCTGCGCCGGGCTTTTTCATGCCTTCGCCCTCGCGGGGGGCGGTGCGGGGTTTGTCGCCGTCGCGTTCGGCGTTGGGTTTGCGCTGGCCGTCCTTCATAGAGGGCTTTTTTTGATCGGACTGATCCGACGGATTGGACGGATCTTTTTTGGTGGTGGTGGAGCCTTCGCGGACCTTCGGTGGAACTTCTTTTTCGGCGGCGCGGACGGTGGTGAAGGAGTAGCCGACCAGCACGCTGAGCGTGAGGACGAGCAGGGCCTGGATCATGGGCTGGCGGGTGGTCGGGGTGGCGATCATGAGGATGCGTTGGTGCAGGGTGGGGTGGTGGCGCACGCATGGAGCCAACCCTGCGATGGCTGGTGGTGCGAAAAAGGTTTCCTGGATGCGCAGCAGCGTGTGCCCGTAGTCGAATCGCTCGGCGGGCGAGAGAATGGCGAGCGCTCCGGCATCGCAACGCTGCTCACGATCGGCCTGGAAGCGTGACACGACGAACCACACGAGCGGATTGAACCAATGCAGCGCCTGCACGGCGGTGGCAGCCCAGTTCCACAGGAGGTCGCGATGGCGGATGTGGTGCAGCTCGTGCAGCAGCACGTGACGCAGGCTGCGGTCGGTGAAGCGCGTCTGCCAGTCAGAAGGGAGGAGGAGGCGCGGTTGGCGGATGCCGACGAGGGCGGGTGTGGTGCCGGTGGCGGTGAGGAGGATGCGAGGGGTGGTGACGCGTGCTTGGGATGAGAGATGGGTGATGAGAGATGCGGATCGTCGGCGAGAGGAAGGGTGCACAGATGCTGGTGAAAGCGGCGCTGGCGGAGGAGGGCGGTGGTGAGGACGGTGAGGGTGCCGAGGCGCCAGGCCGCTAGCGCTGAATGACGAAGGGTGAATGAGGGGTGCGGAAGGACCGCAGGCGTCTGAATTTCAACCGCGGAAGGCACGGAATACACGGAAGCTTCGGAGATGATGGAGATGTCCCTTGGGTCACTAAGGTCATTTTTGTCCCTCCAGAGCGCTCCGAGACCAAACCCCGCCGGGATGAATGCGGGGAGCATGAGTTTGGCTCCGACGAGCATCCACAATCCGATGCGCCACGCGGGACTGAGACGCGTGCCGAGCATCCGGCGCAGGCCGAGCACGGCGAGGATGAGCAGGCTGGCTTCGAGGGTGGTTCGCTGAAGCCAGTGGAGGAGCGTGGCGGCGGTCATGGCGCGGGTGGGACTGAAAATTGGAAAATGGGCGCTGACGCGGATGCGAAGCCACTTTTAACTTTTCACATCTGACTTCTAATGGCGCGGTAGGATCGAGGACGAGTTCGAGTAGGAGGACGAGGACGACTTGGGATCACTTCTTCAGTTTGCGCTCGGCTTGGGCGAGCACCTCACGAAGGGCGGCGAGGTCGTCTTTCGTGACTTCTTCACGCTCCATGAAGCCAGCGACGAAGGGTTTGAGGCGGCCGTTGAAAACGCGGTCGAGGAAACTGACGCTTTCCTCATGCTGGCACTGATCCTGAGCGACGGCGGGTGTGTAGCGGAACTCGCGGCCGACGGCTTCGACGGCCAGAGCACCTTTGTCGGTGAGTCGACGGATGAGGGACTGCACGGTGCGGGGTTTCCAGTGCAGGCGGCCTTCGAGTTCCTTCACGACATCACCGAGGGTGCTAGTGCCGCGTTCCCAAAGGACCTTCATGACGGTCCATTCGGCGTCGGAAATGCGGGGCGTGGCGGGAATGTCGTCTTCGTCAGGCATGAGGCAGGATTACAAGTGTGATCCGGCTGGGATTACGGGTGTAATCCAAAGTTGGCAAGGGGCTTTTTGCTTCGCACTGTCGGCGTTCTCATGACACCCGCCCTTCATCTCGCCCTCCGCTATGTGCTGCGTCATCGCACGCAGAGCGTGTTGTTGGCGGCGGCGCTGGGACTGGTGGTGGCGCTGCCGCTTTGCCTGCGGGTGTTGGTGCGGCATGCGCAGGCGGATCTGCGTGCGAGGGCAGCCTCAACGCCGCAAATCGTGGGCACGAAAGGCAGTGCGCTGGATCTGATGATGACGGCGCTGTATTTTAAGAAGGAGATTCTGGCGTCGCTGTCGCTGAAGGAGATGCCAGAGGGTGGTATCCCGCTGCATGTGCGCTTTGAGGCGCAGAAGGCCCCCATCGTGGGCACGGCGCTGGAGTATTTTGCGTTCCGTGGGCTGGCGCTGAAGGCAGGGAAGCAGATCACGAGGCTGGGGGATTGTGTGCTCGGGGCCCGTTTGGCGGATGAACGTGGCCTCAAACCAGGTGACGCGATCTTTTCGACGCCGGAACAGACTTTCGATATGGCGGGCACTTACCCGCTGAAGATGCGCATCGCCGGTGTTTTGACCGCCAACGGCACGCCGGATGATGACGCGGTGTTTTGCGATCTGAAGACCGCGTGGCTCATCGAGGGACGTGCGCACGGTCACGATGATGTGAAGGGCACCGATGTGCTCCAAGAGGAGGAGCACAACACGGTCGCCAATGCGGCGGTGCGGATGTTTCAAGAGGTCACCGAGGCGAATTTGAACTCGTTTCATTTTCATGGCGACACGGGCGAGTATCCGATCAGCGCGGCGATCGTGGTGCCACCGGATGCGAAAACGGAAGCGCTGATGGCCGGGCAGTATGCGAAATCCAAGACGGCTCAGCTCATTCGTCCGCGAGACGATATGGAGGGGCTGCTGACGCAGCTCGTGCGGCTGGAAGGCTTTGCCACGACGATGCTGCTGACGACAGCGGGCGCGGCGTTGTTTGTTTCGGCGCTGGTGTTTGCGCTGTCGTTCCGGTTGAGGAAGCGGGAGTTCACGACGCTGGAGGACATCGGGGTGTCACGGGTGTCGCTGATCCGTGTGAAGAGCTTGGAAATCGTGCTGATCGCGTTGTTTGCGATGGGGATCGCCGCCTTGCTTTTTGCGGCGGCTGTCTGGGCAGCTCCGCTAATGATGCGGATGGCTGTTTGAAGCATCTTGTTTGCTTGGACGAAGATGGTGCGCGGTGCAGGGTTCGAACCTGCGACCCTTGCCGTGTGAAGGCAATGCTCTACCACTGAGCTAACCGCGCGGGGTGGGGCGCAGTCTTTAGGCGGAGTTGTGACATTGGGCAAACGGAAATTCAGGCCCTGCGAAGACGAAATTGCCGCAGGTAATGCAGAGGTGTCATGCCCATGTGCCGGTGAAAGTGCTGGGTGAAGGCGCTTTGATCGCAGAAGCCGAGCTCGCGACCTACTTCGGCGATCTGAGCGCTCTCTTTTTGGAGGGCTTCGCAGGCGGCCTGGATGCGGAGCTTCATGATGAAGGCCTGCGGGCTGGCGCCAAAGGTCTCGACGAACTTCCGGTGAAGTTGGCGCGGCGAAAGATGCACGATTTCAGCCAGCTCGGTGATGGAAACGCCGGAGCGGAAGTGCTCACGGATGTAGGCGAGGGCGCGATCGATTTGCAGGTAGGGTTGGAGGACTTGTTTTTTGCCCTCGAAGCTCTGCACGGTGCCCATGAGGCCGATGACGCGGTCTTTGGCGTCGAAGAGCGGGAGCTTGTTGGTGACGAACCAGTCTGGCAGGCCCTGATCGGTGAAAAAGAGCTCGACGATGTTGAGCTTGGGTTTGCCAGTGCTGAAGACTTCCTCGTCATCGCGGCGGAAATTCTCGGCGAGGCGATCCGGGAAGAGATCGAAGTCGTTTTTGCCGACGATCTCGTTTTCATGGTGAATGCCGAAGCGATCCATGAAGCGGCGTGAGGCGCACATGAAGCGGAAATCGCGATCTTTGGCAAAGAACGCGAGATCCGGCAGATGATCGAACATCTGGTAAAAGGGCGAAGCCGCGCTGACGCGGCGGATGAACCGCTCGCGCAGCGCGGCAGGGGAATCAGAACGTGACGTGCGGGTAGCCACGGGGCTGATCTAGCATGGCTGCATCAAAAGCGCAGCCTGAATCCTGCAAAGGCACCGGTTCGCATGGCGGGGAAACCTTGTACCTCGGAGTATCGCTCGCCGAGCAAGTTTTCCACGCGGGCAAAGAGCTCGCAGTTCTTGCTTAGCTCGTAGCTGGCGGTGAGGCGCAGGCGCAGGTAGTCCTCGACATCGACTTGATTGGCTTCTTCTCGATCCATGATGTAGAGAGCGCCGAGTCCAAAGCGCAGCTTGGGCACAGGCTTCACCCAGATGTCACTGGTGACGGTGTGACGCGGTCGCCGCACGAGCCGTTTTCCCGAGCTGGTGTCCTTGGCATCGAGGTAAGTGTATTGAGCACTGAAGCCGAAGCTCTCACTGGGCTGCCAGTTGAACGCGGACTCCAGGCCTTGCGTGCGTGCTTGATTGACCTGACTCAGAGCGAAGAGAATTGGGTCATACACGATGAGGTTGCGGATGTTGTTGTGAAAGTAGGTGAGGCTGATGGAGGCCTTGTTGTCGGCAAAGGGCTGCTCGATGCCGAGTTCTAGGCCTTTGCTGAGTTCCGGCTGATGATTCACCAATTCACCGCCCGCGAAACCCCACACGCCTGCTTCACGGTTTTGCGGGCTAGCGGGCGCAAAGGCGGTGCCGTAGTTGGCATGCAGGATGGTCTGCGTCCAAGGCAGACGCCAACTGGTGCCCGCTCGCCAGGTGGTGGCCTCGCCAAAATCGGAGTAACTGTCGTAGCGGAGGCCGCCCGTGAGGTTCCAGCCGGGGAGGATCTCGGCCTGGGATTGCAGGAAGACAGCCCAATTGGTTTCTTCCTGATCGACATCGTAGGACTTGGAGCCTGGGTTGGTCGGGAATCCAAAGAACAGCGGATTGTCATCGTCGTTGTAGCGGTTGTAAGTGAGGTCCTGCACCGACATGCCGCTACTGATGGTCCATTTGTCCGTCGCGCGGAAGACATTCTGGTACTCCCAGAAGTGATTGCGTGAGGTGATGCGGTTATTCTGGCCTGCGAAAGGATAGCCCGTGGCGACCTGACGGAAACTCCCGAACTGATAGGTCAGCGTCTGCTTCCAACGCTCCGTGGTATCCCAGACGAGACGTGGAGAGAGGCTCCAAAACTCGGTCAGCAGGTGGTTGTCGGGATCATCGTTGTTATTTGGATCTCCGATGTCCGCATTGTAGTAACGCAGGTCGAGGTCAAAGCGCAGCGTGTCCGCGAGCTGTGCGCCGACCTTGGCGGCGGTGTTGGTGAGCTGCATTTGGCTGTTGATGCGGTAACCCTGAGTGTCCGTGCGGCTCAGCTCGACACTCCAGTCGTAAATGCCCGCCGAGCCACGCGTGCTGAGGGTTTCACGCGAGAAACCAAAGCTGCCGCCTTCCCACGAGAGGGCTGACTCGGGCTTGGTGAGGCCTTTGCCGCTGCGGGTGATGATGTTGATCACGCCGCCAAGGGTTTTGCCACCGTACAAGCTCGAAGCAGGACCGCTGAGGACTTCGATGCGCTCGACATTGTCGAGCGCCATCGTTTCGATGTTGTAAAGACCGGCGAGATTGCCGGGGACGGGTCGCCCATCGATGACGACGAGCGTCTGGTCACTGTTGGTGCCACGGAGGAAGATGCCGACGGTGGAACCGGGCGTGCCTCGATCCGCGATGACGAGGCCAGGAACTTGCCGGAGGGCATCTGGCAGCAACTTGAGCTGCTGCTCGTCGATTTTCTTGCGGTCGATGACCGTGACGCTTGAGGCGGTGCGCCAGCGCTCGGTTTCGGTTCGGGTGGCGGTGATGACGCGTTCCGTCAGTTCGACGGATTTTTGAGGCTCGGCGGCAGAAACGTTGCCGAGGGTGAGAAAGAGCACGAAGGCCCTTCCTCGTAGTTTTTGGAGGTACATGGTTTTGCTGGGTTCATTGGTTCGATGACGACTTCGCAGAGAGATGTTCGGACTCCGGGTTTCCTGGCGGTTTTACCGCCTTCCTCGCCTCCGCCTTCACCGTGGATTGCTCCCGATTGGCTTTGTTCCGTGCGAATGAGCACGAATGGAGGTCTGTGACCCGATACCGCAGCGCCACTGTGGCCGGTTCTCACGGCCTTCCCTGCATCTGCGAAGATAAAGAAAACGCAGGGAGATGATCCCTGCGCCATGGGCCTGCCTAAAGCGGCATCTTCTCCTCGTCAAGGAAGGTGCCGGGAGGGTATAAAAAAGCACCGCCAGCGGTGAAGCGGGCGGTGCGGATGGAGCGAAAGGTTTTTCCTAACCCGGACTATTCCTGGGCGGGAGCTTCGGCAGCAGGAGCCGCAGCGGCAACGGCCTCGACGGCAGCTTCAACCTTCTTCGGAGCAGCCTTCTTCGCAGGGGCCTTCTTCACGGGGGCCTTCTTCACGGTTTTCTCCGCCTTGGCAATACGAGCTTTGCGGGTCACGCCGGCTTTAACCAGGGCCTTTTTGCGTTCGAGATACTTCTTCCGGCGGATGCGTTTGACGATTTTGTTAAGTTGCTGGCCCATGATTGAGTTGTTGAGGGATGGATTGGGTTCGAGGGCGGCTAGAGTTCCACCGTTCCTCGAAGGCGCAAGAGGCAATTCGAGACTGGGAAACGTTCAGCGGATGCTAAATGGCCCTGGGCTTGGATCAGGGCTTTTTCTCCTCTGGCTTGCTTTCGGCCTTCGGCTCGGATTTTGGAGCTTCTGAGCTCTTGGGCTCGGATTTGGGTTTGTCCTCGGTTTTTGCCGGGGACTTCAGTGCAGGTGCATCGAGCTTGGATTCGACCTTGTTGGCGGCCTGCTGGGTCGGCGGGACGCGGAAGAGCTTTCCGGAGTAAGGGCATTTCACTGTTTGCCCAGGTCCCATACCGGCCACATCCACGAGCTGAGCTTTGCTGGCGTAAGGGCTGTTCACCATGTTGGGGCGTCCTGCGACGGCATTGCCATACGGAAGGTCTTTTTTGGGAGCCGGGCTGCTGGATGGCTTTGAAGTCGATGGTGAGGGAGAATTTTTCGGCGCGGTCTCCACGACGGAGGGCTTATGAACTGGCTCGTCATCGACTTTGACGATGCGCGGCTTGGTACTGCGACGCGGCGAGGAGCTGGACTTGGGACGATAAGATGGCTGGGCAAGCTGCGGCGCTGGGGCAGGGGAGGTGGAGGGAGCGTCGTAGCGGTTCGTCACTGGTGCCGAGGAAGTGCGAGCAGGCGACGTGTAGCTCACGCGAGGCTGGCCGTAAGGCGAGTAGGTAGGCCTGTAAGCGAGGGATTGACTAGAAGAACGCTGAAGAGGTGGGCTGGGACGTCCGAAACTGGGCTGATGACCGGAGGAATAAGCCCAATAATTGAAGAGGCCGTCACGCTGGATCATGCTCCAAGCCTGACGCGGCGGCAACGAGCAGGATGAGATGAGCGCGGTGGCTCCCAGGGCGAGCAGAATGCGAGAAGCGATGGCTGTGGTGTTCGAACGGGTCTTCATGGCGGTGAATTGAATGAGAATTTCGGTGACTCGGCACGATGCTGGCAGGTTCGATGGAAAACATCAAGACTGGAGACAAACGAATGACATCACTAACCTCGGTTTGATATAACTTCTGTAGCCAATGGATCGAGTGAAAGCATGCAGCCTTGACCTTTTTTTGGAACTCCAAATCACGGCTCGCGTCGCCCGGGAATCTCCGTGCTGGCGCCGCTGCCGATGATCTCGCCCTCATGGAGATGCAGGTCATAACCAGCCACCTCCACCTCGCCGTGGCGCACCTTCTTTTTCGCCATCATGACGGAGAGCCAGCGGAATTCCTCGGTGTTGTCGAGAATAACCTTCATCACCATCGTGAGCGGCACGGCGAGGAACATGCCCAGCGGTCCCCAAAGCCAGCCCCAAAAGATGACGGAGAGGATGACGACGAGCGGTGAGATACCAAAGCGGTTCCCGAGGAGGTGCGGCTGCACAAAATTATCGAGGCAGAAATTGATCCCGCCATATCCCACGGCCACGACGACGGCATGCATCGGTCCGTTTTGCACCAGCGCCTCCGCGATGGCTGGGATCGAGGCTGCGGTAGAGCCGACGGCGGGGATGAAATTGAACACGAAGGCGAGGATGGCCCAGAGCAGCGGATATTGCAGGCCAAAGAGCCAGCATAAGACGCCCGCCAGCAGGCCGGTAAGAGCGCTGATGAGCGTCTTCACGCCGAGATACTTTTGGATGTCGTCCGCGGAGCGCATCAGGCCGGAGAAATCCGGGCCGCCAGAGAGTTTCACGGCCTGTAGCCGCGAGTGCGTACCGTGCGCCTCCATGAGGATGAACATCATGAGGAGCAAAATCATGACGAGGCCGACGAAGACGGTGCTCACCGCCCCAAATGTGCTGCCGAGCGCCGTGCCGAGGCCGCGCATGACATTGTCCTGCGTGCTCCATTCCACCACGGTGTTCCAGTCAAAGAGATGATCGACTTCTGCCTTCACGCCGCTCACGCCTTTGCCTTCTAGCCAGAGCGCCATCTCGCCAAGCTTGCTGTTGAGGCCTTTCACATAGCGAGGCAGGTCCGCCGCAAAGCTCACCATGAGCCGCACGGCGATGGTGATGAGCCCGGCGACGACGGCGAGGTTCACAAACATCGTCACGCCGAGCGCCAGCGGCATCGGCCAGCGATGCCGACGCAGCCAGCGAGCCAGCGGATAGCTCAGCACGGCAAGGAAGAAGGCATACACGATGGGGAGTAGTAGATTCGCGGCCAGGTTCATGCCTGCCAGCACGATGAAGAGGCACGCCAAAGTCACGATGACCTGCGAGCCACGGCTACCCCAGTCCACTTCCTGTTCGGGTGTTTTGCCAAAGTCACTCATGTGGCCGAGTTTCCGCGAAGAAGAGGTGCGGCGCAAGTTTCCATGGCTTGCGGGGCGGTGTCTTCGTGCTCAATAGATGCCTGCATGCAGACTGAAACCTTCCAAAACCTCGTCACGCACGGCGCGGCGGTGAATCTCTCCAACCGCTCCAAGTGGAAACTGATCGGCGTAGATCGCGTGCGCTACCTAAACGGCCAGGTGACCAATGATGTGCGCCGCGCCGATGACCGTCACACGATCTACGCCTGCGTCACCGATGCCAAAGGCCGCATCGCAGGCGATGTGATGATTCATTCGCGAGACGAGTCGCTGTGGCTCGATGCGGAAGAGGGACTGCGTGAGACGCTGGGCATGCGCTTGGAAAAATACATCGTGGCGGATGATGTCGAACTCACGGATGTGACGGACGATTGGCAGCTCTGGCATGTCTTTGGCTCTCATGCGAGCGAAGGGCTTCAAAGCATGCGTTTTGGCCTGCCAGGCATGGATGTGTGGCTTCCGGCTGGGGAGAGCTTTGAGCCAGCCGTGCCCGTTTTAAGCCTCGACGAGGTCGAAACCTTCCGCGTGATCCAAAAGGTGCCTCGATGGCCGCATGAACTGAATAGCGATACTTTTCCACCTGAAGCTGGCCTTGAGGCCCGTGCGATGGATTTCGCCAAAGGCTGCTACATCGGCCAGGAGATCCTTTCCCGTATCAAAACGACCGGCAAGATGCCGAAGCAGCTTCAATCATGGGAAATGGATCGCGAAATGGCACCGGGTGACGCCTTGCATGATGCCGAAGGATGCGAAATCGGCATCGTGACCAGCACGGCCCGACATCCCCTCACCGGCAGTCTTGCTGTGCTCGGCTATGTGAAGAGCAGTTCAATGGCGAAATTTCCTTCGTGACAGGCACAAAAGGCAGGTGGTCAAACCAGTTGCGGCACTCTTTGAATGCGGCTTCATTCACCTTGTCCGAATCCGACGTCATGACCTCTTCGCTTTTCCCAATCCCCCGACTTGCCGTCTATGCTGCGAGCGCTCTTTTGACCACCACCGCCCTGGCCGCTCCGCAGGGCACCACAGGCGTGCAGGAGTTTGATCCACTCGCTTTCCCAGGTCAGGTCGTCGATGATGTGGTCGTTCCCGTGCCTAGTGAGGTTTTCTCCGTTCTCGACAAGCTCGGCGAGCCAAACTGGAAGCATGAGATCCGTGATCTCGAGGTGCCAAACTCCAGCGACCGCACCAAGCTGGCGCTGCTTTTTGGCTATGTCGTCGCTGAGGGCTTCGTCGCCGTTCAGGCGGAGGACAAAGAAGCCGTTAAAGATGCAGGTCGCGATGTGACCACCCTCGCCACCGCCCTCGGCCTCACCAAGGCCGTTCGTCCGCATTCTCAGGCTATCTTGGATGCGGCTGACAAAAACGATTGGCGCTCCATCCGCAAGGAGTTCGACCAAACGCAAAAGACCGTGAAGGACACCATGGAAGAGATGAAGGACATGGATCTCTCGCAGTGCGTCAGCCTCGGCGGCTGGCTGCGTGGCACCGCCTCGGTCACCTCCGTCGTCGGAAAGAATTTCTCAGCGGACCGTGCCGAGTTGCTGAATCAGCCGATGCTCGTTGAGCACTTTGTGAACTCGATCAGCAAGATGCCCAAATCCGCCCAGGAGCACGATTTGCTCAAATCCATTCGCAAAGGCCTCGGCAGCGTGCTGGAGAAGATGGAAGGAGCCGTCGATGGTTTCTCAAAAGATGCCATCAGTGACATCAGCAAGACCTGCGAGACCCTTCTCTCCGGTATTCTATCCAAAAAGTGATTCATCCCAGTTCGCTCCCATTCCGATGAAGATGACACGACCTACTTTTTTTTCCGCTCTGGCCTGCCTCGCGCTCGCCCTCGCACCGATTCCGGCCCTCGCCACCGTCGATGAAAGTCACGATTACACCATGGAGGCGGCCACGCCTTTCGTGGAGCAGGGCTTCATCGTTCGTGAGGACTACTGGAACGGCGAGGTGAAGAGCGGCCAAAAGCTCATGATCTCCCATCAGCTCTTCAAAGGAAATGAGTACGCTTTCTGGCTCGGCTCGGTGAATGATGATGTGGAACTCGACATCAAGGTTTACGACGAAAAAGGCAATGCTATCCAGATCGATAGCAAGCTCGGCAACCACGCCCTCAGCATCCGCGTGAACCCGCAAAAGACCGGTACCTACAAGATCGTCTTCTTCCTCAAGTCCAAGAAGGACGAGGGCGTCATGTGGGCGCTCTCCTACGGCTACCGTTAAATTTACAGGGTGAGCCTTGCCGGTGCCGCGAAGAATCCATTCTTTTCGCCAAGGGTTCTGAATCTCAGTGCAAAAGCTTTCGGTTGGCATTTTGGCACACGAAAAGCACAGCATCGGGGCCTAATTTGATCGGCAACGCTGCAAAGAATGCCTGCAAATTGTAAAATCTGCTCGAAACGAGCCAAAAAGACGCTAGTCACCTCTCCTCGAACCACTCTATATGAAAAAAGCGCTCATCACAGGCATCACCGGCCAGGACGGCTCCTATCTCGCCGAATTGCTTCTCAAAAAAGGCTATGAAGTTCACGGCATCATCCGCCGGTCGTCCACCTTCAACACCTCGCGCATCGATCACATCTACCAGGACCCGCATGTTGATGGCAGCCGCCTCAAGTTGCATTACGGAGATCTCGCCGATGCCGTTCATCTCGTGAAGCTGCTTTATGAACTGAAGCCAGATGAAATCTACAATCTCGGTGCCCAGTCCCATGTGAAGGTCTCTTTCGACATTCCAGAATATACCGGTGATGTGGACGGCCTCGGTGCGGTGCGCATTCTGGAGTCCATCCGCGAGGCTGGCCTCGTGAACAAGACCCGCTTCTATCAGGCATCCTCCTCGGAAATGTTCGGCAAGGTGCAGGAAGTGCCGCAGACGGAGACAACGCCCTTCTGGCCCCGCTCACCCTACGGCTGCGCCAAGGTCTATGCCTACTGGCTTACCGTAAACTACCGCGAGAGCTACGGTCTGCATGCCTCCAACGGCATTCTCTTCAACCACGAAAGCCCCCGCCGTGGCGAGACCTTCGTCACTCGCAAAATCACCCGTGCCGCCACTCGCATTAAAATGGGTCTGCAGGACAAACTTTACCTCGGCAATCTAGATGCCAAACGTGATTGGGGCTTTGCCGGTGAATACGTCGAGATGATGTGGCTCATGCTCCAGCAGGACAAGCCTGATGACTACGTCGTCGCCACCAACGAGACGCACAGCGTCCGCGAATTCTGCGAAGAGACCTTTGGACTGCTTGGTCTTGATTGGGAGAAGTACGTCGTGCATGACAATCGTTACGAGCGTCCTGCCGAGGTCGAATTGCTTATCGGTGATCCCGCGAAGGCTAAGCGCCAGCTTGGCTGGGAGCCTAAAGTGCTCTTCAAAGATCTCGTGAAAATCATGGTCGATGCCGACCTCGAACTTGCCAAGAACGAGGCTCGCATCAAAGCCGCGCTTGCCTAACACAGGATGAAACTCTTCATCGCAGGATATGCAGGCATGGCGGGAGCCGCGCTCGTGCGTCGTTATCAAAACGAGCCGGGAGTCGAGCTTTTGCTGCGCACGCGTCGTGAACTGGATCTCGGCAATCAGGCAGCCGTCGCGGCCTTTTTTGCCGCCGAGAAGCCCGATGCCGCCATCATCGCGGCGGGCAGGGTCGGGGGTATTCACGCCAACAACACCTACCCGGCCGAGTTCTTGTATGAGAACCTCGCCATCGCCACGAACTGCATCCACAGCGCTTGGCAGGCAGGTGTGAAGCGCCTGCTTTTCCTGGGCAGTTCCTGCATCTATCCCAAGCACGCCCCTCAGCCCATGCCGGAGAGCTGCCTGCTAAGCTCCGCGCTGGAGCCGACGAATGAAGCCTACGCCATTGCGAAGATCGCCGGTCTGAAGATGACCGAGTATTATCGCAAGCAGCATGGCGTCGTTTATCACGCTGCCATGCCCACCAATCTCTACGGGCCGGGGGATAACTACCACCCGCAGAACAGCCATGTGATGCCCGCCCTCATCCGGCGCTTTCACGAGGCCAAGCTGGCTGGCCTTCCCGAAGTCAGCGCCTGGGGCACCGGCACGCCGCTGCGTGAATTCATGCATGTGGACGATCTCGCCGATGCCTGCGCCTTCCTCATGGCCGTGGAGAATCCGCCTGATCTCGTCAACGTCGGCTGCGGCACGGATGTCAGCATCCGCGAGCTCACCGAACTCGTCGCTAGCGCCATCGGTTATCCTGGAAGGATCATCTGGGATGCCACCAAGCCCGATGGCACCCCGCGAAAGCTCCTCGACACCTCCCGCCTCACCGCGCTCGGCTGGAAACCACGCATCCTCTTGAAGGACGGCATTGCCCAAGCCTACCAGTGTTTCCTCGCTGAGGAAGCCTCAGGTCGTCTCCGTGGTGCTTGAGGTCCCGGCGGGCAATTCCCGCCTCCTCATTGCCAAGCACCGGGCAGCAGGATCACCTAGACGCGGCATCTTGCCGCATGTCTTCACGCGCGACATGCCAACACTGCGGCACCCCTGTGCCCTCATCCCGGAGCGATAGCTTTTGCTGCGCCGGATGCCACTACGTTCACGACATGCTTCAGCAGGAGGGCCTGGAGCAGTTCTACGATCTCAAAGGCGGCCAAAACCTCCCGCCGGTATCGCCGCAGGCCATGCGACAGCAGGACTACGGCTGGCTGGAGTCCTCCACCTTTGCCGCCGAGTCTCAACGAGCAGATCAACACGTGGCCGCTGGGCTGAGCGTCTCCATCCAGGGCCTTTCGTGCATGGCTTGCATCTGGCTCATCGAGCGAATCTTTGCCAAAATGGGCGGTACGCAGGTCTCGGTAGATATTTCTCGTGGCGAGATCCGCATGGCGTGGCAGCCGGGGCAGTTTCAGCCCGTCGAGTTTGCCCGCGAGCTTCAGCGCTTCGGCTACCTGCTCGGCGTGCCGCGTGCGGATGCCGGAACAGCCACGGACAACAGCCTCGAACGCCGCACTGGTCTTTGCGGAGCCTTCGCGATGAATGCGATGGCCTTCTCGCTGCCGTCTTACTTTGGCATGCCAGCCGATTTCCCCTTTGCGCGGTGGTTTGACCTCGTCGCCGCCGCTTCGGCCACGCTGGCCTTGTTCATCGGCGGCAGCTACTTCGCTCTGAGGGCCTGGCATGCGCTGCGGGCGGGTGTGCTGCACATCGACACACCGATCACGCTCGGCATTCTCGCAGCTTACGCGGGTTCGATCATCGGCTGGATGAGCGGTGAGCAGGGGCTCAAATACTTCGACTTCGTCGCCATGTTCATCTTCCTGATGCTTGGCGGTCGTCTCGTGCAGCAGATGGCCGTCGCCCGCAACCGCCGCCGCCTCGTGCGTGATCCTTCCATTCCCGAAGCGGATGCGCTGGAGGCTCTGAAGGCTGGTGAAACCTTCACCGTGAAGCCCGGCCAGGCCATCCCCGTCGCCGCGAAGCTCGAAGACCCGCACGCCAGCATCAGCCTCGAATGGATCAATGGCGAAAGCGATGCCTGTGCTCGCTCCAGCGGCCAATTGCTGCCTTCCGGTGCTCTCAATGCCGGAACGCGCACGCTGAATGCCATCGCCCTCGAAGCCTGGAAAGACTCCACGCTGCACGAACTCCTTGAAGCACGCCGCGGCGGCGAAAATCGCGATCTGCGTCTCGAAAAGCTGCTGCGTGGTTATTTGATCATCGTCGTGCTCGCGGGCGTCATCGGCGGCATCTGGTGGTGGCAGCACACGGGCGAGTGGACCAAGGCCATGCAGGTCATGATCTCTGTCTTCGTCGTCTCGTGCCCCTGCGCTCTTGGCGTGGCGGCACCGCTGGCCGATGACATCGCCGCGAGCCGGGCGGAAGGTCACGGCGTCTTTGTTCGCACGCTCGGCCTTTGGAAAAAGCTCACACGAGTGCGTCAGATCGTCTTTGATAAGACGGGTACGCTCACCTTGGAAAATCCCGTGCTCGTGAATCCCGAATCGCTCGCCTCGCTCGATGAAAATGCCCGTCAGGCTTTGCGACACCTCACCAGTGGAAATCTCCATCCCGTCAGCCGCAGCTTGTTCGATGCTCTCGGCGGCACGCCGGATCGCCTGCTGGATTTGGAAGTCATCGAAACACCCGGCCACGGACTACACTTTGAGCAACACGGCATCGTGTGGGCCTTGAGTCGCTCGAACGATGGTTCCGCTGATGCGGTCTTCACGCGGCAGGCTGTCCCCTCACCTAACCTCTCCCCTGTAGCGAGCCTTTCCAGCCAGCGTGATGGCAATGCAGGGGAGAGGGACCAGGCCATGGTGCCGAGCGAAGCTAACCTCCCTCTCCCCGGCACGACGCTTCACTATCCTCTTGATGACCTTCCGGGGAGAGGGCGGGGTGAGGGGCCTGCCCAGCCGCAACTCCTTGCCGCCTTCCGCTTCCATGATGCCTTGCGAGGCGAGACCAGCGATGAAGTCAACGCCCTCGGCAAGCGCGGCCTTCGCATCCGCATCCTCAGTGGCGACCGCGAACCCAAAGTGGCCGACATCGCTGCTCAACTGGGCCTGCAACGCGACCAATGGCACCACAGCCTCACGCCCGATGAAAAAGCCGCGTGGATCACTGCGCATGATCCGCACGGCACGCTGTACATTGGCGATGGAGCCAATGACAGCCTCGCCTTCGATGCCGCATCCTGTGCGGGCAGTCCGGTCACCGGTCGCAGCTTCCTGGAGCACAAGGCAGACTTCTACTTCCTCGGTCACAGCATGCGCTTCATGAGCAGCCTGCTCGACATCGCCGCCACGCATCGCCTCGCCGTGCGTGCCGTCTTCGCCTTCTCAGTCTCTTACAATATCGTCACCGCCATCATGGGCCTCATGGGTCATCTCAGCCCGCTGCTCGCCGCCATTTTGATGCCGCTGAGCTCGCTGGCCACGCTTTTGCTCGTGGCGCTCATCTTCCGGGCGCATGCGGAGCGCAAGGCCGTCACCGATGAGGCCGTTATGTTCCCATGGTCCGAACCCTCGCCTTCCTCTTAGCCGCTTCGTTTGCCTTCGCCGACACCCAGATCGCGCAAAACTTCAGCGGCGATTTCGTCATCAAAGTCAGTTACAGCTACCTCCTGAGCAGACCCGAAGGTTACGAGGCCGAGTCGAAGAAACAATGGCCGCTCGTCATCTTCCTCCATGGCAGCGGCGAGCGAGGCAGCGACCTCGAACAGCTCAAAAAGCACGGCCTGCCGAAGCTCATCGCCGCCGGGCAGAAGTTCCCCGCCGTCATCGCCAGTCTGCAATGCCCCGCGAATGACTTGTGGAATCCGCACGGCGTCAAAGCCATCACCGATCACCTCATCAAGACTGAGCGCATCGACTCCAGCCGCGTCTATTTGACCGGCCTCAGCATGGGCGGCTTCGGCACCTGGGACACCGCCTTTGAATATCCCGATACCTTCGCCGCCATCGCGCCCATTTGCGGCGGGGCAGGGGTGCGCTGGGTGACAGCCTCCCGCCTCAAAACCATGCCCGCCTGGATCTTCCACGGCGACAAAGATGGCGCCGTGCCCGTCGAGAACAGTCACAAGATCCACGCCGCCCTTCAAAAGCTCGGTGCTCCCGTCAAACTCACCCTCTACCCCGGCATCGGCCACGACTCCTGGACCGCGACGTATGACAACCCCGAGTTCTGGACGTGGTTGTTTGCGCAGAAGCGCTCGTGAGGAAGGTTTTCGCAACCTGTCGCCTCGGTTCTTGTATCCACTGAGCGAGCCATGCCTTCCCAAGTCCTGCCCCGATCCTTCCAAACCACCCGCTGGAGCCTCGTTCAGCGTGCGAATGGCGACATCGACGACGAAGCACTCCAGGCTTTGGCCGCGCTTTGTGATTCGTATTGGTATCCCGTCTATGCCTACATCCGCCGCAGCGGTCATGGAGCACATGATGCGGAAGATTTGACGCAGGGCTTCTTCGCCCGGCTGCTGGAAAAAGGCACGCTCGCTCATGCGGATCCCGCGAAGGGCCGCCTGCGCACCTTCCTGCTCACCTGTGTGCGGAATTACCTCCACAATGAGCACGAGCGGGCCTCCGCGCAGCGTCGCGGTGCCCATCTGCTCACCAGCTTCGATGGCGGCTGGGCGGAGGAACGCTTCGCCAGCGAGCCTGCCGATGATCTCACGCCCGACCGCCTGTATCAGCGCCGCTGGGCGCTTACGCTGCTGGAGTTCACGCTCCACGTGCTTGAGCAGGAATTCAGCGCCGATGGCAAACGCGAGCTGTTTGCCGCCCTGCGGCCCTGTTTGGGCCTCACGAAGGAGAAAACGCCGAACTATGCCAATCTCGCCACACTCCTGGGCTGCACGGAGAGCACCGTGAAGTCCCATGTCTTCCGCCTGCGCCAGCGCTGGCGGGAAATCCTCTTTCAGCAGGTCAGCGTCACGCTCGATGACCCCACCTCCGATGAGATTAAAGGCGAGTTGGGGGAGCTGCTGGAGTGCGTGTGATCTCCACAAAGGTTCTCATCCAGAAATCAGGAACCACGGAATACATTGAATACACGGAATGACACCAATGACCGACCACATGCTGGGTTCACTTCTTGAGGTCGTATTTTGGACTTCCGGCATCTATTTTCCGTGTGTTCCGTGGTTGGCCTTTTGGGTTATTTTGCAGCCTCCCGCTTGCCGCCCGGTAGCATCCGGGTGAACTCCACCCGCATCTCCCGGCTTCGTTACCTATTCATGGATATTGAAGCGCGCCTTGGCATCGCTGGCTGAGGTAGTGGAAGACGTGTGTCTTCCGAGCTTTCGGAACGCTGGCGCGTTCCGCGACGAGGCGGGCTTCTGGATCAGCGTTGCAGGGGAGCCTGCTGGACGGCCGAGAGCATCTTCACGGCCTGCACGGCGGCTTTGACGTGGTGGACGCGGAAGAGGTGGGCTCCGCGCTGCATGCCGGCGGCGATGCAGGCGATGGTGCCGGGATCACGCTCGAGGGCGGGCACGCCGAGGACATCTCCGATGACGGTTTTGCGTGAGACGGGCAGCAGCAGCGGCCGCTCGAAGCGGTGGAGGCGTTCCAGCTCGCGGTAGATGGTGAGGTTGTCCTCGCGTTGCTTGGCGAAGTCGATGCCCGGATCGAGGAGGAGGTGCTCGCGGCTGAGGCCGACGCTTTCGGCCATGACGAGGCGCTGCACAAAGAAGCGTTCCATCGTGTCCATGATGTTTTCATAGCTCACATGGGTGTGGGCCACCTTCGGCTGGCCGACGCTGTGCATGATGAGCAGGGCCGCGCCGTGCTCGGCGCAGAGTTTGGCATTGAAGGCATCCGGCAGGCCGCTGATGTCGTTGATGATGTCGCCGCCATGCGGGAGGATTTCGGCGATGACATCGGAGCGCCAGGTATTGATGGAGAGCAGGGGGGAATTGTGATGGGCCTTCAGCTCCGGCCATTTGGCGAGGAAGGGCTTCAAGCGGTCGATCTCTTCATCGACACTGATGGCCTCGCGGTTCGTGCGGGCGCTTTCCGCGCCGATGTCGATGATGTCCGCGCCATCGCGGAGCTGCTGCTCGGCCTGGGCGAGGGCGGCGGTGGGATCGAGGGTGCCATCGCCGCAAAACGAGTCGTCATTGATGTTCACGATGCCCATCACCAAGGGGCGACGCGGGAACTCAAGGACGTGCTGGCGGGCGCGGAGGATCATGCGACAGGGCTTTGAAACGGCTCACCAAGAGGCGACGACCTCGTAGGCGTAGCCACGGAGGTATTCGGTCTCGGGAATGGTGGCGAGCACGGGGTGATCGGGGCGCTGGGAGAAGGTGGTCACGCGACGGAGAACCTTTTTGGCATCCACCGCAGCCTCGGTGATGCTGCTGTGAAACTCACCGGCGCTCACATGATGGGAGCAGGTGAAGGTGGCAAAGATGCCGCCGGGCTCGAGCATCTTCATGGCGCGGAGATGGATCTCTTTGTAGCCACGAAGGGCATCCCGGACGGTGCTCTTCGATTTCGTGAAGGAGGGCGGATCAAGGATGATGAGGTCGTAACGGGCATCGGCGCTTTCCTGGCGCTTGAGGAAATCGAAGCAGTTCTCGGCCACGAAGTCGATCTTCGCACCGGAGATGGCGGCGTTCTTCTTGGCCAGCTCGACGGCGCTTTCGCTGATGTCCACGCCGGTGACTTCGGCGGCTCCGGCGAGCGCGGCGGCTTGGGCAAAGCCGCCCTGATTGCAGAAACAATCGAGCACACGGCGGCCCCGGGCAAACTTGGCCACATGCTGGTAGTTATCGAGCTGGTCGAGGTAGAGACCAGTCTTTTGGCCGTCGATGAGATCGGCGTGGAAGGCGCTGCCCTGATAGCGGACGACGTATGGCTCCGGCGTCTCGCCACTGATGACGCCTTTGACTTGCTCCAGGCCTTCCGCGAGGCGCACGGCGCCTTCATTGCGCTGGATGATGCCGCGTGGTTTGAGCACGTTGTTGAGTGCCTCCACGATCAGGTCCTGGCGCTGGGCCATGCCGAGCGTGAGGGTTTGCAGCACGAGGAAGTCGCCGTAGCGATCCACCACCACACCGGGGAGGCCATCGCTCTCGCTCCAGATGAGGCGGCAGAGATTCAAATCGACTCCAGCAGCCTCGCGGACCTTGATGGCTCGCTCGATGCGCCGCGTGAAGAGATCGAGATCGAGATCCTGGCGGCGGTAAGAGAAGAGGCGGGCGGAGATTTGGGACTTCGGATTGTAGATGGCGCTGCCGAGCGGCTTTCCACGCACGTCCTGGAGGCGGACGACATCACCCGGCTGGGGATCACCGAGGCGTTTTTGGATTTCGAGGGCGTAAATCCACACGTGACCATGGAAAAGGCGGCTGCGGGGCTGGACGATAAGGGTGGACATGGACGGTGTTCATGGCCCGGCCTTGGCTCGAATGCAACCCGCCCTCGCACGTCAATCCGCGTTCGACATCCGGCCTCTGCCCGCCAACATCTCCCGACATGAAACTCGTGCTCAAAATCCTCGGCGTTCTCGTTCTCCTCGCCATCGCCACGCCTTTCGTCTTTGCAATGTGGCTTCAGAGCTACGTCAGCCCTGAGTATCTGGTGAAAATGACCGAGCAGAACTGCAACTGCCGCGCTCACCTCGATTCCTCGAGCCTTTCACTCTTCTCCTGGCCGCCCACGCTTCGACTGAATGGTATCAAGATCGCCCCACGCGATGAGCATGTGGGCAAAGCACTGTCGGAACGTCCTCCCCTGGTCGATGCACCGGTGCAGATCGAGCTGGCCTACGCCGAGCTGCTCAGCGATGACATTTTGCAGCGCCGCATCACGCCGAATTTGGTGCGCTTTGCTGGCATCGAACTGCGTGAGACGCTCGACCCGCAGACGGGCAGTTCCTTGGAGAAGCTCTTCCAGCCTCCGATCGTGGCCGCAGGCCCGGTAGTCGCCGAAGTGCCATCCAATGAGTTGCCGAAAGCGGTGCCCGTGACGCCTGCTGAGGCGGCGCAAGTTCCTCCGCTGCCCGGTCCAACTGCCGAGCCCGTGATCGCGGAAGTCCCCGCACCTGCCGAGAAGCCTGAGCGCATCCCGCTGCGTGAGATCCGCCTCGAAAAGGCCCACATCCACATCACCAACAAAGCCGTCTCCTCGCAGTTCGAGGCCGACATCCGTGATCTCGATCTCGTCCTCGATCAGATCGACGTCGACCCCGATGATCTCGAACGACACAATCACATTCACGCCACCTTGAAGGCCAAGGTGCAGGCGAATGGCCTCGCGGAGATCGGCGGCGTGATGAAGCCGGTGCAGTTCGCCGATGTGAGCCTCCACGGGGAAGGGGATGTGACACCGCTGGAGCCTCAGACCCTGCTTTGGAAGCCCGCCGCCCTTCTCACCCTCGTCTTTGAAGCCGGATCGACCATCGGCGGCCACATGACCCTCGGTGACGCCGCGGGCAATGAGATGACCAAGCTCCTCGATCACGGCATCGACCTCCGTCCAGTGCGTCTCGGCGGCACGCTGGCCGAGGAGGCCCGTGCCAGCGTGAGCTACGACCGCGAGACGCTCTCCTTCCGCGAGCCAGCCCGCATGGTGCTGCCTGACTTTGCCTTCACCATCGGCCAGGGAGCCTGGATCAACACCGTCAAAGACCAGCAGATGATGCCGCTGCGCCTCGTCTTTGGTCCCACCGTGCGTGAGGCCATTGTTCAAGGCATCAACAACAAGGGGCTGCCGGATTTTCTCACTCGCGGCATCCTTTCCCTCATCTCCGATGCCCAGGGCAATCCCTACATCGACATCACCCTCACCGGCTCCCTCTCGAAGCCTGAACCTCAGCACGAACTGGTGAACAAGATCAAAAACCTCGGCGGTGGTGCCCTCGAAACCCTCATCAGCAATCCGCAGGAAGCGAAGGAGCTGCTCAATGGACTGAAGAGCCTGTTCAAGAAGAAGTAAGCCGTCCTCTTCATCCTACGCCCGGAGCACATGTGACGTTGATTGTTGGTAGTTCGGCCTTCAGGCCGTGATTGGGAGCTCCGTGAAACGGGCTGAAGCCCGAACTACGAACAGAATTAGGAATGGAGCGATTCATTAGTGATGGAGTTAACTTGTTATGGCGGTCACTATTTGATTATGACTGAGGTGAGAATGTCCACCCCGGACCGAACCGGTTCATTGATGAGCTAATCAATGCGCTGAGACGGTGAGGGGAAATCTCAGTCTTCACCTCCTGGCCGACCGCGGTTCTGTTTGATGCCAGCGCGGTGGCGCTTGGATTTGACGAGTTTTTTCTTCAAGGAGCGAGGACGCGGGCGGTTTTGGCGGCGGGCTTTTTCCTTCTCGTTTTGCACTTCGAGCCTCGCGGCGGCTTGCTGGGTCTCCAGGCGGTCACAGAGTTCCACCCGGGCGACATGGCGGTTTTGCGCTTGGGAACGCTCCCGCTGGCAGCGGATCTCCACGCCGCTGGGGAGGTGACGCAGCACCACGGTGGAGGAGGTTTTGTTGATCTTTTGTCCGCCCGCTCCGGTGCCGCGAATGAAGGTCTCTTCCAAATCATCCTCCTGGATGTGGAGACGCTGCATGCGGGTGCGCAGAGCGCTGTCATCGGAAAGTTCGGCCATGGGCGGAGGATGAATGCGGTTGCCGGAATGTCGAACACGGAATGGGGTGGCTGCCGCAGAGAGGTGTTGCGCCTTGTCAGGATGAATTCAGGGCCGTCATTTCTGAACCATGCCTGCCTATCTCTAGGCACCCAGCGGCCATTGCTGCGAGCTGCCGCCGCTTCCTGCGGTGGTGGGCACGGACCCGCAGTGTGATATTCCGCTGGTGGGTGTGGAAGGCGTGACCGCGAGGCACTGCGAGCTGCGCCCTTCTCCGTATGGGTTGGAACTGCACAAGCTCGATCCGGCCGCGTTTCTGCGGGTGAATGGAGCGCCGGTGACGGGCACGCTGGTGAATGACGGGGATGTCCTTTCCATTGGTAGCCTGAGTCTCACGCTCAGCCTGCCGCAGGAGGCAGCTGCCTCTCAGCGGACCGCTAGCCAGTTGGAGGAGATGGAGGGATTTAGCGAAGCGGAGAAGAAAAAACGCCGCGCTCAAATGCTGATGGAAGACAATTGGAAACGCACGCAGGAGCGGTATGAGGAGTTCCGCCGGAAGCAGAGCTTTCCACTGGCCATCGTCGGCGCGGTGGTTGGCCTCTGCGTGAGTGCCATCGGCTCCAGCCTCACCTCGACGACGAGTTGGCGGGCCTATTTTCTCCTCATCATCGCCGTGGGCTTCGTCGTGGGGTGGATCATTCGGCTGACGGGGCGCGGCGTGGAGCGGCGTTTTGGCGTGCTGGCGTGCTGGCGGTGATCACGGTGATTGTGGGCGTCGTGACCACCACGGGCTATGACAGCTACATCTACATGCAATACGGCACGCTGTTCGCCCCTGAGACCGCCGAAATATCGGCCGAGGAAAAAGCCATGATCGAGGAGACGAAAATGGAGGATGCGCAGCGATCCGCCTTGATCGCCGCTGAGGCGGCGGAGATGGATCAAATTGGCCGACGCAAGCTCGCCGATGACGATCCCTTCAACATCCTCGATGCCAAACGCAATGAGGACCGCCGCACCCGCGATGAAATCCTCGCCGAGGCGGCCAAGCCCACCTTCGAGATGCATGTGATGGGCTTTTTGCTGCGCCTCATCGGCCCCAAACACCTCGCGGCTTACATCTTGGTGGGCATCGTGGCTTACCGTGCCTCGTTTCGCTACCTGTCGAACGTGGAGGCGTCCGAGCTGCACCCCACGCCGCCCGTTGTTTCCAACGACGCAAGGCCCAAATCCCTCCGCGAGCGCCTCGAAATGCAGTCTTGAGCGAAGACAGCGTGGCCGTTTGCATCCGGCGCGTGGCCCGCTATGACAGCCGGATGGAAGAATACCACCGCCTGCTCCGCAAAGTGCTCGAACACGGCTCCTACCGGGAGGACCGCACGGGCACGGGCGCGTATTCCGTTTTCGGTGAGCAAAGCCGCTACGATCTGCGCACTCATTTTCCCCTCGTCACGACGAAAAAGCTTCACCTGCGCTCCATCATCCATGAGCTGCTGTGGTTCATCAAAGGGGACACGAACGTCAAATACCTCCAGGACAACAAAGTCACCATCTGGGACGAATGGGCGGATGAGAAGGGCGATCTCGGTCCCGTCTATGGCGCTCAATGGCGGCGTTGGCAGGGAGCCGATGATGCCGCCCCGCACGACCAGATCGCCGATGTCATCGAGTCGTTAAAGAAGAACCCTTACAGCCGTCGCCACATCATCAGCGCTTGGAATGTGGCTCGCATTGATGAGATGGCCCTGCCGCCCTGTCACTGCCTGTTTCAGTTCTTCGTCGATCAAGGCCACCTGAGCTGCCAGCTTTACCAGCGCAGCGCCGATCTTTTCCTCGGCGTGCCTTTCAACATCGCCAGCTACGCGCTGCTCACCATGATGGTGGCCCAGGTGTGCGGTTTGAAGCCCGGTGAGTTCGTCCATACCTTTGGTGACCTGCATCTTTACTCCAACCACCTCGATCAGGCCCGCGAGCAGCTCTCGCGTGAACCCCGCCCGCTGCCGGTGATGAAGATGAATCCCGAGGTGAAGCACCTCGATGGTTTCACCTTCGAAGATTTCACCCTCGAAGGCTACGATCCCCATCCCGCCATCAAAGCTCCCATTGCCGTTTAAACCTATGAAAATCGTCATGCTCGATGCCCACACAGCCAATCCTGGCGATGTCTCCTGGGCTCCTTTTGAATCCATCGCTCCCTGCGAGAGGCATCCTCGCACGCCCGTGGCTGAAACGGCGGCCCGCTGCGCCGGAGCGCCCATCGTCATCACCAACAAGGCTCCGATGACGCGTGAGATTATCGAGGCGTTGCCAGATTTGAAATACATCGGCGTCATCGCCACTGGCTTCAATGTCGTGGATACCGTGGCGGCCAAGGAATGTGGGGTCATCGTCACCAACGTGCCCGGCTATGGCACGCCTGCCGTGGCGCAGCATGTCTTCGCGCTCATTTTGGAGCTCTCGAACAACGTGGGTGCCTCAGCCCAAAGTGTGGCTGCGGGTGGCTGGCAGAACTGCCTGGATTTCTGCTACTACGATAAGCCTATCATCGAACTGGCTGGTCGCACGCTGGGCATCATCGGCTATGGCGAGATCGGTGCCGCGGTGGCCCGCATCGGCCAGGCCTTCGGCATGAAGGTCCTCGCCTCGAAGCGAAACTGGGGTGCCGGACCTCCCGCTGGCATCGAGGCCGCCGATACCGATACCATTTTCCGTGAAGCCGATGTCATCTCCCTCCACTGCCCGCTCACAGATGCCACGAAGCACCTCGTGAATGCCCGCACGCTGGGCCTGATGAAAAAAACCGCCCTACTCATCAACACCGGCCGTGGTCCGCTGATCGACGATCAAGCTCTCGCGGCCGCTTTGGAGGCCGGAACCATTGCCGGAGCTGGCGTCGATGTGCTGAGCGTCGAGCCGCCCAAGGAGGGCAATCCGCTCCTCGGCGCCAAAAACTGCTTCGTCACCCCTCACGTTGCCTGGGCCAGCCGAGAAGCCCGCGTCCGCCTCATCGCCGCCTGCGCCGCCAACGTGAAGGCCTTCCTCGCCGGCTCTCCTGTCAATGTCGTCAATCCCTGATCCCTTATCTCCAACCTCTCATGAAAACCCTCCTCGCAACCCTCGCTCTCTCCGCTCTGTCCGCCTTCGCCGCTGACTTCACGCCGCTCTTTGACGGCAAAACGCTCACCGGTTGGAAGAATGCCTATGAGTGGGGGAAGATCGACATCGTGGACGGTGAAATCCACCTTACCGGCGAAAAGAAATTCTTCGTCGTCACCGAGAAGACCTACGGCGACTTCATCTTCGAAGGAGAGATCAAGCTGCCCGAAGGCAAGGCGAACAGCGGCTTCATGTTCCGCGCCCATGTGGAAAAGAACAAGGTCTTCGGTTATCAGGCCGAGGTGGACGGCGATGCGAACCGCAAATGGTCCGGCGGACTCTACGATGAAGGCCGCCGCATGTGGTTCATCAGCCCCATCAAAGGAAACAAGGAGAGCGAAGCCGCCTTCCGCGCCCGTGCTGGCGATGCCTTCAAACGCAACGACTGGAACACCTACCGCATCGAATGCCGTGGCAAGAGCCTCAAAATCTTCGTCAACGGCGTCCTCACCACCGATGTCGAGGACGGCATGGACGCCAGCGGTGTCATCGCCATCCAGCACCACGGCGAAAAGGGAGCCACCTACAAATTCCGCAATCTCCGCATTCAGGAGCTGAAGTAGTCCGTCGTTAGGGTGGCTAGGGCGCACTCTCCCCGAAAGTCATCTATTGCCAAAGCCCGTGGCCTGCGTGAAAGATGGTTCCGAATGGCTGATCTTGCGCCGCCCCCCCCTCCAGAACGTCTTTTGATAGGAACCGCCGTCTCGGCGGGTGTGGCGCATGCGGTGGTCCATGTTTTGAAGGATCACTTTGATGAGCCGGATGAGGATAGCATCGCCCCGGAAGCGGTGGACCATGAAATGAAGCGCCTGCACGCGGCGCTGGATGTGACCCGTCAGGAGATCGAGGCTTTGCGCCGTGAGATGGGTGCCGAGGAGGGCAGCGCAGAGAGTGAGATTTTCGAGACGCACCTCCTGATCATTCAGGACGGCTCCATCCTGCGCCAGGTGGAGAAAACCGTTCGTGAGCAGCTCATCAGCGTCGATTATGCCTACTACCGGCTGATGACGAAGCACATGGAGAAGCTCCGTGGGCTTCAGGATGCCTATCTGCGGGAGCGCTTCCTCGACATCAAAGACGTCACCCAGCGAGTGATGCGCCATCTGCGCGGTGAACTGCTGGAAACCCCGATGTTTGATGAGCCCGTCATCATTGTGGCGCATGATCTCACACCTTCCGATACCGTACAGCTCGACCGTTCGAAGGTGCTGGGCTTTGCCCTGGAGACCGGCAGCGCCGTCTCCCATGCGGCCATCATTGCTAAATCCCTCGCCATCCCGGCGGTGGTGAAGCTGCACGGCATCTGCGAGACACTGCACAGCGGCGATGCGGTCTTTCTCGATGGCGAAGAAGGTCATCTCATCGTCAATCCCACGCCTGAAACGCTCGCCCGCTATCGCAGCCGTGAGGAGCAGGCGGAGAAACGCGAAGACGTCTTCCAAGTGGACCGCCATGGCGAGGCCATCACGACCTGCGGGAGCGTCATTTGTGTGGGAGCGAACGCTGAATTCGTGGAGGAGGCGCAAATCGTCAATGACAGCGGCGCAGAGGAAGTGGGGCTTTTCCGCACGGAGATGCTGCATCTCGAAAATCCGAATTCCACGGAAGATGAAATCGCCACGGCTTACACCACCGTCGTCAAATCGCTCGCTCCGAAGCGTGTGGTCTTCCGCACCCTCGATCTGGGCGGTGACAAGGTGGACGAACGTCTCGCGGAAGAGCCAGAACCCAATCCCTTCCTCGGCTGGCGCGGCATCCGCCTCTCCCTTGGCAAGCCGGATATGTTTCGCACCCAGCTTCGTGCCTTGCTCCGTGCCGCGATGCATGGACGAGTGGGCATTATGTTTCCGATGGTTTCCGGTTTGCAGGAAGTGCTCGATGCCAAAGCCCTGCTGGCGGAGTGCGCGGCGGAATTGGAGCGCGAAGGACACACCATCCCGGAAGCGATCGAGGTTGGGGCGATGATCGAGATCCCCAGCGCGGCGCTTTCCGCCGATCAGATCGCTGCGGAGGTGGATTTCTTTAGCCTCGGCACGAATGACCTCATTCAATACACCCTCGCCGTGGATCGCCTGAACGATCGGGTGGCAGGCCTTTACCAGCCCACCCATCCCGCGGTGCTTCGGTTGATTGATTTGTCCGTCCTGGCTGCCCGGCGTGCAGGGATCCGCATCGGCATTTGCGGTGAAATGGCCTCCAGCTTGGAGCTGACGCCGCTCATGATCGGCCTCGGCCTGAACGAACTCAGCGTCGCCGCTGGTCAAGTGGCTCGTGTGAAGCATGCCATTCGTCAACTCAACGTGCCTGAGTGCCAGGCACTGGCCGCCGAGGCGCTCAAGCGAAGCCTGCCCGGCGAGATCCTCGAACTCACCCGCTCACACGCTCTGCGGTGCTACCCCGAGTTGTTTGAATAGGACGGATCATTCCGCCAGTGCCCCACCAGTCCACCTCCGCGTCTTCTCATGCCTCCCACCATCATTCTCATGGGCGTCTCTGGCAGTGGGAAGTCGGTCATCGGTCAAAAGCTCGCGCAACGGCTGGGGGGCACCTTTGACGATGGGGATGATTTTCATCCGCCCGCGAACAAAGCCAAGATGTCCACGGGCACTCCGCTCACGGACGAAGACCGCTGGCCCTGGTATGCCACGCTGCGCCAGCGCATCCTCGCCATGCGTGGCAAGACGCCCGTGCATATCGTCGGCTGCTCCGCGTTGAAGCCCATTTACCGCGACAAGCTCCGTGGCGATGACGATGCCAGCCAGATCGCTTTTGTGCTCCTCGATGGCTCCCGCGAACTCATCACCGAACGCATGGCCGCTCGAAAAGGGCATTTTATGCCTCTCAGCCTGCTCGAAAGTCAGCTCGCCACGCTCGAAATGACGCCGGACCTTGTTCGCGTGTCCATCGAGCCATCCCCAGATGAAATTGTCGAGTCCATCGTGGGGTGCCTGAACTCGAAAGGATAAGCATTCAGCCCCGCGAGCTTCATCCTTTGGATTGGCTTGGCCGCCATGATCTACTTACGCCATCGGCGTCGGGCGTAATCGCCTGAAAATAGCTTGAGGCAGGTGCGGCAGGCATGTGATGATGCCTCTCCATTGATGAAAACGCTCTTCCTCCTCCTCGCCGTGCTCGGCGTCTGTTCTGCCACCATCCAGGCCGAGCCTGTGTCGGAACTTAAAAACGAACTCAAAGCCAGACGCAAGGTGGTCAATGACTGGTTCAAAGCGGAACTCATCAAGCTCGCAAAACGAGCGAGGACTGATGATGAGCGCCGAAAAGTCCTGACGGCTTGCGACTGGGAATGGGACGCGGGAGATGCAGGCGTCACCTCGATCACCTTGAAGGAAGGCGGCAGTGGCATTCACCACTATCAGGGGGAGGCCTTTGCCTGGTCCAACGAGGGGTGGACGGTGAAGTTGGTGCTTTCGAAAGGCGCGATGGCGACGCTCAAGCTTGATCCTGACACCCTCAAGTGTACCGGTAAAGATTTTGACGGCAAGAACACCGTCAAAGCCAGTCCTAAACTGGAGCCCTAACGTCTGCGGAAATAGCAGAAAGAGGACTTGCCACGACGCTGGCGCGTGAGCGGAGCATCATGAAACTCGATACTTGAAACGTGAAACGACGCACCTTGATCGACCCGCCCGCATCGCTACGCGAAGTGTTGCGGGCGAGGGAGGAGTAAGAGGACGAGTAGGATTCGCCTGCTGCCTTACGGCACCGCGACCTGCGGGAGCTTCCAGACTTTCTCGGCGTATTCGAGGATGGTGCGGTCGCTGCTGAATTTGCCGACGCGGGCGGTGTTGAGGATGGCTTTGCGGGTCCACTCGGGGACGTTTTGATAGGCCAAGCTGACTTTGGCCTGTGCGGCGGAGTAGCTGTCGTAATCGGCCATGACGAGGAAGGGGTCGCCGTGATGGAGGAGGCTGTCGCGGAGCGGTTTGAACTCATTGGCGTTGCCGGTGAAGGCATCGCTGGTGAGCCAGTCGAGGCTCAGGCGCAGCTCTTCGCTGGCCCAGTAGAAATCCATGGGGTTGTAACCCTTGGCGCGGAGTTCGGTGACCTCTTCGACGGTGAGACCGAAGATGAAGATGTTGTCGTCACCGACTTCTTCGAGGATCTCGACATTGGCTCCATCGAGCGTGCCGATGGTGAGAGCACCGTTGAGGGCGAGCTTCATGTTGCCGGTGCCGGAGGCTTCCTTGCCGGCGGTGGAGATTTGCTCACTGAGATCGGCCGCAGGAATGATGCGTTCGGCGATGGAGACGCCGTAGTTCGGGATGAAGACGACCTTCAGCTTGCCACCGATGCGTGGATCATGGTTCACCTTCGCGGCGAGGGCGTTGATGGCGTGGATGATGTTTTTGGCGAGATAGTAGCCGGGAGCGGCCTTGGCACCGAAAATGAAAACACGCGGGGCGATATCGAGGTTCGGATTGTCGAGGAGCTGACGATACAGACTGACGATGTGGATGAGATTGAGGTGCTGGCGCTTGTACTCATGCAGTCGCTTGATCTGCACATCGAAGAGCGCATCCGGGCTGACGCTGACGCCGCAGGTGTCCTGGATGATCTTGGCGAGGCGGACTTTGTGGCTGCGTTTGATGTCGTGGAAGCGCTGCTGAAAGGAGCTGTCCGTGGCGAATTTTTCGAGGCCGCGGAGCTTCGAGGCATCTTTGAGCCAGCCGGAGCCGATGGACTCGGTGATGAGGGTGGAGAGCTCCGGATTGCACACATCGAGCCAGCGGCGGAAGGTGACGCCGTTGGTGAGATTCAGGAAGCGCTCGGGATACAGCTCGTGGAATTCGGGGAAGAGGCGCTCGCAAAGCAAACGCGTGTGCAGCGCGGCGACGCCATTGGTGGCGTGGGAGCCGAGGACGCTCATGTGGGCCATGCGCACGGCTTTGTGACCGCCGCGTTCTTCGATGAGGGAGAGGATTTTTTTCTTCTCGTTATCGCCGGGCCATTTGGCCTCGACTTCGTGGGTGAGGAAGAGGTGATTGATCTGGTAGATGATCTGGAGGTGACGCGGCAGCACCCGCTCGAAGAGGGATGTGGACCACGTTTCGAGGGCCTCGGGGAGCAGCGTGTGATTGGTATAACCAAAGGTCTGCTGGCAGATGGACCAGGCCTGGGCCCAATCGAGCTTTTCCTCATCGACGAGGATGCGCATAAGCTCGGGGATGGCGACGGCGGGATGCGTGTCGTTGAGCTGGATGGCCGCTTTGGAGGGGAATTCGCTCCAAGGAAGGTTGTAGCCGTTTTTGAAGCGGCGGATGATGTCGGCCAGTGAGCAGGCGACGAAGAAGTACTGCTGCACGAGGCGCAATTCCTTGCCGCTTTCCGTGCTGTCGTTCGGGTAGAGCACCTTCGAGACGGTCTCGGCCATGGCCTTCTCGCGGATGGCGTCGATGTAGCCACCGTCGTTGAAGATTTGGAGATTGAGGTCTTCATCCGCCTGCGCCTGCCAGAGGCGGAGGACGTTCACGGTGTGGGATTCATAACCGACGATCGGGATGTCCCATGGGAGGCCGAGGAGGCACTTCGTATCGACCCACTCGTAGTGGGGATTGCCGAGGTCGTCGAACTTCTGCACGCTGCGGCCATAGAGATGAATCTTTTGGCGGTAGGACGGGCGAGCGATCTTCCACGGGCTCCCATCACGCATCCAGGCGTCTGGATGCTCGATCTGCTTGCCGTTCACGAACTCCTGTTTGAAGAGGCCGAACTCATAATGGATGCCGTAGCCGATGGCGGGCAGGTTCAGCGTGCTGAGCGAATCCATGAAGCACGCGGCGAGACGGCCCAGGCCACCATTGCCGAGGCCCATGTCAGGCTCGCGTTGCAGCAGGGAATCGAGATCTTTGCCCATCTCGCTGAGGGCGGCCTTCGTGTGATCGTAGAGACCGGAATTGCGGAGGTTGTTCTCCAAAAGGCGGCCCATGAGGTATTCGAGCGAGAGGTAATGCACGCGGCGCACGCCTTCCTGACGATGTAGCGATCGGGACTTCGTGGACATGTCCATCACACGGTCACGCACGGCGAGGCAGGTGGCCACCCACCAGTCGTTCTCGGAGGCGGACTGGATGAAGGCCCCCAGGGTGAAGCGGAGGTGGTTGGTGATCGAGGTTTTGAGCGACTCAGTGGAGTCAGAAGGCGGGCAGTTGAGCGGGGATTCCATGGAAAGGGGCGGGGGACGAAATGGGGCCGGGACGAGGATCGAGCGATGGCGGAAGGGCAAGTAGATGGATGGTGAAAGGGCCGTTTCAAAGACCCAATGAGCACTTGCTGTGCCGGGACGGTGGGAAAGTGGGCGTGGGCTGGCATCGAGCCATGCTGCGGACACAAAAAAGCCTCCAGGCATGGCGGCGAGGAGGCTTTGTAGGACGAGGCCGTGATTACCTCACATGGCAAAAATCTTGTCCATGCGCTCGACGAGCATGCGGAGGCCGTTGGGGTTGATGCCACCGCGTTGTTCGCTGATGGCCCAACCGGTGTAGCTGATGCTATCGAGCGCTTTCATGATGGCGGCCCAGTTGTTGGTGCCTTCGGTGAGGTCGCAGTCGAAGCCTTTCCACACGCCTTCGTCCTTCATCTTCTTGGTGCTGTATTCTTTGACGTGGATGCGGTTGATGCGCTGGCCCAGCACAGGGATCCAATGCTCCGGCCAGCCGTAGCGCAGCACGTTGCCGATGTCGAAATGCCAGCCGACGATCGGATCGCCGATTTCGTCGAGGAATTTCACGGCCTCGATGGGGCTGAGGATGAAGTTATTCCAGACGTTCTCGATGGAGATCTTCACGCCGAGTTCTTTGGCGAGCGGCACGGCCTTCTTGATCTGGGCGATGGAGCGGTCCCAGGCCTGCTGGTAGGTCACGTCGTCGCCCACGGTGCCGGGGACGACGAGGATGGAATCCGCGCCGTAGGCCTTGGCATCGCGGAGGGTTTGAAGAACGCCCTGCAGGCCTTCTTCGCGGGTTTTTTCATCAGGATGGGTGAGCGTCTGCTTCCAATGCGTGTGGCAGCACACGCTGGCGGCTTGCAGGCCGGACTGGCCGAGGGCGTCAATGACCTCCTGCTGGTTCAGGCCTCCGGCGGGCTCCACCCCTTCGTAACCGGCTTCTTTGGCGGCTTTGTATTTCTCGATGAGCGTGCCTTTGAAGCCGAGCGTGCCGCCCATGATGGCCTTGCGCAGCTTGCGGGCAGGTTTGACCTCTTGAGCTGGCAGGAGACTGCCCGAGGCGGCGGCGAGGGTGGTGACGGAGAGGGTTCGGAGGAAGCGGCGGCGGTTGGGCATGGTCTTTGAAATACGTCAAAGCGCCGCGTTTTGTCACGAATCAAATCACACCGGCTTTCGCAACTCGTCGAGGGCATTGATGAGGTGCCCTTCGAGGACGTCCTTGCACAAGTAGGCATCACCGGCCTTTCGGAGGAGCACGAAGCGGATGCGACCCTCCTCGAATTTTTTGTCCATGCGGGCGATGCGCATGATTTCATCGGTGGAGAACTCCTCACCGAGCACGACGGGCAGTTCGAAGCGCTTCAGGAGGTTCACGATGCGGTCGTGCTCCTGTGAATTGAGGCCGCTCATTTGTGTGGACAGCCAAGCAGCAGCTCGGAGGCCGAGAGAGATGGCCTCGCCGTGGAGGAGCTTGCCATAGCCTGCGGCGGCCTCGATGGCGTGGCCGAGGGTGTGGCCGAAGTTGAGAAGGGCACGCGTGCCGATGGTCTCGAACTCATCCGCCTCGACGATGGCGGCTTTGATGGAAATGTTCCGCCGGATGACGGCCACGAGATCGCCTTTGCCCTCGGCGATGGCATCGATTTGGTTGTATAGGCTGGGGTCTTTGATCGCGGCGTGCTTGATGATCTCGGCAAAGCCTTCATTCCACTCACGCTTTGGCAGCGAGGAGAGCGTGTCGATATCCGCGATGACCAAAACGGGCTGGTGGAAGGCACCGACCATGTTTTTCGCGTCGGGCAGGTTTACACCGGTTTTGCCGCCGACGGAGCTGTCCACCTGCGAGAGTACGGTAGTGGGGATTTGCACATAAGGGATGCCTCGCTGGTAAATGGCCGCGCAGAAGCCGCCGAGGTCACCGATGACCCCGCCACCGAGGGCAACGACGAAGCTTTTGCGGTCGAGGCCGGCCCTGGCCATTTCACTGAGCACGGTCTCGCTGCTGATGAGGGACTTCGAGGCCTCTCCGGCAGGCACGGTGATGAGGTGCGGTTCCTTCCCGGCATCACGCAGGCTTTGGAGGACCTTCTCCGCGTAAAGCGGGGCGACATTCGAATCGGTGATGACAGCGCAGCGGGTGCGATCAGCGAGTTTTTTGTTCACTTCCTCGCCCACCGTGGCGAGCAGCCCTTTGCCGACCTGCACGACGTAGCTGCGCGGGCCGAGATTGACGAAGACAGGGCGGATAGGCTGGGGAGGCATTAGGAATAGATACAAGCTAAAAGATGAAAGCTAAAGGCCAAGAAGGCGCAGGGCGGACTGTGCGGTGGATGAGGAATCGAGGCAAATCGTTTGGTAGCACGTCTCACGCCGAAACCACGTCGCCTGGCGCTTGGCATACTGGCGGGTGGCGATGGTGATGGCCTCGATGGTTTGCTCGCGGGTGAGTTTGCCGGTGAGGTGGTCGCGAATCTCACGAATGCCGATGGCCTTGCAGGCCGTTAGGGAGACTACGCCAAGCGCCGCAACCTCCTCGATGGCTCCACTGACGAGCATTTGCCGCGTGCGGGCCTCAATGCGGCGGCAAAGGGTCTCGCGCTCCCAATTCAAAACGAGGCCACGAAAGCTCGGCGTCGCGTTTTGGAAGCTCTGGCGCAGTTTGGACTGCGGTTTTCCGGTGAGGAGACAGATTTCGAGGGCTCGCTCGACGTAGCGTGGATTGCGCAGATTGACCGCTGCGGCCGCAGCGGGGTCGAGAGCGAGCAATTCGGCTACTTTGTCCTCCAGCGACCTTTCGCGGAGCTTTTCACGCATGACCGCGTCGCCCTGTGGCAGCGGTGCGAGGCCATGGGTGAGTGCTTTGAGATACAAACCGGAGCCGCCGACCACGAGCGGTGTTTTGCCACGCGAGGCGATTTCTTCGATGACGGTCTTGGCGAGGTCGTGATAGCGCTGCGCATCGCAGGCTTCGGTGAGCGGCAGCACGCCGTAGAGATGATGCGACAGGCGGGTCAAATCAGACGTGGAGGGCTTGGCCGTGAGCACATCGAGGCCTGCGTAGAGCTGAAAGGCATCCGCGTTGACGATTTCGCCGTCCAGTTGCGAGGCTAGTTCCAGCGCGAGGGCTGATTTTCCAGACGCGGTGGGTCCAGCGAGAAAGATGGTGGATGCGGGCAGCATGTTCAGCGAGTTGCCAGCTGGATGCCTTCGCCCGTGCGGCGGACGCCATAGCCCACCCAGTTCACTGCGTTATCCACGCCACGGCCAGCCCGTTCCACGGGGCCTTCGCCAAGGCGATTGCGGCACGAGGTGAACAGAATCGACAGGCTCAAAAGGAGGAAAAAGTTCGTTTTCATGGGCGCAGATTAGTTTTTTCCATGGAAATCTCAAGAGGCGGTCCTGACGCCTTTGAGAATGGGGGCGGAGAGGTGAAATTCATCATTCTGAAACCTTCATCATGGCCGATACTGAAGCTAAAGCTGACGAACGATAAGCTTTTTGGTCATGTTCATCTGGCTGGAATGAATCAACTGAATGTAAATTATCAAAATTGAAAGGGTTTAATATTCGAAAATAAGAAAAAAATCATAAAAGATATAACATTGTCTTGCGCTGTTGTTTCTACCCACTAGAATTTTCACAACAAGGACTCGACCACAAGACCATGAATTCAACCCTCACCGCCAACTACCCCGGACAACCCAATGTGGCTCTACTGGATGCTTTGGAAGCCCGCCGCGTCTGGCGTGAAAAGGAGCAGGTCTCACCACACTGGTGGGTGGTGGCCTCGGTGTTTGGGGATCTTTTGATGGCTTTCGTGGCGGCTTTTGCTGCTTATGGCCTTCGCTTCCACACGGCCATGCGTGATCTAGGAATTGTGGATCCCATCTCCCTTCGCCAATATGTGGGCTATATCGTTTTGGGCAGCGTTTCACTCGTGATTGTGCTGAGCTGGCAGGGGATCTATCACTCCAATGTGCTGCTGCGCAGCCGCCTCATCGCCTCCCGTATGGCCAAGAGCGTGCTGATCTGGACCGCCGGCTTCCTCGCGATCAGCCTCGCCTTGAAATTGGAGCCTTCGATCTCCCGCGTCTTCATGGCTCTCAATGGAGCCTGCGCTTTGCTGCTCTTGCTTAGCTGGCGCACTCTTTTTCACTGCTACCTGTGCTCTCCTGGTCGGGTCGAGGCTCTCCAGCAGCGCACGCTCTTCCTCAGCTGGAACAAGGATGCCCTTTCGCTTTGGAAGACCCTCAAGCGGGATCAAGCCAGCGCCTATGACATCCTGGGATGGGTGCAGATCGATCCCGAAGCACAGGAAGCCCTGCCCGAGACTGAGTTTCCCTGCCTAGGTAGCCTTGCCGAGGTGGAGCGTCTGATCGGCACGCATGCGGTGGACATGGTCATCGTGGCGGACCTGCATGGTGCCCGCGACCAGATGATCGCCTTGGCAAATCTCTGCGAGCGCGAGATGATCCAATTCAAAGTCATCCCATCCGTCTTCCGCATCTTTTCCTCGGGCCTGGCTCTCGAAACCATCGCTGGCACGCCCATCCTCGGCGTCACCCGCCTGCCGTTGGACCACACGATCAACGTGATGGCCAAACGTGCGCTCGACATCGTCGGTGCCCTCGTGGGTCTCCTGCTAAGCGGCCCGATCGTGGCCCTTTTTGGTGCTTTGGTATGGCTGGAGTCCAAAGGCTCCATCTTTTACCGCCAGCGCCGTTGGGGTTACAACGGCGTGCCTTTTGAGATCATCAAGATCCGCTCCATGAAACTCAACGCAGAGCAGAGCCAAGGTGCGCAATGGTGCGTCAAAGACGACCCGCGCCGCCTACGAGTGGGCGCTTTCATGCGCAAAACGAACATCGACGAACTGCCGCAGTTCTGGAATGTGCTGAAGGGCGATATGAGCCTCGTCGGCCCGCGTCCGGAGCGTCCGGAACTCATCGCTGGCTTCAAGCACGAGATTCCTCACTACAACGCCCGCCACACGGCCAAGCCTGGCATGACCGGTTGGGCTCAGATCAACGGCCTGCGTGGCGACACTGATCTCGGCGAGCGCATCCAGTGTGACCTCTGGTATCTGGAAAACTGGAGCCTCTGGCTCGACATCCAGATCATGGCGCTGACTTTCTTCAAGCGGGACAACGCCTATTGAGGATCGTCAGATCAGTGAGGCGAGATTTTTCGGCAGCGGAGAATCAAAGCGCATCTTCCGGCCGTCATCGGGGTGCTTAAAAACAAGCTGGCTGGCGTGGAGAGCGAGGCGCTCTGCCGGATCACTCTTGGCACCGTAGCGAACATCCCCCAGGACAGGGCAGTGGGCATCGGAGAGCTGGACGCGGATCTGGTGACGGCGTCCGGTATCGAGATTGAGCTCCACGAGAGCACGCCCGGCACCGCGTTTCAGTACACGATAGTGAGTGATGGCTTCACGGGTATCTTCCGTGGCCGCGGCGCTGTAAACACGCATGGGATTGGACTCGTCGAGATGAGAGCGAAAAGTTCCCTCGGGCTTGGCTGGGATGCCTTCGGTGATGGCGAGGTAGCGTTTTTCAAAGTCCTGCCAGTTTTCCTGAAGGGTGCGTTTGGCTTCCTCGGTCTTGGCGAAGACGATGAGGCCAGAGGTTTCGCGGTCGAGACGGTGAACGATCCACACACGCAGTTTCGGCGTCACGGAGCGGACGTGGTCCATGAGCACGGAGTAGATGTTTCGTCCTTTGCCGCTGTCTTTGGCGATGGTGAGCCATCCAGCGGGCTTTTCGACCACGAGAAGCGAGGCATCTTCATGGAGGATTTTGAGGCCGGGGGGCAGGGGAGAGACCTCCTCGACGGGCTTTTTCTGCGGGCGGATGGCGATTTTATCTCCGGCGGACAAAGCGTGATCGAATTGCGTGATGGAGCGGCCATTCACCTGCACAGAGCCATGCTTCAGCCACTGGCGGACCTTGGTTTTTTTGGCCTCCGGAAAGGCCTCAAAGAGGAAGGGAAGGAGGGGGCTGGGGGTGGAGACGGTTTGTTCGAGCTTCATAAAGGGAGAGATGGGTTTCGGCGGCGTGCGATGCCCACGAGCATGCCTACGCCACCGGCGACGAAGAGCAGGGGAAACCAGATGGAGTAGAGCGCTGCCCGCGTGCCGGGAAGGAGCACGGAGTCCGCTGGATCGGCAGGATTCACCCGGCAGACCTGCTGCGTGCTAGGTGGGAACTGCTGCTGCACCGCCTGCACCTTGTCGAGGTGGGCGCTGGGAGCCGCCTCCACATGACGGATGCGGGTGGAGACATACGAGACGCTGCCAACGTCATAGCGATACCGAATCTTGACCTCATGAGCGAGGGCGGAGGTCGGCGTGGGTCGCTCGCTGATGATGTGTGAGGCCTCAATGAGACAGGGAACCTCCGGCCATGAGTGGCTGACGGAGGTCATTTGGTAGGAAAGCCAGAGCCTCCACGCAAAAAACGATCCGGCTGCGATGAGCACGACTCCCATCGCCGCGAGCCACCATTTTCCTGCATGATCTGCGTGCATCTTTTTTTCTCCATCGCGGCCGTCTTTGAGCGGAGTAGCGATTCTTTGACTAGCCGCCGCGAAGGCTCCATACAAGGAAACAAATTATTCGCAAACCTCACATGTCTGAAACTCCCGCCATGTTCATCCGTCCGCCTCGCTGGCTCGTGAAGCCAGATGCCGAAGGCGCGGCCGAACTGGCGGCTGAGACCGGCCTGCCGTCTCTGCTCACCCATCTGCTGGCCCAGCGCGGCATCACCACCGCGGAAAAGGCTCGGGACTTTCTCGTGCCGAAGCTGGCCACCCTGGGCGATCCCCGCCTCCTGCCGGGGATGCCCGCCGCCGTGGAACGCATGCTGAAGGCCGTGGATGAGAAGCAGAAGGTGGTTCTTTACGGAGATTACGATGTGGATGGCGTGACCTCAATGGCCCTGCTGCACCTCGTTTTGAAGGCCTACGGGCTGGAGACGAAGCTCTTCCTGCCCTCCCGCATGGAGGAAGGCTACGGTCTGAGCATGGATGGACTGGCGAAATGCTTCGAGCTTTTCGGCAAGCCGGACCTCCTCATCGCGCTGGATTGCGGCACGACCTCTCTCAATGAGACAGCGTGGCTGGCCGAGCAGGGCGTAGACTGTGTGATCGTGGATCACCATGAGCTTTCCCCGCTCGGGAAGCCGAAATGCCTCGCGATGGTGAATCCGAAGCTCGGCGAGGAATGGCACTACTTCTGCACCGCAGGCCTCGTCTTTAAAGTGTCTCATGCGCTGCTCAAAACACGCCCGGCGCCGAATTTCGACCTCAAAGAAACGCTCGATCTCGTGGCCCTGGGCACCGTGGCGGACCTCGTGCCGCTGGTGAGTGAAAACCGCCTCCTCGTGCGCCGTGGCCTGGAGGCACTGGGGCAGACGCAGCGCCTCGGTCTGCGGGCCCTGAAGCAGCTCGCAGGTGTGGACGGTCTGGTGCAGACGCATCATGTCAGCTTCCGCCTGGGTCCCCGTCTGAATGCCGCAGGTCGGCTGGATACGGCCGCCAAGGCACTGGAACTACTCCTCGCTCCCGAAATGGAGACGGCCGCCGAGCTAGCCAACCTGCTCGAAGCCCAAAACAAAGACCGCCAAAACGTCGAGCAAGCCGTTCACGCCGAGGCGGAGACCATGCTCGGCACGCTCGGTGATCTCGATGATCTCTCCGCCATCGTGCTCGGGTCACGAAACTGGCATCCCGGCGTCATCGGCATTGTCGCCTCCCGGATTTCGCGGCTTTGTCACCGTCCCACCATCCTCGTTTCCTTCGGTGAAGACGGCGTGGGCAAGGGCAGCGGGCGCAGCATTCCCGGTTTTTCCTTGGTCGAGGCCATTGAAGTCTGCCACGAGCACCTTCTCGGCGGCGGCGGGCACGCCATGGCTGCCGGCATCTCCGTGGAGGAGTCCAAGTTCGATAGCTTTCGCGTTGCCTTTTCGGCGGCTGCTCGCCAAGCCCTCAGCGATGAGGCCATGACGCCTCTTTTGGAGCTCGATGCCGAGGTGAAGCTCAAAGACCTCACGCTCTCCTTTTTGGAGAACTACAAGCTGATGGAGCCTTTCGGGCAAAAGAACCCGGAACCCTTGTTTTTCTGCCGTCGCGTGATGCCGAAGCTACCCGGCCGCAGCATCAAAGGGAAGCATCTGCGCCTCATGCTCACGCAGGATGGCGCAGGGATGGACAGCGTCTGGTTCAATGCCCCCATCGGCAAACTGCCCCCCGCCCCCTGGGATGTGGCGATGCGCCTCCAGCGCAGCTTTTTCCGAGGTCAGGAACAGTGGCAGGTTACGCTCGATAGTGTGCGTGCCTCGGAATGATCCGCTCAGGACGAGGTGTTGATCTGCGAACAGGCGGAATGGCAAAGGCCATTCTTAACCGAGTATTCGCATTCATGAGTTCGTGTTATCGGCTTCCTCCAGAAAGTGTTTCAGGTCTTGTGGCACCTTCTTGATCGCTGACTTCACGTCAAGACGACGGAGTTGCTGGCTCACATTCGCCGCCGATTTCATCGCCAGTTTCTCCGCCAGCCACTCCTGAGACACCACCGTGCGCCGCCAGAGCAGGTCCGCCAGCAGCACCTTCCTCGGATCGGATCCTTTCACTTGGAAGAGACTGCCCGCTCTGAGGCCTCCCGCCTTCAGCCCCCTCACCAGCCACTCCAGCGCCTGTCGCTCCCCGTACTCCCGCACCAGTTCATGCTTCTGATAGGCCCGCGACACCGGCGCGGTCTTTTTGAGGAGCTTCTGCCCCAGCTTCCGCATCGCCTCGCCAAAGGCCTGCGTGCCCCAGTACCAGCCTCGCCTCAGATGGCTCGCCCGTGCATCCACCTCCTCTCCCTGCGGCGGCACGCCACAGCTCTTGATCTCCTCGCTCACCGCACGCTTGTCCAACCTCTCCACCATCGCCCGCCGACCCGCCACTGTATCCGCCAGGTTGAACGCTTTGAGACCCGCCTCCGCATCCAGCCACTTTGCCCGCTTCTTCGGTGGCAACGCGTAACCACCCGCGATGCTGCTCCACGCGTAATCCATCACACTCTGCCCGTCTTTCGGGCGGATCATCCGCGCTCTCACCGGGTTAAGATGAATGTAATCCATCAGCGTCTGGTAGTGGTATTGGTCCTCGCCCTCCACGACCACCGCCTTGTAACGGTCGCCAAACAACCGCCCCCACTTCCGGTGCCGCACGTTGTAGCGGCGTGTCAGCGTGTTTTGCAGCCAGGACATCCCCGCGACGAGGTTTGGCTCCGGCGTCTGGAGGAAGAGATGGTAGTGATTGCCCATCAGCACCCAGGCATGCACGCGCCAGCCCGTCATCTCACAGGCCTGGCTCAGCGTGTGCAGAAAGAAACGCCGGTCATCATCATCGTGGAAGATGTCCTCACGACGGTTCCCGCGAGCCATGACGTGGTAATAAGCCCCGGAGGATTGAATGCGAATGCTGCGTGCCATGCCCCGTTTTCAAGTCAAGGCTTGATTTTGTCAAGCAGTTGCTCCCTGACCCCGTTTTCTTCTGACCCCGTTTTCTTGACCCCGTTTTCTCTGACCCCGTTTTCTCTGACCCCGTTTTCCTGACCCCGTTTTCCATGCGGAGAGTGATGCTCGATGCGGCCTTTGCCAAGGTCGAAGCCTGCGGCATTAACCGCGTGCCAGACGCTGTACTTTTTGTGGTAGTCGATGCCGATGAAGGTGGCGGCTTCGGTGACGATGGACGGCGGAGTGTTGGATGAGGTTCTCATGGCACCGACACCATACCAAACTCACTTTTCACCAGGGAATGCCGCTGGAACCCTTGATTTTCCGTGCTTCATGTCGCCTGACCCCGTTTCCCTGACCCCGTTTTCCCCTATGTACCCGGTTCATACTGGTGGTGAGTGCAGAGCGGAGCCGAGGAGCTTGCGACGAGCTGTGTAGGGATTCATAGCGTCACCTTCCCTCCATAAAAGACTCATAAATGCTCTTTTCCTTTTCTCCTCCATTATCAGCGGCCTTCTTGTACCAAAATTCTGCCTTATCATCGTCTTGCGCAGCGAATGAGTAATGGCGGGCTAGCTCCAGAGCTGCTTCTGCATCCCCACTCATCGCTTTAGCGACAAGTTTTTCCCTTTCAGACATACTTTTGCTGACCGCTTCAACGAAAGCATATGGCCTGCTCCCTGGAGTGGGACAGATCATCAATGTAGTTCCAGCCTCCTTGGGTTGATCTTGATGTTGGTTGTTTCTCTCACGCTGTCAAACGCAGCGGAGGTCTCATCGAGCGTAGCGAGATGAGGCCGCAGCGGAGTTTGACAGC
>CANGYJ010000016.1 GCA_947458455.1 Verrucomicrobiaceae bacterium | reverse complement strand
GCTGTTCAGGCTGGCGAAGGCCAGAACGAGGGAGAGTAGAAGCGTAGTTTTGTGCATGGGGTGAGGCGTGTTGAGGAGCTGGCCGCCTTTAGCTCGACGCGGAAAGATTCGCCAAAAGCAATCTAGTGACGCGGGTGATTTTAGCGTCATTCGGGGTAGGGCGCTTACTTCATTAACTCGGCGAGCTTTGGCTTGATGGCATCGGCCCAGATTTGATAACCGGCGGCGGAGAGGTGGAGGAAATCGGGCATGATGTCTTTGGTGATGGAGCCATCAGGCTGGAGGAACTTGGAGCCAATATCGAAGAAGTGGATGTTCTTGCCGTCATCGAGTTGGGCGATGATTTCATTCACCTGCTTGAGCTTGTCGCGGCCGGAATTGGTTTTGGCTGGCGTGCTGGGGAACTCACCACGCGGGAAGACGGCGAGAAGGAGGATTTTGGCCTGAGGTTGTTTGGCGCGGATGGTTTCGACGATGGCGGTGACACCTTTGGCGATGCCTTCGGCGGGATCGGTGCCGGAGTTGTTGGTGCCGATCATGAGCACGCAGGCTTTGGGTTTGATGCCGTCGAGTTCACCGTTTTGGATGCGCCAGAGCACATGCTGAGTGCGATCACCGCCGATGCCAAAGTTGGCAGGCTGATAGGCACCGAAGGCCTTGTCCCAGATGTCTTTTTTGCTGCCCCAGCCTGCCGTGATGGAGTCTCCGAGGAAGACGAGCTGTGCCTTACCCTCCTGAGCGATTTTCACGAAGCGCTCATGCGCATCGGCGAAGCCGGGATTCACTTTGCCATCGGGGCTGAACTTCTGCGCAGCCACATCGGGAGCCTGCGGCGGTAGTTTGACAGCGGGTGCGGCGGGTTGAGTGCTCTGTGCAAAGGCGGAGACAGCGAAGAGCAGGGCGGCGGAGAGGAGCGTGAATTTCATGGACTCGCAGTCTGACCAATCAGCTCCGAAAGGACAATCCCAAAGTGTGAGTGAATGCTCGGTCCTCAGGACAAATCATAGGTGCTGGGGAGCCATCGAAAGTCCTGTCGGCATCTTTGGTGGTCATTGCTGAACGCCTCAGTAATGCGGCTTGTTTCTGCTGCTCGCTCGTCCTCACCTCATCGTATGAAATCCAGTTTCCTCTCACTTTTCGCTCGTTTAGCCGGCTTTGCCACTTGGCTGCCAGCTCAAGATGTGGTGGATATTCCTGGCTCCAAGGACCCTGCAGGCTTGAAGCGCTATGAGGGCACACGCACCACGTTGTATGAAGAGAAGGCCTTCGATAGCTACACGCTGCCACTGGGCAAGCTGACGAAAAAGCCGAACGTGAACCTCTTTGCCAAAAGTCTCATGCTGGAGGGCAAGGTGACGATGGTGACTCACGTCATCAATGATCCCCAGCGCACGGCTTTGGAAGTCTATCAAAACTACCGGAGCGAACTCGCTGCTAGTGGCTGGGAGACGCTTTGGGAAGGCACGGGCGAGGAACTCAACGCGGGCAGAGCTCTGCTGTTTCATTCGCTCTTTGCCAACCGGCCTGGTGGCACCTTTGCCATCAGTCACCCAGGTGCTCGTTACCTCGCGGCGAAGAAGGACGGGGCGCATGTGGCGTTGTTCGTGGCGAATTACAAAGCGGGCACGGTGACACCGAAGAGTCTGCAACCTCAAGCAGGCGTACCGTGATCGCTCTCGATCTGATCGAGACGCAGGCGATGGCGGAGAAGATGGTGCTCGTCAAAGCCGAGGAAATGGCCTCGGGTATCCTTCAGCAGGGTTCCGTGAATCTCTATGGCTTCCACTTCGACACGGCGTCCGACGCCTTGAAGCCTGAGTCCGATGCCATACTCGATGAAGTGGCAAAGCTGCTGAAATCAGACACCGCTCTGCGTCTGCTTGTCGTCGGTCACACCGACACCGTAGGGAAATTTGAAGGCAACATTGAACTCTCCCAAAACCGTGCGGCATTCGTCGTCGCTGCGCTGAACAAACGCGTTCCCTCCGCTGCTTCAAGACTCACGCCCTGCGGTGTGGGCTACCAGTGCCCCATCGCCACCAACAGTAGCGAAGAAGGCCGCGCCAAGAACCGCCGCGTGGCACTGGTGAAGGTGGAGAACTGAGTTCACCGCGCCGATTTCACGCCGATTGAATACAGGCGTGCAAGGAGGTGTGAGGGGGCTTACTTCGCGAACTCTTTGTCGATGGCATCGAGGTAGCGGGCGATGGGATCTTCGCGGGGGGGGAGTTCTCGTTCGATGATGTTGGGAAGGTCGAGGAAGTCATCGAATTTGCCGGAGAGCTGCTCGGTTTCGTTCGCTTCGTAGTAGTCGATGTAATCACGGACGGCCTTGGTCTGCTGGGCGGTGATGCCGACGAAGTTGCGGAGGTCTTTGAGGCGCTTGTCGATGTCTTTGGTCTTGCCCTCCTGGAGGTCGATCACGATGGAGAGGTAGCCATTGATGACGGGGCGCATGAGGATGCTGGCCTGCTGATGGAGGGCGCGGAGGGCGACGGCGTTTTTGTCGAGAATCTTCGCGCGGTCTGGGTGCTTGAGGATGTGCTGATAATCTTCGAGATGGATTTCGACCCATTGCGAATCGGGCGGCAGGGTGGGGAGATCGTCATCGCCCTCCGTGGAGGTGGCGGGAGGAGGTTTTGGCACAGGAACGGGCTTGGCGGCTGGATTGGTGGTGCGCTGGGCACCATTGGCAGGCTGTACGGGCTTGGCGGCAGGCTTCGCGTTTGGATTCGTGGTCTTCGGCGGCGTTTTGTCGGCGGCTTTGGGTTCTTCTTTTTTCTTTGCGGGGGCTGTCTTGGGCTTTTCAGGTTCGGCGGCTTTCTTGGCCTTCTCCTCGCCTTCCTTGGGCTTTTTGCGCTTCAAGAAGTCGAGAAAGGCATGGCGTGGCTGTTCGGAGCTGAAATGAGACCACAGGTCGAAGAGCGGGCTGACGTGCCAGTTCACGAGTGCGATGGGCGTGGGGAGCAGATGCATCCAAAGGGCTGTTTTTTCGTCTTCAGCGTCCTCTTTGGGTTTCTTGGCTTGGTCTTCAGATTTGGGCTTATCGGCGTCTTTGCCTTCTTCGGTGGGCTTTTTTCCGCTGCGGAACCAGTTGAGCGGATTGATGAGAGAGCCGCGTTCTTTGTCCTCGGGCTGGGGCTCGTCCTTGGCTTTGGAGGGTGCTTCTTTCTTGGGTTCCCCAGCGGGCTTTCCCGTCTTTTTCTCTTCATCGGCCTTCTTTTTGGCCTCGGCTGCTTTGGCTTCTTTTTCTTTCTGTGCACGGGCCATGACTTCCGCTGCTTTCTGGCGCTCGGCGGCGGCGTTGAGGCTTTGGCGGGAGGTGAGGCGTCCGAAAAAGCTGGATGAGGGAGCTTCCTCGCTCGTAGCTGGCTCGTCCTTTTTCGTTTCGGTCGGCATGTCCGCCTTGGTGATGGCTTTTTCCTCCGGCTTTTTCTTCTCCGTGTCGGCGGAGGTTTCATCATCACTATTCGTGTCGGTCTTTTTGCTGCCCATCAGACCGAAGGTGAGATAGCGCAGCCAAGGGCTACCTTCTTCTTTGCTTATGGAGGCATCCTCCTCCTCGTTTTTGCCTTCGGCGGTCTTTGAAGAAGGTTTGGTCGAGGTCTTTTTCTCATCCGATGTTCCTGCCAAGGCAGGAGCGGGTTCATCCAATGAAGGCGAAGGTTGTTTGGGCTTGGGTGGCGGTGCGGTGAAGAGGGTGGAGACCGGATCGAAGGGGCGTTTTTGAATGCCTTTGGGTGCCTCCGAGGTCTTGGCGATGTAGCGGATCGTGATAGCCCGTTCGAGCTCCCGAATGGTCTCATCGGCGGTGAGCGGATCAGCCACGCGGCGTTTGGCGAGGGAGGCGAGCTGGAGGGACCACCATTTATTCAGGCTGGAGGCAGAGGCGGCGAAACCGGGAAAAGCCTCATCTAGAAGTGTGCGCTCTGGCTTGGGATTAACGGCCAGGGTGTTGAGGAATTTATTGAAGCGCTTTCCACCGTCAGGCTGATCGATGAGGGCCATCAAAAGGGCTCCGCAGGAGGTGTCGTAGATGGCACGGGAGAGGCTATCCATCTCGGTGGGGGAGGCGGTGATGATTTCCTCAATGCCGTAGATTTTGCCGCTTTTGAAAATGGCGGCAAACATGGTGGCGGGGCGCTCGGCGGAGCGGAAGTCGAGCGTTTGCAGCGTGCCGGTGAAGACCCAATCTGGCAGCAGGAGCCGTTCCTTGGGCGGGGTGGCGGTGTGGTGGCCGCGGAGGATGCGCTCGGCGAGCAGGATGCGCACGGTTTCACGGTGGATGTCCTTTAGTTTCAGAGCGGGCACATCGCAGATGTTCATCTGGAGATGAAAGCCGCCACCTTCGACCTCGGTGATCTGCACGCCCACGGGCGGAGCTCCCGCGCTGGTGAGTTTGATGGCCTCAGCGCCTTGAGAAAGGCGCACATTCACCGGGATGACATGCGCTTCGCCATCCTTCAAAGCGGCGCGGAGTTCACCGGCGATCTCATCGAGGTGTGAGGACATGCGGCTGCGCAGGGCGAGTTCATTCCCATGCACGCGGAATTGACCGCTCGCACTGGTGGAACTGACGATGGGAATTTTGTCCGAGGGCGTGGCAATGCGCGGCGCTTCAATGCCCATCTGACCGTTCTTGGTGACGGCCTCCAGTGCCTGGTCCTTCGTCATGCTGACGGGGGGAGCAGGTGGCGCTGGGGGAGGTGTGGCTCGTGGAATGACGGGCGGCGTGGCCGGTGCTCCGATCACCGGCGGCAGGGGCGAATTCCGCGTGGGGGGCGGACGCAAATCGGCAGGCGGTGGGTTCAGTTTTAGTGTGCCGCCCGCATTCGGGGGGGCAACGCGGACGTCTGGCAGCTTCATGCCTGCACCGGAGGGAGCGGTGGCTGGGGTGAGCAGCGTACCTTTGCCAGCGGGGCTGGTTGGGGTGAGCTTGGGCACTGCACGAGGCGTGATGATGATAGGTGCCTGAATCGCCGCGGCATCTGCGGCGGCCTTGTCCTTGGTCACCTGCGGTGGCGGCGGAGGTGCGGGCGCGGTGTTTTGTGCCTGCGAGAGCTTTCCGAACAAGCCGAGGCCGCCGGTGACGAGCACAATGATGAGGAGGCGGTTTTTCATGTGGAGGTGAAGCGGGAGTCGAGCACGAGCTTGTCCTTCGCCACGGTGATTTGGGTCATCTGGAAGAGGGCGCGGATTTCGGGATCGAGCGCATCGGCCACGACGCGGAGTGAAGGCTCCAGCGGGCGCATGAGGCCGCGTGGTAAACCGAGATGGCCGAGAGCACCGCCGAGCATTTCGACGTGGAAATGATCTCCCACACGTTGGACGACGAGGTCCACGCTGGCCGTGCGTGGATGACCGAGGATATTCCAGACGAGGATGATACGGGCTTTCCCCGGCTCTAGATCTGCCCGGGCATCGACGATATTTATCCACGATTCCAGCGTGCTGCCGAGGCGACCGGGGAGTACGCTGGAGAGGTAGCGGTTCAGATCGGCCTCTTTCACCTCGAAGATGCCAGCCCGCTTGATGGAGGCCTGGCGGAGGTCATCGAGGAGATCCGGCGCTTTGCCTTTTTCCACCAAGGGAGCAGCGGCTGGCAGCGGCTCTGGCCGGTGCGCCACCCACGCAGCACCACCGAGGGCGCTGAGAAGCACCAGCCGCAGGATGAGGAAGAGGGTGCGTTTCACAGCGGCGTGGTGTGGCAGGGGTGATCAGGAAAATGGGGCGAGTATTAGACCGTGGTGGCAGCCTTCGCGGGAGCAGCGGCAGGCGCTGGCGTGCTCGGAGCTGGTGAACTGCTGCTGCTACTCGATGAACTATCGGAGTCCTTCTTCGCGGCTGCTTTGTAGGAATCACTGCGGTAATCGGTGATGTAGAAGCCGGAGCCTTTGAAGATGAAGCCGGCTCCCACGCCGATTTTGCGCTTCACGGGCCCAGCACAGCTTTCCTGGGGGCAATCGGTGAGATGCGGGTCCTTCATGGATTGCCTGGCTTCGAAGTGATGGCCGCAGCTCTGGCATTCGTAATCGTAGGTGGGCATGGTTGGGAGGTTCGGTGGGGTTTTGAGCCGCCGAGGGAAAAGGCGGAGGCGCAGTATGCCGCCCCACCCTGCCGCTGCAAAAGGATTTTCCCCTTCGTGCAAGGTGCGTCAAAGCTTCGGCGCGGGTGGTTTGATCGGCGCCTGCTGGCCGCTGACGACGCCTTTGGCCTTCGTGGGGCGTTTGTAGATCGTGTCGCCGCAGGCGATGAACAGCTCGCTGAGGTCTTTGCCGCCGAAGCAGACATCGTGAGCAGGTTTGGGTGTGGGAATGATGAAGTTCACGCGTCCAGCCTGATCGCAGACTTGGATGCCGAGCGCGGTGGCGACGTAGAGCCAGCCATTGGTGGCGACACAGAGATCGGACACGCCTCCGATGCCTCGCAAATCTCCCTCGACAAGGTAGAATGGCTGTTTCTCCGATAGAAGCCCGTCTTTACTAAGCTTCATCGACCAAATCACATTGAGAGTGCTGTGTCCGGCATAGAGAAGCGACTGATCGGGTGACAAAGTGATGCATGAGAGACCTTGCTCAAATTCGCTCCTCATTTCAGCAGACGGCTGAGCCAAGGATTGCCGGGTTAACATGCCATTTGCCAGGATGAACGCATGCCCTGCCTCGGTGACAGCAACATCCGTTGCGTAACGTCCCTGAACCAAAAGAAGATCATCTTTGATCGAATCGAGCTTTTGAGGTTTGAACCGACTTACGTCGTCCATGCTCAGGATTTGCGGTCCGAACTGGGTAAACGCGACTGTTCCAATTCCCCCAGAAAAACTCGCCGGATTTGAAACTGCCCTCAGGAGTGATCGAACTGAACCGAGTCTCTGCCTCGGCATCGGCTGGCCCGAGCGGAGACTCTTGCGGTGCTAACTCAAGTAAGAGCACTTTGCCCGTAGAGTCTGTTTCCAGCTGTAGACCTTCGGAAAACGGCTCAGTCAGCGGAACTTTGAGCCACGCCCCATCCCCCACCACCTCATACCCCTTCCACTTCGACTCGCCCTTCGGGTTGGCTTTGACGTGGATGTTCGTCTGCCAGTCACGCCAGAGCCAGCGAAGGACGTCGGGGAAGATTTGGGAAGCGTGCTTTTGATTGTGGCCGCCTTCGCCCCAGGCGTGGTTCACGTCGTAGCCGGCCCAGGTGAGGCTGCGCTCCATCATCTGGTTCGCCATCCACCAGTCGCCGCAGTAGAGGTTGTTATCGCCGGTGCCGCTTTGGAGGAAGACGCGGAGGGGCTTCGGCTCGAATTTGCGGACAAGCACAGGCAATGGATCAGCCCCGTGAATGCCGACGTAGGTGCCCACGCCGGTGAAGACGCGATGGAAGCGATCGGGCGATGCCACGCGGCCATGAAGGCGCAGATGCCGCCGCTGCTGTTGCCGGAGATGGCGGCATGATTCGGGTCGGTGCTCAGTTTGACGCCTTGCTTGGCTTCAATGGCGGGCAGAAACTCCTCAATAAGGAACTGCGAATAGGTGTCGGTGACGCTGTCGTACTCGTAGCTGCGGTTGAAGCGCGGCAACGCGTTCTCATTCGCCGCCGGAACGACGCCGGGCTTGATGAAGAGACCGATGAGCGGCGGAATGTCCTTCTTGGCGATGAGATTGTCGAAGACGACGGGCGCTTGATAAATGACGCCGTCCTGAAAGACCATGAAGGCGGCAGGCTTCGACTGATCGAGTCCGGCGGGCAGCTAGATTTGATACTCACGCTGCGTGCCAGGGAAGACGCTGCCTTCCTTGGCGGTGTAGGTGTCTTTGATCATCGTGCCCTTCGGTACCTCGGGCTGCGCTTTGGAGTCGGCCGTGAGCGGAAACTCGGGCTCGGCGGCGAAGGCAAGTTGGGCGAGGAGGAAGAAGGGCAGGATCGGGCGCAGGCGAAACAATCCTGACCAATAAGCCTATGAATTGCCACTCTCATTTAGCCGCCGGCTTCTTTTCCGCTGCTTTGGCGGCCACGGTGAGCCAGGGTTGGGTATCGGTGGTGACGAGGAGATCGCCACGAGGTTCGGTGAAGGGGATGAGGTAGGTGGCGGCGAAGGTCTGTGTGCCATCGCTGATCTCGACACGGAATGGTGCCTGGCTGGCGGCGGCCTCAGGCGCGGCTTTGAGCTTCATTTTGATCTCGCCGCCCTTGGCGGGGACTTCGACGGGTTCCGCTGTGAGGCCGGGAGGTAGATCAAGGGCCTTCGCTTGCAGCTTGGCAGCGAAGGTGCCGTTGAGTTTCACGGTGATTTTGACCTCCGCGTCTTTTCCAGCTTCGACACGATAGGCGTGCGTATCGAGCATGGCGGTGAGGGTAGGGGTGAAGGGCTTCGCGCTGATCTCGTAGGCATGCTCAGGGCTGCCGCCGTGGAAGCGATCTCCCACGACGATTTTGAATTCGCCATCCTTGGGTGCTTTCCAGCGCAGCGATGGATCGGAACTCTCGCCGTCATCGGATTGAGTGATCATTTTACCATCCGAGTCGTCGATGCGCAGCAAGGCATCGAAGGCGCGGGAATGCACCGCGAGAGCCAGTTCATCGCCTTTTTTGACCGTGAGGATAAAAACGTCCTCCTCGCGTGGTTTGGCTAAAAGCCCCTGAATCGCGGCTGGTAGCGTCAGCACCTTCGGTTCATTCGTGGCGGGCTTCGGAGCTTCATCGGTGATGAGGAGCCGATAGACATGGCTGGCGCTTCCTTTGAGCGCCACATCCGCAGCGGGCGGGTGGGCAAAGGCGAGGATTTGCACAAACAGGGGGCCATCGGTGCCCGGCGTGTAGCTCAGGCGTGGGTCGAGGTTGTGGCTGTCGTGAGCACCTCGGATTTCAACTCCCCGGCTGTCGAGCAGGCGTAGCGCGGGGTCCATCGGCGATCCCAAAGCATAGCCGTGAAGCTCCAGCATGATCGCTTTGCCCTTCTGCACGCGGATGGCATGGGTATCGACATCGCCGGATTTTTCGAGCACGCCGTTGATCACCGCATTCATGCGCGGCTCGGCACTCTTTGCCTCGGTGAAGGCATCGTTCGGCTCCTTTTCGAGATGCTCGGGAAGGTTTCCGATTTCAAAGACACGCGGCGGTGAGCTGCCATCGTTCGTGTAAAACCGTACGAGGCATGGGCCCGGCTTGGCATCCTTAGCGAGGGTGGCTATGAACTTCTTCGGCTTCTCACCTGCGAGCAAAACAACGCCCGGCCGGTTGCTCCAGGCTAGAAGCGAGCTGCCTTCGAGTCCCTTTCCAGCGACCGTGCATTCCACGCGAATGCCGATCTGTCCGCCCGCTGGAAAGATGCTCTCGAAGCCGGGAGGAGCAGCCCTGGCGGGAATGACGAATGACGAAATCAGAATGACGAATGCCAGAACACACCGGTCATTCGTCATTCGACATTCTGCCTTCCTCATTCCAAAGCTCCTCACGCAAACAGCTCCCGGATTGGCCGACCACCGTTGATGAGTTGGACGGGGCGTCCAGAGTTCGTGTGGAGGATCTGATGCGGATCAATGCCGAGCTTCGAGTAAAGCGTGACGGCGAAATCCTCTGGCGAGTAGATGTTGTCGCTGGCGTAGTAGCCCTTGGGATCGGTGGCACCGATGACGCCGCCGCGTGGGACTCCCGCACCTGCGAAGAGGATGTTCATCGCACCGGGCCAGTGATCACGGCCGCTGTCCTTGTTGATCTTCGGCGTGCGGCCAAATTCACCAAGGGCGATCACGAGGGTGCTTTCCAGCAGGCCGCGACGGTCGAGATCGGTGATGAGCGCGGCCATGCCCTGGTCAAACTTTTGCATGAACTCGCTTTTGCAGGTCTTGAAGAGATCGCGGTGATGGTCCCATCCGCCGTAGTTCACGGTGACGAAGGGCACGCCGACCTCGACCATGCGACGGGCCAGCAACAGACGCTGGGCGAAGTCCGTGCGGCCATACAGATCACGCGTTTTGTCATCCTCGCGGCTGATGTCGAAGGCCTCTTGAGCAGGCTTGGAGGCGATGAGATCCACTGCTTTGCCGTAAAAGGTATCAAAGCTCACCGCCGGGTCTTCGGCCATGGCATCGTTCAGGCGCTTCATTCGGTCCAGCGACATGCGCAGTTCACGGCGGGAGAGACCACGAGCGTCGGAAATGTCCGAAGGCAACACCACATCGCGCACTTTGAAGCCTTTGGCATTCGGGTCACCACCAGCCACGAAGGGCGCATGCTCCGCGCCGAGAAAGTTCGGGCCACCGCTGCGAGTGATGCTGGGCAGCGTCATGTAGCCCGGCAGGCCGTTTTGGGTGCTGCGCCTGTAGCTCACCACGCTGCCGAAGGATGGGTGAAAGGTCACAAAAGCCCCGCAACCCACCGGCACGGGCGTGGGGGCACCGGTCATCATGTAGTGATTGCCGCCGCCGTGATTCGGATCCTTGTGCGTCACACTGCGCAGCACGGTGAATTTATCCGCCACCTTGGCGAGGTGCGGCACACACTCGGAGAAATGGGTGCCGGGCACGCTGGTCTTGATCGGCTTGAACTCGCCCCGGATATCGCTCGGCGCATCGGGCTTCGGATCAAACATCTCGTAGTGCGAGGGACCACCATCTAGCCAGACGAGGATGCAATTCACCGGGCGGCCCAGGGAAGGCTGTGAAGCGTTCTCGCGCGCCCGTAGAAGGTTGGTGAAGCCCATGCCCCCACCGGCAGCGGTGAGTCCGAGCTTGAGGAAATCGCGGCGTTGGTGGCCGGCACAGTTTTGGGTGATGCGTGGCATTTCAGGGGAGAAAACGGCTCACAAACTACGCGCCTCTGACGGCCTCCTTGCAGCAGAATGAAAATAACCCCCGGCCTCATGCCAGCCTGCAGCGATGAGCGACATCCATAACGGCGTAGGCGGCGTGGGGATCAGTGATTCACGTTCATCGTTGGCGCATTCACCCCGCGCTCCACGAGGCGGATGCACTCTGCCGGGCACTTCGGAGCAAGCCCGCGAGGCCCATGCCTCAACCTCATCGATTTACCGTGATTTAGGCAAAAGACGCCGCGCTTCTGCGTTCAACTTTGGCATGACCACACACTCGCTATCTCGCCGCCATTTTCTCGGCACCACGCTCGCTGCCGCCACGGGTCTCACTCTTCCCCGGTTCGTTTCTGCCGCCGACAAGCCGAACTCCGTCTTCAACGGCGTGCGCATCGGCTGCATCACCTATAGCTACCGCAGCATGGCAAAGACGGCGGAGGAGACGCTGAAGGCTTTGCTCGACGACGGCTTGAGCGAGACGGAACTCATGGGCGGACCGACGCAGCTTTTCGCAGGCATCCAAGGCGGCAAGATCACCGATGCGGAGCGGGAGCAGCAGATCGCCAAGTGTGTTGAGATGCGGAAAATGTACAACGACGCGGGCGTGAACATTCACATCCACAAGATGGGCTTCGGGCAGTCGAATGAGGAGATCGAGTTTAATTTCCTCGTAGCCAAGGCGCTCGGCTGCACGGCCGTGACCACGGAGCGCAATGCCGTCCTCGCCGCGCGTGTCGCACCGTTTGCGGACAAGCACCAGATCTGGGTCGGCTTCCACAACCACACGAACAACCTGCCGGAGATGGATAAGTTCGACTCCATCCTCGATCTCGGCCAATACATCGGCTTCAACCTCGACATCGGCCACTACGTCGCGGGCACGAAGGGTAAGTCACCGATCCCCGTGCTGGAGAAGTATCACAGCCGCATTGTGAACCTGCACCTGAAGGACCGCACGGCCGACGGCGGCAACGTGGCCTGGGGTCAAGGCCAGACACCGATCAAGGAAGTTCTGCAACTGATGCGCAAAGAGAAGTGGACCTTCCCCGCCGAGATCGAGCTGGAATACAAGATCCCCGAAGGCTCCGACGCCGTCGCCGAAGTGAAGAAGTGCGTGCAGTATTGCCAAGAGGCGCTGGCGTGAGACTGGAGCGGAGCGCGGACACTCCTGTCCGCCTTTTCATTGTCGCGGCTTCGCCGCCATCTAAATGAAGCGGGCAAGAGTGCCCGCGCTCCCTTCAATCTGCTTCGCTCCCAAAGCACAAATCTCATCCTCATACCCGCTTTCGCCGGATTTTCGTGAATGTATGCCTTCACGGTGCTGAAATGCTCGAGGCTACGAATGAGCCGATCAAAGTAATCGGGCTGCCAGAAGGGATTCGGGGCGCTGAGACCGGTTTTGTGGATGAGACGGCTCGAAACGCCTTTCCAGCCTTGGAGCGTATCGGGGAGGGATTCGCCGTCGCGGAGGGTGAAGAGCACGTGGACGTGATTGGGCATGATGGCGTAGCTCCAGAGGTCGTAGCGCTGGCCGTCGAAGTGATGCAGGCGGTCGGCGACGATTTGAGCGAGACGTGGATCACGCAGGGCGCAGGAGCCGTGCGCGGCGTCGAGGTGTTCGTCGAGCTTGTCGGAGAACTGGCCGTGGTAGCAAGCTTCGGTGATGTCGTCCCACGGTGGCGGATTCGCAGCGAGGAAGGCGTCGCGGGCGAGAAGCCAGTCATCGAGGAGTTCACGCGGCAGCGAGTCGGCAAGGCGGAAGGTGACGAAGAGAGCCACCTCACCCTGCTGCCAATGCGGCAGCTCGTGGATCGTCTTTTCGATGTCTCCTTGCGGATCGAAGAACTTCATAACCTTCAGCTAATCGAGGGGAGCGCGGGCACTCTTGCCCGCTTCTTGAAATGGCGGCGAAGCCGCGAAGAGAAGCGCTACTTGCGGCCGATACCTCGACGTGCAGTCAAGACCGGTTGAGCAATCAACAATTGGGTCCTCACTCCGACCTTGTCCAGTTTGTCATCCCTGAATTGCTCCCACACAGCCTTCGTCTCCGGCTCCATTTTGTCCAAAGGCATGTTGCCAGTCTGCTTACCACTCGTGAATTCACCCCAGATGTAGTTGGCCATGGATTCGAGCTTCGAAATGCCATTTCCGAGCCCCAAAGGATTCTCGTGCGTGTCAAAAGGTGCTCCTTGAAAATGCAGATATTCGGAGGCTTGCCCGTGAATTCGCTTCAGTCGGTCAATATCCCAAACAACGATTTGAGGCCCTGCATGCTCAAGATTCAGCAAGATCTCCATGAATTGCATGAGCTTTCGATAGTCGGGAGCGGCCCGATCGATGAGCTTATACATTTTAGTAGCTTCCTTGCTGCACCTTGCGTGCTCGGCTGCGGGAATCATGCCTCCCATCGTCACCACGAATACTTCAAACCACAGCATCTCTACTGATGTTCGGAGCTCGATGGCAGCATATCGCAAACACTGCGGACGACCGCTCCGCTTTGCATAGTCAAGCCATGACAAGCACATGTGAACATGCCACGCAGAGTCACAAACATACTCTCCACCAGCAATCTCATCAGCGGACAGTCCTGTGATCTGAGGAATCATGGATCGAAGCGGTCAGAAACTTGAAGGGAGCGCGGGCACTCTTGCCCGCTGTTTTAAAGTAGCGGCAAAGCCGCGAAGAGAAGAGGTGGACAGGAGTGTCCGCGCTCCTCTCGATGGGCTTGGCCTACTTGTGATACTCCTGCAACGCTCTCACCTGCACCTCGCTGCCTTGCAGTGACTTGATCGCCCGCAGCGCGGCATCGGCACCACGGAGGGTGGTCATGATCGGAATCCTATTCTGCATCGCTGCTGTTCTGATCTTCACTTCGTCCTCACGCGGGTTTTTGCCGCTCGGGGTGTTGATGACCAAAGCCATGTCCTTGTTCTTCATTAGGTCGATGACGTTGGGGCGTTGGCCGCTGGCGAGTTTGGGGAGGATTTCAACTTTGATGCCGGCTTCGCTGATGACGCTGCCGGTGCCGATGGTGGCGTAGAGGGTGAAGCCGAGGTCGGCGTAGCCTTTGGCGATGCGGACGACGTTGGGACGATCGGTTTCCGTTGATGCTGTTTGTTGGCCCGGATCATCGCTGACTTTGCCGGAACTGGTGGCTTTGAGCTTGTCGTTGTCTTTGACACTGATGAAGACGTTGCCTTTCGTGGGCAGGGTGCCGCCGGCGGCCATCTGGCTTTTGGCGAAGGCCATGCCGAGGTCGGGATCAATACCCATGACTTCGCCGGTGCTCTTCATCTCGGGGCCGAGGATGATGTCCACGCCGGTGAACTTGCTGAAGGGGAAGACGGCTTCTTTGACGCTGTGATGCTTCGGAATGACTTCTTCGGTGAAGCCGAGTTCCTTCAAGGTTTTGCCAGCCATGATCTTGGCGGCGAGCTTTGGAAGTGGGACGCCGATGGCTTTGCTGACGAAGGGCGCGGTGCGGGAGGCGCGGGGATTGACTTCGATGACATACAAGTCGTCGCCTTTGACGGCGAGCTGCATGTTCATGAGGCCGCGGACGTTGAGGGCCTTGGCGAGCTTCTTGGCGGCATCGCGGATGCGGTCCTGCATCGAGTTGCTGAGGCTGAAGGGAGGGATGACGCAGGCGCTGTCGCCGGAGTGGATGCCGGCCTCTTCGATGTGCTCCATGATGGCACCGATGACGGTGGTCTCGCCGTCGCTGATGCAATCGACATCGACCTCGGTGGCGTCTTCGAGGAAGCGGTCGATGAGGATGGGGTGGCTGGCAGAGACGATGGGTTTGTTCGCGGTGTGGGCGTTGCCGGTGGCAGGCTGCTGCGCGGCATCACCATAGTCCACAGCCGTGCGCATGTAGGTGGTGAGCTCGACTTCGTTATAGACGATCTGCATGGCGCGGCCACCGAGCACGAAGCTGGGGCGCACGAGGCAGGGGAAACCAACGCGATTGGCGACGACGAGAGCTTCCTCAAGGTTGGTGGCGGTGCCGCTTGGGGCTTGATGCAGGCCGAGCGTGTCGAGGAGGGCAGCGAAGAGTTTGCGGTCTTCGGCGAGTTCGATGTTCTTCGGTGAGGTGCCGATGATGCGGACGCCGTTTTCTTCGAGGCCTTTGGCGAGATTCAACGGGGTCTGACCACCGAACTGGACGACGACGCCGAGCACCTGGTCGTGACGGTTTTCGCGCTCGTAGATGTTGAGCACGTCTTCGAGGGTGAGCGGTTCAAAGTAGAGCTTGTCGCTGGTGTCGTAGTCGGTGGAGACGGTCTCGGGGTTGGAGTTGACCATGATGGTCTCGAAGCCAAGCTCGCGCAGGGCGAAGCTGGCATGGACGCAGCAGTAGTCGAACTCGATGCCCTGGCCGATGCGGTTCGGGCCGCCCCCGAGGATCATGACTTTCTTGCGGTCGTTGTCGCGCACCTCGTCCTCGATGCCGTAGGTAGAGTAGTAGTAAGGCGTGAAGGCCTCGAACTCGGCCGCGCAGGTGTCCACGAGGCGGTAGGTGGGGATGATGCCTGCGGCTTTGCGTTGAGCGCGCGCTTCACCTTCCTTAATGCCTTTGGCGATGGCGATCTGACGATCGGAGAAACCGAGCTTTTTGGCGCGACGAAGATCAGACGACGCAAGCTGAACTTGCTCCTTCACAATCTCCTCAATCTGCCTCAAGAACCACCGATCAATCTTGGTGAGCGAGAAGACCTTCTCGACATCCCAACCCTTCGCGAAGGCCTGGCCGAGGAAGAAGATGCGCTCGGCGTTGGGCACCGTGAGCTTGGTGGTGAGGGTCTCGTCATCGACTTCCTTGTCGGCACCATCGCCGATGAGGCCGAAGCGTTTGATCTCCAGGCTGCGCAGGGCCTTTTGCAGGCTCTCTTTGAAGGTGCGGCCGATGGCCATGGCCTCGCCGACGGATTTCATCTGCGTGGTGAGCGTTTCGTTGGCTCCGGGGAATTTCTCGAAGGTGAAGCGCGGAATCTTGGTGACGACGTAGTCGATGGTGGGCTCGAACGCGGCGGGCGTGTGGCGCGTGATGTCGTTTTTCAGCTCATCGAGCGTGTAGCCGACGGCGAGCTTCGCGGCGATCTTCGCGATGGGGAAGCCGGTGGCCTTCGACGCGAGCGCGGAGCTGCGGCTGACACGCGGATTCATCTCGATGACGATCATGCGGCCCGTGTCGGGATGCACGGCGAACTGGATGTTGGACCCGCCGGTCTCCACGCCGATCTCGCGGATGCAGGCGAAGGAGAAGTCGCGCATGATTTGGTATTCGCGATCCGTGAGCGTCTGGATCGGCGCGACGGTGATGGAGTCGCCGGTGTGCACGCCCATGGGGTCGAGATTCTCGATGGAGCAGATGATGACGCAGTTGTCCGCCTTGTCGCGAATGACCTCCATTTCGAACTCCTTCCAGCCGAGCAAGCTCTCCTCGATGAGCACTTCCGTCACCGGCGAGAGATCGAGTCCGCTGGCCGTGATGGTTTCAAACTCCTCCTTGTTGTAAGCGATGCCGCCGCCGGTGCCGCCGAGCGTGTAGGCCGGGCGGATGATGAGCGGCAGCGTGCCGATCTGCTCCGCGATGGCGCGGGCTTCCTCCATGTTGTGCGCCACGCCGGACTGCGGCAGGTCGAGCCCGATCTTGAGCATGGCGTTTTTGAAAAGCAGGCGGTCCTCGCCCTTCTCGATGGCTTCCGGCTTTGCACCGATCATGCGCACGCCGTGCTTTTCCAGCGTGCCTGCCCGATGCAGCGACATGGCGGTATTTAGCGCCGTCTGGCCGCCGAGCGTGGGCAGGAGCACATCCGGCTTTTCCTTGATGATGATCTTCTCCACCATCTCCGGCGTGATCGGCTCGATGTAGGTGCGGAAGGCGAACTCCGGATCAGTCATGATCGTGGCGGGGTTCGAATTGATGAGCACCACCTCATAGCCTTCCTCGCGCAGGGCCTTGCAGGCCTGGACGCCAGAGTAGTCGAACTCACAGCCCTGGCCGATGACGATGGGGCCGGAACCGATGACGAGGATGCGTTTGATGGAGGTGTCTTTGGGCATGGAAGGTGCGTAGGGCTTAGAGCGGAGAGGAGAGAAAGCGTATGATTTGGGCGCTTTCGGGGGGCTGAACGAGTTGGAAAAATCGTTCTACTTTGGCCGGAAAGCGCGGCATCTTGCATGGTCTGGGAGATGCGTCAAATGATGGCGCGAAATCGTTTTTCCCCGTGGCTTCGGCGAGAGGGCGGGAGAGCTCCATGGACTCAATCCGCCTCGGGGCGTGGATCACGGGAAAGCAGCGCTTTCATGCCTTCGCGGGCGGATTTGCCCTCGTGAAGCACGGCGTGGATTTCATCGAGCAGGGGCGTGCGGATGCCGCGAGCCCGGGCGGCCTGGTGAAGGCTGGCGGTGTTCAAGACACCTTCGGCCACCATGCGGGTGCTGGAGAGGATTTGCTCCAGCGGCTGGCCCTGGCCGAGCAGCAGGCCCACACGGTGATTCCGGCTGTGCTCAGAGTAGCAGGTTGCCATGAGGTCCCCCACGCCACTCAGGCCGTAGAAGGTCTCCATGCGCCCACCCATGGCGACACCGAGGCGCACCATTTCGGCGATGGCACGGGTGACGAGGGCGGCGATGGCATTATCGCCGAGTTTGAGGCCCAGGGCGATGCCGGCGGCGATGGCGTAGGGGTTTTTCATGGCTCCGGCCCACTCGGCACCGGTGATGTCATCGGTGGTGTAGCAGCGGAAGAAGGGCAGGGTGTAGCAACTCTGCACCGCTTTGGCGATGTCGTCGTTTTGGCAGGCCACGACAGCGGCGGTGGCGAGCTGGGCGGCGGCTTCCTCGGCATGATTCGGACCGGTGAGCACGGCCAGCGTGCTTTGCGGGAGCGATTCGGCGAGGATCTGGCTCATGCGGAGGCCGGTATTCATTTCGATGCCTTTGGCGCAGGAAACGACCACGCGGCTCTTCGCGGCTGGCGTGGTGGCGATGAGCTGGGCGGCCTCGCGGATGCCTTTGGAAGGCACGACGAAGACGAGCATGTCCACGGGCTTTAAATCGGCGGCGTTTGTCACCACCTCGACCTTGGAGGGAAGTTCGAGGTGCGGCAGGTAGCGCGGGTTTTTCCGCGTGGCGGCGATTTCCGCCATCAGGCTGGCATCACGCCCCCAAAACTGGACCTGAATGCCACGCCAGGCGAGCATCGCAGCCTGGGTGGTGCCCCAGCTCCCTGCGCCGATCACGGCGGCGCTTTGCATGGCAGGAGGGGAATTCATGAGGCGGGTGTTTTTTTGGCTCCGGCGCGGTTTTCCGTGCCAGCGAGCAGGCGTTGGATGTTCGAGCGATGCTTCCAGATGGCCAGCACCATGACGACGATGCCAAAGGTCAGCATCACGGCGTCCCATCTCCCTTCACGCCACATCATGAACGCCATCACGGCGGGCACGGCGGGCGCGGCGGTGATGGAGGCCAGCGAGACATATTTGGTGGCAAAAAACACCACCACCCAGACTGCCACGGCACCCGCGAAACCGGCGAGCGACAAACTTAGGAGCACACCCGCCGTCGTGGCGATGCCTTTGCCACCTTTAAAGGAGAGCCAGAAGGTGTACATGTGCCCGAGCACCGCGGAAAAGCCGCCGACGACCTTGGCGGTGGAGATCATCTCGTCCGCCGCCCCGGTGCAGCTCATCCAATGCGCGGCGAGAAAGACGGGCAGCCAGCCTTTGAGCATATCGAGCAGGAAAACCGGGATGCCGATGGGCTTGCCTAGCACGCGGATCACATTCGTGGCACCGATGTTGCCGCTGCCATGCTGGCGGATGTCGATCCCGCGCAGCCTGCCTGCCCAATAACCAAACGGCAGCGATCCGCAGAGGTAGCCGCAAACGGCGCTGGCGAGGAGGGCGGTGGAGGGAGTCATGGGCCGCATGTCTTAGAGACTCGCGGCGGCGTGCCAAGCGCAAAGTGAGCGGGTTTGCTCAATGCGCCGGACTTTCGATCACGGGATGCGCGGGTAGTTTGGCTGCGGCGGCCTCGGCTTCTTTGACCTCCGGCTCATCGGGGAAGATGACGACGATGTCCTTGATCGAGCCATCGGAGCCGGATTCACGCAGCAGCCAGGTGCGGACAAATTTCGCCACGGAACTGCGGCAGTTGTCACGCACCGCAGGGATCTGCGTGTGAGAGCCAGCCCGCTTTTCCAGCATGGGCGTGAGGTCTTTTTCGAGCTTGTCGAGGTTCTCGTTGGCATTGAAGCGCAGCCAGCCGGCCTCGGTTTTCTTTTCCATGCCATCGGTGCGGATCGCCGGGGGCAGGGAAGGCCGGATCGCCGGGGCGATGACGATGCAGCGGCCGTCTTTGACGCTGAGACGCCAGTCGTCGGAGAGTTTCAAATGAAAGCGATACACCACTGGCACGCGGATCTCGCTCTCGGTGGTGCCGAGGTAAACGAGGTCGTTGAAGACGGTGAGCGAGTCCGCCTTCGTGACCACCTCGCTGGTCTCCATGGTGGCCAGCTCCAGCACATCACCATCCGTGGAAACGACCCGCGTGACCTCCTGGCGGAAGGTCTCGGTGATGTGCGTGTGGCTGAGCCTGCCGGGCAGCTCCGCCAACCAGTGCAGGCCGTAACTCGCAAAATCAAATCCTCGATCCACCAGCCGCCAAGCGAGCACACCGCCTGCGAGGATGAAAACGATGAGCGAAAGGCATCCCCATTTCCAACAGCCTCCCCCGTGTCGTGGAGACTCGACGGCAGCAGAAGCGGGAACGGGTGTTTCGGGCATGGCGATACGGCATCATGCCGCAAACCGCCCCAGGGTGAAACTGGAAAGCTCTGAAGCCAGCGTGTCAGTCGCATTCAGGCTCCCTCTCCCCGGCGAATCGCATGAACTGAACCTCGGCGAACTTCCGGGGGGAGGGACCAGAAAGCACGGCGATGAGGCAGGCTTAGAGCCGTTGCCATTTTGCCTGAGCAGGGCTTTGTGCCTCTCAAACGATCTCCAATCCATGCGTCTGCTTCGTCTCTCCCTGCTTATGACCTCCTGCGTGGCTTTTGCCGATCCAGCGCTCGAAGCAGCGCTGGATGATGTGGCACCCAGTTTGAGCAAATGGGGCACGCTCTGCCTAGTGAAGGAGGGGGAAGGCAAAACCACCTTCGAGTGGCATGACTATCGAAACACGGGGCGCAAGACGGATTTCTGGCCCGCCAGCACGATCAAGCTACCCGCAGCCATCGCAGCGGTGGAACTGCTAAACGAGCAAAAACTCGATCTCGATGACTCACTGACCTTTCAGCATCAGGAAAAGGATGGTCGCTGGATCACCGATGCCGCCCGCACGCCGCGGGAGATGATCTCGGAGGTGTTCCGCCGTTCATCGAATGAGGACTACACGTTGCTGCTGCGCCTCACCGGCATCGACTGGCTGCACGAGAGGTTTTTCACCGCTGAGCGAGGCTTTCCCAAGACGGCGCTGATGCGTGGTTACAACGCCGCGAGGCCCTGGGCCTACCTTCGGGAGGAGCCGCAGCGTGTGGTCCACCCGAGCGTCACGCTCACTCATCAATGGAAGGGCCGGTTTTATGCCGCCGAAAGGGGCTGCACGATCATCGACTCCAAGACGGGCAACATGACCACCACTCGCGAGCTCTGCGACACGCTGCGGCGGGTGATGTTTCATGATCAAATCGAGCCAGCGGAACGATTTCGCCTCTCGAGTGAGCAGGTCCGATTTCTCCGTGAAGGTGGCGATGGGTTCACGGGCTTCGAGACCTCTGGCGCGGACTCTGGCCCCTCCGCGTGGAACGGGGCCGCCGAGACGATTTTCCCTGCTGCACGCTACTTTCACAAATCAGGCCTGATCAGCAACTACGCCCTCGACCTGGCCTGCATCGACGACCGAGCGCAGCAAGGCCCCTGCTACCTGATCGCTCTCGCGGTGAATGCGGGGTATGCCAGCCCGGTGAACGGGGAGGAACTCATCCGCCAGATGTCGCTCGCCGTGGCGCAGTGGGTGAAGAGCCGACCATGAACCTTTGCTCCGTTCCGATTTTCCAATTCCCAATTCGATATCTCTCCGCCATCCTCCGGCACCATTTTTCCACACTGCCATGCCCATCACCCCTGACCAATACGAAAAGCTCGGCAGCTTCTACCTCGGTCGCGAATACGACCTCGAAAGCAAGACGGTAAAAGACGACCTCATGCTCTATGATTCGAAGGATCTTGTCACGCACGGCGTGGTGCTCGGCATGACGGGTAGTGGCAAAACAGGTCTCTGCCTCGCTTTGCTCGAAGAGGCTGCCATCGACGGCGTGCCGCTCATAGCCATCGACCCAAAGGGCGATTTGGGGAATGCGCTGCTCTCGTTTCCGAATCTCAGCGCTCAGGAGTTCCGCCCGTGGATCAATGAGGACGAAGCACGCCGCAAAGGTCAGTCGCCGGATGAATACGCGGCCTCGCAGGCGGCCACATGGCAGAAAGGCCTCGGCGATTGGGGACAAAGCGCCGACCGCATCAAAAAGCTGCGCGAGACGGTCGATATGGCGATCTACACGCCGGGTAGCAATGCAGGGCTGCCGGTTTCCATTTTGAGCTCGCTCAATTGCCCGCCTGCGGAGGTCACGGATGATGCGGAAGCGCTCGCGGATCGCATCGAGAGCACGGTTTCGTCGATGCTCGGCCTCATGAACATCGAGGCGGACCCGATTCAGTCGCCGGAGCACATCCTGCTGAGCAACATCGTTGCGCATTGCTGGAAGAAGGGACAAAACCTCACGCTCGAAAACCTCGTGCGTCACATCCAGCAGCCGCCGATTCGGAAGATCGGCGTCGTCGATCTGGAGAGCTTCATGCCGGAGGCCAAACGCACGCCGTTGGCGATGAAGCTGAACAACCTGCTCGCCAGCCCCGGCTTCAGCACCTGGCTGGAAGGAGAGCCGCTGGACATCCAGCGCATGTATTACACGAAGGAAGGCAAGCCCCGTGTCACCATCTTCTGCATCGCCCACCTGAGCGACACAGAGCGCATGTTCTTCGTCTCGCTGCTGCTCAATCAACTCCTCGGCTGGATGCGTGACCAGCAGGGCACCACCTCCCTGCGTGCTCTCTTCTACATGGATGAAATCTTTGGCTACCTGCCACCCACGGCCATGCCGCCGTCGAAGAAGCCGATGATGATCCTGCTCAAACAGGCACGCGCCTTTGGTCTCGGCATTCTGTTGGCCACGCAGAATCCTGCTGACCTCGATTACAAGGCGCTGGCCAACATCGGCACCTGGTGGCTTGGCCGCTTGCAGACGGAGCGTGACAAGATGCGCGTGCTCGACGGTCTCGAAGGCGCTGCCAACACGGCGGGTGGCAAGTTTGACCGCCAACTCATGGAGCGAACCCTTGCCGGCCTCGGTGCCCGTGTTTTCCTCATGAACAATGTGCATGAAGATGCGCCCGTTGTTTTCCATGTGCGCTGGATTTTGAGCTACCTCAGCGGCCCACTCGCTCGCCATCAGATCAAAGCCCTGATGGACCCGATCCGCCCGGCGAAGGAAGAAAAAGCCGCCGCCGAAGACGATGGCTTTGCTCCGCCCGGAGCCAGCTTATCAGCCGCAGATCGCAACACCACTCGTCCAAAGCTCCCCGAGGACACCACGGAGCTTTTCCAGCCCAGCGATGAAGACGGTGAGCACCTCACCTACACGCCCGCGATCCTGCGCAGTGCCACGGTGGTGTTTGATGATGCCAAACGCAAAATCAGCGGCAAGAGCATCGTCACCCTGGTGAACCAGATCGACATCGAAAAGCAAAAAGTGCTCTGGGACAAGTTCGTGGACATCCCGAAGGACGACGACCTCTCCAAATTCGAAAGCGAGCCGAAGGAAAATGCCGCCTACGCCGATCTGCCTGGCCCGGCGTTGAAATCCAGCACTTACACCAGCATCAAAAAGGACTTCACTGACTGGGTGTATGCCAATCACACGCTCGAAGTCTTCTACAGCCCGCTTTTGGAGGCCTATTCGAACCCCGGCGAGAAACAGGACGAGTTTAAAGCCCGCGTCACCCAAACCGCCCGTGAGCAACGCGACGCCGCCATCGAAGAACTCCGTGCCAAAACCGCGAAAGCCACGAAGTCCCTCAAAGACAAAGCCACCAAGGCCATGGCGAAGGTCGAAACGCAAAAAGCCCAGGCCAGCAGCGCCACGATGAGCACCGTTGTCTCCATCGGCGGCGGCATCCTTGGGGCCATTTTTGGCCGTAAAAGCGGCATTACCGCCGCCAGTAGCAGCATTGCCGGGGCCTCCCGCGTCATGAAAGAACGCCGCGAAGCCGCTGCGGCTGAAACTGAACTCGAAGCCCTCCATGCCGATATGGCCGAGATCGAAAAGCAATTGGCCGACGAAACGCAAAAGATCCGCGATCAGTATGATCCCGCCGCGTTGACCCTCGAATCGACCAAACTCACTCCGGTGAAGAAAAACATCCATGTGACCGCCACGGGCATTCTTTGGCTGGCGAAGGATTAAAGACGCTCCCTCTCGGCGTTAGCAAATCAGGATGGGCGGAGTGATGAAGTAATGGATGACGGGTGGTCACCACTCCCGTGCTCCATTTCTCCAGCGCCCCTTTTATGCAGCGTGGGCGAGCATCTGGCCTCCAGAAGGATTCCATGAAGAGGTTCGTCTTGCTGGCGGGAGCCTGCACGGAAGGGATTCCAGTGAACTCGATGCCGCGCAGTTCGCTCATGACCTCACCATAGGCGGGCAGGTGGTTCCAGCCGAGGGAGGTTTCGTTGGAGGCGGTGGGGGAGAAGAAGGCGAAGGCGTTCATGGGATTATCGGGTATGAGAGAATCCATGCGCTACTTCCGCCTGAAGGTAGAAGAGGAGTAAAGCCGTGATGCGGGCACTCCTGCCCGCAACTCAGGTGTTATGCGCATCTCGGCTCCAGCACCGCGTGATGATTCATCGCGGCCTTCACGAAGCCGTGGAAGAGCGGATGCGGGTGATTCGGCTTGCTGAGGAACTCAGGATGGAACTGGCAAGCGACGAAATAGGGATGTGAGGGCAGTTCGATGATCTCGGCGAGGTCGCCTTTGGGGCTGTTGCCGGAGATGAGCAGGCCTTTCTCCTCCATCATCACTTTGTAGTCGCTGTTGAACTCAAAGCGGTGGCGATGGCGCTCGGTGATGGTGGCGCTGTGGTAGAGTTCGTAGGCCTTGCTGCCGGGAACGAGATCGGTGACCCAGGAGCCGAGGCGCATGGTGCCGCCGAGTTGCTTCACCTTCTTCTGCTCCTCCATGAGGCTGATGACGGGATGCGGCGTGGCCTTGTCGAATTCCGTGCTAGTGGCGCCTTTGAGGCCGCAGACGTTGCGGGCGAATTCGATGACGGCGATTTGCATGCCGAGGCAGATGCCAAAGTAAGGCACGCCGCTTTCACGGGCATACTTCGCGGCGGCGATTTTGCCTTCCGTGCCGCGATCGCCAAAGCCGCCGGGGATGAGAATGCCCTGGAGGCCGGTGAGATATAGCTCAGCGCCAGCCTTCTCGATGCTCTCGGCATCGACGCGGACGATCTCGACCTTGCAGTCGTGGGCGGCACCGGAGTGAGTGAGGGCTTCGTAGATGGATTTGTAGGCGTCTTGAAGCTCAATGTATTTGCCGACGACGCCGATGCGGACGTGGTGCGTGGGGTGAATGACACGCTGCACAAAGCTGCGCCAGCGGGTGAGGTCCGGCTCGGGTGTCTGGAGTTCGAGCAGCTTGCACACAAGGCTGTCGAGGCGCTCTTCGTGGAGCTTCAGCGGCACTTCGTAGATGGTGTTTTTGACATCGCGAACCTCGCCGACGGCCTCGATGGGCACGTTGCCGAAGAGGCTGATCTTTTCACGCACATCGAGGTCGAGCGCATGCTCCGTGCGGCAAAGGATGATGTGCGGGGCGATGCCGATCTCGCGCAGCTTGGCGATGGACTGCTGCGTGGGCTTGGTTTTCAGCTCCTGGGCGGCCTTCACATACGGCACGAGGCTGACATGGATGAAAAGGACGTTTCCTTTGCCCACCTCGTGGCCGAACTGACGAATGGCTTCAAGGAAGGGCAGGCCCTCGATGTCGCCCACGGTGCCGCCGATTTCGGTGATGATGACATCGCCGGTCATTTTCTCCGTCACCTCGTGGATGCGAGCTTTGATCTCGTTGGTGACGTGCGGGATGACCTGCACGGTGCGGCCCTGGTATTTGCCGGCGCGTTCTTTGTCGAGCACGCTCTGGTAGACCTGGCCGGAGGTGAGGTTGTTGAGCTTGGAGAGGTTCGTGTGGGTGAAGCGCTCGTAGTGGCCGAGATCGAGGTCCGTCTCCGCGCCGTCGTCGAGCACATAGACTTCGCCATGCTCGTAGGGGTTCATGGTGCCCGGATCAATGTTCAGATACGGGTCAAACTTCTGCATGATGACCTTCAGGCCGCGCAATTCGAGCAGCGTGCCCAGCGCCGACGCGGCGAGACCTTTTCCGAGTGAACTGACGACTCCTCCTGTGACAAAAATGTACTTCATGGTCTTCTCTGTTCCGGGTTCGCGTTGGGGTCAAGTTCGGAAGGCAAATTGACCGTTAGAGAGGAAGGGCTTATCCACCGCGTGGCCTCTCAATCGCCTGATGGTTTGCCCTTTTTCCCTATGCGCCTATTCTTCGCATGACCGCCGATGTCCCAGAGCCACCTCCAGCCTCCCGTGAAGCCCCTGCTCACTCCCGAGCAGATGGAGCGCATCTTGTCCTCGCGGCGCTCGATCACCTCCGAGCAGGCTTATCAGGAAATGGAAGCTCATCTGGGCCGCCCTCGCTCGCCCGGCAGAAGGAAAGCCTTCGTCAATGGGTGCGAGGTCTGGGTCTGCGGCTAGATGCCTCGGGCATTGTTTTGCGATTGGAACGCGGCGGGCAGGAGCACGATTGGTTCCATGAAGGCGAGCGGGTTTTCAAAGTCACCCGTGATGGCATCTTCGGCCTCTCGCCCGGCATGGATCTCGCCCTCGTGTCCTCGGATATGGAAGCGCGGCGGTTTCAGCTCTGGGAGGCCACGCCCCATCGAGTATCTGGAGCGTCTGCTGCTGCAAAACGAGCTCGTTCTTGGCCTGAACCGCCTCGAAGGCGTCATCGACCAGGACGAGGCCGATCTGGCTCTCTGGAATGTCATGCAGCGATTCCTGCTTCTCACTCAATTTTTGCTTAACCTCTACTTGTGCAGTCTTGCATTTAAAGGGTTCGGCGTTGTTGACGCATGATGGGATAGATGTTGTCCGTCCCATGCGGATGCTTCATCACGAACTACTTAGTGAGGTCTAGAAACGCCCAGAACGGTTTGATGAGTTTCGCAAAACCGAGGAAACCATCTTGGATAACGCCTATCAGAGATTGCATCCCTTCAGTGATCACTCCGTGAAAATCGGTTTCGTAGCCATCGGCGTGCTTATCGTCTGTGTGATACAGATGCTCAGTTTGGTGGCAGATCCTAAAGCTAAGGATTGAGTCTCTGCATCAATGCAGCAGAACCGAACTGGCAACGCCTCACTTCCCGGTCAAATGCATCTCAATCGCCGCAGCTTGCTCGGGGGTGTCCACGCCGGGGCTGAGTTCATCGGTGAGGACGACGCGGATGCGGGTGCCGTTTTCGAGGGCGCGGAGTTGTTCGAGGCTTTCGGTTTGTTCGAGGCGGCTGGGCGGCCAGGAGACGAATTGGAAGAGGAAGCTGCGCTGGAAGCCGTAGATGCCGAGGTGGCGGTAGCTGCGGGGCCAGGCCTCGGGATTGCGCTGGTAGGGCAGGGGGCTGCGGCTGAAGTAAAGCGCGTCGCCATGCGTGTCGAAGATGACTTTGACGATGTTTGGATCGCTGATCTGCGCGGGGTCCTGGATGGGGGCGGCGGCGGTGATCATCTTCACGGCGGGATCATCGCGCAGAGTGCGGGCGAGTTCGTCGATGAGGGCAGGGGAGATGAGCGGTTCATCGCCCTGCACGTTGATGACGACGCGGTGATCGGGGAAGGACTTGGCGGCCTCGGCGATGCGATCCGTGCCGCTGGGGTGATCGGGATCAGTAAGGACGGTTTTGGCTCCGAAAGAAGCGGCGGCCTCAGCGATGCGGGCATCATCGGTGGCAATGATCACGTCGTCGATCTGTGTGCACTCCTGGCAGCGCTCCCAGACGTGCTGGACGAGTGGTTTTCCGGCGATGAGGTGAAGCGGCTTGCCGGGAAAGCGGGTGGAACCCCAGCGGGCGGGGATGGCGACGAGGGTGCGAGAGGTGTCGGTGGAGGCCACGGCGATAGGAGAAAAGTTCGCGGGAGATGGAACGGAGCGGAGGGCGGTGCAAGAGCCGATTTGCTTGACTCACCATAACAAAAAAACGCCGCCTGTTTCCAGGCGGCGTTTCGTGAGTGATTTGGCGATCGAATTACTTCGTCGGCACGGTGGCGATCGTCTTGAGAATGCGGCTGGCGATCTGGTAAGGATTGCCTTGGCTGTTCGGACGACGGTCTTCGAGGTAGCCTTTCCAGCTGTTGTTCTTGAAGCTGTGCGGGACGCGGATGGAGGCTCCACGGTCGGCGATGCCCCAGGAGAACTTGTCGATGCTCTGGGTCTCATGCAGGCCGGTGAGGCGCATGTGATTGTCCGGACCATAGACGGCGATATGCTCTTCTTTGTATTTATCGAAGGCAGCCATGAGGGCGAGGAAGTAGGACTCACCACCGGTTTCACGCATGAACTTGGTGGAGAAGTTGGCGTGCATGCCAGAGCCGTTCCAATCGGTGGCACCGAGGGGCTTGCAGTGGTATTCGACGTCCACGGCATATTTTTCGCAGAGGCGGTTCAGGATGTAGCGAGCCACCCAGACCTGGTCAGCGCAGGTCTTGGAGCCTTTGCCGAAGATCTGGAATTCCCACTGACCTTTGGCCACTTCGGCGTTGATGCCTTCGTGGTTGATGCCAGCGGCAAGGCAGATGTCGAGATGCTCCTCGACGATCTGGCGGGCGATGTCGCCCACGTTTTTGTAGCCCACGCCGGTGTAGTAGGGGCCTTGTGGGGCGGGATAGCCGTTCTCGGGGAAGCCAAGAGGGCGGCCGTCCTGATAGAGGAAGTATTCCTGCTCAAAGCCGAACCAGGCGTCAGCATCGTCGAGGATGGTGGCGCGGTCGTTGGAGGCGTGAGGGGTGCCGTCGGCGCTGTACACTTCGCACATGACGAGAGCGCCATTGATGCGGGTGCTGTCCGGGAACACGGCCACAGGCTTCAGCACGCAGTCGGAGGAGCCGCCGGGGGCCTGCTGGGTGGAGGAGCCGTCAAAGCCCCAGTCGGGCAATTGCTCGAGCTTCGGAAAGCTGTCGAAGTCCTTGAGCTGGGTCTTGCTGCGGAGATTGCGGACGGGCTCGTAGCCGTCCAACCAGATGTATTCGAGTTTGTATTTGGCCATGGTTGAGGTGGTAGCGTGTGTGGGTGCTTTTCGGGTAGGGAAACGACCCCGTTCCTTTAAGCATGTCCTGAAAAAAGCATGTGCCATGCCAGAAGAGAAATGTTTTTTTGCAGGAGATGGATTCGGAGAGGCGAAAAATATGCGCCCATGGGCGGCGAAACCGTCATTCCGGGCCAGAGTTGAACTCCCCGGCTGACTTCTCAGCCTGTCCGTTCAAAAATAACTCCCGCATGCACTGGATCACCACCTTCCGCGCCAAACTCATCCTCACCCTTTTCCCAGTGGTGGCCGTGGTGACGGTGGTGACGCTGCTGATGGCGGAGCGGAAATTCAGCGCCACCTACCGTCGGCTTTTCGATGAGCAGTTTGAGGAGCAGGTGGGACTGCTCACCGCCGCGAAGAAAAAGCGTTTCGAGGCGCTCTCCACCATCCTGCAAACCATGGCCGCCCAACCCAAGGTGATGGAGGCGATCCAGGGTAAGGACTTCAAAGAACTCGCCCAGCTCTTGCGGCCTCAGTTGGAGTCGCTGGCCGAGGAGCGGCTGCAGATGGAGTTTCCCGTCCTTCGGCAAGGAGAAGGCGGACGAGGGATGCTGGGCGGCTCCGGGAAGCTCTCCCCTCCGAATGATCGCGGCGGCGGTTTCAAAGGTCGCGAGCTGCGCTTTCCGTCCGGGCAGCGGCCTTATGTGGACTTCATTGATGCCAAAGGGAATTTCATGGGCGCCCCTCAACAACGCACCTCGGCGGGTCTTGGCCTCCCGATGGCGACCGCCCCCGAGTTCAAAGAGAATGGCGAGGTGCGGCGAAAAGGCGGCAAGCTCCCCTGGCTCGGTGATCGCAAGCTGGAGGAGGTGCTCAAGGAGCAGGAAGTGGGTTACCTCCATGTCGAGCTGGAGGACCGCCATGACGGACGGCCCACCGAGCAGGTGCGGGAGGTTTTCATCACCCCGCTGCGAGATCCGAAGGATCAGAAATTCGTCGGGGCCTTTGTCTTTGGCCTTCCGCTCACCTCCGTCACCGAGCGAGCACTCTACGAGCAGACGAAGCGCAGCGAACTTGGCGAAATCATGAGTGGCATCTGGGTGGAGGACCAGCTCGTCACCTCCACCATTCCGCAGGTGAAGCGTGAGGAGGTGACCACGCTCATGCAGGACGTCTTCAAAGACGGTCACAAAACCCAGCGTGAACTCATGGTGATGATCGAAGGCGCGCGCCATCAGGTCTTTTATCGCGTGCTGAATCCCGGTTCGCCCTTCCCCCTGGCGGCGCAGGTGAACCTTTACTCGCTCGCCGCGCTCGATGCGGAGATCGGCGAGCTGCGGCGGAATGTCGTCGGCCTTGGCATCCTCGCCCTCGCGGTGGCTCTCTTTGTGGTGCTGCTCGTCTCCCGCACGCTTTCCGGCCCCGTGAGGGATCTCTCCGCCGCCACGAAGCAGATCGAGCAGGGAAATTTCACCGTGCGGGTGCCCGTGCGGCAGAGAGACGAGCTTGGGGCGTTGGCCGCCTCATTCAATCAGATGGCCGCAGGCCTCGCGCTTCAGGAAAAGTATCGAAGCGTGCTCAATGCGGTCGCGGATCGCACGGTGGCGCAGCAGCTCATCGAGCAGACGGGCCGTCTCGGCGGCGAACTGCGGCATGTGAGCATGCTCTTTTGCGACATCCGGGGCTTCACCTCCATCACCGAGGGCATGCCACCGGGCGAAGTGATCGACATGCTCAATGAGCACATGACCGCGCTCACCGAGCTGGCCTATGAGCACGGCGGCATTGTGGATAAATTCGTGGGAGATCTCATTATGGTTCTTTTTGGGGCGCCCCGTAGCACCGGCTCCGATGGTCTTCAGGCCGTGCAATGCGCCCAGGCCATGCTTCAGAGGCGTCGAGAGCTGAATCTGACCTCGCGGCACTCGCTCGAAATGGGCATCGGCATTGCCACCGGCAGCGTCGTGGCCGGTTGCATGGGCAGCGATCAACGCCTGAGCTACACCGTCATCGGTCATCGCGTGAATCTCGCCTCCCGCCTGTGCAGTGTGGCCCAGGCCGGTGAGATCGTGATGGATGAGGAAACCTACGCCGAGGGGCGCACCATCGTGCAGGCCGAGCCGATGCCACCGATGCAGCTCAAAGGCATCTCTGAGCCTGTGTGCCCTTGGCGGGTGGTTTCGCAGGCGTGAGTGAAACGGAGAAATGCTTGGCCTTCGCGGTGAATTGCGCTGAAATGCGCGGCATGAGTGAGCCAGCCCATCCAGCTTGTGTCTTCGCGCCGGTGGCGCGGAAGGTGCAGGGACGTGTGATGATGCGGCGGTGGCTGTCATGGCTTGAGCACACCGTCTGGCCGGTGAGCATCGTGCTCGGGCTGATGCTGCTTGGGGCCATTCGCGGTGGCATGAGCATCGTGGCGGCGCTTTGGATCACCTGGGCGCTGTGGATGCTCGGCGGGCTGGTGTTTTCTTGGCTGCTGCGTCCGGGAGCCTTCAGTGCGCTGGCCTTGTGGGATTCGGCGGCAGGACGGCGCGAGGCGTTTGCGAGTGCGTGGTGGTTTGAAGATCGAAACGAGGCTTCGGAAGCCGCCAGGAGGCATGTCGAGGCGCAAAAAGTCGCCTTGGCACGGGCGATGGGGCGCTTGAAGCAGGATCTGCCGCTGCGCCCGGCGCGGGCTTTGATGGTGCCGCTGGTGCTGGTAATGCTCGGCAGCCTTATCAGCGCGGGGCGCACGCCGAAGGAGGACGTCTTGATTCTCGATGAGGCCATGGCCGCAAAGGCGGCGGAAGCCGCGAAAGACTTGGCGAAGCTCGATGTGGAGAAAAAGAAGCTCAAAGGCCTCAACGCGGACGAGCAGAAGCAGATCGAGGATTTGAAAGCGAAGCTCGATCAGACCGCCGCCGAGCTGGCGGATGCCGCTGGCAAGGATGCGAAGCAGGTGCTAGCCGAGCTGGAGCGCCGCGCTCGTGATGCCGAAAAGCTGGCCGAGGATCTGGCGAAGGGAAAAGACGATTGGGCCAGCGATAAACTCGTCGAAGAGCTCCGCCAGCATGCTGATACGGCAGACCTCGGCGATGCCGTGGCCGCGAAGAATTCTCCTGCGGCGGCGAAAGCAGCGGAAAAGCTGGGCCAGGAACTCAAAAGCCCGCAGCTTCCCGCCGAGACGAAACAACGCCTGGGCAGCACACTCAAAGAGGTGGAGGAGAAAGCCGAAGCGGCGGATCGCAAACGCATGGTGGGCCAGCATGTGCTCGGGGCAGGGGATCAGATGCAACAAGGGGACGCGAAGGCCGCTGGGGCTGAATTTGAAAAGCTCGCCGAAAAGATGCGGGACATGGCTTTGCGTGAGGAAGCCCAAAAACAGCTTCAACAGCTCGCCGAGCAACTCCGTCAAGCGGGCAGCAGCATCACTGGCGAGAACCAAACCGGAGCCATGCAGCAGCTCGGGCAAAACGGTCAGCAGGGGCAAAGCGATCCCAGCCAGCAAAACGCCCCGCAGGTAGGTCAGCAGCAAGGCGGGCAGCCACAGCAGCAGATGCTCTCACCTCCTGGCATCGGTCAGCAGCAACAGCAGAATCAGATGCAGCAGCCTCCGCAGGGCGGGCAGGGACAGGGCCAGCAGCAGCAACAACAGCAGATGATGATGGGCCAGCCGGGGCAGCAGCAAGGTCAACCAGGGCAGGGCCAGCAGCCCGGCCAGCCGATGCTCATCGCCCCCGTGCCAGGTCAGGCTCCGCCGGATAGCTCGAAGGATAAGCCGATCATCGTGCAAGGCGATGGTCCCGATGATCCCAAGCAGCCTGGTTTCATGACGCAAGCACCTTCCAGCGGCCAACAGCCCGGCGCTGGCAAGGCCGACCTCAACAACGCCCCCACCACCAAGCAGGAAACCGCCAACAGCGATGTCGTGCAGGCCCAGCAAAACGCCGAAGGGCAGGCCACCATGCGCAGCGTGGAAGGCGGTGCCCGCAAAGAGGATCCCACCCGTTCCGCCACGCCGACCACGTTGGAAGCCATTCAAGCCGAAGAAGCCGCTCTCGATGAAGCCGCCCTACCTCCCGCCCGCCGCGAGCAAGTGCGTCGCTACTTCAACGAGCTGCGGAAACGCTTCGAGCCAGCGGCGAAGTAAACGTAAAACGAGTTTTCCAACTCGTTCTTCTAAGGCGAAACGGATGATGAACGGCTTGGAAAAGCCGTTCTACGACCTCACCCCCTCGCCCGCTCCAGCAGGATCATCATGAGGTAGGACATCACGAGGGCGGCTTGCTCGCCTTCTTCGGCGGGGCCGAGGAGTTCGACGGTGAAGCAGCGTTCGAGGAAGGAGGCTTGCTTCGTCAGGCGCATGACCGGGGTGCCATCGGCACGGGTGGCGAGGTATTTGGGATGAATGAAGTAGCCGGTGAACATGCCGACGACGGGAATCTCTCCGAGGAATGAATCGAGGATCTTCGCCATCGGGTTCTCTTCGCGAAGGGTGAAGGCGGCTGCGCCGCCGGTGGGCGGGAAGACCTCGTAATGCGCCCGCCAGATGGATTTCATGCCACGACGTCCCACGGCGCCGAGCACGTTGCCCTGGGCATCTTTGAAGGTGTACTTCGCCGACCAGTCGATGATGCGGTCCGCCTCAATGGTGGCGACCTGCTGGGACTGGGTGGAGTCACGGAACAGCTCGATTTTCTCGCGGAGGCGGAAGAGCTTCTGCTTCACATAGCACACCGGACCTCCGGCAGCGTCGTTGACGAAGATCTGTGGGCTGAGGGCGAAAAACTTGAAGGAGAGAGTGAGGGGGAAATTCATGCGCGGGCGGAAATTTGGCACGGCGGGGAGCGGTGACAAGCTCCCGCACGCATCACTTCTCGCCGCGTGAACGTTCCTCATCCTCGCGGGCGAGGTCTTCGGTGGTTTTTTCGCGATCCGTGGCCGGAGGCTCGTCGTTGGGCATGACGGAGCTTTGGTCCTCACCGGCGTCGAGGTTATCGTAATCGACGGCGGCAGGCTTTTCGACCTCGGGCGGCGGTGCGGAAGGCGTGGCGGCGGGTTTTTGATACTCGTCCTTCAAGTCTTCGTCCTCGTCTCCGGCGGTGGACCAGGGGTTGTAGCTGTCGTTGTCCCAATCGTCGCTATTGGCCTTTTCGAGCTCTTGTTCGTCCTTTTCGATCTGGGCGTAGTATTCTGGGTATTCAGCCTTGTCCTTCTTCTCCATGCGCCAAGCTAGGATAACGCAGATGCCATAAAGAACGTAGAGCGGGCCACTCATGAGCATGAGCGTGAGCACATCCGGCGTGGGGGTGATGATGGCGGCGAAGAGCGTGATGGCCACCAAAGCATGCCGCCAGGTGTTCTTCATGATGGTGAAGTTCAAAATATCGAGCTTCACGAGGGCCATGACGATCACAGGCAGCTCGAAGGCGATGCCAAACACGAGCACGAAGCGGGTGGAGAAGGTGACGTAATTTGAAAGTGTCCAATCCTGCCGTGAGCCGACGGATTTGGCAAAATCGTCAAAGAAGGCGAGGGCACGGGGGAGCACACTCCAGTAGGCAAAAGCTGCTCCGGTGAGGAAAAGCCCCGTGCCGATGCCGATGGCAGGCCACAGAAGCTTCTTCTCCGTGTCTTTCAGGCCGGGGAGGATGAACTGGAGCAGGAAAACAAGCAGCAGTGGAAAGGAGATAATGACGGCGGCAATCAGTGAGACATTGATCGCCATCATGAAGGGGCCAGCGACGTCGATGTTTTGCAAAAGCTGGCTGGCTCCCGCCTCATCCTTGGCAAGACCGGCAAAAATGATCGGCATCTGAATGGCTCGAAACAGCTCCTGGTAAAAGAAGAAGGTGCCGAAGGTCGCGATGAGGAGGGTCAGAGCCATTCGCACGAGCATGGTGCGCAGGTCTTCGAGATGCTCGATGAAGGGCTTCTCGGCATCGCCTTCGCCGCTGAGGTTCAGCGCGACCTTGTCACGAACGGAAAAGACTTTTTTGAGGATACCTTGCCACATGGGGGAGAAATTGGGGACGGAGAGCTAGCGATGAATCGAATCAAAGCAAACCCTTGGCCGCCATCCGCGCAAAAAGCGCCAATGATAGGGCGTTGGTGATCTCGTTTTCCGCGATCATCCCCCGCAGCTCTCCTGCACTGGCGAAACGCACGGCGCTGATGTGCTCGCTGCCTTCCGGTTCCGGCTGGCCCACGACGCACACGGGTTCCGCGTGGAACAGGTAAACGCACTCATCGGTGAAACCTTGCGAGGGAAAAAACCAGCCCATCGGGGTGAGTTGGCTGTTTTCAGGATCGAAAGCCAGCCCGGCCTCTTCGCGCATTTCTCTCAAAGCGGTCGCCGCGATGCTTTCGCAGGTCGTTTCGGTATCAATCTGGCCGGCGGGGAATTCCCACATCGTCTGCCGCACCGGCAGCCGCTCCTGCGAAATGAGCACGAAACGCCCATCCGCCAGCCTCGGAGCGATGGCGACGGCGGCTTTTCGCCCCACCACCATCCACGGCTGCGGCTTTTCGCGGCACCCCGGCGTGAGGTAGTGGTTCAGATCGACGTTGACGTGCGGATTATCGAACTTCCGCTCGCTGCTCACGACCTCCCAGCCGGATTCGGAGCCGGGTTGGTAGAGAGGGAAGGGGCAGCAGGCGGAGGCGGGCATGGCTCTCTCGATAGCGGTGCTGGGAAGATCGGCAAGGTGATGTCTCTGGAGGCACTTCGAGCTTGACCCATCGCTTGGAAAGGGCTGCTTTGATCGTTCGTTTTGAGCCAACCACTTTTTTCCATGAAGCCGACCGCACGTCTCGCCTGTCCCCTCGCTTTCTTCCTCGCCTTTTCGTCCTTGAAAGGCCAGCTCGAGGAGGAGTATCACACCTGGACCAATACCTCCGGCAGGACGGTCGAGGCGACTTTGATTTCGGTGGATGCGGTGGCGAAGACGCTCAAAATTAAGACAAAGGACGGCCGGGAATTTGATGTGGGCATCAGCACGCTCAGCGCAGCGGATTTTGAATACGCCAAGACCCGCTACGCCGCGATGAAGGCTGCGCCACCAGCCGCCGCTCCCGTGGCGATGCCCGCTGCCGCTCCGGCAACTCCTGCTGCTCCAGCCACGGCGGCCATTCCGACTCCCGCCCCTGCTACGCCGAAGGGTAAAGCCGCTCCGAAGAAGCCTGCGCCGCCGCGTCCAGCCTTCGCGATCAATCCCATCACCAAGTTCAAAGCACCGGCGGCGAATGATTACCTCGGCGGCATCCAAAAAGTGCGTCCGCGCCTGATCCAAAATGCTGCTGGCTGGGCTGCGATCAAAGGTCAGCTCGCCGCCGATCCCGCGCTCACGAAGCTTCTCGGTGTCTTGAAGACCTCCGGTGAGGACTTGCTGCAAGATCCTGAATTGAACCGCATCAACGGCGAAATCCGCGGCACTGTGAGTGAGGGGTCGCGTGCCATCTATCGCATGGGCCTGCTGGCTGCGCTGCATTATGGCGATGGGGATTTGAAGTGGAAGGACCGCGCGGTGCGTGAACTGCTCCTGCTGTGTGACAAGACAAACTTCCGTGACTGGCATCCCGTGGAGGCGCAGGCCGTGGCGGACATGGTCATCGCGGTGACTCTGGGCTATGACTGGTTTCGCGATGGATTGACGGCTCCGCAGGCCACGGAGGTCCGCACTTTCTTGGAGCAGAAGGGTGTCGATGCCCTCATCGCTCACCTGAACGAGGAGCCGCCTCCGGCCACCGCTTTTGGCACCGCGCCCGGAGCCACTGAGACCGCCAAAAAGAAGGCCGATCCTAAAAAGGCCAAGGGCAAGCCGGACAAGGCCGAGGAAGCTCCCGTGAACTCCGAGCAAATGGCCATCGCCTCCGCCTTGCTCATCACCGCGATTGGTTTTGCCGATGAAGCACCGGACATGGCCAAGAAGTGCGCCAATGAAGGGGCTAAGTTCTTTGGTGAGGGCATCCAGCGTTTCGCCCCCGGCGGCGTTTGGCCGGAAGGCATGGCCGCAGGAGATGCGGTGATGGATTACGCCTCGATGGTGATCCAATCGCTTCGCAGCGCCTCTGGCAAGGATCTTGGTCTGAGCATGCTGGAAGGCATTCCTCAGTTCGGTGTGGCCCGCCTGCATCTTTACGGCCCGACCGGCAAGCCCTTCAATTATGGCGATAGCGCTGAAAATGCGGGTTCACGTCCGTGGGTGGCCACTTGGCTCTGTGGTCTGCATGGCAATCCCGGCATCCCTGCTGTGGCGGCAGGAGCCAAGATGCCTGTGGCTTCGTCTTACTTCGGCCAGACCGGTCTCTTCATGTATTACAATCCGCATGCGGCCGGGGACGGCACGCCAGACGGCCTGGAATTCGCGATGCCAGGCGGCATTGCTGCTACCGTGCGCAGCGGCTGGGCGAAAGATGACCTGTATGTGGCCGTCAAAGGAGGCGATAACCGCGATCTCCACGCCCAGCTCGACATCGGCAGTTTCGTTCTCGAAGCAGGCGGTGTGCGCTGGGGCCTCGAACTGGGTGCGGAGAGTGATCGTGCGCCGGGCTTTGAAGTGAAACCCGGCGCGGATCGCTCCAAGCGCTACGAACTCTTCGTGGAAGGCACGGCCGGTCAGAACACGCTCAGCTTGGGCGAGAACCAGGAGATGGATGCCCGTGCTGGCGTGCTGCTCGGCCAGTCCACACCGGCGCAGGGCCTGGCCGTTGTCGATATGACCAAGGCTTACGACAAGGTGGCCAAGGACGTGCATCGCGGTGTCATGGTGATGCGCGGCACCGCACCTTACCTCGTCATCCAAGACGACCTCAGCGTGAAGAACTCCAAAAACCTCGTCTGGAGCATGATGACGAAGGCGGAAATCGCTCCGGATGGTGCCAGTGCCGTACTCACCCTCGGTGGCAAAAAACTTCTCGCCACGATCGTCTCGCCCAAGGGAGCCACTTTCAGCGTGGGGGATCCTCCTGAGCCAACGAGTGAGCAGATGCGCACCGTCGGCAAAGACAAGGACGGCAAAGGTGAAGGCGTGAAAATCCTCCAGGCCACCGTCCCGGATGCCAAGGGCGACGTGAGCCTTTGCATCACCTTCACCACGGCTGAGGCAGCTCCAGCCCATACCCACACGCCTATCGCGGCCTGGGTGAAGAAGAAGTAAGCGGGCTGCATGCTGGAGGTGTTTGGGAGCGTAGGTTTCACCGCATGAAATCGCTCCTGAAGCCTCTCTGCCTTCTCGCCCTGCCCGGTGCCGCCCTCGCGGAGCCGGACTTCTACCGGGATGTGTTTCCCTTTCTGAAGACGAACTGCGTTTCCTGCCACAACAAGACGACCACGAAGGCCGGGCTGAACATGGAAACGCCCGAGCTGATGATCAACGGCGGCGATTCCGGCCCCTCGATCATCCCGGGCAAAAGTGCCGAGAGCCTCATCGTGACCGCGTCTCTCCACCAAGAGGACATGGAGATGCCACCGCCCAACAACAAATCCGGTGCGGTGAACCTCACGCCTGCGGAGATCGCTCTGCTGAAGCAGTGGATCGACCTCGGGGCGAAAAGCTCCACCCAGATCGAGCGCAGCGTGGCCTTGAAGGCCTTCGCCGCCAGCATTGATCCGATTTATGCCGTGGCGATGACGAAGGATGGTCGCTACGCCGCTTGCGGTCGCTCGAATGACATTTTCATCTATGATCTCGCCACTCGCCAGATCGCGGCGCAGATCCCCGATGCGCACCGTGCCCTCGTGCAATCGCTCGCCTTCAGCCCGGATGGCACCCGGCTGGCCAGCGGCAGCTTCCGCGAGGTGAAAATCTGGCAGGTTCAGCCGGCGAAGGCTGCGGCGGCTCCGGTGGCCTCGAAACCGGCGGATGCGGCGCTCGTAAAAAAGATCGCCGAAACCTCCAAACTGACCGTTTTGAGCAGCGCCGCCTCCGCCGATGGCAAAACCATTGCCACGGCCTGTGCCGATGGCTCCGTGCGGCTTTGGGATGCAGCCTCCGCGAAGCCCGTGATCGAGCTTCGCGGCACGCTGGCGGCCGCGAAGAAGTCGGCGGAGCTCGATTGGACCCTCGCGGCCAGCCAACTTGAGCAGGCCTTTCAGCAAGCCGAGATCACCCGCATGCAGGCGCAGGATAAAGCCCTCGACGAATTGCTCAAAAAGGCCAACGAGGCCATCACCTCGATGAAGAAGGTGCTGCCGGAAAAGCAAAAAGCCGTGCCTCCCACCACCACCGCGAAAAGTGAGGCGCAGAAGGCGGTGGATGCGGTGACCGCCAAAATCAAAGCCGTGCCCGGAGGCAAGCCGGATGCCACGCTGGACCGCGAGCTGAAAACAGCGCAGGACAAGCTCATCACCGCCAAGATGAGCGAGGTTTCCGCCCTCGCCGCCGTCTCCGCCGCTGAGAGCAATGTGAAGGACGCCGAAGATGACGTGAAGCGCATCACCGATTCGAAGGCAAAGAACGCCAAAAGCATCGCGGCAGCGAACACCGCCATCACCACGGCCAAAACAGCTCAGGACAAGGCCACTGGTGAGCTGGCCGCATTGAAGCAAACGCTCGCCAAAGCCACCACGAAGCCCCTCGCGGTTGGTTTTTCGGCGGATGCAGGCCGCGTGGCCGCGTTGTTTGAGGATGGCGTGCTTCGCGTGTGGGCCGCAGCCACCGGACTGGTCATCGAGGAGAGCAGCGGCAGCACCGCAGGCACCACCACGATCACCGCCGGGCCCGACGGTTCCTTCACGGCGGTGAAAGCGCTCACGCTGACCACCAGCGGTGCTCCGGCATGGGCACTGGAGCGCACGCTGAATGAAAAAGGCCTCTTCGCGGATCGCGTGAACGCCGTGCGATTCAGTCCCGATGGCAAAACCCTTGCCACCGGCGGCGGTGAGCTTTCCCGCACGGGCGACATCACCTTCTTCGAGGTGGCTTCCGGCAAGGTCGTCCGCACCTGGAAGGAAAAACATAGCGACACCGTCCTGTGCCTCGATTTTTCACCCGATGGCAAACGCCTCGCCTCTGGAGCGGCGGATAAAATCACGCGGGTGACAGACATCGCCTCCGGCAAGCAGGTGAACCTCTTTGAAGGCCATACGCATCATGTCATGAGCGTGGCTTTTCGTTCCGATGGTCGCGTGCTGGCCACCGCCGGTGCGGAGGGCACCGTCTCCACCTGGGACATGATTATCGGCGAGCGGAAAAAGAAGATCGAAGGCTGGACGAAGGAGGTCACCTCCCTGCAATTCATCGGTGCCACCAAGCAGCTCATCACCGCCTCCGGGGATAACAAGGTGCGCATCGTCACGGATGAAGGCACCGAGGTGCGCAGCATCGCCAGCCTGCCCGATTACATGCAAGCCGCCGCCAGCACGCCGAACGGAGCCATGCTCATCGGCGGTGGCGAGGACAGCTTTCTCCGCGTGTGGGATGGCAAGAACGGTAAGGAGCTGGCCGCGTTTGGTCATTGAATCCGCGTCCGGATTGCGGTTTAGGCACGCGCCCATCTTCCATGAACTACACCGCCCTCGCCGCCTCCACGCTGCTGCTCATCACGAGCTGCCAGAACTCTCCGAAGAAAGAACCTGCCGCCGCCGCACCTCAAAAAGCTTCGCCGCCAGCTGCGGCTTCAGCGGATGCCTCCGGCTTTGTGAGCACCGCCAGTGGCCTGAGCTACAAAGTGCTAGCCTCCGGTCCTGCGGGCGGGCAGCGGCCCACGATCAATGACACCGTCGTGGTGCATTATCGCGGCACGCTGGTCGATGGAACCGTGTTTGATAGCTCCTATGATCGCGGCCAACCAGCTAGCTTTGGCGTCAGCCAAGTGATACCCGGCTGGACACAGGCACTGCAGATGATGAAACCGGGTGATCAATGGCTCATTCAGGTTCCCTTTAACCTCGCCTACGGCAGCCGAGGCTCACCCCCGAAGATCCCCCCCTTCGCCGATCTGATCTTCCGAGTCGAACTGCTGAATGTCCTGCGCTGAGAGGCTGCCTTGGTGGATTCGCTCTTTCATCTTAGACTCCTTGAATTTTCAGCCAGTTGCCCCAGCCCAATTCCCTTCTTTCTCAATCGCCGCAGCGCAAACAAACCGCCTGCGCTCTCCGTGATCTTGCGTGCTCCATCTTTTCGCTTCGGTCCAAACTTCTCTCGGTGCTGCCTGAAGATGCTCTCCACAAACCCCCAGCCGCCAATCACCAACCCGTCGCTGAAGTAGCGCACCCGCAGCTGCACCAGTTCGGCTGCGGTGTCCCTTACCTCCAGCACCGCTTTGGACTCCTCCGCGCTCACGCCACGCCGGACCACCTTCGATTTGTCCGCGCTTTTGATCTCCACCGCGTGGCTGTAGAGCAGCTTCCGATATGCCTAGGCTCCTCCCGCGCTCTCCCAGCCGAACAGGGAAGTCTTTCCACGCTCTCACTGCCTCGTTGCGGATGGCTCGGTTTGCGGGTGCGCACCAAACTTTGCGCGCACGCTGACCGTCTTCGCCGTTCCAAGCGTGGGAGTTGCGTCCATACAATCTGCCATGCGCGAAGACCACCGCTTTCAGATCTGGCACCCGGATAAGCAGGTGGTAGTGATGGGGCAGGCGGCCCCACGCATGCGTCTGGACTCCTGCTTCGGTTCACGCTTTAGCGTGTCAGGGGAAGGGTCGCCAGAGCACGCTGAAGCGTGAACAACGTGCTTTTCTCAATGATTAAAGAAAAACTCCTTCGTGTTCAGCAGTGCCCAGAGCAGGTCCTCGTAGCCGTTGCGCTTGGCACGCTGTGAATCGAGGGGCTTGCCGGTGGCGTCGATGCGCGGCTTGAGGAGGTGGGTTTCGGCGATCTGGACTTCGTCGGCGGTGGGTTCGCGGGAGAAGGTGACGAGGTAGAGTTCGCGGATGCGTTTGGGCTCGGGCATCTCGGCTTTGGTGAGTTGCTCGGCGCGGCCTCCGGCGGCGGTGAGCTTGGCTTTGACGTCGGGGGCGTTCATCAGATGAAGGCTCTGCGCGAGACTGGCGGAGGAGACGCGTTCGCATTCGCAGACGCTGGTGTTGTCGGGGCGGCCGAAGACTTTGAGGAAGGGCGAGGCTTTGGTGTAACTGTTGTCAGGCAGCGAGATGGCGCGGGTGCCAGCAGGGAGGTCGGCGAAGTCGGTTTTTGACGCGGTGACCATGTCGATGCTATCGAGCAGGACCTCGGCGGTCATGCGCTTCGGATAGAAGTGGGAGAAGGCCTGGCGGTCGATGGCGTTGTGCTCGTTCGGCATGGCGCTGAGCTGGTAGGTGTGGCTCTGCGCGATGACGCGGACGAGGGATTTGAGGTCGAAGTTGCTGTCGGTGAAGTGCTTCGCGAGGGCTTCGATGAGCTCGGGATTCGTCGGCGGGTTGGTGTCGCGGAGGTCGTCCTCGGGTTCGATGAGGCCGCGTTTGAAAAAGTGCTTCCAGTAGCGGTTCACGAGCGCTTTGGCGAAGAAGGGATTTTTCTTCTGCGCCATCCAATCGGCGAGCGCGAGACGCGGATCGTCATCGGGCGCGATGTCGAGCGGCGGCTCGCCGAGGCCGGCGGGTTTGAGCATGACGCGGGTTTTGCGATGCTCGGTCTGCGCGGTGCCGCGCTTGTGGAAGATGAGGTCTTCACCGGCGATGGCGGTGGGTTTGCGGCCGATCTGGCTGAAGAAGGCGGCCATGTGATAGTACTCGGACTGCGTCCAGCGCTCGAAGGGATGGTGGTGGCACTGCGCACACTGCATGCGCACGCCGAGGAAGAGCTGCGCCACGTCCTCGACCTGCGTGGTGGGTTCTTTGACGCGTTTATACCAGGCCACGGGCGGATTGGAAACGATGGTGCCGGTGCTGGCGAGGATCTGGCGGACGAGCTGATCGTAAGGCGTGTTCGCGAGCAGGTTGTCACGCATCCACGCGTGAAAGGCGAAGTTCGCGGTGATGTCGGCGGCCTCGGTGCGTTGGTTTTTGAGCAGCGCGGTCCATTTGTTCGCGAAGTAGTCGGCGTAGTCGGGTGAGTTGAGCAGCGACTCGATAGCGCGGTCGCGTTTGTCGGGCGCTTTGTCGGCGATGAAGGCCTTCGTTTCCTCCATGGAGGGAAGTCGGCCGCCGATGTCGAGCGAGACGCGGCGGAGGAAGGTGCTGTCGTCGCAGATGGGCGAGGGCGGGATGCCGATCTGCTTCAAGTTCGCGAGAATGTGCTGATCGATGAAGTTCTTCACGGGCGGTAGCGAATCGACCGGTGCGCCGAGCGGGATGAGCACGCTGCACACGCTGACTTTGCCGCCGAAGCGCACCATGACGGCCACATTGCCCGGCAGGTCGAGCGTGTTGACGAGGCCGCTATCGGTCGCGGTGGCCATGGCGGTGTCGTTGGCTTCAAAGAGTGCGAGCTTCGTCACATCGCGGCTGCTGCCGTCGGAGTAGCGGGCGGTGACTTTGAGCTGCTGCGCCGTTTTCGGCTTCAACGAGATGCGTGAGGGCTCCACGGCGATCGTGTTGAGCACGGGCTCGTTCGGCTGCGTGTAAGGCATGCCCTCGGCGATCCAGCGCACGAGCGTCTGATACATCTCCGAGCCGGGCTCCAGGTGCTTCCCACCCGTGTGCGGCACGATGGCGGCGCCTTTGGTGATGAGCAGGCTTTCCTCCGGCGCGGGCGGGAACACGCGACGGCCCTTGCCCTGCTTCACGATGGCCTCGTAGTCCTCCTCCGGCTCGAAACCGAGCACGCTGAGGCGAAAGCCGCGCTGACCGGTGATCGCCTTCGCATGGCAAGCACCCGCATTGCAGCCGGCCTTCGTCAAAATAGGCTGAATGTCCCGCACGAAGCTCAAAGGCTCCGCGGCGAGACCAGCCGTGGCGATGCAGATAAAGAGAAGGGCGTTCCGAAGCATGATGCAAACCTACGCGTCCAGAGCGCCGTTTTTGGCAGGGGAATGCGGGGAATGGAATGGCCGCCAAAGAACGCAAGGAACGCAAAAGAGGGGGAAACCACGGAAGGCACGGAATACACGGAATACACGGAAAGGATCGGAGGCAGGTCTCTGGGTGAGAAACGGGTCGAAGTGCCGACGGTAGCCCATTTTTGAACCGCTGATAAGACGCCAATGGATTGAAGGAGGTGAGCTTCATGGATGACCATTTTTTGCGTTTCTCTGCGTTCTTTGGCGGTCATTCATCGTCTTTGCCTTCTCATGAAATCACCTCTTCTCGCTCTGCTGCTCGCGCTTTGCCTTCCGAACCTTCTTCTCGGCTGGGGGCATCCACATCAGGCGATCACGCAGGCGGGGCTGGAGACGTTGCCGGGGTGGCAGAAGGAGTTGTTGGGTGATGAACTGAAGGCGCTGGGGGATGCGCATTGCATGATCCCGGACAACGTTTACTCCGACAAGGCGAACGCGAAGTATGCGGCGATGGAGTCGCGGCCGGGGGAGGTGTATTTGCAGGTGCTGCATCTGCCGACGGTGCAGACGGAATACCTGGAGGTGATGACCTACTTCATGGAGCGGGCGGTGACGGCGCTGCGCGAGGGACGCACGGCCGATGCGGCGCGGTTCATGGGGACGATGTGCCACCAGATCGAGGACTACGGCAGCCCGTCGCACACGATGCCAGGGGACAATCAATTCACGCTGCTGCAGCAATTCCTGCCGCCGAGCGATGCGATGAAGGACAAGCTCATGCACGGCCCCATCGAAAATGGCGACTTCACGGTGAGCATCGCGGGCTATCAGCCGCGCCTGCTCGGCACCAACGTGAATGAAGCGGCGTGGCGGCTGATGCATCGCGTGCATGAAGGCATCGTGAATGCCCGCTCGACGACGATCCCGATCATGCAGGCGCTTTACGCGGAGGATGCGGAAGCCGTGACGAAGCACCAGATGCGTGCGGCAATCGTCGATGCGCAAATCGTGGCGGATGCGATGCACACGATCCTTTGCCTCGGGGCGCAAAAAGTGCCTGAAATGCCTGCGGAGGTGCCCATCGACACGTTTTGGCCGCTGGAGGCGGAGAAGCTGCACTACCCGCAGACGCAGTTTTTCAGCTCGCCGTATTGGGGGCATCCGCGAGTCGGTTCGATCCTGGCCGGAGGCACGAAAGCGGTGCCGCTGAAGCTCAAGCTCGATGCGGGAGAGAAGGCATTCGCCCATGGCATCAGCGCCGGGATGGGCAAGCCGCTGACCTTTGTGCTACCAAAGGGTGTCTTCACGCGATTCAGCGTGCTCGCGGGCCTGCATCCCGAGCAGGGATCGAAAGGCCGCGTCGAATTCACGATCAGCGGCGATGGCAAGGTGCTCAAAACGATCACGCTGAATGGCAGCGATGCCGCACAGAAGCTCGAATGCGAGGTGAGCGGCGTTTCGCAGCTCCAACTGCTGCTCACCGGACGCGGGCTCGACTCGAAGAGCAACTACGCGATCTGGGCGGAGCCGAGTTTGATCCGATGAGACATCAGCGAGTTTGCTTCACAAGTTTCTCGACCAAGGTGGTGATCCGCTCTTCGATGCTTTCGGTGTAGGGGGCGCGGTGGCCGTATTCATACATGCCGCTGGTGCCTTCGTAGCCGCCTTCCTTCAGCACTCGGAGGCTGGGCACATAGCTGAGGAGGTCGTTGTTGTAACCGGAGACCCAGGTGGTGTTCCAACCGTGGGCGGCTTTGAAGTTGAGCGAGTAATCCACCACCGTCTCGCCGGTGAGGGCGATGTAAGTGAGCTCGGGGCCGAAGCTCCATACCTGAATGGGATAGCGCACGCGGTCCGGCGGCGAGCCGAGGGTTTCGTATTGGCGGATGAAGTGCTCGAATTCGCGTCGCGGCATGCCGGTGAGGGCCGGGAGGCGTTGTTTGAGTTCTTCCAAGGTCAGGCCGGGTTGGAGGGGCAGCTCGGTGCTGCCCATGGCGACTCGCAACGGGCCGCTGAGAGGCTTCATCGGTGTGGCGAGCACCTGCTGGACGCTTTCGGCGAGGATGTGACCATACATGGCGGCGAGCGTGGTGGCCTCGGCATCGCGTCCGCGGATGCGGGGCAGGGGATTGGCATCGCCGCCGCAGTTCTGCACAAACAGGGCGATGCAGTCGGGATGGGCTTTTTCGAGTTCGAGCTGCGCAAAGCCCGCGCAGTCGCCATTGATGCTGAGGCCGCCGAGGGCGGTGGTGTGGCAGGAGTAGCCAAAGAGGATGGCGCGAAGGTTTGAGCCGCTTTTGACGGCGATGACGGGCACGTCCTGATCGACCTGGCCGCCGAGCGAACGGCTCTCGGGACCTCGCGAGCGCCTGCGGTTCACGGCGACTCCGGCGAGGCCTTGCTCAAAGGAAAGCTCCGCTGGCTGAAGCGCGGCGATGGCGGCTCCGATGACCTCGTCATACTTCGCATAGACGCTGGCGGTGTAGCGGTCCCGCGCGGCGGCCTCTTCGGGCGTGAATACATAGTAAAGCCAGAGCACGTCCTCGGTGACGGGGCAGGAGTGGTTGTGCGAGGTGTTGAGGATGAGTCGCTCGCGAGGGAGGTGATGCTTCTTTTGCGCGTTCCTGGCGATGATGGCGATCATTTTGTCGCTTAGGCCCACAAGATCAGCGGTGACGATAACGGAGGTGCTGCCGGTGTCATCGCGAAAGGCGAGAGCTTTCAGCCAGATGGGATGCTCGATGCGCTGGGACATCCGCGTCTTGCCGCCGTAGCCTGCGAGTGGCACTGGCTCGGTGGGCGTGATGTCCGCCTTCGCAGCACCGGCCTGCCAGGCGGCGAAAAGACTGCCGCCGAGGCAAGCCCAAGCAGTGAACAGAATGGTGAACCATGTGATCGGCATGGGGCGAGGATGTCGGTCTGATTCCATGCTGTCAATCGAGGCTTCCATGGCCCTGATTGACACGCGAACGCCACCCGCTAGGATCGTCATCATGATCTCACGCAAGGCCATTCAGCAATACTGCGATGCCATTGCCGCCGCTTTCAAGCCGCGGAAGATCATTCTGTTCGGCTCCTATGCCTACGGCAAGCCCACGGACGACTCGGACGTGGATGTGATGGTGGTGATGCCCAAAGGCCGCTACCGGCGTGATCTGGACTACCGAATTCGATCCAAGGTGCCGGCTGGTTTTCCTGTGGATGTGCTTGTCGAACCCGATCATCGCTTGCAGGCACGCATTGATGACAAGGAGTGCTTCATCCTCGAAATCATGAACCGTGGGAAGGTGATGTATGAAGGCCTCCACGCGTGAATGGATCAAAAAAGCGGAATCTGACTGGCTGGTGGCCGTGTCTTTGACCAGGAGGCGGAAAATTCCGGTCCATGACCATGCGTGTTTTCATTTCCAGCAATCCGCCGAGAAATACCTCAAAGCCCGCCTTGAAGAGGCCAACCTCCATTTTCCCAAGACACACGACCTGGAGGAGCTAGTGCGGCTCTGTCTGGGCATCGAACCCTTGTGGAGTGCCCTCTCATCAGCCGGCAAGAGGCTGACTAAGTTCGGTGTGCGTTTTCGCTACCCAGGTAACGAAGCCACGGCGGCGGAGATGAAAACTTCCCATCAAGATGCCAAAGCCATTCGAGCGGAGGCTAGAGCTGCCTTGGGCCTGTAGTTTCCTTTGGCTCGCCAGCTTCATGCGAGCATTTCCTTCACCACATGGCCGTGGACATCCGTGAGGCGAAAATCTCGGCCTGCATGGCGGAAGGTGAGCTTTTCATGGTCGAGGCCGAGCTGGTGAAGGATGGTGGCATGCAGATCGTGCATGTGGACTTTGCCATCGACGGCGAAGTGGCCGAGGTCGTCGGTCTCGCCGAAGCTGAAGCCGGGCTTGAAGCCGCCACCGGCCATCCAGACGGTGAAGCCATTGGGGTTGTGATCGCGGCCGGTGCCGTTTTTCTCGGCGTAAGGCGTGCGTCCAAACTCGCCGCCCCACCAGACGATGGTGTCCTCGAGGAGGCCGCGTTGTTTGAGATCATCGAGCAGGCCCGCGATGGGTTTATCCACGGCGGCGGCGTGGTCGCCGTGCTTGGGAAGATTGCTGTGCTGGTCCCAGGCGGGGTTGTTGGAGTTGTCGCCGTAGTTCACCTGAATGTAACGCACGCCACGCTCGGCGAGGCGGCGAGCCATGAGGCACTGGCGGCCAAAGTTGTCCGTGGGTTTTTCGTCGATGCCGTAGAGTTTCTTGGTGGCTTCAGACTCATCGGAGAGGTCCATCACATCGGGCGCCTTGGCTTGCATGCGCCAGGCGAGCTCGTAACTGCGGATGACGGCGTCGATCTCTGAATCGCCGGGCATGGCCTGATGGGCGTTGAGGGATTGCAGGAGGCCGAATTGCTTCCGCTGCTGCTCGGGCGTCCAGATCGTGTTCGTGATGTTTTTGATCGAGGACTCCTTGGCGGGCTGTCCGCTGCGGCCGACGGGTGTGCCCTGGTACACGGCGGGGATGAAGGCATTGCCGTAGTTGCGCGGGCCGCCGTTGCCGAGGCTGGGGCTGATGGTGACAAAGCCGGGCAGGTTCTCGTTTTCCGTGCCCAGGCCATACATCACCCAGGCACCCATGCTGGGGCGGATGAAGCTGGTGGTGCCGGTGTGCAAAAACAGCGTGGCGGGGCCATGCGCCACGCCCTCGGTATGCATGCCGTGCAGGAAGCAAAGGTCGTCGAGGTGGCGGTTGACGTTCGGGAAGAGATTCGAGGCCCAGCGACCGCTCTCGCCATGCTGCGCAAAGTCCCACAGCGGCTTCATCACACGTTGCGGTGCGCCTTTGCCCGTTTTGGCGATGGCACGGGCGTCCTGCACCTCGATGACCTTGCCGTCCTCTTTGAAGAGACGCGGTTTGTAGTCGTAGGAATCGACGTGGCTCACGCCGCCCTGCATGAAGAGAAAGATGACGCGTTTCGCCCTCGGCTGATGATGCGGCTTTTTGCCCGCGAGCGGGTTGTTGGCCATCGCGGAAAGGGCGAGACTGCCGAAACCACAGGCGGTGGTCTGGAGGAACTGGCGTCGGGAGGGGAAAAGCATGGCGCTAGAACGCCGGCTGGGGAGGGAAGCTATCGCTGGACAACAAGCCCGCGCTTCGGTAAACGCCCCGTCCCATGTCTGTACGCGTTCGATTTGCTCCCTCTCCCACCGGTGACCTCCATGTCGGAGGTGCCCGCACGGCTTTGTTTAACTGGCTGATGGCCCGCAAGCTCGGCGGCACCTTCATCCTGCGGGTGGAGGACACCGATGGTGCCCGCAACACGGCGGAAGCCTCTGCCGGCATCCTCAAAGGCCTGCGCTGGCTCGGTCTCGACTGGGATGAAGGCCCTGAAGCAGGCGGCGACTGCGGTCCCTATTACCAAAGCCAGCGCAAGGCCATCTACGACGCCTACTTTGCCAAGCTGGAAGCCGCAGGCCGCGTGTACACCGAGGACAACGGCGCGGTGCGTTTCAAATTCAGCCGCACGGCCATCACCGTGCATGACCTCGTCTGCGGGGATGTGAGCTTTGCCCCCACTGAGGAGCCGGACATGACCATCCGCCGCCCCGATGGCAGCTACATCTTCCACTTTGTGAATGTGGTGGACGACATCGAGATGCGCATGACGCACGTCATTCGCGGCGAGGACCATCTCTCGAACACCTGGAAGCATGTGGATCTCTTCAATGCCTTCGGTGCCACGCCGCCGACGTATGCGCACATTCCGCTCATCCTGAACCCCGATGGCTCCAAGATGAGCAAGCGGGACGAAGGCAGCGCCATCGAGCACAGCTACATGAACGCCGGTTACCTGCCCGATGCGGTCTTCAACTATCTCTGCCTGCTGGGCTGGACGCCAAAGGCCGAGAGCGAAAAACTCTCGCGCAACGAGCTGGTGGCTCTTTTCGACCCCGAAGCCATTCACAGCAGCAACGCGAAGTTCGATCTCAAGAAGAGCCTGTGGTTCAATGCGCAGTATCTGCGTGAACTGAGCCCCGAAGAGCTGCTCAAGCACGCAAGGCCGTTTTTGGCCGCGAAGAATCTGGCGTGGTCCGACGACGCGATGGCCTCGGCGGCCGTTCACAGCGTGCGTGAGAAGGTGAGCCTGCTCGCCGAACTGCCGGAGTGGGTGCATTACTTTTTCGTCGAAGACTATGCTTTTGAAGCCGATGTGGTGACGAAGCTGAAAGCGAAGCCGGAGAACGCCTCGTTGCTTCAAGCTGCCGCTGACAAGCTGGCTGCCTCCTCCGAATGGAGCGAGCAGAGCGTGCAGGAGGCCGTCGAGGCCGCCGCCAAAGAACTCAGCGTGAAACCCGGCGCGATGATGCCGCTGCTGCGTTTTGCGCTCAGCGGGCAGTCTCGCGGCCCTGGCGTGACGACCATCGCTCATCTGATTGGTCGTGAGGCCACGCAGAAGCGCATCGTGAGGACTTTGACCGAGGTTTTGTCGTGAAACTGCATCTCCCCAATCATCCCACGCAGCTTTATCTCATCCGTCACGGCGAGGTGGAGGAGCGTTATCACAAGGTCTTTGGCGGTTCCCGCATCGACATGGCCCTCTCACCGCTCGGTCTGCGCCAGGCGGAGGCGGTGGCCAAGTGGTTGCGCGATACGCCGCTGGATACGATCTACGCCAGCCCTATGCAGCGAGTGCGGCAGACGCTCGCCCCCACCGCAACCTCCCGCGAGATGGAGCCCGTGTTTCTCGATGGACTGCGCGAGGTCGATTTTGGCGACTGGACCGGCAACCGCTGGGACGAGGTGCAGAGCCTCTTTGGCGTGAGCGCCTTCGACTGGCTCGAAATCATCGAAAACGACGGCATCCCGAATGGCGAGCCCGTTTCGCAGATCAAACAACGCGTCGGCGAATGCACCCAGCGCATCCTGGAGGCGCATCCCCATCAGCGCGTGGCCGTGTTTTGCCATGGCGGCATCATCCGCGTGATGTTGGCGCTGCTGCTGGAGATGCCGCTCATGCGGATGGCACACTTCAATATCGAGTACGGCTGCATCTCCGTCGTGGAAGTGCAGCCTGAGAAGAAGCACGCCATCGAGATCGAGCTGCTGAACTTCCAGCCGCCGGTGGGGTAAGTTAATTCCGCCGGCAGCGCTGGAAGACTTCGATGGCTTCGTATTCGGCGAGGCCGAGGGAATCGTAGTTCCGTGCGTTTTCGCGGTTCGTCTCCGGCGCTTCTTTTTCGAGGCTGCTGAGGGCGCTGTAGCGATTGAGGGCGTTTTCTTTGCGCTCGATTTGCAGCGGGCTCATCGGCACAGCCATGTCAATCTCGTGGGCTTCGAGGGCACGTTCTTTGCCGCGATAAAGCCACAGGCTGCATGAGTTGGCGAATTCCTCGCCGGTGCAGGCCTGCAAGGCGCTGATGAGCAGGCGGAAGGTGATGCCGGACACGCTGCTCGGGTCCGCCGCATCGCCGGTGAGGAAGATTTGATGCGGCTTGTGCTCCAGGAGGAGCTTTTTGAGTGCCTCGACATCCGCCTGCGTGCTCTTGAAGCGGCGATAGCGGCCCTGCTCGTAGAAGGGCAGATCGAGGAAGGTGACATGGTTGTGATCCAAGCCGAGTGCCTGGGCGGCATCACGCAGTTCACCGCGCAGGATGAGGCCTTTGAGCTGGCGGAGGACGGGGGTATCCTCGCCGAATTCGCCTTTCGCATCGAGCTGGGAAAGTGCCTCTTTGCCGTAAACGACCTGCGCCTTCCATTCATCGGGCTTGGCGGCATTCGAGGAGAGTTCGAGAAGTGTGCCGGCGAATTTATCCGCTTCGCTATCCGGCACGCGGAGGCTGCCGGAGGTGAGGGAGATGAGGTGAACGTCGTGGCCTTGCTCAATGAGACGATCAATGGTGCCGCCCATGCCGACGATGGCATCCTGAGGCTCCGGCGAGAGCACGAGGCAGCGCTTTGGAAAGGGCCGCGCACGTTCGGGGCGGTAGGTGTCGTCCTCATCGGGCTTGCCGCCGGGCCAGCCGGTGATGGTGTGCTGGAGTTGATTGAAGATGCGGATGTTGAGCTGGTAGGCCGGACCTTGCTCGGAGAGCAGATCGCTGAGGCCGTGCTCGTTGTAATGCTCGTCGATGAGCTTCAGCACAGGCCGCTTCGTCTTGAACGCCTGCCACACCATGGCGCGGCGTGTCTCACGCGGCGTCCAGGAAACGGGGCCGACGAGCCACGGGAGTTTGATCCGGGTCAATTCACGCGAGGCCCCTTGGTCGATGAAGAAACGGGCATCGGGGTGATCTTGCAGGAAGGAGGCGGAGACGGCTTCCGTCATCGGGCCTTCGACGGCCTTGGCGACCACGCCGCCTTTGTTTTCGCCCCAGGCCATGAGCACGAGTTTCTTCGCCCTCAAAATGGTGCCCACGCCCATCGTGATGGCAAAGTGTGGCACATTTTGCTCTCCACGGAAGTCGCTGGCGGCATCCTGACGCGTCACGCGATCCAGCGTGATGCGGCGCGTGAGCGAATCACGGCTCGAACCGGGTTCGTTGAAGCCGATGTGGCCTGTGCGGCCGATGCCGAGGATTTGCAGGTCGATCCCGCCCACGCTGTCGATCTTCTGCTCGTAGTCGCGGCAGTGGTTGAAGACCTGATCGCTCGAAATCGTGCCGCTGGGGATGTTGATGTTCGCCTTCGGGATGTCGATGTGGTCAAAGATCTGCTCCGCCATGAATCGCGCGTAGCTTTCCGGGTGATCGGGGGCGAGGCCGAAGTATTCGTCGAGGTTGAAGGTGATGAGGTTTTTGAAGCTGAGGCCCTCTTCCTTGTGCAGGCGGATCAGCTCGCGGTAAAACGGCACTGGCGTGGAACCCGTGGCCATGCCGAGCACAGCAGGCTGGCCGGCTTTGTTCTTCGTGGTGATGATCTCCTTCACCTCCTGTGCCAGTGCCTTCGCGGCGGCAGCGGAATCGGCGAAGATGATCGTCGGGACTTTCTCAAAGGCTTCAGCGGGAGATCGGAGGGACATGGCGGCGGTTGGTGGGGAAGACGAGCGCACAGTTCTGCGGGAAAAGCAGGGGTCAACTCCCCGCTCGCCGCACTTTCAGAACGCATGTTGCTTCAACGCAACGAAACGCCGGAAGTGATCTTGCGAGGCGGAAGCGCAGGCGTTACTCGACCGCGTGATGACTAGGTCGAGGGGCTTGGAGCTACATCACGGCTGAATCTGAACCTTCAGCACGTTGGAGCGCGGCTGGGGCGGGGCGACGGTGAGATCGACTTCGAAGGGCTTGCGCAGGTTGTTTCCGGCGAGGTCTTCGAGTTCTGGATCGATGGTGATGCGATGTTCGCCGGGCTTCCAAGGCTGCTCGGGTGTGAAACGCCATTCGACGCGTTGGAGGTCGATGACCTTCGCTTCGGCTTTGCCGGGTGTTTGGGGCACTTGGAGGGCGCGGGCGAAGATTTGAGGATCAAAGAGTTCATTCGTGATCACCACGATGGGGGCGAGTGTGCCGGCCTTCGGCGGATGAATCTGCCAGCGGGCGGGATCGGGCTGCTCGTGATCGGCGGCGATGGGTTTGAGGTGGAAGGCGCTCTCGCGTCCGAGCGCAATCCCCGCCGTGGAGCGCCATTGTCCCGAAACGACGAGGTCGTAACCTTCGCCAGCGATCAAAACAGGGCCTTCATCGAGGTTCAGGTTCACGCCGGTCTTTTGGCGGCCAGGATGAAACATGATCGTGAGCCGTTTGCCATCCGGTGACCACAGTTCCGTCTCTCGAAAAGCACCCGCCACCTCCTCGCCTGTGTTTTGTCGCTGCAAGGTGATGTGCTTCAAGAATACTCCCTCCTCCATCGGCTTCGAGAAATCGAGGTAGAGCTTCAGGGTGTTCGCCGGAATGGCGATTGATGTGGGGGAGAGACGAACGGTGGGAACTACATGGGCGGCTTGATCGAAGGTCACCTCGAACTTCGATTCCGAGCCGTTGGCGAGTTTGAGTTCGACCTCGTAGATCTGGCCGCGCACGAAGGGAATAGCGGGAACAAATACTGGGGGGCGAAACGTGCCGAACAGCGGCTGTGACGAGCCCTTGGCGAAGACCCGGAGGCTTTCGATGCCGCTGAAGGGCTGCGTGATGGTGAGAGAATTTGCCTCGTTGATCGAAGCCCCTTGGAGGTGAGGGAACGTGATGAGGAGGAGAAGGATCAGCGGACTGAAAACTGAGAATTGGAAACTGAGCCGAGCAAAGCGAGACAGACTGCCAAAGGCAGCCCGAAGGGTGAAGCGAAGCGAAATCAAAACGTCAAATTGGCGCGAAGCACACGCGAATGCGGCAGTCGCCAGTTTACCATTTTCCGTTCTCATTTTTCAGTTTTCAGTCCCCCCGTTCTTTACGGAAGCGCGGCCACTTCCAGGCTCAGTGTGCCTTCGGTGTCCTTCAGGATGATCGCACGGGTGTTGTCGAGTTTGTCGGCTTGAACAGCGCCGAAGAGGCTATCGACGATCTCGATGCCTTGCGGGCCTTCGTGCTGTTTCTCATCGCGGCGGGCGGCGTTTTCGTTGGTCTGCGGGGTGTCGAGGTAGTCCATGCTGATGCGGGCTCCCCACATCTTGCTGGGGCCGAAGGCGTTCTGCTTGAAGCGCTGGGTATGGACGACGAGCCAGTCTTTGCCGCTTTTGTCGGTGTAGCTGAAGAGATCGAGCGGGCGATTGCCGCTGCCGAGTTCGACCATGCTCACGCCTTTGACTTGGGCGCCGCTTTGCAGGTCATCGACTTTGAATTTGGCCACGGGCGTGCAGGCGAAGGCACCGATGACAAAGGTCTCGCCCTTGTCGGAATAGGGGATGAAGCTCTGGATCGGTGCCTTCGTCTCCCACTTGCGATGGGCGACGTGGTAAGTCTCGGCGCTGAAGACGTTCGCGGTGCTGCCGTGCTTGATGGGCACGGGGATGGTGAAGATGCGGGAGGCGAATTCTTCGTTGCAGGTGCCAGTGGCGAAGACGCGAGTGCCATCGAAGGCCACATCGGTGATGTTAGTGACTTTGCTGGCGGTGCCGCCGGGCAAGGTGATGCGTGCCCACGGGAGGTTCGCCGTATCAAAGGGAGCCACCTTGCCTGCGGCATCAACGGTCACGATGAGCACGGCGTTGTCTGGTCGGCGCTGTACGGCGAGATAGATGCGACCGCTGGCCGGATTGGCGGCGAGGTCTTTGATGGTGATGTCTTCCTTCTTCGCGCCGAGTCCACCGGCAATGACACTACCGATGTCCGCCACAGGTTTCTCCAGCACCTTCACGTCGGGACCGACATCGCCCGTTTGAATGGCGACGACGCTGGCGGTGCCCGGTTCGGCCACGAGCAGGAGGCCATTGGGGCCAAAACTGATCGACGAGAGCGTCTTGAACTCCAAACCGCCCGTCTGCGGCGATTCGATGAGCGAGGGTGAAACGGCGACGGGAGCCGCAGCGAGCGTGGTGACCGCGAGAGCGGCGAGGAACATGGTTTTCATGGCGGTGCCTAGATCGTAGGGCAGCCGACTCTCGCTTGTCACGATCAAATTAGCTCTTCGGCGTGTGCGGCACGAGCACGTCGGCGGCGGTGTTTTGCTTGGCACGCTTGGCGGCTTCTTTGGCAAAGACATCTTGTGAGCGAATGACCTTGGCGCTGGGAGTCGCGGGGATGATCCAGGTGCCATCGGGGCGGAGGATGCGGCCGCGGGAGGTGTCTTTGAAGTGGGTCTCCAAGATGTGCGTGAGTCGTTTGCGGGCTTCTTTGTCCTCCACGGGCACGAGCAGCTCGACTCGCTTGCTCAGGTTGCGATTCATGAAATCGGCGCTGGCGATGAAGACGGCGTTTTTGCCACCCTGGCGGAACCAGAAGACGCGGGCGTGCTCCAGGTAGCGGTCGATGATGCTGACGACGCTGATGTTTTCGCTCAGGCCCTTCACACCAGGGCGGAGGCAGCAGATGCCGCGGATGTTGAGGCGAATCTTCACGCCCGCGTGGGATGCCTCGTAGAGCGCCTCGATCATCTCGCGGTCTTCGAGGGCGTTCATCTTGAGCATGATCTCAGCGGTCTCGCCCTGGCGGGCACGCTCGCCCTCGCTGCGGATGAGGGAGACGAGACGTTCACGCAGGCCGAAGGGTGCCATCGAGATCTTCTCGAAATGCACGAAGCGGGAGCGGCCGGTGACGGTATTGAAGAACGCGGAGGCATCGCTGCCGAATTCGGCGCGGCAAGTGAGCACGCTGATGTCGGTGTAGAGCTTGGCGGTGGATTCGTTGTAGTTTCCGGTGCCGAAGTGCATGTAGCGCATCAGGCGGCCGGATTCGCGTCGCATGACGAGGCAGACCTTGGCGTGGGTTTTGAGTCCGGCGACGCCGTAGATGATCTGGGCACCCGCGTTGATGAGATCGCCAGCACGTTCGAGATTGCGGGCCTCGTCAAAGCGGGCCTTCAGCTCGACGAGCACGGTGACGTGCTTTCCGGCCTGGGCGGCGCGGATAAGGGCGGAGATGATGCGGCTGTTCTTCGCGGTGCGGTAAAGGATCTGCTTGATGGCGATGACATCGGGATCTTCCGCAGCCTCCTCGACGAGCGAGAGGATGGGATCAAAGCTCTCATACGGATGCTGCATCAGGATATCGCCACGCTTGATGGCGTCGAAGATGCTCTCACCGGGCTGGATGGCGGTGCAGGGCTGGCTTTCCCATGGCACCACTTTCAGCTCCTCAAAGCCAGCCAGGCTCGAAATGGCGTAGTAACCGCGAAGATCGAGCTCGCCATTCACTTCGTAGATTTGCGGGCCTTTGGAGCCGCAAAGCTCGCGGATGACCTTCACCAGGTTTCTTGGGGCACCGGCCTCGATTTCGATGCGGATGGCAGCGCCACTTTGGCGTTTCTCCAGGATGGCTTCCATTTCGCTGGCGAGGTCAAAGGCACCTTCGTCATCGAGGGTGATGTCGGTGTTTCGGCTCACGCGGAAGCGGGCGGTGGCGGTGACCTTTTCGGAGGGGAAGAAATCGCCGATGAAGAGGCTCACGACGTCTTCGACGTTCATGTAAAGGTGCTCGCCGCCATCTGGATCGGGCACCACGATGTGGCGCGGCAGCGTGGGAGCCTGTGGCAGCACGAGGATGGCATTTCGCTTTTCCGTTTGGCCGTTTTCGCCGTTCTGCACCGTGCAGATGATCACGATGTGCAGCGCCGGGATATTAGCGCGGGGCTGCTCGGCATCCAGAGCCACCGGTGAGAGCACCGGGGCGATGTGCTCGACAAAATAATCGTGCAGATGCGTGCGCTGGCCAGTGGTGAGTTCCGAGGCGGTGAGGCGGCGGATGCCTTTCTCGCGCAGCATCGGCAAAAGCTGGCCATTGAGGATCTCATACTGGCGGGCCACGAAGGCTCCAGCCTGCTGCTGAATCTGCTCCCAAAGCTGCGTGGGCGAGAGCCCGGCGTTGTCTTTGACGCGTTTGCCCTGCTCCCGCATCGCCTGGAGGCCGCCCACGCGGACCATGAAAAACTCGTCGAGGTTCGATGCGGTGATGGCGATGAATTTGACGCGTTCCAGCACCGGCAGATCGGCACGGGCGGCCTCATCCAGCACGCGGGAATTGAAGGCCAGCCAGCTCAGCTCGCGGTTGATAAAGTGTTCTTCAGTGAAGACGAATTTCGGGGTCTCTGTCGGGGGCATCTGTCCCGTCATCATGGGGCGGGGTGAGGCTGTGGCAAGTGACGACTACCTCCTCCTCTCCAACCGGAAGGCCAAAGCCGCCAGGAGGAAGGTGCTGGCGATCATGAGGGTGCTCAGGGCGTTGATCATGGGCAGGTTGCGGCCTTTCATCATGCTGGCGACGCGTAGCGGCAGCGTGGTGGTGCCGGGACCGCTGACGAAGAAGGTGATGACGTAGTCGTCGATGGACAGCGTGAAGGCCAGCAGACCTCCGGCGAGAATGCCGGGCAGCAGCAGCGGCACGAGAACCTTCCGCGTGGCCGTCCAGGGCGTGGCCCCGAGATCGCGGGCGGCATCGAGCAGGGTGAAATCGAAGTCCTGCAAGCGGCCGAGCACCACCATGGTCACAAAACTCACGCTGAAGGTCACATGGGCGATCCAGATGGTCGTCATGCCCAGTTCCACGCCGAGAGCGACGAAGAAGGCGAGCAGCGACATACCCATCAGGATGTCCGGCATCACTAGTGGCAGCGTCACCAGCATGGAGTGCAGGCTTTGCAGCCAGGATTTGAAGCGATGCAGCGCCAGTGCGGCCAGCGTGCCGAGCAGCATCGCGGTGATGGAGGACACGGCGGCGATCTTCAGCGTGATGAAAAGGGCGTCCCAGACCTCGTCGGCCTCGCGAAGCTTCTCATACCATTGCCAGGTGAAGCCCTCCCACTCGCCGCCGAAGCGGGAGGCATTGAAGGAATTCAGCACCAGCATGGCCAGCGGCGCGAAAAAGAACGCCAGCACGGCCAGCGTGACGAGGGCAGGGAACCACGATCTCTTCACGACGCGGCCTCCTTTCCAAACAGTCGCCGCCAAAGCGCCGCGAGCAGCATCGGCACGAGCATGGCCAGCATCAGGCAGGCCGCGAGGGCGCTGGCGTGCGGCAGGTTGCGGTCGCCAAAGGCACGCTGGGTGATCTTGTTGCCGAGCATCTCATCGCTCGGACCGCCGATGAACTGCGGGATGACATACTGGCCGAGGGCGCAGACAAAGACCATCAGCGCCGCCGACATCAGGCCGCGACGCACGCCGGGCACAAACACGCGCCAAAACGCCTTCCACGGGCTGGCACCGAGGTCGCGGGCGGCATCGAGCAGTTGAAAATCAAACTTCTCCGCCGCCGCGTAGAGCGGCAGGATGGCAAAGGGCAGTTGGGTGTAAACGAGCACCAGCAGCACGGCCCCCGCGTTGTTCAGCAGCATGGCATCCTCGGAGACGAGGCCGCAGCAGATCAAAAGCTGCGTGAGAGCCCCTTCGGGATGCAGCAGGGATTTCCAGGCAAAGATGCGAATGATGAAATTCGTGAGAAACGGCACCACCACGAGCAGCAGGAGCAGCCGCCTCCATCCCTCGCTGACGCGGGCGATGTGAAAGGCCATTGGCAAGGCCAGGGCGAGGCAGATTACGGCGGTCACGGCGCTGAGCCAAACCGTTTGCCACACCACCGGCAGGTAACCGGCCTCCACCACGGCTTTCAGCGTATCAAGGCTCCAGCCTTCGCCTATGCCACCGCGAAGGTCGGAAGGTCGAAAGGCCATCGAGACCACCAAACCGGCCGGAACGGCAAAAAACGCCAGCATCCATGCCAGAGAGGGCAGGGTGAGGAGGCATTCGCGACGGCAGTTCATGAGCAGGGCGGGCCAAAGAGTGCGTGATTGCCTCAAAATCAAGCCGGGTCGTGGCCTCTGGCTTTTAACGCGAACCCATCCGAATGAACATCGAATGACCTCGAATAGCGACGTGACGCCAGATTTGTGGCCATTCGGTTCCTGTTTTCATTCGCGTTAGAATACAAAGCCTCCTGTAAGGAAGGTGGCCTCGTCATGAAACCAGCGCCCACTCTGAAGCCCGCCACGGATGCGGCCGTATTCTCCAGCACCATGACTCCTCGACTCCTCTTCGCCGCCGCCATTGCTTTCCCGTTTCTGGCCCAGGCCGAGCCTCCCAAGGCCACGATTCTCGAAACGAAGATCATCTCACCGCAGCTCGATCTCTATAACGGCTGGCCCACCGTGGCACGGCGGGCGAATGGCGAGCTTTGGGTGTCGTGGTCCGGCGGACGCGAATCGCATGTGTGCCCCTTCGGGCAGGTTTGCTCGATGACCTCTCGTGATGAAGGCAAAACATGGACCTTCCCCCGCGTGCTGCACGATAGCGCCACGGATGACCGCGACTCCGGCGTGCTCGAAACGGCCAAGGGCACGCTGTTGGTCACCACCTTCACCTCGCTGGCTTACGAGGATAGTTTCAAAAAGGCCACCATGATGGCCGAGCACACCGACAAGGGCTGGGTATCCAAAGCCATGCCAGCAGAGCGTTTCGCCCGCTGGAAGGCCGCTCACGAGCGTCTCAATGACGAAGAACGAAAGGCGGAACTCGGCGAGTGGCTCATCCGAAGCACCGACGGCGGCAAAACCTGGTCGCCCCGCATTCCCACGGTCGTGAACAGTCCCCACGGCCCCATCCAGCTCAAGGACGGTCGCCTTCTATACCTCGGCAAACAGCTCTGGACCGGTGACAAGAAGATCGGAGCCGCTGAATCCAAGGACGATGGCCTCACCTGGCAGTGGCTTTCGGAGATTCCGACCCGCCCCGGCGATGAAGTGCCGAAAGGCCTGCACGAACTGCATGCCGTTGAGGCAGCGGATGGCACGATCATCGCCCAGATCCGCAATCACAACACCGCCAACAAAGGCGAGACTCTCCAGAGCGAATCCAAAGACGGCGGCAAGACCTGGACCCTGCCGCATTCCATCGGTGTCTGGGGCCTGCCCAGCCACCTGCTAAAACGGCGTGATGGCCGCCTCGTCATGACCTACGGCCACCGCCGCCCGCCCTTTGGCAATCAAGCCCGCCTCAGCACCGACAACGGCCAAACCTGGAGCGAACCCATCATTCTCTCCGGCGACGGTGCAGGCGGCGATCTCGGGTATCCGAGCACCGTGGAGCTTGGCGATGGCACGCTGCTGACCGTCTGGTATGAAAAGATGAAGGCGCTTACCCACGCCGTGCTGCGACAGGCGACTTGGAAACTGGAGTAAAGGGAATCATGCCACAGTGCATAAATAGATACCTGATGCTGACAGCAAATGGGGCAGAAAAATCCAAACCTCATTGAGCCTCTTGCAAATCCTCTGTGCTCCTCCGTGCCCTCGGTGGTAGGTCGGATGGGTTCACCACAGAGCACACAGAGGAGCACAGAGAGGTATTTGCTGCCCCCATCGGCTGTCAGCCGGCTTGAAATTTCCTTCCAAAGAGGCGGTCGTCCTGTCCTCGCGGTCCGAATGGCTGCGGAGCGACAAAATTCGTCCCAATTCGGCCATTGCACCCCATGCGCCTTTCGTTACTTTCGGGTCAAACTTTGCGACAGAGTCTCAATTGCATCTACGTTTTGTCATTCGTCCTTCTGATTTCGTCATCCCAGCCATGTCCACCCTAGCTGAACTCCCCATTGGCACCGATGCCATCGTGCAGGCCATGCCCACCGGCCGCTCCTGCCTCACCCGCTTGCGGGAAATGGGCATCGTTCCCGGCACCCGCATCCGTGTGACGCGCCGCGCCCCACTGGGCGAGCCGATTGAGATCAGCGTGCGTGGCTCCCAGCTTTCCATGCGCAACCACGAGGCGGCTTTCATTGCCATCGCTCCCGTCGCCGCATGAGCACCGCCGCTGCCGAGACGCCGCTGATCGCCATCGTGGGGAACCCGAATTCGGGTAAAACCACGCTCTTCAACCTGCTCACCGGCCTCAAGCAGAAGGTCGCCAACTACCCCGGCGTCACCGTCGAAAAGAAGATCGGCGAGTGCTACAGCCAGCACGGTAAAAAGCTGCGGCTGATCGACCTGCCGGGCGCTTACAGCCTGAATGCTCGCTCGCCTGACGAGGCCGTTTTGCGGGATGTTTTGCTCGGCCGACGCTCCGAGACGCCGCGGCCGGACCGCGTCGTGTGCGTGGTCGATTCCGCGAACATCGAGCGAAACCTCTACATGGTCAGCCAGGTGCTCGAACTCGGCCTGCCGACCATTTTGGTGCTCAACATGGCCGACGTGGCCGAGCAGCGCGAGTGGCGTATCGACGCCGCGAAGCTCAGCGACCTCCTCGGCATTCCCGTGGTTAAAACACAGGCCGTCAACGGCCAGGGCCTCATCGAGCTGAAAGTCGCGCTGAGTCGCGAGGATGTGCCCGCCACGAAATGGCGGAGCGCCGACATCCCCGCCGGGGTGCGTGCGGCTTTGGAGAGTAGCCGTGGCCCGCTCTGCCAAACGGGGGCCATTCATGCCAAGGCCTCGCTGCTGGAGCCGCTCTACCTTCTTTCTGGTCACGATCCCACGCACTCCGGCCTCGCCGATGCGCAGATGAGCCGCATCCACGAGCTGCGGCAGAGCATTGATGCCGCCTTCCCCGGCTGGGAGGACGATCTCGTGGCCGAACGCTACCGCAGCATCGAAAAACTCTGCGCTGAGGTGCTGAAGCGCCCCGATCAGGAGAAGGAAACGATCACCGACAAGCTCGACCGCATCTTCCTCCATCCCGTGCTCGGCTTTGTGAATCTGCTGCTCGTGCTCGGCATCCTCTTCTACCTCATCTTTCGCGTCGCCGAAGGACCGATGGGTTGGATCGAGGGCATCTTCGGCGATCTCGGTGCCTGGGTGGAGACGCTCATGGGGCCTGGCGACCTGCGTGATCTCATCGTCAATGGCGTGGTGCCCGGTGTGAGCGGCGTGGTCATCTTCCTGCCGCAGATTTTGATCCTCTTCTTCTTCATCGGCATCCTGGAGGATACCGGTTACATGTCCCGCCTCGCCTTCATCATGGACTGGCTGATGAGCAAGGTGGGCCTCAACGGGAAGTCCTTCTTGCCGTTCCTGAGTTCTTACGCCTGCGCCGTGCCCGGCGTCATGGCCGCGAGGACCATCGACAATCCGAAGGACCGCCTCATCACCATCCTCATCGCTCCGCTTGCCTCCTGCTCGGCACGGTTGCCGGTGTATTCGCTGCTCATCGCCGTCTTGTTTCCCGTGGGGCAGGTGGGAGCGTGGACGCAGGCGGGCATCATGCTCGCGCTTTATGCGCTCGGCACTGGCAGCGCCTTCATCTTCGCGTGGATCTTCAGCAGGTGCGTCATGAAGGGCGAGGCCAGCCCGATGATCCTCGAAATGCCGCCGTATAAGTGCCCCGCGCTCAAATCCATCCTCCTGCTCGTGTGGCAGCGTGCCAAGGCCTTCCTCGTCCGTGCCGGCACCATCATCCTCGGCATCTCCATCCTCATCTGGGCTGCCTCCACCTACCCGAAGACCGACACCGAGGATAAATCGCTGCAACTTGCCAACAGCTTCGCTGGCCAGGCCGGTCACTTCATCGAACCCGCCATCAAACCCCTTGGCTACGACTGGAAAATCGGCATTGGCTTGATCGGCAGCTTCGCCGCCCGCGAGGTGTTCAATTCCACCATGAGCGTCGTCTATGCCGTCGAGAGCGAGGACGACGAAAATCTCGATCCGCTGCGAGACAAGCTCGCCGCCGAACGCCGCCCCGATGGCAAGCCTGTCTATTCCCCGCTCGTCTGCATCAGCTTGCTCATCTTCTACGTCTTCGCCATGCAGTGCGTCAGCACCATCGCCATCGTGAAACGCGAAACCGGCTCCTGGAAATGGGCCATGCTCCAACTTGGCTACATGACCGGCACCGCGTACCTTTTGAGCCTCCTCGTCTTCCAAATCGGCACCGCGATGGGGTATTGATCGGATGGAGTGCGGATGCCTCATCACCACTCCCTGTCGGCAGCACGAATTCACACCGCAGAGCACCTGATCTCAAGGCTGCCTGATGGTGGAAAGGAAAGTAAATTGGGTGAATTCATTCTCATACTAAGGCACAAAGATTGAGTTGTTTCGTGGCTTGGTGCCTTCGTGTGAGCCTTTCTTCGCTCGAAGTTACTTCCTCGATTATACGAGCCGCACATAGCGTCTTCCTGGGAGGGCACGAAGGAGGCGCTTCATCTCGAGGCGCATGAGTGTGGCGTTGACCGTGGCGGAAGTGAGGCCGGACTTGGTGGTGATGTCGTTGATGTGGGCTTCATCCGCGCCGATGGCGTCGTAAAGGATGCGTTCATCGATGCTCAATTCGGCCGCAGGGAGGCTCTCCTGAACTTTAGGAGGGTTTGGAGCGGTGGGGAAGAGACTCGTCAGGTCATCGAGCACATCTGCACCGTCCATGATGAGCTTGGCACCTTGCTGAATGAGGCGGTTACAGCCCGCCGAGGTGGGTTTATCAATGGGGCCTGGAACGGCATAGACGGTTCGGCCTTGATCGGCTGCCTGCTGGGCGGTGATGAGCGAGCCGCTGCGAACGGGTGCCTCGACGACGACAAGGCCATGACTCCAACCGGCGACGATGCGGTTTCGGTAAGGAAAGGTCTGTTTATCTGCGATGCGGTCCACGGGGTATTCGCTCAGCACGGCACCATTTTGGGCGATGCGCTCAGCAAGGGCCATGTTTTCGGGCGGATAGAGTTTTCCCATGCCTGAGCCGATAACAGCAATGGTGCGGCCTTTGGCGGCGAGGGCGGCTTCATGCGCGGCGGTATCGATTCCTCGGGCGAGTCCGCTGATGACGGTGTAGCCAGCGTAGGCGATCTGAAACGAGAGTTTTTTCGTAGCGCTGAGGCCGTAATGCGTGGCGTGGCGGCTGCCCACGATGCCAATGGCATGGTGATCACGAGGAAGCAGTTCGCCCCATACATAAAGCAGCACAGGTGGATCATGAATTTCTCGCAGTAGCCGTGGATAGAGCGGGTCCTCCTGCGTGAGTAGCTTGAGGCCACGCTGTTCGATCTTTTGCAACTCGCCGGAGAGGTCGATCTGCGATTCCCATTGGGAAACGACCTCTGCCTGAGCCTGACTGATGCCATCCACGGCGATGAGCTCGCGACTTTTCGCCATCAAAATGGCTTCGGGACTGCCAAAATGCCGCAGGAGCTTCTTCACCCGCACAGGGCCGATCTGTGGGATGAGGTTGAGTGCCAGATAAGCCTCGGTGCGGGTCATGCTGGCATTCAAATGAGGTCTGATTTTCAGGCGGCTGCAGCTTCGCCGTTCTTCGCAGCGACAGCGGCAGATTCAGGCAGGGCCACGTTTTGGCCATTGGTACTGGGACCGAGTAGCTTACGGAAAATTTTCTGAGGGAAGGACATGCCACGTTCTTCGGTTTCGAGTTGGGAAAGAGCCTGTGACTTCGCCATCTCCCAGGCGGGGGCAAAGCCTGGGGCATTGATCATCATGTGCTTTTCGGCACGGGCGAGGATTTCGAGTTCACGCTGCATCTTGTTGTCAGGGCGCTCATTGAGACGGGCCACCTGCATGCGGAGGTTTTCGGCTTCTTGAGAGAGGCGGGTGCGCTCTTTGTTGATGTCCTGAATTTGTTTTGAGTCGAGGTCGAGCTTATCGCTGAGATGGGATTTGAAGCGTTTGAACTCACGCTTGGTCTTCCAGTGACTCCAAAGGGCGAGCACGAGAAACACGCCGCCGAGGCCGAGGCCGTAGAGAAAGGTATTCAGAGGGGAAAAGAGGTTTTCAAGCATGGTGGGGATGCCGGAGGATAGGCCAGATGGCGGTTTTTGCGCGAGATTTTTCTCCGCAGCACTCACCGGGCTCCATGTGCGGACCTCAAATGCTCTACCGTTTCCTCGGCGGTATCCGCCTGGATCATGACGAGGTCGCCGGGCTTGGCGGATTCGAGGGCGAGATCGACGGCTTTGAGGTGGCCGAAGATGCTTTCGATGCGTTTGAGGCGCGGAGAGGCTTGGAGGCCGGTGGCGAGCAGGCGCATGATTTCGCCGGGTTCGCGACCTCGGACGTAATCGCCTTCATAAAGCCATGCTTCATCGAATTCGACGGCGAGGAGGCGACCTTGCTCGATGATGTCGGTATCACGGCGGTCGCCAGCGGAGGTGTAAACGACGAGACGGCGCTGGTTTTCGAACTGGCGCAGGCCTTCGAGCAGCGCTTTGAGCGCATCGACATTGTGGCCGTAATCAACGATGACGGTCACGCCCTTTAATTCGAGCACGTTGAAGCGTCCGGCGTTCTGATCAAGACTTGGGATGAAGGTGCGGCAGCCTTGGCGGATGACCTCATCATCCACCCCGAGCGCCCACATGGCCGCGATGGCGGCGAGGGTGTTTTCGACTTGGAAGCCGATTTTGCCACCGCGAGTGAGCGGAACCTCCGCCAAAGGAATGAAGACCTCCTCGCGAGGACCTTCCGCTCGGATGATCTGGCCTTCGCGTGAGAAAATGACGCGCTCGCCTTGAAAACGATGGCGGACGAGGACGGCGTTACCGCCATCGAGGGCAAAGAAGATGGTCCTTCGAGGATACGTCTCGGCCATTTTCACGACGAGCGGATCGGCGGCATTTAAAACAGCGGTGCCGTGGGCGGGCACGGCGGCCACGATGCATTGCTTCACCTCGGCGAGCTGCTCCGGCGTGTCGATCTCGTTGATGCCGAGGTGATCACCGCAGCCGATGTTTGTGACGATGGCCACGTCACAATGATCAAAGGCCAGACCTTCACGCAGGATGCCTCCACGAGCGGTTTCGAGGGCGGCAGCATCACAAAGCGGAAAAGCGAGGATACTGCGGGCGCTTTTCGGGCCGCTGCAATCTCCGCTGTCGATCTTCCGATCATCCACGAAGACGCCGTCCGTGCTCGTGAGGCCGGTTCGCCAGCCATTCGTGCGCATCAGATGGGCGACGAAGCGCGTGGTCGTCGTTTTGCCATTCACGCCCGTCACGGCGACGATGGGAATGCGGCCGCTGCAATTCTCTGCGAACATGGTGTCGATCACCGCCTTGCCCACGGGGCGTGGTTGGCCCTCCGAGGGATACAAATGCATGCGCAGGCCGGGGCGAGCATTGAGCTCAATGATGACACCGTTTTGCGGGCTGAGAGGCGCGGAGATGTCTGGCGCGATCATATCGATGCCGCAGATGTCGAGGCCCACCGTTTGTGCGGCTTCGACGGCGGCGGCGCAGATGGTGGGATGCACTTCGGGTGTGCAATCTGCCGCCGTGCCGCCGGTGCTGAGGTTGGCATTGCGGCGGATGAGGATCATGCGGCCTTTTTCAGGCACGGAGTCTGGCGTCACATCCTGCTCGGCTAGCACCTGCAAGGCCACGGCATCAATGCGGATCTTGCTCAAAGCGGCGGCGTGATCGGAAGCACGGAGCGGATCACGATTTTTCTCGGCGATGAGTTCATGGATGGTCTGCACACCATCGCCGATGACATGCGCCGGTTGGCGGCGTGAGGCGGCAATGAGCTGCCTGCCAATGACGAGAACGCGGTAGTCTTCCCCTTCGGCGAACTGCTCCACGAGCACGGAATCACTCTCCACTTTCGCGGCTTCGTAGGCTTTGATGACCTGCTCGCGGGTATAGAGGTTCAAAGCCACGCCACGGCCTTGATTGCCGTCTCGCGGTTTTACCACCACGGGCAGGCCGATCTCATTCGCGGCATTCCACGCATCTTCGGCGGAGCGCACAGGGCGGCCTTGCGGCACGGGCAGACCCACTTCGTTCAGAAGGCGGCGCGTGAGATCTTTATCCTGCACGATGTCTTCCGCGATGGCGCTGGTCTGGCTGGTGGCTGCGGCGAGGATCTTCTTCTGCTTCGAGCCCCAGCCGAGCTGCACGAGGCTTCCTTCCGTCAAACGACGCACTGGAATGCCGCGCACCTTGGCCGCATCCACCATCGCCCGCGTGCTGGGGCCGAGGCAGATGTCGTGGGCGAGATCACGCAGGCCTTCGATGGCGGCGTTGACATCGAACGTCTGGCCAATGAGCGCTGCTTCGATGAGACGGCGAGCGAGGTCAAAGGCCGCACGGGCCACGGCTTCCTCGTCAAACTGCGTGATGATGCGGCGCACCTTGGGCTCGCTGCCTTCCACGACCTTGCCAAAGCTCACCTGGAGGTCCGTCCGGCTCTGCAAATGCAGCGTGATGTGCTGGAGCAGCATGGCGAGCGTGTCCGCATCCGGTTGTGCGGCTTCCTTGAAGACGCTTTCCAAGGTGGGTAGCCAGGAGACGAGCCAATCCGTCCAGTTGGGGACGAAAGCGGTGATCTCGGGGAACTCGACGCGGCATTCCAGCACGGTGTCTCGTGCCCAGATGTTCGGCCCGCGAAGGGCGTTGATTTTTCGCACGAGGGTCGTGCGTGGCTCGGCGGATGAGGATTCGGAGGACAAGCGGGGAAGGGGGGCGCGGAAGAATCCTTGTCCTGACGCAGCGTCAAGGTGGATTCGCGCCGCCAAACGGGATCGGGCCAGATTTCTTTCAGCATGTTTGACTTCCCCATGTTTCATCGCTCCATACGCCACCCTTGCCTCACGACCCTCGAGACGCTTCTCCAACCCTGTTCCAGCATGCCGAATCGCGGCTGGCTCTGGGTGAGCGCATGGTCGCCAGCCTGCAAACGGACCTGAACCGCACGCTGCGCTTTCACGCCGGGCTGATCGTGCTGACAAACCTGCGGCTGCTGCATCTCGAAGAGGCCGTTTTTCATGAATGGAAGCTCGGGGACATCCATGAGCTGGTTTTGGAGGAGATGGGGCCGACCGTGGCGCTGCATCTCCAAACGGGGGATTCGACGGCGTGGCATTGGCGGCTGACATCCAGATTTCTGAGGGACATCGAGGCATTCATTGTGCGCTTTCACGAATTGCGAGGATCGAACGGAAACGACGACGAAGCGGGTGACGATGAAGAAGAGGATCTTTTTGCTGCGGAACCTGCCTCAGTGCCCAAGCTCGCTTCAAAGCCACTTCTGCGCCTGCTGGGCTTTTCCCGCCCCTGGATCGGTTTGATGCTTTGCGGCCTAGGATTGACCGTGGCGAGCACCGGCGCGGGTTTGATCGGCCCCTGGCTCACGATGTCGCTGGTCGATGACGTGCTCATTCCGCTGCAAAGCGCCACGCATGAGATCGACACGGCTCGGGTCTATCGCTTCGCAGGCGGCCTGCTGGGCGCGGCGGTGCTCACCTGGATACTAAAGTGGGCCACAACCTACGTCGTCGCCCGGCTGGCGGAGCGGGTGACCAGCCAGATGCGCCGCGCCACCTTTGAGCATCTTCAGAAGCTCTCTCTTGGCTACTTCAACAAGAAGCGCACGGGGGATCTGATCTCCCGCATCGGCTCGGATACGGACAACATCTCCCTCTTCATCTCGATCAATTTCATCGACTTCGCCTGCGATGTGCTGACGATCGTTTTCACGGCCGTGGTGATGTTTTCGATCAATCCAGTGCTCGCCCTCGCGGCGCTTGGTCCCTTGCCTGTAGTCGCCTGGCTGGTGCAATGGGTGCGAGTGAGGTTGCGCGGAGGTTTTGCTGCGGCCAGCCGTGCCTGGAGTGCCATGAACAGTGTGCTCACGGATACGATTCCCGGTGTGCGAGTGGTCAAGGCGTTCGCCCAGGAGCAGCGGGAGATTGAGCGCTTCCGCCAGCAGGACCAGCACATCTTTGACACGAACGACCGCGTCAACCGCACGTGGTCGTTCTTTGAACCCACGATCTACTTCCTCACGGACATCGGCCTGCTCGTGGTGTGGTCGGTGGGAGCCTGGTGTGTGGCGCAGGAGCATACGACGGTGGGCGTGCTGACTGGCTTTGTGCTCTATGTGGGCAAATTTTACGGTCGTCTGGATTCGATGAGCCGTTTCGTGGCTTCGGCGCAGCGGGCGGCGTCCAGTGCCCACCGCGTGTTTGAGATTCTCGATGTGAAGCCGGACATGCCGGTGAACAAGGATACACGCCAAATCGGCCGACTGACTGGAGAGATCGAGTTTCGCGACATCAAATTCCGTCATGGTATCCGCCAGATCATTCGTGGTTTCAGCCTGAAGATCGCCCCCGGCGAGATGATCGGTCTCGTGGGGCCAAGCGGCGCGGGCAAGACCACGCTCATCAACCTCGTGTGCCGCTTCTTCGATGTCAGCGAAGGAGCGATCCTCGTCGACGGCAACGACCTGCGGGAGATCGACGTGATGGACTACCGCCGGAACCTCGGTCTCGTGCTTCAAGAGCCGTATTTGTTCTTTGGCACCATCGCGGAAAACATCGCGTATGGCCGCCCCGGTGCCACGCGGGCGGAGATCATCGCCGCAGCACGGGCGGCACGGGCGCACGACTTCATCCTGAAGCTCGCCGATGGCTACGACTCCATGGTCGGTGAGCGTGGCCAGCAGCTCAGCGGTGGTGAAAGACAGCGCATCAGCATTGCTCGAGCCTTGCTGGTCGATCCGGCGATCCTCATCCTCGATGAAGCGACTTCTTCCGTGGATACCGAAACCGAGCGGGAGATTCAGGCTGCGCTCGATCATCTCGTCAAAGGCCGCACCACCATCGCCATCGCTCATCGTCTCGGCACGCTGCGGAAGGCCAACCGCCTCGTGGTGCTCGAAAACGGTGTCATCAGCGAAACCGGCACGCACGACGCACTCATGAAACATGGCGGCACCTATGCCCGCCTGCATGCCGCCATGGAGGAGGTGAACCACGCATGAAAATCCTCACCACCGGCTCCAGCCTTGCCCTGATCGACGCCGAAGGTGTGCGTCATGAAAACGTGCGTCCGGTGCGTCTTTTCCCGCTCACCGATCCGCAGCATTGGATCGCCCTCGTGGGTGAAAACGGTCGGGAACTGGCCTGTGTGGAAGATTTGAACACACTCGAAGATGAGCCACGGCAGATCCTGGCGGGGGCACTGGCGCAGCGTGAGTTTGTGCCCGTCATCAACCGCATCGTGAACATCACCCGCGCTACGGACGGACATGACTGGCACGTTGAGACAGATCGTGGCAGCACCGTCTTCCGCCTCGAAACCGATGAGAGCATCCAGAGTCTCGGCGGCTCGCGGCTCGTCATCTTCGACAAAGCGGGCACCCGCTATCTGATCGCCGATGTGGCCGCGCTGGACCGTGACAGCCGCCGCAAACTGGAGCGATACTACTGATGAACCGTTTTCGTTTTCTCCTTCGTGTCAGTCTCCTCGCGGCGCTCGTGCTCGCAGGCTGCCAGTCACCCAATGTGCGGCGCGAGAAGGCCGGGCATCTCATGATTGTCGGCGGCGGACTCGATGATGACCTTCGCGGCGTGTATGAATGCTTGTTGAAGCTGGCCTCCGCCCAAGGAAAGCCGCGCGTGCTCATCGCCACCGCTGCCACCGAGCAGGGCGAGGAGGTTCATTCCGAGATCGTGGGCAAGACGAGCGCTCTCCAGGCATGGTCGCCAGATGTTCAGGTAGGTGTGATCACCCGTGAGACTTCGACCGAGGACACCGTGAAAGCCATCGACGAGGCCACGGGCATCCTTTTCACCGGCGGCAGCCAGGCGCGGATCACCCAACGCTACCGCCCCGAAGGCCGCGAGACGCCGGAGTGGCATGCGATGAAACGTCTTCTCGCCCGTGGCGGCGTGATCGCCGGATGCAGCGCGGGCGACGCGATGATGGGCGAGTTCATGGTACTGCATGGTGACAATACGGGGGCACTCGCCGCCCCGGCCAAGCCGAAGAACAGCACAGTGATCGATTTCAAAATGAGCAGCGGCATGGCTCTACTGCCCTGGGCGATCAGTGAATCTCATTTCTTCGAGCGGGACAGGCTCGCACGGCTGGTGGTGATGATGGAGACGGCGGGTAACCGGCTCGGCATCGGTGTGGGCGAGGATGCGGCTGTGCATGTCGATCTAGCCACGGGGATGCTCACAGGGCTGACGCCTTCGGATTCCCTCCTCATCGATGCCACGCATTTGGAGACGGAAGGGCAGATGCGTCGTGGACTCCGGGCACGTTTGATCAGGCAGGGAGAAAGGGTGTCGCTGCGTCGATTGCTCGACAACAAGCCGCCACCTCCAGCCGGGAAGCCGCCGCACGTGCCGAGCGTCCTTCCCATCACCTCGCCAGGGCAGAATCGACAGCTTGCGCTGTGGCGTCTTTTCATGAACGCCCATCACCCGAACAGGGGCGTGTGGGAAATGAACTTCGAGGAAGGCTGGAAGCTGCAAGCCTGGCCGGACAAAGGGAAGTGGGTGAGCTTTGAAGTGTCACCCGAGTAGCTCGCCGAAGCTCAGGAGTGCATTTGGAAACTGCGTAAACCTGCGGTGATGGCCTCATCGCTCAATCCTTGATCCCAGGCCGTGGCACAGGCGGCGAGCACGTCATGCAGGTGGAAGGCGAAATGACTTTCGAGGGGCAATGAAACCTCGTCGAAGCGGCAAAGAGCACGTTCAGTGCTTCCCTCAGCCAGCATGATCTTTTCTGCGGACACGAAAGCCGCCCGTCCGCCTTTCTGACGATGCTCGACGAGGATCGAATTATCGGCGTCGCGGCTGAAAAACAGCACGCTGCCTTTGCAATACTCCGCCATGCCCGCCACGAGCGGATCATCGGCATTCAAGACCGCCGTGCCGCCTGGCAGCACCACATCCACCACGCAGCGTTTCACCTTCGTCATCTGCACCAGCGTGTCGATGTAGCCGAGGCCGAGATGATCGGAGCTGACATTCAAAACCACGCCTGTCTGGCAGCGGTCATAGCCCACACCTTCGAGGATGATGGATTCGGCACTCGTCTCACAGATGGCGATTTCCGTCCACGGATGCAGCAGAACGCCCTGTGTGCCGAAAAGGCGATCACCTTGCTTTGAAGCGGCTTTTCGTTCACCGAACTGCAAACCATCGCTGTGGCAGGCACCGAGAAATTTACCCGTGGAGGCCAGCAGATGGGCCAGAAGCTTCACCGTGGTCGTTTTGCCATGTGTGCCGGTCACGCCGATGACGGGAATGCGACCATCGCCTTCGGGGAAAAGCATGTTCACAATGGCTTCACCTACGGGGCGCACTTTGCCGATGGCAGGCTTCAGGTGCATGAGCAGGCCGGGGCTGGCATTGATCTCCACGATGGCACCGCCCTGTGCTTCGAGCGGCTTGGATATATCCTCGCAAACCACATCCACGCCGCAGATGTCGAGGCCGGCCACTTTCGCCGCAGTGATGACGTGGTCTCGCACGCTGGGGTGCACCTCGTCGGTGATGTCGATGGCCCAGTTGGCAAAGCGAGCCACCATCACGCGTTCGCCATCGTGCGGCACGGATTCGGGCGGATGACCCTGGTTTTGCAGGTCGGCAAGGATGACCGGGTCCCACTTCACGGTGTCGATCTTGTCCCAGGGGCAGGTTTCGAGTTCACCGCGTCGTGGATCGGAGTTCAACTGATCGTCGATGAGCTGCACGACGGTGCTTTTCCCATCGCCGACGACGACCGCGGGATCACCACGGCTCGCGGCGATCATGTCATTGCCCACGACGAGCAGCCGATGATCGACACCGGGGATGAATTTCTCCACCATGACACCGCTGCCTTCGTTCAACGCCTGCTCGTAGGCCTCCGCCACCTGCTCCTGGGTGGTGAGATCAATGAAAACGCCGCGTCCGTGGTTCGCATCCGTCGGCTTCACCACGATGGGCAGGCCGATGTCCTGCGCCGCTTCCCAGGCCTCGTCCGCATGGCCCACCGTCTGGCCTTCCGGCACGGGCACGCCTGCCTGCTTCAAAAACGTGCGAGTGAGGTCTTTGTCCTGAGCGATGTATTCCGCGATGGCTCCGGTGCGATCCGTCTCGGCCGTCCAGATGCGGCGTTGCTTGGCTCCCTGGCCGAGTTGGATGAGACTGCGTCCTTCCTGAAGCCGGCGCCACGGAATGCCGCGCTTCTTGGCCGCATCGACGATGGCCTTCGTGCTCGGGCCGAGGGCATTGCGATCCACCACGTCTTGAAGGCGCTTTACCTCCGCCGCGACATCGAAGGTGCCACCTGTGTAAGCCGCGAGCAGCAGCTCACGGGCCGTGCGCAGGCACTCCTGCACGACCACCTCGTCATCAAAGCGCACGATCACCTTGTAGAGACCTTCCACGCAGGTCTCCCGGGCTTTGCCAAAGCCCAGTGGATGCCCGGCCATGCTCTGAAGCTCCAGCGTCACATGCTCCAGGATGTGCGCTGGATAGGTTCCACGATCGAGACGCTGAAAAAAGCCACCCCGCTCACCCACGCTGCATCGGTGCTCGATCATGCCTGGCAGCCACGCCTTGAGCCGCTCGTTGAATCCATGTACCTCGTCCGATCCGGTGTCCTTCAGACTGCCGAGATCCACCCACGCCTCCATCACCGGATAGTTTGCCCAGATGTTGGGGCCGCGGAGGATGTGGATTTCACGAATGTCGAGGTCAGGCATGCGGCGCGGAGGTTACGCGAGACCGTGCATCCGGCAAGGTGCGTCGCTGAGATAGAGCTACTCTTCGCGGTCATCCCGCAATGGAAGCCTCATCCTCCGAGTGGCATCACGCGTGATGCAAAATGGACCGCTGCTCACGATGCTGCCGCATTCACATGAGCTAAAAACGGCTCCCAATCGCGGATTTTGTGCGTGTTGCGGATAAGATGGGTCATCGGCAGTTCCGGGGGAACGGTGGGGCGGCGCATGAGCTTGAGCCCCGCTTCCTCCGGTAGCTTGTTGCCTTTGCGGCTGTTCACACGGCGATCCGCCAGCACGCAGTTTTCCCAGTTTGTGCCGCCACCACGGGAGATGGGCACGATGTGATCGATGTTTCCTTCGTGCGGGCGGAGTTTGCGACCGGTGTATTGGCACACGCCACCGTCACGCTCCCAAATGGCCTTGGCACAGAATTTGGGACGCCGCTTGGGCACCTTGTCATAACGGGCCAAAACGAGCACGGAGGGTACTCGCACGGCTCGGCTGACGGTGCCGATGGAAGAGTCCTGCTCGCGGACGGGGAGCTTGATCCATTCTTCCCATGTGACAGGCCGCATGTCTCCTCCGGGATCGATATCGAGGGCGGTGGCATTTCCGGCGGCGATCATGCTGAAGGCCTCGATAGGGGTCTTCACGTCGATGGCCTGCCAATGCCGGTTCAAAACCAGCACGTTGGTTTTCGTCAACACTTCATTCATGCGCTTTGCTCCAGGGTTGGAATTTCGGCGCGGAGAAAACATGCACGGGCATGAGTTTCGCAGCGTTGGACGGGCATGCTGGCGAAAGTTCCTGATTTGCCAAGCGGCAATTCGTGTCGCTTTTGAAAAGAAAAAAGCGGGAGCCCCTTTCGAGGCTCCCGCTGGATGATTTGGAGGTCCGACTAGACTTTCCACTCGCCGCGATACTCGCGGGTGAGCCATTTCGGATCACCGCCGCTCATGAAGGTGTGCTCGGCAGGGTTCCACTTGAGGTTGGCTCCATACCAGTAGCCAAAGTTCATGAGGTGGCAGGCGATGGCGCTGCTGGCTCCGGTGCTAGCGGCGCAGATGGGTTCTTTGCGACTCTTCATGCAGGCAATGAAATCGGCGATCTGGTCCTTGCTCTCATAGAGCGAGACCTTCTTGTCCTTGAGGAACTCACGCTCGGAAAGGGCCACCTCACGATCGACGGAGGTGCCGGTGCTTTGGTCCTTGCCGTGGAAGGCGTGGATTTCCCTGCCGCCCATGCTGAGGGCGAATTTACCACGTCCCACATTCACTTCACCTTCGGTGCCGTGGAAGGTGCAGCCGTGGCTGCCTTCCGCATGCGTGAGCACGGCACCGCTGGCGTAGATGAGCTGGCAGCCGCGTTTGGCGTTGGTGTAATCGGCAGGTGCTTTGACCTCCACCGGGCCGTTTCCATCTTCGCCAAGGCCCCACTGGGCGATGTCGATGTGGTGAGCACCCCAATCGGTGATCATGCCGCCGCCGAATTCGCGAGTCTTGCGCCAGTTCGGGAAGGTTTTGCTCTCGCCGATGGGGCAGAGCTCGTGGTTGAAGGGCACAAGCGGGGCAGGGCCGCACCACATGTCCCAATCGAGGCCTTCGGGCTTCGGTTCTTCGGGGTAGGCGTTTGGCTTGGCGGGGTCGCCGATGGAAATGGTGATGCGCTCCACCTTGCCAATGACGCCATTGCGCACCAGCTCGCAGGCGATGCGGAATTCCTTGCTGGAGCGCTGCATGGAGCCGGTCTGAAGCACGCGGTGGTGCTTCTTGACGGTTTCGACCACGGAGACGGCTTCGTGGATGTTGTGCGTGAGCGGCTTCTCGCAATACACGTCCTTGCCGTGGCTGAGGGCGCTATTCGTAATGATGGCGTGCCAATGATCCGGCGTGGCGATGCACACGGCGTCGATGTCCGAACGCTCGGTGATCTGGCGGAAGTCGCCGGTGGTTTCGCAGGGCTTGCCGTTGCCGCCGTTTTTGGCGTAATGGTCGTCCACACGCTTCTTGTAAAGATCGCGGCGCACGCTGTAGACATCGCAGACGGCGACGACTTCGACCTCAGGATACTGGAGGAATTTGCCGATGAGGCCGCCCATCTGCTTGCCGAGACCGATGAAGCCCATGCGGATCTTGCCATTGGGGGACTGCGACCAGGCACGGGACGGGAGAATGAAAGGCGCAGCCACGGAGGCGGCAGCGGATTGGATGAAGTGACGACGGTTGTTCATGTTTTAAGGATGGGGGTGCCAGAGTGGCGGGCATTTACGGGGCTGGCAAAGGCTTCCTTGCGCGGGAATCGCCGCGCCGATACGATGAGACGCATGAAATACCTTCCCGTGCTCGCCGCCGCCGCTCTGCTGTCCAGTTGCATCGATCCCTACATGAACAACATGGGCCGTGATCCGTATGCCGATCCCTACGGCCAGCAACACCGTGCCGACATGCTGGATCAGGGCCGCGAGATGAACCAGATGGCCTTTGAACGCGGCTGGCAGGACGGCCAGATGGATGCCCAGCGCCGCCAAAGTCAGAACTACAACCGTCATCGCGGCGCTCGCTTTGACCCGAACACGGAGATGGCCTACCGCGATGGCTATGGTCAGGGCTTTGCCAGCATTAGCAGCAGCCTGAACAATCTCAATCAACCGCCTCCCGCCTACCCGCAGCAAGGCGGTGGCTTCCAGCAGCCTCCTGCCGCCCCGGCGGAAAACGACGCCGCCTATCAACAAGGCTACGACTACGGCCTGCGTGACCGTGTGGGAGGGCGTGTGGCTGATCCAGCCGCCCATGTGGGCCGCTACGATCCGCGGAAACGCTCCAGCTTCGACCGTGGCTACTACGAAGGCTACAACTCACGTTCCTCCATGAATGCTCCGCCCGCGAATGGCGGACGCCTTTGGAATCTGTGAGGCCTCACACCGTCACCCAGGTCTTCGCCTGGCTGCTTTGCAGGATCGCCTCGCACAGCTTCACCTCGTGGTGGCCATCCGCTGCGGTGGCAAAGAGCGGCTCGGTTTTCTTCCCGCTGGCGATGTGCTCATAGACGGCGCGGTAGTGCATCTTGTGCGCATCATTGAAGCCTTCGGGATGGCCGCCGGGGTAGTCGGTGAAGTTCAGCACGTCCTCGTGAAAGCCGGGTGTGCCGCGTTGCAGAATCTGGTTCGGTTCATCGCGACGGCCCACAAGGATTTCATTCGGCTGCTGGAGGTCCCAGCGCACGCTACCCTTCGTGCCATAGATGCCAAAGCTCAGGCTGCACTTCCAACCCGCCGCCACCTGGGAGATGCTGGCGTTCGCATGCACGCCGCTGGCATGGCCGTGAGCCGCTTTGCCAAACTTCAAAAGCACGCTGCCGAAGTCCTCGGTATCCACTTTGTAATCGATCATGTTTTTCGGGTCCACCTTCGCAAAGGTCTGCACCTCGCCTTTCGGGCGCTTGCGGGTCTTGTGAAAGGTTTCCACATGCGCGAAGACGCTCTTGGCCTTGGCACCTAGCACAAAGCTCACCGCATCGATCCAGTGCGTGCCGATGTCTCCCACGGCGCGGAGTTTTCCACCCTCGCTCGCCTGGATGCGCCAGTTGTAGTCCGTCTCATGCAGCAGCCAGTCTTGGAAAAAATGGCCCTGCACATGGATGATTTGGCCTAGATCGCCCCGCGCCACCATCGCCCGCATTTGCAGGATGGCTGGGAAGAATCGGCACATGTAGTTCACCGCAAAGACGGGGCCTTTTTTGCCTCCCTTGCGCACCGCCTCGACCACGAGCGCCGTCTCCTTCGCCGTCATCCCGAGCGGTTTTTCGCAAATCACATGCTTTCCCATCTCTAGCGCACTCAGGCACTGCTCCACATGCACCTTGTTTGGCGAGGTGATATGCACCACGTCGATATTGGGACTCGCATACATCGCCTCGTGGTCGTAATCGCCATACACCTCCGGGATGCCCCATAGCTCACCCACCTGCCGGGCACTCTTGCTGGAGCCACAGATGCCATTCACCGGAATGCCGAGGCGTTTCAGAGCCTCGATGTGAACCGGCCCGATGAAGCCAGTGCCGATGATGCCAGCGCGGAGATGATGAAGGGGAGTCATAAGAAAAGAAAAGTGGCCGCGAGTATGCCCCACCTTCCTCATTCGTCATTCTGCAATTGATTCGTTCCACTCACCCTCCGGGCTCCCTGCGGTCGTCTGTCTCGCTTCACTCGGCTGTCATTCCTTCGCGATGGCTTGCACGCCCTCCCATTCCCCGCTAAACCCTCGCATGCCTTCCACCCTTCCACCTCTCTCCGGTGACATGACCATGTCCCAGGTGCTCGCCGCCTATCCGGGGGCGCAGCGGACCCTGTTCGCGCAGTATCACATCGGCGGCTGCCGCAGTTGCGGCTTTCAGCCTGCCGAAACCCTCGCCCAGGTTTGCCAGCGCAATGAAAACATCCCCGTCGGTGAGGCCATCGCGCACATCCAGAGCAGCCATCAGGCCGATTCCAGCCTGCGCATCTCCCCGCCGGATTTCGAAGCCCTCCGCCGTGCCCAGCCGGATCTGCTCATCCTCGATGTCCGCACGCGCGAGGAGCACGAAGCCGTGAAACTGCCCAATGCCCGCCTGCTCACGCAGGAACTCGTGCAGGAGATTTTCAATAGCGGGGACAAAACCAAGCCCGTCGTGCTCTACGACCATACTGGCAGCCGCTCACTCGATGCCGCCGCCTACTTCATCGGCCATGGTTTTGGCGAAACGAAGTGCCTCGATGGCGGCATTGATGCCTATAGCACCCAGGTCGATGCCAGCCTCCCGCGTTACCGCCTCGAAATCGAGGATTGATCCATGTTCCCCAAACGCCGCCCCTTTTCACCAAAGCCTCCCGGAGGTCCTCCACGTCCACCCAGACCTCCGCAGTCCGCCCCTGGCGAACTCCGCGAGCACCGCACCTCCTGGGAAAAATCCGCCGATTGGTATGACCGCATTATCGGCGAACGCGGCTCCGAGCTTTACCAGGCCGTCGTCATCCCAGGAGCGCTCAAGCTGCTCGATGTGCAGCGCGGCGACCGCGTCCTCGATCTCGGCTGCGGCCAGGGCGTCTTCTGCCGGGCCATGGCGCAAAAAGGCGCGGACGTCACTGGCGTCGATGCCTCCCCCACGCTCATTCAAAAGGCCAAAACCTATCCGGTGCGCCCGCCCATCCGCTACCTCGCCCGCGATGCCGCACACATTGGCGACCTTGGCGATTTCGATGCCCTCTCCGCCATCCTCTGCGTGCAAAACATGGAAAAGCTCGACGAAGTGGCCGCCGCCGCCGCGAGAGCTTTAAAGCCCGGTGGGCGCATGCTCTGGGTGATGAACCATCCCGCCTTCCGCATCCCGCGGCAAAGTTCCTGGGGCTTTGAAGATGAGCGAAAGCTCCAATATCGCCGCCTCGATGCCTACAGCAGTGAACTGAGCATCCCCATCGTCATGCATCCCGGGAAGCACGACAGCGAAAGCACCGTCTCCTTCCACCGCAGCCTTGCCGGCCTCACGAAGTCCGGTTTCGGCCACGGCCTTGTCCTCGGTGGCATTGAGGAATGGCACAGCCACAAAGAAAGCCAGCCCGGCCCCCGCGCCCGCGCTGAAAACCGCGCCCGCAAAGAGTTCCCCCTGTTCCTCGCGCTGCTCTGGCGGAAGGTTTGAGCCCGCGTAGCACGGACTTTCCAGTCCGTGCCTCCCCACGAGTTGGAAAACTCGTGCTACGTCCCGCCCACCACCCTCGGAGAGGCGGGATGGCATTCTCGCATCGGAGTGGAGGTGCACGTAGTTCGGGGTTCGCTTCGCGGCTCCGCAGCAGCCCGGCTGTTCTGGGAAGCGAGGCCTTGATCGCTGCGCTCATGTGGCGTGTGCCTGAGGCTCATTCGGCAGCCACTGCGGGAAGAGATCGTGCAGCGTGCGCCTGGCTTCGGGACCGGCGGCGAATTATTCGTGGGTGAGCGTGGCTTTATCCATGTCGCAGCCGATGATGACGAACTCGGTGCGGCAGTCGACGTGCGGACTCTGGAGGCGAGAGCGGATTTTTTTTCGCCTGCGAGTTCACTCTATCGTCTGATTTAGGGCCATCGATTCGAGGGCGGCTTGGATCTCGGCGCGGGCTTCTTCGAGGGTGGGGAGGTGGGAAGGGCGGCGCTCGATGAGGTGGATGAGGTGCCAGCCGAGGCGGGTGAGCACGGGCGGGCTGGTTTCGCCGGGCTGGAGCTTTTGCGCGGCGGTGATGAAATCGGCGGGCATGCGGTCGGCGGAGAACCAGCCGAGGTCGCCAGCGAGTGACTTGGTGCGGTCGTCTTCAGAGAACTTCGCAGCGGCTTCGCGGAAGGTGAGGGTGCCATCAAGGTGCTGGCGCTGGATACGGCGGATCTCAGGCTCGCGGTCGGGCTTGCTCCTTTCATGCCGGGTCAGGAAAACGTGGGCGGCGTGGAAGGTCTCCGGGATGCGGAGGGACTCACGATGAGCATCAAACCATTTGCAAACCTCTTTTTCTGTAACGCTTTTTTGGTTAGGTTTTACGATCTCGTGCTGGCGCACGAGGGCTGTGGCGATACGATTTTGTAACGCAGAATTAGTTAAGCTTTGAGCGGCAAGGCGCTGTTGAAAGTCCGCAGGCGTCTGAAACTGCCGCTTGAGCATGGCGAGCTCTGCTTTGACCGCCGCCGGATCAGCGGAAGCCGCGATGGCGGTGATTTTTGGCAGTTCGGTCATCTGGAGGGCATCCCAGGCGAGCCATGCGGCCACGCCTGCGCCGAGCAGGAGCACCACGATCACTTCGAGACAGCCTTTCATCTGCCTATGTGAACATGCGCTCGCATGATGTGCAACGGGGAGGTTGCGATCCGCAGCGGTCCTTGGTAATACGTGGAACCTCTTTTCTGCATGGCTTCCCTTTTTGACTGGATCGCCGCCGCCCGACCTAAAACGCTCGGGGCGGCTGTGGCACCCGTGACGGTGGGCTGGGCGCTGGCGGCTAAGGTGGCCGCGAAGGTGGATACGAAGCTGGCGCTTTACACGCTGGGAAGCTGCATGGCGCTGCAGGTAGCCACGAACTTCTTCAATGATGCACTCGATTCACTCAAAGGTGCGGACACCAAAGCTCGCATCGGCCCGTTGCGCATCACGGCGAGTGGTCGTGCCTCACCGAGCACGGTGAAATTCGCCGCGTGGGTGATGCTCAGCCTCGCCACACTGTTGGCGATGCCGTTGTTTGAATTGCGCGGCCTGCCGATCCTCGCCATCGGCCTGCCGTCGCTGTATTTTTGCTTTGGCTACACCGGTGGGCCGATGCCGCTGGCCTATCATGGGCTAGGTGAGCTGTTTGTGATCCTCTTTTTCGGCTTGGTGGCAGTGACGGGCACGGTCTTTGTGCTCATGGGCGAGTGGCTGGTGCATAGCCTGGTGGCGGGTTTTCAAATCGGCTGCCTCAGCACCGTGCTCATTGCCATCAACAACCTTCGCGATGCCGCGGAAGATCGGCGAACGGGCAAAAACACGCTCGCCGTGCGTTTCGGCACCAGCTTCGCGAGAGCGGAGATCGTGCTGCTCATCGTCCTGGCCCATGCCTGCGGCTTTTACTGGTTTAAAGAAGGCTGGGAGCAGGCCTTCACCATGCCGCTGGCGACGCTGCCCATCGGTCTCTTCGTGAGCTGGCGAGTGCTGGTGGAGACACCGGGGCCGGGGCACAACCGCCTGCTGGCCATCAGCGGCGTGCAGTTGCTCGCTTTTGCCGGCATGATGTGCTGGGGCATCCTCCGCTCAGCGGATGTGATGCGCTAAACCGGTGGAAGGAGGCGCGGTGAATCTGAACGCGAAGGGCATTCGCTTCGCCGAATTTCCCACCGCGAAGAATGACCGCCACGGCCTCATCAGCCATCCGCGTCCTTCACGATTCGGGGATAGGTGGGGAAATCCCTTCCGCGTCCTGCTCGATGTGGATGGCAATCACCAAGTGAAGAACCCCGATGCCCAGAACAGCGATCCAAACATCGCTCAACCGGCGGGAAAGCGCGCGCCGGAGTTTTTGGCGCTGGACATCGCCATCTACAGTTGTGGCAAAGATGGCCAGCCACGCACGGCGCATAACATCGTCTCCTGGCGGGAGCCTTGAGGCTGGAGGGGTGAAGGGTGATCGTGTGAAATGAAGTTGTGTTGGTTTCGAACGCGAATCCGAGCCGAATGACGAGCCGAATGACGAGCCGAATGACGAGCCGAATAGCCACAAATGCACCGAATCGCGTCATTCGTGGTCATTCGGATCGTTATTCGTTTTTCATTCGCGTTGAAAACGAAGATCCAACGCACGTTTTTGACCTCCGATAACCTCTCATCCTGATCATTTTGGTGCGTAAGCCCTGGTCTTCTTGGAAGCCTGTGCCCGCCCGCCTTGACCCTGCTGCCTTCCTCGCCAAAGAGATCCGCTCCACCTCCTCTCTCGTGAACTCCCAACCCAAATCCAAGATCATGTCCACCTGGCTTGTCTATGCCCTTCTCACCGTTTTGTCCTGGGGCGTCTATGGCGTCATCCTGCATGCTGCCCGCTCCAAAATGCCCATGGGGCCTGAGACCCCGCATGCGGGCCTGAAAGCTTTCCTTTTCGTCTGCATCGCCTACGCCATCATCGGCGTCGTCGCCGCCCTCGTATTGAAATTGCGTGGCTCCAGCATGAGCTTCACGGGAGATACCGGCAGCGGCATCCCGCTCAGCCTCATCGCGGGCATCGCCGGAGCTCTCGGTGCTCTCACGCTCGTCCTCGCCCTCGGTGCCGCCGCTTCACCCATTATCAAAGGTGGCGGAGGCTTCGGTGTGGCCGCTGCGGCCGCGGTGATGCCCATCGTTTTCGCCGGTGCCCCGGTTATCAACACCATCACGGCTATGATCGTTCATCCACCGGAAGGCGGCTGGTCCAAACTCCCGCTGCCATTCATCCTCGGCTGTGTCATGGCCGCCTGTGGAGCCTTCCTCGTGGCCAAATTTGCCCCGTCGAACACCGGCACCGCCACGCATGCACCTGCCGCTGGTGCCGCCAAGCCGCATTGATCTCCCTCCGCACTCGGCCACATGCCTAAACTCCTCCTCTTCGACATCGACGGCACGCTCATCGATAGCCATGGCGCGGGCGGCTCGGCCATTCTCGATGCGGCGGAGGAGTATTTTGGCGTTTCGCGGACGCAATTGCCCTCGCTCCAGCTAGCTGGCTCCACCGATCCCGCCATCGCCATGGATGTCTTTGGTCATTTAGGTCGCGAGCCTGATCGCGAGGCCGTTTTTGGCTTTCTCGATCTGTATCTCACTCACCTGACTCGGCGGCTACAGGCAGCGGACTTCAGCGGTTTCATGCTTCCCGGCGTGGTGGACCTCCTCAATGGCCTGCGTCAGGAGAAAGACGCGCATCTCGGCCTGCTCACCGGCAATGTTCGCCGTGGTGCCGCCATCAAGCTCGGCCATCACGGCATTTTTGACCGCTTCCTCGATGGCGGATTCGGCTGCGATCACCACGACCGCAACCAACTCGGCCCCATCGCCACCCAGCGCATGCAGGCGGCCACGGGCACGACCTATGCCCCGGCCGAAATCATCATCATCGGTGATACCCCAAAGGACATTCGCTGCGCAGCTGCCTGTGGTGCCAGATGCCTCGCCGTCGCCACCGGCGACTACTCCGCTGGGCAGCTCGCCGAGCTCAATCCCTGGCGCACCATCGAGTCCTTTGCCGATGTGCCTGCGACGGTGAAACTGCTTTTGAGCGAGGTCTGAGGCATCCAATCTCTCCCGAAGAGGTGAGGCGAAGACAAATGGGGCATTGCTCCCGCCAATTTGCATTCTCCACCTTGCCTCCGGGGCTTTTCACGGGAGTGTGCGCCGCTTTTTCCCCAACCTACTACCATGCCCAAGACTCCTGCTGACACCGCCTTTCGCATTTCCGGCTCCGCCATTCGCCCGATCCGAAAATTGATGGTCGCGAACCGCTCTGAAATCGCCATTCGCGTGATGCGGGCGGCGACGGAACTCGGACTGAAAACCGTCGGCATTTATGCGCAGGAGGACCGCTTTTGCCCGCATCGCTTCAAGGCGGATGAGGCGTATGAGCTGAACAAGGACAAGGGGCCGCTCGGTGCCTATCTCGACATCGAAGGCATCGTCACGCTGGCGAAGGAGAAGGGCGTGGACGCCATCCATCCCGGTTACGGCTTCCTGAGCGAGAATCCCAAGTTTGCGCAGGCTTGTGCGGATGCGGGGATCATCTTTGTCGGTCCTGAGGCGAAGATCCTCGACATGATGGGCGATAAAACGGCGGCACGCGAAGTCGCACGCCGAATCAAGGTGCCGATCCTCGAAGGCACGGATGAGCCGGTGAGTGATCGCAAGGAAGCCATCGCGGCGGCGAAGAAGATCGGCTTCCCGCTGATCATCAAGGCAGCCTTCGGGGGTGGTGGTCGCGGCATGCGCATCGTGCGTGAGGCCAAAGACCTCGAAAAACTGCTCGATGAGGCGCAAACCGAGGCGGAGCGTGCTTTTGGCAATGGAGCCGTCTTCCTCGAAAAATTCGTCGGGAAGGCCAAGCACATCGAAGTGCAGATTTTGGCTGATAAACACGGCACGGTCCTGCATTTGCATGAACGCGACTGCTCGGTGCAGCGTCGTCACCAGAAGGTCATCGAGCAGGCGCCGAGCTATGGCGTGAAGCAGGAGATCATTGATGGTCTTTGCGATGCGGCGGTCAAACTAGCGCGTGAAGTGAACTACACGCACGCAGGCACCGTCGAGTTCCTTGTCGATCACGAATCGGGTGAATGGTATTTCATTGAAATGAATCCACGTATTCAGGTGGAGCACACCGTGACCGAAGAGATCACCGGCATCGACATCGTGCGCAGCCAGATTTTGATCGCTCAGGGCCATGCGATGCACGCGGAGCCTCTGGCGCTGCCTGCGCAGGACAAGATCGAGAAGAGTGGTTTCGCGATTCAGTGCCGCATTACCACGGAAGACCCGGAAAACGGCTTCACGCCTGACTTTGGCAAAATTTTGACCTACCGCAGCGCCGGTGGCTTCGGCATCCGACTCGATGGCGCTCTCGGTGCCACGAACGCGGTCATCACGCCGTATTACGACTCGATGCTGGTGAAGATGACCGTCTTTGCCCGCACCTATCAGCAGGCGCTCGACCGCATGGATCGCGGCCTGCGTGAGTTCCGTATCCGTGGCGTGAAGACGAACATCCCGTTCCTCATGAACGTGGTGCATCACCCCGAGTTCATGGCGGGTCAGGCCACGACGCGCTTCATCGATAACAACCCGGATTTGCTCAAGTTCGTCGCTCGCAAAGACCGTGCGTCGAAGCTGCTCAGCTACCTTGCCGACACCATCGTGAACGGCAATCCGCATGCGAAAGGCCACAAAATCGACAAGGCCTTCACTGCACCGCCCATTCCGAAGAGCGATCATCGCGCCGAGCCTGCCAAAGGCACCAAGCAACTGCTCACGGAGATGGGGCCAGAGAAGTTCTGCAAAGACTGGGTCGCCAAGCAGAAGCGCCTACTCATCACCGACACGACCATGCGTGATGCGCATCAGTCGCTGCTCGCCACTCGCATGCGCACCTTTGACATGCTGGCCGTGGCCGATGCCGTGGCACGTCGCACGCCGAACCTTTTCTCCCTCGAAATGTGGGGCGGTGCCACCTTTGACGTGAGCATGCGCTTCCTCCGCGAAGATCCGTGGGAGCGTCTGCGCCAGATCCGCGCCAAGGTGCCAAACATCCTGCTCCAGATGCTCTTCCGTGGTTCGAACGCCGTCGGCTACACGAACTACCCGGACAATGTGGTGAAGGGCTTCATCAAACATGCCTCCGAGAACGGCATGGACATCTTCCGCATCTTTGACTCGCTCAATTACCTGCCAAACCTCACCGCCGCCATGCAGGCCGTGCGTGAAGACACCACCAGCATCTGCGAAGGCACCCTCTGCTACACGGGCGACATCCTGGATCCGAAACGCGACAAGTATGATCTCCAATACTACGTCCGCCTCGCCAAGGAGTTGGAGAAGATGGGGGCGCACATGCTTTGCATCAAAGACATGGCCGGACTTGTGCGGCCGTTTGCGGCGAAGAAGCTCGTGAAGGCACTCAAAGATGAAGTCGGCATCCCGATTCACTTCCACACGCATGACACCAGCGGCGTGAACGCCTCCAGCTATCTCGAAGCCGCCATCGCTGGCGTCGATGCGGTCGATGCCGCCATCGGCTCCATGTCCGGCGGCACTTCGCAGCCAAACCTGAACTCCATCGTCGCCGCTTTGCAAAACACGCCGCGCGATACCGGCCTCGACAGCGAGGCGCTGCAGGAATTCAGCGACTACTGGGCTGCCGTCCGCGCTTTCTACAAGCCTTTCGACACCGCCGAACCCTACGGCACCGCCGAGGTCTATCTCCACGAGATGCCCGGCGGCCAATACACCAATCTCAAAGAGCAAGCCATCGGCATGGGCCTCGGCCCACGCTGGCCGGAGATCGCCCACGCTTACGCCGAGGTGAACCAGCTCTGCGGCGACATCGTCAAGGTCACGCCATCGAGCAAAGTCGTCGGTGATCTCGCCATCGAGTGCGTCGCCCGTGGCGTGAAGCCCACCGACATCTTCAACCTCACCGGCACGAAGTGGAGCAAGGACGTCACCAGCATGTTCGAAGGCTGGCTCGGCGAGCCCTTCTACGGCATGGAGGCCAACAAGGCCGCCGACAGCCGCAAAAAGTGGAACAAGCTCGCCGATGCCATCGTCGGCAAAGGTGGCAAGCGCATCAAAGGCCGCCCCGGCACCCACGCCGCCAAGATCAACCTCGCCGACGTCCGCGCCGAGCTGGAGCAGAAGCTCAAGAAGAAGCCCACCGAAGACGATGTGTGGAGCTACCTCATGTATCCCGATGTCTTCCTGAAGTTCGCCGACTTCCGCAAGACCTACGGCGACGTCGCCGCCCTGCCCACGCCCGCGTATTACTACGGCCTCCAGGACAAAGAAGAGATCCACATCAGCCTCGAAGAAGGCAAAACCCTCTTCGTCCGCCTCCTCAACATGACCGAGGCCGACGCCAACGGTCAGCAGACCGCCATCTTCGAGCTCAACGGCTACCCACGCCATACGACGGTCACCAACAAGCTGCTCGCCAAAAACGCCGTCACCAAAACCAAGGCCGATCCCGCCGACGCCACTCAAGTCGGTGCCCCCATGCCCGGCATGGTCGCCAGCATCGCCGTCAGCGTCGGTCAAAAAGTGAAGGAAGGCGAAACCCTGCTCACTCTGGAGGCCATGAAGATGTTCGCCGCCGTCGCCTCACCCGGTGCCGGCACCGTCAGCGAGATCTGCATCAAAATCGGCGAAAGCGTCGAGAGCAAGGATCTGCTGGTGAGGCTGGCGAAGTGATCGAAAGGAGCTTGGCATTTTTATGAACGATCCTGGATACCAAGGTCTGCCGCTTACACCGGCAACTGCCATACGTTTGATCTTGGAACTGTTCAGCGGAAAGACGGCTCATCGACAAGATATTGTCGATCAGGTCGTTCAATTGCATCGCAGCCGTGGCGGAGATGCCGATGCTTCGAGCAATCCGACTGCGACGATCAAAAAGGCTTTGTCACGCCTCAAAGAAGCAGGCTCAGCATCGAATCCTCAATTCGGGTATTGGAGCTTAACTGGCGAACCTGGCGAATTGGATGCTGTGGCATCTGCCGCAGATTCGATTTCTGAATCAGTGGTAGATGAGGATGAAGAATTGCAAGAATCAGCACCTCAATCCGCCGCTGACAAGGTGATGGGAGTCGGCAAAGACAGTGTTTATGTTTACTATTATCCGACTTACCGATCTTCTGCGGAAACAAAGGGTGAAAAGGTTTGGCCCTGCAAGGTTGGAATGAGCGAACGCGACCCTATAGTTCGGATATTGTCCCAAGGTGCCACTGCAATGCCGGAAGCGCCAAAGGTGGCTTTGATCATCAAGACAGATCAGGCATATCCTTTGGAGAAGGCATTGCATTATATCCTCGTCTTGCGGGGGAAAGGTGCTGCTTCGCCCGGAACTGAATGGTTCATAACTAACCCTGCCGAGGTCGAGGAAATCGTTCGTTGGATCATCGGCGAGGTTTGATTAAGCCCAACGGGCTTTCATCATGCAGCCCAGGAGTGCCGAGCGCCAGCGAGCGCTCTCCTGGGAACCGCGCCACCCACGACTCCCGCCGGATCACGAACCTCATCGAGGTTCCGTCACGCGAACGTCGCTACGCCCACGCCTCGCCACCTGACGGGACCGCGTTGCGGTCCGGGAACAGGATGGGGGTGGTGTGGCCCGCGAACCCCAAGGGAGCCTCGCCAAGGCTCGGCACCCTTGGGCTGCATGACGGAACCGCGTTGCGGTTCAATGCGACGGGAATCGCGGGCTTGCGAAACCCAAGGGAGCCTCGCCAAGGCTCGGCACCCATGGGCTGCATGACGGGACCACGTTGTGGTCCAAATGTCGAATCGGGGCGTGCGGCCCGCATGTCCCAGGAGAGGCCGCTTCGCGTCCACACCTGGGCTGCATGATGGAACCGCTTCGCGGTTCGATGGCCGATGGGGGCGAAAACCTACAAGGCGGGACTGCGTGGCGTTCCAATCACCGGTCATCGTGCATCAACGTCATCGGGGTCTTTTTGACCTTTCTTGACCCACTTGACCGTTGACGGCTTTCCTCCCTTTCCCCTACGCTTCACGCCATGCCCCAATCCCTCGCGAACGTCCTCATTCACGCGGTGTGGTCCACGAAGGATCGTTTTGCCTTCCTCACCGACAAACTCCTGCGCGACGAACTCCATCGCTACCTCGGCGGCATCTCGGCGCGACTCGATTGCCCGACGCTGATCGTCGGCGGTGTGGCGGATCACGTTCACATCCTCATGCGCCTCGCCCGCACGATCACCGTGGCGGATTGGGTGAAGGAAATGAAACGCGCCTCCACCGTCTGGCTCATCGACCAGGCCCAGCGCGATCCCATGCTCGCCAAATTCCACTGGCAGTCCGGCTACGGCGTCTTCTCCGTCAGCGAATCCAAAACCGACGACGTCCGCGCCTACATCGCCAACCAGGAGGAGCACCACGCCAAACACACCTTCCAAGATGAAGACCGCCGCTTCCTCCAAGCCCACCACATCGAATGGGACGAGCGGTATGTGTGGGATTGAAGGAGGCCTCTGGCAATTAGACTGTGGTTTTGAAACTCGGGGCAGAATGAAGCTTTAACCGATGATACGACGCAGATAGGCCTTTGATGAATCAGGTTTGGGTTCAGAGTCTGATGAGCGTTCGTTAGTCGAAACTCAGGTGAAGCTCGGTCACCATAGGGAAACCTCGTTTAGCCACAGAATCGCTTCTCACGGTGCCATGACTGTCACAGGCCTGCGGCTTGACTTCGAAGGGCTGCAAGCTCTGCATGGGGCCGATGAAAATCGCGCTTTTCCTCCGCTCCTTTCTTGTTCTGGCCTCCTTGGCGATCACGCCGCTGCTGCCTGCCGAAGACGTGCCCGTGCCGACGGAGGTGCAGGCCTTGGTGGAAAAAATGGTCGCTGCGCTGAAGACGAATGATGACGCCGCGCTCAGCGCCTGCTGGCATACGCCGGAGACCTTGGCAAAGGCACGCGTGGCGGAAAAGCAGCGTGAGGCTGCCACCTCGTCCGAGCCTTTCAATGCGGAGAAGGAACAGGAACGCGAGCTCAAGCGCCAGACCCGGGACTTGGAAACGACTCTGAAACGTGCCGCGCAACTGCGCACGCTGCTGCCCAAGCACTTTGGCCCGCTGGATGGGCTGAAGCTGGATCAAATCGAACTCGATGTGGATGACGATGCTCCGGCGGATCAGCCCGTTTTTGGCGATGTCGAAATCCATCTCACCACGACCGACGCGACAAAGATCACGCTCGGGGTGGACGATCTGGTGAAGATCGATGGCGTCTGGAAGTTCAGCGGTCGCCTAGAAGACGAATTCAAAGTGCATCTGCCCGACGCAAAATGAGGGTGAACCTTTGAGCTGTCAGCAGGTTCAAGAAAGCACCCGTCGAAAGAAGTCCACGGTCATCCCAAGCATCTGGCGGGCGAGTTCGGCGTCGTAGCGGAGGCCTTCATCGCGGAGGAAGGCGTGGGCGGCATTCACCTCGTGCCAGCTGAAGTTCACACCGGCGGCGGTGAGCGTCTTGTAGATCAGCTCGCGACCTTCGACGGGCACGTGCGGGTCTTGGCGACCAAACACGAGCATCAACTCGCCCCGAATCTCCGCCGCGCGGGCGAGCGAGTCGTCGTTCATGCCTGCGCCGAGGCTGCGCTTGTGCAGATCCGTCGGATAAAAGCAGGCCGCAGCACCGACATCCGGCTGCAAGGCCGCGCGGTAGGTGAGATGACCGCCGATGCACGGTCCGAATGACCCGAGGCGACCGGTGCAGGCCTCGTGCTGCTTCAAGAAGTCCAGCAACGCGCGATTGTCCGCGTCGTAGGCCGCCACGGGCTTCTCGGTCTTCAACCGATTGCCGACATCGGAACCGGCTTGATCATAAGCGAGCACCGTGCCTGCGGGCAGATACTCATGGTAGATCTCCGGCAGGGCCACGACAAAGCCGTGCCCTGCGAGAAACGCCGCGGTGCGATGGATGGGGCCGGTGATCTGAAAAATCTCCGAGTGAAACAGCAGCCCCGGATATCGCCCCGCTGCCGCCGGACGCAGCACCATCGTGCGCATCGGGCCAGTGGGTGTGGGCAGTTCGACGATTTCAGGTTCGCGCAGAGTCATGGGGAAGGGGGAAGCTTAGCGACGGCTGAGCGAGCGCTCGAGGGCAGCCTGCTCATCCATGGCCTCATCAAGCGCGAGATCGTTTTCCAATTGAGCCTACTCGTTCATCGACGCATCAAGAGCGGCTTCGTTTTCGTTCTGGGCGGTGGTGCAGCTGTTCAGGCTGGCGAAGGCCAGAACGAGGGAGAGTAGAAGCGTAGTTTTGTGCATGGGGTGAGGCGTGTTGAGGAGCTGGCCGCCTTTAGCTC
>CANGYJ010000015.1 GCA_947458455.1 Verrucomicrobiaceae bacterium | reverse complement strand
TGGCACAGTGGTCCCACCCGTTCCCATTCCGAACACGGAAGTGAAACGCTGTTGCGCCGATGATAGTTGGGCGATAGGCCCCGCGAAAGTAGGACGTTGCCAGATTAAATCGCCCCGCGCCTCGAAAGAGACGCGGGGCGTCTTGTTTTTACCCATTCCTACCGCTTGCCCCAGCTTCGGCACTTCGTTTGCTGAAAGAAGCTTAGCGGTTCGCCAAGCACCTCTGATCTGAAGTTGTGTTTTGATGGGGACAGCTACGCCGCTTTCCGCTGATGGTCGTTTTGTTGCGCCTTGGACCAAGCTTTGGGTGTCACCACCACAATCTGCCGGTTGGTCAACGTCGGCAGGCGGGCGAGGACTTCCCGCAAGTAGGTTTGCGGGTCGATTCCTCGACTGCGGCACGCTTCGATGATCGTGATCAGGATGACGCTGCGTTGCCCGGCTTCGGCTTCGCCGATGAACAGCTACTTCCCTGCCGCGATAGCGGCATCTTCCATGCGAAGCCTGACAGCAGAGCCGAATGCAATTTTTCTTACCGATGGCGGTGGGGCGGATGGCGTTCTCGACGGGGTTATTGTCGATCTCGACTCGGCCGTCTTCTAGATAGACGAGCAGCATGGCCACATCGTCAGAGTGTAGTCAATGCCACCGCCCATGGCGCTCCGGGGCAGTTGTTGTCTTTTGAGTTTGATCCGGCTGAGCGCTCGGTGGATGCGCTCGGTGATCATGCGGCTATGGCTGGCTCGCACAGATTGTCTTTGCTGCGCTCCGGCTTTGGTCTGGCGCAGTTTTTTTCCAGGCGGTAGAGATGCTGGATCTGCAATAGCATCCATCCGGATTGTTGCGGTGCGCTTTCGTCGACCTTAACGAACTTGCGCCGCGCATGGACCCAGCAGGCGGCCAGGGTGATACGGCCTTTGCTGCGATAGGCGAATGAGGGATAGGCGGCGTAGCCATCGCACTGCACGGTTCCGGTAAAATCAGCGGGGATGATGCGGTCCAAAAATCGCGCGGCGCGAGTGGTGGCCCAGGTGAAGCTGACGTCAGCTCCAGGGCGTTTGCAGGCCCAGAGGTAGCCTTGTCTGGTTTGCCCGTTACCGGGACTCAGATACTCCACCGGGGTCTCGTCGATCTGCACATACCCTCCGGCCATGACGCCGGTGTGGATGTGCTCATAAATCGGGCGCAACCAATCGGCGGCAGGTCCGAGCCAGCGTGCCATGCTTTGGCGTGGGATGGCGATGTCGTGCCGCGTGGCGTAGATCTGCTCCTGCCGGTAGAGCGGCAGATGATCGCAGTATTTGGCGACGATGATCTGCGCAACAGTCCTGGTGCGGCGATGCTGCGCTCTTGCAACGTGTTGAGCGGCGCAAAGATGGGCGCTCAAAGTGTGCAAGAAGGCCGCGCCATCCTCAATGCCGCCCGCCTTCCCACCTACGACTACCCCGATGAAGCGGCGCAGGCCTTTGTGCGCATGCACGAGCACCGCGAATGGCTCGATTGGCTCCGCGATACCCAGGCCGCGTTGAAAGCCGAAAACGGCCACCACCTTGTCATCGGCCTTCCGAAGGTCTCCGGCCTCCTCAGCGAGGTGCAGGCTAAAAACCTCCTCCAAGCCGCCGGCATCCCCGTGGTGCCCACTCGCGAGGCTTTGAGCGAAAACGACGCTGCCTGCGCTGCGGATGAAATCGGCTATCCAGTCGTGCTGAAACTGCTCTCGCCCACCATCACGCACAAAAGCGACTGCGGCGGCGTGCAGCTCCACCTCCGCGATGCCGACGCCGTGCGCAGCGCCAGGCAGGCGATTCAGCAAGGAGCCACACAAAAGCACGGCGCGGAGGCTTTCGCTGGAGTCACCGTGCAGCCGATGATCCGTGAGAAAGACATCGAGCTCATTCTCGGCATGACGCGTGATCCGCAGTTCGGTCCTGTGCTGCTTTTCGGAGCCGGCGGCACTCTCGTCGAGGTGCTGCGCGACCACGCTCTGGCCCTCCCGCCCATCAACGAAGCCCTCGCCCGCCTCTGGATGCACCGCACGAAGATCTTCCGCGTCCTCCAGGGCATCCGCGGAGCACCCGCCATCGATTTCGCCGCGCTGGAGCAAGCCCTCATCCACTTCGCCCGCCTCGCCACCGCCGATCCCCGCCTTATGGAGATCGACATCAACCCTCTCCTCGCCACTCCCTCCGGCGTGATGGCGCTGGATGCGCGGGTGGTGATCAGTTGACCGTGCGATTCAAAGCTGACTCTTCGACGCGGAGCCGACCGAGTTCGCCTTCGAGTTGGGCGGTCTGTTGGACGCAGAGATTGATCTGCAAGCGGGCATTCGCCTCGTCGGCGCGGTGCCTGGAAGTAGGTGTGCCGCGGTAGTTGGCCTCCAGGGCCATCTCAGCTGCACGAGTGGCCGCCGTCTCCCAGTTCTCTTTATTGGCAGCCACAGCTTTGATCTGAGCTTCCACGGTGGCCATTTTGATTTGGATCTTCTTTAGCTTTTCCAAATCCACACTGCTGCCTGCCTTTGGGGGCGCGGAAACTGGTGCGGGTTCAGGCATCGCAGTGACGGCTGTGGGAGATGGTTTGACCTCTGTTTTGTCAGCGGTGGGCGTGCGGGCTGCCTCGGCCTTGATCTCGCGTGCCTTGTTGATGATGGAGCTCGGGCCGATGTCGAACTGCTCCACGATATGGTTTGGCAGGTTGTTGACCGGCACGGTACCAAAGCCGCCGTCATGGATGAAGGAGATGCCACTGTCGTCGATCTTCTTGAACTGGGCATTCGTGAGCGTTTTCCCGTCTGTTAGCACTAGGGAGGGGAGTCTGGTGCCTAGCGCGTCGCTGCGCACTTTCTCGACCGAGCCAGCGAAGGAATTGATCAGGTAGTTCAGCTCGCTCTCCACCTTACGTTGAAGTTTATCCGCTTCGGCATTTGTCGTGGCGGCCTTGGCATGCTTTTCGGTGGCAGTCGCCAGTTTCGCACGGGCTTCGCCCACGGCCTTGCTGATGCCGTCCCACTGCGTCTGACGGACGCGGAGTGACTCCTCAGCTGTGTGAAGAGCATCTCGTGTGGTGATGTAGGCTTCATTCGCACGGTCCACGAGATCGAGATGGCGATAAAGAAAGGTGCCGCCGATGAGGATGGCGAGCAGGATGAGAGGTGTCCAGACTTTGGGGGCGTCCATGGTGAGTAAAAATGAACAGGGGAGTTATTTCAGGTGCTTGGCCTTCCAGGCATCGGCGCGGACTTGCAAAGATGAGGTGGTTTTTTCAAGTGCTCCCCATTTACGAATGGCATCCTTGGCGGTGTTTTCCAGGGCGATGGACTGCAATTGCATCTCCTCAGCCTGCTTTTGAGTCGGGCCGACGGAAGCCATGCCATGCGGACCTAGCGTGCGGAGTTGAGCGTCGATTTGCTTCATCTGGTCCATCACAGCGGCACGTTTTGTTTGCAGGGTGGCCTGCTGGGCGCGGAGGTTGTCCGCCTTGTCACAAGAGGCCAGCGGTAGCAGCAATAGCAGGGATAGGCAGGCGGGAGATGAGGAAGCCATAGGGATAAGAATCTTGTAGCGGATGCATTCGCACGACGTCAACCATCGAAAACGATTCTTCCGTCACGCAGCATTGCCAGCGGGCGATCACGCTCTAGTCTCGCGGTGTGATCGCCATTTCAACAGCCAGTCAGAAAGGGGGCGTGGGGAAAACCACGCTCTGCATTAACCTCGCCTATTCGCTCGCCCGCCGGGGATGGCGGGTGCTGCTGGTGGATACCGATCCGCAGGGAGGGGTGGGGCTGTCGCTGGCGAAGAGCGCGAAGAGTCGCGAAGGGTTTTATGAGTTTCTGCTGCATCGCGGGGAACTGCCGCATCTCGTGATCACGACGCGGCTGCCGGAGCTGGAGGTGATGCCGGCCGGGCTTTCCGATGCGAGTGCCAATGCGGTGACGATGGGGCATGAGGCTCCAGGGCGCATCGCCGATCTGCTGCGGGCGGCGGAGCTGCGCGGGGTGGATTGCGTGCTATTTGATACGGCGGCAGGGTTGATGGGCATGACGGAGACGATTGTGAAGGCCTGTGACTATGTGGTGCTGCCGCAGCAGGCGGAGCCGCTGGCCATTCGCAGCGTGCCGCACATGCTAGAGACGTTGGCTCGCTACCGGGCGGAAGGCGCAGGCGTGAAAGTCGCAGGCATTCTGCTCACGATGGTGATGCGGGAGCATGAGATGAGCCTTCGTGTGGCTCGTGAGCTGCGGGAAATGCTGCCGGCGCATTTGATGTTTCAGCAGAGCATTCCGCGGCTGCCTTCCTTCCTGGATGCGAGCGCCCTCGGCGTGCCGGTGGCGCTGACGAAACGCAATCCACCGCCTGAGGCGCTTATCTTTGATCAAATCGCCGCCGAGCTCGAACAGCGCACCGGCCTGGCCAAACAACGCGAGAAACACGATGAGCATGCGAGTCTCCTGGATTGATGAAACGCATCTTCAAGCGCTGTTGGGGCGTTTGGAGGCACCGCTGCCGGTCGAAGCCGAGATGGACGCTCCCGAGCTGGAGACGCTCCCAGACGAGGACGATGGCCCCTTGTCCTTTTTTGAGGATGAAGAGCCGGTGAAGCCGGGAGCGTCACCCAGGGCGGATGAGTTTCCTGAACTCCCAACGGTCGCCGAGGAGGTCCAAACCGTGCCTGAGCCAGTGGTGGAGCCTGCGCCGATGGCGGAAGCGGAGATGGCACCTCCGCTGGACCGCATCCGCGAGCGGTTGAAGCTCATCCGGCATCGGGCAGCGGAGGCGGGCATCCTCAGTCATACGCTGCCCGTGCCGGAAGCTCCCGCGCCAGTGATCGAAAGCCCGGAGACGCGGCTGGTGGCCTTCGCGAAACGGGTGCTGGCCAGGCTGCCTGAGGAGTCCAAACTCCTCATCCTCGATGCGGATGGCGAAGTTCTTTGGAACAACAATCCGAAACCTGGCCTCATTCTTTCGACCCTGATGGCGCTGAAGGCAGTTCGTGTTTCGAGTGCCGTTGCCATCCAACAAGTGGGAGAGGTCTCGCACCATCCGCTTTCCGGTGATGAGGTGCTGAGTGTGTTCACGCATGCCACCCCGTCTGGGCCGCTGCGGATCGCGATCAAAGCTCGTGCGGCGATCGGTGCGGAGGTCATTGCGCCGTATCGTGCGCTGCTGTGATCACGCGGTCATCGCCACGTGCATCAGCTTTTCCTGTGTGGCTTCCTCGCGGGTGAATTCACCACCGATGCGGCCTTCACGAAGCATGAGGATGCGGTCGCTCATGCCGATGAGCTCCGGCAGCTCGCTTGAGACGAGCAGCACGGCTTTTCCGGCGGCGGTGAGCTGGTTGATGATCTCGTAGATTTCGATCTTCGCGCCCACATCGATGCCGCGTGTGGGTTCATCGAGCAGGATGACGCTCGGCTCGGTCAGCAGGGCTTTGCCAAGCACGATTTTTTGCTGGTTGCCGCCAGAGAGACGACCCGCGATGGCATCGAGGCCGGTGGCTTTGATGCGCAGATCGCCAAAGATGGCTTGGTTGCGAGTGGTCTCGTCGCTGCGGCGGATGAAGCCGCCAGTGCAAATGTTCTTCAAAGAGGAGAGCGAGAGATTGAAGCCAATTTCATGCTCCAGCACGAGGCCGTAGCGTCGCCGGTCCTCGCTGGCGAGGACTATGCCGCGTTCGATGCTCTGCTGCGGCGTGTTGTTTTTCAACGCATCGCCCTGGAGCGTGACATCACCGGCCTGACGACGTCCCCAGGCACCAAAAAGATGCATGAGGAGCTCCGTGCGGCCCGCCCCCATGAGGCCGCCAATGCCGAGCACCTCACCGGCGCGAAGTTCGAGCGAGATGCCATGCAACCGGGTCGAGCCATCGTTTTCGGCCACGGTGAGGTTTTGCACCTTCAGCAAGGTCTCTCCGGGCTGGGAGGCACGTCGCGGGAAGAGATCGCCAATCTCGCGACCGACCATGAGGCGGATAACCTCGGCTTTGTTGGTGTTTTTGGCCTCTTGAGTGCCCACCGTGCTGCCATCTCGTAGCACCGTGATGCGGTCGGCGATGCCGAAGACCTCGTCGAGCTTGTGAGAGATGTAAACGCAGGCGATGCCGCGCTGGCGGAGGTCGCGGAGAATATCGAGCAGGATCAGAACTTCGTGCTCGGCGAGCGCGGCGGTGGGTTCGTCGAGAATGAGGATGCGGCTGTCCTTGGCCAGCGCCTTCACGATTTCGACGAGTTGCTTCTGCCCCACGCCGAGGGAGGAAACTTGCGCGGCGGGATCGAGGTTCACTTTGAAGCGCTCCAGCAAGGTGCGGGCCTCGCGATGAATGTGCGGCCAGTCGATGAAGCCGCCCCAGCGTCGCGGTTCACAGCCGAGGAAGATGTTTTCTGCCACCGTCATCTCCTCCACGAGCGCCAGTTCCTGATAAATGACCGCGATGCCCGCCTTCGCCGCATCACCGATGCCGGTGAAGCGTGCTTCCGCGCCATTCACCTCGAAGCGGCCCTCGTAGCTGCCGTGCGGATGGATGCCGGAGAGCAGCTTGATGAGCGTGCTTTTGCCAGCACCGTTCTCGCCGCAGAGCGCATGGATCTCGCCCGCCCGGAGGTCAAAGGACACGTCCTTCAGCGCGGTGACGCCAGGGAATTTCTTCGTGATGCGGTGGACGGCGAGGAGAGCGGACATTTTAATTTTTGATTTACGATTTATGAATGATCCTAGCCATCTCGTTTTAAAAGCCACCATGAAACTCCGCTCCACGCTCCTCGCCCTGCTTCTTGCCCCATGCTCCTTGCTCCAAGCCGCTGACTGGACCATCTCGACCTTTGCCGGGACCGGTGTCAAAGGCGGAGAAGGCGATGGCGGTCCGGCGACGAAGGCCACCATCGACAATCCCTTCGGCGTGGTGCGTGGGCCGGACGGGGCGATCTGGTTCTGCGAATACACCGGTCAGCGCATCCGCCGCGTGGCACCGGATGGCACCATCAGCACCATCGCAGGCACGGGAGCCAAAGGCTACAGCGGCGATGGCGGCTCCGCTTTGCAGGCCACTTTCAATCTGCCCCACGAGCTGCGTTTTGATGCGAAGGGTGATCTTTACATCGTCGATATGACCAATCACGCGGTGCGGAAGATCGACTCGCAGACGAACATCATCACGACCATCGCCGGAAACGGCAAACCCGGCTACAGCGGCGACGGCGGCTTGGCGAAGGATGCGCAGTTCAAGCAACCGCACAGCATCCAGTTTGGCCCCGAGGGCGATTTGTATGTCTGCGACATCGGCAACCACGTCATCCGCAAGATCGACACGAAGACCGGCACGATCAGCACCTTTGCCGGCGTGGGCAAAGCGGGACCGACGCCTGATGGCTCGCCGATCAGCGGCACGCCTCTCAAAGGGCCGCGTTCGCTCGATTTTGATAAGCAGGGCAATCTATGGCTCGCCACGCGGGAAGGGAATCAAGTTTTCAAATTCGACCTGAAGGCCGGGAAGATCTTCCACATCGCCGGCACCGGCAAAAGCGGTTTCACCGGCCACGGCGGCCCGGCGAAGGAAGCCACGCTCAGCGGTCCGAAAGGCATTTCCATCGACGCTGAAGGCAACGCGTGGCTCGCCGACTGCGAAAGCCATTCCATCCGCATGGTGAATGCGAAGACGGGCAACCTCGAACTCATCGCCGGACTCAATCAAAAGGGCGATGGCCCCGATGGCGATCCGCTCGGTTGCAAAATGGCCCGCCCGCATGGTGTCTTCTGCGATGCCGACGGCACCGTCTTCATCGGCGATAGCGAATCGCATCGCGTGCGGCTGCTGAAGAAGAAATGATTCTTGCCACATCGCTCGCCAACCGGGAGACTAGGGCATGAACCGCCGCCACCTTGTCTCGCTCTGCCTCGTCGCCTTTGCCGTCATGGCGGTGGCGCTCGGGTGGATGGTCAAAGAGATGCAGGGGCCGGAAGTGCCCGTGACCGAGCTGGTGACCGGGCGACCAAAAAAGGCCTCTCGCGTGACTTCGCCGGGTGCAGTGGCCGCCGTGGCGACAGCTCCGACGAAGACCGAATCCGCCGCAGATCGGGATCTCGCCGCGGAACTCCTCGAAGACCTCCAGCATCCCGAAGCGGTGCCGGGTGAGGCTTTGCTCAGCTTCAAGAACGAAGCGGCCCTGGAGGCATTCAAAGCCCGCGCCGCCAAAGAAGGACTCATCATTGTCAGCATCGATCCGAAGCTGCTCACCGCCCGGGTTCGCTATAAAAACGTGCAGGACCTTCAGCGTGAGGTAACGGCCAATGCCCAGGATTACACGCACGCCGGGGCCAATTGGAACGCTCGCATTCCAGGCCTGCCGCAGCAGCCTTCCAAGGACACGGCGAACGCAGGCGGGATGCAGCCTTTTCAATCGCAGGGCCTGGATTTCATCGGGGCACCGGTGAACCGCACCGGCTGGGGCGCGGGTGTGACCGTGGCGGTGCTCGACAGCGGCGTGGTGGATCATCCGTCGCTGCAAGGCATCTCCATCACGCATCTCGACCTCGTGAACGACGGGCAGGAGTTTCATGGTCACGGAACCGCGATGACCTCACTCATCACCGGTTCCGATGAAAAAGTCAGCGGCGTGGCACCAGCGGCGAAGATCCTCGATGTCCGCGTGGCCGATCCACAAGGGGCCAGCAATACCTCGCTGCTCTCCAGTGGCATCGTTCAGGCGGTGGATGCCGGGGCCAAGGTCATCAACATCAGCCTCGGCTCCACGCAGGGTTCGCCCGTGCTCGATCAGGCCGTCGCGTATGCCATCAGTCGGGGGGCGGTGATCATCGCGGCAGCGGGCAATGAGCAGGCGAATATGCTGTCGTATCCCGCCGCTTTGCCCGGCGTGGTCAGCGTGGGCGCGGTGGATGCGAGCGGCAGGCAGGCCTGGTTCTCCAATTCCGGCCAGGGCCTTTCACTCGTCGCTCCCGGCGTGGGCATCGTCTCCGCTTACACTTCCAACAAGCTCGTCATCGGCAGCGGCACCTCGCAGGCCACCGCCATCGTCAGCGGCGTGGCCGCCTATCTCGCCGGTCGCGGCTACCAGCCTGCGAACATCCCCACCGTCCTCATCCGCTCCGCCCGCCCCACCGGTGCCGCGACCACCGCCGTCGGCGCGGGCATCGTGCGGATTCCGTGAAGGGCTGTTCTTGGTTCTTCGTTCGTAGTTCGGGCTTCAGCCCGTGATCAGAGATCAAACCGAGTGTTGTTCTGCCAGCGGAGTTCCTCAATGCGGGTAGCGGTCTTCTCGTAGTCCTCGGGTTTGACCATGGCCTTCATCTGCTGCCGCACCTGGGCGATCACGTCCTTGGTCTTGTCGATGCCGAGCATCCCCATGAGAACACGGAGGATTTCATGGCCACAGGCCGAGCTTTTGCAAAGCAAGGAGCCGTGCGTCCCGGCTGCGGAAGGAAAAATGGACGTCAATCGGGTGGGCTGCTCCAGATGAGGTCACGATCACATTGTCCTCGTGGACATCCGTCACCAAAATCCGGCCAGCCTCGCCGCCATCCACCCAGAATCGGGACATCTGACTGCCCTGTCGCTCATGCATCAGGCCCTGATTCTCCAGCCGAGCCACCATCTCTTCCCAGTCCGGGTGACACCCAGCGATGAAGGGCTGGGAAAGCAGCACATGCAGATGAGATTCGACGAGATGGAAGCCGTAAAGACGGATGTCATCGCCAAAGAAGTGGTTCGCCAGCAAATGATCCGTCAGGTAGTCGAAGAGCTGTTCCGCCGGCTTGTAGAAGACCTCAAAGGTCTCCAGATCGATCAGCCTTGGGTCATAGTCTTTGAGCACGCAGGCTGATCCATGAGGTGCCACCACCCGGTGTTCCATGCCTTGGCCTACAAACAGCGCTTCATCCAGCAGTTGCCGCACCGCCGCCGTCTCCAGCATCAGGCCCGTTTCATGGCTGAAACGGGCGAGCGCGCGTATTTCCGGCTCTGTTGGATCTTCTGGATCGCCACCAGCGTCACCGCTCCTTGCGTCAGCCACTGATGCCGCCGCGCTTCGGAGAAGCCCCTGCGGACCTCCGCATAGGGCTTCAGCGTTTTGGAGGTGTCTTGATTCGAGGCCATGATGTGGTTCCAAGCTGATTAAAGGTGCTTGGACAGCTCCGGGCACGCAAGCGGAATGTCGGTGGCTGCCACGAGCCTGTGCTGCAGCGCGATTTTACCCGGAAGCCGAGCGCCAGCACCAGGTCCAGATTGTAGTGCGCCACCTCATAGGCTTTGCCGTCGGCGGCAGTTGTTCGGTAAAACCGAACAACTGAAGCTTCCTCCAGCTCCTGATCCTCAAAGATGTGCTTGATGTACTCGCTGATCGTTCCCTTCGCCTTGCCAAACAGCTCGGTGAGCTGTTTCTGGCTGAGCCAGACCGTGTGCTCCACCAGCCGCACGTCCAGCTTGGTGCGTCCGTCCTCGGACTGATAAAGCAGAAACTCGCCGCCGCTGGGCTGGGGTGCTGGGATCAGGTGGCTCATGTCAGGATGGGTATTTGGCCCTTACTCACGCCGGATGGATTCAATCAATTTGCCACGCACGGCGAAAACCGTGGCGATGAGGCAGATGAGGAGGCCGAGGAGCAAAATGCCGCCGATCAAGGAACCGAGGAAGCCGAGCGGGAGATCGCCGCCGCCTTGTTGGAGAGCAGGGAAGACGGCGAGGGCGGCGGTGAGGCTGCCGAGTAGCACACCGATGAGGAGCAGAGCGGCATGCTCACCGAGGATGAGGCGGCGCAAAGCGCCGGAACGGAAGCCGAGGGCCTGCATGAGGCCGAGCTCGCCGCGTCGCTCCAGCACATGACGAGCAACAAGCACGCCGAGGCCGGCGGTGCCGAGCAGCACGCCGAGACCACCGAGGATGGTGAAGATGCCGATGTAGGTGTTTTGCACGGCGAGGAAGGCTTCGAGGCGCTGCTTCGCGGGTTCGAGGGCGAGGCCGCGCTGCTCAAGCTGTCGCGTGAGATGGGCGCTGACTGGCTCCGGCTTGTCGGAATCGATGAGGAAGAAGCGGTAGCCGGCGGCATCGGGGTATCTGGCGAGGTAGGAGGTCTCGCCGATGATGACCTTGCCTTGCAGCACCGAACCCGCGAGCAGGCCGGTGAGCTTCACTTGGAAGGTGCTGCCATCGGCGGCGGTGTAGTCGATGGTATCACCCACGCCTTTGCCGAGACCCCACATGGCGGTGGCTTGATCGGCAAGGGCTTCGAGTGGCTGTTGGGGCAGGGAACCGGAGGCGAAGGCAAAACGATCCGCGAGCTTGGCGAAGTCCACGGCGACGAGTTGAGGCTTCTGTGCCCGGTTGAGGTTCAAACAGCTCGCGTCATCGCCTTCGCGGACGCGGAAGGGCACGAGGGTGGTTTGGGCGAGAAGTTCCTCATCCAGCGCGAAGGCCTCGCGACCGGCTTTGGAGTTCAAATCCTCGTAAACGGGCAAGGATGATTCGCCAATGAGCGCGAAGCCGCCGATGCCCGCTTCGGTGGCATCCATGCGGAAGGCATTCACGGCGACGACGAGGAAGATGCCGCCCGCCATCATGCCGATGACGGCCAGGCTGCGCGAGGTGCGTCGCGAGATGTTTCGCAGACCGATCTGCGTGAGGGTTTGAGCCAGCGAGGTGCTGTCGCGCCGCATCCAGCGGCGGAGGTAGAGCAGGCCTGCGATCATGAGTAGCATGCCGGAGCCGAAGAAAAGGCCGGAGACAGGCATCGGGTCGCTGGAAGCCATCGCGGCGGGAATGAGGGCGAGGGCGATGAGCAGCGTGAGATGGGCGGATAGGAGCGAGTGAGAGGTGAGACGTGAGTTATTCGATGTGATGGAGCCGTCGATGAGATGGCGAGCGGGCGTGGTGAAGAGTTTGCGGCTGGCCCACCCGAGCGTGAGCAGCACCACGACCAGCGTGCCGAGGCTGGCGGCGATTTGAGTGACGAGGCTGGCTTCAAAGACGAGCGGAAGACCTTTGGCGGCTCCGCTCCAGGCACCGGAGAGGCCGTCGAGGGCGAGCTGCGTGTAGAAACGACCACCGAGGATGCCGAGGAGCACGCCGACGATGGCGATGACACCGGCTTCGAGCAGCAGCACGCGGCGGACGTTCTTCGGTGTCCAACCGATGGCGAGCAGGAGACCGATTTGCGAGGCTCGACGCTCCAGCGTGAACAAGAAGAGCAACGCGGCGAAGACGAGCGCGGCGGCGATGAGGAACAGGCTGAGGCCGATGAAGAGGCCTCCGAAGTCCACGCTGCCTTTCGCGGCGGCATCGGCATCGGCTTTGAAGTTTCGTGGAACGAGGCCGATGTCGCTGAGCTGGAGTTTGGAGACGATCTCGTGCTTCAGCGTGGCTTCGTCTTGTCCCGAATCGGGGAAGCGTATGGCGGTGTGGGCACCGAAGCGGTTGTTCCAAAGCTTTTGACCATCGGCGAGGCTGATGAAGCCTTTCGGTGTGCCTTTGTAGTCGTCCCAATACTTTTCGTCTTTGTCGCGGATGGCCTTCATGTCCATCGGGATGCCGGGTTCCCAATCGCGGCAGTTGTCCACGTCGGAGACGCCGGGGAATTCGGGCGTCCAAGCCTTCGTGACCTCGGGATCGGTCATCGGCAGGATTTTGGATACTTTGAAGATGGCGTCCGCTTGTTTCAATTCACGCCCGAGGCCCACGGTGAAGTATTTCAGGGTGAGGTCATCGCCGACTTGGAGGTTGTGATCGTCGGCGAGCCATTGGGTTATCGTCACTTCTGACTTCTCACTTTTCACTTCTGACCTCTGCATCCGATCTGCCGCGGTGATCATCGAGTAAGGCGTGCCGCCCTTCGCGGAGGTGATGCCGTTCACGAGGTAGGTGAGCACGCCGTAGGCCTGCGGGGTGGCGAGGAGTTTTTCGGCGAGGATGGGATCGAGGAAGACGCGGCTGGTGCTGATTTCCCATTCTTTTTGGGCTCCCGACACACGAGTGAGCTTGAGGCCGAAGTCTTCGAGGGTGCGTTTGGAGGGATCGAGAGCTTGTACACCGCCTGTCTCAGGCGGCTTCTCAGATGGGCCGCCTCGGAGAGGCGGTGTACGGGCACTGAGCACGCCATTCACTCGCTCTTCCATGTCGATCTGCTTTTGAAGATCACTCAAAGCCACGAACGCGGTATCCGGCGTGATCTGCGAGGCGATGAGTTGGAAGGCGCCGAAGTCCTCGGGCGGCAAAATGGCGGCGATGGTGCGGCGGAGCGTCACTTGCTCATTCGTGGAACCGGAGAGCGGGGCATCGCGGGAGATGGCGCTGGGGCGTTCGAGGCGCAGGAGAAGGCTATCGCCGGTTTTGGCGTTGAGCTTGCGGGCGAGCGGTTCGTTGATGGCGATCTCGTTGGAGCCGAGAGCGATCTTTTTGCTGCTGGGGCTGAGCGACCAAAAGCTGTCATCCACGCCGAGGATCTGAGCGTTGTTGACGCGGACATTGCCAGTGCCTGCACTGGCGGAACCAGTGGCGAAGATGAAGGGCACGCTCTGCGATTCGCTGGCGAGTTTTTCGGTGAACCAGCGGTCACCACCGAGTACGCCACTTTGGATTTGGCCGAGACGGAAGGCCGCCACGCGTCGCAGGCTGGCGCGGACGCTATCGCCGACGAAGAGCGAGCCGCTGAGGATGGCGGAGGCCAGGAAGGCACCGAAGAGCAGGCCGAGATGGCCGCGCCAGTAGTGGCGTGCGGAGGTGAGGATGAGGGAGAGGCGGGACATGGGCTTCGGTGGATCGTCCTCGTCCTCCTACTCGAACTCGTCCTCGATGAAATCGCGTCGAAGTCCCGAGCAGGATGGAGGAATGGGAAACTGAAATGGGGGCTGGAGAATCGAGGACGAGGACGAGTTCGAGTAGGAGGACGATTAGCTGAGAAGCTGGCCCTCGTGAATCTGGAGCACGCGGGACATCCTCGCGGCTTGGGCGGGATGATGGGTGACCATCACCAAGGTGGTGCCGGTGGTCTTTTGCAGATCGAGAAGCAGGCTGGTGAGCGAATCGGCGTTTTTCTCGTCGAGCGCACCGGTGGGTTCATCGGCGAGGATGAGGCGCGGTTGATTGATGAGGGCACGCACAACGGCGACGCGTTGTCGTTCGCCACCAGAGAGCTGGGCGGGTTTCCAGGTCAGGCGATCCTGCAAACCGACCTGCGCGAGGAGGCTTTCGGCACGCTGGCGGGCATCGGCAGGTGGATGGGCGAGGGCGAGCGTGGGGAGAAGCACGTTTTCGAGCACGCTGCACTGCGGCATGAGGTGATGAAGCTGGAAGATGAAGCCGATCTTCCGGCTGCGAACGTCCGCGAGATGCGTCGCGGTGCCTTTCGTGAGCGATTCGCCATCGAGCGTGATCTCGCCGCTGTCCGGCGTATCGAGCGTGCCGAGGAGATTCAGCAGCGTGCTTTTGCCACAACCAGACGGGCCGACGATGGCGACGGATTCACCGGCTTCGAGGCTGAGCGTGATGTCCTTGAGCACGGGGACGCTCTGGCCGCTGCCGGGATCGGTGTAGGATTTGGAGACGTGGGAGAGGGAGAGGAGCATCGAGAGGAATGGGTGGAAAAGAAAACGGGCGCTGAGATGCTCATCGCCCGTGTTTGGGTAACTCTTACTTCTTGGCCGGCTTCGGCGGCGGAGGCTCGACGAAGGGCGGGTTCGTGTAGGCCTGCGGGGCCACCTCTTTGAGATTCGGATGAATCTCGGCTTTCACATCGCCATTGGCCCAGTTGAGAGCGCCGACGAGGATGCTTTGGAAGGTGGGATTCGTCCACACGTCCTCGCGATGGCCCATGGCGGTGTAGAAGACACGGCCATCGCCTTCTTGGCGTGCCCAGGTGCTCGGATAAGCGGGGCGCTCATACTCCTTGCCGGTCATCGGCGGGTTGTTGATGACGCTGAGCACGTGGATGTCCGGCGTGAAATCCTTCAACGAATACCATTCCTCCATGAAGCCGTAGTCTTTGCCGATGTTTTCAAAGCCGGGGAATTTTGGGTTTTCGACCGTGTTCTTCGCTTCCTGCTGGGCACCATGTTTGATGAATTCGCCACCGAGGAAACGCACATAGGAATCGGCCTGCTCGCCATGGTTCACATAGCGATCCGGGCCTTTTTTGGATTCGTTGTTCGTATGGAAGGTATCGCTGGCGCTGTGCGTGCCGACGAAGCCTTTGCCGCTCTTCACGAAATCAAACAGGGCCTGCTTGCCCTCGGCCGTCATCGGTGGCTGGCCATCGGTGCCGGCTTCGAGGAGATTGCCGGTGGTGTAGAACATGACGGTGTCGAACTGGGCCAGATAGTCCTTGCTGAACTTCGAGCCGTCTTTGCTGAACTCGAACTCCCAGCCGTTCTTGGCACCGAGTTCCTGCAGCACCTTCTCGGCATGGCTCGGCTGGCCTTTTTTCCAGGAGATGACGCTGTGCTCGAAGCCGCTGGATTTGGTGAAGAAGAGGATTTTGCGCTTGGCGGCACCAGGAGCGGCAAAAGTGACCGCAGAAAGAACAGCGGCGAGAAGTAGAAGCGGGGCGAGGAGTCGGCGTTTCATGGAAGGGACCGCATGAACGAGGAGACTGGCCGTTTCTGCCAGCGGATTTTGCCCTTTCATTCAAAGCGGATGCCCGCTGAGCCTCTTGCAAGACTCACGAAATCCTCGTTCTGGCGAACGAGCCTACGAGGCGCGGTGTAGGCGCATTCGCCAGAATGCGGGGGATTAGCAAGAGCCAGGGCTCACTCGAAATTCTTCGTGCCGATATCCGAGCGGCGTTGCAGGCCATCAAAGGTGACCTTGGTGCTTTCGGCGTAGGCTTTGTCACGAGCTTCATGACGCGTCCCGCCCTGGGCCACGATGGCGAGTACGCGGCCGCCATTTGTCTCGAACTGGCCTGTGGCATTGCGTTTCGTGCCGCAGTGATACACGCGGGCACCGCTCACGGCTTCCAGGCCGCTGATGACATCGCCATTGCGTGACAAGGCGGGATAACCAGCGCTCGCCGAGATGAGGCAGATGCTCCAGCCGGGGGCAAACTGGATCAACTCAGGCTTCAGCGTGCCTTTCGCGGCCTCGAAGACGTAGTTCGCGAAATCGCCGCGCACCATCGGCAGCACGGCCTCGGCCTCGGGATCGCCGAAGCGGCAGTTGTACTCGATGATCTGCGGCCCGGTGGGCGTGAGCATGAGGCCAAAGTAAAGGAAGCCACGGTAGGTGAGGCCGTCTTTACGGATGCCCTGCACGGTGGGGCGGACGATCTCGTCCTCGATGCGCTGCATCAGAGCGGGATCGGCGAGTTCCAATGAGGCCACGGCACCCATGCCGCCAGTGTTGGGGCCTTCATCGTTGTCGCGGATGCGTTTGTAATCGCGGGCCGGCATGAGGATTTGATAGGCATCATCGCAGACGGAGGCGAAAACGGAGATCTCAGGACCGGTGAGGCATTTTTCGACGAGGAGATCGCCCGCGCCAAAGCAGCGCTGCTCCATCACCTCGTCGATGAATTGCTCCGCGTCTTCTTTGGTCGTGCAAACGGCCACGCCCTTGCCCGCGGCCAGGCCGTCGAATTTCAGCACGATGGGCACCTCGGTGAGCGCGGCCTTGGCTTCCGCCGCGGTCGTGCAGAGGGTGAATCCTGCGGTGGGGATGCCGTGACGCTGCAAAAACAACTTCGCGAAACCCTTCGAGGCTTCGAGTTGGGCGATTTCTTTGCGCGGTCCCCAGCACGGGATGCCCGCCTCGGCGCAGAGATTGGAAAGACCCGCGTTTTTGACGAGCAGCGCCTCTTCGCCGGCCACGCAGAGGTCGATGGCGTTCTTTTTCATCCAGGTGATCAGCTCCGGCAGGCCGGGCACGTCCACGCGAGTCGCCAGGGTGGCGATGGCATCGCTGCCGGGATACGCGAAGAGTTCGTGCTTCTGCGGCGATTCGCTGAGAGCGGTGAGGAGAGCGTGCTCGCGGCCGCCTTTGCCTGTGACGAGGATTTTCATGGGGCGCGTTCCTTAGCGTGCCGCCCGGCGGGCGCAAATCAGGTTTTGCCCCGCTAGACAGGAAGGAGGCCTCGCGTTAAAAGCGGCCCTCACCATGTTCAAACAACTCACCCTCGCCGCTTTCGCGGCTCTCACCCTCGTCTCCTCCGCCGCTGATAACGACGGCTGGACCTCCATGTTCAACGGCAAGGACCTCACCGGCTGGAAGTCGAACGAAGAAACGCCCGGCAGCTTTGCCGTCGAAGATGGCACCATCAAGGTCAGCAATGGCCGTGCCCACCTTTTCTACACCGGCCCCACTGGCGAGGCGAAGTTCACCAGCTTCGAGTTCAAAGCCAAGGTGAAGCACATGGAAGGCAGCAATTCGGGCCTCTACATCCACACCGCCTACCAGGACAAAGGCTGGCCGGAAAAAGGCTACGAGTGCCAGGTGAACAGCACTGCTCACAAGGACCCCAAGAAGACCGGCGGCCTCTACGCGGTCAAAGACGTGCTCAACACCGCCCCCGTGGCCGATGGTGAGTGGTTCGACTACAGCATCAAAGTGGAAGGCAAGCACATCACCATCTCCATCAATGGCAAAGTCACCACCGACTGGACCGAGCCGGAAGGTTGGGACCCCGCCACCGCTCTGAAGGGCATGCCCGGCCGCAAGCTCACCGAAGGCACCATGGCCATCCAGGCCCACGACCCGAAGAGCGTCGTGTATTACAAGGATTTGTTCATCAAGCCGATCAACTGATTGAATCCGTGACCATGCCGTCGCGAGGCGAGGAAAGTGGAACAGGTTTGCAACCTGTTCGGCCCCTGCGGGTGAGGTGAAGAACGATTTTATCTCACTCGCACCCGATTCCTTCCGACAGCACAGGTTACAAACCTGTGCTACTTTCTCTTCCGTCCCTTCGACAATCAGCAATCGGCATTCAGCAATCGAGTAATCCGTTCGCGATGTCGCGATCCCTTGGATTGACGATTGACGAACAAGGATTGCTGATTGTTGAAGTGGGGAGGCCCCCGGCCTCCTGATACCTTTCCCAAACCTTATGCGCATCCTTTCCGGCCTCCAACCCAGCGGCAGACTCCACATCGGCAATTACTTCGGCATGATGCAGGCCGCCCTGCACCTCCAGGAGGAAGGTGAAGCGTATTACTTCATCGCGGATTACCATTCTCTCACCTCCATCCATGATGGGAAACTGCTCCGCTCGCATGTGCGAGATCTCGCCATCGACTTCCTAGCTTGCGGCCTCGATCCGGCGAAGAGTGTCTTTTTCCGCCAAAGCGATGTGCCGGAGCATTGCGAGCTGTCTTGGATCCTCTCCACCGTGACGCCGATGGGCTTGCTGGAGCGCTGCCACAGCTACAAAGACAAGGTCGCCAATGGCATCAAGCCCTCCCACGGCCTCTTCGCCTATCCCGTGCTCATGGCGGCGGACATCTTGATCTACGACGCCGATGTCGTCCCCGTCGGCAAAGATCAAAAACAGCATGTCGAGGTCACTCGCGACATCGCCATCAAGATGAACGAGACCTTTGGCGAAGGTCTCTTGAAGCTTCCCTTGCCCCGCATCCGTGAGGACACCGCCGTGGTGCCTGGTCTCGATGGGCAAAAGATGAGCAAAAGCTACGACAACACCATCCAGCTCTTCGAAGAGCCTGCCGCGCTCAAAAAGAAGATCATGGGCATCAAGACGGACAGCACGCCCGTCGAGTCGCCCAAAGCCGTCGAAGGCTCCTCCATCCTCGCTTTGTATAAACTCGTCGCCTCTCCCGCCGATTACGATCAAATGGTGCAGGATCACCTGAACGGCGGTGTCGGCTATGGCGACTTCAAAAAGCGCCTCCTCCAAGCCACGAGTGATTTCTTCGCCCCCTTCCGCGAGAAACGCGCCGCCATCACCGCCGATCCAGCTTACGTCGATCGCGTGCTCGCCGAAGGTGCCGAGAAAGCCCGTGCCGTGGCTCGCAAGACGCTCGCCCGTGTGCGTGATGCCGTGGGGCTTGGTTGAGTTGCGGGTGAGAAAGAGTTCCCTCGCCGTCGCAACAACTCATCATTGGCGACAAGAGCGACGGAAGTTCGTGATAGCTGGGTTTGCGGTGATGCCTGCGCCACTTTCTTTGGCGTGCCAGTGCTCACTGCTTGAGCTTGGCGATGAGGAAGGCGGCGATGCTGGGGTGTTTGACTTCGGGGGCGGTGGGGTAGTTGAGTTCGCAGGTGGTGCCGTTGGCGTGGCAGTGTTCTTGGAGCTTCACGCCGTAGTTCACGGTGTGGGTGGGGTCTTTCTGCGGTTGGCCGAGAGCGGGGGTGTCGCTGTATTTGAGATACACCGGTGGGTCGTCGCGGCTGACGAGTTCGTAGGGGGAGTACATTTGGATCCAATTCAGCACGCTCTCACGCTTGGCGAGGAACTCGGCGAAGCGCTTATCGCGGGTGCTTTTGTCATGAGGGTCCATGAAGCCGAAGGCGTGACCGCCGTAACGGCTGTTGGGGGTCCATTCGATGAGCTGTTTGGGATCGAGGGAGGTCTGGGCACCATTGACGGCGGCGCACCAGAGGCGGGTGGATTCACGGGCGATGGGATCGCTGCTTTTCGGATCGGCCATGTCGTCGTGAAAGGCGAGGTAGAGGCTGCTGCAAGCTCCAGCGCTGCCGCCGCTGGCTCCGATGCGTGGTTTGTCGATGTTCCACTCGGCGGCTTTGCTGCGGACGAATTGCAAAGCTCTCGCGGCATCCTCCAGCGGCCATTGCACAGGTGGCATGACGCCGGCCTGATGCGCGAGGGTGGAGTAACGGTAGTTGATGGAGACGACGGAGATGCCAGCGGCGAGGCAGGCGGCCAGTTCGGAGGGATTGGCCTTGTCGCCATTCACCCAGCCGCCGCCGTGGATGAAGAAGAGAAGCGGCGTGGGCTTCTCCGAGGTGGCCTTGTAAAAATCGAGCACCTGGCGCTCATGCGTGCCATAGGCCACGTTCGCGAGTGTGGGCAGGATCTTGGGCTTGGGATCGGGTTTGGCGGCGGGGGCGGTGGTTTGGGCCTGGAGGCTGGAGAGGAGACTGAGGGCGAGGAAAAGGCGTTTCATGGCGTGAATGCCAAAACGCATGTTCTCGCGAGCATCTGGCTTTGTTCTATCTTTTGCCTTCCAGGCTGGCGATGCAGGCCCGCACGAGGCGCAGGCATTCATCGGGACTGGCGGGCATGGGCAGCGTCACGGGCTGGCCTTGGACCTTCAAATGACGCGTCATGCCGAGGCGATGCACCTCGCTGACCACGATGCCGTGGGAGGCGAAGAACTGGACGACTTCCTGATCACTGGCGTAGCGGCTCATGCGGATGCGTTTTGGGTTTTCGCAAGGCGGAGGAGTTCCTTCAAGCGAGTAAGCTCTGAGGCGGAGGTTTTGGCGACGAAGCCCCGGGCGTGGGCGAAATGCACATCGGGCTGGGATTCGATGCGGGTGAAGTTGTAGCGCGGATCGTCGTTGTGGCGGGAGAGGCCGTAACCTCCGCCACGGCGGTCCGGGTAGATGAGAGCAGCCACGCGGGTGTTCTTGCCGATGCCTTCGAGGTAACGGCCGATGCCGGCGGAAGGTTCATCAGGCATGGGATCGGTGCGGGGGAGGAAGAGGACCTCGTGGTCCTCGAAGCTCCACAGTTCGGCGTGCTGGGCTAGGTGATCGAGGCGGTTTCGCAGCTCTCGCAGATACTCCAGGAGGTCCTCGCCGATGTAGCTGAGCATCTCCCAGAGCGGCTCGCCGGGCTCCAGGCGCTTGGCTTTGGCAAAACGACGCAGCAGGGTGACGTCGATGGGTGAATTGAGCTTGTTCATCGTGTCGCGAGACACACCGAGCCACTTGGCGGTGACACTGGGGCCACGCGTATCGAACCACTCGGCTGGCTCCAGCCAATCGCAGAACTGCCGGGCATCCTCATAAATGCCGAGGTGCTGCATGACGAGGCTCAAAGCGCACATGGGTGGATGATCGGCAGGGAATTGATGGTGATCAAAATTGCTCCGTTCCGGCGCATGCTCGCCGCCCACATCCACGACGGCGATGGCGGGATCGGCGAGATCTTCGGCGGTGGGTTCCCGGCGCACGATGGGCACGCGGTGAACAGCGGCGAGCAGGCAGCAGGCGAGGAGTTCATCCTTATGCGCCCCGCCGGGATGCGTGAGGATGAGCGAAAGAGGAGGGGGAGTGGAGGTGGAAGGCAAAGACATGCGCAGGTGGCTCATCGCTCGCGAAAGCCCGTCTGCAAGAGCCATCATGCCGCCACGGATTCGGAAGATGCTCGTCATTGCCAAAATCCGCCTCCCTGCCACACTCGCGGCCCCATGCAGACGCTCACCCGCCAGCTCCTCGAACACACGCCTCTCGATGCCGCCCAGATCACGGCGGCGGCAGCGCAATTGGTCGATCCAGCGATCGAATCGGCGCTGAAGGCGGACTTCCTGCGGGCGCTGGCAAAGAAGGGCGAGACGCCTTCGGAGATTGCGGCGTTTGTGAACGAGTTCCTGAAGCTCGCCGTCGATCCGGGGCTGGATCGTTCAAAGCTGCCGGGGCCGATGCTCGATGTGGTGGGCACGGGTGGCGATCAGCTTCATCTCTTTAATGTCTCCACCACGGCGATGTTCATCCTCGCGGCGGGCGGTGTGTGCGTGACGAAGCATGGCAATCGCGGCATCACCTCGAAGGCGGGCGGTGCGGATGTGCTGGAAGCGCTTGGCATCAAGATCGACCTGCCCAAGGAGAAGGTGGTGGCAGGCATTGAAAAGACCGGACTCGGCTTCTTCTTTGCCCCGCTGTATCACCCGGCCTTCAAAGCCGTCGCCGAAGCCCGCAAGCTGCTCGCCGCTGAAGGTCAGCGCAGCATCTTCAACATGCTCGGGCCGCTTTTGAATCCCGGACGCCCCGATTACCAACTCGTGGGGGTGTTTGATCCGAAGCTCACCCGCACCTTTGGCGAGATTTTGATCCAACTCGGACGGAAAGGAGCCTGGGTGGTGCATGGCAGCACAGGCGATGGTCGCGGCATGGACGAGCTTTCCAGCCTCGGCGTGAATGACATCTGCCAAGTCAAAGGCGGTCAGCTCGAAAACACGCAGCTCGATCCGCAGCAACTTGGCTTTTCCTCGGCCAAGGTCGATGACCTCATCGGTGGTGAAGCCGCTGAGAACGCCGGCATCCTCGAAGGCATCCTCGCCGGAACCATCCAAGGTCCGAAGCGTGACATCGCCGTGCTGAACGCCGCCGCGGGATTTGTCATCACCGGCCTTCGCGAAAGCGTGGAATCTGGCCAAGCCTTTGCCGAGGAGTTGCTACAACGCGGCGCGGCTCACTCGAAGCTGCGTGAGATGCAGAGTTTGTGCTGAGAGTGTGGAAGAAGACTTCTCGCGTAGTGATGTAGGCCGGATGTGTTGGGCGGAAAACGTGTCGCATCCTCTTCGATAGCCATCGCCCAACGATCCGACCATGGGTGGCTTGCGAATGCGGAATGGCCTGCGCACGCTCCCAAACCGTTCGCCTGCATTTTCACACTCGGCTTTGCCGCAGAGGGGCAAAGAGGCAGAGAACGCAGAGATTTTCTTCTCTTTTGGTCTCTGCGCCCTCTGCTCCTCTGCCTCTTTGCGGCAAACTCTTTGGGAGGTGTGGCGTGGCAACTGTGATAACTGTGAGGCCGGATAGTTCGGCAATGGGGTTGGGTCTGTTGGCGGAGTTTTTCTCGCCGAACACATCCGGCCTACGAAGGGCGGCCTATCATTGCAGCGCTTGGCGGATCATCGCTAGGCTGGCGTTTCCGCCGGTGAGCACGCAGGCTACTTTTTGGCCCTGCCAGGATGCGCGATGCTTTTTCAGGGCGGCATAGGCGAGGGCACCGGCGCCTTCGGCGATGTTGTGAGTGGCGGAAAGAATCTCGCGCATGGCCTGCACCGCTTCGTCATCATTCACGGTGATGATCTCATGCGCATGCTGGAGCACGAGATCGAGCGCCTCGCGATTCGGTGTTTTACAGGCCACCCCTTCCGCTACGCGGGTGGTGCTGGATTGCTCCATCCATGTTTGGTGCTGAAACGATAGCGCATACGCGGGTGCATGCTCGGAGACCACGCCGATGAGCTTGGTCTTTAGCCCCAGCGCCTCGCGAGCTGCGGCGAGGCCGCAAAAGCCGGACCCGAGACCAATCGGCACGAAGACCGCATCCAGCTCGCTCACGCTGCGAAAAAGCTCCAGACCATACGTCGCCACGCCACGCACGAGCCAGGGGTGAAATGAAGGCACCGCATGCAGGCCTTCCTGCTCCGCCAGCACGCGGGAATGCTCCAGCGCCTCCTGAAACTCGCGACCATGCTCCACCAGCTCCGCACCGAGCGAACGCATGGCGGCATTTTTCTCCGGGTTATTGCCATGAGGCACCACGATCACCGCCCGCAGGCCACTCTCCCGCGCCGCGAAAGCGATCGACTGCCCATGATTCCCCGTGGTGGCCGCGATCACGCCACGCACCTGCGGCTCGCGGTGTTTCAACTCGTCGAGATACACCAGCCCACCACGAATTTTGAAAGCGCCCACAGGCGTGTGGTTTTCATGTTTCAACCAAAGCTCGCAGCCCAAGCCCGCCTCCAGCAACGGCCAGCGATACACCGGCGTCTCGCGGATGTGCGGGCGGATGAGCGCCTTCGCAGCCTCGATCTCCGTGAGTGTGGGTAGAGCGTTCATGAGGCTCACCTGAGCAATGCCATCCGCTATTCCACTCGCACGGTGGCCCGCAGCGTGGGCTTGTCCGTGAGTTCGAGTACGGCGAGAGATTCCGCATCGTCTGGGTGACGCGTCGAGGAGGTGAGGAAGAGGCTGCAGCCAGCGGCACGAAGCGTGAAATTCACCCCGAGTTGGCTGTTGCCATTGTTGAGCGCCCACTCGTGATCGTAGAGGTAACTGCGGGGCAGGGCGATGGTGAGGCGGCGAAGGCCATCGGGCGTGCTGGAGAGCGTGGCCTTGATCTCTTTCTCGTCGTAGTTCGCGGCGTAGCCGGTGCCAAAGGTCCACACGGCGAGTTTTTGGACCTTGGCCTCACCATCGGCGGCTTTGCCATGGATGCGGATGCCTGCGGTGGCACCCGGCGTGAGGCGCTGGCCGTAGCGGCGGGCATCAAGATGCAGCGTGGCCGCAAAGGCGTAACCGCCATCCCCATCGTTCACGAGGTCGAGACCGTTTAAATCGCAGGTGACGAAGAGTTTTTGCCCATCGGCATCGAAGGTGAGCTTCACGGCACTCTCTTGGCCATCCGCCGCAGTGAGCGGGATGGTTTGCTTGAGGCCGATGTTGCGCACGATTTCGATTTGCCGGCTGAAATCTTGTTTTTGACCTCCGGCGTCGATTTGGAAGGTGAGCGGGCGTTTTTGGCGCACGGGCGAATCCGCCTTCAAAGCGAGGTCGAGCTTCAATTCGGGCACCTCGTGGCCTTCGGGAGCAAGGTCGAGCTTTCCATCGAGCTTCTGGCTGCCGAATTCGAGGTTCCAAGAGCCCGTGATCTTGTCTTTGACCGTGTTGAGCACTTCGATGCCAGGGGTGAAGATGCCTTCGTGGTTGAAGGTCGTGCGTGATTTGACCTCCACGGCCAGCGGCATCACGGGAAGCGTCAGATCGTGAATGCGGGCGGTGCTGCCGGAGATGAGCAGCAGGGGCAGGCGCAGGTCAGATTCATCTGCGATAGCTGAGATCGAGTAGGTGATGGAGATCGTGTGGCTGGTGCCAGCCGCCAGCGTGAGCTCGGGGCTGGCATCCTGCGGCTTGGCCGTGGCGGTGGGCAAAGGCAGCACGGTGAGGCGGAGCGGCGCTTTCCCGCCATTTCGCACCTCGGCGGTGAGCTTGATCTTGCCGGGGCCATCGGCCGTGCCACTCACGTTTTGCAGCAGCCACGGAACAGCGGGCACGCCGTCCATCACATCTTGAAACACGATGTCGCCCATCGCTTGATGCAGCTCAGTGGTGGCCAGCGAGACACTGCCTTCCGGCTCGACGTGCAGGCGTGACTGATACTGACGAGCCAGCACCGGAAAGCTGCGATACGCCTCCGCGAGATCCGGTGGCGGAGCGATGAGGCGGGAGAGATCACCGAGATCGGAGAAGAGGACTTTTTCTTCCTCGCAAACTTCCCGCAACACGCTGGAGACACCGCGTGTGATGGCGAGGCTGGCCTCGGCAGGCTCGGCAGCTTGGAGCATCGGCCCGGTCACGAGCACCTCGATTCGTTTGGCCTTGGCGGCACCGATCACGCCACGCAGCCCGCTTTTCACATCGCTCAGCGGTGTGCCGGTAAGTGCATCCTCAAACCCCAGCGACACGAGAACGAGGTCCGGCAGGCCGCGAAAACCCTCGCTGGTGAGTGCGGCGGTAGCCTGCACCATGCTGGAGGCCTGGATGGGCTGTAGCACGATCTCCGGTCCCATCACTGTGCGTTCTTTGGGGGCGTAGGTGGAGCCTGGGCGGGCGATGCGTACCCCGCCGGTGAAGTAAAATTGGGTGGCAAGAAGCTTCGCAAAGGCACCGGGAAAGGCAGCGAGAAGTGGGTCGGCATCGCCGAGCGCTTTGGCACCTTCGAGCATGCCATCGCCGATCACGACGATGTGCAGTCGCTCACGGCGGGAGAGCTTCAAAAGCGTGCGAGGCAGCATCTGCGTGAGCCGCTGGCGCTGGGCATCGCTGATCTCGAAGTAGTTCTGCGGGGTCGATTGGGCCGCAGGCAGCCGCGTTTCGGCCTCTAGAGCGGCATTTTTCAACTGATCGAGCGTAGGCTTGCCCGGCGGGTTGGCGAGTTCCGGCACCGGCTGCGCCATCGCGAGCGATGCGACGAAAGCCGGGAGCAAGATGAGTCGAGGGAAAGGCATGGCCGCTTAAGTGGGCGAGAAGGGGGGGCATTTCCAGCGATAATCCGACGGGTTGAAAACGGCTCTCTGGGCCCTTAAATCAGCCTCATGACCTTCCTCGCCCGCCTTTCCGTCTTTCTCCTGGCCGCCGCCTCCCTCTGCCCGGCGGCGGACCTCACGCTCACCGCCATCGACGGCACCACGCACAGGCCGCTGGCTGCGAAGGATGGCAAGTCAGCTCTGTTTTTCTTTGTCTCGCCCTTTTGCTCCACCACAAAAGCCTTCGTCAAAGAGATGAAACAGATCACCGCCGATCACGCGGGCAAGGTCTCGATCTTTTTCATCCAATGCGATCCCGAGGTCACCCGCGATCTGGCCATCGAGCACGCCACGCTGAGCGAGTTCAAAGCGCCCGTGCTGCTCGATGCCGCCCAGCAACTCACCCGCCAGCTCCAAGCCACCCTCACGCCCGAAGCCGTGCTCGTCGATGCCACCGGCAAGATCTTCTACCGTGGCCGCATCAACGATCTCTACCTCGGCCCCACCAAACGCCAGCGTGCCGCCACCACGAATGATCTCCGCGAGGCCATCACGGTTCTTCTTGCTGGCAAACCTGCGCCACAGCCGCAAGAGCCCGCGCAGGGGTGTAAGATCGGTCAGATCAAATAGCTCCAAATAACAAAGCCGGACCTCTCGGTCCGGCTTTGCGATTGATCGTATTGGTCAGAACGAATTACTTCTTCTGCAATGGTGCGGTCTCCGCGCCCGCAGGCACTTTGTCCGCTGGAACGAGCTTCCACAGAGCACCGCGTTCGCTCGTGTAGGGATCGACGGGGCCGCCGTAGTTGGCGGTGGCGTGGGTGAGGTAGAGATTGCCTTCTTCATCGAAGCCGCTGCCGGTGGGGCGCAGGGGCGTGTCGAGATCGAGCAGTTCTTCCATCTGGTAGCCGCCTTTGCCTTTGGCGATGCCCCAGACCTTGCCACTGCCCCAGTCGGCGCAGAAGTAGGTGCCTTCGAGGCTTGGATTCGCCTTGCTGCGGCTGATGCCGATGTTGATGACGCAAATACCCTGATCGACGTGGCTATACTCGGCCACGGGAAGCACGCCGACGCGTGGATTGTCCTTCTCAGTCTCTAGCGGGAAGGTGTGAGAGCCGCACATGAACTTCCAACCGTAGTTCTCGCCGCCTTTGCTGCCTGCAGGCTGCATGTTGATCTCTTCCCAGTGATTCTGACCGATGTCGGCCATCCAGAGATCGCCGGTCTTCGAGTCAAAGCTGAAAGTCCAGGGATTGCGCAGGCCGTAGGCCCAGATTTCGGGCTTGGCTTTCGGATGAATCTTGGAGAAGGCCAGCTCGGTGACGCCGAAGAGGGTCATCTGCTGAGGCAGAGTGGTGAAAGGATTGTCCTTCGGAATGCTGTAGTTGCGGTCGGGTGTGGTGTTGTCCACATCGATGCGGAGCATCTTGCCCATGTGGGTGTGGAGGTCCTGACCGACGCTGATGACATCGCCTTCCCAGCCGCCGTCGCCGACGCCGATGTAGAGATAGCCATCCGGACCAAAGGCGATCTGGCCGCCGTGGTGATTGCAGTAGGGGAAGTCGAGCTGCATAAGCACCTTGATGCTGTCCATGTCCGCCTGATCAGGCTTGTCCTTCTTCACTTTGACCTCGGCGATCATGGAGGCGCCGTTGAACCACAAATCGGAGTAGCAGAAGAAGATGCGGCCGTTCTCTTTGAACTTCGGATGGAAGGCGATGCTGAAGAGGCCGAGCTCGAGGAAGGAGCTGATGGTCTTATCCTTGATGTCGAGGAAGGGCTTTTTGTTCACCTTGCCGTCTTTGACGATCTGGATCACGCCCGGACGCTCGGCCACGAAAAGGCGGCCGCTGCCATCCGGTGCGCCTGCGACGGCGACAGGATCGACGAGGTCACCAGCGACCTTCACGAGGGCGATTTTGGTTTCGACGGGCAATTTACCACCCGGCTGGATGGTTTGCGCCGGGAGGGCAAGTGGCAGCGCAAGGGCTGCGAGGAGTGCGGTTGGTGTTTTCATGGGGAAAAGAGGCGTGAGGCTATGAAAACAGCGCTGAGACGGCAAGCGTGAAATTTGGCGGAATGTTCGCGAACGGTGAAAGACAGGCGGAAGCCCCCTCCTCCAAATGCCGCAAGGTTGACAATCCCTGTGCTACCAAGATACTCGGCGCATGAGTTCACTCGCCCTGGAAATCGACCAAGCACTTCAACGCTTGGCCCCGCCCCAAGCCTCCCGTCTTGAGCGTCTTTTGCGTGATAGTTTGGCCTTGGCATTGGGTGATGAGACAACCGAGGAACCGTCCATGATGTTCCAGCGCCGTGAGCTGTTCTCCCGCCGCTTTGCTCCTTTGGCATCGGTGCCTGAACGCGATTTGAGCGACCTCGTGAGCGAAAACCGTGGCGAGGCATGATCGTCACGGCTGACACCAGTTTTCTCGTTTCGCTCTACGGTGTGGATATCAACACGCCAGCAGCCCGCACCTGGATGGCTGCCAATGCGGAGCCGATTCTGCTCACGGGTGCTTTGCGTTTTGAAACCGAAAACGCCTTGAGGCTGGCTTGCTTTCGAGGTCGTATTTCTTCGGCTGAACTGGAGCAAGCACTCGCCGAGATCGAGAGTGACATTATTCAGGGGATACTCATTTCGGCACCACTCGCCTCAGATATGCACTGGGAGGAATGCCGTCGGATCAGTGCCGCTCAGACGCTCGCTACAGGATCTCGGGCCTTTGACATCACGCATGTCGCGGCTGCCGTCGTGCTCAAGGCAGGTGTCTTTCTGAGCTTTGATGGCCGTCAGCGATTGCTGGCTGGATTGATGGGAATCTCGGTCGCTCCCTAACTGGCGACCTGGGGCATTAGAAGGATAGCAAACTGTCCATTCATACCCGCTCAATCGAGTAGTCACCTCGGCCTACGCATCTCAAACACATCCGTTGTCCTCGCATACCAGTGCGGGCTCTGCATGCGGCCGATGGGGAGGTAGGTGCCGGGTTTGATGAGCCAGGTCTCGGGATCGAAAAGGCCGTCGCGCACATGCACGCGGAGGACTTCGCCAATGATGAGGCGGTTGTCGCCGATCTCGAGGATGCTGTGGCTGCGGCATTCGAGGCTGGCGGGAGCTTCGAGGATGCGCGGTGGCTTCACCACGCTGCTGGCAGCGGCGGTGAGGCCAGCGTGAGTGAGCTCGTTTTCGCCGGGAGGCAGGGAGGCGGCGCAGCGGTTCATCTGCTGGGCGATGGCTTCATCGACGAGGTTCACGACGAACTCGTGTGTGAGGCGGATGTTCCGCGCGGTGTCTTTTGGCACGCCGGGTTCGCGGTCGCCAGGGCAAATGCCGACAATGGGCGGCGAATCGCCGAGTACGTTGAAAAAGCTGAACGGCGCGGCATTCACACGGCCCTCAGGATCGACGGTGGTGACGAGGGCGATGGGGCGCGGTGTGACGAGCCCGGCGAGGATCATGTAGGCATCGTCGCGATGCGGTCCGGTGAGGTCGAGTTCCATAAGGTTAGACGGCTTCGACGATGATTTTATCGGCGCTGATCTCGCGGACACGCACGGCGCGGCCGCTTTCGAGGTAGGCATTCGCATCGGCGACGGCTTCGATGATTTTGCCGCCGATCTCGACACTGCCGTAAGGCCGCAACGCACTGCGAGTCAGACCGGTGTCGCCGATGCGGGCCTTGGCGGCATCGCGTTGAATCGGTGCATCGGCGGCGGTGCCACCAGCGGCGGCTTCGAGCACGAGAGCACGGAAAGGGCGCAATTCCGGCACCCAAGCGATCATGAGGGCGATGAGGATGCCCGCACCGGTCACGCCGAGGGCAAAGTTTCGCAGGCCCACGGCATACTGCGCCAGATTGAAGCTGCCGCCGCTTTCGACGGGCGTCGTGCTGCCTTCGGGCGGCATCACGGGAGCGATTTCCCAGCCGCTCATGGTGTAAACCAGCGCCACCATGATGCAGAGGAAACCGAGGAGGCCTGGAATGATCGTTCCAGGTGCGGCGAGCAGTTCCACGCCGATCAAGACCACACCGACGACAAAGAGCAGCGTCATGATCATCGTCTCGTGCCCTACCAGACTGCCCGCGACGTAGTGCCCAAAGAAAAAGATCGAGAAGGCGATGAGCGCCACAAAGCCTGCGAGGCCAAAGCCGGGCGTTTGCATCTCCAGGTAACCGGAGGCGAGACCGACGAGGATGAGCAACCACGCAAACTGCGTCACCCAGATGGCGATCCATTCAAACATCGTCGGCTCGGCGATGAGTGTCTCGCCTTGGAGTAGCTCGCGGCTCTTGATGTCGTCGATGCTCTTCACGATGGCCTTGGCGAGGAGCGGCTTGCCATCGACGAGCATGGTGGCCTGATCGGCGTCTAGAGTGATGATCTGACCTTTCGGCACGATGACCTTGCCGTTGATGACGAGACCCGCGTTCATATCGATCATGCCTTCCAGAATGCGCGCGTCGTGGCCCTTGGCCCGCACAGCGGCGCGGGCCATGCCGAGGAAGGCGGAATTGTATTTCGCCCGCTCGGCCTCGCCCATGGACTCGCCACCGCCGGTGACGGGCGTGGCCGCGCCGATGCTGCTGGCGGGTGCCATGTAAATCGCATCGGTGGCCATCGCCGTGAGCGCTCCGGCGGAGATGGCGCGGGTGTTCACATAAGAGAGCGATTTGATCGCCAGCTTCTGCAAATCTTGCATCATGAGCGTTGTCGTTTCCCAGGCCATGCCACCGGGCGTGTCGAGATCGAAAAGCACGGCCTCGGCACGCTGCTCATCGCACAGGCGCAGTGTGCGCTTCATGAATTCAAAACGCGCCGGTATGATGAGGTCTTCTTCACCCACCGTAATGACGACGACTTTGCCGGTGTAGATGCCGGTGGAGGACTTTCTCTCCGTTTTGGTCTCCACAACGGCTTTGGAGGCCTCCGCAGGCTTTTGGTCAAACCAAGCCGACGTCAGCGTGATGACCTTCGCGTCCTTCGCGAGGCCCTTCAGGTCGGCGGCGAGGCCTTTGGCCAGCAAGGGCACGGCGTTGTCCGCATCGAGCAACAGCAGTTCACCCTTCGCCGCGTGCGGTTCGAGGCCTTTCTCGCGATCCACGAAGGCCTCGGCGATCTCCGGCTTGTGACCTTTGAGCTTCGCCAGGCTGCGAGCGCCCGCTTTGAGCACCGCGAGGGATTCCGCCAGCTTCGTATCCTGCGCTTTGGGAGATAAATCCTCGCCCTCTGGCACGGCGGGCGCTGCCGCGCCGATGCGGGAACCGGGTGCCATCCAGATCTCATCGCAGGCCAGCGCCATCAAGGCTCCACCCGCCACGGCGGAGGTGTTCACATAGGCGATGGTGCGCAGCTTTAGCTTCGCGATTTCCTCCGCCAGCGGCATGGCATCCTGAGCGCTGCCCTGGGTGACGTTGATTTCGAGCACGAGGCTCTTCGCGCCTCGCGTGGCGGCTTCGTTGAACCAGCGGCGCAGTTCATCCCAGCGGCTGGCGTTTTCCAACTCCGACTGCGTGATGACCACATGCGCGATTTCCTTGTCCATCGTCGCCGCGGCGAGCAGGGCTGGATAGAGCAGCGAGAGGCCGAGTAGAAGCGTTTTCATGAGCCGACACTAAACAGCGTGCCTCCGAGAAGCAATCGACAGAACAAGAACCGAGAGTGTCCCGCCTTGGCTGCTGCTCCACGACCTCAAACCTGCCCGGGGCGCAGCCAGTAGAGGACGCTCATGCGGACGGCGATGCCGTTTTCGACCTGCGTGTTGATGAGAGATTTCTCATAGGCCATGCCGGCATCAGTGATCTCGACGCCGCGATTCACGGGGCCGGGATGCATGACATGCAGGCCACGCTCGCGGATGATCTCGACGCGTTCGTTGGTGAGGCCGTAGTGCTTGTGATATTCGGCAGCGTTGGGGAAGAAGGGCTCGTCGAGGCGCTCGCTCTGCACGCGGAGGAGGTAGATGACATCCGGCTTCCAATCGAGGGCATCGCGCCAGTTGCCAAACTGCGGAATCTCCCCTGGCACCTCACGCGGCATCATGGAGCCGGGGGCGAGGTAGGCGACCTGCATGCCGAGGCGGCGGAAGATCAGGCTGGTGCTGCGGGCCACGCGGGAGTGCTGGATGTCCCCGACGATGAGGGCGCGGCAGCCGCGAAGGTCTTTGTAGATTTCTTGAAGCGTGAAGGCATCGAGCAGGGCCTGCGTGGGATGGGCGTGCCAGCCATCACCAGCATTGATCACACTGGCGCGGGTGTTTTTGGCGATGAGACTGGGAATGCCAGCCTGCTTGTGGCGGACGACGATGTAGTCCACTCGCATGGCTTCGAGCGTCTCGACGGTATCAAGCACGCTCTCGCCTTTCACGACGCTGCTGGATTCGATGTCGAAGTGCGTCACATCGGCGGAGAGGCGGCTGGCGGCGACTTCAAAGCTGGAACGGGTGCGGGTGGAGGGCTCGTAGAAAAGGGTGAGCACCGTCTGGCCTCGCAGCGGCGGGACTTTCTTCACGCTGCGCTTGAAGAGGTCTTTGAATTGCACCGCGTTTCCTAGCACGAACTTGATCTCGTCATCCGAGAGCGAGGCGATGTCGAGGAGGTCTTTGCGGGGCTTGAGGGTCATCGGCTGGTGGGCTGGGTTTCGATGGTGCAGGAGTCGCCGGTGGGATCGACTTCTTCAAAGCGCACCGCGACGCGTTCGCCGGGCTGGAGGGTGACTTTGAGGGCAGAAAAATCCGGCTGCACGGGGAGTTCGCGGCCGCAGCGGTCGATGAGCACGGCGAGTTGGACGCGTTTGGGGCGGCCGAAGTTGTAAAGCTCGTCGAGGGCGGCGCGGACGCTGCGTCCGGTGTAGATGACCTCGTCGCAGAGGATCACATCCATGCCGTTGAGGTCGAAATCGATCTCAGAGCCTTCGAGCTTCGGCACCATCTGAAAGGTGCTGAGGTCATCGCGGTAGTGCGTGATGTCGATGGTGCCGAAATGGACCTTCACGCCGCTTTGCACGAGGGCGGCGGCGAGGCGTTTGGCCAATGGCACGCCGCGAGTGAAGATGCCGACGAGGGCGATTTCTTTGGCCCCGACATGCGCCTCCTGGATGCTTTTTGCCAAAGCGGCAATGCTCTCGGCCATTTGGGCTTTTGTGAGCAGGGTGCGGGAGGCTTCAGGCATGGGAAAAATCGTGGGCGGATCGTCCGCCGGATCGCTCGCTTGTCAAATGAGGCGAGCTGCGGCTGACGAGAGAGTTCAAAGGGATGGCAGAGGGGGCATCTAGGCTTTGGGGAGGATTCTTTTTTCATCGCGAATACATCGTCTGCCACACATCACCTGCTCAAGCCGGTCCAAGCCGCACAAACTGGAAGCTGCTGCTGGTGCATCCGTCCTTTTTGAAGAACACTCGCTCGCATGCCGCTGCCTGATTTGCCCCTCTCGACGCCTTCGCTCCTGTTTCCCGCCATCTCCCTGCTGCTGCTGGCCTATACCAACCGCTTTCTCGGCCTGGCGAGCGTGGTCCGCGCCCTGCATGTGAACTGGCAGAGCACCCAGGAGCCGCTGCTGCTGGCGCAGATTCAGAATCTCCGCGGTCGCATCCAGATCATCAAACACATGCAATCCCTCGGCGTGCTGAGCCTGATCCTGTGCGTGGTGAGCATGAGCTGCCTGTTTTTTGGCAGTCAAGGGGCAGGGCAGGCGACCTTTGGCGCCAGCCTGCTGCTCATGCTCGGTTCGCTGACGCTTTGCTTGGTGGAGATCCAGATGTCTGGTCGTGCCCTCGACCTCCAGCTCCGCGATGTGAAATGCCGGGAGCGCTGAGCCCCCTGAGGAGGTGCTTCCCGCGCCTTGCGCTTTGCCTTCTCTGCCCTACTCTCCGCGCCCTCCATGAGCAACGCCGCCCCCGCCATCTCCCCGACTCGCGAAAAAGATTTCCCTGAATGGTATCAGCAGGTCATCCGTGCTGCTGATCTCGCCGAAAACTCCGAAGTGCGAGGCTGCATGGTCATCAAGCCCTGGGGCTATGGCATCTGGGAAAACATCCAGCGCCAGCTCGATGCCAAATTCAAGGCCACCGGCCATGTGAACGCCTACTTCCCACTGCTCATCCCGCTGAGCTACCTCGAAAAAGAGGCGCAGCATGCCGAGGGTTTTGCCACCGAGTGCGCGGTGGTGACCCATCACCGACTAGAGGCGCAAAAGCAGCCGGATGGCACCACCAAGATGATCCCCACCGGCGAGCTCGCCGAGCCGTTTGTTATTCGCCCCACCTCGGAGACCATCATTGGTGCTGCCTTTGCCCGCTGGGTGGAGAGCTACCGTGACCTGCCGCTGCTCATCAACCAGTGGTGCAATGTCATGCGCTGGGAGATGCGTCCGCGCCTCTTCCTCCGCACCGCCGAGTTCCTTTGGCAGGAAGGTCACACTGCGCATGAAACCGCTGAGGAGGCCATTGTGGAGACGGAGACCATGCACAAAGTGTATGAGAGCTTCCTCCGGGAGCATCTCGCCATCCCGACGATCCCCGGCGAGAAGACCGAGCGTGAGCGTTTCCCCGGTGCCGTGCGCACTTTGACCGTCGAAGCCATGGTGCAGGACAAAAAAGCCATCCAGGCCGGCACCTCGCATTACCTGGGCCAGAACTTCGCCAAGGCCGCGAACATCCAGTTCCTCGGTCGTGACAATACCCGCCAGCTCGCCCACACCACGAGCTGGGGCGTCAGCACCCGCCTCATCGGCACCCTCATCATGGCGCATGGCGATGATGATGGCGTCATCATGCCGCCGCGCATCGCCCCGCAGCAGATCGTCATCCTGCCGGTCACGCCGAAGCCTGATACGCGCCAGGAAATCATTGATGCCTGCGAAGCACTCGCGCAGACGCTCCGTGCCCAAACCTGGGCCGGTGAACCCATCCGCGTGCTTGTGGACAAGCGTGACCTCCCCGGCGGCCAGAAGAACTGGGAGTGGATCAAAAAAGGCGTGCCCATGCGGGTGGAAATGGGCCCTCGCGACATCACCAGCCGCAGCGTGGCCGTGGCCCGCCGCGATAAAGGACCGAAGGAGAAGGAATTCATCGGCAAGGAAGACTTCCTCCAGGGCGTGCAGGAACGCCTCGCCGACATTCAGCAGGCTCTCCTCGACCGCGCCACCGCCATGCGGGACGCGAACATGAAGAAGCTCGACACGCTCGACGAATTCAAAGCCTATTTTGCCGATGAAAACGGCGGTGGCTTTGCCCTCATGCACTGGGCTGGCACGATGGAAGAGGAAGAAAAGATCGCCAAGGAGAACAAGATCACCATCCGCTGCATCCCGCATGGCGATCAATACGCCGAGGAGGGCAAGTGCTTCCTCACCGGCCGCCCCAGCAGCCGCCGCGTGGTGTTTGCCCGGAGCTATTGATCCATCTTCCAAACTGCATTCGCATGAACGAAGAAGCCCTCCAGCAAGCCCTCGCGGACACGCAAAACCTCGGCGAGATGCCGGACGCGGATGCCGTGGGAACCGTGGGCAGCCCGGACTGTGGCGACATGGTGCGCATGTGGATCAAATACCGTGACAAGGACGGTCGGAAGGTCATCGACAAAGCCAGTTTCCAAAGCTTCGGCTGCCAGACGGCCATCGCCGTCGCCAGCATCGCCACCGAGCTCATTCGGGGTAAAACGAAGGAAGAAGCGCTGGCGATGCAGGCGGATGATTTGAGCCGTCCGCTCGGAGCGCTGCCACCGATGAAGATTCACTGCGGCCAGATGGTCGAAGGAGCGCTCAAAGCCGCTCTCGAAGCCGAGAGCATGGAGCAAGGAGCCAAGAGCCTGGAGGCTCCGAGCCAGGCGGGAACCCTCGCTGATGCCCTCAGTGCCGCCGGCAAGACAGCGGGCAAGGTGAAGATTATCATGCAGCCGCCCACGACGGCAAACTAAGCACCAAGAACGGCGAACCGAGCACTTCTTCCACCCTTGTCCGAAGTCACCGCCATCAAGAAGTTTGCCTGTCCGGCTTGTGGAGCCGAGGCGGTCTGGACCCCATCGAAAAAAGCGCTCGTCTGCCCGTATTGCAGCACCGTTTCACCCGTCGAGCTGAAGGTGGATGGCTCACTCATCGAGGAAAATGACCTCTTAGTGGCGCTGCGATCCATCCCAGAGGATCAGCGAGGCTGGGCGGTGGTGCGCAAGACGGTGAAGTGCCAAAGCTGCCAGGCCATTTCCGTCTTTGATGAGAAGCGGGTGGCGCAGCGCTGTGACTTCTGTGGCTCGCCCTCCATTCTCGCGGCGGATGATGTCACCTCACCGATCCGTCCGAGCAGTCTGCTACCCTTCAACGTGGCGCAGGGCCAGGTGCGGGAGGACATTCGCCGCTGGTATGGCAGCCACTTCTGGGCACCGAACGCCCTCGGGCAAAAGGCGCTCACGGATACGCTTCACGGCATGTACCTGCCGTTTTGGACCTTTGACGCCCACGCCGAGTGCCCCTGGGAAGCGGAGGCAGGCCACGACTACACCACGACCGACTCCAAAGGCAATACACAGACCGATACCCGCTGGGAATATGCCAGTGGGCACATCTCCAGAGCCTTCGATGACCTGCTCGTGCCCGCCTCCAAAGGCGTTCACACCAAGTTGCTCGATGATTTGCAGCCCTTTCCCACCACGACGGACCTCGTGCCGTATGATCCGGGCTATCTCTCCGGCTGGGTGGTGGAGCAGTATCAGATCGACCTCGTGCAGGCGGCGGAAGACTCGCGTGGCCGCATGCATCGCGATCTCGAGCGTGCCTGCGCCAAAGAAGTGCCCGGCGACCGCCATCGCAACCTGCACATCTCGCCGTCTTACAGCAACCAGACCTTCAAGCATGTGCTCCTGCCCGTGTGGCTCCTCACCTACACCTACGGCACCAAAACCTACCAGGTGACCGTGAACGGCAGCACCGGCAAAATCACCGGCGAGTATCCGCTGAGCTGGGTGAAGATCACCATCGCCATCCTCATCGGCTTCATCATCCTCGCGATCTTCTTTGGGATGCAGGAGTAGGTGGAGGAAGTTTTGGTCTGTGCAGGCTCAGGGAAGATCCACGAGAAATGCGTCAGCAGAGTAGCCATCTTGCTCCGCAAGATGAGCGTGCGGCGGGCCCATCGTCCCAGCGTGTTGTAGCTCGCTGACCGTTGATGTTGCGATGATCTAAGTTCCTCTCGCGGAGCGAGAGGACAACTTTGCTTCGCCTGTTCGTTTCCGTTGGGTTTTCAGATACGATTCAGGCGCACTCATTGTGCCGCTGCCCGCTGAATCCTCGCTGGCACATCATTGATCGAGTAACCGGCCTCACGAAGCGCGTCCCAGATTTTCACGAGCATGCCGAGGTTCGCATCGGTATCGGCTTCGAGTTCGAGTTTGGCATCGGGTTTGGCCTCTTTGAGGGAGGTGAGGGCGATGGCGAGCTTGTCGAGTTCGACCGGTTGGGCGTCGAGGAAGAGCTTTTGCTCCTTGGTGACGGTGATGGTCGTGCGGGCTTCAGGAGCGCTGGTGGCACCGCCGAGGGCTTTGGATTCCGGGAGGGTGATTTTAACCTCCACCTTCTGCTTTTTGAAGGTGGTGGTGGCGATGAAGAAGATGAGAAGGATCACCATGATGTCGATGAGCGACACGATGGGGATGGTGGGGACGGGGCGGCGGCGGGGGCGCAGGTTCATCAGCGGGCGCGGGGATTAGAGATTGGCCTTTTCGCCGACGTGCTTCACCTCGAAGTGGGCGAAGAACTGGTGGATCGTCTCCTGCAGGATGCCCTCGACCTTCACGGCGATGGCATCAATGCGACGGGTGAAATAGGTGTGCGCCAAAACGGATGGCACGGCCACAAACAAACCCGCGATGGTGCAGCGCAAAGCCACGCCGATCTCCGCCGCGATGGCAGCGGTGTCAGGACTGCCTTCACCACCGGCTCCGAAGGCCGTGAACATACCCACCAGCGCCGCAGTGGTGCCCAGCAGGCCCAGCAGCGGGGCCACGGACACCATCACCTCCAGCAGGGGGATGCCTCGTTCCAGATAATGGATCTCTTCGCGGGCCTTCGAGGTGCAGGCGTCAATGCACTCCTGCTTGCTCGTGTAGCTGCCGCTCACGGCCATATTGCCCAGCCGGGCCATCATGGAGCCATCGCGTTGCAAAAACTCCTGGAGCGGCCGGATGTCGCCCTTGGCGGCATAGTTCGGCACGGAGCGGAGCTGGCTCACGACGGCGGGCGGCAGGATGATCTTTTCACGCAGATGCAGCCAGGCGTTAATCATCGCCGTGATGGCCGCCATGGAGCAGATCACAAGCAGGCCCATGACAAAGCCCCCCGTGGCGAGGAATTCCCAAACGGATTGCAGGCCGGAGGCCTTTTCAGTGGCAGCGAGGAGGAGGGGAGCGGGCATGAGCTAGTAAATGAGCACCTTGTATTCGATCTTGAGGCGTTGCTTGTCCATGATGGGCAGCAGTTCCTTCACCTCGCGGGGCATTTGGGGAATCTCCGCGTCGCGGATGGCCCGCACGGTGAATTCCGAGAGCAGGGTGTTCGATTCGCGATCGTTCACGATGCGCAGGTTTTCGACCTTGCCATTCGCGTTGACGTAAAACTCCAACTGGAGGCTGCCCGGACTCACCATATCGCGGCGCAGCGCTCGGTAGAGGTGCCACTTCTTTTCCACCTGGCTGGTGACGGTGCGGATGTATTTGCCCTTGGGCGAGCCTTCCGCATCGACGGCATCCTCGGTGCCGCGATTGGAGATGGTGCCCTTGTTTTCGCTGGTGCGGGTGAAGGGCATGAAGGCCTTGTCCTGGGGCTTGCTGGTCGTTTTGGCTACTTCATCGCTCACGGGGATGGCTTTGGGCACGGGCGGGCTCTCGGCCACCTCACGCATCTGCGGCTTTTCGGGGGGGGGCGGCGGCGCATCGGGCTCTTTCATCTGCGGCGTGGGCTTCCGCACCTCAATGGGTAGGCGGTTCATGTCCACGCGGGCGAGGTCTTTATCCGCCTCCTCCATCATTTTCGCCAGGGGTGAGGTCGAGGCGGCCGAAGCAATGCTCTGGGGTTCCGGCTGTGGCGGTGTGGGAGGCTTCGGAGTCGGAGCGGGCGGTTTGGGCGGACTCGGAGGTGTCGGCTGGGTAGCCGCCGTTTGGGGCTTTGGAGGCGTGTTCGGCGTCTTCGGGGCGGCGGCGGCTTTTTTCGCGGCGTCCTCCATGATGTCGCCATCGCGGTAATCGCGGTTGGCGAGTTCGTTCATCTGGAATTTGAGCCCTTCCGTGGTCGGCATCGGGTTGGTGGCCGTGGGGTCAGGCGCTTGGGTGGCACTGGCCTTGGTATTGCGATCCGAGATGAAGGCGGCGTTCTTCGGCTTCTCGCCGGAGGCCTCGTTTTGCGTGGTGCGCATGTAGATCTCCTTCTTCGGCGGCGGCACGGGAGTCTTTGGCAAGGGCGGTGTTGGGATGAGCTGCTCAGGAAAGATGAGCGTGACCTCCTTTTCTGGCGGCTTGGCCGTCACCTCAGCGGCTTCTTTGAAGTCCCGCTTGGGCGGTGCGGCAAACAAGACCGCGAGCAACAAGAACAGCACCACATGCACCAGCAACGAGCCGGCGATGGCGATGGGCAGCTCTTTGTCTCGGGCGGGGGTCAAAGTTTGAAGTTCAAGGTGTCAGGTTTCAAGTGGAGCGGGTTCGAGGCCAAAGTTCGCGTTTCGCAGGCGGTTTCAACTTGGAACCTGAAACTTGAAACCTGGAACTCGAAGTTACGGCAGCGGCTTACCCTCCGGCACCGTCGCGGCCGTTTTCTTATCCTCGGGCTTTTTCTTGCCGGCGAGGGCATCAGGCTTGGTCACGCGTTGGCCGTCGAGGGTGCCGATGTTGACTTTGGCACCATCGGCAGGGAAGGGGATGGGCGTGAGGCAGAGGATCTCGCCTTCCTTGGGCGACTTCGCAGCGCTGGCGGCGATGACGAGGTGTTTTTCGTTGCCGAAGAGAGGCTCCACGTTCGTGCGCTTCAGCGTGTTTTGTGGCGTGATGACGATAATCTCATTTCCCGCCCGCACGGCGGAGCGAGGGATGAGATAGACATCGTCGAGCGTATTGCCCTCGATCTCCGCCTCGACGAACTGACCAATCTTCAGCGGCGGCATGCCATCGGCACGCTTTGCATACGGGTCCATCACCTGCGCCACGGCGGTCGGCTGACGTGTTTCGGCATCGAGAGAGCTTTCCACCCGCACCACCTGACCTTCCCAAATCACCGGCCTGCCGATGTAGGTCGTGCGCAGATGCACTTTGGTGGGCGTGGCGGCGGTTTGCCCATCGCGGATCGGCTCAGGGAGCTGCAAATGCTGACTCTCCCGCTCTGGCAGCGGCAGGCGGATCTCCACATAGTCCGTGGCAAAGAGTTTTCCGAGCGTGGTGCCTTGCCCGACGAACTGCCCCACATCAGCGGCCTGCTCCAAAACCTGCCCGTCATACGGCGCCCGGATGATCGTGCGCTCCACATCCCGCTGGGCCTTCACCACACGGGCCTCCGCCGCGGCCAGATCCGCCTGCGCCCTTGCCACCTGCGGCGCACGGGAGACCAATTCGCCCGGATCACCGGTGCGTCCCAGCGCCTTCCAGTTTTCCATTGCCTGCTCTGCCTTCGCCTGCTCCTCGGCCAGCGTGACCTTCGCCAAGGCCACGGCGGCCTGCGCCACGATCACGGCGGTCTCGTAATCCACCGCCTCCAGCTTCACGAGCAGGTCATCCTTCTTGAAAAAGCCCCCGGGACGGAAGTTCGGGCTCACCTCGGTGATCTTGCCGGCCACCTCGGGCATCAGTGAGCTCTGCGTGCGTGGCCTCACCGTGCCTTGCGAGGGCACTTTGACCGCATAAGTCGTCGTTTTTAACGTGAGCCCTTCCACGCTCACGATCACCGGTGGGATCTCCATCGTCCTCTGCTCCGGCTTGTTGGTGAGGAACCAATAGCCCGCCCACACGCATCCGGTCAGGATGAGCAACGGCAGGAGGGCTCGGAGGATTTTCAGCATGGGTCAGAGTGGATGAAGATGAGGGAGATGTCTATCGTTTGGGTGCCATCGAGTATCGGAAGCGTCTTGGTCAAGCCACTGGGGCGGATTGACGATTGATGAATGTCGATTGCTGATTTTTGAAGGATGAAGCTGACAGCAAATGGCATGGCGCTCACGGAGGTCCGATCATCCCCAAGAAATCTGGCAAGGGGGCCTCCCAGGTGCCGTGGAAGCCTTCGGCGGTGAGTTCGAGACGTTTGGAATGCAGGGCTTGGCGGGGAATGAGGAGGCGTTTTTGCAGGGCGGGCGTCCAGCCGGTGTCGATGAACTCCAGGTAGCAGCGGTCATCGCGGCCGTAGAGCTTATCCCCGACCATCGGGAGGCCGAGGTGATGCAAATGGACGCGAATCTGATGCATCCGTCCGGTCTCGGGTCTGGCCTCGATGAGGGTGAAGCCTTCCGCGAAGCGTTTCAGCACGCGAAAGCTGGTGCGGCAGTCTGCACCATCGGGATGTACAAGCTGCTTCACCCAGATATCGGACTCGCTCACCTCGCCGGCGCGGAGGATGGGGGCATGGAGATCGAACTCGCCCCAATCCGGCGAGCCATGAACGAGGGCGGCGTAGGTCTTGCTGACCTGCCGGTTTTGCATGGCGAGTCCGAACAACCGCGCCCAGGCGGCGTTTTTGGCCACAAGCACCACGCCGCTCGTCTCGCGGTCGAGGCGGTTGATGATGCTGACCTGCCCGCCATTGGCGATTTCATAGGCGAGCATGTCACACAGGCCATGCCAGAGCGTGCGGGCCCCATTCGGAGCGCCGGGATGGATCTGCAAGGGGGCTGGCTTATTCACCACGATGTAGTCGTCCGTCTCATCAAGGACGGAGAAGTTAGGTTCGTTGCGGATGTCGGCCTTGGCACTCACAGGACGGGAATGCCCAGCTCCGAGGCGTAAATGACCCGCTGGCCTTGGTTCACGAAATCGGTGTCGTCGAAGTGCCACCACTCCTTCGTCACGGTGGAAAAGCCCGCCGCACGCATCGCCTTTTGCAGGAGGGCGAGGTTTCGCGCGATGTCGGGATCGCCACCGGTGTAGGTTTCACCGGCATGCTCAAAGTCCTCATCAAAACCGGTCGGCATGCGCATCTCGTTGCCAGATTGATCCGCGAGCGTCACGTCCACGCACAGGCCGCCGCTGTGTCGGCTCCAGCCGCCCTCAATGTCCTGAAACATGCCGGTGTGCCCGCCGTGATGCAGCAGGAGCAGATGTACCTCTGGCGGCCTCCAGGCATCCCAGAGGCGAATGCCGTAGCCCTGGGATACGAGGATGGCCTGCGCCTTCTGGAGCTTCTCCGCAGTCACACGGCGCAGCAGGCAGGGCATGCCCGCCGGATACAGCGCCCGCCCGGCCACATTGCGCCGCGTGCCATAACGCAGGCCGATCTGTACCCCTGGCACGACGCGGCGCACATCGACGAGATCATACTTTCGGGCCCTCGTCACCGCCTGGGCATGCATCGCACCGCCCTGCCGCGCGGAGCACGATGTGCCCGCGAGGACGGAGATTAGAATCAAAGCAGCGAGACGGTAAAATGCGGGCATGAGGGAGTTTTTGCTTCCGTTCAGCGCAGCCGCAAGGCAAGTTTCGCCATTCCAACAGCCATGGACCCCACTCGCTACGCCATCCTCAATGCTCTGCTGCACTTTCTCGCCTTCTTCATGGGCGCGGGCATCGGCTCCTTTCTCAACGTGGTGATCTACCGCGTGCCACGCGACATCTCGGTGAACAATCCGAAGCGCTCCTTCTGCCCCACCTGCAAAAAGCAGATCCCCATGTGGCAGAACATCCCGCTCTTCTCCTGGCTCCTGCTGCGTGGGAAATGCTCCGCCTGCGCTGCGCCGATCTCCAGCCGCTACTTCTTCGTCGAACTGCTCACCGGCGTGCTTTTCTACGCGGTGTTTTGGATTCATCACGGCCCCTGGCCTCTAATCGCCGTCTGGGGGCCGCTGGTGCTGTGCCTGTGGATTTTCATCAGCTTGCTCGTCTCCGGCAGTTTCATCGACATCGAGCACTTCATCCTGCCGCACTCGATCACCTTTGGCGGAGCCGCAGTGGGCCTGCTGGCCTCGTTTTGGGTGCCCCAACTCGTCGGTGAGGCTCCTGGCGAGCATGGGCGCGGCGTGCTGATGGCCTTTGGCAGTGCGGCCATTGGCCTTGGAGGTCTGTGGCTGATCGTGGAGCTTGGCAAGCTGGCTTTTGGCCGCAAAAAGCATGTCTTTGAGAAGGCCGTGAGCTGGGAGGTCGCTCAGCCGGATGACACCCAGCCACCCGTCGTGCGCTTTGCGGATACGGAGATGCCTTGGGAGGACATTTTCATGCGTGCCAGTGACCGCATGCTCATCACCTGCGAGGAGCTGCAGGTGAACGGCCACCAGTTTCAAAAGACCACCGCCGAGCTGTGGATGGAAAAGCTCAAGGTTCGCCAGGCGAACGACATCCAGGAATTCCCCCTCGAGAACGTCACGAAGCTCCACGGCAAGATCACCCAGCTCATCATCCCACGAGAAGCCATGGGCATGGGCGACGTGTTTTTTCTGATGATGATCGGTGCCTTTTGCGGCTGGAAGTGCGTGCTCTTCACCGTGCTCGCCGCCTCCGTCATCGGCACGGTGGTGGCCTTGTTTGCCCGCGTGACCGGTCGGGCGGAATGGGGCGCGAAGATTCCTTTTGGTCCCTACCTGGCTCTCGGTGCCTTGCTTTGGCTCTTTTACGGCCCGCAGATCTTTGAGTGGTATCTGACCAAGATGGGAGCGTTTCGCGGAGCGTGAATTGAATCACTTCGAGTGCTCCTTCATCCACTCAAACAGCTGCTTCCGCTGCACGGGGAGGCGCTGGTCAAACACATCGGCGATGGCTTCGGCGGCGAGGGATTTTTCACCCTCGGCCACGATGCCGAGGGCCTCGGCGAGGCGCTGCTCAAAGCGCTGCACGAGGGCCGGGCTGGGATCTTTTTCGGCGAGGTAGTCGAGAGCCTTCACCAGCAGCGGTTGCACCTCCGGCAGGGGCGCATGACGCTCAGCGACCTGGGCCATGAGCTTGACCAGATACGTCGCGGCGAGCACGCGACCATAGCTCGTGCGCAGGCCGAGCCGCGGATTCGTCCAGCGTGCTTCCGAAAGGATACCGAGGTCCGATGACTTGCCCGGCACGAAGCGCAGATCGCAGGTGACAAACAGATCCAAGACGCCGGAGAAGGGCGATTTGGGCCGGAGAGCTCCTTTGGCGATGGTTTTGAAGATCCCAAACTCCGCGCAGCACCACTCGACGATCAAACTCGTCTCCGTCTGCCGCTGTCGGCCGATGAGGATGGCTTCGGTTTTCTGCACGCGGCACCCCTTGACCGGCCTTCCCGATCTGGCGAAGGCTTTCTCACGTTCATCCTACCAGCGCACGACGGAGCTGGCCCAGGTGAAACCGCCGCCGAAGGCGACGAGGAGGATGACATCGCCTTTTTTGATCAAGCCAGAACGGCGAGCTTCATCGAGAGCCACGGGGATGGTGGCGGCGCTGGTGTTGCCGTATTTGTCGAGGTTCATGAAGACCTTTTCGTTGGGCAGAGCCAGGCGTTCGGCGATGGCAGAAATGATGCGGGCATTGGCCTGATGCGGAATGACAAGGGAGACATCGGCGGCGGTGAGGCCGGCCATTTCAAGGGCCTGCTGGGAGGCCTCGAGCATGCGGGTGACGGCATGCTTGAAGGTCTCGCGACCTTCCATGTGGATGGTGTTCGGACGCGAGGTGATGTTTTCCGGCGTGAGCGGGCAGGCGGAGCCGCCGCCGGGGACTTTGAGGAGATCGACGAGATTGCCATCGCTGCCCATGACGGTGCTCAGGACGCGGCCCTGGGCATTCGGTTCCTCCTCTTCGCAGGCTTTGCGGATGACGACGGCTCCGGCGCCATCGCCAAAGAGCACGCAAGTGTTGCGATCCTGCCAGTTCACGAGGCTGGAGAGCTTTTCCGCGCCGATGACGAGGGCGGTGGTGCGGTTGCCGGTGTTGATGAAGTGGCGGGCCACTTGCAGCGCATACAAAAAGCCGGAGCACGCGGCGGAAACATCGAAGCACACGGCATTCGAGGCACCGATCTTTTTCTGTACAAAGCAGGCGGTGCTGGGGAAGGCCATATCGGGCGTGACGGTGGCCACGATGATGAGTTGAATATCCTCTGGCTTCACGCCGGCATCGGTCATGGCACGGCGGGCGGCCTCGGAGGCCATATCAGAGGTGGCTTCATCAGGTGCGGCGATCCGGCGCTCCTTGATGCCGGTGCGGCTGGTGATCCATTCATCGGAAGTATCGACGAGCTTGGAGAGGTCTTCGTTCGTGAGCACCTTGGCGGGCATGTAACTGCCGGTTCCGATGATGCTGGAGGCGCAAAAAGGCTGCGTGCTAGGCGTGGGCATGATTCAAAATGGAGTGCTGAGTGGCGGCGGCCTCGATGTGAGGATTGATCTGGTGCTTGATGGACTCGCAGGCCTGCCGGATGGCATTTTTCATGGCGTAGGCTGAGGCCCCGCCGTGAGCGATGATGGTGATGCCTCGGAGTCCGAGCAGCGGCATGCCGCCGACCTCATCGGCGTTGGTGAGGGAGTGGACGCGTTTAAAGGCCGGGCGGGCGAGCTTGGCCCCGATCTTCACTGGCAGGCTGGAGGCGAGGATCTCACGTTTGATCATGGCAAACATGCTGTGTGCCAGTGCCTCGGCGGATTTGAGGATGATGTTTCCGGTGAAACCATCGCAAACGACCACATCCGGTGGGTCTTCCCAGATGTCGTGACCTTCCACATTGCCGCGGAAGTGAATGCCTTTGGTGTGGCGGAGGAGCTTGCCGGTTTCTTTGCAGAGGGCGTTGCCCTTTTCCTCCTCCGTGCCGTTGGACATGAGGCCCACGATGGGCTCCGCACGGCCCAGCACATGACGGGCGAAGGCGGTGCCCATGATGGCGTTTTGCACGAGGTGCTGCGGCTCGCTGTCCGGATTCGCCCCGGCGTCGATGAGCAGCCAGTTCTTCGTGAGCGAGGGCATGATGGCCACGATGGCAGGCCGCTCGATGTGCGGCAGGGTGCGCAGCTTGATCAAGGAGGCCGTCACGGCGGCTCCGGTGTGTCCGGCGCTCACCACGGCATCGGCTTTGCCCTCTTTGACAAGGTCCACGGCCCGCGAGATGGAGCTGTCTTTCTTTTTGCGGACGGCATCGAGGCCGCTGTCGCTCATATCGACGACCTGGGAGGCGGGGACGATCTCCAATTTCGGGCTGGAGATGCCCTGAGCCTTCAATTCTCGCTCAATGACCTCAGGCGCGCCGACGAGGAAGATCTTCTCGACCTGTGGCAAGGACTCGAGGGCGAGCTTTACGCCGCCAATCGGGTTTTGCGGGGCGTGGTCGCCGCCCATCACATCGAGAGCGATCTTCATTCCGGGAGGTCTGGTAGGTGCTTAAAATTCAACGGTTTAGTTGCGGTTTAAAGCGTGGCAGGCGGGGATTGCAAACGGGAGTTTGCGCCGGGGAAGGTCATAGGTCTCGATGACTCCGGCCACAGGCCCTGATTCATCTGCTGGCAGGCGCGGAATTTACTGGGCTTTGGCGAGGGAGACACTATAAGCGGCGCATTCCGCGAGATGCGCCCGACGCCTGCCTTCCTCAAATTCCTCATCGCCCTGCTCGGGCTGGCGCTGGCCGCCAGCGTCTGGGATCAGTTGGCGTTGCTGTGGCAGATCGCGGGCGGCGTGCTTGCGCTGGTGATGATCGCGGATGCTTTCACACTGCCGAAAAAAACAAGGCTGAAGGCCGAGAGATCGCTTCCAGGTCGTTTTGCCCTCGGCGTGCCTTCGGCGGTCACGCTCACGCTCTCGCATGGTCTGCGCCGCCGACTGGTGATGGAGGTCTTTGATGGCATTCCCTCCGCCGCCACGGCTCCAGGCATGCCGCATAGCCTTTCGATCTCTCCCGGTCAATTCGCCGCCGTGAGCTATGAGGCCGTTTTTGTCGAGCGAGGCCAGCATACCTTCACGCCGGTGCAGGCGCTGGCCTCCTCGATGCTCGGCCTGTGGCGGCGTCTCTACCTCGTCGGCGAGCCGCAGCAAACCCGCGCCTATCCGAACTACGAGCCGGTGGTGCGCTTTGCCATGCTGGCGATGGCAAATCGGGTGGAGCAGATGGGCATCATTCGACGCCGCCGCATCGGTGCCTCGCTCGATTTCCATCAACTGCGTGACTACCAGGACGGGGATGTGCTTTCCAAAGTGGACTGGAAGGCCACCAGCCGCCGCCTCAGCCTCATCAGCCGCGATTTCGACGAGGTTCGAAACCAGACCGTGCTGCTCGTGCCGGACTGTGGCCGCCGCATGCGGGCGCTCGATGGCTCGCTCAGCCAGTTCGATCATTGCCTCAATGCCATGCTGCTCATTTCCTTCATCGCCCTGCGCCAGGGCGATGAGATCGGTGTGTGTGGCTTTGGCGGCACGAAAAAGTGGCTGCCGCCCGTCAAAGGCTCCCACAGCATGCCAAAGCTGCTGAACCACCTCTACGACTACGAAGCCACCAGCGAGCCAAGTGATTTCATCGAGGCCGCTGAGCAGGTCATGGCCCGCCAAAAGCGCCGAGCCCTCGTCATCGTGCTCACGAACCTGCGCAGCGAGGACAGCAGCTCCCTCGCCACGGCCGTTCATCTCATGCAAAAGCGTCATCTCGTGCTCGTGGCCACGCTTCGAGAGGCCGAGCTGGAAGCGCATGCTTCTCAACCGGTGCAAAACCTCGCGGATGCGCTGGAGTTCGGAGCCATGACGAACTACTTCACGGAGCGCCGCCTGCTTTTAGAAAGCCTCCGCGCCAACCGCGTGCTCACCGTGGATGAACCCGCTCAAATGCTTCCCGTGGCGCTGGCAAACCGCTACCTCGATGTGAAAGCCGCCGGGAAGCTGTGATTTCACTGCCTATCAAGGCACCGGCTCGCCACAGCGATAGCGGCGGTTCTTGTCGGAGGCGTTTTCAGTGTCGCTCGGGTCCACCACAAAGGTCGCCGGGTCCGCGCCTTCGATCACACCGCCCTTGAGGTACACCTGCTTTGCATCTTTGCCCATGTCCTCGCGTTTATCGAGGATCTGAAAGGTGGCCGGGTCCGAGCCGCTGATCTCCCGCCCCGCACAATAGGTAAAGGCAGGAGTTCTGGCGTAGCCTTGGCGCCGGAGGATCTCAAAGCCCTTCGAATCCGTCAGCACACCCTCGGACCACTTGCCACACAATCCGTCGCCCTGCCAACTGTACCAGATCACCTGCTCGCCGCGAATTTCATAGCCCTCCTGTTTGCCACAACTGACGAGCAGCAGCGGGAGCAGGGCACCGAGAAGGTAGGCGCGTAAGGAGGCACTCATCAGGCGTGCATTACCTGGCCGCCGTCGATGTTCAAGGTCTGGCCGGTGATGTTTTTGGCGTGATTGGAAGCGAGAAAGCAGGCCATGGCCGCATATTCCTCCGGCATCTGCCAGCGGCCGAGGTGAGAGACCTTCTTGATCTTGGCTGCGGCCCAATCATCGAAGCTAAGGCGTTCCGCTTCGGGTAGCAGTTTTTGACCGGCTGCCCAGATGGATTCGTTTAACTCGGTCTTCACCATGCCGGGGGCGAGGGCATTTACGCGGACGTTGTGAGGGCCGAGATCCTTCGCGGCGCATTGCATGAAATTGATCAGCGCCGCTTTGGAGGCGCTGTAGGGCGGATCCGTTTGCGAGCCCATCTGCCCGGCCACGCTGACGAGGAAGAGCAGGCTGCCGCTGCCTCGCTCGACGAGCTTCGGAGCAAAGGCGTGAGCCGTGTGGACAGCCCCGAGGAGATTCACCTGTAGCACGCGAGGCCAATCGGAAGGTGAGAGATTCCAAAACGGAAAGCCGAACTTCCCGGAGCCGATGCCGGCGCAGTAGATGACATGGTTCACCGCCTCGAAACTGGCGGCGAAGGCCTGCATCGCCTCGTAATCGGTCACATCGCCTGCGGTGATGAAATCGGCGTTGGCATCCCGGTCAAAGCCTCGCACCTCGCAGCCCTCGGCGAGGAAGCCTTCGGCGATGGCACGGCCAATACCACGGGCGGCTCCAATGATGACGACGGAATGTTTTTGCAGATGAAGATTCATGCGGGCGAAGTGGGCCGCATGCAGGCGAGGATCGCCACGATGTCGCGAGCTTTTCGCGAGAATTTCCTGCATCTCCCCGCCTGAAAAATCGGCGCAGAATTACGCTCGCCAGTTGGAAGCGAGCCTCTACAATCCGCTCGCGATTTCAGCCGCACAACAAACTCACACCACACACGACTATGGGCCTCATGGACTATCTCAAGGGTCAGTTTCTGGAAATCATCCAGTGGACTGACGACTCACGCGACACTCTCTCCTGGCGCTTTCCAGATGAGGACAAGGAAATCAAACGCGGCGCCCAGCTCATCGTGCGTGAATCGCAGGTGGCGCAGTTTGTGTATCTCGGCCAGTTCGGGGATACCTTCACGCCCGGTAAGCACGACCTCATCACCGATAACATCCCCATCCTCTCCACGCTGAAAGGCTGGAAGTATGGCTTCGAGAGCCCCTTCAAGGCGGATATCTACTACGTCACCACCCGCCTTTTCACCGGCAACAAATGGGGCACCAGCAATCCCATCATGATGCGTGATCAGGACTTCGGCATCGTGCGCGTGCGTGCCTTTGGCACCTTCGATTTCAAGATCACCGATCCGCGAGTCTTCCTCAAAGAGGTGGCCGGTTCTGACCATCATTTCCGCCTCGATGAATTCGCCGATACCATGCGCAGCCGCATCGTCAGCGTCTTCACCGATGCTCTCGCCACCGCCAAGGTGCCCGTGCTCGATCTCGCCACCCGCTACTCGGAGCTGGGTGATGCGCTGCTGCCGATCATCAATCCGATCACGACGACGAGATACGGCATCGAGATTGCCAGCTTCGTCCTCGAAAACGCCAGCGTGCCGCCAGAAGTCGAGCAGGCCATCGACAAGCGCTCCAGCATGGGCGCCATCGGTAATCTGAACGACTATGTGAAGTTCCAGATGGCCGAGGGCATGGCCAAAGGCGGCGGCGGACCTGCCGGTGCCGCTGCGGAAATCGCGATGGGCTTTGGCATGGCGCAGCAAATGATGGCGCAGGGCGTCTTCAATACCGCTGGTGGTGCCACGCCTCCGCCGATCCCAGGAGCCACACCACCTCCGATTCCCGGCGCGGCTCCGGCTGTCGATATCCTCACGCCTGCTCAGGTGGCTCAAACGCTCGGCGTGACCGAGGCAGATGTCATCGCCACCATCGAGGCGGGCGACATCAAGGCCAAGAAGATCGGCACTCAATACCGCATCACCAAGGCGGCGTTGGATGAGTTCCTCGCCAAATAAGCGCGGTCTTTCCATTCACGCTTCTTCAAGATGCCCGGCCTCCACGCCGGGCATCTTTGTTTTCTGCTTTCCTCACGCTGGCAAGAGCCTCCAGCGCAGGCCCGTATGCCTTGCGCATGCTCCGCCACCTTCTTCTCGCCACACTCTCTTCCGCTCCCGCCTGGGCTGCCGGAGGTGCTTTGACCTTTGAAAAGGATGTACGCCCGATTTTGAAGGCGAACTGCTTTCACTGCCACGGTGAAGAGGGTGAGACCAAAGGCGGCCTCGATGTGCGGCTGGCCCGTTTCATTCAAAAAGGCGGCGAAAGCGGCCCGGCGATCATTCCGGGTGATGCCGCGAAAAGCCATCTCATCGAGCTGGTGAAGGCCGGCGAGATGCCAAAGGGCAAAACGAAGCTCAAAGACCGCGACATTGCCATCCTGGAGCAATGGATCGCCGCCGGCGCAAAGACCGCCCGCCCTGAGCCAGAGAAGCTGGGGCCTGAACATGCCTTCACCGATGAAGAACGAGCGTGGTGGTCACTTCAGCCGATTTCGACGCAGGCCAAAAAGAGCCTCGATGCCTTCATCGAGGCCAAATTGACCGAAAAAGGCCTCTCTTTCTCCCGCGAGGCCGATCCGGTGATTTTCATCCGCCGGGCGAGTTTTGATCTTTTGGGCCTGCCGCCCACGCCGCAGGAGGTGGAGGCCTTTGTGGCCGATTCGATTCGTGATCCCGAAGCCGCCGTGCTCGCTCTCATCGACCGCCTCCTCGCCTCGCCGCACTATGGCGAACGCTGGGGGCGCCACTGGCTGGATGCGGCCGGTTATGCGGACAGCGAGGGCTTTGGCGAAAAGGACCTCGAGCGTAAATGGGCCTGGAAGTATCGTGACTATGTCATCCAGGCGCTGAACAAGGATAAACCCTTCGACCAGTTCGTAAGGGAGCAGCTCGCGGGCGATGAAATGGTTCCGCAGCCCTATAAAAACCTCTCCGCCGATGCCATCGAGAAGCTTGCCGCCACCGGTTTCCTCCGCATGTCCCCCAACGGCACTGGCGAGATGAATGACGCGGCCACGCAGAACGCGAACATCGCTGATACGATCAAGATGGTGGGCACCTCGCTCTACGGTCTCACCATCGGCTGCGCTCAATGCCATGATCATCGCTACGATCCGATCTCACAGGCGGATTATTACCGGCTGCGGGCCGTGTTTGAGCCCGGTTTTGATACGAAGGCATGGCGCAGCACGCCGGGCAGGCTCGTTTCGCTGCTCACGGATGCTCAGGCGGCCGAGTCCGCGAAGATCGAGGTCGAGGCGAAGAAGCTCGATGCGGCCCGCTTGGTGAAGCAGGAGGAATTCATCGCCGAGGTGCTGGACAAGGAACTCACGAAAGCTCCGGAGAAGGATCGTGAGGCTCTGCGCAGCGCCTACCGCACCGAAGCCAAGAAGCGCACCGCTGATCAAACGAAGCTTCTCAAAGCCTGGCCGCGCATCAATCAACTCAGCGCCGGCTCGCTCTACCTTTACGACACGACGTATAAAACGAAGCATGCCGACACGTTGAAGAAGATGATCGAGGAAGCGACGGCCTTGCGGGCGAAGAAGCCCGTGGAGGAGTTCGTGCATGCCTTCACCGAGCTGCCGAAGGCCAAGCCGGAACTCATCCCGGCCACCTTCATCTTCAATCGCGGCAACCACGACCAACCGAAAGACAAAGTGAACCCCAGTGAACTCACGGTGCTCGCCGCGCATCGGAAGGTCGAGCTGCTGGAAAAAGATCCGAAGCTCGCCACCACCGGTCGCCGCCTCGCTTTCGCCAACGCTTTGACCGATGGCAAACACCCGCTGCTGGCCCGCGTCATGGTGAACCGCGTGTGGATGCATCATTTCGGCAAAGGCATCGTCGCCAGTCCCGGCGATTTCGGCCAGCTCGGCAGCCAGCCAACGCATCCCGAGCTGCTCGATTGGATGGCCGCGGAGTTCATGCGCAACGGCTGGAGCCTGAAGCAGCTCCACCGCCAGATCATGACCTCTCGCACCTACCGCCAGGCCTCCACGCGGGATGAAAAGCGAGATTTGATCGACCCCGACAACACGCTGCTCAGCCGCATGAACGTGCGACGTCTGGAGGCGGAGACGCTGCGGGATTCGCTGCTGGCTCTCAGTGGGAAATTGAACCCGAAGATCGGCGGTGCGCCCGTGCCGGTGATGCAGAACGAGGAGGGGCGGGTGGTTATCGGCATCGACACGACGGACACCGCAGGCCGGCCCTCTGGCAAAATCATTCCCCTCAACGGCGAGGAGTTCCGCCGCAGTATCTACATCCAGGCCCGCCGCTCACGCCCGCTGGAGATGTTCGCCACCTTTGACGCCCCCATCATGGAGCCGAACTGCGATGCCCGCTCCGTCACCACCGTCAGCCCGCAGAGCCTCCTGCTCATGAATAGCGCCATCATGCGAGTGCATGCCCAGCAGTTCGCCCAGCGGGTGCAAAGCGAGGGCGGCAAGGACTCGCCGGATCAGGTGCGCCTCGCGTGGAAGCTGGTGCATGGCAAACCGCCCTCGGAATCCGATGTGCAGCATAGCGTCGAGTTTGTGCAGGCTCAGACAGCCTTCTATCAGGCCAACCCCACGCCCCTCGAGTCCGCCGGTCCCACCTCCAAAACCCCCGGCGACCCGGCCTTTCTCGGCCTCACCGCCCTCTGCCACGCCCTGATGAGCAGCAATGCTCTGCTTTACATCGATTGACCCACGTCAATCCGGTCATTCGGGTCAAAAACGTCCATTTTTAAATCGTGGACCGACTCAAAAACCAAAAGTTTGCCAAAATCAGGCAAACTTCACCTTGCCATTTTGACCTTTGACCCCACTTTGGTGTTCGAAATACCAATTTTCACACCCAAAACCATGAGTCAGCAAAAAATGGACGGCGCTCAAGCCCTCATCAAAACTCTCGCCGACCTCGGCATCGAATACATCTTCGGTTACTCCGGCGGCGCGGCGATCCCGATCTTCGACGCTCTCGAAACGGTCAAGACGGACATGAAGTTCATCCTCGTCCGCCACGAGCAGGGCGCTGTTCACATGGCCGATGGCTATGCCCGTGCCACCGGCAAGCCCGCTGTGGTTCTCGTCACCTCCGGCCCCGGCGCTGGCAATACCGTCACCGGCCTCATGACCGCGCAGATGGACAGCGTGCCGATGATCGTCCTCTGCGGTCAGCAGGTCACCTGGATGCTCGGGAAGGATGCCTTCCAAGAGGCGGACATCTTCAACATCACGGCCCCCGTCGTGAAGCACAACTTCCTGGTCAAAAGCTCCAATGCGCTGCCCCGCATCGCTCGTGAGGCGTATCATATCTCCACCACCGGCCGTCCCGGCCCGGTGCTCATCGACATCCCGAAGGACATCAGCCAAGGACCCTTCACCGGCACCTTTGACGAGCCGATGGACCTGCCCGGCTACCACCCCGAGGAGAACTTCAAAATTGATCAGGCCGGTATTAAAGAAGCTGCCCGACTGCTCTCCCAGGCCAAGCGCCCCATCATCCTCGCCGGTCAGGGAGCGATGATCGCCCGTGCGGACAAGGAACTGCTTATGATGGCCGAGACCCTCGGCTGCCCGGTGACCACCACTTTGCTCGGCAAAGGCGTCTTCCCCGAAACGCATCCGCTGTCCCTCGGCATGCTCGGCATGCACGGCACCGCTTACGCCAACAAAGCCATCTGCGAAGCCGACCTCATCTTCAATGTCGGCTCCCGCTTCGATGACCGCATCATCGGCAAGCCGCACATGTTTGGTCGCAATGCCAAGCTCATCCACATCGACATCGACGCGGCGGAGTTCAACAAGATGATCAAAGTGGACGTCACCATCAAAGGCGACGCCAAAGCCGCTCTCAGCGATCTCCTCCCGCACATCGAGAAGCTGCCCACCGAAGACTGGCTCGCGCATCTCGATGGCTACAAGAAGAAATTCCCCCTCGCCTATAAGAAACAGGGCGGTCTGCGCATGCAGCAGGTCATTGATGAACTCTACCAGCTCTCCAAGGGCAAGGCCATCGTCACCACCGATGTGGGCCAGCACCAGATGTGGGCCGCGCAGTTCTACAAGAACGATTCCAGCTACCACTGGATCAGCTCCGGCGGTGCCGGCACGATGGGCTTCGGTTTCCCCGCTGCCATCGGTGCCCAGCTCGCCTGCCCGGACAAGCTTGTCGTCTCCATCTCAGGTGACGGCGGCTTCCAGATGACCCTGTTTGAACTCGCCACCGCCGCGATTCACAAGCTGCCGATCAAAATTTTGATCCTCAACAACAGCTACCTCGGCATGGTCCGCCAGTGGCAGGAGCTCTTCTTCGAAAACCGCGAAAGCGGCGTCGATCTCATCGGCAACCCTGACTTCGTGAAGCTCGGTGAAGCTTACGGCATCAAAGGCTGGCACATCCGCCGCCCGGCTGACGTCGAGCGCATCCTCCAGCAGGCCCTCGATTACAACGACGGCCCCTGCATCATCGAAGCCGAGTGCATCAAGCTCGAAAACGTCTTCCCCATGATCCCCGCCGGAGCCGCCCTCGAAGACATGCTTACCGAGACGCCGAAGACGAAAATGGAGAAACCCACCGGTTCGACCTAATCGAAGGGAGCGCGGACACTCCTGTCCGCTTCTTTGCACGGCCCGATGAAAACCAACCGCATCATCCAAGGCGACGCTCTCGCCGAGTTGAAAAAGCTCCCCGCAGCCTGCGCACAGTCCATCATCGCCGATCCACCTTACTTTAACGTTCTCGAAGATGAAGCCTGGGACACCCAATGGAAAACAGCCGCCGATTACCTCGCCTGGTGCGAGGCGTGGGTCGCCGAATCCATGCGCGTCCTGCGCGATGACGGCCTCTGCTTCATCTTCGGCCAGTTAGGAAAGCGCGAGCACACCTTCCTCCACCTCATGTCACGCCTCGCCCAGCAGCACCAGTTTCACGATCTCATCATCTGGGATCGTGCCGTGGGCTACAACGAGCGCCGCGACAGCTATACCCCGCAATACGAGATGATCCTCGTCCTGCGTAAAAGCGGTGACGTGAAGTTCAACAAGGATGCCGTGCGCGTGCCCTATGACCGCGCCACCATCGCCGAGTATCTCCGGGATCCTCGATACAAGAATAAAAAGGCCCGCAAAGCTCATCTCGAAGCCGGAAAGTTCGCCACGAACATCCTCCGCGTGCCTAGTTTGAAAGGGAACTCGAAGGAAAAGTGCGGCCACCCTTCTCAAAAGCCCATCGACCTCATCGAAAAGCTCATTTCAAGCTCCACCGATGCGGGCGACCTCGTCCTCGATCCCTTCCTCGGCTCCGGCACCACCGCCGCTTCCGCCAAGAAACTCCTGCGCAAGTGGCTCGGCATCGAAAAAGACTCGAACTACCTCAAAATCGCCCGAGCCCGCCTCAAGACACCCACTTCAAAATCCAAAAACTAACCTGACAAGACCATGAGCGACAAAATCACCGCCACCACCGACAAAAAGCCCGCTCCGCAGGCGGACATCATCAACATCCACACGCTCAGCGTCATGGTGAACAACCAGCCCGGCGTCCTCGGCCGCATCTGCGCCGTCTTCAGCCGTCGCGGGTTCAACATCGAGTCCCTCGTCGTCTCCCAGACGCGTGATCCGCGCTTCAGCCGCATGACCATCGGCATCAGTGGTCATCCCGAAGGCCTGCACCAGATCATCATGCAGGTGAACAAGCTCATCGACGTCATCCACTGCATCGAGCACACGGATCGCGACGCCGTCTCCAAGGAAATGGTCCTCATCAAAGTCGCCGCCAGCGCCGCAGACCGCACCGAGATCCTCCAGATCATCGAGCACTACGCCGGCAAGACCGTCGATCTCCAGGAAGACAGCCTCATCGCCCTCATCAGCGGCAACACCGACAAGCTCGACGCCGCCCTGCGCCTCCTCGGCAAATTCGACATCGTCGAAACCGTCCGCACCGGCAAAGTCGTCATGGCCCGCGGCCTCGCGGAGACCTAACCCGCTGCGCGGGAATGACGAAATCAGAATGGCGAATGACGAATTCCGCATGCTAACGCGTATCGGAATTCGTCTTCATCTCTCCGCATTCGGTCTTCGTCATTGATTCGTCATTCCTCATTTTGATTTCGTCACTCTCGATGCGCATCCTCCACCTCACCCCCGGCACCGGCACTTTCCATTGCGGGAGCTGCTTGAGGGATCACGCCTTGATCAAGGCGCTGCGGGTGCGTGGGCATGATGCGCTGATGGCACCGCTTTATCTGCCGCTGGTCACCGACCGCGAATTTGGCACGCAGGAACTGCCAGTGCAGATCGGAGGCATCTCGTTGTATTTGCAGCAGAAATTCACCTGGTTCCACAAGCTGCCGAAATTCGTCCACAACTGGCTCAATAAGCCCGAACGCCTCCGACAGGCCGCGAAGCGCATGGGCATGACCAGCGCCAAATCCCTCGGTGAGATGACTTTGGGCTCCCTGTTGGGCATCGAAGGTCGCCAATGGGGCGAATGGAAAAAGCTTCTCGAATGGATTCGCGGCGTAGGGAAATTCGATGTCGTCTCGCTCTCCAACAGCCTCCTCACCGGCCTCGCGCCAGCCATTGAGAAGGAACTCGGCATCCCCGTCGTCTGCTCGCTGCAAGGCGAGGATAGTTTTATCGACACGCTGCCCGATCCGTATCGTGAGCAATGCTGGGAAGCCATGAAGCGGAACGCCCGCAGCGTGCGCCGGTTCATCGCTCCGAGTGAGTTTTATGCCCGCCACATGCGCCAGCAACTCGATGCGACGGAGGGACAGATCAAAGTCCTGTTCAACGGCATTGATGCTTCCAGCTTCACCACCGCCTCGCCCGATCCGAACTGGCCTACCATCGGCTACTTCGCCCGCATGATTCATGGCAAGGGCCTCACCACGCTCATTGATGCCTACATTGCCCTCGTGAAGCGTGGCAGCGTGCCTCGTCTGAAACTCCTCATCGGCGGCGCGGCCACGCCCGTGGACGAAAAGTATATCGCCGAGCAAAAAGCGAAGCTCAAAGCCGCCGGTTGTGACGCCCGTGTCGAGTGGCGACCCAATCTGGACTTCAAAGACAAGGTCCACTTCTTCCGCGATCTCACCGTCTTCAGTGTACCCGCCACCTATGGCGAGGCCTTTGGTCTCTACGTCATCGAAGCCATCGCCAGCGGCGTGCCCATCGTGGAACCACATCACGGGGCCTTCCCCGAGCTCATCGGGGCCACCGGCGGCGGCATCCTCTGCGAGCCCGACCACGTCGAATCCCTCGCCAACGCCCTCGAAAGCCTCCTCCTCGATGGTGAACGCTGCGATCAGCTCATCAAAACCGGCGTCGCCAACGTTCGCGCTCGTTTCAGCGCCACGAAGATGGCCGAGGACTTCGAAAGCATCCTTCGCGAAGCCCTAAACTGATTAAGGCAGCCTTCCCTCATCCACATCGATGTAGTGGGCGATGGTCTGGATGTCATCGCGATCCCCGAGACCTCCGTCCGCTTTTCGTTTTGCCAGAATGGCTGTGATGTGATCATTCCAGCCGAGTGTTTTGACGTAGTGGTTCCAGATCAGCTTCTCGTTGTCATTGAGAGGCCGGCTGCGCTCTTGGCACCATTGCAGGATTTCCTCATCCGTGCCGCCTTGAAGCACCCGAGCAGTTAGTTCGGCGTAGTCGATGTGGAGAAAATCCACCAGCGCCCCATCGCTGCCTTTGCCCAGATTGGCATGCAAATCCTCCCACAGCCTGCCAGCGGCATGAAGACGAATCTTCCCGATCATACGCGGGAAGTATTTCAACCCGGCGGTTTCATCGAGGGGACTGCAAGGCAGCGTGGCGGGATCAGGTTTGGCGGACATGCGGCGCATTGGAGCCGAGCCGCTGCGATTCGCAATCGAATCTACTCCACCTTCAAAACCCCATTCATCACCATCCAGTGACCGGGGAAGGTGCAGAGGTAGGGGTAATCGCCTTTTTCCTTCGGCGCGGTGAGGTGAATCACAAACTCGCCCTTCGGATTCGTCATGTCGGTGTAGGCAATGACGTCGCCGCTGTCGGGGACGTAGTGTTTGGCCATGCCTTGCGGGTCGGCGATCATGAGATTGCACTTCTCGCCGAGCTTTTGCAGTGAACCGGGCTTCGCGAGGAGCCAGTTGTGCGGCACCACATCGGGGTTCTTGAAGCGAATGGTGAGTTTTTCGCCCGCTTTGGCCTTGAGTTGCTTTTGGACGTATTGCAGGCCCAAAGCGGCTTCGATGACGATTTCGCGACCACCTTCGCCTTTGGCCCAGGGGTTCGGTTTGCTGGCTGTCGGCGCTTCGAGGCCGATTTGGGCGGCGTGATTCGTTTTGGCGATCTTGGCGTAGCCGGGGAAGTCGGTGAAGGGTTCGGCCAAAGCATGGGCGGTGAGAAAGATGTCGTGGCCGGTGCTGGTGCGGAGATGAATCTGGCTGGCGGTGACGATCTGCGGGATTTCGAGGAAGAGCGTCTTGCCGCCGTCGAGCTTCTGCACGCTGCGGACTTCGAGCGGATCATGGCCGGGCGTGTCGGCATACTTCACCGAATACTCCGGCGATCCGTATTGCGGCCCGTATTTGTAGTTCCAGCACTGCGCGAAGCACGTCGCGGCATCGGCGTCCTTCACGGGTCGGTTGAAGCGGAGAAGCACGCCGTTGTCGCGAGCTTCAAAGGCCACTGGCACCGGTTTGTCGCCACCGGTGAAGCGCACGCGCTGGAAGCAGCCGTCCTTTGGCGTGTAGCTGCCCCAGCCCTGCATGCCGTTCACGTAGAGATGGCCGTCTTTCGGATTGAAGCGGGCGCATTGCGGTCCGGAGTCGAAATTGCCGCTGATCTTCACCGCCGCGCCCTGCCAGCGATCTTTCACCTGCTGTCGCATCATGAGCCAAGCACTGCCACCGCCCGAGGAGAGGTGGATCAAGTTGTTGTCGCCTTTGAGCGAGGCCCATGAATGTGGTGCAGCCGTCCCGGCTGCCTCAGGAATGAAAACCTGACTGCTCGCCGAGTTGTCCTCGCCACGCGGCATGTACATCAGCACCGGCTCCGGCGGCTTGCCGTCCTTCGGGCCGCCTGCGCCGAAATGCGCGCCCTCGTTCTTGCCGAGTTCGATCTGACAGATGGAGGTGGCAGGCGTCCAATCGCCCTCTTGAACGCTCGTCGTGACAAAACGGCCATCAGGCGAGAGACCGAGCCCGTTGGGGTTGCGGAAGCCGGTGGCGAGGATTTGAAGTGATGCGGGCACTCTTGCCCGCAATGGAGCGCTTTCGGCGGGCAAGAGTGCCCGCCCCACTTCAATCCGACACACGCCCTGATTCCCCGATGCGAAATACCATCTTCCTTCCTTGTCCGCTTCCAGCCCCACAATGAAATCATGTCCACCCGGCGAAGTCTGCATTTCATTCGTCACGCACTCATAAAAGTCCGCTTCGTCATCGCCATTCAAATCATGCAGACAGGTGATCTGATCGCGGCCGAGCACGTAGAGCTTGTCCTTGATGATCTTCATGCCTAGCGGCTGATGCAGGCCGGTGGCGAAACGTTTCCAGCGCAGTTTCTCCAGCTTATCGTCGATTCCCTTCACCAGCCAGACTTCGCCAGTCATCGTGGCGACGGTGGCGGTGCCATCGCTGAAGAAATCATGCGCCGTGATGAAGAACAGCGTGCCATACGGATTCTCGAACGGGATCGTGATCCGATCCGTCGCGAAGGGCGCTTGCGTGCCAAGTTCACCCTTCGTTTCGATCCATTGCGGCCATTGAGCGGCGGCAGGTGATGGCAAATCAATCGCGCTGGTGATGATGAGCGCATCAGCTCCGAGTCGAAAAAAGCCGCGATACGTGCCTGGGCGCCGCTGTTCCTCTTTGGAGGTCACTTTTCCATCTAGCGGTGCTCCAGCCATGAAACCGTGGCGGTTGTCATTGAGCTTCAAAAAGCCCCCAGACCACTCCAATCGCCAAGACATGCGCTCAGGATCAAAAACCGCCGCATGGTCGCCGTGACGAATGCATACAGCTTTCGGAATCGTCAGCCCCGCGCCTTTGAAGACACCGCTGAACACATTGCCCAGGTCACTCGCCGCCCAGCGGCCGTCTTTCCACGTCACTTGGTCGTTTTGATTGCCCCAGTGGCCTTGCTGGCCGCCGTCCATGCCGGGGAAGGGCGGAATGAGATCGGGCAATGTTTGATTCATGAACTTCAAAGCCTGCTTGCCGTAGAAGTCGAAGGTGCGTTCGCGATTGACGAACTCCTGCCAGTGCTGGTTGTCGGCTTTGTTGAGCGGCGGGAGGTCGGGTTTGAACTCAGCGGCTTTCGGCGCGGGGGGAGGGAGGATGTCGCTGAGGTTGTCGAAGTCCCAGAGGCCGAGGGTGTTGTCCATGCGCAGGCGTGGGGCGTTGCCTTTGCGTGGCTTCATGACGCCGCGTGAGAGGCGCACGTCGTCGATGAGGCCATCGCAGCCGATGCCGCCCTCGACGAGGCGGCCGAAGGCCAGACGTAGATCGGACTTTCCAGTCCGATTCGGATTGGGAACGGACTGGAAAGTCCGTTCTACGGTGGCGACCTGCTTGCCATCCACCCACATCACGACGCCCTTCTCATCGACGCTCGCGAGCAAGTCGTGCCACTTGCCGTCGCACACAGCCACCTTCGAATCGTAATCGCCGCCGCGTCCGGGCATGAAAAGCGCCAGCGTGCCGCGACCCGCGTGCGAGTAGAGTTCCCAATGCGTGGCCGAGGACTTCGTCTCGGACGCGACGAGGATGTTGTAGCCCTTTTTGCCATCCAGCTTCGCGCGGCACTCCACCGTGAACGGCAGCTTCGCATACTCCGCATCGCCATCGATCACCCAACCGCCCTTCAACGCCTTGCCAAATTCCTCGCTCAATGACGCAACGCTCTCCGGTTTGGAACTCTCCGCTCTCTGCCCTTTGCTCTCCGCTTTCTCCGTCCACGTCCGATACTTCGGCTTCTCGCCCGGCTTCGCATCATCGAGTTGCGGCACGAGCCATTTCAAACCGTCGAGGTTGTCGAGCAGGCGGCCTTCGGCGTCTTCGTCGGTGTGATTCAGGATGCCAATCGGGCCGCTGTAGCCGCTGGCGCGGATTTGGCGCAGCACTTTCACATCTTGCGTGCCCACGCCGAGCGGGAGGATTTTGCGGCCTTTCGTATCGCCTGCGATGTCCATGCCGTTGAGGTTGAGGCAAAGGAGATGCGGCTTCATGGCCTCAATGGCTTTAGGCAGGCGGTCGAGGTGGCTGTGGCCGTGGTGGAGGTTGTAGATGATGCCAATATTGTCGGTGCCGTGATTCTTTTTGAGGTAGTCGCACACGGCGACCATGTTCTCCGGCTCGCCGCCCCAGCCGCCGTGGTTGTAGATGCCGACCTGGCTTCCGATGGCTTTTGCTTTGGTCAAGATGGGCAACAGACTTTCCGCGGCGGATTTGACCTGCGCCTCCTGCGTATCGCCGGCGCCCTTCATCATCACCCACAGCTGCGGATGGAGCTTATACTTCTCAAACAGCCGAAACGCCTCGTCATGCGTGCCCCAAAAGGCGAACATCTCGATGCCGTGCTTCTGATACGCGAGGATCTCCCGTTCAAACTCGGCCACATGTTCGGGCCGCCAGTCGTAGGCGACTTTTTTCAGTCCCATCTTCGCCAGCATCTCGGCCCGGGCCTCGGGAGAGCGCTTCGCGGCATCAAACGGCACGATGCACCACGCAGCGAGGTTTTGTTTATCGAAGAGATCGGCGGCTTTGACCACGGAGCACACGGAAAGCAGAAGGACGAGGAAGAGACGGGTCATGGCGGGTGAATTCGGGGATTGCGGAGAAAGGGAGCGGAAGATAAACTCAGGGCATGGATACGACGACTATTGATCCGAAACTACTGAACAGCTCGCTGTTTCAGGAATTGATGGCCGAAGGGCTGGCGATGCAGGATCGCTTCGCGGCCGAGCCGGTGTATGCCAAGACGGGCCACGGCTATCTGAAAAGTGCAGGTGTGAATGAATTGAAAAAGATCAAGAAAACCTCCCAGCAGAAAGCGGGGTGAATCATGAGCGCGACGAGAGCCTGGCTGGCAGATTTCACCTGGGACATCGTTACGGCTCAGAATGCCGTGCTGTGTGCGGCGAAAAACGCGCTGCACAAGCCCACATCGGATGGTCATGCGAAGACGAAGGCATTGTGGGACCTGCTGCACCCGCAAGTGATGCGCCTTGATGAAGCCGTTGACCTTTGCCGCAAATGTCATCGCAGGGCACCGTTCTGCTTTTGCAACGGCTACACCTTTGCTTCGATCATCGCGCTGGTGATCAAAAACTCTCCCTGCCAGCCGAGGAGGCCTACATCATTCGCAGCCTCGCCGGGCACATTGTGGCCGGGGTGGCGACGGACGAGGAAGTGGGGGCGTTCCGCGAGTTTTGCGAACGAATGGATCAATCGCATGCGGGCTGAAGGTCAGGGATTCTTCGCGTAGCTCTGCCACTGCGCTTCGAGCCACTTCGCATCCGGTTTGCCATCGAAAACGAGAAGGCGGTATTTGGACACATACGGCTTTCCGGGCTCAATGGCCCAATCGCCATCCTGCGAAGGTGCCACGCAAAGCTGCGGGTTCTTCGGATTCAAACGCAGCGGCTGCGGGAAGCGGAAATTCGACGGATGAATGAGCACGGCGATGCCGGTGGGCGTGCCATCGACTTCGCCGCCGAGGTGAACCCATTTCGCTTTGCTGTTGTCGCCCGCTTTGCGGTCGTGACCTTCGCTGGTGAGCATGGTGACGGCATCGACAGGATTCCAAAGCGGGTTCCCACGCACGCCGAGGCCGCCGTAGTGGTATTTGGGCAGTTTGAGAGGCTCTTCGCCCGCACAGGTCTGCGTGCTCGTGAGGTCGATGACATTGGCGAGCGTGCCATCGAGCGTCTTTTGCGACACCGTGACCTCCCAGGTCTCATTCAGCACTTTTTCATCCGGCGTGTGGCTGTGATCGAGAAAGACATGCCGACTCACGAAACCGCCTGCGGGGCCGTTCCAGAGCTTCTCCAGCTTCTCGAAGCGCACTTCGGCGGCGATTTTGCCATCCTTGCCCATGTTCCAGAAATCGGGATGCGAATCGCCAAACTCCGTTTTCGTCCAACCGATCCAAACGCCTCGCTGCCAGGGATGATCCGGCTGATGATTGCCGGTGACGACTTTGCCGCTCGGCGAGTAGATGGGATGCAAATGGGCACCGTGAGCAAAAGACGCGGCCACACCTTCGGGAAGCTCTCCGGGCTGCATTTGATAATCGCAGATGGTTTTGCCGCTGATGGCAAAGCGGACGACGGAGCCGGATGGTTCGGCGGTGATGTCGGCGGAGCGGGCGGGAGGGACGGAAAGGACAAAAAGGACGGAAGCGACGATGGAGGGCAGTTTCATGAGGGTGGAACGGCGGTGGAGAGAACAAACTGGCGTGAGGCCAAACAAAAGCGGCAGACCTTTCGAGCCTGCCGCTTTGTGAGAGTGTGAGATGATCAGGATCAGCCGAAGATCTGAGTCACGGGCTTACCCTTGTCCACGACGGTGAAGGGGCGCTTCGAGGGGCTGTAGAGGACGGTGTCCATCGGAAGGCCGAGGGCGTAGGCGATGGTGGCATTGAAATCAGGCACGCTGACGGCTCCATCGGCGACTTTGTGGCCGTTTTCATCGGTAGCTCCCCACACCTGACCACCACGCACGCCGCCACCGGCGAGGACGCAGCTAAAGCCGGGCGCATGATGATCGCGGCCATCGTTGGCATTGATCTCGGGGGTGCGACCAAACTCGGTGGCGAGCACGACGAGCGTTTCCTGGAGGAGACCACGGGAGTCGAGATCTTGAAGCAGGGTGCTCAAAGCGGCATCGAGCTCATCGGCGAGCTCGGGCACGCGGGTGAAGTTCGCATTGTGCGTGTCCCACGAGCCGAAGGTGACCTCCACATGGCGCACGCCATGCTCGACGAGGCGGCGGGCAAGGAGGCAGCCCTGGCCGAAGCGGTCGCGGCCATACTTTTCGCGGAGTTTGTTGTCTTCGGCATCGAGGTCGAAGGCCTTCAATTCCTCGCTCTTCATCATCTTGATGGCGTCGTCATACATGTCGCTGTAGGCGCGGACGTTTTTGACGTTGTAGGTGGCGGCGAATTTGGCGTCGAGCTGCTTGGCGACTTGGAGGCGGTCGAGCATGCGGCCTTCGGTGAACCAGGAATTGGTGCGGACATTGGCGATGCCGGTCTCGGGATCATTGATCATGAGCGGGGCGAATTTAGCCTCAAAGAAGCCCGCGCCGGGATGGCGGCTGTCATTGCCGATCATGACGGAGCCGGGCAGGGTGGGATTGCCACGGCCTTGGAATTTTTCGAGCCAGGCACCCATGCTGGGGTGCTTGATGCTGCTGCGCATGGTGTAGCTGGTGCGCTGGTAATACTGACCTTGCTCGTGGGCTCCCTGAGTGGAGTTCATCCCGCGAAGGATGGCGATCTTATCCGCCTGGCGAGCCATGAGCGGGAGGTTTTCGCTGAGGCGGATGCCATCGACGTTGGTGCTGATGGTTTTGGTGAGGCCCATCACGTCTTTGTTGTCCGGCTTGGGGTCCCAGGTGTCGAGGTGGGACATGCCGCCGGTCATGTAAAGGTAGATGACATTGCGGGCGGTGGCGGCCTGCTTTAGGGGGGAGGTGCCCAGGCCGGGGGCGGCGATCACGCGGGAGGCGGTGACGCCGAGGAAGGTGCTCGCGGCCGTGGTGACGAAGTGGCGACGGGACAGATCGGTGCTCATAGGGTGTGGTTTTGGGGGTGGAATCGCGGCCTGAAACGCGGGCAGGCGGCTTAGATTGCAGGAAAATTCATGTCTTGCGAGGAAGGGCGGGGGATTCACTGTGCGGCCCACGCTAGTGACCATGACTGATTGCTTTGCCCTGCTCGGGCTCCCACGCTCCGCCTCCCTCGATGAATCCATGCTCCAGGCAGCCTGGCATGAGAAGAGCCGTGCCACCCACCCTGACCAGCCGGGCGGCAGCGCCACGCTCGCGGCGGAGATCAATGCCGCCTACGAGACGCTCCTCGCGCCGGAAAAGCGCCTCAAACATCTGCTCGATCTTCAGGCGGTGTCCTGGCGCACGATTCCGATCTCGGCGGAGATGATGTCGCTCTTTTCCCAAATCGGTCCGCTGCTGCAAAAAGCGGCTGCTTTGGCCAAAAAGAAGCAGCAGGCCTCCTCCGCTCTCGCGAAGGCACTGCTGGCGAATGAGGAGATGAGCCTGCGGGAGGCGCTGGAGGCGCTTGGAACGGAAATCGAGGCCAAACGCGAAGGGATTCTCTCCGCCTTGCCGGAGGAGCTTGAGCGGCTCCAGGTCGCCCAGGCCACGCTGGCCTATCTCTCGAAATGGCAGGCGCAGATTCGTGAGGCGCTGCTGGTGATGATGTGAGGGTGATAAATTCCTCTTGGCTAGCACGGCGCGTCTGGTTATCGGCGGCTTCCACCTTTGTCCTCACCGCTCGTGCCTGCTCCCACTCTCCCCGGTTTTTTGCTCTCGTTTGAAGGCTCTGAAGGCTGCGGCAAGTCCACGCAGATCCATCTATTAAAGGAGCGACTGGAAAAGAGTGGTCGCGAAGTGGTGGTGCTTCGTGAGCCGGGCGGCACGGAGATCGGCGAGAGCATCCGACACCTGCTTCAGCATGCGAAGGAAGGTCACGCGATGACGATGGAGACGGAGTTGCTGCTTTTCGCGGCCAGTCGGGCGCAAATCGTGCGGGAGAAAATCAGGCCGCTGATCGAAAGCGGTGCCTTTGTGATCCTCGACCGTTTTTTGGACTCGACGACGGTTTATCAGGGGCACGCCCGCGGGCTGCCGCTGGAGAGTGTGAATGCGATCAATCGCTTCGCCATTGGCGGCACGCTGCCGCAGCTCACGATCCTGCTGGATCTCGACACGTCGACGGCTTGGCAGCGCATTCACGCCACGGGCCGCGAGCTAGATCGCATGGAAAGCCAGCCGCCGGAGTTTTTTGAGAAAGTCCGCCAAGGTTACCTCAATCTCGCGGCGGCTGAGCCGCAGCGAATCAAGGTGGTGGATGCAGGAGCCGCACCGGAGGCGGTGCATGAGGTGATTTGGGCTTTGCTGGCGTAGTCTGGAGCGATTGTTTGCCGGAAGGCCATTCACACGCTCTACTCCGCCGCCAAGCCTATGAACTTCTTTTCCCGCATTCTCCGCTACCTGACCTTTGCGCTCGCGATCGCGGGGGTGTTCATGATGGGGCAGGTGATGAAGACCCTCCACGGGCAGGAAGTCAAAATTCCGCCGCCGCCAGTGAAGCCGCCGGAGAAGCACGCCGAGACGGACATCGGAGCGATGGGCATTCTCGAAGCCCGCGATGAAAATGTGGCCATCGGTGTGCCTGGGCCTGGACTGGTTGAGGAGGTGAAAGTGGTGGTGAATCAAGTGGTGAAGAAAGGCGATGCTTTGCTGCGGCTGGATGATCGTGAATTGCAAGCCTCGCTGCTGGGACAAAAAGCCGCAGTGGCGGTCGCCGCAGCGAATTTGACCGTGACGCAGGCGCAGCTCGCGAAGGTTCAAGACATGCTGGACCGCCTCAAATCGGTGCCGGATCAGCGTGCGATCAGTCAGGATGATCTGCGAAACCGCAGCAACGATGTGCTCGTTTCCAAGGCGCAGATGATGGCCGCTGAGGCGCAGCTTTTGTCCGCAAAGTCGGAGGTGGAGCAGACGGTGCGGCTCGTGCAGCGGCTCACGGTGATGGCTCCTCGCGATGGCACGATCCTTCAGGTGAACATTCGTGCTGGTGAGTATGCCTCTCCGCAGAATCGCCAGCCTGCTTTGGTTCTCGGTGACATCGCGGCGCTGCGGGTGCGGGCGGATGTGGACGAGCAAAACGCCGTCAGCGTGCAATTGGGTGGCACCGCGCAGGTTTCGCTCAAGGGCGATTCAGCGCGGAACTTCGAAGCGAAATTCATCCGCGTAGAGCCTTATGTGATCCCCAAAGTCTCCCTCACCGGAGCTAGCACGGAGAGGGTGGATACGAGGGTGCTCCAGGTGATTTACGAGATCGTCCTGCCATCTGGCCAAGAGGCCCCGCAGCTCTATGTGGGTATGCAGGTGGATGTGAGCATTCCACGAAAGAAGCCCTGAGGGCAAAGGTCAGTGGTTCGGTGTTTGTAGTTCGGGCTTTAGCCCGCGTTTGGATCCTCTATTTCACCAACGACCTGCCCGCAGTGCTTCGCTCAGCGATGCAGGCGGGGGGCACGGAGGAGTACAGAGCCAAAGCAAGGAATGGCCGCAAAAGAACGCAAAGAGCGCAAAATCAAAGCCTTGGAGAGATACGATTTCCCATCTTCTCCAGCGCGGCGAGACGCTGGCCGAGCGGCGGATGCGAGTAATGCAGGGCCACGGTGAGTGGGTGCGGCTGCGGATGGGCGAGGTTCTCGGTGGAGAGTTTTTTCAAGGCGGTCATCAGCGGGGCGGCGGTGCAGGCTTGGGCGGCAAAGGCATCGGCTTCGAACTCGTGTTTGCGGCTCATGGCGCTGGAGACGAGGCCGAGGAGCATGCCGAGAGGTTGGTAGAGCAGGCTGAAGAAGAGCAGTCCGAGGCCGATGGGCTGGCCTTGAACGCCAAAGGCCGCAAAGAAGGCTGGTGATTTCAAGGCGAGGTGCAGCAGCCAGAACATCAAAGCAGATTCGGCGAGTCCAATGGCGATCTGCATGGGCACATGGCGCAGTTTGCCATGGCCGATCTCATGCGCCAGCACGGCGAGGAGTTCTTCTTCGTTGTGCTTGTCGATCAAGGTATCAAACAGGGCGATGCGCTTGGTTTTGCCAAAGCCAGCGAAGAAGGCATTGGCCTTTGAGGAACGGCGGGAACCATCCACGACGGAGACATCGGCCACGGGGAACTTCAAACGCTCGGCAAGACCCAAGATGGCGGTGCGCAGCGTGCCTTCACCCAGCGGGGTAAACTTCATAAACATCGGCATGAGCAGTCGTGGAGCCAGCCAGGCCATCAACAGACTGAAACCCGAGACACAAAGCCATGCCCAAAGCGCGGCGAGAGGTTGTGTTTGGAAGAACCAGAGGATCAAGGCCAGCAGTGGCACGCCAAGTAGGAGCGTGAGGAGCATGCCTTTGACTCGATCCATGATGAACGTGCCCGGCGTGGTGCGATTGAAGCCGAACTCGGCCTCGACGCCGAAGGTGTCCCAGGTCTCGAAGGGCAGGGCGAGCAGGGTTTTCACCAGCACGACCACACCGATGGCGGCGACGTTTGTCCAAAGAGTGCTCCAGCCTTGCTCGGCGAGCTTGGCGTCGATCCAGGCGAAGCCACCGCTCCACCAAACGGCGATGAGCAGTGCGAGAAAGAAGGCATCGCGGATCAAAGCGACTCGTGCGGACCTTCCCGCATACTCGGCGGCCTTTTTGACGGTCTCTTCATCAAACACGCCTTTCAGTCGCTCGGGCAGCGGCAGGCTGTAACGCGAGAGATTCAGCAGGGTGGCAATGAGATCGAGGTGAAACAGCCCCAGGATGGCGAGGAGGGCGGCGAGGAACCAGGGATTGGAGAGAGTCATGCTGGGCAGGGGTGAAAACAAAGCCGCCGATGGCTCTGGCGAGGCATCGGCGGCTTGCAAACGGGAAACAGGGCAGATCAGAAGCGAGGCTCGGGGCAGGGCTTCCACTGGCGGTCGTAGCATTGCTCGACTTGGAGAATCTTCGTCAGCTCCGCTGCTTTCTTCTCCAGAGTGGGGGAGGTCGATTTGGTCAGGATGATTTCCCCCTTGGGATCGGTGACTTGGAGGACCCAGCCATCGTATTTGTATCCGAATGCCGCCCCCGTGGTGTCATACTGGGAGGTGACAGCGGCCCCTTCACTTTCCATGACCTGCCTGGGTGGCAGGGTGATGTCGAAGTCATGTTTCTGCACGACTTTATAAATGCCCCGCTGGGCGGCGCTTTCGAAGATGAGATAGTAAACCGCTTTGTAGCCCATGTAGGCCTGCTGGGTCGTCGTGTTGGTCAGCTTGATCTTCGGAGTGACCACGACGGTCTTGTCATCGAAGTCCCCGCCTTTCACTCGGGAAGGCCGGGCGATCTGCACCTCGGGCTTCACGCCTTTGGCGAAGGGGATTTTCGCCTCCTCGGCGAGAGCGGTGGATGTGACGGCGCAGGCAAAAGCGAGGCCGGTCAAAGCATGGCGTATCAATGCAGGCGTTTTCATGGTCGTTTGGTTTGAGTTGAGGTTAGAGACGGAGACGGGGTTCGGGCACGGCTTTGAGCTGTTTGTTGTAACACTGCTCCGCTTGCATCGCCCGGATCTCCTTGCGCAGCTTCTCAAGGCTCGGAGCACTGGACTTGGTATGCACGATCTCGCCTTTCGAGTCGGCGACCTGCACGATCCAACCGTCATACTTAAAGCCGAATTTGGCTCCGTCCGTGTCATACATCGTGGTGACGGAGGCCATGGGATGATCGAGCACCTGGCGCGGCAGGATGCTGGTGGGGATTTCTTCGCGGTGCAGCACCTTGATGACCTTGCTGTCCACGATGCTCTGCCCCAGAAGCAGGAAAGTGACCTTGTAGTCGAGATAGCCCTGCTTGTTGTCGATGTTCGTCATCTTGACCCGCGGGTTGAGCGTTTGCGTCTTGTCGTCAAAGTCTCCGCCTTTGGTCTTGGTGGGGCGACCGATCATCACCTCGATCTTCGTGCCTTTCGAAAAAGGGATCTTTGCCTCTTCAGCATGGCAGGACACGGTAAAAGGCAGGGCTGTGAGGCCCGCGACGACCACCGACATAAGGATGGACGGGATTTTCATGGCAGATGAACGTTGAAAGGCGGGGATGCTCTCAGGAAATTTTCCAAAGCGCAATGCCAAAGTTCACCTGCCGGTCACAGCCCCACATTGCCATACCCCTGGCCGCGTGAGCAGATGCGGTGAAGGTGGGAGCAGACTTCGTGGGCGGCGATGGTGCCGGATTTGGGGAAGGCATCGAAATCCCCGATGAGCACGGGCCAGTCTCCCAAGTCCTCGGGAATGCGGCCGTGGCTGCCTTTGACGAGGCTGGCATCAATGGGGATCACATCCATGAGCATGCGCAGGCCGAGAGACTTTTGTAGGAGCTTCCAGGCGATCTTAAGCTTGGGATATTTGATCGTGGGATCCATGAAGAGCTCGGCGGGGTCGTAGCCGCACTTGCGATGGATGTCCACGCAGCGGGCAAAGTCGGGTGCCTTGGCGTCGTCCATCCAGTAGTAGTAGGTGAACCAGCTTTTCGCATCGGCGATGGCGATGAGATCGCCGCTGCGGGCATGATTGAGGCCGGCGAGATGCTTTTCCATCTTGCCGAGCACCTGGGCGACGCCGGGGGTGGCTTCGAGAGCGGCTTTGACCTGCGGCAGGAGGTCAGGATCGTTCACATACACATGGGCGAGCTGATGATCGGCGATGGCAAAGGCTTTCGAGCCGCCGAGATCGAGGGTTTCGAGACCGAGCTCGTCTTTGATGGAGAGCCAGCCCTTTTCGCGGAAGACGCGGTTGAGATGCACGGGCTGCTCGACGTTCGTGATGCCGTATTCGGAGAGCAGGACGACCTTGATGTTTCGCTTCTCGTAAAAGCGGATGAGGTCGCCGACGACGTTGTCGATCTGCCGGAGGTCGAAACGGATCTTGTCCATGTCGAGGCCGACGCGTTGCAGGTTGTAATCGAGATGGGGCAGGTAAACGAGGCTGAGACTTGGCCAGTGCTTCTCTTCGATCCACTTGGCGCTTTCGGCGATCCAGATGGAGGATTTGATGTCGCTGCCGGGACCCCAGAAGCTGCGGAAAGGGAAGGGGCCGAGATCTTTTTTGATGCGTTCCCGCAGCGGCATGGGCTGGGTGTGGATATCGAAGACCTTTCGCCCATCCGCCGGGTAAAGCGGGCGCGGAGTGATGGCGATGTCGGCGGTGGAATGCATGTTGTACCACCAGAAGAGCTTGGCGCAGGTGAATTCCGGCTCGATGCGGCGGAGAGACTCCCAGAGCTTTTCGCCATGCATGAGCTGCTCGGGCTGCTTCCAGAAGCGGTGCTCGGCGTATTCGCGGTCATACCAGCCATTGGCGACCGCGCCGTGATCACGCGGCATTTTACCGGTGAGATAGGTGGCCTGAGCCGTGCAGGTCACGGCAGGCACCACGGGCTCAATGGTGGCGATGCGGTTACGCTCCAGAAAGGCCCGGATGGCGGGCGTGTGCTCGCCGATGAGCCTGCTGGTGAGGCCGACGACATTCAGGATGGCAGTGCGTTGCATTTTGGTTCGCGGTTTTTTCAAAGATCAGCCTGATCGGGCGGATCGGCCGGATCAGACCGTTCAAAAGCAGGTCGCCACGGCCACATAGCCCACTTTGCAGCCGAAATGCAGGAGCTGGTCCTGATTGAAGGATGTGTATCCTTCGCACTTCACCACATCGATGATGAAGTGCAGCACGAACTCGATGCAGGCGAGGATGACGCAGCCGGTGATGAACCACACGGCGGCGGCATGCAGCAGGCAGTGGCAGGCCATGCAGACGATCCAGATGCTCGGCGGGCGGGCGGGATTGGCCCGCTGCACGAGGAAGAGGCGGTTTTTGCATTGTGCGAGGAACTCTCCCTGGAGGGGGAAATCCATCAGCGCATGCCCTGCGGCGAGCAGGAACAATATTTGCGCAGCCGTGGCCCAGTCATACGCGGGAAATGGCAGCAGGCCATCCATGCAACAAGCGGTGGCGGTGGGTTAGGCGCTGTAGAAGGAGGCGATCTTTTCGTTCACCGTGCGGAGGCGGTGAGCGATGGTGCGGCCGATGCCGATGAGGAGCCAAGCCGCAGAGCGGGGATACTCATTGATGTAGCCTTCGAGATTGCCGCCGTCGATGCGCCAGACCTGGGAGAATTCCACGGCGGTGACGGTGGCGGAGGCCACATTGGGGTCGAGGAGATTGATCTCGCCGAGCGTCTCGCCCTTCTGCACGGGGCCGAGGAGCACCTTGTGACCGCCGCGCATGGCGGTGGCGTGGAATTTGCCGGAGACGACAAAGAACAGGCTGCTCTGCTGCATGCCTTCCTCGATCAGATGCTGGCCGGGCTGCACCGGCAGGAATTCGCCGTAGCCGCTGAGGATGTCGCGATCTTCATCGCCGAGGGGTTCGAGGATGCCTTGGGCAGGCAGTTGCGGTGTGGAGAGAGTGCTCATGCGGGTAGGGAAAGAAAAAATTCCGCTCCTTTTTAGGCTGTCTTCCTCCAAATGGCAAGCCCTCAAGTGCCACAGCAAGAGCGGCCAGACTCGGGCCGTAGGTTCGGCGTGCTTTCCCTCTACTCTCAATCTCAAGTTGGCTTCTGCGATGGTGTCTCGCGCCGCAATTTCCTCCGCATCGGCGGCCTCGCCATGGGGGGGCTGTCGTTGAACAATCTGCTGCGGGCGGAGGCGGCGCAAAAGCTCACGAACCGACAGAAAGCCGTCATCATGGTCTTCCTCCCCGGCGGGCCGCCGCATCAAGACATGTGGGACATGAAGCCGGATGCGCCTAGCGAGGTGCGTGGCGAGTTCAAGCCGATCAACACCAACGTCGATGGCATCCAGCTCTGCGAGCATTTGCCGCGACTGGCCAAGTTGATGGATAAATGCACGCTCATCCGCTCCATCGCCGATTCAGAAGGCCGTCACGATGCTTTCCAGTGCATGACCGGCAGGCCCACCAAAGGCCAGCCGCCCGGTGGATGGCCTTCGCTGGGTTCCTGTGTCACGCGGCTGCAAGGCTCCGTCATTCCGGCGATGCCTCCTTTCGTCGGCCTGGCTCCAAAAATGGGCCACATGCCCTGGGCGGATAATGGCGTCCCTGGCTTCCTCGGCATCGCCAATGCGCCGTTTCAGCCCAATCGCGAAGCGGGCACTGGCGACATGGAATTGAAAGGCATCTCGCTGGATCGTCTCCACGACCGGAAAGCCCTCCTCGCCAGCTTTGACTCCATGCGCCGCGACATCGACGCCAGCGGCCTCATGCGAGGTGTGGATGTGTTTCACGAACAGGCGCTCAATGTGCTCACGAGTCCGAAACTGCTTCACGCCCTCGATTTGAGCCGCGAAGACCCGCGCCTCGTCGAACGCTATGGCAAAGGCGAGAACCGCAACCGCGATGATGGCGGCCCACGGCTCACGAGCCACTTCCTTGCCGCTCGCCGACTGGTGGAAGCGGGCGCGAGAGTCGTCACGCTGGCCTTCAGCCGCTGGGACTACCATTCGAATAACTTCGGTCAGCTCCGCGAGGATCTGCCACTGCTCGATGCGGGTCTCACCGCGCTCATCACCGATCTCCACGAGCGTGGCATGGATCAAGATGTGTCCGTCATCTGCTGGGGTGAGTTTGGCCGCACGCCCACCATCAATCCCAAAGCAGGCCGCGATCACTGGCCGCGAGTGAACAGCGCTCTGCTGGCCTGCGGTGGCATGCGCCATGGCCAGGTCATCGGTGCCACCGACAAGATCGCCGCCGAACCCACCGACCGCCCCGTGGCCTTCGGCGAGATCTTTGCCACGCTTTACCGCCAACTCGGCATTGATGTGACCAAGGTCACGCTCCCCGACCACGCCGGCAGACCGCAGTATCTCGTCGATTCGCATCTGCCGATGCCTGAGCTGATCTGAATCACGGATCGTCCTTGCCCGCGATGAAGTCGCGGAAGGCCTGGGCTACGCGTTGCGTCATCGTGGCGGATTCGCCGGGCAGTTTGCGGCCATCGATGGCGGCCAGCGGATGCACATCGCGAGTGCTGGAGGTTAAAAACGCTTCCTGGCAGGTTTCGAGAATGGAAAGCGGCATCGTTTCCTCGCGAACGGCCATTCCCGCGTGCTGACAGGCCTCGATCACGAGAGCACGCGTGACACCCGCCAGGCATCCGCTTTCCAGCGGCGGTGTCTTCACGACATTGTCATGCACCACGAAGAGGTTCGTGCCGCTGCCTTCACAAAGTTCGTCACGAGTGTTTGCCAGGATCGCCTCGCCAGCGCCGCGTGATTTGGCATCGGCCAAGGCGCGGGCGTTTTCGCCATAGGAGGTCGATTTGATGCCAGCGAGGGCACCACGCTCGTTTCGAGTCCACGGCACCGTCACGGCGGTTTCGGTCGGCGACCAGGGTTTGAGCACGGAGGCCACCACGGTCATCGTCGGCGTGTCGTGACCGCGATCCGAGCCCAGCGGGCCATCGCCACTCGTCACCGTCACACGGATGCGGGCATCGCGCATGCCATTCGCATCCATCACGTCCTGAATGGCGGCGATGAACAGCTCAAAGCGAGGCGCGGCAAAGCCCATCGCATCGCACGAAGCCACGAGCCGCTTCCAATGCCGAATGGCCGTGAAGGGCTTCCCATGTCTCGCCACCAAGGTCTCGAACACGCCGTCACCGACGAGGAAACCATGATCGAAGGGCGAGATGCGGGCTTCCGCAGTCGGGAAGACGGTTCCGTTGATCCAGATGTGGGAGGGAAGGCTCATGAACGTTCAACATTCAACGTTGAACGCTCAACGTTCAACAGTTTGAGCGTTGGAAGTTCAACGTTCAATGTTCTCCTCCTCCTCGCCGTGGCCTTCTTCGGCCATGCGGTGGATGGTGGCGCTGAGCAGGTCGATGTAGCCCTGCACGTCGAGACTCTCTGGCTCCGGTTCGCCGCGAACCGAATAGAGCCAGCCCTGCTCGTAGGGATCGCTGCGCACGATGCAGGCATCCTGTTTGAGGAGTGGATTGCCTCCGGCGAAGGCACCGTTCATCACGCAATAAACATCCGAGGCCGCTTTGAAACCTTCCACCCAGCCGATGTTGTCGCCGGGGGCCACGGGGCCGCCTTCGGCAGGTTTCCATTCGCAATCCACCAACTCGCCCAACATCCGCGTGGCAAATTTCGTGAAGCCCACACGCCACAGGCCGGGCTCGCCTTCCACCGGAGCCATCCAGTAGTGCGAACGCGAGTAGTGGAAGGTGTCCGGAAACCGGGCGGAGAAGCGGGCGTGTTTGAAGCGGATGAAATTCAGCGGCATCGGGCGGGGCAGGGTGGGTGCAGGGTTGGAGTACTGGAGTGTTGGAGGGATGGGACAAGCCAATACTACACGACTCCAATAATCCATCACTCCATCAAGCCATCGTCCCGACTAAAAACACCTCGGCCCGGTGGAACCCAACCAAAATTCCACCGGGCCTTTAGGTGACCAGTGAGTCCCCAACCATGAAGTGACTCACTAGCTCGTTGTTTTGTCTTCCGAGCGAACCCGGAACGTTTTGAAGCTCTCGCCTCAACCGAATTCTAGAATGAGCAGCCTGCGGGCCAACCTGTGTGACGAATCGCAGAAATTTTGCGCGAACTGAAAATTTTTTCAGCGGTGGTTCCTCGCGGGCGCTGATGTAGGCCGGATGTGTTGGGCGGAGAAGACGTCGTGGTTCTCTTCGGGAACATCGCCCAACTATCCGGCTCGTGAAGCACACGATAACTCCCCAGCCAGCCGGATAGTTCAGCGATGGGGTTTGGTCTGTTGGCGGAGTTCGTCCCGCCGAACACATCCGGCCTACGAAGGTCGGCAAATCGTTGCCGTTGCGCTCATGCCTTTGAATACACCGCCGCCAGTTCGCGCAGCAGTTTTTCGAGCTGTGAGTAGTAGGCCTCGTCGCCGAGCTGTGTCTGCTGCTCGCGAAGCTTCTTGAGCTGGCTTTCGAGGGCATCGCGCTTCGTGCGCTGCTCGTCGGTGAGCTGCTTTTCCTCGCCGCTGAGCACGAGGACGAGTTGGGAGGCACGTTCGCCATCGAGTTTGGCATCGGCGGGCGGAGCTTCGAGTGCTTCGCGGCGTGTGGGAACGCCATCGCCATTGTCATCGAAAAAGGCGTGTTCGGTGGCGAGGCGTTCTTCGTTCTCGTAAAAGGTGGCGGCGGCCTTGCTGGCATGGCGGAAGGCTTCGAGAAGCGAGACTTGCTTGTCTTGATCCAGATCCGCTTCGGGCAGGCCGCCGATGGCTTCGGCGAAGTACTCGCCAAATCGCGCATAAAACACCTCATCAGGGCTTTTCGTCGAGGTGATGATGACGCGGCCTTTTCCGCTCAGCGGACGCACAAACCCGCCGCTCGACGACGCGGTGTGAATGACGACCACTTCCTGCTTCAAAGGTGCCAGCCATCCGGCGAGTTGCTTGGCATCAAAATCCGGCCCCTCGGCATTAAACATGGCCTCGCGACCATCAAACGTGCCGTGACCGATCAGCACGAGCCACAGTGAGCGATCCGCTTTTGAGGTTCTGAGTCGTTTTTCGAGTTTCGCGGTCGTTTCAGCGCCTGAGATCACCTCGACGGGCACCTCGCCCTTTGCGCAGGCCGCTTTCCAGGCCTCCACCTGCGTCGTGAACTTCTTCCCGAACTCCTCCTCGCCATCCGCACCCCGGACGATGACGATATCGAGGTTTCGAGCAGCCAATGAACTCACGAGCAGGAGCAAAACCCCCACCGTAGCGGAAAACGTCCGTTTTCCGGCGTGCTGACGCCCGCCGCTACGAGAAAGCCAAGACATCACGCCATGCCTCCTTTCCGTCGCAGTGCCCACTCGCCGAGCAGGAGCAGCAAAATGGCCGCGAAGACCCACGGCGTATGCCAAAGCGGCGTGGCGAGCGTGACCTCGACGGGCACGCGGATGTTTTTGAGCATCTCCGGCAGCTTCGCGATGTCTTCGAGGGCGATCATCTTGCCGCTGGTGTCCTCGGCGAGGCGTTTCATCAAGTCGCGATTCGGCTCCAGCTTCGCAAACTCGACCGCCAGCGGATCATGCATCCAGCCAACGGCTTTCGTGCCCAGCGGCGTGCGTTTTTCGGCATCCTCGACCGTCGTGGTAGCGCGATAATTGCCGGGCTTGCTGGCAAAAAACTCTGTCTCAAACAAACCCGGCTCCTTCAGGCTCGGCTCGGCGAAGAGCTGCGACTTCGTGCCGTCCGGCTGCGTGACCTCGATCTTCACGATGGCATCGCTGTTCGCCTTGAAGGCGCGATCCTTTACCCGCACGGCCAGCTTCACGCGTTCGCGGTCCGCCGGGTCGATCTCGGCGGCAAAGCTAACCGCATCCGCCACATCGACGACGAGCCAGCGCATGAGCTGACGCCATAGGCGGTCCATGTCCTTGTGCGATTCCTCATCATGCAGCCCCCAGCGCCACAGATCGCCGATGAGCATGCTGCCCACGCGACCTTCGCCAAAACGCTGCACCGCGATGGCTGGGTGACTCGTCTGCGCATCGGAAACCGTCGCCAGGATGCTCGCGCCCGGTTTGATCGACGAGGCCGGATTCACCGATTGAAACGCCGTCATCGTCGTGAGGCGCTTCTCATCCTCCTCGCGATCCGTCCGCAGCCGCATCCACGATTCGAGCCAGCCTTCCCGCGTGAGATTGAACCTCGCATCGCCGATCGCCGGACCGATGGCGGCTTGATCGAGATACACCGGCAGCATGCGGCCGATGGGCGTGTTGTCGTAACCACCAGCGCGGAAGCTTTCCTGGCCGCCGAGCATCAGCAAGGCACCGCCGCGCTCGCTTACGAAACGCTCGATGAGGTTCATCTGCTCCTGCGTGAAGAATTGCGCCTCGATGTCATCGAGAATGATGGCGCGGAACTCCGCGAAGAAGTCCTCCGCGGCCTTCGGGAAGCCATCGCTGAGTTCTTTGGCATCTTTGGTGCCCAAACGAATGATCACCGGCTGGTCGTAGCGCTGCGCTTCCTCGCCGTCTTTGGCTCCAAAGCCGCGGAAGAGCGGATTCACGCTCTCACCAGCTCGGCCACGCCATTCAAATTTCGGCTCCCTCTTCGCGATGCGCACCAGCGCTGGCATTTGAATGTCATCATCCCCCGCAATGGCCCGGCGAAGGAATTTGTACTCCCAGTTCGGCCTGCCCGTCACATAGAGCACGCGATACGGCCCCGCGCCGCGATCCGCCGCGAGCAGACGCGTGTTGTTTGCCAGCGTGGCTTCTGGAGTGCCTTCGCCCTTGAGATCGAGGCGGTAAAACGACACGCCCGGCTTGGCCACCGGCACGCGGAGACGCACCGTCTGCGCCGCATTGCCATTCAGCGTCACTTTTTCCGTCGCCACGGCCTTCTTGTCCTCGCCGAGCACTTGCAGCGTGGCTTTGCCGCTGCCGCTGACGCGTGCGGTGATGGTCACGGGTGCATCTTCGAAGGGACTCGTGGCTACCGTGGCCTCATCGATGCTCAGATCTGGCTTCGGAGCCTTCTCGCCGGTGAGCACGGTGAAGATGGGCGCACCCTTGGCCTCGGCTTTCCATGCCGAGGCATCGGTGGCGTTGCCATCGCTCACCACGACGACCGCGGCCAGATTCGTGCCGCCGGAGCGCAGCGTCATCAGCGTGCGGGCGAAGTCCGAGCGCGTGCCATCGAATTTCAGCCCGCGGAAATGCGGCACGCTCACGGTTTGCGAACCGGCCGTCATCAGCCGCAGCCGGAAGTCCTCGCCCAGGGCCCGAATCCACGCCGCGTCGTCGTTTCCTGAGATTAACGCTGCCTGAAGCTGCGCCGCCCTTGTCTCGCCTCCGGCCGACTCGGCCAGATCGAGCGAGGCGCTGGCATCGACGAGCACCACGACCTCGTTTTCGCCCTTCTTCGGCATCGACAGCGTCCACAGCGGATCGAGCAGGCACAGCGCCAGCAGCGCGAGAGCACTCGTTTTGCAAAGCAACGCCGCCAGCCGCCGCCAGCCGCGCACGGGCGAGCGCCGGTAACCGAAAACGAGCAAGCCAAGCACCAAAATCACCACCCCGGCGGCCAGCCAGGTGAGGTTGAGGTTTTGCCAGACGATTCGGGGCATGCGTGAAGGCTAAACGCCGGGCACGCCCGAATGCTACAGGCAGATGACGTTCTTCCGAAAATGAAAAGCCGCCCACTCCCGGAAGGAAGAGGGCGGCTTCAAAACGAGGCGCGGCGATTAGGCGAGGCCAGCGATCGGGTACAGGTTGGATTTGCACCATTCGCCGTTCTGCTTGGTGATGCCATCCGGGTCATCGACGGCACCGTGGGCTTCATCTTCGCAGATGATCCAGCCGGAGTAATTGCGGGCCACGAGCCACTCGGTGACCTTATGGAAGTCGAGTTTGCCAGTGCCCATCTGGGCCCAGGGTTCAGCGCCGTTGCCGGAGAAGTCTTTATAATGGATGTGGTTCACGAGGTGCTGCCACTTGTTCAGCGTAGCGATGACATCCATGCCGCCGCGGATGATGTGGCCCACATCGGGTGTCCAGCCGGTGACCTTCGGATCGAGGCTGCTGAGGACCACGTCGTAGTCCTCCTGCGTGCGGACGAGGGAGGCGGGTGGGGAATTCGGATGGTAGGAGCAGACGAGGCCGGCATCATGCGCACGCTGGGAGACAGCGTTGACGTTCTTGGCCACGTTCAAACGGCGCTTTTGAAGGTCGTTGGTGCGGCCGGAGGGCAGGGTCACGGTGCCAAGCATGGCGCCGGGGAAGTGCTTGAGGTAGTTGATGGTGAAGTCAGCGGCTTCTTTTTCGTTCGGAGCCTCGGTTTCGCCATCCCAGGCGCAGACGAGGGCCAATCCGCAGAGCTTCATGTTGTACTTCTGAAGCGTGTCCTTCATGAGGATGGGGTCGATCTGCGGCCCGAGCCAGTATTTGGAGCAGCCGAGGGCGCTGGCGGAGATTTCGAGCACCATCGGCTCGATGCCGGTGAAGCCTGCTTCGGAGGCGACCTTGATCATGTGATCGAGTTTGTTGTCGTAGCCCTTGCCGGTGCCCTGCATGAACCAGGTATAGACTTCGGAGCCGAATTGGATTTTGCCCATGGGATGTGAGTGTGGTTGTTGGATTAGGGGGAGAAAAAATTGCCCGAGTGAGGGCAAAGCGGGCGCATTTGAGACGAGCGGTGGCGAACTGTCCAGCGTTCAGTTTACGGAGCCTCTGGCGGCGGCGGCAGCGCGGAAGGAATGCTCGCGGGCGTTTCTTGGCGGAAGGATTTCACGATCTCCTTCGGGATGAAGTAGCTCTCGCCTCGGGCGGCTTTCGTGCGCTGCATCGGCAGGCGGATGGTGCCACGGACGAGGCTGCCACGGCGCATGACCGTCACATCGGCTTCGACGAAGATTTCCTTGTCGCGTTGATCCTGGGTGTTGATGTGAATCTTGGTGCCGAAGAGCAGGCTGGCACGCGTGGAGCCGGCGGTGGAGGTATTTTCAAAGGGCGCGGAACCTTCGAAGGCCCGCTTTTCCATCGGAGCCTTCAGCCTACCCGGCACGGTCAGCACGAAGCGGGTGACGCGGAACCAGTTCTGCTCGCCTTTTTTGCCAAAAGCATGCAGCCGGAGTTGGTAGGGGCCGTTTTCGGTGATCATCGCCCCTCCGAGCACCATGGCGCTGACGGTTACCCCGGCCTCGGAGCCTCGTGGGATGAATTCCGCCCGGAATTTGGCCCCGCCCACCTCGGGCGCTGGAGCCGAGGTTTCAAAGCTCTGGCGGGTGGTGCGCAGGTAGAGGCAGGAGGTCAGGCTGAGGAGAAAAGGCAGCCAAACGAGGCGGAGCAGGGCGGGGGACATGCCGCGAGGATGAGTCATTCGATGGGTATCCGGCGAGCAAAAAATGCCTCGGAGCCGCCTTCTTTTTGAAAATGCAGCCAGTCCTATTGATGATAAAATATATAAATAACATAATTTAGGGGTGGATTACCTCCGCCATCTCTTGATCTGCTTTCCCCTCGCGGCCCTCGGAACCTCCGTGGCCTCGGCACAGGCGGTAACTGACAAGTTCAATCATGACCCGCTTCTCGGCAGCCTGCTCGACCTCTCGAAAACAGTGCCGCTCCCACCTTCCTCACCTTTGGTGCCGGAAACAACATCGTCCAAGGCAGCATGGGCTGGAATGGTTCCACGCTGGACGCGGACATCTGGACCTTCACCATCGCCTCCGGCTTCGAGGTCAGCGCCATCAATCTCGTCACCTACAACGGATCGAATCCGGTTTTCCCGAACGGCCATTTCATGGCCCTCGCCAGCGGAAACACCATCGACACGGCGCAAAGCGTCAACCACCTCAGCAATGGCCTCTGGCGGGAAGAACTCGACGGTCTCGGCAACACGAACACCAACCTCCTCGCCATCCTCCAGGCCGGCGACTACACCTTCTGGGTCCAGGGGGGCACTAGCTTCGTGAGCCTATACTGCATCGATTTCGTCGTCACGCCCGTGCCGGAGCCGGGGAGCGCTCTTTTGCTCGGCGTGGCGTCTTTCCTTTGCCTGCGCCGTCGGCGAAAATAGGCCGCGTGGTTTGCAAAGCGCCCGCGATGCCGCTACGGCAGGCGCCGCATGATTCGCAACCTCCTTTTCGACTGGTCTGGCACGATCGCGGATGACCTCCCGAACGTCCTCCAAGCCGTGAACGGCATGCTGCGTGCCGAAGGGAAAGCCCCGCTCGACCGCGAAAGCTTCCGGGCTCGCTTTCGGCTGCCTTACACCGAGTTTTTCGATGAAATGATGCCCGGCACACCGCTGGAGCGCCTGCATCAGCTCTACCTGGAGCACTTTCCGCATGTGCATGAGGGCGTCACCCTCATCCCGCATGCCGCCGAAATGCTCCGCGAGGCCGCTGCGGCGGGCATTCGCCTCGTCGTGCTCAGCAGCGCCCCGGAGCCGCATGTCGTGTCCCAAGCCATCGCCCTCGGCGTGCGGGACTATTTCGAGGTCATGCGCTGCGGCGTCATCGACAAGCGCACCGAAATCCACGCCCTGCTCAAATCCCTCGACATGCGCCCCGAGGAGACCGCCTTCATCGGCGATATGCGGCACGATATGGATGCGGGCAAAGCTGCGGGCGTGCTCACCATCGCCACCTGCACCGGTTACGAGACCGCCGCCCAGCTTTTGACCGCTGCGCCGGACCTGCTCGTGCCCGATTTGAGCCGACTGCCCTTCCTCCTCGGTCTGCGTAGCCTTTCCCGCACCGAAATCCCCGTCTCCACCGTCGGCGCTCTCATCCTGAATGCCCGCGACGAACTCCTTCTCATCCGCACCCACAAATGGAGCCATCGCTGGGGCATTCCCGGTGGCAAAATCAAACGCGGCGAGACCTGCGAGGCCGCCCTCATCCGCGAAATCGACGAGGAAACCAGCCTGCACCTCCGCGACATCCACTTCGTCATGGTCCAGGACTGCATCGAGCCACCCGAGTTTCAGCGCTCCGCCCATTTCTTGCTCCTGAACTACCTCGCCCGCGCCGCCGATGAAAATCCGCAGGTCGTTCTCAACGAAGAAGCCCAGGCCTTCCAGTGGCTTCCCCTCGCCGAGGCTCTGAAACTCGACCTCAATATCCCCACCCGCATCCTCATCAACGAATGCCTCCGCTGTCGCCTGCTCTGACCTCTGATCTCTGACTTCTGGAGTCGGAGTCGGAGTAGAAGACGGAGGCGGAGACAGAAGCCGCCCCCTGCCCCATTGAACTCTTCGCCCTTCGCCCTACGCTCATCGCATGCCCGCCGCCGACCAGATCCACCTCTCCGCCCTCCAGCTCCGCTGCCACATCGGTGTGCCCGATGAGGAACGTGCCGCTCCCCAGCTCCTCGATGCCGATGTCATCATCCATAGCCGCATGCCCTTTGAAGCCATGCAGGACGACATCACGCAGACCATGGACTACGCCGCTGTGGCATCGCGAATGGAGCAAATCGCCGCCGAAAAGCCCCGCCGCCTCATTGAATCCCTCGCCGCCGATCTCGCGGCTTGTGTTTTGAGTGAATTTCACGCCCCCGCCGTCGAGATCACCCTCCGCAAGCGCATTCTTCCGCAGACCGACCACGTCGCCGTGCGTCTTTTTCGTCACGCCGAGGCAAACGCTTGAAACCACCCCCTTTCTGCCGACGTATCGCCCAGCGCTTTAACGCTCCCTTGAACCATGAAAAAACACCTCGCACGTACCCTCGCCCTCGTCGCTGGCCTCAGCGCCACTTCCGCTTTGGCCCAGGCCGATCTCTCGGAAGCCTTCCTGCCCATGTTTAAGGCACTTCCGACGGAAGTTCCCTCGCCTGACAACGAGTTGACCGAAGCCAAGATCAATCTCGGCCGCCAGCTCTACTTTGAAAACCGCATCTCCAAGGGCGAAAAACTCTCCTGCAATTCTTGCCACATGCTCGACAAATACGGCCAGGACAACCTGCCCTTCTCCCCCGGCCACGAGGGCAAACTCGGCGGTCGCAGCTCCCCCTCCACCTTCAACGCCGCCATTCACATCGCCCAGTTCTGGGATGGTCGTGAGCCCACTGTTGAAGCTCAGGCCAAAGGCCCGGTGCTCAATCCCGTCGAAATGGGCATGCCCAGCGCTGATTTCGTCGTGAAGGTCCTCAAATCCATGCCCGGCTACGTCGAAGGCTTCAAAGCTGCCTTCCCCGGTGAGGTTGATCCCGTGACCTATGACAATTTTGGTAAGGCCGTCGGTGCTTTCGAGCGCAAGCTGCTCACCCCCGGCAAGTGGGACGAATTCCTCAAGGGCAACAAAGAATCCCTCACTGCAGACGAGAAGAAAGGTTTCGCGACCTTCGCCAAGACCGGCTGCGTCACCTGCCACAACGGCGCGGGCGTCGGTGGTCACATGTATCAGAAGCTCGGCCTCGTGAAGCCCTGGCCGAATCTCACGGATAAAGGCCGTGGCGACGTGACCAAGAATGAAGGCGAAAACTTCTTCTTCAAAGTGCCCAGCCTGCGCAACGTCACCGAAACCGGTCCCTACCTCCACGACGGCAGCGTGAAGACCCTTGAAGAGATGGTCAAAATGATGGCTGAGTATCAGCTCGCCAAGCAGCTCACCGATGAGGAAGTCTCCTCCATTGTCACCTTCCTCAAGGCTCTCAAAGGCACGCCGGACGCCGAATACATCAAGGCTCCCAAACTGCCCGAAAGCACACCCGAGACTCCGAAGGCCTGATTTTGAGCTTTCCATGATTCACGAAAGGCGGGACGCGAGTCCCGCCTTTCTTTTTGACCCGCTCCTCATCCGCCGCGAGAAGCAAACCGTAAATCCGCCCATGCTCCGTCTTGCCCTCAAAATGCTGTTTGGCGACTCCGCGAAGTATCTCATGCTCGTGGCCGGCATCGCCGTGGCGACCTTTCTCATGGCGCAGCAAACGGCTGTCTTCTGCGGCCTCATGAGCTGGACAAAATCCACCCTCAAAAACGTCCCCGCACCCATCTGGGTTGTCGAAGAGCGGGTGGATCAGGTGAACGAGACCAATCCGCTGCTCGATACCGATGTGGCCCGCGTGCGCAGCGTGAGCAGCGTGGCCTGGGCCTCGCCCATCTACAGCGGCATCCAGCGGGTGCGGCTGGAGAATGGCAGCTTCAAAGTCATCCAGCTCATCGGCATTGATGCGAACACCCTCGCCGGTGCGCCCGCCAAGATGCTCGCGGGTGATCTCATGAAGCTGCGCCTGCCGCACTCCGTCATCATCGACGATCTCGGCGTGCAGCGCCTCGCCCGCCAAAGGGGTGACAAAGTGAAACTCAACGACGTCTTCGAAATCAACGATCAAGAGGCCCGCGTCGTTGGTATCGCCGATGCCGTCACCTCCTTCACCGGCGGTCCGTATGTGTGGACGACCTACGAGCGTGCTCTCCAATATGTGCCCTCGCAGCGCAAGCTGCTCCAGGCCGTCATTTGTGCTCCGCGTGAAGGTGTGAGCCTCGATCAGGCCATCGCCGATATTCGCCGCGAAACCGGCCTCAAGGCCTTCGCCAATCGCGAGGCCGGTTTTGGCGACTTTCTGAGCCAGATGCGCGATGAGCCCACCACGAACTTCAATGCTTCCACGGTCTGGTGGTATGTCAAAAACACCGGCATTCCCATCTCCTTCGGCATCACTGTCATCGTGGGCCTCATGGTCGGCATCGCGGTGAGCTGCCAGACGTTCTATTCCTTCGTGCTGGAAAACATGCGCCACCTCGGTGCGCTCAAAGCCATGGGCACCTCGAATGGCACGCTCTGCCTCATGCTCATCACGCAGGCCTTCACCGTCGGCATCATTGGCTATGGCATCGGCCTTCTCGGCACCGCTGGTTTCGCCTTCGGGGCGTTGAAAAATGAGCAGCCGCCCTTTTACATGCCTGAGTTTGTGCCTTTTGCCGTGCTCGCCGTCGTCCTCGGCATCTGCACGCTCGCGGCCTTGCTCGGCATCTGGCGAGTGAGCCGCCTCGAACCCGCCATGGTCTTCCGCAGCTAGCCCATGAGCACGAAAGACGATCCCAAGATCGCCGCCCGCCTTCGCGGCATCTCCAAAAGCTTCGGCGATGGTGAATCACGCATCCAGGTGCTCAAAGGCATCGACCTCGATGTGCGCTCGGGAGACATCACCATGCTCGTCGGCCCTTCCGGCTGTGGCAAAACCACGCTCATCAGCATCATCGCCGGCACGCTGGCCGCTGATGAAGGCGAACTGAATGTCTTCGGCCACGACCTGCGCCGCCTTAGCAAAGCCAAGATCACGCGTTTCCGTGCTCAAAACATCGGTTTCATCTTCCAGGCCTTCCATTTGATCCCCACACTGACCTGCATGGAGAACGTCAGCGTCCCGCTGCTCATCCAGGGCGTCTCCGCTTCCAAGGCTGAAAAGCGAGCTCGCGAGGTGCTGGAGCAGGTCGGGCTGAAGGAGCGCATCCATCACCGGCCTTCGCAGCTCTCCGGCGGCCAGCAGCAGCGCGTCGCCATCGCCCGCGCCCTCGTCCATGAGCCAAAGCTCATCATCTGCGATGAACCCACCGCCGCGCTCGATGCGAAAAACGGCCATGTCATCATGGAACTCTTCGAAAACGTCGCCCGTGGCCAGGATCGCGCCGTTTTGATCGTCACCCACGACAACCGCATTTTCCATCACGCCAATCGCATCGCCAGCATGGACGATGGGAAGGTCATCGAGGTCCACGATGTGGATGCCGAGCATCCGCCGCCGGATCACCTGAGCGTGCATGAGCGGCTCTGAGGCTCGGATTGGGGCAGGGGAATGGCCGTGTTTCTCGATGAAACACGCCAAAACAGAACCGCCGGGGAGCTTCCTCCCCGGCGGTCTGGTTTGAACGTGTTCAAAGTGCCTTCATCTTTGTCAGGCCGGAATCCCTCGAAGGGGATCTCATAAGCGGCCTCGGAGAAGTGGGAAGACTGCCGCTCGTTGAGGGGATTGAGGCGCAGGATGCGGGATTCGAGTAGCCCACCGAGCAGGCCGTGCTCGGAGATCTACCAGTTGCGGTCTGATTTGGAAAAGTAACCCACGGGCCGCCCCTGCGCCAGCTCCCGCTCCCGCACCTCAGCGAGGCGTTGTAAATGCCAAGGTTCTTGCCACCGCGAGACCGCCGGCATGATCAGAGTATGTGCTCCCATCATGGTGACGGCGGTGAATAGCCCCATAGCCACTAAGCGGCGCGGGCTTGCTAAGCTGCGCAGCATGGCCAAGAGGCCGCACGCACAGACAGGCATGATGAGTGCTCCCCAGTGATGCTAGGCAACCCGCACGCCGCCTCGAACTCCTTGCCCATGAAAATGGCCCATCCATTGGCCGCCTGAGATTCTGGCAGCGCCACCACGCTGTCCGCGAAGTAGCCGAGGTCTGCGTGGATCTGTCGTACTTGTCCATCTGTGGTGGCTTATTGGTAGGGTGCCTGGAATACCGGCAGGAGGATCGCCCACACGAGGAGCAGCCCCCCAGCCTCTTTCCACATCCAGGTGGAATCCGAACTCACAGAGGCATCGGAAGCGAGAGGAGAGGCCGGATTCCGCCAAAGCCGCAAGGCTGCCATCACTTGCCCGCTGGCTATCCAGGTCATGAAAATGAGGTGTCGCAGGCAAGATAAGGCTGAAAATCCAACCACGAAGATCATGCCTGAGGCCCAGCCTCACGGCGAGGAGGAGCAGCTTCTGGCCAAGAAGGCTAGGGGCAGCCACCCAAAAGACAGCCAAAGCCGAGCAGGCAGGCGAGCGTAGTAGGCATAGCCGTCGTCAAAACGAACCAAGTCGAGGGGGTGGAGGGAGAAAGAGTATGGAGGTTCATCACTCTTAAATTATTAAAATTATCAAATTCTTGGTCTGGACCTCAGTCTCTCTTTATTCCCTCTGCTGGAGGTTTTCGAGGCTCGTTCCCCCCCGCATCACCTCCTCCAGCGCCAGCCTTTTCGCCTCAAACTCCTCCTCACTAAGCCGCCTGGGCACGAGGTGCGGCTGGTCGAAGACGATCGTCACTTTCGAAAAGGGCAGGGGAAGAAGGAACTCATCCCAGGTCTTGAACTGAATCGCCCGAGTGTAGTGGAGGTGAACTGGAATGATCGGCACGCCGGTCAGTTGCGCCAGTTTCACGATCCCGGGCTGCACCCGATGCAGCGGCCCACGTGGACCATCCGGCGTGATGCCGATCTCGTAGCCGTCGCGTGCCTTGGCGGCCAGGGCGATCAGGGCGCTCATGCCTTTTTCCGGCTTCGAGCTCGATCCACGCTCCGCTTCGATGCCAAAGGCCCCGCACACATCCGCGATGATTTGCCCGTCTCCGCTGGGACTCGTCAGAATGGTGCCCGGCACATGCGCAAACCACTCGTGGTGCAGCCACGGGATCAAAAACATGCGGTTGTGCCAGAAGGACCAGATCCAGCCACGGCGATTCGCATCAAACACCCCCGCCTCATCGCGGACCTCCCAGCGCAGCGTCATTCCGATGCCGCGCATGAGCCAGGCGATGATCTTGCCAGTGTTTTTGATGCGGATTTTGGCCATGCGAGGGCGGTTTCCTGAAAGAGGTGAAGCAGGCATGCAATCGCTTTTTCGTCCTCACCTGAAAAGATGATCGCAGCCGCGTGTTGCACTCCTCGAGGCACTTGCCAAGGGTGGGCGCCCTTCTTCCTACCAATGAGCGACCCGATTCGGCATGAGTGCGGCATTGCCGTCGTGCGGCTTAAAAAGCCGCTCGGCTACTATCACACCAAATATGGCAACGCCCTTTACGGCTTCGATGCCCTCCAGGCGTTGATGCAAAAGGTGCGCAACCGCGGCCAGGACGGCTTCGGCATCGGCTGCTGCAAGCTCGACATGCCTCCCGGACTCCCCTACATGTTCCGCGAGCGCAGCACCGAGAGCGTCGAGCGCATCGGCCAAGTCTTTGAGGGCCTGCGCAAGGACATGAAGCGCATCGCCCGCCGCATCAACGACCAGCGCAAAGAGGAGCGCCATCAGGAAGGCAAAGAGTTCGTCGCCTTTGAAGACGATCCGGCGGCCATCAAACGCGAGTTCGAAATGGCCGGTGAGATCTACGTCGGCCACCTCCGCTACGGTACCTGCGGAGATTTCGGCAAGGGAGCCCTGCACCCCTACATGCGCCGCACCACCTGGCCCACCCGCACCCTCATGGTGATGGGCAATTTCAACCTCACCAACACCCACGAGCTCAACCAGATCATGATGAAGCGGGGGCAGCACCCCGTCTTCGGCACCGATACCCAGAGTGTGCTCGAAGAGATCGGCTTCCAGCTCGATGAGGCCCACACCCAGCTCTACCACACCATCCGTGATGCCGGTGTGCAGGGTGAAGAAATCCCCGCCCAGATCAGCCGCCAGCTCGATGTCCAAAACGTCATCGAACGTTCCGCTGGCCGTTGGGATGGTGGTTACGCCATCGTCGGCGTTATCGGTAATGGCGATCTCTTTGCCATGCGTGATCCCAATGGCATCCGCCCCTGCTTCTACTACGAGAACGACGAGATGCTCGCCATGGCCTCCGAGCGCGTCGCCCTCATGTCCGTCTTCGGTTTGGAAGAAAACCAAATCCTCGAGCTACCTCCCGCCCACGTCCTCATCGTCAAAGCCGACGGCCAGACCTCCTTGAAGCCCTACCGGCCCATCGGTGACTTCAAGCCCTGCTCCTTCGAGTGCATCTACTTCTCCCGTGGCAACGACAGCGCCATCTACCGGCAGCGCAAAGCCCTCGGCGAAGAGCTCGTCCCCCAGGTCGTCAAAGCCATCGACAACGACTTCGAGCACACCGTCCTCAGCTTCGTCCCCAACACCGCCGAGACCGCCTACTTCGGCTTCCTCGACGGCCTGCGCAAAGCCCGCCGCGTCGTGGTCCGCGAGGCCCTCGCCGAAATGCTCAAAGACGGCACCTTCGATGAAGCCGATCAGGCCCGCCTCGACGAACTCGTCCTGCGAAACTGGCCCCGCGCCGAAAAAATCGCTCTCAAGGACATCAAGATGCGCACCTTTATCGCGCAGGAGTCCGGCCGTGACGCCCTCGTCTCCGGCAGTTACGACATCACCTACGGCGTCGTCACCCCGCAGGACAATCTCGTCGTCATCGACGACTCCATCGTCCGTGGCACCACCTTAAAAAAGAGCCTCCTGCGCATCCTCGCCCGCACGAATCCGAAGCGCATCATCGTCTGCTCCACCGCCCCGCAGATCCGCTACCCCGATTGCTACGGCATCGACATGGCCGAACTCGGTAAATTCATCGCCTTCCAGGCCGCCGCCGCCCTCCTCCGTGAGCGCGGCATGGCCCACGTCATCCGCGAGACCTACCTCGCCTGCAAAGCCGAGCTCAAAAAGCCCAAGGAAGAGATGCGCAACGCCGTGAAGGCCATTTACGCGCCCTTCACAGACGAGGAAATCTCCGCCAAGGTCGCCGAGATGATCTCACCGGAAGAGACTCCGTGGCATGGCGAGGTCAAAGTCATTTACCAGACCATCCCAGGCCTCCACAACGCCCTCGGCGCCGAATACGGCGACTGGTACTTCAGCGGTGACTACCCCACGCCCGGCGGCTACGCCGTGGTGAACAACAGCTTCATTCTCTACTACGAAAACAAAGGCGGCCGCGCCCACGAGGCGCTGCTGTAGGGGCCTTTCCTGAACTGCAGAGTGCCGTGCTCCCTTCATTCTTCTGCGGCTCAAGGCAGGCGCAGTCCATTTTGAACGGAGCGCTACAGGTGGCCTTTGCTGAAGCCGCTGTGACAGCAACTTGATTGTGTGCACCTTGCCACTAGATTCTGCATGAGTTCTACTTGGCAAGCGCTAGCCAGCCGTGAACGCCGCCCCAAATCGAACCAGGTTGAATCGCTCGACACCGGAGGTTCAGACACAATTTCATCAGGGCGCTTCAACGGCAAGGCTAACTGAAACGCGGAAGAAACGGGCTTTGCCGTCTGGCTGCGGAGGATTGGCGGGTATTGTAACAAGTTCCCATCCGTCTCCGAGCGTTTGGGTGTCTTCAATGACCGCATATGGTGCCCACTCCACCAGATCCTCGGAAACCATGGGACGATAACTGATGGAGCCATCGGTGCGGCGAAGGAATTGGAGACGTGGTTGACCGCCCATATTCCCGAACACGGGCAGGCCAGCCGTTGAAGTTCCACCCAGCGGCAGTCGTCGATGGTCGGCTTTGTCCAAATTCATATTGAATGCCCATTTGATGAGATTGGGGGAACCATCTTCAAAAGGCTTGGCATCCTGGGAGGCGTCCGCCCCCGTCAATCCCATCGCAAAGGCCTCTTCAAAAAATGCGTCTTCCGCTGTGTAACCAGGCTGCCGAAACTCGCAGTTCATGACGGTGCTGCCGCTCACAACTGTGGTAAAGGCTGTGGTCAGGATTTCTGAATTTCCCCACCAGCGATGGAATTCCAAACCGGCCGCGGGATGGGCTTCGATCGTTAACTCAGTTCCGATTGGCGCGGTGAAGGTATGGGGAAACGAATGGACCGCGTTTCCATTGATCGAAACATGGCCCATCCCCGAGCCTGGCACTTGCAGAGTGATGCTGGGTGCCTGCACAGCGCTCGTGACGGTTCTGCTTTGCCCGGCCAGCACCTCATGCACTTGTCCGGTGGCTCGATCAGTGACGTCCACAATTCCATCGATCACCTCGACGCTGGTCACGGCAGTACCATTCTCCTCAAGGTAGCTCCAGTCGAACTCGGTGCCACGTGGCCCCATGACGGTGTTTACCGTCATCAGCCTGGGACTTTTGAAGCCGCCGGTGATGTAGGAGAGGATGATCCCCCGGATGAGCGTCATCAAGGGCGGTTTTCCCGGCCGGTAGCTTTCGACTTTCATTTCAGAGTTTGGGCTTACGGTCATGGAGGCCCCGTCCATGAAGGCGATTTTCACCAAGCTGCTCGCCCCTGTGATCACGGTGTCGCCCTCATAAAAAGGATCTCCGAGTGCCAGGGGAATCTTTTGGCCATCACGAAGCACCTGAACAGACGTGCCTTGAATCACATCCACATGTCCGATGGACTCCTGGGTGAGTAGCATGCAGGTGAGAAATGAATCAGCCATGTGGGGCGGGATGTAGTTCGACCCACCTGAAAAATAGAGCACCGTTTCGTCCACCCGCGTGGAGTTAGATTCCATGATGAGAATCCGTCCGTCTCCCAGATAAATGGCCCGCTGTTCATTCCGATCCTCGAGCAGGTAAGCGAAGAGATTTCCGGCGACGGCCCCATTCTCGTCCCAAATCGGATTGGACCATTTGACCCTGAGGTTGGTGTCTGACCATATCGTACTGAGGATTTCAAAAGAGCTGGTCAATCCAAAGGTATCGATGTCTTCCTCCCCTTGAAAGTGCGCAAAAAAGTCACCATTGGGCTTGCGGACAAACGTGCCACCATAAGAACCCATGGTGGCTGAAATACCGTTCCCGAAGTTGTCCCCGTAAAAGTCAAAGAACGTGCCGTTGTACCTGCCCGCCCAAGGAGCTGCTTTCGTTAATGGGGTCGTCCTGATAGGCAGCGGTGCAGTTGTCAGGACACCGCCAATCCACTCATAGTCCATGAAGTTTCCTCCGTTAGGATACGAGGTTCGCCCAAAGAGCAGGACTAGGGTGTTTGGATCCTGCACGACCACCCGGACTCGGGTGGAACGGATCAACAAAGGAGGGGCACCGGGCACCTCAGAGGGAATGGTTTCATTGAAGAGATACTCTAAAGATGGCCCCGTGTAGGCAGGCCCCATGTCCGGGAGCGCTGCTCCTCGGGTAAATGCGCCTTGGTTGGTGGCAAATCGAAGTTCATTCGCGGTGATTTCCACCGTTCCATAGAGTGAGACGAAGGGCGCTGTCACATTCGCATTGCCAGTAAACTGCCCACCTTCCAGATGCCAAGTTTTAAAGATGTCTAAGGCATGGGCAGAAGCTCCCAAGAAAAGACTGAAAAAGAGGAGATGAAGAAAAGTGAGACGCATAAAACCAGACTTGGGGGGGACGAAAGGTGCCGAGGGAGTTCAAAGCCGGCAGGGCGGCGGGATCTGAACGCTGTTTATGTTCCGCGCAAGTGGAGGTTCCTATCGGTAAGATTACCTATTTTATCGGCCTTCTGTCCTGACTGCAGGGCCTGCATGTCCGGCGGTATGGCCACGGCCACAGCAGCCGTGCGGGTTTCCACACACAGCTTTTGCAGGATGGCGCTCACATGGTGAGTGACCGTCCGGTAGCTGATGCCCAAGATGATGGCGATCGCCTTGTCCCTTTTTCCCTGTGCCATCCAGTGGAGCACCTCCGCCTCCCGGCGACTCAGCCCGGCACGCCGCAATGATGTGTCATCGCATGCCTCAATGACCGGCCGCTGAGGCAGCGCCTTCGCCAAAACCAGCGACGTTTGATAGGCCTGGTCGACGAAAACTCTGGTTAGAGGGGAGCGCCGCTGAAGGGTTCCGCGGGTAGGATGGCCTCTGCGATATGCCGGCGCAGAGCAACGGCGACTCCGCCGACGGTCCTCAAAGTCTGGGTGGCATGCGGGGAATGGGTCCCGAAGAGCGGGTGGTTTCGATGGCCGGGCTGGTGTCCTCCCTCACGGGTTGAATAAAGGGTTACTCCAAATCGAGAGGCGGCAAAGGAGGTGAATTGAGATGATGGTAATCATGAAAAATATGAACCGTCGTATGATCAAAGCTTTGTTAATCACCACTGCCACTCGCCTATGGAGGCTGGCTGACATGTCGAAACAATATCTGCTGGGAGCATTGTTGATGCTTGGCCTGGGCGGCGCCTATTTGCAGCACCAGGAGGATTCCGCTTTCCAACGGCTATCGAGTGCAGCCTGGGAAGAAACACAGTCAGCCGAAGCATTCGGAAAGCTGGTGAGCTGCCTGAGTGAGCCTCTGAGGGCACAGTTTGACCGCTTGAGCGCTGAAGAGCGGGAGGTGCTGCTGCTATTGGCCTACGTAGCAAGACTCGCGCACGAGCGTGATCTGAATTTTGGCCGCTTCACCCGCCCAAACTATCTTCCACGTATTGGCGCCCGCGACCATTTGAACGATCCTGGTGGCAAGTGTGCCAGTTACACGATCATCCTCGGTAAGTTGCTGCGATGCTCAGGCTACAAGGTTCGAAAAGTGGGCCTTACTTCATCGAAAACCGGCCAGCGTGCGACGCATCATGTGCTCGAGGTTTGGCTTCCGGAGGCGCAAGACTGGGTCCTGCTCGATACCATCTTCTCGCATGCCTTTGTGGATGCTGACGGGTCTCTCAGCTCAGCGGCCGAGGTGCAGAAGGACTGGCAACAGGTCATGCAGCAACTGCCTGCTGACTACGATGCGGAAACATTCAGCTATGTGAGCCTCTATTACACCAACTGGCAGCGCCTGCCCGGTTTTGCCCTGGTGGAGCAGCTCATGCCAGGCACGGATGCCTGGCTGCAGGCGCGTGGTGTGGCCTTGCCATTTGTGTTTCAAATGAGCGGTTACGGCTTCATCAGCGCAGTGGCTTTCTGCATCGCTGCATTATGGATGATGATGCCTTGGTTGATTACCTGGAGGATTCCCTTGGCGTCTTTAAAATTCCAACCTGTTCACTACAAGGTGAGGGCAGTCTCAACGGCCTCCATCAATCTCTTGCGCCCCATGAAACGGCTAACCAACCGCTCATCACCGCCGAGTATCGCGCCAGCGGTTAACTAGTCGAAAACTCTCAAAACCTGCGCGGAACGAGAGGTCAAGGACCCGCTGGAACCATTCGTTCGGGAAGCGGATCGCCCATCGGAGACGAACCGCTGGGGCGTGTAACCTCGAACGTCGGGCTGGTGTCTTCCTGCACGGGTTGGGCGCGGGGTGCCCAGCGGAGAAAGAGATCCAAAGCGGACTGATGGCCGCGCTGCGAGAGCTGAGAGGCATCGTCAATGCGGTGGGCCACATCATAGGCCCCTTCATCGATTTGGTTGTCCTTATCGAGCGTGCCGTCTCGCAGCGTGAGGCGGTAGAGATCGGATGGCTTTGTGCCCTGCTCGCCCGCCACGATGAAGGCGAGGTAGCCGATGCCCACCTGCTTCAGCACGGGATCGGTCTGCAGAAGCGCGGCGAACTCGCACATCATCTCCTCGCGTTCGCCTTCCGAGGCCTCCGCCCAGGTGCGATACATGGTGTTCAGAAACGCCGCGAGGATCTTGATCGAGTCCTGCTCGCGATCCCCCGTGCCGAGAAGCCGTTGCTGGAGCGTTTTTCCCTGGCGCTGAAAATCCGCGAGGGCGGTCTGCTCCGGATCCATGAGGCGGATCTCATCGAGGGCGGCCAGATACTGGTCGAATTTGCTGCGCAGCAGGGCGGCGAGAATGAGTTCGCCTTCTTTGGGCTCCAGGTGAAGGTGGCGGGCCAGTACTTCAAAGAGTGCGGCGGTGCCTTTCTCCGTGAGGCCTGCGGTGAGTTCGAGGGCCACCACGCCGTCACTTTTCACCGCCGTGCTCAACGAATGCAGGATCTGCGCTGCGACGCTGTCAAACATGACCGGCCCGAGCTTGATGGCGAGTTCCGCCATGATGCGCATGGTGTCGTCCGAATCCACGCTGTTCACGGAGAGGCGATGCTCACGCCCGATCTCCGTGATCCCATCCTCGGTGGAGCTGGCCGGATCGGAGGAAACACTCCGCACCAAGGACCGCTCCAGCACCTCGCCCTCGCCCGCGAAGCCCATCAGCCAGCGAGTGCCGTGCCCACTCTGTGATTCGGCCTGCGCCGCGAAGAGACTGCTCTGGCTGCCTTCATGAAGGGTGTACTTCACCAAGCGACGCTGAATGTGCGCATCCACCTTGGCCGCCAGCGGCAGATTGGCCCCGACGCTGCGGCTGAACGAGCTTCCCGCATGGGTGACCGCCCGCACGAGCGTCGTCGGCGTGCCCTTGAGTGACGCGACCCGCTCGCTATGCACCCCACCCATGGCATCTGCGCCCCCTTTGAACTGATGCCACGCGGCGTCTCGCGCATTGCGCAGATCGTTTCCGGTCGTGATCATCGGAATGACACCTGAAAGCGGACCCCACAGGAGATCGAAGGCCTGACGATGATCCTCTCGTGTGAGGTCAAACTCATGATAAAGCGTCGCGCCACTGTTTCGAGAGCCAGCGGCCAGCGTGGCAGAGAGCGGCGCGAAACGGAGCTTTCGCTCCACTCGCTTGGTGGCGATGCGGTATTGCCCTTCGGTGATCTCGTTGAGGTATTCGGTGCCGATCCGCACATCGATCCCGGCGGTGTAACCATCGCTCGAGCTGGATTGAATGATGAGCCCGACGGCGTGCTCGCTGCGTCGATACAGATGCACGTCAAACGAACCGCTCACCTGCACGCTGCCCGAAGCGCCCGCCCGGGCAATGATCGCCTGATCGCCCAGTGCCTTGCCAAACAGCGGCAAAACCTTCTCCATGCCGATGCCGGGGCCGAAAGAGGTTTGTACCGGGATGCTGAGCATGGTGCCGACATCCAGGGTATCGAGGTCCGCGCTCGATCGTGGAATGGAAGTGGGAAGGTAAACCCCATCCAGCGCCATCGCCCAGTAGTCCGGTGACTGCCGCATGAAGAGGCACGACTGCGTGCGAGAGACACTGGCAGATACCGAAAGCGGCACGCTGACACCGGCGGCCTGCAAGGCCACTCCCGCCGGATTGAAGCCTGCCCCGTAGCTCAGCGTCCAGGTGATCTGATCGGACCGCCGAAAGTGTGCGCCCAGCCTTTGCAGCTCATAACGACCGCTCACTCGGGCACCCAGCCCAGGAACATCGGTCACTGGGAAGTTAAACCCCGTTTGCGCCGCACCTTTGAGGTTACGCTGGATCTGTTTGTTCAGCCAGTTGAGGCCGCCAAACGTGGTCAGAGGCGTGCGAAGAGGTGGCTTGGAGGGTTTGTCCTCCTCTTCAACCGGCAGCGCCTTCGCGGGCAGGTCCGTTGCCGCATTGACTGCGATGGCCAGCACTGCGAGGAGCATGCTTATCAGCAGGCACCGAGGTGTGGGGGTGGTAGGCAATGGACGATGACGCATGGGCGGATTGATAACTAGCCCGGCTCTGTTCGCCACCGCCATTCCCAAACGCCTCATCACCCCAGCAACCGCACAAACGGATGCCCTTCGTTCTGGTCGATGCGTTCGGGGAGGCCTTTGTGGTTGTAGGTGAGCTTGGTGTGATCAATGCCCATCAAATAGAGGATGGTGGCGTGGATGGAATGCACATGCAGGCGATCCTCAACGGCATACAAGCCGAGGTCGTCGGTCGCGCCGTAGGTTTGGCCGCCTTTGACGCCGCCGCCAGCCATCCACATGGTGAAGCCGGTGGGGTTGTGGTCGCGCCCGTCGCCTTGCTCGGACATGGGTGTGCGGCCAAATTCACCGCCCCAGATGACGAGGGTCTCGTCGAGCAGGCCGCGGGCCTTCAAATCGGAGAGCAAGCCCGCGATCGGCTTATCGACAGAGTTGCAGTATTTGCCGTGATTCACCTCGATGCCTTTGTGAGCGTCCCATTTGCTGCCTGCACCGCTGTAGAGCTGAATGAAGCGCACGCCGTTTTCGACCAGGCGACGCGCCAGAAGGCAGTTGCGGCCAAAGACGGCGGTCGCCTCGTTGTCCATGCCGTAGAGCTTCTTGGTGGCTTCGGTTTCCTTGCTGAGATCGACCGCATCGGGAGCCTCGGCCTGCATCTGGAAGGCGAGTTCGTAGCCTTTGATGCGGGCGTCGAGTTCGGTGTTGCTCGCACGAGGGGCGTTGTAGTCGCGGTTCAAAGCACCGAGCAGGTCGAGCTTCTCACGCTGACGGCCGCGATCGACGCCTTTGGGGTTGTCGAGGAACTTGATCGGCGTACCTTCGGAGCTGAACTCCACGCCCTGATACACGGCGGGCATGAAGCCATTGCCCCAATTGCGGGCACCGTTCACCACGGTGGCTTCGCTGTCTTTGATGACGACAAAGCCGGGCAGGTTTTGATTCGATGTGCCGAGGCCATACTGCGCCCAGGCACCGAGCGAGGGGCGACCACCGAAGACGGAGCCGGTGTTCATCGAGCACACGCCGCCGGCATGATTGATGCCGCTGGAGGCGCAGGAATGAATCACCGCGAGTTCATCGGCATGTGTCGCCACATGGCTGAACCAATCCGAGATCCACAGGCCTCCTTGCCCGTGCTGCTTCCAGGTGCGTTTGCTCTCGAGGATCGGGGACTTTGCCTCGCCCATGGCCGTGATCGGAGCCTTGAAGCTCGGGGGCAGCGACTGGCCGGCGAGTTTGTTCAGCAGCGGCTTGTAGTCAAAGGTGTCGAGATGGCTCGGGCCGCCTTCCATGAAGAGGAAGATCACGCTCTTCGCCTTCGCCGGGCGATGCGCGACACGCAGCGGTGCGGCGCTGGCCTGCTCCTGGCCCATGAGAGCGGCCAAAGCGACCGAACCAAAGCCGCAGCCGGCGGTTTGCAGGAAGTCGCGACGCGACGTGGGATGATCGTAACGATGGCAGCGCATGATGGTGGTGGGTTTAAACGGGGGACGAAAGCTCTCTTCCTCACCTATAGGCCATTGCTGGCCGTTTTTTGACACGAAAAGTGCGCAAAAGCCTCACCCGAGCTGCAGTCAGGGGTGAACGGCTAGACGCAGGTCTTGCAGAAAGACCAAAGGTTTGCAGGTGATGAATTCGGGGTAGAAGACGCCCACATCCTCCAGATGCTGATCGTAGGTGACGAGGTGCGTGGCATTCCCGTTGAGCGCGGCGAGCAGGAACGGCGTGTCCTCGGGATCGACCGGATAGTGGCGAAGATGGAAGAACGTGATGGGAATCTGATCCCCAAGAAGCATCAAATCCCGCAACAGCGCCCGCCTGCTCGCGAGAGGAATTCCCTTTTCGATGAGCTTCTCCGCGTATTCCTGAAGCAGATCGTCGGTGACTATGAGTGTGAACTCACCCACCTTCCAACGTCGCACGATTTCAGCGTTCGGACTTTGTGCGCTGGCTGTTTTTTGCGAGGCCAGCATCACATTCGTGTCGAGAACGGCTCTTTTCATGGCTGCTCAGAGCTGTTTGAGGATGTCGAAATAGTTCTTCTCAAAGCTCTCCATGACCTGATCACGGGTGATTCCCGCCGCTTTGAGCTTCTCTGCTTCAGCTTTGGCTTGCTCCACGAGTTCCCGAGCCTCCTCGCTGTGGCGGCGCAGGCGCTTTTGATTCTGCGCGATCTCCGCCCGCAGGAAGGAGACGAGGCGTGCGCCGATTCCTGGGACGCGGGCGGCCTCCTCGGCAAGGTCAGCGGGGATGTCAGCTAATTCAGCAATGCTCATGGGCGAATGATACTTTTCGCCGGAAGCAGGTCAATCCTTCAATCTCATGCAGAAAGGCCAGGCAGCAGGCTCAATGCAGGTAGAAAAACTCGTTCGTGTTCAGCAGCACCTGGCAGAGATCATTCATGGCTTGGCGGAAAGGATCGGCCTCTTCGACGCTCTTCGTATCGCTGCCGCTCCAGGCGTATTGGGAGTTCAGCGCATCGGCGGCACGCCAGACGACGAAACCGGCGCTCCATTTTTCCGGGTCGGCGTTCAGCGCCTTGTCGGCGAGGTAACCAGTGGCGATGCGCACGGCCTCGATGCTGCCGTCCCATTGATGCGAGGGTGCCCGTTTGTTTAGGCCGCCGATGACGAGCTGCGAGGAGCCGAGGCTGAGCTTCGAGCGGATGTCCATCGGCACCACGGCGGACTGCACGGCGGCTCCGGGCGTATCGAGATCACGCACGGTGAAGGTGACGTTCTTGGCAGGGCAGGAGACCCGTGCCGCAAGGTGATAGCGACGACCTAGCTCGATGTGGATGTTGGAAGCCACAACTTGGTAGCCGATGTTTGAGTTCTCATCCTCGCCGACGACCTGCACGATGACATTGCGTGGCTTGTAGCGTGATTTTTCGCCGGTGACACCGAGGCTCCAGCCGAAGGCTTCCTGGCTGTCCTTCCCGCCATTCCAGCGAGAGGCCAACGTGCGCACGGAAGCATGCACATCCACGCTGTTGAGGCTCGCCACCGCTTCGACGCTGAACTCATCGCCCTCTTTTTCGTTTGTGTTGATCAGCAGGCGCTCGTGCGGGCTGTTCTCTTTGAAGGCATCGCCGCTCTCGCGGTTCTCGGCGGCCTCCGAAACCTTCGATTCAGTCGTTCCGGCCCGTTTCTTCAAAAAGGCCTCGGCGGTGGCTCTTTCCTTCGGTGTCGGCGGACGGCCCAAAACGGCCATCCAGGCATCGTCGATGCCTTCCACGCGTGAGGCGAGCTTGCGGGCACGGGCGAGCAACCAGTCGCCATTGAGCAATTGCAGCGCCTGCGTCGGTGTGGTGGTGCTCTGGCGCTCGGCGTTACTGGCAAAGCCGGCTGGCATGTCGAGCGCACGAAGAAGCTCGTTCGGGTTGTTGCGCTTCTTCATCGTGTAAACCGAGCGACGTGTGGCATTGCCATCGCCGGCAGGTCCGCCGGCCGCGGCGTCGAGTTCACCGCTCACCGCGAGTAGGGCATCGCGCACCTGCTCGGCATCGAGACGACGCGGATTGAAGCGCCAGAGGTAGCGATTTGAAGGATCGACCTTCAAGGCGACCGCATCCGGCTCGTGACGCGCCGTTTGACGATAGGCCGCCGAGAGCATGATCTCGCGATGCAGCGGCTTCAAATGCCAGCCGCCCTTCACAAACTTCGTCGTGAGGAAATCGAGCAGCTCAGGATGCGTCGGAGGCTCGCCCAGTTTCCCGAAATCGCTCGCCGTGGCCACGATGCCGCGCCCGAAGTGATACTGCCACATGCGATTCACGATCACGCGGGTGGAGAGCTGGTTGTCAGGTCGCGTGATCCACTCCGCCAGGGCGGTGCGGCGACCGGTGGAGGTCTTCGTGGCTTTGATCTTCGGCAGGCTGGTGTCGATGATGGAAAGGAAGCCCGGCTCGATCTGCTGCTCGCCTTTGCGAGTCTTGATCGCCACCGCTGGTGCCACAGGTCCCGCATCCGTCGCCACAAAGGCTTCCATCAGCGGCTTCGGCTTCAGGTGGCCGAGCTTCTTCAGTTCGGTCTCCAGCGCCTTGTATTCTTCCTTCGCCTCGTCCGTTTTGAGGCTCTTGATTGGGTCAAACCGATCGCGTTCGACTTCCATCTGGCGCTCCACGAGTCCCGCGAGCTGCTTTTCCAAAGCATCACGCTTTTCAGCAGGCTTCCGCGTCATCACCTGCAAATCATCCGTGAAGCGCGTGAGTGCCCGCTCGACTTTTGGGGCGATCAGAGGCTTCGTCAGCGCATCCATTTTCGTGCGAATCTCCGCCGTGGCGGCTTCCCACTTCGCCTGCTGCTCGTTGAAGGCCTTCTTCTCCGCGGTCGTCGCCAGTGTCATGTCATCGCGCCATTGCACCGGAGCCAGGAAGGCCCGCAGGCGATAGTAGTCCTTTTGCAGGATGGGATCGAACTTGTGATTGTGGCAGTGCGCACAGCCCATGCTCAGGCCGAGGAAAAGCTCGCCTGTGGTGTCCGTCATGTCGGTGAGGATGATGTCCCACTGGCCGCGGGCATCGCGCTGATTCCACTCATACACCGGATGACGCAGGAAGGCGGTGGCGATGAGCACGTTCGGATCATTCGGAGCCATCTCATCACCCGCGAGCTGCTCTTTGACGAACTGGTTGTAGGGCTTGTCGTCGTTGAGAGACTTGATCACATAGTCGCGATACGGCCACACTGATGGACGATACGCGTCCGCGTTGTAACCATCGCTCTCTGCATAGCGCACGAGGTCCAGCCAGTGCTGTGCCCAGCGCTCGCCATAGCGCGGCGATGCCAGCAGCTTATCGACGAGCTTCTCATAGGCCTTCGGGTCCTGATCGTTCACAAAGGCATCGATCTGGTCCTTCGTCGGCGGCAGGCCGTGCAGGTCAAAATACACACGGCGGGCAAGTTCATGCCTGTCAGCCTCCGGCGCGGGTTTCAGCTTCTGCTCCGCCTGCTTCGCCGCGATGAAGCGATCCACGTCATTGCGCACCCATTGGCCTCCCGCATCCGGTGGCGACACCTTTTTCACCGGCTGGAAGAACCAATAATTCCGCTGCTCCTCCGTGAAGCCGCCCTCCGTCACCACGACCTTCTTGGAGCCATCCTCCGGCCATGGCGCGCCCATCTTGATCCACTTTTCGAGCACCGCGATCTGCGCATCCGGCAACTTCCCGCCATTGTTCTTCGGCGGCATCTGGAAGTCCTCATTCGTCCAACGAATCGCCTCCATCAGCGGCGACTTCGATGGCTCCCCCGGCACCACAGCGGGACCGGTGTCGCCCCCCGTTTTGAGGTAGCCGATGTGATCCACGCGCAGGCCGCCCTTCTGCTTCGTGTTGCTGTGGCATTCAAAACACCGCTCCACCAAGATCGGCCGCACCTCCTTCTCAAAAAATGTCATTGCCGCCCGCTGCGCATCGTCATCCGCCGCCCAAGCAGGCAGCGCCACGAAGCCAGAGAGCAAAACAAGAGAGGGGAAAAGTCGGAGCCGGTTCATTTCACCCTATATAAGGAGCTGCTGGGCTGGTTTTGGACGCGAATTTTGGTTTTTCGTAGCCTGGACTTTCCAGTCCGGGCTTCTTCCGACGCATGCACAGGCTAGAAAGCCTATGCTACTCACCCGCCAGCTTCAATGCCTCGGCTCGCAAAGCATCACCAATACGGAACTTGTGCGCATTGAGTGCATCCAGTAGTGGGCGAATCGCGGCGATCAATCCCTCCTGCTTTGCCTTCAACAGCAAACCCACCGTGCCAGTGACCGGAACGCCGAGCCTTTGGGCCACCTCGCGTGCCTTGCGATCATCGAGAATGATGCGGATTCCCTTCTCATACGCGAGCACGATGGCCTCCGACTCGCCTGGATCGACCACCAGCCGCAACGCAGCCACCATGCCCACATCGACGGGCTTTTGCACATGCATCCAGATGGGCAAAGCCCCAAACTCGTGATTCACCGCCGGTGGGGCAAAAACAGGATCAATCAGCGCTGGCAGCAGGTCGAGACGGCCGATTCGTTCAAGGCCGATCAGACAGGCGCTATCGACGACGGCCGGTATCTTTACCATGCCGTTTCTGCGGCGAGTTCACTGGCTGGATAATCAGCCACCGGGATACCGTAATGCCCCAGCACATCAATAAATGCTCGCTTTGGGTAACCCGCCAGTTCCGCCGCCTGCCCGAGGGAAAGGCGGCCAAGCTCAAAGAATTTCATCGCCATCATCAAGCGTCCTTCACCTGCATCCACGAAGGGCGGCAGGGAGGTCAGATCGAACTTGGGTGCAGTCGCAGTCATGGGGCGATGATACTTCCTGGGCCAAAACGAAGCAAGCTGCGAGTCTTACCCGCCCACGCTCATCGTCCCCTCGTGCGTGCCGGCTTTCAGCTTCACGGGAGCGGACGTGTGATTGTGGATGACGGCATCGCCTTGGAAGATGACGCCTTCGCCGCAGACGACGGGGCCGTGGACGAGGAGGCTGCGGCAGTGGAGGAGGCTGGGGGTGTGTGGGAAGTTCTTTTCGAGACCGTCCACGAGTTTGCAGAGCTTTTGATCGAGGTGCAGATGCGGCGGCTGGCCCTGGCGGCTGGGATGGAGGCGCAGGCAGAAGTCCTCCGTGAGCTCGTAGGCATCGGAGCGAACGGCGAGCAGGTCGCTCGTGGTTTTCACCGGTGCAAAGCGGACGCGCGAGACCTCGATGGCTCCTGCTCCCGCGAAGCACTCGATGGCGGCACCCATCGCCGTTTCGAGCTGGATGACGGCGGCGGAGCTAGCATCGCGAGGATCGACGGTCTTTTTGTTCATGATCGGCGGCAGTGGGATGAGGCCGTCATTGGCGGCGAGTGCGGCTTTCAGCGCATGAAGGTCGATCCAGAGGTTGTTCGTGTTGAAGTAGCGATGCAGGTCGATGTCCTGGAAGTGCTTTTCATCGTCCTTTGGGCATTGCGCGGACTCACGAAGCAGGAAGCGCCCATCGCGCCGCCGCACGGCGAGGTGGCCGCCTTTTTTATCGGACTCCGTGCGCCGTGTGACCTCCATGGCAAAGGGCATGCCGCTATCTGCGAACCACGCGAGGATCGCCGGATCGAGCGTGGCGCCGAGGTTGTCGGAGTTCGACACAAAGGCATAGCGCACGCCGCTTTCGAGCAGTCGCTCCAACCACCCGGACCCCGCGAGACAGGCGTAGATGTCGCCATGACCCGGCGGGCACCACTCCTGCTCGGGATTCGCGGGCCAAGGCGCAGGCTCCATCGTGCTGGCGAGCACCTTCGGCACCTTGTTCTGCATCAACTCCCACACCTCGCGACCACCGAGCTGCGGAAAACGAGCCTCCAGATGCTCAGCGGTATCGGCGGACGTGCTGAAGCTGTTCATCAGCATGAAAACCGGCACTTCACCGCCCGTCTGCGCCCGCAGTCGAAGGATCTGCCGGGCAATCAAATCGAGGAAGGTATCCTCAACCCGCACCGGCAGTAGCGACTTCGCTTTTTCGAGTCCCATGCCCGTGCCGAGGCCGCCGTTGAGCTTGATGAGCACCGTTTGCTTCAGCAATTCCGACGCCCGATTGGCATCTGGAGCCGTGAGTACGTCTGCTTTCGGCAAATCCTGCGCCGCTTGGATCGAGTCCTCCGGGATCATGCCCGTCTCACCGGCGAGCAAGGCCGCGTAACTCCCGCGAAACGCCCGAATGGCCGATTCACTCAGGCCCTCGGCCTGCATTTTTTCGCGAAACGGGGCGAAGGAAGTCTCAAGACGATCAGAAGGGGAAATTTGGCTCATGCGTGCGCAACGCTAAAAGCACGCCCACGCCTGAGCAAACGCAGAATCGCAATCTAAAGCATCTTACCGGTGCGCTTCGGCGAAGCAAAGTTGTCCTCTCGCTCCGCGAGAGGGGCTCAGCGTGTGGCAAACTCGGGCGGCATCGAATTTCGCTAGCGTCCAGCTCATCTCGACGGAGCGAGATGGCTACTTTGCTGACGCACGATTCATTGCGGCAGGGCCTTCATCAACGCCGCGGCGATGGCGGCCATGCCTTTGTCGCCGGGGTGGTTGGCGACGCCGTCGTGCTTGAACTCACGCTCGGCTCGACCGTAGAGGCTTTTGTCTTTCGCGAGGGCGCTGATGTCCGCGTAGATGCCGCTCACGGCATCGCAGGCCCCGCGGAGAGCCCCGTCCTTGGCTGCGTCTGCCCAGAAGCCACTGCGCACGAGGATCACCGGCTTGCGATTCCCTTTGAGTGTGGTCAGCAGCTTCGTGACGGCTTCTTGGAGCTTCGTTTTCTCCTCGGCGGTCTTCAAAGCGGGCACGTTTTCGCCGATGGCGAGCACGATGAGGTCCGCCTGGAAGTCGATGGCTTCCTTGAGCTTCGCCGCGAAGTCGTAGCCTTGATACGCACGCTCGAAGTCGGCGATGTTTTTGACGAGGATCTCGGGGGCGCTGCCTTGTTGGTCGCTGAGCGACTTCGTGAAGACATGCACATAGTCCTTCGCTTCCGCACTCGCCGCCATGCCCCAGTTGCCGCTCCAGTCGATGTCGGCCTTCGGACCGTGTTTGGTGATGCTGTTGCCAAGAAAGAGGACCTTTTTGAAGCTTGTCTGAGCGAAAGTCGGCGTGATGAAGCAGGCGAGGAGGATGAAGACGAGGCGTGTCATGAGCGGTGTTGGTGGAGTTGGTTCATGCTCGCCCTTATCCCAGCGCGGGTTGGTCGATCCTTGGCAGCATCACGAGCCAAAGCTCACGATCATTGATTCGGCTCTTGGGCAATCATATGGAGGCGTTCGGCGTCTTCGCGGCTCCAGGTGGTCACTTTTTCAGCATACACTTCCTGGGCGGTGCGGCGGATGTCGGTCTCGTTGGGTGAACCGGCGTAGCAGAGGCCTTCCCAAATGGCGAGGACACTGGAATCGGCGCGGTCGAGCAAAAGCCTGGGAAGATGACGGCATGTCTCCGCATCATCGGGTGGATCGAGATGGAGCCAAACGAGGAGTTGGAGGTATCTTTCGTCCGAGAAGGGCAGCTCGGCATTGTGGCCGGAGAGGATGAGCTGGTTGTCGTTCCACTTGCTGCGTTTCACCTGGGCAAAGAGGTGGGCGATGGCGGTGTTGTGACGGGCAAATTTCTGCGCCTGGGCCTCTCGCCACGCTTTGCCGCTGAGCTCAGGCACGGCTGGCGCTAGCGGGAGGGTGGTGGTGTCCTTCCTGGCGGGAGTTGAAGTCTGTGTGGTGGCTGGTGCTGATGAGGTGGTGGGCTTGGCGGCGGGCGGTGGGGGGGGCTCTGGGGAGGCTGGGCTGAGAGTCTGGCGTGCGTCTTTGATGAAACGATGCATGGCATCGGGCGCGAGGAAGAAGCTGAGACCCATGACGAAGACGCCGAAGGCCCAGCCGAGGATGAAGCGTGCCATGGAGCTGGCCTGAGGACGCACGCCGAGGGGCGCATCGCCATCATTCGCCCATTCTCGATGGGGCTTCCGAGTCGAGAGGGAGGGGGCATCCGCCAGCGGAGCGGCGCCCACTGCCGCAGACGAACTGGCCGAGGCCGAGAGCGTATCGAGACGTCTCTGGAGGGCCTGCTCAGAGGTGTCTTTTTGCAGGAGAATATCCCACCAGCAGGCTGGGACGATCTTTTGAACGAGGGGGGCGAGATCGGAATCGGGGCTGAGGTTCTCGGCGAGGGCTTTGAGGGCTTTCCGCTCCTCGGGGGATTCCCATTTCCAGGCCACACGCGGGCGGCGGAGGCGGGTGTCCCAGAAATCGCGGATGTCCTGCTGGCAGCTGGCGAGGCTGCGGCCAGCGGCGAGCCAGCGCCTGGCATCGGCGAGGGATTCGGCGTGCTCTTCGGAGGCGAGTGGCACGGCGGCATTGAGGAGCTGCTCGGCACGCGAGGGGCGTGTGATGGCGAGCGTGGCCGAGAGGGCGAGCATGACTTCGACGGCGGCGGCGTTTTTCATCGTGCCCTGGGCGGCGATGATGGACTCTGCGAAGCGGGAAAGGCGGTGCGTCTCACCCCGGGTGGCCCATTTGGAGGCGACGGTGCAGGCGACGGCAGCCAGGCCGCAGCCCAGCTCGATGACGAGATCCGGCACGCGGACGAGCTCGGCGAGGCGGTCTTCATTGTCCTCGAAGAGCTCACCGATGAAGGCGCTGGCGGGCACGGCCCACTCCGGCTTTGAAAAGGCCTGCACGCAGAAGGCATCGAAGCGCTCCGCCACGCCGGCATTGTGCCGGAGGGAGCTCATGAGATCGGCGGCTAGCTTATGCAGCTCAGTGGGGAGGTTGTCGTCGATGAGGACGCGGAGGCGCTGGGTGCGCTCGTCCCAGAGGGGATCGAGCGCCACGGTATCGCCATGGCCTTTCACCATCACGCCGGAGGCGGAGGTCAAAATGGGTGTGGCTGGGGGCGAATCGGACATGAGGGGCAGTTTTTACGATGAATCTCCGGGGATGCAATCCGCAGTGCGACGAGAATGACGGAGATGTGAACGCCGCCGCTACAAGAGCTGACTGTTGCGGCAGGTGCGAGCGAGGGTGGAAGTGACCTGCATGCCACTGTTTCCTGAATTTCCCGCCGAGGACCAGCGGCATCATCATGAGGCGCTGATGCTGGCGGTGCAACGCGTGCTGCAAAGTGGTCGCTTCATCCTGGGTGAGGAAGTGAAGGCCTTTGAGGCGGAGTTTGCTTCGTTTCTCGGAGGTGGACATGTCGTCGGCGTGGCGAGCGGCACGGATGCCATTGAGCTGCTGCTGCGAGCCATGGAAATCGGGGCAGGGAATGGCGTGATCGTTCCGGTGCTGGCTCCATCCGCCGTGGCGGCGGCGGTGAGGCGGGCGGGAGCATGCGTAGTGCTTTGCGATGTGGAGGAGACGCTGACGCTTTGTCCGCAGGCGCTTCGACAGGTGCTGGAAAAGCAGTGCGGCATCAAAGCGGTGCTGGCGGTGCATCTTTATGGGCATCCGTGTGAATGGAAAGCTCTCGAAGAGGTGTGCGAAGCTCAGGGCGTGCTTTTGATCGAAGATGCTTCGCAGGCTCACGAGGCTCGCTTTGAACAAAAAGCCATCGGAACGCTCGGGCGGGCCTCGGTGTGGAGTTTTTATCCCACGAAGAATCTGGGTGCTCTCGGCGATGCAGGTGCGGTTTGGACCTCGGAGGCTGGTTTGGCGGAAAAGCTGCGCTGCCTGCGGGAATATGGCTGGCGGCAGCGGCATGTCAGCGAGCTGCCGGGCATCAACAGCCGCCTTGATGAGATGCAGGCGGCCATGCTGCGGGTGAAGCTGCCCTCACTTCCGGCGCAGGTCGCCAAACGTCGCGAACTCGCCTCATGCTACCTTTCACGACTTCGCGGTGTGCGGCTGCCGCTGGTGCGGGAGGGCTGTGAGCATGCGTTTCATCAGTTTGTCATCAGGTCGGAGCATCGGGATGCGTTGCAGGCGCATTTGAAGCTTCGCGGCGTGCTCTCGGCCGTGCTGTATCCGGCGGCGCTGCATCAGCAGCCTGCGTTTGCCTGCGCGGAGCGCTTTCCGGTGGCGGAGAAAGCGGTGCGTGAGGTGCTTTCGCTGCCGCTGCATCCCTATTTGAGTGAGGCGGCAATCGACGCGGTTTGTGCAGCGGTGGAGGATTTCCCAGCATGAAGGCGGGCCAGTATCAACTCATGCGGCAGGTGGAAGACGAGCACTGGTGGTATCGCGTGCTGCGAGGGCAGGTGGAGCGGTCTTTGAGTCGAATGGTGCCGAAGGGAAGGAGCTTGCTCGATGCGGGTTGTGGCACGGGCGGCATGCTTTCTCTGCTGAACGCATGGCAGACGCATGGCTGCGACATCGCGCCGGAGGCGGTGGAGCACTGCCGAGCACGACGGCTGGAGCGTGTACTCGTTTCGAGTGTGCATGCCTTGCCGTATGCGGATGAATCCTTCGAGGCGGTGCTGAGTCTCGATGTGCTTTATCATGCCCAAGTGGACGAGCATCTGGTGCTCTCGGAGATGCGTCGCGTGCTGAAACGTGGCGGCGTACTCATCCTGAATGTGCCCGCCTTTGATTGCCTGCGCGGAGCGCATGACGCGGCAGTGGATGGCGTGCGCCGCTACCGGCTGCGGTCATTGAAGCGGCTGCTGCGAACGCATGGCTTTGAGATCGTGGAGGCGCATTACTGGAATGCCTGGCTCTTCCTGCCGCTGCTGTTGCACCGGTGGCTTTCGCAAAGCGCGGGCGGAGATCTGGTGATGCCGCCGCGTTGGTTGAATGCCTTGCTCGCGGCGGGTGGGAAGCTCGATGCGGCGCTCTGCCGACACACGCGGCTGCCGTTCGGGACTTCGCTGCATGTCGTGGCGAGAAGCCACGGGACGATCAAGGAATGAGCTTTCATGACATTTAGGTGGCAAAAAACGCCACACCGGAGGTCATGTGCATGCTTCGAGGTGGCGTGTTCTCATGATGCTGTCTTCCATGCCGCACCCAGCCCCCGATTTCAGCTTCGTCGTCCCGCTTCACAACACGGGGGAGATGCTGCGTCCTCTCCTAGGAGCCTTTCGGGCGGAGGCGATGACGCTGCGGGATAGCTGGGAACTCGTGCTGGTGGATGATGGCAGTACGGACGGCACTTTTTCAGAGGCGCAAAAGCTGCTGACCGATTTTCCCGTGCCGGTAACGCTCGTCGAACTGGCCCGAAACTACGGTGAGCATGCGGCGGTGCTCGAAGGCTGGCGGCGTTCGACGGGTCGCTTCGTGGTGAACCTGGATGATGACCTGCAAAACCCCGTTTCTGAGGCTCGCCGCTTGCTGGAGCATCTGCGGGCCTCCGAGGCGGAGGTGGCCTACACCTTCTACGAGGACAAAAAGCATGCCGGGTGGCGAAATGCGGGCAGCCGGCTGGCGAATGCCTGCGCCACGTTTTTGCTCGGCAAGCCGCGTGAGCTGTATCTGTCGAGCTTTCGGGCGCTGCGGCGTGAATTGATCGACCGCGTGGCGGATCATCGCAGCCCGTTTCCGTATCTCGACGGGCTCATCCTCGGGGCGACGAATCGCTTCACGCGGCTGAAGGTGGCGCATGAGCCACGGGCGAGCGGCAAGAGTGGCTACACGCTGCGAAAGCTGGTGCGGCTGGCCTGCGGGTTGTTGTTTGGCTTTAGCGTGATGCCGCTGCGCATCGCCTCGGTGCTGGGTGTGGTGCTTTGCGCAGGCGGCGTGCTGCTGCTGGGCGCGGTGGCAGCGGAGTTGATGGTCGTCGAGTCCCGACAGGCGGGATGGCCTTCGCTGATGGGCGCCTTGGCGATCTTCAGCGGGGCGCAGTTGCTGATACTCGGCATCATTGGCGAGTATGTGGGGCGTGCTTTTCTCACGGTGGCAGGCAGGCCGCAGTCGCTCGTGCGGGAGGTTTTCACTCATCAGGAGGTGCTCGCATGATCGCCCCGATGACGATGCGCGAATCCGCCGTGCGCGGGGTGAAGGTGGTGGAACTGCGCCATGTGTGTGATGCCGTGCGGGGAGACCTGGCGGTGATCGAATTCGCCGAGGCGCTGCCGTTTCAACCGGTGCGCTGCTTTTGGACCTATGCCATCCCCGGCAGCCAGGTGCGGGGAGAGCATGCGCACCGCGTGTGCAGTCAATTCCTCGTCAGCGCCCACGGCACCTGCCGCTTACGTATGGACGACGGCACTCGGCAGGAGGAGATCGTGTTGGACCGGCCGGAGATCGGCGTGCAGGTGCCGCCGATGGTGTGGGCGGAGGCCAGCGGGCACAGCGTGGATTCCGTCTTGCTCGTGCTGGCCTCACACGGCTACGATCCGGGTGATTATATCCGCGATTATCACGAGTTTTTGAGCATCATACGAGATACGATGAAACCATGACTTCTGACGCCTCCATCTCCCTTCCACCGGACCTCGAAACGCCATCCAGCCCCTGGGCCAGGCTCACGCAATTCATGCGCCGCCAGCCGGATATTGTGGCGCTGCTGCTGCCGCTGGTGCTGGCGACTGGCATGGCCTGGATCGACCGCAGCACGACGTGGGAGCTGAGCTTGTTCGTTTTCTATGCCATCCCCATCTTGATGGCGGTGTGGTGGGCTGGCAATCGAGCTGGGTATGGCATGGCGGTGATCTGCGGCGTCTTTTGGTGGGCCTCCAATTACGACACCCATCCCTACGAGACGACGCTCGGTTATCTATGGGCCACGATGAGCCGGGTGATTTTCTTCAGCGTGGTGGCCTATGCCGTCACTGCCGTGCGTAACCGCCAGGAGGCGGACTCCGCCCGCATCGAGGCGCTGGAGGAGCGCCGCCAGCTCGAGGCCGATCTGGTGGCGGTGAGCGAGCACGAGCAGCAGCGCATCGGCCAGGATTTGCATGATGGCCTCTGCCAGCACCTTGCCGCCATCGGCCTGGCCGCTCGCTCGCTAGCGGATGACCTTCACACGCAGAAGAATGAGTCCGCGCAGGATGCGGAGCTTATCCAGCAATCCATCCTGGAGGCCGTCAGCGAGGCGCGAGGTCTCGCACGGGGTATTTTTCCGGTGCATGTGGATCGTCACGGTATCGCCGTGGCCCTCAGTGAGCTGGCCCGCTCCACCTCACGGCTCACGGGCGTGCAGATCGAAGTGGAGGAAACTGGCGATGTGCAAATTTCTCCTCCCGAAGCGGCGATGCACCTCTACCGCATCGCTCAGGAGGCGGTGGCCAATTCCGTGCGTCATGGCGGTGCGCAGCATGTTCATATCAAGATCGACGGCGGGGTGGAATCCATCGTGCTGACGGTGGTGGATGACGGCAAAGGCTTCCCTATCCATCCCCGCAAGGATGGCGGCATGGGGATGCGCACGATGCGCTACCGAGCCCAGATGATCGGTGCCAGCCTTGTCATGTCTGCCCCCGATCCCCGTGGTGCCACGATGCGCTGCGTGGTGCCGCTCCACCGCGAATAATTGCAACTTCCGAACCTATACTTCCACCATGCCAATCTCTGCCAAGTCCAAGCCTGCCCGTGTGCTCATCGTCGAGGATCATCCCATGTTCCGCGAGCATCTCATCCAGCTCATCACCCGCGAGATTGGCGTCACAATCTGCGGTGAGGCGGACAACAACCGCGATGCCATGATCCTCCTCGAAAAGGAGAAGCCGGATATCGCCATCGTCGATCTCACGTTGCGCGGCGGCTCTAGCGGCCTGGAGCTTCTCAAAGACATCAAGGCCCTCGATTTGGAGGTGCAGGTGCTCGTGCTTTCCATGCATGACGAGGATCTTTATGCTGAGCGTGCCCTCCGTGCCGGTGCCCGCGGTTACATCACGAAAAACGAAGCTTCTTCCGAGGTCGTCAAAGCCATCCGCTGCGTGATGGCGGGCGAGATTTATGCCAGCCACCGCGTCACCGCCCGCCTGCTCCAGCGCATGAGCCAGAAGCGCACGACAGCCAGCACGCTGGCAGCCGTGGAAACACTGGCGGATCGCGAGCTGGAGGTCTTCCAGATGCTCGGACGTGGCAAAAGCACGAAGGACATCGCCACCGCCCTCAACCTCGGTGATTCCACCGTCGAGACCTACCGCGCCCGCATCAAGGACAAGCTCCAGCTCCGCAGCGCCGCCGAGCTTTATCTGCGTGCCGGCCAGTGGGTGCGTGACAACGGCGCTTAAGGCCTGTGGCGTGTGACGTGACATGCCATGTCTTTTGCCTCTTCGGCTGGCCTCGCGGCAAAGTGAATGCATGGCAAAAAAAGCACGCAAACGTCCCGTCAAAGCCTCCGCCTCCCCAATGCCCGCTATCGCACCGCGAGCCTGGAAGGTGCCTGCGACCATCGTGTTGCTCTGCGCGGCTCTTTACGGCTGGACGCTGCCATTCCCAATGGTGTTCGATGACGACACCTATCTCCTCAACAACCCCTTTTTTCGCCCCGAGAGCTTTGGCTATCCGTTTCGCTTTCATGAGTTTGTGAACGCGCCGCAGCAGATGGGCCTCGATCCTGATCTCGCGATCAATTTCGTCACCCGGCCAGTCTCGTATGCCACCTTCTATTTGAACCACCTGCTCGGTGGTTGGAACACCTGGGGCTTCCGCCTCGTGAATGTGCTCCTTCATACCGCGAACAGCCTTCTGCTCTGGGCGGTGCTGCGGTTGCTGATGAGCCGATTGACGAAGGCGGGCAAGATCTCCGAGTCCTCCACCGCCTTTATTCCCGCCGCTGCGGCTCTTCTCTTCGCGTCGCATCCGCTCGCCGTCGAGTCCGTCACCTACATCGTGCAGCGTTTTACCTCGCTGGCGGCCTTTTGGAGCCTGCTGGCCGCCTGGCTGTATTTTCGCTCCACGGAGAACGGGCTCGAAAAAGCACGCGTCATTCGTTTCCGAGCCTCTGCGGCTGTGGTGATGCTTTTGGGCATGCTCACGAAGGAGTGCGCTGTCGTCACGCCGCTGCTCATCGCGCTGCTCGATGTGCTCGTGGCAGGCACCGTGTGGAAGACTTCCCTCCGCCGTGCTTGGCCGCTGCTCGCGTGCCTGCCTGTCATCCCGATGCTCGTGCTCATATCCTCCGCTGCGCTGAATGGTGGCGGCCTCGATCTCAGTGCCGGGCTGAACATCGTGAATTCCCGCGACGAGCCGGTGACGCATCTGCAATACCTGCTCACGCAGCTCACCGTCATCGCCCACTACCTGCGGCTCATGCTCTGGCCCTCCGGGCAGAACATTGATCCCGCGTGGGACACGCACAGCACGCTGCTGAGCTGGCCGGTGGCTGGTGCGCTGCTCCTGCATCTCGGCCTCATCACCCTTGCCACCTTTGGCTATCGCGTCATGCGTGAGGTGGATCTTCGTACACGGCTCGTGCTGGCTGGAGTGCTGTGGTTTTACCTCGGCATCTCCATTTCCTCGGGTTTTGTGCCCTTGCCCGATATGGTGGCCGAGCACCGCAGCTATTTGCCCTCGGCTGGCATTTTCATCGTGCTCGTCTGCCTGCTCGATGCGCTGCGTGGAGCCGTCCTGCAGCGCCCACGGCTCGTGCATGCCCTCACTGGCTGCGTTTTACTCGCCTTCTCGGCGACGACGGCGATTCGAAATCTCGTCTGGCGAAGCGCGGAGACGCTCTGGGCTGATGCCTCGGAGAAAAGCCCCGGCAAATACCGCGTGTGGAGCAATCTCGGCGTGGCTCTCACGGGCAAGGGGAGTGAAAAGCAGGCCGCGGAGTGCTTCCGCAAGTCCGTCCTAATCGAACCCGCCTTTTCCAATGGCGTGCTGAACCTATCCAACTCGCTTCTCCGTCTCGGCCGTCCGCAGGAGGCCATCAGCGAGATCGAACGACTGAATGAGCACAGTCCAGGATCGGCGACTACTCCCGCCATGCTCTACACGAAAGCGCTCGGCTTATTCCAAACGGGCAAGAAGGATGAGGCAGCCGAATTACTCACGGCGGTGCTGGAGAAAGACCGCCGCAATGCCTTCACGCATCGTCTGCTCGGCATCATTCGCGCCGAACAGGGGCAGCTTCGGGAGTCTCTCACCCACTTTCGTCAGGCCAGCGCGATACTCCCCGCTGATGTGAATCTAAGGGAGAAAGTGCGTAAACTGGAGCAGCACCTCGCCAGCAACTGACTCACTCCTTCACCCGGCCTGGCTCGCGAGTGCCGCTGCCGGTGGGTTGCTTCATAAGGCTATCGCCCAACTCCGTGCGCATGGTCTGCGCATGCCGTTGAAGCTTCGCGACCTCGTCGGGGTAGGCTGCGGCCACGTTCTTCGATTCGCTGAGATCGGTGTAAAGATCGTAAAGCTCCGGCTGCTCGATGCTATGCTGTTGGTAGAGCACGGGAATGCCGTTCTGCGCCTGTTCGGTCACGCCGGCGATGCTGCGATACTTGTGAGGGAGCTGGAGTTTCCATCGCCCGTCGCCGCTGGTGATGGCCTGAAGTTGATTTTGCTCGTAGTAGAAGGCGTAGAAGTCATGCGGGTTCACCGCGCCTTTTTCACCGGCGACGATGGACCAGCAGTTCAGGCCGTCGATTTTGTGAACGGGGATCTTGGCCTCAATGACGTGACCGATGGTCGGCAAGATATCGATCGTCATCATCATCGCATCTGTGGTGGTGCCCGCGGGGATCTTGGTAGGCCATTTCATGATGCCGGAGACACGCGTGCCGCCCTCCCAGCAGCTTCCTTTGCCCTCGCGGAGAGGTCCGGCGCTGCCAGCGTGGTCGCCGTAGCTGAGCCACGGACCGTTGTCGGAGGTGAAGATCACCCAGGTGTTCTCTTCGAGGCCATTTTTCTTCAGGGTGTCCATGATTTGGCCCACGGACCAGTCCACCTCCATCATCACATCGCCAAAGAGACCTTTGCCGGACTTACCCTTGAACTTCTCGCTCACAAACAACGGCACATGCACCATGCTGTGCGCTAGGTAGAGGAAGAAGGGCTTGTCCTTGTTCTTCTCGATGAAGCTCACCCCACGCGTCGTGTAGTCCGTGGTGAGGTGCGTCTGATCTTCCGGTGTGATTTCTTCATCTATGATGCGGTCGTTTTCGATCATCGGCAGCTTCGGGTAACTGCCCTTCTTCGCCTGTGGATGGTAAGGCCACATGTCGTTTGAGTAGGGGATGCCGTAGTATTGATCGAAACCATGCTTCACCGGCAAAAACGGAGGCAGGGAACCGAGGTGCCATTTTCCCACCGCCGCCGTGGCGTAGTTCTTTTGCTTCACCAGCTCGGCGATGGTCATTTCATCGGCGTGGATGCCATGCTTCGCCGAAGGCCCGAGAGCGCCATGCATGCCGAGGCGGTTCGGATAGCAGCCCGTGAGCAGGGCGGTGCGTGAGGCACTGCAAACCGGCTGCGCCACATGGAAATTGGTGAACTTGCGACCTTCGGCGGCCAGCTTGTCGATGTTCGGCGTCAGGTAGCCCTGCGCACCAAAGCAGCCGACATCGGCGTAGCCCATGTCGTCCATGAAGATGATCACGATGTTCGGCGGCGCGGCCGCAGCGAGGCTGGAAGCAAGGGCGAGGAGACAGGAAAGGAGGCGCATGAGCGCTCTGGAACGTCTCAGATCGAGGTACTTTTCATCCGGGTTACGGAAGAAGCGAGGGTGTGGTGGAGTGGTGGAGTGGTGGAGTGGTGGAGTGGTGGAGTGGTGGAGTGGTGGAGTGGTGGAGTGGTGGAGTGGTGGAGTGGTGGAGTGGTGGAGTGGTGGAGTGGTGGAGTGGTGGAGTGGTGGAGT
>CANGYJ010000014.1 GCA_947458455.1 Verrucomicrobiaceae bacterium | reverse complement strand
TCGTGGAACGCACTTTTGGCTGGCAGGCGCCCTTTCGACGCCTCAGCCGCGACTACGAACGCCTCCCTGATACCCTCGCCGGACTTCACTGGCTCGCCTCCGTCTTCCTCATGCTCCACAACCTCTTCTAAAGTGCATGACAAGCTCTAGACCCCTGCTGCATTTGCCGAAGCTATATCAGGCGGCTATTTGCCATTAGTCGCAGGCTCGGGACATTCATGGACTTGTTTATTGAACGGCACAAAAATCGCCGAAATCAGCAATAAGGGTGCTCGCTCACAGGTTCGCGAAACTCCGTTTGAGGAATCGAATCGCGTTCACTTCAGAAACCACTAATCGGCTTGGTAAACCGTTAGATGCACAGGCCTTACTCGGGCTACAAAGCGGGTGGTACGAGGAGGGCCTTTTGTGCCTGGTACAGGCTGGCAATGCCGAAAGTGAGCGGCGTGCCTTGAGCGGTTTGGAAGCCGTTGGCACAAATGAGGGCCTCCATATCCGCGCCGGAGGGAAAGCGTTCGATGGAGCCGCAGAGGTATTCATAGGCGGCACGCTGGCAGGTTATCCAGCCGGCGATGCGGGGCATGATGTTCTTCAAATAGAAGAGATAGAGCTGCCGGAGGCCGGGAAGGCGCGGGATGGAGAAATCGAGGACGAAGAGGCTGCCGCCGGGGCGCAGCACGCGGCTCATTTCTTGAAGGGCTTGCGGCCAGGAGGCCATGTTTCGCAGGCCAAAGCCGACGGTGAGCACATCAAAGGCTCCATCTTGAAACGGCAGGCGCAATCCATCGGCGGCGATGAGGCAGTGGAAGCGGCGTTTCTGCGCTTCACGCATCATGGGGACGGAAAAATCGGCACCGAGGACTTTGGCGGCGGGGCAGGCGGCCTGCACGGCCTGGGCGAGGTCCCCACTGCCGGTGGCGAGATCGAGCACGCGCTGCGGGGCGAGCCTGGCGATGCGTTTCGAAGTGGTGCGCCGCCAAAGGCAATCGATGCCGAGGCTGAGCACATGGTTGGCGACGACATAACGCCGGGCGATACCGGCGAAGGCTTGTCTGACGTATCCGGCGTCCTGCATAGGGTGGCGTGATCGGGGCAAAACCCGGCCTTGGAAAGGATTAAATCCGCCGCCGAATGGTGCTCACGAAAGGACTCGAACCTTCACGATGTTACTCACTAGAACCTGAATCTAGCGCGTCTACCAATTCCGCCACGTGAGCACGTTTTCGGGGTGACCGGGGCGCGAGTGTGGTTCAGGGCGAGGGATTCTCAAGCGCTAAATACGGCTTTCTTGACCGCCGTGCTGCGCCCCGTAGTAGGGCGCATGTCTTTCCGTCTCGAAATGCTCCAAGTGGCTCGTCTGGCTCCCAAGGTGCTGGGGGATGCCGCGCCGCTGGTGGAGGGCTTTTTGCACTCGCGGCTAGCGGCGGGTGGTGGCGGGTTTTTAGACCGCGATGAGCGGCCGGATTTGTACTACTCGGTTTTCGGCATCGAAGGGCTGCGGGCGCTGCTAGTGGAGGAGAGCACGCTGCCAGATTTGAGGCCCTGGCTGGCGGGATTCGGCGATGGGGAGGGGCTGGATTTTGTGCATTTGTGCTGTCTGGCACGCTGCCATGCCAATGCGGGTCTGGTGGGCACGACGGCAGCTTGGCGTGAGGCTTTGGCGGCACGAATCGAGGGCTGGCGCTGCGAGGACGGGGGGTATCATCAGGCTCCGGGTCGGAAAAAAAGCAGCGCTTATGGCTGCCTGATCGCCTGGGGCGCCTATCAAGATCTGGGTTTGATCCCACCAGCACCCTGGCGGGTGGCGGAGTGCATGGGCAGTCTGCGCACGCCGGATGGGGCGTGGTCGAACGAGCCGGGGATCCCGGTGGGATCGACGACGGCGACGGCGGCGATGGTGGCGCTGCACCGGCATCTGGAGATGACGCCTCCCGCTGAGGCGGTGGACTGGCTGATGAAGCGCTGCCTTCCCAGTGGGGGCTTTTTGGCGATGCCAAATGCGCCGCTGCCGGACCTGCTCTCGACGGCGGTGGCACTGCATGCGCTGGATGCGGTGCAGGCGGATTTTTCGCGGCTGAAGGAGCCGTGCCTGGACTTTGTGGACTCGCTCTGGAATGCCACGGGCGGCTTTCACGGGAACTGGACGGATGATGTGCTGGACTGCGAGTACACCTACTACGGCCTGTTGGCGCTGGGGCATCTGAGCCTGCCGGGCTGAGCATGGGCTGGCGAAAGCTGTGCGAGAGGGGATTCTGCGCTTGCGGGAGGGCGGTTTCTCGCCCCCCATCCACCGTTCCGCGGGCTAAACGCGGTGCGTTGCATGCGCGTTGCCATCCTGATCCCCAGTTTCAATACCGGACGCCTTCTGAAGACGACTGTCTTGCAGGCTCTGGAACGCTGGAAGGATGTGTGGGTGGTGATCGATGGCAGTACGGATGGCAGTGCAAAGGATGTGGAGGCCCTACAGCCGAATCATCCCGGCCTGCGTATGCTGAAACTGCCGGTTAACCGGGGCAAGGGAGCCGCTGTGCTGGCCGGAGCGGAGGCTCTTTCCAAAGCTGGTTTCACGCATGTGCTGACGATGGACGCGGATGGGCAGCACCCGGCGGAATTCATCCCGAAATTCATCGCCATCGGCGAGCAACACCCCGAAGCGGCCCTGCTGGGTCTGCCAATCTTTGGCCCGGAGGCTCCGCTGGTGCGTGTGAGAGGTCGCCAGCTCTCGAATCTGTGGGCGCATATCGAAACCCTCGGCTGGGGCATCGGTGATACTCTTTTCGGCATGCGGCTGTACCCGCTGCCGGCGCTGCTGGAGGCCTTTCGAGGCACGCGGTTTGCCCGGCGATTTGATTTCGACACCGAGGTGGCAGTGCGGCTATGCTGGAATGGCGTCCCGGCGATCAATGTGCCCACGCCGGTGAAGTACCTCACGGCGGCGGAGGGCGGTGTGTCCCAGTTTCGCTACTTCCGTGACAACACGCTGCTCACCTGGATGCACGCGAGGCTGCTCTGCGGCTTTTTCCTCCGCCTGCCGCTGCTGCTTTGGCTCACGGCGAAGGGTGGCAACCCTGCGAGAGGCGTCATCCTCACGGAGCGGTGACCTTCAACTGGAGGAAGCGCGGTGTGGTGTCTGAGTATGGGACGCTATCTTTGATGGTGACGAGGGTGTGATCGGCGTTGTTCACGGAGGAGCTGACGGCGGGAGCAGCAAAACCAGAGGTGCTCGTCCACACGGGCGTCCAGGTGGTGAGATTGCTGGAGCCTTCGACGGTGTAGGTGAGGGCGGCGAATTTCCGCACCTTGAAGGTGATGGTGGCTTTTTTATCCGCTCCATCGGTGACGGTGTTCAAAGCGGGTTCGGCGGTGCCATTGGCGGTGCCGGGGCTGCTCATGAGGGCGTATTCGAGGAGGTTTTTGCGACCGTCGAAGTCAGGGTCGTCGGTGGGTCCGTTCTGACCACTGGTGAGTCCTTCGGTGGTGGCCCAGTTGGAGAGGGTGTTATTCACCGTGACCTCGAAGGTGAGCGGAACCTGGAGCTGATTCCCATCAAGATCCGTGACTTGAAGGCTGATGGTGGAGGAGCCCGGGGCGACGGGGCTGAGGGTGAGTTCCGTGCCGCTGACGAAGGCCGTGGCCACACCGGTGCTGGAGCTGGTGGCGCTGTGCCCGCTCAGGACGGGGACGGAACCGGTCACCGAATTGATGCGCACGAGCTTCGAGGCATCAATGGGCGGAGCAGGGGCGGTGACCGCGTTGTAAGGCATGGAGGAGAAGGGGGTGGATTCACCGTAGCTCAGGCTGACCCCCGTGCCATTGGCGGTAGCGGCATTGGAGATGGTGATGTTCGTGGTGCCGTTCACGGAGTTGACGAAGGTATTCGCCGGGATGCCGGGTCCGCTGATACCCATGCCCGCAACGATGGAGGCAAAGGAGTTAGGCACGACGTTGGTGCTGCCAGATGTGGTATTCGAGGTGACGACCACGGGATTGATGAGCACCTGGTAGTTCGTCGGCTGGTTGCTTGCCGCCGCAGGTGGAAGGGGCAGCGCCGCGAGGGCGGAGAGGGTGGCGAGCGTAGGCTGAGCCACACGACCGAACACGCTGAAACCTTCGTTTTGGAAGTCGAGGTTCGAAGTGTTATCCGCCAGATTGAAGAAGAAGTCTGTGGTGGCGCTGTGAGGGTTTCCGGCCTGCTTGGCCATGGCCAGCGTGCCAGCGATATTGGGCAGGCCGGGCTCGTTTTGGATGGCGGCCAGCTTGGTGACGCCGACGAGAGAATTTGAAGAGGCACCGGATAGCGGGCTGGACCGGAAGGCACCGCCCTGCAAGACGAAGCCCTGCACCAGGCGATGGAATATGCTGCCGCCGTAGCCATCCGTGGCGTTGTTCAGATAGGCACGGAAATTGCCCACCGTGACCGGCGTGACGGTGTCATTCAGGATGATCGTGATCGAGCGACCGCCGGGCGTGCCATTGGCTGCCGGAAGGCTGATGGCTACGGCAGATTCGGTATCGGGATCGGAAAAAGTGGCGGCGAGTGGGATGGAGAGCGGTGAATCGCCCACACTCAAGGTATGAGCTGCGATGGGGGTCGCCACCACGGGTCTGCCGGGCTGGAAATAGGGCCTCAAGTGGATTGTCTGCGTGCTCGACCAGCCGTTGGACCAGTTCACCGTCAGTGTCGGCGTGAAGGAGCCGCGTGCCGTCGGCGTGCCGCTGAGGATGCGAGTGACCGAATTGTAGGTCACCCCGTCCGGGAGGGAACCCGTGAGGCTGGAGCTGGAGAAGGAGGCCTGCCCCTGCGTGATGGCAAAGGTATGGGAGAAGGCTTGGTTCACCACCATCGTTGGCGAAAGATCCGCCGTGACTCCGTCCTTTGTCGTGACAGAGCCCGTCGTAGCGGAGGTGCGCACCGCGTTGCTATCCACGAAAGCTGGATTGCTTTGCGCCAGAGCGAGGGAAAGCCCGGCAAAGGCACGAACCTCAAACAGGTAGGCCGTGTTGGGTTCCAGCGGCGTGCCCGCGCCCGAATCCAAGAACTTCGTGGAGAACGTGGTGACGTTCGGAGCCACCACACCACAGGGCTGGAAGGAGGAGTCCGTGCTCAGCTTGCAGTAAATGATGTAGCCAGATTCGGCCGTGGAGTTGTCCGTCCAAGTCAGGTTGATCTGACGGTCCGAGGCAGCCACGGCGGAGAGGCCAGTGGGGGCGTTGAAGGGCAGGGAACGGCTAACCACGTTTGAGAGTGCCGATTCGATCTCGTCGTTCGCCGCTCTCACATAGACAGACACGATGGCAAAATCATAAGAGAGGCCGGGGATGACGTTTGGCACGCTCAGGCTGGTGGCATTGGCGGCGGGAGAGGCGAGGACCGTGTATTGAGTGGCCCCGGATTCTTTGGCGAGGATGTAGAATTTGGACTCTACCGCCGAATTATCCGTCCAAGTGAAGTTCACGGTGGATTCGCCGCTCACCGTGGCGGTGAAATTGGTAGGCGCATTGAAGGGGACAGTGGCCGTGACCAAATTGGATGGGGGCGAATTGATCTGCGGGCCGGTCTGCGGCACAAAAGCAGCCAGCACGCGTAACTCGTAGGAAACGCCAGGGTAGAGCAACGTGGTTGGAAGCGTGAGGCTGCGCGTGCGGGCCGTGGCCGCAAAGTCAGCAGGGGCGCTATTGACCAGCACATCCGTGTCAAAGAAGGTACCACTGGGCAGGAATCTGGCCTGGATGATGAACCCACCTTCATTCGTGGTGGGGTCCGTCCAATCAAGCTTTACCGAGCCCTCTCCGAGCACGGTGGCCGTCAGGCCGGTGGGAGCCGCGAGAGCAGCCGGGATCGTGATGGTGGCGAGATTGCTGTAGCCGGAAGGGGCACCTGAGCCGACAGCGCGAATTTGAAACTGCAAGATCGATCCAGGATCGAACCCTCCGATGCCGCCCGCGCTTTGATAGCGAGAAAAGTCCGTAGAATTGATCGTTCCCAGACTCGTGAAGGCTCCGCTGGTGCCTTCTCGAAACTCGATTGCGTAGCCAGTTTCTGTCGTGGCATTGTCGGCCCAGAAAAGTTGAACCTTACCATCGCTGGCGGGTGCCGTGACCCGCAGATCAGTGGGGGCGTTGAAGGAGGCGAGCGTGGCTCCAACCGTAGCGGTGAAGGTGGAGGCGACCGCGAAAGGGCCATTGCCGCGCAGGGCACGCACTCGAAAATCACGGGCAGAAGCCGCCGCGTACCCTGAAATCGGAGTGCCAAAGCCGAGATTGAGCCCCGTGGCTCCGTTGAGCACACCGAGCGAAGCGTAGGTGGTGTCGGAAGTGCCGAGCACCTTGTGCTGGAACTCAAAACCAAGCTCATCGGTCGAGTTGTCATCAAAATAGACGCCGAAGGAGTTCGAGTTAGCGTTCGAGGCATCCACAAAAGCAGCCACGGAAAGGTTAGATGGAGCGATGGGGGGCGATGTGTTCAAGGTGCCCGGCATCGTGAAGGTCACGGGGGATGAGTAGGGAGTGTAGGCGAAACTATTGCTGCTGTAATTGCCCACTCGTCGTGACGTGCGTAGGGTCAGTTCATAGGTGCGCCCAGGCTGCAGATAATAGAACAAGTCTTGCTGGGTGAGGTTCCAGGGGACTTGACCAAGGAACTGAGAAACGCTGCCTCCAACGCCCGTGTCACGCGCCCAGATCTCGGTGTATTCTTCAAAGACGGAGTTGTCCGTCCAGTTCAGCCGGATTGTGTTCGGGGATGGCACGGTCACGCTCAGGCCTGAGGGTGAATTGTTAGTCGTGCTGCCATTGTTCGTCACACTGACCGTCGGAGTGGCATGATTCCGGCCAGACGCGTTTAAGGGCACCACCCAAAAATAGCCGCTGCCACCGGAAGGAAGAAAGGCCGAGTTCAGATACAGATGAGTTCGCGTCGTGTTTGCAGCTTCGGTCGAGATCAGGGTCGATGTGTTATAGCTGTTGGAGGTATTGGCCCAGATCTCAAAGTTCGCTTCGTTGGAGGAGGTATCCGTCCACTGGATCAGGAAGCCCGTCACATCGGCGCTGACGAGGCTGTAGGAGGCCGTGACTCCCGTCGGCGCAGAAGGAACCTGCCCATGAGCATCGACAGCGATGAACAGTAAACTCAGCAGCAGCAAGAAATGGCGCAGGCCGGAGGAGGAAATGAACTCAAGGGGTTTCATTGAAATGGGGGGGGACTGGCAGATTACCTGAACAGGCCTCTCTTAGTCAATTCCTCCCTGTAAAATGTTCGTTCACGATATTGTCATGGTATCCCGCACGCTAGCCGGATGAATCTCAGACCTTCGGCGGTCAGTTTTCCAGAGGTGCCACTGCCGGTCACGAGGCCGCGAGTGTGTAGATAATGGGGCATGCCAGCGTCCTTCACCCAGGTGAGCATGGGTTCTGCTACACCGGAGGGGGAGGCCTCGACGGCCATCGGGAAGCCCCAGCGGGTGAAAGTGACTTCCCAGGAGGTGCCACGGGACGTTTTCCCATTCAAAAGCCATGGATGACGGCCTGCGATCTCCATTTTCGCCGTTCCGGGCACTCGCACACGAAAAGCCGCCTCGCCGCCACGAATGAACTCCGGGATCGAAAGCTGCGGATTCTTCGCGGTGGCCAGAAACAAGCCCTGGAGGTCTAAACCGAGCAAATTGATGCCGTTATAGATGCCGTGGTGGTTCGGCGTGGAGAAACTCGCCTGATGCCAGGCGTCAAAATTACTGCTCAGAAGCAGGTTCAGCTCCACATGCAGGTGGGCACGACGCTGATCGATGCCCGCACCCGTGTAACCCATCCGGCCGATCCCCTGCCCTGCCTTCACGGCCTCCCCGGCTTGCACCCGCGCCTCGCGCAGATGGGCATAGAGGGAGAAAAAAGGTCCCGTGCCCTCGAAATCATGCCGCACCACGATGTATCGCCCGTAATTGCTCAGCCCAGCGGAGGCCGTCACATGCACCACCTGCCCGGCGGCGATGGCCCGCACCTCATCGAGCGGATCACCCTTCGCATCTCGGCGCAGGGGCTTTACATCCAGGCCTTCGTGAAACCTCGCGTAGGCGATGGCACCACCGATGCGCCGCGGATCACGCACGAACCCAAACTGCCCGCCTTCCCACGGCGTGGTCTTTTCACCTTCGAACGTGCGGTCCACGAACTGGAAATACCCGGCGGACTGCTTTTCGAGGAGCGCAGTGTTTTCCGTGGGCAAGACGAGGCCGGTCTGACCTCTCGCGAGAGGCGTCAAAGCCAGCAGGAGGGACAAAAAGAGCGCTTTCATCACTCCAGCGGGATTTCTTTGCTTCGTGGCGCGGTCACATCCTCACCGCGTTCGGCGCGGCGGGCCATGTCTTCGAGGTATTTTTTCTCCTGCTCAGCCGCACGGCGGGCTTCACGCTTCTCCTTAGCCGTCGAAGGCGTCATCTCGAAGTAACCAGAGGAGGATTTCAGACCAGAGATGCGCGGCAGCCTCTTTTCCATTTGAGCGATCGTCTCATCCGAAACGCCGCGCCAGATGGTGAAACGCCCGTCTGTGATTGGTGAGTCGATCTGGATGATGTCCACCGGCACGCCGTTCACCACCGTGAGCAGCAATTCACCCTGGTGGAGACGGGTGGCATTTTCGAGCATGTTGCGGCCGTGGGCGTCCAGCTTCAAAAGCAGGCCATTTCCCGCACCGTCATCCGCGATGAAGGGCTCGAACGCCGCGATCGCAGTCTGGCCGAATTCCGGCACCTTCTTGAAGATGAGCTGCTGCCCCTGGAAAGGGAATTGGATGATCTCCTTTGGATGATCGTTCGGCTCACCCTGGATATGCACGGAGAATTTGTACTTCGGCTTCCCAAAGCTCGACAGAGTGTCGCAGCTCGAAAGCGAGAAACAAAGCACGGCGGCGGAGACGGCATGGAGGAGGAGTTTCATCGTCGGCATCCAATCAGATTCCACGGGCGATTGCAATCGCTCACTCGTGCCACGTCCGGGTGATGCGCTCGATCTTCAGGGCTCGGCCCGTCTTCGGATCGAGCGTGATGAGAGCACCGTTCAGCCTCACCGCCCCACTGCCCACGCCAAAACGAGTGGGCATCTGCGTATGAAACCGCTCCAGCACTGGCTCGATCTGGCTGCCGATCACGCTGTCCATCGGCCCGCACATGCCGGCATCACTTTGAAAGGCCGTGCCCTTCGGCAAAACACGCTCATCGGCCGTCGGCACATGCGTGTGGGTGCCCACCACGGCGCTCACCTTGCCATCGAGATGCCAGCCCATGGCCACCTTTTCGCTCGTGGCCTCGGCGTGGAAATCCACAAAGATGATCGGCGTCTCCTGGCGCAGCTTTTCCACGCACTCGGTGATCACGGGGAACGGATTTTCGAGCTGCTGGCCCATGAACGTACGGCCCTGGAGGTTCACCACGGCCACCTTGCCCTTCTTCGTCTCCAAAACCACGTAGCCCTGCCCCGGAGCGCCTTCGCGGTAATTCAGCGGACGCAGCAGCCGCGGCTCATCGATCATATACGGCACGATCTCCTTCTGGTCCCAGATGTGATCCCCCGTCGTCACCACCGCTGCGCCCGCCCGCATGAGGCCGATGGCGATCTTCGGCGTGATGCCGCGCCCGCCAGCGGAGTTCTCGCCGTTCACCACGATAAAATCGAGGTTCAGCTCCTGCTTGAGCAAAGGCAGCAGCAGGGAGACCGCCTTACGGCCGGGCTCGCCCACGATGTCCCCCAGGAAAAGCAGCCTGAAAAGCCCGTCATCCGTCTGTGCCGCCGTGTCATTGATCGCTTCGTTCATTGGAAGGCCATTTAGTAGATGATGCGCGGCAGGTTCAAGCTAGGATCGCCGCCATGATCGAGAAAATCATCCGCGTTCTGCTCACCGCCGCCCTCCTCGGCGGCAGTGTGGCCGCCCAGTCCACCATCGCGCCCACCCCCAATTCTACTCCGCCTCCTTCCGCCGCGCCGCCCACTAGCCTCACGCCTTCCAACATCATACCCGGCACCGCCGCCCCGCCGAATCCCATCCTGCGCTTTGCCAAACTCAGCCCGCTCGGTGATTCACCCGATTGGTCGAAGCTACAGGCCTTCGCGAAAACCATGACTCGCGCCGAGCTGGAGGCCGCGCTCAAGGAAATCTACACGGACAACTCCACCCTGCCCGCCGCCTGGCGCATCGAGGGCACGGCGCTCCTCATCCAAACCGGCGATCCCGCTCATCCCGAGGCCCGCATCGAGCTCGAAAGCATCTCCAAGCCACCCTCGGAAAGCACCCGCCCCTGGCATCGCGTCACCGAATTGCAGCCCATCCAAGATCGCCCCTTGCTCAGCGATCTCCACATCGCCCTCGATCCCGGCCATATCGGCGGCGGCTACGGCCGCATCGAAGAGCGCTTCCTCAGCTTTCAACCAAACGAGTTCATCCAGGAGGGCGATCTCAGCCTCGTCACCGCCCAGATGCTCGCCGAGCGATTGAAGGCCCTCGGAGCCTATGTCTCACTCGTTCGCGAGAATTCCGAGCCCGTTACCAAGGCCCGCCCGGCCACGCTTCGCGAAGCCGCCTTGAAAGGCCTCCGAGAAGCCGGCTTCCCCGACCCCAAGGAAGGTTACGACGGCCTCACCGGCGATGCCAAACTCCTCACCGTGCAGTGGCAGAGCGAAAAGCTCTTTTACCGCGTCAGCGAGATCCACGCGCGCGGCAACAAGGTGAACACGCAGATCAAACCTGATCTCGTCCTCTGCCTGCACTACAACGCCGAAGCCTGGGGGAATGCCACCTCACCGCAGTTTTCACCGCAAAACCACGCGCATGTCCTCGTGAACGGCTGCTACTCGCCCGCCGAGCTCGAGCAGGCCGATGTACGCTTCGAGATGTTCCACCGCCTCTTCTCCCGCATCCATGAGGAAGAAATCCCCCTCGCCGATGCCGTCGCCGAAGGCCTCCTCAGAGCCACCGGCCTGCCGCCCTACATTTACACCACGCCCAATGCCCGCCGCGCTAGTGCCAACCCCGCCGTCTATGCGCGGAACCTCCTCGCCAATCGCCTCTACGACTGCCCCGTCGTCTATCTCGAACCCTTCGTCATGAACCACGAGGAAACCTACCGCCGCCTGCTGGCCGGTCATTTCGTCGGTCGCACCCTCATCGCCGGGCGTCTCCAGACCAGCGCTGTCGAGGACTACGTCCGCGGCGTCGTGGACGGCCTCGTGGCCTATTATCAAAAGCACCGCAAGCCGCTATGACCCTCCTCATCGCAGGCTGCGGCTTCGTCGGCGAGCGCGTGGCGGATTGGATGCATGCCGCCGGGCACACCGTCATCGGCCTCACGCACAGCGCCAGCTCCACTGAGCGACTCCGCGCCGCCAAACCCTGGCTTGTCGAGGCCTGCGATATCTCCAGCGACACCTCCGTCCGCGAAATCGCCGCCAAAATCGCCCCGCTGAAGGTCGATGCCTTCATCCACTGCGCCAGCTCCAGTCGTGGCGGAGCCGAGATGTATCAAAGCGTCTATGTGAACGGCATGCGGCACCTTCTCGCCGCCTTTCCCGGAGCCTTCCCGCTCTACACCAGCAGCACCAGCGTCTTCCCGCAGATCAACGGCGAAACCGTCGATGAGACCAGCTTTGCCGATCCCGACCGTGAAACCGGCCGCTTGCTTCGCGAAGCCGAAAACCTCGCTCTGAATGCCGGAGGCTGCGCCGGGCGTCTCGCCGGCATTTATGGCCCCGGACGCTCCTTTTTGCTCAAAAACCTCCTCGAAGGCAAATCCGCCATCGAAGGCAATGACGGCCAGGGGCGCTACCTGAACCAAATCCATGCCGACGATGCCGCCAGCGCCCTCGTGCATCTCGTCACCCATCGGCTCAGCGGCATCTACAACATCGCCGACGATCAAAAAGTCACCCAGCGGGATAGTTACCTCGATCTCTGCCGCCTTTTCGGCCTCGCCATCCCACCCGCCCGCGAACCCGATCCCAACCGCAAACGCGGCTGGAGTCACAAACACGTCTCGAATGCCAAACTCCGCGCCAGCGGCTGGCAGCCGCGTTATCCCACCTACCTCGACGCCGTCCAAAACGATCCCGAACTCGCCAGCAGCATCCTGCAAGCCGTGATCGACGAGGCCGCCACACCGCTCCCACGCCAGCCCAACATCGTCCTCATCGGCCTCATGGGCAGCGGGAAAACCACCGTCGCCCGCATCGTCTCTCAGATGATCGGCTTCCAGTGCATCGACACCGACCAGCTCATCGTCGAAACCGCCGGTCAAAGCATCCCCGCCATCTTCGCCGCCGAAACAGAGACCGGCTTTCGCCTTCGCGAAAGCGCCGCACTGCGCTCCTTGCTCGGCAAGCGCGGAGCCTGCATCGCCACCGGCGGCGGCATCATCACTCAGCCGCGCAATCTTCCTCTGCTGCGCCATCTCGGCTACATCGTCTGGCTCGATGCCGATCCCGCCCTCCTCGCCCGCCGCACCTCCCACAACAACGACCGCCCCCTCCTCGCTGGCGAAGAAGACCCCAAAACCAAACTGACCCGCCTCCTCGACGAGCGAAAGCCCCTCTACAAATCCCTCGCCGACCTCCGCATCCAGACCTCCGAGCTCACCCCGCAAGAAACCGCCTACGGCATCATGGAAAGCGCGAGAGTCTTCTTCTCGAATATGCAGCGGTGAGTGGAATGTTCCCTCGCATACCGGAGGCATTCCCCACGAATAGCAGAGGTCGCACCCCAGGAAACAGCAACGCAATCCCCTCGAACGCCTCCGGGCTTCAGCCTTGCGTGCGGAACGCTTCACTCAGCACGATGGACTCAATCAGCCCATCGGCGCGGTGATCGTTCTTTTTCAAATCGGCCAGCAATTGCCGGATCAAACCTTCATCCTGCGGCTTTAATGCACGACCAAGCGCAAACACAGCAAGACGCTGAGTGACATTGCGAATGAATTCATCGGCGTGGTGCTGCTGGATGGCGTTTCGGAGTTCGGCAGGGCCGTTGATTTGAATGCCGCCAGGCAGCGTGCCACTCGCATCCACGGGTTTGCCAGCCTCTTTCTCGCGGAAGCGGCCGATGGCATCGAAGTTCTCCAAACCGAAGCCAATGGGATCAATTTTGTCGTGACAGCTCGCGCAGCTTTCGTTGCGACGATGCGCGGCGAGCTCCTCACGCAGCGTCTTGCCACGATCTCCGGCCTTGTCATCGAGCTGTCCGGCATCGGCGGGCGGTTCGGCGAGCTTGCGACCGAGCAGCGTCTCCAAAACCCACTTCCCGCGAATCACGGGACTCGTGCGATTCGGCGTAGAAGACGCGGTGAGCACCGCCGCCATGCCGAGCAGGCCCGCCCGTTTATCATCGGTGAATTTCACCGGCTGCATGCTCTCGCCGCTCACGTCGAGGCCATACACGTTGGCGAGTTCGGCATTGGCGAAGGTCTCGCGGGCATCAAGCAAGCGCGTGAGGCTGCCGCCGCTGCGCAGGAGATTTTCAAACACGAGCACCGGCTCCAGCTTCATCGCCTCGGCCAGTGCGGGTGTGAAGTCGCGGAACTTCCGCGCATCCGGCACATGCTCGGTGCCGAGACCCGAAAAGCCGAGCCACTGGCCAAGAAACGTGCTCGTGAAGGCCCGCGAACGCGGATCAGCGATCATCCGTTTCACCTGCGCACGCAGCGTATCGTCTGCGTGTAATTTCCCGGCATCGGCGAGAGCACGCAGTTCATCATCAGGCAGGCTCATCCAGAGAAAATAGCTCAAACGACTCGCCAGTTGATGGTCATCGAGTTTCCCTGCGCGGAGTTCATCGCGAAACAAAAAGCTCGGCGAGGTCAACGCAGCGGCAAAAGCGAGCTTGAGAGCCTGCTCGGGCGTTTCACCGCGCTTTTGAGCCTTCTCATAAAGAGCGTGGTGTTTTTCGAGTTCGCCGGCTCGCAGCGGCCGACGGAAGGCTTTTGGCAAAAAGGCATTCAAAGCGGCTTTGACATCACTTGAGAAGATTTCGCGTGGTTTCGAGCCAACGGGAGAAATCGGCCCCTCGACCAAAATCCAGTCCACGCCCGGCGCACCGACTCGAATCGGCTTCGCGGCCTTTTGCGCCTCCGCACTGCCGGTGAGAGAAGCGGGATCAAACGGCAGATCGAGGGCTTCAAGCGAGTCTCCGACGACTTGACGATTGCTGGCGAGCTTCTCCACGTTCGCCGCCTCGATCTGACGATCCAGCTCGGCCACGGAGACCTTCATCGCCTTGGCGAGCGGATGCTTCGCGGCCACCATGGCCTCGGTGCGTTCGGGCAGCAGGTTGTAAAAGCTGCGCAGATCACTCGGATTGCCCTCCGGCGTCACCGCACGCAGATACTCGACACGCATCTGCATGTTCTGGAAGTTGCGATTGAGCATGTCCGTGAGCTTTTTGATCTCGTCGGAGGCGTTTGCTGGCAACAGCAGGCGTGGCGCGTTCTTCGCTGCCGCATCCTTCACCAGCGGCGCAGCCTTCTTTTGATCAAAGACTCGGTAGCCGCCCTTCGGCGCTGCCTTCTTCGCCTTTCGCACCGGAACCGGCGTGGTGGCACGCAGCGTGGTGTTGTCGATGTTCCAGGTCATCTGATGCGAGCCAGCACGGAGCAGCAGCTCGATCGTTTCCTCCTTTGGCATGTTGTCGAGGCACTTAAAAAGCGCCCGCGCTTCATTATCAATGCGCAAACGCATGCCGCTATCGCCCCCACGACCGACATGCTTCACGGTCATCCGATACCAGCCATCCGCAGGCACGATGACTTCATCATAAAGCGTGCGCTGCCCCGCTCCGGCGAGTGAGTAACCGACTCCGCCACCGGGCAGTTCCTCAGGCTTCGAGCCACGTTCCGTCATGAGCATGTTCTCGGCCTCGAATTGCTTCGAGAAGGGCTTCTGGCGCAGATTGAGCATACTTTGCAGCGCGTAATCCGCTGCATCGAAAAGCTGCTCCGCCAGTGCGGGCGAGATGAAGAGCGCATCGCGATCATTCGTGAAACCGGAGAGCCCCGGGCCATCATCCAGCAGCAGTTTCCCCGGCTCAAAGTCGATGCCGAGGAGGTCACGCAGCGTGTGGTTGTATTCCGTTTTCGTCAGTCGCGGCAGCGTGACGTGCTCGATGCCCTTCTGCTGGCTCCAATCGACCGAATCGATGCCCTTCTTCAAAAACGCCACGATCGCTTCCCTCTCCGCCGCGCTCGGCAGCGGCTTCTTCGGCGGCATTTCTTCCTCCTCGACCTGCTGTAGCATCGCCTGCCACAGCTTGAATTCCTTCACCACATTCTGCGGCGAGCCGAAGTGCGTGAGATCAACATCACCCTTCTGCTTGTCCGCGTTGTGGCAGTCGAAACAGTATTTTTGCAGCAACGGGCGAACCTCCGCGAAGGCAGGGAGGGAGAGGGCACAAGAGACTAGAAGGACGAAGCGCATCGTGAAGGCGAGAACGCATCAAATGCACGAATCACGCCTCAAATGTGGGCAGCTTCAGCCAAAACTCCGCGCCGCCTCCGGGGCGGTTTTCGCAGCCACTTTGACCTCCATGGGCATGCACGATGGCGTGGACGAGGCTCAGGCCGAGGCGCGTGCGCGGCTCATGGTCGTCGCGCCGCTGGCGCTGATTCTCATCTTCGTGCTCATCCACAGCGCCTTCAAAAGCGTGATGCAGACGCTCATCATCTACGCCGGCATCCCACTCGCCATCACCGGCGGCGTGGCGTCTCTTTGGATGCGAGACCTGCCCTTCAGCATCAGCGCCGCCATCAGCTTCATCCCCATGGCCATCAGCGAAGGTACCGGAGCCGAGGTGCAGCGCCCGCTGGCCACCGTCGTGATCGGCGGGATCGTCAGCAGCACGTTTTTGACGCTCTTCCTGCTCCCGGTGCTCTACCGCTGGCTCATCGGCCGTCCCGCGAGGGCACGAGCACCTGAGGAAATCCATTCGCATCCTGAACCCCAACTCACCCACGCATGAAAACAAGGCTCACTTCCCTCATCCTCCTCCTGTTCATCAGCCAGTGCTTCGCTAGCACCTGGGTGCCCCTCCAAGTGGATATGAAAGGTACCCACGAAGCCCACAGCGGCACCAGCGCGGAGGAAAAACATCACCGCTGGCTGGAGATCAAGGTCAGTGGCACCGGACTCAAAGACAGCGCCCAACTGCGCCTCGAGTGGACCTTTTTTTCCGATGACCTCAGTGCTGACAAGATCGTCAAGCAAGCCGATGGCACCGAGCTGATCGACCTCTTGCCCGGCAAATCTGGCAGTGTGAAGACCAAGGAAGTGATCTTTGACTACACCCGCCAGCACTCCGAGCGCATCCTCGGCGGACGCCGTCCCGTCTTCAAAAAGATCGACGCCACCGGCCACCGCTACCATGGCTGGGGCGTGCGTGCGTTCATCGGCGATGAAAAGGTCGGCGAGCCTTCAGCAGCCGAGACATCGCCAAACTGGCCTCCAAATAGGCGAAGGCCTAGCGTCCCCAAGTTGCCCAAATTGAGCCGCAGAGGGGATGGCAGGAAAAGGCATAACGCAGTTAATTTCAGGACTAAGAAACAACCATGACCTCCACGACCGCTCTCGGCGACTACAAACCCACCATCGACGGCGCAGCTTCGCACTATGATGATCTCGATCAATTTTACCGCGAGATCTGGGGCGAGCATGTCCATCACGGCCTGTGGCTCACGGGCAAGGAGAGTGACATTGAGGCAGTGGAGAATCTGGTGACACTCGTGGCCAAACTCGGCGGCACCGGCAAAGGCAGTGACGTGTGTGACATTGGCTGTGGCTATGGAGCGACGGCGAAGATCTTGGCCGAGCGATATGGCGCCGATGTCACCGGCATGACCATTTCCAGCACGCAATGGCGCTACGCTCAAGAGCACAACGATGTGCCCGGCAAGACCACTTACCTCTTGCGGGATTGGTATCAGAACCAACTGCCGGACAATCGCTTCGACGTGGTGGAAACGGTGGAAAGCCTGGAGCACATGCCGGACCTCCCCACTTTCTTCCGTGAATGTTACCGAGTGATGAAGCCCGGCGGCCGCTTGGTGGCCCTGGCCTGGATGGCGTGTGAGAGCCCCAGCGCACTATCCAAGCGCTTCCTGATCGACGCCATCACGCGTGAAGGTCAAATCGCCGGGGTGCGGCCAGAGAGCGAGTTCCGCGCCGCGACTTTGGCGGCGGGATTCACGAACTACCAGTTTCATGATTACGCCCAGCAGGTGAAAAAGACCTGGCCGCTGTGTGCCTGGCGCACGGTAAAGGGTTTTTTCGCGAAACCCCACTATCGCAGCTTCCTTTTCAGCGCGAAGAACCCCAATCGCATCTTCGCGCTCACGCTGTTCCGCATTTGGATAGCCTATGAACTCGGAGTGATGCGTTATGGCGTGTTCAGTGCTGATAAACCCGCGAGTTGATCCAAACAAAAATTCAGCCTCAAACCTCATGATCACACGCCCCTGTCTGCTAGCTCTGTTGCTCTTCTCCGCCATCGCGAGGGCTGAAACCTGGAGCGGCAGCGCCAAGATCACCTTCGATGGCACTTCCACGCTGCATGACTGGGGTGGAAAGGTCAGCGCCGAGCCGTTCAAGGCGGATGTGACCATGAAGGGTGACAAGCCGCAGCGTGTGGTTTCAACCGTCACCGTCAAAGCTGCCGGAATGGATACCGCCGAGGCGAAGCGCGATGAAAACATGCGCAAAGCCATGAAAATCACCGATCACCCGCTCATCACGGGCAAGATCGACGCGGACTTCAGCCTGATCGCCGCCTCAGGCACGCCGACAAAGCTGCCTCTGGCACTGACGCTGCTCGGCAAGCCGCAAAACATCACCGCCACCATCTCCAACTGGCAGCTCAAAGGTGGCAAAGCGAGCTTTGACCTCGAATTCCCGGTGTCGATGAAGGCCAGTGACATCAACGTTCCCGCCGTTTTGCTTTTCATCCGTGTCGGCGACGACATCACCGTCCGCGCCCACGTCACCCTGACAAAACCATGAGTCCTTACCTTCACAAAATCGCCACGCGTGCACCGCAGTGGGCCTACGAGCAGGCTTTCATCCGTGATCGCATGAAAGGATGGACGAACGATCCGAAATCCAAACGCCTCATTCACGCCATCTACAACCGCAGCGGTATCGAGACGCGTCACAGCGTGCTGGGAGACTTCTCCAGCGAAGCGGAGGCTCATCTCTACCGCACGGATGCCGAAGGCCGCATCATCTCCCCCGGAACGGCACAGCGGAATGCGGTGTATGCCCATGCTTCACGCGAACTAGCCGTCAAAGTGGCGCGGCAGGCGCTGGACGGTGAAGCCGGTTTTTTGCCGCAGGATGTGACGCACGTCGTTTTCGCCTCCTGCACCGGTTTTGCCAATCCGGGGCCTGATTACCACATCATCCGCGAGCTTGGACTTCGCGGCGATGTGCAGCGATACACCTTGGGCTTCATGGGCTGTTATGCAGCCTTTCCGGCGCTACGCATGGCAGCGCAGTTCTGTGAGGCCAATGCCGAGGCCGTGGTGCTCGTGGTATGCCTGGAGCTCTGCACGCTGCACATGCAGATCGACGAGAAGCCGGATAACATCCTCGCGAATTCACTCTTCGCCGATGGTGCGGCCGCGGCCATCGTCAGTGCTCGTGAACCGATGAAAAACCGCCCGGCCTATGCGCTGCGTGGTTTTACCTCGGCGCTATTGCCCGCCGGTGAGGCCGAGATGGCTTGGGACATCGGCAACGAGGGCTTTAACATCGTTTTGTCCAGTTATGTGCCGGAGATCATCGGCGCCAATGTGCGCCATCTGGCGAACGACCTGCTCCAGAAGCATGATTTGAAGCTGGAGGACATTCAGGAATGGGCCGTGCATCCCGGTGGGCGCAGCATCCTCGATAAAGTGGAGCAAAGCCTGCAACTGCCGCCCGCAGCGCTCGCCTCCTCACGCAGCGTGCTGGCGGATTACGGCAACATGAGCAGCGCCACGGTGCTCTTCGTGCTCAAAGATCTGCTCGAAGAGGCCGAGACCGATCACGCCCTCACCATGGCGATGGCCTTTGGCCCCGGTCTCACTGTCGAGACCGCCGTGCTGGAGCGTGTGGGCTGTGCCACAACCGTGGCCCACCTCGAAAAGGCAGCCGCTCTCACATGAAAACCACCTATACCACCGCGCAGCGCTACACGGCGCTGATTTATGGACTCGTCGGCTTTGTGCTGTTCGTGACGTCGGTGGTGGGGATGATGGTATCGTTGTATCGCGGCCTGAGCACGGGCTTCGTGGCTTTGAGCGGTGCATCGGCTTGGGCGGCGAATGTGCTACTGCTCATGCAATTTGCGCTGGGGCATTCGTGGCTGCTTTCGGAGCGTGGGCGTCGTTTCATGACGAAGCTGGCTCCGCTGGGACTCGGCAAACCGCTTTCGACGACGATCTTTGCCGGACTGGCATCGATCCAACTCCTCCTGGTGTTTCTTCTGTGGTCGCCCTCGGCCGTGATGTGGGCTGCGCCGGAAGGCTGGGCGCTGAATCTGCTTACCGCAGCCTATTGTGGCTCTTGGCTGCTGTTGGCGAAGTCCATGAGCGATGCAGGGCTGGAGATCCAAATGGGCTTTCTCGGCTGGCACTCGGTTTGGACGAATCGTGAGCCGATGTACCGCCCCTTCACGCGTGGTGGCTTGTTCAAATGGGTGCGTCAGCCGATCTATCTGAGCTTCACCCTCATCCTGTGGACCGCACCGGTTTGGACACCGGATCACCTCGTGCTCGCGGTGCTGTGGACGGTGTATTGCTACGTGGCCCCCTTCATCAAAGAGAAACGTTATCAGCAGTGGTATGGTGATGCTTTTGTTCGCTACCAGAAGCGTGTGCCGTATTGGAATCCCATGAAGCAAAGCATCATCCCCCATGTGCCCTCGGGTTCTGAGCATGAGGTCGCCATCGTCGGTGGTGGACCGGTGGGCCTGCTGCTGGCCTGCCTGCTCGGTCAGCGTGGGGTGCGCGTGCTGGTGCTGGAGAAAAGCACGCAGCGAGAGGCCTGGTCACAGGCCATCGGCATCACGCCGCCGACTTTGCAAATCATGGCCCGGCTCGGTCTCGACGAGGCCATGGTGGCACGCGGCGTGCCGATCCGTGAGTGCCAGGTGCATGGTCAGAGTGGTCACGTCGGCACCGCCTCGTTTCGCGGCATCGAAGGGCGGCATCGCTTCGTGCTTTCCCTGCCGCAGGCGATCACGATGGAGCTGCTGGAGGCACAGGCCGCTCGCTACCCGAGTGTGAAAATGAGGCGAGGCGTCGAAGTCACCGCCAAAAAGCAAGACGAGGCCGGAGTCACGCTGACACTGGGCAGTGAGACGGTGCGTGCCGACTACCTGGTGGCGTGTGATGGCCATCGCAGCCGCATGCGTGACCTGCTGCGAGTGCGCACGAGCACGAAGAGCTACGGCTGCCACTTCATCATGGGAGATTTTGAGGGCAGCAGCGGCCTGAATGATGACGCCCACCTCTATTTTACCCAAGACGGTGCCGTGGAGTCCTTTCCGCTGCCGGATGGTCGCAGGCGCTGGATCGTTCAGGCCGTGGAAGGCAACATCCCACAACTGGTGAAGCAGCGCACCGGTATCACGCTCGATCCAGCGGCGCAGATCGATCAGCATACGTTCGCGCCGCGCAGGCTCGATTGTGAGCAAATCGTGGATGGCCGCGTGCTCCTCTGCGGTGATGCCGCGCATGTGATGAGCCCCATCGGCGGTCAGGGCATGAACACCGGCTTTGCCGATGCGGAATTCGCCGCCGAAGCCCTGCACGCCATTCTTCGCCTTGGCGAGGCGGCAGCACCGTTGCTGGCGGCGTATGACCGCATCCGCCGCCGTGCCGCCAGCGTGGCGGCCACCCGTGCCGCGATGGGCATGGGCCTCGGCGTGTGGACCGGAACATGGAAGTCAGCGCTGCGTGACTTCATCTTCCGCCGGTTCATTTTCAGCGGCCCCTTCGCCAAACACGTCGGTGCCTGGTTTGCCATGCAGAGCATCCCAGCGGGAACACTCGAAAAAGTGGCCTGTCCGCGCACACGGCATCGGCTGGGCCTCGCTTGATCCCGCGATTGCCAAAAGCACGTCCGCCATTCAAAATTTAGGCCATGAGCACCTCCAAGACGGCTTCCATGATCGATGACTATGAACGCGACGGCGTGATCCGTGTGCGTGGCCTTTTCAGTCAGGCCGAAGTGCTCACTCTGCGCACCGAACTGGAGCGCTACATGCGTGAAGACCTTGCTGAAAAGCCTGCGGATGCCCGCACCCAGGAACCGGATGGCAAAACCGTGCGCAATCTGTGGCGCATCGAAGTTCATCATCCGGCCATCCTTCCCATGGTGGAGAAGCCGGAGATCGTGGCGCTGGTTTCCAAACTGGTGCATGGCGAGCCGCTGCTCGTCGGCGTGGAGACTTTTAACAAGCCGGCCCGCATTGGCTCCGGCGTGCCCTATCATCAGGACAACGCCTACTTCTGCCAATCACCGCCGGACATGCTCACCATCTGGATCGCCATGGATGCCGTGACGATGGCGAACGGTCCCGTCTATTATGTCCGAGGTTCCCACAAGCACGGCATGCTGCCGACGAAACCCTCCGGTGTGAAAGGAAACTCCATCGGCCTCGCCGAAGCGCCTGCGGTGCCGCTGGAGGAGCAGTTGTGCGGCCTGTTAGAGCCAGGGGATGCCCTCATTCATCAGTGTGAGACGATTCATCACTCCGCACCGAATCACAGTGACTTTCCACGTCTCGGCCTCCTCCTCGTCTATCGTGGCCAGCACACTCAAACCGACGCCGCGCTGAAAGCCGCCTATACCGCCGCCGTTACTGCCACACCGCCCGCCTAAAGGAGTAGTGAACCTTGCTTCTTGCCATTCCAGCTTCGCCCGCGAAACTCCCGCGTGCGTTTTCCGCTCTCATTCGCCCTGCTGCTCCTCTCGATTCCCGCTGCGGGAGACGTCGTTTCCTTGAAAAACGACGCCACGGCCAAGGCGCTCAATGAATGGTTCGCCGCTGGCACTGCTGCAGGACTCTCCGCCATCACTTATGAAAACCGGGACGGCCTTCACTCCCGCCTGATGACGGAGCACTACCCGCAGCTCCAGGTGATGAAGGCTGCGGGCGATGACAAAGGGCCCGCGAAGGTCGTGCGCTCCATCCCGATCATCGGAAACTGCTCCATGGCTTCCAGTCCGGATCAGGTGGGCTGCCTGCCGCGCCTTTACATGACCGATCCGGCAGGTTCGGACTTCCTCGCGAAGCAGTACTTCCTCAACAACTTCTTCATCTACCCTGAGCACCTCGATCACGACAAAGGTGCCAACGGCGTCGGCGGCTATGGCGACCTGCTTCCGCTGAACACGCCCACCCTTTTGATCTCGCAAGGCTCGTCGTCGAGCGATCAGCCCTTCCTCCAGGCCTTCATCTCTGCTGCCGCCGCGTTTTCACCTGCCACGCAGAAGCTCATCCTCGAGAAAAAACTCCTCGCGCCCACCCTCCAGGCCATTTTCCGCCGCTCGAACAAGATGGTCACGAGCGATGCCGACTACTTTAGCGGCAAGGCGCATCCCGTCGTCTTCGATGCCAGCCAGATCGACGAGGCCAAAATGATTCGCCTCGCCCATGAGATGACGCCTGAGACCATTCCGCCGGTCGCCATCATCGAGATCAAAGAAGAGACCAAGCCCGAGCGCGGCAAGCAGTGGTTCGAGCCGCATGGCATGCTAGCCCACACCAGCATCGCCACCACGCCGGTGAGCATCGGACGCATCTTCCGGGAAAACACCGCTGAGCACGGCCTCATCGTCAGCCTCGATAAATCCTTCGCCGCCACACCGCGGAAGCTCGCCGCGAAATTCGCCGTGCTTCAGGGGGATCCACGCTTCGTGCGCATCGATCAGCAGCCTGGCACCACGCTCGCCCGCATCCGTGTGCGCTGGCAACCGCCCGTGCCAGGCGCTCGCGGCATTCGTAGCCATCGCATCGATATCGCCGCCTTTGCCACCGATGGGAAAAGCATCAGCGCCCCGGCCATCATCAGCTTTTACATGCTGCCGAACGAAATGCGCTTCTACGACGAACAGGGCCGCGTGAGTGAAATCCACTACGAGACCGCCAATCCCGAGCCTGGCCTGCCTTACGACGACCGCGACCTGCGCTGGACTCGACTCATGAATGCGCTCGCCGCGCCATCACGAGGTTCGCTGCTCGCCCGCCTCACTGATCCGCTCTTCACTCCCGCCGAGCGTGAGACCATTCTGAAGGCGCAAAAAGACCTTCAAAAGCGCCTCGAAGCCGCTGCCACCGTCGGCCGTGATCCGAATCTCAAAACCGAGGCCGAAAAGCTTCGCAGTGAAGCCCTCGATCAACTCGCCAAGACGCTCGACCAACCTCTTCCCGGTGAAAAGCCACGCACGCTGCGTGTGGCCTCGCTCATCGCCCTGGAGGTCATCGCCAGCGATCCTTTGCTCTTCATTCAAAACCAGGCCGAGATCCTCGATCTCGCCACGAAGTCACCCAAGACCACGGCACCGGCAGATCTTCGAGCCGAGTTGCACCGCCTCAGCCTGCTCGGCATCCTGCATCAGGAAAAAGACGGCAGCCTGCGCACCTCTGTCTTCCCGAAAAAACTCACCATCGCCGATCGCCAAGCGCTACGTGGCCTGCATCTCACCGTGCTCAGCCAAGTGCTTCTGCCAGAGGTGCTGGAACGTTCACCCGCCACCGCCTGGGTGCCCCCGCGCCTCACCACGCGGAAGCCTTGGCGCGACATCATGCGCTACGATGACGCCACCGGCCAACTCACCGGCTGGACGCGCCACCACGATGCCCGCACCACCGCCTTCAACGCCGAAGGCCAGCTCATCCCGCCCGGCGAAAACACCAAGCCCATCCCCGTCACCTACCTCCTCGATCCTGATGGCAAGCTGACGTGGAAGGCGGATGGAAAGTGAGGGCGTCGCGGGAATAGACGATAGACAATAACGCTGCCGCCGGAAATGCAGGGAATGAATATCGAATATCGAACAAGGAATTCATAATGATGAAGTCGGAAAGCGAAGGGTTGGGTCAATGCTTTGCGGCGTTGCGTATGGCGGTCTGGATGCTCTTCACGAAAATGGCGATGAGTTCGTTGCACTCTTGAATCAGCGTCTCGAGTTTTTGGGGCTGGCAGAGAGGTTTCTTTTTGACGATCTTGAGCCAGATAATTGTCTCCCGCAGCTCTTTGAGGGCGATCTTGAGCTTGTGAACGAAATCATTGACGGACTCGGCACTCTGAGCCTCGCCGTAGTTCGGAGCTGGAGACGTTCCTGATCTCACCAACTGACCGGCTATGTGTCTTCCTGCCTTGGTGTCCGGTAATGCTTCCACCACGGTGATCACTCGCACGGCAAAGTCGATCAGGCGTTCTTCCAGATCATAAGTCTTGGTCTTCGGTTCTGTTTTCTTAGGGCTGCCAAAATGTCGAATCACCCGCCTTTCGTCATGCTGAAACATGTTCCAAACCGCGAAGCGTCAGTCCTTCGACATTCTAGATTCCTTGTTCGATATTCGATATTCAGATCGGGTCACGGCGCGTATCGGTCTATTCCCCCGGCATCACCTGAATGCTCAGACGTAGCAAGACGCGTTAACAGGCTCCGTTCACCGCACGTCATGCGCCTACTCCCCCTCCTCTTCGCCCTTTGCCCTTGGCTCCTCGCGTCTCTTCACGCCGCGCCGAACTTCGTCCTCATCAACATCGACGACCTGGGCTACGCCGACATCGGTCCGTTCGGTGGCAAAGTGCCCACGCCGCAGCTCGACCGCATGGCGAAGGAAGGCATGAAGCTCACCAGCCACTACGCCGCGCCCGTCTGCTCGCCTTCGCGGGCGGCGATGATGAGCGGCTGCTATCCGAAACGCGTGCTGCCCATCCCCGGCGTGCTGTTTCCCGCTGCCTCCGTCGGCTTGAACCCGAACACGACCACCGTGGCGGAGGTGCTGCGAGCCGCCGGCTATGCGACCGCCTGCATCGGCAAATGGCACCTCGGCGATCAGCCGGAGTTTCTCCCCACCGCACAGGGCTTTGAGCACTACTACGGCATTCCCTATTCGAACGACATGGGTCCGGCCTCCGAAGGCTCCAAGAGCAATCCCGACCAACCTCTCCCCAAGCAAAACGCCAAGGGCAAAGCCGGTAAAAAAGACGATGCCGAACCTGAAACCGGCCTCAAAGGCAACGCACAGCCACCGCTGCCACTCGTCGAGGATCACAATGTCATCGAACGCGTCAAAGCCGCCGAGCAGCACACCTTCACCCGCCTCTATACCGAGCGGGCGGTGAAGTACATCCGCGAACATCAGAAGAAGCCCTTCTTTCTCTACCTGCCGCACAACGCCGTTCACTTCCCGCATTACCCACACCCCGATTACATGGGTAAATCCGGCCTCAGCTTGCAAAAAGACTGGGCCATGGAGGTGGACTGGTCTGTCGGCCAGGTGCTCGACACGCTGCGTGAGTTGAAGCTCGATTCCAACACGCTCGTCATCTTCACCAGCGACAACGGCGGCCCCGTCAATCAAGGCGCGGACAACACCCCGCTGCGTGGCAGCAAAGGCAGCACGCTCGAAGGCGGCATCCGCGTCTGCACCCTCGCCTGGTGGCCCGGCAGCGTGCCCGCCGCTTCGCAGACGAAAGCCATCACCGCGCACATGGACTGGCTCCCCACCTTTGGCAGCCTCGCCGGAAGCAAAAGCCTGGCTGAACTCAAACTCGATGGAAAAGACATCTCACCCGTTTTGCTCGGCAAAGACGCGGCACAAGGTCACGACGTCTTCCACTACTACCACGGCTTCAATCTCCAGGCCGTGCGCAGCGGCCCGTGGAAGCTCCACCTCGCCAAAAACGAGCTCTATAACCTCGATGACGACCTCGGCGAAGCCAACAACCTCGCCGCCAAGCATGCCGACATCGTCGCGCAGCTCCAAAAGCATGCCGAAACCATGCGTGCCGATCTCGGCGATCAAACCAAGGACGCGCCCGGCGTGCGTGAGCTGGGCCGTGTCGCCAATCCCCAGCCTCTCATCCACGCCGACGGCACCGTCCGCGAAGGCTTCAACAAGATCGCGAAGAAGCTGTAGAACGAGTTTTCCAACTCGTTCATCCCCTCACCAAATCCGACGAGTTGGAAAACTCGTCCTACGACCATGAAACACCTCCTTCTCCTCTGCCTGCTCACCGCCTCCGCATTCGCCGCCGACGCCCCTTTGCTGCAAGACGACTTCTCCGCGCCCCAACTCGATCAACGCCGCGCCATGCGTGGTGAATGGAAGTTCGCCGATCACACCGCCACCTGCACGCAGGACGATGAGCTCTTCAAAAAAAACAAAGACCACGGCCCCATCCTCTTTTACGACCTCGCTCACACCAACGCCACGCTCCGCCTCGCCTTCAAACCAGATGCCGCCGTCAAAACCGTCGTCTTCACCTGCAACGGAGCCGAGGGCCACGTCTTCCGCATCGTCCTCAGCGCCGCCGGTGCCTCCGTGCGAGCCTTCCCCACCGACAGCCAGGACCACAAATCCATCGCCCTCGCCACGGAGAAGACCGTGAAGCTCACTCCCGGCCAGTGGACTCCGCTTTCCGTCACCCTCCACGGCAGCCAAGCCACCCTCAAGCTCGGCGACTTCACCCAAACCTACGATCACCCCTCCTTTGCCCGCCCCAAAACCAACTTCAGCCTCGGTTTCTCCTTCGGCACGCTAAGCGTGAAGGAAGTGGCGGCGGTGAAGTGACTGACTCAGCTCGCGGACGTTGCCGGGCGAGTCGTAAACTTCGAGGATATCGTCGCGTGGTTGCGCTTCTCTTGAAGCGCGGCTTCATTTCCATCCCCCAACAGCCATGTCCGACGAAATCACTTCCGCCTCTCCCGCCATTCCGAGCATTCTTTCCCCCGAGGAGGCCCGCGTGCTGGGCTGCCTGATCGAAAAGGAGATCACGCTGCCGGATTACTACCCGATGACACTGAATGCGCTCGTTTCCGCCTGCAATCAGACGACGAGCCGTGATCCGGTGATGCAGCTCGATGACAGCACGGTGCAGCGGGCGCTGGATTCGATGAAGAGCCGTGGCTACGTCTTCCAGGTGACCATCGTGGGTGCCCGCGTGCAGAAGTATCGCCACAATCTCAAAGGCAAGCTGCCAGACCTCGAACGCCGACAGGTGGCGCTGCTGTGCATGCTGCTTCTTCGTGGTGCCCAGACCGCCGGCGAGCTGCGCCAGCGCACGGAGCGTCTGCACGCCTTCCCGGACATCGAAAGCGTGGACAACACGCTCGCCGAGCTCATCGGCTACCGTGATGGCCCGGTGATCAAATGCCTGCCATCCGGCCCCGGACGCCGTGTGGCGCAGTATTTACACCTCTTCTGTGGTGATGTGGAGCCGCAGGCCATCGCCACGCCCATCGTGAGCACGCCTGCCAGCTCGGCGGCGGCGCTCGATGACGATTGGAAGACCAAAATCGAGGCGGAAATGGCGATGATGAAAGCGCAGATCAGCCGCCTGCAGGAGCTGGTGGGCACGGTGAGATAGCCCTGCCGAGCATTTCCGGCTCTCGCACCTTGCCAAGACCGCCCGGAGCGTGCTTCATGGCCGCCCCCAATATGCTGACGAAAAGAATCATCCCCTGCCTCGATGTGAAGGAAGGCCGTGTCGTGAAAGGTACGAAATTCCTCCAACTCCGCGATGCGGGCGATCCCGTGGAGTGCGCCCAGGTTTACAATGCTCAAGGAGCTGATGAGCTGGTCTTTCTCGACATCACGGCCAGCCACGAGGAGCGGAAAACGATGGTCGATGTGGTAGCACGCACGGCGGCGAGTTGTTTCATGCCGTTGACCGTGGGCGGTGGCATCCGCACCGTGGCGGACATGCGCGAAATGCTGCTCGCCGGAGCGGACAAGGTGGGCATCAACACCGCTGCGGTGAAGACCCCGCACGTCATCGACGAGGCGGCGGAGGCTTTTGGATGCCAGTGCCTCGTCGTGGCCATCGACGCGAAGCGCAATGAGCATGGCTCCTGGACGGTTTACACCCACGGCGGACGCAATCCGACCGAACTCGACGCCATCGAATGGGCCGCCGAGGTTTGCCGACGTGGCGCGGGCGAGATTTTGCTCACCAGCATGGATGCCGATGGCACCAAGGCCGGTTACGACATCGCCCTCACGCGAGCGGTGAGTGAGGCGGTGACTATTCCCGTCATCGCCAGCGGCGGTGCGGGCAAGGTGGAGCACATGGTGGACGTCCTCCGCGATGGCAAAGCCGATGCCGTCCTCGCGGCGAGCATTTTCCACTTCGGCGAATACACCGTGGGCGATGTGAAGCGCTTTCTGGGCGACCACGGCGTGCCGGTGCGGCTTTGATGATGCCGCGATAGCTGAAGACGGCGCATCAAAGTCTGAATGAAGCCGCCATCGTGGAGGCGTTTTATCGCTCACATGAACCGCCGACGTTTTCTCCAGTCCATCGCCGCCGCAGCCACCACGCCCGCCTTGGCGGCAGAGAAGCCGTGGAAACTGAACTACATGCTCGCCTCCTCGATGTATGGCAGCCTGCCGCTGGCAGACATTCTCCCCGAAGTGAAAAAGACCGGAGCCACGGCCATCGAGCTCTGGCCGAAGAAGCACGGCACGCAGCGGGAGGAACTGGATGCCATTGGGCACGAGAAATTCGCCGCCATGCTCAAGGAACACGGCATCGGCTTCGGCGGCACCACGCGGTATGATTTGGGGCCGTTCAAGCTGACTGATGAAATCGCCGTCGTGAAGAAACTCGGCGGCTCCTTCATCGTCACTGGAGGCGAAGGAGCCTGGAAGGGCCTCACGCCGGAGCAGCTCAAAGGGAACGTGAAGGACTTCGTGGAGAAAATGAAGCCTCACGCCGCCCTCGCGGCTGAAAACGGTGTCACCATCGGCATCGAGAATCACATCAACAACCTCATCGACACCCCGGACAGCCTTCGATGGCTGGCGGATGGCATTCGGGACACGCCTGGCATCGGTATCGCCCTCGCGCCCTACCATTTGCCGCAGGACACCCAGCTGCTCAGCGACCTCATCCGGCACATCGACCGCAAAATGACGCTCTTTTATACCTGGGAGCACGGCCAAGGCTGCATGAAGCCGATGCCCAAAGACGAGGAACTCCAGCAGATGCCCGGCCGCGGTCCTCTCGACTGGAAACCCCTGCTCGATGCCCTCACAGCCGTGAATTTCACCGGCCCCACGGAGATTTTCATGCACCCCACCCCTCGCGGCATCCCCATCCTCCCCACCGCCGCCGAAACGACCGCCGAGATCGCTCGGGCCAAAGATCACCTCGACAAGCTGGTGGGGTAAAAGAGCCGCATCCTAGAGAAAATCAGCTATTCAGAGGCGTCACCAGGCGGGTGAAAAGGGGGAAAGAGACCTTCCACCAGCCCGAAAGGCCAGTTTGGAAGCTAAAAACCGGTTGCCAAAAGGGCTAGAATGCCCATCTTCGCGCCCCCTCGCCCCCTAGGACCGATTGTACAACCCCTCCTGCGGCGCGTTTTGGACCCCATTTGCCATGAACACCATTGAGAAAATCAACCAAGAGCAGTTGAAGAAGGAAATCGCCGAGTTTCGCGTGGGCGATACCGTGAAAGTTCACACCCGAGTCATCGAAGGTGACAAAGAACGTGTCCAGCTCTTCGCCGGAATCGTCATCGCCCGCAAAGGCTATGGCATCAACGAAGCCTTCACCGTTCGCAAAATCAGCTACGGCGAAGGTGTGGAGCGTGTCTTCCCCCTGCACAGCCCCAAGGTCGCCAAGATCGAAGTCACCAAAGCCGGCCGCGTCCGCCGCGCCCGTCTGCACTACCTCCGCGGCCGCCTTGGCAAAGAAGCCATGACGGTGAAGGAAGTCAGCCAGCAGCAGGCAGCCTAATCCGCTTCCGATCAGTTTTTCATCACGGGAAGGAGCACGCGAGAAGCGTGCTCTTTTTCGTGTAGAATGGTGTGGGTGGAGGCTTTTGCGTCCTTGAGCCAGCCCATCGTCTGAGGACCGCCGGTCTGGTTGTTCGGCTCGTAGAGCGGGACACCGGTGCTGGTGAGGGTGACACGGAGACGATGGCCTTGGTTGAGGATGAGGCTCGTCCAGCCGAGGTGCCATTTCAGCTTCGCTGGCTCGCCAGGGACCAGAAAGGCCTCACGATCAAAACCCTCGCGATACCGTGCCCGCAGTGGGTAATCCATGAGCAGCATGCTGCGGCCATCGGGATACACATCGGAGATGCGCACGAGGAAGTCCGTGTCCTTCGCGGTCGATTTCACCCACAGCTCGGCAAAAACCTCGCCGGTGATCTCCATCGGCTCCGCGAGAGGTTCGGTGGACCACACACGCACATCTTTCTGCACCTCGACTTGGCGGGCATCCGCCGCACCGGGGAAGGCGCGACCCGGAATCTCCATCGGCTTCAGCGGATCGCAGTCGTAACTCGTGCCGCTGGAGGCAGCGGCAGGTGTTTCGGGCTTCAAAACGCCACCTTCCTGAAGGTAAAAGCTCGTTTCCGTCGCTGCGGGCGGCCAATCGGCGGCTTCACGCCACACATTTCCGGGAGCACCCTCTTCGCCGACGGCTCCCATGACGTAGTAGCGCACCGCAGGCTCCTTCTCGATGCCGTTGTCGATGCCTTTGAGCCAGTGATCGAACCACCGCACCATGTGCTCGACCTCCGGCCACGTCGCGTTCGCCGGATACTGCATCTCTGCCACCTTGCTGCCCTTGTTCAGCCGCCCGTGCAGCCACGGGCCGAGCAAGAGCTGCTGTGGGGCATTCTTTTTCCGGCCGATGAAGCTCTGCACACTGCCCTGCACCATGAAATCATACCAGCTCCCGATGGTGAAGCAGGGCACGTTCATCTCATCGAAGTGCAGCGTGCAGTCCTCCGCACGCCAGTAGTCATCGTAGTGCGGATGCGCGTCCCATTCCCGCATGAGCATGGCATTGTCCTCCGGCACGCGGCAGTTCTTCCCGAAGTCCGCGAAGCGTCCCGGCCGCGTCACGCCGCCGATGCGGTAGCCTTCCTGAAACAGGCTCAAACCGGTATCGACCATGTACTGGCACACAAGATGAGGCGGACGCGTCACCGCGAGGAAGTTCTGCGCAAAGCCACCCTGCGAGCTGCCGAAGGTGCCCACCTTCCCCGTGCTCCACGGCTGCGTGGCGAGCCATTCGCAGGTGTCGTAGCCGTCCTTCTTCTCACCCCAAGCCAGGGCACGATACCCCACATACTGCCCCTCGCTCTTTTGCGAACCACGGAAGTTCACCATCGCCACCGCAAAGCCACGCCGCGCCAGCTCAGCAGCATTTTTGCGTGTCGAGGCGCCGCTGATGTCCGCGTAGCGCTGCTCAAAGACCGCTGGCCACTTCCCCTCACCTTCCGGCAGGTAAAGATAGGCGGAAAGCCGCACGCCATCGCGCATCGGAATCATGACGTGCTGCTCGTGAACGCCGGGCAGATCGAGTTTCAGCAAATCCTGCGCCACGGCGAGCGCCACGCATCCGAGCCAGAGGAGAAAAGTCTTCATGCACCGGAGAATACGCCCGGCGTAGCGCATTCGATCATGACGCCAACTCCGCCGCATCCTTCACAAAGGCATCGACATCCGCCTCCGTCGTGCGCCAGGAGCACATCAGCCGCGTGCCACCACCGATGAAGCTATAAAAGACCCAGCCGCGCTGCTTGAGACCCTCCTTCATCTTGTCCGGCAGCTTCGCGAAGACCGCATTGGCATCCACGGGATACAAAATCTGCACGCCGGGGAGATTTCCCAAGGCATCGGAGAGCCTGCGAGCGAGCGAGTTGGCGCTGCTGGCATGCTTTTTCCAGGTTTCATCCTTCAGCATGCGCAGCCACTGAGCAGAGATAAAGCGCATCTTTGAGCAAAGCTGGCCCGCCTGCTTGCAGCGATACTGAAAGTCCTGTGAGAGATCCTTGTTAAAGAATACCACCGCTTCCGTCACCGCCATGCCGAGCTTTGTGCCGCCGCAGCACAGCACATCCACGCCCGCCCGCCAGGTGATGTCCGCCGGTGAGCAGTGCTGGCTTGCCAGCGCATTGAAAAAGCGTGCGCCATCCATGTGAATGCCCAGCCCATGCTGCTTTGCCAGAGCACCGAGACCTTTGATCTCGCCGGGGCGATACACCGTGCCTAGCTCCGTGCTCTGGCTGATGCTCAGTGCCCGAGGCTTGGGGAAATGCAGGTCGTTTCGACTCATCACGATGCGCTCCACATCGGCGGGATCGAGCTTCCCCAGCGGACTGCGGGCCAGGAGGATCTTCGAGCCATGGCTGAAGAACTCCGGCGCACCGCATTCATCCGTCTCCACATGCGCCTCATGCGCCGTGATGATGCTGTTGTAGCTGCGGCACATTGAGGCGAGCGCCAGCGAGTTCGCCGCCGTGCCGTTGAAGACAAAGTACACATCGCAATCCGTCTCGAAAAAACCTCGGAACGTCTCGCAGGCCTCCGCCGTGATCGTGTCGGCCCCATAGCTCGGCTGGTAGCCTTGATTGGCCTCTTCGAGCGCCTGCCACGCCTCCGGGCACACGCCGGAAGTGTTGTCGGAGGCAAAGTGGTATTTGGGAGCGAGAGTCATGAGGTTGGAGTGGATCTGAAAATAGCCTCGCGAGCTACAAGAAGCGCTATTTCTTTCTGCGCCGCTTTATCCGCAGGCCAGTCCACCACGTCAGCGTGATTTGGATTCTGCGGCAGCGGTCTCGGCAGGACGCGGAGACGCTGGCGAATGAAAGAAGCGGCCTCCACATCCGCACGACCGTAGAGCGTGGTTTTCGTTTCCTCAGCGACACCTCGTCCGGCGTCCCAGAGCTGTCGTTCGTCCAGCCCCAGATGACGGGTAACGGATAACTCCACCCATTTGTAGGGCATGAAGGGATCGGGTTTTACCGTGCCATCTGCCCGCACATGCTCACGACGCAGAATAAATCTCGCCAGCCTCTCTTCATCAGCCACCGGCTTTGTGCCAATACCTGCGATCATGCGGCGAAGACCTCATCAATGAGATGCAGCAGATCACGCGGCACTTCTTGCTCGAAGCGTTCGCTACCTGTGCGGCGTGATGTTTCACCAAGCAGAGCGGCATAGCTTAGTTCACCCTCCGGTCCGATGCTCAATGAGAGGACCCGGCTGGGGTTGCGATACCATTCGAGGGTCAGATGACCATCAGGCTCCGCACCCACTGAAGGCGACGGTGCGCTGGCAGGCAGGCTTTCAGCGAAGCGATACGCCGCGCGGTAGGTTTCCAGAGTTACCGGCATGGCTCCGTGTCCATCCCAGCCCTCATTGGCGCAGTCCTCGGCCTGCGAAGCAAGTGCCTGAAACAACCGGTCTCGCTCATCCTTCCTCGGCAGCGATGGTTCGCCACCCAGACGCAAATCTCGAAGTTCTTCCATGAAGAGCCGCTGCTCCTCGGCGGGCAGGGCTTGGACTTGGTGAAGGAGATCGCGAGCGCTCACGCTGGCAGATTAAAGTCCAGCCACAGACCCGGCAACCCATTTTCCTCACCTCCGCCGCCGCATCAGCCACAAGCCAAGCGTTAGCAGCAAAACATCCCGGACGATGAGCTCGATGTAGTTCGAGGAGGCCTCAGCGGAGCCGAAGCAGCCGCAGCGGATGTCGATGCCGCGATACCATGATAAGGCGATGGCACCAAGGAAGCCGACGAGGGCACCGTTGAGCACGAGCAGACCACCGCGACGCAGCACGCCAGCGATGACGGCGAGGCCGGCGAGGATTTCGAGCCAGGGCAGGCCCATCGCGAGCCACGCGGCCCAGGGATCGCCGAGGAGGTCAAAGCTGCGGACATCATCGAGGAAGGTCTGAGGGTTCCAGGCCTTCAAAACACCGGCGTAAATGAACACGCCGCCGAAAACGAGATGCAGTAGCTTGGCGATGATTTTCATGGCAGCACCTCCGACATGGGCAAAACGAGCACGACGAGCTTTTTGCCGTCGAGCTTCGCGAGGTTCGGATTTGGCCACACCTCGACATCGAGGGGCTTTTGAGCCAGCAAAGCCATCTGTGAGACGAAACCAGCGCGGCTATCGCCACCGAAGTGCTGCGTCTCGTCGTCGTAGATCCACATCAAATCACCGCCGACGAGCAGGATGGGCGATTTTTCATCCAGCTCGATGCCGCCGACGCTGACGACCTCAGCCTGTTCGAGGCCGAAGAGCTTGTCGGGCGAGCGAGGATCGAGTTTCCGCGTGAGATCGCCCGCATCGAGATGGGTGAGGATGGTGGCGGTGATGAGCGGTGTCTCGGTGCCGAGCAGAGCGGGGAATTTTTCGCGCAAGTGCTTCTCGGTGAGCAGCGCAGCCTGTTTCATCGCCTCCGGGGTCCAATGGCTGTCTCGGCGGAAATAGACTTGTTTGCGGTCGCGCAGCTTCCAGAGAGGATCGGTGAGATCGAGCACGTCGATGCCGGTTTTGCGCAGGGCTTCGAGGCGGGCTTTTTCGCCGGTGGCGCGGATCGGGTCCCAATAGCGACCTTCGCGAAGCTTCTCCGGATAGAGTGTGGCACGCTCGGGCACGGCCACGAGCACGAGCGGGATGCCGCGCTTCTTCAATTCCGCCGCAAAAACCGCCACCGCCTGATTCGCCGGAACCTCAGCGGTGCGGTGAGCGAGCAGGCGGCCGAGCTCGCGCTGCTCAAAGAGCCAGCCTTCATGGCCGAGGAAGACGTCATCACTACCCTGCTTCAGTGTCCACGTCAGCGCACGCTGCACGCCGGTGCGTGTCCAGGCGGCCAGCAAATTCGTTTTGCCGGGACTGATCCAGGCGCTGATCTCAAAGAGCATCGGCACGAGCAGCAGCACGAGAAACACCCGCGTGATGAGCGAGGCCTCGGGCGGCGTCAAAACTCGCTCCTGCGGCACTTCGGTGCGCTTGGCGGGATCGATAGGCTTGAAATCGGGCTTCATCAGATGGGCGAGATTTGAGTCCACAACATCACGACGGCCAGAACGAAGACGCCGAGGCACCAGAAGGCCTTCCACGGCTTCCACACGCGCAAAAAGTCCGCCGATGGCGGCGCGAGAAAAAACACCGCCGGAGCGGCGATGAGCGTGAGGATGTGCAGATCGGTCCAGACACGCACTTCCTGAAATGAAACGGCATACGAGCGCACGGGGGGCAGGATGAGCGCCTTCAAATGCAGCGCCACATCCGCCGGAGATCGCGTCACCACGAGCATCACCACGCTGGCAGCGACGAAAAGCACCAGAAGAGATTTCCGCTTCACTGTGAGTGCCTTTTCAAACAGCGGTGGCGTAGGAATGCCCAGCCAGGCACCGATCCCGGCACTCACATCCCCTGCGCTGGAGAACAGAAGCCCGAGGCAGAGTGAAAGCGCCAGCACACAAGCCCATGCGGCCCCGCAGCTCACGTTTTGCGGCCCGTTTTCCAACACCACCATGGCAAAGCGCCACAACGGCACGACGAGCAGCACCCACTTCGCCACGCCGAGGCACAGGCGCATTGAGGCATGCGCCCGCGTGACCGCATCACCGCCGCGCCGCAGCACCACCGCTCCGGCCAGCAGGAGTGGCAGGAGTACAAAGAGAGCGTGGTGGAGGTTCGGAGACACGAGGAATGCAGTTGGGCGAAGGCATGCCATCCGTCAAACAGCGATGCGTGCCGTGATGACTGAATTCGCCGGCTGTTTCTTGGCTGTGGAAGTGGTCACAGGGCGAAACCATCACTTTCAGGCAGGCAAAACGAGCGTGATGAGGTTCGTTGCAGCCTTGGCGACTCTGGAGTGGTGGAGTATTGGAGCAATGTTTCCCGATTCCAGCACTCCATTACTCCACCATTCTATCCGTCCGCTGCCCCCCCCCGACCTCCCCGCCCCCCATGGCATCCATCCTCATCATCGGCTGCGGCAGCATCGGCGAGCGCCATCTGCGCTGCTTTCAAAAGACCGCCCGCTGCTCCGTCACGGCCTGCGATACGAACCCTACGCTGCTCGCCGCGATGCGTGAACGCTACGGCGCGGCAGGCTTTGCCACGCTCGATGAAGCCCTCGCCGCTGCCACCTACGACGCGGCGGTGATCTGCACCCCGGCGCATTTGCACCTACCGATGGCGAAACGGCTGCTCGATCTTGGCTTGCATGTCTTCATCGAAAAACCGCTCGCGATTGATGAGATGCTCGTGCCCGAGGTGCGTGCCTCGATTGCTGCGGCAGATCGTTTTGTGGCGGTGGCCTATGTGTACCATCTCATGCCGTGGATTCAGCAGGCGAGGGCGTTTTTACAGGGTGGACAAATCGGCCGCGTGCTCCAGGCGGCCTCCGTTTCCGGCCAGCACTTTCCCACCTTCCGCCCCGCGTATCGCGAGATCTATTACACACGCCGTGAGACCGGCGGCGGTGTGATTCAGGATGCGCTCACGCATGTCGCCAATGCCGTCGAGTGGCTGCTGGGGCCATGCACGCGGGTGTATTGCGATGCCGCGCATCAGGCGCTCGGAGGAGTCACCATCGAGGACACCGTGAACGTCACCGCCCGTCATGGCAGCGTGATGGTGAGCTATGCGATGACGCAATTCCAAGCACCAAACGAGAACACGATCCACATCCACGGCGAGCACGGCAGTGTGAAGATCGAAGGCCATCTCCAGCGCTGGGGCGTGCTCATGCATGGCGACAAAGACTGGACGTGGCATGTCACACCTCCGCTGGAGCGTGACGACCTCTTCATCGCGCAAGCAAACGCCTTCCTCGACGGCTTGGAAGGCCGCCCGCATCCGCTCTGCACCTTCGAGGAGGCCGTACAGACCCTTCGCTTCAACCTCGCCGCCCTCCGCTCCTCCGACACCGGCACTGCCATCGACCCATGAATCGCGAACTCAAGCTTGCCATGCTCGGCATGATCGAAGGAAACGGCCATCCGTATTCCTGGAGCGGCATCATCAATGGCTACAACCCCGCCGAGATGGCGAAGTGCCCATATGCCGGCATTCCCATCTACATGGGCAAGCAGCCGCTCGAGTCCGTGCGCATCCCCGGTGCCCGCGTGACGCATATTTGGTGCGATGATCCCGCCGATGCGCCGAAAGTAGCTGCCGCGAGTTTGATCGAGCACGTCGTCGAAAAGCCGGAGGACGTCATCGGCCAGGTCGATGCCGCGGTGATCGCCACCGATGATGGAGCCGATCATGTTCGCCGTGCGCGGCCTTTCATTGAGGCTGGATTGCCTGTCTTCATCGACAAGCCGATGGCCACGACCATCCCCGAGCTGCGCCAGTTCGTCGAATGGCATCGCGAAGACAAAATCATCCTCTCCACCAGCGGCATGAGGTATGCACCCGAGATGCGAGCGGACTTTTCATCGCTCGGCGACCTTCGCTGGATCACCAGCTTCACCTGCAAGACTTGGGAACGCTATGGCATCCATGCGCTGGAGGCCGTCGAGCCGCTGCTCGGTCCCGGTTTCCTCACTGTGCAGGCACACACCGATGCCGGTGGCGATGTCATGCACCTCACGCACCGCAGCGGCGTCAAAGTCACCCTCGGTGCGCTGCATGACGCGTTCGGCAGTTTCGGAGCCGTGCATCTCTACGGCACGAAAGGCGATCTCGCCGTGAAACTCACGGATACCTATCACGCCTTCCGCGGCCAGCTCGTGGCCTTCATCGACATGCTCCGCACCGGCCAGCGTCCCCTGCCCTTCGATGAAACCGTCGAGCTCATGGCCGTGATCATCGCCGGCATCCGCAGCCGCGAGCAGGGCGGAACGCGTGTTTACATCGCGGATGTTTTGAGGGAATTGTGAGCCTGCAATCTCATGAAACCGACCCTCTGCATTCTCGGCGGCTGCAACGGCGCTGGCAAAAGCACGCTCGCACGTGAGCTGCTTCCACTGCTTGGCATCCGCCGTTTCCTCAACGCCGATGAGATCGCGAAAGGCCTGTCGCCCGTCGATCTATCTATCGCGGCCTTCAAAGCGGGTCGTCTGCTCATTGAGGAAGCCCGCGAGCTGATCGCGGCAGACTCCAGCTTTGCCATCGAGTCCACTTTGAATGGTCGCACCTATTTGAGCATGATTCGCGAGGCAAAGGAGCGGGGTTATCTCTTCGTGCTGCACGACATCATGATCGACTCGGGCTCCCAGGCAGTGAATCGCGTGGCTCTGAGGGTGACACACGGCGGCCATCATGTGCCGGAGGCGGATGTGCGCCGTCGCTTTGACCGCAGCCGGAAGCACTTCGTGGAGGATTATGTGTCTCTTGCAGACGAGTGGGTCCTGTGGGACAACTCCGAGCCGCCGCATCGCCAGATCGCGAACGACACGTCCCACCGCATCGAAGACCTCCACGACCTCATGAATACCAACCGACTCATGGAACAGCCTGTCGTCACCGGCACGCACGAGATGGTGCGCCTCGGTTTGGAGGCCAGCCGTATCGCCACGGAGAAGATGCTGGATTTCTACCGGCGCATGGACATCAGGGTGACGCCGCAGATGACCCTCGCGGAGCCGGAGACGCAGCAAAAGCCGCTTATCTACCGCTGAGTAAGTGAAGCGGACACTCTTGCCCGCCATCGCTATGCTGGTTTACCCGCGTGACCAAGGCAGAAGCGGCCCGAGGTAGCGTTTATGAGTGCATGAGACTTCTCATTTTCGCCGCCCTTTGTCCTCTTCTCTCCGCGCTCGGCCAGCCTCTCGATCTCGGCACACGCTGGGAGTTGTTTGTCGATGACTACCTCGTCGCCAAGAAAGACGGTCTCGCTTTGAAACTTCATGAACCCGTGCGGCGCGAAATCGTGCTGACGACGGACCAACCTTGGGAAGGACCGACCTGCGGCTACTTCTCCGCCATTCAGGATGGCAAAAAGGTGCGTCTTTACTACCGAGGCTCCGCTGGCGGCAGCGATCACAGCGATGCGCAGGTCACCTGCTTCGTGGAAAGCGAGGACGGCATCCATTTCACGCGTCCGAAGCTCGGCTTGATCGAAGCAGGTGGCACGAAGGACAACAACGTGATCTGGCGCGGGGTCGAGTCGCACAACTTCGCGCCGTTTCTCGATACGAATCCAAACGCAAAGCCCTCGGAGCGCTACAAGGCGCTCGGCGGCGTGAAGCAGCCGGGCAAGAATTGGCACCAAGGCGAGACGCCGGGCGGCCTGTATGCCTTCGCCTCGCCGGACGGCATTCATTGGAGAAAGATGCAGGACACGCCAGTGATCACCAAAGGCGCCTTTGACTCGCAAAACCTCGCTTTTTGGGACGTGACACGGAATCGCTACGCGAGTTTCAGCCGCATCTTCACCAACAAGGTCCGCGCCATCCAGAGCATGACCTCCACGGACTTTTTGAGCTGGGGTGATGGCGTGGCGCATCAATACGCCAAGGACGTGCCCTTCGAGCACTTCTACACCAGCGCCACCGTCCCCTGCCCGACCGCGCCGCATCTCTTCCTCTCCTTCCCCAAACGTTTCGCCACCTCGCGGGAGAAGGTGAAAGGTCACATCGGCGGCAAAGGCGTGAGCGATGCCGTCTTCATGTCCAGCCGCGATGGCACGCACTGGGATCGTCCCTTCCTCGAAGCCTGGGTGCGCCCTGGCCCCGACCTTCAAAACTGGACCGAGCGCAGCAACATGACCGCCTGCGGCATCTACGATCCCGGCGATGGCGAATGGTCGCTCTATATTTCCGAGCACTACCGGCATCCCGATCATCGCATCCGTCGCCTCACCGTGCGCAAGCAAGGTTTCGCCTCCATGCACGCCGATGCCAAAGGCGGCAGCTTCACCACCAAGCCGCTCAAAGTCACCGGCTCCAAGCTCCTCCTCAACTCCGCCACCTCCGCCACGGGCTCACTCGTCATCGAAGCCCTCGATGAAACCGGTGCCGTGGCTGCCAAATCCGCCGAAATCTACGGCGATGAGTTCGAAGCGAACGTCCTCGATGTCTCCAAACTCAATGGGAAGACCATCACGCTGCGTGTCACGATGAAGGACGCGGATTTGTATGCGCTTCGCTTTGCGGAGTGATGTCTTTTGAGACGAATCCGTCACCGTTTCAAGTCTCGCATTCCGTCCCGCCTTGTGCATCAAAGGCTCATGCATTCCGACTCTGCTGCTGAAATCACCGATCTCATCGAGACCGGTCGCGATTTCCATCGCCGGGGCTGGTCGCTCGGCACGAGCAGCAACTACAGCGTCGTTGTCAGTCGCGAGCCACTCACGTTGCTCATGACCGGCAGCGGATTCGACAAAGGCAGGCTCCAGCCCGAGCAGTTCCTCCTCGTCGATGAAAACGCCGCCGCGGTGGGCGAAACGACGCTCAAACCCAGCGCTGAGGCTCTGCTGCATACCGCTTTGGCCAAACACGGCGCCGGGGCCGTGCTCCACACCCACTCCGTGGCCGCCACGGTGCTCAGTGAGCATTTTTTGAAGGACGGCGCTTTGCACATCCGCGGTTACGAAATGCTCAAAGGCCTCTCCGGCATCACCACGCACGAAGCGGAGGCCGTGATCGAGATCTACCCAAATACCCAAGACATCGCCAGCCTCGCCAGCGTGATCGAATCCAGGCTCGCTGATGCTGTGAACCCACTTCGCCACGGCTTTCTCATGGCCGGCCACGGCCTCTACACCTGGGGCAAGAACCTCGCCGCCGCACGCAGGCAGATCGAGGCGCTGGAGTTTCTTTTCGAAGTCGTCACGCAGAAGCGCTTGCTCACCGGCTCGTTTTGAATCGCACTCACGCTCATGGCCCTCCTCCGCATTCCCTCTGAAGACCGCGTCATTGATGACGTGGACGCGATCCGCAGCTTCCTCCTGCCGCATGGCATTCACTACGACCGCTGGGCCGTCGCGGGCCGCATCGACCGCGATGCCTCACAGGAGGAAATTCTCGCCGCGTATGAACCCGAAGTCACTGCATTGAAGGAACGTGGTGGCTACATCACCGCCGATGTCGTCAACGTCACACCCGACGTGCCGAACCTCCAGGAGATGCTCGACAAATTTAACCAAGAGCATCGCCACGCCGAGGACGAGGTGCGCTTCATCGTCAAAGGCAGTGGCATCTTCTACATCAATCCTGAAAACGGTGATCCCGTCTATTCCATCGAGGTGCAGGAGGGCGATCTCATCAATGTCCCCGCCGGCACGAAGCACTGGTTTGACCTCTGCGCCGATCGCAGCATCCGCGCCATCCGCCTCTTCAAAGAGAAAGCCGGGTGGACGCCGCTCTACACGGGCGACGGCATCGCCAGCAGCTATCAGCCGCTTTGCTTTGGGCCGAACTACCTCGCTGGCAAAGGCATCCACATCGAGCAAGCCGTCACCCTCACCGCATGATCGAGTTTCGCGGCAAACTCATCCTGCTCGACATCGAGGGCACCGTCTCGCCGCTCGCCTTTGTGCATGACGTGATGTTTCCGTATGCACGAAAGCATGCCGCCGCCTGGCTCGGGGCGCACTGGGGCCATGAGGTCATCGCCCAGCTTGCCCGCGATGCTGGCGTGACCTCCTTTCTCAACGCGCTCGATGCCGAAGCCGCCGTGCATCGCCTCATGGACGCCGATGCCAAAGTCACTGGCCTCAAGCAGCTCCAGGGCCTCATCTGGGAACAGGGCTTCCGCACCGGCGACCTGCGCAGCACCCTCTTCGACGATGTCGTGCCTGCACTCGACCACTGGCGCGAAAACGACCGCGAAATCCGCATCTACTCCTCCGGCAGCATCCACGCGCAGCGCCTTTTCTTCGCCCACACCACCGCTGGCGATCTCACCCCGCGCATCTCCGGCTACTACGACACCACCACCGGCTCCAAACGCGAACCCGCCAGCTACACCGCCATCGCCGCCGATTGCGGTCTGCCGCCAAAGGACATCCTTTTCATCAGCGACCTCGTCGATGAATTGAACGCCGCCCAATCCGCCGGCCTGATGACCGCCCTCGCCATCCGCCCCGGCAACAAACCGCAGCCGGAGAGCGGGCATCCAGCCCTCACCTCCTTCGCCGAAATCACCCTCGCATGAATATCCACGGCCAGCCGCACCGCTCTATTGAAGCCGATCACACTCGACGCATCGCACGCATCGTCGATCAGACCTTTCTGCCGCATCAGGTCGCGTGGCGGGAGCTGGAGACGATGGAGGACGCGGCGGAGGCGATCCAAGTCATGCGGGTTCGCGGTGCGCCGCTCATCGGGGCGACAGCGGCATTTGGGCTGTTCTTTGCGCTGCGGGATGATGCTACAGACTCGGCTTTGCAGCATGCTTACGATACGCTGCATGCCACGCGGCCCACGGCGATCAATCTGCGCTGGGCGCTGGATCGTGTGAGGCGGGTCGTTTTACCGCTCGCCGTCGAAAAACGGGCCGACGCGGCCTGGTGCGAGGCTTTGAGCATCTGCGATGAAGATGTGCAAACCAACCACGCTATCGGCCGACATGCGCTAGAGCTGTTTCGAGCCATCCAGGCCAAGAAAGCCGATCCCTCGGCCCCGCTGAATGTCATGACGCATTGCAACGCGGGCTGGATCGCCTGTGTGGACTGGGGCACGGCCATCTCGCCCATCTATCAGGCACATGATGCGGGCCTAAACGTCCACGTCTGGGTCAGCGAGACGCGACCCCGCGGCCAAGGAGCCTCGCTCACGGCCTGGGAGCTGCGGGAGCACGGCGTGCCGCACACCTTGATCGTCGATAACAACGCCGGGCACTTGCTCCAGCGTGGCCTTGTCGATCTCGTCATTGTGGGCGCAGATCGCGTCACCGCGCAGGGCGATGTGGCGAACAAGATCGGCACCTATCTCAAAGCACTCGCCGCCAAAGCGCATGATGTGCCCTTCTACGTCGCCCTGCCCGTGAGCACCATCGACTGGACCATCACCGATGGCATCCGCGACATCCCCATCGAGCAACGCAGCGCTCGCGAAGTCACCCACATGCCCGGATTGAATGCCGAAGGCGTGCGCGAAGAAGTGCTCATCACTCCTGCGGGCACTCAGGCTCGCAATGACGGGTTTGATGTGACACCCGCAGCTCTCGTCACCGCCTTGATCACTGAGCACGGCGTGTTTGAAGCGAACGCGGCATCTCTCGCGAAGCTCAAGGCGTGACTTTGGCATCGTGGGCGGAGACAATGCCTGGGCTGACAACGTAGGGAGAGGTGACATGAAACTTCTCTTCACTCTATTCTTTGTCCTTTGCTCTTCGCGCAGGACATCCAGCGCTTCGTCGCCATCGACAACGTGTGCGCTTGGCCGGCGCTCACCGTGCTGCCGGATGGCAGCATCAATGCCACGATCTTTGGCAAACCCAGCCATGGGCAGATGGAAGGCGCTGTCGAGGTCTGGAACAGCCTCAACGGTGAGTTTTGGCAGAAGCGCGGCATTCCCGCACCGAACGAGCCGCACACCAACCGCATGAACCACGCGGCAGGCATCGCGAAGAATGGCAATCTCCTCGTGCTCTGCTCCGGTTGGACGGATGTGAAGCAATCTCAGCGGCCCAAGCAGGCTGACTTTCGTGATGACATCCTATCTCTCTGGGTCTGCCGCAGTAGTGATGGCGGCAAAACGTGGTCGCAGCTCAAAGACTTCCCCGCACCCGACACTGGCTGGACGAATTACATTCCCTTTGGCGACATCAAACAAGGCGACGACGGCGCATTACACGTCTCCTGCTACGGCGGCGAATTCACCGATCCCACAAAGAGCACCAAAACCAAAGGCTATCGCTCCTGGCACTTCCGCAGCGATGACGATGGCAAGACCTGGAAGCTCACCGGCACCATCGGCCCGAAGAGCAATGAGACCACCATTCTTCATCTCGGCGGCAAGCGCTGGTTGGCCGCCGCCCGCGAGACCGGCATGGACCTCTTCATCTCCGAAGACGATGGAGCCACTTGGGGCGAGCCCAACCGAGTCACCTCCAAAAACGAGATCAACGGCCATCTTGTCCGCTTGAAGGATGGACGTATCCTTCTCAGCCACGGTAGCCGCATCAAAGGCCAAACGGGTGTCCTCGCCAAGATCACCGCCGACGAACGCAAAACCTGGACCGAGCCCGTGCGCCTCGCGAACACACTCGAATCCGACTGCGGCTACCCCAGCACCGTGCAGCGTTCCGATGGCAAACTCGTCACCGCCTGGTATTCCAAAGCCAGTGAGAATCATCAGCGCTACCACATGGGCGTGGCGGTGTGGGAAGTTCCCATGCCATGATCGCCTGATGCATTCCATCGAATGCCTGCGAAGGAGGAGCTGGCTCAGGCCGTATCATGGATACCATGCCACTCCCTCTCACCCGCCGAGATTTCCTGCGCCGCTCCGGTATGGGACTGGCGGCGCTGGGTTTGGCGGACTTGCAGGCTGCAAAGCCGCACTTCGCACCGAAGGCGAAGCGAGTGATTCATTTCTTCCTCAATGGCGGGCCGTCGCATGTGGATACGTTTGATCCGAAGCCGGCGCTGGCACGCTACGCGGGGAAGCCAGTGCCGAGTCATCGCATCACGGAGCGGAAGACGGGCGCGGCGTTTCCTTCGCCGTTCACGTTTCAGCGCTATGGGCAGAGTGGGATCGAGGTGAGCGAGCTTTTCGCGAAAACGGCGGCACACATCGACGACATCGCGGTGATCCGCTCGATGCAGGCGCAGGTGCCGAACCACGAGCCATCCCTGATGCTCATGAACTGCGGGGATTCGATCCAAGCTCGCCCGAGCATGGGTGCCTGGCTGACGTATGGCCTCGGCAGTGCGAACGAGAACCTGCCGGGCTTCATCGCGATGTGCCCCGGCGGCATGCCGATCAAAGGCGCGGAGAATTGGCAATCGGCGTTTTTGCCGGGGGCGTTTCAGGGGACGTATGTCGATTCGAAGCACGAGACGGTGGATCGCCTGATCGAAAACATCCGCAGCCCGCATGCGGACACGAGCGTGCAGCTTCGCCAGCTCGAGCTGCTGCGTCGGATCAATGCAGCGCACAAGGCGGAGCGCAGTGATTCACGGTTGGAGGCTCGCATTCAGAGCTTCGAGCTAGCCTTTCGGATGCAGATCGAGGCGGCGGACGCGTTTGATGTCACGAAAGAGCCTGAGCACATCCGAAAGCTCTACGGTCAGGGCGTTCACGCACGCCAGACGCTCATCGCGAGGCGTCTCCTGGAGCGCGGTGTGCGCATGGTGCAGCTCTGGCATGGCGCGGGGCAGCCCTGGGACAACCACGACAACATCGAAACAAATCACCGCAAGCTCTCGAACGACATCGACCAGCCCATCGCGGCGCTTTTGAGTGATCTCAAACAACGCGGCATGCTGGAGGACACGCTGGTCATCTGGGGTGGTGAATTCGGCCGCACGCCCACGGTGGAACTCAGTGGCGGCAAATCCAAACTGGGCCGCGATCACAATCACTACGGCTTTAGCATGTGGATGGCGGGCGGCGGCATCAAGGGCGGCACCGTGCATGGCAGCACCGATGAGTTCGGCTTCGCCGCTCAGGAAAACCCCACCAGCGTGCATGATCTGCATGCGACGATCCTTCATCTCATGGGCATCAACCATGAGGAGCTGACTTACCGCTACGCGGGGCGTGACTTCCGTCTCACGGATGTGTATGGTGACGTCCTCCGGCCCATCCTCGCATGAAAACAGCCCTGCTCTTTTGCTGCTGCATCACGCTCGCCAGCGCGAAGGAGCCGCATTGGAGCCACCAACTGCCCGTGCAGGCTTCAGGCAGCATCGACGGCTTCATTCGTGAAAAGCTCACGGCAGCCGGATTGCAGCCCGCAGCTCCTGCGGAGGCTCGGGTGCTGCGAAGAAGGCTTCATTTCGATCTTCTCGGCCTCCCTCCTGATCCGTCAGATCAGTCCGATCCGACCGATCCATCCTACATCGACCGCCTCCTCCAAAGTCCACGCTTCGGTGAACGCTGGGGCCGCCACTGGCTGGATGTGGCCCGCTATGCCGAATCGAATGGCCGTGAGTCAAACCTGACCTTCCCGCATGCGTGGCGCTATCGCGACTACGTCATCGACGCCGTCAATGCCGACGTGCCGTATGACCGCTTCATCACCGAGCAGCTCGCCGGTGATCTTTTGCCCGCCAAGGATGACGCCGAGCGAGCACGACTGCTCATCGCCACTGGCTTCCTCGCCATCGGGGCGAAGGGGCTCAACGAAATGAACCCCGCGCAGTTCGCCGCCGATGTGGCGGACAAGCAGCTCGATGCGGTGACTCGTGCGGTGCTCGCCAGCAGCATCGCCTGTGCTCGCTGTCATGATCACAAGACTGATCCCTTCTCCATGGAGGACTACTACGGCCTCGTGGGCATCTTCAAGAGCACGCAAACCTTCTACGGCAACTGGATCGACAGTGAAAACGGCAACCACGGCCACCTCATCCGCCTTCCTGAGCTACCCAGCCAGACGATCGTTGGCAAATCACTGCCTGAGTCTCGTGTGAAGCAGCTCCAGGCCGATCTGGCTAAACTCAACGCCGACGAAAAAGAACAGCAGGCCTACATCGCCAAAGCCCAGGCTGAGAAGCGGGACATCAGCAGCGAGTTCCATAAGCTGCTCACCAATGCGCTGCGTATCCTGTGGACGCGTGGTGGTGTGGAGGGCGCTCTCGAAGCGGTAGATGACAAAGGCCGCGCTCTCCCACTCTGCATGGGCGTGAAGGATACGAAGATCGTCGATTCACCGCTCTACGAACGCGGTGAGCTAACGCAGCCGCGTGACACGGTTCCGAGGCGCTTTCCAAAGCTCCTGGGTATCGAAATGAGCCTGCCGAAGGATCAAAGCGGACGCCTCGAACTGGCGAGATGGCTCACCAGTCGGCAAAACCCGCTCACCGCCCGCGTGATGGTGAATCGCATCTGGCGGCATCTTTTCGGCGCGGGCTTGGTGCGAACGATGGATGACTTCGGCGTCACCGGTGAAGCTCCGAGTCACCGGGAGTTGCTGGATTACCTCGCCGTGAAGTTCATGGATGGCGGCTGGTCGGTGAAGAACCTGATCAAGGAGATCTTGATGTCGGAGACGTATCGTAGAACGAGTTTTCCAAGTCGTTCAGCGAACGGGTTGGAAAACCCGTTCTACAAAGATCCCGACAACCGCCTACTCTCGCACACCAACAAGCGCCGACTCGATGCCGAGGTCATTCGCGATTCCATGCTGGCCGTTTCCGGTTTGCTTGACACCTCACGCCGTCCCGGATCACTCGCGGCGGAGCTGGATGGGCAATCCGTCTCCCTCATCGACTTCAACAACAAGCTGCCAAAGGACCTCGATGGCTCCCACCGTCGCTCGATTTACCTACCGGTGATCCGTGATCACCTTCCCGATGTGCTGGAGCAGTTCGACGTGGCCAATCCAAACCTCGTCACCGGTGACCGCGATGTGACCAATGTGCCGCTGCAAGGCCTGTACCTGCTCAATGGTCCCTTTGTGCAGGAAATGGCCGCTGCACTCGCGAGACGCATCGAGAAGGCTCCAAATCGAGTTGAGCAGGCTTTCGAGCTTTGCTTCAACCGCAGCCCGGACGCGCACGAAGTGGCTCTAGCCGAGAAATTTCTCCAAACCCCTCACGCCGACGAATCGAAGCTCTTTACCGCCTTTTGCCAATCCCTGCTTTGCAGCGCGGAGTTTCGTTTTTCTGATTAAGTTCGTAGTTCGGGCTTCAGCCCGCCCATCTTTGATGAAAAGCACACGTAACAACAACCCGACGGCCTAAAGGCCGAACGACGAACATGAACGCACGCCGCCACTTCCTCCAAACCACCTCCTCCGGCATCGGCTGGCTGGCGTTTTCGGCGTTGGCTCAGGCGAAGGGTGGGCTGGCATCGAAGACACCGCATTTGGCCGCTCGGGCAAAGCGGGTGATCTTCCTCACCATGCGCGGCGGCCCGTCCCATGTGGACCTTTTTGACTACAAGCCAGAGCTGACAAAGCGCGATGGCAAGACAGCGGACCTTGGCCGTGACTCAGCGGGAGCGAAGCTGTATGCCCCCGTGCATGAGCTGCGTCAGCATGGTCAATCCGGCCAATGGATCACCAGCCTTTATCCGCACCTCGCGAAGCACGCGGACGAACTTTGCATCATCAACTCGATGCACACGGATCTGCCGAATCATGCGCAGGCCTTTGGGCAGATGCACACAGGCTCGTTTCAGTTTGTGCGGCCCTCCATCGGCGCTTGGACGCTGTACGGGCTTGGCACAGAGAATGAAAATTTGCCCGGCTTCATCACGCTAAATCCACCGGCGGACAACGGTGGGGCGCAGAACTACGGCAGCGCGTTCCTGCCCGCGATCTGCCAAGGCACGAAGATCGGCGGATCGCAGCTCCCGGACCTCTACGCGGCGCTTTTGAACAAGGACGTGGCCCCAGGACCGCCGATGAAGAACATCGAGAACAAGAATGTGCCGCGTGATCTTCAACGTGCGCAGATCGATCTCATTCGCGGCCTGAATGAACGGAAGATGGCGCGTGACGGCCATCACCCCGAGATCGAAGGGGCGATCGAATCCTTTGAGCTGGCCTTCCGCATGCAGAGCGAGGTGCCCGATGTGCTGGACCTGCGCGGCGAGCCGGAGCACATCCGCCAGCTCTACGGCATCGGCGTGGGCAAAGATCAATTTGCGCGGCAGTGCCTAATGGCGCGACGTTTGGCGGAGGCGGGCGTGCGCTTCATCGAGATCGCCTCGCCGGGGAACTGGGATCATCACAATCGCCTGCGTGAGCAACTCGCGACGAATTGTGCCGCCACCGATCAGCCCATCGCGGCGCTTTTGACCGATCTGAAAGCACGCGGCATGCTCAAGGATACGCTGGTGGTCTGGGCAGGCGAATTTGGCCGCACGCCGTATGCGCAGAGTGGCGACGGTCGTGATCACAATCACAAAGGCTACAGCATCTGGATGGCTGGCGGCGGTGTAAAAGGCGGCCTGCGCTACGGCTCCACCGATGAGATCGGCTACCGCGCTGTGGAGAACCGCATGCACATCCACGATTGGCACGCGACGATGCTGCACCTCCTCGGCCTCGACCACACGAAGCTCACCTACAACCACGGCGGCCGGAATTTCCGCCTCACGAACGTGGGCGGCGAGGTAGCAACGGGGATTTTGGCATGACCTGAGACGCCAAATCCACCTCTATGCCGGTTGACGCCTCATTCGGTCTTCGCGTAGCTTGGCGGGATGTTCCGCTCCAGCCTACCCGTCCTATTTGCTCTATCATGCAGCCTTGTCGCCCTAGCCGATGAAGCCAAAAAAGATCCGCCCAAGCCCGAGGCGAAGCCCGCCGAGAAAAAGGAGGAGCCAAAGAAGGACGACAAAAAGGAAGAATCGTCTGTCACGCATGGCTCCGTGACCATTGGCGGCAAGGAAGTGAAGTACAAAGCCACGGCAGCGATGCTGCCGATCCTGAAAGCGGATGGCAACCCCTCGGCGCAGGTGTTTCACATCGCCTACACGAAGGAAGGCGCGGATGCGAAGACACGCCCGGTGACGTTTTGCTTCAATGGCGGCCCCGGCAGCAGCAGCGTGTGGCTGCATCTCGGGGCCTTCGGGCCGCGGCGGGTGGATTTGCCTGCGGATGGGCTCACGCCGCCGAAGCCGCCGGGCGGTCTCGTGCCAAATGAATTCTCCCTGCTGAGTGATACGGATCTCGTCTTCATCGACCCGGTGAATACCGGCTTCAGCACGGCCACCGATCCGCAGAAGGTGAATGAATTCCTCGGCGTGAAGGAGGACATCACCGCGGTGGCTGAATTCATCCGACTGTGGATCACCCGCGAGAAGCGCTGGTCCTCGCCGAAGTTCCTCGCCGGTGAAAGCTACGGCGGCATTCGCGGCGGCGGTCTGGCGGAGCATCTCGCGTCCCGTCATCGCATCTATTTAAATGGTCTGATCATCGTCTCCGGCCTGCTGGACTACGACACGCTCATCGGCACGACCATCAATGACCTGCCAAACATGGTGCTGGTGCCCGCCCTCGCGGCCGTGGCGCATTACCACAAGCGCCTGCCTGCCGATCTCCAAAACGCCCCGCGTGACAAGGCCATCGCCGAGGCGCGTGACTTTGTGTATCGCGACTACTCGCACGCCCTGCACATGGCGCATGCCTTGCCCAAAGCTGAACGTGCCACGGTGGTGAAGAAGCTCGCCCGCCTCACCGGCCTGCCGGAGAAGCTCATCGACGACCACAACATGCTCATCAGCGGCGGACTTTTCCGCGAGCACTTGCTGCGGGATCAGGGACTCGTGCTCGGTGCCTACGATGCCCGCGTCACCGGCCGCGATGCCGATGTCTCGGAGAATTTTCCCGAGATCGATCCCTTCATGAACGTCGTCGGCGGCATCGCGGCGGCCAGCATGAATGCCTACCTGCGCGAGGAGCTGAAATTTGAGCGTGATCTACCCTACGAGGCACTGAAGCCCCAGCCCGGCTGGAATCACGGCGAAGGCAATCACTACACCAGCGTGAACCACGACCTCGCCAAGGCCATGAAGGGCAATCCTCACCTCCATGTGCTCACCTTGATGGGCTGGGCCGATCTCGTGACTCCGCCGGACAACATGGTCCACAGCCTCCGCCACCTCGCCATCCCGGCCGAGCTTCAGAAAAACATCCACACCGCCGAATACGACGCCGGCCACATGATGTACACCAATCAGCCGGACATGAAAAAGATGCACGCTGACATCGCCGCCTTCATCGCGGCGTGTTTGAAGTAAGCATGCCGTGAAATAACCAAGGAATGCCTCAAAGCTCCTTTCCGACTCATCCGGAAAATTGATGCATTCCTCGATCATGGTCTTCTGGCGGCGCCCCTCACCTAACCTCTCCCCGCCATCCTCCCAAAAAGCAGGCGGATACGCCCAGCGGGGAGAGGGACTGAAAAGTGCGCGGGCTGATTTTTGGCTGCTTTACATTCACTGGGCAGAAGCTGACGCGGGCATTCCGGTCCCTCTCCCCGCGAGCGGTAGCCGATGACTGCACGGCATGGTCCGGGGAGAGGTTAGGTGAGGGGACGTTGAACAATCTGCCGCCCGGAGAAGTCGCCAACTTCCCGGATGAACCGATTTTCCTTGGTTGTCTTTGACCGAGGCGATTTCGTCTGTCTGGCGATGCCTCGAAGGCGACTTTGTGAAATTTTTCACAAAATCGGGTTGCCCCTCCCTCCCTCGACCGGATAATCGGCCCCAGATGACCCCCTCGCTGCCCTTTGCTGCCATTGACCTGCTCTCCCTCGCCGTCTCGGTCGGGAAGATCGTTTTCCTCTGCTTTCTGGTCATTCTGCCGCTTGTGTCGATCTCGGTGTATTTCGAGCGTCGTCTGTCTGCCGTGATCCAGGACCGCGTGGGTCCGAACCGCGTCGGCGTGCCACTCACGCTCTTCGGCTTCAAGAAGGACTGGCAGCCCCTCGGTATCGGTGGACTCGCCCAAGCGGCGGCGGATGGATTGAAGTTCATCCTGAAGGAGGACTTCGTGCCTGCCCATGTGCGAAAGGTTTACTACTGGATGGCTCCCTGCCTCGTCGTGGTGCCCGCCCTGCTCACCTGCGCGGTGTTGCCCTTCGGCAGCGAGATCGATCTGAGCTTCCTCAATCCCATCGTGACCTCGATTTTCGGCGGCAGCGGCTTTACCGAGCCGGTGAAGCTCGTCATCGCTGATCTCAGCGTCGGGCCGCTCTTCACCTTCGCCATCGCCTCCATCGGCGTGTATGGCATCGTGCTCGCCGGATGGGCATCGAACTCCAAATACCCCTTCCTCGGCGGGGTGCGCTCTAGCGCCCAGATGATCTCGTATGAGATCTCCCTCGGCCTCTCGATCATCCCTGTCTTCATGATCTTCGGCGATCTGAATCTCGGCAAGATGGCCGCCTACCAGGACGCGAACGGCTGGCTCCTGCTGCCCTTCTGGGGCGAGGGCCTCAGCTTCCAGCGCTGGGCGCTCATGATCCCCATCGTCATCAGCTTTTGCATCTTCACCGTCTCCATGTTTGCCGAGACGAACCGCCTACCCTTCGACCTCGCGGAGTGCGAGACCGAACTCGTCGCCGGTTATCACACCGAGTACAGCTCGATGAAATTCGCCCTCTTCTTCATGGGTGAGTATGCCGCCATGATCATCGGCTCCGGCATGGCTGTGACGCTCTTCCTCGGCGGCTGGAGCATTCCCTTCGCGCCCTATCTCGGCCTGGCCTTTGAAGCAGGAAACACCCCCTGGTGGCTCGGTCTGCTGCACATCGCCACCTTCTTCGCCAAGGTCTTCGCCTTCATCCTCTTCTTCATCGCCATCCGCTGGACGCTTCCGCGCTTCCGCTTTGACCAGCTCATGGCGCTCGGTTGGAAAATTTTCTTCGAGCTCGCCCTCGCGAACGTCTTCCTCACCGCCCTGATCCTTTGGTGGACGCAGAAGTAAGCTTCTTCTCCACCCAAAACGCGGCGTGGGCACCCAAAAAGCCGCCAAGTGTGTCCGCCAGCCAGTCCCAGACATCATTGCCGCTGCGGCCAGGCGTGAAGGTTTGATGCCACTCGTCCAAAACGCCCACGAGAGAGCAAAACAGCACCGCGAGCACGATGGCGGCCGTCTTGCCCTGCGCGAGGCCAGCGAGCCGCAACCCCAGCAGAAAGCACATCCCGCCCAGCGTGAAGTAGGTGGCATGCTCGACTTTGTCGATGCCCGGAAAGCCGCCGGGAAGCGCGATGCCCGGCTGCGCGGAGAGCATGTAGAGCACAGCGCTCCACACGATGACCACGAGACGCCAGAATAGGGCTTTGGAGAGGATGGAAAGCATGGGGGAGGTAAAAGGTCGGGCGGTCACTGGAAGCCGCTTTGGAGGTTTAATCCGATGTTTTCCATACGACATCGTTTTCGACGTATGAATATCGCCTTTCGCTACTCTGGCAGCTTGTCGAAATGAAACTGGCAGCAGCCGAGGTCGAGGGTTTTGGCGTTGTTCGAGAGCTTTTCGCGGAAGGCGGTGGCGAGGGCGTAGATGCGCTGCTGGCCTTGTTTTTCCACTTCGAGCAGGCCGGCTTCTTTGAGGACGCGGAGGTGCTTGGAGACGTTGTAGGGCGTGACGTGGAGTGCGTCGCACAGCTCGGTCACCGGCTTCGCCCCGGCGATGAGCTTGCGCACGAGGCGCAGCCGGGTCGGCTCGCCCAGAGCACGCATGGCGCAGAGGCAGTCGAAGGTTTTGCGGGCGGGCATGTCGTGGGAATACAGCGCGGAAGAATTTTCTGCAAGATGCGTGCTTGGCGCTTGTTTATTTGCCACATCTGGCAAATAAAAACGACCCATGTCCCAACGCGCACGCTACATCATGATCGGCGGCTTCCTCGGAGCCGGCAAAACGACGACCGTCGGCCGGTTGGCGCGGCATTTGAGTGATCAGGGCCTCAAAGTCGGCCTCATCACGAATGATCAAGCGGGTGGCCTCGTGGATACGAAGCTGCTGCGCGGGCAGGGCTATGCGACGGAGGAAATCGCGGGCGGGTGCTTCTGCTGCCGCTTTAACACGCTCGTCGATGCGGCCAGCAAGCTCACGGCTGACTCCAAGCCGGATGTCTTCATCGCGGAGCCGGTGGGGAGTTGCACGGACCTCGTCGCCACGGTGACGTATCCGCTGCGCCGCATGTATGGCGATGCCTTCACCATCGCACCGCTGAGCGTGCTGGTCGATCCAGTGCGGGCGCGGCGTGTGTTCGGTCTCGATGAGGGCGGCACCTTTTCCTCCAAGGTGGCCTACATCTTCAAAAAGCAGCTCGAGGAGGCCGACATCATCGTCATCAGCAAAAGCGATCTCATCGACGACCCCCAGCGCGAGGAGCTGCGGGCCGTTTTGATGAAGGAATTCCCGCTCGCGAAGGTCGTTACGGCCTCGCCACGTCAGGAAACCGGTCTCGCCGAGCTTTTCGCCAGCCTCATGACCGATGAGCAGGCGCGGCGCAATCCCATGGCCGTCGATTACGAAGTCTATGCCGATGGTGAAGCCCTTCTCGGCTGGCTGAATGCCACCGTCACACTGAAATCGGACGACGAATTCGACGCGAACACCTTCCTCAAAAAGCTCGCCACGAATGTGCAGGGGCGCTTGCAGGTCGCCGGCGTCGAGATCGCTCATTTCAAGATGACCTTCAGTCCCGACGACGGTATCGCGGGCGAACTGGCGAGCATCAATCTCGTGCGTAGCGACTACATCGCTGAACTCGGCATGGAACTCGACGAACCGACTACCGGCGGCCAGCTCATCATCAATCTCCGTGCCGAGGCCGATCCGGCGTCGCTGATGGAATCGGTGAAAGCGGCTCTTGATCAGGTCAGAAGCAGTTTCTTCGGCCTGCAGGCCGTGTTGGAACACGAAGAGCACTTCCGCCCCGGCAAACCGGTGCCGACGCATCGAGATGCGTGAGCCTTTGAGCGGCTTTCTCATCCATGAATCGGGAAGCGGTGAACGGGCGGAATTCTTGACACCGCGCCGCTCCTCCCGCAAAGCAAAGCCGCATGATCACCTACAATCCCAAGGACTGGTGGAAGCTCATTTTTGCCTTTCACCGCAGCGATACCTTCCGCGTGCTGCTGCCCGGCATGATCGCCGTGGCGTTCTACACGGCGCTGATCGGCTGGCTGGAGAATGAGGTCTTTCATGTGACCTTCCGCAACACGACCGTGGTGCACACGCTGATCGGCTTTGTGCTTTCGATGCTGCTCATCTTCCGCACCAACACGGCCTACGAACGCTGGTGGGAGGGGCGCAAACTCTGGGGCAGCTTCGTGAACAACTCACGCAACCTGGCGCTGAAGCTCAACGCCTTCCTGCCGGAGGCCTCCACGGAGCAGCGGGCGATGTTCCGTGCTCTCATCCACAACTTCATCCACGCCTCGAAGGATCATCTGCGCAAAGGCGTGGATGTGAAAAAGCTCACCGTGGAGGGCGGCTATGGCGCGGCTTACTTTGCCAAAGGCGGCCATGTACCCAATCAGGTGCTGAAGGCCCTCTTCGTCGAGATCAACCGCCTGTACACCTCCGGCGAGATCTCCGGCGAACAGCTCATCGTGCTCAATGCCGAGCTGCAATCCTTTGCCGACAACCTGGGAGCCTGCGAGCGCATCAAGAAGACGCCCATCCCGTATGCCTACAGCCTGTTTTTGAAGAAGGTGATCTTCCTGTATGTCTTTACCATGCCGATCGGTTTTGTGCTGGACTACAGCTACTGGGCGGTGCCAGTGGTGACGTTGATTTTTTACGCCTTCGCGAGCATCGAAGTCATCGCCGAAGAAATTGAAGACCCGTTTGGCACCGAGGCGAACGATCTGCCGACCGATTCGATCAGCGAAACGATCCGCGCCAACCTGCACGACATCCTGTGAGCATCGCCGCCGTCTTCCGCGAGAACCGCGTGCCATGCCTCGCGCTCAACCTCGTCGTCATCACGCTGGTGGGCAGTTATTATCAGGTGCCAGCCATCGCGGAAGTATGGGAGGCGGTGGGGGCGTTCAAACTGAAATGGGCCTATGCCTTTTCACTCGGTTCCACGATCTTTGCGGCGGTGCTGCTGCCCTCGCTGGTGCAGCTTTGGATGGGCACGCTGCCTGCGGAAGGTCGCTGGAAGCGAGTGGGGCTGCTTTCGCTGTTTTGGGGGTATCGCGGCATGGAGATCGATTGGTTCTACCAGGTGCAGGGATGGCTTTTCGGCACGGGCAACGATGCGGCGACCCTGATCAAGAAGGTGGCGGTGGACCAGTTTGTGATGAGTCCGCTGTGGTTTGTGCCCACCGTGCTCATCGCCATGCGCTGGGTGGACATGGGCGGCTCCTGGGCACGCACGCGGGCCTCGCTCACGCGGGAGTTTTGGATGCGCACCTGCCCCACGGTGATGGTGACGAACTGGCTGGTGTGGATTCCCACTCTCGCGCTGGTTTACAGCCTGCCGCCCGCCTTGCAGTTCCCGCTCTTCTCGGTGGTGATGTGCTTCTTCATCCTCATCGTCACGCTGCTGGCACGCGGCGATCAGCGCAGCATCAAGTAGTGGCGCGTCTTGCCGTGCTTCTGCTTGTTCGTCAGAGGCGGCAGGTCGAGATGGAAGAAATGGCGCAGGGTCTTGGTGTGATGTTTCAAGACGGCTTTCGCGGCTTCTTTGAGCGCCATCCAGCGTTTCCACGGATGATCCGGCGCATGCATGACGTGCCGCAGCAGGCTGAGCCATTCGACGTAGGCTCGTGAGATGTCGCCCTCGGCAATTCCAGTCTTCATCTCGGCCGCGCCGGACCTCTCGGGATGCAGCATAGCATCGAGAAGCTCGGCCGCGCCTTCGCCGTAATCGACTGGCAGGCCGTTTTCGAGGTAACCGTGGTGATTGACGAAGCCGAAAGTGCCGCGACACACGGCCGCGAGCCGCTCCGAGCCGCAATCGAGAGGCAGATCGAATTTCGAGCCGCTACGTAGATTCGCCAGATGATGCACGAGATCATCGGCGGGATAGCTTTCATCCTCCAACGCGGCCACGACAGCCAGTCCCTCGCCATGCTGGAAGAAGCTGAAGATCTCGCCGCGCCGGGTCGGCACGCCATCGGCATCGATGAGGCCGAGCGTGCGCCACGCATGAATCGGCGAGCCAGAACGCGGCTCACGATCCGTGGTGGAGGTCTGCGAGTGGATGCCCGTTTCGTTTTTGACCACGATGCTGCGCTCCTGCGGATGGAAGAGCCGTTTTCCATGACTGTCCTCGTAGGCCATGACCTCCACCGGCGCGAGATCGAAGCAGGCAAACACGAGGTTCTCCTTTACCACCGTGCCGATGAATTCCGGCGCGACATCTTGAAGGACCTCCTCGACATTCGCGAGGATGGCTTTCGCGAGTTCACCGGCATGCAGCACGGTGATTTCCTCCAGCGGGATGGTCTCCGCTTGGCGAGGTAGTTTGAGCAGGCGGCGGATGGACTTCGTGGGCTTGATTAGTTCTCCATCGGGTGTGCCGAGGCTGATCTCGACGCCATAGGTGACGAAGGGTGTCTCGTTTTTGCCGCAGAGGGGCAAAGAGGCAGAGGAGGCAGAGTTTTTTTCAGCCTCAAAATCTCTGCGTCCTCCGCTCCTCTGCCCCTCTGCGGCAACTCGGACGTCCGAAGCGGGCCGCCGGATTTTTCCCACGCGACCGATGCCATGCGCAAACTTGGCGGCGAAGGCCGGAACGGTGAGCGTGGCATGCACGCGGCTTAGCGGCATGCGTTGGAGGGCGTGTTGATGCTTGCGTTCCCATTCGCCGGTGGAGCTCACAATCTGCTTCTCGGTGGCTTCGAGGCCGAAAAGAGCCTTTTCGGCTTCGGGAGGCATGTGGGAGACGTTTTCTTCCAAACCGAGCAGCGGAGGTACTTTGGCGAAAAGACGTTCGGCGAAGCGGTTGGCGGCTTCGAAGGGGTTTTCTTGCTTCAGGGCGGCGTGCTTCATCACACGCAAAAAGATCGGCCAAGCCAGCAAGGCGCTGCGATGAAGCCTCGCAGGTCTCGCATCGAAGATCGAAGGGCTGTCGCGGCTGGTGATGACATGGCCTTTATCATCCAGGCCGCGTCGCCCGGCACGGCCATACATCTGCAACAGCTCATCCGGCGCGAGTTTATGCTCGCTGCGACCATCATGGAAGGTCGTGCCGGCGACGTGAACGCTGCGCACGGAGAAATTGATGCCCGCCGCGAGTCCCATCGTGGCCACGATGACGCGAAGCTGGCCGGCTTTGGCGAGCGGTTCGATCACACCGGCTCGTGCGCCATACGAAAGGCCACTGTGATGGAAGGCGATGCGACGCTCGATGAGCGTGGCGAGGTCCTTGCCACACACGGCCCGCTGCTCCGGTGTGAGGTCCAGCGGATCTCCCATCGGCAGATCGGCGGCGAGACGTCGTGCGATGGACTCCGCTTCCTTGCGTCGCGGTGCAAAGATGAGCAGTGGGGCGAGATCGGCGAGCATCACCGCCGCAGCGAAACGCGGCCAGTAGTTCTCGAACTGCTTCTGACGCTGCGGCAGCGCCTCCATCGGCGCTTCTTCGAGGGGCACCGGGCGTTCCTTCGTCAAAACGACTTCGGCTTTGCGGTTTAGCGTGCGCATCCACACCACGACATCCTCCGGGTTGGCCACGGAGCCGCTGAGCAGCAGCAAGCGTGTGTTCGCGGGCGCGAGAGCGATGGCAGCCTCGTAGTTCGCTCCGCGAGCGTGATCGGAGATCATTTGGTATTCGTCGATCACGAGCAGAGCCGGGCCTTCGCCGCGCACGAGACGCTCAAGCTGTGTCTCCAGCGTCGCCACCACGACGGGCGCATTCACATTCTCCGCGATGTCGCCGGTGGCGATGCCGACATTCCACTTCGCGTCTTTCCACTCGGCGTATTTGTCATTCGCCAGCGCCCGCGTGGGCACGGTGTAAATGGCCTGACCTTGCAGATGACGGCCCTGATGCAGCAGCTCGAAGATGTAGGTCTTCCCTGCCCCGGTGGGGGCGCTCACGACGACATCCGTGCCCTCTCGCAACAGACTCACCGCCTGGTGCTGCCAGGGATCGGGAAGTTTGAGCTGGTTGAGGGATGGCAGCATGCTGAGCCGGTTTTGTGGCTGGAAATGGCGGAGGCCCGCACTAGAATCAACCCATGACCGACGCCGAACTCAGAAGAATCGTAGCCGAAACCTCCCGCATCGTGGCTGCTACCCAGCAGCAGATCGGCGCGTTGAACAACAAATGGGGCAGCTACACCGAGGGAATGGCGCTTCCTTCGATGACCAAGCTGCTTCAGGACAAGTTTCACATGGAGTTCATCGCTCCACGTGCGACGCGGCTCAAAGGCGGCGAGTCCATGGAACTGGACGTTTTTGCCTACAATAACGGGAAGCGAAACCAAGCCGTGGTCGTGGAGGTGAAAAGCCACGCGAAGATGGAAGCCATCGAGCAGCTCAAGCGAATCATGAAGGACTTTCCGAAGTTTTACCCGGAGCACCGTGACAAGGACCTCTTCGGCATCATCGCGGCGGTGGACATCTCCCAGGAGGTGGCGAAGAAGGCGATGAAGGAGGGCTTCTATGTGGCACGGATTTCCGACGAGACCTTCAAGCTGCAGGTACCTGCGGGCTTCAGGGCGCATTCGTTCAAGGCGGGCAAATAAAGCGCTTTCAAGCCTCTGCCATGACTGGCTTCATCATCGGCTCCGCCACGGCGGCACGCGATGAAGCGAGCGCGGTGGTGATCTCGGCCTTCAGCCAGATTTTAACGCCATCCCAGAGGAGGCGCAGGGCGCTGGGATCCGGCGAGAAGCTAAAGCGTGGCGACCAGAAGTGGCCGTGGTTTTTCATGCCGTAGATGCCTTTGCGGATGCGCTCGCGGCCGAGGTGGGCGAGGCGGCGATTGTAGAAGGCCATGAAGCGACCGAAGAGAGCGCCTGCGGTGCCGTTGTAAGGCATCTGTTTCCATTCCTCCTTCGGGTTCATGTAAACGCCGCGCACAGGGCCGATGAAATAAGCACCGAGATCCATGAGGAAGGCGGCGTGCATGAGCTCGGCATCGCCGAGGTAAAAGTACTTCTCTTTGTAGAGAGCATCGAACCAGGTGCGCCAGGCACGCGGGTAGGCGAGGTTGAGATAATCGACGGTTTCCTTCACGCACTCGCCTTTCACCTCGCGGAGGATCATCTCCGTGGCGGCGGAAACGGTGTGGGCGCAGAAATCGAGGCCGTGGCTGTAGAGCGGGTCCATGAAGCCAGCGGCATCGCCGACGATGACCCAGCGATTCCCCGCGATGCGATCGGAGCGGTAGATGAGGTTCTTGTAGGAAAAGACATCGTCCTCATCGGGGACGGCATTTTCAAACATGAGCCTGCCGACGGGGTGCGTGAGCAGATGCGACTGGAGGCGGGCGAGGGGATTGGGGCCTTCCGGCGGATTGTAAATGCGGCGATCCCAGGTGACACCGGCGCTGAAGCTGCCATCGGGCAAAGGAATGATCCAGCTCCACCAGCCGTGGCCCATCAGGTGGTTCGTGGCGGAGGTGCGGTTGGCCTTCACACCCATGGTGAGGCCGGGATGCATGCGACGGCTCTTGAAACTATCGAGGTCGTTGACGTTCGTGAAACGGCACCAGATCGAGGAGGTGGGATGTTCCTCGGCAAAACTGCGCAGCATGCCCATCTTTTTGGCGAGCACAGCGGCCTTGCCGGAGGCATCGAGCACCCAGCGGGAGGTCACGGTGCGCATCTGGCCTTCCAGCGGCATGATCTCGAGCGTATGAGGCGTGCTGTCTTCAGAAAGCGAGATCGTTTTGATGGTGGCGGGGCGCATCAGCTCGCAGCCATACATTTGCGCCTCCTCCAGCAGATGCTCGTCGAGCAATTCGCGGTCGAGCTGGTAGGTGGGCAGGCGGGACTGGAAGGTGGGGCCGATCTCCGTGAGGTCGCAGACGGAGTCCGTGGGCGATTTGCAGAACCACAGGCGCAGACCGTGCTTCATGTACTGGCGGCCGGTGAGGTAGTTTCCCTGATGCAAAACGCGGGTGAGGAAGCAGCCGGCCACCTCGGAGGTGCTCTCACCCACCTTGCGGTTGAAGTGCGTGGTGCGCTCCACGACGAGCACTTTGAGCTCCGGGTGCTCACGCTTCAACAAGATCCCGGCGGCGGAGCCCGAGAAGGCACCGCCCATGATGACGACATCGTATTCGGCGGCAGGAGATTTCATGAAGTGAAAAAGGAAGTTGTCGTCGAAGGCGGATGGGCCGAAAAAGTGGTCTGATCGTTCCCACGCAAGACATCTAGTAATGCCTTCCACCGATTCTGCAACCCACCAGCCACCCGTGCCTTCCCAGGCATCGCGTCATGGCCTGCACGGGGCGATGTGGACAAAGATCGTTTTGGTGTCGATGCGCTGGCTGCCGATGTGGCTCATCACGGCGCTCACCTACCCGATCACGCTGGTCATTTATGTGCTGGCCGTGCCGCAGCGGGAGGCCCTGAGGCAAAATTTGACCGCTCTCGTGCCCGGCGGAGCCGGGAGCAGTTGCATGGCGGGCTACCGCGTCCTTTTGCAGTTCGCCCTGACCTACCTCGACCGCCTCTGGCACCTCTACTTCGGCAAAGAAGTGGCCTGGGAGGTGGATGGCATGGGTCACTTCGAAAAACTGCGTGCCGAGCCGGGTGGAGCGCTCGTTTTCACCGTCCACAGCGGCAACTATGACATCGGCGCGTCGCTCTTCGCGAGCAAGTTCGGGCGTCTGATTCACACCGTCCGCATGCCTGAGATGACGGCTGACTTGCAAAAGCTACGTGAGAAGGAACTCCGCGAGCAGGAGCACAAGCAGCCGCTGCTGCGTATCCATTACAACAGCCCCGGCTCCCACCTCGGCATGGAGCTCATCCGCATGCTCAACGCCGGTGAGGTCGTCTGCGTGCAGGGCGACCGCGTGATGGGTGATGTGGCCCCTACGCATGTGGAGGTGGGCGGGCTGAGCTACGAAATCCCGCGCGGCCCGCTCGTGCTCGCCGAAGTGACCGGTGCACCATGCTACCCAGTATTTTTGAAGCGCCTAGGCCGCCTGCGCTACTGCATCGAGATCGGTGAGCCCTTCCACAACGGCGGCGGCAGGCAGAAATGCGCCCAACTCGCTCCGAAATGGGGCGCCATCCTGCATGACTTTCTTCAGCGGCATTGGGATCAGTGGTTTGTGTTTGAACCACTCGTCACCAAGGTGGGCGCATGAGCTCCGAGCGATCACGCGCCCATTGCCTGCGCCGCGCCAATGTGCGCTTCGTTCTCACGTTGCTACCCGCCATGCTCTGCATCGTGCTCACCAGCCTGGGGCAGTGGCCGTGGGCGGCATTGGTGTTTTGTACCGCTTTTGCCACCATCACCATCGGCACCCTCGTGCCGCGCTGCTCGCTCTTTGGCCCCTTGGTGAAACGCCAGCCACCCGGCAGCCTGGCGCCGCTACTCACCATCGACGACGGCCCGCATCCCGAGCACACGCCCGCCATTCTCAACATCCTCGACCGCCACGGCCTCAAGGCCATCTTCTTTCTCATCGGCGACCGTGCGGAGCAATACCCGCACCTCGTTCACGACATCCTGCGCCGTGGCCACGAGATCGCCAACCACACGCAGACCCATCCCGACACCACGTTTTGGACGCTCAGGCCGCCTCGCATGTGGGACGAGATCGCCCGATGCCAAGAAACGCTCACCCGCATCGCCCCGGAGCATCCGCCACGCTGGTTTCGCCCGCCCGCCGGCCATCACAACGCCTTCTGTGTCCTCACCGCCCGCGCCATCGGCCTGGAGACCCTCATGTGGACCGCCCGCGGCTTCGACGGCACACTCACGAACACCGATTCCATCGTCAGCCGCATCCGCCGCAAGCTCACGCCAGACGGCATCGTGCTGATCCACGAAGGCACACCCGTTTGCATCGAGGTGGCGGAGAGAGTGGCTGAAATGCTCGCGGACTATGCTGCCGAACGCATTCCATCCTGAAGCCTCGATAGAACCCTCGCCAGATCGCCTTCGATCATCGCCTCAGCATCCAACCACAATCCGGGGAACACACTGCTTTTCAGCAGGCCCTCAGAGTCCGGCTCGATCTCGATAAACTCTCCCTCGACGAGCTTCCACCACACGATGCGGTTCTCCCGCGTGATCCACACGAGATACTCGCGCACGCCATTCCGGCGATACGCGTTCTTTTTGGCATGAAGATCGTATCCAGCGCTTGAGGAAGCGATTTCGACCGCCAGCTCGGGAGCGCCTTCCACATAGTCATCCGCCGTCGTCCTCGACTGGCCGCCATGCTCCGGCAGAATGCGCAGCAACAGATCAGGCTGGTATTCATTGTCAAAATCGAGCATCACCGTGGCGTTGTCAGCCGCCTCGGTCTTCGGATGCTGCGCGGCATAGTTCACGATCCAGCCTGCCATCGCGCTTTGCGGCTTACCGTGCTTTTTGAGTTTGGCGGGTGAGGGCATATTGACGACTCCTTCGATCAATTCGGCTTTTTTGACATTCGTCATGGCCTCGTAGCGCCTGTGAAACTCCTGGCGTGAAAGCCTGTCCCCCTGTTCCAACGCAGGAATGCCACCTTTCGACCTCGGAATGAGCACGAAGTCTTCTCGTGGTGGGCGGATTGCTGCCGTGGCGGACATGGCGGAATGCTACCACGCCCTCGAATCCGCTCAAGCCCGCCTTTCGGCCACGATGAGGTAGTTATTGAACGGCGTGCCGCCCCACATCGGTTCAAGAAGAACTTGGAGGCCCTGCTGGGTCAAAACGCGTTCAAACTGCTCACGAGTCGGATAACACACGGGCGCGGCTTTCATCCAGAAGGTGACCTTGGCGATCCAATCCCCGAGAATGGTCACGCGATGCCGCCAAGTGGCCTCGCGAAGGCCGCTGCGGATGATCAATTTACCGCCAGCAGCCACGCGGGAGGCCGCGAGAGCCAGCAGCGCATCTTGTTCGGCGGGCGTGAAGAATTGCAGGATGTCGAGAATGATCACATGACCGCTGAAATCGGGCATGTCACGCCGTGCATCACCTGCGGCATAGCTCAAATCAATGAAACCGCTGCGCTCAGCCATGAGACGGGCGGCTTTGATCTTTTCGGCGTCGTAGTCGAAACCGGTCACCGGAGCGTGGTAACCCGCACCGCGGAGGTACATCGCCAGCAGGCCGATGCCACAGCCAATATCGAGCACCGGAAGATGCGTGCCGATGATCTCACGCAAGGCGGCCGCATAGACGGGATCGGAGCGCAGCTTGATCCGCGTGTAGTCGCGATGCCACCGCGTCGTGCAGAGCGCGGCGATGCGTTTCACTTCTTCGGGCGGGCATTCGAGCTTCATGCGTCGCCGATCCACCTGCGCGGAACCTCCCAGGGTGCAAGCACGGCGCACAATTTTGTTTTGAAGGCCACGGTGATTTCCGCCTGAGGTAGCGGCACGCGGGCGACGATGTCCTGGCAGCGCTCGGGATCGCGACTGGGCGCTCCAAAGACCTCCACCGAGGCCAGATCACCTGCCTTGCGGATTTTGGCCGCGATTTCATCCGGGCTGAGTTTTCGGCCCGCCACATTGATGCCGCGTCCGAGGCTTCGCTCGAAGCTCAAATGGCCATTTTCGAGCGAAACGGAATCACTGGTCAAAAAGCGGCCGTTGCCAAAAATCTCGCCCTTCAAGGTCTCATCGTAGCCGAGGCCCACCGAACTGCTTTCGATGATCAAACGACCTTCCAGCCCGTTTTGCGCCTCAATGCCGGGCAGCAGCTCGCCATCGCACGAGATCGCCCCGCACTCGCTCGTGCCGTAGAGGTTTCGCAGCTCCAGGCCACGCTTCTCACGAGCCATCGCAGCAAGCTCCGCCGTGAGCGGTGAGCCGGCGGAGATGGCGAGCGAGACATTCGCAAAGCTCACCTGCCCCATCAGCCAGGCCTTCCACATGGTCGGCACACCGGGCAGAAAGACTCGCTCATGCGACCGCATCGCCTCCATCAGCGGCTGCGCAAAGGGCTGAGGTGCCCAGCAAAGCGGCACGCCATGGAGGAGTGTCTGCATGACGGTCATCGTGAGGCCATACGAATGCGCGCAGGAGATCGCCGCCAACGCCGCGCCGCGATTCGCGAGATCGAAGGCCTCGTGCAGCCGGTCCACATCCGCCGCGATCTGCTCAAAGGTGAAAAACTGGCAGCGCCGCACCCCGGAGCCACCCACCGTTTGCTTGATGAAGGCCGTGCCATCCGGCAGCGGCGTCAGCGGCACACGCCGTGAGCGATCTTTTTCCACCCACTGCACCGGCACACCTTGAAGCAGCCCAGCCAGCGTGGCTTTTAAAATAGTCGGCGTGTCCCCCTGAGCGATGAAGACATCCTCCTGCGGCTTCAGTGCCCGCGCCTGAGTGTCCAGCTCTTCAAAGGTGAGCCTCCACTCCGGGCCATGCACCGCCACGAGCGCTGCGCGCTCTTTGATTATGCGATGCCATCGTTCCCGAAACGTCATGCCGTGATATGAGGCGGCGAGAGTAGAGGTAGGAAAGGCGGTTGCCAGAGGTTTTGCTGGCGGGAATGGCGGGAAATGTTATCACGCTCAGCATGCCCGGCGTTCTTCAGCTCAACCACCTCCGCAAATTACTCGATGATGAATCCGAGGTGGTCCGTGAGGCGTTGCGGCGCGAGCTCACCGGCATGCGGCGGGAGCTTCCGCAGTTTTTGGAGCTGCTCGATCAGCCGCTCACGCCCGAAGAGGAGCAGGCCGTGGCCGAGCTTTTGGAGCCTGCCCGCCGCACCGAGATGGAAGAGATATGGATGCGCTGGCGCTGGCTGGAAGGCTCCACCGCCCAGCTCGAGGAGGGCCTGAGCCAGATCTCCGCCTTTCTCGATGGCTGGAAGACGCAGCCGGGTGATCTCGGCCTCCAGCTCGATATGCTGGCCCGCGTGGCCTTTGAAGAAAGCGGTCGCATGAACGCCCACGAGCTGGCGGAGTGGCTCTTCGCCCAGCGTGGTGGCATCACCCGCTTCCGTGGCAACACGAAGGACTATTATTCCCCGCTCAACAGCAATCTCTTCTGGGTCATCGAGACCGGCCTGGGCAATCCGCTCAGCCTATGCTGCATCTACCGCTTTGTGGGCCAGCGCTTCGGCCTCGACATCGGCGGGTGCAACTTCCCCGGCCACTTCCTCGCCCGCGTGCAGGTGGAGGGAAAGGAGTGGCTCGTCGATTGCTTCAATCGCGGCAAATTCATGGATGCCGAGGATGTGGCCAAGCATCATCCCACCTCCAATCCCGCCATGGAGGAGCTCGTCCGCGAGCCTGCCAGCTCCAGCGCCATCCTGCTGCGCATCCTGCGAAACCTCGACGAGGCCTTCACTCGGGCGGACCGCTTCTCCGAGCGGCAGTTCATGCGCCGCCTGGCAGTGCGATTGATGGACGAATAGGCCTCGCGGCCTGCGCGGCGCAATTCTCGCCTCATGGATCGCCACATCCGCGAACTCCCTGCGGGCGACGGAGCGTTATCCAAGGTCAAAGTTGCCACCCGCATGCATCTTTCCTCCGTCATCCTGCTCCTCACTGCCTGCTGCGCCCTCGCCACAGAGCCGCTGACGCTCGCTTTTAATCGCTACATGGAGGGCAAATACCTTTTCGAGCGGAACTGCCTCGTCTGCCACGGAACGCGTGGCGATGGCAAGGGCGAGATGGCGCCCACCCTCCATCCAAGGCCGCGTTCTTTTCGCGAGGGCATGTTTAAATTCCGCACCACCCCCTTCGGCAGCCTGCCCACCGAGGATGATCTGCGCCACACCATCAAACACGGCCTCACCGGCACCGCCATGGGCATGTTCTCCCAGCTCACCGAGGAAGACGTGACCAACGTCATCGAGTATGTGAAGTCCTTCTCCCGCCGCTGGCGCAAAGCGGAGAACTACGCCGTGCCAATGACCTTTCCCGCAGAGCCAGAGTGGTTCAAAGAAGCCGCGTCAAAGGCCGCGCATGCCGCCACAGGCAAGGCACTCTTCCAAACGAACTGCCTCGCCTGCCACGGCCCTGCCGTTCCCGCTTTGAAGGACATTTGGGAGCAGCCCGCACGCCCTTCCGATCTCCGCCAGCCGCACCTCCGCTGTGGTGACCGCCCCCAGGACATCTACCGCGTGCTCACCACCGGCCTCAACGGCAGGCCGATGGTCAGCTTTGATGCCACACTCACGCCCGAGCAGCGCTGGGACATCATCGCCTACCTCTTCACCCTGAAGCTGCCGGATGTGCCCACCCTCGGCAATGCACCACCGCGTGAGCTGACAAGCCCCAAGGCAGCCGCTTCTCCATAGTGACCTTCAACCTTGGAAAAGGTCTCAAGTCAGTCAAGATGGCCCGCATGTCCGCTTTTCGACTCGTCGCCCTTCTCGCTCTCTTCACCTCCACTCTCACTGCCCAGGAATCGAAATGGGTGCCGCTCTTCAATGGCAAAGACCTGAGCGGCTGGACGATCAAAATCTCCAAGCGACCGCTGGGTGAGAACTTCGCGAACACTTTCCGTGTCGAAGATGGCATCCTCAAAGTCAGCTACGATGGCTATGAGAAGTTCGATGAGCACTTTGGGCATCTCTACTCAAATCTCGCCTACTCACACTACATCCTGCGGCTGGAGTATCGCTTCACCGGCAAGATGATGGCTGATGCCCCGCACTACGTGAACCTCAACAGCGGCATCATGCTGCATGCGCAGCCGCCGCAGAGCATGCGCTTCGATCAGGGCTTCCCCGCCAGCCTGGAGATGCAATTCCTCGCCGATGAAGGCAAAGGCCCGCGCTCCACCGGCAATCTCTGCACGCCCGGCACGCATGTGGAAATGGGCGGGCAACTCGTCACCAAGCACATCGTCAAATCCAGCGCCCCGAACTTTCCCGCTGAGGAATGGGTGAAAGCCGAAGTCGAGGTGCGAGGCAATGAAGAACTCATTCACCGCATCAACGGCGTCGAAGTCCTCCGCTACCAGCGCCCACAGCTCGACCCCACCAACAACAACGCTCCCGCCACCGACCAAATCGAACTCGGCGGCAATCTCAGGCTCAGCTACGGCCACATCGCCCTTCAAGCCGAAGGGCAACCGGTGTGGTTTCGGAAGATAGAGCTGATGTCGCTCGAGAAATAGTGATCAAGGAGTCAGCACGACTTCCGTGCTCACCATCGCATCGCGTTCGTCGAAGATCGTGAAGAACCACGAATTCGCCTCCGCAGGAGGTTTTGTAGCCGTGATCGTTTTGCCCGAGATCGTCGCGGGCACCGTCTTCCACTCGCGCTTGGATCGCAGAGCGGTATCCGTCGTAAAATGGAGATTCGCCGACTTCAAAGCGGTAACTGACTCACAGGTGACGGTTGCATGATCACCTTGAATCACAGGTTTACTAGGAACGGGCAGTGCCGAACCTCCACGGCATTTCGAATCGATAAAGAGGCCGATCTCCTGCGGTGCCCAGCCAGGCGGATGACCATGCGGCATCTTCACCTGAATGCGCATCTGCTTCTCACCCGGCACCACGGCGTAGCTCTTCATGTAGCTATCGAGCACATAGTGGACGTCGTTCGTGCCGTTCACGAAAAAGATCGGCACACGACAGCGCGGGAGGAGGCTGCCGGGATCGTATTCCTTCACCCACAGCGCCCGATGCACGGGGTCGAGCTTGTCGATGCTGGGCTTCTGCACGCTTTCGCCCTCATGGAGGAAACCACAGCCGTAAACGGGCACCGCCGCCTTGAAGCGATCATCCAACGAGGCCACGAGGCAGGTCGTGTAGCCGCCCCAACTGATCCCGGTGAGCGCCGTATGCTCCGCGTCCACTTCGGGGAAACTCCGCAGCAGGCTGTGCGCACGCATCACACTCGCGGCGGCATGAAAGGGCCAGTCGTCGCTCGTATCGGGCGTGTTCACGCAGTCGAACTTCTCCGCGTGACCATGCGGCGGACCACCGTTGGGGAGCCGTATCCGCGTCTTCTGGTCATGCGCGTTGCTCTTGGGCATGCCATCCGGGCCGTACGTCGGCTCTGGCGGCCGTGATCCATTCAAATCCATCGCGATGGCCGCATAGCCGCGCTTGGCCCACAGATGCACCCATTCCGCGAAGGCCGTGCCACCACCGCCATGAATGCAGACCACGCCGGGGAACTTCGCCCCCGGCTTTGCCAGACCCAGCGTGCTCGGCGACGCATAAAACGCGAACACCTCAGTCTCGTGGCCTCGATACTTCCCCCCCGCATAGGTGAGCGAGTGAACCGGCTGATCCTGCCTCACCCACTTCATCGCAGGCACGGTGTTTTTCAGTGCGTCGAGATGCCACGGGCCGACCTGTTCGGCGGAGAGTGCGGTAGAAAGAAGGAGAAACAGCGAAAACTTCATGAGCGCCAACAAACGATCTATTTGCCGTTTTCTGGCTCACAAACCGCGCAGCACTTCCAGCGCCTTTGCTTCGAAGAGCTTCTGCCACTCCGGAGCCACGATTACATCGCAGTCTTCCTGCGCGTAGCCGGTGTTACGGCGCTGCTGCTCGGTGGCAGTGTACCAGATGTAGCCGTTGGTGTAGCCGGAGACGTGGGCGTTGGCATCCTGCGCGGCTTTTTTGATGTTCAGGCCCACTTGCACGGTGACTTCACCAGGGAAGGTCACGAGCTTGAAAGCGCCCACACGAAGGCCGCAGACCTCGGCGTCGAGCGTGGGGCTGTTGGCGGCTTGGGTCTCAGCGAGATGCTTTTTCAGCAAGGCTAGGTTTGCATTCAGCCGCGTGAGTTTTTCCATGATGGCGAGATTGCCGAGGTAGGCTTCGACGAGCGCTCGGTTGTCGGCGTCGAGCTGCTGGAGCGGCTTGGCGTTGTCGAGGTAGCCCTGCGCATAGTGCGAGGGCGTTTTGGGCCAAAGCTTGTGCTGCATGAGCAACGGCAGGAAGGTCTTGAAATTGATGTTCGTGGGCTTCAAAGCCGCCACGAGCGTCTTTTGCTCCGTTTCGATGTTGGCGATGCGTTTTTCGAAATCAGCCGCGCGGGGCAGTTGGAGCACTTCGCGGCTGATTTTCAGCGTGGCATCGTTTTGCGGCTCAAATCGACGGATGGCGGCCAAAACGCTCGCGCCAAGCATGGTGCCGAGCGGTTCGGCATCGGCGGGACGGCTGACTTCTTTGTAATGCACCGGATTGATGTCGCCGCCGCAACCTTGGACGAAGAACGCCATCGCGCCGGTGGCCTCTTCGATCACTTTCGAGGCAAAGCCGGGGTAATCGGCCGAGTTGCCCTTGCTCGGCGGGTTCATGATCGGATGGCAGGCGAACTGATACACGACCGCGAAGGGCGTGCCGTCGGCTCGATCCAGCCTCAGCAAGCCGATCTGCGGATCAATCGGCCCGGTGCTCACCACCTCTTCATCGCGCGGCATCGAGTAAGCGCGGCGCATGTCCGTCTGCGTGCCGTCTTTGAGGAACATGCGGCGGTTCTCGCTGATGCGGCTCTCGCTGCCGTTCACCGCGCTCACCTTAACCGGTACGAGATTTTTCGCCGCGTCCTTCACCGACTGCACGACGAGTTGCTGCAAATCGGTGCGCACGATGCCGTGGCAGTGGCTGGCTTTGATGATGACCTCGTCAGCGAGATTGCCGAGTTCCTGGCGCACATTCGCGAGGAAGCCATTTCCGATGCGACCGATACCACCAATCGCCACCGCATCCACGGTGACGAGCACGGCGGTGGTTTCGCCGCTCTTCAACACGAGCGCCTTGGCAAAACACGGATCGTTCACCGGGACCGTGCGATCGGTGATGTCCACTTTGGCGATGCCGGCGAGGATTTCGGCGTGCAGTGGGAGTGAGGAAAGAAGCAGAATCAGGAACAAGCGCATGGAGGAACAAACGCTCGTTGGCGCGGCGAGTTCTCGGCTCACGGGACCCTGGCAGCAAAATGCGCCAGATAGGTCGAGATGTTCGCCGACCAGCGGTTACCGGTCATCACCGTGTCCTCGTCGCGGACACGCGTCAGCATGACCTGGCGTGTGGCGCCGACGAGATGCGCGATCTTTTCGAGCTTGCGAAAGTTGGCGGAGTCAGGCCCAGAGGCGAGCTTGATCTCGATGATTTCACGCTCCTGACCAGACTCCATGACCAGATCGCATTCCAGGCCGTCATTGGTGCGGAAATACCAAGCCTGAAATTTTTCGCCTGTTGCTTGCCGGGTGGAGATGATTTGCTCGATCACCCAGGACGCCCAGCTCGCCCCGATCCATGGCTGGACGGTGAGATCGCTGTCCGCTGCGCAGCCCATGAGTGCATGCAGGAGACCGCTGTCACGCCAGTAGAGCTTGGGTGCCTTGGTCAGCCGTTTGGGGAAGTTGTTGGCGAAGAAAGGCTGCAAGCGCCGGATCAAAAAGGCACCCTCCAGGTAGTCGAGGTAGCTCTGCACGGTGTGGTAGGAGATACCCAGCGCCTGACCGAGCTGGGAGTAGTTCAAAGAGCAGCCGTTCAAAGCTGCCGTGAGCTTCAGCAGCCGCTCAGTCTCCGCAGGTTTCGCGGTCAAACCCCAATGTGGCAGATCACGCTGAGCCATTTGTTTGAGATAATAATCCTGCCAGACCGGGAAGGAGGTAACCTGCGTCTGGAGCACGCCGCCATCAGGAAAGCCACCGAAATGCCAGAGCGCGTCCTGCGAAGTCGCGGGAAGCTCAGGCGAGATCAAAGGTGATAAATCGACGACGGCGATGCGGCCAGCGAGCGACTCGCTCACCTCCCGCATCAGCGCTGGTGAAACCGAGCCGAGCAGGAGGAAACGGCCCCTTCGAGCACGCTCCTGATCGATGGCTCCGCGCAGTCGCGAAAAGACTTCCGGCCAGGCCTGCGCCTCGTCGAGAATGATGAGCTGATCTCCTGACATCAGGCTCTCCCAACGCAAATCCATCCGCACACGGTCCTTCTCCTGTTCGAGGTCGAAATAGAGGGGTGAAAAGGTTTTGGCGAGCGTCGTTTTGCCAGCCTGACGCAGCCCGACAATCGCGACGGCAGGAAAGTCACGTAGTCGCTGATCGATCTGGGCTTTGAGAAGGCGCGGGAGCATGTTTTGCAAATTAGAATCACATTTCTAATTTGCAAAAACTCATTGTAACACCGGCAATTCTACCTTCCCAGCGTCCAGTTCACCGCGTTCACGAGCAACGTGCGCACATCGGCGATTTGCAGGTCCTCGGGTGCTCCGAGGCTGGTGTAGAAGATGCGGGCCTTCTTTGAACCGTAAGTGCGGGTCCATGCGATGGGCATCGGCGAACTGGTTTCGGTCTTGGCGGTGCCGATGAGCAGCGGGGTGACATCAGCGTCGAGCGGGAGAACTTTGTAGAGGGATTGGGCACCGAGGATGTTGGCGGGGTTCACACCGGCGAGTAGCGGGCTATTTTCAGCACCTGGAGCGATGCGGACGGTGTAGGGCAGGCCTTTGGTCTCGTAGCCGGTGTTCGGTGCGCCGAGGACTTCGTCGGTGAACTCCGGCCAAGGCACGAGACTGGGATCGACGACTTCTTTGGGTTTCGGGATGAAGGCGTGGTTCGCGGTGCGGATGCCGAGAAGTGGCTTCCCTGCATCGAGATGGGAGCGGATGGCGGCCATTTGATCCTTTGGCGGAAAACGGCGGCGTGAGAAGAGCACGAGCAGATCGGCATCCTTCAGCGCTTCGACGAGTCCAGCGAAGTGATGAGGCTGCGGCTTGTCGCCATCGATGATCGTGACGTGGTGACCGAGCGGACGGAGCTGCTTTTCGGCGAAGTCACGCATGGTGCGCGGCGCTTCGTAGTTGTTCGGGTCCTCGACGACCATGATGACGATGTTCGAGGCGGAAGCAGCGCTGATGAGTGTGAAGAAGAAGGCGAGGATGAAGTGCTTCATGGGGTGGAATGTTGCATGACCCAATCCCAGCGGTCACTGGCTTGTTTGAGCTGCGGTTCGAGGTCGGCGTTGGTGAGAAAACGCTGTTCGATGAGCTTTTGCACGGCGGCTTTGACTTGGTCGAGGTAGGCTTCTTTGGAGGCGTAGCGATCTGCAAGTGACTGGCGCGGATCGTTGGCGTCTTGGGTTTTCGCAAAGGGCACCCAGGCACCGCGCAGGAGGTAAAACTCATGCGGCGAGCCAAACGCTGCCGGACGAAACACCCAGCCGGTGGCGGTGCCAAGCGGCACGGCGACATCGGGCATGCGGATGCCGCCGAGGTCATTGCCGTCGGCATCGATTTGGGGCACGAGCAGCGGCAGTTCGGTGCCTTCGCCTGCGCCGCCGGGGAGCTGCGGATTGTGCACGCGGCCTCCGGCTTTCACGGCATTCGGAGAAGCCATGCCGGGCACTTTGGGCCAGCGAACCTCGGCCACGGGCACGAGTGTGCCATCGCTGAGCTTTGGATGCACACTCGGCGGTGGCGCGAAGCCTTCCGTGACCCAGCGATGCATGGCGAGCCGCAACGCGAGGATGGCGGGAGATGTATTCACCGGGTTCGCCAAAGGTGAGCCTTTGACTTGCGAGGTCGGTGGAAACGGAGCGGCACCATGCGAGGTGCTGGCGAAGAAATACGAGCGCACGTTTTCCGGCAGCGCGATGTCTTGTTGGCCATCCGGCGTGGTGTGCGTGAGCGCTCCGACACGGCCCGCGCCCCAGTATTCGGCGGCCATGTTGGTGTAAAAGATCTTCGGCGCATGTCTCACGCGAGGATTGGCGAGGATGCCTTCGCTTTGACCGCTCACTGGGTCTGGCTGCGCGCTGTCGGCAAAGGGATACGAGGCTGTGTAGTAACCGGATATGGCTCGCGGAGTGGACCAGCGCTGATTCAGCACGAGGCGACCTGCTCCCGCGACATGCGACAGAATGCCATCAAGCGCCAGGCGGTCCTGCTCGTCGGTGTTGAAGCCGAGATAGACAAAGTCACGCAAGAGGCGGCCGCACTGCGAGGCTCCGAAAGCGTAGGCGTGCTTCACCTTTGCGGGCGAGGCGGGATCATGCTTTAACCACGCCACCGCATCGCGAATAGCCGCGTAGCCGAGTCCGGCGACGGGCGGAGCTTCGGCGAGATAAAACACCTCGTAGGTCTTTCCAGGCTCAAAGCCGCCTTTGTGTCGAATGCGGCCGTTTTGAAGGCTCCAGAGCTTTCGCGGCACTTCCTGGCCTTCCGGGTAGGCAGCGCGATCTCGCACGATGAGGCGGCTGTCTTGCCCGTCGATCTCCATAGGCGGATATTCGGTCAAATCGGTGATGGATTGCTCATCGGCGCGTTTGTCGGGCGTGAAGACAGCGCTCACGACGCCGCGAATTGGGCTGCCGTCTTTGTTTCTCGCCCGAGGCACCTCCAGGCGCAGTTTGTCCGACGAAACATCGAATTCCCAGCCGACATTCAGCATGGTGAAGCCCTGCTCCATCATGGAAGTCGGCAGGCTCGCCTTTCCACCGCGATTCGGAATCTCCACCCACGCCGCGCGATTACTACGCGTGGCATCTTTCGGCTTCCACAGCCTCAAATCGGCCACAAAGCTGACTTTGCCCGCCGCATTCACCGGCGCGAGATCCACATCCGCGATGATGGCATTTTGCGGCAGCTTCGGGTCGATCTCGAAGTGCAGATTGCCGGTGAGCTGCTCGTAGCCTGCTTTGCCGATGTCAGAGCGATCTGTGATGTCCACCCGCACAACGGCGGCGTGGATCGTGAAAGGCAAGAGGAGGAGGATTCGGAAGAGAAAGGAGATCATGGGGCAGTTTGTACACGTTGAAGCATCTCCAACGTCCTTGCCGTGATCTTCACGGAGGCTTCGCGTTCGACACGGTTGGTGCCGAGCCAGGTTTCATAGCCGCCGAGGTCGTGATGCTTCGGGGTGGGTAGGTAGCCGTTGCTGCCGTTGGCGAGTTCGATCGTGAAGGTATCTGCAAATGGGCTGCGGGCTTTGATTTCGAGGCCGATCTCCGTGAAGACCTCAAACGGGATGGACGCGATGCCGAGATCACCGATGCGGAAGGCCTGGATGACGGCTTGAATGGTGTCCGGCTTCGCGTCGCGTGCGGCGAGCGTGCGCTCGGCATACGGCTGTTCTAGGCGATGCATGGGCGTGGCGTCTTTGGGTTTGGCGAGCACACTTTCAGCCCAGGCGATCATCTCCGGCGTGGGACGACGCACGCCGAGCTCCAGATCACTGGCGGCGGCCTTCAGCGGCACCCAGTCTTGATGTTTGAGCGTCTCACGAACACGCAGCACTTCTTGCGCGAGGTCGCCAGCGACGATTTTGATCTTCTCGTAGGGTTCGCGTTTCACGCTCGGCGTTTTGCCGCTGTAGTCGTTGTTGTTCACGTCGCCGCAGGGACCATTCGCCAGAATGCCGACACAGGGTGCGCCGATCTTTTCTTCGATGCGACGGCAGAATTCGCCGAAGTAATCCGCCGACAGGTCTTCTTTGTTCACGCCACCGACGTAGTGCAGCCAATAGTTCGCCATCAATGCGATCTGGCGTCCGTCTGTGGCCTGCACGGACAGGCAATAGACTTCGGGATTCGTCGGCCCGGCAGGTCCGTCGAGTCTTGGTCGCAGCAGGCTGCTTGGATTCATCACTGCGCGATCTTTGCCGCCGAAGGGGTTGTCATTCGTGACGCCCTCCTCGAGCAGCCAGCGGCGGTTGAAGACATGCTGCGGCAGTTTTCCGGTGCCCCAGGCGATGCGGGCGGGCTCCAGGTTGTTCAGCGCACGCCGCACGCCATCCACCACGCGCGAGATGATGAAGCTGCGGTAGTCGAGCGAGGGATCTTTGTTCGCGATGGCCGAGACACTGGAGTGCGTGTGCGTGCCGGAGAACATCATGTTTGACGCCGGGATACCCGTGGTGACTTCGAGCTTCTTCTTCGCCTCGTCCCAAACATCACGCCCGAGCGAAATCGTGTCCGCCACGGCAAAGGCGAGCTTCGTGGTGCCATCATCGAGAACGAGGCAGCGCACATGCAGCTCATCATGCACATGCTTCGCGATGGGACGCGGCGCGAAATTTCCCACGATCTCCATGCCCAGCGGCGGCGTGATGTTGCTCGTGGCAGCACCGGCTTTGAAGACAGGCTGCGCTTGCCCCGTGGCAAGTAGCGGCAAGGCGAAAATGGCAGCGAGGAGAGATTTCATGCGGACTGAGCTAACGCCGCCGCGACGCCATCTTCATCATCCTATGCGACGGCTAGTATCCAACCAACGACTCGCCTTACCACGGGGCTGGTTGGACAGGCCCAAAAAGAAAACCCCGCCCTCATAGCCGAGGACGGGGTCTTGAATTGGTTGCTTTCTGAGGGCCTACTGCGGCGGGACGCGGAAGAGCTTGCCGGTGTAGGGGCATTTCACTTCCATGCCAACAGGCAGGCCGGTGACATCGACGAGCTGATGTTTAGCGGCATACGGGCTGTTCACAAAGCCTGGGCGTCCAGCGATCGGAGCACCGTAAGGAAGCTCAGGTGTGCTGGAAGCAGCTCCGACTTTCGGCTGAGTGGGCGCGGTAGATGGATTGCTCGGAGCTGGCGCGATGCGAGCGGACGGAGCAGGCTTGGTGAGAGCAGCGACGTTGCTGTTCGGAACTGGTGTGACGGATGGCGCTGGCGGATCCATGCGACGAGGAGCAGGATTGGAGGCCACTTGGGGAGCGGTGGCCGTGGAGACGCCGCCAGGAACTAAGAAGGGCTTCTGCGTGTAAGGGCACACAACTTTAGAACCGGCATTCATGCCGCGCACATCCACCAGACGTGGCGGATTGGTAAAGGGAGAACGAACGTAACCTGGGAGATCCGCCACGCTGGATGCCACCGGCATGGTGGAGCTGTTCAACATGGATGGAGGAGGCGTGGAGGGCTGCACTGGACCGATGATGCCTGTAGAAGAGGAGGCATAAGAGCGGTTTGGTGAGACCGGGGCAGTGGTGCTCGCGGGCGGGGCGTAGGAACGCTGCGAAGTCACCTGGAGAGGAGCGCTACTGCTGCTCATCATGTAGGGAATGAGGCCGCGTGACTGGATTTGCTGCCATGCCTGACGAGGGGGCAGCGAGCAGGAAGTAACGAGCAGGGCGGCGAAACCGGCTGCGGACCAACGGAGGGTAGAAAACATAGCAGAATTCATGGGATAACTCGGGTTAATTTTTTTGAATTAACGTTCTCATTTTAACGACAGTTTTAAAATGTGCAACAACAACGACGACAGGAACTAGTCAAAATATTTCGGCGAGGTAAAATTTACATAATTAAGCCTTTTGAGTTCTACGGTTGAAGCGCACCCGGTTTCACCCCAAGAGCAAGGATGACATGGCGAATCATTACCGTCGGAAAACCTGCCTTTTCATGGGCCAAAGAGGCGGCGGACATTTATCTAAAGCGGCTGCAAAACTACACCAAAGTCGAATGCGTCGTCATTAAAGATGGGCCGCGCAAGCAGGTGGAGGAGCAGGTGCTCGCGGCCTCGGAAAAATCGCTTCGCATCATCCTGGACGAGCGTGGTAAAGCCCTTCGCAGCGTGGAGCTAGCCTGCTGGGTGGGGGAGCGGCAGATGCGCGGAGTCAAGGTGGCGAGCCTGATCATCGGCGGAGCCGACGGGCATTCCGAAGCCTTGCGAAGCGCCGCCGACGAGGTGTGGACGCTGTCCTCCATGACGCTCCAACACGAGGTGGCCTGGGTAGTGCTGCTAGAGCAGATTTACCGTGCCCATACGATCCTGAAAGGGGAGCCATACCATCGCGAATAAGGCCTCCGGGCCGTTAGAAAAACATTCTTGCTGTCAGGAGCGTTTGTTGCTGAACTGAGTCGCAGTTTTTTCTATGTTTCTTCTTGTTGAGAACTTTCGATGCATTAATCTTTAAAACTTTTTAAATTTTCCCCACTTCCTTCCTCAATGTCGTCGTCCGTGCTCAAAAACGTCATCCATGCTAAGCCTGCGACGACTCCGCAGATTTCACCTTCCGACGATGCGCGAGAGATCGCCCCTTTGAATGCCGCAGGAGAGGCCTCCTCCCGAAGCGACGGCGAAGTGACCCAAGCCATGGGGGTGCTCGTCGAAAATGCCCCGGTGGCCATGGCGATGTTTGATAAAGGCATGCGCTACCTGCTGGCGAACCGGCAATGGGTGCGTGAGTTCGGCCTTCAGCAAGTGCAGCCACTCGTGGGACGCAGCCAGTATGAGATCTTCCCCAACCTCCACCCCGGCTGGCGGCAGGTTTATGACCGTGCCTTGCAAGGTCACATCGTGCGCAGTGAACATGATGCCGATGGCAGCAGCACCGTCTATCGCTGGGAAGTGCGCCCTTGGCGCCGCATCAGTGACGCTACCGTGGGCGGGCTGATGGTGACTTGCGAAAAGTTCACCTCAGGACTCGCTCGGCAGGAGGTAGCCTCCGAAAAGCCAGCCGACGAAGGCACGGGCGCTGCCCCAATCCTTCCCGACCCCTTCGACTGCAATCTCGCGATGCTTTTGCTCGATGAGAAAGGCACCATTCAGCGGGTGAATGCCAGCGCCGCTCGTCTGGCCCTGGAAAAAGGCATCGTGGAGGGCAAAACCGCTCTTTGGGAGGTCTTCGCCGCTCCGGCAGGACTCGCCAGCCTACGAGATCAGTGGAATGAAAACCTTCCGCATATCATTCAGGCCCCGGAAAGTTCCATCCGTCCCTTGCACAGCCTCCAGCCCGGAGAGGCCCACTCGGCGCGATGGATGCTCACCGCCCTTCGACGCGGCAAACCATCCCAAGAAGGCTGCCCCGGCCTGCTCGCCGTCTTGGTTCCTGCGGAGCTGATCCCGACTGCGACAGTCGCCCCGGCACCGCCAGCGCCTGCGGCGATCTTTTATCCACCTGCGCCGGAGGTCGCCGCACCAGCAGCGCCGGTCATCCCGCCGGAGACGATCCAAAAACTCGAAAACGAGCTCTCCCGCGCCAAGCAAGAGCTTCGCACCATGATGGAAGCCGAGAAAGGCTTCGTGAAGCGTGAAGCGAGACTGCGTGGCTTCCTCGAAAGCATCCCCTGTGGCATCTTTGTGCTCGATGAGCGTGGCACCACGATTTATCAAAACGAGCGCCTCGCGAAGCTCCTCGGCCGCGCCATCGACAAAGAGGCTGGCATCGAAGCCTGGCTCGTTCACGGCTGCCCCACCACAGAGCATCGCGAGCATGTGACATTGGCTTGGCGTGAAAGTGTCTGGCGCAGGCAGCTCACCCGCACCGTATCGCTCGCCACGGCGGATGGGTTGCTCAAAGAGATCGAGTTTCAGCCCGTGGCCCTTTCCACCGGCGGCATGCTCGTGAGCATCCAGGACGTCACCGAAAACTGCCGTCACGAGGAGCAGATGCGCAGCATGGAGGCCAAAATGCGCACGATGCTCCAGAGCAATCCCATCGCCATCGTGCTCACGGATAAATCCGGCGTCATCTTCGAGGTCAATACTCAGGCCGAGCAGCTCCTCGGCCAGCCCAAGGCTGAGCTGCGCCGCTATCCCCTCGATGCCTGGCTTGATCCAGACAGCGCCACGGCGCGGCGTGATGCCCTCCGGGTGCTTCGGAGTAGCAGCTCGCAGCCCGAAGCCCTCGGCGTGCGGATCAAACGCACCGATGGCACCTTCAGCGAAGCCGTTCTGAATCTCGCCATCGTCCCAGATGCCCAGGGAGAGCCGCACTGCACCATTCACTTTTTCATGCCCGCCGTGGAGGAGCCGCTGATCGAACCAGCCCCCCTCGAAAACCGCCTCGAGCCTACGCCGCCGCCCGCGCCACCACCTGTTCCCGTCACCGAAACCATCATCAGTGAGCTGCTCGCCACCGATGCCAACGGCCGCATCGCCGCCTGGGCGCCGCAAGCCCAAGAGATTTTTGATTTCGATGCCGCCACCGCCGTGGGACGCCCGCTGCACCTGCTCTTCCGCCCATCGGACGCCACCGGCTTCTTCGCCGAGCTCGCGCAGCAAAGCCTCACCCCCGAGATCTTCTTCGATCATTCCTTCTTCGGTGCCCAGGGACGCGGCAGCATGGGCATCAGCGTCAAGGCCCGCGAGGAAGGCGGCTACAGCCTTCACATTCGCCGGGAGATCACCGTCACGCCTGAAGCACTGCCTTCGGTCGAAAGCCTCATCGAGAACGAGACCACCACCGAGTCCTCGGAAGCCGCTCCTGCTGTCAGGGCCACTCGGATGAATGGCACCAAGGCCTTCCAGGTCGTCTCTCCCTCCAGCGATCGCTGGCCCGTCGTCAATCTGGAACGCGAGCGCCTCATGCTCAGCGAGACGCATCATCGCATCAAAAATCATCTCCAGATCATCTCCAGCCTGCTCAACATGCAGATCAATGGCGTGAGCGATCAGCACGCCCGCGATGCCCTCCGCTCCAGTCAAAACCGCGTCCGCGCCATCGCCGCCCTTCACCAGCATCTCTATCAGCTCGCCCTCGGAGGTGGTGGCACCTTCAGTGACTTCACCCGCGAGCTCATTCAGCACCTGCGTGAATGCTACGAGGTGCCAGCCGAGCAGATCGCCACCGGCCTCGCCATTCAGGATGGCAGCATTGATCCCGAGTGGCTCATGCCGCTCGCTCTCGCTCTCAATGAGGCACTCTCCAATAGCTTCGAGCATGCCTTCCCTCATGGGCGTCAAGGCAGCATCACCGCCACCCTCCGCTACTCGGGCGATAATGGCGAACTCATCATCCGAGATGATGGCGTCGGCCTCCCGTCCGAATTTCATCCGGGCGAAAGCCCCGGACTCGGCCTCAAGATCCTCGCCGTCTTTGCTGAACAGATGCGCGGCCAGCTCTTCGTCCAAGGCACCCCCGATCAAGGCACCGAAATCAAACTCCGCTTCCCCACCGGATCAGCCGCGCCCAGTTCGCACGCCAATTGAGGCGGACTAAGACACCATCAAGGCCTCCAGCCGCTTCACACTCACCGGCTGTGAGGTGCCGAGTTCTTGGGCGAAAACTTGGACGCGATACTCTTCGAAGAGCCAGCGGAAGGTCTCGTGGTTGGCTTGGGGGACTTCTTGGGGCCAGGTGGCGAAGTCGGTGATGAGGAGCTGCTTGTCGGTGTCCTTGGCGGGGTTGTTAATCCAGCGTTCGTTGCGGACGTGGATAGCTTTCAGGAAGCGGGGGAGGTGCTGGAGCTGCTCGTGTGGGGTTTTGAGGAGCAGATCGGGCGGCACGAGGCGTTGGAGATCGGCTTCGAGGCCGGGATAGCGTTTCGGCAGGGCGAGGAGTTTGCTGCGTTGATCGAGAATCTGAGCGTGGAGCGTGCGTGTACGATGGACGACACTTGGAAGATCACGGCGGAAGGTTTCGGCCAGTTGCTGAAAGCGTTTTTCCGTGAGCGGGAGGAGCGGCGTGAGGCGCAGCAGGTGCGCGAGGATGTGCTCGTGGGCTTGATCGCCGAGGCTGTTGGCTGCGGGCGCGGCTTGAAGCTGGCCGAGAGCACCAAAGTGATTCGCCGTGGGCGCTTTGGTGGCAGGACCGAAGCTGCGCAGCTCTTTCTTTAGCCACGCGATGTCTTTGGCCAAAAGATTCTCCGCGAGCTTCCGCACGGCGGCGGGAATCGTTTTCGAGGCTTCGGCCTTCGTTTTGAAAAGGCGGACATCGACCTCGCCATCGCGCAAAACGAGGGCGGGATAGCCGAAGACCTGCGCGTGGCCAATTTGCTCGACGAGGATGCTTTCGGGCAGATCGCCGAAGCTCCAGCTTTGCAGGGCGAAACGCTCAAACTTCGGCAAAAGGCGGTCCCAGGCATCGGTGCGGCGATGAGCCTCTTTTTCGACTTCGGCGTGCAGCGTGCTCAAATCGCGACTGGAGGCCACGACGGTGTTTTTCTTCGTGTCGTGGAGCTCGATGCGCGGCTGCAAATGGGCGGGAATGCTGCCCGGAGCCCAATCGCTGGCCTGGATGCGGATGCGATAGCGATTCGAAATGAACGCGGCCATCGCGGCGAGGAAATCGCTCGTGCCAGGGTCGAACTCGGCGGCGATTTCGCGTGCCTTCGGGTCGATGGGCATCAAATCGCGGCGGATGGACTTCGGCAGCGCCCGCAGCAGCGCGGCGGCGATTTCCTCGCGTATGCCGGGCACCATCCATTGCACCTGACCGGTGGTGAGATGCCCTGCGAGCTGCACCGGCACCTTCACCGTGACGCCGTCGTGCTCCTGACCGGGTTTGTAGCTGTAGGTGACGGGGATGACGGAATTCGCGAGCGAGACCTCATCCGGGAACTGCTGCAAATCGGCCTCAAAGTCCTCGCCACCGGCGAGATCGGTCTCGGTAGCGCAGAGGAAGCGCGGCTCGGTCTCGGTGCGTTCTTTGACCACGCGGTTGAGGTCGTGGATCGACGAGACGTTCTTCAAACGGGCATCGTAAAAGCGAAACAGCCGCTCCTCGACGGCATAAACGAGGTTGCTGCGCACCCGCGTGAGCATGGTCTCGATCTTTTGCCGCAGGGCGTTGTTCTGTGCGTAGAAGCGCAGCGTGATGGCGGTGTCCTGATGCTCGACGAGCGCACCGCGAATGAAAAGCTGCGTCGCCGCGACGGGATCGACCTTGAGGTAGTCGATGCTGCGTCGCGTGATCTCCAGGCCATGCAACATCACACGCTCGACGCAGGTCACGCGACCGGCTTTTTCGTTCCAATGCGGCTCGCTGTGCTTGTAGGTGCACAAATGCGCTCCCAGCTCCGCGATCCAATCGGGATGCACCTTCGCTACCGTGCGGGCGAAGAGCTGTGAGGTATGCACGATCTCTCCCGCGACGATCCACGCGGGTTGTTTGGCTTTGTCCTGGCCGGGTTTGGGCTTCGCGTTCTTTTCGCGACGTTCGTAGAGGTTGGAGCCGGGGAAGATCATCACCTCGCGATTCCCGGAGGTTTTGTAGAGGTTTCGGTCTTCCTTCACCGCGATGTGGCCGAGCTGCGCGACGAGGATGCTGCGGTGGATGGAGGCCTGGCGACGTTCGTTTTCGCCGCAGAGGGGCAAAGAGGCAGAGGACGCAGAGTTTTGGATAGGTTTCAGGGAGCCTGCATTCTTCTCTGCGACCTCTGCTCCTCTGCCTCTCTGCGGCAAATCCGAGCTGCCTTGTGATGGCCTTAAATCGAAAAGATCCACGAGCTGCTTCCAGACATCCCGCCACTCCTGCATGCGGGTGAAAGAGAGGAAGTTCCCTTTGCAGAATTTGCGCAGCGCATTGGCGGAGCCTTCGGGCGCGGCCTGCCAGATTTTCAGCAGGCTCAAAAAGTCGGAGTCGGGCGCGGCGAAGGCTTTGTGGGCGGCATTGGCGAGTTCCTTCTTCTCTTCGGGACGTTCGCGGGGATCCGGAATGCTGAGGCCGCTGGCAATGATGAGCATCTCCGGCAGCACTTTTTCCACGCGAGCATGCATCAGCATACGACCGAGCGTGGGATCGAGCGGGAGCTTCGCCAGCTCGCGGCCGAGCGGCGTGAGTTCGTGCGTGTCATTCAGGCTGCCGAGTTCGTGAAGAAGATCATAACCGGCCCGAATGGCGGCGCTGCTGGGCGGATTGATGAAGGGGAAGTCTTCGATCTCACCGAGCTTGAAGGCTTTCATGCGCAGGATGACCTCGGCGAGGTTTGCCCGCTGGATTTCTGGCATGGTGAAGCGGTCACGCTTCTCAAAGTCGTCCTGTTCGTAAAGACGGATGCACAAACCATCGCGCACGCGGCCAGCGCGGCCCGCACGCTGATTGGCGCTGCTTTGCGACACGGCTTCCACGGGCAGGCGCTTCGTGCGGGTGCGTGGATTGTAGCGGCTCATGCGAGCGAGGCCGGTATCGACCACCACGGCGATGCGTGGGATGGTGATGGAGGTCTCCGCGACGTTCGTGGCGATGACGACGCGGCGTTTGCGCCCCGGCTCAAACACGCGCTGCTGCTCGGCGGAGGCCATGCGGCCAAAAAGAGCCAAAACCTCGAACTCGCGGCCCAAACGGCCATCGAGCAAATCCCGCGTGTCGCGGATGTCGCGCTCGGTGGGCATGAAAACGAGCACATCGCCGTCATTCGTCTCGATGAGCGCATTTTCGACCGCCGCGACGGCGCCGTCGATGAAGCCGAAATCGTCTTCTTCCGTCACGAGTGGCATGTAGCGGATCTCGACGGGGTAAGTGCGTCCCGACACCTCGATGATCGGCGCACCGCCAAAGGCCTGCGAGAAGGCCTCCGTGTCGATGGTGGCCGAGGTGACGATCAATTTCAGATCCGGCCGCTTCTTGAGCAACCCGACGAGGTAACCAAGCAGGAAGTCGATATTCAGTGAGCGCTCGTGCGCTTCATCGAGAATGAGCACGGAGTAGGCTCGCAGCATGGGATCACTCTGGATCTCGGCGAGCAGGATGCCGTCCGTCATGAACTTCACGCGTGTCTCGCGGCTGGTGTCGTCGCTGAAGCGCATCTTGCAGCCCACCTCTCGGCCCCACGACACGCCAAGCTCTTCGGCGACGCGTTTGGAGACGCTCATCGCGGCGACACGGCGAGGCTGCGTGCAGCCGATGGTGCCTTGAAAGTCTCCGAGTGCCTCCAGGCACATCTTGGGAAGCTGCGTGGTTTTGCCGGAGCCGGTCTCACCCGCGAGGATGAGCACCTGATGGTTTTGAATGGTGTTGATAATCTCCTCGCGCCGGGCGGTGATGGGGAGATCGTCAGGGTAGCGGAGGCGAAACATGAACTCCGAAGGAACGGCAGAGGCTAGGGTTTGGGCTGCCACTTGGGATAACGCTGCTTGAGCTGCTGACGAAGTTTTTGGGCCTGGGCGGCATCACCGAGCTTGTCGAAGGTGAGCGCGGCTTTGTGAAGGGCTTCGGGGGTGACTTGATCGTCTTCGAAGACCTGGCTGGGGACGGCGTATTTGCCAGCAGCAGCCTGCCATTTGGCACGGGCGGCATCGATCTGCGTCTGCTTGGCGAGGTCATCGCCATGGGCGTTGTAGATGTCGCCCTCGAGGATGAGGAGTTCGGCTTGGAGCTTGCCGTCTTTGACGAAGGCGAGGGCTTCCTGGGCGGTGGTATCGGCGGCATCAAACGCGCCTTTGCCGAGCTGGGCGCGGCCCTTGGTGATGAGGGCGCGGGCCTTGGAGGAAGGGTCCGGATTGGATTTGAGGTAGTTTTCTGCGGCGGCGACGCTTTGATCGAAATGGCCCGCAGGAAGCTGGGACATGGCGAGGTAGATCCAGACGACCGGCTCGGTGTTTTCAGGCGTGTCAGGCGTGGCGGCGAGTTCGAGGTAGCGGGCGGCTTTTTTGAACTCTTCGGCTCCGTAAAGTTTGAGGCCGAGCCATTTGAGGATGTTGGCAGGCACGACGCCCTCGGGCTTGGCAGCGAGATAGCCATCGATGGTCTTCGCTAGCTCATCGGCGTTTTGGCGGGCGTATTCGCAGAGCATGAGCATCTGGCTGGCCTTGTCGAAGTAGGTCTTGCTATCGATCTCGAAGGAACGGCGAAGGGCGGGGATGGCCTTGTCGTAGGCTTTCTGGTCGAAATAGCCGCGACCGATGCCGTACTGGGCTTGAGCGGCGGCGGGGGTCTTGGGGAATTTTTTCAGCAACGTCTCAAAGGCAGCGATGCTGGCCTTCGCGTCCTTCATTTCCATGCCGATGAGGCCGAGCTGGAGCCAGGCGATCTCGCAAGCATCCGAAGTGGGGAAATCTTTGGTGACGAGTTCGAAGTCCGCTTTCGCTTTGGGGAGATCACGAGCGTCTTTGTTGGCCATGCCACGACGGGCCAGGGCCTTGGCCGAGAATTCGTGCCCTGGGAAATCCGTGAGGAAGCGGGTGAAGGTGACGACGGCGTCCTGATGGCGGCCGGATTCGGCCTGCGCCCAGCCCATGTTGAAGACGGTGCCGGGGCGGAGCTTTTCGGGGAGCTTTTCGATCTTGAGATCGGTGTAGCTGAGGGCGGCCTGATTGAAATCGGCTTTGTTGAAGAAGAAATCCGCGCGGATGAGGCGAGCAAGGCTGAGCAGCTCGTGATCGCCTTTGATCGGCGTGTAACGGGCGATGAAGCCGTTGGCGAATTCGCCAAGTTCTTTGTCACCGAGGAGGTAGAAGCAGTAGAGCTTCCAATAGCCGGCCTCGAAGGACTCATCGGTGTCCTTGTGATACTGCTCGATGATGAGGTACACCTCGACGGCGCGGGCGTAGCTTTTGCGCTGGCGGTAGGCATGGCCGACGAGGAGGAGCATCTTCGGACGCACGTTGCCGGGCGGGAGCGTCTCGGCGTGGCGGTTGTAGTAATCGATGACACCATCGAAGTCTCCCTTGGCATTCATGGCCTGGATGATGCCGACGAGGGCGATGCCACGATTGGCTTCCGGTGTCTCCGGGAGCTGCATCGCCTTCTGAAACATGGCGATGGCCTGGTCATACTTTTTTTCTTCCTGATAAAGGACGGCGAGGCGCAGAGAGGCATCGGCGAGGACGGCATTGTTCGTGCTGGACTGGACGAGCTGCTCGAAGGCTACGATGGCCTCGACCTTTTTATCCTGCTGGAGCTGGAGAGAACCGAGAGCGAGCAGCGCAGTCTCGCGGAAAGGGTTGTTCGTTTTGACGGCGATAACGGCGTTGAGCGCCTCAGCCTGAAGTTTGGTATCGCCGAGGAGTTCGTGGCAGCGGCTCTTGTTGTAGAGGGCGGCGAGTTTGGCCTCGGGCATCTTGGTTTTCTCGATGCAGAAGGTGAAGTGGCGTGCGGCGGCCATGAGGCTGGGACGCGCGGCATTTTTATCGCCTTCGGAGACGGTGTTTTGGCCTTGGTTGAAGGTCATGGCCCCGAGGCGGTAGGCGGCGGAGGGAGCGCCTTCGCTGTTGGGATAGCGGTTCACCACTTCTTCCCAATACGAGGCGGCCTGCTTGAGCTGACGCTGCTCGCGATAGCACTCGCCGATGCGGAAGAGGGCATCGGCCACGCGATTGCCGGAAGGGTAAGTTTGGAGATACTTCGCGTAGTTTTGCGCGGCGATGGCCCACTCCTGGCGTTCGTAGCCGAGGGTGGCGAAATCAAACATGTCGTCCTCAGGGCTGCGTGCCTTGGGAGGCGAGGCAGGCGCTGTGGCGAGCGGCGGACGCACCGGGATGGCACGCGGAATGGGCGGCTCCTCCTCGACGGGGAGGGCTTTGGGAGCCTGCTGGGCAAAGAGGGCACCGCTCAAGGTGAGCGTGGCGAAAACGAGACCGCGGAAGGACATGAGAGAGGGCGTGTGCATGCGGCGGCGCGGCTATTTCGGCGGGGCGGGAGCGGCGGCCTCGCCTTCGGGCTTTTTCACGGCGAAGGCGATGTTGTAGATGCCGGCTTTCTGACAGGCATCCATGACGCGGATGCCGTATTCCCAATCGGTGGCCTTGTCTCCGCGAATGATGACGGCCTGCTCATTCGTGCCAGCCATGACAATGATGTTTTGTAGCTTGGCGAGAAGTTCATCGGTGCTGTACGTCTGGCCGTTGACGACGACTTCGCCGTCTTTTTTGATGTTGATGATGATCTCACCGACCGTGCGGGATTCGTTTTCCTTGCCGGAATCCGCCGCAGGCACGCTCACATCCATCACCTGCTCTTCTTTGGCATACTGGAAGGTGACGGCGAAGAAGATGACGAGCAGGAAGAGCACATCGACGAGCGGCGCGAGCTGCATCGGCGTGGGTTCGATCGAGTGCTGTTTGCGGAAGTTCATGGCGTGGGAGGATGCCGGATCACACGGAGGCGGCGGCACGAGCGGCGCGTTTATACTGCACCGCAAGCAGGGCCATGAGATGCGTGGTGGCGGCCTCCATCTCGGAGATGAGACGGTTCACCTTGCCACGGAAGATGGCGTAGAACATGAGCGCGGGAATGCCGATGACGAGGCCGGAGGCGGTGCAAAGAAGCGCCTCGGAGACGCCTTGAGCGAGGCCGAGCTGATTGGAGCCGCCGGCACCTTTGCCAGAAATCTCGTGGAAGGTGGTGATCATGCCTAGCGTAGTGCCGAGCAGGCCGAGCATGGGGGCCACGGCTCCGACGTCTCCCAGGTAGGCGATGCGGGCGAGGAGAAGGCTCGATTGACGATTTCCCTCGGCCTCGGTGACCTCTTTGACCTCCTCAAAGCTAGCGGTGGGATTCCGCGTGGCGAAATCGAGCGTCTTGGCGGTGATGCGGGCGATGCATTCGTTGCGGCGGTTACACACGGCGAGGAGGCCGAGGTAGTCCTGCTTGCGGATGAGCGCATCGGCGGAGTTCATGAAGGCATCACTCACGACGGTGCCTTGGCGGATCGTGAGGGTGAAGAGAACAATCATGAAAAAGGCCACCATGGAGAGGGCGATGAGCGGGTAGGCCATGATGCCAGTGCGCTTGATGAAGCCGCTGAAGGTGAGCGTATCGCCGAAGGGATTGTCCGCATTGGGATCAGCCGGGGCACTGGCCGTGACCGCAGCGGGTGCCGGGGCGGCCGTTTGCGCTTGGGCAGGCCCGGCAGCCATCCATGAGATCACAAGCGCCAGCACGGCCAAAGCGAGAAGGTTTTTTCGGTGCATGAGGCGTTGACAGTAAACGAGCGCGGCCTCCTTGCAAGTGAGGCCGTATCAGTCCTGAGAAGGGCTGCGGGCGGGGAATAGATCCGCTGAGCTTCATTCAAGACCTCCCCGTCTCTGTGCTCCTCCGTGGCCGCTGTGTTCGAAAATGCAAATCCACCACAGATGACACGGTGGAACGCAGAGGTTTGGCACTAGCCTCCAAGGCTGGTCGAACGAAAAAGAGGTTCGTCCGGGAGGTTGGTGCGTTCTTCCGACGAAAAATCGTTCAATGCCCCCTCACCTAACCTCTCCCCGTATCATGCGTTAAAGACATCAGTCGCCGTTCGCGGGGAGAGGGACCGGATGGTGCGCCTAGGACATCGTGCCGCATCAGCCCGCGCTCGACGAAGACTCAGCAGCCTGAACTCATACCATGCACTTTCCAGTTCCTCTCCTCGCTGGACGTGTTCGCTTCCTTTTCGGGCAGATTGCGGGGAGAGGTTAGGTGAGGGGAGCCAACGGATGCCCTCAATCGCTGAATGCACGAACTTCCCGGATGAACCGAAAACGAACCCTCACTCCTTCATTTCCTGCTCCATACGCTCGCTGAGCCACTGCTTCATCATGCTCTGATAGTTGAGGTAGCGGCGGCGGGCGACGCGTTTGATACGGCTAAGCATGCGGGGATCGAAGCGCAGCGTGATGGTGGTGGATTCACGCACATCACTGCGGTGCAGGGAGGACTGCATGAGGCGCTGATCGAGTTGGCGAGACTGCCAAAACTGGATTTCGGCCTCCTCAGTGTCGAATTCCGGGAGTTCTCTCCAAGCGCGGATGATGGGCAGATCGGCGGAAAAGGCGGTCATGGCAGGAGAATTGTGGGTATCAGATGTCCTCGGCTTTTTTGCGCTCGAAGAACTCGTGCTCCGCAGCGGTCATGAGGCGGGCGAAAATAACGCGGTAACGTTTCCCATCCGTCCAGAAAACACTGAAAACGGGATGGCCCTGAAGGGATTTACCGAGATTGTAATACCGCGCCTCACTGCCGGAGCCTTGCTCATCAGGCATCAATTTGAGCGAGAAAGGATCTTCGAAGGACTCCTCAATGTTCTTCGGAGGAAGGGCACTGAGGTCAAAGGCGCAGCCGATCCAGTCGAAGTCCATGATTTGAGAGAGTGAAGATTATTTTTTGTATTCGATGAGTTCTATCTCATAGCCCTCAGGGGCGTCAATGAAAGCAAAGGTGCCGCTGGAGGAAGGTGTGGGGCCATCGGAGAGGGGATAACCTAGCGCGGCGGCATGCTGGGCGAAGGCCTCAAGACTTTCCACCTCGAAGGCGAGGTGCGTGAGATCACTGCAAAAGGTGACGGGACCGCTGGCATGATAGGAGCAGATTTCGAGGAGCTCCTCACTGCCGGGTGTTTTCAAAAAGACCAGCTCAGAGCCACGCGGGGACTTGTGACGACGGATTTCCTCCAGGCCGAGCACTTGCGTGTAAAACGAGACGGTCTTTTCGAGGTCATTCACGCGGTAGCGTGTGTGGAGGAGCTTTTTGACTTTCATGGGTGGGATCGGAGAGGAAAAATGTACTCCCAGCGAACCGCCGAGGACGCAAATCAATAAAAAAACCCCACCTCCTTTCGGAAGCGGGGTCTCGTTAAAGACTTTTCCGTAGTGAGGATTACGGCGAGCTTGGGGTGTTGGTCAAGCCAACACCACTTGAAGAAGGCGATCCCACGAAGGGATTCCCGCTGCTCTGCACCTGGCCACCGCCATCCTGGGTGCCGCCATCCTGGGTGCCGCCATCCTGGGTGCCGCCATCCTGGGTGCCGCCATCCTGGGTGCCGCCATTTCCCTGGCCGCCACCGCCGGTGCCGCCGCCATTGCCTGCATTGCCAGCATCACCCACACTAGCACCGCCATTGCCGGTGTGGCCTGGATTGGAAGCAGCTTGGCCGCCAGGACCTCCTTGACCGCTGCCCGGACTACCGCCAGCGAAACCACTACCAGTGATCGCAGGAGCGGAGACACCAAAAGAAGGAGGATTGAAATCCGGCTCCCAGCGAAGAGCGAGATAGCGGGACTTCACAGTGGATTTCGGTTTCGCTTTGAGATAGCCCAAACCACGCGTGTCTTCAGCGGCGGCCACAGGCTCACGCTGCTGGAAATCGGTGGGGTTGAAGGCCAAGCGGCCACGCCAGTCTTCCTTTTCAGGAAGTTTTTCGAAGGCAAAAACCTCGAAGCGAACCGGGCGAGGAGAATGGACCGAACCAAACTCATTCATGATGCGGACCTGACCGAGGTCATAAATCAGGGTACGATAACGCTCATCGGACTCAGGAAAGGCGAACTTGTTGTAGGCCATGGCCTGATCGACGTCACCTTCGGGCTTCGGAGAAGCGTAGAGCACACGGGAACCACCGACACCGGCGAAGTTCACCGGATAGCCATCTTTGCCATCTTTAGACTGCTTGACGTAATAATCTTTATCCTTGTCTCCGCCAAAGAGCTGGAAGTTCCGAATGCTTCCGCCCTTGGAGAGGGCGAATTCCAGCTTCACAAACTTCACCTGCATGCCTGCGAAGGCGAAGGTGATATCACGATCCGAACTGGTAAAAACTTTTTCATCAAGCACGGCCCAGCCTTTTTGGTCGCTGCTGCCGGAGAGTGTGGCCCGCCCTTCAATGCCATCGTTGGCAAAAGCCGAACGGTTGATCATCGTGGGCTTGCCGAAATTGATCACCGCGTTGCTGTTGCCAGCGGCGATATCCACATGGTCTGTGGGATCGTCCGAAAGAAGAGAATTGGCACGGCCGAAGCCCGCAGAACCCGTGATGGTGGCGTTTGAAGCCAAGCCTTTGAGACCACTTGCAAGAGGCTTATCAGCCAATGTAGGGACGCGCTGCCATTTGGCATTCAGCGGAGAGGCTGCTGCGAGGCCGATGTAGAGAGCAAGCAAGGTTTGGTGCTTCATAGTGGTTGTGTTAAAAGAAAGGAGTTTGAGGCGCTTGGAACACACGAAAGCAAGGTGGTTCCTAATTATTTCAAAGACTGCTTTCCAGTTCACCACATTTCAGCAGGCATGTAAATAAAATTTTCCGTTCGAACGCGTGACAATTTTGAACTTGATAGGTTATATATACCATATATTTTATATATATGAAGTGTCCACACTGTGAATCCAAATTGAGCAAGACCCTCCCGGCGTGCCCACAGTGCGGGTTTTCTGCCGAGGCGCTGGGGGCCTATCTGGGGGATCATTGGGTGCGGCTGGAACGCATCACCGATGCGGCCCACTGCCTACGCTTGGAAGAATCCCGACAGTGCGAGGTGATGATGGACGATTATGAGCGGGTCTTCCCCCAAGCGTTCTTTGCTGTGTATCTCGGCATGCTGCCGACTGGATTAAATGTGTCGGAGTTGGGCTTCTGGCTGCTGAATCAGGGGGCATTCAACACGCCGCTGATTCAGAAGCGCAATGATTTCGGCGTGGTTATGGTCGTGGACCCGGTGAGCAAGAACCTAGCGGTCACTCTGGGCTATGCCATTGAGGGCTATTTCGACTCCAAGATGCTGACTTCCCTCCTCCAAGCTGTGGGAGAGAAGCTCCGCTCGCAGCAATATGGCCCGGCGATCGAACTCGCGATCCAACGAGTGTCACAGGTGCTGCGCGGCCATGCCCGCCCGAATCCTTGGAGTCCGGAAGTCTCTCACCAAGCCTCCACCATCGCGGTCGAGCCGCTGCGAGGTGGACACCGCATGTCCACACCGAACACCGTGGCGGGCCTCTCGGCCGGAAATCGTTCTCGCTGACCTGCCATGGCCCTTTTTCGATCCATTCCTCCAAAGTCTGCGTTTCCTCCGAGCGTGCTCGGGAGATGGCTTTTGCTGGTAGGGATGCTTTCCTGCCTGCTGGGAAGTTGCCGTGCTCAGGAGGAGCTACCTCTGCCTCAATGGACGGAGGAAGAACTTCGTGCGTTTCGTGAGCAAAATATCCATGCCCCGAGCTTGGAGGCCCTTCTGCCAGGGCCTTCCGGGCTGGCGGAAAATCTCGATGAGGTGCTGCGTGGCCCTCTAAACAGCGGTGCACGGCTGGATGATCTGCCGGAACGCCTCACCGGTGAGCTGCAACCTAGGCTGACCCTTGAGCACATGCGGTCCTTTTTGCCGGACTCAGAGGAAATCCGCAGTGCTCGGCCGGTGGACAGCACCGCTCCCACCGCCATCGCCGCGCTGCGGAGTATCTCCCAGGAATTCATGAAGGCTGCGGCCGGGATGCCGGGTGATCTCTATTTTATCGATCCTGATAGCCGGGTGCCTGAAATGGCCGCGATGGAACTGACGCGATTGCTGGAGTTTCACGCCCGCGATGCCCGCATCCGACTGTATGTGCTCATTTTGGGCAAAAACGAGACGCTGCCTGCCGACGCGGCGGTGGAGGAAGTGGCCTCCGGTCGCCTGCTAACGACGAATGCCTGCCTGCTGATATACCCAGTGGGCGAACCCTGGCGGGCACGCCTTTTCGTGAGCGAACCCGTGCATGCCCTGACGAGCGCCTCCTTCCTCTCGGAAACTTCTGCCGAATGTGTGAAGCAGGCGATGCACGCCTCGGAAGCCCACGATCAGCTCGAGCAGTATATCGTCACCCTCTCCACACGGCTTTTTTGGCTGCAAAAGGCCCTCGGCCATGATTTACGGCAGGAAAGCCCCCAGGTGGCGCTGCGTGAACTGACCGAAGGCGGTGCGCCAAGAGCCGCCACGGCCGATCCGATCCTGCCCCCTAAAGATTCCAGCCCGCCTTCTTGGGCCTGGTGGAGCCTGGGAATCGTGGCCAGCACCTGCGGCGGAGCATGGGCCGGTCTTCGCTGGCACAGGCAGCGCAGGCAAAGGCTGAAAAGTAGCATTTGGGAGCTTCCTGAACCGGAGACCTCGCAACGACTCGGTGGTGCCTTCTGCGGCGGGGGCGGAGCGATGATCAAATTTGGCTGAGAGCCAATTCAAGCCTACTTGTAAGCCTTTGGAAAAGTTTTAGTTTGTCAAAATGAATTCCATCCGCCATATTAGCTGTAACTGCCTCACTCAGGAGTAATGTTCGATGTCATCCAGTTTGAATGCGGAGCATGCCGCACCCAGCTCACCGTGCCGTCCAACATGGCGGGGATCAGTGGCCCGTGCCCGAGCTGTGGACAGACGGTGACCTCTCCGGCAGCACCAACTGCTGCCCCGGCCTCCGGATTTAGCATGCCAGGAGCCACGCCCACTGGCACGAGCCTGCCGCCGCGCCGTGTGCCCGGGCAGGGGCCACTGACTTCCACGCCACCTTCCGGCCAACCCGCTTGGTCGCCACCCGGAGGAGGGCTTGGCCTCGGACTGCCGCCGAATGATCCCGCCGCCCCCCCTCCAGGACTCCCAGCCATGGGAAATCCTCCCACGCAGGCCCAATCACGCCTCATTCCCGGGGCACCCATGATTCCTTCCATGCCAGCCTCCGCCGTCGGCATGACGAATTCCCTTCCCGCAGGCTCTCTGCTCGGGCGTGATGTGCCCACCGCCCCCATCACGCCCTCCACGATGGCTCTTCCGGCTAATGGCGGCTTTCCAGCGTCGGCATTTGGAAGTCAGGCAGGAGCCCCCATGTTACCCGCCGCTCCTGCTTCACCTCTGCCAGCCGGCCGAAACCTCGCCGCCCTGCGGCCAAACCGTGGGGCCAATTTCATCCGCCTCGGTCTCGCCGCCGTCTTCCTGCTCGGCTTCCTCGGTATCGCGGGTTATCTGCTCAAGGACACCATCTCAGGCTACCTCAGTCCTATCGCTGAAGTTCCTACAGAGATCCAACCATCCACGATTTCGACCACGCCTCCTGCCAAAACAGACACTCCAGAGGCTGGCACAACCGCGAAGACCGAAAAGCCTCTTCTCACCACGACGTCACCGGAGCCGCTGCCTGAAAAGCCTGCCTCTGAAGCGGGTGGAACGAGCAAACCTTTGATGGGCTCCGTCTCCGGTCTCGAAGACAGCCCTATTCCCAAAGCGGAACCCGCCACCGCCGCTGCAATCGCGATGGTAAAGACCGCTGGCTCCTCGGAAGCTCCCCCCGCGACGGCTTCCACGGGCGACCGCCTCCTCGAGGTGCCTACAGCGACTTCCACCTCGAAGACGCCCGCGATCCCTGAGGCCGCTCCCGGTGCGCCCACACCCCGTGGCACCATGACCGGCTCCCTCGATGACCAGCCGAGCGAAAAAATCCCCGCTGAGGCCGAGCCAGCTCTCAAGACCCTGAAAGCCTTCCTCAACGCTGACTCCGCCGAAGAACGCTCCAACCATGTGCTCGGAGCCGAGCTGATGAAGCCCCTGCTCGATCGCTACTACTCCCGCAACAACGACGGCCCCATCACCATTGATCACATCACCTTCGGGCGCCTTGACAAGCAGCCTGAGCTTGGAGCCGGTGCCCACTGCATCTTCCACATCGAAAGCAAGACCTGGGAATACCCCGTGCCGGCCATGCTCGAAGAACAGGCCGATGGTTGGAAGGTCGATTGGCTCACCTTCATCGAGCTGAAGGACCGCAAGCTCGAGGAATTCTTCAAAACCTACCAAGAGGACAAGGCCGCCTTCCACGTCGGCATCTTCCGCCAGCATTACTTCGGCGATGAAGTGCCGAATCGTGAACAGAAGGATGCTTTTAGCATCGGCCTGCCGCGTCCGAATCCCTTCCGCTCGCCCGTTTTCCTCGTCAAAGATGCCGAACTCGCCCGCCAGCTCCGTGATCGGCTCCCGTGGGAAATCCATGTATGGGCCATCGTCGAGCTTGAATGGAAAAAACTCGGCAGCCAGCAGTGGGTCGAGCTCGTCTCCATGCCGCAGATGCATTGGTACTCCATCCCCGCTGCCCCGCGGCCCATCTCCACCTCAGAAAAACCACCCGCAGAAGCGCTTGTCAGCAGCGAAGCCCTCCCACCCGGCATCAAACGCTCCCCTGCCGGATCAGCGGCGATGATTCAAAAGGCCACGCCCGTCTCCGATCAGGAATTTCCTCCTGGCATCAAACGCTCCGCGCCATCCACGCGGACTCGGTGAGGCAGAAACCTCCCGCGCATTAGGTTGACCATACTTCATGCCCGCCTAGCCTCGCGGCCCTTATGGCACTCGAAAACGTCAGACTCGGCATCGTTGGACTTGGCAACATGGGCAAAGCGCACCTCGCGAACATTCGCGCCGGAAAAGTCCCCGGACTACGCGTCACCGCCTTGTGCGAAAGCCACGGCACCATCCCACCGCTCCAGGAGGGCGAGGCATCCTTCACCGATGTCTCCAAAATGATCTCCAGTGGCCTTATCGACGCCATTTTAATCTGCACCCCGCACTTTAGCCACACCACCATCGGCATCGAAGCGCTGACCGCCGGCCTCCACGTCCTCGTCGAGAAGCCCATCTCCGTGCATAAGGCCGATTGCGAGCGCCTCATCGCCGCGCACGCGAACAAGAAGCAGATCTTCGCCGCCATGTTCAACATGCGCACGAACGCCACCTTCAAGAAAGTGAAGGACCTCATCGACAGCGGCGAGCTGGGCGAAATCCGTCGCGTGCATTGGGAAGTGACCAACTGGTTCCGCACGAACTACTACTACGCCACCGGCGGCTGGCGTGGCACTTGGAAGGGTGAAGGCGGCGGCGTGCTCATGAACCAGTGCCCGCATAACCTGGACCTTTTCCAATGGATGTTCGGCATGCCTCAGCGAGTACGCGGCTTCTGCCAGTTCGGCCGTTTCCATCAGGTCGAGGTTGAGGACGATGTCACCGCCGTGCTGCAATATGACAGCGGCCTCTCCGCCACCTTCGTGACCTCCACCGGCGAGGCTCCGGGCTGCAACCGCCTCGAAATCTCCGGCGAGCAGGGCCGCCTCACCGTCACCGACGGCACGAAGATTCACTTCCAGCGCAACCGCCAGCCCATGAGCAAATTCTGCATGGAAGCTGAGGCCGCCTTCGCCATGCCCGAGAGCTGGCACATGGACATCCCGGTGGTCGAGAGCGGTGGCCAGCACATCGAGATCCTGCAAAACTTCACCAACGCCATCCTCAAGGACGAAAAACTCCTCTCGCCCGCCGAGGAAGGCACCCGCAGCGTCGAGCTTGCCAATGCCATCCTGCTCTCCACCTGGCAGGACAAGACCATCGAACTCCCCATGAGCAGCGCCGACTACGAGCGCATCCTCATCGAGAAGGGCGAGCAGAGCACCTTCCAGAAAACCAAGGTCGTCGCCAAAGCCACCAGCGACGACTTCGCGAAGAGCTTCCGCTAAAGAAGACCAGCCCTGTTCCCACGGAACAGGGCTTCTTCTTTCCACCCACCTACTTCAGCGTCTGCAAGTAGGCCACGAGATCCGCCAAACCCTGCGGCCCAATCGCTGCGGCGAGACCGGGAGGCATCAGCGACTCCTTCATCTCGTCTTTCTTCACGATGCTGACCTTCTTGATCGGCATCGCCGCGCCACCGGCGATTTTGAGCGTCAATTCATCCGCGGTTTCGCTGATGACATAGCCCATGGCTTGCAGGCCTTCTTTCGTCGTCACGCTGAGACCGCCAAAGCTGTGTTCCACAGCGGCGCTGGGGTAGAGGATGGCAGTGAAGAGTCCGTCCTTGCTCAGCTTGTTGCCGATCTGGCTGAGGTCGGGGCCGAAGTTGATGAACTGGCCTTTGACCTGATGGCAGGCCACGCAACCGGCCTGCATGAACATGGCTTGCCCCTTTGACGCGTCAGCCTTGACCTTCATCAAGTCAGCCAGCGACGGAAATTTCTCCGCACCGAGCGCAGCGGGCAGCGGCAGCTCTTTGGCGGCTTGATTTCGCAATCCGGCATCCGTGCTGCGGCTCAGAGCCAGCGCGGCGGTGGTCTTCACGACATCCGGCAGCTTCTTCTCCGAGTTCCATTTCAGGAGGGCGCGTCCGCCTTCGCTGCTGAGGGCAAGCGCCTCGACGATGCTGCGGCGCACGTCGGCGCGCTTCTCCGGCCAGAAGGCCTGGTTCAACACGGCCACGCTGGGCCGGTCACTGACCTTGCCGAGCGCGGCGACGAGCTTCTTCGCCGAAGCGGCGTCCGCCTTCGTGAGGAAGGCCACGGTCTTGCCGACGTTTGCGGCGAGAATGCGCGCGGCGATGATGGATTCGCCCGCATCAGGATGCGCGGTGATGTAATCGACGAGTTCCTGCTCGAACCCGGTCAAATTGAGCCGCTGCACGAGGTCGATGAACTCCGGTTTGCCGATGACCGGCTTCAGCAGCGAATCGAGCCGCGCTTTGGCCTCGGGATTGGAGGCAATGGCGTTGCGATCTAGCAGCGCGGTGGAAGCGAGGGCCGTTTCGGCGTCGGCTTTGAGGAAGATGGTCAAAGCGGCCTTGGAGACTTCCTCGCGGTGGTGGTAGGAAAGAAGTTGGAGTGAGCGAAGAACTTTGAGAGGCTGTTTTTGCAGCGGTTTGAATCTGGTTTCCTCACGGAACAGCATGTCGGCCAAGCTGGATGCTGAATGTTCATCACGAGCACGAATCAACAACTCACAGTCAGCTTGGTCACATGCCGTTCCTACAGACACTTTGTCCAGTTCATGCATCATGACTTTCAGGCGCGAGTTCCAGTTCAGGTCACTGGCAATGCCACACGCCTCAGTCATCCAACGATCCCATTCTGCTGCTGTAGTGGGAAGTGTCCAAACAAGCACCGACGCCTCGTGGGTTTCATCAAACCGCAGCGCAATCGCCGCTTCACGGCGCACGGCGGGTGATTTGTCGGCAACGACCTTGCTGATCACCTCACGCAGCATCTCAGGATGCGCTTGCTGCACGAGACGACGTGCGACGCGGATAGCGGTGATGCGGAGGTTGGGATCGGTGTCAGTGAGGGCTTTGGTGAGGCACTCGGGCAGGGTCAGGTCGTGCGGGTTGGGTTTGTCGGCACCGGGATTGAAGCGCTCCCATTCATGACTGGCGAGAAGCCACAAAGCACGGGCGCGATGCTGGGGGACAGCTTTGGTATCGTGGAAGAGCTTGTGAAGCTCGGGCTCTGCTTCGGAGCCGATTTCTTCGAGCTTCTTCCACGCGAGATACCGCGCTTCTTCATTCGGTGACTTCAATGCGGCCACAGCACCTTCGACGGTGTCCAACTTGAAACTTGGAACCTGATACCTCTCCGCTGCCTTCGTCGTCACGCGGAACAAGCGGCCACGCGTCACGTCGCCCATCCCATGCCCGCCGACGCCGGGGTCATACCAGTCGGCGACGATTAAGCTGCCATCGGGGGCGACAGCGACGTCGCTGGGGCGGAACCAGCGGTTCTGGGTGCCTTCGAGGATGTTGACGATCTCGGCTTTGTAGCCTGCGCCGTCGGGCTGGGTGATATAGCCGCGGACGACGTTCGGGCCGGCATCGCAGTGGAGGGGCTGACCGTGGAAGATGCTGGGCAGCAGATCGCCTTCATAGACTTGCATGCCGGTGGGGGAGCCTGCGCCGGTTTGCAGCATGTTGGGGACGACGCCGGGGTCGTTTTGATGCCAGTGACGCAGCGGGATTTCGCTTTCCCAACCGATGCGCGGCGTCTGCCAGCCTGCGCCGGTCATTTCGTCGGAGTAGCCGTAGTTGCCGAACTCCATGACGTAGTTGATGCGCACGCCTTTGTTGCCGTCGTCATCGTTGTCGCTTTGCCACATCGTGCCGAAGCTATCGACGGCGACTTCCCAGTTGTTGCGGAAGTTCCAGGCGAGCACCTCGACCTTGCTGCCATCCAGTTCGCAGCGGAAGACCATGCCTTGCTGATAGGGGCGGATGTTTTGGTTGGTGCATTTGATGCCGTGGATGTCGGTGATGAGGTTGCCGTCCTTGTCGCAGAGCTGTTTGCCGGCGTTGCCAAAGTTGAAGTAGAGGCGGCCATCGGGGCCGAAGTGGAAGGCGTGGATGCCGTGGTCGTGCTGGGCACCGCCGATCTTGGTGAACAGGAGTTCTTTGCGGTCGGCTTTGTCGTCGCCGTTGTCGTCGATGAGCCAGAAAACGTCGTCGCCGCAGGAGATGAGGGCTTTGTTGCCGAGCACGCAGATGCCGTGGGCGCTGTCCACATCGCGGCCCTGGTGGAAGACGGTGGATTTGTCGGCCTTCGCGTCGCCATCGGTGTCTTCGAGGATGAGGATGCGGTCGCCCTCGGCGCGTTCGCCGTTGTGCTTGCGATAGTTCACGACCTCGCAGACCCACACGCGTCCACGGTGGTCGATGTCGATGCTGGCGGGCGACGCCATCATCGGCTCACTGGCAAAGAGCTGCACGGTGAGCTCGGGATGCACGTCGAGCTGCTCAGTGGAGTCCGCAGGCTCGTGCGAAGCTCCCGCGACGGCGCTGGCTTGCAGCGGCCCGGGATTCTCCGTGTAAACGCGGAACTCGACGCTCGTGCTTCCCTGCTTCGTGCCGCCTTCATCAAGGGCGCCGCGTGCTTTGAAGCGCTTCGTGCCCGCAGGCAGATTGAAAGCGATGACGCTGTTCGCATGCGTGCCGATGCCATATTCGATGGCTTTACCGGCGCTGCGCAGGGTCTGACCTTCGCAGTTCGAGTTCACCCGCACGCTGCCCCATCCGGACTGCGCGGACTTCCACTCGACCTCGGTGAGTTTCTTCTCGCTACCATCGGCCAAGATGAGACGCGGCTCCGCCCAATTCGCCCAATCGGCGGCGAAGCCATTGCCGCCATCGGTGACGACGAGGAAGAGCTCCTTCGCGCCTTCGAGCGACACGTCGATGTCCGCGCTGTGGTTCGGCGTGTCCTTGGTGATGACTTTGGATTGGAAGAGAGGCTTCGGCGCGGCGAGGAGGAGCGTCGGGAAGAGGAGGAGGCTGAGGGCGAGGCGCATGGGGACTGGGATTGAAATCTGAGAAGTGAAAACTGAAAACTGAAATTGGCGCTGACGCGGAGGTGAGAACGAATACGGAAGTCGCTGGCGGTCCCTTCTGTCGCTCGTGTCCCTCGGGTCCTTTCGAGAATGGCAAAGCCCAGGGAGCGCCTGGGCTTTGAGAGAGGTTTTCGGGCTTCGGAAGGGCTCAGCCTACTTCTTCGCATTCGGCACAATATTCGCCGTCACCGCTTTGGCCTTGGGAAGGTATTTCTTCGCCAGCGGGACGAGGTCGGACTTTTTAATGCCGGTGATGTCGCTGACGAAGGTGCGGGACCAGTCGAGGCGCTGGGGGTGCTCCTGGGAGCAGCGGAGGACGGTGGAGGACCAGTAGCGGTTGTCACGGCGCTGCTGCTCGATCTGCGAGACGACGGGTTTGTGCGCCCGCTCGAATTCATCATCCGTGATTTCGCCAGTGGCGAGCTGGTCGGCGATCTCGATGCTGAGCTTGGCGAGTTTCTCAACCTGCTCGGGCTTGCACTCGATCATGGTGACGACGTAGCCGTAGCCGGTGAAGGCATCGCTGGCGAGGTGGTAGCACGCAGGGGAGTAGGTATCGGCCAGCTCCTCGCGAATTTTCACGCGAAGGCGGTCATCGAGAATGCTGGCGAGCAGCATGAGGCGGCGGGCACGGGCGACATCGCTGGGCATGTCTTCCGTAGGCCAGTAGATGGTGGCGATGGCCTTCGGGATCTCGGTGTCGAAGGGGAAGGCTTTGCTCTCGGCAGGCTTCGGGAAGGCGATGGTGCGTTCCTTGGTGTAGTCAGGCTTTTTGTCGGCACGCTTCGGCAGAGCGCCGAGGGTCTTGGCGACGGCTTCGAGAGATTTTTCGAGATCCGCATCGCCGACGATGGTGACTTCGAGGAAATCTTCGGTGAGGGCGGGTGTAAGCCAGGCCTTCACTTCGTCCAGCGTGCGCTGTTTGAGCACGTCCTTGGCCGGGAAGCCCCAGCGAGGATCGCCGCCGTGGGTGAAGGCCATGACTTCGTTGTTCATGATGCCCTCAGCAGTGTGCTGGAGCTGGGTGTAGAGCGGGTCGATGTTCTTCTCAAACTGGCGTGCGGCCTCGATGCGGTAGCCGGGAGCGGTGAGGCAGGCGGCGAGGAGCTGGAGCTGGGCTTCGAGATCGGCGGGCGTGGTGCGGCCGGAGAGGAGGAAGGCCTCATCGCCGATGCTGAAATCACTGCCGACGGTTTTGCTGGCAAAGATGCGGCGCAGCTCATCGACATCGTGCTTCACGAGGCCGCCGAGCTGGAAGGTGCTGCCGGCGTAAGGGATGAGGCCGGGCTTATCGGCGGGAGCGGTGAGCTTGCCACCGCCAAAGTTCACCAGCACGCGGATGGTGCCTTTTTCGAACTCGGTGCGCTTGAAGTTGAAGCGCACGTTGTTTTCAAACACGGCCTGCGTGACCTCAAGGTCCTTCGCCTCGCTGCGGGAGGCGACTTTGCCAGCGGGGCCGAAATCGGTGTAGGCGAAGGCGGCGGTCTCTTCCTTGGCGGGAGCCTCGACGGGCTTGGCGGCGCTGGCTTTGTAAACATCGGTGATCTGCTTCGAGGCATCGCCATCGAGCTTCAAATTGCCGCCGAGGAAGATTTGGATGTCATCGCCCTTCCAATCGGCGACGAGGGCGGCGTGACTGTCCTCTTTCTTCAAGGTGGCGAGCACCTTGGCGACGCGGACGAGGTCGTCCTTCGGATGGGTGAAGACTTTTTTCGCGGCGGTCTGGCTGACGAGGCCACTGGCGAGTTCGCGGGACTTGCGGGTATCCGCCTGATCGGCGCGGAGTTTGGCTCCTTTGAGCGTGGAGGCCTTCACTTCGGCGAATTCGGCATCGGTGAAGCCATGCTGAAGGGCGCGACGGATTTCCGTTTCGATCAAGGCGAGGGCGGGCTGCCAATTCTTCGGATCGCATTGAGCCTGGATGCCGCTGGTGAAGACGAAATCGAACTGCTCGTAGCTGTAAGCCTCCGCACCAATGATCGGAGCGCCTTCAGCCTTGGCGATCTTGGAGAGGCGCTGGTTGATCATGCTATCGGCGAGGATGCGAACGAGGTTTTTGCGGCGTTCCTCGGTGGTGTCCGGCTTGTTCTCCGCCTGGCGAAGGCGCTCGACGGAGATCGTGAGAGCCTGCGATTCCATCTCGGTGTGCAGCTTGGCGATCAAACCATGGCCGGTGGATATTTTGCCAAGTGAGGGGTCTTTGACCTCAGGGGCGGCTTTGGCGGACTCGAAGTGCTTTTTGATCGCGGCGATGACGGCGGCGGTGTCTTTGAAATCACCGACAGCAACGACGGTGGCACGCTGGGGCGCATACCATTTGCCATAGAAGTCCACGAAGCGCTGGCGGGACATCGACTTGAGCGTACTTTCGATGCCGATGGGCAAACGCTTGGGCAGCAGCGACTCCGGCAGGGCGAATTTATAGCCTTCGAGCATGGTGCGATACTCGACGCTGTCGCGGGAGAGCTTTTCGCTGAGGATAATGCCACGTTCTTTGTCAATCTCGTCGGCTTTGAGCAGCATGCCGTCGAGGTCATCGCGGAAGAGGCGCAGGCCGTCGTCGAGGTATTTGGCGTTCACCTCGGGCAGTTCGAGCATGTAAACGGTTTCTTTGAAAGAGGTGTGGGCATTGGTATCCGCACCAAAGCCCATGCCGAGGCGCTGGAAGAACTTCACCATGTCGCCGTCTTCACCGCCTTTGAAGGTGCGGGTGCCGTTGAAAGCCATGTGTTCCAAAAAGTGCGCCATGCCCTGCTGATCGTCCTCTTCCATCAGCGAGCCCACATCCATGTAAAGACGGATGCTGGCACGTCCCGGCGGCTCGTCATGCGGCAGCACGAGGTAGCGAAGTCCGTTCTCCAACGAGCCAAAGATGGCCTTCGGGTCCGGCTTGAGGTCAGAGGCGTCTTGCGGCCAGCCGGCGAAAGCGACCGTGGTGAGCAGTAGGGAGGTGAGAAGGGTGCGGAGCATGGTTGGAAGGAGAAAGGGGCGGATGAAGACGGTCAGCGTCTATCTTCGATGGACGAAACGACGTGGAGACAAGTTTTCGTCATACGTCATTCTGAATTTCGTCATTCCCTGTTTTACAGGGCTTCGTCGCGGCCGAGGCCGGCGTTCGGATCCGGCTCGATGAAACCCAGCTCGACGAAGAACTCGTCCATGGCCATCAGCGTGGCTTCATACATCTCGAAGGAGAGGTTGAAATTGAAGAAGCCGTGGCCTTTGCTATCGAACTCGATGAGGCGGCAGATGTTCTTCTTCTTCGAGGATTTGCGGGCAAAAGTGTAGCTGCCGTCAAAGGGCACCACGCGGTCTTCCGTGCCGTGCATGATGAGCATCGGCGGGAAGCCAGCCTTGATGCCACGGATGAGATCAGCGGCCTTGCGGGAGGCGTTGTCAGGCCAGCGATCTTGGTAGGGAGCGTAGCGTGACCAAGTATCGATCACCGGATTGAAGAGCACGACGGCATTCGGCACCGGGCTGCAATCGGTGACATCGGAGGGATCATCGAAGCCGTTCAAAACCGCTGCGGAAGCGATGGCATGACCGCCACCGGAGCCGCCCACGCCAATGATCTTGCCGGGGTTCACGCCGAGCTCGACGGCATTCATGCGAATCCAGCGAATGGCCGAGCGAGTATCCGCCATGGCTTGCAGCGGACCTGCGCCAGGATGGCGGGCACTCACGCGATAATCGAAACACATCGTCATCATGCCACGCGAGGCGAAATAGACGCAGTGCGGCGCAAACTGGGCGATCTGGCCATTGTCCCAGCCGCTGCTGAAAAAGAAGGCGGCCACCGACCTCGGATAAGGCGGCGCTTTATCCGGCTCCGGCTCCCAAATATACACGGGCAAGTCCACGCCATTCGCGCTCTTGAAGATCTCTTCACGAGCGGTCTTGAGCAGTTCCCGACCTCGATCTATTGGGGGTGTGCGAGGGTGTCCTTCCATGGGTGGGTTTGTGATGGGCGAGGTTTGAGAGAATTATGAGAACGGCAAATGGTTTCCTTGCCGCTGAGGCAAATACACACGCACGATTCATCCAAATGGATGCGGGTTTTGCGGTTGAGTTCGGAAGAAACAGGTCAAGATGGCAGCCGACATGACGCTCCGACCTCTTGTGCTTCTCGCCGCCGGCCTCCTCGCCAGCCTGCCCTCCCCTGCCCCGGCTCAATCCGCCGGGCCTGAACTCACCACCGCGCTGGTGAATGCCTACGGCCACTGGCGGGATGCGATGATACGCAAAGATGCGCGTGGGTGGGCCGGTGCCATCACGCAATACCGCCAGGTGGTGACGCGGAACCAACTCGTGAGTGAAAAGCAGGCCTTTCCCGATCAGGTCTTTGCCACGGCGGGCGATCCACCGAGCCTCGACGGCCTGCGTTTGCTCGAAGCCGAAGCCGTGGGCAAAACTGCTCACCTCGTTTACTTCGGCAAGGTGGACCTCGGCCAGGATCGCAATCTTTTGAAGGACACGGTGCTGAAATTGAAGTTCGGCTTCGAAAACGGCGGCTGGAAGTATGATAGCAACCGCTTCACGAACCTCGACACCGCGCCGGAGGTGCTCAAAAAGCTGCAATCAGGCAAAAAGACTGATTTCCTCGATACACCAGAGTTCACCCCGCCAGGCACCATGCCACCGCCGCCGCCGCTGTGCCGTGTGCCGGAATTTAAAGGCGGCTACAAGCTGCAATCCTTTGGTTACGAGACGCAGGTGCTCATGAATGGTTTTGACTTCACCCTGGTGGAGGATGCTCTCGACCAGCAGGTGATCATCGGCGGCCTCGTGACCGGCCAAAACGAAATCACGCTGCGCATGACGCCCGTGCCCACGCCCGAGAATGGAAAGACGGCTGTGCAGATCCGAATCTACAAACTCGATGTGACCCAGCCGGACAAACCGGGCACTGAGATCCTACGCTGGGAGGCACCGGATGGCAAAGCACCGAAGCAGATCACGCTGCCTTTCACCGTGAAGTAAGCGCCTGCCGCAAAAACGCCGCCACGACCTTCAGGCGGTCTTCGTCGTAAAACTCCGGCCCGCCGTGCTTCGAGCCGGCCAGCATGATGAGTTTCACTGAGGCTTGGTAAGCCTTCGCAAGCTCCTCCGATTGCGCATGCGGCATCTGCGGATCGGCATCGCCATGCAGAAGCAGCAGCGGCGGATCCGCCTTGTCGAGATGAGCGACCGGGCTGGCGAGCTTCGCCAACACGGGCACCTTTTCTGGCCCATCACCGAGCAGCAGTTTTAACGCTGGAATGCGCACCGTGAGACCAAACTCCGTGCTCTGGCCGAGGATGGACTGCAAATTCGCCGCGCCGTAAAAGCTCACGATGGCGGAGATGTCGCTGCTTTGATCCAAATGATCGCCCACTCGGCCTTCGAGAGCTTTGTGACTATTTGTCACGCCCACGAGCGCCGCCAAATGCCCACCCGCAGACGAACCGATGATGGCGATGGATTCCGCATTCAGATCAAAGAGCGAGGCTTTGCCACGCAGAAAGCGGATCGCCGCCTTGATGTCATGAATCTGCGCTGGAAATCGCGCCTGGGTGGAGAGACGGTAATCCACGCTCGCGATGGCAAAGCCATGTTCGAGGAGTCCCGCGATCGGCACATCGCTTTTTGAGCCTGCCCGCCAGGCGCCGCCGTGGACATACACGATCAGCGGCGGATGCTTCATGCCGGAGGGCCGGTGCAGATCGAGCAGCAACGGCAGGCCATCGACGCGGGCATATTCGACATCCGTCTGCGTGTCCGCGAAGACTGAAACGAGCGAAATAAGACAGCCAGTGAACAGAAGAAGGAGTTTCATTACCGGATATAAACGAACTCGCTGCTGTTGAAGAGCACATGGGCGAGATCGGTGAGGGCTTGTTCGCGGCTGGAGGCGGCTTCGCGGGCTTTCACGAAGTCGAGGGACTGCTGCAAACGCTGCGCGGAAGGGTCGTGGCCGAGCGTGAGCATGAACATTCGTTTGAGGGTGGCGTCGAGCGAGTCTGAAGCGGCTCGTTTCACGAGAAAGGCAGCTTGTTCTTCGACGAACTCATCGTTCATGAGCACGAGCGCCTGCGTGGGCACGGTGCTTTCGAGTCGGGCGGCGCAGGAGTCGGTGGTGGTGGGTGCGTCGAAGAGTTCCATCATCGGCATGAGGAGCTGGCGCTTCTGGTAGATGTAAATGCTGCGCCGCCATTGCTCGGGACCTTCCTGCTTGAGCAGCGGCCATTTGTTGCGCTGGCTGGTGGGTAGCAGATCAGCGCGAAGTCGCGGTTTGATGCCGGGGCCGCCGCGTTTCTCGTTCAGATTGCCGCTGGCTTGCAGGATGCAATCGCGCAGCACCTCGGCTTCCATGCGCTGGAGACCGTAGCCCGGACTTTCCAGTCCGGGTTCTGATCGAGTTGGAAAACTCGTTCTACGCTGCCGATACGTCGCTGACATCAGGATGAGCTTGTGGATGGCTTTGAAACGTCCGCCATTCGCGATGAGCTTACTCGCGAGATAGTCGAGCACTTCGGGGTGCGTGGGTTTGGAACCGGTGAAGCCGAAATTGCTGGGGCTGGCCACGAGGCCCTGGCCGAAGTGATGCTGCCAGAGGCGGTTGGCGATGACCCGCCAGGCGAGGGCGTTGTCTGGCGCGGTGATCCATTCGGCGAGGGTTTTGCGACGCAGGGAGGTTTTAGAGCTCGGTGAGGGAAACGAGTAAGGCTTGAAGATCGTGGGAACGGTGGGCGGGACTTCCTCGCCGAGATTCAAGGCGCTGCCACGAAGCATGATGCGGGTGGGCGGCACCTGCGGGCTTGTTTCGATGAGGTCGTGGACCTTGGCGGTCTCGTCAATCTTCACGCGTTTGTCGTTTTTGTCCTGCGTGCCGGGCACGAGGCCATATTTTTCGGTGCCATTGAAGATGGCGAGCAGGCTGTAGTAATCCCGCTGAAGCAGCGGATCGGTTTTGTGATCGTGACAGCGGGCGCAGCCGAGCGTGAGGCCGAGGAAGACGCTGCTCGTGGTGGAGATGACATCGTCGAGTTGGTCGGCGCGGTATTGCGCGAGGGCATCGTCGTTCTTGCCCATGTTGTCGTCATTGCTGGGGCCATTGCGGCCAAAGCCGGTGGCGATGAGTGTTTCTTCGTTCGCACCATCGATTTCATCTCCGGCGAGCTGCTCGGACACGAAACGAGCATACGGTTTGTCGTCGTTGAAGCTGCGGATGACGTAATCGCGGTATTTCCAAGCGTGCGGACGGTCGAGATCGTTGTGCGTGCCGCCGGTGTCGGCATAGCGAGCGAGATCGAGCCAGTGACGGCCCCAGCGTTCGCCGTAGCGGGGGCTTTGGAGGAGGCGGTCAATGAGCGATTCAAACGATGAAGGATCAAAGATAAAAGATGAAACCTCCTCCGGAGTCGGCAGCAGGCCGGTGAGATCGAGTGTGACGCGGCGGATGAGCGTGGCGGGATCGGCTTCGGGAGCGGGAGAGAGGTCGTTTTTCTCCAACACGGCCAGGACGAAGCGGTCGAGGTCATTTTTAGGCCAGGCGGTGTTTTTCACGGCAGGCGGCTTTGCCGGGCTCAAAGGCTGAAAAGCCCAATGGGACCGACCTTCCTCAACGGAAGGTGGCTTGGCGAAAACAGGCGCGGTGAGCGCGATGAAGAGGAAAAAACGCATCGACAGACATGCGTGTCTGAGGTCGTCTTGTGATACGACCATGGACACACCGACCACCAACGACCTGAAACGCCGTTCCTTCCTCCGCGCTGCTTTTTCCGGTGCTCTCGTCACGCCGGGCGTGATGAATGCCCAGCAGGTGGAGAAAGCCATCGCGGGTCAGTTTCATGAGGAAGCACGCGATTTACCGCTGGTGGAGGATGTGGATGTGATCGTGTGCGGCGCAGGCCCAGCGGGCATCGCGGCGGCGATCACGGCGGCGCGAGCGGGAGCGAAGGTACGTGTGTTTGAATGGCGTGGCTGCCTCGGCGGTGTGTGGACGGCCGGGCTACTGGGCTATTTGCTGGATTTCGACAAGCCGGGCTTCAATCAAGAGCTGCTCAAGCGCCTCGACGAACGCGACATGCGCCGTGGCACGAGCCAGAAGAGTATCTGCTATGAGCCGGAGGGCATGAAAGTGCTGCTGGAGGAGATGTTTGTGGAGGCGGGCGTGAAATTTCAGCTCCACACGCGAGTGAGCGCGGCCTACCGCGAGGGGAAACGACTCACCACCATCGTGACGGAGTCCAAAAGCGGTCGCCAGGCCTGGCGGGCACCCGTTTTCATCGACACGACGGGCGATGGCGATCTCGGCGCACTCGCTGGATGCGCTTTCGAGTATGGCGAGTCGGATTCCTGCCCCTGCCAGCCGATGTCGCTGAATGCGCTGCTGGTCTGCCAGGATGCGGAAGCACTTTCGGCCTTCATTCACAAGTCGGACCCGAGCAAGGCGGATGGCCTCGCTAAGGATGCGCTGCTGAAGGAAATCCAGCGCACGGGGCATTTCCCGTCCTACTCGAAGCCGACCTTGTTTCAGGTGCGGGATAATTTGCTGCTGGTGATGATGAATCATCAATACGGCGTGCCTTGTTTCGATGCCGCGAAGATCACCGAGGCCACGGTGCAGGCCCGTGCGGAGATGCACAAGATCGTGAACGGCCTGCGCAAGCTGGGTGGACCGTGGGAAGGCCTGCAAATCGCCGCCACGGCGGAGCAGATCGGTGTGCGGGATGGCCGGCGCATCGCGGGACGTTATGTGGTGAACAAGGACGATGTGATCGCCGGTGCCCGTTACGATGACGCGGTGGTGCGTGCGACTTTCAGCGTGGACATCCATGCGCTGAGTGCGGAGAACAACAAGAAGGCCGCCTACCACAATGCCGGCATCAAAACGAAGCCCTACGACATCCCGCTGCGGGCGCTCATCGCGAAAGACGTGGATGGCCTCATGATGGCCGGGCGCAACATCAGCGGCGATTTCATTGCACACGCCAGCTACCGCGTGACGGGCAACTCCGTGGCGATGGGCGAGGCTGCGGGTGTGACTGCTGCGCTGGCTGCGCTGTCGAAGCGCCTGCCGCATGAGGTCGAGTGGAAGGAAAGCGCGGCGAAGCTGGAGAAGATCCGTTCGTAGTTCGGGCTTTAGCCCGTCACAACGCTCCCAAACACGGGCTGAAGCCCGAACTACGAACTCTTCTTCTTTTTGCCGAAGCCGAAGAGTTTTTTCAGGAGGCCGCCACCTTCTTTTTTCTCCTCCACATCCTCGCTGGGCGCCACTGGGGCGGCGAGACGACGCTTGGCCGCCGGTTGGCTTGGCTCAGGTGATACCGCGAGTGGCTGCTGGTCGATGACGACTTTCTTTGGCCGGGCTTCAAGGGCTGGCTGAGGCAGGACCGCGCCCCACCACGAAGGAGTGAGAGCAGCGATGCTGCCCCAGGCTTCGAGGCCTGCGTGCCAGACGAGAGTGTCCGAAGCGATTTTTTGCCCACGGGCCATTTCCATCATCACGACGTCATCGTAAGGGCCTTCGGCGGCGCCAGCGTTGTTGAGGTACCAATTCATGTGTGAATGCTACTCACTGGTCGAGAGCCGGAAACTTGAAATCCGCGCTGTTTTGATGCTCGCGAGCGGCGATGGCCTTCATATGCGCGACGACCTCGGGATGATTCTCGATCACATTCGTGGTCTCCGCCGGATCGTTTTCGAGGTCGTAGAGCTCTTCAGAGGTCTTCGCGGCTTTTTTGGCCTTTCCACCGCTGAGGCCGGTGCGGAGGTATTTCCACTTTCCGAGCCTGACGCATTGCTGGCCGCCGTAACCGGTGAATTCGCGGTAGAGAAACTCGCGCCCGTTTTGGCTCTCACCACGCAGGACGTTGGCAAAGCTGGCGCCGTCGATGCCGACGGGTGTTGGGTCCTTCACGCCGCAGAGATCGAGCAGGGTGGGCATCCAGTCTTCGAATCCAGTGATAGCTTTGCTAATGCCGGGCTTCACCTTCCCTTTCCAGCGCAGGATGCCGGGTGAGCGGATGCCGCCTTCATAGAGCGTGCCTTTGCCATCGCGGAAGCCGCTGCTGCTGTTGAAGAAGGCCGCGTCCACGCCGCCGAGGCCCTGATGCGTGCCGTTGAGCGAGCCGTTGTCGCTGATGAAGACGAAAATGGTGTCGTCATCGAGGCCGAGCTCGCTGATGAGTGCCATCATCTTGCCGATCTCGCGGTCCATGCGGGTGATCATCGCGGCATATCCGGCACGCGGTTTGAAGTGGGGCAGGTAGCCTTTGCCGCCTGGATACGGGGTCTCTTCAAACTGTCCGTCATACTCGGCCACCGAATCATCCGGCACCTGCATGGCCAGATGGGGCACGGTGGTGGGCCAGTAGAGGAAGAAGGGGCGGTCTTTGTGGTCGCGGGCGAATTTGAGCGCCTGATCGGAAATGAGGTCGGCGCTGTATTCGGTGCCCTGGAAGCGCTGGTAGCTCTCGGGCTTCGTGGGGTCTTCGTCGGGCTTGAGTTTGTCGTTGGAGGGAAAGGGCGGATTTTTGAGGTCGATGGTCTTGTCGTTGTCCCAGAGATAGGTGGGATAGAAATTATGCGCTACTCCCTGGCAGTTGTAGCCGAACCAGCGGTCAAAACCCTGCTTCAAGGGCTCTCCGGTGCTGCCGGGACCACCGAGGCCCCATTTGCCAAAGCCACCGGTGACATAACCTGCGGCTTTGAAGGCCTCCGGCATCGTCACGGTGGCATCGGGAATGGGAAACTGGCCTTCATGCTCCGGTTTGCCCATCTTGGGAAGGCCCTTGGCGTTGTCGGCCTGGCGGTTGTCGCGGATGAAGGCATGGCCAGGATGGTAGCCGGTCATCAAAACGCATCGCGAGGGAGCGCAGACGGCATTGCCACTGTAGTGATCCATGAGCTTCATACCCTCGGCGGCCATGCGATCGAGATTCGGCGTGCGGATGTGCTTCTGGCCGTAGCAGCCGAGATCGCCACGCCCGAGATCATCCGCGAGGATGAGGATCACATTGGGCTGACGAGCGAGAGCCGCTGCGGTGAGCAGGAGGAGGACAAGGAGGGATTTCATGGTCGAGAAGCAGGTAACGCAGACGGTATCGACTTCTTCTTCGCCCGGCTGAGCTGCTCGGCCTCAGGCAGCCGCCAGATGACGTAGGCGGTGAGGACCACGGCCGTAAGGACGAGCAGGAGAATGAGATAAAACATGGGGCGGTTGGCGAAACGCATGGTGGCGATGCAAGCATGGCCGACTCCCTTCACAAGCTCATCTCTGCCATATGGAAAACGAAAAAGCCGCCAGTTAAGTGATCTCTGATGCGTTGTAGCCCCGCCATGACCGATCTCGATCCCAGCCTCCCCGAGCACCTCGTCCGCCGCGATTTCCTCAAAAAGCTCGCCGCCGCCTCCACCGCCGCGTGGATGAACGGCGAGCCACGGGCCCTCTGGGCCAAAACGGGCGACAAAGTCACCCATCCGCCTGCCAAGGCCGATGCGTGCATTCTTTTGTGGATGGCGGGTGGCATGGCCGCGCCGGATACCTTTGATCCGAAACGCTACTCGCCCTTCGAGAAGGGACTCGAAGTGAAGAAGATGCTCTCGACCTTCCCCGCCATCGACACAGCGGTCGATGGCCTCAAAATCTGCCAGGGGCTGGAAAACATCGCCAAGGTCATGGATCGCGGCACGCTCATTCGCAGCGCCGTGCAGCCGGATCTCGGCAGCATCTTGCATTCGCGGCATCAGTATCACTGGCACACCGGCTACGTGCCGCCGCAAACCGTTGCCTGCCCGCACATCGGCTCGTGGATGGCCAAAGTACTCGGCCCGCGCAATCCCGTGATGCCCGCCTTCATCAACATCGGCCAGCGGCTCGAAGGCGTGGGCGAAAGTGAAGAACTGAAAGCCTTCACTACCGCCGGATTCTTCGGCAGCGAGTTCGGGCCGATGAATCTCCCCTTCCCTGAGGACGCCGCGCAGTCCGTGAAGCCGCCGAAGGGCATGGACGCGAACCGTTTCGCCAATCGCGACCGCCTTTTCCGCAAACTCGTCGATCAAAGCCCACAGCGTGACTTCATGAGCGACTACCAGCAGCAATCCATGCTCCGCAGCATGGACAACGCCTACCGCCTGCTCAGCGCCAAAGAACGCGAGGCCTTCGACATCACGCTGGAGCCTGCGCAGAGCCGCAAAATCTACGACACCGGCCGCTTCGGTCGCGGCTGCCTGCTCGCCCGCCGCCTCGTCGAGGCTGGCGTCCGCTTTGTCGAGGTCACCACCGAGTATGTGCCCTTCTTCCAGTGGGACACGCACAAGAGCGGCCATGAAACCGTGGACGGACTGCACAAAGAAATCGATGCCCCCATCGCGCAACTCGTGCTCGATTTGGAAAAGAAAGGCCTGCTCGACCGCACGCTCATCGTCATCGCCAGCGAATTCAGCCGCGATGCACTCATCGAGGGCAAACCCGGCTCGACCGCCAGCGATCAGGCCACCTTCAAAGTCGAAACCATCAGCGAGGCGCAGCATTACGGCCTGCATCGCCACTTCACCGGCGGCACCAGCGTCGCCATGTTCGGCGGCGGCGTGAAGAAAGGCCATCTCTACGGCGAAACCGCCGACGAACGCCCGCTCATCGCCACCAAGAACCCCGTCAGCGTCATGGATCTGCACGCCACCATCATGACCGCCATGGGCATTAGCCCGAAAACCGAATTCGACATCGAAGGCCGCCCCTTCTACGTCACCGAAGACGGCAAAGGCAAAGCGGTGGCAGAGATTTTCGCGTAAAATAGAAGAGATTGACAGTTGGGCCTCTGGTTTGGTAACCAAAGCGATGAATAATAGCCTAGCCTTGCTGGTCGCAACCTTGGGAAGCCTCTGCCTGTTGCTTCAGGCTGGGTTGGCACAAGATTCTGGAACTCAGCAAGTCAATCTCGATGAGCTCATTGATTGGAAGGACATGCTTTCCACTCCGCATGCGCAGTTTTTGAGCAAGATGCAGGAGATCGAGAAGCGCTGCTCCCTATCATGTAGGCGTGAGGGAAAAGAGCTCGATGTATCATACTTCTTTGATCCACGGGCTCCACGCATTGAGTATGGTGTGTTCGGCGAACTCTTGCGCCCTTCCTGGGCCTACTTTCAATGGAAGTCCGGTGAACTGAATTACATCCGAATCGCTTTCGACGCGACTCAAGGGCGTCCCGGGATTGATCCGCTCGCGACGTTGGCGACCCTAGACAAATACTTTGGCATTCCTCATTCGGTCATCCAAGGCGATAACTTTGTCTGGAATCACGATGGCTACCGTGCCCGCTTTTTTAAGTTCTCCAACGCCGACGGGCACTGCATCCAGTTTGAACGAGCCTCCACAAAAACAGACACTCCGTCTAACTCTCCTCAATCCACCACGGAGTCGGCAAAAGCACTTTCAGCCAACCTCGACGCCTTCCTAAATGTCGCCACGATCTGGAATACCTCTCCCGATGCCTTCGAACAGCTCTACACCGCGAAAGCGGCGGACCCGAAAGCACAGCAAAAGCCGCCGCAGTTTGAGTGGATGAACGCGGAGAAGTCTCGCGCCCGCTTTTCGCGGCAGATGTTCTCCAATGTGGAGACGAAGCTCACCATGTTCGCGGGCTCGATCAAGGTGGAGGAGGCCATTTTGGAGTTCGTAAATGGGAAGGCCGCCAAATCGACGATCTCCTTCTACAACCGGGGCGATAGCGGCGACATCGAGGTGAAGGATTTTGACCGCATTTTCAAAACCATCGGCCAGAGCCTCGGCCAGGTGCTCAAGGTGGCCCCGAAGCGCCAGCTCAACTCGACGAATGCCGCGCTGCCCGTGGCGGGCTGGATGTGGACCTCTCCGCAGGCCACCGCCCTGCTCGAATACAACGAGTACCAGGTGCCCGGGAAGGTGATCAAACCGGAATTCCTGCGGCTGAGGCTGGCTGCTCCAGGACAGACGGACTACACCATGGGAAAGATGGTCACCGGCGTGCAGAGCATGGAACTCGTGAAACGTGTGACGAAGAAGCCGGATGGTGAAGTTTACATCAGCGGCGTGCCGATGGTGGACCAGGGCCAGAAAGGCTACTGCGTGGCGGCGAGCTGCCAGCGCCTCTTCGAGTACATGCGCATCCCTTGCGACCAGCATGAGATGGCGCAGCTCGTGCAGGTCGATGCGGATAGCGGCGCGAACGTCTTCGGCATGCAGAAGAGCCTCGCGAAGATCGACGGACGCTTCAAAGTGAGCTTCAAGCCGCTGGTGAACCCCGAGCAGTATTACTCAGGCAGCAGCGGCAAGCGCCGCGTCTCGGACAAAGAATTCAACAGCATCGTCAAAGAGTATGTAAACAAGGGCGTGCCGCTGCTGTGGGCACTGGAGCTGGGCCGCGCCGACGAGGAACCTCCCCTGCCCGGAGCCGGGCAGACGCGTGGCGGGCACATGCGCATGATCATCGGCTACAAGATGGAGAACAACCAGATCACGAAGATTCTCTTCACCGATTCCTGGGGCTCCGGCCATGAACTGAAGCGCATGGCCGCCTACGATGCCTACGACGTGACCATCGGCCTCTACTCGATGGCGCCGCGTGGTTTGTGAGGCCACCCTTACTCGGCGGCCAGAGAGATGGCAAAGCCCCTTGATGATGAAGGGTTAAGAACTTTTCTCTTTTCCAAAGACCCTGCTTTTGATAAAAGCGTGCCGGAAATTAAGAAAATAGCCACTTCCGCCTGCCATGAATGCTCATCCGGCCATCCAGTCACTCACTGGGAACCCGTTTTCCCTGAGGCGGTTCCGCCGCCAGCGCTGGATTGCTTGGCTGCAAATCATCTCCATGATGCATTGGATGACGGCCCCTCTTCTACTGGGAGCACGTTATGAGCCGGATGGCACGGCCCCTCCGCCTGCCACCTGGCAGAATCAGCCCGTTTGGGACGGGGACGGCCAGGAGCCGGAGTCCGGCCCGAATCTCGGCCACAGTGATTTCGACCAGCTCCCCAATTGGTATGAGGACTTCATCGGCACGGATCGCTACAATCCTGACACGGATGCTGATGGCATCACCGACAGCGACGAGCTCCTCACCACCTTCACGAACCCCCTCGATCCCGACAGCGATGACAATGGCTGGACCGATTTCGAAGACTTCAGCGGAGACAGCCTCGCCACCGCCGACCCAGACAGCGACGGCGTGACCAATGCCGATGAGATCAGTGCCGGCACCAATCCCCGCAATGCCGACAGCGATGGCGATGGCCTAGGCGATGGCCTGGAGATCAGCCTCGGCTCCTCCTATAGCCCCGTCCTCAGCGATACGGACAGCGATGGCATCAGCGATTACAATGCCTACTACGGCATCCCCACCCCCGAGCCACCGCCGCCAGACACCACCGATTCGGACGGCGACGGCCTGCTCGACAGCCAGGAGGCTTCCCTCGGCACCTTGCCAAACGACAGCGATACCGATGACGACGGTCTCCTAGATGGTGTGGAGGTTTCTTGGGGTAGCTCCCCCATTGATGCGGACAGCGATGACGACGGTGCCTCCGATTTCACTGAAAACAGCCTCTCACTGAACCCGCAAAACTCGGACAGCGATGGAGATGGCCTCACCGATGGCGACGAGCTCGGCGCCACCCCCTCCGGCTCCTTGAATCCCGCCCTCCCCGATACCGATGGAGATGGCGAGAGCGATTACATTGAGGTCCATGGCCAGCCTGCGCCCCCGCCGCCTGCGGATAGCGATGGCGACACTCTCACCGATGACCAGGAAGCCGCCCTCGGCACCAATCCCAACAGCACCGATTCCGACAGCGACGGCCTCGATGATGCTCTGGAGCAAACCTGGGGCAGCAGCCCGCTCAGCAATGACTCGGATGGAGACACGCTCCAGGACGGTACCGAATACCTCCTCGAAACCAATCCTAACCACACGGACACGGATGGCGACAACCTCACCGACGATTACGAAGTCGCCATGGCTCAGACGAATCCCAATCTGACCGATACAGACAGTGACGGCCTGCGCGACGACTTCGAAATCCTCTCAAACCCGCAAACCAATCCCCTCAGCGCGGATACCGATGGGGACCTGCTTACAGATCAAGAGGAGGTGAATGCATCTGTGGCCTTCGCAGGTTACAAAGGAGTCCTGAATCCGGCTGCTGCGGATTCGGATGGTGATGGCATCGAGGACTACATGGAGGTTCGCATCTACCTCGGAGATTCAGATGCTGGAGGCATACCAGATCGCATCGAGCGCCTGTATGGTCTGAATCCCGCCAATCCCGCCGATGACACGGGAGATTTGGATGCGGACGGCGTCACCAATCTGGCGGAGTTTGAGGCAGGCACGTCATTCATGGCCGATTTCATCCCGGAATACGACACCGACCGCGATGGCCTCACCAACGTGTGGGAGCTGGCGCATGGCCTCGATCCTATAAATCGCGAGGACGCCGCCGCTGACCCTGACGGAGATTGGCTCACAAACAGCGAGGAACAGCAATACAACACCGATCCCCAGGTGGCTGATTCGGGCCTTACGGGAGTGGATTCATCAGGCGCGCCCTTTGCTGACGCCCCGCCTGGAACGAGCGATGCGAATGCAGATTGGGACCAGGATGGTCACAGCAACCTCGAAGAGACACTGGCAACCCACACAGATCCTCGTGAAAGCAATGAACCGGAGCCTCCTACAGAACCGGAGCCTCCTACAGAACCGGAGCCTCCTACAGAACCGGAGCCTCCTACAGAACCGGAACCGCCCACCGAGCCAGACCCTACAGGCTGCAATTGCGGCTGCTCTTCAGGAGAGTCCTGTGTTAGTTCATCTTGTTCGGGCACCTGCAACACGAGCACTAGCCTTTGCACGACCTGCGATTGCCAGGTTGAAGGCTGTGACACGTCAGCCTGCGGCCCATGTTCACAAAACAACGTCTGCACGACCTGCGACTGCCAGATTGAAGGCTGTGACACGTCAGCCTGCGGCCCATGTTCACAAAACAACGTCTGCACGACCTGCGACTGCCAGATTGAAGGCTGTGACACGTCAGCCTGCGGCCCATGTTCACAAAACAACGTCTGCACGACCT
>CANGYJ010000013.1 GCA_947458455.1 Verrucomicrobiaceae bacterium | reverse complement strand
GTCAAACTCCGCTGCGGCCTCATCTCGCTACGCTCGATGAGACCTCCGCTGCGTTTGACAGCGTGAGAGAAACAACCAACATCAAGATCAACCCAAGGAGGCTGGAACTACATTGATGATCTGTCCCACTCCAGGGAGCAGGCCACTACCTCCATTTTTGTCCACCTGCTCCAACCAGCTGCAAGAGCGAATCTCGCTGCGTACTAGATGGATTGCTGTCATCCGCAGGCAAGGTAAGCACACCCTTTCAAAGGCCAGGCAGACGTGTGAGATTGCTCAGCATATGCAGGATGTGAGGTCGGTATTTGAGCGAAGCTTGACAAGCAGTTTGAAGCTACTGACGTAGCTTCTCAACGCATTCGTGCTCTCGAACGAGACGATGAAGGCATCTGCTGGCAAGATAGCATTTTCCATGATCGGCGTGATTTGGTCCGCCGATTCAAAGACGATTTAGTCAAAGCGATCCGCGATGTGCTACTCGGCGAGCAACTGCCTGAGCATGAACGGATAGCCCTCTGTTAGACTGATCCCACGCCCGAGGCCATCGAGGCCTTCGGCGCTGGCGAGAAAGGAGCGGCCCTCAAAGCCCGTGGGCTGGATGACATCGCTGAATGACTGCTGCCCGAGGAGTCGCTGCTTTTCCATCTGCACGACGTAGGTGTCGCCGAGCTGACGGATAGCGATTGTCAGCATGGAGCGTTCGGGCGCTCAGCGGCCTTCGTCTGAGTCAGCTTCAAGTCCAGTCTGCGAGACCGCATGTTTTTGCTCAAGGATTCCGGCCTAGTATTGAACCCCTTCTGAACGAGTTTTCGGAGTCTGCCCGGCATTCTGGAAACCTTGAGCGTGGAATAGCAAAATGGCAAAATAGGATGGGACGCTCTTCGAATGACCGAAGGCATTTAGACACACTGCCACGAACCTAGGTGCTCGTGACGGGTTGATCTACTTCCAGCTAGCCTTCTCAGTTGCGTAGCCGAGGGGTCTCCGCCATTGCTTGAGCCCCTCTTCCCTGCCCAAACCCCAAACCCGTTTTCCGTCATGTCAGAAGCCAGTTCTCCCCGCGTCATCAAGGTCGGCCTCGCCGGACTTGGAAATGTCGGCGCGGGTGTGTTTAAGAACCTGGAGAAGAACCGCTCCCTCATCACCAAACGCACCGGGGCGGACATCCGCGTGGCTCGCGTGGTCGTTCGCGATTTGAAGCGGAAGCGCGATGTGGAGGTCCCGGGGGCGATTTTGACCATGGACTGGCAGGAACTCGTCAACGATCCGGCCATTCCTGTGATCGTCGAATTGATCGGCGGGACCACCACGGCCTACGACATGGTTTGCGCAGCATTGAAGGCGAAAAAGATCGTCGTCACGGGTAACAAGGCCCTCCTCGCAGAGCGCGGGCAGGAACTCTTTGCGCTCGCCGAGCAGTGCGGCGTGCCGATTTACTTCGAGGCGGCGGTGGCGGGCGGTATTCCGATCATCCAGGTGCTGCAGGAAGGCCTCGTGGGGAACCACATCCGCTCCATCCACGGCATCATCAACGGGACGTGCAATTACATCCTCACCCGCATGAGCCAGGCCGGCCTCAGCTATGCCGATGCGCTGCAAGAGGCCCAGGACAAAGGCTTTGCCGAGGCGGATCCCTACCTCGATGTGAGCGGCTGGGATGCCGCGCACAAGGCCATCATCCTCGCGTCCTTGAGCTACGGCTTCTGGATTCATCCCGACAAGATCTGCGTCGAAGGCGTGGACCGCGTGAGCATCACCGATTTCCGATTCGCCCAGCGCCTAGGCTACACGATCAAGCTCCTCTCCGTCATCCGGGCGGATGAAAACGGCCTTGTTGAGGTCCGCACCCAGCCCACGCTGGTGCCACTGAGTCATGTGATGGCCAGCGTAAGCGGTAGCTTCAATGCCGTGCTTGTGAATGGCGATATCGTGGGCGAGACGCTCTTCTACGGTCGCGGGGCCGGCCAGGACCCGACGAGCAGCAGCGTCATCAGTGATCTCTGCGAAGCCGCCGCCGTGCTTATGCATGGGGCAAGGCACAGCGGCTTCGTCCCGCATGGCCTCTACGGCAAATCGAAGCCCGTCGATGACACCGTTTCGCATCATTATCTGCGTCTCACCGTCGATGACGTGCCCGGCGTGCTCGCCCAAATCGCCACCGAACTCGGCCAGCGTGGCATCGGCATCTCCAGCATGCTCCAGCCTGAGGATCTCGAATCCACCACCGGCGAGACCTCCCTCGTCCTCATGGTCCACGACGCCAAAGTGGGCGATATGAAACAAGCTCTCAACGCCCTGCGCGGCCTGAAATGCGTCCGTGGTGAACCGACATGGATGCGAGTGGAGACGCTGCAGTAAACGCTCTCCGCGAGAGGACTCACGGACTACACTCTCAAACAGGCTCGAAAGCCACGCACGGCGTAATAATACTTCGCCCCGTTGTGGCCGGTGAAGTTGCGATTGTAGCGGCGTTCGCCGTAAAGAGCGCCGCCGAGCTGGCGGATGTCATCGGGCGTCTTCAACCAGCTCGAGGTCTTCCGGTCAAACTCGCCGAGCTTTTGCAGCGCATGGTAGTCGTCCTCGGTCAGCAGTTCGACGCCCATCTCCCCGGCCATGTCCATGGCGTTGTCCTTGGGTTTATGCTCTTTGCGGGATTCGAGGCCTTTGCGGTCATAGCACACACTCACGCGGCCTTTGGGCGTTTCGGGCGAGCAGTCATAAAAGAGCACCTCACCAGTTAAAAGGTCCAAACCGACTACGTCAGGCTCACCACCCGTCTCCTCCATCATTTGAAGCGACCAAAGCTTCGTTGGCTGGGCGTTCAATCGCTCCTCGACCAGCTCCCAATGCAGGCCGCGATGATGCGGCATGTTTTGCTCAAATCGGGCTTTCAGTATGGCCAGCAACTCTTCACGCTGCTTGGGCGGCAGTTTCTTCGATGAGGCGGCGCGTGGCATCGCAGAAAGTGGAACGGGTTTTTCACCTGTTCAATCCCAGCGGCAGCCTCAAAGCTGCGGGCGCACGATGACGATGTCCCCGAGGAGTTGCTCCTGCTCGACCTGGAGGTGGTTCAGTTTGATGAGTTCCAGCATGGCCAGGAAGGTCACGATCACCTCACCGCGGCTGGAGGCGCTGTTGAAGAGCTCCTCAAAGCGTACGCGACCGCCCTCCGGCACGATGTTGAGGAGTTCCTCGATCTTATCAGCCACCGTGAAGCGGTCATTGACGATCTCGCGGAAGTCGGAGGTGTTCTCAAAGCGCTTCAGGATGCGCTGGAAGGCACGGATGAGGTCAAAGATACCCACCTGACCGATGCCGACGACGGGCGCTTCGAGGTCCGGCATCTCTGGTGTGGTGGCGAAGAACTCATCGCTCTTCACCTCCTGCACACCGAGAAAGCTGGCGGCCTCTTTGAACTTCTTATACTCGACGAGCTGACGGATCAGCTCCCAGCGCGGATCGTCCTCATCGGCTTCTTCATCCGGCGGCTGCACATCCTTGGGCAGCAACTCGCGGCTTTTGATGTACATCAGGTTGGCCGCCATCACGATGAACTCGCTGGCCAGCTCGATGTTGAGCATCTTGAAGGTATCGATGTAGTCGAGGTACTGCCGTGTGATGCGTTCCAGGGACACGTCATAGACATCGATCTCATCCTTCTTGATGAGGTAGAGCAGCAGGTCGAGCGGACCTTCGAAGATTTCGAGCTGGACCTTGTAATCAGAGTCTTCCACGGGGCGTGATTGGGAATGAGATTGAGTTAAAATTCACCACGGAAGACACAGCGGGCATTCGGCGTCTCGTGGATGGTGATCTCGGCGAGACCAGGGAGCTGCGGGGCGAGCTTTTTCCACAGCCAGGCGGCCATGTATTCGATGGTGGGGTTCTCCAGGCCTTCGATCTCGTTGAGGTAGCTGTGATCGAGCAGTTCCATGAGTGGCTTCATGGCCTTGGAAATCTCCGCGTGGTCATACACCCAGCCGATAGCGGGATCCACCTCCCCTTCCACGGCGATCTCGACCTTAAAGGAATGGCCGTGCATCTTCGTGCATTTGTGGGTGCTCGGGAGGGTGGGCAGCGTCTGGGCTGCCTCGAAGCGGAAGTCTTTGATGATGCGGGCTCGCATGGGGATCGTGAAAAGTTGTCATCTAGTTCGTGGCGAGGCTGCTGCTGATTGCAAAGGAGAGTTTGCCCGCACCGAGATCCGCTGTGTGCAAAAAAGCGAGGATTGACGATGGACAGAACCTTGGCGGCATGTTTTTCCTAACGTCTCACTTCCCATTTCCCACTATGAACCGTCCCCTGACCTCCCGCCGCGCCTTCATCACGCAGTCCGCCCTCGCCTTCACCGCGCTCTCTGCGAGTCGCGTGCTCGGGGCGAATGAAAAAATCCGCATCGCCAGCATCGGCCTCGGCGGCCAGGGCACGGGCAATGCCGGACGCATGGCCAAGGTGCCCGGCGTGGAAGTCGTGATGCTTTGTGATCCAGATACCGCACAGCTCGAAAAGGCCAAAAAGCTCTTCCCCAATGCCGCCACCACGCAGGACCTGCGCAAAGTCATGGAAGACAAGAGCATCGACGCCGTCGTCGTCTCCACCGGCAACCACTGGCATGTGCTCGCCGCCATCTGGGCCATGCAGGCTGGCAAGGACGTGTATGTCGAAAAGCCCGTCTCACACAACATCTGGGAAGGTCGCAAGCTCGTCAAAGCCTCTCGCAAATACGGCCGCATCTGCCAGGGCGGCACGCAGCAGCGCAGCGATCCCATGCAGGATGAGATCAAGGCCTACTTCGACGCCGGCACGCTCGGCAAGATCAAGTACGTCCGCTGCAATCACTACAGCATGCGCAAGACCATCGGCAAACGTGACACGCCCCTCACGCCGCCGCCGAGCGTGAACTACGACCTCTGGCTCGGCCCAGCTCAGGACGAGCCGCTCTTCCGCGAAAAATTCCACTACGACTGGCATTGGGACTGGAACACCGGCAACGGCGAGATGGGCAACTGGGGCCCTCACATCCTCGACGATCTCCGCAACGTGGTCTTCCGCGACAAGGTGAAGCTCCCAAAGCGTGTCATCGCCGGTGGCGGACGCTTTGGATGGAATGACGCCGGCGAATCCCCCAACACTCACTTTGCCTACATGGACACGGGCGACATCCCCGTGATCGTCGATTTCCACAACCTCCCCCGCATGAAGGGCGTGAACGCCCCGGACGTGTATCGCCGCCGCCGCACCGGTGCCTTCCTCATCGTCGAATGCGAAAACGGTTACTACACCGGCAGCCGTGGCGGTGGCTCCGTCTTCGATGCTGAGGGCAAAAAGGTCCACACCTTCAAAGGCGATGGGGGTAAGACCCACGCGGCCAATTTCATCGACGCCATCCGCAGTCGCAAATCGAGCGATCTCAAAGCCGAAGTGGAGGACATTCATTTCTCCAGCGCCTGGTGCCATCTCGCCAATATCTCCTACCGCCTCGGCCAGAAATACGTACGCGAGCAGGCGGAGGCCGCCGTGAAGGACTTCCAGCCCTGGAATGACGTCATTGGTGACTTCCACGAGCACCTCAAAAGCAACGAACTGGATGCCACCACGCTCAACATCCAGATCGGCCCCATGCTCGAGATCGATGCCGAGAAGGAAACCTTCACCGGCCCCACCGCCACCCCCGAAGCCCTCGCCCTGCTCACCCGTGAGTATCGCAAAGGCTACGAAGTGCCCCAGCAGGTGTAGTCACAAGTGCGGAGGGCGGGATTCCATTCCCGCCGAGACTTCGAGGCGGGCAGAAATGCCCGCCTCACTTCACCCAGAAGGTGGAACAGGTTTTCAACCTGTTCATGCCTCGTTTTGAGTCGGCGCCACCGACTCTTCCGCAACGACAGGCTCATCCTCTCCCTCCGCGTCCTCCGCAGGCGCATTCACCAGCAGTTCCGCGCCCTGCAGCATCCGGCAGAATTCCTTCTTCGTCACCCGATAGACCTTTCCACGTCGATTCGGCGTGCCTTCCATCAGCTTGTACTCGATGGCCAGCCGCTCCCAATGCACGATGCGCACATAGTCGTTACCCTTCTTCCACATCTGGCCTTGTTGCAATTTCATGGGCTGCTGCCTAGCGCCGGAGCCCCCGGCATGCCAGAGGAGATTTCACTCTCGGCGAAAGCACCACGACCGATACGACAACTCACCCCCGCGCAGCGCCTCATACACGCGAGAGCCGGGGATGCCGGCAAAGTCACATCCCAGCGCATGCAAAAAGCCCGGTAGCCGCTGCACGATCAGCGCCTGACTTCGCTGCGCATTCATCTCCATGCCACGCAGCACCTCGGCATTGATGATCCTTGTCTGCACGAAGCACATTGACGTTTTGGCGATGACTTTCTCCCAGGCTTGGAAGTCCGGCTCAAAGCGAAAATCCGCATAGAGAAAGTGCCCGCCAGGACGCAGCACTCGCGCCACCTCCGCCAGGAAGCCGGGGAAATCCGGGTAGCAGTGAGAGGCCTCCACATTGATCACCACATCGAGTGACGCATCACCGAAGGGCAAACGCTGCGCATCGCCTTGAGTGAAGGTGAGGCCGGGCAAAGCGTGACGCCGCTGGCAAAAGCCGATGCCCGCAGGATTCAGGTCGAGACCGGTGTAGGCCGCTGGCTGCATCGTTCGCATGATCCACGAAGCGCCACCTCCATGGCCGCAGCTTACCTCCAGCACCGTTTTGCCCTTCAAATCCACCTGCGAGGCCACATGATGGTAAAGCTGGATGCAGCCGCGATTCACTTCATCCGCCTCGTCGAGCTTCAAACCGACCGGTGGATCCGTTTCGAAAGCGTAGTTCAAAAACAGCACCTCCTCGCTGCGCAGCCGCCGCGTGAGAAAGGGATACCACATCCGCCAAATGGCTTTGCGGATGGTTGGCATGGAGAAAAGGCGTTCGAGCAGGGACATACGTCAGATTTAGCAGATTCGCTGGCGACCACCATCGGCTTCATTCTCGCTCAAGGCTTCCCCCTTCACGATGAGGCCGCGCAGGGCCGATTCGTGAGCGGCTGCCGCGAAAAAAGACGCGTAGCGATGCTTTGGCAGTCGTAAGGTCGTCAGCATCGTGGAGAGCTTTTGAGCAAAGCTTGGCACTGCTGAGGGTCCATATCTGATACTACGCAGCCTAATGCCGGTCTGCCCCTAACTTCCAAAACAGTACATGCGAGTCCACAGCCGCTCGGACGGATGGGGTGATATGCTTGTTCTTGTTTATCTTTACCGCCTGAGCCTGCATCCGGCTTAATTTGCCAGTGGAATAGGCCTGCCAGAAACTCCCCATGGCACGGGCATTCTCAGCATAGATGGCTTTCAGCCGTCTTAGCTTGTCACTAAACTCGCTGAGCTTTTGTTCCTCAATCATAGCGAGCAGTATTTTTACGTCCTCACGTCCTGGATGCTGCACCAATCCCCTCTTTTCCAAGTCTTGGCGGCTACCTCCTTTGTCACGAAATGCCTCGAACTTTTTTAAAGCTGAATCTCGATAATATTTTGGTCCGCGCTTTCTACACAGCCGGTGAAAAGAAATGTGGCAGGCGTTAATCATGTGACAGACCGCTCGATTGAAGAACCAGTCTTTTTCCTGAATGCGCCGCAGTCTGACAAGCTGACTCAACCAGTCACTAGAAATGATGCCAAAATACTCGAAGTGATCCTTGGATGGCACTGCGTCTTGCCCCTTCCCCCTGAGGTCAGTGAGCAAGGAAAAGGTATCGGCTCCGTTGGCACGTTTTTTCGCATTGAAGAGCGAAGAAACACAAAGACCGTTGTCCAGCTTGCCTTTACCGTTTCGCGACCTGGGTTTGATGTGGTCGGCCCAATCCCACTCGTTTGAAAGTGGGCAAGCTCCAAAGTCTAGGTTCCAGAGGGAGCGCCCTGAAAACGCGCAAGTTGCTCGATCTCGCATGTAAATCTGAGCCTTCTGAGTGTCGGTGAATTCGGCATTTTTCTTTTTCATCGGCAAAGTTGGATTGAGATACTCACATATCTCAATGCTGCTACGAGGGAAAACACCTCAGCAATCAACAATCGATTACTCGACAATCGTCAATCTGTCTGCCGCCAGAGACATTTTGCGCTCTCGTCAGGCATTGAAAAACGGTGAATGCGAACTGAGAGCTGGAAAACCGACCTCTCCATGCTCGAATGCCCGGCATGTGGTGGTCCTATCAAGATGTGGCGGAAGCCAAAGAACGCGTGCAGCGCGAGATCGCGAAGCGGAAGAAGAGGGGCGAGCGCTTTGATGCGCTGCTGCCGCAAACGACGGGGAAGAAACTCTGCACCACCTTCTGGGGTCAGGCATGGTGCCGGAACCTCGAAGCCTACCAGCAGTATGAATCCCGCCTGCCGCGAGGCCGCAGCTACTTCCGCCAAGGAAACGTGTACAACCTCGTGATCGAATCGGAGAAGGTCACGGCCGTGGTGGCAGGCTCAGAGCTGTATGACACGAAGGTTTTTATCCAGCCGCTGAAGCCCTCGAAGTGGCAGGAGATCGTCGAAAAGTGCGAGGGGCAAGTCGGCTCGATGCTCGATCTGATGGCGGGAAAGCTCGGCGATGGCGTGCTGAGCGTGCTGAGTGATGCGGAAGACGGCCTATTCCCCAAGCCGAAAGAAATCCGCTTCGTCTGCTCCTGCCCGGACCACGCGGACATGTGCAAACATGTCTCCGCCGTGCTCTACGCCGTCGGCGTGCTGCTCGACGGCCAGCCGGAGCTGCTCTTCAAGCTGCGCGGCGTGGATGGCGAGGACCTGCTCGCGAAGGCCAAAGACGCCGCCGTGACCGGCATGGCCGAAAGCACCGGTGAACTGGATGGGGCTGATCTGAGCGCCCTTTTCGGCATCGAGCTCGGTGAGATCGCAGAACCCGTCACTGAGGTCAAAAAGGTCACCAAGGTCAAGAAAGCCGCCAAAAAAGCCGTGAAGACCAAGACGCCTGAAAAGCCAGCGAAGCGCACGCGTTCACGCGGGGCATGAAATCCCGCCTCCTCCTGCTGCTCACGGCCCTGCTCACTTTGTCTCCAGCTTTCGCCGCTGAGAAGGCCCCGCGACCCAACATCCTCTTCATCATCTTCGACGATTGGGGCTGGCAGCATGCCGGTGCGTATGGTTGCGATTGGGTGAAGACGCCAAACTTCGACCGCGTGGCCCGCGAGGGCGTGCTGTTTAAGAGCGCCTTCACCTCGAACCCGAAGTGCAGTCCGTGCCGTGCGACGATTCTCACGGGTCGCAATTCCTGGCAGCTTGAGGAGGCCGTGTGCCATGGCGGCATCTTCCCGCCGAAGTTCGCCGTGTATCCTGATCTGCTGGAGAAGAGCGGCTACGTCGTCGGTTTGACCGGCAAGGGCTGGGGACCGGGCAAATTCGAGCTGGAAGGCCGCACGCGAAATCCGGCGGGGCCTTCGTTCGATGGACACAAGATCGAGGTGCCCGCGAAGGGCATCACGCCGAGTGATTACGCCGCGAATTTCACCGATTTCCTCGCCACGCAGAAGAGCGGGCAGCCGTTCTGCTTCTGGGTGGGATTTAAAGAACCGCATCGAGCTTACGAGGAGGGCAGCGGCGTGCGATTGGGCAAAAAACTCGGTGAGGTGAGTGTGCCCGGCTACCTGCCGGACAATGAAGTCGTGCGTGGTGACCTCACCGATTACGCCATCGAGGTCGAGTGGGCCGATGCGCAGATTGGTCGCGTGCTCGACGTGCTGCAAAAGAGCGGGCAGATGGAGGACACGCTCATCATTGTGACCTCCGATCACGGCATGCCGTTTCCCCGCGTGAAAGGCCAGATCTACGAGGACGGCTACCACCTGCCGCTGGCCATGCGCTGGGGCAAAGGCATCAAGCCAGGGCGTGTCGTGGAGGATTTCATCAACGTGCGCGACCTCGCCCCAACCTACCTCGAGCTCGCGGGCGTGCCCATGCATGAGCAGATGACCGGCAAGAGCCTCGTGAACATCCTGCGCAGCGAGAAGAGCGGCTTCATTGAAGATCGCAAAATCATGCTCGCGGGCAAGGAGCGACACGACATCGGCCGCCCGAATGATTGGGGCTATCCCGTGCGTGCCATCCGCACGCCGGAGTTTTTCTACAGCCACAACTACCACCCCGAACGCTGGCCCGCCTGCAACCCCGAAACCGGCTACGGCAACTGCGACGACGGCCCCACCAAGACCTGGATCGTCGATCACAAAGACCTCTTCTACGATCTCGCCTTCAACTACCGTGCCGAGGAGGAGCTCTTCGACATCATGAACGATCCGCAATGCCTCAAAAACCTCGCCCAGGACCCGCAGCATGCCGCGACGAAGCAAGAACTGCGCACCCAGCTCGACGCCATGCTCAAGGAAGAAAAAGACCCCCGCGAAACCGGCAACGCCGCCATCTTTGATACCTACCAATACCTCGGCAAACGCACCGGCAAAGGCTACGCCGAATGGGAAGCCCGCCAGAAAGGCCTGCTGCCGCCTGAGGAGCCGAAGAAGGGTAAAAAGGGGAAGAAGACCGACGAGTGAGTTTCTACGCCTCGCTTTGCCGCGCATCAGCTTGAGCGGCAAAGCGACGCTGCATCCGCGCGGTGCATTTTTCCGCCAGTTCCTCGTCACCCATCTGCCGCGCCACCTCGATCAGCTCCACATGCGCATCGCGCTCGTGTGGGTAGAACTCGATGATGTTCTCGTATTGCCTCACCGCCTCCTCGAACCGCCGCTCTGAGCGGTAGCGTCGTGCCAGCAGGTAGGAGACCGGTGGTTTTTTGAAGGTCTCGGAAGGGAAGAACAGATTCGCGAAGGGTTTGGCGATCTGCTCGGCAAGCCAGAACGCCGTTTCCGGTGCGATCAGAAGCACCGTGCTCACAAACGCCACCATGCTCAGGATCACCGGCCCCGCGGCCCCGTTGCCCTGCAACTTGAGTGCGGCCCTCATCAACCAGATGCTCGACAGCATCGAAAGCACCGCGAGAAGCCAGCGTGTGCGCATGAAATTCATGTGGTGATGGTAGGAGGTGCTTCGAGCAGATCAATTCGCATCATTTTGGCTGCGCTCGAAGCTTCAAAGCCCCCCTCACCTAACCTTTCGCTTCGCGGCGCTTCGCTAGCCCCGCATTACATCGTTAAAATTATCGACACCTCACGGCGGGGAGAGGGACCTGAAACCGCCCTCCCTCTACCCGGCAAGAAGTCATCGAATGGTTTTCGCTTTGTTCCGGGGAGAGGGCTGGGGTGAGGGGCCATGTCATGTCATCTCACGAAACTTCTCCCGCCCAGGCGAGTTAAGGCAGCCTGAAACCCACCCGCCCCTCCCATGAACACGCCGCTTTCCTCCCGCCGTCGCTTTCTGAAGACCACGAGCAGTGGTTTTGGTTACATGGCCTTTGCCGCGCTGGCGCATGAGCAGGCGCTGCGTGGCGAAACCGCAGCCGCCGGGCCGCTGGCACCGAAGCAGCCGCACTTCGCGCCACGGGCGAAGCATGTGATCTTCCTCTGCATGCAGGGTGCTCCCTCGCATGTCGATACCTTTGACTACAAGCCCAAGCTCATCGCGGATGCGGGCAAGCAGGCACCTTCCGCCGCCGGACGTTACGGCCAGGCAAAGCTGATGCCGCCACAGTGGAAGTTTTCGCAGCATGGCAAGAGCGGCCTGTGGATCTCCGAGCTGTGGCCGAATGTCGCCAAGCACGCGGACAACCTGTGCCTCCTCAACTCGATGGCGACGGACCTTCCCGCGCATCCGCAGGCCTTCACGCAGCTTCACACCGGCACCACACAGTTTGTGCGCCCCTCGCTCGGTGCCTGGACGCTCTATGGCCTGGGCACGATGAATCAAAACCTGCCCGGCTTTGTGACGATCAATCCCCCCGGCAATGCCACACGCACCTTTGGCAGCGCCTTCCTCCCGGCCATTTATCAAGGCACGAAGGTCGGCGGCTCCGGCATCCCCGGATTGCCAGCCGCCTTAGCGAGGCGCTTCGGCGGCGGCAACGAGCAGGCCACGGTGGCCAACATCAAAAACAATCGCCTCACCACCGAGGCGCAGCGCACGCAGCTCGATCTCGTGCAGGCGCTGAACCAATCGACGATGCAGCAAAGCGGCGGCGTGAGTGCCGAGGTGGAGGGCGTGATCGAAAGCTACGAGCTGGCCTTCCGCATGCAGGCCGAGGTGCCGAAGGTGATGGACCTCAGCAAGGAAACCGAGGCCACCAAAGCACTCTACGGCATCGGCGAGGATGAGACGGACACCTTTGGCAAGCAGTGCCTCATGGCGCGGAAGTTCGTCGAGGCTGGAGTGCGCTTCATCGAACTCACGCACGGCAACTGGGACCAGCATTTCAATCTCAAAGCCACGCTCCAGCAGAACTGCAACCAGGTCGATAAACCCATCGCCGGTCTGCTGGCCGATCTGAAGGCCCGCGGCCTGCTGAAGGACACGCTCGTCATCTGGGGTGGCGAATTTGGACGCACGCCGCACTCGCAGGGCGATGACGGCCGCGATCACAACAACAAGGGCTTCACCATGTGGATGGCCGGTGGCGGCGTGAAAGGCGGCATGAACTACGGTATGACGGATGACTATGGCTACGAGGCCGTGCTCAACAAAATGCACATCCACGACTGGCACGCCACCGTGCTCGCCTTGATGGGCCTCGATCACGAGCGTCTCACCTACCGCTACGCCGGTCGCGACTTCCGCCTGACGGATGTCTATGGCACCGTGGCGAAGGAGATCATTGCGGCGTGAATAGAAAGTGGAACAGGATTGCATCCTGTTCATCACAGGTTGAAAACCTGTGACACATTCTTTCAGCGCGAAAGCCTTTGCGCAGCTTCCGATGAGATGACGCCTGTCACATCACCGAGAAACATTTCCGCGAAGGGATCGTGGCGCAGGTTTTCATTCGGCGGCCAGAATTGACCGGCGCGGATGCGGCGCACGGCTTCGGTGGCGCAGGCGAGTGCGGCATCGAGAATGGCAGGAGACAAGTCCCCCCACTCGATCAAGGCGGTGTCCTGGATGCTTTTCGGCAGGACGAAGTAAGCGAGCGAATCAGGACGCAGGCCGCGATGCTGCATGGCGAGGGCGTAGAGCGGCAGTTGGAGGTCGAGCCACATCTGGCGGGTGCCATCGGGGGCGTCGAAGCATTTCCACTCATCGGCCTCGGTGAGGCGTGTGCGGGCGGTGACCTTCTTCCAATGCGCTTCGAGAGGTGTGCGGGGCTTGTCGCCGGTTTTGAAGTCGATGAGACGCAGCTGGCCGCTGTGCTCGTGGCGCTCCACCCGGTCGATGCGACCACGCAGCAGCACGCCATCGAGATGAAAGGGATGATCGAGATGCAAATCGAGTTCGGAGAACTGAATGCGCCAGCCTTCGGCGCGATGTTTGGCCTCTAGGATGGCGGCTTGGCGCAGGCGTTGCAGCATGCTTTCGAGCTGGAGGGAGATGAGCGGTGCGGGGCGTTTGCCATGCAGTTCATGCACGCGGGCCTCGGCGGCGGCGATGAGGCAATCGGCGAGCTTCTTGGCATCGTCGCACGCTGCCATGGCGGCATCCTGAGCGAGCTGGTGAAAGGCGTGATGGATCAGATTGCCGAAATCGAGCGCATCGAGCTCACGCTTCGCCGGATCGACGGAGCTCATGTGGAGGTTGTTCTCCAGATGATAGCGGAAAGGACAGCTCAGGTAGGCTTTGAGCCGCGAGGGAGAGATGCTTTCGAGCGGCGGGATGTCGGCGCGAGGCTCCAACGGCCAGGCGAGCGTACGGGCAGGTTCGGTGGTCGTGCCTGACTCGTCGTCTTTGGGGAAGAGATGTGTCACGCGGGCGGGCAGTTGCTTGTCGCCGCATAGGAAAAGCAGTCGCGAAGGGCGCAGTGCATCGCCGGACTCGCTCCACTGGCCGCAAAGCAGATGCAGCGAGCCGTTTGCCTGCCGCTGATGCGCCAGCGTGGCGAGGATGGCGGCATCACGAGCAAAACGCGTGGACTGACAAGGCAGGCCGAGTTCTTCGCGAAGCGTATCCGGCAGAAACGGATGGCTGATGAAGATGCCGGGCACATGCTCCTCATTCATGCCGGTGACGATGAGATGCGGTGCCGGTTCCCAAAGAAGCTCCAGCCAGCCTTGCAGGACGAGATCGATCTCGCCACGCGGCTCGGCGAGACGGCTTTGTGACAGCCGCTCCAGAGAAAGGGCGAAGGCTTCTTCAAACGAGGGCTTCAGCTCGAAGCGGGCGGTCTCGCGTTCGATCTCCTCCGTGATTTGAAGCCACTCGGAGGCTAGCTCCGTGCGTTCACGATGTCCCGGAGCCTCGGGGTTGAAAACGCGTTCACCGTAGAGTTTGAGGATCAACTGCCGCGCGGCCTTCGAGAGGCTCTGACGCGTCATTTCCTGCACGAGCTGTCGCGCGGAGTTAATCGCGGCACGCAGTGGCGAGTTCACCTCTAGAGCAAATTCGGCGGCATGCTGAAGTGTCACGGGCAGATGCTCCGCGGCGAAGGCATCGGCTTCGGCGAGCAGCTTGGTGGCGGAGGCACGCGGCACGAGCATCTCACGCACCTCACTGATGCGCAGCAGCGCCGCGAAGGCCTTCCACGAGCCGCTGGCGAGCAGCGTCTGCATTTGCGAAAGCAGATGCCAGAGGCCGTCCTCATGCACCGGCACACCGCCAGGCTCATACGCATGCGCACCTTCGAGCGAGAGCTTTTCATTCAGCAGCGAGGCCACCTCCGCATCGCACACGCCGAGCGCCACACGGCCTTGCGGCACGGCGGCGCGGATCAAATCGAGCGCGGCGGCGGATTGCACCGATGGATCACGGGCCACATGAATCGCACGCTCATCGAGCGGCAGGATGAAGTTTGTGTCCTCACCCCAGAAGCTGGTTTTCGGATGCCCAAAGGCATCGAAAGCCTGCGCGTGCTCCTCCGGCGCATGCACGATCACCGTCACTGGCACGCCACAGGCCTCCAGCCAGCGATCCATGAGCGGCGGGAGATCGGGCGAAGGCATCACCATGATGCGCTGGATACCAGCGGGCAGGATCGGAGCCGCCGCGTGCTCACGCTTCATCTGCTGCGCATCGCTCACACCGAGCTTTTGCAGCTCGCGAAGGTAAAAACGCTCCAGCGCCGCGAGTTCACGCCAGCGCTGCCCATCGCGGGCGGCGGGCGCCGCCTGTGAAACAGCCTCAAACGTCCAGCCACCGGCTCCGAGCAGGGATTGCAGCTCCGCCAGCATGCGTGCGGTCTCCGCCAGCCAGGCCCAGCCACGCTGAGGCGGCAGCTTGGGGAAGAGCGCATCCAGCTTTTCGATCTCCGCCTGCTCCAGCGCCCGATGCCAGGCGAGGTGCGTTTGCAATGAGGTGGCCGCTTTGACTCTCGCAGAGGGTGGCATGAGCACCGTCTCCGGCAGGCCCACATGCGGAATGAAGGCCGCGCCCGCTCGGCGAGCCAGCGCCTCGCGCAGCCGCCGCGCCGCCTCGGCATTCGGCACGAGAATAAAGGTCTCCGATAGGTCCAGCGCCGCTTTTTCATCCCAGCCCGCCATCAGATGCTCCACCGCATTTTCGACCACAGGCGCGTCCCAGCCCCAAAAGAGCGTCTGGAGCATTGGCGAGGTCTTGGCGGAGGTTTCTGGCACGCCGCATATCAGAACAGGCTGGCGAAATGGAAAATGAAAAGTTGCCCTGGAGGCTTTTGCCCCGCCGGGTTGACAAGGCTCCGCTGTGCTTTATCGCCGGGATGTCATGCGCATCCGCACTTTTAAAGGTCTCGTCCCCGCCCCAAAACACGCCGCCGAAGTCGCCGCCGTCCCCTACGACGTGGTGAATCGCGAAGAAGCCGCCGCCCTTGCCCAAGGGAAACCCCACAGCCTCCTGCATGTGGACCGCGCCGAGATCGACCTTGATCCTGAAGTCGATCCCTACTCCGCCGAGGTCTATGCGAAGGCGAAGGCAAACTTCCTCCAGCTGCAATCCGCTGGTGTGCTCGTCCGCGAGGACAAGCCCTGCATGTACCTCTACCGCCAGACCATCGCCGGACACAGCCAGACTGGCCTAGTCACCGTCTGCCACACCGAGGACTACGAGAAGAACGTCATCAAGAAGCACGAAAAAACCCGCCAGGACAAAGAGGACGACCGCACCCGCCTGGTGGACACGCTCGACGCCAACACCGGCCCCATCTTCCTCACCTACCGCCAGCGTCCCGCCATCGCCGCGCTCATCCAGGGCGTGCTCGAAAACGAAAAGCCAATCTACGACATCAACGCGCCCGATGGCGTGCGTCATCAGGTCTGGCGTGTGGGCACTGGCACCTGCGTCTCGCTGACCTCTCTTTTTGAAAGCCAGGTGCCCTGCGCCTACGTGGCCGATGGTCATCACCGCGCCGCCAGCGCCTTCCGCGTGAGCAAACTGCGCCGCGAAGCCAACAAGGCCCATACCGGCCAGGAGAATTACAACTGGTTCCTCAGCGTGCTCTTCCCCGGCAATGAACTGAAAATTCTGCCCTACAACCGCGCCGTCAAAGACCTCAACTGCCTCGACCGCGAGGAGTTCATCAAGAAGGTGGGCGAGATCTTCACGATGAAGCCGACCACGGTGAAAACGCCCACGCAGCCCGGCCAGTGCAGCATGTATCTCAAAGACCAGTGGTACCTGCTCGAATGGAAGCCCGCGCCCAACGCCAGCCCCATCGACCAGCTCGACGTGAGCATCCTCCAGGACCGCCTGCTCAAGCCCGTCCTCGGCATCGACGACCCGCGCACCAGCAAGCGCATTGATTTCATCGGCGGCATCCGCGGCACCGCCGAGCTGGAAAAGCTCGTGAACGCCAAAGAGCACACCGTGGCCTTCTCCATGTATCCCACCACCGTCGATCAGCTCATGGCGATCAGTGATGTGGATGCCATCATGCCCCCTAAGAGCACGTGGTTCGAGCCGAAGCTCCGCTCCGGCCTTTTCATCCACACTCTGGAAGGTTAAGACGCTTCATCCACTCCACACGCCCTCGGTCATCACGATGCGTGGTGCCTCGGGAATGCCGCGCTCGTTTTGCTGATACTGCGCGACGAGTAGATCCACGGCGGCGGCGCCGAGCACATCGGCTTGTTGGTCGATGCCGGGCACGTCGGCATGGTCGGCACGCCAGCCGAGGCTGACGTGACGTGGTCGCCGGGCTTCAGGGATGGTTTTGAGCCAATCTTTGATGATGTGACCGCCATCCATGACCACCTCCGGCTTCTCCGCTTTCACCCAGGCGAGGAAGTCGTGCTTCGACGGCGATTCGCGCAGAGCGAGCAAGTCCCCGGGCTTTGAGAGAGGATGGTGTGCAAGAAAGCTGGCCGACCATGCGCGGAACATGCGCTCGTTGATGGTGCTGCCGCAGTAGAAGCCGATGCGCTTGTGCCCCTGCTTTCGCAGCCTGCGCAGGGCCGTCATCATGCCGAGGAAGTGATGGTGATGCACCCGGTGCAGCGCCGGCCTCGCATAGCCGAGGCCGATCACGACACTCGAAAACTTCTCCCAATCCATGCTCACATGCCCGCGACTGCGTGAGATCAGTGGCGAGAGAATGAAGCCGGGAATGCCACGCGCCTCCAAGATGCCTGAAAGCCGCCGCCCGGTCATGCCGCGTGCTTTGAGATAAAACTCCTCCAGCTCAAAACCGAGTCTTTGCGCCTGCCGACGTGCGCCGAGCACCAACTGCTGCGACCATGATGAGGCGGCGATCTCTTCCGCATCCCTTTCCGCCCACACGAAGGCCAGTGTGCGTGGCGCGGCCTTGGCCCGCGTGCGCCGCATGTGCGTCATGAGCTTCGCGATCTCAGGATCTGGCCGGTAGCCCATCTCCTCCGCCATGCGGCAGACCTTGAGGCGCATCTCATCCCCCACATGACGCTCGCCACGCAAGGCACGCGAGACCGTCATCTTCGAGATGCCGAGCTGGCGAGCGATGTCGGAGAGGGTGATGGGCATGAGCGTCACTTCCCATTCTTGAAGGCATACACGAGGCCGTCGTCGGCACCGAAGAGCACATAGTCTCCGGCGATGGCAGGGCTGCTTTTCACCGGTGAACCGGCCTCGAAGCGCCATAGCTCGATGCCTTTCTCCAAATCGAGGGCGTAGATGTAGCCGTCATCGCAGCCGAAGATCACGCTTTGACCGCCGCAGACGACGGCGCTGCTATCAATGCGGTCGCGAGCGCGGAATTCCCACTTCTGCTTGCCGGTGACGCGGTCGATGGCGTGGAAGCGCTTGTCTCGACCGCCGACGAAGACCGTCTTTTCCAAGATGGAAGGCGCGGCGTAGTATTCAAAGTCACGCTCGCCATATTCCCACACCTGCATGCCATCGGCGATGCTGTAGGCACCGACGCGATTGCCATAGTGGCTGACGTAAATGACGCCATCGGCGATAGCGACGTTGTTGCCGATGTAGGCGCCGACCTCGATCTGCTTCTCTTCCTTGCCGGTTTTCACATCGTGGACATGCAGCACGCTATCGCAGCCGCCGAAGACCACCTTGCCATCGCCCACCGCCGCACCGCCGTTGATGTAGTAGCCGGTCTCGGCGGCCCATTCCTTCTTCCCGGACTTCGCATCGAGGGAATAGACGTTGTAGTCGTAGGAGCCGATGATGATGTGCTGGGCTTTCGTTTCGGGATCGGTCCACACATTGGCGGCGGCATGGATTTCGGCATCGGTTTCATACTTCCAGGCCTCTTTGCCGCTCTCCGCATTCCAAGCATACACAAAACCATCCTGGCATCCGGCCACGACGAGGTCACCTGCGAAGGTCGCGGCCCCATCGAAGGCTCCTTTGGCTTCCGCCTTCCAGATTTCCTTCCCGGTGACGAGATCGAGGCAAAAGAATTTCCCATCCTTGCAGCCCACAAAGACCTTTCCGCCACGCACGATGGGGCTGGAGACAAGCATCTCCCCCTGCCCTTTCGGCTTTTCCATGGTCTTGAACTGCCACGCTGGCTCGAGCGGATACTTCAGAACCACCGGCGAGGTGCCAGTCATGGCCTCGTCACCTCGGGAATGAATCCAATCACCCGCCGTTTGGGCGGAAAGAAGTGTGGCAGAGGCAAATAGAGCGGAAAACGTGCGAATCATGGGGGGAGGAAGAAGAACGACGCATGATGCACCGGTTTTCATGACATCGCTGAGGTTGGGGCGTTGGCTAGGCCCCTCACCCCAGCCCTCTCCCCGGAACACGCTTTCTCCGTGCATCATGCCGCTCGCCGGGGAGAGGGAGTGCGCTTTCAGGTTCCTCTCCCCGCGATAGGCATTCGTGAGCTGACTGATATGTTTGCGGGGAGAGGTTAGGTGAGGGGAACCCGATGGCCTCAAACCTCCTGCGCGACCTTCCAGCTCTCGACATCGAGTCCGGCACGCAGTTTGGCAAAACTGGCCGCGATGCGTTCGCGCGTGATTTTGCCGAAGAAGCGCACGAGACGCACGAGTTTGGCGATTTCATGCTCCGGTGTGCTGGCATCGGTGATGCGGCTCTCCGCATGCGCCAACGCACAACTCCAGACGAAAAGCTCCGCGCCCACATCCACGAAGTGGCCGAGTAGCACCTGGCGCTTTTCGAGCTTCGGGCCATTGAGAGCCATGGCGAGAAAGAGATCGCGAGCGAGCTTCCGGCTCAGGCGGGTGATGGCATCGAGGTCGGCCTGCAAATCGGGATGGAGCAGCTCTTTGATCTCCCCTGCCCCACGCGGCAGCCATTTCATCGGATACCAGGTGGAGTAGAAGCGGGCGGCGCGGAGAACAGATTTGATGCGTGTTTTCCATGGCAGCGTGCTGTTCGCGGCCTCCGCACCGATCTTCAAATGTGGATCGAGAGCTTCGCGGGCGATGAAGAGCCTCATGATCTCGCTGCTGCCTTCGAAAATGGTGTTGATGCGTGAGTCTCGGAAGAGTCGCTCAACCGGCTCGGGCACCTCGCCACGGGCTTTGAGTGACGCAGCGGTCTCAAAGCCGCGTCCGCCGCGAATTTGCATGGTGTCATCCATGATGCGCCAGGATTTCTCACTGCCCCAGAGCTTGCCGATGGCGGCTTCGAGGCGCACGTCAGCATTCTTGTCCTTGTCCACGAGAGCGGAGACATACCGCACGACGCTTTCCATGGCGAAGGTATCCGCGGCCATGCGGCTGATCTTGTCCGCCACGGCGGCATGACGACCGATGGGCTGGCCCCACTGTTCGCGAGACTTTGCCCAGCGAGTGCTGATGTCGAGGCAACGCTTCGAAAGCCCCGCACAGGCGGCTGGAAGGGTGATGCGTCCGGTGTTGAGCGTGGTGAGGGCGACCTTCAAGCCGCGACCGACACCACCGAGCACATTCTCCACCGGCACGCGGACATTCTCGAAGCGGATAACGCCATTGTAGAGCGCCTTCAGCCCCATGAAGCGGCAGCGGTTCACGACCTCGACTCCGGGCCATTTGGTTTCGACGACGAAGGCGGTGGTGGCGTGCGGTTTATCTGGAAGTGGCGTGCGGGCCATCACGATGATGAGGCCAGCTTTGGTACCGTTGGTACACCAGAGCTTCTCGCCCTTGAGGATGTAGTGATCGCCATCGAGTCGCGCCTCGGTCTTCATGCGAGCGGGATCGGAGCCGACTTCGTTTTCCGTGAGGGCGAAGGCACTGATCACACCGCTGGCGCAGCGTGGGAGGTATTTGGCTTTTTGCTCGTCGGTGCCGAAGAGGATGAGCGGCTGCGGAGCACCGATGGATTGATGTGCGGAGAGCAAGGCGGCGAGATTTCCGCAGCGGGAGCCGAGCAGCATGGCGGCGCGGGAGTAGTTGGTTTGCGAGAGGCCGAGGCCGCAATGCTTGACGGGGATCTTGATGCCGAAGGCTCCGATCCGAGCGAGTTCATCGAGCAGCACATCCGGGATCTCGCCGGTGACGTCGATGGAATCGGGATCGGCGTATTTATCCAAAACGCCCTCCAGACGATGCAGAAAGGCATCGCCTTGATCACGATCTTCAAAGCTTTGCTTCGGGAAAGGCAGCAGGCTGGTGAAATCCGGCTCGCCGAAGAAAAGGCCTGCGGCGAGGCCGGTGTTCCGCCGTTCATCGCGGGCGGCTTCCGCCATTTCCAGGGCGGCTCGCTGGCCCGCGTTCATGCGGGAGGTGTCGATGAGGGTTTTCGACTCGGCAGGAATCAGGGTGGTGTTCATGGCCGTGATGGGTTGTTGCTGATTTCGACACCCCCACCGCCGCATCGTTCACGGCTTCAACGCATCGAAAACACCTGGGTTGGCTTTCTGCAAGGCTTCGAGAGCCGTCTTCCGCGCCTCGTCTTTCTTCGCGGCGTCTTCGCTCCGATGCTCGTCACTCTTCATTTCGAGGGTGGCATGGTGAAGATACAGCTCCTCGGGTGTGGGTGGCGTTTTGTATTCTTCAAACGATGACCACGTCATGCTGCCCACCATGCCGTAGCCGGTTTTCGGCATGGCATCATCCTTGAACGGGTAGGTGAAGCGGATGAGCCAAAGATCCTGCTCTTCATCGGTGGGAGGCCAGTGAAGCTTTTTATGATCAAAGACCTCGATGCTGAGCGGCACGGCACCGAGTTCGTTCGGATGCTGGAGCCAGCGGGACATGTCCGCCTGGGCCATGAAGGCAGGTTCGAGTGCTTGTTTCGGAATGTCTTTCTCGTGATCGAGCTCCTTGAGGTAGTCACGAGCCCGTTTGGAATCGTGAACCTGCAAACGGGCCTTGGTGAGCAAATCGAACCCGGCCTTGCCTCCGGTATGAAGATCCGCCCAGGCACCTTCGAGGCGCACATCCTTGTCCGCATGCTTCAAGGCGAGGGCGACCAACTCCATGCGATCCTTCGTGTGGATGAAGGCGGTGCCGAGAGCGGCGCTGTGCGCGTGGCTGCTGTTTTCGACCTCTCGATCCACGAGCCAAGCACGCAGGCATGCCGCGCCCTTCGGTGAATCATACGGATGCGTGCCCTGCCAGCCATCCAGGGCGAGGCTGTTGGCCGCGTCGAGAAGCAGGACACCGGTGAAGCTGGCGGGTGGATCATTCGAGAGGGCTTTCATCAGCCGCTCGGTGTGTGGATGCTCGTCATCGAAGGCGCGAAAGATGCCATCCCAAGCCCCGGAATCAGGAAAAGCGGCAGCGCGTGCCAGATCGACGATGAACATGGCTGCCTCTTGATGCGAAGATTCCGCCAGCGCCTTGAGGATGGCGAAAAAGTGCTGCTGTTCTTTTTCTTCCATCGGTGCTTTGACCCTCATTCTCTGCTTGGACCATCGAACGATAAGGCTAGGCACTTGTTTGTCATAAGCCTGGAGTACATCGTCATCGAGAATCTCATCCCGCAGGCCAGCCAGTCTGGCGATGTTGGCCGTAGAAAGTGGTGCGAAGGAGGCCTGGGTCGTCACACGGCGCACGGAATCGGCGATGGCCTTCACATCGGTTTCGGTGTGCGGGATGGCGTCATCAGCATCGGCCTTCTTCAGCACGGCGGCGAGATCGCCATCACTGAGATTCCACTTGGCGAGCTGAGCGGCGAGGTTGTTGGCAAAGGCGGCTTGGTAGGCTTGACGCACTTCCGGCTCGGTGATCGTGATCGGACCACCTTTGATGATCTTTTCGGCGAGGAGATGGGTGATGGGATGGAGGATGTCGAAATGGTCGCCGGGCAGATGAAAGCCTTGGAAGGTGCCTTTTGACGTGTTGGACATCTTCTTCGCCGCATCGGCATCGAAGTATTCGCCGCCCTCGAAGTAAAAGACGGAGCAGCGGAAGAAGGCCGCGTAGCTCATGGGGCTGCGAAGACGATGAGCACCCCGGCAAGAACGAGCGTGATCCAAAGCCAGAGGTGGGATTTCGATGCGGCTTTGACCATCGGCGGCGCACCCGCAGGCAGCGGCGGAGGCGCTGAACCTCCCTGCAAGGACAAGAGCTGGCTCAAAGGTTTCCAATCCGGCAGGCCCTGACGCCACGCAGGCTGCTCGGGCTGAATTTCTCCGCGAGCCAGAATCCGTCGGATCTACTCCAGTGAAAAAGGACCGGCCTGCTGACCGCGAATGACGAGGTGATAAGTCTCCATGTACCGCCAAATGCGGCGAGAGCATGGAAGCTGTCAAGCTGGCGTCACACACTCAAGCCTGAAGGCTTTTGCGACGACGACGGAAGCCAAGGGCGATGAGGCCAAACATGAGCATGAGCAAGCGGGAAGGTTCAGGCACGGCGACGGTGATGGTGCCGAGGGTGTAGAGATCACCGATGTTCCAAGCCAGACCGCCGGAGAGCGTGGGGAGATTGACATTGTTGTTGAACTGATTGGCGACAGGATCAAGGCCGGTAAAGATAGTGTTGTTCCGGAAGATGGTGCCCCAGTCGATGATCTTCCAGGAGTCACCGGCATTGAAGGTGAGGGAGCCGGCATTGTTGACCATCAAAGTGGAGCCGGAGAGGTTCACCTGCGCGACACCACTATTTCCAAACAGGAGGCGATCCCCTTCCGAGGCCGTGGAGCTACCGGGTAGACTGGAGAAGAGATCGAGGCGAAGGTTACCGGCAAGGTTCAGGATGTTATCCTGCTGAAGATTGAGGGTAAGAGACTGGCCGACCGTATCGGCAGGGCCGCCAACGCTGAGATTGGCCCCCGTCGGGATGCTAATGGTCACCGCACCCGCCGCAGGTGCGATAATGCCGGAGCCTGCGAGCGTGGCACCGCTGGAGACGGTGATTCCACCGGAGCCTGTGCCGGAGCCGTTAGTGTTATTAACGAAGAGTGTACCTGCGGCAACTGTGGTGCCACCTTTGTAGGTATTGCTTCCCGAGAGGGAGACGCCGCCCGTGCCACTCTTGGCAAGGCCGAGCACATCATCCGCAGCACCCGAGACGGACTGGCCGACCGGACCCGAGAAGATCATGCCAAGGCCAGCGGCAGCCGAATCGAGATTCAGCGTCTTCACATCTGCCGCGCCAACTTTGACATCCTGAAGCGTGACCGGGCCAGAGAAGGTGACGCCATTGGTGACGGCAGAGGTGGCGCGGATGGTGATGGCTCCCGTGCTGGTAGCATTCACATCAATGGGCTGCGAAATGGTGCCGACCGACGGCCCGTCAATGGTGAGAGTGACGGCGGGGTTGACGGTGTCACGCAGCCAGAAGTTGTGGCCGGTTTCCGGTGTGTTTCTAGCCGTGACAGTGGGGGCGGCGTTAAAGAAGGTCGCACCAGCAGAGGAACCTGCGGTAACAGTGACCTGGGAGCCGTAGGTCATATTGGTAGTGGAGCTGAAATCCGCAGTGCGGGCGAGGTTCATGGTGCCATCGGCATTGAAGCGGGTGATGATGTAGATGCCGTTGCGCTCTGGATTCTCAATCTCATCCTTCACAAGGATGCGGGTGCCCTCGCTACCGGGGGCAAAGCTCAATCCATCTATCGTGGTGCTGACATTGTAGAAAGCACCGAAGGCATTTGGGAAGGTGAGGAAGCCGCCTGAGGCATCAAAGAGGCCATTGGCATTGCTGACAAAGGCACCACCGAGAGATTCGCGGTTATCAGCGGAGAAGGAGACAGTATCGCGATCCGTGCCAAGCACGGAAGCGCCGCTAGTAGCACGGGCAACGCTGGCGAGGGCGGTGGTGGCATCACCCAGCTCAATAGCACCCCCGGAGAGGGCACCACTGGAAGTGACCCGAAGAGTGCCCGCACGGACGACGGTGGAACCATCAAAGGCCGCAGTGGGTGCCGTGGCGAGTGTGCCGTAGGTGTTAGGCACGGTGCCGGAAAGCGTCACAGTGCCGCCACCATTGACCGTGAAGCCGCCCGTGCCGCTGATGGCTCCGCTGAGTGCCACATTCGTCGTGGTGCCGCCGGTCTGAACAAGGAAGTTCCGGCCGGTAGGACGATTGAGGGTGATGGAACCGGAGAGGGCCGTAACGCGGGTGTTGTTCTCAAGTTGGACCATGGAAAGTCCGGAGTGATTGGCGGAACCGACGATGATGTTGTTGGCCATGTTGATCGACTGCGTCGGACGTAGGTCCAAAGTGAGGTGCGCTCCCACCGAGCGGGTATCCGTCGTGGTGCCGATGCTGACCGTTCCGGTGCCAAAGGCTCTCTGCGCAGAGGCCAAACCGCTGGCATTCGCCAGAGTGCCTTCGGCGAGAACAATGCCGCCGTTGTGATTGGCGTTGTCATTGGTGATCTCAAGTGTGCCCGTGCCCACTTTGATGAGGGAACCACCGTCACTGGTGATGACACCACTCAGGCGAGCTTCGGCGATGGTGCCAGACCTGCCGGAAACGACCTGGACCATGCGGTCTTTACGACCGAGATCGATGGCATTGGCAAAAACCAGCCTGTTGTCCGAATCTTGTGCACCGAGGATGAGTGAGTCGTTATCGGGAACAAAACCGCCAGATCCCCAGACGAGAGGTGTGGTATTGTCTCCATTGATGCTGACCGTGCGTTCTGCGCCGTAAGCGGCAAAACCACCACTGCTCGTCCACCGAACTCGACCGGCGGTGGCGGGAGTGAGGACAGCAGGATCACTCAGGCCACGGTTGAAGGTGCCCGAGTAATTGAGGCCGATGACACCACCGTCGAGGTAGGTGATATTGTCCGACGGCAGGGCAAGAAGGGAATCCAGGCGGAGGACGCCGCCCTGAAGGAATGTCTCACCCGTGTAGGTGTTCGCACCTGCGAGGGCTGTGGTGCCGTCACCGGTATGCACGAGGTTGATCTTGCGGCCGCTGGTGGGGTTATTTCCAATGGTGGAGGAAATCGTGAGAGGGAGTTGTGGGTTCCAGTTATGGATGATGAGATCCGCACTGGCTCCATCGGAGTTGTTGAGACCGGAGGTGAGCACGCCACCCGTGATCGAATTGACGTGGTTCCCGGCATGGGTGGTCTGGAGGATGGCTCCACCGACGACGTTGAGAGTGTCGGAGATGGTGATCGTGCTCTTATGGAGGTCCGGGATGAGGAGACGGTCCGTGGTGGAGGTCGCCTGTGCCGGCGCACTTAGGACGATCTTATTGTTTGCCGTATCGATCGAAATGATGGTGAAGGTGGTGCCGAAGGGGAGAATATTCTCGTTGGCACGAACCACCTGGCCAACGACGAGGTTGGTGGTGTCGATATTGGTAACTTCGGTATTGCCTGAGGTGAAGCGAGCGGCGCGGGAGAAATCGCTATTGTAGAAGCGGATGGTGTTCACGGAGGCATTTGAGTTGGTGACGCCGTAGAAGGCGGTGGAACTCAGAGCGCCGTCCATGACGTTCATGAACGTCTCCCAGTCCGCCAGATTCCCGCGGATGGTGTGCGCATTCGCACCGCCGATGCTGATGTTATCGGAAGCGATGACGTCGTAACCATTGCCATCCACAAAGGCGAAGTAATTGACCCCTGGATTCTGCACATCGATACCCGTGCGATAGGTGGCACGAGGCAGGACGACCTGAACATCCGTGCCGAACTGGCCTGCAAGCGAGATGATGGCATTGCCGGTGCCATTGTGGTCTTCCACAAAGAGGAGCGAGCTACCTTTTTGGAAGTTCACTTTGGTTGGAGAGGTGGAATCCTGGAGATTGAGCCGCGTGTCCACGTTGCCGGTGTTTGCCACCCGGATGATGGAGGCACCAGCGCCTGCGGTAAATGCGCTGACGAAATTCTGGGTGGTGCTGCGGTCAGCTGAGCCAAAGAGCTCAAAGGCACCACCATTCATGGTGAGTGAACCCGTATCGTTGCGGAGGAACTGATCCGAGACAGTGGCTTTGAGACGGAGCGTCCCATCGTTGACCACGAGGTCCTCAAGGCCGTAGCCACCACCCGAGATGAGTCCCTGATTGGCGGTTCCGCGCAATTCAAGAAGGCCAGCGCCAAATTTGACGATCGAATAGGAATCCTCAGCGGCCGGAGTGATGATATTCCCCGCCATGACGAGATGCGTGTGCGCATTACCCACATCGAGAATGCCGTTGGAGGCCACCGTGATACCGCGGTCAGACACGGCACTGGTGCCGTTGTATTGGAGGACGCCTCCATTGAGCACCAAGTTACCCGCCACATTCAGCGAGGCACCGACACTGCTGGCTGCGCCTGCGAAGCTAAGAGCCGCAGCAGCTCCCGTGGCAAATGCGGGCGAAGAAATGGTGATTTCCGTGGGGCTGATGACGGCGACGACCGTGGCACCCTCGGGAATGCCTGGGCCAGACACCTTATGACCGACGGAGATTGCTCCCACCGGAGTCGAAAGCGTCACTGTAGAGCTGCCGCTGGTCGTGGTGCCAGAACGGCTCACCGCCTGGAGAGGATAGGACAGAATGAGCGAGCTGCTCGCGGTGGCAGTGGCCGCCGAAGAGATGGTGACTTGGGTGGGGCTGATGACGGAGGTGATGATGGCACCGGCAGGGATACCATTGCCCGTGATGCTCTGGCCCACCTGGAGATCGGTGACGGCCGAGGCAAAGGTCACAGCATTGCTGCCGTTGGTGGTCGAAGCAGTGCGAATATCACCACTGACCCCGTAGGTGAGGTTGTTCTGACCTGCGCTCGTCACTGGGGCGCTGATATCGACATTATGTCCGTCCACGATGCGAACGATGGTAGCTCCAGCCGGAATGCCGGTGCCGCTGATCGTCTGGCCGAGCGTCAGGCCCGCCGTGCTAGGCAGGCTGACACGAGCGGCACTCGTCGTGGTAGAGGCGAGTGTACCAGTAAAGATCGTCGCAGCGGCAAAGGTGGTGGCATTGGTGCCGGTGCCGGTAGCATTGAGGGAGATGGTGAAGCGGTTGGCATCAAGAATGGTTTCCACCACGGCACCCACAGGGATATTCGGCCCGCTGATGGACTGGCCGCGGGTAATGCCGGCAGTGGTAAGACCACCCGCATCAAGGGTGATCACTTGGGAATTATTGGTCGTTCTAATACCGATGGAACCCGTCAGGGCCGTCACTGCGCTATAATTGAGACCCAAGGTGGCCGACAAGGTAGAGCCATTGGTGAGCGTGATCTGCTCATCACTATTGATGGAGGAGATCAAGGCACCGCCAAACTGGAGGTTCTGACCATTGGCAGTTGCCGTGGCCTGATTGTTCAGATTGATGGTATTTCCCACGATGCTCTGAATGGTCGTTCCAGGAGGAATACCAGCCCCGACGACTGGCAGGCCGGTTGAGAGTCCTACTGTGCTACTCACTGTAATGGAGAACTGACCCGCGATGGTATTGGCGGCCGTAGTGGATACAGGAGGCAGGCCGGTGCCGCTGACGACCTGACCAAAAGTGAGCCCAGCCGTTTCCACCAATTGAACCGTGCGGACAGGATTCACTCTGATGGCACTGACAGCCGTGGAAGGCCAGCCAGAGACCGAGAGTTGATTGATGGTCAGAGTGCCGGCATTGAGCGATGTGACGCCGGAATAGGTGTTAGAACCAGAGAGGATGAGGTTTCCTGCGCCATTCTTTACCAAGCCATTCGCCACGGGGGTGAAGTTTAGCGTGGTGGCTCCCGTGGCGGTTGCGTTGCCATTGAGCACGATGTTGCCGATCTGATTTACCGCATCCGTGATGTCGATACGACTGATGGTGGCATTGGCTGGGATGCCCGTGCCATTGACGGTCAGTCCAGCAGCCAGACCCGCGACATTTACACCGGAGATTGTATTGCTGCCGCTTCCTGTGCTGGCCGCGAGCGATGCCGGGGCAAGATTCGCAATGGCGGCGGAGATTTCCATCGGCGCGGCGAGGTTGTTCTGGTAGATGCGAAGCTCGGCATTCGATCCGGCACCGCCAGTGAGCCTACCCTGTCCGTCAATAACGGCGGAATCTCCTCCCATACCGCTACCGACAAGGATGCCACCCGCCTGAAGCGTATTAGTGCCAGTGAGGGTGACCGTCATGTCGCGCTTATTGAGCGTGTTGTTGGGAGTATTGAAGCGCAGCGTGTTCGGCGTGCGACCATTCTGGGTGCTCGGTCCCATGATGCTGATGTTGGCACCGTTGTTAGCAGTCGTGGGAGACAGCCAGTCATTGGCTGCGCTGCTGTTGAGGTAGCCGGTGAAACCGCGGATCATCTTATCAGCACCCGTGCTTATGGTTGAATCAACAAGCGCTTCGGTAAACGTGCTCTTCGCAGCCCAGTCATTACCGCCAACGGTAGCCCAGCCGCCGAGAATGCCATTCGTGTTATTGGTATCCGTGCTGGCGATGTCGTTTGCGGAGAAATCAACAGAAGACCCTGCTACGACGGATATGGCATTCATTTGGAGGATGGATGTGCCGGAGAGTCGGCTGACTCGGTTGCTGCCTTGGCCAATGGTGGTGGCCGAGACGATCTCGATGTGGTTTCCGCCGGTTAGTTCCAGAGCACCGCCAAGACGGCTGCCGCCGAGCGTGAGGCTGCCCACGTCGGCCAGCTTGCTGCTGCCATTCGTGGAATAATCGAGCCTAAGAGTACCTGCTTGGACGGTATAGTTCGGGTTAAGCCCTGCAGGCGCGGCATTGCGTGAGTTGGCATCAACCGAGCCGGAGAGGATCAAAACGCCATCGCCAAGCTGGGTAATGGAACCGCCGCCAGTTAAAGTGCGGTTGAGTGTGAGCGTGGCGTTCTCGCCCACGAGGATGTTGGAATTTGCCAGAATGTTGACATTACCAGACCACAGGCTGTTGCCGGTCGTGGTGGCCAGGGTGCCGCCAGCCAGGGTCATCTGCTCGACCGTGGTGTACTGCACATTACGAAGGTCAACGGTGGCATTCTGATTGCCGAGAGTCGTGGCACCATTGGTGCCACCGCCCACCACGACCCCTGCTCCACCGAACTCACCGAAAGCACCGTCCACCGTGGCAGCGAGCATGCCTGCGAGCACCAAGGTCTCTCCTGTGTAGCTGTTACCGCTAAAGCGTAGCACGGGGTCTCCAGTGACAGTGGCTGCGGTGCTGAGTGTGACGCTCACACCCGGATTGATGCTGACCACGGTGGCTCCCACCGGGATGCCAGTGCCCACGACCTGCTGCCCAACACGCACACCCGTGGTGTCCAATACAGAAACCACCGTGCTGCCGCTGGTCACACCTTTGCCAAAACGTAGCGCCGGGCTTCCCGCACTTGTCGCAGGCACACTCAAATTCACACTGACTCCAGGGACAATGCTAACAACCGTAGCACCAGAAGGGATGCCTGCGCCAAATACCTGCTGACCGACGGTAATGCCGTTGGTATTCGTCATGGTTACCGTGACATTACCGGCGGTGGTTTTCGAGGAATAAATGATACCGCTCTCCTTACCCGCGTAGGAACCCACCACCCAGGTGCCATTCCCCGTTTTCGTCAGCGAGGTGGCGCCACCGAGACCATCTCCAAGGCTGAGATTGAACTCGTTGTTACCCCGGTTGTTACCACCAAGCATCAAGGTGCGTGAACCAGATCCGCTGAAGCCAATCAACGGAGAGGTGGTCGTGCCCCAGCGACTGACCGCACCGAGACGGGAGCCATCCGCAATGAGCGCTCCAGCGTTTTCGCCCACGCCCAGAGTGAAAGAACGGTCCGTGGTGAATGCTGAAGTATTGTTGTATCGAAGAGCACCGCCATTGAGCACCAAGTTCGAAGCCGCCGAGGTGGCCGCGCCAATGCTGCTAGGGAAGGTAGAGAAACCGATGGAGGCGGCATTGAGAACCCCACCATTGATGATTGTAGGGCCAGAATAGGTACTGAGCGTATCCGTGAGGGAGAGCACACCCGAGCCATTCTTCTCAAGAGACACTGTTCCAGAGGACACAAAGCTGTTCCGAAAGGTGCCTGAGAAGGAGAAGCTATCGTTCGAGGTGACGCTGATTTTGGCGATACCAACGGCATCACTGGTCACCGCTCCACTGCCGGTGAGTGAGGACACACGGGTGTCATTTCCATTCAGGTTCAAAATCCCTCCATTGAGATTCAGACGATAGCCATCTGGATTCGCGCTCAGCAGCGCGGTAGGGCTATCGAGAACGATCTCACCCGCGTTGATAGAGAGGCTTCCATTAGCGGAGCTGAATGTATTGGTGCCAGCGCCTGCGTGGCCGAGTTTCAAGAAGCCTGAATTGACCTGCACATCTTCGGTGAGGGTATTTGTGCCGCGAAGGTCAATTTCAGAACCAAGGATACGAACAAACCCAATCGTATTGTCTCCTGTCAGGCGCATCACATTGAAGCCACCATACTCGAGGTTAATGCTTGCGCCGTCATTGGTGATGTCCTTGTCGATGGTGACAAGGCCGTTCGCCACATCAATCGAGGTGATCACCGAGCCTGCAGGGATTCCAAATGCGGTGGTTGAGGAGGCCACAGACTCACCCACATTGAGTGAGGAGGCGAGAGCTGGACTGATTCGAATAGTGCGGGTTCCCGCATCAAAGCTCGAACTGATCGAAGCGGTGCGGCCAATGCGTGATCCAGCCGTCTCGAGACCGCCAGATAAGTCATTATTTCCGCGGATTTCGAGAGCACCTTCATTGTTGCTATCTGCTTGGAAAATGAAACGTCCACGACTGCCATCAATGTAAGAGGTGCCCAAAGGCGCACCCGAACCGCCGGCCAACACGAGAAGACGGGAATTGGCCACACTGATTTGGGCGTCTCCCACACCGACGGTGATGCCACGATTGGCGTCATCCATCACGAAGGTCGAATTCGCACGCAGACGGCCTGCATTCAGAACGAGTTGGTTGGCAACGAAAGCGGCAGGATTGGCTCCCAGGCTCTCCTCACGAGAAATCTCAAGAATCCCCTCATTGACGGTCATAGCTCCAGTGAAGGTGTTGGCAACACCAAAGGTAAGACCGGTACCACCAGTGTTCTGGGTCGTCTTCTGGGAGAGGGTGATGGTATTGCCGCTGATCGCCTTCACCAGCGTATTCGCCGGGATGCCGGTGCCGCTGACCGTGGAACCGACGAAGATATCCGCATTTCCACCGGAGGTGATATTGAGGGTATCGCTTCCCGTTCCAAATGCCCCGGTGCGGGAGCTTTGTGGATTGAGAACAAGGGTGCCACGCCCCGCTTTCGTCAGGGATACCGCGTTGCTACCATTGTTACGGATCTGCGAATTGATGTTCATCTGGTTCGTCGGCAGATGGACCATCAGTTCGTAACCGCCTCCTGAACCTGCGGTGAGGAAGCCATTGCCGGAAATGGTCTGGGTACCTCGGGAAGCGAGAATACCACCGCTATGCACCGCGAGTCTCGTTCCACCGTTCAATGTCAGGGTGGAGCCGCCGTTCTGCATATTCAAGGAAGCCACGTCGGCGTTCGTCGTCACTGTCTGGTTAGCCGACATTTTGACGTGCTTGTTCGTGTTATTCCAAGTGGCAGCCGTCTCCGTCGTATATTGGCCACTGCCAAAAGGCTGGACGAGACCACCACCATCCACAAACGCCCATTCATAGGCCTGGGAACCTTGAATGGTGGAGCTTATGGCCCACCCACCGATAAAATTGTTTGTGTTGGTGAGCCCGGTAATGGCCGTGCGGGCACCCGAGTCCTCATTCGAAACCACGCTGTCAAAAACAACGGTGGCACCTGCAGAGCGTCCGCTGAAGCCAGAGAAAGTCAGTTTGCTCGATCCAGCCACGCTGCTGGCGTTCGTTGTGGTGGTGAGAATCAGATTCGAGCCACTGGCAAAGTTGAGTGCACCGAGAGTTTCATTGAAGGTGATTGTAGAAGCATGCGTTGAAACTCCGGTTCCGACAAAGGTAAGCCGGCCGCCGTCAAACACGATGGGTGCAGCATTGGGCACGCGGTCGGGCCGATTGCCGGTTGAATCCAAAGCGATGTTGTCATCGGCAAGCACGGCCGTGTTGATGATGTTTAGGGCCGGAGCCGTATTTCCACCCAGCGTGCTGCCATGACCACCAATGCGGATCTGGGTGAGGCCAGCACCGTAAATGAGACCATTCGTTCCGCGAAGACGCACATCACCGCCAAGTACTTCGAGGACTCCGTTGATGCTTGTGGCCGCATTGATGTTCAAAACGGCACCGTTAAGGATGTTATCACCTGTGCCCTTGAGGCGCACGCCGCCACCTGTGACCGTCACAGCCTGGTTCCAGTTCACTGTGGTCAGGTTCTCGAGTCCTTTGATGAAGACTCCCGCGCCACCGATATTGACAGGCGTGTTGAAATTCGCCGCACCGCCGTCAAGGAAGGAGAAGCCGCCTCCGTAAGTGTTCAAGTTGCCGAAATTGAGCGTCTGGCCCGTCGTGTTTAGATCCGAGGGCGCCGAGATGGTGAACTGAGTGGCGTTGATGACACTCAGGATGACACTACCAGCTGGGATACCCGAGCCAGACACCGCCATGCCTGCCGCCAGCCCCGAGGTGGAACTGATATTGACCGTCTGCGAATCCTTAACGGTGGCAGAGCCTGTCTTGTTGAGGCGCCCCAGATAGCTCAGGGTTACCTGTGAGCCTAGGAGACTATCCTGATTCACAGGGGCTTGGCTGATCTTGTATTGAGTGGGGCTGATGATCTCTGAAATGAAGGTGTTATTGAGGATGCCTGCGCCTGAAACGGGTGTGCCAAGCACCAATCCTTCTGTGGTGCCAACAGTAACGACTGCGTTTCCGCGGCGGAAGAGCACTTGCTGGTTAGGCGTACCAACGTTCAAAGTTCCGCTGCCACCATCGCGAATGACGGAGCCGGAGCCGGTGACGATCTTGTTGAAGTTAAGAGTGTCATTCACGGTTTGCAGGCCGAGCACACCATCATTTCTCACGAAGCTGTTGAAGTTATTGGTGGTGCGGAGATTCAAGCGGGCACCACTGGTGATCGTGGTGGAGCCGAAGTAGTTGATATTACCCAAGGAAAGGGACTGCGTTCCAGTGCCGGTGACGACGAGGTTGAGCAGGCCTGTGCCGTCATTGTTGGCGCGGTTACGAAGGAAGCCGTTGAAGCTGTCCTCTTTGCCTGCGGTGGTCTGGAGAGTCAGCGTGCCGGTGCGAGAAATGGCCTCACCCTCGGAGTTTTCGATCACCCCGCTCGCCGTGAAGTCGGAAAGGCCACCAACGGTCTCATCGAAGCCCATAAGTTTGAAATAGGGGTTGTTGCCACCATTCCCCGTCGCCGCCAAACCATTGCCGCCATCAAAACGAAGCACGGTGTTATTGGCGATCTGCTCACTGCCACCAAGGTGCACCACTGTGCTGCCCAAGCCGCCGAGACTGACATTGCCGATGAAGAGATTGCTGCTGGTGATCGCTCCGTTAGCGACGGTGGCCCCAAAAGAAGCCTGTCGGACACCGCCGGAAGTGAGCGGAGCCGAAAGGGTGAAGACTGTAGAAGTCAAAATGCTCGCCACCGTGGCACCGCTGGGGATTCCAGGCCCAGAAAGAGGCATGCCGACGTAAAGGCCAGAAGTGGTGTTTGTGAATAGGGTATTACTGCCACTGTTTGTTGTCGGAGGCATCGCTGCAACGGTCACCCCGGTGCCAGTAGCAGTGGCATTCGATGAAATGTTGAACCGGGTGCTATTGGTCACGGATGCCACGGTGGCACCAGCTGGAATACCGGGACCGCTGACAGGCATGCCCACAAAGAATCCCTGCGTCGTCCCGCCGCCAGTAAGGTCAACTGCGGCGCTGTTATTGGTGGTGTTGGCAGTGAAATTCTGCGAGACTAGCGAAGTTACAAAGCTGCCATAGTTTGTGGAAACATTCCCGCCAGTGGCGGTGGCTGCGGTCGAAAGTCCAATGGATGTGGTGTTGTTCAGCTCGTTGTAGCTCACCGAAGTAATCGTGGTCACCGCGTTGAGATTGGAATTGCCGGAGAGAGGCATGCCCGCCGCCAAAAGAGCGGTCACATCCCCAGAGATGGTGGCTGTCTGGCTGCCAGTGGAGGTGCTGAGCTGGAGATTCGTGCCACCAGCAAGTCCACCAAACATCGAAGGAGCCTTCGCAAGCACCAACTGAGGATTCCCGGCATCACCGAAGCCACGGCTATAGACGCGGGTGTCTCCTGTGTAGGTATTTGCTGAGGTACCGCTGAAGGTCACACGCCCTGCGCCCATGATGGTGAGTTCACGGCTAGCACCGGTTTCGCTGATGGGGCCACTGATGTCGAGACGAGCGGCAGCCCCGCCTGAGTTCACGTTGATATTGAGGCCAGATTGAAGCTGCACGGGCGCGTTGATCACATCCACCCCGACCGTGTTGCTGTTGGACTGCGTCTTGCTAATGAGCGCACGACCAAAATTACCGTTGTTCATCTGGAGAGAGCCACTCGCTCCAGCCACGATGTTGAAGTTGTGGGTATTGTTAGCATCTCCGATGACCATTTTCCCGACCAATTTGTCTCCATCGAGGGCGATGTTGGAGATGGAAGAGATGTTCGAGGTCAGCGCAGCAAAGGAAGCCGCAGAGTTCGGTGTGGCCGGTGAGGTCTGCGCACGCCAGTTTGTGGCCTGGTCCCACGAACCGCTGCCATTGGCGATGTAGCTGCTGATGCGCACCGGGATACCTTGCGGAGCAGTGATGATGACCAGCACACCACTGGTGGCGAATTGGCTCACATCATAGACCAGATTTCCGGGCAGGGTGGGCAGGAGGAGGTTTCCACCGCCAGTGCCGCCAGTGCGATAATTGGTGCCGACAGCGAAGCTCGATCCAACCGAGTCGAAACCCGTCCAGTCACCCAAATCGAGGATGTCACCGAACTGAGCACCGGAGAAGTAACCGTTGTCCATGATGGTGATGAGGGCACTCCCCAGAGTGAGAGTGCCGTTGATATTGAGGAGGTCGTGAGCACCTCCCGGCACGGCGCTGTTGTTCCAGAGGTTCAATGTAGAGGAGAGGGTGCTGTAGCCGCCGTCTCCTTCGTAGGAGCCGCTGGCCAATTGGCCGAGGATGTTTCCATCGTTGAGGGTGCGGCTGGCGATGCCGAAAGTCATGCTAGCACCATTGCTGACAAGCAGATTGCCATTGAAGGTCAGCGTGCCGATAGCTGCACCAGCGTTATCACCGGGCATCACTGCGCCGAGCGCTCCGATGGTGTGATTCGTGACATTCGCCGTTCCCTCAATCGTGCCACTGCCAGCCAGAACACCACCGTTCACGGTCGTGGCACCCGTGCCGGTGCGCCCGGCTCCCGATTGGCCCACCTGGAGCACCCCGGCATTCACCGTGGTTGTGCCAGTGTATTGATTCAGCCCACTAGTGATCCACGAGCCTTCGCCAGCTTTGACCAAGGAGATCGGGGCATTCGAAATGATGCCGCTCAGGCGGTTGGCCGCAGTGGACGAGCCGCCGAGAGTGAGTGTCTTGGCCCCGATTCCGGTGGCGGTAACATTGCCTTCAAGTACAAGAACCCCGGTGCCGGAAGCCTCCACACTGCCACCGCCCGTGGTGCCAATGAGATCGAACACGCGATCTGTGCTTTCTCCCGTGCCGGTGTAGCGCAAGATGCCCGTAGTGGAGCCCTGTCCCAGGGCGATGGTGCCGGTAGAAACGCTGGTGGGAGCACCGAGGCTGCTGCTGCTGGCACCCGCACTGACTCGATTCAGCGAGGATGCCGCCAGAGTGCCCTCCTGAATGGCAATGCTGCCGGTGAAGGTGCTTCCGGTGAAGACGAGTTGGTCATCGGTAAAATCCGCCGTGACGGGACTGCTAACCGTGATGCTGACGCCCGGATTGATCGCCGTAACTCGGGTGCCTGCCAAAAGACCAGAACCAGACACCACTTGGCCGACAGCGATCTCGGTAGTGCTGCTCATCGCAATGGTGGTATTTCCCAGAAGAGCCGTGCCAGTGCCGCTGACCGAGGCATCAACGTTCCACAGGCCGGTGCCGGTCTTCAGAAGGGACAGCGGGCTGGAGTTGTCACGCAGGGCACCACTGAACAAGTTGGCGTCCGTGTTGGAACCGCCCAGTTCGAGGGTCTTGGCACCGGAGCCAGAAACGCCAAGACTGCCACCGAGGACCAAGGCACCCGTGCCGGAAGAGCGGATGAAACCGCCGCCGGTGGTTCCAGCCAGATCAAACACTCGATTGCTGGCCTCCCCGGCGCCCTGATAGATCAGACCGCCGGTCAGGGTTCCGCTGCCCAGACTGATCACGGATGCCGCCGCATTAACAGGAGCGCCGAGGCTGGAGGAAGCAGAGGAGCCGGATGCGTTGTTCAGCGAAAGAACCGTCAATGAGCCTTCCTGAATGATGGTTGATCCTACATAGGTATTGCTGCCGGCGATGTTCCAGTTACCAGAACCGGCTTTGACGAGGCTGAAGGCACCTTCTAAGACAGGGGCAAAACTGTTGGCTCCCGGGTTACTACCGGCCAGCGTCAGCGTGCGCGGGGTGCTGAAGGTGAGCAGTTCCGTCGATCCCGTCACCGTTGTAGCCGCAGAAAGGCTGAGAGTGAGCGAGGTGGCGCTCTCAATGGAGGCAATGACGGCTCCCGCCGGAATGCCCTCCCCCCGGACGGACATGCCCACGGTAAGGCTGGTGGTGTCGATGTTGGTGACATTGGGCGAACTAGCGGTGCGGCTGGCCGGGCGAGGAGCCACATCCGGCTGGGCGATGCTACCTGCACCCGTGAAGCTCAAGGTGTTGGAGCCGATGCCGGAGGATTCGATCCGACCGCCGGTGGCGCCGAGCGAGAAAAGGCGGTTCGTGCTGGCCGCCGAGGTGCCAGTGTAGCGCAAGATGCCGCCGCCATTCAGTAGCAGGCTACTGGCGCTGGCAGAGGAGGCACCCACGCTGCTGGCCAGTCCGCCATTGACCAGGCTATTCACATTGAGGACACCACCGGTGATGCTGGTTGCACCTGTGTAGGTGTTGGCACCAGTTAGCACGAGCTGACCGGCTCCTGCCTTGGTGAGGCCAAAAAGATTGCTGTTGTCACCAATCACACCGCTGACAGTGAGCGGTGCACTGGAACCATCGACCGTCCAAGTGATGTTTTGCGCACCCAGGGCCACCGGGGCGCTGATGGCATGGGCTGCAGGGCTACCCAAGGCATTGACCGCGCCGTTGATCGTCAGCACATTCGTGCCTCCAATGCTGACGGGGCTGGCGGCCTGGGCGTTGAAATTGAGGCTGCCAATGGACATGGCCTGGCCGAGCGTGGTGTTCAGATTAGCCCCGCCGCCATTGATGGTGAAGTAAACATTGTCCACCGCATCCGGAATCGCGGAGGAAACCGCACCGCCGGTGATGGCTGTGCGCCAGTTACCCGCACTGTTCCAAGTGCTGCCACCAGCTCCAGACCAGAAATGTTCATTAATGGTGGCGGCGCTCACATTAAGTCGGACTTTTTTGGGATCCGAAATGTCGAGCGCGAGGTTATAAGCGACTCCTGTGTTCAAGATGACCACATTGGATGCCAGTTGAAGATTGCCAGCATTGGTGATGGCGGGTGAGCCAACAGTGCCGGTGACGTTGATGAGATCACGAGTTCCAGACGTGATGGTGGTGGTGGTCGAACTCGGAGAGACAAGCGCCGTCAGGGGATTGATGACGATACGCGTGGGGCTGCCAGCGAAGGTCACACCGCGGGAGACGTTGATCTGGTCGGTGCCGTTGGCCGCTCCGCCCAGTTCAAATGCCAGACGCGTGATGTTACTGGAGTTAGAGTTCACCGTGAGGCCCGTGGTAGCCGCATCGCCCTGGCGCAGATTGAACGTGCCAATCGTCTGATCGCCAATCATCGAGAAGGTGCTACCCGGCTGCAGCGTCAGGGTGGCACCTGTGCTGCCCGTGCCTGTCTGGCCGGCGTTGTAAGAATTCCCTGCGGCGGCCAACTGAACGGCCAGCGTGGCACCGCCTGAGACGGTGATGGCCGTGTTGTTGAGCGCACCCGTGGCGGTGGTATTGCTCGGGTCCATGCGGCGGAGGATGAGGGTGCCCTGCTGCACACTGGTAGCACCGGTGTAGCCTGCTGCCATGTTGCCAGAGATGGCCCAGGTGCCTGTGCCGGCCTTGGTGAGTGTGGAGGGATTGGAAGCCCCGTTATCGGCAAGCACAGGAGCGAAAATATTAGTGATGCCAGAGGCAGAATTACCGCCCAGGGTTAGACCGCGATTTAAGTTTGCGGCATCAAAGGCAATGCTGCCAGCACCGTTCAGAACCAGGGCGCCTGTACCAGAGGATTCAATGACCGCCGCCGAAGCACCGATAGTAAATAGCTTGTCCGAGGTGGTGGCAGCACCTGTGTAACGCAAGATGCCATTATTGCTGATGATGATCCTGCTGGCGGCGGCAGAGTTGGAGAAGCCAAGACCATCCGCCAGGTTGCCGACACGCAGCGTGCTGACCTCCAGCGCACCACCATTGATAGTGGTGGTGCCGGTGTAGGCATTGATATTCGGCAGCGTAAGGATGCTGGTGCCGCTTTTCACCAGATTGATCGCTCCTGCAACGAGTCCGGCAAAAGTGGTGCTGGTGGTGCCATTGATCGTGAAATTGGCGGCCGCACCGGAGTTGGTGACGATACCGCCAGCGGTCGTTGACGATCCTGCGAGGGAGGCAACGGTAACATTCTGGCCGTTCATGTTGAAAGCGGCTCCTGGACCGACGGTAAGAGCGGTTCCAGAAGGGATGGCACCCGCGCTTCCGACCTGCAGCAGGCCGCCAGTGATATTGGTGGCGCCGCCGTAGTTGTTGGCCGCATTGCTAAGCACCAGAATGCCGTCTCCGGCCTTGGTGAGACCGCTGCTGGCACCGGTGATTTGTCCAGACACCGTGGCGGTGACCTGCGGGCTGGTCACTGAAAGGATGCGCTGAGCACCAGAGAGGGTCATGGTGCCGGAAAGGGTCATGTTGTTACCAGAGGTCGTTCCGCCGAAAGTGAGGTCACCGTTGAGCGCGACTGGATTGGCAATCACCACCGCAGCGGGCGTGTAAGTTAAGGTGGTGGCAGCAGCAGTCGGGGGTTGGGACAGCAGCAGCGTGGTGGGACTCAAAATAGCCCTGATCGTGGTGTTCGCTGGGATGCCGGTGCCGGTCACAGCCATGCCTGCCACCAGCATGCCAGTGCCTGTGGCCACAGTGACAATCGAGCTGGTAGCGGTGCTGGTCGAAGCAATCGAAGCTGGCGCAGCGGCCATGAGTGTGCCGCCATTGATGGTCAGCGAACCGGTGCCAAACGGCCCGCTGGCAATCGCGCCCGTGGTGGGAGCGGAAAGGATGACGGTGCCTTGATTGAGGTTAAAGCCAGTATTGAAGGTGCTTTGGCCACCGAGCATCAGGCCGCCGTTGCCGGTCTTCGTGATCGGTCCCCCGGCGGAGGTGATGGTGGAGGTGATGGCCAAGCTGATGGGGGAGACACCGGTGGTAGTGATGACCGGTGCGCCATGGCTAAGCTGAAGCGTATCCCCAGCCAGCACCGGAAATACAGCCACATTGTCCGAGGCGGCGGAGATCGGACTGGCCCCGGTGAGCGTGATGGTGCTGGCCCCGTAAAGGTTCGGGCCGATGAAGTTAACCGCCTGATTCGTCAGTGCGCCAGCACCGGTGAGATTCTGGCTGAGTGTGAGCTCACGAGTGGTGGTATTGATGGCCGTGATCGTGGTGCCAACGGGGATGTTGCCACCTACGACCTGCTGACCGACATACAAATTAGTGAGCGCGGGCGCGATGATGGAGTTCCCGGAGTTTGGAACGCTCAGCACGGTCTGCGTGCTGATGTTGCTGCCAAAGGTGACGGTCTGGTTGTTAGCTGCGGAATTTCCAGTCAGACTTGATGAGATCGTGATCACGCGAGTGGTCGGGTTGATTGCCGTGATCGTGGAACCAGCAGGGATGTTGGTCCCGGAAACGGTATGCCCAACGGCTAGTCCGCTGACCGAGGAAACAGTGATAGTGTTTCCACTGTTTGGCACAGTCACGCCCACCCTTGAGAGCGCATTGAAATTCACTGTAGGCTCCGAAATGCCTCCGGCATTGAGCGAGAGGCTATTGAGGGTTTTGGCACCTGTGAACAGATTAACCACGCCACCATTGTTCACCATTAGATTGCTGTTGGCCGCGATCTGCCCGCCGCTGCCCAATTCGTTCAGAGTGCCGCCACTGACGATGAGGTCACCCGGCACAAGCACACTGGCACCGTCCCCACTGAGGTTCAGCGTGCCCTGGTTGAGAACCGTCGTGCCCGTGTAGGCGTTCCTGAGAGTGGCGAAAGTGAGAGGGAGTGTGCTGGTGGCAGGCAGGGAACCGGAGATAATGAAATGATTCGGGCCGACAACCTGTGTAATGCTGGTGCCTTGAGGCAACCCTGCACCGGAGACAGCCATGCCAGCAGCCAGCGAAACCGAACCTGGAACCGTGGGCAGACGCACCGTGTTGCTGGTGCCGAAGGTCAGCGGGACATTTGTGTCACTGGCAGTGGCAGCGCTGCTGAGCGTCAGTGTGTTCCCGTTGATGGCGGTGACCGTGGTGTTGGCAGCGATGCCGGCACCAGAGACTGGCATGCCGACATAGAATTCGGCCCCATCCGCCACGGCGATGGTATTGCCACCGGCAGTCGTATTCAGGCTGCGCGAGATGGTACCGACAGTTCCACTAACCGGGGCGCTACTAATGCTGGAATAGGTAAGTGTTTGGGTGCTGTTCGCAGTAGCCGGGCTAGAGAGCTGGTAATGGTTTGGCCCCAAAATAGCCGCCACCGTGGCACCCGCTGGAACATCCGTGCCAGAGATAGGCATGCCAACGATCATGCCCTGCGTGCCAGCGCGGACGGTAGAGCTGGTGCCGAATGTCACAGCGACATTGGTGCCCGTGGCAGTGACCGCGCTGCTGAGGGTAAGCGTGTTGCCACTGATGGCGTTGATCGTGGTGCCGACAGGAATACCACTACCAGAAACCGGCATGCCAACGTAGAACAGCGTTCCACCCGTATTGCTGACGCTGAGTGTCGAACTGCCAGTGGATGTGCTAATCGTCTGGGCAAAAGTACCCAGAACGCTGCTCACTCGGGCTGAGGGAGACAGCGTAAGAGCCCCTGCGCCTGACTTCACCAGACCCGTGTTACCAACGATGGGCGTGTTGAGGGTGGTGGTGCCACCGATGACCCAGCTGTAGAGATGGGAGGCCCCAGAGGAAAGCGAGGAGGCGATTTCGCCTGAATTGATGGTGACAGCCTGCGTGGTATCCGTCAGCAGCCCCCCGCTGGCAATGTTGAGCGCCACGGAGCGCCCGCCCGTACCTAGGGTGATCGTCTGTGAATCGTTGGCATTGGCCATGCGGATGGAGTTCACCACACGGGTGGCATCTGTCGTAGTGGTATTGATGCGCGTCATGGTGCGGCTGGACGCATCGTTCACATCCACCGTGGGGGCGAGGTTGGCGACCGACAGATCCGTGGCAGTGTAACCACCGAATCCAGCGCCTGCGCCCAGGCGACCGATACCCTGATCATCCTGATAGGTGGCAAAGGCCACACCACTTGTGTTCCCGGAGCCTGAGTTCGTGACCACGGCCCAACCGCCGATGATGCTTCTCACCGTGGTCTCGCTGGCCGTATTGGGGTTGAGCTTGTAGGAGATGCGGTCCGCGTTGAAGGCGGTTCCATTCAGGTTATTCAAGAATACACGCGGGTTGGCGCCCACGTTCGGATCATCTGCCGGTCCGCCCAAGGTCTGGCCGGCACCGGCAATGAGATTGACCACACCGCCGCTGGTCGCATTTCTCATCAAGTCAGAAATTGTCAGCGTGTACCCGCCGGTGGTCGTACTGCCGACCTGGTTGAAGCTAAGGCTCGAAACACCCAGGGCGAGATTGACCGTGCCGAGAGTTTCGGCATCGAAAGTCTGTCGGCCATTAATGACGATGCTGCCGCTGCTGAGGTTCACAGGAACCGTGTCACCGATGCGGTTCTGACTGCTGGCGAGCCCCTGGTTTTCGATGGTGAGCGTGGCACCGCGGATGTTGAGGGCGCTGGCGGAGGTAATGGCCGCGTTGTCACGGAGAGTGACGCCGCCGGCTAGCACGTTGAAGGAACCGGTCGTGGTGAGCGGCGCGGTGAAGAGGCTCACACCGGACGCATTGCTACCGGTTTTGAAATAGGAAAGGGCCCCACTGATGCCGCCGGAGAAGGTGGTCACGGCGGTGGAGGCGGCGCTGTTATTGATGTAAATGGCCGGGGCCGTGCTGGTGAGGGTGCCGCCCGTTCCCGGGATGTTGCTAGCACTGCTGAGCAGGCCAGCGAGCACGCCTCCGCCATTCACATCCAGCGTGCCTCCATTCAGACGCACATCGCGTGAAATCACCCCGTTCAAGGTGGTATCAATCAACAGGCTGTTCGCAGCAGCAGTCAGCACTAGGCGCCCGTTATTCACGTTGGTAGCCCCTGTGTTGAGGCTGGTTTTGGTGAGTGTGACGGTGCCAAGACCGGCCTTTACCAGGCCACCCGTGCCTGCGATATAGGCCCCAATGCTGGTATCAGCCACACCTTGCAGAATCAGGGCGCTGGCTGCGGAGGTGATCTGACCACCGCGGATACCGCTGTTACCCGCAAGACCAAGCAGACCGCCACTAGTCACGGTCAGGGCCACCACCTGCCCGTTTGAACCGAACAAAGTGCCGGAAGGACTGGCGGAGGAAGCAAGGCCGCCGCTTACAGTCAGGCCGCCGCCGCTATCCAAGGCCAAACTGTTGAGCGAGGTATTGGCGTGCAAATCTTTGCCTTGGTTTAAGCGCACGTTGTCAGTAGCTACAATGTTGTCGGCAGCAGGATTGGACAGCACCACCGGTGCAGCCGTGCCAAGATAAGTGTTAGCAATAGGTGTTTTTTGCTCAGCCGTCGTGAGTAGTCGGAAGCCGGTGGTAGCCGTGTGAGTGACGAAACCAGTGCCGAAACCGGTGGGGCTGAGATCGCCGAGAATATCTGGGCGGATGCCACCGACCAAGGTCGGCGTGCCAGCCACGATATTAACGACATTAGGCCCGGCAGTGCCGCCGAGTCCGGCCCCGCGCAAGACTGCGGTACCACCATTGGCGCCGATCGCGGCGACGGCTCCGGTAATGTTGAAAGTGGTGGAACCGCCTGTGCCTGGAACCAACGTAATGAAACCTGCGCCGTTGGAGAAAGTGAGAGTCGTGATCTGCTCGGCCACGTTGGCAGAGCCGCCAACCAGACGCAGATTGCCGCCGGAGACAGTCATGGTGCGGTTCCCAGAAGTGTTGGCGATGTCAGTAAAGGTGTTAGCTCCAAGACGGCTGCCGAGCAGGCTGGCACTGTTGTCCAGGGTGAGCGTGCCACCCTGGTTCAGAGTGTAGGCCGTGAAGTTCAGGCGGGCGGTGGCGTTGTTGAGCAGGGCTGTGCCCTGGCTGACGCTGAAGGTGCCGGAGGTGCCGAAACCGGCGGCCGTGGAGCTATCGCCATTCAGCGTCCAAGTGCCGGTGCCGATCTTGTCGATGCTGAGACGGCCTACTGGGAACAAACTGTGAAAGACACCGCCATAGCTGGCATTGGTGTTGTCATAGCCGACCCGGATGGTGCCGCCCGTGTTCAGACTGGTGTTTTGCACCATGCCCTCTCCAATTAGTGAGCCGATGACCGGACTGTTGAGCGTGCCGCCACTGATGCCGCGAGCGTCAAGAAAAGTGCTGGCGGCAAGATTCACCCGCGAAGCGCCGAGAAAAGCTGTGTTGGCCGAGATGGCGAGCCCACCCTGATTGACATTGATTTGCCCGCTGTAGTTGGTACTTGCCCCGCCGATGCCGAGCACGCCGGTGCCGGTCTTGGTCACGGTACCATTGCCGATCATGGCGGCGTTGACCGCGAGGCCGATCTGGCCGGGGATGACGCTGTTAGCGGCGATGTCGAAGTTCTCTCCATTGGAAAGATCGAGGAAACCGTTCAAGACCGGAATGCTGTTTGCGTTGGCGTGATCGTTAGCCGTGATGGCACCCACGACTTTCAGAATGCCGCCGCCCGAATCAACCGCCGGGGCTGTGTTCCCATTGGAGCCAGCATCGTTATTGAAGATGAGGGAGCCGATCGTTTCGTTGAACCTGTTTAGCTGGAGACGAGCACCGCCATTAATGGTGACCGAGGCGGTGTCACGGATCTGATCCGCCTGTAAGATGCTGATAGAGGGATCAAAGGCGGCGCTGATGTTGACGGTGGAGTTGGAAATGGGCAGTGAATCGATGCCATTGGTTCCTCCTGAGATGATGAGGTTTCCGCGGATGGAATTCGCACCTACGGTGGCCAAATTGACAGCAACCCCATTCACATAAGTGCTACCGGTGTAGGTGTTGGCACCAGCCAGAGTGATGCTGGGAGCGTTGGAATTCTGGTAGTTCACCTGGCTGAGGCCACTCATGACGACATTCACCGGTGCCAAATTGTCAATGATGGCCGAATTGACCGTTAGATTTCCCTGACCAACGTGGAGAAACATCTCCTGCTGGCCGCTGCCCGTGGTAAGGCGGCCGGCGGCGGCGGTGAGATTACCGATGGTACGGGTGGTGTTGTCCAACCCAGCCAGGATACCACCGCTTTTCACCGTGAGCAGATCATCGGCCAGGGTGAAGAGCAAGTTGGAGCTAGTGCTGAGAGTCAGCGAGTTCACAGTGGCCCCGCCCTGGCCCAGGGTGACGTTAGCGGCGGCCTGGGCTACGGTGCCGATCTTGATGTTCGTATCCGCAAGACCGGTTCCGGAGGTGATGCCTGTGCCATTGGCAAAGGTGGTAAGGTAATTGCCGCTCAGACGCACCCCCGAAGCAGATTCATAGGTGGCGAATTCGGCACTCGCACCACCACCAGCTGCCGGATCAATACCAATACCGACTGCCCAGCCGCCCATCATGCCATTCACAAGCGTGGGAGGCGTGTTGAAGAAAATATTCCCATTCGCTCCTACGGAGGCGCTACCAGCCGCAACTCCTACAACCCCGGTCGTGGTAACGACGGAACCGGCAAACGTGACTGTAGAACCAAGAGCACGATTGATGCTGGTAAATTTCAAAGTCGCGGTGCCATTGGTGGGAATGGCCGTGATGGTAGAGGAGCCTCCCAAAAGGTTCACTGCCCCCAAAGTGGCGACACCGTTGGTGCCTTGGCGAGCACGAAACTCAATAGCCCCACTGTTCAGTGCCAGTGGCGCAGTTGGATTCAAACGGTTCGTCAGAGCATCCAGCCCCGTGTCATTCAAAGAGAGGCCGGCACGATTGATGTTTACAGCAGAGACTGAGCCAAACGCACCCGAGTCGATCAATGACAGGGTGCCGCCCTGGAGGGTGAGCGAGCCAGTCATCGTGTTCGAGGAGACGATGGACATCGTGCTGCCACCGTCTTTCACCAGATTGATAACGCCAGTTCCACTAATGTTACCTGCCCAGGTGCGGGCCGCATTGGTGCCGATGCGGAGATTGGCCGCCGTAGCGGAGCTGTTGACGATGCTTCCACCGCCACCCGACAGGGTGCCGTCACTGACGAGATTGGCAAAAGTTTGCGTGCTTCCGTTCAGATCTAGAACTCCTCCCGGATTGATGGTGAGCAACTGGCCGGACGGGGTGGAACCCAAGCCACCCACGCCAGGAGCGGTGGTGAAGGCGGTGAAAAACGCCCGGTTCAGCGTCTGACCCGACTCACCCAGGCGCAATGTACCTCCGTTGATCGTGGTGTTACCAAGGTAGGTCGTGCCGGTGTTCAAGGACAGCATGCCGGGACCAGCCTTGGTAAGGCCGGAAACCGTGTAAACCCGCGGCGAGGGACCTGCAGCAGTGCCGAGATTTACAGTGGCCCCGCTCAAGGTTTGGAAGATCAATTCCCGGTTGAAGGTGTTCGCGGCACCAAAAACGCCGCCTCCAGTGATCGAGTAAGTACCGCTGCGTGCCAGGATGCCCCCGGAATTCAGCATGAAGGTGCGGCCAGCGCCCACTGTCAGCGCACCAGTTCCGTCAAAGGTGATGGAGTTATAGCTGTTCACCCCGGTCACGGCAGTGTTGCCGTTGTTGGTCAGCAGAAGATTGGCGCTGGCCGTCAGCGTGTTGGCAACGGCCATGTCCGTGCTAGATAGCTGCACCAAACCCGCGTTCGTGGCACCTGCGGCTGAAAAGGCGGCAAAGGTGGTGGTATTGGTGGTTGTGTTGGTGAGCAGCAACCAGGGCAGGATGGCACGATTCGTGCCTGATGCGGCCGTCTCGCCGATGGGGGTGGGCGCGGTGGTGGCAAAATTCACGGTGGTGGTATTGCCAGTGCCAAAAGCACCACCGATCCCCGGACCGCTGATCACGGCCGTTCCGGCACCCCCACGGACCACGGTGTTCCCCGTGTTGGAGAGTAGAATCTGAGCGGCCACCGTAGCCGACCCCGGCGTAAGGTTCAGTGTGTTGGCCCCGGCACCGAAGGTGAGGGAGCCTGAGCTGAGCGCCTCGGAGGTGGTGCTAGTTGCGTTGCCGAGCAGGTTCACCGTACCGCCATTGATGGCCAGTGGCCGGGTGTTGAGACGGTTATTCAAATTGACGGAGCCGTTCGCGACGAGGTTGTCCAAAGTCAGGACCGCACCGATGTTTACGGTATTCGTCCCACCACCAGACCCACCCAGCCTGCCTGCACCACCGCTTGCGATGAGCGAGCCCGCGTTCACACTGACACCACCCGTGTTGGTGTTAGCCGCCGTGAGGGTGACCGTGTTGTTGCCTACCTTAGTAAGGCCAGTCGTTCCGCTAACGACACCATTCAGTGTGAGGTTACCATTGCTACCTCCAATCGAGGAGGCGGATTGGAGAACGACGTCATTGCCCACACTAGCGCTGCCGCTGGAAGAGTTCGTGAGTGCCGCACCCAAATTTGCCCCAATCAATCCAGTTGCCGATGACATGCCGGTGCCATTGAGGAAGATCGTCTTGCCGCCTGCGCCAGTCGTGATGCCAGCCATGTCCAGCGTGGCTCCCGAAGAGATGACCACCCTGCTATCAGCACTCAAAGCCAGCCCGCTCCCTGTGCCGGTGGCATTGGCAGAGATCGTGATACTCGTGGGAGAGTTGATGGCGGTGATCGTGGCATTGGGAGGAATGTTGGTGCCGCTGATGGGCTGACCGACAAAGAGGCCCGTGGTGCTTTCTACAGTCGCCCTTGCATTGGCGTCGGTCGTCGCCGCATTCGCCAGAGTCCGTGTGCCAGTGTCCCCGAGGCTGCCGGCATTCGCCAATCGTAGAATCCCCCCGGTGACAGCAATGGAACCGGTCAGCCCCGTGTTGTTGGCACCGAGGACCAGCGAACTTGGTCCCACTTTAGCGATGCTGTTACCGGAATCACTAACCGGACCACTCAAAGTAATGTCGCCAAATCCACCGATCGCAGCTCCCAATTGGCCGATCGTCAGATTACCCTCAAATTCCGCCATCGTGCGACTGCTGTTGAACAGCGTGGCTGGAATGACGGAATTCCTGAGGACGGGCGAGACGCCGTTCAGAACGAGGTTGCCCACCACATCCGCCGTGCCACTGAGATCGAGAGCTGCATAAGTGTCCGGGTTGTTCACCGTCAGCGACGCATTGGTCTCAGCATTCGCGTTTGGTGTGCGCTGGGAGAGGGTGATGCTCGTAGGACTGACGGCAGTGATGTAGGTGCCAGCGGGAATGTTCGCGCCGGTAATGTACATGCCAGGTTCGAGGCCGCCTGTATTGGCGATGTTTACATTGTGACTATCATTCGCCGTGGAGCCGGTGAGCCGGAGATTGACTTGATCAAAGGTGAGCGTGTTGGTTCCTGCGGCAGTGGCATTCGCGCTGATGGTGAAGGTTATGTCATCGTTAATCGCCGTGATCACAGTTCCAGCGGGAATCCCTGTGCCGCTGACTGCCGCCCCGACTTTGAGCGTCGAGGTATCAGCCACAGTCACGATCCGCCGGTTGGATCCGGTGTTTTCAGTGGTGCCAGCCAGAGAAACAGGTGCTGCTGTCGCTTTCGTGATGGTTGTTGTCCCGGTGGGAAGTGCGTTCGGGGCAGTGACCTGGATAAAGCCCCGCGCAGCAGTGAGATCGCCTGTAAATGTGCCGGAGGAGCCTCCCAAAACCAGCGTGCCATTCCCTGTTTTTGTCAGCCCATTGCCGGAGACCCCCCCCAGGAGGCTGAATACGGCCGAATTGGTGTTCACGGTGACATTGGAGCCGACCGTGGTCGTGCCGGTGACGCCGATCCAGCCGGTGCCGAGCTGGTTGTTCACGGTGAGCACGGCGTTGCTGCCCAGATTCAGGCTGGCGATGGAGCTGTTCACATCAGCGCCTCGACCATCGAGGGTGACCCTGGCGGCTGCAGGCACGATGAAGGTATTGTTGATCTGGGCGGCGTTGTTGTAACCATTGCCGGAGGTGGGATTGGCCGTCCTCCAGTAAAGGGCCGAGCCGGGGATGGACTGCAGATTGGAGGACGGAGCAGTGACCCCATTCAATCCAATAGGCAGACCGTTGCCTGAAGTATCAGGTCCACCGTAGAGGAGCTGGCTACCGCCCCCTTGGGTGAGGTTGTTGGTCTTGAAAACAATGCTGTGATAGCCGGCGGCGAGCGTGATGGACCCAGTGCCATCCACACGAAGAACAGCAGCCGAATTGGTGGAGGGGCTGGCCGTGACATCCACTCCAAAACCAGCCACGGGAATACCATCAATGACCAGTTGTGCCTGATCTCCGGCAGCGATCTGGAAGTTATATGCGCCTGCATTGTCGATTTTGAGCAAACCGGAGTACACAGCCTGGGTCCCTGCTACGTTTGTCACGATGGCAGGACGGTTATTGAGACCTAGATCACCCGGAACCTGCCCGGTAAGCACTGCCACAGGAGCCATGCCGGAACCCAGCACCGAATTCAAGTTGCTGGCTCCGCCAGAGGAATACTTCACGGTCAGGCCACCCGGAGTGTATCCACTGGTCGATTGTTCGGGCATGCCGCCAAGGGGTGTGATGGGGAAATTTACTCCATTCTCGAGAGTAACGGTGGTGCCGATACCGAACGGTGTCGTGATCGTATTCACCTGGGGGGCGACACCGAGGCGATCATTGATCCCGATAACTCTGCTGACCGTATTGGTGTTGTTCCCACTGAGGATCAGGCTTCCAAGACCGGTGTTTTGAAACTTCAGTGTGTCACTAAAGCCTCCACCGAGCGTGAGGGCGGAATTAGCGGCAGGATTGAAGAAAATCGTGTCACCGGTTCCGTTCACATAGCTGCCACCACTGAAACTCAGGTTGTAGCCATTGCTGCTGGTCACATTCAGCGTCTGGCCGGTGGCCATGCTCAAAGTGCCCATCTGGATGGTGTTGAAGGTGTTGGCGCTAACGCGGTCCACGTTGATGAAGGCTGCGCTGTTGCTCCCCAGCACCGTGACATTGTTGCCAAAAACGACGGTTCCCTCGGAGGAGGCCCCGTTGCTGCGCAAATCAAGCACGCCCCCCTGCAAGACGATGTTAGCCGTGCCCAGCGGCGTCACCGTGGCCGCCCCAGCAGGGCCGACGAGGCGAAGGGTGCCCTCGTTCACATTCACGCCGCCTGAAATCGTATTGTTACTCAATGTGCCATCCGGCAGGAAAGCGCTGGAGAACGCCAGAGTGCCCAATCCGTTTTTCTCAATGGCGTGGGAACCCACGATCTGCCCGCCAAAGGTGGCGGTCATGCTCGGGTGAACCACCGTGATCGTGGGCGAAGCCGCCAGTGATGCGGTACCATTCAAAGTGAGGCCGTTCAGGCCGTCGAAACGCAGGTTTCCATTCGCCACCACATTATTGGCAAGTGTGTTGGTCGCGTTGGTTGATACCAGGACGGAGTTATTGGCGAGCGTGAGTGTCCCTTTGCCGATGGGGCCGGTGACGATGGCCACCCCTGGGCCGGCCGCCGTCGCTGAGTTATTGGAGCTGGCACCGATGACCAGACCTCCACCATTGACCGTGACACCACCGTCAAACAAACTCTGGCCGCCCAACTGGAGCAGACCATCGCCATTCTTGATGATTCCGGCCCCCGTGCCCACGATCGGAGCGCTGATTTCAAGCGTGGGCTGAAGCGGAGCCACATTGACACCGTTTGTCATCACCGCAGAAACATCAAATATCCTAGTGGCACCATTCAGATCAAGCCGCCCCACCTGCGCGTAAGTAAGACTGGCTGCCGCGTTCGTCGCCGTGGCATTGAGAGAGAGGACAACGCGGTTGCCGGGGAGGATGGAAGTGATTGTCGCCCCCCCTGGGATTCCAGAGCCGCTCACCACAGCCCCGACGAGTAGCTGGGAAGTATCATCCACGCTGATGACCGGGCTGTTTGCCGTCGTGCCGGATGGTTTGACAATATTGCCGCTGCGAATGATCGAGACCGCAGAGGCATTCGAAGAAGTGGCGTTGATATTTCCGTTCAATGTCATCTTGCCAGCGCCAAACTCAAAAATAGGGGCACTGCCCCCCGTGTTGTTGATGTTGATCCTGGCGAGCGTCTGATTGGTGTCATTGAGGTCGAGGAACGCCCCCGTGTTCAGTGTGAGCACACCGGTGTGTTTCATCTGATTACCCATGCCCATCGCCCAGCGGACACTGCCACCAAAACCGGTGCCGTTATCGAGGTTGTTCGCACCACCCGTGATCGTGAGATCGCCAGGAATGCTGAAGATGCTGATGCCATCGGCATTGGGATTGGCAAACTCCCAGCTACCACCATTCACAAAGGTGCCGCCCGTGTGGGTGTTGTTTCCCGCCACCTTGGCCGCACGTCCATAAATAAGCCGCCCAGTGACATCAAGGGAATCGAACTGGTTCCCCCCAGATTCATCACCTCCGAGCACGAGCGATACAGCGCCTGTGCCATTGTTGACCACATTGGCATCCAGCCTGAAAACACGCTGGCCGATATCCGCAGCCGCACTGGAAATAGCGTGCACATACAAATCAGAAGGCTGATTGAGCGTGCCACTGGTGATGTTACCATTGCGGACGATCAACCCAGACGGGTCAAGACGAGTAAAGCCCACGGTGCGTGGTGTGGTGAAAGTCGTGTCAGGCTGTCCGTTGAGAATGGCTTCAACAGTGCCATCCTCCAGTGTTGTGAGCTTGGTGACGGTTCGACCAAAAAGGCCGACGCCGCGCACGAAGTTGCCGCTGGAATCGGTCACCACATCAAATCCAGCAGGAACACGATCCAGCGTGATGGCCCAAACAGCAGCGACAGCGGGTGTGGTGGGCGTAGCGGCCACAGCAGCCACCTTGGGCACTTCTGGAGAACTCAAAACGGTCACGTTGCCCGAATTGTCCGCTGTCTGGGAGGCTATGATACCACCCCCAGCGAGTGTGAGTGTATTGCCACCGAGATCAACGATGCTGCCGCGACTAGTGCTCAAATTCAGCGTATTCAGCGTGCGGCCCGAACTCAGCGACTGCCTAGCCGTAATGACCGGATCATTCAGCGTCATCGCCTGGCTCAGAACGATCTGGGTACCATTGCTTACCTGCTGGATCGTGGTTCCTGCGGCGAATCCCAGTCCCTCAATGGGATCTCCCAACTGCATGCCTGCTGTGCTGCCCACGGTAAGCAAGGTAGTGCCCGCTGTGCCGGTGCCGTTGATGGCCGCCATGGTGACCCGCAGATTGTCTGTGGCACCACCCGCATTGATCGTGTTGGATGGATTTAGCGCGTAACCAGCATAGCCGACTGCATCGAGTTGGCCGATTCCGGTGCCCGTGCTATAGCTGGCCCATTCACGGCCCACCACCGCCCAGCCAGCCTGCCCGGCAGCATTGGCAATGAGGTGATTGGAAAGCGTCAGAGGCGCTGTGACTAGGAAGCGACCTGTGCTGCCCATCTGGCCATTGAATCCACGCATGTTCAATGTCGCGCGGGAACCGGGTGCCTGTGTCAAACTGGTGGCTGTAAGCTGCGCAGATGCGACGCCAATTCCTGCGTTTAACACATCAATCAGGCTTTGGCCTGCGCCGAGGGTGATCGCGCCGACGGTTTCTGTGGAGTTCATCCCCCACCGTCCCTGGAAAGCCAATCGTCCACCCTGAAGGGAGATCGCAGCCGCATCGTTAAGCCGGTTGGCATTATCAGAGCCATAAGTGACGGCATTTTGGAATACCAGCGTACCGCGACTGATTGTTACGGCCGAGGTATTGGCTAGTTCACCATCCATCTGGAGCGTCGTCGCCCCGCCTTGGACGAAAGTAGCCCCCGAGTAAATCTGCTTGTCATTAACGTTCCAGGTGCTGGCACGGGCCACCGCGATGTTTCCACTGATCACACCGCCCCAGTTTACTCCAGCGGTGCCCGAAACGAGCGTCGCCTGCCCCGCCCCGCTATTGATGATCGCGGCTCCCATATTGGGTGCGGATGTCTGAATATCAGTTCCCACGCCGTTGACGAAAAGGACTCCACCATTCAAATCCAGAGTACCCCCGCCACTGATGACCATCAGATTGTTAAAATAGATGGAGTTGGTGGTGTTCGCGGCGAGCTTCAAGACACCTTCATTGATCGTGGTTGTTCCCGTATAGGCATTCAGAGCACCGAGGCTGAGCGTGCCCGCTCCAGATTTGGTCAGTCCGCCGCTCACACCTGTGATCACACTCGAAAGCGTGGTGTTCCCGACGGAATGAACGATCAATTCCCTACCGGTTGTCGTCGTGAGAAGACCTCCCTGAATGCCCAGGTTGCCCGCTTGGGCCAGCACGCCACCACTTTCGATATTCAAGGCGAATGGAAAGGGGATATTCACGCCACCATTGTTTTGAAGCGTCAGCGAGTTGATCGAGGTATTCGCCGTCACATTCTGAGTGGAGGCGTTGAGATACACGTTGGCCTGATTGGCGAGAGTGTTCTCCACATACTCGCCGGGGCTGAGTGCACGGAGCAGATTGGCTCCGGTGGTGGTGATGCCCGCCAGCGAATCTGCCGTGGCAAAAGAAGCACCTGAGCCCGCAGCGCTGTCATCCACGATGGCCCAGGGGATGATGGACTTGTTCGTCGTGCCAGTGATGCCCGCCTGCCCGGTGAATGCCAACCCTGTGCCTGCCAAGGAACCGCTGACTGCCGCCACGCCGGGGCCTTCATCATCTCCGAGGTTGCCGCCGCGGAACAACACCGTGCCCCCGGCCGTGCGGCTTACCGCCGCAGTGTTGCCCAGCACCCATTTCAGCCCCTGCGTTCCAGAGGGTGTGAGTGTGATCGTCGTGTCTCCCCTCAAAAAGCTGGTGCCCCCCAAAACCTCCGTCGTGGAGGCACTGGCGTTTCCAGTCAGTTCCACATTCGCCCCAGCCGAGGAGAGCGCGTAGCGGGAAAGCCTGTCATTCACATTGGTGCCCGTGTTATCGAGCCGGAGTGTGGTTCCTGGATTCAGCAGAATGCTGCCCGCGCCCCCGAGGCTACCGGCGCCGGAAAGAACGAGTGTTCCTTGCGCCACCTGAAGAGAACTCACACTCGGCCGGGCAAACGTGGTGCCCACATTAGCCGCCGTAACCGTCGCAGGTGCGGAGAGCTGGAGTTGGAATTTGTTTCCGTTGGCGGCGCTCGGGGTGATGAGTGCCGTAATGGTGGTGCCTTTAGGGATGTTCGGGTTGTTCATCATGGTCATCCCGGTGGCAAAACCGGTGTGATTGAGCACATCGACCACATTGCTGTTCACCGTGGAGGACACGGCAGCCACGGGCGAGGTGGCGATGGTGGCCGTGCCCCCCCCCCCTGCCGTGGCGGCAGCGGAGATGCGGAGAGAGTTCCCACTCAGGACCTGGGTGATCACCGCCCCGGCAGGAATCCCTGTGCCGGAGATCTCCATGCCAGCCACCAGCCCCGTGGTCGAACTGACGGTCAAATCTGTGCTCCCATTCACAGTGGTGGCCGCGAAGGTCTGCCCGCCAGCCACATCGACCGCAGAACCAAAGGTGGTGGCTGAGGTGCCTGCAACCGTGGCATTCAGCGAGATGCGCACCTGGGTGTCACTGATGATCTCCGTGATTGTGGCACCGGCAGGGATACTGCTGTTCCCGTGCAGCACGAGGCCGGTGGAAAGGCCGTTGGTGCTTCCAAGCGTCACTACGTTGCTGCTGGCCGTCGTGGTCGCACTGAGCTCGGGCTTGAACACATTGGCATCCGTGAAATTCCAAGTGCCGCCGCCGATCTTCATGAACGTGGCCGAGGCAGGCGTGTTGTGAAAATTAGCGAGCGGCCCGGCGAGCATGCCCACGCCCGTTCCATTCGCACCCAGGTAGTATGTGGCACCGCTTCCCGAGGAGAAGCGGGCACCGCCCGCAAGAGTGAGCGAGGTGCCATTATCCACCCCTGCAATGACCGCCTGATTACTCGCACTATCGCCGATATTCACGGGATTTACGATGGTATTGTTGCCCGCCATGTTACGGATCGCACCTTGGCTGTTGATGCCACTAAAGGGCCGACCGGATTGCATAACAAACTGGAAGGTCTCGTTGATCGTGTTCGTGCCGGGGAGGTTCAAGGCTACTTCCGCACCCGTTTCAGCGATGATCGTGCGAGGGCCGTTGAACGTATTGGAACTGCTTACAAAACCCGAGCTACCGAATGCGCCCAAATTATTGATCTGGAGGCTTCCCTGCCCCGCGATCAGCAGGCCATTCCAGCTAGGCTGTGGTTGGGTAAGAACCAAGGTGCCCAGATCATTCTTGCGAAGTCCCCGATTGCTCTCGGTATGCTGGAAGGCCGAATTCAGGGTGAGGGTATTCCCCTGGGTCACCTCGATGGCGTTGTTGTCCTGGTTGAGCACGATGTCACGGCTGGTCGAGAAGGTGCCGGTGGCACGCAGACCGGCTCCCGTGGCGGCATTGACGTTGAGCAAAACTTGGTTGGCTGCATTGCCCAAGGCCGCATCACTATTCGCAGCCACCACACCAGCGGTGATGTTGATCACTGGGGTGGCGGTGACAGCGCTGGGCGTGCCAGTAAATGAATTCGACAGCACAAGCTGGGAAAGAGCCAAGGTCGGGTCATTCGCGGTGACCGCGTTGTTCAGGGTCACTTGGCGGCGGACGAGGGTGGGACCGGCTGCAGTGATGTCTTGGCTGAGGGTAAGAACGTTTCCGGCCACGGAGACGACATAGGTGCCAGCGGTAATGCCGGTGCTGGCTGCCAGAACCTCACCCGCACGGAAAGCGCCACCTGTTCCTCCCGTGACCGTAACGGTATTGGTACCGCTCGTGCCGGTGGTGGTGTTGGTTACATTGTTGTTGATGGAAAAAATGGTCGTTCCGGCCGCAATCCCATTCCCTGAAACCGGCATGCCAACGGCAAAAACACCAGCAGGATCAACCGCCAAGGTCAGCGTGCTTCCGCCAGTGGCCCCCACCCCAGCAAAGTTTTGCACATTCACATTCGCGATGCGGGTGTTTGCTGCGATGCCGGTCCCGGTGACCAACTGCCCGGGAACCAAATTGGTCACGCTTTCTGCGGTCAGCGTGTTCGCATTGGTCGATCCACCGGGACCTGCGTTGGTCCCTGTAAAATTGCTAATCGAGCCAAAGGTATTGACTGCATTCTCCAGCGAAAGGGTGCCACCGCCCGATTTCAAAAGACTGCCACTTCCAGTCACCGCCCCGCTGAGACGTAGCCCGGAGAGCAGGTTGGAATCACTGGCATTGTTAACCTGAAGCGTTAGCCCCCCATTCAGCGTGGTGCCGCCGGTCACCTGAAGGTTGTAGCCGTTGTTGTTGGCCAGGATCACCGTGTTCCGTCCGGTGCTCAAGGTATTGATCTGCATCGTTTTGTTCTGCGCCTGGGCGTAATAAGGTAAATAGTCCGTGCCCACACGACCCACCGCCAGGGTATTGTCATTGTTGATAGTGATGGCGTGGTTGAAATTGAAAACCTGGTTCCCACCTGTGCCATCGCCATCATCAGCGAGGGTCAGGGTATTGTTCCGGTTGAGCGCAAAAGTGCGGCTATTCAGCGAATCAACCCCTTCGAGGCGAAGCCCTGCATCCGGCTCAAAGTTCAATGTACCCAGGAAGGCCGAATTATTACCACTGAGGGCCACCACGCCTCGGGTGACATTGTTGTTACCGGTTCGCGTAGGAGTGCCCAGTTCTTCGCCCTCCTCCACGGTGATATTGGTCACACCGTTCAGCACGGTCGAACGCAAGGTGATCGAGGTCATCGCATTACCCACCAGATCGGAGGCGATTTTGAGGGTGGCTCCAGGATTGCCCACGGGGAGACCGCCCGCGACCGCGTCAAGCACCAGCGTCTGGTTGGGGGAGATGCCGATGATCGTGCCGTAGGTCAGGGTGCCTGTGACGCTGCTGGTGGCGGCGCTGGTAAGGGTATAACTGGTTCCATCGACGATCGTGGCCACCCGAGCACCGGCCGGAATGCCTGCTCCGCTGACCGGCTGGCCCACCCGCAGGCCTGCCGTGCTCGCCACGCTCACCGTGATCGTGCTATTGGTCGTGCCACTCATCGTCCGCGTGCCGCCCAGAGTAATGGTGGCATTGTTTTGCATCGAACGAATGAATCCACTCTTCACGAGATCGACGTTGTTGACGAAAGTAGCCCCCAGGCCCGCCGAAGTTGCCCCCGTGGTGTCCAAGAAGAGATTTCCGCCATTCAGTTTGATGGCTGCGGAGCCGATGGGATTGAATGAGCCAGCCGCAGAGCCGCCCGTCAGCACCAGCGAGGGAGAAGAGGTAAAGTTATATGTAGCATTGCTGCTAACCGCCGTGACACGGGTGGATAGAGCCACCGTGGCGGTTGGTCCCGGATTGGTGATCTGCGTGATGAAGGTGCCTGGCAGGATGTTTGGGCCTGTCACCATCATCCCTGGCAACAGGTTGGCTGAATTCACCCCCGTAAGCGAGGTTGCGTTGATAGTGGCGCTACCCGTTGTGCTAGGGCTCGCCCCCAACATCTCGATCGTCGTGCCGCTGCCCAAGGTGCTCTGTTGCGTGGTGCCACTGAAGTAAAGGCGGCCGACACCGCTCTTCACCAAGGTCATGTTCCGCCCGCCATCGGAAACCACCCCATCAAAGGCGATACCCGTGTTCGCATTGATGTTCACGGTCCCCGTTGTGCCCGTATGCCCCAGCAAACTCGGGCTAGCAGTCGTGCCGCCGAAGCGAATCGCCGGGCCAAAACCGTCCCCACCAGCGGCCACTTCCTGCGTGGCGCTCGTCATCAAACGGGATGAAAGCGTCGTCCCATTGTCAATTTGCAGGGCACCCATGATAAAACCTGGGGAATTGGTGTTCTGGATATTGAGAGCCGCGTTTCCAGTGAGGCGGACCGCATTCCCTAACGTGATGGCTCCGCTCGCCGTGGTGGATGAAAGGGTCTCCGCCCGCGTAAGCAGGGAGCCGGAAAGAGACGTACGAGGGTTGTTGGTGGCATTGATCCCGTTATTGTTGGCATAAGCCAACTCCAAAGAACCACCACCCGTGCCCTGCACATAGTCCACGCGGATCTCGTGCGTGCCCGCGTTCAGAGGGATCGGAGCGCTGGAAAGATCAATGGCCCCTTTGCCCCCGTCATTGTTCAAGATCAGCACCCCATCAATGTAGATACGCGCTGCATCATCCGGCCGGGCAAAGAAAGTGTAGTTACCCGCCGTCGAGATGTTCACATTGCCCACATACTGCACGCCATAGTTGGCGACCGTTTGCGTGGCACCATTCGCATCGATGTAACGGATCGAAGTGCGCCCATCACCTTGCGGGGCCGTGGTATTAAAAAACGGCGCGTTGGGCATGGTTGGATTCGGCTGAGTAGGCAGCACGGTGATCGTCGGGTTTGCTGCGGTGATGTTCAGCGGCTGGCTCAGGCTATTCACCACCTCGATGGTGGTGCCGTTCACGATCCTCACCTGGGCACCAGCAGGAATGCCAGCACCAGTGATTAGCTGACCGGCCTCCAAAACCGCTGTGTTAGTCACCGTCAGGAGGCTCTGCCCCGAACTCCCCGAGGTAATGAAGCTCTGTGTCGGGATGATCTCCCCAGTGGCTGGCTGGCTGAAGTCAATACGGCTCGAATCGGTGTAAGCAGAAAGATTGAACAGACGGCCAGAGATACCGTTGATCGTCTTGGTGCCGCTGAGATTGAGCGTAGCACCCGCCTCCAACGTGATCAGATTGTTTCCGAGCGGGTTGTTGGTGCTGTTATTGTCCAAAATAGAATTGTAGGCCGCATTGCTTGAGGTCTGCGCCAAGACGGTCGTCTTTCCCCCGATGGTGATGCCGCCCGTGAGTTGATTCGGCAGCACACCTCCAGCGGAGGTGGAACCCAGCGTCAGAGTTCCCGTCAAAATTCCCGGGGAAACGGTCTCAATTCGCAATCCATTCGAGCCGGTGAGGTGAGCGCTGATGTTGGCAAACACATCGGTGGTAGCGTTAACAGCATCACCATTCGTTATAGAATGGCCCAGGGTGATCTTGGGGGTAACCCCTTGCAGATTGATCGCCAATGAGTTCACAGCCCGCAGACCGGCGGAGCCAAGCGTCTGTGTGGCGGAAGCGGAGACCGTGATGGCCGGGTTGGCGGTCAGGTTCGTGGTGATTGTCTGGGTGCCGCCATTTGAGATCGTAATCTGGTTCCCTGGGCCAATGGCACTGATGGTCGTTCCAGTTGGAATCCCGGTGCCAGAAATCACCTGCCCTACAATGAGGCCTGCGGTACTTGTAAGACTGACAATATTGTTATTAGCAATCACCGAAGCAGAACTCAAACTGCTACTGGGGACGACAGACGTGATCGTGGATCCCTCAGGAATCCCGACGCCAGTGATCGTCTGGCCCGCAAAAAGCCCCGTGGTACTTGCCACCGTCACCGTATTACTGCCCTCGGTGATGCCTGCCGAAAAATTGGCCTGACTACCGTTCAGAGTGATGGGATTAACGCCAGCGTTCGTGAAGCGCAGACCGGCGACATTGAGCGCTGAAGCGGCGCTAATCGTCCCAATCGTTGTCGAGAAGGTTGAGGCACCGCTCATCGTGCCAAACGCAGCCACATCCGCCCCACTATTGTTCCAAGTGCCCAGGCTGGTGATCGTGCCGTTCGGAGCTACGGAGGTGAAGTTGTTACCTGTCAGCGTCCACGGGTTCGTCACCGACAAGGTGCTGGTGATGTTTGAACTGCCATTGGCGGAAATTCGAATCTGGGTGGGAGAAATGATCTCCGTGATCGTCACGGTGCCTGCGGGGATTCCGGAACCAGTGATCACCTGGCCGACGCTCAGCCCGGTACTGCTCGCCATGGTGATCACGTTGTTTCCAAGCTGTACCTGGGACGATGGAATATTGGTAGATGCGCCAGAGGTCCGAGAGAAAACAGGATTGCTCGGTGTGGTTCCAGTGCTGGTTTCAATGGCCCACCAGACGGTGGCGGCTTGAAGAGGCTGAGTCACCTGAACCATGGCCATCAGGAAGGTCATGAACCATCCGAGGAGGAGGCGATTGCGGCGGAGTATTTTCATCGTGTTAAAGGGCGGAAAAAGAGTTCGGAGAAAAATCGAGATACAAAAGGAAAGCCTAAGCGGCGTTGAACGTCACAAAGCGCGGCACGAGGGCATCCAAATCAGACTTGGAATCAGTCGAGCGGCGAGGGGGAAATGGGGCATGTGGGGGCGGGTTGTGAACAAGACAGGAAATCTTGTCTGCGTGAGACAGGATTTCTGGTCGTAACGTTCAGAATAGCGAAGACGCCTTTACCCCGTCAACGCAAATACATGGCCCATACGAAATTCCCCCTTCGCAGAGCCTTACGGCACCGCCACCGCCGCACCGTCTAAGATTTCCACCCGGAAAGCCGCGAGATCACCGGAATCACGGGTGATCAGCACGCTGATCCGGTGCGTTCCGGCGGCCAAATCGAGGGTCAATTCCGGGGAGAGTTCCTTCAGCTCGGCCCCGTCCACCGCCACCACGATTCCCTTTACGGAACTCAGGCCCAGTTTGACCTTCCCGGCGGCGTCTAATTTCAGCCCAAATTGGGCGATTTTTGGGAACCAAGGATACATCTTCTGAGCCGGCACCAGATCAGCCAGCGGGAGGTCGCCATTCACCTGGCTGAAAGAAGGCAGCCAAGGGTAGGCGTGCTTCTCGTCGTTCAGGGCAAAGCTGCCCACATGACGCACATGGTCGATATCAGCCTGCTCCATCTTGCCCATGACCTTCCAGGTGCGGACGTAGCGGTTCGGCTGCGTTTTGAAGGCCCCTTCCCGGCCCAGTTCGCTCAAAAAGCGCACCAGATCGACGAATTCGTCTTCCCGCAGGCTGGCGGTCAACCCGGCTGGCATCATGCTCACCGGGCTCATCTGGCGGCTCGCCACGGCGGATTTGGCCACTTTCACGATCTGGTTGGCCGGGTCACGAATCGTCAACTCGTCCGCGCCATCGTTCACGAGTCCGCCCGCGACCACGCCGCCGTCTTTTTTGCTCACGATGACCATGTGATAGCCTTCTTTGATCTTCTTGCTCGGCTCCAGCAGGCTCTCGATGAGGTAATCCACCGGTGCGGAGGCTCCGATGCTGACCAGATTCGGCCCCAAAATCCCGCCGCTCTCTCCGATGGCGTGGCAGGTCATGCAAAGAAGCTGCTGGCGGCGATACACCGCCTCACCTCGAACCGGATCGCCGTTTTTCTTCACTTTTTCGACCATCGCGGTCATTTCCGGGCCTGTCAGCGGCTTGTCCATCTGCTTCACATTGCCTGCTTTTTTGAGCGCCTCAGCCAGCGGCCCCTGGATGCCACGGGTGCTCACCATGCGGATGCCTTCCACGGCCACGAGGTCAGGAATCGTCTTGCCCGCCAGCTCCTTCGCCAGCACGCCTGGAAGCTGCTTATTCTTCAAAAACGCCCCCAGAACCGGTTTCGCGGCCTCCACCTCGGCGGTGGCCAGAAACTCCACCGCACGCTTCGCGGCCAGTTGCGGCCCCACGGCGGTCAAACCGTCGATCATGAGCGATTTGAGGCCCAGATCGGCCGACTCGACGAACAGCTTATCGAACAGATCCCGCGTCTTCACGCCGCCGAGAGCCGTCAGGCCACGGGTGGCTCCATCGCGGATCGCCGGGATCGTTTTCGCATCGGTGAGCAGGGCCACGAGCTTCTCGCGGGCCGGCTCCACCTTCCAAAGACCTGCCAAAATGGCCGTGCGATGCACCACATGCGGTTCCGGACGGTCAAACCAGGCCGTCACCATCTCCGCAGCGCCTTCCGGCACGACTTTCCGGTCCGTGGCGGCCTTCACCAGGGCGTCCTGGAGGCCGATGAAGTGCGCCGTCATGTCTGGGTCATTGACCATGTCCGCCATCACCTTGGCCTGAGCCGCGTCCGCCGCGTCGCCAGCCATCGCCAGCACGGCGGCAGCATCTTCCGGGCTCAATTTGCCGCCTTTCAGCGCTGCAAACAGCGGCGGCAGGGCATCCGAACGGCCCGTGCTCTTCATCGCATAGACGAACTGCTTCGGGCGATCCTCCAGCTTCAATTTCCCACTGACCACCGCCGGCATCCAAATCTCCGCCTGCTCACGGCAGGTCAGTTCGAGCAAAAAGTCGAGACTCTCATCCATCGGCAGGTCCAGCACCCGCAGCGCCAGATTGATCGCCCCCGCCTTGCCCATATCCGCCAGCACGGCCACGGCCCAAAGGCGCACCTGGGCGTTTTCGTCCGCCACGGCCTTTTCGAGCACTTTCATCGCCTCTGGCAGTTCCTTCCAGCGATGGCTCAGGATGCGCAGCGCCGCCGCACGGATGCGGGCATCGCTGTTTTCCCAAAGTTTGCGCCAAAGCGTCGGCGAGAAGGAATTCACGCCCTCACGAGCCCAGGCCGCCTCCAGCAGCGCATGCCCATCCGTCTGCTGCGCCGCCCAGGCGTCCAGCCCGGCCGTCACCTTCTCCGCGCCTTGATCGCGGAGTTCACGCTTCGCAAAGGTCCGCACATACTTGCGGTCACTTTTCAGCATCTCCAGCAGCTCGGCGGTGCTCGCCCCGGCGATTTTCGGCCTCGGACTCAGCGGACGCCCCTTCGCCGTCACCCGCCAAATACGGCCGTGGAACTGATCGCGACGCGGATCACGGAAATCGACCTCGCCGTGCTGGATGATGGGGTTGTACCAGTCTGCGATGTAAATGGCACCGTCTGGACCCACTTTGACATCAATCGGCCGAAAAGCCCGGTGCGTGCTCGCCAGCACATCCGGGAGCTGCTTCGCGATGTAGCTGCTGCCGCTCGGCGTGAGGGCGAAACGGTTCACACGATTCCCGCGGAAGTCATTCAGCACCATCGTCCCCTGCCAGTCCGCCGGCCAATGCGGGTCCTCAATCACCTCCATGCCGCACTGCTTTGGCTGGCCGGGGCTCAGGCCATGCACGATGCGCTTCGCCCCCGGCGACGTGGCAAAAACACTGCCTGGGAAGATGAAATTGATCCCTTCTCCGCCCGCGCCGTCGCAGGCAAAGCTCTGGCCCCAGCGGTCGAACTCAAAACCCCAGGGATTGATCAGCCCCTTGCTGATGATTTCCGCCCGCCGCGTCTCCGGCCGGAACTCCCAAATGCCGCCACCCATCAGGCGACGCACGCCATACGGCGTCTCCATGTGCGTGTGGATGTAGATCGATTGGTTGAAATACAGCATCCCTTCCGGACCCCAGCGGAAGGTGTGCAGGAGGTGGTGCGTGTCCTCCGTGCCGAAGCCGCTGAGCAGGATCGTCCGTTCGTCCGCCTTCAAATCGCCGTCCTTGTCCTTCAAAAACAGCACTTCGGTCGAATTCGCCACATAAAGACCACCATCGCCCGGAGCCAGCGCCGTCGGGATGTGTAGCCCATCGGCGAAAGGCGTCGATTTATCCGCCTTGCCATCGCCATCGGTGTCTTCCAGCACCACCACCTGGTCCTTGGCCTCCTCGCCCGGCTTGATGTGCGGATACGTCGTGCTTGAAACGACCCACAGCCTGCCCTGCGCATCCCAGTTCATCTGCACCGGCTTCTGGATCATCGGCTCACCAGCAAACAGGTTCACCTCAAAGCCCTCTGGCACCACAAAGGCCTTCAACTCCGCATCCGGGTTCGCGTCCGGCAGATCGGCGAGGGAGGTCGGCTGCGAGGCAAGTGCCACACCGGCCGAAAAAGCCACCGCGAGGGAGAAAAAGAGAACAAAAGACAATCTCATAAAAGGGCCTTCCAGTACGGCCACACCGCGCGACTCTGGCAAGTGTTCTGTGCAAAAAGTCACTTGGCTCACTGGCCGAGCTTTCCAGACCATTCCTTGATCAGTGACTCCTGTAGAAACCGGGTTGCCGCCTCGATAGCCTTCTTCTCGGCCACGAAGTCACTTACATCTGTACCTGTTCCGTAGTGACTTCCTGAGGCAAGGATGCGGCTGTTCGAGGTCGAAACTAGAGATAGCTCGACTCTGGCTCGTGCGGCTGTGAATCCCCCGATGCGTGTCGACAGGTCCGAGGTGGCAGCGCCCAATACAAGTACGCCCACTCCTTTCTCGCGGGCTTCACTCAGCAGCTTCTCATGCTCCTCTCCTTCCAATTGGGTCGCAGAATCAGGAGAAACCGACTGGCTAGGTTTCGAAAGCTTCACGAGTTTGAAGCCATGTGTTTGAAGGAAGCTCTCTAGCGTCTTCTCAGCCGCCGGATCTGGCCTCGTCTGCTTTGTCGCACTGCTTTCTGGCACTCGTATGGCCACCGCGGGAAGGGCAACCCCCTTGGGAATTTCGAATTTGCTCGGAAGAGAAGACGTGACCTCAGCTTGGCGTCCTTCCAGTTTTTCCAATGCTGCAATCACTTGGTCCGCCAGTCTTGCGCCGAAAACCATCGGATCCTCATCCTTCACCATCGTAGCCAAAACCGGTTTAAAGACACCTGTGCTCACCTGAATGACGCGGCAGTTCACCGCGTGATTCGCAGCTACATGCATGTCACTGCCGAAAACGAGATACTTCGCTCCCATCAGATTCCCCAGCTTCACCGCTTGATCATTGGTAAAGCCAGCCGCTCCGAGTTGGAGTTCCCCAAGGACATCTTCGAGCTTATCTCGATGCACCAACTCATATCCGGCATTCTCCGAGAGCTTCATTTGCATCACTTCAAACACAAACCGACCGACATTGTCCTTCGAATCACTCGTGTTTGTGTAACGAACTGCCACAGGCACCGCAGCCAATGAAGGCTCATGGACAACTGCGAACATCAGCGAGCAAAGAAGCAAATTGGTCATTTTCATAATGACATGGGGTAGCGTTTCCAATCCTTCCCAACAACCTTTTTCACCGTGGGGATACGACGACAGGCTTTTGTGAAGCCAATTCATCCGACCAAAGCTTCACGAAGCGTTGATCAGGACCAAAATCATGAGGTGCATCCCTTCTAGCCATCTCATGCTCTTGCTGGATCGTCAGAATCATTTCCTGCATATCTATCTCCTTCAACAACTTGAGAGTATGTGGGGCCACACCGAGATCCAGAAGCCCCACAGAAAGCGACCATTGCTTCGAAAAAACATCGGGCGGGAAAGGGGAAAACCAGCCGTCATCAGGATGTCTGACATTAGAATCGTCTATCAAGAAGCTCTGCACTCCCCATAGACTGCTCGTCAACACGGCAAGCTCCTCCTCGAAGGGCCGATTTCGGCGAGGATGAAACTTATCAACGTAATACCCTGACCTCACTGAAAACGCTCCCGTGCTTGTTCCGGAACTGTCGGTTGCATCCTCTCCATTGCCGTGATGAAATTTGTCCAAAGTCAGCAACACCACGCCCAAACTGACCTCTTCCGGAAACTTTACGCGGGCACACATGTCAGACAGGCGACGACTTGAGACCACTTTGGAAACAGGCCGGTAAAAAGAAAGCTGCTGTAGGCTCATGCTATGCAAAACCCAAACTTTAACCCTGCACCCCCAGAATTCCGCCATCTGACGCGCCACGCCCAAAGCCAGCGGCGCATTGACAGTATCATCGTGAACGAAATGAATACAGCTATCAGCGGGCCAGCGCACCCCCTGCGCAATCTTTGGCAGCTTGCCGAGCGGAGCAGCCCCAATCTCCGCCAACAGTTCGCGCAAAGCGGTTTCCTCTTCATTGTATTCTCCATAACGAGCCGCCAGCAGCGCACATTGAGCACCCGAAATGGCCAACTCCTTTTGTCCAGTAGCCAGCCTTGCTCGAACTAAAGGAATCCATACCTCGCTCTTACTAAACGCCAGGTGACTCGCCTTCCTGGTGACGAAATCTAAAGCCTCTCGCGCTCGGCCTTTGAGGGTCAGCACCCCAAGAAAACGCCCCACAAAAGAGGACTCCGTCATGAAATTGCTCCGAAAATCCCATAGCAGTTTCATTTCCCGGTCAAAATCCTTGCACAAGTGAAGGGCATCCGCTGCAAGCTCACTGCTAAGCTCGGATTGCTCCTTAGTCTGCAGCATGAAATCCGCCGCCTCTTTATTACGCCCCAAATTCATCAATGCACGGCACATGCAAGTTCGGGCATCATGGCTTTCGATGTCCAAGCTGATAACACCCTTTTCTTTACTGAGCATGTCCACAGCCTTTTGGGCATCACCAGTTGAAATCCACAAATCTGCCAGGGGGATACAAGCCCTTGAATGACCCGCCTTGAGCAGCCCAGTCAACGGCAATTCATAAACTCGCTTCGCCGCTTCGTTCAATTGCTTCGTCAAAGCCGCATTTTTCAGCAAAGGCTTCAAAATCTCCATCCCTGTATAGTCTGGATGCAGTTCAGCGTGTGACGGATGCCGCAGCGAAGCAGTCGAATAGTAGAGCAATTGTTCCGCAATCTCCATCATCTGACTCTCATCATCATGAGCCAGAGAGAGCGCTGCATCAGACCAGCGAATCGACTGTTTGACGCTTGTCGCCTTGTCAGGTCGCAAACCAGCCTGAAAGCCCCCCCCCCGGAGCGAAGTGATAAATCTGGCCTCCTGATGCCGCCTCTCACGATCATCCCTCGTTCCATCACTTTCTCGGCTCCAGCTTTTCCCCAAGGCGTCGCTGACTAAAGACTCGATCATGTGATTTGGCGGTTCGGAGAGCGCCCCACCCGTCCACGAAGCCGCTGCAAGGATGCTTCCAGTAGATGGATTCACGACAAACAGGTCCGTGGAAACGTTTTCATCGGAACGAAAGTGGACATAAGGAACAAAGACAAGGTCCGCATTCACCAACCGGCCCACTTGAGCTCCCGAAAAACCAGCGCTGACACCTTCCAGCACATGCTCTTGAAGTAGAGCCGACAACTGACTTCGATCCACCAATTCAACCCTTTCGCCCAAGGCAGCGAGAGACCGATCCAAGACCGCGCGAATCGATGCCGAAATCTGAGGAAGGCTCGAAGTGTTTCCAAGTGAACTGATCGGATCGAGAACTGCACAAACAACCTTCTTTCGAGCAGATGCATCCTTCGTCATGGTCCCTGAAATGCCACTGTCGGCCGCTTTGCGAAGTTTAATCTGACGAGCCAGCATTTGTGCGGCTTGTTCGGGAACGCTCGTTGCCAAAGTCGATGAGTCCCCAATCGAAATGATAATCGGCGCAGGGAGCTTCATCCTCTCACCAACCATCACCGGAAATATTCTCAACTCCCTGCGGTGATAATCAAGAGCACTGAGCAAAACGCAATCCGCTGGAAGAATCGTCGCCCCAATTTGATGTGCAGTCTTGGCTTGATGAAGTTTCTGCTCGAACACGAACTCGGTCATACCTGCACGGATCAGCAAATCCACATCCCATGACTTGAGGAGCTCCGCCTGCAGCCTCGACTCAAAAGCGCCAATGTCTTTACTCAACGCACTGCCCCTCTCAAAATCAACAACTGTGGGAAGCACTGCAATCCGTTGTACATCCCCACCTCCCACAAACATAGCGGAGATGTCTGAGGCCTCTTGGTGTCGCGTCGCTCCCTTCCAAACACAGATACCGACAATCATCACCAGAACAACGGTACTCCATCTGAGATGCGGTCGTTCCTCTGAATCTGAAAAATCATTTGAGTCATTCATGACTAAGTTGATTGAATCATGACGAGGTGTAGCAAAACGTCTAGCAACGGAGCAACCGAACTGATTGGCAGGCCATTTATCACACTTGGAACGTTTCCTCTGTGCTGAAGCCACTGAGCAGAATCATATGTTCGCCTGCGTTCCTATCACTGTTCTTGCACGTCAAAAGAAGCGGTCGAACTTACCAGATCGTTCTCGAAACGACCCATAGCCCCCGGCACCCCTGTTCATCTGCCACCCCAAAAAGATGGGTTCGCATCCGGCAGATCGGCGACGGAGTTCGGCTGCGAGGCGAGAGCGAGGCCGCAGCAGCTAAGGGAAAGAAGAGCAAGACGGGAGATCATGGCAAAAATGGGGAGCGCAGATTACGCCGCCGCCGCGCCGGTTTGGCAAGCATTCTCTCCGCGAATACGAAGTCTCGTCGCCACTGGCAATGCTTTGCATCCCAGGCTGGAGAGTAGCCCGGCGAAAATGTGACCGCCCGAAGCGAAAAAGCCGGTTTAAAGGGCAACTTCCCCTCGCGGGTCGCGTTTCACAGCGGCTTCCTCCGGCCCCCTGCCCTTCGCTTTATGCCCACTTTGATTGATGTCCTCGTCCAGACCGCTGCCTCCGCCGGTTGTGCCGAGCCCACACGCCTCCGCCACTCGCTCGAAATCGCCGCGGACAAGCGCCAGCCGCTGATGGATGCCCTCGTGGATGCGAACATGGTCGATGAGGACCGCTTTTTCGAAAAGCTGGCCACCGGCCTGGGCATCCCGTTTGATGAAAATGGAGCCGCCGATGCACCCGAAGGCATCCACAACCGCTTTCCGGCCAAAATCGCCCTGCGACATCGCGTTTTCCCGACTCAGCTCTCGAACACCGAGGCCACGCTCATCACCTACAACCCCTTTGACCTCTCCGCCCGCCAGGCCGTCGGCCAGGAGCTGCGCAAGCGAGTCCACTGGCAGATCGCCCCGCGTCATCGCATCCTCGAAGCGCTGCATCAGGGCTACGGCGTCGGCGCGGAGAACTTCGAGGAGCTTCTGGAAGGTCGCGAGGCCGGGGACGACAACGACGATCTCAAGCAAGAGACCACGGTGCTCGACGAGGCCGATGAAGAGGCCACCGTGCTCAACTTTGTGAACCAAATCTTCCGCGAGGCGCTCAAGGAACGTGCCACGGACATCCATGTGGAGCCTTTGGAGAAGGATCTGCGCATTCGTTACCGCGTCGATGGCAAGCTGCTCGAAGTCCCCGTGCCGCCAAACATGCGACTGCTGCAAAACTCGCTCGTCTCGCGCCTCAAGATCATGGCGCACCTCGACATCGCCGAGCGCCGCCTGCCACAGGACGGTCGTATCAACCTCGAACTCGACGGCGACCCCATCGACGTGCGTGTGGCCACCATTCCCAGCGTGAACGGCGAGTCCGTAGCGCTGCGTCTGCTCACTCGCAAAAAGTTCGATATGAACGCTATCGGCCTCGATCCGCACACCGAGGCCACCTTGAGAAAACTCATCGCCGCGCCGAACGGCATCATCCTTGTCACCGGCCCCACCGGCAGTGGTAAATCGACCACGCTCTACACCCTGCTCAAGGAGCTGAACACCAAGGACCGCCGCATCGTCACCATCGAAGACCCGGTGGAAAACAAGCTCGACGGCGTCGTGCAGATCGCCGTGAAGCCGGAAATTGATCTTACCTTTGCCGCCGGCCTGCGCAGCATCCTCCGTGGCGACCCGAACGTCATCATGGTGGGTGAAATGCGCGACCAGGAAACGGTCGAGATCGCCATTCGCGGTGCATTGACCGGTCACTTGGTGCTCTCCACGCTCCACACGAATGACGCTGTCGGCGGCATCTCCCGCCTGCTCGATATGGGCATCGAGCCCTTCATGGTCGCCTCCAGCGTGCGGGCCTTCCAGGCGCAGCGCCTTGTCCGCACGCTCTGCGGCTCCTGCAAGCAGCCCGCACATTACGAAGAGGCCTATTTGAAGAACATCGGCATTCCTGACGAGTTCAAGCGCACCTTCTACAAGCCCGTCGGCTGCCGTGCCTGCCGTGGCACTGGCTTTACCGGCCGTCTCGCCATCATGGAAATCTGCCTCATGACCGAAGCCATTCAGGACAAAGTCAACAAGCGGGCCAACACCATCGAATTGAAAGCCCAGGCCCTCAAAGACGGCATGATCCCCATGCGCCAATACGGCTTCCGCAAAGCCAGCGAAGGCATCACCACACTCGAAGAAGTGCTCACGGTCACGGCGGCGAGTGAGTAGCCCCGCAAAAACCCTTCTGGATTCCGATTCACAGGTAAATACTATCCAGCATGACTCTCACCGCAGCTAACCTACCAGCCCTCCTCTCCCAGCTCACGGCGGACCAGAAGTGGGAAGCCTTCCAGTTTCTCTGGAAAGAGGTCGTCGAGGATCATTCCAGTGAAATCGAATCCCCAGCCTGGCATGAGCCGATCCTGAGAGGAAGAATGGAGCGCCTTGAGAAAGGCGAAGCTGAGTGGTTGGACTTCAATCAAGCGATGGACGAACTTCAGGCCGAGCTGGCATGCAAGTAATCATCGAACGTGCCGCCCAGGCTGACATTCGAGCCATCATCCGGTTCTACGAAAAATGCGAGTCCGGTGCCGGAGGCTACTTCTTGCAGCACTTTCGTCAGGAAGTTCCCCGACTTTTAGAGGCAACTGAACCGCGCCGTCAGCGTTTAGGCTTTCGTTTCATCCAAATGCGCCGCTTCCCCATCGGTATCTATTTCCGCACCCAGCAAGACACAACCCAGGTCTGTGCCGTGCTAGACCTCCGCCGTGATCCTGCCGCCCTCCGCGAGGAACTAAGCTCCCGATAACCCAAGTGCCAGCCTTCACTTACACCGCTCTCACGGCCACCGGACAGACTGTTTCCGGTTCATTGACCGTGACCTCGAAGGCCGAGGCCTTCCGGCAGCTCGAATCACAATCACTAACGCCCGTGAAGGTGATGCCGGATGAAAAAGCCGCCGCCGCGCAGGCAAAGAAAGCGGATGAGGCCAGCGGGCCGGTGAAGCTAAAGCGGGCGCAGCTCATTTTGTTCACCGAGGAGCTGGCGGACATGCTCGATGGCGGTTTGCAGATCGAGCAGGCGCTGTGGGTACTGCAAGAGAGGCAGGAGGCCGAGTCACTGCGCCAAGTGGCATGCATACTACGCCACGAAATCCGCGAAGGCTCCACCGTGGCGAAGGCACTGAAAAAGGCCTCGCCGAGCTTTGATGAGTTATACTGCAATCTCGTCGCCGCAGGTGAGGTTAGCGGATCGCTGCCGAGCATCCTGCGAAGGCTGGCGAACAACCTCGCAGTCATGGCGGACCTGCAATCCAAGGTGACTTCGGCGATGATCTACCCGGCCTTTTTGATCGGTGCGTGCATCGTGCTGATGGTGGTCTTCATGACCTTCATGGTGCCGCAGATCACGGATTTGATGTCGAAGAACGGCCAGCAGCTTCCGGCGGCCACGCAGTTGCTCATCAGCTTCAACAACTTCCTCGCCTCGTGGTGGTGGATCATCCTCATCGCCATCACGGCCTTGTTCATGCTCTTCCGAGGTTACATCAGCTCGCCAGCGGGCCGGATGTGGTGGGATCAGACCCGGCTGAAACTGCCGCTGTTTGGCCCGATCATCGCGATGCGCTTCTACGCGCAGTTTTCGCACTCTTTGGGCAGTCTCGTGACCAACGGCGTGCCGCTCATGAACAGCCTGCGCCTCGTCTCGAAGATCTCCGCGAACGTTTTCATCCAATCGCTGCTGGCGAAGGTCTCCACCTTCGTCTCGGAAGGCGCACCACTTTCCTCCTCGCTCAAAAAAGTGGGCAATTTCCCGCTGCTGCTCTCCGACATGATCGCCGTGGGCGAGCAGACCGGCCAGCTCGGCAAGTCGATGGAGAAATGCGCTGTGCGATACGACAAAGAGCTCGATACCCGCATCAAGCGCATGACCTCCATGATCACCCCGATCATCCTCGTCTTCATGGCAATCATGGTCGGCACCGTCGCCTACTCCATCGTCGCCGCCATCGCCCAAAGCGTCACCGGCATCCGCCGGAGCTAGTTTTAAGTTTCAGGTTCCAAGTTTCCATTTATTCACCACCCTCCAACCGCCATGAACATGCGAAATCATAAATCAAAAATCGTAAATCATAAATCCCCCGCCTTCACGCTGATCGAAATCGTCATCACCCTGACGATCATCGCCATCCTCGCCTCCGGCTCGATTTACCTCCTCAAAGGCCAGATCGACTCCGCCAAGGACACCCGCGTGGACAGCGACCTCCAGGCCATCGGCCTCGCGCTGCAAAGCTACGAGTCCCGCGCCCTGCGCAAGCCCACCACCGAGCAGGGCATCAAGGCCCTCGTCGAAAAACCCACCATCGAGCCCATCCCCGAAAACTACCGCGCCTTCATGAAGGACATGCCGAAGGACCCCTGGGGCCAGGAATACAAGTATCGCATCCCCGCCCAGAAATCGAAGGACGACTACGACGTGTGGTCCATGGGTCCCGATGGCAAAGACGGCACGGATGACGATCTCGGCAATTGGAAGCGTGGAGCACCCGCCAAGTAATTCCTGATTTATGAATCTTGATTCCAGATTCAGTCCCAAACCCGGTCTGCGCCTCAAGACCGGGCAACTTGGATTTCAATCAGGATTCACGCTCGTCGAAATCATCATCGCTCTCACCATCGTCGCGGTGCTCGCGGCGGCGACGATTCCGATGCTGAAGGGATTCAACGACGAGCGAATCGCCCGCGAACCGGTGGCGGCCCTGGTGAAACTGGCTCGCGAGGCACGCATGCGGGCGATGACGGAGAAAAGGCCTTATCAGGTGGCATTGCATGCCACCGGCTTCACAGCCTCACGTTACTCGAATCCCTATCTCACGCGGGCGGAGCTGATCGAACTCATCGAAACGAGCAAAAACCCACCCGCCGAGCAGCCGGAGATCGAGAAGAACGACCTCGAAAGCGGCGGCGGAGTCACGAAGACCACCCAGCTCACCCTTGCACCGCCTCCGCCGAAGTATGACGAGCACTGGACGCAGAACTACGAGGCTCCGCCGGACATGAAGCTGGGGATGCAATTCTGGTTCGACACCGACACCACCTACCTCGAGGGCGATTTGGTGAAGCTGTGGGTCTTCCAGCCCAGCGGCGTCTGCCAGCCGCTGAAGGTCCACGTCGAGCGAGACAGCTCCACCTTCGATGTCGAATTCGCCGCCCTCACGGCCGACATCGTCAAAGAATCCGTCGATCTACGATGAAGCCCTCATGTACACCGCCTCTCCGAGGCGGATCATCCCAGCGTCCGCCTCGGAGAGGCGGTGTACGGGGCTACATCCTGTTCGAACTCGTGCTCGCGATCACCATTTTCTCCATCGCGGTGCTCGGACTGGCGAAAGCGCTCAATCAATCGCTCGATACCGCCAACCTGCTCAAGCGGGATCAAATCGTCCGCATCGGCATGCGGAACTTCTTCGAAGAAATCCGGCGGAAGCCGCTCACGGACATGAGCACCTCCTCCATGGATACGACCTACGGCATCACCTACACGAGCTCCACCGAGCCCGTGAGCCTGCGCACCACGAACGGCAGCACGCTGCCGGATCTCTACAACGTCACCATCAAAGCCACCTCCGAGTTCAATGGCATCCCCGAGGAGGCCACCCTCAGCGTCTATGTTCACAAACCCGCCCAGCAATAAAGCGCGGCGGGGGGCGCACGCCTTCACGCTCATCGAGGTCGTCATCGGCATCACGCTGCTGTCGATGATCACAGTGACGCTGTTTGCGATCATCCGTGGCTCAGTGCAATCCGCAGCGGAGATCGAGCGGACGCAGCGGGAGAGTGATTCGGTGAATCGCTTCATCGAATTAAGCCGTCGCGCCTTTGCCTCGCTGCCAGCCACGGCCACGCTGTCGCTCAAACTGGTTCAAACGACCGAGCCAGTGATCCAGGAGCTGACCATCGCGGGCTCGCCGGATTGTTTTCCCGCCGGAGCGCATCCCATCACCTTCAAGGATACCATCCTGCGCCTCCGCCCGCACCCGGACGAGGTCGCCGACGAGGCCGGCATGCCCATTCACTACCTCAGCCTCTCCCGCGAGGATTTGATCCCGGAGAACGATCCGCAAAACGGCATCCGCCAGGAGACCACCGGCATCTACGCCCCCGACGAAGAGGGTCGCTACTGGATGCCGCTGCTGCCGGATGTGATCGCCTTCAAATGGCGCTTTTACGTCGAGAAGGACAAAACGTGGTATGAGGAATGGAGCAAGACGGAGTGGCCTGATCTCATCGAGGGCAGCCTCACCCTCAAAAACCGCACGCTGCCCATCCGCATGGTCTTTGGCGTGCCAGTCATCACCATCACCGCAGGCCAAGCACCACGAAGCACGACGGGTTCAACAAGCGCCTCGAATTCAACAAACACACCCAGTGCAGCAGGCGGCGGCGGTGGTCGTGGTAATGGAGGCGGTGGTGGTCGAGGCGACGGTGGCGGTGGCGGAAACCGCGAAGGTGGTGGACCTCCTCAAGGCGGTGGAAATTGAAAACTCGAACGCACTGAAAAATGAAAACTGAAAATTGGAGACTTAAAATTGGGGACGCCTCGCATGCCACCCGGCACGCGAAAGCCTGCGCCAGCCAATTTTCAGTTCTAAGTTCTCAGTTTTCAGTTTTCAGTCCCCCTCACCGCTCCAATCAAGGCTCTGCTCTCATGCTCATGATCTGGGCCATCCTGCTGATGTCCGTCACCGTTTTGGGTGTGGTGGAATACATTCGCGCCAGCGCGGCGGAAAGTGTGCAGGCAGCGTATCAATTCAAAGCGCTGCACCTTGCCGAAAGCGGCCTGGCGGTGGGCCTGCATCCGAATACACGTCGTGGCGATCTTGTTTTGAAGCAGAAGATCGGCACGGACAGTGGCTTTGACGTGGTCATCAACTACGAAGGCGCCCGCATCCCCATCAACTACGCCACGGACGAACGTCTCCGCGAAGCCATCTACAACCTTCTCGTTCACTGGCAGCTCAACGCCGAGGAGGCCAGCATCGCCGCTGATTCTTTGGCGGACTGGATCGACAATGACGACAACGCCCGAGCCAACGGTGCGGAGGAGGAGTATTACCAAAACCTCGGCATCTTTGATTCACCGCGAAACCAGGGCTTCCTTCGCGTAGATGAGATGCTCCTCGTGCGCGGCATGGATGCGGTGGACCGCAAGAAGCCGGACTGGCGCGAATACTTCAGCGTTTATGGCGAAGGCCAGATCGACCTGCGCACCGTCTTCAAAGACGTGTTGCTTGCCATCACCGGCACCTCGGAGAACGACGTGACCCGCTTCATCCGCGAGCGTGACGGGGGCGATGGCATTCCCGGCACCGAGGACGACCGCCGCATCCGCGACGAGGAGGCCTATCAACTCCTCGGACTCACTGGCGACAAGCTGAACGCCCTCCGCGCCATCTTGAACGATGACGACACGACCCTCCGCCGCATCACCAGCGTGGGCTGGGTGGGAGATAAGCGTGCCGAAATCATCGTCGTGACCCGCCGCAACAGCGAAACCAACGCCGTGACCTACCTCGGGCGGATGGAGGAGTGAGTATTCGCCTTCACTTCACCACCTTGCCGCCGAGCGAGAGAATACGAGCATTCGATTTGGCGTCCTCGGCTTCGGCGATCTGCTTGTTACGCACATACATCTGCGAGAGAGCGGTCCAGGCGAGAAGATCGTTCGGACGCAGGGTGGTGGCCATGAGCGCGGCCCCGATGGCTTCGGTGACTTGATCGTTTTTGAGGAGCGCCATGCCGAGGGCATGCCAGCCATCGAAAAAACCGGATTGAAGCTCCACGCACCGGCGAAAGAGCGGGATGGACTCCGCCAGTTCACCCAAGGCGACGTGGCCGTTGGCCTCGTCGAAGATTTCCTCCACCTCGGGGCTGGGTGGTGTTTCGATCACGCGGCGGTTTCGGTGCGCACCGGTGTTTCGATGCGGGCCTCTTCGACCTTTTTGGCAAACCAAGCCTGGAACACACCTTCACCTTCGCGATCGGCGAGGCTATCAGCCTGCTGCTTGCGGAGGCTGGCGGCGTTGTCGCTCTTGCGCAGTTCCTTGGCGTTCACATAGACGAGGACGGTGCCCTTATCGGTGTCCACAGCCTGGGAAATCTGGCCGATGCCGGTCTTGGCGGCCTCGGCAGCGATTTGCGTACTGTTGGGGACATTCGGAGCAGGCGTGGCGGCATCGAGATCGGTCACTGGGGAAAGGGTGAGCTTCTTCTCCTTCACGAGGTCTTCGATCTTCTTTTTGTCCTTCAGACCAGCGGCGATGAAGTCGCGAACCTCGTTCACGGCCTTCGAGCGTGCTTCGGCGGCTTTCTTGGCGATGAGGCCATCCTTCACCTTGTCCTTCACGGTGGCGAGTTCCTGCTGCTTCGGTTCCTCGATGGCGGAGACGGTGAAAACATACCAGCCTTTGTCGGTTTTGACGGCGTCGGAGACAGGTTGTGTCTTGGGCTGGCTGAAAATGGCCTCAACGAGGGCAGCTTCGGTTTTGAGGGCTTCCGGCGGTGTGGCCTGCTCGAAGGCGGCAATGGTTTCGACCTTCTCTTTGAGCTCGGCGGCGAGTTTTTCGAGGTTGGCTTCGCGGCCAGCGGCGAGGGCTTTTTCGGTGAAGGCGTTCAGGCGGTCGGAGACGGCTTTTTGGAGCTTCTGGCGCTCTTCGAGAGGCTTCTTGTCGAGGTCCGTCGGTGTTTCGAAGAAGACATGCTTCACGGCACGCTTTTCAACGGTTTTGTAGGTTTCCTTGCTCTCGTCGTAGGCTTTCTGGATTTCTTCGTCGGTGACTTTGAGGTCTTTTTTGAAGGCTTCGGTGTCAAAAGCGATGGTGGAGACCTTCATCGTCTGCTGGCTGCTGGCATACTGCTTTTCAGCGGCGAGTCTGGAAACGGCGTAGTTCTTCGTGACGAGTTCCTTGAGCTTCTCGAGGCCGATTTTGAGGCGCATGATGTCGAGGAGATCGGCGGTGCTGAGGCCATACATGCCGGCGGTTTCCTCGACCTGCTGGCCGCGGGAAGGATCAAAGATGCCGTTGGTTTGCATGTTCGGCAGTTTTTTGAGAGCCTCGACGGCTTCGGCGTCGCTGGCGCGGATGCCAGTGTCTTCGAGCAACTGCTGGAGCACGAGGGCGGTGCCGACGATGCCGCCGCCGCTGTTCGAGCCATCCTGCTTGCCGAGGCTGCTGAGGCCGATGTAGAGATCGAACATGCTGAGGTGCTGCATCGCGAATTGCAGCGAGCGGCTCACCTGACCCGCTTCGGCATTTGTGTAGTCCTTACCGAAGACGGTCATGGCATGATCCGTGGGCAGGGCCTGCGCCACCTGGGCGTTCTTGTCATAGCGCCAAGCTCCCGAGACGGAGAAGGTGATGATGATGACGATCGTGAGGATGATCAGGAAGGCTCCGCGGTTGCGGCGAAAGAACTCAAGCATGGGAATACGGGGGCTGGTGGGGAGGGAGGGCGGATTAAGGCGCTGGCAGCCGGGGCAGCAACCGGAAAGTCACGCTGGTTGTGAATCAGTGAGTTTGGATTCAGCGAGTTGGCAGCCTTCGCCAAGCGCTCCCGTCAGATGACTTGGCATAGACTCACACCTCATTTTCCAGGCGGTGGAGGCTCCACGACTTTCTGGCTGTCGAGGAGCTGCTGAGCACTGTCGGGCAGCTTGGCATTGGGATTGGGCTTGAGGCCAGGTGGTAACGGCTTCGCATTGGGGCCGATGCCGGGGAGGTTAGCGGCAGGCAAGCTGCGCGGAACGGGCTTCATCGTTCGCTTTTGAATGGCCTCCGCCCGTTTGGCGACTTCCTCCGGCGTGATTGGGGGAGCAGCGGTCTTGCCATGCCCCAGCGGCTTCCCATAGGCGTAGAGCCCGCTTTTCCCCGGTTCATGCGCTGAACCCACCTCCGTGCCCCACCCACGAGTGGCCGCCAGCCCCTTGCCATCCCCCAGTCTCCCCATCTCCCCCTCTCCTTGTCTTTCCGACCTCCCCGCCCAGGTCAGCATCGCCAGCGCCAGATAAAACGGCCCCACCCGCCGGCTGAACAACTGCCGAATCAAGGCACCTGAATCCTCCATCAAGGGCTTTTGCCTTTTTCGATCCTCTCTCTTCTCGCCACTGCCCTCTTCCGCCCCCGCCGACGCATCCAGAAGCGCGAATAAAAATCCAAAGCCTATCACCAACGAAAGTCCCACAGCCGAAGCACCAAACACCATCCACACCATCGCTCCGAGGGCGAAAAGCTTGATCCAAGGTGTCTTCTTCATGTGATTTATCGCGGCGTTATGATTATTTACAATCTGTCAAGCAGTTGCAGCCTAACTCCGTTTCCCTTTTCAATTACCTGCCGACTTCCATTTGACTAAAGAATAAAAGAAAACTGCCACTCCAACCAATGTGCCAAAGAAGTGAAAAAAAGAATACGGACTGTCTGTGTTCGGCGCAGCGAAAATAAAAGGGATTACTGCAATTAAAATGCCTACACCAGCGCGAAAAAGTCTCCGATTCACTGGTAAGCGAGGGCATAAACCACTTCCAAAAAACCAAAGCAAAAATGCAGTGGCTATGTAAACAAAGATTATGCGAACACTCACGGGTGCTTTAGGGTAAGGGTTCTTGGAATGCACGATTACATGCTTGCCTGCAAAGATCAAAAGCCTCTCTGTTATCGTCGATCTTCGCAAACCAAATGCAGGTTGAGACGACTGCGTCTATTGCTCCAGCTATTGGATGTGCTGCTGAGGCAGCGGCAGACTCAAACATATCCGCCCCCCAAGCTGCTGTATCCCAAGCGGTATCCTCTTGATGATCATCGTTGCAGCGACGTAAACAGTCGTCCAAGTCTTCAGCTTCGGCCACCGGGTTAGAGGGATCATCAAAATAAGCTTGCATTGCCTCCACAATCAATCCGAGTCCAATCAGCCACAACAAATCATGATTATTCTCCGCTGAATTTTCCATAGCGGCATAAAGGTTTAAGTCAACGGAAGCAAACTCTATGGAAAGGTGCGCCGCAGTGTACTTTGACCTTGCCTCACCTTGGGAGTAAATTGCAACAAAGGAATAATTTTTGATAGGATCACAACATGCCCACCTTCCTAGACTTGAAGAGTAGTACCTGTAGCCATAATACATCAACCCGTTCCCCTGCTCGATTTGTTTAGTGCTGAATTGGTATCGATTCTTCATTGCGATGGAACCTTTGGCCAGTTTGGTTTTGCCAAAGGTGTCGTACTGGTATTGGGCAACACTTTTTCCTTTAACGTCACTTATGTGCGCGACGTTGCTGTTGCTATCGCAGTGGAAAAAACTGATGTAGCCGTCTTCTTTATTCTGCGTTGAAACTAGCCCACCGATGCCGCCAGCGCCTTGGAGAGTGCCCGAGATGTCTTCCGACCAAGCGAGGCGGAGAGACTGAATTAATTCCTGATTTGTTCTTGAACTGAACTCGAAAATTACATTCCAGCCGTCCATTACGAAGAGAGTCGTGGTGTTTGTGGCGGATTCAGTTCGTGCAACCCGGCGGTGGAGGGCGTCATATCGGAAATTGCTGAGTTGAGATTTTTGATTTGGGACTTTGGTTTCTACTGAGAGGAGGTGAATGTCGCTGTCCCAGGTGCAGGTGTTTTGGTCGTCGTGTAGGAGATTGCCGACGGGGTCGAACTGTGGTTCGAGAATGCCGGTGCCAGCGGTAATTGAGGTGTATTGGTTAGCTTCGTTCGCGGCGTAGTTGGTGGTTGTGTCGTTATCTGTGAATGAGGTGCGGTTGCCGGCCGGATCGTAGGCGAAGATTTGATTAGGTTCTAAGTTCCAAGTTTCAGGTTTCGGGTTGTCTCGATCAGCCTGGACGGCAGCACCACTTTGCCCGTAAGCAGCGGCGGTGACTTGGCCGGCGGGGTCGTAGGCGAAGAGGTCGGCGCTGCCGCCGCCATGCACTCGTGCGGTGCGGCGGTTGCGGTCATCATAGCGGCTGGCCTCGCTGAAGAGGATGCTGCCATCGGGGGCCGTGTGCTGGATTTCGCTGAGGCGACCGACCGGGTCGTAAGTGCGCGTTGTTGTCGTGCCGTTGGGCATCGAGAGGCTGGTAATGCGGCCATCGGAGCGGCGAGAGTAGCGGTAGTTTTGATTTTTGAGTTGTGGGTGGAGAGTTTGCTCTGAGTCCTGAACCTCTTCGAGATCACCGCGCTCGTTGTAGAGGTAGGAGATGGTGGATTGGTCGGGGTAGAGGAGTTGGGAAAGTTTGCCGTCTGGGTTGTATTGGTAGCCTACTTCGGCCACGAAGGGGCTTGGAGCTTGGGGCGTGGAGCCTGGAGGAAGGACGGTCGCGTAGTTGATTCGCTGGGTTTCTTGGAGCAGGCGGCCTTCAGGAGTGTGGGTGCGGGTGATTTTGGCGCTGTGGTTTTCAGCGAGGGTCATGTTGCCAGCGGCGTCGTAGGCGAAGGTGCTGGGTTCGGTTTTGTCATCGCTCCAGCGGATGGTGAGGAGCTGGCCGCGTGGGGAGTAAGTGTAGCTGGCGCTGACGCCGTTGGGGCGGAGGCGGGAGACAAGCTGGCCGGCGGCGTCGTGCTCGTAGGCTTCGACGGTGTTGTCGGGGTAGGTTTTGGATTGGAGTTTGCCACGGGCGTCGTAGCGCCACTTGGTCACGCTGCCGCGGGCGTCGGTGAGGGTAGTGAGCCGGCCGTCTTCGTCGTAGGCGTATCGGATGCCGGATTTTTGTTCTTGGTTCTTGGTTCTTAGTTCGTCGTTGGCGGTGGTGATGTTGGCGTCGCGGGATTCGATGAGTTGGCCGAGGGCGTTGTAGAGTTTTTCGTCGCGGGTGCCGTCGGGGTGGATGGTGGTGGCAGCACGGGAGTTGGAGGCGGGGTCGGCTCCGCAGCAGGGAGGAGCGCCGCTGGGGCCTGCGGTGTCGGTGTAGGTGAAGGTCCAGGTGCGGTTGATGGCATCCGTGGTGGCGATGCGGCGGCGGCGGGCATCGTAGGTGTGGGTGGTTTTGATGCCGGTGGGGGTGAGAGAGGCGATTTCGTTGCCAACGGCATCGAATTGGTGGGTTGTCGTGGCTGCTTCAGGCGTGCCTGGGGCCTTGGTGACAGTGATTTTGCGGCCGAGGAGGTCGTAGTAGAACGCGGTGGTGATGCCGGAGGGAGAGATGATGGCGTGGGGGAGGTGGCGAGCGGCGGAACCGGGGCGCAAGCTGAGAGCTTGGGGCTTGGAGCTTGGAGTGGCGTTTGCGGCTGCGCCGGTTGGGGAGACCACAGGTTGCAAACCTGTTCCACTTTCTCCGAACAACGTGCGGGTAGTGTGGCCTTCGGGGGTGGTGACAGCGACGAGGTTGCCGTAGGGGTCGTATTGCTTCTTGGTGGTGTGGCCGAGTTCGTTGGTTTCGGCGATCATCTGGCCCAAGGCGTTGTAGGTGAAGGTTATTTCTGTCTTGTCTGGGTGGATGATCTTGGTGCGGTTGCCTGCGCTGTCATATTGGAAGGTGGTAATGCGACCAAGGGGATCAGTGGTGGCGAGGCGATTGCCCGCCGAGTCATGCACATGAGCGGTCGTGGCGGCGGATGGCGCGTCAGCGGCAATGGTTTCAGACAGCAGGTGGCGGTCGGCGTCGTAGCTGCGCTCCGTGATGCGGCCAGTGGGAGAAATGATGCGGGTGGGGAGGCCGCTGGTGGAACACGAGAGGCAGCCGGTGCTGCCACGTTTGACGTCGTACTCGTAGCGGGTGGTGTGGCCGAGGGCGTTGGTGCGGGAGGTGAGACGGCCCAGGGCGTCATAGGTGTTGGCTTCGGTGACGGTGCCGTCAGGGGCCGTGGTGGTGAGTTTGCGGCCGGCGAAGTCGTAGGTGTAGCGGGTGGTGCTCGGCGGTTGGCTGTTGGCGGTGGACTGACCACTGCCTACTGCTGACTGTCCACCGTCCACCGGGGGTAGGATGGTCGCGGTGAGTCTGCCGCCTTCGTCGAACTCGTAGCGGGTTGTGTGACCTAGGGCGTCGGTGGTGGCAGTGCGGTTGCCGCGAACGTCGTATTCGTGCTTGGTGGTGTGGCCGAGGGCGTCGGTGATGGAGGTGCGGTTACCTTCGCGGTCGTAGCTATAGGTGGTAGTGGCACCGATGGCATCCATGCGGGTTTGGATGCGACCGCTGGCGGTGTAAGTGACCGATTCGAGGACGGCGCCGTCGGGGCCAGTGATTTTTAGGAGGCGGTTCTGGTCGTCGTATTCCTGACGGAAGGTGTGGCCGAGGGCGTTGGTTTCAGCGATTAGGTTGCCGTGCGCATCAAATTCCCGAGTTGTTTTGCTTCCCAGAGGTTTCGTGGTGATGTGGGTTTTGATGCCGGTGTGAATGCTGGAGCCATGCAGGGTGTAGGCGTGGGTTGTTTTGTGGCCGAGTGCGTTTGTATCGGTTTCGAGAAGGCCGCGGGAGTCGTAGGTGGCGGAGTACAGAACCTGTTTCTGGCTCTTGGTTTTTGGTTCTTGGTTGGAGGAGAGGATTCGCGTGATGCTCTCAAGCTTTCCTTTGGCCGGGCCGGAGGTAACACGCTGCTTGATGGTCTGGGTGCCTTCAGCGGCGGTGAAGAGGGTGCGGTGGTTGAGGGCATCGTCATGCTGGATCTCCAGCTCGCCGTGGGGGCCGGTGCGGCGCATGACGGGGTTATTGCCGGGCTGGGGCTGGATGTCGTAGCTCCAGACGCCGTCGTGGAGGAGGCTGCCGTTGTCTTTATGCCAGGTGAGGGTGGTGGCGATGGCATCCCGCCCGGTGATGCTGATCCAGGGCTGCCCGTCTTCACGGCTGCCGTAGGTGTTTTTTACCACAGAGGTGTCCGGGAAGGCGATGGAGGTGAGGCGGCCCGAAGCATCGTAGCCATAGCGCCATTCTTTGGAGCCAATGCGGGTGCTGACACGGAGGGACTTCACCCGGCGGGTGGCAGGATCACGCGTGACACTGTAGGCCGGGGCGAGAAGCTTGCCGCCAGCGAATTCTGCCACGCTGCGCAGGGAGCCATCGGCATCCCTTGTCCAGAGTAACGTGCGGCCATTGTCTGCCTTGAGCCGAATGAGGTATCCTTTGGCGCTGAACTCCAGCTCCCAGCCATCCTCACGCGTGACGAGGGTGTTTGCTCCTTTGGGCCGGGCGATCCATTCTTCATCCGCCGTGGCCCATGCTCCTGGTTCTCCGGCTTTGGAGAAGAGGCCCATGACCTTACCGCAAGGCAGCAAAAGTGGCCAGCGACCGTCCGTCTTTGTCATGAGGCGGGAGTCGTGAAGCGGCGTGCGCCAGTGACCGGGGCCGAAATCACGACCATCCCCCTCATCACGGCTGCTGAGGAAGGACATGCGTAACGGGAACGTCATGCCACCGCCAAAATCAATCTCCACCATCTCGACCCAATGGATGGCAGCGCCCTGGTCACTGGTGGGGCCAAGGCCGCCGGGAGGGGCTGCGAGGTCAACGGGAAGAGCGAGAAGAGGAGACTGGGAGAGGACGAGAAGAGAGAGGATGGGGCGTAGGGCCGAATGGGTAGCCGTGGTGAGACGTGAGAAGTATGAGGTGAGACGTTTCATGGCGTGCGGAAAAGAAAGCGCTGGAAATCGGAGTGAAGTGACGAGGGAAAACAAAGCGACGCATCAATTGCCATCGGCAGGACAGGTGGAGCCGTCTTCGTCTCCACTTTGGTTGTTTGTCGTGTTGTTGTTTGTCGTGTTCGAGTTCTGTCCGCAATCGGCAGATGAGGCGTGGTTTCCACCGCAGGTGCATGAATACATGGAACCTGTAATGCCTGTGGTCGTCGTCGTATCCGTATTGGTCGTCGTCGTATCCGTGTAAGTAGTCGTCGTATCCGTATTGGTCGTGGTCGTATCCGTGGTGGTCGTCGTCGTGTCTGTGGTGGTCGTATCCGTGGTGGTGGAATTGGGAACGCGAGGATCTGTGTGAGTCACGAGCATCTCGTCGAGATTCGACACACCATCTTGATCCCAGTCATCACTACCCGAAATGAGATAGTATTCCGCAGGGGTGGGATTGGAGATGCCGGAATCAGACATGACTGGATTGGAACCTGATCTGAATTCTTCCAAATTGGTCATCCAGTCAGAATCCGAGTCACCTGCCGCATCCTCGCGGTTATTGGGATCAAAGCCCCAAGACAGCTCCCAAACATCACTCATGCCATCGGCATCGGTGTCATAGTTCTCGACGAAATCGCCGTTGAGTGCCTGCCCCGCATTGTACTCATCCAGATTGTTCGTGCCATCACCGTCCAGATCACCGGTGTCGTCAGCAGCATTCATGGGATCGAGCTGGTAAAGGGCCTCAATGCGGTCCGGAATACCGCCGCCATCGCTATCGGTGAGGTAGCTGGAAACAGCGATGTAATCGGGAAAGCCATCCCCATCGGAGTCTGCTGCCAGAGGATTCAGCGTGATGGAAAGGCCGGAAAACAGGTCTGCTGCGTTCACTTCCTCAAAATCCGTGAGGTGATCTCCATCGGTATCGGTGTGATTTGGGTCGGTCCCATAAGTGGACATTTCCGCCCAATCCGTGAGGCCATCGCCATCCGAATCGGGATCGGTGGCATCTGTGGGTTCATCGCTGGTGAGCTCGGCCCCGTCGGAAATCTGGTCGTCATCACTGTCCGCATCCGCCGGCTCCAAGGAAAGCTGGTATTCCACATCATCGGTGAGCCCGTCTCCATCGGTATCCTGGGTGGTGGGATTGCTGCCCCAAGAGACCTCAAATCCGTCACTCAGACCGTCGTCATCCGTATCGGTATCCGAGGGATTTGTGCCATAGAGAGCCTCCTGTTCATCATTCAGCCCGTCTTGATCCGAATCCGCCGGAGGCTCCGGCTCAGGCTGTCCGAAGGTTTCCTCGTAGTCGCTCGTGCCATTAACATTCGTGTCGTCAACTAGTGGGTTGGTGGTGCTGGCATTGGTCACCTCTGCGTAGTCGCTGAGTCCGTCATCGTCTGAGTCCGTATCATTGGGCGAGGTGCCAATCGTCCATTCTTGGTGGTCGCCAAGGCCGTCATCATCGCTGTCGGGGTCAGTGGGGCTGCTTCCAAACTGGAAAAACTCGTAACCATCGAGCAACTCGTCCCCGTCCGAATCAATCACCAGCGGACGGCTGCCAATGGCCACCTCAGTCGCATCATCAAGCTCGTCGCCATCCGTATCACTCGCGTCAGGATTTGTGCCGAGCTGATATTCCAGGCCATCGTGAAGACCATCATCGTCACTATCGTAATCAAGGTAGGAACTAGAGAATTCTCCAGACTGCTGAAGCTGCTGCTCCAGCAGATCAGGGAGGCCGTCGTTGTCTGAATCGATCTGGGCAGGATCGGTCTCCGTCGAGGCATCCGCAGTGGTGCTGGCGTCACTTTCGGATGCGCCTGCTGGATCGCTCGTGCCGCTATCCGTGGAGGGCGTGATGCCATAGTATTGATCATAGTGGCCAGTGCCGTCACTGTCCGTGTCGGGGTTCAGCGGGCTGTATGCGCCGTCACTATTGATCTCCAAGCCGTCGTTTAGGCCGTCCCCATCGGTATCAGCGACCTGGGGATTGGTAGAATGATTGGTCTCGATGGAATTGGGAATCCCATCATTATCAGGATCGGCATCTGCATCACTATCTCCCGTGGCATCAGCCAGATCATCCCAACCGTTGTCGTTGGTGTCGGCCATGAGGGGATTTGTGCCAAGTATGAGCACCTCGTCGGAATCCGTCACGCCATCGCCATCGCTATCGGGATTGTTTTTGTCAGTGCCAATGTAGTCTTCGTACCAGTTGGGAAGAAGGTCGTAATCGCTATTTCCGAGGTCCGGTCCTTCGGTGGGTTCATCGCCATTGCCATCCCAGGCGGGCTGGCCGGTCGAGTCAGGCACATAGGCAGCACGAGTGGCGGGGAGACCTAGGGTCCAGAAAAAAACGGCCGCCACCTGGAGCCACAGGGGCCATCTCAAACGTCGGAGTCGGCGAAGGGTGGTATCCGATTGGCCATGAGGCCGAGAAGCGCTTGAGGTCGAATTCGTGTTCATAAACAGAGTGGCTCGAAGCTCTTGCATCAAGACTCACCGTGGAGGGTGAATGATTAAGCAATTATTCTTGGGAATACCAAAGATGGTCAAATACCACCAGCAAAAACTCTTACACCCCCGACAAATAAACCATTCCCGGTGATACGGCTTTGGATGTAGCAAAGTGGTTGCCGCATCCGGCAGGCGGAGCTTGGATGAGTGCCGCATGTCCGCCCAGCGCCTCTCGCCCTGTCACATCCTCTACGTCGATGACGAAGAGAAGGCGCCTCACTACTTCCGAGTGATTTTTTCGACGCTTATGTCGTCCACATCGCCAACAATGCCCTCGACGGCTACAAGATCCTCGAAGCCTACGGCCCGCAGATCGGCCTGCTGCTGACGGATCAGCGCATGCCCGGTGCCAGCGGCGTGGAACTGCTAGAGCAGGCCCGTAACCTCTCGCCGAATGACGTGCGCATCCTCGTCAAGGCCTACACAGCTTACCAAGCTGCGGTGGACGCGGTGAATGACGTCCGTGTTTTCCGCCACCCGCACAAGCCCTGGGACCCCGAGGAGCTCTCTCATACCATCAAATATGCGCTCGATTACTACCAGGTACTCTTGGAGCGTGAGCGCCTGCTGGCGGAAAAGGCGGATACAGTGCACCACATGCTCGCCACAGACCGCGTCTCCGGCCTGGGCATCATGGCGGAAGGCTTGAACCATCATCTGCGCAATGCTTTGACCGTGGTGAGGGCCTTCATCGACCTGGCTCCTCTGAAGATCATTGAGGAGCTGAACGGTGCCCCGCCGCGTGATGGCAGCTTCTGGCTCGACATTCAAAGCCAGGCGGCCACGCAGATCGACCGCCTTCAGACGCTGCTCTCCCGGCTGGCGGATGCCTCGCAGGCGAAAAGGCTGATGCGGGCGGATGAATGCACGCTCCAGGGCATCCTCGGCGAGATGCTGAACGTCTTCGGCCAGCAGCTCGTGGAAAAAAATCTGCACGTCGATGTGGAGCTCGATCCGAATCTCCCGCCGCTCATGGTTCACGGCGGTCGCTTCCGGCAGATCTGGCGTCTGCTTTTCGTCGAGGAAATCACTCACCTGGCCGACGGGGATAGCATTCAAATCAGCTCCACCACCGAAGTCGATGCCGCTGGCCGCAGCCACCTCGTGGTGTGCCTGCGTGACACCGGCCTGAGGCATGCGCACGACCGCAGTGCGAACCTCTTTGAGCCGTTTTTCACCCGCAGCCGCCGCCCGGATGATTTCGGCGTGAATATGATGGCCATTGATGTGACGATGCACCTTCACGGTGGCACCGCCGAGGCACGCATGCTAGATCCACGCGGCCTCGAAATCCGCCTGCGGATGCCGCTCGATCCCAACGCCACGCCACAGGAGGAAGAGGAATTCTTCCGCAAGATGAACCGCCACGAGCGCCGCTGGAAGGAACGCGAGCAAATGCCCGGCTGACGCCGCGCCTGCTTTTCCTCTCGCCAAGGTGGAGCGGATGTTCTAAAACAGCGCCAGTAACGACAACCCCACTTCACACCATGTCTGACAATCCCACCGCTGATTCCCCCTTTGGAGCTGCCACACCGCTCGATCCTTTCCAGGCCGCGAAGGCCAGCGCCCTCAAGGCCGCCGAGGAACTCCGCAGCGCCGCCGCCCAAAAAGCCTCCGAACTACGCAACGTGGCCGAGCAGCGCGCCCAGCATTGGCGCGAGTCTGCCTCGACCGCCGCCACGGACATCAAGGAAAAGGCCGACGAGTTCCGCCAGTATGCCGACGATACCCTGCACGAGGCCCGCGCCCGCTGCGCGGATCTGCGTGTGGAGGCCGAAAAATTCGCCCGTGAGAAGCCCGTGCAGGCTCTCGCCACCGCCTTCGGCATTGGTTTCGTGCTCGGACTGCTCATGCGCCGCTGATCGGCGCTCCTCCACTAGGCCAGCAACATCATGGAAAACGGCCCCACTGCTCCCACGGCCTCCGCCGGGCATTCTTCCCGTGTCGCGGGGCTCCTGCGTGCCATAGCCTTATATGTCGAGGCACGCGGTCGATTGCTGCAAATCGAAGGTCAGGAAGCTGGCGTGAAGGCCTCTTCGCTCACCGGCCACGTCATGCTCACCCTCGCCAGCCTCGTGATCGGCTGGATGCTCGCCACGCCCGCCCTCATCTGGATCATCGCCGAGCGCAGCGGCTGGCATTGGGCCAAAGTTGCCCTGTGCGGAGCTGGAGCGCATCTTTTCATCGGATTTATCCTTCTTCTCTTCCTCAAAGCCCGGCTGAAGCGCCTGAAGCTGTTTGAGGAAACCTTCAACCAATTCCGCCGCGACCGCGAATGGCTAGCCAGCACCTCCAACGACTGACACCGAAGCAGCAGGCCCTCCGCGATCTCGAGCTCGCCCGCCATGAGCTGGCCCGTGAGACCGGCCTCGTGGCCGAGGAATGGAGCCCGCGAGCCTTCATGGCGCGTAGCTTTGAACGTCACCGCATCTTCTGGATCGCTGGCGGCGTGGTGGCCGGGCTCGCCGCGATCAAGCTGCTCCTCCCGTCCCGCTCCTCCCCGGTGTTGGACGAGGATGACGACCTCGAACTCGAGCGTCCGCAGCCGTCACGTGGTCTCTCCAGCGGCCTGCTGGGCCTTCTCGCCGGACCGCTCATCAGCATGGGGCGCAAAGCCGTCACGAACTACGGCATGCAGTTCGTCCAAAACTGGCTGCAAGCCAAGGCCGCAAAGACGGCTGATGACAGCCAGCCGCCGATCCGCTAGAAAATCACCATTAATTCATGTCCGAGACTACCGACCCTCAACAAGCCCCCGCCGACACCATCCCGACGCTCGGCTCCGTGGACGAATATCTGCAGTTCTGCATGCAGTACGACGCGTCCGATTTGCACCTCGCCACCGGCTCCCAGCCCATCTGGCGGCGTTACGGCAATCTCCAGCCCATCTGGAACAATGCCGCCGTGCTCACCGCCGAGGAGACTCACAGGCTGGCCTACGCTTTCATGGGCGAGTCGCAGAAAAAACTCATCGAAGAGCGTGGTGATGCCGATTTCGCCTATTCGCCCGGTTACGGCCGCTTCCGCGCCTCCGTGGTGCGTCAGCGCCTCGGCATCGACATGGTCTTCCGCGTCATCAAAACGAAGGTCAGCTCCGTGGACGAGCTCGGCCTGCCAGAAACCGTCCGCACCCTCACTCGCTTCCACAACGGCCTCATCCTCGTCACCGGCCCCGTGGGTTGTGGGAAGTCCACCACCCTCGCCGCCCTCGTCGATGCCATCAATGAAGAGCGCCAGGACCACATCATCACGCTGGAAGACCCCATCGAATTCGTCATCCCGCCCAAAGGCTGCCATGTCAATCAGCGTGAGGTCCACACCCATACTCAATCCTTTGCCGCCGCCCTCCGTGGAGCCCTGCGTGAAGATCCGGATGTGATCATGGTGGGTGAAATGCGTGACCTTGAGACCATCTCGCTCGCCATCACGGCCGCGGAAACGGGTCACTTGGTGCTCGGCACCCTCCACACCGGCAGCTCCGCCCGAACGCTTGACCGCGTGCTCGATGTGTTCCCCCTCGATCAGCGTGAGCAGATCCGCATCATGGTGAGTGAATCCCTTCGCGGCATCCTTTCCCAGCAGCTCGTGCCCAAATTGGATGGCAACGGTCGTGCCATGGCCCTCGAAGTGCTCGTCAACACCCCCGCCGTGGCCAACTGCATCCGTGAAGGCAAGACCTTCATGCTCGCGGGCGTCATGCAGACCGGCAAAAACGTCGGCATGATCACGATGGACGATTCCCTGCGCAATCTTTACTCCGAAGGCCACATCAGCCGTGAGGAGTGCGAATCCCGCGCCGAGGACAAGATCCTCATGCGAAAGTATTTCGAGTCGTAGTGATCCACGGGACACACGGATGCCTTCAAGGGCCAGCCGCCCGCTCCTGAATGACGAATTTCTAAATCCGAATGACGAAAAAAGCTCCAATGACGAATGACGAAAGCCTCTGCGTGAAACGCGAGGTCGCAGTCTTGCTCTTGTCATTAGGCCTTCGGCATTCCTTCGTCATTCGAGCTTAGGATTTCGTCATTTCCCGCTCCTGCTAGCGCCGCCTTCATCTTTTAGATTACATCCTTCATCTTTTCCGCCCATGCCCGCCATCGACAAATACTTCCGCCAGCTCATCGAACTCGGCGGCTCCGACCTTCACCTCAGCCAGGGCCAGCCTCCCAAGGTGCGTGTCCACGGCAGCATCAAGCCCATCGCCGATGAAGTCCTCGACGCTGAGGCCATGGAGACGATGATGACGGAAATCTGCGATCCCAAAGCCTGGCAGAAATACATCGACAAAGGCGACCTCGACTTCGCCTACGAGATGGACGCCGATAACCGCTTCCGCTGCAACTACCTCAAGCAGCAGCACGGGCTCGCCTGCGTCTTCCGTATCATTCCCACAAAGATCGCCAGCCTCGAGCAGCTCAACATCCCGCCGATCGTCAAAGAATTCGGCCATCTGCGAAGCGGTCTCGTCCTCGTCACCGGCCCCACCGGCTCTGGAAAGTCCACCACGCTTGCGGCCCTGCTCGATTACATCAACACGAACTTCCGCCGCCACATCATCACCGTCGAAGAGCCCATCGAGTTCGTTCACCGCAATAAAAAGAGCATCATCACCCAACGTGAGGTACCCATCCAGACGCCATCCTTCGCCGATGGCCTCCGCGCCGCCCTCCGTGAAGATGCGGACATCGTGCTCGTAGGCGAAATGCGAGATCTCGAAACCATCTCGCTCGCCCTCACCGCCGCCGAAACCGGCCTTCTCGTCTTCGGCACCCTGCACACCAACAACGCTCGCAAGACCGTTGACCGTATCATCGACGTCTTCCCTTCCGATCAGCAGAGCCAGGTGCGCACCATGCTCGCCGCCTCGCTGCGTGGTGTCGTGGCCCAGCTCCTCATGAAGCGCCACGATGGCGGTGGCCGCTGCGCCGTGAACGAAATCATGATCTCCAATGCCGCCGTGGGCGCCATCATCCGTGAAGGCGCCACGCAGAAGCTCTACGACGTCATCATCGGCGGCAAAGCCCAGGGCATGCAGTTCATGGACGACGCCATCTGGCAGAAGCTCCGTGACGGCTATGTCTCTCCGATGGAGGCCTACATGAAGGCCATCGACAAGAGCCGCTTCAAGAACTTCCTCCCGCCCGAGGATGCTGAGATCGCCAACGCCGGTGGTGGCGAGAGCAAAAAATAACCGCGAGCGTCCTTTCCCATCGCCGGGCTTCAGGTTATATCTACCGCACGACGGTCATGATGATCGTCGTGAGACCTTTTCGCATGGCTCCGCACGAGCAACTCATGGAAACAGACAACGCCAGCCATTCCAGCGGCGCCTCCAAGGCGCTCGGCGTGCTTGCCGCCATCTCCGCTGGCGGCCTCGTGGCCATGCGCATGAAGCCCTCCCCGCTCATGTTCCTCGCTGGAGCGGCCGCCGTGGCTTTTCTTGGTCGCAAACGCATCGTCCCAGCCTCACGTCCCCTCGAATTACTGCCGCAGCGCCCACCCGAGCCAGCGCCGCCACCTCGCGTAGAAGTGGATGCCTGGCTCGCCCGGCAGGTCGAGCGTGAGCAGCAGGCCCCCATCATCACGCTGGATGTCGAGACCTTGCGCGAAACCCTTTCCCCGGCTCCCGAACCGCTCGAAACCGCCCAAGCAGCCCTACCGGAGGTTTTTCCCTCCTGGAGCATGCCCGCCGAAAAACCGGCCACCGCCCCGATTGAGCCATTTTCAATGCCCCAAGCGGAAACCGATGGTGCAGGCTTCCTTTTCCCTTCGGAGCCGCTCGAAGCCCCCCCCGCGCCGTTTTTAAACCTCCATCCTGCCCTGCCATCGGCCCCATCGAATACCTCTTGGCTGCTCGGCATCGAGCCCCTGCCCAGTTGGGATGAGCTCACCGCTGATCCCGCCTCCGCCCCGCCAAGATCCTCCTCAGATTTTGCCTTCCTCGCCGAGCCTCCCGGAGCCGCCAGCTACACCCCGCAGCCCGCCCTAGATCCTACTCCGTCTCCGTCTCCGTCTCCCGCCCCGATCCAGCCCCTCTTCATCCCATCCCTCTTCCAAGGCGGTGCCTTGCCGGATGAAATCACCGTTACCGAAGAATCCATACCAGCACCGGTCCTCGAACCGGCCGCACCTTCCGTCGGAGCCTTCACGGCCTTCGAAGCCATCCCCTTCCCTGCCCCGCCGCCTCCACCAGCCCCCGTCGAGCCATCGCCCGAGCCCGAAACCATTCTCAGCCTGCCCGAGCTCGTGCCCGTCACCCTCGCCAGCCCAGGAGAAGCCACTTTCGATGATCCCCTCGCCGCCCTGGAGGAAAATCCATCCGGCATCCCCGGCGGCTTCCCCCCACCTCCGCCCCTCCGCCCTCACGCCCCCGTCATCAAGGCCGAAATCGTCGTCCGCCCTCGCGGATTCGGAGCCTCCCTTGCTCAACTGAAGGAACCCGAAGTCGCCCCCATCGATCCCGTCGAAGCGCCTCCTCTGGACACGCCCTTCCTCGCCACTGAGCCCCCCGCCTCACCTGCTCCGCCCATCATTCCAACCGCCCCTGTCGTCCTCCACCGCGAACAAAAAGCCCGCAAGACCTGGCGTTCCTGGTGGCGGGGAGATTGAGGCCAGAATTAGAGAGTCTCACACGAAGGCACAAAGCCACGAAGACTGAAACAGCCCTATTCTGAGACTTGATGCCTTCTTGCCTTTGTGTGAGCCATGTCCTCCAAAATCATGCCGGCATGCGATTTGAAGAGACCTCAACGCATCTCTCTCAGCGGCACCACTTTGCGATCAAGATCGTGAACGGCGTGAATCCGGCGCACCGTGCCGCTGCGGGCACGCATGAGGATGGAATGCGTCTCCACCCGATGCCCCACCAAACGGCAGCCGGGCAGCAGCGGGCTATCGCTGATGCCGGTGGCGCAGAAAAGAGCGCTCTCGCCCAGGATGAGGTCATCAATGCGGAAGACCTTGTTCAGTTCTTCTTCACCCACTTCGGCGATGATCTCGGCGCGGTGTTCCTCCGTGTGCGGCCACATGCGGAGCTGCATATCACCCCCGAGGCATTTCAGCGCGGCGGCAGCCAAAATGCCTTCCGGTGAGCCCCCCATGCCGATGTAGAGATCGACGTTCGAATCGGGCAGCGACGGCGCAACGGCCGCGGCGATGTCGCCATCCGAAATCATGCGCAGCGCAGCACCCGTCTCGCGAATCTGGCGAACGATGTCCGCATGACGCGGGCGATCCATCGTCGAGACCACGAGATCACGCGTGCGCTTGCCCAAAGAAGCCGCCACAAAGGCGATAACATCACTCAAGGGCATGTCGAGGAAGCATCGATCTCCCTTTTCGACGAGTGCCTTCTTCACCGCAGGTCCGTAAGCGATCTTGTGGGAGTAGAAGGAAGGCAGATTCTTCATCGCACACGGAGCACCATCCGGCACCTGAGCGGCGGCGATCACGGAGACACTGTTCGGCATGCCTTTCGCGATGTTGCTAGTGCCATCAATGGGATCGAGCGCAATGTTGAACCTCGGTGAGCCATCCCGCCAGGTGCCAAGATGCTCGCCAATGAAGATGCCCGGAGCCTTGTCCTTGATGCCTTCGCCGATGACCACCTCGCCACGGATGTCGAGAATATCGAACACGCCATAAATCGCCGAGCAAGCCGCGCCATCCGCCAGCTCTTTTTCGCCACGACCCAGCCAGTGAATGGCCTGAAGCGCCGCGTTTTCCGTGGCACGGACGAATTCAAACTCGAGCACGCGTTCAAGATCGAGCGTGGAACGAAGAGGGGGAAGGCTGGTGGACATGGCGGGGTAAAAATTTCAACAATCAGCAATCTGCGGTTCCTCTGGAAGCTGTCGAATCCACGATGAATGTCGAAGGCAGAAGTGCGCTATTTCCGGTTCGGGTGATCAATCCAACCAGTTCTCAAACCTCACACCGGGGATCTTGGCAAAGTCAGCCGTGTTGCGTGTGAGAATGGTCGCATCGTATTCAAGGGCGATGCATGCGATGCGCAGATCCATCGTTCCAGCACGCAGCTTGAGAACTTGAAAAGCCTCGAAACGAGCCACCGCCTCAGCGTCCCACGGCAACATGGAATAGTCAGCCAAGCAAAGCACGGCGGCGCCAAGCTGATCATAGGCCCATATTTGCTGCCCGGCAGTTTTGGCAGAGGCCACCTTCGCCAGCCAGCCGCGCAGTGTCTCATCCGCTGTGATGATGGTCGTGGCAAAGTCACCACCGGACTGCCCCATCCGCTGCCTCAATCGCTCCCCGCTTGCCGTTTCCGGTCTCCAGGCCAGCTCACGGAAATGATTGGTGTCGAGCAGGTAAAGCACGGCTCAGACCTCTTGCTGTGCTTTCCGCCATGCCTCGCCCAGCTCCCAGGCATCTTGGGCATCCGATGTATGATCGATGCGGCCTGCCGCCTTGCGCCAGTCTTTGATCTGCAATGCCTCACGTTTTTGCTTGGCCCGCCCCGCGTCCACGAGGTTTGGCGAGGCGACTGTGGCAGCGGATGCTGTGAGAGTGACTGGCATGCTGGAAGATGTTCTCACAGCCCCTGACGGTCAACCTTTGACTTCCAGATGAGAGGTTCACTTCTGGCACTTCGGGCAAAAGAACGTCGAGCGCTGGCCGAGGACGATCTTTTTCACCTTGGCACCGCAAACACGGCAGGGTTCACCGGCACGGTCATAGACGCGGAGGGTTTGCTGGAAGTAGCCGGGCTCGCCTTTTTCGTTGAGGAAATCCCGCAGCGTGGTGCCGCCCATCTCGATGGAAGCCGCGAGCACCTCGCGGATGGCGGCGACGAGTTTTTCGAGTCGCGGCAAGCCCACTTTTCCGGCCGGCTTGCGAGGATCAATGCCTGCCATGAAGAGCGCCTCGCTGGCATAGATATTCCCCACGCCCACGACGACATGCGCATCCATGATGACGAGCTTGATGGCAGCCGTTTTGCCAGCACAGGCGGCTTTGAGAAGCTGGGCCATGAAATCAGGCCCGAGTGGCTCGGGACCGAGATCGCAGAGGAGTTTGTGATCATGCGGATTGCCCTCGATGAGCAACGCAGCACCAAATCGACGCGGGTCATGCAGGCGCAGCTGCTTTCCACTATCCATCGTCAGCGCAAAGTGATCATGCTTCCGCCAAGGCGTCTCTGGCGGCACGATACGGAGGCTGCCGGACATGCCGAGATGCAGCAGCAGCGTGCCTTTGGAGGTTTGAAAGAGCAGATACTTCGCCCGCCGCTCGCCCGCCGTGATGCGCTGACCTTCCAAATCATGCATGGCATCCGGCACGGGCCAGCGGAGCCGTTTATCCCGCACGATCACCTCCGTGATACGATGACGGATCAGATGCGGAGAGACGCCGCGGAGAGTGGTTTCGACTTCAGGAAGCTCAGGCATGGAAACAGGCGAAAATTCACCACCGCGTGCGGTCGAGGCTGCGGTAGGCGATGGCTTCAAAAACGTGGTTTTCCTCGATGCGGTCGTTTCCCGCCAGATCAGCCATCGTACGGGCCACCTTCAGGATGCGATCATGCGCCCGGGCGCTGAAATTCATGTCCGCCATCGCATGTTCGAGCATCGCAGCGGCCTGCTGGCCGAGCTCGCAGTGCTTTTTCAGCAATCGAGGCGTCATCGCGCTGTTCGTGTGGATGCCGGGACTCTTCGCGAAGCGCTCCCGCTGGATGGAGCGGGCCATTTCCACCCGCTGGCGGATCGTTTGTGAGGATTCGCCGCTCTCGCTCGATGAAAGCGCTTTGTATTCCACCAGCGGCACCTCGATGTGAAGATCAATGCGATCCAAAAGCGGGCCGCTGATGCGCTGGCGATACTTTTGGATCATCGGCGGGCTGCACCGGCACTCGCGTTTCAAATCCCCGAAGAAGCCGCAGGGACATGGATTCATCGCCGCCACCAGCATGAACTGCGCGGGAAAGGTCATCGTGCCCGCCGCACGGGAAATCGTCACCTTGCCATCTTCCAAAGGCTGACGCAGCACCTCCAGCGTGCTGCGGCGGAACTCCGGCAGTTCATCGAGAAACAGCACGCCATGATGCGCCAGCGAAACTTCGCCAGGCCCCGGATTCGTGCCGCCGCCGAGCAGCCCAGCATCGCTGATCGTGTGATGCGGCGAGCGAAAGGGCCGCGTGGCGATGAAGGCATTCGTCTCACTGAGCAAACCGGCCGCGCTGTGGATCTTCGTCGTCTCAATGGCCTCCTCCTCACGCATCGCCGGCATGATCGTGGCGATCCGTTTGGCGATCATCGACTTCCCGGTGCCCGGCGGGCCTACCATGAGGATATTATGCCCACCTGCCACCGCCACCTCGATGGCTCGTTTGGCATCGCCTTGGCTTTTCACATCGGCAAAGTCGATCTCGTAATGCGAGACCGCCGCGAAGAACTCCGCTGCCCGGCAGGGCTCCGGAGCGATGTCGAAGTCACTTTTGAGGAAATCGACCGCCTCACGCAGATTCGACACGCCGATGATATCGATGCCAGAAACCACGCTCGCCTCCAAAGCGGCCCGTTTGGGCACGAGGAGGCGTTTGCGGCCCTTCGCACGAGCTTCGAGAGCCACGGCCAAAAGACCCCGCACCGGCCTCAGCTCGCCATTTAAGGCCAATTCGCCGATCATCGCCGTTTCGCTGAGCACTGGGATCGGAATCCGCGAGCGATGCGCAATCAATGAGATGGCAATCGGCAGATCAAAGCCCGGCCCTTCCTTCTTCAGATCCGCCGGAGCCAGGTTCACTGTCGTCACGCCCTCATTCATCGCAAAGCCGCTGCTCTGAATCGCCGCGCTCACCCGCTCGCGACTTTCCTTCACCGAAGCATCCGGCAGCCCCACGATCATCATCTTCGGATTCCCGCCGCCGTCGTGGGACTCGATCTCGATTTCGATGGCGTTCACGCCTGAGAGGGTGGCTGAATAGGTGCGGGCGACCATGTATGGCGATTATTCAGGAGCCGCGCCGTCCTGCAAGAAGGCATTTTAGCTTCTCAGCACCAAGATGGCGGTGCGGCCAATTCGCCATCGTGATGTAAAAACGAGCGCACCATCGCTTTCCCGCGCCATGATTCCACCCTCATGAGTATCGGCACCAAAAATCGTCTCAACCAATCGAGTAGCACCTGCAAAGCGCATCTCCGTGAGCAGCACCCTCAGCAGTTGGCTCTTGTGGAGGAATTCATCGCGGAGATCGAAGGCACAGGAAAGAACCACGATGCGACGAAGTGGAATCAATTCACGGATGCGAAGCGCAGCACGGCGGAGATGCTCCAGCGCGTGGATGCGGCCTTTGATGCTTGGATGAATCCCTGAGAGCCTAGGCAGAGGTAGCGCCGCTCTCGATTCTGAGTGTAACGCGCTGATTGACGCCCCGCGCCGCCTCCGCATCCTCGCGGGGCATGTCCTCCGCCCAGACTTCATCGCTCCAGCTCATCCGCACCTACTACGAAACCTTCAACCGTGGCAACCGCGTGGCCTTCCTCGATTTGCTCGCCGATGACGTGGCGCACGACATCAATCAAGGCGGCTGTGAGGTGGGCAAGGAGGCCTTCCGCGCCTTTCTCCAGCGCATGGACCGCTGCTATCGTGAGCAGGTGGTGGAGCTTGTTTCCTTTGCCAGTGAGGATGGGAAACGCGGCGCGGCGGAGTTTGTCATCAAGGGGGAGTATCTCTCGACGGACGAAGGCCTGCCTCCCGCCACCGGGCAGCGCTACCGGCTGCCTGTGGGTGCCTTTTTCGAGATCGAAAACAACGTGGTGAAGCGCATCACGAACTACTACAACCTGCAGGACTGGCTGCGCCAAGTAGGCGCGGCTTGAGCAGCCTCCATCCCCTTCCCCGCCATGAATCCCACGCAGCGTGTCAAAAAGCCTTCCTCGATCACGGTGGGCGATTTTTTCCAAAACAACCGCGAGGAGCTGCGCCTGCACCTCATCGGAAAGGATGTGGGCTTTGCCCGCAAGATCAGCGAACCCTCCGTGAACCGTCCCGGCCTGCTGCTGGCCGGTTTTGACACCTACTTCGCCTACAAGCGCGTGCAGGTCTTTGGCAATTCGGAGCACTCCTACCTCGAAGGCCTCGATCCGGGCCTCCGCGCCTCCCGTTTCAGCAAGCTCTGCACACAGGAAATCCCCTGCATCGTCATCGCTCGTGGCCACCGCATCGAGGATGAGCTCGTGGACATCGCTAATGCCGTCGGCATTTCCGTCTTCCAGACGAGCATGGCGACGATGAAATTCCTCAACGCGGCCACCATCCGCCTCGAGTGGGCCTTTTCTCCCAGCCAGAACCTGCATGGCTGCATGGTGGATGTGCAGGGCATCGGCGTCCTCGTCGAAGGGGAGAGCGGTAGCGGGAAAAGCGAGAGCGTGATCGGCCTGCTGCAGCGCGGAGCCGCTCTCGTGGCCGATGATGTGGTGAAGCTGCGGGTCGTCGAAGATCGCGAAATCGTGGCCACGGCACCGGAAAACCTCCGTGGCATGATCGAAATTCGCGGCCTGGGGGTGCTGAACGTCACCGCTCTCTTCGGGGTGGGTGCCATGCGCCTCAGCAAGCGTCTCGACCTCATCGTCACTCTCGTCCACGGCCAAAAAACGGAGGATCTGGAGCGCGTGGGCACCGCCACGGCGGTTCGCCCCGTGATGGGCCTGGATATTCCCCATGTCACCCTGCCGCTGGCCCCCGGTCGTGATGTGGCCGCCCTCATCGAACTTGCCGCCATGAACTACAAACTCCGCGCCTTTGGCTACAACAGCGCGGTGGAGTTTGACCAAAGGCTGTTGCAAAAGATCACAAACAACCAATTAGGTTAGCCGCCTCCCGCCCAACTTCACCAACCTCCCGCACCGCATGAGCCTCGAAAAAGAACTCACGATCCGCAACAAGATGGGTATGCACGCCCGTCCCGCCGCGCAGTTCGTGAAACGAGCCGGCAAATACCAGTGTGATATTTGGGTGGAAAAGGATGACGAATCCGTGAACGGCAAAAGCATCATGGGCCTCATGATGCTGGCCGCCGGCAAAGGAGAGACGATCAAGGTCATCACCGATGGAGCCGATGCCGAAGCGGCCATGACGGATCTCGAAGAGCTGGTGAGCAGCGGCTTTGGTGATGTGGAGTAATCGGGGCATTCCTGCCCCGTCTTCCCTCAGGCGGGCCAAGAATAGCCCGGATACGAATTATCTCGGAAAGCTCCCCTCGCGGATAAACCTCACCGCCGCCTCCAGCACCTTGGGCCGCCACATGATCCAGGTGTGCCCGGCGGGCAGCACGAGAAAGTCCTTCAACCCACCGATGCGTCCGCCTTCCACCGTCACCACGCCATCGGAAGCTCCATCGAGCCATTGACGGAAGAACGGTAGATTGGCCTCATCACCCGTGATGACACCCGTTTCGACCTTCACCGCGCCGAGGCGCTTGGGCGTGGCATTTTCATCCGTGCGCAGCTCTTGCAGCACTGGCCCCATGATTTTCTTCGCCACGATCCAATCGCCCAGTTGATCGGCGATCTCGCTGCCGCTGTTCGGCGGTGCCAGCAGCACGGCGCGGCCCACGAGCTTTTCCGCATGCAAAGCGGCCCAGGCACGAAACACGATGCCGCCGAGCGAGTGCGTGACGAAGTGCATCTTTTCCACGCCGATTTTCCGCGATGGATACGACACATAGGCCACACGATAGCCAGCCTTCCTGAACCACAAACCCGCCCCCAGCATACTCTGCGGCGTGCGGGCGAGACCATGAAGCATCACGACGATTTCAGCAGAAGGATTGGCGGCAGGCATGTTGAGGCCCAATCTGGCACAACAATCGCGTCTGGACGAAACGAACTTCACACCGCTACACTCAGCCGCATGCAAATCGCCCGCGCCTTCCTGCTCGCCACCTTATCGCTATTCATCGCTTCCTGCGCAGGCATCTTTTCCCATCGCACGCCACCGGATGTCACCGTCGATCTCGTGCCCAAGGGCATGTATGCACGCCGCATCCACCGCCCGATGAATCCTGCCTTCATCACCATCCATGCCACCGAGAACCGTTCGCGTGGCGCAGGGGCCTATTCGCATGCTCAGATGCTCAAACGCGGTTCCCTCAAAGGCGAGCACAACGCCATCGGCTACATCGGCTGGCACTTCACCGTGGATGACCACTCCACCTATCAAAGCCTGCCCACCAACGAACGCGGCGAGCACGCCGACTACGACGGCCGGGGCAATCGCAGCTCGATCGGCATCGAGATGTGCGAAAACCGTGGCAATAACCGCGCCCGCACACTCGACCGCACCGCACGGCTCACCGCCTGGCTCATCAAAGAGCACGGCATCCCGCTCAGCCATGTGGTTCCGCACATGCACTGGCGCATGATCCGCCACGACGATCACCGCGATCTCGGACACAAGAAATGCCCGCACTTCCTCCTCGATAACGGCCGCCTCGGCCCGAAGTGGAACGCCTTCCTCGCCAAGGTCGAAGCCTATCGCCGCGCCTTGTGACACCCGTCAACAACGTCAATCAGGTCCGCTTCACCTCACCTACTTCTTCGCCCGCACCTTGATCTCCACACGGCGGTTCATGCCCTGCTGCTCCACCGTGCCATTCACATCCACGATGGGTTTTGATTTGCCCATGCCCATGGCGCGGATGCGGTCATCACCGAGCCCAAGGGACTCCTGAAGCCACAACACGACCGCCTGAGCGCGGCGCATGCTCAGCGCCAGATTAAATTCCTCGCCGCCAAAGCTGTCCGTGTGCCCCTCGATGATGAAAAGGGAGTCCGGGTTCTTTTGAATGAGGAAGCCGAGCTTCATCAGGCTAAGCCGAGCACCTTCCGCGAGCTGGTCACTGCCATATTCAAAGAGCAGATCCGTGGGCATCAGAATGGGGGCGGTGCTGCCGCCCACTTTCCCGCCGCTACCGCTGAGCAGTTCATCGAGATTGCTAAAGCCTTTCACCTTCGCACTAGCAGCGGTGGCCGTGCCCTGGCTTTTCACGGCATCGAGCAGACCGGCATCCATCTCACCACCGGGGCCGGGATCGAGAGCGCCAGAGTCAAGAAGCATCTGCTTTTCAGAAACGGGCTTCATCAGCACCTCGCGTTTCACACTTGCCATCTCGGCGGCGAGATCCGGCGTGGCCATGCTTTGCGGCGCGGCGAGCAGTTTGGCGAGTTCGCTGGTTTGCGGAGCGCCCGGATTTCCATCACCCGGATCGTTCTTGCGGATGAAATTGGTGATCTCCTTCACATTCGGCGTGAGGTCGATCTCTTGATTCGGCGCCAGCTCCTGGAGCTTGTCGATCATGTCCAGATTCGGCTCAAAAGCCTTCACATCAGGTAGATTGCCCGTTGTGGGCGTCACCGTCTCTGGGATGTGCTGGATGGCCTGCTGCTCGCGGAGGAGCTTTTCGGAGATGCGGACGCGCTCCGGCAGCTTGCGCGGCACTGGCTTGTCATTCGCCGCGAGACCCAGCGTATCGAAGCCGATATACAGCATCATGTGAAACACCACGCTGAGGATCAGGGCGAACATCACCCACCACTTCAGCGCCCAGTCATCTCGCGAGCGATACACCGCACGCGGCGCGGTGGTCCATTCAGGCGGGTGGGTCAGGGTGGCCATTCAGGTGGGGGAGGGTTCGGGGCGGAGGTTATCACTCCAGCTTGGGAATGCACGTCCCAAGTCGGAAATCCATTGGGACTCGAAGGAGTGGTGAAAACCCCATCACCCCAATTCGCCATCACTCCGCGACTCCAGATTCCGTTCCGAAAATAGACCGTGACATCGCTGGCTCGACCTTCGTATCCTCTTCACACACACCACCCACCCCATGAACCGCCGCACCTTCCTCACCACCACCGCTTCCACCGCCGCCGCCTCACTGCTCGTCCCCACCAGCAGCCAAGCCGCCCTCGATTTGACCCAGGCCGCCCTGCCATACGCCCCCGAGGCGCTGGAGCCGCATATCGACGCCGTCACGATGGGCATCCATCACGGCAAACACCACGCCGCCTATGTCAAGAACCTCGGCGATGCGCTCAAAGCCGCCAGCGTGGCTCAAACCGATCCCCTGGCCATCATCTCCGATCTCTCCACCGTGCCCGAGGCTCAGCGCATGCTCGTCCGCAACAACGGCGGCGGTCATGTGAACCACACCTGGTTCTGGAACTGGATGGCTCCCGCTGGCAGCGGCCCGAAAGGCCCCGAAGGCAAGCTCGGCGAATCCATCCAAAGCACCTTCGGCAGCATCGACGACTTCAAAAAGCTCTTCGGCGAGGCTGGAACGAAGCGCTTCGGCTCCGGCTGGGCTTGGCTCATCGTCTCCAAGGACGGCAAGCTCAAAGTCACCTCCACCCCCAATCAGGACAACCCGCTCATGAAAGGCATCGTCGCTGATGAGGACCTCGGCACACCCATTCTCGGCCTCGATGTCTGGGAACACGCCTACTACCTGAAATATCAAAACAAACGCCCCGACTACATCGCCGCCTGGTGGAACGTGGTGAACTGGAAGCAGGTGGCGGAATTGCATCAAGCCGCTGGCAAATGACGAATGACGAAAAAAGTCCGAATGCCTAAAACCTAAACGAGGTCTTGTAGCACCTCGGCGACGCGACTTCGGCATTCGGATTTCGTCATTCCTTCATCATTCGAAATTCGCCATTCGTCATTTCCCGCTCCGCACTCACTCATCACGCCATTCTGACTTCCCCATGACCGGTCTCATCGAGGTAAAGCTCACGGAATTGAACCAACTGTTCAATTCCATGGACCCCTCCCCCTTCCATGAGAGGGACCTCGATCGAGATGCGGAGGCGTTCATCGTCAGTTGGGCGCAGGAGCATCCGAAGCAGCATGATTTGAAGCTCGTCGTGCATCTCGCCCGCAAGCCGGAAGGCATCGCTGATCCTCAGAAGCTCACGCAGGAGTCCATTGAGCACTACTTTGAGTACCGTGCCCAGATGATCCTGCGTGATCTGAAGCGCCTCATGCGGGAAGGCCGCATCTCCCTGCTCATCGGGCTGCTTTTCCTCATCGTATGCCAGATCAGTGCCACGCTGCTCACACCCTCGGTGGTCCATTGGCAGGCTGTTGTCCGCGAAGGCCTCACCATCATCGGCTGGGTAGCCATGTGGAAGCCGCTCGACATCTATCTCTACCGTTGGTGGCCGCTCCTCGCCCTCCGTCGTCTTTATCAAAAGCTCGCTCAAATGCCCGTCGAGGTCCGCTGCGCCACCTGATCCACCCATTTGCCATTCTCAGTTCCTCCATTTTCAGTTCCACCATCCCAACTCCATGAAAAACCTGCTCATCGCCCTCACCCTCCTCTCCACCGCCACCTTCGCCGCCGATCCGGTGAAGCACGTCCAATCCGCCGAAGCCGCCACGATCGTCGCCGAAGGCAAAACCGTCATCGTCGATGTGCGAACCGCGGAAGAATTCAAAGACGGCCACATCAAAGGGGCCAAAAACATCGACATCATGTCTGACGACTTCGAGGCGCAACTCGCCAAGCTCGATAAATCCCAGCCCACCCTCGTCCACTGCCAGGCCGGGGGCCGTAGCTCCCGCGCTCTGAAAACCTTCGAAAAGCTCGGTTTCACCCAGGTCATCCACCTCGATGACGGCTTTGGCGGCTGGGAGGCGGCCGGAAAACCCGTCGAGAAATAGATGCCGCGACTTCTGGCCCGCCCTTAGAATTCCAGAAAATCAAACTTTGAGCCATCAGCGCGACGAGGAGCAAAATTCGCCTCATTTTTTGTGAAACGGAACCGTCTCTCTCTCGTTTAACGCGGCCTCAAGCGCAGGCTTTGATCCCCAAACTCCCGCGCCGAACTCACAACCCAACATAGATACATCGAAATGAAAGCACTCACCACCACCCTCGCTCTGCTCGCCATTGCTGGCCTTGTCAACGCCGCTGAAGGCGACGCCAAGAAGCCCGAAGCCGGCAAGAAGAAGGCCCCACCAAGCCCTGAGGCCATGATGAAAAACCTCGACAAGGACGGCAACGGCTCCATCTCCAAGGAAGAGTTCCTTGCCTCCCCTCAGGCCAAGAAAGACAGCGCCAAGGCCGAAGAGCGCTTCGGCAAGATGGACAAGGACAAGAACGGCTCCCTGTCCCTCGAAGAACTGACCCCCAAGAAGAAGAAATAATCTTCCGCCCCTCCAGGCTTTTTACGCCGCGTTCGCCTCAGCGAGCGCGGCGTTTTTTTTGTGCCCACATCTCACGCCACCCATTCAAAGAAGCCCATCGCCTCCAGCTCGGCACGCAGTCGATCTTTTTGCTCGCAGCTCAGCGCCGCATTCGGCAGCCTCGGCGGCCCCACCGCCACGCCCAGCATCTCCATCACCGCCTTCGCTGCGCCCATGTAGCCATAATTCACCAGCGTGCTGATGATCCGCACCCCGCGAAACTGCTCCTCCCGAGCCGCCGCCAGATCATTCCTGGCAAACGCCTCCATCAGGCGAAGGTAAACTGGCGCGGCAAAATTAAACCCGCTGCCCACCGCCCCCTTCGCACCCATCGCCAGCGCCCCCAGCATGTGCTCGTCAAAGCCAAACGGCACATCCCACGCCCCCTCATCTGCCCGCAGGCAGTATTGATAAGCCATCAGGTCCGAGTTCGTGAATTTGATGCCCGCGAGATTCGGAATGCGATCCTTCGCCTGACGCAAAAACTCCGGCATCGACTGGTTTAATCCCGTCAGCAACGGGATGTCGTAATAGTAAAACGGCGTCTGAGGAGCCGCCGCTGCGATCTGCCCCATCGTCTCCGCCAGCATGCCCACATCGCGGGGCTTGAAATACATCGGTGCCAGCGCCGCCACCGCATGCGCCCCAAGATCCTCCGCCTGCTCCGCGAGATCTTTGGCATCCGAAAGACAGTTCGACCCCACATGCACGATCACCCGCATCGGCGTCCCTTTCACCACCGCCATCCAGAATTTCGTCAGCAGATGCCTCTCTTCAAAAGTGAGCGAGTGACTCTCTCCCGTGCTGCCGCCGATAAACACCTGCGTCACGCCCTTCGAAAGCAGAAACGCCGCCTGCTTCTCCACCTCAGCCAGATTCAACGAACCATCCTCGTGAAAGGGCGTGTGTGTGGCAGTGACCAGACCGTGCAGGCGACGAGCATCAGGAAGATTCAGCATGCGGCGTGCATGACGCAGGGCCGCCCGCCTAGCAAACTCATTTCCCTTCGCGTGGATTTTCGCTTGGCAGCTCTCACCACTGAAATCCAGCTCCAGCGAAAGCGCATCAAACTGCACCCAGCATCCGGCAAGGAAGCCGGTGCGGGCGCACGCCGGATCTCCAGCACATTCGCTCCTACCACGGGATTGAAAGCCGCCGCATCGACTTCGACGATCAACGTGTCGGCCTTCGTGTGATTCGCCGTCTTGATCAGCGTGCCATTCCAAAACACCTTAAACTAATGCCTGCCGTAGCCTTCAGCGTAATTATCGATCGCCGGATTCCGCCAGCCGCCCTAGACCTGATGCATGTTGAACCGCATGCGGGCCGTGTTCGTGGCCTGCGCGAGCGAAAGATTGAAATGCAGCCTTACTGACAGGTTCCCGCCATCCAGCGTCGGCTCAAAGTTCGTCGCTGGTTCCCCCGCCACCATGCCGATGGGTGCCGGATAGCTGCCCGCGAATTAAAAATCATTATCGAGGTCCGTCGCACTGCCCGCAGCCGCGTTGTAATCCCAGGTCGAACTCCCAAACTCATTCTGCGGATCACCATCCCAAACCCCAAGCGACCATGCCGCACAGCGTCGTGAATTCTGCCCTCAAAGGCGAAACAAGAACTCCGAGAAGATCCAAAAGCAGACCTAAGCGCACGGCCGGAAGCTACCACCTAGGCGGGAGAATGTCCACGAAGCTGTCGAAGCTCGCGTCAGCGTCTTGGAGTGCGCCGGACCTCCGGCGCTTTCGAACGTCGTTTGGCCTGCGGAAAGCTCCAGAGGGCTGGAGCACTCCAGAACGACAAGTGCACTTGAGTGCCAACTGCAAGGTATGTTCACCACGACCTATCTCACAGCCCCTTCGGCATCCAGGCCTCCAGCTTGCTCACTTCTGCTTTCGCGGAGCTGCTGACAGGGATACCCCAGAAATCGAAGAAGGGGCCGAGGTTCTTGTTGGTGATCTTGGAGTAACGAATGAGGAATTGGTCACGGCGTTCGTCATCGCCTTTGGGGGCAGGGCCGAATTCGGTGCCCGCGAAGCTGTGCAGATACTTGCGCCAGCTTTCCCAGCCGAATTCTTGAATGAGCTGGATGTAGGTCGTGAGGGCGAGGAAGGGTGAACTCTTCCAGAGGGCGAACTTGTCGCCCGCCTTCTTGATCTTCTGCACGTTTTCTTTGCGCTCTTCCTCGGTGATGGCGGTGTGACCGATGAGCCAGTCCTTTTTGAGCACCTCGTGGTAGCAGTACATGCCGAGGACGTTGTTGGTGACCTCGCCGGTGCCATCGAAGGTGAAATCGCCGCGCTGATGGTTGTGGCCGATCTCGTGATAAAAACCCCAACCGGGGAATTTCAGGCGTGTGAGCGTGGTCATCTCCGGTGCGGCGCTGGTGGGGATCATGATGGGATAGCCGCTGTGCATGTAACCGGCGCTGATTTGCACATCAGCCACGATGCGCTCGGGCCGCGTGCGCTCGGCGGCTTGGTTGGCGATGTCGTCCTGGGCCTCGACGACCTTTTTCCAGAAGGTCATCAGCTCGGTGGGATTGTTCACGAGGCGACCGACTTCTGATGGGAAGGAGATGATGAGCTTGTCACAGGCCATCTCGGCCCACGGCGCGGGGCGTTGGCGGATTTCCTTCCACTTCGCGTCGTCATCATTGCCCAGCACGAACAGCGGCGCGGCCACGGCGTTTTGCACGACGGCGGTGAAGGGCGCGTCGTCCTTCGCACGGCCGGGCACCTCGATGTAGATGAGGCCACCGAAGGCCGAGGCCGTTTTCGTCGTGACCGTGGTCAATGGCACGCTGCGGGTGATGTCAGGAGCGCGTTCCCATTTGTCGAGATGGTAAAGCGTGTCGCTGTGGCAGCCGATGCGCACGGCGTAGCCTTTATCAGCCATTTTTTCCGGCAGCGTGACGGTGATCGTCTCGCCCGCAACGGCGTAAAGGCCGGTGCTGGTCCAGCCGGGAATGCTGGGCGTGACGGCGATCTCACCACCGATGCGCGGCGCATTCGCAGGCACCTTGCCGGGGAAAGCTTCATGCGCGGGATGAGGTGCCACGCCTTCACCAGCGGCGAGCCGCAGCACCCGCGTCTCCATGCCGAGGCGCAGACGCTGCGCGGCATGCTGTGCATCTGTGAGCGGTGCCTGCGGCGTGGGGCTGGCGCTCTCACCCCCTGCGCTGCCGAGAGCGGTGAGGACGGCGTTCTTCAAGTTGCTGCGATTCGGTGGCTGCGCCGCCATGGCGATCTGAATGGCGTTCGTGCCCTGGCGCATCTGCTCTGCCGTCAGCGAGGCCCCGCCATCACGCTGCTTTTTGATCGCGGCAATGGCCTCAGAGGCATTCATCAACTGCGGCAGCTCCGCGCGGGCTTCAAAGGAGCGCAGTTGATCAAACGCGCTCATGTCCGTGATGGCCACACCGGCCGGCAGCAGCGCTTGATTCAGCCCGTGAGACATTGCGAGGTCTTTTCCGCCACTCGTCTGGCCAAACGCCCAGCCCGTCATGCCACCGATGAATCCGCCGCCGCCTTTCACATACTCCGCCACCGCCGCGCCTTCCTCGGCGCTGGTGATGCCCTGCATGTTCACGATGACGACATCGTAGTCGGAGAGGTTTTTCTTCTCCACGGCCTCGAAGCTCTCCACATTGAATCCACGCTGCTTCAGCATCGCGGCGGCATTCACGCCTTTGAGGCCCACGCGAGGCTTCTCTTTGTTGCCCGCCCACTTGATGCAGTTCGCGAGGAGTTGCGCGTGATCTCCGCCCTCACCGCCGCTGAGGTAGCTGTTGTGGCCGAAGAGAATGACGCGACCCTTTTGAAAACCCGCCGCCGCTCCAACCGCAATCTCCACGCCGTCTTTGTCCGGTGCCGAGAGAATCGGAAACGCGATCTGCCCCCAAATCGCCACCGGACCGGGCGCACCAAGCTTCGGCACCGATTTCACGCCTTCGAGGATTTTGGCTCGCTCGGCGCTGACGAGCGCGGGTGGCATTTGAGCGTTCAAAACGGAGGCGAAGGCCAGAAACAGAAAAGTCTCACGCAAAGGCGCAAAGGCGCAAAGTTTTGAGAAACGATCCTTTTCAGACCTTTGCGCCTTTGCGCCTTTGCGTGAGCCAAATTGAAGGATGGAGAGCAGATAGTTGTTCATGGTTGAGATGGTGAAAGGCGTTCAGCGATTCGTATAAACTGGCACTGATGGTAGATGGAATAGTCTGCGAGGAGGAAGGCGGTCACGCATCAATGGAGTGATCACCAAAGTTATTGTCGTGCGGTTTCCTGCCCATCGTGCTTTGGAGAGTTGATCGAACTCGGAGGAGCCAGGATTGTCCTTTATCCTTTCCTTATGGGTCTCGAAATCTCCAAGGCAGTAAACTGCAATGCCACCATCATTAGTCACCTTTAATGCATCGGGCAGTTCGTGGTCCGTCAACAACATGTATGGAACGGGACAGACACCAGGTGAGCCAACATAAACCAAGTAAAACCACTGCCGGAACGGGCCGAACTCAAAGTTGCCCGACGAATCTGAAACAGTGGTTCCCAACATTCTGTCGCTCCGCAGATGATAATCAATGATGGCTCCTGAAACCGACTGCCCTTTCGCATTCACCACACGTCCCCTGACTTTTCCCGTCAGCGTTTCGTAGTGTGGCATAATCAGGCAACTCGGAAGAACCGTGATGATTGACAATATGAGCAGTATTCGTGTCATGGTTAATCAGCGATAAATAACGACCAAAAACACCAATGCGGTGCTTTTGCCAGTGTTGATGATGGCGTGGGATACATCGGCGCGGTAGGTGCCGGAGTCGCCTTTGGTGAGTTCGTCAGTGTCCTGATCGGACTCGATGCGGACGCTGCCTTCTTCGACGGTCAAAAACTCACGCGTGCCTTCAAAATGCGGCTGGCTGCGCAGGGCACCACCGGGCTTGAGTGTGACCTCGTAAAACTCGACATCCTTCTCCAGATTCAGCGGCGAAAGCGTGCGGATTTCGCCGTGTTTATCACTTCGGAAGACCTGAGCGCGATCACTGGCACGGATGACCTGGATCTTGGAGGTGCTGGCCTCGGCGCTTTCGATCAATTCCTGCAACGTGAGCCCGAAAGCACGAGCAATGCGGAAGGTGACGGTCAGCGTGGGATTGGCCTTCTCGCGCTCGATCTCGCTGAGCATGCTGCGGCTCACGCCGCTGACGTTCGCCAGCTCTTCCAACGACCAGCCGCGATCTCCACGGAGCTTCTTCACCCGCTTCCCGAGGTTCTCATTAATGGCCTCGGGGCTGGCTTCCGGGATGGTGGTCTTGCGTTTGGCGGGCATGTGCGCCGATATAACGGACGCGCATCTTGTACATTAGAAGTTTTTTCGTTAGCCAGAAGAATCCGGCTTCCAAGACATGTAGCCACGGTGGATGTGCTGGATGTTTTTGAAGCCGAGTTCCTTGAGCTTCGCGACCGCCTTGCGACTGCGAAAACCTCCGGCGCAATAGACCAGCACCGGCTTTTCTTTGTCGAGTGTACCGACCTTCGAAGCAAATGCCTGATCACCGAGGGAGATGTTCACGGCCTTCGGCAAAGCACCGCCGTCATACTCACCTTTCGAGCGCACGTCGAGCACCTGCGTCTCGGGATGCTCGCGCAGCCATGCCTTGGCTTCGCTGGCGCTGAGATTGCGGCAGCCTTCGGTGAATAGTCGGCGATCCCAGGTGCCTTCGAAGGCAAACCAGCCCACGACGATGGCGACCACAATGACGAACGCCCAAATCATCTTCACAGGCCCTCCAGGTGCTTGGAACGTTGTGCATGCTCGTCCTTCAGTTTGGCACACATGATCTCGCAGAGCTGGAAGATGGCGGGATCCGAAATGGAGCAGAGCGTGGAAAGGCCTTCGCGCTTGGTGGCGATCATTCCGGCTTGTTTGAGGATGGCGAGATGCTTCGAGACGTTCGCTTGGCCGGTGCCGGCGGCTTCGACGAGCTGGGTCACGTTCTTTTCGCCCTGCATGAGGGCACTGAGAAGTTTCAGCCGCACCGGTTCGGACAAGGCGCGGAAGCGGTGGGCGATGAGCTCCAGCGCGGCAGCAGGGAGCTGTTTCGCGGTGGAGGCAGGCTTGGATGGGGCTTTTTTGGGCATGGCTTGTCGTGGTGCTTGACTTTATATCGCCATATAGCGATACAGCAAAATTGTTGATTCAAATTATCCAACCCCAAGCCTGAACTCCAATGAAAACTGATGCCTGCATCCTCCCCCGCGAACTCGCCGCCGCTCTCGAAGCGGGCGGCTGCCAGCTCATCGACGTGCGTGAGCCGGTCGAGCACGCTGAATCCCACGTCTCCGGCGCAAAGCTGCTGCCGCTGGGCCAGGTTGAAGCCCGCTGCGGTGAGCTGGACAAATCCAAGCCCGTCATGGTCATGTGCCAGGCCGGGAAACGCGGTGCCGCAGCGGCTGACAAACTCCGCGCCCTCGGCTTCAGCGATGTGCGGAATCTCGAAGGTGGCATCCTCGCCTGGAAATCGGCCGGATTGCCCTGTGCCACGGGTTCCAAAGCGGTGATGCCGCTGATGCGTCAGGTGCAGATCACCATCGGCTTCTTTGTGCTGCTGGGTTCGCTGCTCACCGTCTATGTCGATCCACGCTGGATCTATCTCTGCATGTTTTTCGGCGCGGGCCTGATGTTTGCCGGTTTGAGCGGCTTTTGCGGTTTGGCGATGGTTTTGGCCAAAATGCCCTGGAATCGCGTCGATGGCGCTTCGTGCTCGAAAACCTCCTGCTGCTCCTAAATCATGAAAAAACCTCAAAAAGTCATCATCGTCGGTGGTGTGGCGGGTGGAGCCTCCTGCGCCACGCGGCTGCGCCGTCTCGACGAACGGGCGAGCATCACCATCTATGATCGCGGCCCCTTTGTGAGCTTTGCGAACTGCGGGCTGCCTTATCACGTCGGCGGGGTGATCCCGAATGAGGCGAGTCTGCTGCTCGCTTCGCCGCAGTTGTTTCATGATCGCTTTCGCATCGGCGTTCAGGTGCATCATGAGGTCGTTTCCATCCAGCGTGAGGCCAAAACGGTCACGGTGAAGAATCTGCTAACTGGCGAGACGTTTGATGCCCCTTACGACTCGCTCGTGCTTTCGCCTGGAGCCGCTCCGTTTAGGCCGGAACTACCTGGACTCGATCTGCCCGGTGTTTTCACCGTGCGCAGCATTCCCGACACGCGGGAGATTCTCGGCTGGATCGCGAAGACGAAGGCGAAGCATGCCGTCGTGGCCGGTGGCGGCTTCATCGGCCTCGAAATGGCCGAAAACCTCCGCCACCTCGGTCTGGAGGTCACGTTGGTGCAAAACGGGCCGCAGGTCATGATCTCGATGGATGCGGAGATGGTCGCTCCTTTGCACACGCACCTCGAAAAGCACGGCATCCAGCTCCAACTCAACACACCGCTCACTGGCGTCACGCAGCGTGGAGACAAACTCGTCGTGAATGACACGCTCGAAACCGATCTCGTCATTCTCGGCCTCGGTGTGAGGCCCGAGACCTCGCTCGCGAAGGCCGCAGGCCTCACGCTGGGCAAACGCGGCGGCATTTCCGTGGATGCGCAGATGCGCACGAGTGATCCGGCGATCTTTGCCATCGGCGATGCGGTGGAGGTGCATGATCTGCTCACCGATACCGACATCCTGCTCGCTCTCGCTGGTCCGGCGAATCGCCAGGGCCGCATCGCAGCGGATGTCATCGCGGGTCGCGAGAGTTCCTTCCGTGGCGTGCAGGGCACGGCGATTTGCGGCCTTTTTGACCTCGCCGTGGCGCAAACCGGTGCCACCGAGAAGTCACTGCAACGCGCAGGCATCTCAAACTACGAAAAGGTGTATCTGCATCCGAAGCACCACGTCGGTTACTATCCCGGAGCGCAGACGCTGCATTTGAAGCTGCTCTTTTCGAAGCCCGATGGCCGCATCCTCGGCTTGCAGGCGGTCGGCACGACCGATGTGGCCCGCAAGGTCGATGTCGTCTCCGCTTTGATCCAAAAAAACGGCACCGTCTTCGATCTCGAAGAGGCAGAGCTGTGCTACGCCCCACAATTCGGCGCGGCGAAGGATGCGTTGAATTACGCGGGCTTCATCGCCGCGAATCATCTGCGTGGTAATCTGCCTCTTTCGCAATGGAGCACCTTGCCGACCGATGCCTTCCTGCTCGATGTGCGTGACGATGATGAGTTCGCCGAAGGCCACGCGGCGGGTGCGATGAACATCCCGCTGAACGATCTGCGTTCTCGAATGAACGAACTGCCCGCCGGGAAGCCCGTGCATGTCTATTGCGGTGTCGGCCAGCGAGCCTACTACGCGGTGCGGCTGCTCATGCAGCACGGTTTTGATGCGAGGGACATCAGCGGCGGCTGGATCACGGCGGGCATGGTGAAATAAAAAACGGCATCCCGTTTCCGGGATGCCGCTGTGAAAAGTTTTGTGTGGGGATTAGTAGCCGCCGCCGCCTTCTTCGCCGAAGCCGTCGCGATTACCACGGCTGTAGCCGCCACGGCCACCGCCGCCGCCGCCACCACCGTAACCGCCTTTGCCACCGCCGCCGCCGCCACCGTAGCCGCCACGGCCACCGCCGCCGCCGCCACCACCGTAGCCGCCACGGCCACCGCCGCCGCCGCCGCCACCACCGTAGCCGCCACGGCCACCGCCACCGCCGCCACCACCACCGAAGCCGCCGGGGCGTTCTTCCTTGGGACGAGCCTCATTGATGCCGAGCTTGCGACCGCCGAAGTCCTGGCCGTTGAGGCCGTTGATGGCTGCCGTCATTTCCTCGGGCGTACCCATGGTGACGAAGGCAAAGCCGCGAGGACGACCGGTGACGCGATCCATAGGAAGGAAGACGTCGGTCACGGCGCCGAATTGAGAAAAGAGGGCTTGGATGTCCTCCTGAGTGGCTGTGAAGGGCAGATTGCCCACATACATTTTGGTGTTCATGACTAGCTGAGTATTGAGCGTCCGTCTCCTGCCTCGAGCTTGGTTTGCAGTGCGGAACCTCAAGCATCAACCTGATGAACCACAGAACTAAGCCTTTATCAGGTTAACGTGACCGGGCGCTTTTTCGCCGCTTTTTGGGAATTGGCAACCGGAAGTTTTGTCACCCGGCCTAGCCCTGCCGTGGGGGCGTCTCATCGACGATGTAACCGGCAGGCGGAATGGGGCCAGGCATGCCCACATCACCAAGAGGCATATTGGGTCCAGCCTCAGGCCGTGAGCCGGTGCCACGCATGTTGATGATCTTTTTCATGAGATCGAACCAGAACTGTGCCCCGAGCGCCGCAGCCGCGCCGGCCATGAGCCAGCCGAGGAGGCTTTCAAAGAGAGTGCTGATGGGATGCTGCGCCCAGGCCGTGGCGGTAGTTTGGTTCCAGCCGACCGGGAACCCGGCAGTGGCGAGTTCTGTGACGGCCTCATCAAACACGGCTCGGGCGCCTTTGGACTCCTCCACCCCCATGCGAGCGGCGAGATCCGACTGCGCTTTCACGGAGGCCTCGGCCTTCTGCACGAAGGCGGCCCGCAGTTCATCATTGGTGGAAAGCGCCCGCGTCATGGCCATGACGTTCAAATTGCAGGCCACCGCGAGTACGAGACCCACGCCGAAATTCCACGCCTGGGTGAGGCGCTTGTACCAGCCGGTGGTGCGGTCCATCATGGAGTCAAACCATTGCCCGGCGAGGCATTGGAAGACGCTCATCGGCTCCTGGCCGGGAAGGAGGTTTCGCTCGGCATCGCGACTGAGGGCCATGAGCGGACCCTTCGCGGCCTCAGGCAGCGCTTGGATGCCGCTCTGGACGAGATGCCAGCGTGTCTCGGCCTTTTCAGCGGTGCCTTTGGTCTCCAGCAGATCCATGAGCACCTGGCTGAACTGCGAGTTCGACATGTAGGAGGGGAAATCTTTCGCCACGTTGGCATCGGCGGAGTTGTGGCGATGCATCGCCGTCATGAGCGGATGCGCCACAAACTCCTGCAAGGGCAGCGTGTCTTTTCCATGCGTGCTCTGGGGCAGCAGATGGGAGATGGCCTTCCAGAGCATCTTTCCACGGGCGTTTGACCACGAGAGGATCATCTCGCTCGTGGTCGAGACGAGGACGCTGAAGAGGAAGAAGATGAACGAAAGCCCGAGGGCAACATCGAGAGTCTGGAGCATGGCGGCGGGAGCGGTTCGAGATTTCGGGCGAAAGCGTGGACGCGGAATCAGCGATGTCGAAGGCTGAAATGGCAAATTCAGGCATCGACTTCGCGTGTCGGATGTCTCAGCATATCAGTCGCCATGAACAACCGCCGCCATTTCCTCTCCGCCCTCCTCGGTGCCAGCGCCGCCTCCGCCTTCGCCCAAGACGCGAAGCTCTCCTACCTCGGCGAGAACATCCAATTCGGTCTGGTGACCTACCAATGGGGCAAAGATTGGGATATTCCCACGATCATCCAGAACTGCACCACCGCCAAAGTGAGCGGCGTGGAGCTGCGTGTGGAGCACAAGCACAACGTCACGCCCGATCTCACCCCGGCGCAGCGAGCGGAAGTGCGCCGCCAGTTTGAAGATGCTCCGGTGAAGCTGCTCGGCATGGGCACGAACTTCGAATTCCATTCCGCCAATGCCGACGAGGTGCGCAAGAACATCGACGGCGCGAAGGCCTTCATCAAACTCAGCCACGACATCGGCGGTACCGGCGTGAAAGTGAAGCCAAACGCCCTGCCTAAGGATGTGCCTACCGAGAAAACGCTCGTGCAGATCGGCAAAGCGCTCGCGGAACTCGGTGATCATGCCCTCGGCTTTGGCCAGGAGATCCGCCTCGAAGTGCATGGCAAGGACACCTCCCTGCTGCCGAACATCAAAACGATCATGGATGCCTGTGCCGATGCGCAAAACGTCCGCGTCTGCTGGAACTCGAACGACACCGATCTCGAAGGCGCGGGCATCGAGGCGAACTTCGCGATGGTCAAAGACCGCCTCGGTCACACCACGCACATCCGCGGGGTGAGCCTCACGCCGAATTATCCCTTCGCAAAGCTCGCCAAGCTGCTCGTCGAGGCGGATTACGAAGGCCACGTCTGCCTCGAAGCCGCCAAACTCCCCGATGGCGACATCGTGGCCGCGCTGGCCGAGCAGCGTGAGCTTTTCATGAACCTCATCACCGAGGCCCGGAAGGCGGCGGCGTAAGCCCCATCACTCACTTCAACTTCACGCGAAGCACCGGTGCGGAGCGTGTGCCGTTCTCTTTGGTGGCAAAGGCATGCACGAGGCCGCTGTCGGCAGTCTCGTCGGTTTCGCGGCAGAGGATGATCGTGGCGATTTGATTGGTGTCCGCAGCGAGGAAGTCGGCGAGGGCCTTGCCGCGAAGCTGGCGTGTGCCGCGATTGATGCCTTGGGCGATCTCAAACTTGCCGAGGAGCTTCACTTTGGATGCCACCGGCATGTTGAAGGTGGCTTGCGATGGATCATGCGCCGGAGCGTTTTGCCAGGAGAGGTCGCCCTCGGCCCAGGTGTCTTCTTTTTCGTCGATCACGCCATACACGGCGAAAGTGCTGTCCGGCACGAAGCTGGCAAAGCCGAGCTCGCTAGGCTCAATGGTGAGCACGAGTTCCGCGTCCTCGATCTGGCGGCCGGAGAACTGGCTCAAGTCGAAGGCCAGATAGCCTTTGCGGTTCAGCTCCAGCTTCCGCGTGGTCCACTTCACACGGACGAAGGGATGCTTGCCAAACTCCGGCGTGGGCTTCGAGCCGGACTGGATGTAGCTGTCGCGGCCGCGACCAAACGCGGTGGTAATGGCCTGCCAGCCATCGCCGGCATCCATGACGGTCGCGGGCTGCCAGCGGCTGGGCTCAGGCATGTCTCCAACGGCAGGTTGGAGCTGACTGCGTGTCCAGCCACGATCGACGCCCTGGCCTTTTTCGAGCTTTTGGGAACCGGGTGAGTGTTTGTCCTCTACCTCAACGAGGCCTTCAATCACACGCACCATGTACTTGCCATCGTCATCAGCGCTGACGCCGAATTTCGTGCCCCAGTCGATGACCTTCGCGTCTTTGGTGTCGATGCTGAAACCCTTGGCTTGAGGCGGCACCTCCGCCACGAGCGTGCCGCGACGCAGTTTGCAATTCATCGCATCGAGCACCTCGACCGTCGCCGGGGCTTCGAGGACGAGTTCCGCGCCGCTGTCGAATCGCAGCACGGCGAGACCTTCGATCAAATCGAGCATGCCGGGCTTCAAGCGAGCCCCTTCCACCGTCGGCAGGCTGCTGCCAGCCCACTGGCACTGCTGAGCACGCACCAGCGTGGCCACGCTGCCATCCCGGCTGGTTTGCAGCCAGACAAAGCCAAACGTCACGCAGGCCGCCGCCGCAGCGGTGACGGCATATCGCCACCACACCGGCCGCGAGGTGACCTTCTCTTCCGCCGCAGCTTGCGCATGCCATGAGTCATCAAAGCAAAGCTCCGCCCGCTGATGCAACGCCTTGGCAAAGAAAGCACGCGACTCGGTGGACTCGCGCAGCTCGCTTTCGAGCGCGGCGATTTCCTCCGCCGTGAGTTTTTGGTCCGCGTAGCGTTCGGACAGTTCCAGCAGGCGAAATTGATCAGTGGGTTTCATGCTCCAGCTCCTTCCAGTTTGAGTTCCTTCTCCACACAGGTCAGCAAATTCATGCGGACACGGCTGAGAGCACGATAGACGGCTCCGGCGGTGCTGCGGATGCGCTCCGCCACGCCTTCGATCTCCATGTCCTCATAGTAACGCAGCGCCACGAGCTGCCGGTGGGCCACAGGCAGCTTCGCCACGCAGGACCGCAGCGCATATCGCCGACGGTCCGAGGTGTCGTTGAGCTTGGCCACCTCATCGTGAAGCAGTTCGAGAATATCATCACTCAGCGGCATGGCCTCACGCTTCTTTTGCCGACGATAGGTGAGCACCTGATGAAAAGCCGTCTTCCGCGCCCAGGCCAGGAAATGAGTGCCGGTCTCGAATTGGTCAAAGCAGCGCCAGAGGATCATTTTCGTCTGCTGGAGGATGTCATCGGCATCGTGCGGGTCCTGCACGAGGCTATAAACAGGTTCTTCGCGGGTTTTAGTGGGCGGGGGAGGGCTTGAGATCAAGCCTACCGCAGTGAAAGAGGATGCGTGTGCGGTAGTTGGCGAATGAGCGGAAGCCTCTCGCGGCGCTTTTGATCGCCTGGATGCGGCTGTTGAGGCCTTCGCTC
>CANGYJ010000012.1 GCA_947458455.1 Verrucomicrobiaceae bacterium | reverse complement strand
GCCGCTCGCAGTAGAGCAAGTGGTTGAGTGCCGAGATGGGGAGAAGGTCCACGGTGGAAATGACGAATGACGAATGACGAATGACGAATGACGAATGACGAATGACGAATGACGAATGACGAATGACGAATGACGAATGACGAATTGGGGAAAGGTAGTTCTCAGTCTTGTTCCGAGGTGGTGAGGCGGGCGTTCCATACCGCCATGAGCGGCTGCCAGTCGCATTGATCTGCTGCCTCCAGGGCTAGAAAATAGGTCGCGCGTTCCGTCTCACTCTCGGGAGCCAGAGTCACCAGAGGCAGGTCCAGACGCCGCAGCAATTCCGTCAGCAGCAGACGAATGGTTCGCCCGTTAAAATCCCTGAAGGGATGAATCGTCAGGAAGCGCCCTTCCGCAAAGGCAAGGAACTCCATCAGCGACTCCTCTGCGCCCGAAACAGCCGCAGGCAACCGAGCCTGAAGGTCCAGCCCGTAGTCCCGCATCAGCACGGGCAGTTGAAAGGGTAGCGCTGGCTTCAGACGTCCCACCGTGACCTCGATGTCCCGCCACTTTCCCGCCCAGTCAGGCACCAGATCACCACAGATGCGCTGGTGCAGATCCAACAGCAGCCATTCATCCAGCGCGTGCTCCGCAAAGTCACCCGACTGGATGGCAGCCTCCACCACCGTCACACGATCAGCCAGTAGGGGAGCTAGCTCCGCATAGCTCAGGGTGCCATGCGTGGTTTCAATAAAGCGGGTGGCGTGATCTGGGCGAGTGTCTCGCGAATCCGGGCCACCTCCACCGGTTCCCGCTCGAAGGCCATGCTCCGCGCCACATTCGTGGGAATCGCTTCCCAGCGGCGGCGCAGCTTCTCCTCCGGCGTCAGGCTGCGCCAGCGGGTGATGTTTTCCTTCGCGGTCATGGTTCATAGGATAGCGGCAGTTGGGAAAAGGGAAATCGTAAAGTAGCCGCCACCGTCCCGCGTGATCAGGCAGGCGTGGCGTCACTCATCAGGAGATTCATACTGCACGGGCGGCGTGCCGGTGGTGGAGAGCACCCGGCGGAAACGCCGCTTCTTGTCCGAAGGCGTCACCGCTGTGCAGGTGATGGGGAAGAACCAGTCATCGCCATAGTCAAAGAGGAAGACCATCTTCCGCTTTGGGCGGAACACCTCGGAAACCAGCGTCTCCTTCACCCCCGGCTCGTCGGGATCATCCGCATCCCCGGTGTCCGCAAAGAGCGTGTAGCGCTCCTGGCTCTGATACGGGTCCTTCACGTTGTCACCAAACTCAAAGGCATTATCGAAATCAAAGCCCACCGTCTGGATGATGAACTCCGCCAGGTCGTAGAGCGACCACTGATCGCCGAGCACGATCTCGGCGGTGAAGTCGGCGTATTGGATTCGGAAGTGGTATTCGGTCATGAGCAAAAGGTAGTCCGCTCAGTGTCCTAAGAGGTGTTAGTTAACCATTTGGTTTCCTTTCGATGATAGAATCCCCTCCATGCTTGTGCCGCGAATGCAGCCGGACGCCCGCGGGGATTGTTTCAGGTGTCCATGAATTATTCACCGTGTAGTCGGCGAATGATTCCGGGAAGTCTTTGCCAGCGGCTTTGGCCGCGTCGCTCAGACTAACCGTGATGCCTTCAAAGAGCGTGTGGGCATGAGCGCAGCCGAGGCGGCTCTCGCGACGGTTCTGTGCGACGTTGTTTTCATGCTGCGTGCCAACGTGCTCAAAGTCATAAAGGCCGCGCACGATCATCTCGCCGCGCGCGGCCGAGCGGTCGTTCTCGAACATGTGCAGCAGCGCTTCAAACAACAGCGCGAGGTCGGCATTGGTGAAGCCGGTCTTCTCCGCGAAGGCTGGTGAGACGTAGCCCTTGGCCGCATAGAGCGCGTAGGGGACGATGTGCTTGTTGCCCATGGTGCGGTTGTTGCCGCTACCGCTGGCCCCTGCTTCTTCGCCGTCCTTCTTTTCCTTTTCATTGGTCGCGGCACAGCGGGTGATGCTGATTTCAAGAGGAGTGATTGGGTGGAATGACTGAGCGAACGTGAATTGCACGGGGCCGCGAACTTGCCCGTAGGCAGAGCCTTTGAAGACTTTGTTGCCAGTGGAAAGCACTGCACCAAAGGCACGCAAATCGAAGTAGCGGTTGCACAGCCAAGTCAAAGCGGTGCGCTCCCATTCATCGCGGTTCTTGTCGGCCTTGGCAGTCTTGGAAGCCTCGGGGGCCGCCTCATCAATAAGTTCGTTTAGGACCGCACCTTGGCGCACGAAGATGCGGTTCTCTTGCCCGTTTGCGGGCGGTGGAGCGAACTCCTCAACGAAGTTCCTCACCTTCCGCTTGGTGCAGACATCGGTGATGATGCCGCGATTGGTGTTGGGGTCGAGGCGGGGCATATTGCCTGCGTCGGGGTCACCATTGGGATTGCCATTGGTGACTTCAAACAGGAGGAGGAAGTCGTGACGATTGGTGAGGATGTCGTTGTTCATAGGAGTGGGGTGTTGAGTGGTGATTTAGGATTGCTATTCTTCGGTGAGAGGGGGGGCGAGATCAGGTTCGTCAGCATCAATGTCGTCGGTCTTGCCTGCGGCTGCTTGGCGCTCTTTCCAGAGCCGGATTTGTTCGGCTCGGTGCGCTTCCTGCTGGTAGTAGCCGAGGGCAAAACGGCCTTGCTGAACGAGGGTGAAGACGCGAGGAAATTGCGGACTGCAACAGGGCTTCAGCGCGGTAAAGTGGCGGCAGATGTTCATAATGCTGCGCTGGTAGCCAGCGGCAGCACGCTGGCCTTTTTCGCCTTTCTGCCGGAGTTTTTTAAGATGGTGCATGTGCAGCCGCCACATCAGTGAGAAAGCGCCATTCGGATTCGATGAGGCCGCGCCGAAGTAGCGCTCGGCCAATGTGGTATTGAGCTTTGAGCCGCCGCCCGCTTCCGCACGGTGCGCGGCGCGTTGCAGGGCATCGAAGACAGAGAGCAAACGCCCGCAGTTGTAGGCGGGGTCGGAGGTTTCAGCGAGCTGTGGTGCGAGTTCCATGTTGGGTTCGTTGCGGGTTCGGTGGTGGCGGTTGATGAGGAGTTTGAGCAAGGCAAAGCGGCTCTCGTCCCAGATGACACGGTAGTTCTCGTCCTTCACGATCTTGGAATGCAGTTGATTGAGCAACAGCTTGAGCAAGGCGATGGGTGGAGCGGTGCCTTCGATAGCGGCGCTGTAGAGCTGGGCCGGCACATTTGGAGGGAGTTTCTTTTCAAGCTTCTTCGCTGCTTGGTCGCTCAATGTCGCCCGGCTCAGCCAGTAGATGGAGAGCGGGTTGTATTCCGTGGTGTCTTCCTTCGTCTTTCCTTTGTTTAGCTTTCCCTCGGGACGAAGTGGTACCATGAGATCAAGGTCAACGAACCACTGATGTAAATTGTCTATAGCAGATTCGAGAGGCTCCTGAAGCCAATGCTTCACAACAATCCGGCCTGAGTTGCCGCTCAGAGTGACGGCATAAAACTCATCGCTTTTCGCCAAGTCACGTTCAATGCCAGCCCACGGGGAGACAAGAAACTTCCTCACTGTTTCCGGCCTTGGTTGGTTGAGGAAGCCTGCGAATAAGCTCGATGCTTGCGCGTTTGCTCTCGCCCAGAAGACGACACACGCCGAGCCAACCTTGACGTGAAAATCAGGACGTTTCAGCATCCAGTTTAGGCCGACACAATATGCGACAGATGCAGCGATGGACACCGGAGCATTGTAGCTCTGATTGCGCCCATATGATGAGTAGCTCAATGAGGCTTTATCAAAACTTACAATTTTTGCGCCGCTTCCCTGAGCACCGGGAACGCCTCTAATTTTAGGCACATGGGTTCTGGCAAGTTCACTGCAAGGATCTCCCGAAATAAGGCATACCCCGAATTCCCTGAGTCCCGTATCGCAATCAGCCTCCTCTGCTTCATTGGGTTCGTCATCGTCGCTTTGGCCCTGACTGAAAACCGATTTCCAATATGCCTGCAAATCATTCATTTCGAGAATGAGCTTCCCTCCGACGGAGAAGGAAAAGTCATCGTTCCCCACCTTGACCAATTGACCTGCCGCAGTTGTCAATGTGTAGCCGTTCGACTCAGCCTTCAGGAATGGCACGCCCTCTTTGATCGACTGTCCAAATGTAATCACCGCCTTCAGTTCCTCATTGCCGGTCGCCTTTTGGCAGTCTTCTATTTGCTGCCAAAAATGTGCAGTCTTGGCTGCGAGCTTGACTGCGCTCTTTGGTTTTTGTGGATTGGGGCTGAGTGCAAACATTCCGTCAACGGCCTCAACCATGAAACCTGCGACAGTCCCAGAATTCGAATCCGAAAGGAGTCTGGGACAAGACAGCTCCTTTCCGCGCTTGCCGTCCCCCGTCTGCACAGGCCCAGAGCCAAGCAAGTTGCCCTTTTCATCGAGTTCGATGATCCAACGCACGGGCTTTTCAGCGAAGGCGAGGTCTTTCAGCAAGTCACGCCGATGGGCGAAATCATGGAGTGCTTTCAGCAGCATGGGTCAGGCTCCTTGGGAATTGGTGGTGAGAATGCGGATGCGCTCGGGATGGCAGTCCATCAGGGAGTCGCGAATGGCGGCGCGGAAGAAGCTGGGCTGTGGTGCGGCGAGCTGGCCGCGTGTGTGGCGCAGCGGATTGGCAGCGTAGGTTTTGCGGTGCTTGATAGCCTCGCCCTTGGCGATACCGGTGAGAGTCTGCTCAAAGGCTGCGGTGGCTGCAATGCTCTCGTCCGCATTCAGCCATTGGAAGCCTGTCGCACGAGAGGCAGGGGCAAACACATCGTAGAGCATGAGGCCGAGGTCTTCACTCCAAGGGAAGGTTTCCTCGCCCGCTGCGGAGTGTTCCGCGCGACGTCGCACCAGCGCGGCCTGCGGATCATCCTCCCATTCAAAGTCGGCGGCGAACTCCCTCATGCCGAGGCCGGGGCGGTGATGACATTTGCCAGACTTTGCGCGGCGGCGGAACTCATCGGTGTATTTGCCAAGGTTGTCGCGCGGTGGCTGGGCAAGTGAGGAAAGGCGAATTTCGGCGGTGATGAGGTATTCCACACCGGAGAGGGCAAGCATGTTGCGCTGGGTGCCATCGCCCGCGCCGCCGCCAGCGGCGATAGTTTTGGTTTTCTCCGGGGCGCTCATCCAGGTGCTGGCATCGCCAAGGCTGATGACCTTGGTAACTTCATTGCGCCGGATGCTAATCCATTGTCCGCGACGAACGACGCGGATGGAGTCGATCCAGAAGAGCATTTGCGGCTCCCAGAAAACGGCCTCCAGCACACCGCGTGCAGCGGATGGCGTGATGAGTGGATAGGAGACACGCTCCACTTTCATCTCGGGGCGAGTGAAGCAGGCGAAGTCTCCCCAGACGCGGAGAGTGACAAGGTTGGCTGGCATTTGAGATCGGAGATTGCTGATTGAGATCGTCCTCAGACGATCATGTCTTGGATGGGAAGATTGCCGGGCATGACGAGGCCAAGCTGCGTGTGGTAGCAGGAAGGATCAAGGACATGGATGTTGAGATTAGGCAGGAGGGGCTTGATGAGTTGCAGATGGAGCAGCTCGTCAAAGTTACGTTGCCGCACATTGACCGTGTAGCGCTGGAGGCGGCGCATATCGTCGCGGGTAAAGCGAGGTTCTCCGGGCGCGGTTTGCCGTTCGCGGATGGCCTGGACGATGCGCTTGCCAGCACCGAAGGGCGCAATCACGGGCTGGCCTTCATTGTCGATAACCTTGGCCTTCTCGCCGACAGTGCGGAACTTCAACTCAAGGCGATCTTCCTGGATGGTGGTACCGTCAATCTTGCGGTCCGTTGTGATGACGCTGTAGAGGCTGTGGAAGTAGGCCGTGAAGATCGAAGGATCGGTGGCGAGCGATTCCTCCGCTGTCTCAAGATCGGTAAACCGTGCCACAGCGACGGAAGCCTGTTCCGTGGCGGCACGATACACTCCGCCTGGGATTTTGTGCTCCGCAGGGCGGAAGACATTTACCTCACCGCGTTCAAAACGGCCCTCGCGATTGCAGCGCCCGGCGGTTTGCACAATGGAATCCAGCGGGCCGAGCGCACGCCATACGATGGGGAAATCGACATCAACACCTGCCTCGATGAGCTGCGTGGACACCACACGGCACGGATGGCCGTTGCGCAGGAGCCACCGGATGAGCTGGATGACGCGCAGGCGATGCGCAGCGCACATGGCAGAAGAAAGATGGAACAAGGTCTTATGCTGAGATTCTGGCAGGGCGCTTCGCAGACGATCCCACAAGGTGGCTGCATGGGCTGTGAGGTTCACCACGCAAAGAGACTGCGAATGCTCAGGCGTGGTCATTTGAGCCGCGAGATGAGGCCAGTCGATTGAAGCATCCTTCGCGGGGAGGTGGTAATCCACACGGCGCAGATCGCGGAAGAGCTGCGCCGGATCGTCAATGATGGGCCGCAGTTCTCCAGCGGTGAATCCATCTGGTAGCGACGATGATTTCAGAAACGCGGGCTGCGTGGCCGAGCTGAACACGAAGGACACACCATACTGCCGGACCAACTCCCGAAACACACTGAAGACCGGCGCAAGCAGGTGTGAGGGCATGGTCTGCACTTCATCAAAGATGACCACCGAATGCGCGATGCGATGGAGCTTCCGGCACCGCGAAGGCTGTGCGGATAGAAGAGATTCGATGAATTGAACCGATGTTGTAACAACCACAGGTGAGTCCCAATTCTCCGCCGCAAGTTCAAGCGCGTCTCTTTCCTCGTCGTTGGCATCCATGCGCGGCTTTACGGCGGAATGATTCTCCAATACGACGTCACGCCCGAGCACACGGCTATACTCGGCGGCATTCTGCTCGATGATCGAGAGATAGGGAATGACCACGATCACTCTGCGCAAGTGATGTTGGCGTGCATGAGCAAGAGCGAAGGCCATCGCACTGAGAGTCTTGCCGCCGCCGGTAGGAACGGTCAGTGAAAAGAACCCTTGGTGCATTACTCCCTTCTCAACACAGGCATCGAAAACGGCATTGCGGCGCGTCTTCAGTGGGCCGTCTGGTGCAGCGTCAGCCTTGCGCCTTCGCTCAGCCTCCACCCGTGCCAGCAAAGCATCAGCATTAAGCGGCATGTCGGGAGCTGGCGTGCTCGGCCAGCTTGCGGAATCGAGCCGGTCAGCATCGATGAGGCAGGAAAAAAGCATCCTCACAGCCATGTCGGTGCGCATGCTTTGATCATCACTTGTAGCACCACTGACGATGAAGTCGGGCTCCGGCAGAGGTTCCAGCGGCGGACATTCTGCAAGATGGCGCTCAATCGAATTGACGAGTGCTGAAGGGAGACCAAGAACTTGCTTCGCTGAGATGGCCTGCAATTCCGCGATGTCATGCAAGCCGGAGTGATGCCCGGCAACAACGAACGCTTGGAGAAGCTGTTGACGCTCGAAAGCCCACACTGCGCCGTAGGCCGCGTGTTGGGTCTCAGGACTGGATGAGCGAAGCCCGTTCAGGTAATCTTGAAACTCAGACCGGTATTTGCCGAGATCATGCAACCAGCCAGCGAGTGCGGCTTCATTCCCGAGGCCAAAGTGTTGACCAAAGGCCGAAGCAATATGCGCGACATTGGCAAGATGAACTGCCAGAGGCTGTTTGGGGCGAGCGAAGAAGTTCATGGCTGCCCCTCCTCCCGCCAATACTTCCCCAGATCATGCCACAGCCCGGCGAGGTAGCCCCATTCCTTGGCTCCGAAGGCATCGGCAAACTCACCGGCCAGCTTCGCCACCTCCTGCAGATGCCTCTCCAGCGGCTCCCATTCGCTTTCGGGAGCCGGGCTGCCATCGGGCCGGGTCTTGGTGTGGGCATAGGCGGGCATGGTGCGATTCACTAATGGGTTGCCGGATTTTTCCATGCTGGCAGAAGTGGCTTTTTTATACAATCAGAATGTGGCTGATATGTGGTGCATGACTTCAAATGGCCATCACGCGGACACGCTCCGGGGTGGCTTCGAGGATTTGCAGGTGAGTTCCTTGAGGCAGAAGGATCTGAAGCGGATGCGGCCAGGGGAGGGTGGCGGTTTGGCCGCGCTCCAGGCGGATGAGCGGCTCCTCCGGCATGGGGGCGGGCAGGTAGGTAACGGTGGGACGTGGCGGAATGGAGGCCGCATGCTGGCTTACGCTCCGTCGCCAAACGCTGCCGAGGGCGGCCAGGGCCAGCAGCACGGCCAGCGCCATCAGTCCGGCAAGAATCGCGACCACCGCCGCGAGCAGGCAGAGGCCGAACAGTGCTTCAAGTGGGTGTGTTTGTTTCATGATGCGTGATTTTTAAAACTGCCCCCCGCCTGCAGCGCTTCGCGCAGCATGGCGGGCAGGCCTGACGACTGACCGCGAGCGGAATCGCGGACTACTTCTCTTCCTCCTGCCGCAGGACTTCATCGAGGCTCATGGCTTCATCGGCGACGGAGGCGGCGTCCATCTGGCCGGTGGCTTTGAGGCGGGAGGCGCGCACCTTGCGGGCCAGTGCCTTGCCGGTGGAGCGGATGCCATCGGGTGTGTAGGTGACGTTTCCGCCGGTGCCGTGGGCCATGCTCATCTTCGCAGCGGTGGCGATGGCGTCCTGGTTCGCGGCGAGGAAGAGGAACTCCCAGCCTTTGGTGTCGCGGTAGAGGGCGATGAGGTCGCTGATGTGCTTGGCGGTGTATTCGCGGGAGGCGTTTTCTTCCCCGTCGGTGAAGATGGCGAGGATGACCTTGGCGGGCTGCTGCGCGGGTGGGAGCTTTTGCAGGCGGATGTCGAGGTCCCGGATGGTGCGGCCGATGGCATCCAGCAGGGCGGTGCTGCCGCGCGGGTTGTAGGTGGCGGCGGTGAGCTGCGGCACGTCCTGCAGCCGCAGGGCGGCCACGGGCACTTCGTAGCAATCATCAAACTGCACGAGGGTGAGCCGGGCCTCTCCGGGCACTTCGAGCTGGGCCTTGAGGAAGTCATTGAAGGCGGTGACGGCAGGCTCCTGCATGGGCTTCATGGAGCCGCTGCGGTCGAGGATGTAGGCGATTTCGACGTGGGCGGCGGGTGGGGGAGGCGGAGGGGAGGTGGGTTTGGGACTCATGACGCCTGCATTTTGCCACAGGGGGTGGGACACTTGCTGGCTGACACCGGGAATTTTTTGTGCTTTTTTATTTCAGAATCCTTAAGCTCTCCGCCATGTCACGCCCGCGTTCCCTGTCTCGTTCAAGCCGTCTCCAGAGTTCTTCGCACCTCGGTGTCCGCCGGACGGTGGACTGGCGGGTGGGACGCATCATCAGCATCATCGCCTCTGGCAAGTATCCAAACTGCCAGACGCTGGCGGCGGAGCTGGAAGTCTCCGCGAAGAGCATCCAGCGTGACATCACGCACCTGCAGGTGATGAAGAACCTGCCGCTGGAGTATGACGACAAGCAGCATGGCTATTACTTCACCCGGCCAGTGAGCGAGTTCGCGCCGATGCAGCTCTCCCGTGGCGAACTGGTGGCCCTGTTTGTGGCGCTGAAGGCGCTGGAGCCGCTGCGCGGCACACCGCTTTACAAGCAAGTGGCTGAAAGCCTCAATAAGATCGCCGGGGCCTGCCCGGAGGCCGTGTCCATCCAATGGCAGGACCTGCATGCGGCCTGCTCCGTGAAGGATGCCGGGGTGATGCGGGTGGATGCCGCTCTTTTCTCCACCCTGCTGGACGCGACGCTGAACCGCGAGGAGGTGGCCTTCTCCTACCGCAAGCTGAGCGGCGGTGGGCGTGGCGAGCAGCGCCGCGTGCAGCCTTACCATGTGGGCCAGGTGATGAACGGCTGGTATCTCATCGGCCATGACCTCGCACGCGGGGACTGGCGCACCTTTGCGCTCCAACGCATCAGCGGCCTGGAGGTGCTCAAAAACCGTTTCGTGCCGGATGCCTCCTTCAACATCCGCGATCACCTCAGCAGCGGCTTTGGCGTGTGGAGCTATGGCGCGGAGGCGGAGAGCTTTGAGGCCTGCATCCGCCTCACGGGCTGGGCGGCCCGCTACGTGGCCGAAGGCCGCTGGCACCGCAGCCAGAAGATCACCCTGCTCAAGGATGACGGCAGCGAGATCGAATTCCGCGCCGAGCTGGCCGGTCTGGAGGAGATCACCCGCTGGGTGCTCGGCTTCGGCCGCCACGCGAAGGTCCTCTCCCCCAAAAAACTTCGCGACGCCGTGCAGGCGGAAGCGCGTGCCATGCTGGAAATCTAAAAAGGAGCGCTGACGCCCTCGTCCGCTGAAATGTGGTGAGCGGCTTCATCGTCCGCGAAAGAACGCCCGCTGAAACTTGCGCTGAAGTCTCAGCGTTCACCCGTCACATGAAATTCTCCCCGCTGCTTTCCGCTTTGTCGTTTGTCATCACCGCTGCCTCGCTCGTTGCGGGGGATTGGAATCAATGGCGGGGGCCGGAGAGGAATGGGGTATCGCAGGACACGACGCCGATCTCGGAGACGTTTCCGGCGGAAGGTTTGAAGAAGGTGTGGGAGAGTGAGATGATCCCGAGCAATGAATACGGCGGCCATGCCAGCCCGGTGGTGAGTGGCGAGCGAGTCTTCCTGAGCGTGGTGTGGCATGAACGCGTGGCCTCGGAGACGCGTGAGATTGATTCGGAGGTGATGCAGACGCTGAACTTCCGCGGCACGACGCCAGAGCTGGAGAAGAAGCTGGAAGAGACGCGGATGAATGCGCCGAAGCTCCGAGGCGAGAAATTCGACGAGTGGGCGAACCAGTGGGTGAAGGACAACCTCAACGAGAAAGAGCAGATCAACATCGGCTCGTGGGTCGTCAGTCGCTTCAAGGCAGGGAAGAATGCCATCGCACTCGAATGGCTCAAAAAGATGAGCGACAGGCAGGGGAAGCCGTTTGCGAATGCAGCGGAGTTCACCAAGTGGCTGGATGCCGAGGCCTTTCCGCCAGAGGTGAAGGAGAAGATGATCGCCGCCGTGCCGAACACGATCAAGGTGGCGCAGGATGTGATCCTCTGCCTCGATCTGGCGACGGGCAAGCAGGTGTGGAAATACGCGAAGCCGGGCAAGCCGAGCGGTCGCAATTCATCGAGCACCTGTGCCATCGTGGATGGGAAGGTGTATGCGGCACTGAGCACGGAGCTGGTGTGTGTGGAGGAGAAGGATGGGAAGCCCGTGTGGTCCGCACCGCTCGGCATGAGCGGCCCGGCGGCGTCGCCGCTGATCATGGGCGACCACGTTTACATGGCCGCGGGCCTGGCGAAGGCCTTCTCCAAGGCCGACGGCAAGCTCGTGTGGGAGCAGAAGCTGGCGAAGGGCAACACAGCGAGCCCGACCTGGTGGCAGCCGACGAGCGGCAAGCCGCAGGTGGTGATCAACGGCAACAACGCGCTCTATGGCCTGAATCCGGAGAACGGCGAACTGCTTTGGACGGCTGAAGGCGGCAGCCAGAGCACGCCGGTGGCGAGCGGTGACTGGCTGGTGCTCTACAGCGGCACGGAAGGCGTGGGCCTGCGGGGCTACCAAATGCAGGCCGATGGCAAGCCGAAGGCGGCGTGGTCGAAATTCTGGATGACGCGTCGCTACACCGGCAGCCCCATCATTCACGAGGGCAATGTGTACCTCTGCTGTGGTGAAAAACATCAGTGCATCGACTTGGTCACCGGCACGGAGAAGTGGGTGGTGAACGAGGTGAGCAGCACGATCACCTCCCCGTTGCTCGCCGATGGCAAGCTGCTCGTCTATGAGAACAACGGCACGCACGTCCGCATGGTGAAGGCCACGAACACCGCCTACGAGCAGCTCGGCCGTGCGAAAACGGATGCGCTGGGCTGCTCCTCACCGGCGATCGCGAATGGGAAATTCATCGTGCGGCAGAAGGACAAACTGGTGTGCTTTGATTTGAGGCCGGCGAAGTAGTGTGGCTGACCCAAGGTCCTCTTCACTTCAGCAATCAGCAATCGGAGTTCATCAATCTACGGTTCAAGTCTTCCGCCAAGCTCGGAAGGTCGATTGCTGAATGTCGATTTCTGATTGCTGAAGTTTTACCCCACCAACTCTAGCGTTCTCTTCTCCGTGGCACTCCGAAACGCGGTGTCGACGATCTGCTGGCCGATGCGGGAGATGTCGAGGCGGAGGGGGCCGATGAGCGGGGCACCGGTTTCGAGGTGGTGGATGACGTGCTCGATGGGATTGCGGTTCGGCGCGGCGATGACATCGACGGGCACGTCATAGACTTCGGGGCGGCTGCGGGTCTGCACACGGAGGGTTTTCTCGTAGTCGTAGCAGGAGATCGTGCCAGCGGTGCCTTTGAGCACAAAGCCACATTTCGGCTGCGGTTGATGCGTCCACGGATCGGTGAAGGTACCCCAGCGGGTTTCGGTTTTGCTCAGGCCGCAGGCGTAACGGATGGCGGTGATGCTGTGTTCATCGACTTCGATGCCCGGTGTGGTGCTCCAGGTGCAGGTGACCTCCAGCGGCACCTTGCCACCGAGGTGCCAGGTGCCGAGCGTGGTGCCGTAGCCCATGTAATCGAGCAGTGAACCACCGCCTTGTGCGGCGCTGTAAAACCAGCTCGCGGCTTTTTCGGCGGCGGTGGGCTCGACTTCGATCTTGTCGGCTCCGTGGTAAAGCGGGCCGCGATTGCCACCATGGTGATGAAATTCACATACTTCGCCGATGAGGCCTTCGAGGATGAGGCGGTGCGCCGTCTGCTGTCCGGCATCCCACACGAGCGGCCAGTTCACGGTGAGGAGTTTGCCATAGGGCTTCATGGCGGCGATCATGGCATCTGCCTCGGCCAGCGAACCGGCGAAAGGTTTCTCCATGATGATGTGTGTGCCATAGGGGGCGACCTTTTCCACCCACTCGCCATGCTTCGAGGCGGCGGGACAGAGGATGACGATGTCGGGCTTCGTCTGCTCCAGGCAGGCGCGGTGATCGGTAAAGACTTGGGCGGCGGAGAGGCCGAAATTTCTCGCGGCGCTTTGCATGCGTGTCGGTTGCTCATCGCAGATGGCCACGATCTCGGCGTTCGGATGCTCGAAGGTCTGGCGCAGGAGGTCGCCCATGTGAAAGTGGTCGAAATTGATGCCGGCGATTCGCCAGGTCTTGGAAGTGCTCATGGTGGGTCGCCATCGAAGCGTGAGCCGAGGCGGATGCCAAGGTGAAAGTAGGGGGCGGGAGGACTGGAGTGATGCGGGCTTTAGCCTGCATGGAGGAAGGATACTCCACTGAACTGATCCGCCTCGGAGAGGCGGTGTACCGCACTCCATCACTCCATCACTCCACCACTCCACCACTCCACCACTCCAGCCTGCCTGCGCCCGCCCTTTGGCAAGAAAGCCGCTCGCAGGCCGTAAACCCTTCCTGTGAAACTCGGAGCCTTCAGCTTCCTCGCCTTCAGTCTCGCCACGGGCATCAGCCAGGGCGCGGGAGAGGTGTCGGCAGATCAGACGGCCTTCTTTGAGAAAAACATCCGGCCGATCCTGATCAACCGCTGCTACGAATGCCATTCGGCGGAGAAGGGGAAGGCGAAGGGAAGCCTCACGCTCGATTCCCGCGAGGCCATTTTGAAGGGCGGTGATAGCGGTCCGGCTCTCATCGCGGGCCAGCCGGAAAAAAGCCTGCTCATTGAATCGGTTCACTACAAGAATCAGGATCTGCAAATGCCGCCGAAGGGCGCTCTGCCTTCGCAGGAGATCAAACTGCTCGAAGACTGGATCAAAATGGGGGCACCCGATCCGCGTGCCGTCGTGGCCTCGAAGATGCATGGAGGCCCGAGAACCATCGATCTCGCCGAAGGCGCGAAGCATTGGGCTTTTGCGCCCATTTCGCGACCAAAGGTGCCGAAGCAGGCCGAGGGCGGAAATCCGATTGATGCCTTCATCACGGCGAAACTGGCCGAGAAGGGCCTGAAGCTCTCGCCGGAGGCGGATGCACGCACGTTGATTCGCCGCATCACCTTTGATCTCACCGGCCTGCCGCCCACGCCGGTGGAGGTTGAGGGCTTTGTGGCCGAAAGAAATAGGAATCCAGAATCAGCCCTCAGGAATCTCATCGACCGCCTCCTCGCGTCCCATGCCTACGGCGAGAAGTGGGGCCGCCACTGGCTGGATGTGGCGCGTTACTCCGACTCGAATGGGCTCGATGAAAACATCGCGCTGGGCACCGCGTGGCGTTACCGCGACTACGTCGTGAAGGCCTTCAATGATGATCTGCCCTTTGATCAGTTCGTGATCGAGCAGCTTGCTGGCGATCTCATGAAGTCCGAGAATGTCGAAATACGCCAGCGTCGCATCACGGCCACCGGTTTCCTCAATCTCGGTGCCAAGGTCCTCGCCGAGCCGGACAAGGACAAGCTGCGCATGGATGTGATCGATGAGCAGATCGACGTCATGGGCCGCGCCTTCATGGGCCTCACGCTCGGCTGCGCCCGCTGCCACGAGCACAAATTCGATCCCATCCCGCATGAGGACTACTACGCCCTCGCCGCCATCTTCAAGAGCACCGAGAGCTTCAGCAGCGATCGCATCGGCGCTCTGAGCACGGCCTTTGAGGCACCGATGGGCGACTTCGATGCCTTCGCCAATGTCAAAGCCGCCGAGTGCGTGCTCGATGAGCAAAAAGCGGCCATCGCCAAGCTCGAAGCGGAAGCGAACAAGAAGCTCAAAGACGAGATCCACTCTCAAGCGGTGGCTTATCTCATGAACGCGGCCGCCTTGCCCGTGGCTCCCACCTTGAGCCAAGTGCGTCCGGTGGCGGACAAAGCAGGACTGAGGCCGCACATCCTCCTCAACTGCCGCGTGTGGTTGGCGGCGAATGAAGCGCATCCCTTCTTCAAACCCTGGCAGGATGCGTGGCGCACTCGCGGCGGCGTCTCGCATCTGCGGGAATACTACACGCTGATGTTCAAGCAGGCCTCGACGCTGAAGGATGTGAAAGCGGACAAGGGCAGCGAGTCGCTGCTGCATCAGGCCAGGGCAGTGCTGGATGACCCGAAAGGCTTCCTCGCCCTTCCGCCGGAGCCCATCATCCTCTATCCCAAAGCCATCGCTGATAAGCTCAACGCGATGAAGGACAAAATGATGAGCGTGCAGAGCAACCTGCCCGATCTGCCAACCGCTCTCGCCGTCACGGACTCGCCGAGGATTCTCAAGGAACTGCCGCTCCACATCCGCGGCAGTCATCTCGCGCTCGGGAAGCCGGTGCCGCGTGGCTTCATCCAGGTCGTTCAGGCCTCGCTGAAGACCAAACCGCCCGCTTTTAAGCCGGATCAAAGCGGTCGCCTCGAACTCGCCCGCTGGCTGGCCAGTCCCGAGCATCCGCTCACCTCTCGCGTGACGGTGAACCGCCTCTGGACTTGGCACTTCAATCAAGGCATCGTTTCCTCCTTGGATAACTTTGGCCTCCTCGGGAAAAAACCCGCTCATCCCGAGCTTCTCGATTACCTGGCCCGCTGGTTCACGGACAAGGGCTGGAGTGTCAAAGCGATGCATCGCTTCATTTTGACCTCAAAAACCTATCTTCAGAGCAGCGAGGTGCGTCACAGGCCGGATGCCGATCCCGAAAACCAACTCCTGTGGCACTTCCCGGTGCGTCGGCTGGAGGCCGAGGAGATCCGCGATGCCTTGCTGCACGTCGCCGGCACACTTGATGCTGCCACTGGTGGCAAAACGATCCCGCGCCGCAACCGCGAGTTTGTCTTCAACCACACCTCGAAGGACCTCACCACCTACGGCAGCACCCGCCGAGCCCTTTATCTGCCTGTCATTCGCAACAACCTTTACGAACTCTTCCAGCAGTTCGATTATCCCGATCCCGCCACGTCCACTGGCCGCCGTGAAAGCAGCGTCGTCTCCCCGCAGGCCCTCCTGCTCATGAACAGCGATCTCTCACAAAAAGCCGCCGAGGCTTTGGCGAAGCGCCTGTTCACCCACGAAGATCTCGAAGCTCGAATCCGTGCTGCCTGTGGCCTCGCCTACGCCCGCGAAGCCACCGAGGCCGACCTCCGCCGCTGCCGTGATTTCCTCACCGCTGCCGATGGCATGCTCGCTTCCACCGAAGCCGATCCCGACAAACGCGAGCAACAAGCCTGGGCGCTCCTCGCCCAGACGCTCCTGATGAGCAGCGAGTTCATTTATGTGAGGTGAGGAGGCTGAGCCTCGGAACGGGGCAGGGAAGTCAAAAGCGTCAAGAAGGTCAAAAGGTAGTCTTGCACCACCTGGACTCTCCTTGACGAGTTTTGACCGCCTTGACCGCCCCTTCCTCACCCTGCCACCTGCTTCTCCAGTCCTTCAAGCGACTCACCCAGCCGGCGCAGGCGTTCCAGACGAAGGGCACCGTCCTGCTCGGTCTGTAGCGCGGCAGTTTGGAGCGGCTCTAGCGTCTCGCGGGACTTCGTAAAAGCGTGCGTGACTTCTTCCTTGAGCTGCTCCGAAAGCATCTCGCGGAGGGTGGCGGTAGATTCCTCCAGCTTATCGAGGATCGCGTTGCGGGCGGCCGCCAGGCGCATCTGCGTGATCAGATAGACCACGCCGATCAGAATCAGCCCGGAGCCGAGCACGATCAGGGCTGGCAGCAGATCGTCCCAGTTTTTCCATCCGCCCAGCCAAGCCGTGACGATCGTCATGATCAGCACCCCCGGAGCCAGCCGTGGCAGCCAGCGGGCGGTCTGCCGGGCACGGAGCAGGCCCGGCTCCACATCCTCGTCCAGCTCCAGCGCCAGCACGAAGCGACGCAGCGCTGAGTCCACTCTCGTGGAAAAACGGCGGCGCAGCTCGCTTTCGCCCTCGGTTTCCGGGGCAGGGGGATCGGGTAGCGTGATGATCTGGCGGCTTTGGGAGCGCATGAAGCGGTCGTATTGCCGCACATCCTCCTCCAGCATGAGGCTGAGCTGCCGCCAGCGGTCGCCGGTGCGTTGGTGCAGTTCTTGGAGGAGGCGGTGGTCAAGGCTTTGCGTGCGCTCCGGCTCATCCTCAGGCGAAGGCGGCTTCTGAAAGGCCCGTCGCGTGGCGAGGAGGTCATTGGTGAGGCCAGCCACACGCAGCACGCCCTCGTGGTAGTCCCTTTCCGTGGCATCCAGAGCCGGCAGCACCTTCTTTAAAGTGCGGTCCACCTGTATCTCTCGCTCGGTCAGAAGCTCGGTCAGCAGGGAGGCACGGCGATTCAGGAGACGCGTGACCGCCACGGTGCGTTCGTGGAGCTGATCGAGGATCTGCCGGGCGAGATGGATCGTGCCGGAGAGCTTTTTTTGCCGCGACGGCTGGCCCCGCACCACGGCGGAGAGATGCGCCTCCAGCGGGAGAAATCCGCTTTCCTCCAGCAGCTTGTCCCGGTCCAGCCCCCCGCTGCGGGCCAGAAAGGCCTTTTTGGCCGAAATCGGGAAGATCGGGAACTCCCGGCCAAAGCGGCCCCGGCACAGCTCCCGCATGTAATCTGTGATCACCTGCACCTCCTCCGGGCTACGCAGATCGCTCTGCTGGAGCACAAAGACCACATTTCGCATCCAGTCCCGGTGCACCTTCTCCAGGAACTGCCACGCCGAGGCCCCCCAGGGGTTCATCGCCGAGAAAACGAAGATCACCAGGTCCGCGATAGGCACAAAGCGCTCCGTGATCTCCTGGTGCTCGTTCTCGATCGAGTTCGTCCCCGGCGTGTCCACGATGTGGAAGTCCTGCAGAAAGTCCGCTGGGGCCTGCACCTCGTCCAAAGTGGGCGTGATCGGCGTCACCTTCACCTCCGGGCCGTGCTTAAAGAAGAGGATCTTGTCCGTCGTCGGCATCACCCCCGTCCGGGAGAAATCCTGGCCGAAAAGCGCATTCAGGAAGGTCGATTTCCCCACATTCACCTCCCCCGCCACCACAAAAACAAAAGGCTCCTTCAGGCTCGCCAGCAGATTGTTCAGAATCGTGCCCGCCTCCGGGCCAGGCGAGGCCTCCCCGGCTTCCCGCACCGCTGCCCCCAGCGCCATCAGCTCCGTGCCGATGCGCGAGCGCAGTTCAAAGTAGTCATCCCCGATCATGTCCCCGGCCCTTAACCCCAAATCCAAAAATCTGAAATCTAAATTCCCCCATCCGCGTCCCCAAATCCTCGCATCCCTACCCCCGTCATCCAGGTCACTCCGGTCATTCACATCCCCTCCATAGGATTCTAGGTTTAATGTTCAAAGTTGAATGTTCAACGTTCGCCACCTCTCCCTTGTCTCCAAGCCGTCACACGAACGTTTCAAACCTCAGCCAAAAAAATATCGACAGAATTGCCGAAACCCTGTAACAAATCCCTCAATTCGGGGATTTATTCATTGAAACCCATTCTTCTCCTCCATGAAAACTTGTCTCGCGCTCACCCTTCTCGGCACTGCCCTCTTCTCCGTCCCGGCTGCTTTCGGCCAGGGAGCTACCTCGGGGATTGTTGGGTTTTCGTCGCTCTCAGTTCCAGCAGGATTTGCCTTTGTTGTGCCAACCCTAGTGAACTCGAGCGTTTATCAAGGGCAGGTAGTGATTAGTGGAACGACCATCACCCCATCGACCGCGCCTGGATGGACTGTTGGTGCTTACAACACTACGAGCTTTACAGCTCCGATACCTAATTACCCAAAGTTTTATGCAGAGATCGTTTCAGGGCCTTCCGAAGGAACCATTTTAGACATCTCCGGTAATTCCGCCACGGCGCTCACCCTTTTCAGTGCTGGCCCGTCAGGCACTTATCAAGTTGCGATTCGTGAGCATGTCACGCTCGATAAAATTGTGCAGGGGGCGACAGGGCTTTCGGCGTTTGCCGATTCTGCCAACGTTTTCAATGCCAATGGCAGCACGTCTACTCGCTTCTATGATGGCGCTGGTTCCTGGGTTGCGGAAGATTTTGCCTCACCAGCTGGACATACAGTAGTTTATCCTGGCACTGGTTTTGCCTTCACTGCGACGACACCCGTCGCATTCAACTTCATGGGAGAAGTGAAACCCACAAAAACAAAAGTAACTCTGTATGCTGCGACGACAAACATTGTTGGTGTATTGAATCCCGCAGCCGCAACTCCGTTTTATGGAAATTCCATCTCAAGCGCACTGACTCCCTATGCCGATGGCATCAACACCTTTAGCACTGACGGTCAGTTGACCACTGTCGGAACATACTTCTCGGACGGTTCGGCAATGCTTGATGCAGGCTTTACCCCTCTTGTTCCAGCTGCAACGGACGCACTTCCTCTCAATCGTGGTGTGGTAGTTTCCGTCGGCACGGATACCGTATGGACCGTGAATTCTCCTCTGGCTCCTTAATTCTTATTTGAAGTATTTGCTCTTTTAACCTGACAATTAAATCACTGACACATGAAATCAATTTTTAAGCTTGGACTTATCGCTTTGGCAAGTTTTGCAATCTCCGCCAACGCTGCGGTCACGATCGCTCACGTCGAAAACGTTACCGTTGGTGGATTTTTGAAATCTACGGGAGCTGCCCTTTCAGCCGGTGGAGTTTCGATCGGTTACTTTGCAACACCCGTGTTTGATAGCCAGATTCAAGCTCTTAGCGCCTCAACTGCATTTGCTGACTTAATTGCTTTAGGTTACCGCGATGTTCGTAATGCATCCGGAGCGACTTTGGCAGTTGGACATGATTGGGCTTTTCCAACCATCAGTGGCACAGTTCAAAATATCCCCATTGGGTCACTTCCTCAGGGAACTCAGCTATATGTGATTGCATTCGACGCTGGTAACTACGTTGCAGGAACATCTGGGTCCCCAGCGACAACTTCTACATCATTTGCTGGCGCAACTGAGTGGGCAGTTGTCAAGGATGCTGGCTACACAGGTCCTGCTGACAGCAACACTCGCAGTCTTCTGTTAAATGCTGCTTCTGGAAGTGAGATTGTGGTTGGAACAGATAATGGGGTCAACGTTAACCTCGCTGCGGTTCCTGAACCTTCTCGAGTGATGCTCACTGTCTTTGGCTTTTTTGGAGTATTGATTCGCCGCCGCCGCTAAAGAAAACCTCGAATTTTTTTCGCATGGAGATGGCTCACATTTGTGAGCCATTTTTTTGGACTATTTTTAGGCATCAATCGGTGTGAGTGCTGCCGAGTCCAAAACGGTGTTGGAGGCGAACTGGGAAGTTTTCGGCCTTTGAACTGGTTTGGTTGATAGTGCGCTACTTCAGCGACGGCTTGGTGATTGGTGGCAAAGAGTTCGTGGAGAGCATCTTCGGTCAGCATCGGGAGAAGTTTGGCCCGAAGCGGAAAGATGGAGCGCGACGCATAACAGAAAGCGCTGGCGGGTTGTTTGCCTGCGAAGGCTGCGGCAGCGGGCGGTGGAGTGATTCTCTTGGGGGGGTGGGGATGTTTTTGAAACCTCAGCACCGCGTTTTCACGAGCCTTGCGGGAAAGGCTAGGATACATCACCGCCTGTCCGCAGCACGTCGCCCGTGAGCTGCTTGGATCAAGGGGCGTAATCTGCCTGCCATGGCAGGGCTGATGCCTTTGACTCGTTCGATGTCCTCAGGCTTGGAGAACGGGCGTGCCGCCATGATGGCCTTGGCGAGCGCGGGGCCAATGCGGGGCAACGAATCGAGTTCAGCCGCCGAGCCGAAATTGATGTCCACGCAGGTAGGAGAGTCTGCGACAAGGCTGGGACGGTGGTGGACAGGGGCTTCCTGGAGCACCCCTGCTCCTGCGGCAATGAGGGCGAGCAAGGCGAGGGCCTGCCACCACCACGGAACATGCTGCGGTTCCACCGCCATCACACCCGAGGCCTTCCGTTTGCGGCGGTAGCGTGATTCCATGACTGTCGAATGAAAAAAACGATGGCATGGCGGGCCGTTGGTCATGCCGCGCCATGCCATCTGGAGGAATCGGAAGCGTTACTCGCTCTTCTTTTTCGAACTCTCCTTCTTTTTGGTCTCTTCCTTCTTCTTCGCCGGAGTCTCCGACTTGCCGGAGCCCTTCTGTTTGACGCCGATGTTGAGTTTCAAGACGCTGTCATGGCCTTCACCCGTGGCTTTCTTCACACTGCCGCCCACCCAGGAGCCGACTTTGACGGCCTCAAACGTAGCGGGTTTGTCTCCGTTCACATACTCGGTGCTGGCGTTGAGGTTGAACTTAGCTTCAGCAGCCTCCGCGTTTTCGCCGCGGACGATGGTGAGTGTGCGGGAGGTGATGGCGGTGACCTTTCCATAGAAGGGATAGGTGTCTTGATCCGATTTAGCTTCGGTTTTCTTTGCTGGCGCCTTCTTAGGAGCGTCTGCACTGATAAGTAACGGAGTAGAGAAAACGGCTAGTGCCGCGACGACGAGGAGTAGTTTAGCTTTCATAAGCAGCTACATTTTTTTCTGCTTTGCTCAAAATAACAAGACGGATCTTGAGGTTCACCTAAATACCAAATTTTTGGATAGAGGTAAAATAAGCAGTTCGTCCTGTTCTGTGCCGCCGGGCATGGAATCATCCAGTTGTGGTCCTCCTCCAATGATTAAGCTGCCGGAAGGCAGCGAGGTTTTGGCGTGGGCGCTGAGGATGTCTTGCACGGGGCCTGGGGCGTGCTCTACATGACGAACTGTGAATCCCGCGCTCAACGAACCTGACTCGCCCTTTGATCTGGCCCTCCGCCCGGCGGATTTTTCGGAGTTTCATGGTCAGACGAAGGTCAAAGAGCAGATCCTGGTGATGGTGGAGGCAGCGAAAATTCGTGGTGAGGCGCTGGATCATGTGCTGCTTTGTGGTCCACCCGGCCTAGGCAAGACGACGCTGGCGAATTTGATTGCCAGCGCCGTTGGTTCCAAGCTCCACACGACGAGCGGACCACAGATCGAACGCGCCGGCGATCTCGCGGGCCTCCTTACCAATCTGCAGGATCGGGACGTGCTTTTCATTGACGAGATCCACCGGCTACATCCTAGCGTGGAGGAGTATTTGTATCCCGCGATTGAGGATTTTCGGCTAGACATCATCATCGACCAAGGACCCAAGGCCCGCACGATCCGCCTCGATTTGCCGCCTTTCACTTTGGTGGGAGCGACGACGCGGGCCGGCAAGCTCACTGCGCCGATGCGCAGCCGTTTCGGCATTCCGAACCGGCTCGATTACTACACGACAGAAGAGTTGGAGCACATTCTGATGCGTTCCTCGAAGCTGCTGGATGTCTCGATTGAAAAAGACGGCGCTCATGAGATCGCTCGCCGTTCACGCGGCACACCGCGTGTGGCCAATCACCTTCTCCGCTGGGTGCGAGACTACGCTCTGGTCAAAGCGCAGAACGTGATCACGGGTGAGGTGGCGCAGGCGGCGCTGAGCATGCGTGATATTGATGAGAGCGGCCTCGATGATATGGACACCCGCATCCTCGAAGCCATCATCGGGAAGTTTGATGGCGGTCCGGTGGGCATGGGCAGCGTGGCGGTGGCCGTGGGCGAGGATGCGAGTACGTTGGAGGATGTGCATGAGCCTTATCTCGTGATGCAAGGCTATCTCAAACGCACGCCGCGAGGTCGTGTGGCGATGCCAGCGGCCTACAAGAAGATCGGCCTGCCACCTCCACCGCGAGCGCAGGCGGAGCTGTTTTGAGCGGGGCTAGCTTTTAGGCCGGATGTGTTGGGCGGAACCATCTCGTGGTTCTCATCGAGCTCGATGCCCAACTATCCGGCTGTGGGTGCGCTCACTTGCTCACCGGCATTTGATCGCCCCCCCCCCCAAATGAGCCGGATAGTTCGGCGAAGAAAGTCGTGAAGTTTGCGATGCGTCATGCGCCGAACACATCCGGCCTACTCGTCTGGCAGTTCCTGATGCAAAAGAGGTTTCGGAGTCGGCACTGGAGCGTGGCGGCACTGGCGGATGATCAGGCCGCTACCGACGACGACAAGGATCAAAAGGGCGAGAGCAAGGGCTCGGGTGGAAAACATCGTGGTGGATGCTTTTCGGCTGTTTCAACGCAGCGAGCCGGTTTGCTCACGCTGTTGGATTTCGGCGCTGGCACGCTCCAGGAGGCGCTTTTCAGCTTCTGTGAGACTGCCGATGCCATCGACGAGGATTTTATCGAGGATGTCATTGACCTCGGCTTCGAGATCATTGGGTGCCGGGGCAGTTGGGGCACTTTTGGAGGCCGCTGGGGCCTCAAAATCCATCTGCACCCGGCCGCGTGCGACGACGCGGGCGGTGGCAGGTGTGCGGTGGAGCTGCGCCTCAGGCTGCCATTGGCTGCGGTAGGTCATGGGGCGTCCGCCATAACCGAGTGCCCTGGCATAAAACCAGCCTGCAAAGGCCCCGCCTAGGTGGGCGAAGTAGGCGATTTTGAGGCCCTCCGGCAGCCAGTTGGGCAAAAGCAGCCCGGCGACGGCAAAAACGGTTTGCATGACCACCAGCACCTTGGCGAGCGTCGACAAGCGCATGGGCACGGGAATGATGAAGTAGATGAAGACGGTGATTTGCTCGTCCGGCAGCAGCACCGCCAGCGCCATGAGCAGGCCGAAGGCGCAGGCGGAAGCTCCCACGAGAGGCGTGACGGTATCGCCATGCACAAAACCATTCACAGCCATCTCCAGCACTGCTCCGGCGATGCCGCTGAGGAAGAAAATCTGAAGGAAGTGCCGTCCTCCGAAAAGATTCTGCACCTGCCGGCCCACAAACCACAGCATCAGCACGTTCAGCAGGAAGTGGCCCACGGTGCCGTGAACGAACATGTAGCTCACCAGCGTCCAAAACTTCCCTGCGGCGAGTTTTGCCACGCTCACCGAGCCTTCCAACTTAATGATCTCTTGCGTGTCGAAGCCAAACTGCGCCGCAAACATCATCCCGAGGGCGATCATGATCCACGCAAAGGCGGAAAGGTTCCGCACCCTGCTGATGGGGGACGGAGAGCGCCGGGGAGGCTGCTCACGCATGTAGTCACGGTAGTCGAGGGACATGGCGGGAATCTGGGATGGCCGGGCAGCAGGCGCGAGGCTTTTTTCGTCAGGAGGTTGTGGCGAAAAGCCTCAGTCTTCGTGGCGGCGAGGGGCATTGGGTGACCGGTTGCAGCGACCAAAAAGGCAGGCATTGCTTGATTTATGATAATTATTAACTGCTGACAAGCTTGGTCATGCGCCGAGACCGAGATCGTCGCTTGTCTTGACCCTCATCCCGCACGCCGCTAACTACCCGCATGGCCCTCAAAGCGATCATCCACAAAGCCGCCGTCTCCTTCTCCGATCTCGACCGCAACGTCTATCAGGACCACAGCCTCACCATCGCCCGCCACCCCTCGGAGACCGAGGAGCGCATGATGATCCGCCTCCTCGCCTGGGTGCTCAACACGCCCGAGACCAACGACCTCGGCTCCCTCGAATTCGGCAAGGACATGTTCGAGCCGGATGAGCCCGCTCTGGTGCAAAACGACCTCACCGGCCTTCGCATGCATGAGATCGACCTTGGCCAGCCGGAGGAAAAACGCCTTGTGCGAGCCTGCGGCCGCTCGAAGCGAGTCACCATCTACACCTTCAGCAACACCAGCGCCGCGTGGTGGGCCTCTGTGGCAGAAAAAATCGCCAAAGTGCGCAACCTCACCGTCTGGCAGCTCGATCCCGCGCAGGTCAAAACCCTCGCTCTACTCGCCGACAAAGCGATGGACCTCCAAATCACCCTTCAAGAAGGCATTCTCACTGTCGATGGCGGCGGCAAATCCGCCGAACTCACGCCGGTGCGGCTGGCTGGACAGTAGGCAGCAAGCACAAAAGCACACTCGACTCATGATGGCGAAGATGATCTCTGGCTTTGATCTCTTCCTGGGACCGCCCAAGGAGGATTCGTACGGATGATACTTGATCTGCATGCTGCTTCCGAAAGGGGCTCTTGCCAATCCATCTGCCTCTATTTACTCTAGGCGTATGCGTGCCTCAGCCGCCCTTCTGGATCGCTTCCTTCTCCCGTTCGAGGAAGCGCTGAACGAAAAATCCGCCAGATCGCTCGCCGACGCACGCGCAGACACGGCTGCTCAGGCACGGCTGGACGAGTTGGCGGAAAAAAACCGCGAAGGAACCATCACCCAGGAAGAAAAATCTGAGTACGAGGCCATGGTGAACGCCGCAGGCATGATCTCTATCCTGCAGGCCAAGGCGCGCCGCTATCTCCGCCAGCAAGGCCTCGCATGATCGACGAATATATCCGCGCTCTTGTCCGTGAACGTGCGGGTGACCGTTGCGAGTACTGCCGCTTGCCGCACACTCACGCCCCCTGGCTCGTATTTCAGATCGACCACATCATCGCTAGGCAGCATCGTGGTAGTGACGAGTTCACCAACCTCGCCCTCATCTGCCCTCGCTGTAACTTGCATAAAGGTACGAACGTGGGCGGCATCGACCCGGATACCAACAAGCTCACACGCCTTTTCCATCCACGCGAAGACGATTGGACTCAGCATTTTGAGTTCAAGGGCACACGTTTCGCCGGACGGTCGCCCATCGGACGCACAACCGTCTGGGTGCTTGCCATGAACCACCAGGAGCAGTTGCAAATCCGGCAGGAGATCATGGAAATGGGCGATTGGGATTGAGAAGAGTTCATGTGCTCCGCGTCCTTGCCCTCGCGCCGGTTTGTTTTACCATCTTCATCCTTTCCCCTCCGTTCATGACTCACGCCGTCCTCAGCCTCCTCAAAGAAAGCCGTTACCCCATGCGCATCGACCTCATTGGCGTTGCAGGTAGCGGCATGAGCGGGCTGGCGCTGCTGCTGCTTGGCCTGGGGCATAAGGTCAGTGGTTCCGACAAAGCCACCACGCTCGAAACCGAGCGACTGCAAAAGCTCGGCCTGCAATTCTTCCACGGCCACACGGAGAAGGAAGTCGAGGAGTGCGACATGGTCATCTACTCCAGCGCCATCAAGCCCGGCAACATCGCGTATGAAGCCGCCTTCAAGCAGGGCATCCCGCTGGTGCGTCGAGCCGAGGCTCTCGCCGCGGTGATGGCGAACAAAAAAGGCGTCGTCGTCTGCGGCACGCATGGCAAAACGACCACTTCCGCCCTCACGGCGCATGTGTTGCGCCAAGGCGGCCTCAAGCCCAGCCACTACGTCGGCGCGGAAATCCCGATCCTCGGCTCGAACGCCCACTGGGACCCCGAAGGCGAACTCTTCGTCGCCGAGGGCGATGAGAGCGATGGCACGCTGGTGAATTTCCACCCGCAGCACGCCATCGTGCTCAACATCGAGCCCGAGCATCTCGACTTCTATGACGGCATCGAGGCCATTAAGACTGTCTTCCGCCAAGTGCTCAGTCAGACGCCCGGTCATTGGGTTTATTGTGCCGAAGACCCCGTCGCCAGCGAGGTCTGCGCCGGCTCCAACGGCGTCAGTTACGGCTGGAGCCGCGATCATGATTTCTCCGCGAACATCCTCACCATGCGGCCCGATCACTCGGAGTTCGAAGTGTATCAAAAAGGCCAACTCCTCGGCACCGCCACACTCGGCATTCCCGGCAAGCACAACGTCAGCAATGCGCTCGCGGCCATCGCTCTCGCTACGAAATGCGGCGTCACGTTTGAGGCCATCCAGCATGCTTTGCGCTCGTTTCGCGGTGCCAAACGCCGTTTTGAGATCCGCCACAGCGGCGAGCGTTTCACCGTTGTCGATGACTACGGCCATCACCCGAGTGAAATCGCCGCCACACTGGCCACCGCGAAGGGTTTGAAGGCGAAACGCATCGTCTGCCTCTTCCAGCCGCATCGCTTCAGCCGTACGCAATTGCTCAAAAAGGAGTTTGGAGCCAGTTTCGGCGATGTGGACGAGCTTTTCGTCACCGACGTGTATCCCGCCAGCGAGAAGCCGTTGCCCGGTGTGAGTGGTGAAACCATTTTGGAAGAGGTGAAGCTGCAAAACGATCACACCAAGACCGGCAGCACGCCGACGATGCCCATTGCCCGCGACAAGGTCGGCAATGCCCTTCGGCCCGGCGATCTGCTCATAACGCTCGGTGCGGGCAACGTCCACGAAGTCGGCCGCTGCATCGCCCGCGATCTGCCCGTGCTCGAAAAGCTGTGCGGCATCCTCGAAGCCAACGGCGGTGGCGCGGCAAGGCTCTACGAGCCGATGAACCGCCACACCACCTTTCTCATCGGCGGCCCCGCGCAGTATTGGATTGAGCCGCACACCGTCGCGGCCTTCGCCGAAGTGGTGAAGCACCTCCGCGCCACCTCGGTGCCCATTCGTGTTATTGGTCGCGGCTCGAATCTGCTCGTCAAAGACGGCGGCATTCGCGGCGCGGTCATGCATCCGAGCAAAGGTGAGTTTGAAGAGGTGAAGGCCGAAGGCATGCGCCTCATCGTCGGCGTCGGTGCTCGCTTGAAGAAGATCGCCAGCTCCGCCCGCAATGCGGGCATTGGCGGCTTCGAATGGATGGAAGGCGTTCCCGGTAATCTCGGCGGCGCGTTGCGCATGAATGCCGGTGCCATGGGCGCGGAGATGTTCGACCATGTCGTCAGCGTGCGCTTCATCGCTGCCGATGGCAGCATTCAGGAAAAACCGCTCGCCGAGATCCAGCATCACTACCGCAGCGTGCCTGAGTTTGAGGATCGCTACATTGTCGGAGCCGTTTTGGAGGGCAAACCCGCGCCGAAGGAACAAATCGACGCCGGTTTGGAAGCCAGCCGTATCAAACGCCGCACCAGCCAGCCCATCGGAGCCAGCGCCGGCTGCATATTCAAAAATCCCGAACTCTGCGGAGCCGGCAAACTCGTCGATGACCTCGGCCTCAAAGGCACCCGCGTCGGAGCAGCCGTCGTTTCGCCCGTGCATGGTAATTTCATCGTCAACGAAGGTAAAGCCACTGCCCGCGAAGTGCTCGACCTCGTCGCCAAGATCAAAGAAAAGGCCCAGGAACAACGTGGCGTGCAGCTCGAACTCGAAGTGAAAGTCATCGGCGAAGACCAGCCGCTGGCGCTTTGATCTGCGCTTCGAGCATCAAGCATCGTCATCGCGCCGACAAGGCTTCATCACGCTTCGATCTTGCCCAAAACGGCGCATTACGCTTCGATGGCTGCTTCATGACTGAAAATCCAACCTCCCCCGGCCGCTACGCGTGGACCGTCGTCGCGCTGCTCTTTCCCGTGGCGCTGCTGAACTACCTCGACCGGCAGATGATCGCGTCGATGAAGGTCAGCGTGATGCAGGACATCACCAGCATCGGCAGCGAAACGAATTGGGGTTACATGCTCGGACAGTTCAAATGGGTGTACGCCTTCTTCAGTCCCATCGGCGGCTACATTGCGGATCGTTTCAGTCGCAAATACACCATCACCGGCAGCCTCGTGGTGTGGTCGGCCATCACCTGGTACACCGGGCAGGTGGGCAGCTATAATGAGCTGCTCTGGACACGCACGGCGATGGGCGTGAGCGAGGCTTTCTACATCCCGGCGGCGCTGGCGATAATCGCGGATTATCACACCGGCGGCACTCGCTCGCGGGCGGTGGGTGTGCATCAGACGGGCATCTACTGCGGCGTGATGATCGGCGGCTTTGCGGGCTTTGTGAACGAGTGGCCGGACTTTGGCTGGCGCGGGGCTTTTGATTATACCGGTCTCGCCGGTATTCTGTATGCCGTGCCGTTGTTGTTCCTGTTGAAGGATGCCCCGCGTGTGGCGAGCACTGCTGATACGAGGCCTTCGGTGCTCACCGCTGGGCGTGAGTTGCTCACCAATGCGTCCTTCATCCTGCTGGTGCTCTATTTCACGCTGCCCGCTGTGGCCGCGTGGGTGGTGCGGGACTGGATGCCGGCGATTCTGCAAAAGGAGTTCAACATCAGTCAGGGCATCGCAGGCATGTCTGCGTCGATTTACTGGCAAGCCGCCGCCATTGGTTCGGCGATGCTCGGTGGCTGGCTGGCGGATCGTCGTATGAAATCGACTCAACGCGGTCGCATCCAGGTGAGCGCCCTCGGCATGATCCTCATCATCCCGGCGCTCTTCGGTGTGGGCAATGCGCCTGCGATGCACTCCTTCGGTCTGGCGATTGCCTCGCTCATCCTTTTTGGCATCGGCTGGGGCCTATTTGACATCAACAACATGCCCATCCTCTCGCAGATCGCCCGCCCGCACCTCCGCGCCACCGGCTACGGCATCATGAACTTCGTCAGCATGTTCAGCGGTGGCTTAGCCGATTGGGGCTTTGGCAAGATGAATGACCTCAAAGTGCCGCTCAATGTGAGCTTTGGCGTCTTCGCTAGCCTCTGCATCGTCTCGGTCTTCCTCGTGCTGATGATCAAGCCGAAGGAGCAGGCTTGATGGGCTTGTTGGTCATCTCCGGCGCGTTCGAACTCCCCACCAGATGATCCAGGCAAGCGCGGCCAGCGATATCACAATCCAGGCCCACTGAATGGTCAGGCTCACGATGGCGTTACGGCCATCCAGAGGTGTGGCTGGAGGTGGTGGAGCGCCAGCCTTTTGCAGATCAGCGAGACACAGCGAGGGTACCTGCATCAGCCAGATTAGAACCGTTTCTCTCATGAGATCGGCTTAGCTCATAGCTGGGGTGCCGGTGAGTTTGTGAGTAAACTCTCCAACTTGGCGAGCAACACCGCGTTCTTGTCAAAGCTCAGAAACCGGGTGCAGCCCAGATGCAGCGCCGAGGCCACATGCATGATGTCGTAGGTGCGAAAGCCGTGTCTGGATGTGTGGCGGTCAGAAAGCGTGTTGAAGGTCTGCTGAAGCATGGGAAACGGGATCGCTGCTCTTTGTAGAAGCACGCCCTCCTCCAAATCTTCCTCGAAGCGGGCGATGGCGGCCCAGGCGGCTTCTTGCGTGGTTCGCCGTGCGCTGCCGGTTCGGGACTCATAAACCATGCGTTGGATGGCGTTTCGAACTTCCAGGCATAACAGGTCGGTAATCGGAAATGGAACCTCGTCTTGTTCCATGAAGATGAGGTTCGACGCCACGCCGTCGTCAACATCCAAGTAGTGCCTCACCAGTAGATTGGTGTCGAGGTAAGTGGTCATAGCTCGCCGGCGATGATTTTGTTGAACCTCTCTTCCTCCTGTTCCGTCATCGGCGCGGGACGGTTGCCCAGTTCGCGGAGTTTCTGGCAATGGGCCTCATGTCGTGCGCGGAGTTCCGCGAGCGTCGGCTTGTCCGCAGCCTTCTTTTTGAACTCAAAGGTCTCGCCTGCTTGCGTCCGTAATTCCGCGCTGCCGAAGCGTTGCACGGCTTCGATCACCTTGGCCCAGTCGGAGCCAAGTTCAGGCAGAGGAAAGGAAACAGAATTCATGATGTCCAAAGCTGCCTCCCAGACTCGGAGAGTCAAGCACCACAAACCCAGGCATGTCTCCTCGCTATCTCGTCAGCGCATACACCTTCACATCCACGCCGGGGGAGCCGATGAGGTGGTCCGGCGGGCGGTTGGGGTTATCAAAACCGGCTTGGAGGAGGGGATTGACGTCCCAGGTGTCGAGTTCCACATCCGCCAAAGGATACGGCGTGTGATGCACCTGACCGCAGCGAAGGCCGCGTGGCGTTTGGGAGAGCAGTAGGTAGCGTTCGGCGAGGAAGAATTCGAGGGTGCCGGGTTCAGCGAGGCGTGTCTGCGCATTCAGCCGGTAGCGAAAACGAGAAGGGGATTCGCCTCGGCGCTGGCAATGGTAGTCGATCCAGCCTTCCGACTGTGGCGCAGACATGCGGGCGTGCTGGTAGGGCAGATGAAAGAAGGTCCTCGCGGTACAAACAGCGAGCGGTTGATCGCAATCGAGTGAGTAAAACCACACGCCGTGACGGCCCTGCGCATCGCGGACGTAGGTGCGCACGTTGAGTTCAAGAAAATCACTGATTCCCGGCACCGGTGGGCAAAAACGCGGGCGGATGCCGCGCATGAAAAAGGGCACGATGGCCAGCCAGGCATCTCCTTGGAAGGTATCGACGGTCAAACCGGCAGGCAGCGTGCGCTGGATGATCTCCGGGGCCCAGCGCCAGTGCAGGAAGGCCAGCTTCTCCCAGCGCTGATACATCACAGGAGAACGCTGCGGCTGTTGGCGGACATCCAGTGTGCTCATGGAATGCGAATCTCCAGCCACTGAGCATCACTGCTGCGCGAAGTGATGAGTCGGCCGCTTTTAGGCATCGAAGAAGGGATGATGGCAAAATCACCGGCGCGGAAGGTTTCGCCTGCGAGATCGAGCTGACCTTGGGTGACGGCGAGGGTGAGGTTTTCGCCTTCGTGGCCGAGTTGCTCGGTGGTGGAGCAGAGACGCACGTCGAAGAACTCGCAGGTCACGAGCGGGCCGTTGGTGACGGCGGGCTGCATGGCGGGTTCGAAATCGGTAAAGTCGATGGATGCCAGGGACTCGGCGATGTGGAGCTGACGGGGCTTTCCATCGAGTCCGACGCGGTTCCAATCGAAGACGCGGTAGGTGGTGTCGCTGTTTTGCTGGATCTCATAGATCAGCAGACCGGCGCCGATAGCGTGGATGCGGCCGCTGGGGATGAAAAGGCAGTCGCCAGTGCGAGGATGGATGACGTGGACGACCTCGGCGAGCGTGCCGTTTTGCAGCGCGGCATCGAATTGAGCGCGGGTGACGCCTGTTTTGAGGCCGGCGTAGATTTTGGCACCCGGATCGGCATGGGCGATGAACCACATTTCGGTCTTCGGGTCGCCACCGAGCTCGGCAGCACGATGGGCGGGCGGATGCACCTGGATGGAGAGATCATCGCAGGCATCGAGAATCTTCATCAGCAGCGGAAACCAGGGCGAACTGCTCTTCAAATGGCCGAAGACCTCGGCGCGATGGTTTTGCCAGAGGTCATTCAAGGTCACGCCATCGGCGGTGGTGCTCATCGCCTCGGGGCGGTCGCTGACTTCCCAAGCTTCGCCGAAAGGTGTGGTGGCATCGGGAAGCGTGCGATGAAGCACGGACTCCAAACGTCGACCTCCCCAGACGCGGGATTGGTAAAAAGGCGAGAAGCGGATGGGGCGGGAAAAGTTCATCCGTGCACCAAAGCACGGGCTGCGTTGACGGTGCAAGGGGGACTTGCCATGATGACGGCATGAACCAGGTCGATGCAGCCTTTGTGGAGTCGTTGAAGCAGATCGTCAGCGCGGAGCGTGTGCTCACGCGGGACGAGGATCTCGTGCCGTATTCGTTTGATGGCACGGCAGCGCTGAAGCAGCGGCCGGGCGCGGTCGTTTTCCCGCTGACGACGGCGGAGGTGGCGGCGTGCGTGAAACTGGCGCGTGACAAGAGTGTGCCGGTGGTCACCCGCGGCAGCGGCACGGGGCTGAGTGGCGGCAGCGTCCCGCTGGCAGGCTGCCTGGTGCTTTGCCTTGTGCGGATGGGCAAGCTGATCGAGCTGGATGAGAAAAACCTCACGCTGCGTGCGCAAAGCGGCGTGATCACGAAGGAAATCGACGATGCCTGCGCGAAGGTGGGCCTGTTTTATCCGCCTGATCCCGGCTCGATGAAGATCTCCACCATCGGCGGCAATGTGGCGGAGAACTCCGGCGGACTTCGCGGCCTGAAATACGGCGTGACGCGTGACTATGTGATGGGCATCGAAGTGGTGCTGCCGGATGGCACGGTGACCTTCCTCGGCAATAAATGCGTGAAGGACGTGGCTGGTTACTCGATGAAGGACCTCTTCGTCGGCAGTGAGGGCACGCTGGGCATCATCACCGAGGTGCTTTTGAAGGTTTTGCCGCGTCCGAAAGCCCGCAAAACGATGCTGGCGCTCTACGATTCGATGGAGAAGGCCGCCGAAACGATCTCGGCCATCATCGCGGCGAAGATTATTCCCTGCACGCTGGAGTTCCTCGATAAAATGACGGTGCGCTGCGTGGAAGATTACTCCAAAATTGGCCTGCCGACGGATGTGGAGGCCGTGGTGCTGATGGAGACGGACGGGCATCCCGTCGTCGTCGAAGAAGAAGCCGCTCAGATGATGGCGCTGGCACGTGCGAATGGTGCCAGTGAGGTGCGAGCCGCCGAAAACGAGCAGGAAGGCGCGAAACTGGCCGCTGCACGCCGCAATGCCTTCTCCGCTCTCGCTCGCGTGCGGCCGACGACGATCCTCGAAGATGTGACCGTGCCACGCAGCGAGCTGGCTCGCATGGTGAGTTTCATTAACGAGGTCGCCCAGCGTCATAACCTGCTCATCGGCACTTTCGGCCATCTCGGCGATGGCAATCTACACCCGACGTTTTTGACGAATGAACGCGATCACGAGGAAATGCACCGTGTGGAAGCGGCGCTGGAGGAAATCGTCGATGAGACGCTGAAACTCGGCGGCACTGTCACCGGCGAGCACGGCGTGGGTTTGGCGAAGAAGGGCTTTTTGAGGCGTCAGCTCGGTGAAGGCAGCTTTGAACTCATGCGCACCGTGAAGAAGGCACTCGATCCGCAGGGCCTGCTGAATCCGGGGAAGGTGTTTGATGCGGCTTAGACCGCAATGATCTCATGCACCCGCTGATCATGCGCCTCGACTGGCAAAGCATCGAGGAGTTGAAAGCGGTGGGCTAAAGCGATGCGGCGGGCTTTGCACTGCGGCTGGGCCAAAAGCCGATCGTAGTAGCCTCCGCCGCGCCCGAGACGGGTGCGGTGCTCTGCGGAGAAGGCGAGACCGGGCACGAGGATGAGGTCGAGATCAGCGATGTCGAGCGGCGGGCAGGTTTCGCGGGGTTCCCAGGCTCCGAGACTGCTACGGATGAGATCGGCTTCGGATTGAATGAGGCGCGGGACGAGGTTTTCACCCTCAATGGCGAAGAGGGCGGCTTGGTGACCATGCTCGCGGAGCCACGAAAGAAAGCCGCCGATGAGATCCGGCTCCCCGCGAAGGCCGCCGTAGATGGCGACGGTTTGATGCGAGGGCCAGGCGGTGGTGTGCTGTTTTATAGCGGCGATGAGCGCGTCGTTGGCTTCTGCGGTGACTTCACGGAGAAGCTGGCGCATGCGCTGGCGGATGGCGGGCTTGTCTTCCATGATGAAGATAGGCCCGAATTTACAGATCCTCGGGCCTCTGCAGCAACTCGGCGACACGCTTGAGCAATCGCCCAGCGGCACCGCCATCGCAGACGCGGTGATCGAAGCTGAGGGTGATCTCGGCTTTGGTGACGGGGATGAATTGGTTCACTTCATCGCTCCAATGAGGAACCTTGCTGCCAGCGCCGAGGCCGAGGATGAGGTTCTGCTCGGGCAGGGGAATGGGCGTGGCCCAGACGATGCCGAAGGTGCCGAAATTCGTGACGGTGGCGATGCCCGGGCGGTTCATGTCGTGCGGCAGGCGGCGGGCGCGGGCCTGTTCGACGAGGTTGTTGTAGGTGGGCACCAGTTTGACGAGCGGGATTTTATCGACCTCGCGGATGACGGGGACGAAGACGCCGTCTTCGACTTCGACAGCGAAGCCGATGTCAATGGCGCGGGGATGCACGATGCGATTGCCGATGAGGCGGCCGGCGACGGCGGTGTTTTCCGCGAGGGCGATGGCGAGGGCGCGGATGGCGTAGAGGGCAGGCCCGGGCTTGGGATTGGCCTTTTTGCGATGCGCGAGCATGGCATCGAGCATGATGGGGCTGCCGACGGTGGCGAGCGGTCGTGACCAGGCGCGGCGCATGCTATCGGCGACGGCGATGCGCATCGGCGAGGCTTTGGTCATGCGGTGCTGCTCCAGGCCGCGGAGGAAGGCCTCGAAGTCTTCGACGGTGACGCGGCCGCCTGCGCCAGTGCCGGGCACGCCCGCGAGATCGGAGGCGTTCAGGCCGAGCTCGAGCATGCGGGCACGCATGCGCGGTGAGATGTAACTGGCCCCGGTGGCTCCAGCAGGTACGGGCAGGCCACCGACGACGGGCTCGACCTTCGGCTGCGGCGAGGAGATGACGTCGTCATCGCTGATCTGGAAGTGCAGATTCTCGACGACATCGGCCATGCTGGTGTTGTGCTGCTGGGCGATGCTGGGCTGCGGGGTATCGGCAAAGCCGAGGTTCTGCGCGTCCTCTTCACTGATCTCAAAGGCGGCGAGGGTGGAGCCGACGGCGTAGCTGGTCTGCGGGACGGCGATGATTTGCGTGATCTTGCCTGCGCAGGGCGCACTGACGGACATCGTGGCCTTGTTGGTCTCGACATCAAAGAGATCACTGGCGGCCTCCACGCTGCGTCCTGCCTCGACCAAGATGCGGACGATGGTGGCCTCGGCGATGGATTCGCCTAGCTGGGGCATCAGGATGGGAATGGTGGGCATCTTTGGGGCTTTGGGGGCTTCGTCCTCGTTCTCCTACTCGAACTCGTCCTCGTTCAACTCGTGTGGTGAGGCCGGGCGGGATTGAAAACTGAAAATTGGAGACTGAAAATTGAAAATTGGCGCTGACGCGGCGGGAGGGAATATCGAGGACGATTTTAATACCTCAGCAGGTTGCGCAGCGCCCCGGCGATGCTGGCGACGGTGGGGCGATGGGCTTTCCAGAGGTTGGGGTGATAGGGAATGGGCGTGTCCTTGGCGTTGAGGCGCATGGGCGGGGCGTCGAGGAGGTGGAAGCCTTCACTGGCGACGCGGGAGATGACCTCGGCCGTGACGCCGCCCCAGGGGAAGGCCTCGCCGACGGCCAAAAGGCGGCCGGTGCGGGCGACGGAGCCGAGGATGGTATCGGTATCCATGGGCTTCACGCTGCGGAGATCGACGACTTCGATTTGATAGCCATCGAGCTGGAGTTCCTCGGCGGCGCGGATGGCATCATGCACCATGGCGCTGTAGGTGACGACGGTGGCGTGGCGGCCGGGGCGGGCGATGCGGGCTTTGCCGATGGGCAGGCTACGCTCGCCGATGGATTCGGCTTTGAGATGGTAATAGAGAAATTTGTGCTCGCAGAAGATGACGGGGTCATTGAGCTCCACGCTATCGAGCAGCATCCAGTAGGCATCCTCGACGGTAGCGGGGGTGAGGATGACGAGGCCGGGATAGTGGGCGTAGATGGCCTCCATGCTCTGGCTGTGAAAGGGGCCGCTGCCGGCGGTGCCGCCGCTGGGCAGGCGGATGGTGAGAGGGCAGGGGGTCTCGGTGCGCCAGTAAAGCGTGGCGGCTTGATTGATGATTTGATTGAAGCCGATGCTGGAGAAATCGGCGAACTGCATCTCCACGATGGGGCGTGCGCCTTCGATGGCGGCACCGATGGCGAGGCCGACCATGGCGTCCTCGCTGATGGGGGAGTCAAAGACGCGGCCGGGGAACTCTTTGCCGAGGTTTTTGGTGGCTTTGAAGGCTCCACCGAAGGTGTCGATGTCCTGACCGTAGAGGAAGACGGCGGGGTCGTTTCGCAGCGCGTCGTATTGAGCCTCGCGGATGGCTTCCAGGTAGGTGATGCTGCCGCTCATGGGTTCTGCCCCTCCACGAGTCCGGCGGTTGAAAGCGCCTGCCAGTTCTCTTTGAAGGGATCGGGTGCGGGTTCTTTGGAGACTTTGGCGACGGTTTGATCAATGAGGCGACGAATCTCCTCCATCTGGGTGGTGAGTGCCGTTTCGGACACCCAGCCCTGCTCCATGGCAAACTTCGCGGCCACTTCGATGCAGTCGCGAGCCTCGTGTGTGTGGCGTTTTTTATCCGGGATGTAGCTGGCGTCATCATGCTCGCCATGTCCGGCGAGGCGCAAAAGAGTGCCGACGACGATTTGCGGGCCTTCTCCAGCCTTCGCACGAGCTGCAGCACCTCGGAAGGCGGTCAAGCACGCGGCGAGATCCGTGGCATCGATGTGTTCACCGTGGACGCCGTAGCCTTTGGCACGGTCCACAAGGTTCTCGCAGGCATACTGGCGGGTGTTCGGGGTGGAGTAGGCGTATTGGTTGTTCGCGATGCTGACGATGAGAGGCAGTTTTTCGACGGCGGCCAAGTTCATGCCCTCATGAAAGGCGCCGGTGGAGGTGCCCCCATCACCCACGCTGGTGGCTCCGATGGAATCTCCGAGCGTGCCTTTGAGCCGACGGGCAAAAAGCGCCCCGGCGACGACGGAGAGCAGGCTGCCGAGGTGCGAGATCATCGCCATGTAGCCCTCCCGAGGGCGACCACGGTGGATATTGCCATCACGGCCACGCATCGGGCCGGTGGCGGCCCCAAGGTAGGTGCGAAGAGTCTCAATAATTGGCTCGCCGAAGGCCAGACGCCCGGCTTGATCGCGAATCAGTGGACCGTAAACGTCTTTTCCCATGCGGAGCTGCACGCCCATGGCGGCGGCAAAGGCCTCTTGACCTTTCCCGAGATAAACACCGCCTACGATGCGCCCACCGGCGCGGTAGAGCGCTCCGAGCTTTTCCTCCAGCATTCGGGAAAGCCTCATGTAATAGAGGGCATTCAGATACTGCTCCTGAAAATCCGTCGAGTAGACGGATGACGTGCGTTTGGAGGATGTCGTGACGGGAGAGGCAGACACGGGCTTCTTTTTAGCGAAATACGGCGGAATCGTCAACAGCGTGGGTTGCCTGAAAGGGCCTTCGGGTGAGAAAACAGGCAGTTTTTGGCCTGTTGAGGCAAAGTTTGGCTTGGATGAGCTTCAAACGACCCATGATTCCGCTCGAGGCGGCAGCCTTCGAAATGGCTAGAAGGCATTACTTCTAAATTTTTATAATTTGAAGAGGTGGAATGGTCAGTAAGTGCTATATTTTATGAAAATATTGTAAAATTACAATAATTTTATTTTCATTTGTGCAGACTTACCCCGAATACCATGAGCGTCATCATGCAAACCTCCGCTATCCCCTCCTCTAATCCCTTGGCTATCAAGGATTTTCTCCATCGATAGCCTCGGTCATCTCATTGTGCCGGACTATCCCATCCGATTTGGTTTCCAAATCGATGTGGTGCCAGAGAATTGCCCCTCGCAGATTATTTTCGGCCTTGCTGCCCGTGACCCCGCGAATAGCGGGTCGGCCAAGACGTACGGCTTTGCCGTGCGCATCGACCTCGAAAACCGCGAAATTTGGGACGTGCTCAATGGAGCCGGTCTCGTGGGTTGGGTTGAGCATCCACTGGGTCTCGCAGGTTACACCGATGAGGAGCCGCTGCTTCTTGGCTGGGAGATCGAGCTTCATGGGCACAATTTGATCCCCAAGCTTCAGATAGCGGATCAGCAGTGGCTCTACCCCACGATTCACTGCCCCGATGCCACCACGATGGAGGCTGTCGTCGGCTGGGAAGGCGAGTGGGAGAATGGCACGCGTGGCTTTGTGATGCATCCCGCCCTCTGGCGCGAGCATCTGCCGGTGCCGCAATCCAAAGAGCCCAAAGCGTCCGCCGATGAGCCTGTAGCCGCTGCTTGAATCATGCCGCAAACCCCGCTAGGGGCAGCGGCTCATGAAGAACACCGATAGTCGCATCCTCATCACCGGCGGGGCCGGATTCATCGGCAGCGCCCTCGTTTGGGAGCTGAATCGTCGTGGCTGCGAAAACATCGTCGTTTGCGACCGCCTCAGCACGGATGAGAAATGGAAGAACCTCGTGCCGCTGCGCTTTGCCGACTACATCGACGGCCATGACCTCCTTCAGGCCGTGCAGCATTCGCCCGCGAAACTGGGCCGCTTTGACCACGTCCTCCACCTCGGAGCCTGCTCCGCCACCACCGAGCGGGATGCGGACTACCTCATGCGGAACAACTACGAGTTCACCAAGCAGCTCTGCCAGTGGTCGCTCGCCAATCAGACCCGCTTTGTGTATGCCTCCTCCGCCGCCACCTATGGCGATGGCGCCCACGGCATGAACGATCAGGACCCGGACATCCATAAACTGCGTCCGCTGAACATGTACGGCTACTCGAAGCACCTCTTCGACCTTCACGCGAAACGCGAGGGCTGGCTGCCGAGCATCGTCGGCCTCAAATACTTCAACGTCTATGGCCCCAACGAGGACCACAAGGCCGACATGCGCAGCCTCGTTCACAAGGCCTGCGGCCAGATCCTCGCCACCGGCAAGGTGCAGCTCTTCAAGTCCCACCGCCCCGATTATCAGCATGGCGAGCAGATGCGCGATTTCCTTTATGTGAAGGACGCCATCCGCATGACCCTCCACCTCGCCGAGACCTCCAGCGCCGGCGGCCTCTTCAATCTCGGCTCCGGCAAAGCCCACACCTGGATCGAGCTCGCCACCGCCATCTTCTCCGCCCTCGGCAAAGCACCGAACATCGAGTTCATCGACATGCCGGAGCACTTGCAGTCGAAGTATCAATACTACACCTGCGCCGACATCGCCAAGCTCCGCGCCTCCGGCTTCACCCAAGACATCACCGCCCTTACCGAAGCCGTCCGCGACTACGTCCAAGGCTACCTCGTCCCAAATCTCAGGCTAGGTGATGAGGCCCATCTGTGAGTTCATTTGGGCTACCGAGGCAAAAAGTTTTTCCTACCGGGGAATTCTCGCGCAGCAATTTCTTCAATAAATCCAGGCTTCACTTCTTCAACATCTTCCGAATGGACAATTTTCCACCAAGTTGTTGCAAGTAGACTAGAGCGGGCAAATGCGTCACCAGAAGTAAACGCTGAATAGATTTCCTCATCAGTGTCTTTTAACCAAAGGTTTTCAATTGCTAGTCTTATTGGATAATCGCGAGGCTCGATCTCCATAAGCATGTCCCCATCTTTTCCTCTGTAAAACCTGATAACCGACTTAGGGACATTAGTTCGGTCCAATGTGATGGCATACCACTGATGTTGGTTAAACTGCACAGCAAAAACTCGCTCGTCGCGGGTCGATTTCCACTTGGCAAGATGACCATCAATGGAAAATGTCACAGAACAAGAAATTGCTCCGCCCCCCACCGACAAGACATGAGGAGACCCCCAGTAACGCCAGCTAATGTCTGTGAATCTAGCTGTTCCAAGACCTCCATCTTCTGTGCGGAATTCCTCATTCCAAACTCTCCACTGAAAGGCAATCAACAAAAAGAAACCTACAGGTAGGAGGATGAACAGAATCAGCTTTAGATGCTTACTCATACCGTGTTTCCCATTGTGCTTTCTTGATCGGCCTAACTCTCTTGGTCATTTTTTTTCATACTTCTTACCGCCAGACACATTGATTTTTGCGTTCGATGTCGTCTCGAAGACTCTAGCCATGTGATTCTTGAATGCATTACTTGGATTATCTGCCTTGAAGAACGCATCGAAAACACCCTCCGTGGCTTTACACGCCTCTGTCACTCCTGAGATATTTTTTTTCATAAGTTCAAGGTTATGCTTATCAGATTGGCGCACCATATCCATTGTGTCCGCTTTGCCGTGCGCACCACCGTCTTGCATGTTGTAGTCGTTGAAGTTTGTGATTCTACCTTCCCCATCTCTTCCAGTATGAGATGGTGAATAGGAGTCTTGAACCGTATGACAAACTTCTCCGAGAAGCTCCCCCGCTTTTTCCCACTCCCCTTTTGCGCTGGCAGTTAAAGCCGCATCGAATTTCGAACTCAGTTTAGATTGAATATACCTGCTTAGATCTGAAGCGTGCATGAACGCCGGATTGCCACTCATGGCATGGTTGTCTTGTTCATCTCCAAAATGGTTAGCGAACATATCTCCTTTCACTATATGAGCCTCTGCTGTCAAATATGATGCAGTAAACCCCATTGGAATACCGGGTGATGTAGTGGACCACCCTTGAGTGTCAGGCTTTCTTACACCCTCGTTCAATCCCTTATCGAATTGCTGGAAAGTTGAATTGCCGAATCCTCCCAAATTAGCTCCGCGAGGAGTCAATAAGTAAGGGATTAGTGAAGAGGAAGTTATCGTCTCGTGGACAGCAGGCGTCGTGTACAACCCCATAATTGCATTTGAACCAACTTTGAACAACCCATCGGGATCAAAAGCAGTCCACGGGTTCTGATTCACATATGTGTAGACGTTGGGACCATCCACGAACCCTGCCGGATCACGAGAAAGGAACCCCCCCGTTTCAAGGTCTCTTTCAGCAAGGACTTCTGTCACTGCAAGAAGCCCGCAAATGTGCGCGAGAGGCGCGATGAATAGTTTCATGGTCTTAGTTCTTTGATGTGAGCATTTTCTGATTGGCAAATCTGGCGTAAAGCTCTGATGACGGCACAAGCTCGACAGCGCGGTCAAAGGTTGCTTTGGCCTCTGCATATCGTCCGTTCACTTGAAGGCAGATTCCGCGAATTTGCAGGAACACGCCCATTTCCTCTGCGGGCGTCAGCGACTTGAGGAACTGGCCGTTTGCCAGCTCCGCTTCGGAAATGGGCCGCGGCCATGTCTTGTAGTAGTCGTCCTCGTGGCAAACCAAGCCTCGATTGGTGCCTTCAATGTTGAAATGCCTGCCATCGCCTTCGTTCCAGCGAGCAAATAGGTGTGATTTTGCCGTCACCAGCTTCAGCGGATAGCCAAGCCGACGCCCCACGGCGACGTATAGAACGGGCATGGAACTACAGGTTCCCAACCGCTTGCCGAGCAGCCCATGAACGAAGAGATCGGCCGAATTCGCAAAGAAAGCCTGTCCCGATTCCGGGTTTTCCGGGGAAGTGTCCCTTGCTGGGTTGTAATCAACACCGAAGTCTTGTTGCAGCACGGTGATCAAAACAAGCATTCGAAAATATCCCTCAGACCCCTTGAACTTTTCAGGGTGTGCGCGGAAACGCGACATGAATTTCTTTGTCTCCTTGCGAACAGACTCACTCCATCTGTCCAAGATCGCCAGTTCGCCATCCAAATCCATGTATTCTCCTGGCAACCCTTGGGCGCAGAGAAGATTCACACGGCCAATGTCCAAACGGCCGAGCTCATCGGGATTTATGTGCATCAAATCACCAAATGAAGCCGGAATACGAGTTGGTTGCGCAGCAGGGAGGCACCCCGCGAGCATCAGCGCAAGCAGTTGAAAAGGTAGCAAGGGCCGTCTCATTTATGCGCCATGGTAGTGAAATCGCGCCACGACCCGCAAGGGAAAAAAGTCATTCGGCATTTGCCGCTACCAACATCCCCATACATAAAACCAACCCCTTTCCCACATGTCCAAAACCTACAACCTCGCAGTCCTCCCCGGCGACGGCATCGGCCCTGAAGTCATGGCCGAGGCCCTTCGCGTCCTCGACACCGTCGCCAGCCGTTCCGGCCTCACGTTCAACTACCACCACGAACTCGTCGGTGGTGCCGCCATCGATGCCGTGGGCAAGGCGCTCCCCGAAAAGACCGTCAAAACCTGCGAGCAGGCCGATGCCATCCTCTTTGGCAGCGTCGGCGGTCCGAAGTGGGAAAAGCTCCCGCCCAATGAGCAGCCCGAGCGCGGCGCTTTGCTGCCCTTGAGAAAACATTTCGGCCTCTTCGCCAATCTGCGCCCCGGCATTTGCTATCCCGCGCTCACCAGCTCCTCGCCCATCCGTCCCGACCTCGTCGAGGGCGGCTTTGACGTGCTCTGCGTGCGTGAACTCACCGGCGGCATGTACTTCGGCCAGCCGAAGAGCCGCACCACGCTCCCCGATGGCGACATCGAGGTCATCGACACCATGGTTTACAAAAAGAGCGAGATCGTGCGCATCGCCCACGTCGCCTTCAAGGCCGCGCAGCTCCGCCGCAAGCACGTCACCAGCGTGGACAAGGCCAACGTGCTCACCAACTCCGTACTCTGGCGCGAAACGATGGTCGAAATCGCCAAGGAATACCCAGATGTGACTCTCGCCCATCTTTACGTCGATAACGCCGCCATGCAGCTCATCAAGGCTCCGCGCAGCTTCGACGTGCTCGTCACCGAAAACCTCTTTGGCGACATCCTCAGCGATGAAATGGCCATGATCTGCGGCTCCCTCGGCATGCTCGCCAGCGCTAGCCTCGGCAAGCCGAAGGGCGATGGCCTCTACTTCGGCCTCTTCGAGCCGAGCGGCGGCACCGCCCCCGACATCGCCGGCATGGGCATCGCCAATCCCATCGCCCAGATCCTCTCCGTTGCGCTGCTTCTTCGCTTCTCCCTCGGCCTCGAAACCGAAGCCTGCCAGATCGAAGCCGCCGTCAAAAAGGTCATCGACCAAGGCCTCCGCACCGGCGACATCTTCAGCGGCGCTGCTGGTACCCGGAAGGTGAACACCAAAGAGATGGGTGATGCCATCATTGCCGCGCTGTAAGGCGCGGGGATGGAGTAATGGAATGTTGGAGTCATGGAGGAGTGGATACATCGTCCCCCGCCCGCAACGCTTCGTGTAGCGATGCGGGCGGGTCGTTGTCGGCTCGCGACACCTGTATCTCGCCAAGCCTTACTGCATCTCCGCCGGGCGAAGCAAAGGAGCAAAAGCTCACGCAGACATTGGCACCTCCTGTCGTTCCTCTTGGTGAAACCCAAGAAGGTTTCACGCAAAGTCGCAAAGACCAGAAGGACTCTGGGAAACTTTGCGGCTTTGCGCCTTGGCGTGAGTTTTCTTCGGTCGGCCGACTTCACAAAACATGGTGATCTAAGGTTTGCTATGCCCTCACTCTCTAGTTCTGGTGGAATGTCATGAGCTGCATCACGCTCGTATTCTCCCCCTACTCCATCGCCTGCCTGCTGAAGATCACATTGGATCACGGCGACCTCCTCGGCACACTCCGCAGCATCAGTGAAGCCATCGAATGGCGCTTTTTCCCGCAGGCAACCAAGCCGTGAATTTTTGGCGTGACTTGCTGGTTTTTCCAATACCCCATCCCTCCACCACTCCCGTTCCCCACCCCGTTCGCAAGAAAGCCGTGGCACCGGTTGAATCCCCGGCCAAGCGTGACTAACTCCCGTGAATGAAACCGAGCCAGCCCAGCTACACATCGACTTCCGCACCGGGCGGGAAACCGCTCTCACCGGCGCGGCTTTCGGCGGAGGCGAATGCGCAGCTTGCACTGCCCTTAACCGAAGGCGAGCGCACGGCCTCCAGGAAGCAGCTCGATCAACTTCATCCCGGCAATCGCTTTCGGCTGATGTTTGGGCAGCCCTTGTTGCCGCAAGAGCCCGTGAGTGGGACGTCCCCCTCGTCAACCTAAGCGGTCTGGGGATCTCCCGGGATGCGGAGGGCATGCTGGCCTCGCGTTTTTTGACGCCGCTGAAGACCGGCGCGGAGGCCTGCCCCTTCGCCGACTACGAAAACGGGGTCGTGTACAAACTTTTCCCGCTGCACATCAATGGCGGCCTCGGCAAGACCTTCGAGATCGAGGCGGACCCGGAGCGCTCCGGGATCGTCATGAATGTGAGGGATGCCGTGCTGGCGGAAACCATCGAAAAACTCATCGTCATGCACGAGGCGGGCGGTCACCCGACGGAGCTGGTGGGCATTGATGACCAGGGCGATTACCTGATCGCCAAGCAACCGCTCGCCACGCCATATGGGGATCTCGATAACCTCCGCGAGATGACCATCGCGCAGATTGATCGCATGCGTCCGCAGGCGGTGGAGCGTATGCGGGCCGTCGTGTGTCGGGCTGGCTTTAAGCGACCCGTGTGGATCGTGTGGTGGGATGAGCGGGCGTGGGTGATGAGTGATCTGCATCCTGGCAATGTGATGAAGGATGCCAGTGGGCTGCCGTGCATCATTGATGCGCTGCTTTCTCCGCTGCCTGCGGAGCTGATTCATCGCGATCGCATGGTCTCCGAGGCCACCGAGGATGCTCGGCTCTGGCGTGAGACCGGTCATCTGCCGGTGCGGAAGGCCTTTGACGATGTGAACGACGATGATTTGTAAGCCTCACGCTCCCGCGATCACGCAGACCTCGCGGCGGTTCGCGGCGAGTTGAGTGACAAAGACGGGACCGGGGGCAAAGCTGCGGATGTATCCCACGAATTCATCCACGCGTTGCTCAAAGGAGGGATGGTTCAGCTTCAAGGTGAGAATGAGGCGTGGCACGCGGCAGGTCTGGCACAGGGAGGCGATGTGTGGCAGCACCTCGGGCGGGGCGAGATTGATGTCACAGAGCAGCAGATCAAAGGTGGAGGGCAGCTTGCTGGTATCGAGGCGGGCGAGCGGCACGCGGAGGTGGCGGAAGCCGCCGCTATCGTGGCGCAGGACGGATTCATCCATGTCCCCGGTATCCACGCCGATGACCTTCATGCCGCGGTCCAGCAGGGCCAGGGAAGCACCGCCAGGAGAGCAACCGAGATCGAGGGTGTTCTGGTTGTGGAGATCGGCCTTGTCCCAGCCACGAAAGGCGAGGGCTTGTTCGAGCTTGAGCCACGCACGGGATGGGGCGTGAGAGGGCAGGGTGATGCGTGGCAAGCCGCCGCAGGGCAGGGGATCACCGGCGCGGCGTTTGCGCAGCCCGGTGAACCAAGCGGCTTCTGGCTTATCATCCACGACGAGGCTCAAAACATGCTCGGCGCTCTCATCGAGCGTGATGCCGGCGTTTTGAAGAGTGGTGGAAACGCGGTCGCGAATGGCATCGAGCGATTTCCAGTCGATCATACCATCTTCGGGGGCCAAACGAGGAAAGACATGCAGGCTGATTCGATGGAGCGAGCGGTCCGTGAGCTTGGCCACGACCTCCGCTTCCGTTTTGCAAGGGCCGAGCGAGAGGCCGGAGACACGGGCGAAGGGGGAGGCGAGGTCAAAGGTTTCATCGACCGGCGCACGTGCCTTCCAGGTGATGAGCTGCGGCCGCATGAAGGCGGGCGTAAGCAGCGTGGCATGGCGGCGGAGCACATCGGCCTTGAGAGAGGCTTCTGAACCCTCGCGGCAGCAGGCGAAAAGGAATGGCTGGGCAGTTGCAGGGGCGGGCATATCAGCTCTTCGCCTTCTTTTTGTCCGCAGGCTTCTCTTCTTTTTTCTCGTCCTTCTTTTCCTCAGGCTTGGTGGGCGGCACCTCGGCAGGGCCGAATTCGGCGCGGGCCTGCTGGTGGAGCATCTCCGCCTCGGCGGCGCGTTGCAGCTCGGCGCGGACCTGCGCGGGCACATCGCTTTCGCTCAGAGGTGGGAGGAGAGGGTTTGGCGAATCCGTCCAGGCTCCCAGCGTGGGTAGGCCGGAGGCGTCCATGCCGCCGACGGCGAGCTGGCCGGGGTTCGTGAGGCGGTGCGTGCCGATCACCCGAAGCTTCGCGCCGAACATGTAAAACACCGTGTAGTCATCCATGCCCTCGATCGTGCTACCGCCGCGCTGCAGCACCGGTTTGCCACGCAGGATGACCTCATCATCGCTGAGCAGCAGCTCCTGGCAAAGGCCCTTCGCAGGTTCGAGGAAATTCATCTCAATGAAGACACGGCCTTTGGCTCGCACCCGGCGTGGCGTGCCATCTGCCTTGGTCTTGGTGACCTCGATGCTATCCGCCGCCACCTTGTAAAATGGCGGAAACTCAATGGTCTGGGCGCTAAGCGTTTTCGCCTCGTTGAAGCTCATGCTCAGCAAAAAGCTCACATCGATGGCGGCGGAGGCGTCTTCGCCTTTTTTCTCTTCGCCGTCCTTTTTGTCACCACTGCCCTTTTCCTCCGTTTTTTCAGTCTTGGAGTCGCCTTTCATCTTGGAAAGCGCCGTGCAGCCGCTGAGCGAAACAAGCGCGAGCAGGCTGGCAGTAGCGATGAAAAGACTCCGAAGGATCATGGGCTGGGATGGGCAGGGTACATCATTCCCGGCATCCGACACCCGGAAATTCGGCTTTGCTGAAATGTTTCACTCCCGCTGGTAATCCGCAAAACGCATCGCATCAACCATGACCGCGAGATCGAAGCCCTGAGCCGCACTCACCCACTCTTATCTAGGCCCGATCAAAAAAATCAGCCGCCCCAAAGTCCCTCATTCTCAAGGAGAAGCTCAGGCTTCGGGACCGTCGAAGACCCCTCACAGGAAAATAGGCATCGACTTCTGCCCGGAAATTTGTTGGAATTTTCTTGTTCGAGGAAATTCCCGATGAACACCACCCACCAGTGCTTTTCGCGCAGGCCCACCAAGGTGACTCACCTTGACGAGCACGGGGGTGAATTGCCCGCATCCTGCTCCGGCATCATCCCGGCCAAATGGGCCTACAAAGCCATCTTCGGTGCCGACGATCAACGATCCGGCCTGTGGGGCGATGCGGTGAGTCTCGTGAGCGGCTAGAAGTCCTTCAGCACTCAACTTTGAACACTTAATACTGCATACTCTGATCTCATGAACTCATCTCGATTTTCACCTTCGTTCTTCCTCCTTGTCGTCTTGAGTTTTAGCGGGATCAGGGCGCAAGCCCAGATGTTCGGCGGCAGCCACAGCATCGACGGCACCACTTACACCTACGACACGTCCACCGACGACGGGACCTACCAGACGGATACTTATCTGGATGGGAATGGAAATGCGGTCACCATGCGTGGCAGGATCGGGGCCTCGGTGGCAGTGGCAGAGGTGAGCGGTGCCTACGAGGGCGTTTTTGATGGTAGTGGTATTCATCCTCTTTCAGTGGTGACTTCACCTATCTCGGCGATCAATTTCACCTCGCCCAACGGGAGGCACTATACAGAGCAGTTTGACCGCACCGTCTGGACCGTGGACTTGGATTCTGACACGGTAATCATGTCCGAGCGCACTGTTTACGCAGGCAATGCCGGGGAGTTCTTCGTCCCGGCCGGTGGCGCGGATGGCGATGTGGGAGGCTCTGAGTCGGGGTGCGTGGTCGCCGGACAGCTGTTGCTCAACGAGAGTGGCGGCAATTCCTGGCAGCCAGGAACGGGGCCTTCCATTTCCCTTTTTGGAACGACCTACCACAAAGTGTCTATGACCTACTCTACGTCCTATGATGCTGGCGGCGCCAGTTCGAGTTCATCGCAAACCACCTATCTGAGCGGCGACGGCAGCGGCAGTTTTTCACAAAATCTCTGGTCAGACTTCTGGAACGGAGACGGTGGCAGCATGAGCGGAAATGACCCTTATGTGGGGAACTGGTCGGCTACCAACATTGACCTTCTCAACCCGAACTTTGAGGTGCTACAGGCTCCGAAGTTTGCTCCGCAAGTGATCATGGTCAATGGCTCCTTGGTGAATTGGAGTGAGTCGATCCTCACCAGTCGTGCCGGAGCTATCATAGACTCTTTTTACGGTGAAGGCATCGCCTTGACTATCTCAGGGAATGCACGGGCATTCGCTCTCGAAGATGCCGCCGCCACCGTGACCGTGACGATAGGTTCGCAGAGCCATACGGGCACGATCTCGAACAATGGGGAAGTGAGTGGATTTAACTCCGCTGTCTGCCATGTGCAGGCGGCCGATCTTTCCCGCTCAACGCCGTTGTTTAGCGTGGGTACACTCTACGTCGATGATATTCCGTATGTCTTCGCTGGTGGCTATGAGGACAGCACGGGCCATCGAGTGGACCAGTATGATCACGACGGCGTGCTGCTCCGGCTTGTCGGCATCACCTCCTTGCCGGCGTCGGCCTCCGTGCGGTATAGCACCATGGAAGGCACTTACGCGAGCGGCTTCTTTACGATGCCGGGTTGTGTGATTCGTGACACCTTGGTAGATGTACCTGCTGCTTTTTGGGTGGATGGAGTTTTGTACAACAAGGCTGCGGGCACCACCTACACGTCCGCTGCCTCCCCACCGCAGAGTTTTATCCTGAGTGGCGAGCAGATGTATGATTTGAGTCTTTCTGGCACGCTGTCTGGAAGCACGCTCGCAGGCACCTACAATGCGGAGCAGGGTGGCGTGTTCAATGTCACGCTCGATGGTGTTTCCAGGCTGGCCTGCCCGGCAAATGTCAGCGGAGCGACAAAACAAGGCCCTTCTCTGGAAGGCATCGTGAATGGAGATCATCCCGAATTCGACGGGCTACCCGCCGCCGTGCGCATTCCTATCTCTGGCGGCCCCCAGCCCCATGCTGTGCTGGACTTCCTCGGGCTCGCCACGGATGACGACACCGCCGGCGATCTGGTGGCCTGCTACGGCCATGCCAAAGTGCCTGAGAGCGATCCAACGAGCTATTGGAAGCAAAACCTGCACCTGCTTAAAATCCGTCCCGCTACCGGCACGTCGAAGGCCGTGACCCTGCGAGATTACAGGGCGGCCAAGGCCACGGACGGGTTCTACGACACGAGTTCCCGCCTGTTTCAGGCTGAACTCAAAGTCAGCACTGCTTCCATTAAGGCCCTGCCCATGCCCGTGATGAGCCTGGAACCGGCGAACAACTACGCCTTCTGGTTCATCGACGGACCCGCTGGCGGCTTACCGCGCAGCTTCATCATCCGCGGCCAGCCCTGGTGGTATGCCGGGGAGGTCGGCGGCAAGCCTACCTACCGTGGCTTTTACAACGTGCAGCAGATGAGCCTGGGTGCTGCGGACACCAGCGGGCAGAGATTGGTGAATTTAACGGACTACCAACGCAACAACGATGGGAGCCTGAAAGTTGGGACCACGCAGGACACTCAAGGCACCCTCAGCAGCGCCCGTGGAAGCGTCCGCCTGCGGGATGGCACGCTAGCTCTCTCTGGCACGGACACCGGAACCCAAGAAACCATCACCATCGCCGATGATTATTCCCTTCACACCATCCGCTCGGATGTCGATATCATCGGTAACAATCTCTCTTTCGGAGTGCTCGATGACGATGCCAGCCGTGCCGGTGCCTCATGGGGCTTCCGGGATGGGGGGACCAAAGCCAGTCTTCACTCCATCATGAGCCGTTCTATCGCGGACTGGTATTGGTGGAAGCAGGATGGCACCTCCACCGACGCCTTTCGTGCGGTGATGGTTCTGGATCAATATCAGCGACTTCAAATCTATCCCCCAGCCCCGCAGCCCAATACTTACCCCGGCATCGTTCTCGATCCATCCGGCGGGGTGAGTATGTTCAAAGGACCCGTCCGTGTGATGCCTGGAGGGGATATTTCCATGGGAGCTTATACCGAGGGACCGCCGCCGTGACCATCATCTGTCTGCGTGGATTTTTTGTTCTTGGTCACTACCTCCTATTTTCCAGATGAAAGCTGCATCCTTGTCTTTCACATCCCGCATCCGCCGATCATGCGGGGATTGCCGCAGTCAGTTGACCCTGCTGCTGTGCTTGACTGCGGTGCTCGCCGCTGCCGCACCGGCTTGGTGGTCTCAGCAAGGCCTTCTGACTCCCGATGGGGCAAAAGACGACTACACGGTGGTGAACATCGGCCAGTTAAAGCATACGGCGAAAAAAGCCGCCCAGGCCATCGAGACCCAGCATGGGGCGGGCAGCATGGGGGTGGAGATTCAGACCATGATCTCTGGCTGGGACGCCGCCTTGGCTGATACCATCATCGGAGATGACCAACTGGCCGTGAACGTGGGCATGCTCAAAAACGTGGCCGCTCCCTTTTACGACCGGCTCCGCGTTTTGGGAAATGATCCAGCCCGCTTTCCTTACGCCTACCCATGGTCCGTGGTGCGCAAAAGCGGCGGGAGCACGGTCAGCGGCTCAGACCTGGTGAATATCGCCTCGACCAGCGGACTGGAGACGGGCATGCTCGTCCATGGTTCAGGCATCCCTACTGGCACCACCATCGCTCAATTTGTGAACGCCACCCAGATACGCCTTTCGGCTCCTGCTACGCAAAGCGGCACTGGCATGGTTGTCGCCTTTGCTAGGCCCGGCGTGGGCCAGCGCAGGGAGGATGTTTCACTCGCCGTGGATAGCGATGTACTTACCACCAGCAGCACCGCCGGACTCGCCGTGGGGATGATGGTGCTAGGGCCTGGCCTTCCAGCCTCCACCCGCATTCTTGCCATCAACTCGATGGGGCAGATCCAGCTCTCCCAGCCATCTACCCTCACCCTGACCGGGGCCTACTGCTATTTCTACCCCATGGATGACCACGCCATGGTCAATCTCGGGCAGCTCAAGAACGTTTTCTCTTTTTACGCGGCCAGCTTGGGTGATCCCGTGCCGTTGACTTTCCCAATCAGTCAAAGCACCAATCCGGCCTACTACGAAGCGAAACAGCGGTGGGATGCCCTTCCGGCCTACGCCTCCTTCCTGACTGAAAGCAGACCTCAGGGCTCCTCCGCGACCGACTTGGATGGGGATGGCATTCCCAACGATCAAGAATACTGGATGTCTTTATTGCCAGGAGGTCGGCCGACCTCCTACTTTGACGCCAATGACATCGATGGGGACCGCATCCTTGATTCTGAACTCATCAACGGCCTCCCACTAGCACACACTGAGGACCACTGGAACGGCACCGCTCCACCTACCAGTGACACCGTGTCGGTGCTCAACAAGCGTAATCCTTCTGACGCCGCAGCTGATTTCTTTCGCTTCGACTATCCCTCCGACGGGGTCATGAACTACGAGGAGATCAAACTCGGCCTGAGTCCGTTGATTTCCACCACGCTCATCCTGGCGGATGGACGCACCCGTACCGATACCGCTGATGTCCACAATGACACGAAGGTGCTCGCCTGGGGGCTTCTTCATGGCAGCGCCAGTCTCTCTCCGAGCGTGGACGCCATCGCATACTGTTGGAACAAGCTCATCGCCTTAGGGGCGAGCGGTCGCGAATCTTGGTTCGCGGAAAATGGCATTGTTAGACAACCTGGCTGGTTGGTCACCACCGATGGGACCGATGCAGGTAGCACCCCGGATGGTCTGGATGCGTTTCGATTGGAAGCCCCGGTGCTGCTCGCCACCCGACTCACCTTGCCTACGAACTGGACCATTACCGATCACGATGGCGACGGCATGTCAGACCGCTGGGAGTATCGCTATGGATTAGATCCGCGGTCCGCGAAAGACAAGAACCTAGATCCGGATAATGACGGCCTGACCAACTCCCAAGAATTCAATTCTGGCACCATAGGCAACAGTGGAGGCTCCAATCCCTTCCTCGTTGACACGGATGGTGATGGTTATACCGACAAAGGTGAAAAAGATGCCGGAACCAATCCGACTCTCACGACGGCCCCGAGCCAGATGCCGCTGAAAATGGCGAAAATTACTTCCACCCTTCCCAGCCGCTTCATTGGTATGCCTTCAGATGCCATGATCGTGCAGGTCCACAAAGGCGGAATCCCTCAGCCTGCCGTGCCGGTCACTTTTAATGTTACCAGTAGTGTGCCCTCATCTTGGGGCCTGATGGCATCGGCATCAGGCGGCTCCTCCAACACCGGCTCCATGATTGTCAGAACAGATTCCAATGGCCTCGCCAGCGTTACCTTCACGGGAGCTAAGACGGGCAGCGTCCAAATTCGCGCCACCGCGCCTACAGGCATTACGCCGACCACCCAGTTCTTCAATGTTACCATCGAGGCGATGCCCTCTTACATTAGCAGCATCAGCGGCAACTACGTCAACCATGGCGGCGGAGAGGATGGCTTCATGTTTTCTCAAGCCCGCAATTTAGGTGAGGCAGAATCTCAACATAGCCCGGCCAGCAATGCGAATGACTTCGGCCTCAGAATTCAAAAAGGCAATGTTCTGAGCAACGACTACAAGAAAAAAAAGAAGGAACAATTCAATGGTGGCATTGTGGCGCTCGATCAGTTTCCTTTGGGCGAAAAGGAGGGTGGATGGCACTATCTTGAACACAGCTATATCACCTACCAGAAACCCACCAAATCCACCCCGTTATCATCCAATGAGAGCCAAGCCAAACAACGCACTTTCATCATCGTCCGGTATGATTCGGACACCGAGTTGAGTCCGAATGCCGCTCAATGGTCCGGTAGCGGTCCCACACCAACAGGAATTACGGCTGAGGTAACAGGCACGATCACATTTAAAGTCGATAAAGAAGGCAATGTGGAGGGTGCTCCGAAAGAGTTTACACCTGGGAAAGCTGAGAAAGGAAAGGCGTTCAGTATTCACCTCCTCCCGGTGGAGTTAAAGCTGACTGGCGTCACCGACGATAGTAGCGACAAAAACATCATCATTATCAACGCAGACAATGACAACGGTTCGTCATGGCAGAACGACACCAACAACACCATTCCTCAGACACGAGACTACGCGCATGCCGGGAATGTGAGCGCCGAAGATGAACTTCAGGAAGTGACTCTCACAGTGCCCAGCGGCGTCCAAGGAATCACGCCGGAGGTTAAGATTTCAAAGTCGGGCCATGTGAAAGCATGGACAAATGCGAACAAGACCCAAGAAATCACCATCGGAGGCGACGGCAAATTAGCATTCCCTGGAGGAACTTATCCATCCAAGTTCTACCTCGAAGGAATCAAGCTCAACGATGCCCGTGGTGAGATGAATATTTCCCTCGCAGTGGCTCAAGGATCGACGCGGACTGAGGTCAAGCAGGTGAAATTTGCTGTTGGCCCTGTGTTTACCAGTATGAGTGTCGGACGCATTGCTTCCTCTGGCTTTGCAGTGGGTATTGGACCGGATGGAAACGCACACTTCGCTCCAGGCGATCCAGGCGCACTCATTAAGGCCAGTGTTTACGCAGGAGTTCGGTATTCCGAAGGTGTCCGCTTCATTCAAAACGTACTGGGTTCTGTGCGAGTGCAGACCTATACCGGGCTGAAAAAGACCCCGCCCGTGGTTACACGCACTTTAAATGGGACAGTTGGCAACCAATCTTTTCCGTTTCTTGATGCTCAAGATCGAAATGCAACCTCTTTGACTTTGTTTTATCAAAATGACTTTCAAGTGGATGCTGCCAAAGAAGTCTTCTCTGTCACCGATTCCCCCAGTTTTCCGGCTAAACCAATTAATGATGCCGGAACCCTGAAGCTCGATGGATTAGCTGTGAGTGATTTGTTTCAGATGTATTCGGTGTACCGATATTCGGATGGTTCGATATTACCATTAGGATCAGTGGTGTGGACTTGGATTGGTGGAGTGACGACTAGTTTTGACGATCAAAATCAAAATCAGCAGGAGGATCCAGGTGAGCGTAGTCTTAATGTTGACGCGAGCACTGAAATTAAACAGTCGGGTAGCGCCATTAAATCGAATGTAGCCCCGCAACGGCTTAAGCCACCAGTGGCTCTAGAACTTGGAACTTTCACCAGATCGGAGTAATTGAATATGAAGAGAACCACTTTCATCTTTTTGAGCATTTTATTCGCTCTCGTGTTGGCCTGTGCGCTAGCTCTGAAACGTGGGACAAATATCGTTGAAAATGTGTCGATTTCTGAAGATGCCCACACTCAAAGCTTGAGCAAAGAGTATCAAAAAACATCATTCGAGAATCGCTCGATCATTGAACCATTATCAGTAACAAAACCAATGCCAAATGTTCCGGAAAGCGGGAGGCCGCCAGCTAGTTTGGCCTCGACAATTGGAGACCAAGCACTGGACGATCTTGCCATACCTGCGATAAACGGCTTGGGACACATTTCCGTACCTAAAGAATGGCTAGTCAAGCAGTCTGAATTTGTGAAAAAAGCTGTGAAGGAACGGTGTTTTGTTTTTGATGCTAAAGGGCTAATTGGCACGCGAAATGAAAAAGGCGAGTTTGTCAGTTGGCCTGGTGCCCCTAGTCTCAAACGGAATTTTTGATGAAGTAGTGGCTTATCATTCTGTTGCAGAAATTGGCTCAATGATTTGCTGTCTGAAACGCTTCTTCCTCGCCCCTTCCCGGAGCCTGAGCTGGCCAGGCACCAGCAAGGCCGTTGCCTCGTCACGCAGCACGCAGCTGGCCCCGCCATCTCCAGTGCTTCGCGAAGCTCGCAGCTCCGCACCCGTTGGAACCCACCTTCTTCGTGTGGCTCGCACAACTCGCCAGCTCCGCACCCAAAGCGGTAACCACGACACAATGCGGAGTAGTGTGCAGTAGGCCGCCACCTGCTTCGAGCAGCGGGACCCGGCGGCCTACTGTGCGCTCGCAAAGCCTCGCCACACTACAGCGCATTGTGTGTAGTTACCTCCTTCTCGGTATCAGGCGGCTCCGTTCGGCCCCCGCCTCACTCTGCCGCGTCATTGCCGTCATGGCCGTCATGGCCGTCATGGCCGTCAGGCGCCGCCAGCCTGAAGCATGAGTCACGCCAGCGGCCAACCACGAACCACGAGAAGTTGCCTGACAGATAGGGCTTACTTTTGCCCATGAACATTTTGCCGACGATGGCTGAAATGTTTCACCCCCGCCGGTAATCCGCGAAGCGCATCGCGAAGGCATTTTCGGCATCGGCAGGGTAGTCAACGCTCGAAACGAGCCGCCAAGGAGGCGTTCCGATCTTTGGAAATGCCACACCAGCTCCCAAGCGAGTGCCCACATGCGTCATGAACAGTCGATCTGCGTGGGGGAAGGCCAGTTCATAGGCCGCCGAGCCGCCGCAGACGAAAATCTCCTCCACACCGGCTTTCGTCGCGAGATCGAGAGCTTGCGGCACGCTGCGAACGGCCTTCCCAATCGGTGGAACGAAGCTCGCATCGCGAGTGAGCACGAGCGGCGTGTGATCGCGAAACCAGCCGAGCATCTCCGCGTAGGTGCGGCGGCCGAGAAGCAGCCACTTTCCAGCGGTAGTGGCTCGGAAGTGAACGCGATCCCGTGGCAGATCCCAGGGTACGCCTTGGCCGCGTGAGATGTAGCCATCCTCCGAAACGGCGGCGATCAGCGTCAGGCGCGGTCGCGTGCTCACGGCGGGCAAAACACGGCTGACTCTCCCTCCCGCAGTCGGCGCACACGGTCGTAGATCTCCCGTTCCTTCGCGGCGAGTTCGAGGCGCTCGATGGGTTCGTGCAAGGGCTCGCCACTGAGCGGGTAGGTTTCAAAATGCATCGGCACCATGTGGCGGGCACCCACCATCTCGAAGGCATCCAGCGCCTCCTCCGGGTTCATGTGCACGGGGCGACCGCTCGGCGGCTGGTAGGCTCCGATGGGCATCAGCGCCACATCAATGCGGGAACGTTTTCCAATCTCCGTGAAGCCATCAAACATCGAGCTGTCTCCGCAGTGATAAAGCGTCTGCGACGGGCTTTGAATGAGATAACCGCCAAAGCCGCGATGCGTGTCGTGGATCATGCGAGCACCCCAGTGGCGAGCGGGAGTCAGCGTGATGCGCAGATCGCCAAAGGTGGCGCTTTGCCAGGTTTTCAGCTCCACGATGCGGCCAAAACCGCAGTTCTTCACCAGCGTGCCCACGCCTTCCGGTACGATGATCGGCTGTGCGGCGGCTAGTTTTCGCAGGCTGGCGAGGTGCAGGTGATCGTGATGCGCATGCGTGATGAGCACAAGGTCGATGGGTGGCAGATCGTGCGCCCACACGCTGGGATGGCGCAGGCGTTTCGCCGGGCCGAGCCACAGCGCCCACACCGGATCGATGGCGATATTGAGGCCGCCCACTTGGGCAAAGAAGCCCGCGTGGCCCAGCCAGGTCACCCCGATTTGCTCCGGCGTGGCCACTGGCAGGTCACCGTAATGGCAGCCCGGCTTCCGCGGGGCGAGAATCGTCGGGATGAGCACCTGATGGAGGAAATCCATGTTCCGCTTCTGCCAGCCCTCCACGGGGCGCAGGCCGATTTTGTTTTCGCTCTCACTCAGCACACGCCGCCGGAGACTGAACCGCCTGGGAGGGCGGCTCGTGGCGGATGAGGTGGAGAGAGGGTCGTCGATCATGGTGGGGAAGAATCCACTGACGGCTGAAAACTACGGAGAAGCGCCTTGAAACTCAAGACAGAAGTCACTCGAATCAAGGCCTCGCGCCCAAGCAGCCGCGCTCGCCGAATGCGCAGGCTTTACCGAAGCCGCCTTCCAACTCGCCGCGAGTTTCGGTAACAAGGCGCTCGCCGATTCATTGCGCGATCAAATCATGCTCTATCGCTCGCTGCAGCCGGTGCGGGAGGGGCTCACTGAGTTACACCACCCAAAGACATCCCGCTTTCCGCCGCACGAAGCGACCGCCGGGGAGGTTGAGCTTCGCGGGGCTTTCGGGAAGGAGCAGGGAGGAGACTACGCGGATTTCATCAAAGCCGATGCCGGGCAGTTTCAAATGCTCGCGAAGCCAGAAAGCGATCACGCGGCTCAAAATCGCGGGATCGAGTTCACGCAGGGAATCGAGTTGTGTCAGTGTTTGACCTTCGCGACAGGCCTCGAACCATGCGGTGGCCTCCTCGTGCAGAAAAGACTCGTCGCGTTCGGCGATGGTGCCGAGGCGATTGAGCAGGGGCACCACATCGCGACCGGCGATTTCGCTGAGTAAGGGCAGTGCTTCGTGCCGGAGGCGGTTTCGGCGATGCTCAGCGGAGGCATTGGAGCTGTCTTCGCGATAGGCGATGCCTTGGGCTTCGACATAGGCATCGATCTCTGCCCTTCTCACTCGCAGCAGCGGACGCAGAAAACGCAGGCCATTGCCGAGATCGGTGACGAGTCCCATTGCCGCGAGACCTTCCAGACCGCAGCCGCGAAGCACGTTTCCGAGGATCGTCTCCGACTGATCCTCGGCGTGATGGGCCAGGAGCACCTCGTGGGTGCCATGTTTGCGGCTCATTCGCTTAAAAAAGGCATGTCGCGCCTCACGGGCGGCTGTTTCGAGGGAGAGTTTCTTTTTCTTCGCCTGCGCCTTCACGTTCGTTTGGGCGATTTCGCCCTCCAAACCATGCTTTTCGGCCAGCGAGCGAACAAAGGCGGCGTCTTCGTCCGATTCACGACCTCGCAGTCCATGGTTCAGATGGCACAAAACGAGGTCGCGATGCCCAGCGGCGAGCAGGAGGTGCAGCAGCGCCACGGAATCCCGGCCGCCGGAGAGGCCGAGCAGCGCTTTTCCATCCGGCAGGCAGGCGAGAGCGGGTAAGGATGAATTCATGGGCGAAGCGAGCGACATTTCGTTTGACGCCTCGGGGCTGCAAACGCTAAATACGCGCCGTTCGCAGTCGGCAGCGCCGGAGCAAACATTGGAGAGATGGCTGAGTGGTCGAAAGCACATCTTTGCTAAAGATGCGTAGCCTTAACAGCTACCGAGGGTTCGAATCCCTCTCTCTCCGCCATTTTCATTTGGGAAGTCCCAGCCGCACGGAACACTTGCGTGAGCGCCTGCTGGACGGCATGAAAGGCGCTCCATGAAGCCCTTCTACATCACGACCGCCATTGATTACACCAACGCGCCGCCGCACATCGGCCACGCGTATGAAAAGGTGCTCGCCGATGTCATGGCTCGCTTTCAGCGGCTGCAAGGGCGTGAAGTCTATTTCCTCACCGGCGTGGATCAGCACGGGCAGAAGGTGCAAAAGAGCGCTGAAAAGGCCGGGCTCAGCCCGGCGGCGTTCGTCGATGGGATCACGACACATTTCACCGCCCTGTGGGACAAACTGAACGTGCGCTTCGACGGCTGGGCCGCCACCACGGACGACCGCCACAAGCGGGTGGTGCGTGCGATGCTGCAAAAGCTCCACGATTGCGGCCAGCTCTACAAAAAGAGCTACGCAGGCTTTTACTCCGTGCGCCAGGAGCAGTTCCTCACCGACAAAGAACGCGGCCCGGATGGTCAATACGGCGAGGAGTGGGGTGAGGTCGTCGAGCTTCAGGAAGAGAATTGGTACTTCCGCCTCAGCGAACACGTCGAGTGGCTCAAAGGTCACATCCGCAGCCATCCCGATTTCATCTACCCGCCACATCGGGCGAACGATGTGCTGAACTCCCTCGAAGGCACGCCGCAGGATCTCTGCATCAGCCGCCCCATCGAGCGCCTGAGCTGGGGCATCCCGCTGCCCTTTGATGAGAAGTTCGTGAACTACGTCTGGTTCGATGCGCTCTCGAACTACATCACCTTCGCCGGTTACATGGCCGAGGAATGCGGCAACGAAGGCCTGCCGAAGTTTGAGACCATCTGGCCTGCCGATGCGGAGATCATCGGCAAGGACATCCTCGTGCCTGCGCATGCCGTTTACTGGCCCATCATGCTTCATGCGCTCGGTTTCCCGGATGATCAGATCCCCAAGCTCGTCGTCCACGGCTGGTGGAACGTCAAAGGAGCCAAGATGAGCAAGAGCCTCGGCAATGTGATCGATCCGAACGTGCTCTCGGATACCTTCACGCCCGATGGCCTGCGCTATTACCTCATGCGCGACATCGCCACCGGCTACGATGCCGATTTCAGCGATGAGCGCATCATCATGAGCTACAACAAAGAGCTCGCTGGCGGCCTTGGCAATCTGCTCAACCGCAGCATCAACATGGCGCAAAAGTATCGCAGCGGCGTCCTCACGCCGGGTGATTTCGATGACGAGATCAATCAAGCCCTGCGCCAGACCGTGGCCGAGGCGCTGCCCGCCTACCTCGAAAAGATGAACGGCTGGGATATTCACGAAGGTATCGCCGCTGCGTGGCGGATCGTCACGCATGCGAATGCCTTCGTCGATAGCACGAAGCCCTTCTCCCTCGCCAAAGATCCCGCTCAGGCCACCCGACTCGACAGCGTGCTCTACCACCTCGCCGAGGCGCTCACCCACGTCACCGTCCTCTTGAACCCCATCATGCCCACCGCCATGGCCGCCGCTCGTGCGCAGATCGGCTGGACGTTGCCCGAAGGCTTCCTCGTGAGCGATTTAAAATGGGGCCTGCTCAGCAGCGGACATCAGCTCGGCACACCGACCCCGCTTTTCCCACGTCTGGAGATCGCCGAGGAGAAGTAAGCGTGTCTGATTCACTCGCCTTGAGGATTCGAGAGATACTCCAGCGCCTTCGAGTAGCTGGCTTGCGTTAAAAAATGGTTCAGCCTTCCTGGCAGGCTGCCGCGCAGCTTTCCATGCTCGGCGGTGAGGTCTTCGGAGACTTTTTGAAGGGCGACGAGGTGGGCGGCGGCATCGCGATCTCGAAACGCGTGATCGGCGATGAGGTCGAGACGGTGCTGGAGGAGTTGGCGGAGGTGAGAGAAATCGGCGGGCATGGGTGAAGAAGCGTGCAAGATGGCCGCCTCGTCAAGGAGCCAAGGCTTGACCTTGGCGTCACCTCGCCCCTATCTCCCCGCTGTGACTGTTCTCCCCCCTGATTGCGAATGCGTGCTGCTCTTCGATGGCGTGTGCCACCTGTGTGATGGCGCGGTGAAGTTCGTGCTGGCGCATGACCGGGCGGAGCGTGTTCACTTTGCCCCGATCCAGGGCGAACTGGGCCGGCGGCTGTATGCGGCGCATGGTCTGGATGCCGAGGCACCGGATACGATGCTGCTGGTGACGCGTGAGCGGGCTTTTCGCGAGAGCGATGCGGTGATCGAGATCGGCCGCAGGCTCGGCGGAGCATGGAAATTGGCCGTTTTGGGCAAGGTGATCCCGCGAGGCCTGCGGGATGCGGCTTACTTCTTCGTGGCTCGGAATCGCTACAAATGGTTCGGCAAGCACGAGACCTGCCTGATGCCGACACCGGAGTTGCGCCGCCGGATGCTTGCATGAAGGTGAAGCAATGAGTCCCCCTACCCAACTGGCCCTGCGAGTCTCTCCGAACGCCCGAAAGTCTGAATTTGTCGGCTGGACGGCGGATGAGAAAGGCCGCCCGGTGTTGCTGGTGAAGCTGGCGGCTCCGCCGGTGGATGGAAAGGCGAATGAAGAGCTCGTGCGCTTCCTGGCGGAGGAACTCGAGGTGCCCAAAGGCAGCATCAACCTTCTTCGCGGAGCGGGTGGGCGGCAAAAGATGGTCGAACTGCCTGCGGAGGCGGCGGATCGACTGCCGCGTCAGAGCTGAGTTTTCTCCGTTTTTGCCCTTCGTGGGTTCCTGGGGCAAAGTTTGGCCTCAAACGCAATTTTCCGTGCGGAAGCCCGTATTTTCCCCGACCCCAAAAACACCCCCATGTCCCTCCTCCGCACCTTCCTCCTCGGCACGGCGGCTTTTGCCTCCTCGGCGAGCCTGTTTGCCTCCTACCCGGAATTCTCGACGACGAAGCCAAACGGCGGCCAACGCGGCACCGAGGTGAAACTAACCGTCACGGGATCCCGCCTCGATGATTTCGAGGGCCTGATCTTCTTCTCACCCGGCTTTACGCAGAAAAGCGTGGAAAAAGTGGAGAAGAACAAGGTGGACCTCACCATCGCCATCGCGGCAGATGTGCCGCCCGGAAATCACCTCATGCGCATCCGCACGAAGACTGGCATCTCGCATGCCCGCCAGTTCTTCGTGGGCATCTTCCCGAACGTGGAAGAAAAGGAGCCGAACAGCGAATTCGAGACGCCGCAGGTGCTTCAGCTCAATCAGACCGTCGAGGGTCTCGTCACGAACGAGGATGTGGATTACTACAAGGTGCCGCTCAAAAAAGGCCAGCGCCTTTCCGTCGAGGTGGATGGCCTTCGCCTCGGTTACACCGTCTTCGATCCCTTCCTCGCGGTGATTGACAAAGATCGCTTCGAGAAGGTCATCAGTGATGACACCATTCTTCACCGCCAAGATGGCTACTGCTCCTATGTGGCTGAGGAAGATGGCGACTACACGGTGATGATTCGCGAGTCTTCTTACCGTGGCAGCGGCAATTCCTTCTACCGCCTGCATGTGGGCAGCTACCGCCGTCCAGACGTTGTGTATCCCGCCGGTGGCAAAATCGGCTCGAAGACCAAAGTGCGCTTCATTGAGCGTGACGGTTCCTTTGAAGAAGAGGCCCAACTGCCTGCCGAAATCGATCCTGGCTACATGATTTACTCGAAGTCCCAGGAGCCTGCTCCTTCTGGCAATCCTTTCCGCCTCGTGAGCTTCGACAACGCCCTCGAAGTGGAACCCAACGACGAGCAGGCCAAAGCTTCGCCCGCTGCTGGCGAGCCCATCGCCCTCAACGGTGTCATCGAGAAGCCCGGTGATGTGGATTTCTTCAAGCTGCCGCTGAAAAAAGGCATGACGCTGGAGTTGCAAGCCTTTGCCCAGAGCCTCGGCTCCCCGCTCGATAGCGTGGTGAATGTGTACAACGAAAAAGGCGGCAGCCTCAGTGGCAATGACGACGGCGGTGGCCGCCGTCGCCTCGACAGCAAGTTCAAGGTCGCCATCCCCGCCGATGGCAATTACTTCATCCGTGTGGCCGATCACCTCGACCGTGGCGGCCCGAACTATGTGTATCGCCTGGAGCTTATCGCCGCTGAGCCGGAGCTGTACTTTGCCTCGCCGCAGTTCACGGTGAATGACACGCACTACCGCCAGTTCATCGCCGTGCCCAAGGGCGGCCGCTACGCCACGCTGGTGAACATTTCCCGCGTGAATATCGGCGGTGACTTCAAATTCGATGCCAAAGGCCTTCCTCAAGGTGTGAAGCTCCTCACCGAGATGGCTCCGAAGGATCTCGGCAATGTGCCGCTGCTCTTCGAAGCCGCTGCCGATGCCCCGCTCGGCCATCAGACCGTGCCGGTGAAGCTCAATCCCGTGGATCCCAACACGAAGATCACCGGCAAGCTGCGCCAGGAGTTCGACATCGTGCGCAATGGCAACGTCGTCTATTACACCGAGATCGAGGACAAGCTCCCTGTGGCCGTCATCGACGAGGCTCCCTACTCGCTGAGCATCGAAAAACCCACCGTGCCGCTCGTGGCCAATGGCGTGCTCGATTTGAAGGTCGTGGCGAAGCGGAAGGAAGGCTTCAAAAATGCCATCCGCGTGTTCATGATCTGGAAATCCCCCGGCGTGAGCTGCCTCGGCGAGCAAACCATCGCCGAAGGTCAAAACGAGTGCGTCTTCAATCTCGATGCCAATGCCTCAGTCACCGATGGCAAATGGAACTACACCGTCATGGGTGAGGTGGATGCTGGCAATGGCCGCATCTACAACGCCAGCCCCTTCACCGAGGTCGCCACCACCACCGCGCATCTTACCGCACCCGCCATTCCGCTCGTCGCCGTGGAGCAGGGCAAGGAATCCATCATGGTGGCCAAGCTGGAGCATCTGAAGCCCTTTGAAGGCAAGGCCAAAGCCCAGGTGCTCGGCGTGCCGGACACCATTCAGATCGAGGCTGCCGAGATCACGAAAGACACCAAGGAAGTCTCCTTCAAGGTGAAGACCACCGACAAGTCCCCCGTGGGAAAGCAGGGCAATCTCTTCGTACGTGTCGATGTGCCTGTCACGGGTGGCACCACCACCCATCGCATCGCGCTCGGTTCCACGCTGCGCATTGATGCGCCTCGGAAGGCTCCGCCGCCTCCTGCCGCCCCCGTCGTGGCTGCCGCGAAGCCGAAGGAAGCGCCTAAGCCCGCTGCTCCTGCCGCGCCGAAGCCCCTCTCCCGCCTCGAGCAGCTCCGCCAGGAAGCTGCTGGCGGTAAGAAGTAAGTTGAAGCGTCTTTGAATTAACAAACCGGTTCATCCGGTAAGTTGGCGAATGGTCACTCCCCTCACCTAACCTCTCCCCGCAAACTCGCCGAGAAGCGGGCGAACGTTCCCAGCGGGGAGAGGGACTGAAAAAGTGTGCGGCATGAGTTGAGGCTGTTTTGCTTTCACAAGTAGAAGCTGGCGCGGATCATGAGCCGAGGCGTCCTTTCTGGTCCCTCTCTCCGCGATCGGCAGTCAATCACTTCATCGCATGATGCGGGGAGAGGTTAGGTGAGGGGACATCGAACGATCTGCTCACCGCCCCGCTTCCGTGCTGGAGGTCTAGAAGTGCGGTTAAAAATCGACGTCTTCAAACGTGCCCGCTGCTGTGATGTGGGAGCGGACGATGCAGCGGGTCAGGCGGGCACCGGTGACGACTCTGGCGTGAGGCCAGAGGATGCAGTCCTCCAGCCAGCAGCCTGGCTCGACGTTGGCTCCAGGGCCGATGACGTTCGTGCGGCGCAGGATGGCATCGGAGGCGACATGGGCCTCGGGATGAATCGCCGGGCCGTGCATGCCATTGAGCGCGGCGTGGGCAGCGAGGTATTGCGTGCGGCTGCCGAGATCCCACCACTGGCCTTCATCGAGCACGACGGCTCCGACTTTGACCCCGCGACGAATCATTTCGAGGAAGATGGGGATGACGGACTCGACCTTGCCCGGCGTGAGCCACTCGTGAATGGCGGGGGAGCAGGCGTAGATGCCGGTGAAGAGGTGGGTGCCTTCATCGCCGGTTTCGAGCTTGTTGCGGATGTCGGTGATGCGTTGCTCGGCGGCATCGTAGGCGATGTGCAAAGCAGGCCCGTGGCTGCGCAGGGCGAGCGTGACGATGTTGCCGCTGCGCTGGTGCTCCTCAATCAGTGGCGCGAGTGGGAGGTCGGTGAGGATGTCGCCGTTATAGACGAGGAAGGGTTCGTCGTGGAGGAGGTCGCGCACATTGGCGATGCCGCCAGCGGTTTCGAGGCGGACGGGGCTTTCCTGGCGAAAGGCGATGGGCATGTCCCGGTAGCGATGGCCGGGGAAGGCCTTGTCGTATTCACCGGGGAGGTGATGGGTATTCACCACGAGACGCCGCACACCCGCCGCATGCAGATGATCAAAGGCATGGGTGATGAGCGGACGGTGGAAGACGGGGATGAGGGGCTTCGGGAGCTGCTCCGTCAGAGGACGCAACCGCTCGCCGAGGCCTGCGCCGAGTACAAAAGCCTGATTCACGGCGGCGCTCCTACCAGCCAGCGGCGGAAGGCGCAAACGGAAGTTCAACGCCCTCTTTTGATGCGCACGATGAGCAGCACCACGAGGCCGAGCACGGCGAACCAGCCGATCCAGACGGGGCCTTGAACCGATGCGGGCACACTCGGAGCCTCAGGAGCTTTGGCAGGCTCTTCATCGGGTGCCACGATGATAGCGGGCGGCGGCGTGCGAGGCTGCCAGGTCTTGAAATCGAGGACGTAACTCGTTTCGGAGGGGAAGAGCACCTGAAAGCGCTCCAACGCCGTGCCACGCACCGCATTGCGCAGGATGACGCTGAGGCTGCCGGCCTTCGTCGCCTCGATGGAAAAGCCGGTGGCAGCGGGTGGCAGCGTGAGGCTTGCCTTGCCGGTGAGCACGACGACGTCATCATCATTGGCGAGCGGCACATTTTCATGCGTGGTGAAGGTCCACTCAAAAACCGGCTCCAGCGGCGGAACGCCATCGAGGAGGAATTTCACGGTCTTGCGCATGTAATCGCTGGCCTGCGTCTTCCACTGCTCCTGCTGCGCGGCGGGCGTGAGGGCGAAATCAGCCTTGGTGATGGATGGGGCCGTATTCGGGTCCGGCTCGAAGCAGCGTGGGTCCACCTCGGTGAGCAGGCTGAGGCCGCCCTGACCATCGAACGAGGCATGCACGGGGATTTCCGGCAGGGGATGAGCGTGGGCCAGACCACTGAGGAGGGCGAAGACCAAGGCTGGTAGGAGGGAGAGGCGCATCCGGCCAGTCTGCCACGCGAGCGGGGGATGAGACGAGCGCTTTTTGCCGTCCCCACAAAAATTTTGATAGCCAAAAGGCCTGCGGGCCGTGTTTAATGCTGCATTCCGCGAAACTGGCGTCCCCGCAACGGTCCGCCACACGGAACCCTCCATTCAAATACACCTATGAAATCCATCCTCACCACCCTCGTTATCGCCGCCCTCGCTGCTCCTGCCTTCGCTGGCTGCGGCAAAACCGAAGACGTCTCCGGCAAGCTCAAGAAATTCGACGCTGAAAAGAAAACCGTCGAGATCGGCAGCAAGAGCTACAAGCTCGGTCCAGCCGCCTCCGTCGATGAGAAGCTCGTCGGCAAAGAAGTGACCGCGAAAGTCGGCCACAACAAGGTCGAGTCCATCGCCGCCAAGAGCTAATCGGATCATCGCATCGCGATTTAACAATCTGAGCCCGGAGGTTTCCCCTCCGGGTTTTTTTATGGACACGCAGGGCGTGGGAGGAGTCAAATCGAGCTGGAACCGCAGCCTCATCAGGCGGCGGCTCCACATAGATAAACATAAGACATACCCATACCATGAAAACAAACACACACAGAAGGGACGTCGGCTTCACGCTGATCGAACTGCTGGTGGTGATCACCATCATCGCGATTCTCGCGGGCTTGGCGATCCCTGCCTCGCAGGCGGTCTTGAAGATGGCACGTCAAAACCAGGCGTCGAATAATTGCAGACAGGTCATCACGGCCTTGAAGCAGTTCGCCGCTAAAAATCAGTCGCAGTACCCTGACTCGGTGCTGAACCCGCTCACTGGCGGCACGCCAAAAAATGCGAACGAAGCCTTCCATCTGCTGTTCCAGCAGCATGTGGTGACCGATGAACGCATCTTCGGCTGCCCATCCGGCTACTACCCGGACACGATGATTGGCAAGTCACCCGCGTTTGAGCGTGCGGTGACCGCCAATGAAAATCATTGGGCCATGACCGCCGACCTCACGGACACCAGCGCCAGCAATGTGCCGCTCGTGTTTGAAAACCCCGCCGCCGCTGCCTGGCCTCCGCAATGGAACGCCAGCGTGGCCGGGCAGATCCGCCCAGGCCGCACCTGGACGGGCGGGCAGGTCATCATCGGCCGCCAAGATGGCAGCGCAGAGGTGGTCGATCTCAACGGCAGCACCGGCCTGGTCACCGTGCCGCAAAAAGCCGGCGGGATGAACATCTTCACGCAGGCCACCGACGGGCAGACACAGGCGATCCTGATGCCCTTGGTCAAAGGAGGCGTGACGATGACGACAAAAGAGAACCCCATCGAACTGCCCGAGATCCAACCCAAGCCTGAGGACCTGCTAAAGCCAAGGACTCCAATCGAAAACTAATCGCTGATTAAAGCTGTCTCACACCGCCGGATGCCCTGTGTGTCCGGCGGTTTTTTACACCATCACTTCGCCATCAAACCGAGCACCGCCGAGGTCATCGCGGTGACGCCGGTTTCGATCGTGGGTTCGGGAATCGGTTTGAAGTAAGGTGAATGCAGCGAAGGCAGCGTGGTGCTTTTCGCTTTGGCTTCCGCCACAACCTCAGGGGGCTGCGTGCCGAGCCAAAACATGCACAGCGGCACTTTTTCCTTCGTGAGGCCATACTCGGCAAAATCTTCCGCACCCATGATGGGTTCGCGAGTGAGCACTTTCGAGGCTCCTAGAGCCTTTTCGAGGTGCTGACGCACTTCGGCACAGAGTTCCGGATGATTGTAGAGAGCAGGAGATTGATCTTCGGAGACGATCACCTCGGGCATTTTTTCCGCCGGCATGCCTGCGGACTCCGCCTGGGCTTTCACGATGCGTTGGATGGAGGTGATGAGGTGTTTGCGAGTTTCCGTTTTGTAGCTGCGGAGGGTGAGCTGGAGGCGCGCCTCGTCGGAGATGATGTTGCTCTTCGTGCCACCGTGGATGCTGCCGATGGTGACGACGGCGGGATCGCCCGGCTTCACCTCACGGCTGACGATGGTCTGCAAGGCCAGCACGATCTGCGAGGCGAGCACGATGGGGTCTTTGCACAGATGCGGCATGGAGCCATGGCCGCCCACGCCTTTCACGATGATCTCGACGCTATCCACATTCGCCAGCGCATAACCTTCCACGATGCCGACGGTGCCGTGCGGCATTTCCGCCGAGCAATGCAGGGCAAGGGCTTTGTCCGGCTTGGGGAAGTTGGAAAACAAACCGGCCCGCAGCATCAGCCGGGCACCCAGCACCCGCTCCTCCGCTGGCTGGCCGATCAAAACGAACGTGCCTTTCCATTGATCGCGAAGCTTTGAAAGCACGCGAGCCGTGCCGATAAAGCTCGTCATGTGGATGTCGTGCCCGCAGGCATGCATGACGTTCACCTCGCGGCCGGTGTCATCCTTCACCACCTTCGTGCTGGCATACTCAGCGCCGGTTTGCTCCTTCACCGGCAGCGCATCGAGATCCGTGCGCACGAGCAGCGTCGGCCCATCGCCATTCTTCAACACGCCGACGAGACCATGTCCACCCACCTTTTCAGTGACCTCAAAACCTGCCGCCCGAAGTTCCTTTGCCACGACGGCGGCTGTTTCGACTTCGTGCATGGAAAGCTCCGGGTTCGCATGCAGCTCTTTGTAAAGCGTGACGAGAGAAGGCAGCTCGCTCTTTGTGACCGTCGTGAGATCCGCAGCGAGGAGCGAGGTGGAGAGAAGGAGAAGCAGGAGGTATTTCATGGGAGAAGTTTAGTTTGGAAGCCAGCCCATAGACGCCATCCAATCGGCGCAGCGCTGAGGCCAGGCGTTAATGGGTTTGTTCTCGGCACGCATGCCGAAGCCGTGGCCGCCTTGGGTGAAGAGGTGCAGCTCGCAGGGGATTTGGTGCTTTTTGTATTCGAGGTAGAGCACGGTGGAGGCGGTGGAGTTCTGACCGTCGTTGTGAGCACAGGCGAGGAACATCGCGGGCGCGTCGGCGGGCACGGTGAAGCCTTGTTTGAGCTTCGTGGGTTCTTTGGCGTCCACAAAGCCGCCGCCGTAGATCATGACGCTGAAGTCGGGACGCTCCAAAGACTGGCCGCGATCACAAGCGAGATGGGCGAGGAGATTTCCACCGGCGCTGAAGCCAAGGAGACCGACGCGTTTAGGATCGAGATGCCATTCGGCGGCACGCTGGCGCACGAGCTTGATGGCCTGCGCGGCATCAGCCACGGGCTTTTCGTGTGGGGCGGCCTCATCGCGGGTGGGGGTGCGGTATTTCAGCAGGATGCCGGTGACGCCGATGCTGGCGAGCCACTCACAGACCTGCGTGCCTTCATGCACGGCGGAAAGGAAGACGTAACCTCCCCCAGGGGCCACGATGACGCTGGTGCCGTTCGGCTTGGCAGGCTGGAAGAGCGTGAGGGTGGGCTCGTGAATATCGGTGAGGGTGCTTTTGCCTGCTTTGGTGCGGATGAAATCCGCCGTGGCCTTGGAATGCGGCAGCATATGGCCGGGAGCGCCTTCCGGCCAGATTTTGATCTCGGCAGGATCAGCGGCATGAAGGGTGAAAGAGGCTATAACTAGGGTGAGAAGGTGGCGGAGCATGTGGAGAGGCAAAACGTGGGCGGCGGCTGGGACGTTGCGCTGAGGAGCGGGAAAGTGAGGCGGGCACTCCTGCCCGCTATGGTTCAATGGGGAAACAATGAACCCTCTTTGGCGGGCAGGAGTGCCCGCCTCACTGGAAACGAAAAAGCCTGCGAGGTATCCCGCAGGCTTTTTCGAGAATGACCAAGTGGTTCGAAGCCTACTCGTCGGAGGCGGCTGCGCCACCGCCGCTGCCCTTCGGAGCTGCGCCTTCTTTTTTGTCCGCGAGCTTTTGCTTCACCGCAGCCTCGATCTCTTCATAAACGCTGGTGTCGTTGCGAAGCACTTCCTTGGCGGCATCACGGCCCTGGGCGAGCTGGGTGCCTTTGTAGCTGATCCACGAGCCGCGTTTTTGCAGGATTTCGAAGTCCATCGCGAGATCGAGCAGGGAGCCGACATTGCTGATGCCTTCGTTGTACATGATGTCGAACTCCGCTTCGGTGTAAGGGGGAGCGAGTTTGTTTTTGACGACTTTCACCTTCGTGCGGTTGCCGGTGACGGTGCCATCGGTCGTTTTGATGGCTCCGATGCGGCGGATATCCACGCGGACGCTGGCGTAGAATTTGAGGGCCTTGCCGCCAGGGGTCGTTTCGGGGTTGCCGAACATGACGCCGATCTTTTCACGAATCTGGTTGGTGAAGATGACGGTGGTGCGGGCTTTGCTGATGATGGCGGTGAGCTTTCTCAGGGCGGCGCTCATGAGCCGGGCCTGGGCACCGACGGTGCTGTCTCCGATTTCGCCTTCGAGTTCTTGACGGGTGACAAGAGCGGCCACGGAGTCGATGACGACGACGTCGAGGGCATTGGAGCGAACGAGCGTCTCGCAAATGCGCAGAGCCTCTTCACCGCTGCTGGGCTGGGAGACGAGCAGTTCGTCCATCTTCACGCCAAGGCGGCGGGCGTAGCCGGGATCGAGCGCGTGCTCCACATCGATGAAGGCGGCGAGACCGCCGGCTTTTTGGGCCTGGGCGATGACGGTGAGGGTGAGGGTCGTCTTACCGGAGGATTCCGGGCCGTAGATTTCGACGACACGGCCGCGGGCGAAGCCGCCGACGCCGAGGGCCTGATCGATCAAGAGATTGCCAGTTGGGATGACGGAGACATCGACTTTGCTCTCTTCACCCATGCGGAGGATGGAACCTTCGCCGTAGTCTTTTTGGATTTGCTGGATGGCCAGATCCAGATTCCGGGCACGGGCCTCGGCGACTTTGTTGCTGGCGGTTTCGGAGGGGGATTCTTTGGGGGCGCGGGCCATGGTCGTGTGGGTTGGGTGGTTTAAAAAGCTGTTCGCCAGAACAGAAAACGCATTTTCACCATGCCGTAAAGGCTTTTTCCTGCCGGGCCGGAGATTTGTGATGGGTTGCTTCACCTTGGCGTGACATCGCTGTCGCCTGCCGGACGGGCTGGAAAGGTCAGAGAGCATTCTTCCCATGCTCGATAGCGGTGTCGTCGATTCGAGGTGTCCTCGCATCTCTGCCAGCGCACTCCAAGACGCTGTCGCGAAATAGGCACGAGTTGAAACTTGGAATCTGAAACGCCGCGCCAGGATCGACCCGCCCGCAACGCTTCGCGTAGCGATGCGGGCGGGGGACGATGTCTGGACTCTCAGCCCTTCGCCCTTCGCTTCACCTCACCAGCAGTTCCTCGCCGCGATAGATCACACGCTCCACCATGCCTTGGAGCATCTGGTCGAGGAAGGGTGTGTTTTGGCTCTTCGACTTCATGAAGTCGCGGCTGAAGGTGGTGGCGCGTTGCGGGTTAAAGACGATGAACTCGGCGGTGCCGCCCTCTTGGATGGGAACGGGCGGGAGTTTGAAAAGGCGGCGCGGTTCGGCGCTGTAGTGTTTCACGATGAGGCTCCAGTCGAGGAGGCCTTTGGCGATGAAGCGGTCGTAGAGCGAGACGAGGGCGGTTTCGAGGCCGGTGATGCCAAAGGGGGCACTGGCGAAGTCCTGGTTCTTCTCGAAGGGCGTGTGCGGGGCGTGATCGGTGGCGATGACGTCGAACCAGCCGTCTTTCAGTCCCTGGAGCAGCGCGGCGTTGTCCTCCGGCGTGCGCAGCGGCGGGTTCATTTTGTAGTGCGTGTTGTAGTCGCCGATGTGCTCGTGGTTGAAGAGCAGGTGGTGCGGCGCGATCTCGCAGGTGACGCGGATGCCACGGTCTTTGGCGCGTTTGATGGTGCCCATGCCGCGCTCCGTGCTCACATGCTGGATGTGCAGATGCACGCCGGTGAATTCGGCCAGGCGGATGTCGCGGGCGATGCAGATTTCCTCCGAAATGGCGGGGATGCCGGGCAGGCCGAGCGAGTAGCTGATCTTGCCCTCGTGCATGCAGCCCTTGCCGCTGAGTTCTTTGACCTCGCAATGACTGGCGAGGGGGATGTCGAACTCGCGTGCATACTCCATGGCGCGGCGGAGGACCTGCGGGTTATCGACTGGGAAGCCGTCGTCGGTGAGCATCACGGCTCCGGCGGCCTTCATGCCCGCGATGCCGGCGAGTTCTTCGCCTTTGCGGCCCTTCGTGATGGCTCCGCTGGTGTAGATGCCCGCGCCGATGCGGCTGCGGCGGGCGCTTTCGAGCACGCTGCGCACCACGCCCGCGTTGTCGATGGCCGGGGCGGTGTTCGGCATCATGATGAAGCCGGTGACGCCGCCGTTGATGGCCGCCTCGGCACAGGTGGCGATGTTTTCCTTCTCCTCCTGCCCCGGCTCGCGGGCGTGGACGTGGATGTCAAAGAGTGCCGGCATGAGCACGCGTCCCGTGCAGTCGATCACCTCCGCGCCATCGGCCTTTTCGATGCTGGGGGCCACGCCGATGATTTGATCGCCCTCGACGAGCACATCGGCGGTCTGGAGCTTCGGTGAGTCTTCGCTGGCGATCTGGGCGTTGCGGTAGAGGCGTTTCATCGGTCGCCGAGAATGCCGAGCAGGGAAGGGGAGGCAAGGGGCGGGCCGGGCGATCTTTCAAACCGGGCGCAGATCGGTGGAATCATTCTTGACCTGGAAACGGCCAATCCGGTATCCTGCGAATATTGCTCTAAATTAGGCCAAAACTGCGGCCTGCTCGTTTCCCGATCAACCAACCTCTCCAAGTCATGCGCTTCGTCTCTGCACGCGTCTTGTCCTCTTTTGCCGCTATTTTCCTTCCCATCGCGGGGCTGGCGGGCACGGATAACTTCAGCACGGCTCCCGGCCAGGGTGGCCCGGATGGGCTCTGCGATGTGTGGCAGATGCTTTTCAATGGCTGGGGGCTCGTGACCACGGCGGACACGGATAACGATGGCTGCTCGAACATGATTGAGTCCATCGCGGGCACCGATCCTCGCAAGGCGGGCGATTGCTTAAAGGTAGGCAACACGATCGTTTCGGCGGGCACGGTGGTTTTCACCTTCGATGCGGAGAAGGGGAAAAAGTATCGCGTCATTGCCTCGGACATGCCGAACGCGGCTCCGGTGGACTGGCTGCCGGTCGCAGGCAGTGATAAGGTGCCCATGAGCGACAATCCGGGCGAGACGATCATGATCACGAAGCCGCCGGGAACGAAGAAATTCTACAAACTCGAAGTGGCCGATCAGGATCAGGACAATGACGGCCTTTCGGATTGGGCGGAGGCGGAGCTGGGCAGTGATCCCTCGCAGTCCACGAGCACCAGCAATGCTTCCGGTGGTGCGGCGAGTGATGCGGACACGCTGGCGTCGCTGATGTCGATCACGGTGACGCCGGGTGTGACGGATGCTTTTGAAAAAGAAGGCGTGGCGGCCACAGTGCGGGTGCAGCGCAGCGTGGGCACGATGCCGCTGAATATCAAGCTGGTCGGCCTGCCGGGTGCCACGCTGCCGGCGAAGGCGAGTGCCACGGCCGCTGAGGTGGTGATCAAAACGATGACGAATGTGGCCTCTGACACCGTGACGCTTCCGGCGGGTGCGGGCGTGGGGGTGCCATATGAGATCGCGAAGATCGCTCCCATCGCGGATACGACGCTGGAGGTGCCGGAGGAGCTAAAAGTGGCCGTGGCGCTGCCCGGAGCCACCGAGACGACCGGCGGCCCCGGTGCGAAGGTGATGATCTGTGATGCGAATCCGGCTGATCCCCAGAATCAGCAGCTTTATGTGGCCTTTTTGGGTCGCGAAGCAGGTGCGGCCTCCACGGCGAGTGGTTACGCGACGGCGCTGGTGGATGGGGCGAACAACACGGCGAGTATCGCTATTGTCTTCAATAACCTCTCTTCGGATCAAAACACGGCCTACATCCGCATAGGCCAGGATTTGGAGCTGCAGGCGCTGCCGCTGGGGCAGGTGAGCGGTGCGGGCTGGAATATCCGTGCGGCGCAGACGATGCCGACCGACCAAAAGATGCTCGATGCCTTGGAGGACGGCGAGGTCTATTGCGCCATCACCACGGTGAATTTCCCAGACAAGGAAATCTGGGGCTACTTCGGCAAGGCGACAGGCTCAGTCGAGTTTGACCCGAACAACACGAATCTCACCCCTCCGGCCCTCGGTAGCATGCTTTGGACAAATCCCACCGGCGAGTCGCTGGAGCGTGACATTTGGCGTTTCATGAATCAGGCCACGATGGGCGGCACGACGGCGCTTTACACGGAGATCCGGGCCAAGGTGGACGCAGCCATCGCGGGCGGCGGCACCTACATCGACGGCCTCGCGGCGTGGATGGACGCGCAGATGAACCCGGCGCTCACGCCGTCGATCAATTACCAAAAACTCGTCATGGCGGCGGATGCGGAGGAGTTTGCGCTGCGAGGCAACAAGCCGATCAACTACAACAACGATCCGCTACAAAACGGCGGCACGGTGGGTGTCACCTATGTGAACGGCATGCCCGTGGCCAACAGCGGCAGCCCGAACACGAACGACCCTGGCGGCAATTACCCGCAAAACTCGCCGAACCGCCGCCGCGAGTGGTGGACGATGGTGCTGCAAAGCCAGGACCAGCTCCGCCAGCGTGTGGCACAGGCCTTGAGCGAGATTATCGTCATCTCCGAGCGTGATGCGGGCGTGCTTCAGTGGCACTACGGCGCGGCGAACTGGTGGGACATGCTTGCCGAGGGCTCTTTCGGCAAATTCCGCGATCTCTTGGAAAAGGTGTCGCTGAATCCGATGATGGGCATCTACCTCACCAGCGTCGCGAACCGTGCCACTTACGATGCCGGTGGCGGCATCATCATCAGCCCGGATGAAAACTACGCCCGCGAGATTATGCAGCTCTTCTCCATCGGCCTCGTTTTGCGCCATCCGGACGGCAGCCTTATTTTGAGCGAGGAGGGCCTCCCCATCGCCACCTATGACAACAACGACATCTCTGAGCTGGCCCGCGTCTTCACTGGCTTCTCGCACGGCGCACGTCATGGCACGGTGCGTGCAGGCATCAATGGTGGCTACGGCAGTGTGGGCACGTCAGACCAGCGCATTTCGCCCACGGCGTATGCCAATGGCAGTGGGAACAACATCTGGTTCGGTCGCCAGGATGGGCACTTCTACTGGCAGGCTCCGTGGACGACGCCGATGGTCGTGATCGGTCGCCAAGGCAGTACCGTTTATCACGACTTCAATACGAAGACGCTTTTCAATGGCAAGCACGCGGAACTGCCGCTGGCACTCACAAACATCAGCGCGATGGCGGATGCCGCGACGCACTCCGCAGCGATGGCCGAAGTCGTCAAAGCACACGACATGCTCGCCGGCCGCAGCGCCGATGCGACGTATCCGGCTTATGACGAAGTCACGCCGTCACGCCCCGGCCACACGAATACGCCGATCAATATCTCCCGCTGGATGATTCAGCGCCTCGTGACCTCGAATCCCTCCGCAGGCTACATCTACCGCGTGCAGAAGGCTTACCGCGATAGCAACGGCACGCTCGGCAGCGTCGTGAAGGCCATTTTGCTCGATTATGAAGCCCGCAGCCTCCAGCTCGCGGACACGGCCATCTCCCACGGCAAGATCAAGGAGCCGATGATCCACTTCGCGCATGTCCTGCGTCAGTTTAAGGCCTTCTCCGGTGCTCCGGTGAGCCTGCTGAGCAGCATGGAGACCGGTTTCTCCGAGACCGACTCGCCGATGGCAAAATACCCCAGCACCGAGTTGTCGAATTTTGGCAACTACAACCTCTCTCCGCCCTCCAAACCTGCCGCGTGGCCGGATGGGCCCTTCCGCTTCCGCATCGACTCACTGCGTTCGAGTCTTGGTCAATCGCCGCTGGATGCGCCGACGGTATTTAACTGGTTCTACCCTGATTTCACCGTGCCGGGCAAACTTTCGCAGGCAGGCCTTGTTGCGCCGGAAATGCAGGCGATCACCGAGGCGGCTGAAGTTTCGAAAATCAATTTCCTTTATGGTTACACCTGGATGACGCTCGCCCCGATGAGCAGCACGCCGGGTGCTGGTGCGGCGGATTTTATCTTCCGCAATGGCAGTGCCACACCGGCGGCCCGCTTCTCCACCAATGGCGGCTCCTCGCTGCTAAACTGGCCTGCGACGATCCAGCTCACCGATGCGAACTGGAACTCCGGCATCACCCTCATGATGGTGGGCGTGAACAACCAGCACATCAGCCAGATGGCGTATAGCGGCGTGCGGTATGCCGTCACCGGCTCGGCACCGGGTTACAACGGCGTCGCCGTGGCCCCCACGCCGGTGAGCTTTGTCGAAAACGAGTCGAAGAATGAAAGCCTCGTCGTTTCCGAGAGCAGCTCCAGCACCTGGGTGCATGAAGGTGGCATCACGGATGTGATTAATATCCGTCTTTCCTCGCCACTGCCGCCGGGAGCGAGCGTGGAGGTGTCGTTTGCCACGGCGAATGGCGAGGCCAGCGTCTTTCCGGCCAAGCTGACCTTCACGGATGCCAATTGGAACGTGAATCAGCCCATCACCGTCGCGGCGGTCGAGGATAATGACGTGGAAAACATCGGCACCGCCAATGACCGCATCATCATCACGACCAGCAGCACCACTTCGGCGAACTATCATGGCCTCGTCACGGCGGACGTGCCGGTCAACGTGAACGACAACGACGGCGGCATCGGCGTGATCATTGCCGAGACCGACAGCTTCACCGATGTGACGGAGACGAACAATACCGCCATCGGCCAGGCGGGAGTGGATAGTTACACCATCGCCCTCACGAGCGCTCCGACGGCGAATGTTGTCGTGACGCTGACGCCGAACCAGCTCGCGATCAATTCCAGCGGCACCACCTTCACCACCAGCGCCACAACCCGCACTTTCACCTCAGCGAATTGGAACGTGCCGCAAACCGTCGTCGTGCGTGGCAACAATGACACCACTGGCGAAGGTCCGCATTGGGGCCGCGTCGTGCACACCGTCGCCACCGCAGGGGGCTACACGGCTGGCATGCCCATCCCGCTCGTCACCACCCACATCGCGGATGATGACGACAGCATCATCCTGCGCCACACTGGCACGGAAACCCGCGTGATGGAGGGTGACTTCACGGACACGATCACCGTCGCGCTGCGCACAAATCCGAATGCCCCGGTCAGCGTCACGCTCAGCTCTCCGCAGCTCAGTTTCAGCCCCTCCACCATCGTTTTCCAGCCCACCGGCGGCAGCGGCATCCTTTGGAACAGCCCGCAGACCGTCACCGTCACCGCCACCGATGATTTCCTCAATGAAGGCATCATGATGGGCTTCACCTCCGATGCGCCGCCGGTGCCTGCGGCGGCCGCTTCGGCGATTTCCAATTTCTTGGTCACTGGCACCACGATCACCCATCCGGGTCACGGCTATGTCGGCGTGCCGGGGGTGTCCTTTTCTGCGCCAGCTGCTGCTGTCACGGGCACAGGCACCGCGATCTTATCGGGTGATGGAGTGGCTTCCGTTACGCTGGGCAATGTCGGCGCAGGCTACACCGCCGCGCCTTTGGTGACCTTTAGCGCTCCGACCTCAGGTGTCGCTGCCACCGGCACGGCCACGGTGAATGCGAATGGTCAGTTGCAGGCCATTACGATCACGAATGCAGGCTCCGGCTACATCGCCGCGCCGACTGTCACCATCGCCACACCGCTTGCACGCATCACCGCGACGGGCGTCGCCAAAATGACGGCGGATGGTAAATTGGACTCCATCGTGATCACCAGCCCCGGTTTGGGCTACACCACGGCACCGAGCGTCAGCATCACCGCCCCGCAGATCCCGCCGGTGGTCATCAATGCCATGTCGCAGAGCAGCGGCACGAACTACAACGGTACCACCGCTCCCGTGCTGCCTGTGACCGTCATCGACAACGACGACTCCCGCGTCGTCATCGTCGAAAGCGGCGGCAGCACCTTCGTGAATGAAAACGGCACCACGGACACTTATACCATCGCTTTGGGCCGCAGGCCGGACACGGGCAGCACCAGCACCGTCACACTCGTCCCCGGCAGCACCGGCATTCAGGTTTCACCAGCGGGGCCGTTCGCCTTCAACGACATGAACTGGAACACGCCCGTCACTGTCACCGTGACCACGACGAATGATGCCACCGCCGAACCCAGCGGCACCGCCACCATCACCCATAACATCACCAGCACCGATCCAACTTATGATCGCGTGAATTCGCCCGTCGTCATCGTCACCGTCGATGACAATGATCCAGCACTCGCCATCACGCAGAGTAATATTTACACCCAGGTCAGAGAAGGCGGCACCACCGGCACAGGAGGCACGCCAAACGTTGGCGATACCTTCACCGTCGGGATGAACGGCCGCAATCCTGCCACCGGCACCACCGTGACCGTCACGCTTGTACCAAACGGCCAAGTCACCGTCGCACCAGCCACTTTGACCTTCACCAGCACCGCCACCGCTACACAGACCGTGACCGTCACGGCCGTGAACGACCTCGATGTCGAAAGCACCGTGCACAGCGGTGTGATTGGCTTCAACGTGGCCAGCACGGACAGCTACTTCAATGGCAGTTTTGTCCCGCCCGTGCTCGTCCAGGTGACGGACAACGATTCCGTCGGCGTGAGCATTGTGGAAAGCGGTGGCACCACGCAAACCACCGAGGGGAGCAATACCACTGACAGCTTCACCGTCGTGCTCACGCAGGCCCCCACAGCCAATGTCGTGCTCGGCTTCAATGGAGGCTCGCAGAGCCGCCTCAGCACCACCAGCACCGTCGGAGCCGCCACCACGGCCTCGCTGACCTTCTCGCCCGCGAATTGGAATACGGCGCAGACTCTCTGGACGCTCCCAGTCGATGACACCACCGCCGAGCTCCGCCACCTCACGCCGATCAATGTCAGCGTGAATGCCAGCTCCGCACCGGAATATGCAGCGCTGACCTTGCCGAGCATCACGCACCTCATCACCGACAACGACAATAACGCCGCCGCGAACGTCGTGCGCATCAGCGAGAGCAGCGGCTTCACCAGCGTCACCGAAAGCACCACCACCGACACCTTTACCGTCGTTTTGAGCCAGCAGCCGACCTCCAATGTCACGGTCACCTTCACCGGTGATTCGCAGGTCGAGGTCTCCCCGAGCACGCTAACCTTCATTCCGGGTGCCACCGGTGCCGGAACCTTCAATGTGGCCCAAACCGTCACCGTGCGTGCCATCGACGACTCCGTCATTGAACCCGCCATTTTGCACTGGGGCACCGTCACGGCCACGTTGGCCAGCGCCGACACCTTCTTTGATGGGAAAGCCGTCACGCCGATCAATTCGACCGTTTATGATAACGACGGCTCTCGCGTGAATGTCATCCAAAGCGGCGGCAGCACGCTTACGAATGAAAATGGCGTCACGGATACCTACACGCTGAGTTTGAGCCATGCGCCGACCTCCGACGTGGTCATCACCGCCACCGCGAACTCGCAGCTCAGCCTTTCCAGCAGCACGCTGACCTTCACGCCCGCCGATTGGGCACCGAAGACCCTCACCATCACCGCCGTCAACGATCCTGATGTCGAAGCCATCACGCACAACGGCCTCATCACCCACAGCGTCGCCAGCGCCGATCCGCTCTACCACAATGCCAGCGTCGCCACGCTCACCGTACCCGTTTGGGACAACGACGTGGCCAGCGTGGACGTGACGCACGTCGGCGGCACCGACACCGTCATCACCGAAGGCGGAGCTCCTGATTCCATCCTCATCAAGCTCAACACCCAGCCACCTCCCGGTACCAACGTCACACTCACCCTCTATCCGCCAATGGTCTTCATCCCGCCGCCGCAGATCGGCAAGAGCAACGGCTACTTCACCAACGACCAAGGCGGCAGCAACCAGCGTGACAACATCGTCATCGACTACACCGAGAGCATCCTCCACTACCGCAGTACCTTCTACAGCACGCTCACCACGCTCTTTGGTGGCACCATGCCGGCCAATCTCGCCACCAGCACCGTCGCCGCCGATCTTCAAAAGGTCCAGCGAGCCCACTGGGCCGCCAGCAAGGCCGTCGTCGATCAAATGGACCTCTGGTTCAACGGCGGCAGCATGAAGGCCAAATTCCCCATCCTCGTCGAGCCGCATGCCACGCCGCCCAGCCCGCTGCCAACCATCAATGCCCGCCAGGCCATTATTGAGGCCATCTACGCCCACAGTGGCGGCACCAATCTCCCCGCCACCACCCGCTACACCGCCGCCGGCACCTACAACGCCAAAACCCCACCCACCGACACCTTCAACACCGATATTCGCGATCGCGTGCGCTGGTGCGGGTATCTCATGAGCGTGGGAGCACCGGGGCTGATCAGCCACTAAAGTTGAATGACGAAACCAGAATGACGAAAGAATTCCGAATTCCCAAATCCGAAACCACCTCGCCATGAAACACGCCCTTCGCCCTTCGAGCTTCGTTATTTATTCGTCCTTCTAAATTCGTCCTTCGTCATTTCCCGCCCCGCCAACCTCTCCAGCCCCGCTTTCATCATGAACATCTTCCTCAAAAAGACCGAAGACCGCTCCAAGCCCAACCGCCGAGACTTCCTCCTCCGCACGGGTTGTGCCTCGATGGGCCTCACCTCGCTCGTGAATACCATCTCGCAGTTCAAGCTCGTCGGCTCTGCGGCAGCGCAAAGCGCCGGAGAAGACTACAAAGCCCTCGTCTGCGTCTTCCTCAACGGCGGCGGCGATTCCAACAACTTCCTCATCCCCGCTGGCGGCACTGCGGCCCGCACGGATTACAACGCCGGACGCGGCGTACTCAACATCCCCGATGCTCAGTTCGACTACAGCCCAGCAGCCAACAACGGCTACTTCAACGGCACCACCAATAACGACACCAGCGCCATCACCACCCGCATCGCACCGCTGAATGCCGGGCAGTTCGAGCCGCTCAATCGCGCCAATTACACGCAGAGCAATTTTGCCCTCCATCCCGGTGCTTACCCGCTCAAAACGCTCTTTGATTCGCAGGACCTCGCCTTTGTCGCCAACATCGGCACCCTCGTCGGCACACAGGCCATCACGCGGGCCAATTTCAACACCCTGCCCGCCTCCACCAAGCCGCCGCAGCTCTTCTCTCATTCCGACCAGCAGGTGCAGTGGCAGTCCTCGCTGCCAGATAAACCCTTCTCGCAGGGCTGGGGCGGCCGCATCGCCGAAATCGTCGCCGGAATGAATAGCGGTGACCTCGGCGTGAGCATCAGCATCGCCGGAGCGAACAGCTTTCAAATCGGCCTCACCGAGCAGCCTTACTTCATGAACACCAGCGGGGCCGTGAGCTCTCTCACTGGCTTCAGCGGCGGTTCTCCGAGCACCGCTTATGGCTCCGCGTTGCGCAATACCGCCCTCAATCCGCACTACCTCGGCGGCAGCACGCCAGCGAACAAATACACACCTCTCGCAGGCATCGGAGGCCTCACGGCGGGCGATCCTCTCAGCGCCACCAACTACCAAAATAGCAGCGCTGGGTATCGCCTGCGTGCCCTGGAGCAAATCCTCGCCGCCTCCCACGACAGCCTCTTTGACGAAACCTACGTCGGCGTCCCGCAAAGCGCCCGCAACACCGAAGGCCTCGTCGGCAATGCCCTCGCCCAATCCGCCACGCCCAATCCCACCATGGACCAGCATTGGACGAACTGGTTCCCCGGCGGTTTCGGCCAGACCGACCTCAGCAATCAGCTCAAAGTCGTCGGACGCCTCATCGCAGGCCGCAGCGTGCTCTCCAACAAGCGCCAGATCTTCTTCGTCCAAATCGGCGGCTGGGATACCCACACCTCGCAGATCCCCAATCCGACCACGGCCAACCAAGGCCAGTACAGCCTCATCAACAACCTCTCCCGTAGCATCAAAGCCTTCTCCGACGCCATGAAAGCCATCGGCATGTGGGACAAGGTAATGATGTTCACCGCCAGCGATTTCAATCGCACCTTCACCCCCAACAAGAGCGACCAAACCGGTGGCTCCGACCACGCCTGGGGCGGCCACAGCATCATCGCCGGTGGCGCCGTCAAAGGCGGCCGCATTTACGGACGCTTCCCAGATCTCACCGTCAATGGCGGCATCGACGCCTCCGGCAACCGCGGTCGTTGGATACCCACCACCGCCGTCGATCAAAAAGCCTCCCTCATCGGCAAATGGTTCGGCCTTAGCGACGCCCAGGTGAACCAGGTCTTCCCCAACCTCACCCGCTTTCAGCCCGACCTCAGCCAAGCCACGCTCGATGCGCGGAACCTAAACATGATCGACTTCGCCGTTTAGGCTTGGAATCGTTCAGTTGTTCACAAGTCAAGGTTCGAATTGCCATTTCTGCTCATTCCAGATAGGGCGATGGGCTAATATTCTCACAAAACCGTCGCAAACCTGCCAAGGTTGTGTTAGTGTTCATTCTCTATGGCTACCACGACTACTACCGCTCCTGTACGCAAGACACGTTTCTCCCGTCGAGTCCCTGACCATGTCACAGACGAATTGGTCAATGTCCTTTCCAGCCAGGAAACCTACGAGTTCAACCAGCTTTTTCGCCTCGTTTACGACAATCTGAAGCTCAAGAACGCCGTCAGCGGCGGTGAAGAAATGCTTCGCCTTCGTAGCTACGAAAAGCTCCAGAACCTCGTCAGCCGTGGCCTCTGCGCCAAGGTGGGCAAGACCTACCGCGGCCTCGAAGGCCTGCGTGAGGCCCATCAGGCCGCCATTGCCGCACGCAATGCCGCCGCCATCGCTGCCCGCCGCTAATCCATTTCAGCCAAGCTCCTCGCAAACAGGCCGTCCGTGAACCGGGCGGCCTGTTTGTTTTGTGAACAAGATTTGACGCCTCCTCCCCGGCTCGCTACCCATCAGCCTCCCCCTTTATCCGCTCGCCCCATGCTGGAAAACTACCTTCCCATCCTGCTTCAATTGATCATCGCCGCCGGGTTCGCGGTCGTCACCCTCATCGCCTCTGCTCTGCTCGGGAAGTCCGCCAAACGGAATGTGATCAAAGACAGCGCCTATGAGTGCGGCATGCTGCCCATCGGGGATGCCCAGCCTCGGTTCAGCGTGAAATTCTACATCGTGGCGATGCTGTTCGTGCTTTTCGACATCGAAGTCGTCTTCCTCTACCCCTGGTCCATCGTGTATAAGGACTACCTCGCCGCCTTTGGGCCGTCCATCCTCGCCTTTGCCTTCGTCTTTGCCGCCATCCTGCTCGGAGCCTTCGGCTACGCCTGGAAAAAGGGCGTGCTGGACTGGAAATCCTAACCGGCCACTTCCGGCCAAAGAACTGACCTCGCCATGATTGCTTACCTGAGCCTCTTTCAGCTCAAGCCCGAGGTCACCCCGGAAAAGCTGGAGACGATCATGTCCCAGACCCGCGTGCTCCTCCTCCGTGTGCCGGAGGTGCTCGTGGTCAAAACCGGCAAGCGGGTCAATCCCTCCGATCCCTACCCGTGGTTCGTCCACATTGAGGTCGAGACCATGGACAAGCTCGCCATCTGCCAGGACGACCCCTACTACATCAAATACCGCGAGGAAGTGCTCAAGCCGAACATCTCCGAGCAGGAAAGCACCGCCTTCGAAATGGAGCCGCGGAAGGACGTGAAGTATTCCTGAGGCATCACCGGCCGGTTTTGTGTCCCAGCATCTTCCTCACCTCGTCCAGCGGCAGGCAGTTAATGACGTCCTCACGGCGCAGCCAGCCTTTGCGAGCCACTTTGATGCCGTAGATCAAGGCCTGGAGGCCTTCGGTGCTGTGGGCATCGGGGTTGATGCTGCATTTCACGCCCTTGTCGCGGGCCATGCGCCACCAGCGCCAGTCCATGTCGAGGCGCCAGCCGCTGCAGTTCAGCTCGATGATGGTGCCGGTGGCGGCAGCGGCCTCGATGATGGCGGGGATGTCCACCGCGTAGGCGGGGCGCTGGAGTAGCAGGCGGCCAGTGAGATGGCCGAGCATGGTGATGTGCGGATTTTCGATGGCGCGGATGATACGCTTCGTCATCTCGGCCTCGGGAAGGTTGAAGACGTTGTGAACGCTCGCCACGGCGTAGTCGAGCTGGGACAAAATCTCGTCGGAGAAGTCGAGTGAGCCGTCTTTGAGGATGTCCACCTCGCAACCGGCGAAAAGATGCAAGCCGTCGAGCTCGGCGTTGAGTTCGCGGATCTCGGCGATCTGCGCCAGCAGGCGTTTTTCATCGAGGCCGTTGGCCTGGAAGGACGATTTGCTGTGGTCGGAGATGCCGAGGTATTGCAGGCCGAGATCGTGCGCGGCCTCCGCCATCTGGCGCAGCGTGGCGCGGCCATCGCTGGCGGTGGTGTGGTTGTGAAAAGTGCCACGAAGGTTTTCCAGCTCGATGAGCTTGGGTAGGCGGCCATGCTCGGCGGCGTCGATTTCACCCGTGTTTTCGCGCAGCTCCGGCTCGATGAAGTCGAGGCCGAGGGTGCGGTAAAGATCCCGCTCATCGTGAACCTCCGGCGCTTCTGCGCCTTCCTTCACGAGGGTGAAGCCGTACTCGTTCAACGACAGGCCCTGCTGCAGCGCCCGGCCACGGATGGCCACGTTGTGCTCCTTGCTGCCAGTGAAATAAGCCAGCGCAAAGGGGAACTCCGCATTCGAGACCGCTCGCAAATCACACTGGATGCCGTCTTTGACATGCACACTGGCCTTGGTGGGGCCTTGGGCGATCACATCGATCACCTCCGGCAGCTTCACAAAGGCCGCGATGACCTCCTCCGGCTTCTTCGTGGCCACGAGGAAGTCGAGATCATGCACCGTCTCCTTGCCGCGACGGAAACTGCCGCACACCTCGACGCGTGAGGCGTTCGGATGCTCTCGCAATGCCTCCAGCATGGTCTGCGCCAGGGGGTAAACCTGATCGAGTCGGAACTCGGACGCGTGCTGCTCGTGGAAGGCGATGCTTTCGAGGATCTTCTTCACCGTCTTCTCGCCAAAGCCAGACAACGCCGCCGCTGTGCCGTCCTCGCAGACGCGTTTGAGGTCCGCCACGCTGCCCACGCCGAGCTGACCATACAGCGCGGCCACTTTTTTCGGCCCCAGGCCCTGGATGTCGAACAGCTCGAACAGCGTGTCCGGGAACTCCGCCTTCAATTTCTCGTAAAACTCCAGCCGTCCGGTGGTGGCCATCTCGTGGAGTTTATCGCGCAAGGCCTCGCCGAGGCCTTTGATGCCAGCGAGTTGGTTTTCTGCCGCCAGCTTCATGATGTCGCCGCTGAAGCTCTCCACGATTTCTGCGCCGGAGCGGTAAGCGCGGGTCTTGAAAGGGTTCTCCCCCTTCAATTCGAGCAGGGTGGCGATGCGTTCAAAGATGGTGGCGGCGTCCTCACGGGTCATGCACGGGACATGGCGCGGAAACGCGGAGGCTCAAGAGGCATCGTCGGACGGTGGGGACGTTCGTGATCGGAGGCTCGTCGAGTGCCCTCACCTAACCTTTCGCTTCGCGGCGCTTCGCTAGCCCCGCCATCATGCCATTAAGCTAGCGAATGTCCTCAGCGGGGAGAGGGACCGAAAAGCACACTCCCTCTCCCCCGAGCATGACTTACCATGCGAGACCGGCTCACTTCGGGGGAGAGGGCTGGGGTGAGGGGCCTCGCAGCCATCTCACTTCGTGTGTCTTCACCGCCCCGGCGGATCGACTTCCTTCACGGTGGCGCCGTGCGTGTCGCTGAGCACCAGCACGGCGAGTTTGGAGACGTTATTGAGCTCCGCAGGCTTCAGCATCGGGTAGTCGAGGCTGTTGGCGGGCATGTCGATGCCGGGAGGCGGTGGGGTAGCATTTTCGGGTGCGTTCAGGCTGGCGTAGTCAAAGCGGCCGCGCAGGTCGGTGTAGCCGTCTTTGAAGAAGCGGACGGTGCCGTTGTTGAGCTTCGCATAGACCTTCACATAGGCCTTCGGCAGCGGTTTGTCGGTGGTGAGGTCTCGCGTTTCGAGGCGGCCGTAGTTTTCGGTGAGGGCGAGCTTGAGCGTGTTCGCGTGATAGGCCTGCGTCTGGCGTTTTCCGGCGCCGATGACCTCCACAAGCACGTTCGCCTTCGTGAATTCGCCCGGCAGCGGGATGTCGAGCTTCGTGGCGTCTTTGGGAAGGGCCTGCGTGACCGTTTTGTTCGGCTTGATGATGCTGAATCGGCCCGCGTCCTGGCTGACGAAGGGATTGCTGCTGAAGCTGAACTCCGGATCCATGAGGTAGTAGTTGAGCGTGACCTCGGAGAGGTTTTTCCAGTTGAGTGAGATCGTCTGTTTTTCGACCTTGAAGTCAAAACCGGGCTCTGTGGCCGCCAATTCGCTCTGCTGGGCTTCGCGGTCGGGTTGGTCGGGTTTTTCGGGTTTCGTGGCTTTGCCGTCGATTTCGTCGGCTTGGGTCAAAACATCCGAAAAGAGCGTTTTCCAGCGCGGGGGCAGTTCTGACGAAATTTGCTTCGAAGCGATGCCGCGCGCCGCGGCCACATCTCCCTCATAAAAGGCCGCGTAGCACTGGAAGTAGTCGTGTTGGAGACGTGTGGGCAGCTTGGTGGCATCCACGGCCTTGAAGCGTGCCAGCGCTTCCTCCACTCGGTCCTGGAGGAAAAGGTAATAAACCACGCTCATGCTGTCCATGGCATCGAGCTGCGGCTTGTGTGCCAGCGCGGTGAGGAGCTGCGTGTATTGCTGGAGCACCGCCGGATTCGCGAGGCGCCACTCGCTGCCGAGGCGGTGGGCGCGTTGATTGACGAGCGGGCTGTATTCGAGGTGCTCGTAGGTTTGCCGTTCGATGGGATCAACTGTGAGCAGCTTGCAGTCGAGGTAAGGGCCGAAGTCTCCGCTATTCCTCAAAAGCTGCCCCAGCGCCGCCGCGTCGTTGTGGAGGAAGGCGTAGATGGAGACCGCCTCATTACCCACATGATGCTGCTTCATGAAGGCGATGAGTTTCTTGTAGAAATCCCCCTGCTTGCAGCGCCAGGCCACTCGTTCGAGGTCGAGCGCCTCCAGGTTATTCTGCTCCAAAAACCCGAACACCTCGGCCTCGGTGCCGTTTTGCGAGACGTAATCCCACGAGGCTTTGTCCACTTGCGTGAGTTTGGCCACGACGTTGAACTCCATCGGCTTCGCCGCCGCGCCGCCGACGTTCACGGGGAAGTGCGCGAACTTCACGCCCGCCTTTGCCGGCACGGCGGGGAAGTAGAAGTGATACTCAAAGGTCTGCGTCGTGTAAGGCTCCAGACGCACCTGTTTCGAGTCGGTGGCCTTGCTGCCGAGGATGGGAAGCGCTCCCTGCGGGATTTGCAGCAGCACGGCGGCCTTGACACGACTGCTCGTCGGGTTCGTGACGACCACATTGGCGCCGTAAGTCACGCCGGTGAGGAATTCGGCGCTCACATACTTCTCGAACTTCTCATTTCCCTCCATCCGGTAGCGGTCGCCATGCCGGAAGAAGCTCTGCGAGACGAGGAGCTGGCCCTGCGCGGTCTTGTCGCCCTCCACGGGCTTGATCTCCTTGTGGAAAAGAATGCATGGTCCGCCCGCCGTGAAGGTGAACTGGCCGTTCTCCGCCTTCGTCGTGTGTTTCGGCGTCTCAAACGGCAGATCGAGCACCGCCAGCGCCAGCATCATCTCCGTGAAGTTCCGATGAGCCTCCGCTACATTCGCCGAAACAAATCCACCCTTCGATCCCGCCGCCACCCACGCCGCATAATTCCGCCAGAACGCGTTCACGGTGACGAGTTCGGCAGTCTGTTCGGTGATGCGCAGCTTGTAATAATTGTTCTCTGCCCACTCCTTCGTCGGGCCGAGAGCGCGGTAGAAAACGCGCACTTCTTGGCGAGCTCTGCCTGCCACGTCTTTGCCGAAGTAGCCGAGCGTGCCGCCTGTGACGACCAAAGTGCCAGCGTTCACGGTCGTCGCACCGGTGTATGAAAGCGCACCGCTTAACGTTGCCGTTTGGTTCAGGGCCATTGCACGGTCTGCGAGTACTTCCTTCTCATCTCGAACGATGCGGCGCTGAATTTCTCGGTTAGCCAAACCGCTGACCGACACGCCTGGTGCAGCGAAATGATCGGCTGGGGCCTCGGCGGGCATTGGTGCTGCCGCTGCTGGAGCCATGGGTGGTGGCGGAGCCATTTGTTTGGGTATCTCCGCTTGAAGCCGTTCGAGGTCGTCCGCTGCTCCTCGGTCTCCAAACTCCATCGCCCGGCCGCGCAGCGCCGTTTCAAACAGGCGATCCGCCTCCTCGGGATTCGGCGGAATCATCTCCCACATCTCACGCACATGCCGTGCGGCATTCGGCGCTTCGTTTTCGAGGCGTCGTGCCAGCAGGATGCGCTCGACGATGTTGAGGCGGGCGTAGGCCCAGGGTTCGAGGTGTTTGGCGAGGTCGAGGCCGAGCAGATACTCGTCCATGAAGGTCTTGTCCTTCTTGTGGGCGAGGTAGGGCGCGATGACTTTGTCGAAGAAGGGCTTGTCCTTGCGCTGGAGGAAGAGGTTCAGCTCGTGGCAGGCGTGTTTGCCGTAGTGCGTGAGTTTTTCGTCGTCTTTGAGCTTCGGCCAGTTCAGCACGAAGGCGAACTCGGCGAGGTGAGCGTTGCCGCTGAGCGTGGTGAAGAGGCTGTGGACACCGCCGAGGGTGTCGTAGGTTTCGAGTTCGCTGGTGAGGATGTCGGCGAGGGCGATTGACTTGCCGGTGTCGAGCACGGTGCTCTCTTTTTTCTGTGTGAAGGGCTTCGCGGGATCGAGATTCCGCGCGAGGCGCTGGTCGGCGAATTTCGTGGGCACCTCCGGCAGCGTGAGCGTGCGCCACGAGGCGTTTTGCAGGTCCTCGGCGTAGATTTGGACGTGCTGGCGGTCACCGAGCATCTTGCGCTCGATGCGCACGATGCCGTCTTTGTCGGGAATGAGGTTGTAGATGACTGAGGCGGAAGTGGCGAGGAAGTCAAGGTTCGTGCCGCCTGGTGGGCCTGCTTGGGCTTTCATCTTCTTCGCGGGCATGGCCTTGGGGGCTTCGATTGCTCCATTGGCTCCGCCGCGAGTCATGGAGGCGCCTTCACCGGCTTGGTTGCCGAGCGCATCGAGTTCGGTGCTGCGAATCTCCCACGGATTGAGCAGCAGGCCGGGGCGAGTGAGCATGTTGCCGGGGAAGAGTTTGCTGTATCGGCGTTCGAGGATGTAGCGGTATTCATCGCCGATCTCGCGGCCGGCGGAGTAGAGGTTGGGATTCCGCGCAGGTGTTCCAGAAGCCGCGCCGAAACGTGCGAAGCCGCCGAGACCACCGAAAAGGCCGCTGCCGGGATCGAATCGCGATGCGGCAACGTGGACGCGGGCGAAAGGGCTGCTGTGCGCGAGTTTGACGGTGATGAAGTCTTTGTCGGTGGTGGCTTCGGTGATGTGGAGCGGCGAGTTGCCTTTGAGTTCGAGCTGGCGGTGCTTGCCGAGTACCCAACCGCCGATGCTGCTGCCTGCGGTGACTTTGATCGAGATCGTTTCGGTTCCGATTTGGAGCGAGTAATCGCCGGGTTTCAGGCCGGTGATGGTGAGGAAGCCGTTTTCGGCTTTGAGAAGGGCGGAGAGGTCGGAAGTGAAGGTTCCGGCGGTTTGGGAGAGCAGGGAAACGGGTTGAAAACCCGTTCTACGTTCAGGGATGCGCACCGTCTCGCCTTCGATGGCTTGAATCGTCGTCGTGAGCGTGCTGTCGGCTTCTTCGAGGGGCCACGAGCTGCTGCGGCCGTTTGGATCTTTGGCGGTGAGCTGTTCGATGCCTTCGAGTTTGCCGAGGGCGGCGCGGCCTTTGTCGTCGGTTTTGAGCGGGATGGTCTGGTGGCGTGAGAAGTCGCGGTGCTTGAAGGTGAAGACGATTTGCTGGTCGGCGATGGGTTCGCCGTTTTTGCCGAGGAGTTCGAACACACGCTGGCCGTCGAAGGTGCTGAGGTGCCCGTCGCTGGTGGCTTCGGTTTTGTCGATGCCGTTGAGGGTCCAGGTGTGTCTGGCGTTGAGATCGCGTTTTTGGCCGCCGCTGCTGAGGACTTCCACTTTGCCGCTGAGCGTCACGACGAGGCTGGCGAGGCGTTCGGGCACGCTGAGCGTGTGCGTGAGGATTCTGCCGGCGCTGAGTTTGAGGTCTTTGACCTCGCGGGTCGTCGAAATGCCGTCGTGGGTGGTGCTCGTGATGGTCAGCTTCGGCTCGGTGAGCAGTTCGGGAGCGAGATGGGTCTCGCCCAGCATCAGGGCGGTGCGCACGGCCAAGGTGGCCTCGCGGCGGGCGAGGAGTTGCTCGCGCTCGATGTGGAATTGCGCATCGAGGCGGTATTCCTCAGCGTGGTGGTTGAATTGCGTGAGCGTGGCGAAGGTGCCGGCGGCATCGCCGATGATGAGGTTCTTCGTGCCGGGCTGGTTCGTGAACGGAATGGCGATGCGGCCGAGTTTTTCATCGACGCTGAATTTGCGGCCCTCAAACCACGCGACGGCGTCTTTGACGTGCTGGTTCTTTTCATCGAGCACGAGGATCAAATCACCTGCGGGGCCGGTTTGCTGCAAAAGATGCCACTGGCCGGTGCGGATGAGGGCGCGGCTGCTGCGGCTGCCGCCGATGAATTCGATGATCCAGGCCCCGCGTTTGCCTTTGAGGTCCGGGAAGGCGAATTTTTGCCGCGTGCGGCCAAATGGGCCGCCTTCGAAGGCGTGCGTCTGCTCGCTGTTGGCGACGAGGCCGTCGAGATTGAGGTCGGTGTTGAGCTGACGCTGCTGCGTCTGGAAGAAATTGAGCGTGTTGAGCTCGAAAATCTTCACGATGAGCTTCGGCGTGTTTTTGACGATCACATCGAACGCGATGTCGTCGCCCGGCAGGAACTGCGGGGCGTTCGTGGCGGGGAATTCGATGTCCACGCGGTCTTTGAGCGCCTGAAACTCCGTGGGCGTGATGAGCGAGGCCCAGCGCTCGGGACTGCCGATGCCATTTGTGATGAGAGCCTCGGCAAGGATGGGCTTCAGCCAGGTGTCGCGGACGAAGGGTGGGTAGGGAGCGAGGAGTGCTGGAGCGGTGGAGTTTTGGTCGGCTGATTTGGCGAAGAGATGGAGGAAGTAATCGCGGACGAGCGGTTCGTCGTCGCCGATGGGCGGTGCGATGAGCAGCGGATCACTGAGATCGGCGTGGAGGTCGCTCCAAGTGCTGCCGTCAATGTTTTCAAAGGTGCGCGGGTTGATGTAGCCGAGCTGGCGCGGGAGCTTGAGGTAGCTCAAAAAGCGCTCAGCATCATAGACGCCTTTTTTACGGTCGTGATCGAGGCGGAGGTAGAGGATGCGGGCTTTAAGCGTGTTGTGCGAAGGCGGCAGCGTGCTGGCGAAGGCGTGGACGCGATCCAACCAGGCCTCGCGCTCGGCTTCGTCGAATTCGAGGTTCACATCGGCGCTGGGGGCCAGTTTGCGCAGGTAGGTGTGAACGAACGCGGTGTTGGCGGAGTGCTCGTTTTTCAGCTCGTCGAGCTGGGTGAGCAAAAGCTGACGATGGATCGGCAAATCGCCAAATGTGCGGCCCTGATCGGTCTGGAGGTCCGCACGGATGGCGGCGACGAGGTTCGGCACATCGGGGCGCTGGAGTTTTTGCAGCACGGCGCGGCGTTGATCCGGCGTGAGCGGCATCTGATCGCGAATGAGCGACGCGATCGCCTCCTGCGAGAGGCTTTGGAGGCCGCGGTCGTTGTTCAGCGCGTCGCGTAGGAAGACCTCGCGGCTGATTTTCGCCGGATCAAGGCTCGTTGGCAGGTCGGGCTTTGCATCCGGCACCTGGCGCTGATGATCGTGGCGGATGCCGAGGCGCTCGATGAGGTATTTCAGCGTGCCCTGCGGGTCCTTCTCATAGCCGAGGATGGCCTCGCGGTTCAAAATCACGCGGCGGGCCTCGTTTTCGTCCGGCGTGCGTTGGTGCCACTCGTTGAGGAGGTTGTTCAGTTTTGCGGTGTCGCGGACGTTTTGGTAATGGAGGGCGTGGAAGAAATAATACTCCTCCGAGCCCGGCACGAGTTCGCCGAGGGCCTTTTTCCGATCCGCCGCGAGGGCGAAGCGCTCAACGAAGCCGATTTCGTTTTCGGCGAGGGCCGCGAGGGGCAGGAGGAGGGCAAAGAGGAGCGTTTTCATGATCGGCGTTAGGATACGGGGCCGAGCATGACGGGGGAAGGGGGAATTTTTTGTGCCCCTTTTGAAACGATGAATTTAAAAGGCGGGTAGCGTGTAGGCTCCGCCGCGGAGCACCTGATCAAAGTTTTTGGGCGTGACGGGCAGGGGAGCTATCTCGTACGCGGCCTTTGGCTGGAAGGTTTTGTCCTGGCTTTTTTTGACGAGGATGCGCAGGGCAAGATCGACGAGGGGCGGGCGGGCGATGGTGGCGTCGATGTCGTTATTGCGGAGCAGTTCGAGGCCTTCCTGGCGGCCGGGCAGGGCACCGAGACCGATGATGAGGGTGTTCTCGCGGTTTTTGGCGAGGCCGGCATGGACGGAGGCGTAGCGGGCGATGGCATCGCCATGGCAGAAGATGATGTCGTACTGCTGCTGAATGCGGCGGGCCTCTTCCATGCGGCGGTGGGCGCTTTCGGCGGTGCTGCTGGCGGGGGCATCGTGGACGAGGATGACGGAGGATTGCGCCTTGAGGGCGGCTTCAAACGCGGCGGATATCTGCTCGGACCAGATGGGGGTGTCTCCATTTCGGAGTTGAACGACGCGGCCGGAAGGCTCGGCTTTGCCTTCATCGGCGGCTTTACGCTTGAGGGCCTCGATGACGAGGGTGGCGGCGGCTTTGCCAATGGCCTCCGGGGAGGTGTGGACTAGGGTGACGCCGCTGCGTACGCTCTGATCGAAGCTGATGACGGTGATGCCAGCCTGGACGACCTCGGCGACGGCGATTTCGAGGGCGGGATCAGGAATGGGATCAAGGAGGATGGCGAAGGGCTTGCGGGTGATGGCCTCGCGGAGCTGCTGCGCCTGGGTGGCAGCTTGGCCTGCGGCATCGAGCGGGTTGATGAGAAAGCCGTGTTCACGGCTTGCGAGGACGCGGAGAAGATTATTCTGGTAAGTGGAAAAGGGTGAGGTGCCGGTGGCTTGAAGAAAAATCACCTCTCGACGACCGTCTTTCGGCACGAGACCCAAGGTGCGGACGATCTCCTCGGGCGGGCGGAAGGTCATGCCGCCAGCTTGGTCCATCTTTTGCAACTGCTTGTTGTGCTGGGCGAAGGGGTCGTTGGACTGCTCATCGGACGGGCCGCAGGCAGTGAGCGTGGCCGCCAAAAGAAGGAGGAGCGGGCGAGTGAGCGGGAAACGCATGGTGGTGGTTGAATGAGAAACGTAACGCGGGAATAAAATGCGCAGATTTCGGTCTTGTTCTGCCATGAAATGGGGCTTTGCACAAGAGGGCAGCGCAGTGACGTGAGCTCGGGAGTCTTCGCTTGCGCTGTGAAGGTTTGGCTCCACACTCCGCCCCACTTTGCCCCCCCTACCATGAGCTTGAAGAAAAAAACTGCCGTCGTCACTGGAGCTGCCGGGTTCCTCGGATCCCACCTCACGGACCTCTTGCTGTCGGAGGGCTATCGCGTGGTGGGCATCGATAACCTCGTGACTGGCAATCTGCGGAACATCGAGCACCTGAAGGGCAACGTGGACTATGAATTCATCATGCATGATGTGACAAAGTTCATCGACGTGCCGGGAGAGGTGGATTTGATCTTCCACTTTGCCTCACCCGCTTCGCCGATCGATTACCTGAAGATTCCGATTCAGACGCTGAAGGTGAGTTCGCTTGGCACTCACAACGCTTTGGGCCTAGCGAAGGCGAAAGGGGCCACGTTTTTGATCGCCTCAACGAGCGAATGCTATGGTGATCCGCTGGAGCACCCACAAAAAGAGACGTATTGGGGGAATGTGAACCCCATCGGCCCTCGCGGCTGCTACGATGAGGCAAAGCGCTTCGCGGAAGCCATTACCATGGCCTATCACCGCGTCCACGGCGTGGATACGAAGATCGTCCGCATTTTCAACACCTACGGCCCGCGCATGCGCCTCGATGATGGACGTGTGGTGCCAGCCTTCATCGGCCAGGCTTTGGAAGGCCGCCCGCTGACCGTTTTCGGCAACGGTGCCCAGACACGCAGCTTTTGCTTTGTTTCCGATCTCATCGCCGGAATCTACAAGCTCTCGCAGAGTAATTACCACGAACCAGTGAATATCGGCAACCCGACGGAGATGACGATTCTTCAGTTTGCGGAGGCGATTTTACGCATCACCGGAAGCGATTTACCCATCGTGAACAAAGATTTGCCGCAGGACGATCCCAAAGTGCGCCAGCCGGACATCACACTGGCCCGCCAGCTCCTCGGCTGGGAGCCCAAAGTCTCCTTCGAGGACGGTATCACGCAAACCGTGGCGTACTTTAGCGATTTTCTGCGAATCAAAGGTTGATGAGATGGCTGCTTTGTTGATAAAACAGTAAATATTCCGAAACACATTTTCCGACCATGAAACGCCTCGTTATTTGCTCCCTCGCCGCACTAGCATTCGGCGGGCACGCCATCGCCCAAGCACCAGCTGCCTCCCCGGCTGTGAAGGTGGATATTAAAAAAGTCGCTGTGGCAGAGCAGGGAACACCGGATGTGCCCGCAGGTAATGTGACACCGAAGCGCTGGCGTCCGAAGAAGTGGCTTGAGCTTGATGTGGAGTTTGAAATCAAAGTTCCGCAGGACGCTGGTGGCCGAAATGGCACTTACGGGGCGTTGCAAATGAATGTGTACTTGGCTCTCCAGCACACGACCAAGGACGGCAAAAAAGAAGTCATCAAAGGCACCCTTAATTTGAGTAATATCCCAGCGGGTGAGTCTTGCCATGCGCTCGCCTATGTGTCCCCGGCCAGCCTTCGTGCCATCTTCCAGAAAGACAATGTGCTGGCTACCTCAGATGTGCAGGGTTGGGGCGTTGAATTTATCGCCGACGGCCAGCGGGTCGCCGGTGACTCCAGCCTCGGTAAACAGCCTTGGTGGGAGAAAGCGGAGAGTTTTTCCTTTATCGATGGAGTGCTGCTTGCCAAAAGTGAATCGCCCTTCGCTTTGCTGTTCGGTGATTATGACGTGCAGGCGAAGACCAAGTAAGCAGCCCTTCCAACATTAGTTCGTCGCAGAAACCTTTCCCTCATCGCATGGCAGACCCCAAAAGCATCGCCGTCATCAATCTAGGCTCGCAACGCATCAGCGGGGCGATCTTCGGTAAGACTCCGGGAGGAGACCTGATCCTCAAACGTCATGCGATCATCGATATGGATGGCGATCCCAGCGTGGACGTGAGCCGTCTGCCTCAGCTCAAAGTGGCTGTGGGTGAACTCATCAGCGCCCTCAAGATCAAGGGACAAAAGGTCTGGTATTGCGTAGCAGGGCATACCGTCTTTACTCGCTTTGTGAAGCTGCCCCCTGTGCAAGGGGACCAAATGGATCAGATCGTGGAGTTTGAGGCCAAGCAAAACGTCCCTTTCCCAATCGACGAGGTTACCTGGGACTACGAGGTTGTCAGCGATGCCACCAGCATCGAAAAGGAAGTCGTCCTCGTGGCGATGAAATCGGACGCATTGAATGAGATTCACGAACAGGTCGTGGCTGGCGGCGTAAGCGGATCTGGTGTCGATCTCGCTCCTGCGGCCCTCTACAATTCCTTCCGCTACAATTACCCTGACTGCGACGAACCTGTGCTCATTGTGGATCTCGGAGCCCGTTCGACCAACCTTGTGTTTGTGGAGGAAGGACGCTTCTTCACGCGTAATCTTCTTGTGGGCGGTGCCGCCGTCACCAATGCGCTCGCGAAGGAGTTTAGTATTTCCTTTGCCGAGGCTGAGGCTCAGAAAATTGCCCAGGGATTTGTGGCTCTTGGTGGTGCAGTTGAGGATCACCCAGATGAGGCCATCAATGCCATGTCGAAGGTGATGCGTAACTCCATGACCCGACTACACAGTGAGGTCATGCGCACGATCAATTACTACCGTAGTAATCAATCGGGTGCCGCCCCTAAGCGGATACTTCTCACCGGCGGCGGTGCTCAGATGGGATATGTAGCTGAATTCTTCTCCGAGAAGCTCAAGCTCCCCGTCGAACTCTTTGATAGCCTTCGTGGTGTTCAGATCGAGCGCGGGGCCAATGAAGAGGCTGCACGGGCCGCCTCAGCAAGCCTTGGAGAGCTTTCCGGTCTGGCCTTGAGAGGACTCGGAGGCTGCCCGCTGGAGCTCGAGCTCATCCCGGATGCCATTTTCACCTCCCGCGATGCCGCTAGGCGTGCTCCAGTGCTCATCATGGCAGGAGTTTGTATGTTCGCCACACTCGGCGCTTCTATCTTTTGGTGTCAAAAAGCCCAGTCAGCCATTGAGGAAAGGCATTTTAAACTCCGCAGTGAGGGCGAAAGTCTGCTCACTATCGGGCGAAACATTCAGGCTCTCGAAGCCGAGCAAGAGCAGCTACGCACCCGTGCCTCGCAGCTCCAGCAAATCGTCCAAGAACGATCCTGGTGGGTCAGGCTGTTCGATGATTTGAACAAGAATTTCTCCAATGACCTTATTTGGCTGACGATCGTAGAGCCCCTCAAAGACAACAAACCGCTCACCCAGCCTCTTTGGGGTGGGCAGGAGTCCGATGGCGCATCTGCTGAAAAAGCTGCTGCAAATGCGATTCCCAAATACGAATTGCGCATTCAAGGTCTCTACCGCAAAAACAACGACGGAGATCAGCAGGTGGTCACGGATTATGCCGCAAAGCTATCTAAGCTACCTTGGTTCGACGCAGCAGACTTCGAGACGAACAAGGATTCCTACATCATCAAGCTGGACACAGGCGCAGGGGATGAATCCCGCTTTGCGCATCAGTTTGAGTTTAAATTCCCTCTCAAAAACCCTCCTCAATTTAAATAAGGCCGCCGCATGGACTGGATTCGTGAAAATAAAGTGCTCTCTGCCATACTCGGCTTCATCGCTGTGGGTGTCGCCGGACTCGGTTATCTGCTCTTCGATGCCTGGGGTAGCTACTCTGCGGCGCGTGATGAATATGTGGCTCTTGGGGGGCAGATTGCTCAGATCAAAAGCCTTTCTCTGGCTCCAACCGCCGCCAATCTCCAGGCCAAGAAAGCGTTGGTTCAGGAGTTCTCTACCAACGTGAACAAGCTCGGTGGAGCTCTTTTCTATCTGCAGCCCACTGTCGCTTCTGCTAAGCAGGCGGAGTTTCAGACGAAGCTCAAGGGGCGGGTTCTTGAGATCAAAAAAATCGCCGCTGAAGCTAAAATTGCTCTCCCTGCAGAATTCAGTTTTGGATTCAATGAGTATCTAGGAACTCTCCCGAACTCGGATACGACCGCCACGGAACTCTCTGGTTATTTGGATGGTATTGAGGCGGTGGTGAAGCTGATGATAGCCTGCAAAGTGCGCTCGATTGATCTTTTGGACCGCACACCATTGGAAATGGAAAAGGACCTCTCCAAAACTACTTCCAGCCTATCTAAAAAAGGCCCCGCACAACGCCCTGGTGCCGCTCGAGCCACTGCGCCAGTCGTTGCCACCATCTCGGAAAAGCGCCAAGTTTCATTCGTCGTGACACTCGATCAAGGCTCACTCCAAAATCTGATGAGCCGGCTCGCGAACCCTGTCGATATGAAGGTCACGCCAGAGGCCGATCAGTCACATTTTGCCAGCCTGCGTTTGCTGCGTGTTGAGAACCAGATCAAAGAAGGTCCCATTCGTCGCAACTCGGCCGTGAGCGTGGGCGCTGATCAAGAGGAAATCAAACCTCTTGTGATAGACAAATCCAAAACGGGAAAAGAAGCGCCAACTGGCCCCGTCACCTTAGCTCCACCACCGCCCGCTCCGGTTGATTCTATTCCCGTCATCGGTCAGGAATTACTCAAGGCCCAGATGGAGATCGATTTGGTGAAGTTTCTCGATGCTGCCAAAGGCATCACACCCCAGCAGAACCGCTGATCCCTGGCAACCAACCCGCGACTTTCGTAGCATCATGCAGAAAAGCTCAGGCAACTATCAAACAGTTATTCTCGTTCTCTCAGTGTTGGCCGCCATTGCTACCGCTGGTTACTTGGTCATGCTAACGCAAGGCTTTGACGAAACACTCGTCTTACCGGGGTTCGTGACAAAGAATAACATGAACCCACCGGATACCAAAGGTGTGGTGGATGCGATTGAAACCATTAGTAAGCGGTATGTCTGGACACCACCGGTGATCAACAAAAAGTCTGTGCCACTGAATAAATCGGTCCTCCTTGTTCGCAAAGGCGGTGAAGTTTTCGATCTCGATGTCGAGAAACCTGTTTTCCGTCCTCCAATGACGAATGTTTTCCTTGTCGGCGATAAAAATGGCGAAACTCCAGAAGAACCTCTGCCTGACATTTTTTCTCCAAACATTGGTGATCTCGATGCGGACGAAGATGGGTTCTCCAATTTGGAGGAATTCAATGCCAAGACGAATCCCCGGGACGCCACTAAAATGCCGCCCCACACCAACAAACTTTTCCTCAAGCAGCGAATCAGCAACGATTACGTCCTGAAGCTTCTCAATGGCGAGGACTCAGGTGCGTTCCAGATACGCCGCCTCTCACCCGAGCCAGCGAAAAGCGTTTTCGTGACACTTAACTCGGAGTTCGGCTTTGATAAAGGCGTTGGGCGTTTTGTTGCTCTCTCTTTCGAGAAGAAAAAGATCAATCATCCAACGCTTGGAGAGATAGACTCCTACGTTGTCAAGATGCGTGACAACGCGACCAAATCAGAATTCGTTCTTGAACAAGGCGTAGAGAAAAATCTGGCCGAGTATGAAGCTCAATTCGAATTCCGCTGGAAGCAGGTGGACATCATTGCCGGCGTCAAAAAGGGTAAAACTTTCCAGCTTCCGCGAGTGGGGACCACTTACCAAGTGCTCGAAATCGAAGACAACAAAGCTGTGATTTGCCCAGTTGATAACAGCGGCAAAGCCTTGCTCGATAAAAGGCTCGAAATCCTGCAAAATTAAACTCATTCAAATTTTTCCCTGCTCAGACGAAAAAGAACTCGCCAAGACGCCCACAAATCTGTTAATGAAATCGACTTCAACGAAAAACACGCCCTCAAGTCCCCTTATGTTCCGACAAACCCGCATGGTCTCCCGTCTATCCTGTGCACTTTTGCTAACTTTGGCACCGCAGGCTTTGCTTTCACAAAGCGTTTCCGGTCTTGCTGAGCGAGAAATCATGCGTCGCTATGCCCGCATCGAAGATGCTAAATCGGCCATTGACCGAGGTGATAATCTCTTCCGTGAATCAGACTACGAAGGTGCCCTTTCTTCATATCAAGCAGCTGTTCAGTCTATCCCAGATGCCCCATACACAACCGAGTGGTTGCAGTACGCTGATCTGAAATACACGGATTGCGCAGTAGTGGTCGCCAAAGAAAGAGCCAAAGAAGGTAAGTATGACGAAGCTCGAATTTTGTTAAAGGAAGCAGTGACGAAATACCCTGAGCACAAAGGTGCGAAAACGTTGCTCAAGCAGTTAGATGATCCTGACCGTTGGCCACCAGCATTGACCGCTCTGCACGTCGACAACGTGAAGAAAGTCGAGAAGGGACTTTTACTCGGAAACAGCTCCGTAGAGCTTGGTAATTACGATCAAGCCATCTCCCAGTATCATGATGTTCTGAGAGTTGACCCATACAACACGGCGGCTCGTCGTGGCATGGAAAACGCAGAGCGTCAGCGCATTCGTTATTTCCAAGCAGCCTACGATCATCAACGGGCGAAAATGTTGGCTCAAGTCGATGAACTTTGGGAGGATAAGCCCCCTGCTGCTGTTACCCCAGTGGCAGCCACCACGACCAACTCTCGTAGTGCTGGTGCATACCTCACTCAGAAAATGGATTCCATCGTCTTCCCGACAGTTACTTTTGAGAACGCTACCATTGAAGAAGCTGTCGAGTATCTGCGCATCAAAAGCAAAGACCTTGACGATTCAGAGCCTGACCCTACAAAAAAAGGTGTGAATATCATCATTCGCACAGGTGATGCACCCGCTGCGGCTGCAATTAGCCTCGACCTGAAGAATGTGCCAATGTCCGAAGCTCTGCGTTACATTTGTGATCTGGCGCAGATGAAATACAAAGTGGAGTCCTTTGCTGTCGTGGTTGTCCCCATTTCGGAAAGTAGCACGGAAATGTTCACCCGTACCTATCGTGTGCCGCCGGATTTCCTGTCTCAAGCTGGCGGCGCGGCTCCTGCCGCCGCCGCTCCAGCGGCTGATCCGTTTGCCGCACCTGCCCCAGGTGGATCTGGACTCAGCCCGCGTGCGACCGCCAAGGACGTTCTGATTGGTGCGGGCATTACTTTTGGTGATGGGTCATCCGCTTCTTTTACAGCTGCATCATCCACACTCGTCGTTCGTAATACACAGCCAAATTTGGATTTGATCGAAACTTACGTGGATGAACTCAACAAGAACGGCCCGAAGCAAGTGGTGATCACCACCAAGTTCGTTGAAGTCTCCCAACGAAATACCGAGGAATTGGGTTTTGACTGGTTGCTGGGTGGCGGTGGCAGCAGGCCTAAAGTTGATTTTGCGGGTGGCAGTTTGGGTAATTCTTCGATTCAGGGCACCCCGTTTACGAATAATTATCCATTCAGCACCGTTGTTCAAGGAACCTCCCAGGCTGCTGGTCTTCCCCCCCCAACTTCGAATGTGCCGGTTGGCACGAATTCGACCACGGGAACAGGGACGGGATCTTTAACTTCGGGATTGCGATCTGGTGCCGGAGCTATTTCTGCGGGAAGATTGGATGACTTATTGACGACTGGGTCAACCATTGGCCAAGCGATTAATCCTGCTCCTGGAATTCTCTCTATGGCAGGCATTTTCACTGACCCACAATTTCAGGTCGTGATGCGTGGACTCAGTCAGAAAAAAGGAGTTGATCTAATGAGTGCTCCCAGTGTTACGACCAAAGGCGGCACTCGTGCAACAATGGAAGTGACGCGTGAATTCATTTATCCAACCGAATTCGATCCGCCCCAATTGCCTCAAGGAAATCAGGGTGGCGGTGTCAGCCTCTTTGGCGTAAGCTCAACCATGATTGCGACGCCGACAACGCCGACTGCTTTTGAAATGCGTCAAACAGGAGTCAAGTTAGAAGCCGAGCCAACCGTTGGACCAGATGGTAATACGATTGAGTTAAACCTATCACCTGAGGTAGTCGAGTTCGATGGTTTCATCAATTATGGTTCTCCAATTGTGGCCCCAGGACAAACGTTGCCCATCATCGGGACGAGAATTATTGATGAAGATCCACTCGTGACGGTGCCGAATGCATTGCTTGGCTTCAATAACACTGGGGATCGTGTTATTACTCCCAACGTGATTAATCAGCCGATCTTCTCCGTGCGTAAAGTGACGACGGGCGTCACTGTTTGGGATGGTCAAACGGTTGTTCTTGGTGGTTTGATTCGCGAAGATGTGCAGGACGTAGAGGACAAAGTGCCTATCCTTGGGGACATTCCGATCTTGGGCCGCTTGTTCCGCACGCAGGCCGAGGAGCACTTCAAGCGTAATCTGATCGTCTTTGTCACAGCTTACTTGATTGACCCTTCTGGCCAGCGCGTGAAAGCGCCTGTGACAGGTCTGTCCGCTGCGTCTCCTGAAGCCTCTGTTGGAGCTAATCTTCTGCTGCCACCTGTGGGTGGCGCTCGCTGATTTCGTTCACTCAGCTAATTCAGTCTTTTCACAGAAAACGAGCCGCATTAACTTGCGGCTCGTTTTTATTTCATGAACATGAACAATCTTGTGATCTCGGGTGGTGTTGGCACTGGAAAATCAACTTTGTTAGTTGGTTTGTTGCCCTTGTTTGGGCAAAAGTTTGGCTCGTTTTCGTCCGATAAAGCGGTCGCTGAGCTTTATGAGAGCCATGCTTTCATGCGAGAACTGAATGAGTGTTTTGGGCAGGAGGCCCTTCAAACAGACGAACTCGGCGCCACGCGTGTGGATCGTCGTTGGCTGCGCAGAGTGGTGCTTCCTGATTTTTCAATGCGTGCTAAACTCGATAACCTCGTTCATGGCTACGTTTTGCAAGCCCTTGAAGAAGCAAGGACGAAGGCTAAGGAGCAGGATGCCAAGGTTTTTGTTGCGGAAGTCCCGCTGCACTATGAGATTGGATCCGTAATCTCAGCGGACTTGGTCATCGTGGTGGCTGCTAGCCGGTCGGTGCAAGTCAGGCGAATGATGGAAAACAGGCGATTAGACGAGGCGACAACGCAAGCCTTTCTGGATGCCCAGTTACCCATCGAAACCAAGGTCGAAAAAGCCGATGTTGTCATTTGGAATGATGGTGACTCGTCCGCTTTGGAAAGCCAGACGCTGCTCCTTGCCAATCTTCTTAACATCGAATGAACGAAATAACCGAAAGCACCTCGCCCAAAACCATGGAAGCCGTGGCTGGAATGGAAGCTGTAGCCAATCCCGCCTCGACGCAGGATTCGTCTCCGAAAGGAACGGCGTCTGGTCCTGAAAACGGGCCTGGCCTATTGGTTGAGAAGGAGCATCAAACGAATACCGAAACCACTCAGGCAGCTTCCGAGGTGCCCAAAGCCGAGGAAGGTGCCTTGCCGCCTTTCCCGCAAGAGGTGTCGATCAATGATCTGCAAAACGCCACATTGGCTGAGATTCAAGCTTTGGCGGAGACTGTGGGTTTCCGGCTCAATGCTGCCCGCACGAAGCACCAACTCATTTATGACCTCTGCTCGTTTATGGCGGAGCATCGCACGAGACTGAAGGTCGAGGGTATTCTGGAATTGGGTGTGGATAACTTTGGCCTGATTCGTTATCCAAAATATAGCTTCGCCCCGCTGCCGGAGGATGTGTTTGTTCCGTTGTTTTTGGTGCGTAAGTTCAACTTGCGGGCAAGCCAGCGCATCACGGGCTATGCCAAGGCTCCCAAAGATAAGGACAAATACATCGCCATCGACCGCATCACGGAGGTGGAAGGCACGCCAATTGATGAGTGGGCGCCACCGACGGATTTTGATAAGCTCACGGCTACTTTCCCGAACAAGCGTATCATTCTGGAAATGCCCAAACCGTGCCCCCCGAGCGTGCGGATCATGGATCTAGTGGCTCCGCTGGGCAAAGGACAGCGCGGCTTGATCTGTGCGCCTCCTCGGAGTGGCAAAACGATCCTGCTGAAGGACATCGCCCGTTCAATCGTGTCAAATCACAAGGAGGTCGTTCTGATTGTCTTGCTGCTGGACGAGCGTCCCGAGGAAGTGACTGACTTCGAGGAGACCGTGCAAGGAGTTGAGATTTATAGCTCGACTTTCGACGAGAGTCCGAAGCGTCACACACAGGTAGCGGAGGTTGTCCGAGAGCGTGCTTGCAGGCTCGTGGAACTCAAAAAGGATGTCGTGATCCTATTGGATAGCATCACACGTCTGGCCCGTGGCTACAACATGCTGCAAAGTGGTAAGGGTGCGCTCATGTCCGGCGGTGTGGGTAAGAACGCGCTGCTGAAGCCGAAGAAGTTTTTCGGTTCTGCACGCAATGTCGAGGAGGGTGGCAGCCTGACGATCATCGCCACGGCCTTGATTGAAACGGAGAGCCGCATGGACGACGTGATCTTTGAGGAGTTCAAAGGCACAGGAAACATGGAGGCGACACTGGACCGCGAGATTTCCGAGCGTCGGATTTTCCCGGCTTTGCATGTGCTAAAGTCAGGCACTCGCAAAGACGACCTACTCTACCACCCAGAGGAGTTTCGCCGTATCGCCCAAATTCGTCGGCAACTGGCTCAGGTGCCTGCGGTGGACGCCCTGGAGCTATTGCTTCGTAATATCGGACGCACGAGCAATAACGCTGAAATCCTTCTCGGCGGCCTGAAATGACGTTCAGCATGGCTTCCGATCCTCATCAGCATGCCGACAGGCTCGAAGCGACGGATGCATCCGCCGCGCCAAAGGACTGGGTCTTCATCGACACTCCGGCGCAACTTTCCGCCTGGCTGGCAGAGATGCGTTTATGGCTCGCCGAGAGCCAGGACAAACGCTGCTGCCTCGACACGGAGGCGGACAGCCTGCATCACTACCACGAAAAGCTCTGCCTCCTCCAAGTGAACTGCGCGGGAAAGTATGCGCTGGTCGATCCACTGGCCATATCGGACGTGGACGAACTCCTCGTGCTTCTCGATGCGCATGAACTTTGGTTTCACGGAGCTGATTATGATCTCACCCTGCTGCGCCGAACCTATGGCTGGAGTCCGCGGGTGATTCGTGACACGCAGATCGCGGCTCGCTTGCTTGGCGCGAGGCATTTCGGTCTCGCAGCCTTGGTGAAGAGCCATTTCGATCTCGATCTCTGCAAAGCCTCGCAAAAGGCGGATTGGAGTCGCCGGCCGCTGCCGCCGAGCATGCTAGCCTATGCCGTGGATGATGTGCGCTACCTATTGCCACTGGCAGATCGGCTGGTGGCTGGTTTGCGTGAAAAGGGCAGGGAAGATTGGTTTCACCAAAGCTGTCGCTCGCTTCAGGATGACGTCGCAGTTCGTGAGCAGGCTCCACGCGAGGATCCATGGCGCGTGAACGGCTGCGGACGCCTTCATCCGCAGGGGCTCGCCTTGCTCAAAGGCATGTGGGAGTGGCGGGAAGGCATCGCCAAGGAGCGGGATCTGCCCTGTTTCAAGATCATGTCTAATAAGCAGATGGTATCCTACGCCGAGCAATTTGAGACAGGCACAGCTTCGCTGATGCCTCCGAATGGCTGGAGGCCGCGATGGAAGCAGCAATTTCATGAGCTTGTGACCTCCGTGATGGCCTCAGCGCCAACCGAATGGCCGCAGCGTCCGAAAAAGACCAAGAGCCGTCTCAGTGATGCACAACGGGACGCGATTGATCGCCTTTGCGGTCAGCGTGATACGATCGCCAATGGTCTCGACATTGAGCCGTCTTTGCTTGGTTCACGTTCTACGGTGGAGGATCTCGTGGTTGAAGGCGATCCCATGACGCATTTGATGCCCTGGCAGCATGAACTGCTGTTCGATGCGGTGAATCAGGCGCTTACCAAAGCGTAAAGCCCACCAAGCCCGCACGGCGCACCTGGCTGCTGAAAAGCATCAGCAGGCAGCCTACCCCGTAGGCGAGGTTGGTCATGCCAACCCAGATTGGAAGGAGGGAATGGGGCACGAGAGGTGCCTTGGGCGGCGTCAGCGATGGAAAGACGCTATTGGTGAAGTAGATGCCTGCGGCCGCGATGGCGGCAAAAAGGGCGGCGATGATCCACTGACACCAGCGGAACTCATTCATAAAGCCCACCATGGCAGCCAGTGTCACCAGATACCAAGCCAGCGCCGCACCGAACCAGCCGAATAACTCGTGGAATAGCAGCAGTGCGATCACCGTCGCTCCAGCGATCATGTGTACCCACATCACTTTGCGGGTGAAAATGACTTCATGGAGGAGTGGATTCCCACGGTTGCGTTGAACGTCAAGCATCAGGCTTTTGAATTTAGGGAGAGCTGGGCAGGTTATCCTTGATCAGGATCGAGGACTCCACAGAAAAGCGAAGCCATGACTTTTGCTTAGCAATTTTCCGCCCGCAGTCTATGCAAAGATTGTTGCTCATGAGGATGTTTTTGGCCTGCCCACCACACCGGGCGGCTTCGGTGGAAAGGCCAGAGAAGCTGTTTCCGTTGATGGTCAGTCCATTCACGCCGTTTTCAACGAGGATGCCCGTGCCTTCGTCGATTCCCATGGGTGTTTTGGCCTCGGCGGGGCGTTTGTTCTGACCGCCACCGATGTAGGTGTTGCAGAAGGTGTTGCCAGGATCGTGTTGCGCTCAGAGGCGGCGGCCACACTCAAAGAAAAGCGATGGGCGATGGTGAAAGTGTTCGCGCTCAGGGGGCAGCCGTAGGAATCGCGGAGGTCAATGCCGCTTGCGAGGTGGTGGGCGATCACATTGGCGCTCAGCGTGATGCAGTAGTAATCGCGGTCGAGGATGAGCGCGGTGCCGTTGCATTCCTCGATCATGTTTCCGCTGACGACGGAGCCCTAGGTGTTTTCGATGATGATGCCGTGGCCGAGGTGGTCATCAATGTTGTTGCCGTTCATGCAGAGGTTGAAGGAATCGGCGCATTGCAGCGCGTCCTGGTTTTCCTCGAAGTGATTCGCGTTCACCACGATGTCATGGCAGTCGAGGATCTCGATGCCGCACTTTTTTTTGTAGGTCAGGATGCAGTTAGCGATTCGCAGGTCCTCAAAGCAGCTTTTCAAGTGGATGCCGTTTCCGCCGTGGTGATCGATGGACACGCCTTCGAGGTAAATTTCCTGGATGCATTCGGCAAAAATGCCATCGCCGCTCTTTTCGCTGCCGCTGATGCGCAGATCGGCCATTTGGATGCGCCAAAGGCGGGCATTTTTGTCCGCATCGAGGTTGGGTGGGCGCAGGATGAAGGCCGGGTAACCGTCCACGTTCTTGTTTACAATGTGCGTGGCGGCCCCGGAGCCCACGATCCGGGTATCACCCGTTTTCACGCGCAGAGGCTTCGTGATTTCATAAAGGCCCGGCGGCAGGGGCACCAGTCCGCCTGTCTCAGGGACGGCATCTAGGGCCGCCTGCACGCTTGGATATTGAGAGGCGTCCACCGTGGTGGGGGTGGGTGCGGCACCCAGCATCACGGAGAGGGCGAAAAAGGCGAATAGTGGCTTCATAGGCGCTGGATACGGCTTCCCAGAGGGCGTTTTCCCAGTGATTCGGTCTCTTGTGTTTCTCCCTGTGAACAAGCAGCCAGCTCCTCTGCGCTGTTTCCCATCCTTCACGAGGTGATTTATAGGGTTGAGACGCAAAAACTGGAAAACTGCCCAGTGGCGTTCGGGAAGTGGTCTGGGGGATATGGGCTTTCCTGGGTAAATTGGGCTAGGCGTGGCTTCTCGAGCTTGTGGAACGTGGCATTCACAGGGCTTCAGAGAGGTGTTAGCCATTAAGCACTGCAGGTCTGCAGCGTCTTATGGCGCTGGAGGCCTTGTAAAATATAGGATTCAGCGTGATTGGCCGCCTTGGAGGGCTGCCTCACACCATTCTCGTAGATTGTGGGGAGCGTGACGGCTTTGTCACGCTCCAGGCACCGTTCCTCGTTGTGATTCCGTGCGTTCCACGGTGGAATGGTTCGTATCCGGCTAGCCCGTGGAACAGCTTTGCCACCTGGAAGGGCCTAGTGGCAGGTCTGGAACACCGACGAGCATTTCATCCCTGAGATGATCCCAAGTCGCTGTGAATAACTTGTTAAAAACTCCTTCTGTCGCAGGAGAAAATTGCGAAAAAGTTGCCTCAACAGTTGGTTTACATTGGCGCTCAGGGAATTTGGGCGCTGAGGGGGATTTTTCTTGCCTTCGAGGCTGATTTTTGACACGACATCCGTCAGCGCTTATCCGCTCCTCCAACCATGGAAACGTCCCCGCTGCCCCTGCAACTCTTCACTCTGCGCGAAGGCCTCGTTTCGAGCACGGCGGACCAAACTCTCGTGGATGCCTTCGCGGCCGATTTTCAAGGTTTGCGGCACTTTGGGGTCAAACTGGGTGAATCGCTTGAGCTGGGCCCCCCCTGGACCGGCACACTTCAGGAGGACGATTTCACCCTCAATTTTGCCTACTTCGATGCCGGGACGAGTTCCCTGGACCCCGGAGCTGGAGCGATGATCGGCGAAAAACGTCCCTTCTTCGAACTGCTGAACCGCATCAACGAACTCGACGCCTGATTTTCCTGCCATGGCCGCCACGATCACACCTTCTCTCCGTTCTGCGCTGGAGCGCCTCAAGCACGCTGGCTCCGTGAACGGCCTGCTGCTTGGCTGGCGCCGCCAAATCCTCATCAATCTGCTGCCCTATGAGGACTTCCGGGCGGAGCGGGCGCTGCACATGTTGCTCGACGCGGGCGGGCATTTTTCCAGCGGCGGGGATCGAGAGGTGAAATCCTATTGGTTCGGCTTCGAGGGTGTCTTCGCGCTGGCCTTATTTCATGGTGAGAGCACGCTGCTCATCCTGCACACGCAGGCCGCAGAGGTCGATTTCCTGCGCAGTGCTGCCACCACCTTCCTCGATGACACGCAGTTGCTCGTCGAGTCCGTGCTCCAGCCTGGTGAGGAGCCGGTGACGCAGGTTTTGATCTGAAAAACATCCGCGTGAAAGGAAAGGGCTCCGGGCGCCGAATCTCCTGTCTCCATGCTCACCAACGCCGCCTCCCAGCCACGCCGTCAGTTCCTCCAGACCACTGCCATCCTCACCGCCGCAGGCACGCTGCGAGCGCAGCAGAATGCGGATTCGAATGAAACGCTGCGCATCGGCCTCATCGGTTGCGGTGGCCGTGGCACCGGAGCCGCAGCTCAGGCTCTGCGGGCCGATTACAATGCGAAGCTCGTCGCGGTGGCGGACGCCTTCGACACGCAGATCGAAAACAGCATCAAGAACCTTTCCACGCAGTTCCCGGACCGCGTCGATGTGAAGCCGGACAAGAAATTCACCGGCCTCGATGCTTACCAGAAGCTCATCGACAGCGGCGTGGATGTCGTCCTGCTCGCCACGCCGCCCGGATTTCGTCCGCTGCATCTCACGGCGGCCGTGGAGGCTGGAAAACATATCTTTTGCGAGAAGCCAATGGCCGTTGATGCCGCTGGCTACCGTGTGGCGCAGGCCGCCATCGAGAAAGCGAAGCAGAAGAAGCTTAATCTCGTGGCCGGCTTCTGCTGGCGCTATGCCACCAGCCGCATTGAGGCCTACAAGCGCCTCCACGACGGCCAGATCGGCGACATCACGAGTATCCTTGCTACTTACTATGCTGGCCCGGTGAAGCCGATGCCGCCTGCCAGTGGACGCCCCGCAGGCATGGGTGATGTCGAATGGCAGGTGAGGAACTGGTATAACTTCTCCTGGCTCAGCGGTGATTCGCTCGTCGAGCAGGCCGTGCATAGTCTCGACAAGATTTGCTGGGCCATGAAGGATAAGCCGCCGGTCTCTGTCATCGCCACGGGCGGTCGTCAGATACCGAATGAAGGTGGAAACATCTTCGATCACTTCCACGCGGCGTATGAATGGGATGGCAGCCTCATCTGCCACATCACGAACCGCCAGATCGTCGGCTGCCACAATGAGGTGATCGATGTCGTCAGCGGCACGAAAGGCCGCCTTGTGGTCGGCAAAGGCTCTGCGCCCTTCATCGATGGTGAGCAGCGCTGGCGCTGGCGTGGGGAGGAGAAGAACATGTATGACCTCGAGCACGAGGCGCTCTTCAACGCCATCCGCAAAGGTGAGGTGATCAACGATGGTGATCGTATGATGAGCAGCACGCTCATCGCGATCATGGGCCGCGAGGCTGCCTACACCGGCCAGAAGATTCAATGGGCCGCTGATGCGCCTCCACCGCTCACAGAGGAAGAGAAGAAGACGAAAAAGGTAGGTAAAGATAAGACGGTGGCGGCTTCCGCTTCGCGTGTGCCTTCCATGCTTGCTTCGCAGCAAGACCTCGCACCGGACAATCTTCAATTTGGAGACAAATTTGATCCGGGTCCGAATCCGCGTCCGGGCGTGACGAAATTCGTCTGATCAAGCGAGAGGGGCGGCGGGGGCTTCGAGCGCTTGCTCGAGTGCCCGCCAGCCGAGCATGGCACATTTGACGCGTTGGGGAAATTTTTGGACGCCTTCGAGGAGCGTGAGCTCGCCGAGGGCGTCTTCGTCTTGAGGCTTGCCATCACCCATGACGACGCGGCGGAAGTCTTCACGCATGGCGGCGGCGGCGGTAGTGGATTGGCCTTTGACCTTCACGGTCATCATGGAGGCACTGGCTTGGCTGATGGCGCAGCCTTGACCGGTGAATTTGATGTCGGCGATGTGGTTTTGATCGTCGAGCTTGACCCAGACGTCGATCTCATCGCCGCAGGAGGGATTGTCGCCATGGGCGTGCAGGCACGGAGGTTGGATCTCGCCGTGGTTCCGCGGTTTGCGGGAGTGATCGAGGATGACGGACTGATAGAGATCGCGGAGCTCTTCGGGGGACATGGCGGGGGGATTACGAGAAGAATTTCCGGGCGGATTCGAGCACCTCGGCGAGGCGGTCGATCTCCTGCGTGGTGTTGTAGAGATAAAAGCTGGCGCGGGTGGTGCCGGGGACTTTGAAGCGCTTCATGAGCGGCTGGGTGCAGTGATGGCCTCCGCGCATGGCGATGCCGTAGGTGTTGGCCCATTCGACGATGTCGTGCGGGTGGGCGAAGTCACAATGGAAGGCAACGAGGGAACCGCGTGGGCCCGTTGTGGGGCCGAGGATGCGGAGGCCTTCGATGGAGCCGAGTTTTTCGAGGGCGTGTGAGGCGAGCTGGAGGCCGTGCTGCTCAATGTTTTCGAGGCCGATGGCTTCGAGATAGTCGATGGCGGCGGCGAGGCCGATGGCTCCGGCGATATCGGGCGTGCCAGCCTCGAATCGGGCGGGTGGGGCTTTGTAGGTGCAGCTATCGAGGGTGACGGTGAGGATCATTTCACCGCCGCCATGCCAGGGGGGCATGGCTTCGAGTAGGGCCATGCGGCCGTAGAGGACGCCGATGCCGGTGGGGGCGCAGATTTTGTGCCCGGAGAAGGCGAGGAAGTCACAGCCGATGTCCTGGACGCGGAGGGGGATGTGCCCGGCGCTCTGGGCGGCATCGACGAAGGTGGTGGCTCCGAGGGCTTTGGCCTTCGCGCACATCTCGCGGACGGGATTGATGGTGCCGAGGGAGTTGGAAATGTGAACGATGGCGAGGAGCTTGACCTCGGGGGTGAGGAGCTTTTCAAAGGCCTCGATGTCGAGTGTGCCATCATCGAGCACGGGGATGTGCTTCAAGGTGGCTCCGGTGCGCTGGGCGGCGAGCTGCCAGGGGACGAGATCACTGTGATGCTCCATGCCGGTGCTGAGGATGACATCACCAGGCTTCAAATTAGCGTTACCCCAGGCATTGGCGATGAGGTTGACGCCTTCAGTGGTGCCGCGAGTGAAGATAATCTCATTTTCGGACGAAGCAGAGATGAAGCGGGCGACGGTGCGGCGGGCGGCCTCAAAGCCATCGGTGGCTCGCATGCTGAGGGCGTGGAGGGCACGGTGGACGTTGGCGTTGTCACGCTCGTAGTAGTGCGTGAGTGCCTGGATGACGCTGCGGGGCTTTTGGGAGGAGGCGGCGCTGTCGAGGTAGATGAGCGGATGGCCGTTGACCTCTTGTTGGAGGATGGGGAAGTCGTCTCGGATGCGCGGCCAGTCCATGATAGGCGTCGGTTTCAGCGGTTGGCGATGTTTTCGACGGCGATGCGGCGGGGCAGGGGATTCCGGCCTTCGTATGCAGGGGCGTTTTCGATGCGGCCTGCACGCTTTTCGATGGGCGCGCTAGATTTATCGGCCTCGTTTTCGACGAGCAGATAGGGGGCGAGGCGCAGGGCGGTGTTGATGGCGCTGCCGAGCAATTGGCAACTGCTCAGACTTAGGCTGGCGAGCAGGAGAAGGGCTAGGCGGATGACGGCTTTCATGGAGGTGGGCCGTTACCACGCTGCGGCGGGCTTTGCAAGACGGCTCAGGAACGCTCGACGGCGGCTCCACGGCCGATGCCTCGGTATTGGAAGCCAAAATCGGCGGCGGCGATGGGGTCGATGAGGTTTCGACCATCAAAGATGAGTGGGGTGCGCATGGCCTCGCGGAGCAGGGCGAGATCGATGGCGGCGAATTCGGGCCATTCGGTGGCGATGATGAGGGCTTCCGCATCGGCGGCGGCTTCGAGGGCGGATTCGGCAAATTTGACTTTGGAGGCGATGGGTAGCTCGCGGGCCTTTTCCATGGCTTTGGGGTCGAAGACGGTGACTTCGGCTCCTTCGGCAACGATGGCTTCGACGAGGCGGATGGCGGTGGAGGAGCGGACGTCGTCGGTGTTGGGCTTGAAGCTGAGGCCCCAAACGGCCAGCTTTTTCTCTTTCAATACCCAGAGGGCTTCGCGGATGCCGTTGAGGAAGCGTTTGAACTGGCGGTCGTTGATGCGCTGGACTTCTTCGAGGAGGCCGAAGGGGCTGCCGAGCTGGCGGGCGATGGCGATGAAGGCGGCGATATCTTTGGGGAAGCAGGAGCCGCCATAGCCGAGGCCGGCATTGAGGAAGGCGCGGCCGATACGTTTATCGGTGCCGATGCCTTCGGTGACTTTGAGGACATCGGCTCCAGCGGCTTCGCAGATTTCGGAGAGGGCGTTGGCGTAGCTGATCTTGAGGGCGAGGAAGCTGTTGGCGGCGTGCTTGATGAGCTCGGCGCTGTTGATGTCCGTGACGAGCACGGGGGCGACGAAGGGCTCGTAGATTTTTTGCATCAAGGCGAGGGCGCGGTCGCTATTGCCGCCGATGACGATGCGGTCAGGCTTCATGAGATCCTCGACGGCGCTGCCTTCACGGAGGAATTCGGGATTGCTGATGACATCAAATTCAACGCCGGGCTTCGCATAGCGGCGGATGGTGTTGGCGACGCGTTCGCCGGTCTTTACGGGAACGGTGCTTTTATCGACGACGACGCGGTAGGAATCGAGATGGACAGCGATTTCGCGGGCGACTTTTTCGATGAAGCTGAGATCGACGCTACCATCGGACTGCGGCGGGGTGGGGACGGCGATGAAGATGACCTCGCCATGCTCGACGCCTTCCTCGGTGGAGGTGGTGAAGCGCAAACGGCGGGCGGCGACGTTTTTTTTGACGACGGATTCGAGGCCTGGCTCGTAAATGGGGATCTCGCCAGCGAGGAGGGACTCGATTTTGCGTGGGTCATTGTCCACGCAGCAGACCTGATGGCCGACTTCTGCAAAACAAGCGCCTGTGGTAAGGCCGACGTAACCGGAACCGATGATGGTGAGTTTCATGTGAGAACTAGTAGGCTAAGAGTACAGGGCTGGCGGCTCAAGTATACGCTGAAAACTTTTTCGTCGCGATGGACGGGGATCAATTGCCGCCAGGCGTCTGTTGGCCCTGGCCGCCGACGCCGGGATTGAAGTCGAAATCGAAGTTGAGCTGAGGCAATTCCTTGAGGGTGAATCCGAGCAGGATGCCGTAGTCAGAGAAGCCGGTGCGGTTGTCACGCACCATGGCACCGATGGAGAAGAGCCAACTGCTGAAATCACGCGTGAGGGCATAACTTTGAAACTCCAGGGTGCAGTCATCTGCCTCAAAGACATGGGTGGTGGAGAGGCCCCAGTTTTCCGTCAGGCGGGCGTAAAAGGAGGAATACACGCGGCTGGAGTCCTGCGGGAAGTAGGGGTTGTTGTTGAGATACTGATGGCCCAAGGTGATCGACATGTGCTTGCTAGGCATGAATGTGATGGAGTTGTTGAAGTCCGCGAAGTTGCCACGGGCACCGGAGAGAGGGAACTGCATCTGGGAATTGAAAGTGATCCACGGCATGGGGGACCAGAAGATGTCGTTGTAGAGATTGGAGCGATCGCGTCCGAACTCTGGGTCCTTGGCGAAGAGATCGATGTAGGTGTTCATTCCCAGCCAGTTGTGGGTGCGATCTTCGGCGATGAGTTCGCCATTGTAGGTGCTGGCAAAGCTGCTGTTGAAATTGTGATCGCGGCGGGTCTGGAGGAGATTCATGACGCCGACGCGGGCGACGTTCCAGGAGCGGAGGGCATCCACAGCGGTGAAAAGAGCGCCATCGATGGAGCGAGGGCGGGTGGTGGCGCTGAGGCGATCAATGGCGGGGAGTCCAGCATCCTGGGAGGCATCCATGTAGGAGTAGTTCAGGTAGGGCTGGAGGACGTGTCGGATGCCGTCGAGGCCCCAAGCTTGGTTTTGATAGTCAGACCATGATTTGGTGAGCTTGAAAGAGACATCCATACCAGCGCTCATGATGGCACGGGAGAAGTTTCTTTTGCCGGAAAGGCTGCCATTGATGCTGTGGTAGCTGGTGAAGCCAGCTCCGAGGCGCGGGGTGACATTCAGCCAACCGAAGAAGGTCTTTGGGTAGAGGAACTCATGGTAGGTGTGGAAACGGGTGAAATCAGGTTCCGAGAGGCGTGAGTTGATGACATTGAGGCCAGCGAGGGTCTCCAATCCGCCGATCTGGGAGCCAAGAGGCAGCCCGAGCAGGCTGGCATAGGATGCAGTGGCTCCCTGGGCGTTGACAGCCGCTGCCCCGAGCAGGCCGATCGCTCCAAGGCGCTGGAGTTCTGCCTGCTCATACTTGCCGATACGCTCAGCATACACACCGGCAGAAATGGTGCCTTGATGCTGCAGCCGTGTGCCGAAGATCGGACGCCGAACAAAATCAAAGGAGAGCTCCGGTAGGCGTTCGGCTGAGCGGTAGAATTTGTTGAGCTGCACGCGTGCCATGAGCGTGGCGACGAATGCATCGGATTTTTTGACGACAGAAATCTGGTTGTCGGGCTCTGGCGTGGAGAGGAACTCGTTGAAGTAGAAGTCCTCGTAAAAGTGGACGTCACTGAGCTTGTTGATGTCGAAATCAATGTACCAGGTGCTCACATCAGGGCCGGGTAGGTAGATGCGGTGTTGGAAATTCAGGCGGTAACGAGTCTTGTCGATCGTGGCACGAGTCGTGCCCGTCGTGTTGCGGTTCGCACCGCTATCATTCATGCCGTAGAGCTTGAGCTGACCAAAATTACCCCGGTTGGCATTGTGGCGCATGGAGTAGAAATCGACACCGCCCGCGATGCCACGGAAGCTGCGTAGATCCAACTGGTAGCGTGCCTCAGTGTGGGTGCCGTGAAACATCGTCAGCCGATTGAGAACAAAGGCACCCCAGCGGCTGTTGTAGCCTGGGGAGATGCGGAAGCCTTGCTCCTGTTCCAAACCTTGGGCGAGGTAGGGTAGAAAAAGCACCGGGGTGCTGCCTCCATAATATTTGATGTCATGCATCCGCACTCGCTCGCCGGGCTCGATCTCCAACTTTTTGCCCGAGATGTGAAAATTCGGGTTCGCAATGTCATGCAGGGTGAACTCGACGTCCTCGGCCTCCACCATGTCGAGCAGCTTGGTCTCGGTGTGGAATTTTTTAGCGCTATAAAAGAAGGTGCCAGGATTGGCCGGCATGCCGGAGCGGACGTTGTTGCCGGAGAGCTCTCCGGTGAGCACGTTGTAATCAATGCTGTCACCACGATAGATGGTGCCGGCACGCCAGATGAGCACATTGCCCGTGGCGTGGATGTCCCCAGTGAGGTTGTTGTAGCTGGCTTGGGCGCAGCGAATTTGGACATCCTGATATTCCACCCGCACATCACCTGAGACAGTGGCTAGACCAGTCTCGGGGTCCATGGTAGTAGTCAAGCCATCGATTTTTACATCGCCGGACATGCTATCCACGAGGGACTGGGCATGTGCCAACCCGCCGAGGGCGAGAAGACCGGCTGTGACAGCTACGCAAAGTCTCGAAAAGGTCATAAGCTCGGAAAGAATCGGGTGCGTGGCCGCAGTAAGCGGGCACTAATACCTTTCTTAGGCCACCGCTGCTTCGGTGACAACCAAAAGGGCGGATTTTTTGCCCGCTTAACTCCAACCATTAGAATTGTGAATGATGGCCGAGATCTTCAATCATCCTCACGCCCCGGACGCACTGGGCACACGCCTTTTTTGCTAGGTGCCTGCACAAATTCGAGCAAGCGACGGGCTTTCTCCGGCCACTCGTGTGTCGCTGCTTCGGCCACGGCTTCGGAAAGGTTCCTCCCAGAGCAAAACAGCGTGTGGAAGAGTTCTTTGATCGCCGCCCGGTCTTCGGAGGTGAAGCCATTGCGGCGCAGGCCGATGACATTCAGGCCGGTGATGCGGTTGATGCGCTGGGCGGCGCAGTAATGCGGGATGTCTTTGCCGAAGCCGCCATTGCCCTGCACCACACAAAAATCCCCGATGCGGATGAACTGGTGAAACACCGCTCCACCGCCGATGAAGGTGTTGTTTCCCACCTGGATGTGCCCGGCCAGAAGCGCCGCGTTTGCGATGATGTTGTGATTCCCCAAAACCACGTCGTGGGCCAAGTGACTGCCTGCCATGAGGAAATTCCGATCCCCGACGCGGGTGACGCCGCCCGGCTTGCTGCTGCGGTGGATCGTCACATGCTCGCGGATGGTGTTTTTGTTGCCTAGGACGACCTCACTCTCCGCCAGCGGATCAAAGCCAAGGTCCTGCGGTTCCCCGCCGATGATCGCTGCCCGGCCGATGATCGTCCCGGCACCTACCGTCACCTTCCCCACGAGCTGCGCATGTGCCATCACCTTCACTCCGGCGGCGATCCGAGCTGGCCCGTCGATGATGGCGTAGGGGCCGACTTCGGCGGTGGGGTCGATTTGAGCTCGTGGGTCAATGATGGCGGTGGAGTGGATCATGTGGAGAAAAAGATGCCGAGCATGCCGCAGCGGGCAAACTTCCTCTTTGCAACTCTCCTCAGATGGATAACCTCCAACGCTCCGCACAGCAGCACCAGGAGAGGTGGTCGAGTGGTTTATGGCTCCAGTCTTGAAAACTGGCGTGGGGTAATTCTCACCGTGGGTTCGAATCCCACCCTCTCCGCTCTGTCGCCCGCCAAGCCTTGATAATCAAAGGACTATAATACACGCTCCGCCTGCATGAAGAGAATGGCACACCAACATGAGCCACCAAACGAATTGCAGAAAGTGCCGGGACATACCAGACTCCACCGCAGAGGCAGCCGCTATTATATCCGTGCGAAGGTGCCGATAGACCTTCAAGCCGTGATGAAGCGGAAAGAACTCAAGAAAGCCCTCAAGACCTCCGATTACCGGGAGGCTGTGCGGCTTGTGAAACTCGAATCCGCCCGTTTTGACGCTCTTTTTGACGATGCGCGGGACGTTGTGAACCGTGGTGCACAAAACGGGAAGCGGCTCCCCTCCATGAGCGAGGCACAGGCCATGCAGCTTGTGACACGCTGGTTTGTGGACGTGGAAAAGAAATCAGAAGACTGGTATGACCGCGAACTGCGGAAGCTCTCCAAGCCTGAGAAGGCGGAAATTTTGGAAGAATTGAGGGAGGAGGAGGCCATTTATAGCGGTGCCTACGATACCGATGAAGGCGCAGACCAAGGAGACGGCACGGCAGAGCTGAAAGGCATCCTGAAAGAGCACGATCTAGCCGTTGATCCAAAAGACCCGCTCTTTGCGAAGCTGGCGGCACTCGTCCGCAAGGGCAGGCTGGAAAATATCCATCGAAACATGGAGCGGCTGGCGGGTGATGTCCCCACTGAGAAGGACAGCCGCGTTTGGCGAATGGTGAAAAATGAGGTTCCCGCAGTCGCCAAGCGCGAATCTTTGACCTTGGGGGAGGTGCTGAATCGCTTGCTTGATGAACTGCCGAAATCGGGACGTTCAGACGCCACATTGCGAGCCTATCATTTCCCGATTCGCATACTCAGAGAGACGCTTGGCGAGAAAACACCGCTGGAAAGCATCACGCGAGAGAACATTTCCAAAGTGCGGGACTTCTTGCGGGTGATTCCGGTGAACGCTGCCCAGAGGTTCAAGGGCAAAACTTTGGCGCAGGCGGTGAAGCGTGCCGATTCAATGCCAAACGTGAAGCGATTGAACGAAAGGACGGTTCACAACTACCTGAACACCATTTCCGCCATCTTCAATTATGCCGTGAAGACCTGCGGACTGGCTCAAAATCCGGCAAATGACCGCTGGCTGAAATCACGCCTCAAGACAAAGCCGAAAAAGAAGGAGGTTTTCAGTGCTGATGAGCTAAACAGGCTCTTCAAAGCGCCCCTCTACACTGGCTGCGAAGATGATGAAGGCGGATACGCCAAGAAAGGGAATTACAAAGGCAGGCGTGGGCGTTTTTGGGTGCCTCTCCTTGCCCTCTTCCATGGCCTCCGATCAAACGAGGCTTGCCAGATTTACACGGAAGACGTGCGGGAAGTGGAGGGCGTGCCATGCCTGATGATCCGGGATGATGCGGATGATGGACAGCCGACAGAAAAGCGCCTCAAGACAGCAGCCAGCGAGCGAACGATTCCGATTCACTCAGAGATTCTGAAAATGGGCTTTCTCGATTATGTGGAACGCAGGCGTTTGGACAGGAGGAAGCCGCTTCTTTTCCCTGAACTGACAAAGGGCAAATCAGGCAAGTTCAGTGATCCGTTCGGAAAATGGTTTGGCCGCTTTGTTGAAATCACCCTTGGCGGTGAATCCAAGGCCACGATGCACAGTTTCCGCCACATGTTCAGAGATGCTTTGCGCCGTGCGAAAGTGGACATTGAAATTGTTGAAGCCCTTGGGGGATGGCACACCGAAAGAAGTTCAGAGAAAGATTATGGCAGTGTTGAAATGTCTGCCCTCAAAGAGGCAATGGACAGAATCCAATACCCACACCTTTCTTTGGGTCATCTCCAACGCAAAAATCCCGCAAGGTCAGCACTCTGAAAGCAGGTAGTGTTACTTTGAGGAGTAAGTTAAAAGAAGTCTGTCGCTTACAAGCTCATCTTCCAATGTTTCTCCGCCACGCTGAAACCGCCGTAGCATAGATCTGCCACAGTTCACAAAAACTTCTTCCTCGAACAACAGTTCAGGCACATCTAATTCACAGATTTTGCCGCCTGACTTCTTCGTTCCGTCAATGCTCAGAGCGACTCTAACCCCTCTCTTTTTTGCGGCAGCGATCTCATCGAAAAGACGTGGCAGCGAGAAATCTTGCCCTCCATAAAGAATGGCTTGGCTGTCAACGTATGGTGGGTCGCAATAAATCAAGTCGCCTTCTTTTGCCTCTCGAAAGTTCTCCGAGAAGTCGCAACAACGAAAATCAACTCCTGCGGTTCTGCGTCTCCAGATTTCCACCCTTTCGGCAAACGATGTTGGGGAGACGGGAGAATGTGCTCCGCAAGGAGTGGACATGTAGCCATCAGCCTTTCTGAATCGGACAACCCCTCCGTAACAACTACGACAAAGGAATAACAAGTCGGCACCATTTGGTGAACGATTGTAGGAATCTCGAATTGAATTATAACCTTCCGGCACACCAAGCTTATGATACTGCTCAAACCGTTCGCGATACCATGAGACAAGCAATTCTGGTGCGTCATGCAGTGTTCTCCAGATTTCAATCAGTGGTTTGAATACATCGGACGCTACAGCCCTTGTCGGTTGCAGTGCTCCTAATACCGCACCGCTGCCAATGAATGGCTCGCGGTAAACACGAATGTCCTTGGGAAAGAACGAAGCTATTTCATGGGCAAATCGTTGTTTGTTGCCAATCCACTTGAGTAGTTGGGTCTTGAAGGGGCGCACCGCTTGAAAGGCAGTGCCATAAAACATGTCGGGGCTATCCTCACGAACTCGCATTCGTTGCAATATCCCGTTTTGGGATTTTCGTCAAGGCATTCTATGGAACAGAGTGATTCGTGACCCTTATAGTGACGGAGAGCGGGCGCTTCGTGCCTTGCTCCGCGCTCGACGAAAATCGGCTGGCCTAAGGCAGGCCGATCTTGCTCTGCGTCTGGGAGTCCCGCAGTCTTTTATCAGCAAATACGAGTCAGGAGAACGCTTGCTGACATTCCTCGAAACTTTGACCATCCTCCGAGAACTCGGCGTCGGCATAGAGGAAGTGCTGATTCAGCTCCCAACCGAAATAAAATGAGACCGCATCCCGACTTCGTTAAATTGCCCAAATCCTTTTGGGCAGCAGTCAAAAGTGTAAGCCAAAAATGTGGCTATACTACCAGAGGTGAAGGCGTGGTGAAGGTGCCATCACCCATTGAAATCACCCGAGCCTTTCAGGAGCTTGGCCTGAGCCAAGAGGCATTACGCGCTGAAATAAATGGCAAGCCTCTTTTGAATCTATTGGGAGAATACTTTCAATATCGCGCCAACACTTTGAATCTTGAAGTTGAACCGCTTTTAATGAATGCTGAGGAAGCAAAAAGGGAGTTTGAGAATTTGAGGCTTAGTCTCAAATCAAGCTGCCCTCTTCCTATGAACAAACAGAAGGGCGAAAAAAAGGCCCCCGCATATCTCACTGGCATGGTGAACATGTTGATTGAAGCCAATTGTAACGGGCTTCCGGTGGATTATGACCCGCGTGAACTCACCACAGTGACCCAGAACGGCGCACCACTCCGCACACTCTCGCGTCGCGTTGACGGCGCATTCCCCTCACCAATTAATCCCATCGCCATTTGGGAGATCAAAGAATATTATTATACTACGACATTTGGCAGTCGTGTTGCAGACGGCGTTTATGAGACACTGTTGGATGGCATGGAGATAGAGGAGCTTGATTTATCGGAAAACATCCAAGTGCTTCATTATCTTTTCTTGGATGCTCGATTTACATGGTGGGATTGTGGCAAGAGTTATCTGTGTCGCATTGTTGACATGGTGCAGATGGGTTATGTTGATGAAGTGCTTGTCGGAAGAGAAGTGATTAGCCGACTGCCAGACCTAGTTCGTTCATGGTTAAAGCGCGGTTCCTGAATTTTGGTGATAAGTCCCGTAAGTGCACCGCAGTGCACAAAGTCCCGGCTTGCCCTCTACTAGAAAGGGAAGGATAGGCAGAAATGGAGAGCCAGTTGCCAGCCTTTTCATTCAACGCAGAAGTCACGCCCCAAGGGGGCAGGCAAGACAAGATGGAAATCATCCTGCCTTGGGGGACGCTGGAAGGATGCCAGAGCGGCATTGATGGCGTGCGGCAAGCGTTGGGTAGTGCCTCCATGACAGGACGTTCCCAACTGACACAATCAGACCTGCAAGGCAGCGGGTGGATTTTCAATCGTCCGCAGCAAACACGCACGGCAAGGAAGCCACTCACGATTCGGCAACGCCCCTGCATTCTGAGTAATGGCGACATTTTAGCCGCTCCCCTTTTCAGCGGTGGATTGTCATTCTCCAACTACTACAGAGGCAGCCAAAGCGCGGCAACGTCGGCAAAACTACGCCTGTCCCTGAATCTCAATCCAACGCGCTTTGCGCATCACCAACTCCCGCGTTTCGGGGCGGATGGCAGCGCGATGATTGAACCGCTAAAGTTGACCTTTAGGCATCGCGCTTTGCCTACCTCGTTTCGTGGGGAAATGCCGCTGCATGAATGCGACAACTGGATTCCAGACGGCCAACGCTACGCCCATTTTTTCCACGCCTCCCTCTGGCCTCGATTCGTGCGGAATTACATCACCGGGACGCTGGACGCTATCAGAGCCGAAATGGATCGTGCCAGCCAGGCCCATGATGTCTATTGGACAGAAGGCGAAGCCTCTCCTTTGAGCCTGCGCTACGTTGAAACGTATTGGGAGTTTGTGACACCAGACCCGCTAAAAGCTGTCTCTGATTGTGAACGTCTTTTGCGTGCCTACACAGAAAACCCCACGCGGAAACGATTCTTCAAAACTGTGGCAGAGGGAACCGTGGTTCATAATTCCCGCAGTTTCACCGTGAGCGTTCAAACGGGCGTTGATCTAGTCATCTACGCGAAAACAAACCGTCGTGTTCGTGTGGAAGTCAGACACCACTTGAGCGAAAGCGCCTCTGTCGTTGGGGGCAGTTACATGGCAGACAGCGTGCCAACGTTGTGCCGCTGGCTGCGAGTGATCCAAGGCGATGCCGCCAAGATTGTGAATCAGGCGTTTCAGTTCATGCGGGGCCGGAACACCTTCCCGCAGAACTCTGTTTCTGTGGGTCAATTCCTCTTTGATATGGTGGGGGCAGTCGGGACATGGGAGGGAGCTGGCACCCTGCTTTCCATGCTCCTGCATAACGGCAAGATTGTGACGGATTCCAATTTGAGGCCACACGTTCACGCCTTGCGAGATGCTGGAATCATCAAGGCACAGAGGAAAAATCGCCAGCGTTGTTACATCATCGCAGAACGCTACAAACGCGCCTTGGAACTACTCACGACAAGCAACAAATCATTGCTGGATGTGAGGCAACGGCGGCGAGTTTTGAGGCCGAATCGCGAGTTTTAAGGCGGTTGTAATCAAGCCTTGCCCGTGTATGGTAAATCATTGCCGCCACCTGCATCTGTAGCAGTAGCAACCGGGGGCAGCGGTTGACTGTGAACCGCTGCCTCCACTTTTCCCCGCCAATGAAATCTGAATATAACCCTCCAATTTCGCTTGTGTTCACAAGTAAACGGACGTTTATATGTGAACATGAACGGCAAATTTGTAGCTTATTACCGCGTTTCGACGGCTCAACAGGGCAAGAGTGGTCTTGGCTTGGAGGCTCAACAGTCCGCCGTGAAAGGCTACCTCAACGGCGGAAACTGGGAGCTTGTAGGGGATTTCACGGAAGTGGAGAGCGGCAAACGCAAAAACCGCCCGCAGTTGAACGCCGCTCTTGCGCTGTGCAAAAAGCACAAGGCCACGCTCGTGATTGCCAAACTGGACAGGCTTGCACGCAATCTGCATTTCATCTCTGGCCTGATGGAAGCTCATATCAACTTCGTGGCGGTGGACATGCCGACAGCGAACCGCCTCACTGTTCACATCCTAGCAGCCGTGGCGGAAGAGGAAGCGCGTGCAATTTCCGCCCGCACCAAAGCCGCACTCGCCAGCGCCAAAGAGCGCGGCATTCGTCTTGGCGCAAATGGGGCCGTTTTGAGCGTCCAGAACCGCCAAGAGGCAGAGAAGCGGGCGGAAGACCTCAAAGCCGTTGTGGGCACCCTGCAAGCAGCGGGATTCGACACCGTGCGCTCCTTGGCTCAAGAACTTAACAAGCGTGGCATTCAGACCGCCCAAAACCGCAAATGGCACGCAACCTCCGTTCATCGTCTTCTAAAAAGATTGGCAGCCTGAAATTGCTAAAGCTGGATTTCAGCCGTGCCAAGAAGCGGGTTCAGGCGCGATTAGACGCGAGAAAACGCCTTGGGAAAATGAGCTTGGGAGAGCTGTATTCGTTCGTTGAAACAGCGGAACAAGAGCGAATGAAAATGGCGCTACTATGTGACCCTTTGGAAGAAGCGCGGAAGAATCTCCTTGAGCGAGCAGAGGCACTACTTCCCAAGCTGGAAGCAATAGCGCCAGCTTCGCAGGTGACGAAACCAAAGAAGCCGCGAACACGGGAAAGAAGGATGCCCCTTCATTTTGTTTTGAAGCCCCGCAAGTAAGCGGCTCGCCCTCGATAGTGCGAGAGGTCGCAATTCTTGTTGCAAATTGGGACACCAAGAGGCTACATCCTCACAGTGTCCCATTCTCACAGTCCCTTGTAAATCAAGGGCTTGGTGAACGACGGCGGAAAATCCCACCCTCTCCGCCGTCGCGAAGCGGCTTTCCGGCAAGCTTTCAATTGATCCGGGAATGCGCCTTGACGCTTCCGGGGCCGCTCCTACTATCGCCGCTCCTTTTCCACTCCCCCAGATGAATATCCACGAATACCAGGCCAAGCAGTTGTTTGAAAAATTCGGCGTCGCGACCCCCAAAGGCATCGTCGCCAGCACGGCCGAAGAGGCAGGCAAGGCCGCCCGTGAGATCGGCGGCCCTGGCCTCGTCGTGAAAGCGCAGGTCCACGCGGGTGGTCGCGGTAAGGGCACCTTCAAAAACGGCTTCAAAGGCGGCGTGCATGTTGTCGATACGCCGGAGCAGGCGGAAGACATCGCCGGCAAAATGCTTGGGCAGACGCTCGTCACGCACCAGACTGGCCCCGAGGGCAAGCTGGTCAGCAAGGTTCTCATCGCCAAAGCGGTGGACATCACCAAGGAATACTACTTTGCCATCCTCTTTGATCGCGGCAGCAGCAGCCACGCCATCATCGCCTCCACCGAAGGCGGTATGAACATCGAAGAAGTGGCCGAAAAGACTCCGGAAAAGATCTTCAAGGAGTTCGTCAATCCAGCCCTTGGCCTTCAGAGCTACCAGTGCCGCAAAATCTCCGCCTCCCTCGGCCTCACAGGCCCTCTCGCCAACCAAGCCACGAAGCTCTTCACCGCCCTGTGGAATCTCTACCTCAAGAGTGATTGCTCCCTTGTGGAGATTAATCCTCTCGCCATCACCACGGACAATCAGGTGGTGGCCCTCGATGCGAAATTCAATTTCGACGACAACGCGCTCTACCGTCAGAAAGAAGTCGTCGCGATGCGTGATACCACCGAGGAAGACCCTCGCGAAGTCGCCGCCAGCGAGTTCGGCCTCAGCTACATCGGCCTCGATGGCAACATCGCCTGCCTCGTGAACGGCGCAGGCCTTGCCATGAGCACGATGGACATCATCAAGTTCCACGGCGGTGAGCCAGCGAACTTCCTCGACGTCGGCGGCGGTGCCACGAAAGAGCAGGTCACCGCAGCCTTCAAAATTATCCTCGGCGATCCGAACGTGAAAGGCATCCTCGTGAACATCTTCGGTGGCATCATGGATTGCAACATCATCGCCACCGGCATCATCGCCGCTGCGCAGGAAGTCTCCCTCGGTATCCCGCTCGTCGTCCGCCTCGAAGGCAACAACGTCGAAGCCGGTAAAGCCACCCTCGCCGCTAGCGGCCTCGCTATTACCAGCGCCAGCGACCTCACGGATGCCGCGCTGAAGATCGTCGCCGCCGTGAAGGCCGCGTAAGCAGCTCGATCACGCTTCAACTCCATCTCGCAGGGCGGGCCGAAAGGTCCGCCCTGCGTCGTTTGTGGCTTCGTCGCACGGGAGTGATGGAGTAGTGGAGTCATGGAGTCATGGAGTGCTGCAAGGAGGCGCAATACTCCAAAAATCCATCACTCCAGTTCTCCGTCCGCGTCATCCCCAATCCTGTCCGCATGAAGGGAATCTTGCGGATTGTTGCATGAGCAACGCAAGATGCGGGCTGTCTCCGGCAAGCATGGTGGAGCAGCGAAAGATGGGCGCGGCATAGTGCCGCCGTGAGAGTTTTCCATCTCTCCATACGCGCCATGGAAGTTTTTGCCGTCACCATCTTCGTCAGCCTGATGTTCGCCGTTTTATTTGCGGCGTTGTTTCTGGCGGAGCGCCTGCAAAAACGGCGCGGCAGCCTGGAGCAGGTGGCGCTGCTGCCGCTCGATGATGGAGCAGGCCCTCCCACCGTGAATTTCACCCGAACCGATTCCCATGACCAGCACATCCGCCACTAAAGTACCCATTGAGTTCAACGACAAGGTCGTCCGCCAGTTCATGCTGGCTTCGATCATTTTCGGCGTCGTTGCCATGCTCGCCGGCGTGCTCATCGCCCTGCAGCTTAACTTCCACCAGCTCAACCTGGCGGAGTTTCTCACCTTCGGGCGTCTACGGCCGCTGCACACAAACGCGGCCATCTTTGCCTTCGTGGGAAACATGATGTTCGCGGGCGTCTATTATTCCACGCAACGCCTTTGCAAGGTGCGCATGGGCAATGACACGCTCTCCGCCATCCATTTTTGGGGCTGGCAGCTCATCATCGTGGCCGCAGCCATCACGCTGCCACTTGGCTTCTCACGCGGCAAAGAATACGCCGAACTCATCTGGCCCATCAATATCGCCGTGGCCGTCATCTGGGTCGTCTTTGCCATCAATTTCTTCATCACGCTGCACAAGCGGAACGAGCCCACGCTGTATGTGGCTCTTTGGTTCTACATCTCCACCATCATCACCGTGGCGATGCTCTACATCGTCAACCACCTCTCCATCCCCACCAGCCTCACGCACAGCTACGGCATCTTTGCCGGCGTGCAGGATGGCCTCGTTCAGTGGTGGTATGGGCATAACGCCGTGGCCTTCTTCCTCACCACGCCGATCCTCGGCATCATGTACTACTTCCTGCCGAAAGCGGCGGAACGTCCGGTGTATTCGTATCGACTCTCCATCGTTCACTTCTGGTCCCTCGTCTTCCTCTACATCTGGGCCGGTCCGCATCACCTGCTGAACACCGCCCTGCCAAAGTGGCTGCAAATGCTCGGCATGTTCTTCAGCCTCATGCTCTGGGCTCCATCCTGGGGCGGCATGCTCAATGGTCTCCTCACCCTCCGCGGTGCCTGGGACAAGCTCCGCACGGATCCCGTGATCAAGTTCTTCATCGCCGCCGTCACCTTCTACGGTATGTCCACCTTTGAAGGCCCGCTTCTTTCCATTCGCGCCGTCAATGCGCTCTCCCACTACTCCGACTGGACCATCGGTCACGTCCACAGTGGTGCTCTCGGCTGGAATGGCTTCATGGCCGCTGGTCTCTTCTACTGGCTGGCTCCGCGCCTCTGGAATACGAAGCTCTACTCCGTTCCGATGGCGAATTTCCACTTCTGGATCGGCACCTTTGGCATCCTGCTTTACGTCGTCGCCATGTGGATCAGCGGCATCATGCAGGGTCTCATGCTCAATCAGGTCACCGCAGATGGTCTCGCGCTGAAAAACACCTTCCTCGATACCCTCCAGGCCATCCGCCCGCTCATGGGGCTGCGTGTCATCGGCGGTGCCATGTTCCTCGTCGGCTGGCTAGTCATGTGCATCAATCTCTGGAAGACGATCCGCTCCGGAAAAGCCACGAACGAGGTTCGTGAGGTTGCCCTTCTCCAGCGGGACAGCAGTCAGGTCATGGGCCTCGGCGAGACCTTCTTCAACGACCCGCTCACCTATTCCATCGGCGGTCTCCTACTGGTCTGCGGCTGGCTCTTCCTCCCTCCCGGTGCCGATGTCGCCTCCCTCATCTGCGCCTGCATCTTCGCCTTCATGGCCGTAAAGCGCTTCCAGAAGGCGCATCAGACCTGGTCCTTCTGGTATGACAAGCTCCTGCACAACTATCTGCCCTTCACCCTTCTCACCTTCGTCGCCGTGGTCATTGGTGGGCTCATCCAGCTCATCCCAACGATCACGGTCAATACCGCGAAGAACATGGAAGACCGCATTCAGAAGCTCTACGAGCCTCTCGAACTCGCCGGACGCGACATCTACGTCTCCGAAGGCTGCTACAACTGCCACTCGCAGATGATCCGCACCCTCGTTCCCGATGTGATGCGCTACGGTGAATACTCCCGTCTCGGTGAAAGCATCTACGACCATCCTTACCAGTGGGGCTCCAAGCGCACCGGTCCCGATCTCGCCCGTGAAGGTGGTGCCCGCCCCAACTCCTGGCACTACGAGCACATGATGGACCCGCGTTCCATGTCCCCGCAGTCCAACATGCCCTCCTACACTCATCTCAAGGACAAGCCATTCGATCAAAACGCCTTGCCGAAAAAAATCGCCGTCCTCACGCAGCTCGGCGTGCCTTATCCCGTCATGGATGCCACCAGCATCAAGATGAAGGCACTCGAACAAGGTGCTGCCATCGCCGAGGACCTCAAGAAGGCCAACATCGTCGTCCGCCCCGATAGCGAGATGGTCGCCATCATCGCCTACCTGCAAAAGCTCGGCCAGTTCGAGACACCCGCCATCGAGGAAACCCTCACCAAAAAGAGCGGAGGCGGCGTGCCATTCCCGCTTACCCCGGTGAATCCCGACAAGGCCCGCAGCGCCATGGCCAAGCCCTGATCGCTCATCTCTCATCCCTTCTTCCGATGTACAAGCGCATCATCTACGAAAACTGGCACGCGATCATCCCCCTCGTCGCCTTTGCCACTGCTGGCGTGGTCTTTGGCATCATGACCGTGCGCGGCATGCTCCTCCGCAAGGAAAAGTCCGAACAAATGTCACTTCTGCCACTCGACGATTAATTTTTGCCATGGACCCTCATCCCACATCCTCCTCCAACGAGCCGAAACTCCGCGATCACGTCTATGACGGCATCCAGGAGTATGATCAGAAGCTCCCGAACTGGTGGCTTTTCACGCTCTACATCACCATCGTCTGGTTCATCGGTCACTGGCTCTGCTACTACCAGCTCGGCATCGGTAGCTCCGATCAGGACGAGATGGACAAAGTCATCGCCGAGCAGAAAGCCGCCCGTGACAAGCAGACCGAAAACATCACCGACGAGCAGCTTTGGGCCATGTCCCGCGATGCCAAGGTCGTCGAGGCTGGCAAAGCTGTCTTCATGACACCCGGCATGTGCGTCACCTGTCATGGCACCGAGCTCAATGGCATGCTCGCGGGAGCCAAACTACCCGGTCTGCCATTGAATGATCAACAGTGGAAATACGGTGGGACTCCCAAAGAGATCTTCAACATCGTCCGCAAAGGCTCGCCGGACATCACCAAGGGCATGGCAGCATGGGAGGCCGTGCTCGGCGTGCAGAAGGTCAGCGAGGTCACCGCCTTCGTTCTGAGTCACCATCATGAGGGCGAGCCTATCACCAAGGCGCCTGATTCCCCAGGTGCTCCCGGAGCCGCTGCTCCCGCACCAGTGCCTGCGCCAGCACCCGCGAAGTAATCTTCAATAAAGCCAAAACGCCGCGTGAGGTGACTCACGCGGCGTTTTTGTGCCCACGAATGGCATTGAGCCCACTCAGCTCAGTCCGCCACGATCGCTGTTCAGCGAGGCATCGCCATACTTGGCACGCGGCGAGGGCGTGAAGTCGAGCGGGGTCCAGGCGGCGTTGTTGGCGGAGGATTTCACCACGGCCTCGATGAAGGCCATGCCGGCCACGCCGTCCTCGATGGTCGGGTAGTCCATGTCGAGCGGGTTGGCGGGCGTGCCGGACTCGAAGGCGCGAACGTGATTGATGAAGTTCCGATACACGTTGGCGAAGCCTTCGAGGTAGCCCTCGGGATGGCCGGCGGGCGTGCGGGTGGCCGCAGCGGCAGCGGTGCCCAGGTAGCCCATACTCGTGCGGAGAATCTGCTTCGGCTGGTCCAGTGAGGTGACGATAAGGGTGTTCGGATCGAGCTGGCTCCATTCGATGCCGCCCAGCTCGCCATAGACGCGGAGAGTGAGGTTGTTTTCGCAGCCGACGCTGATCTGGCTGGAGTGCAGCACGCCTTTGGCACCGTTGGTGAAGCGCAGGAGCACATTGCCGTCGTCCTCAAGGCGGCGGCCTTGGTCGCCGAGGAAGTGGGTGAGGTCAGCGGCGAGCTCTTTGACATGCAGGCCGGTGACATATTCGGCGAGGTTCATGGCGTGCGTGCCGATGTCGCCCATGCAGCCGGCCGCACCGCAGATGGCGGGATCGACGCGCCAGGAGGCCTGCTTCTGGCCGGTGTTTTCCAGCATCGTTGCCAGCCAGCCCTGCGGGTATTCGGCGACGACTTTGCGGATTTTGCCCAGTTTGCCCTGCTCGATCATCTGGCGGGCGTGGCGGATCAAAGGATAGCCGGTGTAATTGTAGGTCACGCCATAGAGACGGCCGCTCTTCTTCACGATCTGCGCCAGCTCCTTCGCCTGCGCGAGGTTAAAGGTGGCGGGCTTGTCCGAGAGCACATGGAAGCCGCTTTCGAGGGCCAGCTTGGCAGCGGGGAAGTGCATGTGATTCGGCGTCACGATGGAAACGAAGTCCATGCGCTTGTCCGCAGGCAGGGCCGCCTCCGCCTTGATCATCTCCTCGAAGGTGCCGTAGCAACGATCCGGCGACAGGTGGAAATCCGCGCCGCTGGCCTTCGACTTCTCGGGGTTGGACGAGAAAGCACCGCAGACGAGTTCAAGCTGCTGGTCGATAGATGCCGCGATGCGATGAACGCCGCCGATGAAGGCGCCGCGTCCGCCGCCGATCATGCCATAACGAATTTTCCGGCTCATAAAAAAAGAAAGGGAGGTGAGGTTGGGTTCAGGGTGAGGGCCGCGAAAATGGAGCAAGGCCCCGAAAAGCGCAAGCGGCCTGCGGAGAGGGTTACGCGAAGCCTTTTTGGCGTTTCGCGTGAATCGCAGCGGAGTACTCGGCGCTGTTGAAATCGACGTACTCTTCTGAGAGGTCGCTGGTGTAAACGGTGTAGCCGCTGGTGCCGAGATTCAGGTCGATGGTGACGGTGAATTTCGGCTCTTTGACGACCTTCTCCATCTCGGAAACGGGCGTTTTGGTGACGAGGCCGCCTTTGCAGGCCAGGAGGCCGCCGAAGTAGATATCGATGAGTTCTTCGCGGATTCGGGCACCGGAATAACCGACAGCGTGGATGATGCGTCCCCAGTTCGGATCGCAGCCGTGGAAGCTGCATTTCACGAGAAGGCTCTTGGCGACGGTTTCGGCCACTTTGCGGGCATCAGTGAGGGTGCGGGCATTGCGCACGCGGATCTCGACGAACTTCGTCACACGCTCGCCATCGCACACGATCATCTTGGCGAGTTCGAGCATGACTTTGTGCAAGGCGCAGCGGAAGAGCTCGGCCTCGGGTGAGTTCTTTTTGATGGTGGGCAGGCCGCTCTGGCCATTGCTCATCACGATCACGGTGTCGTTCGTGGAGGTATCGCCATCAATGGTGATGCAGTTGAAGCTCTTCTCGACGGCGTAGCGCATGCTGCGCTTCATCTCGTCCTTGCCGATTTTGGCATCGGTGGTGATGAAGCAGAGCATGGTGGCCATGTTCGGGCAGATCATGCCGGCACCTTTGCAGATGCCGCCGATGCGGAAGCTGCCACTTTTACCCACGGGCACCTCGACCGCGAAGGTCTTCGGCTGCGTATCGCTCGTCATGATGGCCCGCATGGCGGCCTCGCTGCCCTTGTCGTTCAGTTTGGCGACTGCGGAGGGCACTTTGGGAAGGATGCGCTCAATGGGCAGCGGCATGCCGATGATGCCGGTGGAGCACACAAGCACCTGACGCATCTTCACGCCGATCTCCTCGGCCACGGCTTTCGTCATGGCTTTGGCATCCTGAATGCCCTGGACGCCGGTGCAGGCGTTTGCATTGCCGCTGTTGGCGATGATGGCGCGGGTATCGCTCTCTTTGATGTGCTGCTGGCACACACGCACGCAGCCGGCGCGGACTTTGTTGGTGGTGAAAACAGCGTCGGTGACGGTCGGCGTATCGGAAACGATCAGCGCGAGATCGAGGCGTGTGGCTTCCGGGTTTTTGATGCCGCAGGTGACCGCGGAGGCACGGAAGCCTTTGGCAGCAGTGACTCCGCCTTCGATGATTTTGAATGGAACGCGGCATTCGCGTTCGTCGTGAGCTTTGACGGCCATGGTGATCAGATGTTGAGGAGTCCGGCGGTGGCTTCGAACCCGCAAATGAGGTTCATATTCTGTACGGCCTGTCCGGAAGCGCCTTTGCCGATGTTGTCTTCCGTGCTCATCAAAATCAGTTGTCCCGCGCGGGTATCGAAAGCCCAGCCAATATCAACGAAGTTCGTGCCGGTGACGTTTTTGGTATCGGGAGACTGGTTTGGGCCGAGAAGGCGCACAAAGGGCTGCGAGTCGTAGGCCGCATGCAAGGCCGCGCCGACTTGTTCGATGGTCGCACCCGGTTTGAGCTGCGCAAAGGTCGTGGTGCAGATGCCGGAATGCGTCGGCATGAGATGCGGGACGAAGGAGAGCTTCACTTCACGGCCTGCGGCGAGGGCGAGTTCCTGGCCGATTTCGCTGAGATGGCGGTGCAGCGGCACGGAGTAGCTGCGCACGCTGTTTTGCACTTCGCAGAAGAGCAGGGGAATGCTTTCCTTGCGTCCAGCACCGCTCGCGCCGCTCATGCTGGCGACGGAAAGTGGCGAATCGGCCAGCAAACCAGCCTTCAAAAGGGGAATCAGCGGTAGCAGGATGCTCGTGGGATAACAACCCGGGCAGGCGATGAGCCGCGCGGTCTTGATTTGCTCCGCACGCACTTCAGGGAGGGCATAAATAGCCTCGTCGAGCAGTTCCGGCGCAGGATGTGCATGGCCGTAGAATTCCTCATACAACGCGGCGCTGCGAAGGCGAAAGTCGGCGCTCAAGTCGATGACCTTCAAACCAAGCTCGAGCAAGGGTTTGGCATATTCCGAAGCCACACCATGCGGCACGGCGAGGAAGGCGATCTCCGCTCCAGCGGCCTTCAAAGCATTCGCATCAGGTGCCGAAAAGGTGAGTGAATCCGCGACGCCGACACCGCGAAAGCGCGGAAACTCCTTCGAAAGCGCCTTTCCGGCCAGCGAGCGGGAGGTGACGGCAACAAGTTCCGCATTCGGATGGCGCAGCAGCAGGCGCAAAAGCTCCGCTCCAGAATAACCACTGGCTCCAACGACGGCGATTTTGACGATTGCGGACATGATGCGGGAGGCGGATTATGAGGGGACACCACAGGGGTGCAACCCGGAAAAAAGTTTTGAGGCAGGAAAGACAAAGCCCCGCGTTTCTGCGGGGCTTTGTGCAAACAACACACGATGCACATCCAGCGCAATTAGCGCTTGGAGAACTGGAAGCGCTTGCGGGCACCTGGACGGCCTGGTTTCTTACGCTCTTTCGCACGGCTGTCGCGGGTGAGCATGCCGTTGGATTTAAGGGCGGCGCGATTTTCAGGATTCACGCGGATGAGAGCGCGGGCGATGCCGAGACGGACTGCACCGACTTGGCCGGTGATGCCGCCGCCATTGGCAGTCACGGTGAAGTCGTAGGTCATGCGGCTGTTGGTCAGCGCGAGAGGGAAGAGTACCTGATTCTGATGGGCGACGATGGGGAAGTATTCCTCGAAGTCGCGGCCGTTGACGGTGATGCTACCGCTGCCTTCGCGGATGAAAACGCGGGCGATGGCGGTCTTGCGGCGGCCGGTGGAGTTGGCGATGGGCTTGCTCATGAAAATGCTGCTAGGGAGAGACTACGGAGAGGGAATCAGGCGACGGCGAAGGGCTTCGGGTTCTGAGCCTCATGGGGATGCTCGGTGCCGGTGTAGATTTTAAGCTTCTTCATCACGGCGCGGCCGAGGCGGTTGTGGGGGACCATGCCCTTCACCGCACGCTCGATGAGAAGTTCCGGACGGCGCTGGCGGACGCGCTCGACGTTTTCGACTTTCTGATTGCCGATGAAGCCACGCTTGGAGGTGTAAATCTTCTGCTGCTCCTTCTTGCCGCTGAGGCGGACTTCGGCGGCGTTGAGCACGACCACGAAATCACCGGTATCGACATGCGGGGTGAAAATGGGCTTGGTTTTACCGCGGATAATGTTCGCGGCGGCAACGGCCACATCACCGAGGATTTGGTCCTTGGCATCGATGACATACCACTGGCGGTTGGTCTGCTCTTGGGCTTTGGCTGAAAAGGTCTTCATGGGGGATTCTAACAGGAGGGGAGTTTCCACCCCTTGGGGGCGAAAGGGCGGGGAGAATAGGGGTCTGACCCAGAGTGTCAACCGGAAACTAGGCCGTTCTGAGGCTGTTTAATGAACACCTTTGTCGGCGAGGTAGCGCTCCGCTTCGAGGCCCGCAGCGCAACCCTGGCCGGCGGCGGTGATGGCCTGGCGATAAACGTGGTCAGCCACGTCCCCGGCGGCGAAAAGGCCTTCCGTCTTGGTGAGCGTGCCTTTGGTTTGGATGATGTAGCCGTTCTCATCAGTGTCCACGAGGTCGCCGAGGAAGCCGGCATTGGGGATGTGACCGATGGCCACGAAGACGCAGGCCACTTCCAGCTCCTTTTCGGAGCCATCGACGAGGTTTTTGAGTGTCACAGCTCGCATCTCGCCTTTTTCATCGGTGAGGTATTCGCTGACGGTGGAGTTCCAGACGGGTTCGATCTTGGGATTCGCGAGAGCGCGGTCGGCCATGATCTTCGAGGCGCGGAGGGCCTCCCGGCGATGGATGAGATAAACCTTGGAAGCGAATTTGGTGAGGAAGGAGGCCTCCTCGCACGCAGAATCGCCGCCGCCGATGACGCAGACGGGGACGTTGCGGTAGAAAGCACCGTCGCAGGTGGCACAGCTCGTCAAACCATGGCCGATGAGGCTTTTTTCATTCGGCAGGCCAAGGTGACGCGGCGAGGCACCGGTGGCGATGATGACGGTGTGTGCCTCCAAGACGGTTCCGTTTTCGGAAATGACCTCGAAGTGGCCTGCGGCGGTCTTTTTCACGCTCGTGACGAGGGTGTACTCGATGCGAGCACCGAAACGCTCGGCCTGCGCCTGCATGTTCATCATCAATTCGGGCCCCATGATGCCTTTCGGGAAGCCGGGGAAGTTTTCCACCTCGGTGGTGGTGGTGAGCTGGCCGCCGGGAAGATTGCCGGAGAGGATAAGGGGCTTCAGATTGGCTCGTCCAGTGTAGATGGCGGCGGTGTAGCCCGCACAGCCGGTGCCGATGATGATGACGTTTTCCATGGAAAGGGAAGGGGTTGGGAGAAAGAAGAATCCCGATGATGGAAAGGCCGTTTCGCGGCGCAAGGAACGCTTTTGCCTTTGGTTCGCGACGGAATCCGTGCATCATCCGCTCCTCGTTGTCAGTGCCCCGATGCGTTTTGCCTTCCTCATCCTCTTTCTTTCCAGCTGCGTCGTGCTGCGTGGGCAGGTGGCGATTGGTGGAAAACCGTATGTGAGGTCGATGGCGGAGGCGGGAACGAAGGGCGAGTGGGTGATGTATGAAAAAGGAGCTCCGCAAAATGAGGGCACGCGGCGCTGGCTGACCAGCCGCGTGTTCGTCGAGCTACAACCCGGCAAGGCGGCTGCGGACCTGCAAGGTCTCGCGGGCGTGGTAAAGGCTGAGGCACGCGGGAAATATGCCGTCGTTGAGTTTGCTGGCAGTGCCGATGCCGCGCTCGTCGGGGCGAAAACGCTTCAAAAACAGCCCGGCGTGCGTTCCGCGGAGCCGATGTTGGCGCGGCAGCTCTTCGGCAAGTGGGTGCCGGATGATCCTTTCTTCGCCTACAATCCCGCCAATGCCGGTTACCAATGGCATCTGCGGAACACCGGCCAGAGCGGCGGCACGGTGGGTGTCGATGTGAATGTGGTCCCGGCCTGGGATACCTACAAAGGCACGGGCATCCGCATCGGCATTGTGGATGATGGTTTGGAGGTCACGCATCCCGATCTCATCGCGAATGTGGACACGGTGAACGACCGCGACTTCAACGGCCTCGATGATGATCCCTCGCCTGGCGTAAAAGACTTCCACGGCACCGCCTGCGCCGGTGTGGCAGCCGCTCGCGGGAACAACGGCCTCGGCGTGACTGGCTCCGCACCCGAAGCGACGATTGTGGGACTCAAACTGATCGCCGCACCGACGACGGATGCGGATGAGGCGGACGCGTTTGGCTTCAAAAAGGACCTCGTCCATATCAAGAGCAACTCCTGGGGCCCCTACGACAGAGCTTACGGTCAGGGCGGTCCCGGTCCGCTGAGCCTGGCGGCGATGGAAGATGCCGTCACCAATGGTCGCGGTGGTAAAGGCACGATCTTCCTGTGGGCGGCGGGCAATGGAAACTACTCCGGTGATGACTCGAACTACGACGGCTGGGCCAATTCGCCCCTCGCCATCGCCGTTTCCGCCATCAATGAAAAAGGCCGGCCGTCCTACTACAGCGAGCCGGGATCGAACATCCTCGTCTGCGCCCCATCGAGCGCGGGTAATCAAGGCATCACCACGACCGACATCACCGGAGCGAATGGCTACAACGAGGATGGCGGTACCGTGGAGCATCCCGATTTCACGAGCTTCGACTACACCAATGGCTTTGGCGGCACCTCATCCTCCACGCCGACCGTCGCGGGCGTGATCGCCCTGATGCTTCAGGCAAACCCGAACCTCACTTACCGCGATGTGCAGGAGATCCTCGTGCGAACGGCGGTGAAGAATGATGAGTTTGACGGTGATTGGGTGCAAAACGGCGCGGGCTTCCACTTCAATGTGCGCTATGGCGCTGGCCTCGTGAATGCTCAAACCGCCACTGCCACGGCGGCGACATGGACGACCGTGGCCCCGCTGCAAAAGAAGACTTACGCGCAGACGGCACTCGCCCAGCCAATCCCGGATTTTGACACCACCGGCACTTCGAGGACCTTTACCGTGCCTTTGTTGGATAATCTGCGGCTCGAACATGTGACGGTGAACATCAAGGCCACGCATCCTTACATGGGGAATTTGGAGTTTCGCCTCACCTCGCCCAGCGGCGTGAAGTCGCGTCTCGCTCGTGCCCGCTTCAACGACAACAGCGCCAACCTCGACTGGACCTTCATGAGCACGCACTTCTGGGGCGAGCGTTCACATGGCGATTGGAAGCTGGAGGTCTTTGACCGCATGGTGGACCACGCTGGTACGCTCGATGAGGTCACGATCACCTTCCACGGAACGTCCACGTCGCCCGCGCTGCCTTATCCTGTGCTCACATCGAGCTGGATCATCGTGGGCCGCGAGGATTGGGCCACAGATCATCAGCTTACAGCCTCCAATTTTGCCGCGAGTTACTCCGTCGGCCGCTATTTCTTCAGCGGCCTGCCCACCGGCTGGACCTTCAGCCCGACCACGAATCGCATCACCGGCATGCCGACGGAAATCGGCCTCACGGATGGTTTTCAAGACGTGACGAATGCCACCGGCACCAGCAGTGAGTACAGCTACTTTTATGTCCTTGGAGCCGAGCCCATGCTCTCCACGGCGGTCGAGCAGCCGCCGACGAAAAAGATCATCCCGTTCGGTTTTGGCGATCCGGTGAGTCAGACGAGCATCAAGCATGATGGCGTCGATGCCATCGAGACGGCCAGCGTGGGTGATGAGCAGTACTCTGGCATCGAATTCACGGTGAATGGCCCCGCGAGGCTCGCCTACCAGTGGAAGGTATCGTCCGAAAAGAACTTCGATTACATGATCCTGAGCGTGGATGGCTATGTGAAGGACTACATCACCGGCGAGAAGGATTGGACCGAGTCCATCACCGACCTCGGCAGCGGTCCGCACAATGTCGATATTTACTACTTCAAGGATGAAGCCACCGCGAAAGGCCAAGACAAAGGCTGGATCGATGAAATCACCATCACCGCCACCACCACGCCGCCGGTCATCACGCCTGCCACGGTGAATGTGTGGAAGGACACTTACTTTCGCCATGCCATCGAGGCCACGAATGCTCCGACGAGTTACGCGGCGGACAATCTGCCCGTCGGACTCTCGCTGCATGCCGCCACCGGTTTGATCTACGGCAGCGTCGCCACACTTGGCACCTACCCGGTCACCGTGCATGCCACGAACAGTCTTGGCGCGAGCACGGAGACCGTCACCATCCAGGTCGGCACCATTGAACAAGGCCTTGCCGAGGTGCTCGATGCCCCTTCACATACCATCACCTCCTCAGGTGACCTCCCGTGGGTGCCGCAGCAACTCTACGCCCGCGATGGCGAGGACGGCGCACGCAGCGGCACCATCGGCCATGACGAATCAAGCTCCATGAGCACCCAGGTCACCGGTCCCTGCAAAGTCACCTTCTACTGGGCCGTCTCCTCCGAGGAGGACTACGACTTCCTCCGCTTCTACATCGACGACGTGGAGCAGGATGCGATCAGCGGCGAGCTGGGCTGGACGAGGAAGAGCTTCCTCATCGCGTCTGGCACCCACACCCTGCGTTGGACTTACAGCAAAGATGAAGCCACCGAGAGCGGTCTCGATTCCGGCTTCGTCGATACCTTCGCCATCCACCACGACAACGACGGCGATGGCATTCACTCCGATCTCGAAAGCTGGTTCGGCACCAGCGATGGCAGCCCCTCCAGCCAGCCCGCTTTCTCTTTGAGTCGCGGCACCTCCACCACGCTTCAATTCCCTACCGTTTCAGGCAACGACTACCGCGTCGAATACAGCGACGACCTTCAAAAGTGGACGCCCACCATCGTCACCGCCACCGGTGCTTCGACGACATGGACGGATCTCAACGCGGTAAGCAAAACCAAGCGTTTCTACCGTGTCGTGATACCTTGAGGCGGTAGAAGAAAGTGAGGTGGAGGTCGTTGCGTGGCGTGCTCCATGCGCACAGGCTAAAACGAGCAGTTGCCGAAACTAAATCTGTCGGGCAAAACACCTCATGAACGCTTACGATCCCCAACCTATCCCACTCGAGGAGGCGCAAAGGATATGGACCTTGCAGAAGCAGAATGCGCCGCTCTCAGCGCACGACCAAAAACTTCTCGAACAGGCTTGGGAGTGGCAAATGTGGGTCAGTCACGGGATCCAGTTACCGAGTGGGAAGAAAGAGTCGCCGCGCAGTTTAAAGCTCTCCAGCGTTTTGCAAAAAGCAGCGGCTCTGATCTGACTGAGGCGGATATGCCATCAGTGCTTCGCGGCGCGACTCCTGGGCGTGAGATAACGGCATACTTGGGGGTAGATCGTGTGCGAGTGTGGAAGGCCACTTTTCCGGGAGAAGCGGGTTTTGGGCAGTTCGGTTACTACACGCCGGCGGGTTATCTGCGCAGGCTGAGGCTGAGCAATCGCATCTTTGGGGGATGATGTGCAGTTTGAAGGCATGTGGAAGCGCACGGGTGGCGTGAGCATCGTGACCTCGCAGCCCTTTATCCAACCGCATCCACTGCGTTTCATTCCCACAGAGGAGGAGATTCATGCGTTTCTGCACCACCTGGGTTTTACCTATCAAGAGACTCAAATGCTCTGGGAGCGATCCGATGGTGTGCAGCTTGCTCATACGCATGATCAAAATTTCATCCGTTCCCCGGATGAAACGATCATCGCCATTGATGTGCAGCCACGTTTGCTCCCCGGGCATGATTTTGACGCCGTGATCGAACAGCACACGATCACCACGAAGCGCTTTGACCGCGTCGTGATCCCTTGAGGCTTTGACGGCTTATGCCAGCCGCACGTCGATGTCCGCGCGGAGCTTCTCCCACATGCTGGCGAGGGAGCTGCTGACCTTGTCCTTCGCGGCGGCGAGTTCAGCGGCGCTGAGCTTTTGGCCTGCGGCAGGCGTTTGGCGGCCAAACATGTAGTATTTGATCTTCGGCTCCGTGCCGGAAGGGCGCACGGCGAAGCTGCGACCATCGGCCAGATCGACGAAGAGCATTTTTTCGGTCGAAACAGGATCGCCTTCCTCGTCGATGATGCTGGTCTTGCGGAAATCACGCACGCTGGTCACAGCACTGCCATCGACTTCCTTCGGCGGGTTCGCACCGTAACTGTCGGCCAGCTTTTGGATCTGCGCCGCACCGGCAGCACCTTCAAAGACGACGCTTTCATTGCGCTCTAGGAAGAAGCCGATGTCGCAATACACCTCGTCGAGCAATCCGGCGACGGTGAGTCCCTTCGAAGCGGCGTAGGCGGCGAGTTCGGCGAACATGACGACGGCGCCGTTGCCGTCTTTGTCGCGGCTGAAGTCATCGCCCATGTAGCCGTAGCTTTCCTCGCCGCCGAAGACGAGGAACGTGCCGTGCTGAAGGCGCAGCGAGCGTGATTCGGTGGCGCTGAGGTCGCGATACTTGGCGCGGATGTCGGCGGGGAGGGCGTTTTCGTATTTGTTTAGCTTGGCGCTGATCCATTTGAAGCCGGTGAGTGTGTTCACGCAGGCCACGCCAAAGCGTGCCGCGATGGCGTCCTGCATCGGGCTGGTGACGAAGGTCTTCAGGAAGACGGCGTTCTTCTTGTTCGACTCGGTGAGGATGCCGAGATCAAACATCGTCTTGAGGCGATACCAGCCCATGAGAGAGCCCGTTTGGTTGCCGGTGAGGAGCTGCATCTTGCCGCTGGAATCCCGCACGCCCACGCCCATGCGGTCGCAGTCTGGATCGGTGCCGATGACGATGTCCGCGCCTTCTTGATCGGCCAAATCGACGGCCATTTTCAAGGCGGGCGCGTTTTCCGGGTTTGGCGACTTCACGGTGGGGAAGCGGCCATCACGCACGTCCTGCTCAGGCACGGTGAAAAAGTTGAAGCCGAGCTTTTTAAGGATCACTGGCACCAAAACACCGCCCGCGCCGTGAAGCGCGGTGTACACGATTTTGAGCTTCTTCGCGGCTTCCTGCTGAAGGAGCTGCGGCTGGAGCATCATCGTCTCCACACGCTCCAGATACTGCGCATCCATGTCCTCGCCGAGCATGGTGAGCTTGCCACGCTGCGCTTCCGGCAGCGGGGTGTAGCTTTCGTCCTTGATGGCGTTCACCTCGGTGATGATGCCCTTTGCGTGAGGCTCCACAATGCCAGCGCCGTCGCTGAAATTGACCTTGTAGCCATTGTCATGCGCTGGGTTGTGCGAGGCGGTGAGCATCACCCCGGCATCGGTGCGGAGCTGGCGTACGGCAAAGCTCATCTCCGGCGTGGCACGGCAGCCGTCGAAGAGGTAAACATCTGCGCCGTGGTCCATGGCGATCTGGGCGCAGCGCTTGGCGAACTCCGGCGAGAAATGACGCGTGTCGTGAGAAAAAACGACGGTCGGCTTGCCGCCGAGGCCGGCTTTTTCGCGATAAGCCTTAATGTAAGCCACGAGGCCGCGGGTCGCGCGGGCCACGTTGTAGAAGTTCATCGCGTTCGTGCCGACGCAGGGATGATCCGGGCGTTGGTCGGCTGGCGCATGGCCGCGCTCGGCCTTGGTGACGATTTTGCCGATCGTGCGGCCACGCAGACCGCCGGTGCCAAATTTCAGCGCCTGGAAGAAGCGGTCATTCAGCTCGTCCCACTGCTCCGCAGCGGCGAGTTCCTCGATGCTGGCCTTGTAAACCGGCTCGCTGCTCGCGGCGAGCAGGGCGAGGATGTTTTGATGCGTGGATTCGAGGATTTTGCCCGCGGCGGCGGCGCTGGTGAGGGTGGCTTCGAGCGACATGAGAAGTGGTGGAAAGCCGGAACGATAGCGGTGGCCTCTGTTTTGGCAAATCCCCATGCCTGAGGGAATGCTTGGGGGCGGGAAACGGTTTGCCTCCCGATCAATCGCCGCCAGACTCCGCGCCCATGCTGAACCACATCTGGGCCGTCCTTCTTTTTATCGGAATCCTCGTCGCGGGCCTCACCGGGCATGTTTCCGGCGAAGGCAGCGTGATCGACGCGGCGGCGAAAGCGGCCGAAAAAGCCGTCATGGGCATCGCCCTGCCGCTGGCGGGCATGATGATGTTCTGGCTCGGCGTGCTGCGCCTCATGGAAAAAGCTGGCGTGCTCGATGCGGTGGTGCGCTTTCTAGCCCCGCTGCTCCGTCGCCTCTTTCCCGATGTGCCGAAGGATCATCCCGCGATGGGCGCGATGGTGATGAACCTCTCCGCGAACATGCTCGGCCTCTCGAACAACGCCACCCCGCTCGGCCTCAAGGCCATGGGGCATTTGCAGGAGCTCAATCCGAACAAGCAGAGTGCCAGCAATGCGATGATCACCTTCCTCGCCCTCAACACGGGAGCCTTCACGCTCATTCCCGTGACCGCGATGAACTTCCTCAACGCCGCCGGCATTAGCAACAGCTTCCGCGTCATTGTCCCCACCATCCTCGCCACCGCCTGCGCCTCCGTGTGTGCCGTTCTGGCTGCGAAAGCCTACCAGGGCTTCTCCCCGCAGCTTCCCGATGAGATCGACCAGCCTGCTGAAAAGGCCGTGGAAGAAACGGCGGGCATGTCCGGCCGCTCGAAGCTCTTCCTCGGCATCCTCGCCTTGCTCTTTGCCGGCATCGCCGTGCTCGAACTCGGCCCGAAGAGCCTGCGAGCCGATCTCCTGCGCCAGAGCGGTCTTTCCACGGTGATGGAAAAAGCCGCCGAGCGGAAAGCCACCGCCGCCAAAGTCCTCAGCGAGAAAAAAGCCGAGCAGGCTGCCATCGCGGTGCCGCCCGAGCCTCCGGTGTGGCGTCGGGCGATGGATGGTGCCTCGGGTCTCGCCATCCCGGCCATCCTTCTCGCGGCTGTCGGTCTCGCGTGGGCTCGTGGCGTGCGTGTGTATGAAGAATTCGTCGAAGGAGCCAAAGAAGGCTTTCAGGTGGCCGTGCGCATCATGCCCTACCTCGTCGCCATGCTCGCCGTACTGGCCATTTTACGAGAATCCGGCGCTTTCCTGCTGCTGGAGTATGCGCTGGCTCCGGTGCTGAATTTCCTTGGCTTCCCCGTCGAGCTGCTCTCGCTCGCCCTGATGCGACCGCTCAGCGGCAGCGGCGCTCAAGGCATCCTCAATGAGATCCTCACGCGTCCCGATCTCAGTGAGATGGTCAAATTCACTGCCGCCATCCTCTACGGCTCCACCGAGACCACCTTCTACGTCCTCACCGTCTATTTCGGCAGCGTCGGCGTCCGCCGCTTCCGCCACGCCCTCCTCGCCGGCCTCACCGCCGACTTCATCGGCATGTGCGCCGCCATCTTCTTCGGGCGTCTGCTGTTCGCGCTTGTATGAAACGTCTCCTGCTCACTCTTGCCGTCGTCAGCACGGCTCACGCCGCCGATCTCGTCACGCATGCACCGGGGGATGGCAAAGCAGCTTTCACCTTCGACAAAACAGCCTGGAGCACGGAAGATTCCACGCGGAAACTTCCCATCGGCGTTTTCGATTCCGGCATGGGTGGTCTCACGGTGATGGAGGCCATTTTGAAGCTGGATGCGTTTCACAATGACCGCTGGCTCCGGGAGCGGATGGCGTGCCGGACTTCCGAGACGAGCGCTTCATCTATTTCGGCGACCAGGCGAACATGCCTTACGGCAACTACTCTGCGGCCGGACGCACCGATTACCTGCGTGAGCTGATTTTGAAGGACGCCGCCTTCCTGCTCGGTCGTCGTGCGTGGGCTGCGGAGCCGCGTTTCGACAAGCCACCTGTCAAAGCCATCGTCATCGCCTGCAACACGGCCACGGCTTACGGCCTGGATGACATTCGCCAAGCCATCGCGGCATGGAAACTGCCGGTGATCGTCGTCGGCGTGGTCGAGGCCGGAGCACGCGGCGTGCTGGAATCGAAAGCGGAAGGCGGCATCGGCATTCTCGCCACGGTGGGCACCTGTGCGAGCGGTGCGTATCCGAAGACCAACACGAGCACGCTCGGCCTCGCGGGCCGTTCCGTGCCGCTCATTGCTCAACAAGGCAGCGCCACGCTCGCGGGAGCTATCGAGGGGGATTCCGCCTTTCCGGATTCGGTTTCGAGTTATGCGCTCAAAGAGGCCCGTTCGCTGGCGGAGGCTTATCTGGCTCTCAAACCTTCCAAACCGCTCGAAAGCGTCGTTTTGGGCTGCACGCACTATCCGCTGGCCGAGGCGGAGATCGATGCTGCTTTCGCTCAAATTCGCGCCGAGCCTGCCATGAAGGGTGTGATCGCTGAAAAGCGGAACTTCGTGAATCCCGCCCAGCTCACCGCTCGCGAGCTTTTTCGCGAACTCGCCCTCGCCAAGCTCCGCCTCAAGCCCGGCGAGGCCTGCGTGCTGGCGAAGGATCTGTTTTACCTCTCTGTGCCGAATCCAGCCTGTCCGGACATCAAACTCGCACCCGATGGCAGTCTGGATCGCGATTACAAATACTCGCGCATGCCGGGCGATTTGGAGCGTGAGGACACGAAGAATGTGCCGCTCACGCCTGACATGCTGCCCGCACCTTCGGCACGCTTGCTGCGAGAGCGTTTGCAGTCCGTTTGGAACCGCCCTCAGCCTCTCCCATGCTGTCCCTGGCCCAGGATGGCGGCCTTAAACCGGTCACCTCCGCTCAGGCGCTCAAGCTCGGGTCTGAAAAGCTCGCGGAATTCACCGAGGATGAGAACGAGGCCGGCATGGATGATGCCGCGCGGCTTTACGCCACCGCGCTGCGCCTGAAAACGGAAAACGCCCTCGCCAAAGTCGATCTGCGACAGGTGAACCAGCTCAACACATGGCGCGAGATCATCACGCCATGCCGCCTTTCGCCGTTTGGGCCTGCCGCGATCATCAACGGGGGCGGCACGATGTATAGCCATGGAGCGGCACGCGACGCCTCGGAAGTGGAGGACTTTCTGGCCGGGGTAGCCGCTGATTTTCCGCCTGCGGAAGGCGATGGCAGTGCCAAAGCACGCAAGATGATCCAGCAGAACGTGGCCTTTCTGAAAAAGCTGAAGCCCGGCGAACGCGTGACCGAGAAAGAGGACCGCGCCAACTTTGCCGCCGAGGTGAAGAAGGCCTGCACGGACTGGGAGAACCTCGGTTACCTCACAGACGGCTTGCCAGCGCATGTGGCGGAGCAAATCGTCACCTTTGCCGCCGGCACGATGGAATGGCTCAAAGAGGAGAATTGAGCCGCTCAAGGCTTGTAGGCTCGTTCGCCAGAACGAGGGACCGCCCACACTCTGGCGAGTGTGCCTACAAGGTCACCTAGCACCTGCCGCTCCGCGAAACTTGGAGCGATACTCGCTCGGTGTCATGCTCGTGACCTGACGGAAGCGGCGGTTGAAGTTCGCTAGATTTCGATAGCCGCAGTCCATCGCGATGTCGGTGATGTTGAAGGCATCTTCCGCCAGCATGCGGCAGGCACGGCCGATGCGCACCTCGTTCACGTACTCCGGCACGGTTTTGCCCGTGCGAGAGTGGAAGAAGCGGCTGAAAGCCCCTTCGCTGAGATGCGCGAGTTTGGCGAGCTGCGCCCGATCAATGTCATCGGTGAGATGCGAGTGGATGAAATCACACACGCGCTGCATGCGACCCTGGTCGGCGGATTCGAGCTTCGGCGTGTAACCGGCGCTGGAGAGCGGTTTCACATCGCCTTTCGCCTCCGCGAGCAGATGAAGAATGGCGAGCAGCTCCAGGATGCGGGCAAAGCCCTCCGTCTCCGCGATGCGCCGCATGTGCGCCGCGATGAGGCCACGCGTCTTGCCGCGCACTTCGAGGCCTCGCGAGGCTTTTTCCAGCAGGCGGCGCACGCTGTCGAGTTCCGGCAGCTTGAAGAAATCCGCGCCAAGCGTCTGCGGATCAAAGCGGGCGATGATCGCATGCACGTCCTTTCCGGCGTTATCGTCCTGGTGCCACACATGCGGTAGGTTCGCGCCGAGCAGCACGATGTCGCCATCTGTTAGCGGGGCGATGTTATCTCCGACGACGCGGTGACCACTGCTGTGAATGGCCAGTGTGATCTGGAACTCCGGGTGAAAATGCCAGCGCGTGCCGTAATCACGGCCGCGCACGATTTCGCAGTGGAAGGATTCCCAGTCGCGTTTCGGGACTTTTTCAAAGACGGGCTTCATGGGAACGAGTGACTACTTCCGTGGCGGCTGGATGGACTGGGAGAGGTTCTCAAAATCACCCTCCTCGCAGCAGCGAACAAAGCCCTCCGCGTAACGTTTGAGGTCATCCCACTCGTTGCGGATATGATCAGCCTCCTCGGGAGAGATGTGGCTATCCCCGGCGGCCTTGCTGATGGCGGCCAGCACATCGGCAAAGCGCATCACGATTTCTTGTGTGGCCGGGACGACCTCGAATCCCTTCACGCGCTTCGTGGGTGGATTGCGCACAAAGACGCCGCCGGATTTTTGGCATAGCCAGTGGATGAGCTGCTCGTCACGCGTGATCTCGAAGAGCTTCTGCACACGGTCGAGCGGGTTCGTGGCACCCTCACCTTTGTAATCCTCACCGGAGGCCCATTTGTAAACGAGCGAGCTGGAGATGCCGAGCTGCGCGGCGACTTCCTTGACGTTCGAGTTCTTCTCAATGGCTTGCTGGATGACTTCGTGGGATTCCATGCGGTGATTTGTCTCAAACGGCAGACCGTTTGGCAAGCCGGATTCCTGGCGGGTGGCTCGGCGGTGAAAAAGACGTCGCGCAGCGTCTTTCAGGTTGTTGCAGCGGCGGGCGATGCCGTAGGGTGTCAGCCTTTATGAAACTCTCACGTCTCATCCTCGCCGTGGCGGCTGTTTGCGCACTTGCCTCCTGCCTTGAAATCAAGTCCACCGTCATTGTGAGCAAAGATGGTAGCGCCATCGTGGAGGAGACCGCCCTGCTCGGTGCTCAGCTCGCCGCGATGATGGCCCAGGGCGGCGGTGCCGGCGGCCCTGGTGAACAGCTCAAGGGGCTCATCATGGACAAGGAGCAGGCCGAAAAGCGTGCCAAGGATCTCGGTGAAGGCGTCACCGTGAAGTCCATCGAGGAAGTGAAATCCCGCGATGGCAAGAGCGGCACCAAGGTGACCTTTGCCGTGGCTGACATCCGCAAGATGACCTACAAGCCGAACACCCCTGACAAGGAAGAAGCCGGCGAAAAGAAGGAAGACGACAAGATGACCTTCGCTCTCGAAGGCTCCACGCTCACCATCACCAACCCACAGGCCGATAAGAAGAGCGATAGCGCCGATAAGCCGAAGAAAAGCCCCGAGGAGATCGCCCAGATGAAGGCGCAGGTGGGCATGATGAAGCCGATGTTTGCCGGCATGCGCATCTCCATCGAAGTGAAGGCTGCCTCCGGCATCGCCAGCACGGATGCCAGCCACCGTGAAGGCGAAGGCATCACCTACCTCGATGTGCAGTTCGACAAGCTGCTCGACAATATCGATGCCTTCGCGGAAGTGATGGAATCCGGCGATAGCGGCCTGACGATGGCCGAAGCCGCGAAGAAGTTCGAAAAAGTCGAGGGCCTCAAAATCGAAGGCAAGAAGGTCGTGAAGGTTGAGCTGAAGTAAGCTCCGAGCCCATTCAATCTCTCTCAATCATGGATCGACGGGCCGTAAGGTCCGTCGATCTTTGTTTTTACTCAAACACAATCAGGCTCCGCGCCACCTCGCCGCGCTGGAGCGCATCAAAGGCCTCGTTGATGCCCGAAAGCGGATAACGAGCCGTGACGAGCTCGTCGAGCTTCAACTGGCCGGCGCGGTGCATGTCGATGAGCGTTAAGAGATCCGTTCGCGGCCGCGTGGTGCCGTAAATGCTGCCGCGCAGGGTCTTCTCGGCATAGACGAGCTGGTTGATGTTGATCGAGGCCTTGTCTGCGGCGCTGGTGATGCCCACGACGACACACATGCCGCCCTTCTTGGTGGCATCGTAGGCCTGCTCGGTGGTTTTGCCGCTGCCGTAGGCTTCGAAGCAAAAATCGGCTCCTTTGCCTCCGGTGAGCGCTTGGATGCCTTCGACCGGATCGGTGGTATTTACATCGACGTAATCGGTGGCACCGAAGAGCCTCGCATCGGTCTCTTTGCGCGGAAATTTGTCCACGGCGATGATTTGCCGTGCGCCGGCTAGTTTCGCGCCCTGGACGATGTTCAGTCCAATGCCGCCGCAGCCGACCACGGCCACCGTGCTGCCCGGTCGCACCTGCGCCGCATGCACCACCGCACCCACGCCGGTGATCACACCGCAGCCGATGAGCGCCGCTTTTTCAAAGCTGATATCCGCCGGGATCTTCACCACGCTGGCTTCCGGCATCGTCGAGACGGTGGAGAAGGCGGAGACGCCCGCGTAGTGGCGGATGCTCTCGCCTGCGGCATTGCGAAAGCGAGTGGTGCCATCGGGCATCGTGCCGGTGAAGCGCATCTGCGTGCCCATGTCGCACAGCGCCGGGCGGCCGTTCGCGCAGTATTCGCAGCGACCGCAGGAGCCGCGCCACACGAGGATCACCGGATCACCCGGCTGCACGCTCGTCACACCTTCGCCCACGGCCTCAATGATGCCGCTGCCCTCATGCCCGAGGATGATCGGCATCGGCATCGAGAGATCGCCTTTCATCACATGCAAATCGCTGTGGCACACGCCCGCGGCCTTCATCCGCACCGTGACCTCCCCGCGCTGCGGCGGAAGGATTTCCACCTCCTCGATGCGGAGGGGCTTCTTGGCTTCGTAAAGGACGGCGGCGGGAGCGATCATGGTCGTGGGCTGGAGTGCTGGAGTGCTGGAGTGCTGGAGTGCTGGAGTGCTGGAGTGCTGGAGTGCTGGAGTGCTGGAGTGCTGGAGTGCTGGAGTGCTGGAGTGCTGGAGTGCTGGAGTGCTGGAGTGCTG
>CANGYJ010000011.1 GCA_947458455.1 Verrucomicrobiaceae bacterium | reverse complement strand
GAGCTAAAGGCGGCCAGCTCCTCAACACGCCTCACCCCATGCACAAAACTACGCTTCTACTCTCCCTCGTTCTGGCCTTCGCCAGCCTGAACAGCTGCACCACCGCCCAGAACGAAAACGAAGCCGCTCTTGATGCGTCGATGAACGAGCAGGCTCAATTGGAAAACGATCTCGCGCTTGATGAGGCCATGGATGAGCAGGCATACCTTGAGCGCTCGCTCGTCCGCCGCTAAGCTCCCCCTGCCCCATGACTCTCCGCGAACCTGAAATCGTCGAACTGCAAACACCCACTGGGCCGATGCGCACGATGGTGCTGCGTCCAGCGGCAGCGGGGCGGTATCCGGGGTTGTTGTTTCACTCGGAGATTTTTCAGATCACCGGCCCGATCCATCGCACAGCGGCGTTTCTGGCAGGGCACGGCTTTGTCGTGGTCCTGCCGGAGATCTACCATGAGTATCTGCCGGCAGGCACCGTGCTCGCTTATGATCAAGACGGCTCCGATGTCGGCAATCGCTTGAAGACCGAGAAGCCCGTGGCTGCCTACGATGCGGACAATCGCGCCGTTCTCGACTTCTTGAAGCAGCACGAGGCCTGCACCGGTCGCCTCGGATCATTCGGACCCTGCATCGGCGGTCATCTCACCTACCGCGCCGCCTTGCAGCCGGATGTCGCTGCCGCGACGTGCTTATATCCGACCGATCTGCACAAGCGCAGCCTCGGTGCCGGCGTGAACGACGACTCCCTCGCCCGCGCGGCGGAGATTCGGGGCGAGCTGATGCTCGTCTTCGGCCGCCAGGACCCCCATGTGCCCGTCGAAGGCCGCGAACTCATCTACAAGACGCTCACCGCCGCTGGCGTGAACTTCACCTGGCATGAGCTGAATGCAGCCCACGCCTTCCTCCGCGATGAAGGCCTGCGCTACGATGCCGAACTCGCCCGCCAGATGCTCGGCATGACGGTGGATTTCTTCCGGCGCGTGCTGGCATAAGCAGATCGTTACCGCGAAGATATGGAATATCTACTCGAAGAACCAGCGTTGCAAGGCCTGGAACACAGGAGTGATGCGCACGAGCGTAGGCTGAAATAAAAAAACCGCCGGGCAGATGAACTGCGCGGCGGCGGCATCGTTGGGGAACGATGAACTTACTTGGCGGGGACGGCGTAAACCTGCACTTCGCAGTAGTGGTTCATGTCGGAGGCGGTGTTGCCGTTGCTCCAGAGGCGGACGTAGCGGGCTTTGGTGCCTTTGGCGTCGATCACGCGGCCGTGATTGGTTTCGATGTAGGCGGGGTCAGCGCCTTTGCCCATGGCGGAGGTGTCGTCGTGGTCGCTGTTGAAGAGAGTGGTGACACCGCTCTTAAACTCTGCGTCGTCAGAAACCTGAACGAGCACGTCGATGTAGGCCTGGGCCTGCTTGTGGTAATGCCAGACGGCGATCTTGGAGATGTCGTGGGCCTTTTCGAGGTCGATCTGCACCCACTGCTTGCCGGGCATCAGCTCGACGAAGTTGCCATCGGCACCGTCGGCATCGCCATCGGTCACGAGAGTGAGGTCACCGATGATGGGGGCGGAGTCAGAGGAGGAGACTTTCTTGCCCTTGGCGACGTTCACGGTGCCTTTGGCGGCCATGAAAGTCTTCACCACCTTCGTGGGATCAGGCTTTTCGAGGTTTGGAAGGGCGGTCGGCACGGGAGTGCCGATGAACATTTCCTTGGGGAAGGTGAGCTTGATCTCTTCCTGATCGCCAGCAGGAACGGCAGCGGCAGCTGCAGCAGGAGCCGCAGCGGAACCGGACGAGTCAGACTTGCCGCAAGCGGCGAGGACAATGGCGAGCGCGAGGCCGCCGAGGAGGTGCGTGGTGTTTTTCATTGGGGGAAGGGAGAGATTAAGGATGGGTGATGGGATCAAATCGCGAAGTCTTCGGGTTTGAACAGGTACTTGGAGCCGGTCTTGGCGGCTTCGTAGGCTTTGAGGACGGTAACGCAGGATTTGTAGGCCATGTCCACTGGGCAGGTGAGGTGGGAGGGCTTCTTTTGCTGCACGGCTTCGATGAAGTTCTGGACGTGCGGGCTGTGGGGCTTGCGCTGAAGCTTCACGGCGAGTTCCCACTGGGAGAGGGCCTTGGACTCACGGACGTCGGCCATGCTGACAGCGCCGTAGGATGGGGCCTTGGGCTTTTCCCAGTCACGTGGATGCTCCCAGAATTTGTTCTTCGCTTTGTCGGCAGGCTTGGCGATGGGCGGATTGTTACCGAGAGCCAGTTCGTCGAGGGCATTGCCAGGTTCGGCGTAGATCTGGTTTCCGTTCGTATCGAGTTCGGATATAAGGGCGGTGCCATTCACGCCCATGTGCTTTTCATAAGCGCCTTGGGAGCCGGTGGTGGTGAGCACTTGGTAGTAGGCGCGGAGGAGCCCAGCATGGGTTTTGAACTCGTAGATGCACATCATGTTGTCCGGCAGCTCATACTTCGGACGGCCTTCGAGACCGTCGTAGTAATCGACCGCACCCGTAGCGATGACAGACACGGGATCCGCCTCATACATCCAGTTGAACATGTCGATCTGGTGAGCACCGAGATCGGAGAGAGGGCCGCCGCCGTATTTGGCAAAGTAACGCCAGTTGCGGAACTCAAACACATTGCCGTAGCCATTCTTCGTGAGAACGTCCTGCGGTATATCGTAGCCCTTCACCTCACCCTGCGGCTGGGAGCCGGAGACACCACGATTCCACTGCGCGTAGCAGTGGGTCACGCGACCGAGTACGCCCTTCTTGATGATGTTCTCACGCAGGTTCACATAGCGTGGGTTCGAGTGGCGCTGGTGGCCGATCTGGAAGATCTGATTCGGGAATTCCTTGCCGGCTTTGGCCATGTCGAGAGCGCCTTCAATGCTGTTGGACATCATCTTCTCGCAATACACGTGCTTTCCCTTGGAAAGGCAGAGGCGGGAAAGCGGAGCGTGGAGGAAATCCGGCGTGGCGATGAAGACAGCTTCGATGTCGGGCTGCTTTTCGAGCATGGCCTCGACGTCGTCGTAGATCTTCACTTCGCCGTCGATCTGGTGCTTGTTTTCACCGAGGAAACCGCCGCGTGTTTTGGCGACGGAGAATTTCCAAATGTCGCACATGGCCACCCACTGGATGCCGGGAACATCTTTGGAGGCGGTGCGGAGGGCATTGCCCTGGGCACCGCAGCCGACGAGGGCGCACTTGATGGTGCGGCCAGCGGCGGTCTCTAGGGCGATGGCGGACTTGCTGGTGGCGAGGTGAACGGCACCGCCGGTGAGGGCGGTGGTGCGCAGGAAGCCCCTGCGATCAAGGAAACGGGAGAGAGGAGCGGAAGTCGTGTTCATGCGGAGGACGCGTGAAGGGTTAAAAGTGAACGCACCGCGCGATGGCGGTGCGAGTGAGGCTTATTCGGCCTTCTTCTTGCCGCGGAGAATGCCGTCGAGGGAGAATTTCTTCGCGTGAGCGGTCATCAGGCAGAGAGCCACGAGGCCGATGGAGAGGCCGATGTTGCCGACGAGTTCGGTATCGTCAGGAAGGCAAGCCAGACCAAAGCCGAGGGAGAGGAAGACGAGGCCGGCGGCGAAAAGGCCGAGCTCGGTGAAGATGCCCACGGCGGTCCAGACGCCTACGAGGAGGAGAACATAGCCGATGGAATTGGCAAAGCCATTGCACATGGCTTCGGGGAGGAAGCTGTTGGAGGCCATCAGCTTCGCAATCGGCGGGCCTTTCAGCTCCGTGTAATTGGAGATGCTGAAGGTCGTGGTTTCGCCATTGCCCCAGCGGAATTTATCCAGACCCGCCATGAAGAGGCGCATGCCTACCCAGAGGCGGAGAAGCAGGTGGGCGTAAGCCGGAGCGAGGCTGGAGCAGCATTGGGGGGCGAGGGAGCTTTCGGACATGGTCGGAGGCGTGTTGTTGGTGGTGGGGATTGTAACAGATACGAAACGAGCGAAGGGCGCGGATTCTGGCTCGTTGAGGGCTGAAATCCAGCGGAAAATCCACGCTGGGTTCAGAGGTCAGAAGACAAAGTTCAGAAGTCAGAGTGGTGCGTCCCCTGCCCTGCGGATGGCTGAGGGGTATAAAAAAAGCGGGAGTCCAAGGACTCCCGCTTCAGGGTGTAATGGAATGGCTTATTTCTTCGGCTCGGCGGGAGATGGAGCAGGAGGAGTGGTGGGTGCCTCAGTGGGTTTCAGCTCGGGCTTGGGAGTGGCCGGTGGGGTGACGGGCTTGTCCTTGATCTCGTTGGCGGGGGGCACGGAGATCGGTGGGGTGGTCACAGTGATGGGGGCGGGCTTTGTGGCGGCATCGGCGGAGGGCTTGGCGGGTTCCGCAGGAGGCGTGACGGGCTTGAGGCCGGGGATAGTGCCGGGAGTGAGGCCTGGAATGGTAGGAGCGGGGGCGGCGGGTTTAGCTTCCTCCGTTTTGAGGAGTTCACTGCGCTTCTTGAAGAGGGTGTTCACGGTGTATTCGGTCACCTGATAAACCCAGCCATCGCAGGCTTTTTCTTTGGCGAGCTTTTCTTCGAGGGTCTTTTTCTGGGCGTCGAAATTCTCGTCGTTGGTCTTTTTGTCCTCAGGCTTTTCATCCTTCACCGCTTCGCGTTTTTGCGGGATGGCGGCGGTGGTGGTGACGGTCATGTACCATTTGTCTGCACCATCGACGGCCTTCTTGGCAGCCTGCACGGTGTAGGTGAAGCCGTCGAAAGTGGTGAGAACGGCTTTGACGGCGTCTTTGAAGGTTTCGGCGGCTTTGTCCTTGGCGAGCACGTCGTCGAAGGTGGGGCCGGAGAGGAAGCTGGAGAGGGCGGCTTTGGCATCATCGAGCTTTTCATCCGCCTTGGCACCTTCGAGGCCGAATTCGGTGTCGCTTTCGGCCTTTTTGGAAGCTTTCCAGGAGTCTTCAGCCTTGGGCGCGGTGACTTCGATACTCTTGAGTTTGGAGACAGCGATGAAGTCTTTCAGCACCCAGGCTTCGGGTTTGTTTTCGAGGTCGCTGAACTGGTTGGCGACCTCGTAGATGGTTTCTTCGTCCTTGAGGCGGACGAAGCGATTGCCCTGTGGGCCACCGCCGAACATGCTCATCTGGTCATCCTGACCGCCGGAGCTGGTGACTTTACCACCGAGGACAAAGGAATGCTTCACACTGCCGGATTCATCGAGGAGTTCGATGAGCGTGCCGACGCCGAAGGCGGTGGCTTCACCGGGTGAGTTCACGCCGATTTTGCCCCAGGAGTCTTTGCCGATGCGGCGGCCTGCTTTGATCTTTTCATACTTCAGCCCCATGAGCACGGTCTGGAGCTTTTCCTTGTTCGCAGGATAGCCGCCGCGATCAGCGACGACCCATTGATCGCCCTGCACGGTGATGTTGGTCTCCTGCTTGTCTTCCTTGATGCGGATCTTCTTGATGCCATTGATGTCGAAATCACGGAACAGAAGCTCGCGCGTCTTGGTGGCACCGCTGCTGGCGCGGTTGAGGCGGGATTGGCGTTGATTGCTCTGGTAATAGGCCGCGCCAATGATGGCGGCGAGCAGCATGAGGAGAAGGATAATCTTTTTCATGGTCGTTCGAGGTTCTCAGTTCTCGGGTGAAGTGATTAGGCCGCGGCAGTGAGGGAGCGGCGGCGCATGGCAAGGATAAGGCCGACGACGCCGACGAGGAGCGGCACGCCGAGGACATTGAGGCTCTTGAGGAGGGTCTTTTGGAATTCGACCTCCTTGTTGACCTCCTTGCGGATGTCACGCACCTCACGGTCGATCTTGACGGAGTTTTTCTCCATCTCCTTGATGTTGTTCATGGTGCCTTGGTCAACGATGAGAGCACCTTTTTTGAGGTCGATCTGAGGACGGGCCTTACTGAGCTGCTCGGCGAGCTTTTGACGCTCGGCTTCTAGGGAGACGAGCTTCGGGCGGTATTTCTCTTCCACTTCCTCACGCATCTCTTTGAGCTTGGAGAAGGGACGGATGGGAGATTTGCGATTACGCACCTGGATGAGATCACCGCCGCCCGCGAGGACTTCGACGGTGTTCAGCAGCATCGGAAGATTGCCACCATTGGTGACCATACCGACGCCGAGATCCCCCTGACGGAGGCAGAAGGCATCATAGAGCATGTCCGCATCGGAGAAGACGATGACGTTGCGCTCGCTGTCGATGGACTCTTTGAGGGAGTCGTCTTTTTTGGGAGCTGCGGGAGCTGGAGCAGCAGCAGCGGGAGCGGTGGTGACGGCTACGGGGGGCGCGGTGGCCGTCGCGACGGGCTTGGTAGCATCCTTTTCGGCACCGCCGGTTTCTTTGGAAACGCCGGGGGCGTTCGGGCGGCCGTTCGGGAAGGCGCTCTTGAATTTACCTTTGATGTGGACGCCGAGGACCTGCTTTTTGCCGCTGGCGGTGAAGTTCGTCATCGGCTCGCGGCGGAGTTTATCAGCAGCGGCGGTGTCGATCATCTCGGAGGCTTCGGAGCTGGAGGCGAGGGTGGTGGCATCGAGGCCCTCTTTCTTGTCGATACCGAAGGAGCCGGCATTCATGAGGGTGAAAGCCTGGAGACCGGTGGTGAAGCGGCTGTCCTGATTGATGGCCTTGGCGGGCAGTTGCAGCGCGGTGGGCATCGTGCGGCCCTGGAGCATGCCGCGGTAGTTCATATCGGCGAGGATCATGTCCTTCTTGTAATTAATGCCCCAAGCTTTGAAGAGGTTCGAGAGGTCGGAGGAGCCGTTGATCATGGTGCCGGGCTGGCCGGTCATGGGGTTCTGCTGACTGCTCATGGCCTGAGCCAGGAGGCTCTGCGGGTCCACAAAAGCCACCACATTGCCGCCGCCAAGCAAATACTGATCGATGGCGAATTCTGCGGTCTCTGTGATGTCCGCCGGGTGGATGACGATGAGGACAGTGATGTCCTTATCGATCTTATCGGTGGAAAAAGGCACTTCGCGGACCTCGTAATCGGCGCGGAGCTGCTGAATGACGGCCCAAGCCTCCCCCCCACGCTGGCGCTGCATCATGGCCATGGGATTGCCCCCGATCTGCATAGCGCTCATGAAACCGATGATGGTCTTGGTAGGCTTGATGACCTTGGCAATGGCGCGGGAAACCTCATACTCGAGCGAGGTGGCGTCATCGGGGCTGAGGAATGGCAGCACTTCCTTCTGGTCGAGGCACTTCACCGTCATACCGAGGTAGATATTGTCGCCTTCTTGATTGACCTGCATGCCACGGACTTCGTCTTCCTTGGCCTTATCTTCATCATCGGTATCCGGGTTCGGATGGATGACTTCGAGGACGACGTTGTTGTTGCCCTGCTTTTCGTATTCGAGGAGCAGGTCCTCAATGCTGCGGGCGTGCGGCTTGAGGAGGTTCGGCATGACGCGGTCGTCATTGGTCGAATAGAATTTGATGGTGACCGGCTCGTCCGCACTGATGCGGCTGAGGATGTTCTTGGTGCCGGGGGAGAGGGTGTAGAGACCGTCCTCAGTGAGATCGAGGCGGATATTACCAAAGCCCACGCCACCAACGAGGAAGTTGATGGCGGCGATGACGGCGATGGTCAGCAGGGTGGTGATGCCAAAGGCGGCTGTCTTGGTGGAAGCACTCATGGCTGATGGAAGGGGATAAGGGATGGGAGAAAAAGGATGAGGGATCGATCAGGCACGCTTCGAACGGAGACCGAGGTCGGTTACGAGCAGGGCGGCGGCGATGACGGAGATGAAGTAAAGCACATCGCGAAGGACGAAGATGCCCTTAGTCATTTCAAAGAAGTGATCCATGAAGCTGAAGTAGCTCACGAAGCGCACGAGCCACTCAAAGCCGTTCGGCACGGCATTCACGATGGCCTGGGTGATGCCTGGATCACCGATGAGGGCGATGACGAGGCAGAAGGCCACGCTGATGATGAAGCACACCACCTGGCTGCGGGTGAAGGCGCTGATGGCGCTGGTCACGGCGAGGCAGGCCATGGCATACAGATAGCTGGCGACGTAACCGCTGATGATCGGACCGCTGTCAGGATCACCGAGGTAGCCGACGGTCATGGCGATGGTGAAGGTGAGGCCGAGGCCGATGGCCCAGACGAAGGCGGCGGCGAAGAATTTGCCCAAGATAGCCTGCCAGGGGGAGACGGGCATGGTCATGAGCAGCTCGATGGTGCCGAGGCGATGCTCTTCGGACCACAAACGCATGCCCACGGCGGGAGCGAGCACGGTATAGATCCAGGGATGCCAGACGAAGAAGCGTGTGGCGAGCGAGACGTCGTCGCTATCGAGGATGCGGGAGAAGAAGAAGGCGAAGCCCTGGGAGGCCAGCAGGAAGATCACCACGATGACGTAGAGCACCGGGGAGTTGAAATAGGCCAGGAACTCGCGTTTGAAGACGGTCAGGGTGTTTTCGATGTCACGTTTGTTCATGTTCGGAAAACGGGGTTGGTAGGTTGAAGCAGAGACTTGGAGCGAGGGAGCTTATTCGCCCTTCTTCGCGGTTTCAGAGCGGGTAATGCTGCGGAAGACCTCATCGAGGCTGTTGCAGCCGGGGACGATCTTGCGGAGCTGTTCGGGGGTGCCATCGGCCACCACCTTGCCACGATCAATGATCATGGCGCGGGAGCAGGCGGCATCGACTTCCTCCAGGATGTGGGTGGAGAAGATGATGGCCTTGTTCTGGCCCATGCGCTTGATCATGCCACGCACTTCGTGCTTCTGATTGGGGTCCAAACCGTCCGTCGGTTCATCGAGGATGAGCACTTCGGGATCATGGATGATGCTCTGGGCGAAGCAGGTGCGGTGGCGGTAACCTTTGGAAAGGGTATCGACGCTTTGATTGCGCACCTTGTCGAGGAAGCAGAGATCGAGCACACGGTCGATGGCCTTGGTGCGGGCCGCACCATGAATGCCGCGGAGTTCAGCGCAGAAGCCGAGGAAGCTGGCCACGGTCATGTCAGAATACAGCGGCGCGTTTTCTGGCAGATAACCGAGTATCTGCTTCGCCTTTTCCGGCTCATCGAGCATGTCGATGCCACCGAGGGAGACGGAGCCGCTGGTGGGCCGGAAGTAGCCGGTGACCATGCGCATGGTGGTGGACTTGCCGGCGCCGTTCGGCCCGAGGAAGCCGAGCACTTCGCCTTTTTCGACTTTGAAGGAGACGTCATCGACGGCGACCTTCGAGCCGAACTCTTTTCGGAGGTTCTTCACCTGAATCATAGGTTGGGTGGTTGGTTTTGGAGGCTGGAGGTTGGGGAGAAAACGAAACGTTTCCGCAATCGTGGCGGGTCCAAAGAACACGCCAGCCTGCGGGACGTTGAGAAACGCGGCCCGCTTATAGGTAAGTGTCGTTTTTTCTCAACCGAAAATTTGTGCCTACCATGTAAATGCATCGTCACACACGAAAAGGCCGGGCGTTGCCGTTTCCGAAAGTCCCCCTACAATCCACTGCCCTCCCCGCCCCGCCACAACCATGCGCCTCGCCATCTATCCCGGCAGTTTTGATCCCATCACCAATGGGCACCTCGATGTCATCCAGCGTGCCGCCGGGCTGTTCGACCGCCTGATCGTGGCCGTGGCACGAGACAACGCCAAAAACAGCCTCTTCAGTGTGGCCGAACGTGTGGCTCTCGTGAAGGAAGCCACGGCTGGCATCGCCAATTTGGAAGTGATGCCCTTCGAGGGGCTGCTGGTGAATTTCGCCCGCGACAACGGCGCCTGCGCCCTCGTGCGTGGCCTGCGGGCGGTATCGGACTTTGAGTTCGAATTCCAGCTCGCTTTGATGAACCGGAAGCTGGAGCCAAACCTCGAAACGCTCTTCCTGATGCCGCGAGAAGAATTCACCTACATCAGCAGTCGTCTGGTAAAGGAAATCGGCCGCCTGGGTGGCAATATCGAGCCCTTTGCCCCCGCCAACGTCGTCACCGCCCTCAAGGCGAGGTATGCGCAGCCTTGACGAATGGGGCAAGAATCGCCCCGTCGGGTCCCCTTTCGATCAAAAACCAGCCATCGGGCCAATTGGGGCGCTTTGCCCATTGCCGTTTAGCCTGATCCCCCTTCCCTTTCATTTACCATGAAGCTCCCCGCCCTTCTCCTCACCCTCGCGACCGTCTCTGCCTTCGGCCAAGGTGCCTCGCAAGCACCGCGACATGAATCCCTGCGTCAAGAACTGCGCCTCAGCGTGGAGCGCGGCCTGAACTTCCTTCGCAGTCAGCAGAACAAACAAACCGGCCAATGGGGCGAAGCTGAGCCGGTGGCCATCACCGGGCTGGCCGTGACCAGCTTCATGCTCGATCCCAACCGCAAGCCCGGCGACCCCGTGCCTGCCGAGGTCGTGGCTGGCACCCGTTATCTCATCAGCAACGCCAAACCGGACGGCTCTATCACCATCAAAGCCCGCGCCACCTACAACACTGCGCTCGCCCTCACCGCCCTGATGCTCAATCCGAAGCCCGAGAACGAGGAAATCATGCTCAAAGCCCGTCGTTACCTCGTCACTCGCCAGCTTGATCTCGACGAGAAAGGCAAGAACGATGCCGCCACCGATGGTGGCATTGGTTACGGCGAGGAAAAAGCCACGCACGCCGATCTCTCGAACACCACCTTCGCCCTCGAAGCACTCTATTACGCCCAGTCGCTGCTCGCCGACAAAGGCGATGCCGCCAAGAACGAACCGCAGCTCAACTTTGCCGCCGCCATCGACTTCATCCAGCGCTGCCAGAACCGCCCCGAGAGCAACCAATCGAGCTGGGTGAGCAAAGACCCCGCCGATGCCGGTGGCTTCATCTACAACCCCACCGAGACACGTGGTGCCAAAGTCCAGCTCCCCGATGGCCGCATCGCCTTGCGCAGCTACGGCAGCATCAGCTACGCAGGCCTGCTCAGCTTCATCTACGCCGGACTCGATAAGAACGACGACCGCGTGAAGGCCGTGCTCGAATGGCTCAAGAAGAATTACACCGTCGAAGAGAATCCCGGCCTCGGTGCCCAAGGCCTCTACTACTATTATCACACGATGAGCAAGGCCCTCGCCATCGCTCAGGTGGACTTGATCCAGACGAAGGATGGCAAAACGATCGACTGGCGTGCGGACATCACCGCGAAGCTGCTCAATCTGCAAAAGGGCGATGGTTCCTGGCTCAACACCGAAGGCCGCTGGATGGAAAGCGATCCCGTCCTCTCCACCAGCTACATTTTGATGGCCCTTGGACGCATTCATCAGACGCTCTGATCTCGAACGAAGCACAGCGTGACATGGAGATGGGGAATACCACCATCGCAAAACCATTTGCCAGCCCTCATGCAGCGGTTAACGGCATCGCGTTCCCATCTCCAACTATGATCGTCACACCCAAAATTCGTGGATTCATCTGCACCACCGCACACCCCACCGGTTGTGCGAAGCATGTCGCCGACCAGATGGCCCTCGTGAAGAGCCGCGGCCCCATCGCCAACGGACCCAAGAAGGTTCTCGTCGTCGGTTCCTCCACGGGTTACGGCCTCGCCTCACGCATCGCGGCTGCTTTTGGCTCCGATGCCGCCACCATCGGTGTGTTCTTTGAAAAACCGGCGGAAGAAGATCGCTGTGGCACCACCGGATGGTACAATTCGGCTGCCTTTGAGACCGAAGCCAAGGCTGCGGGCCTCTACGCCCGCTCTTTCAATGGCGATGCCTACTCCGATGCGATGAAGGCGGAAGTCATCGCCGCCATCAAGGCGGATCTCGGCCAGGTGGATTGCGTCATCTATTCCCTCGCCAGCCCACGCCGCACGCATCCAAAGACCGGGGAGGTCTTCAAATCCTGCCTCAAGCCCATCGGCGGCACCTACACGAACAAGAACCTCAACACCGGCACGGGTGTCGTGAACGAAGTCACCATCGAGCCAGCCAACGACGACGAGATCGCCCAAACCGTGGCCGTCATGGGCGGTGAAGACTGGGAAATGTGGATCGATGAACTGCAAAGCGCCGGTGTGCTCGCTCAAGGCGTGCAGACCGTGGCTTACAGCTACATCGGGCCTGAAGTTACCTGGCCCATCTACAAGAACGGCACCATCGGTCGGGCCAAAGAGGACGTCGAACGTGCCCAGCGTGCCCTCGATGCCAAGCTGGCCCCCATCGGCGGCAAGGCCTGGGTTTCCGTGAACAAAGCCCTCGTAACTCAGGCCAGCAGCGCCATCCCCGTGGTGCCTCTTTACATTTCCTTGCTCTACAAGGTCATGAAGGCCGAGGGCACTCATGAGGATTGCATCGAGCAGATGGACCGCCTCTTTCGCGACCGTCTCTACAACGGCCAGCCGCAACCTGATGAAGCGGGCCGCATCCGTGTTGACGATTGGGAAATGAATCCTGCCGTTCAGCAATTGGTCGATGACCGCTGGAAGGAAGTGAACACCGAAAACTTCGCCCAACTCGGCGACTTCGAAGGCTACCAATCCAGCTTCCTGCGTCTCTTTGGCTTCGGTCTCGATGGCGTGGATTATGCCGCTGACGTGGATGTGAACGTCCGTGTGCCCTCCCTGGGCTAACCGGCGTTTCTCACACTTTCTCCAGATTCGACAGTTCGTTCAAGAACGCCAAGCTGTTCGTAGTTCGGGCTTCAGCCCGTTCAGGAGCCTGGAATCACGGCCTGAAGGCCGAACTACAATCATCAACGCCTCCACACTCCGAAACGCCGTCCGCCTGCCTGATTCGATCGAATCGGCAGGCGGTCTTCATTTTAGCTTCAGACGAGCTCCCACCCCTTGCGATACTCACGACGCACCCTTTTGTCCGCGAGGGCATTGTTGGGGATTTTGAGCGCTGGAGCATCCCAGGTGAGCGTTTCGCCGGGGAAATCGCTGGCGAGGCAGCCGAGTAGCACGGCCTCAGTGAGCGGGCCCGCATAGTCAAAGTTGGCGCTGGGCTGCTTATCGCCCTTCAGGCAGCAGTCGATGAAATCGAACCAGTGATTCCGAGGCTCGAGTTTTGGATATTTGAAGCCCGTGAATTTGTCTCGCGGGTGCAGCATCGGCGTGGAGCCGTGCGGATGCAGCAACACGCCATCCGTGCCGATATAGATCGTGCCTTGGCCAGGAAATTTCGCCACATCACCAGCCAGCGCCATGACCTCAGCGGGTGGGCGTGCATCGCCATCGGTCCAGGTGACCTTGATGCTTTCACCGGCGGTGAATTTAGTGCCGAGGAAGGTGTACTCGACGACGGCATTGATGGCCCAGTTGTCTTTGTTCGGACGCGGACCACGTGAAACGACGGCGGTGGGTGCCGCCAGGTCGAGGGATCGGAACCAGCCGCTGAACATGTGACAGCCCATGTCACCGAGCGTGCCGGTGCCAAAGTCACGACGCTTGCGCCAGTTGCTCGGGTGATCGTAGCCTTTGATGAAGCTGCGTTCCGAGGCCACACCGAGCCATTTATTCCAATCCAGCTCCGCAGGGATTTCATCGCTCTTTTGAGGGCGGACTTCCATGTCTCCCCATTTCTTGTTTGAGAAGGTATGCGCTTCCTTCACCTTGCCGATGGCACCCATTTGGATGAGCTCGACGGCGAGACGCTCGGAGAAGTCCGAGGAGATTTGAATGCCCATCTGCGTCATCACGCCCTTCGCACGAGCACGCTCCACCATCTGGCGGCACTCCCAAAGGTTGTGAGCGAGTGGCTTCTGCCCATACACATGCTTGCCCTTCGCGATAGCGGCTAGGCCGATGCTGCCATGCATGTGATCCGGCGTGGAAACGTTCACGCTGTCGATGTTTGCGGCTTCCTTTTCGAGCAGCTCACGCCAGTCCTGATACACTTTGATGTTCGACCATTTGTCCTGAGCCTTTTTGAAGTTCCGGGTGTCCACATCACAGACGGCCACGAGTTCCCAATTGGGGTGATTGGACATGCTGGTCATATCGGACCAGCTCATGCCACTTCCACCAAAGGCTGCGTGGCGGAGTTTTCCATTCGGTGAGGCTGCCATCATCCCCGTGGTGACCCAAGGAGCGGCGAAGAGGGTGGCGGCGGACTGGCGGATGAAGTGTCGGCGGGATTGCATGGTGTGAATGAGACTTGGAAGGACAATGACATACGGCTCGCCATCAAAAATCCATCGCCGAACTCAGTCCGTGACGCGCTTCAATTCACGAATCAGAATCTCCAGCCGCTTCAAAAGGCGGCGTTCCTCCAGCAAGGCGCGGGAGATAGCCGGACGTCGCAGGGCCAGCGAGGCCACCAGATCACAGGTGAAGGAGGGATCATTCCGCTGTCTCAAAAGCTGGCGCAGCAAGATGAGATTCCCGGCGATCTCAGGCAGGGTGAACTGCTCCAAAATGGCCTCCACCTCTTGGCTGAGCTCATGGACCTTTTCAGCCGGTCCGGGGTCCGTTTCAAAAGGCTCTACCGTGGCGATGAGAAAGGGCTCCTCCTGCTGCCAGCCCGTGATGCGCATGCGGTGAATGCCCTGCAGCACGAGCTGCGAGGTGCCATCAGCCGCCCGCACGGCACTGATGATCAGTCCAGCCGTCACGATAGGCCGCAGACTGCCATCACGACGACGATCCCCGATGGCGAAGAGACGATCCGTGCTCAGCGCATGCTCCAGCATGTGGCGGTAGCGTTCTTCAAAGATGAAGAGCGGCTGAATGCCTCCCGGCAGCGGGTAAAGACGCTCCAGCACCATCACGGGCAGGGTCTCTGGCAGCTTGAAGGGCCTGGTGGAAGCTTCGGCCATCACTCAAAACCGTTGCCACGCAGAAAGGTAAGGCTCTGCGGGATCTGCTCCATTGAGGTGGGAGATTCGTCCTCGATGAAATAGTGCTGCACGCCATTCTTCCTCGCGGCGGTGAAGATGGCAGACCAGTTCATCTGGCCGGTGCCAAGCGGCACATCATTGGCCACATCCGTTTTCCCGCTAAGCGAACCGGTGGCGATGCCTTTTTTGAGGTCTTTGAGGTGCATCAGCTTCCAGCGACCGGCATATTTCTCCAAGAGCTGCACGGGATCTTGCCCCGGAAAGACGATCCACAGCACATCCATCTGCACGGAGACAAACTCCGGCTTCGTCTCAGCGAGGAAAAGATCCGCCAGCGTGCCCTCACCATGCTTTTCGAACTCAAAGCCGTGCAGGTGGTAAAACATGGTGATGCCTTCCCTTGCCAGCGCCTCACCGGCTCGATTGAAGGTGGCGATGGCATCACGGCACTCCGCCTCATCAAAGGCATCCTTGTGATCAATCCAAGCACAGCCAGCGAATTTCAAGCCGAGCGTCTTGGCTTCCTTCACCACATTGTCGAGGTCGTTTTTATATCGAGCATAGGGGAAATGGCTGCTCACAGGGATGAGCCCACGCTGATCGAGCTCGGCTTTGAATTCGGCGGCGCTCAAATTGTAAGTGCCAGCTAGCTCCACCTCCTTGATGCCCATTTCCTTCACACGATCGAGCGTCCACGGCACGCCGCGAAGGGTGAACTGACTGCGCAGGCTGTAGAGCTGGAGTCCGGCGGCATTTTTAGGGGCATCAGCTGCCGTGGCGGCAAACGAGACGAGTAGAGAGAAGGCGGTGAGAAGGCGTTTCATACGAGGAGAGCATATCAGAGCGGAACGCCCTTCGATCTTCAATAAAAATGAAAAGCCCCCGCCATTCGGAGGGGGCTTTTACCAAAGTCTGTCGAGTGAAGATTACTCTTCGCCATCGCGGCCGATCGCCTCCACGGGGCAGCCCGTAAGAGCCTCCTCGCAAAGAGCACGCTCGTCATCGCTCTCCGGCTGCTTGAACACAAAGGAATGCCCACCGTCTTCTTCACGTTTGAAATTGGCCGGAGCCGTCTCCCGGCAAAGATCGCAGTCGATGCATTGGTCATCGACGTAGTAAGCGCCGGAGATGTTGTGGGAGTATTTATTTGCAGCGTCAGCCATTGGAAGTGTGAAGGAGGTGAAGGGCGCGGATACTAGTGCCCGCCCCCCTGCTTTCAAACGCTTTTTGGACGCTTTTTGCCCTGTGGCCTAACTCAGCGTGGCAGCGCCGTCGTCATGGCTATCCACATCGAGTTCACGAACACGTTTGCGGTCGCGTTCGCTTTGAACGGCACCCCGGAGCTTCTCGCGAACGTTTTCCACATCGGCGATGGCTTTCATGGCCACCTGCGGGTTCGTGGCGTCGGAAGTGATAAGCGTCAAATTGCCCAAACCGACGAGGCGCAGCATCAAGGGCTGCTCCATGGCGTAGTCTTTGACACGGTAGAGCTCCAGCTCATCCACACGCCGGTTCAGCACACCACTGCGGATGCGCAGGCGCTGCGAAGTGAGTTCATACGTCGTGCATTTCGTCACCCACCAGCGCACCATCCAGAGGATGACGGGAATGATGAGCGCCAGATAGGTGAGACCGCCGGTGGGCAGGGCGAGCACCGTAGCACCCACGGCGATGGCTGCGGCGAGGATCACGCAGAGGAGGTAAAACCAAAAATGCACCCACTGGGAGGTGTGGCCGCTCCAGAGCAGCGTTTCAGCATTGGTCGGCGTGGAGGAAGAGTCGTCGATAGGCATGGCGTGGCGATCATAACGGCCTCCGGCGGCTTTGCCATCCCGTTTTCCGTCACAACCAGCCACGCCAGCCATACACCCACATGCCAGCGATCTCGTGCATCCAGGCCTCGGCATAGCCGTAGCCGGTCACATCGGGCGTTTTGAACCAGTAAGGCTTCTCCTGCCGCATCTGCTGGCTCACATAATTGCACGGCACCGGCACCACCTGAATGCCCGCCTTCTCAAACGTGGCCTTGGACCGCGTCATGTGATACGCGGAGGTCACGAGAGCGATGCGCTTCCAGCCCTGCTTCGCGACCAAAGTGGCCGTTTTGAGCGCTTCATCGTGAGTGTCGCTGCAAATGCCGAGGCTGTGCAAAGGCACATCCGTGAGTTTCCATTCGGTTATCCAGCCCACACCGGCGTCGGCCTCCGAGCCATGCTCGTTATGAAAACGAAACCCGCCGCCGCCGAGCACGAGTGCTTTGGCCTTGCCTTGACGCGTCATTTCGAGGGCACAAAACAAACGATCCGCGCCGCCCTTCGTGCGCAGGCCCGTCGGTTCGACCCGAGAAGGCTCCAAGCCGCCGCCGAGACACACGACGGCATCGCAAACCTCCATCGAATCCAGTTTCACCGGCTCCCACGGTCGTTCGAGCGTGGAGATGAGCCAGCTCGCGAACGGCGTGCAGGTCACCAAAGCAGTGACGAGCCACATAAAGCCCGCCAGGCATGCCAGCACCTTCCGCCGCTGCCTTACTAGACTCACAACCATCACCAGCAGGCCCACGAAAACGAGTCCTTGCGGCTCCAAGAAGTCAAAAACGGCTTTCACGCTCAGCGGAAGTAACCGGTGACCTTGAGCTGGCGAGCGAAGATCTTGTCACCCGCTGCGATGAAGAGTGTCGAATGGTCTTTCCCGGCAAACTCGACGCTCACCACCTTCGATTCCGGCGTGGGCTTGGCGATGATGCCAGCAAGTCTTCCCGCCTGATCAAAGATCTGCACGCCAAGCTCTGTGGTGACGAAAAAGCGGCCTTTGGATTCCGTCGTGGCCCCATCGCCGCTGGCGGTTTCTTTGCCCACGGGCAGCCACATCGTCATGAAAGGTGCGCCGCCGCTCAATGTGCCGTCATCTTCGATGCGCCACGTCCACACATGCTTCCCGCCATGCTCGGAGACTACCAGCGTACGTTCATCCGGGGAGATGGTGATGCCGTTCGGCTTCTGCACATGACCGGCATCCGCCACGAGGTGCTTTTTGTCTTTCGTGATGAGATGAACGCTCAGCGTGGGCGTCTCCGTGAAGTAAAGATGGCCCGCCTTGCTGACGACGAGGTCATTGCACTTCACGCCGGTGAGGAGCACCTCCACCTCGCCTTTCATCGTGATGGCGATGATGCGCTGCTCCTTGTTGTGGCAGGCGTAAAAGCGTCCGTCAGTCCCGATTTGCAGCCCGCTGATGCCGGGAAGGTTGTCGAGGAAGAGGTCCGTTTTGCCCGTGGCGATGTCGAATTTATAGATGCCCTTGCCGCCCTTCACATCGGTGAAAAAGAGATTCCCCGCCGCATCGCAGCAAAGCCCGTCCGTGAACGCAAACCCACTGGCGACCTCCTTCCATGGCTGGTCATCACTGAGGTATTCGTGAAGGGAGGTGTCCTGGGCGGCGAGAAAGCTGGAGAGCAGGGAGAGAGCGAGGAGTGTGCGTTTCATGGTTGGTTAGTTATAAATGCTGCTGCGATGTCCCACATCGACGATCAGGACGATGAGGCATGAGTCCCGAATATCGTAAATCACCCGGTAGTCTCCCGATCTTACCCGCCAGAAGCCGTCTGCGCCCTTCATCTTCAAGCTGCCTGGAGGCCTCGGGTTTTGCTTCAGCTTCTCGAATGTCTCATGAAGCTGGTCGCTGACATGCCTCGGCAGCTTTCTGAGCGCCTTGAGTGCTGAGGGTCTGAACTCGAGGCTGTAACTCATTATTTCCAGCCCATCTCAGCTTTTACTTCCTCCCAGGAAATGTTCGGCCCGCCTTCTGCGAGCGAGGCCTCCGCGCAGGCAATGTCATAGGCATCTTCCACCTCGTCACGCTTCTGCTCCACCCACTGGATGAGCTTCCAAAGCTCCTGCCGGGGCAAGGACTCGATGGCTTTTTCGATTTCAAGAACAGTGCTCATGAGCAAGATAATATGAAAAACGCGGCAAAGCTCAACTGCTCACTTCTTCCACAGCCACTGCAGCGTCTCCGGTAGCAAAGCTCCGCCGTGCTTGCCGTTGTGCGTGCCTTCACCGAGCACGAACTGGTAGTCATAACCGGCAAACTTCAGCGCCGCCGCCATGTCCTGGTTGGCCAGCGGCCAGTTGCCGAACTGGTTGTCGAGGTCGTTTTTGCCGTCTTGGAGGAAGATTTTGAGCGGCTTCTTCTCCGCCTTGCGGATGAGAGCGGGATAGACATGACCGCCGCGAATGTTCGTGAAGCTGCCGATGTGGCTCACGACCTTGCGAAAGGCATCCGGCCGTTCCCAGGCCACGGTGAAGGCGCAAATGCCGCCGCTGCTGTTGCCGCAAATGGCACGGCCTTCGGGATCGGCGGTGAGTTTGTAGCTCTTCGAGACCTCGGGAAGGATTTCCTCAATGAGGAAGCGGGCATGCAGATCGCCGAGCGAATCGTATTCAAAGCTGCGGTTGCTGCGCGGCTTGTCCTTCGGGTTCGAGGTGGGAAACACGCCTGGATTGATGAAGATGCCGATCGTCACCGGCATCTCGCCCTTCGCGATGAGATTATCAAACACCACCGGCACGCGGAACTGGCCGTCCGCCTTCACAAAGCCGCCACCATCGCAGAAAACCATCACACTGGCTGGCTGCTCGGCTTTGTATTGCGCCGGCACATAGATCCACCAGTCCCGCGTGGTGCCGGGGTAGGTTTTAGAGGTCGTCCAGGCGGGCATCTGTGTCACCTTGCCCTGAGGCACGCCTTCTTTGACCTGTGAATCGGGTCCAAGGACGTATTGATCATCCTGCGGAGCGGCAAAGAGGGAGGCAGACAAAACGAAAGTGGCGAGAAGAAGGCGGTGCATGAGGGCGGAACGAACGCAGCCGACACGCCGGGCCTTGCAGCGTTCCGTCACGAAGGTTCCTTGTGCTCGCCCCTCTGCCGTCCTAAAGGCTGCCGTCCATGCCTGCCCAACCGCCGTCGAATCCCCGCCCGAAGAAAAAACCCGTCTCCCGCGTCCGCGGGCTGGCCATTGATGTGCTCGGCGAGTGGGCGGGTGGCGAGCGCTATGCCTCGGACATCCTCGATCAGGCTCAACGCGAGTGCGATTTGATCGCTCCTGACGCCGCCTTCCTCCGTGAGATCGTGCTCACCACGCTACGGAATCTGTCTCTACTCGATCACTGGATCGATGTGCTCACCGAGGACAAGCACCTCGATCATCGCTGCCGCTGGGGCCTACGCATCGGCGTGAGCCAGCTCCTGCTGTCCAAAGTGTCCGAGCATGCCGCCGTGAATGAAACCGTGGCCGCCACCGGCCGCGCCCGTGGCCTCATCAATGCCGTCCTGCGCCGCGCCTGCCGCGAGGCCGAGCAGCTCCTTGCCTCCACCGATTCTCTGCCGCTGGAAACACGCACCTCGCATCCGAAGTGGCTCGTTCAGCGCTGGCTCGCCGCCTTCGGCGAGGCAAAGACCACCGCTTTGTGCGAATGGAATCAAGCCCACGCCCCCATGCTCGCCCGGGCCAACCGCCTGCATCCCGAGATGGCCGCCGAAGCCGAGGACTTCACCGCCTACGAACACCTTCCGCGTGCTGAACTGGCCGAAGGCAAAGTGTACATTCAGGACCCTAGCACGCTCATCGCGCCGCGCTTGCTCGATCCCAAAGCGGGCATGCGAGTGCTCGATGCCTGCGCCGCTCCGGGAGGTAAAACCGCCTTCATGGCCCAGCTCATGGAAAACAAAGGCGAGATCATTGCCTGCGATGTCTCCGAAGGCCGCCTCCGCCGCCTCGCCAACAACCTTCGACGCCTCGGCGTGACCAACACGCACATCGAGCTGCATGATTGGAGCCGCGAATCGTTGCCCGAGTTCGTGGGTGAAGGTTTTGACCGCATCCTGCTCGATGTGCCATGCAGCAACACCGGCGTCATGCGTCGCCGAGTCGATGTGCGTTGGCGTTTGGAAGAGGCCAGTTTTGCCGAGCAAACCGCCGCTCAAGAGCGTCTGCTGCGCATTGGCCTGCGTGCTTTGAAGCCGGATGGAGCGCTCGTTTATTCGACGTGCAGCATTGATCCCGAGGAGAATGGCCTGCTCGTCCGCCGCGTGCTCGAATCCCTGCCCGATTTCCATCTCGATGCGGAGAAAAGCAGCTTCCCGCCGGATTCCGGCATCGACGGCGCTTATGCGGCGCGGATTGTGCGTCGTTCAACCTAGCCCATGCGTTTCATCGCTCCCCAGTTCCTGCATCTAGCCTGGCTGGCGCTCATCCCGCTCGCCCTCTGGCTCTTTCGTCGGCATGCGAAGCGTCTCCCGGTCTCCACGCTGCTGTTTTTCAAATCACTCGCCCGCGAGCATCAGGAGTCGGCGTGGCTGCGCCGCGTCAAAAAATGGCTCGCCCTCGTCCTGACGCTTCTCGCCTTGCTGCTGGCCGTTTTCGCTCTCGCCCGGCCTTCGGGTGAAATGGGCGCGAATGCACCGAAGGCCGTCGTTTTGGTCATCGACCGCTCTGCCTCCATGGCGGCCACCGATGCCTCGGGTAAATCGCGGCTCGCCGAAGCCGTCGCCGCCTTGCAGCAGGTCGTGCGCAGCCTGCCCGATCAAGCGGTGCTCACCTTGATTGCCTTCGATGCCAAAGCGGATGTGCTGCTTTCGCGAAGCCGCAATCGCCGCGAGTGCCTGCGCCAGCTTGAGGAGTTAAAGCCGAAACCCATCGCTGGAGATGCCGCCGAAGCTCTCGCCACCGCTCGCCGACTCGCCGAACTCGATGCCGGTGCCAAGATCTGGCTCGCCAGCGATACGAAAGCAGAAGGCGACATCGCCTTCATCGACTGCGCATTGCCCGAAGTGATGAACGCGGGCATCACCGGCTTTCAAATCCGCCCCAGCCCGCTTTCTGGCGGTCAGCATGAGGTCTTTGCCAAGATCTCCGCCTCCGCCGCCAACCGCGAAAAAGTCTCCTCCACCCTCGAAGTCACCCTCGCCGGTCGTCCCGTGCAGATTCGTGAGATCGAACTCGCTCCCGGCACCAGCACCACGCTCATCCTGCCGCTCGAATCCGCCCGTGGACAACGATTGGAGCTTCAACTCAAAACATCCGGCGATGCCTTCGGCTGGGATGACGGCCTCACCGCTCCGCTGCCACGGAATCGACCGCTGTCCGTTGCGTGGATCACGGATAAGCCAGACCCTTTTACCGAGATCGCCCTCGCCTCACTCATCGAATCCCGCCGCATCGAGATGAACCGCTCCACGCCGGATGCCTGGCCACTCAAGGAAAAGCCGGATGTGTATGTCTTTGAGCATTGGCTGCCGAAACCATGGCCCACCGACCGCCCCGCCATCCTTTTAAATCCCAGCACCAGCAGCGGCCCCATCAGCGTGAAGCCCCTTCCCGGCAATGGATTGCCACACGATCGCCTGCGCAGCGCGCTGCCGGATCATCCCGTGCTCTTCCGCGCCGCCAGCAGCCGCGTCGCTCTCACGCAGACCTCCGTGCTCTCCTTGCCAGCCTCTCTCGAACCACTTTGGATCGCCGGCTCCGAGCCGGTGCTAGCCGCCGGTGAGCACGCCGGGCAGCGCCTCGTCGTCACCGCCTTTTCACCTGCCACTTCCGAGCAACTCGCTCTGCTTCCAGCCTTCCCGCTGGTGCTTGGCAATGCCCTCTACTGGTGCGCCGAAACGAATGAAGCTCTCATCAGCCAGCGTCCCATGCACACCGGCGAGCTCGTGCCTGCCTCTGGCCTCGTGAACTGGCATGCCTGGAATGGTTTGCAGTTCACCGATACCTCCGAGCAAACCACCAGCAGCCTGCTTTCCCTCACTCACATCGGCTCCTGGGAGACCGCCGATGGCAAAACCGGCACCAGCATCCTCGCCTCAGAAACCGAGACGAATCTGCCGAAACGCTCCACCGACACCGCCGCCATGCCGGCCCTTCGCGAGCGCACCATCATCACCTCCGCATCCTTCAGCACCTGGCCTCAAAAACTGCTGTGGGCTCTCGCCGCCTTGCTGCTTCTCGAAAGCTTCCTCTTTCACCGCAAAGCGGTCTATTGAGCTGGGATAGCCTTACTTCACCGGAAACACATCCTCATACACCGCGCTTAAGGGCATCTCGAAGCCAATGGAGGTCAGCTTCAGCACCGCTTCCGCGCCTTCCAACACCTCGGCACGCCATTCCACCGCCCTGCGATGCACCGTGACCTTCATTTTGTCCTGCTCGACGAGCACATACTCTTCTAGAGAGGGCAGTTGGATAAAGGTGAGCAGCTTTTCCCGCTCATCCGTGCCACGAGTGCTTTCGGAGATCACCTCCACGATGAGGTGCGGCTTGGTTTTGTAGTTCTTGTCCTCATCGTCCGGCTCGCACACCACCATCACATCCGGGTAATAAAACAGCATCACCTGCGCATACACCTTCACCTTCATGTCATGGATGAAGACCTTGCAGGTTTTGCCGCGCAGGTGGTTGCGGATGGCGCTAAAAATATTGCCGGAGATAAAGTTGTGATTCTCGCTGGCTCCAGCCATCGCATAAAGATCACCAGCGATGTATTCATGCCGGACCTCGCTGGTGGCCTCGGCCTTCAGATAATCAGGGACCGTCCATTTGGGCGGCTGGAGGTTGTCTTTCAGGACGGCGGACATGGCTCGATGATAAACGGTCCCCTTCTTGGACGCAAGCCGCCTGAATTTTCCATAGCCGATGCATGCACCCTGCATCTTCGCTCGCGTAAGATGAGGCGATGATTATCCGCCCACTTCTTCCATTTGCCCTGACCACCGCTTCATTGGCGGAGCCGGTGAGTTTCAGTCGCGAGGTGCTGCCGCTGCTCTCCGACAACTGCCTGAGCTGCCACGGCCAGGATGCCGGCCATCGCAAAGCTGATCTGCGGCTCGATACTCAAGAAGGTGCCCGCGAGGTGCTCAAGTCCGGTGATTTTATCGCCCGCATCACCACTGACGATCCTGAAGAGATCATGCCACCGCCGAAGTCTCACAAACCCAAGCTCAAGGCCGAACAGATCGCTCTTTTGAAGCGCTGGATCGCTGAAGGCAGCGTGTGGGGCAAACACTGGTCCTTCGAAAAGCCCGTCAAAGCGAAGACCGAAGGCCATCCCGTGGATTTCTTCGTCAAAGCCCGTCTCGCTAAGGAAGGCCTGAAGATGTCTCCGAAGGCTCCAGAGCATACGTTGAGGCGGAGGTTAGCTTTTGACCTCACGGGGCTGCCCCCCACGTCGGACTTGTCTGACTCGTCCGACCTGTCGGACAAACTGCTCGCCTCTCCGCACTACGGCGAGCGCCTCGCCATGTTCTGGCTCGATGCCGGGCGCTACTCCGATACCGACGGCTTCCAGTCCGATGCCACGCGTACGAACTGGCCGTGGAGGGACTACGTCGTCGAGTCCTTCAATGCGAACAAGCCCTTCGATCAGTTCACGTTGGAGCAGTTCGCCGGTGATCTTCTTCCCAATGCCACACTCGAGCAAAAAATCGCCACCTGCTTTCACCGCAACCACATGACCAATGGCGAGGGTGGTCGCGACAAAGAAGAGAGCCGCATCGACTACGTCATCGACCGGGTGAACACGATGGGCACCACCTGGCTCGGTCTCACGCTCGGCTGCACGCAATGCCACACGCACAAGTTTGATCCCATCTCCCACCACGATTACTACGCGCTAAACGCCTTCTTCAACAGCATCGACGAAGACGGCGCGGCGGGCACCAACGCCAAGCCCTACCTACCTTACCAATCCCCCCACGCGAAGCGAGCCGTCGAGGAATCGCAGAAGCTCGTCGAGCAAGGCAAACCCATCGAAGCCAAGGCCAAGGCGGAGGCGGAGAAGCCCTTCACGAAATGGTTGGAGGAGCAAAAGAAGCGCATCAAGCCGGATCACAACGCATGGCAGGTCGTGCTCGGCTCGGTCGAGTCCCAGGAGGGCACGAAGCTCGCTCAGACCAACGACGGCATCGTCACCGCCAGCGGCCCGAACCCGAAGCAGGATGACTACCGCCTCATCTCCACCATCAAACTCCCGCGCCTCACCGGTTTGAAGCTCGACGTGCTGCCGCAAAACGGCGTGCTCTCGCGCGGCAAGTCGGGCGAGTTCATCCTCACCGACATCAAAGTGCAGGTGCGCCGCCAAGGCAGCTCGCAAATCCGCGACATCCTCGTTAAAAGCGCCGTGGCCGACACGAAGATCGAAGGCAAGGCACGCGAGTATGGCGATGTGAAAGGCACGCTCGACGACGATCCACGCAATGGCTGGACCACGAAGGGTTTCCCCAAAGATCAGCCCCACACCGCTCTCTACGGCCTCGCCGAGCCGCTCGTGCTCGAAAACGACGAGGAGCTGATTTTCGAGCTCCGGCATCGCTCGACGAATGGTGACGCCAACATCGCCAAATTCCGCCTTTCCGCGACCGATCAGCCCGGACCCGCCGTGCGCGAGATCGGGCCCACGCCGCTCGAAAAGCTCGCGAAAGGTCAAATCGATCGCGAGAAGCTCCTCGCGCAGTTTTTGGAAGATTATGAGCCGTATCAGCTCGCGAAGGCCTCGCTGGATCGTGCGAATGCACAGCTCAAGGAGGTGCAGGCCGCCGCGGGCAAATTAAACGTCATGGTCCTCGCCGAGCGCAAGGAGCCGCGTGACACGCATGTGCTGCTTCGCGGCGTTTGGGACAAAAAAGGCGATGTGGTGCCACGCGGCGTGCCTGCCGCCATTGCGCCATGGCCACAAGGTCTCGCGAAGGATCGCATCGGCCTCGCCAAGTGGATCACTTCCAAAGAGAACCCGCTCACCGCCCGCGTCTTCGTGAATCAAATATGGCAGATGCTCTTCGGCGCTGGTTTGGTGCGCACACCGGATGATTTCGGCCTGCAAGGCCAGCGCCCCACGCATCCCGAGCTGCTCGACTGGCTCGCTGTGGATTTCATGGAGAACGGCTGGGATGTGAAACGCCTCATCAAGACCATCGTGACGAGCGAAACGTATCAGCAGAGCTCTGAGCTCGTAGTTCGGGCTTTAGCCCGTTCCGGCGGGCTAAAGCCCGAACTACAAACAGATCCGCAGAATCTCCTCCTCTCTCGCGGCCCACGCTTCCGCCTGCCCGCGTGGATGATCCGCGATGCCGCGCTCGCTTCCTCCGGCTTGCTGAATCCTGCCCTCGGCGGACCGCCCGTTCGCCCACATCAACCGGAAGGCGTGTGGGAGGAGATTTTCATGGGCCGCTACACCTACGAGCCGAGCCAGGGCGCGGCGCAGTATCGCCGCACGTTGTATGCCTTCTGGCGTCGCAGCAGCGCACCCACCTTCTTGTTCGACAGCGCCCAGCGTCGCGTCTGCGAAGTGTCGATGTCACGCACGAACACCCCGTTGCAGGCCCTCACCTTGCTCAATGACCAAACCATCGCCGATGCCTCCCAAGCTCTCGCGAAGCGCCTGCTGGCTTCGAAAGCCGAAGAAAGACTCAAACTGCTCCACCAAGCTATTTTGAACCGCGAACCAACCGCGAAGGAGCTAGCTGTCCTCCAACGCGAACTCGACCGCGCTTTGGCTCACTACCGCGAGCATCCCGAGGATGCTCGCAAACTCAAAACCTCACCTGAACTCGCCGCGCACTCCCTCGTCGCCACTTTGGTCTTCAACCTCGACGAAGCCATCACGCATGAATGACCGGTCTCACAACTTCATCATTTCCTGAATCTGCTTCTTCGCGATGCCAATGGGACGATCCAAAGGCACGCCACCGCAAGCTAGCAAGGTGGTGAGTAGATCCCCCTGATTGCCTTTGACGTTGTTGATGAAGCGCCCGGTGTTGAGGCTGCCGCCGCCTTTGCCAGCGATGATAAACGGCAGATTTTCACGAGTGTGCTTATTGCCATCTTCGAGGCCGCTGCCCCACATCATGAGGCAGTTATCGAGCAGTGTTCCATCCCCTTCGCGGAGGCCAGCCATCTTCTTCACCATGTAGGCAAACTGGTCGATGTTGAACTTCGTGATCGCGGCGACTTTGCGCACCTTTTCAGCCTCGTTGTTGTGATGCGTGGGGCCGTGGTGCGTATCGCTAAAGCCCAGCTCAGGATACGAGACCCCGTTCGGCGTGGAGCCGATGTAGGTGCTGACTCGTGTGGTATCCGTCTGGAAAGCGAGCACGGTGAGATCACACATGACCTGCATGTATTCGCTGCGCTTATCCCCTTCGGGAATCTTCACCTCGATAGGCGGCGAGTCACTCGCCTTGCGCTTGCTGCTGCTGACACCAGCTTTTTCAAGCGCGGCTTCTTTTTGCCGATACTCGATGGCCGCGATGCGGCGTTCCACGGAGCGCACGCTATCGAGGTATTCATCGAGCTTCTGCTGGTCTCCATGTGGCAAGGTGCGTCGCAGATCTTTTGCGCCGCCGATAACGAGGTCGAGCATCTGGCGGTCGAGTGGGTCCGTGGCGGCCGTTTTGCCCCCCTGCCCTGTTTTGCCAAACAAACGATTCAAAACGCTGCGTGGATTGATCTCCGCAGGCATCGCCTGCGTGGGCGAGCGGAAGCTGCAATGCGAATAGTAGCCTTCGTTTAGTCCGGCCTGATTTTCTTTGTGCGTCTGTGGCATCGTCGCAAGCTCCAGCGAGGGCAGCGAAGTGAGTGCGCCGTAGTAATTCGCAAAAATCTGATCCGCCGAGATGGCGATGTGGATCTGACTGCGCTTCGCCGCATCTGGAAGGCAGGCCGTGAGCCAGGTGGACAGCTCCAACGCATGCGGGGCTCCACCAAACGGCTCGATCCCAACTCCAGAGATGCCTTTCATCATCAAACACTGATCCAAAACAGGCCGCAGAGACTCCAGCGCCGGCGGTGGTGAACTCAGGAAGCTCTCCGGCGACTTCGGCCAAAACTGATCCATGATCACGCCATGCGGCATGTACATAAACCCCAGCCGCACCGGCGGCTTCACCGCCTTGGCTTTGGCCGACTCCGCCCAGCCCATGGTTTCGAGCAAAGGCAGTCCCAGTGAAGCTCCGAGGCCACGCAGGCAGGCACGGCGGTTGATGAGGTGATTGGCAGGCATGTGGAAAGCAGTGTGTGAAGAAAGACGTCGCTCAGAGGACGATTCGATCACCACTGCTGATGGACGGCCTCGTGGCTATAACGGCTCCAGGAGGCCTGCACGACGCTGATGTTTCGCGTGGCAAAGGCGGACTCGCAATATTTGAGGTAGTAGTTCCACTTGCGGATGAAGGTCTCGCTAAAGCCTTGGGCGCGGACGGCATCGAGCTTGGCATTGAACTCGATGAACCACTCCCGCATCGTGCGGGCGTAGCCGGAGCCGAGGTCTTCGAGCTCCAGCGGCGAGAGCGTGCTGGTCTTGCGGATGGCTTCGTTCACGCGGCCGACGGCAAGAAGCAGCGAACCGGGGAAAATGTGCTTTTGAATCCAGTCAGCCCCTCTGGCGAGTTGGCGGAAGTGATGATCCGGCACGGTGATCATCTGCACGGCGAGGATGCCATGCGGCGCGAGCACCTCGGCGCATTTGGCGAAGTAGGTTTCGAGATACTTTTCGCCGACAGCTTCGAGCATTTCGATGGAGGCGATTTTATCGAACTGACCCGTGATGAGGCGGTAATCCTGGAAGCGGATCTCGATGAGATGCTCCAATCCGGCCTCCTTCACCCGCTTCGTGGCTTCGTTGAACTGCTCCTGCGAGATGGTGACGCCGGTGACGCGGCATCCATAAGTCTTTGCGGCGTGCATGCTGAAGCCGCCCCAGCCGCAGCCGATCTCCAAAACGTGGTCGCTGGCCTTGAGATGCAGTTTTTGGCAGAGTGCCTCATACTTGGCGATCTGCGCCTCTTCGAGACTCTGATCCGGGCGGGTGTACTTCGCGGCGGAGTAGGTCATCGTGGGATCGAGCCACAGTTTGTAAAAGTCATTCCCGAGGTCGTAGTGCTCCTGGATGTTTCGTCGACTGGTGGTGATGGAGTTCGGGCGCAGCAGATGATGCACACGGTTCACGAGCTTGAGGAAGCCGATCAATTTGAAGCGCTGGGAGGAGCCGCGAAGCTGCGGGCTGGATTGAATGTTGATGATGAACCAATCGAGCACGGCTCGGAGGTCTGGCGTATCCCACCAGCCGTCCGTGTAGGCCTCGCCAAGGCCAATGCCGCCGTAGCGGGCCACATGGATGAAGAAGGCCAGCGGCTTGCGCACCAGGATGTGGGCGGTGGGTTCGGTCAGCGTGGGATCGCCGAAGAGGAGCACCTCACCACCGGGGATGTCCATCTGAAGGCGGCCTTTGGTGAAGGAGCGTAGCGCCTTGAGCACGAGCCAGCGGTGCAGGCAGCGCTGCGAAAGAGCGAGAGCGAAGCGGTTGCATACGACCGGCATTTCAAGGGCCTCAATGGTGGGAAAGGTGGCAGATGGATTCATGGCGGCAAGGTTTCAGTGAGAGAGGTATGAGGACGGTAGAGATCGCGTTGGAGATGGGGCGCGGCGGCTTTGCGGTGGAATTCAAATTTGCGCAGCCACAGACGAAAGGCCTGCCAATGAATCTTGGCGATGACCTGAAGCGTGAGCGCGGGGTAGCGGATGCCATACCATGCGAGGCGTGAATCCGTCAACGGCTGTCGTTTGCCATGAATCCAGCTCACGAGCATGCGCTGATCGCCTTCCAGATCGTCGATGTGGATGCGAATGGCATCACCAGGGACTTCAATCTTGAAGTGAAAGGACGTTTCGAGTGCGGAAAAGGGCGAGACGTAGAAGTGCTTGGGCACGATGAGTTCAAAAAAGCCCTCTCGCTGCGGTGTGGCGAGCAAATAGGGCTTCATCTCGTGAAACGTGTTCGTCACCTCGCAGATAGCGTGGATGGTTTTTCCCGTGGCATCATAGATGAAGTAGAAGCACACGGGATTGAAGATGTATCCCAGCATGCGCGGCAGCGTGACGAGCCGGATGCGCGAGTCAGCGGCCAGCGTAACGCCGTGCTTCTCGGCGAGCCATTTTTCCAAATTCAGCCGCAGATGACCCGCGCCGAGGTCGAGATGGTCGTCATCACAAAAGGTGAAGGCATTGAAGCGATCTACGCTGAAGAGACGCAGTTCCCGATCCAGCCGAGGAAGCTCATCGAGCCACACATCCATGAAGAAGACATGGTAGCGAAACCCATGCCGACGAGGCAGCAGTCGCTCGTGCACGACTTCGCATTCGTAGAGGCTCGATTTCAGCGGCGCGTCCATGGATCACCTCCGAGGAGATGGGTGCAGGTGTCAACAGCAGACATAAAGCCATCCTCATGGAAGCCGTAGCGGCCCCAGGCACCGCAGAAGAGGGTATGCGTTTGCTCGGAAGCCGCCCGCAGCTCGGGGAGGCGCTTTTGGGCTTCGATGGCAGGGAGGTCAAAAAGCGGGTGCTCGTAGTCGATGCGGCGCAGCACCTTCGCGGGATCGATTTGGTCCTCGCCGTTGATGGAGACGAAGTAGTTCCTCTTGTCGGAGACACCTTGGAGGTTGTTCATCCAATAGTGCGTGCTGGGTTCGACCTTGCCCGCGGCATCCTTTTCGATGCGGTAATTCCACGAGGCCCAGCAGCGGCGTGTGCGAGGCATGAAGCGCTCATCGGTGTGCAGCGTGGCCACATTCGGCTGGTATTGAAAGGGGCTGAGGATCGTCTGCTCCAGCGTGGTGGGATCGGCCAGCATGCGCATCGAGGTGGGCGTGTGCGTGGCGAGGATGACCTTGTCGAAGACCTCGGCGGGACCTTCGCGTGGCTGAACGATCACCTTGCCATCGCGGCGCTCGATTTTAACTACGGGCGCATTCAGTCGGAGGCGGTCCGCAAAAGGCGGCGTGATCTTGCGCACATACTGCCGGGAGCCATCGCACACGGTCCACCATTGCTTACGGGTATGCATGCCGAGGAAGCCGTGATTGAACCAGAAGTGCATCAGCGTCCTCGCGGGGAACTCCAGCATCCGGTCCGGCGGGGTGGACCACACAGCGCTGCCCATCGGCACGACGTAGAGGTCGAGGAAATCCTGCCCGTAGCCGCATTCGCGGGCAAACTCACCCAGCGTCATGCGCTCGAAGCGCGGGTCATCCATCGCCGCGAGGCAATGCTTGTTGAAGCGGTTGATTTGCAGCACGAAGCGCCAGAAGCGCGGGCTAAGCACATTTTTGCGTTGACCGAAGACCTTCGCCAGACCACCGCCATTCCACTCGTAGTCGCTGGGCAGGTGCGACATGCTGAAGGACATCTCCGTCTTCTTGGTCTCGACGCCGAGTTCGTCGAACAAGCGGCAGAGCAGCGGGTAAGTATCATGGTTGAAGACCATGAAACCGGTGTCGATCGGCAGTTCGTGGCCGTCCTCAGTCACCGTGACGGTGTTCGTGTGTCCACCGATATAATCTGCGGCTTCAAAGATCGTCAGATCAAAGTGGCGCTTCAAAAAGTGAGCACAGCCTAAGCCGGAGATGCCAGAGCCGATGATGGCGAGACGGGGGAGGGACATTCCAGTGATCAACGCCTCCGCCGCCAATCTGGATTCACTTTCCAAACAGCCACAGTGCCAACACCAGCGTCCAGCCGATGTTGAAAACCTGACCGCCGAGGAAGGCCAGCGCTGGACGACCGCCGCCGAGTTTGAAAAGCTCTCCAAGGCGTGTTTCGAGGCCGATGCAGACGAAGGCGGCAGCGAACCAGATTTCACGGATGGCCTTCAATGGCTTACTGGCCGCCGTGGCAGCCTCGGCTGGCACAAAGTAGGAAAACACGATGGAGGCCAGCACGAAGCCGATCACGAATTTCGGAAAGCGCTCCCAGATGACCTTCGCGGAGACTTTTTGACCTCCGGCGGCACTGCCGCGCATGCTCCACCACACGCTCAAAATGAAGGCGGCGACGCCAATGAGCACGTTTTGACTGAGTTTGACGATCACACCGATCTTCGTGGCCTCTTTGCCGACTTGTTCCGTGGCGGCGGCGACGGAGCCACTAGTGTCCAGCGTGCCGCCGAGCCAGGCACCGCCTACGGCTTCGCTCAGGCCCATTTTTTGAGTGACGACCGGCATGATGATCATCATCGGCACCGCACACAGCAGCACGATGGAGGTCACATAGCTGAGCTTCTTCCGATCTCCCTGAATGGCTCCGCAGGCGGCGATGGCGGCGGAAACACCGCAGATCGACACGGCGGTGGAAAGCATCACGGAGAACTCGTCATCCACCTTCAGCTTCCGGGCGATGAAGAAGCACGCATACCAGACCACCGGGATCACCAGCGCTCCTTGAATGAGGCCGGGCACGCCTGCCTTCAGCATCTCTTGAAGCAAAATCGTAGCCCCCAGCAGCACGATCCCCACCTTGATAAAAAATTCCGTCCGCACCGCCGCACGCAGCCACTCCGGAACCGGCAGCGTGTGGCTCCACAGCAGGCCCAAACCGAGCGAAAACACGACGTATTCGAGTCCCCAGGCCTTCACGCTCGAAATGGCCGCGATCTCCTGCGCTCCCCACGCGAGGCCCAAAACGACGATGGAGCCCAGGATGACCTCCTTGCCCAAAAACAGTGCCGAAAGCACGATGAAGAGCGCAAACATCATCCACAGCACCGGCACCCAACCGGAGGCCACCGCGATCAAAATCGGCAGCGCCGCGAAAACGGCCTTCCAGTCTTCCGTTTGCCACCACAGCGCAGTGGAAGGCGTGGGCGAGGGATAGGCGGAAGGAGCAGCGGCAGGATTCGGGGAGTCGGACATGAGCGGACAATCCTATACGCAGAGCATGGAAGGATTCATTTCAGTCGTGCAAAAGTTCGCGACTCCCCGTATAACTGCATCCCCAACTGCATGTCCAAAAACCTCAGCGCCCTCTCCTTCCGTAAAGGTATCGAAAAAAACGTCTTCGAACGAATGGTCGATGCCGCCGACAAGGCTGGCACCGCCGAAAAGAACGACCTCGTCCGCCAGATGGGCCAAGATCACCTCTTTGGCGATGCCATCACGCTCGGCGCGGTGTCCTTCTACGACTTCCTCAAAAAGGAAAACGAGGGCAAGAAGGTCTTCGTCTGCAACGGCAGCGCCTGCTTGTGCGCCGGAACGCAGGACAAGCTTCACCACACGCTGGAGGGCCACTTCAAAAAAGAAGAGATCGGCCACATCTGCTGCCTCGGCCGCTGCCATGAGGGCGCGGCGCTGCAATACCAGGGCAAAAACTACTCCGGCCAGTACGACGCCGCGTTGATCGACCTTTTCAAAACAGGCCAAGGCGATGCGGAAGATCGTTACGCCGTCGTTTCCCACCTCCAGCCCGCGATTTTGACCGCCGAGTTCAAAGGCATCGAGGATTACTACGCGCCCTTCAAGAAGCTGATCATCGAAGGCACTCGCGATGCTCTCGCCGCCGAATTGAAGGACAGCGGCCTGCGCGGGCGCGGGGGCGCGGGTTTCCCGCTGTCCATCAAGTGGGCCGGTTGCCGTGCGGCCGAGGGCGCAGTGAAATACGTCGTCTGCAATGCCGACGAGGGCGATCCCGGTGCCTACATCGACAAATACCTCATGGAGAAGCAGCCGCACAGCGTGCTGCTGGGCATGATGGTCGCCGGTTGGTTCGCGGGCGCTGAAACCGGCGTGCTCTACATCCGCGCCGAGTATCCCGACAGCGTCACCATCGTGAATCAAGCCATCGCCGACCTGCACACCGCCGGTTTACTCGGTCAGAACATCCTCGGCACAGGCTTCAACTTCGTGCTGAAGACCATCAAAGGCGCCGGAGCCTACATCTGCGGCGAGGAAACCGCTTTGCTCGCCAGCATTGAAGGCCTACGCCCGGAAGTGCGCACGCGCCCGCCTTTCCCGGTGAACGAAGGCCTCTACCGCAAGCCCACCATCGTCAACAACGTCGAAACCTTCGCCAACCTCCGCGCCATCCTCACGCTCGGCGGCAAAGGCTACGCACAGATCGGCACCCCGCAGTCCAGCGGCCCAAAACTGCTCTCGCTCGACAGCCATTTCGTGAAGCCCGGCATCTACGAAGTCGCCATGGGCACGCCGCTGCAAACCGTCATCGACCTCGCGGGCGGCTTCAAATCGAAGATCAAAGCCATTCAGATCGGCGGCCCGCTCGGCGGCATCGTCCCGATGAGCCACATCGCCCAGCTCACCGTCGATTTTGAGAGCTTCAAGAAAGCCGGCTTCCTCCTCGGCCACGCGGGTGTCGTCAGCATTCCCGAGTCGATGCCGATGATCGAATACATCCAGCACCTCTTCCAGTTCACCGCCGACGAAAGCTGCGGCAAATGCTTCCCCTGCCGCCTTGGCAGCACCCGCGGCAAGGAACTCATCGCCAAAGCCCGTGGCGAGACCACCTTCAAAATCGACCGCGAACTCCTCACTGATCTGCTCGACACCATGGAGCAAACTTCGCTGTGTGCGCTCGGCGGCGGCGTCCCTCTACCGATCAAGAATGCCATCCAGCACTTCGAGGCGGAGTTAGGCGGGTATTTCAAAGCGTAGCTTCGAAGGGCACTCAAAGCTTGCTGACACTGCGAAGTGCCGGAGATCAAACTGCCGAGGTGCTGACTCGGACAGCACCGATGCCGGAACGAGGGGGCATTTCCAATTCACCGTTGGAGGTGAAGTGGAGACCGGAAAAGTCGTCGTTGGCGATGTGGAGGTGGCCGTCGAGATCGATCCAATCGGCCCAAGGGGCGAGGTGAGCGGCGGCGGTGGTGCCGAGGCTGCTTTCGATCATGCAGCCGAGCAGCACTTTGAGCCCCTCGGCTCTCGCTTTGGCGATCATGGCGATGGCTCCATCGAAACTGCCGCACTTGAGCAGCTTCACGTTCACGCCATCGACGTAGGGCGCAAGAGCCGCCACGTCGTCGGTATTCTGAGCGCTTTCATCGGCAAAGATGGGCGGGCAGCGGGCGGGTAGGCGGGCACGTAGATCTTCCCAGGCCTCGACGCCGTGAGAGTGATGGATAGGCTGCTCGATGAGGGCGGGCTGATACTCGGCGAGTTTTTCGATCATCGCCGGGGCTTGGACGGGGTCCCAGCCGCCGTTCACATCGAGCAGTAAATCCGCCTCAGGGGCGGCGTAGCGGGCGATGGAGACCGTGGCGATATCGAGACCGAGATCGCCAGAGCCGAGCTTCAGTTTGAGCACGCGGAAGTGCTTTGCGAGCTGCTCCACGCGATCACCAAAGGCATGCAGGTCCTCAGGAATGCCGAGTGAGTGGCAGGCGGGTGGTGTTGCACCTTCCGGGCCGAGCTTTTGTGCCGCGAAAGCTCTCAGCGGGATGTTCTGCGCCTGGCAGACGATGTCATGGCGGAGGAGGTTAAAGGCCAGCGAGGCGGCACGAGGCAGTCTTTGAGGCAAAACTGGCAGGGAGACGAGTCGCAGTGTCTCCGCAGGATCTTCGGCGTAGTAGGGCACGAAAGGTGCCTCGGCGATGTGATCACCTTCTTGAAGCCTGAGCGCCTGCCGCGACGAGGAAACACCATGCGCGATGCGAAAGGGCACGCGGAGATGGAGCGTGTGCAGCGAGGCTTTCATGGGATTCCTGGCTCAGGAATCTCAGCGCTCACCGATGGGCACGACTTTCTGGCCGTAAGGCTTGCCGACGTATTCGCTCAGCGGACGGAAGAGGCGGTTTTCGCTCCACTGCTCGAGCACATGGGCGGTCCAGCCGCTCATGCGGGCGATGGCAAAGATCGGCGTGAAGAGATCCGTCGGGATGTCGAGGCTGTAATAAACCGTGGCGGAGTAGAAATCGACATTGGCGTTCAGGCTCTTCCGCTCGCGCATGATGGTGGCGATGCGCTCGGACATCTGGATCCATTTGGCCTCGCCGAGCTGCTCGGTGAGCTTGATGGCCATCTCACGGAGGTGCGGGGCACGAGGATCGAGCACCTTGTAAACGCGGTGGCCGATGCCCATGATCTTCTTTTTCTGAGCGAGAGCTTCGTCGACCCAAGCGTCAACCTTGTCGAGATCACCGATTTCCTGGAGCATGTGGATGACGCCTTCATTGGCACCGCCGTGGAGGGGGCCTTTGAGAGCGCCGATGGCGGCGGAGATGGCGGAATACATGTCGCTCAGTGTGGAGGCGACGACGCGGGCGGTGAAAGTAGAGGCATTGAAGCCGTGCTCGGCGTGCAGGATGTAGGCGATGTCCAGCGTGCGCTCGGCTTCCTTGGAGGGAACCTCACCATTCATGAGATAGAGGAAGTGGGCGGCCTCGGAGAGGTCCTTGCGCACGGGGGGGAGTTCGAGACCTTGGCGGGAACGGTGGAAGTAGGCGGCGATGACGCCGATCTGGGAGGTGAGGCGGATGGCGTTGGCGAGATTTTCGCCGACGTCGATGTCGAAGCGCTTCTGATCGTAGCAGCCGAGCATGGAGACGGCCGTACGCATAATGTCGATCGGCTTGGCGGTCTTTGGAGCGGATTTGAGGAATTCGATCACGCCCTGGGGCAGTTCACGCTCGGCGCGGAGAGCGGTGGTGAGCTTATCCAGCTCGGCCTGGGTGGGGAGGCGGTTATAGAAGAGGAGGTGTACGACCTCTTCGTAGCTGACTTTGACGAGTTCGTTGATGTCGTAACCGCAGTAGAAAAGGACGCCCTCGGTTCCTTTCACCTCACCGAGACGGGTTTCAGCGGCGACGATACCTTCAAGACCTTTGGAGACGACGGACATGGCGTGGAGCGGGTGAGTGGGGGTGGTGAGAAAAACGAGAGCCCTCGGGTTTAGCGTGGAGCAAACGGGGCACAAGAAAAACTCCGTTCACAGGCTAATTTTGCGGCCCATGCGAGGCTATTTGCGCAAGCCCGGTGCCATTCGTATCAAACACTGTCACAGTTTATCCATCCGGTAGGCGGTTAGCACCATCCAGGGCCTTGTTTTGTCTTGCCAAGCTGTCACCGTCTCCCTAGCCTCGACGCTGCTTATGAGCGACACCACCGGCCAATCCATTAAATTCAAGCTCTTCCTCATGATGATCCTCGAGATCGCCATCTGGGGGGCTTGGCAGATCAAAATCTTCTCCTACATGGGCATGCTGAACTTCAGCGCCGGGCAGCAAGGGCTGGTGGGGAGTGTTTTCGGCATCGCCTCGCTCGTCGGCATCTTTTTCAGCAATCAATTCGCCGACCGAAATTTCAGCGCCGAGCGCTTTTTGGCCTTCAGCCATGCGGTGGGCGGCCTCGCCCTGCTGGGCACCGCCTTCGCCACAGATTTCACCACCTTCTTTAGCTGCTTCCTCGTTTATGGCCTGCTCTATGTGCCCACCATCTCGGTGACGAACTCGCTGGCCTTTGCCAACCTCAAAGATCCGGCCAAGGACTTTGGCTTCGTGCGCATGGGCGGCACCATCGGCTGGATCGTCGTGAGCTGGCCCTTCATCTTCCTCCTGGGTGAAAAGGCCGGCGCAGCAGAAACCAAATGGGTCTTTATCGTCGCGGCCATCATCAGCTTTGTGCTCGCGGCTTTCAGCCTCACGCTGCCGCATACCCCACCGCGTAAAGATGTCGAAGGCATGGACAAAGTTGCGTGGCTGAAGGCGGTAAAGCTGCTCGGCACGCCCTTCGTGCTGGTGCTTTTCATCGTCACCTTCATCGATTCCACCATCCACAACGGCTACTTCGTCGTCATTGATGGCTTCCTGCAACGAGTGGGCATTTCGGCCAATATGAGCATGGTCGTCAGCAGCATCGGCCAGGTGGCGGAGATCGTCACCATGCTCATCCTCGGCTCCGTGCTGAAAAAGCTCGGCTGGAAAATCACCCTCATCATCGGCATCATTGGCCATGCGGCACGATTCGGCGTTTTTGCCTTCTTCGGCACGCCCGACAGCGCCTGGCTCATCATCGCCATCCAGGTGCTGCACGGCATCTGCTACGCGTTCTTCTTTGTCACCGTTTACATCTTTGTGGATGCCGTCTTCCCGAAGGACATCCGCTCCAGCGCCCAGGGGCTCTTCAACCTGCTCATCCTCGGCGTCGGCATGGTGGTGGCCAGCCAGCTCTTCCCTCGCCTCGCCGCGCACTACACCGTCGGTGGCGTGGTGGACTACAAGCAGCTCTTCCTTGTGCCCACTGGCATGGCGTTAGCCGGCATCGTGCTCCTCGCCCTCTTCTTCCGCCCTCCCACCCACGGCCCGGAAGGTGAAGTGAAGCATTAAGCTTCGCCATCCCATCCAATGCGCTCACCAAGGAGAGGCACTTGCCAAGTGCCTCATGTTCGTCGGGACTTGGCAAGTCACGCTCCTTGTTGTTTCACTCTGAATGGCAAACCACGGTCCTTTTCATCGACGCGGCGCACCGGGTGGACCTAGAGTGGAGGTTTCGATCCTGCCGATCTCGGGCCGCGCCTCCGGCAGTGATCAGGTGATCGAGGCGAGCCTGCTGGATGCGGGTGAAACAGCGACTGAACTCGAACTTCTCCGCACCGTGGCCTCCGGCCTCGGCCTCGTATGGGGCCGGGATGATTTCGGAGCCTGTGCCGTGGTGCCCAACGAGCCAACCTCCGCCTTCGCCACCGCACCAGAACCTGCGAGCGAAAGACCACACGCCCTATACCGCGAAGACGACGACGATGCTCGTTTCCGCATCGCCCGCTACGCCACCCAAGCCGAAGCCAAAGCTGCTGAACTGACTCGGGGCGGGCACAAGCATGGTTATTTTGTCGAAGCAGAGTGAAGAGATGCCACCTCATGCAGTGTTACCTTCATCAAAACTATTTACTCCCTATAACCTACCTCAAAACATGATGACAAATGCAGACATCTCTCAATGGCTCGAACTCCACATACCTTCGAGGACGGCGAGGCTGAGCGGATCGAGAAGGTGCTTTTGGATGGCTTTCGCAGCCATTTGCCCCCTTTTTGAACCGCTGATAAAACCCTAACAAAACGCTGATTGAGATCAGATTCAGATCATTAGCGTCCTATCAGCGTCTTATTAGCGGTTAAAACCCTGCTGCCGAGATGAAGCCGCTCAAGACACGGACTTCATCGCCAACTGATTCGCCTGCACCATTTGGTAAGTTACCTTGCCCTGCGTCTGCAAGGCTCTGCGCCGCGCTTCGGAAAAGCTCTGCCGAACCCGTGAAACCGGCTGGGTAGCCGGACGGGCGTTTTGCGTCGGAACTGGCGGGTTGTGGTACAATGCCGGAGTGTGCTGCAAAGCTCTGCGGCTGTCAAAAGGCATCACTTCTTCTCAAACACCGGCTTCCCGCCCTTCATCACGGCGGTGATGTGATCGCCGTCTTTGAAGCCGCCTTCGAGGACAGCGAGGCTGAGGGGATCGAGGAGGTGCTTTTGGATGGCGCGTTTGAGGGGTCTCGCGCCGAAGACGGGATCGAAGCCGGCGTCGGCGAGGTAGCGGGTGGTGTCGTCGGTGACGGTGAGGTGGATGTTTTGCTTCGCAAGGCGGTCGATGACGCGCTGGAGCTGGATCTTGACGATCTGGTCGAGTTGCGCGGCGTCGAGGCGGTCGAAGATGACGATCTCGTCGATGCGGTTGAGGAACTCGGGGCGGAAGAACTGCTTGAGGCTATCGCGCACCAAGGCGTCGCGCTGCTCGGCGTTGGACACGTCCTGGATGACGTTGCTACCGATGTTGCTGGTCATGATGAGGACCGTGTTCTTGAAATCGACCGTGCGGCCCTGACCGTCGGTGATGCGGCCATCATCGAGTACCTGGAGGAGCGTGTTGAAGACATCTGGGTGCGCTTTTTCGACCTCGTCGAACAACACGACGCTGTAGGGCCGACGACGCACGGCCTCGCTGAGCTGGCCGCCTTCCTCATAACCGACATAGCCGGGAGGAGCTCCGATGAGGCGGCTGACGCTGTGCTTCTCCATGTATTCGCTCATGTCGATGCGGGTCATGGCGCTGTCGTCGTCGAAGAGAAACTCGGCGAGCGCTTTGCAAAGCTCCGTCTTGCCGACCCCGGTGGGGCCGAGGAAGAGGAAGCTGCCAATGGGACGATTCTCATCCTGAATGCCCGCACGCGCACGGCGCACGGCATTGCTGACGGCGGTGATGGCGTCTTTTTGGCCGATGACGCGCTTGCCGAGGCGTTCCTCCATTTTGACGAGCTTCGAGCGCTCGCCCTCTTGCAGGCGTGAGACAGGAATGCCGGTCCAGTTCGCCACGACGCGGGCGATGTCTTCTTCGGTGACTTCTTCGCGCAGCAGAGTGTTGCGGACACTCTTGCCCGCATCTTCGGAGCGGGCAGGAGTGCCCGCTTCACTTTGTTGAAGCTTCTTCTCCAAATCGGGGATGAGTCCGTATTGGATCTCACCGGCGCGACCGAAGTCGCCACGGCGTTGGGCTTGTTCGAGCTCGGTGCGGAGGCGGTCGATCTCTTCTTTGACTTTGCGGCCGGCATCGACGGATTCCTTTTCCTTCATCCACTGGGCTTTGAGCGCGGAGGACTTCTCTTTGAGGTCGGCGATCTCGCGCTCGAGTTTTTCGAGGCGGGCTTTGGAGGCGGCGTCTTTTTCCTTTTTGAGGGCCTGGCGCTCCATTTCGTCCTGCATGATCTCGCGCTCGATGACGTCGATTTCGGTCGGCATGGAGTCGAGCTCGATTTTGATGCGGCTGGCGGCTTCATCGACGAGGTCGATGGCTTTGTCCGGCAGGAAGCGGTCGGTGATGTAGCGATTGCTCAGCGTGGCGGCGGCAATGATGGCGTTGTCTTGAATGCGCACGCCGTGGTGGACTTCGTAGCGTTCTTTGAGTCCGCGCAGGATGGCGATGGTGTCCTCCACACTCGGTTCGCCGACCTTCACCGGCTGGAAGCGACGCTCCAGAGCGGGGTCCTTCTCGATGTGCTTGCGATACTCATCCAGCGTGGTTGCGCCGATGCAGCGCAGCTCACCACGGGCGAGCTGCGGCTTCAACAGATTGCCCGCATCCATCGCGCCCTCGCCTTTGCCAGCGCCGACGATGGTGTGCAGCTCGTCGATGAAGAGAATGATCTCGCCATCGCTGGAGGTGACCTCTTTGAGGAAGGCCTTGAGCCGCTCCTCGAACTCGCCACGAAACTTCGCCCCCGCCATCATGCCGCCGAGGTCCATGCTGATGAGCTTTTTGCCCTTCAGCGAATCCGGTACGTCCCCTGCGACGATGCGTCGCGCGAGACCTTCCGCGATGGCCGTCTTGCCCACGCCGGGCTCGCCGATGAGGACGGGGTTGTTCTTCGTGCGGCGGCTAAGCACCTGCATGACGCGGCGGATTTCTTCATCGCGACCGATCACAGGATCGATTTTACCAGCTTTGGCGCGGGCGGTGAGATCGGTGCCGTATTTCTCCAGCGTCTGGTATTTGCCCTCGGGTTCCTGATCCACCACGCGCTGGCTTCCACGCACAGCGGCGAGGCCTTTGGAAACGGTGTCGTAGGTCAGTCCGGCCCGCTTCAGCACATCGGAAAGCTCCGTCTTCGTCTTGAAGAGAGCCAGGATGATGTGCTCGACGCTGAGGAAATCGTCCTTGAGCTTCTTCTGCTCGTCTTCGGCCTTCGTCATGAGCTCGCGGAACTCGCTGGAGAGGTAGAGACTGCCAGAGCCACCGCTGACCTTGGGCAGCTTGGCGAGCACAGCTTCGACGCTGCTCTTCAAGCCTTGAGCTGCGGCCGGATTGACGGCCGCCTTTTCAAACAGCGGCGTGGCAATGCCGCCTTCCTGTTCGAGCAGGGCGGTGAGGAGATGCACGGGCTTCAATTCCTGCTGCCCATGACGCGTGGCGGCGGATTGAGCGGCATTGAAGGCCTCTTGAAGCTTCACAGTGAATTTTTCGGGGGACATGGTTGGGGATAGTTGGTGGTTTTCCGTCTCTTTGCTCAAACCATGCCATACGGCCAAAACCGCCTGCCAACCTTGATTTGTCGAGGCTTGGGCGAGTTTTGATGCGCCGAACCTGCGAAGCCTCCCCGCGACCGAATGACACTCCGAAGGCCGATGTGGCGCAGGAGTGATGTGACAAGAAACCGGTATCAAAGCGCCTTTTTCACGATCCTCACCGCTCGAATGCGATTCGTGAGCGTGCTCAGTGCCACAGGTTTCTCGGGTTCATCCTCCAGCGGATCACGCACGAGATAGTCCTGGCCTTCTTTACCGACGATGAGAACCCAATGGCGAGCGCCGTTGGGGAGGTTGAAGGCGATAATGGGAAAAGCGCCTGCTTTCAGGGCGGCATCGAGCACCTCATATCGAGGACGGGTGTGATACTCGGCGACGAGCCGGCCTTGAGTGACGCGACTGATGGAATTCCAAATGAGCCATCCCTGCGGCTGAAAGCCATCGCACTGCTTGAGGCGCTCGTTGAGTTCCTTCGGAGAAAGCGGTGTGCCGAGGGCGGTGGCTGCCATCGCAGTGCTGCACACGAGGCATCCATGGGTTCCGAGTTTGCAGCCAGAATGGCCGAGCTCTTCACCAGCCCAGCGGACGTCCATCTGACGAAAAGTGCGAGGCACGCGGGGGAGCTTCAAGCTCAGGCATTCACCCCCGAGGACAGCCAAAGACGGCGCAAACCAATCCATGCAGCTCTGGCAGCCGCTTAGCAGACTTGCGAGCAGGAACAGGGCTGCGCACCTCCGCATGATCGGCGATTAATGCCTGGCTTCTTCCTTCTTGCCATGGCCGTCGTCCTTGGCGTGGGAATCGCCATGATCGGAGCCGTGGGCCTTGTGCATGCCTTCATGGAGAGCTTGGGTCTCTTTCCAGGAGTGCTTATCGCAGGAAGTGGAGGCGAAAATGAAGGCTGCGGCGGTGAGGAGGAGCGTGAGGGACTTCTTCATGGGGATTTGCAAGGCAGCCATCCTATCGCCCGAGGTCCGGCGTGCAAATGGCAAATCAAGTCAGTGAGAGGACCTGAATTATCCTGGCATAAAAAAACCGGACGGAGGGGGTGATCCTGCCGTCCGGTGAAGATTGAGAAGGGTCTTTGAATTAAGCTTTGACGTGCTTGTTCACGAGCTTCGTCATCTCGAACATCGTCACAGTGGCTTTGCCATTGAAGACAGCCTTGAGCTTGTCGTCGGCATTGATGTTACGCTTGTTCTTCTGGTCCTGGAGGCCGTTCTTCTTGATGTAGTCCCAGATTTTCTTGGTCAGGGGACCGCGGGCAAGAGGAGCGGAACCGACGACAGCGGCCAGCACTGCATCAGGCTGGACCGGCTTCATCAGCGCGGGGTTGACTTTACGTGCGGCTGGTTTGGCAGCTTTCTTGGCAGCTTTAGCAGCTGGCTTCTTGGATGTGGATTTGGTGGCCATGGGCACTCATTCACGCAAAAACCGCCCAAAGTGTCAATACTTGTTCTGCGAAAATCCCTGAGGAATGACGATTTTTAGGGCCATTTTCCGCACGGAGCGGCTTTTTGGGCCTATTCGCCCACTCAGAATGAGCCCAACGCACCTTCAGCAATGACCTTGATAGGCGGTTCAAATCATGGCGCATCCATGAAGGTGAAGGGACCGTATAGATTCTAGCTCTGATCATGATCATCCCTCTCCGAATTCTCTTCAGCTTGGTGCTGATCTCCATGCTTGCGGTCACATCATGGGCGAGCCTAGAGTGTGCGCTTTGGAAGACGCCGCGTGGGGTGGTGACGCATCCGTGGTTTATCGCGACGTTGTTTGATACCTACTGGGCGTTTTTGACCTTCTATTGCTGGGTGGCTTACAAGGAGACTTCGATGCTGGCACGCATGGCGTGGCTCATAGGTATTCTGCTTCTCGGAAACATCGCCATGGCGATCTACATGCTCATCGAGTTATTTAAAGTACCTGCGAAGGGCCAAATCGAAGAGGTGCTGCTCAGGAGGGCACAATCATGAGAGCGATGATCCCCTTCTGGAAGCGCTGGGTAATCAAACCCATCGCCCAGCAACTCACGCAGGGCACCTCACCGCATAAGATTGCCCAGGCGTTGGCCTTCGGGCTGACGCTGGGCATCTTTCCCATCATCGGCTCCACCACCCTGCTGGCCCTGCTCGTGGGCATCCCGATGAAGCTAAACCAGCCGGTGCTTCAGGCCTTCAAAACACTGGCTTACCCGCTGCAATGGATGTCCGTGCTCGGCTTTTATCGCCTGGGCGAAATGCTCTATGGCGCACCGCATGTGTCTCTTTCGATCCCGAAGATGATGGAGCGGTTCTTTGCCGAGCCGGGGCCGTTCTTTCGCGATTACGGCATGACAGCCGTCTATGGCATCACGGTGTGGTGCCTGATGGCCCCCGCCCTTCTTTTGGCCTTGTATGCCATCACGCGGCCGCTCATTCAGAGCCTCGCTGCCCAACTCGCCCGCCGCCATGCCGCCTCTTGATTCCATCCTTATCCTCGGGGGAGGTGCCGCGATCCTGCTAGCCTTGTTTTTACTGACGTGGTGGCTCAGCGTGCGGCTGGATAATTACTCCTTTGTCGATGTGACGTGGGCGCTGAGCTTTGCGCCAGTGGTGCTGTGGTATGCGATGGTTGGCGAAGGCTGGCGCATGAGACGCATCGCCATTGCCGTGCTAGTGGCAGCTTGGAGTCTGCGTCTCGGCATCTATCTCTGGCGACGAGTGGCGAGCCATCATCCGAAGGAAGATGTGCGCTACGCTGTGCTGCGTCAAAAATGGGCCGCCAATCCGCCCAAGGCCTTCTTGTGGTTCTTTCTCGCTCAGGCCGTGCTCGTCTGGCTGCTGATGCTGCCGGTGCGTTTGATCGCGAATCAGCCCGAGACCTCATTTGGAATGCTTGAAGGCATCGGGCTGGCGATTTGGGCGCTGGCTTTGATCGGCGAAGGCACGGCGGATGCGCAACTCGCCGGCTTCAAACGCACCAACAAAGATCCAAAGGCCATCTGCGAGACCGGTTTGTGGCGCTACAGTCGGCATCCGAACTACTTCTTTCAATCGCTGCTTTGGTGGGGCTTGTTTTTGATGGCATTGCCTGCGCCCTGGGGTTGGACGGCCATCGTCGCTCCACTGGCGATGCTGCACTTCCTACTCAACGTCACCGGCATCCCGCTCACCGAAAAGCTCTCCATCGAGAAGCGCGGTGAGGTCTATCGCGAGTATCAGCGCACGACGAATGCCTTCTTGCCGTGGTTTCGTCGCAAACTTTAAATCCTCATCCCCATGCTCAACGTCAACGACCTCCTCGCCAAAGACCTCCTCCCTGATGCCGTGATCCGCTTTGGCATTCGCCAGCGCCTCGCCCATGTCATCTCGAAGAACAAGGAACCCGATATCGAAGCGCAGCGAGCACGCCTGCTGCGATATGTGGCCGAGCTCAAGACCATGCCGGTGGCCATCGCCACGCAGGAGGCCAATGAGCAGCATTACGAGGTGCCCACCCGCTTCTACCAGCTCTGCTTGGGCAAGCATCTCAAATACAGCAGCGGCTACTGGCCGGAGGCTACGACCACCTTTGATGAATCGGAAGCCATCATGCTGGGCATGACCTGCGAACGTGCCGACTTGGCGAACGGCCAGCGCATCCTCGAACTCGGCTGCGGCTGGGGTTCGCTCTCGCTGTGGATGGCCGAGCACTATCCGAAGGCTCAAATCACCAGCGTTTCCAACTCCCGCACGCAGAAGGAATTCATCGACGCCGAGGCAGCCAAGCGTGGCCTCAAAAATCTGACCATCGTGACCGCCAACATGATCAGCTTTGAAGGCGTGGGTGATGGCATTTTTGACCGCTGCGTCTCGGTGGAAATGTTTGAGCACATGAAAAACTACCAGGAGCTGCTGCGACGCGTCTCCACCTGGCTCAAGCCGGGTGGAAAGCTCTTTGTGCATATTTTCACGCATCGCGATTACGCCTACCACTTTGAAGCCACCAGCGAGGTGGATTGGATGGCGAAGTATTTCTTCACTGGTGGCCAGATGCCGAGTGATGATTTGCTGCTCTACTTTCAGGACCATCTCAAAATCGAGGCCCACTGGTGCGTCAGCGGCATGCACTACAGCAAGACCTCCGAGGCTTGGCTCTCCAAAATGGATGCGAACAAGGCCGAGATCATGCCGCTCTTCCGCGAGACGTATGGCGAGGACCAAGCCGTGAAGTGGTGGAGCTACTGGCGCATCTTCTTCATGGCCTGCGCCGAGCTCTGGGGCTACCGCGAGGGCGAAGAGTGGATCGTGAGCCACTACCGCTTCACAAAGCCGCTTTAAAAAAGCAGTACGCGGGATATTTGGGAGACCTCTTTCAGCTCTGCCATGTCACCCAAGCCACTTCGCATCCTCATTCTCGGCAGTCATGGCGGCCTCGGAAAGGCCCTCACACGCCGGCTTGTGGGCATCGGTGAGGTTACCTCATGGTCACGGGCTGATCTCGATCTCTCCCAACTCGATCTCATTGCACCCAAGCTCGAGGCTCAGCCCTTTGATGTGCTGCTGAATCCAGCCGGCATGACGAGCCCGGATATTTGCGAGGCTCGGCAAGATGAAGCCATGATCGTGAATATGGAAGCCCCCGAGAGGCTGGCGACATGCTGCCAGCGGCTGGGCAGGCGCTTCATTCACTTCAGCACGGATTATGTGTTCGATGGTTCAAAGACCGCATTGTGGTCGGAGGATGATCCCACGGAACCGGTGAACCACTACGGCAAAACCAAGCGTGAGGGGGAGGTGGCCGTGCTGGCGGCTTCCCCGCAAGCCTTGGTGGCCCGCGTATCGTGGTTGTTCGGACCAGATAAGCCGAGCCACCCGGATCAAATCATCACAAAAGCCTTGGAAGGCAGCGCTTTGACCGCCATCGCGGACAAAACTTCTGCACCCACTTTCACGCATGACCTCAGTGACTGGATCACGAAGCTGATGGTGGACCATCCCGAAGTCTGCGGCCCGCTTCACCTTGGCAATGAAGGCACGGCTTCGTGGCAGGAATGGGGTCTCGAAGCGCTCAAGATTGCCGAGGAGATGGGATTGCCTTTGCAGACGAACCGCATCGAGCCGCTGAATCTCGCCGAGAGCACCTTCTTCAAAGCCGCCCGCCCACCGCACACGACGATGAGCACCGCTCGACTGACACATCTCACCGGCATTCAGCCGCGTGCATGGCAGGAGGCCTTGAGAGACTACCTGCATGGCAAGACTGCCCTTGCCTTTTCACTGTCGCGCTCTTAATCGCCGTTCATGAGCAAACCGAATGTGGGAGTCCTCGGGCTGGGAATCATTGGCAGCCGTGTCGTCGAAAATCTGCGCCAAGCAGAGCATGAAGTCTTTGTGTGGAGTCGTAGCGCCCGAGCGGTGCCAAATTTCCTCGCTTCCCCCCGTGAGGTAGCGCAGGCAGCGGGCATCATTCAGATCTTCGTGCGGGATAGCGCCGCGCTTTTGGAGGCTATTCGAGATATGGAGCCGGTTTTGAAGGCCGGGCATCTCGTGATGAACCACGCCACCGTGAGCAAAAAAGCCACCTTGGAGGCCGCGAAGCTGGTGGAGGCTACCGGAGCCGCGTTTCTCGATGCCCCCTTCACGGGCAGCAAAATGGCCGCTCAGAATGGGAAGCTCTGCTACTACCTCGGCGGCCCGGATTTGCTCATCGAGCGTGCCAAACCCATTCTGGAGGCCAGCGCCTCGAAACTCCTGCCTCTCGGTGCCATCGGTGATGCCATGGTGCTGAAAATCGTGACGAATCTCGTCTCCGCCGTGATCGTCGAGGCCATCTCCGAAGCCGCCGCCATCACGCAGGCACATGGCGTGCATCTGGAGCGCCTTCTTACCGCCCTCGAAGGCAACGCCAATTACTCCACGCTCATCGGCATGAAGCTGCCGGCCATCATGAATGGCGATTTCGAACCTCATTTCTCGCTGCGGAACATGCTCAAGGATGCCGATTTTGCCCGCGAACTGGCGGCGGAGTTCAAAATCGAGTCCCCTGCCCTCCATGTGACGGCGGAGGCGATGCGACGCGGCGTCGAGGCGGGTGAAGGCGATCTCGATTTCAGCGTCATCGGCAGGCGCTGATTCCCCGATGCGACGAGATCGTCACAGAGCGATCTTTGGCAGACGAGAAGATGTGACGTTGATGTGGCTTCATTTACACATGAGCCGCATCCTAATAGTCGATGACGAAAAGGACATCGTAGACCTGGTCACCCTCCACCTGAATCAGGAGGGCTGCGAGGTCATCGCCGTGTATAACGGCCTCGATGCCGTGGAGACCGCCGCCCGCGAGCGTCCGCAGATGATTGTGCTCGATATCATGCTGCCCGGCATGGATGGCTGGCAGGTTTTCCGCCAACTCCGCACGGATGTCCGCACGCGATCTATTCCTGTTCTCATGCTCAGCGCCAGGGCACAGGCACATGACCGCATCAACGGCCTCGAAATGGGCGCGGATGATTACCTCACCAAGCCCTTCAGCCCTCGCGAGCTCGTCCTTCGCATCCGCGCCATCCTGCGTCGCTCGCAAAAGGTCGTCATGACCGATGAGCTGCGAGTGGGCGATTTCGTGGTGGACCGGCAAAACATGGCACTTTCCGTGGGCGGCCGCCTCGTTGAGCTTACCTCCACGGAGCTGCGCCTCCTCACCGTGCTCATGACCAATCCCGATGTCATCCACAGCCGCAGCGAGCTGCTCAATGGCGTGTGGGGCTATGCCGATGATACCCACTCCCGCACCCTCGACACCCATGTGAAACGCCTCCGTGACAAGCTCGGCGAGCTTTATGGCACCCACATCGGCACCGTGAGAAAGCAGGGCTACCTCTTTGTCTCCCAGCCGGCTACCCCACCCTCGAAATGACCACCGCCACGTTCACGGCGGAGGATGCCGCCAGCACCATGCAGATGCTCCTCTCCCGAGCCGAGGTGGAGCTGCGCACACCACTGGCACTGATCCAGGGTTACATCGAGACGCTCAAAACCGGAGCGATCAAAAATGGAGATTCCCTCACCCGCTGCCTGGAGGTCATGGATAAGCACAGCCGCCGCCTGATGCGTGTCATTGATGACATCAATGCCGTGGGCCAGCTCGAATCCGGCACGGCACCGAGCACCTGTGATGCCGCCTTTCTCCATCGCTGCCTGGAGACTAGCATTGAGCGCCTCACCCCACTTATTGAGGTCTCTGGATCGGTGATCGAAGAAGACATCCCACCCGGCTGCTGCGAATTAAAGGGCGACCGCATGGTGTGGCATCTGGTTTTCACGAAACTGCTCGAAGAACTGCTGAGAAACCTGCCCTCGCAGTCCCGCATCACCTTCCACGCCACCTGGGAGACCTCCGGCTGCCAGCTTGAGGTGAGTGGTAATGCCCCGCTCATCACCCGCGGCGTGCCGCCGGATGCCCATGTCTCCTGGGGAGAGGCCTCACTTGGCCTTCTTGTGGTGAAACGCGCCCTCGAACTCAACCACGGCACCCTGGCATGGACGAACGATCCCCAGCAGGGCTGCCGCTTCCTGCTCAGCGTGCCCTGTGCCGATGGCTGCACCTCGAAGCACTGCCGCTGAGCCTGCCCAACTGCCTCTTCATGCCCATGAAACGCCTCATCGCACTCCTCGCCAGCCTCTGCCTTCTCAGCCCAGCCAACGCGCTTGACAGTGATCCGGTCGATCAAGAGATCGCCGCCGCCACGCTCGTGAAAAAGGGAGCCGAGGCACCTGATTTTACCTGCACCACCACCGATGGCAGGAAGCTCACCCTCTCCGAGTTGCGGGGGAAAGTCATCGTGCTGTATTTTTTCGCTTCCAGCGCCCCGGCCTGCTTCACCGAGATGAAGTATCTCGAAAAGGCCGTACATCAAAAGCTGCATGATCGGCAGGACATCGCCGTCATCGGCATTGGCCGTGGTCACACCCGGGAGGAAGTGGTGGTGCTTGGCGGCAAAAACGGCCTCACCTTCCCTCTCGCCGCCGATGCGGACAAGGCCGTTTACAACCGCTACTTCAGCGCATTCGTCCCGAGGCTGGTCGTCGTAGATAAAAAAGGCCACATCTGCCACCTTCAATCTGGCAGCCGGGATTACGACGGCATTGTGGAGCTTGTCTTTGTGCTGGAGAAAGAGCTCCGCAAGAGCTCTTAGAATGTGACAATTAGTTCACCGCAAATCTCTCCCTCCACCTGCCGCCTCAAAGTAAACGGAATCGTTACTTTAACCCGCTGGAGACAGGCTAAGCAGGCCACTAAGGACTGACTGCCGGTCACGGCGGAAAGGACATCCACAACGGGTTAACTTTCCTCAACCAAACCGACAACCAACACAAACAACATGCTCATCACTAAGAAACACCTTCTCACCATGTTCACCATGGCTGGGATCCTCGTCGCCGCTTCCTCTGTGAACGCCGCCTCGATCGTCAACGGGGACTTGCTCCTCGGCTTCCGCGTCACCGGTGGCACCGGCGCTGGCACGGACCTCATCGTCCGCGCAGGCGCTTCCGGCGCAGCCGGCATTGGCAATGCTGTCACCTTCCGTGACGCCACCACGAACATCGCCACTGTCGTCGACGTCGGTGCCGAGCTTGCCGCCATCTATGGCGCTGGCTGGGCCACCCGTGCCGACCTCTCCTGGGGCGTCGTGGGCGTCCGTAGCGCCTCCTCATCCGGCGGCGGTTCGGCTGGCAATGGTCAGACCCCTGGCCGCTCTCCCTTCATCGGCATCGCTCAGTCCTCCAGCAATCCAGCTGTTCAGAGCTCCGCCGCTCCTGACCTCAGTGGTGTTGCCGGTCTGCGCACCAACGCGTCCAACGCGATCAATGCCATCAATGTGGCCTTTACTGCCGGTACGGACACAGGCACAAGCGCAGCGGAAGCGATCCACCTCTCCTCCTCCGCACTGGGTGGTTACACCGAGCAGCAGGCTGGTTTCTTTACCTTGGCGGGTGGCACGGAAGTGTCCGACGCCCAAGGCATTGATAACTCCGGTCTCGACCTCTACTGGATCACCAACAGCAACACCGGTGCCCAGGACAATGGCGCTGCTGTCACCAGCACGGTTGGCCAGGGTATCTACCAGGGTAGCTTCCAGATCTCCGACGCAGGTGTGGTCTCCTTCAATGTGACCGCCGTTCCTGAGCCTAGCCGCGCCCTTCTGGCCGGTCTCGGCCTTGCCGGCATCGCCTTCCGCCGCCGCCGTTCCACCAAGAAAATCGCCTAATTCAGTCCTCATCTCACTTATCTCTTTTTAATTACACCATGAAATCCATCGTTAAATACTCCGTCCTTGCCCTGGCTATCGCCGGTGCGCAGCAGGCCGCCGCCGAAGACTTCGTCCTCACCGGCTCCACCGCCTTCCGCAGCGCCACCTACTCCGCCCTGCAGGCCATCATGACCAACGAGACCATCTCGCACACGGGCACCTCCTTGAGCAGTGCCAATCAGGCCACCTTCAAGGGAACCATCGCAGGCGTCACCGGCGGCCCTCACTATGTGTACTGCTCCTGGAGCGGCTCCGCCACCGGCGTCATCGCCGCTGCTGCCGGCTCTAACGTGACCGTCATCACCCAGGCCAATGTGGACAGCTTCGCTGCCAACACCATCAACGCCAGCCAGAGCACCGGCGGCACCAAAGCTGCCCGCTTCGCGTTCTCGGATGTGTACAAGGAATCCACTTCCGCCGCCAGCGCTGCCCTCACGGACAGCCGCCCGGCCGTGATCCCCTTCCGCTTTTTGAAGAACCGCCTCAGCGGTGCCTTCACGAACGTGACCGCCCAGCAGGTGCGCGCCCTTTGGAATAGCAACACCATGCCTCGTGCGCTCTTCACCGGCAACTCAGCCGATACCGACATCGTCCTCGGCGTGGGTCGTGATAACGGCTCTGGCACCCGCATCACCGTGCTGGCCGAGACCAAGTTTGGCATCGGTAACCTGGTGCAGCAGTGGAAGGTGACCACCACCGGCACCGCCGGCTCCGGTTCCTCCACCTCCGCCCAGATCTGGCCGCTCAATGACGGCGTGGGTTCCACCGCCGAAGGCAATGGCGGCTACTCCAGCGGCAGCAACATCGCCACCATCATGGGCATGGAATCCGCCACCGTGGACACGTTCGAAGCCAATGGCGCCGCCATTGAAGAGGACATCCCGGTGACCTTCCTCGCCTGGCTGGGCCTCAACGATGCCGCCACCGCCATCACCAATGGTGCCACCGGCCTCACCTACGAAGGCGTGGCCTACAGCCCTGCCGCCGTCTATGAAGGTGCCTACACCAACTGGGGCTACCTCCACCTCTACTACCCCTCCCCTGTGGGTAGTGAAACCAACTTCCGCACCTCCCTCGTCGGTGCCTCCGGCCTCGGCAATTCCACGGTGCTCGGCACCAATGGCCTGCGCTTCGTTGACATGGCCTGCGCTCGTGGTGCCGATGGTGGCATTGTTACCCGCTAATTGCCATCATCCGGCAGCAGGATGATTCATCTCATCCGAAGCTGGATGTCTAAACTCGTGCTGGTGCTGATGGGAAACCATCAGCACCAGCTTTTTGTATCTACAACGCCCTCTTTCCTGCCAGCTCATGAACCGCACCTTGCTTCTCTCCTTGTCTCTGAATGCCTTGGTCCTACCCGTCGCGGGCTGGATGCTCTGGCAGCAGCCACAACCTTCGGTAGCACCTTTGACGAGTCCTGAGCCAAAGTCCGCTGCCGCGCCTGCGGTGCCCTCAGATAGCAGCCTCCCCTTTCACTGGAGCCAAATCGAATCCCCAGACTACCCCACCTTCATCGCCAATCTCCGAGGCATCGGCTGCCCGGAGCATACCATCCGCCTTATCGTGGATGGAGAGCTGCAGCTCATCTTGGCTGAAAAACTCGCCGCCCAGGCCTCCCCGCAGGCGAATATCAGCCAGCCTGCGTTTGACCAGCTCGAAGCTGAGCACCTCGCTCTCCTCGATCACTTGCTGCAGCCCCCTGCCCCCGTTTCTCCCCTTCCCGCGTCCGCTACAGGCACAGCCACGGCCAGTGCCGAAGACACTGGCAGCACGCCCGCCGCCACCGCCGCAGCCTCTCCCCCCCCTGCTCTGACCGAGAGCATCCCCGCTGCCTTTTTGGTGGGAGATGCCGAGGGCGGCATCTCGGACGGCCAGCTCTCCACCGTCGTCACGGATTCACGCCTCTCCTTTGAGGACGCCACCCAGATCAACAAGCTCAGGCAAGATTTCGGAGCCGCCGTCCTGCCTGATGGGACATCCGCCCCAGCTCCCAATAGCCGCGACTACACTGACCGCTGGCGTCAGGCGCAGCGAGATAGCGATGACCGCTTTTCCTCCCTTTACGGGGGAGATGCGCTGGATGCGCTCTACCGGCAGCAGCTGCTCAAAGCCAGCCAAGCAGCGGCTCCCGCAGGCAATTGAACCTAGATTCGAAGGTCAAAATGGCCTCCAGGGGCACAAAGAGAAGGTGTCGAGTCGAGTCTCCTAGGCTTTGATTTTGTGCTCTTTGCGTTCTTTTGCGGCTACTCATGCCCCTTTCTGGGTTGAGAACCTGATGTGAAGACTTTTGTGACAATTCAGTGACTCAGGCACCTGTTTCAGATCGGAGCGCCGCTTTGCGTGACGCATTCGTAACCGTGGTGTTGTTGAGGCAAGGCCCGCCGCGCACAAAGACAGCATGGCACACATGACCGGCTTCACCCCATCCGCTTCTGCACGCTCCACCTTCAGGCAAGCACGCTCCCTCGCGTTCGCGGCCTGCTGCGGCTTGGCGGCGGATAGGCTCCATGCAGAAGATCTGCCACCACCACCTCCCCAGGTAACCGAGACCCCTGCCGCAGCTCCCACCGCGCTCTCCCAAGTGGGGCCGCTCTACATCCAAGAGTATCGCGTCCGTGGAAACAAGATCCTCAAGCCCATCGACATCGAAAAGGCCGTTTATCCCTACCTCGGCCCCGGACGCTCGGAAAATGACATCGAGCAGGCACGGCAAGGTTTAGAGAAGGCCTATCGCAGCCTCGGTTATCAAACCGTCTATGTTGAAGTCCCTCGGCAGACGGGCGCACGCGGGGTGATCTACCTGAACGTCGTGGAAGCACCCGTCGGCAGGCTGCGCATCAAAGGCGCGAAGTATTTCCTGCCCAGCAAAATCAAAGAGAAGGCCCCGTCCATGGCTGAGGGCACCGTGCCAAACTTCAACGAGGTGCAGAAGGAGGTCATGGCGCTGAACCGCTGGCGGGATCGCAAGATCACCCCGGAACTCCGCGCCGGCGTCGTCCCCGGCACGGTGGACATTGATCTCATCGTCGAAGACAAAAAACCTCTCCACGGCAGCCTCGAGCTCAACAACGTCCACAACGCCAACACCGTCCCGCTGCGTCTCAACGGCTCGCTGAGCTATGCAAACCTCTGGCAGCTCGGTCACACCCTCGGCGCTAGCCTTCAGGTCGCTCCCGAGAAGCCCTCCGATGGCACCGTCTTCTCCGGCTACTACATGGCACCTCTGGAAAACGACTGGAGCGTCATGGTCACCGGTGCCTGGCAGGATAGTGACATCTCAACGCTCGGCGGAGGTACCGTCGTGGGCAAAGGCCAGATCTACGGCATCCGCTTCATGAAGACGCTCCCAGCTGAAAAAGGCTGGTTTCATTCCATCAGCGCCGGGATGGACTACAAAGACTTCATTCAGGACGTGAACGCGGGCGGTGCCGTGGTCGCCTCACCCATCGTTTATTATCCCTTCACGCTCTCTTACTCGATGAGCCATGTGCAGGAGCATAGCTTCACGGAGTTCAATGCCGCGCTCATTTTCCATCTTCGCGGCATGGGCGGCTCGGAAAGTGAATTCCGCGCCCGCCGCTTCGCCGCTCGTGATAACTTCTTTTACCTCCGTGGGGACCTCTCCCACACGCATGACCTTCCTGGTGATCTCCAGCTCTACACCCGCATCCAGGGCCAAGCCTCCGGCTCTCCTTTGATCAACACCGAGCAGGTCGCCGCGGGCGGCATCAACACCGTGCGTGGCTACCTCATCGCCACGCAGCTCGGTGATTCCGGCATCATGGGCTCCATGGAACTGCGCAGCCCCTCCTTCATCGGCGATGGCAAGGACAAGGCCAATGAATGGCGTGCCTACGCCTTCGCCGAAGCCGCCCAGCTTTACGTCAACAACACCCTGCCCGGTGAAAAGCGCACGCACAGCCTTGCCAGCATCGGCATCGGCACCCGCATCCGCTGGCAAGATCACCTCTACGGCTCCTTCGACCTCGGCGTGCCCCTCGTCACCCAGCCCGATGCCATTGCCCACCACCTCTACATGACCATCCGCGTCGGCGCGGACTTCTAATCTCTGACCTCTGACCTCTGATCTCCCCCATGCTCAAGAAACTCCTCTGCCTCCTCGCCCTCGCCACCGCCCTCCACGCGGAAGAAAAGCTCTGGCTCGATCCCGGCTACACCATCCGTAAAAAGATCGACATCGACACCAAGGCCGCCGCCATCACCGATCCCATCGGCACCACCGCCGTGCTCGTGCGCCTGCATGAGGGGGTGATGAGCTTCATGTCCGCCAAGGAAGATGGCAGCGACCTTCGTTTCACCGCCGATGACCACAAAACCGTCCTCAAGCACCACGTCGAAAAGTGGGACTCCCTCCTCAATGAAGCCTATGTGTGGGTGCAAGTGCCCGAGTTGAAGCCCGCTGCTGCCACCGCCATCTGGCTCTACTACGGCAATGCGGCCGCTCCTGCTCCTGAAGCCGCCAAAGAGACCTACACCGCGGACAGCGTGCTCGTTTACCACTTCGCTGATGCCGCGAAGGTCGGTACAGACTCCTCCGCCATCGGTGCCAATGCCGAAGGGGCACCACCGCCTGCCGCCGGTGCCCTCATCGGCAGCGGCCTGCGTGTCTTCGGCCAGGCTCCCATCAAAGTGAGCACCCTCCCCGAGTGGGCACCCGGTGCGCCGCTCACCCTTTCCGCTTGGGTAAAGCCCTCCGCCCTCGCCGCTGATGCCGTGCTCCTCAGCCGCCGCGATGGCGCGAATGCCTTCGTGCTGGGTCTCAACAACGGTGTGCCCTTCGTCGAAATCAATAAGCAGCGCAGCAGCCCCGGAGCACCTCTCGGTGCCAATGCCTGGACGCATCTCAGCGCCGTGCATGATGCCGGAACGACCACCCTCTTTGTGAATGGCAAATCCTACGGCCAACTCGCCGCCGCCATGCCGGCGCTCAAAACCCCGCTCGAAATCAGCAAAGACAGCGCAGGCGCAGGTCTCACCGGTTTCACCGGAGAAATCGATGAGCTGCAAATCGCCAAAACCGCCCGCCCAACCGGTTTCATCGCCTTTGCCGCCATCAACCAAGGCACCACCGCCGATGCGCAGAAGCTCCTCGTCGTCGGCGCGGATGAATCCAGTGATCACGAAGAAGAAAGCGAGATCGCCAAGCATCTCACGCTCATCACCGACATCTCCAAAGACCTCACCTTCGACGGCTGGGTGGTCATTTTCCTCTGCACGCTTCTCGCCATCGTCGGCTGGCTCATCGCCATCGCAAAGGTGCTCTACCTCAACACCATCGAGAAGGCCACCAAGGAGTTCCTCAAGCGCTGGGAGAAGGTTTCATCTGATCTCACCGCCATCGATTCCGAAGACGAAGAAAGCATCAAAACCCTCGGTGGCACCGTGAATGCCAAACAGCAGAAGCTCATGCGCAAATCGCCGCTGTATCAAATTTACCACCTTGGCTCCGATGAGATCAGCAAACGCCTCAAACCCGTGCGCAAGCTCACCCTCGACAACTCCGATAAAAAAATCATACCAGGTGGTCTCTCTGGCCGCAGCATTCAGGCCATCAAAGCCACGCTGCATGGTGGCCTCGTGCGTGAGGTGCAGAAGCTCAATGGCAAGCTCGTCTTCCTCACCATCGGCATCGCCGGGGGGCCTTACCTCGGCCTGCTCGGCACCGTCATCGGCGTCATGATCACCTTCGCCGTCATCGCCAAAAGCGGTGAGGTGGAGGTCAACAGCATCGCCCCCGGTATCGCCGGTGCCTTGCTCGCCACCGTCGCCGGTCTCGCCGTCGCCATTCCCGCCCTCTTCATCTACTCCTACCTCAGCGCCCGCATCAAGGATGTGGTCACAAACATGGAGACCTTCATTGACGAGTTCATCGCCAAGATGGCCGAACACCACAAGGAGGCCTAAACCACCATGGACGCCGACAACAAGAGCTACGACGATATCAACGTCACCCCGATGGTGGACCTCTACCTCGTGCTGCTGCTGATCTTCATCATCATGACCACGGCTGGGGTGCAGGGCGTCAAGGTGAACCTCCCACGCGGCGGCCCGGCCAGCTCGAAGCCCATCGAAGGCCCGAAGATGCAAGCCATCACGGTGAACAATGAAGGCAAAGTCTTCCTCAACACCCTACCCGTCACCCTCGACGAGCTCTCCTCCAAGCTGGAGGCGCTCAAATCCTCCACGCCCGAATTCCCCGTCGTCATTCGTGGGGACAGCGCCTCGCAATACCAAGGCATCATGGATGTCCTCAACGTCGTCGGCCGCCTTGGCCTCACGCAGATCGGCCTCGCCACCCAGGCGAAAAAATAACCGCTTCTTCTCCATGAAATCTTACCCACGCCAAATCTGCGATCTACGCCGCTTGCCTATGCATTTGGTGCTGGCGATGCTCGTCTGCGCCCTGATCTCCTGTAAGGATGACAAAGGACATTCGAAGAAGAAGTCGAACATGGTCATGGTGGACGTCTTCGTGCCACCGCCACCGCCGCCGCCCCCACCTCCACCTCCGAAAGAAGAACCTCCGCCTGAGGAAAAAGAAGTAGAAGAAGAGGAGATGGCTGCGGAAGAAGAACCACCACCCGATGCTCAGGACAAGCCGGCCGACAAACCTGCGGATGAACCCATCGGCACCGCCATCGCCGGTGGTGATGGCAGTGGCCTCGGTCTCGGTGGCGGTATTGGTGGCACCGGCATCGGTGGCACCGGCAATGGCCGCGCCTACTCCGAGCGTGGCCGCTGGCAGGGTAAATTTGGCCGTGGCGTGCAGGAAATCCTCTCGCGTCATGCCGGGCTGAAGTTTGCCAAGGGCAGCGTACCCTTTCGCGTGTGGCTGGATGACTCCGGCCGCATCACCCGCGTCGTCCTCAATGGCTCCACCGGCAATTCCGAGCATGACGACATGCTCAAAAACCGCGCCCTCGTGGGCCAGGTGCTCGAACCCGCCCCTCCCGGCACCCCCATGCCCGTCATCATGCGCTTCAACGGCCGCTAAACACTGCCCGCCCCCCTTTTTCTCATGCTCATCCTCCGTCGCTCCTCCCTTCTCTTCCTCCTCGCACTGCCCGTGGTGGCCCAGGTGCCTGAATTGAAGGAACCCGATCTCCCCTTCCCTCTCCTCGCCGAGGTCACGCCCGCGAAAACGGCCGCCCCTCAGATGAAGGAAGGTGCCCCGGCTGCTCCGCCTCCTGTTCCGACTCCGGCTCCAGCTCCGCCTCCCGCCAGCACCGGTGCCGATCTCCCACCACCGATCTCCCTGCTGCCCGAGCCCGGTGCCATCCAATCCCGCCCACAGGCCACCGCGACGGAAAGCGTCGTCGTCAACCTCATCAACAAGCTCGTCGAACGCGGTGCCTTGACCAAAGCCGATGCCGCTGACCTCGTGAAGAGCGCCGAGCAAGAAGCTCAGATGGCTCAAGCCCAAGCACAGACCCTCGCCGAAACGCAAGCCGCCGTGGCCGCGCAATCGGCCTTACCACCACTCGCCCCCGATCAGGAAGAAGTCCGCGTCACCTACATCCCGGAGGCCGTCAAAGAAGAAATCCGCACGCAGATTCGCAGTGAAGTGCTCTCCCAGGCCCGCACCGAGGGCTGGTCCTCCCCCACCACCGACCGACGTCTTGAATGGGCACAGCGCATCAAGATGTTTGGCGATATGCGCATGCGCCAGGAGATGCTCATGTATCCCGCCGGCAATGACAACCTCACCGGCGCGTTCCCGAACTTCAACGCCATCAACACCGGCGCTCCGTTTGATCTCACCAACGCTGCTGGCACCTTGCCACCGCAGCTCAATGTGGATCGCAACCGTGACCGCACCCGCCTGCGGCTGCGCCTGGGCTTTGACGTCGATCTGGAGGACGGCTTCACCGCAGGCATTCGCCTTGCCAGCGGCGGGAACAACTCGCCTGTCTCCACGAACCAGACGCTCGGCTCCACCAATGGCAACACGCAGGGCGGCAATTTCTCGAAGTATGAGATGTGGCTCGACCGCGCCTTCATGAAATATGAGGCCGATCTCACGACTCACTCTCATCTCATGGTCGAGCTCGGACGTTTCCAGAATCCGTTCTTCAACAATAGCCAGATCATGTGGGACGAGGACGTGAACCTTGATGGCATCGCTTTCTCCGTCACCAACTCATGGAATCAGGATCTGAGTTCCTTCTTCACCGCAGGAGCCTTCCCGGTCTTCAACACCGCACTCAACTCACCGGACAACAGCACCTCAAAAGCCACCAGCAATGACAAGTATCTCCTCGCCGCTCAGTTTGGCGTGCAGTTCAAGATCACGGATGACATCGAAGTGAAATCCGGCATCGCCTACTACCACTGGGAAAGCATCGAAGGGCGCTTCTCCAGCCCCTTCGTGCCCGCCTCCGCCAATGACGCGGGAGACACCGATGACAGCCGTCCACTCTTCGCACAGAAGGGCAACACTTACCGCCCCATCCGCAACATCACAGCCACACCGGGCGCGGCACCTGGTGGTAACCTCGGCGGCACCATCAACCAGTTCCAATACTTCGGCCTCGCCACCAAGTTCCGCCAGCTCGCCTGGAACGGCCGCGTAGACTTTAACCATTGGGAGCCGATGCAGGTCTCGTTGATGGCCGACGTCGTGAAGAACTTCGGTCTCGACCGTGCCGCGATGAATGACTTCGCCCGCCTTGATCCCGTGGTGAACAATCGTGCAGGTGGAGCCGGTGCCTGGGATGGCGGTGATCTCGCTTGGTACATCGGCATGAACTTCGGCAAGCCCGTGGCCCTCTTCGACAAACGTGGTGACTGGGCCCTCAACATCGGCTACCGCCATGTGGAGTCTGATGCCGTCGTCGATGGTTTCACCGAATCCCGCTTCGGCAACGGCGGCAGCAACATGGAAGGCTACACCATCCAGGGACTCTACGCCCTCTCCAAGCGCACCTGGACACGCCTTGCCTACATGAGCGCCAACCAGATCGCCGGCCCGCCGCTCCAGACGGATGTCTTCCTCATTGAGTTCCTTTCCCGCTTCTAAATCATGAAAAAATCCCTCGCCCTGTTCCTCATTCTTGCCGTCAGCCCGGTCTTTGCCGTCGAAGAAGTCGATCCGGCCATGGCAGCGCTCAAACGCATGCGTGAACAACTCCGCACCGTCATGCTCCAGCAGCAAAAGACGGAGGCGGATCGTGCCGCTCTCGCTGCCGAGAAAGTCACGCTGGAGGAAAAAGCCTCCAGCCTCGATTCGAACCTCAAAAAACTCGTTAAAGAGAGCAATCTCCAGAAGGAGACGGACTCCAAAGCCATCGCTGACCTCCAAGACAAGGCCGCCCAGCAGGCCGCCGAGATCGTCCGCCTTCAGGAATCCCTCGCCGCGTGGAAAAAAGGCCACGCCCAAATCGTCGATGCCGCCAAGAAGATTGATGCGCAGCGTGCCGAGCATGCCGCCCGTGCCATCCTGGCCGAGCGAAAGGTAGCCGAGGCCAACCGCAAGAACCTCGATCTCTACAACATCGGAAATGAGATCCTCGCCAAGTATGAAGGCTTCGGCCTCGGCACCGCCATCGCCGCTCGTGAACCCTTCACCAAAAGCATGCGTGTGAAGCTGGAGAACTACCTCCAGGACTTCGGTGACAAGCTCCAGGACGGCAAGATTCAACCCGCCGATGCCCCGAAGACACCCGACGCAACCGCCGTCACCGCGAGCAAACCGGTCTCCAAAGAGGAAGCCGCCCGTGTCGAAGCACCCAAGAAACAATGACGAATGACGAATCCAGAATGACGAATGAAGCCCGAATGCCGAATGCCCAAGGGCTTCGCCATTGGGGTTTCGTCATTGTTGCTTCATTCGTCCTTCCTCATTCATCATTTTGTGGCGACGTCATCGCCCGCATCGGCGAGATCGAACTGCACGCCTCCGAGATCGAGAACCCCGGCACGCTCGATGCCGCCTCGTTGCGGAAATTAGCCGAAGCCATGCTTCTGCAGCGTCTCGTGCTGAAAGAAGCTCTAGCGAAAAAGTGGGATAAAGAGCCCGGAACACAAAAACTGATTCAAAACACTCGTGAGGCTGCCATTGCGGATAGTTACCTCAAAAAGCTCAGCCAGCCGCCCGCGTCATTTCCGAGCGAAAACGAGCTGAAAGCTGCTTACGAGGCCGCCAAGCCCTCACTCACGCAGTCAAAGTCATTTCACCTCGCGCAGATTTTTGTCAGTGAAGACCGCCTGGAGGCCGTGAAGGCTCGTTTGAAGGCTGATCCCGCGTCGTTTGCTCAAATCGCTCGTGAAATGAGCGAGCATCAATCCAGCGCCAAACGGGATGGAGACATCGGTTGGCTCACCGAAGCCCAGATTCAACCCGAAATCCTCGCCCGCCTGCCCAAACTAGCCCTCAACGTCATTTCCGAGCCGCTAAAGCTGGGTGATGGCTGGCATATCCTCAAGGTACTCGACGTTCGCGAAGCACATACCCCCTTCCTGGAGCAGGTGCGTGAGCCTCTCACGCTCCGGCTCCGTGCTGAAAAGGCGCGTGCCAACATGCAGGCTTATGTGACGGAAATGTTGCGCAATCACCCTGTCGCTTTGGATGGGGTCGCGCTGTCAAAGCTAGCCCGCCCCTAACCCTTTCCCCCCCCTTTCATGATCGCCAAACGCATCATCGCCCACTTCATGATCCTCCTCATCATCCTGCCACCGCAGGCTGTGATGGCGGATATGCTCACTCGAAACACGCTTGGCGGCGCAGGAGGTGCTGCGGGTGTACCTGCGGATGCCAGCGCCGCCAATGCCAACAGCGTGAATGCCGCCGCCGCTGCCTCCCATGCACGAGCCGCCGCGCAGGACATGCTCACGCGCAACACCTTGGCCCTCGATGCGGTGCAGAACATGCAGGATGCCGCCCGTGCCGCCGCCGCCACGATGAACAATGCGGGAGCGAATCCCAATTTCCCCGGCATGACGCTACCCGATGTGCCCGATGGCCTCGGAGTCGGCGGCCTGGATTTCAACAGCTCCAGTGGTGCAAACAATCCCACGCAGTCGATGGAAAACGCCCGTGCCATCGTGAACATCCAGCAGACGCAGCAGCAGGCCATGCTGGAGTGGAACACCTTCAACGTCGGTCGCCAGACCACCGTTAAATTCGATCAAAGTGCGGGCGGCTCCAATGCCGCAAGCTGGATCGCCTTCAACCGCATCACCGATCCCAGTGGCAATCCCTCGCAGATCCTCGGCAGTATCGAAGCTCAGGGCCAGGTGTATTTGATCAATCAAAACGGCATCATCTTCGGCGGTGCCAGCGAGGTGAACACCGGCTCCCTCACTGCCTCCGCTTTGCCCATCAACCAGACGCTCGTCACCAACGGCCTGCTCAACAACCCAGACTCCGAGTTCCTCTTTTCCTCACCGGACGTTCCCGTCACTGCGACGGCGTACGGCAAGATCGGCAACGTCACGGTGCAGCGCGGAGCGCAGATCACCGCGCCTACCAGTTCCGCCAATGTGGGCGGTCGCGTGGCACTCATCGGCCCAAACGTCACCAACAACGGCAGCATCTCCACGCCAGACGGCCAGACGATCCTGGCCGCAGGCATGGAGGTCGGTTACGATGCCCACAGCAGCGATGATCCGAGCCTGCGCGGCCTGGATGTCTATGTCGGCAAGGTGGGTGCCTATGGCGGCACGGCCACGAACAACGGTTTCATCGCCTCCGAGCGAGGCAGCGTGGTCGTCGCGGGCAAAAATGTAAACCAAAACGGATTCATTCACAGCACCACCTCGGCCGCGCTGAACGGCCGGGTGGATCTGCTGGCCGATTACAACGCGGTTTCCAACACGTTCTACAATCCGGCGGAGCCGCGGTCTGGAGGACCGTTCGTCTATCAAAGCGGCACGGGCGTTTCAACGGGCGTCGTGCGAACGGCCGCAGATTCCGTGATCCAGGTACTGCCGGAGTATAACAGCAGCCTCAAGGTCGTCGGCACGGAGCTGGCCCTCAAATCGCAGGTGAACATGCGCGGACTCGCGGTGCATCTCGGTGCCGGTTCCGTCGTCTATGCACCCGGTGGCAAAGTGGCCTTGAGCGCGGGTATCTGGGATGTGGTGCCGTCTATCGAGACCCTTCAGGATTTCGTGCTGGCAGGCGGCCAGGTGTATCTGGACCGAGGCGCGGTAGTGAACGTGGCTGGCTCGGCGGGTATCGCCGCGAGCGTGGAGCAATACATTCTTGATGTGGGACTCCGTGCGGCGGAGCTGGCAGATACGCCTTTGCAGCGCAACAGCAATCTCCGGGGACAGACGGTGCGCGTGGACATGCGGGAAAGTGGCACCCGCGCCGATGGTTCCACTTGGTATGGCACGCCGCTGGCAAATTTGAGCGGCTACCTCGGCGTGATCGAGCGTAACGTGGGTCAGCTCACCGTATCGGGTGGCCAAGTCTCCATTCAAGCGGGCGAGTCCGTGGTGATGCAGGAGGGCGCGGGCGTCAATGTGAGCGGCGGCTACCAAGAGTTTGCTGCGGCCGAAGTCAGCACGACACTCCTGGGAGCCAATGGCAAGCCAGTGGACATCGCCCGAGCCGATCCTTCGGTCGTATATGACGGTATCTACACGGGCAGCAACAGTAGCACCGATCCGCGTTGGGGAACCACCACGACCAATTCCGGTGTTTTTAGCGGTAACACGCGCTCAGAGGCCGCTCACGTCATGGGCGGGAATGGAGGTAGTATTTCCATCATGGCACCTTCCATGGCGCTGGATGGCACGCTGAGTGGCGGCACGGTCATCGGCCCCCAGCAGCTCGGTCTAGCCCCACAGACCAGCTCCCTCTCTCTCTCCTGGCAAGCTCAGCAGGCAGTGCGCTCCCCCTTGGTCCTGCCGTTTTTCTCCCCGACTCCACCCGCGGTCACCATCCGGGACGGTGCGGCGGGCCTGACTGCGGCAGCGCCTTTTGAGCTTGATGGAGCCGGCATTCCGCTGGCACTACGCCAAGACCGCAAAGACTCCGTCATCCTCACCCCAGCGCTGACTTCCACGCAGGGCTTCAGCTCGTTGAGCGTGGTCAATGTGGATGGTGATATCACCGTGCCATTTGGAACCACCTTGCGAACCACCGCTGCCGGCTCGGTGAAGCTGCACGGTGCCAATGTGACCATCGAAGGATCCATCCTTGCCCCGTCCGGCAACATCGACCTCAAATCCTGGGAAATCTCCCCATTTACGACGGAGCTGATTGCCTCCTTGAGGCCTAACATGCCCGTCCCGCCGTTGAACGCCACCCGCGGCCATGTGCGGATCGGAACTAGAGCTGTGCTGAACACCGCCGGTCTCGTCATCAATGACCGCGCTGATGCTCCAAGCCCGCTCACCGTGCCACACGCGATCAACGGCAGTGGTAGCACCACGGATGGCGGCGTGATCCGCCTTCAAGGTCACACCGTCGAAATCCTAGCGGGGAGCTTGTTGGATGTCTCCGGCGGCCTGATTGCCGACCGGACGATGCATTATGACGACGCTGGAAGCCTGACCATCCTGGCGGGAAATGATCCTCTCATCACTTCCCTAGGTGGCGGATCACTGTTACTGGCAGGGACGCTGCAAGGCTTCTCTGGCGGGCATGGCGGCAGCATGACCTTGCAGGCCCCCACGATCCAGGTAGGCGGAGCGGCGGTGCATCCCGGCACCTTGCTGCTGGCACCGGAGTTTTTCAGCACCGGCGGCTTCTCGAAGTTTGTGATGCACGGCATCGGCACGGACATCAGTCCTGGAGGAGATGCCTCGCAATTCGCCCCCGCCGTGTGGATCACGGGCGGCGCTGTCATCAATCCCGTGGTGACCACCTTGCAGGCCAGTGTGGCCCTCGACAGCGGCCTCAGCCAGATCGAGATCGCCCGCGTGCTCAACCCGGAGGGTTACCGTGACACCAGCTCTCTCCGCTTCGAAGCACCAGGTGTACAGAATTTCATCAACAACACGGTCCTCAAGGTGCGAGGCGATGTCGTCATGGACGCGGGTACCCGCATCGTCACGGATGCGCTGGGCAGCGTCACCCTCCATGCGCAGACAGTCGCCGCACTCGGGGAAATCTCCGCTCCTGCGGGCACCATCACGATCCACGGCTCTGCTCGCTTTAATGAGAATGCCGATCCGGTGGCGGGTCGTGCCACCGTGCACCTCGGTTCTGGCAGCCGGCTCCTCGCCACGGGCAGGACGCTGTATCAATTTGATGCTTTTGGCCGCCGGGTGGGCACCGTGCATGACGGCGGAACGATCCAGGTGGAGGGAAACATCATCGCCGAGGCCGGAGCACTGCTGGACGTATCTGGTACGAGCGCGGTGCTCGACCTGCTGCCCGAGGAAGTGGGGCAGCAGATCGCCAATTTGTCCAGTAGCGGCCAGCTCATCCGGCCGACCATCAGCGTGCCGACGCTCGTCGCCAGCCATGGTGGGGCGGTCAGCCTGAAAGGCGGAGATTTTCTCCACACCCAGGCCACCCTTCTCGGCCGTGCTGGAGCTGCCGATGCTCGCGGCGGTAGTCTAAAGGTCGAATCCGGCCGCTTTGTGCCGCCCGGCGCGGAAATCGACGACAAGGAAATCTCTCTCCTCGTGGCGGCCAGCATGTCTGCCTTCGCCAATCCGATCTTCTTGCCCGGCCAGTCTTTGGTGGGCCAAACGCTCGGCACCCTCACAGGACGCGGTTATTTTGGCGTGGATGCTTTCCAGACGGGCGGCTTTGAGGGCCTGAGCCTGAAAGGCAATGTACAGTTCAACGGCCCCGTGAGCCTGCAATCCGCCGGCTACCTCCAAATCGCCACCGGCGGCGTCCTCTCAGCCTCGAATTTGGTGAAACTAACCTCCAGCTATGTGTCCCTGGGCACCTCGCTCGGAAAACCCACGCGTGATGAGGAGTTAATCAATCCTTTCGTCGTGGATGAACCCGGCACGGGCGAACGGCCCAGCTACTTCAGCCCGCTGTTTGGCACCGGCAGGCTGGAGGTGGAGGCGGACCTCATCGATACCGGTTTCCTCTCTCTCCAGGGCATCGGCAATGCGTCGATCACGGCCCGGCAGGAACTTCGCGGCAGTGGTTACCTCGATATCGCCGGCCACCTCACCCTCACGGCGGGCCAGATCTATCCGGTGACGGCCTCCACCTTCACTTTGACCGCCTATGATTATGTGGATGGCGGTTCCGCCCGGACCGGCTCCATTACCATCCTCCCCTCCAGTGCCACTCCGGCCCTGCCGCTCTCCGCAGGCGGCCGCCTGAACCTCTTTGCCTCCTCCATCACTCAGGGCGGCACACTCCGCGCCCCCTTTGGCAGCATCCGCCTCGGCTGGGACGGCACTGGTACCGCGCCGCGGGGTCTCGTGACGAACACGAATGTGCCCGTCACGCAGCAGGTCACGCTGGCCGCCGCTTCCAACACTTCCGTCTCGGCCATCGATCCGCGAACTGGCACGGGTGTGTCCATTCCCTATGGCCTCATCAAAGACGGCACGAACTGGATCGATCCCACCGGCTTTGACATCACCAGCACCGGTGCCCCGCAGAGCTCCATCCGCACCACCGCTCGCGAAGTGATCACCGAAGCAGGCTCCACCATCGACATCCGCGGCGGTGGCGAGCTTTACGGTTACCGCTGGGTGCAAGGAAATGGCGGCACGGCTGACATCCTAGCCTCTGAGGGCCGCTTTGCCGTGATGCCATCCTACGGTTCCTCCATCGCCCCCTATGCACCCTTTGCCTCCGCCGGACTCTTCGCCAACAACCTGGGCGGGGATGCAGGCTATGTGAACGACTCTCTGAACATCGGTGACCGCATCTTCCTCAAAGGCAGCGGGCTACTCGCGGAAGGTATTTACACCCTGCTCCCCGCCCGCTATGCCCTACTGCCCGGCGCTTTGCTTATCACTCCAGTGGACGGCACGCCGGTCGATTCCTTTGTGAAGCCCGGCGGCGCGGTGCAGACCAGTGGCTTCCTCTTCAACAGCCTGAACCCTGCCGTAACGAACCGCGTTTATTCGTCCTTTGAGATCGCTCCCCAGAGAGTCGTCAAAGTAAGGGCCGAGTATGCGGACTATCAGGCCAGCACCTTCATCCCGGCGGCTCAGCAGCGTCTGGAACTCCCCATTACCCGCACGCCCGTGGATGGTGGCTACACTCTACTGGGAGCCGTCCAGGCCATGCAACTGGCAGGTAACCTCACCGCCACCGGCTCTCTTGGCGGACGCGGCGGTCGTGTGGACATCAGCAGCCCGCTGGACATCGTCATCGCCGCTCCCGGAACACCTGCACAGCCTGGGAAACTCGTTTTGAATGCCGCGCTGCTCAGCGGTTGGAATGCCGAGAGCCTCCTCATCGGCGGGGAACGCTCCGGCAACACCAGCAGCCCGGCCGTGAACGTACGCACCACCAATCTGACGCTCGACAATCCTGGCTCGCCCCTCACCGGCTCTGACATCCTGCTGGCTGCCACACAAAATCTCACCATCACCAGCGGCTCCGTTTTGCAACAGATCGATCCGCAAACCGGCCCCCAAATCTCCGCTGACACCTTTGTGCTTAGCGGCAATGGAGCACTGGTCCGTGTGAGCGGAGTCCCCGGTGCACAAACCTCCCGCAGTGGCGTCACCACCTCCGCACTACCTTCGCTCACCATCGGTGCCAATGCGGCGATCTCCGGCCGCACCGTCACACTCGACTCGACGAATGCCACCACGCTCGACATCACCACCCAAATCACCGCCACGGCCAATCAGCTCAGCAGTGGACGCATCAGCCTCCAGCTCGCCAATCCAGGTGCCTTGCAGCCAAATGCTGGCCTCGTGCTGGGTGGAACTCTCTTGACGGCTTTGCAGGCCTCCAGCTCACTTTCACTGCTCAGCTACTCCTCGATCGATTTTTACGGTACCGGCTCATTTGCCTCCACCGGCGCCCTGGAACTCCATGCAGGTGAAATTCGCGGCTTCAATCAGGGAGCCGCTTCGGTGACAGTGAACGCGAAAACGCTACTCCTCGATAACAGTGCGAATGGAACTGGCACCGGCGCGATTACTCCGACCACGGGCAGCCTCAGCTTTACAGCGGATACCATCACCCTTGGGAAAGGCACCCTGGCAGTGAACCAGTTCGGCAGCGTCAGCCTCGTCTCTGCGTTGGGCATGCGTACACAGGACAGTGGCTCATTCCGTGCTCAGGCGAATGTGCAGGTAGTCACGCCCTTCATCGCTGCGCTGGGAAATGCCTCGCACGGCATCCAGGCAGGCGGTGACCTCGTGCTGCAACGTCCGCAGACCACCGCCACGGCCACCAACCTCGGCCTCGGAGCCAAACTCACCCTCGAAGGAGCATCCCTCACCACCAGCACGCAGCTTTTGCTCCCCAGCGGCCTCATCACCCTCCGTGCCCGCAACGGTGATCTCGAGCTCGCCGATCAAACCATGACCGATGGATCGATTCTCGGCTCCCGCGTGGACGCTGGCGGCGCCGCACAGCAGTTCTTTGACGCCACACGCTACACGGATGCCGGAGAAATCTCCCTCACCGCCGTCGCCGGAAACGTGGTGCTAGGTTCCCGCGCCGTCGTGAACCTCGCCGCCCCTGCACAGGCCGGAGACGCGGGCACTCTCCAGATCAAAACCGCGGGCAATCTCATCTTCCAAACGCAAGCGGATGGAACGCAGACTTTCAACCCCTCCCTGCTCGGTCAGGCGGGAGTTGGCGGCAGCTCAGGCTCGGTTGAAATGGACTTTGGCAGCCTAGCGGATTTCGCCTCACTGAATGACAGGTTGAACACAGGCTCCTTCAATCAAAGCCGGGAATTTCGTGTGCGCTCCGGCAGTGTCAGCGTCGATGACACTGTGAACGCCCGCCGTTTCCTGCTTGGCACGGATCAGGGCAGCATCACCGTCAACGGCACCATCAATGCCGCCGGCAGCACGGGCGGCCGGATCGACCTCATCGCCAGGGACGGCGTCACACTTGCCAGCGGCTCCACGCTAACCGTCCGAGGTCAAAACTTTGACAGCGCAGGCAAGGGCGGTGCCATTTGGATCGAATCCACCGGCACAGGAAGCATTTCCCTCGCCTCTGGTTCTACACTTGACCTTGGCGTCACCTCCAAAATCGCAGGTGATCAAAGCCTCACGACCTCCAGCGCCTTCCGCGGCCAGTTCAGTGGCAAAGTCCACCTCCGCGCCCAGCAGAAGACCACCTTCGACGACCTGAATATTGATCCCATCGCTGGCACCTTCATCGATGCCTCCAGCATCGAGATCGAAGGCTTCCGCACCTACACTTACAATCAGAGCAATGCGCTCCTCCGCGCCGGTGCCGCCGCCATCTCGGGTGAGACGCTCAACACGACCACGATCCACAACAACAACACCAGCTTCATGGCAAACCACAACGCCATGTTCACTCGCTTGCTCGGTGGAAACACCTCCATCCAATCCGTCTCTGTCCTCCAACCCGGCGTGGAGATCATCAATAGCGGCGGCAATATCTCCCTCGGCACCCCCACCTCCGCTGCGCTGGCAGATTGGAACCTCGCCACCTTCCGCTACGGTCCCAAGAATGCCCCAGGCACCCTCACCCTGCGAGCCAGTGGCAATCTTGAATTCTACAACACCCTCAGTGACGGCTTCACCCTCGCCACCTCAGGACCGCTCGTCGAACGCATGTGGATGGGCACGCTCAGCACGCCGAATACCACGCTGCCAGTCAATTCCCAATCCTGGAACTACCGCCTCAGTGCGGGTGCTGACGTGAGCGCCACCAATTTCCGTGAAACGACGAACCCAGGCTCGCTCTTGCTCGGCAAAGACGCTGCGCAAGCCATCCCCACCAGCGCAGGATCGAATCCTTCCCCTGGCCTTTCGGCACTTACTCGTCTGGCGATCAACCCAAGCAACAACGCGGCGACAACAGGCTCTCCCACCGTCTCGAACCGCTTCCAGGTCATCCGCACCGGCACCGGTGACATCGAAATCAGCGCCGGTCAGGATGTCCAGCTCCTCAACCAATTCGCCACCATCTACACGGCCGGTGTCTCCGTCCCCAACATCACCACCGTCTTTGCCACGAACGATTTTGTGCGCCCTTTGGTCAATCGAACCAGCACCAATAGCCCTGCACAGAGTTCCCAGGTCGGAGTCTTCCAACAGCCCTATGATGCACACTACAGCCTGGCTGGTGGCAATGTACGCATCTCGAGCGACCGCGATATCGTCCATTACACCCGTGACTCCGGGGGCAATCTAATTGCGGACTCCTCCCGCCAGCTTCCAAACAACTGGCTCCAGCGCCGTGGTTATGTCAATCCGGCAGGCGTCTATGGCGTGACCCGTGTGGCCGCGTCAGGACGAACCATCACTGACTCCTCCACAAGCACCAGTTGGTGGGTTGATTTCAGCAATTTCTTCGATGGCGTGGCCACCCTCGGCGGGGGCCATGTGACCCTCGAAGCAGGCCGTGATGTGCAAAACGTCAGTGCTCATGCGCCCACCAATGCTCGCGCCGCCAGTGGCACGCCGAGCGCCGCTACCCTCCTCGAAATGGGCGGTGGGGATGTCACCATCATTGCCGGGAACAATATCGATGGCGGCGTTTATTACGTCGAGCGCGGAGACGCCACCCTCATCGCCGGCAACGAGGTGACCACCAATGCCACCCGCTCTCCATCGCTCGGGCATCTCTCCAACGTGCCTGTCATCCACCCGGTGCAGAGCTGGCTGCCCACCACCTTCTTCCTCGGCCGTGGTAGCCTGGATATCCGCGCTGGAGGAGATGCTCTCATCGGCCCCGTGGCCAATACCATGCTGCTCCCGCAGGGCCTGAACAACAAGCACTGGTACAAAACCTACTTCAGTACTTACGGCACCGATTCCGCCGTGCGTGTGACCTCCCTTGGTGGCGATGTCACCTTCCGCCAGGCCGCCACCACCCCGAACTCTCCGGCTACAGACAGTATGCTGGGCATCTGGATGCTCAACGTGCTCACGCCGACACTCAATAACGCCGCCTACTTCCAGCCCTGGCTTCGCTTGGTGGAGACTTCGGTCTCCCCCTTCAGCACCACGCTCAGCACGCTTATGCCTGGCACCCTCCAAGCGACTGCCTTTGCCGGGGATATCACCATGATCGGGAACGTCACCCTTTCCCCCTCTCCGACCGGCACACTCGAACTGCTCGCCGCAGGCTCTGTCCTCGGCCTGGCCCCCACCGGTGTTTCTGAAACGCTCATCACCGGCCAGCAGACCACCGCCTGGGCCTCCTCCTCCATCAATGTCTCTGATGCCGATCCCGCCTCCATCTACGGTCCGCTCACCCCCCTCGCCTACTACGAGACTTACTTCAATCCGAGTGTCCCGTTAAACTTAAACAACAATGCCGCCCAAGTCACCAGTGATACACCCTTCCTGGCCGCCCTCGACAGTTTGCTGACGGAGTCCGGCTCCACCACCGGCATCTACGCCTCTCTCCAGGTGAAGCAGTCCCTGCATTTCAAAGGCCTCCACGCGGCGGACACCCAGCCTGTGCGCCTCAGCGCCCTTGGCGGAGACATCTCCGGCCTGCAGCTCTTCTCCCCCAAAAAAGCCAGCATCCTCGCCGGGCGTGACATCACGGACATCGCCTTTTACATCCAAAACCTCCGTGAGAGCGATCTCTCCACCGTCTCCTCCGGTCGTGACCTCGTGGCCTACAACGCCAACTCCGCCCTGCGCACCGCCGCCTCCTTGCCCGGCAACAGCCCTGCGACGAGTCAAATCCCCAAAAACGGCGATATCCAGATCAGCGGTCCCGGCACCCTCCAGGTCCTCGCAGGTCGTGACCTCAACCTCGGCACCGGCCCAGACAATACGGACGGCACTGGCACCGGTATCAACAGCATCGGCAACGGGCGCAATCCCGCCCTGCCCTTCTCCGGTGCAGACATCATCCTCGCGGCAGGCATGGGAGGTGTCTCCTCTGGCTTCGGCAGTTCGAACGCGAAGGTCGCAGATTTCATTTATGCCATCCAGTATGACCAGGATGTCCTGCCTTACAGCTTTCTACCTGGCTCGACCACTCCTGTGAAGCCGCCTGCCCCCAAGTACGAACTCGCTGGCCGCCGCTACCTCGCCGAACTCGCCACCATGCTGCAGAGTGATGGCCTGCGTGGGCTTCCTGCGAGCATGTTGTTTGAAGACGCAGATCCATCCGCGCCCGTTGTCTGGAGACCTTATACTCCACCAGGAGAGACACCCGCAGAGATCAAGATCGGAACGCCTGATGCAACAGGCACCATCCTTTCCAACTCCATCAACCTCGACGATCCCGCCCTCACCCCTGCCCAGCGTGACCAGATCGCCATGGCTCTCTACTTCCTCGCCCTCCGCGATGCAGGCCGAGACCGCAACAATCCCGACAGCCCGGATGTGAACACCTACCGAGCTGGCTACGAGGCCATCCAAACGCTCTTCCGCGCTGATGATAAGCTGAAAGAAGGAATGTTCGTCGGCCCCCGCCCCATCGAGACGCCCGGCATTGACCTCATCAAGGCCGAAGACCGCCCCATCCCTGGCTATGCCTTCGACGGCAGCATCCAGACCCAAGCACGCTTCGTCCGCACCAAGAGCGGCGGCAATATCTCCATCCTCGCCCCCGCAGGCGGTCTCCAGCTCGCCTCCACCGTCATCGGCTCCCCGCTCGCCCCTCCCGGCATCATCACGGAGTCCGGCGGCAATATCTCCGTCTTTGCCGATTCCGATGTGAGCATCGGCATCTCCCGTATCTTCACCCTCCGCGGTGGTGACATCAGCATCTGGTCCACCGTGGGCAATATCGCCGCTGGCTCTTCCTCCAAGACCATCCAGTCCGCCCCGCCCACCCGCGTCATCATTGATCCGCAGAGCGCCGCCGTCGCCACGGACCTCGCCGGCCTCGCCACGGGTGGCGGCATCGGCGTGCTCGCCACCGTCGCCGGTGTGCGTCCGGGCAATGTCGATCTCATCGCCCCCATCGGCGCGGTGGATGCCGGTGACGCCGGTATCCGCGCCACGGGAAACCTGAACATCGCGGCCTCCGTCGTGCTGAATGCTGGCAACATCGCTGTAGGCGGAGCGAGTGCCGGAGCACCCTCCGCGCCCGCCGTTTCCACCCCGGCACTCGGCGGCCTCGCCAGCGCGGCAGCGGCCGGAGCGGCCACGAGCAACTCTCCCGCCGCCCAGCAGGCCTCCAAGCAGGATCAGGAGACCAAACAAGATTCTCAACCCCCCTCCATCATCACCGTCGAAGTCCTCGGCTACGGTGGCGGTGAAGGTGACGACGAAAAAAAACGTCGTGGCGGTGCTGAGTAACCCCTTTTGTCATTCTCTCCCGCCATGTCCTTCGAATTCAAACCCCAAAACGAGACGCCCGTCGAGTTTCAGCGGCCGAAAATTCCTCTGCTCGGAAATTTCAGCGTCATCTTGATCTTCGCCGTCGTGGCCGTCATTGGAGGAGTTCTCGCTTGGACTCCGGCGAAGAATGCCATTCGGGATGCCTGGGCACGCTCGCATGCCCGTGAAGCCATCGCCTCCATGGAAGAGGACAACATGGGCCATGCCATCGCCGAACTCATCGAAGCACGAAACCTTTCCCCCGAGGAGCCCGAGGTGCTGCGGGCCATCATCACTTACCTCAAGCTGGTCAAAGGAGACCGCCGCGAGCTAGCTTACCACCTCCGCTTGCTCGCCACGAAGCAGACGCTCAGTGCAGAGCAGCAATTGCTTCATGGTTTCTGCCTGCTCGATCTCGGCCGCGTGGATGAAGCACGGCGTGTGTATGGCGCGCTGCCGCCAGGTACCTCGGAGACCTCGGAAGGCCTTGCCATGCTCGCTAGGCTCCAGACCGCCGAAGGCAAAAACACCGCGGCGGCGGCCACTTCCCGCCAATCCCGCCTGCTCGATAAGGATTCCCCCGATGCCCGTCTCCAGCTCGCCATTGAAAACAGCCGCAACGCCTTCCCCGAGCTGCGTCAGCAGGCCTGGAGAGAGCTGTGGGATCTCTGCCAGCTCCCACCTCCCGTCGGCATCGCCGCCTCACAGGCCATCCTCCGTGATGTTCGCCTCACCGCTGAGGAGGCAAAACGCCTCCTCCCCATCATCGAGGCACATCCACATGCAAACCTCGCCATCCGCCTCGACGCCGTCAGCGCTCTCATCCGCTTCTTTCCCGAGCAGCGTGAGGGGCTGATCCTCCACGAGATCAACCGCTTCGAAACAGAAAAAAACGGCACCCTCATCGAAATGGCCGCCTGGCTCTCCACACACCGCGAGCATGCCCGCCTCCTCGCTCTTATCCCTCCGAACCTAGCCGCTAGCTCCCGCCCCCTTTACACCGCCATCGTGAAAGCTCTCGTGGGCCAGGGACGCTGGCAGGATCTCAAAAAATTGCTCAAAGAGCGCCGCCCGCCGGTCTCCAACACCCTCGCCACTCTCTGGCTGGCGGATGCTGAGAGCCACCTCCAGCCTGACCTCCTCGAAGCCCGCCACCTCATCTCCTTCGCTGTCAGCTCCGCCATCAACAACGGCGAAAACGAGGAACTCGAACTCGCGGCCGCCCTTGCCTCTCGTCTCGAAATGCCGGATCTATCCCTGGAGGCCTACCAGGGCCTCGTCAAAACAGTGCCCAATCGTAAAAGCACCTTCCTACAGAAGATTCGTGGTCTTGCCACCCTCACAGCGAACTCAAAAGCGCTCCTTGATGCCACTCGCCAGCTGGAGGAGCTCAATCCCTCCAATCCCGCCTATGCAGATGAACACACCTACTTCCGCCTCCTCCTCGGCCAGGATATGGAGACGGTGGATATCTCCGCCCTCAAACGCCAGCCGGATATTCTCTCGACCGAAGCTTCCGCCGAAGGACGCATCCCTGTCAGCCTCCTCGAAGCTCTTGCCGCCTTTCGTTTTAAAGACAAGGACGCCATCACCCGCCACGTCGCCCGCATTCCCGCCGCTGGAGGCATGACCGCTGGTCAACGTGCCGTCCTCAGCGGCCTGCTTGCCACCAGTGGCAAACCTGCCGAAGCATTCCAGATCGCCGAAAAGGTGCCGGAAGGCCTGCTCCTCAATGAAGAGCTGGCTTTCCTCAAGCTCGCACGCTGAGCCTTTCTCAGGCAAACACCGCTTTCACCACCTTCGGATTCTCCACACCGGTGAGCTTTTGATCGAGGCCCTGGAACTTGAAGGTGAGCCGCTCGTGATCGAGTCCCGCCGCGGCGAGGATGGTGGCGTGCAAATCATGCACGCTGACTTTGTCGATGGCCGCCTTGAAGCCGATCTCATCGGATTCACCGTGGTGATAGCCCCCCTTCACACCGCCGCCGCACATCCAGACGGTGAAAGCGTGCGGATTGTGATCGCGGCCCGGCTGCGCGCCTTTTTGCGCGATGGGCAGTCGCCCAAACTCACCGCCCCACATGATCAAAGTCTGATCCAGCAGCCCACGCTGCTCCAGATCGCTGATCAACGCCGCCACCGGCTGATCGCTCTCATTGGCGAAGCCGCGATGATTGCCGAGGATGTCCTTGTGACCATCCCAGCTCTGCTGATTCTCCATGCCGCCGCTGTAGATCTGGATGAAGCGCACGCCACGCTCCACCATGCGCCGCGCCGTGAGGCACTGCGTGGCAAAGTGACCGCAATGCTTCTCATTCACCCCGTAGAGTTTTTGGATGTGCTCCGGCTCGTCCTTGATCGCAAAAGCCTCCGGCGCCGAGGTTTGCATGCGATAAGCCAGCTCAAAGCTCTCCATGCGGGCATTCAATTCGCTCTCGATGGCCGATTCACCGAGCGATTGCCGGTTCAGCTTCGCCATGAGGTCCAACTGTGCCCGCTGACGCTGCGGCGTGAGCGACGCAGGCACCGCGAGATTGTCGATGGGCGCTCCCGAAGGCTTCAGCCACGTTCCTTGATACACACTCGGCAAAAAGCCCGCGCCCCAGTTCGCCGCGCTGCCTTTTGGCAAACCGCGATTCAGCGGATCACTCATCACCACAAAGCTCGGCAGTGAATCACTCTCACTGCCGAGGCCGTAATTCACCCATGACCCCACGCATGGGTAGCCCATGCGAGTCGTCCCCGTGTTCATCATGAAGAGCGCTGGCGAGTGATTGTTCGATCCCGTCCAGCAACTGTGGATGAAGCACATCTTATCCACATGCATCGCCGTCTTCGGAAACAGATCGCTGCACCACGTTCCGCTCTGCCCGTGCTGCTTGAACTCAAACGGCGACTTCATCAGCCCGCCCACCGCCCCCGGAAAGAAGCCCGTCTTCGGATCAAAACCCTCCAACGTCTGCCCATCCCGCTTCGCCAGCTCCGGTTTGTAGTCCCAAGTATCCACCTGCGACGGCCCGCCATTGGTGAAAATCCAAATGATGGACTTCGCCTTCCCTCCCACCTGCATCGGCACCTTCGGCGCAAAAGGATTCTCCGCCGCCTCCAACATCGAAGCGAAAGCCAGCATGCCAAAACCGCCGCCCGCACGGGCGAACATCTCACGACGGGAGAATCCAGAAATCATGTCTTTCATACGCCTAGATACGAACCTCCTCTGTGCGAAATCATGGCGGATTTATGTCGAATCGTGCGCCGAACTGATGACTGATTCAGCAAAGCCTGTGCCGCATTCACTTCTGCAATCCTCACCTAGCACGAGACACTTCGACAATCCTGAGTTCATCCACCGGTCCATCGATCCAGAAACAAACCCGCCAGCGGTTAAACTTGGTGCGATAAATCATGCGCCCGTCCGTGGCACGGATTTGATCCTCAACTGCCGACAAAGGGTGGAAAGCCAGCTTTTCAAAGATGTCGATAATCTCCCGTCTGGAGCGGGCTGGAAGCTGCCAGAGAGACTCGGCGAGATTTGCGTCGATGATGACCTTGAGGTGCATCACTCAGCTTCCTTCTGCTTCAAGCTGCTCATGCTTTTCTTTGAACGCATCCAAAGAAACCGAGCGCCCCGCATCCATCGCCCGCATCCGCTGAGAGAGGAGCACTCGCAGCTCATCTTCCGTCTCAAGCGCCGTCAGATAGCGAGAAAGTTGGTTCCTGTCCTCAAGTGGCAGCAGCGATACCTGGGCTTGGATGTCTGTGTAACTCATGCGTCTGATTGTATTCAGAGGCTCGCTGCATCGCAAGCGGATGATTCAATGCCACCTCAAGCCGAAAGAATCGCCGGGTCCCAGTCCTTCCAGACGGGATCGAGGCCACGAGCACGCAGCATCTCGGCCACGCCTTGCGGGCTGCGTTCATCGGCGATGCCGAACTGGCCCTCCGCCCGCGTGCGGCCGGTGGTGGCTTCCAGTTCGACGCGGCGACCACGAACGGTGAGATGCAAATCATCGCTTCCCGCCCCGGTGTAGCCACCCGGCTCGGTATGGCTGCCAGCACTCATCATGGTGATGCCGAGCGGAGCCAGTGCATCGCGGAGCGGAGCCGGTTCACGCGTGCTCAAAACAATGCCGACCTCAGGAAAAGTGAGGCGGAAAGCACAGATCGTCTGCACCAGCGCCCAATCAGGAAAGTCGGTCATCGGCTTGAAACCTCCCGCCGCAGGCCGCAGACGCGGAAAAGCCACGGTGAAGCTCGACTTCCAGCAGTGCTTATAAAGATGCTCCAGATGCGCAGCAAGCCGCAGCGCCTCCAGACGCCAGTCACTCAGTCCAAACAAGGCTCCAATGCCGATGCGTCGAAAACCGCCCGCGTAACCGCGCTCCGGGCAGGCGAGCCGCCAGTCGAAATCCTTCTTCGGCCCGGCAGTATGCATCTGCTCGTAAACGACGCGGTCGTAGGTCTCTTGATAAACGACAAGGCCTTCCGCCCCCGCTTTGACCATCTGCTCATACTCGGGCGCTTCCATCGGTCCCACTTCGATGCCGATGGTGGGCACCACATCACGCAGCGCCCGGATGCACTCCTCCAGGTAACCATCGCTCACGAAGCGCGGATGCTCGCCAGCCACGAGGAGGATATTGCGAAAGCCCTGATCAAGCAGGTGCCGCGCCTCACGGATGACCTGATCCATGGTGAGCGTGACTCGGAGGATGGCGTTGTTGTCCCGCGAGAAGCCGCAGTAGGAGCAGTTGTTCACGCACTCATTCGAGACGTAGAGCGGGGCAAACAGCCGCATGGTGCGTCCGAAATTCCGCCGGGTGATCTGGCGGCTTTCGTGGGCCATCGCCTCGATTTGCGCTGGGGCTTTCGGCTCCAGCATCGCGGCAAAACGCTCCATGAGCGGCGATTTCCGCTGCGGAAGGGCGTCGAGCACAGGAATGAAGGAGGTCAGCATGGTTTTCCCATCGCCATACCGCCGGGGCCGGTCGTTTCAAGTTTCCTGGCTAACCTTCTTGAAACTTGAAACCCCTTCCGCCCGAGCGGACAGTTTGCGCTCTCCTTCCCCAACCACCACGCATGAAACCCACTCTCTTGATCCTCGCTGCCGGCATGGGCAGCCGTTACGGCGGCCTGAAACAGCTCGATGCCATGGGGCCGAGCGGGGAGGTGATGCTCGATTATTCGGTGTTTGACGCGATCCGCGCCGGTTTCGGCAAGGTGGTGTTTGTGATCCGGCGGGACTTTGAACAGCTTTTCAAAGATCAGATCGGCTCCCGCTTCGCCAGCCGCATCGCCGTGGACTATGCCTTTCAGGATCTGAACGATCTGCCCGAGGGTTTCACCTTGCCGGAAGGCCGCACGAAGCCCTGGGGCACCACGCACGCGCTGCTCGCGGCCGAAAAGGTGGTGAACGAACCCTTCCTCATGATCAACGCGGACGATTTTTACGGCCAGGATGCCTACGCGAAGATCGCCGCCGATCTCACCATGCCGCGCTCAGCGGATGGCAAGAGCCACTACTCGATGGTGGGCTACTACCTGCGGAACACCCTCTCCGAACACGGCAGCGTGGCTCGTGGCGTCTGCACACGCGGCGCGGATGGCATGCTGGCGGATGTGACGGAGATGACAAAGATCTTCAAAACGGCCACCGGAGCTGAGAACCGCGAGGTGGAGGACGCTTTTGTGCCGCTTACCGGCAACGAAGTGGTCTCGATGAACTTCTTCGGTTTCATGCCGGACATCTTTGGCCGCCTGCGGGCCGCCTTTGCCGAGTTTATGAAGGAACGCGGCAGCGATCTGAAGGCCGAGTGCTATGTGCCGAAGGAAGTGGACACGCTGATCAAGAACAGCATCGCCGATGTGCGTGTGCTGGAATCGAACGACTCGTGGTTCGGCGTGACCTACCCGGATGACAAACCGGACGTGGTCCGCTCCATCCGCGAGCTGGTGGACAAGGGCGTGTATCCGGAGTCGCTGTGGGGTTGATGCGTCAAGAAAGGGTCAAGATGGTCAAAAGCCTGCTTTCTAGATTCCTTGACCCTTTGACGCCTTGACCTTTTGACCTCTCCCCCATGCTTCCACCCGTCTCTTTTACCTCCACCGAGCCTTTGACGCCCGGCGTGACCTTCACGTCCGAGGGGACGCGTTTCGTGGTTTTCTCGCGACATGCCGAGGCGATGGATTTGTGCCTTTACGATCCGGCGGATGCGAAGCGGGAGATCGGTCGCGCCCGCATGCAGAAAGGGGAGAATGACCTGTGGCACGTCACCGTGCGTGCGGCGGCTCCGGGGACGCTTTACGGCTACCGGGCGCAGGGAGCCTGGCATCCCGAGAAAGGTCTGCGCTTCAATGCGAAGAAGCTGCTGCTCGATCCTTATGCACGAAGCATCGTTGGCCTGCCCGATGCGGCGGAGCACATGCTCACCACGCCCGATCCGATGCATCCACCGGGCGGCCTAGACAACGGCCCGAAGGCGCTGAAAAGCATGGTGGTGGATGAGAGCTTCGACTGGCAGGGCGACCAGCCTTTGCACACGCCGTGGCAGGACACGGTGATCTACGAACTTCATGTGAAAGGCTTCACGCAGACGCATCCGGGCCTGCATACACACCTTCGCGGCACTTACGCGGGTCTCGCGAATCCGCTGGTGACGAGCTACCTGCGTGAGCTGGGCATCACCGCTGTGCAATTGCTGCCGGTGCATGCGCATCTCGATGATGCCTTCCTGCTCGAACGCGGCCTGACGAACTTCTGGGGCTACAACACGCTCGGCTTCTTCGCTCCGCATGGCGAGTATGCCTCGGCGCACGATCCTCAGGAGCAGATTCGCGAGTTCAAAGGCATGGTGAAAGCCCTGCACGCTGCCGGGATCGAGGTGATCCTCGATGTCGTTTACAATCACACCGCCGAGGGTGATCCACGTGGGCCCACGATGCTCTTCCGCGGCCTCGATGATGCCACTTACTACCGGCAGGATGCGGATCACCATTACCTCAATGTCACCGGCTGCGGTAATTCGGTGGATTCCGCCCGGCCTGCGGGCCTCCGGCTCGTGCTCGACAGCCTGCGCTACTGGGTCACGGAGATGCATGTGGATGGCTTCCGCTTCGATCTGGCCGTCACCGTGGCTCGCGATGAGAGCGATCACTTCAGCCAGCATGCGCCGTTCCTCGCCGCCGTGGCGCAGGACCCCGTTTTATCTCGTGTGAAGCTCATCGCCGAGCCGTGGGACATCATGAAGATGGATAGCTACCAAGTCGGCGCTTTTCCCGCCCCTTGGCGTGAGTTGAATGGCAAGTTTCGCGACACCGTGCGGAAGTTCTGGCGTGGTGAGGTCGATACGACGGCGGAATTTGCGAAACGCTTCTGCGGCAGCCAGGACATCTACGGCCCCGGATTGCGTCCACCTCTGGTGAGCATCAATTTCATCACCTCACACGATGGGTTCACGCTGCTCGATCTCGTGAGCTACTCGCGGAAGCACAATCTGGCGAACGGTGAGGAAAACCGCGATGGCGATGATCACCATCACAGCGTGAACTGCGGCGTCGAAGGCCCCAGCGAAGATCCCGTAATCCTCGATACCCGCGCCCGCCTGCGCCGCAGCCTCATCGCCACACTGCTTTTTTCCACCGGTGTGCCTTTCATCAATGCCGGCGATGAACGCGGCCGCACCCAGCAGGGCAATAACAATGCCTACTGCCAGGACAACGAGTTGAGCTGGCTCGATTGGACCGAGTGCGACGAGGCCATGCTCGCCTTCACCAAGCTGGTGCTGCATCTCCGCCGCACCCGCCACACGCTGCGTCGGCTCGAATACTTCGATGGCAAGGTGAACCCCGTCACCGGCCTTCGTGATGTCACTTGGCTGGAGGGCAATGGCTCCCTGCTCTGCCATGAAGAATGGCATGATCCACGCCGCTGCCACTTCGGAGCCCTCCTCGATGGCATGCAGGGCGAGCCCCCCCTCGTCCTCCTCTTCAATCGCGGCAGCACCGGCACGGATCTCACCCTTCCTGGCACCGCAGAAAGCCAGTGGAAGCTCCTCTTTGATACCTCCGCCGTGCATTCGAGCGCTGAAACCTTCGTCGGCGCTGCAAACATGCACGTCGAAGCAGCCTGCCTCGTGTGCCTCGAACTCGCCTCCGGCCCTGCCGCGGCACCGGAGCATTGTTGAAGGACTCACGCCATCGGATTCACCAGCGTGCCGATGCCGTCGATGGTGATCTTCACCACATCGCCGCTCTTCAGCGTGAATTCATCGCCGGGGACGATGCCGGTGCCAGTCATGAGGAAAGTGCCGGTTGGGAAGGTGTTGTCGCGAAACAGGAACTCGGCGAGCTCAGACGGCGTGCGCTTGAGCTGGGCCAGCGTCGTCTCACCTTCAAAAGCCGCCGCTCCCGCACGGTCGATTTGCAGATGGATGCGTGTGGTGGGCGCGAGAGGCTCGCCTTGGATCAAAAGGGCCGGGCCGAGAGCGGCGCAAAGCTTGAAGCACTTTGCCTGCGGCAGGTAGAGCGGATTTTCGCCCTCAATGTCGCGGCAGGAGAGGTCGTTGCCCACGGTGCAGCCGATGATTTCGCCGCTGGAATTGATCGCGAGCGTCAGCTCCGGCTCCGGCACCATCCATTTGGAGTCGCCACGTAGATGCATCGCCTGCCCCGGATGCGCCACTCGCTGCGGCGTGGCCTTGAAAAAGATCTCCGGCCGCTCCGCCGCATACACGCGGTCGTAAAAGCTGCCACCGCCCGCATCCTTCGATTCTTCCATGCGGGCCGTGCGGCTGCGAAAGTAAGTCACACCTGCCGCCCAGACCTCCTGATGGCCAATGGGAGCCAAAATCGACTCCGCTGCTGGGGCTGCCACTGCGGGCGTGGAGGCCGCGATTTGAGCCAGATGGGCCGCGAGGCCGCTGCGATTGAAAAGTTCATCCCAGGAGGTTTCCGGCACGAGATGCCAGGAGGAGCCGTTTTGGAGAAAAATGCCGGAAGTGGTGCGGTAAAGGAGCATGGGGCCGCGAGGGTAATGCGGCTTTGATTCCTGGCAAGAACTCGACTGCCAGCTTTAAACCGACCAAAGATGGAACCACTGGTTCAGCCAGCCCACAATGGCAGCAATGCCCGCTCCGACGAGCAGCCATTCAAAGGCTAGCTTCATCCGGCTGCTACTCACCTGCTGGCGCTGGGCCAGCGTCATCTTTTGACGACCGCGTGGAGCAGCCTTCGCGGTAAGCGGAGGCAAGGTGTCGAGTGTGGCGAGGCGCTGCACCTTTTGCAGGCGCGGCGCATCGACGATGAGACATTCGAGCCGATGAATCTGCTTTCCGAGCTCCTCGGAGCGGCGGCGCAGGTGACGCGGATTCACCGCATCAGGTGACGGCGTCTTGCCGAGTTCCTGCGCCGTTTTGGGACGACGTGAGCGCACCTTGCGATTGCCAGAGGAGAAGAGGGCCATGGTCGGGAGGAGTGAGAGGTTGAGGAGAAAAGATTAGAACATCAGCTTCGCGAGCATGAGGCCCAGGAGCATCGCTCCGATGAGCGGCAGCGTGAAGGCAAAGCCACGGCGAAGCCAAATGATGATCTCTTCGGAGGGCGAAAGATTGGAGCTGCTGGCTTCGCTGCGGCGCTCCGATTCCGCATGACTCACGGCATGCGTGACGCTGGCGGCAATGGGATTGGATTCGACGACACGGAAGCTTTCCAGACGGCGCAGGCCTTTGGAGTAGTCCGCCTCAGCGTCTTCGATCGCACCCAGGGCTTGATCGAGTTCCTCATCCACCTGGCTGCGATGCCATTTCTCCGGCTGAAGGCTTTTGAGGATGTCTAAATGGCGGCGGAAGTCGTCATAAGTGACGCTGAGCTCCTCGACTCGCTTCTGCGCATCGTAGAGATCACGCTCCACGCTGCCAGCCGAGCGGGTGATTTTTTCCAGGAGGTCACGCTTACCGGAAACAAAACGCTCCTGCTTCACGCGGAGGGTTTCGAGATGCAGCTTCTGGCGCTCGATCTCTTCCTGCTGCATGCGGAGCTGAAGGAGCTGCTCCTGAGCCGCTTTGACCTTGTGATCGACATCGTTGAGCGATGAGGAATCCATGAATTCTGGGGCGTCATCAAAGCGGAGCACATCCTCTTCGAGATGACCAGGAGACGAGGGGGCGACAGCGAGAGCGGGAGACTTGCGGGTCATAATGGTAAATTCTATTTACCACTGTAAATATTACAGATATCTTAGATAATCCAGATTTTTTGTGCGCCGTTTGGCAAAAAGATAAGGCACACCACCTGCCAGAGCCGTCAGGCAGAGCAAAATTCCCAGACTGAGCGTTTCCATGCGCCCATCGGCGGGCGGCGAAGATGTGGCAAGCGGACTGAGGCTGCTCCACGAAGGGATCAGCACCGCCGCCATGCCGAGCAAAATATAGATGAAGCTGCCGATGAGGCAGACGGTGCCGCCAAAGCCGGAGACGATGCGGGCGGGATTCGCCTCGCGAAAATTCGGCAGCAGCGCCCCGAGGGAAAGGGACAGCGCCGTGAGGCCATAGCTCATCATCATCATGGCGAGGCTGAAGAAGAGCATCCGCCGCAACGGTATCCCGAGGGAAATGCCCGAGAGGCACACCAGCGTGGTCATCAGCAGCGCCAGCACCCCGGCGCTGAGACGAAGTTTGAGCGCCAGCACTCGGTGCAGCGGCACGGGCGAGAGGCCGAGGATCCACATGCGCTGCCCTTCCAGGCTGAGCTGCGGGTAAATGAAGCGCGTCGTGAGCGTCGAAAGCGCGAGGCAGCAGACGAGGAGGTTCAGATGACTGATGACGGCGAGCCAGAAGGGACTCTGCAAATCATCGCCCATGCTACGGAGGTTGGCGGAGTAGATCAGCAGCAGGCCAAAGATCACCGCACACTGCCCCCACTGCATTGGCTCCCGCAAAAACACCCGCACATCCTTCACTAGGATGGCAAACGACGCCCGGTCGAGCGCCAACGCACGCCGCAGCAGCTCCGACGGCAAGCTTGGCACCACCGGCATGCTCACCTGCCCTGACGATCCGCCCGGCACCGCCTGCATGAGCCGATTCCAAGCAGGGAGAAACAGCGATCCCGCCAGCCGAGCCGTCACCACCAGCGAGACCAGCGCATGCGAGAGCAGCACCAGATGATAAAACCACGCTTGCTCGACGATGCCTCGCCCGCTGGCATGGATCGCCTCCGCCACCCATGAGCTTGGTAGCAGCGGATGCATGCAAATCTCCGTGTGGCGGAGGATTTCGCTCACCCCCAATGCCATATCCCCGCTGCGCACCGCATCGAAGTCGATGGTCAGGAAGCGCTTCGCCGCGAATCCGAGCAGCACGAGACCCAGCAGCGCCACGGGCTTCCACCATGAGCGGCGGGCAAAACGCACGAGAAAGAGCAAAAGCCACGTCGAGAGGTTCGCCGAGATTGTGACGAGGCAGAGCAAGGCGGGAGCCGTCGTGAGAAAGAACCACGGCCCGGCCTCATAGACGCGGCCAAGCGCCAGCAGGATGGGAGCACTCAGGACCACCAGACCCCAGCTCGCCAGCAGCATGCCTTCCAGCGTCTTCCACATCACGAGGCTGCGCGGTGGCAGCGGCAGCGCCACCTGCCATTCCATGTCCTTCCGCCGGAAGAGGCCCATGCCGGTGATCGTGGCATTCGAGATCACCAGCATCATGAAGAAGAAAAAGAACAGCAGGTAGATCAGTCGCTCCGCCAGCAGCGGCCCGAGCATGGGAATCTTCGTCACATAATCCAGCCCGTGCGCCACCAGCTTGTAAGCGGCGAAGCTGTAAAAGATCAAAAAGCCGCCCACCGTGCTCACCAGCAGCCGGTTTTGGCTCAGGCCATGTGCCGCCTTATTCATGAGCATCCAGCCATGCGCACGGGCAAGCAGGGCGGTGGTGGCGGCGACGGTCATGACGCGGTTTTAGAATGCCTGCGTCCAGACCGCAAACGCATTTCCCCAAGCAGCGGCAGCAGTTTCTCCCGCAGCAGCGTTTCCCAATCCATCCGCGCCATCAGCGCCCGCCTGGCCTGCCTAGCCTTCACCCCAGCATGCGCCCGAATTTTCCGAGCGAGTCCTTTCGGCGAGGCGACGAGCTTAAACAATACGGCCTCAGCCGAAGCCACCTCGCGATGCGCGGGGATGTCCGAGCAGAAAACCGGCACTTGATGCAGCGCCGCCTCGATCAGCGGCAGGCCGTAGCCTTCCTGCGTGCTGGGAAAGAACAACGCGTCCGCCATCTGATACTGGCTGCGCACCTCGTCATCACTCAAGACGGCCTTCTCGCCGAGGAAGAGCACCCGCTTCGACACGCCGAGTTCTTTGGCGAGCCGCTTCAACTCGCGAAAATACTTCACGCCATCCTTTTGATGCGGATCAGGAGCCGCCGTGACGAGGTAAATGGCCTCCGGAAGCTCCGCCAGAACTCGCAGGCCCATCTCGATGTTTTTGCGCCGCACGAAGCGAGTGGGCTGAAGCAGCACCAAGCCTGCCTTTTCGAGCTTGAGTGCCGCAATTCGGTCTTCGAGGCCCAAAACGGCTTTCGCATCACAGCCGTTCGGAATGACATGAATCGGCTCAGAGGTGTGTTTCGCGTATTCCGACCTCCGATGTTCCGAAACAGCGACATGGACAGCTTGCGGCACTTTTGCAGCCCAGCGCACGTCATGCACCCAGTTGACCCAGCGGATGTCCGGGCGGGTTTCCGTGAGCTTGATGAGTTCCTGCGTCCACGCGAGGTCGAAAGGCATGGTGAAGACATTGTGGACGATGACGACATCCCACTGCGTCGCCTTCCATTCATGACGGGTGAAAACCTCCACTTCATGCCCAAGCGAGACCAAGGCAGACGCTTGCTCTCCGAGGACACGCTCCACGCCACCGATGGTCGGCGGCTTAGAGTAGTGCAGGATGGCGATGCGCATGGTAAACCTTCAATGAAGACAACCACAGAGTTCACAGAGGAACACAGAGATCAAATCCTCTGTGCTTCTCTGTGGTGAATCATCACACCACCACGTTCACCAGCTTCCCAGGCACGACGATGACCTTCTTGGCGGGCTTGCCCTCCATGAATTCCTGCACGCGGGCGCTGGCGAGGGCGATCTTCTCGATCTCCTCCTTCGTGGCTTGGATCGGCACGCGGGCTTTGTCGCGCAGCTTGCCGTTCACTTGGAAGACGACCTCCACCTCGTCCTCGATGAGGGCGGCGGGATCGTATTTCGGCCAGGTTTCATCGCTGAGGAAGCCTTTCGCAGCCAAAGCAGGGAATTTGGAGCGGATGATCGCATTCAGCTCCTCGGCGAGATGCGGCGCGAAGGGACTCAGCACCTTGAGGAAGGTCACGATGGCTCCGGCGGGCTTCACTTCCGCGCCGGTGAAGGCATTCGTGCAGACCATCATTTGGCTGATCGCGGTGTTGAAGCTGAGCTTCTCGATGTCCTCGCCGCACTTCTTGATCGTTTCATGCAGCGCTTTGGTGAGCTGCTTGTTCGCAGGCACGTCTTGCAGCGCCTTGGAGACACTCCACACGCCTTCGTCATCGACTTCCATGACCAGACGCCACACGCGGGCGAGGAAGCGATACACGCCCTCGACGCCCTTCATGCTCCATGGCTTCACCTGCTCCAGCGGCCCCATGAACATCTCATACAGGCGCAGCGCATCGGCCCCATACTCGCGCACGACGTCATCGGGATTCACCACGTTGCCACGGGACTTCGACATCTTCTGCCCGTCCTCGCCGAGGATGAGACCCTGGTTCACCAAACGCTGGAACGGCTCCGGCGTGCTGACGTAGCCGAGATCAAAGAGCACCTTATGCCAGAAACGGGCATAAAGCAGGTGCAGCACCGCGTGCTCGGTGCCGCCGACATACAAATCGACGCCGCCGGGCTTGCCGCCGCCCATCCAGTAATTCTCAGCCGCTTCGCCGACGAAGCGCTCACTGTTCTTCGAGTCGCAGTAACGCAGGTAATACCAGCACGAACCCGCCCACTGCGGCATCGTGTTGAGTTCACGCGTGGCGGTGGCGGAGTAGCGCACCCAATCCGTGGCCTTCGACAGCGGTGGCTCGGGCGTGCCGGTGGGTTTGAAGTCTTCCAGCGTCGGCGGCAGCAGCGGCAGCTCGCTTTCGGGAATGCTGCGATGATTGCCATCCTCCCAAACGATCGGGAAGGGCTCGCCCCAGTAGCGCTGACGGCTGAAGAGCCAGTCGCGGAGTTTGAAATTGGTCGTGCCTTTGCCGAGGCCTTTTTCTTCGAGCCAAGCCGCGATCTTCTTTTTCGCTTCGGGCGTAGGCAGCCCGTCGAGGAAGCCGGAATTCACGGCGATGCCGTCATCGGTGAAACCTTGCCATTCTTTGCCTTCTGGCGGCTGCACGACTTGCTTCACGGGCAGTTCAAACTTCTGCGCAAACTCAAAGTCACGCGTGTCATGAGCTGGCACCGCCATGATCGCCCCGGTGCCGTAGCCCGTGAGGACGTAGTCGGCGATCCAGATCGGGATCTGCTCGTTGTTGACCGGATTGATGGCGTAAGCGCCGGTGAAGACACCGGACTTCTCTTTCGCCAGTTCGGTGCGTTCGAGATCGGATTTGGAAGAGACGGTCTTTTGGTAAGCTTCGACGGCGGCCTTTTGAGCCTCGGTGGTGATTTGTGGCACCAACGCGTGTTCAGGAGCCAGCACCATGTAAGTGGCTCCAAACAGCGTATCGGGCCGCGTGGTGAAGACGGTGATGGAGTGTGTTGCAGCCGTCTCGGCTGCTTCAGAGGGCAGTCCAGAGGACTGCACCACATTGAAACGCACATGCGCCCCCTCGCTCCTTCCAATCCAATTCCGCTGGAGCAGCTTGATGCTTTCCGGCCAGTCGAGGCCGTCGAGTTCGTCGATGAGGCGCTGGGCGTAGGAGGTGATGCGCAGCATCCACTGGCGCATGGGGCGGCGCTCGACGGGGAATCCGCCGACTTCGCTTTTGCCATCTACGACTTCTTCATTCGCCAGCACGGTGCCGAGCTGCGGGCACCAGTTCACCGGCGCGGAGGAGATGTAGGCGAGGCGTTTCGCGTCGATCTCCTCACGCGAGAGACCTTTGGTTTCCAGTTCGCTGATGGGATGCGCTTTGCCGTCGTCGCCGACGTAGGAGTTGTAGAGCTTCAGGAAGATCCACTGCGTCCATTTGAAGTAGCCGGGGTCGGTGGTGTTGACCTCGCGGTCCCAGTCGTAGGCGAAGCCGAGGGATTTGAGCTGCTTGGTGAAGTTCGCGACGTTTGCCTCTGTGGTCACGCGGGGATGCGTGCCGGTTTTGATGGCGTATTGCTCCGCCGGCAGGCCAAAGGCGTCCCAGCCCATGGGGTGCAGCACATTGAAGCCGGACATTTTCTTGAAGCGACCAATGATGTCCGTGGCGGTGTAACCCTCCGGGTGGCCGACGTGGAGACCATTTCCGCTGGGATAGGGGAACATGTCGAGCACGAAGTACTTCGGCTTCGAGGCATCGAAGTCGGCATCACCGGGGTTAGGCGTGCGGAAGGCCTTTTTCGCCTCCCACTCGCCCTGCCATTTCGGTTCAAACTCGGAGAAAGGGAAGGCTTTGCGCTGCTCGCTGGACATAGGGGCGCGGAAGAAGGCGAGGAGCGCTAAAGGTTCAAGGTGCAAGGTTCGGGATTCAGAAGTGGCCTGCCCCTGGGAAACTCATTGCCGCCGCCGCCTCCCCTGCCCTATTCTCCACGCATGGCCCAGGCAATCATGAATCCCGAGGAGGTCCGTCGTTTCGCGGCGGAGCTCAAACGCTTCAACACCGACATGCAGCAGCGAGCTTCCTCCCTGCAAAGCCGCTTCTCCGCCCTCGGCGAGACCTGGCAGGACGCTGAGCATGAGAAGTTCGGCGCTGAATTCCTCACCACCATGAAAGCCATCAAGAAATTCATGGAGATGAGCGAGCAGCACACCCCCTTCCTCCTGCGCAAAGCGCAGCGCATCGAGGATTATCTCAATCAGAAATAGATCGGTCCCATCCGACCGTTCCGACCGACCTCTGCATGGCTGACCAAGCACGCATCTCCAACCTCGACGCCATCGACGCCTTCCGCTCGGCCTTGATCGTCTTCATCTCGAAGACGCAGCAGTCGCTCGATCAGGCGCAGGATGCGGTCAAAAAGACCCGTGGCTGGCTGCAAACCGAGCAGCCGCAGTATTGGATGGCGCAGATCAAGCAACGCCAGAAAAAGCTCGATCAAGCCAACGCCGAACTGATGAGCGCCCGGCTTTCCGAGTTCGTGGATAGCCCCACGGTGCAGCAGATGGCGGTGCGCAAGGCCCGCTACGCTCTCGAAGAAGCCCAGCAACGACTCGAACGCACCAAAACCTGGGCACGCGATTACGACCGCCTCATCTCGCCCCTCGCCAAAAAAGTGGAAAGCCTCCGCGACTACCTCGAAAACGACCTCACCCGCGCCGTGGCCTACCTCACCGAAGTCCAAAAGATCCTCGCCGCCTATGCCGAGGCCTCCACGCCAGCCCCCGCCCCTGCTGAATCATGAATCTCACCCAAAACACCCGCGAGCTCGCCGAGCGCTGGCACGCCACCAAGGTCCACTGGCGAGATGCCAAAGCGCAGGAATTCGAAAAGCAGTATCTGGAGGCCTTGCCCGGCATGGTGTCCAAGACCAGTGTGATGCTCAGCGAACTCGAAACCCTCATGAAAAAGATCCGCAAAGACTGTGAGCAGACCTACTGACCTCCGCGCCTCGCGCATCCTCCAGCTCCACACCTCCCTCCACGAGGGTGCTATCGACTTTGCCAAGCGGGCGGAACTAATCGCTCGGGATACGCGAGCGAAGCGCTACACCGCCGAGCAGGACCATCTTCAAAAGCTCGAAGCCCTCACCGCCGAAACCGCCGCAGCAACCGCCGCCGTATCCGCGCAGTGGGAGGAGCACAAGGACCAGTTCCGTGCCCGCCACCAAGCGCGTGCGGATTTCTTTGGCCGCTACCAGCACCGCATCGAGCGTGACCTCCCCTCCATGATGCAAAAAGAGCGTGAGTCATGGCTCGGTAAGCAGCAGCTTCGCCGCATCCAGGCGCAGGCACAGCTCAAAAAGAACCTCGCCGAGATCGATGCCACCGCCGCGCCGCTCACCGAGCGCCTCACAGCAGCCAAAGACCGGCTGCTGGCTGTTTTAAAAGCCATCGGAGGCCGCCTCACACGCCAGGGTGAGCCTACGCCGAAGGTGCAATCGCTCGCCGAGATGCCCGCACGAGTCGAGAGCCTCGAATCCCAAGCTGCCAGCTACGAAGAACAGCTCGCGGCGAAGGGTGGTGGCCTCTTGAAGATGTTCAGCAAGCCTGCCGTCGATCTCCAGCAGCTCAGCGCCTCCGTTCACGATTACGAAACCGCCGTCGCCGAACTGAACGCGTCCATCGATGCGGCCAACGCTGAGGCGCAGGCTGCGCACGATGCCCTCGATGCTCAAATCACCACCGAGTGGAATCGTGCCGATGAAATGGCGCAAAAGTTCAAAGCCGCGATGCAGAAGCGCCTCGCCACGCAGATCCCCGCCTGCCTGCAACGCAACGACCGCCTCCTTCAGCGCAATTTGAAGTATCTCGACGAACAAAAAATCTCTCACCTCGCCCAAGCGGAATCCCCCTTCATCGACCGCCGCCGTCAGCTCGAATCACGCCATCAGCTCGAAATGACGGCCTTGGATGCGAAGGCTCAAAAACGATGGTCTGACCTCGAAACCGAATGGCAGGCGAAAATCCCCGATTTGCTCGCTCAAATCGACGAGATAGCCCCCATGGGCCCCACGCCTTGGAGTCGCGATTACACCGCTCCCACGACCTTCCCGCCACACAGCCGCTTTGGCGAATTGACGCTCGATTTGAGCCAAGAAGCCGCCGTCTTGGCCAAAGACACGCCGCTGAGCCTCGCGGGGCACGAGCACCTAACGCTGCCGTTGGCGCTTACCTTTCCTCAAGAAGCCTCGCTGCTCATCGAGACGGATGACGACGGCGGCAACTGGGTGCCGGAGGTGATGAACAGCCTCATTTTCCGCACGCTCAAAGCCGCACCTCCCGGCAAAGCGCACTTCACTATCATCGATGCCGTCGGACTCGGCCAAAACTTCGCCGGTCTGATGCATCTGGCCGATTACGAGCCTGCTTTGATCAATCGCCGCATCTGGACACAGCGCGATCACATCGAAGAACGCCTTCAGGAGCTCAACGAGCACGTCGAGAAGGTCATCCAGATGTACCTGCGCAACGAATACGCGACGATCACCGAGTACAATGAACAAGCTGGCAGCGTGGCGGAGAAATACCACTTCCTCGTCATCGCCGGATTGCCCGCTGGATTCAGCGAAAGCGCCATGTCGCGGCTGAAGAGCATCCTCGCCAGCGGGCCACGCTGCGGCGTCTTCGTGCTCGTCCATTGGGATCGTCGCCAAGCGCTGCCGGATGGCCTCACGGCGGAGGATTTGCGCAAGCACTGCGTGCGACTCGTTCGTGAAAAGGGCGTGGTGAGCTTTGGCGGCATTTCCACGCTCACGCTCGATCCTTTTGTCAGCGACGACATCGCCGCCGACCTCGCTCACCAGATCGGCAAGGCCAGCATCGACTCCAACCGCGTGCAGGTGCCGTTTTCGGTCGTCGCACCGAAAGAAATGTGGAGTGAAAGCACCACCAGCGAGCTGCGCATCGCCATCGGCCGCACCGGAGCCACGAAGCTGCAAATGCTCGCCATCGGCAAAGGCACCAAACAGCATGCGCTGCTCGCCGGGAAGACCGGTTCCGGCAAATCGACGCTGCTGCACATCATCATCACGAATCTGGCGCTCACATGCAGTCCAGACGAAATCGAGTTTTACCTCATCGACTTCAAAAAAGGCGTCGAGTTCAAGTGCTACGCCGATGCCAAACTGCCGCACGCCAAGGTCATCGCTATCGAGAGTGATCGCGAATTTGCCCTCAGCGTGTTGCAACGCATCGACGAGGAATTGAAACGTCGTGGCGAGCTGTATCGCAAACTCGGCGCTCAAGATTTGGCCGGTTATAAAAAAGCCGGTGGCACCGAGCCGATGCCGCGCAGCATGCTCATCATCGACGAATTCCAGGAGTTCTTCGTCGAGGACGATTCGGTGGCGCAAGGCGCCGCTTTGCTGCTCGACCGCATTGTGCGTCAGGGCCGTGCGTTCGGCATTCACGTCTTCCTCGGCTCGCAAACGCTCGGCGGTGCCTACACCCTCGCCCGCACGACTTTAGGCCAGATGGTCATCCGCATCGCCCTTCAATGCAATGAAGCCGATGCCGCCCTCATCATGGACGAAGGCAACACGGCGGCTCGCATGCTCTCGCGGCCTGGTGAAGGCATCTACAACGACGCCGCGGGTGCTTTGGAGGGCAATTCACCCTTTCAGGTCGTCTGGCTCACCGACGAAGAACGCGATGAAAACCTCGCGAAGGTAGCATCACTCGCTCAAACACGCGGTTTCGGCAAAAAACGTCCCATCGTCTTCGAAGGCAACATGCCCGCCGATGTCCGCGACAACGCGCTTTTGGCCGCTGCGCTCGAAAATCCGCCCACGAAGGCTCCCGCCGATCCCCGCATGTGGCTGGGCCTGCCCAATGCCATCAAAGGCCCCACGGATGCCATGTTCCCTCGTCAGAGCGGTCGCCATTTGCTCCTCGTCGGCCAAAACGACGAAGCCATCGCCGCCATCATGGGCCTCGCCATCATCGGCCTCGCGGCGCAGCATCCGAAGGAGAAAGCGCCTGCGTTTTATCTCATCCACGGCGCTTTGGCCGACACGCCGGACTTTGACTTCTTCGAGAAGGCCGCCGCCATCGGCCACGCCAAGGTCACGCAGGGTCATGAAGCGCCCGACTTCATCACCGAAGTCCACACCGAGCTGAAACGCCGCAGCGATGAAGGCAGCGCAGGCGATCCACCCATCTTCCTGCTCATTCACGGCCTGCAAAAGTTCCGCAAGTTGCGCTATGATGAGGATTTCTCCTTCGGCGGCGATGACTCGCCGAAGCCCGGCAACCAGCTCAACGAAATCATCAACGAAGGCCCACCGCTTGGCATCCACCTCATCACCAGCCTCGACACGCTGAACAACATCCAGCGCTGCCTCAGCCGCAAAGCCTTGAGCGAACTCGGCATGCGCGTCCTCTTCCAAATGAGCGCCAATGACAGCGCCAGCCTGATCGATTCGCCCAAAGCCGGCTCGCTGGGCCTCAACCGTGCATTGTTCTACTCCGAACACGAGTCACGGATGGAAACCTTCCGACCGTTTGCGCTGCCGGGCTCGGACTGGGTAGGACAAGTCTGACTTGTCGGACGGCACGCTTTGCGGGAGGATGGAAGCATGAAAGACCAAATCATTCTCTTCGGCGTCAGCCTGATGTGGATCGCGTTTTGCATGCGCTTCTGGTGGGTGATCAACCGGGAGAACGTGTGGCAGCGGCGGCTCATCGCCATCGCGGCGGGGCTCGGCGGAGGTTTGATCTATATGTTCGGCTCGATGGCGCTGGAGGTGCTGCATGCCGCCCAAGCCGAGCAGGTGCCCGTCGATCACGAACCGCCCTCCGCCACGATTCGCGTTCAGGGGAAAGAACCGTGAGGAGCCGCCTGTTTATGGCTGCCCACCATGAAACGACTCCTCTCCCTTCTCGCTGTCATCGCCGTCACCTCCCCCGTCCTCGCTGACGAAGCCTGGACGCCCCTTTTTGACGGAAAAACGCTCACCGGCTGGGAGCAACACAGCGGCACCGCCGAGTATCGCGTGCGGGACGGGACCGTCATTGGCAAAACGGTGCCGAATACGGGTAACTCCTTCCTCTGCACGGCCAAGAAATACTCCAATTTCATCCTCGAAGTCGAGTTCAAGGTCGATCCATCCATGAACTCCGGCATCCAGTTCCGCAGCAATTACTACACGCAGGAGACGGAGGTGGAGATCGCGGGCAAAAAGAAGAAATTCCCGGCGGACCGCGTGCATGGCTACCAGTTTGAGATCGACCCCAGCGCCCGTGCCTACACCGGCGGCGTCTATGACGAGGGCCGTCGCGGCTGGCTTTTCGACCTGAAGAACAACGAGGCCGCCCGAAAAGCCTTCAAGCAGGGCGAATGGAACCAAGCCCGCATCGAATGCCGTGGCAGCAGCATCAAGACCTTCATCAATGGTGTGCCCGCCGCTGATTTCACGGACGAAATGACCAAGGAAGGCGTCATCGCCCTCCAGGTTCACGGCATCGGCAAGAAGACCGAAGCCATGGGCAAGGAAGTCATGTGGCGGAACATCCGCATCCAGGAGCTGAAATAAGGCTGGTTAGGCTTTCGGCTCCATCTTCCAGTTCAGCCAGGCCCGGCGATACGTGAAGGCCATGGCTATAACGCCTGCGAAAAGTAACAAAGCGCGACCGGGTTCTGGCACGGGCAGCAGCTTGGACTCAAGCGCACTGCCTGCGCTCCAGACCGCCGCGGAATCGAGGTTCAGCGGTTCAGCAGCCTGCGCCACATAAACGGCGAAAGTGAAGCAGATGAACCAGTAAAGAAGAGAGCGCACGGACATGGAGGGTTGGGCTGGAAATTATTATTTTGTAGCGGGTTCAGCCACTTTTGGGCAATCATTATCTTTGAATACGAAGGAAAATCTCATGAGTAACCTTTACGAGTCTTGTCGTCGCATGACCAACAACAACATCGTCACCAAGTCACACGGCTGATCTGCTTTGGCAGCCTCGTGGAGATTTTGTTCAAGATGAGTGAAATCCGCCCCTCAAGACCGCTCACTCCAGCGATAAGCCGCTTGGGCGTTTTTCCAGAAGTACTTCTCGCAGGCCTCGGTGCCCTTCGAGGTGAAGAACTCTCGCACAAGGCCGAAAACCACATCGTAAGGGCCACCTTTGTCTGAGACGGGCCAATTGCTGCCATAAATGAGGCGGTCCGGGCCGAACTGTTCCCACAGATGATCGAGAATTGGCAGGTAGTAGGCCGTATCGCGAGGGGAGGTGCCTTCCACACCTTTCACCTGCTCCACGAGAGCGGAGACCTTCATGTAAACATTGGGCTTTTGAGCTGCCGCCGTGATCGCGGGCCGCCACTCCGGCCGCAAAGACTTCGGATCGCCGGGTGCGCCGAGGTGGTTGATCACGATTCGGAGTTCGGGCACCTCGCTGGCAAGCTGGGCAGCCGCAGGAAGTGCCGCTGCTGGACCATTCAAATCAAGCTCCAGGCCGTGTTCGGCGAGTAATTTGGCACCCGCGAGCACTTCGGCGTGCTTCGCCGTATCAAGCAGTAAGCTGCTGCTCCAGCGAATGCCCCGAAAGATGAGATTTTTGGCAAACCGCCTCAAATTCGCCGCAAACTCAGGCCCTAGATCGAGATGCCCCACGAAGCCGATGATGGACTTTTCCTTCTCGGCGAGGTCGAGGATCCACTGATTGTCCTCCACCCATGGACTGGCCTCCACGACCACCGTTTCGCGGCAGCCATGGGGTGCCGCCAACGCCAACCAATCCTCTGGAAGCACTGTGCGGTGAAGTTTCGTGCCCTTCCCCGGCCATGGCACTCCCTGAGGCCGCGAGGGATCGTAAAAGTGCGTGTGCGTATCGACGATCCGAGTGGCCGCAGCCGTTGCCGAAGCGGTGAATGGCAACGCCGCAGTGGCGGCGGCAGCGTGAAGAAATTGGCGACGGTTCATGGGAAAATAAAAAATCCGCCGGATCGCTCTGATCCGGCGGATGGAGATAAACCTCTCACGATTGAATTCTTACTGCGCCGCTGTCGTCTTGGCGCCTTCTTTGAAGCAGTAGAGGTGCGTGTGGGTGGTGATGTACACGGCTCCGTTGGCGGCGACGACGCTGCTGAGGAGCGGGGAGGGGAATTCGATGGTCTTGAGTTCCTTCAGCTCCTTGCCTTCGGCGAGGATGAAGAGTTCGCCTTCTTCGTTGCCGATCCAGACTTTGCCGTCGGCGACGAGGGGGCTGGCCCAGATGTGACCTTTGGTGTCGAATTTCCAGTATTCCTTGCCGGTTTTGGCATCAAGGCAGAAGAGGCGGCCGGTGTAGTCGGCGGCATAGACGAGGCCGTCTTTGACGGCAGGGGTGGAGATGGAGCGCTCGATGCCTTTGAAGGTCCAAACGGCTTTGCCGGTGATATCGCCGGTGCCTTTGGGGTCGATGCAGCTCAGGCAGCCGAGGCCTTCGCCGTGCTCGGGGTCCTGGCCGATGGGGACGTAGATGAGGCCGTCGGCAACGGTGGGGGTGGCGATGATTTCGCTAGGGCCGTCGTATTCGACGTATTTGATGGGCTCACCGGCGGAGTTCTTGCGATACTCGGGCGGATTGGCGTCGTAGCGCCAGTGTTCGAGGAGGATGTCGAGGTCTTCGTCGTTCTTTTTGGTCTCGGGGGCCATGGAATAGACCCAGCCGTCACCGGCGGCAAAGATGACCTGCTTTTTGCCGCCGAGCTCGAGGTAGTTCGGGGAGGACCAGGAGCAGTGAAGCACGCGCTGGGAGGCGATGCTGTCCTGCTCGCCCATGAGTTCGCCGGTTTCGGCGTTCAGCATGATGAAGCTGGGGCTGTTTGGCGAAGGGATGTTGGTGTGGGTCCAATCGACGCCGTTGCAGGTGGGGACGAAGACTTTGCCATCGACGACGAGGGGGAAGCCGGCGGTGGCGTTGTGCTGGAAGACGCCGAGCTCTTTGTACATGTCATACACCCAGAGGATGTCGGCATCGGTCTTGCCAGGGGCGATGGGGGCGGTGTTTTTGCCGTCTTTGTCGAGCGGGGCCATGAAGGTGTTTTCTTCCTGCATGCCCTGGTTGCCGTCGGAGAGGCCCTTCACATCGAAGCAGATGATCTGGCAGCGGTTGCCGGGGACGTAGGCTTTGTCGCCGACGATGGTGGGGCTGGCGCAGATGCCGAGGTATTCCCAGTCGTTGACCTTGCCGGTGCCCATCTTGGGGGAGACGAGCTGCCACTTAAACTCGCCGGTGTATTCGTCGAAGACCATGACGATGCCGCGGTCGCCAGTGTGCTTTTCATCACGAGGCGTTTCGTTGTTGGTACCGACATAGACCTGACCATTGGCGATGACGGGCGTACCGTAGGTCTGGGAGCCGAGCTTGGCGACCCAGAGGCAGTTCTTGGTCGTGCTCATGTCGATGTCTTCAGCACCGGGGGCCTTGTTGGCCTTTTCAGCATTCGGACGCAGGCGACCGGCTTCTTTCGGAGCGGCTTTGGGGCCGTATTTCTTGCCGGGGTCAAAGTCGATGGGCAGTCCTTTTTCGTCGGACACCATGTTGCGGGTGTTGCTGCCGCCCCACTGGGAGTAATCGGCAGCGTGGAGCGTGGCCGCGAGGGCCAACGCGAGGAGGAGGGTGGGTTTGGTGGTCATGGAAGCTGAAAGAGGTGTTTTAGAGCGTTGAATACGAACGGCGTAAAGTGGGAAGAAATTGCGCCGCGTCTCTTTTGCTTCCTGCTTGCAAGCACAAGCGAGATTCCGCTTCCTGAGTTCGCCAATCAGGGGCGGGTGGGAGCGAGAGCGCGGACGAGTTCATGCCAATCACGGCTTTCGGTGTAGCCGGAGAGTTCCAACTCATGCAGCAGCGGGCGGATGATCTGCTGCTGAACGTCCAGCGGCTTGTGGTAAAGGATGGGCCAGAGGTCTTCGAGATTCCGGCGGAAGTCGGTGACGGCACCGCTCATCTGGAGATGCCAGGCATGCGGGCAGAGGAGGATGTCTTTGAGCAACTCGGTCTCGGTCGGGTGTCCGGCAGAAAGCTCCTGCACACGGAGAAAGGCACGCAAGTCTTTGGGCTCCAAAACGTCGATTTCTGGCTTGCGACGACGATGCAGTTTTCCTACCAGCGCATCCCTCACCTGCGGCATCATGATTTTGAGTCCATGACGTGTCTCTGTATGCGCACGGCTATACCAGACCTCGGTGGAGCGGAAGGCACTGGGCGGTGTGATGTCGAGGTAGAAATGCCCTTCATGTTTGCCGCTTTTGCCCATACCAATCTCTTCAGTGAGAGCTTTGAAAGGTAGGATGTCATCAGACACTACTCGCAGGTCCGCATCGGCGCTGTTGAAGGCAGGATCGAGCCGCAGATGAATGGTGGCGGAGCCAAAGACGACGATGGTGTCTCTGTAGCCGGGAAAGCGCTCCGCCACAGCCTGGAAAAAGCGGTCGATTTTTTCGCCGATGGGCGTGTTCCAATTGGGTGGTGAGTCGCTCCAGCTCATGATGCGAGATGCCTGTTTTCTACTGCCAGCGGAGCCGAATTCCTGCTTTCTTTTCCAAGCGAATAAGGTTCATGGCTTGGTCGATGAGGCGACTGCTCACGCCAGGGTCCTGAATGAGTTCCTGGGCAAAGCGTGTCCATTTGGCCCGGGTGCGGAGACGCTCGCTGCTAAGGATGCGGGCGACGACGAAGGCCTTGTGGTAGTCGTAATTCGCCGGGCGGGCGAGGTAGAGCTCACGAATGCGCTGCCCTCGCTCCACCGTGGGCGCGGCGATCTGCTCACGCGTGAGGCGTGGGAGTTCGGCAAGCTCGGCGGCAGTGATGGCGGCTGACATGGGGCGAAGTGTGCCCGCATTCCGGCAAAAGTCGAGTCTGGGGTGATTCAGGGTTGGCATCATGGGAATCATCCGCCTGGAGATTGTCTTCCGCATGCTCGACAGCGGTGTCGCCGATGCGAGGCTACGCTCTTGCATCTCTACCACCGCACTCCGACGACGCTGTCGCGACACGCGAACGCTGCAAATCGATCAATTCGGCGTCACGCTGAGATTGTCGATGTACATGCGGCGCTGGTTGAGCGGTGTGAAGCCGAAGAGGCCTGGGCTGCCGCTGGCGTGGACGCGGGGGAGTTTGGTTTCGATGGTCCAGGTGGCGGGTTCGGCGGTGCCTTTTTCCCACACTTTGGCCTGAACGACGCCGGAACCGTCGGCGGTGGCATTGACGCTGGTTTTGAAGGTGTACCATTTGTTGGCAGTGAGCTTGAAGGGCACTTCTTGCTTGAGGCGTTCGAGGTTGGAACTGACTTCGAGTTTGCCGGCGTTGCCACGGAGGCAGATAAGGTAGCGCTGATGGATGAAGCCGATGTCGGACTTCGAGCGGGCGTTGCCCTCGGTGAGCACATCCGCCTGCATGGTGTAGTTTTTCAGGTGCGATGGGGCGAGGAAGACGCTGGCACGCTGGAAGAGCAGGCGGTCAAAGCTCTTGCCGAAGACCTTGTTGCCGTCTTTTTCCATGACCTGGAATTTGAAGCGGGCACCGATCCAAGGGAGCGGTGGATAGGCGAATTTATAGGCGGGGTTGTTCTGCGGATCGACGGGGAACTCCTCGGTGAGCGTGTAGCCTTCGAAGTCCTCGGTGATGGGCAGATTTTTCAGCGCACGACCACGCACGGTGCCGAAGAGACCATCCGGCGCAGTGCCTTTGAAGGCTCCAGCGCTGATCTTCGCATCCGGGGCGACAACGAGTTCGCCTGCGTCGTTGAATTTGGCATCCATGGTGGCTTTCACCTTGGCGGTGGGCGGGATGAAGGACTCCCATTTCACACCTTTGACGTCGTCGCTAACGACGAAGCCATTCGCATCGACGCTGCGCACGCGGAAGGCCTGCTTGTCGCCAGCCATGATGACGGTTTCAGCCGGAATGATCTGCAACGCGACGGCTTTGCCTGCTTTCGGGATTTCAACGACGGGTGCGGCGTCCACTTTGATGCCGCTATTCGGGATGGGGAAGCTGTAGAGCTTTTCGGTGGTGGTGACGTAAAGCACGCCATCGCACACGGAAGGAGCGCCGAGGCATTCGCCTTCGAGTTTGATCTCCTGGACGATTTCCGCGTCTTTTTCGCCGGGTTTCACGATGACGAGTTTGCCTTCGAGGATCGGGACATAGAGCAAACCGTCGACGTAGAGCGGCGAGGAGTGCAGGTTGGCGTTGGAGAGCTTCTTTTTCCAAATTTCAGCGCCGGTGTTGGCATTGATCGCATAGAGCTCGGCACCGTCGGTGAGCTGATAAATGGTGTCGCCGACCAAAACAGGCGAGGAACTCGTCGCACCGAGCGGATGACGCCAAAGCTCGACGCTAGGCTCCAGCGTGGTCGCTTCGAGCACGGGCGGCACGGGAGCGGTGAGCTTCTCCGGCAGCTTGATGGCGATCATGCGGCCTTTTTCGGAGGTATCGATGTTTTCATCACCATGGACGGCGATGAGCTTATTGCCGCCGTGAAGGATGACACTGGGATTGGTGCCGTTTTTGCAAATGGGCAGCTTCCAGTAGGGTTTGCCGTTGCGGGTGTTCACGCAGACGATGTGGCCGCAGCCGGTGGTGAAGTAAGCGACGCGTTTGCCATCGCGAGTCTCCAGCACGGGCGTGGAGAAGGAGCTATCGACGGGCGGCGAGACGCCAGGAAGCGTCCACCAGACGAGTTCGCCGGTTTTTTTGTCGAAACCGTAGATGCGGTCCGCCGCAGGGCCGTCAGCGCCCCAGTTGGAGAAGATGAAATGTACCAGCACTTTGTCACCCTCGATGACGGGGCTGCCGACGCGGCTGTTCGGGAAGGTCATGCGGCCCAAATCTTCCATGAGAGGCAATTCAAAGACCTTTTTGCCATCGGACTCGAAGCAGTAGAAGGTGCCTGCGTTGCTGACGAGGTAGATGCGCTTCGTCTCGGGGTCGATGGTTGGGGCACCGATGGAGTAGCGGTTGTAGATCGAGTCGCTGAGGTAGTCGGGAAGCTCGTGCTCCCAGAGTTTGGCACCCGTTTTCGCGTCGAGGCAAGTGAGCAACTCGATGAGGTCGCTCGTTTCGCCTTTGTAGCCCCAGAGGATGACCTTGCCGTCGCAAATGACCGGCGTGCCACGGCTGCGGGCCGCGTAGGTCCAAGCGGGCGCATCGGCCAGCTTTCCAGCGCCGGTGTAGTGCTCCAGCGAGACACCGTTTTGCAACGGACCACGCCAGTTGGTCCAGTCGTTGGCGGAGAGCGAGGCAGCGAATAGCAGTGGGCTGAGGGCGAAGAGGATGGAGCGTGGTTGCATAGGAAAGTCGAGGAGGATGAAATTCGGGAGGTATGAAGGCGCGGCAACGCGTTTTTTGTCCCGTTCGCGTGGGAGGAAATCTCTCCGGCGCAAAGGGCGAAAGGTGGGGCTGGGCAAAACGAGCCGGAAAATGGTCCTCTTTCGGCCAGCACAGGTCTGGAAGGGCAAATCCCAGTTGAAGAATGCCCAAAACAAAAAGGGCGGGAATGGAATCCCGCCCTTCTTGGTTGGTTGAAGCATCAGAAGCGACCAGCGAGCAGCTCTCGCTGATAGTACAGCTCCTTCGGCATGTCGTCGTAGAGGTCGAGGTAGAGTTCCTCGGTGGACATGATTTCCTGGCGGAATTCGCGGGGATCGACGTGCATGAGTTCGTTCCACTGCTCGCGGCTGAAGTTGAGGCCGTTCCAGTTCACTTCGGAGTAGCGGGGCATCCAGCCGAGTTCGGTTTCGTGTCCCCTGCCCTCGCCACGGCAGCGTTTCACGATCCATTCGAGCACTCGCATGTTTTCGCCAAAGCCTGGCCAGAGGAATTTGCCATCGGCGTTCTTGCGAAACCAATTCACATGGAAGACACGCGGCACTTCTTTGACGAAGCGACGCATGCGCAGCCAGTGGGCGAAGTAGTGGCCCATGTTGTAACCGCAGAAGGGTAGCATCGCCAGCGGGTCACGCCGCACCTTGCCAATGGTGCCAGCCGCTGCGGCGGTCATCTCACTGCCCATATTGGCAGCGAGGAAGACGCCGTGCGTCCAGTTGAAGGCCTGGAATACAAGCGGGAAGGTGGTGGCGCGGCGTCCGCCAAAGATGAGGGCATCGATCGGCACGCCCTCGGGCTTTTCCCAGTCGGGATCAATGGTGGGCGTCTGCCGGGCGGGCACGGTGAAGCGTGAATTCGCGTGCGAACTGGGGCGTCCGCAGTCGGGCGTCCAGTCTTGGCCACGCCAGTCAATGAGATGCGCGGGCGGCTGCTTCGTCATGCCTTCCCACCACACATCACCGTCATCGGTGAGGGCTACGTTGGTGAAGATGGTGTTCGACTTGATGGTCTCCATCGCGTTCGGGTTCGAGTCGTAGGAGGTGCCGGGAGCCACGCCGAAGTAGCCTGCCTCGGGATTGGTGGCCCAAAGCTTGCCGTCTTTGCCGGGGCGCAGCCACGCGATGTCATCGCCGACAATGGTGACCTTCCAGCCCTGCTCGGTGTAGCTTTTTGGCGGCACGAGCATGGCGAAGTTCGTCTTGCCACAGGCGCTGGGAAAGGCAGCGGCGACGTAGTTTTTGCGGCCATCGGGTGATTGCACGCCGCAGATGAGCATGTGCTCAGCCAGCCAACCATCATCACGACCAATGACGCTGGCGATGCGCAGTGCGAGACATTTTTTACCGAGCAAGGCATTGCCACCGTAGCCGCTGCCATAGCTCCAGATGCTGCGCTCCTCGGGGAAATGCACGATGTACTTCGTGCTGCTGCATGGCCAGGTGACATCCGCCTCGCCGGGGGCGAGTGGTTTGCCGACGGAATGCACGCAGGGCACGAAATCGCCGCCCTCGCCGAGCTGATCGAGAACGGCTTTGCCCATGCGGGTCATGATGCGCATGCTGGCGACGACGTAGGGTGAATCGGTGATCTCGATGCCGATCACGGAGAAAGGCGAGCCGAGCGGCCCCATGCAAAAAGGCACCACATACATCACGCGGCCCTTCATGCAGCCAGCGAAGAGGCTTTTGAGCGTGGTCTTCATCTCACGCGGTTCCATCCAGTTGTTCGTGGGTCCGGCGTCTTCTTTGCGGCGGCTGCAGATGTAGGTGCGATCCTCCACGCGGGCCACATCGTTCGGATCAGACCAGGCGAGGTAGCTATTGGGACGCTTTTCGGGATTCAGGCGGCGAAAGGTGCCTTTCTGCACCAGCAGTTCGCACATTTCATTGTACTCAGCCTGGGAGCCATCGCACATGTGGACGGAGTCGGGTTGGCAAAGAGCGCGGATTTCTTCGATCCAGGCGAGGAGGGTGTCGTGTCGTGTCATGTAGGTGGAGGGGTTTTCTCCTGTGCAGGATTCGTGCCGTTCACGCAGCACAGCAAGCAAACAAGCCTCGCGTGAATTGGGGACCTGCATGCGAGAAATGCCCCCTCATTCCGCATTCGACAATCGCCATTCGTCATTCAAACTTCGCGCCCCATGTTTCGCGCCATTCTCACGTCCCGTCTCCAAGCTGCTTTCACCGCGGCAGGCATCGAATTGCCCACAGGTTTCACCCCGAATGTCGTCATCGCCTCCGATACTCGCTACGGCGACTACCAGAGCAATGCGGCCATGGTTTTGGCGAAGCAGGTGAAGGCCAATCCGCGTGCGCTCGCGGAGCAGATCAAAGCGGCGCTGCAAGTGGATGACCTCTGCGAAAAAATCACGGTCGATGGCCCGGGCTTTCTCAATTTCACGCTCAGCGCCCCCGCTTTGGCGCAAAGGCTCGCGGTGATCGTTTCGGATGAAAAAGTGGGCGTGCCAGCCGTGGTGCAACCGAAGACCATCGTCGTCGATTTCTCCGCGCCGAACATCGCCAAGCCAATGCACGTCGGCCACATCCGCAGCACCTTCATCGGCGACTCGCTGGCCCGCGTGGCCCGCTTCATTGGCCACAAAGTCATCACCGACAACCACGTCGGCGACTGGGGCACGCAGTTCGGCATGATCATCCACGGCTGGAAGACACAGCTCGATCAGGCGAAGCTCAAAGCGGACCCGATTCACGAACTCGTCAGCGTCTATAAAGCCGTCAACGCCGCCACGAAGGCCGATGAAAGCGTCTTGGAGACCTGCAAAGGCGAACTCGTGAAGCTCCAGCAAGGCGACGCCGAAAATCTCGGTATCTGGAAGGAGTGCGTGCGTCTCACGCTGGAACAGCTCGAAAAGGTGTATTCCACGCTCGACATCACCTTCGACCACTATCTCGGCGAGAGCTTCTACAACGACGCTTTGGCCCCGCTGGTGGCTGAGATGCTCGAAAAGGGCTTCGCGACGATCAGCGACGGCGCGACGGTCGTTTTCAGCGATGGCAGCGTGAAGCCGGAGGCCGATCCTTTCCTCATCAAAGACAAGGACGAGTGGAAAGCCGCGCCGTGCATCATCCGCAAAGGCGATGGCGGCTTCCTTTATGCCACCACGGACCTCGCCACGATCGACTACCGCGTGAAGGAATGGAAAGCGGACGAGATCTGGTATGTCGTCGGTGCGCCGCAGCAGCTCCACTTCCGCCAGGTCTTCGCCGCTGCGCAGCGTCGCGGTGTGACCACGAAAATGACGCACATCGCCTTTGGCAGCATATTGGGGCCGGACGGCAAGATGTTCAAAACCCGCAGCGGTGAGACCGTCGGCCTGCTGGAGGTCATCGACGAGGCCATCGAGCGTTCCCGCGCCGCTGCCGATGAAAAAGAGCAAGGTTTCACCGCAGAAGAAAAAGACCAGATCGCCCGCATCATCGGATCAGGCGCCGTGAAATACGCTGAACTCAGTCAGAACCGCCTCACCGACTACAAATTCAGTTGGGACAAGATGTTGAGCCTGCAAGGCAACACCGCGCCTTACCTGCTCAATGCCTATGTCCGCACCCGCAGCATCTTCCGCAAGCTCGACGGCGAAGTCACCCTCACGCCCGATTTGGTGCTCACTGAGCCTGCCGAGCGTGCCTTGGCGATGAAACTGGCCCAGTTCGCCGAAAACGCCCACGACATCCTCGACGACCATCGCCCGAACCTGCTCGCGAACTACCTCTACGAGCTGGCGGATACCTACCACAGCTTTTACGAAGCCTGCCACGTGCTCCGCGCCGAAGGCACCGCCCGCAACACCCGCCTCACCCTCTGCGAAGCCACCAGCCGCGTCCTCAAGACCGGCCTCGGCCTGCTGGGCATCCAGACGACGGAGCGGATGTAGCCCAGGCTTGGCCTCTGGGGTTCACTCTCAGCGTTATTTTCACCACAGAGCACAGAGAGCTATTCTGGGAAGCCGTCGCCCCGCAAAATGCCTGCGGGCCTGCGGGATTGACGATTGATGAACAGCGGATTGTTGAGGTGAAGATGCTGCGAGGCTGATCTCTATGGCTCTGACCTGTGTGACTTCGGCGGTGCGGTAGGATCGAGGACGAGTTCGAGTAGGAAGACGACCCGCCCGCATCGCTACGCAAAGCGTTGCGGGCGGGGGACGACTTTATTCCCACTCGATGCTCGCCGGCGGCTTGGTGCTGATGTCGTAGAGCACGCGGTTCACGCCTTTGACGCTGTTGAGGATCTTGTTGGAGGCGTTGCTGAGCACTTCATAGGGCAGCCGGACCCATTCGGCGGTCATGGCGTCTTCGCTGATGACGGCGCGGAGAGAGATGGCCTGCTCGTAGCTGCGTTCGTCGCCTTTGACGCCCACCGTTTTCACGGGAAGCAGCGCGGCGTAGGCTTGCCAGGTTTGCTCATACCAGCCGCTGCGGCGGAGTTCGCCGATGAAGATGGCATCGGCCTGCTGAGTGATGGCGACGCGTTCCGGCGTGATTTCGCCCGGAATGCGCACGGCGAGGCCGGGGCCGGGGAATGGATGACGCCACAAGGCGCGGTGCGGGATGCCGAGGCTGGCTCCGAGGGCGCGGACTTCGTCTTTGAAGAGTTCGGCGAGCGGTTCGAGCACTTTACCCTGCTCTTTGAGCTCCATGATGCGATCGACGCGGTTGTGGTGCGTCTTGATCTTGCTGGCGATGCTGCCGCTGGTGGCGCTTTCGATGACATCGGGATAAAGCGTGCCCTGGGCGAGGAGTTCGACGTTGTCGGCGACCTTCCAGAATTCTTCCACGAAGAGCGTGCCGATGATGCGGCGCTTCTGCTCGGGATCGGTGACGCCTTTGAGGGCACCGAGGAAGATGGCGCTGGCGTCGATCTGCTCGATGGGGACGCCGACTTCGCCAAACAGGGCTTTCACCTCGGCGGTTTCATTCAGGCGCATGAGGCCGGTATCGATGTAGATGCAGCGCACCTTCACACCCGCACGAGCGAGCAACACAGCGAGCACGGTGCTGTCCACGCCGCCGGAGACGCCGCAGATGACTTCGCGATTACCGACTTCGGTTTTGATGCGCTCGATCATCTGCGCTTTGAATTCCTGGATATCGAACTTGGCGAGCTTGGCACCGCTTTTGATGAGGAAGTTCTTCAGGATGGCCGTGCCTTCATGCGAATGCGTGACCTCAGGGTGAAACTGGATGCCCCAGCAGCGGTCGGACCACTTCAGAGCGACGGGGACGGCGTCTTCGTTCGTGGCGATGACTTTGGTGGTGTCGGCGAGGTTCGCGCAGGTGTCGCTGTGGCTCATCCAGACCTGGGATTCGTGGGAGATGCCGTCAAAGAGATCCGCGTGGTCAGTCACGACGAGTTTGGCGGGGCCATACTCGCGGGTGACGCCGGGCTTCACGGTGCCGCCGTGCTTGATGTTGAGGAGCTGCATGCCGTAGCAGACGCCGAGCACGGGAACGCCAAAGGACATCAATTTGTCGTAATCGACATCCGGTGCGTCTTTATCCGAGGTGCTGCGTGGGCCGCCGGAAAGGATGATGGCTCCGGGGTTGGTGAGTTTGGCCAGCTCCGCAGGCGGATAGAGGTGCGAGACGAAGCCCAGCTCGCGCACGCGGCGAACGATGAGCTGGGAATACTGGGAGCCGTAATCGAGGACGGCGACTTCTTGGGCGGTCATGGGGAAGGGCCAGCCTTTACGAAGAGCGGCGGCCCATGCAAGCGGCAGACTGCCTGGCGGAGGGACTTTGACTGGGATCGCGAGGAAGCTGTGGGCCAATGCTTGGCAAAGGCGGGCGGCCCTGCCAAGGTGCGGGGATGCGAGAGAAAGCGATCCAAATCATCGAGAAACTCACCGCCGCAGGCTACACCGCCCTGCTGGCGGGTGGCTGCGTGCGGGACATGCTGCTAGGCCGCGAGGCGAAGGACTTCGATGTGGCCACGAGTGCGACGCCAGAGCAGGTGGTGCGGCTTTTTCCCGGCTCGAAGACGGTGGGAGCGCATTTCGGCGTGGTGGTGGTGCGCGCCGGAGACCATGGTTTTGTGGAGGTGGCCACGTTTCGCAGCGATGGTAGCTACTCGGATGGTCGCCGGCCGGACAGCGTAACCTTCTCCACGCCGGAGATGGATGCGGAGCGACGTGATTTCACGGTGAATGGCCTGTTTTACGATCCGCTGGCAAAGAAGGTCATCGACCATGTGGGCGGTGAAAAAGACCTCCAAATGGGCCTGCTGCGGGCGATTGGTGTGGCGGCACAGCGTTTCGAGGAGGACCGGCTGCGGCTGATGCGAGCGGTGCGTTTTGCCACCGTGCTCGGTTTTGACATCGAACATGCCACCTGGGAATCGGTGTGCGGCCTAGCGGATAAAATCAGCAGCGTGAGCATCGAGCGCATCCGCGATGAGTTCGTCAAAATCATGCTGCACGAGAATCGTGTGCGCGGATTTGACCTGCTGGTGAACTCCGGCCTGATGCAGCACATCCTGCCGGAGATCCTGGCGCTGCAAGGCTGCGAGCAGCCGCCGCAGTTTCACCCGGAGGGCGATGTCTTCATTCACACCCGACTGATGCTGAGCCTACTGCCAACCGAAGCGAGCCTGCCGCTGGTGATGAGCGTGCTGCTTCACGACATTGCCAAACCGGCCACGCAGACTCGCGATACGGACACCGGCCGCATTCGTTTCAATGGACACGACAAGCTCGGCGCGGAGATGACGGGCGAGATCATGCGGCGGATGAAGTTTCCGAACGATGTGATCGAACCGGCGGTGGTGGCCGTGGAGCATCACATGACCTTCATGGAGGTGCAACGCATGCGCACCGCCACGCTGAAGCGCTTCATGAGCCGTCCCAGCTTTGATGACGAGCTGGCGCTGCATCGCGTGGACTGCCTGGGCAGCAACGGGAAGCTCGACAACTATGAGTTTGTGCTGGCGAAGCGGGAGGAGTTCTCGAAGGCACCGCTCGTGCCGCCGAGGCTCATTAATGGAGGTGATCTCATCAAACTCGGCTGGCATGCCGGACCGGCGCTGGGACGCCTTTTGAATGCGATCCAGACACTTCAGCTTGAAGGAGCGCTGACGAGCAAGGACGAGGCGTTGGCCTGGGTGAAGGAGAAAGCGCCGGTGGCGGATGAGTTTGAGGAGGCCGAGACATCGGAAAACTGACGTTTTCCGCTACGGGTAGAAACACGAGATCGTAGCGGCTGGCGTCAGCCTGCCGTGGGGCGGAGGAAAACTCACGTTTTCTGCTACGGGGAGAGGGAACGGCTCACTCGCCGATCCACACGGGCGTGCCGATGGGCACAAGGTCGTAGAGTTCGATCACCGAGCGATTGTGAAGCCTCACACAGCCGTGGCTGGCAGGGCGTCCGATGGCTTTTTCATCATTGGTACCGTGGATATAGATGTAGCGCGAGTAGGTGTTCGCGTTGTGCGGCTGGGTGCCGTGCAGCCAGAGGATGCGGGTGAGGACAAAATCGGATTTCGTGTTCATGCCGGGCGTCCACAGGCCCACGGGCTGGCGGCTTTTGAAGATGGTGCCGCTCTCGGCGCCTTCGCCGTGCTTCTCTTGGACGATGAAGCTGCCCAGCGGCGTCTTGTTGCTGCCCTCCAAGCTGCCGAGGCCGAATTTCGAGGTGCTGCACGACCATTCACGAACGAGGCGAATGCCGTCAAAGAGGCGCAAGGTCTGCGTTCCGATGCTGACTTCGATGCGGGGCTGCTGGAGGCTCATGTGGGCAGGCTATCATCCGCCACGCTGGATTCAACGGGCCACCAGCTTGTTTTGCAGGTTGTTGAGCTCGATCATGTTCGCCTTGCCGCCGATGACGGCAATGGAGGGTTCCTTGCTGCGCTTTTCGGCCGGGCGGTCGTCACGGACGAGATTGCCGATGACGGAGCTGTTGGTCACTTTTTCGAGGCGGATGCCGGTGCCATCGCTGTCGAGCACGCTGTTGTTGGAGACGCGGAAGCGGTCGCAGCTCTGGATGTCGAGGGCGGCCCGCTTTTTCCAGACGCCGGAGATCGTGTTGTCGCTGACGCTGGAGTTTTCGCAGCGAAGGAAGACGAGGCCGTTCTTCTCGGCATTGTCGAAGCCGTTGACTAGGTAACGCGGGTTGCGGTCGAAGTTGTTGGCGCTGACGATGACGTTCGAGCTGTCGGTGACGATCAAATCGTGCTGGAAGCCCTCCCAGAAAGTGTTGCCGGTGATGACGACGCCGCGGGAGTCGCGGATCTCGATATTGACCTGTACATCGGAGAAGACGTTGGCGCTGATGGTCACGTTACCCTCACGGGTGCTCGGGCGGCCCTGGCGGCGTTCGAGGGAGGTATCGGTGCCAGCGCCGAGGATGCGGATGTTGGCAGAATCGGGTGCTTTGTTTGTGTGCTGGATAGTGCAGCCGGTGATGGCGACCTCGCCGATGGAGCCGCCGGTGGAGTCGAGCAGGATGTTCGCGGCCGGTTTGCCCTCGGTGGCATGGTTTCCTTCGATGTCGCAGGTGCCGATGTGGAGGTTTCGCACGTTGCCACCGATGGAGACGATGCCGCCACCGCCATTGTAGCTGATGTGGCTGCCGATGACGTTCGTCTGGTGGATGTTCACGTTGTCGTAGAAGACGCCGATGCCAGTGTTGTGGTAGAAATGGCAGGCGCTGATGAGCACATTGCGGTTCCGCGTGGTGAAATGGGTGGCGTGGCGGACCTCGCGGATGACGACGCGGCTCAGCGTGATCTGCATCGTGCCGGTGGCCTCGATGCCATCGGCCTCCGGGTGCTTGCCGATGATTTCCACGCCCTCGACCATCGGCGTGCGCTCGTTTTCCCAGACCTGCGGCTTGAAGGTGCTCGGCGCAGCGCTGCCCTCGTGGGTGCCGATGAAATGGATCGCCGGTCCTGCGGCTTCCATGACGAGGCGCGGCGTGCCATCACCGGAAAGCGCGGCGAAGCCCGTTTTGCTCAAATCAACCTTCAGTGTGCACGTGAGGCGATAGGTGCCCTTGGCCAGACGCACGCTGCCCTGGGTATCGAAGAGCTTTTGCAGCGCGGCGGTATCATCCGCCTTGCCATCGCCGACGGGTTGCTGGGCGTGAAGAAGGCTGGTGAAGGCGAAAAGGAGCAGGGCGGCGTGTTTCATGAAGGCTGTGAATACGAAGCCGAAGGCGCTTTGTGAAGCCCGAAGCGCAAAAAAGCCTTTGCGAAGGCTCCGAGGCTTCGTTGTGCTCCACCGCATGAGTGAAGCCTTTCAAAAACTCCTCGAACAACGCCAGCAGCGCTCCGCCGCAGAGGCACGCCAGCAAAAGCTGCTGCTGTTGGCCGGCGGCATCGCCGTGGTCCTGGTGGTTTTGTTCCTCCTCTGGCGTGGTCAAAGCCGCCCGGTGAATCCCAACACGGCCACTCGGGAGCAATTGATGACCTTGCCCGAGGTCGGCCCCGAGATCGCCGACCGCATCCTGAAGCTACGTCCCTTCACCGATGCTGCCGACATGGAAAAACGAGTCAAAGGCATCGGCCCGAAGACTTTGGAGCAGATGAAAAAAGCCCTCGATTTCGATGGCGATGGCTCCGCCGACTGCTGCGTGCTGTGATGGGTGATTCAGGTGCTTTCGAGCGAAGAGCGGTGCGTTGATTCGATCAGGCGGATCCTTCGCGGCGGGAGTTTTGCTCGCTGATCTGTGTGTTGAGCGTGCAGAAGTCATAGAGCACGCCGATGAGGAACAGGCCACCGGTGAGCAGATAAAGAATGCCGGTGCCCCATTTGCCCATGTAGAAGCGGTGGATGCCAAAAATGCCGAGGAAGGTGAGTAGCAGCCAGGCCACCGAGTACTCGATGCTGCCTGCCACAAAGCGGCGGTCGGCCTCGCGATCCATGCTCGGGATCAAAAAGAGGTCCACGATCCAACCAATGAGGAAAAAGCCACCGGTGAGGAACCAAAGGATGCCGGTCTTGGGCTTGCCAAAATAGAAACGATGCGAGCCGGTGAAGCCAAAGAGCCAGAGGATGTAACCGATGAGCTGGTTGTGCGTGGAAGAGGGAGCGTTTTGCATGGCGGCGCGTGTCTCGTCTTGCTGCCTTTGTGATGCGAGTGCAATTTGCCGCCAATTTCGCAACGTCGAAACGAGCTGCGTGAAATGTTCGTGAAGCACGGCTCGCAGGCTTGCGCAGTCATGGCATGGGCCGGACACTCTGCGCATGCCTCCTTGCATCCTGCTTCTCAAAGCCGCCGCCTGCCTTTCTTGCCTAGCTCTTTTCCTCATTCGCGTGCGCTTGAGTGGGAATTACTACTTCGGCTTCCTGCTTTGGAACCTCTTCCTCGGCGCTTTGCCGCTCGTCTTTGCCATGCTGCTGCCACGCCAGCGGCACTTTAGCCGAGCCATCCCCGTGCTCGCGGTGTGGCTGCTCTTCTTCCCCAATGCCCCGTATGTGCTCACCGATCTCATTCACCTGCGTCAAAGGGTGGGCGTGCCGTTGTGGTATGATCTCGTGATGATCCTGGCCTTTGCCTTTACCTCGCTTTGGATCGGCTTTCACTCCCTGCGGCTGGTGCAGCGCTGGATCGCCAGCCATTGGGGCCCTCGTCTCGGCTGGGCGATGGTGCTCGCGGTGATGCCGCTGACCGGTTTCGGCATCTACCTCGGCCGCATTCTTCGCTGGAACAGTTGGGACATCCTCACGCGGCCTTTTTCCCTGCTCCGCGACATCGGCGGCCTCGTGATGCATCCGCTAGCCCATCACGAAGTGTGGCTCTTCACCTTCGGTTTCGGCTTCTTTCTGCTGCTGGCCTACTATGTGTGGGATCGCGAGCATGCGCTGATGCGGCAGGAGTGAGGCAATGGAAGGAAATGCTGGTCGAAACAGGTCCGTTGCGCTAAACCGGCCCACCGCTTTCCTCCTCCAAAAATGTCCCGCCCGCTTTCCCTCGTCGTCTATGTGGTGATGACCGTCTTTTTCGGGTGCTTCTTTGTGTATCCGATCTGGGCGGCCCTGCGAGAGGCCTTCATCGAGCCAGGCACGGGCGGCGGATTCACCTTCGCCTATGTGGCGGAGGTCTTCATGAATGCGCTCTACCGTGAGGGGCTGTTCAATTCCTTCCAAATTGCCATCTGGAGCACGCTGCTGAGCCTCGTCATCGCCCTGCCGCTGGCAGCGCTGCAAGTGCGCTGCGCCTTTCCAGGCCGCGGGCTGCTGAATTCCATGGTTCTGCTGCCAATGATCCTGCCGCCATTCGTGGGTGCCATCGGGGTCAAGGCCATGCTCGGTCAGGCAGGCGCACTCAATGCCTTCCTCATCTCCTTCGGCCTGATGGATCCCGCTGACCCGGTGAACTGGCTCGGCGAGGGGCGCATGCTCGGCGTCGTGCTCATGGAGGCCCTGCACCTATACCCGATCATCTACCTCAATACCGCTGCCGCCCTCGCCAATCTCGATCCGGCACTGGAGGAGGCTGCATCAAACCTCGGCTGCACCGGCTGGCGTCGCTTTCAGCGCATCACGCTGCCGCTGATCATGCCGGGCGTGTTTGCCGGAGGCACGATTGTCTTCGTGTGGGCCTTCACGGAGATGGGCGTGCCTCTCGTCTTCGATTTCGAGCGTGTCACCGCCGTGCAGGTTTTCCGCGGCATCAATGACCTCAGCGGGAATCCTTTCCCGTATGCCCTCGTGGCCGTCATGCTGGGCTTCAGCACGCTTTTCTATGCCGCAGGGAAGTTCTTTTTCAGTGGAGGCACCGCTACGGGGGGAGGTCGAGCTTCCACCGGGCGCGAATTGAAGGTGCTGCCGCCAAAACAAGCTTGGGGCGTCACGGCACTTTTTGCCCTCGTGACCTTCCTAGCCATCGTCCCGCACCTCGGCGTCGTTTTGCTCTCTCTTTCGAATGACTGGTATCAGACGGTCATCCCGCACTCGCTGACCTTTTCCCACTATCACGAGGCCCTCGGGCATGAACTCACGCTCTCGTCGATCTCCAACAGCCTCAAGTACTCCTGCATCGCGGTCATTGTGGCTCTCGTGCTCGGCATCGGTGTAGCCTATGTTTCGGTGCGAACTCGCCTTTGGGGACGCCGGGCCCTCGACACCATGGCCATGCTGCCGCTGGCCGTCCCAGGCATCGTGATGGCCTTTGGCTACCTCGCCATGACCCGTCCCGGCCAGCCTTTCTCCTGGCTGATGCTTGGCGAAGATCCGGTTTTGCTTCTGGTGATCGCTTACGCCGTGAGGAGGCTGCCGTATGTGGTGCGCAGCGCCGCAGCAGGTTTTCAGCAGGTCAGCGCGCAGCTCGAAGAAGCGGCGCAAAACCTCGGGGCGACACCGGAGCGTGCTCTCTGGCGCATCACGCTGCCGCTCGTCACGCCGAATCTCATCGCCGGTGGCCTGCTGGCCTTCTCCTTTGCCATGCTGGAGGTGAGTGACTCGATGGTGCTCGCCCAACAGACGACTCATTTCCCGATCACCAAGGCCATTTATTCCCTCATGATGGGCCTCGGCAACGGCCCCAGCATCGCCAGCGCCCTTGGCGTCTGGGCGATGCTCTTCCTCGGCGTCACCATCCTCGCTGCCGGGGTGATTCTGGGGAAAAAACTCGGCGCGATGTTCCGAGCCTGAGCCAAAATCTTTTATCCAGGATTTTCCCTTGCCAAATCGAGCTTTGCCCCGATGATCCGCGCCCCGCAAAATACGACCCCTTCGTCTAGCGGTTAGGACACATCCCTTTCACGGATGCGACACGAGTTCGATTCTCGTAGGGGTCGCCACTTCAACGAAGTGTGCAATGCGGCGGAGCGTCCAAGACGCTCCAATGGGAGGTCTCGAAGACCTCAAACGATGAAACCCAAGCCTTTGCTGTTTTTGAGAATCGGCGATAGTTCAGCACCACTGCATGCCCGCCCAGCCCATCGAATTTTACAATCGCCTCACCAGCCACCTCGAAACCGAGCAAGTCTATGGTGAGGGCTTCCTGCGCTTCGTGTATGAGCATCCACTCGGTTCCCTGCCCCTGCATGCGCTGGTGAAGCGCCGCCTGTTTTCCTCGTGGTATGGCAACCGGATGGATGCGGCAGCAAGCCGTAAGAAGGTCCAGCCCTTCATCGAGCAGTATGACATCGACGTGAGCGAACTGGCCGATGCCCCGGAGAGCTACCGCACCTTCAACGAGTTCTTCTACCGCAAGCTGAAGCCTTGCGCCCGTCCCATTGCAGCCGGGGCAAATGAGATCGCGCTGCCTGCGGATGGTCGGCATCTCGTGCTGCCGGACATCGCGGCCTGTGAGTCCTTCTTCGTCAAAGGCGTGCGTTTCGATCTCGCCGCGCTGCTACGCGATGCCAGCCTAGCCGAACGCTTCGCGCATGGCAGCATGCTCATCTCCCGGTTGTGCCCGGTGGACTACCATCGCTTCCATTTTCCCTTCGGCGGCACGCCTGCGGCCTCAAAGGTGGTCACAGGGCCGTTTTACTCGGTGAGCCCCATCGCGCTGCGTCGGCGGCCATCCATCCTGTGGGAGAATCAGCGGGAGATCACCGTGCTGCGCACAGAGACGCTGGGTGATGTGCTTCTGCTTGAGATCGGCGCCACCTGCGTGGGCTCCATCGTGCAAAGCTTCACGCCCGGTCAAAGCGCGGCGAAGGGCGGTGAGAAAGGCTATTTCCGCTTCGGCGGCTCCTGCTGCATCACGATCTTTGAGCCGAACCGCGTGCGTTTTACCGATGATCTCGTGGAGCACAGTGCCGCTGGCCGGGAAGTCTATGCGAAAATGGGCGATGTGGCCGCGACGATGATTAACTGAGCGCCTTGGGCGGCCCAAGCACTTCACCGAGCACGATGGCACGGCGCATGGCGGCGGGATCATGACGCAAGGAACGCAGCGAGGCCATCATCGGAGATTCGATGCCTTTTTGGAGGAAGGCGGGAGATGTCGGAGCGGCCACCACAGGTGCTGGTGCTAGCACGGGAGGTGGGGAAGGCACCACCGGCTTGCGGCTCTCCAATTGGCGCTTTTGCGCCGCAGAAACAGGCGGCGTCGGCTTTTGCTTTTGAGCCTGGGTCGCCTCACGAACATCCTTCCACGCTTGGCGAATCTCCTCCCAAGGGGCGGCGGGCACCGGCGGTGGCGTGGATGGGATGGGCGGTGGCTGCGATGGTGCGGCGGCACGACGGCGAGCCTGCTCTTGGAGCTCACGGAGGCGCTCTTCGTTGGGATCGACCTCCTCGCCGTAATCGGGCGTTTGAGATTTGTTCCCTGTCCACTGCTCCCACAGCCATTTGAGGAAGCTGAAGATCACCGCGAGCACGACGATGGCCACCTGAACGGTGTCCACTTCGGCATGCAGAACGTTTGGCGTCATGAGGCGTAAAGGCGGAGGCTTCGCTTACTTCGCGGCGGGCGAATCACCAGCGATCTTGGTGCGCATATCGGTATCAGCGAGGACGTTTTTATACTTGGTGTAGTCCATCACGCCGAGCTGGCCATTGCGGAAGGCTTCGGCAATGGCGAGCGGCACCAGCGCCTCGGCCTCGACGACCTTTGCACGCATCTCCTGCGTGCGGGCGGACATTTCTTGCTCTAGAGCCACGGCAGCGGCTCGGCGCATTTCGGCCATGGCTTGAGCGATTTTTTTGTCCGCTTCGGCCTGCTCGGTTTGCAGCTTGGCACCCACATTTTCACCCACGTCGATGTCGGCGATGTCGATGGAGAGGATTTCAAAGGCGGTGCCTGCATCCACGCCTTTGTGAAGAACGAGCTTGGAGATGCTGTCCGGGTTTTCGAGCACGGCTTTGTAGGAATCCGAGGAGCCGATGCAGGTGACGATGCCTTCACCCACACGGGCGACGACAGTTTCTTCCGTGGCACCACCGACGAAGCGGTCGAGATTCGTGCGGACGGTCACACGGGCACGCACACGAAGGGAGATGCCATCTTTGGCGACGGCGTCGATCTTGCCACCACGGCCCATGTCCGGGTGCGGACAGTCGATGACTTTCGGATTGATGCTGGTGCGCACGGCTTCGAGGACGGTCTTGCCGGTGCCTTTGCAAGCGAGGTCGATGGCGCAGGCGCGGTTGTAGTCGAGCGGGATGCCCGCTTTATCGGCCGCGATGAGGGCGAGCACGACGTGCGTCACCTCACCACCGGCGAGGAAGTGCGCTTCGAGCTGGTCGGTATTGATGGGGATACCGGCTTTGGCGGCGGTGATGCGGGTATCGACGATGAGGGCGTTCGGCACGCCTCGCAGCCACATGGCGAGCAGCGTGGTGAAACTCACCGGCGCATTCGCAATGCGAGCGCGGAGCCAGAGATTGAAAAATTTCGCGACGAGGAGGAAGAGAACGAGAGCGAGGATGATGGCGATGCCGACGCCGAAGATTTCAATGGTGGTCATGGTGGGTGGGAGTGATGGGGTGCGGAGTGATGGAGGCGTGTTGAGAACGAGTAGAGTGAAAATTTGGACTCAAATCGCACGGACGAGCAGCGAGCCAAACTCGGCCGCGATGACCTCGACCTTGGCTCCGGCAGGCGCATGACCGGTCTGGCAGCGCACTTCAAAGCGCTTCCCACCGATCTCGGCATGGCCGAGCGGGCGCAATTCGGTAATGGCGATGCCTTGCGTGCCCGGCGAGGCAGCCAGCGGAGCCTCCGCGCTTCCCTGAATGGCCGCTTCGAGCATGAAACCTCGGCGGAAGAACTTCACCGCGAACCATTTGAGCCACGCCAGCACAATAACGCAGGTTCCCACAAGGATGCCGATGGCGAGCGCCGCTCTCTGGCTGCCACTCCAGTGATTCAGATCCTCTGCGGTCATGGTGAGCCAAAGCGCCGCGAGCAGGCTGAGCGTGCCGATCGTCCCGGCGATCATGCCGGGCAGAAACGTCTCCAGCATGAGCAGCAGGATGCCGAACAGCGCGAGGGTGAGGATGCTGGTGAGCATGAAGCGGATGCTCCGGCAGGAGCAGGCCGCCGTCAAGGCATCCCGCATCAGCGTAGATTCACCGCGCCGCCATCGATGGGATAGGAACTGCCCGTGACAAAGCCCGCCTCGTCGCTGCAAAGGTAGAGAGCCAGCGCGGCGATCTCCTCTGGATTCGCCATGCGGCCGATGGGCTGAGCCTCGCTGAGCTTTTGAAACATCTCCGCTTCACGGCCAGGGTAAGTTTTGGCCAGATAACCATCCACAAACGGCGTGTGAACACGAGCCGGAGCGATGCAATTGCAGCGGATGCCCTGCTTCAGGAAGTCCTTCGCGATGGAGTAGGTCATCATGAGCACCGCCCCTTTTGTCATCGAATAGGCAAAGCGGTCCGGCAGGCCCATTTGAGCCGCGATGGAGCACATATTGAGGATCACGCCGCTCTGGCGGGCGGTCATATGGGCGAGGGCAGCATTGGCACAGGCATACACGCCTTTGATGTTCACCTGATAAAGGCGGTCTAGGTCCGCCTCAGCGGTGGTGAGTGCGGTGCCGATGTGGGCGATACCGGCGTTGTTCACTAGGATGTCGATCTTTCCGCCATGACGTGCGGCGATGTCGTCGAAGAGCGTTTTCACACCGACCACGCCGCTCACATCGCAAGCGGAGGCTTTGGCACTGCCACCGGCGGCGGTGATCATATCCACCGTGACCTGGGCGGTCTTTTCATCGAGATCGAGCACCTCGACGTGGGCACCTTGCTTCGCGAAAAGCACGGCGATGGCCTGACCGATGCCGGAGCCAGCTCCGGTGATGATGACGTTCTTACTTTGAAGGGAAAACATGCGCCCCCGTGATACGCCGCCTGCCCTTCTGTTCAACCATCAAACCTTCATGGCCAGCCTTTGAATACCCTCGTGGCATATTTTTTGGCGACGACTTGGCCCGGAAGATTCTGCATTATCGGCATCCCATTCAACATGATACGCCTCGCCCTTCTTCCCTGCCTTCTCGCCCTGAGCAGTTGCCAGTTACCCGTGAAGAAATCCGCTCTCTCAGCGCAAGACGAGCGCCTACTCACGCTGAAACGTCCCGCCATGGCACAGCCCATCGTGCTCGATGTGGTGCCGCTGCCGGAGGATGAGAAGCTCACCATGTGGAACATCGCGCAGACCCTTCCCGCCTACGACTGGTCCATCAATGCCTTCCACCGAGATGGCCTCACCGAGGAGGATGAAACGCGTTTTTTACTCAAAGGAGACCGCTCGCAATGCGAGGTCGAAATCACGCAGAAGGCCGAATCCGACCCCGCCCTCATCGAAGCCGCCATCGGCCCCATTCACGATGGTTTTGGCTTCCGCATGCCCAAGCTCCACGACACCTTCAAACGCGTCGATGGCGGATGGAAGCGACTCGACTGGCACGTCACTTACCACGGCCGCTCACGTGGTGATGGCACCTACACCCCGGCCCTCAGCGACGAGGAGAACCGCACTCGCATCGAAGCCATCACCGGCAAACCTTACGACGACGGCCTCCAGCACCTCGAAGAGTCCCTCAAGACCATCGCCGAACGCTGAACCATCACTTCCCGCAGCCACAACCGCCTGCACAGCCCGGCTTCTTCCGTTTCCGTGCCGCCCGCACCGTGAAGAGCGCCACCGTGATCAAAACCACCGCCAGCGCGGCTAGAGATTGCCAATTTTCATTCATGGAGGGTGAAGGTGAGTGTTTGAACCGCTGATGGGACGCTAACGAGACGCTGATAACTCAGGATTAGCGTCTTATCAGCGGTTCATTTCACTTTTAGCGCCGCCTTTCACAGTCCCCTTGCGTCCGCCCCACCCCAGCTACCATCCGCCATGCACTCCCGCCGCTACAGCGCCTTCATCAGCTACCGTCACGCGGGCAACGCCCAGGAAGGCCGCCGCTGGACCGAGTGAATGCATCGCGGGGCTGGAGTTCATACTTCATAATTCATCCTTCATTCTTTCCCCTGCCCTCTACCCCATCTTCCGCAGCGAAGACGAACTCCCCGCCAACGCCGAACTCACCAACGGCATCCGCGCCGCGCTGGAGGTAAGCGTTCAACTCATTGTTGAGGTGAACCCGAGCGTTGGCCAGGATTGCGATAAATTAAGCGATAGCAGTCGTGTCTGAAGCGGGATTGGTTTCGTTCTAGGTGCGCGGTGCCGCAAGAGTGGTGCTGCGGAACTCGGCAAAGGCTGCTCCATACACACCTTCGGCCACAGCGGCTCCACCGTCACTCTCGCGTGGGCGGACTCGGCGAAGGATATGAGTTTTGTGCTACTCCCCCTTACCGAATCGTGCCCTCGATTTGCCCGCCTGTCAATCCCCGCTCTTTGGATCAAAGGCATCGCGGAGGCCATCGCCGAGGAAATTGAGAGCGAGAAGGCTCACGGACATGCAAATCGCAGGGAAAAGGAGGAGCCACCATTTGCTGTCGAGAGGGTTGATGACCTGAGCACCGTCCTTCAAGAGGCTACCCCAGCTCGCGGCGGGATCTTCGATGCCGAGGCCGAGGAAGCTGAGGAAGGATTCATCGAGGATGACGGCGGGAATGGTCAGTGTGAGGTAGGTGAGGATGATGGTGCTCAAATTCGGCAGCAGATGCTTTTTGAGCACGCCCCAAGGGCTCTGGCCCATGGCACGGGAGGCGGTGACGAAGGTCATTTCCCGAAGCACGAGCACCTGGCCACGCACGATGCGGGCCATGGTGAGCCACTCCACGATGCCCAGCGAAAGAATCATGACGAGGATGCGGCTGTAAGGGATGGCATCGCGGAAAAAACCTTCCATGGCGGGCCATTTCGCATCCTGCGCCCACAGCCGAGCGGCATCGAGCGCATCCTTCACACGATCATCCAGCGCGGCGATGAGGATCATGATGAAAAGGATGCGCGGGACGGATTGAAGTACCTCGGTAGCTCGCATCATGAAGGCGTCCACTTTCCCTCCAGCATAGCCACTGACCATGCCGTAGAGCGTGCCGATGACGAGGCTGAGGAAGGCCCCGGCCACGCCGATGCCAAGAGAGACACGGGCTCCACTGAGCAGGCGGTAAAAGAGGTCTTGGCCGTTCAAATCGGTGCCGAGCACATGCCCGGCGCTTTGCGGTGGGAGGAACTGCGCATCACTCGTCGATTTGAGTGCCTCCGGCATGAGCATCGGCCCCACGAGAGCGGCGAGAGCAAGAAAGCCAAGCGTGTAGAGCGAGAGCATCGCCGCACGATTTCGCCGCAGCAAAGCCCAGCCATCGGGGCGGGAGATTTGGGCTGGGGTGCTAGCCATGCAGTTTGATGCGTTTATCGAGAACCGTATAAAGCAGGTCCACGATGAGGTTGAAGAGCACGAGCATGGCGCAGAGCACGATCACCGCGCCACCGAGCAGGAACACATCGCGGTTTTGAATCGAATTCACGAAGACGCTGCCCGCGCCAGAGATGTTGAAGACGCTTTCGATGATCATCGATCCGGTGAGCAGATGCGCCGCGAGCGGGCCGAGGTAGGTGATGACGGGCAGGATGGCAATTTTGGCCGCGTGACGCGCCACGGCGGCGGTTTCGCTCAAGCCTTTGGCCCTAGCGGTGCGGAGGAAATCGCTTTTGAGCACGTCGAGCAGTGAATTCCGCATCAATCGAGCGATGTAAGCAATGTAAGGGCCGGAGAGGCAGAGAGCGGGGAGGACCATCTGCTGCGCGGTGCCCCAGCCGCCCACCGGCAACCAGCCGAGCCAGAGCGCAAAAAGGGCGATCAAGGCCGGGCCAGTGATGAAACTGGGCAGGGAGATGGCCATCAAAGCACCGAGCATGGCGACGCGGTCGGCAGTTTGATCCTTGTGCATGGCGGCGAAGCTGCCGATGAGCACGCCGAGCGTGCTGGCGAGGACAAAGGCGATGCTGCCGATGGAGATCGAGTTGGGCAGCTTTTGCGCGAGGATTTCGGAGACCTGCCAATCGCGGTATTTGGCCGAGGGGCCGAGATCGAGGTGAGCGAGACGTCCGAGGTAGGCGAGGTATTGCTGCCAAAGCGAGCCATTGAGCTGATACTTCGCCTCCATAGCCGCGACGATGTGCGCGGGCGTCTTTTCCCGCTCAAACGGCCCACCTTTGATCGAGCGGATGAGCACGAAGGCGAGGCTCACCACGCAGAACATCACGATGATGCTACTGACAGCGCGGCGGAGGAGAAAGGGGAGCATGAGAGGAGGACAACCAAAAGACGGCTGAAGAGTGAAAGAGAGCAGGAAGACCGAAACAAGCCGGTTTTCAATTTGAAAAGCCCCGGCGTCCGGGTAGCGCGGAAGGCTCCCATGGCATTTCACCCTCCTTCCACCCTTGGCATGCTCGGCGGCGGCCAGCTCGGGCGCATGTTTGCGCTTGATGCACGCCGCGCTGGCTACCGCGTGATCATTTTCACCGACGAGCCCAAAGGCTGCCCCGCAGGTCAGTATGCGGATGAGGAGATCAATGCCTCGTATGACGATGCAGAGGCGCTGAAACGCTTTTTGAGCCAGGTGGATGTGGTGACGGCGGAGTTTGAAAATCTGCCCGCAAGCCTGCTGGAAGCCGTCGAGGCGGTGAAACCGCTGCGACCTTCCTCCAAGGCCATTTTCACCACGCAGCATCGCGAGCGTGAAAAGCTCTTCCTGCGGGATCAAGGCATCGCCTGCGCGGAATTTCGCGTGGTGGATGATTTGAAGAGCCTCGAAGCCGCTGCGAGCGAACTGGGACGGCCTTGTGTGATCAAAACGGCCGCGTTTGGCTACGATGGCAAAGGCCAGTGCAAGGTGAACGCTGAGACAGACCTCGCCGAGGCATGGAAGAACTTCGAGGGGCATCGAGCCGTAGTGGAGCAGTGGGTGCCGTTTGTGTGCGAAGTGAGCGTCGTCGGTGCCCGCAGCGTGGATGGCAAGATGGCGGTGCATGGCTGTGTGGAGAACCAGCACACGCATCACATCCTCGACGTGAGTATTTCCCCGGCTCGTGTGGAGTCAGCGATCACCGAGCAGGCCATCGAGCTTTGGGAGGCCGTGGCCGAAGGTCTGGATTACGTCGGCACCATGGCGGTGGAGATGTTTGTGACCGCCGAGGGCCGCGTGATGGTGAATGAAATCGCCCCGCGCCCTCACAACAGCGGTCACTACACCATCGACGCCTGCGTGACGAACCAGTTTCAGCAGCAGCAGCGTGTCGTCTGCGGTCTAACTCCTGGCGATCCCACGCAGCACACGCCCGCCGTGATGGTGAATCTGCTTGGTGACATCTGGCCTGCTCCCAAGACGCATCCAGACTGGAGCCCCGTGCTGAACCATCCGCGGGCAAAGCTCCATCTCTACGGTAAAAAAGAAGCCCGCGCCCGCCGCAAGATGGGCCACTTCACCGTCCTTGGCGATACGGTGGAGGAAGCGCTGGAGCATGCTCTGGCGATTCGCAAAGCTCTCGGCATTGGATGAACTGGACGCTCGTCAAAACCGTGGGCCTGCTGGTGGCATCGAACGTCTTCATGTCCTTCGCTTGGTATGCGCATCTGCGGGACATGAAGGCAAAGCCGTAGTTCATCGCAGCCGTCGTGAGCTGGGGCATCGCCTTCTTTGAATATCTGCTCCAGGTGCCCGCGAACCGCATCGGCAGCAGCGCGCTCTCCCTGCCGCAGCTCAAGATCATCCAGGAGGTGATCACACTCACCGTCTTCGTGCCCTTTGTGCTCTTATACATGAAACAGCCACTCAAATGGGATTATCTCTGGGCTGGTCTCTGCCTCTGCGGGGCGGTGTACTTTGTGTTTCGCAAATAAAAGCCACCCAGCTTACCGCTCGATGAACTGGGATGCTGCCTGGCAGCCTTGATTCGGCCCTTCAGGCATTTGGCGAAGGAGCGACAATCTTGTGGCATCGCGCCTCCTCTTCGTGGTATCCCCAAGGGCACCTCCGCCATGAACAAAACCTCGCGTTCCAAAAAGAAACCGTCTTCAGCACCACTCACAGTGGATCAACGCTGGCGCAGCGCTCTCGAAGGTGCCGGAGATGGGATGTGGGACTGGGATATGAAAAGCGGAGAGGTGCAGTATTCCGCCCAGTGGAAAATCATGCTGGGCTACGAGCCGGATGAAATTCAAAACGACTACCACGAATGGGAGAAGCGGGTCCATCCGGAAGACCTCCTCGGTGTTCTGGAGAAATTCCATGCCCATCTCGTGAGCCGGAACCCCGCCTACTCGGCGGAGTTTCGCATGCGGTGCAAGGACGAAAGCTGGAAGTGGATTCTCGCCCGTGGCATGGTGACCAGCCGGGATGCTCGCGGACGGCCTCTTCATATCATTGGCACGCATACGGATATCTCCGCGTGGAGGCTGGCGCAGCAGCGGGAGTCCGATGTGCTGCGGATGATCATGCGTGGGGAGGCACAGCAGCAGATTTTTGACGCCATCTTAAACAGCGTGGAGGCCGGTCAGCCGGACATGATCTGCTGTCTCTGGCTACTGGATGAAAAAAGCGGCGTCCTGCGCATCGCTGCCGCCCCCAGCCTGCCGGCTCCGTTTCGCAAAAAGATCGAAGGCATGGCGGTGCGGCAGGGCATGCCATGCTGCGGCATACCGATACTCACGGGCGAACGTGTCATCACACGTGAGATCGCCACCGATCCGGGCTGGAAAAAATGCGAGGCCGCTTTCACGAAGACGGGCTTGGCCTCCTGCTGGGTGGAGCCCGTGCGAAGCGGCTCGGGGGAGCTTCTCGGCACCTTCGCCTGCTACCACCAGCACCCGCATGTGCCCGCTGTGGCGGAGTTCACGGCCGTGGAGGCCGCCGCGCAACTCGTAGCCCTGGCAGTCGATCATCGGCTGGCGGTGGAATCCCTCCGCCAAAGCGAGGAACGCTATGCCCGCGCCATCGCGGGCAGCACCGATGGCCTGTGGGATTGGAACATCCTCACGGATGAAGTTTACCTCTCCCCTCGGTGGAAAGAAATGCTGGGGTATGCCGACGACGAGCTGCCAAACATCCGGCAGGAGACCTTTCTCGACCGGCTTCATCCAGATGATGTGGCCCGAGTGCGGAAAGCTCGTGAAGAACACTTCAAGCACGACCATCCCTATCAGGTGGAATTCCGCCTTCTCATGAAAAGCGGTGCCTACAAATGGTTTATTGCTCGTGGCAAGGCACGGCGTGATGCCAAGGGGAATCCGGTGCAGATGACTGGCACCATCTCAGACATCGACGACCGCAAACGGGCCGAGGAGGAGCTCGTCAAAAGCCAGCGTTTCAACCAGACGGTGCTCGATCAGACGACGGCGCTCATTCTGGTGATGGATGCCAAAGGCTGCTTCACCCATGTGAATAAGGCCGTCATCGAGCTGCTCGGCTACCCTCAGAAAAAACTCCTCGGCCGCAATCCCTGGGAGGCTGGCCTTCTCGATCCTGACGAGGTGCCCCGGTCTATGGAGCGCTTCCAAAACCTGCTTCGAGGCAAGGACAACCCTCCCGTGGTGCTGCGCATCCACTCCCGTGTGGGCCAGATCTTCTACGTCGAGATCCAGAGCACCTCGCTGCGCCACCCGGACGGCTCGCTTGACCGCATCATCATCACCGGGACGAACATCACCGAGCGCCGCCACCTGGAGCAGGAGCTCATCCGCGTGGCCGAGGAGGAGCAGGCCACCATCGGGCATAATCTGCACGATGGTGTGGGCCAGACGCTCACTGGCATCTATTCACTCACCCAGCTCCTCGAATCCGAGCTTCATGGAGCACCGAAGCAATCCGCCGCCCGCATCGGTGAACTCATCCGGCAGGCCGTGGCGGAGGTGCGGCGCATGTCGCATGGTCTTTCACCGCTCTCCGTGCGTCACCGCGGCCTTCACGGTGGCCTGCGCCTGCTGGCGGAAACGGTCAGCACGGATTTCCGCATCGAAACACGCTGTGACATTGATCCCGAGGTGCGGCTGAAAGACCCTGAGCACGAGTCAAACCTCTACCGCATCGCTCAGGAAGCCGTGAACAATGCCCTGCGTCATGGCAAGCCCTCGCTGATCCACATCGTCCTGAAGCGCCTCTCACCTACCCACGCCGCCCTCCTCATCAAAGACAACGGCAGCGGCATCAAGTGCCGTAAAGGCTCGCTGGGGAACGGCATCGGCCTCCGCGTCATGGGCTACCGGGCCGATCTCATCGGCGCGGAATTGAAGATCGACTCGAAGCCACGCAAGGGCGTCACCATCACCTGCCTCTATCCCTTGGGACAAAAACCGCCGGTCGCCAAGCAGGCGAAGAAACGCTAAGTCAACGACTCGTGGCTCTCCACGACCTCGCGTGAGCCATCCGCCTTTGCCTCCAGGTGAAACCACCTGGTGCCAGACGGCAGCAGATCAGGAAACATGTCCGCCCACTCGACGATGATCACGCCCGGCTCGGTCAAAAACTCATCCCAGCCGATGCCGATGACTTCCGCCGCCGTCTCCATGCGGTAAAAATCAAAATGGAAGACCGGCAGGCGACCGTCGAGGTATTCGTGGACGAGGGTGAAGGTCGGACTCGTCACCGCCGCGTTCGATCCCATGCCCTCCACAATGCCCCGCGTGATCTGCGTCTTCCCTGCCCCGAGCTGGCCGCATAAGGCAATCACATCGCCCGCCGCGAGTGTCGGCGCTAGCTCACGGCCCCATTGATGAGCTTCGTCAGACGTGCGGAGAATCGTCATGCGTCAGCACTCAGGGCAAAGTGATCCCAGCCGGTATTCACGGCATACGGCGGTGAACCCTGGCCGGGCGGAACGAGCCTACCGATGACGGTGAGAGGCAGTTTGGGGAAAGCCTCACGCCAACGGCGGAGGAGAGACTTCAGGCCTCGCGGATTCACGGCCAGAAGGAGTTCATAATCCTCACCGTCACCCCAAGCTTGATCGAAGGTGCAGCCACGATTGCAGGGCACCGCGGCCACGTTGATCTCGAAGTGCGTGCCACTGGCGAGAGCGAGACGAGGCAGGTCTTTGGCAAGGCCATCGCTGATGTCCATCATGGCATGCGGGCGGGCATGCACGGCGAGCCAGCGGCCCTCTTCGAGACGCGGGATGAATTTGAGATGCTTACCTTTGATCGAGCCGCCGAGGCGACCGGTGACCAGCACCACATCGCCCGCCTTTCCCTCGCTGCGAGAGAGCCAGCTTTTCGAGGGCACCGTGCCGCTCATGGAAATGGAAAGCATGAGCACGAGGCCGCGAGAGGTCTCTCCACCCACGATGTTGATGCCGTACTCTTTGGCGATGGCTCGCATGCCTCGGTAAATGCCGCTGAGAAAAGCCACCTCCATGCTCGGCGGGGCCACCAAGGTGACCATCGCATGCCGTGGCGTGCCCCCCATGGCGGCAAAATCACTCACGACGCGGGCAATGGCTTTCCGCCCGATGAGGTTCGGCGGGGTTTCGAGCGTGAAATGCACGTCCTGCACCAGCGCATCGGTTTTGAGCAGGGTGTGCTCATTTTTCGTGCTGCGCACGACGGCGCAGTCATCTCCTGCCCCGGCGATCACATCGCCATCCAGCTTCACCCCGCGCATCAGGCGGCGGATGAGCTTGTCTTCACCGAGCTCGGCAAGTGTTTGAGATTTGGTTGTCATTTTTTGACCACGACCTCTTTGCCGTCAAAATGCAGCAGGCGGTTCTTCAGGCCTCTCACGGCCTGCTTGGAAATATATACCTCCACATCGCCAATTTGATGGCGGTGCTCGGTGGCGGCGTGCATGCCGCTGAGCCAATTGAGCTGGCACCATTCCTGCCCGGCCAGCTCGCCCTGGCTGCAACGAACGTAATCGAGGTGCAACACCTCACCGGGATGGCCGAAGTGCTCGATGTTGTGCCTGGATTCGATGTAGTCCGCAAAGTCCTGCGAGTAGATCAGACCACTGCGAAGCTTGTGAATGACGAGTGCCATGGGATGAAAAGCGACAAAGCGCGGGACGGGATGGCCGTTCCGCGCTTTGGAAGAGGATCAAAGAACGGATCAGCCCAGCGCGGCGGTGTAGTTCGCGGCCACGGCGGTCCAGTTCACGGCGTTCCACCAGGCGGCGATGTAGTCGGGGCGCTTGTTCTGATACTTGAGGTAGTAGGCGTGCTCCCACACATCGCAGCCGAGGATGGGCGTGCCGGAGCCGTCCATGAGCGGATTGTCCTGATTCGGTGTGGAGGTGATGGCGAGCTTGCCGTCTTTCACGACGAGCCAAGCCCAGCCGGAGCCAAAACGAGTCACGCCCGCCTTGGCGAAGGCTTCCTTGAAGGCATCGAAGCTGCCGAAGGTGGAGGTGATGGCGTCACCGAGGTCACCGGTGGGAGCGCCGCCAGCATTTGGGCCCATGATGCTCCAGAAGAGCGTGTGGTTGAAGTGACCGCCGCCATTGTTGCGCACGGGGGCCTGGATGTCGGCGGGGACTTTGGAGATGTTTTTGCACAGGTCTTCGATGGACAGAGCTTCGAGGTCAGCCTTGCCAGCGAGGGCGTTGTTGAGATTCGTCACATAGGCGTTGTGGTGGCGGCCGTGGTGAATCTCCATGGTCTGCTGGTCGATATGGGGTTCGAGCGTATTGGAAGGATAAGGCAGTGGGGCGAGGGTATGGGCCATGGTAGGGTGGGTGGGGTTGAACAAAGGGCTTTTAGAGGGGGAGACCTGCCCCGGCAAGCGCCAGAATGGCCGTTTTCCAGCCAGAATGGCCTCGACCCGCCCTCGGGCCGGATTCGTCGCGAGGGATCGGTTGCCATCCCCGCAATCGCGACTAGTCTCCGCGCCCTTTTCCCCCAAAAAACATACATGACCCCCGATAAAATCCGTAACATCGCCATCATCGCGCACGTCGATCACGGCAAAACGACGCTCGTTGACGGCCTGCTGCGCTCCAGTGGCAATTTCCGCGAAAACCAAGCCATCGCCGAACGTGCGATGGACTCCATGGACCTGGAAAAGGAAAAAGGCATCACCATCAAGGCCAAGAACACCTCCGTTCATTGGAACAATCACATCATCAACATCGTGGACACTCCCGGCCATGCCGACTTCGGCGGCGAGGTGGAGCGTGTGATGAAGATGGTCGATGGCGTGATGCTCGTGGTGGATGCCTACGACGGCCCCCAGGCACAGACCCGTTTCGTTTTGCGCAAAGCTTTGGAGCAAGGCATCAAGCCCATCGTGCTCATCAACAAGATGGACCGCCCGCACATCGAGCCACACAAGGTTCACGACAAGGTGCTGGAACTGTTCCTGGAACTGCACGCCACCGAAGAGCAATTCAATGCGCCCTTCGTGTATGGCAGTGCCCGCGCTGGTTGGGTCACAGACAAGCCCGGCGGTGAGCAGCATGACATGACCTTCCTCCTCGGCCAGATCGTCAAACACATCGCCCCGCCAAAAGCGGAGGTCGAAGGCTCCTTCGAGATGCTCGTCTCGAACATCGACTGGGATAACTTCGTGGGCCGTGTGGCCATCGGCAAAGTCACCCGCGGCAGCGTGAAGCTCGGTGACCGTGTCTTCCTCCTCGGCAAGACGCCGGATGAGAAGCCCAAGCCCGTCAAAGTGACCAAAGTGTTCCAATACACCACGCTCACCACCGGTGAATCCGTCGAAGGCACCGCGGGCGACATCGTCGGCATCTCCGGCTTTGAAGACGTGGACATCGGTCAAACCGTGGCCGGCGCCGCCGATGCCCCTGCCCTACCCTTCGTGGCCATCGATCCGCCGACGATCGTGATGCAGTTCTCCGTCAATGACGGCCCGCTGGCCGGACGCGAGGGCGACCACGTCACCTCCCGCAAGATCCGCGACCGTCTGGACCGCGAGCAGAAGATGAACGTGACCATCGGCGTCAAGGACACTGACACCGCCGGTATTTTCGATGTCAGCGCTCGTGGAGCCATGCAGATCGCCGTTCTCGTGGAGCAAATGCGCCGCGAAGGCTTCGAAGTGCTCGTCTCCCGCCCCATGGTGATCATGAAGCGCATCAACGACGAGCTTTGCGAACCTTTCGAAACCCTCTACGTCGATGTGCCGGACGAGTACCTCGGTGGCGTCATGAAATCCATCGCCGAGCGTAAAGGCAAGATCGAGGACATGAATGCCGAAAGCGGCCGCACCAGCCTCCAGGCCTACGTGCCAACCCGTGGCCTCATCGGCTTTGAATTCGAACTCATGAACCTCACCAGCGGTCACGGCATTCACAGCCATCTGTTCCGCGAATATGCCCCGCAGGCTGGCACCATGCAGACCCGCACTACGGGCACCCTCGTGAGCACGGAAGCCGGTGAAGCCACCAGCTACGCCCTCGATACCATTCAGATCCGTGGGAAGCTCTTCATCGCCCCCGGAGACCAGATTTATGACGGCATGCTCGTGGGTGAAAACCCCCGTGCGGACGACCTTCCGGTCAATCCGACTCGTAGCAAACAGCTCACGAACTTCCGCAGCGCTGGCAATGACAAGAACGCCCAGCTAGCCCCGCCGATTCGCTTCAGCTTGGAGCGTGCCATTGAGTACATCGCCCCCGATGAACTCGTGGAGGCCACGCCGAAGTCCATCCGCCTGCGTAAGCGCGTGCTGGATTCCAGCGCCCGCCAGCGTGACAAGAAGAAGACCGAAGCGCAGCTCGAAGGCGGCGAATAATCTCTCTCAAGCCGGGCGGTCCATCAGGGCCGCCCGGCTCGTCAGTAACTGCATCACCGGCAGCCAGAACAGCGGCGTCTCAAAACGCGGTAGCGTGAGCAGGTAACCGAGAGACTCGCCATCAAAGACCAAGGCCATCAGGCCATAGGAAAACAAGCACGGCCACAGGGCATCCCCTTCCCTCAGCCGTGCCCAGGCATGGCGAGCGGCATGTCCGATGAGCGCCAGCAGCAGTCCAAAGCCGATCACGCCGCCATGCACCAAGGTGGCTAGAAAGACGCTATGCAGGTGCCCACTCAGGCCCCACGGATCGGAGGGCAGAAAGCGCTTCCAGCGGTCCTTCGTGCTCCATTCGCCGATCCCGATCCAGCCATCGAGAGACGTTTCAATGCTCCGCCATCCGGCCACATAGATCGCCCTCCGCCCATCATTCGGGCGATGGATCGCCCGCTCCCACGGCTGGGAGATCCCTGTGGCCGACGATGCCGCCGCCTCGGGAGGTCTTTCCACCGCCATGCCGCTCAATGAAAAAAGCAGCGCAGAGACCGCCAGCACCAGCAGCGGTCTCCAACCACGCCGGAGACCATGTGCCGCGAGGAGCACCCCATGTCCCACCAGAAGCGAAAGCATCGCCCCACGGCTGCCGGAGCAAAACGCCGCTGTCATCAAAATCAGCGCCGACAGCGTGGTGAACCGCGAGAGAGGCAGCGCACACAGCCACAACCCGCTAAAGCCAAACAGAAGCCCCGTGCAGACAGGATTCAGGCCGCCATAGACCAGCAGATTTTGCAGGCGGTGGTCTTCAAAATTCACCCCCCACTGCCGCAGATGCCAGCCGATGGAAATCAGCGCTGCCAGCGCTGTCAGATGGCCAGTCCATACCCCGACGGAAGCCATCATTGAGGGGTTTTGAGCCGTCCGCGAAAACAACATCAGTGCCAGCACCAGCAGACTCACGCCCGCCAAGCCTAACGCCCACTCGTTCCCGGCTGAAAACACCGAACGAAGCGTCATCCATCCCAAAAACGTCCAGACCGGCCAGAAGGACCGTGACACCGGAAAACTCAAAAACCGAGCGCAAACCAGCGAACTCAGGATGAGCCAAGGATCATGAAGCCACGAGCCTGGCAGACAGGAATAGCCCGCGAGCATCCCGATGATCGCGATCATCAGGCAACGCCCGCCAAAGGCTGAGCCGGTGCAAGGCAGGTAGGTCAACAGCGCGGGCATGGCCTTCTCAATAAGGCATAAGCTCCACCACGCAACCTCACACCCACCTTCCGCTCCAAGTAGCCCTCCTCACTCCACCACGCGTCGGTTCAAAAAGGGGTAACTCGCCACGATTTCGCGGATGAGTGACTGCATCCGGTAGCCATCGGTGGTGATGGATTTGAGCATCTGGTCCACGATGATGTGATCGTAGCCATCGAGCTGGCGGCCGAGGGCGTAGGCGAGGAGCTTTTCGGTGAGGTTGCGGGCGAGGTCAGCCTGGCGACTGGCGATGATGGCCTTCAATTCTTTCGGTGAGGAGAAACGTTTGCCGCCGGGAAGTTCGCCGACGGCGTCGATGGGGCCGCCGCTTTCGTCTTTGTCACGCCAGCGACCAATGGCATCGAAGTTCTCCAAACCAAAGCCGATGGGGTCGAGGATCTTGTGGCATTTGTTGCACACGGCATTGGTGCGATGCAGCTCGGTGCGCTGGCGCAGCGTGAGGTTAGCGACCTTTTTTTGATCCTGCTTTTCGAGGGCGGGCACATTCGGCGGTGCAGGCGGGACGTGCTGGCCAAGCACCTGCTCCAGGACCCACACACCGCGCTTCACGGCGCTGGTGCGGGTAGCAAAGGAGGTGGTGGCGAGGATGCCGGGCATGGCGAGAATGCCGCCACGGTTGGCATCGGTGAGCGACACTTTTTGCATGTCCGAGCCGGTGATCTTGTTTTCGAGGCCGTAGAGGCTGGCGAGCGTGCGATTGAGGAAGGTGTAATCGGCGCTGACGAAGCTAACGACGCTGCGATTCTCCCGCACGATGCTGTCAAAGAGCAGCCGCGCCTCGTCATACATGGCGCGGCGCATCTCCGGCGTCATTTGCGGGAACTTCTGCGCATCGAAGGTCTTCGTGGCGAGTGTGTCGAGGCCGAGCCACTGCGCCCCGAAGCCATCAAATAGGGCTCGTGAGCGTTGGTCGGCCAAAAGGCGCTTCGTTTGCGCCTTGAGCACAGCGGGCTCGTGCAGCTTGCCTTCATCGGCGAGCTTTGACAGCTCCGCATCGGGCATGGTGGCCCAAAGGAGATACGATAGGCGGCTGGCGATCTGGTAATCATCCAGCGGCACGATCTTCTCGCCGGTGGGCGCCTCTTTCGACGGGGTGATGAAAAGAAACTGCGGTGAGACGAGCACGGCCTTCAGCATGAGCCGGAGAGCGGCGATGCGGTCGAGTTTGTTCGCTTGAGCGAGGGCGAAAACGCTTACCAGCACTTCAATCTCGTTCTCGGTGGGCGGTCGGCGGTAAGCCGTGCGGGCAAGCTGGCGGGCGACTTCTCGGACGTGGACCTCTTCGCCGCCAAAAAGCCGCTTTTGAACCTCCGCGGGCATCCTTTGCAGCGCGGCATTTGCGATGCCGAGATACTGTTCGGTCTGCATCGGCGAGAGCGAATTCAGATAGCCCTCGCCGGGCACTTCATCGGGCAATTCCTTCGCGAGGGCGGCATCCACGCCGAGGAAGTCGTGCAGCGTGTTGCCATACTCGACCTTCGTGAGGCGGCGGATGACGAAGGGGCCGGGATCGCGAGCGGCGAGGTATTTGATTTGAGCGAGAGCGTCGAGGAAGCGCTTCCGCTCGTCCTCGGAGGGCTGATCGGCGTCATCGGGCGGCATGTCGTGCGCATTGACGTTGGCGATGGCCTCCATCCACTTTCGAGCGAAAGCAGGATCGCCGGGTTTGCGCACGGCGACTTCGAAGTTGAGCCCGGCTTTCGAGCGGCGGTTGCTGTGGCACTCCAGGCAGTATTCCTTCACAAAAGGCTCGGCATGCTGCTTGAAGGCCTTTTGAGCTGCCGATTGCCTCGCGGCGAGGTCTTTGTCCTCCACCGCCTGAGTGGAGAAAGATAGCGCGAGGGTGACTGAGAAGCAGATGAAGGTCTTGGAGATCAAAACGGGGACGTTGTATGACGAGAGCGGAGGCCCGGGTCTATCGTGATCGTTGTCTCCGAGGAAGAATGCTCGCAGCAGGTCGTTTTCTCTGCCCCTTTACCCCATGCGCAAGTTCCTCATCCTGCTCTGCCTCGCCGCTGCCACGGTCCTGCTCTGGCTCGCCACCAAGTCCGCCGCCCCAGCGGAAGCCCCGCTCACTGTTTTCTGCGCCGCTGGCCTGAAAAAGCCCGTCGAGGAAATCGCCACCGCGTATCAAAAGGAGACCGGCACACCCGTTCAGCTCCAGTTTGGCGGCACCAGCACGTTGCTCACGCAGCTCCGCGTGGCGAAGCAGGGCGATCTCTTCATCGCCGCCGATGATGGAGCGCTTGCCGATGCCAAGAAGCTCGATCTCACCCGCGAAGAACTCCGCCTCGTGCAGCAGTGGCCGGTCATCGCCGTGGCCAAGGGCAATCCGAACAAGATCACCAGCATCGAAAGCCTGCTCTCCACCGAGGTGAAGCTCGCCCTCGCCAATCCCGAGGCCGCCAGCATCTCCAAAGTGACGAAAAATGCTCTCGGCGCGAAGTGGGACGCCCTCGCCGCGAAGGCCGCCGTGATGAAACCCACCGTCATGGATGTGGCGGCAGATCTCGCTCTCGGCAGCGTGGATGCCGCCATCCTTTGGAACAGCACCGTGCCTCAATACGACAAGCTCGAAGCCATCGAAGTGCCGGAGCTTTCCTCGCACAAAGAACACGCCACCGCCGCCATCCTCACCTCCGCCAAGGATGCCGCCGCCGCGCTGCGCTTTGCCCGTTACCTCAATGCCCCGGAAAAAGGGGCCGCCACCTTTGCGAAGCATCGCTTCGAGGCGGTGAAGGGTGATGCCTGGTCCCTGCGCCCCGATTTGATCCTCTACTCCGGCGGCGTGAACCGCCTGGCCATCGAGGGCCTGCTCAAGAAATTCGCCGCCCGCGAGGGCATCAGCGTCACCACCACCTTCAACGGCTGCGGCATCCTCTGCGCCGCCATGAAGACCATGGGCGATACCACCAACCCCAAGTATCCCGATGTCTATTACGCCTGCGACATCTGCTTCGTCCCACCCGTGGCGAAGGAATTCCCCGAGGCCGTGCTGCTCACCGAGGCGGAGATCATTCTCGCCGTGCCCAAAGGCAATCCCAAAGGCATCCACACCCTCGCCGATCTCGCCCGTGAAGGAATCAAAGTGGGTCTCTGCAACGCGGAGCAGTCCACCCTCGGCTACCTCACGCAGGCCATGCTCAAGTCGATGAACCTGTGGGACAGCGTGAGCAAAAACGCCTCCGCCCAGTCCCCCACCGGCGATCTCCTCGTGAATCAACTCCGCACCGGCTCGCTCGATGCCGCCGTCGTGTATTTAAACAACATCATCCCGCAGAAGGAGCATCTCGACGCCGTCAAACTCCCCGCCGATAAAGCCAAGGCCATCCAACCCTTCGCCGTCCGTCAGGACAGCCCGCACCGCCTGCTCGGCCAACGCCTCCTGGCCTTCCTCCTCAAAAACCGCGAGTCCTTCGAGCAAGCCGGCTTCACCTGGAGCCCCAATTTAAACCCCATCCAAAGCAACAAGATCGAGCTGCCCGAGTGGCTGAAGCAGAAGTGAGGGGCTAACGACCCAAGCTCAGCGAGCCGGCCCGCGAGACGCCACGATTGCAAAAGTGACGCGATGGCCGGGTTCGCTGCAGCGCATGGTTAGCTGTTGCGGTCATTTTGAACGATCGTTCGGACGTTGTCGGAGATCTCGGCCACGACTAAGAAAAAGAAAAACGCGGCGCACCCTTGGAATATGACGCCAAATCCGATGGGAGGCGAGTTGTCGATGATAAGTCCGATGCCTAAAATTAGGCTGGCCGCAAGATAAAGCCACGCGCAGACACGGAGCCCAAGCGATGCTAAGGTGCCGGTGGTTCTCCCGGCGGCTGCGAGTGCGGCGGCGTTGGCTGAGACGAGTTTCGGTTGCGACAAGTCGGCAAGGTCTGGGAGAAAGTGGGAAGCGGTCTTCCAATCGTTGGAGTCTGCGGTCCGTGTGAGCTTGTCGAACGGTATCTGGCCTGAAGTCACTTGCGTGCGAAGTTCATCGAGCGTGAAAGGGCCATTATCGGCACCGGCTTGGTTGTAGGTGTAGAATACGGACATGGGTGGTGTAAATTGATTGGTTCAGGATGTGCGAGCGGCGGCTAACACTTCAGATGGTTAACAGATCGTGAGGTTTGTCAGCGGCTTTATCGCCAACGATTTTGTCGGAAAAGTACGGGCCATCGTGTTCATGGGTGTCGTTTTACCCTCCTAGGCCGTTGCTGGGCAACCAAAATGAGGCTTTGCAACGGCCTGGAGCTCAAAGCGAATGGAGGAACTGAAAAGGGAGGAATGGGTCAGAATGGAGGAAAGGCTTTGAGGCTCGGCCCTTTGCCATTCTCAGTTCCGCCATCCCTGCATCAGGCATTCGGGGAATGAACAGCCGCAAAAGAACGCAAAGAACGCAAAATCAAAGCCTTAGAGAAGATACCAGACTCATCTGCCAAATGCATCCGTCGGCATGCAGCCTCGATCTCCCCCTCTCTTTGCGGTCTCTGCGTTCTTTTGCGGCGATTCCCTTCTTGGAATGAGGGTTCAGCGGGCCTGGAGGCACTCAAAAGGGAGAAAGGCTCGTGAAGCCGTCGGCGTAGTCTGCGGGCCATGATGCCCCTTTCCCGCCGCCAGATGCTCCACACCGCCTCGTGTGGGTTTGGCTATCTGGCGATGTCAGGCCTTGCAGGAGCCAGTTTGGACGCCAGGCCACCACGGATGCGAGCGAGAGCCCAGCGGGTGATTTTCCTGAACATGGCCGGCGGCCCGGCGCAGCTCGACACCTTCGATTACAAGCCGCAGACCGGCCAGAAGCCGCACGCGGGCTCCATCGCGACCTTCAAACAGCGCGGAAACAGCGGTCTGTGGGTCTCTGACATGCTCCCGAACCTGGCCCGGCATGCCGACAAGCTCTGCGTGATCAAATCCATGACGGCGGACACGAGCATCCATGCTCAGTCGATGCTCCAACTGCACACCGGCGACCGCCTGCGCCCCTGCCCCAGCATGGGGGCGTGGGTGGCGTATGGCCTCGGCACGGAAAATCAGAATTTGCCCGGCTTCATCAGCTTCAACACCGCGAAGCCTTCCGAATACGCCGCCGCCCAATTGCCTGCCGTCTTTGGCGGCACGCCCATCGGCGTGAATGGCGAGGACATGTCGAAGGCGACGATCAGCAACATTTCGAGCCATCATCTGCCCCTCAGCGTGAAGCGCCGTCAGCTCGATCTCATCCAGGCCATGAACCGCGAGCATGCAGGTCTGCGTGGCGATGATTCGCAACTCGAAGGCGTCATCCAGACGATGGAACTCGGCTTCCGCATGCAGTCGCAGGCACCGGAGCTGCTCGATCTCAGCCAGGAATCCAAAGCCACGCTGGAACGCTACGCCGTCGGCAAGAACTACTCGATCGGCACCTGCAGAGGCAGTGACTTTGGTCGCCAGTGCCTACTGGCGCGACGATTCTGCGAGGCGGGCGTGCGCTTCATCGAGATCACGCACGGAAGCTGGGATCAGCACAGCGATCATCGGCGTGATTTGACGGCGAACTGCGCCACCACGGATGCGCCCATCGCCGCTCTGCTGGATGACCTCGACGAACGCGGCCTGTTGGAAGACACGCTGGTCATCTGGGGTGGTGAGTTTGGTCGTCCTGGCCTCACGCCGGGTGCGGACAAGGATCAAACCGGCCATCAGCACCGCGCCTTCACCTTTTGGATGACTGGTGGCGGCGTGAAGGCGGGTCATGCGCATGGCGAAACAAACCACGACGGCAGTACTGTCGTCGATGGCGCGGTGCATTTCCGCGATCTCCATGCCACGATCCTTCACCTGCTCGGTCTCGATCACGAAAACCTCGCCGTCGTCAGCGGCGGGCGTCGCATCCGCCTCACCGGCCTGCAAGGCGGCCAGGTGGTGAAGGATGTCCTGGCCTAGCAGGAGTTCTCCAGGCTGGGGCGACTACACCCGCAGCATTCGGGAAAAACGCGCGATACTCGCGATCAGACGATTCGCCCGCACGACGTCATGATCAGGAGCTTCAATGAGCCCACTCCAGCGGCAGGCGAAAGACTGCCAGCGATGAAGATGGAGGCATGATTCGATTGTTGGATTTGTCCCGCGTTCGCGTGAATTAGAACACGCCAGAACACCGTATAGACCGACCTTCAAAAATGCCTCACCGTCGATTCTTCACCCGCTCCTGTCTGCTTCTCGCCTGTTTAGTCCTGGCCAGTGCCGTTCACGCGGCAGAACCCTTTGATGCCTTTCTGGAGACGCACTGCCTCCGCTGCCATGGGCCGGAGAAGGAGAAGGGCGATTTGCGGATCGACCAGCTCTCGCGGGATTTTAAGCTGGGGGCAGACACGCATCATTGGGCGGAGATGATGGAACAGGTGAATTCGGGTGAGATGCCGCCGAAGAAGGAGAAACAGCCGTCGCAGGCGGAGATCGCGGCGTTTGTGACGAGTCTCGATGCACGCATCAAAGAAGGTCGCGCGGCGCGGATGGCGGCGAGACCGGCGGTTTCGCATTACCGGCTGAGCCGGAAGGAGTATCAAAACACGGTCTATGACCTGCTCGGCGTGCGCTATGATCCGGCGAAACCGGGCGAGCTGAATGAAGACACGCTGTGGCATGGCTTTGAGCGCATCGGTTCGGAGCTGTCGCTCTCGCCTTCGCATGTGGATCGCTATTACCGCGCGGCGGAGCTGGTGCTGGATCGTGCGTTCCCCACGAAAGCGGGGGAGGCTCGCAAGGTGCGGAAGACGGCGGTGGATCTACGCTACGGCGACGGAAAGGCGCAGCAGGCGGCGCTGGATCGCTTCGGTATCAAGCGGCCGCTGCGTTATCTTCTTTTCCCCGGCACGGTGCAAAACGCGCTCTCGACCAATTGGTTCGGCAAGACGGGACCGGAGCACAGTGGACTCTACAAAGTGCGCATTCAGGCCAGTGGCATCCGTCCACTGGGTGGGCAGCCTGCGCACCTGAGCATCGGCAAGAAGACGGGCGAGGAAACGGTGGATGGACTCATCGAGTTCGATCTCACCGCACCGGAGGACAAGCCGCAAGTGTATGAGTTTGAGGTCTTCCTGGAGATGCCGATGACGCTGGAGTTCTGCGTCGTGGCCACGGACGTCGTGGATCGCCGACAAGGCGCGGCCTTCCGCAATGCGCTCGGCAGCCGCAGCGGCTATATTTTCACGCATAGCAGCGAGACGCTGCTCTTAAACCCGAACGCGCCGCAGATGTTTGATGACAAGGGCAATGGCGTCTTCTCGACGGTGCTGCTCGATTGGATCGAGTGGGAAGGCCCGCTGGTGTCGGAGGCGGAAAAAGCACACCGCGTGGGCCTCGTGCCGCCGGATGATGCGACGCCCGAAGTGGTCGCGGAGCATCTGCAACGCTTTGCGGAACGGGCTTGGCGTCGGCCGGTGAAAAAGGAGGAGCTGGAGCAGTATTTGCAATCCTACCGCACCGAGCGCGAGGCGGGCGAGAAACTGGTGGATGCGTATCGAGTCGCTTTGCAGGGCGTGATGACCTCGCGGCACTTCATCTACCTCGTCGAGGGCGACACGGTGGCTCGCGAGCGTCTCACCGACTCGGAACTCGCCTCGCGGCTCTCGTATTTCCTGTGGAGCTCCATGCCGGATAAGGCGCTCTTTGCCGCGGCGAAAAGCAGCACGCTCAATGGTGAGGGCCTGAAGAAAGAGGTGGATCGCATGCTCGCGGACAGCAAAGCGAGCCGCTTCATCGACGACTTCGCGCGGCAGTGGCTGCAACTGCATCGCGTGGGCATGTTCCCGCCGGACAAAAAGCTCTACCCCAGCTATGACGCTTGGCTGGAGGAAAGCATGCGCAACGAGCCGGTGGAGTTCTTCCGCGAGTTGTTTAGCAAAAACATGCCCATCGATGGCTTCGTCGAATCCGACTGGACCATCGCCAATGCGCGGCTCTGCGACTTCTACGGCCTGCCCGAGCCAAAGTCGGACGGCTTTCAGCGTGTGTCGCTGAGGCCTGAGAATCGTCGCGGCGGTTTGCTCACGATGGGCGCAGTGCTCGGCCTGACTTCCGATGGCACGCGGCATCGTCCCGTGCATCGCGGCGTGTGGCTCAGCGAGGTCGTGCTCGGCAAGCCACCGCCTCCACCGCCCGCGAATGTGCCCGCCATCGAGCCCCCGACGCCACAAAGCCCCAAAGCCACGCTGCGCCAAAAGATCGAGGCCCACCGCGAAGACGCCAACTGCGCCGCTTGCCACGCGAAGATCGACCCCCTCGGCCTCGCCTGGGACAACTACGACGCCGTTGGCCAATGGCGCACCCACGAGAAAGTGCCCGCAGGAGTCGGCAGCGACCCCGTCATCGATTCCTCCGGCCTGATGCCCGACGGTCGCGCCTTCAAAGACGCCACTGAGTTCAAACAACGTCTCCTCGAAGACCGCGACAAGCTCGCCCGCGCCTTCATCGACCACCTCTGCACCTACGCCCTCCGCCGCGCCCTCGCCTTCGACGACCAAGATGATCTCCAAGCCATCGCCGCCGAAGCGAATAAGAATGGTTACCGCGTGAAGGACATCGTGCGTGCGGTAGCGATGTCGGAGCTGATGAGGAAGCGATGAAGCAATCCGGGAGTGATGGAGTAGTGGAGTTTTGGAGTAATGGAAGAATGACCAATGAGTGCCGAACGACGAAATAAGAACCGCGGATACCAGCAGTTGCTGGTCTGGCAGGATGCTATCGAGTTGTATGGACTCACATGGACTGCGGTTCGGGATTGGCCATTTGAACTGAAGAAGCTTGCCTCGCAGTCGTTGGCCTCCAGTGATTCGGTGCACCGCAACATCGCCGAAGGCTACTGCCGCCGTACCATTCGCGAGTATCTCCAACATCTGAACATCGCACTGGGATCGCTTGGTGAAACACTCTCGGGTTTCGTCGCCTACTATCGCAACGGCCAGATAGAACCTTCAACCTTTGAACAGCTCGACACGCTCATTTTTCGTTTGGAGAACCGTCTCCTCAAACTAGTCGAATCCCTCGAACACAAACGCAACACCAACGACTGGACCGAAACACTCATCGTTCGCGAAGACCCCATCGAATACGGAACCGACCCCGCCATCGCCCACGATCTCCGCAACCTGCTGGATGGAGCGGTGGAGTAATGGAGTGTTGGAACAATGACATCTCTTCGCTCAGCTCCCCATCACTCCACTTCTCCATCACTCCACTTCTCCATCACTCCACTGCCCCCCTCTCCATGAACATCCAAACCCAATCCTGGCTCCTCAATCGCCGCCACGCGCTCAAGGCGCTGGGCAGTTTCATTTCATTGCCGATGCTCGAGTGCATGGTGCCGCTCCGCGCTGCCGAAAAGGCCACCGCCACGCCGAAGCGCAGTGCGTTCATCTACCTCGCCAATGGTGTTCACTCGCTGAACTACCAGATCACCAAAGAGGGGCGGGGCTATGAGTTCTCTCGCTCGTTGAAGCCGCTGGAGAAGCATCGCGAGGTCATCACGCCGATCAGCGGGTTGCATCATCCGGGAGCGCTGAGTCATCATCACAACTGCATCTCCGTTTGGCTCACGGGTGGCAAGTTGGGGCCTTCGGATCGCAACACGATCTCGGTGGACCAAAAGATGGCCGAGGTCACCGCGCCGCACACGCGTTATCCTTCGATGGAAGTGGCCATCACGCAGGATTCGCTCGCTTGGACCGCCGATGGCGTGCGATTGCCTGCGATGCGTCGTTGCAGCGAGATTTTCGCCTCGCTCTTCGAGGAACCGAAAGGCGGCAAAGCAGCCCAACGTCGAGCCTTGCGCCGCAAAGGCAGCGTGCTCGATGCGAACCTCGCGGAAGTGCGTCAGCTCGAGAAAAAGATGGGCTCCGAGGACAAAGGCCGCATGGAGCAATACCTCACCTCCGTCCGCGAAGCCGAGATCCGCACACGGCGGGCCGATGCCTGGCTCGACACACCGCTGCCCTCCATCTCCGAGGCCGACCGCAACCGCACAAGCCGCGACATCGCCGCCACCAAGGCGGGTGATTATTTCCGCGCCGTCTATGACCTCATGGTTCTGGCCTTTCAGACCGATGTGACCCGTGTGGCCACCTTCAGCCTCGGCGGCGAGGGCGATGCCATCTCCATCCCCGAGATCGGCATCACCGAGTCGCGTCATCAGCTCAGTCACCACGGCGGCGATGCCGGCTACATGGAAAAGCTCACCAACTACGACACCTTCGCCATCGAGCAGTTCGGCTACTTCCTCACCCGCCTCTCCGAAACCAAAGACCTCAGCGGCAAGCCCCTCCTCGGCTCCACCATGGCTCTCTTCGGCAGCGGCATGTCCTACGGCCACAGCCATGGCAATGCGAATCTCCCGCTCGTGCTCGCAGGCGGCTCCGACCTCGGCCTGAAGCACGGCACGCACCTCGACTTCAACAAATCCGCCAAAGACTTCCAAGGCTACACCTTCGGCCCCGACGGCTCCCTCACCACCGCCCATTACCTAGTCTGCAGCCGCCCCGTGAACTCCGACGCCCACATGAGCAACCTCCTCCTCCTCATGGCCCAGCGCATGGGCGTGGAGACGGACACGTTTGGCGACAGCAACAAGGTGATCGCGATCTGACGGGGCGTCGATGGAGAAGTGGAGTGATGGATTCTTGAAATGAGCACTGATCGACAATCTTGGAACTTTGGCCGTCAAAGGCTGCTGCCCATGTGGGTGCATTTGTTTTCGGTCTTTGCTATCCTGCTTTGTTCTTCGGTTTTGGGCAAAAATTTGCCTTCCCAGTATCTTCGCGCCCTGGCCGTCGAGTCAGACGCCATCGTAGTCGCTCGGCCAGTCTCAGGCAGTTCATTGTCGGATCACAAGGCCGGGGACTTCGAGCACGAAACATCGTTTGAAGCCGAAGAGGTGCTCAAAGGCGATTCGAAGCTGGCTTCCGCTCCGCTTCGAGTGCGTGACCGTTCGCTTTTCGCCTTAAAAAGTCACTGGCTCAAAGACGAGACCATTGAGCTGAAGCGGGCGATGCTGTTCCTGACCCGGACAAAAGCAGCCGCTTGGAATCTTGACTACCTTTATGGGCTCACCACGGACGACGTCGTGGTGCGGCCAACGCAGGTGAGCAACCCGGGACCTTATGTTCTCGCCGAGAAACCGGAACTCTCGTGGGGCGATGCCAAACAGATCGTCCGCCAGTTTCTCCCGCAGATCGAGGCGCTTAAAGCCTTGAAAACGATCTCCGATCCTTCGAGGCGCAATCAGTCGCTGTTCGACTGGATCAAGGCCCGCAAAGGCGAGTTCTATGGCCTCTTTTTGAAACCTGGCGACCGGACAAACGAGCCACGAACGGGTTGGGGCCGCCTGGAGCATGATGTGTTCGAGTGGATTCTCGGGGCTGGCATTCACGCAGACTCCTGGCTGGCCCTGCAACGCCATGCCGAGACCCGTAGCTACCCCGTGACGTCTTGGAACAATTTGGAAGATTCAGGGACATTCACCAACCACTCAGGCCGCGCCTTCCTCCTCGCAAAGCTCATCGACCCAGAGCAGTCCTTGATAGCGCGTCGCACGGCGGTGAGCCTGTTATCGTCCGCGTTGAACAACGGACCTCTCAATGCCGTTAGTCCTGAACGGAACTCGGTCACACCCGCCGACCAGACATCCATCCTCCAGGCAGCCATGCCATTCACAACTCATGATGATCCGATCCTCCGGCGCGAGGCGATCTACCTTTTGCTGTCCGCCACTGATCCATTCAATGACGCCTCCCGGCCGCAGAAAAACAAGCTGGCCCTGCCCGTTATCATCAAGGCATTGAGTGCCGAGCAGGATAACTCAATGTTGTCCGACATTCCTAGGCGACTAAACCATTTGATGGACGAGGCCGAGTGGAAAGCACTGACGGGCAATGACTCGCGCATCTGCGTTACCGTTTCCGCCAACGTCGATGCCGGCAAACTACACCTTCAGGTCAACTCCGAGCACCTTCCTGAGGGGGCGGAGCTGCCAGTAGAAGTTGTGCTGGAGCGTCTTGATGACAAAGGCATCACGGTTGAAGTCGTCACCAAGATGTTATCCGCTCATTATCCCAAAAAGTGGCCGAAGGACTGGGAGGGCTGCTTGTCCCTAGAGCCGGTTTCAGTCGAGGCTCTGCCAAGTGGAGCATGGAAAGCGCATCTGAAAGGCATCACTGCCGATTCACGCAAGTTGCCTTGGTCCTCATGGCATACCTGTTTTCGAATACCCTGAAAAGTCGCCCATGGTGGGACAGCTCATCATTTCCTAGCCTTCAAGATTCTTCTGTCCCCATTCTCCTTTCGAACATGTCTCACCCAACACTCCAGCACTCCACCAATCCATCGCTCCGTTGGATCACGGTGCTGTGCTTGGGACTTTTATTGTTCGCAGCGTCCGCACGCGCTGAGGAGAACGTCTTCCGTCCCGAAGCCGGCAGGTTCCCGCCGTTGGAAAAAGCGCACGCCTACCGTGGCGAACTTGTCTTTGTCGATCACGCTAACCGCCGTGGCAGCCTTCGCATTGAATCCAAGGGCATTTTCCGTTTCACGTCGCCGAGTCCGTTTGCCATGCTGCCTTACGGTATCGTCAGGCATCACGGTGCACCGGCGGATCTGCGCGACATCCCGCTCGGCGCCCTGCTGCATGTCCGCGCTTATCTTCCGCCCGACCCAAAGACCTCCGCCGTGCCGGTGTTGCCGGTGAACAACCGCACCAAGACCAACCACGGAGGCCTCGGCACCGCACCGGCTGAGAACCACGCTTTACTTCTCGAAGACGAACCCAGCCACTGCCTGCGCGAGGGCTTGACCTGGAAGCTCCAGGAAGTGGAGATCAAAAACCACGAAGGAACCATCACCGCGACTCGCGAACCGAAGCAAGGCGGAAACAGCAAAGCCTCCGAAGAAACGCTCACCTTCGATGCCGCCACCTGCGTCTGGCGTGGTCGCGAGCATCTTCGCATCGAGCACCTGATCACCGAAGGCATCTGGCCCGCCGAAGGAAAAAAGGCTCTCAACGGCCAGTCCGTCCTGCTCGGCCTCACCTGGAAGCCGACGCCCGGCGGTGTGTTCACCCGCTTCCACGTCTCCGACATCTGGCTCGATGACGAAGCGATGCAAAACGCCGCGCACCATCAAATCGAAACCCACAAAGCCTTCGTGCGTACTCGTTGGCTGCCTGCATGGATTGATGCCGTCGAGTATGGCAAGTTCGGCCGCGCCACCATCACCGCGACCTTGTTCGGCGGCATGGATGCTTCCCTCTACGCCGATTTCAAACCCGGCACCGCCGCCCTGATGAACGGCGTCGAGAACACCCTAAAGCACACCGAAGGCGGCACCGCCGGCCCTACGCAAATGGCCGCACGCGGCAAACTTCTCGACGTCATCAAGACACCCGGAAACGTCCCTCTCGGCAGCAGCGGCATCCAGATTCGTTTCGAGACCGACCTCATCACCGAAGGCATGCGCCCCACCCGCATCGTCAAAATCCGCCCCACAAGCTGGCCCGATCTCCACCTGCCCCGCGAGGAATACATCGGCCAAGGCAGCATCGACGAACGATTCCCCACTCCCGACATCTTCCCGAACTACTGATTCTCGTCACCAACGCTTTATTCTTCTGTCCCCATTCTCTTGTCGAAAATGATCACTCCAACACTCCACTCATCCCCCGGCCCCGCCACTGAAGCTGGTAAAAGATTCTGGATAAAAAATAAAGACGGCTTCCCGAATCTTTTACCCCAAATCTTTTACCAACTATGCCTTGGCCTTTCGTTGCTCACGACCGTTGCCATCGCCGAGGATGCGCCCTTCCGCCCCGAAGCCGGAAAGTTTCCCCCGTTGGAAAAAGCACACACCTACCGTGGCGAACTCATCTTCGTCGATCACGCGAACCGTCGTGGCAGCATCCGCGTGCAGGGATCGGGCATGTTCTTCCGCAATGATCCGCATCCCTTCGCCATGCTGCCGTATGGCATCGTTCGTTATCACGGCGCACCCGCCGATCTGCGGGACATTCCGCTCGGCACCGTGATGCACGTCCACGCCTTCCTCCCGCCCGACCCGAAGACCTCTTCTGTGCCGGTTTTGCCGATCGATAGCGGCAAACAGGACGCCAATCACAATCGCGGCGCAGGCATCTTTCCCGCCGAGAATCATGTGCTTCTCCTCGAAGACGAACCCAGCCACTGCCAGCGCCTCGGATTGACCTGGAAGCTCAAGGAAGTGCAGATCAAAAGCCACGCCGGCATGATCATCGCCACCCGCCAGCCAAAGAAAGGCGACGACGCCAAGGCCACCGAGGAACCGATGACCTTCGATGCCGCCACCCGCATCTGGCGTGGTCGCGAATGCCTCAGCGTCGAGGAACTCATCGCTGAAGGCGCATGGCCTGCGGAAGGAAAAAAAGGGCTCAACGGCCAGTCCGTCCTCCTCGGCATCACCTGGAAACCCACCGCCGATGGCATCTTCACCCGCTTTCACATCTCCGACATCTGGCTGAATGAAACCGCGACTCAACGCGCCGCCCTCAACCAAACCGAAACGCACAAAGCCTTCATCCGCAGCCGCTGGATGGCCGCATGGATCGACGCCGTCGAATACGGCAAGTTCGGCCGCGCCACCATCACCGCGACCCTCTTTGGCGGCATGGACCCATCGCTCTACGCCGACTTCACCAAAGGCAGCCCCGCCCTCATGAATCCAGTCGCCGACACCTTGAAGCACACCCACGGCGCCTACGGCCCCGCGCACATGGCCTCCAAAGGCCCCATCCAAGATGTCATCAAACTCCCCGGTGAAGCTCCGCTCGGCAGCAGCGGCATCCAGATCCGCTTCGAGACCGATCTCATCATCGAAGGCATCCGCCCCACCCGCATCGTCCGCGTCCGCCCCGCGAGCTGGCCCCAAGCCCAAGTCCCCCGCGAAGAATACCTCAGCGACAGCCTCGAAGAGCGCTTCCCGAGCCCGACCATATTCCCGAAATATTGAGGCTTCGCGTTCTTGGTTTCTCAGCATGAATGGCATCTCGCGAGAAAGATCATGCAATGGTATACCGTTCAGTCGATTGAAAAACAGTATACCGTATGCAACCTCTCCCTGCCACCACCACTCCGCGTTCGGACCAAACGACCGCACTGTTGCGCAGCCGCATCATTGACGGAGAGTTTGAGCCGGGCCTGCTGCTCGCAGAGTCTGCGGTTGCGCGCGAGTTGGGAGTGAGCCGGGTGCCGGTGCGTGAGGCCTTGTTTGCGCTAGAGCGGGATGGGCTGGTTTCATTTAGCGAGACGGGTCGAGCCTATGTGACGGCGTTATCACCCCACGATTTTGACGAGCTTTACACCCTGCGGCTCGCGCTGGAACCGCTCGCGGCACGCTTGGCTTCGCCATCGCTCACATCCGATGCCAGGCTCCTGGAAAAGAATATCAAAGACACCAATCGAGCGAAGACGATGCTGGATGTCACCCGGCTTGACCTAGAGTTTCACGAGATCATTCTCGAAGCCTCGGGCAATGGACGCCTGCTCAAACTCTGGCACTCCATGCGCGCTGAGCTCGAGCTTTGGCTCGGCAGACTGCATCGTCGTCATCAGGTGCAGAAACTCGACACCCGGGCTGAGACGATTCGTGCGCATCAAATCATCGTCGATTGTTTCAAACAGCAAACACCGGCCGCTAGCGAGTCGCTGATGCGCAAGCACATCACCGGCTGGCGCGAGTGGCTGCCGGTGCTGCCTGAAAGTGAGTGATCAGACCAACAACCAAGAACTAGGGACACAGAACAACCATGAACACCCATCGTTTCAACCGTCGTGCCTTCCTGCGTGGGACAGGCGTCACCATGGCCTTGCCGTGGATGGAGTCCGTCAATGTCTGGGGCGATGAGCCGAAGAAGAACAAACCGGCCAGCGAGGCTCCGGTGCGCCTTTGCGTGACCTTTTCCGGCAATGGCTTCCAGTCGAAGGAATGGTGGGCCAAGGGCGATGGCAAGGTGATGGAGCTTGGCCGTGTGCTCGCACCTTTGAGCGAGTTCAAAGAGAAGCTGCTCTTCGTGCGCGGCCTCTATCATGAGGAGGCTCGCAAGGGGAACATCCACTCTTCGCAGACGGGAAACATGCTCTCTGGTGCTCCGATTGCCTCCGGGGGCGAGATCCGCAGCGGCACGAGCTTTGATCAAATGCTCGCCCAGACCTATGGACGCTCCACCAAGGTGCCGAGCCTCGTGCTCGCTTGTGAGAAGTCGAACCCGTCGGTGCATAAGAACTACTCGATGCTCTACAGCTCGCACATTTCGTGGTCATCGCCCACCACGCCGACACCGCTGGAGCTTTACCCCGCGCTCGCGTTTGATCGTCTCTTCAAAGACGACGCCTCACCCGCCGACAAAAGCGTGCTGGATGCCGTGCTGGCCGATGCGCAGGATTTGCGCCGCGACATCAGCACCAGCGACCAACGCAAGCTCGATGAGTACCTCGATAGTGTGCGTGAGGTGGAGAAGCGCATCGAAAACGCAGGCAAACGTGGCGAACTGCAAGGCTGGAGGCCCACTTTGAACAAACCGAGCATGCAGCGCCCCGCCGACGGCATCCCGCAGGACATCGCCGAGCACATGAAGCTGATGTGCGACATCCTCGTGCTCGGTTTCCAGACCGACACCACGCGCATCACGACGCTGAAGCTCAACAACGACCACAGCGCCCTGCGCTTCCCGAACTTGCCGAGCATCCAGCAGCCAGGCCACGGTATTGATTACATGATCCATCACCTCCTTAGCCACAGCGACGGAGAGGACTTCCTCAAGGTGAACCAGCTCTTCATGGAGCAGCTCGCCTACATTGCCCGCAAGCTCGACGCCGTTCAGGAAGGCCCGCGCACGCTTCTCAATAACACCATGCTCATGCACTGCTCCAGCATGATGGCCGGGGCGAAGCACGACAACGATCAGCTCCCCATCATCGTCCTCGGCGGCGCAGGCGGACGACTCAAAGGCGGACGTGCCCTCGACTACCAAGACAAACCCGACCGCCAGCTCTGCCGCCTGTTCATGTCGATGATGGACAAGATGGAAGTGCGCCCGAAGACCTTCGGTGACGCGAAACTCATGCTGGAGGAAGTGTGATGGTGCTCAGAATACTCCAGATTCTCGTGCTCGGCGCGTTGGCGTTTGCATCCACGCTAGCGGCTGCTGGTTCATCGAAAAAGCCCAACGTTCTCTTCGTCGTCTTCGACGATCTCAACAACCGCCTGGGTTGCTACGGTGATCCGGTAGCGAAGTCGCCAAACCTCGACCGGCTAGCGGCTCGTGGCACGGCGTTCACGCGAAACTTCTGCCAGCAACCGATCTGCGGTCCATCGCGCGCTTCGTTCATGAGTGGGCGCAGGCCGGACTCGCTGGGCATCTGGAGCATGACGAAGTATCTCTACAATCTGCACCCCGATGCGGTCACAATGCCGCAGTGGTTCAAGCAGCATGGCTACACCGCCATGAGCATCGGTAAGGTGCTCGGCGGCTATGGCAAGGAGGCGGACTTCAAAAAGCTAAGCGTCACGGACCGCCGCACTGGCGGAAAAACGAAGGACGAGTTCGCGATGCCGGGTGGCACTGTGCTGCCGCCGAACCTCGCCAAGGACATCCTGTGTGAAAACCGCGACGTGCCGGACGAGGCTTGCTTTGACAATGTGTCGGCGAGTCTCGTGATTACCGAGTTGCGGGCGCTCGCGAAGAAGCCGGAGCCGTTTTTTCTCGCGCTCGGGCTGTTCAAGCCGCACTCGCCTTACAAGGTGCCTAAGCGCTACTGGGACATGTATCGGCGTGAGGACATCCCGGCCATCGAGACGCCCGCACGGCCTCGCAACGCGCTCGAAATCGCCTTTCATGCGAACCACGAAATCCTCGGCGAGCCGACTGCCCAACGCACCCTCAATGACGAAGCCAAGCGCGAAGTCCGCCACGGCTACTATGCGGCGATGAGTTTCGCCGACGCGCAGTTTGGCCGCGTGCTGGATGCGCTCGATGAACTGAAGCTCCGTGACAACACCATCGTCATCATCATCGGCGACAACGGCTTTCACCTCGGCGAGCACGACACGTGGGGCAAGATGACCTTGTTCGGCTGGGACGCGCGGGTGCCGCTCATCATCAGCGCTCCAGGTGTCGGAAAGGGCGGCGCGAAGACGAGCGCCATCAGCGAGTTGATCGACATCTTTCCCACGCTCACGGACCTCAGTGGTCTTCCCTCTCCGGGTCAGCTCGAAGGCACCAGCCTCGTGCCGGTGCTCAAGGACGCCAGCGCCTCCGTGAAATCCGCCGCGCTCACGCAGCATCCGCGCCCGGCGCTTTACTGGGGCGGCGGACCGCAGGCCTTGCCGCAGGTGATGGGCTACGCGCTCAAAACGGACCGCTGGAGCTACCATGAGTGGCGTGATTTTAAGACCGGCCACGTCGTAGGCCTGGAACTCTACGACGAGCAAGCCGATCCGCTCGAAACGGTGAACCTCGCCGGCACCGTGGAAGCTGGTGCACAGATTCCCGCACTTGCGGCGCAGCTCAAGACCATGATCAAGGATGGGAAACCATGAGAGCGTTCCTATTGAGTATCTCACTAGCAGCATTGGCGTTTCCGGCCTTTGCCGCCGACACCACGTCAACACGACCGAACGTCCTGTTCATCGCCATCGATGATCTGAAGCCGCTACTCGGCTGTTACGGCACGTCGTGGATTCAGTCACCGAACCTCGACCGGCTGGCGGCGAAGGGGACGGTCTTCACGGCGAACTACTGCCAGGTGGCGTTCTGCGCGCCGACGCGGTTCAGCCTGCTCACGGGTTTGCGGCCGGACAGCACCGGTGTGTATCTCAATCCGGATCAGTCGCAGGACCTACTCCGCACGCGTCTGCCGGAGGTGGTGACGCTACCGCAGCAGTTCAAAAACCACGGCTACATCACGCATCCGCTACACAAGGTCTTTGATGGACGCACCGTGGATCAGGGGCATGACGCGGCTTCCTGGACGGTGCCCTACGGTCCCTGGGAAATGGCTCCCGGTGAGAAGCCCGCGCCGGGAGGTTATCAGGACCCCGCGACGAAAGCCCGGCTTGCCGACGCCCTGAAGCAAGGCAAGCCAGCCGCAGGCCCCGCGACGGAGGCGTGCGACATCGCTGACAACGCCTACCACGATGGCGGCGTGGCCCACACGGCAGCGAAGCGCATCCGAGAGTTTGCCAAAAAGCAACAGCCGTTTTTTCTCGCGGTCGGTTTCGTGAAGCCGCATCTGCCCTTCATTGCGCCGAAAAAATACTGGGACCTCTACGACCGCGCCGCTCTTCCGCTCGCACCGTTGCAGACCTTGCCCGATGGCAGTCCGAACGACCTTGCGTTTTTTAGCCACTCAGGCGAGCTGCGGGCTTACTCGGACATTCCCAAGACCGGCCCCATTCCCGAGGCGCAACAGCGCGAACTCGTCCACGGCTACGCCGCCTGCGTGTCCTACATTGATGCGCAAGTTGGCCTGCTCATGCAGACGCTGGCGGAATGCGGCGTGGCAGACGACACGATCATCTGCTTCTGGGGCGACCACGGCTGGCATCTCGGTGAGCACGGGCACTGGGGCAAGCTGACCAACTACGAGGACGCCGCCCGCGCACCGCTGATCATCTCCGCTCCCGGTTTGCGCGGCGGCAGGCGGGTCACGGCGCTCACCGAGTTTCTCGATGTCTATCCAACGCTCTGCGAACTGGCCGGCCTTCCAATTCCGGCCCACGTCGTAGGCAAGAGTCTGGTTCCGCTGATGCGCGGCGAAGATGTGACTCTCCACAAAGCCGCAGTCACCCAGATGAGTCATGGAAGAGGGAAAAACCGGACGATGGGCTGGTCCATCCGCACGCCGCGTTACCGCTACATCGAATGGCGGGCCGCCGACTTCAGTGCGGACAAGCCCGTCTTCGGCAGCCATGCGCTGGCCACTGAACTCTACGACTACGAGTCCGATTCGTTGGAACGCGATAACCTCGCCGAGAAAGCCGATCACGCCGCCTTGGTGAAACAGCATCAAGCCCTCTTCGACCAACTGCTGCCACACCTGCCAACCCGAGAATAGCGAATGAAGCCCTTTCCCATACTCATCGGCGTTCTGGCGTTGTCCCTTGCGGTCTCTACCGACGCCATCGAGCGCCCCACTGCGCCTTTGCGTGAAACCGTTACCGGTCTCCGCATCGAAACACAGGCCTATCCCGACCACGCCGCCACCGAATGGCAGTTTCGCCTCCGGGCACCCGAGGCTGGCGAGTCTCCGCTCTATGAAAACCTGAAGTCTGCCGATTTCGAGGTCGCCTTCCCGCCCGATGCCAAGGTGCGGCTGCACTGGAGCAAGGGCAGCCATTCCGAGCCGGGTGATTTTGAACCGAAAACCAACCCGCTCGTCGTGGGCGAGCCGTTCGTTCTCAAGTCCTTCGGCGGACGCTCCTCGGATGGCGTGATGCCCTACTTTAATCTCGCGAGCGAAAGCGGCGGACTGATCGTCGCCGTCGGCTGGACCGGGGATTGGAAGGCATCATTCGAACTTCAGGCCAACGGCAAGGTGCGCGTCATCGCCGGCCTGAAACGCACGCGTTTTCGTCTCGCACCCGGCGAGGAAGTGCGGCTGCCCTCGATCCTCGCCTTGAACTACAGCGGCGACTGGATCGACGGACAAAACCAGTTCCGCCGTCTCATGCTGGCGCATCACACGCCGAAGAATCATCCGCCGATGACTCTGATGCCGGTGGAGGCAGGTGTGCACGGCATCTTTCCCTTCAATGAGACATCCGAAGAAAAGCTCGTCCAACTCGCCACCGACATCGCCGCGCTCAAGCTGCCGCTGGACTGCTATCACCTCGATGCCGGCTGGAACGAAGGCGGCTTTCCCAAAGGCCAAGGCAATCCCCAGGCCGACCCGATCCGCTTCCCGAACGGTCTCGCACCCGTGGGGGCCGCCGTGCGCAAGACGGGGATGCGCTTCCTCGCTTGGTTCGAGCCGGAGCGCGCCATGCGCGGCACCTGGCTGGAGCGCGAGCATCCCGACTGGTTGCTGAAACCGACGGGCACACCGGATCGGCTTCGTTATCAAGAGCGGGATGGTTTTTTCCTGCTCGATCTCGGCCATCCCAAGGCACGGCAGTGGGCCATCGATTCCATCTCGGAAGAGATCACCCGCTCGGGCCTAAGCTTTTACCGGCAGGACTTCAATCTTTACCCTTCCTACTTCTGGCACACCGAAGAGAAGCCGGATGAAGTCGGCCTGCGCGAAATCCGCCACATCAATGGCCTCTACGCTTTTCTCGACGAACTGGCCCGTCGTCATCCCGATCTGATCCTCGACAACTGCGCGGCGGGCGGCCGGCGTCTCGACTTCGAGATGATGCGCCGCTGCATCGTGCTTTGGCGAAGCGACAGCACCTGGGGAGACAAGAGCTTCCCCCAGAATGTCCAAGCCATGACCCACGGCCTTTCGCACTGGCTGCCGCTGCACGGACTCGGTGCCGCCGCCACCGACGATCTCGCCCTGCGCAGCGGCATGGGCGCGTGCGGCGGCTTCTCCATCAACTATCGCAATCAGAAAGCTGTCGCGGCGTTGCGGAAGCATCTCGAAAGCTATCTCAAAATTCGCCCGCTTTACACCGGCGAATTCTACCCGCTCACGCCCCACAGCCTCGACACGACTTCGTGGATCGCGTGGCAGTTCCATCGGGCTGATTTGAATGAAGGCGTCATCCAAGTTTTCCGCCGCCCCGAAGCTGAGAGCGAAAAACTCACGGTAAAACTGCGAGGCCTTGACCCTCAGCAACGCTATGAAATCGAAGACCTCGACGGTGGAAAAGAAGTCCGCGCCGGCGCTGAACTCATGCGCGGCCACGCCATCACCTTACGCGAGAAACCCGCCGCCGCCGTGCTCGTGCTGAAAGCCATCCACTGAATCAATCCATGCGATCCATCCTCGTCGTCGATCGCGGTTGGACCGCCGGTTACCATCGTGATTTTTGATCCAGCCCGAACGCCATGAAAACAAAATCCGCCCTCATTCTCTGTAGCCTCTCGTTCGTTGCCACATCACTTTTTGCCGATCAAAAGCAGACCTTTGAGCAAACCATTCAGCCCTTGCTGAACAAGTATTGCCTCAGCTGTCACTCGACCGAAAAACAGAAAGGCGACCTCGATCTTGAAGCCTCCGACATTCAAAAAGAGCCTCATGTCTGGGAAAACGTGATCGATCAGATGCAGCTCGGCGAGATGCCGCCGAAGAAGGAAAAGCAGCTCTCCGCAGCGGACAAAAAGCAGCTCACCGACTGGGTGCGCGGCACGCTGGACCAGATCGCCCTCGCCAATGCAGGCGATCCTGGACCCGTCGTGCTGCGTCGGCTCTCGAACATGGAATACACCTACACGCTGCGTGATCTCACAGGCATCGAGTCGCTCGATCCAGCGAAGGAATTCCCGGTCGATGGCGCCGCTGGCGAAGGTTTTACCAATGCAGGCGCGGCACTGGTAATGTCGCCCGCTTTGCTCACGAAGTATCTCGATGCGGCGAAGGACATCGCGAGTCATGCGGTCTTCACCCCGCATGGCATGCGCTGGTCCGCCAGCACCTCGGCGCAGGATTGGACGGATGAAGCTTTGGCAAGCATTCGCACCATCTACGCACGCCACACCGCCACGGCGGCAGGCACGCAAACGGAAGCCCAAGGCATCAAGTTGGACACCGGCACGGGCGGCGGTCGTTTGCCACTCGCGATGTATCTCGATGCACTTCAAAGCCGTGGCAGCGCCGAGGGCTTGAGTTCCAAATACCTGCAAATCCTCCACGAAGCACTCACGAGCACGAAAGCGTCCGGTTTGCTCGATCCGCTTCGCGCCAAGTTCCGCGAGAAAAAGCTCACCGCCGCCGACATCGAGCCCTGGCAGCAGGTTTTGTGGCGATTCGCCAACGTCGGCCACATCGGCAAAGAAAACGGCCCGAAGGCCTGGCAGGAGCCAGTCACGCCACTCGTGCCGAAACACGAGATGCGCGTCAAACTCACCGCAGATCGCGATGTCACGCTCTACCTCACCACCACCGATGCAGGCGATGGCAGCGCGGGAGATGAGGTAATCTGGGAAAATCCGCGCCTCATCGCCCCAGGCAGACCCGATCTGCCCATCAGCGACCTTCCAGCGCTCGTGAAGTATCTCGAAGCGCAACGCGCCAAGATCATCGCGAACACGGAGAAGTGCCTCAATGCCATCGCAAGCGGCAGAGACGATGCTGAACCCGCTTTGATGACCACATGGCGCGAATACCTCGGCTACGGCACCACCAAGCTCGAACCGCTGCTAACCAAGAAAATGAAGGGCACGCCAAATTACGCCTTCATCCAAGGCTGGCAGGGCGAGCAGGCACTGAGCGTGATGGCGAACTCCTCCGACACCTCCGTGCGCACGCCGGGTGTGATGAAGGCGAACAGCATCGCCACGCATCCTTCGCCGACTCGTGCCTCGGTCATCGCTTGGCGTTGTGAGAGAGCAGGCACGCTCCGCATTCACGGCGATGTCTCGGACGCGCATCCCGAATGTGGAAATGGCGTCACTTGGACACTCGAAGTTCGTCGCGGCCACACCAGTGAGGTGCTCGCCAGCGGCGTGACCAAAGGCGCGACCGTTTTGCCAATGGGTCCGTTTGAAAACGTGCGCGTCGAGCCCGGCCAAGTCGTCGCCCTCGTCATCGGCCCACGTGACGGCAACCACGTCTGCGACCTCACCGCTATCAATCTCACCCTCAACGACGTCCAGACGACCTGGGATCTCGCGAAGGATGTCTCGCCAAACATCCTGAAAGGCAATCCACACGGCGCGTGGCACTTCCTCAGCCAACCTGCGACTCTCGAAGCCGCGCCGGATGTGCCAGCGCCCATCGCCGAGTGGCGGAAGAAGCCTTCTCCCGAGCTGGCAGCGAAGGTGCGGCAGTTTTTGGAGAAGGATTTTCCGCTAAACTCCGCACTACTGCGCCCCTTCATTCATGCGTTTTCAAAGGCAAAAGAATGGGGACAAAAGAATCCTTCTGCACATTCTCTTGCCTCCATTCTCCTGCCTAAATCCGCTCCTTCCATTCTCGAAGTCCAAATCCCCGCCGCGCTCGCGAATGGCACCGAGTTCATCGTCACCGGCAGGCTAGCCTCCAAAACCAGCGGCAGCGTGCAAATGCAGGTGCTCACTGAGAAACCACGGGCCGCCACCACCCTCGTCGCGGGAAAATCGGAGTCCGCTCAGAAAAGCGGCCAGTGGAGCGACAACAACCTCGTCACGCAGCACAGCGCTCCGATCCTCGTAAATGACGCTAGCGAGCCCCGCGCACGCTTTGAGGCTGCTTTCGACGACTTCCGTGCTCTTTTCCCCATTGCGCTCTGTTACACCAAGGTCGTGCCGGTGGACGAGGTGGTCACGTTGACGCTGTTTCATCGCGAGGACGAACCTTTGCGCCGTTTGATGCTCTCCGAGGCCGAATCGAGCGAACTCGACCACTTGTGGGATGAATTGCTTTTCGTCAGCGAGGCTCCGCTGAAGCAGGTGGATGTCTTTGAGCAGCTTTTCCAGTTCGCCACGCAGGATGCGAAGCCCAGCGCCTTCGAGCCGATGCGCCAGCCGATCCTCAAAGCCGCTGCCGATTTCAAAGAGCAGCAAAAAACCGCCATCGAGCCGCAAAAAGCCGCCGTGATCGACTTCGCCGCTCAGGCATGGCGTCATCCGCTTAGCGAAAAGGAAATCACCGCGATGAAAGCCTTCCCGCCGCGCCTCATGCTCGTGCGTGTGCTCACCTCGCCCGCATTCTTGTATCGCGGCGAGAAAGCACCTGCCAAAACCGGCCCCGTGAACCAGCAAGAACTCGCCACACGCCTCAGCTATTTCCTCTGGTCCTCTGCACCCGATGCCGAACTGCGTTCCGCAAGGCTCGAAGACATCCCCAGCCAAGCCCAACGCATGCTCAAGAGCGACAAAGTGCGACGCCTCGCCACCGAGTTCGGCTGCCAATACCTCCACGTCCGCGATGTTGCCACGCTCGACGAAAAGAGTGAGCGCCACTTCCCCACCTTCCTCGACCTCCGCGACGACATGCAGGAAGAAGTCACCCGCTTCTTCATCGACCTCATCCAACACAACCGCAGCATTTTGAGCCTGCTGGATGCCGATCACACCTTCTTGAATGCCGAACTCGCGAAGCATTACGGATTATCGACAAAAGAATGGGGACAAAAGAATCCTCTGAAAAATTCTCCTGTCCCCATTCTCTTGTCAAACTCCCCGTCTGATTGGCATCGCATAGACGATCTCCAAGCCCAAGGCCGTGGCGGCATCCTTGGCTTTGCGGCGACGCTCGCCAAGCAAGCCGGAGCCTCGCGGAACAGCGCCATCCTACGCGGCACTTGGCTGACGGAGGTCATCCTCGGCGAGAAGCTGCCCATCCCGCCGAAAGGCGTGCCCCTCTTGCCGGAGGAAGCCCCCGCAGATCTCACCGAGCGTCAACTCATCGAGCGACACAGCCGCGATGAGAACTGCATGGGCTGCCACAAACGCATCGACCCTTACGGTTTCGCTCTCGAAGCCTTCGACGCCATCGGCCGCGCCCGCCAAGCCGACACGAAGACCACCTTGCCCGATGGAACCGCCGTCGATGGCCTCAGCGATCTCCGCGACTACCTGCTCACCAAGCGCCGCGATGACTTCACCCGCCAGTTCTGCCGCAAGCTCCTTGGCTACGCCCTTGGCCGCAGCGTTCAGCTCTCCGACAAGCCGCTGATCGAGCAGATGATGAAAACCGACCTTCGCTTTGGCACGCTCGTCGATTTGATCGTCCGTAGTCCACAGTTCCGTGACGTGCGCGGGAAGGATTTTGCCTTGGAGTGATGATTTGAGAGCCTGTGTCACCTGCTGGATGGCGGGGAGATGGCGGTTGCGTGGTCCGCCAGAAGCGTGTTTGGATCGCCCGTGCTGCCTGCCCGCGCCTTTTTGCCACTGCTTGCCCTTTGTCTGCTACTTTCCGCCTGTCGGAAGGATCAGACTGCCGAATCCGCCCCAAAGCCGGAGACGGCTGAATACGTCTCAGACGGTGCGGGCAATGGAAGTGTCTGGGTGGTGGATAGTGATCATGGCGGAAGGCTCTTCATCTGCGGCACGATCCACATCCTACGTGAGGATGATTATCCACTGGCTCCAGGTTACGAGGCGGCCTACATGTTCTCGGATAAGTTGGTGCTCGAGCTGCCTCCTGGAGAAGGCTCCAGCCCGGATCTCTCGCGGAAGATGGCACAGCTCGGCATGTATTCGGCGGATGCCTCGCTCGATGCGAACATCAGCTCACAAGCCTGGACGGCGGTGAAGGCCTGGGCGACTCGGAGGGATATCGAGCCATCTTCGATGAACCGCTTCCGCCCCTGGTTTGTCTCGCTGATGATGACAGCCAAGGAGTACTCGGTGCTGGGTGCCACGCCGGACCTCGGAGTGGATGCCCACTTTGAAAAACGAGCACGCGAGGATGGCAAACCGGGCGAGGGGCTAGAGACCACGGACTTCCAGCTTCAATTATTCGCTTCCCTCAGCAATCGGCAGCAGCAGGAGCTACTCGACCAGACGCTGGCGGAGCTTTCCAGCGTGTCCGAGGAATATGAAAAGATGATCGAAGCCTGGAAGCGGGGAGATCTGGTGGCGCTGCATGACATGCTTTTTCGCGAAGCCGCCAAGCATCCCGATCTCATGAACATGTTTCTCACGGCGAGAAACATCGTGTGGGTAGATCGGCTCAATGCGATGCTGGATCGCGGAGAGAAGGCCATGGTGCTCGTGGGTGCCGGGCATCTCACGGGTGAATCAGGCCTGCTGGAGCTGCTAGCGAAGCGCGGCCATAAGGTGAGGCACTACCGCGAGGTGCAGGATTTTTGAGCTAGCTCAGGCGATCAGACGAGGTGCAGCCGCGTGAGATCCTGCGTATCCACCATGCCCACCGGCCTGCCTTCCGCATCGATGACGACGAGATCATCCACGCGGCATTTTTCCAGTGTGGCGAGCACTTCGGCGGCCAGTTTATCCGCCTGGATGGAAACGGGACGGCGGGTCATGTATTCCTCCACCGCCCTCTCGGCGATGGCTTGATCACGCTGAAAGGCGCGGACGAAATCCCCATGCGTGAAAACGCCTGCGAGGCCGCCATCCTCCAGCGTGACCACGGCGGCCCCGCTGCGAGCGCGAGTCATGGCCTCCAAGGCCTCGCGAACGGGGGTGGTGGGTGAGACGACGGCCATTAGTGGGCCGCAGCGCATCACATCCCTCACGCGGGTAAGCAGGGCACGGCCCAGTGAGCCGCCTGGATGCAGGCGGGCAAAATCTTCCTGCTGAAAGCCACGGGCCTCCAGCAGCACCATCGCCAGCGCATCACAGAGCACGAGCATGACCGTGGTGCTGGAGGTGGGCGCGAGATTCAGCGGGCAGGCTTCCTGCTGCACGCGGGTATCGAGCGTCACATCCGCATGGCGGGAGAGGGTGGAGGAAAGCCCACCGGTGAGGGCGATGAGGGGAAGGCCAAAGCGCTTCAAATGCGGCAGTAGAGCCAGGAGTTCCACCGTCTCCCCGCTGGCGCTGAGCATGATGGCGAGGTCACCTGAATCGATCACGCCGAGATCGCCATGCAGCGCATCACCCACATCGAGAGCCACGCTGGTGGCCCCGGTGCTGTTGAGAGTGGCAGCTAGCTTCCGCCCGATGCTTCCGCTCTTTCCCACACCGCAGACGATGATCTTGCCACGGCCCTCCAGACAGGCCCGCATCAGCTCGACGGCTTTTCCGAAACTTTCATCCACGCGGTCATGCAGCCTCGTGAGCTCGTCGATTTCGAGCTGGATCACACGGCGGGCTTTTTCGCGATGGTTGGTCATGGGGGCTGTCATGGTAGGCAAGAAATCAGCAACTGGCAATCAGTGCGAGCCTCCCCTGCTCTTCCGAGTCGGCAGATGATGACCTGTGCTTTGCCTCTCGACATCCATGCGGCCCTGCGGTGTAATGCGCCCTTCGCATGCAGACCCCCGCCGCACGCCCCGCACCGGAAATCCGTGACCATGAGACGCTCCGCCTCATCGGACGCGGCGCTTTTGGTGAAGTCTGGCTGGCACGGAGCGTCACCGGCGTGCTGCGAGCGGTCAAAGTGGTGTGGCGGGAGGATTACGACCGTCCGGATTCGTTCGAGCGTGAGTTTGAGGCCATCAAACGCTACGAACCCATCTCCCGCCGCCATGAAGGCCTCGTGCCCATCCTGCAGGTGGGCCGCAATTCGCAGGAGGGTTTCTATTATTATGTGATGGAGCTGGCCGATGACCTGGAAACTGGCCGTGAGATCCAGGCGGAGACCTACAAACCGCACACGCTAGGCCTCCAGATGCGCCGGGATAAACGCGTCAGTGCGGATCGCTGCATCGCCCTGGGGGTAAACATTGCCGAGGGGCTCGAATACCTTCACCACAACCAGCTCATCCATCGCGATGTAAAGCCCTCGAACCTCATTTTCATCGAAGGGAAGTGTCGGCTGGCGGACATCGGCCTCGTGGCCTTGCTCGGCCAGCGGAGCTTCGTCGGCACCGAGGGCTTCGTGGCACCGGAGGGGCCAGGCTCCGCCGCTTCGGATATTTTTTCTCTCGGCATGGTGCTCTACGAAGCCAGCACGGGCAAAGACCGGCTCGATTTCCCTGATCTCCCTTCCTTCACCGAAACGGGTGCCAACCTCGTCGTGTGGCGCCGTCTCCATGATGTGATCTGCACCTCCTGCGCCCCGCAGGCAAAGGATCGCTTCGTGAATGCCGCCGAGATGTCTCTCGCGCTTAAAGGCCAGCCGTTGCCCTCCAGCCGCAGAGCACTGTGGACGTGGGGGCTCGCGGCAGCGGCGGTCGTGGCCCTCATCGGCGGAGCGGTGGGCATGTGGATCGCTCAAAAGCAGCGTGCGGAGAAAACCGTGGCGATGAAGCAAAGCCAGCCCCGCATGCGCATCGTCACCACACCGCCCGGAGCCTCCGTTTTCGCTGGGCAGGAAAGGCTCGGCTTCACGCCGCTCGATCTCAATCCCGCCGATGGCGTGCCGGTGATCTACCAGCTCATGATGCCCGGCTATAAGCAGGAAGAAATCGAGCACACCGTCCGCGATGGCGAGCCTGAGGTCTTCGATTTGAAACTCGAGCCCACCCGCCTACCGCAAAAGGGCGAGCGTTGGGTGAATAGCATCGGCATGACCTTCAAACCTGCCGCGGGTGGTCACATCACCGCCGAGCCGGTGGAGATGAAATACTTCCGCCGCTTTCTCGATGCGGGAAACCGCTCCTTCGAAGGGAAAGTCGTCCGCTCGCAACCCGGTAAGGACAAAGAGAGCGCCTATGTGGTCGTGGTGCCTGTGGGTGATGCGGAGGCCTTCCGCTACTGGCTCACGGAGGCAGACCGTGACGGCTCCTTCCTCAGCCAGGAGCATCATTATGTGGTCGAGCCCTTCTACTTCGTCGAAAGCGGCCAGCCCGAAGCCGCTGAGATGCCCGATGAAGATCGAGAGGAGGAAAACGCCGGAGACGATGAGAAAAACTGGCAGGCCTTTTACCTCCGCGTTGAACGCCAAACCTACGGCAGCGTGATCCTCCGCAGCCAACCGGAAAAAGTCCGCGTGTATATGCACGAGCAGCTTCTTGGCGAAACCCCGCTCGAACTGCCCCGCGTGCGCACCGGCCCGTTTGAGGTGGAACTGCGTGGCGAAGGCTTTGCCGATGTCGTCCTCGAAGGTGACGTGCGGGAGGGTGAGCAGATCGAACTCTTCAGCGATATGCAGACCCACAAAGCGGTGAACTTTGGCCGCGAATGGAGCGCCAACAGCCTCGGCATGCGTATGGTGCCTCTCGACGACAATTTGATGATTTCCGCCTGGGAAACACGCCACCGCGACTTTCAAGAATACGCCCGCTCCGCCAATGCACGCAAACCCGGCAAGATGGACGATGCCGGCGGCAACAACAAAGGGGCCAACCTTCCCGTCGTCGGCGTGGATCGCGAGGAGGCCCGCGCCTTCTGCCGCTGGCTCACCGAGCGTGAGCGAAACGCCGGCCTCATCGGTGCGAAAGACGAATACCGCCTCCCCTCCGATGAAGAATGGAGCCGAGCCGTCGGCCTGCCCCCGGAACGCGGCACCACCCCTGCCGAACGCAATGGACGCATCCGCGGCGTCTATCCCTGGGGTTATGATTGGCCTCCACCAAATCACATCGATAACCTCGCCGATCCCGCCACCGGTCGGAAAGCCAGCCTCGATCAGTTCATCGCCGGTTATGAGGATAGATTTGGCATTCCAGCCAGCGTCGCCGCCCTAGCTCCGAACCGCCAAGGCATCTCCGGCCTCGCCGGTAACGTCAGCGAATGGGTGAGCACGGATTTTGAAGCCGCCTCCAAGCTCAAAGAAGGCGAAAAACCCAAGCCCGCCCTAGCCACTGTGCGCGGGGGAAACTGGCGTAGCGCCACGCCCGATGAACTCCAGGCATCCGCCCGCCAAGCCGTGCCCGCCGATACCCGGCGGAACACCATCGGCTTCCGCGTCATGCTGGCTCGCGGCAAATAGAACGGTTCATGTGTGCCTCGTTGACAAGCGAGCCGCGTCCGCCACTCTAGCCCCTAGCCAGCCGAGGCGGGTGTAGCTCAATGGTAGAGCGGGTGCTTCCCAAGCATCATACGAGGGTTCGATTCCCTTCACCCGCTCCACTCATTCACAAGCATTCATCACATCGGCTGCGAGCCGGTGTAATCGTAAAGGATGAGCTTCCCTTCCATCTTCACGAAAGACAGTGACTCTGCGAATTGCTCAAGATCTAGGCTGGTGAGGCGGAAGAGCTTTCCCTTCCAGATGCCCACGGTGCCGTAGCTGCCAATGATGAGGTTTTGAATGCTGGTAGCCTTATCCCCAGGCACCACAAAATCACAGCCAGCCACCGTGGCGCACACCGCCATGCTCACGATCTCCTGCGCATTGCGCTGGCGGGAGATGCTGACGACGGTCTCGCGATGCACCGCGAACCAGCCGATGGCGAGGGAAGCAAGAATCCCCACGATCAAAACGCAGGCCAGAGTCTCCACAAGCGTGAAGGCGCGGCGTTTCGAGGGGTTAAAGCATGCTGATGACGTCATGAGTGCGGAAATTTTCCACACCACGGCCTTCAAGACAACTGTCCATATTGAAACTCACGTTCGCAGGTTTAGGAGGGAGCATGTCACCACCATCTCTCACTGATCTCCCGCCCGCTTCTCAGGAAGCCGTCGAATCAGCGGGCTATCGCCTCGCCCGCTGGCAGGCAGCACGTCAGGTGCTGGAGCATCGCCTCGCTAAAAAACGGCTCCCTGAGCAGCTCCAATCGTGGCTAGAAAAGTGGCTCCCTAAGCTCGAAATGCCCACTGATGTGCTTGAGGCTCGTTTTGAAGGCCACGAAGGAGAAATGTGGCTCGCTGAGGCAGGACTGGCAAAATTCGCATCCGAACGGGCGCTGCTGCATCTGCCTGCCTTGAGGTCGTTTTGGGCGCAAGAACTGCGTCAGGCGCATTTTGAGGCATTGAGACAGATCGTGCCGCAAGCGTGGTTCGCAGATGAGGCCTTGTTTCCACCGGGAGCAGTCATCGCGGGCCTCGACACAGCGGATTGGGCCAAAGCGAGTGGATTGGTGAGGTATGAAAACCTTTTTCTTCGCCTGAAGGAAGCCTCATGGGCTGCCAGAGCCCTTTTTCATCGTGATGCAAAGAACCAGATCGTGCTGAGAGATTGGCAAGCGTTACCTTGACGATAGGGAGGCGTGCGTGCGATGGTCGAGTGCCTTTCTCCCCCACCCAAAAAACACTTCATGGCTCGCGGCTCCAATGTCACCCTCTGCTCCTTTTGCGGCAAAAGCCATGCGGAGGTCCGCAAACTGATCGCCGGGCCAGGCGTGTACATTTGCGACAACTGCATCAACGTCTGCAAAAACATCCTCGATCGGGAAGCAACCAAGGAACAGGATAATCCCGCCGGGCTGCTCGTCCCCCGCCCTGCCGACATCATGGCACTGCTCGACCAGCATGTGATCGGCCAGCCACAGGCAAAAAAGGTGCTCAGCGTGGCCGTCCACAATCACTACAAGCGCATCCTCCACACCCAGCAGCAGGCCACCCGTAACGGTGGTGCTTCGAAAAACAAAATAGCCGCCACGCTCGATCCGAACGACGTCGATATCGAAAAGAGCAATGTGCTCCTCATCGGCCCCACCGGCTGCGGCAAGACGCTGCTCGCCAAAACGCTCGCCAAGCTCCTGAACGTCCCCTTCTCCATCGCCGATGCCACCACGCTCACCGAGGCTGGTTATGTAGGTGAAGATGTCGAAAACATCATCCTGCGCCTCCTTCAAGCCGCCGACTACGATGTGGCCCGCGCCGAGGTGGGCATCGTTTACATCGATGAGATCGACAAAATCGGCCGCAAGACCGAAAACGTCAGCATCACACGCGATGTCTCTGGCGAGGGCGTGCAGCAGGCACTGCTCAAAATCATCGAAGGCACCGTTTGCAACGTGCCACCGCAGGGCGGTCGCAAGCATCCGCAGCAGGAATACATCCAGGTGAACACGGAGAACATCCTCTTCATCTGCGGCGGAGCCTTTGTGGGCCTTGAGCAGATGATCAAACGCCGCCGCGGCAAGAAAACGCTCGGCTTTGCCAGCATCGAATCCCACATCGCCGCTGAAGCCGATCCCAAAAAGATCACCGTCGAGCCCGAGGACCTGCTCGGCTACGGCCTCATCCCCGAATTCATCGGTCGCCTGCCCATCATCTGTGCGCTGGAAGCCCTCACCGAGGCCGAGCTCATGCGCGTGCTCACCGAGCCACGCAATGCGCTCACGAAACAGTTCTCCAAACTCCTCGGCATGGACGGCGTGGAGCTTTCCATCACGAAGGACGCCATGCTGGCGATGGCCAAAGAAGCCGTCACACGCGGCACTGGTGCTCGTGGCCTGCGCAGCATCTTCGAGCGCATCATGCTCGATGTCATGTATGACGTGCCCAGCCGCATGGATGTACGTTCCGTGACCATCAATGAAGGTGTCGTCAAAGGTGAGCGCTCTCCGCTGCTGCGCCGCCGCATCGAACGGAAGGCCGCCTGATCTCATGAAGGTGCCTCCCCACATGCTCGATGAGATCGTGAACGCCCTCGGCGAGGTCTTTGCAGGCCGACGCTACGCCGATCGCGTGATCGAATTCACCTTCAAACGCCATCGCAAATGGGGCAGCCGTGATCGCCGCCTCTTCGCGGAGTCGATTTACGAATGCGTCCGCTGGTGGCGCTGGTTCTGGCACCTCGCCGGCCTGCCCGATGCCGCTCACGCCAATCCCGATGAGATCACGCCGGAGACCTGCGCTAAAGTATGGGCCGCCTACTGGCTGTCCCACGGCCGCGAACTGCCGCATGACGACCACGATCCCCTTTTGACCGCCGCTGAGGTGCAGAAACGCGCCAAGCAAAAAGTATCCGATGCTCTCCGCGCCTCGATTCCTGATTGGATGGATGCCCGATGCTCCGCCGAGATTGGAGCCGCCTGGCCCGCTCTGCGCGAAGCCATGAACCAACCCGCAGATGTCTTCCTCCGCGTCAACACGCTGAAGGGTGACCGCCGCAGCATGCGAGAAAAGTTAGCGGAGTATGGTTTCGAGGCCGAGGCCGTTGAGGACGTGCCTTCAGCTCTGCGCCTCGTGCAGCGGCAGAATGTTTTCAGCACGCCCGGCTTTAAAGAAGGCCTTTTTGAAGTCCAAGATGCCGCCTCACAGCTCATCGCGCCGTTTTTGGAGGTCGCTCCCGGCATGAAGGTGATCGATGCCTGCGCCGGTGGCGGCGGCAAAGCCCTCCACACCGCCGCTTTGATGCGTAATAAGGGCAAAATCCACGCCTTGGACGTCCACGCCTGGAAACTCGCTGAACTCAAAAAACGCGCCGCTCGTGCCGGAGTGGACATCATCGAGACCCGCGAGATCGAAGGCTCCAAAACCATCAAACGCCTCGCCGCACATGCCGATCGCGTCTTGCTCGATGTGCCATGCAGCGGACTCGGTGTCCTCCGGCGCAATCCAGATACGAAATGGAAGCTCGCCGAGGATGAGGTGAACCGCCTCCAGGGCCTCCAGGCGGAAATTTTGGAGAACTACAGCCGCATGGTGCGCCCCGGCGGCAAGCTCGTCTATGCGACGTGCAGCATCCTTCCCGGTGAAAACGAGCATCAGGTGCAACAATTCCTCCTCCGCCACCCTGGCGAATGGGAACTGGAGGCCGAACTGCGCCGCACACCTCTCGATGGCGGCTTTGACGGCTTTTATGCTGCACGCCTCGTGAAAATTACCCGCACCGTGGAGCCGCTGCCCGTGGCCGAAGAGCTGCCGATGGCGGCTTGAGAAATGGTGCGCGGAGAGGGATTCGAACCCCCGACCAACTCGGTGTAAACGGATTGCTCAACCTGTCCTATTGGGGTGTTAAAGCGCTTTGTTTACCCAGGTAAATGCGTGATTTGGTGTGATTCATAGAAATAAATGTTGCCCCCGTTTGTTACCCCGATTAACCTCGGGCATGAAAACGAAGGACATTGTTGCCCCCAAGTCAACACTCCAAAGCCTCTCGAAAATTCCCGGCTTCCCCGGTCTTTACCGCCACGAAAACGGCAGCTACTACGGCAAGAAAAAGATACGGGGCGTCAAGAAGGTGGTCGCACTGACCACGCCGGAAGGGCAGAACATCTCAGACCGCAAGTGGGCGGAAAGGGCATTCAAGGCATGGGTGGAAAAGCTGGAGAACCCGCCACCTGCAAACGCGCAAATGCCCTTCGGCGATTTGCTCCAGAAGCTCAAAGACTCACTCAAAGGAAAGAGCGATTCGACGCAGGACAAAATGGATTGGGTCCGGCGCGGATTTGAAATGGACTACCCGGAGTTCCTGCGGAAGCCGATTGAATCAATCAAGCCGTCCGACGTGTCGGACTTTTTGGGAAGGCGTTCCAAAAAGCTCGGCGCACTCGCTTTTAACGATATGAGCCGCATCGTGAAGAACGCGTTCGAGCTGGCTTTGCACGATGGCGACATTTCGGAAAGCCCTTATGACAAAGTTCCGAAAACCATTCGTCGCAAGCAAGTGAACCGCGCTCCCGCGCAGGTTCCCACCGTTGAACAGTGCCAGGCGATTTGTGAGCATGTGCGCAGCCGCCCGTTTTCCGACACGGCAGAACGGTCGGCGGACATGCTGGAATTCATGCACAAGGCGGCGCTGGGAACGGCGGAATGCGTGTATGCAGACTGGCAGAAAGTGAACTGGCAGGGTGGCTACATTGAGGTGAAGCGCCAGAAGACCGGCGCATATTTCCGCGTGCCGATTTACGACCATTTAAAGCCCTTCCTCCTCGATTTGCACGAGCGGCAAGGCTCGCCAGCCTCAGGACCGCTCTTCTCGATCCTGTCGCCCAAGCAGGCGCTTTACAACGCCTGCACGCGCCTTGCCTTCCCGGCCTACTCGCCGATTGATTTCCGCAAGGCTCGCATCACATGGTTCCTCCGCAAAGGAGTAGCAGCGGAGGCAATCGCCAAATGGCAGGGACATCGCGATAACGGCGTCCTGATTCGCCGCACCTATTCGTGGGTCATCTCAGACTCGGACAACGCCTATGAGCAGGAACAGCTCTCAAAGCTCAGAGCGTAGCCTTTGCCAAGGCTTCAACGTCTTCCCTTGGAATCCGAACCAGCGCCGTCAGAGGACTGCGGCGCAAGAGTTTACGCTCAATGAACCGGCTCACCGTCTTTTGAGACACGCCGAGAATGTCGGCGCTTTCCTTGAGCGAAAGGCATTTTCTGACAGACGGCCTCGCCGCTTTTCTGAGTGTCGCTATTTCGGCTTCCAGCGTGCTCACACGCTGGACCAAACCCGGCAGCGCAGCAATGGCCTGGGCTAGAATCAGAGGGTCTTGAGTAGAGGCGAGCATTTCCATTTCCTGTTCAGTCCGTCCCCAGCCCCGAAACCGAACAGACGTTTTCAAAATCATTTGCGCGTCGAAATCGCGGCTTCTAGCCTGAAACGAAAATGGATGACCTGCTAAAACTTGTCCGCACCTACCGGGTGACGGCTGCACTCGACCAGCGCTTGGGTCTGGCCGATGCCCTGTTTCGGATGATTGTCCCGGAGCTGCGATTCTTTGTGTTTAGCGCCGTGCCCCATCATGCCGCAGACGATGTGCTTCAAGAAACCCTCAAGGGCATTGCCACGAGTCTCAAAAGGTTCGAGGGCGATACCAAGAATGCGTTTTGGGCGTGGTGCTATCGCATCGCCCGCAACAAAACCAGCGACTACTTCCGAAAGGAGGAGGCCAACCGCTTGGAGATCATGCCACCGGACGACCTTTTGCAGATGATTGAATCGGCGCAGCCGAGTTCAGGCATTCCAGCCCAGGAAAGACACGACCTGGAGTATGCCGTTGGATTGCTCCGCAAGGCCAAGCCGGATTGCTTCGAGTTTCTTTGGAAGCATTATGTGATCGGACTCGCCTACGCCGAGATCGCCACCGAGCACAATCTGCAATATGATAACGTCCGAATGAAAATCACGCGCTGCCTGAGCGAAGCGCAATCCCTCATCTCTTGATATGGCAGACCAGAACACAGAAGCAGCAGCCAAACTGGAGAAGCTAGGCGCACGCCTACGGCAAGCCGTAGCGGCGCAGCACCCCACGCAGGAGCGGGATATTCAAACCGCCCTTGGAGCGGTCAGAGAGCAATGGGAGCAGGAACAGGAGGCACTGAGGCAAAAGAAGCCCGCTCCCGGCAAAGGGCCGCAGCGAGAGCCAGAGCCACCCGAAGCCGACCGTTAAGGCCAAATCCTGCCTATCTGGATTATATGGGTGTTTGTGGGTGTCGTTTTGGCTGGACTTTTGGGTGTTTATGGGTGTATATATGGAGTCTAGGAGACTTCTATGCTCAAAACCGATGCCATCCAGATCACGCCCGAATTGCTGGCGTTGATTGCTGAAATTGACGAGTTCAAGGGCGCATGGCGTGCTCTTGGCACGCTCGCCCCCGAGCGCTTGAAGGCACTGCGCCACGTCGCGACGATTGAGAGCATCGGTTCCTCAACTCGCATTGAGGGCAGCAAGCTCACCGACCGCGAGGTTGAGCGGCTGCTCGCCAATCTGGAAATCAAAAAGTTCGACACTCGCGACGAGCAGGAAGTCGCTGGCTATGCCGAGGTCATGGAAACCATCTTCCATGCTTGGCAAGACATCCCAATCACTGAGAATCACATCAAGCAGCTTCACCGCGACCTTCTGCGCTACAGCGAGAAGGACGAGCGGCATCGTGGCGAATACAAAACACTGTCCAACAGCGTTGCGGCATTCGATGAGAACGGCAAGCAAATCGGCATCGTGTTCGAGACGGCTACGCCGTTCGATACACCGCGCCTCATGGCCGAGCTTGTCGCTTGGCTGAACGAGGCTCGCGAGTTGAAGCGCACTCACCCGTTGCTGGTTGTTGCCGTCTTCGTCGTGGTGTTTCTGGAAATCCACCCCTTCCAAGACGGCAATGGCCGCTTGAGCCGTGTTCTGACCACCTTGCTACTGTTACAAGCTGGCTACGCCTATGTGCCTTACAGTTCACTGGAGAGCGTCATCGAGAACAGCAAAGAAGGCTATTATCTCGGCCTTCGCCAGACCCAAGGCACCATCCGCACCAAAGCGCCGAACTGGCAGCCTTGGCTGCTGTTCTTTCTGCGTGCCTTGCAGCAGCAGAAACGTCGCTTGGCCGCGAAAGTGGAGCGCGAAAAAATTGTCATGGCAGCCCTGCCAGAACTGGCGGTTCAGATCATCGACCATGCAAGGCAGCATGGACGCGTGACGATGGGCGACATCATCAAGGTGACTGGAGCAAGCCGGAACACGCTCAAGGAGCATTTCCGGCACTTGCTGGAGCAAGGCCATTTGGTCAAGCACGGCGCAGGCAAGGGCACATGGTATGCCCTGCCGTAAAAAGCGCCCGGCTTTTGTGCCGAGCGCCTGGAAGTTTAGCGTTTGCGGCGCTTGGTGCTGACTACTGCAACGCATGAAGCAATCAGTTGAGCTACTGAACTGATAAGAAGTGCTAATTCACCGACGGTCATGTTGTCCTCCTTGCTACTGTCCGCCTTGATTGGCGTGACGTGAGCGAGGCAAGGAGCCAGGTTAAGCAAGGGACGGGAAAGGCCGCGCAAGCGCCTACGGGGCGAAACTGCACAAGCGCAGCGCGGAAGTGAGCAGCCTTGGACGCACTCGCGTCTGGCTAACCATTCTCAGCGTCACACCTTAAAAGGCGGGGTGAGGGGGCGGCATTCAGCCGCTTGGAGCACGCTTTCAGTTGCCCGAAACTGGCTTGCTTGCCGCTTCGTCTAGGTAGTCAGCCCACCACTGCATCATCTTCCGGCGCTCCGGCAGATATTGGGCGTGGTTGTAGGCGGCTCGGACCTTGTTCCGCTCTGAGTGCGCAAGCTGCCGCTCTATGACATCAGGCATGAATCCGTTTTCGTTGAGAATCGTGCTGGCAGTGCTGCGGAAGCCGTGACCAGTAGTTCGCGAGTGATACCCCATCCGGTAAAGGGCATAGAGCATCGTGTTTTCGCTCATGAATGCCGAAAACGGATTTTTCTGGTTCGGAAAGATAAACTGCCGGTTGCCAGTGTGGTTTTGTAGCTCGCGCAAAACACTGACGGCCTGACTGGAGAGAGGAACTATATGCTCTTCCTTCATTTTCATCCGCTCCGCTGGCAGCCTCCATTCGGCCTTATCAAAATCAATCTCACTCCAATTGGCCGCTCTTAGCTCCGTCGTTCGGACAAAGGTCAGCAATAACAGCTTTAGAGCGAGCTTCGTAACAATCGCCCCGTCATAGGCGTCGAGACGCATCAAGTATTCAGGCAATTCGCCCGCACGAAGATAAGCATGGTGAGTCGTGACTGCGGTCTTAATCGCGCCGCGCAAGTCTGGAACTGGATTCCGCTCGGCGCGGCCCGTTGCAATTGCATACATGAAGACCTGTCCGCATATCTGCATTAGCCTCTTTGCTGTATCGAGGGTGCCTTTGCCCTCAACAACTCGCACCATCGCCAGCACCTCCGGTGCAGTGATTTCTTTGATTGGCCTCTTGCCCAACTTGGGGATGATGTGTCTTTCTAATCGCTTGAGATGAGTTCTTGAAGTGCCTTCCGCCCACTCGTGCTTGCGTTGGGCGAACCATTCGCGGGCTATCGCTTCAAAGGTATGTTCTGAATTCAGCGCCGTTTGCAGCTTGTTCTCGCGCTTCACAGCACCGGGATCATTGCCTTTGGCGAGGGTTTTCCGGGCCTCAGCACGCTTTTCGCGAGCCTCGCCCAAGCTGATTTCGGGATAAACCCCCAAGGCTAGGAGCTTCTCTTTGCCGCCAAAGTGATATTTGAAACGCCAGTATTTGCCACCAGAGGGAACGACGAGCAAAAACAGTCCTTCACCGTCTGCTATCTTGAATGGCTTGGAGAGCGGCTTTGCATTGCGAACCTTCGCATCGGAAAGTGCCATTTGGGGTATCTCACTTCGCTAGAGGGGTATGTCTTCAGAATTATACCCCAAAATCAGAGAGGATGTCAACGGACACCAGCGAACGGGAGTGCGTGCTTTTCGCTCTAAATCCCGCTCTCACCCTTGTCTTTCCGTCCATTAGCGGACGTTGGCGATTTATTAAATGGTGATCCGGGCGGGAATCACAAAGGTTAATCAACCAATTGATTTTGCTGAGTTATTATTTTCGTTGCGAGCAGAGATACCCCAAAAAATACCCCTAAAGCCACCTATCAGCTTTCCTTGTCTAAGGCGATGTTGATAGAGTCACCATATTTCCACATAGCACCTGTTATCATATCGGTAATGCCAAGATCGAGAAAGATACCACCAACAACTCCATTTGCCGAAGTGGAGCTAACCATTCTTAGAGTTTTGGGCTTGTATCCAGGGGCAGTGCAATTCACAAGAACATCGCTTTTGCTCTTGGATAATGTCAGGGTGTTGTTGGTATGGGTTATTGTTCCTATTTCCCCATCGCCGGTGCGTGTCGCAACGCATTTTGTTTCCTTTGGCTCAAGGTTGAAAATGATGCTCTGGCTCGTTCCCTGAGTGATGGAGGCGCAGCTTGACATGGAGACTGTGCCCATAGCCAAAAGGATCATCAAACGGCACTTCTTCATAAACTCTCCCCCATTTCAGTTTAGACCAGAACACAAGTGGTCAGCAGTCACTAGCTGATGAATTGCGTTAACGTGCTAGATTTTTAGCTATAAAACGCAATAACTGTCAAGGAGTTATACCGAGGCAGCCCACTCGTGTCAGCATGTCCGAGGGCTTGTATCAATCGACACTATTGCTTCAATGCATTTTTGGATTCTCCGAGAGTGCTTTTATCAGTTCGTGAATGTCTTCTGCCCTCCAGGCAGTGCAGCGTTCCGTCAGCTTGATTGGCTTGGGGAAACGCCCTGATTTAACACCTTCCCACCAGCACGTCTTGCCGACGGGAATCACGATTAACACCTGAGAGAGCCGGACAAAGCCGGTTTCAGGAATGCCGTTCATCATAACCTACCTCTTTCTTCACCTCAAAAAAATCAAAACCAAACATCTCAAAACTCAGTGAACCGTCGTCTTGCCTCTTTCGCTGTCGGCAATAGACGGGCCGCTTTCTTGAACAATCACTTCGATGGACTCGATAAACGGAGCCTTCTCGTCTTTGGGTGCCTGCCACCTGTCAGGGTCGAACTCCTGAATAAAATCGGCAGTGCCCATTTCCAAGGCCGTGATGACGCCTTGGAGATTCCTTCCCCTGACAAGCACCATCAGGAAGGTGAACACCAAAACAAAGTTGGTTCCATACGGACCGTCATAAACAATGTCGAGGAGGTAGGCATAGCCCGGCGAGCGTGTCGGGTCATTTGCCCGCCTGATCTTGAGGCGGTCCACTTTGTCTTTGGCGTCAAAAGCAACATACTCGTCGGAACCTTTGGGCGGCGGAGTGTCCGCCGACGTTCCGACCGGTCTTTTGCGAAACTGTGCAAGAGGGTCGTTCATGTTATTCCCTTTCGAATTGTCGGCCCTGCTTCTCTTGGGCCTTTACATATTTCCGCAGCGCTTCGTCCCGTTGCGCTTCGCGGTCCACTTCTCGAATCCTTGCCGAATAAACGGCCACCCCGCCGGTGAGCTTCACCCAGCCGACCTGGGAAACAGTCTCGACGTTGGAAACGGCGTCCATAGCCAGCCGCTTTACGCTGTGCGCAAAGCTCTGAGGCGAGGAGGGGGCGGCAACTGGTGCAGCCTTCACCTTCGGGGCTGACGTGCCGGAGAACAGGCGCATGTGCGCCTGTGTCTCTCGATGCGCGATTGCATCCATTGAGCGCCGTTTTAGTGGATTGAGTGTTGCCATAATTAAATTTCAAGTTGCGGCCCTTTCGTGTCATCGCGGCCCTTGCGGGCGTCAACAAACTTCCTCCAGGTGTTCTTGGCAACTTCGGCGGCCTGCTCTTTGACGCGGCCCATGAACACCACCGAGCGTTCCCACCACGACTTGCCAGCTCCGTTCTGTGCCACTTCACCTTGTCCCTTGATGGCTTTCATCATCGGGAGAACCTCATTGAGGACTTTAATGCGGCGGACATCCTGAAAGCGTTTCGGGTCATCTTCGACTCCCCGGCGCTTTAGGGCAGTTGCAGCCACGCCAATCTTTGGCTGCGGGAGGCGGTCGATTCCCCGGTCTTTAAGTGACCGGTGATCCACCCGCTCTTCACGTCCGGCTTGTTCAAGCGCGGCGTTCACTGCCTCCGCCCAGGAGGCCCGCTGTTTGACCAGAAGGCCAACGTCATTCCATTCCGTTGCCTTCTTCTTGCTGAACTCCTCGCCCTCCAATTTGCGCATGGTGCACAAAATATGGACGTGCGGATTCTTGCCTGACTTTGGATGATGAAGTGACAATTCGGCAATCATCCCGGAGTTCACCAAATGGGTTTTGGCCCAATCCACTGCCGTTTGAAATTGGGCCTGAGTGGGCAATTCCTGCGGAACTGAGAGAATGAATTCGCGAGCAAGCTGAGCGTCTTTGCGCTTCTCGCCAGCTTCTACCGCGTTCCATAGTGCGCCAGAATCGTGCGCCCACGCGGGCGCTTCTTCAGGCGTGAGTATTGCATGACTGACCACTCCTTTGCTCCGCCGAGCATAGTCAAAAATCTTCTCTTTAATCTCGTCGCGGAGTTTCGTCCCTGCGCGGTAAGCGGCGGCAGCTACGACTGACCGGCCACGCTTTTCGCGGCTGAAAATCTTCGCTTCGAGTCGGAACATTGCCATACGCTCCTCCAGTCGTCCGACCGACCCTATTCCGAACATTATACCATAGTGGATAGCCGTTTGTCTCGGAGAATGAGGCTGGCTGCGGGGTAGAGCGATTTTAAGCAGCCCAGCCCAATTTCGTCACTGCGACCGCCACCCTTGGCCGGTGCGCAGTCATCATAAAAACAGCCGCGAGCGGTCAGCGAGCACCACAGCCCATTGCGGAGCGAGCCGACAGGCGAGCGGAGGAATGGGAACATTATACCATAGTGGATAGCCGTTTGTCTCGGAGAATGAGGCTGGCTGCGGGGTAGAGCGATTTTAAGCAGCCCAGCCCAATTTCGTCACTGCGACCGCCACCCTTGGCTGGTGCGCAGTCATCATAAAAACAGCCGCGAGCGGTCAGCGAGCACCACAGCCCATTGCGGAGCGAGCCGACAGGCGAGCGGAGGAATGGCGAGGTTATATGTTGCAAGCAACATTCCTCGCCGAGGGGGCTTCAAAGCCGCCCCCTGGACCCCGCTTTTTGAGCGGTTTTACCGCTCTGCAAGGGCGCTCTGCCCTTGCAACCCGACCAAAGGAGCGTCTCCCTTGGAACCCTTTTCGGCGGGCATTCTTCGTGCCCGCAGAGGGCGTTCCGCCCTTCAAATCCCTGACCAAAGGGGTGCCCCCTTGGAACCCGCTTCATGGGGACTTCCCACCCCCTGAAACCCCCGCTGGCCGCCTACGACGGCGATTTACCTTGCCGCGAAAAAGTGCTGCTGCTAAATCCATCTCCGCATGTGGATAGGCGGAAAAAAGTTGCCCGAATTTCACCCTCAAACACTTCTTCGTGATTGGGGTGAAGGAGATGGTTTCCGCATCTCTGACGCACTGACTGGCGTCTGTGTTTTCGGTGCAACCGGCAGTGGCAAGACAAGCGGACCCGCAAAGCATCTGGCCTATGGCTACCTCGCCGCCGGATTCGGCGGACTCGTGCTGTGCGCGAAGAAGGAAGAACGTCGCCAATGGGAGCAATGGGCGACTGAGACAAAGCGTCACAAGGATCTCGTCATCGTGGACGGCGCGGGAAGCTGCCGCTTCAACTTCCTCGAATGGGAAGCCAGCCGTCCAGAAGAGGGGGGAGGGCTGACCATCAACATCGTCTCCATCCTCGACGAGATTGCCGGTGCCATTGCCTCATCAGGTGCCACCGAAGGCGGGCAGGGGGACAACAAGTTTTGGGACGATGCGCTGCACCACCTGAACACCAATCTGGTCGATTTGCCGCTGTTCGCGAACCTGCAAGTTTCGCTCCCGCTGATGCGGTCGATTGTGACGACCGCACCCCAAAATTTGGGGCAGCTAGATGACCCCGAATGGCAGCAAAGCAGCACTTGCGCCGCCATCATAAAAGAGGCTGACCGCGAAACTAGCAAGGCCAAGCCCGAAGTCCGGGCCGACTTCGAGGAGTGCCGGAACTACTGGATGAAGGAATATCCGCAGCTCTCCGAGAAGACCCGCAGCGTCATCAACCTGTCGTTCTCGATGCTCGCCCGCCCGCTTGTGACGCGACCGCTCCGGCAGCTCTTTTCTTCCGATACGAACATCAAGCCAGAGGACACCTTCGGCGGAAAGATTATCATCGTGGATTTGCCTGTTCAGGAATACCGGCTCGCTGGCCGCATCGCCAACCTCGCTTGGAAATACTGTTTCCAAGTGGCCGTTCTTCGGCGCTCTCCGCCGACGAATCGGGACAGCTTTTTGCGTCCTGTCTTCCTTTGGGCCGACGAGGCCCAGAACTTCGTGACGAAGTTCGACGCCGAGTATCAGGCCGTCGCTCGATCCGCTGGCGGATGCACGGTTTTCCTGACGCAAAACCGTGAGAGCTACCGGCGTGTTCTTGGGAACACTGATGCCGTAGATTCCCTGCTGGGGAATCTCCAGGCCAAGTTTTTCTGCCAGAACAGCGGCGAGACAAACGAGTGGGCGTCTAAATTGCTGGGGGAGCGATGGATGAACATCACCAGCACGAACGCGGGCCAATCCAGAAGCGATGGAGGCAGGCAGCTAATGGATGGAGGTAGCCACAGTGCCGGAGTCAGCCGCTCCGAGCAGCGGCGCTCCTACGTCGAGCCGTCGTTTTTCACGATGCTCAAACGGGGCGGCTCCCTCAACGACAACCAGGTCGAGGCCATCGTCTATAACGGGGGCCGACTCTTCCAGCAGGGCAAAGAGTCGCTGCCCTACCGAATGCTAACCTTTAACCAGAGCTGAAATGCAACGCCGCCGATTCTCAGACTGGTTGAGGGGAGACAACTCCAAATGGGTCATGCGCTATCCCGCGATGACCGTCATGGTGTTTTTACGCCGGGACATCGGCTATCGCCTCCTTGCTCCGATTCCGATGATTGTCATGACCGGCATTCTGATGATCGTTGCCGCCATCATTCCGCCGGAAAACCAAGGGGCACACCCTGAGTTCTTGTTCTGGTTCGCGATGCTCTCGCTTTTCCTCTCCAGTTGCCAGCGCACGAAACGCTGGCGTGAGTTCAAGAAGGGAGTCTTGCAGCACACCTACTACATCGGGACTTCGCCCTTCGACTACCGGTGGCTGCCGCAGTTCTGCCGCCGTTTCCGGCGCATGGGTCGCATTGCTGACCCATTCTTTTGTATTTTTGCCGGATTCGTATTCCTGCCAGAATCCACCGCGCTTGGATTCTGGCTGATGATCGCAGGGGCGGCCCTGCGCATTTTTGAGGACGTGGTTTTCCAGAAGGAACTCAATCGAGACTTCGACATTCTCGATAGCGTCATTATTTCCGAAGTTCACAGCGGCACCGTTGAAAAATTTGACGACTCCGCTCCGCATACTCCGCAGCCATCCTCAAACGCCGTGCCTACCGGCTTAGCGCCTGACATCGAGGCTCACATTAACCGCCGCCTGACAAAATAGAACTCAGATGAATATCACTCCCCAACACACGCAGATGTTTATGTCGGCTCTTCACGCAGCTACTCAGATGAGAAGCAGCGCGGCGCACGAAGAGCGCAGCCGAATCAAATTACGCCAATTGGCGCTTGAGCAGGCGCATGAAGAAGAAGTTCTGCATACCAAGCTGCAACATGCCCAGACCATGTTTGGCCTGAAGGCAAACCTCATGAGAGACCTAGTTGATGCACTGATCGTGCAGCGAGTAGATGCTGTTCAGCAATCATTCGAACAAGTTCTCACGCTATACGCAGACCAGTGTCGTCATTACCTCTCGCAACAAGAGCGCTACGCCGATGCCGAGATCAAGGCCACCGACCCATTGGAGAGAGCCAATCTCCGCGCACGCCTGACAGAAATCGACCTGAATCTGGGCAACATCCGCACCGATGCAGCCTCTCTCTATCGAGAGATGACGAAGGTCGTTCTCATGATAGGCGGAGGCATTCTGTTGATTCCCCCGCAGAATAGAAACGCTCTTCTTCTTCCCCGCTCGGCTTAACCCTCAACACTCATTCGTATGGAGGAATTTTTCAAAGGTCTGTTTGATTTCGAGCGGCCAACAACCAAGCCACGTTTTGTTTGGTTTTTTGCACTCGCATTTATTTGGATGGTTTGGATTGTGCAAAAATCCGATGAAGTCCATGTGAGGGAACAAGCGAAGATGGCGACAGCGTCATGGTGGGACAGAACTTGGCATCATGACCGGCCAGATAAAGAGAAAGGCTATGTGATAAACCGAGGAATCTTGGGGCTAGTGGTAATATTTTGCATCTCCCATCTCATTGCGTCCATTCAAACTAGCTGGCTGCAAAAACTCAGTCAGGTTTTGCAGCAAAGGAGCCTGACGAAGCAATCTCTGCTCCTCGAAAAGAACAGCGAAGCTCAGGCGATGCAGAATAAGACCGCGCAATCCAAAAAGGAACTCATCGTGCGTCTCGGCAGCATAGACCAATTCATACGCGTTTTGGAAAACGAAACCGACCCGGCTCGTCGAACCGTCGCCTTACAGGCAGCATCGTCAGAGCTTACGGCGCTGTCTGCAAAGCTCGCTACTGGAGAAATACTTCCAGAGGCCACTGATACCCCCGAGGTTCAGCAAGCAGCGAAGGAAACGAGCTTTGATCTTGTGAAGGTGGGGCTTGCCGAAGACCGCCTAAATCGTGATCTCAGGCGCATGTTCAAGCTGTCTGATGCTGTGCTCAGTCTCCCCGAGAATAGAGTCTGACTAACGTTAAGTGGCTCACCAATTCTTCCATTGCGTCACGAGTGCATTCAGGAAGCTCGTGCATTTTTCAGAAGGCCACTGCACGTTGCTGTTCCCAAGCAAGCGATACTGCTCATGAGCACAATTCAATTGGCTGCGGTCAGTCTGAATCAACCAGTTCACACAATTACAAAAAGTGTCTCCATAAGAGGAGCCGAACTTTGCATCGGGCACGTTGTAAAGCATTCCTTCAATGTAATATGACGGTGCTGTGTCCTTGGCAATCACACCGTCAGCCACTAACCGGCTACGCATATTTTTGAATATCCGAACAGTCGGCTTGAACCATGAATTCGTTCCTTGGTGCTTTGTTGTGCAATTGTCCGAATGAGCTTTCGGAAAGTTTATAATTTCACCACTGGAAGATGAAGGGAAAATGATGCCAGGAATATAGGAATAGTCCTCCAGGCTGATGAATCGTGTATATCGCCGATACTGGTAGCAGGCTACCACGTCCGCATTACGACGCGATTGGGTTGGCTTAATTTTAATGGCCTTGTTTCCAGGCTCCACGAAGTCTGCACCGAAAGCATTGGTTAAGCGAGTTGCCACTCCCTGCCTAAATTCTGCAAAAGTGTATGTGGCGTTCCCAGCAAATGCCACATGATACGCGGCTTGTTGATCGAACGGAAGAGCGCTAACATCTCCCCGAAAAATAGAATCTAACCGTATGACAGTATCGACATCACTCTCAGCGTAGATATTTGTATCGTTACCGTAAGACCCTTGGAGAAACACATTGAATGACTGTGCGGAATACAACGCAGAATCACTATTCAGTGCGTTGCGAATAGTCTGATAAGTAGAGCTAGATTGGGTGATTGACCCTTGATGCGACCATGTGTCGAGCTGTGATTCTGGAATAGCCATATGCAATCTATCCCTACGTTAAAAATTCTTTGAGCTGCGTTTCATGAGATGCAAACGAGAGTCTGCCCTTTTGAATCAGTCTATTTAGTTTTTGCGTATCGTGTTCCATCAGATCAGTCGCCATTTCTGGCTCGACGAAGGAGTCGCTGATACGAATCGTGGGCACGTTCTTGAACAGGATGTTGCGCAAAACATTCATGGAACATGTATTTGTTCCCAAAACTTTTTGCAAAAAATCGGAGTTTGGCACATGCCGGAAGAGTGACCAGTTTGTGCAGAGTCGTCCGACTTTTTTCAAGAGCGAAGGGGTTGGGTATGACCCGACCCCCAAGCTCACCACTCGAAGCATTTCTTCAGGGTGTTTCAAAGCCACGGTTGCATCTGCAATTGCGTATAGTGTTGGATTGTTTGCGCAGAACCCCCCGTCAGCAACTTCGACCACATCACCGTTGCTTTTTTTGATGACGTGGCGGTTGAAGAATGGATAAGCAGAACACGAGCCGATAATTGCGTCTGCCACCAGCGCTCCAAAAAATGGCTCGAATGAGCCTTTCGAGCCATGCGCTTGATTTACCGATGCCTTGAAAATCATTGGCATTTCATCGTTCCAGTTGGTCACAACTATGCCGATTCCAGTTTTAAAAATGTCGGCTCGCTGATCGCCAAAGACCTCTTTCGCAAGATGGTGAAGTGAGGCTGTTCGCTTTCCCGTATTAGATGCCTTCATTATAGTGGGAACATGCTGCTCATAAAGCGCACGGACTGTTTCGACTTTTTCACCCCTCGCAAGCAGGGCCGCAATTATTGCACCTGTGCTTGTGCCGAAGATCAAATCAAAGGAGTCGCAAATCAAACGCCCTGTCATTGCTTCGATTTCGGCGAGAATGCCGATGGTGTAAAATCCTTTAGCGCCACCGCCATCAAGCGAGAGCACACGAAAAGGCTTTTGTTCATTCTCACTCATAGGTGCATCTCTTGATTTACTCCCAAGTCTTCGTTTTGAACCCAAGACTCGTGGCGTTCTCGGTTACGGCGCGTTTTACTTGATCCGATGCGCCATTGGGGAATTCGGCATTAATTTCCACCGTTACACTGATATTGGCATTTGGATCAGAAATCAGATTTGCGATGATTTCCTCGGCGATTTGGACCAAGCGCATTTTAGCCATTGTTGGCTTTACATCTACGGAGCCGTAGAATGAGTGCGCTTTCGTTGATGGTGGCGCGACTGAAATGACTGGCGCGTCACCCGTAGTTTGTGACTTGCCAGCCACATCCACGGACGGGGAAACAGGTATATTTGGCGTCGCACTTGCTGCCGCTGCCTTTATTTCTTCCTGCTTACTCAACTGTTCGTCGGCGAACTGCTTTGCAGCACCAGGCTCGATTAGCAGCAGTGTGTCATCGAGTTGCACATTTGCGTCGCCGAATTTGAAGCCATCAAACTTTCCATCGTGTTGGCCGTAGGCAGTCCCGAAGAAATCACGGCTTGCGGCTCCCTTGGATATGGCTTGGGCGAGCACATCCTTGGTCTTTAAGCGGGGCAGATAAAGATAGCGAAGCGTATCCTCCCAGAAGGCCAAGGCACCACAAGTTGGTTTGTCGGCCTTCCAGTATAGCTCAGAGAGTTTCGTGCGCAGATGAATTGGCGACCAAGTAGGTATCACCCATTCGTTGTCCAGGCAAACTCTCTCGATTTCAGAACCAAGCGCACCGCTGGACGTGTTTAATTGCCGCTCTTCCACCGCAGGCTTCGTGTCAGTGGCTTTTTCCTGAGATGGACACAACAGCCACTTGTAGGTTTCACGAGCGACGCGTGGCAGAACGTCTTCGGCTGCTTGTAGTTCCTTCTTGGCCTGCTGCGCTTGCAGATTGTCCAATACCAGACGCATAGCAGCCACATCCTCGACGATAGAATTCCACGCTAGTGCTGTTCGGATGCAGTCCCGCAGGCGCGTGAGCGCACCGTGATCGGGAGCGAGGAAGAGCAGTCGGTTGGTGCGATAGCGCGGGGTCGTGCCGTGTTGACGGATATATTCTAGCACGGTGTCGCTGGCCATGCGTGGTTCTTCACGGGAATAAAACTGTTCAGGTGACAGCAAGATCAAGCGCAAGGCACTGTCGTCCGGCACGTCCGCGTGCGGAGTCATGATGTGAACCCCATCAAAGAAGGTTACACCGCCTACGAGTTTCTTTAGAACCTCTGCCAGCCGACCGCGAATCTCGTTCTTGTCCTCGAAGCGTTTTTTCCGCTCCTCCATCTCCCGCCTTAGGTTCGCACGAATGTCGAACCAGAAGCGGGTTGAGTCCTGCGTTTTATCACCGGATGAACTCAGATAATGGAGCTGATCCACGAGGCGGTTCAGTGCGTCGGAGTAGAGCGAAGAAGCCTGATCTGGCTGAAGGCATCCAAGAAGCACTCGCGACCTGACCATGCCTCGGATTCCCGGTTTCGTGTTCACAGAAGCAGGAGCACTGCTCAGGAAAACCGTCCTTGCGACGCGACGTGCCGCCTGCACCGTGCCGAAGCGCGGCTCCTTTGCCTCAAGCAGTTTTGTCTCCGCACCGTCACCGTCCACATCGCGGTCAATGACCGGGTCCCATCCGGGACCAAGATAGTTAATCAGCTCATTGCGGGTGCTGCCATCATAGAGCGGCAGGCTACCGGGCAATATCATAAGATCCTTGTCATTGTCCTGCCACAGGCGGTGAATCACCTTCGCCATCAGTTTCAGCACACCGCGTGTGCGTTGAAAACCTTGAATTGTAGTCCACTCTTCATAGAGCTGCGTGAAGACTTCCGGATGGATCGGGTAGCTTTGAATCATCCGATCATAGTAACGAGCCTCCTGCGTTTCATGAGGTAATTTGCCTCCTTCTTCAATGTATGCGTCGGCAAAAGCCCGGCACACTTGGTCACGAGCTTTAGCATCACGAATCGGCTCGAAGAGACGACGACGAACAATCTCAAACGCCTCTTCAGGAGATACCGTCTTCCATAGAGCCTGCACTCGATTGAATACCGCTTCGAGCGCCTGCAAAACAGCAAGACCGCGAGGGCCACCCGCCTGACTGTTAGAGTCTGGCAAAGAGGCCAGCACCACGGCGTTCGGGACAAGTTTGGCTGCCTCAGTTAGGGATTGAATAAAAGAAAGGTTGCTGTCGTATGTGCCACCTGTGATTGCTTGGCTTTCGACGAACTGCCGGATATAAACGACCAACTCATCCAGCAGGATTACACACGGCGCGTAGCGAGCCAACAAGTCCCGCAGCACGTCCTTTCCGGGGGAAGTGCCGTTTGCATCCGCTGCTTGGACCATCGCATAGCCTTCTGCTTTGCCGAGCTGCCACGCTAGTTCGCCCCAGAGCGTTTGAATTGCCAATTTGCCATGCTTCCACGGCTGGCCGGGGGAATGCGCCGTGCCATCAAGCACCGCCACGGAGCATTGCGGCACATCAAGCAGCTTGGCCTGATCCAGCAGAGCTGGAATGCCGGTAAGTTCATTGAGCGCGCACTTGCGCGATGCCAAATGATACACCGCGAGCATCGTGTGCGTCTTGCCGCCGCCAAATGCTGTTTGCAACTGAATGACCGGCTCGCCGCCCTTGCCATTGAGTCGTTGAGCGACTTGGATAAGGAGCTTGCTCATTCCCTCAGTGATGAAGGTGCGATCATAGAATGCTTTGGCGTCTTTGTATTCAGTGGTCGCATTGCCTGTATGCACAGCAGTGAGGTCGGCAGCAAATTCCGACTGCTGGAATGTGCCTTCCAACACGTCTGGATGCGGCACAATGATTTCTCTCCAAGGTTTCAAGCTCATAAAATTGTTTCCTTATTTTTCAAAGTCGAATGTGTCTTGCTGGACGGGCTTTGGTGCGCTTGCAGCGGCGGACTCGATGCCGGTCCAACTGGTGATGAGTTCATTGTAAGCGCGGGCATCTTCGGCCTGGCCGAGACGTTCGCAAAGAGTGTAGAGGCGGTAGGCAAGCTGCCGCACCGCTTCAGCTTTTCCACCAAGAGCAGCGAGCAGCGCTCCAGAGGCAGATTCACCGCCTTGCCTCAGCGCACGAATAATTTGGTGCAATGCTTCCCAAACGGGCAAGCGCGTATCGGCGCTAGGATTCCAGTCAGCGGGGTATTCTGCCCACTTGAGCAGGCGCACTTTTCCACTTCCGGCCTCAACAACTCCGGCTTCTTTAACTCCGTCCACGCTCGTGCCTTTGGCGCGAGCCAGCGTGTCGGCTTCTCCGAACACACCTTCGCCCCAGCCGTGCTGCTCGAACCAGTGCAGGCAGAATTGGGTGTCGTGATCGAAATCGTCTTCCGCGAGGAAGCGGTTGATAAGCTGTAGCGCAGTGCGAACGCTCATAGGCGAGCCGTCGGCCTCAAGCACAGCGGCATATTTGGAAAAGACTGCCATGCCCGGACCGATAATAGCCTGCGAAAGGTCTACTGGGGCCACGGGCGAACGCTCTTCGCCGGAACCCTTCGTCATTTCATCAAGTGCAACGGGAAGCACCCCGTTCAACTCCCGGATGAATTCGCGGCGAGAAATGGATGGAGCATCCGACGAACGCTGTCGGCAGACAAGTATAATACTAGACGCCAGAGCATTGACCCCATTTTGAATTGACCTGCCTTCCTTCTCAGTTCGCATAGGCCACGTTCCCGATAACACGAAGCCAGCGCGACAGACAGCATCGAGGAAAGTCTCCCAACCTGAAGATGATGTTCCTGAACTCAGTCCGGTTTCCGACTGCTTAAAGGCGTAATAGATCGTCACTGGCGCAGCAGGATGTGACTGACTAGAGAGAGACTTCATTGCCTCAGTCATTCCATCAAGAAAGAATGCCTCCGCACTGTCCCGCCCCCCGTGGCGATAGGCCGTGGCGACCAACTCCTCGGCCTTTGGCACGATAATCGTTGACAGTAATTTTGGGAATGTCCCGCGCAGTGAACGTCGGAGCCACACATAGAAAAAATCAGGGTTCTTCGCGGGTTTTGATGGGCGGGGGAGATGGGGTAAGAGTGGGGAATGCCCAACGATCAAAGCCTGCGACAGCACTATCATCTACTCCTCGGACTCGACAAGGACTGGGAGGTTGAGGAGGTGAAGCTGAGCATGGAGGCGCGTG
>CANGYJ010000010.1 GCA_947458455.1 Verrucomicrobiaceae bacterium | reverse complement strand
ATTCCATTGTGCTGGTCCGCGGCGGCCGTGTGAAAGACTTGCCAGGTGTGCGCTACCACATCGTTCGTGGTACTCTCGACTGCCTTGGTGTCGATGCGCGCCGTCGTGGCCGCTCGAAATACGGTGCTAAGCGTCCGAAGCCCGGTGCTGCTGCCGCTCCTGCGAAGAAGAAGTAAATTTCCTCACCCTCCCCGTTTCACCCTTTTCCTCCTAACGACCATGGCCCGCAGAAAGCGCGTTTATAACAAGGAAGTTCACAAAGACAGCCGCTATGATAGCGAGCTGGTCTCTAGCCTCATCGTCCGCGTGATGCAGAGCGGCAAGAAAGCCCTCGCTGAGCGCACCGTCTATCGTGCGATCGATATCCTCAACGAGAAGAGTGACAGCGTTCATCCGCTGGAGCTTTTCAATCGTGCCATCGAGAACGCGAAGCCTCGTGTTGAGGTGAAGGCTCGCCGCGTGGGTGGTGCTACCTATCAAGTGCCGCTGGAAGTCTCCCCGGCTCGTCAGGTGGCATTGGCAATGCGCTGGATCATTGGATATGCCCGTGGCCGTAAAGGTCAGCCTATGTTCAATGCCCTCGCCAATGAGCTGAAGGATGCTGCGCAAGGGCAGGGGAATTCCGTCCGCAAGCGTGACGACGTCCACAAACAGGCGCAGGCCAATCGCGCCTTTGCTCACTTCCGTTTCTAACTTATTTCTAGTTCTCCGATCTCCGTTTCCCATGTCCGTCAATTCTCCCAACCGCGAGTACCCACTCGAAAGAACCCGTAACATCGGTATCTGTGCTCACATTGACGCAGGCAAGACTACGCTGACCGAGCGTATCCTTTTCTACACCGGCATGATCCACAAGATCGGCGAGGTGCATGACGGCGCGGCGACAACGGACTGGATGGAGCAGGAAAAAGAGCGTGGTATCACCATTACTTCCGCCGCTGTGACGGCTCGCTGGAAGCAGCTCAAGGAGGAAGGGATCTTCAAGCTTCGTGAACTCGAAGACATTCGTGTTAATATCATCGACACTCCGGGCCATGTGGACTTCACCGCGGAGGTGGAACGTTCCCTTCGTGTGCTCGACGGCGCGATCTTCGTGCTCTGTGGTGTGGCTGGTGTGCAGCCGCAATCAGAGACGGTTTATCGCCAGGCTGAAAAGTATCGCGTTCCTCGCATTGCGTTCGTCAACAAGATGGACCGCACGGGTGCCAACTTTGACAACGTAGTCGAAGATGTGCGCAAGAAGCTCGGTGCTAACGCTTGGCCGATCCTTATCCCCATTGGTGCTGAAGAAAACCTTATCGGCCAGATTGATGTGGTGAATCAAAAAGCCATCATCTACAGCGATGACGAAAAATTCGGCTCCAAGTATACCGTTCGCGAGCTCCAGGGCGAGGAAATCGACAAGGCCAAGATGGCTTATGACGGTCTCGTTGAGGAGATTTGCAATCAGGACGAGGAAATGGGCATGATGTTCCTCGAAGAGAAGGCTATCACGATCAAAGATGTGAAGGAAGCTCTTCGCCGCACCGTGATCGCCAACAAGATCATCCCAATGGCCGGCGGCTCTGCCTTCAAAAACAAGGGTGTGCAGTATCTCATCGACGCCGTGATCGACTACCTCCCGGGGCCCCTCGACATCGAGCCGCAGACCGGTCAGCTCGTGGACGATCCTGAAACGAAGGTTGAAGCTCGTCCTGATGACAATGCCAAGTTCTGCGCTCTCGGTTTCAAACTCTGGTCTGACAAGTTTGGCCGCTTGGTGTTCTTCCGCGTCTATTCCGGCTGCGTGAAAAAAGGTGACACCATTTACAATCCCCGCACTCGCAAGTCGGAGCGTGTTGGCCGTCTCATCCAGATCCAGGCCAGTGTCCATAAAGACATCGACTGCTGCTATTCGGGTGACATCGCCGCCCTCGTGGGTGTGAAGGATGTCCGCACGGGTGATACCTTCTGCGATGAGGACCTCGACATCCTGCTAGAGCCTCCGACCTTCCCAGAACCGGTTATTTCCATGGCTGTCGAGCCAAAGACCAAGGGCGACCAAGAAAAAATGGGCAATGCACTTCAGCGCCTCTCGGAAGAAGATCCGACTTTCTTCGTCAAAACCGACGAAGAAACCGGTCAGGTCATCATCGCCGGCATGGGAGAGTTGCATCTCGAAATTCTCTGCGACCGCCTCAAGCGCGAGCACAAGGTGGAAACCAACACGGGCAAGCCGCAGATCGCTTACCGTGAGACTCTCACCCAGGCAGCTGGTGGCGAAGGTAAGCTCGTTAAGCAGTCCGGTGGTCGTGGTCAGTATGGCCACGTCGTCATCAACGTCCGTCCTGGTGAAAAAGGCAGCGGCATCGTGGTCGAAAACAAGGTCGTCGGCGGCACCATCCCGAAAGAATTCATCAACCCAGCCAAGAATGGCTGTATCGAAGCTGCCCTCAATGGCATCATCGCAGGTTATCCGGTGATCGACATGCATATTGAGCTAATCGACGGATCGAGCCACGACGTCGATTCCAACGAAAACGCCTTCAAAATGGCCGGCATCTTCGCGGTCAAAGACGCTCTCAAGAAAGCGAAGTGCATCCTCCTTGAGCCTATCATGGCCGTAGAAGCCTCCACACCAGAAGACTATCAAGGTGACATCCTCGGTGACTTGAACCGCCGCCGTGGTAAGATTCAGGGGATGGACATGCGCGGTGCCACTGCTGTTCTTCGTGCAGAGGTCCCCCTCGCTGAGATGTTCGGTTATTCCACCGCCATCCGCACCCTTTCCTCCGGACGTGCTAGCTATAGCATGCAGCCCTCGCACTTTGAGCAGGTTCCCCAGCAGATCGTCGAGCAGATCGTCGAGCAACGCGGCGGCAGCAAATCCTGATCTTCATCCCTCACTGAACCCCCTTTACCCAAGAAGAATCGTCATGAGTAACCAGCGCATCCGTATCCGACTCCGCGCCTACGACTATCGCACACTCGATAAGAGCACTGCGGACATCGTCGAAACTGCCAAGCGCACTGGGGCCCGTGTCGCGGGTCCTATCCCGCTGCCCACCCGCATCGAGAAGTTCACCGTTAATCGCTCTCCCCACGTGGACAAAAAGTCGATGGACCAGTTTGAGCTGCGCACTCACAAGCGTCTCCTCGACATCGTCGATCCGACCGCTCGCACCGTGGACGAGCTGAAGAAGCTCAATCTTCCCTCCGGTGTGGACATCACGATCCGTATCTAATTTTCACCACGAGAACCCCCCAAAAATCATCCCCACGGAGATAACCATATGAGTCTCGGACTAATCGGCAAAAAACTCGGCATGACGAAAGTGTACACGGACAAGGGCGAAGCAGTCGCCGTGACCGTCGTGGACGTCAGCGGAAACAAAATCATCCAGGTTAAGCGCAGCGACGGCAAGGACGGCTATACCGCCGTGCAGGTCGGCTACGGTGAGCAGAAGGAATTCCGCATCACGAAGCCCCTCATGGGCCATTTCAAGAAGCACGGCTCCACCGCGAAGAAGATCGTGAAGGAATTCCGTCTCACAGGAGATGACCAGCTTCCCGCAGCGGATGCTAAATATGACGCCAGCCTCTTCACCAATGGTCAAATTGTTGATGTCATCGGCACCACGAAGGGCAAAGGCTTCCAGGGCGTCGTGAAACGCTGGAACTTTGCCGGTCAGCCTCAGTCGCACGGTTCCATGATGCATCGCCGCCCTGGCTCCATTGGTTGCCGCCTTACCCCAGGTCTCGTCTGGAAGAACCAGAAAATGCCCGGCCACGATGGTGTGGATCGTCGCACCACGCAAAATCTCGTCGTCGTGCAGAGCCGTCCTGAAGAGGGCCTGCTGTTCATCAAAGGCTCCGTCCCCGGTAACAAAGGCAGCATCGTCGTGGTGCGCCCCGGCAAAAAAGCTGTCGCTAAATAATCACCCCGAGGAACTGAATCATGTCCGCCCAAGTTCTCACTGCCGATGCCGCCAAAGCGGCCCAAATCAACCTCACCGAAGGTCATCAAGGCTCTCAGGCCCTGCACGAAACCGTTGTCGCCTACCGGGCGAACCGCCGTCAGGGAACCGCCTGCACCAAAAACCGCTCCGAAGTCTCCGGCTCCGGCAAGAAGCTCTGGAATCAAAAAGGTACGGGTAATGCCCGTATGGGTTCGAAGCGCTCTCCAATCTGGAGTGGTGGTGGTGTTGTCTTTGGTCCTCGCCCTCGCGACTACTCCAAGAAGACCCTCAAGAACGTTAAAAAGCTGGCCCTTCGTGCCGCTTTGACCGCTCGCATCAATGATGGTGCAGTCCTTACGGTGGGTGAGTTCGCCATCACCGATGGAAAGACCAAGTCATTCATCTCCGCCGTGAGCAACCTCTCGACCGCCAAGAATGTGCTCCTGCTTGGCAATAAATTCGACGAGATCACTTTCCGCGCCGCTCGCAACGTCCAGAACGTCCAGCTCATGGCCGCCAGTGATGTGAATGCTGAGAATCTTCTTCGCTACCAGGCCATCGTTGTGGCCGGTGACGCCCTCCAAACCCTTGCCCAGAGGACCGCCTGATATGAGAGACCTTCACAAAGTGATTCAGACCATCCGCCTCACCGAGAAAGCCACGCTTCTCGGCGAAAAAAACAACGAATACGTCTTCCGCGTCGATCCCCAGGCTACGAAGATTGATATCAAGCAGGCTGTAGAAAAGCTCTTCGGCAAGAAAGTCGATGGCGTCCGCACCCTGAATGTTTCTGGCAAGGCCAAGCGCGAACGCCGCGCCGATTATGGCCGCACCAACCATTGGAAAAAGGCTGTCGTCCGCTTGAAAGCTGGCGAAAAGCTCGACCTTGCATGATCCTCCGCCCCTTCTAGGCAACCCTTTACCCTTACACGACCATGGCGCTGAAAACATTCAAGCCCCAAACCCCATCCAACCGCTACAAGGAGTGGAACTCATTCGACGAGATCACCAAGGATACGCCGGAGAAGAGCCTCACCGTCGCTCTCCGCCGCAGTGGTGGCCGTAACAACACGGGCCGCATCACCTGCCGTCATATCGGCGGTGGTCACGACAAGCGTTACCGCCTGATCGACTTCAAGCGTCTCCGCCGTAATGAAGGCGCCAAAGTCATCGGCATCGAGTATGATCCGAATCGTTCGGCACGCATTGCTCTCGTCGAGTATAAGGATGGTGAGCGTGCCTACATCCTCGCTCCTGCCCAGCTCCAGCTTGGTTCTAGCGTTATGGCTGGTGAAAATGCCGCTCCTGAAGTGGGAAATGCCCTTCCTTTGGCGAAGATCCCACTCGGGATGAGCATTCACAATATCGAACTCGTTCCTGGACGTGGTGGTGTTGCTGCCCGTGCCGCTGGTCAGGCTGCCGTTTTGAATAACCGAGAAGGTGAATATGCCCTCGTGCGTATGCCTTCCGGTGAAATCCGCAAGATCCTCTCTGTGTGCTACGCCACGATCGGTCAGGTCGGCAATATCGAGCACATGAATGTGGTTTCCGGCAAGGCTGGCCGCACACGCTGGCAGGGCGTCCGCCCGACAGTGCGTGGTATGTGCATGAACCCCATCGACCATCCAAACGGTGGTGGTGAAGGTCGTTCCAAGTCTGGTGGTGGTCGCCAGCACCTTCTCAGCCCCTGGGGGCATGCCAAGGGTGAGAAGACTCGCAATAAGAAGAAGGCCACTGGCAAGCTCATCGTCCAGCATCGCAAAGGCAAGTAACCCATTTTTGACTCAACGAATTTTCTTATGGCACGTTCCCTGAAAAAAGGCCCCTTCATTCAACAAGCCCTCCTCGATAAGGTGGACAAGATGAATGAGTCTAAAGGCGGCAAGCGCCCCATCAAGACCTGGGCTCGCTCCTCCATGATCACGCCCGATCTCGTCGGCCACACCTTCCTAGTTCATAACGGGAAAGACTTCGTCTCCGTCTATGCGACCGAAAACATGGTCGGCCATCGCCTCGGCGAATTTGCCCTCACTCGTATGTTCAAATCCCACGGTGCTGTCACCGTCAAGGCTGCTAAGTAATCTTCTTTTTGTTCTCCTAGGTCATGTCTCTCTTTTCGCACGCACGCTACACTTTAGCACTGCTTCTGGCAGTGGGCGGTGTCGTGCGTGCTCAGAGTGATGTGAATCTCGAACTTCGTGAATTGCACACCACGCTCGCCGTGGCTGCTCGTAAGATTCAGAAGCTCGAAACCGATGCTGCCGCATCCAAGGATAAATTCGATGCTCTCGCTCAATCCGCTGCTGCGGCAAACAACGAAGCGGGTGAGCTCAAAGACCGCTATGAGAAACTCCGTGGCTTACTCGAAGGTTTGGGCATATCCGCCCTCGAAAGCTCCAAGGATCAAGCGCAGGAGCGTCTCCTCGCTGCGCTGAGCGATCTTCGTATCGTGAAGCAGCAGCGTGACGAACTTGCCCAATCTCTTATGGTGGTGGCGGAAGCCAGTGTGAACCTCGCTCGTTCCGCACCCAATGCCGATCCGGCTGCCGCTGATACTCTGAACCAAACCCTCACTGCCGCAGATGGGCTGCTGAGTAAGATCGGAACCACGGCCCCCGTGGATGGCGCTCCTTCTGACGGTCTACAAAATGCTCGTGTCGTTTCTTTAAAACCCGAACTCGGCATTGCCGTCCTCAGCCTTGGCCGTAAAGACGGCGTGAAGCCTGGCATGCCCTTTGAAATCTTCCGCGAAGATAAGCCTCTCGCTAAAGTGCTCATCACTGAAGTCCGCCAGTCTGTCAGCGGTGCTATCGTCCAAGAACTCGCCGACAACATGGACCCCGTCCGTGTCGGTGATCGTGGCCGAGCCGAGACCACCGCCTCCTCTTTTTAAAAACCCACCCTGCACACGAAGAAGCCTCTCCAAGTTATGTCAGCCCCCACCGTCCGCTCCACATACAAGTATGCCCGGATCTCTCCGCAGAAGGCCCGCCAGGTCACCCGCGCCATCACTGGCATGCCCGTGAGCCAAGCCCTGAGCGTCCTTGATTTCACTCCGAAGAAAGGTGCTTTTCTAGTCGGTAAAGCCCTCCGTAGTGCCATCGCCAATGCCGAAAACAATCACGAACTCGACGCTTCTGAAATGATCGTCACCAGCGCCGTCGCTACTCCTGGACCTGCTCTTTCCCGCTTCATGCCTCGTGCTCGTGGCTCAGGCGCTTCCATCAAGAAGCGTATGTCCCACATCACCGTCATCATCGGTGCCAAACCAGAAGAAGAGGCCAAGCCAGAGAAGGCCTCACGGCCAGCCAAAAAGATGGCCGCCAAGAAATCTGCTGAATAAAACCTTTCGTCACTTAACACCTCGATACGCACCTTATGGGCCAGAAAGTCAATCCAATCGGTTTCCGCCTCGCCGTCTCCAAAGACTGGCGCTCCAAGTGGTATGCTCCGAAAAAAGAGTTCGCCGATTCTCTTCACAGTGACATCGCCATCCGCAACTATCTCAAGGAAAAGCTCATGCAGGCAGCCTTGGCTAAGATCGTGATCGAGCGCGCTTGGAATCAAGTTCGTGTTACTCTTCATACCGCTCGTCCGGGCCTCGTGATTGGTCGTAAAGGTCAAGAAATTGAAGTGATGAGCCAGAAGATCTCCGAAATGTGCGGTGGTCGTCAGGTAAAGATCGATATCTTTGAGATCAAGCAGCCTGAGCTTGATGCCCAGCTCGTCGCTGAAGCCGTCACCGTGCAACTTGAGCGTCGTATTTCCTTCCGCCGCGCCATGAAGCGCGCCGTGCAGACCGCCATGGACATGGGTGCCGAAGGCATTCGTATCCGCGTCGCAGGTCGTCTCGGTGGTGCTGACATCGCTCGTGCTGAGTGGTATCGTCAAGGCAAAGTGCCTCTTCAAACCTTGCGTATCCCGATTGATTATGGCTTCGCCGAAGCTCGCACAGTTTATGGTATCATCGGCTGCAAAGTCTGGATGAACCGTGGCAATGCTCCTGAGAATTCCCGTCCGCGTGAAGAACGTCGCCCTCGTCGCGATCGTAACGACGGTGGTGGTCCTGGTGGTGCCGCTCCTCGTGGTGGACGTGCCCGCCGCCCCATGGGCGAAGGTGCCCCTGCTGCCGCTCCCGCCGAGGCCCCTGCCGCTGCGTGATTTCAAACATCCCTTTTCACCTTTCAAATTAGACCGTCATGGCCCTCCTCCCCAGCAGAACCAAATACAGAAAGCAGCAGCGCGGCAATCGCAGTGGCAATGCCACCAGCGGCAACAAGCTCGACTTTGGTGACTTCGGCCTTCAGCTCCTTGACCGCGGCTGGATCAGAAACAACCAGATCGAAGCCTGCCGTGTGGCGCTCACCCGCTTCCTCAAGCGAAAAGGTAAGGTTTTCATCCGCATCTTCCCTCACAAGCCTGTCACCCAGCGCCCGCCGGAAGTCCGAATGGGTAAAGGTAAAGGCGCTCCCGAATTCTGGGTGGCTGTTGTTCTTCCTGGACACATGATGTTTGAAATCTCCGGCGTCAATGAAGCCACCGCCCGCGAAGCCTGTCGTCTAGCCGCCAACAAGATTGGCATCCGCAGCCGCTTCGTCACCCGTGAGTCCCTGCACAAATAACCTTCGGAGAACCTAGAACCGCGAACCGAGAACCGCCCCATGAAGATCAAAGAACTCCGTGAATCCAGCGTCGAAGAACTTTCCGCTCGCCGCCGCGAGCTGAAGCAAGAGGCTCTTAACCTGCGCATCTCCCAGCAGAGTGGCCAGCTTGAAAATCCAGCCCGTATCACTCTGATCCGCAAGGAGATCGCGCGCATCGAGACCATCATCACCGAGCGTTCCCGCGCTGCCGTCATCAAGAAGGCCGCTTAATCCTCCGCACCAACCCTTTTATTACGTTACACATGAGCGAGGCCGCCACTACATCCGCCCCCACTGAAAAGAAGACCGTGCAGAAGACACGCGTCGGAGTTGTCACTTCTGCCAAAATGGTTAAAACCATTGTCGTTGAAGTCGAGCGCCGCGTGCCGCATCCCCGCTTCAAAAAGATCGTTCGTAAGACTTCCAAGTTCTACGCTCACGACGAGAAAAGCGAAGCCAAGGAGGGGGACAAGGTGCTCATCGCCGAGACCCGCCCGCTTTCCAAGCTCAAGCGCTGGAACCTCACTGAGGTCCTCAAGCACTAATAACGCCCCTTTTCAAGAACCCCAGACCCACGGAGGAATCGACTTATGCTTCAAATGGAATCCGAAATCCCGATCGCTGACAACACCGGCGCTCGCATGGCCGAGATGATCGGCGTGCTCGGCAAGAAAAACACTCGTTTCGCCTACGTTGGCGATATTATCACGGCTCACGTTCGTGAATCGACCCCGACTGCGGCAGTGAAAAAAGGTGAAGTCATCCGCGCCGTTGTGGTGCGCACTGCGCATCCGATCCGCCGCAATGACGGCTCTATCCTCCGCTTTGACAAGAATGCCATCGTCGTGATCGACAAGGACAACAACCCAAAGGGCACTCGTATCTTCGGCCCCGTCGCTCGTGAGCTGCGCGACAAGAACTTCATGAAGATCGTTTCCCTTGCACCTGAAGTGCTCTGATTTACAAACATGAAAACCCACGTCAAAAAAGGTGATACTGTCACCGTCATCACAGGCGCTAGCAAAGGTAAGCAGGGCACGGTGCTCCAAGTTCTTCCGGCCAAAGGCCGCGTCCTCGTTGAGGGGGTGAACATGATCAAAAAGGCCGTCAAGCCTACCCAGCAGAACCAAGCTGGTGGCCATGTTGAGAAGGAAGCGCCCATTGCTATCTCCAATGTAAAGCTTGCTGACGCACCAAAAAAAGAAAAGAAGGCTCCTGCGAAGAAAAAGGCAGTTGCTAAAAAGAAGTAAGACGCCATCCTCACGCCCCCCATTTTTGCCTCCCCCGCCGCAACAAGCTTTGCTTTGATAAGCAGACCACGGCGGAAAGGACGCACAGCCCGAAACTGATTCATGGAACCCGCCCTCAAAACCCTCTATAAAGAAAAAGTCAGTGAATTGAAGAGCCATCTCGGTCTCGAAAACATTCACGAAGTGCCCAAGCTTGAAAAAATCGTCCTGAACTGCTCCGTCGGCAGCCAGGGAGAGCGTAAGCAGGCCATCGAAGATGCTGTGAACGAAGTTCAGCTCATCACTGGTCAGAAGCCCATCATCACCAAGTCGAAGAAGGCCATCGCCAACTTCAAACTCCGCGAGGGTGAAAACGTCGGTGTGAAAGTCACCCTTCGTGGCAACAAGATGTACGACTTCATGATGCGTCTCGTTCGCACTGCTGTCCCCCGTGTGCGTGACTTCCGCGGCGTCGCTCCTCGTGCTTTTGATGGTCGTGGCAACTACACCCTCGGCATCAGCGATCAGTCCATCTTCCCCGAAATCGAACTCGATAAGATCAAGCGCACGCTCGGCTTTGACATCACCTTCGTCACCAGCACCACCAATGACGACCATGCTCGCGAAATGCTACGTGCCTTGGGAATGCCCTTCCGCTCCATGGGTAAGAAAAAGAGCGATGATGCCGCCGCAGAAGGTGCCCAGGCAGCCTGATCCTGAATTTTAAACACCACGGACCCACCGCCACGTCATGACTGACCCGATTTCTGATTTTCTCACCCGTATCCGCAATGGCCTTTCCGCCGGCCAGGAGCAGATCCTCGCACCCTTCTCTAAAATGAAGGCTGAACTCGCCCGAATCCTCAAAGAAGAAGGTTACATCTGGGCTTACGAAGTGGATACCAGCGCCGCTCATCCCCGGCTCAAACTGAAACTCAAATACACAGACGATACCACACCGGTTATCCGCAAGCTTCAGCGCGTCTCCAAGCCTGGCCTTCGAAAGTATGTCTCCTGTGACGAGATCCCCCGCGTACTCGGTGGCCTCGGCATTGCCATCCTTTCGACCTCTAAGGGCGTTATGACAGGTTCCCGCGCTCGCAAATCGAAGCTTGGCGGCGAACTCCTCGCCTTTGTCTGGTAAACCCCGAACCTGGAGCCTATCTCTACATGTCCCGCGTCGGCAAACTCCCCATTCCTCTTCCTGAAAAAGTCACCGTCAAAGTTGGTGATGATCGCAATGTGAACGTCAAAGGCCCTAAGGGCGAACTCAACTGGGTTCTTCCTCGTGGCGTGACTGTGACCGGCGATGCCAGCACTCTCAGTGTCACCCGTGAATCCGATGAGCGCACCGTCCGTGCCCTTCACGGCACCACACAGCGCCTCATCACGAACATGATCGTTGGCGTTTCTCAGGGGTACACTCGGAACCTTGAAATTCACGGCGTCGGTTTCCGCGCTGCCGTGAAAGGAACCAACATCGATCTCCAGCTCGGCCAGAGCCATGACCGCCTCCATCCCATTCCGAAGGGCGTTAAGGTCACCGTCACTGAAAACACCAAAATCAGCATCGAAGGTATCGACAAGCAAGTTGTCGGCCAGCTCGCCGCTGACATCCGCGCCTACTATCCGCCGGAGCCTTACAAGGCCAAAGGCGTTCGCTATGTCGGCGAATACATCCGCCGCAAAGCCGGCAAGTCCGTCAAGTAACCCCTTCAATTTCGCCCGCAGACCATTATGGCCACTCAAAATCGCAAAGCCATTCGCGCTCGTATCCATGCGCGTATCCGCCGCAAACTCGGCGGCACCGCACAGCGCCCCCGCCTCGCCGTTTACTTCTCCAATGCCAACGTCTATGCCCAGATCATCGACGACGAGGCTGGCAAAACGATCGTTTCCGCCTCCACCAAGGAGAAGGGCTACGGTGCCGGTAAGGCCAATTCGGAACACGCCGCCAAGGTGGGGGCTGTTATCGCTGAACGTGCCGCTGCCAATAATATCTCTGCCGTCGTTTTTGATCGTGCCGGTTTTACTTTCCACGGTAAAGTCAAAGCTCTTGCAGATGCCGCCCGTGAAAAAGGCCTTCAGTTCTAATTCTCATCACCTCGCACTTTCCCCAAACGCACTGTATGGCCACTGAAACAGCAGCTCCTGCTACCGTAGAAATCGCAATTCCCGTCGAGGAATTCATCGCCCAAGCCTCTGCCGCTCCACAGCAGCGTGAGTCCCGTGATTCTCGTAGCTCCGGCGACACCATCGAGAAAGTCGTTCACATCAACCGATGCGCGAAGGTCGTCAAGGGCGGTCGTCGCTTCAGCTTCAGCGCCCTCGTCGTCGTCGGTGACCAGCAGGGCAAGGTCGGTTGGGGATTCGGCAAGGCCAACGAAGTGGCGGATGCCATTAAGAAGGCCACTGAAAGCTCCAAGAAGAACATGGTGACCTACAACATCACCAATGGCACCATCCCGCATGAAACCATCGGTGATCATGGCGGCGGTTACCTTATGCTGAAGCCTGCCTCTCCTGGTACCGGCATCATCGCTGGTGGTGCTGCCCGTGCCGTTCTCGAGTGCGTCGGCGTTAAGGACGTGATCGGCAAGTCCCTCGGCTCCTCCAATCACGCAAATATCGTTAAAGCCACTCTGCATGCTCTTAGCACGCTCCGCCTCCCTGACGAAATCCTCCGCGCCCGTGGCCGCGAGCGGAAGCCCAAGGCTCTCTAAGCCTTTTGCATTTCAAATACTTAAATTTCAAAACACATGCAGCTCCAAGACACACAAAACCGCCCCGGCGCTCGTAAGCGTCGCAAGCGCATCGGCTGCGGAGAAAGCTCCGGCCATGGTAAAACCTCCTGCAAGGGCAACAAAGGCCAGATGGCCCGTTCTGGTCGCGGTATCCGTCCCGGCTTTGAAGGTGGACAGATGCCGATGCATCGCCGTCTCCCGAAAAAAGGTTTCAATAATAGGGCTTTCCAGGACGCTATTGAAGTCGTGAACGTTGGCGAACTCAACAACGCCTTCGAAGACGGGGCCACCGTCGATGAAGCTTCCCTCCGCACGGTCGGCTTGGTTTCCCGCAATTGCGATGAGATCAAGATCCTCGGCACTGGCGAGCTGACTCGCAAACTCACCATCCAGGGCGCCAAAGTCAGCGCCACGGCCCGTGAGAAGATCGAGAAGGCCGGCGGCAGCATCGCCGCGTAATTTCTCATTATTCCCAACCACTTTCGTGATGGGCCGGTTTCCACGGTGGTTACCCACCGCTTCTGGAGACAGGCCCTTCGCCGTATCAAGACCACCCGCCGCCTATGATTTCCGCATTCGCCAACAGCTTTAAGGTCCCAGAACTGCGCTCCCGCATCCTTTTCACGCTCGCCATGATCGTGATCGTCCGCATCGGCACCCAGATCACCCTTCCTGGCATTGATCCCACCGTGCTTAGCCAGTGGATCACCGATAAGGCTGAGAATAGCACCTCCGCAGGTGCTCAGGTGGCCGCACTTTTGAACATCTTCTCCGGCGGTGGTCTGCAAAACTGCGCCATTTTCGCCTTGGGCATCATGCCCTACATCAGCGCCAGCATCATGCTGCAGCTCCTCACTGCCGTCTGGCCGCCGCTGACGAAGCTCGCCCGCGAGGAAGGCGGACGTCAAAAGATCACTCAATACACTCGCTGGGCCACGATTGTGCTCTGCGTGTTTCAGGCGTTCATGCTCGTGCAATCGCTTGCCGATCCGAAGCAGAACTACCTCATGCAAGGCCTCGGTCAGACGATTGAAACCATGGGACGTCCGCTCGTGCCCAATTTTGGTTTCTGGACCTTCATTCTGCCCGCCGTCATCACCATCACCGCTGGCACCATGTTCATGATGTGGCTCGGCGAGCAGATCACCGAGCGTGGTATCGGCAATGGTACCTCCATCCTTATCTGCGTGAACATCGTCTCCGACCTTCCTGGGGCCTTCATCCAGGTTTGGAAGACCTACGTCGGTGGTGCGGATGCAGATCCTTCCAGCGCCGCGAAGCTGCTCCTCCTTGTTGCCTTTATGATTATCGTGATCGCTGGCGTCATCGCTCTCACGCAGGCCACCCGCCGCATTGCCATCACTTACGCGAAGCGTGTGGTGGGCCGTAAAGTGTATGGCGGCCAGACCCAGTATCTGCCGCTGAAGATCAATTATTCTGGCGTGATGCCCATTATCTTCGCCCAGGCCATTCTGCTCTTTCCCACGCAGATCCTTGCTTCCTTCTTTAGCGATGTCGGCTGGATTCAAAGCCTCTCCATGACGCTCAGCACCGGTTTCTGGTATTACACCATCTCCGCCCTGCTCATCTTCTTCTTCAGCTACTTCTGGGTCGCCACCATGTTCCAGCCGCAGCAGATCAGTGAAGATCTCAAGAAATCCGGGGGCTACATCGCGGGCATTCGCCCGGGCAAGCCCACCGCTGACTTCCTCGACTTCACGATGAGCCGTCTGACCTTTGCCGGAGCCATCTTCCTCACGGCCTTGTACATCCTTCCGGGCATCACTAGCTCCGCCCTTGGTATCTCCGCCTCCGCCGCGCAGTTCCTCGGTGGCACCAGCCTGCTCATCTTGGTTGGCGTTGTGCTCGACGTGATGCGCCAGGTGGAAACGCACCTTCTACAGAGCCATTACGACGGATTCCTGAAGAAGGGACGCATCCGCGGTCGCTTCGACCGCTTGCAGCAGACCGGTGGTAAAGTGATGGACTCCACCACCCTCGTGTGGTTGTGGGTCGGCATCGCTCTCATCGTGCTGGTCGCCCTCGTGAGTTATCTCCTTAACAAGTGAGTTTTTTTAACTGGCTCATGGGTCTTGCCAAATCGGGGAACATCCCAATCCGCCACGGTCAGCAGCAGGACTGCATTCGCAAAGCGGGCCAGCTCGCTCGCGACATCTTACTGAAAACGGCTGCTGAGGTTCATGTGGGTGTCACCACTGGTGAGATCGACCGCTTTGCTGCCGCCGCCATGAAGGCCAGTGGCTGCACCAGTGCCTTCCTCGGTTATCGCCAGTTCCCAGGGAACATCTGCATCTCCATCAACGAAGAAGTCGTTCACGGCATTGGCGGTGCTCGCGTCATTCAAGACGGTGACATCGTCAAAATCGACATCGGTATCTACCGCGATGGTTGGGTGGGTGACAACGCCCTCACCGTGCCCGTCGGTAATGTGGAGAAGGAGACGCTCAAGCTCATGGCAGCCACAGAGGAGTCCCTTCACATCGCCGTGAATCACGCCCGTGATGGCTGGATGCTCGGCGATCTCTGCCACAGCGTCGAAAACCACGTCACGAAGTTCGGTTATAGCGTCGTGCGTGAATTCGTCGGCCACGGTGTCGGCCGCAAGCTCCACGAAGATCCTCAGGTGCCGAATTTTGGTAAAAAAGGTGACCGCCCTCGTCTCAAGGCCGGTATGACCCTCGCCATCGAACCCATGATCAACATGGGCACCGAGAAAACCCGCATTTTGGAGGACAAGTGGACCGTCATCGCCACGGATCGCAAGCCCAGCAGCCACTACGAGCACGTCGTGCTCATCACGGCGCAGGAGCCGGAGATCCTCACCTATCGCAAGCGCATGTTCCCCAAAGGCGTCGAGGACCTCACGCCGCGCCCGATCAAGGATCTGTGGCCCTAAACCGGCATCTCACCGTGTCCGCCGCGTCTTCCAGCTCCGACTATGCCCTGCTCGACAGCGGCGGTTTTCAAAAGTTGGAGCGTTTTGGCCCCGTGGTGCTCTCCAGGCCTTGTGCGCAGGCCGTGTGGAATCCCTCTTTACCAAAGCATGAGTGGCAGCAGGCCACCGCCACCTTCTTTCGTGATGGCGGCAATCAATGGCGCGGCCGAGATCGTTTGCCGGAATCATGGACGATCAACGTCGATGGCACGAGCTTCCAGCTTAGCTCCACTGACTTCGGCCATCTGGGCATCTTCCCTGAGCAGCGGGATCAATGGCGTCGCATTCGCGAAGTCTGCACCGCGTATCAGACTAGGCATCAGCGGGCTGCCCGTGTGCTGAACCTCTTCGCCTACTCCGGCGGCAGCACGCTCGCTGCGGCGCATGCTGGCGCGGAGGTCTGCCATGTGGATGCCTCCAAAGGCATGGTCGAATGGGCCCGTCAAAACGCGACGATCAATCAACTTCAAGATCGTCCCGTGCGCTGGATCGTCGATGATGTGACCAAGTTCCTCGAACGCGAACTGCGCCGGGAACGACGCTATGATTTGATCATCCTCGATCCGCCTAGCTACGGACGCGGAGCCAAGGGCGAGATCTTCAAGATAGAAAGCGATCTGCCCAAGCTGCTATCACTGCTCACGAAACTCACCTCCGATGAACCGCTCGGCGTGCTGCTATCCTGTCATACACCCGAGCTCACGCCGATCTCGCTGCATCATCTGCTGCTCCAGGCATTTGGATCTCGTGGTGGACATTTCGAGCAGGGCGAGATGCAGCTGCGCGGTGCTGAAAATGTCCTGCCAGTGCCCAGCGGTGGTTTCTGCTGGTGGTTGAAGGATTGAACAGGCTCACCAGCCGCCGCCGAGCGCCTTGATCAGCATCACCGTGGCTAAAAAGCGCTCGCCCTGAATGCGAGTGGCTTCCTGTTCGGCACGAAGCAACGTGCGCTGACCATCCAGGACCTCGTAGTAGGCCACCAGGCCGGATTCGTAGCGCTTTTGGGAAAGGGCCAGCGCCTGGCTGGCAGCGGCCACCGTAGCATCTTGAGCGGCCGATTGGCGTTTCAGCACCTCAATGCCAGCCAGAGCATCCTCCACTTCACGCACCGCCGAGAGCACCGTGCTTTTGTAAGCCGCCGCCGCTTGATCGTAGCGGGCCTGACTGGCCTCAATGCCAGCTTTCACCTCGCCACCACGCAGCAGCGGCCATTCCACCCCGGCGGGGCCGAGACCCCACACACGGCTCGCTGCATCGGCGATTTTCCACGGATAGCTCGTCTGCGTGCCGCCGGTCAGGCCAATGGTCACGCTCGGAAACAAAGCCGCCTTCGCCACACCGATCTCCGCATTCAGCGCCGCCATCTGGCGTTCCGCGCTCGCGATATCCGGGCGGCGCTCCAGTAGATCACTCGGCATTGATTTGGGAACGGAAGGTGGCTGACCGCTGATCGCATGCTCGACTTGATTGAATTGCGAAGGCGTGGTGCCCAGCAGCAGCGCGATGGCATGTTCTAGCTCCATGCGAGTGCGTTCCAGCCCTATCGCCTCCGCTTCCGTGGCATTCAGATCGGTCTCCGCCTGCGCCACATCCACTTGGGCGATGTCGCCCTGTTCAAAGCGAGTGCGAGCAAGGCTCACCGTCCTGCGCCGCAGCTCCACGGTGCGGCGCAGCAGCGCGATTTGCGCATCTTGGGTGCGCAGCGCGAAGTAATTCATCGCCAGTTCGCTTTGAAGACCAAGCAGCGCCGTGTTTCGATTGGCCTCCGCCGCTTCGGCACGTTCGCTTCCGGCGCGGCTTTGATTGCGTAGGCGACCCCAGAAATCGAGTTCGTAGCTCAAATCCAAACCCGTGCCCAGCAGCGTGCGTGTGCGACCACCCGCGAATTGAAACTGCAAATTACTCGAGCCGCGACTGCGCTGCGCCGAGCCATTCAGCGTGAGGAAAGGAAACAGGTTCGCCCGATCCGCTCGTGCGAGTGCCTGCGCTTCCGTCACTCGATGCATGGCCAGTTCGAGCGTGGGACTGTTGGCTTCTGCCTGCTTCATCAGGCTGGAGAGCCTCGCATCGCCAAACGAACTCCACCACGAGCCGCGTTTGACCTCATCACGCGGCGTCGCCGTGCGCCACGGGCCGCTGCGCTTAAAAGAGGAGGGCAGGGGAACCGCTGGCTTCAGAAACGACGGAGCCAAATTGCATCCCGTGAGCGCAAGAAGGCCTAGCAAGGCCGCTGCTGCTTGTCCTGAGGTTCTGCCAGTTTCCGATTTCCGAGTCACCATGTTGAATGACTTCATTCCGGGCGCTTTGCATGTGATCTTTCCAAAGGAATGCTTTTTCGCCCTTCGCGGCAAAGCGAATGCTTCGAGAGCCGTAGAAACCTCATGCCTCCTCTCGATCCGTTTTCACGCCGTGACCTCCTCGCCCGCCTGGGAGGTGGTTTGGGCTCGTTGGGGCTTGTTTCCAGTCTCGCAGCCGCAGGCGGTCTGCCACGCGCGAATTTCGTCCCGAAGGCCAAGCGCATCATTCACCTCTTCATGAATGGTGGCCCCTTCGGCCCCGATTACTTCGATCCAAAGCCCGCACTGACCAAATATGCCGGTCAGAAGCCCGAAGGCGCGGATCTACGCACGGAGCGGCCCACCGGCGGCCTGCTCGCCTCACCGTATGCCTATTCGAAGCATGGTCAGAGCGGCCTGGAGATCAGTGAGTTGCTGCCAAACCTCGCCCAGCATGCCGATGACCTCTGCGTGCTCCGCTCCTGCCACACGGACAATCCCAATCACGGCCCCGCACTGCTGCTCATGAACAATGGCACCATGACCGAGCGCGTGCCCAGCATGGGCTCCTGGCTCAGCTACGGCCTTGGCAATGAAAACGCCAATCTTCCTTCCTTCGTCGTGCTTTGTCCTGGCAAGCCCGTGCGCTTCTCCGTCCTGTGGAGCAGCGCCTTCCTTCCCGCGCAGCATCAGGGCGTTTACATCAACCACTCGAATCTCGACCCCAAGCAGATGATCCCGTGGCTGACCAACAGCCGCCTGGCATCCAGCGACCAACGCCGCCAGCTCGATCTCATGCAGACGCTCAATGCCGAGCACCTCGCCGCTCGTGGTGGAGCCGATGTCATGCTCAATGGCCGCATCCAGGCCATGGAAACCGCCTTCCGCATGCAGTCCGCCGCCACGGATGCCTTCGACGTGAACCTCGAGTCTCCAAAAATCCGCGAGATGTATGGCACCAGCCATTTCTCCAACGGCTGCCTCATGGCTCGCAGGCTCGTCGAGCGTGGTGTGCGCTTCGTGCAGGTCTATTACGGCAACGGCCAGCCCTGGGATACCCATTCGAATCACGAAACCGCCACGCGAAAACTCGCCGTCGATATCGATCGGCCCATCGCCGCCCTCATCGCCGATCTCAAACAGCGCGGCATGCTCGATGATACCCTCATCGTCTGGGGCGGCGAGTTTGGTCGCACACCCGTGAGTGAAAACGGCAATGGTCGCGATCACAACCCGCACGGTTTCTGCATGTTCTTCGCCGGTGGCGGAGCCCGCGGCGGCACCGCCTATGGTCAGAGCGATGACTTCGGCTTCAAAGCTGCCGTGAATAAAATGCACGTCCACGACATCCACGCCACCATCCTCCACCTCCTTGGCATCGACCACGAAAAGCTCACCTACCGCTACGCCGGCCGCGATTACCGCCTCACCGATGTGAATGGCCGTGTCCCGCGAGCCATCGTCGGGTGAGGACCGAGAGTGATTTCACATCCAGACTCGAAATTCCTTCGCGGGGAGTCCGTTTGTTGCCATCCTCCAGACTCCTTTCCCGACTTCCGCATGTCTTCCCCCTCCGCTCCCTCCTCCACCGGTCGTAACATGGCGCTCATCGCCGCTTTCCTCGGTTGGATGTTTGATGGGTTTGAAATGGGGCTCTTCCCGCTGATCGGGAAACCGGCGTTGCAGGATCTTCTCGCGAGCACCGCAGCTCCCGAGGCGCTCAGTGCCACGCTTGATCGCTGGTTCAGTGTCATCATCGCCACCTTCCTCGTCGGAGCGGCTACGGGCGGTGTGTTCTTTGGCTGGTTGGGAGACCGGATCGGCCGGGTCAAAGCCATGTCCTTCTCCATCTTCACCTACGCCATCTTCACCGGCCTGTGCGGCTTTGCCACGGAGGCCTGGCACATCGCCATTCTTCGTTTCGTGGCTTCCCTCGGCATGGGCGGTGAGTGGGCGCTGGGCGTGGCGCTGGTGAATGAACTGTGGACGCATGGCAATCGCGCCTTCGTGGCCGGAGCCATCGGCGCAGCGGCCAATATCGGCTACCTCCTTGTCGCTGGCCTGAGCCTCGGCATGAATACCTTCATCGAAACGATGCGCACCTGGACGCTGGCTCTCGGCGGTAGCGAGGAACTGGCCGGCTGGCTGCTCGATCATCAGGCCTGGCGCTTCCTGATGCTCATCGGTGCACTGCCCGCGATCATCATCTTCCTCATCCGTATCTTCGTTCCCGAATCGGACAAATGGGAGGAGGAAAAAGCGGCGGGCAAAACCAGCCACTGGAGCACGATGGACCTCAAAGGCGTGCTCATCGGAGCCATCGTGGCGATGTTTATCATCTGGTCGTGGTCTCCCGCCGGTATCGAAAGCGGCGTTACACCGCTCATGGCCGTCCTCATCACGGTGGTGGGCTTTGGCGTCGTCGTCTGGGGTTATCTGCTGCCGGCGCGCCGTTACCTGGGCCGTGCCGAAGCCGCTGGCAGCATCACGGAGGCCAGCCGGATCAGCGTGCGTAGGAATTTGATCATGGGAGCCTCCCTCGCCGGTATCGCCTTGCTGGGCACCTGGGGTGCGGCGCAGCAGAGTGCGAAGTGGTCCACCTCGGCCGATTTGAATGCGAACGGCTTCACCAATGTGGCGCAATACACCCAGATCGCCACCTCGGTAGGTGCCTGCTTGTTTGCGTTCATTGCTCCCGTGATCTCGAACCTGCTGAACCGCCGAGTAACCTACTTTTTCATGTGCATCCTGGCTTTGGCCTCGGCGCTGTTGTTTTACCAAACGAACGCCGTCATCAACGGCTGGTTCTTTGCCACCGCCTTCATCATGGGGGGCATCACCGCGAGCTTCTACGGCTTCTTCCCGCTCTATCTGCCTGAGCTTTTCCCCACCAGCGTGCGGGCCACCGGCCAGGGCTTCTGCTTCAATGTGGGACGCATCATCGCCGCCATCGGCGGACTTCAAATTGCGAATCTCGTCCACGCCTTCGGCACCTCCGCCAATGCCTATTCCGCGCTGTGTTCGATCTACCTCGTCGGCATGGTGCTCATCTGGTTCGCCCCAGAAACGAAAGGCGAGAGTCTCTCATGATAGGAAGGTTTGCTGATGCTCGAAGTGCAGCTCGACCATCAACTCCTCCGCTACCAGCAGAGTCCTTCATAGCGCCACGGCAGCGTCTCCAGCTCTCGCCAGCCATTCACATCAATGACGTGCTGATCGGGCCGTACGCAGTCGCGTAGCTCTTCAAGGCTCGCACAAGGCTGAGCGGCCACGATGACCTCGCTCTCGCTCACCACCTCGGCAGCGGAGGCCGCCATCAGCCGGGCCAAATGCGGCATGCGACGCTGAATCTCGGCTTCATTGGCCCCGATGAGGCGGGTGAGGTTCACACTCGGATCAAAGATGCTTAGCGAGTGCCCGCGGCCCAGCAGCGTCTCCGACAGCGAGACCATGGGGCTGCCGCGAAGGTCATCGGTGCCTGCTTTGAAGGCCAGCCCGAGAAAACCCACGCGTCGTGCTCCGGTGGCCTCCACGAGGCGGGTGAGATGATCGAGATGCGCCTGATTGGAATCCATCATCTGCTCGATGAGCGGCAGTTTTAGCCCTTCCGATCTCGCCAAGGCGGCGAGCACGCCCACGTCCTTCGGCAGGCAGGAGCCGCCAATCGGATTTCCAGGCTTTAGGTAGGCGCGGGAGATGTTCAGTCTCTCATCGCGACCTAGCGCGGCCATCACCCGGCGGGCATCCAGGCCGAGAAATTTGCCCACGCGGCCCATCTCATTCGCAAAACCGGCTTTGAGAGCATGAAAAGCATTGCAGGCATATTTCAGCATTTCCGCCTCCTCCCAGCGCAGCACCTCGTCAAAGCTGCCCAGGCCTTCCAAAGCCTCGGCGGTGCTCTCACCATCCTCCGTGCCGAGCACGCTGAGGCTGGGTTCGAGGAAGTCGTGAACTGCTGAGACTTCGCGGAGAAATTCCGGCACATACAGCACCCGCGTGGTCGTTCCGCTGAAGAACTCCGCCACCAGCGCTCGCGTGCTGCCCGGCGGCATGGTGCTGCGAAACACCACCGTGTGCGCTTTGGGAGACTCTCGCAGGGCCGCCGCGATCTGCGCTGCCACCGCCCGCACATGATCCATCTGCACGCGACCATTGCTCAGCGAGGGCGTGCCTACGCACACGAGGCTCGTGCTCGAACCGCGAACGGCTTCCGACGCATCCAAAGTCGCACGAAGCAGGCCGCTGGAATGTCCTTGGCGCACCAGATTTTCCAATCCCGGCTCCACGAGGGGAGAATGGCCCGAGTTCACTGCATCCACTTTCTCCGTCTTCGCATCCACCCCGATCACAGCCATCCCTCGGCCGGCGAGGCACGCCGCCGTAACTGTCCCCACGTAACCGAGGCCGAAAACACTGACTGTATTGCTCATCTGCGCTGACATCCGGGTACTCAAGCACGCAGCCCGTCTTCCCGCCACCTTCCTTTTGCCTCGAAGCCTGGTAGGACGCCGGAATGAGGCACTCGGGAATCATTGGTGGCGTAGAGGGGTGGGAAGATGGGGCGCAGACAACTTTCCCTCATTATTCCGACGAATCATCTCGATTGATTGCGTTTATAAAACGTCAAAAGCGTAACATTGGCGTTACATTTAAAACCTTATCCCCTACGCAAAATCCAGAATCACCTTCCCGGAGCGGCTGTTTTCCTGGGCGCGGAGGATGGCCTGGGAGCAATCGCGGAAGGGAACGATCTCGTCGATGGCGGTGACGAGTTCGTTGGCGAGAATCATCTCGGTGAGAGGTTCCAGGACATCGTAGAGCTGTTCACGGGTGGCTTTCTCGAACCACTTCGTGACCCACAGGCCACGCAGCGTGAGGTTTTTGAAGATAAGGAATTTGTTCGGCACCTTCAGGCTGCGGCGGCTCATGGCTCCGTAGGTGATCATCGTGCCTTCGCTGCTGAGCACGTCCATCAGGCGGAGGGCGCTATCACCACCGACAGCGTTCGCGGCGAGCATGACCGGCGCTGTGCCGAGGATGGCCTTGGCCTGGGTCATGCCTTCATCGGTATCGAGCAGGACTTCATCCGCCCCCAGGCCTTTCAACTCGGCGGCGAGCTCTTCACGACGAACGAAGTTCAGCGTCTTGAGGCCGAATCGTTTGGCGATCTGGATCAAGGCACGGCCGACGCCGGAGTTCGCGGCGTTTTGCACCACCCAGGAGCCGGGTTCTAGCTCGACGAAGTGCTTCAAGATGAGCCAGGCGGTGACGGGGTTCACGCGGAGCATGCTCGCCTGCACGGCGTCGATGCGGGAGGGCACCTTGGCAAAGGCGTGCTCGGGACCGGTGACATGCTCTGCCCAACAGCCAGTGCCTAGCAGCGAGATGACGACATCCCCTTTGGCGAGGGATTGCACGTCCGGTCCTACCGCCTCGACCTCGCCGCAGCCTTCGTGGCCGGGGATGCAGGGTGGCGTGGCCGCACGGCCGTAGGTGCCTTCCATGAAATTGAGGTCGGCGGGATTCACTGGAGCGTAACGCATGCGCACGAGCACCTCGTGGCCGGTGGGCCGTCGAACCTCGCGCTCCGCCGCGTGGAGCACTTCGGCGGGGTTTCCTGTCTGGGTGAACTGCAAAAAGCCGGAAGAGAAAGTCGCCATAGGTTCGGTTTAGGCCGTGTTCGGAAAGTCGCAAGGTGGCGTTTGCTTCTGCCGCCGGGCTTGACCGCTTGAAAGCCCGCCGGTAAGCCTCGCGGCACTTCATGGAACTGCGACACCTTCGATATTTCCAAGCCGTGGCGGAGGAGCTGAGCTTCTCCCGGGCGGCGAGGCGGCTGCGCATTGCCCAGCCGGCGCTGAGCCGTGCGGTGCAGGAGATGGAGCGGGAGCTGGGGACGTCCTTGATCGAGCGGGTGAGCCGTTCGCCCCGACTCACGCCCGCTGGTGAGGTGCTGCTGCGGGAGACCGGCGTGTTGCTGCAACGTTTCGATGAGTTGCTGAAACGCGTGAGCCGCACGGCGAAGGGGGAAGAAGGCGAATTGCGCCTCGGCTACATCGGCCCGCCCACGCGTTCGTTTCTGGCGAGGCTGCTCAAAGAGTATGCGAGACGTTTTCCGCGCGTGAATGTGATTTTGGAGGAACGCACCCCGGAACGCGTGTGGGAGATGGTGTCCAAAGGCAAGCTCTCCGTCGGCCTCACACGGCCGGTGCTCGCTCATGATGAGCTGGGGCTGCAATCGCTGCTTTTGCGTGAAGAGAAATTCTGCGCTGCCGTGCCGAAGGATCACTCGTGGGCAAAGATGGCCTCGATCCCGTGGAAAAAGCTCGCGGGCGAGCCGCTGGTGATCCTCGCACGACGTGAAGGAGCCAGTTCGCATGATGCGATCCATGCCGCCTGCGCCGCAGCGGGCTTTGAGCCACGCCTCACGCACACGCCGAGCCTCATCGGCACCATTTTACAATACGTCGAGGCTGGATCTGGCATCGGGGTGGTGCCGGAGAGCACGATGAGCAAGAACATCGCCCTCATCCCGCTGAAGCCTATGACCTCCATCCCGCTCATCATGGTGTGGGCCAAAGAGGGCGAGGATCCCGCCGTGTCGGCTTTTCTAGAGCTCGTGCGCGAATGGCTGAAGGATGGAAATCTGTGGAAGTAACCCAAACGAATCCTCTTTACCATGCCCCCGCTTTTTCCTCTCCTCACCACCGTCCTTCTCGGCAGCCTGCTCACCTGGATGTGGATGACGGACAATGTCATGCGCTCGTTGGCGGTGGTGCTGCTAGGCGGACTGTGGCTTCTTCTCAATGGTCTGTGGTGGGTGCTGCGGAAAAAAGGTGTGCGGTTGAAGCGGCTCGCCGTCTTTGTGCTTGGCGCCGTGGCGGTGGTGATGTTCTTCCGCTTTGCCGTGCGTTACGAAGGCTCGGCGGATGGTTCTGCGTGGCCGCAGCTCGCCTTCAAATGGCAGAAGAAGGTTGCGCCCGTGGTGCCGATGCTCGGCGAGGTGAAGGCCCAACCTTCGCTGGCCGATGTGGCACCGGCGGGCCTGCGGGACATGCCGCGTTTCCTGGGCGAGAAAGGCGATGGCGTGCTGCCAGCGGCGGAATTTGCCACTGACTGGGCCGCGAAGGCTCCACGCGAGGTGTGGCGCATTCAAATTGGACCCGGCTGGTCCGGCTTTGCCGTGACGGGGCATCGGGCGATCACGCAGGAGCAACGCGGCGAGCTGGAGTGCGTGACCTGTTACGACATCCGCGATGGAAAGCTGCTCTGGTCTCACACGGATCAGGCGCAATTCAATGAACTGATGGGCGGCGAAGGTCCGCGATCCGTGCCCACCGTGGATTCGGTGGCTGGAAGGGTTTTCACGATGGGTGCGATGGGCCATCTGAACTGCCTCGACCTCTTCACGGGCGAGAAAAAATGGCAGCGGGAGGTGCTTAAGGACGGCGGAGCCACGCGGAACCTCGAATGGGGCAAAAGCTCCTCGCCACTGCTGACGGCCTCGCAGGTCATCTGCTCGGCCGGAGATGATGGCGCTTCATTGATCGCATATGATCGGCAAACCGGTGAGACCGCGTGGAAGGCCGGAAACGATGGTGGCAGCTATGCCTCGCCCGTTTTGCTCACGCTTGCCGGGAAGGAGCAGATCGTCACCGTGAACCGTGGCAGTGTCACCGGACACGAAGTTGGCAGCGGTGAGGTGCTGTGGAGCTTTGACTGGCCGGGTATGTTCCCGAAAGTGGCGCAGCCGCTGGCCCTGGGTGAAAACCAATTGCTCATCACTTCCAGCTACGGTCTGAAAAGCCATCTGTTGGAAATCAGTGCGGGTTCCAAGACGCCTCGCGTGATCTGGGCGGAGAGCAATCCTCGGACGAAATTCAGCAGCGCCAGCGTCTTTGGCGATCACGCCTATGCCATCGATGAAGGCACGCTCTGCTGCGTGAACCTCAAAACCGGCGAACGCACCTGGCGGGAAGGGCGCTACGGCTTCGGCCAGCAAATTCGCGTGGGTAATGACCTCCTGCTCATCCAGACCGAAAAAGGCCCGGCGGTGCTGGTGAAGCCCTCCCCGGAAAAACTCATCGAAATCTCCCGCCTCGATGCCCTCAAATCCAAAACCTGGAACCCGCCCACCCTCGCCGGACGCTGGCTGCTGCTCCGAAACGACCGCGAAGCCGTTTGCTATGAACTGGCGGAGAAATAAGGCGGTGGGTAACTTCAACAATCAGCAATCGGAGTTCAGCAATCTGCGGTTTCGGGCGCTCTAGCAGCTCGCGGAGCGGGGAATGTCGATTGCTGATTGTTGAATGTTGAATGGGCCAAGGCCGCAAGTGCACGAGATGCCAGCCTGCCTGTCTTACACATGCCACGCTGCGCCTTCCTCTGCCCCCTGCCTCTTTGCCCCTCTGCGGCAAAAACGAGTGTGAAAATGCAGGCAAGGCCGTGGAGCCAGGCCCCTCTCTCGGCCACGGCCAAGCTCCCATCCGGCTGACTTTCGTCATCTGACCGGTTGCATGCTGGGCAGTTCTTCTATACACCGGGGGAAATTTCCAACCTTGAAAGCGAACCAATCTAATATTCACGTCCTCATCGCGTGCGGTGGCACGGGGGGGCATCTGTTTCCGGGCATCGCCGTGGGCGAGGTGCTGGCGAAGCGCGGGCACGAGGTGACTTTGCTCATCAGCGAGAAGAAGATCGACTCCCTCGCTGCCAGCGGTCACAAGGAACTGCGATTCGAGAAAATGCCCTTCCTGGCCATGCCGAAGCCGTGGTCGCCGAAGATGATGGGCTTTCTCAAAGGGCTGTGGCAGGGCACGAAGCGCTGCCGCCAGATCATCCGCGAGAACGAGGTGAGCGTGGTGCTCGGCATGGGAGGCTTCACCTCCTTTGCGCCGTTGTTTGCCGGCAAAAAAGAAAAGTGCCGCACGCTCATCCACGAGAGCAACGCCATCCCAGGCAAGGCGAACAAACTCAACGCCCGCTACTCCGACATCGTCCTGTGCGGCCTCGAAGCCTGCAAATCGCTCTTTCCGAAGCATCCCGATGTCCGTGTGGTGGGCACGCCCATCCGCAGCACGATGCGGGAGGCGAATGCGGATGATCCGCATGCCTTCTTCAAGCTCGATAAGGACAAGCGCACGCTCCTCATCATGGGCGGCAGCCAGGGCGCTCGCGGCATCAATCGCGTCGTCGGCATGGCGCTGGAGCAGTTTGAAGCCATGGGCATTCAGGTCCTGCACATCGCGGGCACCACGGACTATGAAGAGGTGCGGGATGTGTATGCCAAGCATCCGCTTCTGAAGCAGCATGTGGCCGCGTTTTGCCACCGGATGGACCTCGCCTATCGCGTGGCGGATCTCGCTATCGCTCGCAGCGGCGCCTCCAGTATGACAGAGCTGGCTTACTTCGGCGTCCCCAGCATTCTCGTGCCTTACCCGCATGCCGCTGAGGATCATCAGACACGCAACGCCGAGATCTTCGATCAGGCTGGCGCGGCTAAAATGATGTCGGAAGCCACGCTGAATGCGGACACGCTCACCGATGCGGTGCGCAGCATCCTCACGGATGCCAAAGTCGCGAACAAGATGAAGCAGGCCGCTCAGAAGCAGTCCGTGAAGGACTGCGCTGAGAAGATCGCCACGCTGATCGCAAAGGAAGCCTCGAAGGTCGGTTGAAGAGCATCAACAAAGCCCGATCAAGCTGACAAAAAATGGGGACAGAAAATATCCTTTTTTGTCCCCATTTTTTTGTCAGCTTCTGGTGGTGGCGGTGGCCATGGGTGGACCGTTAGGCAAGCTCCGCCACGGCATCATCCACCGCCTGGTCGAGCACGTCGCAGGCCTCGATGAGGGCTTCTTCCGTGACGGTGAGCGGTGGGCAGATTTTGATGGTCTGGCCCCAGGCTCCCACGGGAGCGAAAAGCAGCAGGCCGCGCTGGTAGCACAGCTCAATGACGCGATGGGCGAAGTCATGGTTCGGCTCTTTTTTGCCGGGAACGATGGCTTGCAAGCCTGCGACGAGTCCGGCGCAGGTCACATGACCGATGACGCTTGGATGACGTGCCTGAATGGCTTTGCAGCGCTCATGCAAAATCACGCCGAGCTTGGCGGCGTTGCCGGTGAGGTCTTCGGCGAGGAGCTTTTTGATGTTCGCGGTGGCGGCAGCGCAGCAGACGGGATTGCCGGTGTGCGTGCTCGTCATGCTGCCGGGTGGGAAGTGATCCATGATGTGCTGGCGGCCGATGACGGCGCTCAGCGGCATGCCGGAGCTGATGCCTTTGCCACAGCAGATGAGGTCCGGCGTGATGCCGTAGTGCTCGAAGGCCCAGAACTTGCCTGTGCGGCCGAAGCCGGACTGCACCTCGTCAAAGGTGAGCACCACCTGATGCTCATCACACCATTTTCGAAGCTTCTGAATGTATTCCACGGGCGCAAAATCAGGCCCCACGCCTTGATAACTCTCCATGATGACACCGGCGATGTTTTCAGGCTTCATGCCGCTGCTTTCGATGGCCTTCAAAAAGGCATCGAAGGAGCTGTCGCCCTCCCAATAACCATCAGGGAAGGGGGCATTGATGATGGCCTTGTCGAGATTCACGATCCACGTCTTTTGCCCGCCCATGCCGCCGGCCTGTTGGCTGGCGAGGGTGCGACCGTGGTAACCGCGGTCAAAGCCGATGATGCCGATTTTCGAGGTGCCGCCGGCCTTGATGCCGTGCGCACGGCTGAGCTTGATGGCGCACTCGGTGGCCTCACTGCCGCTACTGAGCAGGAAGACCTTCTTCAAACTTTCCGGCGAGACGGAGGCGATGATTTCCTCGGCTTCGAGGCGTTCTTCGCTGGGGAAGACATAGTTGTGAATGAGGCCGCTGTTGATCTGGTCGATCATGGCCTTGCAGATTTCCGGCGCGGCATGCCCGGCGTTGGTCACGAGCACGCCGCTGCTCCAGTCGAGCCACTTGTTGCCGTGCTTGTCGAAGACGTAGATGTCCTGCGCTTTGTCCCATGCGATGGGCGGCATGCCACGCATGGACAGCGGCTCCACCTCGCGCATGCGTTCCAGCAGCGCCACGCTGTCTGGATGCGGCACCGGCGAGCCGATGCGGCGGTGCTTGGTTTCGACGTGAGGGACGACTTGCGGTGTGGTGCTGAATTCTTTGCCCATGGTGAGGACGATCATGCATCGCTCGCCATGTCGCTGCTACGCGCTTTGCATCCGGTCGCGGTATTTTTGTGCATGATTCATGACCTGGGTTGCGCAGGAGCCGTGGCAGGCCACTCTGGAGGTCTTATGAAACGCAATCGCCTCGGCCGCACCGGCATCGTCGTCACCGATATCTGCATGGGAACCATGACCTTCGGTCTGCAATCCGATGAAAAGACCTCCTTCGCCATCATGGATCGTGCTTTGGAGGCTGGGATCGACTTCTTCGACACCGCCGAGATGTATCCTGTGCCGCCCAGCGCGGAAAAATTTGGCATCACGGAGGAGATCGTGGGCCGCTGGCTGCGTGGGCAGCGTCGTGGCGAAATCATCCTGGCCACGAAGGTCACTGGGCCAGGCCACGGCTGGTTTCGCCCGCCGATTCGCGGTGGCTTCACGGCGCTCGATCGCCGCCAGATCTTCCAGGCCTGCGAGGATAGCCTGCGCCGCCTGCAAACGGACTACATCGACCTCTACCAAACGCATTGGCCGGATCACGGCATGGAGCAGGAGGAGACGCTGACGGCGCTCACGATGCTTATCGACCAGGGCAAGATCCGCGCCTGGGGATCAAGCAATGAAACGTGCTGGGGCGTGATGAAAAACCTCTGGGAGGCGGAGAAGCATGGCCTCGCCCGCATGGCCTCCGTGCAGAACAATTTCTCGCTCATCAACCGCCGCTGCGAGAGCGAGCTGGCGCAGGTCTGCCGAAAGGAAGGCGTGAGCCTGCTGCCCTACTCACCGCTCGGCGGCGGTGTGCTGACCGGGAAGTACAATGGCGGAGCTTTGCCTGCCGGAGCACGCTTCACGGATTACATTCAAAATGGCGGCCCGCGCCAGCAGCGCATGGCGGCCCGTTTTGTGAATGATCGTTCGCTGGAGACCACAGCTCGTCTGCAAGTCATCGCTCGGGACATCGGTGTGAGTGTCACGGCGCTGGCTCTCGCGTGGAGCCGCCAGCATGATTTTGTGGCCTCCACCATCGTGGGGGCCGTCACGCTGGATCAATTCGAAGAAAGCCTGAAAGCCGCTGATCTTATCCTTGATGCCGAAACGCTCGCCCGCATCGACGAGATCGACGTCGAGATCCCCACACCGATGACGGAAGATGGGCTGCGGAGGCTTTGAGGGGAGTGATGGAGTTCTGAGTCCCAATACTCCAGCGCTCCACTACTCCATGACACCTTCCGCTTAGAGTCACTCGCCCACGCTGAGCTTCACGCCTACTTCCTTATACGCCGCCTTCATCTGCTCGGCGAGTTGCGCATGGGTGCGACCTTCCATGAGGATGCCGAGATGCTTGAAGGGGGCGCTTTCGGGTTTGATGTCTGGCGGAGGAAAATTGCTCGGGTAGCTGAAGCGGCCATCTGGGAAGTGTTTCACCCTCGGATCAGCAAAAAACTCCCGCAGCGCCTTCACTTCGCCATACACGGCCTCCATGAATTTGATGAAGCGAGAGCCTTTTTTCTCCTCGTCGAGGTGGTTGAAGAAATACACCAGCAGGTAAGAGCGGAAGTACAGCTCTCCCATGCCCTTGTTGGAATCATCTGCGATGGCATCCCACGCCGCTCGGTTCATGGACAGGTGCTCTTTGAGACTCGGGATCTGCGCGAAGTAGCCCCGGCGGCCTGCCTCCTCGATGGCGTCCTTCATGCCGTTCTTATGGCCGTCCACGCGGAAGATGCCGTTCTTATAGGGCAGGTTCTCGGTGTATTCCGCCGTGCCTTCGATGACCCACTTCGGCAGGAAGGTGAGGTAGTCGTGCATCACCTGATGGGTGATCTCATGCACCAGCGTGTCGCTGCGGTAGTTCTCGTCCTTGAACCAGGTCTTCCCGCGCATCTCCAGGCCGAGGCTGGGGAAGGGGATCATGAAGATCTTGGGGCCGCTCATATAAACGCCACCGGAGTTTTCGGGGCCGCCCGCCGTGATGTAATCCTGCCGCGTCTCATACAGCGCCGCTTTGTAGCGTTCAAAGCCGGGCGGCGGCTTGCACACGATTCCCCAGGGTAGCGTGGCCACGAGTGACTTCGTGGCTTCAAAGGTGACCGCTACTTCTTTCATCACACTGCCAGCCAGCTTGGCCTGCGAGGTGAATTCAAAGGCCTCCGATTGATAGCCAAACTGCCTCGCGGGCCCATTTTCCACCGTCGCCGTGATCTCGACCGCCTTCTTCGGCACCTCCACCTGCGGCGGCCACACGCGTTTTTCAAAGGGCACGCGGTCCAGATCTACGACCGGCGCTTTGGCGGCCGCAGCGGGAGCGGAAGCCTGGCTTTTCACATAGGCCTGGTCTTCGGCGCTGAAGCGTGAAAGCGGCAGCGTGTGCTGCTTCCCATCGGCCAGGCGGATCGTCACGCTGTCCGCCGTGCTGGAAACATAGGCCGCCTGGATCACGCGGCCCTGTGCGTCTTTCCACGGGCGCTCCGCCTGCTGGGCGAGCAGCATTGTGGCAGGAAGGAGAAACAGAAGGCTGTTTTTGAAATTCATCAGAGGGGCATTTTTATACGATGGCGACCTTTCAAATGGCAATCGCAATTCCTGTGGAGGACTTCGGATAGTTCGAGGTGGGCTGCGGCCTCATCTCCAGGGTTGCCATCCGGCTTCCTTTCCGTTCCAATCCAGCTCTTATGTCTACTATCGCAGTCCTCGGCACCCTCGACACCAAAGGCCACGAACACGCCTATGTGGCGGAGATCATCCGCTCCCGCGGCCATCAGACGCTCCTCATTGATACCGGCAGCGCCGAGCCACCGCAGGTGAAACCCGATGTCAGCCGCGAAGAGGTGGCCGCAGCGAATGGCGTGGATCTCGCGGGCATCCTGGAGCGAAAAGATCGCGGTGAAGCCGTCACCGCCATGGCTGGAGCGGCGGCCGTTTACCTGGCGAAGCTCGTCGGTGAAGGCCGCGTGCAGGGCGTGATCTCCCTCGGCGGCGGCGGCGGCACCGCCATCGGCAGCGCGGCCATGCGGGCCCTGCCGGTAGGTTTTCCGAAGGTCATGGTCTCCACGCTCGCCGCTGGGAATGTGGCCCCGTATGTGGGCACGAAGGACATCGTGATGTTTCCCAGCATCGTCGATGTCAGCGGCCTGAACCGCATCTCCCGCGTGCTGCTCGCCCGCGCTGCGGGAGCCATCTGCGGCATGGCGGAGACGGAAGTGCCCGCCGCCGATGACAAGCCGCTCATCGCCGCCTCCATGTTTGGCAATACCACCGAGTGCGTGAACATGGCCAAAAAGATCCTCGAAGACGTGGGCTACGAGGTCCTCGTCTTCCACGCCACCGGCACCGGCGGCCGCATCATGGAATCCCTCATCGAGAGTGGCATGTTTGCGGGCGTTTTGGACATCACCACCACCGAATGGGCGGATGAATACGTCGGCGGCATCCTCGGGGCCGGCCCCACACGGCTCGATGCCTCTGCCAAAACCGGCGTGCCCTCCATCATCACGCCCGGTTGCCTCGACATGGTGAACTTTGGCGAGCGAGCCACGGTGCCCGCCAAGTTTGAAGGGCGCACGTTTTACATCCACAACCCGCAGGTCACGCTCATGCGCACGAATGCGGCCGAATGCGCCGAACTGGGCCGCATCCTCGCCGAAAAGGCCAACGCCTGCCGCGGACCGGTCACCGTGCTGCTGCCGAAAAAGGCCATCAGCATCATCAGCGCCGCCGGAAAACCCTTCCACAGCCCCGAAGCCGATGCCGCCCTCTTCGACAGCATCAAAAAGCATCTCCGCCCCGGCATTCCGCTCGTCGAGATGGACTGCGAGGTGAATGCCCCCGAATTCGCCACTGCGTGCGCGAAGGCGCTGCTTGCCAGCCTGTCTTGAGCATCAAGCTTGGCCCAGCTTCGCGTTCTGCTCGATCTGGTCGGTGATCTCCAGCGCGATGCGAACCGCCTCCGCGCCTTCTTGGCCCGTCACCACCGGACGGCGGCCTTGACGGGCGCACTCGACGAAGGAGGCGAGTTCCAGTTTCAGTGGCTCGTCTTTCTCCACCTCCACTTCCTCGCGGACGATTTGCATGCCGTCTTTGCGGTAAATCCAGCCGCTTTGCTCTTGGTAATCGAGGCTCAAGTAGCTGTCGCTTTGGAAGACGCGGATCTTACGGAGCTTCTCCGGGCTGATGCGGCTGGCGGTGATGTTGGCGATGCAGCCGTTGGCGAATTTCAGGCGAGCATTGGCGATGTCCTCACGCCGTGTGAGCACCGGGATGCCCACGGCGTCCACCTGCACGAGCGGAGATTTTACCAAGTGGAGCACGATTTCGATGTCGTGAATCATGAGGTCCAAAACCACGCCGATGTCGATGCTGCGGTTCGGGAAGGGGGAGAGGCGGTGAGCCTCGATGAAGCGCGGGTTGTCCATCCGCTGCTCGAGCTGGAGCAGGACGGGATTGAAGCGCTCGATGTGGCCCACTTGGAGGATCACGCTTTTCGCTTTCGCCAGCTCGATCAAGGCCTGCGCCTCGGCGTAGGATTCGCTGATCGGCTTTTCCACCATCACATGGATGCCACGCTCCATCAGCGGTTCGGCCACCTTGCGATGATACACGGTGGGCACCGCCACACTGGCCGCATCCACCCGCTCCGCGAAATCCGCGATGTCGCTGGCTGCGTGGGTACCGTATTGCGCCGCAAATTCGGCCGCACGGGCGGGATCCGCATCATAGACCGCCGTGAACTGCACCGCGCCGCCGCTGCGTGCGGCGATATCCGCCATGAGACGGGCGTGATTCTTGCCAATGGCGCCGACTCCGGCGACTCCGATGCGAAAAGGGCTGCTTGAGGACATGTGAAAGGCCTTCTTGGCGAATGCCGGGGCATTTGCGACCTCTTTTTCCGCCTTCGCATGGAAGACCTTGAATCCCACCCCAGAGGCTGCCAAGCATCTCCGCATGTCCGCCACGCCCGTCAGCTTCAAGATCGGCAACGAAAAGCTCATCAAAATCCTCCCCGGAGCCTCGAACCGTCTCCTCGGCCTGCTCAAAAAGCAGGGCAGGGCAGACCACGGTGCGCTGCGCATCGCCGTGGTCGGCGGTGGCTGCTCTGGCCTGCAATACAAGATGGACCTCGTCGATGGCCCCGCGAACCGCGACATCATGGTCACCAGCGCCGAGGTGCGTGTCGTGATCGATCCGAAGAGTGCCCTCTTTGTCTCCGGCTCCGAACTCGACTACAGCGACGACCTCCAGCAAGGCGGCTTCAAGGTCAAAAACCCCAACGCCGTCGTCACCTGCTCCTGTGGTGAGAGCTTCTCTGCATAAGGCAGACTGTTCTCCCACTCATCACGCTGTCTCTGACATGGAATTTGCCGCAGAGGAGCAGAGAGGCAGTGGGCGCAGAGGTTGAAAAAGATGGAGAACACGGCGTTCTCCGCCCCTTTGCTCCTCTGCGGCGAAAACGAATGTGAAAAAGGCGGCTTCAAAAAGCCAGCAGCACGAAAAGCGTAACGAGACCGTTGTTCAGCGCATGCGCGGCCATGCCGCCCAGGACGCTGCCGCGCCATTGACGGACGAAAGCGAGCATGCCGGCGATGATCATGAGCATCGGCACACCGAACCAACCCTGTGGATGAATGACGGCGAAGATGAAGCAACTCAGCACGGCACCGGGAATCCAGCGCAGGCGGGTGGAAAGGCCAGGAAAGAGCATGCCGCGGAAGGCGAGTTCCTCCGTCACGGGTGCCCACAGCACGGCGAGCAGCAGGGGCAGATAGCGTGAGGCTCCACCCGCAGCGAATTCGTTGACGATGGGATGCACGGGCATTTCGACGCCACTGAGGCGGATGAGCAGCGTCGTGAGCCAAAGTCCCAAAGCCACGACGGGAAGGCAGGCGATCCAAGCGGTGAGGCCCGCGCCGATCTCACGCCAGACTCCCGCACCCGAATGAAGCCCCATCACCTGCTTCCATCGCTGAGCAGGCACGCCACGCAGCCTCGGCCACCACACGGCGAAGAGCACGATGGGAGCGATCAAGGCGTAGGTCAGGTATGAATTCAGCGCCGGAAAGGCCAGATGGATGAGCGTCGGCAGGACTACCAGGCTGATCATGTAGATGGCAAAGGCCTCGATGAGCGTGCCGCCGACTTCCGGCACCTCCTGCTCGAGCGTGAGGCGCAGTGGTGGCGCAGTGCCAGTTCGCTTCGAGGCACGCCAGCGTACGAGCAGCAAGATCAGCATCACGAGACCGGCGATGAAGGCCGCGAACCCTCCCATGATGCCGATGCCAAAAACCAGCATCGTGCGCATGGCGTCCAGTTTCACCTGCTGCCGCAGCGCATGGCCTTTGTCGTGAGACAAGGCTTTGGCCGCCCGCGCAAACCAGCCGTACTTTTTCTCGAAGGGCTTCCAGGTGTCTTCCGCGATCTCTTGCTTGCCGGCGAGATGCCGCAGGACCTCCACATCGTGTTCGAGACCGGGAAAGGTTTCACTCGGACTTGGCGACCGGTCATCCAGCCAGCCACGCAGCATCACGAGGCGTAGTTTGTCCGCATCGGTTCGGACGCCTTCGCGACAGCTTTCCAGGAGCTGCGCTTCCGTTTCCGCATTCCATGCCCCCGTGCTTTTAAAGAGGACCTGACAACCCGCTACATACCGCCCGAGCATTTCGAGCAGTACGTTCGGTCCCGCCGCTGCGCCCTTCAGTTCCTTCTTCCATCGCGGCGTGAACCAAAGGGCGAGCACCACCGTGAGTAAAATGGCGGCGGAGGCCAGCACGGTGCCTGCACGGCTGCCACGCACGATCAGGGGCGGTGCTTCGGCGGTGGCGGTAGGCAGGGGCGGTGGTAGCTCAGGCATGCGGGTCTTTTACATGGATGGTCAGCAATCTCAGCGGAAATCCGCCCCGCTCTTCCACAATGTCTGATTGAGACATCCCTCGGGAGAGCTATGAGCGGAGGCTGTGACACTCGACCTCGATGATGCCTACATGTGCGATGCCGTGCCTGCGGAGGTCATGGATGCGCTGTGGTCAGGTGGTTGGAGGCATTTTGGCCGCGTTTTCTTTCGCTACAGCCGCCAGCACACTGCCGATGGCGAGCCCCAGCACATCACCCCGCTGCGCATCGATTTGAAAAGATGGCAGCCGACCAAAAGCCAGCGCCGCGTGCTGGCTCGAAACGCAGATTTACGATGGGAGATGGAGCCCACAAAACTCGACGATGATCTGCGAGCCATGTTTCAGCGTCACAAAGCACGCTTTCGTGAAAACATCCCCGAAACGCTCGAAAACTTCCTCGGAGAGGCGCCTGAGTCCGGTCCATGTGACTGCCGCATGCTGCGTGTTTTTGAAGGTGAAATGCTCCTCGCGGCCAGTTTTCTCGATGTGGGACAAAACGCGGTCTCCAGCGTGTATGCCGTGTTTGAGCCCGAGGCAGCACGGCGCAGCCTGGGCACCTTCACGATGCTGCTGGAGCTTCAGTTTGCCCGTGACAGCGGCTTTGAGTTCCTCTATCCCGGCTACGCCACGCAGGAGCCGAGCGCTTACGACTACAAAAAGCAGTTCACCGGTGTCGAATGGCTCGATTTTGATACGGGCGCATGGCAGGAGTTGCCTCGCTGATTCAGCCGGGCGATAAAAGCCGCATGAGAGTGGATGTTGTGACCCTGTTCCCCGAGATTGTGACCGTGCCGATGGGTGCGAGTATCATGGGCCGTGCCCAGGAAAAAGGCGCGCTGGAATTGCAGGTGCATGATTTGCGTGAGCACGGCCTCGGCAAGCACCGCCATGTGGATGACACGCCCTACGGTGGCGGTCAGGGCATGGTTATCCGCCCGGAGCCGATGTGGGCCATGTTGGAGCAGGTGGATCGCCCGCAGGCACGCGTGATCCTGATGTCGCCGGCTGGAAAACCCTTCACGCAAAGCACCGCCCATCGTCTCGCGGCGGAGGAGCATCTCATTTTCATCTCTGGCCACTACGAAGGCATCGACCAGCGGGTGATTGATCACTGGGTGGATGAGGAGATTAGCCTCGGTGATTATGTCCTCACCAATGGTGCCATCGCCGCTGTCGTTGTGATGGATGCCATCGTGCGTCTGCTGCCCGGTGTGCTCGGCGATGAGATGAGCGCCGTGGAAGAAAGCTTCGGTGAAAACGGCCTCCTCGAAGCACCGCAGTACACCAAACCCGCCGAATACGCCGGCCTCAAAGTTCCCGAAATCCTCCTCGGTGGCAATCACGCCAAAATCGCCGCGTGGCGACATGAACAAGCTTTGGAACGCACTCGGTTGGTGAGGCCGGATTTGTTGTCGGAGAGGTCCTAAACTTCCACAATCAGCAATCGACCTTCCGAGCTGCGAACGGCCTCAACCGCAGATTGATGAACTCCGATTGCTGATTGTTGAAGTGAAACGCCATTTGCGCTCTCGCACCCTCCCGCCTAGCTCAAAGTCCTTTCCAATGTCCAAATCTGCCTTCGAACTCGGCCAAGCCTTCCTCACCGAAAACGCCTCCAAACCCGGCGTCATCACCACCCCAACCGGTTTGCAATACCTCGTCCTCACCGAGGGCTCCGGCAAAAGCCCCAAAGCCAAGGACACCGTCGTGGTGAACTATCGTGGCACCTTGCTCAATGGCGTGGAATTCGACAGCAGCTACCTCGCGGGCCGTGAACCGGCGGAGTTCCCGCTGAACCGAGTCATCAAAGGCTGGACCGAAGGTCTGCAAACCATGAAGGAAGGCGGCAAGACTCGCTTCTTCATCCCCAGCCACCTCGCCTATGGCAAACGCGGCGCAGGCATCGACATCGGACCCGATGAGACGCTCATCTTTGAGGTCGAGCTGCTGAAGGTCTGGGAGGACTAATCCGCCTCACAGGGCATGCACCGCATCGACGAGCGGCTTCACAAAGGCTTCCACCTTCGCGGCGCGAGCGCCGGGAAACATTTCAAAGCTGCAGCCAGCTATAGCCAAGACGCTCCTTCCAACATCTTGGTGCTGCTCGTGGGCAATATGTTGGAAAGGCACACGCTACCGCAGGGGGGCGGGCGCGACGGGTTTCGGAGAGGAGGCCTTGTCGATCGCGCGGAGGAGATCGGCATCCCCCGCAGCTTGGGCGATGGGGCGCAGCGTATCGAGGGCCGCTGGCGTGGTGGGGGCACCGTGCTGGAGGAGGAGCAGGCTGCATTTCAATGCCCCCTGTAGCGCAGTAAGTCCCGTTTCATACAACACAGGCGGCTTGGCATCCGAGGGTGCGGCCGTTGATGCCTTGACCGCGGACTCTACGGCAAGGTCAAATAGTGTCTTTTGATCAGCATCTTTGCGCGTCATGGCATGACCGTGGTCGAGCAGATGCGCGACGACATTTGGTGCTACCTTTTCCACGGCGAGATGTAACGGAGTGGTGGTCCACTTGCGGTCAATATTTCCTTTGTAGAGCGCATTCACGTCCACCCCCGCGGCCAGATACCTTTTCACGCCGTCAAGATAGCCTCTTTGGCATGCACCATAGTATTCTTCCACCGCGTTCCGAGCACCAATGGCAGCAGGATCGGTCTCGTCGCGGGAGAAGATCTTATGGGTGGTGGTGACGCCAGTGTTGGTATCCTTGGTTTCGAAGTACTGACCGCCTGCTTCGTTCCCGTAGATGGTCACGGCGTGCGGATCGGCCTTCAAGATGGGGGCATTGCTGTAGGAGGAATGAGAGACCATGCCGATGCCGAACACTGGTGACTTCCATAATTCCTCGCCGGTCTTCAGATCGACGGCGACGATTTCTGCGCCGTTTGATGCGGTATTGAAGAGTCCGTAGTAAAGCCGGTCACCCCAAGTTGCGAAAACAGTGCGATCGTGCCCATGGATGGTGAAAACCTCGCGTTCGCCGTCGAGGAACGAGATGGATAGGCGGCTGCCATCTTTTTGCTTCTGAAGCAGGATGCGGACATCGTATTCAGAGCCGTAGCGACGCAAAGAGCCAAAGGGACTGGCAGCACTTTCGTCCCACTCCCAAGTCGTTCCTACTGCGCCGGTGTTCCAAGGCGGTGGATAGATCTGGGCGGAGACATGGCTGACGAGCACGGCGAGCAGCAGGCCAATGCAAAGATGGTGGAGGCGCTGTTTCATAACAATGGCAGGTGGGATGACGGCAGGCGCAAATCGCTCCATGTCAGATGAAAGCTACCTGGCTGTGCGGCCAGTTGTCGATAGTTTTGTGGCAGAAGCGGTCGCGGTGCAGCTACAACGCATGCACCGCATCGACGAGCGGTTTCACAAAGGCCTCGACCCTTGCGGCGCAGTCTGGCGAGCTGCCGTTTTGCTCGATGAGCTTCACGATGGCGCTGCCCACGACCACCCCATCCGCCTTGCTGGCGATCGCGGCGGCTTGCTCGGGGTTGGAGACGCCGAAACCGACGCACACCGGCACCTCCGTGGCCGCTTTGATCACCGCCACCTGCTCGGCGATGCCGGTGGCAATCTCCGCCTGCGCTCCGGTGACGCCGAGACGGCTCACATAATACACAAAACCTTCCGCGCACTTCGCGATGCTGGCGATGCGCTCCGCCGGGCTCGTGGGGGCGATGAGCTGGATGTGCCGCAGCTCCGGCTCGGGCTTCAGTTCGGCGTTTTGCGCCGCTTCTTCCGGTGGCAGATCGAGTACTAGCACACCGTCCGCGCCTGCGGCCGCCGCGTCGTGATGAAATCGCTCGTAGCCGTAGGTGTAGATCGGGTTCAGGTAGGTGAAAAGCACGAGCGGGATCTGGCTCTTCGTGCGCAGCTTGCGGATCATTTCGATCACGCCCGGAGTGGAAGCTCCAGCCTTCAGCGCACGATCCGCAGCCATCTGATTCACCACGCCATCGGCCAGTGGATCGGAGAAAGGCACGCCCAGCTCCACCACATCCACCCCGGCACGCTCCAGGCCCAGCACGATGTCGATCGTGGCATCGAGCGTGGGATCACCCGCACACACATAAGCCACGAAGGCTTTCTTATTCTCGTGACGGAGGGCGGCAAAACGGGCGTCGATGCGGTTGGCGGGGGCTGGCATGAGGCAGGCCGTTTAGCATGGGGATCGCCCGATGTCGAGCCGAGAGCCACGCGGGCTGCCCATCGACGCCCCTCATGCCGCCCATGAACAAAATCCCCTTTGCCAAGGCAGGGCGGGCAGGTATGGACGCAGCCCCTAAATTATGAGCAAAAAAAGTGACTTCGGATTGATCGGCCTCGCTGTGATGGGCCAAAACCTCGTTCTCAACGTCGAAAGCCGCGGCTTTCAGGTCAGTGTCTTCAACCGCACCACCAGCGTGACGGATGAATTCATCGCCAAACACCCCGGCAAAGCCCTCGTCGGTGCCCACACCCTGGAAGAATTTGTCCAGAGCCTGGCCACCCCGCGCAAAATCCACATCATGGTGAAATCCACCGCCGTGAAGGACACTGACCGCGATGCCGTGGACGCCGTGATCGAGCAGCTCATTCCTTTGCTGGATAAAGACGACATCGTTATCGACGGCGGCAACAGCTTCTACCAGACCACCGAGCGTCGCGACGCCTACCTCGCCGAGAAAGGCCTCCGCTTCATCGGCGCCGGCGTCTCCGGCGGTGAAGAAGGTGCCCGCAAAGGCCCCTCCATCATGCCCGGCGGCCCGGCTTCCACTTGGGAAGTGATGAAGCCCATCTTTGAATCCATCGCCGCGAAGGTCGATGGCGAGCCCTGCGTCATCCACATCGGCCCCGGCGGTGCCGGTCACTACGTGAAGATGATCCACAACGGCATCGAATACGGCGACATGCAGCTCATCTGCGAAGCCTACAACATCTTCAAGCACGCTGGCTTCACCACCGACGAGATGGCCGCTATCTTCAACGAGTGGAACGAGGGCGACCTCCTCAGCTACCTCATCCAGATCTCCGGCAAGGCTTTGGAGCAAAAAGACCCCGAAACCGGCAAGCCCGTCGTCGAACTCATCGTCGATAAAGCCGGCCAGAAAGGCACCGGCCAGTGGACCCTGCTCAACGCCGCCGAAAACGCCGTCGTCATCAGCACCATCAACGCCGCCGTCGAGGCCCGCATCCTTTCCAGCCAGAAGAAGCAGCGTGTCGCCGCCAGCACCCAGCTCACCGGCCCGGCCGTCAACATCACCACCGACAAGAAGGAACTGGTCAAAAAGGTCCACGACGCCCTCTACGCTTCCAAGATCATCAGCTACGCCCAAGGTCTCGACCTCATCCAGACCATGGGTGCCAAGAAGGACTGGAAGCTCGACCTCGGTCGCATCGCCGCCATCTGGCGTGGCGGTTGCATCATCCGCGCCCGCTTCCTGAATCGCATCACCGACGCCTACCGCACCAACGCCAATCTGGCCAATCTCATGCTCGATCCGTTCTTCAAAGACGTGCTCAGCAAGACCCAGCAAAACTGGCGTGAAGTCGTCAGCATCGCCACCCTCAACGGCATCCCGGTTCCTGCCTTCAGCGCCTCCCTCGGCTACTACGACAGCTACCGCGCCGCCCGCCTCCCCGCCAACCTCCTCCAAGCCCAACGCGACTTCTTCGGCGCCCACACCTACGAGCGCACCGACAAACCCGAAGGCCAGATGTTCCACACGGAATGGCCTGAGGTCATTGGCTGACGTTTGTAGTTCGGGCTTTAGCCCGTTCTGGATCTCTCGAAAGGCGGCTGAGGCAACTCAGCCGCCTTTTTTCAACTCAACGATTCAAATGTCCTCTCGATCTCTTCTGGGCTCTTGCCCATTTCGGCCAAGAGGAGCCGGTAGTTTGTCGTCACCTTGGTGAGTTCAGGGTGCGGATAAACGGCTGCCTGATCAAAATGTCGCAAGATCACGATGCTGCGGCGCATGAGTGGCTCAGCCTCTTCCAGCCTATTCGTAGCTTGCAGCAGTTTTGCGAGATTATTGAGATCTCGGGCGACGTTGGGATGGTCCGGACTGAAGCTCTTTTCATCCAGCGCTAGGGCACGGCGTATGGGCGGCTCAGCCTCCTCCAGCCGGTTTGATACTTGCAGCAGATACGCGAAATTGTTGAGGTAGCTGGCGACATTTGGATGGTTCGGGCCGAGGTTCTTTTCTGCCAGATTCAATGCACGAAACATCAGTGACTCGGCCTCGGTCAGCCGGTTCGTGGCTTGCAGCAATTGTGCAAGGTTGTTGAGGTGGATGGAAACACGAGGATGATCGCGGCCGAGGCTGTCTTCAGCTAACCGTAGCGCTTTGCGCATTAGCGGTTCGGCCTCACTCACCCTGTTCGTGGATTTCAGCAGTTGCGCAATGTTGTTAAGATCTCTGGCAACTTTGGGATGATCCGGGCCGAAACTGTTTTCATCCAGCTCAAGAACACGGCGCATCAGTGGCTCGGCTTCAGCCAGTCGGTTCATGGTTTGCATTAGGACCGCAAGGTCATTCAATGCCCATGAAAAGAGTGCAGGTGCTCTCGCCTCAGCCTCTTCGACCGCAAGCCGCACCTGTGTCTCGGCATCCTGCCAGTGAGCCAAGGCATTGTGAATTTCTCCGATTTTCAAGCGCAGCCGCACCCGATCCTCGCCCAGAGGAACTTCGTCCAAGTGGGCCTCCAAGAAGGCGAGTTTGGCTTTTGAGTAGGCATAAGGTGTGAAGCCATCTCCCATCTCGCGCATCTTGCGCACAAAGGCTTCGAGATTGCCGCTGCGGTGCTCATCCCAGAGCGTGATGAGGTCTTGGATCTCCGTCAGGTAGTCCGGATAGTCCTCTGTGGTTGCGCTGCGGACGATCCAGCCGCCTACGCGGTCCAATGGCTCGTTCGCGGCTTCCCGAAGCACGTTTTCTGCATCGTAATCATGTCCACCACGGCTGTAGGCCGTCGCGAGGACCATTTTGGACCGTGCGCGTTCCGTCGGTGTGCCGATCTCACTCAGCGTGTCGAGCGCGGCGAGGGCGTTGGCTCGTTTTTCCTGCTTCCCAGTATCCTCCAGCAGTTCGGCACGCTTCTTTTCCCGGGCTAGGTAACTGGGATAAAAAGTGGCGAAGAAGTCGAGCAGGAAGGGCTGCCGCTCGCGTGCTCCACGGGAGACGTTCATGCAGAGCCAGAGGTCGAAAAGCCCTTCGCTGATCGTGTAGCGGCGCACACGCTTATCCTGCGGATGCGGGCTGGAGCGTACCAGCCGCTGATCCGCGAGGCGTCCGAGCAAAGTGGACACCTGTGAGGCCTTCATGCGCATGCGTTTGGCGATGCTGGCGGGCGTTTTGTCCTGATCACGCATGGTGGCCATCGTTTCGAGCACGGCGCACTCCTGCGAGCCGCTGATGGCCTTTAGCCGGTCCTGGAAGAAGGGCGTGATGCGATCTATGAGGATGCGGAACTGCTCCTTCACCTCAATTACAGAGTCTTTGGCGATCAAATCCGCCAGCATCACGGTCAGGCGCGGACTGCCGCCGGTCATGCGATACAGCGCGAGAATGCGCGGATGCAGCTCCTCCCACTGCGCGAGCAGATCGGCCCGTTTTTCCCATTCCAAGGTGCGGCGCACGAGCTGCGTGGCGTCGTCTTCGCTGAGGTGGTCCAGGTGCTGCACGTCGAAGAAGTCGTAAAACGGCTCGTCCACGCTTGTGAGGCCGGAAAAGCTCTGCGTGGCCGTGCCGATGAGCAGGCAGCCGTTTTTCGACTCCATCAAAAACTTCCGCAGCGCAGCGATCTCACGCTTGTCTTTGATTTGCTTCGTGAACACTTCGCCCATGTTTTCCAGCATGATGACGAGCGTGCGCTGGCGCTGCTGGTTCGCCTGCCGGATGGCCGACACGAGGGTATCTACGATTTTGGCATCGTCCTCCTCCTCGCGCAGAAGCGTGTGGAGCTGCTGCCACTCAGGTTCGTGCGGACAGTTCGTGGCGAGGATTTCCACCAGACCGAGCAGAAAGTCGGCGAACGACAAGGTGCGTAAGCTTTCCTCCGGAAAACGAGCAACGAGGTAGTGCTGCGCGAGTTCCGCATCGTGCGCGATCTCGTCCTCAATGAGTGAGAGCAGGTGCGTCTTTCCCATGCCTCGCAGACCGATGAAGAGCGAGTGATGCTTCGCCGTGCGGCCTGCATTCTTCCGAAGCGAATCCATCACGTCCTCAAGCATGTGCCGACGTCCCACGGTGACGAAGCGGCGATGCTCCGGCGTCATCAGCCCGGTGCGGTAGAAGCCAAAATGAGAGGTGCTAGTATTCTCAAGCATAGTGCTTCCTCCACCAAGCTTTCATGATGCCGCTGGCAAAGCCGTAGCGGCCTTCTGCGATCTCGATCACATAGAAATCATTCTCCAAATCCCGCATGAGCTGGAGAAACAGCCGTTTCCGCTCATGCACAGGCGGCAATTTACCCGGCGGATAGGCACTTTCAGCGATCTGCATCAGTGTCGCACGGCTGGCACCTTCGTCCTTGCCGACTTTTTCCGCCGTCTGGCAGAGATGATTCAACATTTCATGGGCTTGGCTCAGCGCAGGCTCCTCGTAATACTTGGCCAGGCGCGTGTAGTAGTGCTGGAGCTTGTCCTGCGCGGCGGTGCTGGTCACAAATCGGCCAAACTCAATTTCGACATCGGCCTTTTTGAGTTTGCGGGGCTTGTTTCGCCAGGAGCGGAAAACGTCCTGCGTGAGCATTTGCAGGAAAAGTGGGATCGGGCGGCCCAGCAACTCGCGCAGCCTGGACGGGACTTTTCGTTCAAACTCGACGTGCCGCGCCTCCAGCATGTCGCGGACAAAAGTTTCTATCTGCCGCGCCGTGAGGTCGGGCAAAGACACGTCTTTGAGGTCGTTGATCCGGTCCAGCAGCGAAATGCCATCGAGTGTCGATGACAGGTTGATCGAGCCACCCAGCAGCCATCGGACATTATCCTTCTTTGGCAGCGGATCGCACCTCTTGTCCCGGAACCACGAGAGAAAGTCACGCAGGAGCTTCGGGTCCTCCTGCTTGAGGTTGATGAGCATGTCCGGCAGCTCATCCACGATGATCAAAATGGGGCGTTTCAACGAACGCAGCTGCCGGAACAACGCCTCGCCGTGTTCGCGCCAGTGTTCGCGATAATCCTTCACATGCTCCCGGAACTTCGTTTTCACGCCGCCATAGCCCACTTCCTCCAGTGTCGGCAGCCACGAAGTCACCGTTTCCCAGCCTTTGACCAGCGAATGAAAGAGGTTCGGATGCTGATCGCGAAAGTTGTCCAAAATCGCTAGGAACAGGTCAGCCGGATGAGTGAGGTCTTGTACGTTTTCATAGATGACCGAGTAGCCGTGTTGCGGTGTCGCCCGAAGGTGTTCCATCACGCTCGTTTTCCCGCAGCGGCGAGGTGCCTTCAGGATCAGGTGATGAGTTAAAATCGACTCCCACAACTCCCGGATGAACTCATCGCGGAAGCGAAGATCCTCCGCTGGCACAACGGAGCCGACGTAGAAGTCTGGGGTGGATGAGATGCGTTTCGGCTGGCTCATGGATACGGACAATAGCCAACAAATATGTTGTGCAACAAATTTGTTGGCCTTTTCAGGGCGCATTGTGGCACTGCTTTGTATTCAATGTCTGCTGACGCTAGATTTTGCCGTGAAAGTGCTCGGGTTGCGTTTATAGGAGGCGGCACATGAGAGTCGAACTTGTTAATACTGGCACAGAACTCCTCCTCGGGGACACGGTGAATACGAACGCAGCGTGGATCGGCCAGCGTCTGGCGGCGCTGGGCATCCAAGTGACGCGGCAGACCATCGTGCCGGATGGCGCGATCATTCGCGTGGCGATTGCGGAGGCAGCGCAAAGGTCGGACGTGGTGCTGGTCTCCGGCGGCCTGGGGCCGACGAATGATGATCTCACCCGTGAATCGACCGCTGAGCTTCTCAGCCTGCCGATGGAGCTCAATGAAGGCGTGTTGGAGCACCTCACGACCTACTTTGCGAAACGGAACAAAGCCGTGAACGATGCCACCAAGCGCCAGGCGATGGTGCCGAAGGGGGCGAGCGTGATGGCGAACCCCTTTGGCACGGCCCCCGGCCTGTATTTCCCGGCTTCGCTGGGCGAGCCGTTGGGCTGGAATGCCCACATCTTCCTCCTGCCGGGTCCGCCTCGTGAGCTGAAGCCGATGGTCGAGAACGAGGTGGAGCCACGCCTGCGAGAGTGGCTGCCAGATGGGGCGTCGCGTCGCGTGCTCTATCTCAAGGTCACCGGCATCGGCGAGTCGGACATCGTCGAGGCGGTGGAGAAGGAGCTGGAGGCCGTTCCGGGCCTCGATCTGGGCTACTGCATCAGAAAAGGGGATGTCGATGTGCGTCTCGCCGGCACTCAGACGGCGGTGGACGCGGCCGCGGGCATTGTGCGTGGAGCTTTTGGCGATTGCATCGTCTCGGAGGATCGCCGGGTCATCGAGGAGGTCATCGTCCAGCTTTTGGCCGATCGCGGCGAGTGGATGGCCACGGCGGAATCCTGTACGGGTGGCACCATCGCCAGCCGGATCACCGATGTGAGCGGCTCCTCGAAGGTTTTTGGCCACGGCTGGGTGACTTACGCGAACGAGGCCAAGCAGCAGCACCTCGGCGTGCCGGCGGAGCTTTTCGAGAAACACGGCGCGGTGAGCGAGGAAGTCGCCCGGGCGATGGCTGAAGGTGCGCTGTCGGTGAGCGGTGCGGATTACGCTCTTTCCGTTACAGGAATCGCTGGCCCCAGTGGTGGCACCCCGGAAAAGCCGGTGGGCACGGTGTGGATCGGCCTGGCGTCCAAAGCGGGCGAGACATGGACTTTGAAGCGTTTTTACCCTGGTGCGCGGGATCGCTTCAAGCTGCTGACCTCCCAGGCGGCGCTCGATTTGCTCCGCCGGAGGCTGCGCGGCCTCACGCCGAGGTCATGAGTTCAGCGCCGCTTCTTCGCGGGCAGTTTTATGTCGGCAGGCACCTTCACGGGCCAGTTCCTCGCAGTGGGCCTCGATGCGCATGCTCTTGAGCTGGGGTTTGAAACCGAGGCGGCGGGAGATGCAGTCGTGCAGCAGGGCGATGTGCTCGTCCTCAAACTCCACTACCCGGTCGCAATCGAGGCAGATGAGGTGGTTGTGCTGCGGCTTTTCGAGGAAATTCGGGTCGTAGTAGGTCTGGTCGCGGCCCAGATCCACCTCGCGGAGCACCCCGCAGGCCTGCATCAGGGTGATGGTGCGATAAACCGTGGCCCGGGAGACGGTGCGGTCGATCTTGCGCACCTTGTCGAGGAGCTCCTCGGCGTTAAAATGGTCGTCCGTGGCAAAAGCAGCCTCGATGATGACATCACGCTGCTTGGTCCGCCGCTGCCCTTGTTGGGCGAGATAGGCATCCAGGCGTTTTTTGACATCTTCGATCATGCGGCACCCGATTTAAGACACTTGGCCGGAGGGTGCAAGATGGTTTCGGAGTCGGGGGAGATTAGAGAACCGAAAATCATGCCATGGGCCTCTTGGCTCAATATTTTTGTTAGCACCTCTTTTCAAAGGTTCTGCCATCTTGACCGCTTGGAAGCCTCAAAAGGCCCGGTTTGGTCAAAAAAAGCAGGCCTGGGAGCATTTAATGCTGCGCATATTTGAAATAAATTTAGAAAATTATGGAAATTTTATATAACTCATGTTAATTGTGCGATATCCTTGCATTTCAACAAATGCCCTTAGCTTTCTCATTCTCAGCACAAAGAATCGCTCCGGTGCTCGAAGCAGCGCTCGGCATGGGCAGTGCTTACACGAAACCTCATGAGCTCGTCGGCCTCGTCGAGCAACCTGGAGCCGTGAAGGATCCAGCCTTTGCCACCTTGGCATTTGGTGCCCCTGGGGCCGCTCCTAGACCGGCTCAGCTGATTGATTTTCAGGCAAATCAGCCTCCCGCCGCAGCTCCATCACCGCTTCCAGCCCCACGGCCGCAGATGCAGGCTCCGCCGCTCAATGGCCAGCCCTACCTGTCGCTCGGCCAAGCTCCCACGACCCATTTTCATGCACCGCCGCCTCCCGTCGCCGTATCGACGGAAACGGAGCTCCTAGTGCGTGAGGTTGCCGGGCAGGTGGACCAGATGCGAAATGATTTCTTCTCCGCCGCCACGAACATCAGCGCCTTGAACGATCGTCTGGAGCGCCTCGAAAGTCGTAGCGGTACCTCCGCAGGGGCCTCCTCCGAGGTGGCTGCTCTCCGGGCTGACTTTGAAACCTGGATTTCCCAGCATCTGGAAGCCGCCGTCGAGCAATGCATGCGGCGCGTTTGGGCTCGTGCCTCGATGCCGCCGCCGCTTACCAGCCCGGCTCCCACGGCCTGATTCTCAAGCTCTCCTCCCGAACCCACCCACACTGCCTATGAACTCCCTCCGCCTCCGCATGCTCTTCCCGCTCTGGCTCTTCGGCTTCCTGCCTGCCATGGGAGCGGCCAAGCTCATGGACCAGCCGCTCGACTGGTTTTACGGCGTCACCGGCATCGTCCTCGGCGGCGGCGTCTTCCTAGCCGCCTACCTCATTGGTGGCTGGGTGCTTAAACCAGTCAGTTCCGTCATGAAAGGCACCACGGCGGTGCTTCGTGGCGTGCCCCCGGATACCCAATCCGCCGAATGGCTGCCCTCCGACTTCTGGAAGCTCCGTTGCGACATCAACATGATCTTCGCCAAGCAGCGCCAGGCCCTCAACGCCGCCGAGCAGCACGCCACGCAGACCGCCCAGCGCCTCCTCAATGCCGAGCGCCTCCTCCGCGAGGCCTTCACCGCCCTCCAGGGCCTCTTCGCCGCCAGTGATGAAGGCGTGGCCGTCATCGACGCCCAAGGCTCCATCATCGCCTCGAATCGACGCCTCGATGCCTTCCTCGGCAAACCAGTCGAAGAAATCGCCGGACGCGATGCTAGCCGCCTCGTGGCCGCCTTTGCCGAACGCTTTGCCGATGGCAAGGCCGCTGCCGAGTGGCTGCAATCCGTCGCCAGCAACCTCGACGGCCAGGATCAAATGAACCCCATGATCACCGCCGACGGCGAGGGCGTTTTTAGCATTCGCACCGTGCCCATGCGCACCGATGCCGGTGAAATCGTCGGACGCATCTGGGTGGTGAAGGATCACTCCCAGCTCCGCGTGCTTGAAAAGCAGCTTCGCGAATCGCAGAAGCTCGGCACCATCGGCCAGCTCGCCGGCGGCATCGCCCACGACTTCAACAACCTCCTCACCACCATCCGTGGCAATCTCACCCTCGCCGAGCTCACCTCGCCTGAAAACCCCGGTGCCGTCCGCGACCGCCTACAGAACGCCACGCACGCCACTCAGCGTGCGGCGGATCTCGTGAAGAGCCTCCTCGGCTACTCCCGCTTCAGCAACGGCTCCTCCGCCCGCAAGCCCGTCAATTTGAAGCGACTCATGGCCGATTTGCAGCAGCTCCTGAAGCACAGCGTCGATTCCAAGGTGAACATCCAGATGTGTGCCGGCATGGATGACTCCCACGTCCTCGCTGATGCCGCCCAGGTGCAGCAGGTCATGCTCAACCTTTGCCTCAACGCCCGCGACGCTCTTCCCTCCGACAACGGCATCATCGAGATCGCCGTCGAAAACGTCACCCGCGCCGCCAAAGGCCCCAAAGGAGGCGACTCCGCCGATTTCGTCATGCTCGTCGTTCGCGATAACGGCCACGGCATCTCCGAAGAGAACCGCCACCGCATCTTCGAACCCTTCTTCACCACCAAAAACGCCGCCAAAGGCAGCGGCCTCGGCCTCGCCACCGCGCAGGACATCGTCCGCGAGCACGGCGGCTGGATCGAGTTCGATTCCGAAATCGGCCGTGGCAGCGAATTCCGTGTTTATCTGCCCCGCACCAGCCAGCTCGAAGAAAATGGCGATCAGCCTCGCGAGGATATCTCCTCTGGAAACGCCGTCACCGCCCCGCTCGGCAGGCAGACCACCATCCTCGTCGTCGATGACGAAGCGCCCGTCCGCTCCATTGCTGCGAACATGCTCAACTTCCTCGGCTACCGCGTCATTGAGGCCGCCGACGGCCAGCAGATGCTCGATATGTGCCTGCGCGGCGGCGAAAAGATCGACGCCATCTTGCTCGACATCTACATGCCGAAGCTCAGCGGCCGCGAGGCCTTCAAGCAGCTCCGCGCCGCCGATTCCGACATCCCCGTTGTCGTTTGCAGCGGCTTCATCATTGATCCCGATGAGTTCATGATCCTCAGCCAAGGCCACCCACCGCCCGTGGACATCATGCTGAAGCCCTACTCCCTCGACGGCCTCAGCAAAGCCCTCGCCAAAGCCATCGGTGCCCCCGCCCAGGATCTCGCCACGCGTTCCAGCTTCGGCGTCTCGCAGGCCCAGCCCGTGCTCGTCGCCTGATCTTTTCTTTTGGAGAAGACTTGGCGAATCCGCCCTCCGGCGGAAAATGCACGCCACCATGCCCGAGACCATCAAAGACCTCCTCTACGCCTCCGAGCCGCGTTCCAGCATCCTCGCCCGCGGCTGGGTGCGCACGAAGCGTGATTCGAAAGCCTGCTCCTTCCTCGAAATCACCGACGGCTCCTGCTTCAAAGGCCTCCAAGTCGTCGTCGATGCCACGCTGCCGACCGCCGATCTGCTCCCTCGCATCCTCACTGGTGCCTCCGTCGAGATCACCGGCGAATTGATCGCTTCACCTGCCGCCGGACAGAAGTGGGAAGTGCAGGCCAAAGAGGTCAAACTCCTCGGCGAAGCGGATGCGAGCTACCCGCTGCAAAAGAAAGGCCACACGCCTGAGTTCCTCCGCACCATCGCCCATCTGCGGCCGCGCACGAATCTCTTCGGCAGCGTCTTCCGCGTGCGCAGCAAGATGGCCTTCGCCGTGCATCGCTTCTTTCAGGAGCGCGGCTTCTTCTACGTTCACACGCCCATCATCACCAGCAGCGACTGCGAAGGCGCGGGCGAGATGTTTCAAGTCACCACGCTGAAGCCCAACACTCCCACGAAGCCCGAGCAGGACTTTTTTGGCCGCCCCACCTACCTCACCGTCAGCGGCCAGCTTCAAGGCGAGGCCTTCGCCTGCGCCCTCGGCAATATCTACACCTTCGGCCCCACCTTCCGCGCCGAGAACAGCAACACCACCCGCCACGCCGCCGAGTTCTGGATGATCGAGCCCGAGATGGCCTTCTACGACCTCTTCGACGACATGACGCTCGCCGAAGAACAGGTGCGCTACCTCGTTCAGGCCATGTTCGACGAATGCCCCGACGAACTCGAGTTCTTCAACAAATTCATCGACAAAGAACTCGTCGCCCGCCTCCAGCAAACGTTGGCAAAACCCTTCGAGCGCATCAGCTACACCGACGCCGTCGAGATCCTGCTCAAATCCGGCCGCAGCTTCGAAAACCCCGTCGTCTGGGGTGAAGGCCTGCAAACCGAGCACGAGCGCTTCCTCGCCGAAGAGCACGTCAAAGGCCCCGTCACCATCTTCAACTATCCCAAGGGCATCAAACCCTTCTACATGCGCCAAAACGACGACGGCAAAACCGCCGCAGCCATGGATCTACTCGTCCCCGGCATCGGCGAAATCGTCGGCGGCAGCCAGCGTGAGGAGCGCCTCGATATCCTCGAAGCCCTCATGGCCGCCCAGGGCCTCGAACCCGAAAACTACTCGTGGTATGCCGACCTCCGCCGCTACGGCAGCGTCCCCCACGCCGGCTACGGCCTCGGCTTCGAGCGCCTCCTCATGTTCGTCACCGGCGTGCCCAACATCCGCGATGTCATTCCCTTTGCCCGCACGCCCGGGCATGCGGCGTATTGATCTCTACTCGCTATCCGAATAGCATCAGCAAATGATTCCTTTAAACGCCCTTCATGAACTCCTGCTGCGGTCGGCTGAGGTTGATTTGGCTTTGCCTGCTTGGCAAACAGACCTGCTGGATGGGCGCGAGGAGGCCATCGAGTCCGGGAAGGCGAAGTTCCTCGACTGGGAGTTGGCGAAAAAAGAGATTCTCGAAGCGGTGCGATGAAAATCAAAATCCTCGGAGGCAACCTTCGTGGAGCGTGAATTGACCATCTCGCCGCCGATGTCTTGAATCGGTTGCCGGAAATGCCTATCGCGGCTCGTTTTCAGGGCATGCCTTTCCGTCTCCTTCTCTTCGCTCTTTGCTCTTGGCCCTTCGCTGCCAATGCGCAGACCGGCCTCAAGCTCCAGCTCGTCTCCGAGCAAGTCGCTGTGGTGCCCGGTAAGCCCTTCACCGTCGGCCTTTGGATTCAGCATGATCGCGGCTGTCATACTTACTGGCGCTTTCCCGGCATCGTCGGCGTGCCCACGCAGATGAACTGGAGCCTGCCGAAGGGCTGGAAGGCTGGGCCGCTGGTGTTTCCCGAGCCTGAGAGGACGCTCATGTATCAAATCAAAGCGCAGGGCTTTGATCGCGATGTCATGCTGCGCACGGAGGTCACCCCGCCGGATAATTTGAAGCCCGGCGATGAGGTCACGCTATCCGGCAAGGCCGTGTGGATGTGCTGCGGAAACTCCTGCCATCCCGGTGCCATGGAATTGAGCCTCACCCTGCCTGTGGCGGCGAGTGCGGAGCCGAATGAGAAATGGCACCGCCTTCTCGAAGCCGAGCGAGTCCTCGCTGAGCGCACGAGCGATGCTTGGAAAGCCGAGGCCTCCGAGAAGGGGCGCGTCATCACCCTCACGCTCCGCCCCGCCGATGCTCGTGCCGCCTTGCGACAAAGCCAACGCGACGCGGAGAAGCTCATCGTCTTCACCGAGGACGGCTGGTTCGATAGCGACAAGCCGCAAACCATCACGCTGCACTCCGATGGCACCCTTTCCATCCAGCTCATCCAAGCCGATACCTACCTTGGCGGCTCACCACCCTCCACGCTGCGCTGCATCCTCCGCCACGACGACGGCTGGGTGAAGGGCGAAGCCTGGCGCTGCCTGCAAATCGCCCCGCTCATCCGGCGATGAAAGCAGGGGAATAGCCGCGAAGGATCGCAAAGAGCGCATAAACGAACCAAAGCCTCTGTGTGTCTCGGTGCTCTGTGGTTGCCCCCTTTCATGTTCGACCACAGAGGTCACGGAGGAGCACAGAGATAAGAAAATCTATCCCCAAGCCTCTTTTGCGATCTCTGCGTTCTTTTGCGGCCATTCCTCTCTTGAAGCCCCGCGTCGCTTGGTGTTTACCCACCGTCCCATGACGCGCCAACAAGCTGTGAACGCCTTTCGCTGGACCGCCCTCGCCGAGGCGGTGTCCTACCTCGTTTTGCTCGGCATTGCGATGCCGCTGAAATACCTCTGGCAGATGCCGATTGCCGTTAAAATCATCGGCTCCATCCACGGAGCTCTGTTTGTGGCCTTCTGCCTCACGCTGCTGCTGGCAATGCAAAAAGCCGCGTGGCCGCTGGGTCGTGCGGCGATGCTCTTCGTGGCTTCGCTGCTACCTCTGGTGCCCTTCTGGCTGGATCGTCGCGTGAAATCCTGGGCGGAGGAGGCGGCATGAAGAAGGTCATCATTTTCAGCGACGGCGGATGCCATGGAAATCCCGGCCCTGGAGCCTGGGCGGCTGTGTTGCAGTATGGAAAGCATGTGCGTGAGATCACCGGCGGCATCGCCGCCACGACGAACAACCGCATGGAACTCATGGCCGCCATCGAATCGCTCAACATGCTCAAAGAAGCCTGCGACATCGACTTCCACACCGATTCCGAATACGTCCGCAACGGCATCACGCAGTGGCTCGCCGGCTGGAAGCGCAATGGCTGGCGCACCGCCGCCAAGAAGCCCGTCAAAAACGCCGATCTCTGGCAGCAGCTCGAGGCCGCCAATGCCCGCCACACCGTCCGCTGGCACTGGGTCAAAGGCCACGCGGGCAATGACCTCAACGAACGCTGCGACGAACTCGTCCAGGAAGCCATCGCCAAGGTCAAAGACAGCCATTCATCCGCCGAACTCGCCAAAGCGCTGAAGGTCTTCAAAGAAGCGGAAGGTTGAGGTGGTGTCTGAGAAAGTGGAACAGGTTTTCCAACCTGTTCGTTCCCCGTCAGACGCACAGGATACAATCCTGTGCCACTTTCTTCTGCCCTCTGAACAGCGAGAGGATTCGCGGGCAACGGCTCTCTTTGCTAACGCCACGCTTTTCAGATCGAAAACACGGCCTAGACTCGGCTCACCATGATCGTGACCACCCAGCAGATGCAAGAGTTTGAGGAAGCCGCGATGGCGCGGGGTGTTTCGGCGGCAGAGCTGATGGAGGAGGCGGGGAAGGGGATCGCGGAGGTGGTGAGGCAGTTTGAGCCGGTGGCGGGATCGCTGGTGCTGTATCTGGGCAAAGGAAACAATGCGGGCGATGCGCTGGTGGCGGCTCGGGAACTGCGAAAGGATGGTTGGAAGGTTTTTGGAAGGCTTTGCGTGCCTGCGGCGGAGATGAAGGAACTGCCGCGTGGGCATTGGGGCGATTGGGTGGAGGTGATCGAGGAGGCCCGCACGCGTGCCTTTCCTCGCGGGCCGCTGGTTTTGCTCGATGGACTGCTGGGCATCGGTTTCAGCGGGGAGATGAAGCCGGAGCTGGTAGCGATGGCGGAGGAGATGAAGGTGCTTCGTGAGCAGCACCACGCCCGCATCATCGCGATGGACCTGCCGAGTGGTCTCGGATCAAGGCATGCGGTGGAGGCGGATGTGACGGCCTGTGTGGCGCAGATCAAAGACCTGCTCGTGGAGAATGGGGCGGAGCGAAACGTGGGACGTCTCGCTTTGGTGCCGCTGAGCGAACTGGAAGGTATCCAAGGCGATGCTTCGGCGATGGTGATGACACCGCGTGGCATTCGTCACTGGCTGCCCCATCGGCCGAACGACATGCACAAAGGGAATGCGGGCCGCGTGGTGATCCTCGCAGGCTCACGCGGTTTTCTCGGTGCGGCGGAGCTGACCTGTCGCGGGGCTTTGCGGGCGGGCGCAGGTTTGACGACACTGCTGGTGAAGAAGGCCTTCTATGATTTGCTCGCAGATCGTGTGCCGCCGGAGGTGATGGTGAAGTGCGTGGATGACTATCGCGAGGCTTTGGAGATGAAGGCGGATGCGCTGGCGATTGGCCCCGGACTAGGTTTTGATAGCGAGGACGAGGTCCTGGAGGTGCTGCGGCAGGCAAAAATGCCGACGGTGGTGGATGCGGATGCGCTGACGATGGTCTCACAGAATCCAGAGACGATGGATGAGATGAACGGCCTGCCGCGACTGCTCACGCCGCACCCTGGTGAACTGGATCGGCTACTGGCAAACTATCCCGGCTGGCATGGGATGGATCGTCGCACGGTGACGGAGATGCTGGTCAAGACGGCGCCGAAACGCACGCTGCTTTTGAAGGGCGCACGCACGGTGATCGCCACCGCAGGTGAGGTGACGCTCTTCAATTCCACCGGTCATCCCGGCATGGCGGGAGGTGGCATGGGCGATGTGCTCACGGGCGTGTGTGCGGCTCTGGCGGCCCGCCGCGTGCCGCTGCATCACGCGGCGGGGCTTGGCGCTTGGCTTTGCGGTCGTGCGGCAGAGATCGCGGGTCGTGAAGGCATCTGCGCCTCGGATGTGCCGGCTTGTCTGGGCCGTGCGGTGCTGGATTTGAAATCGGGCTGCTGGTAAAAGATCATTCCACGATGAGCCTCACTGCCCGCTTTTTGCTTGGTTTTGCGCTGGTCGCCAGCGTGGGGCTGTTCGTGCTCTTTTCGCAGCTCATTCAACGGGTGGAGCGTCAATACATGGAGGCCACGGAGGAGCCGATGGTGGATGTGGCGAACATTCTCGCTGAAATCCTCGCTTCACAGGCCAAGAGCGGCGTTCTCGATCCCACCATGGTGGAGACCGCGATTCGTTTTGCGCAGGCACGGGAGCTGAATGCGCAGATCTACAACCGCACCAAGACGCAGGTGGATATGCACGTCTATGTGACGGATGCCGAGCGCCGCGTGCTGTTTGACTCCGCTGGCGTGGAGGAGCCCGGCACGATCTCGAATCGCCGCGATGTGGTGCTCACGTTGAACGGCGAATACGGGGCCCGCAGCAGCCGGACGAATTCGTATGACCCTCTCTCCATCGTGATGTTTGTGGGCGCTCCGATCCGGGTGGAGGGCAAAACGATCGGCATGGTGAGCGTGGCCAAGCCTCAGCGTGGTGTGCTGGCTTTCGTTTGGGAGACGGAGCGCTGGTTGAAGTGGTCCATCATCTCGACGGTGCTGCTGATGCTCGCAGGCATCTTCTTGGCCGCGAAGTGGGCCACCAAGCCGCTCGAAGACCTCACGCAGCATGCGATGGCGGTGAGCCGTGGCGAGCGTTCTTTGCCGCCGGATATGCCGGGGCATCAGATGAAGACACTGGCCACGGCACTGGAGGACATGCGGGATGCGCTGGAAGGCCGCGAGTATGTGGAGAGCTATGTGCAAAGCCTCACCCACGAGCTGAAAAGCCCCGTGGCGGCCATTTTGGGTGCCAGTGAGATTTTGCAGGATGGCGATGTGCCGGAGGATAAACGCACGCGTTTCCTCGGAAACATCCGTGCGGAGGCTGGAAGGCTTCGCGACCTTCTGGAGCGACTGCTGCATCTCGCGGCGCTGGAGAAGCAAAAGACGCTGCTCAAGCGTGAGTCGGTGAATTTGCAGGAGGTCATCCTTCGTGCCTGGGATCATCTGGCCGTGCTGGCGCAAGCGCGGAAGGTGCATTTTGAGCCGCAAATCGATGAAAGCCTTATCGTGGAAGGCGATGCGTGGTTGATCGAGCTGGCGGTGAGCAATCTGCTTCAAAACGCCATCGACTTCTCGCCCTCTGGCGGCCAGTTGAAGGTCAAAACCTATCGCTTCGAGCAGCGCTGCGTGATCGAGATCGAGGACGAAGGCCCCGGTGTGCCGGACTACGCTCGCGAGCGAGTTTTTGAGCGCTTTTACTCTTTGCCGCGACCTGATACGGGCAAGAAAAGCAGCGGCCTGGGCCTTTGCTTCGTCAAAGAAGCCGCCACGCTTCACGGCGGCAGCATCGACCTTCTGCCCGGTGAGGCAGGCAAGGGAACGAAGGCGGTGCTGGTGATGCCGTGATGTTTGGTGGGCTTCAACGTGGATGAGTCCTCTGGACTCATCTGATGGCAGCCGGGACGGCTGCACCACATTTTAGCGCTCGATGCTCGCGGTGCGTATCTTGACAAGGTCTCCCCGCTCTCTCCATGCGCAGGACATGAAGAACACCTCCCCTCGTCGAACGATGCGCAGCCGTGAAGGCGCGGAGATCGCCCCACGCAAAAGCATGGGGCAGAATTTCCTCGTCGATGAATCCATCTCGAAGTGGATCGCCGATCAGATCCAGCCGGATGATGCCCCGCTGGTGGTGGAGATTGGTCCGGGCATGGGGGCGCTGACGGAGCATCTCGTTGGCAGGCCGAAGAAGCTGGTGCTCATTGAAAAGGATTATCAACTGGCACCCGAGTTGCAGCGCCGTTTTGAAGGTCGTGAGGATGTGGAGGTAATCGCCCAGGATGCCACGCGGATTGATTTGAGGCCGTGGTTTCGGCATGGGCCGTTCAAGTTGGTCGGTAATCTGCCTTACTCGGTGGGTGGTGAGATCTTGAAGCACTGGCTCACGCCGCCTTCGCCGGTGGGTTGTGCGGTCTTCATGCTGCAAAAAGAGGTGTGTCAGCGCCTCGGGGCGAAGCTCGGCGATGACGGCTATGGAGCACTCTCGCTTCTGGTGCAGAAAGATTGGGACGTGGAGATGCTGCGCATCGTGCCGCCGGAGGTTTTCAATCCGCGGCCGAAGGTGGACTCGGCGGTGATTCGCCTCACGCCGCGTGATCCGGCCTCGCTGCCGGTGTTTGATCGCGTGTTGTTTGATCGGCTGGTGCGGATGGGCTTTTCGCAGCGTCGCAAGCAGCTCAAGAACCTACTGCCCGAGCCGCCGCGAAGCTGGCAGGAACTGGTGGAGGCCCTCAGCGTGGCCGCCTCGGTGCGAGCGGAGGAGCTTTCGCTGGAGCAGTGGGTGCAGATTGCCCGCTGGTATGAAAATCGAACGGAGGCGGATGCCGGTCAGAAGGCCAGCGAGGTCTTCGATGTGGTGAATGAACGCAATGAAGTCATCGGTCAGGAGACGCGAGGTGAGGTTCACAAACGCAAGCTGCTGCACCGGGCCGTTCACATCTTCGTGATCAACTCACGCGGCAAAATTTACCTTCAGCAGCGCTCGCATTTGAAGGACGTGTCGCCTTTGAAATGGGACAGCAGCGCCGCTGGGCATCTCGATGCCGGAGAGACCTACGCGGCCTCCGCGATTCGTGAGTTGAATGAGGAGATCGGCATCGAAGTGACGGCCACGGAGCTGGCGGCGGAGATTCCGGCGGGTGACAACACGGATCATGAATTCGTCGAGCTGCGCCTCGCGAAGCATGATGGGCCGATCCGCTACCTGCCGGAGGAAATCGCCACGGGTGAGTGGTTCATGCCGGAGGACATTGATGCGTGGGTCGAAGCTCGACCGCAGGACTTTGCGAAGGGTTTTGTCACCTGCTGGAAGGCGTGGCGGAGTCAGGCGCTGCATTGAGATCGTCGATGGCAGCTTCGGGAGGATCAATGTTCTGCCGGTGAGATCGCGGGATAGGTGTGGGGCGTCATGAACGACCTCATCGCCATCTCCCTTCAAGCCGCAGGCATCATCCTTGCCGCCGATTTTGCCGCCGGAATCATTCACTGGGCCGAGGATGCCTACATCCGCGAGGACACACCGCTGGTGGGCCGCCTGATCGGCAAACCAAACACGCTGCATCATCATCTGCCGCGTCGCATGGCGCGGAACTCGTGGTGGCAGAGCAACTGGGATCTGCTGCTGGTCATGGGACTGCTCATCGGTGCAGCGGCGATGCTCGGGAGGCTGACGTGGCATGTGTGGCTCTTTGCCATGGTGGCTGGCAATGCGAACGAGGTTCATAAGTGGTCGCATCGCACGCGGCGTGAGAATGGGCTGTTCATCTCGTGGCTGCAAGATCGTCGGATTTTGCAGACGCCGCAACATCACGCGGTGCATCATACCAATCCCAAGGAAGTGCATTACTGCCCGATCACCAATGTGCTGAACCCGCTGCTCGATGGCGTGAGGTTCTGGGAAGGTCTCGAATGGGTGCTGGAGCATGCGTTTGGCCTCCGCCGCCAGCCGGATAGCTCCGTGCCAGGGCAGGGGACTGCACCAGCCTGGATCACCGAGCTTCGTCGTGAAGGACGTCGTGAGGCTTGACGCGGAGGCAGGCTTCGGAGAAAAACGCGGGCCATGAAATTCCCGACCTTCGCCGCCTCCTTCCTCGCCCTCGCTGCTTATGCCGCCGAACCCGTTCCCGCGTTTCAGGGTTCGATTGAGCGACTCGATCCCGCTTTGGATGCCTTGTTGGCGCAGGACGCCAAAATCGAGGTGCTGGCTTCCGGCTTCAACTGGAGCGAAGGACCCGTCTGGAAGGATGGCGGAATTGTTTTCTCCGATGTGCCGGAAAACACGGTGTTCGGCTGGAAGGAAGGTGACAAGGAGGCGAAGGTCGTTTTGAAGCCCAGCGGCAGTTTGAACGGGGCGGGAGGGCAGGGGAGCAATGGTCTCGCGGTGGATGCCAAAGGTCAGCTCGTGCTCTGCCAGCATGGCGAGCGTCGTGTGGCTCGCCTGGAGAAGGATGGGAGCTTCACCTCGCTGGCGGATCGCTTTGAAGGTAAACGCTTCAACAGCCCGAACGACCTCGTCATCGCGAAAAGCGGTCTCGTTTACTTCACCGATCCGCCTTACGGCCTCAAAAAGGGCAGCGACCAACCGGAACTCGACTTCCACGGCATCTACTCGGTCGATGCGGCGGGCAAGGTGACGCTGATCGACAAGTCCATCCGCTTCCCGAATGGCATCGCCCTCAGCCCGGACGAAAAGACGCTCTATGTGGCCGTCTCTGATCCGCAGGACACGCGGGTGATCTCGTATGATCTGGCTTCTGTCAATCCATCCGCGAAGGTCGTCTTCAATGCGCAGAGCCTCAAATCACCGCAGCGCAAAGGCGGCTGTGATGGCATGAAGGTCGATGCCCTGGGCAATCTCTGGACCACCGGTCCCGGCGGCGTGCTGATCCTCGACAAAAACGGCAAGCACCTCGGCTCCATCCTCACCGGCCAGGCGACAGCGAACTGCGCCTGGGGCGGTGAAGACTTTTCCACGCTCTACATCACGGCCGACATGTTCCTCGTTCGTGTGGCGACGAAGACACATGGCATCCGCTGAGGATCAATCGAGAGCTTTGTGGCTTACAGCTTGGTGTAGCCGACGCTCTCGCAAGGCATGTCCCAGAGCTTTTTCAGCTCGGCGTCGAGTTTCGTGATGCTGAAGCTCACGCCGGCCATTTCCTGGCAGGTGACGATGTTGTCCACGATCGTCTGGTGAATCTTGATGCCACGCTTTTCGAGGATGGGCTTGGCTCCGCGGAGGAGGATGAGCAGCTCCATCATGTGCGTGCTGCCGAGGCTGTTCACGAAGAACACGATCTCGTCGCCCGCATTCAAAGCGAGGTCATCGGCGAAAAGAAGGTCGAGGATCTTCGCGGCGAGTTCATCGGCGCTGCACATCGGGATGAGGCCCACGCCTTTTTCGCCGTGAATGCCCATGCCGAGGCCGATGACGTCGTCGGCGAGTTCAAAGGTGGGTTTGCCAGTGGCGGGAATGCTGCCGGGCTTCGTGGAAACGCCGACGGTGCGGGTGTTGTCGCAGGCCTTCTGGGCGATGCGGGCCAGTTCATCAAGGGAATCAACGGTGGCGGCGGCCGCACCGGCGAGCTTCGTGATCGGCACGAGACCGGCCACACCGCGACGCTTGTGCTTTTCCGAAGAAGGGGCGGAGCAGACGTCATCGGCGATGATGACGGTCTTGACCGTGATGCCTTCGTCGGCGGCGAGTTCGGCACCGATGTCGAAGTTCATCACGTCACCGGCGTAGTTGCCATAGAGGAAGAGGACGCCTTTGCCGCGATTCACGGCCTGCGTGGCTTCGAGAACGATGTCAGGAGGAGGCGCGGCGAAGATTTCGCCCACGGCAGCACCATCGGCCATGCCTTTGCCGATGAGGCCATGGTAGATCGGCTCGTGACCGGCACCACCACCCACGAGGAGGGCTGGGGCATCCGGGCGGAGGTCATTCATCACGATGGAGCGGGTGCCCACGCGGCGTGCCTTGCCATCATAGGCGAGCACGAGGCCGTCGAAGAGTTCGTCGGCGCACTTGAGAGGGTCGTTGATGATCTTTTTGGCAGGATTGGCGTGGCTCATGGGATGCGTGGGTTGGGGAAAAGGAGCGCCAGTTTTAGCGGTGCGGCCTCCGAGTGTCAAAGTGCAATCCCCGGTGGGCGTGCGCCGCACTGGACATCGGCGCATTCCACGCCACATCGGCGCATGCCCGAAACCGATGAGACGCAGGTGCTTTCCGTGTCCCAGCTCACCCGCGAGATCCGCGAGGTGCTGGAGGGGCGCATCGGCACGGTGTGGGTGGAGGGAGAGATCAGCAATCACCGCCTGCAAAGCTCCGGTCATCAATACTTCACGCTGAAGGATGCGGGCTCGCAGCTCTCCTGCGTGATGTTTCGCGGCGCGGCCTCGCGGGCCGGAGCGAGGCTGGTGGATGGGTCGCAGGTGCAGGTGCTGGGTGAAATCTCTGTCTATGAGCCTCGTGGTCAGTATCAAATGATCGTGCGGCAGGTGCAGATGAAAGGGCAGGGAGGTCTCCAGGCCCGTTTTGAGGCGCTGAAGCGCAAGCTGCATGCCGAAGGCCTTTTCGATCAGGAACGCAAAAAGCCCGTGCCACGCTTCCCGGAAGTCGTGGCCGTCGTCACCTCGCCCACCGGCGCGGCCATCCAGGACATGCTGAACATTCTCACCCGTCGTGCGCCCTGGCTGCGGGTGCTCGTGTATCCCGTGCGGGTGCAAGGCAATGGAGCCGAGCATGAGATCGTGCGTGCCCTTCAGGTGCTGAATCGAGCGGAGGAGTTTGGGCTGCCGGTGCCGGATACCATCGTCGTCGGGCGTGGTGGCGGCAGTTTGGAGGATTTGTGGTGCTTCAATGAGGAAGTGCTCGCCCGGCAGCTCGCGGTGATGCGCATCCCGGTCATCTCGGCGGTGGGTCATGAGATTGACTTCACCATTTCAGACTTCGTCGCGGATTTGCGGGCACCCACGCCCAGCGCGGCGGCGGAATTGCTAACGCCGGATGCGGCAGAGCTTCGTCGCACCCTCGAAAACGCCAGCCGCACGCTGCAAAACCGCACGCTGACCATCATCGAGCATCACCAGCGCGTGCTCGATCTCACCGAGAAGGGGCCGCTGCATCGCGAGCCGCAGCGTTTGCTCCTCGAAGCCGAGCAAAGCATCGACGACGCCGAATCCCATCTGCGCGATGCCATGCGCGAGCATCTCCGCAGTCTTCAAGATGACCTCTCCGCGAAGCAGCAGGTGCTGGCCGAGCGTCATCCGCGTGTGCAGATCGTGGAAGTGGCGCATCGCGTGCAGGCCGCCGCTCTCGCTTTGCAACAAGCCGCCAAACACCGCCTCGACCGTCTCGCCGACCGCCTAGCCTCGCGTCACGAGGTGATGCGTCATCTCGGGCCGGACTCCGTGCTCTCGCGTGGCTTTTCCTATACCACCACCGCCGATGGCCGTGTGCTCACCGATCCCGATGAGGCCGACGCTGGTAGCCCGATCATCACCCGACTCGCCAAAGGCACGCTCCACAGCACCGTCACCAAGCCATGAACAACGCCTCCAAAGATCCCGCGCATCATCTCGCCACGCTTTTGGAGCGTCTTCAGCATCCCACGGACTATGAAAAGGCGCTGCACTACTTTTTGGAGGAGTTCGCCGGAGACATGCCCTTCATCACCAGTGGCGAAATGGTGCAGACGCCGATGCTTTATGCCGTGATCCGGCATGTCATCAAAGGGGCCTCCGGCCAGATGCGGACGTTTTTGCCCGCCAAGACCTTCCGCGTGAGCGGGCATGGCTTCCATCATGGCAGCGGCTCGGTGGAGGGCCGGGCGGTGATCTTTTTCCACTTTGAAAGCGTGAACAAGGGCCTCGCCGCCATCATTCCCGGCTACAACGGCCCGGTGGATGTGGCGAGATTCTCGCTGCCCTCGACGCTGCCGGTGGACACGTCGAAGAATTAAAGTGGGGAACGTTCAACATCGAACTTTCAACGTTGAACGTTGAACGGTGAGCCTTGGGCGTTGAATGTTGGACGTTCGATGTTGAATGTTGATTCTTCCCCCCGCTCCCGCCAAGATGGAGGCCACATGCTCGAAGTGCTTACCCAACTCCTCCAAGTCCAGGAACGCGACCAGCGCATCCTGAAGTTCCAAAAAGAACTCAAAGACATCCCGTTGCAGCAGGGCCGGGCCAAAACCCAGCTCGCTGGCGATACCGCTGGCGTCGAAAAGGCCACGCAGGCGATGAAGGAGATCGAGGTGAAGATCAAAAGCATCGAGCTCGATATTCAGACCCGCCAGATCAGCATCAAGCGATTGCAGGATCAGCAGTTCGAGACGCGGAAGAACGATGAGTTCACCGCCCTCGGGACGGAGATCAAACGCTACCAAGCGGATGTCTCCGCTCTCGAAGACAGCGAGCTGGATCAGATGGAGGCTCTCGAAGCGGCCAAAGCGGCTCTCAAAGTGGCGCAGGGCAAGCTGGCCGAAACGCAGGCTCGTGTGGATGTGGAGCTGAAGGCGCTCGATGAGCGTGCGGGGGGCGTTCAGGCCCGCTTGGCGGATCTTCAGGCGGAGCGGAAAAAGCTCGCCGAGCCGGTCGATCCCGATGCGCTGGAGCTTTACACCCGCATCTTTAACAAGAAGTCAGATGCCGTGGCGGCGGTGGAACTGGGCATCTGCAAGGGCTGCCACGTCAAAGTGGTGAGCAGCACGATCCAATCCCTCAAGCAGGCCGCTGGGCTCACACACTGCGACTCCTGCGGGCGCATCCTTTACCTCATCGAGTAGGAAATAGATCGCCTAAGGGCATCAAGCCTGCTGTTCCGCCGAAGCTCATGATCGAAATCACCCGCCGGAAGAATTTCATCCCTGTCACCGAAGGGTTGATCGAGTATCTCGACCAGTTTGGCCGCTGCGACGCGTTGCCGACGACCTACAACGACCTGCGCAATTTCTCCGAGAGCTACCCGCTTTTCGACAAAGACGGCAACGCGACCTACTGGAGCAGTGTGCTCTACCCCCGCGAGGTACAGCAGGAGATTTATCCGAAGCTCACGAGCATCTACTCGCTCCTGCGCACGGGGGATTACCACGCGGTGCCGCATCTGTATGTGGAGCGGGTGGACTACTGCGAGTTTGGCAACTCACGCCCCTTTCGCGTGCGGGTGGTGAACCAATACAACGACAACTACGACCACTTTTACGTCAAGACAGCCGATGCCTCCCGCGTGTATGGTCTGGAACTGGAGCATCTGCTCTCGCCGAACCGCATCAATTACCTCGTCCATCGCGGCGGCACGCTGGTGGAGGAGCACATCGCCGGCATTCCGGGGGATGTCTTCATGCGCGATTACCTCCATCGCCCGGATTTGAACCGCGTGCGCATTGCGAAGGAGTTCGTGAAGTTCAGCGAGCGCTGTTTCATCCGCCTGCTGGGGGACATGCGCAGCTACAACTATGTCATCGATATGACGCCGGACTTCGAAGAGGTGCAGTATCGCGTCCGTGCCATCGACTTTGACCAGCAGAGCTACGAGGGGCGGAAGAGTCTCTACCTGCCGCAGTTCTTCAAAGAGAACAATCCCATCGTCCAGCTCTGCTCCACCTGCCTTAACTTCCCCACCATGAAGCAGTATCAGGAGGAAGAGCGCAGCCTGATCTCCCGCCGCTACATTTCGGAGCACCAGCGCATCGCCACGCTGCTCGCCTGCATGAAAAAGAACGCGGTGGAGCCGTTTGAGAAGGTCGTGCAGCTCCGCGCCGAACTCGGCGAGTATCACCAGACGCACCGCTTTGACTCCTGCCAGAGCATGGGTGACATCGTCGAGCGGAACCTAGAACTCACACTCGGCAAGCACCTCGCCTGAGCCGTTGCCAGTTTCGCTTTTTGCATGCAGAATCCGGCTCGCTCATGCCCAAGCTCCATCTTCAGCCCGATTTTCCAGCCTTCCAATCACTCGCGGAAAAGGGTAGCCTCGTCCCTGTCGTCGCCGAATTGACCGCGGACTATGAGACGCCGCTCTCGGCCTTCCAAAAGATCCACGACGGCCGCTGCGCCTTCCTTTTGGAATCGGCCGAGCTCACGCAGCACTCGGGACGCTACTCGCTGCTCGGCAGCTCGCCGCGCATCATCTTTACCGCTCGCGGCAAGAAGATCGAAATCGAGGAACGTGGTCAGAAGCGCAGCTACACCACCCAATCCGATCCGCTGACCGAACTCGAGGCGCTGATGAAGCCCTTCCGCCCGCACGATTCGCCTGCGCTGCCGGTTTTCCATGGCGGCGCGGTCGGTTACCTGGCCTACGACATGGTGCGCTTCTTTGAGCCGACCCTGCCAGCACCGCCGAAGGATGAGCTTGGCCTGCCGGACATGGTTTTCATGGTCACGGACACCGTTTTGGTCTTCGACCATCGCACGCGCCGCCTCTCGATCATCGCGAACGTTCACACAGACGAGCATGCGAACCTCGAAAACGCCTACGATTGGGCGCAGAAGCAGATTTTGGATGTGATGAGCAAGCTCGAGCGACCGCTCGCCGCGAAGCCGCTCCAGGCCTTCGCCCCCATCACCAACGAGCAGCTCCCGACACCGAGCGGCAACACGACCCGCGAGGAATACGAGGGCATGGTGCTCAAGATGAAGGAATACATCGCCGCCGGGGATATTTTCCAAGGCGTGCCCTCCCAGCGCTTCGAGACGGCCTACAGCGGCAGCACGATCGATCTCTTCCGCGCCCTCCGGCATGTGAATCCCAGTCCTTACATGTTTTGCATGGATTTCCCGCAGGGCTTCGCCCTCGTCGGCAGCTCGCCGGAGGTGCATGTGAAGTGCATGAACGGCCGCATCGACATCCGTCCCATCGCCGGCACCCGTTGGAGAGGCAAAACGAATGCCGAGGACGATGCGCTGGCCGATGAGCTGCTCCACGACCCCAAAGAACGTGCCGAGCACATCATGCTCGTCGATCTCGCTCGCAACGACGTGGGCCGCGTGGCCGAGTATGGCAGCGTGCGCGTGAGCGATCTGATGGTCATCGAGCGCTACTCGCACGTCATGCACATCGTCTCGAACGTCGATGGCCGCCTCCGACCGGACAAATCGGCTTACGATGTGATGCGTGCCACGTTCCCCGCCGGAACGGTGAGCGGCTCACCGAAGGTCCGCGCCATGGAAATCATCAATGAGTGCGAGAAGAGCAAGCGCTGCGCCTATGCCGGTGCGGTTGGCTATTTCGGCTTCGACGGGAATCTCGATAGCTGCATCGCGCTGCGCACCTGCGTGGTGAAGGATGGCAAAGCCTTCGTGCAGGCTGGCGCGGGTGTCGTCGCCGATTCAGATCCGGCGTATGAGTATCGCGAGACGGTGAACAAGGCCACCGGCATGCTGCGAGCCATCGAGTGGGCGAAGCAGCTCGGCGAGAGTTGATCGAGTCATCCACAACCAACTCACAATCTATTCACAGAGTCATGCACAACGAGCTTTGCATTGGACTTCGTGAGCTTGAGTTCTTGAAACGAAGAACCCTCCGGTGTTTCCACCGGAGGGTTCCATGGCGATCCAGCAACCAACAACGAATGAGGACCGTTGGCACGAAATGCGGAGCTGAGGAAAGCTGCAAACGTGGTCCCGAGGTTGCCCTCGAAGACATGAGTAGATTAAAAACTTTTGCCGCACTCGTCAACCGGCGTGGCCTTGTTTTCCAAAAAGAACCCCTGAGTCGCAAGTTTGAGAGCTTCAACCTCTCGTTTTTTATCAATCTTTTAGCAAAACGAGCCTTGACACCCCTCCGGCCCGAAAAATCAGCATTTCGCCCCATTGCTATACGTCTGAACAGTCTTTCGAATTGCGCCAAATAGGCTCCAAAATCACCCAAATACCCGTCATGCCCTCCTCCAACCTCCTCGGCCAGCTCCTTCTTATGGGCGTCCCCGGCGCCGAACTCGACGCCGAAACCGCCGCCCGCCTCAAAAAGCTCCAGCCCGGCGGCTTTATTTTGTTCGGCCGGAACATCCAAAGTCCGGCTCAGCTCCGCAAACTCATCGATGACCTGCGCGACCTCTCGGACATCGAGCCATTTATTACCATCGACCAAGAAGGCGGACGCGTTTCACGGCTGCGTTTGATCGGCGAGGAGCCGCCGAATGCGCAATCGCTGCGCGACAAAGGTGATCCTGAGCTCATCAAACGCCACGGCAAACTCACCGGCCAGGTGCTGCGGCAGTTCGGCTTCAATCTCGATCTCTGTCCCGTGCTCGACATCAGCTACGACGACGCGGCGGACAATTCTCTCAAAGGCCGCACCTACGGCAAAGATCCGCAGCAGGTCATCACGAACGCCGGGCTCTTCAACCGTGCGATGCGCAAAGAAGGCATCCTCAGCTGCGGCAAGCACTTTCCGGGCTACGGTCCTGCCGAGTGTGATCCGCATGAATTCCTGCCCGTCATCACGAAGAGCCGCGAGGAGATGGAGAAGAGCGAACTGCTACCCTACTCCGCGCTGCTGCCGGAGCTGGACAGCGTGATGACCTGCCACAGCAACTACACCGCCTACGATCCCGACCGTGGTCGCTGGCCCGCGAGCCTTTCTCATAACATCGTCACGAAGCTCCTCCGGCATCAATACGCCTTCGACGGCCTCGCCATGACCGACGACCTCGACATGGGCGCTATTTTGAATGAGGTGACCTTCGAGCAGGCCATCCAGGAAGCCGTCCGCGCTGGAAACGACCTCGTCATGATCTGTCACCGCGTCGAAATGGTAGAACTCGCTCGCCAGCATCTCGAAGGCGTCGAAGAACCCGCGCTTCACGATGCTCTCGTGCGCATCGAGAGGACCAAGAAACGCCTCGTGGCTCCCGATAAGTTCGACCTCGACCGCTTTGCTGCCATCAACCGCGATATCTGGCAGCTCCGCGTCGATACCCTCGGCGAGGAAGCCGCGAAAAACCTCAGCGTCGAAGACGGCAAGAGGTCGCCGGTGGAGCTGTATTAAGCCGCATGCGAATCTGCGTGCTCGTTTTCACCTTGGCTGCCACGAGTGTGGTGGCCGGGGAGAGCCTGCCGGACACGCGGTTGAGTGCGCTGCCAAAGTCCGCCGCACTGTCGCAGGACACGCCGGAGAAGGTAAAGCTTGGCCGCCTGCTGTTTTTTGATCCGATCCTTTCCGCCACGCAGGGGGTGGCCTGTGCGACCTGCCATCATCCGCGTTTTGGCTGGGCGGATGGGCGAGTCACGCCGCTCGGTGTGCAGGCCATTGGCCTCGGTCCGGAGCGAAAGCCACTCGAAACGATGGAGGCTGTGACGCTGACGCGAAACACACCTTCCATCCTGAACGCGGCCTTCAACGGCTTGCGCCTGGATCAGCCGCATGAACCGGCGAAAGCGCCGATGTTTTGGGACAACCGAGTCGAAAGCCTCGAAGCGCAGGTTTTGGCTCCGATCCGGTCTCGCGAAGAAATGCGTGGTGATGGCTGCTCCGAGGCCGAGGCGGTGCCGCAGATGATCGAGCGGCTTCGCGGCGTGCCGGAGTATGTGCGGCTGTTTGGCGGCAAGATCACCGTCGAGAAGGTGGCGGATGCCATCGCAGCGTTTGAGCGCACGTTGATCACGCCGGAGACGCCGTTTGATCGCTTCATGCGCGGGGATCGCACGGCAATGAGCGCTTCGCAGCAACGCGGCATGGAGGCCTTTCAGCGGGCGGGATGTGCGCTCTGCCATGGCGGGCCGATGTTGTCGGATTTCAAACCCCATGCCATCGGGCTTTCCGGGCCGCCTTTACGCACGCCGACGCTGCGCAACCTGCGCCACACTGCGCCCTATCTGCATGATGGCAGTCAAAGAACGCTCGAAGAGGTGATGCTGTTCTACGACCACCTCATGGATCATGCCGCCGAGACTCTTGATGGAGGTGATAAAGCCACGCTGCCGCCGCTTGATCCGCTTTTGAGCCATCTCGATCTGCGCCCCGAAGATCACGAGCCGATTCTCGACTTTCTCGATGCCCTGAGCAGCGACGATTACGACCGCTCCGTGCCCGAGCGTGTGCCCAGCTGCCTGCCGTAACCACCGCCGCCCGGTGTTTCGAGGATCACCCGATCTCCGGCATGCACGGCAAAGCTCGTGCAGCCTTCGAGCTCAGTTTCTGTTCCATCGCGAAGCAGTCGCTGACGTCCTTTTTGTCCTTCGTGTCCCTCCTGCATCCCAAACGGAGCCTCCACACGATGCTGCGTGAGCAAACTGACCGTCAGCGGCTGCAAAAACTCAAACTCACGCACCACACCATCACCACCGCGCCATTGACCTGCGCCGCCGCTGCCATGGCGGATCGCAAATTGGCGAAGACGCACGGGGTAGCGGCTTTCGAGGATTTCGGGATCGGTGATGGCGGTGTTCGTCATGTGCGTGTGCAGCGCATGAGCGCCGCCGTGGCCATCGCCAGCTCCCGAGCCACCGGCGATGGTTTCGTAGTAGCCGAAGCCGGCGCCGCCGAAGAGGAAGTTGTTCATCGTGCCCTGGCTGCATGCCTGAAGGCCCAGCGCCTTGATCAGCGTGTCCACGAGCCGCTGACTGACCTCGACATTGCCGCCGACGACGGCGGGATCATTGGCTGCATCGCCGGTGAAGGCTGGATTGAGCATCGAAACGGGCAAAACGATCTCCAGCGGCTCCATGAGGCCTTCGTTGAGCGGCAGGTCTTCTTGAAGCCAGAGGCGCATCACATACAAAACGGCACTGCGCACGATGGCGGTGGTCGCGTTCAGGTTTCGCGGATGCACGCCGCTGGTGCCGGTGAAGTTGATGCGGAGGGCGGGATTGCATTCCCGCCCAGTTTTTTCAAGCGAAACGGCGATTTGATGACCGTCGTCGAGTTTTTCGATGGCGGTGGCCTTCGAGCCAAATCGTTCGATTTGAGCTCGCATGACCTCCGCGCTGCGGTCGAGGATGCTTTGCATGTTTTCGAGCAGCGAATCGCCTGCGAGGGCTTTCAAACGCTCCGCGCCGTGCAGATTGGCAGCGAGTTGGGCGTGCAGATCAGCGAGGTTGTCGGCGAGATTGCGCGTGGGATGCAGCGAGGTCGTCAGCAGGGTGCTGATTTCATCGAAGCAGGAGTTCCCGGCTCGAATGAGATGTCGTGGAGCGATGACGACGCCTTCTTCGATCAAACGCGTGGCATGCGCAGGCATCGACCCGGGCGTGATGCCGCCAATCTCGGCATGGTGGGCTCGATTGGCGATGTAACCGATGAGTTGAGTGCCATCGAAGACCGGCGTGATGAGCGTGACATCGGGCAAATGCGAGCCGCCGAAGGCCGGGTGATTGGTGATGATGGTGTCGCCGGGTTCCATCGTGATCGCTTTGGCGACGGCGCGGACGCATTCGCCGAGGGCTCCGAGATGCACTGGGATGTGCGGGGCGCTCGAAAGCAGTCGTCCGTGTGGATCAAGCAGCGCACAGGAGAAGTCGAGGCGTTCGCGGATGTTCGTGGAGATGGCGGTGCGGCAGAGCAGGGCACCCATGTCCGTCACGATGGCGTGGAAGCGGTGGCGGAGGAGGTCGCGGGAGAGGGAGGCGTGGAGAGTTGGAGTGGTGGAGTGGTGGAGGATGTGGCCAACATCATTAAGGTGCTCGATGGACCAGCCGGGAGCGACGACGAGAGTGGAGAAGGCGTCCTGGATAAGGGAGGTGGTCGTCGAGGAAGACGTGAATCTTCCGGCGGGCGGAGCGGCGGAAAACTCACGTTTTCCGCTACGCGTGATCGTTCTCAGGGAGACCAGCTCGATCTCGCGATTCGCGGGCGGTGGATAGCCGAAGAGGCGCTGGTAGGCCTCGTGGTAGAGACGCGGGAGGTCGTGGGCGTTTTGGTATTCGACCTGAAGCGGCGTGTCCTGGCCGCGGAGGCGAAGTTCAGCGATGTGCGTGGTGTTTGGATCGGTCGGATCTGACGGATCGGACTGATCTAAAAAGGCCGAGAGCGGCAGGCGGTATTCTTTTTCCTCGATGCGCTCGGGAATGGCCTCTTGGAGGCCGACGGCGCTGAGGATGCCAGCATGCTGCGGCACGAGGATGGTGCGGATGCCGAGGCTCTCGGCGACGGCGCAGGCGTGCTGCGGGCCTGCGCCACCAAAGGCGAGCAGGGCGTGACCGGCGGGATCGTAGCCTTCGCCGATGCTGATGCGGCGGATGGCATCGGTCATGTGCTCGACGGCGAGTCGCAGCAGGGCGTGGAGGAGTTCTTCTTCGCTTTGAGTGCCGTCGTGAAGCTCGCGGAGGCGTTCACGAGCAGCGTTCACATCGAGAGGAATGGGCGCTTGAGCGGGATCGAAGCGGCCGAGGAGCAAATTCACATCGGTGATGGTGAGCGGGCCGCCTTTGCCGTAGCACGCGGGGCCGGGATGCGAGCCTGCGCTCTCGGGGCCGACGGCGAGGCCGTGATGCGTCCTGCGGCAAATCGAGCCTCCACCGGCGGCGACGGTTTCGATGTGCACGGAAGGCGCGAGGAGCTTCATGCCGGCGACCTCCTGCGTGAAGCGATAGCCGGGACGACCGGCGATGCGGGCCACGTCGGTGCTGGTGCCGCCCATGTCGAGCGTGATGATTTGATCAAAGCCGAGGCGTCGAGCGAAATTGGCCGCGCCGATGGCACCACCGGCTGGTCCGCTGAGCAGCATGTCCTTCGGGCGGATGTCTGCGGCGGTTTTGAGGCCGCCCGCGCTGGTCATGACCTGCATGGCGGGCGAGACGCTGCGTAGGGCATTCAAAAACGACTGCACCGGACCATGCAGATAAGCATCGGCGACGGTGCTTTGGGCTCGCGGCAGCAGTTTGGCGAAGGCAGCGGTTTGATGCGAGAGCACGACATGCGTGAAGCCGCATTCGCGGAGGACTTCACCGACGCGAAGCTCGTGCGCGGGATGCGCGTGACCATGCATGAGGCAGATGACGGCGGTGGTGATGCCTTTGGAGATGGCACTGATCGCGGAAGCACGCACCGCAGCTTCATCGAGCGGTGTGAGCACCTCGCCATCGACGCTGATTCGCTCGTGAACCTCGTAGGAAAGCTCGTGAAAGGTCGGACGAGGCTCGTGACGCAGCGCGAAGAGATCGGCGCGGCGTTGATCGCCGATGTGGAGGAGGTCTCCGAAGCCCTGGGTGATGAAAAGGGCGATGCGGCTGCCTTTTCGTTCGAGCAGGGCATTCGTGGCCCGCGTGGTAGCGATGCGGAGCTGCATCGGCGGAAAGGCGACTCCGGGCGGTGTGTTGGTCAAAATGCGTGCGCCGAGCACGGGAGCTTCTTCGCCTGTGAAAAGCTCGACGAGTGCTGCCGCGTGCCATTCGGCCGGTGGAGGCGAATTGAGGGTGATGTGGCCGTTTTCGTCGTGTTGGACAATTTGGCGTGATTCGGGATGCGTGAGGCTGCGAATGGAAAAGCCGCGCAAAAGGCCGCTGGGGAGCGGCGGGAGGCCGGAGAGGCAGAAAGTGGTATCGGGGCCATTCCTGGCCCCTTCGGCCGGGGCAGGAATGCCCCGATTACTTAGCGTGGCACGGAGATGGCCGGTGGAGAGGACTTTGCAGCGGGATTCGCGACCTTGCGGGTCGAGAGCGTAGCAATCCGTGAAGGTGCCGCCGGTGTCCGCTGCGATGAGCCAGTTCACGAGTTACTTGCCAGCGGAGGGATCGGGGAGCGCTTGGTAATCCACATCGGGCAGCCAGCGCATTTCTTTGAAGGCATCAATGTAGGGTCCGATTTGGTGCTCTTTGAAAATGCTGGTGGCGCGGAGCATCCACTCCTGGGCCATTTTTTCGTCCTTCTTGGAAAAGGAGATGGCCGCATTGCTCATGTAGTAGGCGGGCGTGTCGTCCATGAAGGTGAAGTGCTCTTTGATGAGCTTTTCAGCTTCGTCGAATTTCTTCTGACGGGCCTCGCAGATGACGATGCGTGAGATGCCGAGGTGACGGATGACTTGCGGCAGCTTGGGGAAATCAGTGACGAGCTTGCGAAAGGCGGCGGCGGCGGTGGGGAAATCGTGACGGGCGAATTCGAGCTCGGCGAGGTTGAAGGCGGGGCCGGCGTTTTGCGGATCGAGTTCCTTGGCCTTGAGGAACTGCTCCTTGGCGAGATCGAAATCACGACGGCGGGGGGCGAGGTAGATGTCCCCGCGCATGGTGAAGACGAGGCCGTTCTTGGGCGAGATCTTTTCGGCTTCATCGAGCTTCGCGACGGCATCGGTGTAGCGGTTCTGCTTCCGCATCTCTTGCACGTCTTGGAAGATTTTGCCGAGCTTCTGCTGATCGGCCTCGGAGAGCTTGGCATCTCCGAGCTGCTCGGCGCTGGGAGGGGCTACTGGCGGCGGATTTTCCTGAGCGGCGGCGATGAGCGGAAGGGCTGCGGCGAGGAGGGCGAGGAGTTTTTTCATGCGGGCGGGATGGTTGGGGTTCAAGCCTCAGGTTTCAAGTTTCAAGTTGGTGAAGATTCCTTAGCGCGGAGTGGCGAGTTGCGCTTCGCAGGCGTCGTTGATGAGGCAGAGATCGCCAAGGGCGTCCTTGAGTGGGTCGATTTCGGCGGCGGAGAAGCCGAGGTGGAGGTGGCGGCGCCAGCCTTCGGCGAATTCGAACTGGCCGGAGAGTTTTCCCACCGCCCGTGAGGCTTCATTCATGCTCACGAGGTAGGAATCCATGCCCTGGGAGACATCGAGCCAGTGCTTTTGGCTTTCGTGAGCGGCCAATGACTCGCGTTTTTGGGCGTGGACAGAGGCGGTGTTCACATAGGAGCTGGCCTGGAGCTTCTGCCGCAGCGGATCGCAGAGACCGTGGGGCATGGCGTGATACACGGTGACATCGTGCGAGTAGTGCGGGCGCTGGGGATCGGTGACGAAATTTGGGATGCCATGCGCAAAGGCCGCTGTCACCGCCAGCCGGGAGGCCTGCATGTGGTCCTCCATGTAGTCGTAGGGTGCATGGGTGAGCACGATGCTGGGCTGCGCTTCGCGGACGATGGCAGCCACTTTGCGGAGGTAGGTGACATCGTAGGTGAGCTCCAGATCATCGCAGATGGGTGGATAAAAGGCGGCACCGAGGATGCGGGCGGCCTCGCGACCTTCTTCGAGGCGTTTTTTGGCCGTCGTGGGGCCGTCCATCTGGACGCTGCCGCCATTGCCGCTGCACAGATTGACGTAGTGGATGTCCCAGCCGCGTTCTTTGAGCAGAAGGAGGGTGCCGGCGGCAACGAATTCGATGTCGTCAGGATGGGCAAAAATGGCGAGGGCGGAGGGCATGGCGGGCGGAGCATGGCACGGGGCAGGGGAAAGGAAAAGCGCCGGGTGAGTTTCTGATTGAGTCACCCCGTCTTCCGGGCTAAACGCCCCGCCCCATGAGTTCCCCAGCCGCCGCCCACACCTACAAACAAGCCGGAGTCGATATTCACGAAGCAGCCTCGCTGGTCGATGACATCGGCGTGCTGGTGAAGCGCACTCAAAAGAATCGCAAGCTGGCGAACCCTTTTGGCCTTTTCGCCGCCGCCTATGACCTCAGTGGTTATAAGCACCCTATGATCCTCACCGGCTGCGATGGCGTGGGCACGAAGATCGAGCTTTTGCTCAAGCACGACCAGCTCGAAGCCGCTGGCAAAGACCTCGTCGCCATGAATGTGAATGACGTGCTGACCACCGGGGCTGATCCGATCATGTTCCTCGACTACGTGGGCATTCCGAAGATCCAAAAGACGCAGATCACGCGCATCATCGCCGGCATGACCGAATACCTTGAGGCGTGCAATTGCATCCTCGCGGGCGGTGAGACGGCTGAAATGCCCGGCATGGTGCCCGAAGGCATGGTCGAGCTCAGCGGCTTCGCCATCGGTGCCTGCGAAAAAGAAGACCTGCTCGATCCCGGTACCATCGCCGCCGGGGATGTGCTCATCGGCTGGAAGAGCGCCGGTTTCCACGCGAACGGCTTCAGCCTCGTGCGCCGCATCATCGAGAAGGAAAACCTCACCTTCAGCGAGGACGAGATGCGCTTGCTGCTGAGCCCGACGCTGCTTTATCACGAGCAGCCCGCCGCACTCAAGGCCGCTGGCATCAAGCCAAAGGCCATGGCGCATATCACGGGTGGTGGCTTGCCGGAAAACCTGGGTCGCATGTTCCTGAAGCGCGGCCTCGGAGCGAAGCTGAGCATTCCGTTCTGGGAAAACGACGTCGTCCAGAAAGTGCTGCGTCACGCCGATAAGTCGGACGCCATTGATACCTTCAACATGGGTCTCGGCTGGGTGGCCATCGTGTCCCCCGATCAGGTGGACAAAGCCCTCGCCAGCAGCCCCGGTGCGAAAGTCATCGGCGAGATGGACAGCTCCACGCAGGTGAGCGTGGAGATTGTTTGAGATCGCTGAGGCGTGGCTGGAAACCATGCACAGGTTTTCGTGAGCAGGCGGAATGCTCGCCGTTCATGAACTGTTGAGATGGTCGCGCGCCCAGCTCATCTCGCGGAGCGAGATGGCAACTTTGCTTCGCCAGATCGCTGCGTTAAGTGAGCACTTTGGCCCATTCGGCTTCTTGGAAGCCGACGAGGTGGATGTCAGCCTTCGCATCGACGAGGAGCGGACGCTTCACGAGATTGCCGTGCTTGGAAAGCAAGGTGAGGGCGTCATCGACTGATATGGACGGGAGCTTGGATTTGATGTCCATGGCTCGGTAATCCAGGCCGGAGGTGTTGAAGAGGGCGCGGAGATCGCCTCCGCGTGCCTGGAGAGTGGCTCGAAGCTCGGAGACGCTGGGTGGCGTCTCGCGGATGGGCAGCACTTCAGCCTCGATGCCATGGCTTTTGAGCCAAGTGAGGGCTTTGCGGCAGGTGGAGCAGCCTTGGTAGGCGTAAACCTTCATCGGGTTCAGGCGACGAGCGTTTGCTCACGAGCAGGGCCGATGCCGAGGAGGCTGATGCGGGCACCGGTAAGTTCTTCCACGCGCTTGAGGTAGCTCTTCGCGAGCGGGGGAAGGTCGGCGAAGTTTTTGATCTGGCTGAGATCGGTCTTCCAGCCGGGGTGGCTTTCATACACGGGCACGCAGGCTTCGATGTCTTCGATGGTGCTGGGCGGGTAGGTGAGCGTTTGGCCACGCAGCGTGTAGGAGGTGCAGATCTGCACTTCGTCGAGGCCATCAAGACCGTCGAGATTGGTGATGGCGAGTTCATCCGCGCCATTGACCATGACGGCGTAACGCAGAAGCACGGCATCGAGCCACCCGCAGCGGCGGGCGCGGCCGGTGGTGGCTCCGAATTCGCGGCCCATGTTGTGGAGCATGTCGCCGATGGCGTCATTCTCGGTGACGAAGGGACCGCTGCCGACACGGGTGGTGTAGGCCTTGCAGACGGCAACGACCTTATCGATCATGCGCGGGGGCACGCCAGAGCCGGTGCAAGCACCGCCGGAGGTGGTGTTCGAGCTGGTGACGAAGGGGTAGGTGCCGTGGTCGATATCGAGGTAGGTACCCTGAGCACCTTCAAAGAGGAGGTTTTTGCCAGCCTGGATGGCTTCGTGGCAGGCGACGACGGTGTTCGTGATGTGCGGGGCGAGCGTGGCGGCGGCGGCGAGGACTTTCTCCACGGTTTCTTCGACCGGCACGGCTTCAATGCCAGCGGCGACGATGAATTCGTTGTTGCTGATGATGCGCTCGCGGAGTTCGATGGCGAGTTTTTCAGGCTGGGTGAGCAGGATGGCACGGAGGCCGTTGCGCTCGATTTTGTCGGCGTAGGCCGGGCCGATGCCGCGTCCGGTGGTGCCGATGGCTTTGGCTCCGCGTTTAGCTTCGCGAGCACGGTCGAGCGCCTTGTGGTAAGGCATGACGAGGTGGGCGGTTTCGCTGATGAGCAGATTTTTGGCGCTGATCTTCACGCCCTGGCTGCGCAGCTTGGCCATTTCTTCGAGAAGGCCGAAGGGATCAATGACGACGCCATTGCCGATGATGCAGAGCTTGTCCTCCCAAAGGATGCCGCTGGGGATGAGATGCAGGATGTATTTCTGGCCGTTGCTGATGACGGTGTGGCCTGCATTGCTGCCGCCTGCGGCACGCACGACGACGTCGGTCTTTTCGGTGAGGAAATCGACGATCTTGCCTTTTCCTTCATCGCCCCACTGGGCGCCGACTACGATGGTATTGGACATGGTTTTTTTGGGGGGAAGAGAAATGAGAGGGGGAACAGACTGGAGGCGAAGGCGTGGGGACGCGTGGGCGCTATGGCACACGCCATTCCTCATCGCTGATCCGTCATCGCATGATGCTTTAAGCGAGCTGCGAGGCGAAGTAGAAGGCCGCGCCGGAGGCCAGGAGGCCGAGGAAGCCAAGGGCGATCAAGCCAGCTGAGCTGGAGCCTTTGACGACTTTCTTGGGGCCAAAGCCGGTGCGGAGACTGCGATCATAGGCGGTGGCGGCATAGCCTCCGCTGGAGACGGTGCGGGAGGCTGCACGGGCCGGTGCGGCGGCAGGGGCCTCTTCATCACCGATGAAGACGCACTCGACATCGCCAAGCGTGAAGGAGCCACCGTGTTCGAGCTGGAGGGCCTCGACGCGAGCGCCGTTGATCTTGGTGCCATTGGTGGAGCCGAGATCGGAGAAAATCCAGGCGGCACCATCGAAGGAGACCTCTCCATGATGGCTGGAGACGGAGTCATCGGTGAGGACGAGCTGGTTGTCATCGGCGCGGCCGAGGGACATGCGCTCGGCGCTGATTTCGAGAAGGCCGGAGGAGCCGCTGGGGGTGGTGAACTGGATGCTAGGCATGGCAGGTAGGCTTTTTAGCAAGGAGAGAGGTGCAAGGCAAGGTGCAATCTGGGGCGGCGTCAGAGCGCAGTGATCTTGGCCGTGATGGGCAGATGATCGCTGGAGCCGGTGAGCTTTTAGCGGTCGAAGGTGAAGGGTCGGTCGCGAAAGTCTGCCACAGGCGGTTTTGATCTCAGGCATGCCGCCAGGGAATGATAGCGGTCGCGAATGGGGAAGGGTAAAAAGATCGTCGTTCGGCCTTGAGGCCGCGAATGGAAGGCCCCGGACGGGCTGAAGCCCGAACTACAAACGACGAACTCAGGGCTGGGCGGGGGTGACGCCGAGGCCGGGAGGGCTGGGGTTGTGGGAGATGTCGTCGGGGGTGAAGAGTTGTTTGTCCGGGCCGGCGCTGCGGATTTCGAGCTGGCCGGGGCCGTTGGCGTGGAACCAAAAGGGCGTGCCCCAGCGATCGACGAGCTGGCCGCCGCGGAGGGCGTTGTGCTGGCGGGGGAAGAGATGGCCCTTTTGCCCGGCGTATTGCGTGCCGGTGAGGGCGGCGGTGATGTCGGCATTGTCGCCGAAGGAGGCATTGAGGCCCGCTTTGTGGATCAGATCGACGAACTCAGCGACGATCTGGAGGTCTTCCTGGATGGATTGGCCGGGAGAGTTGAGCTGACTGGCTTTGTGGTGGTTGGCGGCGTCGATCTCAGGCTTCTGGCCGGGCTGAAGAGCGGTGTAGAAGAGGTCGGCGGGCTTGCCGAGGTCGCTGACTTGGGCGGCGGGAGGTGGAGCAGGGGGCGCGGTGGTTTTGTTTGGTTCCGGGAGCCGCGAAGGCCAAAAAACGATGGAGGCGGCGATGGCGAGCGCGAGGAGGACGAGAAGGAAATTCGGGCGGCGCATGGCGGGACGGGTTCAAGGACGGACCTGGAGGGTGAAGGGGACTTGAAGGAGTTTTCCGTCGATTCGGAGGAGGGCGTGGAGACGGAGGGGGCCGGGCTGGGGGGAATGGATTTTGAAGGAGAGCGTGGGGCCGCCGTGAATGTCGTCGCGGAGGATGTCGCCACCGGTGGGGTGGAGCTGGAGAAGGGTTTCGGAGCCTTCGTAAAAGGCGTGGAGATGGGCGAAGGCTTGCAAGAACGGTTCCACGCGGGTGACGGGCTGCCCGGCGGCGTCTGTGACGGTGAGCTGAAGCATCTGGAGCTGGCCGCTGCGCAGGAGCAGGCCTTTGTCACCGGCGACGCTGAGCTTGAAGCGAAAGCCATCGATCTGACTGCTCATGCCGGGTGGGGAGGACTGGGCGACTCCGGTGACATTGCCCGCGACCTGGAGATCGACGGCGGGATACTCAGGGAGGCCGGTGCTGGCGGGCGTGAGGCCGGCGCGGACGCGGTAGGCGCCGCTGAGGGTAGGGGTGAAGGTGGCGGTGTAGCTGCCGGGTGTGGCAGCGGGCTTGGCGGTGAGGTGATGGAAGTCTTCGAGGCGTGGGCCGGTGATGAGGAACTGCACGCTTTGCGTGTGCATGAGCCAGAGCTGGTTTTCGAGAACGGGCTGGCCGTCGAGGGTTTCGAGTTTGGCGCTGAGGGTGAGTTCTTTGCCGGCCTCGGCAGGTGATTGGGGGCTGATGCTGAGGCGGATGGTGGGCTTTTCAGATCGGGCGTGGACGAAGCTGTAGGGAATGCGGCGCAGCAGGAGTGGCTGCTGGCATTGCGGGCAGTTGTCGCCGGGTTTGCCAAGGCACTCGCTGTGGGTGAGGCAGTGGTGGATCTCGGCTTTGACGACAGCTGGGTCGAAGCCGCTGGCGATGTCGTCGAGCGCAGTGCGGAGTTTTTCAAAGGCCGGCGGAAGGGCGTCGATGTTTTCGGAGAGGCTGTTTTGGGCGATGAGATTGACGAGTTGGAAGGCCTGGGTGCTTTGTCTCTCGACGAGGGCTTCGGTGCCGGGTTTGACGGTCTGGCGGGCGAGCGTGCGCAAGGCGGGGCTGAGCAGGGAAATTTGCGGCGTGACTTCGAACGGGCGTTTTTCTTGGATGAGCCGATCCACATTCGTGGCGGCGAGCCGGATGACATTCCAAGCCTCCTCAGCGGTGGCTGGCTCCAGCATGCGCGGCGGCACGGCGACATCTGCGAAGAGGGCCGTGGAGATCAGGAGGAAGGATAGAAGGCGCATGAGGATGGGAATAGACAATAGAGGATAATGCGCGGAACATGCGTGTGTGAACTGGTTTCTTCGGATGCTTCTGACACTCGCAGCAGCGGCCTCGTGCGAGGCGGCGGCGCTGCGGCTGGTCATGGATCATGAAGGGCTGCGGCTGAATGAATCGAAAATGACGGATGCGGCGGGGGAGACATGGTCGGTGACGCGGCTGAGTTATCTGGTGAGCGGGGTGGCTTTGAAGAAGAAGGATGGGACCTGGGTGGAGGTGACGGAATCGGTGGCGTGGATGAATCTGGCGACGAAGCGGGACGCGGCAGTGTTTTCAAAGGTGCCGGAGGGTGAGTATGCGGCGCTGCGTTTTTTTGTGGGCCTGGATGAGGTGGAGAATGGTCGTGATCCGGCGACGCGTGGGCCGGATCATGCGCTGAATCCTCGGGTGAATGGTCTGCACTGGAGCTGGCAGGGTGGTTACATCTTTTTGGCGCTGGAAGGCATGTGGAGCGATGCAGCGGGCAAGATGAGCGGCTACGCGTATCATTTGGGACGTGTGCCGTTTCGCACGGAGATCGTGTTGGAGGGGGGGGTGAAGGTGAGTGGGACCACGGAGGTGCGTGTAGGCATGGATGTGGCGTCGATTTTGAAGGGCGTGTGCTTTGCGAAGGATGGCACGGCGACGCATGCGCGTGAGGGTGATGCGCTGGCACTGAAGCTGAAGGCGAATTTGGCTCAGGCGTTTGTGTTGAAGGCCGTGGAGGCTGCTCAGGCGGTTTCGGAGTCGAAGATGGCTGCAAGCGAGAGCTTGTCGCTGAGCATTGGGAAGGGCTTTCCGCAGCCGAAACTGGCTGCAGACGTGATTTTGACAAAAAGCCGCGTGGAGCTTGGGAAGAGGCTATTCGGCGATGGACGGCTTTCACGCGATGGGACGATCTCGTGCGCTTCCTGCCATGATGCGAAGAAGGGGCTGAGTGATGCGCGGCGCTTTAGTGTGGGTATGGAGGGTCGCACGGGAGATCGGAATGCGATGCCGCTCTTCAATCTGGCGTGGAAGGAGTCGTTTTTCTGGGATGGGCGTGTGGCGAGTCTGCGGCAGCAGGCGCTGATGCCGATCGTGGATCATCGCGAGATGGATGAGAGCCTGGAGAATGTCGTATTGAAGCTGCGGGACCTGGAGAAGGACTTTGCGGAGGCTTTTGGATCGCCGGGCGTGACGGCGGAGCGGCTGGGGTTGGCGCTGGAGGCGTTTTTGCTGACGCTGACCTCGCATGAGTCGAAGTTTGACCGGTCGCAGCGTGGTGAGTTGAAGCTCACGGCGGATGAGCAGCGTGGCTTTGAGCTTTTCATGATGGAGCGTGAGCCGCGGCTGGGAACGATGGGAGCGGATTGCTTCCACTGCCACGGCGGGGCGCTTTTCGGCGACCATGCGTTTCGGAACAATGGCTTGGCGATTGGCGAAGACACGGGAAGGCATCGCGTGACGGGCGCGGCGCTCGATAAGGGCACCTTTGCGACGCCGAGCCTGCGAAACATTGCTCTGACGGCTCCTTACATGCACGACGGCCGTTTTGCGACGCTGGAAGCCGTGTTGGATCACTACAGCGAGGGCGTACAACGCACGGAGACGCTGGACCCGAATCTCGCGAAGCACCCGGATGGCGGCCTAAAGCTCACGGCGGAGGAGAAACGATGTGTGGTGGCGTTTTTGAAGACGCTGACGGATGAGGGGCTGGCGAAGAGAATGACGAATGACGAATGACGAATGTCACTTCGTGACAATGTCGTCGGCGTTGTGGAGGATCTTGTCGGGGCCGGCGGAGCGGATTTCCATCTCGGTGGCGGAGTTGGCGTGGAAGAAGTAGGGGGTGCCCCAGGTGTCGAGGAGTTCGCCAGCGTCGTTCATGCGGCGGGAAGAGGGGAGGTAGTTGGCAGCGGCGTTGTTGCCACCGTTGAGGGCCTTGGTGATTTCGGCGTTGGTGCCGACGGGATTTCCACCGAAGCGCTGGCTGAAGTTGCGGAGGTTGAGAGCGATTTCTTCGCCTTCCAGACGTGCGGGGGCGGCTTCGGTGGGCGGGTCTTGGTAGCCAGCGGGGATTTTGACTGGCGGTGGTGGCGGGGCTTCGATTCGCTTGAAGGTGCCTGGCTGTGCAGGTGTGAGGACGGCCTGAACCTGCGCGGGGCTGGTGATGGGTGCTGGCGCTGCGGGGGCGGTGACTGTGGCGGCTTTTTGCGGTGGTTTAGCGGCCTGCGGGGCACTGGGAGGTGCTTCGGGCGTTTCGGGGGTGCCAGGTGCTGACGGGCGGGCGAACCAGTAGATGGCTGCGGTGAGGCCGAAGAGCAGGAGCAGCTTCCAGAGGGAGTTTTTCATGGTGGAGGCTTGGATTCAAACTCGAACTCGGCATTCGCATGTTTGCGCATCGTCCATCAAGCGATGTGTCTCGTGGTGACGCGAGCCGCGAGCATGGATGACTCGCTTGTTGAGCAGCCGATGGTTGATGGTTGAGGTTTTGAACCCCAAGCTAGGCCGACGCAGGTCACACGGGTTTCATGAAGCCGATAAACTTGGTGGCGAAGGAGGTGTTGAAGCGGCTGAGATTGGGGAGAAGGCCGGTGACTTCGTTGGAGTCGAGGCCATACCACTGGGCGAGGGTGGCGGTGTGTTCGTCCACGGAGAGGCCGGGGATCCAGCGGCCGGTGCCGGTGTCGTCGGGGCCGTTGATAGCGAAGGTAGGGAGCTTGCCGAACATTTTGCCGCCATCGACGGAGCCGCCAACGATGATGTGGTGACTACCCCAGCCGTGGTCGCTGCCCTGGCTGTTGGAGGGGAAGGTGCGGGAGAAGTCCGAGGCGGTGAAGGCGGTGACGCCCGTGGAGTAGGGCTTGGCGGGGTTGCCTCCATCGAGCTGCTCCATGGCTCGTTGAAAGGCGAACATGGCTTCGCTGACCTGGCGGAGAAGGCCGTAGTGGGTGCCGGCGGTGTTGGTGGGCTGATTGGTGAAGTTTGGACCATCCACCTGAGCGGTGTGCGTGTCCCAGCCGCCAGCGGTGACGTAGAAAATCTGGCGTTTCATGTCGAAACCGGTCGGGCCGTTGGCGGCGATGAGGCGGGCGACCATCTTGAGCTGAGTGCCCAGCGAGGTGTTAGGGAAGCCGCCGAGGCCGTCGGTGAAGCCGGTCAAAGCTGGGTTGTAGAGGCCGGTAAGTCCGGTCTGCCATTTGAAGGTTTGACCGCCATTGAAGGCAGTGACCTGAAGAGGATTGGTGTAACCTCCTAGGGGGCTGTCGGTAGGATCGGCCTTGGCGGTGATGTTGCTGTTGAGGAGATCGCCGACTTTGATCGCACTGTCGAGTACGCTGGCGTAGGCTTGGCGCTGAAGGTTGGAGTTGCTGAGGGCCATGATGTCTTTCATGGCTTTGACGCGTGCTCCGCTGCCGCTCATCATGGCTCCGCCACTGAGGGTGACGGCTCCGGTGGTGGCGACGTGGTATTGGGAGACGAGATTGCCGATTTCGAGGGTGTTGGCTCCTGCGATGGAGACGTTCATGGAAATCTTGCCGGAGGGATTGGCGACCGAGTTGTAGATGTCTGCGACGCGACCGCCCCAGCCGGTGGTCGGAGGCTGATCGGGGATGGAGGTCTGCCACTGAGTAACCTGATCACTGTGGGAGAAAAGTTGAGGTGGACGGTAGGCGGCGAGGCCGGAGTTGTAGTTCGCCTTGGTGGTGGGGCGGACGAGGGTTCCGACGTTCTGCACGATGGCGAGCTTCTTTTCTCCAAAGAGGGTTTGGAGTTGAGGGCAAGCCGGGTGGAAGCCGTAGGTGCGGCCTTGGTAAGAGTAAGCGGGATCGGTGCCGAGAGGGCCGGTCCGCAAGGGCAGGAGAGAACTCTGCGGGAGAACGAGGTTCCCACGGGCGGCGGCGTATTCGCCGTAGGTGGTGTTATCGGTGGGGACGATCCAGTTGTTGGAATCGTTACCACCACCGAGGAAGACGCAGACGAGGGCTTTGTAGGGGCCGCTGGGATTTGGATTCTGCGCGGCCATGAGGGAATTCATGAGCCGGAAGTCGCGAATGGTGCCAGCGCAGGCACCCGCGCTACCGAGCACGGCGGCTCGGCGGAGAAAACTACGACGGGTGAGGATGTTGGGAGTATTCATGGGATGAATTAGCGCTGGATGGTGAAGTCTGGGCTGGTGAGGATGAGGTGCAGGATGGCACGGAAGCGATCTCGGCGCTCGGAGGCGCTAGGATTGGCATTACCTTGGTCATAGATGACCTGAGAGGCATGGGCGTTGGTGAGATTCGCGGCACTTGGGGCAACGGTGCAGTTTACGCCGGTCATCGTGAAGGTGTCTGCGTCTACCACGGTGATAACGCGGGCGGTGGAGTTGCTATTGACCGAAGCAGAGAAGGTGCCCCCAGCGACGCCGCTAATGCAGACGCTTTGTCCAGTGGTATAGCCGTGCGGGCCATTGGTATTGACCGTGCAAGGATTGCCAGTGGTGATGGAGGCGATGGGCTGGCTGACGAAGTTCCGAATGCGGCTCTTGGTGCTGGTGGAGAGCTGATCGGAGGTAAGGAGCACACTCATGTGATTGATGAGCGTGGTGAGGTTCTGATTGTGCGTCCAAGGCACGGTATTGATCGTGGCGGCACCGAGGCCGAGGCTGGCGGTGGCATTCCCTGTGATCCAGTTTGAGTAGTCCATGCTGACCGCGTTATTGCCGGAAGAAAAGCTGCTCCAGCCATTGGTGGTGCCGGGATTAAAGATGCCGTCGTAGAGGAAGTTGGCCTGGCGGACGGTGGTGGTTTCCGCTGTGAGCTGGAACTCGGGGGTGGTGATGCCCTGGGAGGCGAGAGAGCCGGGGAATTTGTAGTCTGGCAAGAAGTAGTTGAACACGGTGTCTGGATTGACGGGGGACTGCTCGAGTGTGCCATCGGTATTGCCGAGTTGGTAGGTGCTGGAACGAGACTGGATGGTGCCGCTGCGAGTGAGGGGCTGAGAGAGCAGTGGGAACTGATAGACGCTGTTGTTGCCTTGGCTGGTGTTCCAGCCACTGATGGCGCTGGAAATGAGGAAAGTGTAGGTCTTCAAATCGACCACGGTATCCACGGTGACGATGAGGTCAGCGGGCTGAGGCAAAGTCTGAATGCCATAGATATTAAGCTGCACCTTATTGTCGACCGCGAGGTGGTGATCCTCTTCCGTTCGCATGGTGACACGGCGGTCATTCGGCGCGGCGAGGCCAGAGGCGGCGATGGTCATGCTGCCAGGCCTGAAGCGTGGGATCATGCAATTTCCGGTGCGGGCCGTGGCCGAGGTGCCGACGACAGGTATGGTGAAGGTGTTACCATTGTCTCCATTGTTGGCTGTTTCCGAGTGGGTGATGGTATAGACAAGATCGTCGATGGCCGTGCCACTTGCTGGGCCACTGGTGAAGTCCATGAACACCTGATTGCCGCTCTGGAGCCAGTGATTGCCCATGGAGACCGTGCATACGGTGGAGTTCGCCGGGATGCTGTAGGTGCCGGTGGCGTGGTTCGTGGCCTGGATGGTGAAGGTATCCGTGTCCACGCTGGTGATGCCGTAGGTGCCGGTCCATGGGGCGACGCCGGTGGTGGGCGTGAATTCCAAGAGGACGTTGTTTCCATTGGCGAGCTTATGAGCTGTACCAGCGGGCGTGAGGTCGATGGTGATGGTGCGGGTGCCGGTCTGACTGTAGGTGCCTGCGAAAGTGCCAGGGCGGAAGGCGCGGCCTGCGGCGGCGACACGCATCAAAGGCTCACGCTGCTTGCCAAAGGCGGGTTTGGTGATTTCGCCTGCATGGCGAGCCTCGTAGTCGAGGAGGACGGCCTTGATGACGGCCTGCATGTCTCCACGAACGCCATCGCCACGGTTGTTGAACTTCTGCACCACGCGGTAGAGGTAATCACGCGAAGGATGGCTGGTGACGAGGCGCTGGATGAGCTGGCGGCAGATGAAGGGGCCGGTATTCGGGTGGTCAAAAAGCTGCTGGTGGGAGAGTTCGAGTTCTTGACCGGCGAGTTGCTCGTAGGCGGGCTGGTTGAAGTGGGTGGTGTTGTGCGTGGCGAGTGGATCGAGCAACTGGCCGCCGAGGGTGGGCAGGCCGGGGAAGACTTCGTTGTTCAGCACACGCTTGGCCCCAGTGTAGTGGCGGGCAGGCACCTCACGCATGAGGCCCATCCAGTTGGCAGGGGCATTCAAACCAGTGCGGTAGGCACCGGTGTAGCCGTCCGTCCAACCGGTGAAGACATGGGCAAAGCCGACGATTTCACGCTGGGTGTAGGTGTCGATGGGCGTGTCTTTGGAGGTGAGCATCAGAGTGCCGTCCGGCCACATGCGGTAGAGGCCGACGGAGAAGAGCTGCTTGATCTCACGAGCGTAGTTTTCGTTGGGGATGCGGCCGACGGTGATGTCCGGCTTGTCATTGTTCTTCATGTCGAGGTAGCGGCCCATCGCTGGCGTGAGCGTGGTGGTCTCGAGGATGTCGCGGAAGTTGCCAAAGGAGGCCTCATTGAGCTTATCGTAGAAGAAGGCGATGGCCTCACCGCGATTGTCGAGAGGCCCCTGGCCGGAAATGACATGGATTTCGCTCAGGGCAAAGGCGATGCGCTGGCGGAGCTGGTCGGTGTTGGAGATGGAGTTTCTCCACCAGGCATTGAAGAAGAGGTATTCATCGAGCTGCGAACCACCCTGAGCATCCGCACGGCGGGTGCGGAGGACCTCGGGCAGGGTCTGCGAGGCGATCTGGGTGAATTGGGCGTCGATCCAAGCTTCGTAACGGCTGGCGGGATACTGGCCGGAGCTGCTGGAGGGCGTGAGAGCCTTCAGCGCGGCGATGTCGGCGATGTTGGGGCCAAAGCTGGCCTGGGTGAGGAAGCGTGCCGCGCCCGCATCCGTGTTGCTATCATCAGCCCAGGTCGGCGGAGCAGGAGGAGGCGAGAAGGTGCGGGAACCGTTGGCGAGGGTGTAGTTGCCGCGAATTTCGCCGTTGGGGTAGGCCGTGGTGTGCAGGTTGATGTAGGATTTGCCCTGTTTGATGAGTTCGCGGATGTCAGCAGCAGTCAGAGCGCCGACACCAAGGATCGTCCATTTATGTGAACCGGCATTCGGGCCACTGGTCACTAAGCCGTCCCCAGGGGTGACGGGCTCCACGCCATCGAAAATGATGCCGGAGGGAGCGTTGAGGAAGGGGTCATTGTGGACGTGCCAATCGGTGAGCGGACCGGTGAGGCCGTTGTGGTTAAAGGTGACATAAGCGACGGTTTCATCCTCCGAAAGGCGCATGGTGGCTGTGCCGACACCGTTGGTGATGGCACCGCCCTGGGAGAGCATGGTGGCAATGTAGAGCGTGCCAGGAGTGCTGCCAGGGGCTGGTGGCGCATAACTCGTGATCACATAACCTGGAACGACTTCGCTGGCGGCGGCGGTGGATTCACCGGGCTTCGACCAGCCGAGAGAGAGGTTGTCGCTGCCGACTCCGGCCTTGTGCAGGATCTCGAAATAGTAGCGTTTGCCCTGCTCAAGGGCCATCCAAGGGGATTTGGCCGAAACGCCGCTGGTGACGGTCGCACGCTTGAAGCTGTTGATCGTCTCGTCGTCGTTGGAGAGCCAGAATTCAGCCGAATCGCTCGCATTGAGCCAGAAGTAGTAATTGCCCGTCGTCGGCGCGGTGATGTAGCCACGCACGCGGGCACCAAAATCATCCGAAGCGTCCACTGGGGCCTGGAGGCTGCTCAGATTGCTGCTGCTGCTGGGAGCCGTGCTCAGCGGAATGCTGGAGATGCTGGTGCCAGCGATGCCGGTCCACACTTCACGCAGCACATTTCCGCCAGCGGCTTCGACATGCAGATTCAGCACGGAGGTGCTGGTGCCAGCGGCATTGGTGATGCTGATGAGGATTTGGTAGTCTCCCGCAGCTGTTGCCGTGCCGGTAATGAAACCGTTAAGATAGCTGAGACCCGCAGGCAGGCCGCTGACGCTGACAGCGCCACCATTGCTGCCGAGTACCGCGTAGCTAAACGGACCGCCGACGAGGGCTGTCGCCGTCATATCGGCGATGTGTACCGGAGGTGCCTGTGGCACGCTGTTGGGGTAGAGGCGCTCGGTAGGAATGATCTGCTTCGGCTGGCTGGCACTCATCCAGTAGAGTTGGGCGCGTGCAGTGCCTGTGTTTTCATAATAGTCGAGCTGGATGTCGTAGCGGGTGCCGCCGACGACCGGGAGGCGCACATAGCGCTCGTTGCCCATGGAGGACCACTCTTTGAGCGGTTTGTTGACGATTTCGAGGTTGATGTTGCCGACACTATTCGCGGCATGGCGGCCAGCGTAGTGCGTCAGCGCCATGGCGGTCGTTTGGGAGGCGGGGATGCTCGTTACAAAAGGTGCCATGAAGAGCATGGTGCTCGTGGAATTGCCGAGTCCCGTGGCATAACTCACGGTGAAGGTGGTGGCCGTATAGGCTATGATAGATTTGTAGGTGTAGATTTCATTCGTCAAATTGCCTCCGGTCGGATCAAGCACCACCTGCATGCCGGTGGTGAGCGTGTTCGCAGGAAGGCCCGCAGCCGCATAATCCACCACCGTCACCCCATCGGTGCTGTTATAAGTGTAGGTAGCGTTTCCTGCTGGGAAGACGGAGGCGACAACGATGTCACGGTTATCCGTCACACTGATGGTGGCCGTCCCGGCGGTCTCTGAGGCGAAGGCATTGATGCCAAAGTCCACCGCGAAGGTGTTCGCCGTCGGCGCGGGGCTGGCGAGGATGGTGTAGCGCAGGTTTGCCAGCGTATTGGCCGTGCCGCTGGTGGGATCGAGCTCGACGATTTGTCCCGCTGCATAGCCGCTGGCCGTGACGGTAGGCTGATTGGTGTAGGTCACTATCGCCACGCCAGTGGCCGCATCGTAGGTGTAGGTGCAGCCGCTGCCAAAGTTGAGATTGCCACTGGAGGGGTCGATTCGGATCGTCTCGCCAGCCACAAAGCTGCCGGGCTTGATGCGGGCGTTCACATAGTTTACCAAAATGGTGCCGGTGGTGCTGTCGTAGTGGTAGGTGCTGCCGTCGTTGCTCGTGCCGGGCAGTGTTTTCATTTCCTGCACCTGACCGTTGAGCTTCAAGGTGCAGCCATCATCCGCCTGCACGATGAAGGTGTACTCCTCAGTGAACTGCGGCTGCACCTGCCCGCTCCAGCGAACAGAGAAGGTATCCGGGTTGATCAGCGCCTCATCCGGCGTGCCGCGGCCCCACACGCCGTTGTTCTGCTCTGTCACGTGACCAAAGGTGCCGACGCGTCCCGGAGAACCGGTGAAGGTCGTGTTGGGATAAATGAGGTTGTATACTCCGGTTGTAGTGCTGGCGGTGTTGTTCAACACGAAACCATTTCCCGTTACATTGTTTGTCGGGTGCAGGAAGGCCGTCAGCGTGGTGCTGGCCTGCGTGGTGACGCCTGTGGCCGTACTCAGCAGGATCATGCCGGGCCCGATGGCGGAAATGGTGGCATTCGTCGGCAAACCCGGACCCGTGATCGACATGCCCGTTGCTAGACCGACGATAGAGGGCACCAGCACCGTCTGACTGCCCGCCGTGGTGGATGCTCCAGGGATGGAGACAGGGATGCCACCGAGGCGGCAGGTCAGGTTGGCGGTGCCGGCGGAGGTGGCATTTGCGCTTAGGGTGACCGTGTTCGTGCCGATGGCGTTGATAAGCGCATTGGCGGGAATCCCGGTGCCCGTGACAGACATCCCTACATACAATCCGGCGACCGAGGAGACGCCCACCGTGGCGCTACCGGCGGTCGTCGTCGCGCCAGTCAGCGTCACCGTCGTCGGTGGGATGGCCACGGTGAAGGTCGTGGCATTCACCGCGGTGATCCGCAGCGTGCCATTATGGGTTGAGGTGGCACCAGGGCGGAAAAGAGGCCCTGAAGAGTAGGAGAGGTTCACATTTTCATCCACCAGACGGGTATGCCCTCCTGTTGGAGTGACCACCAAGTTTCCAGCGGTGTAGCTCCAGCTCATCGCCTGAGTATGCGTGAACTGGTTCGCCTGCGGGATGTTGGCGAAGGTTCCACCATCAATATTCCACTGGAGGCGGCAGCGGGCATCACCCGTCGCATCCACATGCTCCACACGCATCCTATAGCGCTCCTCCGGCCTGCTAGGTATCGCCAGCACATAAGGTGTGCCTGCGGGAGTGGTTTTGAAGGTGCCCACGACCTCATCATCTGCCGTGCCATCCTCTGGCGAACCCGTGGCCGCTGTATCCCAACCGTGCTCCACCACCTGCTCCCCAGGCAGCTCAAAGGTGCCGTTCAAATTGAGGTCGATGAGCACGCGAGCCTTGTCATCCGCATCGAGCTGGAAGCGATAATTCCCCGCTGTCGTTGGATGCAGAAAGGTCTCGAACGTTTCGGAGTAGTTATCCGGCGAGTTCATGTGGGAAATCGTCGTGGAGTTCGGCGTGCCGTAGATCCAGTCATTGTTCACCACCGGTTCCACTCGTTCGATCAGACTCGGATGGATCGGCTGGATGCTGAAAAAGCAGGTGCTGAAGCTGCTCGCCGGCAGTCCCGCGCCCGGCGGCAAAGCGATGGTGAAGGTGGCCGAATTTTTTGCCGTGACGAGGAAGTTCTGGTTGTTGTACACCGTCGTGTTGAGATTTCCGCCATTGAAGGAGAGCCGCACCTGCGTGGTGTTCGGCGTCAGCGCTGCCAGCAGCGTCGTCAGTCGGGCGGGGGACACGCCCGTCGGCGTGATAACCGCCGTGCCCGTGAAGTTTGGTGTCGTGCCGGCCCGTGTGTTTTGGTAATTCGCTGCGTCGCCGAAATTCGCCGCGTGGGCATAGGTCGCGTTGCTGTGGTCATAATACCGCGCCGTCAGGCCTGTGCCGGTGGCCGTGGTGGAATTGGCGATGATGACGGTGGCGGAGGTTTTTGCTGGATCGAGGCTGTAACCACCCGTGCTGCTGGTGGCCAGGGTGGCGGTGACGGACTCACTGCCCTCGACGCTGCTATCTGGGGAGGGGTTCACCATGATCTGGCGGCTGTTTTGCCCAGGGGCAAAGGTCACTCCGGTGGAGGGGGAGGCGGCAAAATCTCCCGGATTCGAGGCCGTGCCGGAGAGGGTGAAGTTCACGCTGGAGGGGATCAGTGTGCGGGTCCGGCTTACGGTGAAGCTGCCCGGCAGCGGGCCGTCTTCTGAAGCCTGCGTGGCGGTGCTCACGATGCTCACCACATCCGGCACGGCCACTTCGGCGTTCAGCTCGACGCCGTCATTCGTGCCATCGCCATCGCTGTCCGCCAGCACGGGGTCCAGTCCGGTGCGGTTTTCTGCCCAGCTTGAGACGCCATCGGTATCACCATCCACATCGGAGACTTCGAGCTTGTAAAAACGCATGCTTCCAGGGCTGCGAGTCACCGTCATATAATGCGGTGTGCCGGGCAGGCTGTCAGCGGGAGGCACATATTCCGTGGTGCCGGGTGAGGGAGCGATGCCATTGATGCCCGTGAGCGTGACCAGTGTGCTGAAGGAGCCATTGAGAGAGGTGTCACTCTTCACGCGATACTTTTTCCAACCCTCGGAATCGAAGTAGAAGGTCACCGTGGAGGCAGAAACGATGGTGTTGCCCACTTTCAGGCAGTCACCCGGCTTGCGAGGATCGGTGCCGGCAATGGATTCGACGAGGTTGTTGCAGCCATCGCTGTCCGTGTCAGCGGTCGGCGAGAGTCCCCAAGCATTATAAATGGCCTGCCAGATGTCACACATGCCATCACCGGGCGTCTGGCCAGGGCCTGCGGAATAATTATCCGTCGAGGCATGTAGGGAGGTCATGCCGAGGATGGCCGCAGCAAGGAAACCGGAGACGTGACGCGAGGCGAAACGATTTTTCATGGTGGTGAGAGTAAGAAACCTGGAAAGCTCTTCGTTTCAGCCAGGCATGGGGTTGGTGGCTTGGCGAAAAAAATCACCCTAAACTTACCAGAAAAGGTTGTTCAGCGTCAATGGGAATCTCGCCGCCACTTTTTGGCCATTGAGCGAAAAGCATTCAGCGAGTCACCCGAGCTATTCGCAGCTCCGTAACGGCCCTTGGCGTACATTTGAGCCATCTCCATGAGCGGACCGCTTTCTGGCGAAATACGGCTCACATAGCCCAGCGGCCCTTCCGCAGGGCGGCAGGGCGGGTGACCTGCACGGGCGAGTTTTTGGCAGAGCTGCGTCCAGGCATACCGCCATGGATCACGCTCCCTGCCGTGACGCCTCAAAAAGAGAGTGATCACTACGAGCCCCCAAATGAGAACGCCTAGGCTGAGGAGCAAAAGATGCCACCAGGTGCCCGATTCCAAGCCCAGGCTGGCAAGCCAGGAGCGTTGGAATTCCTCGTTGTATTCTACCACCGCGTCCTGCCAGGCGTAATTCACCTGGTCCCAAAAAAGCCGCGTTTCATACGTCACCAGCCCCCACCAGCCCAGCCGCTCGCGATCCAGCGCCGCCCCGCTACTGGAAAGATACTGCCGCATATCCGTCCCCACTCGGCCGGGTGCCAGCGCCGCCGTGGGGTCCACGCGAGTCCAGCCCGTGCCATGGAGCCACACCTCCACCCAGGCATGCGCATCACTCTGGCGGACGATCATCTGCCCGGTGCGGTTGCTATACTCACCCCCGAGAAAGCCGATCACCACTCGCGAGGGCACACCCGCGAGGCGCATCAGCGTGGCAAAACTGGCCGCGAAATGCTCGCAAAAGCCGTTTTTGCCTCGGAACAGGAAATCCTTCAGTCCTGCAGGTCCGGAGCCATACTCGTCCGGTGTCAGCGTGTATTGAAAACCATGCGTTTGCAGGTGCCGGATGCCGAGCTGCACGATTTGCAGGTCATGCTCCGCCGCGGCCTCCCAGCTGGCGGCCAGATTGAAAACCTCCGACGGCAGATTCTCCGGGTGATCGAGGTAAATGCTGCGGTGATGCGGTGGCAGCGGCTCCGCAGGCCGCTGCTGGAGCCTCGAAAACATCGCCACCTTCGCCACACCTCGAATCGGGAAGGGAGAAACGAGCGTGTCATCAAACTCCGGCGTCAGTGCCGCCCCGCCGCTCAGCACCAGAAGCGGCACATCCAGCGCCGGCAGCCATCGCTGACCATGGGGCTCGATTTGAAGCTCCTGCCGCACCGCCTCGCCCGCGGCAGGCCTTACTGGATTCTGCTTCAGGCCGAATCGCTCCCCGCGCCGCCAGCTCAGGCCATCACATTCCGCCAAAGTCAGGCAGCGCCAGTAGCGCAGGTCGTTCGGCGGCACGCCACCCTCGGGAAACTCCGCTCGGAAGGCACGCTCCATCCGCAGCGCCACCTTCGTGATGCTACCGGGGGCCAGTTCCGAGGCGATCCCGCTCTCCATGAAGCGACCTCCAAACGTCGCCTGCAAATTCAGCAGCCCGCGTGGCATCACAAGGAATAGTACCACCAGCAGCGGCAGCGCCTGGGCAAACATCAGGCCTGTGGTTTTGGCCGGACGCCAGACACCCGGCACGCTCAGGCGGAAGCGTGTCATGCATCCTGCAATCAGCAAAAATACCCCCAGGCACCACAGCATCCGTGGCAGGGAATTATCCATCACAATGCCGCACAGGCACAGAAACCACCCGATCAGCGCCAGCACCTGAAATTCACGAGGAGCACGGCTTTCCAGCAGTTTGACTCCCGCCAGGGCCGCCAGCAGGGCGATCCCCGCCTCCATGCTCGCCTGGCCGCCATAGCCGATCCAGGCCGCCGCCACCCCCGCCGCCAGCATCAGCAGCCGCACCACCAGTGGCGGAGCCTCCCGCCTCAGCACCAGCCGCCAGGCAAAACACAGCAACGCCAGCACGAGGCACGGGACAGTGATCACCTCGATCAATGGCAAAAAACTCGCCACCAGCGCCACACTCAGCGCCACCAGCGGACCTCTCGGAAGGTGCGAGGAACTCTCGAAACTCGATCTCACCTTTCCGCTGCCTTGCCGCAGCGCCGCTCGGCCTTTGCCTGCCGCCTCCGCGTCCAGCGATGAGGTCCAATCCGCCAACGCATCCAGGCACTGCCGGTGATGAGTCTCCCCGCGACCTGCCGGGATCGTCTTCAAGGGCAAACGCAGCTCATACAGCCGCTCCTCCCGCTCGCAGATTTCCATCCAGCGGGCCAATTGACCCGCTTTCGCCTCGCTCGGCAGCTCTAGTGCCGTCCAATCCAGCACGACCGCTTCACTCGCTTCATTCGCCCAGGTCTTCACCACCAGAGGCCTGCCCCGTGCCACCGCCCGCCAGTCGATATGCCGGGGAGAGTCCCCCGGCTGAAACTCCCGAGTCCCCGCGAAATCATCCCCACCGCGTCCCGCGCCCACCGTGCCAATGCGGGAGGCCGCCTGCTGCCGCGTCTCCGCCCCCAGTGGCTGCGCAGCGGGCAAGGGCAGGCTGCCCGCCGCCCTCGCATGCACCCGGCGTGGGGTTCTCGTCTCCACCACCATCTCCACCTTGTAGAGGCCCAGCGGATACACACTCCGCGCCAAAAATCGCAGCGTGCCTAGCGACGGTGCCTGCAACTCCACCACGCGGGATTGCCCCGCCTCCAGTCGGTCCACAAACACACTGCTCCCGCCATCCACCACCTGGATTTCCACCCCGCACGCTTCCTTCGGCCCCTCATGGCGCACCTCCAGCCTCACCCGAGCACTCCCGCCCTCCTTTGCCGTGCCCACCGATCTCACCCGCAGCCGCAGCCCACGCAGATTCGCCCTCGCATGCAGCATCGAGACCAGCGTCAAAAGCCCCGCCAGCAAGGCCAGCAGATACGCCGCCCCATTCGACTGCGCCTCCGCCGCATACCACATCGCCGCCAGCATCGCGATCATCGCGAGCGTGTGCCAGTTGGCGCGGAGATGGAGCTTCGGCGGCATAAACAGCGGGCAGGGAAGGGTGGTTGCCCCTACCCTACGCCAAGCTTTTCAAAACAGGGAATTCAAAAACTAGCCAGCGAGTCAGATCATGCCAGCAGCGCCTTCACCACCTTCGCGGGGTTTACGCCGATGAGCTTGCCGTCAAGGCCCTGCGTCTTGAAGCTGAAGCGGTCTGCGTGGAAGCCGAGTTGGTGGAGCACGGTGGCGTGGAAGTCGCTGATGTGTAGCGGGTCTTTGACGATGTTGTAGCTGAAGTCATCCGTCTCGCCGTAGATCTGGCCGCCGCGGATGCCACCTCCGGCCATCCACATGCTGAAGCAACGTGGGTGGTGGTCGCGGCCATAGTTCTCTTTGGTGAGACCGCCTTGGCTGTAGATGGTGCGGCCAAATTCGCCGCCCCAGATGATGAGGGTGTCATCAAACATGCCGCGTTGTTTGAGATCCTGAATGAGGGCATGGCAGGGCTGATCGACGTCCTTGCACTGGCTGGGCATGCGACCGCCGACGTTGGAGTGATGGTCCCAGTTGTTGTGGTAGATCTGGATGAAGCGCACGCCGCGTTCGGCGAGTCGGCGGGCCATGAGCACGCTGTTGGCAAAGCTGCCGGGCTTTTTCGCTTCCTCGCCGTAGAGTTTGTAGATGTGATCGGGCTCCTTGGTGATGTCGGTGAGTTCCGGCACGCTGGCCTGCATGCGGAAGGCCATTTCGTATTGCTGGATGCGCGTGTGCGTTTCGGGGTCGCCAACTTCTTGGTAGTTGATCTCGTTGAGGGCGTTCAGGCCTTCGATGGTGCGCTTGCGCACGCTATCGGGCACGCCGGGCGGGTTGTTGATGTAGAGAATGGGGTCGCCTTTGCTGCGGAAGCTCACGCCCGCGTGCTCGCCGGGCAAATAACCACTGGACCACAAGCGCGAGGAGATCGCCTGCTCCTGCTCGCGATTGCTCGGCGTGGCGATGAGCACGACGAAGGTGGGCAGGTTCGAGTTCATTGAGCCGAGGCCGTAAGAAGCCCAGGAACCGAGGCAGGGGCGCCCGCCGATCTGGTTGCCCGTCTGCATGGCGCAGATGGCCGGCTCGTGATTGATGGCCTCCGTATGCAGCGAACGCATCCAGCAGATGTCATCGGCATTCTTGGCGAGGTTTGGCAGCAATTGCGTGTTCATCATCATGCCGCACTGACCCGCAGCACTGAAAGCAAATTTCGACGGAGCGATGGGGAAACGCGCCTGCCCACTGGTCATCGTGGTGAGTCGCTGGCCATTGCGAATGCTCTCCGGCAGGTCTTTGTCATAATAGGCCTGCATCTGCGGCTTGTAGTCGAACAAATCCATCTGCGCCGGTCCACCGACCATGTGCAGGTAGATCACCCGCTTGGCCTTCGGCGGGAACTGCGGCCCTTGAGCATGTGCATTCGATGCATTTGCCAAGGCCTCACCAAACAGCGAAGCCAGCGCCGCCCCACCGAGCACATTTTTACCGCGAGCGAAGAGCTGACGACGAGTTTGATAGGTGTTCCATTCTTGGAGGATGTTCATGGGGGGCGGGGAAGGTTTAAAGTTTAAGGTTTCAAGGTTTCAAGTGAGATGTCTTAGTGGAAGCCTTTGGCTTTGAGGTGGGCATCGAGCCAGGTGGTATCTTCGGGTGAGAGCGGTGGTTCGGGTGGGCGTGTGTAATCGGTTGTTTTATCGAAGGCGCAGTCTGTGTGGCATTGCTCAGCAAGCTTTTGGAGGTCGAGCCAGATGTCGGAATCATCTGGGCGAAGTGGAACCTTGCAGGCAGGAAGAGGAAGCTGGTAGGTGATGGGATAGATCTCACGCTCAAGCGGGTTTTCGGCTCGGAAAACGTTCACCGAGTGAGCGGGGATGAGTACACCCGGCAGGCGGATGGATGCTGCCATCTCATCCGTCTCGAACTGGGCCAGCGCGAGTCCCCATTTCCTGATCAGATCAACCTCGACGAGGTTCACCCCCATGCCGATGATGCTCTGCCTCTTTTGCAGGTAGGCGATGGCACCGCCGGAATGTTTATTAGTGGGACTGAGGAATTCGATAGCGGTGATCAAATCGCCATTGCTTTGCCTGATGGCGAGATGCCTGGGCTTGGGCGAGGTGACCGTCCGAGTCAAAGGCGGCACAAAGTTTGGAGGTGCGGTGGCGAGCAGCGTATCCTCACGCAGTTTCCACACGGAGACATCTGGACGTGCTCGCTTGTCTTCTTCGGGTGGTCTGGCTGAGATCGACATGCCCTGCTCGATAACCACCCTGAGATCTTTGGGGAGCTGCCTTTGAATCTGGCCTAGCGCGTACGCGATCATCAAAGGATGCACCTGAAACCACTCCGCCTCGAAGTAGGGGTTGAGTCCCGGAAAGGGATATGGAGCGTCGGAGGGCATGAGTGTTGGATTACTTATTCAGCACCTCATCCAGGTTCAGCATCTGATTCGTGAGCATCGTCCACGCCGCGAGTTCGGCTTTGGGGAGCTTCCCATCGACTGTGGATTCGCCGACTTTGAGGAGGGCTTCGGTGTCGGCGGCACTGGTGGTGTAGTGCTTGCGGAGGTCGGCGAGGCTAGTGGTGAGGATGGGCTGCTCTTTGGCTTTCAGCGGACGGCAAAGCACGCGTTCGGCGAGGTAGGCGAGCGCTTTGGCGTCATCGTTGCAGCCGCAGGCGATGGCCTTCTGCGCGAGGTTACGGGCGGCTTCGATGAACTGCGGGTCGTTCATGGTGACGAGCGCTTGCAACGGGGTGTTGGTGCGGTCGCGGCGGACGCAACTGACTTCACGCGAGGGCGCGTTGAAGATGTCCATGTTGGGGGAAGGGGACATGCGCTTCCAGAAGTTGTAGAGCGTGCGGCGGTAGAGGTTTTCGCCGTTGTCTTGCTTGTACTTCTCGGTGCCGAGGCCGACGACTTCCCAGATGTTTTCGGGCTGATACGGCATGGTGCCAGGGCCTCCCATGCGAGGTGAGAGCGTGTCGCTGGCGGCGAGGGCGTAGTCGCGGATCATCTCGGCATCCATGCGGAAACGCGGGCCACGGCTGAGGAGGGAGTTGTCGCGGTCTTTTTCGATCTTCTCCGGCGTGATGAGCGCGGCCTGACGGTAAGTGGCAGAGGTGAGGAGCATCTTGAGGAAGCGCTTCACATCCCAGCCGCTTTCGCGGAACTCGACGGCGAGCCAGTCGAGCAATTCAGGATGCGTGGGAGCACTGCCCATGATGCCGAAGTCGTCGCTGGTCTTCACGATGCCGGCACCGAAGAGTTCCTGCCAGAAGCGGTTCACGGTGACGCGTGCGGTGAGCGGATTCTTGGCATCGACAAGCCACTGCGCGAGACCAAGACGGTTCTTCGGAGCGTCGGGTGCGAGTTTGCCGAGCGCGGCGGGCACCGCAGCATCGACCTGCTCGCCGACTTTGTCATAGGCTCCACGCATGAGGATGTTCGCCATGGGTTTGGCGTCCATCTTCTCTTCCTGGATGTGGGTGATGGGGCTGCGTGCCTTGATGGCTTCCTTCTCAGCGGTGAGCTTGTTGGTTTGAGTTGAAGCGGTCTGATAAGCCTTGTCGCGTGTGGCGAGATAATGATCGAAAAGTGCCTCGCGGTTTTTGGGATGGATCTTTTTGGCTCCGACGAACTGCTGAAGCGGCACCACCTTGGCAAGCGTCTGAACTTCCGTGGCAGTGAGCTGGCGGTCATAAAGCCGGATGTCTTGAACGCCGCCTTCACGAAGGGGGGTGGAACTGCGCTGGCCGATTTTGGTCGGTGTGCTGGTGACAATGCTTCCCTTCAGCGAGGCTGCATCGGTCTTCACCGGCGTGTCCACACCATCCACATAGATGCGGAGTCCGCCGACTTTGCCTTTGCCGTCATAGGTCACAAAGAGGTGTTGCCAGACGCCGGCACGAAGCGCCGGTTTGGCGGTGGTCACTTTCAAGGCGTCGCTGGGCCACTTGCTGATGATGTGGACACTCACTTTGTTCGCCGACTGCATGATGTCCCAGCCACGGAAGCCGTTCTTCTCGTCCATGCGGGCGAGGATGCTGCCGCTCTGTGTCACATTGCCTGAGCGGAACCAGAGGCCATAACTGAAGGGCTTGTCCTTCTCGAAATTCCCCACATCGCCAAGGTCAAAATTGCTGCCGGGTTTGATCTCAGGTGCCGGGCCGAGTTTGCCATCCGGTTTCCAGGTGATGACACCCGCAGATTTGAAGGTCTTCGCGGTCTTTGTCTCGCCACAGGTGGCCGCGACTTCCTGGCCTTTGCCTTCATTCAGCGGGATGTGGGCGATGATGCCCTTCGTCGGAATGTCAGCGGCTAGGTCCGCAGGCTTGGCGGTGGCAAACCATGTCTCAAAAGGCTTCGCTGCGGCGGTGCGTGCTTCATTTTGCAGCTTTTGTGAAGCAGCGATCTCAGTGGGCAATGCCGTCCACCGCGGGCGGTCTTTCTCCGCTGGTAACACAAGGACAGGGCCGAGGCCGTCCTTCACATTGCCGTCTTTGGCCTTCTGCGTCGTATTGCGAAAGAAAGCAGCCATCGAGTAGTAGTCACGCTGCGTGATGGGATCGAACTTATGATCGTGGCACTGCGAGCAGTTCGTGGTGAGCCCCATGTAAACCCAGCCCATGGTTTGCACGCGATCTGCGGCATAGTTGGCGAGGTTTTCTTCATCAATGGTTCCACCTTCATTGGTGGTGATGTTGCAACGTTGGAAGCCGGTGGCCACGAGCTGGTCCTCCGTCGGCTTTGGCAGCAAATCACCGGCGATCTGCTCGATGGTGAACTGATCGAAAGGCAGATTGCGATTGAAAGCATTCACCACCCAATCGCGGTAGGGCCACATCTCGCGTGGTTTGTCGAAATGCAGGCCGTGGGAGTCACCGTAACGCGCGGCATCCAGCCAGTAGCGGGCGCGGTGCTCGCCGTAGGCCGGCGACTTCATGAGTTCATCGGCGAGCGCATTGAGTTGCGCGTCGGTGAGCTTGTCAGCGGTGGCGTAACGATTCACCAACTCCGGCGAAGGCGGCAGACCAGTGAGATCAAGGCTCACACGACGAATGAGAGCGTGCGCATCTGCTTCAGGGGCGGGTGTGAGGCTTTTTTCTTCGAGCTTTGATAAGACAAAACGATCCACCGGACTCTTCCCCCAGGTTTTGTCCTTCACCGTCGGCTCGGCGGGCTTTTGCGGAGGGATCAGGCTCCAATGCGGCTGCCAGGGAGCGCCTTGCTCGATCCATGTTTTGATCATGGCGATCTGCGCAGGCTTCAGCTCCTTGTGCGACTCCGGCGGCGGCATGATCTCGTCTTCATCCGTCGAAAGCAGGCGCTGGTAGAGGCTGCTCTTCTCGGGTTGGCCTTTGATCACGGTGGGCTCCTCGCCCTTCCTGGCCGTGAAAAAGCCCGCTTCGGTATCCAGCCTCAACCCAGCCTTCCGCGTGCCTGGATCAGGCCCGTGGCAGTGAAAGCACGCGTCCGCGAGGATGGGGCGGATGTCCTTGTTGAACTCGACACCCGCGAAGGCGGCTGCGGGTGTCAGAAGTGCGAGGGAGAGCATTTTGAGCATAGTATGAAAGTGTCAGCGGGCGATACGTTTGTGCCAACGGCCATGCACTTCCAATTTTTGCGGCAAAAGTGGGTCAAGACTGCGCCTTCCTTGTTTTTTCCGGCTCACGGCGGACCGGCCACGATCACATGACCATAGCGATCACAGTTCGAGGCCGGGCGGGGGATGAAATCTGGGCGCTTGATCTCCGGCGTCATGCACACCGGAGATCGGAGCGGAACAAAGCGGGGTAATCGCCTTAGCAGCGTGAGCAGATTCATGGCCGCCGGAAGGGGGAGTAACTGGGTTGGAAACCTGCGCCGGGCATCAAGGAGGCGTGTGAGCCGCGACCGTGGGAGGATGAATGGCCGGGGTAGTGCTGGTGCTGACCGCCGTAGAGGTAGGAGCCATTGCCTTGCTGGTAGCGGTTGTCATAGCGACGACCCTGGTAATTGAAGGCTCCGGTTTCATAACGACCGCCGGAGTAGTAGCGGTTGCCGTGGTAGTAGGCGTTTCCGGCGTAGCCGACAGGCAGGGTGGTGAAAATACCGACGCCGCTGCTGTAGGAGGAGCGACCGCGGCTCCCGTAACTGCCATCGTCGTAACTCCCCGGCACGACGCATGAGGCGAGGCCGAGAGCGGCGAAAGCGGTGACCAAGAGCAAGAAAGGAGGGGGTGAGTGAGATTTCATGGTCGTGAGTCTCGCCCAGTCACGAATGCCTCACCATGGGGTGCATGCCCCAGACTCATTCGAGCTAGGTTGAGAAGTCTTCCAATCACATGAAGGCAGCGGACGTGCGCCAGCACAGTGGCCATCTCGCTCCGCAAGATGAGCATTAGGCTCTCGCGAATCACGCGGTTACGGGAGTTCTAAAGCTTGCGAGCCTGCCATGCGTCATGGTCCTCTCGCGGAGCGAGAGGATAACTTTGCTTCGCCAACTCGTTGCCGCTGGGCTCTACCTCGCGATCTAGCAAGTGAGGATCACCTTCAGCGCACGCTCGCGGGCCGCGTTGCCAAAGGTCTCGTAGGCTGCCAGCACGTCGTGCAGGGCAAAACGATGGGTGATGAGCTGCTTCGGCTCCAGCTTGCCAGCGATCACGGTTTTGAGCAGCAGTGGCGTCGTCACGGCATCCACGAGGCGGGTGGTGATGGTGATGTTCCGCGACCACAGCGTTTCCAGATGCAGCGGCACGCTTTGACCATGCACGCCGACATTGGCGATGTGGCCTCCGGCGGCGATGATGGACTGGCACAGCTCAAAGGTCTCCGGCACGCCGACGGCCTCAATGGCGACGTCCACGCCTTTGCCGAGTGTCATGGCCATGGCCTTCTCCACCGCACGGCCATCGCGGGTGTCGATGAGCATGGTGGCACCGAGTTTTTTGGCGATGTCGAGTCGGCTTTCATCCTGGTCGATCATGATGATGTCCGCCGGTGCATAAAAACGGGCCGTGAGCAGCGCCGCGAGGCCGATGGGACCCGCGCCGATGATGGCGACGGTGTCGCCGGGCTTCACGCAGCCATTCAGCACGCCGCATTCATAGCCGGTGGGCAGGATGTCACTGAGCATGACCATGGCCTCCTCATCAGCGTCCGCCGGGATGGGGTGCAGGCTCGTATCTGCCCACGGGATGCGCACATGCTCTGCCTGCGTGCCGTCAATGGTGTTGCCGAGAATCCAGCCGCCGTGCTCGCACTGAGAGCACATGCCACGGCGGCAAAATTCGCATTTTCCGCAGGCGGTGATGCAGGAGATGATCACGCGGTCACTCACATGAAAGCGGGTGACGCTGCTGCCAATCTCTTCGACGACGCCGGTGCCCTCGTGGCCGAGGATGCGACCTTCGGTGACGCTGGGCACGTCTCCTTTGAGGATGTGCAGATCCGTGCCGCAGATGGTGGTCTTCGTGATGCGAATGATGGCATCCGTCGCATTCTGCAGGGCGGGCTTTGGCATGTCCTGGAGGCTTTTCGAGCCGGGGCCGTGGTAAACGAGTGCTTTCATATTGGGATCAATGTTCGGCTTGTTCATGCGCCTCGACGATCCACAGGCTGCTGTCGGCACTGCGGGATACTTCGGTGAAAATGTCCGCCGTGTCGGCATCCTTGAGCTGGTTGGCCGTTTCGATGGCTTTGCGCACTTGCTCGCCATAAAAGGCGATCGCGTGGGCTAGCTCCGCGACGTGTTTGCGACCGCTGGAGATGTCCACGGAGTATTCCGGCAGCGTGGATTTTTCCGCCGCGACACGCACCGTGCCTCGCGCCACGCCACCGAGTTGCACGATCCGCTCCGCCATGAGGTCCACGTGCTCGCCGGTCTCGGTGTACACCTTGTCGAAAAGCTCGTGCAGGGCGATGAAGTTCGGCCCCTTCACATTCCAATGGGCCTGTTTGGCCTGCATCATCAGGTCGATGGAGTCCGCCAGCCGGTCCTGAAGCAGAGAGGCCATTTCGAGGCGTATTTTTTCCGGCAGACTGTTTCGCGTGTGGGTGAGTTTGTTTTTCATCGCCCGAGCGATAGGCGCTGGTCGCACTTTGACGCCATGGGGTCATCACCCCAATCAGCGCAGCACGATCACCGGCGTGTCGCTTTGGAAATGCTCACGCACCTTCGCGGCGATCTGCCGGTCGGTCATCTTATCGGCCGTTTCCACGTTCACGCTGCGTGTGGTGGGCTTTTCATGGGCGAGACGCTTCACCAGCTCGCCTTTCGCTTCACCGGGTCCAAACACAAACAACGCCGCCGCGCCATTGACCGCAGCGATGACTTCATCATAAAAGCCCTGGATCTGATGCTCGAATTTGCGGTCCTGCACATCATCTGCCTGCACGCGTTGGGCCTCGAAGGCCTCGGTGGGCAGGGCGCCTTCCGCACGTCGCTGATGCCGCTCCGCCTGGGAGAGGATGATGGTGGCTTCCTCGCTGAGTTTGGAGGGAAAAACGATCACCGCGCGGCGATGATCAATCCAGAGACCGATGTGTGTGTGCATGTGCCGCACTGGAGCACATCGTCCCATTTCCCGCCATGGGGTGAAACCCTACCACTATTTGGATTGTGGCGCCTTCTCAAAGCCAGCTTGAATCTCTGAGTCCTCTCATGTTTCGGCCACCGATCTGAAGGGTTATCAAACTAAATCGTAGGTTGTCATTATGTGGCGATGCTTAAGATGCCGCAATGAAAGCCATTCTCGGTCTCATTCTCGTTTCCTTCGCCTGCACGCTTTCTGCCCGCGCTGCGACGCTGCCCGCTTCGAAGCCTCAGCAGCTTACTTCCCCAGACCAGGTTCCCGAGGGGCTCGCCAAGTCCGACTGGAGCAGCATCCGCGCCGCGTATGAGGCGGGCCGCCATCAGTTCTTCAAACAAGAGGATGGCAGCCATGTGGCGCGGAATCCCGGCCAAGGCTGGCAAATGACCTTCGACGACAAAGGCTTCACCGCCCAGCCGGAGGACGGTGCATGGACCTGGGGTTTGGAAGTAGCTTCGAGTGGCACTCGAAGTTCTGGCGACGTGCGACTTCGAATGCCACTCGAAGCTACGGCCAACCGCCTCAGCCGCCAGCTCACCCCGGCGATCACCGAATGGTTCGTCAATGACCAGCGCGGCTTGGAGCAAGGCTGGACGCTCAGCGCTCCAGCGGAGATCCGCCTCCGCGTCCGGGGCAATCTCAAGCCGAGCGTCTCTCCCCAGAGCATCCGGTTCGGCGGCCAGCTCACCTACTCCGGCCTCAAAGCCTGGGACGCCACAGGCAAGACTATCCCCACCCACTTCGAGGCCACGGCGGAAGGTTTCGCCGTCCGCTACGACGACAGCGCCGCCCAATATCCCATCACCATCGACCCCATCGCCCAGCAGGCCTACCTGAAAGCGAGCAACACGGATGTATTTGATAACTTTGGCAGCTCGGTGGCCGTGTCGGGCGATACGGTGATCATCGGGGCTTCCGGCGAGTCCAGCAACGCCAGCGGGGTGAACGGCAATCAGGCGAACAACAGCGCCATCAGTTCCGGCGCAGTTTACATCTTCACCCGCAGCGGCGGCGCCTGGACCCAGCAGGCCTACCTGAAAGCCAGCAACCCCGGGGTGTCTGACCGCTTCGGCTTCTCCTTGGCCGTGTCGGGTGACACGTTGGTCATCGGAGCCTCCGGCGAGGACAGCAACGCTACCGGAGTGAACGGCAATCAGGCGAACGAAAGCGCAAACAATTCCGGTGCCGCCTATGTGTTCACCCGCAGCGGCAGTACCTGGACGCAGCAGGCCTACCTAAAAGCCAGCAACCCCGGGGCGGAGGACTGGTTCGGCTACTCCGTCGCTGTGTCAGGCGACACGGCGGTCATCGGGGCTTACCTCGAGGCTAGCAACGCCACCGGGGTAGACGGCAATCAGGCGGACAACAGCGCCAGCCAGGCCGGCGCAGCTTATGTGTTCACCCGCAGCGGCAGCACCTGGACGCAGCAGGCCTACCTCAAAGCCAGCAACACCGATGCGGAGGATGGCTTCGGCTCCTCCGTGGCCGTGTCGGGCGACACGGTGGTCATCGGGGCAGGGGGAGAGGACAACGCTACCGGGGTGAACGGCAATCAGGCGGACAACAGTGCTAGCAATGCCGGCGCAGCCTATGTGTTCAACCGCAGCGGCAGCACTTGGACGCAGCAGGCCTACCTGAAAGCCAGCAACACCGGGGTGGGGGACTTTTTCGGCGGGTCCGTGGCCGTGTCGGGCGACACGGTAGTCATTGGGGCAGTCGAGGAGGACAGCAACGCCACCGGCCTGAACGGCGATCAGGCGGACAACAGCGCCACCACCGCCGGCGCAGCCTACGTCTTCACCCGCAGCGGCGGCACTTGGACACAGCAGGCCTACCTGAAAGCCAGCAACACCGGGGCGGGGGACGTCTTCGGCGGCTCCGTTGCCGTGTTGGGCGACACGGTGGTCATTGGAGCTTCCAGCGAAGACAGCAACGCCACCGGGGTGGGCGGCAATCAGGCGAACGAAAGCGCAAACAATTCTGGTGCCGCCTATGTATTCACCCGCAGCGGCATTACCTGGACGCAGCAGGCCTACCTGAAAGCCAGCAACACCGGGGCGGGTGATAACTTCGGCAACTCCGTGGCCGTGTCGGGCGACACGGTGGTGATTGGAGCTCTCAGCGAGGCCAGCAACGCCACCGGGGTGGGCGGCAATCAGGCGGACAATAGCGCCATGTTGGCTGGCGCGGCTTACACTTTCACGCTTCCTGCCGTCTTGACTCCTGCCCAGGTGTTTGATGCCGCCATGACCACGGCCGGTCTCACCGGCCCGAATGCGGCGCTAGATGCCACGCCATATCAAGACGGCGTGAAGAACCTGCTCAAATACGCCTTCAACATGAACCTCAGCGGGTCGGATTCCGCGACGATGCCGCCCGGTGGCAGCCGCGGCCTGCCAGGCATCACCGCGCAGCCGAATGGCGGTGCCAGCATCTTCCGCTTCGAGTTCCTGCGGCGGAAGAATAGCGGCCTAATCTACACGCCGCAGAAATCCGGCGAGCTGGCCAATCCCGCCTCCTGGGTGCCGCTGACCGACCTACCGACCGTCATCTCGATCGACGCCACTTGGGAACGCGTGATCTACGAGGAACCCTACGATACCGCCGCGATTCCGAGGTGCTTTGGTCGCGTGCAGGTGACGCTGCCGTGATCGTCGATTGAGCCTTCTTGCTCGGCAAATGAGCATGGAGTGCCGACGCGTTGTCGGCCTTGCGATGGCGACCACGGGTCGCCACCATGAAGGCGGGCGAGGGCATTCGCGCTCCGACTCGAAGCCGTGATGGCGAGGGAGTTGGTGAGTAATTGGATTGCAGTTCTCTCGAAAATTAGCCCTTGGGCGACGGCAGTAGGCTGCCGCAGTCCATGTCCATGTCACGCACGCCGAAACCGCAGCCACTTCTCCATCTCGACGACGATGAAGACGATGACGGCGGCGGCGGTGACTCGGATCCAGGATCCGGCAGAGATGGGTGCGCTGTGGAAGAGTTGGTTCAGCAGGGCGCTATGCGTGAAGAGCACCTGGGCGGTCAGCATCGTCAGTGCTCCTGCGACGACCCAGCGGTTCTTGAATAGGCCGGCGGACAGTGCACTGTGCTTCAAAGCGCGGCAGTTGAAGAGATAAAAGACCTGCACCAGCACGATCACATTCACCACAGCGGTTCGGGCGGAGGCCAGGCCGGCGTTTTCCATGCGCAGCTCCCACAGAAAGACGCCCAGCCCAACGGCGAGCATGATGGAGGATACGAGCCCGGAACGCAGAATGAGCGGCCAGGGCAGCAGCGGCTGCTGCGTGGGACGCGGCGGACGGTTCATCACGTCGCCTTCCTTCGGCTCAAAGGCGAGCGAGAGGCCGAGCACGGTGTCGGTGAGATTGATCCACAGCAGTTGTAGCGGCACGAGCGGCAGCGGCAAGCCCAGCATGATGGCGCAGAGCAGCATGAGCGATTCACCGAGGTTCGTGGGGATGATCCACACGATGAATTTGGTGAGGTTGTCATACACGCCGCGTCCTTCCTCCACGGCGGCCTCGATGCTCGCAAAGTTGTCGTCGGTGAGGATCATGGCGGCAGCGCCTTTGGCCACATCCGTTCCGCTGATGCCCATGGCGACGCCGATATCGGCCTGCTTCAGCGCTGGTGCATCATTCACGCCGTCGCCAGTCATCGCGACGATGTGGCCGCGTGCTTGCAGCGCTTTGACGAGCCGCAACTTCTGCTCCGGTGCCACACGAGCAAAGACGGTGGTGCGCTCGGCGATTTCCGGCAGCTCAGCGTCGGCGATTTTTTCCAAATCGCTGCCAGTGAGCGCTTCAACGCCCTTCAGGCCGATCTGCGTGGCAATCGCCCGCGCCGTGATGAGATGACCCCTCGTGATCATTTTCACCGCGATGCCTGCTTGGGCGAAATTCGCGACGGAGGCCACGGCGGCGGCTCGTGGCGGGTCGATCATGCCCTGGAGGCCGAGGAAGGTCAGATCTTTGGCGACGTGTTCGATTTCGAGGTTGTCGTGGGCTTTGTCCACCTGCCTGCGCACCATCGCCAACACACGCAGGCCGTGGGAGGCCATGGCATCGGCGCTGCGGAGCACAGCGGCTTTGTCGAGAGGGGTGGTTTGGCAGTCATCGCCGAGCACGTCGGTGCAACGCTCCAGCAGGCGCTCCAGCGCACCCACTTGGTAAATGACACGCTCGTCTTCATCTTCGTGAAGCGTGGCGCGGAACATGTTTTCCGACTCAAAGGGGATCATGTCCACGCGGGGAGATTCGCGATGAGTGGCCGTGTGTTTGAGACCCATTTTTTCAGCAGCGACGATGAGCGCGGCCTCCGTGGGATCGCCCTGCACAGCATGGCGACCTTCTTTGAGCACGATCTGGCTATCATTGCACAACAGGCCAGCGCGGAGGCATTCCGCCAGCGCGGCATGCTCCTCCGGCTTCACGGCAGTGCCATCGAGCAAGAGCTCGCCCTTCGGTTCATAGCCGCTGCCGGTGACGGTGAAGAGCCTGCCACCCGCGAAGACTTCCCGCACGGTCATTTGGTTCTCCGTGAGCGTGCCGGTTTTGTCGGAGCAGATGACCGTGGTGCTGCCGAGCGTCTCCACGGCAGGCAACTTGCGGATAATGGCCTGCCGCCGTGCCATGCGTGACACGTCGATTGCTAAAACGATGGTCACCGCGGCTGGCAAGCCCTCTGGAATGGCACCAACGGCCAAAGCGACGGCGGCCATGAACATGTTGGCTGGTTTTTCGCCACGCATCACGCCCACGGCAAACGTCAGCGCCGCGAGGCCCAGAATGACCCACAGCACCATTTGGCTGAAGCGGGCGATCTGTTTCGTCAGCGGTGTGGACATCTCCACCGCGCCTGCGATGAGGCCTGCGATGCGGCCCGTCTCGGTTTGGTCGCCGATGAGGCAGACGACGCCCTCCGCCTGCCCACTGGTGATGAAAGTGCCAGCAAAGGCCAAATTCGTGCGATCTGCCAGTTCGGTGCCTTCAGGCAAAACATCGAGCTGTTTGGCCACTGGCAGGGATTCGCCTGTGAGAGCCGATTCATCGACCTGAAGGCTGCGAATCTCGATCAAACGCATTTCCGCTGGCACGCGGTCGCCAGACTGCAAAAGCACCACTTCACCCGGCACGAGCGATTCGGACGGTACACGCTCTTTTTTGCCCTCACGCCGCACCGTCGCCTCGGTGACGACCATTTTGGCCAGCGCTTCGATGGCTGTTTCCGCCTTCGTTTCCTGCAAAAAGCCGACAATGGCATTCACGACCACGATGGCCCCGATCACGCCCGCATCCACCCACTCGCCGAGAAACGACGTCGCGCCCACCGCGACGAGCATGACATAAACAAGCGGTTGATGGAACTGCTGGAGAAACTTCAACCACGCCGGTGTGCCACGCCTTGCGCTGACTTTGTTCGGCCCACTTTCCGCTTGCCTCCGCTTGACCTCGGCCTTGCTGAGTCCCGTTGCCACCGTGACGCCGAGCGTGTGTGCGGCCTCCTCGGCGGTGATGGCGTGCCATGCCGCAGGAGGTGGGGATTCCATAGGGTGATAAACATGGACTGCGGCAGCCTGCTGCCGCTTTTTTCAAGCCAGCCTGCTGGCACAAAGGTCGATAAGTTTTCTTTTCTTCAGCAGCTCTCGCCCACGCGTGAGCGGCACAGTGTGACAAGCCGCTGGGACGTTCGACGGCAGCAGGCTGCCTCCCAATAGCGGCAGCAGGCTGCCGCAGTCCATGGGGTGAAACCCGCCTTGCGGATGCTCCACAACCAGCCCATGGACGCTCTACCATGACTGAAGAAAAAGAAATGACCGATGAGCAATGTGCGGACGCCATCGCGAATGATCTGTCATTGAGCACCGATGAGTTGCTACTGGAGATCTACAAAGAGGCGGCGAACACGGCGCAGGCACCTGGGCCTCAACTGGCCAAGACCGCAGCCAAGAGTGCAATTCTATCCCTTAGCATCATCAAGGAGCAGGCGCTGATCCATCTGCACCTCGCCAAGCTGACGCACTATCTCACTTAGCTGACCGTGGTGCTGGCACTGCTGACTTTAGGCCTGCTCGGAGCGACGATCGGCCTGCTGCATTATGCTCGCCAGGCGGATGAGCATCTGCACGCGATCCGAGTGATGATTGAAGAAACGCTGAAGCATGACGCGGTGAAATAGGCATGGACTGCGGCAGCCTGCTGCCGCTTTTGCTAAGCCAGCCTGCTGGCGATTTGTCCGACAGGCATTCTTTAACACCATCGGCTCCCGCCCATGCTGGAGCGGCAAACGTGACGATTCTCTGGGACGTTCGGAGGCAGCAGGCTGCCTACCGGAAAGCGGCAGCAGGCTGCCGCAGTCCAGGTCAGACCACTTCCTCCTCCGTGCGGTGCGAACCGAAACGCAGCGCATACACCCGCGTGAAGGCCGCGCCGAAGAAGAGGATCTGAGCCGAATAAAACACCCAGACCAAAATGATGATCAGCGAACCCGCCGCGCCATAGCTGGAGGCGATGGCGCTGCGCCCATAGTAGAAGCCGAGCAGGAACTTCCCCGCTTCAAAGAGCACGGCGGCGATCATCGCCCCCAGCCAGACATCCCGCCAAGGAATGCGAACGTCTGGCACCATGCGATAGATCAGTGCAAACAGTAGCGTGGTCACCACCACGGAGATCACCGCATTGCTAAAATCCCATGAGGCGTCCAGGCCGGGGAAGCGAGTATGCAGCCAGCCACCTGCTGCGGCGACGGCGGCGGAAAACAAAAAACGACACGAGCATGAGGAAGCCCATGACGAAAACCATGGCGAAGGAGAAGACACGCTCCTTCACCAAGATGAAGACCGGGTGACGCCTCGAGGAAACACACCAGATTTGGTTCAAGGAGTCCTGTAGCTCACCAAACACGCCGGAGGCACCGATGAGCAGCACACCAAAGCCAATCAGCGTGCGAAGTTCGCCTGCGCTCTCCGCGGCGGTTTGGGGCAAAATCATCTCCATCACTTCGGCTCCCTCATGGCCGACGAAGTTTCTGAACTGACCGACGATCTCCGCCCGCGCCGCACGGCGCTCCACCACCATGCTGACGAGTGAAAGCACCAGGACGGCGAGCGGCGCGAGTGAGAAGATGGTGTAGAAGGACAGCGCCGCGCCCATCTTCGGCACATGATGGGCATCCCATTGGCGGAACGTCTCACGCAGGAGTGACAGGAGGCGATTCAAGGGATCCGCTGGTTACCCGATGCTGCATCAGATGCGTCCCATGAGCAGCAGAACAACGAGAATGATGACGATGAGCGAGGCGGCGCCGCCGAGGTAGTGATTGCCAGAGCGGAAGCCATAGCCGCCACCGCCAAGTAGCAGCACAATGAGAAGAATGAGGACTATATTCATGGGCGTGAAAGCGGGGGATTACTTCGCGGCGGCATCAATCTTGGCCTTGGTGGCGGCAGCTTCGGCATCAGCCGTTTTCTTGTCGGCATCGAGCTGGGCCTGAGTGATTTCCTTGTTCGCCTCGATGTTGGCCTTGTCCACGGCGGCGTTGAGATCGGCCTGCTTGGTGGCGTTTTCGGCGGCGGCATTCACGGCACGCTTTTCGTCATTGATGACTTCTTTGCTAGCGTGGGCTTGAGCATCAATGGCGGCTTTCTCCTTGTTGCAATGGGCGAGGAATAGCGTGGTGAGAGCGAGGAAGGCAGTGGTGGTGAGTTTCATGGTGAGGCGCACATGCTCGCCGCACTTTGCAAACGCCGCCATGGGGTGATCACCCCAAAAAGCTTCATACAATCGTGATCTGCACGCTGCTCTCGATGATGCCGGTGGCGATGGCATGACGCGTGAGCCCGGCGGTGTCGTGGATGTTGAGCTTGTCCATGAGGCTCTGGCGATGCTTTTCGATGGTTTTCACACTGATGTGCAGCTCCTGGGCGCTTTCTTTGTTCGCACGGCCTTCAGCAATAAGTTGGAGTACTTCCACCTCCCGTGAGGTTAAAACGGGAGCGTCTTTGCTGGTGCGCAGCTCGCCGCGATCATGCGCACGCTGGCGGTGATGCTTGCGACGTTCGGCGATGGTAGGGCTGAGGCATTTTTTGCCCTGATGCACACGGCGGATGGCCTCCGGCAGCACCTGGCTGGCGATTTGCTTGATGAGATAGCCGAAGGCACCGAGCGCCATGACGGCCTCCACATAGGCGTCATCGCTGTGGGCGGAGAGAATGATCACTTTCGCCTCCGGGCGTTCCTGCAGGATCTGCCGTGTGGCCTCGATGCCATTGAGATGTGGCATGGCGATGTCCATGACGATGACGTCGGGCTGGAGCTTCGCGGCGAGTTTCACGGCCTCGCGTCCATCTTCGGCCTGGGCGATGACTTCGATGCCCTCTTCACGCTTCAACAGCATGAGCAGGCCTTCGCGAACGATGGTGTGATCCTCGGCGATGAGCACGGTGATGTTTTTCATGGGCAGGTCATGGGAGCGGGTTTCTTCTGGCCTGCTGAAGCCTTTTTGCGGGCGCGGCTTTGATCCTTGGGAATCTCGATGTGCACGGTGGTGGGCTTTCCAGGCGCGGAATCGACACAAAAGGTGCCGCCGACCATCTCAGCCCGCTCCCGCATGCCGAGCAGGCCGAGACGCTTGCTGTGCTGGATGGCGGCGGCGTCCTCCACCAGAAAGCCGCGTCCATCGTCCTGGATCTCCATGCAGATGCGATTCTGACGGAGGCGGATGCTCACTTTCACCACGCTGGCCTTCGCATGACGCGAAACATTCGTGAGCGCCTCCTGGGCGATGCGGTAAAGAGCCGTGCGGCTCGCTCCATTGAGCTTTTCGACCTCGGCGAAGGCCGTGAAGGACGTGCGAATGCCGGTCTGCTCTGTGAAGAGCTTCAAGTAGGAGCGCATGGCCGGAATGAGGCCGAGATCATCCAGCACAGCAGGCCTCAGATCACGCGCGAAGCGGTGGATGATGTCCACGGACTTCTCCACGAGGCGCTGGGTGACCTCGATCTTCTTTTGCAGTTCCCGCGTGCTGGTGGTGGACTTCGTCTTGAGCGAGGAGAGCCGCACATTGATGCCGGTGAGCATCTGCGCGATGACATCGTGCAGCTCGCGGCTGATGATCTTGCGCTCCTCCTCCTGGGCGGAGAGCATGCGGCGGGAGAGCAGCCGCAACTCCTCCTGCATGCGGCGGGATTTTTCCAGGAGCTGGCTGGAGGTCTGCTCGCTGGTGCGGAGAGATTCCTCCACGCTGCGACGGCGGTCGATCTCGCGTTTGAGATCTTCGTTGGATGCGGCCAGCTCCACGGTGCGCTGTGTGAGCGTCTCGATGATGACTTTCAGATGCACGTTCGCCTCGCGGGCACCACGGTGGGTCTCTTCAATCGGAGTAAGGGCCTCCGCAAAAAAAACGCCCGCATGGCCGATCACTCCCACACGGCTGTGCTTCGTGTTCTCCGGCAGGATGAGCGCGGTCATGGCTTCCTCGTGCATGCGGGCGAGGTCAAGCGTTTCAAGACCAACGCTCACAGCCAGGTGGCCGAGTTTTCGCGCGGTTTGAAGATTCGCGTGTTTCGCGCCGCGCACATGACGCTGGAGGGCGGCGCGATAGCTGCGGGCGAGGGTTTGCAGTTTAGCTTTCATGACGGGGGGACTAGTTCCAGGGCAAAGCGTTGGATGGTTTGCACGGACTCCTCCACCAGTTGCTGCGTGGCGGCGATTTCCTGCGTGATGGAGGCGTGGTTGTCGGTCACCTCCTGTTTGAGTGCCAGCAGCCGGACATGCAGCCCCAGCAGCGTCTGGGCGATCTCGTCGCGCAATTGCTTGCTGACAAGGTGCTTCTCCTGCTCGTTTGTGAGCAGGATTTGATGCGCCATGCCCTTCAATTGCGCCTCCAGCACCCGCGATTCACGCAACAGCGCATCAAACGCGATGTGGCTGTTCTTCAAGGCTGCCTCGGAGGCCTCGCGGTCGCTCGTCTCCCGCTCAAGCTCGCGTTTGGAGCTCGCCAGCTCCTCGGTGCGCCTGCCGAGCGTCTCGATGATCTCCATCAAATGGGCGCTGGCCTCCAGCGCGATGCGGTGGGTCTCCTCCAGCGGCATGACCGCCTCTGTGAAGAACTCACCTGCCTGCTTGGTCATCGCCTCCCGCTCCTTGGGCGTGCCTGCGGCGGGCAGCAGCTTCGCCAGCGCCTGATCGTGAATGCGGGCGAAATCCAACGTCTCCAGGCCGATGGCCACCGCATGATCCCCGAGGTGGCGGTTCCGCGCCGTGCCCGCATCATCAGTGATGTGATGGCGCAGCGCCTTGAGATAACGGCCTTCGAGGCGGCTCAGCGGGGTCGGTTCATTCATGATGGATGGCACATGTTTCCGGCAGCATGCCAAACAGCGCGTCATCGGGCCATGGGGTAAAAACCCCATGGCTAAAACGCAGGTGGCTCGGGATGATCGGCCTCCTATGAAACAAAATCTCGCAACACCCAGTAACGCCTCGAAGCTCTCCAACGGAAAGCCTGCCAACGGAAAAGCCTCCAACGGGAAGAGCGTGCATGCCTCGCCTTCCGCTCACGCCTTTATTCCCTCCGCCGAAGCCGTGGCCCTCCGTGCCTACCTCTTGTATGAGAACCATGGTGCTGCCCATGGACACGACGTGGATCACTGGCTCGCCGCTGAGGCAGCCCTCCGTGCCGAGCAAGGCCTCGCCCATACCTGAGAGATCACACACGGGATCGCTGCCATGCACTCTCTCCATCCATGCTCAAAATGCTCCATGCCGTGCCAACTGCATGATGCGCCCATGTGCGTGTGCAATCTCGTCACGCTGGCCGGGGAACACGCGCCCATTTCCTTTGGTTTGCGCTTAGGCCTGAACCACATCTACGGTGAGGATCATGTCCCGCCCTGCGTGCGCGGCCCTCTGGGCGCGGCCTACTGGTCTTTGGAATCGGATCCCGGCGGTGCTGAAGGCCATCTCGCCCAGCCTGGTCTGCACGCCGCCTTCGAGGAGGCCGAGGAGTAGGTCTTCACCCCATGGCGGCCATGGAGCGTGCTGGTGATGATCCGCTGCTTCTTGAACCTTCACTTCCACCATCCTATGCCCCGCAAACCCAAGACTGACTCGCCGCCCGAAACCAAAGCCAAGGACCACGTCTATAAGCTCGTCGAGCTTACCGGCACTTCAAAGTCCAGCGTCGAAGACGCTGTCGAAAAAGCCATCAAGCGTGCTCACAAGACTGTGAAGAACTTGAAATGGTTTCAGGTCATCGAAACACGTGGCACGATCGATAAAGGCAAGGTCGATCATTGGCAGGTCACACTCAAAGTCGGCTTCAACGTGGAGGACGCATGAAAACCACCCCAGACGAACTCACTCGGGCTGAGAAAAAGGCCGCCGCTGTCGTGACCCATGTCGAAATCACCACCGATATCGCCATCTGGGACGAAAGTGTCACTCCGGGCCTGCGGGCCAGTCCCGCGCCGGCAAAGAATGGCTACCACGATGCCGATGCACCCGGCCAGCAACTCAACGCCACCCAGCAATCAAAGGAATAGCCGGTGATCACCTCACCCGAGCATTCGCTAGAGCACTTCTCGCTGCGGACGCTTGTGCTTCTCGTGGCGTCTGCGGCAGGTATTTGGCTCTGCTATTGAGGCGGCCAGCACGCTCTGCATTCGCCTTGCCACGCGTGACCTAGACGCCGGGCAGGAGGAGTATTTCCGCGAACTCACGGAACTGGTGCAAGACTACGAGGACGCCCAAGGCCTGCTCGAAAAAACCGAGCGCGGCCTGCCAGCGCTGGCGGCGAAGGTTTGAGCATCCACCACACCGGCAGCCATGATCCGTCAAAGGCAAAGAACAACGCCAAGCACAAGGGACCGGCGACCGCCTAGAGCTCTGCGAGCACGGCTTTGAAGCCTTCGAGGATTTCGATTACAAGGCCTTGCAGGACGGCGGCAGTGAAGGGAAGGAGCCGAAAGTCAAGATTCAGTTGGAACACCTGCGGACCGTCTTTGCCGATGGCACACAACCCCGCCTCGATGCTACAATCTTTCATCTGCTAGCGCCGGATTCCTCCGCTCCGGGCGATCTAAGTGTGGGGAGTCGGAGGAGGAGGATTTAAACTCTGAGGCAAGCGCTGGCACGAACTGACGACGATGCCGGGGCGGCGGGGGGGGAGGGCGGAGGAGGAACGTCTCATGGCCGGGAAGATCACGACGGCGGCAGTTGATCCATGCGGAGAGTCCGACACGAGCCTTTGCCTGGAAGCCTGCACACGCCCCGGCACGCCGCCCCTGAGCGAACGAAATGTGGAGCAAATAGGGAGGGCTATTCAGTGGGCAGGCGCTCAACTGCCCACCTATTTGGCAACGGACAGGAACCCGGCGAGGCCGGGGCAGTGCTGGAATGGGTTCTGGCTCCCGGAAAATCTCCGCAATGGGCCGCGAGTTGTTGCCAGTTAGGGGACAGTTAAGGGGCAAAAACTGGCATTTTGTTGCCTAAACTGGCAATTCCTTATTGAGACTGCAAAATGCCTTAAAACCGCTGGATCCTCGTAAAATCAAAGGTTCCAGAGGTGGCTCGGGACGGAATCGAACCGCCGACACGGGGATTTTCAATCCCCTGCTCTACCGACTGAGCTACCGAGCCATTTCCGAATTTTCGGAGGGGCGGATAGGAGCACGGCACAACGGGTGCGCAAGGTGTTTTTGACCTTCTCTTCAACTTCGTCAGGTCTTACGTCTCGAAACGGACGAAATAGGCTGCTTTGCTGAAGTCTGAATGCGAGCAGGAGCTGGTGGGAGGGACTGCGTGACTTTTCGAATGTGACGCCTCATGATTCAGGAGTCGTTTCCTACTTTGGCTCGCCTTGACCAGATGCTCTTGGATTTGGGCCGGGACGGCGGGCGTCTGTGCCAGAAAGATGTGGGTCTGTGCGTTTCAAGTTTCCACCATGAAACTCACACTCTCTGTTCTACTGCTCGCCAGCCTTTCTCTGTTGGCGCAAGCTCCCGTCAAGAAAGCCGAGGCTCCGGCCAAGAAGGCTCAGGCGAAAAAAGTCTATCCGAAGAACCCTGCGCCAACGGTGGCGAACCTGAAGTATGGTCCGCATGAGCGGAACGTGCTCGATTTCTGGCAGGCGAAGTCGGACAAGCCGACTCCGTTGCTGTTTTTTATCCATGGCGGTGGCTGGATGGGCGGGGACAAGGCGGGGATCGCCGTGGAACCGTATTTGAAAGAGGGCATCAGCGTCGTTTCGATCAATTACCGCTACATCTCGCAGGCTCAGGAGGTGGTGCCGCCGGTGAAGGCTCCGCTGCATGATGCGGCGCTGGCTTTGCAAACGGTGCGCAGCAAGTCTGCCGAGTGGAACATCGACAAAGCTCGCATCGGCGCCAGCGGCGGCAGTGCGGGCGCGTGCAGCAGCCTGTGGCTGGCCTTTCATCCTGATCTCGCCGATCCGAAGAGCAGCGATCCGATTGCTCGTGAGTCCACCAGGCTGTGGTGTGCGGCGGTGATGGGGGCACAGACGACGCTGGACCCGCAGCAGATGAAGGCATGGACGCCAAACAGCAAATACGGCGGCCATGCGTTCCTCGTCGGCAAGGAACGCCCGACCTTTGATGCCTTCCTGGCTGCTCGTGAGAAGATCCTGCCGTGGATCGCCCAGTACTCGCCCTACGCCCTCGCCAGCAGCGATGATCCGGCGATTTACATGAGCTTCAATGCCGTGCCAAACATGGGCAAGGATGAGAAAGACCCCACCCATACCGCAAACTTCGGCGTGAAGCTTCAAGAGCACTGCAAAGCCAGTGGCGTGGCCTGTGAGCTATTTTATCCCGGCGTGGAAGGCGTGGCGAAAACAGCGACGGAGTATCTCGTGAAGAAGCTGAAGGAGTAAGCTCAGCGGCTTCGGAGGACTTTCTCAATGAGGTCGTAGGCCTCGAAGCGTTCCGCATCCGGGAAGTCGTGATCGGAATCCGGGTGGCGCACCATGAGGTGCCCACCCGCTCCGTGGAGCCGGAAGACTGGCTCGGCGGCGGTGGCGATGCGGTCCACGCTGTCGTGGCGGAAGTTCGCATCCTTCAGCGGGGCATTCACAAAGACATGACGCGGGGCGAGGGCGGCGATGAGTTCGTAATAGTCCCATGGTGCGTCCTGTGGATGACCGAGGTAATCCGCCATCTTCAGCATGTAGCGCTCCTGGACGTAGCCTTTGATATTTCCGCCGTAGTAATCGAGCAGCGAATCAAAGCCGCAGCTCGAAACGACCACCTTGATGCGCGGCTCAAAGCTGGCGGTGTAGATCGAATTGTGCCCGCCGAGCGAGTGCCCGATGGCGGCGAAGCCGCATGAGGTATCGACGAAGGGCAGTGTTTCGAGGTAGTCGAGTCCGCGGATGTTATCCCAGATGGCCTTCATGGTGCCGCTGGGCATGTTCAAGGCTTTCAAATCGGGCTGGTAGTCCGCCAGCAATGGGTAGCTGGGGGCCAGCGTGACGAATCCACGTTCCGCAAGCTCGGCGGCGTATTGCCGGTGCGGTTTGCCACCGAGCCCGACGACGACTTTGAAGCCGATCTTGTTCTCCGTGGGATGCAGGCAGAGCACGGCTGGAGCTTTTTCACCTGCGAGTGCCTTTTTCGGGATGCAAAGGTAGGCGGGAACGTTTCCACCTGGCTGCGAGGTGTAAGTGACAAGTCTCCGCACATACGAGCCACAATCGACTTCTTCGATAATTTCAGGTTTCAGATCACATCGCAGCTCTTTTCCCGGCAAACGGCCGGCGACGGCCTGGAAACCTTCGAGAGCCTCCGTGCGGCGTTTTTGCCATTCTTCGGCACTCTTGCCATCCTGACCGGAAACATCGATTTGAAGCAGATGGGTCCGGCTGAGGCCTCGCAGCTTGGGAAGATCCTCCGCGAAGGCTGAGAGCGGCAAAACGAGGGCGAAAAGGAAACGGCGCATGGTTTGCCATACGCCGCTTCGGAAGTCGATGTTGTGAGCGGGCTGTTATTCCTCGTCCCGGCGCCCGCCCATCATCTGGAGGATGTAGTAAAGGAAGGTGGCGAGGGAGCTGATGAAGGCCGCGACGTAGGTCAGAGCAGCCGCATCGAGCACCTTGCCCATGGATTCGGTTTCCTGGCCGGGGGCCACGGCTCCTGTGTGGGCTAGGATGCGCTTGGCCCGGGCCGTGGCATCAAATTCCACCGGCAGAGTGATGAGCTGGAAGACCATCACGATGCCAAAGCAGATCGCCAGGGCAGGGATGGCGATTTTGGGCGCGAGGTAAAAGAGACCGAAGCCGATGAACGGGATGGCTTGCCCGGCCATGGTGGTGATGCCCACGGCGGCCATGCGCCACTGGAGTGGAGCGTAGAGCTGCTTGTGCTGGATGGCATGCCCGGCCTCATGAGCGGCCACGCCCAGCGCTGCCACATTGGTGCCGTAAAAGTTCTCCTCGCAGAGCACGAGCTTCTTATTCTGCGGATCGTAGTGATCGCTGAGCAAGCCGTGGGTTGGCACGACCTCGACGTCGTGGATGTTGTTGAGGTCGAGGATGCGCTGGGCGATCTGGGCGCCGCTGAGACCGGACATGGCGGGCACCTGCGAGTAGCGGTTGTAGGCTGCTTTGACACGCCAGGAGGCCCACATGGCCAGCGCGGTGGTGCCGAGCATGATGATGAGGTAGAGGGGATCGAAGTGGATCATGGTTTTTGGGTTGGTTTGTGACGCCAATCTGATAGCGGTGTTTTCTGCGATGAAAAGCCCACTGCGGTTGCAATCACGAAGCAAATTTCTTCACGCAAAACGTTGGTTGCGCAGCGTTAGAGCGCGGCGCATGGATCGCACACATGGAACCAGCCCCCGTCGATCCCTCCGCCTCCATCGTCTGCCGCGTCACGCCCTGGTATTTCAAACGCCGTGCCATGATGGCGGCCATGTTTGCCTTTTTCGGCGCTTATTTCCTTTACGATGGCAGTGTCGGCTACCCAAAGGAGGTCGAGATTGCGAAAAAGAAGGAGTGGTTTAATAGCGAATTCTTGGCCACCTTTGATTCGGCCAAAAAGGCGGGAACGCTCGATCAATGGATCGCCGAGCAACAGGCAAAAGGCATGCCCACCGGCACCGATGGCGAACCGCCCAAGTGGGTGACCTACGCCGCCGCGAATGGCTGGAAAGAGGAGCCGCATCACTACACGGAGCGGGAGATCGCAGAGCAGTTTTACTTTGGCTATGGCTGCCTCGCGGCGGCACTCGCGGTGGGTGTGATCGTTATGCTTCGCAAAAATACCGTCCTGCGTGGTGAGGTAGATCATTTTGTGACGCCTGGCGGCTTGAAAGTGGCCTTCGCGGATGTCTTTCGCGTGGATAAACGCAAGTGGGACAAGCAGGGGCTGGCTTACGCTTGGTATAAGACCGGGGGCGAGAGCCGCGAGAAGAAGGCTATCATCGATGATTTGATGTATGGAGGCGCGGACCAAGTGCTCACCAGGCTGCTTGCTCGCTTCAATGGCGAACTGATCGAAAAAGTGGCAGAACCTGAGCCTGAGGTGGCCTCTCCGCAAATCGCTCAGGAAACGTCCCACGACGAAGGCTGAATCGTGGCTTGAAAAGGCGCGATTTTTTCTCTTGCCAAAGCATATCCAACCTCTAAAGCTCCGCCGCACTTACCACCCCCTAAACACATGGCAGACAACATCCAAGATAAGGTTAAAGACATCATCGTTGAGCAGCTCGGCGTGAATCCCGAACAGGTCACCCAGGAAGCCAAGTTCATCGAGGACCTCGGTGCTGACTCCCTCGACACCGTCGAGCTCGTCATGGCGTTTGAGGAAGAATTCGGCATCGACGTTCCCGATGAAGAAGCTGAGAAGCTTCAGTCCGTCGGCGATGTCGTTCGCTACGTCGAAGACCACGCTGAGTAATCCTTACGATTTGAATTTCACTCATAAAGCCAGTCGGTTTCCCGGCTGGCTTTTTTATTGGTCTCGGTTGAGGCGTGGTTGAAAGACTGGAGTTGCGGACTGGCTGTGTTACCAGCGGAAGCGCACATTGCCGCGGAAGCCGCGGGTGCTATCGCCAAAGTCAGCACCGATACCCACATCGACCTTGGGCATCACGCGGAAGTAGCCGCTCAGGTCGAGCACTTTGCTGTCATATTTGTCAGCGCTGCTGACCGTCACCCCGGCCTGGACTTCGATGGCGTCGGTGGGGGCAAAACGCAGAGCTGGCCGGATAAACAAGGATCCATCGCTGAAGCTGGCTGCCGTGTTAGTGGATTTCAGATTGGCGTATTGCATACCCGCTTCGCCTGTGAATTGTAGGCGCGGGTCTAGCAATTGTGTGTGGAAGCCCACCGAGGCTTGGATTGCGGCAAAATCATAATCGCTGTTGGTTGCACCTGCGGTGCCAGCTCCTTTGCCACTTCCCCAAAAAGCACCGAATTTTAGGAACAGTGGTTCAAAGAGCGCCACGCTCAGGGTGCCACCGATGGTATTGGCACCATCCAAGCCTTTGCTCTTGGGTTGGATATAGCGGTAGGTCAGTTCAAGGTAGTTGTAGTTCACAATGCCGGGTGCCACAGCGCCTCCGTAACCCATGTCCGCAGGGCCACCATAAGTGCCAGGGGGTGGTGGCGGCGCTCCATAAGGGGAAGTCCCCTGAGGTGGCATCGATGCCATGCCTCCTGGGGGTGGTGGGGCGGCGTAGGGATCGGTATAGCCCATAGGCGGAGGAGTCACCGCGCTGCTAACCATCGGCGGAGGCATGGAATTTGGATAAGCAGGTACACTCGGAGGCGGGGCAGAGGTAAGGGGCGGTGCCATTCCCATGGTGCCGTAGCCGGCTGGAGGCGGGCCATACTGGGCAGAGGCAAGAGCGGCGCTGGCTGCAAATGCTGCGACGGAGACGAGAATGGGTCTTTTCATGGCAAACCGGGAGTGGTTAATATTTCAGATACTTTAATTATTCTATCAACTTCATGGTTTTCGCAATGTTTTTCTAAAATTTCAGTTTGGGGCTCTCAATGGAGCCAGTCTGGCTATTCAGATCGGCAGTGAAGGGGAGTTTTCGGGCTTCCACCATGCGGTTTGCGCCAGCTCCCGGCCTGCTTACAGGCTCTCGCACATGTCCGACCGGCTTTTCCTTCTCGACGCGATGGCGCTGATCTACCGCGCCCACTTCGCCTTCATCAAAAACCCCATCCGCACGAGCGATGGCGTGAACACCTCCGCCCTCTACGGCTTTGCGAACACGCTGCTGGACATCCTCCACAACCAGAAGCCCACCCATCTCGGCGTTGCTATCGACACCTCCGCACCCACGCCGCGCCATGAGATGTTCCCGGCCTACAAAGCCCAGCGCGAGGAGATCCCCGAGGACATTGCTTTGGCCATCCCGCAGGTGAAACGCCTCCTCCAGGCCATGAACGTGCCCCTGCTCATCCGCGATGGCTACGAGGCGGACGACATCATCGGCATCATGGCTGCCAGGGCGGACAAAGCCGGCCTCGAAACCTTCATGGTCACGCCGGACAAGGATTTCGGCCAGCTCGTCACCGAACACGTCAAAATCTACAAGCCCGGCCGCCAGGGCGCCGATACCGAAATCCTCGGCGTGAAAGAAATCTGCGAGCGCTGGGGCATCGAGCGCCCTTCGCAGGTCATCGACATCCTCGGGCTCATGGGGGATGCCGTCGATAACATCCCTGGTGTCAAAGGCTTCGGCGAAAAGACCGCCACCGCGCTCATCCAGCAGTTCGGCAGCGTGGAAAATCTCCTCGCCAATCTCGACCAGCTCAAAGGCAAGCAGAAGGAGAAGCTCGAAGCCAGCCGCGGCGATGCCATCCTCTCCAAGAAGCTTGCCACCATCTTCACCGACATGCCATTCGAGATGGGGCTCGCCGATCTCGTCGTCAAACCGCACGACGACGAAGCGCTGAAGGCCTTCCTCACCGAGTTCGAGTTCAACGCTCTCGGTCGTCGTCTCTTTGGTGATGACTTCAAGGCCGGTCGCGGCCGCAAAACGACCGCCGAAGCTCCCACGGGCGAGCTTTTCGCCATGGAGGAGGTCACGAAGCCGCTGGAGGCCAAACTCACCACCATCGCCGATACGCCGCACGAGTATCACCTCGTACAAACCGCCGAGGAACGCCAAAATCTCCTCAAACGGCTCGCTGAGCAACCCAGCTACTGCTTCGACCTCGAAACGACCGGACTCGATCCACGCGACACGCAGATCGTCGGCATCGCCTTCTCATGGAAAGCGCATGAAGGCTGGTTCGTGCACTTCCCACGCGAAAAAGCCGCCGCGAAGGCCGTGCTCGAAGAATTCCGCGCTCTGTTCACTCGCGAGGGCGCGGAGAAAATCGGCCACAACCTCAAGTTCGACCTCAGCGTGCTCCTTGCCCATGGCATCGAGGTTCGCGGGCCGTTCTTCGATACCATGCTCGCGCACTCGCTCATCGACCCCGATCAGCGCCACGGCATGGATTACCTCTCGGAGACCTACCTGCGCTACACGCCCGTGCCCATCACCGCGCTCATCGGCACCGAAAAGGACGATCTCTTCAGCCAGGCCACCATGGCCGATGTCGCCGCGCAGGATGCGCGGAAGGTGGCCGACTACGCCGCCGAGGATGCCGACGTGACCTGGCAGCTCGCTGCCAAGATGCGCCCTGAGTTGAAGGAGCAGCACTACGTCTTCGAGTCCATCGAATCGCCCCTTTTGCCTGTGCTCACGAAGATGGAAAACGTCGGCGTGAAGATCGATGTGCAGGCGCTGCGCGAATACGGCATCGAACTCGAAAAGAAGGCGCAAGAACTGCAAAAGCGCATACAGGAGAATGCCGGCGGCCCCTTCAATCTCAACAGCCCCAAACAGCTCGGCGAGGTGCTCTTTGACCGCCTCAAGCTCACCGACAAGCCCAAGAAGACCGCCACCGGCCAGTATCAGACCAACGAGCAAGTGTTGCAGTCTCTCATGGGCCTGCATCCCATCATTCAGGACATCCTCGACTACCGCGAGGTTACCAAACTCAATAGCACCTACGTCGAAGCGCTGCCGCACGCCGTTTCAAAGGTCACCGGACGCGTTCACACCACCTTCCATCAGCTCATGGCCGCCACCGGCCGCATGGCCAGCAGCAATCCGAACCTGCAAAACATCCCCATCCGCAGCGATCTCGGCCGCGAGATCCGCAAAGCCTTCGTCCCCGGCGAGGAAGGTTGGATCTTGATGAGCGCCGACTACTCACAGATCGAACTCCGCGTCATGGCCGCCCTCAGCGGCGATACCGCCATGATCGAAGCCTTCGCCCAAGGCCACGACATTCACCAAGCCACCGCCGCTCGCGTCTATGGCGTGCCCCTTGACGGCGTCCTCCCCGAGATGCGCCGCACCGCGAAGATGGTCAATTTCGGCATCATCTATGGCATCAGCGCCTTCGGCCTCAGCCAGCGTCTCGGCATTCCACGCGCCGAAGCCGCCACCATCATCGAAAACTACTTCCAGCAGTTCCCCGGCATCAAAGCCTTCATGGACCAGATCGTCGCCCGAGCCAGAACGCACGGCTACGTCGAGACCCTCACCAAACGCCGCCGCAGCATCCGCGACATCACCAGCGCCAACGCCACCATCCGAGGCCAGGCCGAGCGAGTCGCCATGAACACGCCCATCCAGGGCACCGCTGCCGATATGATCAAGCTCGCCATGATCCACGTCGATACCGCCCTCACGAAAGCCGGCCTACAAACCCGCATGCTCCTCCAGGTACATGACGAACTCCTCTTCGAAATGCCCGCCAGCGAGGCCGATCAAGCCCGCACCATCATCCTCGATGCCATGAAGAATGCCATCCACCTCCCCCACGGCGTCCAAGCTGAAGTTGAAGCAGGCACCGGCACGAACTGGCTCCAGGCACATTGAGTGCGCAGCAGCCAGTTGATTGGCTGTTGAGGCCTTGAGGCTCGATCACCGCTCCGGGATTTCAGCCCCTTTGACCACTACTTGACCACTTCCCCCCACCGCCCCCATACTCCGCTCCCGTAGCACGGACTTTCCAGTCCGTGTCCTCGCCACGAGTTGAAAGACTCGTACTACGTCCCCACCGCATTCGTCATTCCCGCACGTCCACCCTCCCCGCCACCCCCGAAGCCGCCCTCCACGCCGCCGGAGCCCCTGTCACCGCCGCCGAGCTAGCCAAACACTTCACCTCCACCAACCCCGCCGCCCTCCACGAAATCCTCGAATCCCTCGCGGCGCTGGGAAGAGCCTGCGTGGATGGGGAGAGGTTTGTCGTCTGAGGCCTAGAAGGATCTCACGCCAAGGCGCAAAGTCCTGAAAGCCTCTGGGAACCTTTGCGAACGTTGCGCCTTGGCGTGAGACTTGATCGATCCTGCCTTTCGAACAGCGGCATTCCATTCGCCATTCTGCTGCCCCCATTCTTCTGCCTATCTTATCATGGCCGCCCTCACGGAATTCACCTGCTCACACTTTCGCATCGAAAGCTGGAGCGATGGAAAGCCCTACCTGCGCGGCTCCGAGCACGATGTCTGAGCGGAGAGTTTTGAGATCGAGTTCCATCGTCCCTTTGTCTCGCAGGAGGAGCTGCACGCCTTCGTTGAAGCCCACGCGGGCCACGAATCCCACTTTCTCTGCCTGAACTGCGGTCGTCAGACACACCGCGATCCCGAGCACGACTCCCTGCGCTGCTCAGGCTGCCGGAAGCTCCGGCTCAAGCCCACCGATGAACTCGAAAACGAACCCTGCCTCAAGTGCCGCCAAGGCACCTTCCACGGCGAGATGACCGCGATCTCGTGAGGGAGCGCCCAGCGAATAGGATGCAATCCTGTTCCACTTTCTTTCTGATCACTGAGACTCTGTCGCTCTGACCACAGGCTTCCTGAACCGCGAGCGGAGTCGCTGCCTACTTCACACTGACCACTGCGGCTCTGACCTCTGAGAGCTTCCGAGTCTTCCGTGTGTTCCGTAGGCCGACGGATCGAGGACGAGTTCTAGTAAGAGCATGAGGACGAAGGAATACTAAGCCCTTCGCTTTCGACTCTGCGACCTTTCAAGCTTTGCGGTGTGCCTGTGGAGCATGGCTTCAACGCGAATGGAAGCCGGAATGGCAACGAATGACCGCGAAGGCTGAAATTCTGACTTCTCACGTCTGAACTCTTCCGTGTCTTCTGCGTGTTCCGTAGGCCGGCTCAGAGCGGGCGGAAGGAACATTGAACGTTCAACATTGAACTTCAGAGCAGGCTGCTGCGAAGCCGCGAAGCGAACCCCGAACGACGAACCGGGAACGAAGAACCAAGAACAGGTTTGAAAACCTGTTCCACTTTCTTCTGACCCTATGCCCTTCGCGAAGACACCGTAAAGGGGCCATTCCTGGCCCCACGGACGGGGCAGGAATGGCCCGGCTATTTCATCGGATGCGTCTCGAGGATCTGGTCCGTCGTGAAGAGCATCATGCGGCCTTTGTTGGTGTCCCGGATGGCTTTGAATTCGGCGGGGTTGACGGGAGTTGGCTTTGTTTTCGAAGTGGTTGGGGACGAAGGTGAGCAAGGCGAAGGACTTGATAAGGCGCTTGTTTTGGGGCGACGAATCCCTCGGAGCAGTTTCGGAGGGCGTGCGGGTGATGCGTGCCGGGGCGATTTTGGGGTAACCGCGTTTCAGGGTTTGGCAGAGGCTTCCCCCAAGGTCTTAGCTGGATGTGTCCCCACTCCTTGATCAGCCGCTGTCATGACTTGCCAGGCAACCCTCCCTTCCAGTGAACGCCGTGCTATCGAGGCCCGTCTGGCGGAGGTTTTTCGCGGTATACCGGCGGATAAATGGTCGGAACTGGCCGAAGGTGCCTCTGTTCAGGAGTTCAGCGAGGGGCAAGTGCTCATCCATGAGGGAATGAAGCCTTCCGGCGTATTTATGGTGATGCACGGGAGGTTTGGCATCTTTACGCAGGATTCGAGCGCCCACGTGGCGCACGTCCGGGTGGTGACGGAACCGGGAACTTTTCTCGGAGAGCAAAGTTTTCGAACAGGCCGCCGCTTTGCCAATGCGACGGTCATCGCGCTGACCAAGGGAAGAGTGGCATTCATCGTCGCCGAGGTCTTCAGCGAACTGATTTCATCCGATGCAGAGGCTGCGGCTCGTTTTGATGAGGCCGGACGTGTCCAATCCCTCGAAAAACTCCGAGCGCTTTCTGCAGAGCTGGCTGCCGTGACAGGCACGGGAGGTTCCGGCGCGCCGACATCGCGACAGTTTTCCGAAGGCGACGCGGTTTACTGCGCGGGAGAAACAGGCTCCACCGCCTTTTTCGTTCTCTCCGGCCAGATCAACCTTTTGCCTCCCGGCTGCCCTGTTCCTCACGAGACTCTCGGACCCGGAATCATTTTTGGCGAAACCGAGGCGACCAGTCATGCACCGCGCCGCTATAACGCGGTGGCTGCGACAGCGGCCGAATTGCTGGAAATCCCTGGGGAGGTGCTGCAGGTCGGCCAACAAGCTGGGCCGGAAGTGGGCACGGTGCTCAAGGCGCTCTCCTTCGTGCATGACATGCCCCGGCTGGGAACCGCCTACCGGTTTCTCGGCGAGGCAGATGGGCAGAGCTGCATTGTCACCGACTACTCGCAAGCCGGCGGCCGCCGTGTCCGTGTCCGCTATTTCTCACACAACCAAATGGTGGAGGTGGGCACTCTCGAGGCCGGTGGCGCGAGGGAACTCGTCAATACCCCGGATGGAAGCGCCTCGCTGCTGCTGTCGAAAGGTGACAGCCGTGTCGCAGGCTTGAGGGCACGTCATGACTGGCCCGGTCTGCCTGAAGCGATGGCGGTGCTGCTGCGTGGGGGGAGTTTGGAAAACTGGCAGATTGCCGCGCTGCGTTCGAATGGCATTTGGATGGCCGAGGCGGCATCTGAGCGTGCCCTTGGCGGTTCGGAGGTTGTCTGTGCCTGCACGAATGCCACGGTCACCCGCTTGCGCCTCGCCGCCCAGGGGGTGGAGACGGTGGAAGAGCTCATGCGCAGAACGGGCGCAGGCACTGTGTGCGGGGGGTGTCGCTCGCGCTTGCCACTCATGCTGGGAGAGGTGGAGTCCCTGTTGTGTCACCTCGAAACGGAGGCCTTATGTGCGGGCACGGTGCGCGCGTGTCTAGTGCCGGCAGTCGGCGGCGTGCTCCCCGTGGCCCTGCCTGGCCAACATGTGCGGGTCGAAGCGCTCCTGGATGAAAGATGGGTGGGGCGCCCCTACACACTGACCGCCTTCGGGCCTGCAAAATATGAGCTGGGCGTCAAGATCGAGGAAGGTGGCCTGCTTTCCAATTGGATTTCCCATTCTCCTCAAGGATCGCTCGTGCGGGTCTCCCCGCCTCAGGGCACGATCTGCCCGCGTGCTGACGATCTGCGGAGTCTGGTCTACATCGTTGCCGGCATTGGCGTGACTACAGCGATCGCCGCAGTGCGTGCCCTCGCGGGCAGCCGCCCGATCGTGGTGTGTTATGTATACCGGGAGGAGGTGGGTGCCCCCTATCTCGCAGAACTGCGCGAAGAAGCCCGTCAGCATCGCATTCAGTTGGAAGAGACCATGACTTCCAAGGCGGGCCGGCCTTCCCTCGAGTTCTGGAAACAATCGCTCAGCCAACTGGGTCCGTGCGAAGCGATCATTTGCGGCCCTGAGGATTTCAATCGGGACATACTCAGCGTCTGCAAAGGCTTGGAAGGCATTCAGGCCATCGCGGAGAGTTTTTTGCACCCGCAGCGCGGGGAGGGGGCGGTGCCAAAGCCTGGCAGTTGGCGCATCCCTGGCTTTTCGGCAGCCTGCCCGGCAAACATGGCCGCGCTCGTGAAGAGCAAGTTGCCGGCGGAGGAGGAGGCATCCCTTTTCCTGGCTCAATACTTTCAAGAATCACTCCCGGGCTCCGACGCGGCTGAGCGTATCCGCGAGGTGAAAGACGTGATCGCATCCACCGGCACCTGGCGGCAGACCGCGGATGAACTCGCTTTCGCCGCCCGCATCGCCTGGCGCAATGCTGAACGCTGTGTGGGACGTCTTTACTGGAAGGGGTTGCACCTGCGAGACTGCCGGCACCTCACTACCGCAGCGGAAATAGCGGAGGCGATTTTCGATCACCTTCGCTTCGCATTCAATGGCGGTGATCTGCGTCCAGCGATCAGCATTTTTGCCCCCGATGGACCCGAAAGACCCGGGCCGCGTATTTGGAATCCCCAACTCCTGCGCTATGCGGGCACGAGATTGCGCTCCGGCAAGCAGATCGGCGACCCCGCCCAAAACGAACTGACGCAAAGAATTGCTAAGCTCGGCTGGGAGCCGCGCGGCACCCATTTCGACCTCCTGCCACTGGTCCTTGAGCTTCCTGGCGAGAAGCCAAAGCTCTTTGAACTACCCGCCGATTGCCGCCATGAGACGCTGATCACGCACCCTCAGCATCCCTGGGTAGCTGACATGGGGCTGCGCTGGCATTGTATTCCTGCTGTTAGCGATATGATGTTGGATGCGGGTGGGGTTCACTATCGGCTCGCTCCTTTCAACGGCTGGTATCTCGACACGGAGATCGCGGCGCGTAACTTCACCGATACCAACCGCTACAATCTCCTGCCCGCTGTGGCGGAAGAGATGGGACTGGACATTTCACAGGACCGCACCCTTTGGAGAGACAAGGCCATGATCTTCCTCAACGAGGCCGTGCTGCATTCCTTCGATAGGGACGGTGTCAAGATTTCGGACCATCACACCGTGGGGCACGAGTTTCTCGAATTCTGCCGCAATGAGCAGAAAGCGGGTCGCGAACCGTATGGCAAATGGATGTGGCTAGTGCCCCCGATGAGCTCCTCGGCCAGTGTCCTGTATCAGGAGCCCTTCAGGGACATCTCGATCAAGCCGGCCTTTCGCTACCAAAAAGCCGTCTGGCACAGGCGGCCGATTTGAGCCCAAACCTGCATTTGATGGCTGCGTTGATTGAGGGCGAGAACTACGCCCTTAACCCTAAGCGCCTCGACGAGGTCTGCTTGTTTCCATGGAATCACATCTCATCGGTGGCGGCAACGCACGCAAATCGGACACGGAACCCAACCTGAAGCAGGAACCGCGTCCGATGAACCAAACGAGTGAATCGACCGACACGCAAACCGGGGGCGCCATCACTGCATCGGATGCGCCTTGAGGATCTCATCCGTCGTGAAGAGCATCATGCGGCCTTTGTTGGCGTCGCGGATGGCTTTGACTTCAGCGGGGGTGACGGGGTCGGCTTTGTTGCCGAAGTGGTTGCGGACGAAGGTGAGGACGTTGGCAATTTCCTCGTCCTTGAGCATGCCGGCGAACGGGGTCATGGGGACCTGGCCGTTGTATTCCTTGCCGCCGACCTTGATGGGGCCCATGAGGCCGTACATCACAATCTTGATGAGGCGCTCCTTGTCGTCGGTGACCCAGGAGCTCTTCACGATGCTGGGGAAGGCGGGATCGAGGCCGGCGCCGTTCGGCTGATGGCAGGTGACGCAGTGGCCTTCGCGGAAATAGACTTCCTGGCCGGCGGTGAACTGGCCTTTGGCGACATCGCTGAGGTAAGCGGGTGGTTTCGCGACTGTGTATTCTGGCTTCACGACTTCGACGACACCGGCGAGGCGGTCTGCGGCGGTTTTGGCGGCGTTTTTGTTCCAATCATCGAGCGGGAGCTTGGAAGCGATGGCGACGATGTTTTTCGCGGCGGGGATGTTCGGCAGCCAGGAGGCTGCGACGATGGCTTCGAGGCGGACGCGGCCATTTTCATCAGCAGCGGCTTTTTCGAGCAGGGCGACGTGATCGGCGACGCGGTGGGTGTTGTAGCGCAGGACGCGGACGGCGGCGGCGCGGGCATGGAAGTCGCTGGAGGCGAGCATTTCGCGGAGCAGGCCTTCATCGGCGGCGTTGAGGCCCCAGGTGGTCCAGAGGGCTTCGAGCTTGGCGTGGGTGTCTTTTTGCTCGGCGGCCCAGGCTTTGACGGCAGGCAGCACTTCGCTGGCGGGATGCGCCCGGAGTTCGCGGCGGGTGCGGTAGCGCTGGCGCATTTCGGGAGCTTTCAAATTTTCCAAAAGCGCGGCCACAGGGGCTCCGGCGACGGGTGCGGCCTTCACCAGCGGGCGGCCAGGATAGGTGATGCGGTAGATGCGGCCGTGGACGTGATCGCGCAGGGGATCGCGGGCGTTATGCTGCATGTGGCCGATGAGCACGTTGTGCCAGTCGATGACGAAGAGGCTGCCATCGGGGGCGAATTCCAGATCGACGGGGCGGAAATTGCCATCGCTGCTCTGGAGCAGGTTGTGACGGTGGGAGGTCTTCCAACCGGTGCCTGCGTCTTCGATTTTCACCTGCTTGATGCCGAGAAAGCCGATGGCGTTGCAGTAGATGAGGTCGCCCTGCACGTCGTCGGGGAAGTGGCGGCTGCTGACGACTTCGAGGCCGCTGGTGGGGCGCACTTTATGCTCGTTCGGGACGAGATCGGCGGTGGAGGGTGTCTTGCTGCCAAAGGTGGGCTTCACTTCGACGGGGAGCGCCCAGTTCATGGTGGTGCCGGAAGTGTGGAGGAGGAAATCCTGGCCCCACTGGTCAAAGATGAAGCCCCAAGGATTCGGGATGCCCATCTGGATGGTGCGCTCCAGCTGACCGCGCTGCGGACTGTAGCGGAAGAAGCCGCCATCGACGCATCGCACGGGACCGTAGGGGGTCTCGACATTGGAGTGGAGGAAGACGCCCTCGCACATCATGAAGGCTCCGCTGGGATCGGCGGTGAAGGCGCTGATGGCGTGGTGCGTGTCATGCGTGTCAAAGCCGCCGAGGATGATCTCCATGCTGTCGGCCTTGTCATCGCCGTTCGTGTCGCGGATGAGCACGACATTCGGCTCCTGCGTCACATACACGCCCTCCGGGGCGAACTCGAAGCCGATGGGCAGGTGCAGCTTGTCCGCGAAGACGGTTTCCTTGTCGGCTTTGCCGTCGCCATTGGTGTCTTCATAGATGAGCAGCATGTCATTCGGCAGCGCATCACCGGGGCGGTAGTGCGGGTAGGTGGGCATCGTGGCGACCCAAAGACGGCCTTTGTTGTCGAAGCTCATCTGCATGGGGTTCGCGAGGTTCGGGAATTCCTTCTCGCTGGCGAACATCTCGACCTTGTAGCCTTCCGGCACGCTGAGCGTCTTTACGGCTTCCTCGCCGTAGAGATACTTCGTGCTGCCGTTCTTCACGCTCGGCACATAGTTCGTCGGCACCTCGGCCAGCTGGTGCGTCTTGCTGTCATCGACTTTCAAATCGGTTGTTTTGCCGGCGGCGACATTGCGGATCAAATCATCACGCAGCGCGGCCATCTCGCGGGTCTTCTTCACTTCATCGGGGTAATTCTGCGGACCATACGGATTGTAGCGTTGGCCGTGGGTGTGGACGCCGTTGAGGATGTTGTAGTCGCAGTTCCAGAACCAATCCTTCTGCTTCACGGCTTCGTGCACGAGCTTTGGATCGGCCTTCGACTCGTAGCTGGCGTGGCCATAAAGACCGGTGGCGAGCATCTTGGCGACTTCGGCATAGCCCGTATCCGTCGGCACAAAACCGCCGGTGGTGAAGGCCGCGCCGCCTTTGGCATAAATCGCCTTCGTGGGCGAAAAGAGGTCGATGTAAGTGAGTGAGTGCTTCTTAGCGACCTTCTCAATGGCGGCGGCGTAGAGGAGCAAGTTGGAGTTTTCCACGTCGCCCTTCGGCAGATCGCGTTTGGCGCTCTGGTCTTCATACGCGACGGGGCTGACGAGCACCACACGCGGCGCGGTCTTGCCATTGTAGGCCTTGCTCAGCGTGTGGACGACCCAGGCGTCGAGTTCGGCCTCGAAGTTGCCCACCTTGCTCGCTCCATCGAAGGACTCATTGTAGCCGAAGAAGCCGACGACCGTGTCCGCCTTCAGATGCGTGAGCCACTGGTCCGGCGTGGGGTAAAAGCCCTTGCCGTTGTGAGTCGTCTTGTCGGGGTGGAACTTCTCCGCGCCGGGGAAGGCCCACTGCGAAACGCGGGCGGGATGCGGACGGAAGCCGGGCGTGTCGCCCACATGGCCCATGTTGCGGAAGAAGAGCGCCTGATTCGGATAACGAAGCTGCAGCTCCGTCTCGATGCGGCTGTACCAGGTGTCACGCTCAGCCAAACCATTGCCGACGAGCACGATGCGCTCGCCTGTGGTCGGTGGAGCCACGTTTTGCGCACGGGCGGAGGTCGCGGCAGGCGGCTCGGCACTCGGTGCATGCGGCGCATTGTCTGGCTGAGTTGGCTTGGCGGCTTTTTTGTCGCCTGGCAGGCCCAACGAGGGGCTTTTGCCGGTGGCGAAGTCGCCGGGCTTCAGATTGCGCTCTTTATAATAGTCGTTCTTCAGCGCGGCATACATGGTGGGGCTGAACGGATCGACGAAGGCCACATCCGCCTTTGCAGGCACTTCCAGGCCGAGCAGGTGATGCGTGGCATTCACGATCAGGCGACGCAGGTCTTCATCCGCGAAATCGACCGAGGCACCCATCGTGGTGCAGAAGGATTTGCCCTTCGCCTTGCCATCTGGCGCGGTGTACTCAAAAAGCCAAGCTAGCGCCTGCATCGGATCATTCTTCGGCCCACGAATCGGCACCGAGCGGTCATGCAGTGTCTCCGTCACTGCGCCACGCAGAAGGATTGTGGCCTTGCTGAGATCGAGATTCTTCACGGCATAGACATCCGTGGTGCCAAAGATCTCATCCACACCGCGAAGAACCGGATGGTTCAAATTCGTCGTCTCAAACACACTGCGCGTGCCTTCCTTCTTGTGCGCTCCGTGATGCGCCACCCACTTCTCACCAAGGATTTGCAGGCCGAACTCGCTCCACTTGAAGTCACCCGTCTGCGCTTTGCCGCTGAAGGCATGCGTGGCCGTGCGGAAGCCGATCACCGGCTTCCCGGCATTGAGGAACTTCGCGAAATTCGCCAGATGATCGTCCGGGAGCTGACGGAAGCGCGTGCCGATGATCATGAGGTCCGCGTCGCCGAGCAATTCAGTGCCGCGGATGTTCTTCTGGTTGTTCGGGTCGATGTAGCCCGCCTTTTCGTCCGTGGAGAACAGCACGATGCAATTGAAGCCATGCTTCTTGGCTAAAATCTTCGCCAGCATCGGCATCGACTCCTCCGTGCGGTATTCCTCATCGCCCGCGACGAGCACGATTTTCTTGCCACCCCCGGCTCCGCCCGGATTCGCGGCGATTTCGAGGTATTCCTGCGCGGACGCGATCGAGCCGAGGAGGGCGAGTGAGAATAGGAGCTGCTTCATGGTTGGAAAAAATCGGGGGAGCCGATATACCGCACCAAAAGCCCGAACCGGACAAGAAAAATGCCTGTCGGAACCTTTTTTTTAGGGGGGGATCAAATGTCAAAGCTCACGCTTTCGCGCTGGCGTTCCTTTTCGATCACGTCGGCCACGGTCGTTTCGCTGAACCAATGCAGCACCTGCTCCCGCAAAGCGGCGAAGACTTGTCCTAGCGCTTCATCGTCCGCGCCAGGCAGCGGATCAAAGGGACCATCAAAGATCGCGACGACTTCGCCGAGGGTGATGCGCTGAGGTTTTGTGACGAGCTGGTAGCCGCCGCCTACGCCGCGCTTGCTGCGAAGTAGGCCGCCGTTTTTCAGAGCGAGGAGAATCTGCTCCAGAAACTTCAGTGGGATATTTTCCGCACGAGCGAGGTCCTGGATGGAAAAATTGGTCCCCTCGCGGGCACGCCCCATCGCCGCAAGGGCGCGGAGGGCGTATTCGGCTTTCTTGGAGACTTTCATCGTGCGGCCAGTGTGGCGGGCAAAATCGAAGTGCAAAGCGCCAATTGCTCGGCATCTGCTGCGCTCCCATGCCTGATGATTTTTTTGTCCAACCACCCGCCGCCGAGCCGAATCGCGGCGCGGTGACGCTGCATGGGAAGGTGGCTCCACTGGCCTCACGCATGCGACCGAGGTCGATGGAGGAATACACCGGCCAGCAGCATATCCTGGCGGAGGGAAAGCTGCTGCGCCGGGCGGTGCAGGCGGATCGTTTTTCATCCATCATCCTCTACGGACCTCCCGGCGTCGGCAAAACGACGCTGGCGCACATCATCAGCCAGGAGACGAAATCACGCTTCATCACGCTCAGCGGCGTGGAGAGCACCGTGGCGGACATTCGCCGAGAGGCGGAGCATGCGGCGCAGCATCTGCGGCTTTACGAAAAGACCACGATCCTGTTCGTGGATGAGATTCACCGCTTCAACAAGGCACAGCAAGACGTGCTGCTGCCGCATCTGGAGCGTGGCACGGTGCGCTTCATCGGCGCGACGACGCACAACCCCTTCTTTTACGTCAACAGCCCGCTGGTGAGTCGCTCGCAGGTGTTTCAACTGGAGCCGCTGGGCATCGCCGATCTCGAAGGACTCGTGGATCGTGCGTTGAACGATTCGGAACGCGGTCTTGGCGGACAAAACGTGCGCATTGAGGCCGATGCGCGGCTTCATCTGGCCACGGTGGCGGATGGCGATGCTCGCCGTTGTCTGAATGCACTTGAGCTGGCGGTGCTCACCACCACGCCGGATGCGCAGGATGAGATCGTCATCACTCTGGCGGCGGCGGAGGAGAGCATGCAGCAGAAGACCGTCGTCTATGATGGCGATGGCGATGCGCATTACGATACGATCAGCGCTTTCATCAAGAGCATGCGGGCGAGTGATCCGGATGCCACGCTCTACTGGCTGGCGAAGATGCTGCATGCGGGCGAGGAGATCCGCTTCATCGCTCGGCGTATCGTCATTGCCGCGAGCGAGGATGTGGGCATGGCGGATAGCAATGCGCTGCGAGTGGCCGTGGCCGCGCAGCAGGCCGTGGAGGCCATCGGCATGCCGGAGGCGCGGATCATCCTGGCTCACGCCGCTGTTTACAATGCCACCGCACCGAAGAGTAATCGCGCCTACCTGGGCATTGATAAGGCGCTCAAGGAAGTGCGTGAAGGCCGCACCCTGCCGGTGCCGAAACACCTTCGCGATGGGCATTACGCGGGGGCAAAGCAGTTCGGGAATGGCGAAGGCTATCTGTATCCGCACGATTACGAGGGCGGTTTTGTGCCCCAGCGCTGCCTGGAAGGTGGCAGCATCTATTATGAACCCACCGCCAATGGTCTCGAAGCCCGCATCAAGGAGCGTCTCGATCACTGGCGATCCCAGTGGGAGGCCGCAGCGGGTGGTCAGGGGAAATAATAACCCGCGAGTTCCTTTTCGAGGGCCTGCATCTCGCTCTGGCTCACAGCTTGGTTGTAGAGGCGTAGCTCGGCGATACCGCCGTAGAAAGGAACCGTGTTATTCCCTTGATCGCGGAAGCTCCAATACCCGTCACCTGCGAGACAGATATTGTGGAGGCTCTTGACGGGGCTGTGTTTGTTGCCGGTGCCGGAGGCGGTTTCACCACGGGCATTGATCATGCGCACGATGATGCGGCCATCTTTAGACCAGGAGGCCATCGCCAGGGTGGGCACGGTGGTGTCGAGCCTGGCGGAATCGGCGAGGACCGTCTGCATGCGCTGCTCCGGCGGGGCGCTGGCTGATCCACCGATATTGAAATTGGCTTTGCCGCTGGCATCGGTGATGAGGGACATAGATCCATCGCCAAAATTCACCTGCGCCACCCTTCCGGTGCTTTCGGCGAGGCTGCTGTCATGGTAAAACACCACGATCAGCGTGACGCCCGTGACCGCCGCATCGCTAAACGGCACCCCTTCGCCGGAGGTGGCACCGAGCGAATTCATCGAGGAGACGGGTTTGGCATCTTTTCCAAACACGATGAAGGGCCGAGCGGTGCGCAATGGGCGGCTTTCGGCCTCTGGCTGGAGCGATTGCAGGCGGGCACGCTGCTTCGCGGAATCCCAGGGAAGGATGGCGATGGCATTGTCTTTGCCGAGAGGCCCGAAATCATGCCACAAGGCCACCGCGTCACCGAGTTTCGCCGGTTGATCGAGGTCACGGCTCTCGAAGGTATTCACGCCGAGATCCGCTCGCAGCCAGGTGAGGAGCTTTTCGTAGCCCCAGGGCTTGCGAAGGCTCGCTGGGAGCACGGCCGCAAGTGTGGTGGCAGGTCCGGCGTAACGCTGACGCAGCGTGCCGATGCTGCGAAAGGCCTGCTGAGCGGGATCCGTCGTCGGCACGTCCACGAGCGAGGCGCTGGAGCCTCCAGCGCCCTTGGGGGCTGTTTTGGAACCGCCCATCATCGCCCACAAAGCCACGGCAATCACTGCTGCGGCGCTGCCCCAAACGAGAGGCTGGTGCCAGAGCGGCCGTGCGGCGGGCTGCTGTAAAAACTGCCGCGCGGCAGGTTTCGGAGCCGCCAGCACGGCGGTGGGCTTTCGCGGCGCAGGTGGTGCGCCGATCTGCGGGCCGACGGAGATGGGAATCGTGCTCGCGGTAGCATTGCGGGCCAGCTGGCTCATCGGCAGCATCACCGGAGCCGAGATCGGCGGCGTGGCAGGTGAAACCGGCGCGGCAGGTGCAGCGGCGGGCGCTGCTTCACGCATCGCAAACGTTTCGCGGGCCACGCTTGCCTTCCGCGGGCGTGTCTCGGCATCTGTGATGATGAGGCTCATCACCCAGTCCGCCATCCATCGCGGCACATGCAGGGCCACTTTGGCCAGATCAGGCAAATCACGGCCGAGATGCTTCACTCGCAGTTCCTTCAACGAACGAGATTGAAAGGCCGGACGACCCGCGAGTGTCTCGTAAAGCACGCAGCCGAGCGCATAAATATCCGTGCGGCGGCGGGCAGGGGACTTCTCCCACTGCTCCGGCGCGGCACAGCGGTAGGCGGCGATTTGCTGCTCCTCCTCCGTGCCCTGCGCGGCAAAGCCGATGCCAAAGCCGCCGAGACGCACCTGCCATTCGGCGGGCTTGGCCCCGATGAGGCGAACGCACTCCGGCGTGAGCGTACCATGCACAATGGCCTGATCGTGAACCACCTCCAGGGCATCGAGCAGTTGGTTGGCGAGGATTTCAAACTCCTGTGCCGAGAGCGGGCCGCGTTGGAGCATCTCCGGCAGGCTCACGCCCTCCAGCGGTGCGGGGGTGAGCACAAAGAAGCCTTTCTCATCGGCACCCGCCTCGATGATGCGGTCGAGCTGCGGGCTTTCGAGAGTGGCGAGCTGGGCGAAGAGCCTTTGCAGGCCCTCGATCTCTGCCGTGTCGGCGGTTTTGAAGCGCCGCTGCACGAAGTCACTCTTCAGATGGCTATCCCGCACGAGCTTGAGAGTGCTGGTGGTGGTTTCTTCCAAGGCTTTGAGTGTCTTGAAGCGAGCGGGCATGAGGCGGCCATTCTGCCAAGTGCGTCGAAAGCCGCAAGCGGCTTGCCACAAGGCGTGATCTCATCTTACTCTGCCCGCTCATGGCCGGCCTCCTCCAGATCGAAAACGTCAGCAAAGCCTTCGGCACGCATCGCGCCGTCGTTGGCGTTTCGCTGGAAATTGCCCGTGGCGAGGCTTTCTCTCTGCTCGGGCCGAGCGGCTGTGGAAAAACCACGCTGCTGCGCATGATCGCCGGCTTCGAGCAGCCGGATCGCGGACGCCTCGTGCTGGATGGAAAAGACATCACGCACCTCCCGCCAGAGCGCCGCCCAGTGAACACGGTGTTTCAAAACTACGCCCTCTTCCCGCATCTCAGCGTCGCGGAAAACATCGCCTTCGGTTTGAAGATGGCGGGCCGTGGTCGCGAGGAAATCGAGAATGAGGTGAAGGCCATGCTGGAGCTGGTCAAACTCGGCGAGCATGCCAAAAAGTTTCCCGCACAGCTCAGTGGCGGCCAGCGTCAACGGGTGGCGATTGCCCGCGCTCTGGTGAATCGACCGCAGGTGCTGCTGCTCGATGAACCGCTCGCCGCGCTCGATCTCAAACTGCGCCAGCACATGCTGCTAGAGTTGCGGGCCATTCACGAGCAGGTGGGCATCACCTTCATCTACGTGACTCACGACCAGGGCGAGGCCATGAGCCTGAGTGATCGCATCGCGGTGATGAACGCGGGTCGCGTGGAGCAGATCGACGCCCCTTCCAATCTCTACGACACACCGCGAACCGACTTCGTGGCCGGTTTTGTGGGCGATGCGAATTTCTTCACCGGCAAGGTGCTGGAGGTGCGGCACGAAGGTTACGTCCGCGTTTTCTGCGATGGCATCGGTAATCCCATGGTTCGGGCGAATGAAGCCCTCGCGATGGGCCAGGAAGTGCGTGTCATGGTCCGGCCAGAGAAGCTCCTGCTCACCCGCGAGCGTCCCGGCGCCTCCGAGCGTGTGAATGCTTGCAGCGCCAGCGTGGCTGAGGTGGATTACTTTGGCTCCCACTTGCGCTTCGTGGTCCACGCGGGCGATTTGACCTTGCTCGTGCAAATGCCAAACAACCGCTTCGTCGCTTCCGGCGGCCTTCCGCAGCGGGGTGAGCGTGTCTTTGTCAGCTTCCACCCGGAAGAGGCGCTGGTGGTGAGCATGCAAACCAGCTAGGACGTTGCCTCAATGTGAAGCCCGCCGGAGCTGCTCCAGTTCACGCTTCAAAGGTTCCCAGTAGGTTTTGTCGGCCAATCGTTCGGCACGTTCTTCATCCTCGAGAGCCATCTCCACCTGTGATTCATGGCCGAGAAGGGCGGCGGCAACCGCAGGGCGGCTGGAAATGGATTCGGCCTCTTTGCGGTGTTGCTGAGCCAGCTCGATGAGGAGTTCAGGCGTGCGGGCCTCAGCCAGCCAAAAACGCAACTGCGATGGAGTGGGAGCATTTTGACAGGCTGCATGATCCGCTTCGATCAGTCGCCGGATCATCGGCCAGTCCTTGTCACGCTGGGTTTTCTTGGCCTGCACGAGGTCCGGCAGAGACATGAGATCATAAATGGTGCCGTCAGTTCCCTCCAGGGTCGTGCGGCGTTCCCACAGAGCATGGAAGTCAGCCACACCACGCATTCGGGCCATCACATCCACTCGCATGCCTTTGGCCTCCGGGTGCTGGCAGCGAAAATGAACGGCGTGACCATCCAGAAGGTGCTGCATGGAAAAAGGCGGCACGGCGATCACCTCCGCTCGGAGTGCATGGATCGCCGATCTCAGATGGGTGAGGTTTGTTTCATCCGCCAGGATCGCAAAATCCGTATCGCGGCTAAACTCCGCCCCGCCGTAAAACACGCAGGCCTGACCGCCCATCAACAGGGCGCGAACCTTGAAGTTCTGGAAAGTTGAAAGGACTTTGTGAATCGGGTTCGGGATCAAGGCTACCTCCTTGGGCGAGGTACTGCGCCCACAGTTTCATGCTTTCATTCCAGCGGTCGAGCGGCCCGAGTCGGAACCACTCCTGCCATTCATCATCTGGATCGTATTGCATGCCAAGATCATGCCACATCACCTTGGGAAGCCAATACCTAATTCTCCCGCCAGCACTCAGCATTTGGCATCGCACATCAAAACTTCATCTGCATGCCCACCACCAGACCGCGACCCGGCAGCGGGAGCTGGTCCTTCAAAAAGGAGGTATGCTCACGGGCTTGCTCGTTGGTGAGGTTCATGCCTTTGACGAACACATCACAGGTGGTCTTGGCGATCTTGAATTCGTAGTTCACTGAGGCGTTCAGGAGGAAGTAGCTGTCCGTGCGCAGCTCATTCGCCGCGAGGCGATCCTGCGGAGCAGTGTAAATGCCTTCGAGGCGGGCGGTGAAGCCGCCACGCTGAAAGACGAGCGCATTGGTGAGATGGAAAGGCGGGATGCGGGGCAGGGAACCGCCGCTTTCCGCATTGCGGGCACGCACCGCATCCGCTCGCACTTCCCAGTGCAGGTTCGTGCGCGGAGCATCGGCCTCCGTGCCCTCCAGCGGATGCAGCAGGTGAAACTGCGCTTCCACCTCTCCGCCGAGATACTCCGCATCCACGCTGCTGTAGCCGAATTCATTGAAGACATCTCCATCCGGCGTCACGCGGACGGCACCAGTGGGGAAGAGACCGATGAAGCCATTGTAGCGGGTGTAGTAGCCGCCGATGGAGCCGGTGACCCAGCCGGTGCGCTTGCGCAGGTTCAAATCAATGCCCAGCGAGCTCTCCAGGCCGAGATTTGGATTGCCTAGCTCAAACGTGCTCGTCGCCGCATGCACGCCATTGGCGAAAAGCTCCTGAGCCGTCGGTGCACGTTCCGCATAGGTGAGGGTCAAGGCCGCAGCGTAGTCTTCATTCGGCGTGTAAACCGCGCCGATGGACCCGCTGAGGTTGTCGAAGTTCCGCTGGATGGCCGGGCCGAAGACATCGTTTTGCACGGAATCCACATCGATGTGGTCGTAACGTCCGCCAAACTGGAAACGTAGCTTTTCAGTGGCCGCCAGCTCCTCAAAGAAAAAAGCCGAGTTCGTCTGTGTGATCGAAGGTGGCATGAATGCCTCTTCTCCACTGATCATGAAATCACTGCGGTCCGATTGAAAGCCGATCACACCTTCCAGCCCCGCGATCTTTTCATGCTTCGCCTCCACCCGGAGATCGTAGCCGTCGTTTTTGAAGACCGTATTATCCTGGCCGCCCTCGAACTCCGTGTGCTCGTAGTCCGACCACGCAAAGCGGTAGCTCAGCTCCTTGATCTTTGGCAGCGGGTTGTAAAACGCCCCACGCACATCCAGGCGGGTCTGGTTCAGGTCGATGAACACATCCTGCGCCACCGTGGAGCCATAGCGGGAGTGATATTCCGACCACGAAAAGCCGATGAAGCCCTCATCCCACACATAGCTCAGGCCGCCGCTCAGCCCCTCGGCACGCAGGTAGCTGTTAGGAACGACTTCACGCGGCTCCGGTGTGCCCGCCGCCAGCGGGTTCCTCTCCTGAAAGGCGCTTGAGCGCAGCTCACCCGGCACGCGGAAGTCCTCCGCTGCCCGCGTGAAGCCTTCGAGGTGAAAGGCCAGCCCGTGACCGAGCCCGCCTTCCAGCATGAAATTCATGGCGTAGCCCTGATCCACGCTGCTGAACCGGCTGCCGAGCGAACCGCGAATCGTGCCTGCCTCCAGCTTCTCATCCACGATGCGACCGTCGATGGCATTCACCACGCCGCCGATGGCATTCGAGCCGTAAAGCAGCGTCGCCGGACCCCGCACGACCTCGATGGACTTCAAATTCGACACATCAAAGCTCACGCCATGGTCCGGACTCGCCGCCGAGGCATCGATCGTATTGAGGCCGTTTTGCAGCACCTTGATTCGATCTCCTTCGAGGCCGCGAATGATGGGCCGGCTGGCGGACGCCCCAAAGTAAGAGCTGCTCACGCCTGGCACCCGGCTCAGCGTTTGTCCCAGCGAAGCCTCGCTGCCCAGCGTCAGCGCATCGGAGGCCAAAATGGAGGCTGCCTGCGCCTGCTGATACAGCGGACGATCCAGCGGGGCCGAAATGATGACCTCGTCGAGCGGGATCACCTCGTCCTTATGGTTGTGCGCCGGATCATGACGATGTGGCTGCTGCGCCAGGAGAGACTGGGAGGCAGTAAGCAGGATGAAAAGGATGGAGCGGCTCATAGCGAGTCGCCCTTCTGGCGCAAATAGGTTACAATAGCAAATGATTTGCGATAAAAGAAGCGCCTCGCCACGCCATCACTTTGGAGTCGTCTTCCGCCGCGAAGGGCTCTTCTTGGCGATCTTCAGCCCAGCCTCGATGATCTGCTCGCGGAGGCTTTCGACGCAGGTTTTCCATGTGGCACGGCTGATCGGAATGTAGCGCTCGGAGCCGTCGGGGAAGAGCTTCGTTTCAAAGATGTTGCTCGGCTGCTGGATGATCTCGTCGTAGAGGCCGTGAACGAAAAACGTGCGTGCATCTGCACCGTCTGGCCACGGGCTTGGCCTTCCTGCCGCCTCCTGAATGGCCGCCTCGATCGCCGAAAGGATTTCGTAGGCGCTGAGCGTGATCTTCAGCGGCTTCCCTGAGTCGAGATAGTCCGCGATGACGCTCTGGAGCTTGGAAATGACGGTGTGGATCTGCCGTGTATCTGCGGGGCTCTTCCCGGGGATGAGCTTTTCCACCTCCCGCCCGCGGCGGAGGACGTCGGTGGCGGCTTGGGAGGTGCCCACCGCATGGCGGACTTGGATTTCATGACGTGGAGCAGGCATGGGCGAGATGGTTTGGCAGGATGACTGTTGGGTTCGTTTATTCTCCCGCAAGCACGCTGCCTCAACTCGAATGTCATGCCGCCGTTCGGTGCGTTTGACCTGCGCCTTGAAATCATGGCACGGTGAGTGCAGGAGCACGCATGCCGTCACCGATCCGCCCCTGGTATTGGCCTGAAAGAGGTCAGCCCGAACGCACCGAACCCTTCACCTGGATTGTCGAAGGTGTCATCGCCGCCTCGTGGTGGCCTGATCCGTATGTCTTCGACATTTACGACGAACAAAACATCCGCGCCGTCGTGAACTGCTGCGAGTTCGACAACCGTCGCGATGTGCCGGAGCAGTTTGTGTATCATCACATCAACGTGCCCGACTACGGCGTGCCGACGGATGCCCAGATCGAGCACTTCATGACGCTGATGGACAAGCATCACGCCGCCCGCGAAGCGGTGGTGGTGCATTGCGTGGCGGGTTGTGGCCGAACGGGGCAGTTCATCGTCGCCTGGTGTGCGAAGGCGGGCTTCATTCCCGCGAAGACCGATCCCGTGCAGTGGATTCGTGCCCGGCGGAAGTGCTGCCTGGAAACCCGTGAGCAGAGCGACTGCGCCAAGCGGTGGATGAACCAATTTCGTTCATGAGAGTCGGGGTTCTTGCAGAGATGCAAGGGGACCTTGCATCGACGATACCTCTGTCGAAGGCCGGAAGAAGGTGGTGAGGCCAAAGAACGCCATCGGGCTGGCGACAGCGGTGTCGCGCCAAGGCTTGCCACCGCACTTCACGACGCTGGCGCGGGGGATAATTCCAGAGATCATCGTGATAGGTCTCTCATCCCTAATGGTTTGTTATGGAGTTAGCGATCTTGGCGACACTTGGAAGCGTTGATTCAAATACAAAGCTACACCGTATTCCAGGCGATCCACTTGGTCATTTTCTTCATCAATTCATGAAGCTTCATCTTGTCGATATGCTCGCGAGGCCAGCCGAGTGACAAGAGTTCAGCATCAGTATCCGCCATGAAATCGAGGAAATCGGCGAAAATCCTCGCCGCAGGGAGGCTGTTCTCGTTGGCTTCTTGAACCAACCAGTCTCGCACCACCTGGATGAGGGTTTCGGGATGGCCGCTGTGATGCTCGGTATCGCAACCTGCCAAGTCTGAGAGAGCGGGCTTAGTCTGATGTTTGGTGTGCTCCAAGATCAAAATCCGTTTGGATTTCATCCCGCGTTTGAAACGCCGACAGGCGTAGTCGATACCGAGTTCCAATGGCATGTTGAGCCGGTAATGCTCGCCAGCTGTTGCGGCGATGCAGCGTGAAAGATCATGGATTCCAAAGCGGCAGCTTTGAATAAGCTCCACAATCTTATCGATCCGGTTCTCGGCCGAGTCAGCCCGCTCAAGAGCAATTCTGGGTTTAAAACCCATATGCAAAATTGTGAAGACTAGAGGTCGGAGCAACGACCTATAATCATCATCAAATGGGCAGTTAATGAACACGTTACGCTCGTAGTCTTTGGGACTTTTTGGCATCGTGTTCGAACAAGTTTACAGTGTGGCTAAAGCGTAGTTCTCGCGTTCGCTCACTTTGCCATCCAAGGCGTGAACGACCATTTCAGCTCCGTGAGTTCGTGCGATTTGACGAGCTGCAGAAATAGCTGCTGCCATGGTAGCATGCACAGATTGTGCCCGTGCAGACTGAGTAGGACGCACAGCCCACGAACCGTTCTGCCTCGAATAAACATGGTATGACTTGCTCATAAACACATTCTCTTTTGTCTCTTTCGAGTGTCAATCCTCAAATCACCCGGTCATTCCCGCCATCCACCGGAATCTGCGCACCGGTGACCTTCGCGAACAACGGTGACGCCATGGCGGCGACCATGTTGCCGATGTCTTTGGAGCGGATCTCGACCTTCATGAGGTTCTTGGTCTTGTATTCCTCGACGGTCATGTTGTAGCGGGCGGCGCTTTTGGCGAGGGCTTCGGGGGTCCAGAGTTTGGTGTCGAAGACGGCATCCGGGTGGACGATGTTGACGCGAATCTTCCACGGGGCGAGTTCGAGGGCGGCGACGCGGCAGAGCTGCGTGAGGGCGGCTTTGGAGCAGGAGTAGGCACTGGCGCCGGGGCCGGGAGCTTTGAAGTTGCGGCTGCCGACGAAGATGATGCTGCCATCGGGGCTGTGCTTCACGAAGGGGATGACCTTGTTCATCAGCTTTTGATGGCTGGTGAGGTTGATCATGAGGGTGCGGTCCCAATCGGTCTGCGCCATGACGTCGAGGGCGTCGTTTTTCGGGAAGATGCCGGCGTTGCTGACGACGATGTCGATGCCGCCGAACTCGCGGACGGTGAAATCGATGGCGTCCTGCACGGGCTGGTCCTCGGTGAGGTTCACGACGATGCCGATGGCACCGATCTTCGCCATGATCTGCGGAATTTCTTTGTCGATGTCGAGGCCGACGACTTGGGCACCCTGCTCGGCGAGGGATTCAGCGATGGCGAAGCCGATGCCGGCGGCGCAGCCGGTGACGAGGGCGACTTTGCCCTGATGCACTTTGCGAGCGGGCCCTTTGCGAAGTTTGGCCTGTTCGAGGTCCCAGTATTCGATGTCGAAGATGTCTTTTTCGCTGAGCGGTGCCCAGCCGCCGGTGCGCTCGCCGAGCGCGACGGTGGCTGCGGTGCTTTCGGCGATGTCGGCGACGATTTTGGCGTCCTTCAAGGTGTCACCAAAACTCACAATGCCGTTCCCGGGCCACACGGCGAAGCGCGGGGCGGCGTCGAGCATGGTCTGGCCGCTGGCGTGGGCTTTGAAGTAGCTTTCGTAGTTCGCGGTGAAGGTTTGGATGCTGGCGGCGTGGTCGTTACCGAGTATGGCGGGGATGCGTTTGGTGCGGATGCTGTGATCGGGGGTCAATGGGCCGCGAGCGCCGCAATCGGCGATGTTGGGGAGGTTTGAGTAGGTTAAAGCGGCCTCGCTGGTGCTGAGGCGGGCGATTTGCGGGAAGCTGCGGGTCTTGGAGACGAGTTGGCGGAGTTTGGAGAGGGCGAGGAGGTCGGTTTTGACTTCACTGCGGGCAGGAGTGCCCGCATCACTTTTGCTGGCGAGGTAAGCTTCGGCCTTGGTGACGAGTTCGATGTGCTTTTCGTAGCTGGCTTTGGCGTCGTCGGCGAAGGTGAAGAGGCCGTGTTTGAGGAGGACGATGCCTTCGATGCCTTCTTTTCGCAGATCGGTCTTCTGGAGGACTTCGAAGACCTGTTTGGCCAAAACGAAGCCGGGCATCACATAGGGAAGGACGAGTACTTTGGAGCCGAAAAGCTCCTGAGTGCGCTTTTCGCCATCGGCGGCGCAAGTGAGGGCGGAGATGGCGTTGGCGTGGCTGTGATCGACGAACTTGAAGGGCAGGATGGCGTGCAGGATGGCCTCGATGCTGGCGGCGGGCGCGTTGGGGTTGGTCATCGCGGCGCGTTGCTGCAGAACCATGTCCTCATCGGTCATGGTGGGCAGCTGGGCCATTTTGAGCAGGGCGGCCATGCGCACAGGGGCGAAGCCTTCACGCTCGATGGTGGCGAGGTCCCAGCCGGAGCCTTTGACGTAGCAGATTTCGACGCTGTCTCCGAAGTAGTCCTTCTCGGTGACCTTCGCCGAGGTATTGCCGCCGCCGTGGAGGACGAGAGCGGGGTTTTTGCCGAGGAGACGGCTGGTATAAACGCGTTGGCCGAGGGCGTCGGTTCCGAAAGTGGCGGCTTCTTGGTCGTTCCAGAGAGACTGCATGGTGGGGAAAGGGAGTGGGAGAGTGTTGCGAAAGCAGGAAATGACGAAATCAGAATGAGGAATGCCGAATCAATGACGAAGGCTTGAATGACGATTGAACGAGAGCATGGCAGCGTAGCATGAGGAAAGGCGATTAATGCATTCGAGCTTCATTCATCATTCCTCATTCTGGTTTCGGCATTTTTAAATCATGCCGAGCTTCATTTTGCCCTCGATGGAGATCATGTCCTTGTTCCACGGCGGGTCCCAGCAGAGTTCGACGGCGGCGTCGTCCATCTCCTCGATGGTCATGATGCGGCTCTGGGCATCGGCGGCGATGGTGGGGCCCATGCCGCAACCTGGGGCGGTGAGGGTCATTTTGACGATGGCTTTGTTTTTGCCTTCGGCGTCGGCTTCGACCTTGCAATCATACACGAGGCCGAGATCGACGATGTTGACCGGGATTTCCGGGTCATAGACGTTCTTGAGCTGGTTCCAGACCTGGCCTTCGAGGTCGCTCACGTCGGTGGGGACGTTAGAAGAGGTGCTGGCCTCGGCTTTTTTGTCTGCGGCGGGGTCGATGCCGAGGGCGTCGGCGTCACCGGCCTGGATGCGAGCGAGGCCGAAGTCCGTGGCGACGGTGTAGGTGCCGCCGAGGGATTGGGTGATGATGACCTTCATCCCGAGCGGCAGCTTGATGCTGTCGCCACTGGGAATTTGGATGGCATCGACTTCGCGTATGAGTTCGAGGGAGGAGTGCATGGACGTGGGGCGTGGCTGTTAGCGCGGCTTTCTTCCTTTTGCCTCAAAAAAATGTCTTGAAACCAATCGCGCTTCCCGGCGTAATGAACGGCGCAGTCCTTCCTGCATGAAACAGCCCATGCAATCCCTCGCCCGCCACCCCGCCCGGAGTTTTTTTCATCCGGTGGGAATAACTATCGCGTGGCGGCGTCTGACCAGCGTGCGATTTGATCCCGCCAGCCTTCCTCGATGAATTTGCTCCGGTAAACGGAGCCCCTGCCGGTGCAGCAGCTCATTCGCACCAACACACACGAACCCATAACCCAATCATACCAAACCATGAAGAAACTCCTCACTCTCGTCCTCGCCTTGTTCGCCACCGCCGCCATGGCCGCTGAATTCCCGGACATCAGCATCGCCGACCTCAAGCAGGCCATCGCTGACAAGAAGGTCACCGTCATCGACGTGAACGGCGCTGCCTCCTACTCGAAGGGCCACGTCCCCGGTGCCGTCAACTTCGCCGAAGCGAAGGCTGATCTCGCCTCCAAACTCCCGGCTGACAAAGGCGCTCTCGTCGTCGCCTATTGCGGTGGTCCTTCCTGCAGCGCCTACAAAGCCGCTGCCAACAAGGCTGCTGAACTCGGCTACACGAATGTGAAGCACCTCTCCGCAGGCATCTCCGGCTGGCTCCAGGCCGGTGAAGCCACCGAGAAGTAATTCACTTCCGCGTTTCCCTCACGCCGGACGCCTGCGAAAGCGGGCGTCCGGTTTTTTGTGCCTTGAAGCTTACTTTTGGGCCTTCACCGGGGCGGCGTTCCAGACTTTAACATCGTCAAAGCTGCCGGTTTTACCCGCCACGCCGAGTTCGATCTTCGATTTGGTTGCGTGGGCGATGCCGGAGGATTTCAGCCAGGCCACGCCTTTACCATCGAGGCTTATACGCATCTCATCACCCACCGTTTCGACAACGAGGTCATACCACTTACCGGTTTCGAGCTGCACCGGGTAGGTGACCTGACGGCCTGCGAGCAGTTTTGCGACCTCCGCTTTCTTCGCCGGGTCCTTTTTCATCTCGTAGATGTCGCTGCGCATGTTGCCGTCCTTTTCGTCGATGAGGGTCACGCCGTTGAGGCGCACCTGGGCGCGGCTCAGATGGCCGTAGTGGCTGCCGGTGAATTTCCTGTCGTCGAACTCGACATCAATCATCGTGGCACCGTCAAACTTGATGCGGCATTCCACCACGCTGTCCTGGGTGGGGATTTCGAGGCCGTGAACAGCGGCGTGGGCTTTGATGATCTTGCCATCGGGAGCGGTGGCGTCCTTCTCGCGGGTCTGGGTGCCTTTCAGCTCGCCATTTTCAAAGGTGAAGGTGTCCACCACGCGGTGCCAGGGCTTGGCCGGTGTGCTGGCGGAGAAGTCATCTTCAAAAAGTAGTTCCTTCTTCGCGGCGATGGGTTTGGAGGGGACTCGCGGGAGCTTCGGATTATCGGCAGCGACAGCGAGGCTGGCGAGGCAGAGGAGGGCGGTGCAGGTGAGGCGGGTGGTCATGGTGAAAAGGGCAAGATGAAGGGCGAAGCGGCGCATGCCTAACACTTTGCCCTGTCTTTCAGCAAGCGAGCTTGCCAAACGCGGTGTTTTTTCTCAAACTCGCCGCCCCGATGAAATCCGCCCCTTTGCTCCCCACTATCGCCGCCCTTGGTTTTGCCGCTCTGACCTGCCACGCGGAGGTCAACGTGGTGGAGAAGGTGGCTGAAGGTGTCTATTTCCACGAAGGTGAAATCCGCCCTTCCGGCCACTGCAACAACGGCTGGGTCGTTTTTGAAGATTATGTGCTCGTGATCGACGCGAATTTCCCCTCCGGTGCCCGTGTCATCATCCCGAAGATCGAGGCGATCACCGATAAGCCGGTGCGTTTTGCCTTCGACACCCACCACCACGGCGATCATGCCTACGGCAATCAGGTCTGGCTGGAGAAAGGAGCCACGCCCGTGGCGCATGAAGGCGCTCTCGCCGAGATGAAGAAATACGAGACGGGCCTCTTCGGAGACAAACCAGGTCGCTGGGAAGATGCGGCGAAGAACCGCAAGGATCTTCAAAGCAGCAAGCTGAAGGCCCCCACGCTGCTGTATCGCAACGAGCTCATCTTTGACGATGGGAAGCATCGCGTGGAGTTGCTGCACTTTGGCACAGCGCACACGCATGGCGATGGCTGGGCTTGGCTGCCGAAGGAAAAAATCCTCTTCACCGGCGATGCCTGCGTGAATGGCCCCTACAACTTCACCGGCGATGGCAACATCGGTGAATGGATCGAGACGCTGGAAGCCGTGAAGAAGCTCGGAGCGCAGATCGTTTGCCCCGGCCATGGTCCACGAGGCGGCCAGGAGATGCTGGAGAACCAGCAGACCTACTTCAAGGCTCTGGTGGCCGAGGTGAAGAAGTTCGCCGGTAAATCCGCGAAAGACATCGAAGCCGCCGTGCCCACCATCATGGCCACGTTGAAGAAGAACGAACCCATCGCCCACTACGCCGGGAATTTCATTCCCGCCCAAATCGAAAAAGCCTGGATCGAGCAGGGTGGGGAAGCTTGGCTGAAGCCGGAGATTCCAGGCAAGAAGTAGGCCCGCCGAGCAGGGACGTGGAAAACGGACGTTTTCCAGTACAGGGGGACACGCGAGTTAATCTTCCTCTTCCCACTCGGCCATGAGGCGGGCCAACTTGCGCTTGAGGCCCACTTTGGCGGCGGCGGACATGCGGTCGATGAACAGCACGCCGTTGAGGTGATCGATCTCGTGTTGGAAGGCGCGGGCGAGGAGGCCATCGGTCTCCCACGTCTCGGTTTCGCCCTGGAGATTCATGAAGGTGACGGTGATGGCTTCGGAGCGGCGGATGTCACCGCGAAGGCCGGGGAAGCTCAGGCAGCCTTCTTCGCCGGTTTCCTTGGCGTTGCCGAGCTGGAGCTGGGGATTCAAAAAGACGACGGGCATGTGCTTCACCATCTCGGCTGGTTGTCCGTTGACTTTGAAATAGGAGATGGATTCTGGGTTATGCGCACAATCAATGACGGCGAGCTGTACATCCTGCGCTACCTGCGGCGCAGCCAGGCCGATGCCATTGGCTTCACGCATGGTTTCGAGCATGTCCGCCGCAAGTTGACGGATCTCGGGCGTGACCTGCGTCACGGGGCGGCATTTGGCACGAAGAATGGGCTCGGGATGGCGGACAATGGGAAGAACCATGCGCGGCATTTACCCGAAGATACCGCTCGCTCAACTGCGAACCTCAGCCTGAGCACGAAACAGCCTCAAAATGCCTCCAAACAAGCTGCCATGCCCTGACCACCGCCGACGCAGAGGCTGATGATGGCTCTGCGGGCATCGGTGGCATGCAGTTGATGGAGGGCGGTCTGCACGAGGCGTGCTCCGCTGGCTCCGACGGGATGACCGAGGGCGATGGCACCACCGCAGGCATTCACTTTGGCGGGATCGATCTCGCCAAGAGCCGCCTCCAAACCGGCGCGGCGGGCGCTGGCGGGATCGGCGAGGCATTTCATCACGGCGAGCACCTGCGCGGCGAAGGCTTCATTGATTTCGATGACATCGGCATCGCCCAATCTCCATCCTGCACGATGCAAGGCGGCGTCGATGGCCCGCACGGGGCCGAGGCCCATGCGCATCGGATCACAACCGGTGGCGGCATAGCTGACGAGTCTGCCAAGCGGCTTCCAGCCATGCGTAGCGGCGGCTTCCTCGCTCGCCACGAGCAAAGCGACGGCTCCATCGGTGACCTGCGAGGCGTTTCCGGCAGTGACGGTGCCGGTGAGGCTATCGAAGAGCGGTTTGAGCTTCGCCAGCTTGTCGAGGCTGGAATCGGCACGGATGCCGTTATCGGTCGCAACGGTCGTTTTGCCGAAAATGGGAGTGATTTGCTGGTTGAGCAAATGAGTGGCTTGCGTGGCCCGGAGATGGCTGCGCATGGCGAAGGCATCCTGCATGTCGCGGGTGATGCCAAACTCACGGGCGATCACCTCTGCGGTCTGGCCCATATTCAGCGCACAAACTGGATCGGTAAGTCCGAGCTTCAGCCCGATGACCGGGGCGAAGTCGGCCGGGCGAAAATGCATCGCGGCCAAGGCGCGGCCTTTGAGGTTACGAGCACGGCTCATGGCGGCAAATTTGGCCACGGCGGGCTTCGAAAAGTAAAACGGCATCTGACTCATGCTTTCCGTGCCGCCGACGATGAAGACCTCACCTTGCCCAGCGCACATTTTGGCGTGGGCGAGGGTGAGAGCCTCCAAGCCGGAGGCGCAGTTGCGATGGACGGTCATCGCGGGCTTTGATTCAGGAAGGCCGGCACGGAGGGCGACGACGCGGGCGATGTTCATTGCATCCGGCGGCTGGCCCACGCAGCCGAGGATGGTTTCATCCACGAGCATCGGGTCGATACCGGTGCGGGTGAGCAGCGCACTGACGGCGTGGCGACCGAGTTCCACCGCATCGAGGTGGGCGAGATCCGTTCCAGCGCGGGAGAAGGGGCTGCGGACGGCGGAGACAATGACCAAAGACGGAGTTTTCATGGCCTGCACGGGTTGTTGATGATTCCGACGCCTGAGGCGTGGGAAGGGTTCAAAAACCGGCGACTCCGTGGTCGCTTTATCCAGCTCTTACTCCTTCGCGGGCGTGATGATGAGCGTCACGGCTGTCTCTTCGGCGGGAATATTGGCCGGCATGCTGATCCACAGGTCATCGCGGTGGTTGCCCTTGGCGGAGGAATTGATGACGGCGAGGCGGTCCACATAGGTGGAGATGATGGAGCCGGTGATTTCCGCGTTGAAGCCGTCTTTATCGATGAGGCTGCCGTTGAAGATCCAAGTGCCGAGGTCGGGCGGTGTCTTCCGCGTATCGCTATCCTGGATGAAATCGGAGAGCGGCACCTTTTTGAGCTGATCGGCTACTTTCCACTCGCAGTGGATGGTCAGGCGATTGGCACCGGGTGTGGGCGGCGCGATGTCTTTGTCTGAATAAGGGCGCTCCACTTTGGGATCGAGCTTTTTGAGGATGCCCTGGGTACTTGGTTGATAATTGGCGAGGAGCAGGGCGAGCTGCACCTGGATGGGCCGCACGGCCGTCTGCAAGATGGTCTCATGTACTTTCTCGCCCGCGTCGTGGCAGAGAGCGTATTCGATGGGCAGTTTTTGATGCAGGACCGAGCAGGGGATGCGCACCTCCCGCGTGGCGGCGGTGATTTGGATGCCGTTGAGATCAAAAATGCCCGGCGAGGTCTCCTTGAGCATCTTTTGCGCCTCGGCGAGTTGGGCCTTTGCACCCGTCTGGGCGGTCAGGGACGTCGTGAGTAGGGTAAGGAGGAGGAGGCGTAAAAGCATGTAAGAATAGACAGGAAGTCCACGGGAGGTCAAGAAGCCTTCCGCGTCTCATCCATCCGCCGATTGCACTCGTAATCGGCTCGGCCTATCTGCGCCTTTCCCCATGCCTCCTGCTACTTCCACCTTTGTGCCCGCCCAGCCGCCGGATCGTCTCACCGGTATCGAACTTGACGACCCGAAGACCTCCGCTGCGGGCGTGCCCGCCGTGGCGAACTCGCTGAAGCATGTTTACGGCAACAGCGGCCTCATGCGCGGCACGTCGGCGATGCTGAATTTGAACCAGTGGGAAGGTTTTGACTGCCCGAGCTGCGCCTGGCCTGATCCGGAGGATCACCGCAGCGCTTTCGAGTTCTGCGAAAACGGCGCGAAGGCCATTGCGTCGGAGACGACGAAGAAAAAGGTCACGCCGGTCTTCTTTGCGGAGTTCAGCCTGCCGGAGATCGCCAAGATGAGTGACTACGAGATGGACCAGGCCGGTCGAATCACGCAGCCGATGGTGCTGCGACCCGGCGCGACGCATTACGAGGCCATCGCGTGGGACGACGCGTTTGAACTGATTGCGAAGGAGCTGAACGCGCTCGCCTCGCCGGACGAGGCGGTGTTTTACACCAGCGGCCGAGCCACGAATGAAGCGGCGTTTCTTTACCAGCTTTTCGTCCGTCAGTATGGCACGAACAACCTGCCGGACTGCTCCAACATGTGCCACGAGAGCAGTGGTGCGGCGCTGGGGCAGAGCGTGGGCATCGGCAAAGGCACGGTGACGCTGAAGGACCTCGAAACCGCCGAGACGATCCTCATCATTGGGCAAAATCCGGGCACCAATCACCCGCGCATGCTGAGCTCGCTGCAACGTGCCGTCGAGGCCGGTGCGGAGATCATCGCCATCAATCCGATGAAGGAGGCGGGGCTCACCGGCTTCATGCATCCGCAGCAAGTCAAAGGCGTGCTCGGCATGGCCACGCCGCTGGCGAAGCAGTTCATGCAGGTGCGTGCGAATGGCGATCAGGCGCTGCTCAAAGGCATCGCGAAGACCTTGGTCGAGGATGGCAGCATCGACCGTGAGTTCATCTCCACGCACACGCTCGGTTTTGCCGATTACGAGGCGCATCTGCGGTCGCTCGACTGGGCGGAGCTGGAGCGTGTTAGCGGCATTTCTCGCAGCGAGATCGAAAAAGCCGCGCGCCAATGCGCCCGTGGCTCGCGCAAGGTCATCACCTGCTGGGCGATGGGCCTCACGCAGCACAAAAACGCCGTCGCCACCATCCAGGAGGTGGTGAACATCCACCTGCTGCTCGGTGCCATCGGCCGCGAAAGCGCTGGTCTCTGCCCGGTGCGTGGCCATAGCAATGTGCAGGGCGACCGCACGATGGGCGTGTTTGAGAAGATGCCCGCTTGGTTTCATGACAACCTTGACCGCGAATTCGGCTTCCAATCGCCGCGTCATCACGGCTTCGACACCGTCGCGGCCATCAAAGCCATGCACGAGGGCCGCGCGAAGGTGTTTTATGCCCTCGGCGGCAATTTCCTCCAGGCCACGCCGGACACCGAATACACCGCCGAGGCGCTGCGCCGCTGCTCGCTCACGGTCCACATTTGCACCAAGCTCAATCGCAGCCACGTCATCACTGGTCGCACCGGCCTCATCCTGCCTTGCCTCGGCCGCAGCGAACGGGATCTCGATGAAAAAGGTTCTCCGCAGTTTCTCACGGTCGAAAACAGCATGAGCGTGGTCCACGCCTCGCACGGCAAGCTCGATCCCGCCTCGCCACATCTGCTTTCGGAGCCGCAAATCATCGCCCGCACCGCTGCGGCCACGTTGAAAGGCCGCAGCTCCGTGCCCTGGCTGGGGATGGGCCGCGATTACGATCTCATCCGTGACCGCATTGAGCGTGTCGTGCCCGGCTTCGAGGGCTTCAATCAACGCGTGCGGCAGCCCGGCGGCTTTTACCTGCCCAACAACGCCCGCGAGCTGAAATGGGACACCGCCACCGGCAAGGCGAACTTTGCCACTCATGCGCTCTCCTGCGTGCAACCTGCGGAGGGCCAGCTCGTGCTCCAGACCTTCCGCAGCCATGATCAGTTCAACACGACCGTTTACGGTCTGAACGACCGGTATCGCGGTATCGGCAATGAGCGCCGCGTGGTCTTCATGAATCCGCAGGATATGAAAAAACGCGGTCTCAGCCCCCTGCAAGCCGTCGATATGACCAGCGAGCACGCCGGGCAGACCCGCGTCGCGCGGCGTTTCCTTGCCGTGCCCTACGACATGCCTGCTGGCAGCGCCGCCGCTTACTTTCCCGAGGCCAACGTGCTCGTGCCTATCGACAGCTTTGCCGATGTGAGCCTCACCCCGACCTCCAAAAGCGTGCTCATCCGCGTGGCGGCGTCCGAAGGCTGAAGAGAGGGTTGGACAGGCGTGACTCCTTGCTCGCGGCGTGCCGCGTGCTAAAAGCACCTCTCACCCTTCCTTTTCCCCCAACCTCATGACACTCACAGGCTCCCACCTCATCGCAGGACGCGAATCCGCCCCTCACGGTCACTTTTATCACGGCGTGAATCCCGCCACCTCAGCAAAGCTGGAGCCTGCGTATGCGGATGCGAGCTCGAATGAGGCTGATGAGGCCTTGGCCGCGGCGGAGGGTGCCTTTGATGCGCTGCGCCTTGCCACACCGGAGACGCGGGCGGCTTTGCTCGATGCCATCGCCGATGAAATCATGGCACTGGGGGAGCCACTGCTGGAGCGTGCGCATGCGGAGACCGGCCTGCCGATGGCTCGTGTCACTGGGGAACGCGGTCGCGCCGTCGGCCAGTGCAAGCTCTTCGCCGCTTTGATCCGCGATGGATCGTGGGCCGATGCCCGCATCGACCACGCCATCCCGGACCGCCAGCCACTGCCAAAGCCGGATGTGCGCCGTGTGATGATGCCGATTGGTCCGGTGGTGGTCTTTGGTGCTTCGAATTTCCCCTTCGCGATTGGCGTGGTGGGCACGGATACAGTTTGTGCGCTCGTTGCCGGTTGCCCGGTCGTGGTGAAAGGTCATCCGGCCCATCCAGGCACCTGCGAGATGCTCGGTCGTGCGGTGGTGAAGGCTTTGCAAAAGGTGGGCCTGCCAGCAGGCAGCTTCTCGCTCCTGCATGGCAAGGGCACGGAGATCGGCATGGCATTGGTCAAACATCCGCTTACGCAGGCGGTGGGCTTCACCGGCTCGCTGCGTGGTGGCCGCGCATTGATGGATGCGGCGGCGGAGCGTGATCACCCGATCCCCGTTTATGCCGAGATGGGCTCGATCAATCCAGTGTTTGTGCTGCCCGGTGCTTTGAAGGAGCGGGCATCGAAGATTGCGGAAGGCTACATCGGCTCCGTCACGATGGGCGTGGGCCAGTTCTGCACGAACCCCGCCATCGTGCTCGGCCTCAAAGGTACGGAATTGAAGCAGTTCGTCAGCAATGCCGCCGCGCATGCCACCAAGGTCGCCCCGCAGAGCATGCTGCATCGCGGCATTTGCGAAGCCTACGATGCTGGCACGGCCGTTTGGCGCACGATTGATGGTCTGGAGCTGGCGGGACAATCCGCGGCTGAGGCCAAAGACGAGGCCACGCAGGCTGCTTGCCGCATTTTCACCACCACGCTCGACGTGCTGGAGGCCAATGAAGAGCTGCGCCGCGAGGTTTTTGGGCCCTGCTCGATCATCACCGAGTGTCCCACGCTCGATGACATGCTTCGTTTTGCGAACAGCCTCGAAGGCCAGCTCACCGCCATGATTCATGGCACTGAGCAGGACCTTATCGACTACGCCCCACTCCTCCGCGTGCTCGAAAAGAAGGTGGGCCGTCTCATCTTCAATGCTTTCGCCACCGGCATCGAGGTCTGCCCTTCGATGCATCATGGCGGCCCCTATCCCGCCGCGAGCCACAGTCACTTCACCAGCATCGGTACCGCCAGTATCTATCGCTGGGTGCGTCCCGTTTGCTACCAGGGCTTCCCCGATTCCGCGCTGCCTGAGCCGCTCCAAGGCAAAAATGCCCGCCAAGCCATGCGCCTCGTGGATGGTGCTCTGACTCGCGATGATGCATAAAAGCATGGAGCATGGGGCTTGTAGCATGGTGCCAGAGAGTGCCACGGACTTGCTCTCAGACTTCAACAATCAGAAATCGACATTCATCAATCGAGTCATCGGCTTCCGCCATTTCCACCATGCCCACCGTCCGCAAAGCCGTCATTCCTGCCGCTGGCTATGGCACACGCTTCCTGCCCATCGCCAAAGCGGTGCCGAAGGAGATGCTGCCGCTGGTGGACAAGCCGGTGATCCAATACGTCGTCGAAGAAGCTGCCGCGTCTGGTATCACCGATGTGCTCATCGTCATCTCGCGATCCAAGCGAGCCATCGAGGAGCACTTCCATCCCGCCTTCGAGCTGGAGAGCGAACTGGCCGCGAAAGGCCGCACGAGTGATCTCGAAGACCTTCGCCAGCTCCAGAACCTCGCCCGCATTCACTACGTCTGGCAGCCCAAGATGGGCGGACTGGGCGATGCCATCCTGTATGCTCGTGAACACGTTGGCGATGAGCCTTTTGCCGTGCTTTTGGGTGACACAGTTGTCGCCAGTCACACCGATAAACCGGTCACGCGACAGCTCGCCGATGTCGTCGAGGCACACGGCGGCAGCGCGGTGGCTTTGCAACGCGTCTCGCCGGACAAAGTGAGCCGCTACGGCATCCTCGGCGGCCCTGAAGTGGCTCCCGGCCTCATCAAGGCCGATGTCTTCGTCGAAAAACCCAAGGTCGAAGACGCCCCGTCAAACCTCGCCGTCAGCGCCCGCTATGTGCTGAGCTCGCGCATCTTCCACCACCTGCAAAACACGAAGCCCGGCAAAGGCGGCGAGCTCCAGCTTACCGACGCGATGGCTTCGCTCATGCGCGTGGAGACCCTCCACGGCCTCGTCTATGACGGCCAGCGCCACGACATCGGCAACAAACTCGACTTCCTCAAAGCCAATCTCCATTTCGCCCTCCAGCGTGAAGACATCGCTCCGGCGCTACGCGAGTATTTGAAGACGCTGGTGTAGTTTCCAGTTTGAGCCACGGGGCAGCTTGCTTCATGTTCCGCGTCGTGAATCGCTTTCTCTTTGCCCTTCTTGCTGGTTTGCTCGTTTCGTCGTGCAGCACGGTGAAATTTTATTCGCAGGCCATGCGAGGCCAGGCGGAGATCATGGGCGGGCAACGACCCGTGAAGGAGGTACTGGCCGATCCAGCCGAGACGGAGGCCGTGAAGAAGAAGCTGCGGCTCGCACTGGAACTTCGCGAGTATGCCAAAACGCACCTCAAACTACCCGGAGAGAGCTTTGGCACCTACACGGACCTGAAACGGCCCTTTGTCGTCTGGGTGGTGTATGCAGCGAAGACCTTCCAAACGGAGCCGAAGCAGTGGTGGTATCCATTCGTCGGCAAGCTGGCCTATCGCGGCTTCTTTTCACAGGAAGATGCTCGGCAGGAAGCCACGAAGTTAAAAGGCGCTGGCTACGATGTCTTCGCCGCCGGTGTGGAGGCCTACTCGACGCTGGGCTTTTTCAAAGATCCCATCTTCAATACCGGCCTGCATCGCAGTGACGCGGAATTCGCCGAACTCATCTTCCACGAGCTGACGCATGCTCGTGTGTTTGTGCCGGGTGACACGGATTTCAACGAGGCCTTTGCCACGGCCAATGCGGAGGCAGCGGTGCGCCACTGGCTGAAGTCGAAGGGACGGCACGCCGAGCTGAGTGACTATGAGAAGAAGCTGCGGCTTGAAAGCACCATGATCCGTCTCGCGCTCGAAACGCGTGAGAAGCTCCGTCAGCTCTACGCCCGCCCGAATCCCACGATGGAGGCCAAAAACGAGCTTCTGACCCGACTGCAATCCCAACTGGCCTCCATGGGCATGAAGGATAAAGCAGCGGATGTGAAGACGGGGAAAGAGCTTAAACTCGTCTGGAACAACGCCCGTCTGAATACCCTCGCCACTTACCACACGCTCGTCCCCGGCTTTGAACGGCTGCTGGAACAGTGCGGCGGTGATCACGAGGCCTTTTACAAGGCCGTGGAGGGCATGAAGAACCTCTCGAATGTGGAGAGGAAGCGGGCGCTGGGGATGGAGTAGAAGCGGAGGGGCCCGATCAAGCCTTGGTGGCTTTGAGCGCTGCTTTTTCGGCAGCAAGGATGGCAAGGGAGGCTGCCTGCCGCGCCCTCATTTTAGCTTCCTGCTCGGCGCGGGCTTTGGCCAGGGCAGCCTCACGGCGGGCACGACCTTCTTCTTCGGCCTGACGATGGGCGGCATTATCGGCCTCTTGCTTGGCTTTGAGTGCCGCCGCGGCGGCTTTCATGGCTTCGAGTTCTTTGCGGGCGGCCTCGCGTTCGGCTTCACGGGCGGTCTCGCGTTCGAGGCGTTCGCGTTCCTTCGCTTCGGCAGCGGTTTTGCGCTCCGCGTCACGCTCGGCCTCGATACGGGCGCGTTCAGCGGCCTTTTCAGCCGCGGCCTGCTCCTTCGCGAGACGGGCGGCTTCCTTCTCTTCCATGGCTTTGATCTTCGCTTCGGCAGCGGCCAGTTTGGCGGCTTCACGCTCGGCCTGAATGCGGGCCTTCTCGGCGGCCTTCTCAGCCAAGGCTTGATCGCGGGCGAGGATGGCGGCTTCTCTCTCTTCCATGGCTTTGAACTTCGCTTCGGCCGCAGCTTTGCGTTCCGCCTCACGTTCTGCTTCGAGGCGAGCACGTTCAGCGGCCTTTTCCGCAGCGGCCTGCTCCTTGGCGAGACGAGCAGCTTCCTTCTCTTCCATGGCTTTGATCTTCGCTTCTGCTGCGGCGAGCTTGGCAGCTTCACGCTCGGCCAGCACACGGGCCTTCTCGGCAGCCTTTTCAGCCGCAGCTAGGTCTCGGGCGAGGATAGCGGCTTCTTTTTCGGCAAAATCAGCGCTGAACTTCTCCTCCTGAGCCACCGCGAGGGCGCTGGTAAACTCAGTCAATTGCCGAGCAATCTCGTTGGCACTGGCGAGAAAAGTAGGGGCGGAGGTTTCGAGCACACGACCTGCCACGTCGAGCGATTGGAGCTTGGCGGCGGTGTCGTTGAGGAGGTTGGTGAACTTGGAGTCGAGTTTCGTGGTCATCTAACAGGTAGAAAAACGGGTGCTACTTACTGTAGGCTCTGCTTGCAGGCTTTGACGGTGTTCGCCATGAGCATGGCGATGGTCATCGGCCCGACGCCGCCGGGCACCGGGGTGATGGCGCGGCATTTCGGGGCGACTTCGTCGAAGGCGACGTCGCCGACGAGCTTGTAGCCTTTTTCAGTGTCAGGCGCTTCGACACGGTTGATGCCCACGTCGATGACGACGGCACCCTCTTTGACGTGCTCAGCCTTCACGAAGTAAGGACGGCCGATGGCGGCGATGATGATGTCCGCCTGGCGGGTGATGGCGGCGAGATCGCGAGTGCGGGAATGGGCGACGGTGACGGTGGCATCACCGCCGGGGCCTTTCGCCATCAACAGCATGGCCATCGGCTTGCCGACAATCATGCTGCGACCGATGACCACGGCGTGAGCGCCCTTCGTCTCGATGCCGGCTTCGATGAGCAGACGCTGGCAGCCGAGCGGGGTGCAAGGGACGAAGCCCGTGGGGTCTTCGAGAGCCAGTTTGGCGACGTTGACCGGGTGAAAGCCATCCACATCCTTAGCCGGATCAATGGCCCGCACGATGGCAGCCTCGTCGATTTGCTTGGGCGGTGGGCTTTGGACCAAAATGCCATGGATGGCCGGATCGGCGTTCAATTTGGCCACCACCTCCAAAAGCTCGGCTTGTGAGGTCGTTGCAGGCAATTCGAGCTTTACGGAGTGCAGACCGAGATCGCGGCACTTTTTGTCCTTCGAGCGGACGTAGGCCCGCGAGGCCGGATCATCCCCGACGAGCACCACGGCGAGGCCTGGGGTGACGCCGCGTGCTTTGAGAGCTGCGATATCGCGATGGCATTCGGCGAGGACTTTCTCGGCGACCTGGGTTCCAGAGATGAGGGGCATGGGAAGTGAGGGAAAGGTCAAAGCTACGCGGTCAGGGAGTCAAGACGGTCAAGAGGTGGATGGTGCCAACCTTGACCACCTGACCATCACTTGACCTTCTGGCGGCCTACTTAGCCAAGCTTCGAGAGCGAGTCTTCGAGCGCGTTGATGACGGTGGTCATGCTCGCTTCGGATTCGTCGCCCATGTTGCTGATGCGGAAGGTTTTGCCCTTCAGCTTGCCGTAGCCGCCGTCGATGATCATGCTGTGATTGCTCTTCAGCAGGCCGATGAAGGCGGCGACGTCGATGTTTTTGTTGTTGGCGACGCTGGTGAGCGACTTGGAACGATAGCCTTCCGGCGCAAAGAACTCGAAGCCGTTCTTCTTTACCCATTCGTGGACCATGCCGTTAAGCTTGGCGTGGCGGGCGTAGCGGTTATCCACCCCTTCGGCGAAGATTTTCTTCAACTGGTGACGCAGGCCGTAGATGAGGCTGATGCAAGGCGTGGATGGCGTCATGCTCTTCTCGCCGTTCGCTTTGAACTCGATGAAGTCGAAGTAGTAGCCGCGGTCGTTGATCGTGGCGGCGCGGGCCATGGCAGCCTCGCTGGCGGTGAAAAGCGCGAGACCAGGAGGCAGCGCGAAGGCCTTTTGCGAGCCGGTCAGCAGCACGTCGATACCGAGTTCGTCAAAATTCACCGGCACGGTGGTGAAGCCGGAGACGGAATCCGTGATGAACATCACATCGGGGTACTTCTTCTTCAGTGCCGCGATCTCCGCGATGGGGCTGAGCACGCCGGTGGAGGTTTCGTTGTGGATGAAGGTGACGGCGTCGAACTCGCCGGTGGCGAGACGTTTATCAATTTCTGCCGCCATGATGGGCTGGCCCCACTCAACTTGATAGGCCTCGGCTTCTTTGCCGCAGCGCTTGGAGACATCGAGCCATTTGTCGGAGAAGGCGCCGTTGCAGCAGTTGAGGACCTTTTTCTTCACCAGATTGCGGATGGAACCTTCCATCACGCCCCAGGCGGAGGAGGTGCTCAGAAACACCTGCTGCTTCGTGCCGAAAAGCGTCTGGAGCATCGGTTGAATCTCGGCGTAGAGATCCTGAAAGCCCTTTCCACGGTGGCCGATCATCGGTTGCGCCATGGCGGCGTAGGTGTCTTCGCTGACTTCGACGGGACCGGGGATGTAAAGTTTGACGTGCTTGCTCATGCGGGTTGTTTTTGGGGGAAAGAGGGCGCGATAGTAAGAGGCACCGGGCGGGGTGCAAGGCGCAATCCGGGCGGGTTTGAGGGCAGGGGAGGAGAGTCGGGAAAAGAATCGCAGACTCTGCGGCGGGTGCCTCTTTCAGGCTAACGCGAAGACTGGGCAGCTCACATCGGGCGGATCCACACGTTGCGCAGGCGCACGGGGGGCTCGTTTTTGTGGTCCTGGATGCGGATCGGGGCCTTTTCGGGGAAGTCGCCGGAGTAATCGGTGATGTTCTTGTGCTTCGTGGGGCCCATGATCTTCGTGTGGTTTTGCACGCAGATGCCGTTCACAAAAGTGGTGATGTAGGCTGGCTCCACGACCTTGCCGTTTTCCAGCTTCGGGGCGGTGAAGATGATGTCATAGACCTGCCACTGGCCGGCGGGGCGCACGGCGTTCACGAGCGGAGGCGTCTGGCCGTAAATGCCGCCGGTCATGCCGTCGGCGTAGGTGGGGTTGTTGTCGCAGTCGAGCATCTGGGACTCGTAGCGATCCATGAAGAACACACCGGCATTGCCCTTCTTCTGCGAATTGCCCTTCGTGTGGGGCTCGCTCATCCATTCGAGATGGAGCTGGCAGCTTCCGAATTCTTGCTTCGTCCAGCAATCGCCGCCGGCAATCATGAGCACGCCGCTGTCGATCTTCCAAGGGCAGGGGATGATCTTGCCGGTTTCCTTGCCCTTGGCGTCTTTTTCCTTCGCCTGGAGGGCGTCGGAGCTGGTGCCGTCAAAGATCACGATCGCATCGGAGGGCGCGGCGGCATTCTCTTTGCCTGGAGCCACAGCCACGGGACGCGGGCGATCAATGTCATGCACCTTCCACTGCGTGCCGGGGATCACCGGTGTGTCGCTGTAACCGATGGCTGAGGGCTTTTCTTCGGCTTTGGCCTTGGAATCGGCGGCACGGGCGGAGACGGCAGCGAGGAGGAGGATGGGGAGCAGGAGTTTCATGCGGTGGAAGGGCGGCAAAACGACACGCGTCCGCGTTTTTTGCAACCCATGAGCATGACAAGGCGCGAATTGTCGTTCAAATCCGCCGCCCCATGCGCCTCGTTTCCTGGCTCATTCTCTCTCTATTCGCTCTCAGTCCTTCGCTCTTTGCGCAGGGCTACAGCACGACACGTGATCCTGATCCGCCCAAGTATGCCCGCCATGCGCCGGACACCGAGATCGACTTTCTCAAAGATGCTGCGTGGCTCGACCTCGGTCTCGACTACCGCTTTCGCTACGAATACCGCGATGACGATCTCCGCCGCCTGCAGGCCGGTCTCGATGATCCCTTTCTGCATCGCACGCGGGCCTACATCGGCATTCACGACGTGCTCGATCCATTTCGTTTTGCCGTGGAGATGCAGGACTCGCGTCGCTACCACAGCCGCTATCCGCGAGATGGCCGCGATGTGAATGAGTTCGAGTTCATCCGCCTCTACGCCGAGCTCTACTTTAAAGACCTGCTGCCGCGTGATGCTCGTGGCAATGCCCGCCCCGTGAGCCTGCGCTACGGCATCCACAACTTCGAGTTCCTCGACCGCCGCCTCATCGGCAACAACCAGTGGCGCAACACCGCAAACACCTTCCAGGGCTTTCACGCTGCCCTCGGTCAGCAGGCGAATGACTGGCAGCTCGATCTCCTCGCCGTCCAGCCGCTGAATCGTTCGCTGTATGAGTGGGATCGCCCGGTGGAGCAGCAGTGGGTGTATGCCGCCATCGGCCAATGGCGGGGCTGGGGAGAAAAGATGACGCTGGAACCTTACTACCTTGCTTTGAGCCAAAGTGCCTACGCCGGTGTGGTCGAGCGTCTCGTGCATTCGCCCGGCCTGCGAGCCTATGGGAAGGTCAGCGGCAGCAGTTTCGACTACGATGTGAGCTACACGAATCAATTCGGCCGCAACGGTGCCTGCAACGTCCGTGCCTGGGCTGCCACCGCCGAGGTCGGCTACACGCTCGCCCATCCCTGGAAGCCCCGCGTAAGCCTTTTCTACGGTCACGCCACCGGAGACCGCGATCCCAACGACAACACCGACAACCGCTTCGAGCGCTTCTTCGGCTTCGGGCGTCCGTGGTCAGCGAATGACTACATCGTCTATGAAAACATCCGCGCTCCGAAGCTGCGCGTGGAGCTCACGCCACTGAAAAATCTGCGCATCGACTTCGGCTACAGTTGGTATTGGCTCGATAGCGCCACGGATCGCCTTGCCTCCGAAAACAATGCCCGCGATCGCACTGGCTCCAGCGGCACGAGCATCGGCCATGAGTTCGACATCCGCGCCCGCTGGCAAATCACCAAAAAGCTCGAAACCACCCTCGGCTATGCCCGCTTCCTCCCCGGCGGCTTTGTCGAGAGCCAGATCCGCAGCGGCGACACTGACTTCGCGTATCTCGAAGTGAGCGTGAACGCGTTTTGATCAGCGTCCCACCGCAAACTTCAACTCATGCTGCGCCTTGTTGAAGGCCGCCACGGCCTGCACACGGCTTTGACGGGCACGCGTCAGTTCCTCACGAGCCAGCAAATACTCCAAAACCACACCGAGCTGGCTCGCCTGACGTTCTTTGGCCAGTTTCACCATTTCTTGCGCTGCAGCGACGGCCTCGTCGTTGATCTCGATCTGGTCATGCGCACTCTGCGCCCTCGCCGCAGCCTCCACGACCTCACGTCCGATGGCGGCCTTGATTTGGCCTGCTTGGAGCTTCGTGGCCTCTTCTTGTGCGCCGGCGATGACCTGGCGTTGTTTGTCAAAGAGCCCTCCTGGACCGATTTTCCAGCCGAGACCGATGTACATGTTCTGCGTATCGTCGAAGTTGCTTACATCGCCATTGAAGCCGCCTCCTAGGCCGCCAAAGCTGTATCCAGCCTGTACGTTCGGAATCATCGGGGCCACGCGAGCGCGGTCTTTTTCCAAAACGGCGGCTTGGTTCACCGCACCCGCCGCTTTCAGCTCCGGCCGATGCTGCGCGGCCTGCGAGAGCAATGTGGCGACACCTGTTTTGCCATTCAAACGCACCGGCACCAGATCAGCCTTCGCGGGGCGCAGTTCGCTGTCCGCAGGCAGTCGCAGCGTCTCCGCGAGCGCCGCAGCGGCCAGATCACGCTTTTCCTGATGCTGGCGGATGGCGAGCCTTTCGCGGCTGACCTGCGTCTTCACGCGCAGCAAGTCCGCCCGAAACGCCGTGCCCGCATCCACCGCGCCGCCGATCTGCTTTTCGTAGTCCTGCGTGAGCCGCAGATCGTCCTCGATGATCGCCAACGAGGCCTCGGCAGCCAAAAGATCGTAGTAACGGCCCGTCGCCTGCATCACGATGTCTCTCCGTGCCTTCTCCGCGAGCTGCTCCGCCGCCAGCGCCCGCTGTTTCGCCGCCAGCGCCGCGTAATACATATCCCCCGGCGACCAATCGATCATGAGGTTCGGCCCCACGGTGTATTGCTGCTTGCTGACATCAAACACCGCGCCCGCGATGTCCTGCACATTCCCATCCGTGCGCCGATAACCCGCCCCCAGCGTCAGCGATGGCCAAAACCGCTGCCAAGCCAGTTTCGACTCCGCCAGCGTCTCCGTGTGCTTTGCGCGTGCGAGCTGGATTTCGTCGTTGTTCGCTCCCGCGAGCATCATCACGGTCGGAAGATCGACGTGCACGGCGGCGGCGGAGAGAGCGGTGGAGAGAATGAGGGCTAGTGAAGCCGCCGAATGACGAAACCAGAATGGCGAATGACGAATCAATGATGAAGCTCGAATGACGAAGGGCATGGCGCGGGAGAATTGAATTCGGGTTTCGGATTTTGGGCTTAATTCGTCATTCCTCATTCTGGTTTCGTCATTGTTTGACCGTTACCGCCTGCTTATCGGTGACAGCGGTCGTGCCCGGCACAAAGAGCACATCATCCGCTTTCAATTCCGGCACTTCAACATTCACGCCATCGTTGAAACCGAGCTTCACGGCGGTTTTCATCGCTTTGCCATCCACATGCTTGAAGACAAAGGCGTTGGTCTTTTCCATCACCAAGGCACCCACAGGGATCAAGGTGGCTCCTTCGTGTTTTTCGACAGCGATCTTCGTCATCGCATACATGCCGGGGCGGAGTTTAAGGTCGGGATTCTCCAAATCGGCCTCGGCGAGCATGGTGCGGGTCGCAGGATCGAGTGCGTAGGCGATGCGGCTGATGCTGGCTTCGACGGGCGTGGCTCCAGCGGCGTCGATTTGAGCTTTCACGGGCTTGCCGACGGTCACAAGGCCGGTTTCGAGTTCGGTGACAGGGATTTGCAGGCGCAGCGTGCTGAGGTCGGTGACTTCGAGGAGCTTCGTCGTGTTCGCGGTAGCGAGTGAACCGGGATCTGCAAAGCGGGCGGTGATGATGCCGTCGAAAGGTGCTTTCAGTGTGGCGAACTGGATCTGCGTCTCGCTGCGCTCCAATCCGGCTTGGGCGATGGCGAGCTTGGCTTCGGCGTCATCGACGGCTTGAGGCAAAACGAGGTCGGGAGACTTTGCTCGGGCTTCGTGAAGGCGTTTGACCTCGATGCTGGCCGCTGTGACCTCGACTTTTGATTTGGCGATGTCGGCTTCGAGTTCCGGCACTTCGAGCGTGGCGAGGATTTGGCCTGCTTTGACGGCATCGCCTTTATCGACGGTCAGCGTGGCGATGTAACCAGTGACTTTCGCATGCAACGTGGCCTGCTGCCAAGGAGCGAGCGTGGCGGGCAGCGAAACCCAGCGGTGGATGAGGCCGGTGGCGGGTTTGGTGGTTGGAAGCTCCAAGGCAGAAGCCGTGGTGGTGATCAGGAGTAATAGGTAGCGGAAGGGCGCAGGCATCGGTTAGGGCGTGGTTGGTTTCACCGCTTGCCATTCGATCTGGAGCGAGTGTTCCGTGATGAAGCGGTTCAACGTGTCGAAGTCGGGTGTGGTGTGGTCAAGCATAGCGCGAATGTCTCGCAGATGCTTATCGGAGCGGCCTTCACGGTAGAACTGGAGTTTACGAGTGATGACGTATTCAGGAGGTGCAAACCAGATGAGGGTTCCATCGAGGTCGATCTGACGGCGATGCTGGAAAGCCCAAGCGTGGAGAGGATCACTGCCAGCGAGGTAGATGTCTGCTTTGTAGCCGCTGTCGTGATGGAGGAGGTTGAAGTGACCGCGCTGAGGCCGTGCAGCCTCAATACGGAGGACTTCGAGCGGTGGAATGTAGAAGGCGTCTTCGGGAAAGGCTGTTGTGAGTTTTTTAAGGTCGGATTGCGCTAAGGTAAGAATGATGTCCACGTCGAGCGTGAGACGTGGTTCGCCATAGATCATGCTGGCGACACTCCCCGTGACGAAGTAGGCGAGGTCAGCTTCGTTGAGTGGCTTCGTGAAGAGGGTGAAAAGGTCAGTCTCTGGCATAACGGAAGGCTTCACGGGTTGCTTGTTCGATCTGTGAGGTTGTCCACTCAGGATACTGCTGGCGAAGTGCCGCAGTTTTCAATCGCCGAGCGGACCAATAGAGCCGCATGGCGGCACGGAGTTTTGCTGCTGGCGAGAGTTGGAGAGCTGCGGTGTGCATGAAGTAATTGAACCGAAGTTCACTATTCGTCCACAATGGGTTCCAGTGAGGCGTTCTTTGCGTTCTTACTCGCCAGCAGCGCATACACAGCGGGCAGCACAAGCAGCGTGGCGACGGTCGCCAAGGCGAGGCCGCCGATGGTGGCGATGGCGAGGGGGCTTGTCTGTGATTTGGCGAGGGCCATGGGGATCATGCCGGCGATCATGGCGAGGCTGGTCATCAAAATGGGGCGCAGGCGGGTGGTGGCGCTTTCGAGGGCGGCGTCGCGTTTGGTCATGCCGGTGAGTTGGGCGCGGTGGGCGAAGGTGACGAGCAGGATGGCGTTCGCCACGGCGACACCGACGGCCATGATGGCGCCCATGAAGCTCTGGATGTTGACCGTGGTGCCGGTGAGCTTCAAGGCGAGCACGACGCCGAGCAGGGCAGCGGGAATCGTGGTGAGCACGATCACGGCGAGGCGCAGGCTTTGGAAGTTGGCGACGAGCAGCAGGAAGATGGTGACGATGGCGATGAGAAGGCCGGTTTGCAGGCCGCTTTGCAGTTCCTTCATCGGCGGAACTTGGCCGCGAAGGGCGACGTTGACGCCGGTGGGAGCGGGGTGGTCGGCGATGATCTTTTCGACCTGTTTGGCGATGCTGCCGAGCGGTTGGTCGTGCAAGTTCGCGATGATCGAAACGGTGCGGGACATGTTGTAGCGGTCGTATTGGCCGATGGTGCTGCCTTCGCTGATTTTGGCGATGTTTCTCAAAGGTACGGGCGCTTGGTCGGCGGCGCTGATGGGTAGGTTGCGCAGGTCTTCGAGGCTTTTCATCATGGTCTGCGGCACCTGGACTTGCAGGCTGTAACTTTGGCCGGATTTCGGATCGGCCCAGTAGTTCGGCACGGTGAAGCGGCTGCTGGCGGTGGCGGCGACGAGGCTGCGGGTGGCATCGCTCATTTTCACACCGAGCAGGCCAGCGCGTTCGCGGTCGATGTTCACATCGACGCTGGGGTAGTCGAGGGTTTGGCTGAATTGCACGTCTCGCAGGTCCTTTAGTTCGGCGAGTTTGGCGCGGAGCGTTTCGGCATGCGCACGGCTGGCGGCGAAGTCTTTGCCGCTGACGGCGACCTCAATGGGGGTGGGCGATCCAAGCGCCATGACGCGTGAAACGATGTCGGCAGGCTCGAAGGAGAATAAAACACCGGGAAACTCGGCGGCGAGACGGGCGCGGAGTTTTTCGCGAAGCGCGGCGATGGGTGGAGAGCCGGACTTGAGCTGGATTTGTAGCGTGGCCTCCTCGGGGCCGCTGTTCCATTGGTGGATGAGATTGACGGGATAGTTCGGCGCATGCACGCCGATGAGGCCCATGCTGGTGGCGATGGGGGCTTCTTCACCGATGATGGCGAGCGTGCGTGTGGCGACCTGCTCAGTGGTTTCGAGTCGCGTGGCGGTGGGGGCGCGGAGACGGAGCTGGAGCTGCCCAGCGTCGATTTGAGGAAAGATTTCGGTGCCGAGGAAGGGAAGGAACAGGGTGATGGCGAAGATCGTGCCGGTGAGGTAGGCGGGGACGAGGAGGTGGCGCAGGGCAATGGCTGGTTTGAAGAGTGGTGCAAGCCTCAGGCTTGCTTTCTGAGAAGCCGGGACGGCTGCACCACATTCCCGATGCAACCAGATGCTGAGGATGGGCACGAGGGTGCTGGAGAGCAGATAACTCGCGATCATGGCAAAGCCGACCGCGAGCGACAAAGGCAGGAACAGGGCCTTCGCGGCTCCGGTCATGAAGAAGCTCGGCACGAAGACGGCGAGAATGCAGAGCATCGAAAGCGAGCGCGGGCCGATGGTTTCTTCGGAGGCGTCTAAGACAATGCGGGCAAGAGTGCCCGCACCACTTTGTTTCATGCGGCGGTGGATGTTCTCGATCTCCACCGTCGCTTCATCGACGAGGATGCCGACGGCGAGGGCTAAACCTCCCAGCGTCATCAAATTGACGGTGTAACCGGTGATCCACAGCGCGAGCAGCGCGGCGGCGATGGCGATGGGGATGTTCAGGATGACGATGAAGGCGCTACGCAGGTCGCGGAGAAAAAGGAGCACCATCAGACCGGTGAGCGCGGCACCGAGCAGGCCTTCTTTGACGAGATCCTCGATGGCGTGAATGATCCACGGGCTTTGATCAAACTCGAACGTGACGTGGATGTCCTCGGGGCAGGCGGCTTTGAATTTGGGGATGTTCGCCTTCACCAGCTCGACGACGCTGAGCGTGGAGGCATCGCTGCGCTTCGTGACAGGCATGTAAACGGTGCGCTTGCCGTTCACGATGGCGATGCTGGTCATGAGGTCGCTGCCGTCGCTGACTTCGCCGATGTCGCGGACATAGACCGCGCCTTTGTCGGTAACCTTCAGCGGCACGGCGGCGAGGTCCTGGATGTTCTTCACGACGGCATTCGTCGGCACGATGGGGAAGCTGTTGGGCAGCGCGAGATTGCCGCTGGGGCTCATCGTGTTGGCCTCGGTCATGGCTTTGACGACGTCATCGGGTGACAAGCCGTAGGCGCGGAGGCGGTCGGGCTTCACGTTGATCAAAATGGTGCGGGCGCTGCCTCCGAAGGGTGGTGGAGCGCTCACGCCAGGCAGCGTGGCGAACAGCGGACGCACCATGTTCAGCGCGGCGTCCTGCATCTGACCGACGGTGCGCGTGGGATTGTCGGTGGCGAAGACGAGATTGCCCACGGGCACGCTACCGGCATCGAAGCGCGTCACGAAGGCACCCGGCGTGCCCGGCGGCATGAAGCTACGGCTGCGGTTCACATACGCGATGGTTTCCGACAGCGCGGCGGACATGTCGGTGCCCGGATGGAACTGGAGCTTCATGATGGAGGCTCCCTGGATGTTCTTCGACTCGACGTGCTCGATGCCCGCGATGTAGAGGAAGTGATACTCGTAGTAGTAGGTCAGGTAGCCTTCCATCTGCGCCGCATCCATGCCGCCATACGGCTGCGCGACGTAGATGGTGGGAATGCCCAGCGGCGGGAAGACATCGCGAGCCATTTTTTCGGTCGCGATCCACGAGCCCAGCAGGATCGCGATGACCGCGACGAGGATGGCGTAAGGATGGCGAAGGGCGAGGCGAGGGAGGGACATGCGGGAGGGACGAAAACTTTACGGGCAGCGTAAACGGTGGGGCGCAAATATCTTTCCTCGAAAATGGGCAGGCTGCAGTGATCAAAATCAGCCTTGCGTAGGATGCCGTATAACGAGGTCGTCTTGCATGGAAAAAACGGAATTGGACATTCGATGGATCGTCTGTAATGGCAGCCGAGTTAGGATGTGTGACTTGGCTGGTTTGCAGTCGTGATCACACGCAAAATGCGTGGATAGCTCAGTGGTAGAGCGGCTCGTTTACACTTCTTGCGAGGCCGTTTCCCTGGGTTGGACAGGGTTGGACAAATGCCCATTTCACTAGGGGAAGCGGCATCTGGCGGAAGACTCAAAAAGACAGGTTTTCTGTCGTCGGGGGCAACATTGGGGGTAACAGAACCCCCATTTTTTATGAAGAGTGCGGCGTGAGGGATTCGAACCCCCGACCAACTGCGTGTAAAGCAGCCGCTCTACCACTGAGCTAACGCCGCTTGTTTGAGCCGTGCAAAATTGCGGCAGGTTTGGAGTCATGGCAAGAGCTGAATTCGCAAGACCGCTGGTGAATTCAGTTTTGGAAAAAGTCCGAATCGGTTTAGGACATCAATCCGACGCTGGAGGTTTCCTTCTGGCCGGGAAGTCGAGCGTTTGATGCTAATGTCACGCTGCCAGACTGCTCAATGAGAGTGGCAAATGTCGCCTGAGTTTGAAGCTTTTTCTTTTCGTCCGCGCTGAGTTCCAATTGTGCTGTGCCATCTGCTCGCTGCGTCACTCGGTCCACCTTTACCTCAATCGGCTTTGGCAAGGGCTTGAAGGACGATCCAAGCAATTGACCGATTCCCAAGGTGCTCTGCATATCTTGAGGGACAGGAATGCTCTCGTTCAGTGTCAGGGTGTTGTTTTTGTCCATCTGGCCTTTGAACAGCACAGATTGCCCCTGCTCGTTGGTCAAGATGACGAGGCGGTAATCATCGCCCGTCTCAGCAGTAATGCCCAGGCGCTTTGACAAGAACTCCTTGCGGCCTTCGTGCGTGTCCACTCCGGCAAGGTGCAGGGCGTTCGCCTTCTCTAGTTGAGAGGCTTGATCCCCTTTTCCCAAAAGGCCGCTCTGGACAGCTTCCAATAAAGTGCGGCCTATCGAAGCGGTGGCTTGGTAATCCACAAGGGTGGCCCCCGCTTCATTCACTGTCGCAACAACCGCATTTTTATCAAAAGCGGTGAGATCAAACTTTCCTTCGGCCATGCTTGCCTCCTCAATTCCTGATTGGTCGAGCGTTCAGGATAGCTGATTTGTGTTAAAATTATCTTACCGTCTTCACTGTCGCGTAAGCTCATGTTTTTGATGCGATTTGCATCAAAAGGCCGCGCCAGCGGCCCGTCGGGGTGGTGTGGGCGGGCAAATCCAAAAAGTATTCCGCAGAGCGAGCAAGCGAGCGGCGCGTCTGCTGGCAAAATCCGCTGCCCCTATCGGGGCAGTGCTTCCATGTGCAGGTGCAGCTTTCGGTCATGCGCCATTCGGCACGAGAGCGAAACGGCGCGGCGGTAGCTGAGGCAATGATAAACTGTTGTGCGCGGCTGGCGGTCTTGGGTCGAGATGACGGCGACACGCCACGCGGGGCGCTGCCTGCCGTTCACGGTTGCGGCCCCCTTGTGGGGGCCGGTCATTCTGACGAGTGCATTCATGGGCGCGCTTCCTCCTGCTCAAGGTTCAAGATGTAGTTTGCGGCCTTCTGCGCCTGCGATGCGGCGCGGATAATCCAGCCTTTGGCGTCCTTGCTTTGCAGAGCATGAATCCAGCTTTGCAGGTAGGCGGCGGAGTTGGTGAGTTCGTCCTCGATGATGCCAGCATGGGCATTCAGAAACGACGCGGCCATTTCTGCCACAAGCTCCTCCTCGGCGTAGGTCTTGCGGGCGGTGTCGCCGTCGGCGCTGATGCCGCGATTTTCCAGCAAGGTCTTGCGGGCAAGGCGTGAAGCATGGCCGGTGCTGTGTGCCAGTTCATGAAACAGCGTGGAATAATAAGCCTCCTCACCTTCAAAGAAACGCCCCTCTGGCATGTGGACGCTATCGGTTGCGGGACGGTAGCAAGGAACCGCTGCCCCCTCGCGGATTGCTGGCGCGTTGGGCATAGCTGCCACGATGGCGCGGGCGCGGTCGGTCTTTTCGGAAAGAGAAAGCTCTGGCAGGTTCTCTGGTGCGGGGAACTCGATGCCCTCAATCTGCGAAGCATGAAACACGGTGTAAGCCTTCAAGAAGCGGCGCGTCTCGCCCTCCCCCTCCTCGGCTTGGCTGCCCTCGTCCTGCTTGTTGTAGGTGCCGTATTTGACGACAAGAGAACCCTTCTCGCCTTTGCGGACGTGTCCGCCAAGCTCCTTGGCCTGAATGAAGGTCAGGAAAAACGGGGAAGTGCAACGCAGACTTCCCAAAAGAAAGACGTTAATCCCCTGATAGGCTCTGCCGGTGGCAAAGTTTCGTGGAAAACCCACCTTTGAAAAGTAAGGCGACTTCCAAGGAATAACCCCGGCTTGTAGTTGGTCGATGATGCGGTCTGTAACCTGTGCGTAGATGTCTGATTTCATGATGATTCCTCCTGTTGCGGTTTTGCGCAAAGCACTCGCTCGCGCGCAAAACATGCGTGCCCACTGCCGGAGGATCGGGCGGGCAGTCAGAGGGAGGTCTCCGAAGGAGGGTGCCCTTTAGGGACAGCCTTTGGATGCCCTTGACGGCCCGAACGTCCGCGAGGCATCAAAGCCGCCCGATGATGAGGGCGGCGCACTTCACGCGCTGACTAGCGCGGTGTTGTTTGGCACGGAGGCGGTAGCGGCGTAGCCGCAGGGAACCGGAGCGAAGCCGATGCCGCCTTGGTGCGCAAAGGTGGTGGAGCTGGCATGGTTCACGGAAAGACGCGGGTCGGCTCTTTGCCGACAGTGAGCGGCTTTATGGGAACGGTGCCAGGCGGTAGGATGAAACACCTGTGCAGCATGGCGGGATTGGGAAAGCGCAGCGGCCAATGCCCGCCTTGCTGCCTGTCTGGCGGATGGGGAGCAAGCTGGCCTTTTGGACGAATGCGCCGCGAGTGACGAAGGAGGGAAAGCGGGCGCAGTCACGCCGCAAGGCTTCGGCCAAAAGGTGGGCTTGCTCGCGGCGGGTCGTGCGGAGCCGAGGGCGTTACGGGACACCTCCCGTTAGAATGGGTAGCGCCGCACGCAGTAGGCGCGAGGGAAAGGCTTTTCCCGGCGGAGAAAATCTGATAGTGGTGGAATGATGTTCCATCCGTCTGTAAAGAGAAGACAAAATCCACTGAATAACCGCCACATTCACCAGACGGATAGCTTGCTGCTGCCACGCCTCCTATCGGGGCAGGTCAACCTCAAGGAAAACTGAGAAAGCGATATGAGTAAACCAGCCGCACCACCTCCTGCACCACCCTCCTCGACTGTGGCAGTCACTACCGCTGGCAGGCCAATGTTTTTTGGGCCAGACTCCGGTCAGTGGAAGGAGTTGAAGCCTGAAATCTCAGCGGGCATGGACCCAGCGGAAGAACAGAAACTCCTGACGGCAGCGAAAACAGCAAAGGACGAACTCAAGGCATTTTTGCTTTCGTCTCTACAAATGCAGCACGTCGTGGTGCTCGCAGGAAGTGGAACTTCCCTCGGACCAGTTACCAAGGGGCCTTCCATGTGGGCATTGTGGGACTATTGCGTGAACGCCAATCCCGGCACCGGAGACGCCGCACGCACCATGACGGACGAAGCCAAAAAGGTGATTGCCGACATCGGATACGACATCACCGCTGAGAAAGATAATATCGAAGCACTGCTTTCGCGTTGCGAGGCATTCCTTCAGGTGAAAGACAATCCTGATGTTGCCAAATTCATCACCGGCTCGAAGAAGGTGATTCTCGAAAAGTGCTCTGAGTTCATTGTTCCCAAAGACGAGAATCAGTTGGCGGCTCATCGCACCTTCCTTCACCGGCTCTCGCGCCGTCGAGTCCGTGACTCAAGGTTAAAACTTTTCACCACCAACTACGATCTCTGCTTCGAGACTGCGGCAGGACGGCAAGGATTGGTAGTTTTGGATGGATTCTCATTTACGCAGCCACGACATTTCGATCCGCGCTTCTTCCTGTATGACATTGTTCGGCGTCCCACCACAGGCGACGAAGTCGGCACGCCTCTTGAGGGAGTCTTTCACATCTACAAACTTCATGGCTCGGTCAACTGGTCGAGGACTGGTGATGGGGAGATAGAAGTCGATGCTAATCCGACCCCGGAATCTGCATGCCTGATTTATCCGGCAAGGGGCAAGTATCAGCAGTCTTATGTTCAGCCTCACTTGGAACTGGTGTCACAGTATTTCTCTGTTCTTCGCGAACCTAATACGTGTCTCATTGTGACGGGCTTTGGTTTTAACGATGCTCATCTGTCAGAGCCAATTCTCGCTGCCGTGCGGACCAATCCCCACCTGCGGTTGATTATTGTCAACCCGTCAGCCGACGATCTCACAGCACGCCCGAAAGAGAGCAACAAGTATTGGGAGACGTTATTCAACCTGACAAAACAGGGGGAAGACGTTTGGCTCATTAACGCCACATTCGGTGATTTTGCTGAGATGATCCCTGATTTGAAATCCCTCACCCCAGCTCAACGACTGACTCGGGATATTAAACAACTCGCGGGCACGAAATGAGCGGCTCATCCAAAATCGAGGAAGCATTCCCGAGAGGACTTCTCCGGCCCGAACTGTTCATCGGGGTATTGTCCTCTGTTTCCGCCCAGGCGGTGCGGTTCAATCTGAATGATGCCGGATCACCAAGTGGCGCACACTTTCTTGGAGGCCGCTACGGCAAAGGCGAGGTTGGAGAGTTCGTTCTTATCGAAGGTCAAATCAATCTGCTGCTCGGTCGTGTTGTCGAAATTCACCTTCCCGAATCGGAGCGGCGTTCCGTAGATGCTTCTCACTCCAAGGTCATCGACCTTGATGCTGTTGGAACGATCCAACTTCTTGGTTCAGTCGCTATGGACTCATTGCGAGTCACTGCTGGGGTTGAGTCGTATCCTCGCCTTGGCGACCGCGTCTATGCTGCTCCACACAATTTTGTCGCCAACCTCCCGAGCTTGATGGAGCCGGAAGGAAATCCAGAAAGCAAAGTTCTCCTCAAGCTAGGGTCGATTGATGTAGCGCTGGAAAGCGCAGTCTCGATCCGACCTGAAAAACTGTTTGGCCGACACTGCGCAATCCTCGGAACAACAGGCGGAGGCAAGAGCTGGACAACGGCGCGAATCATTGAGGAATGCCTCAGATTCAAGACCAAGATCATCCTTCTCGACGCAACGGGAGAGTATCGGGGGTTTTCCGGCCAGCACGTCACTCACTTTCATCTCGGCAGCCCGGTCAATACGGCTGTAGATTCCCTGCCCCGTGCATTGCCGCCAACGTGCTTCGTTGAATCGGATTTCATCGCGCTATTCGAGCCTGCTGGAAAGGTGCAGGGTCCAAAAATGCGGGCGGCCATGCGAAGTCTGCGGTTGGCAAAACTTGTTCCAGCCGTCGCAACGAATGGCATTATCAAGAAAATTGACCAGCCGAAGACTGCGGTAATCGCGGCAGAGCAGCAGGCTGGTGTCGCTGCGAAACTCGATGACCCTCAGCAAGAGTTCGACGTGGACAAGCTCATCGCACAAATAGAACAGGAATGCGTTTACCCGGAAGGATTTGGCGCGGTGCGTGGAACAAAGGACACTACAAAATGGGGAGGAGATTCTGGCGAAGTTTCCTATTGCCTGTCTCTGATGTCGCGAATCAGCGCTGTTCTGACATCCCCCTCTTTTGAATGTGTTTTCAACTCAGGTGAACCGGCACTTACAGCGGCCATCGCTGATTTTATTGCCCACGACAAGAGATTGCTGCGGATATGCCTCAGTGGTGTCGCATACGAGTTCAAAGCCAGAGAAATAGTCGCCAACGTAATTGGACGGCATTTGCTAAATCTCGCTCGCGGAGGCTCGTTCCAGACTTCGCCTGTGGTGGTGATTGTCGATGAAGCTCACAACTTTCTCGGAAGACAAATCGGTGGCGAGGATGCGGTTGCACGTCTTGACGCATTTGAGTTGATAGCCAAAGAGGGCCGCAAGTTCGGCCTGAATATTTGCCTCACCACACAACGTCCACGCGACATCACCGAAGGTGTGTTGAGCCAGATGGGGACGCTTGTTGTTCACCGCCTGACAAACGACAGGGACCGTGAGGTTGTCGAACGCGCTTGCGGAGAGATTGACCGTTCGGCTTCCTCGTTCCTTCCAAATTTGAAGCCTGGGGAAGCCGCGATTATTGGAGCAGATTTCCCGATTCCACTCACGATTCAGATATTTCCCCCCGAAGCTCAGCCAAAGTCAGATGGGCCAAACTATCAGAAGCATTGGCAACTATGAGTTCCCTCCGCCCTCACTCGACGTTGTATTCGTCGCTCTCGTTGTGCGCCACCTCAGTAACGTAGTATTCGAGGCGATTGACGAATCGGCAGCCGTTCACGATGACGGCATCGCCGGAATCGGGGCAGTCAACCAGCGTCCAGATTTTGTTGGGAGTCAGCGTCTTGAGAAATCCCCAATCGTCGTGCGTGTCGAATGCAATGTGGTCGGTGCCGGGTTTGGTGATGGGCTTGAACTGCTCGAACCACGCATCGTAACCGAGTTGAATGAACGCCATAGCTTGTCTCCTTTTCAGTGTTGAGGCTGCGCCTTTCGCGGCCTGATGGCCTAGCCAGAAAGGCCCCATGAGGCGGGGCGAAGCGCACCGGTCACAGCGGAGAATTGGGGGCGACCTTCAGGGGGAGCCGATTGTCCGCTTGAACGGACTGGCGGGGTCTTTAGCGATGCCATAAACAGGCACGCTTGCGCAGGCGTTGACACGGGAGACGCCGCTTGTCGTTTCAACGATGACGTGCTGGGCAGTGAGCTTGAAGCGCAGCGGAAAGAGAAACTGCCGGGCAACCACTTCGGGAGGATTGGGAAAGCAAGCTGGCCGTTGGAAAGGTAAAGCCGCAGGCCCGTCCAACGGTGGGCTTGCTTGCGGTGGGCTGGCGCGGAGCCGAGGGCGTTACGGGACACTTCCCGTTAGAATGGGTAGCGCCGCACGCAGTAGGCGCGAGGGAAAGGCTTTTCCCACCAAATGCAGTGATTCAGAAAAGAAGAACCCCCTCCGGTATATACCGGAGGGGGGTATGCCGAGCTAATACTCGCTCGGCAACATCATCACGTTATTCGTGAAGTAGAGGGAGATTTCATCCAGTGGGAAATCGGTGTATTCGATTTCCTTGGAGAAGACGATTCGGCCATTGCCATCGTCGCAAGCCAGCGTGGCGGTGTGGTCAGTATTGACCTTGAGACGCCACGTCTGGAACTCTTCGGCGGTGACGGCTGGGATTGATTGAGCGAAAGCGATCTCATCTACCAGCCAGTAGGCACCGCCTGTCTCGGCGACATGCTGAACACCGTCGGTGTAAAGCACGTTGCGTGCGAGGCCGTGGCGATACCACTGGTCGGTTCCGGTGAACTGGCGAAGGTCGGCTTTGCTGAGTGTATTCTGTGTCATGTTGGTCTCCTTGTGTTGTTGATGCCCCGTTGCGGGACAGCGGTTCAAGGAGCTGGGGTCATGAGGCTGGCGGTCATGCCCCGAACACGGGAGCGCAGCGAATGGAGCGGGCACGGGGTTGACGGCCAGACGGCCCCAGCCAAAACCGCGACCCAGCCCGCAGGGGCGAAAAACAAGGAGCCACACAGAAAACACGGAGCCGACCGGAGCGTCACCGGAGCGAGGAAAGGCGCCACCGAGGGCGTTACGGGACACCTCCCGTTAGAATGGGTAGCGCCCCACGCAGTAGGCGCGAGGGAAAGACTTTTCCCCAGAAAAAGAATCTGCTAGAAAACAGAGGTCCATTCACCGACGCTCTTTGAGAGGCAAGCCAACAAATGAAAAAAGCACCTATCAGACATCAAAACTGCAAGACGGGATTCCCAACTACGGAAACCATCACAGTTTCGCGTGTAGAACCGACACGTCAGCCATGATCCGCCTCGAAGACCTCACCGCAGGACTCGCTCTCAACGGCCTTGAAGCCGCAGTCATAGCAAACGTCGTGTCCATTGTCCAAATTGGCGACGGAGCAGTGCAGGTCATCTACCGCACCCCTGACGGTGTGCTTAAAGAGCGCCTCCTCAATCGCGCTGACGAGCCAAATATCAGCATCGCCACTACCGAGCATCCTTGGTCATTCGACGGAGACGGTGAAACCTTCAAACTCACGGTCGAAGCACGGCGCATAGACCTCGCCTTCCTTTTTGATCCGATGATGGCTGTCCACACGTCCAACGTGGACCCTCTGCCCCATCAAATCACCGCCGTTTATGAGTCAATGCTCCCGCGCCAGCCACTTCGGTTTGTTCTCGCTGACGACCCCGGTGCTGGGAAAACCATCATGGCGGGCCTTTACATCCGCGAACTCATCATGCGAGCGGATGCCCGGCGCATCGTTATCGTCGCGCCTGGCAGCTTGGTTGAACAATGGCGGGACGAAATGTTTGAGAAGTTCGGCTTGGAGTTCCGCGTGTTCTCTCGCGAATTGGAAGCCGTAACGCCCAGCGGTAATCCATTTGAAGACCTTGATCATCTCATCGTCCGGCTCGATCAAATGGCCCGCAACGAAGACTTGCAGGAAAAGTTGTTCGCGGCAGGCTGGGATCTCGTAATCTTTGACGAAGCACACAAGCTCTCCGCTCATTTCTTCGGCAACGAGCTGAAAAAAACCGGACGCTTCAAACTCGCCGAAAAGCTCGGTGCTTGCACGCGGCACTTGCTATTGATGACCGCCACGCCGCACAATGGTAAGGAAGAAGATTTCCAGTTGTTTTTCTCACTGCTCGATTCCGACCGCTTTTTTGGAAAGTTTCGAGATGGTGTTCACAAAGTGGACACGTCCGACCTCATGCGCCGCATGGTCAAAGAGGAAATGGTGAAGTTCGACGGCACGCCGCTGTTCCCCGAACGCCGCGCCTACACCGCCAACTACAAGCTCTCGGACATCGAAGTCGCGCTTTACGATGCCGTCACCCAATATGTGAAGGCGGAAATGGGCAAGGCCGACCAGCTTTCTGGAGCGCGTAAAGGTTCTGTTGGTTTTGCACTGACTGCCCTACAGCGTCGTCTCGCTTCCAGCCCGGCAGCTATCTACCAATCGCTCAAGCGTCGCCGCGAACGCCTCGAAAGGCGCATTCGTGAGGAACGGCTCGCGGGCCGCGGTCAGCAGTTGTTTGCTGAGAGTCTGACGGAAGTTCCAGAAGACGATGATGAATTAAATGCAGCGGAACAGGAGACGCTGGAGGAAACGCTGGTTGACCAGGCCACAGCGTCGCGCACCATCGCTGAACTCGAAACAGAAATACTTCTCCTTAAAGACCTCGAAGAACAGGCTAAGGAGGTCGTCGCTTCCGGTCAGGACCGGAAATGGGAGGAACTCTCCCGCATCCTCCAACACAACCCGCAACTGCACGACACCGACGGTCGCCTTCGGAAGATCATCATTTTTAGCGAGCACCGCGACACCCTGGAATACCTTCGCGCCAAAGTGGCTGGCGTCCTTGGCACTGAGGAATCCATAGTCATTATTCATGGCGGCACCCATCGCGATGAACGACTCAAGGTTCAGACGCTCTTCCGTTCCGACCCGGAAATCCGTGTTCTCATTGCCACCGACGCAGCGGGTGAAGGCGTCAATCTTCAGTGCGCCAACCTGATGGTTAATTATGACCTCCCGTGGAATCCGAACCGCCTGGAACAGCGCTTCGGTCGCATTCACCGCATTGGCCAGCAGGAGGTCTGCCACCTTTGGAATCTTGTAGCAAAGGAAACCCGCGAGGGTGATGTTTACTTCCGCTTGCTGGAAAAGCTCCGCGTTGAGAGTGAGGCACTGAAAGGCCGTGTCTTCGATATTCTCGGCGAAGTGTTCGAGGAAAAGAGCCTCAAGGATTTGCTCATTGAGGCCATTCGCTACGGCGATCAGCCGGAAGTCCGCGCACGCTTGAGCCAGCGCATTGACCACAACTTTGACCACGAAAACCTGAAGTGTCTGCTTAACCGCAACGCTCTCGCCCAGGAATCTCTAAGCCCTGAGCGCTTGTTTGCCGTAAAAGAGGAAATGGAGAAGGCTGAAGCCCGTCGTCTCCAGCCATATTTTGTGCGTGCCTTCTTCATGAAAGGCTTCGAGATGCTCGGTGGCTCCAGCTATCCCCGTGAGGCTGGACGCTTTGAGATTTCACACGTTCCCGCTGTCTTACGCGAGCGGGACAGGGTCATTACCGGACGCAATCGCCGCGACCTCGCTCCAGTGCTGAAACGCTATGAGCGTGTCTGCTTCACAAAGGAAGCCATCCGTCCCACCGAGCGCACCGGCCTCGCACCCGCAGTAATGATTCATCCCGGCCATCCACTCATGCTTGCCGTCAGCGACGTGTTGCTGGAGCAGCACGCCAATCTACTGCGTCAGGGCGCAGTGCTCGTGGACCCAGCGGACGACGGCGAGCAACCCTCGCTGCTTTTCCTGCTGACTCATGAAATTAAATCAGGCGATGGCATGGTGATTTCCAAGCGCCTGCAATTCGTTCGCGTATTGCCAGACGGTAGCGCCAGCTTTGCCGGTTGGGCACCCCACCTTGATCTTGAACCACTTGACACTGCCGAGCGTCCTCTGCTTGCCGACATGCTGGCCGCACCGTGGTTGACCTCTGGATTGGAACAGCGAGCGCTTGCTCTCGCCGCTTCCACGCTCGTGCCCGAACACTACAGTGAAGTCGCCGGACGGCGCATTGCCCATGTGGACAAAACGCTGGCAGCGGTCCACGAACGGCTCACCAAGGAAATTGATTTCTGGTCAGACCGTTACATCAAGCTCACTGAAGACAAAGCTGCCGGAAGAGACGTTCGCCTCAATCTTGAAAACGCACGCCGCACCCTTTCCGATCTCGAATCGCGCCTCGAAAGCCGAAAGCGAGAACTCCAGTCCATGCGGCACGTTACGTCGGCCACGCCGGTCGTGCTCAGCGGTGCGCTCGTGGTGCCTGCCGGAATGTTGCGCAAGCTGCGTGGCGACGAATCGCCCGACAACGCCACGGCCACTGCCTTCTCCACCGACCCCGCCGCCCGTTCCCGCATTGAGAAACTGGCGATGGATGCGGTCCGACGCATCGAAGAATCACACGGCTGCCGCATCGTGGATGTCTCCGCGCAGAAATGCGGATGGGACATCACCTCTTACCCTCCGACCACGGACGGTAAACAACCCGAGGCGCGTCACATTGAAGTCAAAGGCCGTGTGAAGGGTGCTACCACCGTCACTATCACGCGCAATGAAATGCTCTATGCGCTCAACCAATCTGAGAAATTCCATCTGGCCATCGTGCTCGTAGGTGAGGACGATGCCGTAGAAGGCCCGTTTTATCTCCAGAACCCGTTTGACTCGGAGCCAGGTTGGGGTGTGTCCTCCGTGAACTACGATCTAAAATCTCTGCTCGAAAAAGGAAGACTCGCCTGATGTCCTACCCCATCAAATCACCCCGCAAGCTCATCGAAGTTGCGCTCCCGCTGGACGCAATCAATACGGCTTGCGCTCGGGAGAAATCCATCCGGCATGGACACCCGTCCACGCTGCATTTATGGTGGGCGCGTCGGCCCTTGGCTGCTGCGCGAGCGGTCATCTTTGCACAATTAGTAAATGATCCCGGCACCAACATTGGTAGCGGCTTTAGATACGGAATGGAGAAAAAGAAAGCTGCCATTGAGCGGAAGCGATTGTTCAAAATCCTCGAAGACCTCGTGCAGTGGGAGAACACTAACAACGTGGAAGTGCTGGAACAGGCCCGCGCCGAAATCCGTCGTTCGTGGCGGGAAGTATGCGAATTGAATAGGGATCACCCAGAGGCCGCTGAACTGTTCAATCCAGACAAGCTGCCAGCCTTGCACGACCCCTTTGCGGGCGGCGGTGCCATCCCGCTAGAGGCGCAGCGATTAGGACTCGAAGCCTACGCCTCAGACCTCAATCCCGTTGCCGTGCTCATCAATAAGGCAATGATAGAGATTCCACCCAAATTTGCGGGCAAGCCTCCTGTAAGCCTCAGACACAGCCTCCAAGACTTGAAGAAGAAAGAACTGGATTTTGAAAGAGAGTGGACCGCTGCAACCGGTCTGACAGCGGATGTTAGCTACTATGGTGCTTGGATGCGTGAGGAGACCCAAAGACGCATTGGGCATCTCTACCCGCCTGTGGAAGTCACAGCAGAAATGGCGCTTGAACGGCCCGATTTAGTTGCGCTCGTGGGCCAAAAACTCACCGTCATCGCTTGGATCTGGGCGCGGACAGTGAAGAGTCCCAATCCTGCATTCTCGCATGTGGACGTGCCACTGGCCTCCACTTTTATTCTTTCCAGCAAGGACGGTAGAAAAGCATATGTGCAACCCACGGTTGATGGCGAAAGCTACAGGTTCACAGTCAAACTCGGTGCCCCCACAACTGAAGCAGAACGCGGAACTAAAGCAGAGGGACGTGGGGCAAACTTTCGTTGCTTAGTGTCAGATGCGGTGATTGACGGCGATTATATCAAATCTGAGGGTAAGGCAGGTCGAATGGGAGCCCGGCTGTTGGGTATTGTGGCCGAAGGTCCAACAGGTCGTGTTTACCTATCGCCGACGCCAGAGACGGAAAAAGTCGCGGTCTCAGTGACCCCTGAATGGAAGCCCTCCGGCGATGTTCCAGCTAGGCTAACTGGAGGCACCTGTGTGCCTTACGGACTAAAGGAATGGGGCGACCTTTTCACTGCACGACAATTGACAGCACTTTCGACTTTTGGCGATGTAGTGGATGAGGCACGTCAACAGATTCGCGATGATGCAATCGTAGCAGGACTCGCAGATGATGCAGTTGGACTCGAAGAAGGTGGAATCGGAGCCACCGCCTATGCGCAAGCAGTGAGCGTATATTTGACGTTTCTCATCAGCCAGGTCGCCAACCATTCCTCCAGTTTGTGCGGTTGGAACCACCCCAATACTCAAATGCGTTCCGTATTTTCCCGGCAAGCAATTGCGATGACCTGGGACTACGCGGAGGTCAATGTTTTCAGTGAATCATCGGGCAGCTTCCACAATCTCTTCGAACGCCTTATCAAGGGGATGGGCGCACTTGGATTAGGTTCTCCCGGCCATGCTTCCCAAGAGGATGCTCAAACCCAAAAGATTTCAAGGTCAAAGGTCATCTCCACCGATCCACCATACTACGACAACATCGCTTACGCCGACCTTTCTGATTTTGGTTCTTCGCGGGTTTTAGTGGGCGGGGGAGGGCTTGAGATCAAGCCTACCGCAGTGAAAGAGGATGCGTGTGCGGTAGTTGGCGAATGAGCGGAAGCCTCTCGCGGCGCTTTTGATCGCCTGGATGCGGCTGTTGAGGCCTTCGCTCG
>CANGYJ010000009.1 GCA_947458455.1 Verrucomicrobiaceae bacterium | reverse complement strand
GAGCGAAGGCCTCAACAGCCGCATCCAGGCGATCAAAAGCGCCGCGAGAGGCTTCCGCTCATTCGCCAACTACCGCACACGCATCCTCTTTCACTGCGGTAGGCTTGATCTCAAGCCCTCCCCCGCCCACTAAAACCCGCGAAGAACCTAAAAAAGGATGTAATAGAGTTACTCAAACGCAATGTCACTCAGTGGAATCAATGCCCGGAGTTCCTGCAGCAGGACGAGGAGGTGATTCAAGCACGTAAAAAGGGCTGGGTGAATCTGCTCAAACGTGATGTTACGAGGTGGACTACGTGCCCTGACTTTCTGCGGCAGGAACTAAAAAAGGATGGAAAATTCATGAAAGCATTCATGATTAAATGGGTGGGGTTGCTCAAGAGCGATATTGAGCAGTGGAGTAAATGCCCCGATGACCTCCACAAGCCGATCTGGATCGAATGGCTAAACCACGATCCAGAAAAATGGGATGCTTGCCCCGAGACATTGAAGCAAGATCAAGAAGTGATCGATTCTTGGCGGTCAGGTTGGATCTCTTGGCTGCGCCAGCAGTATCCTGAGCGCCAAAAAATCTGGATGGCCATTTTGCTGAAGCGGAACGTTTTAACACCAGCGCATGAAAATGCATTTTGGATGACCGTGAATGAAGGGCGTGCCTCCTTGCACCCCACGGACGTCTCCACTGTCGCTGCGGCAAATCAGCAACTTCCACCTCTCCCCAGCGATCCTCTGCCTGCCTACGCTGCGGCTTGTTTCAAGGCCCTCCTGCAGGAACCGCGTGCCACGCTGCCCATCGTGCAAGGGTGGAAGCACTCACCCAGGCTGGAACTCGCTCGTTGTGCGCACGCCTTGGCCGCCTTGAGGGGGCAGCCATGGAATTTCAGTGCCCTGCCCGCCGACCAGCAGTCGCATCCGCTGATCCATGAAGCCGCCGTGGAGGGATGGGGGGGCTTTGTCACGAAGCATCCCTGTTTCCTCGAGCAGGTGCCAGAATCGTTATGCTCCCACTCGAAACTTCAAACCACACTGACAAGCCTCCGCGAGGCCGAGAAGAAAGCACTGGCCAAGCAGGTGCTCGAAGAGGTGAAAAAACGCCCCGGCCTCAGTGATGAGGCGATATCGGAGCTACATCTGCCGGCAAAAGAGAAGCAGACCTGGAAGCAGGTCACGGCGCTGCGCCTGAAGCACTGGAAAAAAGAGGTGAAGTCAGACGCGCGCGCCTGGGAAAGAATGCCGCAAAGCCTGCAGCAGGATGAAGACATCTTGAAACTCATGCGCGAGGGCCTCGGCCCCCAAATCCGCCAAAAACCCGCATTCTGGAACCAATTGCCCGCCTGCTACCAAAACGATCCCTGCCTCCAGCGCGTCCATCGCTTTGCCACACGTGTTTGATCACTCAACATCAACAGCCACTTCAACTCCCCCATCGCCTTGAACTCCATGCCTCCCCTAGCTGAATCCGTGGTCGCAATCTGCGCGGCGGGTTCTCCCCATCGTGTCAGCCAGTCAATCGTGCGCATGCCGACCACAGCGGACGATTTGACCACAGGCGAGGGACTGGGCTTGATCAGTGGTGGATGGATCTACACCTGCGCTCATTTCCAGGACCGGTGGTCGATGCTGCCGGGCGAGGTCGATCTCTATACCGCGTGGTGTGTGAACGATGCCGCCATACCCCGTGGGCTCTTTGCAGGCTACCACGCCTCCTCGCTCGATTTCATGATCCTGGCGGCCGATGGCATGAGCTTGATCACATCGGATGATGGCGGCACGGAGACGGCACTCGATTTGCTGGAGGCGTTCGCGGAAAAACACGGCGCTGGCATCCGGCCGGCCGAGATTCACTTTCCAGCGGAAATGAAGTCGGCCAAAATCCGCGGTTTTTTCTTTGGGGCCGATGGCAAGACTCGGCACTGGACGACCTTCCGAATTTGGCATCACTCCGCCAAGATTGAGTTCTACTCGAATGACTTCACGAGCGGTTGCTCCGGTGGACCCATCTTCACGGAGAACCACCAGTTCATCGGCGTGGCGACCGTGGCTTCCACTCATCCGGACTTGAACGGCCTGCATCATTGCCTCGGTGTCCGCATCGACCAGTGCATGCCCCGCCTTCTGTCCAGCCGCATTCCGTGGGACTCGCTCGTGATTCTACCGCAAGATCAGCCCCCCGATCCCAGCGACCCCTGGGTGCAAGAACAAGCCGCCATCGACCGTCACTTCGAAGCATGATGAACTCCGAACAACTTACGACGCTCCTAGCGCAACCGAGGGTAGAGACTGACTCCCCACAGTCCTAGCAATATGCCTCATCGCATTGCCTGCAGTTTAACGGATTATGCCAATTTGCCGGGCCGCAATGGTCGGATTTGATACCTCATGAAGGAAGTTTAAACCGGCAGCGTATTTTTTTCGGCACAATTTGCTAAATCTGATCGCCATGCGTTGTTGTCAATTCCCAATCCCTCTGGATCCGGCATTCCCGGATGCACTCATCCCTGATGCACATCTCTTCGCCAAATATGTGGGTGGCGCTCCTTTAGCTGGGTTGCGAACTCCAAATGCCACGGGCGCACTTGCCAGCGCTCTTCATCTGGAGATGAAACTGTGGGAGCCAACTGAATTTACATGGTATATCAATGATTCACAACGCAACGCCTGGGGTGTCATGTCCAATAGGACGACGGCTCCAGCAAATGTGTTTCCGCGCTTTGTGCAGAGAAGGCAGTGCCTAGTCTTCTCTAGCTTTGTCCTTCCGCCATGCGCTAACGATTGTTGCCTAGTGGCGTTTGATTCATGGCTGCTGTCCAAATTGGTTGAACTGCGAAACGAGGGGCTCGCCCATGCTGGCCTGCATGCTTGGGAAGCCGACCAACAGGAAAAACCGCCCGAACTAGGAACCATTGGTCTTGCTCAAAAGCTGATTAATATCTTCCTCAAATATGAGATTTGCTGGCAGGCAGTGGGCCAATGGGGAAATGGCCAAATGGTTCCTTACCAGCCGCCAGCCATACCGAATCTGCCCGAATATTTGTGCGCACTGCATGCGCCGATTGATCGCATTTTGCTCGATGCGCTTGGATCACTGGCCATTGGAAAGTGGCTCAAAAAAGCCAAACTGTTCAACGCAACCACCTCGCAGTTGAAGCAATCATCAGACGGCAGCTTGCGCCCATGGTCGAAGCTGGACTGCCTGCGCACCTACTATGGCTTGCAATTGATGCTGCGAAAGGCCGCCATGCTCACTTGGCAGCCAGGATGCGCTTGCTCAAAATCTACCAACGCAGCCATCCAAAATTGCGCGGACTGGTTCAACCAAACATACGGAAATGAGCATCCATGCGGATCCGGCCAACTCGACTGGATTCAGGCGGCTTGTGACCTGCCAGAGTTGATCATCCAAGAGACTTTGAAAGAATTGCGCTTGTCGCCGATCGCATCCAGCTCAGCGCCGAACAATGCACAACGCCCGGCATTCAAACATCAGGTTGAGGTATGTGCTGGTTGCACAGAACAGACCGTGGCTGTTGGCGCACTCACGGGAAAGCTAACAATCCACCTCGAGCAAGGGCCGAAAAAATACATCAAACTTGTCGATAAATGCGGCGGACCCAATGAGGGAATGATTTGCTTGCATGGAAACCCTCACATCTGGTTGAAGAATCAGAAGCCAAACAGGCGATACCTAATTGGTGAAATTGCCGCTGCAGGAGGCCTTTTTACAAATGAAGCAGGCTACATTGCCGCTCCGGGCGGTGTTCCCCAATGCGGAGTCGGCGGAACCAATTATCAGGGAGGAGTTTCTTTTGGCTCCGTGAAAGATGCCGTTAAATATTTGAAACCATACTTCAGCGTTCAGGCTTGCCCAGGCAATCGGGGGCTTCACGGCCATCCAACGTGTGACCAAGCATGGATAGACGGAATTTAAATGCTTCTATATTCATCAGACATCAGCTCCTTTGAGCAGAGTCAGAACTGAAGGATGAGGTGGTTGAAAAAACTCGCTTACTGACTAGCAGCCACTGAGTGATCGGACAGCAGACTACTGAAAGTAGCGCACCTCAATAACCAGATAAAAGTCTATGAGGGCTTATCAGTGTCCGAGAGAAAATCGAGGCCACCATCCTCGGGCAAGTCATCGCCAAGTGTCCACATTGGGTCAGCACACTCGGTGAAATCGAAATAGTAGCTTTCCGTTTTTGGAGTCTTGCACGCCGAGTGCTCTTTCACGAATGTGATGTCAATTCGATCCAGGTGTCTGCCATTATGCACTAAGTGAACCTGGCGGGTCTTCTGCCATTCGATTTCCCGTATGATACCGAGGCATTCAAGGATTTCATACTCAAGACCGATATAGTCATTCGGTTCCGCTAGGTGAAGAATGATCGGGTCGTCCTCGCTTTTTCCTGTTCCACCTGAAATCGGGAAGTCAGTGTCGAAGTGTTTTTTTAGTTTCTGTCGCAGTGTCATGGAGTGGTCGGATTAGTGGGTCTTTTTTAACTTTGATGAGATAAAGGGCGGCTAAGTGGATTGAGTTTTCAAATTCTGGCTGCGGCAACTTCCAGCTCGCGGCGCAAATTGACTGCTGCTTGCCCATTCGGATAGCTACCACCGTGGCCTTGATTTACGAAACCCTGTCCGTTGAATAAAGCTAGGGCGGCCGGGTTGTCTGTTTCTGCGGTAATGGCTTTGATTGTCGCTATGCCTCGCGCCTGTGCCTCGGCCACCACATGGTTGATCAGGCTGCTTCCAACTCCTTGCCGCTTAAAATTAGGCGCTGTCACCACGCCGTGAATAATGCCCTCTGCTGTCTTCCACTCCACAGCAAGGTAGCCGGCAGGAGTCCCATTCAATTCGCAGATGAAGAATTGCACGTTTTCAAATACGACTCCGTGGACATGAATGCCATTCAACATTTTCCTGAAAACATCCACATAGGGACCGAAGACTGTGAACTGGTCTGCTTGTTGAAGAACAAACGCATGGTCTTCTGAGGTGATGGATCGAATGGTGGTGATAGGTGCTGGTGGAATAGTCTCTTCTTGGGTGTTTGAGTTTGGTGGGTTGGGGGAACCATCTGGGCATTCCGGCAAACGCAAATCCACCAAGTCAGCAGGGCGGCGGACGAGGATGTGGAGGTCAGTGAGTTGGCAGCGTTCAAGAAACTCCGCCAGTTGGCAACCTTGGTCCTCCAGTCCCCAAGGCACGAGAAAGACGCGCTGCGGCAGGCGGCCTCCATCACGAGCGGAGAGCAGTGCGCGCTCGAGGGTGCTCAGCGTGTGTATCATGTGAAGGGGGAAAGGCTCCTCCGTCGTGAGCAGCAGCGGGCGTGCTTGCATGATCTCCTCCCAGGTGAAGGGGATTAATCCAGCGGCCGGGGTCGAGGTGGCGAGCACTCGCGCCGGAGCGATGAGCCAGTCACCCGCGCTGCCATCGCGCCTGGCGACCTCAAAGAGATCGCCCATCTCCACGCGGTGGCGACCAAAGTCGCGGAAAGGGCGCGCGTTGAGTGCCTCCGCCATGGCGGTGGTGGTGAACATCTTGCAGTAGCGTGTGGTGTTGCGATCGAGATCATTGAAGAACCCCCAACTCTGGAAATCGCCCCGTGCCTTCCAATGGAAGGCAAAGTCCTGCGCGATGTGCGTGTAAAGCGGATCGGGGGAGAGCACCCGAGCGCCTTGCTCCTGTGAGAAGGCATCCCATGGCGCGTCGTCATTCTTCCCTTGAAAACCGCGCACCCAGTAAGGCGGCTGGCTGCGCAGGTAGCTGAAGAGACGAGGGATGATGGGCGTGCCGGGATCTTCGAGCACCTTCGTCTCGATGGTGATGAGCACTCGCGGCGTGAAACGTCCACGATGAGAAAGCAGAAGGTAGGTGGCCAGCCCCTCGGCGGCGGCATAGTAGAGTGTGAGCATCCGCTGGGTGTCACGCCGCAGCACGGTGGCGCGGATCAGCCATTGGGGCTGCTTGCGCGCGGAAGTGAAGGCTCCGTGATAGTCGTGCAACTGGTGCTCCTGCATGAAGCAGCAGCCTTCGTTCAGATGGGTGCGGTAGTCCGGATGCAGCGCAAAGTCACGGCATTCATCAAAGGGATGATCCTCGAACGACCGAAGCTCGAACTGGGGATGGTGCCCCAGCATGTCCCGCAGGAATTCAAAGACCGTCTCCTTGCTGATGTGAAGGCTCACAAAGAGGAAGGTGGTGGCGAGATTGCTGAGGCGCAGCAGCGGCTCGATGTCGAGACCGGCCGCCGGATAAAACACCGACTCACTAAAGATCTGCGGCGTGATCTGATGGTCGAGCAGAGGCGCCGACTCCCGTGGCTGCCAGCAGACTGTGCCTTTCCGACGAAGGTGCGTGAGCACGAGCTTGTTGCGGAGCTTCGGGTCAGTCTCGAAATCAAACAGGCCGTCTTCCAGCGCTGTATCGGAATCGAGGTCGGGAAATTCAAAATCAGTCGTCACAGGCAAGGTTGGCTAAAGGATTCAGAGGCAGGAGCAGGCGATGAAAGAGCGGCAGGAAAATCCTGACGCAGACGGGGAAGCCAGTTCTGCACGCGCGTGAGATGGATCTTGCGGCGTGAGTCGGGAGGGTCCTGCGACCACGCCTCAAGCGCCTGCTCCAAAACGCCTTCTGGCATGGCGCAGACCTGCGCAGCGAGCGCCGAGGCGAGCTCCGGGTATTCCACCGAGAGGGCAAAGAGCGCATCGCGCCGGTCAGGATCACGGCGGGTGGAAAGCGGCCTGCTTTCCGCCAGCAGCAGCAGCGTGTGCAGCAGCACAGAGACGGGATCGACCTGGGAAGACCGGCATTGGGCCGCCACGGTGACGACCTGGACTTTCTCGTGCCTCTCCATGAAAATGGGCACACCTTGAGAAGCCAGCACGATCATCTCATCGAGGAACACATGGAGAGCCTTCAACAACTCCGGGCTGCTTCCCTTGAGGCTGCTGAGCGACAGCTCGATCAAGTCCACATAGTGAGGAAGGCAGCGCGCCTCATCACCCTGATAGTCCCATTGCTCGCCATCAAACTCCCATTCAGGCAGAGTATCGAGACCCTCCATGGAAATGCCCTCGGATCGCGACCGCAGCACCTGATAGGCCGCGGGGCTGAGAGATTCGAGTCCATCGAGGCCAAGCATGCCTGCATACCCGGCCAGCGCCTGGGCCCCCTCATCGCTGAGGCGGGTGAGGCCATCGAGCGAGAGCTTTCCTCCTGCATGAGCGGCCAGTGCTCGTGAGACGTCGGTGCTGAGTTCACGCAATCCATTGAGGTAGAGCGGGCCAGGGAATGAGGCGAGCTCCTTCGCGGCATCCTCAGCCAGTGCAGAGAGGCCATCGAGCGCCAGCCAGCCGGCCCGGTGGCGAGCCAGCTCTCGCGCAGCCTCCACATCAATGCTGAGGAACTCACTGGCATCCAAGGGCTCATCATCGTCTTCCATGGCGGCGACGAGATGCAGGGCAGTTTCCAAAGTGAGGTGTTTCATGAAGGGGATGATTCAGCGTGGGAGAAAGGAAGAGTGACGAGGTGAATCAACTTTTCACCGTCTTGCCTAGAGCAAATAACACCTGGTCCACATGCCAGGCATAGCCCGGCGCGGCTCGCAGTAAGGCTTGAAGCGCGTCGGATTGCAGCCACAGGCGATACTCCGCGATGAGGTGGGCGTGGGCCTCTGTGATGGTCTTCATCTTGCGGAGTGATGTCCATGTCTCTTCATCTGTTGATTGATGAATGCCAAACGCTCGCAGTACATGCTGATCCACGATGGGCTGCGCTTTGTCCGCCAGATGTCGGCCAAACTGATGAAACACAAATGCCTGGCTGGGCGCCTCGTCATCATCCGCGAGCACGCCCTGCACGATGTGTTTGATCTTTGGCAGGTCGCCATTCTTCCAAGCTATCGCGTAGAGCAGCCGTGCGACCGGATCATGGACATGATCGAGCCAATCCGGAGCAAACACTCCTTCTTTAGTGAGGACGCCTGCATTTTGCATGCCTTGGACATCCGCCCGGCTGAGATCAAAAGTGATCTGAGGGAAAAGTTCCACCTTCACTCGATTGGAAAACGGGATTCGATCGGCACATGAATCGAGGATGGCATCGACCTCATCCGGGCTCGTGCACACGGCGATTGATTGAAAAATGTGGGTGATAAGGGCTTTGCATTCTGTGGGGTTCATGGTAATAAATTGAATCAATTTGCCTTTACCGCCTAATATACACTTGTCAAATAAGAACTACCATGTTACTGCTACTCATGCCTCCGGTGAACATCCAAGACTGCCTCGCCCTGCTTCGGTTTCATCTGATGTGCCCAAGCATGCCTCTCGTGGTCAAGCCGGAGTCGATCACGCAGGGGTTGGTGGAGGCCTGTGTGCTGACGCCACAGGGCTTTTTCAATCCCAACCTGGAGGCGCTGACTCTGTTGCTGGATAGCCCGGGTTTGGTAGATTGCATTCCACCCGAGGCAGGTGGCAATTTGCTCACCCTGCTGGCAAAATGGGAGCCGGAAGATGCCGAGGCGCTCAAAAGCATCCTGCGGGAGGCAGTCGCCAAGAAAAAGGCTCAGCAGGCCGTGGTTGCTCCGCAATCGCCTGCTGCGGATGAAACAGACGACGAAAAGGAGGGTGGCACCGATCTCAAGCGGAAGACTCGCGGCAAAAACCGGTCTGCAACCGCAGGAGGGCAGGTGTATGCGAAGGCGCTGCTGCCTCTTTTGGAAAATCAGCCGCTGGATGTGAATCTTCTGGCTTCCGGGATTCACCATGCGCCCAAACCCGAGCGCTTCATCATCAAAATCCACCTCGATCTCGCCACGCGTGCCATCATCGAATGGGCCAATCCCAAAGACCCGGCCGTGGGCCGCTGGTTTCTCTATCAGGCTCTGACGCAAGATGAAGATTATGAACCATCTCCTGCCGAGTTGAAGAAGGCGGCAGTGGATATCGATTCATTGCCTGCCATGCGTGCTCACCGCAATCGAGCCGGCCTCTACATCATCCCCTGCCAGTTCATTCTTCATGTGGGTGAATCCAAGCTGCGCGTGGCGGTCTTTGCTGCCTCCAGCCCGTTCAACCAAGGTCTTTTCGATGTGATGCGGGAGGTGGCAGCGCGGCTGCCGCTGCCCGAGGGATTGCGGTTGTCTGATCCTCGCAGCCGCACCTTCCAGTTGGATGGTGCCATCCAGGACCCCGCCAGCCTGAAGCCGGAGCAGCTTTATGCCAAAATCAAAGAGCTTTGGGGTGAGCTCTGCCGTTTCCTGGCGGGCACGGATCAAATTCTCACGCAGGAGGCCGCGCAGGCTTTGCTGCAGCAGCAGGCAGGCCGGCCGCTCCAGGCGCCTGGCTACGTCCTCATGACCGATAAAGCCGCCGCAGTGCTCAAGGAGCACGATGACGAGCTGCATCTCAATGGCCTGACCTCCCTCTCAGAGCGTGCTGCTGCGGAGCTGGCGCAGTTGGAGGACGCCTTGCAGCTCAATGGACTCAAGGAGTTGTCCGAAGGGGCCGCCGCTGCACTGGCCAGGTTGGAGGGTGATCTCTACCTGCGCGGGCTCACAGTCCTCTCCGATCCAGCGGCGCGTGCCTTGGCGCGTCATCGCGGCAGGCTCTACCTCGATGGCCTGGCCACACTCCCGGATTACACCGCGCAGGCGCTTTCGGAGCGGGCCGGCGATGATCTCGATTTTCTGAGCCTGAATGGCCTCACCAGCCTCTCCACTGCCGCGGCTCGTTCCCTAGCCAATCGACGCGGTGGACTGTCGCTGCAGGGATTGACGAGTCTTTCAGATGCCGCGGCCAGGGCGTTGTCCGGGCAGGCGTCCAACAAAGTCGATGCGCTGCGCCTGGATGGTCTCACCAGCCTTTCGGATGCAGCCTCTCGAGCGCTGGCGGAGTATACGGGAGAGGTGCAGTTTGGAGCACTGCCGCCCGAAGACCAGCAGCGCTATGAAACGTATCGTCAGCAGCATCGATCGGCGAAGACTGAGATAGCCCCGTCAGCGCATCAGAAACTAAAACTCACTCAAAGACCACGTCAACTCATGAGCCAGATACTCACTCTCGAAATCGCGCAACAACTTGTCCACGGCGACCCCATCGAAGCTGACGGATACTCATCTATCACAGAGGCGGCAGCAGAAGTCTTGGCGCAGCAAGAAGGCGAACTTACCCTCGACGGCCTGACGAGTCTGCCCGACACTGCAGCGCAGGCTTTGGCGCAGCACAAGGGCGACCTTTGGCTCTCCGGCTTAACGAGCCTGTCCGACAATGCAGCGCAGGCTTTGGCGAAGCACGAGGGCGATCTTTATCTCAGCGGCCTGACGAGTCTGTCCGATGCGGCAGCGAAAGCCTTGGCGAAGCACGAGGGCGATCTTTATCTCAGCGGCTTGACGAGTCTGTCCGATGTGGCAGCGAAAGCCTTGGCGAAGCACGAGGGCGATCTTACCCTCGACGGCCTGACGAGTCTGTCCGATGCGGCAGCGAAAGCCTTGGCGAAGCACGAGGGCGAACTTATCCTCGGCGGCCTGACGAGTCTGTCCGATGAGCCAGGTCATATCGCTCTCGCCACTAAATTTGCGAGACAGCAGCGTTGGGGTGGGCTTTGTGAGAGCGACTTGCATCTTTCTCTGAATGGCCTGACGAGTCTGTCCGATGCGGCGGCGCAGGCCTTGGCGCAGCACCATGGCTATCTTTATCTCCGCGGCCTGACCAGTTTGACAGATGCAGCCGCGCAGGCCTTGGCGCAGCACCATGGCTATCTTTCTCTCGACGGCCTGACGAGTCTGTCCGATGCGGTTGTGAAGGCCTTGGCAGATCGCTTTGGCGATCTTTCTCTCAACGGCCTAACAAGCCTGTCCGACACTGCAGCGCAGGCTTTGGCGAAGCACGAGGGCGAACTTACCCTCGACGGCCTGACGAGTCTGTCCGATGCGGCGGCGAAGGCCTTGACAAAGCATGTTGGCCGTGGGCTTTACCTCCGCGGCCTGACCAGTTTGACAGATGCAGCCGCGAAGGCCTTGGCGGATCACAACGGCAAAGTTCATTTTGAAGCGCTGCCAGAAAAGGATGAGTGGCTGTATGGCAAGTATTGTGCTGAGCGTTGTTTGTAGCCAGCGCCGCACCAATGCCAACTCACTGTCGAAATCGGGAGGTGCAGTCATAGAGGGTGACGCATTGGCCCTCAACTCCCACGGGCCTTCATTCTTCACCGATGAAGCGGCAAATGGGTGGCCAATCATCCTGGATGACTTTGGCACCAGGGTCTGGCGATTGGATCCAACACGCCCGGCCCTGCGGTTCTGCCGGCTCAGCTTGAACTCAAGGATCACCGTATTTGCTACCAATGGACCTGCTTTCAAAGCCCCTCCATTCTCCATAGAATTGTATTTTACTTGATTTCAATTGTAAAACTAGTATGAAAGGACGCTATGATGTATCCAATCGATCTAGAAGGTGTTACGCGAGATCCAGCGATGGAGGTGACCTCTATCGAAACCATGAGCCGGAAACCCGTGCTCTACCAACCGAGCCGGACGGTGTTGACCTATCCCAGTGAGGCCTTTCAAGAAAAGCTGCTGTGCGATGGACTCACGCTGAACCTGGGGAACGCCTGTGTGTATAGCTGTTCCTTCTGCTACGTGGAGTCTCAAATGCGGAAGCTGACTCATCAGGTCATCCGCGAGCATAACGAAAAACATCAGGCAAACAGGTCTCATGAGGACTTGGTGATCCGAAGATTCGGACACAACGGCGAAAAAGGTGTGCAGGTCCTGGCAAACCAACTGGCGGGTGATGTGAAGGGGTGGCTTTCACGAAGGGTGGTGCAAGACCTGAAGGAAATGGAGCTGGTGCTCTATAGCTCCACGCTGGTGGATGTGGCGGCCAATATCGAGCTTCTAAAAGAGACGGCGGAGGCCTGTCAGTTGATCCTCGATCATACGAAGTGGCAGATCAGGCTGCTGACCAAGGGGAATCTGATCCATAAGCTGCTGAAGGATGGGATGATCGAAGACAAGACGAGAGCGGGCCATCATCTGAGTCACCACCAAAGATTGATCCTGGGCTTTAGCACCGGAACGCTCGATGACTCCATCGCCGCGGCGTTTGAAAAGGGAACGGCGCGTGTTTCGAAAAGAATCGAATCCCTTCATTGGTTGCAGGATCATGGCTACCGGACCTTTGGCATGATCTGTCCGAGTCTTCCGCAGGAGGACTATGAAGCGTTTTCGAGGAGCATGGTGCAGGCCTTGAGACCGGAAAAGATGGAGCATGTGTGGGCGGAAGTGATCAATGTGCGTGGTGAAAGCTTTACGAGAACACGTGATGCGCTGAAGGAGGCGGGCTTTGAGAAGGAGGCGCGGATGCTGGAAGCCGTGAGCGAAGGACCTGCCAAAAAAGAAAACTGGGAGGCCTATGCGAGGAAGACCTTCGAGGCTCATCAAAGGCAGTTCGGTCAGAAACTGCGGTTTCTGCAATATGTGGAACCCCGTTATGCGGACTATTGGAAGGCCCAAAAGGAACAAGGTGCGGTGCTCATCGGAAAATATGCAAAGGATGAAGGACTGTGCTCTCACGAGAGATCGGCTGTGGAAGCGAGCTATCAGATCCCGGCGTATGATCTGAACCAGAGGGAAGCAAAACCTCTCCTGACTCCGGGAAAAAAAGCGGCGGAGACTCGGGCGCGTAACAAAGCCGCTCAAGAGGTGCTGGACCTTGAACCTGGACCCGACTTGGTTGCCAATCAGGCTGCCAAGCTGATCCATCGAATCAAAGGCGTGGCGTGCTGTCTCGTGATGAAGGAGACGACCGTGGTGGCCTGCGAAGGAGGTGGGGAAAGCTTCAAACCGGAGCGATTCACCGTTCATCAGACGACTGGTCTGACCGTGGTGGTTCAGCATGAGCAAGAGCCGGATAAACTGTCCTGCCAGGCCATCGCCAAGATCCTGAATCAAGGCTGATCGATCGTGAAGAATCCTCAAACAAGCAACTGACACCTCCAACGCCCCATGAATCTCAAAACCCTCGTGCTCCATCATGACGACCGCAGCACGGATTTCCTCAAGCCCATCTACGCTGGCCTGCACGAAGCGACGGTGGTGACCGACTCCAGTGACCAGAATGTGACTCAACTCATCCGCGAGCATGACCGCGTGATCATGCTGGGGCATGGTTACCCTGGCGGCCTCTTTTTTATGGTGAACGATTCGCACGCCTCGCTGCTGCGCCAAAAGCGCGACAACCTCTACATCTGGTGCCATGCAGACCAATATGTGAAACACCACGGTCTCACCGGCCTGACCACGGGCATGTTCATCAGTGAGACCGGAGAGGCGATGTATTCCGGCATTCCTGCCAGGATCTATTCCCAGTCCACGGTGACTTACTCGAACGAACTTTTTGCACGGCTGGTGGCCGAAAAGATCCACGCTCCGCTCCCGGAACTGCACGCACACCTTCTCGATCGCTACCAGCCGCAAGGTTGCCCGATCATCAGGTATAACCGTGAACGTCTCGAACTCATCGAGTCTGCGGCCGCCTTCGCCAAACGCTCCCGTTCCGCTGCTCTCCTGACACACTAGCGCTAACTCCCACCTGCCTTCTCACGCCATGCCTCAACGGTTGACTCAACCAGAAGAACTGCTCCTCGCCACGCAAAGTGACATTTTTGTGCTTCAAATCCAGACGGGGCCCGGCGTGGAAGCTGTTATCTACCGCACAGATGAGTCCCGTGTGAGCGATATCCTCCAGTGGCTGGAGTCCCGAGGCGTGGCCACGATGCAAATCGCCGCTTTTGCAGACATCGAGATCTTTGATGGATGGCTTGGCTGGTATCACGTGGACTTCAAAGGCTGGGAAGATCCTGCGCTCATCGAATACTCTTCCATCTATGAAGATGTGGAGGGCAAACCCCTGGAGCCGGATCGCTTTCAAATCGTTGCCATTTCCTATGATGATTGGGTGCGCGAAGGCGGACCCGAAAGGTATCAGGAGTATCTCAATATCATCAACGATCCTGATTACTGCCCGTAAACCACACCAGTCATGAGGCGGCACCTCTGAGAACAGCCCACGATCAATACCACCCAGGCCACAACACGAACCCCTCCCAACATCATGGATATACTCCTGCCACCAGACTGGCTCACCTTGACTCGTAAATCTTCCCGTCCTCAAAAAGCGAAGAAACTGCGCAAGGCAGTGCTGACTGCTGAAATCGCCAGCAACCTGCTCCCCAAGAAAAAGCCGAGGCAGGACCTTGCTGCGGACAAATCCACCGACCTCGAAGAGGCTGCGGCGGTCATTCTGGCTGCCCACCAAGGATCCCTCTCGTTGAACGGACTGACCCACTTGTCCGACGAAAGTGCCGAAGCACTGTCCAAACAACGGAATTCACTTTATCTTAACGGCCTCACGAGTCTTTCCGCGGCTTCCGCTCGCTCTTTGGCCAAGCACCATGATAAACTTTTCCTCAACGGCATCGAACACATCTCGGATGAGGTCGCTCTGGCACTGAGCGCCCATAAGGGAGATCTCCTGCTGAATGGCATTCAAAAAATCTCGGATGAATCGAGCATGGTGCTCAGCAAGCACATCGGTTGGTTGCATCTCGATGGCCTAACCGAATTTCCCGAAACCCCCGGGCATATTGCTCTCGCCCACAACCTCGCGGCACGGCACAAGGGCACTCTTGCCCTCAATGAAATCAAGACACTGCCAATGGCAATCCTCAAAATCTTGGTCACGCACCAAGGCACCCTAGAACTCAACGGTTTTGAAAGTGTGACGCTTGAAGAAGCCAAAGTGCTCTCAAGTAGAAATTTATCCACTCAACTTTATGGTTTGAAGTTTCTTGATGAAGACCTAGAGGCTGCATTTTCAAAACGCCATACAGATTTTTGGTTCGATGAAAGTCGGATAGAAAGACCTTTCAGATTTTTTCCAAACTATCCCCGTAGAATTGGATCAATCTTCGGTATTCCAGACGATTTCGACGAATCCAGTATTACTACTGAGTCGATCAGTAACAAAACAAAACCTTCTGTTTTGGATCCTTGCAAGCCTCTGGAGACTAAACCGGCGGAAGTAGAAAAGCGTGTTGAGGACGATTCATGGATGAACGACGAGGATGAGACTTGGATCACGGAAGAAAATGAAGTGCTAAATCAAGTATCAGGCATCACCGACCAAGAGCGCGAGATGTATCGCTCGTTCATGGGATGGAATGGGGAAGGCGCACTCTCATTCGAGAAGTTGGGGAAACGCCACTCCATGACCGCCTCGGCAGCACGAACTATCTGTGATCGCGTGGAACACCGCATGAGAGCATCAAAGTTTTTTAAACCGGAAGTTTTTCACCAAAATCCTCCTGCCCTAGACGAGAACTTCCCCCGCGATGGTAAGCCTATCCGCAAGACCGAGGATCTGCTCTTTCTTGCTTTGATGCTTGAGAAGTGTGCGACAACAGGCTGGATGGAGTCATCTCACGATGCAACCGATCGGGTGACCTACCGCATCATACCCAGACCGGCGCAATCAGCGGTGAAAGGGCAGCAGTTCTGGAAGACCAAGACGCTCAAAGAGCTTATTTTGGGTTTGGGATTCTGGGAGGTGCGACGGCTGCGCCGCCGTCCAGATGGCCATCGGATCAAGATTCCGCGAGGTCTGCAATTGAAGTTTCCCGTCAGGCGGGGTGCAGATCCATTGCTTTCATCAAACTCCTGGACCGAGCACTTTCATTCTTGGTCAGAGGCGAAAGACATGGTGATCAAGCCGGGTGAGATCATCTGTCCGCTTTGCGGCCCGATGCCTCCATTGATCGTCACGGTAATATCTCCGAAGGAAACCTGGGCGATGAGTTGTGGCAGGGAGTATGACTTTAGCTGCTGTTCAGGATGTCTTGGCACATTCAACAATCGAGTCACACGAATGAACTAAAACCAGAGCGTATTTATCTCTTCTACCTTCTGAATAATGTATCACTCTAATCGTATTCCCCATTTGTTTACAGCAGCCAACTTGTGCCTTTTGCCCCTGTGGCTCGTCGTGGGTAATGTGAATGCAAACAAATCTGGCCAAGCCAGGGGAAATGTGAATGAGGCATCCCCGTCTAAATCAGCCAACCAAGTCCAAGTTGAAACCCTCACCTCCGCTCGGTGTCATCTTCACAAAGCCGTGCAACGAGCCTTGAAAGGGCTTAAAGGCGAGCCGTTGAGCATCTTCCTGAGCAACCAAGCAGACTGGGATCAAATCCTTGCTGCCGAAAGCGGCGTGAGTTCGAAGCTCGACGCTCCTGCGAATCCTAACCCTCAGGAGAAGGAAAGTGTTGATCTGGAAGATGGTGTCATGCTCATCAAACGCAGAACGTCATGGATTCATGGATTGATGGACCACTTGAAAAACAGAGGCGAGGGACTCACTGGATTCTGGTCCGACAACCGTGGCGGATGGATGAGTATGGTTGATAAAAATGGCGTGATCTACTTCAGTGCTAGCTGTATCCGCGGAAGTGACCACTATCATGGCCATGTGAGGGGTCTGGCTGTCAAAAGCGGAAACCGCGCCGTTTTCAAATCAACTCCTATTGCTGATGAGGAAGTGGAGATTTTGTTTACGGTGGAGGGGCCTTGGTTGTGCGTTGAAGGCACAAACACCGGTGTTTATCACGGTGATAAAGCATACTTTGATGGTGATTACGTCAAGATCGCGCCGCTGCCGCCCGAAAAGCAGAAATTGGTCATCGCTGCCAGCAAGGAGCCACAGCCTTAACCTAGCTGCACACTGAAAAGCTAACTTAGCTACACGACAGCATATCGCATGCATCGGTTTGTTCCAAGCCTGGCGTCACGGTCTCAACAAGCGCGTTGATGGTCGCAACAAGTGCATGTCGGGGGTCGGCATACTCTCATACCTTGCGGTGCCTCTGAGCCTGTAAAACGCCTCCTACGCGGCAACAACGGCGGTTGATCTAACCGTCTCTTTCTTCAAGGCAGCAGTGAGTCTGAAAAATGGTGATCAAAACGGTGCGACGTGACGAGGCCCTCAGGATGCCCACATGGGCACTCCAAGCCATGAACACCACTACCACCGCCTCGTCCCCAATCACCAAACCCATGCTCGCCGACAAATGCGAGCGTCTCCATGCCCTCAGCTTCCCCCTGCTGCCCACGCCCAAGCTCGACGGCATCCGCTGCCTCAAGATCAATGGCCGCGCCCTGAATCGCAGCTTCAAGCCGGTGTCAAACCGCTTCATCCGCGAGTGGATCGAAACCAATCTGCCCGATGGGCTGGACGGCGAGTTGATCGTCAAAGGCACCACCTTCAATGAAACCGCCGGGCATGTGGGCCGCGAGAGCGGTGAACCCGACTTCATCTTCGCCGTCTTCGACTATGTGAGCGACGGCATCGACGTGCCCTATGCCTACCGCATGCAGGAGTTGGCGCGACTGCCGGACTACGAGCGCGTCGATAAAGTGCTGCCCGAGGAGATGCACTCGCTGGACGAGCTTATGGCCTATGAAGAGCGCTGCGTGAGCGAGGGATTTGAAGGCGTGATGATTCGCACTCCCAGCTCACCCCACAAGTGCGGCCGGTCCACGGAGCGCGAGGGCTACCTCGTCAAGATCAAACGCTTTGAGGACGCCGAGGCCGTGGTGCTCGACACCTACGAGGGCATGAGCAATCACAACGCGGCTGAGAAGGATGCGTTTGGGCGCACCAAACGCAGCATGGCGCAGTCCGGCATGGTGGGTCGCGGTGAACTCGGCGGCTTTGTCGTCAAGCAGTTGGAGACGGGCATCAAGTTCCGCGTGGGTTACAACCACGTCGTCGGGGGTGTGGACCGCATCACCCTGTGGCAGCAGCGCGACGCGCTCATTGGCAGGATGGTGAAGTTCATGCACCAGCCCAGCGGCGCGAAGGAAGCGCCCAGGTTCCCGAAGTTCATCGGGTTCCGCGAGCCGTGGGACCTCTCATAAGGGGTTCGCAAAATGGTGCTCAAAACGGTGCGACACACGCGGCCACGGTGACGAGGCCAAGGGGAGATCGGCTCAATGCCGATTCATGAACCTGAACCCATCCCTCCACCCATGAGCAAGAAAGACATGATCGAACAACTGCTCCACCGCCTTGCCAGCAACGACCGCTGGGCCTTGCGCGCCCTGATGCGCATCTACCAAAACCAGACGGCTGACGAGCAATGCCGTGAAACCACCATTGAGCGCAATGGCGTCGGGTTCACCGGCCCTGATGCAGAAATCCTGACCAGCTTCGCTCGCCAGTATCAGCGGCGAGGATGCCTCAGCCTCAAGCAGATGATCATCCTGCGCCGCCGCATGCCGGCCTATGCGAGGCAGATCGTGCAATGCACCGACAACACCCGCCTTGAACACGCCTTTTGCGGCACCTGCTATACGCACACTGCGGATAGCGTGTCTGCCGCATGAACCCACACCCAAACACAACCATGCCCGCACGAACCGCCCCTGAAATAGAACTACCGCCCGATGCGGCGACCGCCGATGATCACCGCAACCCGCGCCGCAGGAGGCGCAATGAAGAGGAACCCGCTCCTGACGTCGGCAACCTCGTGCATCCAGAGCCGCGCCATGAACTCGACAAGCTGATCCTCCATGCAGAAGTGAAAACGGACATTCTGGCTGGCCTTCGGGCGCTGGAGATCCGCGCTGACCTGGAGCGCATTTGGAACCTGAGCGCCATCCAACCGCAGGAAGGAAAGTGCATTTTGAACTTCTACGGCCCGCCAGGCACCGGCAAAACTTGCGCTGCGCTGGGCATCACGTTGAAACTGGGCAAGCCGCTCTATCAGGTGGACTATTCATCGGTGATATCGAAGTACTTGGGTGATACCGCCAAGCACATCAAAGCCGCCTTTGCTGCTGCCCGTGAACACGACGCGGTGCTGTTCTTCGACGAAGCCGACAGCCTTCTTTCCAAGCGCGTATCAACCGGCGAGTCCTGCTCGACCTCCATCAACCAGAACCGCAACTGCCTGATGCAGGAGTTGGATCGGTTCGATGGTGTGGTGATCGTGACCACCAACCTGTTTGAAAACTATGACCCCGCGCTGCTGCGGCGCATCCAGCGCCACATCAAGTTTCGCAATCCCGACGCCTCCATGCGCCGGGAGTTGTTCGCCCTTCATCTACCCAACCCCGACCGGGTGCAGGCTGATTACGCAGTTCTCGCAGCCCTATCACGCGGCCTCAGCGTAGGGGACATTTTGAATGTGTGCGTAAACGCGATCCATGCGGGGAGCACTGATGCGAATCCGGAGCGATGGGGCGTGACGCAGGAGATGCTGGAGCGGGAGATCGCGAAGGTGAGGAAAGCGAAGGCCGAGCACTCGGGGGAGAAGGCAAAGAACCGGAGGAAGGGTGATACGGTGGGGCAGAGGCAGATGGATCTGTTGAGGAGGGTGGGGCTGTGAACTGATTCGATAAAGTCTTACGCTCATACGCCCAAACAGCCACACGAGCTGAAGCATTGGCGTCCGCTGGCAGTCCGATCAAAGCCGCCTCAAGCTCAATCCTGTGACCGTGCAATTTGTAGCGTTCAATCCACCGGTCCAGAGCATCGACTTCGGCAAGAGCATCACTTTTGGAATTATTGCAGCGACGACAGGCCAGCACAAAATTGTGAGCCAGGTCAACGGTCAGAAGATGACGCCGATGCAGAATGATGTCTGGCCTAATGAGCTGGTTTTTGGTAAACTATCAGAAGGTCGGAGATGCTCCTGCTTTTGCTAACAAAGATGCCCAAATTCATCTAGCAAATAAAATCCTCCGGAGCCCTTATGGATCAATGGATTGGCAGCATTCAGATGTACAGTTATTCACCTGACAGCTTTTATCAAAAACGGGTATCTGGTCACTTCTTCCGCTTCGACCATCGCTTTTCAACCTCAGTGATCAACGATGCATAAGGAACACCCATGCCATCTGCGAGCATCTGTCCGATCAAGATGGAGATGTTCCTCTTGGCTGCTTCCAGGTTCACGATGCCAGTCCGACCCACTCCAGAAACCTCAGCCAGTTTCTTTTGAGACATGCCGGCACGCTCTCTCGCCTCCTTGAAGACTGCTCCAAGGATTTCCAAATATTCGTCTGAGGGCGTTTTTGCCACCCTGCGATATTATGGCTTGAAATCGCCAGCATGGATGTCCGTATTAGGACACATGGAGCCTTTAGCCATTGAACCAGGTCAACCCCACACGAATCGAGCGTTACGAGTATGGGCCCAGCTCGTGGCTTGGAGTGAACGTGTTCCGCTAGCTGCGCACCTCTTCATCACAGCGGTTTTCAGCATGGGGGCGCTCAAATACCCAGTTCTCATGGGCGTTCCCGCTATCTTTATCGGCCATCTGGTATGGAGACGGTTGAGAGGACTTGCGCGTCCAAAGACGAAAATGATGCTCATCTCCTTGATCGGGCTTTCCTACCTGATGGTCGGTTCGGGGCTATTCCGTTCTGAAGGTGTTGAACGCACAACATTCTATAAAAATGTGCCGGCCAACCCTCTGTTGGCTCTGGAGCTCAAAACCGATCCATCCGTTGATGAGCAGCAATTCCTTCTATCTGTGCTGGAACGCGCATATCAGAATTGGCCCACGGTTGATATCAAGAATCCCGATGTTGGAATGGAACGGCTGAGAGAGTTACGGCAGTTCATGCAGACTTACGAAAGTCACATCGGTGCACACAAATTTGATCCAGAGCTCCAGCCCGTATTTCGGGAATGTCTGGACCTCATCGACGCTAATGCTGTGTTAGTCGAGAATGTCGCGGCGATTGATGCTGCAAGCTACGAGGCACTCAAAAACGGTGCTTGGAAATCACTCGGTAATGGCGCTGCTGCTGGGGTTCCACTAGCACTGGCGTATCGTGCCTACAATGCACCGCAAAGTGATGGCTTCAATAATGGCGGAGACCATAACGGCGAGGTCAGTGGAGCACTAGTTGGTGCGGTTTTGGCTGTTGGAGCTGTGCTGTGGGACGCATGGGACACTGGCAGCAAACTGGACAAGGAAAAGAAAACGCAACTTGAAGGAGTGCAGCGTGAATTCAATAGCAAGAGAGATGACATTCTCCAGAGGACAAGAACCAGCGCTAATCAACTTGCGGAAAGACATTCTTGGCCTTCAACAGGACTCGCTTTCAGTCCACAGATGCAAGACGAGGATCAGTGGAAGAAATTGTCGAAGGAAAACAATCTAGCCGGACAGCTCCAGTATTATCGTGACCGCGCACGAGTGAGTCCGATGAATCCCTTTGTTAAAGCACAGATGATTCGCCAAGAGGTAAAACTTGATGGCGCGGATGTCGATGCAACCGTCCAGCTTCAGCGGGCTGCAGAGTTTGCAGATGTTGCTAAGCTGATTCCAAGCCCGGCTGTCTATGACACTTATCGGTTAAGTCTGATGCGCCAGGCTGGTGAGTTGGCATTGGCGACGCTCACAAAGCGCCAAGAGAAGAATGCGTTCAATTCACCAATCGTTCCAGGTGATGAGATGGCGGTGATATACTGGAAGACAGCCCTTAAACTGGACCCCACCGACCCCAATGGCGACATTCGCTGGAATCTTGGTGTCGCACTATCTTGTGTAAACCTTGTCGAGGAGGCTCATTCAACTCTCAACTCGATAGCTGCAATGCGTGCTGACGATCCAGGGTATAACTACCTGCTCGCTCGACTCAATGGTTATCAAGGGCGCACGACAGACGCTTTTGAACACCTGCAGAAGGCTTTGGGGAACGGATTCAGTAACGTGGCAGAGGTAAGGAAATGCTCTGATCTGGCCAAAATGCGTAGCGACCTTCCAGACCAAACCGAAAAGTTGTTGGCGCTCAAATATCACTGGAACATCACCTATGGAATGTTTAACGATGACATCACGCTGACGAATGACTCCGCGTTTACCTTGACTGACATTGTGCTGTTGCCGGAGGTGACCAATCCAAACGGAAAATATAAGCCTTCCGAAGGATTGAAGCTTGATAAGCTCGAACCTGGAAAATCACACAAGTGGACGAACTGTATCTCGATCACTGGAGGAAAACCTGAGATCGACACAAAGCGGGCAAATATTGAATGCGCGCAGGGCAAACTCTGACCCCTCCACCTTCGCGTCAGGTCATTACGGGTATAGCAAGATGAGAAGGAGTTTATCTCCAACCCTCATCAACCCTACACCCATACCCACAATGAAAAAGGCAGTCGTTATCCTCTACGTCATCGCAGCAGTTCAGACATCCCTCATCATCGTCGCCTTCAAATTTGGCGCTGATTCGATGCGGGCTGCCTTCCGCTATTCGCAGGAATCCATCCTCGAAATCTGCGATCAGCGTTACGTCCAGAAATAGCACCCAAACCACCAAGGAGAATACCATGGCACGTCCACGGCATTATTCTCCGCAGCTCAGTCGGTTCCTTGTCTCCGCGCTCTACCACCAGGCCAAACACCTCAAGATTCCCATGACCAAGCTCACGGATGAACTCTTGCAGAATGCGCTTCGTGGTTCGCCAGGATGGATTCAAGCAACCACACTGACACTCGCGGAAGACACCACCAAAGAAGTCACTGTGCTCGCGCAAGCAGCATAGCTCACCACCACCCCAACCACACATGAAGCCAGGCCAATCAAGGTCTGGCTTTTTCGTGCCCACATCCCACCACCAAAATAAACATCATGGCTATCAAACTCAGCGCCAATTACAGCAAGAAGCTCGGTCTGCCACAATACAGCAGTCACAGCTTCAGTGCGTCCGTCGAAGTCGAACTCACGGACATCAGCAAGGTCGAACAGGAAATTCAGAAGCTTTACGAACTTCTGCAACACTCCGTCGATCAGGAAATTCAAAACGTCGGCTTCATCCCCTCAGCCAGTAACGGCAACGGGAACAGTCACGCCCATCAGAACAACAACGGTCGCACCTACCAACTCAACGGTAACGGGCGTCAGCAAGCCAATGGTCATCAGCAGCCTCGTGCTAATGGTGATTCCTGGAACTGCACAGATGGTCAACGCGGTTTTATCCTGCGCATCATCAGTGACAACAAGATGGACAAGCAGGAAGCCGAAGATCTGTCCATTCAGCTCTTCGGTATCGGCGTGAAGCAGCTCAATAAAATGCAGGCCTCACAACTGATTGAAGACCTGCTCGCCAAAGTCGGCAAACCCGCCACGCGTCAAACCCGCTGGCAGCAACAACCCACCAACCGCCAAGCAGCATGAAAACACCCGCTGAAGCTCCCAAACCCATCGAGCTCAGCGAGAAGGACATCATCACCGGCTTGCAGAACACAGTCTCGGCTTCACGGCTGTCTCTGTATCTGCAATGCCGGCTGAAGTTCTTCTTCCGCTATGTGCTCAAACTCAAGAAGCCCAAGACTGCCTCACTCCATGTCGGCAATTCGGTTCATTCCGCATTGAAGGCCTGGAACAAAGCACGTTGGCTCAATAAACCGCTCTCGCTAAAGGAACTCCACGACGAGTTCACAAAAGCTTGGGCGGACATCTCCGAAGGTTCCGTCAATTGGGAACCAGGCGAAGAAGATGAAGAGAAAACTACAGGCTGGCGACTTTGTGACACCTACATCCGGCAAAGTGGTGAGATGGCAAACATCAAGCCAGACGCCGTGGAAGTGTCTATTGAAGCTGACCTCAAACAACACGGTCTTCCCCGCCTCATCGGTATCCTCGACCTCGTTCAAGAAGGAAGCATCATCGACTTCAAAACCAGTTCCTCGACGCCCAACCCATCCTCTGTCGAGCATCTACACGAAACCCAGACAAGCAGCTACGCTGTCCTTTACCGCCACAACACAGGTAAAAAGGAAACAGGCATCGAGCTGCACCACCTGGTCAAAAACAAAAGCCCCAAGCTCTGCATCACCGACATGCCACCCATGAGCGATCAACAGCAATCACGCCTGTTTCACCTCATGGATGTTTATCAGAACGAGCTGGGCAAAGGACAATTCTACCCATCGCCAAGCTTTGGCTGCATGGGATGCGAGTTCTTCGCTGAATGCCGACGCTGGCATTAAACCCAACCCTCAACCCCACCCCTATCACCATGAAACACCTCATCCTCATCATCTGCCTGCTTTGCTGCTCAACTGCCGCAAACGCCTTCTGGCCTTTCACCAGTGCGCCCGATCCAATCCCTGAATACAAGGAAAAGATCGTCACTCTGGAAAGCCACCTGTCAGCACAAGCCATCCTTCTCAACCGCTGGCAAATCGCCTCCGGTTCTTTGGGTATCGGCTGTGTGCTCCTCCTCATCATCGGCACCGCACTTGGAGCCACAACCCGTAAACACCACGATGCAACATCACGAAGACTGGGACCAACACCCACATCACCCACAAAGCTCAACGGCCGCAAACCCCACATCATCATGGGCCAAACGGATGAAGAGCATGTTCACTCAACATTGGCAGCCTAAACCGTTGCCTGTGCCCGTAGTGGACAATGAACTGGCACATCTCACCGCCATCGAAAGATCCGCTGAAGTGTGCAGGTTCATTCTCAACAAGCTGGAATACGCACTGTCTCCTCTGGGCAACCTCCGGGAGTTCATCAAGCTCAACATCCGGCTTGCCATCAGCATCGCCATTCCTGTGCTCATGGTGGCTCCGCTTGTCACCATGGCGATTACTCAGTTCAAAGTATGGATCGCCATGCTCACAGAGACGTTTAGCAGCTTCGTGCTGTTTCCGCTCTCCGTTGTCCTGAGCATTCTCCTGGTCTGCGGCATGATCTACATCGGTCGCACCATACTGGAGATGCGAATGCGAACCCAACGCAGAGACCCTTACGGTTACTGATTCCCCAACTACAAAACCCAAGAGCCGGATGATCTGTCACAGGATTGTCCGGCTCTTTTCATTTCACATGAGCGCTGAACTCGAAGCTGCATTGTCAGATTTAGCCGAGGCCATTCAAGGCATCACGCTTGGCAGTATCGAAAGTGTCGTCCTCCACGAATCGGGCATCACGCTCATTCAAAACTGGAACGACCACCACGACGTCAAGATCAATGAGGTGGAAGAGCTGAATGCCTGGGAAACCAGACAAACAGCCTTCTGAACATACGCCCCTCAGCTTGTGTAAACATTTCCACAAGCACCCCAACCCCACGCTCCAAGCCCATGTGTCCTTAACCGGCTCATGGGCTTTTTGCGTTCAACCCCACCACCCAAACATGAAACCCATCACCCTACCCATCGCGGAGCTTAAACCCGCACTGGCAGGACTCGGAAAAGTGATCAATCCACGATCCACTCTGCCTGTCCTGCATCACGTCAAAATCGAACGAACATCAGATGGTTGGATCGCTCTCACCGGCACCGACCTTGATCGCTTCGTCACCATGCGTCTTGAGCATCCCGCCGAAGGTCCGCCTATGGCTGTGCTCGTTCCGTATGACCAACTCACGCAGATCACCAAGAACTGCGGAAAAAACGAGCGCATCCACGTTGAGCCAGGCATCATTAAATTCGCGCTGGCTGACAGTCTCGGAGAACAAAAGGTGAAACACATTCCCACCGACGAGTTCCCCGTAACTCCACGTATCAAGGCCGATGCCATCGCACTACCACCAGAGCTTCGTCGATCCATTCATGAAGCGATGGAATGTGCCAGTGTTGACGCTACTCGTTACGTCCTCAACGGCACCTTCATCGATACCAGCAATCCGAAAGCCAACTACATTGTGGGCACTGATGGAAAGCACCTCTACAGCGCGAATTCGTTCACGCTCCCGCTGAAAAACTCCGTCATCATCCCGAATCACAAGTTCCTCGGATGGAAAGAGTTCAATGCAGATGGTGAGTGGCAAATGAAGATCGATGATAAAGCTGTGCAACTCTCCAGCCGACGTTGGAGGTTCATCAGCAAGCAGATCGAAGGGAATTATCCAAACTGGCGGCAAACGATCCCTAATCCCAACGACGCCAAGACCCACATCACTCTTGATCCGGCGAAACTGGAAACGCTCATCAAGCTTATCCAGCGCATGCCTTGTCACGATCCGGACAAATTCCAGACCATCGGCTTGGAATGCAAACAGGGGCAATTCCTGCTCCTCGGCAAAGACCACGACAACGAGCCTTGGACGCGAGTTCCTGTCTCAGATGCTAAAGCAGAAGGCCCGGAAATGATCACCTTCCTGAGCCGACGCTTCCTCATCAAAGCCCTCGAATACGGACTCAACACCATCAGCCTCATGGATCAAATGGCACCACTGCGTTTCCACAACCAAGGCAGGCAAATGATAGTCATGCCACTCCGGTCTGATGGAGCCAACACCCAGCCACCAGCAAACCAACAACCCGCTCCGGTAAACATGCCACCATCAAGGCCTGTTTCACCACCAGCACCACCCCAAGAAAGGAAACCCATGATCACCTCCGAACCACCAACATCCAACGAATCGAAATCCGCCACTGAAGAAGCCATCGACATGACCTTGATCATTCGTGACAAGCTCAACGAAGGCTTCAACATGCTGCGCGATCTATCCATGAAACTGAAGGTCATCAATCGTGACCAGAAGACCAGTGCGAGGGAGTTCAATTCGGTCCGCTCCACACTCAGGTCCATCCAAGGCCTGAAGCTGTAATCCACCCACAACCCATCAAAGAGCCAGATATGCCCTAACCGGTGTGTCTGGCTCTTGTCGTTTTATGAAGCGCATCTCGTCCATCGTCTTCGACAAACACGAGCACCCCAAACGAGCAACCATCATCACTCCTCTCGGCACCATCAAAGTCGAATGGAGGGAAATAGCCGGAGAACTCAACTGGACCTCCTCTGGTGATCTCGCTGCCCGGTTACTCGCAGTTCCCGTCATCCAAAGAATTGAGCGTCTGTTTTCATGACGCTCACAACCCCAAACCCAAACCACCACCATGATTGCAAACCTCGATCCTCTACCCGTTCTCATCCAACGCCGCACACCGAATCTAACCCTTCACTGCGGAGCACAAAACGTGGACCTTGATGAAGTCCGCAACGTCAACACACCACGCTCAACGAATAGCTGGTGTCCCATCCCCCACCATCAGCTCATCAGTCAGGTTCAAAAGACCCTCAAGACCACCAATCTGCGCATCGGCACTCAAGCACATTCACTGTCGCATCAAGGTCAACGCTACTTCGGTCTGATGGAAATCCACGCTCAAAAAGCCACAGAAGATTATTGCTGGGTGCTTGGACTGCGTAACAGCCACGACAAGACCTTTCCCGCTGGCATTGTCGCCGGTGCCAGTGTGTTCGTTTGCGATAACCTTAGTTTTGTCGGCGATATTAAATTCGCCCGCAAACACACGAGGTTCATCGTTCGTGACCTGCCTCAATTGGTCAGTCGTTCCATTGGCCTACTCCTGGCAAAATGGCACGATCAAGACAAACGCATCGAAGCCTACAAAGAGGCCGAGATCACCGACATCGAAGCCCATGATCTCATCATCCGCGCTACTGATGTCGGAGTCTGTTCCAACCGCCTGATCCCACCGGTGCTCAATGAATGGCGCGAGCCTCGTCATGATGCATTCGAGGGGAGAAATGTGTGGTCGCTGTTCAATGCGTTCACGGAGTCTCTGAAAGATGGGAATCTCGCAGAGCTACCGAAACGCACAGAAGCCCTTCATGGACTGCTTGATACGCATGTCGGTTTGAGTGCCTAAAGATCTGAGATCCTGTTTTGCTTCACGCTTTACAGGGTCTCTTTTCTTTAGCTGGGAGTCATTAAGAGTGGTGCCACAGTTCGAGACGCTTCTGACATTCACCTGACGGCAGGAATGCCCCTTGATCCATCATCGCTTGCAGCTTTTCCGCTGCCGCCTGCTGGGTGATGATAGATTTGGCTAGGAGCTCATCCAAGATCCCTAGAATGCCCATCACCCGCACTTTGGCGGCAGATGCCTGAGCGCGGAGCTTCTTGTCGCTGGTGAGCAGAACGGCTTTAATTTCAGTGGCGAGAAAAAGCACGGATTGATCCTCGATCCCCAAACTCGCAGCATACTGAAAATCTCGGACCTTCTTCAGTTCGGCATCATCAAATGACTTCACCTTGATGACACCTGTAGCCTGCAATGCTTCAACTACAGGCCACTGGCTTTCCTTCCTTACCTGTCGGATCACAAGATCTGTCGTCCATGTCTCAATGCCAAGCTTAAACCAGGCACCAATGAGACCTCCGTTGATCAGGTCGATCAACACACAGGCGTCTTTGACTGCAATCTTCATTGCCGTCAGGAAAACACCTCCCGGAACTCTTTTCGGAACTCACCAATGGTCTGCCCGAGCAAGCTGGATGCCTTTGATGCGCTAATGCATTCCTCGGCGACTGCACGATGAACCAGTTGTTTGAACCGCGAGTGGCTCTCGTTCCCACGATACAGGTCATCACCAGGTTCACGTTTTTGAGCACGCCAAGCATTCGCCTCCCGACAGAAGCGCAAAAACACCTGTTCGCCGATGAGTCCTAGCTGTCGTGCTCTCATCATGATGGCCCAGATGGAGGCACCAAAATTCGCCTTCATCTCGATCAGCTCCCCCAGGCTCAAACTGGTCCGGTGCTTTCCAAAAGTTTGCTCAAAGCTCTCCTTGGGCAAGAGTAATGCACCCGCGAACCGTTTCACAATGTCTTCCTCCTCCTTCTCGGAAAGGTTCTTGGCGAGAGGCAAGACAAGATGCGCCAGCTCATGAACGGCAGTCATGCGCTTCCTCAGCAGGTTCACATTAAGCCAGTCAGCCAGCACGATGACAGGGCCAGCCTCAGTCTCAGCGGAGAATCCGTCAAAATCCTGGTCAGCATTTGCTAGTTCAAACACCTTGATGCCATGTGACTCGATCAGTTCGATCACATTCGGCAGTGGATCTCGTCCGAGCTTCCATTCCTTGCGCAGTTCATCCGCCATCTTTTCAGCTGCTTCAGGAGTCTTGATGCTAGGACCTGCTAGCCGGCCAGGGAACTTGCTGGGAGCATCCACGATTTGTTCGATCTCATGGTAGCGCTCGAAATACTCCATGGCTCGCTCCCGAACCGCCTGCTCAGCTTTCACGCCTAGTGAAGCCTTCTTCCTGAATCGAACATCCTGGAGAGTGATGGTGAATGGGCGGAAGAAATAATCAGGTACCTGATCCAGTGCGTCACAGAGCTTGATCAAAACAGTGGAGTCTGGCTGCATCTGACCTGCCTCATATTTGGCAAGGGCAGTGTGAGAGACCGCTCCGCCAATCGCATCTGCCAATCCTCTCAGGGCTAAACCCTTTATCGCTCGCGCTTGACGAAGCCGTTTGGAAAAAATGTCGGGGGCTTCGGTGGTCATGGTTTACAGAAATATATCCTTGACCATCTTTTGTAAACATCCATTTTGTGGCAATGGAAAGTCGAATTCCAAAACAGAGAAGCCGATCCCGGGTGCAACCGGAACCGGCTCCTTTGCTTCAGATGGTGTCCCTTGCTGGAGACACCCTCCTGGTAGCAGGCTTGGTTCAAAGCGCGCCGATTCTGCAAGATCAGCCAGTGGGGGTCAAGCCCAATTCTAGGCTTTATAAAGGGATTGCAAACAGGAGACCAAGAAGATGGCTAAAAACTATCATGTGACTCGCCGGGAGACCGGCTACGCAGTGGTGGGTGCTGGTAATCAGCGCGCTTCGTCCGTTCATCGGACGCAGGGCGAGGCCATTGCCGCAGGTCGTCCGCTAGCTCAAAAGGCTGGCGGCGAGCTAAGGATTCACGGCGCGGACAATAAAATCCGCGAATCGTGGAGCTACGGCAGTGATCCATTCCCACCCAAAGGCTAGAGGGTCCACTCATGGCTCCGTCATCTCAAAAAGGTGGCGGAGCACAATGGGTTGACCATGGATTCAATGCCAGCTTCAAGCGCAAACTCCTGGGGGACAATATTCGACTTCAGAGATTGCCAGTGACGCGGGTGGCTTATCATCTAAGCTCTCCCCCAAATTGCCCTCCCCGCATGGAAATCATCGACAACATCAATCAGCTCCTCGGGGACAGCCTCAAGAAGACTCTCACGCCTGGTGCCAAGCTCCAGATCGCTGCTGCCAGCTTTTCGATTTATGCCTTCGAGGCGCTGAAGAAGGAGTTGGAGCAGATTGACGGGTTGGAGTTCATCTTCACCTCTCCCACCTTTGTGCCTTCGGTGGCTTCGGACAAATTCAAGAAAGAGCACCGTGAGTTTCATATTCCCAAGCTCTCACGCGAGAGAAGTCTCTACGGGACTGAGTTTGAGGTCCGGCTTCGCAATGAACTGACGCAAAAGGCCATTGCCAGGGAATGCGCGGATTGGATTCGCAGGAAGGCTCAGTTCCGGTCCAATCGCACTCAGGCACCCATGCAGCCATTCATGACCGTGGCCGGCAGTGAGAGCAGTGCCGCCTACATGCCTCTGCACAGCTTCACCACTGCGGATCTTGGCTATGAAAAGGGGGATGCCATTTCAAACTTCGTCACGAAGATGGATGAGCCTGCACTAGCCAGGCAGTGGATGGCCTTGTTTGATCAAATCTGGACCGACCGGGAGAAGCTCGAAGACGTCACCGAAAAACTCTGCGAGCACATCGCCTCTATCTACAAGGAGAACTCACCCCAAAGCATCTACTTCCAGATGCTTTACAACATCTTCAATGAGTTCCTCGAAGACCTCAACGCGGATGTCCTTCCCAACGACCTCACCGGCTACCAGGAAAGCCTCATCTGGAAGAAGCTCTTCAATTTCCAGCGTGATGCTGCCACGGGAATCATCAACAAACTGGAAACCTACAATGGCTGCATCCTGGCGGACAGCGTCGGCCTGGGGAAGACCTTCACCGCGCTCGCCGTGGTGAAATACTACGAGCTGCGGAACAAGTCCGTCCTCGTGCTCTGCCCGAAGAAGCTGGCGGATAACTGGCTCACCTACAAAGGCAACCAAGTCACCAATATCTTCGTCAAAGACCGCTTCGGTTATGATGTGCTCTGCCACACGGATCTCCTGCGCACACGCGGTCATTCGTTTGGCTTAGATTTGCGGAAGATCAATTGGGGGAACTATGACCTTGTCGTTATTGATGAGTCCCACAACTTCCGCACCAATGACCCCTACCGTGATCGTGAAACGCGTTATCAGCGCCTGCTGAATGAAGTCATCCGCCAGGGCGTGAAGACGAAAGTCCTCATGCTTTCTGCCACGCCGGTAAACAACCGCTTTTCCGATCTCAAGAACCAGCTCGCCCTTGCCTATGAAGGTGAACCCGAGAACCTCAGTTCCAAGCTTCGCACTGAGCGTGACATTGATGAAATCTTCAAGCGTGCCCAGGCTGCGTTTACAACATGGTCGAAGCTACCAGCGACTGAGCGCACACCAACGGCGATTCTCGGGGCGCTCGATTTCGATTTCTTTGAGTTGCTCGACAGCGTCACCATCGCTCGTTCTCGACGACACATTCAGACTTACTATGACACGAAGGACATTGGCGAATTCCCTGAACGACTGAAGCCCATCTCGCATCATTGCCAGCTCACGAACCGCGCGGATGTCATTGGCTTCAACGCCATCTTTGAGCAGCTCACCATGCTCACTCTGGCGGTCTATACGCCTTTGCTTTTTGTGCAGCCCAGCCGCCGCTCCAAATATGAGCCAGAAGATGCGGAAAACTTCAGTGCTGCCTCCAATCTCGGCCAGAGCGGACGTGAAAAGGGCCTCAAAGCACTCATGACGGTGAATCTCCTGAAGCGCCTGGAAAGTTCCGTTCACTCCTTCCGCCTCACCCTCCAGAGCCTTGCCGACAATCACGATCGCACCTTGAAAAAGATCGCGGATTACATCAAGAACGGAAGGGATGCCACCTTTGCAGATTTGTCTCAATCCTTCGCCGAAGCCGATGAGGAGGATGAAGGCGAGTTCTTCGAACCAGACGAAGAGTCCATCGGCGGCAAGGTGGAAATCAGCCTCGCGGATATGGATCTCCCCGCGTGGAAGCAGGCACTCGAAGCAGACCTTGTTGTGATCAAAGAGTTGCACGCAGAGATGGAGAAAATCACCCCTTCGGATGATACCAAGCTCCAGCACCTCAAGACCACCATCCTGAGCAAGCTCGCCTCCCCCATCAATGCCGGGAACAAGAAGGTCATCGTTTTCACTGCCTTTGCCGATACAGCTGAATATCTATTCAAACACTTGTCACCCTTCTTCAAAAAGGAGCAGCATCTGCACTCTGCCATGGTCATTGGCGGTAATCGCACAGCCAGCACTCTGACGAAGTCCTATGACTTCCAAGCGCTGCTAACTCTCTTCTCCCCTCGGTCGAAGGAGAAAGCGGTCATCATGCCCAAGGAACCTGCTGAGATCGACATCCTCATCGGCACAGATTGCATTAGCGAGGGTCAGAACCTTCAGGACTGTGATTACCTCATCAACTACGACATCCATTGGAACCCCGTGCGCATCATCCAGCGCTTCGGGCGTGTGGATCGCATTGGGTCCAAGAACAAGTGCATCCAACTTGTGAACTACTGGCCGGACATCACGCTCGATGAATACATCAACCTGAAGGAGCGAGTCGAGAGCCGCATGGTCATTGCCGACGTCACAGCCACCGGCGATGACAATCCCCTCGATGCAAAGGCCAATGATGTCTCCTACCGGCGCGAGCAACTTCGCAAGCTCCAGGAGGAAGTGATCGAATTGGAAGACCTCAAGACTGGCATCTCCATCACCGATCTAGGCCTGAACGACTTCCGCATGGACCTCGTCAACCATGTGCGTGAGCATGGTGATCTTGGCAACATGCCCAATGGTATGCACGCGGTTATTCCAGCCGATCCAGCACGCGGCCTGCATCCAGGAGCCATCTTTGTCCTGCGGAACCGCAATGATGGCGTGAACATCAACAAGCAAAACCGCCTGCATCCCTACTACCTCGTTTATGTGGCCCAGGATGGGCAGGTGATCGTCAATCACACTGAACCGAAGCGCCTGCTCGACCTTGCCCGTGCGGCCTGCAAGGAGCGCCCTGAGCCCATCCCTGAGGTGTATCAGCCTTTCAACAAGACCACCAAGGACGGTCGCAAAATGGAAGCCTACTCTGAGCTTTTGAATCAAGCCATCCGCTCCATGATTGCGCTGAAGGAGGAAAGGGACATCGACAGCCTTTTCTCCGGCGGTAAGACCAGTGCTTTGCTCAATACCATCAATGGCCTCGACGACTTCGAGTTGATCGCCTTCCTTGTTGTCCAGCCCTCGGCTTGATTACCGATGTTCGCGTATCCCAAACAGGCTGAGTTCAACCGCGTGCTCCCCAAGAGCAAAATCTACGCTCATGCCAAGCCTGGGAAGGCGGTGAAGGAACTTTTCGTCTCGCAGATCGGGGAGATCGTTTGGAAATACAAGCTCTCCCCGGAAACAATCAACCTCCCAGCACGGCATGGCATCACGGAGATTCAGGTGTTCGAGATCGCTCTCAAGACCGAGGAACTTGATGAGGATGTTCTACGCACCATCGACAAGGCCATCCCTTTTCCCATCCTCTTCCAGCTCAGCCACGGTGACCGCATTCGCTTCGCTACTTCATACAAGCGGCCCAGCGATGCCGATTCCTCCAAATGGGTCATTGAAGCAAGCTTCGTTACCGACTGGCAACCAGGAAGACAGGAACGCCCCCCATTGCCTGTCGCGCTTGATCTCGCCAGTCTTTACGAGCACCTCATCCGCCGTCATCTCCCACTGCCGCAGCGTTCTGGTGAAGGCCTCCGTGACCACGTTGCCAGGTTCACTACCATTGCGGCCAAAGAAAAGGAGTGCCAGCAATTGGAAGCCCGCCTAAACAAGGAGAAGCAGTTTAACCGCAAGGTGGAGATGAACGCCGAGCTGCGCACACTCCGGCAAGAACTCGAATCCCTTTACACCTGAAACCCTCTTTATCGCCCATGGACAAGCTCAAGCTCCACACGCCCGACCTCACGGCCCAAAATATCGAAAAACTCGCCTCTCTGTTCCCGAATTGCGTTACCGAGACGAAGGACGCCAAAGGGATGCTCAAGCGCGGCATCGACTTCGACCAGCTTCGCCAGGAACTCTCCGACCATGTGGTGGAGGGGCCGCGTGAGCGTTATCATCTGGACTGGCCCGGCAAGCGTGAGGCCCTGCTAGCCGCCAATGCTCCCATCGCCAAGACCCTCCGCCCCTGCCGGGAAGAGAGTGTGGACTTCGACACCACCCAGAACCTCTTCATCGAAGGCGACAACCTCGATGCCCTCAAGCTCCTTCAGGAAACCTACCTCGGCAAAGTGAAGCTGATCTACATCGACCCGCCTTATAACACGGGGAAGGAGTTCATTTACAACGATGACTTTAAGACAGACACCACTGCATACTTTGAGCGATCAAATCAAAAGGACGAAGATGGCGAACGCATGGTTGTGAATACGGAGTCAAATGGACGATTTCACTCCTCATGGCTCACGATGCTTTATCCTCGGCTGAAGCTCGCAAGGAACCTTCTTCGTGAAGATGGAACAATTTTTATATCCATTGATGATCACGAGGTTTCAAATCTGCGGAAGATTTGTGACGAGATTTTTGGTGCCGACAATTTCCGGGCCAACATCGTTTGGAGAAGGACCGTTTCTGGGGCTGTATCAGGGCAGGGGTTTGCCGTTAGCCACGACCACATCCTTTGCTACTCAAGACATTCAGACGCCGAGCTTGGCCGTCTTGCTGTCGATGATGAAGAAGACTATAAAAACCCGGACGAAGATCTCCGAGGCCCATACAAAACTCAGAAGCTTGAGCGAACACTTGAAGGTGCCCGGCCAACCATGACGTTCGAGATTGAAACCCCGAACGGCCCGATGCTGCGCACTTGGGCCGTGAGCCCTCAAAAATTTAAAGAACTTCTAGCGGACAATCGCATCGTATTCAGCCGTTCAGGCACCCCATACTACAAACAGTTTCTTTCAGAGTATAAGGGGCGGCTCCCAGACACTTGGTGGGAAAAGGAAGCTGGCAACAATCAAGAGGGCGCGAAAGAACTCAGCGCTTTGTTCACGCAAAAGAATCTCTTCACCAATCCGAAGCCCACAAAGTTGATTTTACAAGCATTGCGAATCGGGGCGCTGCCATCAGATTCAATTATATTGGATTTCTTCGCTGGTTCTTCCACCACAGCTCACGCGCTCATGAAGCTCAATGCGGAGGATGGGGGGTATCGGCGGTTCGTTATGGTGCAGATTCCTGATTCTTGCCCTGAGGATAGTGATGCAAGAAAAGCCGGATTCAGCGTCATTTCGGATATTTCTAAAGAACGCATCCGCCGAGCCGGAGCCAAGATCAAAGCCGAGAACGCCACCACGGCCCCCAACCTCGACATCGGTTTCCGCGTGCTCAAGATCGACACGTCCAACATGAAGGACGTGTACTACGCCCCGGATGCGGTGAAGCAGGATGAACTGGGCCTGCATACGGACAACATCAAGGAGGAACGTACGCCGGAAGACCTGCTCTTCCAAGTGCTGGTTGACTGGGGTGTGGATCTGGCCTTGCCGATCACTCAGGAGACGATTGCCAAGAAGAAAGTCTTCTTCGTGGATGGCAATGCCCTTGCGGCCTGCTTTGACCCGAATATCACCGAAGAGCTGGTGAAGGAACTGGCGAAGAAGAAACCTCTGCGGGCCGTCTTCCGCGACAGCAGCTACGGCAGCGACAGCGTGAAGATCAATGTGGAGCAGATCTTCAAGCTCCTGAGCCCGACCACGGAACTGAAATCCCTGTAAGCCATGAAGCTGAAATTCAAACAGCAGGCCTTCCAGTCGGATTCCGTCCTCGCCATCCGCGACTGCTTTGCGGGCCAACCGCCAAGCAAAGGGAACAAGTATGCCATTGATCCAGGTCGTGGGGATGCCCAAGGCCAAGCGATGATGGAGGACGTGGTGGGCACCGGATTTGCCAATGCGCCTTTTGCCATCTCGCTTGTGAAGGTTCTGGAAAATCTCCAGAATGTGCAGCGCCGACAAGACCTGCCCATCTCTCCGAAACTGGAAAAGACCTCTGTCTGCGACATCAATCTGGACATCGAGATGGAGACGGGCACGGGCAAGACCTACTGCTACATCAAGACGATGTTTGAGCTGAACAAGGCCTATGGCTGGAGCAAGTTCATCATCGTGGTGCCCAGCATCGCCATCCGTGAAGGTGTCTCCAAATCTTTCGACATCATGGCGGAGCACTTCCTGGAGGACTACGGCAAGCGCATCCGCAGCTTCATCTACAACAGCAAGCAGCTCCACAACCTGGAGAGCTTCTCCTCTGATGCCGGGATCAACGTGATGATCATCAACGTGCAGGCCTTTAATGCTCGTGGTGAGGATGCCCGCCGTATTTACCTGGAGCTGGATGACTTCCAGAGCCGCAAGCCCATCGACGTGATCGCTAAGAATCGGCCCATCCTCATCCTGGACGAGCCGCAGAAGATGGAGGGCAAGGCCACGGTGGAGAAGTTGGCAGACTTTAACCCGCTGATGATCCTGCGCTACTCCGCCACACACAAGAAAGAGCACAACAAGGTCTATCGCCTGGATGCCCTGGACGCCTACAACCAGAAACTGGTGAAGAAGATCGCGGTGCGTGGCATCAGCGTGAAGGGATTGGCCGGAACGAATGCCTACCTTTATCTGGAGAGCATCAAGATCGCCTCCACCAAGCCACCAGAAGCCAGAGCTGAACTGGAGATTCAGCAGAGGAACGGCATCAAGCGTGTGTTGCGAACGCTGAAGAAGAACGACAACCTTTTCGACCTCTCCGATGGTCTGGAGCAGTATCGTGGCTTCGTCGTTTCCGACATCAACGCCATCGACAACAGCATCAGTTTTACCAACGGTGTCATCCTCCACGCAGGCGAAGCGACCGGAGACGTGAGTGAATCGTCCCTGCGACGCATCCAGATTCGCGAGGCCATCAAAGCGCACTTCGAAAAGGAACAGATGCTCTTCGCCAAGGGCATCAAGGTTCTCTCCCTCTTCTTCATCGACGAGGTGGCCAAGTATCGGAGCTACAACGAGGCTGGTGAACAAGCAGGTGAGTATGCTCAGGTCTTTGAGGAAGAATACAATGCCCGCCTCAATGAGGTGCTGACGCTGGAAGACACGCCCTACAATCGCTACCTCAAAGGCATCACCGCCAACAGGACGCACAACGGTTACTTCTCCATCGACAAGAAAACGAAGCGCTTCATCAACCCGGAAGTCGAGGCTCGTGGTGAATCCGCAGGAGAGGCTAAGGATGTGGATGCCTATGACCTCATCCTGAAAGACAAAGAACGCCTGCTGACCTTTGAAGAGCCGGTGCGCTTCCTGTTCTCCCACTCCGCCCTGCGCGAAGGCTGGGACAACTCCAATGTCTTCGTCATCTGCACTCTCAAGCACAGCGACAACACCGTCTCCCGCCGCCAGGAAGTAGGGCGTGGGATGCGTCTTTGCCGTGACCAAAGCGGCGACCGCATCGACGATCCCGCTATTGTGCACCAGATCAATGTGCTGACCGTAGTGGCAAACGAGAGTTACAAAGACTTCGTCGCCGGACTGCAAAGCGACATTAGCAAATCGCTCTCAGCACGGCCCCAGAAGGCCAATGAGGAGTTCTTCAAGGACAAGGTTCTCAAGGCGCCAACAGGTGATGTGAAGGTGACGCCGCAGATGGCAAAACTGATCGAGCGCTACTTGGTGAAGAATGATTACACCGACACGCAAGACAAGATCACAGACACCTATCACCAAGCCCGCAAGGAGGAAAAGCTGGCTCCGTTGCCGCCCGAACTGGAGCCCTTCAAGGAGCAAGTCTTCCAACTCGTGAACGCCGTCTTCAGCGCTGGTCAAATTCCGGTGCCCGAGGACGAGCGCAAGGCCAAGGATAACCCGCTGAATGCCAACTTCGAGAAGAAGGAGTTTCAGGAGTTATGGAGACGTATCAATCGCAAGGCTGCCTACACTGTTCATTTCGAGACGGAGGAGTTGATTGCCAAGTGCATCAAGACTCTGGACAAAGACCTCAAAGTCACTCCGCTTCAATACATCATCACTAGGGGAACGCAGAAGGACGACGCGACGGCTGACACCTTGAAAAAAGGTGAAGCCTTTGAGATTGGCAAGAGCCAGACTGAAAAGCTGAACACTTCGGTTTCGTCGTCGGTAAAGTATGACCTCATTGGTAAACTGGCTGAATCCACCCAGCTCACCCGGCAGACCATTGGCAAGATTCTCTCCGGCATCCTCGCGGCTCGTTTCGGCCAATACCGGACCAATCCTGAAGATTTTATGCTGCAAGCAGGACGCCTGATCAACGAGCAGAAGGCCACTGTCATCGTAGAGCACCTCGCCTACAACCCCACTGAGGATTGTCATACCATTGACATCTTCACACAGCCAAAGAAGGAAGACTTGACCCAAGGCTTCAAAGCCACCCGCCACATCTACGATTACGTTTTCACCGACTCCAGCATCGAGCGCACCTTTGTCGGCGAATTGGATGCCAGTGCTGAAGTTGTCGTCTATGCCAAGCTGCCCAAGACCTTCTTCATCCCGACCCCCGTTGGAAACTACAACCCCGATTGGGCCATCGCGTTCAATGATGGCAAAGTGAAGCATATCTACTTCATCGCCGAAACCAAAGGCTCCATGTCATCCATGGACCTGAGAAAGATCGAAGAGTCCAAGATCGAATGCGCCCGCAAGTTCTTCGCGAAGATCACCAGTGACCAAGTGAAGTATGACGTGGTAAACAGCTACGGGAAATTGATGGAGCTGGTGAAGTAATTGAGACTTTTTTGACGAATTATCGACTGATCCTCCCTAAACTCCGACACCTCACGCAGAGTTCACATGGAACCGAAAGCCCCACAATTCTCAGCATATGACTTTTTGGGCTATCTGCTCCCAGGGCTTGTTCTCATAGCAATGATGGACTGCTCGTGGATTTATCACTCAAAAAAAGTGGTGGTTACGTTCGAGTTTATTGTTGAGCGGTATTCTGCGCTAACTTGGCAAAACACGATCCCGCTGGCTCTCCTTGGATACTTCCTGGGACACTTAGTAAGCTTTGTGTCATCGCTTGTCGTCGAAGAGCACGCTAGATTGATGCATGGCAGGCCCGAGTCATTTATCGTGCGTGAAAACAAGCCCGCTTACTTCAATTGCGGCAAGTGGGGAAGGGGCCACAGAGTGGTCATTTGTGCCGTATTCGTTATGAGAGCCATTACGATGCTCTTCATGCTTCCGCTGACTTGGATTGAGCTGCTTTTCACCAGACTCGTGCCGATTTCTCGTCGCTATAGTTTTCCGATTACCCGTTTACTGAAGCGGTGTCTCATAGCGGCTGAGGACAGATTGCTTGAAGACATGGGGGTTCGAACAGCAACCGGAAAGCCTCCCGGAAGGCATGCTGACGAAGTGCACTGGGGACTAGGATTTGAACGGTTGGCGCTGCATTACGCGCTGGAGACAGCGCCAGCACATCTATTCACCCTTCGCAACTATGTGGTTCTTTACGGCTTTCTGCGTGCGATGACGTTTATCTTGCTACTCACTTCTTGGATGATTGCTGGCCATATGCTGGTGCAGGCCATGATCTGGCAGAGCTTGTTGTTTCTTCTCCTCGCTGGGGTGGCAATCGCACCATGCTATGGAGCCTTCTTGAAGTTCTGGACGCGCTACCACAAAGAAGCACTCATGGCTTTCCTCGCTGCAATGGCTAAGCGCACAGCAGGAGTGGCGAATGCTGCTACCACCACTGAAGGAAATTAACTCGGTCATGCCCGCGACCGACCTCATCCTCTATCAGTTCAGCCGGGATCGTGTGCAAGCCGGTGATGCCAAGGATTTCTTGTCCAGGTTCGGCAAGAGCAGTCTGCCGAAAGGCAAAAAGCTGGAAGACATGATGAACAGTGTGGCCTTGATGATCGACGGCTATAATCACGACCCCCGAGAGATCTACGCCATCCCAGAAGTCAGAGCGTTCTACAAGCAGCTTTGGGAGGTCTGGCCCTACTGGTTGTATTTCTGCAATCTGGACTCCGAGAACCTGATGATGATGGTGATGTGCTGTCTCGAATCATTGGACGCTCTGAAGGTGAAAGGTCAGAGCCAGGTCAAAGTCAGCATCAGTCCTTTGGAGGTCGTTCGATTCATCAGCTCCGGTTTTGTGCCGATGAATGAGATGTGTGAACGTGCCGGAATGAGTGAGCGCCAAATATTCGACCGGACCAAGGCAGTGTTCGAGTATTTCAATCTGCCTTTTGATGTGGGGATGTAGAGCTGAGGACCATGTGTAAACTTTTGCACAACCTCACTTGATGACGATGATCAGCCATGACCCAAACCCAGATCACTCAACGCATAGCCCAATTCGAGAGAGTCGTTAAGGCCAATGCGAAGAAGATCTCTGTAATTGGCAACGCAGCATGGGCACCGATCAAGGAAACCACAGAGACCCCAACGATTAGAGCATTCCTGACAAAGAAGGCTGCTGGCGTTGACTACTTGAACAGGAACCTCGCAACACTGTTATCGAGGAATGGACGTGTGGTTAAATTCGCCGGCCTATTTTTGCACGGAACGCCAATGGTTAGAGGATGGACCAAAAGCGAGGCAGGGAAAAAGAAGCCAATATCCGGCGACTGTGAACTGGCTGACCTGATGACGGTGTTCCTTTATTTGGACAGGAGCAAGACGATCAAACGAATGCGGTGTGTCATGTTCCAGGCCAAAATGCAGCAGTCAAAGGGTGCTCATGTTGTCGATGATCCAGAGCAACGAAAGCTCTACGATGAGTGTGAAGGATTCGACTACATCAACGCCACGGTATCGACAAAAGGGGACAGTCGAACATTACCCAAAGGAGCGTCACGGAAAAAGGCCCTGCAGTTTATGTTTGTGGAGCCTCGACCAGTTGAAACCCGAACCATTCCATCAGACAAAGGTAAAGGCGAAACACTGGGCTATGGCGATCATCTGGTGAACTTCCTGAATGGCGAGACAGGATTAAAGTCAGACACCAAAAAGACTGCATGGGGGAAGATCGTCTGGGAGCTGATGGAGAAAATGGCGTCACGGGTTTACTCAGACAACAAGATCAAAGGACCTGGCATTCAGGACGTGCTCAATCACTTCAACAGCTTCGAGAATCATGACACCTGGTGCATTAATGAAGGACAGACCGGTGATGGCTTTGGCGTGCAGTTAGTGATCGTGTGGGACGGTGATATTCCAGAGGCACAAACACAGGTTCAGACGCTGCCCAAGATACCGGTAAAGAAGATCAAAGTTTCAGTCACGCCGTCGAAAGAAGAGGAGGAGTTGGAGATTGAAATTGAGAAGCAGATGCAGGCTTTTGAGCGCTCCCTTTGATCTCAGACTGTCGAGTAAACCATGGTTAATTTTTGGAACATCGAATAACCCTGAAAATGAAAAACCTCCGGTGCTCATGAATAATCAGCACGGGAGGTTTTTCGTCGGTTCAAGGTTACGCAGCTCTCCTCAATGTCTGACATGGAGGATTTAAAGGACGCAGGTTCTTCACTTTCCTGAAGGGAACTTCAAAACCCGGTCGCTGTTCGTGCGTCACATCGAATCGCACCCTTTTTCCTTCCAGCATCGAGAGCCTTTGAGGAATAATGTTTCCATCCTCATCAGTCAGATTTACCACTTCAGATCCAAGGATTCGAAATAGGTCATCCAGCAGCCCGTTATTCTGATTTCCCCAGTAATCAGCCCGAACTCGAAAATCGTGTAGCGGGTAATCAGGAAGGGGATCGGTTGCGATGGTGAAACGAAGGCTTTCCCTTGGCTTTCCATTCTTGAACTCTTCGATGATGGTGGCGGTAACAATTGTGCCTTGGAGATCACCTTCTGGTGTCTCATATGATAATATCTTGTTTAATCTCATGTTATATAATCTACTCTAACTTAGCTGTCATGGTTGGTCCTAGTCCGAGAGGATCAGGTCAACCAAGCACACTGTTTTGACAGCGCGTGATAATCATGAATTATCAACAGTATTAAGATAATATCTGATTTGATGCAGGATGTACAGAACGAAGTGATCATTCGATGTAAATCTTCCGAATCTCAGCAGGGCCAAAATCGAGAATCGCACTTTGCGGGACTTTGCCTAAGTAAGCAAAGTTGAGGTCATCGTATGGCTCGCATACTTCCCAGAACGATTCATTATCACCAAAAAGCATCTCAATGATCTGTGGCATGTATTTGAGGAATGCCTTTGCTGTCTTAACCTTCGTTAATATCCCTTTTGGACTTCCAATGGGTGCGCCCATGTCTTTGAATGTCAAAGGGCCGTTAATCATCACATTGATAATGTCGACGAGTATATATGAGTCAGCTTGAGGGTTATCCCGGAAAAACTGACGTATCTTCTCGATGTCATTTTTGTCCACTTTCATTTTTCGATGCCGGAACTCATCTTTGGTTATTTTGACAGATTCCTCAATATTGGCATGACGATCATGCTCCTGATCTGACACGATCTCATAAGGTAGTTCATAGATGTCAGCGTAGTGTTCATAATGCAGGTCTGAACAAATCGTCCATGAATGAGCCTTGAGCTTGGCTTTGATAGACCGCATCTTTGCAAGTATCGCTTCTGCAAGTGCACTCAAAAAAACCGATCCTTTTGAAGTTTGAGAGGCTTGGCATTTCGGCGTAGCCGCAAATGCCATATCTCTATCCTTGATACATTCAGTTCCACATCCGTTTATACATTCATTGATACATGTCACTTTGGCATCATCGTTGAATCCCTTATTCTTCAATGGTTCCAGCGCTTTGCTATGTTGCTCGCTGTGTACTTCTGCGGGTTGACTGTGTATTTCTGCGGGTCGGGTGTGTACTTCTGCGGTTTTGCTGTGTACTTCTGCGGGTGGACCATTTTCAGCTTTCGGTGCTTTTTCCGAACCGATGAACCCCTCTGGAATGCTATAAAATGGTGAGCCATCTGGATGTCGTATCATGTGACCCTTGCTGCACATTTGACTGAGCAATCTGGAAATCGTATCTTCTGAGTAATTGAGAATTGCGCTCAATTTCTTCGGACTCATTTGGGCATACCGATTGCCATGAAAGTCACGCTTGGGATCGATGAAGTGACTCAAAGCGTGCTTTAAGTTTTGAAGCAGGACGGCTGATCTTACGTCGCCTGTTTTGACTGCATCGTCGACGTAAAAGCTGTTCATTATATTGAAATCCTCCTGCCTCTTGGGTTTCACTTTTGCCTTCTTCAAAAGCTTCAATGTCTTTTCACCGATGGAAAAGTGCAGCACTTTCTTGTCGCGGTGGATGTGAAATTCATCACCAAGCTTCTCTTCCATTCGTTTAAGTGTCTTGTGAATAGCCTCCCTTGTGAAGTAGGGATGGTCTTTCTCTAAATTTGTCAGACTGCGGAAGCTGTGCCGTTTTCCGTTGATGAGTGTTTGCTTATAGCTGTTTGCCTGCCAGAGCGAGAGACTGAAGAGTATCACTGCCCCAGCGACATCAGGCTGCTTGGGATTCAATGTCTTCGCAATTTCTCGAGGATAAAAATGTAGCGTGGGCTCTTTTTTATCCTCACCTTTTGCAATGGATAGATTGGTCTGAGACCTCGCTTCTAAGGGACGCTCACTGATCTTTGTGACAACTGATGGTGTTGCCGCTTTTAAGATCGGATTATTTGGCCTGTGACTTGGGATAGGCGTCGAAGGGTCTATCGGTAATGGCCACCCTGAATGCGATTCGGGGAGTTGGTGTTTGGACATGGTCAATAGAAGTGTGGATTTAGTCCTTCTCAGGTATGCGCGAAGAGGAGTGCGGCATTCCGCCGGAGCACGAGATTTGGCTAATGGGACAGCGACATACTGTTCAGGGTTGGTGCTGCGACACACAGAGACTGGAGCCGAGCTTGCAAGAGGCTGTCCCACGTCTGATTGTGGATAGCCCTTCTCGCTTCCAGGTCCTCCGACGAAGTTGCGTATGGTAGAGGTGGTATTTTCATGGCGCGAGGAATACCAGTTTATTGCCGTACGCCGCACATGGCAGGTGAGCCAGCCAGTCATAGCGGAACGAAGCCACCTTCACGCCTAGATCCTCAAGACGTTTGCGTAATGCGCGACAGTGCACCGCCCATTCCTCCTTTGTCTCAGCATCAATGGAGAACACGATGCTAGCCCTGCCATCTGCGAGGCCCACAACAGAGCGCACAGGAAGTTCGCCAGCAATGATCGTCGGCGTCAGCATTTTCAACTCGGCACTACTAAAGACTGCACACGCGAAACTCCATGCACCGACGGACTCGGATTTCAGATTCGGCGGTTCGTCGTACGGATCTTTCAATGGCAGCGGTCGAAACCACAGATGGGAAATCCGATATTTATCTGCCAGGTCAGGCCACCAAGTATCAGGCTTCTTACTCTTGGATGACGGATAAAGCAGCACGGTCTCGTTGTTGGGGTAGAGATGGCATAAAAACTGGTCAGCACTCAGGCCCCCGACAGGGAGAGGAGAGACGGCGCTGAGCTGGCCGAAAGTCTCCATCATCCTGAGTTCCGCTTCGCGGGTTAGAATATCCTGTTCGATGCCAAAACGTTCAAATTCGAGATCTTCGGCAATGCTGCTGTCCGTCACTGCAGCACGAAAACGTTGCAGTAGCTCAATAGCTGTATCGTCGGTTGGGGGTGTGATATTATGCTCCTGCAGGCCAACGGTGAGTGCCTGGAGAGCAAGAGTGTCGTCTGTAATTCTACGACAAATACGCCAGCAATAAGAGTGGAGAGCTGACAGCGCCCGGAGGGCTTTCAATGGCCCGTCGTTTGGAAATGATTGTTCGTTCATAGTGGGTAGCAAAGTAGGGGGCCGCCAACGTGGTGAGTGCTGACGGCCCTGTTGTTGTTAGGACGCAGTTGCCAGCTTCAGAATCTTGCGATTCTTCTCCTGGATTTCGATGATCATGCCTTTCTCGGCGAGTTGCTTGCGCGCTGCCGTGAGGAGTGCGTGATCTGGAAGGACCATTCCAAGGAATGTAAGATTCACCGTGCCATCGAAGGCCTTCAAAGCCTCCATGATGGTCGTGGAATAATCCTGCGTTCCACCGATTTTCTCAAGGCGTTGAATGCTTTGAAGCACATCGACGAGTTTAGTCGCAATGGATTGGTTCTCTTCATCCTGAGCCTCCAGGACTTGCTGATATGCCGTTTTGGCCGGCGTTGGTATTGTTTCTTTTGCCATGGTATTGTTGTGTGTTGTGCGTTATGCGCCAGCTAACACAGCTGGCAGTGTTTCGATTGGCAGGAATCACTCGACCCCAGACCGATCAAAAATTGTTAGGCTTGGGCTTTATCAGCCTGGATGCCGGATGGTTGATCCTCGATGAAAGCCAAAAGGGAATCGAGGCTCACGAGACGTACACCCCTGGTGGCGTACCTGTGACTCTTGATGGATCGACTCTTTACCGGTGGCTTGAACCCGTTGGCCTCAGTTGGCAAAATACACGCATTGATTGCCGACCTGGACAAACCCGTTACAGGACAGCGTGTGCCAGATTTCGGTAATTGAATCCATTTCGGGGAAGGGAGTCCTGCAGCTTCTGACGAGGTCTCTGAGTTGTTGCTTGTGTGATGTTGAATCGGGTTCTTCATGGCGAGCGGGTTTTCGCCCATCCAGATCACATTACTATGGCACCAAGAACGACCTCTCTTCGTGTCAGTGGTCGTGAACCAATCTCGCTAACGCCCCGTTACAACGGGCTTAGAGGAGACCGCGCATCACTTCGGCAATTCGTTTCAACGCCTTAGATTTGGCCCGCCACCATTGAGAGTCGTCCTGGTAGAATGAGCACTTCGACACATTCAGAAGCTTATGTTGTTCGGCAAAGTCACGAGCTGCTTCCGCATTGCCAAATCGCTGAAGAAGACGCAGCGACCCGAGTTCCTTCAGCGCAGGCCCAGAACGCCGCATCCCCTTCCGTCCCTTTACGTCGATTCTCTCAGTCGCGTTCTTCACGTCGCTCTTCGATGCAATGGAATCAACCATCAGAACAGAGGGTGGTGCGAGATCCATGTCCACACCCTCGAAGGAAAAGATGTCGCCCGCGATTCCAGAGACCATGCGTGTCTTGGGATCAAAATTGAACCCTTTTGGAAAGGTGATCATGGCTTAGACGGCTACCTCCGATTTAATGACGTACACGACGAGTTCAGACCGCAGTTCGCTAAGCTCCACGCATCTTCTTCTGCGTTCGATTGGCGAGATCAGAAGATATGGCGTCAGCGGGAATTCAGGGAACAGTTCAAAGACGCGTTCAGCCATGCGCCTGTATCGTTCATCCGGAAACAGGACTCTATCCTCAGCGCGCCAAGCTCCACTGGCCCTGAAGTGCTTTACGGCGTCCACTACCTTATCGTTGTCGCGGCTATGCTCATACACTGAGCACCAGTGAAGCTGATCGTCTGGGCAACTCGAAAAGTCCCACTCTTTGAGATGCAATTCACGAGTCTGACCCGACTTGCGTTTCTGTTTCGTCTTCATGATTTAGGCATGTAGTGAATTTGTTAGACTGCGACCTCGGCATTCTTGAAGGCCACGCCTTTGAATCCGCGCACCGCTGCACCATTGCGCATGATGTGGTTGTCCCGCTCCGCTCCAAACAGGTCAAGCATCACCTCTGGCAGCTTGGTGAAAAACTTCTGCTTTGACGGGATGAGCCAGCCTCGATCTCGGGCAAACTGCGTGTATTCGTTCCAGATCTCCTCCACCGCCAGAGTGCTTGGTCCCTTGGAAATGCGCATCCTTGCAAAGGCACGCTCGCCCTCAGACTCCATGATCCAGTCATCAACACGCTTCTGCTGCGCTTCAGTGAGCTTCAGCGTGCCATGTTCAGCCAACTCCTTCTGGTGCGCCATATACCCATCGACAAGCCACACGAGAATGCCTTCGCCCTCTGTGCGATTTAGTTCTTCATCGAAGTTGGGAATGCGATGAACAGGAATTTCTCGGCTAAAATTGTAGCAGACAAGGCGACGACGCCAAGCACTTGCATCACCCTGGAGTTTGATTGGAAGCCTACTGTTAGCAGTGATGAGGACGTAAAAGCCGCCACGCAGTGTAAATTTGCCGCCATATTTTTTCTCGGACTCAATGCGGTCTGCTCCGGTCAAAGACTTGATCATCGCCGCTCCATCTTTGTCGAGGTAGTCGGGCTTCACATCTTTGCCAACGAGCGTACATTTACCGTGAAATGCATGGGTTTCGAATCGACCGTTGAGTTTGTCACTCCGTAGATAGCCAAAGTTGGCAGGTCCAAGCAAGGTTTCCAGGATTGAAACCAAGACACTTTTGCCTGACCCGCCTTCACCAAAAATGACACTGATTGTTTGGGCATCGTTGCCAGCCACGAGTTGCCGCCCCAAGTCACGCTGAAGAAGATTGATGTCGTCTTCATTGGGGAGTGCCGGGCGAATCAGGTCGTTGAGGTAACGCTCGCACTTTGCCCCTTCAACGTATGCGATTGGAACTTTGTGCGTGAACCAATCTTCTTGACGATAAGAACGAAGCACAGGTTTAAGCCCCGACAGGTCCAGGACCCCATTCGCTACAGGCACAAGTTTGGCCGAGGGAGGTGGTGAGATTCCCATAGGTGCACGCCCTTCGACGAGTTGAAGGATGCCACTCAGCAATGCTGGTGTCCGTTTGGGCAGCAATTCAGGCACCTTCATCTCATCGGCTACGTCCTTCAGGAACGCACCCACGCGCCACATTGCGGCCTTGCGCGTCGATTTGCACCAAATTCCCTCCGTGGCATTGAACGTGTAGTGTTGTCCATCCTGCTCCGAATACGCGGCATTCCTGACCTTGACGTATTTGGCCGCGAACGCCGGCTGATTGATGCTGACCTTATCGCCGTCAACGATGATTAGGTGGCCACACTCTACCTCAATTGGGTCAGTAGTCTTGGATGGATTTGAGCCGAGTTTTTGCTCAGGGTCGTCCAGGTCGTCCGCACCTTGAGCAAGGACTGCTCCTGAATCGTCATGAGCTGGGGGTGAGGTTTGTGAATCTTGAGTTGCTGCCCCAACAGCCGTTGCTGGATGTGGTGCGCCGTCGTTTGATTGAGTTTTGTTTGTCATAGGACGGCGCACCCTGCCGTCCTATCGATTGTCGCCTTCCCATCTATTTTGACTATTTCAGGAGGGAATTGGCAAAAGAGAGCGCAACGCCTTCTTGAGTGCCGTCTTGATGCCCTCTCGTAAGTGGCCAGGAGCTTTCTTGTAGTCCGCTCCTTTTGCTTTGCTCCTAGCGCTTCCCAAAGAGAATAGTCCATGCCGCTCCTCGTGGAATTTACCGTCTGTGATGAAGACGAGCAAGGACATGCAACAATTGTACCATTCATCAAATGTCTCTTTGCTGAAATCGGGCAACTCATTCAACTGGCGGACAAAGTTCTCTCCATTCACTGGATCACTCTTGAAATTGCCTTTTAACTCGCGCCATGCCGTTAGCATTGATCTGGATGCTGCATTATTGATCTGAGTGTGGGCTTCATTCCAGGAGGAGTCCTTCGGTATGGATCTCACTGCTCTTTGCCCTTGGATGGCTTGATATAGAAGACCGGCAACAAACTTTGCTTTCGTAGTCTTTTTCCAAAGCGAACGGACGCTAAAATCTATATTTCCTCCAAGGCCAATCTTCTTTAGATACCTCGCCTGAGCTGTTTGCATGGCGTCGGGTGGGTCCTTCATCACCAGCATAGGCCAAAACTCCTCATCACAAGCCACCTTTTGGAGGGTTGATGGTTTGAATGCCTTGAGCCGTCCTATAGACCTTTGCGCCATATCGAGAAAGCCCTTTGCCGCGTGCTGTTCACCTTCCTCGGAATACTCCGCAACTTCGCACAAAAGCTTTTCAAGCTTGTACATCAGTTGAGCGCACTCAAGGACCTTCCTCAACATTTCGAGCTCGGCAAGCTCACTACGCTGGTCAGCTGTTCCATTCTTTTCGATGTAGGCGCTCGCAATTCGATATTCCTCTGCGAGTACCTTCGATTGGAGCAGATCTTCGATTGTCATGACTTCTGGCTCCTTGGTTGTGCGGGTTAAAATCTGTGTCTTCGGTATCCACCTCAGTGTGCGGCTCGTCCCATCCAGTTCAAGTCCTCTTGGGCAAGAAGTCAGGTAGTGCATCAGCCGCCTTCTGCATGGCTTCAGGACCAACGTGAGTGTAGTGCTCGCTCATCTGCTTGCTGTCGTGTCCGATCATTTCCATGACGACCGCAGCGGGAATGCCTGCTTCCTTCAGCATCGTGACGGCTGTATGACGCAAGCTATGGAAAGACAATTGTGCTGCTTGTTTTGATCCGCTACGACCTTCCTTCTCCTTGGTATGGCTCACCTTTTTGCGGAAGCCTGCGTCCGCTAAAACATTCGCGAACTGATTGCTCAAGGTGCTAGTTTTGTATTTCTTGTTCAGTGTTGTTGCAGCGCGAGGATGCACTGGCGTATCTGGTTTTCCCTTGAACTGCATTCCTTCTAGGTGGCGAAGGAGCGGAGGCGCTACTGGGATCTTCATGCTCTTGCTAGTTTTCGCAGTCTCCAATCGAATTACTTGGTTCTTCAGATCAATGTTGGCCCAAGTCAGGCCCGCGATGTCTGACAGTCTTTGTCCGGTGTAGATACCAAACAGCACCATCGACTGCCACTCTGGGTCCGCAACACGCATGACAGCCTGAAGTTCAGGAATCGTAAATGGCCGTCTTTCGTAACCTCCTTTTTTCTTTACCGCCTCCACGAACTCAGCAGGGTTCTCGGACGTTAACCCCTCGCGCCTAGCAGTCTTGAAAACCATGCGCAGACACTTGATGTTCTGGTTCGTGCTCGTTGATGACAGAGAAGCTGCCAAGATCTTGCGATAGGCCATGACGTCTTTTCGAGTGATTGACGACACTTCCTGATCGGCGCGATCGCCCAAGAAGTTTAGAAACTTCGTGGTGCTCGACCCGTAGAAATGCATGGTCGCAGGCTTTGTTTCGTCTTTTTTCTCCGCTAGCCAATTCGCAATATGTTCACGCACACTCACGGTTTTCAATTCTTCGCCGGTGATTTCCTGGTGAAGACCTTGCAGAACCTGACGCACTTGAGTGAATGTGCGGCGCTTCCTGGACGCATCCTCATATTCTTGAGCCAGATTCAACGCCTTCCTCTGGTTGGTTTCCTTTGTGGAACGTTTTCTTCGCCGCCCAGCCTTGTCTGTAAAACAAGCTGTCCAGTAAGGGGAGTTGGGGTGCTTCCAAACCGATGCCATGACTTCAATAAAGTAAGAACGAGAGTAAGAACATCGTTTGCAATTTGGGCATGTCCAACGAAATACACGAATCGCTCAAACCCTTGTAAATCAAGGGTTTCAGACTTCCCTGAATTTCCTCAAACAACCCTTGGCGAAGCGCGGGTTCAATTCCCGCCCTCGCCTCCATTTTCTCCTGTGGTCACGGCTGCCACTCTTTGCGAAAAATGGTCCTTAGCTCGCTTCGATTCGCCCCATTGGGGACATGCTGGTAAAAGAAGGCGAGGAGCTTGCGATCGAGATCGGACATTTTCTGGGCGTCGGAGTCATAATAGCTCAGGCAGGACATTTCAGTTGGCTCGATTTCCTTGGTCCAAAAAAGGCCAAATGTCGCCAGCATATAGGAGATGAGGAGGGCTTGGCACTTCTCCGGCGGAAATTTGTCCGAGCTGAGCATCAGCACCGTGCGCTCGGGCATTCTTTGGTCATCCCAATTGACAAAATAGACGATGCCATCTCGCACGCTCATCCCGGTCTTTTCTTTGGTGACGAGTTTTTTGATGATCTCGTGCGGGCCGATGTGAACTTCGCAGATGCGTTCACCGGGGGCGGCCTTCAGGCCGGCGGTGGTGCAGATGTCCTTGAAGGTCTCCTCGGCATATTTTCCGAGTTCTGGGTCTTTTGAGTTCAGGCGCAGAATAGGAAGGTTTTCCCAACGGAGCGCGGTGCTGTCATGCCAATTTTGGCCGATGAAATCCTCTAGGATGCGCAGCATGCGTCGTTGCTCGGCCTCGGCGTCCTTGGCAGACGCTGCGGGTTTTGCAGCAGCCGGCGCGGCCATCGGAGTCCTGGCCTGCCATTGCTGCACAAAAGTCTGATCGGCAGCGGAAAGCGTGGCCAGGGGCAGGGTGAAGACTTGGCCGTCCGCCCGGCGGATGCGGATGGAGTCGTTTTCGACGGCCACCAGCTCGGCCTCGACCTTGCGTCCCGCGTTGTCCGTGAAGGTGCGGGCGTAGGCTGGAGTAAGCGTCAGTGCGAAAAAGAGCAGGAGGGCGCGGGCTTTCTTCATGCGATACCTTGTATCAAAGCCACCCGCGATGCATCAACGGGAAAATGCTGGCTTTGGGTCGAGAAGGCGAAAGCAGCGAGCAGCTTTGATTGACCATCGAAGCATGTCAGACGAGTCCAACCTGTCAGACCCGTCCGACAGCCACTCTCTCATTTTCCGCTCGTCCACTTCGCGGCGTTGATGAGAAGCTGCTGGTAGGGCTTCAGATCATGCACGCGGGCGTCGTGACCGAGGGCGAGGCCGACGATCTTGGCTTTCGGGTGTTTGGTGATCCAGACGCTCGGATGTGGCTTTTGGTATTTGTCGCTGTTGCTCGTTTCGGCGAGGACTTCAATGGAGGCGGTGCCTTCGGGGATTTTGTCTGGCTCGGCGTTCACGTAGTAGAGTTCGTCTTCGACGGTGAAGGTTTCTGGCACGCCAGCCATGACTTCATGACCTTTGACCTTCTTGACCTCAAACGGATGGATCTTGTCATGACCACGAGCACCGCCGCCGACGATGTCGCGATTGATCTCCGGCCAGCCGGCGAAGCCATACCAGGTGCCGGGATGCAGCATGACGATGCCTTTGCCCGCGGCGGCGAAATCGAAGAGGGCTTTGCGATAGGCGGCGGTGTCGAAAAATTTGCGGTTCACGCTGATGATGGCGGCGTCGGCGTTGGCGAGTTCGGCGGCGGCTTGATCGCGGTCTTCGGTGTAGTGGACGGTGAAGCCGGCGGCTTTGAGCGTGGCGACATCGGTGGTGCCGAAGAAGTCTTTGAAGTTGTGCGAGGAACCGCCGCCGATGACGAGGATGCGCGTTTTGCCAGCTTCCCACTGCACGGGAGCAGTGGGAACGAGCGGGCCATCGCCTTTGCCGCCTTCTTTGGGGCCGGTTTCGGGAGTGGTGCGGGCACTCTTGCCCGCATTGGGGGCGCTGCCTTTGCGGGCAGGAGTGCCCGCATCACTTGGTGCCTTCGGCCCTTTGCCTTCGATGTCAGCGGTGACGGCGATGATGACGGGCGGTGTCTTGTTCCCCGCAGGGCTTTCGAGGATCAAAGTCTTCGCGACGGCTTTCTTCGTGAGTTCGAGCGTGAGGAGGCGCGGCTCCTGGCCGTCGGCGAGGCCTTCGATGCCTTTGGAGCCGGGGACTTCGACGGGGCGGATGTAATCGCTGAAGTGGATGCCGTTGAGGAAGGTGAATTCCTCCTTCTCGCCGCCTTCATAAACGACGGTGGCTTTCAGCGCGGGCGCTTCATCACGCACAGCGGGGAAACCCCAGCCGGACACGCCGCTGAGGAGTTGCAGACGCTTCGCGGCGACGTTGATGGCCACCTCGGCCTTTGTGGGGAAGGTCTGCGAGTGGTTGTCTTTGCCGGGGCCGCCTTTGAGGACGATCAAATTGCCGCCGGTGGAGCTTTTCGTGGGTTCCTGGATGAAGAAGGGCACGCCTTCGACCTTCACGTTGCCGAATTTGCTGAGCTTCACGCGGCCGCCTTCGGGTTTCGCGCTGGCGAAGACGCCGTCGCGGCTGTCGGCGGTGAAAGCGTCGGCGAGATGGAGGATGCGGAACTGCTTCATCGCATCGCCGCAGATGAAGGCGAGGATGTCGCGCAACGGCTCAGGGCCGAGGGCGTCGAGGCCCTCTGGCATGAGGCTGCGGCGGGTGTTTTCGCGCTTGTCGATGTCGCTCTTCGCGATCTCGCGCACGCCGACCTGCGTGGCGAGCGTGACGGTGGCGTTGTTTTCACTGGTGACGACGCCCTGGAGCACTTCGCCCTTCTTCGTGGTGATGTTGAAGGCCCAGAAGCTGGGATCGACCTCGCGGTTCGGATCGACGATGTGGATGAGCAATTCGGCCGGTCCATGTGCGCCCATGCCATCCAGCGGCGGCCCGACGGCGACGCCGATGTCGCCGAGCTTGTGGCAGATGGCGCAGGCGGCGGTGAAGAGTATTTTGCCATTCGCCACATTGCCGGGCTTCCCGACCTCCGGCACCAGTTTGGCGATGATGGCATCCTTCGCGGCGTTGTTGACCTTGAAGAGGTCGTTCGCCCGTTTGGCGATCTGCTTGTTCGGATGCGAGCGCAGGCGTGCGACATCACCGGGGGCAAAAATCGCGCGGTCGATGCTGCCGGCCTTCACGGCATCGAGAAGGGCTCCGGTGGCCTCGGGGCGTTTGAGCATGGCTTCGAAGGCTTTCGTTTGTAGTTCGGGCTTCAGCCCGCTCAGGGAGGGAGCAAGTTCACTCACCGCACCGCTCTCATCCAAAGCGGCAATGATGGCGGCTTGAAGCGGTGCAGGCGCATCAGAACGGGCTAAAGCCCGAACTACAAGCTCCTGCGAAGCACCTCCAACGGCCACAAGACCCTTCGCGGCACTCACACGTGCTTCCACGGGCGCGGCGTTGTCCGAAAGCGTGGCGCTGAGCTTGTCGAGTTGCGCTTTGACCTCGGCAGCGAGCACACCGCCTTTGTCCCACTTCGTCACGAGCGGCAGAGTAGCCGCGGCGAGCGAAGGCTGGCCGAGAAGCTTCTTCAAAGCCTCCGTGAGCGCCGGAGACATCATTGGAGCTTCATTCATGCTCGTAGCGACGCCGCGGAGGATGGCGTTTTTCACCGGATCAGCCTTCGCATCGGCGTTGGCGCACGCGGTGATGAGTTTTTCGGCATTCGCGGGCAGCGCGGCGGGAAGGAGAGCGCTGACGAAGTTGGACAGCGACTCCGGAGACGAGGAAGACAGCGCAGCGGCGATGACTTCGGCGGGTTTGTCGGCAGCGGCGGCGATGAGAGCGCTGCGGGTCCAGTCATCTTGAGCAGCGGCGAAGTCTTGGAGGAGCTTGTCGGCGTTAGTGCTTTGTTTGGCGGCTTCGTAGGCCCGCAGAGCTTGGCTACCTTGAGCACCTTTGGACTCTGGCTTGTTGCGATACGCCGTGGCGGCGGGCGCTTTCGCCTCCTTGTGCTGCACCTTCCAGATGCGGCCGTAGTAGTGGTCGCGGTCGGGACGGACGGCGGCGTTGGCGGGGCCGTGGGTGGGGCCGCGGGTGTCGTTGTGAATGACGGCCTGATTGCAGAAATCGACGATGTAGAGCGCACCATCCGGGCCGACGCGATTCTCGATGGGGCGGAACCACAGGTTCTGGCTGCGGATGAACTCGGTCTGCTCGCGACCGGGCTCACGCTTGGCTTTGTAGGTGACGCCATCGGGCACGACCATGAAGTGGCTGACGATGTTCAGCGTGGGCTCGGTGGTGAAGTAGCCGTAGTTCCACTTCGCGGGCCAGGCACCGCCTTCATAAATGGCGCAACCGGCGGCGGCGGTGTAGCTGCCGACCTGGTCGATCTGCACATAGGCCTGCTGCTCCCAATGCATGGCGGGATACGTTGGCTCTTTCGGCAGCATGCCGTTCGTGCCCATGACGCCGGGCAGCTTGCCTTTGGCCAGCACATACTCCGGCAGCACGACGTGGATAAAATGATTGCCGCTCGTCGGCTGCGTGTAGAAAACCTGGCCGTCGCTGGTGATGTCGAGGCCCCAGGTGTTGCCACCGCGGCTGGCGTACTGCTCAAAGGCGCTGCCGTCCGGCTTGAAACGCACGACACCGGCTCCGATGGGGCCGAAACCCTTGCTGCCATCGCCGGACTTCACGTCATCGGTGCTCGAATAGCCGTGCGTGGCGTAAACCCAACCGTCGAGGCCCCAGCGCATGTTGTTGATAACGGCGTGCGTGTCGCGATTGCCGAGGTTGGTGTAGAGCTTGGTGCGTTTGTCGGCTTTGTCGTCGCCGTTCGTGTCCTCAAAGAACCACACATCGGGCGCGGCGCAGACGATGACGCCGTTTTTGTAAAACACGCTGCTGGTGGCGAGCTCGATCTCATCGGCGAAGACGGTTTTCTTGTCCATGACGCCGTCGCCATTCGTGTCGGAGAGGATGGAGACGCAATCGAGCGGTTTGCGGTCGTAGTGGCCTGGCTGGTTGGCACCGCTGTCCTTCCACGCGTCCACATTCGATTGGCGGAGGCCGTTCGGATACTCGGGCGTCTCGACGACCCACAGGCGGCCTTTTTCATCCCAGTCGATGTTCATGGGCTTGTTGATGAGCGGCTCGGAGGCCACCAGCGAGAGATTAAACTCGGGATGCACTTCGAGTGCCTTCGGCAGCTCCTGCGGGCTCGGGCAGCCGCCCTCGACGTAGCGCAGTGCATCGCCCAGCTCGGTGGGTTTGCAGAGTTCGTCGATGTTCTCTCGCTTTCCGGCCCAGGCGATGCCGCGCAGGATCAGGGTGCGGATGCCGTTGTGGCTGAAGTTGCGATGGTAATGTCCGGGGATGCAGGTGAAGGCGCGATAGGTGGAATGTGGTGCAGCCGTCCCGGCTGCGGGTTTTTCAGAAGCAGTCGGGACGACTGCACCACACTCACGCTCATAGGTCCACACCTGCGGCTGGATGTCGTAGATGTTCACGGCCTTCTTCTTCGCCACGGCCTCGGCGGCGCGGGCCTGGGCTTCTTTGTTGCCGCCTTTGAGCTGCGGGGTGTTCGGCGTGTAGGCGGCGGCGAGGATCTTGGCCTCGGGCAGCAGGTCCATGTCGTAGTAGATCTCGTCGTCGATGTCGAAGTTGCTGATGTCCTTCGTGATCGCGTTGTCATGATCGGTGAAGTAGAGGCTCATGGGCGCCTCCAACCACTTCGTCTGCCCGAAGTGCCATGAACCGCCAATGATCGTCTTGAACCAGTCGTGGTCCTTCGACACCGCCGCCGCGTGGATCGTCACGATACCACCGCCTCGGGCGAGGAACTCCATCAAATTCTTCCGCTCATCGCCGATCTTGATGTTTCCGGCTTCTTGAGCGTGGAGGATGAGCACGTCGGTCTTATCGAGCTGCTCCTTCGTCGGGAATTCCATGCCGCCCTCGCACTTGGCGCCGCGTTCATTGAGCATCGGTACCCATTCCTTCAAAAACTGCGGGAAATCATGCGCCCCGGGACCGTGGGATTTTTTGCCAGCGCGGATGAAGACGCGCAAGGGGCCTTCGGCCAATGACGAATGTGTAAGAACGAATGACGAAGCCAGCAGGCAGAGGAGGAGGCGTTTCATGGTTGGGTGATGTTTTGTTGGATGATCTTGTGGAGAGCGATGACGTCGAGCTGGTCCTTTTCACGGACGGAGCCGGCTTTGCAGTGGATGAGGTCTTCAGGGCCAAGGTAGGGGATGCGGATACCTGCGTGGTCGAGAAAGCGCAGTCGCGGCTGAAAATCCCGCCAAGAGAGGCCTCGCAGACGGGTGAAGAGATCGAGTTCAAACTCCTCCGCCACTCGCACGGCTCCCTCCTCCGGCGTGAAGTCTTCGAGCGTCAGCTCGCGAGCCCAGCCCTCGCCCCAGTCGCGTAGCACGGCGAGGAGACGTTCAATGTTTTCCGATGAATCCTCGACGATGACATCCGCATCGAGCGTGAAACGCGGGTAGCCATTGAAGATGACAGCGAGGCCACCGACGACGGCGTAATCAATCCCCGCTGCGCTGAGCGCGACCAACAACTTTCCGTATTGGGAAAGGCTCTGGCTCTGTTCCTCGGAGATCGGCATGGGGGACTAGTTGAGTGAGAAAGAGCTGCATGTCCTCCACCTGGCGGAGACGGTCCGCTGCGGTCGCGGCACGACCCACCACCCGCCGGAGCGGCTGCTGCATGGGATCAGTGATGGTGTGCATGAGTGGAGCATAAAGGTGGGCGAGAAAAAAACCAGCACGCGTTCTGGAGGGTGAAGGCTACCGACTTGAACGGTCTTTGGGAAGGGCGTTTTCGCACGGGGCGCTATCTGGGATGCACATCCCAAGAAAAGTGATACGCGGGCGTCTTGCTGGCGTTAAAGCCGATTCCTATGCCAGACGACGAAGACATCCCGGTGGCCGCGATCGCGGTGGAGGAGCCAGCTCACGCTCCGGTGGTGGCATCGGCGAGGAGGCCGAATCGCTTCATCCGGCTCTGGCGGCAAATCGGCGTGGGATCACTGACTCTGAGCCTCCTGCTTCACGCGGGCATTTTGCTCTTCATGGCCTCCTATTTCATCGTGAGGCAGATGACGCCGAAGCAGGTGGATTTCCTGCCGGGCGGCGGCACGCAGCAGGGGGCACAGGCCAGTGCGGATCTGGCGGAGAAGGTGCAGGTCAAGCAGCGGCAGAAGATCAGCAAGGTGCTGCCGATGCAGCGAGTGGTGGTGAATGCCGTGGCGGATGTGACGCTGCCGGACATGCCGATGGATGCCATCGCCCTGCCGGACATGGGCAGCATGATGGGCGGAGGAAAGCTGGGAAGCGCTGGCTTTGGCAGTGGAGGAAGCGGAGGCGGCTTTGGCAGTGGCACCGGCATGGGCGGGATGGGCGGCATGACCTTCAAGCCGATCTTCATGTTTGGCATGGAGCTGAAGGACGTGAAAAAGATCGCCGTGGTGATGGATGTGTCCCGCTCGATGACCCGTTACCTGCCCATCGTGACCAAGGAACTCGATAAGGTGGCCTTTGGTAGCAACCTCGTCCTCTACTTCGGCTGCGGCCTCACGCCGGAATCGCCGAAGAACAAGGCGCTCGATAAAACCATCCTCACCACGGAGGAGGACTTCAAAACCTACTGGCAGATCTGGGAGGGCAAGACGCCGCTCAACATGCCCATGGAGGACCGGCGAAAGCTCAAATACGATCCCAGCGTGCCGATGCCGCTCAAAGACATCTATGAGATGATGTCGAAGCGCAAAAACACCTGGTACATCGACTTCTGCGGTATCACCTACGCGTGGACGGCGCTCATGAGCAAGGAAGTTGAGCAGGCCGATGCCATCTACTGGTTCGCCGATTTTCAGGACAAAGTGACGCCTGAGATGATGGACAAGGTGCTCAAGCGCCTCAAAGCCCGCAAACAGAAGCTCTACATCCACGCCAGCATTCAAGGTCGCAGCTTTGAGCAGGTGCGTGACGGCCTCGTTATCCCCAGCGGCGGCGAGGTGATCGAGACGGAGCTGCCGAAGAAGTGAGCTGTCGCTGCTCTACTTCACCACCGCTTCATCGAGATTGAGCACAAGGTTGGCGATCATCGTCCACGCGGCGAGTTCGGTGGGGTTCAGTGAGGCGTCAGGCTTCGATTCGCCGTTGGTGATGACCTTTTTGGCTTCTTCAGGCTTCGCGGTGTAAGCGGCGAAGTGTTTATCGAAGGTCTGGCGGATCACCTCGGCCTCCTGGGCGGAGGGGAAGCGGCTGGTGGCGGCGCGGAAGAGTCGCGTGATGCGGGCATCCGTGCTGGCGGAGGTCTTCATGGCCTGCTGGGCAAAGGCGCGGGCGGCCTCGAAGAACTGCACGTCGTTCATGAGCGTGAGCGCCTGGAGCGGGGTGTTGCTGCGTTCGCGGCGCAGGCAGTAGCTTTCGCGGTTCGGCGCATCAAAGGAGGTCATGTTCGGTGGCGGCGCGGTGCGCTTCCAGAAGGTGTACAGGCTGCGGCGGTAGAGTGACTCGCCGTGGTCCTGGAGATAGTTCTTGGTGTTGCTGCCGCCAAAGGCGACCGGCTCCCACACATTCTCCGGCTGGTAGGGTTTCACGCCTTTGCCGCCGATTTTGGGATTCAGGAGCCCGCTGACAAACAAGGCCGAATCCCGCACCACCTCCGCATCGAGGCGGAAACGCGGTCCGCGTGCCAGAAGACGGTTTTCGGGATCGGTTTGTAGTTCGGGCTTTAGCCCGTCTGCGGAGCTTGAGGAACGGGCTAAAGCCCGAACTACGAACTCAGAACTCTGGCGATACGTGTGCGAAGTCACCAGCATCTTCACGAAGCCCTTCATGTCCCAGCCGCTCTCGCGGAAGGTCACGGCGAGCCAGTCGAGCAGCTCGGGATGGCTCGGCGGCTCGCCCTGGGAGCCGAAGTCGTTGCTCGTCTTTACCAGACCGATGCCGAAGAACTGCTGCCACAGGCGGTTCACCTGCACGCGAGCGGTGAGCGGATGCTCCTTGCTCACGAGCCACTTGGCGAGGTCGAGGCGGGAGTAGCGATCCTGTTTCGGCAGCGGTGGAAAAACGGCCGGTGTGCCGTGGGATACCTTGTCTTTGGGTTTGTCATACTGGCCGCGTTCCATGACGAAGCTCTCACGCGGCTGCGGAAGATCGGCCATGATGAAGGTGGCGGGGATGAGATCCTCCAGCGCCTTCTTTTTGGCCTCCAACGCCAGCTTTTCGGCCCGCACGCCATCGACGAGTTCACGAGCGCTCTGGCACTCGTTTTCAAACCACCATTCCTTCAGGCGCTTCACCTCTGCTTCAGGCCATTCGGCGGCTTTTTTGCCGCGCACGAGCGTTTGCAAATCATTCGGCAGTCCTTCGACGCGGCGACCTTGGTTCTTCTCGATCCACACCTTCCACGACCACTGCGGATCTTTGGCGGGATCGACCCGGGAACTCATCGCGAGGTGATCCCAATACACCGTGCCTCCAAACTGAGTGAAGGCATAACCAGTGACTTTGATGCCTGGTTTGAGGCCGAGCTTATCGGCGGCGACTTCGAGCTTCATCCACTTGCCGGCTTCCGGCAGCACGCCCACACGCACTCGCTCCGGGGTGCGCACCTGGCCAAAGGGGATCGCACCTTCCTCGCCCCACACGGCGCGGTGATTCCAGCCTGCGGTGTGAAATTGAAGCATGACAGCCTTCGGTGGGCTCTTCGGGTCGAGGTAGCACTGCACGCTGATTTTGCCGTTCGGCGGGATTTGGTAGCTGCCGCCTGCGGAGAAGAAATCCTGCGCCACGCCGGTGGCAGTGCGTTTCAGGGCCTTGGTGCCGCTGAAGACCTGACCTTCCTCTTTCGCGACAAATTTCGTCGGCTCGCCAGCCACGCCGAGATTGGCTCCGGCGGGAAAAGCATCCTCGAACCATACCGTCTCACTCGTCTGCACGGGCGGCGGAGGCGTGAGCGTGGCGGGATCGGTGTAGTTGAGTTTGGCGATGGCTTCGCGGAGCTTGGTCTGCGTGGTGGTGATGTCTTTGTCGTAGCTGGCGAGCTGCTTCGACTGCTCGGGTGTGCTCAAACGAAGGGTCGGCGGCGTGAGGAGGATATTCCCATCCATCGCCGGATCGGCGGTGCTGTTGAAGAAGGCATACAACGAATAAAATTCCTTCTGCGTGATGGGATCAAACTTGTGATCGTGACACACGGCGCAGCCTGCGGTCAGGCCCATCCACACGGCCACCGTGGTATCCGTGCGGTCCACGGCGTAGCGATAGATGAACTCCTCATTGATGCTACCGCCTTCGCTGGTGGTGACGTTGCAGCGATTGAAGCCCGAGGCGATCTTTTGATCCTGCGTGGCATTCGGCAGGAGATCGCCGGCGAGCTGCCAGATGGTGAACTGATCAAACGGGAGGTTCTGATTGAAGGCACGCACCACCCAATCGCGGTAAGGCCACATGCTGCGCTCGTTATCGAGATGCAGGCCATGCGTATCGGCATAGCGGGCCACATCCAGCCAGTAGCGGCCCATGTGCTCGCCGTAGCGTTCGGATTTCAAAAGGCGATCCACGAGTCGGTCGTAGGCCTGGTCCGAGGTGTCGGCGAGAAACGCATCAATTTCTTCCGGCGTCGGCGGCAGGCCGGTCAAATCGAGCGTCACGCGGCGGATGAGCGTCTCTCTGGATGCCTCCGGTGCTGCCTTGAGACCTTCTTCCGCCAACCGAGCTTGGATGAAAGTATCCATCGGATTCCGGACCGGACCGTTGACCTTCGGCGGGGCTGTTTTCACAGGTGCCTCGAAGCTCCAATGCTTCTTGTACTCCGCCCCTTCCTTGATCCAGCGGCGCAGGATGTCGATTTGAGCTGCGGTGATCTTCTTGTTCGTCTCCGGCGGCGGCATGAGTTCGTCTTCATCATGCGTGAGGATGCGCTGGAGCACGCTGCTGGCCTCGGGCTGGCCGGGTTTGATCGGAAAGGCTCCTTCGATGGCGGTGTAGGCACCTTCGGGCGTGTCGAGCCGGAGATCGCCCTTGCGTTTTTTCGCGTCGAAGCCGTGGCAGGCGAAGCAGTTGTCGCTGAGGATGGGGCGGATGTCGCGATTGAAGTCCATCTTGCCTGCGGCGGAGGCTGAGGCGGCAAGCAGGAGCGATGAGGTGACGGCGCGGAGAGTCATGATGCGTGGAAAAGACGCCGGAAAGCGCCGCTCCTATCGTTCGGCGGCTTGGAGAATCCTGCGCCTCGAATTCAATTCCGCGGCCCGGGGATCTTTTGCGGCACTTTGGGCTGTGGCATGGCCTCTTTGATGCGTTTCTCCGCCGGGATGCCGAGCCAGTTTTCGAGGTTCTTGAGGTGCTCGATGACGCCGGGTGTGTTCATGCCGCGATCATATTCTTTTTTGAGGATGTCGTAGGCTTTGCGGTAGCTTTCCGGGTCCTGCGGAGCCTGGGCATAGGCAAAGGCGGCCAGATGGAGGGTGATGATCGGTGCGCCTCGCTTGCGAGCTTCCAGGTAGGCATCGCCTGCCTTTGCCATCTCGTAGCTGCGACGGAAATAAATGTCCGCGAGGCGTTCCCACAGGTGCGGATCATCGGGGGAGAATTTCAAACCTTCTCGCAGGATGGCCGCGCCGCGCTGCACATGCTCGTGGTAGAGCTGGCCACGGATTTCATTGTTGCGGGCATCGCTCTTGTCCCGGTTGTAGAGGTAAAAACCGGCGGCGTTGTAGGCCATGTGCCACGCAGCCTCATCCCAGTAGGTGGCATTGCGGGGTTGGAGTCGCGTGACGATGCGGTAAAAGCTGTCCACCTGGCCCCAGTTCACCCGTTTGAACTCGGTGTAAGCGCGGAGCTGCAACATGCTGGCCACCAGACCACGCACGCCACCGAGAATCGCGGCGAGACCGCTCTGCCCCATGCTTTCCACGGCGCTGACGGAAACGGGCTCGTCGATGAGCTTGGCGCTGCGCAGGTCATGCGTCACACGCTGCTCCAGCGGCAGCTTCACCACACCGAGGAGCAGAAGGACGGCGAGAGCCTGGAGTTTCCGCTTCATAGCTCCTTCTCCACGAAAAGCAGATGCGCGATGCTCATGTAACCGAGGACGTAAAGCGCCGCGATACCGCTCATATCGAGCACGGCGGACCAGGAGACGCTGGCACCATTCACCACGCCATCGACGATGTCGAACTGCGCCAAATCCGGGAAAACAATCGCCAGCGCCAGCGCGGCGAGACGCTCCGCATGGCCACTGAGATAGGGATGGAAGAAAAACTCGCGCAGCAGATGCTCGCCATGACCGATGATCACCGCGCAGAAGGACACGACGATGGTAAAGAGCGTGGAGCTGGCGATGCAGGAGAGAACCAGCGCCATCGTGGTGACGACCGAGGCCTTCAAAAAGATCGCGAACACCGCCCAGTGCATCTCCCAGGTGAGTCCCTGCCGGGCCACGATGGCTTTCACCCGCTCGATGGTCTCCGGCGTGGCCTGGCCGTCATACTCCAGCGCCCGCAGCGCATCCTCCATCACCATGCCCTGTCGCGTGTAGATGACCAGGCTGAGCACCAGATCCATGATCAGCAGACCACCGCCGATGAGCAGCATCACGCCGAGTAGCTTTCCCACGAGGTAGTCAAAGCGTGGCACCGGCTTCGAGAGGATCGTGTAAAGCGTGCGGTCCTCCATGTCCTTCGGCAGCAGCAGGGCGGTGGACACGATGCCGATGACGAGGCTGAAGATCTGCAAAGCGCCGAGGGACACCGTCTTGATGAGGCCGAGCTGCTGCTCGGGATTGATCACCGAAAAGGCAAAACCCGCGCCCACGACGAGCACGCAGAAGAGCACGAGGAAGAAGAGGATCTTCATCCGCACGAGCTGCGTCACGGTGGCGAGCGCCAGCGTCCAGACGCGGGCGATTTTCAAAGCGATGCCGGAAGGCTGGATCGTGGCCGGGGTCATGATTTTTCGTCCGTGGCCTCCAAGAAGAGTCGTTCGAGCGTGGTGCGTGGTTTGCCGCTGCTGAGGAGCTTCGCGCCGCCGCCGTTGGCCTTCACGAGCTGCTCGATTTGAGCCAGCAGCGCGGCGCTGGCATTTTCCAAGGTGATTTCCGTCTGGTTCTCGACGGCGGTGAGATCATCGAGGCGGCCTTCGCGCACCATCTTGCCGTGGGCCATGATGCCCACGCGGTCACACACCTCCTGCATCTGCTCCAGCAGGTGAGAGGTGACGAGCACCGTGAGGCCACGCTGCTTCATTTCGAGGATGAGATCGCGAATCTTCCGCGAGCCTGCGGGATCGACGCCTGCGGTTGGTTCATCCAGCACGAGCAGGCGTGGATCATGAATCAAAGCCTGCGCCAGCCCGAGCCGTTGCAGCATGCCTTTGGAAAAACCGCCCACGCGGCGATCTGCGGCCGATTCGAGGCCGGTGAGCTTCAGCATGTCTTGCGCCCGATCTTTGAGATTCTGGCCGCCGAGGCCGCACAGGCGACCGTAAAACAGCAACGTCTCCAGGCCGGTGAGGTGCTTGTAGAAATACGGGTTCTCCGGCAGGAAGCCCACATCACGGCGGCTCGCCACGTCCGTGCTTGATTTGCCAAAGATGCTCGTCTCACCCTTCGTGGGCGCCAGCAGGCCCAGGATGGCCTTCATCGTCGTCGATTTGCCGCTGCCATTCGGTCCGATGAGGCCATACACCTCACCCGCCTGCACTTCAAAGCTCACGTCCTTCACTGCCGTGAACGAACCCTTCACCAAGGTGCCTTTGAAGACCTTGGTGAGGTGGCGGACGGAGACGGCTGGGACGGTTTCGCTCATGCGGGGGATTGCGGGCCGCATTGGATGGCGAGGAAATCATGCGCGGCAAGATTTCGTCCACGCCATGCTGACAGGTGCGGATATGAAGCTATACGACCGCTATTTCCTGGACCGCCTCATTTTCCAGATAAGGCCAACTGCTACACATAAGAACAACCCAATAGTCACTAACCACATCGAGGAACCTAACATTGCTTCTTCGATAGGAGCATCGCTCGACAAGGGAGTTGCTAAAATTAATGGGCTAGGCTTAGACACGGCGGGCGATAAAGGAATTAATGGCTTAGCCGGAGTCGGAGTCGCTCGTGATTTAAACTCCTCAACCTTCGATTTTAACACTTCGTAGGGAATGCGTTTTTCTAACCGGATCTCTATGTCTAAACCGATCACCTTACATAGCGCCCTCTCCAGTGACTGCTTAGTCTCCCTCGTGATGTAACCATTGTTTTCCATGACTACATGCCGTACCCATTCTGACTTCTCAAGAGCCAACAAGAGCGACTCTGCGGATTCTACACTTCGCGAAAATTCCGAAATTGTCTCAGCCGCAGCTACTATAACGGCGTTGTTCGTATCCTCTGTGACGGCGATATACACAAACTGGTGAAAACCTTGATCCCAGACTTTTCGCATAATCCCTCGAATAGACTCCAAATTATTGCCTGGCATTGCGGATTCTAACTCTCCCACCAGTGAATTCGCATGGGGGTGTTTCTCAGACCATTCGGTCAGCTTTTTCTTGGAGACGAATGCTTGCAGGTTTGCGCATAAAACAAACACCAAGGTCAAAAACTTAAAGCAGTTGGATCGTAAGATGTATGACATAAATTGGGACGTTAAAATCCTGCGTTGTTGAGCTCTAAGGCGGATTGTCCATCACCCCAAGCACCATTTACACGGACGAATGAGGCGTGCAGTTTCCATTCTTTATAAGCAGAACAAACATACCATTTCTGCCCGATCAACATCCGAACAAACTCATTGAAGTGAAATCGCACCTCGAAGGTATTTCCGTTGCTGCCTCCTGCATTTCTCAGACCTATTGTCGGGTAATCAGTCGAGGAAAGCTCACCTTCGTTGTGGGAAGGTGGGTCAAAATCAGTCGCAGGTTGATAGCTTGAATAAGGAACGTTTGATTCATCGCTAACGTCTGCATCGTCGTTTCCTATAACCGTTGATAGAGCTGGATACTGAGCCGGAAAATCATCTGCGATAGGTTGAAGCTGAAACATCACGCCACTAGAGTTCAACAGCATCGCTTTTGGGACTAGATTTGGATTTAACACATGGCAGCGAACAATACGGGTCATATCCCATTTTGCGCCCACACCATTATCAAGATCGCCTCCACTAGCAAAATGGATTGAACCCTTGCCCGGTGGGCTTATGCGGGCACCACTATACTCTGGTGGCCCAGATAAGTCTGGGCGGTCTAGTTCCGTCATAGACACAACACCCTGTGGAATTATATCACATCGAAAGTCGTATCCTCCCCGAATGGCAAAGCCTGGACCTGAGGTGCCATCCATGGAGACAATATTTGCAGCCCACTTTTGTAGAGGCCGTTCAATAGGTGTTCCAAAACTGCACCACACGACCCAGACATGCATCTCGGCCACGACGTCACCTGTCTGCTTGCTCTTAATCTTCACTTTCTTGGGGCCGCTGCCGGTTTCTGCGCGGCTCACCTTGTATTGATTGGAGGCGCTGCCCTGTTGACCGTCACCATCCCATTCGAAAAAAGTGGTAAAGTTCGCCGCGCTCACTCCGCCCGCCTTCAGCTCCACATGGTCCTGCGGTAGCTCGGCGCTCTTTTTCGGTGTCACAAAATGCCGCACTAGGCTGTCCGGCTTTATTGAGGGCACTAAGTCACCGATCACGCCCGCCATATTGGCATCCGGCTCGATGTCCAAATCAAACACGTAGCCGTGCAGATCCTGGAACCAGTTTATCCGGTTCGAAGAGGGGTCATCATCGTTGCCTGCCGCCTCCAGTTTAGGGCTGATAACGACGCGTCCGGGGCCTGATCCGGCCTTGGCATGATCTTTTATCGTATTGTCTACCAAGAGGTTGTGCGGTGTCACCATGATCCTTCCGGCCTTGGTGATGAAGTTGGTCGTCCATCCAGATTCGTACAGCAGCAGTACCAGCGAACGCCGCGCCCACCCCGGCGCTCCTGGAGACGCGTTCACTGTCACCTCTATCATGTTCCGGTTGGTCTCACTGGAGATGGAGCGATTTCCACCCACCAGTTGCGTGTTGTCTGTAAAGCTCCAATTACAGTCCATCCAGAATCCGCTGTAACCATTGAAGAGACGGTAGGCAGGACTCAAGAAGCCAGCGCCTTCATACAGGCTGATGAGATCGGATGTCGTATTCCCGGTTGTGACCGTAGCAGATGGCTGAATCCACTGGATCGGGTTGCTGGCATGATGGGCTGATACCTGGGTGCTGTGTGAGGCGGTTCCGCTGGAAGGAATGGAGCCGGAGTAGGTGGCCGACATGTATTTGTTAGCATAATCCAGTCGCAATCCATATCGGTAACCCGGATCGGGATTGAGCGGGCCGCTGGGCGGGTTCGTGTTGGGGCTGGATTGCTGGTTGTTGGCCCCGGTGCCTACCAGGGCCTCCACGGAGTCCGAATAGCCGTCCCAGTCCGAGTCCGCGACGAAAGGATCGCTATGAGGGCCAAGCGCCGCCACCTCCTGGGCATTGGTAAGGCCGTCACCGTCAAAATCCGCCAGCGCCGCATTCCCGCCGTTGGGGGAGTCCGTATAGACGAGCCGCACAAACATCCGCTGAGCTGTGCTCTGAACCAGACTGTAGGAGAGCACGGAATTGGCACCCGTCTCCACCACATCCGCGTAAGACCAAGTCAAAGGATGAAGCGTCGGATTCGTCTGCAAGAAGTAGCTGCGTCCAGCCTTGCCCCACCAGCAGATTTGCATCACGCCCGCCGAAGTGCCCGGAACAGCGCACAAGCCCTCACTAGGGCTACTTGCTGTTTGTGCTCTCAAGGCACCCGAGCAGCTAAGGATCATGCCCACGACCCCAAACATCAAAAAATGTGTGCTCATGGCTGGCCCTCCGGTTTGAGTGTTTGGATGTCTGCCTGCGGCGTCTTCCACAGTTGGATGATTGTATGCGCGGGAGGTGGAGGAGGCTCGGGATGCGCCAGCTTGTAAGCCGCCTCCGCCACTTTTTGAGCCTCACGCTGCACACGACGCGCCTGCAAGACCGCCAAGTGTGCCTCCACATAGTTGTGCAGCGCATCCAGCGCCGCACAGGCCTCATTCTCCATCGCCGCCGGTCCGTTGAACTCCATCAGTGTGTACCATGCCCTGCGGCCTACCGGCACCGCCGCCAGCACTTCCGCAGGAAAATCCGGCCAGGGTCGCAGCGGCCCCCCACCCGCAGGAGGCCGCCGCATCCACATCGTAATGGACATCAGCCGCCGTGTCACCCCATCCTGCTCGAACTGCGGTATCGCCTCCAGCAGGCGGAAATCCACGCTGCTCCACGCCCGACACTCAACCCCGTTGTGAAGCCATTTGATCTCCGTCAGAGTGCCCTCATAAACGCGAGCCGTTACGCTCAAGATTGACGGTAGAGGCGCAGCATGCGTCGTGGAAACCTGCGGAGCCGGTTGAAGCGCCGCGAGTTGCGCCGCCGTGGGTGGCTCGATGCGCTGGTAAGTCGTCGTCCCGCCATCCGCATGGCGAACCGTGCTCGAATACAAGATGCGCGGGTTTTGAATCAGCTTCGGCGAGGTCTCTTGGGCGAATATCCCCGCTACGGTGGCGAGGATTATGAAGGACAGGCAGCCTGCGAAGTTGAGTGAGCAGTTTGGTTTCATGGCGTTTATCGGGTTTGCAGGAAAATCGTGTTCCAATGCTTCGAGGCCATAAAAGAGGGCGACGGCCTGCCGCTACCTCCACTTCGGGTACTACCAGGCACCCATCCGATCAGGCGCGGTGCAGACCGCGCCCCATGCGGGCGCGTCTCCCTTGTTGATCGGATGCGGTGGGCAGTTGTGATAACCTGGTAGTTTCGAAGTGGCCCCGCCGCCCTCGCGGGCAGCACGCAAATTGGTTTATGTCAGTTCAGTGAAGTTGATTCGATAGGCGGAAAGAGTTGATGGGCGCGGTTATGCCTCTGCGCTCAGTGCATGTAAATACTTATTTCTGCACCAATGCTTCAGCAAAAGTTTCGAGGGCTATCATTCCAGTGCGAAGTTGGCACGAAAGCCACGTCAGCAACACCTGGCAAGATTTCCTCCGCGCCGCTCGTTCACGCCGCCCCATGATCCGCCTCCTTCTATTGAGCCTCCTCGCCATCGCCACGCTTCGGGCCGCCGATGCGCCGCCGAACATCGTCATGATTATCTCCGACGATCAATTGTGGAGCGACTATGGCTTCATGGGCCATCCCGTGGTGCAAACGCCGCACCTCGACCGCCTCGCCAGCGAGAGCCTCACCTTCAAACGCGGCTATGTGACCAGCAGCCTGTGCTGCCCCAGCCTCGCCACCATCATCACCGGCCAATATCCGCACCAGCACCTCGTCACCAGCAACGACCCGCCCATTGTGCCTGGCGCTGCGAAAGGGAAGGGGAAGAAAAAAGGCCCCGCTGACCCCGCCTTCGAGGCGGGTCGCGAAAAGATGAGCCAGTTCCTCGAAGCCGCCGGCACGCTGCCTGCCCAGCTCAAAGAGAAAGGCTACCTCAGCCTGCAAACCGGCAAGTGGTGGCAGAAGCACTACTCACGCGGCGGCTTCACCCACGGCATGACCGAGGGTAGGCGCCATGGCGACAAGGGTCTCGACATCGGCCGCAAAACCATGCAGCCCATCTACGACTTCATCGGCGAGGCCAAGAAGCAGGCAAAGCCCTTCCTCGTCTGGTATGCGCCCATGATGCCGCATGATCCGCACACGCCACCGGAGCGCCTGCTGGCGAAATACAAAGACAAGGTCCCGAACCTCCACATCGCCAAATACTACGCCATGGTCGATTGGTTCGATGAAACCTGCGGCGAGCTGGTAAAGCACATCGACGACCAGGGCCTCAAGGAGAACACCATCATCGTCTATGTGACCGACAACGGCTGGATCACCAACCCACAAACCGGACGCTACGCCGATAAATCCAAGCAAAGCCAGTATGACGGCGGTTTGCGCACACCGATCATGATCCGCTGGCCCGGCAAGGTGAAGCCCCGCATGCACGAAAGCCTCGCCCAGAGCATCGACCTCGCCCCCACGCTGCTGAAGGCCGCCGGGCTCGCCCCCACGTCCAAGATGCCTGGCATTGACCTCCTCGACGATCAGGCCGTCACCGCCCGCACCACGATCTTTGGCGAGTGCTTCACGCACAACTACATCAGCATGGAAAACCCCGCGCAGAGCAGCCTCAAATGGCGCTGGATCATCGACGGCCACAACAAGCTCATCCTTCCCCACGCCGCCAACCAGCCCGCCGACGTCGTCGAACTCTACGACCTCCAAAACGATCCCACCGAGGAGAAAAACCTCGCTGGAGCGAATGCCGAGAAGGTGAAGGCGCTGACAGCGAAGGTGGATGCGTGGTGGAAGCCGTGAGGATAGGCCTTATCCGATCATCGCCCGAAACTCCGCCTCGCTCACCACCTTCACGCCGAGCTTCGCAGCTTTGTCTAGCTTGCTGCCGGCATCGTCTCCGGCGAGGAGGTAGGTCGTTTTGCCGCTCACGCTGCCGCTCACCTTGCCGCCATGGCTGCGGATGGTGTCGGCGATGGTTTCGCGTTCCTGACTGAGGGTGCCGGTGATGACCCAGGTGGTTCCCGCGAGTTTATCGCTGGCGGCTTCGACGGCTTTTTGGACGAAATTGAGGCCTGAGGCACGAAGGCGTTCGAGGAGCTGGATGTTCAGTTCATCGCGGAACCAGGCGTGAATGCTCACCGCGACGATTTCGCCGATGTCGGGGCATTGCATGAGTTCTTCCACGCTGGCCTTCGCGACGGCCTCGATGCCGCCGAAGTGCTCCAAGAGCTTGCGAGCACCGCCTGCGCCCACATGCAGGATGCCGAGGCCGAAGACGAGACGCCATGGGTCCTGCTGCTTGCTGGCTTCGATGGCTTTGAGGTAGTTGTCGATGCTCTTGGTGCCGACTCGCTCCAAGCGGGCGAGCAGCAGTTCATTGAGCACATAAAGATCCGCCACATCGCTGACGAGTCGAACATCCACGAGCTGGGCCACGACGCTTTCGCCGAGGCCGCTGATGTCCATCGCACTGCGGCTCACAAAGTGCTCGATGCGGCGCTTCACCACTTCGGGGCACTTCGGATTCGGGCAGCGGATGACGACCTGCTCCTCATCGCGATGCACGCCAGTGCCACACACCGGGCAGTGCGTGGGTGGCACGATGGGCTGTTCGCTGCCATCGCGTTTCTCGGTTTTGACGCTGACGACCGCCGGGATGATCTCACCGGCTTTTTCGATGATGACGCGGTCACCCACGCGGATGTCCTTGCGTTCGATCTCCTCAAAGTTGTGCAGCGTGGCATTGCTCACCGTGCTGCCGCTGACGAAGACCGGCTCCAGGCGTGCCACCGGCGTCAAAGCGCCGGTGCGTCCCACCTGGATGTCCACCGCGAGGATTTTGGTCTCCGCCTGCTCCGGCTGGTATTTGTAGGCGATGGCCCATCGCGGCGCTTTGCTCGTCACGCCGAGTTCGCTTTGATCGGTGAAGGCATTCACCTTGATCACCGCGCCGTCGGTTTCATACGGCAGGGCTTTGCGCTGCTCGTCGAGTTCGCGAATGGCCTTCAACAAGCCTTCGGCGCTGTCGGCCTGCCAGAGTAGGTTCGATTTTGGCAAGCCAGCGGCTTCGAGGAGCTTTCGCACATCGTTTTGCGATTCGATGGGCAGCCCGCTGGCATCGGCGAGGCCGTAGAAGACGATGTCGAGCGGGCGCTTCGCCACGATTTTGGGATCGAGCAGCTTCAGCGTGCCCGCCGTGGAGTTGCGAGGGTTCGCAAAGAGCGATTCACCGGCCTCCTCACGTTCCTGATTGAGCTTGGCGAAGCCCGCCTTCGGCATGAAGACCTCGCCACGCACCTCGAAGGTCTGCGGGCCGTCTTTGGGAAGGCGCAGCGGCAGCGTGTTGATCGTTTTGAGATTGTTCGTCACGTCATCACCGGTGGTGCCATCGCCACGCGTGACGCCGTGTTTGAGCACGCCATCCTCGTAACGCACGCTGATCGCCACACCGTCCACCTTCGGCTCAATGACGCACTCCACCTGCTCGCGGCCGAGACCCTTCTGCACGCGGGCAAAGAAGGCGCTGAGTTCCTCCTCGGAGTAGGTGTTGTCGAGGCTCATCATCCGCACCGAGTGCGTGATCTGCGTGAAGCCTTCCAGCGCCGCTCCGCCCACGCGCTGCGTCGGCGAATCCGGCGTGAGCAGATCGGGAAACTGTGTCTCGATGTCCTGCAACTCACGCAGCAGCACGTCGAACTCCTTATCCGAGATCACCGGCCTGGCCTCGACGTAGTAGAGACGGTTGTGGCGGTGCAGTTCAGCACTGAGAAAGGCGGCGCGGCTGGCGGCTTCGGCGTGGGTCATGGGGAGGGCGTCAAGAGGTCAAGAGATGGTCAGGATGGTCAAGGAGGAGCTTTGAAGCGCCTTTGATCAATCAAGCCAGTTCTCGACTCGCAGGCCGGGCACTTTTTGGAAGTCCACCAGGTTTCTCGATAGCAAGGTGGCATCGTAAGCGATGCAGATGGAGGCGATTTTGAGATCCATCGTGCCGATGGGAATTCGCTCACCTTGGAGACGTTGAAAATGGTCTGCCGCGTCTTGATCGAATGGCAGGATGCTGAATTTGCCGAGCGTCTCCAAGCAGCGTTGGAGTTTCGAATAGGCTTCGAGTTGCTCTTGCCCGGGTTTCTTGCGGTTCAGCAAAGCCAGCCATCCACGCAGGCTTTCCTCTGCCGCGGTAATGCATGAGAATACCTGCGCTTCGCGTTCGTCGATACGGCCCATCAAGATGCTTCCCAACGCCGAGGCGTCGATGAACTCGGTGAAGTGATTGGTATCGAGCACGACAAACATGGCTCAGCGGCGCTGATTCTCACTCTGACGCCATTCCGCTCCCAGAGCGGCGGCCTCACGCAGAAGCGGCTCCCCACGCATGGCGCCAAAAGCCTCACGCCAGCGCTGATCGGGCTTCACGACCGGTTTTGCCTGCCTGTCCGGAACTTGGCGCGACGGGTTTTCGATCTCAATCGTGGATGGACTCATGTCGGGATTTTGCCATCCGCCGTGGTGAAAGCAACGGGCCATTTCATGCCTTCACGGCGACTAAAACCCGCCCCAAACGCACGGCCATCGCCCAACCTTCGCAGATAAACGATCATTCATTTTCGGCGAGGCCGGGGGTTTAGGCTCGGCGGGCTTTCCACAGCAACGGACACCGATTCGAACCGGCGATCCCGCCTTAACCAACAACCACCGCATCGTCATGAAAACCACAGGCCTCATCCACACCGCGCTGCTGCTCGCTCTGAGCAGCGGCTTTGCTCAGCAGCCACCGATCCCACGCCCGCAGCCGCCGAAGCCGGGGGCGCACAAGCCCGGCTCGAACACCGGCGGTTCCGCCACGGACTTTGACCTGCCGGCGGAATTTCGCAGCGTCGATGGCTCCGCGAACAACACCGCCAATGCCGCCTGGGGAACGCCCGGACAGGCCTTCATCCGTCTCGCGCCCTCGGAATATGACGATGGAGCCAGTTCACCCGCCGGTGCCACGAGGCCCAGCGCCCGCGCCGTGAGCAATGCGGTCGTCAAACAGCCCATGCTGCGCCCGAATTCACGCGGGGCTAGCGACATGCTCTGGCAGTGGGGCCAGTTCATCGACCACGATCTCGATGAAACGATGACCGCCACGCCTGCCGAGGCCTTCCCCATCCTCGTGCCAGCTGGCGATCCCTCGTTTGACCCCACCAGCACCGGCACGGCCACCATCCCGCTCTCCCGCTCGATTTACACGATGACCAGCGGCAAACGCGAGCAAACGAACGCCATCACCGCCTACATCGACGCCTCGATGGTCTATGGTTCCGATGCCGCGCGTGCCACCGGCCTGCGTTCTCTTGATGGAACGGGCCGCTTGAAAGTCAGCGAAGGCGATCTGCTGCCCTTCAACACCGCCGGGTTGCCGAACGCACCTCCCGGACCCGTGTTTTACCTCGCCGGAGATGTGCGCGTAAATGAGCAGATCGGCCTCATGGCCATCCAAACGCTCTTCGTTCGCGAGCACAACTACTGGGCCACCGAGTATCAAAAAGCGAACCCCGGCGTGGACGACGAAGAGACGTATCAATTCGCCCGCATGATCGTGGCCGCTGAAATTCAGGCCATCACCTACCGCGAGTTCCTCCCCGTGCTCATCGGCAATGCGCTGCCTGCTTATCGCGGCTACGACGCCACGGTGAACACCGGCGTCTCGAATGAATTCGCCACCGCCGCCTACCGCCTCGGCCACACGCTGCTCTCGCCGCAGATCCTCTTGCGCAACGCCGACGGCACAGATGTGGCTGGTACGCCGCTGGCGCTACGCCACGCCTTCTTCAATCTGCCCGTGTATGCCACCAACGGCATCGATCCCATCCTTCGTGGCCTGGTCTCCCAGCGTGCGCAGGAACTCGATGAATGGCTCGTCGATGACGTGCGTGATTTCCTCTTCGGTGCCCCCGGCAGCGGCGGCTTCGATCTCGCCTCGCTGAACATCCAACGCGGTCGCGATCACGGCCTGCCGAGCTTTGCGAACATGCGCAAAGCCCTCAAGCTGCCTCTTGTCACCCGCTTTGAGGACATCAATCGCGACCGCACCGTGCTCGGCGAGCTTCGCGCCGCTTACACCTCGCCTGCCGATGTCGATCTCTGGGTCGGCGGCCTCGCGGAGGCGGATCGTCCCGGCTCCATGGTGGGTGAGACCTTCACTCGCATCCTCGCCGATCAATTCCGCCGCTGCCGTGATGGCGACCGCTTCTGGTATCAGCATTATCTGCCACGCGGTCTCGTTCGCGCCGTTGAGCAGCAGACGCTCGCCAGCATCATTCGCCGCAACACCGGCATCAAAACCGAAATTTCCGATGCAGCCTTCCTCGTGCCACCCCCGCGCCGTGGCAGCCGCTGATCGGATTCAAGGAGATGTGTTGAGGTGAACCACGCCGGGTGCTGGATGCGAATCCAGCACTCGGTTTTTTGATCCCCTCACAACACCGCCTTCTTCACCTTGCCGAAATCTGTGCCGAGGAAGCGTTTCGCGAGGTTCTCGGCCTGCTCGGAGTGATCGGTGAGATAAATTTCGAGGGAGGGCTTCGATTTGGTCGTCCGCAGCAGGTTGTCCTGCTCCAGCTTGGCTTTCACATGCGCGGCGCAGGTGCTGGCAGAGTCCACGAGACGCACTTTTTGGCCTAGCATGCGCTTCAGCACGGGGATGAGCAGCGGGTAGTGCGTGCAGCCGAGCACGAGGGTGTCGATGCCTTTATCGAGCAACGGCTTCAAATACTCCCGCAGCACGGACTTGAGCGCTGGATGATCGATCCAGCCTTCCTCGACGAACGGCACGAGCAGCGGCGTGGCCCGTGCCTCGATCATAATATCCGGCCTACGCATGGCGATCTCATGCTGATACGCATGGCTGCGGATGGTGCCGGCGGTGCCGATGATGCCCACACGTTCGCAGGATGACTCCGAAAGCGTGGCCTCCACGCCGGGGCCGAGCACGCCGATCACCGGCACGCGAAAGGTGGCCTGCAAAACGGGCAGCGCATGGGCGGTGGCCGTATTGCAGGCCACAACGACGGCCTTCACGCCATGCGAGACGAGGAACTGCGAATCCTCCACGGAGAATCGCCGGATCGTATCGGGCGATTTGGAGCCATAGGGCACACGAGCGGTATCGCCGAGATAGATGATGGATTCATTCGGCAGCAGATCCCGCAGTGCCCGCACGACCGTCAGCCCGCCCACGCCGGAGTCAAAAACGCCGAGGGGGCTGTTGGCGGTGACGGGGGTGCTCATGGTGAAACGTGCGCGATGCAGGCCCTGCGCCGGTCAGTTCCGGCACTGAAATCAAATCGCAAACACCTCGCGGGCGTCCGCGATGCTGCCACTGAGGGCGGCGGCGGCGACCATGACGGGGCTCATCAGCACCGTGCGGCCTGTGGGGCTGCCTTGGCGGCCTTTGAAGTTACGATTGGAAGACGAGGCGCAAAGCTGGTCGCCGATGAGTTTGTCGGGATTCATCGCCAGGCACATGGAGCAACCGGCGGCACGCCATTCGAAGCCGGCTTCGCTGAAAACCTTGTCGATACCTTCCTGACGGGCCAGCACATCGACGATCTGCGAGCCGGGAACGGCGATCGCCTTCACGCCAGCGGCCACTTTGCGGCCTTTGATGAACTTGGCCACTTCGCGGAAGTCGCTCAGGCGGCCGTTGGTGCAGCTTCCGATGAAGGCCACGTCGATCTTCGTGCCCTTGATCGGTGCGCCGCCGGTCAGCTTCATGTAGGCGAGCGCTTCTTCGGTCGATTCACGCTGCGTGGCGGATTTGGCATCGGCCACGGAGGGGACGTTTTCGGTCACGGCGATGGCTTGGTCAGGGCTCACGCCCCAAGTCACGGTCGGCGGGATGTCCTCGGCCTTGATGTTGACCACATCGTCAAAAACGGCGTCAGCATCCGTGGCGACGGCTTTCCATTGCTCGACGGCTTTGTCCCACTCCGCGTCTTTTGGCGAGTAAGGACGGCCTTTGAGGTATTCGAAGGTCTTTTCGTCGGGATTCACATAACCGCAGCGGGCACCGCCTTCGATGGCCATGTTGCAGACGGTCATGCGTTCTTCCATCGTGAAGCTGTCGAACAAGCTGCCGCCGTATTCATAGGCGTAGCCTTTGCCACCACCGGCGCCGAGCAGGCGGATGATGTGCAGGGCGACGTCTTTGGAATACACGCCGGGCTTGAGCTGGCCGTCCACATTGATGCGGCGCACCTTCATGACGCTGAGCGCCATCGTCTGCGTGGCGAGCACGTCACGCACCTGCGTGGTGCCGATGCCGAAGGCGATCGCACCGAAAGCGCCGTGCGTGGCCGTGTGGCTATCGCCGCAGGCGATGGTGGTGCCGGGCTGGGTGATGCCCTGCTCCGGTCCGACGACGTGGACGATGCCCTGCTTGCCGCTGGCGAGGTTGAAATAGGTGATGCCCGTCTCCTTCGCGTTCTTGTTCAGCTCCTGAATCATTTCTTCGGCCAAAGGATCGGCAAAAGGAGCCACCTGACTGTCCGTGGGCACGATGTGATCGACGGTCGCGAAGGTGCGATGCGGGTAGGCCACCTTCAGGCCGAGGTCACGCAGCATGCCAAAGGCCTGCGGGCTGGTCACTTCATGGACGAGATGCGTATCGATGAGGAGCTGGGTCTGGCCATTGGCGAGTGTGCCGACCGAATGCGATTCCCAGACTTTGGCGAAGAGAGTTTTGCCCATGATTTGCGTGCTTGTGGAGGTTTAGAGGGCCGCGAGGCTAGCACGGGGAAACCTTGGCGCAAGGAGGGGTTCTCGTCCTGTCCCCGAGGGCGGGTGCTGGCTGGCATTTCTTGCCCTCAAGTGGACAAAATCCGCCGCACGGCCTGGCTCGCCATGGCGTTACCCTCTGCATGAAGCCTTTCACCATCCTGCTAACTATCCTTGCGATGCTTTCGGGTGCCGGTGCCGGTGAGGCTGGCTCCGCCACCTACGAGCCAGCGCAGTTCTTCCGCACTCAGATCCAGCCCATTCTCGAGCGCCGCTGCTACGAGTGCCATTCTCACCAGCATGAGGTCGAAGGGGAGCTGGCCCTCGATTCGGAGCTCGGCTGGGAAACCGGCGGCGAAAACGGCCCCGCTGTAAAGCCCGGTGATCTGAAAAACAGCCCCCTCATCCAGGCCATCCGCCACCTCGACTCCGACAGCGCCATGCCACCGAAGAAAAAGCTCCCACCCATCGAGATCGCCCTCCTCGAAACCTGGGTCCTGCTCGGTGCTCCTGACCCACGCACTTCTTCAAACCCCTGAAGCTGAATGGGCTCGGGCACAAAAAAGCGGCAGGCTGTGAAGCCTGCCGCCAAAAGGGAGTTTGGAAGGGAGAGGGGAGCTTAGTAGCGCTCGCGACGGCCATTGCCGCCACCACCGCCGCCGCCACCACCGGCGTAGCCGCCACGGCCACCGCCGCCGCCACCACCACCGTAACCGCCGCGGCCACCACCGCCGCCGCCATAGCCACCACCGGCTGGACGGTCTTCTTTTGGACGCGCCTCATTCACAACGAGGGCACGGCCCATGAAATCCTGGTCATGGAGAGCCTTGATGGCCTCCTGCATGCCCGTGGCAGAATCCATGGTGATGAAGGCGAAACCGCGGGGGCGACCCGTGGTGTGGTCCATCGGCAGGAAGAGATCGGTGACGGTGCCGTAATTGGTGAAGAGATCGCGCAGGTCGTTGTCAGTGGCGGCGAAGGGCAGGTTGCCCACATACATTTTGGTGTTCATAACGTGTTATCTTTCTTAAAGGCAGTCTCCTCAATGCATGCACGGCCAGCTCCGGTCTTCGGATTTCAGAACACCAACGAATCCAAAGAAACACCTGATGAACAGCTCGGTCTGCCTGCTTCAGGTTGACTGCGGGCTGGCCCCTCGTCTGGTTTGCCGTGGAAAGCAAGGGATGGTTTGGGGAAGCGGAGATGGGTGGGATCAAGCAGTGGCCTTTTCATGCACTTTGACGATCTGGGAATACTTGGCATCAAATGGCGCAGGCTTTGCCCTTTTCACCTCAACCCTAGCTCCTCGTCCTCCTCATGCGTCTGCTCTCCGTTCTCTTTCTGGCCCTGGGCATCACCCCGTTCGTTTTGGCAGCGGAGGACTACCCGCTTGTGCCCGCTCAGGAGCGCCGCCCGCGTGCCGGACTGCCGAATTTCCTCGCGAAAGCCACCACGCCAGGCGCGGAGGTGAAAATCGGCTACCTCGGCGGTTCCATCACAGCGCAGACGGGCTGGAGACCGAAGACGCTGGCGCATTTCCAGAAGACCTGGCCGCAGGCGAAGTTCAGCGAGATCAATGCGGCCATCGGCGGCACCGGCTCGGATCTCGGTGTCTTCCGCGTGAAACAAGACGTGCTCGATCACCAGCCGGACCTCCTCTTCGTCGAATTTGCCGTGAACGATGGCGGCGCAGCGCCGGAGCAAATCCACCGCTGCATGGAAGGCATCGTCCGCCAGACCTGGAAGGCGCTGCCGGAGTGCGACATCTGCTTTGTTTACACCGTCACCGAGGCGCTCGTGCCCGCCTTGCTCGACGGCAAATTCCAACGCAGCGCCAGCGCCATGGAAAAGGTCGCCGATCACTACGGCATCCCCACCATCCACATGGGCATGGAGGTCGCGAAACTGGCGAAAGAAGGCAAGCTCGTGTGGAAAGCCAAGCTGCCGAAGACCGACGAGGAAAAGAAAGCGCTCGGCGATAAATTCGTCTTCGCGCCCGACAGCGTGCATCCGCATGTGGAGACCGGCCACGAGCTGTATCTCGCCGCCATCGTGCGCTCCATCGAACCCATCCAGGCCGCCTCGAAGGCCAAAGGCGCTCACACCTTGGCCTCACCCTTCATCGCCACCAACTATGAGCAGGCCAAACTCCTGCCCATCACCGCCGCCACGCTCTCCAGCGGCTTCCAACCTGCCCCGGCGGACTTCGCGAAGCGCTGGAGCAATCGCATGAGCGCTCTTCACAAAGCCGCCAAGCCTGGCGACGTGCTCACCTTCCAGTTCAAAGGCACCCGTGCCTCCATCTACGACATCGTCGGCCCGGACTGCGGCCAGGTGAGCGTCACCGTCGATGACCAGCCCGTGAAGCTCGTCCCGCGCATCGACGCCTACTGCACCTACCACCGCCTCGCCACGCTGGCTCTCGGCAGCGAGCTGCCGGACACCGTCCACACCGTCAAAATCGAAATCAGCCCCGAAGTGCCGGACAAAGCCAAGATCCTCGCCAAAAACGGCAACAAGATCGACGACCCCAAGCGCTTCGAAGGCACCTCGTTTTATCCTGGGGCGATTTTGCTCGTGGGTGAGATCGTGAAGTGAGCGAGCTTCTCCGGCCATGGGAAAATGCTGGCTTTGATGACGTGCTCGGCCAGTATCGTGAGCTTTCCGCATGCCTCTTCGCTTCGCTCTCAGCGCTTTGTTTTGCCTTTTCAGTCTCGCCGCGTGCGGGCCGGTGGAGCCACGGGCGGATTTGGTCTTCATCCAGAGTGCGGAGCCGGAGACGATTGATCCCACGATTGTCTCGGATCAGGTGAGCATGCGCATCTCGTCCTCGCTTTTTGAAGGTTTGTGCCGGTTCAATGAAAACGGCAAGGCGCAGCCGGGCATGGCGGAGCGCTGGGAGACCTCGGAGGATCGCAAAACGTATGTGTTTCACCTTCGCGAAGGCGTGAAGTGGAGTGATGGCAGGCCGGTGACGGCGCAGGACTTCGTGGCGTCGTGGATTCGTGCTTTGCGGCCGGAGACGGGATCGGACTACACGAGCCTGCTGCATGTCATCCAGGGTGGAAAAGACTTCACGGAGGGGAAGACGACCGATTCGGCCAGGGTCGGTGTGCGGGCGCTGGACGCGAAAACGCTCGAAGTGCGGCTGGAGAACCCCACGCCCTATTTTATCGACCTGTGCGCTTTTCAGACGCTGGCCCCCGTGCCGATGCAGGCTATCGAAAAGCATGACACCGGCTGGATCAAGCCAGCGAACATCGTGAGCAACGGTGCCTACTTGCTCGAATCCTGGCGCATCGATGATCACATCAGATTGAAGAAGAACCCGGCCTACTGGGATGCGGCGAATGTGAAGATGGTCACCGTGGAGGTGCGGCCCGTGCAGGATGCCAATACCGCCCTGAATTTCTTCCACACCGGCCAGTGTGATCTGCTGATGGACAAGGGTATGATGCCTCCCACGCTCGTGCAGAAGCTGAAGCAGCAGTCGTGGTTCCATACGGGGCCGTTTCTCGGCACTTGGTTCATCCGCATGAACAGCACCAAGCCGCCCTTCACCGATCCTCGCGTGCGGCAGGCTTTTGCGCTGGCGGTGGATAAGCGGCGCATCGTGGAAAACATCACGCAGCTCGGCGAGACGCCCGCGTGGGGCGTCACACCGCCGGGAGCTGGACAGGACTACCAGCCGCCACCGGGACTCGATTACAATCCGGCCAAGGCCCGCGAACTGCTCGCCGCGGCGGGTTTTAAGGACGGCAAAGGCTTCCCGCTCGTCGAGTACCTTTACATCCCGCTGCCCATCGAGCGAAACATCGCCGTCGAGCTTCAGGCCATGTGGCAGAAGAACCTCGGTGTGAGTGTGAACCTCAAGAAGCAGGAGCAGAAGATCTGGCTCAGCAGCATGCGCAGCCTCGATTACCATCTCTGCCGCAGCTCGTGGGTGGGGGATTACAACGACCCCAGCACCTTTTTGGACATGTTTCTCGCCGAGAGTGGCAATAACCGCACTGGCTGGAAGAGTGCCGCGTATGATGGCCTGATGGCGGCGGCGGCTCGTGAGCCGGATTTGATGAAGCGAAACGGCCTCTTCTCCCAAGCCGAGCAGATGCTCATCCGCGATGAGGCCGTGGTGCTGCCGGTCTATTACTACGTCGGCGTGCAGTTTTACCACGGCGACCGTCTCAGCGGGGTGCGGCCGAATTTGATCGATGATCATCCGTTTCGCTGCATGGCCTGGAAGTGAGCTTGCGGTTGACGGATTTCCCAGTGGTCTGTTACCATTTCACGCAAAAGAGCCGAAAGACCGAACCGACGCCTAACGCGGCTGTCTGGGAGATCGTTCGGTTCCCCAACCAACCACCCCAACCATGCGTTCCCGCCTTTTACTGGCCTTGATGGCTGCGCTGTCTCTGTTTCTCGTCTTTCGAGGGCAGCTTGACGAAAAACAGTCCATCGCGCTGAGTCCTGGCAGGAAGCCCGAACTCGCCCAACCGGCTGCTTTAAAGGCAAACAAGGCTCCGCAGGCCAAAAAGACTGCTGAATCGGCTTCGGACGATCCGATTGCTGATTTCACCGAGTGGACGAAGGACTACCTGAGCACGCGGAAGCCGGATTTGATCTCCAAAGGCGTGAAGCTGGCTCAGGAACGTCGTCCGGTGTTTAAAGAGATCATCGTGAGTGATCCGCGAAGGGCCATCCGGGAGGCGGTGAGGCCGCTGGTGAGGCAAAATCTGCCCGCCGAGGTGCTGGCGCTTTTGGAGAAGCCGGTGGCGGATCATGGGGTGATGCGCGTGTATCTCGCCGGGCCTGAATCGGTGGCGAATGGAGAGTCAGCACAGCTCCGCTATGTGGAGACGAAAGGTGGCGAGACCTATCAAGCGCATGTCTTTGGCCGCCGTGCGGCGAGTGTGGACTGGGTACCGAATTTGTCAGCCATCGGTGTGGAGATGGACGGCCAGCTCGCGCTGGATGAGCGGCCACTGCGCGTGATGGAGGTGGGTGAGATCCCGCCGCCTGATCTGCCCCGGGTGGATGTGTGCCCGATCTCGAAGATCGTAACGCCGCTTCCAGCGAGCACGCAGCCGATCACGAACGACACGTCAGCAGTCATCGCCAACGGCGAGGTGGTGTCGTTTTGTGACGGCGGCCACATTTCGGTGTTTGAGCAGCTGCTCATTCAGAGTGAAGCCGGCACTGGAGGAGCACAGAGCTTCACGGGCATCCTGCCCTCCGCACCCACACCCTCCGTGGGTGTGGTGAAGGTGCTCTACATCCCGGTGATCTTCCCTGACATCAATGAAACGCCCATCACAGATGCGGGGGCACAGGATGTGATGCGCCAGTCGAGCGCCTTTTACCAGACCATGTCCTTTGGACGGCTCACGCTCGTCGCCACGGTGACGCCTCCCGTCATCATGCCGAAGAACCGCGCGTGGTATGTGGGGAAAGACACGACGAGCGGCTTCATCAAAGAAATTGACGGTCTGGGTCTGGAGATGAGTCACGCCAAAGAAGCAGCGCGTAGGATGGGCTACGACTGGCAGGACTACCACGCCACGGTCGTGCGTGCGAATGGCGGTGCTCGCTCGCCCACCAGCTATGGCGGCGGTGGCAACGTGTGGATGCGCACGGACAGTGTAGGGACCACAGCGCATGAGGTCGGTCATGCTTTCGGCCTCGCTCATGCGAACTTCTGGGAGACAAACGGTGCCTCCGTCATCGGCCCCGGTGGCAATGTGGAGTATGGCGACAACTACGACAACATGGGCCCCAGCGCGGCACCACCCAACGGCCACTACAACATCCAGGCAAAGAACCAGGTGAAGTGGCTGCCTGATGAGTTTGCCCCCGCCATCACCACCAGCGGCACCTACCGGCTCTATCGGATGGACCAGCCCACGCTGGAGACTGGCAAGCTCTACGGCCTGCGCATCAAGAAGGACAACGACCGCACATACTGGGGCGAATATCGCCTGCTCGGTGGCAACAACTGGACCAACAACGGCATGTTGCTCGGCTGGAAGTGGCCCAACAACAGTGGCGGCAATATCCAACTCCTCGACACCACACCCGGCTCCGTGAATGGCAAGAGCGATGCGGGTATCACCGTGGGCCGCACGTTCTCGGATAGCGAGAATGGCATTCACATCACCACGCTCTCGGTCAATAGCACCACACCGGCGAGCTTGGATATGGTGGTCAATCTCGGCACCTTCCCCACCAATCAAGCGCCCACGCTCGTGCTTTCGCCAGCGACCACCGTGGTGCCAACGAATGCCAATGTCACCTTCACTGCCACGGCGAGCGATGCAGACGATGACACACTCGCCTACTCCTGGCAGTGGCATGACAACGTCATCTCACCGAGTGGCCCCACCGCGACACGGAGCTTCTCCACGGCAGGCGTTTACACCTTGTCCTGCGTCATCTCGGACATGAAGGGCGGCATCGCCGTGCGCAATTCAGTGATCACCGTGGGGAACGGTGGCAGCAAGTTTACTATCGCGGGACGCATCACCAAGAACGGAACCGGCATCCCCAACATCACCGTCGGCACTGGCGGCGCGAATGGCACGCTCACCGACAGTGATGGCTACTACACCATCTCCAATCTAGCCGCTGGCAACTACAGTGTCGCGCCTGCCGAGCACGGCCTTGTCTTCAATGAAGTGTTCAATAACAGCATCACCGTCGGCCCCTCGTTCAGCGGTGCGGACTTCACGGTCGATGAGTTGCCGGAAATCAGCATCACGGCAACGACACCCACCTCGGTGGAAGGCGGAGCCGCAGGCAACTTCCGCATCAGCCGCACCGGTTCGACTTCGGTGCCGCAAACGGTCTATGTCTTTAATCAACAGGGCACGGCCGCCAAAGGCACGAGCACCACGAATGACTATTACTTCTCGCCCGACTTCACCACCGGCACGCCGTTCAACAGCTTCACCATCCCAGTGGACAGCGCCTTCCTCGACATCTCCGTTCCCTCGCGCAACGACACCAGCTCCGAGGGCTACGAGACCGTGACGCTCGTGCTCGGTGCTGACACGTCCTATGTGCTCGGCACGCAGAACACGGCGACCATTGCCATCCAGGATGCCAATACCGCTCTGCCGCGTGTCTCGCTAAGTTTGAATGAACCGCAGACCATGGAGAACGGTGTGCCTCTCATCGTGACGGCGACTCGCACTGGCGCGACGACCGCCGCACTCACCGTTCCCTACACGACCTCCAGTTTGAGCACGGCCACCAGCGGCAGCGATTACACCGCGCTGACGGGCAGCATCGTCATCCCAGCCGGAGCAGCGTCGGCGAGTTTCAATTTCGCACCGATCAATGATGTCGAGTCCGAGCAGACGGAGTCCATCAGACTGTCCATAGCCACGGGTGCCAGCTTCATCGCGGATGCAAGTGCTAGCAACGTCACCGCCCGCATCCTGGACGACGATGTGCAAACCATCAGCGTCACCGCCGCAGACGCGACGGCTGTGGAAGTGGATCGCGCTACGGGCACGCCGAATCCCGGCACCCTCACCGTCACCCGCACTGGTAGCACCGTCGCTCCCGTGACCGTGTTTTACAGTGTCGCCGGTGCGGCACTGCATGGCACGGACTACGATGCACTGCCTGGATCAGTCATCATTCCCGCCGGACAAACACAGGCCACCATCACCATCATGCCGCGAGCGGATAACTTTGCAGAAGGTTCCGAAACGGCGATCCTCGCTCTGGGCGCGGGCTTTGGCTTCTATCAGCTCGACAGCAATAGCACGGCCACCGTGACCATCACCGATGCTCCGACGGACAAGCCCTTGATCGAGGTGACCGCTTATTCCTCCTTCGCCACCGAGCCCGCGACGAATGGCACCTTCCGCTTTACCGCCAAAGGTGGTGCCGCTGGCCCACTCACCGTGAACTACACCATCACCGGCACCGCCACGGCCGGGAGCGACTACAACATCACCGGCCTAAACACGACCACCCTCACCGGCACCACCACGATCACTCTCACAGGCACCACGGTGACATCCAACCTCACGGTCACCACGGTAAACGATGCGGCGCTCGAAGAGCTGGAGAACCTCACGCTCACCATCACCCCAAGCGCGAATTACTCGCTCTGGGACCCACTGGCCACCGCCACGATGTTCTTGCGTGATGACGACCAACCCACTGTCTTCGTCGATGCCCAGGTCGGCACTAGCGGCACTGACATCGTCTCCGAGTCCTCCACAGGCACGAGCATCGAGTTCTTCGTCTCACGCACCGGCAGCACCACGAACCCGCTCACCGTGAACTACACGATGGGCGGAACCGCCACGGCGGGCACGGATTATACGAACACCAATCTCACCGGCAGCGTCGTGATCCCAGCAGGATCAGCAGGTGTGGACGTGGGGTTCAATACGATCTCGGACACTTTGTTCGAGGGCACGGAGTCGGTCGTCTTCCAGCTCGCCGCAGGCAGCTATGCCAGCGGCGGCAACAGCACCATGCTCATCACGGATGACGACGCCGGAACGCAGAACGTGTCCTTCGCTTCACCAGGGAGCGCAGGCTCTGAGAGCACCACCAGCGTGAGTATCCCCGTGACGCTGAACGCACCAGCCACCACGCCGGTGAGTGTGGAATACAACATGGAAGCGGGAGCGAGGACCACCACCTTCCTCCACGGCACCTGGGTCCGCATTGTCCGCACTGGCACCAGCTATGTAACTTCCACCTCACCTGACGGCACCAACTGGACGACGCAAAGCAGCACACGCACCATCACCATGTCGTCGGCAAACTACCTCGCCGGGATATTCGTGACGAGCGGCAGCAGTTCCAACACTGCCCTGGCCACCATCGACAACGTCAGCGTGACTGGCCTCAGCGCAGGCGGCAGTGCAGGGACTGTCACATCGGCAGAGATCGGTAGCACGGCACCGAAGGGCGGTGATCAGGTCAATGGCGGCGTCTATCAACTCACGGGCGGCGGGCCGGATGTGGGCACCGCCACCTCGGACGGCTGTCGCTTCGTTTACTTCCCCATCACGAACTCCGTCAACTGCACGATCATCGCCCGCATTATCGATCTCACGGGCGTCTCATCGCCGAAGGCTGGTGTGATGATTCGCGAGTCCACCGCCCCTGGTGCGATCCGCATGGCCTTCCACACCACCACCTCTTCGCCAGCGCAAACCTATCGCACTGCGACCAACGGGACCGGTTCTAACGCTAACGGCACTTTGCCCACCTTCACCAAGCCGCAGTGGCTGCGCCTTGCCCGCTCGGGCAATGTCTTCACCGCGTCCACCTCGGCGGATGGAACCACCTTCACACCTGTGGGCGGCGCACCAACATTGCCGCTGAGCGCGCAGTTGCTCGTTGGCTTGGCCGCGTCTTCTCGCAATGATGGCACGCTCGCGCAGGCTACCTTTGATAACGTCACTCTCTCGCCCGCGCCGAGCACCGCGTATGAAGACCGCACCGTGGGCTACGTGAATGAACCGGGCTACTCCACGAACAGCTCAGGCACGTATTCCATCACCGCCTCCGGCAGCGGCTTCATGCCTTCCGCGTCCAGCACGGAAGATGAAGGGCACTTCCTCATGGTGCCTGTCGTTGGAGACTTCACCTTCACGACTCGGCTCACTGCCCTCTCACTGTCGGGAGCCCACGCGGGCATTATGGTGCGTGAGGGCGTGAACTACCGCGCACGCGCGGCGTGGTTCGGTCTCAACGGGAACGCCAGCAGCTCCATCGAGTGGCGTGCGCGGCTCTCTTCCACCGAGTCCGGCGAGGGCTCCGGCGTGGATTACAGCCTGCCGCCCGGCGTGCTGAACTTCGCGATTGGTGAGCAGACCAAGAGCATCACGCTAACGATCAACAACGACAACGTCATCGAGCCGATGGAGTTCGTGAACGTGTTGTTGAAGAATCCAAGTGCTGCCGTCCTCGGAGGTGGTGCCACGACCTTCACCTATACCATCGTGGATGATGATGTCGTGACCGCGCTACCGGCAGCGGGTTTTGCCGCGCCGACCTCCAGCGGACTGGAGACAGCATCACCCGCGCAAATCGCCGTAGTTCTGAGCGAAGCATCTGCGGGCGCCACGAGCGTTGACTACGCCATCACCGCAGGCACTGCCACGGCTGGCACTGACTTCACCGCGGCCACGGGCACGCTGAACTTCAGCCCAGGGCAAACCTTTGCCACCATCCCGCTGACTATCTTGGATGATACAGATGTTGAAACCGGTGAGACCGTGACGCTCACTTTGAGCAATCCTGTGGGCATCGTGCTTAGCACCAGCGCCACGCACACCTTCACCATCACGGATGATGATTCACCGCTCGTCACCGTTACCGCCAGTGACGCGACGGCCACGGAGAACGCTGACACCGGTGCGTTCACCATCACAAGAAATGGCCCCACCACGTCCGCGCTCACAGTGAACTTCACCCGCAGTGGGACGGCTACGAGCGGCACTGACTACAGCGCCATCGCCTCACCCGGCAATGTGACGATTCTGATCGGACAGGCATCAGCGGATGTGACCGTCTCAACGGTGAATGATACCACGCCGGAGACCCCGGAGACGGTAGTCCTCACGCTTTCGTCAGGCACTGGCTATACCGTCGGCTCGCCAAGTGTGGCCACCGTGACCATCAATGACGATGACGTGAACACCGTCTCGCTCACTGCTCCCGATGCTCTGGCCTCTGAGACGGCAGGCAATGGCGGCAGCTTCCAGCTCACGCGCACCGGCCCCACCACGGCATCACTCACGGTCAATCTCACCATCAGCGGCACCGCGACCTCAGGCACCGACTACTCCGCCCTCACCACCGCGCAGACCTTTGTCATCGGAGCCTCCAGCATCACGATCCCGGTGAGCATCCTTCAGGACAGCACCACAGAAGGTGATGAGGTCATCCTCGCCTCCCTCAATACCAGCAGCGGCTACATCAACGGCGCGAGTGCGACCGCCACCATCACGGCTGCCGATGACGACTTGCCGCCGACGGTCTTTGTAAGCAGTCCCGCCAGCAAGTCCACCATCATCGCCAACGGCAACGGCCTCATGCTCACCGCTACCGCTGAAGACGATGGATTGCCCTCAGCTCTCACTTACGCCTGGACGCAGCTTTTTGGCCCCGGCAGCACCACTTTCGGCACAGCGGCAGCTGCGAGCACCAGTGCCACCTTTTCCGCACCCGGTGTCTATGGGATACGGATCACCGTGAGCGACGGACAGTTCAGTGTGAGCGATGACATCTTTGTGCAAAGCGGAGGCTTCAACTATGCGACATGGATGACGCAAGACCAGGGGCCCCCGTCCACACGCGGTATCGCCGGTGAGTCCAGCGGCGTCTTTACCCTCATCGGCAGCGGCACCGGCTATACCACCGCGAGCGACAGCGGACACATGCTCTTCCGCCAGCTCTTCACCGCCGCCGGAGACGCCACGATCATCGCTCGCCTGACCAATCTAACCGGCCCCGGCACACGCCTCGCTGGCATCACCCTGCGTGACACTTCGTGGAAAGGCGGCAAACGCGTGAACCTCATGCTCGACGGTACTGGCACCGTGCAGTTCCGTGAACGTGCGACGCTGGGTGGAACCGACACCGCCACGACCGTCAGTGGCGCAGCAGCACCTCTTTGGCTGAAGTTGGAGCGCGTGAGCGGCACCATCACCGCCTCCCATGCGCCTGATGTTTCAGGTTCACCCGGCACCTGGGTCAGCGATGGCACCTCCACCGTCGGGATGAACTACAACCTCATCGTTGGCATGATAGTCAGCGCCGGAGCCAGCACGAGCGCCACGGCCACTGCGGTGTTTGACAACGTGAGTGTCACCCCCGCCATCAGCGGCACCGCCCTGCATAGTGAGGACATTGGCAGCTATCCTTTGGCCGGATCTTCCAGCGAGAGCGCGGGCACCGTCACCATCACCGCGTACGGCAGCTATGACGGCAGTGGCGGGCACTTCCGCTATCAGCAGATCTGGGGCGACTGCATTGTCACCGCCCGCCTTACCAATCACAGTGGCTCCTCACGCGGTGCCCAAAGCGGCGTAGGCCTGCGTGATAGCACTGACGTGACCGCCCACGCCTTCTATGGCAACACCACGGTGGACGGCTACCAAGTCCACTGGCGCAGCACACCCGGTGGTTCCAACGGCTCACTGCAATCCAGTGGCACCGGCTACATCCGCCTCATCCGCAAAGGCAACACGGTGAATGCCTACAAGGCCAGCAGCATCGCCGGCCCATGGACTCTCAACTCCGGCAATCTCCCCGTGGTGCTCACCGGCCCTTTGCAAGTCGGTCTCGTCGTTGATGCCAGTAGCACTACCGTCCCGGCCACGGGCACCTTCACGAACTTCAGCGTCGTCCCTCTTAACACCGCGCCCGTGGTCGATTCCGGCGTCATGGTCGCCGCATTACCGCCCTTTAATCTCGACGGCACCATCACCGATGACGGCCAGCCCGCACAGCCAGGAACGGTCACTAAGACCTGGAGCTTCCTCAGCGGTCCGGGAGCTGTCACATTTGCCAATCCAGCGCTGGAGGACACCCTTGCCACTCTGAGCACGAGCGGTGTCTACACTCTGCGGTTAAAAGCTGATGATGGAGATACCATCACCTATGAAGACCTCAACTTCACCGCCTACACCACGCCCTTCGCCCAGTGGCTCGATCAAAGCGGCACCGGCAATGAAAACAACCCCACCGTCGAAGCCACCGCCGATGCCGATGGCGACGGTGTGGTGAACCTCCTCGAATACGCCATCGGCACCAACGGCGTCATCCAGAACGCCAGCCCGCAAGTCGTCACCATGGCCCCTGTCAGCGGCGATCAATACCTCCGCCTCTCCATCCCCAAAAACCCTGCCGCCACCGATGTCACCTTCATCGTCGAAGCCAGCAGCGACCTCACGAATTGGAGCAGCGCCGGTCTCCTCATCGAAACCAACACCGCCAACCAACTCGTCGTCCGCGACACCATCGCCGTCACCAGCGGCGTGCCACGCTTCATGCGCGTGCGGGTGACGCGGTGACTTGCCAAAAGGCTGTTTTTCCGGCATTCACGGGGATGAAGAGGCCGGCACGCTCGCCACGCAGGAGCTTATCCGCTGGGCGGAGCAGCGACCTGAGGAGCTGCACTCCGACGACACCTCCGAAGGCTGCTACGGCTTCGTCAGCGGCGATTTCCTCAGCGAGCACCTCCTGGAGCCTGCCTTGCAAGCCGCCAGCGCCTTCCTCCCGCGCAACGAAGCCCCCATCATCGACGGCTTCAACGCCCGCCACGGCATAATGTAAGAAGGCTACCTTGGCATCCTCAGCGCCCCGGCCGAGCAGCGACCCCACGCCCTCGAAATCGTCTTCGAGACGCCTACGCTCGCCCCCATGGAGGCCCAGGTCAAAGCCACCATCGCCGCCGTGAAACGCATCCTCGCCGAATATCGCGAACTCCAAGCCTACGCCGCGAATTTGTAAGTCTGCCAGAGGCGCATGAGCCACATCGCGACGCTCACTATCGCCAGCCAGGGCGTGAGCCAGCCCCAGCGCGTGAAGAAGGTCACGTCCTTTTCCGGTATTAGGAGGCCATCAAGCACATCTGCGGCCATCGTAGGCAGGCGGAGGCTCGACCGACCATTCGTACTGATGATCTGCGAGACTCCCGATGAAGCCGCCACAATGAACGGACGACGATTTTCCGCCGCTCGGAGCCGGAAAAGCTGCGCGTGCTGGATGTGCTGCTTCTCGCCCCAATGCGCTGCGTCCATCGACGGCACCGCGAAGAACTCCGCGCCATCGAGTGTCATGTGGCGCACCACGTCCTGGAAGTCGCAATCAAAGCAAACGGGCGTACCCATACGCCCAAGTGGTGTGTCGATGGCCTTCATCGTCGGGCCGTCCTCCCCATCATTGAAAAGATGCACGGTGTGATGCTTACCATGCTCGCCGAGCACTCGAGTGCCATCGACGGTGAGGGCCGTGTTTTGCCATTTGTCGCCACCGAGACCGGTTTGAGTGCCGAAGACGATGATCGCCCTCCTTTTCGCCGCGAAAGCCTGAATCGTGGCGAGGTCACTGGAAGCGCGAACATCCTTCGGAACGGCATATTCCGGCCACACGATGAGTTTGGCGATGCCGGAGGTCTTTTCGCTGAGCTCGAGGTAGCGGCTCAAAGGAGCGGCTTCGGCCTGAACGAGCGCCACGGGGAACCCTCTATGCTTGTACAAGTGTGGTTCCGAGGCCCAAACGATGAGGACGATGGGGTATAACCACAGGGTCTTCCAGCCCGCATGCAAAGTGCCTGCGATAATACACACGATCACCATTCCCAATCCATACACGCCGATCCACGAAACCAGCGGCCAAGGTTCCAAAGCGAGGCCCGCGCTCATCCACGGAAAGCGCAGCGGCATGATCTCGCAGCGGATGAACTCCGTGGCACACCAGGCGAGGGAGGTGAAGGCCGCGAGCGACCATCGTGTCAGTCCGCGTGAAGCGGCGAAGGCTGCCAAAGCCGCGAAACAGGCTGGGAAGAATGCCAGGATGAGCCAGAGGACCAGACTGAAGACGGAGAAGATGTTTCCCAACCACGACAATCCAAACCCAAACGCGGCGAGTCCCCAAACCATGCCGCGACCAAAGGCCTGCGAGGCACTCGCACCTCGCAAACTCCACAACAGCATCCCCGGCCCGACTAAGACCAGGGGTGACCAACCCTGCGGCGGAAACGCCAGCGCATAAATCACGCCACCGAGGATCAAGACGAGGAAGTGGATCGTGGCGGGCATGATGCGTGCGATTCTACCTGCCCAGGTGCACTTTGTGAATCCCTACTTCGTCAGATCCGCCTCAATGCGTGCCACCATGGCATCCAGTGTGGCATTCTTGAGCAGGATGACGCCCTTCGGATCGATGAGGTAGAGGGTGGGGAAGTTCCGCAGGTTGTAGAGCGTGGTGTTGGGGCCGCTGCTGGTGTTGTCGAGGATGTTCGGGAAGGTCACCTGGTAGGTGGCGAGGGCTTTGGCGGCATCGACGTCGATATCGGTGTTCACGCCGAGAACGGCGGCGGGCTTGTCTTTGAACTTCGCGGCAGTTTCATTCATCAGCGGCAGGATGCCGTGGCAGGCGTGGCACCAGCCGCCCCAGAAGATGACGATGACGTGCTTGCCACGGAAGTCGGAGAGCTTCAAAGGCTTGCCGTCCTTGTCCTTGCCCTCGATCTCGGGCGCTTCGCTGCCGGCTTGCAGGTTGGTCATCTCAAAGAGCATCTTGCCGGCGAGGTCGCTGAGTTTGAAGCCCTGGATAACGACATCGGAGTAATTGGCGTTCAGGCGCTGGAAGTAGTCGATGCACTTCGGCTTGGAGGCCTCGGCGGAGGCGCGGTCGGCGCTGGCATCGAAGTTTTTGAAGTGAATGGCTCCGAGCGTGTAGAGCGCGGCGGCGATCTCCTCGCGGTTCTTGTTTTTCTCCAGCACGGCGAGGGCGGCGCGCTCGCCAAAGAGGCCCTGATACTCAAGCTGGCGCACGGTAGGGGCAATGCCCGCGCTGCCTGCGTAGGTGGTGGCGAGCATTTTCTTGGCTTCCTCGCCTTCAGGGAAGCTCGCCGCGCCGCTGACAAGCCAGCACACGGCAGGCACGACCTCGGGTTTGTCGGTGTTGGCCCTGATGATCCGCATCAGCTTCGTCGCGCAAGGGCCGGCGCTGGGAATCGTCTGGCGGTATTGGTTCTTCTCCTCCTCGGTGGGAGCATTGATGATCTCGAGCGTGTTGGCACGCACGGCGTTTTCGTATTCATCAATCACGGTGCGGATCTCGGTGGTGAGATCCTGTGCATGGACGGCGCTGACGAGCATCAAAGCAAAGGCGAGAGATCGGATCATGGCTGTCGATGGGGGAGAAAGCTCATTCTGGCAAGGCTTCGCCGCAGAGGGGCAAAGGGGCAGAGGTGGCAGAGTTTTCTGAACTGACAAATCTCTGCGTTCTTTGCCCCTCTGCTCCTCTGCGGCAAATCTGACTCCCAACCGGCCTCCGACGAGCGGAACACGCGAGCAGGCCCGCGCAAGGCAAAGCATCCCGCTGCCGGCTTCCGGCACCGTTTGGAAGGAGGCATGCACATTGTCGAACATGACCACGGGCGCTCCGAAGTTCGCGATGGTGGAATTGAGCGTGAATGTCTGGGCCGCGAGGCCGGTCGAGACGGCCTCGACGCGGTAGGTGATGCCGCTGGTGAGGCCTTGCAGGGAGAGGTTGTAGCCGCCGGCGCTGTTCGTGAAGCCGGAGACGAGCAGTGTGTTGGTGAGGTCGTCGTAAACATTCACCGCCACGCCCGCGAGGCCTTCGCCTAGCGTGTAAAAGGCATCGGCCGCGAAGAGGTTTTCGCCCGCCTTGAGCCGGTTCGATCCATAGCAGCCTGCCACGATGCGCTGCGGAATGCTGAGGCCATCGAGCGTGTGCGCCTGCTGATCGAGCGACACCATGAGGTCGGAATAGTTCGTGGCGGAGACGTTCAGGTTGCTGTTCCACGCCAAGGCTGGGGCGGAGGTGAGCGAGGCAAACTGCGCCGCGAGCGTGGCCGCATCGGTGCCAAAGTGGTTCAGCGCATTCACCACATACGGGTCATTCGATTTCACCGGAGCCCACACGCCCGGGGAGGAGAAGTTCACCAGCTTCGAAAGCTCCTTCGCGAAGTGTCGGAATTGTGGTTTGCGAACCGCAGGAGTTCTGGGCGACGAATCGTTGAAGTTTCATCCTATCCCACCCAAGAGATGAACTGCCTTTTCACCAAGGCTTTACAGCTATGAAATGTCTCCTCACAGGTTTTTTCGTTCTCGCTGCCGCTTCGTTCGTCCGTGCAGACAAGACGACTGTCACCTCGATTCCTTGGAGCCAGCTTGGGGCCGAGGTGCAGAAGAGAGCGGATGGACACGGCAGCCATGTGACCTTCACGACCGGTGGGGCAAAGCTTAAAGCCGACATGCAAGACATCGAGGGTGAGGCCACCTCAGCAGGTCTATGGCTCATTTCTACCGCCGAAGAGGATGCGGGTAAATCCAGCCGCTTTCGTATTCTTGCCACAGGGATGACTCGTCACGATTCGTCAGGTTGGGCGATTCGTCTGCCGAGCAGCGGCGAAGTCCGCACCGCCAGAGATGGGGCCGCTTTGATCCGCCCCGGTCTCGTGGAAGAATACAGCGTCAGCACAGATGGCCTTCGCCAGGACTTTGTCATCACGCAACGTCCTGTCGGCGTGGATTCATTGAAGGTGAATCTCGAGGTGACTGGCGCAGAGGCTGAATCGAGTGCGTATGGGGCCAAGCTCACCCTCCACGGTTCCCAACGCGAGATCGCCTACAGCCGACTGCGTGTGACGGACGCGAACGGGAAAGAACTCCGCGCGACGATGGACGCGATCTCGCCGAATCAGCTCGTCGTGAGCGTGAAGGACGCAGAAGCAGTGTATCCGATTCGCATCGACCCGACTTTCAGCGACGCAGATTGGGTGAGTTTGACTCATGGAGTGGCTGGAGCATCTGGACCTGTTTATGCGCTAGCCTTTGATGATAGCGGCAATTTATACGTTGGCGGCAGTTTTGGCATGGTTGGGAACCTGACCACCAACAACATCGCCAAATGGAATGGCAGCGCATGGTCTGCGTTGGGAAATGGGATTGGAGGCTACTCAGAGGAAGTCCGCGCATTAGCCGTCGTTGGTGGTAACCTTTACGCGGGTGGCAGTTTTCAGTTCCCTTCACCCAATATTGCAAGATGGAACGGCATCACATGGGCTTCGGTGGGAACGGGCTTGAATGGCCCGGTGAATGCGTTTGCGTATGGTGCCGATACACTGTTCATCGGAGGTCAGTTTACCAACGGTATTGCCCGCTTAATCCCGGGCTACTCTTTTCCTTTTACTGTCGGATCGGGAGTGAACAAGACGGTGTCGGCACTGGCATTCAGCGGTACTTCTTTGTATATCGGCGGTGACTTCACGACGGCAGGTGGTAGCCCGGCCAGTTGCGTTGCGATGTGGGATACGTCGTCTGAAGGATGGACGGCCATGGGTTCTGGAATCGGAGGGACGACCTACGATGCACCGGTCGTAAAAGCTCTGGCAGTCATCGGCACGAGTGTCTATGCAGGTGGCAGATTCAGCACCGCAGGAGGCGTAGCTGCCGCCAATCTTGCCAAGTGGGATGGCTCGACTTGGTCGCCCCTCGGTGGCGGGATTTCGACTGATCCCTGGTGGGAAAAAGTTTCGGCTATGGCTGTTGTTGGCTCCGATCTTTTCGTTGGAGGCTCCTTTTATAGTCTGGGTGGACTTAACATCTCTAACCTCGCGAAATGGAATGGTGCCAGTTGGTCAGCGGTCGGCAATGCGCCGAATGGCAGCAGCGTCGGTGCCTTGGCAGTAAGAGGAGCAGATCTCTATGCAGCGAGTGATAGGACTGTGCCGCCGGAACAAAATGGATCAAATGCGATCATGAAGTGGGATAGCACCATGTGGTCATCAGTAGGTCCAGGTATGGACGGCTGGGTTTTTGAGGTGCAGATCATTGATGGTGATCTCTACGTTGGCGGTGGCTTTTCGTTTGTGAATGGAGTCGCAGCGAAGAGCATCGTGAAGTGGAATGGCAGCGTATGGTCTCCAATTGGTCTTGGAGTAGCTGGCATGGTTCGTGTGATCGAGAAAAGCGGGAATGACATCTACGTTGGCGGCTTTTTTTCCAGTCCTGGACTCAACATCGCGAAGTGGGATGGCACAGCTTGGTCAGCGCTCGGGCACGGCGTAGGACCTGGTTCGTTTTTTATTCCCTTCCAAACTGGCGTCTCCGCCATCACCTTCAGCAGCGGGGATGTTTATGCGGGAGGCTACTTAACCGAATCTGGCGGTACGCCGCTCAACAATGTCGCCCGATGGGACGGTAGTAGCTGGTCAGCTCTTGGTGCCGGAAGAAACGAGCCTGTAACTGCTTTGGCCATGCACGGCGGCCATCTTTATGCGGGGGGGAATGGACTTGCCAGATGGGATGGCGCGAACTGGGTGACCATCGCTTCGGGCACCTTCAATTCCCTTCTGACGAATGACAACGACCTCTACGCAGGCGGGGCCTTTACGTCGATAGGTGGCATCGCAGCCGCAGGAGTTGCTAAATGGAATGGAAGCACCTGGGCCTCTATGGGAAACAGCGGCGTCGGAACCGTTTTGACCATGGCACTGTCCGGGAGCAATCTGTATGTCGGCGGGAACTCATTTGGTTCCAATCTTGCCAGATGGTATGGGATCGCTTGGTCATCACTAGGGTCTGGGACCACCTTTGGTTATGGCATCAAATCCATTGCGGCAAACTCCACCCACCTTTTTGCCGGTGGAGGCTTCCTTTATGCGGGAGGCAAGTTGTCCCCGTACCTCGCGCAGGCAAACATTCCTGCGACCACAGCATTCCAAGACTGGCGGCAGGCTCACTTTGGCAGCATGAGCAACACCGGAGCCGCCGCCAATGCCTTTGACGCCGACAACGATGGCCTGCCGAACCTGCTTGAGTGGGCTTGCAGCCTTCATCCGACACAGAATGACACATTGCGCACTCTGAAGACGCTCAACGGCAGCAGCGTCGAGTTTACCTATCCACGCAGCGTGGAGGCCGTGAACGCTGGCACGGTATTCACGGTGGAATGGAGCGATTCACTGCCGGGAACGGCCTGGAGCACGGCGGGCGTGACGCAGGCCGTGCTTTCGGACAATGGCACGACTCAACAGGTGAAGGCCACTCTGCCAGCAGGAACCAACGGGAAACGCTTTGTGCGTTTGAAGGTCACTGCGGCAGAGTAGAAAGCATGCAGTTGGGGGCCAACTGAACTTCTTTTACTTCGCCAGCTTCTCCATGAGCTTCTGCGTGCGCTCGATGATGCGTTGAGGCTCATCGAGGAGGCCGGCGCTGAGCAGGGCGTTGTCCAGAATCTGCTCGGAGATGAGTCCTGCCGTTTCGGGATCGCTTTGGTGGAGTTTGGAGAGGCCTTTGACGAGGTTGTGACGAGGATTGATCTCGAAGACGACCTTGGGGCCGGGCATGCCGCCGTCTTTGCCGAGGGCCTTCATCATCTGGCGCATCTGCGGGGTCATTTCGCCTTCGGGGGTCAACACGAGGGCTGGGGAGCCGACGAGGCGCTTGCCGGGGCGGACGGTATCGACCTGGGCGGTGAGGCGTTCTTTGATCCAATCGCACAGCGTGGTCGTTTCAGCTTCGGGGAGGGCTTCGCCTTCGGCGTCGCTGTCACCGAGGTCGATGTCGTCGGCGTTGACGGATTTGAGGTCCTTGTCGTCGAACTTGTGCAGACTGCTGATGACGTATTCGTCGATGTGCTCGAACATGAAGAGCACTTCAATGCCCTTGGCTTTGAAGGCTTCGAGATACGGACCGGTTTCGATGGCGGCGCGGGACGGGGCCACCTGATAGTAGATGGCCTTCTGGTCGCTCGTCATGCGCTTCACATAGTCGGCGAGGCCGATGGTCTCGCCGGGCTGGGTCATGCTGGATTCAAAACGCAGCAGCTTGGCGATGGCGTCGCGGTTCGTGTTGTCGGTGGCCACGCCTTCTTTGAAGAAGCGGCTGAAGCTCGCATAGAACTCGTTGTACTTCTTCGCGTCGTCCGTGGCTTCTTTGTCGAGGTGCTTGAGGAGGCGTTTGACGACCACATCGCCGATTTTGCGCACGAGGGCGCTGTCCTGCATGCTTTCGCGGGAAATGTTCAGCGGCAGGTCCTCGCTGTCGATCACACCGCGAATGAAGCGCAGCCACTCGGGCAGGAGTTTCTTCGGCTTGGAGTCGATGAGGACTTTTTTGCAGTAGAGCGACACGCCGGGCTCCATCTGGCCCATGCCAAAGGATTCCATGTTTTGCGTGGGCGTAAAGAGCAGCGCATTGATGACGATGGGCGATTCGGCCTGGAAGTGCAGACGGTAGCTGGGATCGTCGAAAGCGTGGGCGGTGAATTTGTAGAACTCGTTGTACTGCTCGTCGGTGATGCCGTCCTTCGCTTTGAGCCACAGGGCCTCCACCGTGTTGACGCGTTCGCCATTGAGCAGCAGCGGGAAGCTGACGAAGTTCGAGTGCTTCTCGATGATCTGACGCACGGTGTGCGCTTGGGAAAAGTCGGCGGCGTCTTCTTTGAGATGGAGGACGATTTTGCAGCCACGGGCCTGACCGGGGGCTTCATCAATGGTGTAGCTGCTCGTGCCATCGCTGATCCAGACGAGGTGCTCGCCCTCGTTCTTCCAGGAGTGCGTGTGGACCTCGACTTTGTCCGCCACCATGAAAGCGGAGTAGAAACCGACACCGAACTGGCCGATGAGCGTGGCATCACCCTGCTTGCCCGCGTTCTTCAACGCGGCGGCGAAGGCCTTCGAGCCGCTGTGAGCGATGGTGCCGAGGTTTTCGACGAGTTCAGCGCGGGTCATGCCGATGCCCGCATCGGCGATGGTGAGGGTCTTCTCGGTTTCATCCGTGGTGATGCTGATTTGCAGCTCGGCGGCGGCATCAAAGATATCATTCTCAGTCAATTGCGTGAGACGCATTTTTTCCATCGCATCGGCGGCGTTTGAGACGAGCTCGCGGAGGAAGATCTCGCGGTCCGTGTAGAGGCTGTGGATGACGATATCGAGGACTTGTTTGACTTCGGCCTGGAATTCGTGGGTCTGGGGCATGGTGATCGCGGTTTGAGGTTTGGGGGAGGGGAGAATAGCGGTCTGCGAGGCATGGTCAAGGTGGTGAAGGTGCCACTTCTCCGATGCATCCTTTCAGAATCTTGTTACTGCTCCCCCAATGTCCCCCCTCCCCACCCCCGCCCGCAAAACTCCTGAACAACTCCGCTCCTGGCGCTGGTATGGCCGCGATGAGCTGCGCTCCTTTGGTCATCGCTCACGGGCGAAACAAAACGGCTGGGGTAGTGAAGACATCGTGGGCAAACCGGTGATCGGTATCCTCAACACTTGGAGCGATCTAAACTCCTGCCACATGCACCTTCGCCTGACAGCCGATGCGGTGAAGCGCGGCATTTTGCAGGCGGGCGGTCACCCGATGGAGATCCCCGTCATGTCCGTTGGCGAGATGCTGACGAAACCGACGGCGATGTTTCACCGCAATTTCCTCGCGATGGAGACGGAGGAAATGCTCCGCGCGAATCCCATCGACGGCGCGGTGCTGCTCGGCGGCTGCGATAAATCCACGCCGGGGCTGCTCATGGGTGCCTTTAGCATGGACATCCCGGTCATTTACATGCCCTGCGGCCCGATGATGAAGGGCAACTGGCGCGGCGAGACGCTCGGCAGCGGTAGCGATGTGTGGAAATACTGGGATGAAAAACGAGCGGGCAATCTGAGCTGGGAACAGTGGTGCGAGATCGAGGACGGCATCGCCCGCGGCCCCGGTCATTGCATGACGATGGGCACCGCGAGCACGCTCACCGCGCTGGCGGAGACGCTCGGCCTGACCATGCCCGGTGCATCATCCATTCCCGCGGTGGACAGTGCCCACACACGCATCGCGGCGGCCGCAGGTCGTCAGATCATCGAGAACGTGTGGCTGGATCGAAAGCCCTCCGGCATCGTCAGCGAGCGCTCGTTTGAAAACGCCATCGCGGTCGATATGGCACTCGGCGGCAGCACGAATGCCATCGTGCATCTCATCGCCATGGCGGGTCGTCTTGGCATTCCGCTTCCGCTGGAGAAATTTGATGAGGTCAGCCGCCAAGTGCCGCTTTTGGCGAATTTGCGGCCTGCGGGCAAATACTTGATGGAAGAGTTTTATCTGGCTGGAGGCCTCCAGGCGCTGCTGAATGGCATGCGGGAGCTTTTGCACACGGATGTGCCCACCATCACGGGTAAGACCTTGGGCGAAGACATCGCCGAGGCGATCATTCACAACGAGGACGTCATCCGCACGCCGAAAAACCCGCTTCAGCCCGATGGCGGCACCGCCATCCTGCGTGGCAATCTTTGCCCGAACGGCGCGGTGATCAAACACGCTGCCGCGACCAAAGAGCTCTGCACGCACACCGGCCCTGCGCTGGTCTTTGATAGCTATCCCGAGATGAAAGCCGCCATTGAGGACATGAACCTCGATGTGACCAAGGACACCGTGCTCATCCTGCGCAACGCGGGACCCGTGGGTGCTCCCGGCATGCCGGAGTGGGGACAGCTTCCGATTCCGAAGAAGCTCATCCTGCAAGGCATCCGCGACATGGTGCGCCTGAGCGACAGCCGCATGAGCGGCACCAGCTACGGCGCTTGTGCGCTCCACATCGCCCCCGAAAGCGCTGTGGGTGGTCCGCTCGCCCTCGTGAAGAACGGCGACCTCATCGAACTCGATGTCCCGAATCGTAAACTGCACCTTCACGTCAGCGACGAGGAGCTGGAAAAACGCCGCGCCGCCTGGAAACCCGCCCCGCCGCGTTACCACCGTGGCTATGCGAAGCTCTACGTCGAACACGTCACGCAGGCGGATCAAGGTGCGGACTTCGACTTCCTCCAACACGGCCCGGCGGTGCCTGAGCCAGATATTTTTTGAGGATCGGGTGAATCCCAAAGAAGTGATACGAGATTCGCGATAGCGTCCTGGACGGCGCCGGTCCTGCGGCGCTTTCGAGCGTCTGGCGGCCTGCGAAAAGCTCCAGAGGTCTGGAGCACTCCAGGACGCTACCGCGTCTCAGTTTAGGCCATTTCCCAGCAAGGATGATGGCGGCGATGGGGACGGGGAATGAGTGTCGAATTCAGAAGTTGGAGTCTAGGCTTTAGCCGACCGTTTGAGATGGTGTGAGAGGTCCAAGAGTCGGCTAAAGCCTAGACTCCAACCTCCATATCGAAGCCTTGGGAGGCATGTTAAACCTGAAATTTTACTTCGTCTCCGGCAGCCAGTAGTGGCCGAGGATTTCGAGGATTTTGGCGCGGAGTTCTTCGCCGTTGATCTCGCCGTTGTGGCGGAAGACGACTTCACCGCCGGGGGCGACGAGGATGGTGTGGGGGATGGGGCCGGGCCATTCGGGGTCGAGGGCTTTAATGAGTTCATCGTGGCTGGCGCCCTCGAAGACGTAGGCATTGCCTTTGCGACCCTCGGCTTTGAGGGAGGGTTTTAGCCGGTCATGCACCATGGCGTTCTTCTCTTCGAGGAAGGTTCTCACGTCGGCGAGGGTCTTCGGATCATCCATGCTGATGCTGATGAACTCAAAGTCACGCAGGCCGAACTTCCGCTGGGTGGTGACGAACTCGTGAAACTCCTCGGCGCAGGGTCCGCACCAGGTGGCCCACACGTTGAAAAGGCGGAGCTTCTTGGTGGCGTTCTTGCGCAGCTCGGCGATGCCGTCGGGCGTGATGGTTTCGACCTCGACACTGCCTTTTTCCCACTTCTCGTTGTCGGAGGCGACGCCCTGGCGTTTCTCGATCCATTTGGTGGAGCAGCCATGCGGTTTCGTTTGGGCCACGGGCACGTCTTTGCCAGCGAGCAGAGCCTCGACGGCGTTCTTGGCATCGGGTGCGGTGACGCTGGCATCATCGGCATAGCGTGAGTCATCGAAGCGGCCCTGGTAGCGAAGTTTGCGTTCCTTGTCGAAAAGGAAGACATGAGGCGTGGCGAGGCAGCCATAGGCTTTGGCGATGGCCTGGGTCTCGCCGTCGAAGAGGTAGGGGAAAGTGAACTTCTGCTCGGCGGCATGCTTTTTCATCTCCGGGAAGCTGTCGTTGTATTTCGAGTAGCCGAGTTCGTCCGCTCGGAGGGCGGCGGGATCGTTTGGATTGATGGCGACGACCTGCATCTTGCCTTTGTGATCGGCGGCGAGCTTTTTGAGTCTCGACTCGATGGCCTGGGAGGTGGGGCAGTGATTGCTGATGAAGGCGATCATGAGCAATTCCGCCTTCGCATACTCGTCGAGCGAGTGTTTTTCCTCGTCGATGCCGATGAGTTCAAAGGCGGGTGCGGGATCGCCGATTTTGAGGGTCTTCAATCCGGGCACGTCATCGGCTAGAGTGGCGGTGAGCGTGCCAAGGAGGGCGAAAAGAATGGTTTTCATGCGGGGCGAGATTCACGGCTTCAACGCCCGGCGCAAGCGCATCCTTGCCACAGCTTACTTCTCTTCCTTCGCGGAGGGCCTGCGCACCTGGACGCTGTCGAAGCCGAGCTTCTCGCCGGCATGCTTGAGGCACTTCACGATGTTTTCTTCTTCAAAGGCGAGGTGGTCCTCCAGGCTGCGGTTTTTCACGGAGGGAAGTTTTTCGGCTTTGCGGGCCTTCACCATCGAGAGCGTGCGGGCGAGCGTGGTGGCCGGCTTGTCGGGGAAGGTGGCCCAGTAGCTTTCTCGAAGGCAGGGAATCTCCAGTGGATCACGGGTGATCATTTCGAGATGATGCTCGACCTCGGGATTGGCCTTTTCGATGAGGCCTAAAAGATGCGGAAGATCGAGGATGCCTTCACCAAGCGGCACTTCGGAGAGCAGGAAACCATCGGCGTATTCCTGAACGGCCATGTCTTTGATGTGCGTGGTGACGGCGAAGGGCGCGAGGGTCTTGACGACGACGACGGGGTCTTCGAGTAGGGCGATGGAATTGCCGAGGTCGATGGCGCAGCCGATTTGAGGGCTGGAGAGGCGGGTGAGCATCTCGACGAGCTCGGCAGCATGGAAGTCTTTGTGATTTTCGATGCCGATGCGCACGCGATGATGGCGGGCCAAGGGCTCGGCGAGCTGCATGGAGCGCCACGCGGCCTCTTTGAAGGCCTTGAAGGCATCGAGGGAGGCAAAGTCTTCATAGCGTCTGCCGCCGATGTAGCTTCGGAAGATGGTGGCACCTGCTTCTTTGCCGAGGCGCAGCTCCTGCTCGAAGCGGGAGACATCCGCCTCGTTCTTGGGAAGCGTGATGCTGCCTTCGAGCTTCATGCCGTAGGACTCGCAGGTGTGGCGCACTTTGCCCGCCAGCTCGCGGTTCCAGTCTGCGACGCCGATTTGAAGGCTGCCTGCACCGAGGCTGCGCACATGATCGAGCACATCGAGCGGCGTGGTGAAGGGCGGCTGCTTCAGGCTGGAGTAGCGGCCGTGCCAGCGCTTCCAGTAGGAATGGATGACGATGCCCAGGCGCTTCCGCCGCGAGAGCGCTGCGGGCGGGGCGGAGGCTCCGGCGAGGGCGAGTGAGGAGGTGATGAGGGCGCGGCGGTTCACGAGAAAAGACTTTACTCCATGGCGCGGCGGAACGGTGTCTCGAGCAGGCAGATCATTTCGCCGCCTTGGCCTGCGTCTGGCTCTCTGGAGAAAGGCGGGCGAGAGGAACGGCATACGTGGTGCCCGTGGCGGTGACGGTGAGGACGACGTTGTCACCTTCCAATCGCACGAAAGTGGCGTCGATGACTTTGCCATCGGTGCTGGTCCATTTTTGAGCACCGCCAGCGGTGGGCGCTGCGGCAGCGGGTGCCGCGCCGCCGGTCAGGCTGGCTCCTTCGGTGATCCAGGTTTCGAGCATCTTCAGCTCGGTGGGGCTGAGGCGGTTCTTGCCCTTGGGTGGCATCACATCTTCATCGTCGTCAGGTAGCGTGCAGTAGATCAGCATGGTGCTCTTCTTCGGCTCACTGGGCACAATGTGCTTTCCGGCTCCAATGCTTTCGGGCATCTTGTCGTCCGCGAGATCGACATCACCCTTCACCTTTTTGCTGGTGTGATGGCACTCGTAGCACTTCGCCCGAAAGATAGGCACGATCTGGCTGGCGTAATCCACGGCGGAGGCGGTGGCGGCGGCCACGCTGAGCGTGGCGAGGGCGATGATGGCTGTTTTCATTGGTTGGACGTGTCAGGGAGAGACGAATTCGAGGTCGTGGAGCTTGCGCAGACCTGCCTTGATGGAGGCGGCGAGGCTATCGAGCTCGCCGAGACCGAGCACGGCACGGCGCTCGGCGAAAACATTGATCAGGCCGCTATCCTCCGGGCGGGCGCCATTCCAGTGCGCTCCGCGTAGCGCTGATGGGTGCTTGGTAGCCAGGCGATTGTAGGCTTGGTTCAAGGCCGCTCGCTGGGTCTCGATGGCTTTCCGCAGCGCCTTCGCCTCTTCCTGCGAGGCAGGTTTGGTTGTCGTTGAGCTACTGCTCGCGCCGGGTTGTGGCTTGCGGGATGCATCGAGCTGAGCACCGAGGGATTTCGCCTTGCCCAGGCGGGCGAGGCGCATGTTATCCGCCGATTCTTCCTCATCAAAACAGGCCAGCCAGCGGATTTCGTCCCCGCCCATGGCCAGTGCCACCTTCGTGAATCCATTCTCATGCCGGATGGCAAGCTGATCGTCCACCATGCCGGTGATCTCGGCGTTTTTTAGCACGCGGCCGTCTCCCAGGGCGATCTCACTGAACTGCTTGCCGACGAGGGCTTTGCGGCGGTCTCCTTTGTATTTCTCCCAGCGTTGCTGGAGCTGGCGCATTTCCTCCTCCTTATCCGCTGCCTCCTTTTTGGCCTGCTCCAGCCTAGCCTGGAGTTCGACGGTCTGTGCCTGCTGCTGCTGCGCCATGAGCAACTGCGCATGCATCTGCCGGATCTGTACGTTCAGCGTATCCACGGACTTTTGCAGTTCCTGATTCTCCTTTTGCAGCGCCTCATAATCACTCGTCGGAACGCAGCCAGCCAAAGTCAGGAGGCAAAATGCCGAGGGCGCCAGCCAGCGAAGACGAAGGATGAATGTGGGAAGGTTCACGGGAGCGGTATTCGTGAAAATCCTAGCCGCCTGCCTCCAGTCTGTCACGCTCAGCCTTTGCTTTTGTCATCGAATCTTGCGGTGGCCTCTCGCGCCTGCCACACTCCGCCCTCCTTATGCCTCACGATCTCCACGCCGCCCTGAAACAGCACTTTGGCCATGCGGCCTTCCGCCCCGGCCAGGAGCAGGTCATGCAGGCGCTGCTCGCCGGGCGCAGTGCGCTGGCCCTTTTTCCCACCAGCGCGGGCAAATCCCTCTGCTACCAGCTTCCGGCGCTGCTCATGGACGGCGTCACGCTCGTCATCTCGCCGCTCATTGCCCTGATGAAGGATCAGGTGCAGGCGCTGAAGGCCCGTGGCATCGCCGCCGCCCGGCTCGATTCCTCGCTGAGTGCCGCGGAGGCCATGCAGGTCTTTGACGACATGCGGAACGGCACACTAAAGCTGCTCTACATCGCCCCCGAGCGGCTCATGAATGAAAACTTCGTCGAGCGGCTCAAGCAGCTCAAAATCTCGATGATGGCCGTCGATGAAGCGCACTGCATCTCCGAGTGGGGGCACAACTTCCGCCCGGAATACCTCCGCCTCGCCCATGTGGCTCGTGAACTCGGCATCCGGCCCGTTTTGGCCCTCACCGCCACCGCCACGCCCTCCGTCGCGGCAGACATCCGCAAGGCCTTCGACATCGCGCAGGCCGATCATGTGCAGACCTCCTTCCTGCGATCCAATCTACACTTCCGCATCACCCCAAGCACGGCGCAGCAACGCCTCGCCGTGCTCACGAAGCTGCTGCTGAAGCGCAAGGTGCCCAGCATCGTGTATGTCACGCTGCAAAACACCGCCGAGCACGTCGCCACGCATCTTCAAAAGAGCGGTGTGAATGCCCTCGCCTACCATGCGGGCTTGGCGGATGAGCATCGGCACGCCGCGCAGGATGCCTTCATGAGCGGGCAGACGGATGTCATCGTGGCCACCATCGCCTTCGGCATGGGCATCGACAAATCCGACATCCGCGCCGTCTATCATTACAACCTTCCGAAGACGCTCGAAAACTACTCGCAGGAGACCGGCCGCGCCGGACGCGATGGCAAGACCTCCGTCTGCGAAATGCTCGCCTGCGCCGATGACTGCATCGTGCTAGAAAACTTCACCTTTGGCGACACCCCCACGCCGCAGGCCATCCGCCAGCTCCTCGATCATCTCCTGCTCGGCGGCAGCGAATTCGATGTGTCGATGTACGACCTCTCGCACGCCACGGACATCCGCCCGCTCGTCATTGAGACCGTCATCACGAATCTCGAACTCGATGGCATCCTCCGCCCGCTCGGCACGTTTTACGCCAGCTATCAGTTCCGCTTTCTCCAGCCCGAGCCACGGGTCCTCTCCGGTCACAAAGCCGAGCGCCAGGCCTTCCTGCGCCGTCTTTTCTCTGTCGGTAAACGCGGCACCAAATGGATCACGCTCAATCCCGATGAAGCCGCCGCCGCGCTCGAAGAGCCTCGCGACCGCATCATGAAAGCTCTCACCTGGCTTCAAGAATCCGGCGACATCGAGCTGAAGCCCAGCGGCAGCCGTCAGAAGTATCGCCTCAGCGAGGACGCCCACCGCCGCGATCCCAAAGAGATCACGCAAAAGATGCAGCAGCTCTTCGCCGACCGCGAACGCCGCGATGTCGAGCGTCTGCGCCAGGTCCTCGAACTCGCCGAGCATCGCGGCTGCCTCACGAAGTGGCTCTTGAACTACTTCGGTGAAACGATGGACGCCGATTGCGGCACCTGCACGAGCTGCAAAGAACGCGAGAAAGGCCTCGCGATGGATACACCCCGCGAAATCCCCCAATCCACCACGCCGCCCATCACCACCGAGCACGTCGCCGCCATTCACGAACTGCTGCGTGAGAAGCATCCTTCCTTGAGGAACTCCCGCCAGCTCGCCCGCTTCCTGTGCGGCCTCACCAGCCCCGCCACCAGCCGCGAACGCCTCGGCCGCCATGCCAGTTTCGGTCTGCTCGACCGCATTCCCTTCGCCGATGTGCTCGCTCAAACGGCGAGCATGGTGAGGTAAAATAGGCATCACACATTGAAACGCCACTCGACGACGTCGCCGTCCTTCATGACGTATTCTTTGCCTTCGATGCGGAGTTTGCCTTTTTCGCGGCACTTGGCGTAGGAGCCGAGTTCCACGAGGTCATGGTAAGGCACGATTTCACCGGCGATGAAGCCGCGTTCGAAGTCGCCATGGATGACGCCGGCCGCTTGCGGGGCCTTCATGCCTTTCACGATGGTCCAGGCGCGGGTTTCTTTTTCACCCGTGGTGAGATAAGTCTGGAGACCGAGGAGGTCATACACGCCTTTGATCAGGCGGGAGACGCCGCTGTCCGTCACGCCGATGTCAGCGAGGTAGGCTTTGGATTCTTCCTCGCTCAAATCGATCAGCTCACTCTCGATGGCGGCGCTCACGACGACGGCGCTGGCTTCGTGGGCATGCTTCACATATTCACGCACCTTGCCGACGAAGGGGTGGTTGTCGGGATCGTTCGAAGCAGATGCCAGATCGTCCTCAGACACGTTGCAGGCGAAGATGCAGGGCTTCGAGCTGAGCAGGAAAAAGGACTTCACCAGCTTGCGCTCGTCATCGGTCATTTCGAGCGTCACGGCAGGTTTTCCGGCGTCGAAATGCGGAATCAGCCTCTCACAGATGGCCACCTCGGCTTTCGCCTCTTTTTCGCCGCGTTTGGCATTCTTCTCGGCCTTGTCCTTGCGGCGCTGAATGGCGTCCATGTCCGCGAGGATGAGCTCGGTGTTGATCACTTCGATATCCGCCACGGGATTGATGCTGCCGCTGACGTGCGTGATGTCGCCATTTTCAAAGCAGCGCACGACGTGGACGATGGCGTCCACCTCGCGGATGTGGCTGAGGAACTTGTTGCCGAGGCCTTCACCCTGGCTGGCACCCTTCACGAGGCCGGCGATGTCCACGAATTCAATCGCGGCGGGGATCAGCTTCGAGGAGCCGGAGAGTTTCGAGAGCACCGCGAGGCGCTCATCCGGCACCGTCACGACGCCGGTGTTCGGCTCGATGGTGCAGAAGGGATAGTTGGCAGCCTCCGCCTTTCGGGTGCGGGTGACTGCGTTAAAGAGGGTGGATTTGCCTACATTCGGTAGGCCGACGATACCGGCTCGGAGCATAAGGGCAGCGAGACTAGGGCGGTTTGGAGAATGAGCAAGAGCCGTGTGGTGGCGTTTTGGCGGATCTATTTCGTGCCAAACAGCGCCTTCAAGAACGGCGCATCCTTAAACTGGCCGCCTTTGCCAAGGCGAACGATGACGAGCTTCTTCGACGGCACGACGTAAAGCCGCTGGCCGTAGCTGCCAATGCAGGCGACGAGTTCAGCAGGGGCGGTTTTGCTCAGGCAGATGTTCCGCCAGGATTGGCTCATGAGTTTCCGCTCCATCAGGGTCTCCACGTCGATCTCGCGGCCGGATTTCGAGCCGGCGGCGTGGTTGTTCCAAAAGCCGAAGGCATAGGCTTCGTTTGCTTTGCCACCTTTCAGCGCCTCCGCGAAGAAGCCATCGTCCTCGTCGAGCACCGGCTCGCCCTTTTCGAGGATCACACGTCCCATGGCGCTCCATTGGCGGGCCGTTTGCATCCAGCCAGCAGCTAGCAGTGGAGCGCCGGTGCCATCGGGAAGGTAGCGTTGTGAGCCGAGGCCGAGCGGCGAAAGTACCTCGCGTTCGAGAAACCGAGTGGGCGACTTCTTTTTGAGCTTCTTCGCCAGGACCTCGTGAAACACCTGAAGGCTCGCCGGGCCGTAGAAGAACCTGTCACCCGGCTGGGCGAGGCTGCGGGCCTTCAGCGCGGCGCTCGTGCGGTCCGGGTGATCGTTGTCATGCAGCTCCGGCATCGGCGAGAGGCCGCTGGTGAAGTTTAACAGGTCGCGGATGACGATTTGGCTCTTCGTTTTGTCCGCCGCCCATTCCGTGATCGTATTCGCCACCGGCTCGTCGAGCTTCAAAAGACCTTCCTCGGCAGCCACGAGGGCGGTGAGGCTCCAAAAGGCTTTCGTGCAGCTATAGATCTTCTGCGGGATGTCTTTGCCGCCGCCGTTCGAGTAGGTTTCGCGGACGATTTTGCCATTCACCTTCACGAGAAAGGCCAGGCCGCCGGTTTTGACCGAGTAAACCTCCGCAGCGGCGAAGTCCTGCGCCAGCATCCGGCATGACGTGGCGAGCAGGCAGGCAAAAAAGAGCGGTAAGGACTTCATCATGCCAAACTTTAAGCCTTGAACTTTAAACCTGAAACTCGAAACCTTGCCCCATGCGCATCCTTCTCCTCGAAGATCAAACCAAGCTCCTCTCCTTCGCCAAAAAAGGCCTCGAAGAGCAGGGCATCCAGGTGGATGCCGTGAGCGATGGAGATGAGGCATGGGAAATGGCCACCAGCACACCTTACGACGCCCTCGTGCTCGACATCATGGTGCCGGGCCGCGATGGGCTAAGCATCCTCCGTGGCCTGCGGGAGAAGCGGAACGCCGTTCCCGTCATTCTCCTCACCGCCCGCACCACACTGCCGGAGAAAATCGAGGGCCTGAATCTCGGCGCGGATGATTACATGACGAAGCCCTTCTTCGTCGAGGAGCTCGCTGCCCGCCTACGCACCGTGGCACGGCGGAAAGCGGGCGAGGCAAACCATCTCATCCGGGTGGAGGACCTCGCCATGGATCTGCTGGCTCGTAAAGTGACCCGCGCTGGTGTCGAGATCGAGCTGAGCACGCGTGAGTTCGAGCTTTTGGAACATTTGATGCGCAGTCCCGGCCGCGTGTTTGGCCGCATGCAAATCTACGAGCACGTCTGGGGTTACAACATGGACCCGGAGACGAATCTCGTGGAGGTCTATATCCAGCGTCTGCGGGCGAAGATCGATAAAGATTACGACAAGAAGCTCTTCCGCACCGTGCGCGGTGTGGGCTATGCCATCGGCGGTGCATGAAGACAGCTCCTCAACCGCAGCTCGACTGGCTCTACACCACGCAGCTTTTCGGCATCAAGCTCGGCCTGGACGGCGTTCACCGCCTGCTGTGCGAGCTCGGCCTGCCGCGTGCAGGGATGAAGTTCATCCATGTGGCTGGCACAAACGGCAAAGGCAGCACCTGTGCCTTCATCCATTCCATTTTGAAGGTCGCGGGCATCAACGCCGGCCTCTTCACCTCGCCGCACCTCATTCACTTTGGCGAACGCATCCGCGATGCCGAGCGCCTGATCTCGCCCGAGGAGATCGAAAGCGGTATCGCTCGTCTTCGCGATCTCGTTCGCGACTGGGACCCGCATCCGACCTTCTTCGAACTGGCCTTCGCCCTTGCCCTCGACTGGTTTGCGCAGCGCGGCCTCGAATGGATCGTGCTCGAAACCGGCCTCGGTGGCCGTCTCGATGCCACGAACGCCATCACGCCCGTCGTCAGCGTCATCACACCCATCGGTTGGGATCACATGCAGATCCTCGGTGATTCGCTCGCGAAGATCGCCTCCGAAAAAGCCGGCATCATCAAGCCCGGCGTGCCCTTCGTCACCCAAACGCAGGACCAGGAGGCGCTCGACGTCCTCCTCACCACCGCCCGCGAAAAAGCCGCGCCGCTCACGCTCATCACCGAGCCATGCGAACTCCCCCTCGGCCTCGCTGGCCCGCATCAACGCTGGAACGCCGCACTTGCTCTCGCGGCTTTGCATGCTGCGGGACTCGATTTGCCTCCAAGCGTCCTCGAAACCGGTTTGAAGCAGGTGGAATGGCCCGCCCGCTTTCAGCGCCTTCGCCCCGATGTGATCCTTGATGGCGCTCACAACCTCGACGCCGCCCGTGTGCTTGCCCAAACCTGGCGCGAGCAATTTCCCAATCAGAAGGCGACCATCGTCTTCGGTGCTGTGGCAGGCAAAGACATCACCGCCGTGCTTCACGAACTCGCTCCGTTGGCCGCAGCGTGGCACTTCACGCACTTCGATTCCCCGCGTGCGATGACCGCCGAGGAACTCAAAAGCATGCTCGGCATCTCTGATCTGTCCGTTTTCTGCCATCCGAATCTCACGGCGGCTCTCGAAGCCTCCCGAAACGATTCCCCACGTCTCATCGCGGGTTCACTTTATCTCGCGGGTGAAGTGCTGGCCGCCTTTCGAAGCGAACGCGGTTCGTATCAGCGGAGCTGGCAGTGAGGCTGCGTCATTTCGAGCGAAGATGCTCTTTGAGCAGCCGCACGACTTCCTGCACCACCTCGCGATCCTCCACGCAGCCGTGGCCATGCGGCACCATCTGCTCGCTCTTCGCGGTGTCGAGATGCGAACTCCAATAAGGCACCACACCATCTCCAGACTGCTCAGGCGGACCTCGGCGGCCTCGGTCCCCAATGACGGAGTGGTGGGAGACGGCGGGCCGCGTTTGATCCAGGCCTTTGAGGAAGGGATGCTGCTCCGAAAGCATGCCGATGCTGACGAAGGAAAAGACGCCCCACTTCGTGATTTGTGGGGAAAGGGCATCCGTGTTGCCGTAGAGGATCTGATTCACAATGGTGAGTGAATCGAGCGGGATGCGGATCAGCGAGGTGAGGCGGCGTACGATGTTCAGGCTGGCGATGGTGCTGCCGCGATGCGGTGTGGCGATGAAGATCACCCGCTCGATATACGGCAGTGGTTTGACGAAGAGGGCGGCGGTCATGTTGGCGCGGACTTCCTCGCTCACATTCATCTGCGCGGGAGGTTTGCGGAAAATGCCGTCCCACAGGTGGCTGCCGCTGTCCGTGACCTGCATACGGCTGAGTAGTCCGCCCATGCTGTGACCCACCAGTACCATGCGGCGCATGCCGGGATCATTGTGATCGGGATCAAAGTGATTTTGTGCCGCCTCAAGAGACTGGCGCAGCATCGCCGCCGCCTGCGGCACGCCCATGGCGGTGGGATAAAGGAAATACCACAGCTGGTATTTTTTGCGCAGCACGGGATTGGCGCAGATGGCATTCACCGCGTTCAGCCAGATGTGGGGATCACTCATCAGCCCATGGACAAACACGACCGGGATGCGGTTCGGATCATAGGCATCCATGCGGTAGAGCTGGCAGTCACCGAGGGCTTTTTCGGGATACAGCAGGCCCTGTAACGAAACGAGTCCGAAAGCCCGCCTCGACAGCGCGAGGTGTTTTGGAGCCGTGAAATGAGCCGCGAGCTGTCTTTCGCCGCCGGGTGCCTCCACGGTATCCGTGTTCAAGGTGTCATGCAGGCGCAGGTGGCAGCGCCGTGAGCCATCGGGTGCCTTGGCGGTGAAGTGCATCGTGGCCGTCAGCGTGTCATTGCCGCCTTTCGGTGGTAGGAAGGGCATTTCCGCCTTCACCGCCTCCGTGCGCTCCACCCGGCCTACGATGGGCACGCCTACGCCTGCTCGCACGGCCTCCGTATCTTCAGAATGAGGGACCACACTGCGTGGCATGATGAAGTCATCGTATTCGATTGGGGATGCCCTAGGCCGCTTGGTATCTGCCTTGTCCAGCTCCACCACGAAGCGAGTGCCCTTTTCCGATCGCTGAAACTCCTGCCCATTCTGCCAGTCACGCGGACTCTGTGCCTTCGACCAGGCTTTGAGGAAATCCGCCAGTGCCTGCTCATAGTTTTCCTCGGCTTGGCGGCGGTCGCGTGCCTTCCCGCGTGTCATGCCGTCCCACCCCGCTGCCATTTGCTCCAGTTCCGAGGCCAGGTGATGCTTTGCACGGGCCGTCAGCGGCTCGGTGACGCCATCGCGGCGTGATCTTGTACTGCCGCAGGATGCCAGGAAAAGAAGGCTGAGGCTCCAACCGAGACTGGAAAGCCTCATGGAGTCTTCTTCGGCTCCTCAAGCACCTTGAGCTTCACATTTCGGATGGCCGCCGTCGTCGCATACGTGGTGAACGAGAGCGGTAGGTAGCTTTCGATGGGGCCGGGGCGCACGTTGACTTTTTTATCTTTCAGATCTTGGTCGATGAGGTGCTTGCCATCGATCCACACGCTGAGGTTTTCCGGCGTCACACGCACCTTCACCGCATACCATTTGTTGTCCTCGTAGCGGACGAAGTTGCTCGTGCTGTTTTCGCTCGCGTCGAGATTGTCGATGTTGGAAATGCCCGTCACCGCGCCGCCCCAGCCACCGCACACCAGCGTGGCGCAGGTCTTCACGCTGCCCACGGGAAAGGTCAGCCCGCAGAAGAAGTCCACGCCCTCGAGCCGCTTCGCCTCCAGCGAGATCTCGTAGTTCGTCATCGGCAGGGAGGCTGCTTTTTTATAAACCGCACCGCTGATGCTATCACCCTGATTGATGATCATGAGACCGCCCTCCAGCTCCACCGCGCCACTGGCACCGATGTCCACGCTCTCCCAGTCATTGAGCGATTTACCGTCGAATAGAACGATCTCCTTCGCCTGAGGGACCTCTTCTTTCTTCGTCTCAGGTTTCGACGGCTCCGCTGCGGGCATCATCGAGGCACCGCAAAGCATGGCGAATAACAGAATCGAGGTCGTTTTCATAAAGCGCCGCCATCCTCCACATCGCCCGTCAGCGGTCAAGCCTTCTCATGGCCGCGCGGAGGTCGATTTGTGGCCTAGTGGGAACTTTCCAGCTTCACGTTGTCGATGAAGTAAGCGGCTTTTTTGTCCGCCAGCGAGCTGAAGAGTAGGTAGCTCGCGGCATTCCAGGTGGGTTTGCAGGGGATGTCTTTAAAAGACTGCTTCGTGCCGTCCTCACGGGTGAGGGTCAGGTCATACTTTCCTGCGCCGGTCGTGGCGGTGATGGCGATGCGGCACCATTCGCGGGGCTTGATGTCGGCCAATGAAAGGCTGTTTCCATTGTTGGCGACTAGCTTGCCCTTTTGATAGCGAAGATACGGTCCAGCGGCGAACTCGCCGCCTTTCACGCGCATCTCGAAGAACCACCCGGCGCTTTCCTGCGCCATGATGTCGAAGCTGACGTGGAAGGTGCCAGCTTCCCACCTTGGGTAGATATCGAGCACGGGATCGTAGCTATGGACGAGACCGGGCATGTCCTGGGCTTTCAGACTGCGTTTTGAAACGCCACCAATGGGCGAGGCGGCTTCTTCACTGACGCCAAAGCCTTCGCCCACGTCTTTCTGTTCACGGGGACGATCGCACTTGGCATTGCGGATGCCGATGACGCCGAGCGGCGCCGTTTCAAAGGTCTGATCGACCTTGTAAGGCGGTGACGGCCAAGGACGGGCATCGGTTTCCCAGTTCGGATACACGCTGCCTTTCGCGGCGAGTGCGACCCAAGCGGCATCGGCTTTGCGAACGCCGGCGAGCGTGAGGTCCCAGGGCTTGAAGCCGATTTTATCAGCAGGTGAGCCGGGTTTGAGACGGAAGTCGCGTTTGGCGAGGTCTTCGAACATCGGATCGGCAAAGATCGTGCCGGAGTCGCGGCCGAGCTTGCGCCATTCGTCCCAGGTGTAGTGGGCTTTGGTGAGCAACGCGGGCTTCTTGCCGTCGGTAGGCCAGTAGAGGTTGTTGCGGAAGATGGCGGTGTCTTTCGGCTCGCCGCGTCCGGGAGGATCGTTGAGTTTCCAGTTCCAATCGCCCCCATCGAGCAGCGGCACATCCGGTTCCCACACGACGATGTTGCGTTCGTATTTGAAGCGCAGCCGCGGCTCGTTGCGTGAGGCCTGCACCTGTGCGGTGTGGCCGAAGGCGAAGATGTTGTTCCGCACGGTGTTGAAGTAACCGTAGTGCTGATGAAAGCCTGCGTTCCAGGTGTCATGCACGAGGTTGTTTTCCATCAGCGTATCGGCGCTGCCTTCATCATTGTAGAGCCCCCATCCGCCGTAGCGATGGCTGACGATGTGATGCACATGATTGCCTCGCAGGACGGTGCCGGGCGAGGTGCCTAGGCCGTAGTAGCCGCCCATGTCGCTGAGATAACCCCAGCCGAGATGATGGATGTGATTGTTCTCCAGCAGCGTCTCGCGCGAGGAGGTGTCGCCATAACCCCAGTTCCAGCCCGCGCTGACGCCGGTGTAGTAAAAGTCGCCGATATCGCAATGTTTGACCGAGCAGTAACGCGTGTGCGTCATCACCACGCCGCAGGCACTTGGATGCAACCGCCCACCGTGCTGCATGATGCAATCATCCACGACGATGTGATGATTCACGCGCTCATCGGCTGGGCGATTCGTCTCGCCTATGCGCACGCCGCCAGCGCCGAGGTCATGCAGGTGGCAATGCACGACCTGCGAGTCCGAGCAGCCGTTTTTGAAATAGATCGCGTGCCGTCCCACGTGAGCGACTTCACAGTTCTCAAAGCGAATGCCGCTGCTGTCCTCGACCTCAATGGCTCCATCGGTCTTCGTGGCGGCTTGGCCATCGTGCAAACCGTCGGCTGGATACAGGTAGTGCCCATACTGAAACGAGATGCCTTCAAAGTGAATGTCCTTCGCCCCTCTGATCACGAGAAACTTGTCCGTCACGGGTGCGATGACCTCCGCCTTCGTCATGTCCTCACCATCCATCGGCTGATAAAGCACCTCGCCTTTGGCGGCATCGAGAAACCACTCGCCCGGAGCATCCAGCGCCGCACGGAAGTTCTCCATCCAATAGCGCTGATCCGGCTCGAACTCGACGAAGGGATAAGCCGCGCGACCTTTGATCTGCACCGCCTGCGTCGCATCGTCCAATGCCTTGATGCGGCACTGGCCCACGGCCCAGGCGTGCGTGACGGTGATCAGAGCATTGTCCCGCTGCTCTGCCGGGATCGCCTTGATCATGTCATACGGCTCCTGAGCGACGGAGAAGGCATGGAAGTTCATGTCCTTGGTCAAATCCGGGAACACTCCCGCACCCACAGCATCGGTGATGTGAAAGTAGCCTTTGTTCGGCGAACGAGCACGCGTCGCGAGGCGTCCGTTGATCCAGAGCTGCTCAAACTTCCACGCCTTATCGGGCAGCGAAGCTTTCCACAAGTCGCCCTCTTTGACCCAGCCGGTGATTGGTTTTCCACCGCTGAAAGTGGCTCCGTTACCGATCCAGGTGACCTGCGAGTTGTCTTTGCCCAGCGTGATGGGTTCCGTGATCGGATGCACACCGGGTTCCATGACGATGCGCACCGGCTTGGGTGCCTTGCGAGCTTGTTCGAGCACGGCGGGGAGGTTACCGGGCTTCAAAACAAGGTCAGCGGCGAAGAGGGGGGAAGTGAGGAGGAGAAAATAGGCGATCCTGAGCATGGCTCTTCCATGTCATGCATTCGCGAGGCAGCAAGAATCAATCGGCTCCCAGCAAGTCATCAAAGCCACCATCCCCATGGGTGCCAACGGCCGCCGTTTCGTGCGGCTGGAGGTGAGGTGATCACCGCAGCGTGACGAAGTCGTTGTGGTTCAACAGGGCCTGCAAGAAGAGCGGACGGTTGTTTTTGAGTGAAGCGAAGGCTTCAAGGCTGACTTGCTGCTCTTTGTCCGTGGGCGGGCGGTTGAGAATGGTGAGGAAGCTGCGGCGGATGAAGTCAGTGGGAGAGAGCGGAGCAAGCTTGGAGGCCAAGGCCTCGGCGGTGGCGCGGCTGAGCTGGCTGTTGGTCAAGGCGAGGGCCTGCTGAGGGACGACGCTTTCGTTGCGGCGGTAGCATTCGAGGACGTTGGCGTTGTCGAAAGCGCCGAGGAAGCGGTGCTCGGTATCGGGCGTCTGGATGAAGTAGAGGGAACGTCGCGGGAGACTTTCAGCCTTGTCGGGATCGAGGCTGGGACCGCCCAGGGTGAAGTCGAGTTTGCCACCGAGAGCGAGCAGGGCATCGCGGACGGATTGGGATTCGAGACGGCGCGGGTTCATGCGCCAGAGGAGGGTGTTGTCGGGATCGGTGGCGAGCGTTTGAGCATCGGCGGCGGCATTGCTGGAGCTGCGGCGGTAGAGATCGCTGAGGACGATCTGCTTGATGAGCCACTTCAGGCTCCAACCATTTTCCATGAAGCCAGCGGAGAGGGTGTCGAGGATGTCTTGTTGAAGCGGCGCGGGTGCTCGCAGGCCAAAATCGCTCACATCCGGCACGAAGCTGGAGGCGGTGAGGCGCGTCCACACTTGATTGACGAGCACGCGGGCGGTGAGCGGGTTCCGTTTGTCGGCGATCCATTGCGCGAAGGCGAGTCGGCGGCCGGTGCTGGTGGCGGGATAGGTTTGGACCTTGGCGTTGTCGGGATCATCGGGGCCTTCTTGGGCTTTGAGCGAGGCCAAAAGGGGCGTGAAGGTGCCGCCGGGCTCGTTGAGTTTCTTTTTCGCGGCTTCGACGGCGTTTTGAGCCGCCTTGCGCTTCTTCGCATCGGCCTTGGGATCGAGCGCAGCGAGATCGGCCTCGGCCTTGGCGAGCTTGAATTGGGCTTCCGCGAGCGCGGCGGCCTTGGCGAGGGCTTTGTCGCCCTTCTGGCTTTCGGCGGCGAAGGCGGCGCGAAGCATGGCGGGCTTCAAATTGGCCGCGGCGAGTTGTTTTTCGATGACGGGCGTGTTCGACGAGGCGAGCACCACATCAGCAGGCAAAGTGGCGAGTTCGAAGCTGTGAAAATCGACCTCGGCATCGAAGGCGGCGAGCGCGAGCGTGCCGGGAAGGCGAGGCTTCGTGAGTGTGTAGGCGATGACTTGTTTGCCATCGACGCTGACCTGGAGCTGCTGGCCGAGAGCGCGGACTTGAAGCGTGTGGGTTTCGTTCTCCTTCAATGGCAGGGCATGGCTGCCTCCCGCGGGATAGCTGGCCTGGCCGTTTTCGCCGGGAGCGATCTGCACCTTCGAGCCGCCCTGCACAGCGCTCATGTAAACGAGCACATCTCGGTGCTCCGCGAGATCGAAGACGAGGCCGACGGATTTCCATTTTTGTCCGCCGCGAATGGTGAAGCTTACCTTGGCATCGAAATCGGTTGGAGGCGGCGTGGTGAGCTTCATGAGGCGACGCGTCATGCCGGTCTTGGATTGATGCAGCGAGCCGTTTTCATATTTCCAAGTGCCGGAGACGGCCTTCCACACCTCGGGGCGAGGCTTGGCGAAATCATCGCGGAGGATGGTTTTGGGCGTCGTGATGGCTGGCGAGGCTTTGGGCTTGCTGGGGAGTTGTTTTTGCAATGCGGCGATTTCTGCTTCGGCAGCCGCGAGGTGGTCTTGAAGCACGAAGGGCTGCAAAAACGGCTTCGCGATGCTTGGCGGGAGTGTGATGCTTTTCGGCGTGAAGGAGGCAAATTCGAGCACGCCGGGGATGCCGGGCGTCATGGGCTTGGATTTGTCTTCGTTCTTCTCATCGCCACGCAAATGGCGGTAAGTGGCGCGGTCGAGGTGAAGGTCGAAGACGCGGGGCAGGCCGTTCTTTTCGAAATCAGTGATGCCGGGCTGGGGATCGAGGCGCACATGCAGCGGCTCGAAGACGGCGCGGAGGCGGTAGTAGTCGGCCTGGTCGATGGGGTCGTATTTGTGATCGTGGCACTTCACGCACTGCATCGTGAGGCCGAGGAAGGCGCGGCTGGTGTGCTCGATCGTTTCATCAAGCCAGGTGGTGCGGTTGAAGAGGTAGTAGCTGCGGGCGAGGAAGCCGGTGGCACGCAGCATGGAGCGATCCTCCGGCGCGAGCTCGTCGGCCGCGAGTTGCTCGATGATCATGCGGTCATAGCCTTTGTCGGCATTGAGGCTTTCGATGATCCAGTCACGCCAGTGCCAGAGATGTTTTTGCGAATGGCGGAGCTGGGCACCGAGGCCATACCAATCGCAGTAGCGCCAGATGTCCATGAAGTGGCGTGCCCAGCGTTCGCCGAACTGGGGGGAGGAGAGCAAACGATCTACCAAGGCCTGATCGGAAAGGTCGGATGGATCGGACGAATAGGGTGGGAGGCCGGTGAGATCGAAATGGACACGGCGGAGCCAGACATCATGTGGCGCGGTGGGTTGGGGCTTGAGCTGTTTCGCGGCGAGGTGCGCGGCGTGGAGGGCGTCGATGCTCTGGTGGGAGTTTTTCGGCACCTGATAGGCCCAGTGAGCCCGCGGATCGGCCTCGGGTTGTTCATCGGTGAGGCCGGGCGCCCCGGCGGCGAGCCATTCACGCACTTTGGCCACTTGCTCGGCATTGAACATCGCGCCTTCGCCTTCGGGAGGCATGCGGTCGGCTTTGTCGGTGGTGGTGAGGCGGTCGAGCAGGTGCTTCGTGGCATCGCCGTTGTCGCCGCCGGTTTTCAGCAGCGCGACGGTGTCGAGGCGGAGGCCGGCTTTTTGTTTCAAAGCCCCATGGCAGGCATAGCAGCGCTCCTTGAGCAGCGGTTTGATGTCCTTCGCATAGTCCACCGCCATCGCGGAGGAGGCGAGAGCGGCGAAGATGAGGCTGGCGGGGCGAATTGGCACGAAAGCCATACGGCCTCCGTGAGCCGCTTTTACTTCTTCAACGTGAACTGCGCCGGGATGGTGATCACATCGGCCACGACGCACCAGATGACGATCAAGAGAAGCAGCATGCCGAGAGCCATGAGATGGAGGTTCTTGTTGCCGACGATGGTGGGATGCGGCGGCAGTTGGGCGTGAAGCCGGCGCAGCAGCATGAACTGCAGGTCACCGGCCAGCGGCAGCAGGATGGCGAGGACGATGGCGGCTTCCTTTTTCTCCGCATCCTCGGCGCGGTGGATGAAGATGATGCTGTCATTCGAGAGCAGCCAGCCAGCCAGCGATGATGGTGATGGCGGCGATGCCCTAGTGAATGGTGTCGTGCAGATTCGTGCGGAACCATTCGTTGGTCGGGGGGGGCTCATGCGGTGGGTTTTATCGCGGTTCACGATCTGCCGACCAGAAGAAACCCGCGTCGCTGTTTGCGGACGCGGGTTTCGTGAAAGGCGGGAGGCAGGTGCTTACTCGGCCTTTTTCTTCGCGGCACCTTTGCCTTTGCCCTTTCCTTTGCCGGGAGCGGCAGCGGGGGCGACATTTTCGCCGGGCTTGGGCAGCGTGGCTTTGACGGATTCCCATTCGGGATTCAGCGCAGCCTCACGGATGGTTAGATTCCGAAAATCAACGGACTGGCCGCCGACGGTGAAGCCGGGGGCGGCTTTCTCGGTTTTGAAAAGATCGCTGGCACCCCAGGCGACGAGGTCATCGACCTTGCCAAGCATCAGATCGCCCACCATTTCGAGGCGGACTTTGTGCCAGCCCAAGCCGAGTTCGGCGGGGAAGCGGGCGAAGATGGCGGCTTTGTCGGGGCCTTCGTGGTCGTTGTCGTCCTTCTGGAAGGTGACGGACTTCGGCGTGATACTGATGCGGGCCATGTGGTCCTTGATGGCATTGATCGAGAGGCTGGTGGTGCGGGCGCCAGCGAATTTGAATTCATACTCGACGACGAAGTTTTGGAGCTTGTTGGGCAGGCGGGTGACGGCGCCGTGCTTGTCGGCTTCGAGTTCAGAGCCACGGGTGACGCCTTCGACGAGCTCCCATTTGCCCTTGGCGGCTTTCCAAGGCGCAGCGGGGGCAGTGTCGAGCTTGCTTTCGTAAATGACCGCGCCGGGGACGGCGAGGAGCAGTTTGTCATCGGCGCGTGAGGTGATGGCGGCGAGACTGAGGAGGAGAAGAGCGGTGCGTTTCATAGGAAGGGCCGCCTTGAACGAAGAAAAGGCCGACACCTTGCTTCAAGACGATTGACTTTTGGTGTTAAAATTCCTACAAGCACAATGTCCTACTTCATCGAGTCACGAGCCCATGACGAAATTTACTGCCATGAAAGCATCGTTTTTATGCCGGGTATCCCTTTGCGGGATGGTGGCCCTTTTTGTGGGGTTGGCGGGCTGTTTTGCAGCCGAGGAGGGTGGATGGGCTTTTTCGTCCTGGAAGGTCGATGGCACAGTAAGCGCTGTTCCTTCTGGTGTGGATGCCTCGATTCTATTCGATGGCAAAGGTGGCGTGCATGGTGGTTCGGGTGTGAACATGTTTTCCGGCGGTTATTCGCTCGAAGGCAGTGTGCTGAAGTGGACGACGCCGTTTCGTTCGACGCGTCGAGCGGGGCCTCAGGAGCACATGGCTTTCGAGCAGGCGTTTCTGGGCATTCTCCAGGCTTGTGACAAGCTCGTGGAAGATCAAAAGCTCACGCTCAGCGGGTCGAAAGGCGAGCTGGTGTTTGAGCGGGGGAAGTGAAGTCGCACTGCTTCGGGTTCGCGAGCCTAGGCGCTTGGTTTCACATGAGACACCTCGGGTGACAAGCAATGCCTGCGTCATCGGCGAAGCCGTTTGCCGCGATGTTTGCGGGCTGTTGGAGGCCGATGGGTTGCACGGCTGCTTTTCGTCTCACTTCCAGCCGGTGGCCATGGCACAGGCGATCTTCTTTTTCTTGCCATTTTCCGTCTGGCGCAGGGCCACGACATACTGACCTGTCTTCTTCGGCTTGTAAAAGAGCACGAGGCCCCAGCCGTCCTTCACCGGCAGCAGTTCACCGCCCGGGTTGCCTTCAAAATCGAGCACCGCAGCGGTGATCGCCACGCCGGACTTTTCGGGCACGGCGATGCAGAAAGCATATTCATGGCCTTTGAAAAGTTGCAAGCGCACGGCGCGGCCCACATCCGGCGTGAGTTCATTCGTCCACAGCTCAGAGCGGAACTCGTAGCCGTCCTTTTCCTGCTGAGGCACGAGGCGCAGTGCCGTGGCCTCTGCCGCTTCCGTATCCGCTGCATTGAGGGGGGCGACCGTCAGCCACAGAGCGGCGCAGAGTGCCAGGGAGCGGACCAAAGTGGTGATGAAAGGCTTCATGGAAGGCAGACGCGGTATTTTACCGCACTAGAAACGGCGCGGGAAATCACCTTCACACGCGAACACCGTCCTTGCATCCCGAAAATCCCAAGATTCTTTCGTGCCGCGCGTGGAACCCTGCCACACGCCGTCGATTTTCATTCATCCCATCCCTTATTGTTCCCATGGCCGCCGTCGTTTTATATATGGAGGATGACTCCATCAAGGTCCAACGCCTCGAAAGCGAGACTACCTCTATCGGTCGCCACCCGGAGAGTGATGTCGTGCTCACCTGCGCTTCCTCTTCCGGACGCCACGCCGCCATCAAGCAGGTCGGGAGTGATTTTTTTGTTCAGGATCTCGGCTCGAGCAATGGCACCCGCGTCAACGGCGCGGAAGTGGAGGAGGCCAAGCTCAAGGACGGTGACCGCATTGGCTTTGGTGACGTGCAGGCCGTTTTTTATGCGGGTGAGCCTCCGAGCCAAGATCAGATCAAGACAAAAGCACCCGTCTCCGAGCCCGTGAAAAAAGTCGTGGCTCTGCCCGTTCCCGAAAAGCAGATCATCGAGCCGCCCTCACCGCCAAAAGCCGTCGCCCGCGCTCCGCTGAGCCCGGTGCGCCGCGCCTACAGCCGCAGCACGCCCAGTGAGTATCCTGATACCACCGGTTCCGGCTGCATGACCGCCGTCATCGTGATCGGCCTCTTCATCTGCGCTTTCATTGTGGGTCTTTCCCTGCGCCACATGAAGGAGATGAATGGCAATTTCATCACCGACTTCGTGCAGAAGATCACCGACAAGGTGCCCACGATCAAAGTGGAGCGAAAAGAGGATGCCGGGAAGTAAGTGAGCACGGCCTCGGTCGTCTTTGCGCTTCATCCTCACTTCATGCTTGCATCTCCTGGAGAAATCCGGCATGCCCGGTGGCGTGAAATCCAACCACGCACTCGCCTTTGCCCTCATCGCCAGCCTTTTGACCTCGTGCAGAGATGAGGCCGCCAAGCCGCAGGCCGCCGTGCCGGCACCCGCCGCCGAAAAACCAGTCGCTGCACCTGCGCCAGCTCCAGCCGCCGCTCCTTTGCCCGCCAAGGACGAGCCAAAAAAGATCTACTGGACGCCTGAGATGATGCACACCGAGGTGAAGTATCACAATCAAGGCTACGAGGGGAATGGCGAGTTCAACATCCAGGAGGGCAAAGTCATGGCCCTGAGCCTCCGCGGAGCCAAAATCACCAACGTGAAGTTTTTGCAGCACATCGAGCCTCTCGCCCTCGACCTCAGCGACACACCGATCACCGATTTGAGGCCGCTTCAGGGTAAAAAGCTCGTCGAACTCTACCTTGAAAACACCCAGGTGCAGGACCTCTCGCCTATTCGTGGCATGCCGCTGGAAAAGCTCTATCTCTCCCGCACCCCCGTGCGTGATCTCAGCGCCCTCGAAGGCATGCCGCTCGTTGAGCTCAATGCCGTCGAGTGCCCCATCGGCGATATCACCGGCATCGCCAAGAGCCCCATCCAGATGCTCTGGCTCACCGGTTGCCCGGTGGAAGACATCTCCGCGCTGAAGACCGTGCCGCTTGTCAGCGTCACGCTGCATCGCACCAAGGTAAAGAACCTCGCGCCACTCACTGGCACGGCGTTGCAACGACTCCATATCGCCGAGACGCCGGTCACGGATCTGTCACCGTTGAAGGGCATGCAGCTCACGCGTCTTGTTTTCACGCCCGCCAACATCACCGTAGGCATCGAAGTGGCACGCGAACTGCCTTTGAATGAAATCGGCACCCGTTTCGACGAAGGCAGCAAGGATTTGCAGCCGCCCGCCGCATTTTGGCCTGCTTACGATGCTGCCGCGCGTGGCACCACAAAATGAACCAGTTTTCGCTTGTCGGCGATCCCCTCGTCCTGACAGAATCACCCCAGAAATGAAAGAATTCGCCTATATCCATGACTCTAAGCAGGGATCCCCTGTGAAGACGGTGCCCGCCCTGGCCAGCTTTAACGAGGAGCAGCTCGATGAGGTCCTCCATTCCTCCAGCCTCCTTCAGTGCGAGCCAGGAGATGTCATCATCAAAGAAGGCAGTATCGACTCCCGCATCTACATCCTGCTCAGTGGCGAGCTCGAAGTCCGCGTCGGCGATAAACGCGTCGCCGCCATTGCTCGCTCCGGCGAGGTCTTTGGAGAGCTCGCCCTCGTCAATCAGGACAAGCGCCTCGCCTCCGTCATCGCCTCAACCAAGGCCGTGTGCCTCGCCGTGGACCAGAAATTCCTCCAGGACATTCACCCGCGTGAGGAAGACCCGGATTTCCACGCCTCGCTCTACGAATTCGTCGCGCGTCTCGTCGTGCGGAAGCTCGAAGCCACCTCACGCCGCCTCGCTGAGGTCGAAAAAGAGCTGCGCCTTCTCCGCGAAGCCGCTGCTGGCGAGGTGAAGTCCGCCGCGCCCGTCATTCCACGCACTCACAAGGTCAAAGTCCGCGTGACGACAGCTCGGAAAGCCGTGCGCCGCCGCTGAGACGGACTCACTTCCAACCGCCTCCGAGTGCCTTCAGCATCGCCACGCTCGCCACGAGGCGCTGGCCGTCGATTTGGGCGGCGAGTAATTTGGCATTCAAAACCGTGCGGTTCGCATCCACGACCTCAAAATAGCTCGCGAGACCTTTTTGATAGCGCAGCTCGGCGAGGCGCTGCGTCTCCTGCGCCGCCGCGATGGCCGCATTCAGCGCGGCGGCCTGCCGTGCATAGCCTTGGGCATCGAGCATGCTGTCCTCCACCTCTCGGATCGCCGTGAGAATGCTCTGGCGATACGCCGCCAGCGTCTCGTCGTAGCGTGCCTTGCTCGCCGCGAGATTCGCCTTGAGCTTGCCGCCTTGAAACATGGGAAGCGTCATGCTCGGGCCAATGGTGAGCGTGCGGCTTTTCGCATCGAGAAAGTCCACCGTGCCGATGCTCTCCAGGCCGCCCGTGCCGCCGATCTTGAACGCGGGAAAAAACGAAGCCTGCGCCACGCCGATTTGCGCATTCGCCTCACGCATCTTTTGCTCGGCGGCACGGATATCCGGGCGGCGCTGCAGCAGTGTGGAAGGCATGCCACCTGGCACACGCGGCGGCGAGGGCAAAGCCGCGCTGCGGGCGATGTGGAAGGTGCTCGGAATCTGCCCGCACACCACGGCAAGAGCATTTTCCGCATTGCCACGCTGCCTTTCGAGCGAGGCCAGGTCATTGCGAGCCAGCTCCAGCTCCGTGCGGGCACGCGAGACATCCATTTCGTTGGCCAGCCCGCCTTTGAAGCGGGATTCTTGAAGCTTCATCGCCTCCTGTCGCCATTCGAGCGTCTCATTCACCACCGCGATCTGCTTTTCCAAGGAGTGCGCGAGGAAGTACAACCGCGCCACCTCCGCCGCCAGGCTCAGCCGCTGCGCCGCCAGCATCTCCGCGGCGGCTGCTTCGCTGGCCTTCGCGCCTTCCACGCCGCGTCTCACGCGGCCCCAAAGATCGATCTCCCAGCCCATCTCGAAGAGGTTTTGAAAACGCCGCCGCTGGATCGAGGGAAGCTGGATGCCCGGCGGCAAATTCGCGCCAAAGGAAGTCTGCGAGAGCCGCTCGTAGTTCATCCCGTTGTTCATGCTCAACTGTGGAAACCAATCCGCCTGCTGCACGCCGATGAGCGCCCGCGCTGTCTCCACGCGTGCCAGCGCACCGCGCAGTTCCTGATTGCCCGACAGCGATTGCTCCACCAACCGGTTCAGCTCCGATGAACTATACAGCCGCCACCATTCACCCGGCATCGGTAGATCACTTACACTCGCCGTTTTGCCGCTCTTCCATTGCGAGGGCATCACGAGATCTGGTAGCGCAAAATTGGGTCCCACCGTGCAGGAGGTCAAACTCAGGGCAGCGATGTAAAAAAAGGGTTTTGAGGTCATAGGCTGACGTTTTTGGTGTCGATGAAAACATCCATCTGCTGTCCGGCGAAGAGAGCGGCGGGCACAGGTTTCTGCAAACGATAGATCACTTGAAGCACCCGGGTGTCTACGCGCTCGGTGGCATCTCCGGTGAGGGATTTTTTCGGAATGACGAGCGGCTCAAAACGCACGAACTCCAGTTTTGCTGCCAAAGAGGGGTTGCCACGCACCTGTGCGCTGGCTTGCGAGCCGGATCGCACTTTCCAGGCCTCGTGTTCGTCCACATCGGCGCGGACGTGCAGCACGCTCATGTCGCCCAGCACGAGCCAAGGTGTCTCCGTCGGCGTGGCGGCGATGGATTCGCCCTCGCGCACCTTCACCTGGAGCACGGTGGCATCGCGTGGCGCGGTGATGACGCTGCGGACGATCTCGGTCTCGATGACCTCGATCTGCGCCTTTGCTCGTTGGATGGCGGCTTCGTTGGATTTCACCTTCGCTCGAGCGGTGCTGAGCGTGAGCTCGCGCTGCGTACGTTCCTCATCGGACATCGCCCGGGCATCGGTGAGGCTGCGGGCGAATTCGACATTCCGCCGTGCCTGCGCTTCCTCGGCGCGAGAAACCGCGAGGGCGGCCTCCGCCTCGTTCGCCTGGGCTTTGGACACGGCGAGTTCGGCGCGAAGCTGGCGCGTGTCGAGCGTGACCAGCGTGTCACCCTTCTTCACCTGCTGATCGGTTTTCACGTGGACCATTTCCACCACGCCGCTGCGATGGCTGCCGGGCATGATGAGCTCGCTGGCGGGCTCGATCAAACCGACCGCCGCCACGGTATCGGCATAATTCGACCGCGGCGGCGGCGCGGGCGGATCGGTGACGGTTTTCTGCGGCAGCTTGCTGATGACCGAGGTCACCGCCCAGCCGAGGGAGAAGAGCGCGATGAGGGGTAGAACAGGGAGTTTCATGAGGGTGAGGTGATTTGGGTGATGATGCCGTCATTCATGTGGGCGATGCGATGGGCGTGGTGGAAGACACGGTTGTCATGCGTGACGACGAGCACGGCCCGCTGCGGTGCCACGGCGGCACTGGAGAGCAGTCGCATGACGGACTCGCCCGTCTCGTGGTCGAGTGCGGCGGTGGGTTCATCGCAAATCACGAGTCGCGGCTCATGCACGAGTGCACGAGCCAGAGCCACACGCTGCTGCTGGCCGCCGGAGAGGAAGCGCGGATACGACGCGGCCTTCGCGCCGATGCCGAGACGGTCGAGTAAAGCGGTGGATCGTTTCACCGCGTCGCCACGCTTCATGCCATTGGCGATCAACGGCACTGCGGCATTCTCCGCGGCGGTGAGGGATGGCAGCAGGTTGTATTGCTGGAACACAAAGCCGAGTTCGCGACGGCGGAACTCGACGCGTTCTTTGCCACGCAGCGAACCATGCGCACGGCCTAGCACATCGACCTCGCCTGCGCTTGCCTCCAGCAGGCCAGCGATCACCGAGATGAGCGTGGTCTTGCCACAACCGCTCGGGCCCACGAGAAAGGTCATCTCGCCGAGGCGAGCATGGAAATCGACGCCGCGCAGGACTTCGGTGCGATTTTCGCCTTCGCCAAAGTGCTTGCGCACGGCGCGGCAGGTGACGGCATGGGATTCGTTCGTCTTCATGATCATCGGAAAACACTCGCGGGTTCCAGCACCAGCACTTTGCGCACGCTCAGCAGGCTCACCGCCACGGCGACGAGTGCCATCAGCACGGCCACACCGGCCACCGCCTCCCACATTAGCACGATGCCGCGCGTGGCCATCTGGCTCAGCGTGGTCTCGAAAAAGACGCCTGCCATGCCGGTGCCAATGGCATAGCCTAGAGCTCCGCCGACGAGCGCCTGTAGGAGCACCATGCCGACCAGCCTTGTGTTCGTGACGCCGATGGCCTTCAAAGCGCCGAACTGCCGCAGGTTCTCGACCGTGAACATGTAAAACGTCTGCCCGCTTACCGCGAGGCCAACGATCAGAGCCACCGCGATGGTGATGCCGAAGTTCACCGGGATGCCCGTGTTCTTTAAATAGTAAACCACGCAGTCCCAGGCGAATTCCGCCGTCGTGCGGGCCTTGAGCCCGGTTTCCTTCTCGATGCGCCGGGCCAGCGCCACGGCATCGATATCGGCCTTCGGCCTCACCAGCACATAACTGAGCATTTTGCGCTCTCGTCCCTGAAACTGGATCGCCTCGCTATACCTCGCGTGGATGACCGGAAAGCTCACAAACGGTGCGGCGGCATCCGAGATGCCCACGATGCGGGCCTTGTGATCGTTGAGCTCCAGCACGCGGCCGAGCTCCAGCGGCTCGCCGGGATAGAGCAGGTCATAGCCGGCACGGTCGATGACGATGCTGTTGGTCTCGCGAAGCCGCTCCCAACTGCCAAGCAGCATCTTCCGCGGAGCGCCGACCAGCGTGGCATCGTCGAGGCCGAGCGTGAAGGTGGACGCAAACTTTCCGGCGGCCGTTTTGGCGGTGGGATTGCCTTTGAAGAGCCTCACCGCGTAGTCCACGCCCTCCACGCCGCGTACGCGGAAGAGGTCGGTGTCCTTCAGCGCCTTCGTCTGCTCGAAATACTCGGTGTGCGGGTCCATCACCCAGATCTCCGCGTCGGTCACATCGCGCACCTGGCTGCCGGTGCGCTTCATGATGCCGCAGAAGATGCTGACCTGGTTTTGCAGTAGAAAGGTCGAAAACGCGAAGGCGAACACGAGGCCGAAGTACTTCGCCTTGTCGGCCATGAGCATGCGGAGAGCGATAAAGTTCATGAATGAAGGTCGTTGTTTGACCAATGGTCAATAATGGGGCAAAAAAGAGACGGGTTTCAGGCGGCCTTGAGCCACTTCGAGGCGGAGGGGAAGATTTCCTTCAGGATGCGCAAGTCGGTGGCGCGGTAGTCGTGCTCGTGCAGCAGCGGCTTCCAGCCCAGACCGTCGCAGATCAGGTCCTGGTTTAGCCGCACGGCCTGCATCTGGTCCTTGATCCCGGCGAAGACCTTCAAATTCGGCTCCTGGCTCATGATGTGGCTGCCCACGGTGACCGAGATGAGCGCAAAAGTAGCCTGTTCCGCTGTCACGCGGTCCTTCGGCAGGTCGCCGAGTGCCATCGCCTCAATAATGATGGTATTGACCGCCCGCCAGCAGCGCATTCCCTCGAAGGCGTGAGCCTCCCGCCTCTCCTGGCTTGCCTTCTCCACGAAGGAGGAGGACTTCAGCAGCATGTCCGTGTGGAAATAATCTGGATGCGCCATCGCGAACTCGCAGCAGGCAAAGCCGATCGCCCGGCAACGTTCCCGTGTGCGCCCTTGAAACGTAGCCGCCTGCTCGAAAAGGTCCGCCCGCTGCCGCAGCGACTGCGTGGCCACGCCGAGCACCAGATCCTCCTTCGAGCTGAAATGCTGATACAGCGTGCCTTTGGAATACTCCACGGCCTCCGCGAGCTGGTCCATGTTCCAGGCCTGGAAGCCCTTCTCCAGCAGCAGCCGCCGCGCATGCTTCAAAATGAGCTCCTCCCGCGCGATGAACTCGCGCTCCTTGCGGCTGGGTGAGGAAGTTTGGATGGGCATGGGCCGAGTAGTGGCAAGTTTTGACCATTGGTCAAATTTATAATCATCAATGACATCGAGCGGCGACACCGTGAGACGAGTGATTTCGGGGGACCGCGGCGTAGATGAATGTCACCATGAAGTTCCTCCTCGTTGTCGCCACTCTCCTCCTCGCCGTTTCCTGCTTTGCCCTGGACAGGAAACGCAGCATCCCCTATGTCGAAAACGGTCACGCCAGGCATGTGCTGGATATTTACACGCCAGCGAACGCGAAGAACCTGCCGGTGGTGTTCTGGATTCACGGCGGCGGCTGGCAGACGGGGGACAAGGCGAACGTGCAGGAGAAGCCCGCATGGTTCACGAAGAAGCGTTTTGTGTTTGTGGCGATCAATCATCGCCTGCTGCCGGAGGTGACGATGGATGTGCTCGTGCGTGATGTGGCGAAGGCCTTTGGCTGGATGCACAAGCACATCGCCGAACATGGCGGCGATCCAAAGCGGGTGCTCGTGGGCGGCCATTCCTCCGGCGCACAACTGGCGACGCTCATCTGCACAGATGACCGCTATTTGAAGGCGGAAGGCGTTTCCTTCACCTCGCTCATCGGCTGCGTGCCGGTGGATGGTGATACCTACGATATCCCGGCGATCATCGAGACGGCGGAAACGCGTCGTCGGGTGCATCACGAGCCTCAGGCGAAGTTTGGGCACCGGGAGAAGTTCGGCAACGAACCGGCGAAGCACCTCGAGTTCTCGGCTGTGACGCATGTGGCGAAGGGGAAGGGGATTCCGCCCTTCCTCATCGTGCATGTGGCGGATCACCCGGATAATTCAGCTCAGGCACGACGACTCGCAGCAGTGCTCAAGGAAGCTGAGATCCCCACGACGGTCTTTGGTGGCAAGGAAACGAATCACTCGAAGATCAACGCCTTCATCGGCACCGATGGCGATGCGACGACGAAGGCGCTGGAGGAATTCGTCACGAAGGTGGTGAAGTAAGCGTGAAGGTCACGGCGTGATGCGTGCGCCGGCCTTTTTGAGTTCCTCGACGAGCTTTTTGGCGTTTTCGTCGAGGGGATTTCCTGTGAGATCGATCTGGCAGTAGGGAGCCCACTCGCGGGCACCCTCGTTGTCCTTCTTCCACATGCGGTGCAGCGGCGTGAGATCGGTGATCTTGTTGTTTTCGAGAAAGACGAATTGGAGATCGGTCAGCGGCTCCAGCGGGCTGAGATCGGCGATGGCATTGCCTTTGAGGGAGAGCATGGAGAGCCATTTGAGGCCACCGATGCCTGTGATGCTGCTGATCTGATTGCCTTCGAGATAGAGGGTCCATACTTTGGGCAGCTTGAAGAGCGGGGAGGCGTCTTTGATCTGGTTTCCGGCGAGGTAGAGGCTGGTCAGAGACGAGACGCCGCCGAGCGCCGAGACATCGGTGACCTTGTTGCGGGTGAGGGCGATGTATTGGAGGGCTTTGCAAGTGGCGAGCAGTGTGATGTCGGCGACCTGGTTATCCGCAAGGTCGATGAACTGGAGGCGCTCCAGGCCTTTCAAAGCGGCTACACTGGCGATCTGGTTTTCCGGCAAAGTCAGCGAAGCAAGCGCGGTGCATTTATCGAGGCCGGTTAGGTCTTTGATGCCAGCTTTGCGTGCCTCGATGATGGCCACGGTGGACACGTCTTCGATGGTGAGAGGCTCCTGGTTGTCACGCTTGGCAAAGACCTGACGGCGAACCGCGGCTTCGAGGGCTTTGTCGGGAAAACTCGCGAGCGGCTTCGGGGGTGGTGGTGGCGTGGCGGGCTTGGTTTCGACTTTGGCAGCTGGTTTCGGAGCGGGAGCTGCAGGTTTGGGCGCGGGCTTCGCGGGTGCGGGTGGTGTGACGGGCTTTGCGGCAGGCTTTACTTCGACTTTGGCGGGAGCGGGAGGTGTGACGGCTGGCTTGGCCGCTGGTGCTGGTGTGGCGGCTTTCGGTACAGATGCCGACGCAGCAGGCTTCGGCGGCTCAGGCTTCTTTTCCTGGGCGACGAGGGCAGTGGACAGCGCGGCGAGGACGAGGAGTGGGAAGGAGATTTTCATGAAGGAGATTGTTCCGGTCCCTCTAATACGCGGATGGCGGGTTGCATGTTGAGGAAAAATCGGCTCTGTCGGCGGCCATGGTCAATGTCATTGTCATTCTCGAAATCGATCCGAAGTGTGTGGATGAATTCCTCTCTCTCGCCCTCGAAAACGCCGCTGCCTCCCGCCTAGAGCCAGGCTGCCTGCGCTTCGAGGTGAGCCGTGATGCCACGAATCCTTATCTTTTCTCCCTCAGCGAAAGCTACCGCGATCAGGCCGCCATGGATGCCCACTACACCACGCCTCATGTGGCCAAGTGGCGTGCGAACTCCCCCGGTATCGTGCTGAACCGCTGGGCCGCCAAAGGCCCGGTGATCGGCTAGCTACGTATCTTTTTTCGCATGAAAAACTCCTTCCTCCGCTTCGCCGCCAGCCTAGCGCTTACCGTCCTGCTCACCTCCTGCCCGGAGACCTATGTGGCAGACGATTTTGGTTCCGCACCCGTGAAGCTCAAAACCGCCGACTGGGAAGGCTACTGGCATCCTGCGGATGATGCGGATGAAGTCTTCACCTTCCGCGTTCGCGATGCCGAAAAAGGCCTGCTCGAACTCCAGGAAGCCACGCCGAAAGACAAAACCAAGAAGCCTGAGGTGTTCACCTTCGCCCTGCGTGAGACTGGCACGAAGACCGACTCGAAACTCCTCTTCGCCATCTTCAAAGATACCGCGAAAACCGAATACGGCACCCTTCACCTCCTCCGTCGTTTCGACGACAAAGTCTTCCTCCTCTGGGCCATCAATCAAGACGCCGTCACCGCCGCCCTGAAGTCCGGTGAACTCCAAGGCACCTCCAAACCTGACAAAGACGGCCCGCACCACACCCTCGCCAGCGATCCCGCGAACTACCCCAAGCTGCTCGACCCGAAATTCTGGAAATGGACCGAACCGACCGTGATGATGAGACGCAAATGACCTAGATGACATCCTTCCATGGACGGTAAACTCCAAGTCCTCCAAGGCGACATCACGAAGCTCGATGTCGATGCCATCGTGAATGCGGCGAACACCTCGCTGATGGGTGGTGGCGGCGTGGATGGGGCGATTCATCGGGCTGCCGGACTGGAACTGGTCGCGGAATGCATGACGCTGAACGGCTGCCGCACGGGCGAGGCGAAAATTACCCAGGGCTATCGCCTGAAGGCGCGGCATGTCATTCACACCGTGGGGCCGGTCTGGCATGGCGGCGGGAATGGAGAGCCGGAGCTGCTGAGGGCTTGTTACCAAAACTCGCTGGCGCTGGCCGCGAAGCATGGCCTGCAAAGCATCGCCTTCCCGTGCATTTCGACGGGCGTGTATCTCTTCCCGGCTGATCAGGCGGCGGAGATCGCCGTGGAGGCGGTGAAAGCGTTTTTGCAGACGCCGTCAGCCCTTAAGACGGTGATCGTCTGCTGCTTCAGCGAGGCGGATCGGAAGAGGTATGAGAGTTTACTTTGTTAAAGTCACTCCACCGCGCTGACATCCAGCTTCACGAAGTCGAGGAGTTCCTCGCTGCTCATGTCGGTGAGGAGTTTTTCGGCGCCGGAGCCGTCGCCGATGAGGTCGTTGGCGAGGGCGAGTTTGTCTTCGATGAGGGAATCGATACGCTGCTCGATGGTGCCTTGGCAGACGAATTTGTGGACGATGACGTTCTTCTGCTGGCCGATGCGGAAGGCGCGGTCGGTGGCTTGGTTTTCGACGGCGGGGTTCCACCAGCGGTCGAAGTGGATGACGTGGCTGGCGGCGGTGAGGTTGAGCCCGGTGCCGCCGGCTTTGACGCTGATGACCATGAAGGGCGGGCCGCCGGGCTGTTGGAAGGCTTCGACGAGTTGGGGACGCTTCTTCACGCTGGTGCCGCCATGCAGGATGAGGCCTTCGCGACCGAAAACGGTGCTCAAGTAACGAGCGAGCGGATCGCAGGTCTCGGCGAACTGGGTGAAGATGAGGGCGCGTTCGCGTTTCTCGGCCAACTCGGTGCAGATCTCGGCGAGGCGGGCGAATTTGCCGCTATCGGCGGGAGCCCAGGCACCATCGCCATTCCAGTGGCTGGGGTGGTTGCAGACTTGCTTGAACTTCAGCAGGAAGCCGAGCACGAGGCCCTGACGCTTGATGGGCTCCATCTCTTTGTCGGCGAGCATCTTGGCGAGTTGATCGACGAGCTTCGCGTAGATCGTGGCCTGGCGTTTGGTGAGGCCGCAGAAGGCTTTAAGCTCAATTTTATCCGGCAGATCGGTGATGATGCGGCGATCCGTCTTCATGCGGCGCAGGATGTAGGGCTTCACGAGCCGGCGCAGCGGTGCGAAGCCTTCGCTGGATTTCGCGCAGCGTTTCACGGCCTCGGCAAAGGCCGTGCTGCCGCCGAGCAGGCCGGGATTGAGGAAGTCGAAGAGGCTCCAAAGATCGCCGGGTCGGTTCTCCACAGGCGTTCCGGTCAAAGCGATGCGTGTAGGAGCTTGCAGGCGCTTCACGGCCTTTGCTGAGCTGCTACCGCTGTTTTTGATGGCCTGAGCTTCATCGAGGATGACGAGGCTCCAGGGATGAATCTGCCAGGACTCCGTGCGCTGGAGAAACTGGTAGGTCGTGAGCATCACATCGTAGCCACGTACAGCCTCGGCAGGATGCTGAACGGCGAGATCGAGCTGCTCGCGGGAGGTCTGGGAAGGATGCGCGATGAAGAGTCGCAAATCGGGCGCGAACTTGGCGACCTCGGCCTTCCAGTTTCCAACGAGGGAGGCGGGCACAACAAGCAAGGCGGGCGCGTGAGTGTTTTGGAGTGCTCCAGCCCTCTGGAGCTTTTCGGAGTCCTGGGGACGTTCGAAAGCGCCGGAGGACCGGCGCACTCCAGGACGCTGTCGCGAGTTGTGGTGGTCCAACAACAAAGCAATCACCTGAATCGTCTTCCCGAGGCCCATGTCATCGGCGAGGCAGGCACCGAGGCCGAGCTGCGTCATGAACTTCAACCACGCGAAACCTTGTCGCTGATACGGGCGCAGCGTGGCACGCAGATTTTCGGGTGGTGGAGCTTCGGAGGGCTGGGTGAGCTTTTCGAGCACTTCGGCGAGCTGCTTACCCGCGATGACATCGCTCCACTCGCTCACGGTTTCGAGCTGCTCGGCCTCAGCGGCGGTTTTGGCCTCGCCAAAGCCCGCGAGGAGCCGCATGCCATCAAGGAAGCCGATGCCGCCCTCACCGGTGGCGTTTTGCACGCGTCGCCAATGCTCCATCACTTGGTGGAGTCGCTCGCCATTCACCTCGACCCATTTGCCGCGCAGCGAAACGAGGCCGGTATCGGCGCTGAGGAGCTTTTCGAGTTCGGCAGGAGTGAGCGGCTCGCCATCGAGGCTTTGCTCGATTTTGAAGCTCAGCAACGTGCCCGCATGAAGCGAGGTCTTCTTCGGCGCATCAATGGTGACGGCGACCGTGGGCCGCGTGGTCTTGCCGGCTTTCCACCAGTCCGGCAGCTTCATGATGATGCCGCTTTCCTGGAACACGGCGGTCTCACGCAGCACGCGATACGCCTCCTGAGGCGACATCGCCATCGGTTGGAAGAGCCGCTTCGACTCCAGCCATTCGCGGAGGAGCTTGGATTTGTCTGCGGCGAGCCTCACCGGCTCCAGCAGCGCATTGAGCGCCGTTTGATCCTTCTGCCCGGCATAAAGCTGAAGCGCCCGCGCCAGTGGCAAATGCTGCGGCTGACCGGTGGCACTGAGTTTCTCGGTAAACGTCGCCAGAAACGCAAAAGGCCGCTGCGTGTCCGTCTTGTTCTCCGCGAGGTGAAAGCTCACGCGCCCGACGACATGCCACGCCGGGCATTCCTCTCGCAGCCACGCCTCGACACCCTGCGTGGCGATTTGCGCGATGTGCGCCGCGAGATCGAGCCACCAGCGCTCCAGCACTTCCGCCGTGACATGCTCCGCTCCGATGAAAGGTGGCATGGTGGCGAGGAAGGCCGTGCGTTCCTCCAGTGAAGGCACCGGAAGCTGCTCGGTGCTTTTTGTCTGGCAAAGCCGTGTGAAAAGCCGCTGCGCCCACTCCCGCAGCCATCGAAACGGCGGCTCCAGCTCCGCCTCGTGCAGCTCGGCGGCCAGCAGCCGCAGCAGGGGCACCGCCCCATCACACGCACTCATCTTTCGCTCCACCGACGACTCCGCCGCGCCTTCCAGCGTGAGGATTCCTTCGGGAGTGATGACGGGGGTGAGCATGAGACCGACAGCTAGAGTGGCGTTTTGAGCCCCTCGGCACGCGCCAGCTCGGCCTGCGGCTCATCAAATGTCAGCAGAACATTGCAGCGCATGTCGAGGGCGCTGGCGACGTGCAGGATGTCCATCGCTCCATAGCTTTTGATTTTGTTGTGATGCAGGCTGAGCCGACGCGCAGCTGGGTATAGCCTGCGCACGGGCACTTCCCAGAGCTCGATGAAGCCTTCGAGCTGGGCACGCTTGAGGTTTTCGAGGGTCTTGAATGTCTTCTCCTCAGTCAGCCGTTGGGACACGCGCATGCGAAGGATGGTATTTTCGGCCTCAAACAAGGCCAGACGCGAAGTGAATACCGTGTGGCTATTCCGGCGGAACCACGACCGCGCCAGGGGTGTGTGCTCATCATCCGCGCAAGAGGATACGATGAAGCTGGCGTCGGCGAAATGTCTCATGTTTCCCGTCGGAGTTGAATCAGGTAATCCACCGCGCCTGACTTGGGGCCGCCTTCCCATTGGCCTTGAACGTCGTCAAAGAACACCTCCAGCCGCTTTCTACGCTCCGCTAGAGGCAGTTCGCGGAAGCGCTGCGCCGCGCTTTTGCGTTTCGGGGCCTTGTCAGCAGGTTTGGCGGCCTTGGAACGTGGATTTGACGTCTTGAGCATGCCTGACGATGCCATGCGGCCTGCTAGGTTGCAATGCTCATCCCCGTGAAGGCTGAATTTTGAAAATTTCCGAAGCCTCTCACCGCCGCGTCACATAAAAAACACCGTCACGGCCCTTTCCAAGGCCGATTGCCCTGCTAGCGTGCCGGTTCGCTCGTGACGGATTTGTCGCGGGCGTGAACCACGCTGCATGCCCAACCTGACCGAATCCATTCCCACGCTGCTTTTGCAGTTCGACTCACGCCTGCGCCAGGAGGCGGAGCGGCTCGTCGATGATGATGCGGTGAAAGGCATCGACCTCCTCGAAGACGAAATGATGGCGGAGGTGAAGCTGGACAAGCAGGGGGCGAACGTGCGCTGGCTGCAAACGCCGCGTGGCTGGCTGGGTGAGTGCGATGTGGGTGACAAGGCGCTGGATGATCTGGCGCTGTGCGCCTCGCTCGTGGCGGTGCAGCGCCGTGAGGCACGTGGCACGCTGCCAGCTCCGCATGCGGCGGAGGAAGACTTTGAAGACTTCATCACCGAGAAGCTCGGACGCCCGCTCACCACGGATGAGGAGAACTACCTCGCGAAGGTGGAGAAGCGCTATGAGCGCGTCACGCTGACGGGCAAGATTTTCGACCAGGACATGGTGCGCTTGCAAGCGAAGTGGCAGATCAAGACCACGGAGCCGATCACCCTGTGGCCGGAGCAGCCAAAGACGCTGCGGCAGTTTTGGAATTTCATCGCCGTAGCGCTGGCGGATAAGGGGCTCGTCGTGCCGGCTTTCTTGCGCGGCATCGCGGATGTGGAGGGCACGCGGGATTCGCTGAAGGACTGGCGTCATGAGAGCACGGTGCCGCAGTGGCGGACACGTATCCGGCAGTTCAACGAATCCCGCATCGCGAAGATGCCGCCGCGCATCCGCTCTCTGGAGTTTCGCTTGATGGTGAATGTGCATGAGGCACGCCTTCAGGTGCGTGATCTGGGCAAAGAGGAGTCCGAATTTGCGAATGTGCATCCGCTGGAGGTGGATCGCTATGGGAAGCAATTGCGCGAGGGACTGATCAGCACCTCGGCAGCCTCCGAGCTGTTGCTGCATGCCTGCATGAGCCAGAGCGAGGGCGGAGCGGCAGGGCCTTTCCGCCTGGAGGGCGAGGCGCATGGAGCCTGGCTCGCTGGATTGTTTCAAAAGGTGGCGATGCAAGAGCTGATCCTCACGCGTGACGAGGTGCCCTTTGAGCGCATCGAGGAGTCGCTACTGTGGGCTAGCCGCGAGAGTGATGATGGCCGCCAGCTCCTGCTGAGGCTCGTCACCGCCGCCGGGGAGACCGCGCCGCTGCCGCTGCGCATCCTGCGGGGTGTGGATACGCTCTATCTTTCCGCCGATCACGTCTTCAATGGCCCGCCGTGGCTGGGAGATGAGTCTTTGATCGAAAATGAGATCACGATGCCCATCGATGCCATCGCATCGCCCGAGGGCATCACCTTCCTCAGCGGCCTGGAGGTGCCTGTGCCGCCGGGAATTGCCTCACGCGTCAAGCATGAGGCCTTGCGCGTCAAAATCACCGCCGCGTGCAAGGCCCGTTCCCCCTTAGGCGGTGGCACGGAGTATGCCACCTTCAAGCTCGAAGCCATCGGTGCCGATGCACGAGCCCGTGAGGTGCTCACTCCGCGTGGTTGGTCGCCCCTCGTCCGCGATGTCGAGGAGGGCGAAGAGATCGTCGTGCGTGATCGCGATGCGCTGCGCATCGCGGAACGCATCGTGCAGGAGGGCCGCTTCGCGTGGGACTTCGAATCCAGCAGCTTCCGCCATCGCATGGCAAAAGATTTCCCGGAGTGGTTTCATCAGTGGGGCACCACGCTGCCTGAAAACATCGAACTCGATGCCGATGAGCAGCTCATCACCATCCTGGCCGATCCGCTCATCGCCCGCGTGCGCCTTGAGGCGAAGCAAGGCGGTGATATCGACTGGCTGGACCTGCGCATCGTTTTCGACATCGAAGGTGCGGACCTGAAGCCCGCCGACATCCGCCGTCTCCTCGCGGCAAAAGGCGAGCACGTCCGCCTTGCCGATGGTTCCTGGCGTCGCGTGAAGCTGGAACTCAGCGATGAGCAGATCGCCATGCTCGACAGCCTCGGCATTGATTTGGAGGCCGAGGGCAGTGACACGCATCGCCTGCACTGGCGGCAGCTCGCGCAGGAAAAAGCCGTGGAGATCGTCAATCCCAAGGCCTGGGAAAAAATCGTTCAGCGCATGGAGGAGGCCAAGCTCAACGCCAATCCGCCCGTGCCCGCCGAGCTCACCGTCACGCTGCGTCCCTATCAGGTGGAGGGTTATCAATTCCTCACCTACCTCACGCTGAACCGCTTTGGCGGCATCCTCGCCGATGACATGGGTCTCGGTAAGACGCTGCAAGCCATCGCCTGGGTGCTGTGGCTCAAATCTCGCAAGCCCGAAGGCGGCCCGCATCTGCCGATCCTCGTCGTGTGCCCGAAATCCGTGCTCGATGTGTGGGCGCTGGAGTTCAAAAAAGGTGCTCCGCATCTTCGCGTGCTCGTTTTGCATGATCGCGACCTTTTCGACCTCAAAGTCGTGCAGGAGCAGATCGATGTGCTGGTGCTCAATTACGCCCAGCTCCGTAGTTTCGGCGAGGAACTGGCCCTCATCCGCTTCCTGGCCTGCATCCTCGATGAAGGTCAGCACATCAAAAATCCCGACTCACAGACCGCCCGCAGCGCCCGCGGCCTCCGTGCGGATAACCGCCTCGTTTTGAGTGGTACACCGCTCGAAAACCGCCTGCTCGATCTGTGGAGCCTGATGACCTTCGCCACGCCCGGTGCACTCGGAGATCGCAATTACTTCCACCGCAACTTCGACCGCCGCAAAGACACCAAAGCCAGCGAACGCCTCGCCGCACGCCTGCGGCCGTTTTTGCTCCGCCGCACGAAATCGCAGGTCGCCCGCGATTTGCCCTCACGCACTGAAGAGACGCTCATCAGCGAGATGAGCGGTCGCCAGGCCGAGCTGTACAAGGAAGAACTTGCCCGCGCCCAGATGCTCGTGCTCAGCAGCAGCGGCTTCGACATGGTGAATAAGCGCCGCTTTGCCCTTTTGCAGGCTTTGACGCGACTCCGCCAGATCTGCTGCCATCCCAGCCTCGTCGATAAGACCGCCGAGAACGAGGAAAGCGCCAAGCTCACTGCCACGCTCGAGCGCATCGAAGAACTTCATGCCGAAGGCCACAAGGTGCTGCTCTTCAGCCAGTTCGTCAGCATGCTGAAAATCATCCGCACGAAGCTGGAGGAAATGAAACTGCCCTTCCATTGGCTCACGGGTGCCAGCACCGATCGTGCGGGCATCGTGAAGGCCTTCCAAGAAGACGACAAGGCCAGCGTCTTCCTGCTGAGCCTCAAAGCCGGCGGCAGCGGTCTGAACCTCACCGCCGCCAGCTACGTCATCCTTTACGATCCGTGGTGGAATCCCGCCGTCGAAAACCAGGCCATCGACCGAGCCCACCGCATCGGCCAGACGCAACCCGTCATCGCCTACCGCATGCTCACCCGCAGCACCATCGAGGAAAAGATCATGACCCTTCAGCAGAAGAAGAACCTCATGATCAGCAACGTCCTCGGCGAAGGCGGCTTCACGAACCTGCTACAGAAGGAAGACTTCGAGTTCCTCTTCGATATTGAGGCGCAGAGGGTGTGAAGAAGAAATGACGAATGACGAAAACCGAATGACGAATGCCTCCGGCGCGGTTTTCGATAGAATCGGGCATCCTGAGTCGTGACGAGGCAGTCGAAAGCTGCGAGGCATGCTCGTAGGCTTGTTCGCCAGCACGAGAACGCCGCAACGCATTTTGGCAAATGCGCCTACACCGTACGGTGCCCGCTTTGCCGGTGCCAAATGCTCTTCGACTGCATCGTTACGGCTGAGCCAAGTGGACCGCCTCCCGGTCAGCATTTACCTTGTACTCGTAGCGCCAAACGAGGTGGGAGATGACGAACATGGCGGCCATGAGCAGGAGGAACATGCCGATGAGCTCCAGGCTGAAGAGGTTTTTGATGAGCTGGAAGATGTTGCCGGCAAAGCTGCCGCCGCCGCCCGCGATGAGCACCTGGAGGCCGGACTCGCAAAAGGGCTGGGAGAAGTCGATCACCTCCTCGCGCTTCGAAGTGACGCTGATGGCACCCACGCCGACATCGGCGGTCTTGTTCTTCACCGCGTCGATGATCTCCTAGGCGGAGTTCACCACCTGGATTTCGTATTCATGGCCTGTCTCACGGGAGAGCTGGTCCCAAAGTTCCGTCGCGAAGCCGACGCGGCGGCCATCCTTGTCGAAGGAGAAGGGTTCGAGGTTTCGCGTGGCGACGCGGAGCTTGGCGGCTGGAGACTGCGCGATGGCATCTGAAAGGGTGACGAGTGTGGCGAGGAGCAAGAAAAGGGGGCGCATGGGTTTTCGAGTCAGCCCGTGCTTTTGGCAGCGTCAATTCGTTGATGCACAAAGCATTTCGTGCTTTCAAATGACCATCTGTGTTCATGACCGACCCGTCTCTCAATCCGATCCAGCAGGACATGGAGAAGCTCCAATCGCTTCTCCACGATTCGCTTTCTCCGCATCTCGCTGCGGGGCAGAAGGACATGCGCATCCTGAATCTGGCCTGCGGACGCTGCGACGAGGCGGAGACGCTCATCCAGTTAGGCTCCGACCTCACCCAAGGCGGCGCGGTGGAGATGGTGGGTGCAGACATCCGCATTCGCGAGATCCGCCAGGCTCGCGAGACGCATGGTCATCTCCCGGCGGAGTTCCTGATCGAGGACGCCACGAAGATCGATCAGCACAAGGAACTGGGGGATGACTTCAACATGGTCTTCATGCGCCATCAGAACTTCTGGCACGGCCAGGAGCTGTGGAAGAAAATCTTTGATCAAGGCATCGCGAAACTGCGACCGGACGGCATGCTGGTGATCACGAGCTATTTCGATGTGGAGCACCGCCTGGCGCTGCGGGCGCTGGAAGCGCTGGGCATGGAAGTGGTGAGCAACCGGCGAAACAAGGCCAGCCGTGCCCTCAAAGACGCCCCTGGCAAATCCGTCGATCGCTGGGTGGCCGTGTTCAGGCAGCGCAGGGGTTAGGTATCAGGTTTATCCGGCATGGTAAAGGTGCCGGTGATGCGTCCTGCACGGGCTTCTTGCGTGGGGTGAGCTAGCGCGGCAGCCGGAGGACGGAAAGCCACGCGGGGGCGGCTGGAAAGCAGGTGGCTTAGGGAGGCCATGGCCATCTCGATCTCGTTGCGCACGTTGCGAGCCTCCAATGGTTCAGGCGGGAGATCGGCGAGGCGCTTGTGGCAGTCCTGCATACGCAGGAGCCATTCTTCGAGAGCGGCGAGGCGGTTTTCGAGTTCGTCGATCTTTTGCTGCGTTTCGGCGGCCTGAGCCGCGAGGGCTTGCTGGCGTTCCGTGTGCTTCGTTTCGAGTTCAGTGGCTTCCTTCGTGATCTCTTCGTGGCGCTGGCGCTGAGCCTGCTCGGCTTGCTGGAGGCTTTCGAGGCTGGCTTGCAGCTCGCTGGCTTGCGTGGTGAGAGACGCATGATTTTCGCAGGCTGCGTTTTCATGAGCGAGTGCCTCATCCCGAGCGGCCTCGCCGCTGGCGATCTGCTGCTTGAGGGCGGCCAGCGTGCTCTGACTGCTCAAACGGTCTCGTGGAGAGCGGCGAGGAGTTTGCCTTGCTTGGAATAGTCTTCACCAGCGGCGGCGTGTTGAGCCTGGAGGGTGGTTAGCTCGCCTCGGGTGGCATTGAGGGAGGTCAAAGCCACGCTCTGCTGCTCGTAGACGGTTTCGATGCTCTGCGTGGTTTCGGTGAGGTTTTGCGTGGCCGTGCGGTATTCGTCGATGAGCTGGCGGTGCTCAAGGCGGACGACCTCCATTTGCTGCTGGAGCGTGGCGTATCGTTTTCCTGCTCATGAGCAACGGCACGCAGGATGCCGAGCTGCTCCGCCGCCACGCGGTTCTTGGCCTGTGCCTCAGAGAGAGCGGCTTGATCAGCGGTGAGGTGTGCGCGGGCCGCCGTCGCTTCCGTGCGGCAGCGTGAAAGCTTTGCCTGCGTGTTGGTGACGGTTTGCGCGGTGGCTTGCTGCTGCTCAACGCTGCTGGCGATCTGGCGTGTGGCCACCTCCGCCGCGGTGGTGGAGCTTTGCAGGCGCTGTTCGGCCTCGATGAGCTTTTTGACCGCCGTGGCGATCTTCGCATCGAGCTCCTGCGCCTGCTGATAAAGGAGAGATTTTTCGATGACGGCCAAGTCATCCCGCTCGCTTTTTAAACGAGCGCTTAGCTCATCGAACTCAGCTCTTTTCGCCGCGAGCTGCTTCAAGGCCTGCATCCGCTGTGGGTGCATGGCCTCTGTGTCTGGCACCCGTGCGGCGCTAGCGGCTTGGCGGGCCAGCAGCGTCTCAGTGGCAAAGGGAACGTGCAGTTCCCGGCCGTTTCGAGGACATAGGTGTGCTCGGTCATGGTGAGGCGTGGGTCAGAAGGAGATACAAGAAAGGTTCACGAAGCTTAAACACCCATCTGGATGTCAGCAAGCTCCGGGCCGCTTTTGTCACGGTTCACGCCACGCAAGGGCCGTCTTTGCCAAGGTCATTGCCAAAAACCCAGGCAGGCGGTAAGATCACCGCCCCCTCTCTCCGAAAAAGCCCCTTTCCCGCCATGAACCGATTGTTTCTCGCCCTCCTGCTGGCCTTTGCAGGACTGCTGACCGCTCCGCGTAGCCATGCGCAGTCGCTCGGTGGTGCCTCAGACCTCCACTTCAACGGCTTTGTCATCTACAACGAAGCCGGTCGCCTCGAAAAGAGCGGCGAAATCGATCAAGCGCTCGCCAAATACAAAGAGGCGGCCTCGCTCTATGAAACCATCGAGAAAAATTATCCCACCTACGAGGTCGAGACGCGGATGAATCGGCAGCGCACGATCGCCACCGCCATCGTCCGGCTGGAAGGAAGTGTATCCAAAAACGCGGCCGCCTCGCAGGCCGCGATGGAACTCGAAAAAGCCCGCATCACCGCCCAAGCGCAGGCCAACGCCCAAGCCAATGTTCAAGCCATCATGCCTCAGGCACCGCAGAGCGGCCCTGTGCAGGACTCTGGCGAGATCCCCAGCCTGGATGGATTGCTGCGCACTTGGGAAAGCAAGATGCGCGGCAAGATGCTCCAGCTCGAAGCCGATAAAAAGAACCTCGAAATTGACCTCAATAAATGGGGCGAATGGCATGACTGGGCCGCTGGCGAGATGACCCGCGTGAGCAGCGAAAACGCCGCGCTTTCGAAAAAGGCCGTTGCTCTCGAACAGGCCATCCTCGGCATGCAAAACGAGGTCGAGGCAGGTCGTGCCGCCGCCGACCAGCTCGATGCCTTGAAGCAGCAGAAAGCCGCCGTGGAAGCGGAGATGGCCCAGAACGCCCGCCAGCTCGCTGCGGCCGAAAAAGCCGCCGCCGATGCCACCGCAAAACTCAAAACCACCAGCGATAGCTTTGCCGCCGTGAACCAGGAAAAGGCCAAGCTCGATGCCGAACGCGAAAAGCTCGTCAAAGAGCGCGATGAAGCTGTGAAAGGCCGCGAGGTGGCTATGAAGGAGCGTGACGCCGCCTCCGCCAAAACCCTTGGCCTCCAGGCTGAAGTGGAGGCTTTGAAGAAAAAATCCGCCAGCGGGGATATGAAGAAGCTCATCGCCGAAAACGAACGCCTTCAAAAAGAACTCACCGCCACGCAGAAGCAGGTGGAGACGCTCAAGGCCGATGTCACCCGCAAGGACGAAGAGATCACGAAGCTGCGTGGCGAGGTCACCACACTTCAGGGCCAGCTCACCGCCCTGCGCCAGGAAAGCGCCACCTATCAGACGCAGGTTGCCGATCTCACCCGCCAGATGAAGGAACTCAAAGAGATGCCCGCCGCTGCACCCAGCACCAGCGAGCCAAATGCCCTCATCACTCAGGAGAACGAAATGCTGCGCAGCATCATCATGCGCCAGCTTCGCCTGCAAAACCGCCAGCAGCAGGCCAAGGACCTCATCATCGCCCAGCTCTCGAAGATGGAGAACGCCTCCACGGATCTCTTGAAGCAGGTCGAGGAACTCAAAAACACCCGCATGACCCTCAGCCCCGATGAAGAAAAGCTCTTCAAAGATCCCGCCGCCAAGGAACTCATCGGCAGCAATGGCGTGCAGGCCACGCTCATCGCCGCCAGCGCCTCGCCATTGGCCACCGGCAGCATGCCCGCGCCCGGCACCATCACCACGCTGCTTCTCCGCGCCGGCGAGGCCTACAACAACCGCGAATTCGCCAGCGCCGCTAAAATTTACGAGGACGCCCTCCGCACCGAACCGAAGAACATGGACGCCCTCATCGGCCTCGGCATGACGCAGCAACGCGCCGGCAAATACGCCGAGTCCGAGGCCGCCCTGCAAAAGGCCTTCGCCTACGATGCCGACAACGCCAACGCCTCCTACGCCATGGCCGTCACCTACTTCAAGCAGGAGCGCTGGAAGGACAGCATGACCTTCTTTGAAAAGAGCCTCGATAAAAGTCCGCAGAACGCCAGCGCCCGTCATTACCTCGGCATCATCGCCACCAAGCTCAGCCTCATGGAGCGGGCTGAGCGTGAGTTCAAAACCGCCCTCGCCATCGATCCGAACCACGGTGAGGCCCACTTCAATCTCGCCGTCCTCTACGCCACCTGGGACCCGCCGCAGTGGGACAAGGCCCGCGAATCCTACGCCGCCGCCCTCAAGAAAGGCGTGAAGCCGGATCAAAGCCTCGAGCGCCTACTCGAAGGCGGAAAAAAGGTCTCGCAGAACTAAGCGAACGAGCTTGAGCCACGTTCCACCGGCACGCGCCCATGAAACCCCTCTGCCTCCTGCTTCTCACCACCGCTGCGGCCTCCGCCGTGGAGTTCAACAAGGACATCCAGCCCATTCTCGAAAAGAACTGCTACGAGTGTCACAGCGAAAAGACCGGCAAACGCAAAGCTGGCTTCGTCTTTGACGACCTCGAAACCTTCAAGCTCGACATCGCCGACAACGACGTGGCTCAAATCCGCCCCGGCAATCCCGATGGCAGCCACTTCCTCGAAGTCATCGTCAACGAGAGCCACGAGAAGCACATGCCGCCCAAGGACCAGCTCTCCAGCGACGACATCCGCAAGCTCACCGATTGGATCAAGGAAGGCGCCATCCTCCCCGGCATCAAACCCGCCGTCGCCTCCACCACGCCTGCCGCGCCAAAAAAATCCCTCCCGCCCATCATGAGCTGGACGAATCTCGAAGGCAAAACCATCCGCGCCGGCTTCGTCCGCCTTGATGGCGCGAACGTCGTCCTCCGCATGCCCGCCAACGGCCAGGAAGTCCCCTATCCCATCGCCAAGCTCGATGCCGAAAGCCAGAAGCAGGCTCAGGAAGCGGGAGCGCCGTGAGAGGTGATCCCGCTTCTCCCTTCAACAATCAGCAATGGGAGTTCTTCATTCTGCGGTTTCTGGCGCAGGGACGTTCGGAATGTCGATTGCTGATTGTTGAAGTTTCAAGCCAAGGCTTTTCGTAACTTCAAAGCTCTACCCCATGAAGCGTCTCCTCCTCAGCCTCCTTCTTGTCATTCCCGCCTTCGCCCAGCTCCCGCTGGAGTTGAAACCCGGCACTCGCATCGCCTTTATCGGCAATTCGCTCTTCGACCGCATGCGCGACGACGGCCAGTTCGAGGCCCTCATGCACCAACGCTTTGCCAACGAGAAGCTCGTCTTCCGCAACCTGAGCTGGTCCGCCGATGAAGTGTCCCTGCGCCCCCGCCCCGATGGCTTTGGCAGCCTCAACCAACACCTCACCGAGCATAAGGCCGACGTCATCCTCGCCGCCTTTGGCTTCAACGAGAGCTTCAAAGGCGAAAAGGGCCTCGCCGAGTTCGAGACGCTCCTCAAAGCCTTCCTCATCGAGCTGAAGGCCCACCGCTACAACGGCACCTCCGAGCCGAAAATCGTCCTCGTCAGCCCCACCGCCGCCGAAAAGCCCCACGAGCATCTCAATGCCCAGATCGAGAGGTACTCCGATGCGATGGCAAAGGTCGCTGCGGCCGAGAAAGTGGCCTTTGCGGACGTTCGTAGCACGGGTTTTCAACCCGTGACTGAACGAGTTGAAACCTCGTACTACACCACCAACGGCGTCCACCTCAACACCCAAGGCTACCGCCTCTTCTCCGAGCGCCTCTACAACCAGCTCACGCAAGAAACCCCGCCGAAGCTCAACGAAGCCGTCCGTGCCGCCGTCGTCGAAAAGGAGGACAAGTTCTTCCAGCACTACCGCCCGCTGAACTACTACTACATCAAAGGCGGCCGCATGGAGCCCTACGGCGTTGTGAATTTCCCCGGAGAGCTCAAGAAGCTCCTCCAGATGACCAAAGCACGAGATGAGGCCATTTGGGCATCCGTCAATCCAGTCAATCAGGTCAATCCGGTCCCCCCAGACGACTCCCGCACCGACCCACTCCCCGTCATCACCGGAGACCGCCCCATCAACGAATGGGTCTCTCCCGCCGATGAACTGAAAGCCTTCAAAATCGACCCGCGCTTCGAAGTCAGCCTCTTCGCCAGCGAAGAAGACTTTCCAGAACTCTTCGTGAAGCCCATCGCCATTCGATTCGATGGCGAAGGCCGCCTGTGGGTCAGCACGAGCACCACCTACCCGCAAATCATGCCGGGCGAGGCGCCGCAGGACAAGATCCTCATCCTCGAAGACACGAATGGCGACCACCGCGCCGACAAATGCAGCGTGTGGGCCGACAAGCTCGCCATCCCGCTCAGCTTTGAGTTCGGCAATGGCGGCGTCTTCGTCTCCGACCAGCCGCATCTGACCTTCCTCAAAGACACCGATGGCGACGGCAAGGCCGACCACCGCGAAAAACTCCTCACCGGCTTCGGCACCGAGGACAGCCACCACGCGCTGCACGACTTCGTCTGGAGCCCCGAGGGCGATCTCATCTTCCGCGAGAGCATCTTCCATCACAGCCAGGTCGAGACGCCCTACGGCCCCGTCCGTGCCCGCGAGAGCAGCTTCTTCCGCTACACGCCCGCCACTGGTCGCCTGCTCGCCTTTGGCAGTTACCTGAGCACGAACCCCTGGGGCATCACCTTCGACGACTGGGGCTTCCACGTCGGCAGCCATCCCGTCTTCGCCAGCGCCGTGCACGCGCTCAATGCGCCCTATCCCGACATCCACGTGCCTGCCGGCAACTACTTCCCCGCCTACAGCGGCACCTGCGGCCAGGAATTCCTCACCAGCAGCCACTGGCCGAAGGAGCTGCGCGACAAAAAACACTTCATGCGCGTGCGCTACAAGCCCACCAACGAAGTCGAGCTGCACGAGTGGGTGGAGCACGACACGCACTTCGAGGAAAAGAAAGTCGGCATCGTCTTCCAGAGCACGAATTTGAGCTTCATCCCCGTGGACATCCAGCAAGGCCCCGACGGCGCGATGTACATCGCCGACTGGTACAACCCCGTCAAAGGCCACGCCCAATACTCCCTCCGCGACACCCGGCGCGACAAAAAATCCGGCCGCATCTGGCGCATCACCGCGAAGGATCAAAAACTCGAAGCCGCACCAAAAATCGCCGGAGCGAGCATCCCCGAGCTGCTCGACCTGCTGAAGAGCGAGAACTACCGCACGCGCTATCGCGCGAAGGTGGAGTTGAGGGAGAGGGATGTGAATGCAGTAACGGCTGCGATCAATAAAGCGTCGGCCGATTCCCGAAAAATGGACATGGCGCTAGTTGCTGAACTCGAATGGCTCACCCAAAACTTTACCAACCTGAGCGAGTCACAATCTCTTCTGATTAAGTCAGCAACTCTTGGGACAGAATTAACAATGGCTCTCTTCAATTGCCATTTAGCTTTGACGAGTAGCACTGATGTCCATGCTCGTGCCACGGCTGCGCGTTGCTTCCGCTGGAGCGCAATCCACTCAAGTCATCTAGATGGCGCGAAAGGAGCCGCGAATGCTTTGTCAAAATTCACCAACGACCCCAGCGGCCTAGTGCGCCTCGAAGCGGCCATCGCGGCGAGTTACATCGGCACGCCGGAGGCCTTGGAGGCCGCGCTCAATCTGCTGAAGCACCCGATGGACCCTTACCTCACCTACGCGCTGCGCACCTCGCTCGACAGCCACACGCTGCAGCCGCTTTGGAAGGGCAACACCGCCTTCCGGCAGAAGCATCCCGAGCTCGAAAAGTTCCTCAAAGACAGCGAGCCCACCAAGCCCGCCCTCATGGCGAAAAAGAAGAAGCCCGAGCCGCCGAACCCCTTCGACGCGCAGCCCGGCCTGCAAACCATCACCATCAGGACCATCCCCGAGCGCCTGCTCTACGACCTGCGCTCCTTCCAAGTGGCCCCCGGAGCCCCCGTGAAGCTCGTTTTCGAAAATCCCGACGTCACCCCGCACAATCTCCTCATCGTCCAGCCCGGCGCGGCGGACGAAGTCGGCATGGCCGGCAACGAAATGGCCAAAACGCCCGACGGCTTCGCCAAAGGCTTCATCCCCGACTCCCCGCAGATTCTGCACAAGACCCAGATGCTCAACCAAGGCGACAGCGAGACCCTCCGCTTCACCGCCCCCACCGAAAAAGGTAAATACCCCTACATCTGCACCTTCCCCGGCCACTGGCTCGTCATGAAGGGCGAGATGGTGGTGGAGTAAATGACGAAACCAGAATGGCGAATGACAAATGTACTCCAGCAGTTCGCTTGGCGGCTTCGCAGCAGCCCTCACCGTGCTCTTCCGCCTCGGCGTCCACGAATCGCCCATCATCGCCCGCAGGATGTTCGTAGTTCGGGCTTTAGCCCGCGCAGGAGTGTCCAAGCACGGCCTAAAGGCCGAACTACAAGCTCATCACCGCCCTGCTCGGCGTGTTCGTTGTTTCAATCAACGCCCCCAGGTACCTGGGGGTGAGAAATGCGAGTTAAAGCTCTGGAATACTTCCCGAGCCCCTGGCTCGTCATGAAGGGCTTACGACTCGGGATACTTCCACTCGCCGCGATACTCGCGGCGGAGGAGTTTGGAGGCTTCGGCATCGCCGATGATTTGTTCTTTGTCGGCGTCCCATTGGATGCTGCGGCCGGCTTTGTAGCTGAGCATGCCGAGCATGGGCAGGCAGGAAGAACGGTGGGCGCTTTCGATGTCGGCCACCGGTTTACGCTTCTTGTCGATGGCGTCGATGAAGTCGGCCCACAGCAGGGCGATGTTATGACCGTCGGGCTCTTGAAGCTGGTGATTGCCGTGTTTCTCGCCGTCCTTCGGATTCGCGGGGTGAAAGGTCCAGCCGTCGCGCCAGCCGATGTGAAGCACGCCTTTCTCGCCGTAGAAGTAGGCGCCGATGCCGTGCTTCTCGCTGTCGTTGCCGGCGAATTTGCGATGCTCCCACACGGCGGTGAACTGCTCGAACTCAAAGGTGGCCACCTGATGATCCGGTGAGTCGGTGGTCTGTTCCTTCTCATTGAGCACGGCGGGGCCGGCGATGTTGCGCCCGCCGGTGCAGAAAACTTTTTTCGGGCCTTTCTCACCGCTCCACCAGAGGATCTGGTCAAGCCAGTGAACGCCCCAGTCGCCCATCGTACCGTTGGCGTAGTCGAGGAAGTTCCGCCAGCCGCCGGGGTGCAGCTTGGTGTTGAAGGGACGCAAAGGAGCCGGGCCGCACCACAGGTCCCAATCCATGCCTTCGGGCACTTGGCTGTTTGGTCGGGGCTCTTCGTGGCCGCCTTTGCTATGCGCAAAGACACGCACCATGCCCACTTTGCCCACGGCACCGGATTTGAGGAAGTTCATCGCCTCGACGTGATGCGGGCCGATGCGGCGGTGAAGGCCCACCTGCACGACCACGCCAGCCTCGCGGGCGGCTTTGACCATCGCCTGGCTTTCGCCGATGGTGTGCCCGGTGGGTTTTTCGACGAGCACATGCGCCCCGGCCTGGCAGCAGGCGATGGTTTGCAGCGCATGCCAGTGATCCGGCGTGGCGATGATGACGATCTCCGGCTTTTCCTTCGTCAGCATGTCGCGGAAGTCCTGGTAGGTCTTCGGGTCATCACCGTTGAGGCCGTTGATCTCATCAGCGGCATTCGAGACCACGTCCTCATGCACATCGCACACGGCGCAGACCTTGATGCGGCGGCTGGCGATGGCCTCGCGCAAGATGTTCATCCCCCACCAGCCGGAGCCGATGATGGCGGTGCGATACGTTTTGTTCGCATCAGCACTGAAGAGATGAAACGACGGCAAAGTGAGCGCGGCAGCGCTGGCAGTGATGAAATGGCGGCGGTTGGTCATCGACGGCGAGTGTAAATGGTCTTGTTGGCTTGGCAATGGGCCGAAAAGAGCGGCAGACCTACGTATTTTGAAAAGGACTGAGGGCGTAGGCCGAAGAGCGTATGAAACGCCCCCATGATATGGCGGACTTATGCAGCAGTAACATCTGTGAATAAACAGTAGTCAAAAAAACATATACGAAAACCCACGCTCCGAATTATATGAAAGTAATTCCTCGCAAAAATCATGCAGACCAACCTCTCATGGCCAATGCACACCCCGGCTAACTACCTGGATGAGAGAAGAGTATTGCTGGGAAAAGCTCTTGAGCTTCAATTCAGTAATTTACCGCGTAGAAGGCAGAGAGCCGAAAGTTGTAAAGCGGCTCGTTCACAGAAAAGTTCGTTTGTATCTTTGATGACGTTTTAGACTGTGCTCCACGTTGGTATTTGAGCGTCCTAGGTTCTGTTGATACTACTTCGGACACCGCTACACCATTTCAGATGTTCGGGTGCAAGTCTGCTAACGCGTGCATAACTTCTTCAAGCTTCTCGATCAGTGCGAAATCTATGTGTGCCGCGTCTATGAAAAAGAATGGGGCATTCTCACCTTCGATGCTGCGCCAGACTATACTGACACGATACATTTTCCGCAGCTCTCACGAATGGAAAAATCAGCCATCTAACACTTGGACGAAGGTTAGTTCAGTCAGTGGTGAAATAAGGCCTGAGTGATTATATGCAGTTTTAAATTTCACTCCAAACACACACAAACGAGCCTTTACCCCCAGAAAAATGCAACACGCGAAAACACAAACACAAACATATGAAAACATACCAAACCAAGCTAATCGGGTCACAAGATTTAGTTAAATGCGGTTGGATGCAAAACGTATCCTCAACTGTATTCATCCTGCTATTTGGACTCTTATTGATGCTGCCCAATGTTGGCAACTCGCAGTCAGTCGAGGACCTTCAATCACAGATTTCTGCATTACAAAATGCTAATGAAGAACTGGCCGCTGCCAAAGCGCCGCTCCTAGAGCAACTAGCCGATGCTCAAGCAGACCTTGCCGAGGAACAAGCAGGTTTGGCAGCGTCGGCCGAAGCATTTGTGATTGCGTCTGGCGCTCTTCAAGCCCTCGAGTCGGAGCTAGCAGGCCTAACCCAAGCATTAGCCGATAATGCCTCTGCGATGGCTAGCTTGGATCCAGAATCGCCTTCATATTTTGATGATTCTGCACAGCTAGCGAGTCAGGCTGATGGAATCCTTCAAGCTATGGCGGCCGTAACTTTCAATATGGAACTTCAGTCCCAAATTCTTGCTGATGTAGAAGTAGCCTATGTTGGATTTGAGAATGCAGTAAACGCCTTCTCACAAGATGTGACAAACATTCAACAGCAACTTGATCAAATTCAGCAGCAGATTGATTCAAATAATCAACAAATTGAAGCACTTCAGCAGCAGATCCAAGATTTACAAAACATGTAAAGTCGAAATGCCAGCGCCGTGTTACACGCGCGTGTAACACGGCGCTAATTGATACGACAGAGAATATCCACATCTTTGAAATTCATGAAAACCAAGCTGCTAATCCTAATGGGAATTGGGTTGTTCGTGTGTGCTTTTTCGATCTTACAAGGACACATTGATGGACTTAACAATGGAACTGAAGAGAGTGTTGAGTTGAAAAGTGATTCTGACAATTCAAACAGTCAGGCAAAGCTCTCTGCGCCAATCTCAACGACTCAGACCATTTCCAAGGCGGCGATAGAGACACCTGAAGCTAAAAACGCCCGGATAATGGCCAAAGCGAGGAGCGACTACGCTAAGGTTCTTCCTCTAATTAATGCTGTGAAATCAGGCGATATCTCCAATATAGCTCATGTTCATATGTATAGAAACAAGGCTGACTATCTGGCCTTCTTGAAATCGCTTGGATTATCTGACGACCTCAGTGAGGAAGTATTTCAAATGCTTAAATCAGAGATGGCCTTGTCACTCGCAAGGCCAGAAGCTATTAAACATGCGGACCAAGGCGCAGCTAATTCTGCCCAGATTAGCCAACAGACATCTGATCTCAAAACAGCGGTGGGTGATGAGAACTACAATCGAATCAAATATTGGCAGAGTACATTACAAGAGCGCAAAAGAACGCAGGAATTCAAACTAGCACTAGGCAATAAATCGGCGCGATTTACCGAGCAGAAGGAAGCAGCCGTGATCGACGCTCTGTACCAAGCCCGCCAAGGTAATCCCATTTATGTGTTCAATAACCCTCATGCGACCACTCAGGAAAAAATGACTTATGTGAATGATGTTAAGCAAAGGCTGGCACCCTATTTGGATACAGTCGAAATGGAGATGCTGGTGAAACACCTGACGCAGATTGCAGAGAAGCCAATGCTGCCACCTGCTTTACTCAATAAGATTCCCAAACTTGGGCAATAGACCGATTCATAATGAGGTTGGCCTAATCAATAATATCCAAAAGCACCAGCGGGCCGACAAGATAGCCCCTCACGGCGGTGGCAGCGGGATGCCATCGACTTGCTGGGCGGGTGGCACGGCGACGGGAGGTGGCGGGGCGCTGGGGGGCGGGCTTTGGGGGATCGTCGGGGAAGGCGCGGGCATCGAAAGGCGGCGGTTCATCGGCGGCGTGGATTCGGGCGTGATGGTGGGGATCTGCGGGATGTCTCCGCGGAGAGCGGCGGGGGCATTCGGAGGCAGCAAAAGACCGGCGGAAGCCGCGGCGGGAGCGGGCATCTGGCGGGTTTGCAGGCCGGGTTGGGCCACGGCAGGGACGCCAGCGGGCGCGATGGTTTCAGAAGGGGCACCGATGCCATCGGAAAGGGTCACCCAGCCGACTTGATCGCCTTTTTGGAGCTGCACGCGGATTTTGGCGCTGGTGATCTCGCCGTCGATCTTTCGCACTTTGACGCCGATCTCGTTCTCGGAGCCGATTTTGGCCTGGAAGACCTGCGAGGTCGTTTTGTCCACGATGAGCGCGACGACCTCTCCTTGAAGCTCATACACGCCGGAGAGGCTGAGGTTGTCTGCGAAGCTCGGTCCGGCAGGCGCATCGGGCGCGGGGAGGTCCTTGGTGGTGAAAAGGCTGCGCTGCCAGAGGAAGGCGTAGGCTTCGAGTTTGGGGAACTCGACGGGTTCTGCGGCGGGGACCGCATGGACCAGATTGACCGCAATGACGGCCCAAATCATAAATCGTAGATCGTAAATCATAAATCAATTCTTGGTGACCTTCGGCACGCTCTTCTCGTGGTAGAACTGGGTGAACTCGACCTCGGCGTTGATGGTCTTGTTCGAGCCGGCGGGGTTGATCTGGAGGCGGGTGATGCCGATGAAGCTCTTCGGCTGCTGCAGCGTGTGCAGCCAGGTAAAAAAGGCCTGCTCGCTGACGCCGGTGAGGGTGGTCTTGATGCTGGCTTTCTCGAAGTGGCTCTCCTCTTCGTCTTCGACGGGCAAGCCATCGGTGCCGATAGCGCGGGTGTGTTCGAGGAGTTCGGTGCCGCCGATGGTGAGATCGTGCTGTTGCGCGGCGGCGGTGACGGTTTCGAGCAGCTTGGCGCTAGCGTCCTTGTTGCTGGTGAAGCCGGGGGCGTTTTCTTCAAGCCAGGTGTTCTTTTCAGCCCACTCGGTGCCTTGAGAAACGGCGATGTTCATCGAGCCGAGGCGACCCCGCAGTAGCTCGACCTCGTCCTGGACCTCGAAGTAGGCGCGGAAGGCGAATGCGCCGCCGCCGATGAGGGCGACGCCGATGAAGATGACGGCGAAGATGCCGAGGAGGACTTTTTCACTCTTCTTCATGGGCGACTCCTCCTTTCATTTCAAAGGTGGCGCTTTGATCACCGGCGATGAGCGGTGGCGGACCATCGATGCCGAAGTGGGTGAGCGCTTCGCTTTCTTTCAGCGCCTGGGTGTATTCGAGCGCGAGAGAGGCGCTGGGCATGCGGCCCATGAGGCAAAGCATCTCGGGCGTCCATTCCCAATGCGTGAGCAGGACTTCTTTGGACGATTCCGGCTCCATGCAATGCATGAGCATCTGCTGCGGCCACGCGGAACGATCGACGGCGGGCGCGGCCTCCATCCACGCACGCTTGTGATCCATGACGCGTGAGGCACGCGGCATCAGCTCGGCCACTTTTTCACGCAGCATGTTCCGCTCCTTCAAAGCGAAGGCGGTGAGCGTGGCCACGAGAGCGATGGCGGCGGCAGCAGCAGCGCCAAAGCTCATCGCGAGGAAGCGCGTGCGTGAGCGTGTGCCCTGGCGCTGACGTTCGAGCACGAGCTCCTCCGGCATGAGCAGGCTCGCACCGCGCTCCGGCATGGTGGGCGCGGGCATTTCACAGCGGAAGGGCGCGAGGCCGGTGATGCGCTGGATCTTGCCGAGGTCGCCCTCGTCGATCCATAGCACGATGCTTTCGAGGCGGGCGAGCACGCCCTGAAAGCTGAGCTGGAGGCAGATGTTGTTCAGCTCGGCGAGCGCATGGTCATCGAGACGCGTGGAGGATAGTGGAGCGCAGTAAATGAGCTGCGAGCCAGTGGTGATGGCGACGACGAGACGGCCGAGTTCGCGGAAGAGCGTGATGCTGTTTTGCACCATCGGGTAGCACAGCGAGTGATGCGTGACCTCATCAGGAAGGTAGGTCGTATCACTCAGCGGCACGGGCTGATCTTTGAGTGCGAGGATGCGGGCGAGGTTCGCGCCTTCCTTGCCGGCGATGCTGCGCACCTGCACGCTGGCCTCGTCCTCGTTTGTTTTCACGCCCATGCGTTCGAGATGGAGCAGCGCCATGCTGCGGAGGTGCTCGGTCTCGCCTTTGAGCCAGGCGGGCAGCACCCAGAAGTGCGTGGAAGGCAGGGCGAGCACGCGGCGCGTGGCGTCTTTGCCAAAGCGGCTGCCATCGGCGGTGAATTCGCCGCTCTGTTGGCACAGCTCGCCATCGATGCCGGTCCAGCTTTGCCAGACGGAGGCACCGGGGAGCAGTAGCTCGGAGGTGGGTTTACGAGTTTTGGCCATGAATTGGGATTTCACCACGCCAGACGGCCTGTCCGCCCTGCGTGATGAGGATGAGTTTGCGTTTCAGGGGCCCGAGGTAGCCGACGCTTTCGATGCGACGGATGGGGCCGGAAAATTGAATCCACTGCGTGAGCTGCGCCACGGTCTGGCGATTGAAGACGCCGAGCATCTGCGCCACCTGCGGCACGCTGCCGAGGCGCACATCGTCCCGCGTGCGATGCTGGCCATCGCGGCCGTTTCGCATCGTCAGAATCGGCTGCACGCGTTCCATCGGCACATCGCCGAGCAGGGAGATGATCTCGGCGCTGGTGTCATTGATGTCGATGCGGCCATCGCCATAGACGGTGAACCACTCACGCCAGTCGGGGCGCTCGGCGTTCACGATGTCCATGCCGCGCACGTGGAGCATGTCCTCGACCTCTTTGAAGGGTTGATTGAAGGGCATGCCTTCGAAGCCGGCTTTTTGATACTCGCGTTTTTCCGCGCCGTTGAGGCTGGCGTTGCTATCGGCATCCACCCAGTCCTTCAGCGCATCGCAGAGCGCGGTGGTGAACTCCGGCTTGAAGCCCCAGCGGGTGAACAGACGGCGCAGCAGCACCTTGTCGCCGCTTTGGAGGAGGAAGTTGATGTTGAGGCGGGCCTCTTCGGTTTTCAGCGTCACGTCAAAGCCACCGCCGATGTCGCTGCTGAAGTGCAGCAGCGGATCGTCCTGCTGCATCGCCGGATGGCGGGCCAGTTCGAGGCCGGTTTCCGCGTAGCGCTTCGCGTAAATGCGCCCGCGCATCATGCGCGTGTATTCGGTGTCGCCATGCAGCGCCTTCGTGGCGGCGAAGAGGACCATGCCCAGCGCGAAGATCATCCAAAAGACAGCGATCAAGGCAGAACCGCGCTGGAATGACGAATGACGAATGGCGAATGACGAAGGAATGACGAAGCCCTTGGGGAATGACGAATGAGTAAATCCGAATGACGAAGGAATGACGAAATCCGAATGTCGAGTCGTAGGCCGGGTGTGTTCGGCGGATGCGGCGTCGTTAGCAGGAGAAGATTGTTTCGCCGAACTACCCGGCTGTGTGGCGTGTTCGAGCGATGAAAAGATGCAGTCTGCCTCGGTGAGATCGCTGGCTGTGCCCCTCACCCCAGCCCTCTCCCCCGATGGAATCCTGCCCTGTGGTTGTGAGTCGTTGACGGGGGAGAGGGAGTGCGCTTTCAGGTCCCTCTCCCCCGCCAATGATTCTCGTTGGCTGATAAAGCGTTCATCGGGGGAGAGGTTAGGTGAGGGGGCGATGACGAAGACGTCGTGGTCTGCGGATGCTCCCAAACCAGCCGGGTGATTCGGCGAGGAGAGCGTGAGATGCTGACGAAGGTCTTCCGCGCCGAACACACCCGGCCTACGGGCCTGGCGGCTCGTTGGCGTTGTTTCGGTCATTGGAGCTTCATTCGTCATTCTGAATTCGTCATTCGTCATTGTTGAACCGGCGCCGCAGGCACCTGCGCGATCTGGCCACTCAAATCACCCGCCACCCAAAAGGTGTACTCATGCTCCCTCGTGTCGTTGAGGAAGGCGAAGCGGAGTTTGATGAAGAGGGGCGGTTTGGGGCGCTTCTTGGGGTCCCAGTCGATGAACCACTTGTTGTCTTCGGGGCTGTAGAACTGCCACTGCATTTGCTTGAGGTTTTCGAGGATCGGAAGCTCGGCGAGGGTATCGAACTGGTCGTCGCGGCGGGCATCGAGCGGACGCTTCAAATGACGCACGACGAGGTTGAGGGTCTTTTCAGGCCCGGGAGCACGCACGAGGCCGAATTCGACGGCGTCGGCCATCTTGAGGCGTTGATCCCACACGAAGGGCATCTGGCTGCCGAGGATGAAAAGATTGCCGGAGGAGCCACGGGCGGCTTTTTCGGCTCCAGCGGCGAGGCTGATGCCGGGAGGCACGGTTTCAAAGTAGTCGCGCCATTGCGTGACGAAGTTCGAGATGCGTGTTTCGGCCACGCGAGCCTGTCCCATCGATTTTCCGAGCTGCATGGCCCCATCCGCGACGCTGAAAACGCCTGAGAGCACCAGGCCGATGAGGACCAGTGCCAGCAGGATTTCCAGCAGCGTGAAGCCGGATGCGTTAGATCGGGCTGTTGGGTGAATACACATAGGTTTCCATGGTGCGGACGATGCGGCGGCTGAGGCCGTCGCTGATCCACGCTTCGGCGCGGACGCGGAAGACGTGGTCGAGCTCTGCTTTGTCGCGGGTGAAGAGGCGGACCTTTTCGATGGTGGCGCTGGCGTCGATGTGATCGGCAGTTTTGGGGAAGTCGATCTTGTTGGCCTTGAACTCCGGCTGGTGCGCCACCTCCGCGAGCACGGATTCGAGCACGCGGAGCACCTGGGCTTCCTGACGTGCCGCGGTGGTCGTTTTGGCGATGCCGTCGATGGCCTGCGTCATGCCGACGGAGACGAGCGCGAAGAGGGCGATGGCGAGGAGGATTTCGAGCAGGGCGAAACCCTGAGCGGACGAATGGCGCGTGAGCGTTTTGGAGTGCTCCAGCCCTCTGGAGCTTTCCGCAGGCCAATCGACGCCCGAAAGCGCCGGAGGGCCGGCGCACTCCAGGACGCTGGCGCGAGGTTTGATGCTCCAAGTTGTGCTCGTGTGCTTCATGACTTGGCGTTGAAATCGAGGCTTTTGCGTTTGGCGCAGGCGGTGAGGGCATCGAAGGCGAGTTCGACGGTGCCGCCGGGGCCGGAGAGGCGGACCTCGATGGGCTCGCAGATGCCGGTGGGGCTGAATTCCCAGGTTTCGCCGCGTTTCGGCTCGCGGAAGCCGCGTTCGCCGGCTCGGCGAATCTTGAGCATGCCGCTGAAATCAGAGCCGGTGCCAAACGAACCGGCGGCGAGTGGCATGGTGACGAGTTGCTGCGTTTTGACGGCTTGGAGGAGGTTGTCGCGAGCCGTGGTTTCGATCATCGCCACGGCACGGCGGAGGCGATCTTCGTCTTTGATGCCGGAGATGCTGATGATCGAGATGCCGAGCATCAGAGAGATGATGCTGAGGACGACGAGGATTTCGATGAGGGTGAAACCGCGGCGCGGGAATGACCAATGGCGAATGGCGAATGAGGAATGAATGACGAAGCTTGAATGACGAGCGGAGGCGCTCGCCATTCGGCCTTCGGTCATTGGAAGTTCATTCGTCATTCTGAATTCCTCATTCGTCATTTATCAAAGCTGCCAGCTTCCCACGTCGTCCGCGTTGTCGGCGATGCCATCGGGACCGGCGGAGTAGATGTCGAAGCCGCCTTTGTCCTTGGTGCCGGGCTTGCGGTAGTGGTAGGCGTTGCCCCAGGGATCGACGGGGAGCTTCTTGAGCTTGCCTTTCTCGACGAGGATGCCGATGCCCTGCGAGGTGGTGGGCAGCTTCATCGAATCGACTTCGTAAGCGCGGACGGCGGACTGGATCTGGTTGATGTGGCCAAGCGCGGTCTTGTTCTTGCCGCCTTCGAGGACGCCGCCAAAGCTGACGACGCCGACGCCGACGAGCAGGCCGATGATGCCGAGGACGAGGAGCATCTCGACGAGGGTAAACGCGTCGCGACGATGCGGGATGTGGATGCGGGTGTGTTTCATGGTGAGGTGGAGGGGTGGAGTTTTGGAGTGGTGGACGGAGGGCGGAAGGATCGAGGACGAGTTCGAGTAGGAGGACGAGGACGATGCGGAGGGCTTATTTGATTGAGCTGATGGTTTCGAAGATGGTGCTCATCATGATGTAGGCCATGAAGCCGACCATGCCGGCCATGATGAAGACGATGAGGGGCTGGATGCAGGCGGCGAGGGTGTCGATCTTCTTGCTGAGCTCGCGGTCGAAGCGTTCGGCGGCGCGGGAAAGGGCGGCGGGCATGTCGCCGGTCTGTTCGCCGACATTGACCATGTCGAGCAGCAGCGGCGGGAACTGGCCGCTGCGGTCGAGGGCGCGAGAAAGGCTCACGCCTTCGCCGACGTGGCGCTGCACGGCTTCGAACTCGCGCTGGAGATGCGGATTCTCGATGGCCTGATGGGTGAGCTGCATCGACTGAACGATGGTGAGGCCGTTGCCGAGGAGATTGGCCATCGTTTCGAGGAACTGGACGTAGAAGCGGGCCTTGAAGATGGCACCGAAGAGCGGCAGGCGCAGTTTGAAGCGTGCCCACGGGATGGCGGACTCAGGACGGGCGAGCCAGGCGCGGAAGAGGATGAAGCCGGCGATGCCTGCGATCAGGAACATCCACCATGTCGATTTGAAGACCTCGCTGGCCTTCAGCATGACCTGCGCGAGGAAGGGTAGCTTGCCACCGGTGCTGTCGAGCATCTCAGTGAGCTTCGGGATGAGGTAGAGCACAAACATCAGCGACACGCCGACGGCGGCGACGACGAGGAACGCGGGATACAGCATGGCCGCGAGCACCTTGGAGCGCAGCGCGGCGAGCGAACGCATGTAGGCGGCCTGGCGCTTCAAGATGGTGCTCATCGAGCCGCTGGCCTCGCCGGCGGAAACGAGGGCGCAGAAGAGATTGCCAAAGCTGGGGCTCGTCGAGGCGACGGCTTTCGAGAAGGACATGCCATCGCGCACCTTGCCACGCAGCACGGTGGCGAGGGTTTTGATGCCGGAGAGCTCGCGACGCCGCTCCATCGTGGCGAGCGCGGGCTCGAGCTGGATGCCGGCGCTGACGAGATCGGCGAGTTCTTCGATGAAGAGGACGACCTGGGCGAGATTGAGCTTGATGGGGCCGCTCGTGATGGGCTCGGCGGAGGCTTTGGTTTTGGCTTTCGAGGTGGTTTTGACCTCGGAAGCGGCTTCGAGCTTGATGGGCTGGATTTTTTTGCGTCCCAAAATGCTGAATGCCTCGGCACGATCAGCCGCAGCGATCTCGCCGGTGATGAGACCGGAGGGACCTTGGGCGCTGTAGGTGAAGGCGGGCATTGCAAATTGAGAATTGGAAACTGAAAACTGAAAATTGGGTTAGGCGGCGAGGCGTGTGGGAAGTGCGGCGGCGACAGGAGTGGCTGGAGAGGGCGCGTGGCGTTCGGCGGCAGCGGTGACGGAGAGGACCTCTTCGATGGTGGTTTCGCCGGAGAGGACTTTTTGGAAGCCGTAGCCGCGCATGGGGATGTAGCCGTCTTTGAGAGCCTGCTTCATGAACTCGGCGGGATGCGCACGGCTGTTGATGAGATGCTGCAGGGCATGCGTGACGAGAACGACTTCATAAATCGAGACACGGCCCTGGAAGCCGCTGCCACGGCAGGCTTCGCAGCCGGTGCCGCGCATGATTTTTCCGCGTGCCTGCACCGGGAAGCCGATGGACCGCAAGTAGCTCTCCTCGACCTCGGCGGGCGCTTTGCAATGCGGGCAGAGCTTTCTCACGAGGCGCTGGGCAAAGAAGGCCCGCACGGCGCTGCTGACGAGGAAGGGCTCGACGCCCATATCAATGAGACGCGAGATGCCGCCGATGGCGTCATTCGTGTGCAGCGTGCTCAAGACGAGGTGACCGGTCAACGCGGCACGCACGGCGATCTCGGTGGTCTCGAGGTCGCGCATTTCCCCGATCATGACGACGTTCGGATCGCCACGCAGAATGCTGCGCAGGCCGGCGGCAAAGGTGAGGCCGATCTCGGGCTTCACAGCGATTTGCACGACGCCGGGCATTTTGTATTCCACCGGGTCTTCAATGGTGACGATGCGGCGATGGGTCTGATTCAGCTCGGTGAGGAAGGCGTAGAGCGAGGTCGATTTACCGCTGCCGGTGGGGCCGGTGATGAGGATGATGCCGTTGGGTAGGCGCAGCAGTTCCTCGATGACGGGACGAATCGTATCGGTGAGGCCGAGACGATTGAGTGTGACCTGCTGCTGGGCGAGGAGACGGAGGCTGATGCTTTCGCCTTCCACGCTGGGAATGGTGGCGACACGGACGTCGATGGGCGTGCCGTCGAGTTCGAGATTGATGCGGCCGTCTTGAGGCAGGCGCTTCTCCGCGATGTCGAGTCGCGCCATGATCTTCAGGCGGGCGATGACGGACGCCTGGAGGGATTTGATGTTTTCCGGCACCGGCAGCTCTTCGAGACGGCCATCAATACGGTAGCGGATGCGCAGGCGGTCGTGCTGTGGCTCCACATGAATGTCCGTGGCGCGTTGATCGAGGCCACGGCGGATGATTTGATTCACAAAGCGCACCACGCTGGCTTCTTCGTCCTCGGGTTCATCGAGCACGGTGACTTCGTCCTTCAGATCTTCGGAACCCCAATCGGCCCGGCCGCGCAGGATCTTCTCAAACGTATCTGCGCCGAGGCCGTAGAGCTTTTGGAGGCCCTCGACGATGCGCGTGCGAGGTCCCACATGCCATACGACGGGCATCGAAAGGCTCGCGGCCACGCGTTGATGCGCCACGAGGTTCAGCGGATCAAAGGTGGCGATGTGCAGCGCGCGCGGTGTGTCCTCGAGCTCGCCGCCTTCGGCCTGCTCGGTGAACAGCGGCAGCAAACGATGCCTCAAGGCGATCTCCGCAGGCAGCAGGCGGCGGATGCCAGCCTCGGCGGGCTTGTCGTCCTCTTTGGGTTCCCACCACGGCAGCGTGAGCGTTTTGGCCAGTGCCATGAGGAAATCCCGCTCGCGGACGCCTTCGCAATCCAGCACAGCATCGACAAAGGAGGTCTGGTTGAAGCAGGCATCCTCAACCGCCTGCCGGACAGCAGGCGAGTCACCGCAGCCAGCGGTGGCGAGGATTTGATCAATGAGGGGAAGCATGGGAAGGGGGGCGAAATTTACCCAACAATCCCTATAATTATGGTTTTTTGTATAAATGGCAAGTTTTTAATAAAGCTAAACCATTCAGGAACCCTGAAATCCAAGGTGATGGCCGCCACAGGGACCTGATTGACTGCGGTGACCCTGGTGACGGTGATGAAGCACTGGCTCAGTTCGAGGCCGGTTTGGCGGCTGGAGCGGGCTTTTTGGCTTTCGGGGTGAAAATCTTCCGGTCGAGGTTTTTGGTGAGAACGACGGGGGAATCTGTGGCGGCACCGGTGGCGGGGACGGGGAGTTTGGCGGACCAAAGCAGGGCATTCACGAGCATGCGGCGCTGCTCAGGCACGGCCCAGCTGGCGTGGAGATCGCAGCCGGTGAAGCCGAAGCTGCGGCCGCCATTGGGGCGCTCAAAGGCCCAGGCGACGGTTTCTGCCCGACCGGCATGGGCTTTGGCATCAGCGGTCTTGCGGCTGGTATCGGGCATTTGGGCGGCGAGGAGCGGCGTGACGCCTTTTTCGGCAAAGTGGAGGTTGTAGAGCCAGCCGTCCTTCAGCAGCTCGAAGGGCTTCATGCCGCTGGTGACGTCGTGGGAGCTGACGGAGTCGAATTTCACATCCCAATGCCCGCGGCAGCCGATGTCCGACTGGAAGGCCGCGCCGAACCACTCTTTAAAAGAAGGCGCGAGGTCCGCCGGGCAATCGACGGCCTGGTGCAGCACGATGAAACCGGCTCCGGCATCCGCCAGCGCCTGCACCATCGCCCGGCGCTCCGGCGTGAGGAAAGGCAGCTTCGGGCCGCCATCCATGAAAAAGACCACGGCGCGGGCACCATTGAGCACCGCCTCATTTTTCGGCCAGCCATCCGCCACCATCACCGGCGCCACGCCCGGCACCGCCGCCAGCCATTCGCGGAGCAGGGCGCATCCGGCGAAGTATTCATGCTGGCCCGGTTTGTTGCTCGGGCTGCCTGCGAGGAGGACGATCTTTGCGGCGGAAGCGTCACCGGGCACCTCCAGCGGGATCTGCTGCTGCTCGGAGGTGAGCTCGGCGTGGGCGGAGACGATGGAGAAAGCGGCGGTGAGGAGAATGAGGCGCATGGGATTTGATGTTTTCCTCCAACGGCATGAATGCTCTGTTCCTTCCCATGCTTCGCTTCCAACTCTTTGGCTTCCCCATCCTCATTCAATGGATGTTCTGGCTCAATACCGCCCTCCTCGGAGGCGCCATCGGTGCCAGCACGCCTGCCGAGATGCGTGCGCTGGTGGCTTTCATGATTGCGGCCTTCTTTTCCGTGCTCATCCATGAGCTGGGGCATGCTTTGGTGATGCGCAGCTTCGGTGATCGCCGCGTGGGCATCGTGCTGTATGCCTTTGGCGGCTTTGCGCAGGGCAGTCAGCGGTTCACTCGCGGGCAGGACATCCTGCTCACGGCGGCTGGACCGGGTCTGCAAATCGCCGCAGGCTTGGCGGTGCATTTCCTGCTCGAAATCCTCGAGCCTTCGATTTCGTGGTTCACCTATCTCGCGGCCCAGTTTGTATTCGTGAGCATCTTTTGGGCGATCCTGAATCTGGTGCCCATCGTGCCGCTGGATGGCGGGCGGCTTTGCGCAGGCATCACCGGCAGGCCCAAGCTGGCGCTGCGAATCAGCTTCGTGACGGCGGTGGTGCTCGCCGCTGGCTTTTTGTATCTCGGCTACGGCTGGATCACGCCGATCTTCTTCGGCATGCTGGCCTACAATAATTGGAAGCAGCTCCAAGGCGAGCCGCAAATCCCCTGGATGAGCGCATAATCCGGCTTCGACCGTTCGTTTCAGCCACGCCTCACGATGAAATCGTTCCTTTGCCTCCTCGCCGCCCTCAGCCTGCCCTGCGGCGTGCTCGCTCAATCTCCCAAAGCCGAGCTCATCTCACCCCAAGTGAAGGCCGCCGTCGAAAAAGCCGTGAAGTGGCTCGTGGCGCAGCAGCGACCCGCCGGTTTGATCGTCGATGAAAAATCCAACAACATTCCGAAGCGTGGCGATCTGCCCTCCCACAGCGCGGCGATGACCTCGCTCGCTTTGATGGGCCTTGCCAGCGTCGGCCACATGCCGAGCGATCCCACACCGGAGGGCAAAGCCGCCGCAAAGGCGCTGCGTTTCATCGTGGAAGGCATCGAGCCGGACGAAAACGGCTACCTCGGCCGCAGTGACCGCTCCCGCATGTATGGCCACGGCATCATCACGCTGATGCTCGCCGAAATGATCGGTCATGCGCCGGATGACGCCACGGACAAGCGCATGCGCGGCATGCTCGACGGTGCCATCAAGCTCATCCTCCGCTCCCAGCAGGTGTCCAAAAGCGAGGCGAATCGCGGCGGCTGGCGCTACGAGCCGCAAAGCAGCGATAGCGACATCTCCGTGAGCGTCTGGCAACTCATGTCCCTCCGCGCTGCGAAGAACGCCGGTTTTGACGTGCCGAAGGATGCCATCGACAACGCTGTGGCCTACATCAAACGCAGTTACCAGGTCGAGCGGGATGCCAATGGCATTCCCAAGAGCGACAACGCCGCCTTCAGCTACGAGCCGTATGGCGGCCGCAAGACCTTCTCCACCACCGCCGCCGGTCTGCTATCGCTGCAAGTGTGCGGTCTTTACGATGCGCCGGAGGTCGTCGGCAGTGCGAACTGGCTGCTCAAATCCCCGCCGGAGATCAACGAGCCTTGGTTCTTCTACGGCTGCTATTACTACGCCCAAGGCATGTATCAGCGCGGCGGTGATCACGCCGCCACCGCCCGCCAGCGCACCGAGCAAATCCTCGTCGGCGCCCAAAGTGCCGAGGGAAACTGGTTCCCTCGCAATGGTAACGAAAAGAGCGCGGGCAGCGTGTATGCCACGTCACTCGCGCTCCTGAGTCTCTCGGTGCATCATCACTTCCTGCCGATCTACCAGAAGTGAAGCGTGTCTGATCACATCACCATGCCGCCATCGACAGCGATGGCCTGGCCGGTGATGTAGCGGGCATCCGGACTGGCGAGGAAAAGCGCCGCAGCGGCGATGTCAGCCGCCTGGCCAAGTTCGGCGAGGGGGATCTTTTTGAGAATCTCTTCCTTGAGCTGGTCGTTGAGCACATGGGTCATGTCCGTGGCGATGAAGCCGGGGCAGATGGCATTGGCGGTGACCCCGCGACCAGCGAATTCGCGGGCGAGCGACTTCGTGAAGCCGATGAGACCGGCCTTGCTGGCGGCGTAGTTGGCCTGCCCGGCGTTGCCGATGAGACCGATGACTGAACTGACATTGATGATGCGAGCGCCTTTTTGCTTCAAAATACTGCGCTGCACGGCCTTCACCATGTTGAAGGCACCTTTGAGGTTCGTATCGAGCACCACGTCCCAATCTTCCTCGCTCATGCGCAGCAGAAGGCCGTCCTTGGTGACGCCCGCGTTGTTCACGAGGATGTCCACATGGTCAAAGTCGGCGAGGATCTGCTTACCGACTTCGAGACAGGCCGCGCCATCGGCCACATCGAGGGCATAACCCTTCGCGGCACCGGGATGCGAGGCGTTGATGGCATCGGCGGTGGCTTGTGAATTGGCCTGCGTGCGGCTCACGACGGCCACTTTGGCCCCCTCGGCGGCGAAGGCTTCAGCGATGGCTTTGCCGATGCCGCGTCCGGCACCGGTGACGACGGCGACTTTATCTTGGAGTTTTCCCATGAAGGTGTTTAAACAGGTCAGCACACTGACGCAAGAAAAGAACCGCCATGCCCACGCTCGACCATGAGAACCAACTGCGCTGCGAGGGCTTTCGCGTGATCGCGGGCGTGGATGAAGCGGGCCGAGGGCCGCTGGCGGGTCCGGTGACGGTGGCAGCAGTTGTGCTCCCAAAGGGCTTCACGCATGAGGTGCTGAATGATTCGAAGCAGCTCACGGAAAAGAAGCGCGAGAGGCTTTACGAGGAGATCACCGGCGATCCGAACATCCGCTGGCATTGCTGCGTGATCGAGCCGGAGGAAATTGATCGCATCAACATTCTCCAGGCGACTTGGGAAGGCATGAGGCGCTCGGCGCTGGCGCTCGATCCGAGGCCGGATGCGGTTTTGATCGATGGAAAGCCGGTGAAGAAGTATCCGCTGCATCAGGTGGCGCTGGTGAAGGGTGACAGCCTCAGTTTTAGCATCGCGGCGGCGAGTGTGATCGCGAAGGTGACGCGTGACCGGATCATGCTGAGGCTGGCGGAGGCGTTTCCACAGTATGGTTTTGAGATTCACAAAGGCTACCCCACGCCGAAACACCTCGCGGCTTTGAAACAGCATGGCCCGTGTCCGCAGCATCGGCGGAGTTTTGGGCCGGTGGCGCAGTTGGAACTCGATTTGGGATGAGAGCGGGACTTCCAGCACGCCTGCGCTGGCTGCGGCGGTGGTTCACCGGGCATCCCTGGGTGCGGCTGGCGGGCATTTGGCTGCGAGCATGGCCGCAGCGGCGCTTTGACCGCGTTTTGCTCGGTCGTAGGCTTTCGACGGCGGAGATCGGCGTGATGGGCGAGTGGATCGCCACGCGGTGGTTGAGGCAAAATGGTCGCACCATCTTCCATCGCAATTTTCGCGGCGTGAGCCGTGGCGAGGTGGATATCGTCGCGCGGCATCGCGGCTCGCTGACCTTTGTGGAGGTGAAAACACGCACCAGCCGCGCCTTTGGTCGTCCGGCAGACAACGTGGGGCCTGATAAGCAGCGTCTCATCATTCGCGGGGCGCAGGATTGGCTGCGGGAGGTGGATCTGCGGCCCGTGCCGTTTCGTTTCGACATCGCGGAGATCACGCTCATTCCCGGCGAACTGCCTCAGGTGAATATCATGGAGAATGCCTTCCAGCTTCCCGATAGCTCGATGGCGGGACGGTGAGGAGCGGGTGGGGGGGGAGTAGTGGAGTAGTGGAGTAGTGGGGATTGGATTTCCATCACTCCACTACTCCACCGCTCCATCCCATGCGAATTCAGGATGACGTGGAATGTAGAACCTGACCGCATCCCGCGTTTGTGAGATTCTGTCCGTCCACCACCATGAAAAAATCTGTTTTCGCCCTTCTCGCCAGTTTTGCCTTTGCCGCAGTTTCACCTGCGGCTGACCATGTGACCTATGAACCGGCTGGAAAAGCCAATGGGAAGCATGTGGTGCTGCTATCCGGCGATGAGGAGTATCGCAGTGAGGAGGCTCTTCCGATGCTGGGCAAGATTCTCAGCCAGCATCACGGCTTCAAATGCACGGTGCTCTTCAGCTTGAACGATAAGGGAGAGATTGATCCGGCCGCCGGTGGCAGTCTCTCGAATCCGGCGGCGCTCGATTCGGCGGATGCCATCGTGATGCTGCTGCGCTTCCGCCATTGGGATGTGGCCACGAGCGGCAAATTCCAGGCGGCGATCAATCGCGGCGTGCCGATCATTGCGCTGCGCACGAGCACGCATGCTTTCAGCGGTTATCCGAAGGACAGCCCCTTCGCCGCTTGGAACTGGAACAACCCCGATGGCGGCTGGGGCAAAAAAGTGCTCGGCGAGACCTGGGTGAGCCACTGGGGCAAGCACAAGGTCGAGGCCACCCAAGGCATCCTGGAAGCCACCAATGCCTCTCACCCGGTGCTTCGCGGCATCACGGGACTCTTCGGTAACAGCGATGTGTATGAAGCCGCTCCCCCCGCCGATGCGGTGATCCTGGCTCGTGGTCAGGTGCTGCAAGGCATGACGGCGGACACAGCGCCTGCGAGCCACAAAAAGGCCACGGTGGCCAAGGTCGAGCAGGAGGTGAACAGCCCGATGATGCCCGTCGCCTGGGCACGCGGCGTGAAAAACGATCAAGGCGGCGAGAACAAGATCCTCTGCACCACCATGGGCGCTGCCACGGACCTTACCGATGCTTGCCTGCGCCGCCTCGTGGTGAATGGCGTGTATTGGGGTCTCGGCCTCGACGTGCCAGAGAAAGCGGATGTGACCCTCGTGGGTGATTACCAGCCGACGATGTACGGCTTCAAAGGCAACAAGACCGGCCTGAAGCCAGATGACTTCGCGATGGCGAAGTGATAGCTCGCCTTTGTTTGTAGTTCGGCCTTTAGGCCGTGTTCGGAGGCTCCTGAACGGGCTAAAGCCCGAACTACGAACAGTTATTTCCACGTCCAGCGATCCCGCAGCCACAACGCGGTGCCGAGAGGCAGGGCGGCGAGCCAGAGGAGCTTGCCACCAAGGGTTTTGAGATCGCTGAACTGCTTTCCGATGCTTGCCCCGGTGTGAAAGCTGAAGCGTGCATACAACGCGGCGGCACGCAGGAGGCGCAGTGGCGCGGTGATGAACCAGCCGCTTTCTATATTGAGCACCGTTTGGCACCACAGGCGATGGCCGGCGGCATTGCGGCGTGGATCGGGGCGGCCGGTGACGAGCGAGGGCGCGTCCACCCAATAGATGCGCACGATCTCGTTCACATGGCGGGTGAGATGGTTTTTCGACACCTGACACCACACGACGGATTCGGGGATGTAATGCCCAGAAAGGTTCTCGGGGAAGGGAAACTGCCGCACGACTTCGAGTCGCAGAAAGCCCCATTTTTCACCGCGCACTTTGTGGCGGTATTCGAGCTCCGCGGCGGAGCAGTCGAGCAGATCGAGCGGGTAGCGTGTGCCGACGAGCTGGCCATCCTGATCCTGGCAAAGGCCAGTGACACCGGCGAAGCGATGCTTTTCGGTGTCGGGAATGCGGTCCCAGTGATGCTTCAGCCGCTCCAGCGCATTCGGCAGGCAGCCATCATCGGAGTCGAGCTTGATCCAGAGATCGCCTTTCGATTCCCGCATGGAGACGTTATGCACGGCCCAGGCACCGCGGTGCGGCTCCAAAAAGTAGCGCACGGGGAAATCGGCCTCGCGTTGATATTGCTCGACGAGTGCCTGGGTGCCGTCCGTGGAGCCGTCATCGACGATGAGCCATTCAAAATCCCTCAGCGTCTGCGCCTTCAGGCTTTCCCACGCGCGGTGGAGCGTATGGGCGCGGTTGTAGGCGGGGGTGAAAACGGTGAAAAGCGGCATCGAAGGCCGGAAAGCTACGTGCCGGGCAAAAATGTCGCAACTGACTTCACGCTCTCTCCGCCGAGCCGCCGGACCTTCACTTGACCTTCACGGCTCTCCTCCCGACTTTGCGCTGAGATTTGTCCCCTCCGCATCGTTTCTCTTTTATCCCCATGCAAACCAACCTCGAAAAACCCGCTGCCGAGAAGAAGGTCGAACAGACCGAGGCTGGGAACTACTTCGTCTCCAATTACCCGCCGTTTTCTTTTTGGAAGCCGGATCAGGTTCACGTCGTCGAGGAAGTACTGCAAAGGCCCGCCCCGGTGAACGTCCCACTCGGAGTTTATTTCCACATTCCGTTCTGCCGAAAGCGCTGCCACTTCTGTTACTTCAAAGTGTACACCGATAAAAACGCGGGTGAGATCAAGGCCTACATCGACGCGGGCATGCGTGAGATGGAGCGTCTCGCCTCGCAGCCTTACTTAAAGGGCCGGAAGGCGCAGTTTGTGTATTTCGGTGGTGGCACGCCGAGTTATCTCTCGGTGCCTCAACTGAAGGATCTGACGGATCGCATGAAGGTACTGGTGCCGTGGGATGAGGCGGAGGAGGTGGCCTTCGAGGCGGAGCCAGGCACGCTGAATGAAACGAAGCTCACCGGCATCCGCGAAGTCGGCGTCACACGCCTGAGTCTGGGCGTGGAGAACTTTGACGATCACATCCTCGAGACGAACGGTCGCGCTCATCGAAGTGGCGAGATCGGCAAAGCCTATAATTTCGCCCGCAGTCTCGGTTTTGAGCATATCAACATCGACCTCATCGCCGGGATGATGAACGAGACGGAGGCGAACTGGAAGGTCTGCGTGGCCAAAGCCATCGAAATGCAGCCGGACGCCGTCACGATCTACCAGATGGAGGTGCCGTACAACACGACGATGTATCAGCAGATGAAGGCCGAGGGCAAAGTGACCGCGCCGGTGGCCGATTGGCAGACGAAGCGCGACTGGGTGAGCTACGCCTTCGATGAATTCCAGAAGGCTGGCTACACGGTGACGAGCGCCTACACGGTCGTTAAGGACCCGAAGCGCATCAAATTCGTCTATCGCGACTCGCTTTGGGACGGCGCGGACCTCTTGAGCTGCGGCGTGGCTTCCTTTGGTCATCTCGGCGGGGTGCATTACCAAAACCAGGCCGATGTGGGACCCTACATGCAGGCCGTGGATGCTGGCAAGCTGCCGATCTTCCGCGCCTACCAGACGACTCACGAGGATCGCTTCGTGCGGGAGTTCATTCTCAAGTTGAAGCTCGGACGCAGCGAGTGGGCGCATTACATCGAGAAGTTCAGCGAAGACCCACGGAAGCATTTCGGGCCGCAGCTTGATTCCCTCGTGAAGGAAGGCTTTGCCACGCTCGATGCCGATGGCGTCACGCTCACGCGTGATGGTCTCCTCCAGGTGGACCGCCTGCTGCATGATTTTTTCCTGCCTCAACACCGCCAGTATGCCCGCTACACCTGAAAATACCGCCGTCCGCCAGGACGAGGATATTCTGGCACCGCTGATCTTCTTTTACGGCATCGGCAGCACGCGGCCACGCGTGACCTTCGTGGAGCCGGAGATGCTCGCCGAGCAGGAGCGGAGCCTGCTCGTGCATGAGAAGGACATGACGCCGCGCCTTCGCGAGTATCACGCGAGCGATATCGACCTCGATGTGGCCGCTCGTGCCCGCATCGGGAACTACCTCGTGCGTGCCAGCGTGCTGCACCGCCGCAGCGATGGAAAGCCGGTGGAGTTTGGAGCCATCGGCATCCACCTCGATTTGCTGCCCGAGGAGGCTCAAAAGCTCGTTTTGGAAGGTCGCGTGCCGTTTGGAGCCATTCTGGAGCAGTTTGCCGTGCCGCATTCCAGCCATCCGCGTGGCTATTTCCGCCTTTCTGTGGATCAGCGGCTCGCCGATCTGCTAGGGGCTACGAGCGGCCAGATGCTTTTCGGACGCTGCAATGAGCTGCGTCACGGCTCCGGCCGCGTCCTAGCGGATGTGGTCGAGGTGCTGCCGCGAGTGGTTTGAGAGGCTGATTGTGGCAAAATTTCAACGTGACGCCATCCGGGCAGCGTCATATCATTCACGTCCCGCCAAGCCACTATGCTGACCAACCAGACCATCGACCCGACACGGCAGCACACGCCTGAGAGCAGTCATGTGCTCATCCGCCCGTTTGTGCAGGCATGGCGCTGGCTCGTCCCGGCTTCGGTGGCCGAGAAAGACCGGCAAAGTCCGCTGGCTCGGTATGTGGCGCTGGCGTTGATCACGAGTTTTTGCGTTTCGCTGCTCGTCGCAGCCATTTTGTATGCCAAGCCGATCCAGGACTCTTATCAAAGCTCGCAGGCGGAGAGCATGGTGCGTGAGGCGCGGGATATGATGGAAAACGGCCAGGTGGCAAACGCCGTCTTCAAAGCGCAGGAGGCTTATCAAAAGGCCCCGCACAGCGTCGAGGCCATCCGCCTGAATAGCGAGTTCTTCACGCTCATGAAGCGAGAGCACGCCCTCTTCTTTCTCGATAAGCTGAAGGATCAAGGAGCAGAGACCCTGGAGGACAAAATGCGCCGCGTTCGTGCTCTCAAGAACCTCAGCCGCGACAAAGACGCGGAGAAGGAACTCGAAAAGCTCCTGCGCCAGGAACCCACGAGTGCCCCACTGGCAAAGCTGGCGGAGGAAATCTACGGCAAGAAGCAGAACAATACCGCGCTGCTGAACATCATGCGCAGCTTTGCGGAGAAGAATCCTAACGACAAGGAATCACAGCTACGCTTCGCCCGTGTGCAGGTGGAGTCTGGCATCCCCTCGCAACTCAATGATGGCATCAACACCGCCTGGAAACTGGGCCAGGATGATGATGCCAATGGCCTGAAGGCGCTCGAATTCCTCATCAGCATCGAAGGCCTGCCTTCTGAGATTTCGATTCCTTTGGTGAAACGGCTCAAGGAGCATCCCATGGCGCATGACGGCCATCTGGTGGTCGCTTTGAAGCTGGAATCCCGCCTCTACCCCGATCGCAAGAAGGCCATCATCGACAAGGCTTATGCGGAGTTTAAGGATAAAAAGCGTGAAAGGCTCGTCCCCTTCATCCGCTGGCTCGTCGAGGAGCAGCAGTGGCTGGAGGTCGTGACGCTACTCTCTGAGGATGACGCCAAGTCTTACCTGGGCCTTCTGGAGAACTACCTCACCGCTCTCACCATGCTGAAGCGTTTTGATCAGATCGAGCGCCTCATTGAGGACGAGCAGGTGAAAAAAATTCTCGACCGCACCACGCACGCCATGTTCCGCGCTCACATGGCCTTCGTGATGAACAAACCGCCGGAGGAACTCCGCGCCCTGCTCATCACCGCCAAGACGATGGCCGAGAACGAGGGCCGCCTGCCGGTGCTGCAAAAAATTGCCGAGTATGCCGATGTGCGCGGCCATTTCGACATTGCCGAAGACGCCTACCGGTTGACGATCCGCGTGGCGCGGCGAAATGCCAACGCCATGTCCCCACGCATCGAGCGTGAGGCCCTGATCGGTCTGCTCTCCGCCAGTCTGAAGAATGGGAACTCAGAATCCTATTTCCAGGCCGCCCAGGATGCCGTGCTGCGTTTTCCTGAGGACAGCGAGTTCCTCGATCAATCACTCTACATTAGCCTGCTCGTCGGTCACGAGGTGGAGACGAGTCTGCGCAAGGCGATGAAACTCCTGCAAAACCAGCCGAAGGACAATCACCGCAAGCTCATGGTGGCTCTCGGCTACCTGCGCATCCACGACCAACGTCAGGCCCTCAATTATCTCCAATACATGGATTTGAACCTTCTCACGGAAGGTCAGCGAGCTGTTTTTGCCGCCGTGGCTTCCACCGCAGGTTTCAGCGAGGAAGCGGCGGGGGTCATCCGCGCCATCGATCCACGTGCCCGCATGTTTCCAGAAGAGAGATCGCTCTATAAACGGGCCATTCGCTGATCTGGCTGCCCACAAAAAAACCGCCGGGTGGCGGCGGTCATTTGATCCATCCAACTGGCGGAGCGGACGGGGCTCGAACCCGCGACCTCCAACGTGACAGGCTGGCGTTCTAACCAACTGAACTACCGCTCCTTACCGTTTGGTGGGCCGCGATGGTAGATGAGGCCTTCCAGTTGGCAAACGGAAAGTGCCTGCTTGCTGAAATTCCTGTCCGGCAGGTCATGCGAGCACGGCTTTGACCGGATGATGCTCCTCCACGCCGGTCAGGCGCTGCTCCAGTCCCTGGAATTTGAAGGTGAACTTCCGGTGATCGATGCCCATGAGGTGGAGGATGGTGGCGTTGAGGTCGTTGATGTGAACCGGGTCCTTCGTGATGTTGTAGCTGAAATCGTCCGTCTCGCCGTGCTCGATGCCGCCTTTCACCCCGCCGCCAGCCATCCACATGGTGAAGCAGCGCGGATGGTGATCGCGGCCGTAATTGTCCTTCGTCAGGGTGCCCTGCGAATACACGGTGCGCCCGAATTCCCCGCCCCAGACGACGAGCGTGTCCTGGAGCAGGCCGCGTTGCTTCAAATCCATGATCAGAGCTGCGCAGGCACGCTCGCTGTCCTCCACCTGGCCGCGGAGGAGCTTGGGCAGATTATTATGCTGGTCCCAGCCGCGGTGAAGGATCTGCACCACCCGCGTGCCACGCTCGATAAGCCGGCGGGCCATGATGGCGCTGTGGGTGAAGCTGCCGCTGCGGCTCACATCCGGGCCGTACATCTCCAGGGTGGCTTTGCTCTCCTTGCTCAGATCGGTGAGCTCCGGCACGCTCGTTTGCATGCGGAAGGCCATTTCGTATTGGGCGATGCGTGTCTGGATTTCAGGATCGCCAATGCGGGCGTGGTTGATCGTATTGAGCTTATTGACGGCATCAAGCATCGCACGGCGGTCGCTGGGATCGACGCCGGGAGGATTCTTCACATACAACACGGGGTCGCCTTGGCCGCGGAGGGCCACGCCGGTGTATTTGGTGGGCAAAAAGCCGCTGCTCCACATGCGGGTGAACAGCGCCTGCGCCTGACTGGCAGCCGGAAAGGTGGGGGTGAAGACCACAAAGGCCGGGAGGTCATTGCTCTCACTGCCGAGGCCGTAGGCTAGCCATGAACCGATGCTCGCCTTGCCCGGCACCTCGCTCCCCGTCATCACAAAGGTACAGGCCGGGTCGTGATTGATCGCCGTGGTGTGGACGCTTTTGATCACGGCGATCTCGTCCACGATCTTCGCCGTGTGCGGCAGCAGCTCGCTCACCCAGCGGCCGCACTGGCCGTGTTGTGTAAATTGAAACATGCTCGGAGCTACCGGCAACCGTGCCTGACCGCTCGTCATCGTGGTGATGCGTTGGCCGTTGCGGATGCTCTCCGGCAGATCCTTGTCGAAAAACTTCGCCAGCCCCGGCTTGTGATCCCACAGATCGAGCTGCGAGGGTGCCCCGTTCATGTGCAGATAGATGAGGCGCTTCGCCTTCGGCGCAAAGTGAGGCAGACCCGGCAGGGAAGTATGCGCCTGGCCAGCGGCGGCCATCAAATCACGGCCCAGCATGGATGCGAGGGCGATGTTGCCCGCCCGAAAGCCGACGTTTCCGAAAAACTGGCGGCGTGTTTGGTGCTGGTGAAATTCGAGGAGCGGATTCATGGCGATGCGGAGCCATTAAACGGCATGCGAACCGTCTTTCTGCCACTTGCGGCATGGACTTTCGCGCCAAAAAAAGTCCGGGGCGGATCACTCAATCCGCCCCGGAGCACTTTCAGAGTTACCAACAGCTAGAAGGTCCACTCTTGGGAAAAGTTTTGATAGGGACCGTTCGGCTCACAATATTTTTACAGTCTCCCACGCCTGTGAAGCAGTGGGTCAGGCGGCCGTAAGTCGATTGTAAGGTGTTTGTGAGCAGGGTTTACTTCGACCTAGCAATTCCCGATTTCACGTTGCTGATGGCTTTCGTGATCTTCTCCTGCATGGCCTTCGAGTCGCCTGTCCGGGCAAGCGCAATCGCCTCGTCCACATACTCGATGGCATCCTTTCGCTGGCCTTCTTTATTCGTCTTCGCCTTGACCAGTTCTCGCCGAGCTGCCTGCAAGCTCGTCAGCGGCTCCTTCGCTGTCTGAGCTGCTTCCAAATGGCCGATGGCATTACGCATGTGATCACGCTTCGTCGGGTCTTTGGCGGAAAGCGACCACCCGAAGCCCAAAGCGACGATCAAAAGTGCGAACAGATTTTTCATAAGGCGAAGGAACGAAACGGAAGAAGGTTTTTTGCCAGTTTGGTGCTTTCAATCATCTCCAGAGTCTGAAAGCAACCGCTCCACATGCCTTGGATAATCCATCGCCTCATGCAGAACTCGACCGATCTCAATGTGGTCCTCCTTGATGCGATAAAGGATCGCATGCCTTCCGGCGTAGCAAATACGGCATTCCTCGTGTAGTTCAGGGCGAAGCCCAGCGTTCCGGCTTTGGTGAAATCTTCTCGAAGTTGTCCCACCGCAGCGCCAAATAGCGGTCCGCCTGCACTGCGCCCCATTGATGGGCCGTGTAGCCATCGATTTCCTGCAAGTCACCCAGCGCAGAGGATGAAAGCCGGATGGTCATGCAGCTGGCCGACGAGAGCGAATGTGAGTCATAAAGCTGTCACGGTCCATTTCGACAAAGTCACCTCGGTCTAGCCCATCAAATCCACGTATCGGTTCATCTTTGAGCCAGCTCAAAGCCGTTTCGCGGGCCTCCATTTGTCGCAACGCATCACGCACCACCTCGGCGGCATCATCATAGAGTCCGGTGGCCATCTTTTTGACCACGAGAGCATCGAGTGCGGGCGGCAGGGTGATTGTCATGCCTGACGAAGGGCCACAAAGTTTTTCCCGCGCAACGGCTCACATCCCCCGAACCATCTCCAGCGCCTCTTCGAGCTGCTTATGGCCGGCGCCGCTGGAAAGACGCGGGAACTTGCCCTGCACCATCACGAGCTTGCCATTCCGCGTCAGGATGAGCTTCCGCTCCTTGATCTCGACATCGCTGATGCCGGCGTGGGCGGCGGAGAGGCGGACGGAGGCGCAGGTGAGCAGGTTGGTGACGGCGTGAGGGAGTTTTTCGCCGAATTGATCGCGCCACTGGCCTTCCAGCTCGTCGAGTTCCTTGCGTGTCATGATCTCGCCGAGCTGGCGGTAGGCGGTGATGCGCAGTTTGGCGTCCTCGATGAAGGTGGCGGGCAAAAATGCGGGCGTGGCACCTTTGGCGGCCTGGAGCATGAGCGCTTCGCTCATCACCAGGAAGTCGGCACGCAGCCCCACCTCGACCGGACGAGCGATGCGGCGGCCCTGCATCCTCGCGACGCTTTGTTTGAGCATCTGGCAGTACAAATCGAAGCCGATGGCGGCGATGTGGCCGCTCTGCTCGGTGCCGAGCAGATTGCCCGCGCCGCGAATCTCCAGGTCGCGCAGAGCGATTTTGAAGCCGCTGCCGAGGCCGGCGTATTGCTTGATGGCGTTCACGCGTTTGCGGGCGTCTCCTGCGGTCACGGCATCGCGTGGGAGGAGGAGATAGGCGTGCGCCTGCACACCGCCACGGCCCACGCGGCCTCGGAGCTGATATAGATCGGCCAAACCGAAGCGGTCGGCGCGGTCGATGATGATGGTGTTCGCGTTCGGTATATCGACGCCGCTTTCGATGATCGTCGTGCACACGAGCACGTCCGCCTCGCCATCGACGAAGGTGTGCATGATGTCCTCCAGCAGCTCGCTGTCCATTTGGCCGTGGCCGATGACCACCCGGGCTTTCGGGCAAAGCTCGCGGATGCGCTGCGCGACTTTTTCGATGGTGGCGACGCGGTTGTGGAGGAAGAAAACCTGCCCGCCGCGCTCGATCTCGGTGTCGATGGCCTGTTTGATGACGCGCTCGTCATAAGGGCAGATTTGCGTCATCACCGCCTGCTTGTTCGGCGGCGGCGTCTCGATGGTGCTCATGTCACGCATGCCCATGAGCGCGAGGTAAAGAGTCCGCGGGATGGGCGTGGCGCTGAGCGTGAGCACATCGACGAGCCGGAAGAGGTCTTTAAATTTCTCTTTGTGCTTCACGCCGAAACGCTGCTCCTCGTCGATCACCGCGAGGCCGAGATTTTTGAAACGCACATCCTTCGAGATCACGCGATGTGTGCCCACAACGATGTCCACGGTGCCTTCGCTGATGCCCTTCACGATCTCGCGTTCCTTGTTCGAAGGCGTCAGTCGGCAGAGCATTTCGACGGTCACGGGGAACTCGCTCATGCGCTGGCGGATGTTTTCGTGATGCTGGCGGGCCAGAACGGTCGTGGGGACCAAAATGGCGACCTGACGGCCTCCCATGACCGCTTTGAACGCAGCGCGGATGGCCACCTCGGTCTTCCCAAAGCCCACATCGGCGCACAGGAGGCGGTCCATCGGCTTTTCGGCCTCCATGTCGCGTTTGATCTCCTCCGCGCTGCGGAGCTGGTCGGGCGTTTCGCGATACAAAAACGACTCTTCGAACTCCACCTGCCATTTCGTGTCGGGCTGATGCGAGAAGGCCTTCAACGTCTGCCTTTCCGCCGCGACGCTGAGCATGCGTTTGGCAAAGTCCTCGACGCTCTTTTCGGCCGTGGCCCGCGTTTTTTTCCAGCGTGTCTCGGTGAGCTTGCTGAGCGATGGTGCTTTGCCGCCGACACCGACGTAACGACTGACCATGTGGACGTGGGCGAGCGGCACAAAGAGCTTCGCACTGTCGGCGTAGTGCAAAACGAGCACCTCCTCCTTTTTACCACCGTCACGCACTTCGATGCCCATGTAGCGGCCGATGCCGTGTTCGGCATGCACAACAAGATCGCCTTCGCGCAACTCGCTGAGCACATCGCGGGCTTTTCGCAGCGTTTCGGCCTCGTCGAGCTTCGAACCGCGCACGCGGCGGATGTGCTGATGACGGCCAAAAATCTCCGCGCCAGTCAAAACCGCCAGTTTGGCGGCTGGAACGGTGAAACCGCGATACAGCAGCCCCAGCTTCGTCTCCACGGACGAGGGCAGTTTGCTCTGAAGCTCGTTGAAGCGCTCCCGCTCGGCTTCGTTGTGGAAGAAGATGACTGTGCGCCAGCCTGCCTTGTGCCATTCCGTGATTTGGCTGGTGAAAAGCTCTCGGCGGGCCTCATGCAGCACAAAGTCGGAGGCATCGAAGACACCGAGCGGATTCTCATGAATGGCGGCGGAGAAATCTTCGAGGCCTTCAACCTCGGCGGCACCGCTGAGAATGCGTGCGTGAGCTTCAGAGGTGTCTTCGCCTTCGATCTGGATGATGAAATCGTCTTTGCGCAGGTGATGGCGAACGAGTCCGGTTTCATCGGAACCATCGTTCATCGTCAAAATGACGCCTGCGCTATCGAGGCGACGAATGGACGACTGGTTGTGCAGATCGAAGGCGCGGATGGACTCCAGTTCGTCGTCGAAGAACTCCAGGCGCAGCGGTTCCTCGGCCTGCCAGGAGAAAAAATCCACGATGCCGCCGCGACGCGCAAACTGGCCGCGTTCGGTGACGACGGGCACACGCTCGTAACCAGCCTCCGTCAGCTCTTTGAGCAGAATTTCCACATCCAGCTTCTCGCCGACTTTGAGCATGCGTTTCTGATCGGTGATCTCCGCCAGATTCGGGGCCGGTTCGTCGAGGCTGTCCGCGCAGAGCACTAGGACGGGCGATTCGCCCTCCAGCATGCGACTGAGCACTGCGGTGCGCTCAGCGAGCATTTCCGGGTCCGCAAAGGCACCTTGGACGATGTGGCCGAGACGCGGAAAATACAGCGCCGGGCACTGCCACACGCCGAGTTCGGCATGCACATGGTCCAGCGTTTTCACTTCCGGGCAGAGGACCCACACGCGGCGCTTGGTTTTTTCCGCTCGGCGCACCAACAACGCCGCCGCGAAGCCAAAGGCCTGTGGAGCGACGTGATCGAGCACTGTCCGCGATTTAAATTCCTTCTTCGCCAGCACTAAATCCACGAGGCCAAGTGCATCCCCCCGCGCACGCGTGGTGGGCGGTTTATTCAGGCGACTGGCGGCTCGTTTGGCGGAGTGCAAAAGAAACGCCGGGCCTATGCGGCCCGGCGTGGTAGAATTCAAGGGTGGAATGGCGTGTGACTACTTCGGCGAGGAGGTGCTCTCCGAGTTTGAGCCACCTGACTTCGTTTTACCGACGGCGGCGGCGAAGAGATCGTCCTTAGTGGCCCATTTGTGGATCTCTTTGCCGTTTTTATCAAAAACGCGCACCGCGAGGCCGCCCATGCCGTCGGATTGGATGGCGCTGGCTCCATTAATGTAATAGAAGCCACCATCGAGCTTTTGTTTGTTCAGGATAATTTCAGACGTATCAACTGTGACAGAGCTGGAGCCAGCGATGGCTGCAATATTCGTGCTGCCTGAGGTTTCGATGCGTGCAGAGCCTTTTCCTTTACCGCCATCCTCGCGGCGGAAGCACCAGTAATCGACGCGCAAGTCCCCCACAGCTAGTGGCTGGCGGTTCTTGATGTTGATTTTGTAGATCCATGTTTCCTGCTCGTAAGTCGTGTTGTTCGACTTCTGCTTGGTCTCTCCGAGCTTTTTCTTCGTATAGGTCACATCAAAGCTGTACTTCGTGTTGGCCGCCGCCCATTCGGCGATGAACTTCTGATCCGCCTCAGTGAAAGTGGCGGCAGGCACATTGAAGAGGCGGCCATCGGCCATTCGTTTGAGGCTGACCTGACCAGCGGCTGCGGAGACGATCTCGGCATCGAGCTTACGCCCTTGGGCATCGGTGAATTCGCGGGCGGAAAGGCTGGTGAAGGCCAGGAGCACGCAGACGGGAGTGAGGAGGCGTGTTTTCATAAGCGATAAGCAGTGTGTTGAACGGGTGGAGGCTAGGTGGATTACCCCGGTGGCGTCAAGAACGTTTTGGAGAGGGCGCTTTGATCAAACGCCGGGTGGCGACCGTTTATGCCGCGTCATGTCTCACGATTCCGTCACCTCCCGCCGCCGGTTTTTCCAGCAATGCACCGCCGCAGGCGCGGCGCTTGGTTTCCCCACGATCATTCCATCCTCCGCCCTCGGCAAGGATGGCGCGGTGGCTCCGTCGAATCGCACCACGCTGGCACTCATCGGCTGTGGTGGCCGTGGCACGGATGTGTTGAAGAATTTCCTTCAGGACGAGCGCGTGCAGGTCATCGCCGTGTGCGATGTGGAGCGTGAGTCGGATCGTTACAACAAGGGGCTCATCAAAAAGGCGGGCACCTTCGGGCGTGAGCCCACGAAGCGCCTCGTGGACAAAACCTACGGCACCACCGGCTGCGCCACACATGAGGATTTCCGTGAGGTGCTGGCACGCGGTGATGTCGATGCCGTGCAAATTGCCACGCCGGATCACTGGCATGCTTTGCAGGCCGTCGCTGCCGCTCGGGCCAAGAAGCACATCTACGGCGAGAAGCCCCTCAGCCTCACCATCGCGCAGGGGCGCTTCATGAGTGATGTCGTGCGGCAAAGCGGCGTCGTGTGGCAGACGGGCAGCCAGCAGCGCAGCGATGTCCACTTCCGCATGGCGGCCGAATATGTCCGCAATGGCAAGATCGGCAGGCTGAAACAAATCCGCGTCGGCTTGGCGAGTGACAATCGCGATAACAACGGCTGCGCTTCCCAGACGGCTCCCACACCCGTGCCTGAGGGCCTGAATTACGACCTGTGGCTCGGCCCTGCGCCTGAAGCTCCGTTTTGTCCCGCTCGCCTGCACTCGAACTGGCGCTGGTTCTATGATTACAGCGGCGGAAACATCACCGACTTCGGTGCGCACCATCTCGACATCGTGCAATGGGCACTCGGCATGGATGAAAGCGGCCCGGTGGAGTTCTTCGACCTCCGCGCCGAATGGCCCGCACCCGGCAGCCTTTACACCACCGCGCCGAAATTCGCCTTCGCCTACCGCTACGCCGATGGCACCACCGTCCACGTGAAGGACAAGCAGGACTTTGGTGCTGGCATTAGCTTTGAAGGCGAGCTTGGCACCATCCTCTGCAATCGCGGCAAGCTCGACATCCAGCCTGTCGCATTCCGCAAACCACTCGCCGAGGGCGATGTGCGCCTTTTCGAGAGCAAAGACCACTTCCGAAACTTCATCGACGCCATCCAAGATGGTGCCAAAACCGCCGCGCCCATCGAATACGCCCACCGCAGCATCACCATCGCCCACCTTGCGAACATCGCCCTGCGTCTCCACCGCGAAAAACTCCGCTGGGACCCTGTGAAGGAGCAGATTCTCGACGACCCCGAGACCACCGCCATGCTCACGCGGCCGATGCGCGGGCCGTGGAAGCTGGCTTGAGTCTTTCGCACATCCTTCACCTTTCAAAACCATGCGCCACCTCATCCTTCTCCCACTCCTCACGCTCTCTGCCTTGGCTCAGCAGCCGAAACCCGCACCCACGAAGCTCGCACCCGCAATCACCGCCGCGCTCGAAGCCCATCCGGGCCTTGTTTACGCCCGCTACGGCCAGCGTGAGATGCAACTCGACCTCTGGAAGCCGAAAACAACTTCGCAACCGCTGCCTGCCATCCTCTGCATCCACGGCGGCGGTTGGTATAAGGGCGAGCGTTCCAACATGGCGAACCTCGCGCAGGCTTTGGCTGCAAAAGGTTTTGTGACGGCCACCATCAGCTACCGGCTCAGCGGCGAGGCCAAGTTTCCCGCCGCCATGCAGGACTGCAAAGCCGCCGTGCGTTTCCTGCGGGCGAACGCGGCGAAGTTTGGCATCAACGCGAAGGCCATCGGCGTCACCGGTCTCTCTGCGGGCGGTCATCTCGCCGCGCTGCTCACCACCAGCGGTGGCGTGAAGGAACTCGAAGGCGAGGGCGGGCACGCCGAACACTCCAGCGCCGTGCAGGTCGGTATCGCTATGGGAGCGCAGAGCGATCTCGAAAGCGTCCGCATCGGCGAACTTAGCGGCAAGCCCGATGATCCCTTCTACCGCACCTTCCTTGGCGATTCCCAGGCCGCGATCCCGCAGACCTACGCCCTCGCCTCCCCGCGTCATCATTTGGACAAAAGCGATCCGCCTTTGCTCTTTTTGGCCGGCGAACTCGACGACGCCAGCACGCACGCTGACGACGCTCGTGCCGATCTCGTCAAACTCGGCATCCCCACCGGCCTCACGCTCATCCCCCAGGCACCGCATGCGTTTCTCGGCCAGCAGAAGGCTTTCGATACCTGCGTGAGCGGCTCTGTGGATTTCTTCGCGAAGCATTTGAAGCGTTGAGGTGGTCAAGGCTTCGCCGTCAAAGCGTCAAGCAGGTCAAGAAGCGCCCTGCTTGACCATTCTTTGACCCGTTCTTGACCTCTTCCCCCCTCCTCAGATTTTGCCGAAAAAGTGGAACTGACGGGCGAATTCAGATGCATGATGGGACCGCGCCGAATTCACAGCCATTGGCGCTCTCCCAGCCATGAACTCTCGTTTCATTCTCTGCCTTGTTTTGCTCTTCTGCGGCCTGCTTGTGGCGCAGGAGGTGCCTTCAGCCGATCCGCTGAATGCCGCCACGGCAGCGGCATCGAGCGCTCTCGGGGTGAATGATGTGCGTCTGCCCGGCGTGGGCATCGCGGAGGGCATCTCGGAGATCACGGGCGTGGCGGTGAGTCCGTTGCTGGGCGTCAGTGTGATCGGTGCCTGGACGTGGTGGAAGACGAATGCGCAACTGCGGGACAAACTGCCTTGGTATTGCCAGCCGCTGGTGTGGGGCATTGGTCTGGGCCTCATCGGCCTGTGCCTGATGAAGGACATCCTCGGCGCGATGGTGCCGGCGATTGCGAAGAAGCCGCTCGACTGGATCGAGCTGTTCGAAGACAAGGCGAGCGCCCTGGTGGCGAGCACGGCTTTTGTGCCATTGGTGGCCATTGCCATGTCTCAAGTGGATCGCATTCAGCGTGAGGCATCCTCCGGCGTGGCGATGCTGCCGCTGGCCTCCATCGCCGATTCAGCGGTACACACGCCATGGATCACGGTGCCCGTGGCGGTGGCCGCTTTTCTCGTCGTGTGGCTCAGCTCGCATGCGATCAATGTGCTCATCGCTTTCTCGCCCTTTGGCCTCGTCGATACCGGGCTGAAGCTCGCGAAGCTGGCCATCCTGACCGTGGTGGTAGGCAGCGCGGCGATCCATCCGTGGGTGGGGGCGGCGGTGGCACTCGTGTTGATCGTCATCGGCGTGCTGATGGCTGGCTGGTCGCTGCGCCTGATGATTTTTGGCATGCTGATGGGCCGGGATTTGATCCTCGATACGCGTGCGGACAAAACGGAGGCTCAAAGCGGCGCGAAGGCCTTCCTAGCACGCCGCACGGCGGGCGTGCCGGTGCGGACGCGGGGCGTCGTCGTGCTCGATGAGCTCGGACACCCTCGTTTTGAATGGCGCACCTGGTTCCTCGGCCCAAAGCGCAGCCTGCCGCTGGAGGAAAGCAGCCTCGTGATGTGCAAAGGCATCGTGAATCCCTCCATCGCGCAGCGGCTGGAGGCAAACAGCCGCCCGCGCAGCCTGCTGGTGTTGCGCCCGCGCTATCGCGGCATCGAGGAGGCGCTTGCTGCCCATCTCGGCTGCCGCGAGGTGATTGATAATGCCCTCGTCCGCGGCTTCCGCGCGGCGAAGCAGTGGTTCGCAGGAGCTTTCAGCGGCGAAATGGTGGTGATGACGAGCAGCCGTTCGTAGGCTTGCGCATCCGCCGCATCCGCCTATGAGAACGGCCCGCATGCACCTGTTCCATTACCAAAACGACCGCCTCCACTGCGAAGACACCGATCTCGGCTCCCTGGCCGCGAAGCACGGCACGCCGCTTTACGTTTACAGCAAGGGCACCATCACGAGCCACTACCAGCGTCTCGATGCGGCGCTCGACCCTCTCGACCACCTCGTGTGCTACGCAGTGAAAGCGAACTCGAACCTCGCCATCCTCAGCACCATCGCCAAGCTCGGCGGTGGCTTTGACATCGTCTCCGCGGGCGAACTCTACCGCGTCATTAAAGCGGGCGGCGATCCTGCGAAGTGCACCTTTGCCGGCGTGGGCAAGACCCGCGCCGAGATCGAATTCGCGCTCGAAAAAGGCATCTACTGCTTCAATGCCGAATCCGAGGCCGAACTGCGCTACATCAATCAGGTGGCTGGTGAGCTCGGTAAGAAAGCTCCCGTGGCCGTGCGAGTGAATCCGAATGTGGATGCGCATACGCACGCCAAGATCACCACCGGCAAGAGCGAGAACAAATTCGGCATCGACTTCGATCAGGTGCTCGATGTGTATGCCCGCGCGGCCAAAGAGTGCCCGCATCTCGAAATCCGTGGCGTGCAGATGCACATCGGCTCGCAGCTCACCAGCGTCACCCCCTTCCGTGAAGCTGTGGAGAAGGTCATCCCCATGGTGAAGGACATTCAGCGTCTCTACGGCATCCAGTTCTTCAGCATCGGCGGCGGCATCGGCATCAATTACAAGCAGAGCCTCGACTCCGGTGCGTCCACCTGGTGGGAATCAAACAGCGAAACGCATCCGCTCACGGTGCAGGCCTATGCTGAGGCCGTGGTGCCGCTGCTCCAGCCGCTGGGCCTGCGTATCCTCTGCGAGCCCGGCCGCTTCATGGTCGGCAATGCCGGCGTGCTCCTCACGAGCGTGCTTTACGAGAAACGCGGCAGCGCCAAGACCTTCAAGATCGTGGATGCCGGCATGAATGACCTCATCCGCCCCACGCTTTACGAAGGCTGGCATCAAATTGTGCCCGTGAACAAGCCCGCGAACGGCCAGACCGAGCTTGCCGATGTCGTCGGGCCCATTTGCGAAAGCGGCGACTTCCTCGCCCAGAACCGCGACATCGCCCCGGTGCAGGCGGGCGACGTGCTCGCGGTGATGAGCGCCGGCGCCTACGGCTTCACCATGGCCTCGAACTACAACACCCGCCCGCTCCCCGCCGAAATCCTCGTCGAAGGCAGCAAGGTCAGCGTCGTCCGCGAACGCCAGACGCTTGATGACGTGCTCAAAGGCGAGCACATCGCGTAGTCCAACTCAGCGCACCGTCGCTCGATTCGGAAAACGGACGTTTTCTGCTACGCATCGCTCCGGATGGCGATGGGGCGGATGCGGTCTTTTTGGCGGCGATGAGCGATGGACTGATGATTGAAAGCAGAAGCTGGACCTCTCGCAAAGGTTCCGTAATCGTTGGCGGATACCCGGGTTTCGCTTGGATCGGCAAGAGAAAGATTGCGAGGCAGCGGCGGCAGTGGACGTTTGGCCTCGTGAGTCACCCACGCATGCGTCTCCCCATCTTTTTCCCGCTTTTGAGCCTAATCTGCTCGTCCGTCATGGGCGCGGAGACGCCATACCGGGTGATGGATTTTCGTGCGCCGCCGCACAACTACGCCGAGCATGAGCCGAAGGACCGATTCGCTGCTCTTTTAAAGCAAATCGAGAAAGGGGAGTTCAAGCCGGATACCTCCAGTGATCACGCCTTGCTGCGCAGCCTGCTCCAGGGGCTGAAAATCCCCGTGAGCTCGCAGATCCTCCTTTTCTCTGCCAGCAGCCTGCAAAGCGAGATCATCAATCCACGCAATCCGCGGGCGCTGTTCTTCAACGAGGACACTTACGTGGGTTTTGTGCCCGGTGGTGTGCTGGAGGTGGCGGCGGCAGATCCGGAGGTGGGGCCGATCTTTTATGTGTTTGGCCGTTCCCAACCTGGCGGGCCGTTCCCGCGGGTGGAGCGGGGAACGAAGTGCTTCAACTGCCACGGCGGCACGGCCACGAAGCGGCTGCCGGGACTCATTGCGGAATCGCTACTCGTTTCACAGGCTGGATCGAGCCTCGAAACCTATCGCCGTGATGAGCAGGGACATCAGATCCCGCTGGAGAACCGCTTCGGCGGCTGGCATCTCACGGGCGGGCATCACATCGCTGGTCACAAGGCGAATGTTTATGGCCTGGCCCGCGGTGCCGGTAACATCGAAAAGCTCGATGTCATCCCCGGCCAGACGTGGGATCTCGCGAAGCACCTAATGCCCACCAGCGACATCCTGCCGCATCTCGTTCATGAGCATCAGATCGGCTTCGAAAACCGCCTCGTGCGCGGCATTTACACGGTGCGGCAGCTCAAAGATGATCGCAAAGGCATGCTCGGCTCCACGGAGCTGGCGGAGATCGATGTGTGGGCGCAGGATTTCGCGAGGTATGTGCTGTTTGCCGATGAGGCGAAGTTTCCACGCGAAGGCATCGAGGGGGATGCCGCCTATGCGCGGGACTTTCTCGAAGACCGCCGGAAGTCCAAGCGCGGCCTCTCGCTGAAGGATCTCGATTTGAAGACGCGGCTCTTCAGGCACCGCTGCAGTTTCATGCTTTACACGGAGACCTGGACGCATGCGCCGAAGGAGATCAAAGACCGCGTCTATTACCGCATGGCAGAGGCGCTGCGGGATGCGCAGCCTTCGATGCCTCATCTCACGGCTGAGGAGCGCCGTTCGATCCGCGAGATCTTGAAGGAAACGATGAGTGATCTGCCTGCGTGGTGGCGATGAGTTTGCTCAATCAGCCTTGAGCCGCTTTGTCACCGCCTGATGAGCTGTCCTCTGGAGAAAAGCGGCATGTTCCGCTTCGAGTCCTTTGGGGATGAAGCTGAGGCCGGCTGGACTCTCGCCAAACAGCACTTCATACCAAACGCAGGCACCGAGATACTCACCGGCGAGGTTGGCGTGATGGCCGTCCATGCTGAGGACGGTCTTCTTGCCATCCTTCGATTTCTTCCAAGCCCAGCCAACATGCAGGGCGTGCGTTTGAAGCGGCAATTCAGGCTGTTTGGCCGTTTTGGCATCGAAAGGCTTCGGATCGGGCCTGAAGCCCCATTTCGCATCGGTGTCGGCTTGGAAGAAGGCATCGCCCACGGGGATGATTTTCGCGCCAAACTCGGCTGCGAGCTTGTCATAGGCGGCGGTGAGGCCGCGATACATTTCCTCCTGCGTTTTCAGCTCGCCGGGTTTCGGCGCTTTGACGGCAAAACGCGGATCATCGACGCGATAGGCCCAGGTTTGATGAATCAGCAGCTTCGCCTGTGGCGCATGTTTCATGATCAGATCCCGCAAAAAGCCCGCATGCGGCTGGTAGGTGCCGAAAACGTGGCTCTTGATGCTCGCCTGCTGGATGGTGACGTAGTCCCAGTGGTCGAGCGTGAGATTGGCGATGAGATCGCGGCCACCTGAGTAAAGCCGGGCCTTGCCTTCAGCCTTCGTTTTGTCCGCATGCACCTGAAACGAGGAGCCGCCGATGACGAGCGAGTTGTGGATCAACGTATGCCCGCCCGCTTTCGAGAGATCCTTGAGGTAACGTGTGGCATTGGCGGAGAAGCTGTTGCCGATGGTGAGGAGGCGGACCGTCTTTGGCTCACCTGCTAAGGCGCTGAGTGAGAGTAGCAGGAGGGCAGCCGAAAGGCGGGCGAGAGCGTTCATGATTTCGCCAGAACGACTTCGTAGCCGTAGATCTCGCGGAAGAGATCGCACTTCGAGTCGATGGCGATTTGCTCGATGGTGTTGTCGTCGATGCCGTGAGTCAGAATGCGTAGACGGGGGCCTTCGGGGCGAAGCTGGATGGATTTGACGCGTTGGGCGTGGCTGCGATCGAGCGAATCGGCGATGCGCAGGATGGCGGCGAGTTTCAGCACGATCATGCGGTCTTCACGGCTGAGATCGGAGAAGGTGGGATGATTCGGCTCGGGATTGTAACGACGGTGGTAGCGGGCGAGGAGGGCCACGAGCTCGCGGTCCTGGGTGCTGAGGCCGAAGATTTCTGTGTGCAGCAGGATGTAGAGGCTGTGCTTGTGATGCTCACGCGGGCTGATGAACATGCCCACTTCATGCAGCGTGGCGGCCACTCGGAGGACGAGTTCGAATTTCGGATCGAGGCCGTGGAGGTGCTGAAGCTCGCGGAAGAGCTGCTGCGCAAAGAGGGCCACATGCTCGGCGTGTTTGCGGTCCGTTTTGTAGCGCATACCGATCTCAGAGGCTGACTGCATGACTTCTTCCTGGAAGACGGCAGTGCGGGAGCCGGAGGTCATGAGATCGAGCATGAGCTCGAAGTGGAAATCACCCTCGGGCACCCAGATGGATTGATCGCCAAAGCGTTTGGCGAGGGCCAGATTTGTCTGCAAAGCGGGCACGATGCCCTCGCCGCCGGTGTAGTGGACGTGCAGCTCGCGGACGAGCTGGTCAGGAGTCATGCGGGCGAGCTTTTCGGTGAGGCGTGAGAGGTCGTCCTCATGCACCTGGAAGGCTCCCTGGCGTGCTTTGGCCAGCTTGGGGGCCACGCTTTGAATCTCGGCGCCGGTGGCGACGTGGTGATCGATTTGGTGCCCGGAGTAATCCTGTGCGAGGTGATCGACGACGCCGCGAATCTGCTCCTCGAGGTGAAGCATGGCTTGCGGGGCGAGTTCATCGCTGCTGGAGACGGCCTCGCGAGCACGGAAGATACCGAGGCGATAGTTTGAGTAAGCGGCGAGGCGGCCGTGATCGAAGTACATCGCCCGTGTGTTACCGGGGCCGATGTGGGTGACGAAGGTGCGGCCCTGCGCAAGGCGGGGATTTTTTTTCAGCAGGCGCTGGGAGATCTGGAAGACGAGGCGGGTCATGTTCCCGTCGTCGATGAGGCTGGGAGAGACACCGGTCTGGATTTCCAGGCGGTTGAGGAAGATTTCGTGGTTGGCGGCCTCGGCAAGGATGTTGGTGGTGAAGAGGCGAACCTGCGTGAGCGGGATGCCAAGCTCTCGCGTCGTCTGCAGGTAATCACGCAGGATGGCCACGGCCTGCTCCACGGTGCTGCGAGTGATGCTGCCACTGCGAAAGATGTCGCGGGCGAGCGGCAGTGGCCGGTCGAGATGCTCCACATCCTCACGCTGGAGCCTTTCCGCCCCTCGCAGGCCGATGATCATCGAAACAGAAGCCGCGCCAACGTAGATGACGGCGTGCTCAGGGGCGGGGGTGGGCGTGATTTTCGGGGCGGGGAGGGACATGAGGCGTTTTAAACTTCAACAATCAGCAATCAGAGTTCAGCAATCTGCGGTTGGATTGGAGCGGGGTGGCGTTGTGGAGCTTGGGAAATGTCGATTGATGAATGTCGATTGCTGATTGTTGAAGGAGAGAAGCATCAGCGTTCCTTGTGGCACTCGGCGGTCTGAATGCTGCTGACAAAAATGGAGATTAACTCGTGACACTCTTGCAGAATAGAGCCGAGCTTGGCAGGCGTGCATAGAGGCTTCTTTTCGATGATTTTCAGCCAGATTAATGTCTCCCGAAGTTCCTTGAGGCAGAGTTTCATCTTGTGAATGAAGTCGTTCCGAGATTCTGCACTTTGAGCTTCGCCATAGTTCGGTGCGGGAGATGTTCCCGAGCGAATCAATTGCCCCGCAACATGGTTCCCCGCTTTGGTGGCTGGCAGGGATTCCACCAGCGTGATGATCCTCACCGCAAAGTCCACCAGCCGGTCTTCGAGATCGAATGCTTTATCATTCATAGGGCTGCGAGGTATGAGGAACTTCGACAATCAGCAATCAGAATTCAGCAATCTGCGGTCGGATTGGAGCGGGGCGGCTTGGCGAAGCGGGTTGAATGACGATTGCTGATTGCTGAAGGATTCAGACCTGATTGCGGAGCCAGGCGACGCTTCCAGCGGCCACCGCCTGCCCGCCGAGCTTGGCGATGGTGTATTTGATGCCTTTGGCGAGTTCGGGGATGGCGTAGCGCTCGACTTCTTCCTTGAGGAGCTGGATGTAGAGGCCGGGAAGTTCCTCGACGAGGCCGCCGCCGAGGGTGATCTGATCGGGGGCAAAGAGATTGACGATCATCGCCACGCCCATGCCGAGGTAGCGCACGGAATTGCGGAAGAGGATCATGGTGGCCTCCTCGCCGCCACGGAAGGAAGCGGCAAGCGCCTTGCTGCGGATGTCGCGCAGAGAGCCCTGCGTCTTGCGGTCGAGCTCGGGGGCCTGGCCACGGTAGCAGGCCACCCCGGCATTCGCGGCGAGGGCGAGACGGCTGGTGAGATCTTCGAGGATCACGGCTCCAAATTCCGTGCTGCCGAGGTGGGTGCCGGGAAGCATCACATTGCCGAGTTCCATGGCGGAGATGGTTTTGCCCATGACGAGCTTTCCATCATACACAAAGCCCGCGCCCACGCCTGTGCCGGGGAAGACGCCGAGCAGCGAGCGGGCACCTTTGCCAGCGCCGAGGACGTACTCGCCATAGGTGCCGGCATCCACGTCGTTGAGCACGGCGACGGGTTGGTGAAACTCCGTTTCGAGGATTTTACGCAGCGGCAGGTTTCGCCAGCCGAGGTTTGGCGCGAAGACGAGAATGCCTTTTTCGGGATTCACGAGGCCGGGGCAGCCGATGCCGATGCCCTGGAGGCCCTTCGGGTTCACGCAGGCATTTTCCATGGCCTCGTGGATGGCGTTGAGCATCTTCTTTTTGCCTTTCAAAGCGCCGTCACTGCCATTCGTGGATTTGCGGGCACTGCCGAGCACCTTGTAATTCTTGTCGAGCACCGTGGCCATCATCTTCGTGCCGCCGAGATCAAAGCCGATCCAGAAGGGCACGTTGAGGATTTTCTTTTTGGGGGCCTTGGCAGGTTTGGGAGCAGCTTTTTTCGCGGGCATGATCTCTCATGACACACGGGGCAAAGCCTCCCGGCAAGTGACAATTGGGATTCCTGAATCAGGATGCCATAGACACGCCCAGCTTGAAGAATCTGGCAGGCTGCCCTTCGATCTCGGGATACGGAATGCACACAGCCTGATAGATGCCGTCATCGGCGTGGATGGTGGGCGTGGCGGTGCTCGGCTGCCAGATGCCGAGATTGGCGCTGAAGTGCGGTGTGTAGGTCAGGCCGGCCTGCGCATGGTCTTTGCGGCGGATGAAGATGGCGCACCATTCGGGTGAGCCGCCGCTGGTTGGTGGGAGCTGGCTGCTGATGGGCTGGCCGGGGGAGTTGAGGGTGGTGCGGTCGAGCTCAAGGGCTCCGCTGCCGCCGCCGTTAAAGTCATCTAGGGGGCCGACATTCGTGGTGCCGGTGATGCCTGCGGCGGCGCTCCATTGGGTGTAGCCGGGCGGGCGGGTGATTTGCAGGGTGCAGAGTTGCAGGGTGACCGCATCCTGTGCGGTGACTTCGATTTGCACGGTGTTGAGGCCGGTTTCGAGCGCGACGGGGATGGCGATGCCTGCGGCGGGATTCTGCGCCGGCGTGACCTGGCCGTAAACGGGCGTGAGGCCGAATTGGAACCAATAACTCGTGGCAATGCCGCCCGGCATCACGCGGCCATTCTGCGTCGCTCCGGTGGCGATCACTGCCGTGGCGGGATCGCTAAACGCCTCCGGCATAGAGAGGTTGTTCACCGTCAAGGTATGTGAGCTGGTGCCGAGGTTTGCGCCGGTTTGATTCAACAGCTGCACGATGATCGTCTCCGCTTGCTCGGGGAGCTGGTCTTGCACGATGGCGGTGGGGATCGTCTTGCTCGTCTCGCCACTGGCGAAGTTCAGCAGGCCCTCGGCAAGTGAGAAATCGACGCCATTGCCTGCGGCGGTGCCGCCATTCACGCGATACTCCACGCTTGCCGCACCCGTGGAGGTGCCGGTGCGGTTCACCGCGAGGTTGTAGGTGCCCACGGCCTCATTCGTGGTCGCCGTGCCAGCCGCAAAGGCCAGGCTCATGCCGCTGACGCTGTCATGGTCACCGAGTACGAAGACGGCTGTTTACAGCCCCCAGTGCCGCTTCGCGAAGGCGAGGTATTGGCTCCAGTCGTAATCCGTCACATCGTGCTTCCCGGTGCGGTTGTGGTAGCCGATGAAGTCGCCCACAGGCGTGTCGATTTCGGGCGGCGCCTCGACGACGGTGCCTTTTTTGCCGAAAAGGGCATACACTGGCTGGGCGTGGAAGCAGGAGAGGAACTCGCCCTTTTGATCCGCCCAGTGATCTTCCGCCGCGCTGGCGATGTAGATTGGCCGCGGGGCGGCGAGGGCAATGAGCATGTGCATGTCGATGGGGCACGCGGCGGCGTTTCCGGCATACGTAGCGTATTTCGGCGTGAACCAATGCGGGAAGGCCTTCGTGATGATGGCCGTCGTCTCGCCGAAATCGCGGCGCATCAGCGCCGCGCCGCCTTCGCCGCTGTTGTTGGAGATCACCGCGCCGAAGCGCTCATCCTGCACCCCAGCCCAGAGCGAAGTTTTACCCAGGCGTGAGTGACCGATGACCGCCAGATGCTTGCCGTCGATCTGCGCATCGCTTTGCAAATAGTCCGCGATGCGGCTCAGACCCCACGACCAGGCCCCGATGGCCCCCCACTCGCCGTCTTTCCACACGGTGTTTGCCCCATCAGCGCTCACCGCCGCACGCAGGCTGTCCTTCCAACCATCTGCATGGTCCGGCTCGATGTCGCCATAGTAGGCGGTGGCCACGGCAAAGCCGGCCTTGAGGATCATCTCAAGCGGCCAGCGGCTGCTTTCCGTGCCGCGAGTGGCCTCGGTGGCCCGGTGATCGACGATGTTCTTCTCCTTGCTCTCCCGCATCCAGCGGCTGGAGAGCGGCACATCCTTCTCGGTGCTCACGGCATGATTGCCGCCAAAGCTCAGTCCCACCATGCACGGCGCAGCCTTCACGCCATTGGGGATGTAAATCATCACATCCATGCCCTTCCACGCCGGACGCTCCGGCAGTGAGACATGCACGAATTTTCGCGTCGCCAGCCCGCCGAGCGCATCCGCCTTCGTTGCCGTGACCTCAAACTTCGGCGTGCCGACCTTCGCGGGCGTCTTGCCATACACATGCTGCTCAAACAGCCTCAAAATCTCCCCACGCCGCGATTTCATCCACTCCTCCGCCGTCTTCACCTTCAAGTCCGGCAGCGGATCACTGCTCACCTTCGCCTCATCATAATTCACGCCAGGACGTGGCGTCTGCGCGAGAAGCGATGAGGCAGCGAAAACAAAGGAGAGAAGGCTGGTGCGTGTCATGAGGCGCATTCAAACGCCTGCTCGAGGCGTGTTTATGCGGCGGAATCAGCTTCAGCTCGCTCCCGCGCCTCGCAGCACAGCTGGCAAGGTCTGAGCCAAGATCTTCACATCGAGCCAGAGGGACCAGTTGTCGATGTACTTGAGGTCGAGGGCCACCCATTCGTCGAAGTTCTTGATGCCATTGCGGCCGGTGACTTGCCAGAGGCAGGTGAGGCCGGGCTTCACACTGAGACGGCGGCGCTGGGCGTGCTTTTCGATGCGCTCGATTTCATACACGGGCAACGGTCGCGGGCCGACGAGGCTCATCTCACCGCGGACCACATTGATGAGCTGTGGCAGCTCGTCGATGCTCATGCGACGCAGCCAACGTCCAAAGGCGAAGATGCGCGGGTCGTTTTGGATCTTGAAAACCGGGCCGTCCATTTCGTTGTGCACTTCCAGTTCGGCGCGGCGTGATTCAGCGTCGGTGTGCATGCTGCGGAACTTCCACATAGTGAAAGGCTTCCCGTAGAGGCCCGCACGTTCTTGTTTGAAGAACACCGGGCCGCGTGAGCCGAGACGGATGCCGATGATGGCGACGAGCCAGGCTGGAGAGGAGAGTGCCAGTAAAATAGCCGCGCCAATTCGATCGAGAGCGCCTTTGCAGAGCAGCTCCCACGAGGCCTGAGGCGTGCTGTGGAAGACGAGCATGAGCTTTCCGCCCATCACATCAAAGGTGGGCCGGGCGATGGCCGTCTCGAAGAAGTTCGCCGCGATCCAGGCCTCGACGCCGACGGTTTCGCAGGCCTGCACGGCCTCCTCGATGCGGCCGAAATGCACATGACGCACCGCGAATAGCACGCGGCTGATGGAATGCTCCTTCAGGGCGGATTCCAGCTCGCCCACCGGCCGCGTGGTGATGTCGAATTTCATCACGATATCGAGTTCCGCCCGTTGCTCCTGCGTGAGGTGGGTGATGAAATTCTCAATGTCCTGCTCCTGGCCTGCCACGATGACTCGCTCGCGGCCTTTGCCAGAGGCCAGGCGGCGGCGCAGTCGGTCACGCTGCCAGCTTTCACGCAGCAGCAGGCCGCAGGCACCGAGGCCGACGGAGAAGAGCACCACGGCACGGCTGGGCACTTCCCATTTGAAGAACACCACGCAGGCACCCACAAACATGCCGATGATCACCAGCCCCTCGAAAAGCTGCCGCAGGGAGCGGTGCAGCGTCTTGTTGTGGATGTTGGAGTAAAAGCCGCAGGCCTCGAGGGCGATGGGAGTGAAAAGCGGTACGACGGCCAGCACCCAGTAAAACTGCTCAAAAGGCGGGATCTCGATGGCCTCTGGCATGAACAGCGGCACCACCTGCGAGCGCAGGTAGTGGCTAGACCAGAGACAAAAGGCCAAGATGGCGCTGTCGAAGATCTCCGTGAGCTGCAAATTGATTTCTTGCTTTCGGCCAAGCATAATTGGGGCGTTTTAAACGTTGGTTGTTAATTAAGATTACTGAAATTATAACAGACCTAACCTGTGCCACAACTCATTTCCTCGAAAAACCTGCTCCTCTCCTCCCGGCCCCTCGCCGTGGGGGTCGTGGGCGATCTGTCGGCCCTCCAGCATCTGATGAGCCTCGATCCCGCCACCCGTGAGGCCACCTGCGATGTGGTGGAGCTGCGGCTGGATACTTTAAACTTGCCTGCCGAGGAGCTCCGCCGCCTTTTGGCCGGAAACACCCTGCCGCTTCTGCTCACCTGCCGTCATCCGTCTGAAGGCGGCTCTTCTCCCACCGATCCCGCCGCCCGGGCAGCCATGATCGAGCCGCTGCTGGACCTCGCGGCGCTGGTGGACATCGAACTGCGCACCGCCGCGCAGATGCAGGGCACGATTCAAAAAGCCCACGCGGCAGGTGCCTTCGTCATCGGGTCCTTCCACGATTTCCAGGCCACACCCGCCGATGAGGTGCTGGAGGGCTCCATCTCCTTCGCCCAGCCACTCGGGCTCGATAGCGTGAAGATCGCCACCTTCTTGAACAGCCAGGACGATCTCGTCCGCCTCATGAAACTGGCCTCCGCGCCGCATCGCCAGCGCATCTCGGTGATGGGCATGGGCACTTGGGGCCGCGTCTCGCGTCTCGTGCTGGCAAAATGCGGCAGTTTGCTCAACTACGGCTACATTGGCACCTCAAACGCTCCCGGCCAGTGGCCTGCCTCCGAACTCAAACAACTCCTTCCCCAGCTCTGATCCGCGCCATGAAGTCCCACACCACACGCACTGCCCTGCTCGCCCTCGTGGCCTGCCTAGCGGCCACTTCCTGTGATGATCCGAAACGCGAGGAGCAGCTCCGCTGGCGTGAGGAAGAGGTGCAGGCCAAGCTCACCGCGATGACGCAGCGCGAGGCGGAGTTTGCCAAGGAGAAGCATCAAATCACCGAGGCCCTGCGGCAGATGGAGGCCCGCGAAAAAGCCGTCGCCGATAAGGAGAAGACGCTGCTCACCCAGCTCGCCGAGGAGACGGAGAAGCTCAAAAAGGTACGCCGCGAGATTGAGATCAAAAACCTCCGCGGTCCCGTCCCGCTCATCTCCGCCGATCGCAGCATCGTGATCGACCCCGCCTCCAACGACATCCTCTTTGAAAAGAACGCCGAAAAGCGCGGTGCCATCGCCAGCACCACCAAGATCATGACCGGCCTCCTCGTCGTCGAAGCTGGTAGCCTCGATCAAATCGTCACCGTCGAGAAAAGTGACACGCAGTGCGCCCCCGTGCGCCTCGGCCTCAAGGAAGGGGAGACCTACACCCGCCATCAACTCCTCAGCGCTGTGCTCGTGAAAAGCTCGAACGACATCGCTCAAGCTCTCGCTCGCGACAACGCCGGCAGCGTGGCCGCCTTCGTCGAGAAGATGAACGAGAAGGCCAAATCGTTGGGTCTGCAAAACACTCACTTCGTCAATCCCCACGGCCTTCCCGGCCTCACCGATGATCAGCCCTACTCGACCGCCCGCGATCTCGCTGTCATTGCCAAATGGGCCGATAAAATGCCCGAGATCCGCGAGATCGTGAAGCTGCAGTCCTACAAATTCAAAAAGCCCGATGGCAAGTTCATCGACCTCGCCAACACCAACCGCGTCCTGCGCACCGCCTCCTACTGCGATGGCATGAAAACGGGCTACACCGATGCCGCTGGCTACTGCCTCGTCGCCACCGGCGAGCGCAACGGCCGCCGCCGCATCGTCGTCATCCTCAACGACACCGAAAGCGGCGTCTGGAAGGATGCGCAGGCCCTGCTGGATTGGGCGCTCAAGGCTTGATCACGGCTGACGGAATGGCCGCAAAAGATCGCAAGGACCGCAAAAAAATTCTTCGGGCATCATGCGTGCGGTGAGTCTGGTTCACCGCTAATATGACGTTAACGAGACGCTGATGGCCCTCTTTTATCAGCGTCATATTAGCGTCATATAAGCGGTTTTTCTTGTCTGCGAATTCACCAGGAATGATGACGCGAAGAATCACTCAGGCCCTTCTCTTTGCGATCTCTGCGCTCTTTTGCGGCTATCCTGCCCTCTTCCTCGCCAACTCCGCGAGATACGCCGTGTCGCGCAGCATCTGCTCATAGTAGCTGCTCCCGTTCGCGGTGCCTTTGGGGTTGGAGGCCTTGGATGAGCGTGCCCACAGGTAGGCTTCCTCGGCTTTTTCAAACTGTCGCAGATTGTGGAAATGCTTCCCGAGCGCCACGCGGGGTTCCTCGTGCAGTGGAGCCAGTTCCATCGCCCGGTGAATAGCTAACAAGGCCTCGTCATGTTTGCCTGCGGCATCCAGCGCATCCGCTCTCGCGAGCTGGTAGTAATGGCTCGCGGGGTTCAAAACGCAGGCTCGTGTCAAAGCGGCCAGTCCGGCTTCGATGAGGCGTTTTTGCTCGGAGGGGCTTTTTTTCGGACTCCAGTTGTCGAGGTAGGCGAGTCCAAGTCGATACTGAATCTCTCCGCTGCGTGGATCGATCTCCGCTGCTCGCAGCAGATGCTCGAGCGCGGTCGCTTGATCCTTTTGCTTCCCCGCCAGATAGGCCTGCGCAACTTGAAAATCCGCCAGGCCCCAGGTCACCGCGCCCCAGGCCAGCACGGCGCTCGCCGCCATCGCGGCCAGTTTAATGCCCACACGCACACCGGGCACGCGGAGTCGCTTCGGGCCATCCGCGTCGATGCCCGGATTCGCCAGAAAACCGAGCATCACGGCTCCCGTGAGGATCACCGCCGGGATGTGCCAGTGAAACTCCACCAGCGCATGCACCATCGTGGCCGTCAGCGCGGCCAGCGACCCGAGCACGAGTGAAAGCGTCACGCTGCCGAGCCGGCCCGTGCGTGGAAATTTGCTCCTCGCGAACCACTTCATGAACACGATCCCATTCCACAGATGCGTGGCGATCAGCATCAACAGCAGCGCCAGGCCCGCCCAGCCATAGTCCGCCAGCATTTGCAGGTAGTCGTTGTGAGCGAAGAGCGCGTCGCCCTCCCAGTTCGTCATGCGCGGATCACGAAACTGGATGCTGCCGGAGTAAAACATCCGCGCACCTGCTCCCCACAGCGGCTGCTCCGCATGCTGCGTCATCGCCGAGCTCCAGATCTTGCCGCGCACATCCTCGGACATCGGCGATCCGACCTCGCGACGCTGGATCGCCTCCTCGTTCACTTTGTAAAGCACCCCGCCGCCGAGCAGCAGCAGCAGCGATCCACCGAGCAGCAGCCATTTGAAAAGCGCCCGCTGCGTGTGCCACACCAGCCACAGCGCCAGCAGCATAAAGACTGCCGCACCCACCGCCACGCCCAGCAAAGCCCCTCGACTCACCGTCAGCGCCGTGCCCGTGGCGATCGCCAGGATCACAAAGCCCAAAAACAACCTCAGCGCCGCGCCCGCCCGGCCAAACCACATCCAGCCCGCACACAGAAACATCACCATTGAGAGAAACGCCGCCAGATGGTTTGGATTGTTGAACAGGCCGCCGATGCGGCCCGCTCCAAAACTGCGCCCAAAGCCCGGCACCACATGAAATTCCCAGCGCCCGCTGAAATGCACCAGCCCCAGTGCGAGGTTTGCCACGGTCAAAACGAGCAACACATACAATAGGCCCATCCTTGAACTCGGATGACTCGCCGCCGTCGCCGCCAGTAAATAGGCCACCAGCGCCCCGCATAGCATCACCGCATCCTCCCGCGCCCAATCCCCCACCGGCGAGCCCCAGGCTCGTGCCGCCACATAGCCCGCAAACAGCAGCGTCGAGGCCAGGCACGCATCCGCCGGGGGGGAACTCACCCGCAGCCTCCACTTCGCCGCCGCCAGCAATCCTCCCAGCCCCAGCAGCAAGGCCCCCGGCCAGAAAAACAGCAGCCTCGTCTCCGTGCCCAGCATCCCGCCCAGAAGCAGGGCGGCCAAGAAGAGAGTGACAACGAGTTTTTGCATGCGCCGTCCATTTACAACGCTTTCCGCGTTTTGCGCAAGCCGTGCAAGTCTCCCCGATTAGACCGGTCGGACGAGTCAGGGCCGTCTGACAATCCGTTTGTCCGCTCTCTGGCGATGTCGTATTCATCAGCCATGTGCTTCCACTTCCGCCTTTCCGCACGCCGCGCCGGCTTCACCTTGCTGGAGACGGTGATCGCGCTGGCGATCTTCAGCCTCGCGGTGGTGGCGCTGGCGGAGGCCATTCAAAGGTCGGGCGATACCTCGAACATCATCCGCGAGGACATCCGCATCCACGACCGCATGGCGGCGCTGACGGCGGAGACGACACGTTTGATTGCCCTGACGGTGGCGGGCGCACGTCCGCAGCAACCGCCGCCTGTCGAGGAAAGCGGGGTGACCTATCAAGTGAAGGTGCAGGAGATCAAAAACCTCGTGAACAAGGACAAGGCGCCCGTCGAGGGCCTCTGGCAGGTGATTACCACGGCGGACTGGAAGGACGGCAGGAGTGATCAGCATCTCGAAGAGGAGACCTGGGTGTATCCGCCGCTGCTGCCAAGGCTGCAATGAGGCGAAGGGCTTGGGAACTTCGACAATCAGCAATCGGTTGATCGACAATCGTCATTCCCCGCTCCGCCACGCCATCGACCGCCAATCCAACCGCAGATTGAAGAACTCTGATTGCTGATTGTTGAAGTGTCTTCGCTCTACGCCCTTTGCCCTTTGCCCTTGGCTCTACGCGTTGCCCGCCTCAATCAGCTCCAGCCAGTCACGCATGTGCCTTTCCCACGTCAGCGGGAGAATGCTTTCGCGGGCGTTTTGAGCGAGACGAAGAGCAGCACGGGGCGTGCGGGATCGGTCTGGAGCTTGTGACAGAGCAGCTCGCGGATATTCGCTCGATCTTCGGCAGGTTTGAAGACCTGGGATTCGACGGGCGGGGAGAGAATGCGGAAGCGTGAGGCATCGTTGCGGTAGATGCCTTGTAGCTGGGCGCTTACGCGGGCGGAGCTGGTGACGAGCGTGGGCGTGCTGGAGCTGGTGTGGAGTTTTTTCTCCAGATGCAGCTCGTAGAGGTGCTTCACACTGAAGCGTTGCCACAGGGGCAAAAGCTGACCGTAGAGCCGATGGCAGCCAGTGCCATTGCGGTGGATGCTTTGCACGCTGGTGCGGCCGCAACCGATGCTGACATCCGCTCCAGCTTCGCGAGCGGCCTGAGGGGCGAGGCGGTTGAAGTGCCACATTCGCAGGGTGGCGCTACCTTTGAGGCGAGGAAGCAGTCGCCAGTCTCCCGGCAGCATGGCACCGATCTCCGGCGTGGTGAGCGTGCTGATGTAGGTTAGTTCGTGCCCAGCGGCGATGAGGTGCTTGGCAAATTCGATGAGAAACACCTCCACGCCGGTGCTGCGGATGATTTGAGGGTGGAGGAGGGCGATTTTTATATGCCGCTCTTGTTTTGACGTGCCTCGACCTCGCTCTCGTAAAGCCGTGCGTAGCGATCAAAAGCAAAGAATGCGGTCGCCACGGCGATCCACAAACCAGGGAAGCCATCGAGGAAGCCACGGCGCAAAAAATATGCCCGCGTGAAGCGCCAAACGGGCCGGAAGATCGTGTGGAGAAGCGACCAGCGCTTCTTTTTCACCTGCTGCGTGCTCAAAAAAACGCCGGAGTATTCGATGTGCTTCACGAGGTAGTGCCGGATGTTTTGGAAGGAGTAGTGAAGCAGATCCCCGCTGAGCGAGGTCGTGCGGCCATTCACCACGAGGCGCTCATGCACCTGCCCACCGCCATCGGCCTCCCAGCGGCTGCCTTCGCGGCGGAAGAGCCGTGTTTTGCGGTCGGGATACCAGTCGCCATGATAAATCCAGCGACCGAGGAACCAGGTGCGCCGCGCCATGGAGCCTCCGGCATGCTTTTCGGCCTCGCCCTGATCGAAAAAGGCCCGGATGGAGGCGGCGAGTTCGGGCGAGACGACTTCATCGCAATCGAGATTCAGGATCCAGGGCTGCGTGCAGAGTTCCAAGCAGCGATTTTTCTGAGCGGTGTAGCCGAGCCAGTCTTGATGGATGAACGTGGCGCCAAATTCCGCTGCGATCTCCGCCGTTCGATCCTTGGAGCCTGAGTCGAGGATCACGATTTCCGAGGCCAGATTCGCCACGCTGGCCAGGCACCGGCGCAGATTGGCCTCCTCGTTGAGCGAGATGAGGGAGATCGAGAGAGGCAGGCTCGGCATGCGCCCGATTCTGCCGCCTCGATAGCCCGTGCCAAGTATGAAAGAGCCGGTGGGTGACAAAATTTAAGGACTTCTAAAAATATAAAGACGCGGGCATTGACACTCATCGGGCAAGACAGCTATATTTTTGTCATGCTCAGGCAAATCATCGGACAATCAGAAGCGCATAAGGACGACAAACGCGTCGAGGCTGCTCCCGCACCGGCTCCTGTGGCCGAGCGTACTCCCATCCTCTCCGCCGCCCCCGCTCCCGCTGCATTACCCCAACGCGTTCACTCTGCACCCATCATGTCATCCAGTAAAAACGTCCTCTCCAACGACGTCGAGATCAAAGGCTCGATCAAGTTCTCCCACGACCTCATCATCGACGGCAAAATCGAAGGAGAAGTCATCTCCGACGGTAGCCTCACCGTGGGTGAAAACGCTCTCATCAAGGGTGAAGTCAGAACCCGCAGCGTGATCATCTTCGGCAAGGTCGAAGGTAACATCACGGTCTCCGAGCGTTGCGAGCTGAAGAGCAACGCTATCCTCGTGGGTGACATCGCCGCAGGCACGCTCTCCATCGAAGAGGGCGCTACCTTCATGGGCCAGTCCCAAGTCGGCAAAAAGGCGGATTCAAAGCCCGCTGGTGGTCTCAACCTTGGCCCCAAGCCCTAACCTCTAATTCTTATCCGAGTGTTCGGACGGTTTTTCGCACCGAAGTCCAGCATTCTTCCGACACCACCGAAGAACCATATCGAAGTGGTGTGTCCGGCTTGTGGCGCGGCTCAGTATGAGCCGCGCCTTGTCGTATCCACGTTTTGCAAAAAGTGCGGCGCTCACCTCACGATTCAGAAGCGCCGCGTCACCGCCTCGAACGTCAGCCGGTCTGGAGCAGGCTATGAAGACTGGGCGGAAGATTCTCCCGCCAAGATCGAGGCTCCAGCCGCTCCCGCTCCTGAAAAGCCAGCACCGGAGCCTGAAATCAAAGCGGTCGTCCTGCCCGAAGCGGTGAGTGAAGAAGATCGAAAGGCGGATCTCTCGGCTTCAGATGGTTTTGGAGCCTTTTTAAAGGCGCAGGTGCAGCCCGATGCGCTGCCCGCGATTGCCGTCGAGGCCTCTGAGCTACCCATGGCAGAGGCTCGGCCTCAAGATGAGCCTCTTACGAGCTCGCTGCGACGTCCCACCTCCAATTCTTCGGCCCCCACGCCCACGCCAGCTCCGATGAATGCCAACTCCATTCAGAAGATGAAGGATTTGGGCATGTATCGGAACCAGTATTTCAAGGACGCGGACTGCTTTGACTGCGGGCACAAGTTCAAGACCAGCCGCTCCGCCCGCTCCGCGAACTGCCCCGCCTGCGGTGCCTACATCTCGCTCGAAGACGTGGAGATCAACATGAACGCCACGCAGCCGGTGAAGACGCGTGGCGATGTGATCATCCGCAAGCGCGGCCATCTCTCCGCCAGCAGCCTGCAATGCCGCGATCTGCGCTGCTTCGGCAATTTGGAGGCTAATGTGGTGTGCAGCAGTGATGCCATTTTCAAAGCCACCGGCACGGTTATCGGAGAAATCCGCTGCCGGCGTTTCATCGTCGAAAAAGGATCGGACCTCGTCTTCAAAAATCCCATCCGTGCTGAGGAGGTGGAGATTCAGGCACGCATCACGGGCAATGTCTTTTCTTCCGGTCTCGTGCTCATCGGAGCCAATGGCTCGGTGAATGGCGATGTCACCGCCCGCTCCGTCTCCATCGAGCCTGGTGGCGAGCTGAATGGCGCGATGAACATCGTCCGTGGCAAGCCCGCCACACGGCCGCCAGCGGCTTCTTGAGGTCTTTGCGGCATGAGACGCCTCGTCTGGATCTTCGCCGCGTTCGTTGTGCTGCTATCCGCTGCCTGGGGTTTTGATTTATTGGCACCCTACACTCGCCTTCTGATGCAACGCCTCACCTTGGAGCCTCTCGTGCTGCCTTATCCGCCGCCACCATCCCGCGTGCCGTGGAAAACGATGCCCGCTTCCGAGCGGCTCGCCGATGTGAACCGTCGCGTAAAACCGCTTTTGGAGAAGAAACTCGTCGAGAGGGGTTTGCGGCTCGGAAACCGCGTTTTCATCCGCTTGTTCAAAGAATCCGGCGAGTTCGAACTCTGGCTCCAAGATGCCGCCGGAGTCTGGAAACCCTTTCGCACCCATCGCATCGCCTGTTTTTCCGGTGAACTCGGCCCGAAGCAGCGTGAAGGCGACAAACAAGCTCCCGAAGGCTTTTACTCGGTCACCTCGAAGCAGCTCAATCCGGCCAGCAGCTACCATCTCGCCTTCAACATCGGCTACCCGAATGCTTTTGACCTCCATCACCAGCGCACCGGCAGCCTCATCATGGTGCATGGCGATGAAGTCAGCGTCGGCTGCTACGCCATGACGGATGCAGTCATCGAGGAAATCTACCTCCTCGTCGCCGCTGCTCTCGAAAACGGCCAGCCGGAAGTGCCCGTGCATTGCTTCCCCTTCCGTTTCACCGATGAACGCCTACAAAAAGCGAAGGGTGATCCGTGGTTCAGCTTTTGGGAAAACCTCCGCGAAGGCTATCAGCATTTCGAAACGAAGCGCGTGGTGCCGAACATCACCGTGGAGCAGGGGCGCTATCGCGTCCGCTAAACCGTAACCATGTCGTTGAAGAAGCTTCCTGCATCGAAGCTCGACCACCGAAGGATGTAGGCGCATTCGCCAGAATGCGGAGCGGTGTTCTCGTTCTGGCGAACGAGCCTACATGGATGTTGTTCCCGCTTTCGACCGCATGATTACGGCTAAGCTACCTCACACCAGCTCCGGCATCGGCTGCCAGCCATCGACGACGTATTGCGGGCGGCCGGTGAGGTCGTTGAGGGTGGTTTTGACGGTGTCGATGCCCATGTGGCGATAAAGCGTGGCAAAGACCTCGCCGAAATGCACGGGACGGTCGGTGGGTTCACCGCCGAGTTTGTCGGTGGCACCGATGACCTGACCGGTCTTCAAACCACCCCCGGCGAGCAACGCCCCGCCGACTCGCGGCCAATGATCGCGGCCACCATCCTTGTTCACGATGGGTGTGCGACCAAACTCGCCCCAGGCGACGACGGCGACGTCTTTGTCGAGGCCACGCTCGTGCAGATCCTCGACGAGGGCGCTCATGCCTTGATCGAAGAGCGGCAGATGGCGGAGGAGCTGCGGGTAGTTGTTATCGTGGAAGTCCCAGCGACCGAAGTTCAGCGTGACCACGCGGGCACCGGCCTCGACGAGGCGGCGGGCCAGCAGGAAGTGCTCAAGGTTCAGCGGAGCACCGTCGCCGTAGTTTTTCGGATCGCCCTTGCCGTAGCGTTCGCGGGTTTTGACGGTCTCCTTGGTCAAATCGAGCGCGGTGAGCAGCTTGCTGCTGGTGAGCACATTCAGCGCCTGCTGATTGAAGGCATCCATGCTGCTGACGAGGCCGCTGGCGTCGATCTCACGGCGGAAGTTGTCGAAGCCATCGAGCAGCGAGCGACGGCCTTCCAGGCGATCGAGCGTGATGCCATTGAGCTGGAGGTCCTCCACGCCGGCACCGTTCGGGCGGAAGGCGGAGTGTGTGTTGCCCATGTAGCCGGGATGGCCCGGCGAGCCATACGGCGGATGTCCTGCTTTGGGTGCGAGGCCGACGAAAGCGGGCACCGCCGGATCGGCCTGGCCTTGGAGCTTGGAAACGACGGAGCCGAAGGAAGGCGGATCGGAAAGGCGACCGGTGGGTGCATTGCCGCCGTTTGGAGGCGGTGGGCGGCCGGTGTAGCAGATGAAGCTGTCGTGAGCGCCATTGGGGCTGCCGTACATGCTGCGAATGGGCACCAGCTTATCCATGATCTTGGCGAGGCGCGGGGCGTGCTCGGAGATGTGGATGCCGGGGACGGCAGTCTTGATGGGTTTATACGGCCCGCGGATCTCCAGCGGCGCATCCATCTTCAAATCATACATGTCCTGATGCGGCGGGGCGCCGCACAGGTAGATCATGATCACCGATTTGAAGCTGCGGCCTGTTTTGGCTTCCGCTTCCGCCTTCAGCAGCTCTGGCAATGACAGCCCGCCCATGGCGAGACCGCCGATGCGCAGGAAATCGCGACGCGAGACGCCGTCGCAGAATTTGCCGTGAGATTTGCCGGAGAGGGTGAGCATGGCCAAAAACTACGGCGGGGCGGAGCGAAGGCTTTCAGTGAAGAAGGGTGAATGACGATTTCAGAATGACGAATGAAGGGAGAAGCCCTAAAAAGCGGCATGAAATCGCTTCTTCTACTCGCCGCCATGGCCTGGGCACGACTTCCCGACATCCCGGATGCTCGCGGCTTCGCGGGAGCTTTTGCGGGTGTGCAGGATGGAAAGCTCATCGTCGCGGGTGGCACGCATTTCACGGACAGGATGCCGTGGGAAGGCGGGACGAAGGTCTGGTATGGCACGGTGTTTGCTTTTGATGGCGAATGGAAGGCTACGGGCAAGCTGCCGAAGCCCAACGGCTACGGCGTCAGCGTCACGACAGGGCAGGGGATGATCATCGCGGGCGGTGGGAATGCCACGGAGCATTTTCGCGAGGTCTTCTGGCTGCAAAAAGACGCGAAACTGCCGCCGCTGCCGAAGCCCTGTGCCTTCATGAGCGGCTGTGTGCTGGATGACGTCCTCTTCATCGCCGGAGGCATCGAGACGCCGACGGCCACGAGTGCGATGAACACCTTTTGGTCGCTCGATTTGAAGAAACCGGACGCGGTGTGGCGGGAGCTGCCGCCGTGTCCCGGCGGCGGGCGCATCCTGAGCTGCATGGCAGCTGCGGAAGGGCGCGTGTGGCTGTTCAGCGGCGCGGCGTTGAAAGCTGGCGCGGATGGCAAAGCGGAACGCCTTTGGCTCAAGGACGCGTGGAGCTATTCCGAGACTGTGGGATGGCAAAAGCAGCCGGACATGCCACGCGTAGCCGTGGCGGCTCCAGGGCCTGCTCCGGTGCTCGATGGCAAGATTCTCATCATCGGTGGTGATGATGGAGCAAATATGAACTTTGAACCCAAATCGGCCCATCCGGGCTTTCCACGCTCGATTCTGGCTTTCGATCTGAAATCCCAAACATGGTCCAAAGCCGGTGAAGTGCCTTTTTCCCTCGTCACGACGAACGCCGTGCTCTGGAACAACGACCTCATCATCCCCGGTGGCGAAGCGAGGCCTGGGGTGAGATCTCCGCAGGTGTGGTCATTGCCTGTGGAGTGAAGGGATGCTGTGGCTTCGGGCGTATGCCGTGAATGCCTCTCTCCCGTCGCTCCTTGATTCAGGCCGTTCCTGCCGCGTTCGCGGCGTCGTTTCACATCCATGCTCGCTCGCAGGAGGTGAAGCAGCTCTGGCGCACCGGCCATCCGGCCATCGACAAGCCGCGTGAGATCGCATTCAACCTGCTGAAGCCCACCCAGGCACAGATCGAGCATGCGTGGGAGCTGCATTTCGGCTCGGTGGTGTTTGAGAGCTATGGCTTTGCTCCGCGCTGCGCCATCGACGCGGAGGCGATGAATGAGGCGATCCAAGGCGGTGCGTCTGCGGCGGAGATCAGCGACCTGCGGGAGTCGATGAGCATGAACCGAAACGCCACGAGCGAGCGAGAGCGGAAGGAATTCCTCGATGCCTTCCACGCCGCCGGCGTGACCTGCATCTTCCAAAACACCGGCGAAGAAGGCAGTGATCCGATGCGCCTCATCAAACGCCTGGCCCATTTCACCAAGGCCACCGATGCGCTGAAGCCCGCGCTTTCGAAGGTGACGACGGCGGACGAAATCGAGTCGCTGAAAAAGGCGGGGCATGTGGGCCTGTGCTTCACCACCAATGGTGTGCCACTCATGCAGGACTGGGAGAGTGTGAAGGACGAGCTGCGCTTCATCCGCCTTTTCCATGAGCTCGGCACACGCATGATGCATGTGACCTACAATCGCCGCAATCCACTCGGCGATGGGGCAGGGGAGCCGCATGACGGTGGCCTGAGCGACTTCGGCAAGGCGGCCATCGCCGAGATGAACAAGATCGGCGTCATTGCCGATGTGGCGCACAGCGGCTGGAAGACGGCCTTTGATGCTGCGAAAGCCTCCGCGAAGCCCATGGTGGCCAGTCACACGACCTGCTGCGGTGTTTACGAGCACTTTCGCGGCAAGCCGGACGATACCATCAAGGCCATCTGCGACACTGGCGGCCTTGTCGGCATCTGCTGCATCCCGCGCTTCCTCGGCGGCAAAGGCGATATCACCGCGCTGCTCGATCATCTGAGCTATCTCATCCAAAAATTCGGCTCCCAGCACGCCGCCATCGGTTGCGATGTGGCTTACACGAGCCGCTTTGACAAAGAAGAACGCGCCAAGCTCATGAAGGCCCCGGGTGGTCCCGCCGATAAATGGGAGCATCTCTGGCCGAAGGACGATTACCAAACGAGCATCGAAGCCGAGCAAAGCGTCGCCTGGTCCAACTGGCCTCTCTTCACCCTCGGTCTCATCATGCGCGGCCACAGCGATGAGACCATCCGCCAGATCCTCGGCGGAAACATGCTTCGTGTGCTGCGGGCGAATGCCGTGTGAGGCTTTACTCACCAGCTTTTACTCGCTTCCAGGGCCCGGGTGGCTAACACTCGTGCTGCAACGCCTGCCCAGGTTCTCGGTTTTGCCGCAGAGGAGCAAAGAGGCGGAGGGCGCAGAGCCTTTGATCACATCAAAACTCCAGCCCCTCGGTTTCTTTTCACCTCCCGACGAACTTCGATGGATACCCTGTTCACTTACCGCCTCCGCACCCTTCAAAAATCAGCCATCAGCAATCGATATTCCGCTCTCCGCACGCCCTCTGCTCCTCCGCCCCTCTGCGGCCAAATCGAGCGTCCTAATCGTCACCTTTCCATTCTCTCCATGCTTCGCCTGCTCCTGCTCCTCACCCTCCCGCTGTTCATCGCCGATCAGGTCACGAAGAGCTGGATCGTCGCAAACTTTCCCTCGCCGTTTGATCCGGCGGGCTATGGCGTCGAGCGCGAGATCATTCCCGGCATCTTCTGGCTGCATCATGCCGCGAACACCGGCGTGGCCTTCGGCATGTTCAACGGCACCGCGTATGCGAACTACGCCTTCACCTTCGTCTCGCTCGCCGCGCTGGCCTTCATCATCGTGCTGCATCGCCAAGGTGCTTTCCCCGGCTGGATGAGCCGCCTCGCCGTCGCCCTGCTGGTCAGCGGCATCTTTGGCAATCTCACGGACCGTCTCTTCCGCGAGCATGCCACCGGCAAGCTCTTCAACGGCACCTTCTTCGATGGCTACGTCGTCGATTTCCTGCGCTTCGACTTCGGTTTCCCGCCCTTCAATCCCTGGCCCTCCTTCAACGTCGCCGACTCCTGCGTCGTCTGTGCCGCCATCCTGCTGGCGCTGAGCACCTTCTTGGAAAAGCCCGAGGAGCAGAAGATCTAGGACATGCTTTCTCGCGACATGGATGAAGCCATGAGCAAACCAAGGCGATGAGCAGTGCCGTCCCAGGTGGAAAAATGAAATCAAGAAAGCCACTCGGTTGTGAACCTTCCATGGGCACAGAGGGGTTGCTCCTCTGAAGATGTACACGCGCCAGTGTTGTTCAGGCGGCTTGTGGATGGGATGGGTTGCCTAGGCTGAGGTAGGCTTGGCGCTGGGTGTTGTCATGTTCGATGTATCTGGTGACCGGCTTGCAAGCGGCGGCGTGGTTTTCAAAGCAGTGCTGCCAGGTGCATTCCTCTTTGAAGGGGCGGATGAGTTGACCGAAGAGAGGCAGTCAGGGCCGCAGGTTGAGCGAAGCGAACGCACCGCTCGCTTCCTCAGGCGTGCAGGGGGCGTTGTATGGCCTCGCTTCGCTCGCCCTTCGGCCAGCGTGCAGTGGCGGTCTCACGGCGTTCGGCTCCACGACCCGATCTCGGCGAGAGTGAGCGAGTGCTGACGCGTCGTCTTCGCAGCGGTGATCTTGCTCTGGAGGATGACGATGAAGAGAGCGGCTTTGCGCTTGGTGGTCCAGCGCTGCGGGCTGTTGGCATCGACTACGATCTTCATCGCGGCAGGGGTGATGGTGGCTTGGTGTTGACTCATGGCAGAGACCTCCAAGTTGAAGGTGAACATCGAGAAGGCGGAGGCCGTGGTGACTGCGCAGAAGCTCGGTTGCGGCGGCGATGCGTTCATCGTCTCGCGACGCTCGACAAGACCTGCTTTGGGCAGGCACAGAGCTTCTTGGCGCGATGGATGATTGCCTGATCTTGGATCACTTCGATGAGCTTATCAGCTGTCCAATCCAAGAGCGAAACGGAGCGTTCATTGGCAGATGAGGACGAGTCTTATGCAGGGTGTTAAAAAGGAGATGCGCACCAGATTCTATTATGGAAAACAGAGAAAAGACAAAAGTTAGGATTCGAATACGCATGAACGAGTTACCCCAATAAGCACGGGGGTTAACACCATCCACCGGCCACGTGGTGGGCGTAATCATGAACGAGTTACCCCAATAAGCACGGGGGTTAACACATCGTATCGTGTGCATGCATGGAAATTATAAAGCTTAATGGTGAATACAATTCAGAGTCAAAAGCAGTGTCAAAAGCAACATCCACAAACACAGCGATAAAAACAGTCAATACCACATTAGCCTCAATCGCTTGAGGTGATTCTAGAACTTCAAAAATGAGCACCGTGAACACCGACTACCCATCCATTTCCAAAAGACCGTTCGAGGCTGTGTTTGCCTGCTCGGCGGCGATTGGTTGGATGCTTGTTTTGGCGACTGCCTCGCTGGCTCAGGATGAGCCAGTTCAGTTGAGCAGCCTGAAGTCGGTGCCGGTTCCGGGCCCGGCCAATCTGGCCGATTTCGTCGCGGACCGGAAAGCGGCCCTCGTCTTGGGCAAAGCTTTGTTCTGGGACATGCAGGTGGGCAGTGATGGCATGACGACCTGTGCCAGTTGCCACTTCCATGCAGGTGCGGACAGCCGGAGCATCAACACCCTTTCTCCCGCACAGCTTCGGACTTCGGGTACACAGCCTGCCGCTCCTTCAACCTTCGATGTGCGTGGCACCAACGCGCGGCTCACGGTTCGTGATTTTCCTTTTCACCGCCTTTCGGATCCGGCGAACCGCCATTCCACTGTTCTGGCTGACAGCAGCGCCATCACTGGCTCCCAAGGGGTGCTCAAGGAACGCTTTGGACAGATCCTGCCGCGAACAGCGGAGGAGACGAGGACGCTCGTCCAAGACTCCCAGTTTTCCAAAGGTGGAAAAAACACACGCCGCGTGACCCCGCGTAACAGCCCCACGGTGATCAACGCGGTCTTCAATCTCCGCAATTTTTGGGATGGACGAGCGCAGGATGTTTTCAATGGGGTGAATTCCTTTGGGGCTCGTGATGCGAACGCACGCGTCCTGAGCGCTCAAACACCTGCTTCGATGGTGCCTGTGGCTGTGCGCCTGGCGCAGTCGAGTCTCGCATCCCAGGCGGTGGGGCCGCCTTTGAGTGACATCGAGATGTCGGCGGATGGCCGTTCGTTTGCCGATCTGGGTAAGAAGCTGCTGGGTATGAGACCGCTTGCCAAGCAGGTGGTTCATGCAGATGACAGCGTCTTTTCCGGGGTGCGGCATGTCTCTGGCAAAGGTCTGGTTTATGCCAATTACCTCCAGCTTGTCAGGCAGGCTTTTCATCCACGCTGGTGGCAGGGCACCTCATGGGTGCAACGCTCGGCGGATGGCAGCGCCAGCCTCGTTCCATCAGGAAGTTCTGTGGCCGCGAACCAATACAGCCACGCGAGCTGGAATTTCGCCTTGTTCTTCGGGCTGGCTCTTCAGGTCTATGAATCCACCCTCGTTTCGGATGAAACCCCATTCGATCGATACGCGCAGGGTGACGCCGCTGCGTTGAGCGCTGACCAGGCGGCCGGCTTGGATATCTTCATGGGCAAGGCTCATTGTGTGGCCTGCCATGACGGCGCAGAGTTTACGAATGCTTCGGTGTTTCGTTCGTCGCATGAGCGCATCGAGCGGATGCTGTTCGCATCCACTCCTGCGCAGCCAGATGCCTTTGGCTTTGTCAACACCACCGGCCGACGGGTGGTTTACGACAATGGTTTCTACAACATTGGTGTTCGGCCCACACGCGAGGATCTTGGCCTCGGTGCCACGGATCCCTTTGGCTACCCGCTTGCCGAGGCGCGGTTGTATGTTCAGGGGCGTCTCGGTGCCCTCGGACTTCCGATGCCCACCTTCGGCTTCGATCGAGCCTGGGCTCCGTCCGCCGATGGTGCGTTCAAAACACCCACACTTCGCAATGTGGAGCTCACCGCGCCCTACTTTCACAATGGCGGCACACTGACGCTGGACCAGGTGGTCGATTTTTATAACCGTGGCAGTGACTTCAAAGATCAGAACATCGCTGATGTGCCGGAGGACATTGCCGAGCTGGGGCTCACCCCTCCAGAGAAAGAGCAGCTCGTGGCCTTCATGCGGGCGCTCACGGACGAGCGGGTTCGTCATCACCGAGCGCCTTTTGATCATCCGCAGCTCCTGCTTCCCAACGGGCATTCGACGGATTCGAGCGGTGCCATTCTGACCGACAAGGACGGCCGCGCCATGAGCAGCCTGATCGAGGTGCCCGCCGCAGGCCGGCAAGGTTTCCGTGCCCTCCCCAACTTCTTAAACACCCCATGAGCCGTTCCATTTTCAAGCATCAAACCAAGGCGTTCCATCCTCCATTCGAGCCGGCCATCCAGATGCTGCGCCGGAAGGCGCATCTGCTGATGGAGCAGGCCTATGACGCGGAGTGCCGCGGCCACGCGAGCCGCACCGAACGTTTCACTGCCCAGGCCTCGGCGCTGAGCCGCGCGGCAGGTTTTCTCGCTGACTGCCCGCAGGACCTGCTGGCTCAAGAAGGCCTGAGCGAGGGTGGCCGCGACTAACACCATTTCCCCCAGCAACCAAACCAAACCCAACAGCCAACATGAACACGCAATCGACTTATCCCGAGCTACTAACGCCTGCCCCGCAGGCATCCTGGCGCGTCAAACCAGTGCCGCGGCTTCCACGCCAGCAGCGCCTGCCTGCCGCTCCGCCTTCCCTGTACGCCCAGGCGGTTTCCGTCCTGCGGCATAAGACGCAGGAGCTCATCCAGAAGGCCGTGGAGAGCGGCGTGAGCCAGGACGCCCTGCTTTTTGAGCAGATCACCGCCGAGGCGAGTGCCTTCAATACCGCCGCCGCCTGGCTGGCCTCCCAAGGCTATCCGGCGGGCATTCAGACAGACCACCCGTTGGTCGCCTGAGACATCGGTTGATTCACCCCCACCCCCACCCCCACCCCCACCCACGTCATGAATTATCTCTCTAAAAATGTTTGGTTAACGAGAGCCGCCAAAGCAACCACTTTGGCCACTCTCTGGCTTTCTCTGCAGGCCTCACTCGTCTCCGCACAAACCGCCGTCATGCTTGATGGCCGCGTGCTCACCCAGAAGGTTCCGCTGTCCTTGTTCGCCACGGAGGGACCGATCTGGAACCTCGATCTGGCGAATCAGGGTATCATTGTGACCGGCAGAAAAGTCACCATCCCTGACACGGTCAATGGCCAGCCGTTGCTGATCGCTGGCTCCTCGGTCCTGAGTGGCGATGGACATGGCGTCGGCATTGGCGCTGCCAATTTCAACGCCCTCCTTGATAGCAATGCGATCGGCAGGGATCGAGACCTCAAGTTGGCCTCGAGCGGGCTGGGGCCGCTTCGTCTGGGTGCTACGCGCTCGGTCTTCTCCACGGCCGAGGCGCGCCGTGCGGTCACCGGCGGTGGCATTATGAGGGAGCCCAAAGCGCAGACCCAGATTGAGCAGAATTACTTTCAAATCGTCGAGCGCTGCTATCCCCTTCACGCCGCCGTTTTACCGGCGGACTTCCTTGACCGCAGTGGCGTGCTTTCACGCCCCGTTCCGGTCACTGAGACCAGCACTCCGCTGACGCCGGCGCAGGCCTTCCGTGCCAGCCCGCGCACGACTGTGCGCTCCTATCCCATGACCACGGGAGCCACTCTGAAATCGGCGGGACATATTTATGTCGATGCTGCAGGTGCGGAGTATTTCGTGCCCGATATCGAAGTGGTGATCGAACTGGCGGAAAACGTCGCCACCGGTGTGGTCCGCTCCGTCGCCCGAGGAAATTCGACCCGCCCAGATTCCTTCGTCATCGGGGACATGCTGGTGGTGTTCAATCAGGACCCACGCTTTGGCGCGGATGTGCTCGGCCTCGCCGATGCGCACATCCCACGGGACCTATTTTTCAATCAGGTCATTCCCGGCCAGACTACGATTGATGTCATCGGCCACATGGTCGGTGAGCATGTGATGTTCGTTCAGGAAGTGCTGACCGAGCTCGTTGATCCTGATGCTGAGATCCAGATCACGGCTGATCGCTTTGTGATTCGGGTGGCCGCTGGTGAGGCACGCTGGCGTGGCGTGGTGGACAAGCCGGAAGGCATCAACCTGGTCGCCGTCCTCATCGATACCTTGCCCACAGGCGTGCAGACCCGCCGTGAATTCAGCGTCCCGATCGTCATCGATCCATTGAACGGCGCGGCCACCTACGACGCCCGCTTTCGCAACATCAACGTAACGAACCTCACGCAGATCGAGATGCAGGCCCGTGATGCCGTGACGGGAGGCGTGCTTGCCAGCCATCCGTTCGAAGTCGCCGAATTCCGCCAATAACCGCTGCCTCAAAGCCCATTCCCCACCCCCCCCCCCCGTAAAAAAACATCATCGTGAGTACAAACCCCAATCACATCGACCGCCGCTCGATGCTCAAGACCACCCTGGCTACCGCTGCCGGCAGTGTCTTCAGCATCGGCTCCTCCTCCTCCGCCCGTGCCAATGACCCGCTCAAGATCTCCAGCCAGTTCGTTGGTGCCATTGATGGCGCGATCGTGCCCCGCTGGCAGGACCCGCTCCCCATCTTTCAGCCCTTAGCTCCCCTGAGCGAGGATACCATTCCTGCCGAATACGAAGGCAAGGCGGTCGGTGATGTTCTCCATGGTGTGGCTCCTGAGTATCACACCCCGCCAAACACTTACCCCACCGGCTGGAACTTGGACAAAAATGGGCAGCCTAATCCGACACAGTTTTACCTGATGGATGCGGTGCAGGCCAATATCACCCGTCTGCCGGCATCCATGGGCCTCCAAACCCCCATGTGGCTTTATGAGGGCATCGGCCCCAACGGCAGCAGGACCCTGCAGCCTCAGTTCCGCTTTCATACCGGCCAGCCGGCGCTGGTGCGCTTCCGCAACAAGCTGCCGGAAGAGCTCAGCATTCACATGCACGGCGGTCACTGGCCCAGCCACTCGGATGGCCATGCCTCTTTCTTCACTCATCCGGGGCAGGCACGTGACTACTACTACCCGAACGTGCTTCCACGCCTCCCCGGCACCGACAAGCCAGACGTCTCGGAGGCTCCCTCCTCGATGTGGTTCCATGACCACGCAGCGGACATGACTTCGGTGCATGTGAACCGGGGCCTGCGCGGGACAGCCCCCAACTATGATGATCTGGAGTGTGGTCTGCTGGCCTCCGGCGTGCTGCCAGGGCTAGGGGCGGATTCCGACTTCGCGGCCAAGCCAGGCGTTGCGGGATTCCCGAACCCTTATGACATCTGGTTGGCCATCGGGGATGCGGTTTTCCATCCGACAGGTGCCATCTGGTATGACTCCAACAACCACAACGGCTACCTCGGCAATGTCGAAACCGTCAATGGCAAGGCTTATCCCTTCTTGGAGGTCGAAGCCCGCAAATACCGCTTCCGTATGCACGGTGCCTCCAGCGCCCGCCACCGCCGCTACCGTCTCAGCAACAATTCCAGCTTCCTGCGCATCGCCAACGATGCCTTCCTGTTCCCCAAACCCCAGGTGGTGCAGGCTTTCTGCCTCTCTCCCGGTAAACGTGCGGACATCGTCATCGACTTCTCCAAGTTCCGCCCCGGCACCGTCATCTATCTGGAAAACATCCTGGCGCAGGAAAATGAGCGCAAGCCTGAGGGCGAACTCGATGATGTCGAAAATCCGGTCGTCTCTGGCACGCCTGCCTTCAAGCACCAGTTGATGAAGTTCATCGTCACCGCACCGAAGAAGCGGAACTCCCGCGGTCTCGAAGATCCGAATGGCCGCATCTACCCGAACGCGACCATCACGGAAAACTCCAGCCTGCGTCCGCATGATGTGATCCATGATCATGAAATCGCCGCGCGCCGCACCCTCAACTTCCAGCGCAAAAACGGTCAGTGGGCCATCAACGGGGCCTTCTACGATGAGCGCATCGCCAACGTCTGCCCAACTCTGGGTACGGCCGAGGAATGGACCCTTACCAACGGCAGCGGTGGCTGGTGGCACCCGGTGCACATCCATCTGGAGTCCCATCAACAGGTGAAAAACCTCAGCACCGGCAAGGCTCCCTGGTATCACAACTCCTTCAAGCAGGACCTCACCATGCTGGGTAGCGGTACCTCCATCACCATCCGCCAACGCTTCCGCACCTTCAAAGGTCCCTTCGTCTTCCACTGCCACACCAATGAGCACGAAGACTTGGAGATGATGTTCCAAATGGATCCCCGCGCCGTGGGCTCTCCGCGCCCGCAGCGCGTGCAGCAGTTCTTCCCGTGATCTGAAACGCTCACCCTCCCACTCACCGTTTCAATGACACCTAGTTCACGATACTTCCACCGCGTGCGTCTGGCCGCGGGGCTGATGGGCCTGCTTCTGGCCTACCAGCACCACGCCCAGGCCGCCCCCCCCGCCGGCCCCGTGCCGGCGGAGGAGGGGTGGCGCATGATGCGCCGCGGTTTTGCCGACCGGTTCACCGACGTCACGCTCACCAATCACCATGGTCAGAAGGTCCAGTTCTTTGCGGACTTGGTGAAGGACCGCGCCGTCGTGCTGAACTTCTTCTACACGAATTGTGAGAAGACCTGCCCGGACAGCAACATCAAGATTGCCCGCATGCGGCGTGAACTGCAGCCCGCTTTTGGCCGCAGCCTGCGCTTCATCTCCATCTCCGCCGATCCGGAGCGTGATACGCCAGCCGTGCTGGCCCGTTACGCCCGCATGGCGGTGGCCGAGGCGGACCATCCGGATATGCCAGACTGGCAGCTCCTCACGGGCAGTGCCGAGGACATCCTCAGCATCCGTCGTCAGCTGGGTGTGGTGGAACCCAATGCAATCCAGGACCGCGACCCCAGCCAGCACAGCTCGATGTTCATCGTCGGCAATGATGGCACCGGTCGCTGGGGCTTTGTGAATGCAAGCCTGGATGTGGAACTGCTGAACATGCGCATCAAGCGCCTGGCCGGCTGGACCCAGGGCGTCCGCTACGGTGACATCCAGCACGATTACGCGGCGCTCATGCCCGGCGTGCAGGAAGGCCCCGAAACGGAGGATCTGCCTCTCACACCGGCGGCTGCCAGCCTCCCGGTGAAAGGCCAGGTGACGGGCGAATTCCTCGCCCCAGAGCGCTCCGGACAGCCCGTGCGCTTTGCCGATCTGAAGGGGAAGATCTCCGTCTTCAGCCATCTCTACACCGTCTGCCCGCATGGCTCCAAGGCCGTCCTGCAGGCCATGAGGTCGCTGAATAAGGAGTTCGGCTCCCGGAAGGATTTTCAACTGGTAAGCTTTGCACGGGCCTCCACGCGTGAAACCCCGGCCTTCTTCAAATCCTATGCGGAGAGCCTCTCCGTGAAAGATTCCGCGCCGTGGTGGTTCACCAGCCTGGATCAGCCGGTGTTGGAAACGTTCGTCACCCACGAGCTCGGCCTCAAGGCGCCGCGGCTCATCCCGGCGGCGGAGCGGCTCAACCCGCTCGACCAGTATGAGAACGATCTGCGTCTCGTCCTGGTGGACCAGAAAGGCCAGGTCCGCGGCCACTACGCAGTCTTCCATCCGGACCCTGAAGCGAGCCAGACGGCCGCCCGCTCCCTGCGTGAGGATGTGCGCAGCCTCCTTCACATCCGCCCCACCACTCCGGCCTCCTTCACCCCTCCCCTCTCTGTCAATCCATGAAACGTCTTTTGTTCGGCCTCATCGCCATCTTCACCTCTCTTTCCGCCATTCAGGCCGCGGATGCCGCCCAACCGGTGCGCTACGAAGGCCGCATCGCCGGTGTCGTCTGCTCCGCCTGCTCCGCCAGTGTCAAAGAGGCTCTCATGAGCCTCGAAGGGGTGAAGGAGGTGCGCATCACCGTCTCCCAGGACGGCTCCGTGCCGCGTCTCGAAATCACCTCCACCTCACCGCACCTCACGCGTGAGGCCGCCATGAAGGCGCTCGGCAGCGCCGCGGCGGATTACCAAGTCCAAAGCCTCGAAAAAGTCTCCGCTAAATAACCCCTGCAAACCCATCACCAAACCCAAAACCTCCCTCCAATCCCATGAAAACATCCATCCTCTCCTTCCTCCTCGGAGCCTCGCTCCTCAGCGCCACGGCCCAGGCCCAGACCAGCCTCGGCTACCACATCTTTGACTACGGCATGACTCAGCCACTCGGTAGCTCCGTCAGCATCTTCGAAGGAGCGTTGACCCTCCACGCCCGCACGGATCTGACCGATTATTACACCGGCGCCGGCTCCATGACCAACGGCATCGCTGGCAGCCTGTATTATGAACACGACGACGCTTTCGTGGCTGGCGGCGTGGGCAGTTCCGAGCTCGGCATCCGCGGTGACTTTGGCCAGATCAGCGAACTCACCTTCGACTTCAATGGCGGCAGCGCCCGCATGGATAGCATCAACTTGGTGGTCAACGGCCTCAATTTCGGTGCCAGCCCTTATGATATCCTGGCCACACCGGGCTACAACCTCGATGAAGATGATCCCATGCTGTGGTTCAACACGAACCAGGGCGTGCTGACCTTCAACGAGCAGCAAATCCAAGCCGTCACGTTCTTCGAACTCGACCCCGCCATCTACGGCGCGGCCGCCAACGAGTCCGGGCGCATCGATTTCGCCAACCTGCTGCAGAACAGCGGCTTTGACCTCAATACCAGCGTGACCAGCTTTGGTCTGCGTGAGACCAATGGCATGACCTTTGTGTCCGATATCTGGGTGGATAGCTACACCGCCGCCGCCGCTGCCGCGCCGGTGCCGGAGCCTGGCTCCGTCCTCCTTCTGGGTGCGTCTTCCCTGCTGGCCCTGCGCCGCCGCCGCCCTTCCCGCAATTCATCCCGCTTGGCTGTTGGATGACCCAGGCAGGGGCAGCCACCGCTGTGGGCGGCTGCCCCTGTCCTCTTCTACCACCTGCTGAATTCACGATTTATTCCTTCTGCCTACCCGTTAGTGAAAGCTTTCCACCCTGTTCTTTTTGCCCTGCTGTTTATTCTGCCAGGAGCCGCCCTCTCCCAAATCGCCCCCGCCACCACGACTGGTTATGTGGAAGGCCCCATCCGTGAGGTCACCTACAACCCGGACGGCAGCGCCACCATGCTGGTGCAGGACGTCGTGGTGCATGTGCCCGCTGAGCTGGGGATCGATTCCCCCACCACGGTGCTGACGGTGCGTCAGCTCTGCATCCGCAATCGCTTGCCGGGCCGCACGGAACCAGGTTTCCTGGGCGGCACCGCTTTGATCAATGGGGTCGTGGATCTATCCACCCTGAAATTCACCGCCACGGATGTCACCGTGGAGCCTGCGGAGAATGTGGTGATCGGCGCCATCACCTCGGTGTCGCCTCTGCGCATCCAGGGAACCGAGGTGACCCTGAGCACCGACCCCCGCATCCTCACGCAGATTATGAACGATTATGGCTTCCCGGCCCGGCTGAGCGGCATCTCCGTGGGGCAGCCAGCTGCGGCTGAGGGTTACTATGCGGGCGGCAAGCTCTATGGTTACGTCATTCACCTCGGTCTCAGCGCGGCTCTGGCGAACGATGTCTCCCAAGTCAACATCCAGCGTGCGGACAGCCGCGAGCGTGTGCCGAACATCAATCGTGCGGACGAGGTGGATGCCCGCGGCTTCTACTACAGCAAGGACGGACTCATCCCGATCATTCAGATCTTCCGTGACGACAAGGGTGTCCTGACCTCGCTCGGCTTCGCCACCCTCGTGCCGGATGCTGTCAATCCCAAGTACGGCGTGTGGACCTTCCGAGTCGATACCCCGACCACCGCCAATCCGGTGCTCGGCACCGCGCCATCGAAGATCAAAGCCGTGCTCAACGGCTCCGCCGGGGTGACTGCGAATGCCGTGATCGAGACGACTCTTCGCTAAGGAACCCGCGTTCTCATCTCATCCACCCTCTCGCCCGCCCGCTTGTGCCCCATTCGTTCTCGCTGACGAAGAGAAACCTGCCTTGGAGCGGTTTGCCCCTAGCCACCCTGCTGGCCTTGATCGGATTCTTCCAATCCTCAGGCCTGGCAGGCGATGGCGGGCAGGCTGTCCTCGGTGGTGAATCGGAGAAGCCCCCCTTTCAGGCGGTGGCTCCCGCCTTGGACACCTACGCCGCTCTTTGGAACCGGTCTGTCTTTACCTCCCAGTCCAGCCCGCCTCCAGCTCCCGCGCCGGAAGCCCCACCCCCCGGTTGGGCCGCCGAATTCCAACTCTCCGGGTGGGTGCGCCTCAACGGGCGGCTCTCGGTCTATCTCACCCGCTTGCGAGACCAGGAGACGGTCATCCTCGGAGAGAATGAACCACCGGTCCAAGACGCGCCTCAATTGCTTGGTCTCTCCGGTGAAGAGAACCCTCTGAATGTGCAGGCACAAGTGGCTCTAAACGGTCAAACCGCCTGGATTTCGATGAATCCTGACGCCTCCCAGCAGATCAACCGACCCGTCAAAGACAACCAGCCTGCCATGAGTGCGGCCCCTCCCGCCGCCGCTATGGAGACGGTGGTGGAGCCCACCACGGTGGACTCCCGTGCGGCACGGCTCAGCGGCCCGGTGCTGCTAGATGCCGCCGCAACCTATCAAAGCATCACCACTCCCCAGCAGCCCAGCACGGCACAAAACTATGAGCGCCTGCAAAACAGACGTGAGCAACTCATCCGCAGTTTTCCAAGGCTCCCTGAACCATAACTTCACCCCCAACATGGCTTCTATCCAGTCATTCCCTTCGATCTCCAACCGCCGCCTGATGCATGATCTGCGGCCTCGAGGAGATTCAGACCTTCTCAACGGCCTCCTTGAGCTAGCTTGTATCAAAACAGGCGCGGTTCGCCTGGCCATCATTCGCTTCGGTGAGGCGGGCGGGCGCCTTGAAACCGGCTACCGTATGTCCTCACAGCTCGTCCATGCCCTTTTACCCCAGCTGGACTTTGCCAACCCGTGGTCAGGGGTGTGGAAAGTGACCCTGGGCATGAAGACCTATCATGCCTTCATTGTGAATCTAAGCGGGCTCAATGTCTCCGGTCGTTCCATGGTGGCTCTCTTTGAAGAAGCCTCAGCCATCACGCAGAAGAGCTTGGGTCGCTTGGAAGGCATCTTTGACGCTTGGTGGCACATGCTGGGCAACCTTGGCGGCGAAAACAAGGACACTACGGGATTGCTCCATGTATGCAGTGCCTGCCAGGATGTGCGCGTGGAAGGTCATGGATGGATGAAATGGGATGACTATCTCCACCGCGTCATGAAAGTGGGAATAAGCCATGCCATCTGTGACTCGTGCTGCGGGGAGCTCTACGGCGATTTGACTTCAAGGCATCCGGATGAATGCCTCACCGCAGATGGACAGCCCAGTAGCTGTAACAGAAACGCCACGGCAGCGGGATCCGCCACCTTGGGTTTTCATGTGGCTTGATTCACTTGGATGCGTGTGTGTCGAACGGCAGCTGCCACTAAGCCGCCGTCTCGGTTTGGAGGCTGTTTAAGGAAGGTCAGTGCCTCGTTCTTCTCTTCACCCGCCTACGTCCTCGGGAAGTCGATCAAGAGTGGAAGAAGGTCTTTGGCCTCAGTGGAGGTCATGGGGCAGCTTTTTGAGGTGCGGAAGCGCGTCGAGGCCGAGCGGATGGGGTGCGGCGAGAAGCTGGAAGGCAGGGTGGGAATGGAATCCCGGCCTCCGAGTCCTGGCTGTGCTGGAATTTCGATTTGCACCCCGGCCCCTCAGTTCCTAATAAGCGCCTCCCCAACTTTTTGCTCTTAGCCCTCCGCCCCGTGGCCAAAAAATCTTCCTCCAAGCCGACTGACGCTCATTCTCCGATCCTGCCCTCCGCCGCGCCGGTGGAGCACAAGCCTGTGGACGATCTCTACGGGGACTGGTTCCTGGACTACGCCAGCTATGTGATCCTGGAGCGTGCGGTGCCGCACATCCACGACGGCCTGAAGCCCGTGCAGCGCCGCATCCTGCACTCGCTCCACGAGCTGGAGGACGGTCGCTACAACAAGGTGGCCAATGTGGTGGGCAACACGATGAAGTATCACCCGCATGGCGATGCCTCCATCGGCGATGCGATGGTGCAGCTCGGCCAGAAGGAGCTGCTGATCGACACCCAGGGGAACTGGGGCAACACGCTCACCGGCGACAACGCGGCCGCGCCGCGATACATCGAGGCCCGCCTGTCGAAGTTCGCCCTGGATGTGGTTTACAGCCCGAAGGTCACCGAATGGTCCTCCAGCTACGACGGACGCAACAAGGAGCCGGTGACGCTGCCGGTGAAATTCCCGCTGCTGCTGGCGCAGGGCGTGGAAGGCATCGCCGTGGGGCTTTCCTGCCGCATCCTGCCGCACAATTTCCTCGAACTCTGCGATGCCTGCGTGGCGGCGCTGCGTGGTGAGCCTTTCAAGCTGCTGCCGGATTTTGCCACGGGCGGCATCATGGACGCCACGGATTACAACGACGGCCAGCGCGGCGGTCGCGTCCGCGTGCGGGCGAAGATCGAGCAGGGGCAGAAAAAGAACACGCTGGTGATCACGCAGATCCCCTTTGGCACGACCACGGGCGGCCTCCAGGACAGCATCGTGGCGGCGAACGACAAGGGGAAGATCAAGATCGCCCGCGTGGATGACAACACGGCCGAAAACGTCGAGCTGGTGATCCAATTGCCCGTCGGAGCCGATCCGGACCAGACGATTCAGGCGCTGTATGCCTTTACCGATTGCGAAATCAGCCTCTCGCCGAATGCGGTGGTCATCTTTGAAGATAAACCGCGCTTTGTGGGCGTGACGGAGCTGCTGAAGGCCAGCGCCGAGCATGCGAAGAAACTGCTCGGCATGGAGCTGGAGATTCAATTGGGCGAGTTGGAGGAAAAATGGCACTTCAGCTCCCTGGAGAAGATTTTCATCGAGAACCGCATCTACCGCAAAATCGAGGAGTGCGAGACCTGGGACGCGGTGATGGCCGCCATCTGGAAAGGCCTGAAACCTTTCCTCAGCGTGCTGAAACGTCCGGTGAATGACGAAGACGTGGCTCGCCTCACGGAGATCAAGATCAAGCGCATCTCGAAGTTCAACAGCTTCGAGGCCGATGAAACCATCAAGAAGCTCGAAGACGACATCGAGGGCGTGCAGAAGAACCTCAAGCAGCTCACGAAGTACACCATCGCCCACTTTGAGCGCCTCAAGAAGACCTACGGCGTGGGTCGCGAGCGCAAGACGGTGATCGCGGGCACTTTGGAACGTGTGGCCGCCGCCGAGGTGATCATGCAGAACGAGACGCTCTACCTCAATGCCAAGGACGGCTTTGCGGGCACCGGCCTGAAGCGTGAGGGCGAGCCGATCTGCAAGTGCTCGCCACTGGATGATGTGATCTTCTTCACCAAAGACGGCACCATGAGCGTGACGAAGGCCGGAGAGAAGTTCTTCGTGGGCAAGAACCCGCTCTACATCAACCTGTTCAAGAAGGACGAGCAAGCCGTGTACAGCTTCGTCTATCGCGATGGCCGCCAGGGCAATGTGATGGCCAAGCGCTTCCGCATCGGCGGCATCACGCGTGACAAGGAGTATGTGCTCACAAAGGGCACACCGGGCTCCTCAGTGCTCTATTTCATCCGCCACGAGACGGAGGAGGAGAGCAATGCCTTCAACGCTGTGGTGCATCTGAAGCCCGCGCTCTACCTGCGCAATCTGACGATCAAATTCCCCTTCAACTCCATCGCGATCAAAGGCCGCGATTCCCTGGGGAATATCATCACGAAGCACAGCGTCGATCGCGTGGTGCGGGAGCCGAAAGCGGGCGAAGGGGCGTAAGCTCGGGCCTCGGTGATCGCTCGCTCACTCCTTGAACTCCTCGCGGTCCGGGATGCGGTTGAAGGCGATTTTGGAGCCGGAGAAGGTGCGCACGGTATCGGGGGTGAAGCCGACGACGATGGAATCGCGGCCGTGCTTCTTGTTGATGGCATCGAGCACGCGGGAGAGGGATTCGCGGCGCTGGCGCGGGTCTTCACCCTGCGTGAAAAGATCGAGCTGCTGGGGCTGGGTGAGGGATTCGAGGCCGGAGAGCGTGACGGCCACCTTCTTCACGCGCGGCCAGCGGGCCTGGTGCATGACGTTTTCCCACAGGCGGCGCATCACCTCGGTGAGCGCGAGGCTGTCATTCACGGCGGAAAAGCGCTGATGCGCCTCGCAACGCGGCCCGTCCTCCACGCGAATGCTCACACTCATCTCAGTGGCCCGGTGATTGGAGCGTCGCAGGCGGCTGGCGGCTTTTAATAGCAGCCGACGCAGCACGATGGCGGCCTGCGGTGGCTTGCGCAGTTCCGGTGAGAGCACATGGCTGTGGCCGATGCTTTTGGGATCCTGCTCAGGCTCGTCCTCGGAGGGCTCGCCATGCAAAGCCATCCAGAAGCGGTCCCCCACCACGCCGCCCCAGGCATGGTGCATTTCCTCGCGGGATGCCTCCCATAGCTCTCGCATGCTGCGGATGCCCACGGCATGCAGTCGCGGCTCCATGCGCCGGCCGATGCCAGGAAGGTCACGCAGTTCCAGATCGAGCAAACGGCCCGGGAGATCGGCGGCGGTCAAAATGACCAGCCCGTCCGGCTTCTGCATGTCCGAGGCCACTTTGGCGAGGAAGCGGTTCGGGGCGAGACCCACGGAGCAGGTGATGCACTCGCCCATCGTGCGGCGCAGGCCGGCTTTGATGCGCTTGGAGAGGTCGATGGCGGCGGGGAGCGGGCGGCGGAGGCGGTCGAGACGCAGCCCCATCTCGTCGATGGAGCAGATGGAGGTCACCGGGTAGTGCCGCTCGACCTCTTTGATGATCTCGTGGTGGTACTCGACGTATTTGTCATGCCGGGCGAGCACGAGCTGGAGGTCCGGGCATTTGTGGCGGGCCTCGCCGATGTTGGTGCCGGTCTTGATGCCAAATTTCTTCGCCTGGGCGCTTGCCGCGATGGCGCAGGTGGCATCCGTCATCACCGGCACCACAGCCACCGGCTTGCCCCGCAGCGCCGGATTTTCCTGCTGCTCGACGCTGGCGAAGAAGCTGTTCAAATCGAGAAACAGCCAGTCCACCTCGGGACGGGCAGGTTCTTCGATGGTGGGCGGCAGCGACGGCATGGAGCCGACGATGCCGTGAAAGAAAAGCTGTTCAAGCGATCACTTTCGGCCGCCAAAAAGACCGCCAAGGCTGCTGCTGATGACGCTGGTGAGCACGCTTTGGAGCTGGCCGCTGGAGGGATGGTTGTCGGCGATCTGGCCTTGAGGGGTGAGCTTGTCGATCACCTGGGGGAGGAACTGAGCCAGCAGCGGCAGGACGGTGCCAGTGTTCATGCCCAGCTTGCTGGCGAGTCCTTGCAGGGCCTCCGGGCCAATGGCGTTCTGCATCTGGTCCTCGGTCACGGGTTGGTTTTCACCGGTGGACACCCAGGAGGCAAAGTGGCTGCCAAAGCCTGCGGATTGAAACTGGGACATCAGCCCCTCGATGCCGCCCGCCTCGCTGAGCAGACCGCTGAGCATTGCGGCAGGATCTTGTTTGGAAGAGCCGCCGAGCATGCTGCCCAGCGCGTTTTTGGCGAATGAATCGAGGAGTCCCATGAGGCCGCGAGTGTGCGAAGCGGCCGGGGCAAAGTCAACCGCTTCACCGCCGAGCGGAACGCCTGAACGATTGACGGCGGCTTCTGAATTTATTACTCTCTTCTCATGTCACTCGCTCAACTCAAGCACGAAGCCAAGGAACTCTCGCCCGCCGAGCAGGGTGAGCTGATGGCTTTTCTCGCTTCGATTCAGATCGCGTCCGATGATGATATCCGCGCCGATTTCACGAGAAAGATCGACGACAAAAATCCAGCCAACTGGATGAGTCTCGACGACCTCAAGCAACGCTGGGCGAACTGACGGCATGATCGACTACCGGTTGCTCATCGATTTGGAGGCGGTGGTCGAACTCGACGGCCTCCCCAAACGTGACCGGATCAAGCTGCTCTCGTTCTTTGAGAAAATCCGCCTCTACCCGGAGCAGCATTCTGCCGCAGATGAACGAGACAATCGAGGTCGCCGAATCGACATCGCGTGTCACGCAGGTTGGTTGATCTATTACTGGACCGACTTTGCTGACCGCCATGTTAAAATCATGAGAGTGGCCAAGGTAGCCGCAGCGAGATCCACGAGAAGCTGATCACTCCCCTCTCAAATCGAGGCAGATGATCCGCTCACCGGTCTTCTGCATGAGGTCCTTCTGCTGCTGCCGCACATAGAGCAGGCCGTGGCTGAGGGCGGGCAGGCTCCAGGTGTTGAGGGCGTAAAAGGGCTGCGCTTGGGCGATCACTTTGGCTCCGGCGGGGCTGAGGTCGAGCCAGTGCAGAGAACCGATCTCGCCGAGGCAGAGAAAGGCACCGTCCACCTTCAAAAGGCTCGCTCGCAGGATGCTGAGGCGGGTGGGATTGGCGCGGCCGGTTTGTTGGCTGAATTCCGCGTCGTCCCACTCGATCTTTTGCTCCCACACTTCCGCGCCGGTATCGGCGTTCACGCAGACGAGGCGGGACTTCGGCTCGGTCTCGCCGTCGATGGCGTAGAGATGGCCGTCGTGATAAACCGGGTTCATCCAGTGCACGCCGAGCTTCGTGGACTTCCACACCTCCTTCGGCTGAAAGTCGGCATCATATTCCACCATCACACCGCCGAGTGGTCGGCCCTTCGGATACGCGGTGGTGATGAAGGCGCGGTTTTTTTCGGGAATGACCACCGGTGAGGTGCCGATGGCCTGGATGTATTCGTCGTCACGCCAAGCGAACTTCGAATGCAGCTTCCCGCTCTTCGGATCGATGCACATGAGGCCGCCGGTGGCCGGATCACTCTCGCCGCCGGCATAGACGAGCACCTTCGTCTGTCCGTGCAGCTTGGCGGGAATGGGGGAGGCGTAACTCGCACCCCACGCGTCCTCGACCTTCCACACGATGTCGCCGCTCTTCAGATCCAAGGCCGCCACGCTCACACCCGCTTCGGCGAGGCGTTCTTTGCGATCGCGAAGGCCTTCGGAGTCATCAATCGGCCCTTTTTTGCCGCCGACATTCACGATGACGCGACCATCGAGAATCAGCGGCGTGCCACCGGCCCCGAAGAAATCCTGCGGCACATGCATCTCCGTCTTCAGATCATGCTTCCAGAGCAGTTTACCGGTCTTCAAATCCAGCGCCCGCATCTCCGCAGTCACGCCAAAGGTCACCACGATGCCCTCCGCGATCACCGGACTGCCTCGCGGGCCATTGCTGAAGCCGTAGCGGTCCTGATAAGTCACCGCGTAGTCGTGCCGCCAGAAGCGCTTGCCTGTTTCGCGATGCAGGCACTCGATGGTTTCCTTGCCTTCGAGGGCGTGGAAGATCACGCAATGCTCGCCGCTGATCGCGGGCGAGTTGTAGCCCTCACCCATCGCCACTTCCCAAACGGCTTTCGGCTCGCCTGCGGCCCATTTTTTCAAAAGCGAGGTCTCTGGTGAAATCGCATCATCTGTGGGGCCGAGAACGCGTGGCCAGTCGCTGGTCTTCGCGGCCTTCGAGAGCGGTTTCGGCGCGGCGTGAAAGGTGAGGCGGTCAAAGGCCTCCTGCGCGGCGCAGGCGGAGAAGGCGAAAAGGAGCAGAAACAGTCTCGACGGGTTTTTCATGTTGTGTCAGGCTAACCAACGTCATGAAGAACGCCACTCTCATCCTCGCCGCCGCCGTTTCGCTGTTTTTGAACTCCTGCACCTGCTGCCAGACGACGCCGAAGGGCAAGGTCGAGCACATCGTGCTGGTGTGGCTGAAGCGTCCCGGCAATGCCGCCGACCGCGCCACGCTCATCGCCTGCGCGAGGAAATTCCAGGCGGAGATCCAAGAGATCCAGCACCTCAGCGTCGGCACGGCCGTGGCGAGCGAGCGCCCCATCGTGGATGACAGCTTTGACGTGGGCTTCGTGATGCGCTTTGCCAGCAAGGCGGACATGGACGCCTATGAAAAGCATCCCGTGCATCAAAACACGGTGAAGGAAACCCTCCTGCCGCTGGCGAAGAAGGTGCAGGTCTATGACATCGGCTGCGAGTGAGCCGCCGCGTCAATACGACGTGCCGGTGATCTCGTTCACAAAGGTGTTCACGCGGTCGATGACCTCATCGGCCTCCAGTTGCGTCACGCCCATGTCGAGCAGCGTATCGACGAGATGCGTGGTGAAGAGGGCGAAGTGATGCTTCGAGATGCCGCGACCATGATGCGCATGGGCGAGAGGCTTGCCGGAATACGAAACCGGACCGCCGGTGGCCATCGTGAAGAACTCGCGCTGCATATCGTGCAGCTTTTCGAGGGCCGTGTGGCGGAAAAACGGTGCCAGCTCGGCATCGGCCAGCACGCGGACGTAAAACGCGGGGATCAACGTGGAGATCATGTCCTCGCCGCCGAGGCGTTCGTATAGAGAAGGGGAAGGGTCGCTCATAGAAGACCTTTCCAAGCAGGAAAAAGGCCGCGTGGAAGGTGCAATGATGCCCGTGCCAAATCCGGCACAGCGAATGCCAGCCACCGCATCACAAGATCGGCATGCAAAAGAGTGGGACGGCTGGCACTCTTCATGCCACTGGAGATGGACGCATGTCCTTTCTCCATCGCCTGCATGAGTCCTCGCCCGTCGCCCATGATCTGCTCGTTTTAAGCATCGTGGTGCTCGCGGGCATCGGGTTGGGGAATGTGCGCTTCAAAGGCATCAAGCTGGGCATCGCGGGTGTGCTCTTCACCGGTCTGTTGGCGGCGCATTTCGGCCTGAGGCCGGAAACAGAGGTCTCGCACTTTTTGAAGGACTTCGGGCTCGTGCTCTTCGTCTTCGCGCTCGGCATGCAGATGGGGCCGGGCTTCTTCGCCTCGCTGCGAAAGCAGGGCCGCGTGCTCAATGGCTACGCCTTCATCCTCGTCGCGGGCGGCGCGGTGGTGGCGGGAGTCGGTGGCTGGCTGCTCGGCATGCCCTTGCCAGCCATCGCGGGCCTTTTCGCCGGTGCCACCACGAACACACCGGCTCTCGGTGCGGCGCAGCAGGCGCTCGCCTCTTCGGGAGCCGCGCAGGATCTCGTCACGCTGCCCGCTTTGACCTACGCGGCCACTTACCCGCTCGCCATCGTCGGCATCATCGGCTCGCTCATCTTGCTGCGGGTGATGTTCAAAATCGATGTGGCAGCGGAAGCGGCCCAATTTAGAGAAGAACAGGGCGAAGGCATCGAGGCGCTCCAGCGCATGAATCTCCGCGTCGAGAATCCAAACCTCGATGGCATCTTGCTGGCGGAGGTGCCCGGCATTCAGGAAACCGGCGTGGTGATCTCCCGCTATCGCGCCGCGAATGAAACGGAGGTCAAAGCCGCCACGCCGGAGACGCGGCTGCATCTCGGCGATGCGATCATGGCCGTGGGCACGCAATCGCACCTCGAGCAATTCCGCCTCGTCATCGGCAGCGTGAGCGCGGAGAACCTCATGAAGGCTCCCGGCGATGTCACCTACCGCCGCGTGGTGCTCACCAACAGGCGCATGCTCGGCAAAACCGTCCGCGAGCTCGGCCTGGAGCATCTTCACAATGTCACCGTCACCCGCGTGAGCCGTGGCGATCTCATCTTCACCGCGCTGCCTGATGTGCGGCTGCAGTTTGGCGACATGCTCCAGCTCGTGGGCGATGAAGAAAGCCTCAACCACGCCACGCAAGCGCTCGGCAATGCCGTTCACATGCTTCAGGAGACGAAGTTCGCCGCGATCTTCGCGGGCATTTTACTCGGCGTACTACTCGGGCTGTATCCCGTGCACATCGAAGGCCTTCCTGCGCCCGTGCGCCTCGGCCTCGCCGGAGGTCCGCTCGTCGTCGCCATCCTTTTGAGCCATCTCGGCCGCCTCGGGCCGATGGTCATGCACATGCCGCTGAATGCCAATCGAGCCCTCCGCGAACTCGGCATCATCCTTTTTCTCGCGAACGTCGGTTTGCTCTCCGGCGAAAAATTCGCCGCCACGGTGTTTTCGACACAGGGTTTGCAGTGGGTGCTGCTCGGCGTGCTCGTCACCATGCTGCCGCTGCTGCTGGTGGGCTTCATCGCACGCAAATGGCACCGCATGAACTTCATGAACCTTTGCGGCCTGCTCTCCGGTGGCATGACCGATCCACCTGCGCTCGCCTTTGCCACCACGATGGCTCGTTGCGACTCACCGGCCATCGCTTACGCGGCCGTTTATCCGCTCACGATGCTGCTGCGCATCGTCGCGGCGCAGATCATTGCGCAGATGGGGTGAGCAAAGACTGAAACGTTGGCCGGTTTGATCGCGACTTGGGAAAGATGAAACTCGCTCTCGCTTTCTTCTCGCTCCTCACGCTCGCTTTTGCCGAGGCACCCTTCACCACGATGCCAGCGGAGTTTGCCTCCCAACCGGCGGTGGGAGCTTCACCGCTGATTTTTCGCGATGGCAGCCCGGTGAAGACCGCGCAGGACTGGCCGCGACGCCGTGAGGAGATCCTCCAGGACTGGCACGGCCTCATGGGTGCCTGGCCGAAGGTGATCGAGAATCCCCGCGTCGAGGTGCTGGAAACCAAAGACCGCGAAGAAGGCATCACGCAGCGAAAAGTGCGCATCGAAATCGCCCCCGGCCAGACGGGCGAGGGCTACCTGCTGCTACCGAAAGCCTCTGGCAAACGGCCGGCGGTCTTCGTGCCGTATTACGATCCCGAAACCAGCGCGGGACTCGGCCCGAAGCCGCTGCGTGATTTTGCCTGGCAGCTCGCCCGTCGGGGTTTTGTGACGCTTTGCATCGGCTCACCCGGCGGCGATGCGCGAAAGCCGGTTTTGAGTGCCGAGGCCAAATGCCAGCCGCTGTCTTATCTCGGCTACCTTTGCGCGAACATGTGGTACGCCCTCGCTGCGCAGCCGGAGGTCGATGCCAGCCGCATCGGCATCGTCGGCCATTCGTATGGCGGGAAGTGGTCGCTCTTCGGCTCCTGCCTGTGGGAGAAATACGCCTGCGCCGCCTGGAGCGATCCCGGCATCGTGTTTGAGGAAACTCGCCACAGCATCAACTACCAGGAGCCATGGTATCTGGGCCTCGATTCCTCGCTCGCTCGCAAACCCGGTCTCGTGCGAGCGGACAGCCCGCGCACCGGTGCCTACAAGGTGCTCGTCGAAAAAGGCCACGACCTTCAAGAACTGCATGCGCTCATGGCTCCGCGACCCTTCCTCGTCTCTGGTGGGGAAGAGGACCCGCCGAAGCGCTGGCTCTCGCTCAAGCACGTCATCGCCGTGAACCAGCTCCTGGGCTTCACCGACCGCGTCTCCATGACCAACCGCGAGAAGCACGATCCCAACGAAGCATCCAACGCGGCCATCTACCGCTTCTTCGAGCACTGGCTGAAGCCTTGAAGAAAGCTTTCTTCCACCCATGACCATTCGCCCTGTCTTTCTCACGGTCTTCCTCATCTGGAGCTCGCTCATCATCGGCCAGCTCCTCTTCGTTTTTGTTCTCACCACCAATACCAGCGAGCCCAAGGGTGAATCAAATGCCGACATCTTCGCCCTCGTGGCGGGAACAACCGCCGCGCTGACCTTTGTGCTCCGCCATTTCATGCTCGGCGGCTTCGCCCAAGGTAAGGTGTCCCTTGCCACGCTTCCGGGGCAGAGCCTTTTCTTGATCGGCAACATCATCGTCTTTGCCCTCAGTGAGAGCATCGGCGTCCTCGGCTTCGTCAATGGCCTCAGCGTTCCCGGCAAGGACGCCTGGCTGCCCTTCATCGGCGGCTCGATCCTGCTGCTGCTCATCCACCTTCCATTGCCGTCGCGCTTCACCCCTCCGGCGAGTTCGCGGTTGTAGGCGGCGCGACGTTCATTCCCCAAACACCTTCGTCAAATCCACCTTGTCGTGGAGATCGGTGGAGAGCTTCACGAGGCGTTGGAGGAGATCTTTGACCTTGGCGGCATGCTCGGTCTTCGCCGCAAGGTCTTGCATCTCCTGCGGATCTTCGGCGAGGTGGTAGAGACGCAGCACTTTGGCCTTTGGATAGGCGATGAGCTTCCAGCCATCGTGCGTGATGGCGCGTTGGAGTTCAAGGTAGGCACCATAGACGGATTCGTAGCGGCTTTTTTCGCCATTCAACAGCGGACGCAGGCTGTTGAAGAAAACATGCGCGGGCTTTTCCGCGTCAGCGAGATCGAGGGCGGTGGCCATCACGTCTTGCAGGTAGATCGCGGCGTCGTTCTTCGCGCCTTTCGCCACGCCGGGGCCAGCCACGAGGAAGGGCACACGCACGCTGTGGTCATACAGGTTTTGTTTGCCGAGGAGGCCGTGATGTCCCACGGCGAGCCCGTGGTCGGCGGTGAAGAAAATCCAGGTGTTCTCCGCCTGGCCGGAGGCATCGAGCGCATCAAGGATGCGGCCGAACTGCGAGTCGAGATGCGTGATGAGGGCGTAGTATTCGGCACGATGCGTCTTCACCGCCAGTTCGGTGCGGGGCATCGGCGCGAGGTTTTCATCCCGCAGCTTGTGCGAGCAGCCGATGGCGTCTTTGTGCGGATACTCGGGGAGAAAATTCGCTGGCATGGCGATGCGGCTGAGCGGGTAGCGGTCCACGAATTCCTTCGGCGCCTGCCGTGGATCATGCGGGGCATTGAAGGCGGCGTAGATGAAGAAGGGATCGCTGCCTTGCTTCGCCTCGGCGAGGAAGCTGAGGGTGTGATTCGCCACCACCTCGCTCCAATGCGTGCCGCCTTCCCAAAAGCCGCCGAGGGATTGATCGAACGGGCTCCACGCATCCGTCTGGTCGGCGATGGGGCGGTTGTAGGCAGAGGCGACGGTCTTCGGCATGCCGGCGCGGACATCGCGTGTGACGTCAAAGCACTTCGCGGCATCCGTCTCGATGTGCCACTTGCCGGTCATGTAGGTTTTGTAGCCCGCTTTCTTCATGAGCTGCGGCCAGAGCACGCCGGCCTTGCGCTCCGCATCGGTGGTCTTGTGGATTTTGCCAGCATCCCACACGCTGCGTCCGCTGATGAGCATCGTGCGGCTGGCCACGCACACCGCGCCGCTCCACGAGCCCATGTTGTAAGCGCGGGTGAAGGTGGTGCCGCGGGCCGCGAGTCGGTCGAGGTTCGGCGTGTCGATATCCGTGTGCCCGAAGGCCCGCACCGCCTCGTAGGTGTGGTCATCGGCGAAGAGAAAAAGCACATTCGGCTTCGCCGCGAGCAGCGGGGAGGCCAGGAACAAAAGGACGAGCAGGGTCTTCATGGAAGCGCTGCGAACGCCAGCCACACCGTCACTCTGTCAATCAGGTCAGTGAGGTCACCTCACAGCGGCCTCTTATACGCCTCACAGCGGTTATGCCACCCAGCCAGCCAGCGCTGTTCGCCGCGTTCAGGGGGAGAATTCGCCACACGGCGGCTGAGGACGCGTTTGGAGGCTTCGGCGAAGGCGGCGGGCGTGCCGCCGCGCATGTCTTCGAGCACCTGCATGAGGCCCCAGCCTTGGCCGCGATAGCGTTCCTTGGGGTTCGTGCCCTCGCCTTTGAAATTCACATAGTCGATCAGGCAAAACATGCCCTCCGGCGTCGTGTTCATAGACGCGAAACCGCTCTTCGCCGCGCCGGTCATGCTGCCAGCAGCACGCTGGAGCCGCAGCATGATGTACTCGGTTTGCAGGCCCACATTCGCGGCGAGGACCTTGCGCAGTTCGGCCTGTCGCGGGCTATTTTTGTCGGCGTCAAAGACCGCCTTCGAGTTCCAGGCGCACGCGCCTTTGGTCCAGCCCGGCATCGGCACGCCGCGAGCCTCCAGATGCCTCACGAGGCCGGGAAAACTCTCCTCGAACGGCCCGCGCCGTCCGGCCGGATACCAGATGAAATGGCCGATGCCCAGCGACGCGAAATCCTCGCCGCCGTTCCAGCTCGTCAGGCCGGCCACGCTGCCAGCGCACTCGTTTTGCCAGATGCGCTGGCCCACGCGGTTCATCTGCGCCGAGGTCAAACCGGCCTGCGCCGTGGGCAGGGGAGCGGCGCAGCCGAGCAGAAAAGTCGCCCCGGCCAAGGTGAGAAGCCAGAATTCACGTGTGTAACTTTTCGTGGTCATATTTTGGTATTCTTAACTGAATGCTTGGAATCGGACTGATTTTTGAAACAATAGCCGTCCATCTTCCCTCTTGTCCTCCAAATTTCATTAAGATTGCTTCACTGATTTTCCCCCGCTAGTTTACCCGCTTTCAACCGCCTCTTTCCTGCGTCCGCCGCATGCCGTACCTGGCCTTCAATCTCAACGATGGTAACGAATTCGTCTTCGATGTGCTCGAAGACCGCCTCTCCATCGGTCGTGACGCCAAAAACGACATCGTCATCGACAACACCTTCATCTCCGGCTTCCACGCCGAGTTCCTGAAGCAGCCGGATGGCGTTTACGAGTTGGTTGATCTGAAATCCTCCAACGGCACCTTCGTCAACGGCAAGCGCATCGAGAAGGCCCGCGTGAAAGGCGGGGATCGCATCATGTTCGGCCAATTGGAGAGCCGCTTCCGCGAGCGAGCACCCAAGGGCCTCGCCCCCGTCGGTGCCTCCAAAGCCGTCGCCACCAAAAACGAGCCGCCGCGCATCGACGGCCGCCGTGGCGATACCGAGGGCATTCCCGCCCGTGACAAAGACGATACGCCGCCGCCTTCGCCGGATACCGGCAAGGTCGAGCCGACGAAACCGGTCGTGCATCGCATGGCCTCCTCCACCGGCGATTCGCAGAAGTCTCCTGCCGCGCCACCGCCCTCACTCATTCCGAAGCCCGATCCCGCCGCCGCCGCGAAACAGGCCGCTGATCTCCGCGACGAGATCGACAAGCTCCGCCAGCAGCGTGACGCCCTGAAAATCGAGGCCGAAGTCGAGCAGCGCCGCCGCGACGAACTCCGCAGCCTGGAGGCCACGCTCGAAGTCCGCAAAAAAGAACTCACGGAGTCCCAGGCCAGCCTCGCCGGCTTCAAGTCCGAGTCCGAAACGCTCCGCCAGCAGGTGCAAAACGCCCGCGCCGAGGTGGAAAACGCCCAAGCCGAAGCCGCCAAGTTTGACCAGAAGCGCCGCGATCTCGGCAACATCGAGAGCAAGCTCGATTCCACCCGCACCCTCGTCACCAAGAGCGAGGCCGACCTCGCCACCGCGCAAAAAGCCCTCGAAAGCATCCACACCGCCGCCGAGGTCAAGCGAGCCACCGATACCGCCAGCGCCGAGCAAAAGCTCGCCGCCCTTCAAAAAGACATCGCCACCACCGAAGCCCGCCTCGCCGAGCTGACAAAGCTCAAAGGTGATGCCGAAAAGTCCGAGTCCGAACTCAAATCCAAGCGCAGCAGCGAGCTGCAATCCCTCGAATCGACGCTCACCGCAAAGCAGGCCGAACTCGCCACCCTCGTCGCCCTTTTCACCGCCCGGAGCGCGGACGCCTCGTCCGCTGAAACGAAGCTCCAGCAGCTCACCGCCCAGTCAAAAGCCCTCGAATCCCGGCTCCCGGAACTCACCGCCGCCGAGCAAAAGCTCGCCGCGCTCCAAAAAGACATCGCCACCAGCGAGTCCCGCATCGCGGAGCTGACGAAGCTCCAAGCCGATGCTGAAAAGTCCGAGTCGGAACTCAAATCCAAGCGCAGCAGCGAACTTCAAGCTCTCGAAGCCACGCTCGCCACCCGGAGCGCGGACGCCTCGTCCGCCGAAACGAAACTCAAAGACCTCTCCGCGAAGCTTCAATCTCTCGAATCCTCACTGGCGCAAAGGACTGCGGACGCCTCGTCCGCTGAAACGAAACTCTCGAAGCTCACCGCCGACATCTCCAGCGCCGAAGCCCGCCTCACCGAGCTGACCACTCGCAAAGCCGACGCCGAAAAATCCGAGGCCGAGCTTCAATCCAAGCGCGGCAGCGAACTCAAAACCCTCGAAGCTTCGCTCACCGCCAAGCAGGCCGAATTCGATAAGCTCACCGCTGACTTCAGCGCCACCGAGAAAAAGCACGCTCTGCTCACCGATCAGGCAAAGGCCATCGAATCGACCTTGTCGTCGAACATGGCCGAGGCCGCCGCTGCGAGCCGCAATCTCTCCAAACTCGTCGCCGACATCGCCGCGGGCGAAAAACGCGCCGTCGAGTTCCAAGGCCTCGAAACCAACCTCACCGCCAAGCAGGCCGAGTTCGCCAAACTCAGCGAAAACGCCACCGCCACCGAGGCAAAGCTCAAGCAGCTCACCGAGCAAACCCAAACCCTCGAAGCCAAGCTCCCCGCGCTCACTTCCGCCGAGGAAAAGCTCAGCAAGCTCACCGCCGAGATCAGCGTCGCTGAAGCTCGCGTTAAAGAACTCGTCCAGCGCCGCAACGACGCCGAAAAATCCGAAGGCGAGCAGAAGACCAAGCGCAGCGCCGAGCTTCAAGTCCTCGACAAAGACCTCGCCGCCAAGAAAACCGAGGCCGCGAAACTCGCCGAGCAAATCACCACCCGGAGCGCGGACGCCTCCTCCGCCCAAACGAAGCTCGACAAACTCTCCAGCGATCTCAACGCCCTCGAAACCACGCTAGCGCAAAGGAGCTCGAACGCCTCGTCCGCCGAGCAAAAGTTCGCCACTCTCACGAAGGACATCGCCACCAGCGAAGCCCGCCTTGCCGAACTCACCAAACTCAAAGCCGAGGCCGAAAAGTCCGAAGCCGAGTTGAAATCCAAACGCGGTGCCGAGCTTCAAAAGCTCGACAAAGACCTTGCCAAGCTCACCGACGACCTCGAAGCCAAAAACGCCGCGTTCCAAAAAGCGCAGGAGCAGCTTCTAGATACCCAGCAGCGCCTCGCCCAGACCAGCGGCGAGGAAACGGCGCTCAAAGCCCGCGTGGAAGCCCTTCGTGGCAGCGAAACAAAACTCGTCGAGGTCACCAAGCAGCTCGGCCAGATGCAGGATCAGCGTGGCGTGCTTGAAACGGCGATCGCCGCGCTTCTCGCCACACAAACGACGCATCAAAAAGACGTGAGCGGCTCCGAGCAGCGCCTCACCACGCTCCGCGCCGAGGTCGATGACTTCAACGCGAAGCAGCAGGCCGCGAAGAGCGAGTTCGAGCGCATCTGCAAGGAACGCGATGCCGCGCAGGCCGATTTTGACGCGATGCAAAAAGCCGTCGAGGCCAAGCTGGCGGAGCTTCAAAAGCAGACCGCCGAAGCCCAGGCCAAAGCCACCGAGCAGCAAAAAGCCGCCACCAAAGAACGCGACGAACTCGATCTCCAAATCGAGCTGCGCACCACTCGCTCGAACGATCTCGCCGCGCAGGTCAAAGCCCTCGAAGACAAGGCTGCCGACCTCGAAAACAAGCTCTCCGATCTCTCGGAAACCGATTCACGCCTCAAGGATCGCAACGAGGCGCTCAAAGCCGTCGAATCGCACAAAGCGGAGGTCGTTGCCGCCGTCGCCGCGCTCGTCAAAGACCGCGACGAACGCACTCGCGAGCTTCTCGCCGCCACCGAGCATGGCCGGGCGCAGCATTTGCTCATCCAGACGCTCACCACGCGTCGCGAGGCCGTCGAAAAAGAAGTCCGCACCATTGAGGATCAGCAGACGAATCTCTCTCACGATCTCGGCAAGCTGCGCGAGGACATCAAACAGGCCGAAACTGATCTCAGCGATCGTCAGTCGCAAATCGCCACCGCCGAGCAGCGCCTCCAAAATGTGCAGGAACTGGCCGCCACGACGGAAGCGCACTTCAAGACCACGCAGGCCGAGGACAAGAAGCTCATCGCTCAAGTCGCCGCCGCCAAAAACGAGCTGGAAGAGCTTACCACCTCCGTCGCCGCGAAAACGAAGGAGCTGGCCACATCCGTCGCCTCACTGGAAAAGAATTCGCAGCACCATCTCACGCTCGCGGAGAAGATCAGCGGCCTGGAGGCCGTCATCGCCACGCTCACCAGCACGCACGCCACCGCGCAGCAGAGCGTGGCCGCGGCTCAGTCCGATTATCAAAACCTTCAGGACAACCTCGCCGCGAAGCAGAAGGAAATCGTCGCTGCGGAGAAACGCGTCGCCGAGCTGACCAGCCAGACCGCTGGCCTCGAAGATCGCCTCGGGGAACTCAATCAGGCCAGCAAGCAGCACGCCGAGCTTTCCGCCACCATTACCGCCGCCACGCAGAACCGCGACAAGCTCGCCTCCGAAGCCCAGCGCCTCACCAAAGAGCGCACGGATCTCGAAGCGCTGCTGCCGGATCTTCGCGGCAAGGTCGAGCAAACGCGTGCGCAGGCCCAAAACCTCGCCGACGAGCTCGCCGCCCTCACCAAGGACAAAACGGCCGCGCTCGATGCGATGCAATTGACCGTCAAACAACGCCAGGAAGCCGAAGCCGCCACCGAGGCGCTGCGCATCGAGTCCGCGAACCTCGAGAAGCTGCTCGGCGAAAAACGCTCCACCTTGGATGCGGAAGTCAAAGCCAAGCTATCCGAGGCCAACGCGGCCGAGACACGCCTCAAAGGCATCCAAGAACGCGTCGCCACCGGCGAATCGCGACTCAAGGAACTCGAAGACATCAACGAACGCCTCGCCGCCGCCACGACAAACCTGAAGGACGCCGAAAAGACCCGCGCCGCCGAGGAAAAGAACGTCGCCACCCTCGGCAAGCAGCAGGACAAGCTGCGCCTCGACCTTGCGGCTCTCGAATCCGACCTCAAAGCCGAGACCACCAAGCTCGCCGACCTTTCCAAGACGCTCAAAGCCACCGAAACGAAGGCCATCGATACCGAGGCCCGTCTTCAGAAGGCTCTCGCCGCCCAGCAGGCTGCCGAGAAAGCCCGCAACGAAGCCGATGCCAGCCTCGAAAACGCCCGCGCCGAGGAGAAGGCTCTGCGGAAGCAGATTCCCACGCTCACCACCGAGCTGGCCGGCATCCAGGCCGCGCTTTCCACCTTCACGAAGCAGCGTGATGAGGCCTCGCAATTCGTCACGCGCCTCAACGTCACCACGGACACGCAAAACAAGAAGCTCGCCGAATTGCAGCAGCAGATCGAGCAGCTCGAAGAGGCTCACCAACTCCGCCAGCAGCGGGTGATGAAGGCGCAGGAGGATGTGGACAAGGAAGGCCTCAAGCTCAAAGCCGCCCAGGAGCAGACCCGCGCCGCCGAGGCCGCCCTCGCGGATACCGACAAGGAATTGAAGGACCTGCGGGCGAAAGTTTCCGCCACGAAGAAGGAAGCCGCCACGATCGACGACGAGCTGCGCACCCGCCTTGACCGCGTGCAGAATCTCAAGGCCGACGAAGAGCGCCTCACCAAGATCGTCGATAATCAGAAGCTCGATCTCCAAGGTGCCGATAGCATGCTCAAGGAGCTGCAAGGCAAGATCGACGGCCACCAGACGCGGCTCAGCGAGTTCATCCACGTCGGCGGCAAGATGCTCGGCTTAGGCGAGGCTATTTCGAACCTCGAATCACGCCAAAACGAGATCACGAAGGCCATTCGCACGGCTTCCGAAGAAGACCTCGCCATCCAGGTGAAGGTCAATGCTGCCCAGGAAACCCTCAACCGCGAGACGACGCGTGCCGAGCAGGCCCGCAAGGACCGCGAGGCCGCCGAGGCGGAGTTCAAGCAGTTCAGCAGCGATATCCAGAAGCAGGCCTCCACGCTTCAAAACTACGAGGTGGAGCAGAAGAAGCGCATCGCCGAGCTGGAGAAGCGCATCAACGACCACGCCGCCGCCGAAGCCCGCATCGTCACCCAGATTGAGCAGACGAAGGCCGAGCTTGTGCGCCTCGACGAGAAGCGCAGCGAGATGGCTCAGGCCGAGGCGCAGCTCAAGCACTGGCAGGAGATCGAAAAACGCCTCCGCGGCCAGCTCGGCGAGCTGGAAGAGAAGCACGAAATCCTCCGCCGTGGCCTCGGCACGGACGAATCGACTGTGATCATGTTCGCCAACGATCTGATCAAGCGCATCGACCTCATCGACGCGCTGAAGGAACGCTACGCCGGTGTGAATGGCGGCGTGGACATCGTCACGCAGCTCCACACGCTGCGGCAGAGCTTTGAGGACATCCTGTTCCAGCACGGTGTGAACGAGTTCGAGGTCGCCTCCGGCACGGAAGTCGATGTCGAGCTGCGCAAGCGCATCGCCGTGGTGGACAGCACGCCCGGCAAGAACAAACCCCGCGTCGTCGAAAGCTGCCGCACCGGATTTGTTTACTCGCGTGCCGAGGGACATGAGGTAATCCTGCGGAAGGTCGAAGTCCGGACTTCCAGTCAATGACGAATGCCGAATTCAGAATGACGAATTAAATCCTAAACCCGAATGCCATGAAAACACTCTCCAACGCCTCTCGCCGCCCTTCCGGCTTCGTCATTCATTCGTCATTCTGAATTCGTCCTTCGTCATTCCCCACCCCGCTTTCTCCCAGACCCTTCACTCCCCGCACTCCTATGGCTGAATACGTTGGCATCGACCTCGGCACGACCCTCTCGGGCTTGGCCTACCTGAAGCCGGACGGTAATCCAGAAATCGTCCCGAATTCCGATGGCGAGCGCCTCACGCCCTCCGTCGTCTTTTTCGATTCGCATGAGGATGTGAAGCTCGTCGGCAGCGCTGCACGCGATGGCGGTGAGCCGGACCGCACGATCTTCCAGATCAAGCGCCACATGGACGATCCCGAGCATCTCGTGGAGATCGACGGCAAGAAGTGGACGCCCGCTGAAATTTCGGCGCTCATCCTTTCCAAGCTGAAGCGTGACTGCTCCAAAATCTGTGGAGACATCACCGATGTGGTCATCACCGTGCCCGCGAACTTCAACGAACTTGCCCGCAAAAGCACCATCGCCGCCGCCGAAATGGCCGGCATGAAGGTGAAGCGCCTCGTGAACGAGCCGACCGCTGCCGCCGTGTATTACGCCCACTCGCAGGGCGTGAAGGGCCGCATCCTCGTCTATGACCTGGGTGGCGGCACGCTGGACACCACGATCCTCGAAGTCGAGGGCGATAACATCAAGATCCTCACCTCCGAAGGCGCCCGCCACCTCGGCGGCAGCAATTTTGACGATATCCTCCTTGATGCTTACGCCGAGCAGTACAAAAAGCAGACCGGCGCGGCGCTTTTCTCCGATGAGCGCCATCGCCGCCGCGTGCTCCAGGCCACGGAAGACGCCAAGAAGATGCTCTCGAAGCTCCAACGCGTGAACGACACCGTCGCCAACGATCAAAACTCCGGCATTGCCCGCATCGATCTCTCCCGCGAGCACTTTGAGAAACTCATCCGCAACATGCTCACGCGCACCGTCTTCCTCGTGGAGCAGGCGCTGGACTCCGCGAAGCTCAAAACGAGCGACATCGACCACGTCGTGCTCGTCGGCGGCTCCACCCGCATTCCAAAGGTGAAGGTCATCCTCGAAAAGATGTTCGGCAAGGTGCCCAAGAGCTGCGGCAACGTCGATGAATGCGTCGCCCTCGGCGCGGCGCTCTTCGCCAAGAAGTCCGCCAAGATTCAGGAGGTCTGCAATGCCAGCTACGGCACCCTGGCGATGGTTTACAACGCCAAGACGAAGGAGGAGAAGCTCATGAACTCCATCGTCATCCCGAAGAACACGCCCATCCCCTGCTCCCGCACGCAGGTGTATCAGACGAGCGAGGACAACGAGCGCATCATCGAGGTGGACATCACCCAAGGCGAGGACCCCGATGCGAAATACGTCGATGTCATCGGCCGCATCACCCTTGACGTGCCCGCCGGCCGTCCGAAGGGCTGCGAGATCGCCGTGACCTTCAGCTACGACGAAAACCAGCGCGTCCGCGCCCTCATCGTCGATAAGCAATCCGGCCGCAGCAAAGAAGTCGCCGTCAGCTACAAGGGGGCTGGCGTTTTGAGCGACGAGGAACTCAAACGCCGCAGCGCCCATCTGCGAGCGATGCGCATCGAATGACCCCAGGACTCAGGAACCTCAAATCACGCCATTTATGTTCAAGATCCTCAAATCCCTCTCCAAGTCCCTCACCGGTCACAAGCCCGCTACCGAGGTCAAAAAGCCGGCCGAGGCCCCCAAAGGCGGTGTGCTCAACCAAGTCGCCAAAGGCAACGCCGCCCCTGCGGCTCCGGCCAAAGTGAAAACGCCCGAGGAACTCTGCGAGATCACGCCGAAGATGAGCAAGGATGAGATCCGCGCCCAATTGAAGCTCCTCTACCGCCGCTTCAACCGCAGCGCCAGCAGCCTCGACGCGAAGGTCCGTGGCGAAGCCGAAACGATGCTCAATGCCATCGTGGACGTGCGCGAAAAACACTTCGGCGAAATCTGAGCCAAAGGCTCCTCTGTTCCCTTCACCTAACCTCTCCCGCATCAAGCGAAGAAGTGATCGGCTGCCAATCGCGGGGAGAGGGGCCAGCAAGTGCGCATCCACGCTTGATTGATCCGTGTCAGCTTCAGCCTGCCGCGCACTTTTCAGTCCCTCTCCCCGCTGGGCGTATCCGCCTGCTTCTTGGCGAGTTTGCGGGGAGAGGTTAGGTGAGGGGACATCGAACGATCCGTCCCGGTGAGAGCACGAACTTCCTGGATGATCTTTTTTGCCGCACATCTTTTTGCCGGTCAAAAATGCTTGTTGATTTGGGAGGGGCAAAAGAACCCAGGGTCCATGACCAACACACCTCCGCATCCCCGCTTGAGCGCATCCCCGTCCTGCGCTCCAGTGCCGTCTCGTGAAGGAAGCTCTGGAAGACCTCGAAAACTTTGTGACGGAAGTGGTGGTGCATAACCGCCGCGGCATTCGTGCTTCGTTGCTGCGTGTGGCCTTCCGCGTGCTGGCGGTCGTCTATTCGAGTGTGGTTTCGCTGCGATTGAAGCTCTACCGCGAGCGCTTCATCCATGATCACCATCTGGGCGTGCCCGTCGTCAGCGTGGGCAATTTAACCGTCGGCGGCACGGGCAAGACGCCCGTCGTCGAAATGCTGGCCAAAGCCCTTCAGGAACGCGGTCGCCGCGTGTGCATCCTGAGCCGCGGCTACAAAAGCAAGCGCCAGAAGAAAGCGCCGCTGCTCAAGCGGATCGGCGCGAAGTTCGGGTTTGTCGAAAAGCCGCCGGAAGCCCCGCCGCGCATCGTGAGCGATGGCCAGAAGGTGCTGCTCGATTCCCATGTGGCCGGTGATGAACCCTACATGCTCGCTCGAAATTGCCCTGGCGTGCCCGTCGTGGTGGATAAGAACCGCGTGAAGGCCGGCGCACATGCCATCAAGCATCTCGGCGCGGACGTTTTGGTGCTCGATGACGGTTTGCAGTATCTCAAACTCAAGCACCGGCATGACATTGTGCTCATCGATAAGACCGCTCCCTTCGGCAGCAATGGCCACATGCTCCCACGCGGCACGCTGCGTGAGCCGCCGCGCAGCCTGCGCCGTGCCAGCTACATCTTCATCACCAAGAGCGATGGAGACAGCGAGGATCTCGTGAAGCAGATCCGCCGTTACAACAAGGCCGCCGAGATCATTGAATGCCGCCACCGCCCGATGCACTTCGAGGATATTTATACCGGTGCGAAGCTCGGCCTGGACGAGATGAGCGGAAAATTCGTCGGCGCTTTGAGCGGCATCGCCGTGCCGGAGAGCTTTGAAAACGGCCTGCGCCGCCTCGGTGCCCGCGTGGAGGTCACGGCGCGGTTTCCTGATCATCACCGCTTCCACGGGCCGGAGATCACGCAGTTCATCGAGCGCTGCCAGCGCCGCGATGTGCATTGCATGGTCACGACCGAAAAGGACTTCGTGCGCTTTCCCAAACTGCCGCCTGCCGATGTGCCCTTCTACTTCATGCGGGTGCAGATCGAGATCGTGAAGGGCCGCGAGATCTTCGACAAGCTCGTGCGCCTCATCGCCGAGCCGCGTCATGTGCCCGTGGGCATCCTTCCGGCTGATTTCATGGAGTCCACCTGATGGAAACCGCCCATCCAACGATCACCGAGGTGCGTGTGCTCAAAGTGGATGCCGCTGGAGCTTCACGCGAGGTGGCGGATGTGGCCGCGCGTGAGGAGCCGCTCGAAATCCGCGTCGAGGGCCGCAGCGTGGCCGTCGTCATGCGAACGCCTGGCCACGACGAAGAACTCGCCGCCGGTTTTCTCGTCAGCGAGGGCGTGGTGAAGCATCCGCGAGACATTCTCGAAGTCTCCCAATGCCCCAGCGTCAATAACAAGCATGGCAACGTCGTCGATGTGCTCCTTGGCGGCGCCGTGGTGAACTGGGACTCGCTCACGCGGCACGTCTTCAGCGCCTCAAGCTGCGGTCTGTGCGGCAAAGCGAGCATCGAAAGCGTCTTCGGCCAGTTTCCGCCCGTCACCGCCGAGTGGAGTGTGTCACCGAAACTGATCGCTTCATTACCCGACAAGCTCCGTGCCACCCAGGAGACTTTTTCCAAGACCGGCGGCCTGCATGCCTGCGCCGTGTTTGACCTCGAAGGCAACCTCATCGTCTCCCGCGAAGATGTGGGCCGTCACAATGCGCTCGACAAGATCCTCGGCCATGCGCTCATGCACGACCTCCTGCCGCTCGACCGTCATGTTTTGCTCCTCAGCGGCCGCGTCTCCTTCGAGATGATCCAAAAAGCCCTCGCTGCCGGCATCCCACTCGTCGCCGCCATCTCCGCCCCCAGCAGCCTCGCCATCGACTTCGCCCGCGATGCCGGCCAGACCCTCATCGGCTTCCTCCGCGGCGAGACGATGAATGTTTACACGCATGCGAGGCGTGTGGCGGTGAGATTCCCGCCTGTCGCCTAGGAAGGCCTCTTGGGTTGTCCCCCTCACCTAACCTCTCCCCGCATCACGCCGTCATGTCATCGGATGCCGCTCGCGGGGAGAGGGACCGGAAAGCGCACTCCCTCTCCCCGCGAAAGGCTTCCCTCGATCATCTGAGACCTCTTGCGGGGAGAGGGTTGGGGAGAGGGGAGCACCCTGCGCGGCTCCGCTGAGGATGTTCTAGGGTCAGTAATCAAGAGCGAGGGGTAACCAATCAATCACTGGTGCATCATGCTTGGTGGCTATCTGGAACGTCCGCAGCACCAAATCCGGCTTCGGAGCTTCTGCATCCTTCGCGAGGCTCCAGCTCAAGCCTGGGCAAAAACGCGATTTCCAGGCTCCGCGATGCATCAGCGTATCCGCCGCCCCATGACGTAGCCATCCAAAGATTTTCTTGTGGCTCAAAGCGAGTCGCAGTGCATCGAGATCATTGGCAATGCTTACGATATGCATCGGCCTCACGGCCTGCTTTTGCGCTAGCGCTTCATAAGCGAGAATGGCGGACAAAGCCGCCGCACCAGCGCCAAGGCCTTCATCCCAAACCACCAGCGGCGCATCGCCCTTGGCTTTGAGCAGGCGAATGAGTTCAGGAAGCTCCTCGCGGATCTCCGTCGGCACCACCGCACCCGTTTCGAGATGGCGAATCGAGGAACCATGAAGCTCGTAGCAGCCGATTTCATTCACCGTGGCGCTTTGACCGCGCTTCGGGGGCTTCACCGGATGATCGAGGTCCTCCTCGGCCAGGATGGCCCGCTTCTCGTGATAGAGCGGCAGGAAGCGATCTTCGAGAATGCTCGTGCGGATCTCACGCATGAGCTGGTGGTAGAAGTGGATGTTGTGCTGGCCGATGAGTGTCCAGCCGAGTGTCTCCTGCGTCTTCGTGAGATGATGCAAATACGCCCGCGAGTGCGTGGCGCACACCGGACAGGAGCAGGCGGCATCCAGCGGTGCATCAGTGAATTTATAAACGCTGCGCCGCAGCTCGACGATGCCGCGCGAGGTGAAAGCGGTGCCGCGCCTCGCCACCTGCGTGGGGATGATGCAGTCAAACATGTCCATCCCGCGATGCACCGCTTCCAGCAGGTCAATCGGCATGCCCACGCCCATCAAATAACGCGGACGATCCTCCGGCAGCAGCGCGGCGGTGAGCTCGCACACATCCTCGCGCTGATGTTTTTCCTCGCCCACCGCCAGTCCGCCAATGGCGAAGCCATCGAACGGCATCGTCACCAGTCCGGCGGCGCTCTCTTTCCGCAGATGAGGATACAGCGCCCCCTGCACGATGGCGAAGAGCGATTGTGGCGAGTCCTCGCGTGCCGCGAGACTGCGTGCCGCCCAGCGTTGCGTGACTTGAAGAGCCTTCCGCGCCGTTTTTTCATCCGCCGTGCTCGGGATGCACTGGTCGAGTACCATCATGATGTCGCTGCCAATGCTGCGCTGCGTCTGGATGCTCAGCTCAGGGCTCAGCAGGATGCGGCGGTTATCGACATAGCTTTGAAACACCGCGCCCTTCTCCGTCATCGACCGCGAGTGCGGCAGCGAGAAGATCTGGTAGCCGCCCGAGTCCGTGAGCACCGAGCCGGGCCATTTCATGAAGCGATGAATGCCGCCCATCTTCTCAAACACCTCCGATCCCGGCCGCAGCAGCAGGTGGTAGGTGTTCGCCAGCAAAATCTGCGATCCCGATGCTGCCAGCGACTCCGGCGTCTGTGCCTTCACCGTCGCCTGCGTGCCCACCGGCATGAACAGCGGTGTCTGAATCACGCCATGCAGCGTCCGAAACGCCGCTGCACGCGCCCGCGAGCCGCTGGCACGCGCTTGCAGTTGAAAATCGAGACGGGAGGGAGGCATCAGGTCATGTGCTCGTTCAAGGAGCGGGACTTGCCAAGTCCCGGCTTGGTCCACCTCACGGCAGCAGCTCCGCCACTTTGACCTTCAGAGGCTTCAAGGTGATGCTTTGAACGGTTTCCTTCTCCTCATGAACGCGGTGATCGCGGTAGTCGCCACCTTTTGGGCGGGCGAAGACGTGCAGCACTCGCGCATTCAAATCGACCACCCAGTATTCAGGAATGCCCGCGGCGGCATACATCAGCTTTTTGCGGCCGAGATCATCTTTAAGGGAGGTGTTTGAATTCTCTACGATCAGAAGTGTTTCAGCAGCAGTCGGATGGTTGACCCGGTAGCTCTGCGCTTTAACGATGGAAACATCTGGCACGGGCTCGCTCACCTGGCCGAGCCTGACGGGCAACTGACAACGAACGTCAAACTTCTCTCCCAAGCTGCGAAACAGACTCTTGAACGACCGGTCAGTGCTTTGAGCGTGGGTAATATCGATGGGTGGCATCATGACGATTTCTCCTTGAATGAGCTCCACGCGATCGTCCTCCTTGAGGATGCCGATCTCGCCGAGGCGGTAGTAATCCTTCACCGTGAAGCGAAAGGGCTGCGGCGGCGGGAGGGGACGCGACTCCTGCTGCACAACACCAGTCTGGCGCGACCTTGGCGAGGCACTGCGCCGGGCGGTTTTCACGGATTTGGAGGCTAGGGCGACCATGATGGGGTGAAGGTATGACTCGCGAAGCAAATGACAAGCTTCTCCTTGGTCATCAGCCGCGGCGAATCTCCGAGCCTTTGAATTGCACAGCGATGCGGAAAACCTTCTTCTTTCGGCATTCGATCTTGCCGGTCTGAAGATCAAAGCGGTCGGGGATCTCGATGACGTGGACGTCGGTCTTGGCGTGGAAGCCGCGTTCGGAGAAAATGTCGATGAGGATGGCGAGGGCTTCGGGGTCGTGGAAGAGCTTGTCCTCCGTGTTGATGTCAGCGCGGCCGGAGATGGCGTGGCGGACGATGATGGGCATCATTTTCGTCTCGATGAAGGCAACGACGGCTTCCATCAGCTCCGTTTTCTCCACCTTGTAGGCGTCCAAACGGCGCACGAGGTCCTGCCGAGCATGGCGGATGATCTCGCTGGCGAGCGGCAGCTTGCGCAGGAGGTCAAAGGTGCGCGGATCGAGTTCGAGCGAGCTTTGATACTCCAGCTCTTTGACGATGTTTTCCTGCACCAGCTCCAGCGGAGCCTGCGCATTGATGAAGTGGTAGTGGAAGATCTCCTTCAGCGAGACGAGCGCATCGTAGGTCTTCTCTTTGAAGACCTTGTAGCGGTTGCGAGCCAGCGCGGCATCGAAGTCGGTGGCACGCTCCTCCCACAGCTGGCCGAGGCCGGAACTGCGAACCTCCGCGTTGTGCACGAGCACTTCCTGGCCGCGCTTGAGCTGTCGGGCGATGCTTTCGGCCTCATCGACAAAGAGCACCATGATGTGGAAGATGGGCTGCTTGAAATGCGCCGCGTCCGGTGTGTCGAGAAAGTCGCGGCGCAGGCGCACCATCTTGTCGAAGAGCATCTTGAGGCACTCCACCTGCACCTTCGTGCGCGGGAAGCCGTCGAGGATCGCCCCATTCTGCTGCTGGGGCTCCAGCAGCTTGCGCATGAGGATGCCCACGACCTCGCGATCTCCCACCATGCCGCCGCGGGCTTTGATTTCACGGGCCTCCGGCGTGTCGAGCAAGGCGCTGACGATGATGGGCTGCGCATCAATGCCGCGCACCTGGCGGATGAAATCCGTGTTCGTGCCTTTACCCGCTCCCGGTGCCCCACCGAGCAGGATCAGCTCCTTCGGAAAGCGCAGATTCACGCGGCCGTAATCGGCTTCGAGCTGCTTCCACACATGGTTGAAGATGAGCTGCGCATCTTTGATCTCCAAGTCGGCTAGCGCAGCGGGCTTGGAGGCGGTTTCGGGGTTGGTGGAGGACATGGGGTGGGCTTATTCCAAGGAGCGTTCACATTCAAGGAGCGGGACTTGCCAAGTCCCGGTTTTTGATAAGCGCACTTGGCAAGTGCGGCTCCTTGATGTGGCACTTGGCAAGTGCGGCTCCTTGTCACTGCACCGACTTCGCGAGTTCACTCTCCCAAAGTGCGAACTCGTCCGGCGTGAGATGCGCCTTGGCGGGATTCCTCCGGATGTATCGAACGACATTCCGGAGGTGATCGCCATCGCGAATGAGTCGATCAAAGTAGTCGTGCTGCCAAAACTGACCTTGAAGCCCGAGTTTCTCGTGGATCACACCTGCCGTGCGGCGCTTCCAAGTGAAGAGCACCTTTTCGAGCAGCCAGTCTGGATGCAGCATCATGAGTGCATGAACGTGGTTCGGCATGATCACATAGGAGAGCAGTTCATACCGCTGCTGATCGAAGTAGGTGAGCGATTCGACAACGGCCTCGCGAAGGTCCGGCTGACGCAGGACACAGGAGCCATGCCCATCATCCAGCCATTGGTCGATGCGGGCGGAGAAGAGCCTGTGATATTCCGTTTCGACCACTGGCGACCACGGCAGCGGGTGAAGGTGAAGCCAGCGGTCACGCGCCTGTTCTAGATCGTGCAGCATGTCGGTCGGCAGTGAATCCGCCAGGCGAAAGGTGATGAAGTAAGCCGCTCCCGGCTGCTGCCAGTGCGGCAGGTTGTTCCTCGTGACACGGATGTCTTCGAAGGGATTGAAGAACTTCATGGCATGAGCGTGAATCAAGGAGCGGGACTTGCCAAGTCCCGGTTTGGAAGGCGGACTTGGCAAGTCCGTCTCCTTGATGCGGCACTTGGCAAGTGCCTCTCCTTGGAGCTAACCTTTCAGCGTCATCAGATACGCGAGCAGATCGGCGACTTGCTGGTCCTGCAAGGCATCGAGGAGACCTTCGGGCATCAAAGAGCGGCGGATGAATTGGGTGCTGCGGATGTCGGTTTTGGGGACGCGGCGGTCGGGGAGGCCGGCTTGGCGGATGACGACGGCGTCTTTGTCTTCGCTGACGAAGAAGGCGTCGATGAGGTCGCCGTTTTTCATTTCGACGCGGTAGATGCGGTAGCCGGGCTCCATGGCGGCATTCGGCGTGAGGATGTTGCGCAAGACGGCCTCCAGGCCCATCGCGCCTGCACCAGAGAGGTTGGGGCCGATTTGACCGCCGGCGCTGCCGATCTGATGGCAGGCCATGCAGAGGGCGCTGAGGGCTTTTCCGTTCGCAGCATTGCCTTTGGGTGCCAAGGCGGTGAATTTGGCGAATTTTGTGTCGAGGGCCTTCGCGGCTTCTTCCGTGAGTAGCGGCGGGGTGTCGATGGTTTTGGCGATGCGGGCACCTTTTTCAAACTTACCCCATTTGGAGTCATAGCGCGTCATGCCTTCGGCTGATGCGAGGATGCGGTCGAAGTTAGCGCGGATCTCCGGCGCGGTGCGCTCGCGCTTCCAGACGCGGAACTCGGTCATGACACCTTCAGTGCCGCCTTTCGGGCCACTCCAGCCGATGCGGCAGTTTTCCCATTTGGCGGGTGCGGGCTTGGTGGCGGTGGCGTCGAGTTCGCCGTTTTGGTAGATGCGGATGATGCCTTTCGCATCGCGGGTGATGGCGATGTGGGTCCAAAGGTCGGGCGTCATGGGTTTGGTGGAGGTGCAGACATCGCGCAACTCGGGGCCGCCGAAGACGCGGAACTTGGACTGGAAGAAGTTCATCTCAGGTCCGCCGGGGGCACCGAGGATGTCGTCATCGTTGCCGATGTTCGGCGCGAGGCGAACCCAAGTCTCGACGGTGAAGGGGCCATCGAGCGTGATCTTGGAATCAACCCACGCGGTGTCCTGGCCGTCGAGCAGCAAGACCTCGCGGAAGATGCCGCCGAGCTGCTGCTGGAGTTTGGCGATGGCGGGATCATCGCCGAGCACGGTGGCGAGGCGTTCGACGGTGGGGCCGTCGAGGTCGGCTTGGGGGAGCGTTTTGTCGAGCAAGGCAGTGACGATGGTCTTCGCGCCGGCTTTGCTGCTGGAGAGGGCGTTCAGGGCGCTGCGGCGCTGCTGCGGTTGAAGTGAAGGATAGAGCGCGAGAAGCTTCGTGGCGGCATCCGGTGAGCGCGACGCGGCGAGGGCTTCGAGCGCGGCATCGCGCGTGAGAGGATCGGGATCGGATTGGGCGAGGGAGGCGAAGAGATCGGGTTCGGCGCTGCGGAGATCGCGGAGGGTGGTGAGGATGTTGCTTTTGTCTTTGGCTTCCTTGACGAGCGACACCAAGTCTGCTTCGAGCGCCGTGAGCTGGAAGCCGCTGATAAGCTGAAGCCCCAAGGTGATGCGGGCACTCTTGCCCGCAGCGGATGCGTTTTCATTGCGGGCAGGAGTGCCCGCATCACTTGCCAGCACCATCTGCTTCGCCGTTTCACTTAGCAGCGGCGCGATCTGCTTCGCATCGAGCTTCGTGCGCTGGGCTAGTAGCTTCTCGGCGACGGCGGCGCGGGATTTTTCGTGGGTGAGGAGTGCTTGGAGAGCCTTGCCGACACCAGCTTCGGCGGGGAACTGGGCGAGGCAGAGTAGTTCTTCGTCATTCGGGGCGCGGTCGAGCTGAGGGAGCAGTTTGGCGACGCGGGAGGCGCTGGCCTTTGGTTCCAATGCGAGCGAGGCGAGCACGCGGGCCTCCACGGGCAGCTTCGTAGCGGCTTCGGAGTCGAGGAACTTCGCGACGAGGTCGGGATGACGCTCCAGAAACATGCGGACGAGGAAGCGCTCGAACTCGCGGTCATAGGCCTCGCGCACGGGGAGCTGCTTGGCAACGCGGGAGGAGGCGATGGTGGGGCCGTTGGGGAGGCTGGGTTTGGCGCAGGCGAGGAGGGCTGCGATGGTTTGATCGGACAGATTCCGACCGATCTGACTGATCTGACTGAATTGGCTGCTGGCGAGATACTCCTGAGCGGCGAAATGGGTCTGCGGGAGCTGTTTGCGATCGAGTAGCTCTTGCCATGCGAGATGCGCCTTCGCGACTGGCTCTTGACCAAGCGACGCGACAAGCTCCTCGGTGCTGAGTTTGGTGAAGTCGGGGATTTCGCTGGTAGTTCGGGCTTCAGCCCGTTCTTCGGCGGTTCCAGAACGGGCTGAAGCCCGAACTACGAACTTGGGCTTCACGCGCCAAATGCGTCCACGCGTCTTGTCACGATCAGGATGCGCCCGCGGGACCTCGTTGTGGGAGATGATCTTGTTATACCAATCGACGATGTAGATGCAGCCGTCGGGGCCGTTGGTGAGGGCGACGGGGCGGAAGAAAGGATCGTCGCAGGTGATGAGGTCGGGGAGCTGGGCGAGCTTCCAATACGCACCGTCGCGGTGCATGGCGATGGTTTGAATCTTGGAGGTGATGGGATTGGCGACGCCCATCGAGTAAGTGGCTGTGCCTTTAGCCGCAGGTATGGAAGAATCGGCTGAAGACGAAACCACTTTCGGAGAGAGCGTGCCACTCTCAATCAGCGCGAGACCGCTCAAGCCCGTGCCGCCCATGCGGAACTCGGCCTGGGGCGGGAAATCGGGCTGGTAGCTCTTCTTCAATGCCTCCATGCCGCCGGGGTAGTAGGCGTATTCGTGGAAGGGCATGACGGGGTAGCCGTAGTCGTTCGCCTCCTGGATGAAGGTCTCGCCTTCGCCGGTGATGACGAGGCCCCAGATGTTGTTCGGGCCGGTGCTGATGACCTCGAACTCGCTGCCGTCGGGCCGCATGCGGGCCATGCTGCACTTGGGCCAATCGACCACGACATCGCTGCCGGGTTTGTGGACTTTGCTGTTGTTGAAAAGGCCCTGCGCCATCCAGATCCAGCCGCCGGGGGCCCGGGTGAACTGATGCGGAAAGAGGTGCGAGTCCTGCACGCCGAAGCCGGTAAGAACGACGTCAAAGGTGTCCGCTTTGCCGTCGCCGTTCGTGTCTTTGTAGAGCTTCAAATCGTGGCCGTGCTGCACGTAGCAGGTATCGCCCGCGCCCCAGGGCAGGATGCCGAGCGGGATGGCGAGGCCGTCGGCGAAGACGGTGGGATTCGTGAGTCCACCTGCGGGAATCTTCGCGTTCAAAGACTCCCGCGGATAGACGAGCACTTTGTCCTTGCCCTTGCCCGCATACACGGCCTCGGCGGCAGCGGGGTTTTCATTCGAATCGACGGGATACTCCAGCGCGGTCTGCGTCCACAGGCGGCCGCGTTGATCGAAATAAACGCTGACGAATTTGCCCAGGCCTTCGCTTTCCTGCACGACGAGTTCGATTTCGTAGCCTTCTGGCAGGTGGAAGAGCTTTTGCTGCTCCTCGGCGGTTTTGGAGGTGCCTTGGACGTCGTTGTAGGAAATGTCGCGTTTAGGGGTGGGTTTGACTGTATTGACGTGATTGACCTTTTTGACGGTCTGCCAAGTCGGAGCGCCGGGGGTGACGGGGAGTTCTTCGATGGTGACCTCTTTGACCTGCACGAGGCAAACGCCGCCACTATGCACCTGCGGGGCGATGTGGCCGTCGAGGGCGATGTTCGGATCGGTCTCGGTGTAGTCCATGCAGTGGACGCCATTGATCCAGGTCTGGATGCGCGGGCCTTCGGCGCGGATGCGGTATTCGTTCCAGCCGAAGACGTCGATGGCCTTGTCGAGCGCGGCCTGCTGCTCGGGCGTGGGTGCCCAGATGACTTTGTTGCGGCGGTGCTCGTCGTAGATTTTGCCGAACCAGCCCGCGCCGCAGTCCACCTGATAACCGCTCATGGCGCTGCCCTCACGCACACTGCGGATCTGGATGCCGCTATTCAGCATGCCGGTCTTCGGATCGCCGCTGACCTTGATTTTGAGCTTCAGCTCGAAGTTCATGTAGGACTGCTTCGTGCTGATGAAGTCGTTCTTTTTGATCTTCTCCGTCGTGGAGCCGCCAGTGATGACGCCGTCCTCGACACGCCACATGGCGGGATCAAAGTCCCAGCCGTCGAGTGTTTTGCCGTCGAAGAGACTGATGGGTTCCGCGTGGACGGCAGCGAAGAGCAAAGGGCAAAGGGCGAAGAGGAGGGCGAGGCGCATGGTGTTAATACGGAATGAAGCACGCAGGCTAGCAGGAACGCATGCACGGTGTCATGCCTGAAATGCACCTGTGCGTGACAGAACGGTGGAGTGGTCTTTAATGCGGAGATGCAAACCAAGGGTGATCTGGCTGAAACCACCATCGACGGGCCGAAAACCCGCCGCTGGGTGATCGAGGCGTGTGATTGTGCGGAAATGAGCACGCACCGCATCGCTAGGCTGGGCATGGATGAGGCGTTGCCGCCGTATCGGCGGGTGCGGATGACGCCAGAGGGGAGTTTTGTGATGGCCTGTGTGAGCGGCGAGGGCTCGATTTTGCTCGATGGACGCTGGCAGCGGGTGAAGCCGGGCATGGTGTGCCTGGCGCCGCCGAGGGTGCTGAATGCCTTCGAGGCAAAAGGGCGTGAAAGGTGGTGTTTCGCGTGGGTGCGCTATGATGAGCCGAGTTTTGTGACGCCGGTCGTCGGTGCGGCGTCGCCGGTGATGCCGGTGGCGCAGGCGGAGGAGATCGGGCGCATCATCAGTGGCCTGCGGGCTGAATGGGAGTGTGAAAAGGAGCCGCGCATGCTGCATCACTGGCTGGAGCTGCTCCATGGCACCATCCGCCGCATCGCGCAGCCGTGGCGGAGCAAAGAACCGCGTGTGGCGAAGCTGTGGGCCGATGTGGAGCAGGATTTGCGTCGTGACTGGACGCTGGCGGAGCTGGCGCACCGCAGTCATTGCAGCCCGGAGCATCTGCGCCGCCTCTGCATGAAGGAACTGGGCCGCAGCCCGATGCAGCACCTCACCTGCCTGCGCATGGAGCTGGCGCGTCGTCTCCTAGAACGCGAAAACGACAAGCTGGAGGTCGTGGCGGCCAGTGTGGGCTATGCGAACGCGGCGATTTTCTCCCGCGTCTTCCGCCGCTGGGTGGGTGTGGCACCGGGCGAGTATCGCGGCGGGGTGGTTTGACAAAAGGCAGCCGCTTCCCACGATGCGCGGGCTGTGACTGAATCCACCTCCCTCCGCCGAACGCCGCTTCACGATGTGCATCTCGAACTCGGAGGCCGCATGGTGCCTTTCGCGGGCTGGGAGATGCCGGTGCAATACACGGGCATCGTGGAGGAACACAAGGCGGTGCGGAATGCCGCCGGCGTGTTCGACATTTCTCACATGGGTCAGCTTCTCGTGAGCGGCAAAGGTGCGGCGGCTTTTTTGAACCGCACGCTGACGAATGATGTGTCGAAGCTTTCTCCGGGCCAGGGCCAATACACGCTGCTGCTCAATGACAAGGGCGGCGTGGTGGATGATTTGATCGCCTACCGCACAAGTGAGCGGGAGTTTTTTCTCGTCGTGAATGCCTCCCGCATTGATGCGGACTGGGAGCAGCTCGAAAAGCAGCTCACCGAGGAGGATGACGTGATGATGGCGAATGCGAGCGACTTCACCGCCGGCCTCGCGGTGCAGGGACCACGCAGTCGCGAGGTGTTTCAGCGGGTGTTTGAGAAAAGCGCTCCCTATCCCGAGAAGAACACGATCCTCATCAGTATGACGGAAAACGGTCCGATGTGGCTCTGCGGCACGGGTTACACTGGCGAGGATGGCTTTGAGTTCTTTGTCCCGATTGAAAAAGCGGTCACCTGGTTCCGCAGCATCGTCGATGCGGTCAAAGCCGAAGGCGGCGTCCCTTGCGGCCTCGGATCACGCGACACGCTGCGCCTCGAAATGGGCTACCCGCTTTATGGAAACGACCTCAGCGAGGAACGCACGCCGCTCCAGGCCGGGCTCGGTTTCTTCGTGGCGATGGAGAAAGGGGATTTCACGGGTCGTGAAGCTCTCGCGGCGCAAAAAGCCAATGGCATGCCGGACAAGCTGGCGGCCTTTCGCATGACGGGCACGGCTCCGCCGCCGCGTCCGCACTATTCGGTGCTCCACGGCGGGCAAATCGTGGGCGAGGTGTGCAGCGGCACGCAATCCCCCTCTCTCAGCGGCGGCATTGGCATGACTTACCTGCCGAGTGCCATCGCCATTCTTGGTACCCAGATTGAAATTGAAGTGCGCGGCCGCCAATTCCCGGCTGAAATCGTGAAGAAGCCGTTTTATCGCAAAGCCTAACTCCACCCACCCATGAGCAACATCCCCGACAATCTCCGCTACCGTGACTCCCATGAATGGATCGACCCGATGCAGGATCCCGCGCCAGTGGGCATCACGGATCATGCGCAGGCGGAACTGACGGACGTCGTCTTTGTCGATCTGCCGAAGGTGGGAGCCGTGGTGACGGCAGGCCAGCAGGTGTGCGTGATCGAATCCGTGAAGGCCGCGAGCGACATTTATGCACCCGTCAGTGGCGAGATCGTGGCGGTGAACGAGGCGCTGCAAAACGAGCCCGGCCTCATCAACACCGATCCTTACCTCGGTGGCTACATCTTCAAGATTAAGCCCTCGAATCCAGCCGAGGTGGAGAAGCTCATGACGGCCGCAGCGTATGCGGCGCACATTGGGTGATCACCTTAACTACTCCAGCAGACCTCGTGCGATGATGGCATCGACGGGGTTGTGATCATCGGTGAAGGCGATGCCGGGCTTCGGTAGCTGGCCGGTGGGAATGAGGCGGCTGGTGAGGCGCTGCTGCCAGGAGTCTTTGGCAAAGTAGCGGTCCATGAAGCGCGGCCTGAGGTCCTGACGGCCGCAGAGCAAGATGACGTTCTGCGTTTGATCCGGGCGACCACCAGCACCGAAGACTTGGATGTGCGGAAAGACGTTTCGCAGGGTGGAGAGGATGCCGGCGGTGAGCTCGGACTGCGGGCCGTTGACGCTGGCGATGATGTTCATGATGTAAACGCCGTCCGGCGTGAGGTGATCGGCGATCTGCTGGAAAAACTCCTGCGTGGCGAGATGCGATGGAATGGCGTGACGGCCGTTGTAGGCATCGCCAAAGACGAGATCCCATTTTTTGTCTGCGGCGAGGTTCAGGAAACGTCGCGCATCCGCCGCGTGCGCCTTCACCTTGGGATGCTCGTCGAGCTTGAAGAACTTTTTACCCACCTCGATGACCTGCGGGTCGATCTCGACGACATCGACGCTGGCTTCCGGGAAATCACGCGAGACATTCTCCGGCATGCCAAAGGCTCCCGCGCCGATGAAGAGGGCGCTGTTCACCTTTTCGGATTCACGCAGCAGGGCGAGCTTCCAGTATTCCTGGTAGGGAAGCGTGAGTTCGCCACTGTCCGCATTCATGCCGCCTTCCTGGGTGGAATCGAGCATCAGCACGCGGTAGCGATACGGCTTCTCGCCGTTTTCGAGCACGCGGATGTGGTGATAGACGCTCTCGTGCTCGTAGAGGACGTCCTTCATGGCCTGTGGCTGCGATTGCCAGCCGATGAAGCCGGCGAGGAGGCCGCTGAGCACGATGGGGAGCTGCTGCTTGAGTGAATTCCGAGCCATCACAAAGGCCGCCGCAGCCAGCAGCAGCAAGACGAGGCCTGCGGCGAGGAAGATGCTCTTCACGCCAAAGCTCGGCAGCAGGAAGAAGCCGGAGAAGAAGGTGCCGACGAAGCTGCCAAGCGAGCCGAGCATGCTGATCGTGCCTGCCGAGGCACCGATGTGGCTGTCTTTGTCCGCCAGGCTGTAAAAGCGCACGGAGGCTGGTGAAACGGCTCCGAGTAGCACACCGGGCACCGAGAAGAGAATGAGCGAGATCATCACCGGGCCGCTGATGACACCGCCCGCACTGAGACGCAGGCTGAAGGCTGCGTGCAGCGCTGGAATGAACAGCGTGAGCACCGCGGCGCCGGCCAGCAGCCAGCCGATGAGGTCGAGCGCCATCTTTCGATCTGCCAACCAGCCACCGAGATAGCCGCCGACACTGAATGCCACCAAGATGACGCCGATGAGCGCCGTGGAAGTGAAGACGGTGTTGCCAAAGTAAGGTGCCAGCAGGCGGAAGGCGCTGATTTCGATCACCATGATGGCCGCGCCCGCGAGGAAGCAGACGAGACCCAGGAAGAGGCGGACGGCACGATTCGAACGCGGAGGCGTGGCAGGAGAGGGAGCGGCGGACATAGCGGACGGCAGCCATAGCACGAGCGCGGGAGGTGGCTACTGCCAAAGCGACTGGTGAAGGAGGAATTGACCGTGGCGGGGCAGGTGGATAGAATCGTGGTATGATCACCGCCGATACTGTCGAACGCATGACCACTTCCGAACGCGTTCAAGCCATGGAACTGCTTTGGGATTCGCTCGCGACGACTCGTGATGAAATCTCTTCGCCAGCATGGCATGGCAAAATCCTCGCGGGACGGCTCGCCCAGGTTGAGGCTGGCGGCGTGAACTTCCTCACGCTCGACGAACTCAAGCAGCGCCTGGGACGCGCATGAAGTCTGTCGTGGTCCTGCCGCAAGCCGTAGAAGACATCGAGAACTGTTGGAGCAGCGAAATGGCTGAATCCGCTCTTGATCGTTCTCAGCGGTGCTGCCAGAGCATGGCACCATGTTCGCCTACCAATCGCTTTGTGAAATCGTCTCGGAAATCTCGCTGCTGACCTCCTCGGAGGCGGTGCTGAGCTGGGATCAGGAAACTTACATGCCTGCCAAGGCGCTGGATTTCCGCGCCCGGCAGATGTCTTACCTCACGGGCAAGGCGCATGGCCTTTTAACCTCCGCGAAGACTCGCAAGCTGCTCGATAAAGCCGAGACGGAGATGCCGGAGACGCCCACCCAAGCGGCGAATGTGCGTGGCCTGCGTCGTGACATTGATCGGGCGACGAAGCTGCCCTCCAAACTGGTTCAAGAAGAGAGCGAGACCGCCACGCACGCGAAGGCGGCGTGGGCGGAGGCGAGGGAGAAATCGGACTTCGCGATGTTTGCGCCGCATCTGGAGCATTTGCTGAGCATCGCGAGGCGGAAGGCGGACCTCTTTGGCTACGCGGACGAGCCTTACGATGCACTGCTGGACCTCTACGAACGCGGCGCGAAGACCCGCGAGGTGGCGGCGCTGTTTGAGAAGCTGCGTCCGCAACTGGCGGAAATCGCCCGTGCAGCTGTGGCGAAGTCGAAGAAGGTCAAACCGGGTGTTTTGAAGGGACGCTACCCGATTGAGAAGCAGCAGATTCTGAACCGCGAGATCGCGGAGAGCCTTGGTTTCGACTTTGAGGCCGGGCGTATCGACACGACGGCGCATCCTTTCTGCACGACGCTGGGTGCGGGGGATGTGCGGCTCACGACGCGGTATGATGAGAGCGATTTTCTCTCGTCGCTCTTCGGTGTGATGCACGAGGCGGGTCACGGTTTGTATGAGCAGGGTCTGCCGGGACTCGATTACGGCCTGCCGAGCGGCAGCGCGGCCTCGCTGGGCATTCACGAATCGCAGAGCCGCCTATGGGAGAACCATGTGGGCCGCAGCCGCACCTTCTGGGCGAAGTGGCTACCACGCGCGAAGGAGCTCTTCCCGCATCTGAAGAAGGTGAAGCTGGATGCCTTCATGAAGGAGATGCTGCGCAGTGAGTTCAGTTTCATTCGCGTGGAGGCCGATGAGGCGACGTATGACCTGCACATCCTGCTGCGCTTTGGCATCGAGCGTCGTCTGGTGAAGGGGGAGCTGGCGGTCAAAGACGTGCCCAAGGTGTGGAACGAGGAGTTTCGCGATCTTTTCGGCCTCACGCCGCCGGATGATCGCCGAGGCTGCTTGCAGGACATTCATTGGAGCATGGGAGGGCTCGGTTACTTCGCCACCTACACGCTCGGGAATCTCAATGCCGCCCAGCTTTTCGCGACGGCGAAGAAGAACAAGAAGATCGCCACCGGCCTGGAGAAATGCGACTACGCGCCGCTGTTGAAGTGGCTGCGTGATCACGTGCATGCTTATGGCGCGGCTTTAACGCCCACGGAGATCATGCAGGCGGCCACCGGCAAGGCGACGGATGCCAAATGGCATGTGGCGCATCTGCGGGAGCGGTATGTGGGGTAATCACCTTCGGGTCTATGTTTCGCCATCTCGTTCTCTCCTTCTTTTGTTTCTCCTCCACGCTCGTGGCGGCTTCCAAACCGAACGTGCTGCTCATCTGCGTGGATGATTTGAAGCCCGTGCTCGGCTGCTATGGCGATAAGATCGTGAAATCGCCGAACATGGATCGGCTCGCGGCACGCGGGGTGGTGTTTGAGAAGGCGTTTTGCAATCAGGCAGTATGCTCGCCTTCGCGGAATACGCTGCTCACTGGCCTGCGTCCGCAGACGCTCGGCATTTACGAATTGAGCACGAACTTTCGCCAAGCCGTGCCAGATGCCGTCACGCTGCCGCAGCATTTCATGGCGCAGGGTTATCGCACGGAGGCGCTGGGGAAGATCTTCCACGTGGGCCATGGCAATGTGAATGACGAGGCCTCGTGGAGCGTGCCGCACTTCAGCCCGAAGACGATCAGCTATGCGCTGTCGGAGAACAATCCGCCGGAGTCCACCCGCGAGCAGGCGTTGTTTGAGAACAAAAAGGAGGCCTGGAAGCTGCCTCGTGGTGCTGCCACGGAAAATGCTGATGTGCCGGACAATCGCTACGGTGATGGCATCATCGCCGAGGAGGCCATCAAGCGTCTCGCGGCGGCCAAGGCGAAGCCGGAGAAGCCTTTTTTCCTCGCCGTCGGCTTTTTGAAGCCTCACCTGCCGTTTGTGGCTCCCAAGAAGTATTGGGACCTCTACGAGGCCGCGGCCTTCAAGCTGCCGGAACTTCAAAAAGCGCCCGAAGGTGCTCCAGGCTTTGCGCCGACCTCGTGGGGTGAATTGCGACAATACAAAGACATGCCTGAAAAAGGCCCGGTGACGCCCGAGCAGGCTCGTCACCTCATCCACGGCTACTATGCCGCCACGAGCTACATGGATGCGCAGCTCGGCAAGGTGCTCGATGCGCTCGACGCGAATGGCTTGGCCGAAAACACGATCATCGTGCTGTGGGGGGATCACGGCTGGCACCTGGGTGATCACGGCATGTGGTGCAAACACTCGAATTATGAACAGGCGGCGCGAATTCCCGTCATCGTCGCTGCGCCCGGCATTGCGGGTGGAAAGCGCACCGAAGCGCTCATCGAGACCTGTGACATCTATCCGACGCTTGCCGAGTTGGCGAAACTTCCCGCGCCCAAGCTGGTCGATGGCAGCAGCTTTGCCCAAGTGCTCGCCGATCCGTCTGCGAGCACGCGTGACCATGTTCTTCATGTGTATCCGCGGCCACAGGGACTCATCGGCCGTGCGATTCGCACGGCGCGGCATCGCCTCGTGGAATGGAAAAAGCCCGGTGCAGCACCCGAGACCGCCGTTTTCGAACTCTACGATTACCAGAACGATCCCGCCGAAACCAAGAACCTCGCCGCCGAGCAGCCCGAAGTGCTTGCGGAGCTTCGCAAGCTTCTGGCCAAGCATCCCGAAGCGAAGCCGCAGATCCCAAACAAAGCGAAGAAGTAGGCCAGAGAGGTTCACCTTCCTTTTGCCAAAAGCGGCGTGAGCGGCATCATGGGCGGCACTTGACCGCATGTGGAACTTTTTGACAACGCACTGGCGCGACGGCGTGGAGATCCTCATCCTCGCCGCGCTGGCGTATCATGGGTATCTCTTCTTCCGTGCCACGCGTGGTGCCCGCATCCTGACGGGATTGCTCATTCTGCTTTTGAGCTTGGCGCTGATCTCGCTGCTGTTGGAGTTGGAGGTCATTACCTGGCTGTTGCAGCGGGTGTCCGTCTTCCTTGCCATCGCGCTGGTGGTGCTCTTTCAGCCGGAGCTGCGCCGTGTGCTGGCGGAGCTGGGTAGCAGCCGGATGTTCTCCTTTAACCGACCTGATCCCGAGGCGCTCGATCTGCTGATGGAGGCCATGCAGCAGCTTTCTTCACGGCGGTGTGGAGCGTTGTTTGCTCTGAAGCGTGGCATTGATCTCAAACTCTATGCCGAATCCGGTGTGGAGATCGACGCGGCGATCTCCACCGAGCTCATCGCGACGATTTTCCACCCGAAGACCGTGCTGCATGATGGGGGGCTGATCATTGATCAGGGCCGCCTCGCCAGTGCGGGCTGCGTTTTTCCCGTGAGCCAGCGAGACATCCAGGATCGCGCCATCGGCCTGCGTCATCGCGCTGGCATGGGCATCACGGAGGAGACGGATGCCATCGCCCTCGTGGTGAGTGAGGAGACGGGGGCTTTGTCACTCTGCTATCAGGGCAAGCTGGAGCACGATCTCGAACCGGACGAGCTGCGGCAGCGCATCAATGAAATCCTTTCCGGTGACAGCAATCGCGATGGAACGCTGGTGAAAAAAGACAAGGAGGAGGGCCATGAACTGGGGCACACGATTTAGCAACATGCTCGTCTGCAACTGGCGTGAGAAGCTGGTGGCCTTGGTGCTGGCCTTTCTCTTCTGGCTGCTGATCAAAGCGCAGACGGAACGCCCGCCGATGCCTTACTGGCAACAGATGCCGCCGCCAGCGGTGCAACTCACGCCCGCTCCTGCTCCCATTGTGATTCAAGCACCGATTGCTCCTGCCGTGCCGAAGGCTGCAGAAGCGCCTCAACAGTAGTTTTATCACTCTCACGGCTAATGAGCCGCGAAGAATGCCCGTTGAACGGATGCGGAAAGGCTCGAAAGTCGCCACCCGAACTCCGAATGAGCCGCCACGCCCGCCACGACATTGATTTGAGCGCCCTGCCTACCGTGGCAGACGTGGACGACGATGACCTCATCGATCGCGATGAAAAGTGGCATGAGTATCAAAGCACGCGGAAGGTGGCGGCTTCGCCCGCTGAACCGGAGCCGGTGCATATGCCCGAGCCTGAGATGAAGGCCGTGGAGCCTGAGCCGGAGTTCTTTCCCAAGCCGGAAGTATTCGTGGAAGCGCCAAAACCTTTGGAAGAGGCACCTGTCATCTTCATTCAGCCGCCACGGGTGGAACATGTCGAGACGCTAGCCCTGAAGGCTGAAGAAAAAGCGGATGAACCGCCACCGGTCCTGGCTCCGAAGTCTGAGGTGTTGCCCTTGAGGAAGGATGAGAAGGTGGAAGCGAAGGTCTCAGAGATCCCGCAGCCTCCAAAACCCGAAGTCGTGCCCGAGGAGCCTCTCACCGTGGAAGAAAAGCGCCGCCGCTGGTGGCAGGACTGGAAAGCGAAAATCGGTGCCAGCTCACTCGGGGTTAGCGTAGGCATTCATGCGCTCATTTTGCTCCTCGGAGCAGCGATCACCGTGCGCCATGTGATGGACAAGCAGGTGGACTTTTTGCCCGGCGGTAGCCCACAGTCCGCGGCAGCCTCCGAGGCGCTGGAGCATAAGGTAAGGCAGAAGAAGAACACTTGGCTCAAGAACAAGCCGATGTCGCGAGTGACGGTGCAGTCCATCACGGCCGACGTTCAACTCCCGGAGATGGAAATGGACTCTCTGAACCTTTCCGGCATGACGGAGCGCATGGAACTGGGAAAGCTCTCCGGCGGCCTCGGGCTGAATGCAGGCATGGGCGCAGGAGGAAGTGGTGGTGGCTTCGGCGCGGGCATTGGCAAGGGCGGCATGTTCAGCTTCCTCGGCCAGACGGCTTTTGGCCGGCGGGTGGTCTTCGTGGTGGATGTCTCCGCCTCGATGTCTCAGGTCGGTGAGGGTGGTACGAGTCGCTTTGATGTGCTAAAAAAGGAGCTCGTCAAAAGTCTGGGCCGGGTACCCTCCGGTACGCAGTATCAGATCCTGTTTTTCTCCGACTTTGCCTGGCCGCATAACACGATCGATCCGAAGAAGTCCACCGCGTTTGAGAAGTTCCGTTGGAGTATTTCCTCGGACGAATGGAAGAAGGCAAAGATACCCAATTTTGCTTATCTTTTGGCCTCGCCCTTCAATCTGGCGGATAGCCGGAAGATCGTTCAGGAGGCAGATAATCCCGGCGGAACGAACTGGGGCAGCGGCCTACTGATGGCGCTGAACGCGAACCCGAAGCCGGACATCATTTTCTTCATGACCGATGGCCAGAAGAGTGACGAACAAGGCTGGGTGGACATCATCACTAGCGAAAACAACCGCTCCATGACCCGCACCGTGATTCACACCAGCGTTATGATGGAGACCGATGCCGCAGCGGATATGGATCGGCTAGCTAAGGCGAATGGTGGCACCTTCTCTGTGGTGCTGCGTGACGGTACGGTGGTGAAGGGCGAGCAGTTCTTCGGGAACTGATCGGCCTCGGCGGTCATCACATCAGCCCGGCACGCACGAGAAGCGCCTTCGCATCAGGATCGCGGCCCATGAAATCATGGAAGAGCTTGGCGGGATCTTCGCTGTTGCCTTTGCTGAGGATCTTATCGCGGAAGTCGCGGCCGACGGCGGGATTGAGGACGCCTTCTTTTTGGAAGCGGGTGAAGGCATCGGCATCGAGCACCTCAGCCCATTTGTAGCTGTAGTAACCTGCCGCATACCCAGTGGGGCTGCTGAAGAGATGGCCAAAGCGGCGGGCCATGCTGGGGGACTCCGTTTTTAAGGCCATGAGGTAGCCGTCGAGGATCTGGCGGGAGAGGACATCGAGATCGGTGCCCTCCGAAGTGGCGTGCTTCATGTGCAGTTCGAGGTCGAGCTTGCCAAAGCTGAGCTGGCGCATGATGTCGCTGGCGCTGCGGTAGTTTTTCGCGGCGAGCATCTTCTTGTAGAGTCTGGCGGGAATGGCCTCACCGGTCTCGTGATGGCGTGCGAAGAGATCGAGGCTCTCGCGTTCCCAGCAGAAGTTTTCGAGAAGCTGGGAGGGCAGCTCGACGAAGTCCCAATAGACGCTGGTGCCATTGAGCGAGGGCACCTCGACGCTGCCGCAGAGCAGATGCAGGAGGTGGCCGAACTCATGGAACACGGTGCAGACTTCGTCGTGGGTGAGCAGCGCGGCCTTATCGCCGACGGGCGGGGACATATTCCCGCAAATGAGGCCGAGGTGAAGGCGGCGATCGTGGTCGCCATTCGGCGGGATGCCCATTTTGAGGTAGTTCATCCAGGCACCGCCGCGTTTGGAATCGCGTGGATGCCAGTCGGCATAGAAGGAGCCGATATGGGCGCCTTTCTCGTTGCGCACCTCGTAGAATTTCACCTGCGGATGCCACACCTCGACCGGGCCGGGCTTTCCAGGCTGCGTACTGGTGGCGGGGCCTTCAGCGGTTTTGCCGGGCTCGATGTAAACGACGTCGCGGGCAGTGATGCGCAGATCGAAAACGATCTCAGCGAGGCGAAACATGCCGCTGAGCACCTTATCGAGCGGGAAGTAAGGACGGAGTTCTTCCTCGTCGAAGTCGTACTTCGCCTTTCGCTGCTTTTCGGACCAGAAAGCGAGTTCCCAGGGCTCAAAGAGGTCGGCGGCCTTGTGCAGGGCATCGGCGCGGAACTCCTGAAGTTCGATGGTTTCACGCTGAAAGGCATCACTCACGCGGCGGTGAAGGTCTTCGATGAAATTCAAAGCACTGCGGCCGTTCTTCGCCATGCGGTGGGCCAGGATGTGATCGGCGAAATTCGCCTTTTCCATGATCTGCGCCTTCTCATGGCGGAGGCGGAGGATTTTCCAGACGAGGGGCGTATTATCGTGCTCTGTCGTGCGGCCAATGGAGGTTGTCCCCTCCCACACCTGGCGGCGAATGGCAGCGTCTTCGAGATACTCGAGCACCGGGATCATCGAGGGAGCCTTGAGCGTGAAGCGCCACACGGGCTTCTCCTCAGTGCCGAGGCCTTTTGCCGCCGCATCGGCTAGGGCGGCGTCGATGGCGGACTGTGGTAGGCCTTTGAGCTTAGCGGGATCTTCGATGAGCAGTTGCCATTGGTTGGTGGAGTCGAGAACGTTCTCCGAGTACTTCTGCGTGGCCTGGGAAAGCTCGGACTCGATCTCCTCCATGCGCTTCTTTTTATCCGCCGGAAGGTCGGCGCCAGCTTCGATGAAGCCTTCCATGCATTCGTCGAGAGCGCGTCGGCGAACAGGTGAGAGTTTTCGGGCCTCTTCAGTCTTGCTGTAGGTGACCAGCAGGTCCCAGAGGTGTTCGTTGAGAGGGATTTTGGCAAAGAAAGAGCTCACCTCGGGGAGCATGGCGTTATGCGCCTCCCGCAGGGCAGGTGAATTGCAGAGGGAATCGAGATGCTGCACGAGGCCCCAGGTTTCGTTGAGTTCACGGGTGGCCTCATCAAGGTCAAGAATGACGCTTTTGAAGCTCATTTTGCCCCGGTCTTGTTCAATGACGGCATCCAGCTTCATCTGTGCTCGGCTCAGCGCCTCGCGGATGTCGTTTTGGATAAGGGGTGGGGTGAGGGTGGACCACCGGAGGTGGAAGTCCTGCGTAATAAAGAGATGGGACATCAGTTTTTTTGACTAACGTTGGGGAGAAAGAGTATGGCAGGCCGGGGAGGAGCGTGCAAATGCGGAGTCGATTTGATCTGTCCCCCAGAAACAAGCCGGGAATCTAACGGAAAGAGCTTTGGTAAAAGCGTAAAAAGACTTTGACAGATGGGGCGAGCCTCCTACTCTCCGGCCACTTTTTCAATTCGCAGGCCGGGGTGTACTGTCCCTTGACGCCAAGTCAAGGCTCAACATGCCCCGGTTTTCTTATCGAAAGAGGAGGAGGCCTCCTTCCACAGGGCCGCCGCAGGTTATGCTGTTATAGCTCAGTGGTAGAGCACGTCCTTGGTAAGGACGAGGTCGAGGGTTCAAGTCCCTCTAACAGCTCCAGCGGCTGCTTTTTTTGCGACGGGGTCCTTCGACAAACAACAAACGAACACAAGCGCACCCCATCACCCACCCACATGGCCAAAGAAGCATTCCAACGTAACAAGCCGCACGTCAACATCGGCACCATCGGCCACGTTGACCACGGCAAGACCACCCTCACCGCTGCCATCACGACCGTCCTTTCCAAGAAGGGCTTCGCTCAGGCTCGCGCCTACGACCAGATCGACGCGGCCCCCGAAGAAAAAGAACGCGGCATCACCATCAACACCGCCCACGTCGAGTACGAAACCGACAAGCGCCACTACGCGCACGTCGATTGCCCCGGCCATGCTGACTATGTGAAGAACATGATTACCGGTGCCGCCCAGATGGACGGAGCCATTCTCGTGGTTTCCGCTGCTGACGGCCCTATGCCCCAGACCCGCGAACACATCCTGCTTGCTCGTCAGGTCGGCGTGCCTGCCCTCTGCGTGTTCATGAACAAGGTTGACATGGTGGACGACGCCGAACTTCTCGACCTCGTTGAGATGGAAGTGCGCGACCTCCTTTCCAAATACGACTTCCCAGGCGATGACATCCCGATCGTGAAGGGTTCTGCCCTCAAGGCTCTCGAAGGTGACGCTACCCACGAAGCCAACATCCACAAGCTCATGGACGCCGTGGACAGCTACATCCCGCTGCCAGAGCGCCCCATCGATAAGGACTTCCTCATGCCTGTCGAAGACGTGTTCGCCATCGAAGGTCGCGGAACCGTCTGCACCGGCCGTGTCGAACGTGGCATCGTCAAGAAGATGTCCGAAGTCGAAATCATCGGCATCCGCCCGACCGCCAAGACCACCGTCACGGACATCGAAATGTTCCGCAAGCTGCTCGACGAAGGTCGTGCTGGTGACAACGTGGGTCTCCTGCTTCGTGGCACCAAGAAGACCGACATTGAGCGCGGTCAGGTGATCGCCAAGCCTGGTTCCGTCACTCCTCACAAGAAGTTCAAGGCTGAGGTTTATGTCCTCTCCAAGGACGAGGGTGGCCGTCACACGCCGTTCTTCAACAACTACCGCCCCCAGTTCTACTTCCGCACGACGGACGTGACTGGCTCTGTGACCCTTCCAGAAGGTGTCGAAATGGTGATGCCTGGTGACAACGTTTCCATCACTGTGGAACTCATCACTCCCATCGCTATGGAGAAGACCATTCGCTTCGCCATCCGTGAGGGCGGCAAGACCGTGGGTGCCGGCCGCGTGGCTGAAATCCTCGACTAAGCCTCCGCGCAAGTTCGTTTGTTTGAGTCCCGCCGGGTCTGGCATCAGGCCCGGCGGTGATCTCATCTCCCGGCGATAGCTGGGACGATCTTGCTAGAGACGATATTCTTCGCTATCCTCTTTTGGAAGCGTCTTCGCTTAAAAAGGTCAGTAGCTCAATTGGTAGAGTAGCGGTCTCCAAAACCGTCGGTTGGGGGTTCGAGTCCCTCCTGGCCTGCCAGCGAAGAAACCCCGAATCATCAGTAAATCCGCCCCACACGTCACGCTTCATGAGCAAAATCCGCAAATATCTCAGTGAGGTCTTCCTCGAATTGAGAAAAGCCACCTGGCCTTGGGACCCGAAAGAAAAGGGTTTCGCCAAATATCGTGAACTGAATGAATCCACTGTGGTGGTCTTCATCGCGATGATTTTGCTCGGAGCATTTGTCGCAGTTTTTGACGTGTCATTCCGCGAAGCTTTCCAAGCTGCCCAGTCTTGGTTTGGTAAATAGTATGCCTGCCGGGGCCATCCGGCATTATTTCGTCCCCCTAACCCGCCTCCGACCCTTTAACCATGGCAGCCATCCCCGCCGCAAAAGATCAGTGGTATGCGATTCATGTTCGCTCCGGCCTTGAAAACAAGGTCCGTGAAAACATGCTGCGCCGCATCCAGACCGAGGAGATGGGCGACCATGTTTTTCACGTCCTCGTACCCATGGAGAGAGTCTCCGAAGTCAAGAAAGGCAAGCGTAGCGAGCACAATCGTAAGTACTACCCAGGTTACGTCTTTGTGAACTGCCACCTGCTGGATGAACACAACAGGATCATTGATCGCTCCTGGTACTTCATCAAGGAAACGGACGGCGTGCTGAATTTCGCTAGCGGTAAAGACAACCCAATGCCCATGCGTGAACGTGACGTGGATGCCATGTTAGCTCAGGCGCGAGAGAAAGAAGAGGGCGCTGTTCCGAAAATCGCATTTAGCCCAGGTGATAGCGTCCGCGTGGCTGACGGTCCGTTCGAAAGCCAAATTGGAACGGTCGAGGAGATTGATCCCGAGCGCGGCGTGCTGCGTGTCTCAGTGAATATCTTCGGACGTTCTACCCCTGTCGATCTCGAGTATTGGCAGGTTGAGAAGGCTGATGCCGCCTAACATCTTCCCCCGCATTGCTTCGCCGAAACCATTCCCAGAACACACAAAACCTAAGGACCCCCAGACATGGCCAAAGAAATCGTCAAACAAATCAAATTGCAGATCAAAGCCGGCGCGGCAAATCCCGCCCCGCCCATCGGTCCCGCCCTCGGCCAGGCCGGCGTGAACATCATGGCCTTCTGCAAAGAGTTCAATGCGGCTACTCAGAAGGCTGGCGGTGATGTGCTCCCCACGATCATCACCGTTTACAAAGATAAATCCTTCACCTTCATCACCAAGCAGCCTCCCGCATCGAACCTGCTTAAGAAGGTGGCGAACATCGCTTCTGGCTCCGGTGAGGCGAACAAGAAGAAAGTCGCCAAGATCAGTAAGGCCCAGCTCCTTGAGGCTACCAAGCTGAAGCTCGCTGACCTCAATACGCAGGATCTTGAGCGTGCCTCCCGCATCATGGCGGGCACCGCCCGCCAGATGGGCATTGAAATCGCTGACTAATCCCATATCACCCCAAAACCCAACGCAGGAGAACTTCACCGTTCGTCAACACTGCCCCCCACCATGCAAACCAGAAGCAAACGCTACAAAAAAGCCGCCGAGATGATCCCGGCAGGAAAGCTTTTCTCGCTCGAGGAAGCCGCTGACCTGCTCCGCAAACTCCCAGGCACCAAGTTCAACCAGACGGTCACCCTTTCTTTCCGCATGGGTGTCGATCCGAAGAAGTCAGACCAGATGGTCCGCGGCACGTGCCCGCTCCCTCATGGCTCTGGTAAGTCGGTTCGTGTCGCCGTATTCGCCGTTGGTAATGCTGCTGAGGCTGCCAAAGCCGCTGGTGCTGAAATCGTCGGTTACGAAGATTTGATCGCTAAGGTCAAAGAAGGTTTTACTGATTTTGACGTCGCCATCGCCACCCCTGCTGCGATGAATGAAGTTCGCAAGCTTGGTAAACAGCTCGGTCCTCGTGGTTTGATGCCAAATCCGCGTACGGGCACCGTCACTGACGACACGGCTGGTGCGGTGAAAGCCGTCAAGGCAGGTCGTGCTGACTTCAAGCTCGACAAAAATGGCAACATCGCTTCCGGCATTGGCAAAGTGAATTTCGATGTCACGCAGCTCGCCGACAACGCCCGCAGCCTTATTGAGGCCGTCTCACGTGCAAAGCCCGCCTCCGCTCGCGGTCGCTACGTCGAGACCATCACACTGGCTTCCACGATGAGCCCCGCTGTGCGCATCGACGTCTCTAAGTATATCAAACTCTAAACTCCGCGCAGACCTGACCCATGAATGCTGAAAAAACACTGCTCATCGAAGATGTCCTGCGCCGCGTGAACGCCTCGCCGTTCTTGCTCGTCGTCGATTACACTGGCCTCAAAGTTGATAAGTTTGCCGAACTTCGTAAGCGCCTTGGCGCAGTCGGAGCCGAAATTCACGTCTTCAAAAACAACCTCGTTCGCAAAGCTGCTGAAAAAGCCGGTTACCCGGATGACCTTAGCACTCACTTGACCGGCCAGAGTGCGTTCGTCACTGGCGTCAAAGAAATCTTCGCGACCGCGAAGATCATGAAGAACTTTGCTGCCGAGTTCGAGAAACCGGTGATGAAGGCTGGCGTGCTTGATGGCAAGCTTCTCGATGTCGCCACCATCAAGGCTCTTGCTGATCTGCCCTCCCGCGAAGTCCTCTACTCGATGCTTCTCGGTGTCTTGCAGGCTCCCGGCTCCGCTCTTGCCCGTGCCCTCAAGGCCAAAGCAGAGAAAGACGGTGGTCCAGCAGATTCTTCCTCTCCTGCTGAGGCTCCAGCGGATGCTCCTGCACCCGTTGAAGCAGCCCCTGCTGAAGCCGTTGCTGCTTAACTGACTAAAACACATCCAATTTGACCTGATAGCCCGTCACACGGCTTGAACACATAAACACCTAATGGTTCCTTGCCGGGGCAAAAGCTTTTGCTCTTAAATCATCCGATGCTTCGGAAAGCGGCGATACCGACACACTAATATGGCTGACCTGAACAAAATCGTTGAAGAACTGAGTGGCTTGACCGTCCTCGAAGTTTCCACCCTCGTCAAAACCCTCGAAGAGAAGTGGGGCGTGAGCGCCGCTGCTCCTGTCGCTGCCGCTGGAGCCGGTGGTGGTGGTGCCGCTGTTGCGGCCGTTGAGGAGAAGACCGAGTTTGATGTCATTCTCACCGATGCTGGCGCAAACAAGATTGGCGTCATCAAAGAAGTCCGCGGCGTCGTCCCGGGCCTTGGCCTTGCTGAAGCGAAGAAGCTCGTTGAGAGCGCTCCGCAGAAGCTCAAAGAAGGCGTTAAGAAGGAAGAAGCGGAAGAGATCAAGAAGAAGATGGAAGCCGCTGGCGCCAAGGTCGAGATCAAGTAATCCCGATCTGGTTCTTCAACCGACATACGCTCTTTGGCCGCGTGGCGGCAGTTTAATAATTCCCCACGCGGCCCTGATCGGCCCGAAAACTCAAAAAGCCTCTTTCGATTCTTTTAAACTTCGTAATAAGCTTTTTCCCCGAAAAATTTTCATCCATAGCATGACAGGCTCTTTCTCCGAAAATCTCTCCCAGCGCGGTTCCGACCGTGTGGAAGGGGTTTCGTGCGATTCGAGCCGTTTTGCGCCCTATATCGCCTTCACATGCATCACGGTTTCGGCCGTGCTTATTGGTGAAAGTGCGAGCTTCCCGCCGTGTGCGGCCGAGTTCAGTCTCGTCGTCTGAATTCCGCCGCGCACAGCGCATTTTGCTACCCCAAATCGTCCCAAAACCCGTCCTCTCGTCCCATGTCCCAGCGCACTAACTTTGGCAAGATCCACGAAGTCGCCGAGCCGCCGAATCTCATCGAGATCCAGCTCCGTTCGTATGAGGAGTTCCTCCAGCAGAACATCTCTCCCTCCAAGCGCAAAAACGTTGGCCTGCAGGCGGTCTTCAAAGAAGTCTTCCCCATCACTAGCTACGACGAGAAGATGACGCTCGACTTCGTTCTTTACGAGATCGGCGAGCCTAAGCTCAATTCGCTGGAGGCCATTCGAGAGGCTGAGACCTATTCCGCCCCGCTTTACGTTACTTACGAGCTCAAAGACGAGGCCGGAGCCAAGCAGGAACGCGTGTACATGGGCGAAATCCCGCTTATGACTGTTCGCGGCACCTTCGTCATCAATGGTGCCGAGCGTGTTGTCGTTTCCCAGCTTCACCGTTCCCCTGGCATCTGCTTCGAGCAGACCCAGCACCTCAACGGCCGCTGGCTGCACGGCTTCCGTATCATCCCTGACCGCGGCACCTGGCTCGAAGTGCAGTTCGACACGAACGATCTCCTCTACGTCTACCTCGACCGCCGCCGCCGTCGTCGCAAATTCCTCGCCACCACGCTCCTGCGTGTCATCGGCTTCCCGAACGACGAAGACATCCTCAAGCTCTTCTACGACATCCAGGAACTCAAGATCAAGGAATCCCTCTCTGAGGAAGACCTCGCAAACAAAATCCTCTTCAAAGACATTCTTGATGGCGAACTCATCGTGGCCCGTGCCTATGAGCCGCTCACACAAGGCGTGGTCCGCCAGCTTCAGCAGCTCGGTCACAAAGCGGTGAAGATCGTTAACGCCTCCCCGGAAGACCTTCTCATCACCTCCCTTCGCAAAGACACGGCGCATGATGAAGACGAGGCCCTCAAAGAAATCTACCGCCGCCTCCGCCCGGGTGATCCGCCCACCACGCCGAACGCCCGTGCCCTGGTGAAGCGCCTCTTCTTCGATCCGAAGCGCTATGACCTCACCCGCGTCGGTCGTTACAAGATCAACCAGAAGCTCACCCTCAAGGTGGACAGCGACATGCGCATCCTCGGTGCCGAAGACGTCGTCTCCGCCATGCGCTACCTCTTCAAGCTGCGCGGTGGCGAAGGCCTCCTTGATGATATTGACCATCTTGGTTCCCGTCGCGTCCGCGCCGTTGGCGAACTTCTCGCCAACCAGTGCCGCGTGGGTCTCTCCCGCACGGAGCGCCTCGTCAAAGAGCGTATGACCCTCTTTGATGTGCAGATGGATACCATGACGCCCTCGAAACTCGTCAATCCGAAGGCTCTTGCTGCCGTCGTGCGTGACTTCTTCGGTCGCAGTCAGCTTTCCCAGTTCATGGATCAGATCAATCCGCTCGCGGAGCTGACCCACAAGCGTCGTCTGTCCGCCCTCGGGCCTGGTGGTCTCAATCGTGACCGTGCTGGCTTCGAAGTTCGTGACGTTCACCCTTCCCATTACGGCCGTATCTGCCCCATTGAGACGCCGGAAGGTCCGAACATTGGTCTGATCAACTCTCTCGGTGCCTACGCCCGCATCAACGAATTCGGCTTCATCGAGACGCCGTATCGCCCCTGCAAAGACGGCAACGTGGCCGAGAAGATCGACTACCTCACAGCCGATCAGGAAGAGAATCATTACATCGCGCAGGCCAACAACCCGATCGACGAAAAAGGCCACTTCAAAGGCCCGAAGATCACCGTGCGCTACCGCGGAGAGTTCATCGAAGTGGAGCCTGAAAAGGCCACCCTCATGGACGTGTCGCCGAAGCAACTCGTGTCCGTCGCTGCCGCGCTCATTCCGTTCCTCGAGCACGATGACGCCAACCGCGCCCTCATGGGTTCGAACATGCAACGCCAAGGCGTGCCACTCCTCGAAGCGGAAGCTCCGTTCGTCGGCACCGGCATGGAAGCCAAGGCTGCCCGTGACTCTCGCGCCGTGATCGTCGCGGACGGAAACGGCACCGTGGCCGCCTCTACCGCCGATGTCATCATCGTCACCAAGGACGGCGAATTGCCCTGCAAAGAGGACAAATTCCTCGCTGATCCTCTTAAGTCCGTCCAGACCGATGAGGAGAAAGGCACCTTCGTCTATCCGTTGCGCAAATTTGGCCGCAGCAATGCCGGCACCTGCATCAATCAGCGCCCGCTCGTCAAAAACGGTCAGAAGATCAAGAAGGGCGATGTCATCGCCGATGGTCCCTGCACCGACAACGGCGAGCTCGCGCTCGGCAAGAACATGCTCGTCGCGTTCATGCCTTGGAATGGCTACAACTTCGAAGACGCTATCGTCATCAGTCGTCGCATCGTGAAGGAGGACATCTATACCTCCATCCATATCGAAGACTTCGAAGTCATCGCTCGTGACACGAAGCTCGGGCCTGAAGAAATCACTCGCGACATTCCGAACGTCGGTGATGAGGCGCTGAAGAACCTCGATGCCCAGGGGGTCGTGCGCATTGGTGCCGAAGTGAAACCTGGCGATATTCTGGTCGGCAAGATCACTCCGAAGTCTGAAACGGAACTCGCTCCAGAAGAGCGCCTGCTTCGTGCGATCTTCGGTGAAAAAGCCGCTGACGTGAAGGATACCTCCCTCCGTGTGCCCTCCGGCTGCGCTGGCATCGTCATGGATGTCCGTGTCGCCAACCGCACCAGCGGCGCTGAGAGCGACAAGGAAAAACTCTCCCCTTCCGAGTACAAGAAGCACATCAAGCAGATCGAAGAAGACTACCGCCAGAAGAAGGAGGAGCTTTCCGATCAGCTCACGGATCGCCTTGAGGAAATCATTGGCGAAGACAAGCTGGACAACGACATCGTGAACGGCCAGACCGGTGAAATCATCGTAGCCGCAGGCAAGAAGGTGTCCAAAGCGATGCTCCGTCGCGTCGCCGAAAACTACGACAGCATCGAAATGGATGCCTCGCCGATGCGGAACAAACTCTTCGATGCTATCCAGACCTTCGAGCAGAAGTTCAGCGATGCGGACACTGAGCGTGAGCGCAACCTCGACAAGATCGAAAGCTCTGAATCCGCCGCCGAATCCAATGTGGTGAAGCAGGTTCGTGTGTTCGTGGCAGCCAAACGTAAACTCTCCGTCGGTGACAAGATGGCCGGACGTCACGGTAACAAGGGCGTCGTCGCCACCATCGTGCCGGAAGAAGATATGCCGTTCCTCGAAAACGGTGTGCCGGTGGACATCTGCCTCAACCCACTCGGCGTGCCATCACGCATGAACGTGGGACAGGTGCTCGAAACTCATCTTGGTATCGCTGCTAAGGCCCTCGGTCTCAAAATTGCCACACCAGTATTCGATGGTATCCACGAGTCCAAGATCATGGACTTCATCAAGGATGCCAAGAAGCAGCCTGGCTATGAATGGATGGGCCTTACCGGCAAATCCCGCCTCTATGATGGACGCACCGGAGATCCCTATACTCAGGATACCGTCGTCGGTTACATTTACATGTTGAAGCTCGGACACCTTGTCGCCGACAAGATCCATGCCCGTGCTGTCGGTCCTTACTCGCTCGTCACGCAGCAGCCGCTGGGTGGTAAAGCCCAGTATGGCGGCCAGCGCTTCGGGGAAATGGAGGTTTGGGCGCTTGAGGCCTACGGCGCCGCCTATACGCTTCAGGAACTCCTCACCGTCAAATCTGACGACGTGCAGGGCCGCACACGCATTTACGAGCAGATCGTCAAAGGTGACCACGCCCTCCAAGCTGGCACGCCAGAGTCGTTCAACGTGCTCATCAAGGAAATGCAGTCCCTGGGACTCGATGTGAAGGTGCATAAACGTGCCGGAGCCGAAGAACAGCAAGCTGAGCTCGAAGGTCTTGAGCGTTTCGCCACGGCGGCGGGGTTTTAATCCGCCGCATTCCCAAAGAACAGAAGAACAAGCAGCAACCTCCTAACTCATCACCATCATGTCTGAACCCAGCTTGAAAGAAATCTTCGGGGAAACCAAACCGGCCAGCGAATTCGACTACGTGTCGATCTGCATCGCCTCGCCAGACCGCATCCGCGGCTGGTCTTCCGGCGAAGTCAAAAATCCGGAAACCATCAACTACCGCACCTTCAAGCCCGAAAAAGGCGGCTTGTTCTGCGAGCGCATCTTTGGACCCACCCGCGATTGGGAATGTGCCTGCGGTAAGTACAAGCGAATCAAGCACAAGGGCGTCATCTGCGACCGCTGCGGCGTCGAAGTGACTCTCTCCCGCGTGCGTCGTGAGCGTATGGGCCACATCGAGCTCGCTGTGCCGGTCACTCACATCTGGTTCTACAAGTGCATGCCTTCCCGCATCGGCCTCATGCTCGACATGACCGCCCGTTCTCTGGAACGCGTCATCTACTACGAAGACTACATGGTCGTCGATACCGGCTCCACGCCTCTCCAGCGCGGTCAGCTCCTCGGCGAAGTGGAACTTCGTGAGGCTGAAGAACAGTATGGTGCTGATGCCTTCAAGGTCGGCATGGGGGCCCAGGCCATCCGCGACATCTTCTCCCAGATCAATCTGACGGATGCCATCAAGGATCTCCAGGAAGCGATGACCAAAACCCGCTCCAAGCAGACCCGGAAGAAACTCGCCAAGCGCCTCAAGCTCTGCCAGGGCTTCGCTGAGAGCCACAGCCGCCCTGAGGCGATGATCATGGAAGTCCTCCCGGTCATCCCGCCGGACCTTCGTCCTCTCGTTCCTCTCGAAGGTGGCCGCTTTGCCACCTCCGATCTCAACGACCTTTATCGTCGCGTCATCAACCGCAACAACCGTCTCAAGAACCTGCTCCAGCTCCGCACACCGGATGTCATCATCCGCAACGAGAAGCGTATGCTCCAGGAGGCCGTCGATGCCCTCTTCGACAACGGCCGTCATGGCCGCCCTGTCACTGGCGCTGGCAACCGTCCGCTCAAATCCCTCTCCGACATGCTCAAGGGCAAGTCCGGCCGCTTCCGTCAGAACCTTCTCGGTAAGCGAGTGGACTACTCTGGCCGTTCCGTCATCGTGATCGGCCCTGAGCTCGGCCTGCACCAATGCGGTCTGCCGAAGAAGATGGCGCTCGTGCTGTTTGAGCCCTTCATCATTCGCCGTTTGAAGGAAATGGGCTTGGTTCATACCGTCCGTTCGGCCAAGAAGATGATTGAACGCCGCACACCTGAGGTTTGGGACATCCTTGACGAAGTAACTCGTGGTCACCCTGTCTTCCTCAACCGTGCGCCCACCCTCCATCGTCTCTCGATCCAAGCTTTCGAGCCGAAATTGATCGAAGGTGAAGCTATCCGCGTCCATCCCCTCGTTTGCACGGCTTACAATGCCGACTTCGACGGTGACCAGATGGCCGTTCACGTTCCACTTTCCGTGGAAGCCCAGATGGAGGCTCGCCTCCTCATGCTCGCGCCGAACAATCTGTTCTCGCCTGCTTCCGGCAAGCCCATCATGAACCCCAGCCAGGACATTCCCCTCGGCTGCTACTTCCTCACCTACCTCCGTGAGCTGCCGAACCACGACAAGAAAAAGAGCGATCACCCAGATCGTCTCCCCATCTTCAATGATCCGGCCGAAGTCGAGTTCGCCATCACCGAAGGCGGTCTTTCGGTGAACGACAAGATCCTTTATCGCAACCCGGACTATAACAAGCCGAAGCGTGCCTATGGTGATCCTTCCAAGGTCGTCATCGAAACCACCGCCGGCCGCGTCCGCTTCAATGAAATCTGGCCTGAAGGTGTCGGCTTCATCAACACCAACGTCGGCAAGAAACAGATCTCCGACATCATCTGGCGCTGCTTCCAGAGCGTCGGCCAGCACGAGACCGTGCTAGCCCTCGACCGCCTGAAGACCCTTGGCTTCAGCGAAGCCTCCAAATCCGGCTGCTCCATCGGTATCACGGACATGGTCATTCCCGAAGCCAAGAAAGTCGGCGTCGAGAAGGCCTACAAAGAGATCGAGGAAGTCGATAAGCAGCATCGCCGCGGTATCATCACCCAGGGTGAGCGTTATCAGAAGATCATCGACATCTGGACCCAGGTCGGTGAGCAGGTCACGAACGAGCTCTTCCGCACGTTGGAGCACAACGACGGCAAGAAGCATCACAGCCCGCTCTACGTCATGGTCACCTCCGGTGCCCGTGGTAACCGCACGCAGATCAAACAGCTCGCCGGTATGCGCGGCCTCATGGCCAAACCCTCCGGTGAGATCATCGAGCGTCCGATTATCTCGAACTTCCGTGAAGGTCTCAGCGTGCTTGAGTACTTCATCTCCACGCACGGTGCTCGTAAAGGCTTGGCCGATACAGCGCTCAAGACGGCTGACTCCGGTTACATGACCCGTAAGCTCGTCGATGTGTCCCAGGACGTCATCATCACTGAGCAGGATTGTGGCACCGCAAATGGCATCACGCTTGCCTCTATCTACCAGGGCGACGAAGAAATCGTGGACCTTAAGACCCGCATCTACGGCCGCACGAGCTGCGAAACCATCCACGATCCCGTGGACAAGAGCGTCGTCATCAAGGCAAACCAACTCGTCACCGAAAAAGAGGCTAATCACCTCATGAAGATTGGCGTCGAGAAGCTCAAGATCCGCTCCGTGCTCTCCTGCGAAAGCAAACGCGGCTGCTGCGCCAAGTGCTATGGCCTTCACCTCGGCACCCAGAAGGTCGCTCGCATCGGTGAAGCGGTCGGCATCGTCGCCGCTCAGTCCATCGGCGAGCCCGGAACGCAGCTCACCATGCGTACCTTCCACACCGGTGGTGCTGCCATGAGTGCCTTCAAGCAGCCCTTCATCCTCACCAAGAACGCCGGAACGCTCCGCCTCACCGACATCCGCACCGTGCAGACCGTCGAAGGCAACTGGATCGCCCTCACCAAGAACGGAGCCCTCTCCATTCACGATGAAGACGGCCGCGAACTGGAGAGCCACAAGCTCGTCATCGGTGCCGTTATCGCGAAACCCGATGGCGCCCACGTCAAAAAAGGTGAGCAGATCGTCATCTGGGATCCTTACAGCATTCCGATCATCACCGATAAAGCCGGTAAAGTGGAATTCCGCGACCTCATCAGCGGCATCACCTTCACGAAGGAGAAAAACGAATCCACCGGCAACGAAGAAATGGTCGTCATCGAGCATAAGGAAGACCTGCACCCGCAGATCGTCATCACCGATCCGAAGACGCACGAAATCCTCGCCAGCTACACCATTCCGGCCGGCGCCCACGTTAACGTCAAAAACAACGAGAAGGTCGAAGGTGGCACCACTGTCGCCAAGACGCCTCGTAAGGCTGCGAAGACCAAGGACATCACCGGCGGTCTGCCGCGTGTGGCCGAGCTCTTCGAAGCCCGCAAGCCCAAGGACGCCTGCGAAATCGCCCGTATCGATGGCATCATCGAAATCGGCGGCCTCGTTCGCGGCAAGCGTCGCGTCATCATCACCGATCCGACCACCGGCCAGCAGGAAGAGCATCTCATCCCCCGCTCCAAGCACATCCTCGTCTCCAATGGCGACCATGTCAGCAAGGCGGACCAGCTCACCGACGGTCCCGTCGTTCCGCATGACCTCCTTGAGATCCTTGGCCCGCAGGCCCTTCGTGAGCATCTCGTGAATGAAGTGCAGGAAGTGTACCGTGCCCAGGGCGTGGAAATCAACGACAAGCACGTCGAGATCATCATCCGCCAGATGCTCCGCAAGGTGAAGATCTCCGATCCGGGCGATACCAGCTTCCTCTGGGGAGATCAGATCGACCGCACCGAGTTTGAGAAGGAAAACGCCCGCGTCTCCGACGAAGGTGGCAAGCCCGCCGAGGCTGAGCCCGTCCTTCTCGGTATCACCAAGGCTTCCATCGAGACTGAATCCTTCATCTCCGCTGCCTCCTTCCAGGACACCACCCGTGTGCTCACCGAGGCAGCTACGCTCGCGAAGAACGACCTTCTCCGCGGCTTCAAGGAAAACGTCATCATGGGGCACCTCATCCCCGCCGGCACCGGCTTCCTCAAGAACCGCAGCTTCGACGTCCATGAGACCGAAAGCCCCATGGTTCCCGCCGAAGAAGAGGCCGCCTGATAACCATCCCACACCGCCTCCGAGCCTCAAAAGCCGGAGGCGGTTTTGTTTTGGGGGAGATCGGTCCGATCAGACGGATCAGTCCGAGTTCCCAGGCCTTGGACTCAGAACTTCAATTCTTCCCCAAAGATCATCCGAGCCGCCTGGGCGACGTCTTTATCTCCACGGCCGCTGAGGTTCACGAGGATGATTTGGTCTTTGCGCATCGTGGGGGCCACTTTTTTGACTTCGGCGATGGCGTGGGAGCTTTCGAGGGCTGGGATGATGCCTTCGATCTGGCTGAGTTCCTGGAAACCGGCGAGCGCTTCGGAGTCGGTGGCGTAATTGTAGGTCACGCGGCCTTCATCGTGCAGCCAGGCGTGTTCGGGGCCGATGGCGGCGTAGTCGAGACCGGCGCTGACGCTGTGGGTGAGTTCGATTTGACCATCAGGATTGGCGAGGAGCCAAGTTTTGGTGCCTTGGAGCACGCCAAGGCGTCCGCCTTGGAAGCGGGCGGCATGGCGTTCGGGGATGATGCCATCGCCACCGGCTTCGACACCGGTCATGCGCACGTCTTTGTCGTTCAGGAAAGGATGGAAGAGGCCGATCGAATTGCTACCGCCGCCGACGCAGGCGACGAGGAGATCGGGAAGGCGTTCTTCACGCTCCAAAATCTGCCGACGAGCCTCCACGCCGATGACGCGGTGGAAATCACGCACCATCATCGGGAAGGGATGGGAGCCGAGAGCGGAGCCGAGGATGTAGTGCGTGTTGCGCACGTTCGTCACCCAATCACGCATGGCTTCATTCACGGCTTCTTTGAGCGTGGCCTGGCCAGCGGTCACGGCCACGACCTTCGCGCCGAGGAAACGCATGCGGGCCACATTGAGGGCCTGACGTTCCATATCGACCTTCCCCATGTAAATCGTGCAATCGTAGCCAAAGCGGGCGCACACGGTGGCCGTGGCCACGCCGTGCTGACCAGCTCCGGTCTCGGCGATAATGCGGTTTTTGCCGAGACGGCGTGCCAGCAGGATCTGGCCGAGGGCATTATTGATCTTGTGCGCTCCGGTGTGGAGCAGATCCTCGCGCTTGAGGTAAATCTTGGCTCCACCGAGCTTTTCGGTCCAGCGTTCGGCAAAGTAGAGCGGCGTGGGGCGGCCCACATACTCGTGAAGGAGGCCGTCGAGCTCTTTGTGGAAGGCGGGATCGGCTTTTGCCTTCTCATAATGATCGGCTAGCTCGGTGAGGGCTGCCATGAGCGTTTCGGGCACGAACATGCCACCGTATTTGCCGAAATGGCCGTGGGCGTCGGGCAGAACTGGAAGGGTGCGTGAGGACATAGGGAAAAGGAAAAAGATAAAAACTAAAAGATAAAAGACTGAGATGCAGCGAGGCGGGGAAGTGAACAAGGGAGATTTCAGCTTTTAGCTTTGATCTTTTATCTATTATCTTTCGCTCATGCCCAGCCGCCAGTTTGCCTTTTTTGACCTCGATCACACCTTGTTGCCCTTCGATACGCAGGCGCTGTTCTGTAATTTCGTGCTGCGTCGGCATCCGTGGCGGGTGTTTTTGCATATCGTCTTTCTTCCTTTCGCCCTCGCGAGGGCCTGCAGGCTCGCCAGCACGGACACGGCGAAGCGGGCCTTCAATGCCTACCTCTGGGGCATGCCTGCGGAGGAACTCCGAAAGCTGGCCCGCGAATTCGCCGCGACGAGTCTGGAGCGCTGGATTTACCCTGATCTGCGCGCGGAAATGCTACGCCACCGGCATCAGGGCCGTGTTTTGGTGCTGAATACCGCCAGCCCAGATTTTTACGCCCACGAAATCGGCCGCGAGCTGGAGTTTGATCACTGCATCGCCACGAAAATGATGATCGGCGGGAAGGTGCCGTTGCTGCCGAAGCTGCCGCGTGGCAATAACAAGCGCGATGCGAAGATCACCGCCATGTGCGCCGATGTGCCCGGTGTGCTCGAACTCACCGATGAAGAGCGGGCGAAGTGCTGGAGCTACTCCGACAGCCATGCCGATCTCCCTTTGCTCGAATTCACCGGCAATCCCGTGTGCGTGCATCCCACGCTCAAACTGGAGCCGGTAGCGAAACAACGTGGCTGGCCCATTTTGCGGCCTGCACGGCCCTACGGCTCACGATTCGGCAATATCTTCCGAATGGTGCTGCAGATCTGCGGCATCCACTCGGAGTGAACCCGTGGATCAATCGTCCCCGTCGCCTTGGGAGATGTTGCCGTAGAGTTCCGGGAAGCGGCGTTCGAGGGACTTGGGCGTGATGTAGCCGATGAGCTGCGCTTCCTGCCAGTCCGCCAAGCCCCAAAACTCATGAGGCAGGGCCATCAGCACGGCGGTGCAAGTGGGCATCTTCGGCACGCTGGCGCGGGCGAGGATTTTATCCGCAAACTCATGCAGTCCGGGATTGTGGCCGAAGATGCAGACGTGATTCCACTTTTCATCAAAGTTGCGGACGCAATCCAGGATCGTCGTCGGTGGGGCCAGGTAGAGCTTGGAATCGAGCAGCATGCCCTCGGCCGGCATCGCAAAGGTCTCACGCATGATTTGAGCGGTGTTCAGAGCACGCTGAGCCGTGCTGCTGACGAGCCGATCGGGTGATGGTAGGAGCTTTTCCCCGCCTCCGCCGCCGAAATAGGTGCGGTGGAGAAAGGCTGCCACGGCGGGTGCGGCCCGGCGTCCACGGTCATTCAGCGTCCGGTCATGATCTGGCACACCTGGCTGATCCCAGCTGGATTTGGCGTGGCGGATAATCGTGAGATACTTCATGCGGCGCGGTGGAGCGCCGTGTTTGGCATGCGTGCCGCCCTGTGTCAATGCCTGCGCTTCAACGGGAGGCTGACTCAAAGGGGCTTTCGTCCTTCACCGCCGCCCCTTCCGGCTTGGGATTGAGGGAGACGATGTAGGCCACGATGTCTCGCAGCATCTGCTGATCTTCGATGAAGTTCGACGAGAGCACCATCTTCGCGCCGTTCACATCGCCCTTCACCGTGCCGCGTCGCCCGTCTTTGAACTTGTGGATCTGCTCCGTCAGATACCACGCCTGCTGGCCGATCAAAGGCGGGCTGGCAAAGGCGATCTCGCCGCTTGCATTGTAGCGATGGCACTCCATGCACCGCTCCTGGAAGAGCAACATGCCGTTGGCGAGGTCCGCATCCTTTGAGTCTTTTTCGATCTCTGCTGGGATGGTGCGCGGCATTTTCGTGAGGTGCGTGATCACCGCCTCCGTCTGCGCTGCGGTGAGCTGCTTGGCGATGGTGCCCATCAGAAATGACTGCGTGTCTTCTGGGTGATGGCCCCGGCGGCCTTCACGAAAGCTGGCGATCTGATTCTTCGCGTAGTACTCCGGCAGCGAGGCAATGGCGGGCGATTTCAACTCCGCTTTCCCGCCGCCGTCCATGCCGTGGCAGGCCGAACACACTTTTTCAAAGAGGACCTTTCCGTCCTTCATCTCCGCCGTGACCATGGGAATGACGGGCGAAACCCCGGGCGCCGTGGGATTTTCAGTCATTTTGGCCGCTGGCTTACGCGTAGCAGGTTCCGGCTGTTTGACGAAAAACGATATCGCCGTGATCACTGCCACTGCGGTGAGCAAAAAGAGGAAGCAACGTGCCTGTGACATGCCGCATCAAACGAATCGTCCCACCGCCCCTTGGCGTCCACCGCCCGCTTTGCCTCTTTTGGCACAGTGAACGCCAAAACATGCACGACGGGTGCATCTTTGCAGCTTAGGCGGCCACGAGTTCACGCATAGGCCGCACGGAGACGGGCGGGAGCTTCAGCGTGCTACCTTCTTCCAAGTAATCCGCGACCAGATCCTCGGCGATCAGGACGAGCTTCTCATAGACCTCGGCCTCTGTGTCACCGTGACAACAATCCCCGCACAGATCCGGGATGCTGCCTACGAAGACACCATCCTCGTCACTCCAGCGGACGAGCTTTAGATAGCGTTCGGCGACTCGTTGGATTTGTGTTCTCATGCATTGGTCTCCCGGATGCGTTGTTTGACATGCTTCTCTTGGTAATGATGTGGATCTTGCCCACCTCGTCCATCAAGGATCACGAACCGGGCTACTTTCGGATGCCGAAACTTGCGGTGATCTCCCTTGTCTGGCCTTTGACGAGGTAAAAACCCGCCTGTTCCAGGTCGCGGATGAGTTCTCGAATTTTGCGGGGCATAGCTAGCGAAGGAATGAAACACGACGCAGGAACTCAGCAAACACGAAAATGCTCGGAAGGGCGATCAAAAAAGCACATGATCCTCCGTGCAATGCCTCCACGACGAAAAGGCTGCATCAAAAGCAAACCAGCAAGGCAGGTGAATAGAAGCGAGAGAGTCAAAACGGTATCTTAGCCTCCCTTTGCCACGGAAATATTGGCAAAAAACAGTGCCACTATTTGCAGAAGGAGGGCAATGGCGGGTCTCATGGCTTCGAACGGTTAAAGCCACCCCGTCTGATTCAGCCTACCTGTCAGCTCCATCTGCTTTTCGAGCTGCGCGGCATACTTCGCGGCATTTTCGGCGTTGGGCTTGCAGCGAGTGCTTTCGTCGAGCGTGACCAGCTTGGCGCAAAGGGTCTCGTAGCTCACCTTTTCGGTGCCGCCTTGGTTGGCGTGGGCGTAGGCGGCCTGGATGGCTCCGCCGAGGGCGGCTCCTTCGCTGGTATTCAGCGTGACGACTTCGGCGTTGAAGCAATCGGCGGCGATCTGACGCCAAGTGGCGCTTTTGCTGCCTCCGCCGGTGAGGCGGATCTCCGTGGGGTTCATGCCGAGGTCACGGAAGCGCTTCAAACCATACGCCAGACCCAGCGTGGCGCCTTCGACGGCGGCGCGGGCCATATTGGCAGGTGTCATGTTCGTGGGGCGCAGGCCGTGGATCACGCCGGTGCCGTTCGGGAGGTTCGGCGTGCGTTCGCCATTCAGATAAGGCAGGAACATGAGGCCGTCCGCGCCGACCGGAGCGGATTTCACGGCGACTTCGAGCTGCTTCAAATCCCAGCGGAACATCTCGCGCACCTGCTCGGTCACGACGGTGACATTCATTGTGCAGACGAGCGGCAGCCACTGGTCCGTGCTGTCGCAAAACGCCGCCACTTCTCCCTGACCATCGACCACCGGGCTGCCAGCCACGCCATACAGCGTGCCGCTGGTGCCAAAGCTGGCGGTCACGACGCCCGGCTGGATGTTTCCGGTGCCGATGGCGCCCATCATGTTGTCACCGCCGCCGGCGCTGATGATGACATCGAAATTGAGCCCCCACTTCACCGCCAGCTCACGACTCAGCGTGCCATGCACCGCCTTCGACGAGCCGAGCGGCGGCAGCATGCTCCGCACGCTGGGGTCGATGTAGTCGCAGATCTCGTAGCACCACTGGCGGATGTTTACATTGAGGATGCCCATGCCGGACGCGTCGCCGTATTCCATGCGCTTCACGCCGCTGAGCCAGAAGTTGAGGTAATCATGCGGCAGCAGAATGCTCTTCGTCTTCGCAAAATTCTCCGGCTCGTTCTGCTTCATCCAAAGCAGCTTCGGAATCGTGTAGCCGGGCAGCATCGCATTGCCCGCCATCGCGATCACGCCCGGCTGGCCACCGAAATGATGCGCGATCTCGGCGCACTGCGCCTGCGTCGAGGTATCGCACCACAGCTTCGCGGGGCGCACGGGCTTGTCATCAGCTCCGAGAGCCACGAGACCATGTTGCTGACCACTCACGCCGATGCCCGCGATCTTCTTTTTGTCCGCGCCGAGCTGCTCCAGGCACTGCTGCACACACGCATCGACCGCATCGGTCCACGTCTGCGGGTCCTGCTCCAAATGGCCGGGCGGCAGGCCTTCGATCAAATCATAGGTCGAATGGCCGGAGGCGAGGATTTTGCCTGTGTCGAGGTCCAGAACGATGGCTTTGGAGCTTTGCGTGCCGCTGTCGATGCCGAGGAAATACATGGTTGGGTGAGTGTGAGAGGTCAGAAGTGAGAAGTCAGAAGTCGGCGGAGGTTTTCGGCGAAAAGAGCCTGCGTTCCAAGTTCAAAGTTTCAGGTTGGAAAAAGCACAAGCGGCCTTCCTGCCCCAGATGCGGATGTTTTTCACCGCAGGCAGTTTTCGGTTCAACCGGGACGTTGGTGCATGCCTCGAACACGATCTGATGGCAGTTCCCCTCACCTAACCTCTCCCCGCAGACTCACCAAGAAGCAGGCGTATAAGTCCAGCGGGGAGAGGGACTTAAAACGTGCGCAGCATGAGTTGAGGTTGTTTCACCTTCACAGGCAGAAACTCGAGCGGTTGAAGAGTCGATGCGCACTTTCTGGTCCCTCTCCCCGCGATAGGCAGCCGATTACTTGATGGCATGATGCGGGGAGAGGTTAGGTGAGGGGATGTCGAACGATCTGTCTGAATCAGACCCGTTTTGCCTTCCGGCCTTCGGCGCGGCGGATGGCCGTACCGCGCTCAATAATCTGTTTCATCACGGCATCTCCATCGAACATGCCGACCGATTTTCGCCAGCCTCCAGCGGCGGGTTTCTGAGGTTGTGTGCCTTCCATGATGGATGCGACCGCCTGCTCGAGCTTTGCGATGCGAGTGGAGAGTGTTGCTGGGGTCATCTTTGGAAGGTGATTTGTGCCAGCGTGAATTTCTTCGATCAATCCTTCGACTGGATGTTCCCGGACTTCCGAATGGCCCGCATGAGCCGCCAGCCGAGAAAGAGGGAGATGGCGTAACCGATGGCACCGAAAATGGAGACGCCGAAGAGCAGTGGTTTGGCCTCGCGGCTCCACAGCTCGGTGGAGCCGAGGAAGACGGCGGCGGTGAGGATGCCGAGCACGAGGCGGTTCACGATGGGGTCGAGGTGCCGGTGATCGAGATGAACGGTGAGAGTGCCATCGCGGAAGCGGGCGAGCAGATCGGCGAGGTCTTTGGGCAGCGCATGGAGCAGGCGATCCCACGAGCGCCAGGCACGGCGGGCTCGTTTCGCCAAGCGACGGGGCGAAAAGCGCCGCAGCATCAGCCGCGAGGAATACGGCTGCATCAGCTCGGTGAGGCTGATCTCCGGGCTGAGACGCCGCGAGGTGCCTTCGAGCACGATGATCGTCTTCAAAAGCAGCGCCAGAGCCGGTGGCAGCACGATGTGATGGCTGCGGATGATCTCCACGAGGTTGCTCAAGGCCGAGCCGACACGGATTTCGTTCAGCGGCATGCCGGTGTAGTCCGCCATGAAGTCCTGCAAATCGGCGCGGAGCTTCTCCCGTGCGCAATCTCGCGGCACGGCACCCAGGCGCAGCACTTGCTCGGAGACGAGATGTGAATCCTGTTCCACAATGCCGAGCAGCAGCGCCTCCACCTCATCGCGCAGATCTTCTTCAATGCGCCCCACCATGCCGCAATCAATCACGCCGACGACATTACCCGGCAGCAGGATGAGGTTTCCCGGATGCGGATCGGCATGGTAGAAGCCGTCACGGAAGACCATTTCGAGATACATGTTCGCGCCGCGTCGGGCGAACTCGCCCAGGTCCTCGCCGCTTTGCTGCAAAGCCTCCACATCACTGCCGAGAATGCCTTCCAGCCGCTCCATCGTCACCACCTGATGCGAGCAAAGATGCGGAAACGCCTCCGGGATGCACACGGTGGGATCATCCGCGAAGTTCCGGCCGAATTCTTCGAGGTTCTGCCGCTCGTAGCTGAAATCCAGCTCCCGCAGCAGCGTCCGGCGGAACTGACGCACCAGCGCCAGCGGCTGGTAGGCCCGCAGGGCTGGGGAGTGCTTCTCCAGCAGCTCCGCCAGCGCCTGCAGGATCTCCAGATCCGTGGCCGCCTGCTCTGCCACGCCCGCCCGCCGCACTTTGACCACCACGCTCTGCCCCGTTGGCAGCAGCGCCGCATGCACCTGCGCCACGGAAGCCGCCGCGAGTGGTTCATCCTCAAAGCGGGCAAACAACTCCGAGATGGAAGCTCCGAGTTCGCTTTCGATCGTGGCCCGCGCCACCTCCGCCGCATCGGGCGGCACATTGGATTGCAGTTCGGAGAGCTCCTCCGTCATTTCAGGGCCGACGAGGTCCGCCCGTGTGCTGAGCATCTGCCCCAGCTTGATGAAGGTGGTGCCCAGCTCCGTCAGCGCCATCCGCACACGAGCCGCCTGCGTCACACCTTCCGTGAGTGATTTCCCATCCGAGCTCTTCAGCCGGTCCTGCAGCCACGCATACTTGAACCCGCCAAAAAGATCCGCCAGCCCATACCGCCCGAGCACGGCGGCGATCTCCGCGAGACGTTTCGCGTGACGTTCCAAGCGGGCGAGTGCGTCGATCTTCATGGTTGGGATTCTGTTTCAAAATAGAGCCGCCTCACTGATTCGCGGGTCAGCACGATGAAGGTGAAGACACCCAAGGCTGTGCCGAAGGGGAAAAACATGCACATGAATCCGGCCACGATCAGCGAGAAGAGCCGGTTCACACGCCGCTGGATGAAGCGGCCGGAGATTGCGGTCAAGATGACGGCAGAAAGCATGAACAGGGCGGCGATGACATAAAACCACTGGATGAGCGCAAAGAACTCCGCCGGATCGAAAGGCATCGCAGGCTCACCGGGTTTGGGTTCCATCATCTCCGGGCTGGTGAAGACCATCTTCATGATCGCGTAATGCAGCGGAATGAAGCCTGACATCAGCAGCGTGAGCCCGGCGGTGATGTAATGGCAGATGGCGAGCACGCGGAGGTGATCGGCATCCGGGCTGGGAACGGGCGGCGGATTCATGATGGCAAAGGAACACACATCGCGTGGCTTTGCCAAGATGCTTTTGGCATGCCTCACGCTCGAAGTCCCTTGGCTCCGCCGCTACTTCAGCGCTTTCACCAGCACCTTCGAGTTCCGACCGCTCTTGTCGTATTTCTCACGGCGGCTGGTAGGCAGGGAATCGGGGGTGGTGACGGTGTAGCCCATCTTTTCCTCAAAGAAGCGGAAGGCCTGGGTGCTGAGGGCCACGATGATTTCGCAGCCGCGTTGTTTCGCGGTTTCCTCGGCAAAGGCCACGAGCTTGCGGCCGTGGCTTTTGTTCTTGTGACTGCGTTTGACGAAGAGGCAGGCTAGTTCGGCCACTTTTTGCCCCTCTTCTTCATAGGAATGCACGGCCACGGAGCCGATGGGGTGACCGTCGAGTTCGAGGACGAAGAAGTCTTTGATCTTGGATTGAATGGAATCGCGGCTCCGCGGCACCAGCGCGGCATCATCCACGCTCTGCTGCATCATCGAAAGCAGCTCCGGCACATCGCTGGCGCGGGCTTTGCGGATCTGCTGGTAGTCATCTGCATGGATCATCGTGCCCACGCCTTCATTGGAGAAAAGTTCGGCCAGCAGCGCTTCATCGAGCGTGCCATCGACGATGTGAACGCGTGGCACGCCCTCCTGGCAGGCCAGCGCGGCATAGCGCAGCTTGGAAAGCATGCTCACGTCGTGCTTCGGGTCCTTTTTCTTGTACATCTCCTTCGCCTCAGCCACGGAGATCTGGGCGAGGCGCTGGCCGTCCGGATCATTCAGGCCGCTTTCGGAGACAAAAATGACTTTGGCAGCCTGAAGCTCAATGGCGACCTCCACGGCCACAGCATCGGAATTCAGCCGTAGCGTGGCTCCTTTGCCGTCGTAGCCCAGCGGCGGCAAAATCGGAATGATGTCGGCCTTGAGCAACGCACGAAGGCTTTCCTCATCCACCCGCTCAATGCGGCCGGTGAACTCAAGATCCACGCCATCAATGACGCCTGCTGGATGCACCGCGAGCGCATTGGAAACCGCCACCGGCATTTCCAGCGCCGTCAGATCGGCCACCAGCTCGCTGCACTGCCGCATGATCGCATCCGTGGCGATCTCGATGCCTGCCGCATCCGTCCGGCCCATGCCGTCGTCGTTGTAGAGCGTGATGCCGCGCTTCGCTGCCAGCGCCCGCACCTGCGCACGGGCTCCAAAAACGAGCACCACCTCGATGTTGAGCGATTGCAGCACCGCCACGTCTTGCAGGATGCTCGCAAAGCCCGGCTGCGTCATCAGCGCCCCATCAAAGGCGATCACAAAGACCTTCTGACGAAACTGCGGCACATAGTGAAGGATACCGCGAAGGTCGTCGAAGCGTGGCTGGGGTTTCTGGAGGTCGTTGTTCAAGGTCGTAGTCGTCAAGATAGCACAACTGCGGGGAACTCATCCCAAAGTTTCAATCAGAAAGGCGCCGGGGGCTTACCTCAGGCGGCGGAGAACGGACTCAGCAGGGGGATGACGTGCCGTGCATGTCGCCGATAGACGACGAAGTCGGAATCGACCGTCATGACGCGAGAGGGTTCCTGCAACTCACTCATTCGCACGAGGCAGGCATCGGCGAGTGACATCGGAACATTGACATAGCGCCGTATGAGAAGCCGCACCGCGTCGATTTCGGCGGTGAGATCGAACTGCACGATTAGGGCACCCTGCTTCACCAGGGCAAGAAGGTGGTCAGGGTTGATCCGGCCACGCCGGAGCAGATGCCATGCCTCTGCCATCACGGCCTCACAGGTTTGGAGCGGGTTGTTTAGTCGCGAAAAAGATTCCACGGCCCATTCATGATGCTGATCGCTCCGGTCCAGATAGGCCACCAGCGGTCCGGCATCGACAATGACAATTTCGTTCATGCTCCAAAGTCACTGAGGTGAACTGGATTTGAGGAAAGATCGCGCATGCCACTTTGACCGATGCCGCACAGGTTGCGTGTGAGATCGAGCAGGCTCGGTGCTTTCGACGAGACGGGAGCAGGGATGCTCTTCACCAGCACTTCACGGGCGTAGGCTTTGCGGCTCTTTTTGCGGGCCTTGGCAGCCTGATCGAGCCGGGTGACGAATTTGTCGGGCAGTGAAAGCGAGAGCGTTGTCATGTGCGATGGATAGCCGGAGAGGCGAAAATTTGCAATTCAGGTTTGGGCAGGCTCCTCAGGGCAATTCTGTCAGATGCCTGTACACGCTACAAAGGTATCTCTTGCGCTTTGGAGCTGGTTCAGGCGAGAGTACGGGCTCAACAGCCTGCTTTCCCTCGTGTCCTCACGCACCCAAACGTCCTCTGCCGATGCCGCCCTTCCTGCCGCGAGTGCTCGGCAGGCACAGGAGCAAATCGATGCGCTGCTCAGCGCCGTCTCGCAGATCATTCTCGGCAAGGAGGGTGCCGTGAGGCTCGCGGTGGCCTGCCTGCTGGCACGGGGGCATTTGCTGTTTGAAGACCAGCCTGGGGTGGGAAAGACGATCCTCTCGCAGGCACTGGCGCAGGCGCTGGGGCTTCAGTTTCGACGCGTGCAGTTCACCAGTGATCTTTTGCCGGCGGATATTCTGGGCGCGGCGGTTTATGATCGAGATAGCGGCAGCTTCATCTTCCATCGCGGCCCGGTTTTTTCGCAGGTGCTGCTGGCGGATGAGATCAATCGCGCCACGCCGAAGACCCAGTCGGCTTTGCTGGAGGCGATGGAGGAAGGGAAGGTGACGGCGGATGGCAGCACGCATGCGCTGCCGGAGCCGTTTTTCGTCATCGCCACGCAGAATCCCTCGTCGCAAACGGGCACCTACATGCTGCCGGAATCGCAGTTGGACCGCTTCTTGATGCGTCTCGGCCTTGGGCCGCCGGATCGCGAGGCGGAGCGGGCACTGCTGCAAGGAATCGACCGTCGCGATCTGCTCAAGACGATGCCGGCTGCGCTTTCGACGGCGGATTTGCATGCGCTGCAAAGCTGGACGCGGGCGGTGCATGTTTCCGCGCCGTTGCTGGATTATTTGCAGGACCTTCTCGCGGCCAGTCGCGCCACCGGGCATGGGCTTTCACCGCGTGCGGGGCTGGCCTTGCTCGCCGCGGCGAGGGCCTGGGCACTCATTCAAGGTCGGGCGATGGTGCTGCCGGAGGATGTGCAGGCCGTGGCAGTACCGGTGATGGGCCATCGACTCGATCATGCCGTGGACGGTCAAACCGGCGCGGAAACCGCGAGGATGCTCATCGAGGAGACGCCGATCCCGTGAGTGCCGCTTCCTTCTCTTCCTCCTACTCTTCCTCCCCCGAATTGGAAGCTGTGAGACGTTCGATCCGGGAGGAGGAGTAGGAGTCAGAGGCGGAGGAAGATTCAGCCGTCGCTCAACGCGGTGGTTTATAGCGCACGATGTTGCGGTGATAGACCTCGCACTCTTTTTTGTGGAGCCAGATGCTGATCCAAAACAGCATCGCGCCGCCGATGACGACGATGATGAGCAGCGGCTTGCCTTTGGGCGATTGGCTGGTGAAGAGGGCGATGAGCGAAAAGAGCGTCATCGCGTAGTAAGGCCAGTTCCAGTCGAGCCGGCGCTGGGTCTGCTCGCGGATCACGCTGGCGTATTCCGGCGGTCGCGTGGCGATGATGCGCGGCGTGGCCTTGGCCCGTTGGTCCGTGTAGGGCCACACGCTGGCGCAGGAGACGCAAATGAGCGCCAGCGCCACGAGGCGGCAGCGCCTCTCACCCACCACAAAGGCCACGATGAAGAACATCAGCCCCAGCCCCAGGCCGTAGAGCGGCAGCGGCTCGATGAGCAGGTGCAGGTACTCCGGATCACGGATGCTTTGCCAGAGGGTGGTGAGTTCCTGCCACATGAGAGGGAATGAGCCGGTGATGCATGGTGGCCCGTGCGGAAGTCGTCAAGGGCGTCAAGAAGGTCAAGAGGAAGGCCGTTGAGAAAGGCGGAAGTCTCCTGTCTTTGTTCCCCCCCATGCGTTTTGCCCTCGCCATCCTGTTTTTCCCGTTCGCTGCCCACGCGGCGGAGAAGCTGCGCTTCAACCGCGACATCCGTCCGATCCTCTCGGACAAGTGTTTTCACTGCCACGGGCCGGATGCGAAGAAGCGGGAGGCGGATCTGCGGCTTGATGATCGTGCTGCGGCCATCCAGGACGGTCACATCGTGCCGGGCAAGCCTGAGAAGAGCCTCATCCTCGACCGCATCCTCACCAGCGATCCCGACGAGCTGATGCCGCCGCCGAAATCGAAGCTCGGCCAGCTCACGAAGGCCGAGGTGGAAATCCTGCGTCGCTGGATCAGCGAAGGCGCGGAGTATGAGGCGCATTGGAGCTTTGCTCCATTCTCGATTCCTGAATCAAGAATCCTGATTCCTGCGGCCGCGAAGCGCATCGACGAGATCGTGAGCGCAGGGCTGGCGCAGCGTAGCTTGAAGCTCCAGCCGAAGGCGGAGGCCACCACGCTGCGGCGCAGGCTTCACTTTGATCTCACCGGCCTCCCGCCTGATTCGTCCGACCAGACCGATCCGTCCGATGTGATTCCGAAGCTCCTCCAATCCCCCGCCTTCGGCGAAAAATGGGCCTCGGATTGGCTCGATGTCTCTCGCTACGCGGATTCGTATGGCTTTCAGGTGGACCGGGAGCGGGACGTGTGGCCGTGGCGGGACTGGGTGGTGAAGGCGCTGAACGACAACCTGCCCTTCGACCAGTTTGTGACCTGGCAGATCGCGGGCGACCTGCTGCCGCAGGCCACCGATGAGCAGATTCTCGCCACCGCCTTTAACCGCCTGCACCAGCAGGAGGCGGAAGGCGGCAGCGTGGAGGAGGAATATCGTGTGGAGTATGTGGCGGACCGTGTGCAGACCTTTGCCACGGCGTTTCTCGGCCTCACGTTTGAGTGCGCCCGCTGTCACGATCACAAATACGATCCCATCGCGCAAAAAGAGTATTACGGGCTGTTTTCGATGTTCCAAAACATCGACGAAGCGGGGTTGTATTCGTTCTTCACGCCCTCGCCGCCCACACCCACGCTGATGATGATGGATGCGCCTTCGAAGGCCAAACTGGCTGCCGCGAAAGCGAAGGTGGTCGAATTGGAAAAGAAGCGCCCGAAGCCTCTCTTGAATCCCGATTTGCAGCGTGGCGAGATCGCTCGCTTCGGCTTCGACAAGCTGGAAAAGAATACGCTGGCGAATCAAATCGACCCCAAGGCTCCCGCGACGCTGAAAGGCGAGAACAAGCTCGTGCCGGGGCATGAGGGCAGCGCGGTGAAGTTCACTGGCGATGATTCGGTGGATACCAAAGTGGGCAATTTTCAGCGTCACGAGCCTTTCAGCGTGTCGCTCTGGATGCAGACACCGGATGTGAAGGAGCGCGCGGTGGTGTTTCATCGCTCGCGGGCCTGGATGGATGCCGCCAGCCGTGGCTACGAGCTGCTGATCGAGGAAGGGAAGCTCAAGTGGTCCCTCATTCACTTCTGGCCGGGCAATGCGATTTCCATCCGCACGAAGCAAAACATCCCGCTGAAGACGTGGCTGCATGTCGTCGTGACCAATGACGGCTCCAGCCGGGCCGATGGCCTGCGCCTCTTCATCGACGGCCAGCAGGCCGCCGTGGACATCATTCGCGACAACCTCACCAAAAACATCCTCGGTGGTGGTGGCGACACGATTGCACTCGGCGAGCGTTTTCGGGATCGCGGCTTCAAAGGCGGCTTGATCGATGATTTTCGTGTCTTTAGCCGAGATGTCTCCGATTCGTCCCATGCTGCCGATCCTTCTCTGCTGCAAAGCCGGGCGGAGGTCACGAAGCTGCTCGAAGCCCAAAAAGAAATGATGGTTATGCGGGAGCTGCCGCAGCCGAAGAAGGCCTATGCGCTGCTGCGTGGTGAATACGACAAACGCAGCGAGGAGGTCGCCCCAGTCACACCGGCCGTTTTGCCGCCAATGAAGCCGGAATGGCCGAAGAATCGTCTGGGCCTCGCGAAGTGGCTCACGGCTCCGAATCATCCGCTGCTGGCTCGCGTGACCGTGAACCGCATCTGGGCCAGTTTGTTTGGTCGCGGCCTCGTGAAGACGTCGGAGGACTTTGGCAGCCAGGGCGAGCGTCCGCTGTATCCCGAGCTGCTCGATTTTCTCGCGGGGCACTTCATCGCGAGCGGTTGGGATGTGAAAGGGCTCATTCACACCATCGTGTCGAGCCAGACCTACCAGCAGCGCAGCATCGCTGATGCTGCGACGATGGCGGATGATCCCGATAACCAATGGCTGGCCCGTGGTCCACGGCATCGCCTCAGTGCCGAAATGATCCGCGACAATGCGCTCGCCATCTCCGGCCTGTTGCAAACGCAGATCGGCGGGCCGCCGGTGTATCCGTATGAGATGACGGAGGCCTTCAAACCCATCGGCCCCAGTGCTGGCGATGCCGTCTTCCGCCGCAGTCTTTACACCACCTGGCGTCGAACCAGCCCGCCGCCCGCGATGCTGGCATTCGACGCACCTCGCCGGGCGGTTTGCACCGCGAAACGCGAGCGCACGGACAGTCCGCTGCAGGCCTTGATCTTGCTCAACGGCCCGCAATTCGTCGAAGCTGCCCGCGTGCTGGCCGAGAAGCTTCTTGGTGAGTCCAAAAGCGACACGAAGAAGCTCATCGAAAGCGCTTTCCTGCACTGCCTTAGCCGTCTGCCGGATGCGAAGGAGTTATCCATCTGCCAGCAGCTTCACGCGGAGCAGCTCACGCACTTTTTGAAGAATGTGGAGGCCGTGAAGAAGCTGCTCAATATGGGCACGAAGAAGCCGAAGACGCCTTCGCCGGAACTCGCCGCTGCTGCCGTGCTCGTGCAGGCGCTCATGAACCACGATGAGTGCGTGGTGAAGCGGTGACCGGGTTTACTTTGCCAGCCCAGCCTTGGCTTCCATCAGCGCGGAGAGATTTGAATCGCCTTGCGGAAAACATTCGATGACTCGGTTCCAGGCGAATTTCGTCTGGTCGTTCGAGGTGTCATTCGCGGCGAGTTTTTCTGCCCGGGCCAAGCCGAGCATGATGTAGCCGCTGCGTGGGCGCTGGATGAGTGCTTGTTGGTAGGCGGCCTTGGCGGCGGCGGCATCGCCGCGTTGCAGGTAAAAGGCTCCGGCCAGCTCGTGAACGGAGAGCGGCATGAGGGGCGGGTCCATGCGGTAGCCATCGGCATCCGCCGCGATGAGTCCGTCGATGAAGATGCGGCCGGTTTGCCTGCTGGAGGAGCCTTGAGCACGCAGCGTGCGGGCGAAGAGATCGAGGATGCGCGAGGCCCGCTGCGCATAAAAAATCTCTTCTGAGCGGTCGATCTGGCGGCCGGCATCGTTGAGGAGCTGCGTCCAACGGGCCAAATCGGTGAGCGAGATGGAAATCTGGTCACGATTGCCGTTTTGAGCTGCTTGGAGGCCGCGGGCGCTGGCGGCGAGACCTTCGAGGAAATACTTCGGTGTGGAGGGGGCGAGGTCGGAGGATTCGCGGGAGAGCGTTTCCACGGCCCGCGCATAGTCACCGGCCCGGATGAGCAAGCGGCCCGCCAGCGAACGGCCTTCGTAGGCGACGACGGAGGCCGCTTCCGAGCGTAACCGCGAGGTGGCCAGCCGGGTGCGTTTTAACTCCTCGGCATACAGCAAGGCCTCGCGAAGCCTGCCAGCCTCCGCGTAGGCTTGGGCGAGGAAATTCAGGTTGTGAGCGAAGTTTTCATTCTCCGCCGGTTCGATGTTTTCGGCCTTGTGATAGGCCTCATCGACGGCGTAGGCGGCGCGGAAGTGATCGATGGCGGCTTCATACTCGCCGCGAAAGAAGGCTACATGACCTGGCATGTGAACGGCGTGGCTCGCTCGCGGCGCCAGCCGGGCGATTTTTTGCGCCGCAGGCATGGCGAGGTCGATCTCCGGGCCGAGCTCGTAGAGGTGAATCGAATAGTGCAGCGCCGCGACATGGTTCGGGCTGCGTTTGAGGATCTCCTCGATGATCTGGATGCCACGGTCTTGATTCGGCGTGCGTTTGCCATCGGAGGTGTAGCCGTCCTTAAAATAATAGGCCGCCAGCGCTCCGGCATCGGTATCCGTGGGATCTGCCCGCCATTGCGCCTCCAAGCGCTCGGCAAACCGTTCGCTGCCTTGGCTGACGAGGACTTGCAGGGCATCGATGTAGCCTTGCTCACGCGGCGAAACTTTGCCGCGAAGTGCCATCAGGCGGCCCATGGCATTCGTGCGCTCGACGAGGAACTCGGGCTTAGCCCCGGGCATGCACATCACAATGCCCCAGTAGGCCATAGCACAGTCGGGATCGAGCTCCGCAGCCCGTTGAAAGGCCCGGTAGGCCTCAAACTCCCAAAACACATGCAGGAGGTTTAATCCACAGTCGAAGTAGGCCTGCGCTTGGGGATTCAAGGTGGTGATCTGGATACTGGAGGTTCCGATGCCATCCCGCAAAGGCGGGGCCGGGAGGTGGATCACATTCGCCGTGAGAACACGATGCGGGTCTCCGCAGCGGGAGGGCGGGGCGAGGTTGGGGATGGTCTCCGTCGTCGTGACCTCCTTTTTGCATCCCGCCGAAGTGACCGCCATGCCAAGCAGCAGGGAGGTAAATAGGTGATGGGAAGGTGAAACGAGCATGGAAACCGGGCGGAGTGTATTTTCTAGACTAACTGACCTTCCATAAAAGTATATTCTCAATACCAAGAAGCCTCTGAGATAATTCTTGCAAACTTGGGATTGTTCGGGCGCAACTGGCCGCTAAATGTTGTCTGCTGATATCAGGCTCGCGTCTGGTCTCAAAACCGAAACTCAACGTCACGAATCCCATGAAAAAGCTGCTCTTCGCCCTCGCTGCGGTCGCCACCCTCTCCGGGTCGGCTTTCTCGCAGGTCGTCAATCCTTTCCAGAACGTTCTGGCGCTCTACGACTTCAACAACATGACCAACTTCAACGACCCGAACGAGGTCAGCTATTGCGCCCCTTGCCTCGTGGCGACCGACTTGTCGCTGAACACGCTCTCGCAAAGCCTGCACTTCTGCGGCGGCCCAGATGGCTCAAAGTTCCGCTGCTTCGCCGGTTGGGACAAGGCCTATGACTACTCCTTCGCGCGCAGCGACCTGAGCCAGGAGATGAACACGCTGGCCTTTGATGTGCTGGTGAACCCAGGCGAGGCCATCTCCATCAGCGGTCTGAGCCTCGACTGGAAGCGCCCGAGCGTGAACTCGGTCAATTCGATCCAGGCATCGATTTTCTGGCAAGATTGCAGCGGAGCCATCCAGCACCGCACCTCCGGCGCGGTCGCCATAAATAATACCTGCCTCTGGAACGACCTCGATTTCTCTTTCCACCAAGGTTCCGCCGCTTTCCCGACTGGTCTGGCAGCAAATGGTGAAACCTACCACGTCGAACTCTACGCCTGGGGTTCCCGGGGCTGCACGCTTTACCTTGATAATGTCACTCTCAACGGCGATTGCGCCCCGATCCCGGAACCGGGTGGTGCGCTCCTAATCGGCGCGGCCGGTCTGATGGTGCTCCTGCGCCGTCGCCATCGCCGATAATATCCGTGATTCTATTTTGTGACGAAGGCCGTGGAGTGATCCACGGCCTTTTTTTTGGCGGTGAAGGACTTGGCTCATTCAGAGTTCTTACCTGGTTCGTGATATATTGATTCGATTTTGTCGTAAATGGCAGCATGAAGCGCCCTCTCGCCTCCACTTTCGCCCTCCTATGCCTGTCCTCGGCTGCCCTCGCAGCTCCGCAGGTACAGCCTGCCGCCGCTGCCATTGATTCCATTCTTGCGGCGGATTGGCAGAAGCACAAACTGACCGGTAACCCTGCCACTGACGACAATACCTTCGTCCGCCGCATTTACCTCGATACCATTGGCCGCATCCCCACCACACGCGAGGCCGACTCATTCCTCAATGACGAGGCTACCGACAAGCGTGCGAAGCTCATCGACAAGCTTCTCGGCTCCGAGGCCTATGTGCAGCACTTCTTCAACTACTGGGCCGATGTGCTGCGCCTCACCAGCAATGGCAATCAAACGGGGGCGATCACTGGCGCGGCGTATGCGAACTTCGTGAAGCAATCGCTTCGTGACAATAAGCCCTACGACAAGTTCGTCGCTGAGATGATCGCCGCGCAGGGCAAGGCCTGGGAAGACGGTGCCATCGGCTACTACATGCGGGATCGCGGCATGCCGCTCGATAACATGGCGAACACCACACGCATCTTTCTCGGCACCCGCATCGAGTGTGCCCAGTGCCACAACCATCCCTTCGATAAATGGTCCCAGATGCAGTTCTTCAAAATGGCCGCCTTCACCTACGGTGTACAGACCCAGGACTACAATGGCGGCATCATGGGAGATGTGCGTGACCTTCTTCGCGAGCAGGAAGATGCCGCCCGTGCTGCCGTGAAGGAGCCTCAGCGCCCGCAGCGCCCGAAAATCAGCGGCAAGATGACCAAGGAAGAGCGTGCCGCCGCTGAGAAGACCTACGCCGCTGCCTACAAGCAGTATGACGCCGAAATGAAGGTCGTTTTGCAGAAGCGCCGTGATGTGCAGGACAAGCTCCGCAAAGAGCAGCGCGGCTACCAGGAAGCCATGAACGATGTGCGTGATACCATGCGCTACACCAGCGTCAGCACCCGCGATGCGAAGCTCACCCTCCCGCATGATTACCAATACAGCGATGCGAAGCCTAAGTCCGTCGTCAGTGCTGGCACCATGATGGGCCATGACTGCGTCTGCCAGCCCGGCGAGACGCCGCTGCAGGCCTACGCCCGCTGGATGACCAGCCCTGAGAACCCGCGCTTCACCACCGTCATCGCGAACCGTCTTTGGAAGCGTGTCTTCGGCCTCGCCCTCATTGAGCCGCTCGACGAGCTCATGGACATGACGGTCCCGATGATTCCCGAGCTGGAAAAGCATCTTGAAAAGCTCGTCATCGACCTCAACTATGACATGAAGGCCGTTCTTCGGGTGCTTTACAATACCAAGGCCTACCAAGCGCAGGTCACCCGCCAAGAATACGCCGCCGGCATCACCTATCACTTTACCGGTCCTCTCCTCCGCCGCATGACGGCCGAGCAGATGTGGGACAGCTTTGTCACCCTCATCAATCCCAGCCCGGACATGATCAATCAGGCCAACCGTGATGCCATGGAGCAGCGCATCCTTCAGGCCAAAAAAATCGCCGACAGCGTCGATTCGCTCTCTCCCGAGGAAGCTCTCGAAGGCCTCAAAAAGGCCGCGACCATCTACGGCATGAACCGCGCACGCACCGAAGGTCAGCAGAAGCTTTACGCCGAAGCCCGCACTGCCTCCCGCGATGCTCAGGAGAAAGCGGAGGCCATGAAACCCGGCCCCGAGCAGGAGGCCGCCTTTGCCAAGGCCAAAGAACTCAAAGCCAAATCCGACGCCATCCGCAGCGAGGTGAACCGCATTCAAAACGAAGGCCGCAAGGTCACCTACGCGGAGGTCATCACCACTGGCCAGAAGAAGCTCTTCGAAAAAGTCACCGGCAAGCCCTACCAAACCGTCGCCCTCACCACCAAAGGCGGCACTGAGGCAGCACCAGCCATGATGGCAGGTGATTCCATGATGATGATGTCCAATGGCGTCCGCACGGAGAAGGTCATCATCCCCGGTTACGACCGCAAAGAGTTCACCAAGGAAGAAAAGGAGGCCATGAATGCCAAACTCCGCGCCGCCTACGAAGAAGAGGCTGATTACTTCGGCATCACCGAGCCCAAGGAACGCAAAAAATACGTCTCTACCCGTGAACGCATGAGCCGTGACACGGTTCGCGCCGCCGAGCTGGAAAGCCCCGCCCAGCGTGGTCACTACCTCCGCGAATTCGGTCAGAGCGACCGTGAGACCATCGAGAATGCCAACAACGAAGCCAGCGTGCCCCAGGCACTCGCGATGATGAACGGAAGCCTCCTTCCGCAGCTCCTCGATAGCTTCAGCCAGCTCATGCTCACCGTTCGCAAGGCCCAGTATCCCGACGACAAGGTCGATGCCGCCTACATGACCATCCTCTCCCGCAAACCCAGCGCGAATGAAAAAGCCGCTTGGCTCAAAGCTCAGGACAACGGTCTCACCGACATGCAGGACCTCGTTTTCTCCCTCCTCAACACCCAGCAGTTCATCTTCATCCAGTAACTGCCGCTCCTCACGCTCCGCATTTCTCCAACAAGACAACGAACAACAACACACCGTTATGAAACACGACCTCGCCTCCAAACTCCTCCGCTCCGGCGAAATCAGTCGCCGTGACTTCGCCGCGAAAACCGCCTCGTCGCTCCTCGGCGTCGGCCTTCTCGGAAACTCGCTCGCCAGCAAGTCCTTCGCCGCCTTTGAAGGCTCCTCGAAGCTCCGCCAAGCCGCCACCGCGAAGAACGTCATCTATTTGTACATGAGCGGCGGCCAGTCTCACATGGATACCTGGGACGTGAAGGAAGGTGTCGAGACCGCTGGCCCCACCAAGCCGATCAAGACCAGCGCCGATGGCGTCCGCATCTCCGAGTACCTGCCCAACACCGCGAAGCACATGCATCACGGCACCATCCTCAACTCGCTCACCTCCACCCAGGGTGCCCACGAGCAGGGGAATTACATGATGCACACCAGCTACGAGCTGCGCGGCACCATCCGCCATCCTGCCATGGGAGCTTGGCTGAATGTGTTCCAGGGCGGAGGCAACAGCACCCTCCCGAACTTCGTCTTCGTCGGCAATGACAGCCGTCATCCAGGTGCCGGCTTCTTCCCCGCCGCGCAGGCACCTCTTTTCGTTTCCAATCCCGAAAACGGCCTCAAGAACATCAAAAACAGCCAGCCGGAGAAGTTGCAGGCGCGCATGACTCTTGCCGACGAGCTCGACAAGGACTTCCGCGCCACCTTCCCGCATCGCAACGTCAAGGCCTACGCCGACATGTATGACGATGCCATGACCATGATGAAATCCGAAGACCTCAAAGCCTTCGATCTCGCTGACGAGGCCCCCGATGTCCGCGCCGCTTACGGTAAAGAAGCCTTCGGCCAAGGTTGCCTCCTCGCTCGCCGTCTCGTCGAGCGTGGCGTGCGCTTCGTCGAGGTCTCCCTCGGTGGCTGGGACACGCACAACGCCAACTTCGTCGCCGTCCCCGAGCGCTGCGAGACGCTCGATAAGGGCCTCTCCGCCCTCCTCAACGACCTTCACCTCCGCGGCATGCTCCAGGACACCCTCGTCGTCGTCACCACCGAGTTCGGCCGCACGCCAGACATCAATCAAAACGTTGGCCGCGATCACTATCCGAAAGCCTTCTCCGCCGTCATGTTCGGCGGTGGCGTCAAAGGCGGCTTCGTCTATGGCAAAACGGATAAGGAAGGCCGCGAGGTCATTGAGGACAAGATCAAGATTCAGGACATGAACGCCACCATCGCCTTCGCCCTCGGTCTGCCACTCGATCAGGTCATCTACAGCCCCAGCAAGCGCCCCTTCACCATTGCGGACAAAGGCCAGCCGCTCACCAGCGTCTTTGCCTGATCGGAGCTACCTCTCAAAAAAGGCGCGGAGTGATCTCCGCGCCTTTTTTTTGCTCTCATACTCGCCTGGAACCTCCATCTTGAGGGGAGAGATGAAGCCGGAGATGCGCAGGAGATCCTCCTCGTGTATGCGCTGCGCTGCATGTTCAGCCACGCCGAAGAAGTCGCCCATTATCTCGAAGTCCGCCGGAGACGCCGCCGAATCGGCGCGGTGGCCTATTTTATCCTGCTGGTGGGCTATTTGGCATGGCGGGTGACGGTGCTCAACCCGCACGCCATGGCCTATTCCGCCCTCTTCCTGCTCGCGGATATTCATGGGGCGCTCCTGGGGGTGTATTATGTGTGGCAGTCTTGGAGTGTGCGGGTGCGCCCGGCTCCGCCCGCCGATTTCCGCCCGACGGTGGATGTGCTGCTACCGGTTTACACTGAGCCACTGGAGATGATCGAGCTGACCGTGCAGGGGGCAGTTTCGATTGATTACCCGCATGAGACTTGGCTGCTCGATGATGGGAAGCGTGACGAGCTCAAGGCGCTGGCGGAGAAATATGGCATTCGCTATGTGCGGCGGCCTGTGAATCAGGGGGCCAAGGCTGGAAATCTGAATCATGCACTTAAACTCAGCACCGCGCAGGCGGTGGCGGTATTTGATGCAGACCACATCCCGAAAAGAGAATCTCTCGACATGCTGGTGGGCCATCTGAAAGACCCCACTGTGGCCGTTTCGCAGACACCGCAGATGTTTTACAACGAAGACGCCTTTGTTTATCGCGATGTGGTCACCGGTGGCGGGCGGTGGCATGAGCAGCTCTTCTTCATGGATGTGGTGCAGAGCCACCGGGACCAGTTTGATTCCTCCTCCTGCGTGGGCACTGGCTGTGTGTATAGCCGTGCGGCGTTGGATGACATTGGCGGTTTTCCTGAGGCGACTCTCACGGAGGATCTTCACAGTGCTTTGCTCTTTCATAAACGGGGCTGGAAGACGGTGTGGGTGGATGAACCTGCCGCCTGGGGGGTGGCGGTGGCGGATGTGAGCGAATTTTATAAAACACGCCGCCGCTGGACCTATGGGAACATGCAGGGTTTCGCGCTGGAAAAGCTGCTCTGGTGCCGTGGGCTGTCTTGGCGGCAGCGGGCGGGCTACCTGGCCATGATGGCGGATATGCTGGGTGGCTGGATGCAGCTCATTTACCTGTGTGTGCCAGTCATCAGCATGATCTTTGTCGTCACGCCCTTTGAGCCAGGCTTGATGAACATGGTCATTTTTGTTTGTTACCCAGCGCTGCTGATCGCGGCGGTGACTTCGGCCACGGGCGGTTTCCTGCGTTTCCTACCCGGGCAGGTGTTTTCGATGGGCAGGCTATTTCTCCAGCTCGAATGCACACGCGGCTTACTCGGAAAAAAAATGGCTTGGCAGACCTCGCTCAAGAATGTGCTGGGGCGGGTCTCCTGGGCGCGGCTTTCCATGCACGTCGTTCTGCTGGTGCTGAGTGGCGTGGCGATCCTCTTTTGCGTCCTGAGGCTTTTGGGCTTGTGGGGGATGCATGATCCGATGGTGGGAGGCCCGGCGATGTTGGCTCTGGCGGCTTTTTGGGTGCTGCTAAACTGCTGGCGCTCCTGGAGATGGATCAGTGATAGCATCCGGCTCACGAGGCGCACGCATCGGGAATACCTCTTTGAGGCTGAATTGCCCATTTTGGACGAAAGCGGCGCTTGGTTGGGCCATACACGGCGTCTTTCCACCATTCAGGCCGAGGTGGTGTGGAAAAAGCGGCCCGAGGCAGGGCAGCGGCTGCGCATCCTCATCCCCGGTCACCGGGTGAGTGTAGTGGTCAAAGACGCCACTGGCGAAATCATGGAAATGGAGTGCCTAGACGCCTCTTCGTTCGATCTGCTGCGCCGTAGTCTCTATTCGGTGGATTGGCATCGCATGGTGCGCCTCTCCCGCCACATGCATGCCACGCAGGAAAAGGGCCTCGGCGGCGAATGGCAGCCCTGCATCGTCCAGGGGCAGTTTTGGGGACTGTGGCTGCCTGCGCCCGAGGGGCATGAAAACGATCGCATCATGCTGGCGGGAGGTTTTTCGATCGGAGAAGTGATCGAGATCGAAACCGCCGAGGGACGGACAAGGCGGGTCATTATGGAAGGCATTCGGCCTCATCGCCCGGTGCCACGAGGGCTCAACGATACCTGGGTTCACTTTTATAAAATGAAGTTTGCCCAATCCGCGTAACTCCTTAGGGTCAGCACTCTCTTCAACCTAACCCAAACCAAATGATCAAACTCACCTACCTCCTCCTTTCGCTCGTCCTAGCTGGCAATGCTTTTGCTGGCACCGCTCCCTGTGCCACCTGCACGCTTCCTGCTCCCACCGGGGTTTACGCCAATACTGTTTTCGCAGGTTACGACTTCCGCCAGGACTCCTATTACCTCAGCGGCGGCCTCATGCATGACCTCAATGGCAACATGGGCGACGGCGGTCTCTTTCTTCGTGCCTTCACCGGATTTGGCTCCTACAACTACGACACCATTCCTGGTGCTCCCCACGTTACCGGCCAGCTTTTTGATGCCGATCTCGGCCTCGGCTACCGTCTCCCCGTCGGCCAGTGGGTGCTCGGTGCCTACGTCGGCGCTCATCTTCGTGACCGTAACCTCACTGCCATCGACCCTGCGAACAACGTCGGCACGGATTTCGGTGCCCGCGTCGTCCTCGACGCCTACGGCACGGTGGGTGCTTTCACCATCATGGCCATCGGCCAGATCAGCAGCATTGAAAATGCCGTCTGGACCCGCACACGCGTCGGCTACAACTGCTGCGAAAAGCTTCGCTTTGGCCCTGAGTTCATCTACCTCAACGACGCCCAGTTCGACGAGCGCCGCCTTGGTGGTTTCCTCACCTTCCAGACCAGCCTCATGTCCAATCTGACCCTCGCTGCTGGCTACGCTGACTTCGGCAGCAGCAATGGCGGAGCCGGCACCTCGATGTATGGCTCGGTTGAGTTCTCCGTGAACTTCTAATTCAGCTTCACCAAGTTCCCTGGTATTTGAAAACGGGCAGTGCCATCAGGTACTGCCCGTTTTTCTTTGGGCTTCTTTCGCCTCAAAAGCCTCCTTCGCGCTCTTTCGTGCCGCAGAGACGATGTGAGGGCAGGCTTCAATGCAGAGAAGCGGAATGGCTCCTGCCTGCGCCTTCGATTCGTCCTCCGGGAAGGGCTGCTCAGGTGTCAGCGGCCAGAGAATGCGGCGCTGGCAGTTTTTGGCCGCGCAGGTCTTCTTCACCATCTCAAAAGCCTGCTCATCGGAGATCGTATTCGTGAAGCGATACATGCCCGTCTGGCGTCCGAGCAGCTCACGCAGCGGTGTGGAGGCCAAGCTGCCCGCTTCATGGGCAGAGGCGCATCCGACCGCAGCCGGGTAGAAGAAATCGAGCGCCAGCCGCAGCTCTTCGAGGCTTTCGACATGCAGTTCCCAGCCTCGCTTCATCGTCGGCGCGGAGTGCAGCGGACGAAATTTGCCAGCTGCATCGCAGCGAGCAATCTCACGCGCCGCGATGGCACCCGCGTGTGGTGCCAGATCGCTGCAATCACGATCCAAAACATGCCTCAGCGAGTATCTGTCCTCTGTTTTGACTTTCACAAGTACCTCACCCATCACCTCACGACCTTCATCGAGCCAAGTGGAGATTTTTTGATTCAAACAGCCCAGCGCCAACCGTCCACCGGTCACCGCATGCTTGGCATCAAAATCATGCACCTGGTCCAAAATGACCTCCGCCATCAGCGGCTCCGTGCCGATCGCTCCGCTGTAGTAAAGGTTCCGGCCATGCAGGTGGTGCGGATTGGAATAAAACAGACCGATCTCGCTCAAAGCGGCCCCGGTTTCCTCACGCATGCCCAGCAGCACCGGAATGTCCTGGAAGCTGTGAAGGCCGTCCGCGATGAAAAAGGGCACCACGACCACATTCGCTGCAGTGGTCATCTTGGACCAATCGGCCACAAACGGAGCCTCCTCCATGTAGGCATCCACCACCTCGGCAAAACCGTAGCCGCCCTCGCGGATGAGCTTCACCTGGTCTTGGATAGCCTTGGTCGAGTTCTCATTCAGGTTCGTGCCGTGGCCCACGATGATGAGGCTCGTCTCAGCACGAGGAACGCCGGGAGCCACCTCATCGGCGCGTTGCAGTAGCAGTCGCGTCATGTTGGGATGGATGCCCACCGGATCGCAGTAGTGGAACGTCTTGCCATCGCGATGCGTCACCGGCCCGTCGAGGCGCAGTTCGCGTGGCAGCACCTGCTGGCAGAAGTAGCCCTCGCTGATGAAATTCGGCACGATGTAGATCACCTCGCTCTCCACCATCTCGTACACCTCACGCATGTTTGGCTCCTCCTTCCAGAAACAGCAGGCCACCTCGCGGAAGAGGCCGCGACGGCGGATTTCATCGGCGTGGAGATGCGTCGGGGCGCTGGAGTCAGGGTTCATGGTCGAACCATGACCGATGAGAATGAGGGCGGCGTGAGTGTGGGAGTTCAAAGCAGGTAGGAAACAGGAATACGTCAGCCATGACGGAAACGGATGTCGCGAATTTTCGCCTCGGGAAGGCGGGCTTGGAGCCGTTTGAGGATTTTGGTCTTTTCGAGGCTCAGCGCATGATGCGCCGAGGGCTGGGTGAGCCGCACGGTGAGGATGCCACGCTCCATGCTGTCAGGCCGCGTGAGTCTGAAAAGCAGATCGCCCACGATCTCCTGCCAGGCGGAGAGCACATCCTCCAGCTTCACCCGATCCGCCAGACCGGCCTGGGCCACGATTTTCGGAGCCAGATCCGCCACGCTCAGCGTCGGTAGCGTCATCACCGGCCCATCTGACACGCCGCGCCACGCCGCCATCAGGCGATGGCGCATGAGCTGCTTCGGTGTGGGTTTGCGGTCGGACATCGAAACCATGCTAAACCGGCCTCGCCATGCGCCCAACGTGAATTTGACCCCCGGCGCATTCTTGATTATGCCCTCACCTCCATGTCCGCCCTCGACGCCCAAATCACCAAATCCGCCGTCCTCCTCGAAGCGCTGCCTTACATGCAGTCCTTCCGCGGCTGCACCTTCCTCATCAAAGTCGGCGGCAGTGCCATGGAAGACCCACTGCAGGTCGATACCTTCCTGCGTGATGTCGTTTTCCTCGAAGCCGTGGGCATCAATCCCGTCATCGTGCATGGCGGCGGCAAAGCGATCTCCAAAGCCATGATCGAATCCGGCTTGGAAGCCAAATTCATCAATGGCATGCGTGTGACCGATGACGAGACCATCAAAATCGTCGAGGAGACTCTCGCCCGCGTCATCAACCCGGAGATCGTGACCAAGATCAATGCCTTCGGTGGCAAAGCCGTCGGCATTCCCGGCACGGAAGTCTTCCTCGGCGAGAAAATGAAGGGCGATCTCGGCTGGGTCGGCGAAGTGAACGACTGCAAACTCGGCCTCATCCAAGCCGCCGTGGCCGGGGAGTTCGTCCCCGTCGTGTCACCTGTCGCTCGCGAGCTGGCCAGCGGCAAAACCCTCAACGTGAACGCCGATCTCGCTGCCTGCGCCCTCGCGAAGCGCCTCAAGGCCACGAAACTCATCTTCCTCAGCGATGTGCGCGGCGTCATGCGCGACCCAACGGACGACAGCACGCTCATTCCCAGTCTCGACGAGGCCAGCATCGCCAAGCTGAAGGCCGAAAAAATCATCAGCGGCGGCATGATCCCGAAGGTGGACAGCTCCCTCGACTCCCTCCGCGGCGGTGTCGGCAAAGTCCACCTCATCGACGGACGCCTGCCGCATGCCCTCATCCTCGAAATCTTCACCGATGGCGGCATCGGCACGGAGATTCACCTCTAAAACCCGGGTTGCCGTTTCCGCCCTGGCCATTATTTTCCTACCATGAGCACCATCGCCAAAGACAAACTCGCTGACCTTGTCACGCTTCCGTTTCCTGTGATGCGGGAGATATCCATCGGTCTGTTGGATGCGATCGAGGAGTATGAGGACGCGAAGCTCGTTTTAGAAGCTCGTGCTGATCTGGCTAGCGGTGAGGAGGAGGCTCTCGATTGGGAAGAGGTGAAGAAGGAGATGGGAATGTGAACGAGAGGAAACACTACCACGTCAAAGTTTTGAAGCGTGCCCGAAAGACTCTCCTTTCACTCCCATCGCAGCTTCAAGAACGCCTCACCAAGGCCATCAACCACTTGGCTGATGATCCACGGCCTTCTGGATGCCTGAGAATGACTGACGTGGAGTCTTGGCGCATCCGGGTCGGGGATTACCGCATCGTTTATGACATTGAAGACTCGGAACTGATCGTCCTCGTTGTCGCAGTCGGCCATCGCCGCGAAATTTACCGCTAAACTAAACTAAACTAACATGTCCGCTCCTCACCCAGAAACCCAATGGCTCTCTCAATACGTGCTCGGCAACTACGGCCGCTATGACGTTTGGCCCGTGCGAGGCGAGGGACCGTATGTGTGGGACCGCGATGGGAAGAAGTATCTCGATTTTGCAGGCGGCGTGGCGGTGTGCCCGCTAGGCCATTGCCCGCCGACGGTGGTGAAGGCGCTTACCGAGCAAGCGAGCACGCTCATTCATGTCTCGAACTGGTACTGCATCGACAAGCAGGCGGAGCTGGCGCGTCTCATCGTCGAGGAATGCGTGGAGATTCCCGGCAAGTGCTTCTTCTGCAACAGCGGCGCGGAGGCGAATGAAGGCCTGATCAAATTCGCCCGTAAATACGGTCAGCAGACCGGCGGTCGCTATGAAATCATCACCTTCACCGGCAGCTTCCATGGCCGCACTTTCGGTGCCATGACCGCCACGGCGCAGGAGAAGATCCACGGCGGATTTGGCCCGCTGCCTCCCGGATTCGTTTATGTGCCGTTCAATGATCTCGAAGCTCTTCAAGCCGCGATCACCGATAAAACCGTCGCCATCCTCGTCGAGCCGGTGCAGGGCGAAAGTGGCGTGAATGCCGTCACGGCTGAGTTTTTGCGTGGAGCGCAGGCTTTGTGCCGCGAAAAAGATCTGCTGCTGCTTTTGGACGAAGTTCAGGTCGGTTTCGGCCGTGCGGGCGAGATGGCCGGCTGGCGCAGCATCATCCCTGGCGATGAAATCCAGCCCGATGGCATCAGTTGGGCCAAAGCGATCGGCAGCGGCTTCCCGCTCGGCTCCTTCTGGCTGAATGATCGTCTCGATCCGAGCAAAGTGCTCGGCCCAGGCACGCATGGCACGACCTACGGCGGATCGCCGCTCGCCTGCGCCGTCGGCATCGCCACGCTGCGCACGATCCTCGACGAAAAACTCTGCGACAACGCCAAGACCCGTGGCGCGGCCATTTCGGCGGCCGGACGAGCGTGGAATCATCCGCTCATCCAAGAAGTGCGCCAGCTCGGCCTCTTCATCGGCTGGGAACTCAACGCCGAGGCCTTCAAAGCGAAAGCCGGTGACAAACCTGCCTCCATTTTTCTCGCTCAAAAACTCCTTGATATCGGCATGATGGTCACCCCTGCGGGACCGAACGTCGTCCGCTGGCTCTCGCCGCTGAATATCACCGAGGCGCATGCCGCCGAGGCCCTGACGATCTTCAAAGGAGTGCTGGATGCTCTGGCGGCCTCGGAATGACGAATGAGGAATTCCGAATGACGAAATACAACGAGGCCTGAAGCCAGAACGGGAGGTTTTGGGAGCCTTCGAGATTCTGGCTTCGGGCTTCAATCGTCATTCGACCATTCGGATTTCGTCATTTAGTCTCCGTCTTCCCCTTTTGCCCCATGCTGCTATGAACCATCTCCTTTCCATCGAAGAACTCTCCAAAGACCAGATCGAGAAGATCGTGGATCTCGCCTGCGTGCTGAAGAAGGACCGCAAGTCCTCGCCGCAGGTGCTTACGGGGCAGCAGTGGGCGCTTATCTTCACGAAATCCTCCACGCGCACCCGCGTGAGCTTCGAGGTCGGCATCCGCGAGCTTGGCGGACAGGTCATGTTCCTCTCCGGCGCGGACATCCAGCTCGGTCGTGGCGAGCCGATCAAGGACACCGCCCGCGTGATGGGTCGCATGATTCATGGCGCGGTCATCCGCACCTTTGCGCAGCAGGACGTGGTCGATTTCGCCAAGTTCAGCGGCATCCCCACGATCAACGCTTTGACCGATGACGAGCATCCCTGCCAGATTCTGGCCGATTTGCAGACCATCCAGGAGCATCTCGGCGGCTGGGCAGGCAAACGCGTGTGCTTCCTCGGCGATGGCGATTGCAACGTGGCCCGCTCATGGATCTGGGCTTCGGCGAAACTCGGCTTTGAACTCGTCATCGGTGCTCCAAAGGCCTTCCAGCCGCAGGAGAGCTTCATGCGCAACGTGCCCGCTGGAACCATCCGCATCGTCGATGACCCCGCTGAAGCGGTGAAAGGTTGCGACGTGCTTTACACCGACGTGTGGGTCAGCATGGGCAAAGAAGCCGAAAGCGCCGACCGCATCGAAGTTTTGAAGCCCTGGCAGATCAACGACGCGCTGCTGAAGCACGCCCAACCGAACGCCATCGTGATGCACTGCCTGCCCGCTTATCGCGGCAAAGAGATCACCGATGAGGTCATGGAAGCCAATGCCAATGTCATCTTTAATCAGGCCGAAAACCGCCTGCATGCGCAGAAAGCGGTGATCGTGGAGATTACGAGAAAGAGCTGAGTGGCAAGCCTCAAGCTGGCTGCAAAAAGACGCGTGGTGGACGGCCTTTGACACGCTTGAGCGTGGCACTGAGAGCGAGGCTGGCGAGCTGGGTTTGCGCGTTCCAATCCTTGCGAGGCTTCAGGCCTTTGCTGGACCATTTCATGCCGGTCTCAATCCATTGCTGGCGATACTCGTCGTAGCTGAAGCCTTTGTCGTCATCGGTGACGCCGAATTGGAAACCGCAACTCGCGCAGATTTCGAGCGAGGCTCCGCCGGTGCGGTTGCGTGGCGGTTCTTTTAGTTCATCGTAACCGCACACAGGGCAGATGTGGGTCGTGGAGGAGGTTCTCATGGCTGTTTTTTTGGGGGCGGGCTTGCGGGGCATTGTCAGCGGGAGGAAAATCGAAGATCAGCGGGCTTTACCGGGCGGCCGGGCTGGCGCTGCCAGTAGCTGGCGCTCTCGGGTTTGAAGAAGGTCTTCGTGCGGCCGCTTTCGTTGTAGGCAGCGAAGGCACGTGTTTTGGGATCAAAAACTCGCACTGTTCCATCGGTGTCGTCGAGCTTCATCGGCAGGGACTCGGCGCGGGCGCGTTGGAGAAAGAGCCAGGCTTGAGCGGCATAGTCATCCGGGGATTTGCTGGAGAAATCACGGCCATGACGATCAAAGTGGTCCTGGAGACTGGAGACATTCCCCCAGCTCTGACGAGTGGGTGGTGCCTGGGCGGGAATGGCGGCTTTGGGCGCGGGCTTTTTCTCCGGCGTGATGGCATCGAGCACGCGGCGCACAATGGAGGGCGGCGGGTTCGCGGCAGGTGCATTGCCACTGGTGATGCAGGTGCCGGTGGCGAGCTGCTGGCGGGCGCTGCCGAGGCTGTAATGATACGTCGTGCCGGTGGAGAGACCGCTGAGCGTGATGACATGCTCCGCAGCGACGGGGCCTTCCGCTTTCTGGTTCAACTGAGCGGCATTCAGGCCGTAGCTGAGCCGCGTGCCGCAGGCGACATCGGTTTTCCAGGTGATCGTGGCTCCGGTGGCGGAGGTGTTGATCTGTGGCTGGCCGAGAAGCTCGACGGCATGCGCCCAGGCACCGGACATGACGACGATGAGGCTGAGCAGGAAGGCGGGGGGTCCTTTCATGAGGGTGGGGCGTTTGGGACACTCTGAGGCGCTATCCGTTCAATTGGCATATCGCCCGCCATTCGGGCCGCTCAGCCACTTCCAGGCGCTCTCGATGTGCTCGCGTGGATCGAGGTGCGCAGCTTTCCAACCGAGAACCTTCGCAGCGAGAGCCGGCTCGGCCACGAGTTCGGACGGATCTCCGGCACGGCGTTCGCCATAAACAACGGGGATGGTTTTGCCGGTGACGGATTCCGCCGTGGCGATGATCTCCTTCACGCTGAAGCCGCGACCCGTGCCGAGATTGATGGCGATGGTGTCGCCGCCTTCGCGGAGGTATTTCAAGGCGAGAGCGTGGGCGCTGGCGAGATCGCAGACGTGGATGTAATCGCGGATGCAGGTGCCGTCCGGCGTGGGGTAATCTGTGCCGAAGACGGTGATATGCGGGCGCTGGCCCGTGGCGGCCTGGAGAACGAGAGGAATGAGATGAGTTTCGGGATGGTGATCCTCGCCGATCTCGCCGCTCGGGTGGCTGCCGGAGGCATTGAAATAGCGCAGGAAGACCGCTTTCAGGCCCCAGGCACGCTGGCAATCTCGCAGCACACGCTCCAGCATCCATTTCGACGCTCCGTAAGGGTTCACAGGAGCCTGCGGGTGAGATTCGTCGATCGGGATCCGCACCGGATCACCGTAGCTGGCGCAGGTGGAGGAGAAGATGAAGCGCTTGCAGTCATGCCGCTGCATGGCTTCGAGCAGCGTGAGCGGCGCGGCGAGATTGTTGCGGTAGTACTTGAGCGGATCGGTGACGGATTCGCCGACATACGCAAAGGCGGCGAAGTGCAGCACGGCCTCTGGCTTGTGCTCGCTGAAGAGCTTTTCAATCAGCGCAGCATCCGCCATCTCGCCCTCGACGAAAGTCACGCGATCCATCGGCAAGGCATCACGATGGCCGAAGACGAGGTTGTCGAGCACGACGACGCGTTCGTGCTGTTCGAGCAGATGACGAACGGTGTGCGAGCCGATGTATCCGGCTCCGCCAGTGATGAGGAGAGTTTTTGGGGGCATCATCTGAACTACAGCAAGCGATGGCCCGCGTGCCAAATTGTACTTTGGTAACGTTCACCCCACAATTGGAGGGCATGACGCACTTCCAGATTCTACTTCACCTGCACCGGATGCATGAGGTAGGCGATCAAATCGCGCACTTGGTCGGGTGGGAAGGCGAGGAGAAGGCCTTCGGGCATCATGGATAGAGGAGACGATTTGGTTTTGGTGACTTCTGCGGTTTCGAGGGTCAAGGCTTCGGTCAAGGTGCGCAGGGTGAGCGTGCGGTCCGTCCTCCCGGCGATGACGCCGCTGAGTTGGCGACCATCTTTGAGCGTGAGCAAACTCATGCGGTAGTCCGCGCTGACCACGCCGCTGGGATCGGCGATGTTTTCGAGGAGGTAATCAAGGCTGGCACGTCCACTGCCGGTCAAATCGGGGCCGATCTTGCCGCCTTGGCCGTACATCATGTGACAGGCTCCGCAGACGGCGGTGAAGAGCATGCGGCCATTGCTCAGATTCGCCTTGGCGAGCACGTCGGGCTTCAAATCGGCTTTCAGCTTCTCGATGAGCTGTTTTTTATCGGCAGCGGACTCACGGAGTTCACCCCAGGCTTCGACGAGTTGCTTGCTGAGAGCTTCGTCATTGAAGGCGCGAATCTGGCGTGCGTGGAAGGCGCTTAGCTCCGTGCGTGGAATGCGGCCAGCGGCCATTTCGGCGAGCATGGCCTGCGCAAAGGCCGGACGTGCAACGAGCGTGTCCATGATGCTGGTGGCGAACTTGCGATAGTTCTTGGCGAGCTGTTTGCCGATCTCTGGATCATCAAATTGGGAGAGACCACGAGCGGCGGTGGTGTTGAGGCCGCGAACGTCGAGGAGCTTCGTGCAAAGGTCCCGCAGATCATCCGGGCGGGCTTCGATGAGCGTTTTGAGCGCGGACTCCCTGGCGGTGATGTCGGCCTTGTCGTCGAGGGCGAGTTTCTTCACATCATCCAGCGCACGGCCATCGCCGAAGAGGATGCTGAGATCGCGGATGTACGTAGTTCGGGCTTTAGCCCGTTCTGGGTCGCTCGAATCGCGGGCTAAAGCCCGAACGACGAACGAATCCCAGTTCGCGGGCTTGGGAGCCTTGCGAATGCCTTGGAACGCCTCGTTCATGCCTTCGAACACTTCGATGGAGACCTCGAAAGCGAGAAGCGCATTCAGCGCCTCCGGCTCCGTGGCGAGTTTGCGAGCGATCCAACGTGTCACTTTGGGCCAGGAGCAGGTTTTGGCGATTTCGAGCAGTGAATCGGCCTTCAGCGGCGAAATGCCAAACCAGACCAGGTGAGACAAAAACGGGTCGTTGGCGTCTTCGGTGTGGGAAAGCAGGGCGATGGCCAAAGCGGGCCGTTTTTCGAGCGGAAGTCGCTGAAGCACGCTGGCGAGCTGGAGGCGCACGAAGGCAGATTTTTCGTCGTCGGCCATTTTCACGGGGTCGAAGGCGAGTTCGGGATATTTCGCGTGAGCTTGCGGGCCGGTGATCGCATCGAGTGGTGAGAATTGCACGAGTTCGCGGATGGCGAGGGCGCGTTGATGCTCATCGCCGTTGAGATCGGCTTTGGGCCATGGCTTGCGCCATGAGAAGGGCAGCCGGGACGGCTGCACCACATTGCCATAGCTGATGCGGAAGATGCGGCCGCTGGTGCGATGCACACCGGTGGAGTCGTGGCACTCGCCGGTGTCGCTCCAGTCGAGGATGAAGCCGCTGCCCTCGGGGCCGGTGCTGATTTCGATGCCGCGGAACCACGAATCGTCGCTGAGGAAGACATCGGGCTCGTGTTTGCCGACGTAGCCGCTGCCGTTTCGCTCGAGGCGCTCCACATTGGCGCGGCGGCCGTGCATGTTCAGCGTGAAGAGCTTGTTGCGATACTGCTCCGGCCATTGATCGGCCTGGTAAATCATCATGCCGATGTGGGCGTGGCCGCCGCCGAGGCTGTTGGCCTTGCCATCGCGGCTTTCGGTCCAGCTTCCACTGCGGTCGTAGTGGTAGTGGTCGGCGATGGTATCGAGCTTTTCATACACGAAGGGATTCAGCGTGCTGGAATCCATGAGGTGAGCGCCATGGATGAGATGCCAGAGGTGGCCGGTAACGGTGTTGATGAAGAACAGCTCGCCGTTGGCATCCCAATCATGGCCCCATGGGTTTGTGGTGCCATGCGTGAGCACTTCGACGATCTTCTTCTCCGGGTGGTAGCGCCAGATGCCGCCTTTCATTGGCACGCGTTGCTCATCTGGCGTGCCGGGGATGCCGAGCTTGCCAGGGCAGGAGTGACCGCAGCGACCGTAAAGCCAGCCGTCCGGTGCAAAGCGCAGGCCGTTGGCGAAGTTGTGGTAATTGTCCTTCGCCACCGTGAAGCCGTCGATGACGACTTGCGGCTCGGAGTCGGGGATGTCGTCACCATTGGCATCCGGGATGAAAAGCACCTGCGGCGGGCACATCAGCCACACGCCACCGCGCCCGACCTCGACGCTGGTGAGCATCTGCACGTCCTCAGTGAAGACTTTGCGTGTCTCGGCGACGCCATCCCAGTCTTTGTCCTCCAAGATGATGACGCGATCCTTCAGCGTGAGGTCAAAGCGCTTCGCCCGCTCGGCGTAGGTGTAGTTTTCCGCGACCCACATGCGACCGCGTGTGTCCCAAGCCATGCCGATGGGATTCTGCACGTCCGGTTCGGCGGCAAAGAGCGTGGCCTTGAAGCCTTCGGGCAGTTTGAGTGCCTTCAACGCGTCCTGCGGTGACATCGGCGAAGGGTTGCCCGGTTCGCTGTTGTAGAGCGCGGGGAAGTCGGCGGCGCTGGCGAGGGTGGTGAGAAAGAGAAAAAAGAGAAGGCGCATGACGTGGGGCGGCAAGGGGGACTCTTCGGAGATGTCGCCAGAGGGGGCACTTGGCAAGTGCCGCTCCCTTTGGGCCGCGGTGAGTTCGGGATTGTCGTTGCTGGAACCTGCCGGGTTAGTACTCGGATGGAACAGAATCCCTACGCCGCCCCTCAATCCCAAGTCCTTCAATCCACGACCAGTGATGAAGCGATCCGTAAGGAACACATCAACACGGAGGCGACGATCAAGTCGGTGGATGTTCTTTATTATCTGGGGCGGTGCTGCTCCCGCTTGCTGGCTTCTTCTCGATCAGCGAAGGCCTCAAAGAGCAGGACGCAGCGCAATGGGGCGCTGGCATCTCCTTTGTATTGATTGGGTTAGGGCAAGGCTTCACTGCGTACGGTCTTCGCCGTTTGAGATCCTGGGCTCGCATCCCGACGATTATCGTTTCTTGCATTGGTCTGCTCGGCTTCCCAATGGGCACGCTGATCAATGCCTACATCCTCGTCAAAGTGTGTGGAAAGCAGGGCAGCTTTGTGATGACGCCTGGGTATGAGCGCATCATCGAGGCTACGCCGCAAATCAAGAGGAAGAGTTCCATCCTGGCAATGGTGCTGCTGGCGATCCTCATCATCGTGCTGATCGGCATCATCGCCGCGATCGCGGCCTGAAGCGGACACGGCTAACCATGCGGGCAAGTTCGTAGTTCGGGCTTCAGCCCGTCTTTGAATCCGAAGCACGGGCTGAAGCCCGAACTACGTACTCAGAGGGTGTGCAGCAGCTTGTCGTGGATGCCGTCGAAGCCGCCGTTGCTGAAGACGACGATCACATCGCCGGGGCGGGCCTCGGCTTTGAGGCGCTGGACGATGGCGTCGGTGTTGGCTTCGAACCAGCAGGGCCGTCCACGAGCGGTGACGGCGGCGGCGACCTTGGTGGTGTCGAGGCGCTGATCGGCCGCGACCTTTTCGGGGTTGGCCACGGCGGCGATGACGCTGGCGTCGGCCTCGGCGAGGGCTTCGATGAGTTCGTTTTGGAGGACGTTGCGGCGGCTGGTGTTGGAGCGGGGCTCAAACAGGGCCCACAAACGGCGGCCGGTGTAGCGCTGGCGCAGGCCACGGAGGGTCTCGCGGATGGCGGTGGGGTGATGACCGAAGTCGTCGATGATGGTGATGCCGTTCTTTTCGCCGCGTTCCTGCTGGCGACGGCGGATGCCACGGAAATTGATGAGGCCTTCGCGGATCGCCGCATCGCTGAGTCCGCCAAAACGACCGGCACAGACGCACATGGCGGCGTTGCGGGCATTGAATTCGCCGACCATGGGCACTTCAAAGGCGTCGCCATTCACGGTGAAGGCGGTGCTTTCCGGCGTGGTGCCGGTGATGACGATGCGGAAGTCGTTCGTGGGTCCCAAACCGACTGTTTTAAGCGGCGCGGGGCATTTCGAACGCAGGGTGAGGCAGTTCGGATCATCGCCGTTGATGAGCACGAGGCCATTGCGCGGCACGGTGTTGAGGAAGCGCTGAAAGCTCAGCAGGATGGCGCCGAGGTCCGGAAAGATGTCGGCATGATCAAACTCGATGTTGTTCACGATGGCGCACTCCGGCAGGTAGTGGAGGAACTTGCTGCGCTTGTCGAAGTAGGCGGTGTCGTACTCGTCGCCCTCGATGACGAAGATATCGGAGTGGGTGAAACGGGCACCCGATTGGAAATTCTCCGGCACACCGCCGATCATGAAGCCGGGGTTCTTGCCCGCGTGCTCAAAAAGCCACGCCAGCATGGTGGTGGTGGTCGTTTTGCCATGGGTGCCGCTGACGACAAAGCTGCGTTTTCCCTGGATGACCTGCTGCTTGAGCATTTCGGCCATGGAGACGTAGGGCAGCTTCTTTTCGAGCAGCGTTTCGAGCTCCGCATTGCCACGGGAAATGGCATTGCCCACGACATACACATCCGCATTCAGCGGCAGATTTTCCGGCTTGAAACCGGCCAGCACCGGGATGCCTGCATTCGCCAGCACATCGCTCATTGGGGGATAGACCTTGTCATCGCTGCCGCTGACGTGGTGGCCGAGCGCTTTGAGAGCGACCGCAGTGGACCCCATCGCGGTGCCGCAGATGCCGATGAGGTGAATGTGCTTGGAGGTAGATGCCATTGAGGAGAGGCGGCCGATTTAAGCCGGACTTTGGGCTGTCGCCCACAAAAAATGCGCCTTTCGGGAATAATGCGGCCCGCAGCTGCTCCCATGTCGAAATGGTCCTCCGCCCTCCATGGAACTCACTCTCGATTTCGGCTTTGAACAGCCTGCATTCCGCCCGATAGCACGCCGCGTGATTGATTCGCCTCCCAGCTTTGAGCAGATCGTGGATGCCCATTATCAGGGGCTCTTCCGGTTTGCTGTGAGTATGTGCCGCAGCGAGGCGACGGCGCAGGATCTGGTGCAGCAGACCTTTCTCCAGTGGGCGCGGAAGGGCCACATGCTGCGCGATACCTCCAAGGTGAAGACCTGGCTCTACACGACGATTTACCGCGAGTGGCTGAGCATCGCCCGGCGGGAGAAAAAGCACGAGGTGGTGGAGTTTGAGCCGGATTTGCATGGTTCGGCCCAAAACGACGACGAGGGCGAAAATCCGCGTGTGGACGGCATCACGCTGCAAAAGGCGCTGGAGCAGCTCGAACCGGCTTACCGCGCTCCGCTGGTGCTTTTTTACCTCAAAGAGCTGTCGTACCGCGAGATCGCGGAATCGCTCGGCATTCCCATCGGAACGGTGATGTCTCGCCTCTCGCGGGCGAAGGACCACCTGCGCTCCATCATTCTGAAACTCGAACAAAACATCCTCCCAGCCCCATTCACGCCGTGAATCGCGAAGAAGCCCAGCTCGAACTCGATGCCACGACGCTCCGCCCGCAGGACGCGTCGCCGGAAGCTTGTGCGATGCTGGAAAGCGACGCCGAGCTCGCCGCATGGCATTCCCAGCGCACCGCCTTTGATGAAAAAGTTGCCGAAGTGCTGTCCGCCTCCATCCCCGCTGGATTGCGGGAGCGCATCCTGCAAGGCGCCGCTCAAAACGCCCGCCCCAACGTGCGCTGGATCACGCCAACGATCCTCTCGGCCGCTGCGGCATGCATCGCGGGTGCCTGGCTGCTCCTCTGGCCGGGCAACAGCGCCATGGCCGCGTGGGAATCCCAATCCCTCGCCGCCGTCGCCAAGGTGGAATACGGCATGTCGCCACTCGATGCGCGGGCGAAGACCTACGAGGCCGTGAAGGCGCTGCTCAACCAGAAGGAATGCCCATGCCCGTCCGCCGTGCCCGCCACGCTCGCCAGCCTGCCCACCTACGGCTGCAAGCGGGTGCAGATCGACGGACGCCCCGCCTCCATCATTTGCTTCCAGCTTCAAAGCGGCAAAGAGGCGCACCTCGTCGTGTTTGAAAACAACGGCCTCGACCGCAGCCCCGCGCAGGACTCACCCACTTTCAAATCCGCCAAGAACTGGAGCTACGCCTCCTGGAGCCACGGTTCGCAGTCCTTCATGCTCGCGACGACGGCGGATGAAGCGGAGCTGAAGAACCTGTTTGGGCTGGTGTGAGGCTTCAGACAAGATGCTGCCAGCGCTGCGGATCGCGCTTTTCATGCACCACACCGATAATCCAGATGGCGTCAGGCACGATGCGATAGATCACGATGTAGGGGAAGACCTTCATCAAATACCGCCGCGTTCTCTCTGACAGTGGCCGACCGGTGGTGGGATGCTTCGAGATCCAGTCGGTGGCCTGCTGGAGGCAGTGGAGAAAACGTTCGGCTGCCCGATCAGACCGTTCTTGATACCAGAGGTGGGCCTCCATGGACTCGGCTCTGGCCGCATCGGTAAACAACACCTTCATGCGCGGAACTGAGAACGCATGTCCTGAAAAACAGCGGAGGCTTCATGCAGACGCATGCTGCCCGCTTCGACAGCGGAGACACGCGCTTCCATTTCGGAGGCGACTCGCTCTTCCCAAACAGCGTCACTGGAACTGAGGATGAGATCGTCGAGCAGCGAGGCCTGATCAGAGGCTGGAAGTTGCAGGAAGGCGTGGCGAAGCGCGGCAGCAGTCATGGTGAAGATGATATGAGATGACGCCTTCCCATCAATGAGGAATCTCGCTCACCACCACCGCCGGTGTTTTGCCGAGAACGGCGTGGCAGCTCACGCACTGCTGACGGAGGCTCGTGAAGGCTCGGGTGGAGGCTCGTGCGTCTTTTTTCTGCAAAGCGGATTTGAGCTCGGTGAGTGGGCCTTTTTCCCAGGCGGTGAGCAGCGGGGTGAGGTCGATCTCGGCACCGGAGGCGGTTTTTTGCTTCGGGGCGCTGGTGACGGATTGGGTGACGCTGGACTGCATGCGCTCGGCCATCGCGAGGGCTTCCTCCCACTGGCCGGCCTGCTGGAGCGTGCGGGTGGCGAGCATCTTGCGCTGCGCGGCCTTCATGCGGTGGTGATTCATTATGCTGGTGCATGAGGTGAGGAGAAGGAGAAGGCAGAGCGTGAGGCTGGTTTTCATGGCGGGGAAATGGAGGGCGAGTTACCAGGCTCCGCCGAGGGCCTTGATGAGGCGGACGGTGGTGATGTGACGCTGGGCGGCGATGCGGCTGGTCTGGCGGTCGGCCTGAAGACGGGTGCGTTCGGCATCGAGCAGTTCGAGGTAGCTGATGCTGCCGCTTTCATAAGCTGCCCGGATGAGGTCGGTGGCGCGGGTGGCCGCGTTGAGAGCGTCGTCGATGGCGGCGGATTGCTCCTGAAGGTAACGCGTCTGCGCCAGCGTGGTCTCGACATCACGGATGGCGGCGAGCACGGCCTGCCGATAGTTAGCGATGGCTTCTTCGCGTGCGGCTTTGATGCGGTTCACATTGAAATGAATGACCGCCCAGCCGGTGAGCGGCACGCTGATGCCGGGACCGATGCTCCACACACGGCTATCGCCGGTGAGCAAGGTATCGATGTCTTTGCTGAGGTAGCCTGCGGTGCCGGTGAGCCGCACGGCGGGGAAGTAAGCGGCGGTGGCGACGCCGATCTCCGCATTGCGTGCGGCGACGGTGCGCTCGGCGGCGGCGATGTCGGGGCGACGTTCGAGGACGGATGCAGGCACACCTGCGGGAATGGTGGGCGGTGCTTTTTTGGCGATGGGGCGCTCGGAAAGGCGAAACTGGCTGGCGGATTGCCCGCAGAGCAGGGCGAGGGTGTCGCTGGCTTCCTGGCGCTGTCGTTTGATGTCGGCCAACTCGGCTTTGGCAGTGGCGACTTCGGTTTGAGCACGGGCGAGGTCGATTTCATTGACGACACCGGCTTTGAATTTTTCGTCGAGCAGCTTTTGCCACTGCTCACGCAGCGAAATGGTGCGGCGAAGCGAGTCGAGTTCGGCATCGGCGGCACGCAGAAGAAAATACTGCGCGGCGACATCGCCCGTGAGCGTGAGCAGCACATGGTGGTAGCTGGCGGAGGCGGCATCGGCGGTGGCGCGGGCGGATTCGACCTCACGGCGGATCTTGCCCCAGAAGTCGATCTCGTAGCTGAAATCGAGCAGCGTGTTGAAGCTGTTGATGCCAGCACGCGGAATGGCCACGGGGACGGGCGTGGGCAGATTGCCGGAGGTTTGTTCGCGTTTGGAATCGCTCTTCAGGCGGATGTCTGGTGCCCAGCCTGCGGTGCTGATGCGTGCGCCTGCACGTGCCTGGGTGACGCGTGCGGCAGCGGCCTGGAGCGAGGGACTGGACTGGATGGCGAGGGCTTCCAGGCGTGAGAGTTCGCTGTCGTGAAAAGCCCGCCACCACTCGCCGCGTGGGGCGTCATCTCGCGGTGCGGCGGCCTGCCAGCGCCATTTCGCGGGTGTGATGTCGCTCGTGTCCGGTGCCTGATAATTCGGCCCCACCGTGCAGGCGGCCAGCACGACGACGGAGATCAGAGTGATGCTAAAACGTGCGCTGAGAGTCATGAGGGATCGGCGGCGGCCTTCCGTGCACGGCGGCGTGAGCGAAAGTGGATGATGTCGTCAAAGATGGAGTAGATGACCGGCGTGGCGAGCAGGGTGAGCAGCAGGGACAGCGTCTGACCACCAAGGATGACGCCTGCGGTGGCGTTGTTGTAGGCCGCGCCGACACCTTTGGCCATCATCATGGGCACCATGCCGGCGACGAAGGCGAGTGTGGTCATGAGGATGGGGCGCAGTCGTTCTTTGTTGGCGAGGAGGATGGCCTCCAGGCGATTCATGCCTTTCTCACGCAACTGATTGGTGTGGTCGATTTGCAGGATGCCGTTCTTTTTCACCATGCCGAAGAGCACCAGGATGCCGAGCATGGAAAAGATGTTCACCGATTGCTCAAAGAGGATCAGCGAGAGGATGGCAAAGGGCAGCGTGAGTGGCAGCGCCAGCAGGATGGTGAAGGGATGCACCCAGCTCTCGAACTGCGCCGCGAGGATGAGGTACATGAAGATGAAAGCCATGAGGAAGGCGGTGATGAAGGCTCCACCGGCCCGGGCCATTTCCTTCGAGCGGCCGGTGCTGCCGCTGGTGTAGTCGGCGGGCAGCCCGAGGCCTTTCACGGCGCTGTCGATGCCTTCGAGAATGGTCGTTTCACCCACGCCGGGAGCGTTGTTGGCGGTGATGGTGACCTGACGGCGGCGGTTCATGCGGTTGATTTGCGAAGGACTATCGCTGTCCGTTAGCGTGAGCAGATTGCCCACCGGCACGGCACCGGATTTCGTGGAGGGCACGGTGAGCAGATTCAAAATGTCCCGCTGATTTCGGTAGGTCTCTTCAGCTTGAAGGTGGATGTCATACTGCTCGCCACCATCATCGAAACTCGTCACATCCAGCCCGCTGACGAGCAGGCGCAGCGTCGTGGAGATGTCCACCATGCTCGCTCCGAGGATGCCTGCCTTGTTGCGGTCCACGCTGCCGATGATCTCCGGTTTGCCAGGAATGAGCGTGGAGTCGAGATCGCGAATGCCGGGCACGTTTTGGGCTTCGGCGATGACTCGCTGCGTGGCACGGTTCAGCACATCGAGGTCCGGTCCGGCGATGTAATACTGCACATTCGCACTGGAGGTGCCGGTGTTGAAAGGCGGCACGGCGAGCACGGAGATGCGCCATTCCTTGGGAAACTGCGGCACGATCTGCGTGCGCACGGTGTCCATGATGGCTTGCTGATCCGGGCGGTTCGCCGGGTCACTCAGGCGAACAAAGATGCCGGCGAGGTTCGGCGTGCGCTGATCATTGTCACCGATGGTCAGCAGCGTGCCATCCACGCCGTGTAGCTCGCGGATTTTCCGGGCGAAACGCTCCGCCATGAGGTCGGTGGCGGCCAAACTGGTGCCCTCCGGCGTGCGGATGTTCACCACGAACTCCGCCTCCTCCACCGGCGGAAGGAAGCTCTTTTGCACGATGCGAAAAAGCTCCGGCAGCGAGGCCAACGTGCCGATGCAGCCGAGAATGACCACCCAGCGGTGTCGCATCGAAAAACGCAGCAGAACCATGTACACCGCCTCGATGGGCCGGTAGAAGATATTGACCAAATGAGACAGCCAGGCGTCGAATCGCGTGCCGTGACCATGGCGGAAGAGTTTCGCCGAAAGAGACGG
>CANGYJ010000008.1 GCA_947458455.1 Verrucomicrobiaceae bacterium | reverse complement strand
CCCTGACTTTCATCCCACCCTGCGCCTCGCGCAGCATGCTCACGATCTTCTCTTCACTGTGTCTGCTCTTTTTCATGGTGTTCTGTTCTCCTGGTTTCGGAGCCAGAACTACATTTTACAACCGTCCTACTTTCAGGGAGCAGGCCAGAGGGATCACGCGCACAGCGTATTTTTTCCGGTAAGGTTGTCTGTTAGCGCGGTTACTCGGCCAAGAGCCGGAAAAACGCCGCGTTGTCGGGCGCAGTGAACTGAAACTCCAGCTTGCCCGCACCGTTGACGCTCGTCTGCGGAGCCGTCATGGGGAAAAGAGAAAAACTGCCTTGTTGCAGTGTTGTGCTCTTTTGGAGACCGATGGTGAGTGTGAAGACGCCAGTCACCGGATGGCGTTGAAGAAGTGGCACGCCGATATTCAGTGATTGCACCTGCGAGCCAGAAACATAACCCGCCGAGTTCAAATTGGACTGCGCGTTCCCTAGATTGGAGAAAAGGCTTGATACCAGCGTCGGCTGGCTGACTTGCCAGTCAAAGCCTAGGGCAGCCCATGTGAACTCAGCCCAATCATTGAGGCCGTCAGCATCGCTGTCATCCGTGGTGGAGAGCGCGGTGCCGCTGAGGTCAAAGGTAAACGGGTTCTCATCATCATCAGTGCTGGTGATACTCAACGTGGCAGTGTGCATGCCTGGAACGGTTGGTGCGAAGGTGACTGCAAAGGTCTGCGTGCCACCACTGGCCATGATCGTGGCACTGGAGGGCTGCGCCACTGCAAAGGCGGAGCTGCCATTGAAAGCCACAAGTGGTGAGCCGGTGAGGTCCAGCGCACCCACACCACTGTTGCTGATGGTGAATATGCGTGTCACGGTGCTGCTGATGGCGGCAGTGTCGAAATCTGTGTGATCCAACGCTGCAGGCGTCGTGTCTCCGTCGACAATATTTACCCCGTTGCCGCCCAGCCCGATCTCGGAAGGCCCCAGGCCGGTGAAGATATATGCCGCCCCGGCTTGGCCGGCACTCTCATCGGGTGTGCTGTTGATGCCCGTGCTACCACTGTCCTCAGCATTGACTCCGACGACGACAGTGTTCCCGTTCACCGCTACGGAGAAGCCGAACTGATCGTTCGCCGAAACTTGACCTCCCTTCAGATAGGCCTGCTGTCTCCAGGTCGTGCTGTGGCGCACATACACATACGCCGCACCGGCCCAGGGAGCGTTCTCATCAGGCAGGCTATTGATGCCCGTGGTGCTGCTGTCCTCCAATTGAGCCCCGACGACCACTGTGTCTCCGCTTACCGCCACGGATATACCGAAGCGGTCATCCGCCCCCGTGTTGCTAGCCTTCAGATAAGCCTGTTGGCTCCAAGTCATGTCGCTACGCACAAAAACATAGGTCGCCCCAGCAGCCTCGGCGTTCTCATCGGGCATGCTGTTGATGCCCGTGGTGCTGCTATCCTCGAAAATTGCGCCGACGACGACTGTGTCCCCGCTCACTGCTACGGAGCAGCCGAACCAATCGCTCGCCGAAACCTGGCTGGCCTTCAGATAAGCCTGTTGACTCCAAGTCGTGTCGCTACGCACAAAAACATAGGCCGCCCCTGCACCGCTGGCGGCCTCATTGGGCATGCTATTGATGCCTGTGGAATTGCTGTCTTCAGCATACGCCCCGACCACCACCGTGCCTTCGCTTACCGCCACCGAATAGCCGAACCAATCGCTCGCCGAAACCTGGCTGGCCTTCAAATAAGCCTGTTGACTCCAAGTCGTGTCGCTACGCACAAAAACATAGGCCGCCCCGGCACCGCTGGCGGCCTCATTGGGCATGCTGTTGATGCCTGTGGAATTGCTGTCTTCAGCATACGCCCCGATCACCACCGTGTCTTCGCTTACCGCCACCGAATAGCCGAACTGGTCACCCGCTGACACCTGATGAGCTTTCAGATAAGCATGCTGACTCCAAGTGGCACCATTGCGCAAAAATACATAGGCTGCCCCGGCAGCACTGGCAGCCTCATTCGAAGCGCTGTTGATACCCGTAGAACTGCTGTCTTCAGCATACGCTCCGACCACCACCGTGTTCCCGCTCACCGCCACCGAATAGCCGAAGTAGTCATCTACGTTGACCTGACTGGCCTTCAGATAGGCTTGCTGGCTCCAGGTCGCGCCATTGCGCACAAATACATAAGCCGCCCCGGCCCCGCGAGCTGCCTCATTGGGCATGGTGCTTACGCCAGTGGTGCCGCTGTCCTCAAAGGGGGCTCCAACGACCACCGTGTCCCCGCTCACCGCGACCGAGTGGCCGAAGGCGTCACCTGCCCCAGCGGCGCGGCCTAAGGAGTCTAGAGAGGGCTTCGCAAACGCTTGCTGGCTCCAAGTGGAGCCGACGCGGACCAACATGAAGGCTGCTCCAGCGTCGGGTGCTCCCTCATCAGGCATGCTGTTGATGTCTGTGGTGCCGCTGTCCTCCAAAGAGGCTCCAACAACCACCGTGTCAGCGCTTATCGCCACCGAAATGCCGAAGTTGTCGCCGATGGAGACCTGGCTGGCTTTTAGATAAGCCTGCTGACTCCAGGTCGTGCTGCTGCGTACATACACATACGCCGCACCGGCACTTGGCTCCCCCTCATTAGGTATGCTGTTGATGCCTGAGGTGCTACTGTCCTCCAAGGAAGCTCCAACAACCACGGTGTCACCGCTCACCGCCACCGAACTACCGAAGTTGTCACCTGTGGAGACCTGACTGGCCTTCAGATAGGCTTGCTGGTTCCAGGTCGGGCCGCTACGTAGGAACACATAGGCCGCCCCGGCAGCATTGGCCGACTCATCTGGCAGCGGCCTGTTGATTCCTGCGGTGCTGCTGTCTTCGCCGGTTGCTCCGACGACGGCCGTGTTTCCGCTCACTGCCACTGAAAAGCCAAACAAGTCACCCGCCCCGGGGTTGCTGGCTTTCAGATAAGCCTGCTGGTTCCAGGTCGTATTGCTACGCAGATACACATAGGCGGCTCCGGAAGCACTGAAACTCTCATCAGGCCACTGGTTGGTGCTGCTGTCTTCGCCGGTTGCCCCGATAATCACCGTGTCCCCGCTTATCGCCACCGAAATGCCGAAGTTGTCGCCTATGGAGACTTGGCTGGCCTTCAGATAGGCTTGTTGGCTCCAAGTCGTGCTGTTGCGCACAAACACATAAGCCGCCCCCGCATCGTTGGCGCCCTCATCCGATGTGCTATTGACGCCTTCTGTACCACTGTCCTCCAAGAAAGCCCCAACAACCACTGTGTCACCGCTTACCGACACCGAACCACCGAAGTTGTCACCTGCGGAGACCTGGCTGGCCTTCAGATAGGCTTGTTGGCTCCAGGTCGTACTGCTGCGCACAAACACATAGGCTGCCCCGGCATCAGGAGCAGTCTCGTCGGGCGTGTTGTCGATGCTCGTGGAACTGCTGTCTTCGTTGGTCGCTCCGACGACCACTGTGTCACCGCTCACTGCCACCGAAATGCCGAAGTTGTCACCTGCGGAGACCTGACTGGCCTTCAGATAAGCTTGCTGGCTCCAGGTCGTGCCGCTGCGCACAAACACATACGCCGCACCGGCATGGGGGGAACTCTCATTCGGCGCACTGTTGATGCCCGTGCTGCTGCTATCCTCACGACGCGCTCCGACAACAACCGTATCACCGCTCACTGCCACCGCGCTGCCGAATTGATCGTCCGCACCGGCATGTCCCAGTGGACTTTCTGGCTTCACATAAGCTTGCTGCGCAACTGGATCAATCGTGATGGGATAACGCGCCGCACCCTCCTCCACCCGCAAGACGATTCCACCGTCTGACCCGGTGAGGAACCATGAAGGCAGCACTTGGCCGTCTGCATCCCATACCTTCAGTCCCGCGTAGGTCACCACTGGCGCACCTGACTCATCCCGAAAATGCACTGTCTGTGCATCCGCCGCCACCCTAGCCTTCAATGTGCCTCGTGTGCTCAGCACGACTTCCAATGCCTCGTTTGCAACCGCGCCCTGAGGCCGCCGGGTGAGAGTGAAACCATGCTCCAACCCACGCGTGTCATTCACAAACCACTCCCGTAGCGCCGTATCCCACTGGTAGCTTAGGTGCTGTCCCTCCGCCTGCACCTCCGGCCGACCCTTCACCGCATGCTGTCGCTTGCCAAAGCCGTAACTCCTCAGTTCTAGCCCCCACTGCCAATGCGCTGCCTTCGGTCTAGTCACAAAGCCTCGCCCGTCAAACTCCGCTGTCCACTGCTGCCCCGGATTACGCGCCTGCCAGCCACCGCCCTCCAAAGGCATGAAGCCTTGCTCCCAGGCCGCGTGCGCCGCACGAATGCTGGCCCAGTCGGACTTCATGAGGCCCGCAGGTGTCTGGTCGGGTGAAGTGAATGGCTTGGATTTATTCGCGAGAGGCGACACAGTCGTGCTTGCGTCGTGCGCTCTCGCCGCAGCGTTTAATAGACCGAAAATGAGCACAAAGCTCCATGCAGGTCGCACTGTAATGAGGTTGGATAACAAGGTGGTGGACAAGCGATGCATGGATACAGGGTGAGCATGATGTGCCTCTAGCAGAATGGCGGGCAAACAGTGTTACAATGGCGAAACTTAAAGTTCCAGCATCCGCATGGCGCAGATGCGCAGCCTCAAATTCGACAAAGCCGCTCACAACCGTCTCTGGATGTCCGCCGCCCAGGCCATGGGCCACAACTTGCAGACCTTGGGCAAAGCCGAGCTTTGCGAGGGCGGGGCGCTTGGCCTCGCATGATTGGCGGTGTTGTGACGTTTAGCGGCGATGCGCACACTATTGCTTCTCCTCGCCGTCGTCGGGCTGCACGCCGCTCCACGCCCGAACATTCTCCTGCTGATCGCGGACAATTGGTCCTACGAGCATGCGGCGGCAAACGGCTGCGCGGCGGTGAAGACACCGGTGTTTGATCGGGTCGCGGGCGAAGGGATAAACTTCACCAACGCCTTCTGCCCCGTGCCATCGTGCTCTCCCACGCGGTCCTGTTTGCTTACTGGTCGCGTGGCGCATCAGTTGGAGGACATGGCGAGCTTGTGGAGCCGGTTTCATCCGAAGTTTCGTGTGTTCACCGATGCCCTCGTCGAGGGCGGTTATCACACCGGATTCACCGGCAAAGGCTGGTCGCCCGGCAACCACAAGGATCATGGCCGCGAACTCAATCCCGCGGGCAAACAGTATCCAGACTTCGCCAACTTTTTGACGACCAGGAAGGACAAAGAGCCCTTCTTCTTTTGGTTCGGCAGCACGCACACCGCTTTGCACAGCTTCAAAAAAGCCGACGGGGTGGCAGCGGGCATCGACACGACCAAAATCCGCGTTCCTGCCTATCTCCCAGATACACCGGAGGTGCGCCGCGAGATCGCCGCCTACCTCGCGGCTGCGCAGGAGATGGACGCGGCCTTTGGTGATGCCATCGCGATGCTCGAAAAGAGCGGTGAGCTAGAAAACACGGTCGTCATCTACACCAGCGACAACGGCTGGCAGATGCCACGCGGCCTCGCGAATTGCCACGACAGCGGCTCGCATGTGCCGCTGGCCGTGCGATGGTCTGGCAAGGTAAAAGCAGGCGTGCGCAGCGAAGCCTTCATCACCCTCACGGATCTCGCTTCCACCTTCCTCGACCTCGCCCAGATGCCAAAGTGGCCGGAGATGACCTCACGCAGCTTTCTCGATGTACTCACAGGTCAAAGCGATGGCAACGATCGTGCTCACGTCTTCGTCGAACGCGAACGCCATGCGAACGTGCGCCGGGGAGATCTGAGCTATCCCTGCCGAGGTATTCGTACGGCCGATTTTCTTTACCTGCGAAACCTCCGCCCCGATCGCTGGCCCGCGGGCGATCCCGAGCTGCACTTCGCCGTCGGCCCCTGGGGTGATGTCGATCCCACGATCACCAAACAACTGATCCTCGATCATCGTGATGAGCCGTCGATGAAGCCCTTCTTCAAGATCAATTTCGCCAAACGCCCCGCCGAAGAACTCTACGATCTCCGCCGCGATCCCGATCAAATCAAAAACCTCGCCGCCGATCCCGCGATGGCAGAAACGAAAGAGAAACTCTCGGCACGAGTGGACGCCTGGATGCGTGAGACGGCCGATCCGCGTGTTGATCCCGCTTTCGATGCCTGGGACAAGTATCCGTATCTTGGCGGAAGGCCGAAGAAGGAGAAGTGAGATGGCTCACTTCGTCCCCTGCATCGACCGGAACTTGCCCGGGGCCATGCCGGCGTAGCGGCTGAAGTGGCGGGTGAAGGCGCTTTGATCACACCAGCCGGTTTGCAGGGCGATCTCGCCGAGTGGGAGATCGGTTTCGCGGAGCAAACGCGTTGCTTCATCAAGGCGGAGTTTGTGCAGCAGTTGCAGCGGACTCATCTGGAAGAGTCGCTGCACCCGCTGCTCGAACTGGTACACGCTCAGCCCCGCCTTCGTAGCGATGTCCTCAATGCGCAGGCTTTCGGTGTAATGCCTTCGCATGTGCCGGAGGGCGCTGGCGAGCTCGGCAAAGCCGGTGGCCTTGTCGCTCGGCGCATCGAGATCGCGTGAGATGCCGGCCACGCCGGTAATGCGGCCTTGGTCATCCCGCAGCGGATGCTTGGTGGTGAGGCACCAGCCAGCTTTGCCGCCGGGGTAGATGTGCAGCTCGAGCTGCTGGTCGATGCTTTTGCCGGTTTTGAGCACCTGCTCATCCTGCCGGCCATAACTGGCCGCGAGGGGCGCGGGATAGACCTCCTCGGGTTTTTTGCCGATGAGGCGTGTTTTGTCACCTCCGGCACAGCGAGCTGCGAGGGTGTGATTGACCACCACATAGCGTCCGTAGGCGTCTTTGATGAAAAAGACGACATCCGGTAGCGCATCGAATAGCGCCTCCGCGACTGCGTTTTGACTCAAGATGCCGTTGGGAGCCATGGTTTGGATGTTTTGGCAGGTTCGCGGTCAAAAAGCAATCAAGAGAGAAGGGCTGGCGGCAGCGAGTTAAAGTCACCCATGAATCAAAAATCCCTCACTTGGGCCGGTGTCTTCCCGGCGGTTGTCACGCAGATGCATCAAGATCAGTCGCTCGATCTCGCGGCGACGGCGCGGCATTGGGAGGCCTTGATCGAGTCCGGCGTGGCAGGGCTCGTGGTGTGTGGATCGCTCGGCGAGAACCAGACGATGCTGCCGGAGGAAAAACGCGCCGTGGTGAAGCATGCTGTGGAGGTTTCTGCGGGTCGCGTGCCGGTGGTGAGCGGCGTGGCGGAGATGAGCACGCCCATCGCGGTGAGCTACATGCAGGATTGTGAGAAGCTGGGTGCCGATGGCTTCATGGTGATGCCGCCGATGGTTTACAAATCGGATGCCAAGGAGACGGCGCACTGGTTCCGCACGCTGGCCAAAGCCACACCGTTGAGCTGGATGCTCTACAACAACCCCGTGGGCTACCACACCGATGTAACTCCCGAGATGCTTGTCGAGCTGGCTGACATCGAGAACCTCAAGGCGATCAAAGAAAGCAGCGCGAACACGCGTCGCATCACCGAACTGCGTAATCTCACCGGCAATCGCTATCAGATCTTCACCGGCGTGGATGATCTCTTCCTCGAATCCGCCATCCTCGGCATTGATGGTTGGGTGGCGGGCAGCGGCATCGCGTTCCCGAAGGAAAATCAGAAGCTGTGGGATCTCGCTCAGGCAGGTCGCTGGGGTGAGGCACGGGCGCTTTACCGCTGGAGCCAGCCGCTGATGAAGCTCGATACACACCTCCACTTCGTGCAATACATCAAGCTGCTGTGCCAGGAGACCGGTCTCGGCAAGGAGTGGGTGCGTGAACCTCGCCTGCTCATCACCGGCGCGGAACGTGAGCAGGTGCTCCAAATCATCCGAGAGGCGCTGGCGAATCGGCCAACGTGATGGGGTGTCGGTTTAAGCAGCCACTGGAGCCGCCTGATAACGTTCCATGCTGAATCGTTTCAGCAATGAACCACCAGCCACGAAGGTGAAACCGGCAAAAAACAGCATGAGGAAGGGGATGGACCCCCACTGGCCGCGTTGACCGGCGAGGACGATCATCCAGCCGAAGTAACCGGCAAGCAGCACCTCAAGCCACAGGGCGATGGATTTGCCGGCCTTGTAGCGGGATTTTTTCACCGCAGCCTGCGCCTGCGTGGCGATGCCATACTTCGGCGTGCGGACGAATTCGCTTTCCCGATTGAGAAGGGCTTCGAGCACGGCTTTGCCGTTGTTGATGCTCATGCCGATGCCGAGGGCGAGGAGCATGGGCACATAAGGCAGGGCCTTCAGCCAGCCCCAGCGGGTCTGCGAGCCCTGGGCGGTCATGTAGAAAACGACGACACTGAAGGAGGCGAAGAAGAACACCGGCACATCGACGAAGACGGCCTTGTGCCAGGAGCTGCCCATGACGAAATTCGCGGGATACATGAGCACCAGCGTGCAGAGCGTGAGGAGGTAGGCGAAATTCGAGGTGAGATGCGCGGTGGCTTCGAGCTTGATCGAAAGCGGTGCCTTGCTGCGCCACACCTCGCCGAGGATCTTTTTGCACACCTGGATGCTGCCCTTCGTCCAGCGATGCTGCTGGCTCTTGAAGCCATCCATATCTGGCGGCAGCTCGGCAGGGACGACGACGTCTTTGAGATAAATGAAGCGCCAGCCGCGGATCTGAGCGCGGTAGCTGAGATCGAGATCCTCGGTGAGTGTGTCGTGCTGCCAGCCGCCGCTTTCGGTGATGGCGGTGCGGCGCCAGATGCCAGCGGTGCCGTTGAAATTCAAAAACTCGCCGTGACGACTGCGGGCAGTTTGCTCCAGCACGAGATGCCCATCGAGGAAGAGCGCTTGGAGGCGGGTGAGCAGGGAGAAATGCCGGTTCGCATGCCCCCAGCGTGCCTGCACCATGCCGACGGTCTCATCGGTGAAGTGGTGGATGAGTTTGTTGAGGTAATCCGGCGCGGGTTGGAAGTCGGCGTCGAAGATGCAGATGAATTCGCCCTTCGCGAATGGCATGGCCTCGTCGAGGGCACCAGCCTTGAAGCCGTGGCGGTTCGTGCGGTGGCGGTATTCGATGTCGAGTCCCTTCGCGGCGTATTCGGCGCTTAGTTTTTCAGCAAAGGCGGCCGTCTCATCGGTGGAATCATCGAGCACCTGGATTTGCAGCTTTTCCTTCGGGTAATCGAGAGCGGTCACGCAACGGAGGAGATTCTCCACCACATCGAATTCATTGAAGATGGGAAGCTGGACGGTCACGACGGGCAGCTCGTCGAACTCACGCTTCGGCTGAGGTACATCGGCGCGGTGCTTCCAAAAATGATACATCACCTTGATTCTGTGGGCACCGAAGCCGGACAGAGCGGTGAAGAGGAGGATGTAACTGGCAAACCAGATGAAGTGATCCCAAGGAAGCATACGGGAGGCCGTTCCAATACGGGGCGGGAAACGGGGCGCATTCATCGCCGCCAATACGGGGTATTCAAGAGCAAATCCGGTGCCAGAGCCTGTGGGTTTTCTAAGGTTTCCCTGACAAGTCGGCCGCAAGATCGGCGGGCGGCGGCCGCGGGGAGGATGGAGCATCAAGGTTCGGCCTCGGGGATTCATGCAAGCTGGCTGCTCCCGCCCTCGTTTCACGCTCCCATGTCCCCTCGCATTAAACGCCGCACTCTTCTTCGTGGTATCGGAGCCACGCTGGCTTTGCCATGGCTCGAAATCATGACGCCGAGGGCTCGCGCGGCTCAAAAACTGCCGCCGAGGCGTTTTGTGACGTTTTTCCAACCGAACGGGGTGTTTCCGAAGGCTTGGGATGTGACGGGCAAGGGGCGGGAGTTTGCGCTGTCGCCGATTTTGGAGCCGCTGGCGGATTTTAAAGACGACATGGTCGTGCTGAGCGGGATCGACAGTGTGGGCAAAGGGCATGTGAAGCTCACGGGAGCGTTTTTGACGGGCACGGCCATCGAGAATGGCGTGAACGGCATTTCAGTGGATCAGGTCATCGCGCGTCAGATTGGCCAAGGCACACGCTTTGCGAGCATCGAGCTCGGCACGGAGCCTCCGCGTCAGGGGATGGCGGGGGATGATCCGATCGCGCTGGCGAATACGATTTCGTGGAGCAGCGCCACGCAGCGCATCTCGCCGGAGATCAGCCCCCGAGCGGCTTTTGATCGGCTGTTTCGTGATCCGTCGTCGCCGGAGGCGCGGCGGGCGGCGGAGAACCGTCGTAGCGTGGTGGATCTCGTTTTGGAGGACGCGAAGGCGCTGCAAAAGATCGCCAGTGGTCGCGACAAGGAGAAGATCGACGAGTATCTCGAAGGCGTGCGCGGTGTGGAGCAGCAAATCGAGCGCACGATGAATCCGCCCGCGCCAGAATGGACACCGCTGACACCGCCTGACCTGAAACGTCCGCCTGCGGGCATCCCGATGAGCAAGGACCAGCACATGAAGCTGATGCTCGACCTGCTGGTGCTCGCTTTGCAGACGGACACGACGCGTGTGGCCACCTTCATGAGTGCGCACGGCTTCTCGCGGCAGAATTTCACCTTCCTCGATGGCGTGAAGAATGATCACCACGGCATGAGCCATCACAAGAACCAGGAGGCGCTGGTGGCTGAATACACCACGGTAAGCCGCTGGTATGCGCAGCAGGTGCATTACCTCGCCTCGAAGATGCGCGGCATCGACGAAGGCAACGGCTCGCTGCTCGACAACAGCATCGTGCTCTACGGCAGCGAGATGAAGGACGGCAACGGCCACATCAAAGAAGACCTCCCGCTTGTGTTGCTCGGCAAAGGCCAGGGCCGCGTGAAGACCGGCCAGCATGCGTCTTTCGACAAAGGCACGCCGCTGGCGAATCTGCACCTCACGCTTGCGCAGCAGTTCGGCGTGGAGACGGCGAGCTTCAACAACGTGAGCACCGGCACGCTGGACGGGTTGTTTGTGTAGCACGAGTTTTCCAACTCGTCAGCCTCCCCGCCCCAAACCAACGAGTTGGAAACTCGTTTTACGATCATGAAAAACCTCCTCGTCGCTCTTTCCCTGCTCACCACTGCCGGTCTCGCCGCAACGCCGAACATCGTGTGGATCATCGCGGATGACATGTCGCCGGACACGGGGGCGTATGGGCTGGCGCAGGTGAAGACGCCGCATCTCGACCAGCTCGCGGCAGAGGGGCGGCGCTACACGCGAGCTTACTCGACGGCACCGGTGTGCAGTTCCTCGCGTTCGGCTTTCATCCTCGGTTGCTATCAAACGACGACGGGACTTCATCCGCATGACACGGAGAATTCGCAGCCCTTGCCCGCGCCCTACAAGCCACTGCCGACGATCCTGCGCGAGGCGGGCTGGTTCGTGACGAACGCGGCTGCGCCGGGAGCGCAGCGGGGTGGAAAGAAGATCACGAAAGGTAAAACGCACTACAACTTTGCCCACGATGCGAAGCAGCTCTTCGATGGCGATGACTGGCGGAAGCGGAAGCCCGGGCAGCCGTTCTTTGCGCAGTTTCAGATCACCGAGCCGCATCGGCCGTTTCCGATTCCTGAGACGTTTGATGAAGCCAATATCGCGGCGATCAAGCTACCGGAAAACTACCCGGATCATCCACTCGTGCGACGCGACTGGTATGCGTATCAGCGCAGCGTGGAGGTCGTGGATCAGCGTGTGGGCGACATTCTCGATCAGCTCCGAGCGGAAGGCGTGCTCGAAAACACGATCGTGCATTTCTTCGCCGATCACGGCCGCCCGATGCCCTGGGGAAAGCAATGGCTCAGCGTCGAAGGTTTGCAGGTGCCCCTGATCGTGCGCGGACCAAATATCACGGCAAATCAGGTCGAGGAGCGCCTCGTGAGCCTCATCGACCTCGCGCCCTCGGCTTTGAAGCTCGCCGGATTACCCGTGCCGGAGTGGATGCAGGGCAAAGTCATCCTCAGTGGCGATTTCCCGGCTCGTGAGCAGCTCTTCGCAGCGCGGGATCGCTGTGGCGATGCCATGGATCGCATCCGCGCCGTCATCACGCCGGATCGGTGGTTCGTGCGGCACTTTCATCCCGGGCAATCGCGGCTCAATTGGTCCAGCTACAAAGAAGATCAATACCCCGGCATGCCACTGCTGCGTGACTTGCAACGCAAAGGCCAACTCCCCGCCTTCCCCGCGCAATGGCTCGCATCCGCGCGACCTGAGACGGAGCTTTTTGACCTCAATGTTGATCTGCAAGGCCTCCACGCCATCAGCGATACCCAAGCGACCGCTGACCTCACTGCTCGCCTCGACACCTGGATCGCCGAAACCATGGACCAAGGTACGAATGGCGATCCCAGCACCGAACCACCGCTCGCCGAGATACAAAAAGCCAAACGAGCCGACTACCAGCGCAACTGGAAGAAGCGCCTCGGCAACCCCGAGCCGACGGATGCCGAAAAGCTCGCTTGGTGGATGAAGAGCTACCATTTGGATGCGTTGCCGTGAGGCAGAAGGTTTCAATCAGGCACGGCTTGCTTCCGCTTTAGTAATTTACAAATAGTTTTACTATTTGTATAGTATGAAAGCATGATTCAGCGTTCCTTTTGGCTCCAACGACTCCACTCTGCCTGGGCGGAGGCTCCTATCGCGTGGCTCTGTGGAGTGCGACGCGTGGGGAAAACGACGCTGGCCGACAGCCTCGGCGCTGACCAAGTGCTCTATCTCAACTGCGATCTGCCTACGACCGAGGAAGTCGTGGCGGACCCCGAGTTGTTCTATCGCGGCTGCACGAAGCCCGTGGTGGTCTTGGATGAAATCCATCAACTGAGCGACCCGGCGCGACTTTTGAAAATCGGGGCGGATGCCTTTCCCAAGCTCAAAATCCTCGCCACAGGCTCGTCCACGCTCGCTGCGAGCAAGAAGTTCCGTGACACGCTCACCGGGCGAAAGCGGCTCGTGCACTTGACGCCAGTGCTGTGGGATGAACTGGAGTCCTTTGGCGTGACTTTGCAGCAGCGACTGTCCCATGGCGGGCTGCCGCCTGCGTTGTTGGCAGAGTCCAAGAAGCCATCGTTCTACCGTGAGTGGCTGGACTCGTTCTTTGCTCGCGACATTCAGCGTCTTTTCGGCTTCCGCGACATGAACCGCTTCAATGCGCTTTTTGAATACCTCATCAAGCAAAGCGGCGGTCAGTTTGAGGTGACGAAATCGGCCACTGCTCTCGGCATCACGCGTCCCACGGTAGAGAGTCATGTCAGCGCCCTGGAGATCACGCAGGCCGTGACGCTCGTGCGTCCGTTTCACGGCGGTGGACTGAATGAGCTGATCAAACAGCCGAAAATCTATGCTTTTGACACGGGCTTTGTGAGCTTTGTCCGTGGCTGGGATCCGATCCGCCAGGATGACTACGGTCCGCTCTGGGAGCACCTCGTTTTGGAGCACCTGCAGGCCCATTTTCCTGAGACAGCACCGCTCTACTGGCGGGACAAGCAGGGCCGAGAGATCGACTTCGTCCTGCCACGGCAGCGTGATGAAGTGGATGTGATCGAGTGCAAATGGAGCAGCAAAGCCTTCGACGGTGGCGCTTTGGGAGTATTCCGAAGCTACTACCCCAAAGGCAAAAACTACCTGCTCACGCCTTCCCGCGCCCCGGCGCACCTGAAGCGATTTGGTGAGCATGAAGTCTTGGTGTGCAATCCATCTTTACTTAAGATGTGAGAATTGAAGACAACATCCACCACCTGCCCGTCGTTTCGCATCACCCCTTCCATGAAATCTCTTCTCAGTCTCCTTCTTCTCACGCCGGGCCTGCTCTTTGCCGAATTGAGCGTGCCGCATTTCTTCTCCGATCACATGGTTTTGCAGCGTGAGCGTGCCGCAGCGATTTGGGGGAAGGCGGATGCTGGGGCAGAGGTGAGCGTGGCTTTCAAAGGCAAATCCGCGAGTGCCAAAGCGGATGCGGATGGCAAATGGCGGGCGCAGATCGAAACGGGTGCGGCTGACGCATCGGGCGCGGTGCTGACGATCTCGGCGGGCAAGGAGAAGATCGAGATTCAGGACGTGCTGGTGGGCGAGGTGTGGTTCGCGTCCGGGCAGTCGAACATGTTTTACACGATGAACCGCTCGCCGGAGTATGCGGGGCTGATCGCGGAATCGAATCATCCGGCGCTGCGCATGTTCAATGCGCCGCTGGTGACGGCGGAGGAGATTCAGGAAGACATCGAAGGCTCATGGAAGGCGGCGACGCCGGAGACGGTGCCGGATTACTCGGCGGTGGCGTTCTTCTTTGCGCGGAAGCTGCATCTGGAGATGGGCGTGCCGGTCGGCGTGATCAAATCTGCCTGGGGTGGCAAGCCAGTGGAGACTTTCACGAGTCGCGAGGCGCTGAACACGCTGCCGGGCACGAGGGCGCTCGTCGATGCGATGCTGAAGGACGAGGCGAGCTACGATCAAGCGAAGGCGGATGCGGCTTACGCGACCAAATTGGAGCAGTGGAAGACCACGATGGCTGCGGCAAAGGGCAAATCGGCCGAGGAACGCAAGCGGCTGCCGAAGAAGCCGGATGCGCCGAAGCGTCCGCTGCTCACCGAGGGCAAGCCGGGTGTGCTTTACGCGGCGATGATTCATCCGTTCGTCGGCTACACGATGCGCGGGGCGATTTGGTATCAGGGCGAAGGCAATGCACGGCCGGGTGCGGTGCCTTACGACCAGACGCTGCCGCTGATGATCAATGACTGGCGCAAGCGCTGGGCAGATGAGTTCAGCTTTTACTATGTGCAGCTCGCCAGCTACCACGCACCCTCGACCGCACCGGGAACACCGGATTCGTGGGCGCTGACTCAGGATCGCATGCGCCTCGTGCTCGGCACGACGCCGAAGACCGGCATGGCGGTCACGAACGATGTCGGCGAGGCGAATGACATCCATCCGAAGAACAAAAAAGACCCCGGCGAGCGCCTCGCACGCTGGGCTTTGGCCAAAGACTACGGCAAGCAGCTCATTTACAGCGGTCCGCTCTTCAAATCGAGCGAGGTGAAGGACGGCGCGATCCGCGTGGCCTTTGATCAAAGCGGCACGGGCCTGAAATCACGCGATGGCGGCGCTTTGAAGCGCTTCGAGATCGCTGGAGCCGACAAGAAGTGGAAGTGGGCCGATGCGAAGATTGCCGGCAAGGACGCCGTGATCGTGAGCAGCGCTGAAGTCGCGGCACCCGTGGCCGTACGCTACGCCTGGGCTGCGAATCCCGAAGGGGCGAACCTCGTGAACAGCGATGGTTTGCCTGCCTCCGTCTTCCGCACGGACGATTGGGACGATGTGGAGATCAAGGTGGATGCCAGTGCTCAAAAAGCTGCCGAAGAGCGTCGTGCGATGGGAGTGGAAATCCGTGCCATCGCTGCCGAGCGAGCCAAACACGACCGCAAGAGCCCGGAGTATCAGGCGCTGAACAAAAAGTTCCAAGAGCTGATGGCGAAGTATAAAGAAGGAGCGTCGAAGAAATAGTCATGCGTTACCTCCTTGCCCTTTTCATGCTCACTCACGCTTCGGCGGCGGAGTTGTCTGTTGCTGCGTATCCGACCATCCAGGCGGCTTTGGATGCGAATCCGAACCGGATGGTCTTTGTCCCAGCGGGTGATTATCCGATCACGGAGAAGATTCGCATCCGTGGCCAGCGCAGCGGGCTTTTTGGGCCTGGGCGCATCATTCAGCAGAGTGACAATCAGCCGATCATCGAGATCGAAAACGCCACGGAGGCCGAAATTCGTGATCTGACGCTCACACGGCCCGAGGGGAAGATGGAGACGCGAAACGAGGGTGTCTTGGCGATCAAGTGCCGCGATCTCATCATCGAAAACGTGCGGGTGATCGACAACCGCAGCCCCGCAGGAGCGATCACGCTGCGTGAGAGCCGGAACTGCCGCATCAGCCGCTGTTTGGTGCGGAATTACATGCGCGTGAGCATCGATGACCGCACAGCGAGCAAGGACTGGGGTTATGCCTTCAACTGCACCGATGGCACGGGCATCAGCGTGAGTTACAGCACGGGCACCTTGATCGAGGCCAATCGGGTCGTTGAAGAAAATCTCGTCCCGACGCCGGAGATCAAAGCGAAGCACAAGCTAGGTGATTATGTGAAGAAGAACGCCGTGAAAGGTGCCCTGATGAGCCAGCAGGCCTGGGACTCAGGCTACACGGACAATTGGCAGCAAGGCAGCGGCCTCGTCGTCACTGCGCCGGAGGTGAGTGACCTCACACGCATCCTGGGCAACCACATTGCAAATGCCGCGCAGGGGATCGATCTGCACACGGATCATGTGATCGTGAGCAACAACCTCATCGTGAACTCCTTCATGGGTATGAAGGCGATGCACGGCAGCCGCAACGTGAGCATCACGGGCAATCAATTCGTCAAAAATTGCCTCTGGGCTATCGGTCTGATGCCGGGAGCCGCTGCGCATCCAGCTTCCGATCACAAACCGGAAAACACCGACGGTGGCTCGATCATCGCGAACAACATCATCTCCGACTTCGGCCATGGTGCCGCCCAATGGATCTGGGGTGATGAGAGATCACCCTTCAAGTTCGACACCGGCCAGCAGCCGGACGATCCGCCGCTCACCGATGTGATCATCACGGGTAATGTCGTCAACAGCATCGGCAAACCACGTTACAAATACGCCGTCATCATTGGCGGCGGCCCGAACACGCCGCGTGGCATGCATTTCTCGAATAACCTGCTGCCCGCAGGCACGCAGGGTGTGGGGAATGTGGAGCTGAAGCCGTGAAGTTGTCTTCTCGCGCTCCTGCCGGAGCGCTATCGTATTCGGGCTCGAACTGTATCCGGTGGTTCTCGCTCGTTCCTCGCTTCACCACCGGCTCGCCAAAAATACCCCAACGGCTACCTGCGCCACTCGCTGAACTTCACGCGCAGTTTGTTTTCGATTTCGGTGAGTTGGTTTTTTTCGTTCGGCTCGATGAGGGCGAGTGACATGCCTTTGTTTCCGGCGCGGGCGGTGCGGCCGCTGCGGTGGGTGTAGTACTCGATCTGGTCGGGAAGCTGGTGGTGGATGACAAAGCTCAAACCGGCCACGTCGATGCCACGAGCGGCCACATCGGTGGCGACGACGAATTGCACACGCTCCTTTTTGAAGGCTCGCATGACTTTGTCGCGCTCCTTTTGCATCAGATCGCCCTGAAGGGCCTCGACGGCGAAGCCCTGCTCGCGGAGTTCGTTGCAGAGGTCCATGGCACCGTGTTTGGTGCGGGTGAAAATGAGGCCGCGCTGCTCCTTTTGGCGTTTGAGGAAGTTGGCGATGAAGGCGGTCTTTTCCGCCCGCTTGCAGATGGCGTAACGGTGGTCGATGTCGCGGTTCACGACGTTGGCGGTGTCGATTTGCACGGAGTGGGCATTGGCGGCCATGCAGCCTTTGATGAGCTGCTGGATGCCGTCCGGGAAGGTGGCGGAAAAAAGCCAGGTGGCTCGGCGCATGGCGGCGAGCTTGAGGATCTCCACGATCTGCGCCTTAAAGCCCATGCTGAGCATTTCGTCCGCCTCGTCGAGCACCACGTAGCGCACGAATTCGAGTGTGAGGGCGTCCTTTTCGAGCAGGTCGATGAGACGTCCGGGTGTGGCGACGATGATGTGGGTGGGGCGCTTGAGCTTTTCGATCTGCTGGTCGAGGTTGTCGCCGCCGCCGAGCACCTCGGTGAAGACTTTGTCGGTGTATTTGGTGAAGCGGAAGAGCTGCTTGCCGATCTGCTTGGCCAGCTCGCGGGTGGGGGCGAGCACGAGGCCCTGGATGTCGCGGCGGGTGTGATCCATCTTCATGAGCAGCGGCAGGCCAAAGGCGGCCGTCTTGCCCGTGCCGGTCTGCGCCTGCGCGATGAGGTCGTCGCCTTTTTGAATGAGGAAGGGGATGACTTGCTTCTGAACCGCTGTGGGCGTCTGGATGCCCAGCTCCTCCAGGGCACGAATCATTTCCGCCGGGACGCCGAGTTCTGTGAAGGGATGTGACATGATGATTCCCTCCTCCGCTACGATAAGAGAGATGCCAAGAAGCAATTCATGCAACCGCCCAGCTTGAAGGGGCGTTATCAACTCATGCAGCGCCTTCTATTTAGTCATGTGACCGCCATTCTGCCAGATCGTCTCGTCGAGAACGCCTGGGTGCTTTGTGAGGGTGGGAAGATCGTCTCGATCTCGACGAAGAAGCCAAAGGGAAGCGTGGAGATCGTGGATGGGCGGGGCGGCTACCTTTCGCCGGGGTTCATCGACATTCATGTGCATGGCGGTGACGGGGCGGATTTCATGGATGGAACAGCGGACGCGGTGCGCATCGCGTGCCGGGCGCATGCGCGGCATGGGACGACGACGATTTTTCCAACGACCACCACGGGCTCGCCGGAGCAAATCCATGCGATGCTGGATGCGGTGAAGGTGGTGCAAGCCGAGCGGAGTGTCGAAAACGGTGCTCGCATTGCAGGCGTGCACCTTTACGGGCCGTTTTTCGCGGAGGACAAGGTGGGCTGCCATTCGGCGGCGGGGCGGCGGGAACCGACAGCGGCGGAGTATCGCGCTTACTTTGAAACAGGCCTCGTGCGCATCGCCACCTGCGCGGCGGAGCTGCCGGGCGCGGTCGAGCTTTATCGCGAGGCGAAGAAAAGGCGCTGTCTGATCACCTGCGGGCACTCGAACGCGAGCTGGCCGGAGATGGCGGCGGCATTCAAGGCTGGGATGCGGCATGTGGACCACTTTTGGTGTGCGATGAGCAACGTGGCCTCGGTGCGCTCGCGGCTTGGCGTGCCGATGCGCGGCAGCATGCTGGAATATGTGCTGGGCACGGCGGAGATGAGCACGGAAGTGATTGCCGATGGCTGTCACCTCGCACCGGAACTGCTGGAGTTCGCGTTTCGGCTCAAAGGGCCGCGCAAACTGTGCCTCGTGACGGATGCGAACCGGGCGCTGGACTTGCCACCGGGCAATTATCGCTTTGGCGCGGCGGAGGATGGCTCGTGGTTCGAGAGCGATGGGCGCGTGGGCTGGGCACCGGGCCGCACGAGTCTGGCGAGCAGCATCATGGGCATGGACCACATGGTGCGGCAGATGAAACGCGATACCTCCGCGAGCCTGCCGGAGGTCGTGCGCATGGCCAGCCTCACGCCTGCGGAGCTCACCGGCATCGCGAAGCACACCGGAAGCCTCGAAGTCGGCAAAAAGGCGGATTTGGTGCTTTTGAGCCGGAAACTCGATGTGCGCCGCGTTTTCATCGGCGGTGTCGAAATGGCGCTTTAAACCTGTCTTTACATGAAAACTCTATCCCAACTCGCTTTTGCCTTCTTTTTGGTCCCCAGCTCGATTTTTGCCGCCGCGGACATCGCGGATGGAAAGGTCACTTTTTCGATCCAAGCACCGAAAGCGTCCGAAGTGCGGCTAAAAGGGCAATGGACGAAGCAAGACGCGGCGCTGACTCGCAGTGGTGATGGGCTTTGGAGCAGCGAGGCCATCGAGGTGCCTGCGGGCGTGTGGGAGTATTCGTTTCAGGTGGATGGGCTGAATGTGCTCGATCCGCAAAACACGGCGATCAAGCCGCAGCGTATGCCGCAGAAGAGCATCCTGCACATCACCGCGAATCCGCCCGCGCCGTGGGATTGGCAGGCGGGCATCCCGCACGGCACGGTGCATACGCATGTGTTTCACTCCAAGCAGCTCGGGGTGCCGCGTGAGGTGGTGGTCTATACGCCGCCGGGTTATGAAAAGGGCAGCGAGAAGCTGCCGCTGCTCGTGTTGCAGCATGGCTCCGGTGACAATCAACGCGGCTGGACGGAGCATGGCAAAGCGCACTGGATTTTGGATCATCTCATCGCCGCCGGAAAAGCGAAGCCGATGCTGGTGATGATGCTGGACGGCCATCCGCACGGCATGGTGCCGCGTGATGACAAGGCGAAGCGGGGTGACTCGCTCGCTGCGTTCCAAAAAGAGTTGTTTGAGGACGCTTTGCCGCTGGTGGAGGCAAATTACCGCGTGCTGCCGGGGCAGGGGAACCGCTCCATTGCCGGACTGAGCATGGGAGGGTGGCAGTCACTCACCATTGGTCTGAACGCGACGGATCGCTTTGCTTACATCGGCTCCTTCAGCGGTGCGGCGGACACGGAGGCGGTGAAAGCGGCGCTGGATGATGGTGCGGGCACGAATGCGAAGCTGAAGCTCCTGTGGATCGCTTGTGGGAAGGATGACTTCCTTTTGGAGAGAAACAACACACTCATCACCGCGCTGAAAGCGGCGAAGGTGAACCACGAGTGGCACCTCACGGAAGGAGACCACTCCTGGCCGGTGTGGCGCACGTATCTGACCGAGTTCGTGCCGGGTTTGTTTCAGCCGTGAGAGCTTCACTCAGATCAGGTGAAGGATTGAGAGGTGCTCGTGCAAGTCACCGCGCCGAAAAGTGGCGGCCAGTCTTTGAAGAGAAACCTCCGCATCTCCATAAAGCAGCTTTAACGCAAGCTGAATACGCTCAATGGCGGTGTGAGCGTAATAATCGCCTTTTGATTCGATCAGTGATCTGGCTTGCTGAAAATTGCGATGATCTAGCTCATGCGTTTTGCAGCGGAGTTCGGCCATGAGAATTTCAGCCATGAGCATGGCGATGAATGAACTGGCATAGGGTAGAAAGGGGGGCGCATCGGGAGCAGCTCTCTTGCGCAGGTTTTCCGCAATGCGATAAAGAAGGACGGCTGTCACGACTTGTGCACCGTTGAGTTCTGGAGTGAAGATCTTCTCATACAGCTTGCCGAAGTGCTCGCGGTTCATGAATTTGGCCTGTTGCGGACGACGCCGCCAGACAGAGAGCACAGCCTCCGCAGCCGCCGCACTGCTAATATCCGTGGGCTTGAAGGAATCTTCACTCCTCTGCCGGCGGTAATTGTAGCCGAGTTCGGCCAAGGACGCTTGGAGCGCCCGCTGACGGTCATCATTGGAACGAAGATCCCTTAGATCTACTGGGTTCTGGCTGTTGGTCGCGTAGGTGATACTGCGAATGAGGTCGGCTCCATCATCTGGAAGCTGATAGAGCCGAACCATGACAAAAGCCTGATCGAGGTGCTCCTGCGTGCCAGTTAGGGAATTCAGAGTCGTCTCGATGGTTTTACAGGTCTGGCCGCCATTGATGATCTGGAGCCCTTCTACTCTCACCTGATGGTTTTCTGGCTGTAGGGCATTGTAGTCGAACTTTGAGCAAGTGAGGGTGAGTCCGTTGTTGTAGAAATAGAAGCTAGGACGTTGTTTCGGGTCCGACAAAGTCTGTTTTATACCTTCATTCACCCGGTTTCCAAACAATCCGAGGTATCGTCGGATATTGCGCTCCAGCAGCCTGTCACCGTTTTTTCTCAACAACTCCGCCACTTCGGTGACGGGTAGTTTGCCGATGAAGACACGTATGAAGTTAAAGTCTTCCACGATCGCCTTGCCCTGAAAATGGAGCGTCTCCTTGACCGGTTCGGCTGACTGTAGGAGTCGGACGACGGTATCATGATTGGCATGCTCGAAGCGCACGCTATCCGGGAATTTTTCTTGATCGATTAGGCCCTGAGCCACGCCAGTCCAGGCCAAACCGTTGTTGCAGAGAATGTAGCGTACCCTTGGCAGGTTCCCGTCCTGGATAAGAGAACGTATCTCCTCGATTTTGGACATGAGCCGCTTGTTTGCGGAGATGGATGCCTGCGGGTTGAAGAGATTGCGCACGGCCTGGATGGCTTTGATGACGCCGTTTTCCGGGAAATTCTTCTGTGCCTCGAGGTCCTGGTAATATTTGGCTTGGAACAGTGTCACCGTGAACTCGCCATCTTGTATATCTGATATTTCAACGGCATCCACGCCAAAGTCCTGCCCGCCTTCTGTCAGTGCGTCCAGCGTCTCCTCGTCGGTGAGGTCCAGCATGGTCTTAGTCATCAAGAAGACGAAAGCGGTCGAACGGACCTTGATCTCATCGCCTTTGATGTTGAGACGTTCTGAAAAAGCTGGTGCCATCTTGTCCGCTAGATTGCGAACTCGCTGGTCGATGATGCTAGCATTGATGTTCATGTCGGTCTGGAGCATTACCCTCCGGCGGATTCAAATGCAAGCCGGGTGGGCGGCTGGCAATCACTCACCATCGGCCTTAATGCGAGGGATCGCTTTGCTTACATCGGCTCCTTCAGCGGCGTGGCGGATACGGAAGCGGTGAAAGCGGCGCTGGATGATTGCGCAGGAACGAATGCAAAGCTGAAGCTGCTGTGGATCGCTTGTGGGAAGGATGATTTCCTTTTGGAGAGAAACAACACACTCATCAACGCGCTGAAAGCAGCGAACGTGAAGCACGAATGGTACCTCACGGAGGGAGATCACTCGTGGCCGGTGTGGCGTGGGTATTTGAGCGAGTTTTTGCCGAGGCTGTTTCAGCTGTGATTACTTGCCGAACTGTTTTTCAAACAGCGTCTTGAAGGGGTTCTCGGCGGCGAGAGGTGCTTTTTCGTTCACGAGCAGCGGCTGCACGCTGTCCCACCAGGCATCGTAGGCGGCGGCCAGTTCTTTGGCGACCTCGGGATGAGCCGCAGCGACATCGATTTGCTCGCCGGGATCGGCCTGGAGGTCGAAAAGCTGCCAGGAGGCGGTGATCGGCTCGGGGCCGGCACGGACGATCGCAGGTTCTGCGGAGGCTTTTGGAGCTGCTTTGGCCTTCCCTTTGCCTTTGCCTGCCTGTTTCGGCGCTCCGCCTGCGTTCACCAAATGCCAGCGGGCGCTGCGGATGCTGCAATTGGTGAATTTATACTTCTGCGGATCGGCATCCTTCGGCCAGCGTCCGACGTGGGTGAAGAGCTGGCGATCCGCCCACTCAGCATTTGGGTTTTCAAGCAAGGGGACGAGGCTGCGGCCTTCGACCTGCGCTTTGACGGGCTCGCTCAGTTTGGCTCCGGCGAGTTCAGCAAGGGTGGGGAAGAAGTCGATGTGGGCGCAGAGTTTGTTCACCGGTGCCGGGGTGAGGGTGCCGGGCCAGCGCCAGAGGCTGCTGGCTTTGATGCCGCCCATCCACGGCGTGCCTTTTTGGGCTCGTAGCCCGGCATTGAAGACCTTCGTTCCGGCGGTGCCGCCGTTGTCATTGATATAGATGACAAGCGTGTCCTTCTCGATGCCCCATTCCTTCAGCTTGTCGAGGAGGCGGCCGAGGTTCTGGTCGATGTTATGGAGCATGCCGAAGAAGTTCTGCACGTCCTCGCCCTCGACCTTGTCTTTAAAAAGGGCTTTGTCCTCCGGGCGGGCAATGTAGGGACCGTGCGGGGCGTTCGTGGCGAGGTGGCAATAGAAGGGCTGCTTGCCCTTCACACTTTCGATCCATTTCGCGGCCTGGGAAAAGAACACATCGGTGCAGTAGCCCTGAGTTTTCTCGAAGGTGCCGTTGTGGAGGATCGCGGGGTCGAAGTATTTATTCCCCGGCGCATCGCCGCAGGAGCCGGGATAGGTCTGGCCGATGCCGCCAGCTCCATGGATGAACATTTCATCAAAGCCGCGGGCACTGGGCCAATACTCCGGCTCATCACCGAGGTGCCATTTACCAAAGATGCCGGTGGTGTAACCGGCGGTTTTCAGCACCTGGGCCAGCGTGGTGGCCTTCGGCGTGAGGCGTTCACGTTCGAGGATGGTGTGCGTGATACCGTTTTTGAACTCGTGACGCCCGGTGAGCAGGGCAGAGCGGGTGGGGGCGCAGGTGGGGCTCACGCAGAAGTCCTCGAAACGCACGCCCTCGGCATTCAGGCGGTCAAGATTCGGTGTCTTGAGAATGGGATTGCCGTGGGAGGAGAGATCGCCGTAGCCCTGGTCATCGGTGAGCAGGAAGATGATATTCGGCTTTTTACCGGGGAGATCGGCGGCCTGGAGGGAGCAGCCAAGGCAAACAAGAGCAAGGAAGAAGGTGAGGCGGGTCATGCAGACCGCTTTAACGGCGCTGCGAGTGCTCTCTGCCGCGAAATTTTTGAAAAAATGCCAGGGAACCGCAGCATGAGCAGGCAGGCTGCCGTTGCTTCCTTCCGGACCTGGCGGGGTTCGCAAGCTGAACATCCACGGTCCCTGACGCGGTCATCCGTGCACGGCATCCGGGATGGCACAAGCACGATTCTCGAAGGAATTCGGGCTTTGGGAGCCCCCTGGAGGTGAAAGAACTCAATAACTTCACTCCTGTGAAAAAATGCTGTTGTCGAAAGGATGGGTTTTCGGTAAAACAAAAAATTCAATCTCTCCCCTCATCACACATGGCCTGGAAAATTTTATCTGCTCTCGCTGCCGTCTGCCTCGCAGGCTCTGCCTTTTTTGCCTGGAAAAATCAGGAACGTCTGAAGAACGAGCGTGCTCGCGAGGAGTATACGCAAAAGAATCTCGTCTCCGTGCAGGAGCATAAAAAAGCCGCCGAGGAGGCCAAGACCAAGCACGCGGGTGATCTTGCGGAAGCGACCAAGGAGATCGAAAAAATCAAAGCGGAGGTCACTGACACCGCCGCCAAGGCTCAGGAGAAGGAGCAGGAGCTGGCCCAAGTCAAAATCAACCTCGAAGGTGTGGCAAAGGTGGTCAAAGAACTTCAGGGGAAGATCGACGAGGCGGGTGACATCACCAAGCTCATGGCCACCATCAAAGACCTTACCAACAAAAAGAAAGAGGCCGAGGGTGCTCTCGCCAATCAGAATCAGCGCTTCGCCAGTGCCCAGGAAAACGTGAAAGGCCTGCTCGATGGCGTCAAATCCGCTGAGGAACGTGAGGCCCGCGGCCGCAAAGGCATCGTGGAGCCTGATTTCACTGCCAGCGTCTCTCGCTCTTTTAATGAATGGGGCTTTGTGGTGCTCAGCAAAGGCAACGGTGGTGGCGTCTTTGCGAACGCTGATCTTGATGTGAAGCGCGGCAAGGAAGTTATCGGCAAGCTCAAGGTGCGGAATGTGGAGCAAAGCACTTCCGTGGCGGACATCGTGAAGGGAAGCCTTGCTGAAGGCACCAGCATTCGCCCCGGAGACCTCGTCGTGGCTGCTCCCCAGGCACAGCCTGCTCCAAAAACCGCCGCTGCTGGCGCTGCCGCCGCACCCGTGGCTCCCGCTGCTTCGGGCGCACCTGCGGCTGCGGATCCTTTTGGTGCTCCACCCGCTGGCGGCATGGCACCCGCTGCTCCAGCCGCTTCGGATCCTTTTGGCGCGGCTCCCCCTGCTGGCGGCATGGCTCCAGCCGCTTCGGATCCCTTCGGAGCACCTGCGGCTCCAGCCGCAGGTGGTGCTGGCACGCCAGCCGCACCGAGCACCGCTGATCCTTTTGGTGCAGCTCCACCCGCGAAATAATCCCTCTCCAGCCGTTCGCCCCAACCGTCACGCAACGTCAATTTCCTCCCGCTCATGATTAAAGTCCTGTTCATCCTTTCCATCCTTGTCACCGGCGTGGCCTTGGTCTTCGCCTTCAAGAACGGCCGCAGCTTCTCCGATGTGCGCAATAACATCGCTCAGATCAACAGCGAGATCGCCCGTGAAAAACAGGCCGATGCAGCCGTCCTCGCTGACTGCGCCCGCATCTCGGGTGATGTCGCCAAAATCAAAGGTGATCTCGATGTCGAGCAAGAGCGCCTCAAACAGAACAAGAATCGTTTCACCCTCGCCGATAGCGATGCGAAACGCGTCCAAGAAGAGCTGGATATCAGCCTCAAGAAAAAGAAGGATCTCGAAGACTCCTTGCCTGAACTCCCACCAGGCGTAAAGGCCGAGACCATCGCCGAGGACATCAATCGCATGAAAAAAGAGCAGGCGGAGCTCGAAGCTCAGGCCCTCGCCAAGGCCGACGAAGTCAAAACTGAGGAGGCGAAGATCGCGGATGCCCAGAAGAAGCTCGACGAGATCACCCGCAAGATCGTAGAGCGCCAAAAGATGTTTGAGCGGAACTCCCTCCAGGCCCGCGTGCTCGCCGTGAATCCCGATTGGGGCTTTGTGGTGATCGATGCAGGCAAAGCCTCCGGCATCGAGCAGGACACCAAACTGCTCGTCACCCGCAATCGCCAGACCGTCGGCAAAATCAGCATCCTTAGCGTCGAAGGCGGCCGCTCCGTGGCCAGCATCGTGCCAGATGCGATCTACGGTGGCTCCTCCATCGTTCCAGGAGACCGTGTGATCCTTGAAAACCTGACTGCTGGTAAGTAATCTGCGCCGCTTGGAGCGGCTCGCGCTATGAAAACGAAGTTCCTTCTCAGTCTCTCCGTCGTTTCAGTTCTCTCCTGCCTAGCCTCGTGCTCTTCAGATGTGCCGAAGCGCAAGAAAGTCGTCGGCCCGCCTAGTGATGGGGCCAGCAGCCTGCCTTGGAATCGTCCACGCCAGTGGGAGGGCACCGCCCGCTACGGCCCGATGGTGCCGCAGAGCCGTTGATCGGCTTTTCGAGACAGTTTTCAAGGAAAGGACGGCTGAAAAAGCCGTCCTTTTTGTTTGTCCGGGTGCTCAAGCCTTCTTCTCCAGCATCGCCTGGCCATCCACCAGCTTCACCACGCGGTAAAAGCATGAGGCCCGCTTCGTGTGGCAGCAGCCGCCACCGCGCTGCTTTACCCGCAGCACCAGCGCATCCTGATCGCAATCCGTGCGGATCTCCACGATCTCCTGAAACTCACCGCTGGTCGCCCCTTTGTGCCAGAGCGTCTTCCGGCTGCGGCTCCAGTAAACGGCCTGCCCCAGCTCCAGCGTCATGCGCAGCGATTCCTCGTTCATGTAGGCCAGCATCAGCGGAGCATTCGTGTCTGCATCCACCGCCATCGCAGCGATGAGGCCATGCTCATCAAATTTGGGCGCAAATTGCAGGCCTTCTTCGACGGCTTCTTTCGAATCTCGGGGGGCAAAAGTGATCATGGGGCCGCCATGCTAGCGGCCCGGTCTCAGAATGCAAACGCCGCTCAATCGAGGTAAATGGCGAAAACCCGGGCGGCGCTGTTTTCGGGGTAGTTCACCCAAAGAGCGATTTTTTGATCGGGCAAAGGCTTCGGCCATTTCAATGGCACTCGAATGCCGCTGGTCGTCACTTTGGACTCAAAACCCTCCAGCGCCTGGTCGAGATGATCGAGGAGCTGCACCGTGAGCGGAGACTCCTCCGTCACGCCATCCACATTCAGAGAGATGCTTTTGCCCATGAATGGGCTGGTGATGAAGTGAGCGTCGTTTTCCGTCACCTTGGGCGTGAGCGAGCCAAAACCATCACGGCGCAGCGTCGCCAGACCGATGTCCATGTTTTCGAGCACGCCGCCGGTATCCCAATGCGAGTGCCAGATCATGGTTTTGTCTCCCTCATTCACAAACGCATGACCTTGGAGGATCGCCACGTCGTCCCACTCGCCCTCTTTGCCTCGTGGGATCACCGTGTGGCCGGGCACCGGCTCGCGGAAATGCACGCCGTCGTTGCTCAGCATGAGGCCCAGGTCCACGCGGACGCCGTAGTTCCAGCTTTTGCCCTTCGGCGGCGGCTCCGCAGCATCCTGCCACAGGCCGTGCAGGCCCACGAGCACATTGCCACGGTTCCAAAGGCCGGCGCCCATGTGCATTTGCTGGCCTTTCGTCGGTGGATTCGAAAGCTGCCCCGGCCGCGCATACGAAAGCGCTTTCGCTTTCGACCACGTCACGAAATCCGGCGAGCGATACGCCAGCATGTCTCGACCGATCTCACTGCCGTCCGGTCGCCATGACCACGGGCTGAGAAGCTGGCCGGTGGCATAATAAAAATCGCCGAAGCGATACAAACCGCTCACCTCGAAGCGCTCGCCGCCCGCGTTGGCCGGGCGATCCCCGACGCATTTCCACGTCAGGCCGTCGGCGCTGGTAGCCGTGACAAAGGAACCCCAGCGCTTCTCATTCGGTCCGATCTGGCTGCGCCCGCCTTTCACTTCCTCGATCGGCATGTGGGCGATGTAGGCGCATTTGTAGCGCTTCCCCGGATCAGGCTCGTCGGGCTCATAAAGCACGGAGAGGAAGTCGTTCACGCGAGTCATCGAATGCGGCTCGCTCTCGATGAGGCAGATGTTGTTCTTCTTGCTGCCGTTGAACTCCACCAGACCGAGCTCCGGCTTGGTCCAGGTGATGCCGTCCTTGCTTTCCGCGTAGCACATCGGCCGCCACCAGCCGGGGGCCTGGCCTTTGACGATCTCCGCCTCGTGCATGCCAAGATACCACATGCGGAAGGTATCGCCCTGCTTCAAAACGGTGCCGTAGAGGATCGCATGCCCCGCGTCCGGCGAGCCAGGCGGGCCGTTTTTTAGCACCGGGTTCTCCGGATGCTTCTGGGCCGTTTCGAGCACCAGCTTCAAATTGTGCTGCCAGGCGATGTTGTGATCATCAAAGGCAAAAAACACCTCCTCAGCCGTCACCGGTAGGCTGACAGCAATGAGCAGGGCGGAAATCATTCTCAGGCGGGCCATGGTTCGATGCTTCCCACGAATCGGCGGCACACAATCCGCCTCATCTGGTTCATCCGGCGGACCAGCGAACCCCGTTATGGCCGATGGCGTATAAAACTTGTCCGCCATGGGCCCAATCTGTTAGCGTTGGTTTTCCAATCATGAAAACCCTCTCTGTGCTCCTCTGTGCCTTCTCTGTGGTGAATCTCTTCGCCGAGACCCAGATCACCTGGAAGCGCCAGCAGCTTCACGGCGACTTCTATTCCGAAGGTGCCGCCATCGGCGACATCAATGGCGACGGCAAACCTGACATCGTCGCCGGCCCGTTCTGGTGGGAAGGTCCGGCGTTTGAAAATAAACACGCCTACTACGAACCGAAGATTTTCAGCCTCCATGGCTATTCGGACAACTTCTTCGCCTACGTCCATGATTTCGATGCGGACAAACGGAATGACATCCTCATCCTCGGCTTCCCCGGCAAGGAAGCGCGGCTGTATCTGAACAACGTAGAACGGACTTTCCAGTCCGTTGGCTCGGAGGAAACGAGTTCGAAAACTCGTTCTACATATTGGCCCATGCACCTCGTCGCCGATGTGGTGGATAATGAATCGCCCGTCTTCACTGACATCACTGGCGACGGCAAACCGGAGATCGTGTGCAGCACGGCAGGCCGGTTTGGCTGGTTCGCCCCGAACTGGGACAAACCGACCGAGAAATGGCCCTTCGTCGCCGTCACGGATGACATGAAGGTCGCCAAATTCACCCACGGCCTCGGCGTCGGCGATGTGAATGGCGATGGGAAGATGGATTTGCTGGAGGCTCGGCGCTGGTGGGAGAATCCAACGAAGAACGAAGAACCAGGAACCAAGAACTTCATCCAGCACAACTTCGCTGCCGGTGTCGGCGGTGGGGCGCAGATGTTCGCCTATGACTTCGATGGCAATGGTACCAGCGACGTCTTCACCTCATTGGCCGCGCATCGCTACGGCGTGGCGGTGTATTTGCAGAACAAAGATGCAGACGGGACGGCTGTACCACATTGGAACCGCATCATGCTCGCCAGCGAGCAGCCGCAGGACAACGACTACGGCATCGTCTTCTCCCAGCCGCACGCCGCCTTTCTCGCCGACATCGACGGCGATGGCATCAAAGACATCGTCACCGGCAAGCGCTACTGGGCGCACAACGGCCACGACCCCGACGAGCGTGGCCACCGCGTCATCTACTGGTATCAAACGAAGCGCGATGGCAAGGGGGGCGTCGATTTCGTCCCGCATCTCGTCGATGCCGAAAGCGGCGTCGGTGTCGATGTGCAGGTCGGAGATGTGAACGGCGACACGCTGCCCGACATCGTCGTCGGCAACAAAGCGGGTGTTTATATCCTCACGCAGGAGCGGAAGGACACCACCGCCGACCTCACGCCGAAGAAACTCTACGGCTCCGCTTTGAAGCCGCAGGCCGAATACGCCAAAGGTCAGTCCGCGCAGAATGCGCTGAAGTCCATCCAGCTCCCCGCCGGCTTCAAAGCCGAACTCATCGCCGCGGAGCCGGACCTTGTGCAGCCGATGGCCTTCACCTTTGACGAACGCGGCCGCATCTGGGTCGTGGAAGGCAACAGCTACCCGCAGCCCCGCGAAGTCGGCAAAGGCCAGGACCGCATCAAGATCCTCGAAGACAAAGACGGCGACGGCACCTTCGAGACGAAAAAAATCTTCTGCGAAGGCCTGAACCTCGTCAGCGCCATCGAACTCGGCTTCGGTGGTGTGTGGGTGGGGGCAGCGCCGTATTTGATGTTCATTCCAGACAAGGATCGGAATGATCAGCCCGATCCGTCTGATCCGACCGATCAGCGCCCGAAAGTCCCCGGCCTCAACTTCACCGCCTATGCCCTCCTCGACGGCTGGGGCAGCCAAGACACGCACGAAACGCTCAACAGCTTCATCTGGGGCCCGGACGGCTGGCTGTATGGCTGTCATGGCGTCTTCACGCACAGCCGCGTTGGCAAACCGGGTACGCCGGATGCCCAGCGCGAGCCGATCAATGCCGGTGTGTGGCGTTACCATCCCGTGCGGCATGAGTTTGAGGTCTTCGCGCATGGCACCAGCAACCCGTGGGGGCTCGATTACGACCAGCATGGCGAGTGGTTCGTCACCGCGTGCGTCATTCCGCATCTCTACCACATCGTCCCCGGCGGGCGTTATCAACGGCAGGCCGGGCAGCACTTCAACGCGCACACCTACGAGGACATCAAGACCATCGCCGACCACGCGCACTACGCCGGCAATCCGCGACCCGATGTCAGCTTCGACAAAACGACCGGCGCAGGCGTGATGAACAACGACACGAATGCGCTCGGCGGCGGTCACGCGCACTGCGGCCTCGCCATTTATCAGAGCAGCCTCTTCCCGCCGACGTATCGCAACCAGCTCCTCTTCGGCAACCTCCACGGCCATCGCCTCGTCGCGAACTACACCGACCCGCACGCCAGCACCTACATCGGCAAACACGCCGCCGACTTCCTGCGAGCGAACGACATGCACTTCATCCCCGTCACACAGAAGGTCGGCCCGGATGGCGCGTTGTATGTGAGTGATTGGTCCGATCAGCAAATCTGCCATCGCGGCAGTGGAGCGGTGGAGCATTGGGATCGGAGTAATGGGAGGATTTATCGGGTGACGTATGGAAGTGAAGCGGGCACTCCTGCCCGCTTCGACTTTGCGGGCAAGAGTGCCCGCTTCACTGCCCCCTTCGACCTCGCCAAGGAAAGCGATGAAACCCTCGCCAAACTCGCTGTGCAGACGAAGAACGAGTGGTTTTCACGCATGGCGAGGCGGGTGCTCACAGAACGGTCTCCGCTGAAAGATATTAACAAAGTGGATCCAGCTTTAGCCAAGATATTTGAAGGTGACGGCGGTGAGCGGTCCGTGGCTACAATCCAACGAGCCCTGTGGGCAATGGCCAGCGCTGGAGCTCCAAAAGCTGTTGGCTTCGCCGTGGATTCTTCGTTCCCAGAAGTTCGACGGACAGCGCTTCGACTTGCCGGTTCATATCCCGAACTATTTGGACGTTGGGTCGCGATTTCGGGAGCAAAGGAATCTAGTCCTCAGGTGAGGTCTGCATATGCCTCCGCGCTTCAGCGTCTTCCCATCGACCAACGCCAACCCCTCGCCACCGCCCTCCTCAAGCACGGCGAAGACGCGGAAGACCCGATGATCCCGCTGCTGATCTGGTATGGCATCGAGCCGGTGGTGGCGGCGGATGCGGCGGTGGGGTTGCAGCTCTCGGCGGTGTCGAAGATGCCGAAGGTCACGGAGTTCATCTATCGCCGCCTGGCGGGCGAGGAGGTGGGACGCGGCGCGGTGCTCGCGGCGCTAGTGAAGGAAAACGACCCGCCGAAGCGAGAGGCCACGCTTGGGATGATCCTGGCCGCTGTGCGAAATGGCGGCGTAGCGACCATGCCCGAAAACTGGTCCCAGATCGCGAAAGCGCTGCTTGTAGTTCGGCCTTTAGGTCGTCCGGAAGAGCATGAACGGGCTAAAGCCCGAACTACAAACCTCGTTCGAGAACTCAGCGCCCTGTTTGGTGAAGCGGATGCTCTGAAGCACTTCCGCGATCAACTCTCCCTCGCGACCGCAAACCCATCGGCGCGTGAAAGCGCCTTGAAGGTGCTGTTGCAGGCCAAGGATGCCGCGACGGCCAAAATCCTGCTCACGATCGTCTCCAACGATTCACCGGCCTCCCTTCGCCGACAGGCCATCCAGGCTCTCGCCTCGCTCAAAGACGCTGAAACGCCCCAAATCCTCGGCGCGGCCCTTCCAAAGCTCTCCGCGAACGAATTGCCCGATGCGGTCAACACACTCGCCTCGACCAAAGAAGGCTCGAAAACGCTCTTGAAGGCCGTGGAGGCCAAAACCGTGCGCGTGACGGCTTTGTCGCCGTTTTTGGTGCGACAGCTCTCTGCCTTCGGCGACGCGGAGATCAACGCTTTGATCAAATCAGCCTGGGGAGATGTCAACGCGCCAAAAGCCGATCTCGGTGAGCGGACGAAAAAATACAAAACGCTGCTCACGCCGGCTGCATTGGCGAAAGGTGATCTCGCGAAGGGCAAGATTCTCTACATGGCCACTTGCGGCCAATGCCACAAGCTCTTCGGTGAAGGTCAAAACGTCGGTCCCGACATCACCGGCAGCAATCGCGCCGATTTGAACTACCTGCTCGAAAACGTGCTCGATCCGAACGCGGTCATCGGCAAGGCCTACCAGCTCAATTTGTTCACCATGAAGGACGGCCGCGTCATGAGCGGCGTCATCAAAGAGGAAAACCCAGCGGCCGTGAAGATCGCCATGATGGGCGGCGTGGAGTTCACGCTGCCGCAGGCGGACATCGCGAAACGCGAGGTCTCGAAGCTCAGCACGATGCCCGAGGGGCTTTTTGATGCTTTGCAGCCGGAGATGGTGGTCGATCTCGTGAAGTATTTGCAGAGTGGAAACGTAGGCCGGACTTTCCAGTCTGGCGGAACGAGTTCGAAAACTCGTTCTACGCCCGGCGCCCTCGAAGGCGAATTCCTCAAAGTCCTCGAAATCACCGGCGGAAAAGCCAAGCCACAAGGCATGGGCGGCTTCGGCAGCGACTGGAGCGGCGGCGCACAGCTCTGGTGGACCGGCGGCAAGTCCGATCAAAAGCTCACGCTCGCCCTTTCAGTGAAGGAAGCGGGCAAGTACACGCTTTACGGCGCTCTCACCATGGCCCGCGACTACGGCGTGACGAGCATCACGCTGGATGGTAAGCCGGTGGCGTCGAGCTTCGATGGCTACAACGGCCCCAAAGTCATCCACACCGGCGAAAAAGAGTGGGGCACGCATGAACTCACCGCTGGCGAGCACAAGCTCACCTTCACGCTAGCTCCGCCGAATCCCGACGCCGTGCCGTCGAACATGGTGGGGCTGGATTATGTGAGGCTGGAGAAGAAGTAGCTTCGAGTGGCACTCGAAGCCGAACGTTCCAAAGCGATTCGATGGCCAATCGAATCTACGAATCAACCATGCGCGACCTCCACTCCACCAAGGCCATGTGGCTGAAAGCCTGGCTGTTTCTTTTCATCGGCCTGCTTTCTACGGCGATCTTGCTGGTGGAGAACTGGAGCTGGCGCACGGCGGGCCTGCTGGCGCTTGGCGTGTGGGGCTTCTGCCGCGCTTACTACTTCGCGTTTTATGTCATCGAGCGATGGGTGGACCCGAAATTCAAATTCAGCGGCCTCGGTCACTTCCTTGCCTGGTGGTGGAAGCGGCGGTGAGTGAGGCGGGTCACCGAAGCGCTTTTTGCCGTAGAAAATGATCCGCCATCACAAGGTGGACCATCGCCTCGACCATCGGCACGGCGCGGGGGAGCACGCAGGGGTCATGGCGACCGCGAGCGGAGAGGGTGGTGTCCTCACCGGTGTTGGTGACGGTCTTTTGCTCGCGGAGGACAGTGGCGGTGGGTTTGAAGGCCACGCGGAAGATGATCTCCTCGCCATTGCTGATGCCCCCTTGCACACCGCCGCTGCGGTTCGTGCGAGTGCGGACGTTTTGGCCGTCCATGTAGAACTCGTCGTTGTGTTCCAAACCGGTCATCGTGGTGCCAGCGAAGCCGCTGCCGATTTCAAAACCCTTCGTGGCCGGCAGGCTGAGCATGGCCTTGGCGAGATCTGCCTCCAGGCGATCAAAAACGGGCTCACCAAGCCCCGGCGGCACGCCGCGCACGACGCACTCGATCACGCCGCCGACGCTGTTGCCCTCGCGGCGGATGGCTTCGATGAGTTCGATCATCTTTTCCGCCGCCACGGGATCGCAGGTGCGGACGATGTTGGATTCGATGAGCTCGGCCGTCAGCGCGGCCCCAGTGGGCACCTCGGCGTGGAGGTGCCGCACCGTTTTCACATAGGCGAGAGCCTCGTAGCCGGAAAGAGAGTGCTGGAGCACCTTCCGTCCGATGGCTCCGGCGGCCACGCGACCAATGGTCTCGCGGGCGCTGGAGCGTCCGCCGCCGGAGACGGCGCGGATGCCATACTTCGCATCGTAAGTGTAATCGGCATGGCTGGGGCGGTAGGCCTGCTGCATCTCCGTGTAGGCGGAGGGGCGCTGATCGGTGTTACGCACGAAGATGCCGATGGGGGAGCCGAGCGTCTGCCCATCGAGCACGCCGGAGAGGATTTCCGCAGTGTCGTCTTCCTTGCGGGGCGTGACGATCTTGCTCTGGCCGGGGCGGCGGCGGTTCAGCTCGTGCTGGATGTCCTCCACGGTCAGGGGAATGAGCGGCGGGCAGCCATCCACGACGACGCCGACGCCGGGTCCGTGGGATTCACCCCAGGTGCTGATGCGGAAAAGAGTACCAAAATTGCTCGCCATAAGGCGCTCACGATGGGGAGGATTGCCTCGCGTTCAAGGCTGCCTGTGCTCAAAGAGGCCACGAGTGAGAAATTGAGTTCCAAAGGAGGGCTTGAGGCGTAGAAGCACCTCTCGCCCATGCCGCCGCCCTTGATCGAAGTCACCCACCGGAAGGGGATCTACCTCCCGGACGCGGATTTGTGGCTCGATCCGCACTTTGGCGTGAAGCGGGCCTTCATCTCGCATGCGCACAGCGATCATGTGGCGCGGCATGACCTCACGTTTTGCTCCGCCACGACGCACCGGCTCATGGTGGCGAGAAAATCGGCCAAAAAGTCGGGTGTGGTGATCTCACCGAGTCCGGGTGAGGTGATCGAGTGGGAAGGCTGGGAGCTGCGGCTGCTGCCTGCGGGTCACATCATCGGCTCCACGATGCTGCACCTCACGCGGCAGGCGGATGGAGCTACGCTGCTCTACACGGGGGACTACAAGCTGCGTCCTGGCCTCTCCTGCCCGCCGTGCGAGCCGCTGCCCGCCGATGTGCTGATCATGGAGTGTACCTTTGGTCTGCCGAGGTATCGCTTTCCTCCGCTGAAGGAGGTGCAGAAGGGCATCCAGACCTTCGTGGTGGAAACTCTCTCTCAAGGCGGCGTGCCCGTGCTGCAGGGCTACTCGCTCGGCAAGGCGCAGGAACTGCTGCGTGCGCTTCTCGGGCTCAATGTGCCCGTGATGGTGCATCCATCCGTGGCCCTGATGACCGAGGTGGTGCGTGAGGAGATCGGCGAATTACCTGAGTGGCGTCTCTTTGATCCGCTGGAGGCGCGGGGCCATGCGCTGGTCTTTCCACCGGGCACGAAGCCAGCGGTGCCGGGCTGCCGCTTTGCCATGGCGAGTGGCTGGGCGCTGGATGCCTCCGCGAAGTATCGCTACCGTGCAGATGCGTTGTTTCCGCTGAGCGACCATGCGGACCACCCGGAGTTACGCGAGACCATTGGCCTTGTGAAGCCCCGCCGCGTGTGGCTGGTGCATGGCTTCACGCGTGAGTTTGCCTCCGAGCTGCGTGCTGAAGGCTTTGAGGCATGGTCCCTGGAGCGGGCAGATCAGTTGGAGTTTGCTTGGTGAGATGGTGCCTTGCAGCTGCCTATTCTTCTCTGGGTGTGCAAAGCGCACCCCCAGCGCAAGGATGGTGCGGGATTTTCCCTCGCACGCGGCATGAAGGTGTGTTTTTGAAGCGCTGATGACGAAGCCGAAGCCGATCACCAACATCTCGACCTACAAATTCGCTCCCATGACAGGGCTCAAGGAACTGCGTGAGCGTTTGCTGAGGCTGTGCAAGAGCTTGGAGCTGAAGGGCACCATCCTGCTGAGCACAGAAGGCGTGAATCTTTTCATCGCTGGCCCAGGCGAGGCGGTTGACACCCTCGTGGCGGAACTCCGCTCACTGCCCGGCCTGGAGGATCTGACGCCGAAGGTGAGCCTGAGTGAGGAGCAGCCCTTTCGCCGCATGCTGGTGCGCATCAAAAAGGAGATCATCGCCTTTGGCGTGGAGGGCATTGATCCATCGAAATACACCTCCCGTCATCTGCCGCCGCAGGAACTGAAAAGGTGGCTCGATGAAGGTCGCGAGGTGCTGCTCTTCGACACACGCAACGATTACGAGGTCAAGATGGGCACCTTCAAAGGCGCGGTGCCAGCCCAGGTGGATCATTTCCGCGATTTCCCCGCCGCTGTCGCCAAACTACCGGAGGACTGGAAAAAGAAACCCATCGTCACCTTCTGCACCGGTGGCATCCGCTGCGAAAAAGCGGCTCCCTTCATGGAGCGAGAGGGCTTCGAACAGATCTGGCAGCTCGATGGCGGCATCTTGAAATACTTCGAGGAATGCGGCCCCGCTCATTTCGAAGGTGAGTGCTTCGTCTTTGATCAGCGAGTGGGGGTGGACCCCGCGCTGGAGGAGACGCCCTCGGCCCAGTGTTTTGTCTGCCAGACACCACTCACCGCCGAAGAGCAGGCTGACTCACGCTATGTGCCGCATGTGTCCTGCCTGTATTGTTTTAAAACGGATGAGCAGCAGCAGGAGCTGCATCGCTTGCAGACCGAGGCGGCTATTCGGCGTGCGGCGGAGCCTTTGCCAGGCTGTGTGCCGTATGACCTCGTACGCCCCTTTCACATCCCAGCGGCCTGTGATGGGATGACGGTGCTCGATGCCATCTGCCACATCCTGCCTCACACGGATCGCGAGGATTGGCTCCGCGTCTTTGCGGAAGGCCGTATCACGACCAAGGACGCCTTGCCCGCGCTGCTTGCGCACAAAGTCAGGTCCGGCGAGCATTACCACCATCTCAAACCCGCCTCACTCGAGCCTGCAGTAAACGCAGAGGTGAAGGTGCTCTTTGAGGACGAGGCACTGCTCGTTCTCCATAAACCGGCACCGCTCCCCATGCACGAGGGCGGGCGCTTCTGCCGAAACACGCTGCAATACTTTCTCAACCTCGCGCTGCATCCGCTCATGCCGCGCTCCATCCACCGCCTCGATGCGAACACGACGGGCGTGGTGGTCTTTGCCAAGACGCGGCACTTTGCCCGTCTCGTGCAGCCGCAGTTTGAGCATGGCGAGATCGAAAAAGTCTATCTCGCCCGCGTGCAGGGGCACCCGCAAGCGGACGAGTTTGCCTGCGATGCGCCTGTGAGCGCCGAGGCAGGAAAACTCGGTGGTCGCGAGATCGCCGAAGACGGCCAAGCGGCACACACCGAGTTCCGCGTGCTGAGCCGTGCCGCCGATGGCACGGCCCTCGTCGAGGCACGACCTCTCACGGGCCGCACGAATCAAATCCGCCTGCACCTTCGCCATCTCGGCCATCCGATCACGGGCGATGCCACCTACCCTGCCGAAGGCGGCACTGGCGATACACAAACCCTGCCTGTGGATGCCCCCCCGCTCTGCCTTCATGCCTGGAAGCTCAGCCTGAAGCATCCGCTTAGCGGTCACATGATGACCTTTGAGGCACCACGTCTGTCGTGGGCCTGCTGAATCCGTGTGGTGCCGTCCTCTGGACAGCGGTCTTCACCTGAGTCCAGAGGACTCAACCACACTCTTCAAATGCGCCGCCAGTCGCTCCCGCATTCGATTCATGCGCTCGGCTTGTGCGGGTTGCTTGGCGAGGTTGTGGAGTTCATCCGCATCGGTGCGCAAATCATAGAGAAGTTCTTCGCCGCCTTCCCAGGCGATGTAGCGAAAGGCATCGGTGCGCAGGCTGTGGCCGGTTTGTTTCGTGTGCGGGGCGATCATGGTGCTGATGGCCACCTGCTTTCCCTTTGTGCTCGGATCATCGAGCATCGGTTTCAGGCTGCGGCCTTGTAGATGCTTCGGCTTGGGCAATCCGGCGAGATCGCAGAGCGTGGGATAGATGTCCACCTGCTCGGCCAGGCCGCTGCGAGCTCCAGGCTTCACACCGGGTGCGGCGATGATCAGCGGTACATGGTTCGCGCCTTCAAAGAGCGTCTGCTTGGCCCACAGGCCGTGTTCGCCGAGTTGATAGCCGTGATCGCCGGTGAGCACGATGATGGTTTTTTCGGCGAGATGCAGTTCATCGAGCTTTTCGAGCACACGAGCGATTTGCGAGTCCACGAAGCTCGTGGAGGCCAGGTAAGCCTGCAACGCATCACGGGCTTCATCGCGAGTGGGAGCGGCGTAGCGGAAAACGTTGTTGTTGGGCCGCAGCGAGGCTTTGGGCAGTTGCGTGAGGACTTCACCTCCGTCGCGGTATAACGGCGGCAGCGTGAGCTTCGTCTGGTCGATGGCCTCAAAGAACGATTTCGGGGCCACAAACGGCGTGTGAGGTCGGATGAAGCCCACGGCGAGGAAAAACGGCTTCGCCTTGAACTGCTCCAGCGTGGCGATGGCATCGTCAGCGATCGCGTAATCGGTGAATTCTGCCGCTGGCCGCGATGAGGCCGCGTAAGTGCGGTTGTAGCCATCGCCCTTGGCCTTCGTGCGCGGTTTGTCGTCGGGATCGTTTGCCGTTTTGGCCTCGGTGAGGATTTCGTTGTCCCGGTGCAGCGCGGAGCCGAGTTCGACATCGAGCTTCGTCTTTGGATCAGGCACATGGAAGACCTTGCCGACGCGTCCGGTGGCGTAGCCGTTGTCTTTGAAATGCTGCGGCAGCGTCACTTCGTTCGGCAATGCCTTGCGCAAACTCGTCGTGAGATCCATCACGCCCGTCTTCTCCGGATAGCAGCCCGTGAGAAACGAGCACCGCGAGGGATTGCACAGCGCGAACTGCGTGTAAGCCCGATCAAACCGCACCCCACGCGCCGCCAGCGCATCCATCCCCGGCGTGCGGACGTGTGCATTGCCATAGCAGCCCAACGTCGTCGTGAGGTCATCGACGATGATGAAGAGGACGTTTGGCGGCGCTGCGAACAGCGCAGGGCAAAGAGCGAAGAAGATCAAAAGGAGGCGTGTCATGGTGTGAGAAGGCATCGAGTCACTTGGCCTGTTTGCGCTTCGTTTCGGCGGCTTTGGGCCAGCGGGGGCCTTCGTCAAAGAAGTGCGCACCATTGCCGGGGCCGGTGAAGTCGCCGAGGTCGGCGCGGGATTCGTCGGCGAGTTGGGTGAGGAGCTTCACGACGGCGGGACGCTTCGCGGAAAGGTCAGTGGATTCAGTCGGGTCGGCGGAGAGTTGGTAGAGCTGGGTCTGCGGCAGGGATTCGATGTGGCCGGTCACAAAGTTGGGCATGTAGGGCATCTCGCCGCCGGCGGGGCGGGCGAAGACGAGTTTGAAGTCCTTGTGCCGCACGGCGGTGAGGCGTGCGCCGTTGTGGTAGAGGAAGGTCTCGCGTGGGCTGGGAGCGTTTGGCGTGGTGAGGAAATCGGTGAGGTCGAGGCCGTCGAGCTTAGCGTCCGGGAGTTTTGCGCCAGAGAGTGCGGCGAAGGTAGGCAGCAGGTCGATGGTGGCGGCGATGCCGTCGCTGGTTTCATCGGCGCGGACTTTGCCGGGCCAGCGCACGATGCCGGGGACACGCCAACCGCCTTCCCAAGTGGTCATTTTGGCTCCACGAAAAGGACCAGGGCTGCCGCCATGGTCACCGATCTGTTTGTCGGTCCACGGGCCGTTATCGCTGGTGAAGACGACAAGCGTGTTGTCATCGAGGCCGAGTTTTTTCAGCTCGGCGAAGATGTCGCCGATGGCGGTGTCGAGTTCCTCGACGGCATCGCCATACAAGCCGCGCTTTGACTTACCGCGAAACGTCTCCGACACGCCGAGCGGCACATGCGGCATGTGATAGGCGAGGTAGAGGAAGAAAGGTTCTTTATTCTTGGTTGCTGGTTCTTGGTTTGAGTTGCGCATGAACTCCAGCGCCTCGCGGGTGCAGTCGGCGGTGAGTGTGTCCATATCTGCCTGCGTCTTGATGGTGCGCACAACCTCACCTGGCCTGCGCATGAAGGGCACGACCGCTCCGGGCTGGATGTCGCGGGTGGCTCCATTGAAAGCGGGTGTGAAGTAGCCGTGCTGAAAGCCTTGCGCGATGGGGTCGCAGCCTGCGTTCATGCCGAGATGCCATTTGCCGACGATGCCGGTGCGATAGCCCGAATCACGCAGCATCTCCGCCATGAAGACTTCCTTCGTATGCGGCAGCGTGTGGCCGTTTTTGCCGTTTTTCACCTCGCCGATGCGAAGGGGATAACAGCCGGTCATCAGTGCTGCGCGACTTGGACCGCAAATCGGCTGCGCGTAGAAGCTGGTGAGCTTCAAGCCCTCTGCGGCCATCTTATCGAGATGCGGCGTGCGGATGTCCTTCGCGCCATAGCAGCCGAGATCACCGTAGCCGAGGTCATCGGCGAGGATGATGAGGATGTTGGGCTGCGCTGCCTGGAGCGTGCAGCACAGGGCGAAGAGGATGAAAAGAACGCGTATCATGGGATGAACCAACCTGGGTTATTTGGCACCAGCCGATATCCGCCAGCGTTTCTCATTGAAGTCGGGATTCGGGGTGGGGAGCTTGGCCTTGGTGCGTTTGAGCCAGGCGTTGAGGGCGTTGGTGAGGTGGGTGGTTTTCTTGGGGCGGTCGGTGGCGAGGTTGTGGGTTTCGTTGGGGTCTTCGCGGAGGTTGAAGAGCTCGGTGCGCGGGCCGACGACGAGTTTGCCGTAGGGTTTGTCGTCGGGCGTGAAGCCGGTGGTGTCGAGGTAGTCACCGAACCAGTGGATGAGCTTCCAAGCGCCCTCGCGGATGACGGCGCAGGGCGTGCGTCCGTAGTTCGTGGTGTAGGTGGGCATGTGCCAGAACAAAGCCGGACGCTGGAGTGGGCCGGTTTGGGTGAGTCGCGGTAGGAGGTTTTCGCCATCGAGCGGATGCGCTGAAGTCGGTGGCGCGTCGGCGAGCGCGGCAAACGTCGGATAAAAATCCACGGTATGGACGGGAGCATCGCACTCGCTGCCAGCTTTCACCTTTGCTGGCCAGCGCACGAGGAGCGGGACGCGGATGCCGCCTTCGTAGGGCGAGCCTTTGCCTTCGCGGAGTGGGGCGTTGTTCGTCACGCGGGAGAGGCCGCCGTTGTCGCTGGTGAAGATGACGAGCGTGTCGTCGCTGAGCTTGAGTTCATCGAGTTTCGCGAGAAGGCGGCCCACTTCGTTGTCGAGATGCTCCAGCATGGCGAGGTAGTTCGCGATGGGGCGCTCGGTGGACTTGCCTTCATCGTTTGCCGATCGCTTGAAGCCTCGGGCGACATGCTTCGCGATCAACGCCTCCGGTGCTTCCAGCTTCGTGTGGGGGCTGAAATGCGATACGAAGGCAAACCATGGCTTGCTGCGGTTCGCTTCGATAAAGCCGATGATGTCGTCCGTGATGGCGGAGACGGTTTTATCCTCGTGATGTTCGTTGCCATTCGCCGGACCGGCGAAATCGAAGCCGTAGGCGTCGAAGTAGCCTTCGCGCTTACGCAATGCTGCGACAGCGTAGTTGTTCGCGATGTGCCACTTGCCGCTGATGCCGGTCGTGTAGCCCGCTTGGCGCAAGGTGGTCGCCAGTGTGGCTGTTTCCGGTCCCAGCGCATCCTTCGCCTCGGCGGAACGCATCGGCGCAAACGACGGCTCCTTCTCATTCAGCACCTTGAACACGCCCGTGCGAGCACCGTATTGACCGGAGAGAAAGGCGGCACGCGTCGGCGAGCATTGTGCATCGGCATACGCCTGCGTGAACCGCATCCCCTGCGCCGCGAGACGATCCAAGTGCGGCGTTTGCAGGTCTTTGTTGCCGTAACAGCTCAGCGCATTCCATCCCATGTCATCGGCGAGGATGTGCAGAATATTCGGCTGCGCCGCGAAGATCGAAGGGCAGAGAGCGAAGAGGATGAGGAGAAATCGGTGGATCATGGCTCGAAGGTGTTTTTGGACTCATGAAGTTCCTTCGGCAGTTCGCCGATCGGGTCAGGGGCGATGTAGTCGAAGGCGCTACCATCTCCCATGCCTGCGAACACATTCTCGCGCACGACGATATTCTTCGGCAGCAGTGGATACTCTTTGCGTGCGTAGATGCCGACGGCGATGCGCTTCTCGCAATGCTCGAAGCGGTTGCGGGTGATGAGGATGTCGTGTGAGCGTCCGTAGCCACCGAGAGCGTCGGTTTCGCCGTAGGTCTCCACGTCGGCGGCCATGAGGGAGATGGGCCAGGCGTAGTAGTCCTTCGGCTTTTTCAGGTTGCGGAAGATGTTTCCGATGAGGGCATGGCCGTCGCCTTGCAAACGGACGCCGCCAGTGTTCTCGCGGCCTTGGCCGTCGAAGAGGTTGTCCTGCACGAGCACGCGGCGAGCGGTGCGCAGGCAGAGCACGCCCTGGCTGGCGATGAAGCGATTCTTTCGCACGACGATGTCAGAGGCCTTGAGCGTGATGAGTTCGTTCTCGCCGTCGCAGCGCTCGAAGGTGTTTCCCTGGATGAGCGATCCTGTGGCAGCCGCACGCGAGCCGCTCCAGCCGATCTGGATGATCTCGTAGCCGTTTTGATCGTCGATCTTTGGTCGGTCGAGGAAGCGGTTGTTGAGCACATGCAGTTGTTGCAGCCCGTCCTTGGGCAGTTCCGCCGCGCCGAGCATCTGCCCGATGTGCTTGAAGCCGCTGAAGGTGGAGTTCGACACCGTATTACCACGGCCGCGCATGCTCATGAGCCAGAGATGCAGCTTCGGCCAGTCCGCAGGGTTCGTGGAGCCGCAGTTCTCGAAGCGCAGGCGATTGAAGAGGCAGTGATTGGCCGGTTTGGCCTCGCCATTGCCCACGCGGAAGAGCACCTCGTTGTTCTTCGATACCGCCACGCCTTGAAAAGCCAGATCATGCACGATGAGATGCTCGCCATGGAACGTCACCGCAGATTCGCCGGTGAAACTCACGCTGCCCAGCTTCTCCGGCCGGATGATGATCGGAGCCTCAGCCGTGCCGTGACCTTCAAAGGTGAATCGCGTATCGATCCAGTCCGTGCCCGAGAGCACCAACTGATCGCCCGGCTTGAGCTTGCCGGACAACGCACGGACTTCGATGGCTGAATGAGCCACATGCACCTCACCGCTGCCAAAGTCGCCGGATTCGATCTTCGCGAGCCGTGGATCAACCGGACGCTGAAGATCGAGGCGGAGCGTCTTCGGCAGTTCATTTGCCATCACGCACAAACTCCAAAGGCAGAGGCAAAGCGCGGCTCTCATGGCTTTGCGGTGGCATGGAGTTTCGCCTTGTTCTTCTCCCACTCGGCATTCGTCAGCGCTTCCCAGATGCGCAGCTTGCGAAAGCTCGCCTCGGTGCCCGCACCGAGCATGAGACTGTGTTTGGCGCTGCCGATGAGCGGATTGCTCAGCGTGATGCTTTGCTTGTCCAGCGTGCCAACGACTTCGTTTCCGAGGATCTCCAGCACGACGGTGTGCCATTCGTTGAGTTTGATCGGCGTGAGCAGCTTCACGGTGGTGCCTTTCTCGCGCTGCTTGGTGGTGGGATGGATCTTGTCCGCATCATACGGCGTCAAAAACAGACCGCCTTGGCCGAGGCTGAGCGAGATGACGTAGTCCTTCGCATCCGTGGCCTTCAGAAACAGCGAGCGATACTTCCGGCCCTCGTCAGGAACGTCGTTGAGGCGCACCTCGCACTGGATGATCACGTTTTGAAACGGAAGGCCAAACGAAGCCGTGGCCGGATGGTTCGCGCCGGGCGTCTCGATGCCACGGAACTCGCCCTTCGCGATTTCCCAACGTCCGCCTTTGCCGCCCGTGGCGCTGCTGTTGTAGCGCCAGCCGGTGAAGCCGCTCGCGAAACCAACGGGCTTGCCCGTGAATGGCGGAGGCGCTTGAGCGAAGTCCTCGCTGGCGAGCAGCTTGCCACGCGTGGTCATGAGCGTGGGCAGATCGTCGGCTTTGGCAGTTAGGCAGAGTGTCGCTGCGAGCAGCAGGATGAGTTTCATATCTATTTCTTCTTCGCTTTGGCGGGTGCGGTGGCTTTGGGGTAACGCACGACCTTGATGTCGTTCTTTTGCGGGGCTCCAGGCGTGCTGCGGCCGGCACGGATGAGTTTTTCAAAGGCGGCCTGCATCGCTTTGACGCGGTCGGGATGCAGCGGGGCCACGTTCATCGACTCGGCGAGATCTTCATCGAGGTTGTAGAGTTCGGGCTTGGCTGCGGCGACGTATTTCCAAGCGCTTTCGCGGTAGCTGGGCGTGCCGCCGCAGGCCGTGTTCACGGCGTTCGTGCGGATGGGGCGATCTTCGCCTTTGAGCAGAGGCATCAGGCTGAAGCTGTCCTCGCCTGCAGTCTCCGGCAGCGTCGTGCCGAGGATCTCGGCGAGCGTGGCGAGAGTGTCGGCTTGCAGCACGAGCTGTTTACAAACGCTGCCTGCTTTGACGACGCCGGGCCATTTCACCACAAAGGGCACGCGATGCCCGCCTTCATAAACGGAGGTCTTGTAGTCGCGCAGCGGCCCACTGGGATAGTGGCCCTGCTTTTCCATCTCCTTCACGCCGATGTAGGAAGCGCAGCCGTTGTCGCTGGTGAAAAGCACGAAGGTCTCGTTTTCAACGCCGCTGGCCTTCAGCGCATCGAGCACGCGACCGAGCACGTGATCCGTCTCCATCACCAAATCGGCGAAGTCGTTGTTCAGGCCACTTTTGCCCTTCCACTCGGGATTCACGGCCAACGGCGTATGCGGCGAGGTGAGCGGCAGGTAGAGCAAAAAGGGCTTCTTCGCTTCCGACTGCACCTTGATGAACTTTTCCGCCCGATCCGCCAACGCAGGCAAGATGCCCTCCAACTGCCAACCTGGCAGCGCAGGGCCTTGCTTGCTGGCTTGGTTTTTTACGAGCTTTGACGTCGGCAGCAGCTCGCTCGGAATGCCCACGGTTCGATCACCGTCAATGAAGCAATACGGTGGCCAGTTCGGCACGTCGGTGCCGAAATACTCGTTAAAGCCGCGTTCCTTCGGACCACCGGGGATGCGCTGCGAAAACACCGCCTTCCACGTCTCGCGATGCGCGTCGGTGATCGCCGTCGAAACCTCACCACCGCCACCCGCTTTGCCACCGAAGCCGCTGAAGTGTTTCTTTTGCTCCGGTGTGATTGGCCAATCGCTGCCGAGATGCCATTTGCCGATGCAGGCCGTGTGGTAGCCATGCTGCTGCGTCAGCTTGCCAATCGTCAGGCGATCCGGTGCGATGAGCGGCTTCCCCCACTCGCCAACAATCCCAGCTTGAAGCGTCGTCCGCCAATGATAACGCCCCGTGAGCAGCGTGTAGCGCGAAGGCGAGCAGCAGCCGGAACTCGAATGCCCATCCGTGAACCGCATGCCCTCGGCGGCCAGTCGATCCATGTTCGGTGTGGGGATTTTGGAGCGCTCCGGGTTGTTCGCGTGCATGTCGCCGTATCCAAGGTCATCCGCGAGGATGATGACGATGTTCGGCTGCGCTGCGAAGAGCGAAGAAGAGAGGGTGAGGAAGAGAAGGAGTCGTTTCATGGGATGGTGCGTTACTTGTTGATCCCGCTCATTGGGTGGGTGCTCACGGTGTCCCAGGCGATTTGCTGGAGCAGGGTGTTGAGCTTGGCTTGGTCGTCATCGCCCATTTCTTTAAGCAGTTTGAAGGCTTGTGGCACAGGCAGACCGAAGGGGCTTTGTCGATAGATGACGGCGTAGTGGCAGTAGCTGGCGAGGATTTGCAGCGGAGGATTGGCGTGGCCCCAGGTGTCGCGGAAGAGGTCGGCTTGGGCTTTGAGGCCGGGGGCTTCGCCTTTGACGATCTTTTCACGCAGCGCCACCGCCGCCATGCCGACGGGCACGATGAGCACGGCGTCTTTGCCAAGGCGTTGGTTGATGCCTTTAGCGTAGTCTTCGATGTCCTTGGCGTAGCGCAGCGTGGCATCGCGGAGCTTGGCGAGATCGGTGGCGTTGTGATCGACCTTCTTCTTGGTCTGGAGCGGATAGACGGGCTCATACTCGTCATTTGGCATCCAGTATTCCTGCACGCTGATGCGCAGCGTCGGGTTGTGCTCGATGCCAAGCTTCACGAACTGCTCGATGGCCTCGTCCGGCAGCCAGATGGGCGAAAGCGTGAGCACATCGGCCTTTCCGGCCTTGAGCACCTGTTTCACCGCGCTTTTCTCCTCCGGCACGTCCCAATGCTTCTGCACTGTGGACCCGCCGATGCTCGAAAGGCCCGCCAATTGATGCTTCAAGCCCGCCGAAGTCGCGATCTGTTCGACCTGTCGATAGGTGAAGACATGGAAGCTGTGACCGCAGGTGGCGACTCGCTGCCCGACGGTGATCGGCGGCTGCAAATCATCCGCGCGGGTGATGAGTGCGGTGAGGCAAAGGGTAGCGAGGAGAAAGGTGGCTTTGATGTCGTTTTAACGTCTGGCTTCACTTAAATCGCTCAATGGGAAGCAGTTTGGTTTTGGCTGACAGAAATGGGGGCCAGCAAATGTCAGCGTTCCAAAAGAACTACATGATCTGGGAGCAGATCCAGGCGCTGCATGTGGATGGGTTTGAGATCGGCAATCATACGCGAAAGCACGCGGGTCTGACGAAGCAGATGCCGAAGACATTCGCGGCTCCATCCTGAGCTTAGCCGCCGCTTGAAATTCTGAAGCAGGGCGGTGGTGAATGGTTGCCGCTTCGTCGTCCGTAGTTCGCTATGCCATGAAGCCGCTTCTCCTCGCTCTTTTCTCCTTCGCCTCCACCCTCGCGTCAGCCCTCACAGAGGGTGAGACGGAGCATTTTTATTATCGCATGCCCTCGGCGGAGGAACCCTACATCGATACCCAGCGCGGAAGCCGCATGGTTGCCTTCAAAGGCACGCAAATCATGCTTTCAGATGATTGCGGCAAAACTTGGCCGCATGTGGCGGAGTTCCCGGAGGCACAAAACATCACCTTCAGCGTGCTCTTGAAGAACGGAAACGTGCTCTTCGCCACCCGCGAGCGGCTTTTCCTCAGCACGGACAATCTCAAATCACACCGCGAGATCATCGTGAAGCGTTCGGGTGGCAGCGATTACCTGCCTCACACGCCCGTGAAGGCGGACCAGCCAGGATGGTACTTTCATTCACTCGATGGTGAGCACTGCTTCGAAGTCGGCGGAAAGGAAATAGTCGTCTGGGGAAACTACTGCAACGTGCTCGGCGGTGCCGTGCCGGTGAACATTTATTATTCCACCGACAGCGGTGCGACGGTGAAGCTGGCGTATGCCTTCGGCCAGAATCCGAAGTTCCAGCAAAAAGATGCACCACTGCTTGGCGATCCCGAAAACAAGCTCATCGCCCGTCACATCCACAACGTAACCTACAACCCGGCTGAAAACGCCTTCTATGCCGTCACCGGCGATATTGATCGCGGCGATGGCAACGAGGTTCATTGGATTCGCGGCACCTACGACGCCGCGGCGGATCAGTGGGATTGGAAGCTCGTTATCAGCGTGAACTCAAATTCGCGCTTCAAATGCGGTGGGTTGAATTTCATTGATGGCAAATGCCACTGGATCGCCGATGCGAATGGCCTCGCCATCGCCAACCGCTATGATCGCGGCATCTTTGTGAGTGATCCAAAAGACATCACGGATACCTCGAAGCACACGATGCTCTTCAATCCGGGTTACGAATCGGCCAACATGCTCCATGAGGACGGCGTCTTCCTCGCCACGCACTGCGCCCCGGCCTCCCCTTATGGCTGCGGCATCATCTGGTCACCGGATGGCGGCAAAACATGGGCGCAGTATGATTTGAAGGAGTTCGGCGCTCGTAGCGGCTGCCGCATCAATCGCATGAATAGCGACGGCTGGTTTCGCATGGACCTGCGCAAAGGCTGGATCGAGCGTGCGGAGGTGCTTTTTCTGAAACCGAAGCCCTAAGGCATCTCACTTCAGCATCGGTGCCGTCTGCTCCGGTGTGCTGCGACCTGGCGGCAACTCCAGCAGACGGATATGGCGGAAATGAATCTCACTGCCTTCGGATTCGAGGCAGAGGTAGCCTTTGCGCACGGTGGACTGGCTAACGCCATTCACGAACTTGCCGTTGATGCTCAGCTTAACCACGCCATCCACCGCCACCACATCGTAGGTATTCCATTCACCCGCTCCTTTGCAGCGAAACTCAAACGACATGCTTCGTTTGCCTCGTGGATTCTCCGGGATGATTTCCAGGCCATTCGCGCCGAAGAGTTCACCGCTCACATAGCCAGGATGATTGGGCTGGCCGTCTTTCGTCGGATGCAGAGCGGGCCATTGCAGCTCTAGCATCTGCACTTCGAGGCCTTTCGGAAGCTGCTTATCCGGCGCAGGTGTGGCATCGCTCCACAAAAACACGCCGCTGTTCCCACCGGGCTTCATGTGCCGCCACTCAATGTGCAGGACAAAGTTTTCATACTGCCGCTCGCTCCGCATCACACCGATCGGCAACCCACTGCAAACCAGCAGACCGTCTTTGACGCTCCAGGTCTCTTTGGATGTATTCACATCCACCCAGCCACTCAGATCCTTGCCATTGAAAAGATCTTTGAAGGCCAGTGTGTCCTCCGCGAAAGCTGGGGAGGTCAAAAGAAGAAGCGTGAGCAGGAGTCTCATCATAAGAACAAACGTGGGTCTGGCTTCAATTATGTCGCAGCTCGGCAAAGCAATCCCCTCCTACGCAAATGGCCGCCACCTGAATCATCGAGTTAGGCGAACACGCACTTACATGGGACGCCCTCTCTCGCTGCAGCCTCCTGGAGTGCTCCCAGCCCTCTGGAGCTTTTCGAGCGTCGCCCGACCCACGAAAGCGCCGGATGCCCGGCGCACTCCAAAACGCTTCGCGATCTTCGGACATCACCTCGCCGCGACGCCGGGCTTGCGGATCTTCATGAGGATCGGGAAGCTCGTTTGAAGGGCGGCGCTGTCGTGCTCGTTGCGGGCGGAGCTGAGGGCGGCGTGGATGAGTTTCTCTTGGTCCTTCACCCAGTTCGCGGCGCGGATGAAGATGGGGCGCTCGTTTTCCTTCTCGCGGATCTGCACGCCGTTGAGGCCGATGTCATCGATGATGACGCCGTGCGGAAGGCCGTGCACGTCGAGGTTGATGAGGCCGTCGTTGCCCTGGCGGACGGCGCGTATCCAGGCTTTGACGGTCTGGCCGGGGACGAGGGTGATTTCGAGCGGCTGGGTCTCGTCTTTGATCTCACGCATGACGGCTCTGCCGCCGTTGTCGGGCTCCATGACGATGATGAACTTCGGCGTGGCACCTAGCGTGACCTTGCCGAAGGTTCCGGCGTCGTGCGTGATGCCTTTGCCCTTCGCGGTGATCTTGAGCTTGCTCCAATCCGCCTCCGCTTTGGCATCGGGTGCGGCGCGGAGTGAGCCGCTGATCAAATCGTGACCGGCTTCAATAAGGAGAGGCGAGGAGGCGAAAAAACCCGGTGGCAGGCCGGTGATGTCGATCTGGATGGGATCGTCGAAATTGTCCGTGCGCTCGGCGCGGAAGGAGAAGCCCACGGAGGCTCCGGGCATCACGGTGGGATTCATGCCGGCGAGTTTGACGCTGAAGTCGGGCTTCGGCTCGCGGATGGCGAGTGAATAGACAAAGCGCTCGCCGCCCCAGCCGCGCGTGTCGGTGACTTTGACGACGAAACGGCCATCGGCAGGCGCGGTGAAGGTCAGGCGCGAGTCGCGGCCGATTTTACGGTCGCCGCTGTCGTCGTTTTGATAGTTCACGGTGAAAATGGGAAGGCCATTCGCGGCGATGCTGCTGCCGAGCGGATAGGGCTGCACGACGTAGCAGGGCTCGTCGAGCGAGTGCGAGGTGGCGCTGGTGTCGAAGTAAGCGCGGCGTTTGCCATCGTTGATGTAGAAGAAGCAGCCGCCGTCCGGCCCGCGTGGCATGCGGATGATCTTCATCACATCGCCGTTGAACCAGACATACTCATTGAGCTCCATCTCCTCCCAATTTTGTAGGCGGATGTCCGGGTTGTTGGCATCGACGCTGCGGAAGTTGTTGTAGCTGTCGCGCACGGCCTGCATGAGCAAACGGGCGACGGGTTTGCCATCGGTGTGGAGGACTTCGAGCTTCGTATCGGCGGGCGAGCCGGCTTGAGCGGCGGTGGCCTCGATGATCCACGTTTGGCCTTTTTTGGCATCGAAGGCGAAGTGATCGGTGTCGTAGAACGAGTTTTCCAACTCGTTCCCCGCCGTGCCGAAACCTGAACGAGTTGGAAAACTCGTTCTACGAAGCGCTGCGCTCACATTCACCGGCAAAATCACCACCTGCGCCTTCGCGAGGTCATCATTCCCCTCCACCTCGCTGACCTGCGCCAGCGCACTCACGCGCAACGAGGGCATCGTGCGAAAACGCAGCGCTTTGGCATCGAGTGGTACGTTTGCCATGCCTTCCTTGTCCGCTTTCATCGTCACCGTGGCCTTGTCGCCGAGGTGATGGCCGATGAGCGTGACTTTCGTCTCTTGAACAAGCTGCGCGGTGAGCGGCGTCCAAGCGGTGACATACGGCAAAGCACCGATGGTGAGGCGATACGCATGACCGTCACTGCCATCCATCGTCGTGTTGCTGACGAGGACGTGGTAATCGCCATCCGCAGGCGCTTTCCACGCGAGGAAGGGATCGCTGCCGCTGTCGAGGCCGCGATTCACGACGAGCACGTTGCGGTTCGCATCCACGATTTCGAGCGTGGGCGATTTTGCCGCGCTGCCGACCTGCGCCACGGCGAGATCGAGCACGAGTTCCTCGCCTGCCTTTGCGGTGAAACGATAGGCGTCATGCTGGCCCGTCTCGGTGAGCGTGCCCCACACGCTCGCGGGGAGCTGGGCGATCTGCACCGGGCCGTTTTTGAAATCCGCCGCCGTGGTGGTGATGGGCGCGAGATCGTCGGCATAGAGTTTGAGCTTGGCTGACTCGCCGCCCGCCGTTTTCACCCAAACGTCGTGACTGCTGCGACCGAGCGTTGCGGGTGATTGGAGCTTGAAAACGAGCTTCGTGGCCGTGCTCGCCGCCGCATCGATGACGGGCTTCAAATCCTTGTGTGAGGTCAAAACAGTCGCACCGGCCAAATCTTTGCCCGCGAGGCTGAAAACCTGCTCCGCACCGAGATGCAGCCCACGCGGCGAAACGCTCGTGAGCGTCGGTTTGGCGGACTTTGTGGCCATTTTGGCGACTGCGTCGGCTTTTTTGGGTTTGGGGGCCTTTTGAGCCTCAGCGGACGAAAGGCCGAGCAGGAGGACAAGAACGGGAAAGAGGGATTTCATGGCAGTCAAAGGTTCAGCGAGGCTCATACACGCTCCAGGTGCCATCGACGCGACCTGCGATGAGTTGCGCTTTGTCGGTGAAGGCGAGGGCGGAGGACCAGTCGGGTTGTTTTTCGAGGAGGAGTTTTTCGGTGAGGTCGGCGGTGTTCCAGAGTTTGAGCGTTTTGTCCGTCGCGGTCGAGGCGAGCCGTTTGCCATCGGCGGAGAGCGCGAGATTCAAGATGCCGCCTTCATGCGCGAAGCGGCTGGTGAGGATTTTGTTCGTGCCTTCCTTCGCCGCGGCGCTGATCGCCCACACGCGGATGCGGTTGTCGCCACCGGCGGCGAAGAGCGTTTTCCCATCGGCACTGAAGACGACGCTCGTCTGCTCTTTCGTCGGCTGCGAGAGCGTGTCGAGTCGCTGGCCTGTCGGGATGCTCCACAGCTTCACCGTGCGGTCCGCGCTGGCGCTGGCGAGCACCTTGCCATCGGGGCGGAACGAGAGGCCGTTCACCGCGCCGTTGTGGCCTTTTAGCAAAGCGATCTCTTTGCCCGTCGCGGTGTCCCAAAGGCGGATTTTTTGATCGTAGGCTCCCGTGGCAATCCATTTGCCATCCGGCGAAACCGCGAGCGCATACGCGGCATCGGTGTGACCTTCAAATGAGCGTAGCGCCGTGCCATCACCCGTTTTCCAGCTCCGCACGATACCCACGATGCCCGCCTCTCCACCGGCGGCATAGACCGTTTCGCCATCGGGCGAGAAGACGACCGCGTTCACCTTGCCCGTGAAGCCAGTGAGTTTCCGAACGGTGACTTGATTGACCGGATTGACGAGTTCCACCTCTCCGTAACGTCCCACCGCGACGAATTGCACCTTCGGCGAAAACGCCACCGCCTGGATCGAGCGCTTCGGCGGCACCGTCGGTGCGATTTTTGGTGTGATGACCTCTTTGGGCATCGGTTTCGCCTCCGTGACGAGCGGGCCTTTCGCACCCGCGTTGATCCATGCCTTGATGAGCGCGATCTCTTCCGCCTTCAGCTTCTCGCGCTTGCCCGGCGGCATGAATTCATTCTTCCCACCGCGACCCGAGCGCCCTTCGAGAAACTTCACCAGCAGCGACTCGTCCGCCTTCCCCGCCACGATGGCCGCGCCTTCCTCGCCGCCCTTCATGAGCGCCGCGAAGGTGTCCAACGCGAACTCCCCATCCGCGTCGTCCGCGCTGTGGCAGTCGATGCAGTAGGTGTCGAAGAGCGGAGTGATCTGCTTCGTGTAGTCCACGGTTTGGGCGTGGGTGGTGGCGATGAAGGCGAGTGAGAGGAGAAGAAGTCGTTTCATGACATCAAGAGACGGGAAGGGTGAAAGCACGCGGAAGCGTCCTGGAGTGCGCCGGTCCTCCGGCGCTTTCGGGAGTCGTTTGGCCTGCGAAAAGCTCCAGAGGGCTGGAGCACTCCAGGACGCTCACGCGAGGTGCGGGCACCGTGGAGACTGACGGAACCCCGTTGGGCTTGGATGAGTTGGATTGCGCGGCTCATCGTATCGCCTCCTCGATCCGCGGATCATCAATCAACCTTCCATCCGGTTCGTTATCGCCCAAATTCACGCTTTTCGGGAAAACTTGCCAGCCCCACACGACGGCCACAACGCAAGGATCAACAAAGCCGGTGTCCGTGACATAAATCGTGCGGCGTCCATGATGCTCGATCTTGCTGAATCCAGTAGGACTGAAGATTGGATGCTCGATAACGCGCCACTTCCACGCATAAATCTGGCCTCCAAAAACAGCGTGGTCAGTCACGAAAGTGATCCAACCGAAGGCCAGAGGCACGACGAAGAGTAATGATGAACTTCGAACCGCTTTAAACCAATAGGAGGCAGCCCAAAATAGAGAGACGACCCCAACCAGAATCGCCGATTCCAAAGGGCGACCGTAGCTTAGCGCGGCTCCCAGTGATCCTGCTCCACCCATGAACCCAAAGGAAGGGAATCTCACCCAGCTTGACCTCTTCTTGTCCGCAAAAAGGTAAACAGCTCCAACAAGCAAAAGAACTGCGAGGCACAACTGCCAAGGGAAACGCCAAACTCGGTAAGTGAGCAGGGCAAACCAACACCCCAAAAAGCCCACGGCTGTGAAAAGCAGCCCGAGCATCAATTGGAAGAAGCGTTTCATGGGGTTCCAGGTTCAGCGAATGTGGACATTCGCTCTACGGCTCAGTGATTAAACAAAAACTCCTTCGAGCTCATCAGGCTCCAAAACAGATCTTCCAGCGTGGTGCGGCGGTCTTCGCGTTTGGCGGTGGTGAGCATCGCGGTGGCTTTTTCGAGTTCGTGAGCGGTGGGGGCGCGGGTGAGGGTGAGGAGGTAGGCTTCTTCGATGATTTTGGCGTCGGGTTGCTGGCTGGTGAGGAGGGCGTCGAGGCGGTTGTCTTTTTGGGCGAGTTTGAGGTTCAGGGTGTCGCCGTTGGCGATGTGGAGGGCCTGGGCCATGCTGGGTTCGTTGGTGCGCTCGCATTCGCAGGTGGCGACGCGGTCGGCGCGGCCGAAACTTTTGAGGAAGTAGCTGGCGATGTTGCTGTCGGGCAATTGCAGGGCGCGGAAGCCCATGGGGTAGGCGTCGGCGGTGCCGCGGTTGGCGTTGCGGCGGTCGATCTTGAAGGTGGTGGGCGCGGCGGTGACCTGCGACACGGTGTCGAGCAGCACCTCGGCCTTCAGACGGCGTGGCACGCAGTGGGAGCCGTAGCGGAGGTCGGTGATGTTTTCGGGAAGGGTGATGCTGCTGCGCTGATAGGTCTCGCTTTGCAAAATGGTGCGCATGAGGGCCTTCAAGTCGAATTTTTGCTTCACGAGGTGCTCGCAGGCGGCGGCGAAGAGCGGCTCGTTGCTGGCGGGATTGGTGACGCGGAGGTCATCGACGGCCTCGACGAGTCCGCTGCCGAAGAAGTTCGCCCACACGCGGTTCACGATGGCGCGTTGAAAGAGTTTGTTATCGGCGCTGGTGAGCCAGTTCGCGAGTGTGATGCGACGATCCTTGGTGGAGGTCATCGAGACGGGCTGCACGGCATCGAGCGGGCGCGGAGGCTGGGCTTTGCCGGTGAGTGGCGTGATGATCTCGCCCTGCGTGTCGCTGAAAAGCACGCGCTCATTGGCCTGCGTGCCGTTTTTGGACCGGATGCGGGCGAAGAGATTCGCGAAGGCGTAGTACTGATCGTGCGTCCATTTTTCCATCGGGTGGTTGTGACACTTCGCGCAGGCGATGGAGGTGCCCATGAAGGCCACGCTGACGGTTTCGGCGCATTTGGTGGGCTCGTCGTTGAGCACGAAGAAATTGCCGCCGCCATGCTCCAGCGTGCTGCCGCTGGCGGTGAGCAGATCACGCACCATGGCGTCCCACGGCGTGTTCGCGGCGACGTGGCGGCGAATCCAGTTGTAGTAGGCCCACATGGCCTCAGGCATCAATTTGTCGCCATTGACGAGCAGTAGATCGCTCCAGCGGTGCGACCAGTAATCGACGAACTCGGGCCGTTTCAAAAGCGTGTCGATGAGGCGGTCGCGTTTGTCGGCTGCTTTGTCGGTGAGGAATGCGCGAGCTTCATCGGTCGTGGGCAAAACGCCGATGGTGTCAAGAAAAGCACGTCGGATGAATTCGGCATCGCTCGCCCGATCTGACGGCGGAATGTTCAGCTCGCGAAGTTTCGTCAAAACATGCTCGTCGATGAAGTTTCGCGGCTTGAGCACGGCAAAGGCGGCAGGTTCGAGCTTGTTCGGCTGCGGCACGGTGATGGTGGTCACGCTCAGCAGGCTCAGGTACCAGGCACTGACCGTTGCCTCGCCGCTGCCGGTGGTCTTGATGAGGCCCGCATCATCCACGGTGGCCACGCTCGCATTGGTGGCGTTGTATTTGCACCAGCGCGTGACGTCCTCGCTGTGCCCATCGCTGAATTTCGCGGTCACTTTGAGTTGCATGCTTTTGCCGGCCTGCGTGACCAGATGCGGCTCCGACACGCTGAGCGAAACGATGCGCGGATCATCCGCCTTCGGCCCCGGCGCTCCCGCCGCGATCCAGTCGGCGATCGCTTTGTACTCTACAGAGTTCATCTCAAAACGCTTGTCGCCCTTGTGCGGCACGGCTTTGACCGCTTTGAGGAGAAAGAGACTGCGAGCCGGATCTTCGAGCGTGAGACGGCGACCATTCGCGCTGCGCGTGATCGAAAGCCAGTCGCCCTCGTCATCGAAACCACGCAGCGAGAGACGAAAGCCGCCCTGTCCCGCTGCGGCACCGTGGCAGGCGCCCATCGCGCAGCCGTAGCGTGTGAGAATCGGCTGAATGGTGTTGCGGAAGGACGGGGCTTCGGCGGAGAAGGCCAAAGTTGCCGTCAAAAAGGAGGCGATAAGACTTAACAGGACACGTGGCATGATTTGCAAACAATACGCCTGCCAGCTTCGATTCTAAATGGACGATGCCGCCGTGTTTTGAGCCTATCCCGCCCCGTTTGCGATCAAGGTTTGGCAAGGTGATGAGCGATCTTGGCGAGAAGCGAGAGCTTCTGGACCGGTTTGCTGAGGTGATCGCTCATGCCAGATGCATAGCACTCGCCGATGAACCCGGTTTCGACGTTGGCTGTGAGAGCAATAACGGGAACTCGGCCGCGCTTGTCCTGCAGCTTTCGAATTTGCCGGGTGGCCTCGTAACCGTCCATGCCAGGCATCTGGCAGTCCATGAGGATGGCGTCGTAATGGCCTTTTTTGACTTTGCAGACGGCCTCCTCGCCATCGCAGGCGAGATCCACCTTTAATCCAGTCGGCTCCATCATGAGCTTCGCCACCATGCGGCTCGTCTGGCTGTCATCCACGACCAGAATTCGTCCCGCGAGCCGTTCTGGAATGGCAGCGGGCAGGTCGTTCTCCAGCACCGGCGCTGGTGTTCTGGGACTTGTAAGGGGCAGTGCCAAGGTGAAGCGGAATTCAGAACCGCCACCTTTCTCACTGGTCACCGTAATGTCACCGCCCATCAGCTGAACAAGTGACTGCGAAATGGCCAGCCCCAGACCGGTGCCAGCATGCGAGCGAACGTTTTGATTGGAGTCGCCTTGATTGAACGGTTCAAACACATGCTCCAAGGCCTGCGACGAGATCCCGACACCTGTATCCGTGATGCGGAAGGTAAACGAATGTCGGTTGATGGTGCTGCGGCCCTTTTCGACCGCAAGGCGTACGCTGCCACGGTCGGTAAACTTGATGGCATTGCCGATGAGGTTGATCAGCACTTGGCGGAGCCTTCCTTCATCGCCGAGGACCAGACACTCTCGTTGCTTCGTTACTTGGCATTCTAGCAGGATGTCCTTTGCCTCGGCGCGATGACGCATGAGCTGGATGACGTTTTTCAAAAGCGCTAGGAGATCAAAGGGCTCATGGTTGATCTCCACCCTGCCCGCCTCGACCTTGGAGATGTCTAGAATGTCTCCGATGATGTCGAGCAGTGCCGTGGCGGATTGCTCAGCAATCGTAACGAGGGAGGACTGGGCCGGAGTGAGCGATGTATCCCGAAGCAACTGCAGCATGCCAATGACACCATTCATCGGCGTGCGGATCTCATGGCTCATGCTGGCCACGAAGATGCTTTTGGCTTGGCTGGCGGATTCTGCCTGCTCACGTGCCTGACGTTGGAGCTCTTCTGCCTCGCGCAGACGTTCTTCAAGGGCCTTTTGCCGAGAGATGTCGAGATGCGTGCCGACAAAACGCCGGGCTCGGCCCTTTTCGTCCCGGAGAGCACGACCGCGGGCCATGATCCAAACGTAATAACCATCCTTATGACGGAGGCGGTGCAGATTCTCGTAAGTCTCCGTCATGCCTGTGATATGATCTTCCACGAGCTGCAAGCTGCGGTCGATATCTTCAGGGTGAATTCGAGACTGCCAGGCATCTGGATTGTCGACGATCTCCTCATCGCGATAACCCAACATAGCCTTCCACTCGTGGGAGAGAACAATGGCACCTTCATCCAGAAACCAATCCCAGAAACCGATTTCACTGCCTTTGATGGCTAGGGTGAGCCGTTCCTCAGACTCATGCAGGTCGATCATTTGCTTCTGGATGATCGCGGCGCTGGCACGATTCGCATACAAGGCGGCGACCTGTGCAGTGAAGACACGGAATGACTGCGCTTTATTCTCGCTCAACGCCTCATGAAACTTTGCAGCCGCCGTGCTGATGCCGGTGATCAGCAGCGCCAGCGGTTTCCCGTCGGGATGCCTGCAACACCCGGCGAGCATGTGGGAGAAATCGAGGCCCGCCTGCTGAAACTCGACGCTCCCCGCAGCAAAGAAGCAAGCCTTGTCCTGCTGGACCGTGATACGCGAGGAGAGCCAGGAACGAATGCTCGCAAAGGACTCATAACCTGCTCGAAAACCCGATGAGGCGGCAGGCTGCGGCAACAGAAGTCCCTGCGCGTCAAAGAGCCAGAACAAGCCCACTTCGAGCTCGAACACATCAAGGAGCGCGTCCGCCACCATGATGGCGAAGGCTTCATCCGATGCTGCCTGAAGCGCCCGGGTGCTGAAGGCGTGAATACGGCCGTAACGCCCGAGCTCACAGTCGAGCCGGTTTCTTGTGTCAATGAGCTCCTGCTCGACCACAGAGAAACGCGTCACGCGGCGCTGGAGCTCGTCGTAGCGATGCTTCAGCGCCTCAAAGGCGGGCGTTTCTTCTTTTTCAGTCATCGTCTGAATGAGGCACGCTCAGCGGCGGTAGATGGCGTAGATGGCCGTGGTGTAGTTGTGGTAGGTGTTGGCGCCGCCCAGCCGCGCGAACTCGCCAAAGCCATACATACCCAGCCAGGGGGGGGCAATACCGTCGCAGCTCAGCGGGAACTGCATCCGGCCCACCAGCTCCTCCTTCATCACGCGATTGAAGAGATAACGGCCTCGCGCGAGGCAGTCCGCGTGGAAAACGGCCACTGGCCTGCGCCCGCCCACCCGCGCCACCATCGCCGCCATCATGCGGTCCATATCGGCGAAGATGCGCTCCTCATCGCGCACGGTGAGCCAGAGCCGTGTTCCTTCGCGAATCGTCGTGGCGTAGTGCATGGCACCATCGGCATCCCGTTTCGTCACCACGCGCAGGAGGTGCGGGTTGCCATACTCCTCTGCCAGAGCGGTGGGAAGCTCTTCGGCCAGGGCACCCACAGGGATCGAGTCGCCACAGGTGGCCTTTTCAGGGTCGAGGCCAAGTCGGCTGGTGTATTCCTGCCACGCCGGGCGGCCGTTCAATTCGATGATGCGGGTGCCCTCGGCCCGTGTGACCACCATGGGTTCGCCGACAGCGAGAAAACCGTGCGTCGCCTGCGTGTCCACCTCCAGTGAGGGATCGGCAAATCCTACTGCCCACGCGCCATGCTCCAAAACCTGATCATCGACGATCTCGTAGCTGATCACACCGCGCATGTTGTCCGAAGAGGTCGCCCCGAAGATCGTCACCTCCGGTCCAAAGACGGACTCGATACCCGCGATGGCTCTGTCATTGGCGATGTCGATTCCTGACGCCAGGAAATGAATCATCGTGATGCCAGGCTTCTGAGTCTTGAGCTGCTGCGCCAGCTCCACCGCCTTTTCGAAAGCATTGTGGCCGTAGATGCCGTCCACATGGGCGACGGCCAGCTCCGGTCCGCGGACCGCCATTATCGCCAGATCCTTCATCGATTCGCTCACGCCTTCGCTGCCCACGATCCCGCAGCACGAGGCCCCCACCACCCGCACACCGGGGATCTGCCGCCGCACCTCGTCCGCCAAGGCATGGTAATCATGGCCAATCGAAGCATGGAGCATGACAAGGTCGCATTTTTTGTTGGATCCTAGGGCGGCTTCAAGGCATTCGAGGATGGCGTGCCTTGAATTGACCATGCGGGTACTGGCGGAAAAGAATTCGAGCATCGGAGGAAAGCGGTGAGGGTTGGGTGAGGAGGAGAGAGGAACTATGCCACGGTCCTTTGTGGGTTAACCTAACTTGTCTCAGCTGTGTAACCTCTCGCTGAGTTGGGTTAACCTATTTTCCTCCTGATCTCTTACCTCAACCCTGCCCCGATCACGCAAACAGCTCCTTGACCGCCTGCGTGCCGAAATCGACGACGGGGTACGGTCTGCCCTGCGGGCCCGGCAGCTCGGTGTGGAGATCGACGCCGAGGGCTTGGTAGATGGTGGCGACGATTTCTTTGGGGGCGACGGGGCGCTCGGTGGGGTAGCCGCCAATGTCGTCGGACTTGCCGATGACTTCGCCGCCTTTGACGCCGCCGCCGGCGAAATTGACGGTCCAGCAGTTCGGCCAGTGGTCGCGACCGCCGGCGGGATTGATCTTCGGCGTGCGGCCGAATTCGGCGAGGCAGGTGACCATGGTGTCGTCGAGCATGCCGCGCTGGAAAAGGTCCTCGATGAGGGCGCTGTAGCCCTGATCATACATCGGGGCGACGATGTCGCGCATGCCTTCGATGCTGGTGAAGGGTTTGGAGCCGTGGATGTCCCAAGTGATCTCGCCAAAGACGGTGATGAAGGTGTTCACGGTGACGAAACGCACACCGCGCTCCACGAGACGACGGGCGAGCAGGCAGCTCTGGCCGAAGCGGTTCAAACCGTAGCGCTCGCGCACTTTGAGGGGCTCTTTGGTCAGGTCGAAGGCCTCGCGGGCCTGCGTGCTGGTCATGATGCGGTAGGCGGACTCGAAGTTGGAATCCATGAGCTTCGCCTGCTCGCTGTATTCGAAATTGCGCACGCTGCTGTCCACCAGCTCGCGCATTTCGCGGCGGCGCTCCATCCGCACTTCACTGATTTCCTTCGGCGGGAGCAGATCGGGCACTTTGAAGTCCTTTTCCGACGGATTCGCGTTCAGGACGAAGGGATCATAGGCCTTGCCGAGGAAGCCCGCGTCCTGGCCGTGCGGCATGTTGCCACCGGTAGGGCCCATTGATTCCGGCAGGATGATGTGCGCGGGTAGATCGCTGCGACGGCCTTGGAGGAATTCGAGCGCGCTGCCGACGTGTGGTGTGTTCACGCCACCGGTGAAAAGGCGGCCCGTTTGCATCATCTGATGCCCGGTGTCATGCACCGCAGCGGCGGTGTGGTAGCAGGAACGCACGAGGCTGAATTTATCCGCGATCTTTGCATGCATCGGCAGGATCTCGGAGATCTCGAAGGCATTGCTCTTCGTTCGGATGGGTTTGAAGGGGCCGCGAATCTCGCTCGGCGCATCCGGTTTCATGTCCCAGAGATCCTGCTGGCTCGGCGCACCGAGGTTGAAGATCATGATGCAGGCCTTGTTGCTCTTTTTGGGGTCCACTTTGCCTTCCGCCTTCAGTTTGGCGAAACTAGGCATCGTGAGGCCGATGGCACTCAAAGCGCCGGCGGTGATGAAATCGCGGCGTGAAACGCCATCGCAGGTGGTGACGGCAGCTTTGTCGGTGAAGGTGAACATGGGGCGCGTGGGGTGTTGATGCTGGCTAAACATACGCTCCTCAGGCCGGAAACTGAATGGATGATGCCACTTTGCCGATGGGGCTTTCCGGCCCTTGCCAGAGTGGCGAGGTCGCAGCACACTCCTGGAACATGAAAACGCTCACTCTCGCGCTCGTGCTGCTTTCGGCGGCTTTTCTTCACGCTCAATCCGCTCCCGGCCAGAATACCACTGGCCAGGGCGGTCAGCAGCAACAGGGCGATGAAGCCACGAAGGACGGCATTTGGGATGGACGCTTCAAAGGCGGAAACTATCTCGTGCGCTGCAACTCGATCATCGGACTCTCGAAGCATGAGTATGTGGCCGATGGCGTGGCCCGCGTGGTGGAGGTGAATCTGACGCTGGGTTCGTCCCAGATCGTGCGCTTCTACTTTCTCGAACCCGCGAAGCCGGAGACGGGCAGCACGGCGGCTGAGGCGGCTATGAATGCGCTCGACCGAGCCAAAAACATGGTCGAGCAGGCCACGTCACGCATCTCCCCCACGCTCACGGAGCCGAAGGTGGTGAAGACCTACCCGGCCTCCACGCATGCGCACACGGTGGAGTTTGTGCTGAAAGAGGAGGCGAGGTTGAACTCGCTTTTTCAGAGCCTGGAGCGTGGTTTTCGCACTGGGCAGGGTCGCATCTGGCGTGAGTGAGGCGGTCTATTGGACTCCCCAGGCACCCAGCTTGGCTTCACGAGCTTCTTTGCTGAGCTTGTGGAGGTAGAGGCCATAGTCATCAGCCCCTTTCACGCCGCCTGGCAGGTCGCACGAAAGACCGGCGAGACGGGCGTAGCCCTTTTGCATGAGCAGATCGGCGAGATAGACGTTTCCTTTTTCTGTCTCGACGAGGATGAGGGCGTAGTAGCGGCTGCGATCCGGCACGGGTTCCCAGCGAGTGAGCAGGGTGAAAGGTTTGTCCTTGAGCAGGCCCGTCACATACGTGGCGGCCTCGGCTCCTACTTTGATGACGTCATCCTGGCTGATCTGAAAGTAGCGCGACTGATCCTGCACGAGCTGCGGATGCGTGAGGGAGGACTCCGGCGCATCGGCAAAGTAGAGCGTGAAGACCGTCTCCTCGTGCGAGTCTTTGACCTTGATGCGCAGCGTGTCGGCCTCGTTGTTTTTGCTCTCGATAAGTTTTGCTTTCGGGAAGACTTCAAACTCCGCTTTGGCAGCCGGGAGGCCGCTTTCCGCTGCCGCTGAGGGCGCGGCCTTTCCCACAGGAATGGCGGCCACGGGCACGGGGCGGCTTTCTTTGAGCAAAATAGCCACCAGGGTGATGATCAGCACCAGCACCGCCGTGATGGCGAGATTGAGGAGTGTTTCACGGAAGGGCATCGCAGGACCGGATCACAGACCGAGTTCGACCACTGCTAGAGTTTCTGTGCTTCCAGGCACTGGCAGTAGATCACCGGAGCGGAAGACGAGGGTTTCTTGATACTTCGCGCCGTCCGGGCGGCGGAAAACGTGGATCTCGTGATGGATCAAATCCACCAGCCAGGACTCTGGAATGCCGCAGGAGGCATAGAGCGGGATTTTCGCCTCACGATCAAAGGCGAGGCTGGTATCCGCCACCTCGATGACGAGCAAAATGTCCTCGGGATAGGGATGGCGGTCCGCATAGAAATCCTCACGGAACTTGGCCACGACGACATCCGGCTCCGGCTCGGAGTATTCGTGAATGGTGACGGGATTTTGGATGGTGACGATGGCGGAATCGCCAAACAACCGGCCAAGCAAGCGGTTGAGGCGGTTCACCATTCCGGAATGGAGAGAACCGATGGACATTTTCGTGACGAGATAACCTTCGATCAGCTCGATACGATCGTCCTCACGAAGACCGCCGCTGGCGATCATCTCGTGATAGCGATCACAGGAGATGCGCATGAGCGGCGGGCTGTGCGGTGGCAGGGAGGTGACGAGCATGGCGGAAGTATGCGAGCACGCCGCAGGAGTTGCAAGCCGGGCTTTCTTCCGCCCCGCGTGGGTCAATCGAGGAACGAGCAGATGTACTCGCAGATGCCACCGGGCACGGAGATGTCGAAACCGCTGTTGGCAGGCACGTCGAAGTGCTGGCCGCCGGTGTAGCTCGTTTTGGCATCGCTGCCATCCAGCTTCACCACGCAGTCGCCGGCCACGATTTCCATGCGCTCCGCCTTGGCGGTGCCGAAATGGAAATCACCGGGGTAGATCAGGCCCAGCGTCTTCTTGCTGCCATCCGGGAAAAGGATGGTGTGACTGACGACTTTGCCGTCGAAATAGACATTCGCTTTGGCGATGGCGGTGACTCCGGGGAATTCAGCGGGGATGGGCATAGGGGCGCGAGGGATAGGCGATGAATGCCGAAACGGCAAGCGGAGAGGCCCACCGCCCGTTGATGCGCTGTGAGATCGCAAGCCTCAGCCCCGTATGTAAGCGGCCCCATCATGTCCTCCGCCCGTTTTTGCTCCCGCCGTCACTTCATGCATTCCAATGGCTTTGGCCTCGGCACGCTCGCCCTGGCCTCGCTGCTGGAAAAGGACGGACTCCTCGCCGCTCCGGTGAAGCCGGAAAGCTTTGGCGAGGTGCGCTACGACCTGCTGCCGAAAAAGCCGCACTTCGAGCCGCGGGCGAAGGCGATGATCTCCCTCTTCATGATGGGCGGTCCCTCGCAGATGGACCTCTTCGACCCGAAGCCGATGCTCACGAAGTATCACGGCCAAAAGTTCCCCGGCGAGGTGAAGTATGACAACCTCGCCCAGGCCTCCTCGAAGTGCTTTGGTTCGCCGTGGAAGTTCAAAAAACACGGCCAATGCGGCATGGAACTCAGTGAACTGCTGCCGAGCCTCAGCCAGGTGGCCGATGAGATCACCCTCGTCCGCTCCATGACCTCCGGCGTGAGCAATCACGCCCAGGGACTCTACGCCATGAATGCCGGGCGCATCACCGCTGGCCGTCCCGCCATCGGCTCCTGGCTCACCTACGGCCTCGGCAGCGAGACCGATGAACTGCCCGCCTACATGGTGCTCTCCCACCCCGGCGGCCTGCCTACCTTCAGCGGCGAGCACTACACGAACGGCTGGCTGCCCGCTCTCTTCCAGGGCACGCTCGTGCGCCCTGCCGAGCCTCGCATTCTCAATCTCGACCCGCCGCCCTCGCTCGCCGGTGGCCCGCAGGCGCGGCAGCTCGCTCTTTTAAAGGCTTTCAACGAAGACCACCTCCACGCTCACCCCGGTGAGCTCGATCTCCAGGCCCGCATCTCCAGCTACGAACTCGCTGCGAAGATGCAGACCGCCGCCAAGGAGGCCCTCGACATCTCGCAGGAGCCCGAGCACGTGAAAAAACTCTACGGCGTGGATAATCCCGAAACGAAAGACTACGCCACACGCTGCATCATTGCCCGCCGCCTCGTCGAACGTGGCGTGCGCTATGTGCAGGTGCTCAATGCCGGGCAAAGCTGGGACCAGCACAGCGCCCTCGTCACCTCCCTGCCGAAGCTCTGCGCCGCCACCGACCAGCCCAGCGCCGCTCTCTTGATCGATTTGAAGCAGCGCGGCCTCCTCGATAGCACCGTCGTCCACTGGGGCGGCGAGATGGGCCGCCTGCCCGTGCTGCAAAACGATGCTGGCTACGAAAAATGGGGCCGCGATCACAACACCTTCGGCTTCAGCATGTGGCTCGCCGGGGGTGGCTTCAAAAAAGGCTACGTCCACGGCGAGACCGATGATTTTGGCCACAAAGCCGTCCTCGACGAGGTACGGCACTTCGACTACCACGCCACGCTGCTGAAGCTCTTCGGCCTCGATCACACCCGGCTCACCTACAAACGCAACGGCCTCGCCGCCAGCCTCACCGACAACCAGGGCGCGAAGATCGTGGACCGGCTCCTCGCGTGATCGTTGACGCCTCTCCGCGGCGCTTTATGAAGCCCCATGGCCTTTCCTTTCCGTTCCCCTCGCGACACCGTCGGCAGCATCGTCGTCCTCGGTCGCATCCTCGACAAAATCCGCTACTTCGCCCGCGAGGGAAAACTGCCGGATGGCTACCACCTCGGCTATCTGGCCGGTAATCGCACCTTCGACGAGCGCGTGTGCAAGTTCCTCGGCGTTGATTTCCATGCGCTGACCCAACGCACCCACGAAGGTGGCACCGACGAGGAGATCTTCGAATGGTGCTGCCAGACCGGCAAACGCCCCTCCCCCGAGCAGATCGAGATTTGGAACGGCTTCATGTCCAAACGCGGCTGGAATGACGCCGCCTCCAACGGCTTCCAAAAACAGAAGGAGGAAGCTGGCCTCGGCCATCGCGACGACATCGTCGTCTTCTTCGACCTCATGGACGTCGAGGAAGGCCGGATGCCTTGAGTGCGGAGCCTCAAAACGAGTTTCACCGGATCTCTCTGGCCCATTCTTGGCCTCCAGCGTGCTTCGCTTGAGAAGCCTGCAAAAAACCACGCTCTCGTCGCGTGTCCTTTGCCCTCCCCCAAACATGAATACCTCTCGTCGTCTTTTCCTCCGTGGCACCGGTGCAGCGCTCGGCCTGCCGTGGCTGGAGTCCATCTGCGCTTTCGGAGCTGAATCGGTCAAAAACAACACCGCGCCGCGTCGTCTCGCCGTGTGCTTCACCGGCAATGGCGTCAATCCGCACCACTGGGGTGCCAAAATGGGTGCTGGCGGCATGGACTTGATGAAATCGCTCACGCCGCTCGAAGGGCTCAAAAAGCACGTGAACGTGTTTCAGGGCCTGTGGAACCCAACGACCGTGGAAGGCGAAGGCGGCCACTATCCGAAGATGAATGTGCTCTGCGGCCTGAAGGTGAAAAAGACCACCACCGATGTCGAGGTCGGCACCACGATGGACCAGCTCATCGCGGCACAGACAGGCAAATTCACGCCCGTGCCCAGCGTCGTGCTCGGCACCGAGCGGCCCAGCTACAGCACGGACAGCGGCTTCACGTCGATCTACTCCGCCTACATCTCTTGGAGCACGCCCACCACGCCTGCACCGAAGGAAATCTTCCCGCAGCAGGCCTTTGACCAGCTCTTTGACGATGGCAGCCGTCGCAAGCGTGACAAAAGCATCCTCGACCTTGTGCTCGAAGACGCCAGCAGCCTCAAACCGAAGCTCAGCAGCCGCGACAAGCAGAAGCTCGACGAATACCTCACCTCCGTGCGTGAGATCGAGCAGCGAGTCGAACTCGCCGAAAAAATCAGCCAGGCCGAGACCAACGGCCAGGGCTGGATGCCCACCGTGAAGGCCCCGACCCTCGGCCGACCCGCCGCAGGCATCCCCGCAAGCGCTGAAGATCATCTGCGCCTCATGTTCGACATCATGCTCCTCGCCTTCCAGATGGACCGCACCCGCGTTGCCACCTTCATGATGAACAACGACCTCTCCAACATGCGCTTCCCCAGCCTCGACGGCATCAGCGGCGGCATTCACGAGCTATCGCACCATGCCAATGACGAGCACCGCCTCAGCCTGTATCAGCGCGTGAACGAGCATCAGGTCAAACTCTGGGCCGAGCTCCTCGCCAAAATGCAGGCCACGAACGAAGGCGAACGCACGCTGCTGGAAAACAGCATGATCCTGCTCACCAGCAGCCTCATGGACGGCAACGCGCACGACTCCCGCCAGCTCCCCGTTGTCCTCGCCGGCGGTGGCGGCGGCACCATTCAAGGCGGCCGTTTCCACGACCTCAGCAAAGACCCCAACCGCAAACTCTGTCGTCTCCACCTCGCCCTCATGGACCGCATGGGCGTCAAAACCAGCCACTTCGGCGACGCGGAGAATGCGTTGGTGATTTAGTCGATTCGATTGGTAATCGAATCACCCATCGAGCCGAAGGCTCGCAAGAAAATAGCCGGTGGTGAAACCACCGGATGAGATCACCCACACCCACCAAGGCATGGCGCCCTGGAGGGAGCGCGAGAAGCATTCGACGGCTGCCGGGCCTCCATGCACTTCTCTCACCCTTCTAGGGTGCAGCATAGGTTCGATTGCGGGCGTGCGTTCCGGTGGTTTCACCACCGGCTAATACCTTTCGAGCCTCCGGCTCGGGAGCGTGAATGACGCGTGATCGCGCATCTGCCAATACAGCGATCAAAGCCCGATGATTCTCTTCTGCCAGCAAGGTTGAGGTGTTTTGAGAGCAGCAGCCAGTGATCGAGTGCGGTTTTCATGTTCAGAACAAAATGTTCTCCACGAACATCGTCACATGCAGCGGTCATTTGCGGTGTTTGCGGATGAGGACAACGATCTCACGCTCGATGATCCGGCACGTCCGAAGCATCTGCCGAACTACCGCCTCAAAAATGGTGGCTGCTTGCTCTGGTCTGCCGGGCCGGATGCGGGGGACGATGGCGGGTGCAGGACAAAGACTGGCTATGGCGGATGAAAGGGCCGTGAGAGCTTCCGCCAATCAGCGTCGACACACCGTCACTTGCGCATGAGTCTCGCCACGCTAAGGCGAAGGCCCCAACCCAATTTCCCCATGACTGCTTCTTATCCTGATCAAGCTGTCGCCGTGCTTTTCAGCGGCGGCGACGCCCCCGGCATGAACGCCTTTCTCCGCGCCATCGTGCGCCTCGGCCTCAACCGCGAAAAAATCGCCGTGCTCGGCGTGCGAGATGGTTACCGTGGCCTAGTGCGCACCGCCCGTGCCGTGAATGGCGATGCCGAGGCACTCATCCGTCTGAAAAACACCATCGCCAGCCATCCGGGCCGCGCCGGCCTCATCAATGACCAGCTCGATCTCATCCAGATGGATCATGCGAGCGTCAGCGGCATCATGGGCAAAGGTGGCACCATCCTCGGTTCCGCCCGCTGCCTGGAGTTTCATGACAAGGAAGTGCGCACGAAGGTCATCAAGCTCCTCAAATCGCTCAATGTCCGCGCCCTCGTGGTCGTCGGCGGGGATGGCTCGCTCACGGGTGCCCGCTTGCTGGCTGATGAAAGTGATCTGCGCATCATCGGCATCCCGGCCACCATTGATAACGACCTTCAATTCACGGATATGGCGCTCGGAGTGGACACCGCCGTGAACACACTCGTCTGGGCGGTCGATCATTTCATTGATACCGCTCGCAGTCACCGCCGCGTCATGGTGCTGGAGACGATGGGGCGCGAGAGCGGTGACCTCGCCCGCATGGCTGGTCTGGCCTCTGGCGCGGAAATGATCATCACGCCGGAACCCGGAGCGCTCACCAATGTGGCCATGGAGAAACTCGCCGCGAAGATCGAGGGCGCGATGACTCGCGGTCGCGGTCATGCCATCGTGCTCGTGGCCGAGGGCGTGCAGTTTGACCCGCCACAGAAGCGCAATCGCGCCTATGTGCTGATGGATGCCTTCCAGCAGTATTTCCAGCGTGCGGGTGCCCCCTTCCCGGATCTTGAGGTGCGCCCATCGGTACTCGGCCATCTCCAACGCGGCGGTCACACCACACCCCAGGATTGCATCCTCGCGGCCCGCTTTGCCGACTGCGCCTGGAAGTGCATCCAGAACCCGGACGGCGGCAGCGGCATCACCGCGCTGCGCAAAAACGTGGTCGAGATCGTCCCCTACGGCGAGCCAGATATGCCCGAGCGTGAGGTCTTCTCCCAAGAAATGGACCGTCTCCACGACGACCTCAGCTCGTGGTAATCGTGCATGCATGAAAACGCTCCTCAGCCTGCTCTTCTCCGCTGTAGTCACCTTTGCCGCTGATGCGGAAGCCTTGCGAAAGCTCGGTGCGAAGGTCACCGAGACCGCTGGCATGATCACGCAGGTGAATGTGAAGTGCGATGGCTTCACCGAGGCCGACTTCCGTACGCTAGGCAGCTTCACCACGATCAAAGACCTCACGATCAGCGGCAAAACGATCACGGATGACACGCTGACGCTGCTCACCGGCCTCACGGAGCTAGAACGGCTCAGCAGCGATGGTGTGCAGCTCACGGATGCGGGCTTTCGGCACTTCGCGGCGTTTCAGAAGCTGAAGTCGATCTCGTTTTTCCATCCGGCGTTTCGCTCGAAGGAGTTCACGGGCAGCGGTTTGGTGCATTTGAAGGCGCTGCCGAAACTGGAGAGGCTGACGTTTGCCGGATCGACGGCGGGTGATGCGGCGATGGAGTCCATCGGGCAGATCACGCCGCTCAAGGAATTCCGCACCTGGCACACGGCGCAGACGCAGGCGGGGAATGCGCCTCTCGCGAAGCTTTCTCTCACCTCGCTCCGCATCGGCCAGCGCCTGCCAGAATGGGGCAAAGAGGCTCCTGCCAGCTTCGACGAGACCACGATGAGCCTCATCGCACAGATCAAGACACTTGAAGCCCTCGAACTCACCGAAGCCCGCCTTTCCGCAAAGATCATCCCTCACCTCCAGGCCCTGCCCAATCTCTCGAAGCTCAAAATCGAGACCGTGGACATCTCACAATCGGATGTGGAGGCGATCCGGGTGGCGCTACCAAACTGCAAAGTGGACTTCAAGCCGATGACGGATGCCGAGAAGGAGTCGCTGCTGGTGAAGAAGCTAAGGCTGTGATTCTGTCAGACTTCCCGCCGATCGTTCGTTGTAGCGTCAGACGCCATGCACACCGCCACTAAACGCCATCTCGACCGCCGTGCTTTTCTTCGTGGAGCCGGAACGGTGCTCTCACTGCCGTTTTTGGAGGCCATGGTGCCAGCCTTTGCCACACGGGCGCAAGCCGCCGTCGCCCAGCCGCCGCCGCGTTTTTTGGCGATGTGTGCCACGCTGGGCTTTCACACGCCGTTTTTGTTTCCGCAGGAAACCGGGGCGGATTACACCCTCACGCCCTACTTGGAGCCGCTGAAGGATTTGAAGGGCGATTTCTCCGTTCTCTCTGGTTTGCAGCATGAGGAGCAAAATGGCGCGAATGGCCACACCTCCGAAATGACGTGGCTGACCTCCGCGAAGCATCCCGGACTCGCGGGCTTCAAAAACTCGATCTCCCTCGACCAGCTCATCGCCGAGCAAATCGGCTCACAGACGCGTTTTCCGAGCCTCATCCTCGGCACCGGCAGTGATTCGATGTCCTGGTCCGCCAGCGGCGTGCCGCTGCCTGCCGAACCTTCGCCGTCGAACGCGTTTCGGCAGCTTTTTGTCGATGGCACTCAAGCTGAGATTGAAGCGCAAGTGCGTGGCCTCAAACGTGGCCGCAGCATTTTGGACACCGTCATGGGCCAGGCCAAAAAACTCCACGGCGAGCTCGGCAAACGCGATCAGGAGAAGCTCGACGAGTATTTCAGTGCCGTGCGTGACCTCGAAGGCCGCCTCGTCCAAAACGAGGAGTGGGTGCAAAAGCCGAAGCCCAAGGTCGATGCCAAACCACCCACCGACATTCAGAGCCGCACCGATGCCATCGGACGCATGAACCTCATGTTTGACCTCATCCTGCTGGCCCTCCAGACCGATTCCACCCGCACCATCACCCTGCGCCTCAGCGGCATGAACGCCGTGCCCGAGATCGTCGGCGTCAAAAACGACTGGCATAACCTCTCCCACCACGGTCAGGACGCCGCGAAGATCGAAGAGCTCAAAATCATCGAGAAGGCCGAATTCACTGCCTTGGCCGCCTTTTTGACCAAGATGAAGGCTGCCTCCCTCCTCGACAGCACCGCCGTCATGTTTGGCTCCAACTTGGGCAACGCCAGCGCCCACAGCACCGCGAACATTCCCCTGCTACTCGCCGGTGGTGGCTTCAAACACGGCCGCCACATCGCCATCGACAAAGAGAAGCACGTCTTCTCCAACCTCTTCGTCCCCCTCGCCCAACGCATGGGCGTCGAGACTGACAAATTCGGCTTCAGCACCGGCATTTTGGACATCAATCAAGCGTAAGAAGCACCATCACCAAAGGGATGCTTTTCTGCTTTCGCGCTCTTCAGACAATGCAGCCGCACGCCATCGGCGCACATCGCGGTGCCGTTCGAGGCCTCGCAGCGGTCCCACTGCTCTGAAGTGAGGCCGCATTGCAACCCAAGCGCATGCTCCGCTTCGCGATAGCCTTCACGGATCTGCGCCTCGCTCCATCCAGCGGCATGCCAGGCGGCCACTCGCTGATGCACCTCGGTGATGCGGGCGCGGTAGGCGGTGAGGTGCGCCTTCACATCCGGCACGGCGTCAAAGTGCGTGAGGTAGAGCTTCTCGAAGTTCGCCGCGAGAAGGCGATCGATGGAGGCGACGTAAGCCACGGGATCAAACTGTGGCGGCGCGGCGGTGACGCTGAGGTAGTTTGTTCCCGCGAGGCGCATGCCCGCCGTGTCGCCTGCGAAGCAAACGCCGCCGATGACGAAGGCGTGGTGATGTCGCGCATGCCCCGGTGTATCCCAAGCGATGACGCTGACCTCGCCAAAGGGCACGGACTCACCGTCTTTCAACGCGACGACTCTTTCCGCTGGAGCAGGCAGCATCTCGCCCCACAACGTATCCATTTGGTCCTGATACACCTGGCGGGCGCTCTCGATGAGCTTCGAGGGATCGACGAGATGCCGGGCCGCATACGGATGGCAGTAGATGGTGGCTCCGTTTTGCGCAAACCAGCCCGCCGCGCCCGCGTGGTCGAGGTGAACGTGCGTGACGAAGACCTTCCGGATATCGTTTTCATCCACGCCCTGCGTTTTCAGCGCGGCGCGAAGGTTGGCCAGGGTGGAGCCGGGGCCGGTTTCGATGAGCGCCAGCTCCCCGCCGCTCTCGACGAGGTAGGCGGCGATGAGGCCGGGCGTGCTTTGAAAGTGGAGATCGATCGCGGTGATGCGCATGGCGGAGGTCACTTCTGGAGGTCCTTCTCGCAATCCTCATCCGCTGCTGTGGCGGGGCCGCTCTGATCGACGGGCTGGGTGAAAAGATACTTCCACACGGCTTCATGAAGAAATTTGCCATCGGCGGACTTCGGCGAGGCTCCACCGGGCACGACGCAGCTATGAGCTCGTTTGTCATCGCCCTTCACATCCGCATCGGTGATGAGGCGGCGAGTATTTTCATACGGCGGCGTCATCTGATCGACATTCACGATGGGGCCGTGGGCGTTCAGGCCGAGCAGTTCCCAAGAGCGGCAGTAGTGATCGCCGCTCCAGCCGCTATCGAGCACATGGGAGAAGCCGAAAAAGCGGTTCGACGGCGTGGCGGAAGGCAGTGACTGCCACGTCTCGAGCTGGTCACGCGGTCCGCAGAACATCACCACGCGATCCACGGCCTGATGCTTGGCAAAACGAGCGGCGGTGGTGCTGCCGTGCGAACTGCCGGAGATGATCACCTTGCTCCAATCGAGCCCTTTGCCGTCTTTCGTCAGGAACTGCTTCCACTTCCCTTCCGGATTCTTATTTGCCAGCCACTTCACGAACTGAAACGAGCGCTCCATCATGCCGTCCGGCTTCGGGATCTCGACGAGCGGGCTAAAATCCTCGCCCGTGGCAGCTTCGAGGCGGATGTGGCCGTTTTGCTGGCCGTCCGCGCCGGGAGATTGATTGCCGAATTTGCCAAACCAGCCGTTCGCGTAATGCACGCGGATAGCGTGGAGGCCAAAGCTGTTCACTCGCTCAAACAAGCCCGCGCTGTGGCCCATGAGCCAGATGACGAGCTTGCCCTGAGGCTTCACGCGGGTGTCCACGCTCGCATGCTGGATGTCCGCCGGCTTGCCCTTCGAATCGAAGACGAACTCGATCTCGGGATGCGCCTTGGCACGCGGATCGATCTCGCTGGCACGAGCGGTGAATTCAAAGCGCTGCGCCTCGGCATGGAGGAGCAGCGGGAAAAGGGCGAAAAGACAGGTGAGGCGCATGACAGGGGCGTCATTCAACCCCGCCCCACCCATCACGCCAGCAATTCCTTCACCACCGAGCATTCGTTCACGCCCGTGAGGCGGAAATCGAGGCCTGCATAGCGGTAAGTGAACTTTTCGTGGTCAAAGCCCAGCAGCTTCAAAATCGTGGCGTGCAGATCATGTACATGCACCGGCTTCTCGACAGCCGCAAAGCCGAACTCATCCGTGGCGCCATGCGTGTAGCCGCCACGCACGCCACCGCCCGCCAGCCACATGCTGAAGCCGTAGTGATTGTGATCGCGACCGCGTTGTTTCCCTGCATTCGAGCCGGGCGTAGGCAGCTCCACGGTGGGTGTGCGGCCGAATTCACCGCCCCACATCATGAGCGTCTCATCCCAGAGGCCACGCATCTTCAGATCACTCATGAAGGCAGCGATGGCCCCATCCGTCTGCTGCGCCAGCTTCGCATGCTCGAGGATCTCGTCATGGTTATCCCAGGGCTGCCCGGCACCGGTCCAGAGCTGAATGAAGCGCACACCCCGCTCCAACAGACGCCGTGCGATGAGGCACTGGCGGCCAAAGGCGTGGTCGCCATACATTTTTCGCACCCACTCAGGCTCCTTCATGATGTCAAAAGCGTCCGTGGCCTCCATCTGCATGCGGTAGGCCAGTTCGTAGCTCTGCACGCGGGCTTCGAGCTGCTGATCACGCTCACGCTCGATGAGATGCTTCTGATTGAGCTCCTGGAGCAGATCGAGCTGGCGACGCTGCTGCTTCAGATCGAGCGAACCGTTTTGGATGAACTCCACGAGCTTCTCCACGCGGGTGTCTTCGGTGTTGATGTAGGCACCTTGATACGCACTTGGCAGGAAGGCAGCCTGCCAGTTCTTGGTGCGCCGCGTTGGCATGCCGCCGGGGCACATGGAGATGTAGCCGGGCAGGTTCGCATTCTCACTGCCGAGGCCGTAGGTGACCCAGGAGCCCATCGTGGGGCGGTTCAGACGGCTCTCGCCGCTGTTCATGAGACCCAGCGAAGGCTCATGGTTCGGCACATCTGCGTGCATCGAGCGGATCACGCAGAGATCATCGGCAAATTCACCCAACTTGGGGAAAAGTTCGCTCATTTCGAGGCCACACTGGCCGCGCTTCGAGAAGGCAAAGGGCGATTTGTAGGCCGCGCCGGTGGGGCGCTCCGTTTTGAGCATGTTCGGCAGCGCCTTGCCATCCATCTTCGTGAGCATCGGTTTCGGGTCGAAGGTATCAACATGCGAGGGACCGCCATTCATGAAGAAGTGGACGACGCGTTTGGCCTTCGGCTCGAAATGCGGACGCTTCAGCGCCAGCGGGTTCATTGTGGCCGCAGCGGCCTCGCCGGGTGAAAACAGCGAGCCCATGGCCATGCTGCCAAAGCCCATGCCAACACGGCTGAGCATCTGACGACGCGTCAGAAACGCATGCTCCACATTCGGAGCATGATGAGAAACGGGGGAGTTCATTGGGGGGCTGTATAACGCCGAAATCGGACCGACGCTATCGCCGGATGCAGTGCCGCATCAGCCGGTCATTCCCACGCCACTCTTAAAAACTCGGGCGCGGGGCCTTTCCAGAGCGGGACTTCGTTGGCTGGGAGGCCGTGGCTGGCGCAGAGCCCGAGTTGATCGATTTCGGACCAGTTTGTCGGCGAGCCTTCGGGGGAGGTGAAGTCCTTCAAATCGAGCGTGAGGGTTTGCGAAGCATCTGAGCCGGGGATTTCGCGGGTGCAGACAAAGGTGCGGCGTTGGCCGCAGTAGCTGCGCCATTCGTTTTGCTGGAGGACGATGTGAAAGCGGTTGGTCTGCGGCATCCTGAGCGTGAGGACGAGCTTTGAGCCGTCCGGGCCGCGCCAGAGCGGATCGGTGACTTTGCGCGTCCACAGTTGCTGATGCGTGAGATTGCCGGCGTTGAGCGCATACCAGTCGCGTTGGCCGTGGGTGAAGTCTTCGATGAGCTTCGAGGGCTTGGTGGTGAGTTGGTGGGCGGCATGCTTCACCTCGGCGGCGCTGTGTGAATGAAGCAAGCTGCTGATGCAGAGCTCGGTGACGGGTTTGGAATTGCCGGGCAGTTGCGCCAGCGATTCGGGCTTCGGCAGTGTGTAGTAAACGTTCGCGAAGGCAAAGAGCGGCAGGTCGTGCGTGTGCAGCGGCAGTTGGGCGATGTAGCCTTCGGATTCGTGATGAACCTCGGTGCTGCGCCAGAAGCGGGCGCGGGGATCGGGATCGACGCTGTAAAAGATCTCCACGCGGGCCACGGGCAGCGATTTGGCATCTGGCCGCACGCGCAGCATGGGCACGTCGTCGTTCGATTTGAGGCGGAGCTCGCTTTGCGGTGTCTCGGGCAGCGCGGGGCCGCCTTTGAGATGCTGATCAAACCACAGCGGCATGGTGACGGCGACCTCGGGCGTGAGGCGGTGGTTCATGTGCGGCACCCAACTGTAGCGCGTCGGCTGTTTTTCGATGAGTGCGTTCGTGCGATACACGTCGTCCAACCAGCCGTGGAAGTCGTTCGTGGCGCTGCGATGCAAAACCGGGCACTGGATGCGCGGCGCGTAGCTTTCAAAGCTGAGCGTGCGCTTGAAGACCTCGACATCGCCTTTGATCCGGTCCTGCTGGTCCGTGCCGCCGATGAACGGATGCGGCTGCCAGCGCCAGCCCTGACCGCCGACGCCGGGAACGGCGGCCTTCACACGGCGATCGGTGCCAGCGACATACATCGTGAGGTTGCCACCCATCGAGTAACCATGCACACCGAGGCGGCCGGCATCGACCTCCGGCTGCTGTTCGAGAAAAGTCAGTCCGCGACGACAGCCGAGCGTGAGCAGATACCAGTTGTTGTTCTTCGGATGCTCGCGGTCTTCGAAGACGTGCTTGGGACCTGGGAGCATCGACGAGTAGCCCGGCACATTGAGCTGCGAGGGATCGACCGCGCCCCAATCGGTGTTCGGATCGCCAGGCTCGGACTTCTCGCAGGTGTTGAACGGTGCCTTGCCCGTGCCGCTGCCGCCCCAGTTGACCGACAGCGCCGCGTAACCTCGCGCCACGAGCAGCTTCACCTCGCTCACCGAGCCACGCTGGCCTCCGCCATGGATGTGCATCACCGCCGGCAGTTTTTCCTTCGTGCCTTCAGGAAACCCATACACCGCCGCCATCCGCGCGGGCTTGCCTTTGAAACTGCCGATGAAGTAGCGCACATGCCGCAAAATCATGCCGTCCTCCGTCCACTCACGAATGACCTCGGTTTCGATGGGGTCACGTCGCGGATCAAAGTCCGCCCACAGGTCCTGCACCGATTGCGGGATGCCTTCGGCGGCAAAAACGGCCTGCGAGGTCAAAAAAGGTGCGCTGGCGAGCAACGAGGTGTTTTGGAGAAAATGGCGTCGGGAGGTGATCACGGCTTTGATTGGTTGGAAAAAAGAAGGCACCAGTGTGGTGCAGTCGTCTCGACTGCTCAGATGAGTCCAGAGGACTCAACCACACTCATTCATCACTTCGACGGCAGCGCCTTCAGCACCTCTTCCACGCATTTGTCGCCGAGGATCTGATAGGCGGGGCCACTCCAGTGGAACTTATCTTTGCCGCCGCGGGCGAGGTCGAGCTTTTCCACGAGGAGCGAGTAGAAATCGCTCACGGGCACGCCGCATTCGGCCATGACTTGGGCGGCCATGCGGTTGTGGTCGATGATGGTGCCGTTGATGACGGGATCGAGTTTTTTGACATCGCCTTCCAGCATCACGGGCGTGCTGCTGGCCCAGATGAGTTTGGCGTTGGGGAGCTTTGCGCGGATGGCATCGACGTAGCCTTTGGTCAGCGGCTCGAAGGTGCCCGGCTTGATGCGGCCCTCCTGCCAGCCATGCAGGCCCATGTTGAAATGGATCACGTCATACGGCCCTTTCGCGAGCACCTCCGGCAGGATCTTCGTATTGAGATGCACGGACTGGTTGTAAGGGTTCACCCAGGCATCGACGTAGGCCTTGCCGTCGAGCTTCTTGATCGCATGCGCCATGTAACCGCTCAGGATCGAGTCGCCGATGAGCAGCACACGCGGACGCTTCGAGTCCTTGATGGTCGCCTGATTGAGCTTCCAGCCTTTGCCGTCGGAATGCAGACGAGAATCAGTCTCGACCGGTGTTTCGGCGGCGAGGCTGTGAATGGCGAAAACGGTAGCGAGGAGGAAGGTGAGGCGGTTCATGGAAGGATTTGGAGGTAACGGCGGCCGCTAACGATGTCTTCGAAAAGACACAGGACTGAGTTCGACAGAAGAATGGGGACAGGAGAATCCATTCATTCTTCTGTCCCCATTCTTTTGTCGATTCATAGCCCATGAAGCCAGTTTGGCCGTGAGAGGGGTCATGGGGTGCTTTCCAATACGATCTCCATCTCGAGATCTTCGCCAGCAGCCACATTGCACACAATCTGCCAGCGTTGTGTCGCCGCATTCCAGTCGGTCTGCCAATGCGTGACCGGTTGGCCATCCACGAGCACGCGATGGCCCTTCGGTGACTTCAAACCGGCAAAAGTCACCGGCACATGCCCAAGTCCACCTTTCATCATGACATGCGCAAGCTGTTCATCATCAACGGTGATAACCAGTGGATAGCTTTTCGTGATCTCACCGCGTTTTGCGATGGGTTTCAGGGCGTTGCCTTGGGCCTCGCAATGCATGGGACGCCAAGTGTCGGCATCGTGGGTGAGCATGTCACGGAGCTTGGCATCCGGGCCGTAGTAAGCGGCGGCATCGGCGGGGAAGATGACGAGCTCGAGTTCCGCCTCGACAAAGTCACCGGGCTGCAACTCGGTGAGGCCGGGCGGCGGTGAGAGCTCGACGGCGGTCTTGTGGTTCCCTTTGCCCCACTCGGTGCCGAAGGTGGACACATGCGGCGCGGCGGATTTTCCACCGAGCACGGCACGCCACGAGCGCACGATGAGACCGCGACTGGCCATCGCGTGGCCCTTTTTCAACGCCTCGTGTTCCACGCCATGCACGGAGATCCATGCACTCTCGCCATCGAGCGGCAGCGCAGTGCGATCATACTCGTCCTTCACTCGACGCGGCTCCCATTCCTCGCGCAGGCCGGTGACATCGCCGATGGCCACGCGGCGTGCGGGCACGTCGTTGTAGAAATCCGCACCGAGCTGGAAGAACGCGAGCCTTTGCCAGCGCACCGGCTTCCGCACGTCGTAGCGCAGTCGCAGAAAAGTGCGCAGATGATCATTCGCCGCCGGCACGGACACGTCCATGCGTGCCGCGATCTCGCCGCCGCTCGATTCCTCGCTGTAGCTCACGTCGGTGAGGCACGGCCCATGCGCCCGATAGTCCGTGCGTGTGCCGATCATCTTTTGGTAGCGACCCTGCGCGTCCTTCCACATCAGGAAATCGCCACCGCCGCAGTTTTCGGCCCAGCCCCAGCGTTTCGCGTTGGGCTCGACGGGCAGTGTCATGAGCGGGCGTACATCCGTGATGAAGCAGCGACGCTGCACGCGTCCCGGCTCGAAGCAGATGCTCTCGCCAAAGCTACCCACCGCCGCCTGATCCCAGAATTGATTGTGCCCCCAGCCGATGAGGCAGAGCTGCGCATGAGAGGCCGCGCACACACCGCCGTAGCGAGCATGCACCATCTGGAAAATGAACTCGCGCTGCGACTTCGGCGGCATACGCACATACGCGAAACCATGAAGCCACGACCCGTCATGCGGCAGGCGACCCTTCTCCGCGCGGATATGCCAGTTCTTTGAAAGCTGCACTGGCAGGCCCGTCGGCGTGCCATCCGGCTCGCACAGCATCGGTGTGAAGCCCGTGATCGGCAGATGCTTCTCCTGCGTGAACATCAACCGCGCCACCGTGGGCTCGTCGGCATCATTGCGCAGCGTCACGCGCCAGCGGTCGATGCGGTCCAGATGCTCCTCCGGGTAATAGGTGCCGCCCGCATTGCTCCACGGCTTTTCCGGCAGCGCCAGCCGATGACAACCCAGCGCCTCATTCCGCGTCACCACCAGCTCCGACTCCACCACGGCCTTCGAAGCATTCGCGAGCACCTCCAGCAGCACGCTGCGGCTGCCGTTCGCCGTCTTCTCACCATGCCGCAACTCCATCACCGCATGGCCTTCGCTCTCCAGACGAAACGCCAGCCGATCCGGCCACACGCTGATCTCCAGCCGCGCCGTGCCGCTGAACGCCTTCCCTTCCGCATCCGCAAACGTCAGCCCCTCGATCACCACCCGCTGAAAAAAGCGCCCGCTCTCCACAAAGCGCACTGGCTGCTGCCACTCGTCCGCCGGTTGCATGTGGCCGCTGCAAACAAACCGCCGCCCCTCCGCGATCACCGCGCACTCCCACTCACCCTCCACCGGCCGCACACGCCGCGTGTCGAAGCGCATCGTCTCCTTCCCAAATTGAAAGCTGAGGATCTCCTCCCTCTTCCCCGCCTCACTCCCAAACATCCTCGGCGGCCCATCCACCCACCAAAGCCCCGTTTGATCCTCCACACGCGGCATCCAGTCCAAAGCGGACGGCTCAGCCGCGAGCGTGAGCGAGGTGAAAAGAGTGAGCGAGATGAGAAACAGGCAGCGTGACATAAGCGGTAACATTCAACGCCCTGAGTGATCTTCGCCAACGGCAATGCAGCGGGCCGAAATGGCCGATTTATCGCGTGATCGCACCTCCCAGCCACCGCACCGCATTCTCCAGCACACGTTGCGTCTCGGCTTGCTGGAAGATGCCATAGGTCTCGTGACCGGGGCGGAAGTAGAAGACGCGGCCTTTGCCGACCTGCCACACGCAGCCGCTGCGGAAGTGCTCGCCTTTGTCCCACTTTTCCTCGAACACGACCTCGTCGGGCGGCGGCACGTGGAAGGGCTCGCCATACATCTCCGTGTGCGGGATGTCCCACTTCGCGGGCAAACCAGCGGCGATGGAATGCTGCGGCAGTATCGTGGTGACATGCGAGGGCATGCCGTCATTGCGATACACGGGGAAGACGCAGGCTGGCAGGGTGAGCTTCCACACGTCGCCCTCGGCCTTCTCGACAAAGGGGGTGACGCGGGCGGCACGACCGACGCCTTTGTAATACGGCGCTTCATTGACCAACTCCCACTTCGCCGTGGCACGCTCGACTTCGGGCAAAGCCTTGACCGCATCCGCCTTGGCACGCTCCTGCATGAGCCGCACGAAGGGCTTGCCCCAATGCGTGGAGTGCAGCCCGATGAAGCCGATTTTCCCCTCCATCACACGCTTCACGACGGCTTCCATGCGGTCATCGTCCTGATCCTTCACGCGGCGATGACACCAAAAGATGAGCACATCGGTGGCATCCAGCGTGGCCTCGGAAAGGCCTTGATCCGCCTCGTCGAGCTTCGCCGTCTTCACCGAGAGGCTCGGCACCTTCGCCAGATGCGCGGCGATGGTTTCGCCGAGGAATTTTTCACCATAGCCCTCCTTTTGCTGCGGCTGCTGCTCGTCCCAAACGAGCACACGGATGGGTTCGGCGGCAAAGATCGGACAAACGAGAGCACACAGGAGCAAGGCGATGAGTTTCATGATTGGTAGAGGATGTGGAAACAGCGTGTCACTTCAACTCCGCGATCGCCGCACGCATGGCCGCGAGCACTTTCACGACTTCGGCGGCAGGATCGTAGTCCTTGCGGCCCATGGCGAGCGTTTCGATGGGCACAAAGCCGCGATAGCCGCCGTCGTGGATGATCTTGGCGAGCTTCGTGTAGTCGGTGGGCGGGGTTTTGAGGCTGCTGCCGAGCGTTTCCTTGATCTGCCAGTTCACCGCGTGCGGCACCATCATCGCGATGTCGGCATACGGATCTTCGGTGAAGTATTTGCCGGTGTCCACGAGCGCACCGCACCAGGCATGATCGACGCGCTTCAGCAGGCCGACGTGCTCCGGGCCAGTGCTGAGGAAGTCGCCGTGATTTTGCACGGCGACGATGACGCCATGCTTCTCGCCATGCTCGGCGCACTCGCGCAGCGCCTCAGCCATCCACTTCTCCACCTCATCGCGTGAAGCACCACCGGCGGCCCCCTGCCAGTCCTTCGCATTCTTTTGCTGCGGACCGGCAAACACACGCACCACCGGCGCACCGAGCCGCGCGGCCACCTCGATCCACCGCTTCGTCAAAGCCACGCCCTCGGCACGCACGGCCTTTTCCGCCGTGGCGAAGTCGTTCTTCACGCCCGTGCCGCTGATCGTGATGCCACGGTCATGCGTATAGCGCTTGATGCGGGCGATGTAGTCGTCAGACGGCGCATTCGGGTAGCCCGGGAAAAAGTAGCCCGTGAGATCCACCGCCTCGATGTCATGTTTCACGCAGAAATCGCACACGCCGAAGAGGTCGATGCCCGTCTTGGGATCGGCGATGTTGGCGTTGAGCTGTTCGAGGAAGGAATACGCGTTCAGCGTCGGCGTGAAGCGTGCTTTGCCCATGCGCGGGAGCGGCGAATAAGCAGCGTGCGCCGTCGCGGCTCCGAGTGGAGTGAGAGCGGCGAGTTGAAGGAGGCTACGGCGGTTCATGAGAGTTGGAATAGGGAGGAGAATGGATTTGAGCGGAATTTTGGGTCACAGGCCAGGTGAAGGTTATTTTCCACTCACCTTGGGCTTGGCTTTAGCTTATTTGTCGGCGGCGTACTGCTTGGCTAGCGGAGCGAGCAGCATCGCGGTGAGAAGGAATGATAATGAGGCCTTTTGTTTCATGATCTGGTTTCGTAGCGTCTCGATCAACGCCAGTGCCAGCGCTGCATGGTATCGCGTCGTCACAACTCAACTAACTCCGCTAGATGTCTGTTGGCTTTGTGGCCGACCATGCCCCAAATCATCTCGTGCTTCGCTCAATGAACGCCAGCCATGATCGAACAAGACGAATCGAATCGAGTTGGCAGGATTTTGGATTGCGAAAACTTTGGCGTCGGAAGATTCGGCACGTTCAACGACGTAGAGCCAAAATTCCTCTCCGCGCTTTTGAGCTTCTTCGAACTGTGTATCTGATAGAGCAACACCGCTAGCGGACCATGCAGCAGCCAGCGACTTAACTTCTATGTATCGAACGCCTCCGGCGTCATCTTCGGAACGAATGTCGAACCCTGGATTCCCATGAGCTTGCTCGACAGGGTTACGCCCATTCTTTCTCTCATAGGCCAAAACAAGCTGAATACCTGCTACATCGACCGAGTTTCGCACTTCGTTTGATCCTCGCTCAACACGATCCTCTGATGGCTTTTCGTGCTCGACATAGACGCGAGTTTCAATTCGGACGGATGAGCCTCCTGAATTCCCCCTCCGTTGCTGGCTACCTTTTGCCCCCCCTGGCTTCTCGACGTTTGCCTCATCGCTGGAAGAATCCGCTTTGTCGTCGGCTTCTTCGACGGCCTGTCCAATTCGGTTCTGTGCCATCGAACGCTGCAACCTCCGCTGTGCTTCCGGATTGCTTTTGAGATAGGCGATGAGCTGAGGATCAATGCCAATCCTTCTAGCCAGAGCCTGTTCTGTTTCGGAGAGAAACCCCAACTGCTTCGCAAGGAACTCGTTAACCGCGAACTCGCTTGGCAAGTCATCGAGTGAAATCTCGTTCGGTTTGTGAAAAGTCCCATCTTTCTTGGGAAGCCAAGATTCACCCTTCAGCACCTTCATGAACTGCGGCTCAAATCTGGCAGATCGTGCACCGCGATAAGACCAACGATACTTTCCCCAGAAAAATACATCATCCCATGCTCGCTCACTGGCTATCACCGCCTCTTGAAACAAGAAATCCCACAAAATGAGAGCCAAAGCCACTCGCTCAGATGGTGGTGCGCTGCGCATACGGCCGACGAAGACTTTCAGGCCCTGTAACTGATAGTCATCAATGCTACTGCTGTTCCCTGTTGCATTTGTTCCACCACGAAGGGTTCTCAATTGCTGTTCGTCTAGTGCTCCGTCAATTCTGATACGGCGAGGCCTGTCTGAGACGCCAAGTTTCAACAATGCGGAGATCTGCCCAGCGGGAATTTGCTCCGCGAGAACCCAAACGCGTTCGCTAGTTCCCTCAAAATACTTGGTGAGTTCTTTCGTCTCCAAATAGACTTCATCGGGCCTCCTGTATGCGGTTTGCCCCGTGCAACTGTCTCGTGCCAGAACGAATGCCGTCTCGCGGAGCTTTGCTTCAAGCTGCTTCTTTGATTCGGATTGCGGCGCTTCGAGAGCGCGGAAAATTATGCCCAGGTTCAAGATGTGACGTTCTGGTGGCACGAGGTCGCCCTGATCGTAACGAGGAAGGACTTTTTCCAATGCCTCAGCAACCACATCAGGATACCGCAAGCCAAGTTTCTTCAAGAACTCCATCGCGTTGGGATGGGCGGCAAGCGATCGGGATACGAGAGCAAATTCACTTCCACCTTCATCTGGAGGCAGATAGGCTTGTGGAGACCCATCGGGATGAAATGGTGACACATGCGTGCCGTCGGAAAGCCGAATGAAAGCCTTGCCTCGAAGTGGCCCAGCAGACCTGTGGGGAGTCTTCGGGCGCCATAGAGCTTCCTGTGACGCAAGAAAGCTGTAAAATTCGGTAATCCATTCATCTGTCTGCGTTTGGATGAATTGCGGTGTAATCGCGCCTGCTATGCGCTCGGGGGTCATCTCTTGAATACCCAACGAATTTGTGAGGTATAGAAATAGGTCAGGGGTCCTTGCGGAGGTAATTAATCCTGAAAGCCAAACGAGCTGGGTCTCTGCGCAAAGCAGTGCGGTCAGTTGCTCATCGGTCAGAAGATCTCTCACGGCTTGTGAGCCAGCAATTCGAACCTGATTTGCGCTGGCGAAACCACCACGGTCAGTTGGCAAAAGTGGTTCCAATTGGAGTGTCTCCTTAACCTTGGAGAAAAAGGGTTTGAAAAAGACGCGATCTGAAAAATCGGTTTCGCGGAGCGGGAGACATTCCAGAAAGGCCGGTGTGAGCAGTCTCAACTCGCGTGACTGATTCAATGCCGTTATCAACAGTTCTACGGAGCGCTCAATCAGTTCGCGATTCTGCGGATTGTCTTCATGGATAGTTTCGCGAGTCGGTGTCGTGCGATAGGGGCCATGCACGAGAAATTTCAGCTTGGTCTCAATCTTTGTGGGGAAAAACACGGACAATGGCGACGAGTGCAATGGACTGACCAAGTAACCCAGCGCATTCGCGTTAGGACTCTCGTTGAGCAGGAATGCGACCGCAATTCGTTCGTTGGCCGAAGCATCTGGGGAGGCGTCAAAGACAAGGAACGGCGACTCGTTCAACTGCTCAGCTTGCTTCATCACAAGCTGAACTATCCGGTATCCTTTGCCTCTCTTTCTGATCTGACGTGTGTAGTGGCCAGATGGATGGCCTTCAATCGTCCATTGAATTTCATTAATGCATTCAAGAAACAGCAATGTTTCACGCTCAAGTTTGGCAAGCCTGTCCGCGATTTCTCCAAAAGCAGCCATCGGAATCACATCCTCGCGATCAAACCGGAAAACGAACAATGTTATGCCGTCGTCAACATCATGGCTGTTCGTTGGGCTGGGGAGCACATAGTTTCGGACAACAAAGTGCTCGTCACCTGAATGAACCTCCGGGGTTGTCGTGTAGGCATACACGGATTTGAATCCGATTCCGAAATTGCCGATCCGATTCGCGTCACCCCGAGCGGTGCTTGATACCAATCCGCAGATTCCCTTCACATCGGCTTCGTCGAATGGTCTGCCGCAATGGCGAAACTCCAAGCGATCCGGGTAAAGGTTAAACTTAACCGTTCCCGAAGGCCGTTGGGCGTTGGGATAGGCGCGAATGCGCCTGGCTAACGCATCCTCCGCGTTTTGCAGCAGCTCATAGATGAAATGTGTGCGTTCCGAGTAGATACCCGCGAGCAGGACAGGCCCGTAGTCACCAGTAGCAGTCCCATATTTACGCAGATTCTCGTCAGCAATGGTTTGGTAGTCCGTGGGCATTCTATGAGAATCGGGTGCAGAGGGTAAGTGGCAAGATCAATCACAACTGCCCTCTTTCGCGGAGGTATTGATCACGAACGGCCTCCAACGGCGTTCTTGAGCCATCATCATTGACTCTACGCCAGTGTTGCCAACCATTCTGAGGCCTTCCGCTGATATGCTGTGCAGCTGTTGATAGGGAGCGGAACTGCATCCAGCCATCTTGGGTATTGGCTCGAATACTGCCATCTGCTTCGAGCCTGCCCTCATAAACATCACTCTCCCTTGACCATTGGAGTTCGAGTCGGTCCTCGGTAGATAGTAGATCAGCTTCAAGCAGATCAAAAGGACTCACTGGATAGTGCCTTCTGGGGCCGTTGGCGCTGGCAGTTGCCCGAACACTGTCTCTCAGAGTGCGGGCGCGTTTCGAGATGCCACTGAGATCGTCACACAGCCGCTCAAGCTCGGGGAGCATTAGTGCTGCCTCCGGTTCGGGTGCCTCAGGGACAACGCGCTCGGCCAACTGTTTGTGTTTGGTGGTCATTTCCGGAGGGATCGGAAAGCCAAGCTCTGCAAGTTGGGCCATTGCTCGCTCCACTTTTTTAAGTTCCTGTCTCTCCTGCGCACTCAGCCCTTGAGGCTGTGGTTGCGGAAGCGGGACGGCTTCCGCGTCTCCGAGCCAGTTCTTGATGGCGCTCAGCGATTCAAAGGGGGGAGGGTTCATCGTGTTAGCTCTGCATGAAGGTAAGAGGAGATCAAGCCATTCGTGGCAACCAAGATCTGTGGGGAGAGTCTTCCAATGATGCGGTGGGACTTACTTCAGCTCCGGCCTCAGATGCGCCTTGATGTAATCGTTGTCGGTGGCGTGCTTCACGTTCGGGGCACCGGGATAGACGAGGTCGCAGGGGACTTGGTGGGCGTCGCAGTGTTCTTTGAGCTTCACGCCGAAGTTCGCGGTGTGGGTGGGATCTTTTTCGTCGTGGCCGAGGTTGGGCGGGGCGCTGTAGTAAAGGCCGACGGGCGGGTCGCCCGGGGTGACGAGTTCGTAGGGCGAGTATTCTTTGATCCAGGGCATGAGGCGCTCTCGGGCTTCGTAGAACGTCTGGAAGGAGCCGATTTTCTTCTTCGCATCCCACACGATGCCGAAGGCGTGGGAGCCGTATTTGCTGTTGGGCGTCCATTCGCGCATCTGGTGAGGATCGAGCGTGGTCTGCGCTCCTGAGACGGCGGCACAGAGGACGCGGGTGGATTCGCGAGCGACCGGATCGGCGCTGGTAGGATCGGCGAGGTCATCGTGAAAGGCTAGCCAGAGACTGGTGCAGGCACCAGCGGAGCCGCCAGCCAGGGCGACCTTGGTTTTGTCGAGGTTCCAGTCCTTGGCTTTGCTGCGGCAGAACTGGAGAGCGCGGGCGCAGTCGAGCATCGGCCCCTTCACCGGCGGCACGAGCCCATCGGCGGTGGAGTCTTTGATGGTGCGGTATTCCACGGAGGCCACCGAGATCCCAGCACTGAGCGCTGGCAGGATCATGCTTCGAGCCACGGAGCGATCCCCGCCCTGCCAGCCGCCGCCATGGATGTAAACGAGCAGCGGCGTGGGTTGGTCGGACTTGGCCCTCCAAAAATAAATCACCTGCATCCGATGCGTGCCATACGCGACGTTTTCGTCAGGCTCGACGGGCAGCTCATACTTCCGGTGCTCGGGTGCGGGCTTCTGCGCCTTGGCTGGGGCATCAGCGGCGAGAAGCGTCGTCAGTGGAGCTAGGAGGAGGGCGATGAGGGTGAGTTCGAGTTTCATGTTTTGAGTGGAATGTTGCCTTCAAGGCTTCGCCTTCTGCACCTCGACATAGAGTGAGTTAATCCGAGCCAGGGTGCCGGGGATTGGGCCGTCGTGCATATAGAGCAGGCGACCGGGGCTGATCTCGCGGATGGTGGTGTAGTTGAAGTTCGCGCGGTCGGAGATGACGCGGTGGTCGCGCCAGGTGCGGCCGCCATCGAGGCTGAACATGAGATTGGAAACGGGGCGGCCGTAGCTGCAAGCGAGCACGCCGTTGCTCATGAGCACGAGGTCGGGCATGACGCTGCCTTCTTCCAGCGTGCGCTCGAACATCCAGGTCTTGCCGCCATCGAGCGAACGGTGTTGGAGGAGGTTCGACATGTGGCCATCGGGACGTGTGACGGCGAGCCATTCGCTGTCGCTGAGGCGCACGACGGCGGGTTCACCGCCGAGGCCGACGTGAGCGTGATGCGTCCACGTTTTGCCGAGATCGGTGCTGTGCAGCAAATGGGTGTGGCGTGTGACGACGAAGCGTTTTTGAGCATCGCGTTGATTGGTGCGACTCCAGGAGACGGCGGTGATGCTGCCGTCTTTCTCTGCCCAGATGTGGCGCTCGCAAATGAGCACCTCGCCGCTCTTCGCTGGCATGAACTCGGCTGGCAGAGTGATGGTGCTGTCGTGCATGGTGAAGGTCTCCGCAGTGGCATTGAGGATCGTCGTCTTGCCAGTCAGGGTGCCGTCCGGCTGCAAGCGCGTCCAACGCGATGGCCCGAGGATGCGCCCATCGGCGAGGCGCACGAGTTCCTGTGGCGAATCGCTGTTTTGTTCAGTGCCCGGCACGGCCTGCCACGTTTTGCCCGCATCCGTGCTGCGGCGCACGATGTAAGGCTCCAGCAAGGCATCGCTGCCTTGCGGATTGCTGGTCAAAAGCAACCCCTGGCCCATGTCGTAGAGGTAGGGGCGCGACTCGGTGTTCTTCTCTTCCACATTGAGCGGCCACGGCTCGCTGACAGTGATCTTCAGCGGCGACTTTTCCGCCGCCGCAGTCGCAGCAGGCCGCAATCCAAGCCGCACAAACTCCCACTGAGCATCGCCGGTGAACGGCTTCGAGGTGGAGCCAAAACGGATGAACTTGCGCGGTGATGTCGCGGGTCTCCAGAAAGCATCGCGGCCTTCGATGATGGGTTTGCCGTCCATCTCGACCGCCATGTCTTCGCCACGAATGACGAGCCGATAGGTGTGAAAGGCGTCCCGTGTGTCCGCTTGAGCAAAGCGATCCGTCAGCGTGCGCACATAGCCTTTTGCGGCTCCCTCATGGGTAGCGGCAGGAGGCGTGAGCAAAATACCCTCCACATGCTTTCCATCGCAGACTTCCAGGCAGATCGGCGACCCGTCGCGCTGCGGCCAAGTCGCCGTCGGCGAGTCGCGATGGCCCACCATGCTCACCAGCTTCACGCGGGCCTCGACGATGATCTCCTTGCCCTCGAGATCGCCCTGCCACTCGGCTTCAAAGGCACCCATGTCGTCTTTTGAGTCATCGCTCAAACGCAGCGCACCAGCTTCGACCTTCGCATTGGCTTTGCCAAGAGTTGTCCACGGCTCAGATGGCAATGATTTGCCGTCGTAGTGAAGGAGCCAGGTGATGCCAGCGTCGGCAGCGTGCAAGGCGGCCTGCGGAGCGAGGATGAATACGGTGAGGAGTGCGAGGGTGCGTTTCATGATGGTATGCCTCGCATTAGAAGCCGGATAAAATGAGTGCAGATGGCTCCGCTGCATGAGCGCTGTCCTGCCCGGCGTTGCCGATGGGGAAGTGATCGAGCGCGGTGGTCATGATTTTGATGCCTTCCTCCCTGTGACCGCCGCCGATGAGGACGAGGCCGAGTTGGAAGCTGCGCTTGAGGTCTTCCTTGATGGCGTAGTGAGTCGGCGTGCCGCGAGTGGCGTGTTCAGACGTGGAGGTGCCTGTATTCGGGTCCGTCATCGGGGCGATGTGCTTGAGCGCGAAGGCCTGGGCCTTTTTAAGTGCGGCGGTAAGTTTCTCTTCGCGATAGGCAGGATTGAGCTTTTGTAGGTCCATCAGTTCCTTCGTCGTGAGCATGAAGTAGCCGAGCACGTCCTTGTCCTTCGGGTCTTTGTCCAGAAGGCTGTAATGCCAGAAGCCGTCCTCCAACTGCGCAGGAATGATCTGGCTGTAGATGCACTTGTCGGCCTTGCGCTTCAAGCTCGCGGCGAGAGTCGAATCAATCTCACGCACATAGTCACTGACGATTCCGGCGGCCATCGCGACGGCGGCGGTCTTGTTGATGATCGCAGGTTTGGTCATCGGCAGTTTGGATTCGCCCGTGTCCACGTCGATGGTGGAGGCCCACCAGCCCTCCTCACTCCAAGGATAACGGTCGAGCACGGTGGCGATGTATTTGAGGTCATCGTTGCGTCCGCCTTCCTTGTGCAAAATGTAAGCGACACCCGAGGTGTAAGCCCCCAGCGCTGGCGGGCCGCCGCCGATGATCGTTTTTCCACCGGGCTTGTCCTTTTCCTTGATCGGCAGCACACCATGCTTCGTCGCCCGCATGTCTTTCAAAACCTGATCCGCGAGGGTGAGCGCCGCTTGGCGAAACTTCGACTCACCCGTGACCTCGAACATCAGATAAAACGCCAGCGCACCATTCCCCTCGGAAGTTTTGCCCTTCATCTCGGTGATGGAACCATCCTCTTTGAGGAGCTGATTCAAATGCCGCGTCACCGTCGTCTGGAGCTTGGCTTTGAAGTTAGCCGGCAAAGGTGAATCGGCAGTGAAAGCGGTTAGCGTGGAGAGCGTAAGGAGGCAGATGGCTGCGAGTCTGTATTTCATGATTGGGAGAAACTATTCCACTTCGCGCTCTGCATACGCCAAAGCCATGCGCAGGTAGCGGTGGCTGTGGAGCGGGGCGAGTTCGTGGGTGAGGACTTTGGTTTTCAGAAAGGTTTCCACGGCGGCGATGCGGTCGTTGAAGATGGGGGATTTCTTGTCGTGGGCGACTTCGAGCAATGCGGTGACGAGGCGGGCATACTTCACGGACTCGGCGGCCATTTCGATGCGGGCTTTGACTCCGGCGTCATCGCCCTGCACCGCTTGGGCAGTTTTGATGTGAGCTTCGAGGCTTTGCAGGGACTCGTGAGAGTAGTAGCGGCGCAAACGGGCGGCGTGGGGCTTGCGGGGTCCAAGTTCGGGATCGGCGCGGACTTGGTTGCTGATCTTTTCGAGCAGATCGTGATACTGCTGCATCACCTCCGCAGCCGGGCCATACGCGCTGCGGCAGTAGTCGGTGATCGTGGCGCGGACATCGAGCGTGGGATTCCACAGGGCTTTGCACAGGACGTAGTAGTCGAGGCCGTGGGCGCTCCAGTTGCCGTGGCAGTTGTCGAAGTCGAAGCCGATGGCTTTGTGCTCGACGGCGAACTTCACAGCTTCGGCTAGGTGCACGGCGTGGTTGCGTGACAGGCCGAGATCAATGGCGGGACCGAGGTCGTTCGGACGAATGTAAAGGCGCGGCGCGATGCGGGACCACGCCTTGATGTCGGCGGGATCGAGCCCGACGTAGCCGATGATGAGGTTTGGCTCCAGCGGGCCGAGTTTCACCGGCGGTGTGCGATACACGGAGTAGGCGTAGGCCACGAGGTCGCGGTCCGGCATCTCGCGTCGCACGCGTTTGGCGATCTCATTGAAGAAGGTGAACACGCGGTCCGTGAGCGCCGGATATTCGGCAAAGGGCAGCTTCGTGGCGGGATCGATGAGGCTGCGATCATTCTGGAGCTTCGGCGCATCCGCAGGATCGAGCGCACGGCACGTAGCGCACATGCACCACTTGTTCGCGCCGCCGTCATTCGGCGCGAGCGAGGCCATACGCTTGCTCGGATCGGCCTGGAACTCGGCGATGCGCACTCGGGCGATTTCATCCCATAGCGCGGGGTTCGATTTGCACAAGCGCTCGCGTTCCGGCTTCTGCGTGCGCGTGCCGTCGGGCTGGAGCGCGAACCACTCAGGATGATCCTTCCCGTATTTCTCCCACCAGCCCGCGTAAGCATGACCGCCCTCGATCTCGATGCGCGCACCGAGCCTCATGCGGCGAAACCACGCGCCCGTCGCCTCGGGGCCATGCGCGGCCTTCCAAGCCTCCACCGGAATGCCCCACTTCTGCAGCACCGGCGCGAAGGTGTCCTCGCGCGTCACCGCCTGATTCCGCACCTTGCGCTTCTCGATGCGCGGCTGCTCGCGGCGGTCGATATCGGGAATGGTGAGCGTGGACCGCTTTGGCACCACCTCGCCATGCTCACCGGGAAAAAGCCAACGCACACCGAGTTCTCGCTCGGTGAAATCATACACGCCGAAGAGCGTGCCCTGGCAAATCAGGCCTCCGGGAGCCGAATCGCCGCCGCGAATGTGCAAGTCCTTGCCCTTGGTGCGAATGACAAACTCCTCCGGCTGCACCACGAGGTCCGCGTTCGCCTTGCAGTGCCCGATGTAGATGCGCGAGGCCGCTTCCACGCCCTTCTGCGTCTCCGTGGCAATCACCGGCCTCACCCCGCTGACCTTCTGCAAATAGTCCGCCAACTCCACCGCCGCCAATGGCACGCTCATCGTCTCGCTCGTCAACTGCGCAGCCGACTTCTGCACCTGCTTGTAAAGGCCCTCCGGCACAATGATGACCGCCTGCGCCTTGCCATCGCTCACGAGCGTGATGTCGGCGATGGCGCTGGGAACCGACAACGCGGTGGCGATAAGGATGAGAAGCGGAGCGTATTTCATCGCGATAACTTCGAGCGGTGTTTCGCCACCGCATCCGCGATGGCCTGGACCATGCGTTTCTGAATGGCGGCGGCTTGCTTCATCGCAGCGTCCGATTTCGCCCGACCAGCGGCGCGGTTTTCGTGGATGGGTTTCAGCTTTTCCCAGAGCTGTTGGCCGGTGGTTTGCCTGCTTTCGAAGACCCAATCGGTGAGGCCGAGGTCGCGGAACATTTGGGCTTTCACGGTGTCGGCAGGATTGCGCACGTAGAAAGCGGGCGTGCCTTGGGAAAGGGCGATGATGGGCGAGTGGCACTCAGCGCTGAACACGGCGACAGCGCGGGCATAGACGGACGCGGCTTCGTCGGCGAGCCAGAAGCTGTCGCGCCAGATGACATTGGGTTTCACGTCGGCGGGCAGCGGATCAAAGAGGTGCTCCTTCGCCACCGTGATCTCATAAGTCATCTCTGGGCACAGGATGACTTTCAGCCCACTCTCGCGAACCCAGAGCGTGATGAGGTCGCGCAGCGGCGCGAGATCGCGGGCGGCGTGCTCGGAGTTGATCGCATCGATCTCGTAGTCGCTCTCGTCGCGCGGCAGATTCTTCACGCGGTAGTAGGGCGTGTAGCGCAGGCGCGGCAGCACGCAGATGAACTTCCCCTCATCCACACCGATGCGCCGCAGCCAGCTCTGCGCCCGCTTTTCATCCCGCACAGCAATGCCAAACGTGCCATCCAGGCCGAACTCGACGATGGGTGTGCGCAGCTTTTGGCTCTGCAAATACTGAAGCGAATAAGTGTCGCGGGCGAAGATGAAGGACGCGCCATCATAGACCTCGCGGGACTTGTAGTGGCCGTCCAAATGATCCGCTGGAAGTTTCGCCATCGCCTCCCGCAACTCCTCCAACGTGCCGCCATCCCGCAACGTCGTGCGGCTGCTGATGGGATCAAAGTGCGAGCCGAAGAAGCCATACGGCCTGCCCGTTTTTGCCCAGGCCTGGAAGGTCTTCGCATGACGTGCTGGCGTGATGAAGATGTCCGCGTCCTTCCACGCCGTCGCCAGAGCAGGTGTCGAGGCATTGCCCGCCTCATCCACCTCGCCCTCAGCGATGCGCAGCTTCGGAAACGCCCGCATGAGCAACTCCCGCTCGCGTTCGTGAAGCTGCCACGGCCAAAGCGTCACCGTCGCCTCCGGCAGATGCTGATACAGCAGCCGGATCGTCCCCGGCACGCGTCCACTGTCGCCGATGTTCTCAAACTGTAGCGCCTCGCGAAGCAAGATGTGCGGCGGCTCGGCGTGAAGCGCGGCCAGCGGCGCGAGCAGCAGGGCAGTGAGGAGTGTGAGCGTGTGTTTCATGGGTGCTAGCTCGTGAACGTTACTCCAGCCCCGGCTCCCGCAGTTCCTTCAGTGTCCTGCCGCTCAGCGGCGCATCGGGGTGGAGGCCCATGACGCGCTTGTTGCCATCGCCGCCGCCATTGCCGGGCTGGCGGAAGACGGCCTGCCAGTTGATGGCGTAGGCGGGAGCTTTCTGCTTCATCTGCTCGGCGCGGTCCCAGTTGGCCATCACTTCGGCTTTGGCGGCGGCCTCCTGGCCTTTGCTGGCTTCGAGCTTTTGCATCGAGGCGCGGGTGTCCACGACGAGCTTGGCGTAGTCGAGTCCGTATTGGATGAAGTGCAGGCGGCGACGGTATTTTTCATCGGCGGCGGTCAGCTTCTTCGCGGCGGCATCGAGATGAGCCTGCGCCTGCGCGAACAGCTCCGGCGTGTATTTCTTCGGCAAATCAAAGGCGCGATGGCGGCTCGGCTCCTCGGCCACGAACTCCATGCGGGTGCGCTCCAGGAGCTGCCAGTAAGCTTTCACCTCGGCTGCGGCGGGGCCGAAACCACGCTGGTAATAGTCATCCATCACGGCGGCGACATCGGCCTGCGGATTCCACGCCAGATGCGCCAGGGCGTAGTAGTGCGGCCCCTGATTGGCCCAGTGCTGCCAGATCAAATCGAAGTAGAGACCGAGGCAATGCGTGTCGGCGGCAAAGCGGAAGTCTTCACCAGCCTGCGTCATGGCGACATCCGGCAGGCCCCAGCTCAGTCCGGCGGGGCTGCCGAGATTCGGCCGCCACATGAGATGCTTCGCCACCTTGGCCCAGCCGGCATGTTGCTGCATGGGCAGCTTGCGCTCGGCTGGCGAGCGCAGGTGAAAGTTCGCCACGCTGGAGATGACGACGTTGTCGTCTGGCACCACTCCGAGCGGCGGATTGCGGGCGAGGCCGTAGGCGTTGAGCTGCACAAACAGCTCGCGGTCGGGAAACCGCTGTTTCAACAGGCGGGCGAGGGTGTTGGCAAAACGCACGTCGCGATCGGTCTGTGACACGCCTTGGATCTTCACGCCGCCGCCGAAGCCCCACTCCACCTTTTCACCGTCGGGATGATCCCAGGCGCGGCAGTTGGCACAAGTGCAGTGGCCGCTGGTGTAGCCGTCGTTCGGCGAGACATTGATGATGCGCAGCAGCGGATCGGCTTGCACCAGCGCGGCGGTGTCTTCGATCCATTGCTGCCAGACCTTGGGATTGGAGGCGCAGAGTTTGGTGTTGCTGACGCTGGGTTTGACCGCCGTGCGCGTGCCGTCCGGCGCGGCGGCGAAGTAGTCGGGATGCTCCGCACCATACTTCTCCCACCAATCGCCGAAACCATGCCCGCCGGAGATATCCATGGAGTCGAGCTGCACGCGCTGGAACCGCGCCCACAACTCTTCGCCGGACTCTTTGTTGTCGCCCAGCGAAGTTTTGGTCAACATGCCGCCACGCGAGCGGATGGACGGCGCATAACGCCGCTCCATCGGCGCGATGGCGATGCTGTCGCGAGTAATGACGTCCTCCTCCTCCGGCCACAGCCAGCGCACGCCGAGCTGCTCCTGGATGAAGGAATACACGGCGTTCGCGGTACCATATTCCTGCTGGACGCCGGTCTTCATCGCCAGACGGCCCTTAGCCTCCATGTGCGCGGGGTTCCACCGATCCCGCCCGGCAATGACGAGATGTTTTTCATTCGCGACGATGAGCGTTTCCTCCGGCTGCTTGAAATCGAAGTCGGTTTTCGGGAAGAGAGATTTCACCACCGGCTGCACGCCGATCCAGATGGCCCGCTCCGGCATTGCCTTTGGTTCGCCATCGATCACCTCCGGCTTCTGACCGCTGATCTTCGCGATGTAGTCCGCCAGCGTCACCGCTGCATCGCGTGTGCGTGGCGGCGCGTCTTTGAAAACGATGATCGGCACGGGTGGATTGTCCTTCGCGACTAGCAGGAAGTCGGCAGCGTGCAGCGCGGCCAGCGGCGTGAGCAGCAGGGCGGTGAGGAGGGTGAGGGCGTGTTTCATGGTTCAATCTGCTATTTTTGATTGGCAGGGATCACCGTCACCTTCGCGGCCCACTTGATGCCTTCGAGCACATGCTGCCGCGCGAAGGGCGTGCTGAGCGAGCGCAGGTCGTGGCCGAACTCGGTGTAGAAGAAGCGACCGCCGGTCGCGGGTTCGTGCGTCCAGGCGATGGGATGATCCGCGCCCATGGGCTTGCCGTTGCGGGTTTTGAAATAGTCGCGCACCGGCGTGTAAGTGGTCTCGTCCACGCGCATGAGGACGTTGAAACCGGGCTGGCCGGTGACGGCGCGGTCGTGATTGGTCCAATCGGCTTCGATCCAGAACTCGGCGGGCTGGCCTTTGACGGCAGGATGATCCTTCGCGGCGGGATCGATGGTGACCTTGGCTTTGCTGAAGTCGGAGTCGCTATTGAAGTCGCATCCGCCGAGCACATTCAGCCACGGCCACTTCGTCTGATGCACCAGCGCGGCATGCAGGCCGACGATGCCTTTGCCACCCTTGGTGAACCATTCCTCCACCGACTTGCGCTGTTCCTCGGGCAGCACCTTATCGAGTTCGTTGGCGTTGTTGAGCACGAGCACGTCGTAGCGGCTCAGTTCCTCCGCACGCATGTCTTTCCAATGCTCCGTCACGTCCACCTCGAAGCCGTGCTCATGACCGAGCAGGACGAGCCAGCGATTGATCTTCGGAGTTTCGGGATGGCGATAGTAGCCAGTGTTGGAATACACGAGCACTTTGAGTCCGTTGCCCTTGGGCGCGGGCGCTGCGGGTTCATGGCTGTGGGCGGTGCTGGCAAGCAGGAGCAGGGAGAGGAGGAGTTGCTTCATGGTGATGGGTGGAGTGAACGGTTGAGATGAGCGGAGAATGCTAATCCTCATTCTTTGCGCGCTGTTTTTGGTCCGTCGTGCTGCTGGTGGATGAAATCAAAGTCCGCGTGACCGCCTTCTGCTGCCGATGACAGGTTGTAGGAAAACAGGCCGACCTTGGTGCCCTCATACCACGCGGTGCGGTAGGGGTAGTCGCGATCACCCAGCGGCTCGAAGTGTTCGCCGTCGAGGCTGTAGAGCATGCTGCCTTTGTAGTGACGGTGTTCGAGCTTCAACCAAATGGCGTCTTGTTTGAGTTCTGGACCATCGGTGAATGCGCCAGGGCCGGAAGTGGCGGTGCCTTTGGCAAAGCGGATGCGTTTGACGCCGCCCTCCTTGGCGACTCCGATCCAAGTGTAGTCGTCGATCATCGTGCAGAGTCCGGCGCATTGGCCATCGATCATGTTCGTGGTGTCGAGCTTCGTGACGATGTCAGACTCGGCTCCGTAGAGGCGCTGGACGAGCGTGTTGTAGGCAAAGAGGAGATGGTCATCGCGATAGTTGACCTTCGTTCGGCCAAATTGGGAAACACCGCCTTGCGTGTTCAGATGCCGCGCCGTCAATCGCAGGTGTCCCGGCCTCGCGGTGAGCGACCAGCGCAAGTCATCGGGGTCGTGATTCCAGGCCCACTGACCGCCGAGCATGCTCGCTTCAAACTCATCGGAAGGGTCCGCCGCATTGATGGGTTGGATTGGCAGCGCGGGCTTGGCGTAGGGCTCGGTGAGGCCTACGGGTTCGCCGATTCCATCGCCGTCAGCATCAACGCCAATCCACGGCCATCCATCAGCCGTCCAACCCGCAGGCTCAAGGTAGAGACGGCGGCCATAGGTGGCGAAGAGGTTGTAGTCGTGATGCAGGAAGGCCCAGCGGTCGCCACTGACTTCGACGAGCGATCCCTGCGCGGCATTGATGTCGGCCTTGCCTGCGTGGAAGAGCTTCCTGCTCTCATAGGGACCGTAGAGCGACTTGGAACGATAGACATATTGCGCCTTGTCTTTGTTCTTACCGGTGGAGGCGACGGAGATGTAGTAGAAGCCGTTGCGCTTGAACACCTGCGGTCCCTTGGGCGGGATGTCATCGATCAAGATCGTGCCTTGGTCCACGATGGCATCGAAGGTGTCGTTCAAGCGATAGATCCGCAGCGCCCCCGGATTGCCCAACAGGAACAAGTAGCCTTTGCCATCCTCATCCCAAAACGGACACGGGTCTTCGAAGTCGCCCACGATCTTTTCCGAAAGGCTCACCGGCTCACTCCACGGGCCTTCCGGCGCAGCGGCCTTGCAGACAAAGCCCCGGTATTTCGTGCTCCAGTTGAACAGGTAATACGTGCCACGAAAGAACCCCACCTCGCCATCCTGCGATCCAGCGGAACACGCCTTGCCGGGGAAAGTGAAGTCCGCATGAACCCCACCGAGTCGCGAGTAGATGCGCCCAGCGTGCGTCCAGTTGACCAGATCCTTCGACGCCAGCAACGGCATGCCCATGAAGTGATGCGAGGCGCAGGTCAGATAGAAAGTGCCGCCCGCCTTGAACACACACGGGTTATTGAAATCCGCCCACAAAATGGGATTGCGATAGGTGCCGTCCCCTTGATCGCCCCAAGCGGGCTGGGTGGCAGGCTCGGCGGCGTGCAGCGCGACCAACTGCGCGAGTAGCAAGGCGATGCCGAATGTGAGGGTGGGTTTCATTAGATCGGAGGTTTTATCAAAAGCAGATGAGGATACGGGAAGGGAGCGAACGCATTACGGCCAAACCCGTGTCTGATTTCGCAGCGAACTCGGACAGTGATTCCCAATCCTTTCGAGCTTCACTTCTTCACCGCAGGCACAGGCCAGTCATCCGTGCGGAAAGGCGAGGCAGGCAATCCAGCGCCGTTGGCGAGGCTGTCGTCGGGCCAGTCTTTCCAGGCGTAACGAACGGCGACTGGCTGAGCGACCTCGGGGCTGCTGACGACGACCGTTTCTCCGACGATCTTGGCTTCGGCGGGCTTCCATTGCTGATCGGCGGCGGCGATTTGGAAACCGGTGAGTGGACCTCCGGTGATGGATTTCAGGCCGCCGTTGGCATGCTTGAACGAAACGGTGATCGCACTGCCGCTGATGGTGGAGCCTGAGGGCAGCGGGCCACTGATGGCGGGGACGTTTTTGCCATAGATGGTGCCCAGCGCCCAGAAGGAGAGACGTTTGCCGACATCTTGCTTGTTCTTCGGATGGATGTCCTTCGCATCGCCGAGGTCGATGGTGATGGCCATGCCGGTCTTGGGTAAAGCGAGCGTCTTCAGCATGGATTCACGCACGCGCGGCCAGCCCTCGCCGGGTGCAGTGAAGTTCGGGAGCTGCACCCATGCGAAGGGCACTTCTTCCTGCCAAAGCGTGCGCCAGCTCGTGACGAGCTGCGTGAGCTGCTTGTGGTAGAGGCCGGGATTGCTGTTGGCATTGCCTTCGCCTTGATACCAAAGCATGCCACGCAGGGTGTAGGGCACGAGGTTGACCACCTTGCCATTGTAGAGACCAGCGGGGCCACCTTTGAGCTTCCACATCGCCAGCGGGTCCTTCGGTGCGGGGACGACGAAGGAAGTGCCGTTGGCTTTCGCCTTCTCCGACGCAGCTTTCCAGATAGCGAGCTGCTTTTGATGCAAAGCGGGTGCCTGTGCGGGATCGAACTTCCGGTGTGCGTCCAGCCGCGTGTCGTAGTTCGACTTCGTTTCGGAATCGGAGGACTGCACCTCGGCGGCGACCCATGACTCGATGGGCGTGCCGCCGACGGACGTGTTGATGAGGCCGACAGGCACGCCGACTTCTTTGTGGATCTCCCGACCAAAGAAATACAGCGCGGCAGAGAAGCCCCCGACCGTGTCCGGCGTGCATGTTTGCCATATGCCTTTGCCCTCGGCCTGCGGCTGCTCAGCCGGGCCGGAGCTTTCGCGATAATGACGAATCAGCGGGAACTTCGCTGCCGCCTTTTCCTCATCGAAGTGGTAACAACCCGCAACCGTCATCGCCATGTTCGACTGGCCGGAACCGAGCCAAACCTCACCCACGAGCACATCCTTCACCTCGACCTTGTGTCCGCCCTTTCCCGTTACGACGAGCGTGCGAGGCTCAGCACTGGCGGCCAGCGCCTCCAGCTTGAGCGACCATTTGCCATCCGTGCCCGTCGTAGCGGACTTCGACTGACCCGCAAAGGAAACCGTCACGCTTTCCCCCGCATCCGCCCATCCCCAGACGGCGACGGGCTTCTCACGCTGAAGCACCATGTGGTCGGAAATCGCCGAGGCGACACGGAAGTCGGCGGCGGAAAGTGACGAGCAGCCGAGAGCGGTGAACGCGAAGAGCGTGATGAGGTGGATGTGTTTCATGAGTTTTCTTTTCAGTGGGATTGATTGATTTCGCCCTCGCGCTGAAACGCCTGCCAATCCTTCGCATAGTCGGCATTGAGCAACCAGGAGGCGGTGGATTTGTCGCCGGTGAATTCGGCAAAGGGAGCGGTGATGAGCTTTTGGTAGCCGCCGGGCTTGGTTTGCCAGTTGGCACCGAGGTGACCGCTCTCAAGAACGGGCGTGAGGAGCTTCACGGGGCCTTTTCGGGCATCGGCATCGGCGGGGACGCGGGCGGTGAAGCTGTGACGCAGGAAACTGAACACGAGCGGCCAGGTTTTCTCGCCTGGGCCGTGACCGGTTTTCGGCTCGATGGCGATGCTCCAGAGGGCGCGATGGTTTTTTCGCAGCGCGGGCACCACGGCGAGGTTTTCTTCTTTGGATGGCCGGGCGAGGAAAGGATCGTCCTCGCCGAAGATGACGAGGCCGGGCACCTGCGCCGCGCCGGGCTGATACACCTGAAACGTGGTGCCGGGACGCATCGAAACGAAGCCCCAGACACGCTGCGGCTCGTACGAGGCAAAAATGGCCGAAAAGCCGGTTCCGTTCGAGTGACCGTATAAAAAGAGCGGTGCGTGCTCGAGCTCAGGATGACTGCTTTTGGTGCCAAAAGCCTTCAAGTGATCGAAAAGCAGGCTTCTCGGCCAAAAGCCGCGCTGCATCGGATTGCCGGTGAACTTGAACAACGCGAGCCCCAGTTCCTGCGCGAGCTTTCGCAGGTCAGCACGCTTGAAGAGACCTTCGCCGCTGCCGTGACCGGACATGACGACGATGCCTTTCACGCTTTCGATGCCCTCCGGCAGCCAGAGATCGAAGGCCACTTCCTCGCGTTTGCCTTCGCCTTTTTGCTTCACGGCCTCGCGCCATTGCTCGTCGCTCACTTTCCAGTCCCAGTTGCGGCTGACGACCTGCTGCGGATCAGGCGTGCCCCACTTCGCTTCATCGAGCACGCCGTTCCAGCTCTTCGTGTCCTTTGACTGCACGTTCGCGCTCACCCAGCCGAGGCTGTGGCATTCGGGTAGTTGCGCGAAATCACTCCACTCCGTGCCGCCGTTGGCCTGGCGTGGCGTGGTCCATTGCGCATCGAGCCAAGGGATGACCTTCTCCGCCCACTTCGCACCATGCTCACGCAAGCCGGGGCCGCTGAAGTGAACGCCTTGGCCATCGCGCTCGCGGAGTTTGCCTTTCAGCGCATCGGAGTCGGGGCCTTCGAATGCGAGGCCATCCTTCCAAAGAGAGGCCTGCGCGGCGCGGATGTCGTCGCTGCCTTCATCGCCGGGCACATGATAACTCGCCTGCGCCACGAACCACGGCGCGTCCCAGCCGATGGCGCGTCGCGACTCACGGATGATCTTCTCCAAAGACTCGCGGTAAAGTTTGCCTGGCAACGTGCGAGTGGCGTCCTTTTGGTTCGCATCGCTCTCGCCCTGATGCCAGAGCACGGCGCGGAAGCCCTGCGGCGGCACCGACTTCATCCGCGCGATGAAAGCGTCATACGCCGCGCCTTTGCTGGCCCACTTTCCATCTGGAAGCTGCTCCACGCGACTCACCAGCGTCGGCGGATTTGGAAACGTCGCACCTTTTGGCAACCACTCGCGCACACTCGTGGCACCGATCCCACACGCGAGGATGCCCACGGGCACATTCTCCTTGGTCGCGACCGCATCCGCAAACGGCGGGATGAAACTGCCGCCACCACCACTCGCCCCCGGCTGCGGATCATCCGCGATGCGCCACTCCTTCCCATCGAACGACGCCACGCGCCGCGTCTTCGTCGTCTGCTTTTCCTGGCCGTGATTCGCCGAGTTCGACTGCCCCGCGATCACAAACACCTCGCCGATGCCCACATGCGCCACGCTGCCGAGCGCGAGTTGCTTTCCACCCTGCAAAACCCGCACCTCCAGCCGCCACCAACCACCCGCAGGCACCTCGACAGCGCCCGACAGCTTCTTCCCCGACACCGAGCCGCCCATGCGTTGCCACGAGGTTTGATCCTTCTCGCCCATCAGCCGCGCCTCCATCGCCAAATCCGGCAAAGCCACCGCCTCCGACAACTCCCCCGCGATGCGCAGCAACCCTTTCCCGGGACTGCTGCGCTGCACGACTTGGTAATCGAGCGGCAAGGTCAAAGTCAGATCAAGCGCATGAAGTGCGGAAGTCGCGACGAGGAGAAAAGCGAGAAGACGTTTCATTGAGAAGAATAGGCAGATGCTTGGATCACTTCACCGCCTTCAGCTTCCACTTCGCGGCATACAAATCACTCGAAGCGGAAATCGTCACTTCGTGGGAGCCGAAGGTGGCAGGTGTGGAGAGGGCTCCGGCGATGATGAGTTCATCGGGAGCGCGGAAGGTGATGGGGTAGGCGTTGTCGTTTTGCTTGCCGCCGGCCTGCTGCACCCAGGTGAGGCCGCCTTTCACATCAAACGCGGCGAGAAAGATGTCGCCGCTGCCGCGAGTAGTGAGGGCGTGACCGGCGAGCACGGTGTCTTGATTGAAATCGCCGCACACAAAGGAGGTGCCGTGATCATCGGTGGTCACGCCGAGGCAGTAATCGGTGCCTGGACCATGCAGATGCCGCGCCCACTGCACCTGGCCTTCGACATCGAGATGCACGATGAGGCCGTCGTAATCTTTACCGCTGCATTGAAACGTCTGGCCTGCCACATTCACGCTGCCCTTGAACATGCCTGCGCCCCACACGCGACCCTGCGAATCGCACGCGATCTCGTGATAAATGGCGCTCGTGGTGCCCGGGATGAGGTTCACCCATTCGCCCTCGCCTTCCGGGGTGAGTTTCAGCACTAGCGCGGCGCTCGTTTTGGATTCGATGGCGATTTTACCAAAGGCCCCTGCGCCCGAAGCGCTGCCACCGAGGTAGATGTGGTCCTTCCCATCCATCGCGATGCCGTGACCGCTGCCGGAGACCTTTCCTGAAGGAGAGCGATGCCAGATCTCGCGGCCTTCCGCGTCATACTTCGTGCAAAAGAACTGGCCGCCGATCGCGCCGGTGATGACGACATGCCCCTTCGAGTCGATGGCGATGCCGTGTCCATAATCGGAACCCTCACCACCTTTCACTCGCACCCACAGCAGCTTGCCATCGGGTGCGAACTTCGCCGTGAAGGCATCGAAGTTACCCGCATTCGGCAGCTTCTCTCCATTCACCATCACGTCCGTGCTTTCGAAGTGCCCCGTGACATACGCATTCCCCGCCGCATCCGTGATCACGCCATACGCTCGATCCGTCTTGCTGCCGCCAAAGCCACTCACCCATAGCGGTTTGCCTGCGGCATCGAGCTTCGTCAGGCACATGTCCATCTCACCGGCGGTTTTGTGCTGCTGATCGCCAAACGTCGCATCCCCCACGCACTCGGAGGCGAGAAACACATTCCCCGCACGATCCGTCGTGACCGCCCGCGTCTTGTCATGCCCACTTCCACCGCCGCTGAAGACCCATTCGCATGATGGAGGCTCTGCGGCTTGGAGTTGAAGGGAAAAGACAAAGAAGGCCAGGTATCGTTTCATGGCCGCTGAATAATGACGCTCAAGGCTGGATCTATCCAATGGCGATCACGCTGACCTTCAGATCGGCGCAAAGTTTCAGAACTTCCTCGCGCCCAAGCAACAAGGTCATGCCCGCCTCGACGGTGATGAGGTCCACTCCGGCACTCGCGGCCGTGCGGATGGTGTCGGGGCCTACGACAGGCACGTCGAAACGCATGTCTTGATTCGGTTTGGAGACTTTGACCATCGTCGCGCCGCCACGTCCGAGGGCACCGCCGCGCTTCACGGCCTCGTTGGTACCCTCAAAGGCCTCCACGGCGAGCACGGTGCCATTTTTGACGACCACCGTCTGACCGATGTCGAGGCGGCTGCTCTCCTTGGCGATCTTAAAGCCGTATTCGGCATCTTCTTGGCGGCGTTTTTTGATCTGCGGTCCTGCGACATGACCAGAGCCAGGTATGAGGTCTTTGAGAAAGGTGGTGGCGGGCAGTAGAGAGATGCCGTCCTTCGCCAATTCGTTCGCGATACCGCCGAAGAGCGTCTCGGCGTTCCGCTGCTTTAGTCGTGCCATCATGATGAGCGTGCGAAGGTCGGGGCGCAGGTCGAAGAGGTTCTTCGGGGCGATCTGGCCTACCATCACCGTCTGAGTGACACCTTCCTTTTTGAAGAAGGAGATCATCTTCCCGAGCTGGCCGACGCGGAACCACTCAATCGCATCTACCATCCCCGCCAGCTCGGGCTTCGTCTCAGTGTCAAAGGCGGCAGCGACGAGCTTTTTCACGCCCGCCTTCCTCGCTGCCGCGACAAAGGTCTCCGGATAGATGCCGTTTCCGGCGATGAGGGCGATGGTGTCGAGATTGGGAGCAGTCATTCAGGCGAGGTCACGATGTTGGACGCTGATAACGATTCATTCAATCGCCAAACCAAGAGGCTGCCAGAAGTATCAATTGCCTGCGAGCTGGCCCTGCGAATAGCGTTTTCCTCTTCGTGAGTATTCTTGGTGTGCTTTTTGATGAGGTGCGCATCAGGGCACGAAGCGATTCAAACCAAGCAGTGCCAAATGAACTACCGCGATGACCTCGATACCCAAGGATTCGCCATCGTGCCAAAGTTGCTCGATGAGGTGGCTTGCAGGGCTTTGTGGGACCTTTTGGGTGATGCAGATGGCGCGGGCACTCGCGGGATGCTGCGTGTGCCGGAGGTGATGAGGCTCGCTCAGTCGCTGCTGGCGGATCTGGTGCGTCCGCATCTACCTGCCGAGCCTGTGGCGGTGCGCGGCATCTTTTTTGACAAGAGGCCGGAGACGAACTGGCTCGTTGCCTGGCATCAAGACATCACGCTGGCCCTCAAGGAACGCATCGAGGTGCCAGGATGGGGGCCGTGGAGTGTGAAAGATGGTACGCCGCATGTGCAGCCGCCGGTGGAATGCCTGGAGCAGATGCTGACGGTGCGCTTGCACCTGGATGATGCCGATGCGGACAATGGCGCACTGCGAGTGCTGCCTGGCACGCATCGGCTGGGCCGATTGCATGCCGAGAGCATAGCACGATGCCGCGAAACACACACAGAGGTGCTTTGCACCGCCAAAGCCGGTGATGCATTGTTGTTGCGGCCCCTGCTGCTTCATTCCTCCTCGCGTTCGATGAGTGAACACCGCCGCCGGGTGCTCCACATCGAGTTTGCGGGCTTTGAGCTACCGCAGCCGTTAGGGTGGCAGGGAATGTAGAGTGCTTGGCAGACTGCGGTTGCTGCCTAGTCTCCTGCACATGAAGAATCTCCTTCTTCCGCTCATTCTTTTCCTCGCCAGTTGCAGCAGCCAGCCCGGCAGCACGCCGGGGAGTTTGCCTCCGTCGTCGGGTTTTGGCATGCCGCAGATCATCAATGTGTCGGCGTATGATCCAAAGGAGAGGCAGCGGGAAGGACGGAGCTTCTCGGAGCATGATGTCTCGGCTTTGCGGGCGAATGGAGCGAGCGGGCTGATCGCGAGGGCAGGGAAGGGCGGTAATTTGGATGAGAAGTGCGCGAACTTTTTGGCGTCGGCGGATCGCGAGGGGATGCTGCCGGGGATCTACTACCGCGTGCAGAGGCATGTGGATGCGGTAGCGCAGGCGGATCAGTTTGTGAATCGGGCGATGTCGCTGGCTCGCAGTCGTGCGTGGAGTGCGCCGGCGTTGTTGTTGTGCGGTGATTTTGATGGGGATCTGCCGTTATCGTCGATCCTGCGGTTCATGGATCGCGTGGAGGCACGCACGGGCGTTGTGCCGGTGGCTTATTTGGAGAACAGCATGCAGCTCAAGCAGACGCTCAGTGGCGCGGACGCGGCGTCGAAGGCGAAGCTGCGCCGCATGCCTTACTGGCTGGCTTTGTATGCGCACGATAGCGGCGCGGGACCGGTTTATCCGGCTCCGGGCAATCCCGCCGGACTGGTCGATCAGTATGATGTGTGGTCCAACTGGACGATGTGGCAATACGGCGGTGTCGATTGGCAGGGCGGACGCTCGCGGCCGAAGGTGTACAACCATGGCCGCTACCGCTTCTCGCCGTACTTTGGCAATCTCGACCGCCCGGCGGAGCGAAATGTCTTCCACGGCTCGCACGCGGCGCTGGCTGGATTCTGGCAGCAGCATGGGCTGAGGCTGCGTTGATCTGAGACCGCTTGATTTCGCCTCAGCGAGCCGCGAGAGGCGGCGCACGCGCTCATGTCTTCCAATCGCACGCCTGCACTGGGCTTCATCCTCATCACGCTCACGCTCGATATTCTCGGCATCGGGCTGATCGTGCCGATTCTGCCGAAGCTGGTCAAAGAGTTCAGCGGTGGAGACACGGCGGCGGCTTCCCAGGCGGCGGGATGGTTGAGTGCGTTGTATGCGATGATGCAGTTCGCCTTTGCGCCGCTGCTCGGATGTCTTTCGGATAAGGTTGGAAGGCGGCCGGTGATCTTGATTTCGCAGTTTGGGCTGGCGCTGGATTACCTGCTGCTGGCTTTTGCGCCGACGATGGCGTGGTTTGTGGCGGGAAGGATCATTGCGGGTATCACGGGGGCGAATTTCTCGGCCGCGACGGCTTACATCGCGGATGTGAGCCCACCGGAGAAACGGGCGGCGAACTTCGGGCTGATGGGCGCGGCGTTTGGCATCGGCTTCATCATCGGGCCGCTGATTGGCGGCACGCTGGGGCAGTTTGGAACGCGGGTGCCGTTTTACGCGGCGGCGGCGCTTACGGCGGCGAACTGGCTTTACGGCTGGTTCATCCTGCCGGAGTCGCTGAAGGTGGAAAATCGTCGCGCCATCGACTGGACGCGTGCGAATCCGTTTGGCGCGATCTATTGCCTGCGCAGCCGTCCACGCGTGCTGTGGCTGGCGGTGTGCGCGTTGCTGTCGTTCATCGCGCACACGGTGTATCCGAGCGTGTGGGTGCTCTACACGGAGCATCGCTATGGCTGGACGCCGCTGTGGAATGGCGTGTCGCTCGCGGCGGTTGGCTTGTGCGCGGCGTTTGTGGCCGCATGGCTCACGGGTAAGGTGACGGCCAAGGTGGGCGACTGGCGCACGGCCTTGATCGGGCTGGCGGTGGCGGTTATCGCCTACATCGGCTACGGGCTGGCCTCCAGCGGCTGGATGATCTACGTCATGATCGTGATCGGCTCGCTCGGCGGGCTGGCGGGACCTGCGGTGCAGAGTTTGATCTCGAATTCCGTGGGTGATGATGAGCAAGGCACGATGCAAGGAGCCATCACGAGTCTGGAAAGCATCTCCGGCATCATCGGGCCGCTGATCGCCACGCAGCTCTTCAGCCACTTCATTGATGCGAAAAGGGCGGTGCAGGTGCCTGGTGCGCCGTTTTTCAGCGCGGCGGTGATCGGGCTGCTGGCTTTCTTGGTGGCTTTGAAAGCGCGAAAGGCGCATGAGGCGAAGCAGGAAGCTCTCAATCTCTTTGAGAGCCACGACGAAGGTTCAAAGCGGGATTGAGGCGCGGATGCGCTTGATCATGAGCGTGATTTTTTTGCAGGTTTTTTGGCTTTGGACACCAAGGCCAGCTCCGCCTCGATCTGCTTCACCGTGGGGAGACTGGATTGCAATTCAGCCGGAAGCCGGTTCAGGAGCTGCGTGGCCCATCCCGCTACTCCGATGGGTTTATCAAGGCCGCGCAAAGCATACTCAACCACCATCTTGTCCTGCCCCTTGCAAAGAAGAAGTCCGATTGTGGGCTGGTCATCAGGATGTTTCAGAAGGTCATCCGCCGCAGAAAGGTAGAGATTCATCTGGCCGGCATCTCCTGCCTGAAAAGCCCGGTTTTTCAACTCCACGACGACGTAGCGCCGCAGTTTGAGATGATAAAAAAGCAGGTCGATATAAAAGTCCTGGCTGCCCACCTCAAGATGCACCTGACGCCCGACAAAGGCGAAACCTGCTCCCAGCTCGAGGAGGAATCGCTGAATGTGGTCCACCAGCATCTGCTCGATCTCACGCTCCCTGCGAGGATCATCAGTGCCGACGAAATCGAAGAGATACGGGTCTTTGAAAATCTGTGTTGCGAGGTCGGAGTCGGCTGGCGGGAGAGTGAGGTCAAAGTTCGACTGCGCCCTGCCTTCCCGGTGGTGGAGCCGTCCCTCGATTTGCAGGCACAGGATCGGTTGCGACCAGCCGTGCTCCAGTGTTTTCCTGGCATACCAAAGGCGTTCCTCGGGCTGCTTGAGCTTGTCGAGCAGCGCGATGTTTTGTTTCCAGGGCAATTGTGCAACCACCCGTTGCACAATTGACTCATCAGGCCAGGCGGCAGCAAAGGCCCGCATGTATTTGAGATTACGCGGTGAGAGGCCCTGCATGTCAGGAAAGGCTTCGCGGAGATCGGCGGAGAGGCGGTCGATGATCTTTGCGCCCCATCCTGCAGCCTCCTGACGGGCGAGAATGACCTGCCCGATGTCCCAATAGGCAAGAACCATGGATGCATTGGCGGCGAGAACGGTGCGCAGCCGGGCGCGTTGGACCCGGCCTTTGATTTCGTTCAGAAGACTGCCGTAAGCGGACGGCATATCCGCAGCGGACGGCCGTGTCGTGAAGCGTGCGTCCGGCCTGGCGCGTCCCCTGGCGAGACGCTCTTCAAGGTCCGGCTTTTCGATGTTGGGCTTCTTGGATCGCTGGGGCATGGGCGAACGGCGCCGTCATCCCAATCATTGCTCAACCAAAGAGTGCGTCTGGCTAGCTGCATCGATGGCGCATATAGCCAGCCGAGGAATGTCATCATCGGGGCTTGGCGGCAGCCTCGTGGCGGCCTATGATCGGCCGCGTGATGCGAAACACTCCGGGACTGGCTTTTCACCTTCGCTGCCTCATGGCGGCGGCGGTATTGGTTGTTTCGGCGAATGGTCAAAATGCGCCGAAGCCGTGGGCGGAGCGGGATACGAGGCTGGCGAATGAGTATCTCTCGCTGCTGGTGCAGCAGCCGGAGTATGGCCGCGTCGTCGAGCTGCTGTGGACGCTATATGAGAAGCATGAGTCCACGAAGCTGCTGGTGGAGAATGTGGCGGCGCAGGCGGCCTCGTCGAGGCATCCGAGCGTGCTGCTGGTGCATGGGCATCTGCTGCGGCGTGCCGGTGACCTGAAGGCGGCGGCGGCGAAGTATGACGAGGTGCTCAAGCTGGACGCGGCGAATGTGTTTGCGATGCGGGGCCGGGCGGATGTGGCGGTGGAGCTGAAGCAGCCGGAGGAGGCGGTGGCCTTGTTGAAGCGTCTGGCGGAAAAATCAGCGAGCACGGCGGTGTGGATTGAGATCGGCAATCTCTCACTGGGCATCGGCAAGAACGCGGAAGCTGCGGAAGCATGGGAAAAGGCGGCGCAGATGCAGCCGGAGGATTTTACGTTGGCACGGCAGGTGGCGCAGTTGCTCCTCCAGGCGGGTTTTCCAGATCGGGCAGGCGCTTTCTTCTCGAAGCTGGCGGATCAAAAAGACCCGCAACGCCGGCTCGATGCGCTTTACGACCTTGCCCGCATTTATGAGCACGCGGACCAGTTCGCGAAGGCGGACAAGGCGCTGCGTGACGGCCTAGCGCTGCTGCATTTCCGCGATGGTCGCTACTTTGATTTCTTTCGTCGCCGGGTGCGACTGCATGAGCGCTTCGGCATGCTCGAGGATTTGCAAAAGGCGCTGCTGACCGCCGCGAAGGCGCAGCCGCCCTCGGAGCAGGCGCTGTGGGATGCGACGCGTTTTTTTGATCTCACCGTGGAGGTGGACGAGCAGGTGAAATGGCTGCGCGAGCTGGTGAAGGCCGTGCCGCAGGTGGAAGACTATCGCTGGGAGCTCGTGCGGGCTTTGCTCGACCATGAGAGCGCGGCGGAGGCGGCGAAGCTGCTCGATGAACGGCTCAAAAACGATGGCAGCGATTTGCCGGCGGTGGTTTTGCTGCGCTGCGAGGCGGATCTGCGCAGTGTTGATCCTGCGGCGGCTATCACGAGGCTGGTGAAGCTGCTCGATACGCAGGCCGATGGGGAGGTGGAGAAGCAGGTGCTCGTGTTTGCACAGTCTCGATCCCTCGATGCGGTGATCGAAAAGATCCTGCGCGGTCGCGTGGATCGTGATCCGCAGATGACGGAAGCGGTCTTCGAGCTGGCGGCTTACTATCGGGCGCGTCGCGATGTGGCGGCGGAGGACAAGCTGCTGCGTGAATTCACCAACGGCGCGGCCAACGACGCGGAGCGTCAGAAGCGTCTCGGTGATGCGGCGGCCTTTCTCGCCTCCAGCAACAACCTCGACAGCGCCATCATGCTGGCTCGTGAATCCGTGTCGAAGCCGGATGCGGGTCGTGATGCGTGGTTGAGGCTCGCGGATCTACTCGCGGAGCAGGGTGACAATGATGAAGCGGCTGAGTGGATCGAAAAAGCATGGTCGGCGAGCACGACGGATGAAGAACGCATCGATGCCGATGAACGTCTGTTTTCGATTTTGATGGGCGGGAAGGACGAATCGACGCAAAAGGGCCAGAAGACCTCGGAGTTCACTTTGCCCAATGCCTTCACCGGAGCTGGTTTTGGCTCCGACGAGCCTGAAAACCAGAATCGCGAAACCTTCCCCGAAGCCGTCGAGGACAAGGCGCGGGAGCTGGCGGCGCTTGCGGCCAAGGGAAGCGAGGCGGAACGCTTCCGGGCGCTGTGGTGGGCGGTGCGCACGCAGCACAAGGAGGATGGTTACGCCATTCTTCAAAACCTCGAATTCGATGCGAAAGGCGGGCTGAAGCCGCTCTCACCCGCCGTGGAGCAGTTGAAGCTCGATCTGGCCGTAGCGGATGAAAATCTGGCGCTGCAGGAGCGGCAGTTGAAGCGTCTGATCGAGACGGATGTGGCGGGTCGCGTGCGTCACACGCTGCGTTTGAGCGAGTTGATGCTCGAAAGCGAGCGTCGTGCCACGGCAGAGGTCGGTGGCGCGGGCTGGCGGATGATGGGCACCTCGCCGGTGCCGGGTCTGATGGCGGCGAAGTTGCTCGAAAGAGCTTATCGCGACATGCCGGAGTCCGAGCAGATCCTTTCGGCACTAACGCAGGTGTATCTGCTGCAACGCCGCACGGACGATGTGCTGGCGCTTTGGAAAGCAGCGGTGAAGCGGGCGGAGGGAACCACCGCCGCAGCGCTGATGGAGCGGCATGCGGATCTGCTGCTGCGTTTGAACAGGCTGGAAAATTTCGTGCAGACGCAGGCGCTGATTTTGGAACGTGAGACGGACATCAAGCGGCGTCGCGAGATGCTCAGCCGCTGCGTGGACCGCCTGACCTTCTCCGATGCGAGCGGCGGCGAGCTGGCTCCGAGTGTGGTGAAGGACCGGCTGCAGCTCGTGGAGAATGCGTTGCGCGGTCTTTTGCAGCGTCACCTTTTCGATGGCTTTTACCACGAGGCGCTGGCGATGGTGGCGGAGCGGCAGGGAGATCATGCCAAGGCCTTCGCGAGCATGAAGCAGGCGTATTACACCGCACCGGAGACGCCTTTCTCGCTCGACCAGCTTCGCGAGGCGGCGCTGAAGGTGGGTGATGTGAAATCGGCGATCTATTTCCAGAAGCAGATCGCCGCTGCCTCGCCACCGCAGGAGCTGGCGGCGGAGTCGCGTCGTTTGGTGGAGCTGCTGGAGCAGACGTTTCAGATTGATGAGGCGGATCGTGTGCGGCGTCGGCTGGAAAGCCGCTTCTCGCAGGATGTGAAGGCGCTCGATGAGCTGGCGAAGCATTATCAAACGACCGGCCAGGACGAGGCGGAGAAGCGTGTGTATGAGCAGGTGGTGAAGGTGCAGTCGTGGGATACCCGCTCGCTGCTGCGCCTGGCTTTGAAGTGTCTGCGCTTTGCGGACACCGCAGGCGCGGAGAAGCATCTGGAGCAGATTTTGGCGCTCAAAACGAAGGCCATGATCACCCGCACCGGCATGCGCGGTCCGCTGCCGCTGAGCGATGGCCGAAAATCAGGCGCGAAGAGTCCGGTGAGCGATCTGGCTCCGTTGCTGGATTTTGCGCCGGGTATTGAAAAGCTGGAGATCGAGAAGCTGCGCACCTTTCTCTCGATGCCGAGGCCGGAATTCGCCGAGGTGCCGGAGGATGCGGCGCTGGTGCGTTTGCGGGCGATTGAGGAGCTGTCGAAGCTGAAGACACAAAGCGGTGGCAAGTCGCTCGAGGCGTGGATCCGGCAGTGGAGCACTGGTTTGCACTCGGACTGGGAAAAACTCTGGGCGCTGCATTACAGCGGTGAAGGTGAGGAATTCCGCAAGCTGCTGCAAACGATGCTGCAAGGCGATCAAGGCACACTGGAAGGCCAGTTTTGCCTGCTGTGGATGACGTTGCGCAGCCACGGCATGAGCGATGCGATCGCATGGGCCGCGCCGGGAGCCTTGATGCCGGAGGTCATCGCGGCGCGGGAGCGGCTGGTGCATGCCTGCGTGTCGATGCTGGTCGATGCGGAGGGGTTTCGATTCAGCGAAGACGAGCTGAGGCAGCTCGGTCGCTCGAAGGTGATGCGCACGGCGGCCATCTGGGATGTGACGGACAAGTTGAAGGGTAAACAACGCTATCACGAGGCGCTCGCACTCGGCGAGGGCTTGCCACGGCAGACGATGGACAAATCATCGATCTACTCGCTCTTCCTCGCCCGCATCGCGGAGAGTGCTGAGGATTGGAAACTGGCGCGGCATTACCTTCAAGAGGCGGTGAACGCGCCGCTGCTGCCGGAGGCGTATCGCAGCCGCTTCGATACCTTCCTGTCGAGCTTTTCCTCTCTGCAACGCGTGGCTGGCTCGAAGCCGGAACGCGATGCGATCACGCAAAACGCGTGGCGTCGCCTCCAGCGCTCGACGCCGAGTGATCTCACCATCATCCGCCAGGCGGCGGTGGAAGGCGTGGCAGGTGCGGATGAGGCCGCGGCGAAAAAGCTTGGTGGTTTCTTCACCGGGGATTTTAGCACCACGCGCCAGATGAGCGATGGGCGCGGTAATTTGATGCCGCAGGGTTCTTCTCGCTACGAGGAGGCTCAGCATGTGCGCAGCCTGTGGGAGGAGACTCGCGAGCTGCAAATGATCCTGCGCCAGCAAGGTCTCGGCGGCGCCATCAAAGGCACGAACGCCGAGCTGGAGCAGCGCTGGGGCACGACGATGCTCGCGCCGAGGTCCGACACGGAATTCGGCGAGTGGCGCATTCATGCGCTGCTTTCCAAACTGCGCCCGGTGGATTATCCCACGCGTCTGCGCCTCATCCGCGAGCATCTGGCGAGTGTGGACATGCGCACGGAGCACAGCGTGGACACACTTGGCAATCTCGGCAGCCGTCTGGAAAGCGCCGGCATGTCTCGCGAGGCGGTGACGGTGTATCGCCAGCTCCCGGATCGTGCGCCGTCGAATCCCGATTATGCGCAGTGGCTTCTTCGAGCCTGTGAAAACTCCGGCGATGTGGAGCCCGGCTGCTCCTTCTCGTATCACCTGCTCACCGCCGAGGCTCCGAATAAGCCGCCGGCCATCGGCGATGAGGTTTTGCGCGAGAAGCATGCCTTATTCCTCACCCGCGATTTCAACCTCGACGAGCTGCGCACGCATGCCTTCCGCGAAAAGATCTCGCAGGTGCTCGCCGGTCGCGAGCCGCATGAGATTCCCTATTTGAAGGCGTATGCGCTGTTGCAGGAACGCTTGGGCAACGAGCAGGCCGCGTTGCAGGCTTGGCAGCACTTGAAGGCGGTGTTTGCGGCGAATGATCAAAGCGGCCACGACTTCGAGGCGGAGGGCAATTTGCACCTTGCGAAGCTGCTGCAGCGTCTCGCGAGGCCCAAAGAAGCTGTCGAAGCGCTGCGTGCCGTGCCGGTGAAGGAACCGCTGACCGAGGTGATGAACGACACGCTCGATCAACGCGTGCGTCTCGCCGCCGCCATGGGCGACTGGAAAGAGCTTGGCGAGCTGAAGGTGCAGGCCGTGGAGCTGAAATCGCTGGCCATCGTGCTCGTGATCTCCCGCGAGCTCGCGACGCATGAACGACGCGTGGAAGCGCTGAATTTCCTCACGCAGGCTGAGCGCACGCTGAAGGAGGATCATCAGCGCTTCACGCTGCGGCTGGAGCAGCTTCAATGGCTCTCGCAGGACGCCGCGTGGTCGCCGGAGCGGGACCGTGCCCGCCTTTCCGCGCTCTTCCGCACGCCCACACGGGATCGCGAGACGCTCGTGCGCCTGCTCGACTGGCTCAAAAAGGAAGCGGAAGGCCGTCACGCCGCCGCGTGGGTCCGCGTGCTGCGTGCTGAGGCCGCCGCAGGCAGTGATCGAGCCGCTGCGGCGCTGGCGCTGAGTGCTTTCGCCAGCGTTTTGGATGAGACCACGCCTGCGATCCTCCGGCAGGCTTGGGCCGATGCTGTCGAGAAAGACCGCCTCTGCATCGAGCTGACCGCACAACGCCTGCTCGAAGGTCAAAAGGCCTCGTGGGCACGCCAGGCCTGCCAGGTGGCCGCCTCCATCCCCACGCTGCGTGAGAGCGGTCGCAAGCTGCCGCTCGCCGTCCGCGTGGCGCAGGCCTTGGGCGACGAGGCGGAGGTGCGTGAGCTTTTCAACGAGACGCTGCGCATGCCCTTCCCCGGCGGCGGGCAGACGGTGGCCTGGGCGCTTGCTTTGGAGGAAACGGGTCACGCGGACCTCGCCCGCGAGCTTTTCGATGCCGCGCTGAGGCAGATCGAGGCCGGCGAGAGCTTGCAGCCAGAGATTCACGCCGCGTGGACGCGTTTTCTCATTCGCCAAAAAGACTTCGAGGCCGCGGAGGCCTTCCTCATGCGCATGAACTGGGCGATGCCCGGCGAGGTCGCAAAACTCGTGTTTGAACTCCACGCCGCGTGGGGGAAACTAAGCAGCCTCGCCGCCGAGCTGCCGAAATACCGCCTCCCCTCCGGCACCGCCCGCGAAGCCGCCTTCCTCGCCAAGCAGCAGCTCGACCAAGCCGCCCCACCCCCATGAAGTTTCTCTTCAAAATCATCCTCTGCCTTGGCGCGGTGTTTTTGTGCTCGTGCAGCACCAAGAGCAAAAAGAACAAGGACCCGATGAGCCAGACGCTCGGCCAGCGACTCAACAAGCCGGACATGAACCGCGTCAGTCCATATCAGAAGTACATGAATGATCCGTCAAAAGGCCGGAACATCGGTTCGAAGTGGCAAACACAGGGACATCATGCTTCGAGCTTTAGCGGGGCGAATCAGGCTAAGGGGTTAAATTACTTCAAAACCTCCGACGCCAAGGGGCTGACGATGTCGCGGGATGGTCAGGCTGCTTTCAATGAAGGCGGAAAGGCGAGCCGCTTCGGAAATCAGGCCTTCGACGCCTCCATGAGCCGCGATGCCACCAAGATGTCCCGAGATGGCGGCAGCTTCTTCCGGGATGGCGGCAAAGCCTTTGGTGTTGATTCCGCTCTGCCTTCCAACCAGCAGATCGGCAAAGCGCCGAAGGTCATCGAAAACCGGCCGCTGGACGACCTCAGCAAGACCTACTCGGAAGACGACATCAAAAGGCTCCTCGGCCGCCCTTGAGGCCACCGTGGCGCGATTTGGCGCGATAAGTCAAAATCATGCCAGAAAGCTCTTGAATTGTGCCATTGTCATGCCAAAATCGCGCCAATCATGCCAGAAATCACGCCAAACACCCTGAATCGCGCCATTTCCGAGGTCGCCAACGGCCTCGGCATCGACGACCTCATGGCACGATTCAGCCAGGAAACCTCCCGCCGCACTCTCCAGCGTCGTTTGGACGAAATGGTTCGTGGGGGGCAGCTCGAGCGAGTTGGCAAGGCTCGGGCCACGAAGTATCGCGTGGCGCAAAAGCCATCCCAACCGGCTCCCGCGCCTACTTTCGTGCCGCCGCCGGTCTCCATCCATCTCTCCGAGTCCAACATCCTCCGCGAGGATACGCCCGCCTATGGCATCGATCCGCTCAGCGAGCTGAAGAACTACTTCCGCGAGCATCACAGCCTGCGGAAGCCCGTGGGCTATCAGCGTGACTTCCTCGACAGCTATGTGCCGAATGAAACGGCCTGGCTGCCGGAGCATCTGCGGGAGCATCTGCGCACCCGCGGCCTACCACCCGATATGGAAGGCATGCCGCCGGGCACTTATGCACGGCAGGTGATGGACCGGCTCGTCATCGACCTCGTCTGGAATTCCAGCCGCCTCGAGGGCAGCACCTTTTCTTTGCTGGAGACGGATTTCCTTCTCCAGCAGGGCCGCAGTGACGATCCCGCGCGGCAGGAGGAGGCGCTCATGATCCTCAATCACAAGACGGCCATTGAGTTCCTCATCGAGGAGCAGGCGCAGCTCGGCTACAACCGCTACACCTTCCTCAACCTGCACGCGATCCTCACGGAATACCTGCTGGAGAGCCGCAAGGTGGAAGGTGCGCTGCGCACGAAGCCGGTGGGCATCGGCGGGAGTGTTTTTCATCCGACGAACAACCCCGCGCTCATCGAGGAGTGCTTTGACCTCATCCTGCAAAAGGCCGCGGCGATCCATGATCCGCTGGAGTGCTGCTTTTTCCTCATGGTGCAGATGCCTTATCTGCAACCCTTCCTTGATGGGAACAAGCGCACCTCGCGCCTGGCGGCGAACATCCCGCTCATCCAGGCGAATGTAGCGCCGCTGTCCTTCACCGGCGTGCCGGTGCGGGATTACACGACGGGCATCCTTGCCGTGTATGAGCTGAATCGCGTGGAGGTGCTGCGGGAGGTCTTTGTGCATGCGTATGAGGAATCGTGCGCCCGCTACGGCGTCATCCGCGGCGAGATGGGTTCTCCAGATCCGATCGCTCTTGGCTACCGCCTGGAGCTGAAGGACCTCGCCCGCGAGGTGGTCGTGAAAGGCATGACAAAGCCTCAGGCGGCGGACTTCCTCCGTCGCTGGACGGCGAAAAACATCACCGCGAACGACCGCGAGCACTTCCTCGAGCTCATCGAGGAGCGGCTGCTCTCGCTGCACGCGAACAACCTCGTGCGCATCAAGGTGCGCCCGTCCGAATTCGAGGCGTGGTGGCCGGCGTGGAGCGGTCAGCAGGGCAAATGAGGCCCGAAATCACGGCGTCGCGGCATGGAGAATGCCGCGGCGCTTTTTGTTTTGAGCGAGTTCGTGGCAGGAAGAAGGTCATTTCGGGTGTAAAAGCCTGCCATGAAGCTCCGCCACGAACTCCAGGCCGAATACGCCCGCTACCGCACCCGCCGCTGGTTCTTTAAAGAATGCGGCGTGGGCCTCGCCAGCATCGCGGCGATGGATCTGGCTGCGAAAGCCGCGCCCACGGCCGCCGACCCGCTGGCCATCAAGAAGCCCAACTACCCCGCGAAGGCCAAACGCGTCATCTACCTCTTCATGGGCGGTGCGCCGAGCCATCTGGAGCTTTTCGACAACAAGCCCGAGCTGTCGAAATGGGATGGCAAGCTCCCCCCAGCCGATTTGCTCAAAGGCTACCGCGCTGCCTTCATCAATCCGAACAGCAAGCTGCTTGGCCCCAAGTTTAAATTTGCTCGCCACGGTCAAAGTGGCGCGGAGCTGAGTGAGCTGCTGCCGCACACCGCGCAGATCGCCGATGATCTCACCATTGTGCGCTCGATGAAGACGGATGCCTTCAATCATGCGCCGGGGCAGATTTTGATGAGCACTGGCTCGCAGATTTTCGGTCGTCCGAGCTTTGGTGCCTGGACGCTCTACGGTCTCGGCACCGAGAACCGGGATATCCCCGGCTACGTCGTCATGCAAAGCGGGCAGAAAGGCCCCAGCGGCGGCATGAGCAACTTCGGCTGCGGTTTCCTGCCCACCGTTTATCAAGGCGTGCCCTTCCGCAGCAGTGGCGAGCCGGTGCTCTTCCTCAACAATCCGCAAGGCGTCGATGATGCCACGCAGCGTGACACGCTCGACGTGTTGAAGCAGCTCAACGAGGAGCGGCTCAACGTCGTGGGCGATCCCGAGATCGCCAGCCGCATCAACAGCTTCGAGCTGGCTTACCGCATGCAGCAGACCGCGCCGGAGCTGATGGACATCTCCAAAGAGCCCCAGCACATCCTCGACATGTATGGTGCGAAGCCCGGCGAGGCATCCTTTGCCAACAACTGCCTGCTCGCCCGCCGCCTCATCGAAAGTGGTGTGCGCTTTGTGCAGCTCTTTCACGAAGCCTGGGACCATCACGGCGGCCTCACCGGCGGATTGAAGACTCAGTGCGGCCTCACCGACAAGCCCTGCGCCGCTCTCGTGCGTGATTTGAAGCAACGCGGCTTGCTGGAAGACACCATCGTCATCTGGGGCGGTGAGTTTGGACGCACGCCGATGGTTCAAGGCGGCAGCGATGGCCGCGATCATCATCCGAATGCCTTCAGCATGTGGTTCGCCGGCGGCGGCATGAAGCCCGGCCTCACGCTCGGCGAGAGCGATGAGTTCGGATTCAATGTCACCCAGGATGCCGTGCATGTGCATGACCTCCACGCCACGCTGCTCCACCTGCTCGGCTTTGATCACACGAAGCTCGCCGTGAAGTTCCAGGGCCTCGACATGCGCCTCACCAACGTGCATGGCGAGCTGGTGAAGAAGATGCTGGCGTGAGAAGGAGGCAAGGTTGGCCACTGGGTTGACTCTGTTTCACTCCATCAGCAAGCTCCCGATGAAGGCATTCGATGAACATGCGGTTGCGCCCGCAGCGTCCGGTGATAGCCTCTTTCGCATGAGCACCAAACAGCTTACTTTATCCTGGCTGGCCGAGCTGCCTGATGAGGCTCCAGCGTGGCGGGAACTGCATGATGATGCACGCCTGCTGCGGGACATCGCGGCAGCAGAAAACGATGTGCGACATGGTCGTGAGCGGCCGCTCGCCGAAGCGAAACAACTGCTGGAGCAAAAATGGACTCAACGCCGTTCCAAGTTCGTCTGACAGATTCAGCGTTGCAGGATCTCCATGAGATCGACGACTACTGGTTCCAGCATGGAGAGCCAGAACGGGGTGAGCAGTATGTGCGCGATCTCATCGAGAAAGCGGAGCTGGAGTTGGCCTTTCCGGAGCGGGCGGAAAGTGGGCGTCGCGTGCGTGTGGCGATCCTGCCTGACACACGCGAAATCTTGGTCTTCAAGGGCAGCTACCGGATCATTTACAGGATCGATGCTGCGGAGCACGTCGTTCACATCCTGCGCTTCTGGCACAGCCACCGCGACGAGCCGGAGCTAGAGTGAAGACGAATTCCCCTCTGTAGCAGCGCCATTACTTGCCCTTCTTCGCAGGCTTTTGCGGTGAGGAGGGATCTTCGTTCACGTTGCCGTGCCACTGCGGCAGGATGTTTTTGGCGTCCCAGGCTTCCCAGGCGGCTTTGAGCTCGGCGACGAGTTCGGGCTTCGATGCGGCGAGGTCGTTTTGCTCGCCGATATCGGTGCTGAGGTCGAAGAGCTGCCAGGCGGAGTTCTTCTTCTCTTTCATGTCACGGGCAATGACGAGCTTGTGAGAACCTTTGCGGATGGCTTGCTGGGGTCCGAAACGCCACGCGAGCATGTCGTGGGGCGGTTCGCTCTTTTCGCCGCTGAGGTGCGGGACGAGATTCACGCCTTCGACACCTTCCGGTGGCTTCACACCAGCCACGGCGCAGCTCGTGGGCAGCACATCGAGCGCGGTGACGGGATGGTCGTAGGTTTTGCCAGCGGGCAGCTTGCCGGGCCAGGAGACGAAAAACGGCACGCGGATGCCGCCCTCGTAGGTCTGGCCTTTGTCGCCACGTAGCGGGGTGTTGCGGCCGGTGTTGTAGGCAAAGAAGGGCTTGATGCCGCTGCCGCCGTTGTCGCTAAAGAAGAACACCAGCGTGTCGGGATGCTTGGCCTTCACTTCGGCCATCAAGCGGCCGATGGCGTCATCGAGGCCGAGGAGCAGGGAAAGGTAGCCGCGACGGTCAGGATCGGTCACGGTGGCGGGGACACGCTCTTTGAGCTTCTCGGCAATCTCCAGCGGCGTGTGGACGGCGTTGTAGGCGAGGTAAAGGAACCACGGCTTCGCGTTGTGCCGGTTCATAAAGCTCAAAGCCTCGTCCGTGAAGAGATCGGTGGTGTAACCATCGAGCTTTTGCACCTCGCGGCCTCGGTAAATCATGTCATGTGAGTGAGCGGAGCCGAATTCTGGCTCGGCGTCCTTGTGGAGGAGGAAGTTGTGACCGCCGACGAGGAAGCCGAAGTATTCATCAAAGCCACGCGAGAGCGGATGATGCGCCGCATCAAAGCCCTGATGCCATTTACCGATCAGCGCGGTGGCATAGCCGGCATCGTGCAGCGCATTGGCGATCGTGCGCTGATCGAGCGGCAGGCCGAGCTTCGCTTCGTCGCCGACGTGCGGATTGAACTCATGGCCAAAGCGGGTGGCCGCCTTGCCAGTGAGAAAACCTGCCCGCGAGGGGCTGCAATACGGCGCAGAGACATAGCCATTCGTGCAGCGCACGCCGGAGGCGGCCAGGGCGTCGATGTGAGGCGTGGGCACCTCGGCCCCGCCATGCACGCCGATGTCCGCGTAGCCGAGATCATCCGCGATGATGACCAGCACATTCGGCTGGGCGGCGAAAAGAGCGGAGGAAAGGATCAGGAAGGAGGCGAGGAAGCGCATGGACGCACTTAAACGCCAGTGATGCGCCGCTTTGTCACTGCCATTTCGAGGTCGTCCAGACCTTCGGCTGGTCGTTTTCGAGCTTTTCGAGGTCGAAGGGCCCTTTGGCCTTCACCTCGATACTTTGGCCGCGCACTTCCAGACGCAGGCCGGAAGCCAGATGCTCTTTTTCGAGCCAAAAACGCAGCCGCAGATCCCCGGAGGCGTTTTCAGCCACTCGCGGCGGCCGCTCGGCGGGCAGGATGAAGGGCGGCACTTCCTTACCCTCGGAGGTGAGGAGCCGCACATCCGGCGGCTGCATGAAAAGAGGGCGCGGGGCGGTGTTGCGGAAGCGGAATTCGATGTCCAGCCGGGCATTGGCAAAGTCTCGTGTGAGCGTGCAGCGATGGATGCGCAGGACGGCGTCCTCCGCCATCGTGGTGGCGGCTTCGGTCGCCTCGGCGGCGTAGGGGGCAGGCTCGCGGAGTGCCCACCAGGCGGCGACGGCACTGGCGAGCACGAGGAACCAGACTTCAGGGCGGGAAATGAGGCGCATGCGGGGGCCAAGAACGGGTTTTTCAGTGGTTGTCAAACCCGCAAGTTGTCCTAGCATGCCCGCCCCTCCGGCCCGGCCTTGGCTTTTCAAGCCCTGCCCTATCCCGCGAGCGGACCTCTGACTGCCCTCGAAATTCCCTGCCATGAACATCAACGTCGAACACCAGCCTAACTGCCGCGCCGTCGCCCACATCCGCGTGCCTGCCGATCAAATCGCCAAGGAGCGTGACCAGATCGTCGCCTACTTTGCCCGCATGGTGAACCTCCCCGGATACCGCCCTGGCAAGACGCCGAAGAGCATCGTGGCCAAGCGCTACGAAAACGAGGTGAAGGAAGAGCTCGAAAAGCAGCTCATCAATGACGGCCTCCGTCAGGCCGTGAAGAGCGAGGGTCTCGAAGTGATCAACGTCCTCGCGGTGAACGACAAGATGTATCACGACACGGATTCCAGCTTCTCCTTCAGCGTCGAGATGAGCCTCCAGCCGAAGTTTGACCTGCCGGAATACAAAAGCATCCCCGTGAAGCTTCCCCGCATCGAAGTGACCGATGCGGACATCGATCACGACCTCCTCCACATCCGCGAAAATCAGGCGTCCTATGAAGATGTGGACCGCGCCGCCGCCAATGGCGATGTCGTCGTGCTCTCCACGACGGGCAGCCTCGATGGCGTGTCTCTCGACGAAGCCATGCCGGATGCGCCCGCCCATTTGAAGGAGATTAAGGAGAACTGGTTCCTGCTCGCCGAGGAAGATGATTTTCTCCCTGGCTTCTACGCCGGACTCGTGGGCATCGAAAAAGACGGCGAGCGCAGCCTCACCATCACCATCCCCGAGGACTTCCGCTTTGAAGCCCTGCGCGGCAAAACCATCACCCTGGCCGCGAAATGCCATGGCGTGAAGTTCAAGGCCGTGCCTGAACTCACCGAAGAATTCATCAAGAAGATCGGTGGCGATGAAATGACCCTCGAAAGCCTCCGCAACGAGGTCCGCGATGCGATCCGCCGCCGCAAGGAGCAGGCTCGTGATGCCTCGAAGGGCAATCAGGTCATCGCGCACATCTTTGAAAAGGTGGAGTTCGATCTCCCGCAGGAAGTCGTGAACCGCGAGGCCCAGCGCCGCACCAACGAGATCGCCACCCGCGCCATGCAGCAGGGCGTGCCCGAGGAAGAACTCATCAAGCAGCAGGAAGAAATCCTCAACAGCGCCACCAATCAGGCCCGCTCGAATGTCAAAGTGAGCTTCATCCTTGAGCAAGTGGCTAAGAAGGAAGCCCTCGAAGTCCCCGGCCAGAAGGTCGCCATGGCCCTCGCCCAGATCGCCGAGCGTCAGAACAAGCCCGCGAAGAAATTCATGGCCGAAGCGCAGAAAAACGGCGTCATCGACAGCGTCCGTTCGGATCTCCTCCTTCAAGAAGCCCTCGAATTCCTCAAGGCGAATGCTGTCGTCGAGGAGACCGAACCCGAGGCGGAGAAGTGCGACACGCACGGTTGATCCGGCAGGGCGGGATGGATGGAGTGTTGGAGTAGTGGATGGGTGGAGTGTTGGGTATCCCAGCACTCCAATTCTCCATCACTCCAGTTCCCCAGCCTTTCACCGCCCCTTCCGCTTCACCACCTGCTGAGTCTGCCGCGTCTTCACCATCAGATCGTGGCCCAGTACGCCGCCAAAGTGCGTCAGCGGATACAAAATGCTCCGGCGGCCAATCAAAGTGCCCGGGCTGATCACGCTGTTGCAGCCGATTTCGGCATAGTCACCGATCACCGCGCCGAATTTCCGCAGGCCGGTCGGCACGATATCGGACTCAGAGCGCACGGTGACCTCCTGGCGGTCGAGCCGCACATTGGAAAGCACCACGCCTGCGCCGAGATGCGCCCGATGACCGAGGACGGAGTCGCCCACATAGTTGTAGTGCGGCACCTCGCAGTCGTCGAAGATCACGCTGTTCTTGAACTCGCAGGAGTTTCCCAGCACGCAGCCATCTCCGACGAGCACATTTTCGCGGATGTAGCAGCCGGCGCGGATCTGGCAGTTTCGCCCGATCCAGGCCGGACCACGAATCACACAGCCTGGCTCCAGCGTGGTGCCTTCGTCGATGAAGACATCCTCACCGATGAAGGCCCCCGGCGGCACCTGGCAGCGAACCTCCCGCTGGAGGCGAAACTCAAGGTATTGCTCGATCCGCGAAAGCGCCGTCCACACCGGTGCATCCTCGGGAAAGAGGATGCTGTGCTTCGTGTGGGTGAGATCGAGATAGTCGCGAGCGTTGAACATGGGAGAGAGTCCGCGAACTTGGCCGGATACAGCCAAAGGCAAAAGGTTTCCCTTGGAAAAGGTCCAGCAGCAGATGCCAAGCTCACGCCGAACACCTTCGCGGGAATGTTTTACGTGGCAGAGTAGAAGCTTTGAGGTCATTCTTGGGCATGACGCTCACGCTCACGTTGCCAGATGAGGTTTCCTGCCAGGACATCCGTCCTGAGGAGGCGAGGCTCGATCTTGCGTGCTCCATGTTCGCCCGTGGCGCACTGAGCAAGCTTTCTGCCGCCGCACTCGCCGGGGTGGATTTCTTTGGTTTCCAAACCGCGCTCGCCGAAAGGCGGATTTCCAGCTACACGGATGACATGCTGGAAGAGGACATGCGTCATCTTTCCGCTGTCATGGGTGCATGATCGTCGTTGCTGACACCTCGGTGCTGCTGAATCTCTGCCGGGTGGGGGAGGAGAATCTTCTTTGGGAAATCTTCGGCGAGGTGACGGCTCCTCGGTCGGTCCAACTGGAGTTTCAACGAGCCACGGAGGTTTATCCACGCTTCGAAAAGCTGGTCTTTCCCAGGTTCATTGAGGTGCATGAGGTCATTCAGCCGCTGAGCCACTGGCTTCCGTCTGCTAGGCTCGATCCTGGCGAGAGAGATGCGATTGCTCTGACCCTCCAGCTTGGGGCTGCGCTTCTTTTGATTGATGAGAGAAAGGGACGGCATGCGGCATCGCAGCTTGGGTTGCGCTTTTCGGGCATCCTCGGTATTCTGGTCGCGGCAAAACAGAAATCACTCATCAATGACGCCCGGGGAGTGATCGAGAGACTGCGCAAGGAAGCGGGCTTCTTCCTTAGTGAGGCGCATTTGAGACAAACACTCGATCAGGTGGGCGAGTAATCTTCAGCCGAGCACACACGCATACGCCGCGGTGTTGCAGCCGGGCATGGAAACGGCCACGGAGGTCTTTTGATCGCGGCTTTCGAGGGTGGCGAGCACGAGTTGGAGGGCGGCGGAGGCTCCCATGCTTTCGCCGAGGAGCTTCTTGGGGCTGTGGCGGGCTTGGAAAGTGAGTTGAGACCAGGCGGCAGCTTCGGCGGCATCGTGTTTGGCGATGCCGTTGTGGTCGTCGATCAAGATGGAGGCGGGAAGAGCGAGCTGCGGAATGAGTTCGCCGCGTTCTTTCCAGGAGTGGAAGGGCAGCGGGCCGGCGATGCGCTGAATGGATGGGCCTTTGCCAGTGGCGGAAACGAGCAGCGCCCCGGCACCCTCGGTGGCGATGTGCGCCTCGTGGTAGTAGGTGAGCGCCTCGGCGCTGAGCCAATCGCATTCCTCGGCACCGACGACGAGGCAGTGATCGCACACGCCGCAGCTCAGCCACACGGCAGCCATGTCGAGCGCTTCCATGATGGCGTTGGAATTGCCAATGATCGTCGTCACTGCGCCATCAGCACCGAGCAGCGCGGCGATGTGCGAGGCGGGCGCATTGAAAACGGTCTCCGGGAAGATCAGCGGGCTGGCCTGTGCGGGATTATCCAGCACCTCCTGATAAAAACGGCCGGTGTAGTTCACGCAGCCATTCATCATCACAAAGAGAATGCCCAGCCGAGGTGGCGGCGTGTCGAAACCTGCGTCCTTCAAGGCCTCCAAGCAGGCCGCAGCGGCATAGCGGGAGATCGCAGAGACACGGCGGAAGCGTGGATGGCGCACCTGCTTCTCTGGCGGGGCAGGGGGCACAGTGCGCACCGGGCAGGGCCAAGGCCGCTCGGCACCCGGACGCGGACAATTCGTCACCGGAAGCTCCACTTTGTCACGAACAGCACGCAGCAGCTCCTCGCTGCTCCAGCCAGCGGCGCTCACCGCACCCACGCCGTTGATGTGAAGGCCGATGGCGTTCATGCGGACCTCCTTTTCATCACCAGCGTGGCATTCGTGCCGCCAAAGCCGAAGGAATTCGTCAGCGCATGCTCCACCTTCGCACGGCGGAAAGTGCGCACGAGATCGAATTTCACCGCCGGGTCCACTTCGCGCACGTTGAGGCTCGCGGGCATCCACTGGCCTCGCAGCGCCATGAGGCAGATCACCGCCTCCACCGCGCCTGCGCCGCCGAGCAGATGACCCATCGCGGATTTCGTCGAGCTCACGGCGATGCGTGAGGTGGCCTCACCTGCCCAGGCGGCGATGGCTTGTGCCTCCGCGACATCGTTGAAGGGCGTGCCGGTGCCATGCGAGTTGATGTAATCAATGTCCGCCGGGGTGAGGCCGGATTGCAGGGTGGCCTGCGTCATCGTGCGGATGGCCGCGTTGCCCAATGGATCAGGCTGCGTGAGGTGATGAAGGTCCGTCGCCGTCGCGTAACCGGTCACATCGGCCAAAGCATCTGCCTGGCGCACCTCTTCCGCCTCCAGAATCATCACCGCCGCGCCTTCACCGAGTGCCAAGCCATCGCGAGCGGCATCAAAAGGCCTCGGAATGCCGCTTGGGGCCAGCGCCTTGAGCGAATCAAAGCCTGCGAAGACCAGCTTCGCCAGCGCATCGTAGCCACCGGCCAGTACCCGCTTGGCACGCCCGCTGCGAATCATCTCAACACCCCATCCGATGGCATTGGCACCCGAAGCGCAGGCATTCGAGACAATGATGATCGGTCCCCGCCAGCCAAGCTCTGCGGCGATCTCATTCATCTGCCGCTGCGGCTGGTAGTGCTCCGCACGCGAAAGCTGTCGGCGATGACGGCCCGGATCACTCACCGCTGTCTCAAAGTAGGTCTCACCGAGCGACATCGCCCCGGCGGAGGTGCCGATGATGACCGCATCGATGCCCTCCATCGTCGAACGACCACTCTGTGCCAGCGCCTCACGCAGTGCCAGCATCAGCATGACGCTGCCACGGTCCGCGTAGCATGTCTTGATCGGCATCGGAACCTTCGGTGGCAGATCGACGATGCCCGCCGTCTTGGCCACAAAACCCTCCACGCCGAACAGTTCCGGCGGCACCGGCCGAAACGCCATGCGATCCGCCTCAAAGGAGGCCTCGTTCGCCTTCCAGCCGATGCCCAGCGGCGAGACGATGCCCGCTCCGGTGATGGCGATGCGTTGGAGGTTGGAATCTGGCACGAGAAAAAGGAACCGGGGTGGGGGACTGACCGACGAGTGCGGTACGCGGGATTTAGCCTCACGGATTCGGACTGCAAATTCTGTTTGGTCTGGCGGCGGCGCCTCTGCGGTTGATTTCATGCCGCCTAACCTCTAAACCCTCACCATGCTCGAAGCTCTCAACGTCCGCCTCGAAGTGCCCGGTCCGGGCGATTCGGAAGAAAATGACACGCTGCGCCTGCTCGACGAGGTGAGCTTCACCGTGCCGCCGGAGCATCTGCTGGCGATTGTGGGGCCTTCAGGTTGCGGCAAAACGACGCTCCTCAAAGTCATCACCGGCATTTTGGAGCAGACGGAAGGCGAACTGAAATGGGACGGGCGTGATTTGAAGGAGGAGGAAGACCTTCACCCCGGAGATCTCGGCTATGTGCCGCAGTTCAGCGTGGCCTTTGATCTGCTAACGGTGGAGGAAAGCATCGCCAGCGCCATGGCGCTGCGCACGCAGCTTTCGGATACGGAAGAGTTTATCCCGGCGCTCGATTACATCCTGGAGGTCACTGGGTTGACGGACCTCGCTGAACGCCGCGTGAAAGTGCTCTCGGGAGGGCAAAAACGTCGTCTTGGTCTGGCGTTGGAGCTTGTCACCGATCCGTGCCTGCTGCTCTGCGATGAGGTGACGAGCGGCCTCGATCCCAAAAGCGAGGCGGAGATCACCAAACTGCTTCACAAGCTTTCTCGCGGCCATCCGAAGCGTGTCGTCATCAACGTCACCCACAGCCTCGCCAGTCTCACGGACTACGATAGCATCATGGTCATGTATCAGGGCCGACTCACCTACCACGGCCCGCCGAAGGCGCTGATGCACTACTTTGGCGTCGAGCATCCCGAGGATGTTTATCGCCGCCTCACGGAGCGTCCGGCCAATGAATGGGCCGATTCATGGAACCGCAAACGCGAGAACTACTACCAGCAGTTTGGCTTTGAGGCCCAGGTGAAGGCTCCTGAGGACGCGGAGGAAGAAAAAGCGCCCGAGGAAGACATCATCCCGCATCATGAATTCCCGCCGATTGAGCTGCCGGCGGTCACTACGCAGCTTTTTGAGCTGCTGCGCCGCCGCTGGACGATCTTCCGCCGCGATAAATCGCAGGTCTGGCTCCATCTCGCCATGCTGCTGGGCTTTCCGCTGCTCGTCGCCATCTTTGCCCTGGATGGCATCAAGCCGCTGCGGGCACTCTCGACCTATCAGGATCAAAACATCGGCGTGGAGCTGGCGAAGCGTGCGCAGCATCAAATCGAGCAGCTCAATGCCGGAAGTCTCGTCAGCGGCCTCATCATGCTCCAGGTGGTGCTCGTGACCTTGATGGCGAGCAACAACGCCGCGCGTGAGATCGCCTCCGAGCGGCTCATTTTGGAGCGGGAGAAGCTCGGTGGCCTCAGCCCGCTCGCTTATGTGGGGAGCAAGGTCATCTTCCTCGGCGTCTTCGTGCTGGCGCAGAGTTTATGGATGGGGCTTTTCGTCGAAATGATCACCGGTGGGCTGCCGGGTGACCTCGTCATCAAGCTAGCGCTGCTCGTTTTGGCCTCCGCCGCGATGACGAGTGTCTGCCTCGGCATCTCCGCCACCAGCCGCACACCGGAAAAGGCCACAATTTTGAGCATCTATCTCGTCGGCTTCCAGCTCCCGCTTTCCGGCGCGGTGCTTACCTTGCCGGACTGGTTGGAAAACTGGGTGCAGCCGCTCATCGCCGCCTTCTGGAGCTGGAGCGGCAGCCTCACCAGCATGCGCAGCACCGCCTTTTACGATGCCGTGAAGCAAGTGACCGCCACGGATCTCATCGCTCCTTCGATCTGCGGCTTCGTGCTTCTCGTGCATGTCCTCATCGGCCTCAGCATGAGCCTCGTGGGCGTGCAGAAGAGCCAGTGGGAGTGAGCTGGCGCTGGCAAGGGGCTATCTACTGACTAAATTCACGAATGTCCGCCGAGTGATCGCCTTAGACACTTCAAAAATCAGCAATCATCAATCAGCAATCGAGATTCCCGGTTCCGTCGGCCGCACAGCCTCCGAAACCGCAGATTGCTGAACGCCCATTGCTGATTGCTGAAGTGAACGCGAGCGAGGAGGCACTTTGAGCCAACGAGCACCTCAGCCCACCGCTTCCTTCTTGGTCCCGATTTTGAGTGTGAAAATGACTCCCGCCGCGAACAGCATCGAGCCCGCGAGATAATAAAGACCGCCGGCGTAGGAGCCGGTCGTCTTTTGCGCAAAGCCGAGGATCGTGGGGCCGAAGAAGCCGCCGAGATTCCCCATCGAATTGATGAAGCCGATGCTCGCCGCCGCGGCGCTTTCCGTGAGCAGCAGACTGGGCAGCGCCCAGAAGGCTGGCATGTAGGCTTTGAAGCCGGTGAAGGCGAGCATGAAGAGCACGATCGTGAGGGGCAGATTGCCTTGGGAGGCCGGTAGCAGTGCCAGCGAGACGGCGCCGAGCACCATCGGTAGCGTCGCATGAAGGCGACGTTCCTTGAAGCGGTCCGAACTCCAGCCCATGGCGAGCTGACCCGCCACGGCGAGCAGCGGTGGCAGCATGATGAGCCAGGTGAGATCGTTGAGGTTGAGCTTGTACCAGTCCGTCAAGATGCTGGGCATGAAGAGTTCGATGCCGTAGCTGCCGGTCACGCAGCAGAAGTAGATCAGCGCCAGCAGCAGCACCTTCGGATGGAAGATCGCCTCCATCAGCGTCATGCGTTTTCCCTTTGCCACGCGGGCACGTTCCTCCGCCAGCGTGCTTTCCAGCGCCTCCTGCTCTTCCGGCGTGAGCCATTTCGCCTGCCGCGGACGATCCGTGAGCATGAAAAACACCAGCACGCCCAGCAGCACGGAGGGGATGGCCCAGAAGACATACACCCACTGCCAGCCCGTCATGCCGAGCACGAGCGGATGCGTGATCGACTGGCCGTCCACGATTTCGGTGGTGCCGATTTTGAGCAGCGCATTGGAGATCTTCGGACTCAGCACTTGGGCAAAGGGCGTGGCGATGAGGAAATACGACAACGCCTTGGCACGGTCACGGCTGGTGAACCAATGCGTGAGATACACGATCACGCCGGGGAAGAAGCCCGCCTCCGCCAGGCCGAGCAAAAAGCGCACCACATAAAACTGCGTCGGCGTCGTCACGGCGGCGGTGAGGCCGGCCATGAAGCCCCAGCTCACCATGATGCGGCAGATCCACTTTCGGGCGCTCCAGCGCTCCACCATCAGCGTGCCCGGAATCTCCAGCAGCCAGTAACCCCAGAAAAACATCCCCATCCCCAGGCCAAACACCGCGCTGTCGAAACCGGGCAGGTCTTTCTCCATCGTCAGCTTGGCCACGGCCACGTTGTTGCGGTCCACATAGGCGATGACGTAGCTGATGAAGAGGATCGGTAGCAGACGACGGAAGGCTTTGCGCCGGGCGGAGTCGAGCGGAGAGAGGGCAGGGGAGGTCATGCGGCGCGGAGGATGGCGGGTCGCCTGCTGGAAACAAACTACTTTCTAGCGTCAGGATCACAAAACGCCCGCTTCGTGGCTCATTCGGATCATCTTCGGCCCCAAGAAAATCCTTGTCGCCAGCGTAGCCTCCCCGCTAGCCTCGTCGGCGTCACTTAAACACCTCAAACCCGAGATCTCATCCGTGAAGTTCAAATGCCCCACCTGTGAAACGCAGCTCAACGTCGAACCGGAAATGGCCGGAAAACTCGTTCGCTGCCCTGGCTGTGATTCGAAGCTGCAAATCCCTGCGGGAGGCCTGCCCGCTCCCAGTGGTCTGCCTTCCCCCAGCGGTCTCCCCGCGCCGGATCTCACCTCCGCACCTGCTGGAGCACCGGCCTCGGAGGCTGAGGAGCATTCACAGGCACCCACCGCAGCTGATTTGCTCGTCGAGCAAAACCGCAACGCACGCGGCGGCTGGGAGGAGTCCGATCCCACGAATCCGAATCCCATGCTCGCCTTTGGCATCGGCTTCGTGGTCTTCCTCGTCTGGATCGGCGTGCTGTATCCCTTCAAGGCACCGGATGGCACCGCCGCCGCGAACTACACGGTCATGCAGTTCATCGCCTCGCTGTTCTTCAAGCATGCCCTCGTCAGCTTCACAAACACGCTCTTCTTCACCTGGTCCATGGCTATCCTGTATCTCAAACTGCAGAAGCTGAACCATCAAAAGAAGGCGCTCCTGCTCGATGTGCTGCCTTGGGAGATCGGCTCCGAGATCAACCGCGACAACGTGGGCCAGTTCATCGACCACCTCTACCGCCTCCCCCATCGCCTGCGTGACAGCATGATGGTGAACCGCATCCGCAAAGCCCTCGAACTCTTCGAGGTGAAACAAAACACCGGGGATGTCACCAACATGCTCTCCAGCCAGAGCGACATCGACGGCATGCGCATCGGCGGCAGTTTCTCCCAGCTCAAAGCCTTCCTCTGGGCCATTCCGATTCTTGGTTTCATCGGCACCGTCATCGGTCTCTCCCACGCCATCAGCGGCATGAACTTCGCCGGCATGAGCGACCTCAAAGAGATCACCAACACGCTCGGCAACGTCACCGGCGGTCTCGGCACCGCCTTCGATGCCACGCTGCTCGGCCTCGTCTTCGCCCTCGCGCTGAATTTCCCGCTCAATGCCATGACCAAGGCCGAGGACGATTGCCTCAACGACATCGACGCTTTCTGCAACGAGGTGCTCCTTCCTCGCCTCAACGACGGCGGCAGCATCGCCGGTGGCAGCACCGAGGGCATCATGGACACGCTCGTCAAAGCCGTGGCCAATTCGCAGAAGGAATTCCTCATCGACCTCAACACTCTCTCCGCCCGCCTCATGGAGCAGGCCGCGAATCTCGACCGCCGCGCCACCGAGCATCAGGCCCGCGTGGACCGCGAATTCGCCACCGCTTTGACGATCATGCGGGAAAAGATGACCGATGCCGTCACCGAAAACGTCAACAAGACCAGCGAGTACATCCGCGCCCTCTCCAGCGGCATTCAGAGCCTCAATGGCGTGCTCTCCCAGCTCGGCGAAAAACAAATCCTCATCCATCAGGTGAAGAAAAAAGGCTGGTTCAGCCGCTCGGAGTAACCGCCTCAACCCGCTCTTATGGCCAAACGCAGACCTGCTGCCAAAGACGAAATCCTCCTGATTCCGTTCCTGGACATCCTGTGCTCCCTCATCGGGGTGCTGGTGCTCATCATCGTCGTGATGTGCGTTTCCATGACGCAGCAGACGGAAGGCCGCACCGTCGAGGAGGTAGAGGATGCCCAGGAGGCCAAGCGCCTGCGCAAAGAGATCACCGAGACCAAAAAACAAGAGATCGTCGTCAACGAGAAGGTCGCCACGCTCGACGAACTCAAAAAGCAGATCGAGGAGCGCCAGCAGCGCTTCATCAAGCTCCGCAAACTCCAGTCCACCTCCAAGGAGATCCTTGAAACCAACCAGAAGCTCTCCCAGCAGATGCAGAAGGAGCTGGATGACCTCATGCTCGAACTCGACGGCCTCAAAAAGCAGCAGGCCGAGTCCAAAGCCGCGCTCGAAAAGCTCGCCGCCGAACTCAAAGAACGCCAGGTGCCCGCCGATAAGAAAGTGCCGCCTGTCGTCGTCCAGCCCTCCGGTGGCGGCATGGCGGCCGATACCAAGGTCTTCTTCGTCGAGGCCACCGCCGGTCGCCTGAAAATCCTCAGCGCCTGGGGCAAGGACGATTACCCGCTCTCCGCCACCGCCGAGGTCGTGCTCGCCGATGTCGTCTTCAATCACTTCCTCACCGAAGTCGCCAAGATCCCCAACGCTCTCGTCCTCTTCCTCATTCGCGATGACGGCCAGGCTGCCTTCAACAACGGCGCTGGTCGTGCCGACAACGATTACAAAGTCCGCATCGGCAAGCTCCCCATCCCCGGCCGCGGCGTGCTCGACCTCGCCATGTTCGACAAATTCCGCGGCATAATCTCCCCGCCACCCGTCGCTCCTGCCTCGCCGCCTGCGGCTACTCCCGCGAAAGCCGAAGCTCCAAAAAAAGCGGCCGCTAAATGACGAATTCCTAAATCCGAATGACGAAAGAACTCCCAATGCCGAATGCCCAAACTTGCTGCCCAGTGCAGGTTGGGGACGCCTTTCGTCATTCGAGCTTCGACCTTCTTTCGTCATTCGGGCTTACTCATTCGTCATTCCCCGCTCCATTCGTCATTCTCCGCTCCACCAGCAGGCATCACTCCAATTCCAGCACGCATGTCGAAACGTAAACACGAAGAACAAGAGCTTCCCTTTGTCGCTCTGATGGACACGATGACGAATGTCGTCGGCGTGCTCATCATCGTGCTCGTCATGGTCGGCCTCAGCGTGTCGAATGTGGTCAAAACCGTGCTTTCGGACCTCCCGCCCGTCACGAAGGAAGAACTCGCTGAGATCCGCGAAAACGCGAAAAGCCTGCCGAAGCTTCCCACGCCCGAGCAGCTCGAAGAACAGAAAAAGAAGGCCGAAACGGACCTCAAGAAGATCCTCGAAGATCTCAAGACCGTCGATGTCTCCGATCTCGAATCGAAGATGAAGTCGATGGATCTCGATGAGTATAAGAAGCAGCTCGAACTCCGGAAAAAGGAACGCGAAGCCCAAAAAGCCGCCACCGACAAGCTCCAGGCCGAGGTCGAGCGTTTGAAAGCCCTACTCGATCAAACGCCCGTCTATCAGCCGCCACCGCCCAAATACGTCCGCCTGCCGAATCCGCGCCCGTATCCTGAAAAGCCAAACGAGACCCGCGTGCTCGTCGCCAAGCAGGGCGTGCTCAGCTTCAACCAGCCGAAGTTCATGCAGCCCATTCTCGACGGCATGGAGAAGGTCAAATCCCAGCTCGAATACCAGCGAGTGGAATATCCCATCTTTGCCAAGCTCATGGAAAAGATCCTCGGGGCCAACGCCACCAAGGCCTGGCCGGAAATCGCCCCGCTGGTGAACCGCATGCAGATCGAGCATGCCGCCGAAACCTACAAAGTCCTCGCCGAAGGTGGCATCACACCGAACAAGCAGATCCTCGAAGCCATCGCGGACCTTTCCATTCCCACCCGCAGCACGATGCCCGTCGTCGCTGCGGCCATCGTCAGCGCCAGCAAAGGCAGCACCGCCGATTGGGTGAAGCTCGATCCCTCCCGCGATCCCGCCACGCCCATCATCAAAGCCACCGCCTCCGGTGGCAAGATCACCTTTGGCTGGGGCGCCAAAACCGCCGAGGTGAAGGCCAATCCGAAGGACGTGCTCGATTACTTCGTCAAAGACCTCGCCAAGCTCAAAGGCATCGAAGACGCCAGCAAGGCCCGCACGGTTTATGACATGACGCGCATCGTATCGCTCCTGCAACGCGCCGCCACCAATCCCTTGCTCACCGGCTCCTACACCTTCGAGCCGGATTTTCAGCCCACGCTCGCCTACATCCGCCTCGCCTTGAAACCCAAAGGCGGCGGCGGAGAAACCGTCGAGGCCCTCAAGCAGCCCAATTCCGCCTTCATCCGCCTCATGCGTGATGTGAAGGCCGATCCGAATGGCGTCGTCCTCTTCCAAGTCATGCCCGATGCCTTCGACGCCTACCTCGAAGCCCGCCAAGTCGCCGATGAAGTCGGCGTGTCCGCCACCTGGGACTTCCTCGCCAAGCTCGACCTCGCCGTGAATCTCACCACCTACGAGATTCAACGACTCGAGCCTGCGCCCGTGCGCAAGCCCACGCCCGCAGGCACCGCCCCCGTCGGCATCGCCCCACCGAAAAAGACCCTCGATTGAGGTCACGGCGGTTTTTTCCATCCAAACGAGCGGTCAAATCAGGCCACTCACTTCGTTCTTTGAGGTGATGAAGACCCCCTTCTTCCTTTTTCTCCTCGCCGCGACTGCCCACGCCGTCGATTTCAATCGCGACGTGCGCCCCGTGCTCGCGCAGCAGTGCTTCACCTGCCACGGCATGGATGACCACGGCCGCAAAGGCAAACTCCGCCTCGATTTGAGCGAATCCGCTTACGGCGCGGGCAAATCCGGCGAGATCGCCATCGTCCCCGGCAAGCCCGACGCCAGCGAGGTCATCAAGCGCATCCTCTCCACCGATGAGGACGAGGTCATGCCACCGCCGCATACGAAGAAAGTCCTGTCCGAAAAGGACAAAGCCACGCTGAAGGCCTGGATCGCCGAGGGAGCGAAGTATGAGGCGCACTGGGCCTATTCGCCGCCCAAAGCCACCGATGCGAAGGCCAGCATTGATGACTTTATCCGCCGACGTCTTGAAAAAGAAGGCCTCAAACCTTCTCCCGAAGCCGATGCCTACACCCTCGTCCGCCGCGTCTATCTCGACCTCACCGGCCTTCCCCCCACTCCCGCCGAAGCCGATGCCTTCGTCCAAAGTCAATCCGGTCAAGCCGGTCAAGCCGGTCAAGCCTACGAGAAGCTCGTCGATACCCTCCTCAACTCCCCCCAATACGGCGAACGCTGGGCACGCCGCTGGCTCGACCTTGCCCGCTACGCCGACACCAACGGCTTCGAAAAAGACCGCCCGCGCCAGATCTGGCCTTACCGCGATTGGGTGGTGAAGGCGCTGAATGACGACATGCCGTTCGATCAGTTCAGCATTAAGCAGCTCGCCGGCGACATGCTCCCCAACGCCACGCCGGAGGACATCATCGCCACCGGCTTTCATCGGAACACGATGCTGAACGAAGAAGGCGGCATCGACCCGAACGAATACCGCTTTTACGCCATGGTGGACCGCGTTGGCGTCACCGGCACCGCGTGGATGGGCCTCACGATGAATTGCTGCCAGTGCCACACGCACAAATACGATCCCATCCTCCACACCGATTACTTCAGCGTCATGGCGCTGCTCAATAACGCCGACGAACCGACCTACCACATCCCGACACCCGAGATCGAAGCGCAGCAAAAAGCCCACGCGACCAAGATTGCGAAGCTAGAGGCCGATTTGCCGAAGAAGTTCCCCGGAGGCGAAGCAGCGATGCAGAGCCGTTTCGCAGGATGGATCGAGGGCGAATCCAAACGCGCCTCCAACTGGCAAATCGTCCGCCCCACGGCCATGAAGACCACCATGCCGCATCTCGAGCAGCAGCCCGATGGCTTCATCCTCGGCAGCGGCGACATCTCGAAGAGCGATGTCTATGATTTGAGCTTCAAAGCGCCGATCAAAGGCGTCACCGCCATCAAAATCGAAGTCGCCAGCCATCCCAGCCTGCCAAACGACGGCCCCGGCCTCACCAATTACGAAGGCCCGCTCGGCGGCTTCTTCCTCAGTGAGCTGCAAGCCTTCCAAAACGGCCAGCGAGTGCCCATCGCCCGCGCCGAGGCGACCAACGAGGAAGAAGAGGACAAGATCAACGACGCTGCCACCGCCGCGAAGCCGACGAAAAAAGCCGCCCGCAAAGCCGCCGCGAAAAAGACCAACAACGCCTCCGCCACGCTCGACGCCGAAATGTCCAGCGGCTGGCAGGTGCTCGGCGGATACGGGCAGTCTCACGCCGCCGTGTTTCATTTCGAGAAACCGGTCGATCTCACGAACGGCTTCGATTTGAAGATGCTCTTCGAAAAACACTTCGCCTGCCCGCTCGGCCACTTCCGCCTCTCCGTGACCACCAGCGGTCACGCCGAGGCGACTGGGCATCCGTTTGAAGTCGAAAACGCCTTGGCCAAGGAGAGGGACTTGCCAAGTCCCGCCAAATCCGGGCTTGGTAAGCCCGGCTCCTTGATGCTCCAGCGCTTCCTCGAAACGGCGCCCGAGATGAAGCAAGCCGCCGCGCCCTTGCTTGCTGCCCGTCGCCAGATGCCACGCGGTCAACCCACGCTCGCGATGAAGGAACGCCCCGCCTCCAATCCACGCCCCACGAACCGCTACCATCGCGGCGAATACCTCTCGCCCAAAGAAACTGTGCCGCCCGCCGTGCCCGCCTTCCTGCCTTCGTTGCCGAAAGATGCGCCAGCGAACCGACTCACCTTCGCGAAGTGGCTTTTCGCCCCCGAAAACCCGCTCACCGCTCGTGTCATGGTCAATCGCCAGTGGCAGGCCTTCTTTGGTCGCGGCCTGGTGAAGTCGCTGGAGGATTTTGGCTATCAAAGTGAGCCCCCGAGCCATCCCGAGCTGCTCGACTGGCTCGCCGTCGAGTTCGTGAAGCAAGGCTGGAGCCTGAAGAAGCTGCACAAGCTCATCGTGATGTCGCAGACCTACAAGCAAGCGAGCCGTAGAACGAGTTTTCCAACTCGTTCAGAACCCAGCGAGTTGGAAAACTCGCTTTACGTCATCGCGCCGCGTTTCCGCCTCGATGCCGAAATCATCCGCGATGCCGCTTTGAAAGCCGCGGGCGTGTTGTCGCCGAAAATGGGCGGCCCCGGCGTCTATCCACCGCAGCCTGCCAGCATCACCTCCGAGGGCACCTACGGGAAATTTGAGTGGAAGACCAGCGAGGGCGAGGACCGCTATCGCCGCAGCCTCTACACCTTCACGAAGCGCACCGCGCCCTTCGCCATGGCCACCACCTTCGACGCCCCCACCGGCGAAGCCTGCCTCGCCAAGCGCGATGTCTCCAACAGCCCGCTGCAAGCCCTCACGCTCCTCAACGACCAGATGTTCATGGAAGCCGCCCAAGCCATGGCCAAAGCCGTCATCGCTGCCTCCCCCGACGACGACACCCGCCTCACCAACACTTTCCGCCGCTGCCTCACCCGCCCACCCGCCGCCGATGAGCTAACGATGTTGAAGACCTTCCTCACCAAACAACGCGCCCAAAAACTCGACGGCGAAGCGCTGTGGACTTCGGTGTGCCGTGCGGTGCTGAACCTTGATGAGGCCATCACTCACCCATGACGACCGTTGAGCCATCAACATTGAATATGACATCTGGAACACTCCAAAGGTGGACAATCCTGATGAGGCGAATCGCCATTATTCTGGCACTTTGGGCGGCTTCAAGCTGGGTTGTTTATGCCAACCATCGAACAGACGCATGTCCGCCAGAGGTGAAAGTGCGTGAAGCACTGGTTGCCGCGATGTGGTCTCCGATCGTGATGGCGGACGCGGCTTCCCAAATGACAAACACATCTTCGCTGAAGTTGGTAATCGGACTGGGATATTTGTTAGCCATCACAGCCTCCGCATTCATGCTGCTTCGAGCACGAACTCTCAACCATCTTCGTATGGCAGTGACTGTGTTGTCATTGCTCTGCATGTTTGACGCTTGGTGTGTGATTTACATGAGCGCTCACCCTGTCGGTTAACCAAACTATTTTTCATGAATACCCCCAACATCACCCGCAGACACTTCTTCAACGATTGCGCCGTCGGCACGGGCAAGATTGCGCTGGCTTCGTTGCTGGCGGAGTCGGCTTATGGAGCGGCGAAGAGCCCGAATGTGGCGTCACCGACGCATTTTGAGCCGAAGGCGAAGGCGGTGATTCACATGTTCATGGCCGGAGCGCCGTCGCAGCTCGAGTTGTTCGATCACAAGCCGATGCTGACGAAGTATGAGGGCAAGCCGTTGCCGCCTTCGGTGATCGGTGGGCAGCGTTATGCCTTCATCCGGTCTGATGCGGCTGTTTTTGGGCCACGCTTCAAGTTTGCCAAGCATGGGCAGTGCGGCGCGGAGCTTTCAGAGGTGCTGCCGCATCTGGCGACGGTGGTGGATGACATCGCCATCGTGAAATCTTGCCGCACCACGCAGTTCAACCACGCTCCGGCGCAGATTTTCATGAACACGGGCTTTTCGCAGCCAGGCCGGCCCAGCATGGGCTCGTGGGTGACGTATGGCCTTGGCGCGGAGTCGCGGGATCTGCCGAGCTTTGTCGTGATGAGCACCGGCGGCGGCATCAGCGGCGGCGCGGCGTGCTGGAGCAGCGGCTTTTTGCCGAGCGTGTATTCTGGCACACGCTTCCGCAACACGGGCGATCCCATTTTGAATGTGAGCACGCCCGAAGGCATCACGCCCGGCACGCAGAAGGACACGATTGATCTCATCAACTCGCTCAACCATCGCCGCCTCAAACTCGATGGCGATGGCGAGACGGCCACGCGCATTGCGAACTACGAGATGGCCTACCGCCTGCAAACCTCCGCGCCGGAGCTGATGGACCTCACGAAGGAAGACAAGGCCACGCTCGAACTCTACGGCTGCGATCCGAAGGTGCCGTCCTTTGCCCGGGCCTGCCTGCTCGCACGACGCATGGTCGAGCGCGGCGTGCGCTTCATCAACATCTACAACGAAGGCTGGGACGCGCACAGCAACGTCGAGGGCAACGTGCGCAACAACTGCAAGAACACCGACCAGGCCAGCGCCGCGCTGATCAAAGACCTCAAACAACGCGGTCTACTCGACAGCACGCTCGTCGTATGGGGCGGTGAATTCGGCCGCACGCCGATGGTCGAGGCCAGCGTGTCTCTCGGCCGCAGCATGGGCCGCGATCACCATCCGCAGGCCTTCACCATGTGGATGGCCGGCGGCGGTATCAAAGGCGGCGTCACGATGGGCGCGACCGACGAGATGGGCTTCAACATCATCGAAGACGAAGTCCACGTGGCCGACATCCACGCCACGATCCTGCATCAGCTCGGCATGGATCACGACAGGCTATCCTTCCGCGCTGCAGGTCTCGATTTCAAACTCACCGGCGTGGAGCCGTGCAAGGTGATCAAGCAGATCGTGGCGTGAGGTCAGTCCAGCCAGTTCTCGACTTTGAGGCCGGGAACTTGGCGGAAATCGCCAAGGTTTCGTGACAAAAGGACGGCATCGTGAGCGATGGCGATGCAGGCGATTTTCAAATCTTGTGTGCCGATTCGGACGCCTTGGCGTCGGTAAGCCATAAAAAGGTCCGCAGCGTCCTCGTCCCAGCGCAGGACAATCCATCGGGAGAAGAGTTCCAACTGGCTGCCGAGCTTGTCGTAGAGCCTGATCTGGCGGTGCGGATTCGTCTCGCGCCTCAGTTCAGCAAGCCAGCCGCGCAGATGTTCCTCCACAGTGACGAGCGTGACCGCCGGGTCTTCATGCGCGTGCGAGAGCCGCTGTTTCAGTTGTTCGCCCGGCACAGAGGCACGATCGAGTTCGGAGTGATGGTCTGTGTCAAGAATCCTCATCCAGAGAATCGAGGTTGGCCTGCTCACGCCATTTGCGCCCTTGTTTCATCGCGTTGTCGTAGTCGGCGTCGTTTTGAAAGGCTCCGACGGTGCTCCGCCAGTCACGGCCTGAGGCACGATAGCGGGTCAGCACCTCCTCGCGTTTCAACGCGGCCTTTGCCTGCATGTTAGCGAGTCGTTCTTCAATCGGCGTGAATGCCTGTGACAGGGTGCTCATGAGGCATGATTTTAACGAATGTGCGGTGAACCGCCACTGGAACTTCCAGCCTGGCACTCCTCACCGCACTGGCGTCCAGCGCAGGCGGTAGAACTGCTTGCCGGGCGCGGGTGAGGTGTCCTGCCAGTTCGATTGGAAAGCGGGCGTGGTGTCGGCGGTGCGAAAAGTGTGCTCGGTAGTCCAGGTGGTGAGATCGGGGGAGCTTTCGAGGGTGTAGGTGGTGAAGGGATCGAGTGTCGAGGCCGAGAAAGAAACACTGCTCGAGCTTGCCGTTGTGACCTTGAGCTTGGGGCCTTCACCGAGACGTGCTTCCCAGGCGAGGGCGTAGTCGCGGTTGTTGGCGGTGGAGGTCACTTCGAGGAGATACTGGCCGGGTGGTAAATTGTAGTGATTGAGGTGCTCCACGTTGTCCACACTGCTCGTGGAACTGCTGATCAAAGCCCCCGCCGTGAGGCCGCTTGCAGCGTAAAGCTTCAGGGTGAGGTTGGTGAGGCTGCTGATGTAGTTTCCGAGGAGGTTCGTGAGGCTGCGATGCCAAGTGAGCGCGGCGGAGAAGGTCTCGGCGACGCTTCCTGCCGGGATGGTGAAGAAGTAGCGGCGTCCGGCGGCATTGTTGGTCGTGGTGGCAAAGTCCCAGCCGCGTGAGGCGACCTCGCTGCTAGTGGAAAAGGCTTGTTCACCGGCCTGGAGGATGTGCCAGGAATTGGAGAGGTTGAGCTCACCCGCGCCGAAGACATCGTCATAAGGCTCCGTCGTGCTATCACGCTGCCATTGAGGCAGATTCTGTTTCGAGGTTCCGGCCAGGAGGATGGCTTTGAGGGTTTGGGGTTTCTCCGCGTTGGCATTGCCGGAGGCGATTGCCCCTTGAAGTAGGCAGGTGGCAGCCCCACCGATGACCGGCGCGGCGTAGCTCGTGGCATCCAGGTTGACCACGAGGTCCGGCTTCATGCGGCCTGCGCCATCGGTGAGCGTGCCGCTGATGCTGTGATTGCCGCTGCGCACGCCAGCGGTGATGCCGTGGTAGGTGTCACCAAGCAGCGGAGACAGATTTCCGCCGGAGATGCCGATGGTGGCGATGCGTGCGTCTCGGTTGATCATGAAATCGAAGGCGCGGATGGCATCGTTATCGACTGAAGTGCTGCCGAGGCTGCCGGCCCAACTGTGATTCTGCACGCGACCCGGTAAAGTCTCTGGCGCGGTGCCAACCGTCAGCCGGTTGATGAAGTCGATGGCGGTGTAGTTGTGGATTTCCACGGCTCCTGGAGCCACACCGATGTAGGTACCGTAGAAATAGGAGGCCACGCTGCCAGCATGGCCCAGCTCCGTGCCTGCGCCGGACGCTGGGTGAAAGGTTTTTCCTGCAAAGGCCCCGCTGCCGCCGAAGGGATCGGGGCCGCCCGTTTGTGGCAGGTAGTTCGGCGGGGAGGTGATGGTGTTGGCCTCGCTTTGCAGCAGCGAGATGCCCACGCCGGTCGGCATAGCGGGGCCGAGTTCTGCTGCTAGCCGAGTGAGACCGATGTCGTCCCGCCAATCCGCCGCCGCCGTGGAGACGGCGAGGAGGGTGGAAAAGACAAAAAAGCGGCAAAACATGGGCGGGCGGAGGATGAAGCGGATTCGAGATTCGTCCTGCGTGAACTGTTCAAACCCGGTGAATGCCAAAATCCGCATGCAGGGATCGTTTGAAACGCCCCGGCGGCGCGGTAAGAAGCCCGCCCCACCTTCAACCCCACCCCAACGAACGACCATGAATCTCACACGCACGGCTTACGGCACCTGGAGCGGCGGCCGCTTTATGCACTACGGCGAACAACTCTCCGAGGAGCATTACATGCAGCTCATGCGAGATTCCTTCGCCAAAGGCGTGCGAACCTTCGTCACCGCGGATGTGTATGGCGTGGGCCGTGCCGATTCGCTGCTGGGCGAGGCGCTCAAAGGCATCCCGCGTGAGGAATACTGCCTCGTTGGCATCGTAGGGCACGATATTTACGAAGGCATCCGCCAGGGCTCCAAAGGCTATCCTCGTTTCACGGATCCCACCCTGCGTGGGCCGGAGAAGTATGACGACTACCTCAAAATGGCCACGGAGAAGAGCCTGGAGCGCTGCCAGACTTCCAAGTTCGACCTCCTCATGCTGCACAATCCAGATAACATCAGCTACACGAGTGAAAAGGTATGGGACGCCTTCACCGCGCTGAAAAACGAGGGCCTCGCCGACCGCCTCGGCATCGCTCCCGGACCCGCGAACGGCTTCACGCTCGATATGATCGAATGCTTCGAACGCTACGGCGACCGCATGGACTGGGCGATGATCATTTTGAATCCCTTCGAGCCTTGGCCTGGTCAGCATGTGCTCGCCGCCGCCGAGAAGAACAAGGTCGATATCATGGCCCGCGTGGTCGATTACGGCGGTCTCTTCCATGACGATGTGAAACCCGGCCACAAATTCCGCGATGGCGATCATCGCACGCATCGTCCTGGCGACTGGATCGAGCATGGCGTCGAGAAACTCGAAAAAGTGCGCCCCTTTGCGGAGAAGCACGGCATCAGCATGCTGCAGCTTGCCTGCCTGTGGACGCTCGGCAACACCGCTGTGAAAAGCGTGGTTCCCACGCTCATTCAAGAGCATGGCGAAGGTGCCCGCAGCATCGAGAGCAAGCTGGATGATCTCGCTGCGCTGCCTGCGCAATGCCTCAGCGCCGAAGAGATCGAAGCCATCCGCCAGATCGGTGACAACACCGGCTGCATGGCCCTCAAAGGTGCCAGCCACCGCCATCCGGCGGACATGGAAGCCCGCGCCGATGAGTGGAGCATGCGCGATGACCTCCTTGCCCTGGCTGGCCGTTTTGGCCTCCAATGGACGTGGTGAGTCTTTCCGGCCTGGTGCGTCTAGCCTGCGATTTGATGAGCCAGCCTTGTGACGGCTCGTCAGCAGGCTTGCATGCTTACTGTGATGCATGGCACACTCTGCCGTCATGAATTCCTCCATCTGCCGCACCCTCAGCGCCATCTGCTTCCAAGCAGGCATGTTCAGCATCCTGCTCTCCATCTGGATCTGGTGGATTCAAAACGGCGAAACACCGGAGGAGCAGGCGCATGCGGAGCGTTTCGGTATTTTCGTGGGCCTGTGGGCACCCACGCTTCTCATCCTCTCGAACCGCTTTGATCGCTATGCGGACAAAGCCAAGGAACTGCCCGGCATGAAGGTCGTGGATGAGAGCGAAGCGTCTCCTACCGCGTAACCTTCGCTGCTGAGTCGAGGAAATCACACACCGCAGCCGCCATGGCGGCGACGCCGGTTTTGATCGATTCCTCGTCGCAGTCAAACAGGGGCGTGTGACCGCCGTGAATGATGCCTTTTTCTTCATTCGCCACGCCGAGGCGGAAGTAGAAGCCAGGCACGATTTGGGCGAAGTAGCTGAAGTCCTCACCGCCCATGCCGGGAGTGAGTTCGATGACGTTTTTCTCGCCGCAGATGCGTTGGAAGGCCGGAAGCGTGGCGGCGACGAGGTCGAGGTTGTTTTGGATGCTCGGATAGGTTTTGCGGTATTCCATCTCGTAACTGGCACCGTGGGCCTCGGTGATGCCTTTGAGGATGCGGTGCATCTGCTCGATGATGCCATCGCGGAATTTGGCGTCGTAGGTGCGCACCGTGCCGCCGAGCTCGACTTTTTCGGCGATGATGTTTTCGCGATCACCGCCGTGAATGGTGCCGATGCTGATGACGAGAGGCTGGCGGGTGTTCGTTTGGCGGCTTTTGATCATCTGGAGCGCCATGACGGCCTCGGAAGCGATGGCGATGGCATCCACGCCTTTGTGCGGCGCGGAGCCGTGGGCCATCTTGCCATGGATGACGATGTGAAAGCGGTCGCTGTTGGCATTGTCGATGCCGGGTGTGTAGCCGATCTGGCCGGCTTTGAGGTAGTGAACCTCGTCATCCGTGATGCCTGCGGGCTGGACGACGGCGGTGGTGTGCAGGCCGAAGATAGCGGCGGGCCTCGGGTTTTCCATCACACCTTCGGCGACCATGAGCTTGGCTCCCCAATCGCCTTTGAACGTGGCGGGCATGGCTTCTTCGGCAGGTTGAAAGAGAAATTTGACGCTGCCGTGGAGCAGATCACGATGTTTGGAGAGCAGCTCGGCCACGCCCATGGCGCAGGTGGTATGCACATCATGCCCACAAGCGTGCATGACGCCGGGCACCTGCGAACGATAAGGCGTGCTGCGCAGTTCTTTGATGGGAAGAGCATCCATATCCGCCCGCAAGGCCACGCAGGGCCCTTCGTGATCTCCTTTGAGGATGGCGACGATGCCGTGCTTGGCGACGCCGGTTTTGATGTCGGTGATGCCGAGTGATCTGAGGTGGGCTTCCACGCTTTTCGAGGTGCGCGCTTCCTCGTTGGAGAGCTCGGGGTGGCTGTGAATGTCGCGGCGGATCTCGACGAGTTTCGGGAAGAGGCTTTCGATGGTCTTTTGGAAGATGGCATCGCGGTTTTCAGCTGCGGAGGTGGTGCTGGCAGCGAGGAGGAAGAGGAAGAAAAGGCGCATGAGGCGATTACGAGCCAACAACCGCGGATTTGGAATCAAAATGTGCTTACGCTTGCCAAGAATACTGCTTCACACGCGGCGGCCCATCGAAGTATAACGCAGGTCATGAAGCTCTCCGGCCTCCTCGTTTTCCTCTCTGCCTCGCTCTCTTTCGCGGCGCCGTCTGATCCGCCGAATGTCGTGCTCGTGATGGCGGATGATCAGGGCTGGGGGGACATGGCTTACAACGGCCATCCGCAGGTGAAGACGCCGCACTTTGATGCGATGGCTCGTGAGGGCATCCGCTTTGATCAATTCCATGCGGCGGCGCCGGTCTGCTCGCCCACGCGGGGCAGTGTGATGACGGGGCGCACGCCGAATCGCTTCGGCTGCTTCTCGTGGGGGCACACCTTGAGACCGCAAGAAGTGACCATCGGTGAGGTGATGCAAAAGGCGGGCTACCGCACGGGCCATTTCGGCAAATGGCACCTCGGCTCGGTGCAAAAGGCCAGCCCCGTCTCGCCGGGTGCGAGCGGCTTTGATCGCTGGGTCTCGGCACCGAACTTCTTCGACCTCGATCCCATCCTCAGCGATCAAGGCCGAGCGGTGCAGTTCCAGGGCGATAGCTCGGACATCACGGCGGATCTCGCTTTGAAATTCATCCGCCAGTGTGCGGAGAAGGATCAGCGCTTCCTCGCGGTGGTGTGGTTTGGCTCACCGCACAGCCCGCACAAGGCCCTCGATGCGGATCGCGACCTCTACGCGGACCAGCCGAAGAACGTGCGAGACTTCTACGGCGAGATTACCGCCATAGATCGTGCCTTTGGCCGCATTCGCGAGGAGCTCAAGAAGCTCGATCTGCGTGATGAGACGGTGTTGTGGTATTGCAGCGACAATGGCGCTCTACCGAAGATCGGCTCCAGCGGCGGGCGTCGCGGCAACAAGGGCAAAATCTACGAGGGAGGCCTGCTCGTGCCTTCGTTGCTCGAATGGCCGGCGCAGTTCAAAGAGCCCAAAGTGATCACCACGCCCTGCGTGACCAGTGACATCCTCCCCACCATCGCCGACATCACTGGCGCGGCCATCGGCCATCAGATGCCGCTGGATGGTCAAAGCCTTCTTCCCGTGCTCGAAAGCGATTCCGACAAGCGCAGCAAGCCCATCGGCTTTTGGGAGGCGGGCAAAGGCGGCATCAGCACGCCTTCCGACAAATGGATGGCCGATCTCCTCGCCGATCAAGCCAAGGGCATCGAGCCGAGTGAGCCCGCTCGTCTGATGCCGGACGCCGGAAAGATCGGCGAACCCGTTTCGCTCACGAGCTTCGCGGGTCATTCCGCCTGGCTCGAATGGCCGTGGAAGCTCCACCGCATCGAAAAGAAGGGCGAGGTGGAGTGGGAACTCTACAATCTGGCCACCGATGCGAATGAAGAGCACATCCTCATCGCCGAGCAGCCCGAACGCTTTGCCGCGATGCGTGCCGCTCTCGAAAACTGGCTCGAAAGCGTGGCGAGGAGCCTGAATGGCGAGGACTACCGATAGGCGATCTTCGGCGTGCTCACGCCCGCCGCTACCAACCAAAAACAGGCCGGGAGGTGATCCCGGCCTGTGTCGTTTAGCGGATGTTCGCGGCGCTTATTTGCTGTTCTCGGCGAACTGGGCGTCGAAGATGATCTTCGAGGGCGGGAAGTCGATCTTCTTCACGAAGGCAGCGGATTCGGTGGCACCGAATTCGCGGTCCATGGCACCGTCTTCCCACTCGACGGAGAGCGGGCCGCCGTACTCGATATCGTTCAGAGCACGGATGATGCGCTCGAAGTTGATGTTGCCACGGCCGACGGACTTGAAGTCCCAGTAACGGCTCGGTTTGTGGAAATCGACGTGGCCGCCGAAGACGCCGGCGGTGCCATCACCGATGCCCCAGGCCACATCCTTCATGTGAACGTGGAAGATGCGATCTTTGAACTGGTAGATGAACTTCACATAATCGACGCCCTGGTAGCCGAAGTGGCTGGGGTCGTAGTTGAAGCCGAAGGCGGGGTGATAATCGAGGGCCTGGAGGGCGCGCTCGGCGCTGGCGATGTCGAAGGCGATCTCGGTGGGATGCACTTCGAGAGCGTAGCGGATGCCGAGCTTCTGATACTCGTCGAGGATGGGCTTGAAGCGCTTCGCGAAGTCGGCGTAACCGGCATCAATCTGGCCGGGGAGATTCGGCGGGAAGGAATAGACGAGGTGCCAGATGCTGCTGCCGGTGAAGCCGTTCACGACGCTGACGCCGAAGCGCTTTGCGGCATGGGCGGTCTTGATGAGCTCCTCGGCAGCACGCTGGCGGACGCCTTCGGGATCGCCATCGCCATAGATGTGGCCGGGGAGGATCTGCTTGTGACGCGGGTCGATGTTATCGCACACGGCCTGGCCGACGAGATGGGTGGAGATGGCGTGGCACTGCATGCCAGCGGCTTTCAGCTTGGCGCGTTTGGCATCGCAGTAGGCCTGGTCGGCCTTTTCGACTTCAAAGTGATCACCCCAGCAGGCGAGCTCCAGGCCATCATAGCCAAAGCTTTTGCCCTTTTGGAGCATGGTGTCGAAGGAAAGATCGGCCCACTGGCCGGTGAAGAGAGTAACGGGACGTGGCATGACGTGTGGTGGTTGAATAGAGGCCGGGAAGAAGGAGAAAGAATGCGGAATGTCGAATGTGGAATGACGAATTTTTGAGGCTTCTGCCCGATCCATTGCAGCCGGGGCATCACAAACGAATCCTGCGCATAAACCGGAGCAGGCAAACGCCAAAAATGGCGGTCACAGCCCCGAGCACCACCTCCCTCCAACTGGGATTGGGACCGTCCGAACGCATCGGCAGGAGTCCATCGATGATGAAGAGCACACCCATCCCAATCACTAGCCGTGAGAAGACTACCAGACAAGCTAAGAGGAAGGCTTTCATCGTAAAGGAGTGCTGCCTGCTCACTTCTTCGCCTTCTTCGGCCTCGCAGCAGGCACCGGTTTGCGCACGACGACCTCGACGGCGTTTTTCTGTGCAGCGCCCGGCGTGCTGCGACCGGCGGCGATTTGGGATTCGAGCAGGGCTTCGAGCTTCGCGGCGGCCTCGGGCTTTGCGGCGAGGAGGTTGTCCTGCTCGGCGATGTCGCTGCTGAGGTCGTAGAGCTGGCTGGCCGGGCTGCCTTTGGGGGCTTGGCCGGGACGCGGATCGCTCCAGCCGCCGGAATCGGCACAGAGTTCGAGTTTCATGCTGCCCTCGCGGATGGCGAAGGAGCCATTGATGCTGTGATGGATGATGTTGGGGCGTGCGGCCTCGCTCTTTCGGCCGGTGAGAGCCGGAAGGAAGCTGAAGCTATCCTCGGCGGCATTGTCGGGAAGCTTCTGACCGAGGATGTCGGCGGCGGTGGCCATGAAATCGGTGAGGCAGGTGAGCTGTGCCGTTTTTTGCCCGCCTTTGACCTGCGCCGGCCAGCGCACGAGGAAGGGCACGCGGTGGCCGCCATCGTAGATGTCCGCCTTGTGCCCGCGCATGTTGTAGCTGGGGTTGTGGCCCTTTTCGAGATGCAGCGGGAAGTTGGCCTGCGGAGAGCAGCCGTTGTCACTGGTGACGATGATGAGCGTGTCCTGAGCGATGCCGGCCTGCTCCGTGGCGGCCATGACCTGGCCGATGGCATCATCGGTCTCCATGACAAAGTCGGCATAGAGGCTGAGGCCGCTTTTGCCCTGCCACTTCTTGCTCGGCAGGATCGGTGTGTGCGGTGAATTCAACGGCATGTAGATGAAGAAGGGCTTGCCGTTCTTGGCGTCGGAGGATTTATCGTGGATGATCTTCACCGCCCGCTCGGTGAAGGCGGGGAGCACATCCTCGCCACGGAAACCGGGGCTGCCGGGGCCTTCGCGGGTGAAGCTCATCTTATCAGAGCCGTTCATGACGAGCTTCATCGTCTCGGTGGGGTTCGCCGGGACGCGATCGTTTTCGATGAAGCAGTAGGGCACCATGTCGAGCGAGGCGCTGATGCCGAAGTAGCTATCAAAACCCACGCTGGTGGGTCCGTTGGCGATCGGTTGGGTGTAATCGACGTTGTTGACCTGCTCGGCGTTTTCGATGCCGAGCTCGGTGACCTCGCCTTGGCGCACCCAATCCATGCCGAGGTGCCATTTGCCCACGCAGGCGGTGGAGTAGCCGTTTTGACGAAGGAACTCGGCGACGGTGAGACGGCCGTTTTCAATCAAACGCGGTGAGAGACCACCGAGGACGCTGCTTTGGAGCTTGGAACGCCAAGCGTAGCGGCCGGTCATCACGCCGTAACGGGTGGGAGTGCACACACTCGATCCGCTGTGCGCATCCGTGAAGATCATGCCCTCAGCCGCGAGGCGACCCATCTGTGGCGTGGCGATCTTTCCCTCGGGATTCAGGCATTTCACATCGCCGTAGCCGAGGTCATCGCAAAGGATGAAGATGATGTTCGGCTTGGCGGCCGCCGGGGAGATGCCGGTGGAGACAAGGAGGAGGGAAAAGAGCAGGAAAAGGCGCATGGTGGGCCGCTTTAACGAAGCGACTCAGGCCCTCGTTTCGCCAGAAAGCACGCGTGAACGCCAAGCCATGAAAAACCGCTCCAGCGCCGGTCCAAAGGCCACCAGCAAGGCCAGCACCACACCCAGGCTCAGGCCCACACGCAGAAAGGGATGCTCGGCCGCCACATTTGGCATCAAAACACCCACCGCACGATTCGTCAGCAACAGCAGAGGCACATGCAGGATGTAACACGGGTAGCTGAACTGCGACAGCCAGCGGCACAGCGGCTCCACGTTCTTCCGCGAGAGTCCCAGATGCCGCGCCCCGCCTAGCATGAGCACCAATCCGGGGAGCGATGACAACGCCGCCAGATTGTACCATGCCCTCGGACTATGTTGATGCTTCAACACGATGGAAACGACGGCCGACGCGGCAAAGAGCACGATGCCAAGCATCCAGCGACCTCGCGTGATGCTCGCTGTGAGAGGTTCCCAGCGCCCGCTCATCCATGCTCCGATGAACCACAGCGGAAACAAGGCCGTGACAACCCACAGGCCTTCCACCGCCGCGCTGCTTTGTGCTTTCGGAGACACACGCCAGAGCACCAGAATCATCGCCAGCGTGCCCAAGGTGGCAGCGGAGGCGAAAAAGGTCGCCCGGCCCGTTTTTCCACCCGCCAGCATCAGCAGTATCGGCCACGCGGCATAGTAGAGGACCTCGCAACTCAGGCTCCACGATGGGCTGAAGGCCGGAAAAGCTGTGGTGAAGATCTGGAGATTCAAAAGGCTGGCTCCCAGTTCCCGCCAAGGCGCAGCTTTGACCTCGCTCGCGCCAAAATCCAGCCCCTGCCGCCAGGCCGCCACAGCCAGAACCAAGCCCAACAAAAACAGCGGATACAAGCGTGTGATCCGCGCCAGCGCATAGCGCCCCCATCGAAAGCTGCCCGATTCCACACCGCAGGCGATGGAGCGATGTATGCAGATGCCGGAGATGACAAAGAAGCACCACACACAACAGTCACCATTGCCTAAAACCGCCCGCGCCCAGCGCCACTCCACCGGATTCGTCAGCGGGTCCCATCCAAAAGCCTGCGCCACCGCCAGATCAAAGCCATGCGTGAACAGCACGATCAGCGCCGCGATGCCTCGCAACGCGTCGAGCATGAGTTCAGAGTCTTTATCAAGTCGTGAGTCCATGATGGCAATCGAGTACCATCACGCACCATCCCGGAACGCGGCAAATGCTTTGTGCGTCGTTCACCATTCCAGCCACACGAGCTGGCGGCGCAGATCAAAGGTGACGCGGTAGTTCTGTAAAAAGTAGCTCCCGATACGCGGAGCACCCGGCATCACATCGATCTGCGCCTTGGGGAAAGTCGAGCCGAGCACCGACATCCGAGGCACGGTGATCACTCTCACGCCGGCTTTTTCCGGTGTGGAAGTGCCGCCGACACCGATCAAAAAGAAATTGCCCGATATGGCCTGCCCGCCCGTGCCGTAGCCGAGTCGTTGAGCCAGTTTTTGATCAATCTCTACACCGAAGCACGAACCCGTGTCCACGATGGCCTCCCATGACACCTTGCCCACGCTCACCCGGGCCATCGGCACGCCTGCTTTGAGGCGAAAGCTGGCTTTCGCATGATGCCGGCTCGTCGGACCGCGAAAGCCTCCGAAGCCGAATTCCACCGTACGACGCGGATAATCGAGGGTGAGATGGCTGCAAGGCTTCTGCGCCAGGTGGAAGCCGAGCACCGAAATGGCGAAATCACTGCTCAGGAAGTCCAGGCCGCCGCTGCTGCGTTGAAGGCGCACCACACAGGGAAGATTGTCCAGCCGCCAGGGGCCGAGTTGCATCGTCTCAATCACGGCGCCCATGCCGGACTCGTTCCCCATCACGCCCGTCATCTCGGGCCTCACGCTTGGAGCGGTGGCGAGGCGATTTCGCACCGCCAAAGCGGCATCCAGCACGGTCATCGTTGCACCGGTATCGAGCACGAGGTCCTCGTTGCGACGGCCGTTGAAGCTTACTTTGACCCTCGGTAGTCCCGCGTCATCCATCCGCATCGGCATACGCACCACTCCATCCGGCGGAGGGTAGCTGCGCGTGTCGATTTTCCGCCCGTCCATGATGCGGGCACCCTGTTCTGGCGTCACCGCGAGGGCATTCAGCCTCGCCAGCGTGCCACTGGAGACCGGTCCATGGCTCACCCCGCAGCCCGCCAGCAGGCAGGCGGTCAAAAAGCCAATCAACACACCTCGAATCATGCCCGGTCCATGCGCGAGCCACGATTTTATGTCAATCATGCACAAACTCTTGTGCGCCGAGCCGTACTGCCTCACGTTTCTATCTCGTCCCCGAATGAACGCCTATTTTATCCGCCGCTTTTTGCTTCTGCTGCCGACCCTGATCGGCGCGACGCTGGTGGTCTTTGGCCTGACGCGGATCGTGCCGGGCGGGCCAATGGAGAAGGCGATGCAAAGGGCTTTGGCGATGGGTGAGAAGGGCGGCAAGGACGCTGGTGGCTCGCTGAGCGAGGAGCAGAAGGAGCAGCTCGCAGCCTACTATGGCTTCGACAAGCCCTTCCTGACCGCTTACGCTGTGTGGCTGGGCATCTGGCCGCGTGAGGAGACGAAGCAGTTCGTGAAATTCGAGGACGGCAAAAACGAGATGTCGGTCACTTTGAAGGTTTTGCTGCCCAAAGCCGAATGGAAGCCTGGCAATGCTTACAAGGTCACTCAGGCCACAGTGAGCCGCGATGGCAAACTGAGCACTGGAGACGCCGATGGCTGGAAAACGGTGCCCGAGCCGGAAAAGCAGCGCGTGGCTGTTTTTCGTCCGCAGTTCAACGGCATCGTCCAGGGCAATTTCGGCCTCTCAACGAGCTACAACCTCCGCGTGATCGACATGATGCTTTCGAAGATGCCCGTCTCCCTCTTTTACGGGCTGCTCACCTTCATCATGACGTATGTGGTGTGCATCCCGCTGGGCATTCTGAAGGCCATCAAGCACCGCACCTTCATCGACAACGCCACCTCGATCCTCATTTTCATCGGTTACGCCATTCCGGGCTTTCTGTTGGGCAGTTTGATGGTGGTCTATCTGGCCGCCCGCCTGGGCTGGTTTCCCACTGAGGGCTTCACGAGCGAAAATTTCTCGGAGCTGGGCTTCTTTGGCAAAATCGGCGACCTGCTGCACCACGCGGCGCTGCCACTGGTCTGTTATATGGTGGGCGGTTTTGCCTTCATGACGATGCTCATGAAGAACAATCTCATGGACAATCTGGCGGCCGATTATGTGCGCACAGCCATCGCCAAGGGGGCTAGCTATCGCCACGCGGTGCTGGGTCATGCGCTGCGGAATTCGCTCATCCCCATCGCCACCACGCTGGGTGGCATCACGATGGTCTTTGTGACGGGCTCCATCCTCATCGAGCGCATTTTCCAGATCGACGGCTTCGGCATGCTGACCATCCAGAGCATCGGCGACCGCGATTTCCCCCTCGTGATGGGCATCATCTTCATTGATGTGATCCTCATCGTGCTGGGAAACATCCTTTCCGATTTCTTCGTTGCGGTGACGGACCCGCGGGTACGTTTTGAATGACCATGAAACCCCGCGCCACAGGTCTCCTCATGATGGTTTTCGCCGCTCTGGCAGTATTGCTGCGTGAAGCCGGGCTGAAGGTGCCTCTTTTCAAAATTCCGTTTCTGCTCGGCGGCGTGTCTGGCTGGCTATTCTGTGTGCTGCTTCTGTATGTTGGCGGCTGGCTGATGCGCGGTAACAATTCGTGGAACCTTACGCCCATCACCGTGAAGAAGCTGCGCCGATTTCAAGCCATCCGCCGGGGATACATCTCGTTTTTGATTCTCCTGGGTCTCGGGGCACTGGCATCACTGGACACGTTGATCGTCGGGAAGCGAGCTTTGATGGTCTCGCATGAAGGCCGGTGGTATTTCCCTTTTGTCACGCAGGTGTTTCCAGCGAAGAGCTTTGGCCTCGAAGGCGATGCTGAGGCGGATTATCGTGAGTTGCAGGCCCGGTTACGCGAGGAGAAAAAGGGAAACTGGGTGTTGATGCCTCTCGTGCCGTATGATGCGGCGCTCGACTCACCGCCCATCATTGAGGAGATCGAGAATCGAGAAGGCAAAATCTTCATCAAGGGCCATGCAGAGCCTTTCAGCGGCACGGCCTACTCGGTGTTCATCAGCGATCCGTCGAAGAAGCGCCAGGAGTGGCAGTTCCGTCACGGCGTGCGTGAGGGTGAGATGCGCGGCTATGACCTCAGCGGTGACATGATCGAGAAAGGGCGCTTTGGGAAGGGGGCTCAAGTGATTTACAACGACTTTAGCGGTGGCAAGGCGGCTGCTCTCCTAGAGCAGGGACACTCACAGTGGCACACGTTGATTTATCCGCCGGCAGCTCCCTCCTGGCAGACAAGGCATTACCTCGGCACGAACTCGACCGGTATCGACGTGCTGGCGATGCTTTACGGCGGCCTTCAGCAGTCACTGGCCACGGCGCTGCTCTATTTGATCATCACCTTCACGCTCGGCATCCTCATCGGCGGTGCGCTCGGCTACTTCGGCGGTCCGCTCGACATGCTGGGGCAGCGGGTGATCGAAATCTGGAGCGTGCTGCCGTTCTTGTTTGTCGTGATGATCATCAGCTCACTCGTGCAGCCTACGCTGATCATTCTCGTGGCCATTGTGGCCGCCTTTGGCTGGATGGAAACGGCCAGCTACATCCGCACCGCCACCTACAAGGAGAAGGAGCGTGACTATGTGGCCTCGGCGCGGCTTCTCGGAGCGGGCACGGGGCGCATCCTCTTCCACCATGTGATGCCCAATGTGATCGCCATTCTCGTCACGCTCGCGCCGTTCAAGGTGGCTGGCGTGATCGTCGCGCTGGCCTCGCTGGATTTCCTCGGCTTCGGCCTGCCGCCGGATGTGCCGAGCTGGGGCCGCCTGCTGCATGAGGGCGTGGATAACTTCAGCGCCCCCTGGATCGTCACCTCCGCTTTCACCGCGATGGCCGTCGTGCTCGTGCTCGTCACCTTCATCGGCGAGGCGGTACGCGAGGCCTTTGATCCGAAAAAATTTACGACCTACGAATGATTCTCCTCTCGCAGACCAAATCAGATGCAGCGTCTTCGGCGTGTGAGCGTCGTGGAGTGCGTTGGCAGAGATGCCGGAGCCATCCGGCATCGACGACACCGCTGTCGATAGCGAGTTGGTTTGCGAAAGTGCCTCATGACGACGACAGCGTTGTCGCCGAAGCAAGTCTGCGCCTTGCCCCTCCGCCACCGCACTCCACGACGCTGGAGCCACTCACGATGGCCGTTGCTGTTTTTGCTCTGCTGCTCGCCTCTTGCGTGCCTGATCGCGGTTCTGATGACCGCTTTCCACCCTATGATAACACCGCGGAGGTAGAAGCCGAGTGGAAGGCCAAGCCGGAAGTGTATCGCTTCAAAACGCCCGCGGACGTCCCTGCTGATCTGAAGTGGGAAAATGGAACGGATTATCCCGAACTCGGCTCACCCAGCGCGAAGAAGGGCGGTGCCATCCACATCGACATGCCGGACTTTCCGCCGACGCTACGCTTCCTCGGGCCGGATGGTAGCAACACCTTCCGTGGTGAGCATTGGGACAACATCGAGATCACGCTCGTCGGTCGGCATCAGAACGAGGAGAAGTGGATTCCCGGCGTCGCGGAGGCTTGGGCCGTCGCACCGGATCGTCGCACGGTCTTTTTCCGCCTCGACCCGGCAGCGGCTTTCTCGGATGGCATGAAAGTGGCCGTCGAGGACTTCTTCATGCTCTTTTACATGAGTCTGTCAAAGCATCTGCAGGACCCGTATGCCATCGACTACTTCACGAAGGAATACGAGGCGATCACGAAGTATGACGACCGCACCTTCAGCATCACCCTGCGGGAGCCGAAGCCCGATCCCGTCTTCTCCGCGAACCAAGGACCGATGCCCCGGCACTTCTTCAAGGAGTTCACGGATGACTTTCCGGCCCGCTACCAGTGGCGGAAGATGCCCACCACCGGCGCCTACGACATCCTGCCGGAAGACATCAAGCACGGCCGCTCCATCACCCTCACCCGCGTGAAGAACTGGTGGGCGAAGGACAAGAAGTACTACCGCCACCGCTACAACGTGGACCGCATCGAGTACCGCACGATTAACTCGCCGGACACCGCCTTTGAGATGTTCCGCCAGGGCAAGCTGGACATCTTCTCGCCGCAGCGCTTCATCGCCCTCGTGCCCACCTACTGGTATGACAAAAGCGAGGTGCCGGAGGTGCTCAACGGCTACATCGAGCGCTACGCCTTCTACAATCAATACCCCCGCATCTCCCGCGGCATCTACTTGAATCAAGCCAAGCCGCCGCTCGACAACCAGGACGTGCGCACCGGCATCAACTACGCCCTCAACTTTGACCGCGTGATCCAGGTGGTGCTGCGTGGTGATTCCACGCGGATGCAGAGCACCTTCGCGGGCTTTGGCCGCTTCACCAGCCCGAACCTCAAAGCGAAACCCTACGATGCCGCGAAGGCGCGGGAACTCTTTGCCAAGGCCGGTTTTGCCATACCCGGCAAGGATGGCGTGCTCATCAATGGCGAGGAGAAGCGTCTCTCCATCGCCCTCACCCTGCCGAACATGTCCACCTTCACCCAGGCCGCCCTCATCTTGAAGGAGGATGCTCTCAAAGCTGGTTTCGAGATCGTCATCGACTCGCTCGACCCGACGCAGATGTTCAAGAAAGGCGATCAAAAGGGCCACGAGATGATCATGGCTGGCTGGGGTGCCACGCCGCTCTATCCGCACCTATGGGAATACTATCACAGCGAGAATGCCTGGGACATCCAGCCTGATGGCAGCCGCAAGCCGAAGCCGAACACCAACAACTTCACTCAGACCTCCGTCTCCGATCTCGACAAGCTGATCGACCAGCAGCGCAAAGCCCAGAATGAGGACGAGATGCAGCGCCTCAGCTGGATCATCCAGGAGCGCGTGCAGGAACTCGGCTGCTCCATTCCCTCCTGGGACACACCTTACTACCGCTACCTGCACTGGCGCTGGCTCCGCTGGCCCGAAGACGGCAACCTGAAGTCCACTCGCGAGGGACTCGAGGCCTCCGTTCACTGGATCGACGAGGACATCAAAAACGAAACCTACGAGGCCGTGCGCAGTGGAAAATCCTTCGGCGAGGTCTCTCGTGTCTTTGACCAATACCGCGACAAATGAGCGAACCCATCCTCCAGGTCGAAAATCTCATCACCGGCTTCGATACCGACGCCGGGCGCGTTGTGGCTGTCGATGGCGTGAACTTTACCGTGCCACACGGCAAGACGCTCGGCATCGTCGGCGAAAGCGGTTGTGGGAAAAGCGTGACGGCGTTTTCGATCACGCGACTGCTTCCCCAACCTCACGGCAAAATCCTCGGTGGCAGCATCCGCTTCGAAAATCGCGATTTGGTCACGCTTTCGCCTGAAGAGATGCGAAAAGTGCGTGGGAACGACATCTCGATGATTTTCCAGGAGCCGATGACGGCGCTCAATCCGGTGCAAACCATCGGCAAACAGCTCTGCGAGGCCGTTTTCCTCCACCACCCCGATATCGAGCCGCGCGAGGCCTTGGCACGAAGTCTCGACATGCTCGTCAAAGTGCGCATTCCGGCCCCGGAGCAGCGATTGAACGAGTATCCGCATCAACTCAGCGGTGGCATGCGTCAGCGCATCATGATCGCCATGGCGCTTATCAATACGCCCAAGCTCCTCATCGCCGACGAACCGACCACTGCGCTCGATGTGACCGTGCAGGCGCAGATCCTGGAGCTGATCCGCGACATGCAGCAGGATCTCGGCATGAGCGTCATCTTGATTACGCACGACCTCGGTGTGATCGCCGAAGTGTGTGATGAAGTCATCGTCATGTATGCCGGCCGCATCGTCGAACGCGGCCCCGTGAGCGAAATCTTCGCCAAACCGCTGCACCCTTACACACAAGGCCTTATCCAGTGCCTGCCGAAGCTCGATCACCCGCCGAAAACGCCGCTTCCGGTCATCCCTGGCATGGTCCCAAGCCTCAAGGACATGCCGAAAGGCTGCCGCTTCGCCCCACGCTGCCCCAACAAGCATAACGACGACGTTTCGACCACACGCCAGCCCTGGAAAGAATGCGGCAGCGGCCATGGCGTCGAGGCCTGCGCGTGCTTTACCGAGACGCTTGCCAACAAACACTGATCACCTTTGATCCCCACTATGATCATCCAAGCCATCATCCATCCTGCCGAAGAGGGCGGCTTTTGGGCCGAGGTGCCTTCTCTTCCTGGCTGCCTCACCGAGGGCGAGTCGCTTGATGAGTTGAAAGTCAATCTCCTTGATGCCGTAGAGGGCTGGTTGGAGGTGTGCGCATGAAAGTCCGTGACGCTCTTCGACTGCTGCATGAGGACGGGTGGATTTTGCATGCCACGCGCGGCAGTCACAGGCAATTCAAGCATCCTCGGAAAAGCGGCAAGGTCACGGTGTCCGGCCATCCGTCGGACGAGATCGCGCCGGGAACCTGGAACAGCATTCGCAAGCAAGCCCACTGGAAATGACACCTGACACACGCTATTCATCCGCCATGAAAACCCTTCAATACCTGTTCATCATCGAAAGAGCCGGGAAGAATTGTTCCGGCTACTTTCCAGACGTGCCCGGCTGTGTGACGACGGCCAAAAACGTCGAGAAAACCCTGCAAAACGCCGCCGAGGCGCTGGAGCTGCATCTTGAGGAGGAGTCCAGGCCGCCGCGCCCGCGCCCGCTTACTTGGCATCTGGACAAGGGCGGCCTCTCCATCCAGCCGACCGACATCGTGACCTGGGTACCCTATCAATATCAACTTGCGCTCGCCACCGCCTGATGGGCAGCCTCCTCACCGTCCAAAATTTGAAGATGCACTTTCCGGTGCGTGGCGGCGTGTTTTACACGACGAAGGCGACGTGTAAGGCGGTGGATGGCGTGAGCTTTGAGCTGCAACCGGGTGAGACGCTCGGTCTGGTCGGTGAAAGCGGCTGTGGGAAGTCCACGGTGGCGAAATCAGTGGTGCGACTGCTGAAACCAACGGCGGGGAGCATTCAATTCAACGGGCATGACATCTCCACGAAGTCGCAAGGGCAGCTTCGTGAGTGGCGGCGGGAGTTGCAGATGGTGTTTCAAGATCCGGCCGAGTCGCTGAATCCGCGTCACACCATCGGGCAGATTTTGGAGGAGCCGTTCATCATTCAAAAGATGGGTACGCGAGCCGAACGCAGTGAATGGGCGGCGGAACTGCTGAAGCGTGTCGGCCTGCCAGCGGATGGTGTACACAAGTATCCCTTCGAGTTCAGCGGCGGCCAGCGGCAGCGCATCGGCATCGCGCGTGCTTTGGCACTGAAGCCGAAGCTCATCGTGTGTGACGAACCGGTCTCCGCACTCGATGTGAGCGTGCAGGCGCAGGTCTTGAACCTGCTGCTGGAGCTTCAGCGGGACTTTGGGCTCGCGTATCTGTTCATCGCGCATGATTTGAGCGTGGTGCAGCACATGAGCGATCGCGTGGCGGTGATGTACCTCGGCAAAATCGTCGAGATGGCCCCTGCGGCGGAGCTTTATCAAAATCCACGCCACGCCTACACGAAGGCGCTGCTCGATGCGATCCCCATTGCCGATCCGACGAAGCGCCGTGAGCGCCAGTTGCTGCGTGGCGATGTGCCTTCGCCGATCAATCCGCCCGCGGGTTGTGCCTTCGGACATCGCATGAAGCATCCGAAGTGGGAGGAAAGCACGAAGATGGACCTCAGCCTCAAGGAGGTGTCGCCGGGGCATTTCGTGCAGGCTTGCCCGTGCTGCGTTGATTTATGAGACCTGTTTATATCCTCGAAGTCCAGCGCACCGCCATCGGCCGATTCGGCGGCTGCTTCAAAGACCTGGCTCCCGCCGAACTGGCGACCTTGCTCGGCAAAAGCATGAATCTCGGAGAGCGCATCGACCAAGTGATCCTCGGCCAGGTGCTGCAAGCGGGCAGCGGCATGAATGTGGCGCGACAGGTCGGATTGAAGCTCGGACTGCCGCAGGAGGTGCCAGGCTACACCGTGAACATGGCCTGCGGCTCCTCGTTGAAGGCCGTCGCGCTCGGCGCGGATGCCATCGCGAGCGGCGAGAGCGAGTTTGTGCTCGCCGGTGGTGTTGAGGTGATGAGCCGGGCACCGCATTACGCCATGGATCTGCGCTGGGGCAAGAAGCTCGGTGATGCATCGCTGAAGGATTCCATGTTTGTCGATGGCCTGAACGATCCGCTGCTCGGCATCGGCATGGGAGAAACAGCCGAGCGAATCGCGGACAAGCATGGCATCACTCGCGCGGAGCAGGATGCCTTTGCGGCGCTGAGCCAGAAACGTGTGAGCGAGGCCGATTTCAGCCGTGAGATCATCTCCGTGGCCGACGTGAGCCGTGACGAGCATCCGCGAGCGGATACCACCGCCGAATCACTCGCGAAGCTGAAGCCCGCCTTTCGCAATGAGGGCACCGTGACGGCCGGAAATGCCTCCGGCATCAATGATGGCGCGGCCTTGGTGCTGCTCGGCAGCGAGACATCAGGCAAAACGCCTCGCGCACGCATCGTCGCTACCGCAGCGGTGGGCTGTGATCCGGCTTTGATGGGTTTGGGGCCGGTTGGCGCTATTCAGGCCGTTTTGCTCAAAGCTGGCTGGAAGCTCGATGACGTGGACGCCATCGAGATCAACGAGGCTTTTGCCGTGCAGACGCTCGGCTGCGTGACGGAACTCGGCCTCGACGTGACTCGTTTAAACCAGCGCGGAGGTGCCATCGCGCTTGGTCATCCCATCGGAGCCAGCGGCGCTCGTGTGCTTGTGACGTTGCTGCACCTCATGGAGGACAAAAACCATCGTCGTGGTATCGCCAGCCTCTGCATCGGCGGTGGCATGGGCATCGCGATGGCGATTGAGAGAGAACAGTAAAGGGGCCATTCCTGGCGCCTACGGCGGGGCAAGAATGCCCCAAATACCGAACTACTCCTGCTCCAGCGTCTTCCGGTTCGTCTCCTCCGCCAGCCACACCGACACGATGGTTATAGCGGCCATGCCGATGAGATACAAGGCCACAGGCCACGGTTTGCCGTCTGTTTGAACCAGCAAGGCGGTGGCGATGAGCGGAGCAAGCCCGCCCGCGAGTGGCGAGGCGAGTTGATAGCCGAGGGAGGCTCCGCTGTAGCGCACGCGGGTTCCAAACAGCTCGGAGAAGAACGCCGCTTGAGGACCATACATCGCCGAGTGGCCGATTAGGCCGAGGGTGACGGCCAACACGAGGGCGAGGCTGTTTTTCAGGTCGATGAGCCAGAAGAACGGAAAGGCGAAAAGCACGACGAAAATGGCTCCAGCGAGGTAAACCGGCCGGCGTCCCACTTTGTCCGAGAGCAGGCCAAAGAGCGGCACGACCCCAAACTGCACCGCCGAGCCGATGAGCACGGCGCGGAGCACTTCCTCCTGCGCAAAACCCGCCTGATTTGTGGCATAGGTGAGGACAAAAATCGTGACCACATAGAAGAAGGCGTTCTCCGCAAAGCGTGCCCCCATCGCGAGAATGACATTCTTCGGATAACGACGCAGCACTTCGAGGATCGGCATCTCCTGCTTCTTGGGGCTGCTTTTTTGCGCCTCCGCAAAGACCGGACTCTCCATCACATGCAGTCGGATGAAGAGGCCGACACCGAGGAGCAAGAGCCCGATCAGAAACGGCACGCGCCAGCCCCAGCTCAGAAAACTCTCTGGCGATATCGAGGACGACAACAGGCGAAACACACCCGTCGCCAGTAGCAGACCCACCGGCACGCCGGCCTGCACCCAGCTCGCGAGAAAGCCACGCTGGCCAGCTTTGCCATGCTCCACCGCCATGAGCACCGCGCCGCCCCATTCACCGCCGACGCCGAGACCTTGAATGAAGCGCAGCGCCACCAGCAGGATCGGTGCGAGGATGCCAGCCTGCTCGTAAGTGGGCAGCAGCCCGATGGCAAAGGTCGCCAATCCCATCATCATGAGCGTCGTGACCAGCATCGACTTCCGCCCGATCTTGTCGCCATAGTGACCGAAGATCACGCCACCGAGCGGCCGGGCGAAAAAGCCCACCGCATAGGTGCCAAACGAAGCCATGGTGGCCGCGAAAGGGTCCAGCGAGGTGAAAAACAGCTTCCCAAACACCAACGCCGACGCGGTGCCGTAGAGGAAGAAGTCATACCACTCGATCGTCGTGCCGATGAAACTCGCTAGCACGACCCGGGCCGTGCTGTTTTTAGGCCCGGGTGACGCATTGGACATGACGGAGAGGCTGGAGAAGATGCCGATTTACTTTTTCTTCGGCTTCTCAGGCAGTCCCTGACCGGGCTTGAGATCGAGGTTGGCCTTCATGTCGACTTCCGTCACGGTCGAGGCCACGCCATCCACCGGAATCTTGGCCTTTGCGGTCCAGAGGATCGCATTCAGCACGAGTTTGCGCTGGTTGTTGTTCGCCCAGCCTTGATGGAAGTGACCGCCGGTGAAGCCGAAGCCGCGTCCGCCATCGGCACGCTCCGCCGCCCAGGCGACGTGCTGCTTCTCCTTGTTCTTCACGGACTCACGCACGGAGGGATTCCCGCTGTGATGGCCATCGGGACGGCTCATGGTCGAATCAGGGGCGACATCGCTGAGGATTGGCGTCACGCCTTCCATGCCCTTGCGGAAGCGCATGTAGAAGTACCATTCGTCATTCGTGGCGAAGGGTTTCACGCCGCTGGAGATGGGATGCGCCGGGAATTCTTTGAAATTCGCGTCCCAGTGCGGGTTCACGCTCCAGTTGATCTCGAAGGCACCGCCCATCCAGTCGATGAACTCCTTGTTGCCCTTCTCGATCGTGGGTTCGACGGCGTAATGCAGCGTCAGGAAGCCGCAGCCGCGCTTCATCTCTTTGTCGAGCTGGGCGAGGCGACCTTCTTGCAGCGCCGGATGTCCGCCGCCGCCATCAGAGTAGATGACCACAGTGTCGGCTTTCGAGAGTTCTTCCTGCGCCGGCCATTCGCCGTTGAGGTGGAATTTGATGTCCACCTGGTCCGCCGCGCCTTGTTCGAGGCATTTTTTGAGAAGCTGGATGCCCGCGTTGTGCTCATGCTGGCCGGGACCGTGCGAGGGCTTGCCCGCGATCATGACGATGGATTTCTTGTCCGCGGAAAACGCGGAACCGGCGAGGGAAACGAGGACGAGGAGGGAAAGCAGGCGCTTCATGGTGGAGGTGAGGGTGACTCAAACGCCCCCCGGCATCCAGCCATTTCATGCCTATTGCTCAAAGCAAAGTGATCACGCATAATGACACATGCCTGAAATCAGCCGATTCTTTGGAATTCGGGTCGAGATGTTCTACGACGATCACATCCCGCCTCATTTTCACGCCCGTTATGAGGGCCAAAGAGCGGCTTTCATGCTCAATGGAGATTTGATGGAAGGTTCGTTCTCGAGCCAGGCACACCGCCTCATTCGTGAGTGGGCAGATCTCCATACTGACCTTCTTGCTGAAAACTGGGAGTTGGCTCAGCAGCACCTTCCGCTTAAACGTGTCCCACCTCTCACCTGAGCCAGTTATGATCACCGCCGAACCAGCCATCTCTCTCGAAGCCTGCGAACTTGCCTCCTTGCAAGTCGTCGGACCGCATCGCCTGAGCCTGCGTTTTCGAGATGGCTATGCCAGCGAGCTTGATTTCTCTGACTATGGCTCGGAAGGCGGTCCGCTGAGGCGGGCATTGAGTGATCCCGAGGTCTTTGGAGAGGTTTTCATCGCTTACGGCATCCTCTCCTGGTCGAATGGCTATGACATCGCCCCCGAGACGCTGCGGCGCTATGCGCAGCAAGGTTTCGTCGGATAAGAAACCCTGCGATGACATGCTTCTGGCACGCCTTTCGCTCATGCAGAGGCTCCGCCCAGCCTGAATGCCCATCGCCCGCAGCCGACCCCAGACGAATCTGGACTACGCCATGCTGTTTGTGGGCGTGGTGCTCGTTGTGTTCACGGTGGGCTACCGGCTGGCGGGCTGGTCGTGGAGCGATGCGCTCTACATGGTGGTCATCACGGCCTTTAGCGTCGGTTTTGGCGAGGTGGTGCCCATCATGGACCGGTGGCTGCGGGCGTGGACCATCGCCCTGATCCTGTTTGGCTGCACCAGCATCATTTTTGTCACCGGCACACTCGTGCAGTGGCTGACGGAAGCCCAAATACAACGCGCCCTCGGAGGCAAACGCATGGAAAACGAAATCGAGAAGCTCAGCAACCACGCCATCATCTGCGGTTTTGGCCGCATCGGCAAAATGATCGCCACGCAGCTCCAGGCGGGCGGCATTCCCTTTGTCATCGTCGATCAGGCGGCGGACCGCGTGGCGGAGGTGCGGGATGCGGGTTTCCTCACCCTGCAAGGCGAAGCCACGGACGAAACCGTGCTCAAGGCCGCTGGCATCGCCCGCGCCCGCGTGCTGGCCACGGTGTTGCCAAATGAAGCCGCGAATGTCTTCATCACGCTCAGCGCCCGAAACATGAATCCGCGCATTCAGATCATCGCTCGTGGCGAGGTGCCCTCCACCGAGCGGAAGCTGCTGCAAGCCGGTGCGAACCGCGTGGTGCTGCCGGCGCACATCGGCGCGGACCGCATCGCGCAGATCCTCGGCATGCGTTTCTCCGGCCTCATCGCCTGGTTCATGTGGCGCAGCATCCACCTCATGAAATTGCCCGGCCTCGACCGCAAAATCCGCGCCATGGCCGAGTGGACCTTCGAGCTCTTCTTCCCCCGCGACATCAATCTCCTCACGCCCTCGTTTTCATCACCACTCGGCGAGATGCACCTCGAGAGCGGCGACACGCTCTTCCGCTCCGGCGAGCACTTTGGCGAGCGTGCGTTCCTCGGCGGCACTGCCACCACCGCGCCAGCGGAAATCCGATCCCAGCCATCCAGTGCCGCGGATGTGAAAACGCCCGGATCACATACCACACGCTGCCATCGGCCCGTTGTTCGACGCAGAACATCTCCTCAACGCGCTCCGCGTGCTCCGGCAGCGTGCCATAGACGAAGCCATGCGTCGTCGCCGAGTCACAGCGGCGCAGGATGCGGCAGGGATTCACCCACCACAGGCCGCAAATGCGCGTCACCATCGCCACGATCTGGCTTGGCGCTTGCCCTTTGACCTCCTCACGAACGACCTCCGCCCTGTCGGGAAACATCCGCCACGCATCCAGCGCCTCGCAGGCATTCCACCACACTTCCTCAACTGCTCCCAGCCTCACCTCATGGTCGTCTGCGATGAATCCGTCTCCCATCGGCGGCGTGTAGCTCAGTAGAGCATCTCTCCATGACTCCAATGCTCCACGCAGTCTCTCGGGTGATGGCTTTCGCAGTGAAGGCATGCGTGCACATGGAGAGCCGGCGATTCGTCCGCAAAAAGAACTTGGCTGGCCGACGATTCGCCGACACTCCATAGCCCATGCCCGCCCCCATTCGCGCCGTCATCTTCGATTTCGACGGCCTCATCGTTGATACCGAAAGTACTGGTTACCACACCTGGAGAGAAATCTTTGCCGAGCACGGCCACGAGTTGCCCGTGGAGACCTACGCGCAGGTCGTCGGCACGGATTTCAACACCAGCTATGATCCGCGACGCGATCTCGAAGAACGCACCGGCCGCGCTTTCGACTGGGATGCCGTCGAAATCGCCCGCAAGACCCGCGAACGCGAGCTGCGCCAGCACTTACGCCTTCTTCCTGGCGTCGCCGATCTTTTGCAGGAGGCCGATGCCCTGGGCCTGCGTATCGCCATCGCCTCCAGCAGCCCGCGCACGTGGATTGATTCGTGGATGGACCAGCTCGGCCTCCACGATCACTTCCACCACATCTCCACCGTCGATGACACCGGCAAGGTGAAGCCCGATCCTTCGCTCTTTCTGCATGCTGCCGAAAAACTCGGCGTGAAACCCGAGGAGGCCGTCATCTTCGAAGACTCCCTCAACGGTCTCCGCGCTGCCCTCGCCGCTGGCATCCGCTGCGTTGTCGCACCTGGACCAATGACCCGCCACCTCGACTTCGAAGGTGCCTGGAAGCGCGTCGAATCTCTCGCGCATGTCACGATCAGGGAGTTGATGGCCTAGGCGCCTCGGTAGGCTCATTCGAAAGTGGCTGGGTGTCACCACAGCGCGGCACACGCTCAAATCGTCGCGCCAAGCCGGGAGCTCGTGGCGTTCAGTTTGGAAGGCAGCCCCTTCTCGGTGATGGAGACGTTTTGCACGGCGTATGACCTTGATGGGAGAGCCTGGAGCATTCGCCCATCGGATGATGACGATGTTGTCGCTCGAACCTACCCCGCGCTCAATGCGAAGGTAAAGCCTGGGTTCATCCTCGATGGCATCCAGAAGCTGGCAAAGGCTCCCGCGATCGTGAAATTCCATGAAAAGAGAGAGGCACGTTTCTCGTCAACCTCACTCGTCTCCAGCAGTCGTGGGTCGAGGGCTACTTCCAATGCCTGCCTGGGAAACGGTAAAGGCGGGCGTCAGCACGCCGGGCATCGGAGGGCCGTGGGACCGGAAAACTCACGTTTTCCGCGATGGGAGTGTTTTCGCTAACATCGTGGCGAAGGGTTTGCAGCAGCCTGAACGTGTCGTAACGATGAACGATGACCACCCCCGAACTCACCCAGCGCCTTCGCGAAAACGCGTGGATCGGCGATGCCGTGCTGGAGCTGTATGTGCGCTCCCTCATCCTGCGCACGCATGGCAAAGTGGATGCGGAGATGAAGACGCGCTTCACCTGCAACCAGTTCCTCTCCTGCCACGGCAATCCCACGGTCGTTGAATCGGAGATCGGCGTCATTTACCAAAAAGACGGCCTCGAAGCCGCCTTCACCTGGATTCGCGAAACGCTGGAGCCGCTCTTCGTTAAGCAGGAGGCCAAGCGAACGCGAAGAGCGTAGGGCGAAGAGCAAAGAGACACGTCACGGCCTGCGAAGGATGCATAGCGACTCTTTGCCCTTCGCTCTTTGCCCTTTGCGATACGTCTACACTAGACCCGAAATGGGCGAGCCCATGTAGAGCGTGTGTGGCCGACCGGTGAAGTCCTTCCAGATGGTTTCGCGGGGCAGGCCGAGGGCTTCGTAGATGGTGGCGGCGAGGTTTTCGGGGGATTGCGGATCGCTGACGGGATAGCCGGCGATTTTGTCGCTGGCACCAATGATGCGTCCCCCTTTCACGCCGCCTCCGGCAAGCATCACACTTTGCACATGAGCCCAGTGATCGCGGCCGGGCAGGGCGGTTTTGGAGATGCTGGTGATCTTCGGCGTGCGGCCAAACTCGCTTCCCATGACGATGAGCGTGTCATCGAGCTGGCCGCTGGCATCGAGATCCTCGATGAGGGCGCTTACGGCCTGATCCATCGGCGGGAGGAGGTAGTTTTTGAGGTTCCCCCAAGCAGCTTGATGCGTGTCCCAGCTCTCGTTGTTGCCGAGGTTTACCTGGATCATGCGCACGCCGCTGTCGATGAGCCGCCGCGCCATGAGCAGCGACCATCCAAAGCTGTGCCTGCCGTATCGATCGAGCCATTTGGGATCGACTTTCTCCAAGCTGAAGGCGTCATGCACGCTGCGATTGCCGAGGAGGGAGACGGCGGCGCTGCGGTAGTTGTCGAAGGATTCATCGCCCGCGAGTTTGGTAAGGTTGTCCGCCTGGTTTTCGAGTGAATCCCGGAGCGAGACGCGGTCGAGCACTCGATCCAGCGTGAGTCCCTGAGGCAGTGAGAGATGCGGAGCCTGAAATTTGAGCGCGGCATCCTTTTCAAAGCCGCGCTCGTGATGAAACAGGTAGCTCGGGAAGGCTCCATAATGCTCGGGATGATACGGTGACATCTCCAGGAACCACGGATCATGCTGGGCACCGAGCGTGCCGCCGAATTGACCGGCCAGCGTGCGTCCGCTGCGATGCACGAGCTTGTCCGGCAGCACGATGGCGGGCGGGAGATTGTCCTTCCGGCGTGGCAGCAGGGCGGTGGCGAGCGCGGCAATGCCGGGATGATCGGACTTCTTCGGCTTCGTGGGATCAAAGCCGAGCGGCATGTCGCTACGGCCCGTGAGCATCACATGATGGCCCTGCGAGTGCTCGCTATGCGGATGGGTGAGCGAGCGGACGAGCGACCACTTTTCGGAGATGCGGGCCAGCTTGGGCAAATGCTCGCAGATATGTAGGCCGGGCGTGCGGGTGCGGATTGGCTTGAACTCGCCGCGGAACTCCATCGGCGCGTCCGGTTTCATGTCGAAGCTCTCCTGCTGCGCCAGTCCGCCGCTGAGAAAGATGTAAATGACCGATTTCGCCCTCGGCGTGGTGGCCGGTGCCGCCATGCTTTGCAAGGCGCTGAGATGGTTCATGCCGAGCCCCAGCAAGCTGACCGCCCCCGCCTGGAGGACCTCACGGCGGGAAAAGGGATGCGCTGGATGCGGGAATGACATGCGACGGAAAGTACGCCGGGCTGAGGGAGGGTTTTTCCGGGGAGTGAAAGGGGAACACCCCGTTTGAAATCCCCGCCGCGCCGCCGAAAGCATGGGCTCCCCTTGAAACTCTGAACTTGGAACCTTGAACTGACTCGTGGACTGGGAATCACCCAAACTTTTGCTTTTGATCATCCCGGCGCTCGCGGCGCTGCTGTGGATCGAATCCGCGTCGTCGCATCCCATGACGGGGCTGCGCAAAAGGCTGTTGCTCGTCACGCGGGCGGTGATCGTGATGCTCATCCTCGCGGCGCTGGCGGGGCCGGCGCGGGTTTCACAGACGGGGCGGAAGGCGTTGGGCATCGTGGTGGATGCGTCGCAGAGCATGGGCGAGGAAGGCGCGAAGAAGGCGATGGAGCAGGCTCGGCGGCTTCAAAGTGAGGCGGGCGGGATTGATTCATTCATCGTGCAACTCGGCGCGAAGCCGGATCTGCTGCCGGAAAAGGCTACGGAGGCCGAAACGAAGGCCTGGCAGGCGAAAAACGGCGGCGACAGCCATTACGCGGCGGCGCTGGAGTATGCAGAGGCGATGTTTCCGCCGGGCACGAGTCGCAATGTGCTCCTCATCGGCGATGGACACGAGACACGCGGTGATTTGCTCGCCGCAGCACGCGAGGCGGCGGTGAGCGGCATCAAAGTGCATGCGTTGCCCGTCGCAGGACCGAAGAAGCCGGATGCTCGGGTGCGGTCGCTCGTTTCGAATCGCTCGCGGTTGTTTGAAGGGGCGAGTTTGCAGCTGACAGCCACGGTCGAGAGCACGATCGAGGCGAGCGGCATGCTGCGACTCTTTGAAAACGGCATCGAGGTGGAAAAGCGGCCCGTGCAGCTCAAGCCGGGAACGCCGAGTGTGCTCACTTTCAACCGCACACCCGCCACGCGGAGCATTTATCACTACCGCGCCGCGTTGAACGGCATCAGCGGCGATACCTTGCCGGGGAACAACAGCTCACTCGCCATCGTGGATGTGCGTGGGCGGCTGCGCATGCTCTACATCGAGAGCGATGCGGCGGAGGCTCGCTACCTCACGCAGGCGATGGAAAAGGAAGGCGTGGAACTCGACTTGCGCCAGCCGGGCAATCTCGCCTTCAGCCTCGATCAGCTCGCGGGCTACGACGGCGTCATTTTGAGCGATGTGCCCGCGCATCAACTCGGCGAGCCGCTCATGAACATGCTGCGTGACTACATCGACAAGCTCGGCGGCGGCTTGCTCATGCTCGGCGGGCCGGGATCGTTCGGCACCGGTGGCTATTATCGCACGCCGATTGAAGAAACGCTGCCCGTGCGGCTCAAAGCGCCGGATGAAGAGGAAAAGCAAAGCGCCGCCGTGGCCATCGTGATGGACCGCAGCGGCTCGATGGCCGGTGAGAAGCTCGAAATGGCCAAAAGCGCCGCCATTGCCACCGCCGAGGTTTTGGGCCGCAACGACAGCATCGGCGTGTGGGCCTTTGATAGCGAAGCGCACGTCGTCGCGCCGATGACGCGGCTCACCTCGACTGCGGCGGTCACCGGACAAATCGCCGCTGTGGCGAGCGGTGGCGGCACGAACCTCGAACCGGCCTTCAAACTGGCGCGCGAGGCTCTTCTGCGTGTCAAAGCCCGCGTGAAGCACATGATTGTCCTCACCGATGGTCAGACGGCTGGCAGTGGTTATGAGGCGTTTGCGTCGCAATGTCGCGGTGAAGGCATCACGATCTCCACCGTGGCGATTGGCGAGGGTTCCCACGTCGCGCTGCTGCATGCCATCGCCAGTGCTGGTGGAGGTCAAAGCTACTCGACGACCGATGCGAGCACGATCACGCGCATCTTCACGCAGGACACGCTCATGCACACCGGCCGCATGATTCGCGAGGAGCCCTTCACACCAAATCTGGTCGAGAAGCATCCAATGCTCGCCGGTTTCGAGAAGTGGGACAGCCCGGATTTGCTCGGCTACGTCAAAACCACACGCAAAGCCGCAGCGCAGAGTCCGCTGCTCACGGACACCGGCGATCCGTTGCTCGCGCACTGGCGCTTCGGCCTCGGGAAGGTCACCGCGTTCACCTCCGACGCGAAAAGCCGCTGGGCCTCGCTGTGGATCGCCCGCTGGCCGGGTTACAGCCGTTTTTGGTCGCAAATCCTGCGTGAAACGGCTCGCCCACCGCAGGGCCGCTTCATGGATCTCGCCACGAGCATGCAAGGCGACGACGCGAAGATCACCGTCGATCTTTTGAGCGATGCCGGCACCCGGGCGAACAACGCCGCCGTGACGGCCGAGGTCTTCCACATCGCCGCCGATGCTCTCGGTGCGCCGATGAAGACCACGCAAGCCCTCACCCTCACCCAAACCGCCCCCGGAGAATACAGCGGCCGCTTCCAGCCGGACGAAGCCGGCGTCTATCTCATCCGCGCCCGCAGCGGTGCCGAAATGGTCAGCGCTGGCCTCGTGCATAATCCCAGCAGCGAAGCCAGCCTCGGCACCGTGAACGAATCGTTGCTCCGCGAAGCCGTGAAACTCACCGGTGGCGAGTATTTGGCCGAAAACGCCTCGCTGCCGAATTTGGAGACGGCCAAAGCCATGCAGCACATCGAGCTTTGGCCGGACCTCGTGCTCGCAGCGCTGCTGCTGTTCTTGATCGACACCGTCATCCGCCGCTGGGAGCACGCGAGCGGGATATTGGCGGTGGTGTTGAGGAGGTAAATCCATGTTGCCAAGCCGCCTGCTTGAGTTCCTTTTCAAACATGACCGCGACCTATGAATCCGTCATGAACTTTGCCCTGCAGCTTTCTCCTGCCGAACGTTCCCGTGTGGCCTCCCATCTCTGGGAATCCACGCGGGATGTTGAGGGTGTTGATCTGGATGCACTGCTGGATCATCGAGAGGCGGAGATGGATCGTGACCCGGAGACGGAGATCAGCGACGAGCAATTCATGTCCCATTTTGCTTCCAGGAGTCGCAAGTGAAGTTGACCTACCACAAGGCCGTTCAAACCGAGGTCGATGAGGCCTGTGAATGGTATGATGGCCGCAAAGAGCATCTGGGTGATGAGTTCTTCGCCGAGGCTCGTCGCCTGCTGGAGGCCATCGCCGTGAATCCACAGGCATTTCCACTCGCCTCGCTCGGAAGACGCCAAGAGCCTGAAACGGTTTCCGTACACCATCTTCTACCGCGTCCACTCGGACCGGGTGCGGATTTTGTCCATCCGTCACGACAAACGCCATCCAGATTACGGAGTAGAAAGAAGGTGACTGACATGCCAGCCCCCATGGGCTTCCATCATCTCAGGCAGGTTGTCAGGGCGTCTCGCGGTTCCTCGGCTTGTCTTTCTGAATCCGACACACTCTTTGCCGGAATGTCTGGCCGACGACGACGTTTCAGGCCGCGATGTTTCGCTCTCTTCTCCTTCTGGTTTCGTCATTCGCCATTCCTCATTCGTCATTTTCGGCGCAGCCGAACGTCATCGTCATTCTCGCCGACGATCTCGGCTGGAGTGACACGACGCTGTATGGCAACACGGCGTATTACCAGACGCCGAATGTCGAGCGGCTGGCGAAGCGTGGGATGACCTTCACGAGGGCGTATTCGGCGAGTCCGCTGTGCTCGCCGACGAGGTCGGCGTTGCTTACAGGGCAGAGTCCGGCTCGCACGGGGATCACGGTGCCGAATTGCCACATGCCGCAGGTCGTTTTGCAGGCGACAACGGGGAAGAAGGCTCCGCCGGATCAAAAGGCCATCCAGCCGGAGCCGGTGACGCGATTGAAGACGGAGTATCGCACCCTGGCGGAGACGCTGAAGGATGCGGGCTATGCCACGGCGCATTTCGGGAAGTGGCATCTGGGGCCGGAGCCATATTCGCCGCTGCAGCAGGGGTTTGATGTCGATCTGCCGCATCATCCGGGGCCGGGGCCTGCGGGCAGTTTTGTGGCGCCGTGGAAGTTTACGAACTTCAAAGAGAAGGTGCCCGGCGAGCACATCGAGGATCGCATGGCGGCGGAGGCGGTGACGTGGATGGAGCAGACGAAGGAGAAGCCGTTTTACCTGAACTACTGGATGTTCAGCGTGCATGCGCCGTTCGACGCGAAGAAGGCAAACATCGAAAAACATCGCGAACGGATGGATCCGAAGGACGCACAACGCAGCCCCACCTACGCCGCGATGATCCAGAGCATGGACGACGCCATCGGCACGCTGCTCGACGGGCTCGACCGGATGAAGCTGGCGGACAACACGATCATCATCTTCACCGCGGACAATGGTGGAAACATGTACAACGAAGTGGATGGCACGACGCCCACCAGCAATCGCCCTTTGCGTGGTGGCAAGGCGACCATGTTTGAAGGCGGCACGCGGGTGCCATGTGTGGTGGTTTGGCCGGGAATGGCGAAGCCTGGCAGCCGCAGTGATGCGCTGGTGCAGAGCGAGGATTTTTATCCGACGCTGCTCGCGGGAGTTGGCGTCCAGCCTTTAGGCGGCTCAGAAAAATCGGCTAAAGCCTCGACTCCAACGCAGCGATTCGATGGCTCCAGCATTCTTCCCGCGTTGAAAGGCGATGCGCTGAGCGGGAAGGCTGTCTTCCAATTTTTCCCGCACAATCCCGGCGTGCCGGACTGGCTGCCACCGGCTGTTTCTGTGCATCGGGATGATTGGAAGCTCATCCGCATCTTCCACGGCGGTGAGAAAGGTGCGCATCGTCATCTGCTCTTCAATCTGCGAGAAGACCTCGGCGAGAAGAACAACCTCGCGGCGCAGAAGCCTGACTTGGTGGCTGAACTCGATGCGTTGATCGAGACCTTCCTCGCCGACACGAAGGCGGTCGTTCCGGTGCCAAATCCCGCGTTTGATCCGGCGAAGTATCACCCCGAGCTCGAAGGCAAGCCGCAGCCGAAGGGCAAAGCCAAAGCGCCCACAAAAGACAAGGACGATGCTGTTCCGGCGCTGCAAGGCTGGAAGGCCCGTGATTGCCAAGCAGCGGTCAAAGACGGCATCCTGCGCCTCACGAGCATTGGTGCCGAGTGCTTTCTCGGCTTCTCGGCCAGCAAGCACAGCGGCCCCACGACCGCCCAATTCCGCCTTAAAGCTAAAGCTGGTTCCAGCCACTTCGATTGGTTGCCCAGCGGGGTCGGCAGCAAGCCGCATCGCGTCGATTTCACGCTCAAAGGCGGCGACTGGGAGGAAATCACCGTTGAAGTGCCCGCGGAAGGTCCGCTCGGCATCGTGCGTCTTTATCTGCCGATGCAGGAGCAAGCCGTGGAGATCGACTGGATCGAGTTAACATCGAAAAACGGCGGCAAGACAACACGGACGGGGTTTTGAGCGTGATCACACATCTCCGTCGTTGCTTGGAATGCTTGGCCGCAGGCTCCCGGCGTGGCTTTTCGCAACGGCCACGCCGAGAAAGATGGCGCACTGCACGATCGGAAGTGTGAGTCACGTTGCCGTTCATCATGCGCCTAACTTTGATGCTTGTTATCTCCGCCTTGGTGTTGGTTTCATGTCGAGGATTGCCACCTGCCACGACCGAAAGTCTTTTCGGCAATCAGGTCCAGGCACCCGCTTCGGCTTTTCGACGGAGCATCAGCTTTCCCAAGCACCAGTTTTTCCCGCATGTGCTGATCGGGAGCAGCTTCGAGGGTTTCACGATTCATGTGCCCGAGGGAGTGCGGCGTATCGAAATCCCTGAAGATACCGGCTGGCGGGTGGGTTCCGGGAATGAGGTGGACGGGATCATCAAAAAGAATCTGGGCTGGGCAGGACACCCTGCTGATGAAAAAGGCGGCAAGACGATTTATGAGGAACGTGCAGTTCTTGGAGTGGCGGCCCGCGTTCGTGGAAGAACGCTGCAGATCGCGTCCTTCGGCGAATGGCATTCGTTCGAAGGAGGGTGTTTCAACCAGTTCGTTCTGACTGTTCCCCCGGGAGTCCAGGTCGTGGAGCGTGCTCGACCGGACAACTACCTTGCCGAGCGAATGGTCGCGGAAGGATGGCGGATCGTTCCGACGCGACCATCATCACAGAAAGACTTCGCGAAGATTGCGGGGGAAAAGGCCTCGCAGCCTCCCTTCGCAGATGATGAGTGAGGCCTCACGGTTTCAACCTTGCTGTCGGATTCTCCACATGGCCGGCGTCATGTTGCTCGGTGCCGCGCGTTTTGTTGTCACTGAGGGTTTGGCGGAGGGAGGCGCTGTGTTCCTCACGCGGAGCGAGAGGGCTGCTTCGCTTCGCGGATGAGTGAAGCCGGCTCGAAAGGGGTGGGTTGAAGCATGTGAGCCGCTTTGATTGCAACAATTTTGTCATGTAGCAAAATTGTTCCTCAGCCCTTTTTGCCGACTCGAGATGCAGCATGAATGGGATGTCATGGCGGAACTCTCATCCTGCCACCGCACGGCTCAACGTTAACATCCATCCAAGCGCACCATGATACGCCCAATCCTCACCGCCGCATTCTGCGCGGCCTTCACCGTGCCCGCGACAGCGGCCACGCTCTTCGGTGTCACCACCGACAACCGTCTCGTGTCTTTTGACACGGCTGCCCCGTCCACCTTCCTCACGGATTTCACCATCACAGGACTCAAGCAGAGTGATGGCGTCACCGCTGATCCTGGAGCTTCGCTGCTGAATCTCACCTACCACGCCAGCTCCGGCTTGCACTACGGCTTGGACTCGAATGCGAACTTCTATTCCGTCTCCAAAGCGGGCGTGGCCACCATCATCAACAACACCTTCAGCCCCACAGGCTTTGCGGCGGGCTTCGCTTACGATCCGTTCAGTGACAAGATGCTCTTCGCGAGCGTTACGGCAGAAAATGTGTTGTTCGCCACCGATGGCACGCGCACGACCAATCCCGCCCTCGCCTTTGGCCTTGGTGACGCAAACAACGGCACAGCACCGAAAATTTTCGGTGCCGGCATCGATGCGGACTTCGGCAATGCGTATTTCGTGGACGCTGATCTCGACATCCTGATCAACAGCATCGACCCGAACTTCAGCGAACTTTTCACCGTGGGTGCACTCGGGATCGATGCGACGTCCTTCGGTGGTCTCGTGGTGGACACGGACGGCATCCTCTGGGGCGCTCTTTCCACCGACGGCCTCACGTCTTCGTTGTTCTCGATTAACACCTCGACCGGCGCGGCGACCTCCATCGGCGGTTTCGGAGCTGGCGTGGGCATTCAGTCCATTGCCGCTGTCCCTGAGCCTTCCCGCGCTCTTTTCCTCGGCATGGCCTTCGCCGGTCTGGCCTTCCGTCGCCGTCGCTCGGCCTAAACCCCTTTCTGTCCTCACCCGGCAGTTCAACCCAACACCACCCACTCACTCATGCACCTCTCCAAACTGTTTGCGGGCCTCACGCTCGCTTCCGCCTCCGCCTTCGGTCAGGGATTCCTGACTTCCGAGTCCTCCTACCTCAACGCGACTCCTACCTCGAACTTCACCTTCAATCCCATCGTCACCGTCGGCGATCGCGTGCCAGTCACGCCAGGCACGGGTCCAGTCGGTGCCACGAATTTCGCTTTCTGCGGCATTCCTGACGCCATGGGCATCTACAAAGACAGCGTCAGTGGCGAAAACATCCTTTTCGTCGCCCACGAAACTCCTAGCAACGTCAACCAAGGTCCATTCGACTCACTGTCTGGCTCCACACGTTATAAGGGTGCCTGGGTTTCCCGCTTCTCGTTGAATGGCACCACCGGTGCCATCCTCAACGGCAGCGTGGCTCACAAGGAACTCTTCCTCGAGAACACGCAGGCTGCCGGCGCGCTTGGCACCCGTCCTCCGCTCCAGGGTGACGCTGCTGGCTTTACCCGCTTTTGCTCCGGCTCCTTCGCAGGCCGCGAGCAGGGCATGGACCGCCCGTTGTTCTTCACCAATGAAGAGTCTAGCAGCGGCAACTACGATGCGGGCGGCTCACAGACGGTTGTGATCGCCGACGGCAAGATGTACACCGTGCCAGATCTTGGCCGTGTCATCCGCGAGACGACGATTGTGCAGCCCCGCCGTGATGACAAGACCGTCATCCTTTCCTCGGAAGATGGTGCGGCCCCTGGCAACGTCGTGTCCTACATGTACATGTATGTCGGCACCAAGCTCCGCCGCTCCAACAGTGTGCTGGACAAGAACGGCCTGACCAATGGCAAGATCTACGTGCTCTGCGGCAATGCCGCCCAGCATAGCGAAGGAACGTTCACCACCGGCAGTCTTGCCATGAAGTGGGTGGAAGTCCCGAACGGTGCCGGCCTCACTGCCGCGCAGCTTTCGGCACAGGCCGACATTCTCGGCGGTTTCGGCTTCATTCGCGTGGAAGACATTGAATTTGACCCGACACAGCCTACCCGCAGCGTGTTCCTGGCCACCACGGGTGGTTCCGGCCCGAACCGCCTCGGTCGTCTGTATGAGTTGACGATGAATCCAACCAACCCGCTCGCCAACGGCACCCTCAATGTCGTGTACAATTCGGACATGATCATCTATCCCAACGGCAGCTATTCCGGCGCCAGCACAGGCATGCTCCGCACCGGTTTCGCCACCGGCGCTCTCGGCACCTACACGCCCGGCACCATCGGCACCACCGACTATCCAGTCAGTGTTGATAACATCGCCGTCTCGAAGGACTTCATCGTCATCTGCGAAGACCGCAACAGCCCTGCTGACAACGTGTTCTCCAACTTCTCCCGCAATGGCGGTGTGTGGACACTGAACCGCAATGCTGCTTACGCCGCGAAGCTCCAATCCACCTTCAACTACGCCTATGTGCAAGGTCGTGACAACTCCAGTGGCCAGACTCAGGGCCTGTGGGAAACCTCCGGCGTGGTCACCTCCGACGCGATCTTCGGCCCAGGCACCTTCGTCATCGCTGTTCAAGGCCACTGCTCTACCGCGCAAATGCGCAGCAACATCAGCAAACCCGCCCACCTCGGCGGCGGCACCTACACCAAGGCGGAAGCCGTGGCTGAGTTCACCGAAGACGGCCAGGTTCTGATCATGCGCCCGGTTCCTTGATTCGCCGCCTGACAGCTCTGTTCTAAGCTCATCCCGGCCATGCTTGGTGCATGGCCGGGACTTTCGTTCCCAGGAATCCATGTCTTTTCCCATCTCCCGACCTTCGATTTTGCCTTCTGTCCTGCTGTGGGCGGAGGTGGCGGGTTTGTTGGTTGGCGTTCTCTTTTTCAAAATGATCTGGCTGCTGCCGATGGCAGCCCTCGTGATGTTGATCGCGTGTCTCTTCCACGCACGGCCTGCCACGGGTGTGTTGCTGGCACTCGCGGCACTCATCCCGGCTCTTGTCTTTCGTGCCGAATGGGCTCCCGCCGGCCTCGTTGGCCCCGGATTGGCCGTGGGGGCTCTGGTGAGCGGCGCGGTGCTCTCTTTTGCAGGCATCCTGGCCTCGACGAGGGCCGGGGCATGGCCTCCGCTGCTGCGCTGCCTGCTGCGACTGTTAGTCGTCATTCATTTCATCTGCGCGGGTGTGCTGCTGGCCGCGCAGTATCTGCAAACACCGCTGCACGGCTGGCTATCTCTCGCACTGGGGCTGTTGGTCAGTCTTCTCGTGGCGGATACGCTGTCTCGTCTGACCGTGCGTCTTTACACACCACGCCGCCATTGGCAGAGCATGGCGCAACCCGGTGCGTTCTTCTTTTTTGCTTGGCTCGGCCCTGAATGGCGTGACTGCCTGCCTGCGCAGACGGCTTCCGATGCAGACGATCATGTCTCGCTCAAACTGGCGGACATGTGGATGTGGCCGGTGGTGCGCGGCGGGCTGCCGTGGATGCTCATGGCGGTTGCTCTCGTGGCATGGGCCGCGTCCTGCCTGCACGAGGTGCCCGCTGGCAGCCACGGAGTGCGCCAACACTTCGGCTCATGGGAAAAGACGGCGCTGGAGCCTGGACTGCACACCTCCCTGCCATGGCCTCTCGGTGGCGTGCAACTCGTGGACACGGGGCGCGTGCGTGAGGTGGTGCTGGGCTTCCGCACGGATCCAGGGCAACCGATCTTGTGGGAGCGGGCGCATTACGAGGGGGAGCAGCAGTCTCTCGTCGGTGGCGGGGATGACTTCCTTTCCATCAGCGTGCCGATTCTTTTTCGCGTGAGCGATCCGCTGCGCTTCCTGCGCAGCATCGCGCAGCCGGAGGAGCTGCTGGCGCAGGAGGCGCAGCGTGTGCTCCTCACGCTGGCGCTGCCGCGTAAAGCAGCACAGATCATGACACAGGCACGGGAAGAGATCCGCGCGGAGTTCCGCCTGCGCCTGCAGACAGCGCTGGACGCGCTCGACTCCGGCATCACCATCACGGACGTGCTGCTGCGGGATGTACATCCACCGGTCAGCGTGGCAGAGACCTTCCAGGAGGTCATTTCCGCCATGGAGGATAAGGAGGCCACAATCCACGATGCCGAGTCCAACAACACGGACAGCCTCTACAACGCCAAAGGCTTCGCTGCCGCCACGCTGAAGCAGGCCCAGTCCATCGTGGACAACCGCGAGGCCCAGGTCGCCGGGCAGACGGCGCGTTTTGAGAGCCGTAGGGCCGCGTGGGAGCTGAGTACCCTGCTCTTCCAGTGGCGCGAGGGCTTTCGCGTCTTTGATGAGGCGCTCGGCAGCACGAAGAAAGCGATCCTCGACGACAGCATCCGCACGCGCATCCCCACGCACATGGATCTGCGCAAGGTGCTGAATCCCGATTTCGTCAGCAGCGCTCCGCCTGCGCCCCAGACGCTCATCCCGCGCCCGGTGAAGTCTCTCGAAGCCTTCGACATGGAGATCGAGGGCTTCGTCAAAATGGGCCAGGGGGAGATTCCTGCGCCTGACATGACCCCGCCAGATGCCGACAATGTCCTCAAGAACTCTTCCGCGTCAAAACCATGAGCGATTCACCACCTGACTCCACCGCCCGCCGCACGATCATGCTGCGCCTGGCCCTCATCGCTGGCGCAGCACTGCTCGTGCTCGCCTTTGCCTGCTGCTTCCTCGTCAATGAGGCCGAGCACGTCATCGTCCTGCGCTTTGGCAAACCCCTGCGCACGGTGGCGCAGCCCGGGCTGCACTTCCGCCTGCCGGTGCCACTCGAGCATCTCGTGCGCATCGACCGCCGACTTCAGCACGCTGAGATACGCATCAGCGAATCGCTCACGCGTGACCAACGCAATGTCATCGTGCCGGTTTTCTTCACCTGGCGTGTGCATGAGGCGCTGACCTTCCACACCGCCGTGCGCGATTTTGAGCCTGCGCGGCAAAAGCTCGATGCCCTCATCACCAGCGCACGCAACACCGTCCTGGGCCGCCATGACTTCGCGGATCTCGTCGGCGACGAGCGTGCCGGAGCCTCCATCCCCGCGCTGGAGAAGGAAATCCTCACCCTCGCTGCGCCCGATGCACTCAAGCAGCTCGGCATCGACCTTACCACCACTGGCATCACGCAGATCCAACTTCCGGAGGCAAACACGGAGTCTGTCTTCCGGCGCATGAGAGCGGAGCGCAAACGCGAGGCCACACAATACCGTGCGGAGGGCCGCGCCAAGGCCGCCGAGATGAAGGCGGAGACCGACAAGCAGGCCTCTTTCCTCATCGCCGATGCGAAACGCCAGGCCGAGGAGATGCGCGGCAAGGCCGAGGCCGAGGCCGCTGCTATTTACGCTGCGGCGCATGGCAAGGACCCCGCCTTTTACCGCTTCCTACGCGAGCTACAGAGCCTGCGCACCGTCGTGGATAAAAACACCACCGTCGTGCTCGACACCTCCGTGGCCCCCTTTCACTGGCTGAAGGTCAAGGAAGGGGATGGAAATCCCGTGAAGCCCGTGGAGAGCCAGCCCGCGTCGTCACCCGCGCCGATTGAAACCGCCCCGTGATGCCCTCTTCACCACAAGCCCCCTCACCGCTGCGCCAAGACGGTCATCTCGTCGAGGCGCTGCTGCTTTTCCTCAAGCAGCTCACGGCTCATGCACGCTGGGTCTTCGCCATGCTGCTCTTGCTTTACGCCGTCTCAGGCATTCGCACGATCCAGCCGCAAGAAACCGCCCTCGTGCGCCGTCTGGGCCGTCTTCAGCCGGACTTGCATGGTCCCGGTCTGCTCATCGGTCTGCCCGCACCTTTTGATGAAGTGCTGCGTTTTGAGACCGGGCGTGATCAGAGCCTTCCGCTCGATCAATGGGCGCTTGTCGGTGGAAAAATAGGTGATCCCGACAAGCTCATCGAAAAATCCGATGCACAGCTCTACAAAGAGGTCCGCAGCAAGGAGATCGAGGAAAGCGAGACGCAAAAGTTCGACTACATGACGCTCAATCCCGTGCTGCACGGCTACACGCTCACCGCCGACTACAATGTCATCCAGGGCCGCTTCACCCTGCGCTACCGCATCACCGATCCCTTCGCGCATGCTTCCGCAGGCACGGACATCGGCACCCTGCTTGCCCGCCTGGCCCGCCGCTCGCTTGCCATCCAGCTCGCCGCGCGGAAGATTGATGCCAGCCTCACCTCAGACCGCAGTGAGGTGGCCGGAAAGGCCGCTGCCTCACTCCAAGAGGTCGCCACACGACTCCAGCTAGGCATCCGCGTCAGCGGCATTGACATCGTCACCCTCTCGCCGCCGAGCCAGGTCCTCATGGCCTTTGAGGAGGTCGTCAACGCGCGGCAGTTCGCCAAAACGATGGCAGAAAACTCCCTCCAGTATCAGGGCGAGACGATCACCAAGTCCGAAGGGGATGCCGCCGCCATTCTCCAGCGCGGTCAGGCCTATAGCGCCGAACTCATCGCTGCTGCGCGTGGCGAGGCCGGCGCCTTCACCTCTGTTCTGGAAAACTACCGCCGCCAGCCGCAGCTCGTGGCCCAACGCATCCTGCGTGAAAGCCTGGACGCCGCGATGAGCCAGATCTACTCCCGCACGCTCCTTCCGGCGGAGAATTCAGCGCCGTCCATCCTCGTCGAGCCCTCGCCTAACTTTTCCCGATGACTTACGATCTCGACAACGCCACGCGTTCTCGCCTGCGGCTGCTCTTCACCGCCACCAGCCTGCTCGCCGCCTCCACACTCACCGGCTGGCTGCGGCCCGGCCAGCCCGCCATCCCTGCGTTGCTCGCTCTCGTCGGCGTGCTCGTCGTGGCGCTGCCCATCGTGCTCGGCGTGATCCGTGCCATCCGTGCCACCGGCTTCGCCGCCACGCAGTTTTACATGGACCAGTATGTCGTGCTCGCACTGGCCGCCTGCCTCGCCACGGGCCGCTACCTGACTGGCGGCATCGTCGCGGTCATCCTCGTTTTCGGCCAGATGCTGGAGGAAAGAACCACCGTCGGTGTCGAGATGGCGCTCTCGAAGCTCCGCCAGCTCAACCGTCTCACCGCCCGTCGTCGGCGTGATGAAGTGGAAGAAGAAGTCGAAGCTGCGGAGCTGCATCTCGGCGACATCATCGTGCTGCGTCCCGGTGAAGTCGTGCCTGCGGATGCCGTCATCCTCACTGGCAGCGCCATGATGGATCAAAGCCGCATCACGGGCGAATCCGCCCCCGTCGAGGCTAGCACTGGCAGCGACATCTTTGCCGGCACGCTGAATCTCAACGGCGCTCTCACCGCCCGCGTCACCGGCGCTGGCGCGGACACCGTCATGGGCCGCGTGCAGAGCATCATCGAGGAAGCGAAGTCCAGCGAGGCTCCCATCATCAGTCTCGCGGAGGATTACGCCCGCTACTACACGCCGCTCATCATGCTCATCGCCGTGAGCGTGTTTTTCTTCACGCAGGACATGGAGCGCGCCATTGCCGTGCTCGTCGTCAGCATTCCGTGCGCCTTCGTACTCGCCAGCCCCAGCGCCATGGTCTCCGCCATCGCCGCCGGTTCGCGCATGGGGCTGCTGATCAAAAGCGTGCGCCATCTCGAAACGGCCCGCCTCGTCGATACCGTCGTGTTCGACAAGACCGGAACACTCACCGTCGGCAGGCTCGATCTCGAAGACGTGCTGCTGCATGATGCGACCATCCGTAAAGACGAAGCGCTGCGGCTTGCCGCCGCGCTTGAAAGCAGCTCCAATCACCCCGTCGCACGCGCCATCGCTCAGGCAGGCGAGTCATTGACACTGCCGACAGTCGCCGACCTCATTGAGCATCCCGGACTCGGCCTCGAAGGCATCGTGGAAGGCAAAAAGATTCAAATCGGACGTCTCTCCTGGCTGCGTGGTCATGGCATGGAGATTGCGCTCGATCCCACGCTGCTCACGCGACACAGCCTCGTGCTCCTCAGCGTGGATGGCCGTCACGCCGCCACCTTCCTGCTGGCCGACCGCATCCGTGCCGAGGCCGCCGAGACGCTCCACCGCCTGCGCTCCCTGGGCATCACGGACTTCGTCATGCTCACTGGCGACCGCACCGAAGTCGCCCAACACATCGCCAACAGCATCGGCATCTCCGATTTCCAGGCCGAGTGCCTGCCGGAGGACAAAGTCGCCCGCATCCGCGCCCTCAAGCAACAAGGCAAGCGCGTGCTCGTCGTCGGCGATGGCCTCAACGATGCCCCCGCGCTGAAGGAGGGCGATCTCGGCGTCGCCATGGGGGCACTGGGCAACGACATCACCGTCCACACCTCCGACGTCGCCCTCATGTCCGGCGACCTGCGCCGCCTCGCCGATCTCCTCGTCCTCTCCGCACGCACCGTCGGCATCATCAATCAAAACCTCCTCTGTGGTTTCCTCTTCATCATCCTCGCCATTACCGCCTCCAGTCTCGGTCTGGTCAATCCCGTGCTCGCCGCCTTCCTGCATGAGTTCAGCGCCTTTTTCGTGATCTTCAACAGCGCTCGACTTTTGCGCTTCGATGGCCTGGAGGACGAAAAAGTCGCCGCAACGCCTGAAACTGCCCTCCAGCCCGTTTTGGCATGAAAAATCGACTTTTTGCTCTTTTTGCCCTCGTGCTGCTCATCGCGGCGGCGGCTGTTTTTTGGCCTCAAAAAACCGTTTTGCCCGCTGGGGTCGAAAAACAAGTCCCCGCGAGCCTTTCAAGAAAGCAGCTCCGCCGTGATCTCAACCATCAGATGCGCCTGCCATCCGATGACGACAACGCCTTCTGGACATCCGCCATCGTACCCGAGCCGGAAAAACCCCGCATCCCCACCGCCGCCGCCATCCAAGGTACTCCCGCCGCCGCCGATGCTGCGCAAAAAACCGCCGCCCGCCTCCGCGAGATCGAATCCGCACCCGTCACAGCTGAAAACATCCTGCTCTACAACCAGCAGGCCATCCTTTACTTCGATCAAGACCCCGCCGCCGCCACAAACTGGCTCAATAGCACCCAAGGCTTCGAACATCTCGGCCCCGCGCTCGCCTCCATCGCCGCCAGCCTCGGAGAACGCGGCCATCTGGACGTCGCCCACGTCGTGATCGAAACCATCCCTGATCCCGATGCCCGACGCGCCGCCGTCCTCGATCTCTACTCCCTCCGCGCCCGCAACGGCCAAGTCACCCGCGACGAACTTTCCCAAGCCGGCTGGGACACCGCAGACATCGAGTACATCTTCCAGAACAGGGGGGATTGAGGTGTGATTAGATCGCCGTCAGTTGCAGCGCGATCACATAAAAGCCGCGCTCACCCGTGGCATCCACATACACGGTGAACTCCGCGTCATCATTGGCCGTGAGTGAGGTCTGGTTCGCCGCACCGGCAGGCGTGCGTGAAAAGGGCTGCACCACGGGCGTCGCACCCAGCGTGGCCATGAAATGCACCTGGTAGGTGGCAAACGCTGTCGCTTGGAACGCCAACCGCAGCCGTTTCACCCCGCCCGTCTGCGCATGCGGTTGAAAGCTATTCACATTCAGCCCCAGGCCAGGCACCGTGGCCTCGATGACTCCTGTGGTAGCATTAAAAGTCGTCGCATACGCCTTCATGTCCTGGTCTGCAGGGCCACCGACCACCCGGCCTCGCGCGTCGAATGCCGAACCGTGGCACGGACACAGCATCACACCGAGGCTGGCCTCAAACTTGTCCACTGTGCAGCCCGCGTGCGTGCAGATGGAGTCCAGCGTGGCAAACTCTGTGCTCGAAACCCGGTTCACCGTCAGCGGATCATAAATCTGGCTGAACTGGAGCTGCACGCTGCCGCCCGTGTTTTGCAACGCCGGATAATCCGCCACACGCAGCCTCAGCCGAGCTGGTTTCACCGTCGAAGCCTCCGCCACCTCAGCCAGCATCATCGCCGCGCCCGAACTCGAAACCGCCGTGCCCAGGACAAAGCGTTTGATCCAGTCTCGGCGTGAAACAAACGGCTGCGGCTTGTCTTTCGGGCAGGTGAGGCATTGCGGGAGGCTCATGCTCTTTTCCTGCCGCAGTTCCGGCAAAATAGCATGCGACGATATCGCCACGTCAGACAGCCCGGTGACATAAAAGTCGCACCACAGCATTAGCCAACTCTTTGCCTCCCATTTCCCCTCTTTCCGTGAACGATCAGGATCCAACAACGGAGGAAATGCCGCAATTGCGGAAACGAAGGCGCCGCCGCTCCAGCTCGTCGCGCAAACAACGCAGGCGCATCATCGCCGTGTTTGTCCTCTTCGCCCTGCTCGCCACATCGGCGTTTCTTTTCAAACAACCGCTGCAGCGATTCTGGCTTGCCTCGAAAACCTCGGGGCAGGTGAGCGAGGCCCGCAGCTTCATGGAACATGGAGAGTGGGAGCAGGCCGCGTCCTTGCTCTCCGAGGCGCTGCGCACCGCGCCGGACGACGCGGAGGTGCTGCGAACCTTTGCCGAACTCCTCAAGCGTGCCGGGGCCAATCCCGCTGACCGCGTGCAGCTCCTGCAACGACTCGCCGATCGCGGGCTGGCCACGACGGCCGACCTCGCCACCCTCGCTGATGCCCACCTGCGCCGGGGTGATCTCACCGCCGCACGAAGCGTGCTCGAAACCCTGCCCGCCGAAACCCGCGAAAGCGCCGAAACCCGTCAGCTCGAAGCCATCATGCTCAAAAAGGAAGGGCGCGGCGCGGATGCCGAAGCCATGCTGCGCAGCGTGCTGGAGGCACAGGCCGCCCAGGACCCTGCGGCGCGTTTCAAGCTCGCTGTGCTCGATTTCAAACTGTCGCAGCCCGTCCCTCACCAGCGCGGTGTGGAGGCCCTATGGCAGCATGCCCGCGAGGGCGGTGCTCACACCGATGACGCCATCCGACTACTCTCCGCGCTGCCTGATCTATCTGCGGCATCCGCCGAGGAGCTGCTCCACCACGCCACGAACCGGCCCGATACTGTGCGCCACGCCGCTCTAGCGTCCCTGCTGCGCCTGAAACCCGATGAACGTGACACTTTGATCCAGCAGGAGCATTACCGGGCTGTCGCCGATGGAGAGCCAGGGCTGCTCTCCTTTGCACGCTGGCTCGCCCTCATCGGTGAATACGACCGCCTGGTGAAATACCTGCCCGATACAACGCTCGTCAAAGCGCAAGACCTGCCTCCCGAGCTGTTGCGCACCAAACTGGCCGCGTTGGGCCGCCTGGGCCGATGGGAGGAAATCCGCCAGCTCATGACCCCGGCGGCGGAGAAGCACCTGGGTCTGGTGGACTATCATCTCTGGCTCGCACGCCTCCTTGCCCTGGCTCCAGACAGCTACGAACAGTCCCGCCAGCATCTCAGCATCGCTATGAATGCCGCGGAGGGCGGCAAGAAGAGCACCACCGCGCTCGAAGCCGCTGCTGTGGCCGCGAAGATGCTGGACTGGCAGCTCGCCGCCTCCTTCTGCCAATCCGCCGCACAGCACGCCGCCAACACGCCCGCACGGGCGGCGCTGCTGGAGCGCGTGCTGCAGTTTCAACACGCGGCGGGCGATTGCATCGCCACCTCAGCCACCGCCCGCGAGATCGCCGCCCTCACACCGGGCAACGAATCGAACACCTTTCGCGCCGATTACCTCGCCTTGCTCGCTGGCGAATCGCTGGAAGTCATCGCCGCCAACTGCCTCGTAAGAGGTCCGCAGCAGGACACCGCACGAGCAAACCTGATACGCGCCTTCAGCGCCTACCGGCTCGGCATGCCCCTGGAGCAGCAAAACCTCCTCACCGTCCTCCCCGAGGCCCAAAACTGGCCCCCAGGCCCCCGTGCCGTCCTCGCCGCCCTGCTCGCCCGCAGCGGAGAAACCGCCAAAGCCTTCCAGCTCGCCGAGCGCATCCAATCTGCGACGATCTTGCCTGAGGAACGCAAGCTTCTCCAGTTGGCCAGGTGAGCCATGAATGCCCAAGACCGTGGGAACGGCTGTAGATGGAACTGCACGGTGAACGTTTGTTCCAATCACATCACTTGGTGGGCGCAGACACCCGTGGTGTCGGATTCTCGACATGCCCGGCGTCGCGTTGCGCGCTTCCTCGAATTACGCCGTCACCGAGGGTTTGGCGGGCGGTTTGGGCGTAGGTTTGGAGGCGCTGGACGATGTCGGGATGGGTGGCGGAGAGGTCGTGTTGCTCGGTGAGGTCGGTTTGGACGTTGTAGAGGGCGAGTTTTTGTGGGGCGGGTTTTTTGGCGGCTTTGCCGAGGCCGGTTTTGCCGTCGAGCGGGAGGTAGAGCTTCCAATCGCCCTCACGCACGGCCTGGAGCTGGGTGACGTTGTAGTAGTAGAAGCCGGTGCCGTCGTAGGGCGAGCGGGCGTCTTTTTCATCAAAGACCAGCGGGCGGATGTCGTGGCCGTCGATGAGCTTTTGCGGTGATTTCGAGCCGGTGATGGCGGCGATCGTGGGGAGCAGATCCATCATGGTGCAAAGCTGGGTGCAGGTGGTGCCAGCGGGCACTTTGCCAGGCCAACGTGCGATGCAGGGCATGCGCTGGCCGCCTTCGCTGGTGCTGTAGCCCATGCCTTGGTAGGGCGCGTTGCTGCCCTGCGGCGGATTGCGGTTCACGGCGCCGTTGTCGTTGGTCCAGATGACGAGGGTGTTGTCGTCGAGATGGTTGTCTTTGAGGGCTTTCAAAATCTCGCCGGCGGACCAGTCGAGTTCTTCAATGGAATCGCCATAGAGGCCGTTGGCGGATTTACCACGGAACTCGGGACCGGGATAGCAGGTCTGGCGGCTGCCGGGTCCGGCTTCGGGGAAGTAGAGAAAGAAGGGCTGCTCGCGATGCTCGCTGATGAATTTCACCGCAGCTTCGGTGAGGCGTTTCGTGAGCGTTTCGGCGGCGACGGGAGCGTCGATGACGGTTTCGTCCTGCATCAGTGGGAGCGGAGGCCAGTTTTTCTCGGGCAATTTGTCATGGACCATGTCCTCGCTGTAGGGAATGCCGAGGAAGGTAACGAAGCCGTTGCGGGTGGGCAAAAACTCAGGCTGGTCGCCGAGGTGCCATTTGCCGAAGCAGGCGGTGGCGTAGCCGTTTTGCTTCAAAAGCTCCGCCATCGTCTCCTCGCCGGGATGGATGCCGCGTGTGGCGACGGGCTGCAAAACCGCCGCGCCAATGGCGCTGATGTGCAGGCCGATGCGGCGCGGATAGCAGCCCGTCATCAAGGCCGCACGACTCGGTGTGCAGACGCCGCTGGCGGAGTAGAAACTGGTGAACTTCCGCCCCTCCGCCGCCATGCGGTCGAGATTCGGCGTGCGATGCTTCGTCTGCGGATTGAAGCACGCGATGTCGCCGTTGCCGAGGTTGTCGCAGAGGATGACGACGATGTTGGGGCGCGGCTCCGCCGCGAATGACGAAACTAGAATGAGGAATGACGAAAGGAGGCAAGCGAGAGTTCCGAGTTTCATGCGTGGAGGCAAAACGCGGCCCCGACTTGAAACTTGTGACCTGAAACTTGAAACGTCCCCGCGATCAGCAAATGCCAAGCGCCTTCGCCACCACGACATCAGCGGTCGGAAGCTGGATGGCTTCGAGCGGCGGGCTGTAGATGGCGGGGGAGTCGAGGCTGCACACGCGTTGCACGGGAGCGTCGAGTTCGTCGAAGATGCGCTCCTGGATCATGTAGGCGATCTGGGCACCGATGCCGCAGTAGGGCTTGTTTTCTTCGACGTAGATGGCGCGGTGCGTCTTGGCGACGGATTCGAGAATGGTGTCCTCGTCGAGCGGGCGGATGGTGCGGAGATCGACGACTTCGGCGTGGATACCGTGCTCTTCTTCGAGGATGCGGGCGGCTTCGAGGCAGGTGATGACCGCTTTGCCGTGGGCGATGAGGCTGATATCGGTGCCCACACGTTTCACATCGGCGAGGCCGAGGGGGATGAAGAGATCGCCGCCGGGGATTTCGTCGTTGGCGGGCACGTCCCACTCCTCGCCGTAGAGCTTGGTGCTTTCCATGAACATGACGGGGTCATTATCACGGATGGCGGCCTTCATGAGGCCCTTGGCATCGTAGGCATTGCTGGGGCAGACGCACTTCATGCCGGGGAAGTTCGCCATGATGTTTTCCGGCGTGTGGGAATGGGTCGCGCCGACGCTGGTGCCGCCGTTGGCCGGGCCGCGAATGACGATGGGGCAGTTGATTTTGCCGCCGGACATGTAGCGGACCATCGCGCCGTTGTTGACGATTTGATCCCAGGCGACGGTGTAAAAGCTCCAAAACATCAGTTCCATCACCGGACGCACGCCAAGCATGCTGGCACCGATGCCCATGCCGATGAAGCCGGCCTCACTGATCGGGGTGTCCACGAGGCGCTTGTCACCCCATTTGTCCCAGAGGCCCTGGGTCACTTTGTAGGCACCGTTGTATTGGGCGACTTCCTCCCCCATGACCACGACCATGGGGTCGCGGGCGATTTCTTCATCGAGGGCTTCACGGATGGCGTCGCGGTAGGTGATTCGGCGGGGCATGGCAGGTTTTGAGGGAGCAGTTAGTCGGAGAGACCGGGGGCGGTGTCAAGCTGGGCGGCATCAGCCGGTTGATGAGGTGAGGGAGAGCCAAAGGCGTACCCGTTTTGGCCCGGAAAGCGCCACTTGATAACAAAAACTAAGATTTTTGAGAAATCATGATTGACGGAAGGCGTAATGTTTTGTTGAACAAGTCTGGAAAGGCGGTCTGCGCCGCTTCCCCCGCTGTCTTCAGCTCGAAATTCCTCCAAAAAGTCCGCGCAGACGCCGCCAACCTCGCTTAGACTGCCTGCCCCCCGCATCTGGCGGGAGGGCAAAGATTTAGACCTTTGCACCGTTAAACAGAAAGTATGCTCAACATGGAACTCGATGGAGGAATCAAGATCTACCTGCGAGAGATCGGCAAGACAGACTTGCTGACTCCCGAACAGGAGGTCGAACTCGCTGAACGCATCAAGCGCGGCGATCCCGAGGCACGCTCCCACATGATCCGCGCAAATCTGCGCCTCGTGGTGAAGATCGCCCAAGATTACGCAAACTACGGCCTGCCACTGCTGGACCTCATCTCCGAAGGCAACATCGGTCTGATGAAAGCCGTGGAACGCTTTGACCCCAACAAAGGGGGCAAGCTCTCGACCTACGCCGCCTGGTGGATCAAACAGTCCATCAAGCGTGCTCTCGCCAACCAATCCAAGACCATCCGCCTTCCTGTCCACATGGTGGACAAGATCAGCAAGATGCGCCGCGTGGCCATGGCCATGTCTGAAGAACTCGGCCGCGAGCCCACCGACGACGAGTTGTCCGAGGAAATTGGCATCGACCGTGCCAAGCTCAGCCAGCTCAAGGTCGCCTCCATGCGCCCGGCGTCTCTCGACGCTCCGATCAGCGAGGACGACAGCACCGAGTTCGGCGAAATTGTGGGTGATGAAAACGCGCTCACGCCTTTCGAGCTCCTCTCGCACAAAAACATGCACGGCCAGCTCGACGGCCTGCTCACCGTGCTCGACGCCCGCGAGTTGAAGATCATTGAGGCCCGCTTCGGCCTTTCCGGCCAGAAGCCCCGCACGCTGGAAGAAGTCGGCCAGGAGTTCGGCGTCACCCGCGAGCGTATTCGCCAGCTTCAAAACATCGCGCTTCGCAAACTGCGTCGTGCCCTCCAGAAGAAGGAAGACCCAATTCCGAAGGCCCTTCGCAATGCCGGCGGCAAAAAGAAGCGCGGCAAGAAGAAGGAGCAGGAGGAAGTCGAAGTCGAAGCCGAAACCGAAGCCGAGGAAGATCTCGGCGGAGACGATTGATCTTTTGATCATCTGGCCGTCCAAAAGCCATGAGCACGCATTACGAAAGCTTGCATGTGACTGAGGACGCGCCGGACGAGGTTATCCGTGCCTCATATCGGGTGCTTTGTCTCAAGCATCACCCTGACACTGCGGGTGATAGACCTCAGTCGCTTCGGAAAATGCAGCGTATCAATGATGCCTACGCCACGCTCTCGGACACGGTCCGACGGAGCGATTACGATGCGGAACTGCGCCGTATGCGAAACTCTTCGTCCGCACCTCCGATGACGGCTCCTGTACACATTCCGGCAGCACGTCGGCGGAACCATGAGCGCCTGCTCTCCGCGCCGTTTTGGCTGCGCAGTACCCTCGGCTGGCTATGTGACGCACGCGTTGTGCTGCCCGTCGTCGCGATCATCTGGCTGGTGGTCTATTGGGTTGTTTCGCAGAAGCAGTAGCCTTCTTGGCGAGCTTGCGCTTCCGGCGGCGTCCCTCTAATCTCGCCGCTCATGAAGACACGCCTCACCGCAGCCTTGCTCATGGCCTGTACCGTCGTTGCTGCCCGTGAATGGCAAAGCGCCGATGGCAGCAAAACGGTCGATGCCGGTTTCGTCGCGGTGAAGGGAGGCAAGCTCGCACTTAGCGTTGCAGGTAAAAATGCCGTGTTTCCGCTCAGCTCCTTTGCGGCGGAAGATCAGCAGTTTGCGAAAAACGCCCAAGTCATCGCCGAAACGGCCGCGAAGCTCGGGCCGCAGTCGTTTGAGTTCGCTCATCCGGCGGAAGATGGCAGCGGGTGGATCTGCCGAATGGCTTTGAAGACCGATCCGAAGGCTGGCGGACCGAAGCTCTTCACCGGCGAGGCCTTTTTTCTCGTCACGAAGGATGCTTTCGCGCATCAAAAAGGTCAGCGGATCGAGAATCAGACTCTCTTCGGTGCGGGGGGGCGCACTTACCATCCGCTCGTGGGTGATCCCGCCATGGTGCGGGCCTTTTCGCTGGAGGCGGAGCATGCCACGAAGGTGTGGATGGATGTCATGGCCGCCAGCGGAGGGGATGTCGCCAAACAAGCGCCGAATGTGCTTGAGCCGGATGTGGAAATCGCCACGCGGCATGGGTTCGGCATCGTCATCGGCAAAGGCGGCCTTGTGGCCACCGATCCTGAGATTGTCAAAAAGGGCTTCAAGAGCCTGGTCATCCACCACGATGGCAAAGACTACCCCGCGACGCTTATTTCACCGAAGGACAAAGAAGGAGCTGACCTCAAAACGCCCGATGTGCAGATCGTGACCTGTGCCGTGCCACTGGAGCCAGCCCGCATCGGCACGAAAAAGATAATCGAGGTGGGGCAAAACGTCTTCGCCATCGGTTTTGAGCTCAACACCGGCAAAAAAGGCTTCTCCAGCAAGGCCACCGTCACGCGAGGCATCGTGAGCCGCTTTGGATCGAACGGCAGTTTTCAGCACGATGCCCGTCTTTCGCCTGAAAACCCCGGCGGCTACCTCGTGGGTGAAAAAGGCGATGTGCTCGGCTTTTTCTTCCAAACGCAGACCTCGGGCGGCAGCGGAAGGAAGAGCAGCTCCGATGACAAACCTGCCGTGGAAGCTCTCGGCTCCTGCGTGAGCACGCAGGCCATTTCAAAGCTCCTCGAAAGGATTCCCGGACAAAGTGAACTCAGGACCAGTGTCACCACCGAAGATATGGAGGCGAATGGCAAAGCACTTCTCGCCTCTAGCGTGCTCGTGCTGGCAACCTTTGAGATCAACAAACCACGCAAAATCACCCCACCGAAGGTCGCCGCGCCTGCGGCCAACATGCCACCGGGTGCGAATCCGCCTCCAGCAGGTTGGAGCCTTAGCAAAAGCGGCATTCGGCACAGTTCGAAATGTCGATACTACAACGCCCAATATCCCTGCCAGCCTACGGAAGGTCAGCCGTGCAAGGTTTGTGGTGGCTGATCACGCGAGAATGCCAGGCACCAGCTCGCCATGCACATCGGTGAGGCGGTAATCGCGGCCCTGGTAGCGGAAGGTGAGGCGTTCGTGATCGAGACCGAGCAGGTGGAGCACGGTGGCGTTCAGGTCGTGGGTGTGGACGGGGTTTTCGACGACGTTGAAGCCGTAGTCATCTGTCTTGCCATAAGTGATGCCGGGTTTGATGCCGCCACCGGCCATCCACATGGTGTAGGCGTCCTTGTGGTGATCGCGGCCGGCGGAGGTCTTGGTGCCGTCCGCGTTGATGCCCTGGCGCAGCGGGGTGCGGCCAAATTCACCGCCCCAGATGACGAGCGTTTCATCGAGGAGGCCGCGCTGCTTCAGATCGCGAACGAGAGCGGCCATGGGCTGATCGACGTCCTTGGCTTTTTCACGCAAACGCTTGTTCAGGCCGCCGTGGTGGTCCCAATCCGAATCAAAGAGCTGCACGATGCGGGTGCCACGCTCGATGAGGCGGCGGGCGAGCAGACAGTTGTTCGCGAAGGAGGCTTTGCCGGGCGTGGCGCCATACATGTCGAGCGTGGCTTTGTTTTCGCGGGAGATGTCCATCAGCTCTGGCACGCTGGTCTGCATGCGGTAGGCCATTTCATACTGGCTGATGCGGGTGGCGATCTCAGGATCACGCACGGTGGCGAGCTGCTGCTCGTTCAGCGCCTTCACCGCATCGAGCACACGACGGCGCTCGCTGCTGCCATGACCGGCGGGATTTTCGAGGAAGAGCACCGGCTCTCCGCTGCCACGAAACGGAATGCCCTGATGCACGCTGGGAAGGAAGCCTGTGCTCCAGAGCGAGGTGCCCGCACCGCCGGGCGGGCCGGAGAGCATCACCACATAAGAGGGTAGATCGCGGTTCTCGCTGCCGAGGCCGTAAGTGACCCATGCTCCCATGCTGGGCCGGCCGCCCTGGCCGAAGCCGGTGTGCAGAAACATCTGCGCCGGGGCGTGATTGATCTCGTTCGTGTGCAGGGATTTCACCACGCAGATGTCATCCGCCACGGTGCCGAGGTGCGGCAGGATTTCCGAAAGCTCCAGCCCACTTTGCCCGTGGCGTTTGAACTGAAACTCCGAGCCGGCGAGCGTCATCTCTCCGCCGATGAAGGCGAAGCGTTTACCTTTGGTGAGCTCCTCCGGGCACTTCTGGCCGTCGAGCTTGTTCAGCAGTGGCTTGTGATCGAAAAGATCGAGCTGCGAGGGCGCTCCGATCATGTGCAGGTAAATCACATGCTTCGCCTTCGGCGCAAAATGCGGTCGCGAAAGGCTGGTGGAGGCCGCAGGCAGGTCATTCGCCAGCAGGGAACCCAGCGCGGCACTGCCGAGGGCGCTCTGCTTGAAGAAATCGCGGCGGGAGGCGTGGAGGAAATCAGGCATGCCGCGTGAACGTTCGCGAGAGGGGCGGGCTTTCGCAGCTTGCTCGGGGAACTTCATGTCAGGCTTTGTTGGGAGCCATCCGGAGCCTGCAACTGGTGCGTCAGCAAAGTAGCCATCTCGCTCCTCGAGATGAGCCGAGAGTTCACACAAGGCCACAACGCATCCTAACTCAATTGCAGTCCGGCTTTTGACGCGATGTGCTCATCTCGACGGAGCGAGATCTACCATGCTGTCGCGTCACACGAGTGCCCCAGATAGTCTTCAAACACGGACTAGTTTCCAAAAAGGGATTTGCGCTTCGCGGGCTGGAGCTGCGGGGCGGGGGCGGGTTCTTCTTTCGCACGTTCTTTGTCGGCGGTGTTTTTATACCAGACGAAGCCGTTTACCTTGGCGTTGTAGATGAGGTCGTGGAAATCGGCCTTCATCTGGGCGTCGTTGATGAGGGCACCCAGGAGTCCTTTGCCGTTGGTGATGTTTTTGGCGGCCACGGAGAAGCTGTCGGCGGCGGTCTTGATGGACTTCATGGCGTCGTCCGCCGTGGTCATGACCTTGTCCACCTTTTCGATGGGGGCGTTGAGCTTGTCGATGAGAGGGGAGAGCTTCTTCGAGCTGTCTTCGATGGATTTGGAGGCGTTTTTAAAGCTGGTGGAGGCGTCTTTGAGCTCGGCGATGGCCTCTTTGAGATTTTTGGAGTTTTCCTCGTTGAGCAGCTTTTCATCCACACGCGTGAGCGTGGTGTCGAGCTTGGTCATGGCGTTCTTGAACTTATCGATGGTCTCTTTCGAAAGAGCGTCCTTGTTCACCTTGGTCATCGCCTCCTTGATCTCGCCGAGGGCGGGCTTGAGATCGTCTTCGAGCACGGAGCTGACTTGCTTGCCGATTCGCTCGGCGGCGCTTTGCAGGTCACTGAGGCCGCTGGCTTCCTGGCCGGGGATGATCTCGGTGAGGGTCTCACTGATGAATTCCTCGGTGATGGTCTTGGGCGGCTTGATATCGACAAAAGCATCCCCCATGAGACCAGCGGTCGTGATGGTGAAGGTGGAGCCAGCAGGGATTTTTTCGCCTTTGAAGATTTCGAGGTCGATGATGACGCCGGTGTAGGTGGCGTTGTGGCGAGGCTTGTTCTTTACTTTGCCGATGCGCTTGCCGGCGAGCACGGCTGGCGATGCTTCCTTGAGGCCGGAGGCATTTGGGAAGCTGACGCTGAGAAAGTAGCTGCCTTTGAAGAGATCCCTCACGCTGCCGAATTGCAGGACGAGGAGGCTGATCATGACGAGCCCGACGGTCAGGAACAGGCCGACGAGCAGTTCGTTTTTTTTGTCGCGTTCTTCCATGGGGATGGGGGATGAGAGATGAGGGATAAGGGATGAAAATCAGAAGTCCACGTCGGCGCGGCCGTTGATGAAGTCCTGGACGATCTTGTCAGGGCAGGCGCGGAGTTCTTCTTTGGTGCCGAGAAAGTGGATGAGGCCGTTTTTGAGCATGGCGATGCGGTCGGCGATCTTGAAAAGGCTCTTCATATCGTGGGTGACGACGAGTGAGGTGATGCCGTGGCGCTCTTGGAGGCGCAAAATGACGGTGTCGATGACATCGGAGACGACGGGATCGAGCGAGGAGGTGGGCTCGTCGTAAAGGATGCACTGGGCACGAGTGACGATGGCGCGGGCGATGCCGGCCCGCTTGCGCATGCCGCCGGAGAGGTTCACTGGCAATTTTTGGCCGTGCTGGCCGAGGCCGACGACATCCAACGCGGCGGCGACGCGCTCCTTGATCTCTTTTTTGTCGGTGACGCCTGCCTCGCGGAGCGGGAAGGCCACGTTTTGCTCGACGGTGAGGCGGTCAAAGAGCGCGGCGTTTTGGAAGAGCATGCTTACCCGCTGGCGCACGGGGGCCAGTTCGCGTTCACGGAGGCCGTTTACCTGGATGCCATCGACCTCAACGGTGCCGAAGTCCGGCTGCATGAGGCCGATGACATGCTTCATCGTCACCGTTTTTCCCTCGCCGCTGGGGCCAATGATACAGAGCGTCTCGCCGCGCCAGATATCGAGGTCGATGCCGCGCAGCACTTCCTGCCAGCCGAGCTTTTTATGCAGGCCGCGGATGCGGATGAAGGGTTGGCCGGTGCGGTCGATCATGTCACGGACGGTCTAGACGTTGTTGCCGAGCGGCCAGATGTAGTTCAGCAGGATCGAGAGGAAGAAATTCGCGATGAGCATCACCAGCGAGGAGATGACGACCGCCCGCGTGGTGCCGATGCCCACGCCCACCGCGCCATTTTCCGCCCGCAGGCCCTGGTGGCAGGCCACGAGGGTGATGATGATGCCAAAGGCGAACCCTTTGGTCATGCCGATGACGATGTCCCACTGGTTCGTGTGATCCACCATGTGATGCACAAACCAGGCGTGCGGCACGCCATAACCAAACACCGCCACCGCGTAGGAGGCCATGAGGCCAAAGGTGATCGATTCCGCTACCAGGATGGGCATGGAGATCATCATCGCGATGAACCTTGGCAGCACGAGGTAATCCACCGGATGCACGCCCATGACCCGGAGGGCATCCACCTGCTCCGTGACCTTCATCGTGCCGATATCCGCCGCCATGGAGGCTCCCACGCGGCCGCCCACCATCAGTCCTGCCAGCACCGGCCCCAGCTCCCGGCAAAGCGCCACGGAGACGATGGCCCCCACGCTGGATTCGACGCCGAAGTCCTTAAACTTTGCATAGGTTTGGAAGGTGAAGACCGCTCCGGTGAAGGCCCCGGTCACAATGACCACCGCCTGCGAGCCGTAGCCGATGGAAACGATCTGCTCCGCGATCAGGCCGATGCGCCACACGCGGTTGGAGAACGCGGTCATGAGGTCACGCACCAGAAAGGCGATCTGGCCCATGTAGGAGATGAAATGCAGGAAGACCCTGCCGGGGATTCGGACGACGTCAGTCACGCCGCGCATGATGGCAGGTCCCGGCCGGAAGGCAAACAACGGCTTGGTGACTCATACAGGATACATTAATGACGGAAGAATGCTGTGCTTTCGACTCATGGCAGCTACACGCCAAGAAATTTTCTGGACTTCAAGAGCTCGGTTCTGTTATAAAAAAACCACCCAACTTAGAATTCCTCCAAAGAAAGCTAAGCTCATCGTGAATCAGTTTTTTGGCAGATGAAACACTAACCAGTTGAACTCCAAACAATATGAAATCAGCATGTAAGACAGTAGTGGAAAAGCTCTCGCGATGGATGGTAAGTGGGGTTGCCTGCGCGATTTTAGGCCTAACCTGCGCACGACTATATGCTTTATGCGAATCGTGTTCACTGGCGCTCGCCGGGCTTCAAGTTGAGCAGTATTTCGCCGTTGAAGCGCTGAACTATAGCACATCAGCAATTGAGCAGTTAAATGCAGACATTGGACCATTGATGAGTTCTTTAGACAGTTTGGACCAACAGATTGGCAGTGCTCAAGACGACGCAACAAGGGATGGGTACCAAGCTGAACGTGATAGGGTTGCAGCGGAGGTATCTCCGATGATTCAGGAAAGAAATAGATTGGAATCGGGTCTCGATTCTTTGAATCTCACGATTGCTGCGGCTGGTGGATTGATCGCATCGTACGGTGATGTATGCGAACATGACACAAATTGCGAACAATGTGGCAACCTGTTGGAACAGTGTTCCTGTCAGACATGCTCCACATGCAATAACCCCCTCGGGAATTGTTCATGCAACCAAATCTCCTATTGTCCGACTTGCGGATTTGATGATCGTTACTGCGGTTGTAGCAACCCCTTCGAGAACAGCTGAAGTTTACATTTTATCGCAACCACTAACATCATATTTTATGAAAAACTTTCTTCCTTTAGGCCTCGCGCTGGGTTTGCTACTCGTGGTAGTCTTCATTTGGGACGGTCAATATCATGAACCACATCAAACTCCTGCCATAAAACAAGATAATGGTAGGACTGAGTTGAAAAGTGCTATTGGCCTGCCACACAACTTGTTGGCGCATAATATCACAAGTCGAACAAGCGTAGGCTCAAAAGTCACCATTAGTGAGACTGCTATTGAACAAGCTGCGACTGGGCAAATCGATCGGCTCGAACAACCACTGGCTGATCTTTTCGACAGGTGGGGCTTGAGCCAAGCTGACCTTGCAAGTGTTTTGGCCGCGATCCGCAGCAAAGTGGTTGCTGCAGGGGGGCTTCGAAATGAGATGGCGATTAATAATTCCATGGACAGCAATCTCAAGAAAGGCGATTCGGCTGACCGCTCAAAGAGCATTAGCATCCAATATGAGGCTGAAGTCTTGAGTATTTTGGGATCTACCCAGAGGTTGTATGAAATGACAAATCTGATTGGTCAGGTGAACCTCAAAAACTATCGAGCGCAGCAGCCAGAAATGCGGAGGCAGACGGAAAGTGTAGCTGATGTGAACCGAGATGTAATCGCCCGAATGAAAGCACAACACGGCGACAATTATCTGATTGTCATGCGTGAAAAGTTTGGAGACGTGGCAACTGACTCTATGCTGGCACTCAGTCAGGGGGCGGGGGATTGATAGGCCTTAACGTTTCCCTTCAAAGATTCGTATCTATTCCTCATGCACGATCACAAACGTGCGCTGCTTTTGGCCGGTGGCGGGGTCTTCGAGGGTGATGTCGTGGCGGCCGGGTTTGAGGTGGGCAATGGGGTGGCCGGCTTCGAGGCGGATTTCGAGGGTGGGGGAGGTCCAGCGAGGTTCGCGGGTGCCTTCGGCTTGCAGGAGGAGGCGTGTGCCGCCGCCTGGAATGTCGGGATCGAGGCGGATGACGGTGCCGGGGATGGGATGGGTGATGCGGAGCTGTGGCTTTGCATCTGCGGTGGCGACGGTGACGAGGTCGCCGAGCCAGTTTTCACGCGAGGAAACCCACGCGGCATATTCGCGGGCTAGAATGGCGCGGCCGCGGCTGTCGTAATCGGATGCGCTGGCGGGTGGTGGTAGCTTGCCTTCGATGAAGAGTTCTTCGCGGCTGAGGCGGCTCGGGGGTGTTTGCGGGGTGAGGCGGTGGCCGGTGCGGGGGTCGATGCGGGCTCGCACGAGGCCGGCGGGTTGAGCGGGCCAGGTGGCATCGCGGTACTCGTGGAGGTGTAGCATCACATCGCGGAAGATGGGGCCGGCACCGGTCACGCCGGACACGTCCTGCATGGGCGTGTTGTCGAAATTGCCGACCCACACGCCGACGGTGAAGGCGGCGGTGAAGCCGAGCGTCCAGTTGTCGCGAAAGGAGGTGCTGGTGCCGGTTTTGGCGGCGCAGCGGAAGGGCAGGCGAAGGGGTGAATGGGCACCGAAGGCCATCTCGCGGGCCTGATTGTCGCTGAGGATGTCGGCGATGAGGTAGCATTCTTTTTCGGGAAGGATGCGCTGTTCCTCGGAAGCTGTGTTTTGCAGTCGCCAGGGCTTGTGAAGGCCGAGGCGGGCGAGCGTGGCGTAGGCGTTGGTGAGTTCGAGCAGGCGGACGGGTGCATTGCCGATGGTCAAGCCGAGGCCGTAATGCTCGACGGGCTCGGTGAGCGTGCTGAGGCCGAGTTCTTGAAGCTTCGCGAGGAGGGTTTCGGCGCCGCCGATGCTGTCGAGCACGCGGACGGCGGAGATGTTGAGCGAGTTCCCCAGCGCGGCGCGGTAGGTCATCGGCCCGAAGCTGCGCAGGGCGTAGTTTTCCGGTTTGTAGGTGCCGGTGGCGGCGCGGAATTCGATCGGCAGATCCGCGACGATGCTGCCGGGCGTGGCTCCACGCTCGAACGCGAGCAGGTAAGTGAATGGCTTCAACGCGGAGCCGGGCGAGTGCGGCACCCAGGCTCCATTGATCTGCCCGCCATCCTTGGCGAAGAAGTCACGCGAGCCAGCGAGCGCTAAAACATCGCCGCTGGCATTGTCGAGCACGACGACGGCCGCATGGCCGACGTTTTTGGCCCGCAGCGTGGCGATGCGTTGCGCGATGATGGTTTCGATCTGCTGCTGCAAAAGCGCATCGATGGTCGTGCGAGTCGTTTCAGAGCCTTTCACGGCCTCGACGACATGCGGCGCGGCAAAACCGCCGCTGAAGCGCTGGATGACGATCTCTTGTGAAAGCGCGGTTTGAAGCTGCTCGGCGCTCAACCAGCCCTGTGCATGCATTTTCTCCAAAATGGCCTGCTGACGCGGCAGGATGCTTTTCACTTCGCGGAAGGGATTCCAGCGTGTGGGGCTCTGCGGCAATGCGGCGAGCAGGGCGCACTCGGCGGGCGTGAGGTCGGCCAGCGGCTTGTGGAAGTAACCTGACGCAGCGGTGGTGATGCCGGTCATGTTGTTGCCGAAGGAAATGCGGCTGAGGTAGGCGGCGAGCACGTCCTCGCGGCTCCAACTCATCGCGAGGCGGCGTGCTTGCAGTGCCTCCGTGACCTTCACCGTGAAGGTGCGGCGGCCGCTGCTCGGCGTGCTGTTTTTGATGAGCTGCTGATGAATCGTGGACGCGCCGGAGACGATCTTGCCGCTGCGAGCATTGTCCCACGCGGCGCGGGCGATGGCGAGGAGGTCGATGCCGCCGTGGGAGAAGAAGCGTTTGTCTTCGGCGGCGAGCATCGCCTGCCGCATGACCTTGGGGATCTCTTCAAAACTCACCGGCGCGGCATGGCGCGTGCCGTTTTTATCCAGCAGATGCCGCAGTGGCGTGCCATCGCGTGCGAGAAACACCGGCGAGGCCGCTGGCGGTGTGAGATCGGGTAACTCGACGAGCCATGGAAGGCCCCACCATCCTGCGGCGAGCAGCGCGGCAGGTATGGCGAGGCGTTTGATCCAGCGGCGAGACACGAGTTTTTACTTCACGACGGGGCGAAGCAGCATGTTGCGATAGTCCACGTTGGTGTGGTCGCCTTGGAGATAGATGGGGCCGGGCTTGAACTCATCGCTGGTCATCGCACCGCCGGTGCAGCCGAGTACGGGCTGGTTGTCGATGATGGTCTTGCCGTTGAGGATGACGGTGAGGTGGCGATCCACGAGGGTGATGTCGAGCGTCTGCCATTCGCCGATGGGTTTTTCCGCGTTCACGCTTGGGGTGATGCGGCTGTAAAGGGCGCCCATGTGGTGGGAGTCGAGCGGCTTGCCGAAGCTCTCCATGACCTGCACTTCGTAGATGCCGCGGAGGTAGATGCCGCTGTTGCTGCCCTCCTGGGTGCGGACTTCCGTCTTGAGATTGAAGTCCTCGAACTCGGCATCGGTGCGCAGATTACCGAAGTGCTTGTCCTTGGCCTTCACGACGCGGTTTTGCAGCATGCCATCGACGACGCTCCAGCCGTTGTCGGCTTCTTTGAGCAAGCGCCAGCCGGTGAGGTCCTTGCCATTGAGGAGTTGGATCTGTTCGCCGAACTTCAACTTGGAGAGATCGGGCTTCGCTGGGATGTCGGCGATGCGTTTGCCGGCGAACTCGGCAGGCTGGCCGAGCTGCTTGCCTTCGGCGTTGTGTTTCACGGTGGTGAGCTTGAGCCCCTGGTCGCCGTGGATCAGGGCGGTGATCGTCTCGGTGGTGACCTTGCCTTCCTTGTTTTTTTGCTCGCGGGTGACGATCAATTGATCGCCCTCGAGCTTCGTGCCTGCGGTGGACACCACGCTGCCGCCGCCCCAGAGGACGCTGGAGCTGAGCTGGCCATCCTTTTCCTCCACACCGAGCCAACCGGCACCGCCGCCCGGGATCGTGAGGGCCCAGCGGCCGAGGTAGGGATTCGCGGCGCTGGCGGAAACGCTGAGCGCGAGGAGGAGGGAGAGGGCGGTGTGTTTCATGAGGAGGTCGGATGAAGGGCAAAAAGAACGCCGCGCGAGGCGGCGTCCTTCCGGTAATAGAGCGTGGATGAGTTGGGATCAATGCCAGCCATACGGGCTGTAGCCGGTCTGGCGGCCGTAGCTCTGCTGCGGGTAGTAGTCGCCCTGGTCGTAGCCGTAGCCGTTGTTGTAGCCATCATTGTAGGTGGGCTGGCACTGCTGCTGTTGCTGTTGGTAGCCATTGCCATTGTAAGGCTGGCCATAACCCTGGTAGCTACGGCGCTCGCGACTCTGCTGGATGGCGTTGCCGGCGAGAGCGCCGAGGATGCCACCGATAGCCGCGCCTTGGAGACCCCGACGGCTTTGATTGCCGATGATACCGCCCGCGGCAGCACCGAGGAGAGCGCCACCCACAGCGGCGTCAGCGCGGGTGGGAGCGCCATGACCGCCCCAGTTACCACCGTAACTGGGGCCGTAAGCAGCGCAGGAGGTCAGGGTGAGCGTCACAAGCAAGGAAGCGACGACGAGAAGGCGAACAGCGGAGGTTTTCATGGTGTGCAGTGGTGTTGCGGCATCTGTGACGCCGCCGCTTGCACGGCATTCAAACCCCACTCAAACTTTTTTCGGATCTCACCGCGGACGACCGACCATGAGGCAGGTGTTTGAGGGCTGGAAGAGGTAGCCGATGCCAAAATTCAGCGGCTTCACGGGATGGCGGCGATTGCGATAGGCCTGCATGAGATCGGGCTGCTGGCAGCCGGTGAAGACTTCGAGCGTGCCCTGGTAGTTCCCGTAGAGGGAGAGATTCCAGCCATAGCGTCCAAAGTCCGCATACGGGATGCCGGAAGGGTCCTGCACGATGACGCTGGCATTGCGCAGCATGAAATCGCGGATCTTTGAGAAGCTGCCCTCGTGCATGAGGTAGGAGGCGCTTTTCGTAAAGGCAGGCACGCGGCCAAAACTCTGCACAAAGCGCAGGAAGGAACCGCTGAGTGCTCCATTCGAGAGATCCTGGCGGAAGTAGAAGATGCGCTTCTGTGCTCCCCAGCCGCTGCGGGCGCGGATCATCAGGCCGGTGTTGCCCGAGGAGCCTGCCATCGTCACATTGCCACTGCCATCGAGGCGCACGGTATCCACCGAATCAATCGTGTGGCCGGTGCGGGCGAGGAAGACCATCATCACAGGCAGCACGCCGCGAAAACGCGTGGCTTGGAGATCGTTCCGCATGTCCTTCGTGATGAAGTAGCTGAACTGCATGCTGGTGGAGAGCGTGGTGCGCAAGCGGGCGAGGCCGTTTTCGATCTCCGCTGAGTTGAGACCACCGAGCTGCGGCATCGGATCGGCTCCTTCGAGACCGCAGAGCACATACGTTTCCGCATAGGGGAAGAAGGCGCTGGCAAAGAGGAAATCCGGGCCGCTGAAGGGATAGAAGAGCGTGCTGGCTCGCTGGGCATCGCCGATCTCGCCACCGGCCCAGCTTTGAATCGGGCCGCGATGCAGATTCTCATGCGTGGACCACATCACATCGAGCCGCTGACGATGGGTCTGCCAAGCTGCTGAGTTCCTGATGCCGGAGAGCTGATCGTAGCCATTGGCATCCATGCCGGCGAGCATGCGGGCCGCGTCATTGAGCGTGGTGGCATGCGTGGGCACGTTCATTGACGCCGCGCCATTGTACAGCGGACCGCTACCATCGACGGGGAGTGCCCGCAGGACGGGACTGGAGCCATTGGAGCTTATCTGCCCCTGCTGCCAATTTTTCGGGTAGGCGCAGGCCCCCAGAATGAGAGAGATCAGCATTCCCGCCGCGCGGAGCGACGGCTTCCAGTTCAAATCGTAGGAGACATTCATGCGGACGCCGATCCTAACGATCATCGTTCTTCCGCCAACTCGCGATTTGGTAACATTTACTTCGTCAATTCTCAGGCCAACGAATGGCTATGGCCGTTCGAGTCAAGAATTGCCCGCGTACCGATTGTTGAGCGCTCCCGACTTTTTATACTGACTCACTCAGCCTTCATGTCGATGCCGTGCTGCGCCAGATAGGTGCGGCATTTTTCTTCACCCATGTATTTGCCTAGCAGGCGGGTATCCACCTCGGTGAAATCAACCATGATGAGGCCGTCGAGCACATCGGAGAAGTCTTTGTCCACATTGAAGCTCAGGATCGTGGCGTTGAGCTTCAGGTAATGCTTCAGCAGCACGGGGATACCTTTGCCGTCCGTCTCCACGCTGGAAACGAGAGCGGAGCAATCGTCCACATTTTGCAGATTCGCGGAGATGAATTCGCGCATCAGGCGGCGGCTGCGAATGTAGCGAAAGGGATTTCGCGGCTTCACAAAGCTGGCGAGCTGGGGATGCAGTTTGTTGTCCTGCAAGAAGGCCACCATGATCTTCCGCGAGAGGCTGTTGTAGTCACGGCTGATGCTCACCGGGCCAAAGAGCTTCGTGTACTGCGGATTGCGGGCAATCCAGTTCGCGATGCCTTTCCACAGCAGCGGCAGGGAGGCGAGACGGCTCTGGTAAGCCTTCACGATGAAGCTGCGGCCCATCTCCACCGCGTTTCCAAGGTGAGAGAGGAAGGGTTTTTCAAAGCGGAAGAGCGTGCTGGTGTAGAGTCCCTTTGGACCATACTCACGGAGGATGAAATCGGCACGCCCGAGGCGGTAAGCGCCGGCGATCTGTTCTTTTTCTTCGTCCCAGAGCACGAGGTGCTCGTAGTAGCGGTCAAACTTATCGAGATCGACGGCCTCCCCGGTGCCTTCACCCACTTCGCGGAAGGTCACCTCACGCAAGCGGCCGATCTCTTGAAGCAGGCAGGGGATCTCATGCGAGTGCGCCTGATAGACCGAGAGATCACCCTGGCCCACGAGCTTGCCTCCACGGGCGCGGAGCATATCCACCTCGCAGACCATGCGTGTTTGAATATCCGGTGTCGGCTCAAGTGAAGGCCCACCCGCGTTGCTTTCGATCTGCACTTTGGGCACCTTGCCACGTTGGTGCAGCACGAAGGTGTGGATGCGAAGGTATCGCGTGAGAGATTCGTCGTCCTCGAACTTTTTCAGCCGTGAAAATGGGATCGCGTGGCCCACACGCATCGGAACCTCCGTGCCCTCGCGTTTGCTGAGTTCACGCAGCAGCAGGCCCGTGCGCAGACGCGGATGGATGAGGCCTGCGGTGTGAAAAAGGGCGCTGTTCGAGCCGGGGAAATACACCGGCAGCACGGTGGCCTGTGTGCGGCGCACGAGCGAGCCTAGGTGATTCGTCCACGCCGGCTCTTCGACGCCGCGGCCTGGCTTGTAGGCAGCCACTTCGCCAGCGGGAAAGATGATCAACGTGCCGCCGCTGCGCAGCAGGCGGATGGCCTCCTTCATCGGGCCGAGGTTCTGCTTGGCGGCATTTTCACCGCCGAAAGGGTTCACCGCGATGATGTGATCCTCCAGCTCCTTCATGGCGAGCATCATGGAGTTCGTCATCACCTTCAAATCCGGCCGGAACTGCGCCGCCCAGCGGCTGAGCATCACCGGATCGACGATACCAAAGGGATGGTTCGCGATGATGATGAGAGGGCCGTTTTTCGGAAACTCAAAACCGGATGGCAGGTCCACCTTTTCCCGCGTGCCGAGCACCTGGGCCACGCTGTCAAACCAGGCGAACACTTTCGGATGCTGCGGATGCTCGCCGTAGAGGCGGGCGGATTTTTCATACACCTCGTTCAGGCACTTCACGCCCAGGGTTTTTTCCAAAGTCGGTCCGAAGACGCGGTAAAGCCTGCGCTGGAAAGGGGTTTTGAGATGCTCGCTGAGATCGATGACCATGCGGGGTGGGTTCCGGTGGATGGAAACGGAATTTCCCTCACCCATCCCCGCGAAACGCTCCCGCGCAAGCCTCATCCCGTGTCGAATTAGTCGGAAAAATATTCACGCCAGCTCCGCCCAGGTTCCTCGTGTCACGCCGAGCTGGCTTTGCGCCTTCAATTCACGCCAGATGTCATCTGAGGGGCGTTTTCCAGCCAGCAGCTCCTGGTAGGTGCGCAGCACGCGGAGAGATTCCCCCTTGTCTTCTTCGAGCAATTCGACGCGGAACGCACCCAGACCAGCCTGGCGCAGCGCCGTGAAGTATTGCGCCCCGGTTTGCGGCACGGCGTTGAAGAGCGTGTTGCGGCAGCCGACATCGGCTTTCAAGGGGTGCGCCATGCCCACGCGATCCCGCAGATGCACGCGATGCTTCTCACAAGGGCGACCACAGTTCGTGAAATCCGTTCCCTCACTCATGAAGGCGGCGAAAACGCAGTGCTCCATGTGAAACATCGGCATGTGCTGGTGCAGCGTGAGCTCAAACCACTCCGGCGGTGCGCCGCCGAATAGATCCAGCACCTGCTCAATGCTCAAATCATAGCTAATCGTCAGCCGTTCGAGGCCAGACTTTTTCAAAATCTCGGCTGTGAGCGGGTTCGCCACGTTCAGCGAGAAGTCACCGGTCATTGGAATGCCTTCACCGCTGAAAAATGCCATCGCGCCGAGATTGCGAATGAGCACGCCATGGGGCTCCGCTCGTTGGATGAGCTTGAAGAAGCCCGCCTCGCCGGATTTTTGAATGCGGGGTGTCGCCAGCCATACCTGGGCACTGTCGCTGCGGGCCTTGATGTCCGCCACGAGATCCGCATAACGACGAATGTCCTCGAAATCGAGGTAGAGCCGCGAAATGCCCGTTTCGAGGGCGGCATCGATTTGCTCCGGCGTGCGGCAAAGGACGAACAATTCCTGATTTGGGATTCCTGATTCCTGATTCGATGCTTTCGCGGCTCCCAGCATGCTTTCGAGCGTGGTCACCGGCTTCTTCGCCGGAACGGAATCAGGAATCAGAGTGCTTAAATCTTGAATCAAATCCCGCCGCATGCGGTTCAGCTCGCTCACTGGGACAATAACCTCGCCTTCGATCTCGAAGCGCACGTCACCGAGTTCGAACTCCGTGCCGCCGAGGCGTGAAAACTGATCGCAGAAGCTCTCGCGGGTTATTGGGCGCTTCATCGCGGTTTGCAGCGGCATCGTCGAAGTCACGGCCAGCTGACCGCATTGCACGCGAAGAGGTTCGCCCGCCTTGCCGGTGACATGGAGATCGATTCGCGTCTGCTTGCGAATCGGAATGTCGCCTTCAAACGACTGGCGCAGCGCCCGGTTCAAAGCCGGATCGCTCGTTTTAAAGACCCGCGTGCCGACGGGAATGTCCTCCATCCGCAGATGACCATGACGGAAGCTCAACCGGCTGCCGCGCATCTCGTAGATGCTGCCGCCTTGCTCGTGGTTCGTGTCGTTGAGATTTTCAAAGACAACGCCATCACCCGGCTTCATCGCGAGTTGAAGCTCATCCAGCTCCAGCGTGTCCGCTCCCAGGATGCGCATCACCGCACCGACATACGGGCCGCGCTTTTTGCCATAGTAAGCGCCGACCAGCTCCTGATGATTCACCCCGTGCATCCAGCCGGTGTAAAGACCGCGTGAGAAGGTCATCTCGAGCGCATAACGATCTTCATCGGTTGCTGGAGCTGGTCTTCCAGCCAGCGCACGATCAATCGCCGCGCGATAGACCTTCGTCACGGCCGCCACATACTCCGGCGTCTTGAGGCGACCTTCGATTTTGAAGCTGCGAATGCCCAGCTCGATAAGGCGTGGGATTTCATCCACCGCCGCGAGATCCTGCGGCGAGAGCAGGTAGCGTTTGTCGCCCAGATCACGCAGTTCGCCATCGACGAGCATCTCATAAGGCATGCGGCAGGCTTGAGCGCATTCGCCCCGATTCGCACTGCGACGCCCGAGCGACTCACTGGTGAGGCATTGGCCCGAGTAGGCCACGCACAGCGCCCCATGCACAAACACTTCCAGCGGCACCTGCGCCTCTTTGAAGCGCTCCAGCTCCCGCAGGCTCAGCTCGCGGGCCAGCACGGCCTGGTCGATGTCGAGTTCCTTGGCAAATTCGAGGCCTTCCGGTGAGGTGATCGTCATCTGCGTGCTCGCGTGCAGGCGCACGTTCGGCGTGAGCGCCTTCACCATGCGGGCGAGGCCCAGGTCCTGCACGATCACGGCGTCCACGCCGCAGTCCTCCAGCAGGTGAAGCTGCTTTTCCGCGTCACGCAGCTCGCCGGTGAAGATGAGCGTGTTGAAGGCCACATAACCCTTCACGCCATGCTCGTGGAGGAATTTCATCAGCTCCGGCAGGTCCTCCTCGGTGAAGTTATCCGCTCGCAGCCTCGCGTTAAAGCGTGGCATGCCGAAGAAGATCGCGTCCGCTCCATTTGCCACCGCTGCGCGGGCACATTCCCAGTTTCCGGCGGGGGAGAGCAGTTCGGGCTTGATGAAGGAAGACATGTGCCCTGCGTTTGCGACGGCTCGGCCCCCTGGTCAAGGTCACAGATCGTCATCCGCCCGGCAAGAATCCTTCGCTGATGCTTGCAGCACCTTCGTTCATCCTGTCGTTTATCCCCTCCATGAAGTCCCTTCTGTCCTTCCTGTCCCTTCTGTCAGTCGCCACCGGTGCCACGCTCACGCCGCTCAAATACAACCACCCCGGCCTCGTCGTCGATCTCGGCGTCGGCCTGTGGGCTTGGCCGCTGCCGATGGATTTCGATGGCGATGGCGACCTCGATCTCGTGGTGAACTGCCCGGACAAGCCCTACAACGGCATCTACTTCTTCGAGAACGCCAGTGGCGACACTTCCAAGACGAAGATGCCCGTCTTCAAACCGGCCAAACGCATCAGTAAAGGCGCTCAAAACGTGCAAGTGAGCTACATCGACGGCAAACCGGTCGTGCTCACACCCGGCAATGCGCATCCCGATTTCCTCAAAAGCGGCATCGAGCAGCAGGTGAAGCTCGGCCCACCCTCGAATATCCACATGAACAAGGTCCGCGCCAACATGTGGCGCATGGTCGATTTCGACAGCGACGGCAAAAACGACCTCATCGTCGGCGTCGGCGACTGGACTGAATACGGCTGGGACAATGCCTACACTGCCGACGGCCGCTGGATGAACGGCCCCATTCGCGGCTACATGTATCTGTTGAGCAACACCGGCACGAATGAGGCACCGAAGTATGACAAGCCGAAGAAGATCAACGCCACCGACCGCCCCGTGGAGACCTTTGGCTGGCCTTCGCCGAATTTTGGCGACTTCGACAACGATGGCGACCTCGACCTGCTCTGCGGCGAGTTCCTCGACGGTTTCACCTATTTCCAAAACACCGGCACTCGAACCAAGCCGAAGTATGCCCTCGGCGTCCGCCTCAAAGCCGACACGGGCAAGTACCTCACGATGGACCTCGAAATGATCACGCCGACGGCCATCGACTGGGACAAGGACGGCGACCTCGACCTCATCTGCGGCGATGAAGACGGCCGCGTGGCCTTCATCGAGCACACCGGCAAATTCGACGCCAAAGCGCCCGTCTATGCCGAGCCTCGCTACTTCCAGCAGGAGGCTGATCAGGTGAAGTTCGGCGCCCTCGTCACGCCCGTCGGTTTCGATTGGGATGGCGATGGCGATACCGATCTCATCTGCGGTAACACGGCCGGTTATGTTGCCTTCATTGAAAACCTCAGCGGCAAAGGCGTGGAGCAGCCGAAATGGGCCGCGCCGGTCAAACTCGCCGCCGCCGGCAAAGTCATCCGTCCGATGGCCGGACCGAATGGCAGCATCCAAGGCCCTTGCGAGGCCAAATGGGGCTACACCACGCAAACCGTGGCCGATTGGGATCAAGACGGCCTTCCCGACCTTCTTTTGAACTCCATCCTCGGCAAAGTCGTGTGGTTCAAAAACATCGGCACACGCCAAAAACCGCAACTCGCCGCCGCACAGCCCATCGAAGTCGAATGGAACGGCGAACAGCCCCATCTCGCCTACGGCTGGCTTCGTCCAGAAGGCAAAGCGCTACTCACCCAATGGCGCACCACGCCTGTTGGCGTCGATTGGAACAAGGATGGCCTCACCGACCTCGTCATGCTCGATCAAGAAGGCTATCTCGCCTTCTTCGAACGTGCGAAGCAAGGCGACCAACTCATCCTCAAACATCCGCAGCGCGTCATTTGCGCCTCTGACAAGGCCCACAAAGCCGAAGAAGGTCTCAAAGTGAAAACACCCGTCGCCATGACCGCTGGCGAGCCTTTGCGCCTCAATGCCGGCATCGCCGGCAAAAGCGGTCGCCGCAAACTTTGCATCATGGATTGGGATCAAGACGGCCAACTCGACATCCTGCTCAACTCCGCCAACGCCAACTTCCTCCGCCAGGAAAGCGCCGCCGATGGCAAATGGTTCTTCACCGACATGGGCCTCCTTTCCGACGCCAACATCGAAGGCCACGACGTCAGCCCAACCACCGTCGATTTCAATGCGGATGGCGTTCCTGACTTCGTCGGCGGTGCCGAAGACGGGCATCTGTATTACATGAAGAACCCGAAAGTGAAGTGAGGGCGCTCGTAGAGGAAGGCGTCAGCATGCCTGCTGGGCTTGCTGACGCGTGCGGAAAACGGACGTTTTCCGCTACGATAGCTCGGTCGTAGTAGCGGCGGGCGATTGGTATCACGAAAAGCGACATGCTTTGATGAACGCCAGAATTCAGGAAACGGACGTTTTCCACTACTAGGGGCAAAGTGATCACGCGAGGATGCTCTTCACCACATTCCCGGCGATGCCGGTGAGGCGCATGTCGAGGCCTTGGAATTTGTAATTCAGGCGCTCGTGGTTGATGCCGAGGAGGTGCATGATCGTGGCGTTCAGATCGTGCACATGGACGCCGTCGCGGACGATGTTGTAGCTGTAGTCGTCGGTTTCGCCGTGGATGTGGCCTTTTTTCACACCGGCTCCGGCGAGGAAGAGGCTGTAGCAGCGCGGGTGATGATCGCGGCCATAATTCGTTTCGGTGAGCGTGCCTTGCGAGTAGATGGTGCGGCCGAATTCGCCGCCCCAGACGATGAGGGTGTCATCGAGCAGACCGCGCTGTTTGAGGTCTTTGATGAGCGCGGCGGTGGCCTGGTCGGTGTCGCGGCATTGGCCTTTGATGGCGTTGGGAAGGCCGCCGTGATGGTCCCAGCCCATGTGGAAGAGCTGGATGCAGCGCACATCCCGTTCCGCGAGTCGGCGGGCGAGCAGGCAGTTCGCGGCATAGGTGCCGGGTTTGGTCACATCCGGGCCATACATGTCCAAAATGTGCTGTGGCTCGTTTTTCGTGTCCACGAGGTCGGGCACGCTGGTCTGCATGCGGAAGGCCATCTCGTATTGAGCGATGCGCGTGGCCGTTTCGGGGTCGCCAAAGGCTTGGTGATCCTTTTCGTTCAAAGCGGCGAGTTCATCGAGCATCTGGCGGCGCATGGGGCGATCCACGCCGGATGGATTCGAGAGATAGAGCACCGGATCGCCTGAATTGCGGAAGCGCACACCGGCATGATGCGTGGGCAAAAAGCCGCTGCCCCAAAGGCGGTCGTAAAGCGGCTGGTCATCGCGACGACCCGTGCCAAACGATGTCATGACGACATAAGCCGGAAGATCGCGATTCATGCTGCCGAGGCCGTAACTGAGCCACGAGCCAATGCTGGGCCGACCAGCGAGCTGCGAGCCGGTTTGGCAAAACGTGATCGCCGGATCATGATTGATCGCCTCCGTGAACATCGAGCGGATGAGGCAGATCTCGTCGGAAACGCCGCTGATGTTCGGAATGAGCTCGCTGAGCTCCATGCCGCTCTTGCCATGCTTCGCGAACTTGAACATCGACGGAGCCACCGGGAACGATTTTTGCCCCGAAGTCATTGTCGTGAGCCGCTGGCCTTGCCGGATGGACTCCGGAAGGTCTTTAGCCCGTTGCGCCGCCATCTGCGGCTTCGGATCAAAGAGGTCCATCTGCGACGGAGCGCCGCTTTGGAACAGATAAATGATGCGCTTGGCCTTCGGCGCGTAATTCGGGAACGAAGTCGCGCCCTGGAGCTGCGCGAGCGCGGCGGTGCCAACGGCTGCGGCGGAGTTTCGCAGGAAAATGCGGCGGTTGAGGGCGTCTTGGAGCTGGAAGTCGGTTTTCATAAAATCAGTCGCGAGTGACGACGCGGTCGAGGTTGAGCAAAACGGAAGCGGTGGTCGTGTAAGCGGCGAGTTCGGCAGGATTGAGCGATTCGTCGGCTTTCAGCATGCCTTGAGCGAGGAGCGCTTTGGCTTCTTCGGGCTTGGCTTTGAAGGCTGCGATGCGAGCGCTGAGGCCTGCGGCGAGTTTTTTCAGCGAATCAGCGTCGATGGCATGCGCGGTGGCTCTTTGATAGCCGTAAGCGATGCGCTGCTCCGGCGTGCTGCCGTTTTTCATCATCTGCTGCGCGAGGCCGCGAGCGGCTTCGACGAAGGTGACTTCATTGAGCAGGGAGAGTGCTTGCAGCGGTGTGTTGGTGCGGCTGCGTTTCACGGTGCAGACTTCGCGGGATGGTGCGTCGAACATGAGCATCGTCGGCGGTGCGGCGGTGCGTTTCCAGATGGTGTAGAAGCTGCGGCGGTACAGACCTTCGCCGCTGTCGGCCTTGTAGCCGCGGAGGTCGCCGTATTTGCTGGTGTCGTCCCAGACGCCATCGGGCATGTAGGGTTTCACGCTGGGGCCGCCGACCTTGGGAACGAGCAAGCCCGCGATGGCGAGCGCTTGATCGCGCACGACTTCACCACCGAGGCGGAAACGTGGGCCGCGAGCGAGCAGGCGGTTGTCGGGATCTTTTTCGAGTAGGGCGGGCGTGACCTTGCTGCTCTGACGATACGCGGCACTCATGACGATAAGTTTTTGCATCTTCTTCATGTCCCAACCGCTGCGGATGAACTCCGTGGCGAGCCAGTCGAGCAGCTCGGGATGCACGGGATACTCCGCCTGCGAGCCGAGGTTCTCCGCCGTTTTGCAAATGCCGTAGCCGAAGAATTTTTCCCAGGTGCGATTGACCCACACGCGGGCCGTGAGCGGCTTCGTGGGATCGACGAGCCACTTGGCGAGGCCGAGTCGGTTCGCGGGTGCGCCTTTCGGCATCGGTGGCAGCACGGCGGGCGTGGCCATGGTCACTTTGTCGCCCGGTTTGTCGTATTCGCCGCGTTTGAGCACGAAGGTGTCACGCACGGGGCCTTCCTGCATGACCATCACGTTTGGCAGTGAGCGGTCGAAGTCGTCGTAGGCCTTCTGAGCACGAGTGAGGGCCACATCGGCTTGTTTGAGCGGGTTTTCGACATTCGCGCGGAAGAAGGCCGAGATGTCTTTTTTCTGCTGCGGCGTGCGTTTGGCGGCGGGTGTCTCGATGGCGAGTTTGAGCGCGGGTGAAAACGGATCGCCGCTGAGCCGCACCGCGTCCGGTGGCAGGCTGGAGGCGGAAAGGCGGAAGCGGCCGATGTTGTGCCCGCCGATGGCCTCCATACGCACGCGGAGCAGCAACATGGCGTCCTTCTCAGGCGCGATGGACTCCTGCAGCACAAACATGGCGCGGCGGTTTTCTTTGCGCGTGGGACCATCGACGGCCCAGGAGCCGCGTTTGCCCTTGCGCTTGCCGTCGTCGATCACGTTGGCGATCTCGTAGCCCTTCTGCGAAAAGTCGGCCTCGGCCTTTTTGAGCTTCAAGAGCTCCTGCTTGCCGTTTTTATGCCTCACATAAACATCGAAGGCGCTAAGGGCGAAGTTGCTGTTGCTGTAGCGACCCGCACCGCCGCCGGGCAGCGAGGGATCGGTGAGGCATTCGAGCAGGAAGGCGGACGCGCCCTGCTCCGGCAGCACGGCGTCGTAGATGTACACGTCTTTTTGCGGATTCGCTCCGGTGGCGAGGTAGCTGCCATCGGGCTGCTTCACCAAAGTGGTGCCGTTTTTTGATTCGACCTTGGTTGGCGTCAGCGGTGCCCAGACGGTCTTCATCTTGCTCAGCGTCTCCTGCGCTTTCGGTTCCCAGGCGGCGACGAGCTGCGGGAGCTGCTTCGCGAGTTCGGCGACGTGTGCTTTGGCCTTTTTGAGGTCCGCATCGAGCTGCGCGACCTTTTGCTCCTGCTCCGGCGTGGGCACCGTGGTGATGGGAAGGCTGTTGCCGCCGCTGCGGTTCGACGCGCCCTGGATGGTGCCACTTTCCGGCACGTTGTTGAAGAAGGCGAAGAAGGAATAGAAGTCCTTCATCGAGATCGGGTCGTATTTGTGATCGTGGCAGCGGCAGCAGCCCATGGTGAGGCCCATCCAGGTGGCGCTGGTGGTCTCCACGCGGTCCATGATGTTCTCGATGCGCCACTCCTCGGCGATGATGCCGCCCTCGCCATTGATGCGGTGATTGCGATTGAAACCGGTGGCCACGATCTGATCACGGCGAGCGTTTGGAAGGAGGTCACCTGCGATCTGCTCGGTGGTGAATTGGTCGAAGGGTTTATTATCGTTGAAGGCCTTGATCACCCAATCACGCCAAGGCCACATCTGGCGGCTGCTGTCGGTTTGGAAGCCGTTTGAATCGGCGTAGCGGGCGTAGTCCAGCCACTGCATCGCCATGCGCTCGCCGTAGTGCTGACTGGCGAGCAGGCGGTCCACGTAGGCTTCGTATTTTTTGCCGGACCAATCGGTCAGATCGGACAGATCAGACTGGGATGGTGGCAATCCCGTCAGGTCCAAAGATACCCGGCGCATCTGCGTCGCCGCATCGGCTGGCGGGGACATTTGGAGCTTTTCTTTCTCCAAACGGGTCGCGATGAAGCGATCCACCGGGTGCTCGATGCCCGCGACCTTCGGCGGCTCGACCCGCACCGGCGCCAGGAAGGCCCAGTGGCCCTGATATTCGGCTCCTTCGGCGATCCACTGCTTCAAAATGGCTTTTTCGCCGCTGGTGAGCGGTTTGCCGCTTTTTTCCGGCGGCATGACATCGTCGTGATCCTGTTCCAACAGCGCACGAACGAGGAGCTGGCTCTTTTCCGGGCTGCCGGGCACCAGCGCGATGTCGCCGGACTCCGCAGGCTTCATCGCCTCCTCGCGGATGTCGAGCCGCAGCTCGCCTTTGCGATGGCTGGCATCCGCGCCGTGGCAGTGGAAGCACTTCTCATTGAGGATCGGCCGCACATCGCGGTTGTATTGAATCTTATCCGCAAGGAGAGACGCGGGGAGGATGAAAAGAGGAAGAAGGAAACGGGGCATGACGGATGGGAGCCTTTCAAATACGGCCTGAGAGGCCTCCAGATTGGAGGTTTCTTATGTCTTTTCCTGCCTGCGGGGCTTATCAACGGCGAATCGCCGTCATGAATCCTCGTGCGACGGCGGTGTCGTGATACTCGCCGGGCGTGAAACCAGCCTCGTCGAGCAGCGCGGCGTATTCGCCGGTGCTGTAGCACTTGCCCTGGGTGGAGTGCATGAGCAGGCAGGAGTATTCAGCGACATGCAGTGGGCCGTTTTTGGCCTCGTTGATGAAGGCGTCATGAATGATGAGCAGGTCGCCGGGCTTCAGTGCGGCATGAGAAACGGCGAGCAGCTTCTGCACCTCGGCCACACCCCAGTCGTGCAGGACGTTTGAGTAGAGATGCACGTCGCAGCCGGTGAGCAGGCCGTCGAACATGTTCCCGGTCGCCACGCTGACGCGATCGGCGCAGCCGCGTTCCTCGATCAATTTGGCCGCGATGCGATCCACGGGTGCTTGGTCAAAGGCGATGGCTTTGAGGTGCGTGTGCTGCGCGGCGATGGAGCTGGCGTAGATGCCGCTGCCCGCGCCGATGTCGAGCAAGCAAGCGCGGCCGTTGAGATCGAGCTTCTTCGCGAGGGCCTGCGAGAGATAGAGACCGCGACAATCCATCGCGGCGGTGAATTTGCGGGCAAAGTCCTCCTGCTCCATCGCCTTGTGCCAGTCGAAGGCGGCCTTGTCACCGCTCCAGCCGGCGGGTTTATCGGTTTTGAGCACTTCGAGGTAGTCGCGGGCGATGGGGCGATCATGCAGCGAGGCGTAGTAAGGCCGCAGATCCCACACGGAACCGGCGCGGAGATGCTCCTTGGCCGTGTCCGTGGCATGAAACACGCCGCCGTCCTTTTTGACCCAGCCATTCGCCGTGAACAACGTGAGCATCACATCCACCGGGCGCTCTTTGAAACCAAAGTGATCGCAAATGCCGCTGAGTGACGATGGATTGGCCGACAACCAGGTGAAGAAGTCGATACTCAGCGCCGCCGTGATCAAATCGACCGCGTAGAGGCTGTCGCGGTAGCGGTAGATGTTGAGCGGATCGGTCAGCGGAGCGGAGGTGAGGTCGTGCGGCATGGGGGGCGCATGATGAAGGCTTCCATTCCGGGCGGCAAAACCTCATTTCACTTTTTGCCCTTCTCTTCGATGAGGGAACCCGTGATGAAAAGGATGCGGGAGACACCTTCGGATGGCTGGGAGCCCAAAACGACCGTCTGGCCATCCCAGATGGTGATGGCGGTGGAAATGCCACTGGCGGGGTTTTGATCCTGTGAAGGCGTGCGAATGATCAGCTCGATGGTGTTTCCGTCGGGGCCGATCACGGGCTCGACTTTCATCTCCTGACCTCCCATGGCGGCGGGGAGGACATACATCGGTGGCTTCGGATTGGGCTTCAGCACTTCCAGCTTGGCATCGCGGACGACGGTGATGCCCTTCATCACTTTTTCGAACTGTGGCTGGGTGAAAATGCCACTCATGGTGAACTGCCGCCGCACAGCGATTGGCGGCGGCTCGGTTGCTGCTGGCGTTTGGGTGGATTCCACCTTTTCGGTCGAAGGTTGCAGCCAGTCATTCATCTGCTTCACAAGGTCGCCTTTCATCTCGGCGAAATGCACGGTGAGGTACACACTCTTTTTGACCTCGCGATAAATCATCGCATCGAGCCACGCTTCAATCAGCTCTAGGTTGGCTTGGGTGTTCCGCATGATGAGTTTTCCATCCTTGAGCGACGTGTCCGCGCCTTTTGGGAAGGCGATGCCAGCGGCTTTGAGCATCTCGATGGCTGGTTTGTCTTGAGCGAAGTTTTCGGGGAGCTTGTAGGCACGCACCGCCCACTCACTGGCGGCCTTGTCGGGCACGTCAATGCCGGTGCTCGAAGGTTGCATGGTGGCGGTCGAGTCAAAACTGATCGTTTTCTGCCGGGAGGGATTCAGCGCCTCGGTGGTAATGAAAACGGTAACGGGCTTCTTGGAGGTGGGCAGATGCAGCGCGAGCGTTTCACCCGTTTGAATCATAGCTTTGGCCGAAGTGGTGTGGACCTGCACGCGATCCCAGTCGGGCTTCGAGCCCTTGTCGGTGAGCCACGCATGCTTCCCATCGGGATCGACGCCGAGACTCACCTTCACTTCGATGGCTGCCCTGCCATCTGGGGCAGGGGTGGCGATCAGGTTGATCATCAGACCGATAAACTTTGCTTTGTTGCGCCGGTTTTCTTCCCATGACCTCTCTGGGAACTGCTCGCGCAGGACCTCGACAGTCGCTTCTTGTCCGAGCTTCGTGGTGACACTCGGGCTGCTCAATAGGTCGCTTCCCTTTTGCAGCGAAATTTTTTGCACCAGATCGGTAGCCTCGCCAGCTTTCAAAATGCCTTCATGGGTGGCCAAGTAGCTGTCAGCTTGGATGAACTTGGATTGGAACTGCAACTGCGGCAGCCGCTTGTGGAGGCGGTCGATGATGGCTTCGATCTGATCGAGGGCCGCCGGATAATGCCTCACAATGAGCTGAGAGGTGGCAGCTTGAAACAAGGCGTTGGAACCTTCTGGGAAGGTGATGTCTTGCTTCTCCAACTTGGATCGGGCGGTGTCACCTGGTGCCAGAAAATCAGGAGCCACACGGTAGATCCGCGTGAACATCGTCTTGTCCTTGGGATCCGCTTTTGTTGCCTCTTGCGCAGCCACGGTAGCAATGCCGAAAGAGGCCGCGAAGAACGGCGCGAGAACGGCGAAGGCCAAGCAGCCGAGCACGAACAACGCGCCGAGCTTCTTTCGCACGCCTCGGGCTTCTATGAGAGCCACGAGGCGCGCTTTGAGCCGCCTTGCTGGACGCGAATGGGCGATGGGCATCAAGTAACTCGGCTGCGGCGCGGCCTTGGCGGCCCAGGCGAGCAGGAAGTCGATGTAGGATGACTGATCCGGCTCTTCTTCGACGGCGGCCGCGTCACAGGCCTCCTCGCGGGCGCGGGAAAATTCCTCGATGAGGGCATGGGCGAAGGGATTCCACCACAGGAAGGCGAGGGCGATGTTTTGCAGCAGCACCGCCACGGTGTCGTGCATCCGCAGGTGCTCGCTCTCATGACGGATGAGCCAGCGCCATTGCGGCGGGGTGAGTTCTTGAAAAGCGGGGGCAGGCACCGCGATGACGGGAAAGAACCAGCCAGCGACACAGGGGATGCATATCTCATTGGACACTCGCATGCGCGGCAGCGTTTTGGAGTGCTCCAGACCTCTGGAGCTTTTCGCGGGCCTTGAGACGTTCGAAAGCGCCGGAGGCCCGGCGCACTCCAGGACGCTGTCGCGAAGTAAAGCCGTCTCCTCTGCGGAAAGGCCCCGCAAGCTCCATGCCCAGCGCTGAAGGCGGACGCTTTGAACCAGCAATTGCAGGAGCAATAGGGCGGTGACGAGCCACGAGAGGCGGTGCAGCCAATTGAAGCTGTCGTTCAGATTCCATGGTGGCGTGGTCGGGGCAGAAACGGGCTGTGGCATGACTTTTTTGCGGCTCTACCTTCACCCGCCAGTCGTGCTCGAAGGTCTCGCGAATCGGTGTGAGGACTGGGACGTGCTGCGTCGTCGGAAAAAGATCCCGCATCGAGATGTCGAACGGGCTGTAGAGGCACATCAGCACCGCGAATGACGAAACGCACCAGCAGCCAGGCGGCCGCGCCGATGACGAGGCTGTGAACCAGGAAATTGATGAAGGTGATGGTTTCCGTGCTCATGACTCGGCTCCTCCTTTCCTGCTGCGGACGAGCTTGCGCAGCTCCGCCAGTTCCTCTTCGGTGATCTCGCCGCTCTCGACGAGGCAGCGCACGAGGGCGAGGCCGCTGCCGCCAAAGATTCGCTGCTTCAGCTCGGTGAGCACGCTGGTGCGGCCGCGCTGCTCCGGCACGGCGGGCTCGTAAGCATGACTGCGGCTGGAATCATCCCGCACGATCCAGCCCTTGGCTTCGAGCCGCGTAAGCTGGGTTTGGAGCGTGTTGCGGGTCACCGGTTCGTCGCGGCCTTGGTTGACGGCCTCCAGCAGTTCCAAAACGGACGCGGGATGCTTTTTCCAAAGGATGTCCATGAGCGCCTGCTCGGCGGCGGAGAGAGGTGGGGGGCTTTTTTCGCCATAATTCGCGAGTTTGCCGACAAGTGTCGGATTTATCGAGAAAAATGTCCGACAGGTGTCGGAGATGGCCAGATGGAGTGGTGGAGAAATGGAGTCCTGGGCGCCTGAATCACCAAAACTCCAGTGCTCCATCACTCCAACCCTCTACGTGCTTCATTTTCATGAGGGATTCCGCCCTTCCCAGCCGTTGACTTGTCTCCCACTTCCAGACAGCATCGCGCCCACCATGTCCTCCCCCGCACCCACGCTCACGACCAAGCACTGGCTCATCATCATCATCGCCAGCATCGGATTTCTTTTCGACACCTATGAGCTGCTGATGACGCCGCTGGTGGCGGCTCCGGCCATTGCGGAGCTGCTGAAGCTGCCGCCGAGTAATCCGATTGTCACCAGCTGGGTGGGCAACCTGCTGACCATCGCCGCAGTGTGCGGCGGCGTCTTCGGCCTGCTGGGCGGCTGGCTGATCGACAAATTCGGCCGGAAGACGATCATGGCGGCGAGCATCTTCTTGTATTCGGCCGCACCGTTCTGCGCGGCGTATTCGACCACGCTTGGCTGGTTTGTGTTCTTCCGCAGTGCCACGTTCATCGGTGTGTGCGTGGAGTTCATCGCTGCGGTGACGTGGCTGGCAGAGGTGTTCCAGGACAAGAAGCAGAAGGAGAAATGGCTCGGCATCACGCAGGCGTTTGCCTCCGTCGGCGGCGTGGCGGTGACGCTGATGAGCATCTGGATCAATGCGAAGCTCAAGGAAGGTGGCCTGGCCGCCTTCGGCCTGCCTGCCGGACTCGATGGCGCGGTCGGTTCCTGGCGCTACCTGCTCATGACGGGCATCTTGCCCGCGATCCCCATCGCGCTGCTGCTGCCGTTTGTGCCGGAAAGTCAGGTGTGGAAGGAGAAAAAAGCCTCTGGAGCACTCAAGCGCCCAAGTTTCAGCGGACTGTTCTCGCCTGAGCTGCGTCGCGTCACGCTGGTAACGACGATCCTTTCCGCTTGTGCCTACGGCATCGCCTTCGGTGCGCTGCAAGTCACCGTGGCGCGTGTGACGCCCGGACTGCCGGAACTCGCACCGCAGGCGAAGATCATGGCACCGATGATCGCGGAGGCGAAGACGCTCAACCTCGCGCTGAATGACGCCATCAAAGCTGACGACAAGCCCAAGCAGGGCGAACTGCGAGGCAAGATCAAGGAGAACGCCATCCAGCAGGCACCGCACAAGAAGGTCGTCGATGAAATGAGCAGCAAGGTGCAGTTCCGCCAAGAGATGGGCGGCCTGCTTGGACGCGTATTGCTCGCCGCACTGCTCATCATCGGCATCAGCCGTGTGGCCTTGCTGAAAGTCTTCCAGGTGCCCGCGCTCATCATCCTGCCCGTGACCTACTTCATGCTGTTTGAAAATGGAGGCGAGGCATTCCTGTGGGGCTATTTCCTGTGCGGACTCGTCACCGTGGCGCAGTTCAGCTACTTCGGTGAATACCTGCCGAAAATCTTCCCGCTCCATCTGCGCGGTACTGGCGGCAGCTTTGCCACGAATGTCGGTGGGCGCATGATCGGCACCTGCATGGCCGTCGTGAACACGAGCTGGCTCGCACCGCTGCTCGCCGGCGGCATCCAGAACGTGCGTCCGTCGCACGTCGCCATGGCCGCCGGTTACATCGCCACGTCGATGGCCGTCATCGCTCTCATCGTCGGCTTTTTCCTGCCGGAGCCGAAGAGCGAGGAGTAATTCGCGAGAGCTTATGTCGTGGTGGCGTTATTCACGCCGCCATGATTCGTTCCTTACTCATTCTCGCCGTTTGTCTTACCAGTCTCACCCTTTACGCCGAAGACAAAGGCGATGGGAAGCTCCGCATCATCGTCTTTGGTGCTCATCCCGATGATGCGGAATACAAAGCGGCGGGTACGGCGGTGAAGTGGGCGCGGCTGGGGCATGAGGTGAAGCTCGTTTCGGTGACGAATGGAGACATCGGGCATTGGAAAGAGGCGGGTGGACCTTTGGCGCTGCGACGGGCGGCGGAGGTGGCGGCGTGTGCGAAGAAGCTGGGCGTGACCTCGCAGGTGCTGGACATTCACGATGGTGAGCTGATGCCGACGCTGGAAAACCGGAAGTTAATCACCCGCGTCATCCGCGAGTGGAAGGCTGACATCGTCATCGCGCATCGTCCGTGGGATTATCACCCGGACCATCGCTATGTGGGCGTGCTGATGCAGGACGCGGCTTTCATGGTGGCGGTGCCGTTCATCTGCCCGGATGTGCCACCGCTGAAAAAGAACCCGGTGTTTTTGTATTCGAGCGATGGTTTCCAGAAGCCCTATCCCTTCACGCCGGACATCGCGGTGAGCGTGGATGATTCCTTCGATCAAAAGCTGGACGGCATCCATGAGCTGACCTCCCAGCACTATGAAGGCGGTGCCAACGGCTCCGAGGAGCATGTGAAAAGCGTCCCTCCGGCCAGCGATGAGGTGGGGCGGCGTGCGTGGCTGAAGCGCCGCTGGGGTGCCCGCCAGGGAAACGAGGCGGACAAGTATCGCGATCTGCTGATCAAGCTTTACGGCGAGGAAAAGGGCAAGGCGGTGAAGTATGCGGAGACCTTTGAGATCTGCGAGTATGGCCGTCGGCCGTCGATGGATGAGATCAAGAAGCTGTTCCCGTTTTACGATGCCAAGTGAGCGGTGAAGGTGCCTGACTTTCCGCTGTCGTGAGGGCGGAAAGCATGCAGGATGGCGGCATGCGTCGCGCTATTGTCCTTTTTCCGATCCTGGCTGCTGGGTTGAGTCTCCATGCGGCTCCCGCAGGGCCTGTCACGCCCGCTCCGGCGGCGGTGCCTGCTACTAAACCGGCTCCGAAGCCCACGCCAAAGCCTGCGGTGCCAAAAAGCGCCCCGAAGCCGACTCCTGCGCCTACTCCGGCACCCGCCGCACCTGCGGTGAAGCCACCCCCGGAGGATGCTTATGTGCAGATGGAGATGCTCACGCGGGCCATGGAGATGGTGCGGCAAAACTATGTCGATGAATCCAAGGTGACCTACGAGGAGCTGGTGGAAGGCGCTCTCGAAGGCATGCTCAGCCGTCTCGATCCGCATTGCGAATACATGGGCAAATCGCTCTTCGAGGACATGCGTCGCGAGCAGAGCGATACCTCGGAAGGCATCGGCATCACCATCGCCCTGCGGCAAAATTTGCTCACCATCATCACCGTGCGTGATGACGGCCCCGCCGCCCGCGAAGGCGTGCTGGCGGGCGACCAGCTCGTGCGCATCAACGAGGTGCTCACCGATTCCGTGGGCGTGGCGGAGGCCATGCAGCTCTTGAAGGGCAAGGCGGGCGATGAAGTGCGGCTGACGGTGCGCCGTCCCGGCACGAAGCAGTTCCTCGATTTCAAGGTGAAGCACGAGACGCTGGCGGAGAGCTCGGTGCATGATCCAATGCTGCTTTCGGAGAAAATGGCCGGCGAATACCGCATCGGGTATGTGCGCGTCTCGCAGTTCAATTCACCCACGGCTCGGGAACTCGCCAAAGCACTCGATGAACTCGAAAAGCAGGGTTTGCAGGCCTTGGTGCTCGATCTGCGAAACAACCCCGGCGGCCTCGTGGACAGCGCGGTGCAGATTTGTGGCGAGTTTTTGCCGGAAGGCACTGTCGTCGTGACCACCGAGGGCCGCGTGGCCTCGCAAAATCCGCCGCCCTACCGCACGCCACCTCGTGGAGGCAAGGAGCCGCGCAAGTATCCCATGGCCGTGCTCCTCAACCACAGCAGCGCCAGTGCCAGTGAGCTCACCGCCGGTGCTCTCCAAGACCTGAAACGAGCCATCGTGGTGGGCACGACGAGCTTTGGCAAAGGCAGCGTGCAGACCATCCTGCCGATGAAGAACGGAGCGGCGATGCGCCTGACGACCGCGAAGTATTACACCCCCAGCCATCGCACGATTCACGAGAACGGCGTGGAGCCTAACATCATCGCCGCGCTCACCACCGAGGAGGAAACACGCATTTCGAAGTGGCGTGCCTCCCATGGCACCGGCGAAGCCGCCGCCCTCGAACTCGCCAATCTCGGCGACAAGCAGCTCGAACGCTCCGTGGATGCCCTGAAAGGCGTTTTGGTCTTCGATGCCTTCGTGGCTCGCCCGTTGGCCCCTGCCGCGAAACCTTTGGAAAAGGCCGAGGTGAAGGTGCCGCAGGAGTGAGGTGGAGGCCTCGTGAAGGTTTCGATCCGGCTGACAGCAGATGGGGGCAGAAAAATGATCTTTGATTTTTGCGGTGCCAATTTTTCAGCCTGCTGCTGGTCCCACGCTTCCCTATGATTCATGGCTTCGCTTCGACTTTGTAGCCCTCGCTAGGAAGTAATGGACTTGAACTTTGAAAAGATGAAAAAGGCCCCCAACAAATGAGTAGCGCCGCAAGATTTGTCTTCTCTTTGATCCTATTTCTCACGAGCGCTGCACTCGCTCCGACTCTGCTGCACTGCCTCAAAACCGGGCTTTGGGTGGAGACAGATGCAGAAGTTATTGGGGTCGAAATTCGTGAATATGGTAAAACACGGTCGTTCACGCGATACCTCGTTGATGTGCGCTATCAATACGCAGTGAACGGTGAGAAGAAGATCGGTTCTTCTTATGATAGCTTTGGGCGTTTGGGGGAAGGCTACTCTGTTAGACAGGATGAAGCCTCGACCTTAGCGGAAGCCTATAAGGTAGGAACAAGACTAAAGGCTTACTACAATCCCAACAAGACAAGTGATGCGGTATTGAGCCCCGGCGTTAGTGGCTATCGTTGGACGCCCGTGGTCTTCTTTGTCGCGATGCTTCTCACTCTGATCGCAACGGTTTGGCCATATACAAAAAGACGAACCGATGCCTGACGAAGTGGATTTGGAAAGAGTCGAGGCGAAGCTGCCGCACGAGTGCGGTCAAAAACAGTAAAGGTGCCAAGGCAAGCGCCTTGACCCCTTGACGCGTTCTTGACGTGCGGAGCACGGATTTTAAAACCTCACCTCACCGCCGAGGTAGAAGTTGCGGCCGTAGGCGGGGTCGATGCCATCGGGGCGGACGCGGGCGTAGTAGCTTTCGTCGAAGACATTGTTGAGGCCGGCCATGACGCTGAAGTTTTCATGCACCTTCACTTCGGCGGTGAGATCCCAGGTCATGTAGGAGGGGATGTCGAAGGTCGGGTTGCTGTTGTCCTGCGCATTGTGATCGGCCACGAGCGTGCCGAGGAAGCCCACCTTCACGCGGTCGCCATGTTTGTAGATGAGGCCGGTGCGGATCATGTAGTCCGGGGCGTATTGCGGACTGCCGCCATCATTGGAGCCGCCGTAAAGCTCGGCTTCGAGGATGGAGGCGTTGACGTAAAAATTCAGTGAGCTGGAGCGCTGCACCTCTCCGCGACCTGTGAGACGGTCGGCGAGGCCGATGAGGTCGATGTCGAGGGCTCCGTCCCAGCCGTAGTTGATGCTGCGGCCCACGCTGGTGAGGCGGGTGACGCCGGCGGCGGTGACGGTGCCAAAGCGGTTGTCCATATCGATGAGGAAGACGCTGGTGTCGTAGGTGAGCCACTTCACCGGACGGCCGCGAGTGCCGATCTCATAGCTCCAGGTGAGGCCGGGATCCGCATCGGTGGCGATGGCACCGGGCTGTGCGACGATGGATTCCTGGAAAACGGCGGCGCGGTAGCTTTGGGAAACATTGGCGTAAATGGAGCTTTCGTTGCCGAGATCATAAGCGATGCCGAGGCCGAAGAGCGGCTGGATGTCCATCTCGCTCTTTCGCACCTCGTTGACGAAGAGGCCGGAGGCGGGGGCGAAGTTCCGTGTCTGCACATCCTGCTTGATCATCTCCAGGCGGAAGCCGGGGGTGATGCTAAATTTGCCGAAGGTGAATTTATTCTCGGCGAACATGGAGCCGTAGAGAGTCTCGCGATCCGAATCGAGGAAGACATTCCCGTTTTCCGCATCGGCGAGGAAGCCCCGCTGGTCCACGCGGGGGGACTGGCAGTAGTAAAAGTGCATGCCAGCGGAGAGCGTGTGTTTGTTTCCCCAGGCTTCCCAGTCGTGGCGGATGCGTGGCTCGACGCCGAAGGTGTAGAACTGCTGGTTCTCGATGTTGTTGGTGGCCGCACCAGGGACGGCCCCAAAGGCCGCCTGACCTGGTGCCAAGTTTTGCCTCTTGCTCCAGCGCTGGTAGTAGCCGCCCCAGGCTCTCACGCTGAGCTCGGTGTCTTCCTGGATCTTATGCTGCAGCTCGGCGCTGGCGGCGTAGCGCTTGAGGCGGAAGCGGTCATGCAGCTTCGTGGTCATCTCCGGTGTGGAGGCAAAAGCGGCCGCCGTGAGACCGCCGGGTTCGCCGTGCTCTTCTTCATACAAATCCACGCTGAAGATGAGGCGGGTATCATCGCTGATGGTGTGGACGAGCTTCACATTGCCGCCATCGAGGCGGTAATCGCTGTTCCAATTGCGGAAGCCTTCGCTGCTGCGGTGGTTGTAGTAGCCGTAGTAGCCCCAGTCCCGGTAGGTGCCGTCCACGGCGGTGTAGCTGGAGAAGAGATTGTCGGTCCCGTAGATGTTCTGCGAGCGGAAGCCGAAGGCCTTGTCACGTCGTGGCATGTAGGTGACGTAATTGAACACGCCGCCGGGCTGTGGGCCATACATCAGGCCGCCGCCGCCGCGGATGAACTCCATGCGGTCCACCACATCAAGCGGCGGCGTGTAGTAGGCCTCCGGGTAGCCAAACGGGTCCGCATGGATCGGAATGCCATCCTTCAGCACCTGCATGAACTGGAAACGATGCGGCTCGCCGAGGCCACGGTAGCCGATGCTCACCAGCGGGGTCGTTTCCTCCGAGAAAAGCAGGCCGGGCGTCGAGGCGAGAGCCTGGCGGTAGTTATTAGCCTGGACCTTGGGCAGGGCATCGAGGTCGATCACCGTCGCCCGCTTGCCGGCGTAGATTTTGGTGCCCTCGACGGCCTGCGGGAAGGAATTCTGCGTGATCGAATCGCTCTCGGACTCGCCAAAGACGGTCACCATGTCGAGTTCCTCGACGGCCAATTCGGGACGAAGCGTGGGGGATTGAGCGTGAGAACTGATGGCGAGGGCCAAAAGGGCACCGAGGGCGATGGCAGGGCCGGTGAGGGAAATTCGAGGGAACATGGCGAAGTGTTTTGGAATTGAGATTCTGTCGCAACAGTGGCGCGATCATGCTCGCCAATGAAAATCCCGCAAGCACTATTTGCGATTGAGTCTCAATTGCTGTTTGACGCTACTCTTTTGCGTTTTACCCATCGTTCCCGTCCAATGCCTTGATTTTCTGTGGGAAACGCCGTTTCACCTCGTCTCCTGCTCCCCGCCATGAATGCCGAAACCTCCCCCCAGCATGCCTCCGCGATCACGCGGCTGGCTTGGCGTTTTGGCAGGTTGGAGGATGTGCCGGTGGGGCTTTCGTGGCTTTTGGCTGTGGGGAGCGGCTTCCTCGCCGTGGGCATCGCGGGCGTCTTTGCCACCGAAATACCTCTGATCCGCCTTAAGACCCTCGCCGATGTCACTCAGGCCGATGACCTCCCGCTGATCGAGACCACGATGGCCGAGCTTCAGGCCGAAAACACCGAGGAACCTGCCCCTGCCGAGGACGCCCCGCCTGAGACGCCAGAAATCCTCGAAATCGAAATGCCTGAGGAAGCTCCTCCGCCCGATCTCGACCTCCCCGAAGTGGCCGAGGCCATGACGCAGGAGGACATTTTCGCCATTCCGACTGCTCCCAAGATCGAAGACGCCCTCGAGCCCGTCGATCCCATCACCCGTCCCAAGCCCGCTCCTACACCGACACCGCGGAAATCCACCACTGCCTCTCGCACGCCCTTACGTCCATCCACCACACCCGGCACGCCAGGAGGCACTCCCGGTGGCACCGGCACTGCCAAAAGCGGCGGTCGCACCGTGACGCCTGCGCCGCCCTACCCGAGCTTTGCCAAATCGCAGAACATGCAGGGCACCGTGCGCCTCAGTCTCAGCGTCGGGCCTTCCGGTGCCGTCGAAGGGGCCACTGTCATCAGTAGCACCGGCTTCTCCGCGCTCGATAGCTACGCCGCCAACTGGGTGCGCCGAAACTGGCGCTTCCCTGCCACCGGCACCGGCAAGCGCTACACCCTCCCTCTTTCCTTCCGACTTCGCTGATCGCACTCCAAGCCCCACGCCCCTCGCTCCATGCCTCTTGCCAACATCGTCATCGAATTCATCCACAAAGGCGGCCCGATCATGTACCCGATCCTGGTCGTCTCCGCGTTTGCGCTTTGTGTGCTCGTCGAGCGCATCTTCTGGTGGCTGCGCCTCGCCTCCAAGAGTGACGCGAAGCAGCTCGACCGCGTTTATGAGTCTCTCGAAGCCGGTGATCTCGCCAAAGCCATCGCTGAATCCCAAAACGCGAGCGATCCCGTCGTGCGCATGATCCACCACGGCCTCCACCATCGGAAATCCAGCATGCAGGGTGCTCTCGAAGTCGCCGCCGGCCAGGAACTGCGTGGCGCAGGCCGTTTCCTCGGCGCGATGGATACCATCGTCACGCTCGCCCCTTTGCTCGGCCTTCTCGGCACCGTCACCGGCATCATGGGCAGCTTCACCAGCATCGGCGGCAGCGAGCTCGCCGTCGAAAAAGTCACCGGCGGCATCGGTGAGGCCCTCATCGCCACCGCCGCCGGTCTCGGCATCGCCATTGGCACGCTCGTTCCCATGAACTACTTCCACAGCCGCCTCGCCGCGCTCAAATTCGACCTCGAAGCCGCCGCGAACAACGTGCTGATTTTGGCCGCGCAGCATGGTTTTGACAAAGTCGGAGTCAAAGCGTGAAGCGGAGCTGAAATGACTAATGTGTAAATCCGAATGACGAAATAATGCCCAAACTCCAAATGTCTCACTTCGTCCTTCGAACCTCGTCATTCCTTCGTCATTCGGAAATTCGTCATTCGTCATTCCAGTGAAGCTCCACTCCCCTCTTCCAGAGAAAAAGACCCGGTTGGAGATCATCCCGCTGATCGATGTCATGTTCTTCCTGCTCGCCTCCTTCATGATGGTGAGCCTCACCATGTCGAAGCAGCAGACGATCAAGGTGAACCTCCCCGTCGCCTCCGCCGCGCAGAGCGACTTCAAGCCCGATATGATCAACCTCGCCGTGAACGCCCAGGGCGATGTTTTTTACAATAAAGCTGCCATCACCCTGCCTGCGCTCGAAACCGAGCTCGCCAAGCGCTTCGGCCAGGACCCCGCCACACCCGTGTACATCAGCGGCGATGTGAATACCCGCTTCGCCGACCTCGTGAAGGCGCTCGACCTCGTCAAACGCGTCGGCTTCACCAAGGTCGCCTTCAATGTGAAACCCACCGGCGGCACTCCCGCGCCTGCGCAGCCATGAAGCGCCTCCTCTCCACCCTCCTCGTGCTCGTCACGCTCGGCCTCTGCGTCGTCTGCGTCGTGCAATGGGTGCGCGAGGACCGCTACCGCGCCAACATTGCCGAACTCGCCAAGCGTCTCGAAGCCGAAAACACCGCCCGCGTCGAGGCTGAGCGCAAAGCCGCCGAATACGAAAAGGAAATCGAGCGCCTCACTATTCTCCGCGCCGAGGTCGAGGCCAAGCTGCTCACCGCCACGCAAGAACTCACCGAGATCGGGGCCGATTCCGTCGCCCGTGGCTACACCCTCGCCTTCTTCCTCAACGAACTCGTGCAGACCGAGGCGAAGCTTGCTGCCATGGAAAACGCCGTCGGCAAAGGCACCGAGGCCCTGAAGGATCACAACGCCTCCGTCACCGCCCAAAACGCCACCATCACGAAGCAGAACGAGCTCCTCAAACAGCTCGCTGCTGAGCGAAACACGGCCATCGAAAAGCTCAACACCCGCACCAAAGAGTTCAACGAACTTGTCGAGAAGTACAACAAGTTCGCCAAGAGCCGCTGAGGCCGCCCTAGCCCGCATTTCTCACACTCGTTTTGGCCGCAGAGGGGCAAAGAGGCAGAGGACGCAGAGTTTTCCTTCTGTTTTCATCTCTGCGTTCTCAGCTCCTCTGCCCCTCTGCGGCAAACTTTGGCAGATGCAGCGTGGTAGGTGTGAGAAATGCGGACTAGCGGTTCCTCACCTGATTATTGCCGTTCTGCTTGAAGTAATCGTCACGCATCTTGCGGAGTTCTTCGAGGCGGTTGGCGATCTCGCTCTTGCTGCGGGCCTGATCCACCTGCTGGCGTTGAACGAAAGGATTGTTCGTGCCCCAGTTCCGCCAGGGGCCAGCGGGCACCTCACTCACATCCACAAAGCGCCAGTCACAGCGGCTCATGCTCGGCATGCCCAGGTAATCACGCACCGCAGGACTCACATCGATGCCAGCTCCATTGTTGCTCGTGTTTCGCGGGCGGGAACTGCCGAAAACATAGTCCACATCATCTGTCTCGAAGGGGCCGCAGTCCTCCCATTGAGCATAGCAGATGCGGTTACCGAAGCGGATGGCCAGCCAAGTGCCTTTGAGGATGGATCTACCGTCACGCGAGAATTTTTGCTTAAACCACGGAATCTTGATCTTGGCGGAAGACTTCGTGGTGTTGTGATTGATCACATCGTTGTAGGGCAGGGCGATGTAGAAAGGGTTTTGCTTCGGCGTGAAGCCGATGGGCGTGAAATTATCTGTGCGGTTCGAGCGGTCGGGATCGTCGTAGCCGCCGAAGTTTTTCATCCACTCCGTATCCCAGGAACTCATGTGGTTTGGCGTGGGATTATTTTCGGTCGGCTGCTCGCCCACCCAGAAGACGGTGGCTACGATGTCCAGCTTCCACGGGTAGCGGGCATAGCCCATCTGCGGCATCGGGGCCTGCGGGATCTGAATGCGAGGCAGGGAAGGGGGCGTGGCGGTCTTGGGGCTCGGCTTCGGTGCGGAAGTGCTTTTCGCGGCGGAGGAAGTCGAGACGCCTCCGGCTGCCACTTTAGCAGTTACAGCGGCCACCATCACCGGCTTCGACGAACCGGATTTGGAACTCGCGGACTTCTTCGAAGAGCTTCCCTGACCCAATGCCGATCCCACGCTCATCGCGGCGATGAGCAGAAGTCGTGACATGGAAATGGCGGCAGGCATGTGGGGGTTGGGGAATTTGCCAGTGAGACAGTTTAGCAGCTTCGAGAGGAAAATCGCAATCCGAAATCGGGTCAGGAAAAACTCAACGGACTGAAATTCAACCTTCCCGAAGTGTGCGGAAATGGACAGGCACCTCGCAGAAGACGTTCAAACCTCACCTGCGGCAAAACCAAGTGCAGTCCCAACAATTTCAATAACGCCGCAGCGCTGTGTCGTGCAGTTCGTGCGAGTCGTCTGTCGTCGGATAGTCCAGCGTGTAATGCAGGCCGCGGCTCTCGTGGCGGCGGATGGCACATTCGACGATGAGTGAAGCGGTCTCAACGAGGTTGCGCAGTTCGAGGATCTCGCTCGTCACGCGGTTGTTCCAGTAAAACTCCTGCACTTCGCGTTTGAGGTTTCGCAAGCGGGCGGCGGCACGTTGAAGGCGCTTGTTCGTACGCACGATCGAGACGTAGTCCCACATCAGGCGGCGGATCTCGTCCCAGTTGTGGTAGATGACCACCAGCTCGTCGTTTTCGACCACGCCGCTGCTTTGCCACGGCTTCAAATCATAGCTCTGCTCGGCTTTTTTGCCGATGGGCAGCTTCTTGAGCAGATGCGCCACCGAGCGGTGAGAGGTTACCACGCATTCGAGCAGTGAATTGCTCGCCAGGCGGTTCGCGCCGTGCAGGCCGGTGCATCCCACCTCGCCCACGGCGCAAAGGCCGCGGATGCTCGTGGCGCCGTTCACATCCGTCAAAACGCCGCCACATTGATAGTGCGCAGCAGGGACGACGGGGATCGGCTCCTTCGTGATGTCGATGCCGATGGCCAGACACTCGCGGTGGATGTTCGGAAAGTGGCTCAGGATGAAGTCCGCAGGTTTGTGGCTGATGTCGAGATAGACGCAGGGACCGCCGGTGCGCTTGATCTCATGGTCAATGGCTCGCGCCACGATGTCGCGAGGAGCCAGTGTGCCGCGCTTGTCATACTTCGGCATGAACTCGACGCCGTTCTTGTCGTAAAGCCGCGCCCCTTCACCGCGCATGGCCTCGGTGATCAAAAACGAGCGCTTCTGCGGATGATAAAGGCACGTCGGATGGAATTGGATGAATTCCATGTTCGCCACGGTGGCTCCCGCACGCCAGGCCATCGCCACGCCGTCACCCGTCGCCACCTTCGGGTTGGTCGTATAAAGGTAAACGCGTCCGCAGCCGCCCGTCGCCAAGATCACGCGGTCACTGCGAAAGGTCTCCACCTCGCCCGTGGTCTCATCGAGCACATAAGCGCCGAGCACACGATCCTCAGAGGCGAGGCCCAGCTTCGCCGTCGTGATCAGATCGATGGCGTAATGGTTTTCGAGGATGGTGATGTTTTTCTTCGCCCGGACAGTCGCGAGGAGCTTTTCGGTGATCTCTTTGCCCGTGGCATCCGCCACGTGCAAAACGCGGCGTGTGGAGTGTCCGCCCTCTTTGGTCAGATCGAACTCTAGGTGACCGCTCTTCGCCTCCCGCTGATCAAAGTGAACGCCCCAGTTTACCAGCTCCGCGATGCGGCTCGGCCCCTCGGTCACGATGGTGCGCACCGCGGCCTCTTTGCAAAGCCCCGCGCCGGCGATCAGCGTATCGCTCACATGCTTTTCGATCGAGTCATCACCCGCCGTCACGCAGGCGATGCCGCCCTGAGCCCAGTTTGAGTTCGAATCGAGCGCCCCGCGCTTCGTGAGCATGATCACGCTGCCATGCTCTGAGGCATGCAGCGCCGCGCTTAGGCCTCCGGCACCTGTGCCGATGATGATAAAGTCTGATTCGACCATGCTGCCCTCTCGTCGCGGAAGGCAGCCCTTGCAACTGTCACGCGGGCCGATGGCAACAGAGGGTATCGGGAATCCTGGACTAGCGAATCACTTCCCTGAATCAGGAAGGCTCGGGGTCCTCAAGAAGCCGACGAGGCAGGTCTCTGGCACCGTGCATGACGCGTTCGATGCGGAGCGTGCGGCCATCCCAGTAGAACAGCAGGAGGCGGTTGAAGGGCTTCCGAAACGGGATGCTCCGGATTTGGGCGAGCTCGGGTGCTTTGAAGTGGCGCGGTCTGCCGAGGTCAGGTTTTCCTGCCACGGTGTGGATCGTTTCATGCACGGCGTGCAGATAGCGCTCGGCGATCTGCTCGTCGGCATTCTCCAGATACCACCGGTACTGCAGGGTCATGTCCTGCTCGGCGCGGGTGGAAATGGAGATTTCCAGGCTCATGCAGGGACTTATGCGTTCTGGCGGATGCGGTCGAGCACAGAGGCATCGTAGGGCACATGGGGCGAACGCACGCCCTCCAGCAAGGCGGCTTCCAAGGCGGGCGATTCATCAAACTCCTGGTGCTCCAGAACACGCAGAGCCTCCCGCAGGACATCTCCCTCGTCCGCGTAGCGTCCGGTGCTGAGCAGTCGTTGAACCAAATGTCCGAGAGCTGGAGGGAGGGCGATGGTCATGCCGTGAGGATACAAATCCGCGAAGAAATGTCGAGAGCTGGATCAGCCTGGTGAAGGTCCGAACATGGCCAGGTCTGTGCGGATGAATCACTTCTTCCCCTTTTGCGCCGCTGCGGTGAACCAATCGACGCCACCACCGCCTCCTCCGCCAAAGGGATTGCCCATGCCGCCGCCGGAGCTGCGCTGGCCACCACCTCCGCTGCTGAAGGTGCGCGGTTGACCGCCACCCTGGCCCATCGGCTTGCCCTGGCCGGTCTTCTTCTCGAAATCCGGCTTCGCTTTCATGCTCAGCGCGATGCGCTTTCTCGGAATATCCACCTCCGTGACGGTCACCATGACCTTTTGAGCCACTTTCACCACCTCGGCGGCATCACGGATGAAATGATCGGCCAGCTGGCTCACATGCACGAGTCCGTCCTGATGGACGCCGATGTCCACAAAGGCACCGAAGGCCGTCACGTTCGTGATGATGCCCGGCAGCTTCATGCCCACGGTGAGATGCTTCATCTCGCTCACGCCTTCGGCGAAGCTGAAGACCTCGAACTGCTTGCGCGGGTCGCGACCCGGCTTCGCGAGTTCGTTCATGATGTCCTGCAAGGTGGGCAGGCCCACATCGGTGCTCACATACTTCTTGAGGTCGATCTTCGTGCGCAAATCCGGCTTCTGCATCAAATCGGCCACACCGCAGCCGAGATCAGCCGCCATCTTCTCCACGAGCGGATAACGCTCCGGATGCACCGCACTCGAATCGAGCGGATTCGGCGCACTTCGGATGCGCAGGAAGCCCGCGGCCTGCTCGAAGGCCTTTTCACCGAGCCGTGGCACCTTGAGGAGGTCTTTGCGACTCGCGAAAGCACCGTGCTCATTGCGGAAGGCCACGATGTTGGCCGCGTGGGCACTGTTCAGGCCGGAAACGTAACTGAGAAGCTGCTTCGACGCCGTGTTCAGCTCCACGCCCACGGCGTTCACGGTGCTGATGACGACGTTGTCGAGACTGCCCTGAAGCATTGTCTGATCCACATCATGCTGATACTGGCCGACACCGATGGACTTCGGATCGAGCTTCACCAGCTCCGCCAACGGGTCCATGAGACGGCGGGCGATGGAAACGGAGCCGCGCACGGTGACGTCGTGGTTCGGGAACTCCTCGCGAGCCACCTCGCTGGCACTGTAAATCGATGCGCCGCTTTCATTCACCATGATCACTGGGATCGAGGACGGCACGCCGATCTTTTTCACAAACATCTCCGTCTCGCGGCTCGCGGTCCCATTGCCGATGGCGATGGCCTGCACCTTGAAGCGTTCGATCAGATTCATGAGCAGCGTCTTCGCATGCATGAGGCTGTTCCCATCGCCGAGCAGATAAATGACATCGTTATAGACGAGCTGCCCCTGCGCATCGAGCACCACGACCTTGCAACCCGTGCGGAAACCGGGGTCGATGCCCAAAACACGCTTCTGACCCAGCGGTGCCGCGAGCAGCAATTCGCGCAGATTGTCCGCAAAGACCTTCACGGCCTCCGCGTCGGCCTTTTTCTTCGATTCGAGGCGTGCCTCCGTCTCCATGCTGGAGCTCAAAAGACGCTTGTAAGCATCCTGCGCGGCCAGTTTCACCTGCGCGGAGCAGGTGTTGTTGCCTTTCACCGTGAGACGCTCGACGAGCGCAATCGCATCCGCCTCCATCGGCTGAATGCGCATGAGCAGGAAGCCTTCTTTTTCGCCGCGACGAATCGCGAGCATGCGATGAGACGGGATCGACTTCACCGGCTCCGTCCAGTCGAAGTAATCGCGGAACTTCTGCGCCTCCGGGTCCTCTTCTTTGCCAAACATGACCTTCGAAGTCACCGTGCCATTGTCCGCGAAGAGCTTTCTCAAGGCCGCACGCACCTCGGCGGTATCGCTGATGCGTTCCGCGATGATGTCGCGAGCACCGGCGAGAGCCTCGGCGGCATCTTTGACCTTCAATTCGTCCGTTTCGGCGTCGAGCTTCACAAACTTCGCCGCCTCGCCATCGAGATCGACCGCGTTTGTGAGCACGTTTTGCTCGATGAAGTCCGCCAGCGGCTCCAAACCCTTCTCTTTCGCGATGGTGGCCTTCGTGCGGCGTTTCGGTCGGAACGGCGCGAAAACGTCCTCAAGCGCATTCATCGTGTCCGCCTTGTCAATTTTGGCTCGCAGCACATCTGTCATCAGTTTCCGCTCTTCGAGCGATTTCACAATGGCCGCACGTCGATCATCCATCGCCACGAGCTGCCCCATGCGTTCCTGGATGTTTTGAATCTGCACTTCGTCGAGTTCCCCGGTCGCTTCCTTACGATAGCGGGAGATGAACGGCACCGTCGCGCCATCCGCGAGCAGTTTGGCCGTCGCACCGACCTGGATTGGCCGCAGTTTCAGCTCTCCGGCGATGCGTTCAACGTGGGCGATGTTGATGTTCAGTTCGTTGGCAGCAGACATGGTTGGGAAAATGGAAGGCGGGGTGGTTGGGCCGCTCGTGTTAGCGACGCGGTATCACCCAGCAAGTAATGTCAGCCTGCTGTGAAAAACTTTTCTCATTCATGGCGCTTGCATCGACCGTGCGCCTTTCACACCTCAAACTCATCCGCCGGATCAAAAGGCGGCATCGGCACATTGATGATGCGCAGTTTTCCCACCGCACGATGCACGCAGCCAGGCCGGATCATCACCGTCGTCATCGGCTTCAGCGGAATGATCTGCCCGTCCGCTTCGAGATGCCCTTCGCCCTCCAGCACGATGTAAATCTCCGTCATCTTCTCATGCCAGTGCGCCTTCGAGTCCGCGTGAATGTCCGTCAGATGAACCGTCGCCAGCGTGTTCCAAGGTTCTTTGAAGGCTCTCCGCGCCTGCCCACACGGGCAAGGCGTCGGCGTGATCTCATCCAATTGGGCGACAGCGAATTTGGGTTCGTTCATGGTGGCGAAGAATGGTTACTGGCGACGATGGTCTTTGGCAACGGTGACGGCATCTCGCGCCGCATGCAGCACATACAGGATTCTCACACCTGCATCCTCCGGCAGCGGGCGGTAGTAGATGAGGTAGTTTGGATACTCGGTGACCACCATCAGGCGGATGCCTTTCAAGGTGCGGCGAAGGGGTGAGTATTCGGTGCCCGGGCGGGGATGACTGGCGAGGAGCTCAAAGGCATCCGTGACGGCCAGTTCAACAGCCTCTGCCGCATCAGGATGATCCTGCGCGATGTAAACATAGATCTCAGCCAGGTCATATTTGACCTCTGGATGAACCTGCAGCTCAGGCATGACGCTGGGATTGCTGAAGCTTCTTGAGGGCGATTCCCCGGATTTCCTGCCGATAAGCATCCACGTCAGTGATCGTGACAAAAGGCCCCTTGTCCCGCTCCTCCAGGATGTCCTCCAGCGCCGCGCGGGCAGGATCAGCGGAGGGCTGCTCGTCGTTCTCAAGGCATAGCTTCACATAGCTCGATAGGAAGCCTTCGGGAGTCTGCTGCCAGCCCTCCGCTTTGCGGTTCAGGACGGGCATGATCGCGTCCGGGAGGTCGATGGTGAGTTTCGGCATGGGTGAGAAATAACACGAGCGACCGCTGATGGCAGCTTTTCTTTCACCGGGATTCATTCAGAGGCTTGAGTGGCATTTCCCGCTGGTCCCAGGCGGCGGACATCATCTGCGAGGTCGTCCAGGCACAGAAAGCAAACACCATTAACGTGATACCGATGCACAGCCGCGCGCCGAGGGCAGTAACGGCATGAATTTGCAGATCGGTTTTCATGCTTTGTAGCCTATAGACGAAAAACAGCAGCGGAAGGGACAACAACAACCAGCCGTAGCTCGCAAAGAGACTGCTCACAAAGCCCGGCGAGGGCTCTAATAAACCGGTCTGCTCGCTGACAATGAGGTCGAGCTTGCGAAACGACCTCGTGAGCAGCCACGCGCCCGTGATGATCACGAGTTGCACGAGTGCACACAGGGTAATGGTCGTCGTGGGCCTCATGGAAATAGATCAAATCGCCGCCAGCGCGGCGGCGGCGATTTCGGCGGTTTGTTCGAGGTCGTCGCGGCTGTGGGCCATGCTGATGAAGCCGGTTTCGAACTGGCTGGGGGCGAAGTACACGCCGTGATCGAGGCAGTGGTGGAAGAATTTGCGGAAGGCAACGAGGTCGCTCGTTTTGGCGTGTTGCAGGCTGTGGACTTCCTTCTCGGTGAAGAAGAGGCAGAACATGCTGCCTTTGCGATACCAGCGGTAGTTGAGGCCCTTTTTCTTCAGCACGTCGAGCACGGCGGTCTCCATGATCTGGCCGAGATTTTCGAGGAGGGCGTAGCCGTTCTTCTTTTCCAGTTCGCGGAGCTGGGCCAAGCCGGCGGCGAGGGCGACGGGATTGCCACTGAGTGTGCCGGCCTGGTACACCGGGCCGAGTGGCGCGAGGTAATCCATCACATCGGCACGGCCGCCGAAGGCTCCGACGGGCAATCCGCCACCGATGACTTTGCCGAGGCAGGTTAAATCGGGCGTGATCTTTTCCAACTCTTGCACGCCGCCTTTGGCGAGGCGGAAGCCGGTCATCACTTCGTCGAAAATGAGCAGCGCACCGTGTTTGGCGGTGATGTCGCGGAGTTTTTGCAGGAAGCCAGGCTTCGGCAGAATGAGGCCTGCATTGGCCGGATAGGGCTCGACGATGACGCAGGCGATTTCGTGGCCTTGTTTTTCAAAAAGCTCTTCCAGCGCCGCTTCGTCGTTGAAGGGCAAAACGCTGGTCAATTCGGCGAAGGCCTTTGGCACGCCCGCGCTGTCGGGATTGCCATGGGTGAGTGCGCCGCTGCCTGCGGCGACGAGCAGGCTGTCGCTGTGGCCGTGGTAGCAGCCGTCGAATTTGACGAGGCGGTCACGCTTCGTGAATCCACGGGCGAGACGGATCGCGCTCATCGTCGCCTCGGTACCACTGCTCACCATGCGCACCTTTTGAATGCTCGGCACCCATTCGCAGATCGTGCGGGCCATTTCGACCTCGTAGAGGTTTGGGATGCCAAAGCTGACGCCTTCTTTGGCCGCATTGTGAATGGCCTCAATGACGGCGATGGGCGCATGGCCGAGGATCGCTGGACCCCAGGTGCCGATGTAGTCGATCATGCAGCGATCATCCACGTCGTAGATGCGGCAGCCTTTGGCACGCTTCACGAAAAAGGGATCGCCACCGACGTTGCGGAAGGCACGCACCGGCGAGTTCACACCGCCGGGGATGTATTGCTTAGCGAGATCGAAGAGCTTGGTAGAAAGGGGTCCGTTGGGCATGGTCAGAAGGGGGCAAAGGGATACGCGGAACTCCACGAGCGTCGAACAAAAGGTTGCCCGCAGGCGTCGGAGTCGGGTATTCTGCCTGCCAACTGCCATGAAAAGCCTCCTTATCTTCACGATGTGCCTCGCGGCGCTCTCTTTTGCTTCCGGGCAGCTTTCCAGAAACAAATCATCTCTGCCGCAGGAGCCGGGCACCTTCTCCATCGAAGGTCTCACGCCGAGGCCCGTCATCGTGCGCATCCAGGCGGAGGTTCCGGTTTACACCACGAACAAATTCGACCGCGCCATCGGCAGCTTCGCACCGGGTGTGCCCGTCACCCTCGTGGCGATGAGTGATACCTCCTACCGCGTGCGTGGCCGTGCCCGCCATGGTGATGTGGCCGGCTGGGTGAGACAGGCGGACATCCTCTCCGCCGATCCGCAGCTCGCCGACAAACTTAAGAAGCTCTTCGCACGCACCCAGCAGGTGGCCGAGCTCATCAAAAACAATCAGGTGGCTCTCGGCATGACCAGCGAAGAGGTACAGGCCTCTCTCGGCAAGCCTACGCGGAAGAACACCAAGATCAATGCGGGTGGCAAACAAGAGCGTCTCGAATACGCCATGTATGAAAAGGTACCGCAGGTGACGACCGGTCGCGATGCCTTCGGCCAACTCGTGCAGACGGTGATCTATGTGAAGGTGGAGGTGGGAACGCTGAGCCTGAACTTCAAAGCGGGTGTCGTCGATGAGATCGAGGAGACCAAGGGCAACCCGCTCGGTAACGGCGGCGTCCAGGTGGTGCCGGCACCGATCTTCTTTTGATGCCTCACTGCGGTGCTCGTCGGCCAAACTTTCGCTCCAGCTCGGCGGTGCCGATTTGCACGAGAGTCGGGCGACCGTGAGGGCAGCAGTAGGGCATTTCGCAGGCGAAGAGATCTTTGAGCAGGCCTTGCAGCTCGGGGATGCTGAGTACGTCGTTGCTCTTGACCGAAGCGCGGCAGGCGGTGGTGGCGATGGCATCCTCACTGAGACGTAGCGAGGAGGTCTTGGCGCTGAGGCTGCTGAGCTCTTCGATGACTTGATCGAGCCACGCTGCGGGATCGTGAGTCTTCAAGAAAGCCGGCAGCGCTTCCACTTTGAAGGTGTTTGGCCCGAAGGAATCGATCTCGATGCCGAGACGGCTCAGTACGGTCAAATTCTGCCGTAGCAGGTCGGAATCACGCGGCGTGGTTTGCAGCGTGATGGGGATCAGCAGCCGCTGGCAGGGCACGCCGCCGCTTTCGAGGGCGCGGCGGAATTTTTCGAAGTTCACCCGCTCATGTGCCGCGTGCTGATCCATCAAAACGAGACCCTCGGGGCTCTCCATGAGCACATAGAGCTTCTGCAGCACGCCGATGATGCGGAAATCAGGCATCTCGGTCTTTGGCTCGGCTTTGGGAGCAGGCGTTGGTTTAGCTGCCGGAGGCGCAGGAAGCGGCGCTGGCATCGAAACGGGCTTCGCAGGCTCGACAGGCTTCGTGGGCTCAAACTCACGCTTCAGGGGTGGCGACTGTTTTTCGACTGCGAGACGCAGGACTTCCTGCTTCGGTGGTTCGATTTCGATGGCGGGTGGAGGCGGCGCGGGCGCAGGCCGCATCGGCGCATGGCCGGAGTGAAGCTTGTTCGCCGTCTCGAGCGTGCGGCTCACGGCTCTCGCGATGGCATCACGCACGCTGTTTCCATCATGAAAGCGCACCTCTTTCTTCGCCGGATGCACATTCACATCAAAGGCGTGAGCATCCATCTGGATGAAAAGATAGGTCACCGGATGCTGGCCCTTCATCAGCGCCGTGTGATAGCCCTCGCGCAGGCCATACGAGATGCTGGCGCTCTCGATGGGGCGGCCGTTCAGGTAGGTGATCTGCATCTGGCGGTTTGAGCGGCTCATGCCGGGGCCGCCGATGTAGCCGGAGATCGTCACGCCGTGATGCGTCTGCTCTTCCACCTTGATGAGGCGGTTCGCCAGTTCATCGCCCATGAGGCCGCGAATGCGCTCCAGCAGATCCCGCGTGGCCGGCAGGTGAAAGGTGAGATCACCATTGTGGGTGAGCGTGAAGGCCACATGCGGATTCGCGATGGCGTGCAGCAGCACCTGCTGCTCGACGTGGGAGAATTCCGTCGGCTCCGTGCGCAGGAATTTCCGGCGGGCGGGCACATTGAAAAAAAGCGAGCGCACCTCGATCGTGGTCCCGCCAGAGCCGCCGTGATCCCGCACCTCGACGAGCTTGCCGCCGTTCACCTCCACCTCGGTGCCGACCAGCGCGTCTTTTTCTCGCGTGGCCAGGCGGAAGCGGCTCACGCTGGCGATGCTCGGCATGGCCTCGCCGCGAAAGCCGAAGGTATTGATCGCCGCGAGGTCGTCTTTCGTGCGGATTTTGCTCGTGGCATGGCGTTCGAGGCAAAGCATCGCGTCCTCGCGGTCCATGCCACTGCCGTCATCCACGATTTTCAGCATCGCCATGCCGCCCCGCTGGGCGTGGACCTCGATGTGGCCCGCCCCGGCATCGAGGCTGTTTTCTACCAGCTCCCGCACGACGGCGGCGGGCCGCTCCACGACCTCACCCGCTGCCACCTGGCTGGCGAGGGCGTCGGAGAGAATGCGGATGCGGGACATGGGGAAAAAAGAAGGGCGGTGGCTTGGGGCGGCCATCTTGGACGCGTGGTGGCGCTTTGCAATCCCTCGCGCCCGTGCCATCGTCCCCCATCATGATTTCCATCACCGAAGCCGCCGCCAGCCACCTCAAAGACCTCATCGCCGCCAAAAACGCCCCTGCCGACCACGGCCTGCGCATCCGCGTGGAAAAAGGCGGCTGCGCTGGCATGCAATACGTCATGCAAATCGAGGCCCCCGCCGAGGGGGATGCCATCCGCACGGACCACGGCGTCTCCGTCTTCGTCGATGCCACTAGCCTCGATTACCTCCGCGAGTGCCAGCTCGACTACGAAGACGCCCTCAACGACGCCGGATTCCGCATCCGCAATCCGAACGCGGCCCGCAGTTGCGGCTGCGGCACGTCGTTCGAGCCGCTGGCGGCGTAAAACCGCAGGCAAAATTCCCGCGAGTTTGCGCAAAGTGCCGCGTTACCACGCGCCACCATGAAATCGCTTCTCGCCGCCAGTATTGCCCTTGTTGCCGCCGCCGCATTCGCCGCGCCGCCGAAGTTCAATGTGCTTCACATCGTCTCGGATGATTTAAACACCTCCCTCGGCTGCTACGGGCATGCGCAGGTGAAATCGCCGCATATCGACAAACTCGCCGCCACCGGCGTGCGCTTTGAAAAAGCCTACTGCCAGTATCCGCTGTGCAATCCGAGCCGCGCGTCCTTCATGACCGGCATGCGCCCCGGCAGCACGAAGGTGTATGAAAACAGCACGCACTTCCGCCAGGCCCTGCCCGATGTACTCAGCATCCCGCAGACGTTTTCGAAGGCGGGTGCGTTCTCGGCTCGCGTGGGCAAACTCTACCACTACGGCGTGCCCACGCAGATCGGCACCAGCGGCCTCGATGACGAGCCATCGTGGCAGCAGGTCGTGAATCCCATCGGCCACGACAAAAAAGTCGAGGACCAGATCCACACGCTCACGCCGGGGCAGTTCGGCGGCACGCTGAGCTGGTTCAACGATCCCTCCGAGGAGCCCCAAACTGATGCGATTGGCGCGGCGGAGGCCATCAAGCTGCTCGAAGCGAAGAAGGACGGTCCGTTTTACCTCGCGGTCGGTTTTTATCGACCGCACACGCCGTATGTCGCCCCGGCGAAGTATTTCGAAGGTTATCCCATCGACAAAATCCAGCTCGCCACCGGCCCGATGAAGGACGCGCCGGGCATGCCAGCGGCCGCGTATGCCAGCTACAAAAAGGAGCAGGACCAGCTCACCGACCCGATGCGCAAGGAGATCCTGCAGGCCTACTTTGCCTCAACCACCTTCATGGATGATCAGGTCGGGCAGGTCATCGCCGCGGTCGAGCGGCTCGGGCTGCGGGAGAAGACGGTCATCGTATTTCACAGCGATCACGGCTACCACCTTGGCGACCACGGTCTGTGGCAGAAGCAGAGCCTGTGGGAAAATTCCACGCACGTCCCTCTCATCATCAGCGTCCCGGGCAATGCCAACAATGGCAAGAGCTGCCCGCGCCCCGTCGAGCTCATCGACCTGCACGCCACGCTCGCCGATGTGTGCGGCCTGCCGCTTCCTCAAAGCGATGGCGTGAGCCTCAAGCCGCTGCTCGACAATCCGCAGGCCGCGTGGGACAAGCCCGCCTTCACCCAAACGCTGCGTGGTGCACCGGTGGGCACCAACGCACCCGGCTTTGACCCGAAGAACCTCGAAAAAGGCAAAGGCAAAAAAGGGAAGGGTAAGGGTAAAGCCGGCGGTTTCCTCGGCCTCAGCGTGCGCATCGAGCAATTCCGCTACACGGAGTGGGATGAAGGCCGCCAGGGCGCGACACTCTTCGATCTCCAAAACGATCCGCAAGAAACCAAAGACCTCGCCAAAGATCCCGCTCATGCCGAAACCGTCGCCAAGATGAAAGCGATGCTCGCGGGGGTGAAGAAGTGATTCCCGCCATGCGTGCCCTTGTCTGCTTTTTCCTGATGCTCGGCTCGGCGCTCGCCGCCGAGCCCAAGGTGCTGCTCGAAGAGTCCTTCACCTCCGAACTTTCAAAAGACTGGTTCTGGGGTCTCGGCACCTGGAAAGCCGAAAACGGCATTCTTCGTGGCTTTGAGTCTGGCCCTCGGCGTCACGGCCCGGTAAAGATGCGACGACTGGCACTCCACGATGCCGTCATCGAATGCGAATTCCGCCTCGAAGGCAAGGCGACCTTTGCGGGCATCATCTTCAATGGTTCCCAGGAGCGCGGACACCTCGTGCATCTGGTCATGGGAAAGGATCAGCTCCGCATTCTCGCTCATCCGAAGAAGGGCGAGACGAAGGAACTCCTCAAAGTGCCGACGATTCTGAAACCCGGCGCTTGGCACAAGGTGCATCTCACCTTTCAAGGCCCCAAGATCACAGCCTCCGTGGATGGCGTGTCGATTACCGCTGAGCATGCGTGCATCGCCGAGGAGAAGCTCACTTTCGGTCTCGGAGGTGATTCAGGCGGTCCCGAAGGCGAAAAGGCAGGTGCGTTGGAGTTTCGAGGTCTGGTGGTGAAAGCACCGTAAACTTCACTTCTTCGTCATTTCGGCCCACTTTTGCGCAAAGCGCCGCCCGATCTCGTTTTGTGCCGCCGTATCAAAATGCACCGCATCGCCGATGTGCGTCTTCAGATCCCGTGCATCCACGCAGGCCGTGTGCGGCACGGACTTCGGCAGGGCGAGCTGGATCTCATTCATCGCTTTCAGGTTCGTCAGCAGTGGCTCCGGTTTCATCTCTCCAATCGTGCAGGCAATGAAGGGAAGCTCCTGCAGCTCCAAATCGGCTCGCAGCGCCTCGATCATCGCACGGAGACGCTCCGCATGCAGCGGCAGCTCCTGCGGGTTCGCGTTGGCCTCGCCTTGCAGCCAGATCACACCGCGAATGCGGGCTTTCACTGGTGCGGTGGTCTGCAAAGCCAGCTTGGCGCGGCGAATCGCCTCCTCATAGAGTTTCGCGCCCTTTTGCCAGAGTTTGATGGATGATCCGCCGACCGCACAAGGCACCAGACCAATCGCCGCCGTCTTATCCTGCTCGGCGAGCACCTCCGCAAAGGCCAGCCCAGGGCCGACACCGGCATTGTCATGGCCTTGGAACGTCTTCGCGTCGCCCGTGAGATGCAGCGGATGCCGCGCGTGATACCACTGATCATCCATCTTGTGCATCATGACGATGCGCGGGTCCTGCTTCGGCTCCTCCGGCATCACGCCGCGCCCTTTCATGTTCGACTGCCCGCACAGCAGCCACAGATCGAGATGCGTCGCGCCCTCCGGCAGCTTCGTGATGTCCACACTCACCAACGGCGGCTTCGTCGGCGGCGGTGTGGAAGGCTTCTTGGCCTTTTGAGCGTGGAGCGAAGAGCTGAGGGTGAAGAGACAGAGAAGGAAAACGCGGCGCATGGTGCGTGAACGAGGCGACGGCGATGATGTTGCAGCGTAGCGGCTGCCTCAAGCCGACGGGACCGGGGTTATCATCACATCAAAAGGCACGGGCAATCCTGAGTCTGACAGCAACACGTTGGCAGGATGAATGTCCCAGACATCAAAACCATCTTTGCGGACTGAAAGTGACTCCGCATAGCCGAGGCCACGCCATGGCAGGATTTCGAAGTCAGCGTCGATGAAGGCTTTCTCCAGCTCTGGCAGAGTAGCTTGCCGCCCTTCGACGTGGGGCTGGGTGGTGATGATGCGCCAGTCGTGTCCCTGCGGATTCCACAGTCCTAAAAGCCGTACATCGTCACCAAACAGCTCGTTTTGGCGGATCATGCGCTCCAGGTAGTCGAGTGGCAGGGCATTGTGCAGCCACGGGCGACCCTCCGTCCAGCTCACGGTGTAGCCAGCCATGTTCGGCTTGGTGTACTTCCACCACAAGCCAGTCGCCGCTTCATGGCGCACGTCATGCTCACGGCCTCCATCTCTGAAGGATGGCTGGAAATCCCTCGGGAGGATCAGGCCGTGCGTTTCGGCCCAGTGACGGAAGGCTGCCCACTCTTTTTCGGGTTGTTCGAAGTCGTCCGTCCCATCAGCCGATCCATCTGTGCATAGGCACGCTCTGAGGTGACTCGCGGCATCTCGGAGCGAATCTGGCGGAGTTTGGCGGACAGTTGTTGGAAGCTCATCTTTGATGCGACAATGATCCTGGAAGCTGCGGAGCAGGCAAATGGTTTCTGGTGGTAGCCCCTGGGACAAGAACGAACCTTGAGAACACTCATTTTAGCCGCAGAAGGGCGGAGGAGCAGAGATGCGTTAGTTTGAATGGCTGACCTTGATGATGAGCGTGTCGAGTAATCGATCCAACTCTGACAGAGTCGGTTCAAAATCGGACGAAGCACATGTTTCGACGAGTTTGTAGTCCTTGTCGGCATGTAGTTCCTTTATGGAGCGGGTTGTGCGTACGTTTGGCCCCCATTCCTCCAAGTCTCGATGAGTGACCGAGCACGTCAGATGCACGATGTGCCGATTGTCAGAGGTAGTCCCCCAGATTTCATAGGTCAGATGACCGTTGTGCGGGACATAACCACCTGTGTCATCCGTGAACTGGGAAAAGTATGAGATGGCCTTGCCCCATTTGAACTGTTTCCTCTCAAAGCGAGCAAACATGTAGTTACCGTCACGATCCACACTAGCGTCGTAGCCGCTGGTGGCCTTCGCGATGGCTTGCGCAGTCGATGTGGCCTCAATGGACTCCACATCAATTCTCCAGTGGTGATCGAGCGGATACTTGGCGGGATTCGGATTGCCCCACTCTCCTTCAATGCGCGAGGTCGGCACCTTGGCTTTGATGATGTATGGAGGACTGTTGACCAGAAAGTCACCCGTTTTGAACTTGGTGCGGGCCTGCTTGTGATTAAACGCGGTGCTTATTTGCACATCAATTTCGGGCACCTCGTTGGAAATAGAGCCACAGCTTGAAAGCATGCTGACGATCAAAAACGGAGCTGTGAAGGCAAGGAAGCGAAATGGATTGGTTGAACTCATGGTCTGAATCTGTGACGTCCTTATCGAATGACAACATCCACGATCTTCCCCTCAAACCTCCCCTTCGCCGTGTAAGTCGCGGCCGGCACTTTGTTGTCGTGACCGAGGCAGAAGTCTTCTTTGGGCTGTGAGCGGATGAGGCTTGGGCTGTTCGCGGTGACGGGCTCGTTTTGATCGAGTTGGAGGGTGAGATTGCCTTTTTTTCCGACGGTGGCGATGATGCGGTGGGGTTGGTTGTCGGCGGGGTAGTCGGTTTGGGCGGTGGTGAGGGTTTTGCCGTGGCGGATGGCCCAGATGAGCTTGCCGGCGCTGAGATGGAGCGCGTAGCCGGTGCTGGCGCCGCCGTGGGCGATGAGGATGGCATCGCGCTGCGCGGTGGTGACCTCGCAGGTGAGGGTGAAGGGCGTGTCGGCGATGTGCGGAGCTTTGTCGGCAGCGAGTTTGTCGCCGGGTTGGAGCTTGGAGAGGTCGATGGGCTTTTTGGTGGCACTTGGCAAGTGCCGTTCCTTGGGTTTGTCGCTCGTCGGATAGAGCGTGACGGGGTTTTCGACCTCGCCGGGCGGGCGGCGGGACTTGGGTTCGTCGCCGCCGATCTCGGTGGTCATCTTTTCGGCGAGGGCGGTGAGCTTGGCGACGATATCGGGGTGCTGGGCGGCGAGGTTGGTCTTTTCGCCGATGTCTTGATCGAGGTGGTAGAGGCGCGGGTTCTTTTTCGCATCGTCGGCGGCTTCTTGGCCCATGGTTTCTTTTTGCGTGGTGAGGGCGAGCTTCCACGGGCCTTGGCGCACGGCTTGGAGGTTGTAGCTGGAGAAGTAGTAGTGCGCTTCGCGTGGGGCGTCTTTGCTTTGACCAAAGAGCAGCGGGGAGAGATCGCGACCATCGATCACGGGCTGCGCGGGCACTTCGGCTCCGGCGATTTTCAGGCAGGTGGGCAGCACGTCGATGGTGCCGGCGACGGCATCGCTCACGCTGCCGGGGGCGATCTTGCCGGGCCACCACGCGAGCGTGGGGACGCGCACGCCGCCTTCCCAGGTGCTGCCTTTGCCGCCGCGCAGGGGACCGGCGCTGCCGCCATCGGGGCCTTTGATGAGCCAGGGGCCGTTGTCGCTGGTGAAGATGACGAGCGTGTTCGTGTCGAGTTGTAGCTCGCGCAGCGTGTCGAAGACGCGGCCGACGCTGGCATCGACCTCCTGCACCCAGTCGCCAAAGCGGCCGTTTTGTGAGCTGCCCTGGAAGGCCTTGCCGGGATGGATGGGCGTGTGCACGGCGGTGTGCGGGAAGTAGAGGAAGAACGGCTGCGTCGTGTTCTTGGTGCCTGGTTCTTGGTTCTTCGTTGCTTGGGTGCTGCGGATGAACTTCACGGCCTCGTCGGTGTAGATTTCCTCGATGCGATCCTGGTCCGCTTCATCGAGCAGGCGCCCCACTTGATCATCTCGCACGAGCGGCACGACGCGGCGACCGTCCACGCTCGCTGTTTTGAGCATGTCATTGGAATACGGGATGCCGAGGTAGTGATCAAAGCCCTGCTTCTTCGGCAAAAACGCCGGTTGGTCGCCGAGGTGCCATTTGCCGATGCACTGCGTGGCATAGCCGAGCGGGCGGAGGCGGTCGGCGATGGTGTGCTCCTGCGGATGCAGCCCGTTTTTGCTGCCGGGCGGATACACACCGGGCACCGAAACGCGTGCGCCATAGCACCCCGTCATGATCTGCGCCCGCGACACGCTGCACACCGGCGCGGCGTAGAACGACGTGAGCTTCATGCCCTCCCGCGCCATGCGGTCGAGATGCGGCGTCTTCTGTTTCACCGCGCCGAAGGGTCCGATGTCGCCGTAGCCGAGGTCGTCGATGAAGTGGATGATGATGTTCGGAGCGCCTGCGGCGGCCTGGAGCAGGGAGCCTGGGGCAAGGAGCCAGAAGAGGGCGGAGAGGCAGAGGAGGAGGCGCATGGCGTCGGTGAACGACGGGCGTGGTCTCAAACCTTCAAGCCGAGCGAAAGACGCACTTCTTCACGAATCGCCTTGGCATCAGTCAAAGCGCGGTGGGCCTGGGCCTTGCTCGCATCATTGCCGGGATAGCGTATGAGCACGCCAAAGGGCTTCAAGCGTCTCGTTGCAGGCAAAAGAGCCGACCAGAGCGGCTCGATGGTCAAAGTGAGCGCCAGGATGGCTTCGAGGTCATGCGTCTTCGGAAAGTGAAGGCCTGCCTCTTCAAGACGGGCCTTCAAATACTTTTCCGCCGACTGCTGGCAGTGAAAGCACACCATGTCATGCAGCGGCAGCTTCCGCCGCCGGGCGAGATCCACGGCGGCGAGGTGATCGGCCTCCGCCTTCTCGATCCAGTCACGCGTGGCGGCTTTCATACATCACGCGGCCTTTGGTGGTGATTTCTTCGAGGAAGGTGTCGCCCTCGTGCAGGCGCTCGCGGAGAAAATCGGGGTCACGCACGATCACATCCACCGGAAAGCCTGCGGAGACTTTCTCGTGAATCTTTTGCGTGGCATCCATCCACAGCCGCCGGGCCTTCTTCATCACCACCAGCACATCCACATCCGAATCCGCCGTCGGTTTGCCGTAAGCGTAGGAGCCGAACAGCACGATCCGCTGCGGCTGAAAAGCCTCAGCGATCTTGTCGCAGTAGCGCTGGATGTCCGGCAGGGTGGGCATGGCAGGAGTAAAACGGGGAGTTCGTCTTTCGCAAGGGCCTCGATCATGTCACGAGGTCAATTGGGTTATTGATTGTATTGTGGCTCAACCGTCCTTCGAATCAGATGGCCGTCTTTCCATACTTCAGTCACAGCAGCCACGATAAATGAATCGTCCTTTAGGTCTTTGAACTCAGGAAGAGAAGATCTCATCCGAATCGACTCTACACGGACTTTGTTGAACCGTCCGTTTTTGACCTCGTAGTAGGTGGCGTGGTATTCAGGTCCGGAACGACCGGTGGCTGCAATTTCACCATCCGAAATGTGAGTGTTCAAACCCAGGTCCTCAGGCTCTTGCCAAGGCACAAACTTGTTTCCCTCGCATCGAAAGTAGGAATACCACGAGCCTCCTGTGCCCCAAGAGCAGATAACCCTAAAATCGAGATCCCCGTCGCAATCGTAGTCTTCGATGTGGATATGAGGCACACCGTAGTCAGTGGGAGAAAACGCCAAATCACTGACGGTGCCGTCCGAGGCAGTCACTGTGATGCGATCAATCGGAGCGTAAGGCTCATCGTTGGCTATCTTCACTCCTGCCTCGCTGCTCGTGTGAAGCCTGACGTCGACCTTATCGCCCTTCTTTTTGGGGTTGAAGCTAAACTTATAGACTGCGCCGGGTTTCAATACGGTGGGTTTTTCGACATCGAATGCTAGCTCTTCCGCGTGGCTGAACGTTGCCGCCAAAACAGCAAGCAGGCACCAACTACGTGAGGGAAAAAATGGGTTCAGCTTCATGAGAGGCCTCCATTTTATCAGTCAGTGGTTACGAAAGCTCGATAAAGTTACTCACTTCTTCACCGGCACGACCGGCCCCGTGCCTTGCGGACGGCTCGTGCGCGGTTTTTCGATCTTTGTCGCGGTGGCGGGCAGTTTCGCGGGCTCGAAGGGCACCATCGCTGCCTCGGGCAGTACTTTGAGCTTCAGTTCTTTGATCTCGACGCGGTTGGGGTTGCCTTTGTGGAGCTGGATGGCGAGGAGGCCTTCCAGGGTGCGTTTGTCGGCGTGGTGGTCGATGAGTTCGGAGGTGGGTTGGCCGTTGATGAAGTGCTGGAGGCGGTTTCCCTGCGCGACGATGACATACTCGTTCCACTGGCTGACATCGACCTTCACCGGCGCCTGCTCGCTGAGCTGCCAGAGGGCGCCATCGGGGTCGAGGAGGACGTTTTTGCCGTTCAGGCCGAAGATGCCGCGACCGCGCTCCTCATAGGTCATGCCGGTGTGCTCGATGGCGGGATGGATGTCGCACTGGTAGCCGGTGATGACCCACGGGGCCACGTCCTTCAGCTCGCGGCTGCGATACTGGATGCCGCTGTTGTTATCGCCGATGACGCGAATGGTGGCGCGAAGCTCGAAGTCCTTCACCGAGCCGCCACGCCAGATGAGGAAGCTGTTGTTCGCCATGGCCTCCGGCGATGCATTCGTGCCGATGACGATGCCGTTTTCGACCTTCCAGAGCTTGGGATCGCCGTCCCAGCCGGTGAGGTCTTTGCCGTTGAAGAGTGAAACGGCATCTTGAGCGAAGACAGAGGCGGAAACGAGGAGGGCGAAGGTAAGAGAGGGGAGGAGATGCATGGCGAGAAGGTGGTTTAGGCTGACAGCAAATGGGGGCAGAAAAATGGATTGGGATTTGCTGCCCCCATTTTCTGTCAGCGGTTTGGGAGGGGTTCGTTAGGCGAGAGCGCTTTGGATCACATGGCCGTGGACGTCGGTGAGACGGCGTTCGAGGCCGTTGTGGTAGTAGCTGAGGCGTTCGTGATCGAGACCGAGGAGGTGGAGGATCGTGGAGTGGAAATCATAAACGCTGGTGACATCGACGGCGGCTTTCCAGCCGAACTCATCGGTTTCACCGTGGTGTTTCGCGCCGGTTTGCACACCAGCTCCGGCGAGGATGCAGGTGAAGCCGCTGGGGTTGTGATCGCGGCCGGATGCGCCTTTTTGAAAGGTGGGCATGCGGCCGAACTCAGTGCAGAAAACGAAGAGCGTGTCGGCGAGCAGGCCGCGCTGCTTCAGATCCATGAAGAGCGCAGCGGTGGGCTGGTCGAGCACTTCAGCGTGGCCGGGATACTGCGTGGCGATGGTCTTGTGGCCGTCCCAATTGCCAACGCCTTCGCCCATGGCATACGCGCCGTTGAAGACCTGCACGAAGCGCACGCCCTGCTCGCACAGGCGACGCGCGAGGATGCAGTTTTTGGCGTAGCCGGCCTTCACGGTGTTCGTGGGATCGTCCGCGCCATACATCTTCAACACGTGCGCGGGCTCGCTGCTGAGATCGGTGAGCGAGGGCACGGTCATCTGCATCTTCGCAGCGAGTTCGTAGCTGGAGATGCGGGCGGCGAGTTCGCTATCGCCGGGGAATTTTTCGAGGTGGCGCTCATTGAGGCGCTTCAAGAAGTCAGCGGTGGCTTTGTCACTGCTGGCGGAGATGCCACTGGGTCGTGCGAGGAAGCGGATGGGGTTTTCGGCGTTGAAGGCGGTGCCTTGATACGCGGCGGGGAGGAAGGCGGCGCTCCAGTTGTTGCCTGCGGCTTGGGGATTGCCGCGTGGATCAGGGATGGCGATGTAGGACGGCAGATTTTCGTTTTCGGTGCCGAGCGCGTAGTTCACCCACGCACCGGCGGAGGGAAAGCCTTCCAGTGTTTGCCCGGTGGACATGAAGGTCTCGCCGGGGCCATGGGTATTCGTCTTCGACGTCATGCCGTGGCAGAAAAAGAAGTCATCCACGCAGCCGCCGAGCTTCGGCAGCAAATCGGAAGTCATCTTGCCGGACTGGCCGCGTGGTTTGAAGTCGCGCAGCGGCTTGATGAGGTTCCCCTGCTCGCCCTGGAAGGTGACGACACTGCCGCCGGGCATAGGTTGGTCGTGGTATTTGAACAGCGCGGGCTTGTAATCGAAGGTATCGACGTGGCTCAAGGCCCCGCTGCAAAAGACCATGACGACGCGTTTGGCCTTCGGCGCAAAGTGCGGACTGCGAGCTGCGAAGGGACGCGATGGGTCGATGATGGGACGTGTGGGACCGGAGGCGGCCAAAAGCTGATCACGAGCGAGCAGATCGAGAAACGCGATGCTGCCGAGACCGTGGACGGTCTGCTGGAGGAAGGTGCGGCGGTTGAGGAGGGCGTTCATGGAGGTGATAAATTCACACGAGGATTTCTTGGATGACGTGCCCATGCACATCCGTCAGGCGGCGCTGGATGCCGTTGTGGTAGTAGCTGAGCTTTTCGTGGTCGAGGCCGAGCAAATGCAGCGCGGTGGCGTGGAGGTCGTAGCAGTAGGCGGGGTTTTCGGCGGCTTTGAAGCCGAGATCATCCGTGGTTCCGTAAGCGGTGCCGCCCTGAATGCCGCCACCAGCCATCCAGGCGGTGAAGGCGCCGGGATTGTGATCGCGGCCTTTGCCTGCGCCTTGCGCGGCGGGCTGGCGACCAAACTCGGTGGTGCAGATGACAAGCGTGCTCTCCAGCAGGCCGCGTGATTTTAGATCGGTGAGCAACGCCGCGGCTCCGCTATCGAGAATGCTGCCCCAGTAACCGTGATCGCGGACGAGGTCTTCGTGGCTGTCCCAGTTCGGGCGGATCTTCTTCGCGGTGGTGTTTTCGGCGCCGCAAAAGATCTGCACGAAGCGCGTGCCACGCTCGACGAGCCGACGTGCGAGCAAACACTGTCTCCCAAAAGGGCCGATGTCCTCGTGATCGAGGTTGTAGAGCTTTTTCGTCGCCTCGGTCTCATCGCTGACGTTCGTGGCTTCGGGGGCGCTGAGCTGCAAACGCGCCGCCAGCTCGTAAGCCGCGATGCGGGCCTCCAACTCGCTGTTTTCACGTCTTTCGGCTGCGTGGGTGCGATTCAGCACTTGAAGGAACTCGCGACTCTTTTGCTCGGAACCTTCGATGTAGCCCTTGGGCGGGAAAAGATCGGCGATGGGCGGTTTTTCGGCATGGGTGGTGAGGACGGTGCCTTGATGGATCGCAGGCAAAAAGCCTGCGCCCCAGTTCAAAACGCCGCCGGGCGGCAATCCACGCGGATCAGGCAGCACGACGAAAGCTGGCAGGTCATCGCTGAGACTGCCGAGGCCATACGTGACCCACGCACCCATCGTCGGAAAGCCGGGCAAGATGTAGCCGCTGTTCGCCATGAACATCGCGGGGCCGTGCAGCGCGGTTTTGCTCTGCATCGAGTGGATGAAGGCCATGTCATCGACCTTCGCGGCGAGTTTTGGGAAGAGATCGCTCATCCAGCGCCCGCACTCGCCATGCTGGCGGAACTTCCACCACGACTGCTGGCAGTTGCCTGGCTTTGACGCAAAGAACGTGAGCTTGCCATCCGGATCGAAGGGTTTGCCCTGGCGCTTCTCCAACTCCGGTTTGTAGTCCCAGGTATCGACATGCGAGAGACCACCCGGGCAGAAGATCTGGATCACCGCCTTCGCTTTCGCCGCATGATGCCCGCCTTTCGGTGAAAGCGGGTTCGATGCCGCGCTGGCATCACGATGGAGCAACGAGGCCAGTGCGGTGCCACTGAGGCTTTGGAGGAAATTGCGGCGTGTGGGCGTCATGGATAATTGGTCAGACCAATTGCAAAACGGCTTCCTGAGCTTGCTTCTTACGGTCCAGCAAGCCTATTCAGGCCTTCCGTTCTCAGAGGGCTTCTGGTTTTCGATGAGCGCCTTCGCCTGACGCACGAAGCGGCGGCCGAGGAGTTCGTAACCGGGTTTAGTGTAGTGGAGGTCGTTGGTCATCACGCCTTTGATCTCCTTGTCATTGAGATCATCGCAATCGACCCATGCACCATGCACATCGCCTTTCGCGACTTCGACCTGTGCGTCGCGCACGACTTTCCATGCAGGCGGATTGATGCGCTCATGGTCGCTGATGCGTCCGATGACCACATTGAGGTCCGGGCGCTTCAAATCGCGCCGCAGATTGGCGATGAGCTGCTTCAAGGCATCGGCATAAGGCGCGTGCAGGCCGGTTTTCGAGTCGTTCTCACCCTGCATCCAACAGAAGGTGACGGACTTCGCGTTCGGGTGGTCTTTCAGCATCGTGGCGAACTTCTCCAGGATGTGCGGGTAGAAGATCGTGGCCTTGCTCCTGTCCTTCTCACGCGCTTTCGCAACATCGACGTCGTGCTTCGTGGCGATGTCGTTCCATTCATCCACCCAGTAACGAATCGGCATGCCGCCGACTGCGACCTTGATGTAAGCCACGTCCGCATCCGGAAAGGCAATCTTCGCCTCCGGCTCAAACCCGAGCTTCGGGTCCATGCCCGCCATGTTTGACTGCCCGGTGAGGATGAAGAGATGCGCAGGCTTGTCCGCTGCTGAAGCGGAGAGCAACGGGCAAAGAGCGAAGAAGAGGATGGCGAGGTGTTTGGTGAGCATGGGCGTGTTAATCGACATAGATGAACTCGTTGGCATTCAGGAGCATGCGGCAGAGGGAGAAGAGGTCGATGGACTTCGCGGCGGCGAGTTCTTCGGGCGTCGCATCGCGTTGGAAGCCTAGCTGGAAGGCTCGTTCGGGTGTTTTGGCACGCTCGGCGAGGTGGCGGGCCTGTTGGAGCATGAACTCGTTGTTCGAAAGCGTGAGTGCTTGCAGTGCCGTGGTCGTTTGCGCTCTCGCTGGCGTGAAGTTCGCGGGGTCGGGGCAGTCGAGCGTGGTCATGAACTGGTGCGGCGTGGTGCGTACGATGAAGCGGTAGATGCTGCGACGCCAGAGCTCGGGTTTGTCGGGCGTGACGTAGTCGTAGATGGGGGCGTAGGCTTCGGTGTAGTTGAAGTCGCGGTAGCCGGGGCCGCCACGGGCGAGGTTCAGCTTGCCGGAGACGGCGAGGACGGTGTCGCGCAGCGTTTCGGCATCGAGGCGGCGCGGGTTTTGGTGGGAGAGGAGTCGGTTGGAGGAGTCGGCGTACAACGAGTTTTCCAACTCGTTGGTTCGGGGAGAACGAGTTGGAAAACTCGTTCTACGATACGCCTTCGACATCACGATGAGCTTGTGGATGTGCTTCAAACTCCAGCCATGCGTGATGAGTTCGTGGGCGAGGAAATCGAGCAACTCGGGGTGGCTCGGTTTGTCGCCGCCGAGGCCGAAATCGCTGGGGGTGGTGACGAGGCCTTGGCCAAAGTGATGGTGCCAGAGGCGGTTCACGATGACGCGGGCGGTGAGCGGGTTGTCGGGATGGGTGATCCAGTTCGCGAGGGCGAGTCGGCGCTGGGCTTCGGGCATTTGGTTGTCGCCAAAAGCAGCGGAAGCGTGCTTGGCCCATGAGAAGGCTCCGGGCGTGACTTCCTGCGCTTCGTCCTCGGCATTGCCGCGACGCTGCACTTTGATGACGGGCGGATTTTCGTTGGAAACGATGGCATAGACCTTGTCGGGCTCGGGCAGGGCTTTGAGATCGGCGTCGAGGTTCGCGGCGGTGGCGCGGAGTTTCTTCAATTGAGCCGCATCGGCCTCGGTGAGGCGTGTTTCGGCGATTTCGGGCACGAGCTTCGGATCGCCGATGAAGAGAAGATCGTTGCCAATGCCATCGCCGCCATCGGTGGCGATGAGGGTGAGTGTTTTGGCCTTCGCGGGCACTTCGAGATCGAGCGCGGCGGTTTCGTCTTTGCGGAGTTGGAGCTTTTGGAACTTCAGCTCGGCATCGACGAAGACGGTGAAGTCCGCTTTTGTGGTCGCAGCTTCTTTGGCGGCTCCGAAGCCGACGAGGCCGGTGAGTCGCATGGCTTTAAGGCCGCTTTGCTCGCGGAGCTTGGCGAGATCGAAGGTGATGCCGCTATTCGCGTGCATGGCGAGCATGCTGTGGCCTTTCGCTGCATAATCCGTGCTGCCGATCTTGGTGTTGCGTTGGGCGCTGATGGGATGATTGGCGATGGTGTCCCAAAAGTGGCCGCTGGTGGCGGGGATGCCGGATACTTCTTGTTTGAAGGCGATAGGGACTTTCGGGCCGTTCGGAACAAAGACCCAAAGAACGGAAGGGACAGAAGGGACCTTCTGAAGGCGATTGGTTTGGATGTCGCGGAAGTAGCCGAGTTTTTCCTTGGTGATGCTGCCATTGCGCAGGTCGATGCCGGAGGCATCCGGGATGAGTTTGGCGAGTTCGAGGCCCTCACCGGCCAGCTTGGCGATCTGCGTGCGTGTTTGGGTGAGTTCTTTGTTTAAGCGGGCTTTTTCGGCGGCGATGCGTTTCGACTCGGCGGCATCGGTTTCGCGGTCGCCGCGCTTCACACCGGCAAAAACGGCCCACAGCCGATAATACTCCTCCTGCGTGATGGGATCGAGCTTGTGATCGTGGCAGCGGGCGCAGTTGATGGAAATGCCCATCGTGGCGGTGAGCGTCTGCGTGACCATGTCGTCGAGATCGAGAGCGCGGGCGGCACGACGAAGCATGTCAGACCGCGTTTCCTGCTGCCCGACGAAGTCCCACGGGCCTGCGGAGAGGAAGCCGAGCGCGGTGATGGTTGGCTTCGGCAGCAAATCTCCGGCGATCTGTTCTTTGATGAACTGGTCGTAGGGTTTGTCGGCATTGAAGGACTCGATGACGTAGTCGCGGTAGCGCCAGGCGTTCGGACGGAGCTGGTCACGCTCAAAGCCGTGCGTGTCGGCGTAGTGGACGATGTCCAGCCAGTGGCGGGCCTGGCGTTCGCCGAAGTGCGGTGAGGCGAGGAGGGAATCGACGAGGGACTCGTAGGCTTGGTCGGACAGGTCGGACGGTGGGAGACCGAGGAGATCGAAGTGGAGGCGGCGCTTTAAGGTGCGTGCGCCGGCTTCAGGAGAGGGCGTGAGTTTGTGTTCGCGTAACTTGGCTTCGATGAAGGCATCGATGGAAAGTAGCTCAGGCTTGAGTCCGAGAGGTTCGGCTAAAGCCGAAGCCACTTTGATGGGCTGCACGGACCAGTGCTGGAGGCGCTTGTCGGTGAGCGCGGCTTTGTCGGTGGCGTTTTCGGGCCACTTGGCACCCGAGTCGATCCAGCGCTTCAAAAGAGCGATCTCTTCGGGTTTCAGGACATCGCCTTTCGGAGGCATTTTTTCATCGTCGTCCGTACTCGTGATGCGCTGGAAGAGCGGCGAGGCATCCGCTTTGCCAGCGAGGATCGCCGGGCCCTCGTGACCGCCTTTGAAGGCGTGGACTTTGGCGTCGAGGCGGAGTTCGCCTTTCTGCTTCTTTTCGCCGTGGCACTCGATGCAGTGCTTTTGCAAAAGAGGGCGGATCTCGCGGTCGAAATCGGCGGCGATTGCGGTGGAGGCGATGATAAAATACAAAGACGGGATGAGAGGATTCATGGCAAGGAGTGAGATCTTCATTTCACCGGCAGCACGATGCGCGAGAGTGCGCCTGGCTTGTGATGCACTTGCTCGGTGGCGATGGCGGTTTTGCTGCTGGTGATGCCTTCGGCGGTGTTGGGATTGCGGTCGTAGAGCGGGAAGTCGGCACCGCTGATGTCCACGCGGAGTTGATGGCCTTTGGCGATGGTGGCGGCGACGGGGCCGAGATCGACGGTGATCTCGTAAACTTGTCCAGGCTGCATCAGCTCCGGTTTGAGCAAAGAGGCGCGATAGCGTCCGCGCAGGATGCCTCGCGCCATGTTTTGCGCAAAGCCATCGGGATGCACGTCGATGAGTTTGACGGCCCAATCGGCGTCGGTGGTGTCGGTGCTGACGTGGAGCTTGGCCTCGGCGTTGCCAGCGAAGGTCAGCGGCGTGGTCATCGGTTCGCTGGTGTAAACGAGTACATCATCACGATCCTCGGTGGCGCTTTGGTCCACGGGACCCCACACGGCGGCTTTGATGGGGCGTTCTTCAGTGATCGGGTTCGAGGGTGTGGGGTTCGCGGGATCGGCGCGGAAGGTGTCAGGTGTTTCGTCTTGAGTAGCTGCTTCACGAGTGATGCGGCCATTGCCTTTACGAGTGTTCGCCTTGCCATTGGAGTGCAGGTAGAACGAGGTCGAGGTGAAGTCCTCTGGCGGCCAGGTTTGTGCATCGTGCCAGACGTTGTCGCCCATGGAGAAGTAGCGCACGGGCGGGAAGGGCTTGGCTTGGGCGGCGGTGTCTTGTTTGAGATGGCGATCAAACCAATCGACCTGAAGGGCAAACGTATCGACGGCGGCTTCGGGTCCAAACTCAACTTCGGCGACCTTCGTTTTGCCGACGCTGCCATGATCCCAGGGGCCGAGGATGAGACGCTGCTGCTGGCGTGTCTTAGGATCATGCGCCTGCTTTTGCATGATCATGAAATTGCCCACCGACTCACGCGAAAAGTAGTCGCAGTAGCCGACGACGTGCAGTGCTGGGAGTTGCAGATCAGGCAGGCGCGAGGTGAGATCGAGCCGAGTCCAGAAGCCATCCGGCTCGGGATGCGTGAGGAAGGCATCGAGCCAGGCCATGGGCCAACCGATGGCTTCATCCACATCACTGAGCGGCAGCCGCATCAAAGCCTCGCTCATATCCGCAGGCTTCATACCTTCTGGTTTCGCGGTATTGCCCGCGATCCAACCGGAGATGAGCGCTAGCCGCACCGAGCCGCCGAGGTAGAGATTGCGATAAAAGCTGCTCCATGTCGCTTGCGGCGCGATGGCGGCAAGTCCGGGTGGATTCTCCGCCGCTGCTTGCCACTGCACTGCGCCAACATACGAGCCGCCCATCATGCCCACGCGACCACTGCACCATGGCTGCCGCGTGATCCATTCGATGGTATCATAGCCGTCTTGGCCTTCGTTGTTGTAAGGAGCCATCACGCCTTCCGATCCGCGAGTGCCACGGCAGTCCTGTGCGATGAAAATGTAACCCGCATTCGCCCAGCGCTCCGCGGAGCCCTTCGCCTTCGTGCGATCATACGGCGTCCGCATGAGCACGACGGGCGCTTTCCCCGCTGCATTGTAACGATAAATATCGGTGGCGAGCTTGATGCCATCGCGCATGGGCACGGCGATGGTTTCGGTTCTGACTTCGGCCAATGCTGAGGTGGCGAGGAGGAGCGAGATGAAAAGTTTTTTCATGAATAGTTGGTTCTGATCGACAAGAGAATGGGGGCAGGAGAATGAATTGAAGGAGGGCTATTCTTTTGTCCCCATTCTCTTGCCTACTTGTTCCCGATCAGGCTCACGCCAAGATCTCTTTCACCACCTCGCCATAGACATCGGTCAGGCGGAAGTCGCGACCGAGGTGGCGAGAGGTAAGCTTGAGGTGATCGATGCCGAGCAAGTGCAGCATGGTGGCGTGCAGATCGTGGATGTGGACTTTGCCGTTGATGGCTCGGTAGCCCATGTCGTCGGTGTCGCCGTAGGTGAGGCCACCTTTGACGCCGCCGCCGGCCATCCATGAGCAGAAGCTCTCGGGCTGGTGTTCGCGGCCGTGCTTGTCGATAGGCGATTTGCCACTGAGATCCTGGCTCCACGGCGTGCGGCCAAACTCACCGCTCCAGAGCACGAGAGTGTCCTCCAGCAGGCCGCGTGATTTCAAATCTTTGAGCAAGGCGGCAACCGGTTGATCGGTCTGGGCGCAGAGCTTGGGCAGGTTGCCACGGATGTCACCATGATGATCCCAGCCGCCGGTGCTGACTTGCACGAAGCGCACGCCAGCTTCGCTCAGTTTCCGAGCGAGCAGGCAAGCGCGTCCAAAGGTGTTCGTATCCTTGCCGCCGACGCCGTAGAGATCGAGCGTGGCTTTGCTCTCTTTTGAGATGTCCACGATCGCAGGCGTGGTGAGCTGCATGCGAGCGGCGAGTTCCATGTTTTGAATCATGCCTTCCATGTTCGCATCGCCACCGAGGTCGCCGACGAGACGCTTGTTCATGCGGGCCATGAAATCCATGCGCTGGCGCTGGATGGCGTCGTTCTCGGAGACATTGCGGAGGTTTTCGACAGGCAAGGATTTGCTGTCCAGTGGCACGGTGAGCTTAGTGCCCTGATGGATCGCGGGAAGAAATGCGGCGCCATACTCGCGCACGCCGCCGCCCTGAATGCTGACAAAGCTGGGCAGGTTCGCGTTCTCGGTGCCGAGGCCATAGCTGACCCACGCGCCCATGGACGGTCGGACCTCGGCAAAGGTGCCGGTGTGAAATTGCAACGTTGCGCCGGCGTGCTGTGGGTTGTCGGCGTTCATGCCACGCAGCAGGCAGAGGTCATCGGCCACGGTCGCGAGGTGCGGCATCAGATCGGAAATCATCATGCCGCTCTGTCCACGCGGTCGCACCGGAGCCATGGCCTTGAGCGCGAGGAACTGGTCCGTGCCGATCTGCGTGACTTCTTTGCGCAGTGGCGAGTCGATCTTCTGCCCGTGCTTGCGCTCAATGAAGGGCTTTGGGTCAAAGAGATCCATCTGCGACGGTCCACCGCCCATGAAGAGGAAGATGACGCGCTTGGCTTTCGGCACCATGCCGGGGATGCGTGCCGCGAGCGGATTCGCGGCCGCGCGGGCGATGTCATGCAAGGCAAGTGCGCCGAAGCCGCAAGCAGTGCGCTGAAGAAGTTGGCGGCGAGTGAAAGAATTCATGATGGGGTGGAGAAATGGAGTTTTGAAATACAGTAGGTAGAAGAATGGGGGCAGGAGAATGGATCAAAGTCGAAACACGAACTCATTCGCGGCCAGCAGGCTGTGGCAGAGTTCGCGCCATTTGATGGAGTCGAGGGCGGGGCGGCCTTTGACGGTTTTGATGAGCGGCTCCACGTTGCCGAGGAAGGCGGTGGCCTCTTCACGCTCGGTGCTGGTTATCGGGCGATTGAGAACGCGGAGCCAGAGGGCTTCGAGTCGCGCGAGTTCGTTCGACTCGGCAGTAATTAGCTGGTCGGCGAGCGTGGTGGCGCGTTTGCGGAGGAGGTCGTTGCTGAGCAGGAAGAGCGACTGCGTGGGCACCACGGTCTGGTTGCGCTGACCGGCCGTGCCTGCGGGATCGACGAAATCAAAGAAGGCACGCAGGCGGTCCGGGCCTGCGGTGCCACCTCGGAGCACGGGAAGATAGAGGGTGCGCTCAAACTCCTGCGTCGGACGCGGTTTCGCGTGTCTGTAGTTCGGCGGATTCACGCCTTTCAAGGCCAGCGAGCCGCAGTTCTCGGGTTCTTCGAGCACCAGCGCAGGGCCACCGCTTTCACGGCTGAGTTCGCCGCTGATGGCGAGCATGGAATCACGCATGGACTCGGCATCGAGGCGCTGGCGATTCATGCGCCAGAAGAGTTTGTTCTCGGCATCAAGCTTCATCGCTAGGGCGTCGTTGGAACTGCTCAGGCGATAAGCACGGCTAAGAACGAGCGAGCGAAGAAACGCTTTCTGTGACCAACCACCCTGCATGAAGCGGGTGGCAAGATGATCGAGCAACTCCGGGTTCGTGGGCACATCGCCACGAGTACCGAAGTAGTCCACGCTGGGCACGATGCCGGTGCCGAAGAGCTTTTGCCAGATGCGGTTCACCGTCACGCGAGCGGTGAGCGGGTTGCGTTTGTCGGCAAGCCAGTCCGCAAATTGAAGACGTCCACTCTGGCCGGTTGGGATGGCGGGGAACTTATCCCACGAGGCCACGCGAAGGGTCCCACGTGGCACGACGGTGCTCGGTGCATACGGATTGCCACGCACATAAACGGGCATGTCGGCAGGCGTCGGGCCATCGCTCATGGCGAAGGCTCTTGGAGTCTTGTCCTTGAAGAATTCGGCGTGTTTGATGGTCTCGGTGAGCTTCTTGAGCTGTGCATCGAGTTCGTCGCGGCGCTTGGTGAGGGCGTCTTTGTCGCTAGTGGGCTTGGCATCAGGATTGGCAGGAATGTCTCGCTGCGCATTGTCGGTAGCGGCGACGACTTGCGATACTGGCGCAGTGGGTTTGCCAAGAGCAGCGAGTTGTTTGGTCACAACGGCTTTCTCGTCGGTGAGCTTTTTTTGCTCCTCTTTGAAGCCAACGATGCGCTGTTCGTTCTCGGCTTCGAGCTTCTTTCGCGCGGCGAGTTGCGCGGGGGTTTCGGGCAGGACGGTGCTGTTGAGCGTGCTCCAGACGCCCATGTCCGGCATTTTGTGCGAGGAGGGCGAACTGCGCAGCATGCCGGCGATGCCGTAGTAGTCATCGACTCCGATGGGGTCGAACTTGTGATCGTGGCAGCGCACACAGCCCAGCGTCATGCCCATGAAAGTCTGGCCGATTTTGATCATCTGGGAATCAATGTGATCGGTCTCCATCTTCGCCTTGTCCGGGTTCACGATCTCGATGTCGCCGACCATAAGGAAGCCGGTGGCGGTGATGTTCTCGGCGCGATCTTCGACAGATTTTGACGGCATCAAGTCGCCAGCGATCTGCTCGCGCACGAACTCATCGAAGGGCTTGTCGGCGTTGAAAGCCTTGATGAGGTAATCGCGATAGCGCCACGCGTGCTCGGCAAACACGGCGTTCGAAGTGCCCATCATGTCGGCATAGCCGGTGAGATCGAGCCAATGCCGCGCCCAGCGTTCGCCGTACGCTTTGGAGTTTAACAAACGATCCACAGCATTCGCATACGCATCGGATGACGAGTCTTTCGAGAAGGATTCAATCTCCTTCGCTGTCGGCGGCAGGCCCGTGAGATCAAGGCTCACGCGACGAAGCCAAGTGTAGCGATCAGCATCACTCACGGGCTTGATACCCTTGGCTTCGAGCGGTTTGAGAATGAAATGATCCAACGGATCAAGTGGCCATGCGGTGTCTTTCACCAGCGGCGGCTGGGGATTGCTCACGGGTTGGAAGGCCCAGAACTTCCGGCCTTCGGCGAGGTCGATGCCTTTCTTTTGCTTTCCGGCCCCAGCGGTTCTGGGGTCATGCGCACCGAGCTTCACCCATTCTTCGAGAATGGCGATCTCGCTGGCAGGAAGCTTGGCCTTTGGAGGCATTTCGAACTCCGCGTCCACATAGCGGACCGCTTTGATGACCAGACTTTCCTCTAATTGGCCGGGCTTGATGGCGGGACCATTGTCTCCACCCTCCGCCCAGCCAGAGCGTGAATCCAAAGCGAGGCCGCCTTTGATCTTCGTTCCGTGCGAGTGGCACTCAAAGCAGCGCTGCTGGAGGATGGGCAGGACTTTGGAGTCGAAGAATGCGGTGTCAGCTGCGTGGTTGGTGACGCACAGTGATGACAAAAAGATGGATGACAGAAAGATGGGCTTCATTTCTCATTTTGCTGTTTTGGTTTTGAGGGCGGGAAGATCCATATCCGCACCAGCAGCAAGGATGTGGCTGCGCATGGCGGCGCGGGCGGCTTCGGGGTCGCGGTTCTCGATGGCGACGAGGATGGCTTCGTGTTGCTCGATGGCCGCTGCCTTGCCGATGCGGCCAATGGTGCGCAGGCGGCTGGAGACGCCGAGATCCGCGAGGGAATCGAGCAGGAGGCGGTAAATGAGGTTGCCGCTGGCATCGGCGATGGCGTGATGCGCTGCGATGTCGGCCTCAATGGCGGCGGGGCCTTCGGCGGCGTTTTCCAGCTGCTTCTGGATGCGCCGCATCGTCTTGAGTTGCTCCTTGGTGGCTCGCTGCGCGGCATAAGCGGCGGCATCCGGTTCGATGGAAAGCCGTGTCTCATTGAGTTGCTGAAGACGGTCCGCCATATCAGGAATGAGCAGAGAGAGCGAGTCATTCAACGGGCGGTGCAGGCGGTCCACGATCTTGATGCCCGTGCCGTGCTGGATCTCCAACATGCCCTGCTGCTCCAGTCGCTTCGTCGCCTCACGCACCACGGTGCGGCTGACGCCGAGCTTCTCTGCCAGCGAGCGTTCGCCGGGCAGCCAGCGCTCTTCCTCAGCACTGCCGCCACGGATGAGTTCGGCGAGTTGCTGACAGACGCGTTCGACAAGGGATGCAGGACGTTCGAGTGCGGTGATGTTCATTGGTGAAGGAGTGAAGGAGTGGTGCAGGTTTGTTGCTCGGCCAAGTTATTGAGAAGGAGGTTGAGGTCGTGGGTGACGGAGGGGTCGGCACCATACTCTGGTGGGTCTTCGCGGACGACGAGAGTCTCAGTCCAGTCGTTGGCATTGCGCTTGTGTTCGAGTGACTCGACGAGTTTCAAGAGCCGATTCTCCAGTCGGAAGATCAGGGTGTCTAGTTGCTCAAAGGTCGCTGATTCGATTTGGCCAGTGCGCGAATAAGCAATAAATCCAGAGAGTGTTTCGCCAAGTGATCCGAGTGCGATATTGAGATGCTGGAGATACTCATGAACTGTTCGGCGACAGTAGCCTTCAGCAATATTGCGATGCACCGAGCCTGCTGAGGCGTTGGATTGCGACGCCAGCTTCTTGTGCTCAAACGACCAACCACGAACCGCCTGGTATGCGAGTCCATACAACTCGATAGCATCCTGCCAGACCAGCAACTGCTGGTATCCGCGGTTCTTGTTTCGTCGCTCAGTGTTCATGCTGTTTCATCATTCCAAAACTCCATTACTCCATTGCTCCATCAATAAGTCGCGCGGCCGCCGGAGAGATCGAAGACGGCGGCGGTGGTGAAGGAGCAGTCTTCTGAGCAGAGCCAGGCCACGAGCGCGGCGGCCTCTTCCTTTTTGCCAAAGCGTCCCATCGGGATCTTCGAGAGCATGTAGTCGATGTGCGACTGCTGCATCTGCTGGAGGATGTCAGTGGCGATGACGGCAGGCGTGATGGCGTTGACGGTGATGTTCGCCGTGGCGAGTTCTTTGCCGAGAGACTTGGTCAAGGCGATGACAGCAGCCTTGGAAGCGCTGTAGTGGGCGGCATTGGGATTGCCTTCCTTGCCTGCGATGGAGGCGATGTTCACGATGCGTCCGTAGCCGTTGGTGATGAGGTGCGGGACCACGCTGTGGCAGCAGTAGAAGGGTCCATTGAGATTGATCTCCATCACGCGCCGCCAGTCGGCTGGATCGAGTTCCCAGGTCTTCGCATTGCCACCGGTGATGCCTGCGTTGTTCACAAGGATGTCGATCTTTCCAAACGCGGCCACAGTGGCGGCGGTGGCGGCCTGGACGGAGGCGAGGTCCGCGAGATCGACGGTCGCGGTATGAACAGTGTCCGGCGTGCCCATCTCGGACGAAGCCTGCGCGAGTGCCGCTGCATCCACATCCCAAAGCGAGACTCGTGCCCCCGAGGCGAGGAGACGTTCGGCAATGGCCCGGCCAATGCCCCGAGCGCCGCCGGTGACAATGGCGATGCGGTTGTGGAGATCGATTTGATTCATGGAAGAGGTTTGTGGTAGGAGGTCATACCAGTGACTAAACGAGGCTGGTTTTCGGGTTCTTTCGAGCGCCTTATGAACTTTGCTCGGCGTGGATTTGCGACGGACGGATGGATGGGGATCACCGCGCTGCGGCAGACAGCAGATGCTTGGGCAGGTCAGCCACACGCTCGCAGCCGATCTGCTCCATGACCTGACGAAGCTGGCGCTTGAGCATGATCAAGGTGTGATCGCCTCCTCGGCGTCCGAGAGCGCCCACGCCATACATGAAACTGCGGCCCATGAAGACAAACTTGGCCCCTGAGGCGAGGGCGCAGGCCACATCCGGGCCGCTGCGCACGCCGCTGTCGAGCATCAACGTGGTGCGGCTGCCAAACTCGCGCTGCAAGCCTGCGAGGGAGCGGATGGTGGAGTCCCCGGCGTCGAGCTGGCGACCGCCGTGGTTGGAGACGATGAGCCCATCGGCACCGAGTTGGAGAGCCAACTCCGCATCCTCGGGGGTGACGATGCCTTTGACGACCAGCTTGCCCGGCCAGCGCTCGCGGATGGCCTTGATCTTGTCCGCGCTGAGGCGGCCGGAGAAGGTTCGGTTCATGAACAGACCCAGATGCTTCATGTTCAGCCCTTTCGGGATGTAGGGCTTCATGGTCTGGAACTGCGGTGCGCCCGCCGCGAGCTGACCGAGGCACCAGGCCGGGCGCATCATCATCTGAAGGATGTTGCGCAAGGACATGCGCGGCGGGATGGAGAGGCCGTTGCGGATTTCTTTGGGCCGGTAAGCAAAGGTGGGCGTGTCCGCGAGGATCACGAGCACCGGAAAGCCTGCCTCGCGCGCACGGTTGAGGAGCTTGTCCCGCAACTCGGGCTCGGCCGGATGATAGAGCTGGAACCAGGCCTTGCCGCCCGTGATTTCGGCCACGGTCTCGATGCTGGCGGTGGCCACGGTGCTGAGGATGAAGGGCACCTGATGCTGGCGTGTTGCCTTGGCAAGAATCTCCGTGGCACGCGGCCAGACAAGCCCCTGCAGGCCGATGGGGGCAACGCCAAACGGAGCCTCATAGGTTTGGCCAAAAATCTCGGTCCGCAACTCAGCGCCCGCGTAGTCGCGGAGATACCACGGGTGCAGGCGCAGCTCGCGGATTTCCTCGGTGTTGCGTCGGAGGTTCACCTCCGAGAAGCAACCGCCCTCCAGATACTCAAACGCAAAGCGCGGCACCCGCCGCTGCGCCCGCTCGCGCAGGTGCTCAATGGACGGATACTGGGAGTGGAAGGCTGAGGAATCAGGCTCAGGGACGGATTTATGGCTCATGGCGGAGGGAGGGCAGGACTGAGGATGCAGCGGAGCGTAAAAGCCAGCGGTCTGCAATGATCACCGCGTGCTGAACTGATGAATGGTCGTCGTGCGGTATGTCTCGCCGGGACGGAGGATGGTCGTGGGGAACTCGGCGTGATGAACGGAATCGGGATGATGCTGGGTCTCCAGGCAGAGGCCGTGGAAGCGGTCATAGCCCATGCCGTTTTTGCCCTTGAGCGGCGTGGTGTAGGTGGCGGTGTAGAGCTGGATGCCGGGCTGGTCGGTGAGGATTCGCATCACCCGACCGTTCTTGGGCTCATAGACTTCGGCGGCGAGCGCGGGCTTGGTCTGCGGCTTATCGGCGAGCACGAAGGCGTGGTCGTAGCCGCCGATGGAGATTTGACCCAAGCGGCTGCCGATGACCTCGCTCTTGGTGAAATCAAACGCGGTGCCTGCGACGGGCAGCAGCTTTCCCGAGGGCAAGAGGTCGGCATCGGTTTCGAGATAACGCTGCGACTGCAAGGTGAGCCGATGATCGAGCACAGTGCCGCTGTCTGCTCCGGCGAGATTGAAGTAGGTGTGATTGGTGAGGTTGATGGGCGTGGCTTTGTCCGTCGTGGCCTCATACTCGATGACGAGCTCATCCTCCTCGGTGAGCACATAGGTGACGCGGGTGTTGAGATTGCCGGGGAATCCCTGGTCGCCATCCTTGCTGAGGTAGGTCAGGCGCAAAGCGGGTCCGCGTGGGTCGGTCACGATTTCTGCTTTCCAAATGACCTTGCTGAAACCCTTCAAGCCACCGTGTAGATGGAAGCTGGTCTTCGGATGCGGGTCCAGCGTGTAGGACTTGCCATCGAGGTCGAACTTACCGCCCGCGATGCGATTGGCCACGCGCCCGGTGATGCAGCCGAAATACACGCCGCCGTTGTGCTCTTCGTATTCGGCCAAGGTGTCGAATCCGAGGGCGATGTCGGCGGTCTTGCCCGCACGGTCGGGCACATGCAGTTCGTTGATGATGCCGCCCAGGGTGATGACCTTCGCGACAAGGCCATGCTTGTTCTTCAAGGTATAGCGCTCGACGGATTCGCCGTCGCGCGTGGTGCCAAAGTTGTCTTTGGTGACTTCAGCCTGAGCGGAGATGAGGCCGACGGTTAGCAGGGTGAGGATGAGGTGTTTCATGGAGTGATGGAGTGATGGAGTGATGGAGTGATGGAGTTTCGGGAGCTTTTTCCAAGACTCCAACACTCCATCACTCCGTTGCCTCCAACCGTTCGTCGGAGTTGATGAAGGCCCAGCAGATGGCACCGAGGAAGTAGCTGAGAGCGAAGAGGCCCATGTTGATGGTCCAGTTGTTGTTTGTGGCGGCGAGCACGAGGGGCACGGCCATGGGGGCGATGGCTCCGCCGACTTGGCCCATCATGTTCATGCTGCCGGAGAGGGCCCCGGTGTAGCGTCCGCCGACATCCATGCACGCGCCCCAGGAACCGGGCATGGAAAGATCACTGAACAAAGCTGCGAGACCAATAGCCAGCACGGAGGCCACCGGTGTCTGAAGTTGCATTGAGATGATCAGCATGAGACCCGCAGCGCCCATGCCGAGCACGCCCAGCCAACGGCGTGTGCGGGCGATGCTGCCGAGCCACACATCCAATCGCGCCGAAAGCAGACCCGCGAGGATGGAGCCGATGCCGCCAAAAAACAGCGGCACACAGGCCAGCAAGGCTCGCTGCATGTCGCCCATGCCAGTGAACTGTTCCTTCAGATACGTGGGGAACCAGGTGATGTAAAAATACCAGGCGTAAGACATGAAGAAATACTGTGCCCAGAGCATCCAGACCGTGCGGGAGGCCAACAGCTTGCCCCATGGCATCGAATGATCACCGCTGTGCTGGGTTTCGCCGATGACCGCCAGCTCGTCCGCATTCACCGCCGGATGATCCTTTGGCTGATCGCGGAACCAACGATAAAACGATAGCGCCCATACCACGCCGAGCAGGCCGAAGATGAGGAAAACCCACCGGTAATGCAGGCCGAGTCCGAACTTACCCTCACCACCACTCGCCAACATCCAGCCGACAATGAGCGGTGTGAAGGCACCACCCCAGCGGGCACTCAGCCACAAGATGCCCTGTGCTTTGACACGTTCGGCCGAGGGGAACCAATTGGTAAAAGCCTTCGTGATGTTGGGAAAACAACCCGCCTCGCCCATGCCAAAGAAGAACCGACTGACCACCAGCGACCATAGATTCCACGCCCAGCCCGTGGCCACCGTGAAGATGGACCACATGCTCACCACCCGCATCAGCACCTTGCGCGGCCCGATGCGATCCCCGAGCCAGCCACCGGGGATTTCAAACAGCGCATAAGCCCAACCAAACGCCGTGAAGGCATAACCCATCTGGATTTTCGTGAGCCCCAGATCCTCCTGCATCGCGGGAGCCGCCTGTGAAATGCAGACGCGATCCACATAAGTGATGATCGCCAAAGTGACGGCGAAGAAGAGCACGACGCGGCGTGCTTGTGTTGGCGGAGGTTGAGTCATCATTGTTCAGTTTGCCTTTGTTCAAATTAATTCGGGGCCTTCGCCATTGCATCCACCTCACTCATTTTGAAGCGCACGCTGACGATGGAGCAGCCGATGTCTTCTTTCCGGTAGTTCGCATACGTCGTGGCGACGATGGTGCCGTCGGGGAGCAAGTGAAGGCCGGGGTAGAAGCCGTCTTTGAAGGTCTTCAGCAGGCTCACGCGATACTGGCCGGGCTTGCTTTGCTTGATGTCGTCATAAGTGCCGACCCAGGCGATGAAGCCGCCTTTGTCTTTCGATTGCGGTGTGGCGTTGCGGAAGACGATGACCATGCGGCCATCGGGCAAAGTGATGCCGTGGTGACGATCTCCCGTGAGGCCCCATGGAGCGTCCACGGCTTGGCTCCATGTTTTGCCTTCGTCGCTGCTGAACATGACGAGGCTCGTGCCGCTGCGTTTGTTCTCGCGCATGAGGCAACAGAGCTCGTTGCCGTCGGGCGAGTGGAAGACGTAAGGCTCGCAGGGGTGCTTGCCGTCGAGCTTCGTGCCATCGCTGGCCATCACGGGCTCCGACCACGTGAAGCCGCCGTCGCGGGTGATGGATTGCAGCACTTGCAGGGTGCCTTCCTCGCCAATGCCGCTGCCTCGATGAAACATGCCAAGATGTGAACCATCCTTCAGTCGCACGATGCTGGAGAAGGTCATGATGTTACGAAAGGCATCGTCCTTCGCAATGCGGCCGCCGATGGGCGGAAGCTCGCGCCACGTCTTCCCGTCGTCCTCGCTGACGATGCGCGGCATGAAGCCCTGATGACGGCCTTCGATGAGCTTCGGGTTCTCCTTGTCGATCAAGGTGCGTGCGGCAAAGACCCACAGTCGCTCTTTGCCTTGCGGATCGGTGATGCGGTAGATGCTGGGGCAGTTCTTGAAGTTGGCGTAGTTCGGCGGCAGCACGTCGTCCATGCGCGTCCACGTCAACCCGGCATCATCGCTGCGAGCCATCGGCCCCGCGTGTCCGCCGTGGCCGAGGTTCCAGACGCAAAACATCGTCTTGTTGTCCTCCAGCATCGCGGTGGTCGGATGCGCGTGATACTCGCCCGGCTTCGGCGAACCTCGGGCGATGATGACTTGACGATTCGTGTCCTCGGAGAGGTCGATGTTGATCAATGCATCACGGTGCAGGTGCCACAGCGCCTTCCTTTCAGCAGACGCGGATTCCCAGGCGCGTTTCGCGGCTTTGGTGGCATTGGCGACTTCGGGCTTGGCTTGGGCAAAGGCGGTCAGCGGTGCGAGCAGCAGGGCGGTGAGGAGGGAGAGGGTGGGTTTCATTTCTTCTCGGCTTTCGCTTTCCTGAGTGCTTCCTCGCGGGTGTTGAAGAGCGGCCTGCTGGCGTCGTAGGCAGGGTTGGGGATGAGGTCTTTCGCGCCGGTTTGTTTCATCCAGGTTTCCATGAGCGATCTCAGCTCGGCCACCTTCTCGGGGTAGCGGTCGGCGAGGTTTTCGCGCTCGCCGGGGTCGGTTTCGAGGTCGAACAGCTCGACGCGGGGCTTGGGCACATAGCGGAGGGTTGTATCGGTGACGCGGTTGCCGGTGATCTCCAGGTGGTCGTAGGGGTTCCAGACGAGCTTGTAACGGCTCTGGATCGCCGCTCGCACGGGCGTAGTCGCGAACTCGGCGAGGTAATGCGGGTAGGTGACGAACAAGGTGCGCTCCGGCAGCGTGCCGCCGGTGAAGAGCGGGCGAAGGCTGGTGCCATCGAGCTTGTGGGTGGGATCGGGTGTCACACCGGCGGCCTCGCAGAGCGTGGGCAGGAGATCGGCAAAATGCACGTGCGTGTGGCAGCGCTGACCGGCTTTGATTTGCGCGGGCCAGCGGATGAAGAGCGGCACGCGCACGCCACCTTCGTAGAGCGTGCCTTTTCCGAGGCGGAAGGGGGTATTCTCCACGGAGTAGAGCGATTTGCCGATGCCACCGTTGTCGCTGGCGAAGAGGACCATCGTGTTGTCGGCGAGGCCGAGTTCATCCAGCGCCGCGAGCACGCGGCCCACGGAGTGGTCGACGAACTCCAGCGAGGCGAGCAGGTCGGGCGGCATGATGTTCTTTTTGTCCTTCAGCCGCTCTTTCCACCGCGCCTGATCCTCCGGCGGCACGACATGGCCGCCATGCACGGCGACGTAGGGCAGATACAAAAAGAAGCTCTGCGCCTTGTTGTCGCACATGAACTGGATGGCGTCATCGGTGAAGTGCTTCGTATCGCGATAGGGTCGGCTGCGGGCGGGTTTGTCGGTGCAGAAGTCGAAACCGTAGCTGGTAGCGAGCTTCGGCGTCAGATGCTGAAGCGGCAGATGCCACTTCCCGCAAATGGCGGTGCGGTAGCCGCCTTTCTTCACCGCCTGCACGAGCGAGTAACCGCCCGGCTGGACCGGATCGGGCAAACGGGCGTTGGAATCGGCTTCACTAAATTTGCCGCCGGAACTGGCATCGGGAGGCAAAGGCAGCAGCGGCTCCTGCATGAGCGCATAAGGATGCGCACCCGGCACATTGTCCGTGCGCCCGTGCCGCCCGGCGAACTGCCCCGTCATGATCGTGGCCCGACTCGGCCCGCAGACCGGCTCCGTGTAAGCGCGGGTAAAAAACAGCCCCTCCTTCGCGATGCGATCGATGTGCGGCGTTTCTAGCAAAGTATTCCCCGTGAAGCTCGGCCCGGCGTAAGGCATGTCATCGACGAGGATGAAGACGATGTTCGGTTTGGGATTCGGAGCGTCGGCGGCGAGCAGCGCGGCCAGCGGCGCGAGCAGCAAGGCGGTGAGGAGGGTGAGAGTGTGTTTCATGGTTTGGTTCCTGAAGTTTTCTTGGCCGCCAGCGCATCCACTTCGCTCATCTTGAACCGCACGCTGACGATGGATGGGTTTTCCTTTGCGGTGAGACTGGCGTAGGTGGTGGCGACGATGGTGCCGTCGGGCAGCAGGTGGAGACCGGGATAGAGTCCGTCTTTGAGGGTCTTAATCAGGCTCACGCGATACTGGCCGGGCTTGCCTTGCTTGATGTCGTCGTAGGTGCCGACCCAGGCGATGAGTCCCTTGTCCTTCGCGTTGGGTGCGGCGTGACGGAAGACGATAACGAAGCGCCCATCGGGCAGACGGATGCCGTGGTGGCGGTCGCCGGTGAGGCCCCACGGGGCGTCCACTGCCTGCGACCATGTTTTGCCCTCGTCCCGTCTGAACATGACGAGGCTGGTGCCGCTGCGTTTGTTTTCGCGCATGAGGCAGCACAGCTCGTCACCATCCGGCGAGCGGAAGACATAGGGCTCGCAGGGATCTTTGCCATCGAGCTGCGTGCCATCGCAGGCGAGCGCCGGCTCGGACCAGGTAAAGCCGCCGTCGCGCGTGATGGACTGCACGACTTGCAGCGTGACGTCCTTGCCCGTGCCGGCGGCGCGATGAAACATGCCGAGGTGCGATCCGTCCTTCAGCGGAACGATGGTCGAGAACGCAAACACGCATCGGAATGGCTCGTCCTTGGCGAACCGACCCGCGCCCAGCGGCGGCAGCTCGCGCCAGGTCTTGCCATCGTCCTCGCTGACGATGCGCGGCACATAACCCTGGAGGCGACCGGGGAAGTCGTTGATCACTTCATCCTTACCCACAGCCGTTTTGCCGGAGAAAACCCACAGGCGGTCTTTCCCATGCGAGTCGGTGATGCGGAAGATGATGCCTCCTTTGAAGTTCACGTAGTTCGGCGGCATGAGTTCATCGACACGCTTCCAAGTCAGACCGCCATCCTCGCTTCGAGCCATCGGCCCCGCATGGCCGCCGTGGCCGATGTTCCAGACGCAAAACATCGTTTTGTTGTCCGCCAGCATCGCCGTCGTGGGATGCGCGTGGTAGGTGCTGGCTTCCGTCGTGCCACGGGCGATGATGATCTGCCGCTGCGTGTCGTCGGAGAGGTCGATGTGTTTCAACGCCTCGCGGTGCTGTAGCCACAGCGCCTTCTTCTCGGCGGGCGCGGATTCCCAAGCGCGCTTCGCTCCTTTCGTGGCAATCTCCACTTCGGGCTTCTTCAGATCGCGAGGTTCGTCGTTTTGCGCGGAAGCCGCCAGCGGCGCGAGCAGCAGGACGGAGAGGTATGTGAGGGTGTGCGTCTTCATTCTGGCGTTCCTCCTTTACTGATGAGACGACGGTTTGATTTCACGCGGGCGCTGGCTTCGGCATTGGCGGCGAGCACGTCTTCTTCGCGGAAGGTGGTCATCCACAGTTCCTGCTCGCGAGAGCGCATGAAGTCCCAACAGAAGTAGATGGTGCCGTCGGCGGCTTGTTGGGCGTCGGGGTAGGAGCAGCCGACGCGTTCATCCAGGACGAGGCCGCCGGACCAGGTTTTACCGTCGTCCTTGGAGATGAAAGCGGTGAGTTCGCGGCGCTGTTTGGCTTTGCCGGCTGACAATGGGTCCTCGTCGATGCCGAGGTGCTTCACGAGGAGGAGATTTCCCGACTTCAGTCTGCCAATGAAGAAACGCGAGGGCGTGTGCGGGATGGCGGGCGTCTTTAGCGGACTCCAAGTCGCGCCGCCATCGGTGGAGAGGCTTTCGCCGATGCCCTTGGCGGTGCGCACGAGCATCCAGAGTGTGCCATCCTTGCGCTCCACCGCCATCGGCTCGGAGGGAAAGAGGTCCCAGCTCGCCAGTATCTGGCCCTTCACAGTGAACGTGCGGCCTTTGTCGCGCGAGACATGCGAGAGGATCGCGCCCATGTTTTCCGGACGTCTCGCGTAGGTGGGGAACAACCAGTCGCCGTTGGCGAGCACGGTGGGCTTGTTGAGCAGCACGCCCTCGAAGACGGGTCGCGGCTGCGACCATGCGGGACTTTCCTGATCGCCGTCTTCCGCCGTGACCGCCCAGGCGTGCTTGTGCAGCGGGTAAGGCAGGGTGAAGAAAACCCACAGCTTGCCATCTGGGTCGATCCACGGATGCGGGTCATAGGCTTTGAGCGGGCCGGGGCCGTCGGGATCAATCGCGAGCACTTCTTTCCAAGTCTTGCCGCCATCGCCGCTGGTGCTGACGACGACATAAGCATTCGGACAGCGCTCGATGATCTCGCCCGGTGTCGTGCCGGAAAACCACGCCGCCCAGAGGCGTCCGCCGCGTGAAACCGCGATGCTGGGCACGCCCGTGCAGGTGCGCTTGGCGCGGTTGTAGTCCGCGGTGCTGCCGGGATTCGGGATCAACTTCGGCGGAGTCTCTTTGTCCGGTCGTGGCCCGGTGCCGTCGTCGGGGTCGATGCCTGCAAACTGATTGGGGTTCGGCTTGGGCTTCGGTGCATCGGCAGCGTGCAGCGCAGCCAGCGGCGGGAGCAACAGGAAGGTGAGGAGCTTGATGGTGCGTTTCATGGCTTTGTTGTGATTTACTTCCACGGCGCAGGCGGCAGGGCTTTGAGCCACGCGAGGTTGAAGGCGTAGTGGTCCTTGCTGGTGATGAGTTGGATGCGTCCGTCGCGCGTTTGAGTGAGGGCGAGGTAGCCGTTGATGTCGGCGGTGGTTTTGCCTTCGGGGGCGATGAGGCGGCGGTCGGGCCAGGTATTGCCTTCGTCGTAGCTGACGGCGGTGAAGAGCCCGATGCCGGTGTAGTCGCCACCAGTGGATTTGAAGGTTAGACCGATGCGCTCGTTTTTTGGCGTGCGGGCCTGATCGGTGAAGGAACACAGCACGATGGGGCCTTCTTTGAGACGCAGCATGGCGGGGCGCTGGGTGTTGCTGACCACGGGGAACTCGCTGATGTCCCACTTCCATGTCTCACCGAGGTCGCTGGAATAGCTGACGGGCATTTTGAGGTCGAAACGCTTTTGCGCGGGCTCCTCCGCCGAGAGGCGACCGAAGGCCATGAGGCGTCCGTCAGCGAGTTCGACGATGGGGGAATGAATGCCCGCGATGAAAGGACCTTTGCCTCCGGGCTGAATGTCCTCCGAGCCGCGCCGATGCCGCCCGGTCTCGCTCCAGCTCTTGCCGTTGTCGCGGCTGATGGACAGGCCAGCGGAGTCAAACGGGATCGCGATGACGCCTTCCTTCGTGCGGATGGGATTGCTGGCCGACTCCCCGTGTGCCCGCATCACTTCGGCCTTCGACCAGGTCGCGCCGTTGTCGGTAGATTTGCGGATCAGGATGTCGCCATGCTGTCGGCCTTCGACGATGTGGAAGATCGTCTTGCCGCCATCCCACCAGATTTTCGGCGCGTGGTCGTTCACGTCCATCGCATCCCAGAAAGATGAGGCGGCTTCCCACTCCTTGGCACCGAAGCGCAGTCGCGAGCCGGCGTTGGACGTGGTGAGATCGGTTTCGCCGAGGGTGGAGAACCAAACGGCGAGCAAATCGCCATTCGGGCACTCGGTGATGGACGGGCTGTGATTCTGACTGATGAACACGGGGCCGACCGCGCCCTCGGGGATGCGAACGAAGGGCTTCGGACCATCAAAGAAGGGCGCGTCCGCTGGCTGTGGCGTGATAGTCGGCACGGTCTGGCTCACGTTCTGCGCGTTCAGCGGCGGTGCGGCCACGGGCAGCAGCTTTCCCTTCGGAAGCTCACCCTGCACCACGCGGAAGCCGATGCGTGCGCTCGCAGAGTTCGTCACCCACGAGCCGCGATTCGCCGAACGCAGGAAGCGGATCATTGAGGAATGAAATCCACCGCGAAAGACGCGGCAGTCGCCATCCGCACGGCCCAGCGGGTCCGTCTGTGCACCGCTCTCATACGGCCCATACCAATCGCTGCACCACTCCGCCAAGTTGCCATGCATGTCATGCAGGCCCCAAGCATTCGGCGTCTTCTGCGCCACACGGAAGGAACCCGCGCCACCTGCCTTCGATTCCTCCACGGGATGAGTCAGCCCGATGATTTGCCCCTGCTTCAAGCTCGCCGCAGGCTTCCCGACATTCCGCCAGTCATACTCACGCGGCATCGGTCCCGGCGGAAAATACACGCCGCGCAGGTTTTCCTCCCCGAACCACTTCTGATAACCGTCCGGCAACGTGTCGCCGGTGTGGAACAGCGTCTTCGTGCCCGCACGGCATGCATACTCCCACTCGGCCTCGGTGGGCAGGCGATAGGTCTTGCCTTCCTTCTTCGCGAGCCATTCGCAGAACTCGACCGCCTTATGCCAGGAGACGCCGCTGGCCGCATCCTCATCCGCGGGCTTCGACTTCGGATCGTTCTTTTTAAACTCAGGATCAAACTGCCGATACTGCGCCACGGTGACCTCGGTGACGCCGATGTAAAACGGCTGCGTGATCGTGACCTGGTGCGCGGGCTTCTCATCGAAGTCGATCCGGTCGATGTCCTTATGCATCTCGCCGAACCGCTTCTGCCGCAGATAATCCTCCAGCGGCGGCCCGTCCTGGCCCATCGTGAACGTGCCGGGCTGGATGGGCACGAGCTTCATGCCGATGGAGTTGGTGACGGGCTCGGCGGCGTGCAGCGATGCAAGGAGGAGGGCGGTGAGGAGTGTGAGGGTGGGTTTCATGGGAAGAAAACTGGCACGGCCCATTTGCCGATGAGGATGGTTTCGCCGGCGGCGCAGTCCTTTTGGAACAGGGTGCAGAAGTTGCCGGGCGATGTGGGATTGAAGAGCGGGATTTCGGGCAGGGTGACTTTATCGAAGCCTTGGTCCATCAGGGGCTGCGCGGTAGTGTCGCCATTGCGTTCCAATACGGGCGTGAGGAAGAAGACCGTGCCAGCGCGGTCGCATCTGATTGTCTTCTGGCCGTTCATCGCGATGGGCAGGAAGTGCGCATTCTTGAGTGATGTGGGAAGCTCTGCCGCGATGTAGGCGCGGTCGGTGAAGAGTTTCGCGCCGGGGATGAGTGGTTGCGGTTTGATGTCGGCACTGGTGAGTGTGCCGGGCTTTGTCGTGCGCATCGGTTTGCCGTCGGCGTTGGTGTGGACGGGAGCTGTCGAGGGCTTTGGTTTCTCCTGGCCGCCGGTGGCTTTGCTGACGAGCTGGCGCAAACTTACGGCGCCGCTGACGTCCTTGCCCGCGGCCACATCTTCCTCGCGGAACGCGGCCATGAGGATGTTGCGGTCAGCGGTGCGGCTGTAGTCGTAGATGATGCGGATGCGGCCGTCGGGCGTCTGCTGGCCGTCGGGATAGGAAACGCCGAGGCGTCCATCGAGCATGAGTCCGCCGCCCCATGTCTTGCCATCGTCCTTCGAAATGTAAGCCGTGAGATGCGAGCGGCTGGTGCGGGTGTCGAGCGGGCCGTGTTTGACCAGCAGCAGATTTCCCGATGCGAGCCGACGGATGAAGAAGCGCGAAGGCGTGTGCAAGATGCTCGATGGTTTCAGCTCGGGCCATGTCTTGCCTCCGTCCGTGCTCACGCTTTCACCGATGCCGTAGGTGGTGCGCGCGAGCAGCCAGAGCGAGCTGTCCTTGCGTTCGACAAACATGTGTTCGTCGAATTGGCGCACGGCGGTCGGCACGTTGCATCCGCCACGTAGAGACCAAGTCTTGCCCTGGTCGTTGGAGACGATCATCTGCGCGCTGTTGTCGTGCCCCTTCCATTTGGAAATCGGCAGCACCCATTCGCCGGAGGAAAGCATGAGTGGCTTGCACATCATCACGCCATCGCCGATACGGCGCGGCTTGGACCACGTCGGTTGCGCGGCATCGGGCTCGCTCGTCTCGATGCACCACACGCCGAGCTCGACATCGCGCCGACCTTTCTCCATCTGCGCCCAAAAGAAGAATAGCCTTCCATCCGGCGACACCCACAACTCAGGATCGAAATCGCGCACGGGACCGCCCGCATCGGGATCGACCACCAGCACTTCGTTCCATATCTTGCCATCATCGCCGCTGGTGCTGAGCACGACATAGTTGTTCAAATCCTCGCCCGGTGTGACACCCGCATACCAAGTGGCCCATAGCCGTCCCTTCGGCGCGACCGCCATGCTCGGGATGCCCGTGAAAGCACGGTTCGTCACCGCCTGATCGGCACGCGGTGGACCGAGATGAAGCGGAGGTTGCAGTGAAGGTGCGTCAGCAGCGTGCAGCGCGGCCAATGGCAGCAGCAGGGCGGTGAAGGGGATGAAGGCGACTTTCATGGCTTGGCGATTCACTTCTTCGGCGCAGACGGCAGTTGTTTGATCCACGCAAGGTTGAAGCCGTAGTGGTTCTTGCTGGTGAGGAGTTGGGCGCAACCGTCGCGGCTCTGGGTCACGGCAAGGTAGCCCTGCGGTTCGGCCATTGTGTCGCTCATCGTGAACATGCCGCGGTTGATGGTGTTCACCTCGCGAGCCGGGCCGCCAGGGGTGATCAGCCGACGGTCCGGCCAGGTCTTGCCTTCGTCGTAGGACACGGCGGCAAACAAACCGTAGCCGGTGAACTCCCCATCCTTGCTCTTGAAGACCAACCCTTTGCGGTTGCCTTTGTAAAACTCGCTCCACTGGTCGGTGTAGGAACAGAGCAGGATGGGGCCTTCCTTCAGCCGGACCATCACCGGGCGCTGCACGGAGGTGACGGCTGGAAACTCGCTTGCCTCATACGTCCAACTGGCACCCTGGTCGCTGCTAAAGCTCAGCAGGGCTCTCCCGCCGAAGACCTCCGCCAGTTCGGGCGGGTGTGGCCGGCCAATCGTCATGAGCCGACCATCTGCCAGTTCGACCACTGGCGCGTGAATGCCAGCGTGCCTGCTCCCTTTGCCGCCGGGCCGGACCTCATCCTTCGCGCTCCGTTGGCCGACAGTGGTCCAGCTCTTGCCTTTGTCGGTGCTCTTGAATAAGGAAATGCCGACATCCTGGCTGATCAACAAGTCGCCAGCCCGTGTGCGAATCATTTCTGCTCCCAGTTCGCCTTGAGGGTAGATCGGCTTGGCTTTCGACCAAGTGACCCCATTGTCGATGGAGGTGCGGACGATGTTTTCGGAATGACCACGGGCGAGGTGGAAGAGGGTCTGCTCACCATCCCACCAGAGTTTGGGCGCGTGGTCGTTGATGTCCGGGCCATCCCAGAAGGGCGAAGCCCCCTCCCAATCGCTTTGACCAAACCGCAGTCGGCTGGCGGCATTGCACAGTTCCGTCGCTCCTTCCAAGACGGTGGAAAACCACACGGCGAGCAGATCGCCATTGGGACATTCAGTGATCGCCGGGCTGTGGTTGTGCCTGGAAAAGAGTGGGCCGGATGATCCTTCGGGGATTTTGACAAAAGGTTGTGGGCCGCTGAAAAACGGTTGGTCCTGCGGCGGCACGATGATGGTGGCCACTTCCTGCTTCACGTTTTGCGCGTTCTTTGGCGCTGGCTCGGGTGGCAGTATGGATCCTTTCGGAAGTTCCCCCAAGACGACACGGAAACCAAAAATGCTGCCACTGGATTCCGGAATCCACGCTCCTCGATTGGCGCTGCGCACCAGACGCGAGAGCATCGAATGCGGCCCGTCGCGAAAGACGCGGAAGTCCCCGCCGCTGCGACCGCGCGGATCGGTCTGCTCCCCGGCCTCGTAGGGACCATACCAATCACTGCACCATTCGGAGAGGTTGCCATGCATGTCGTAGAGGCCCCAGGCATTCGGCGGACGTTGCGCGACTCGCAGCAACGGTTGGTTGCTCTTTGCCACTGCCGCACCCTTTTCGGGAATCACGAATCCATCTCCCGCCAAGCGCAGGGGGGCTCCTTGTGCAGCCATGGGCAGATATTCCGGCGAGGGTTTGTTGTCGGGAAAATAGAAGCTCCACGGAAACAAGCCCGGATAGGAGAAGCGGACATACCACGGCAGAAAACCATCGGGCAGTTTGTCTCCGGAATTGAAGACTGACGAGGTCCCGGCGCGGCAGGCATATTCCCACTCCGCTTCCGTTGGCAGGCGATAGGGCTTGCCTTCCCTCTTCGAGAGCCACTCGCAGAACTCGACCGCTTTGTTCCAACTGATGCCGCTGGCCGCCTCGTCGGGCAAGACCTTACCTTTGCGATACTCCGGATTGAATTGCCGATACTGCTCCACCGTGACCTCGGTGGTCCCGATGTGGAACGGCCTGGAGATATGCACCTGGTGCACGGGCTTCTCATCCCAGTCCGCCCGATCCGATTCGCGGGGATGCTTGTGCATGTCGTAATCGGTCTGCGGCCCGTCCTGGCCCATCGTGAACGTGCCCGGCTCGATGCGCACGAGCTTCATGCCGATGGAGTTGGCGATGGGCTCGGCGGCGGGGAGTGCGATGACGAAAAGACAAAAAGATTGGAGACAGAAAAATAGGATTCGGGCCTTCCTGTTTTTGTCCCATATCTTTTTGTCATCTCGATGGGTGAGGGTGTGTTTCATGGTAAATCGCTTCACGGTTGGAACTCGATCCAGTTCAGGCCGAGTTCGGTGTTTTTGTCCGCGCAGCGGGCGACGACGCAGACGTCGGCGAGGCCGTTGGCGTTGGTGAGCTTGGCGGGGATGGAGAGGAACTCGCCTGAGTCGGCCTGGCCGGAGGGCTTCACTTCGACACTGGCCAGCACGGGGCCGGTGGGTGAGCCGCGGCGGAGTTCGAGGGTGCCGCCCTTGGTGTCGAAGCAACCGGCGCGGACGGTGATGCGCAAGATGCCGGTGAGGTTCAGGTCGCGCCAGAGGATGTGGGTGCCGTCTTTGAAGTGGCCGACGATGGCCTTCTCCCCGTAGGCGTGCTCGACGTAGGCCATGCCGTGGTTCTCATCATAGAGCGCGGCTTTTTTGCGGCGGGAATGGAGCACCACCGTGCCTTCACCACGCAGTCGCGGCATGGTTCCGCCCTTGCCGCCATCGGTATATCCGGCGGTGAGGATGAGCACGCCTTCGTCCACGCGCGTGCCTTTCTCGGGCTTCTTCGGCGCGGTGAAGGTGCCGCTGGCTCCGGACTGCGGCGGGCTGGCGGGATCGTCCTTGAGCGAGAGCACCCAGGTGACCATGCGGCGGAGTTGCTCGATGCTGTGCTGCGGATGTGGCGGCATGGGAAGCTGCCCCCACACGCCAGTGCCGCCGCTGAGGACTTTCTGCGCGAGACGCTCGGCAGCAGCGGGGTCGTCCTTGTATTTCAGGGCGACAGTTTTGTAAGGCGGACCGGCCGATGGAGTGTCGGCCATGTGGCAGGCGAAGCAGGTGCTGGCGCGCATCATCGCGAGTCCGGGATCGAGCACCTCCTTGTCACCCTCGCTGGCAAAACGGCGTCCGCGAAACTCGCCCTGCACGGTGGCGAGATTCGTTTGTACCGCGTCGCCATCGGTTTCGGTGACGGACACCTTGTAAGGAATCTTGGAATCCCAGTCAAAGAACGAACCATGCACTGGCGACTCGAAGCGCACGACGGGGCGACCATTGCCGACGTGAATCATCTCCTTCGCCGTGCTCTTCGCACCACTGGCATCGATCGCGGTCACGCTGACTTCATAGCTGCCGGGTTGCTCAAAGATGTGCGCGAACTTCGCTCCGCCGCCGGTCTGTTCCTTGCCCGCGATGCTCCAGACAAACTTCAGTGCTTCGCCATCGGGATCGGTGGAGGTGGAAGCATCAAAGGTGAGCGCGAACGGTTGTTTGCCCGCTGTTTCACTCGCGCTGATCCGTGCCACTGGCGCACGATTGCCGCGACGATACACGACTCGCACGATGCGGCTGTCGTTGTTCTCCCACCACTGGTCGCCATACTCGATCATGTAAAGCGCACCATCGGAACCGATCTTCATGTCGATGGGGCGGCGAAGATTCCAGGACGGCACGAAAGGCTCGATCTCCGGCCCTGGGGTGCCGAGCTTCACGGTCTGAATCCAGTTGCGCATCCACTCGTAGATGAAGAGGCGGCCATCGAGCGCTTCGGGAAGCTTGATGGGTGAGGGATTCGCCGCGTCGTAGCGATACACCGGTCCGACCATGATCGAGCGTCCTCCGCTGCCGACCGTGGGGAAGTCCTTCGAAGGCAGGCTCGAATACCAGATGAGCGCGGGCCTGGCTGGTGGCAGTTTCTGAATGCCCGTGTTGCGCGGCGATAGATTCTCCGGCGACTGCGGGTCGTAGCGTTTGCCCTCCTTGTTCGCGGCGAAATCATAGAGTGGCAGCGCTTCATTCGGCCCGACAAAGAGCGGCCAGCCGAAATTCCCTGCGGTCTGCGTAGCATTAAGTTCCTCGTAGCCATCCGGCTTCACGCCGAGCGAGGGCATGATGTTCGGGCCGACATCAGCGAAGTAAAGCGTGCTAGTCTTGTCATCCACAGAGAGGCGGAAGGGATTGCGCACGCCCATGGCGAAGACTTCCGGCCTGCCGTCCTTGCCATCGGCAAAGAGATTGCCCTCGGGAATCGAGTAGCCGCCCTCCGGCTTCGGATGAATCCGCAGCACCTTGCCGCGCAGGTCGCGCGAGTTGGCGGCGGAGCGGAAGGCGTCCCAGTTTTTGCGATCCGGCCGCGTGTCCTGGGGCAAGCCCGGATCATAGTGACAGTTGTCGCCATTGCCGATGTAGAGATCGCCTTTTCCATCCATCCACATCGCGCCGCCCATGTGGAAGACATGCTCGGTATCATAAGGCCATGAAAGCAGTTCCAACTCCGATTCCGCCGACATCCTGCCGTCCTTCACCGTGAAGCGGCTCACCCGCACGGTGCCGAGTTTCGCCGTCGGCGCGAACAAGGCATACACATGCCCACTCTGCTCAAAATCCCGAGCCACCGCCATGCCGAGCAGTCCGATCTCGCCCTTCGCATACGTCGGCACCGTGCCCAGAATGCTCACGCCGCCGGACTTCGCGTCCCAACGTTTAATCGTGCCCCAGAACTCGGCAAAGATGACATCGCCACCGGGCAGCACTTCCATCTGGATCGCATCACGCGCCGTCGGCACGAGGATTTCTTTTTCAAAACGAGCTGGATCAACCGGCTCGGCGGCATTCGATGCAGACAGCGTGAGCAACGCTGCGAAGGCGATCATGGTGTTGATTTTCATGGCTGTGGTGAGTTGGAAGGAATGCTGAACTTCTCGCCGGGATCGAGGAGTTGGATGATGTGTTTCACCTCGTAGGGGCGGGTGACAAGTCCGGTGGCTCCGGCGCTGTGCCACTGCATCATGCAGACGTGGTTGGAGGTGCCGAGGATGACGGGTGCGCCTTCGGCTGCGTTGAGGAAGGCGGATTTGTCGGCGAGGATCTGCTGTGCGTTCTCGGGCTTCTGGATGTTGTAAACACCACCGGAGCCGCAGCAGTCCTTGGCCTTGGGCGCGAGTTCCCAACGGTAGCCGGTGGCATCGAGCACATTCGCGGGGATGCCTGCCGCCTTCTGTCCATGCACGAGGTGGCAGGGCAGATCGACATAGACTCGCGTGCCATCATCGCGGGCACGCTGGCGGCGCACGGGGCCGAGTTCACCGAGGAAGCCGAGCACATCACGCACTTGTTGGTTGGGCTGCAATGTCTTGCCCAAAGCGTAACCGCAGCCGGACGAGTTGCTGACGATGGCATCGACATCGAGAGATCCAAAAGCCCGCCGGTTCTGATCACGAAGCGCTTCGACACCCTCAAGTCCGGTATGCTCCTGGAACGCGCCGCAGCAGCCCTGGCCATCCGGGATAATGACTTGCACGTTGTTCTCGATGAGCACGCGCACCGTGGCGAAGTTGATTTCTCGGAACATGGCTTCCATCAAACAACCGGTGAGAAAAGCCACACGCGGACCGGTGGGGCGATGTCGCTGCATGAGTTCGTCTGCATACGCGGCAGTGCTTTTCAGAGCCGCCGGACGACCAGGGAAAAGAAAACGATGCATGCTGAGGCCCGCGCGGCGCAAGAGTCGTGCGGGAAGCAGGGCGAGATTGAACAAGAGCGGCCGAGTGACCGCTGCGGCTGCCAATCGGAGCGCGAGCTTTGGCTTGAAGCGATGCGAAGCGACGTGCTCATGACGAATGTGCTCGAAGATTTCCCCATAAGGCACCGTCGCAGGGCAGGCCGTCTCACAGGCGAGACAACCCACACATTCAGCGGTGTAAAAGTCGGTCCATTCATCTTGTGGCAGTCTTCCCGCTGCTTCCTCACTCCACAAACGTAGACGACCACGCGGTGAGTTGTTTTCGTCGCCGGTGAGCTTGTAAGTCGGGCACACGGCGAGGCAGAAGCCGCAGTGCGTGCAATTGGAGAAGTAGTTCGGCGGTGAACCGGAGGACTGGAGAGGTGGAGTCACGGACGAATGAAATGATGAAGTGATAGTAGGCAGGAGAATGGGGGCAGAAGAATGAGGGATAAGACGGCTGATGCTGAACCCGAAGGGTTCCTAGCCATTAGCCGGTGGTCGAGCGAAGTGACACCACCGGACAACGTGTGCAAAACGTCCGCATCCTGAAGGGATGCCAACCAGGACCTACCGCCCTGCCAACGAAGCTTGCTTGCATCCCCCCGGGATACGTTGGGTCTCTTCGCCCGAACCGGTGGTGTCGCTCGTTCCTCGCTCAACCACCGGCTAATGGCTTTCAAACCTCCGGCTTGCCTTCTAACCGATGTGCGGGGCAAGATGGACTCCATGGAGTGATGTTGTGTTTTCTGTTTCATTTCTCCATCACTCCAATACTCCATCACTCCACTCCCCCTCCGTCGCATGAATGGCTTCCTCCAGCGTGTTGAGCCACGCAGACTCCGTGACGGTCGGCGGCGTGGCAGGCAACCAGCGTGAGTGCCAGTCGCCACCGAGGGTGTGGAGTTCTGCCGTGTAAGGTTGGACGAGAGCTTGCGTGCGCTCGGTGAGGTCTTCGCTCTCGTTCATATAGACGTGGACAACGCCGCTGTAGCACAGCGCCACACAACGCCGCGCACCGTGCGCGAGTTCCTCAGCGAGACCGATGGCTCGATCAGGCGTCGTCTTGATCACGAGATCGGGAAGGCCATCGAGAGGCGGAGGCATGTTGCTTTGCAGCGTAAGCTGATTGCTGGACGATGCAGCGATGTGTTCGAGCTGCCGAGCAAAGATCGATGCTTCCTCTGGCACGCAATGGATCATCGCACGGACGAACGAAGTTCCGCCTTCCGTAATGAAATCCACCGCATCCCACCAGTGCATCCAGCCGCTGTGAAGTAGTTTGGATACACAGGAGCGCAAGGCCTTGGTGCCGCCATCGAAGCGGGCGATGGCCGTGAATCCGCAATCAGGTCGCAACCGCAAAACGTAGTCCACAGGCTCGCCATAACGCGAGCCGCTGTGCAGCAGGAAGCGCAGCCAATCGTAGCCGGTCGTGGTTTTGACCACACGCTCGCCGATGCGGGCGATGCGTCCACTCGGCAGCCGCCAGTTCATGCCGAGGATGTTGTCGCAATAGGGTCCGAAGCGGCACGACGCTGGCGCATGAGTGGTGGCGGCGACTTGTTCGCGTAGCGAACTCGCATCATCCAACAGCAGTGGAAAGCGCAGGCGATGCTCTTGAGCCTGCGAGACAATGTCAGCCGCTGTCGCATTCGCGGGCAGGCACAGCGTGCCATCCACTTCATCCAGGAAGGGAACAAAGAGCCGTTCGTGCTGCATGGGAGGGAAGACGTTCATGCGATGAAGTGGCGATTGTCGAAGACCTTGAGCGGATTCATTTGATGCGCGGGATTGAAGGCGGCTGGCACGGAGAGTTGGAGACGCATGGAGTCCGGCCCAAACACCAGCGGCATGTAGGCGGATTTGTCATTGCCGATGCCGTGCTCACCGCTGAGCGTGCCGCCGACTTCGATGACGCGTTGCATGAGTCGCTTGCTGATGAGTTCCACCTTCTCCAGTTCGCCCGGCACACGCGAGTTGAAGAGAAAGTTCGGATGCAGATTGCCGTCGCCCGCGTGGAAGACATTCACCGCGCGGATACCCGCTGCATCGGCCTCATCATAGACAAGCTGAAGAACCTCGGCCAAGGCACGCTTCGGTATCACCGCGTCCTGAACGACGTAACTGGGGCTCAACTGGCCGAGCAGACCACCGGAGGCTTTGCGGGCTTTCCAGAGCTTTTGGCGAAGGGCATCCTCATCGCTAAACATCACGTCCTGCGATCCTGCATGACGCAAAATCTCAGCCACGGCCTCCACCCGCGCATTCACCAGCGCCTCAGGGCCATCAATCTCCACGAGAAGCATGAACGAACCCTCGGGCAATCCACAAGCCATCTGGCTGCTCTCCACCATCGCCACGCCACGCGGATCAAGCATCTCGATCGCCGCCGGATAGGACGAGTGCGCCACCAGCGCATGAATCGCCGCTTCCGTGGTTTTCATATCGGGATAGGTCGCGCGAAAGGTCCACACTTTCTCCGGCAATGGCAGCAGTCGCAGCCAGAAGCGCGTGAAAGCCGCCAGAGTGCCCTCGGAGCCGATCATGAATCGTTTCCAATCCTCACGCCATGGTCCGCGCCCACCCGCAGGTCCACCAAAGCGATGCACGCTGCCATCGAGCATCACCGCCTCGACTCCGAGCACATAATTGCTCGTCACCCCGTAACGAAAGCAATGTGCGCCACCCGCGTTCGACGCCACATTGCCCCCGAGCGTGCAGACCGGACCACTCGATGGATCAGGCGGATAAAATACTCCATACGGCTTCAGCGCAGCATCAAGATCATTGAGCCCCACACCGCATTCGACCTCACACCAGAACCCGTCCGTGTTGATCTCCCGAATCTTCTTCAATGCCGATGTGTGAACGATCACGCCACCCTGCGCCGCCACCGGTCCACCCGAAAGCGACGTTCCTGCTCCACGCATCACCACTGGCACCCCCAGCGACTTCGCTCCACGCATGAAGCCCGCGAGTTCTTCCGCATCCGCTGGAATCACCACGGCGTCAGGAAGGTGGTTCTTATAACCCAACCCATCCGCGCCATAGCCCGCCAGCTGAGCCGGGGAAGTCAGCACACGCCCGCGAGGCAGCAGCGCTTTCAGTTGATGTTGGAGAGAGGATTTCAAAGGTGAGGTCATTGAATCGAAATGGCAACGCCACCAAAGAATCGCTCATCATGGTCAGCCACGAACGTCGAATCCTCAACGCGGCGGCCAACGTCAAGGAGAAGGCTGGTTTTATCGTGATCAGGGATGCCAAAGCGGCTGAGTTTCATGGGGTAGAAAGAGATGGAAAATGGGATAGAGGTAGGAGGTCATACCAGTTACTGAGCTGCAGCAAGATTTCTATCAGTTGTCTGCCCACGTCATGATTGGGACGCCAGATCCCTATTTAACGCAGTAACTCATGCCGACCACCTTATCCGCACAGCGTGATGCTAAGCTGCCGTGCGGCGGTGATGTCCACTGAGTCAAAGCCACGCCATTGCGGATGAGTGCTCGGCAATGCTTTAACCGGGATAGGCCAGGCGCACGCATCGGCGCATTGTGCCAGACGATGAGCGCCGCCGCCTCGCAAATCTCCTCCGTGAAGTCTGCATCGCTTTCGCACAGATAACGCCGCACTTCGGCATGGCTGCCGAGGACGGATTTTTAGACGCAGGAATCAGGATCGCCGAGTGGCGAGGTTTTCCAGTCAATGATGGCGACGAGGGGCTGGGAGGAAGGCATGGTTATTCGAGGAAGAGAAATTCGTTGGAGTTGAGGAGGGCTCGGCAGAAGGCTGGGAGGCCTTCTTGTTTCACGAAGGACTCGGCGGCGGTGAGTTCGTCTTGGGTGGGCGGGCGTTGATAGACGAGTTGGTAGGCGGTGGTGACGTTTTTAGCCTTGGCGGCGAGCTTTTCGGCCTGTTCGAGGAGGAAGGAGCTGTTGAAGAGGTTCAGGGCCTGGAGCGGTGTGGTGCTGCGGGGGCGGCTGGGGCAGACCTGACCGCCATCGGGGGCATCGAAGGCGGCGAAGATGGCGTCGGGCTCCATGCGTAGTTTGAGCGCGTAGATCATGCGGCGGTAGTCTTCGCGCTCGAAGTCATCCGTCTCCGCGATCCAGTTGCGGGCGTAGTTGGCATTCGGCTCGTAGAGCATGAAGCCGGGGCCGCCCGGGGTGAGATCAAGGCTGCCGGTGACGGCGAGGATGTTGTCGCGGATGACTTCGGAGTCGAGACGGCGAGGAGCAAAGCGCCAGAGCAGCGTGTTCGTCGCGTCTTTGGATAGAACGGATAGGTCGGATGGGACGGATGAGGATTGCTGGAAGGTGCGGGAGGTGAGGATGAGCCGCTGGATGTGCTTCACACTCCAGCCGCTTTGGATGAACTCATTCGCGAGCCAGTCGAGGAGCTCGGGGTGGGTGGGTTTGAAACCCATGTGGCCGAAGTCGCTGGGCGTGGCGACGAGGCCGGTGCCGAAGATGTAATGCCAGATGCGGTTCACCATGACGCGGGCGGGCAGTGGATTGCGTGGATCGGTGAGCCATTTGGCGAAGGCGAGGCGGCGCTCCTGCTCGGGCGCATCGGGCGAGAGCTTGAAGCTTCCTAGCTTCTCTTTGAAAAGAGACAGCCCTTCCGGCGCGACGACTTCGCGCGGGCTCATGTGATCGCCGCGATGCAGGCGATGCGTGGGCTCCGGTTGCTTGAAGGTGCCAGCGTAGGCCATGGGCGGCTCGGTGAAGCTTTGCAGCTCCTTTTGCAGCGCATCGACCTTCGCGATGAGGTCGGCGGGGGCATTCGACGAGGATGGGATGGCTTTGACCTTCTTGTTAAATCGGGCGCTGAGGCGATCCGCGTGGCTGGCGACGGTTTTCCAGGTCTTGGCGTCGGTTGAAACTTCAATGCGATAGGCGGTGGCGAGGCGGTCTTCAAAGGCTTTGCCAATCGTGCTGCGATCGCGGCTCCAGACGACGCGGCTGACCTCCTGCGGCTGTGCGAAATCGAACTGCACCCAGCCTTTGCGCTCTTTGGCGATCCAACTGCGGCTGTTGCCATATTTTCCATCGTTGATGTGCGCGAGCTTGTGGATGGCGCTGGGGCCGTAATCGCCGTTGGAGGTCGTTTTGGCCTTCAAAGCAAGGTTTTCGCCGCTGGAGCCGAAGACCTCGAGTTCGTCGATGCAGGCGTTGTTGCTGAGACTGTCGTCGATGACGAAGCGCAGGTGTTTCGCGTTGGTGGGAGCGAAAAGATCGGTATTGGCGGTGTGAACGACCGGTGGGCGGATGTGGAGCTTTTCAGAAGATGTGGGCAGTTCTTCGAGCAGGAGAATATCTGCCGCCATCGGAGCGCTGGTCTTGCCCATGCGGAGGAGGATGCGGCTGTTGGCGGCGAGTTCGTGCTCACCGAGGCTTTTGAAGCTACTCCAGCGTTTTTTGCCAGCGATGGCGGGCTTGCCATCGGCGAACTGGCGTTGGTTGATGGTGCCGATTTCGGTCTGCTTGCCGTTGGTTTCGAGAATGAAGCGAGCGTCCGGCGCATGCGTGGTCCAAACGCCCCAGCTCACCCAGACGCGATGTTTGCCACTGCGTTTCGGTGTCCACGCGACGCAGTCGGTGCCGGGTGCTTCATCAAAGTAGCGGTAGCTCTCGCCGATGTTCGGGAAGCGCTGCGCATCGCCGAGGTCGTTGAGCTGGCCTGGCTCGGTGCCGGTATCGTAATCCGTGGCTTTGACGCCTTTGGGTGTCTTTAAAAAGGTGGCTTCCTCTTCGCCCATCGTCACGCGTCGGCCGACCACGGCCTTCGGCTGATACTCGGCGAGTTTGGTGAGGAGCGGCGCGAGCTTGGCGCGGATTTCAGCGGCCTTTTTCTCCTGCGCGGCGAACTCGGGCGACTTGATCGGTCGATCGGCATGCTGCACGCCGGAGAAGACGGCCTGCATGGCGTAGAAGTCGATCTGCGTGACGGGATCGAACTTGTGGTTGTGGCATTTGGCGCAGCCCATCGTGGTGGCGAGGAAGGCGGTGCCGGTGGTGTTGACCATGTCGGAAAGCTCGTCGGCACGCTGCATGAGCTGGAGATTTTTGTCCTGGCCCTTCACGCGATCAAACGGCCCGCCGACGATGAAGCCGGTGGCCACATCCGCGTCGCAGGTATCGCCCGCGATCTGCTCGAACATGAAGCGGTCGAAGGGTTTGTCGGTGTTGAAGGCGTCGATGACGTAGTCGCGGTAACGCCAGGCGTTCGGGCGTTCGTGGTTGGTTTCGAAGCCGTGCGAATCGGCGAAGCGGACGACATCGAGCCAGTGGCGGGCCCATTTTTCGCCGTAGTGGGGGGAAGCGAGGAGATCCTCAAATGACGAATCACGAATGACGAATGACGAAACCTCATCAGGTGTGGGTGGAAGGCCGGTGATGACAAGATGAGCACGCCGGGCGAGGGTGCGAGCGTCTGCGGGTGGGGAGAATGTGAGGCCGTTTTTTCGAAGCTTGGCTTCGATGAAGGAGTCGATGGTGGCGTTGGGATCGTGCTTTGGCAGCGGCTGATAGGCCCAGTGATTCACGCGTTCATCGACGGATGCGGCTTTGTCCTCGGCGTTTTCGGGCCAGACGGCGCCGGAGTCGATCCAGGCTTTGATTTTGGAGATCTGATCGGCGGTGAGGGGCTCGCCTTTCGGCGGCATGCGCTCGTCACCGGAGGCGGTGATGCGCTGGAAGAGCGGCGAAGCACTCGATTTGGCGGGAACGATGGCGGGGCCGCTTTCGCCGCCTTTGAAAGCATGTGGTTTGGCATCGAGGCGGAGGTCGGCTTTTTGTTTTTCAGGGCCGTGGCATTCGACGCAGCGCTCTTGGAGGAGCGGGCGAATTTCGCGGTCGAAGTCCTGACTGAATAGGACGGATGGGACCGATAAGACCGATAGGAGCAATGATTTCATAGGCCGAGGTCGGTGCGGGCGTGTTCGAGATGGGTGCGCATGGCCTTGGCGGCGGCGGTGGGGCTGCGGGCGAGGATGGCTTTGAGGATCTTCGCGTGGTCGGCGACGGCGAGGTCCTTGGTGACGCGGCTGTAGCCGTGCTTTAGGCTGGTTTGCAGCAGTTCGGAGAGGCTCTGAATAAGCAGCGCGGCGATCTTGTTGCCGGAGGCCTCGGCGAGCAGGCAGTGGAAGGCCATATCCGCCTCGACTTGCTCTTCAAAAGTGCTCGTAGCCTCGAATCGCTCGTGGCAGGCGGTGAGCGCCTTCACATCAGCGGCAGTGGCGCGTTCGGCGGCAAGACGGACGTTTTCCGGTTCCAACGCAAGACGCACCTCGATGAGCTGCTTGAGGCGCTGCGGTTCATCCGGCACGAGGAGGCTGAGGGCGCCGTTGAGTGGCTTGTGGAGCTTGTCCACGACGGTCATGCCGCTGCCCTGGCGGATTTCGAGCAGGCCTTGCAGTTCCAGCCGTTTCGCCGCCTCACGCACGACGCTGCGGCTCACGCCAAATTTGGCCGACATGTCACGCTCCGTCGGCAAACGCCGACTGGTGCGGGTGAGGCCGATGATGCGGCGGGAGACGGTTTCGACGAGGGAAAGGGACATGGGAGAATTGGTCAGACCAATTCCCAATACGAGCTTGTGGGCACTTTTTTCACGGAAACATGCCGCTGAGGCCTCGCTGACCTGAGAATCCCACGTTGAAAAGGGCCTGGGTCGAAAAAACGGGTTGCTATCACAGGGGCGTGTGGCAGTCATCAGGCCACCAAATCGCGGGATGGAGCAGCCCGGTAGCTCGTCAGGCTCATAACCTGAAGGTCGCAGGTTCAAATCCTGCTCCCGCAACCAATTTCAAAAGCCCGCCGTCCTCGTGACGGCGGGCTTTTTGATTTCCGGGCTTTTCCTGCTCGTGCGGCCTGCTATCTCATGGGCCGCCATGAATACCAACCTTCTTCTCGGTCTCTCTTTTGTGCTCGTCAGCTCCGCCGCGTTTGCCGCTGGCGGTTTCTACGGCGATCCGCCGGATGCCACGCATCCCTGGGCCATCCACGACATGAACCGTCCACAGCCGACGCGGGTGGAGCCGGGTACGAGTGGTTCGCCGCCGTCGGACGCGATCGTTTTGTTCAGCGGCAAGCCGGAGGAGATCGAGAAGTGGATCTCCGACAAAAATGGTGAGCCGACGAAGTGGGAGGTCAAAGACGGCGTGCTGCAATGCGTGCCCGGCAGCGGTTACATCCGCACGAAGAAAGAATTCGCCGACTGCCAGCTCCACATCGAGTGGGCCGCGCCGTCGAAGGTGGAAGGCGACAGCCAGGGCCGCGGTAACAGTGGCGTCTTCCTCATGGGCGCTGTCGAGGTGCAGGTGCTGGATAATCACAACAACCCCACCTACCCGGATGGCTTTGCCTCCTCGATCTACGGCATCAATCCGCCTGCGGCGAACCCGCTGCGTGCGCCCGGCGAGTGGCAGAGCTACGACATCGTCTTCCGCCGGCCGGTCTTCAAAGACGGCAAGGAGATCGATCCCGGCTACATCACCGTCTTTGTGAATGGCGTGCTCACGCAGGACCACACGCCGCTGGAAGGCGGTGGCGGTCACATGAAGCGCTCCTCGCCGAAGGCCTTCCCTGAAAAAGGCCCGCTCAAGATCCAGGACCACGGCAATCCGGTGCGCTTCCGCAACATCTGGTATCGCCCGCTGCCGAAGCGCTTCGTCGAAGGCGGCGAGTACAGCCGCATGAGCGAGGAAGCCACGTCGAAGAAGCGGGCGGAGATCGCCAAGGGCATCCGCGAGGACGCGGCGAAGCTCGAAGGCCAGGCGAAGATGCTGCGCCTGCTCGAATCGCTCTGCTACGCGTACGACGAGGCTGCACGCGGCAGCGCCCTGGGCATGCTCGAAGGCTTTGTGAATGAGGCGAAAGCCACGCCGGACGCGAAGATCGAATCGAAGAAGGGCGACCTCCTCAATGTGACGAAGGCGCTGCGTTACCTGACGAAATTCCAAATCCTGCCGGAGGATATCGCGGCGAAAAAAGATCTCGAGGGCATTGTGAAGGCCCGCGAGTGGGAAAAGAAGAAGTGAGTCTTGAAGGCCCGGCCGAGCATGCCGGGCCTTTTTTTGCCCATCCAGAGACTAGGGCGGGGCGTAACGCCATCGTGCCCAATGCCTCACGTCTTATTCTCGTCCTCGGTGACCAGCTCGATGCTGCGTCGGCGGCGTTGGATGGGTTTGATGCGAAACAGGATGTCGTCTGGATGGCGGAGGTGAAGCATGAGTCGGCGAAGGTGTGGAGCACGAAGGCACGCATCGCGGTCTTCCTCGCGGCGATGCGGCATTTTCGCGAGGCGCTGAAAGAGCGTGGATGGCGGATGGACTATCGCCAGCTCGGCGGGGAAGGGGGCGAGACCTTCGCGGAGCAGCTCCGCGAGGCGATCCAGCGCCTGAAGCCGCAAAAGCTGGTCATGGTCGAGGCGGGGGAATGGAGCGTGGCACGCGAGATCGAGGCTGTGGCGAGCGAAACGGGCGTGGAGCTTGAGGTGAGGCCTGACCGGCATTTTCTCTGCACGAGGGAGATGTTTCAAAAGCATGCGGAAGGCCGCAAACAGCTCCGCATGGAGTTCTTCTACCGCGAGATGCGGCAGCACACGGGTGTGTTGATGGAGAAGGGCAAGCCGGCGGGTGGCCAGTGGAATTTCGATCACGACAATCGCGAGTCGTTTGGCAAGGCGGGGCCGGGTTTGCGCATGCCACCGAGGCGTTTCGTGCCGGATGAGATCACGAAGGGCGTGATCGTCGATGTGGAAACGCATTTCGCGAAGCATCCGGGAGCACTGGCGGAGTTTGACTGGCCGGTGACGACGGCGGAGGCACGAGTCGCGCTGGATGATTTCATCGAGCATCGGCTGGCGGAGTTTGGCCGCTACCAAGATGCGATGTGGACGAACGAGCCCTGGTTGTATCATTCGCGACTCAGCGCGGCGATGAATTTGAAGCTGCTCGATCCGCGCGAGGTGATCGCGGCGGCGGAGAAGGCGTATCAAGACGGAAAAGCTCCGCTGGCGGCGGTGGAGGGCTTTATCCGGCAGATCCTTGGCTGGCGCGAGTATGTGCGCGGCATCTACTGGCACTTCATGCCGGATTACATCGAGCGGAATGCGATGAACGCCGAGCAGGATCTGCCCGAGTTTTACTGGACCGGCGAGACGGACATGCAGTGCCTGCGCGATGCCATCGGGCAGACGTTGCGGTTCGGTTATGCGCATCACATTCAGCGGCTGATGGTCACGGGGCTCTTCGCGCTGCTCTACGGCGTGCATCCGCGCCGCGTGCATGAGTGGTATCTGGCCGTGTATGTCGATGCCGTGGAGTGGGTGGAATTGCCGAACACGCTCGGCATGTCGCAGTATGGCGATGGCGGCGTGATGGCCAGCAAGCCGTATGTGGCGAGCGGCAAATACATCCAGCGCATGAGCAACTACTGCGCCGGTTGCCGCTACGATCCCGCGCAGAGCACCGGCCCGCGTGCCTGCCCCTTTACCACGCTTTACTGGGACTACCTGCTGCAGCATGAGCCGGTGCTGCGGCAAAACCAGCGCATGAGCATGCAGTTGAAAAATCTCACGCGCCTCAGCGCGGCAGATCGCGAGAACATCCAACGACAGGCCAAGCTTTTCCGTGTCTCGTGCCAGTCATGAAACCTCGCTCCACCTTTCAACAAGCCCTGGTGCTCCTCGGCTTTATTGTGCTTACGTTTCTCGCGCCGCTTGCGGGAGCCTTCACGCCGCCGGGAGCGTGGTATCAGACGCTGAACAAGCCATCCTGGAATCCACCTCCGTGGATCTTTGGGCCGGTGTGGACGCTTTTGTATCTCGGCATGGCCGTGGCGGCCTGGCTGGTGTGGAAACGTGGCGGACAAGGGCAGGCGCTGAGGCTTTATGTCGTTCAACTGGCTCTCAATGCCGCGTGGACGCCGGTGTTCTTCGGGGCGCATCAGCTCGGCGCGGCCTTTATCGTGATCGTTTGCATGTGGATCGCCATTTTTCTCACGCAGCGGGCTTTTCAGGCGGTTTCGCGGCCAGCGGGGCTTCTGCTCGTGCCTTACCTTGCGTGGGTCAGTTTTGCTTCGGTGCTCAACTTTACTCTTTGGAGACTCAATACATGAAAACATGGTTTATCACCGGCTGTTCGAGCGGCTTTGGCCGTGCCATCGCGGAGGCGGCGCTGGCCGCCGGGCATCGTGTCATCGCCACGGCGCGCGATGTGCGCAGCATCGCCGATCTCGAAGGCGAGGCCTGCCGCGTGCTGACGCTCGATGTGACCGACGCGGCCAACATCCGCGAGGCCCTCGCGGAGGCAGGCACATTTGACGTGCTGGTGAACAACGCGGGCTACGGCCTCATCGGCGCGGTGGAAGAGTGTGATGACGATCAAATCCGCCGGAATGTCGAAACGAACTTCTTCGGGCCACTGAACGTCATCCGCGCGGCCTTGCCGATGCTGCGTGCGCAAAAAAGCGGTCACATCATCAACCTCAGCGCGGCGGCGGCGATCTCGAACTACCCTGGCTTCGGCGTTTATGGCGGCGCGAAGGCCGCGTTGGAGTTTCTCAGTGAGAGTTTGAGGCTCGAACTGGCCCCGCTGGGCATTCGCGTCACGTTGGTGGAACCCGGACCGTTTCGCACGGATTTCGTCACGCGGAGCCTCGAGAAGGCCTCGCAGCCGATTTCGGACTACGACGGCACCTCGGGCAAGTTTGGCCGCCTCATCGCCTCGATGAACGGCAAGCAACCCGGCGATCCCGCCAAGGCCGCGAAGGCCATTCTCGCCATCGCCGATGCCGAATCGCCGCCGCTGCGTCTCGTGCTCGGCAAATACGCCAACGACAAAGCCCGCCGCCGTGCCGAGGGGCTCGAAAAAGAACGCACCGCTTGGGAAGCCATCGGCCTGCCCACTGAATTTTCATGAAAACACGTCTCCTCCTTGCCCTCATGCTTTCCATGCTCGCCTCCTGTGCCCGTCCGCCGCTGAAGACGGTGCCTCAGCTCGATCTGCCGCGCTTCATGGGCGACTGGTATGTCTTTGCGCACATCCCCTATTCGCTGGAGAAGGGAAAGGTCGGCACGCTCGACCGCTATGCGCTGCGTCCGGATGGCCGCATACAAAATTCGTATCTCTTCCGCCGCGGCTCGCTCGATGCACCGCTCGAGGAGTGGAAAGGCGTCGCCTGGGTGCATGACAAGGCAACGAACGCCGAGTGGCGCGTGCAGTTCGTGTGGCCCTTCCGTGTGCCCTTTCTCGTGATCGACCTCGATGCCGAGTATCAATGGGCGGTGATTGGTTATCCCTCGCGCAAGCTGGCGTGGGTGCTGAGCAGGAAGCAGGTTCTCGATGAAAAGACCTACCAGGGCATCCTGCAACGCATGCAGCAGCAGGGTTACGATCCCGCGAAGCTCGTGAAGGTGCCGCAGAAACTAGATTGAGACCGCCATGAAAAAGAAAATGACCTTCTTCCTATTGCTTCCCATCGCGCTCGTCGCGTTTTGGTTTGCCTCCAACTCACGCGCCGCCACCGAGACGCCCGAATACAAAGTCGTCCGCGCCGATGGCAAGATCGAGATCCGTGATTATCCCGCGCTGACAGTGGCGACGACGCCCATGAGCGCGGATGGCATGAACGGTGGCTTTGGGCAGTTGTTCCGCTTCATCACCGGATCGAACGAATCAAAGGAGAAGATCGAGATGACCGCCCCCGTGCTCATCGACAACACCACGGAGAAGAAGACGATGAGCTTCATCATGCCTCAGGCCACCGTGAACAAGGGCGTGCCCAAACCTGCGGGCAATGCCGTCTCTCTCAGCAATAGGCCGGCGACCCGTTTTGCGGTGCTGCGCTTTCCCGGAGGTCGGAATGCGGAAAACGAGAAAAACGCCATCGCGGCTCTTCGTGCCTGGATGACCGCCCAAAAGCTCACCGTGAAAGGCGAGCCGCTTTTCGCCTACTACGACCCGCCGTGGACGCTGATCCCGTTTCGCCGGAACGAGGTCATGATTCGCATCGAAAAAGAGTCGTGAGGCATGCGTGGCGTCCGCAAAGAGCATTTGCCGGAAAAGATCTGCGTGGCCTGCGGTCGTCCCTTCGCGTGGCGGAAGAAGTGGGAGCGTGATTGGGATCAGGTGAAGTTTTGTAGCGACGCCTGCCGCCGAGGCAAACTCAGATGATTGAATTCGCCTCGAACTGATCCATGACTTCGCCCTCATGAATCTCGCCGACCTCGTCACCTACCTCGACACCGAATTGCGCATCGCGGAGATCCCGGATTACGCGAACGCTTACAACGGCCTCCAGCTCGAAAACGCCTCGGGGAAGGTCAGCAAGGTCGTCGCGGCCGTGGATGCCACGCTGCCGGTCATCGGCAAGGCGGTGGCTCTCGGCGCGGATTTGCTGATCGTGCATCACGGCATGTTTTGGAACACCGCGCAGCCCTGGACCGGCCCCGTGTTTCGAAAGATGAAGCTCGCTATCGAGGCTGGGCTGGCCGTTTACAGCTGCCACCTGCCACTCGACTTCCATCCGGTGCTCGGCAACGACGCCGGCGTGGCTCGTGCGCTCGGTTTAGAGTCCTGCGGCACCTTCATGAAGACCAAAGGCACCGATAACGGAGCGAAAATCGAGACGGAAATCAGCCGCGATGAGCTGGTGAAGCGCCTCGGAGCCGCCACCGGCTCCCGGGTGCATGTCTGCGCCGCGGGCCCCTCCGTGTGCCGCAAGATCGGCATCATGACCGGCGGCGCCGGCAGCGAGGTGGCCACGGTGGCCAAGAACGGCATCGACACCTTCATCACCGGCGAAGGCCCACACTGGAGTTACACGCTCGCCGAGGAGCTCGGCGTCAACCTCCTCTACGGCGGCCACTACGCCACCGAGACCTTCGGCGTGAAGGCGCTCGCCGCCCACATCGAGGCGATATTTGGCATCCCCTGGCAGTTTGTGGACCACCCGACGGGGCTGTGAACCATTCATTCGAGCGATTTGAGAATGGTTTTTCCAAGGAAGCCCACCGAGGTTGTAAACTGGGCAGGAAGGTGGCATTGGATTTTTTCGCGCCGATTGAATAGGATCGGTCCGCGAACATCGAAACGCCCGCTATGCAAACGGTACCTCTCGCTTCCTCCGTCAGTCCCACCCTGCCGAAACGCTCCTTTTGGCGGCATCCACTGGTGATCACGCTTGGTGTCCTGCTCGGGCTCGCTGGTTTCGCCGCAGCCTCGGCAGGCATTTGGTGGAAGACGAATTTCGACCCGGCACCGTTCAAGCCGGTGGCTCTGACGAGTCAGGAAGAAGTAGCCTTTGAGCAAAAGCTGGCGGTTTTTAGCGGAAACGCCGCCCCGGTGACGGACCTCGAAAAGCGCACGCTGGTGATTACGGAGAAGGAAGTGAATGCCTGGCTGGCGAAAAACGACCTGGGAGAGAATGTGCAGGTGAGGTTCAAGGACGGCAAAATCACCGGGGCGATCATTTTGGAACTCCCAGCGGATTTTCCGATGCTCGCCGAGCAGAAGATCAAGGCTAGCTTGGCTTTCGTGGCGCATCTGAACGATGCCAGCCGGGATCTGGCTCTCCAGGTGGATGACGTGACGGTGGGTGGCATGCCGCTCCCGAATGCCTGGGTGGGAGACATCAAGGGGATGAATCTGGTGGATGAATCCGCCCGGGTGGACCCAGCGATGGAAAAGTTCCTCAAGGGCATCCGCCAATTTGAAATTCGGGACGGGCTAGCGGTGGTGAAATTGAACGAGTAGAGCGTCTCTGAAGCCTTGTTAGGAGCCCTTCATCTGAATCGATGAAGGGCATTTGGGCTTAAAATCAGAGCAAATTGAGCACTAAGCGCCACGCTAAAGGCAGCCCAAGCAATCGACCGAAAAGAAAAAGTTCATCTTCAGCCGAAAATTTGGATAGGCAGTGAGTCGAAGAGTTGTTATTTTCGACGTTTAAATTAGCCGGTCCAACCTATGATTCAATACTTTCGCACCCACCGCAGGATCTTTGCCACCTTGATGGCCTCCTTGATGGCAGCATGGCAAATTGGCCAGCCTCTCCAGGCGGCCACCTACCATTGGGACACAGATGGCTCCGACGCAGGCAACTTGGTGGACGGGACAAATCTGGGTGGAACAGGCACATGGGATATCGCGACCTCGAATTGGTGGCCCGTGCCTGCTGGAGCGCTGACGACTTGGGGAAACACCAGCGCCGATATCGCCCTTTTTTCGGGGACCAATTCGCTGCCGCCAACACTGAAGACAGTGACTCTTAGCAGCGGCATCAATGCCAATCAGTTGCGCTTTGATCGCTCCGGCTACACGCTGACAGGTGGTGATTTGACTCTGGCAGGCACGACACCGACTTTCGACGTCAACCTAGGAGAATCCGCAAACATTGCGAGTCAGCTTTTGGGAACAGCAGGACTCACGATGACCGGCGGTGGCTCAGCTCGCTTGACCAATATTCTGAATAGCTATACAGGGACGACCTCTATCCAGACTGGCTCACTCATCATCGATAACGAGGCTGCTCTAGGCGGCACGGGAGCTGTTAGCATTACTTCTGGGAATAATGTTCCTTTGAATGTGAATACGATCGGTTTCACGGGGGGCTCGCTGGTGCTGGATGGCACTGCAGCTGGGTTTACTTTTTCACGCGCCATCAACTTCGAAGGCCGTGGACCCATTGGTGATCGTGGCGCCGCGATTCAGAGCTTGGGCAACAACACGCTTTCGGGAACTTTGGCATCGGCAGTGAGCCCGCTGCCGCTTTCGCCAACCGCCAGCTTCCGTAACAGCCGTATTAACAGCGTGAACGGAACTTTGACGATTTCTGGCAGCCTCAATGTGGGCGGGACACTTGGCACCACCATCACCAGTTTGGGTGGAGTGAACACGGCTGGGGTCGGTGATTTCAGTTTTACCGGCGGCACAATAACTGGGACCGGCACTCTTGAAAAATCAGGCTCAGGGGTTCTCTTTCTGAATGGTAATGCCTCGGGCTTCACTGGTGCAATACGAACGGCTGCTTCGAGCGTTGGCCAGCAAAGCTCGATTCGAGTGACCCAAGCAACAGTTGGGGGAACGAGCGTTTTTGGGGCCGGAACGGGTTCCGGAACGAGCGCTCCGATCGACCTGAATGGTGGGGTTTTGGAGTTCCGTAGCAATTCCAATCTAGACTTCAATGCTTTAACCACAGGTAAAAACGTTTATCTGCGCGCCAGCACGGTTGTTTACACGGGTCCGGCTGGTGGTGGGGATGCGGTCAATGGGCTGACAACGCTGGGTCTCTTCCGTGTCGCTCAAGGCCAAACAGCCACTTTCCGGAGTCGTAACGGTTTCGGGGTGACCCTCCAGGCATGGTCTCAGGAAAGCAGCAATGGTAACACTGCGATCGCCAATGAAATGGGGGGGGCGCTGACTTTCACTGGCGATGCTTGGAACAATGCGGACGCCAGTGCGCGTAATTTGACGTTTTCGGGAAATGGTAATACTCGAATCGTTGGTAACATCACGGCAACAGGAACAACGAAGCAGGTCATCAAGCAGGGAACGGGAGAGTTGATTCTCAACGGGGTCGGTGGGACCTTTACTGGGAACACATCAATTGAAGCAGGTGCGGTGAGGATTACGGATTTTCGCTCGATCAATAACGTGGTGACGGCGTCGATTTCACTTGGGAACGCGACGACCACTGGGGGCAACCTGATCATTGGTGGAACGGGTGTTGGCACGGGCACGGCTGCCGGCCTGACGTCTGCCAAGCCGATCATTTTGAACACGACGTCCGGCGCGAATTCGATTTATGCAAATCAGGCAGGGGCAAATCCTGTGATCTTGAACGGTGCGATCACGAAGATTGCGGCAGCAACCACAGGGGCACTGATCTTGGGAGGATCAAACACCCTAGACAACATCATCAATGTGGCGATTCCGGTGGAAACGACACCGAGTACCGGCGGTGTGACGAAGTTGGGATCGGGAACGTGGGTCCTGAATGCGGCGAACACTTATTTGGGTGCAACCACAATCCAGGGAGGTACCCTGAAATTGCGTGCGACGGGCACAGCTTCGGATGTCATCAAGGAGTCTGCCACCAACACGGTTGTTTTCAGTAATCAGGGCGTCACGGGTGCTGCGGGTGGCACTTTGGAGTTCCGGGGCGTTGCGACCGGGGCGACGACCGAAACTCTTGGGGCGCTCACCCCGACGGCGGGCGCGAGCACGGTCCGTCTTCTGGGGCAAGGTGGATTTGCCTCCAACCTGACCTTCACTTCCCTTGGAGCGACGGCGGCTGCTTCCAGCGTGAACTTTGACACCACCGGTGCCAATGGTGGCGTCATCACCCTGACGGGACAGGTTGCTACTACGGCAACGAACCTCCCAGGCACCACAAACTTCCAAGGACACTTGTATGTGAATGGCGCTAATTTCGCGACAACGACCGCCGCAGGCGTGGTTCAGGCTCCCACTTATGGAGTGGCTGGCAGCTTCCGTGATGCTGGTCCTGCCTTGGTGGCTACGACACACAACCGGTTGACAGCAGCTACTGCGAGTGGAGCGCTCACGATCTCGTCGCTGCTCACCAACAGTCAGAATCTCACCCTCAGCGGAAACTTGGTGATCTCGACTGGCGGTATTCTGCAGTCTGGCGGGACGGCATCGATCCTAAGCGACAGCGCGACGTCTCGTCTGATTCAAGGTGGGGCGGCAGGCACGAACGTGGCCATCCGCGTGAACGGAGCTTCTGATGTGTTGAACCTGGGTAGTGCGACGAATCCGGTGAACATTTCCAGCACGACGACCGGCGGCTTGACGAAGAATGGAGCGGGAACGCTGGTGGTTTTTGGCACCAATGCTCAGACCGGAGCGACCACGATCAACGAGGGGAAGGTGAGTCTTGATGGGGCAGCGGCCCGTCTGTCTGCGACGACTGCCTCGTTGGTAGTGCGGCAGGGTGCGACGCTTGAACTTTTGACGGGTGTTACGGCAGCTAACTCGGTGGCCAATGCCCTGGACGGAGCGGGGACGATCAGCGGGTTGTCCGGCCAGACCTTCACTCAAAATGGCGGTGGCACTTGGAATGGTGTGTTTTCTGGAGGACTGAACATCACCAAAGGCGGCGCTGCAGCCACTTGGAGCGGCGTCAGTTCTTACACGGGGATTACCACCATCGGTGGCACTGGACTGGTTACTGTGGATACGTTAGCTGATGGTGGTGTTAACAGTGGCATCGGAGCTTCCAGCAGTGATGCTGCTAATCTCGTGTTTACCGGGTCCACGGCGGGGATTGATTATCGAGGCAGCATGATCGACAACGCCCTCACTTTGGGTAGCCGCTCAGCCACCACCGATCGACTTTTCACTCTCGGCGCTGCTGCGACGGGAGCCAATCTGACCAGCACTGCTTCCAATAATAATGCGATCGTTTGGAGCAACACGGGTGCCATCGTCAACAACACCACGGCGAATGCCATTCTGACCTTTGCTGGCACCTCAACGGGTGACAACACCTTCGATCCTCAACTCATTGACAGTTCAGTCGGCGGTGGCGTCACCTTGGCCATCACGAAGTCCGGCGCTGGCCAGTGGAACCTGGGCAACAGCAATAACACCTACACTGGCGCTACGACCATCGCGGAAGGAACCCTCGGGCTTAACGACAACGGGGCTCTCCCGGCGAATAGCCCAATCATTCTCGGCTCAGGAACGACGACCGGCATCCTCCAGATGTCCGGTGTCTTCGCCCGTAACTTAGCCTCAACGCCTGCAGCGGGTTCGGGCACCATCACCTGGGGCGGCACCACCAGCAGCGGCGGTTTTGCGGCCCACTCAACAGCACTGACGGTGACCTTGAATGCAGGTGCAGGCCTGACTTGGGGTAGCGGCGGCTTTGTCGGCACCGGTGGCACACAGTCGTTGATTTTGAACTCCACCAGCGCGCTCGCTGATGTGACCTTCACCAACGCCATCGACCTTGGTTCAGCCGCCCGAACCGTGACCGTGAATGACAATGGTCAAACTGGTGCCGATTATGCCAATCTGACTGGTGTCCTCTCGGGAACGGGCGGTAGCCTCATCAAAGCCGGTTCTGGTGTTCTGCGACTCACTGGGGCCAACAGCTACACTGGCAACACCACTCTCTCAGGGGGCACTCTTGTCGTCTCCTCCCTTGGCGGCAGCACGGGACCGAGCACTTCCAGTGTCGGTGCTGGCAATGTGACCATGAATGACGCCAACGCCATCATTTTGGGCGCTGCGGGTGCCCAGGCAGTTAATCTTGTTTATGTGGGCGCGGGCGAAGAGAGTGATCGAAAGATTCGCCTCAATGCCACAGGTACTAACCATGCTAATGCGATCTATGCAGATGGTTCTGGCGCGTTAATCTTGAAAAATGTTTCCAACGATATGCTTGCAGGGGCCAAGACCCTTTTGCTGCGCGGCTCGAACGCAGCTGGCAACATGATCACCAGCCAACTTTCCAACAATGGAGAGGATGCACTCAGTGTCACCATCGACGGCGGGGCAACCTGGATTCTGACCAACAGCCTCAACAACTACAGTGGTAACACTACCGCCAGTGCGGGCGCTCTTGGTATCGGTGACAACCTAGCTCTTGGCGTAGGAACCTTGGTTTTCAACAACGGCAATGTTTTCGCCTATGGTGCTGATCGCACGATTGCAAATGCCATCACTCATAACAACAATATCAACGCTGGATTTTTGGGTGATTACAGTCTGACTTTCTCTTCGACCCTCAATCTTGCGGCTGGTGCAAACAATGCCAACACCACAACCAACAACATTGTCGCTGGTAAGACACTGACTTTTGCAGGTGGAGTTACCGCCAACTCGTTGACTGCCTTACGCGCCTGGGCCATTGACGGTACCGGAGAAACAATCATCAACGGTAACTTCACGACATCAACGCCGTTCGGCGTTCGGTTTGATCTGAATGGCGGTGGGACCTTAACCCTCGGTACGAATGGTGCCGCATCGAACTTCAACCAGACCAGCACGGCTGTTGACGTTGACCGCGGAACTCTGAAGTTCACCGCCAACAATGCCATCCCGACGACCTTTAGTGCCGCTGTGGCACCGACGACTGCGGGCACAGGTATTGGAGTCACAACCTACACGGTGGGTTCAACAGCAGGCCTTGTAGTGGGACAGATTTTCAGCGGTACCAACGTGCCCGCAGGATCGAGGATTGTGTCCATTGATAGCCCAACGACATTCACTACCAATCTGGCACCAACAGTAGCCGTCGCATCTGGAGCCAGCCTTACCTTCACTGGCAGTGGCGGTGTGACCCTAACTCCCGAACTCGCAACCGCAGACACCGCTAGAATCGACCTCAATGGCACGACTCAGACGATCCCTGCGTTCACAGCTACCACAGATGGTGCGGTTATCATCGACAATACCGCAGCCTCAGCCGCCACCCTCCGGCTCGGCGCGAACAACTCGACCGTAAGCATCACCAATACGGGGGCTCGCACGATCACCGACTCGGGTGCGGGGGCTCTCTCCATTGAGAAAACCGGGAACACGGCCTTGACGCTACCGACTGGCATGATCTTGACCTACCAAGGTACCACCAGCAGCACGGGAGGCGGTTCTTTCACCATCAACTCGGCGCTGAATGGTACCAGTGGATTGATCGCTACGGGTAACAGCACCTTGGCTCTCCCTGGTGGTTTGACCGCACCAGGAACCATCACCAGCATTGAAGTGGGTGGCGGATCCATTCTGAGTCTTTTGGATGGAGTCGGCAGTGCTCTCTCTAACCTCACCAATTTGAATCTTGGTGCAGGAACTGGCACGGCGACATTGAATCTCAATGTCGGTGATTCACTTGCCGTGGGAGACTTCCTGAACACGGACACACTTACGCTCGTCACTACCGGTACGCTAAACTTGGCAAACACCGTTACATTCAACCTGACGGATGCAGGCCTTAATCCTAACACCACTTACACCCTTCTCAATCTTGTGGACGGTGGTATTACCGCCTTTGGAGCAGGCAATATGATTCAAGGAGCGATGCCCGGCGGCTTTTCCGGTTTCAGCTGGGTGGTGAATGACAATCTCGTCCAACTCACCACCGGCACGCTCATCACAGGCAGCTCTTACTGGAGAGGCTCGACGAACAACACTTGGAACGCCAACGCCAATAACTGGTCGACCGATAAGGCGGGCACCATTGCAGCGGCTTCCATACCTGGTAGCGGTACAGATGTTGTCTTTGGCTACGATGGCCTAGCCGCTGCTCCTCTCACCACGACGTTGGAGCAGAACATCAAAATCAACTCCCTAACTTTCGAAGCTGGCACCACGACGCCAACCTCCGTCACGATTGCTCCTGGGGCGGTTAGCACCAATCGTCTTGAAGTGGCTCCTCAAGTCGCCACGGACGGGATCAGGATCACCGCTGGTGGCCCGGCGGCTGTAATCATTTCGGCCCCTCTACGTCTCGGTGCCAATCAAACCTGGAATGTGGCCGATGCAGCTTCCGTGCTTACTCTTTCCGGCGGATTGCAGGGGGAAAAGGACGTGACCAAAACTGGAAGTGGTAAAGTGACTGTTTCCATCGCCGCTGACAACGCTTTCAACAGCGGTAACACCGCCGATTTCACCATCAACGACGGCAACTTGGAAATCCTGAGCATCGACGCCCTGGGTGTCACAGGTAAGCGGGCCAACGTCGCTGTTAACACAGGCGGTGCCTTCTACTTCAACAACGCCACGGCAGGCACGGTGACCAATGCCCTCACACTCGGTGGAGGCACTCTCTCAGCAGGCGGGAACGGCCAAACCTATAGTGGTGCCGTTAACGTGAGTGCTAATTCGACTATTAACATGGCCGACTCGAACACGGCGCTAACCGGAACGGCACGAAACATCACCCTCTCCGGCGTGGTAAGTGGCGCAGGAAACCTTACCATTGATGGTAACAACACAGCTAGCACCGGCAATCAAGTGGGTGGCACGCTCACACTGAGTAACGCCGCCAGCACCTGGAGCGGGGATCTTCTCTTTAATCGCGGTACAGTGCTCCTGACTGCGGCCGTAAGCCCGTTGTTCACCGCCAATGACGTCACCTTCAACAGCTTCGGACGTCTCCAGCTTCAGAGTGTTAATGGCTCCACTCTCACCCGGACCGGCACACTGACCTATGCTGCTGGTGCGGTCGGTGAGTTCAGTGTGGACAACACCAGCGGCACATTGGGTGCGAATTACCTCGTGGATCAGAACGGCGCCCTCACCCTCGGCACGGGAGGCACTGGAGCGACTATGCGCGTCTTCCTAGCAGACGCGGCTAGCGCCGTAAACATCACAGGTGGGGTGACTCTTGGTGGTAACAGCAGCATCTCCGTCTCAGGTGGAGATGCGGATTCCTTGCTTAACATCTCCAGCGTGATTTCCGATGGTGGTTCAGGTTACGCACTCGCTATCAATGATGACGCAGGTGCTTGGGCTCAGACAAACACAATTGTTCGCCTTTCCAACCTGAATACCTTCTCTGGGAACTTTGCCTTGGGAGAGGGTGTCGCGGAGTTCGACACCGTGACCGGAATCAGCGGTGCGGCCAGCAGCCTGGGCCAGGGCACTGCCATCACGATGGGCGGTGGTAACCTGCGCTTCATCGGTTCGGCCAGCCAAACAACGGATCGCCCGATTTCCACGACGGCTTCTTCCACCCTTTCGGCAAATGGCACCGGTGGTGCCAAAATCACCTACACCGGTGTCATCACTCAGGCCTTGGACAACAGTCTCACTCTTTCAGGCTTGGCGGGTAGTGAAGGTGAGATCACGGCCGGGATCACCCAGGCAACGGGAACAGCCTCGGATCTTACCGTCAACGGCGGGACTTGGACGCTGTCGGGAGCTGCTTCGACCATCTCGGATGACGTCACTGTGAGTGGCACGACGACCATTCTGAACCTCAATACGGCCGGAGTGTTGGCCTTTGGAAGCAGCACTGGAAATCTGCTCCAGATCACCAACGGAGGCACGGTGAACTTGGGTGCCACCGGAACCATGACCGGGTTTGCCGACACGGGTGTTTATTTAGCGCAGAGTGCTGGTGGAGCGGAGGCTGTTCTGAACATGAACGGCTTCAATCAGACCTTCCTCCGGCTGATCCTCGGTGAGCGTCTTGCTGATCGTTCAGGCCGGATTGATGGCACGGGGACTCTCACTATCGACGGCGCGACGGGCATCGAACTCTATCGCGGGACCATCAACGCCAATTTGGACAGCACAGCCGCGACGCCGTTTAATAAATATGGCCCCGGCATCGTCACCTTGAAAGGCGATAACAGCGGCATTGCCACCACCACAGCGGCCATCATCAACGAGGGAACACTCGTCCTAGACTACACGGCCAGCAACACCACCAAGCTCCGCGCCGCCTCCCAGCTCGACATGCGGGGAAGTAATCTGTCATTGGTCGGCAACAATGGAGCCGCTACGGCGCAAACCGTGGCCAGTTTCACTCTCGGCTCTGGAGGTGCCAACGTCATCACGGTCACTCCAGGTACAGGGCAGGAAGCCGTTCTCAACCTGAATGCCATCACCCGCGCGATCAATGCCCAGGATGGCACCATCCGCTTCAATTTGCCGACCGGGACTCAGAGTGTCACCAACGGCATCACCACCGATACACTAAACACGATCGGCACCGCTCCGAATGCGATCTTGGGAGCCTGGGCCACAGTCAATGACGGCACTGGCACCTTTTTTGCCCGCAATGCGACCAATGCCGTGGATGGCAATATCGTTGCTGCGGCCACCACGCTCCAGGATGCGGCCGGCTCCTGGCTCACGGGTGAGAACATCAGTGACTCGGCTGGATTCACTGGCACGGTGGACAAAAGCTACATTAACAGTCTGCGATTTAATGCGGCCGCCGGATCCGACATCTCTCTGGCAACGACAGGCGTGCTGGGTATCAACAGCGGCGGTATCCTCGTCACCAACAACGTCGGCGGCACTCCCAGCCTATCGAGTGGTACCCTCTTCTCTGGAACGGTGGTAGCCACGCCAGAGCTGGTGATCACCCAGGACAGCACGGCAGCTTTTGAGATCAACTCAGACATACGCATCAATCACATAGTGTTCAAAACCGGTAACGGCACGCTCCAGCTCAGCGGAAATAACGTTTACACGGGTCTGACTGAAATTCAGAACGGTACTCTCCAAGTCAGTGGCGGCAATGGCATCGGCGATACCTCACTGGTCACACTCTCCGCCAGCAGCAACAGCACGTTGGAACTTCTTTCCAATGAAACCATTGGCCGTCTCCAGGGAGGACGCCGCAATGACAATTCCGACTATGGGATGGTGGACGTCGGCAGCTTCGCCCTTTCCATCAATCAAAGTGCTAGCACTGTTTACTCCGGTCGTTTCACTGGATCTGGGGCCATTATTCTAAACACTGGAAGCACCGGCAACCTCAATTACAACGGCCAGACAAGCACTGGTCTGTTTACTGGTTCGGTCACCGTCAACGGCGGTTTGTTCCAGCTCAGCGGCGATACCGCCCGTCTCGGCTCCGCCACTGCCTTCACTATCAACGGTGCGGGCAATTTCTTGCTCGACAACGACGCGGCGAACAACACCACGGACCGCATCAGCGACACCGCCACCTTCACCCTGAACTCCGCTGCGGGATCGTTCAGCGGGCAGACCATCGTGCGCGGCTTGGCGAATCGTAACAATGACGACGACGATGCCGTCGAGACGATCGGTGCCACGACCTTCAACAGCGGAGCCAACTACCTCAGCCTGGAAGCCAGCGGCGGCACCTCCGCCCAGTCTCGCATCGTCTCCACCGGCTGGACACGGAACAACTCTGCCACGGTGAACGTCCGCGGACGCAATCTCGGGGCCACCGCAGATGCAGCCGGACGCAGCCAGTTCAAAGTCACTGATGCTAATGACGCGGCTATGCTAGCAGCCAATGTCGGCGGCGGCGGAGTCATCGGCGGCACCGCCAAAAACGTCAGCATCATTCCGTGGGCTATTGGAGAGGCTACCACGGCCGGTCTTGCCGATGGCAACATGGGCAACACCTTCCTCTCCTATGTGGACAACCGCGGTTTTGTCCCGCTGAGCCTCACCAATGAGTTTTCCACCTTCAGCGCGGCTGCGGCAGGTGGCAACGTCCGCGAATCACTCGGCGCGGATCTTACTGGTATCGCCGGGGCCACGGTGAACTCCCTGATCCTTAACAACACCGCCTTCGCCGGGCTCGACGTCACTGGAACGGGTGAGGGTCAGACTCTGCCTATCACCAGTGGTGCGCTGATGTTCACCGTCACGGGCGGCGCGGACAGCACGGCTTACGACACGACGCTTGGCGGCTTCAACAGCGGCATCACCGTGGGTGGCACCAATGAGTATGTCATTCATGTCGTGAACCCCTCCTCGGCGGCTACCACCTCCACCCTGACAGCCACCATCGCCTCACCGCTCACCTCCAGTGCCGACATCACCAAGTCCGGTCGTGGCACCCTCGTCTTGAATCAGGTCAACACCGCTGGCGGTGGAGCCAACAAGACCACCCTGAATGAGGGTACCCTCGAAATCGCCGACCTGGACAACATCGGCGGCGGCACGGGCGGGCTTGTCTTCGCTGGTGGCACCCTTCGCCTCGGCGCAGGTCTGACGGATGACCTTTCCACCCGCACGATCAGCTTCCTGCTCGGTGGCGGCACGCTCAATACCAATGGCATTGATCTTGCGCTGGCGAACAGTCTCGGATCGGGTGCCGGATCCTTCACAAAGCTCGGCGCAGGTAACCTGACCCTGAACGCGACCTCGACCCGGACAGGAGCGACCACGCTCACGACCGGCACGATCACCATCGGTGCGGCCAATGCCCTCGGGGTTGGCGGCAATCTCAGCATCGGTGCGGGGGCGACCCTTGCCCTAGGTGCCAACAACATCAGCCACGGCCTCGTCAGCACCTCGGGTGCCAGCCCAGCCATCACCGGCACCGGCACCATCACCGCCTCCACGGGCTTCTCCTTGAATCACACGGGAGACACTGCGATCAATGCGATCTTGGCAGGCAACGGCGGCGTGCTGAAGTCACAGGCAAATATTGTTACTCTCACCGGACTCAGCACCTACACTGGCACCACGGAAATCCAGGCGGGCACCCTCAGTATCAACAGCATCACCAATGTCGGCGGCGGAGCCAGTGCGCTCGGCAATGCCTCTAACGCTGAGACGGGCATCATCCGCATGGGCCTCACCACCGCAGCGACGACTTTGCAATACACCGGCACTGGCCACAGCAGCAACCGGGTGGTTGGCATGCAAGGCACCACTGGCGGCGTCACCCTGGATGCCGATGGTACGGGTGCCCTAGGTCTCGGTGGAGCACGTTTTGAGATGGCTGGCAACAAGACCCTGACCCTGCGGGGCAGTTCTGACCCTGCGCTCGTCAACTCCATCGGTGCCATTCAGGAGAATGGCGGTGTTTTGACCCTGAACAAGACTGATGCAAACACCTGGATGGTCAATCAAGCCAGTAGCTACACCGGAGTCACCCAGATCGACCAGGGAACACTCAAGATTGGCATCAACGATGCCTTGCCCACCACTACCACTGTCCGCGTCGGCACGGGTACGACCGCCGGCACTTTAGACCTCAATGGTTTTGATCAGACCATCAGTTCACTGACGGTGCAATCCACCACCAACACGGTGACCAACCAAATCCTTGTGACAACTGGCAAGACGCTCACAGTCAACGGGGCGGTAACACTTGGTGTGGATGCAAATGCATCGAGCACGGCGGTGACTGCCTCGGGTGGAGGTTCGATCCTCGTGAACAGTGCTGGTGCCAACTTCCAGGTGGGTGGGGCTACGGGTGCCACCAACGAAAACAACGTGGATGTCGATTTCACCGGACTGACCAACTTCACGGCCAATCTGGGCGCTGGCACGTTCCGACTGGGGGACAACAACACTGGCGCCACGCTCAATCCTTCCACCTTCAAGCTGGCGGCCAACAATACCATCACGGCAGCCAACTTCCGCATCGGTGATGGCAGCGGTGGCGGTTCCATACACACCCTTACCTTGGGGAGTGGGACCAACCTTATCAACGCCGACATCATCAACGTCGGCTCGGCTGGGGCTACGATACGCTCCAGTGGTTCGGTGATTTTCGACGCTGGAGATACAACGGGTGCTGTGACGATCCGCGCCTCGGATGGTTCGGGCCGTGCAGCCATCAATATGGTGAACACGACTGGCACTACCGCCACCGACATCTCCAGCTCTATCGACTTGACGGGACATACCGCCGATGTTTCGGCCTCCACCGTCACCATGGCCTCCCGCACACAGGGAGCCAACGCAGCCACTGCGACTCTGAGCTTCAATCAAGGTACGCTGGATGTCACCGCGCTGAACATGGCCAGCCGCACCAGCACTGGTACGGGCAATGCCACTGCGACGGTCAATTTGGGGGACAGTGCCGCGCCCGGCACGCCCACTGTGGCCATTGGCACCCTCAACATGGCGGTGAACACCAGCGCCGGAGGCACGGTCCTTGCCGATCTCAACATCACCGGCGGTAATGTGACCCTCGGAACCGGCAGCGGCACCGCCGTGAACATGGCGAATGCTGTTTCCGGGCGCACCGCCACCTCCAACATGGTCATCACGGGCGGCACAGTGGAAGTTACCGGCAACATCGTCCGCACGGGCGGTGCTGGCACGGAGAATGCCACCGTAACCGTCAATGGCGGCACGCTGGATCTGAATGGCAACTCGATCGGCGGTGGCAGCGCCGTGATCACCCTCGCGGCCCACTCCGGCACCCTGCGAAACCTCGGTGAGCTCAATGGCGGCGGCACCCTCACCAAGACGACAGCTGGCGTCCTCGTCCTCGAAGGACCGAATACCTACACCGGCAAGACCATCATCGACGCCGGCAAGCTCTCCATCTCCGATGAGACCAACCTCGGTGCAAACCCAGGTGCTCCGACTGCCGACCAGCTTACTCTCAACGGCGGCACGTTGCTCACCACGGCCAATCTGACCCTTGATGACAGCAATCGCGGGATCACCGTTTCCGCCGCCAGCAGCATCGAAACCAACGCCGGGACCACGGCTACCATCAGCAGCACGATCTTGGGTAGCGCGAATCTCACCAAAGAAGGAGATGGCACGCTGAACTTTACTTCGGCGCAGGCTGGCTACACGGGTAGCGTCACCATCAACGGAGGCACGCTCCTTGCCACCAACACCACCGGCTCCGCCACCGGTTCTGGCCCGGTTACGGTCTCCGCTACAGGCACCCTCGGCGGCACAGGCTCCATCATTGCTGGCTCGAACAACAACATCACCATCAATGGCACCCTTGATGCTGGCATGCCTGCAGCTTCCAGTGGTACTGCATTGGCTCTCACCGTCGGTGGCACGGGTTCCCTTGCCCTAAACGGTGCCACCCAGTTCCAGCTCTTCACCAATATCAATACTGGCACGCTGAATGGCAATACGGCGGCGGATCAGCTCGTCGTCAATGCGCCAGATTGGTCCAATCTGATCTTTGGTGGTTCCAGCACCCTTACGATCACCACGGGTCTCACCGCTACCTCCTTTGTCGCAGGCGACTCGTGGAAGATCTTCGATTGGCTTGGCGTCGCCGCTGGTTCCACCCCGGTTCAGGGCACGAATGGCTTCAATGCCATCTCAGCTCCCACCCTTGATGTGAACCTTGATTGGGATTACAGCGCCCTCTTCACCACTGGCACCATCTCCATCATCGTGGTTCCCGAGCCTTCTCGTGCTCTCTTGCTGCTTCTCGGCCTTCTCGGCCTCATGATGCGCCGCCGTCGCAACTGAAGCTAGAGGCTGGTTTTTAGTTTTTAGTTCCCAAAAATCCCATTTCAGTGCAAAACGCTCCGCTGGCTCTAGCGGGGCGTTTTGCATTTTCAGCACACAACCCGCGAAAACCGCTCTTTTCCCTCGTTTAACCTCGCTCTCACCATCATGAACACCACCCAAACCACCCGCCGCACCTTCGTTCGCGGCACTGTTGCCGGCGCGGCCAGCCTCGCCGTCCTTCCCTCCTACTCCGCCCCCATCGGCGCCAATGACGACGTTCGCGTCGCCGTCATCGGCTTCAATGCTCGTGGTGCAGGTCACATCTCCAGCCTCCTCGGCATCAAAGGCGTGCGCATCGTCGCCCTTTGCGATGTGGACAACAAGGTGATGGAAAAGCACGTCGCCGCCCTCGCCAAGAAAAACATCACCGTGAAGCAGTACAGCGACTTCCGTGAGTGCTGTGCTGACAAGGAAATCGACGCCGTCACCATCGCCACGCCGAACCATAGCCACACGCTCATCGCCATGACCGCGATCGCCAATGGCAAGCACGTTTACGTCGAGAAGCCCGTCTGCCACAACATGTGGGAAGGCCGCAAACTCGTCGAAGCCGCCGCCTTCGTCGAAAAGAAGGGGCAGATCGTCCAGCACGGCATGCAGCGCCGCTCCTCCCCCGGCTGGCAGGCCGCCATGGATTACATCAAGACGGGAGCCATCGGCAAAGTCCAGCTCTCCCGTGGCATCAATTTCAAAGCCCGCAAATCCATCGGTAAAGTCGCTGCCGCCACCCAGCCCGATGCTGCTGGCCGCATCGCTGGCACCTTCCGCGATACCGGCGGCAAGCCACAGATCGTCGATCTCGATTACAAGCTCTGGTCCGCCCCTCGTCCCGTCATGCCCGTGCAGCGTGAGCAGATGCACTACGACTGGCATTGGCAGTGGGCCTACGGCAATGGCGACATCGGTAACCAAGGGCCACATCAGCTCGACGTCGCCCGCTGGGGCCTCGGCAATCCCGACCTCCTTCCAAAGCGCGTCATGAGCTTCGGCGGCCGCTGGGGCTACGATGACGATGGCGAATCCGCCAACAACCAGCTCGCCTTTTACCAGTGGGCCGAAGGCGCCCCGATGCTCTTCGACAACCGCGGCCTTCCCATGAAGGACATGAACTGGGCCAAGGGCTACGAGCCCGTCTTCCGCATCAACGGCAAGACCGGCGCACCCCGCATCGGCAACGTCATCCATTGCGAAGGCGGCTTCGTCGCCGAGTCCAAGGCCTACGACAACGAAGGCCAGACCCTCACCAAGTTCGAAAACTTCGATGAGGGCAAAGACCACATGAAGAACTTCATCGACAGCGTCCGCGCCGGCAAGCTGGTGAACAGCAACCTGCACGTCGCTCATGGCTACCACGCCGCCGCGCTCGCCCAGCTCGCCAACGTTTCCTACCGTCTCGGCAAGCAGATCAGCAATGCTGAGGTCCAGGAGCGTCTCGCCGCCGATAAAGCCGGCCAGGAAACCCTCGCCGACTTCATCGCTAACCTCGAAGCCAACAAGATCGACCTCGCCGCTGAAAAAATCAGTGCTGGTCCATGGCTCGACTTCGATCCCGCCACCGAGAAGTTCACCGGTGAATTCGCCGCCGAGGCCAACAAGCTCGCTCAGGACGAATACGCCGCCGGTTTCGAGCTGCCCACCATCGGCTAAATCGTGAGGCAGGCACTCCTGTCTGCCCCGCTTGGCCTCATCCCTCCCACGGAGCCGATCCCTCAAAAGGTCGGCTCCTTTTTTTCGTCTTCATCATTCCCCATCTTGCCTCTCTCCCGCCCGCATGGTACTCACCGGGCCGCCTTTCCCATGACACCCAACCAGATTCTCTCCGCCATCGGCCCCGAAATGCAGATGCAGCTCATGCGCTACATGCAGGACGATCAGCGTCCCGCCTACAAGGCCATCATCAACACCCTCGCCCCGCAGCGCAAACTGCGCCCCTCCTTCATCTATGAGAGATCGAAGGACAAGCAGGCCGCCTGGCTTCTAGAACAGCTCCGCCTCCGTACCAACGAAGGCGTCACTGAGCAGATCTTCCAAATCTGGCTCCTCAAAGGCAAGGCGGACATGCTCACCACCTTCCTCGACGGCGTCGGCATCGCTCATGATGGCAAAGGCGAGATCACGGAGCTGCCGGCCGAAATTGCCGACGACAAGGCCGAGGCCGCCGTCGCCGCTCTCGTCGCCGCCCATCCTGCGAAGCACGTTGCTCTTTACCTCACGATGTTCCAGACCCAGCGCCCTGGCGGCTGGCCAGGCCTCAGCAAGGCCATCGAAGCTCGTCCTGAGCTCAAACTGGCCTGAGCCCGCTTATTTCTTGGCCACCACCCGCACCCGTATGGGATTGGACCACACGATGAAGGTCGCGTCTTTGGGCGCGGCCTTTGTCGTTTGATCCTTCACGGCCTTGTCAGCCTCTGTTTTGGCCTTTTCGGCGGTTTTCACGAGCTCAGCGGCTTTGGGCGATGGGTCGGCTTTGGCCTTCGTGAGGGCTTCGGCGGCTTCTTGGGCCTTTTTCTCGGCTTCGGCCAGTTCTTCGAGGTTTCGGCGGACTTTCATCTTCGCGGGGCCTTGAAGGATAAAGCCATATTCGCCCGGAGCGAGCTTCAGCGTCTTCACATCGAGCGTGAACTTGCCTGCGACCGCTTTTGCCGGGATGTCGGCCTCGGGAGCCTTCGCCGCGTCGATGAGGCCCAGCGCCTTGAGTTTGATGGCATCGCTGAATTCAGCGTGACGCGTCACTTTGAGCGCGATATCCAGCTTTCCGTCCCTAGGCACTTCGAGGAGGTCCGTCTTCTCCGTCACGATCAGCGCTGGCGTGCTCAAACTGCTCACGCCGAATGCTGGCGGGCCGCTGCGGCGGATGAGGACATTGTCACGAGCAGCGTCTGCGACGGCAAAACTCACACAGGCCGATTCTGGCACGCTGCTGACGACACTCGCACCTGTCGGAGCATCCGCCGCCGCTTGAAAGGCGATGTAGCCGAGTGATTGCCCTTTGCCGATGAAGCCGCCGAGGCTCGTCAGGCCTGCTGGCAGCTTCTCTGCCTTCAATTCGATGGCCTCGCTCAGTGAGTTGCGATTCATCGCCACCACTTCCAGCGCATGAATGCCGCCACGAAGGACATTCGCATAACCGATCTCTGCATTCTTCGCGTTCGCCGCCTTCGGCAGCGAGCTGTAGAGCGCGATGAGCCTGTTCTCCGCCTTTTCGCTGATGCGCAGCTCAAAAGGCAGCGTCGTGGCAAAGTTGTCGTTCAAAGTGATGCGAAAGGTGCCATCGGCCTTCGCTTCATACGCATAGACGGGGTCCCGATTCTCCAATTTCAGTCCTGGAGCCGGCGTGATCACCGGCGCATCCGCCACCTCCGCCTGTGCCGTCGTGCTGCCGTCCGCTTTGAGATTCTCGATCACCAGATGCGGGTCCGTCGCATGCCCGAGCTGATGCGAGAGCACCTGGATGACGAAACGCTGCCCGGCTTTGAATGGCAGATCAAAGCTGTGGATACCCGCGAAGGAGCCTTTCACCGTTCCACCGATGGAGATCGGTCCGATCGGGCTGGTCTTTCCGACCGGCGGCACCGAAACACCCAGCACCACGCGGAAAGCATAATCATCCCCCGTGCGATGCATGAGCTCATGAAGCCGCAGCCGGTAACTGCCATCCGCAGGGGCGGTGAAAGTGAGCACACCAGCTTTCATGCGGGCCAGCTCGCGTCCCTGCGTATCCGTGATCGCCCCCAGCAGCTCCGTGCGTGTGTCAAAGCGCTGCCCGTCATAGCTCGCGGTGATCGTCTGGCCCTTCTTGGCCTCGAAGCTGAACCATTGCGGCGTCGTGGCCTTGAACGCACCTTGAATCGCATCGCCGACCTTCACCGCATGCGCCTTGTCCGGCTTAGCGTTCGTTCCTGGCGACTCCACGCTTGCATGCTTGCTCACCTGAAACACCCGCGGGTTGCTCACGCCATATCGACCGACAAAACGCAAATCATGAAGGCCATCCGGCATGTCCGCAGGCAGCACCAGCGCCGCCTTCGTCACCGCCGTGATCGGAACCGCGCGATCTCCAATCAAAACCGCCTTCGGCCCATCAAGATCCGTTCCTCGCAGCGTCAGCTCCACACTCGTCCCCGGCTTTCCACCGAGCGGTGAAAGGCTCGTGAGCACGGGCGAGGGGAAGATGGCTTGGGAATAGGAGTTCGATACAAGGGGCGAGCAAATCAACACGCAAAGCCCGAAAAGGCGCGACAGCGTTTTGGAGTGCTCCAGTCCTCTGGAGCTTTTCGTAGGCCTGCGGACTCCCGAAAAGCGCTGGAGGGCCAGCGCACTCCAGGACGCTGTCGCGAGTTTGAATGCGCATGAGGAAGCAGACGTGCGGCGAATCATGGGACTAGTGACTTTCTTCATTCTGAGTTTTCCATTTCATGAATGCGGACGAGGGCGTCCGCGCTCCGCTGGAGACGGCGATCAATGATTGAACAAAAACTCCTTCGTGTTCAGCAAGGCCCACAAGATGTCTTCAAAAGCCTCTTTTTTGCCTTTGAAGGCCACGTCGCCGGTTTTGCCGTTGGTTTTCTTTTCCAGATGGCTGCGGGCGAATTTCACTTCGTTGGCGTTCGGGTCGCGGCTGAGGGCGATGTGGTAGAGGTCGGTGATTTTGTCGTCGTCGGGGCGGGTGTCCTTGGTGAGCATGTCGGCGCGGCCATTGCCACGGGCGAGCTGGGTCTGGATGTCGGCGGCATTCAGCAGGTGCAAGCTTTGGGCGAGGCTGGCTTCTTGGGTGCGTTCGCATTCGCAGGCGCTCGATGAATCGGGGCGGCCGAAGACACTGAGGAAGTAGGTGCTTTGGTTGTAGCTGTTGTCCGGGAGCGCCACGGCGCGGGTGCCGGGGGCTTGGCCGGCGAAGTTGCTTTCCACATCGAGCAGCGTGTTCACGGCGTCGTAGAGCACCTCGGCGTTGAGGCGTTTCGGGTAGTAGCGGCTGAAATTTTGGCGGTCTTTGGCGTTGTGCGCATTCGGCACGGCGCTGAGCTGGTAAGTGGTGCTCGTGGTGATGGTGCGGATGAGTTTCTTCATGTCGTAACCGCTTTTCATGAAGTCAGTGGCGAGGGCGCTGAGCAGCTCGGGATTCACCGGTGGGTTTGTCTCACGCATGTCGTCCTCGGGTTCGACAAGGCCGCGATTGAAGAAGTGCTTCCAGTAACGATTCACCAGCGTGTGAGCAAAAAAGGGATTGTCCTTGGCACTCATCCACTCGGCGAGGGAGTGACGCGGGTCCTGCTCGGGTTTGAGCTTCAAAGCGCTGCCGCCGAGGCTGGTGGGCATCACGGGCTGCTTCGTGCGGATGTTCACGGTCTGCGCGGTGCCGCGTTTGTTGTAGATCATTTCTTCGCCGGTGAAGGCACCGGGCTTGCGGGCCACATTCGCGAAGAAGGCGGCGAAGCCATAGTAGTCCTGCTGGCTCCATTTCTCGAAGGGGTGGTGGTGGCACTGCGCACACTGCATGCGGGTGCCGAGGAAGAGCTGCGCCACGTCCTCCATCTGCTGCTTCTGCTCTTTGACCTGCCGATACCAGGCCACGGCCGGGCTGTGGTCGATGTCGCCCGCTGCAGCGACGACTTCACGCACGAAGCGGTCATAAGGTTTGTTGTCCGCGATGCTGTCGCGAATCCACTGCCAGAAAAGATAGGTGCCGCGTGCATAGACGGGCTGCGTGCGCTGATTGCGAAGCAGCGAGCTCCATTTGTTGGCGAAGAACTCCGCGTAGTCTGGGCTGTCGAGCAGGCGATCGACGAGCGTGGTGCGCTTCTTGGCGTCTTTCGAGGCCATGAAGTCCTTCATCTCCGGCGCGGTCGGCAGTCGGCCCACGATGTCGAGCGTGACGCGGCGGATGAAAGTGCCGTCATCGGCGATTTCAGAGGGCGGGATGCCGATGGTCTTCAATTTGGCGAAGACGAGGTCGTCCACGAAGTTGCTCACTGGCGGCAAAGTGGCCACGGGAGCCCCCAGCGGCACCGTGGCGCGGAAAGTGGAGACTTTACCCTGATAGCGCACCATCACGGCGACATCGCCGGGTAGGTCAAAGAGGGTCACAAGGCCGGTTTCGCTCGTTTCGGCCATCGCTTTCTCATTCGCTTCATAAAGCGCCCGCTTCGTCACATCGCGGGTGGAGCCGTCGGTGTAATGCGCGGTCACCTTGAGCTGCTGGGCGCCTTTGAGCGGCATGGTGAGCATCGGCGGCTCCACGCGGATGCTGGCCATCTTGGGGTCGCTGTCCTTGCCATAGGGCATGCCTTCGCGAATCCAGCGCACGAGATCGGCGTAGTCCTCGGAGTTCGGATCGAGCTTCTTCCCGCCGCCGTGCGGGAGTTGCGCGGTGCCTTTCGTCAAAAGCAGGCTCTGCTGCGGCGATCCCGGAAACACACGGCGGCCGCGTGCTTCTTTGACGATGTGCTCATAGTCCTCCTGCGGCTCAAAACCGAGCAGCGAGAGCTTGAACCCGTTTTGACCACCCGCCTTGCCGTGGCAGCCGCCGCTGTTGCAGCCGCCTTTGGTGAGGATGGGCACGATGTCGTTCGCGAAGTTCAGCGGACGCGGGGCATCCGCCGCGAAAGCAGGCGCGGCAGCGAGGAGGATGAGGGGACGCAGGTTCATGTCGTGTGAACCTACGGGGCAGGGGAGGCGCTTTTGTCTTTGGAGACTCAGTTGCCCTTCGTTTGGTCTTCTGGCCAAGCCGGATAGGGCTTGGATTGTCCCGGCTTCAGACCGCCGACGTGCTGGATCGTCGTGTGGTAGTCCTTGTGATCTGGGTTCATGAAGAAGGCGGCATTCCCCATTATTCTATGATCGTCTTCCGCTCGGAGCATCACTGTTATCATCCGATCTGCATCCATGCTGGCGCTGCCGATGACTTCAGAAGACTCGCTTTCAGGTTGGGTATCAGTGCTTTTGCATCCAGACAGCCAAATAACCGCTGCGAAAATGAAGAGGAGTCGTGATTGATGCATGCACGCGAATCTACAGGCCTACAGTGGTGAAAGTCAAAGCAGCCAAACGCCAAGTACGACCAGGCTCATGCAAACCAGCAACCCGGTCAAGATGCTCACGCCGTCCTCGTGGTCGCGGTCGCAATGCCCCAGCGAGAGGGTGTAGAGCGTCCATTTGCCGATGTAGCCGAGAAACCACTCACCACACCACTCCAGTACAACCTCCGCCGCGAAGGCGAAAAAGCGTAAAAGGCCGACAAAGCAGCCTACGGCTTCATCCAGCGGCATGCGCGGCTCCTTTCATGAGGTTCGGGATCATGGGCGCGGAGTGTGGCCGACCTCAAAGGAATGAGCAGGTGGAAGTTCCTGCCGGTTTTGGATCTCGGCTCTCTGGATCAAGGCCGATCGACCAGCCGGAGCAACCTGACCAAAACAGGTCGATGATCCGATCCGACATCGGTGCCGATGGTGCGCTGCATGATGCTGAGTTCGCCTTTCACGAGGACGTGGTCGATGGGGATCATCATGGGGAGGTTGAGGCCCCAGGTGGGCGGCCAGACGGGGGCAGCGGTGCGGAACTCAAGGCCGCTGCCGGTTTGGAGGAGGCGCATGCCGTGGCACCATGGGGTGGCGTTGAGGTCGCCCGCGACGATGAGGTCGTGTGGGATGGTCGAGGCGAACTTCGCGATCTCGATGAACTGCTTTTGCCAGATGGCGGCGGTTTGGCTGCTCATCGGCGGCGGGGGATGCGTGGCGATGACGGTGAGAGGTTTGCTGTCGTGCTCGAGCTGCATGATGAGACTCGGGTAGAGGCCGTGAGCGAAGTAACGCGTGGTCATGCTCTTCATGGGCAGACGCGTGAAGCAGGCGAAGCCGAAGGCACCGTATTCGAGCTCCTCGGCATGGTGCGGATACTTGTCACGAAGCGGTTGGAGGTGGTTGGTCCAGTTCGAGTCGGTCTCAAGGAGGCAGACGATGTCGGCATCGGCCTTCAACACATACTCGATGACGCGTTCGGGCTGCTGGTGCTCGTAGAAGACATTGAAGGTCATCAGCGAGAGCTTGCCTTCGCCCGCCTCTCCAGTCCGATGAACCTCAAAAACAGGCCAGGCATTCCAAAACAGCGAAACGACGGCGATGAGGCCCAAAAGCTTCTTCCGCTTCCAAACCGCAAAAACGATCACCAGCAGGCACAGGACGACGTATTGCAGCCGGAAGTGCGAGAAGAGATCGAGCAGCCAATGGAGGGAGCCGAGGCTGCCGAGCCAGGTTCCGGCGAGAGCGAGGATGCAGGCGGTCTCGATCAGGCCGGTGAAGGAGGCGCTCAGGCGCCAGAAGGAGCGTGCGGAGGCCATTTACTTCACTTCGAGCAGCGTGGGCAGTTTGCTCAGCGCATCGGGGATGGTGGGCTTCGAGGCGGGGGCAGTCTGCGGATCGGCGGATTTGAGGTAGCGGAAGAGATCGCTGTCCGTGGTGAAGATCATCTGGGTATCGGTGGTGATGAGCTTCTTGTAGGCATCCATGGTTTTGATGAATTCAAAGAGCTGCACGGCCTCGGGAGACTGGTTGTAGGCCTTCGCATAGATCTCGGTGGCCTTGGCATCGGCGGCACCTTCGACTTCTTGCACCCTGCGGTAGGCTTCGGATTCGATCTCGGCGAGATCGCGCTCGCGTTCGCCGAGGATTTCTGCGGCCTGGCCAGCGCCTTCGCTGCGATGCATCTCGGCGATCTTTTGACGCTCCGTCATCATGCGCTGGAAGATGGAGGCGCTGACGCTGGCATCGTAGTCGATGCGCTTGAAACGCACGTCGAGGAGTCTCACGCCGTATTCCTTCACCTTCGATTCGGCGCTTTTGAAAATCTCCTCCTCCAGCATGACGCGGCCTTTGGTGATGGGCGGCAGGCCTTGCGGAGCGGCATCTTTCGTGTGGGTGGACATGGCGGCGCTCATCGCGAGGGCCTCCGGCGAGACGACGCGATCCTTGGTGGTGCGCACGGCCTCGATGAAGTTGTGCCGGGCGATCACGTTGCGCGTTTCGCTGCCGAGAATGTCGTTGAGGCGGCTGAGGGCGGTGCGCTCATCACGGAGCTTCTTGAAATAGATGAGCACGTTATCGACCTGCCATCGGCCAAAGGTATCGACGACGACGAAGACCTTATCCTTGGTGGGCATTTTGGCGGCGGGGCCGTCCCATTCCATGACGCGTTTTTCAAAGCGGTTCACGCTTTGGATGAAGGGCGTCTTCCAGTGCAGGCCGGCCTCGGTGACGGACTCGCCCACAGGCATGCCGAACTGGGTGATGATGACCTGCTCCGTCATATCGACGGTGTAGAAGCCGCTGCCGAGTAGGATGGAAAGGGCGAAGATGCCGATGAGAATGAGTGTGGCTTTCATGGGATTACTTCGCCAGGGAGTTGAGGTTCATGAGCGGCAGGAACTGCGGCACTTTTTCATCTAGGATGACCTTGCCGGGCACGCCAGGGAGGATCTCGGACATGGTTTCGAGGTACATGCGCTTTTTCGTGACCTCCGGCGCTTTCTTGAACTCGGTGAGCAGGGCCTGGAAGCGGTTCGCATCGCCCTCGGCTTCGTTGACGCGTTTGGTGGCATAGCCTTCGGCCGTGCTGATCTTTTGCTTGGCCTCGCCACGGGCACGCGGCACGGCTTTGAAGTATTCGGCCTTGGCCTGGTTCACGGCGGATTCTTTCTCCTGCTGCGCCTTGTTCACATCGCTGAAACTCATCTCGACGCTGCGCGGGGGATTCACATTGCCGAGCTGGATCTGATCAATGCGGATGCCGATGTCCAGCGTCTGGACGAGCTGGCGGAGACGCTCGGCGGCTTTGATTTCCATCTCCTGGCGGCCCACGGTGAGCACTTCATCCACACTGCGATCTCCTACCACCTCACGCATGGAGGCCTCGGCGAGGTCGCGGAGCGTTTGAAGCGGATCGCGGAAGGTGAAGAGATACTTCTCCGGCTCTTCAATAGTGTATTGGACGACCCATTCGACGAGTGCGGTGTTCAGATCGCCAGTGACCATCGTCTTCTCCTGCTCCATCTCCTCGTAGGTTTCGGCGTATTGGTAGGAGTTCGTGGCTCCCTGCGTGGCAAAGCCGAATTCGAGCTTCTGCTGTCGGGCGACTTCGACCGGCGTGATGGTGTCGATACCCCACGGCAGCTTGAAGTGCAGGCCGGGCTCGGAGGTTTTTAAGTAAGCGCCGAAGCGCTGCACCACGGCCACGGAGTTTGCCGGGACGGAGTAAAAGCTCGAAAAGAGGCCCACCACAACGATGAGGGCGATGAGGATGCCGAGGATGAGCGCTGAGTTGACGCGTATCTTTGGAGCACCGGGGAGAGGAGGTAGAGCAGCCATGAGGCTGACGATAGCCGAGCGGGCGGTATCGTCTATCGGCTATTGTCTATTCGTTGAGCGGGGGAATAGACGATCAACAATAGTCGATAGTATGCCTCAGAGCGCCATCAGCGGCGCTGGCATGAGAAAGGCGTGCTGCTCCAGCAGGCTCCAGGCACCGTTCCAGCTCAGATAAGGCGCGGCATAAACGACGAGCACATAAGCAAGCGCCACAGGGAAGATGCCGAAGCGGGCGGTCCAGCGCCAAAACCAATGCCGGGGTGCTTCGCGGCGCTGCGCCCGGTTCATCGCCCAGCCGGTGAGCAGGCGGGCAGGGAAGATGAAGAGCACAAAGAGCAGCGCCGGTAGCCAGGCGAGCTCGCGAGGCGTGAGTTCGATCTTCAACACATAGAGCGGGATGGCCAGCAGCACGGTGACAAACAACGCGGTCCAAAACGCGAGTGGTGCGCGGACAAATAACCGCCGCACTTCACGGATTTCGAAGATGGCTTGGAAGCGCTCCGTTTGCGCCAGATGTGCCTGAAGAAAGGGCAGGTGCATCACCACAAGCAGCAGCAGAACCCCGCCCAGCAACGAAAGCGCCACCGCGCCTCCCACCGGTGCCCGCGTAGCGGCAAAGAGGATGCCCGCGGGCACGATGAGCCATGCCAGCGCCCCGGCGAAGCCTCGCAGGCCGAGCCAGAAGTAGAACGGCAGCCGCAAACCGAGCACATAGGTTTGCAGCGCTTGTTTGACCTGCGAGAGGCTGTCGGCCGATTTTAGCCAGCGATGCAGCTTGATGGGTGCAGGCCACAAAAAGTGCCACCAGCGGCCGCCGCGCAGGCAGGCCCACACGATGTGGATAAGCGTCAAAACGAACAGCACGATGGCTCCCGCCTTCCACAGCATCGCGATGCGACTGCCAGCAGCGATGATCTCTGCATCACGCCAGAAGCCCTCGGCGATCCTCGCCGGCCACATCACGACCCACGCACCCGCCGCCACGCTGCCGATGACGGAGGCTTTGCGCACGCCGATGAAGCCGTCCCGCATCCGTCCTGTTCGCGCCACCGTACCGCTGACGTGCAGCAAATATCCCAAAGACAGGAAATTGAGCCCCGGAATGACGGAGCACACCGCCACGAGAACCAGCACGGCCGCGAAACCGAAGGCCCAGTCGATCCACGAAGCCACGCGGCTCGTGAAGGCAGGTTTGGCGGAGGCTTCGTCGTGCATGAATGGCGGTGGAGCGTGCGGGAACTGCGAACCAACGCCCAAGTTTCAGTTTATCATCGCGAAATCAGCCTGACGAGCCACGTTTCCTCTTCCCCCCAAAACCTCTCATGACGACGAAATCCCTGTTCGTTCTCCTTTTGCCTGCCTTCGCGGCTTCCGCCGCGCCTCCGCGTGGCGAGGAGGCCTATCAAAAGCGCATCCTGCCGCTGCTGGAAAAGTATTGCTACGACTGCCACAGCGACGGCACCGACAAAGGCGACTTCGTCATGGACGAGTACAAGGACTACACCTCCATGACCGCGGACAAGGTGCAGTGGGATCATGTGCGTCAGCAGATCGCCACCCATGTGATGCCGCCGGAAAAGAAGGACAAGCCGGCGCTGGCTGAGCGTGATGAACTGCTCGCCTGGATCGACGACACGATTTTCTGGTTCGATCCGAACAAGCCGGACCCTGGCCGAGCCGTGTGGCGTCGCCTCAACCGCACGGAATACAACAACACCATCCGTGACCTGCTGCTGGTGGACATGCGCCCGGCGAATGAATTCCCGCCAGACGACACCGGCTACGGCTATGACAACATCGGCGATGTGCTCGCTCTCTCGCCGCTGCTGATGGAGAAGTATCTGCGGGCCGCGAACGCCATCACGGAGAAGGCGCTGGATACCTCCGAGGTGGAGCGAGTGGACCTGGAACTCGGCGCGAAGAAGTTTTGGAACCAGAAAGGCACGTCGAGCGAGAACGAGGGGGTGCGCTGGTTTCACAGCGAGGCGGAGGCGGCCACGAAATTCAACGCACCGGCCTCCGGCACCTATGTTTTCAAGATCAAGGCCTCCGCCACGCAGGCCGGGCCGGACGCAGCGAGGATCGCTTTTCAAATCGACGGCAAAGAAGTGGGTCAGTTTGATATCACCGCTCGCTTTCGCGGAGAAAAAGGCCCCTGGCAGACGATCACGCATGAGGCCCGCCTGAGCGGCGGTGAGCACAAACTGAGCGTGAAGTTCCTCAACGACTTCCAGGACGCGGCAAATCCCGATCCCGAAAAGCGCGATCGAAACCTCGCGGTGGACAAAATCGATGTGGAAGGCCCGCTCGGACTGCTGCCGCCGCGTGGCACGCGTCTCGTGCAATGGCTGCTGGAAGGCAAACCGGCTGGCCGGCCCGAGTTGAAGCTCAGCGGCGAAGATTTTCAAATCGGCGAAGGCGATGGCAACCGCGACACCGGTGCCATTTACCTAGCGAGCAGCGGCTTTGTGAAGCATGCCGTCGAGGTCGAAAAGGCGGGTAAGTATCGCCTCACGATCAAAGCGGGCGCTCAGCAGGCGGGTAGTGAGCCAGCGAAGTTTGATGTGCGCCTCGGTGGTAAAAACGCGGGTTCATTCTCCGTCACCGCGAAGGATCAGGCACCGCAGTGGTTTAACGCGGAGGTAGAACTGCCCGCAGGCCGCTACGAGATCCAAGTCTGGTTCTTGAACGATTTCTACGATGAGAAAACTCGCCAGGATCGCAATTTCTGGCTCCATGAGCTTTCCGTCACCGGCCCGATGAACGAACCGGGCGGTATCGCGACGGCAGACGTGCCTAAACTGGTCGAAAAGCTCGGCACGCGTCTCTTCCGCCGCCCGATGAAGCCGGATGAAAAGGCGAATTGGACCGGCGTGGCCGATCTGGCGCAGAAAGAAGGCGCGAGCCCGTTTGACGCGCTTGGCTTTGTGCTGCGTGGCATGCTGGTCTCGCCGTCATTTCTCTTCCGGGCACCGCCACAGGTCGTTGGCGATGTCAAAGATGGCAGTGGCTTGATCGATGAATACTCGCTGGCCTCTCGCCTGTCGTATTTCATCTGGTCCGCCCCGCCGGATGACAAGCTGCTGCAACTCGCCGCGAAGGGTGAACTGCGCAAAAACCTCGCTACCGAGGTAAAACGCATGCTCGGAGACTGGCGTGCCTACAGCCTCGCGGAGGACTTTGCCGGTCAATGGCTCCAGCTTCGTGATGTGGAGATCGCGGATGTGGATACGCGGCGCTTTCCTGAATTCAAAGGCGGCATCAGCTCCTCGATGAAGCGGGAGACGCAGGCCTTCTTCAACCATCTCCTCTCGCAAAACCTGCCGGTGATCGAGTTCCTCTCCGCTGATTACACCTTCCTCAATGAGAAGCTCGCTCGTTACTACGACATCAAAGGTGTGAAGGGAGACAAATACCAAAAAGTGTCCCTGCAAGGCACCCCACGCGGCGGCATCCTCACGCAGGGCAGTCTGCTGCTCGTGACCTCGAATCCCACCCGCACCTCACCGGTGAAGCGCGGCAAGTTCCTGCTCGAAAACATTCTCGGCACGCCGCCGCCTCCTGCCCCCGGCGGCGTGGCTCCGCTCGATGAGAAAAAGGCCCGCTTTGGCAATCTCACGCTGCGCCAGCAGTTTGCCGAGCATCGCAGCAATGCCTCCTGCGCCGGTTGCCATGCCTTCCTTGATCCGCTTGGCTTCGCCTTCGAAAACTACGACGCCATCGGTCGCTGGCGCACGGAGGAAAAGAAGCAGCCCATCGACGCCAGTGGTAGCCTCGTGCGCGGGCAGACCTTCAAAGACCTCGCCGAGCTGCGTGCCATCCTCGTTCGTGACATGGGCGGGCAGTTCACCAAGAACCTCGCGGAAAATTTGATGACCTACGCCCTCGGCCGCGGCCTCGAATACAGTGACAAACCCGGCGTGCAGGCCGTGCTGAAGCAATCCGAAGCCACCGGTCACAAATTCCAAGAACTGATCCTCGCGATCTGCCAAAGCGTGCCGATGCAGCGCATGCGGGTGGAGTGAGGGTGGTGAGGACGGCTCTTGTCGATTTCAATATGGCGAATATGCTTCGCGGCATGTCCGCCACACTTAGACCCGTCCCGGCCACCGTACTGCCCAATGGCACTGTGCGTTTGCTGAAAGATATTCGGTTGCCGTTCCCCGCGATGGCGATGGTGACGCTGCTCATTGAAGAAGATACGGCCAAGGTGCCGGAAACGGCTGTGCTCAGCCAGGACGCACTCATGGATTGGAACCGCGATGAGGAGGAGGCTGCATGGGCGCACCTGCAAGAGGCGGGCCGAGAGACTGTGCATGTATTCTGAAAATGAGTTCGGACTGGGCTCGGCCTGCACCCCTCACCTAACCTCTCCCCGCAGTCATGCCGAACTGATGATATCCACCTTCAGCGGGGAGAGGGACTGAATCGCTCGACTTAAGTCCAAAGGTTAAATTCGTATTCTCCGCTCTCTTTTCGTTCTTCGGCATTCATCGCGGTCCCTCTCCCCGCGAAGTGTGACCGTTAGATCTTCAGCACGATGGCGGAGAGAGGTTAGGTGAGGGGAGTTGTGTGACCTCTTTGGCTTTGGCGAATGCTCGAACATCCCACTGAATCGTGGACGCTGGACGCGGCCTGATCGAGCAGCATGTGCTGGCTGGAGAACGCTACGAACTGCGCATGAAGTCCGGCAGCGGCACCCTGGTCAGCGAGGCGATTCCGGGTTTCCAAGCACCCGTGGAGGCGTTTATTGATGCGAAGGCCAACACGGCGGCGCTGCGCAGGTTGATGTGAGATTTTGCAAACGGCCCATCAATGCTGCCGGTTGTTCTTCAGGACTTTCTGAAAGTCCTCCTCAATAATCCAATTGGCTCTTCCCCGATCAAACAGAACCAGCCGCATGTCGGCATGCTCGGGGCGATAACCTCCGGTCACTGGCGCAGCCAGTAGAATGAGTTTTTGAGTATCAACCGACGTGTCCTGAACCAAGTTGGTCAGCAAGAGCCATTCACGCTCAGTTCCATCCAACGGATCCTTAAAGGGGTAGAATAGGGTTCCGTGCTTGTTGGCAAAGTCCACCATGTCCGAGTAGGTTTCGGGCCACTGGTTATGCACGCGATAAAACTCATCCAAGGTCCGATAAGACAGACCCAATTGATGCAACGCCATCATCCAAGGTGACATGGGGGAAACACCGTTGAACATCGGTCGTAGGGCCACCACGAGCAAAACAGTCATCACACCCGCGATGACTAGCCGTCTGATTTTTAGCCGTTTGGATGGCTTGGGGCTCATGCAGCTCACTTCGCCCCGATGCAATACACCGCCTTCTCACTGCGGAGGAAGAGCTGATCACCGCTGACGGCGGGGGTGGCGTGGAACTGGGTGGTGTCGAGGGAGAGGACGTTGGTGCGGATCATCTCGTATTGCGGCTTGGCGGCGAGGATGAAGGTGCCGTTGCGGCGGGAGACACAGATGAGTTTATCGCCGATGAGGACGGGCGACGCGTAGAAGGGCTTGCCGCCGCCGCGGGCACCCATGAGCACACGTTCGCGATAGACGTCCTTGCCGGTTTTGGCGTCGATGCAGGTGGCGAACCCCTGGTCGTTGATGACGTAGAGGTGGCCGTCTTTGAGGATGGGCGTGGGGACGTAGCTGCTGGTGTTGCTGTCCCACAAAACGGCGTTGGAGGTGGTGTCACCCTGGCCGCCGAGTTTGATGGCGACGCTGCGCGTGGAGGGAAAGCCGCCGAAGAGGTAGGCTTTGTCGCCATCGGGCACGAGGCTGGGGGAGACATTGCCGGTGAGGCCGTGCTGCGCATACCAGCGGAGCTTGCCGGTGGCGGGATTCATGCCCCAAAGCTCCTGTGGCACGGCGATGACGAGATCGGTGATGCCGTCGTGGGTGTACACATTTGGCGTGCCGTAGGCCATGCCGAATTCTCCCTCGGCTTTCCACGCGATCTTGCCGGTCTTTTTGTCGAGGCCGATGATGGCCTGGGATTCATCGCTGGCATTGATGATCACGAGGTCACCCACGAGCATGGGGCTGGCAGCGGAGCCCCAGCGGGTGCGGCCGGAACTGGTGCCGCAGGAGGTTTGCCAGAGCTGCTTGCCGGTCATGTCAAAGGCCAGCGCTCCCGTTTTGCCGAAGAAGACATACACGCGCTCGCCATCGGTGACGGGGGTCTGTGTGGCGTAGCCGTGCTCGGTGATGTAGCCACGCCATGGGTCCTCCTCAGCGGCGGAGGGCACCTTGGCTTCCCAGAGGGTTTTGCCATCGGTCTTGCTCAGGCAGAGGAGATGCCGGGTGAGCTTTGACAGGTCCTTCGCATCTTCTTTGTCGCCGTAGCCGGTCCAGCAGGTGACGAAGACTTTGTCGCCAAACACGATCGGGCTCGATGAGCCGGGGCCAGGCATCTCGGCCTTCCAAACGATGTTTTCGGAGTCGCTCCAACTCAGCGGAACCTTCGAATCCGTTACGACGGCCGCTCCGTTGGGGCCGAGGAAGCGCGGCCAGTCTGTCGGCGCGGCGGCGTGGAGAGTGGCGGAGGCAAAAACGAGGGCGAGGAGCGGTTTCATGGCGGCAGGAAACCTCGCCGGGCGGAAAAAGTCACGCGTTGCTTTGAAGAACCTCCAGCAGCCGCTCCACAGGAAGCCCGACGACATTGGAAAATGAGCCGTCCATGCGTTCAAGGAGCATCTCGGTATGAGTCTGGATGCCGTAGGCACCGGCTTTGTCGAGCGGGTTCACTTTCGAATGGTAGTCGCGGATGATGGCGTCCGTCAGCGGCTTGAAGGTGACATGCGTGATCACATGAAAATCCCTCACCACACTGCCATCGCGGGCGAGCACGACGCCGGTGCAGACTTCGTGAGACCTGCCGGAGAGTCGGCGAACCATCCGAAGAGCCTCCTCCATGTCCGCAGGCTTTGCCAATGGCTCGCCATCCACATAGACGAGCGTATCCGCGCCGAGCACGAGATGGCCTGGACGCAGGTTGGAAGCCGCGAGAGCCTTTCGCCGGGCATTTTCCACCGTGAGCTGTTCGGGCGTCAGTGAGGCAACGTGGGCCTCCTCGACATCGGTGGAGAGGATTTCAAAGGGAATGCCCGCTTCGCGGAGCAGATCCGCCCGTCGCGGTGACGCGGAGGCGAGCACGAGATCGCGTGAGGTGCTCACGCGTTGCGTTTTTCGATGGCGGCCACGTCGTCCTGGCGGATCACGCCATCACGCTTTTCAAAGGTGCGGTAGCGGTAGTAGCCGGTGCTCTCCTGGAGCAGAGGTTTGCCGTTGCACATCACCTCACGGCCATCACGGGTTTTGATGCAGTAGGCTCCGGGGGCGGAATTCATATCGGGCATGGCGCAGGATGTGGTCATCATCAGCGCGGCGGCGGTGGCGAGGCGTGTCAGGAGCTTCATGGGATCGAGTCATGGTCAAAACGACCGTCGTGTGACGGCCCTTTCTGACACGATGTTCATCCTCGGGTGGTTTTTCAAGCAACGAGATGTTTGAACCTTGCCGCCGCCTTTCTATTATCGTGGACGCATGACTGACTCCCCTCCTGCCATTGGCATCATCGGCGGCTCCGGCCTTTACGACCTCGACGGATTCTCCAACCGGGAGGAAATCAGCGTCCCCACGCCCTTTGGCCCGCCGAGTGACACGCTCATCGCGGGCGATTTCGCCGGGCGGCGGGTCGTTTTCCTGCCCCGGCATGGCAAAGGTCACCGTCTCCTGCCTACGGAGCTGAATCACCGGGCCAATATCTGGGCGCTGCGCAGCCTGAACGTGCGGTGGATCATCGCCGTGACGGCGGTGGGCAGCCTGCAGGAGCAATACCATCCGCGTGATGTGCTGCTGCCAGACCAGTTTTTCGACCGCACGAGTCGCCGCGAGCATCACACCTTCTTCGGTCGTGGCATCGTGGCCCATGTGGCCTTTGGCGATCCGATTTCGACGGGGCTGCGCACGCTTTTGCATGAGGAAAGTCAGGCCCTCGGCCTCCGCACCCACAACGGCGGCACCTACGTCTGCATGGACGGGCCGGCCTTTTCCACGCGAGCGGAGTCCAACGCGAACCGCCAGCTTGGCTTTGATGTCATCGGCATGACGAATTTGCCGGAGGCCAAGCTCGCCCGCGAGGCGGAGATCGCCCTCGCCACGCTGGCGATGATCACGGACTACGATTGCTGGAAGGTCGAGGAGGAGGCGGTGACCGCCGAATCCGTCATCGCCCACCTCCATGCGAACGTCTCCGCCGCGAAATCCATCCTCGCCCGCGTCATCCCACGCATCCCCGCCGTGCCAGATGCCCCCGAGCACCGCGCCCTCGACACCGCGATCATGACGGATCGCTCCCTCTGGCCAGCGAGCACGGTCGAGGAGCTTCGGCCCATCCTCCGCCGCTTCATTTGACACACCGGAGCCTCGCGCCTAGTATCAGTGCACTTTCCTTCAGGACAGGAAATGGCGAGGTAGCAAAGTGGTAATGCACTGGTCTGCAAAACCGGTATGCGCGGGTTCAATTCCCGCCCTCGCCTCCACCTTCAAAATCAACGGTTTAAGTGGTGAGTAGGCCAAAAGTGCCAACGCTAGTGGCAACAAGACCCGCCAAGTCAGAGAGGTTTTTCAGGCGACAAAGAGCACCACAAGGTTTCCCCAAGGCTTCCGGCCCGTCCATGGTTTGCCGGTGGGTTAAGGTTAGATAAAGGTTTTCAGCCGTTCATTCCCTGACAATTGTGATGCGTGGCCCGACTCGCCAGCTTCCGAGTTCGCGGAGGCGCTGCCAGATGCCGTTTACTGTGTCGGGCATGCATTCGCTGCGTGGTGCGTCGCCATCAAATCGGGCGTAGTACCATGCTCGTGCGGCTCTGACATCACTGCGGCGCATGAGGCGGCTTGCACTGGCCGTCGCTGCCCGGCGCTTTGTGGCTCGTTGGAAAACGCTTTGGTAAACGTCTGTGATGGCTGGCAGGTGAACGAGTTTGCGGCTGCCTCGCTTGACGGCGCATGTGGAATGCATGGCAAAGAGCTTGTGCTGAAAACGGATGGGCCTCTCGATCTGCCAGCGGTAAGGCGGCAGTTTTGCGGCTAGGGGGTTGCTAACAATTGTGGCGATGCGGGAGGGGCGGCCTGTGCGTGGCTTGCGTGTCTCGATCTTGAGCCAGCCAAGCGCGGAGGCTTGCTCGATCTCCCATTCCCAAACGCTGAACGTGCGGGCAAACTCACGCACGGTCAAAGCTCCAGCGTTCCGTTCCAGAATGCGCTGGATGCGGTCGAGGCGTTCGTGGCAGAGGATGAAGGAATGCATGGCGTGAATACTTTGAAGATTTCGGAGGAAGTCGACAAGTGCTCCACTATCTTAAGGCAATGAAAGCTCGTCTATTGTTCCTTTTACCCGCTACCATCTATTGCCTAGCTTCAACTTCCTGTACTTCCACATACCGGGCAGAGGGAGCCAGCGGCGCTCTGGCAAAACGGGAGCCTGTCCGCGTTGCGGTGAACCCCGATGATTCGGGAGATAGGTCGTGCCTTCGCGCGATTGAAAGAGAACTTCGTTCGAGAGGATTTCAAATTGTAGATGGTGATCGTGCAAGCCTCCAAGTCAAAATGGCGGACATTTGGCAATGGGATGTCGTGATGTATTTGCTGGATCTCGATCTTGTTTTCACTGATGCGGCTAGTGGAGTATTGAGAGCACAAGCTCACTACCGCAATTCGCCCTTCCATGGATTTCCTTCTCAATCACGAGTTGTAGAAAAGCTGTTCCTCCAGCTCGATGCCAAAGGAGTGTTTCAAAAATAATTGAAACGGCAGTCTCTACGTTCAAGGCGTTCGAGGCACTGGACCGAGGAGCGCATGCTGGGCGCTGACAGATGTTAGAAAAGTGCGGAAATTGCCAGCCACAAAAAATAAAGAGGGATCGAAAACACAGCGAGAACAAAGAGCACCGAAGCGAATCCACATTGCTTCAAATACTCCTTAAAACCCCATTCCTCTGTTGCCGTCCATTTCTGTCGAGCTTTGTGCCACATTGCGGGTAACTCGAATAACAGCACCACAAGAATAGCCGCGAGGGTTGCGGCTACCAGCCAGTTTTCTTTAATCAAACTACGCAAGACTGACAGAACAAGGAATGGAACAATGCCCGCCAAGCCAATCAGCTCGCCGTAACGTTCCAACGTTCTCCAAAAGCGTTCTTTCATGTCGAAAAATCTGCCGCAATTTCCCCTCGTCAATCTGCAATCCCTCACGCCGCCAGCGCACAAGGCTTGATGCGTGCCAGCACGGGGCGCATTTCGGCTTCGGTCACTTCGTTGTCGTGGAGTTTGAGGCATTCGAGGCAGAGGATTTGATACATATTTATTTTTAGTGCTATGATTGGACGATGACGCCAGAACTTTGGGGACAGTTCCTTGCCTACGTTATTCTTTACTCGGTCTGTCACCTTGCTTACGCATTGCTGAAGTGGATTTGGGGAGATTCTCCCGAGACAAAGAAGGACGCGGAGACGATGCCGGGCGAGGATAAAGAAAAGCCTGACCAAACCGATTAATCAAGGAAGCGGCTAGCGAATGGAGGCGAAAGCCGGGCTGCACTTGCAGGAACCGGCCCAAAGACTCTTTCCCCATCTCCTCCAGCAGGCGGGGCAAATCTCACGCTCTTTTTCCGGGGTTTGCCCCCTCTCGACAGTATAGCTTGGAGAAATTGCGTGGAGTGGCTGTGATGGCGGGGCAGGTTTCACGCTCTTTTTCCGGGGTTTGCTCCGCTCGGCTTGATGGCTTCCATCGCTTTTCTGCCGCCTAAAGCCGGTTTCCCAAGAGGGAGAAAAGCGCATCCATGGAAACGCCCCCTTCACCGCCATCTGACGCCCCTTGTTCCACGTCTTTGAGAGGTAGCTGGCTATCTTGTCCGGCACGATCTGTGGCTTCCATAGAAAGGCGTCCGGTGGCAAGGGCTGGCCGAATTCTCGAAGCCACCACTTCGCAAGGCGATACAGCCAGCGGCGCTCAATGTCGGCGTCGTGCGTGATTCCAAGGGCAATGTGCTGGTGAGGCCCTGGCCCCTCCCAAACGCAACGGGCGGGCAGCCGGTGCTCACGGCAAAAGTTCTTTGAGCACCGATTGAAGGCGGCCAATTGATCCGGCGTGACCTTAGCCGGATAGATGATGGTCACTGCCGTCTGAATGTGCGAGCGCAAGGCATCGAACCTGCGCCGATTTGCACGGCGCTTGTGGTCGGTCCAGCCAACGGTGTCTTTGCGTCCCCCTCCGCGCCTCAGCTTTGAAGGGCGGGAGGCTTTCAGCCTTACCTCATCGCGCGGAATGGTATCCGGCGGGCGGTCCTTGAGAAGGTATTCGCGCACGGGGAAACGAGTGTGCTGCTGCCGCTCATGAGGCCCGGAAAGCGAACGACAAAAGAAGCGGGCAGCGAGGTGGCACTAGACGGCTGTTGCTCCCCCGCTGGCGCGAGATTCGAGAAACTGGCGGAGTGAATCAAAGCTCACAAGGCGGGTGCCTTTAACCTGGCCGCGTTCACGCAATGACGAGGATTTGATAAGGCCGCGATTCATCAAGTCGTAGAGCTTGGGCTTGCTGAGGCGCGAGTAGGCACAAGCTTCTTTGACGCGAAGCCATTCACGAGGGGCGTCTGTGGCGGTCTGATTTGTGGGCAGGATGTCTTTGGGTTTCATGGCAGCATGTCTTTGGGTTTCACGATTCAAGTCCGCTTGGTTGCGGTATTGCTCATGATGCCATTCCCAAAAACCCGCCTTGGCGTTGCCCTCCCGTTGGACAAGGCCTGTTTCGCGTTGAATCCGCGTTCAAAATATGGCGCTAGCCGTTGCGGCTGCGTTCAGCCAAGACGGTCAAGGCTTCTTTTTCGGGGAGGTCGATGGAGCCAGACTTCCCCATTCATTAGGTCTGCGTTTTGCGACGCTGCGTTTCCCCATCGCGCTAAACTTTTCTGATCTCGCTCTCTCTTCTTTGGCTGTTTCGATCTCATCGAAAGAGGCCACGAGGGACGCGAAGCTTAGAGCGGCGTCGAAGCCGTAGCTCTTGAAGTCCGCCAGTGTCCATTTGCTCCAGCTTGATTGTCCAACCATGCACGCCTTAACCAGCTTGGATAGTTCCGCATCACGCTCCTTCGGTTTCATCGAAGGGAAAAAAGCCCCTGCGGCTTCGCTCCACGCCACGCTGCGTTGTGCGAGAAGATGCGACGCACCCAAGAATTCAAGGCGTGAATTGATCCGCGTGCGCACAGCCTCCATGGCTCCGCTGTTTGTGTCGGTGCTCTGCCAGTATTTTGCGGCACGCTCTTGTTGCTCGTTGATTTCGTCGCGAGTAACCCTCCAAAGTCGAAGCGCAGCGCGTGCAGACTCGCGTGCTTCATCGTCCGTTTTCGGAGGAGCGCCAGAGAGCAGCGCCGCAAGCGTGCTTAACTGCCGGACACTTGGAAACTTGTCGGGGCGGATAGGTGTCCCGGCATGTTCTGGCTTTGGCGTTAATTGCGGCGGGTTCGCGAGTTGTTCGCGGTTCTGCGGTCGTTTCTTTGCGCTCATCGTGCAGGCGTTCCTTTGGTCGTTTCGGTTGTGGCCGTAGTGGCGAAGAAGTCGGGCAGCGAATTCAAAGCTTTGCGTTTCGCATCGCTTTCAATGTGGGTGTAGTGGGCGGATATTTCCGCGCTCTCGTGGCCGATGATGTCTTGCACGATGGCGGGAGAAATGCCCGCGTTCTTCATCAAGCTCGTGGCAGTGTGACGGAGCGAGTGAAAAGATAATTCGCTGGCAGCACGCCGCGCAGCGCGGCCTTTGCGCTCCTCGTCGCTTGGCTCATGTGTTTTCTTGGTGGTGAGTCCAACGGCGGCTAGAAGCTCGGCAAACTGCCGGGAAAGTGTTGAGCCGTTCACCGTGGCAAGAGCGGCGGCGCGAGTATGCAGCGGTTGTTTTGGATCATCGCCAGCGGGGAGACTTTCCAAATGTTCCATGAGTGGCTTTGAAATAGGGATTCGCATCATGCGGCCCGTCTTGGCGGTGCGAAGCTGGATCTCTTGTGCCTGCAAATCGACATTGGCCCAAGTGAGGCGTGCGAGGTCGCCAAGCCGCTGCCCGGTGTAGAGGCCAAAGAGAATCATGGAGCGCCATTCCTCATTCGCAGCGGCGAGGACAGACTTCAACTCATGCACCGTGAAGGGCCGACGGGTGCCTCCCTGTTCTTTTTTCAGCATGCCACAATCCTTTGCTGGATTGTCTGCAACGAAGCCTTCGCGCCGTGCATCCTCCAAGACAGAGCGAAGGATTTTGATTCCCATGTTGCAGGAACTTGGCGAAAGGCGTCCCGCCAGTTCATCACGGTACAGGACGAAGTGCCGTGTCTCGATCTCAGCGAGGGGACGGCGGGCAAAGTCTCCAAGCCAGCCCTGAAAATGCGTGATGCGGTTGGAATAGGTGGAGTAGCTGGCCGGGGCAATCTCGCCCTTTCGACGCTTCAACCAGCCCTCGAAATACGAAGCGGCGGTTGCGTCTGGCAGTTCTTCTTTATGCGCTGCCCGGTAGATGTCTGAAATGACCTTGTGGGCCTGCCTCGCTTTGGTCCGCTCATTGGAAAGCTTTTCCCATTGATCTGCCTTGGCCTGGGCGGCTTTGCGTGCGGTTTCTTTGGTGGAACGCTGAACGCGTCGGCCATCCGGCAAGGTGAAGCAGGCAAACCAGAAGGGCGAACGGGGCTTTTTGCGGAGTGCAGCCATAGGTAGTGGCAACCAAAGTGACAACGTCGGCTAGGTTCGTCAAGGTCAACGTGGTCACGGAAGCCTTGATTTTACTGGGAAGCGTTGATTTTGAATGCCTCCGTTTGGAAGCGCGGGTTCAATTCCCGCCCTCGCCTCCACTTGATAAATCAAGGGTTCCAGCGCCAAATGGCGAAAAGTAAGAACGAAACTAAGAACATGTTCGGCCACGGTTGACGAGATTCCCGGAGGTTTGAGAAGGCGAAATCGGCCTCCCAATCACCGTCGATTTAAAAGGTCGCGGAGTGTCTTTTTTTATATGTCAGCCCCATGTCTACGAGCACGTAGTGGATCGCTGGCAGGGTGCACTTCAGTCCGAGGGCCTCACGCAACTCGGCCAGCGTCATATCCGGCTTGCGCTTGAGATGCTGACGGATGGCAATGCGGTGCTCGGCCACGATGAGCTTTTTGCGCCCGGCGAGGTGATGCCGGGGCTTGATGCAGCCGGTCTTGCGCCGCTGCTGGAGCAGCTTCTTGACCATGCCGTAGGAGACGCCAAAGCGCTGGGCGATCTGTTCCTGGGTGCCTTCACCCCGGTCGCAGGTGCTGATGATGCGTTGACGGAGATCAAGGGAAAGTGCGGCCATGCTTGCTTGTACACCTCTCGCAGATCTATTCCACATTATGATTTAAAATGCTCTAACGATCACACGGACACTTCCGTAAATTTGTGCATGCCATCCATCAAAACTTCTCTCTTAAATACCCTCTCTTTTCTCCCGCAGCTATTGTAAACTGTGCATTGCGTAAATTTCCCACTGATGCGATCGCTCTCAATAGCGAGGAACAGCCTACCTCTGTCAGACTCGCCGGGGAAATGTGGTTTACCGAGGTGTGCTGTAAAATTTTTTTGTGATTTAATACAGCACTTTGAGTAGGCCATTAGGATATCTCCAATACCGAGATCCATCCGAACCTGAAATTGTTCTTGGACTTTGATTTTCCGGACGCCGTAGTTCCGATTCGTCTGCGATATGAATCATCGAACTACAGGCTGGGCAGCGCATAACTTGTGCAGGGTAATTTTGAGAGCCAATCACCTCAGAACCACCGATATCAACATTATTTCGTGCTATCTCTACTTCAATTAGCTTCGCGCAATTTGGACATTTGAAGTTTATTTTAGCTTCGTTTGGACTCTGTAAATTGCGGCCCTCTTGCAAGCTCTGCTTTTCGGGAAAATTCGCTTTTTGTGATTTAGTAAGGAAACCCTTAACAGCCCAACCAACCTGCCCGTCCCCAGGCAGCAAAATCTTGACCCATTCAGTTGCGCCATTCATTTGTAATTCTCCTGAAGATTGCACTTTGGTTTCGGGAGGCAGCTTGGCTACGATAGGAAAACTGACACCAGGTCCACTGCGAACGTTTAAGGTGTCGCCGCTAGGAAGATTGACCACCCATACGGCGTCGGAGGCTTTGACTGTTGCATTGCTTGTATCAGACTGCCGGGCTCGATCCGCTGCTAGAACCCTTGCCTGCATTTCACTATCTGAATAGGCTTTTGGTATATTTGGTGTAGCCTCCTGATGAATTTTCGAGTCGGAGGCT
>CANGYJ010000007.1 GCA_947458455.1 Verrucomicrobiaceae bacterium | reverse complement strand
CTGTCAAACTCCGCTGCGGCCTCATCTCGCTACGCTCGATGAGACCTCCGCTGCGTTTGACAGCGTGAGAGAAACAACCAACATCAAGATCAACCCAAGGAGGCTGGAACTACATTGATGATCTGTCCCACTCCAGGGAGCAGGCCACTTCTTCAACTCACCGAGTTCACCCAGCAACTCGCTGCCGTGCTTCATGTAAGCGTAGTTCGGCTCATCCGCGCCAAAGAAGCGCCAGATAGGTTTCAGCGGGCCGGTGGGCTTGGCGGCATCGATTTGAATCTGCACCGGAATCGCTTGGGCCACGAGCGCAGGCAGCGTGCCTTCATAAGCACGCACAGAATCGACCACGAACTCATCTTCCTTCGCCGGGTCCTTTTCCCATTGATTGGTGGCACCCGCCCACGCGGCGGCCTCGCAGCTTAGCTTCAGATAGCCGGGCTTTTGACAGGGGCCTTTCGATGGCGTCTTGCCTTTGTCCTTGCTGCCGAGTCCGAGCAGGTTCGTGCGCCCCACTTCCCGACCATCAAAGAAGGCCACATAGACGTGCTCGTCCCAATACAAACCGAAGCGGTGGAACTCGCCATCCGCCAGCTCCGGTGTCGGCGCGAGTTTGACCCCCGTGGAGTTGTGTTCTTTGCCATAGCCGTTCCAGTGAAACGCCATGCCGTAGTGCGGCTCACCCGCCTGCTGGAAGCTCTCCATGATGTCGGTCTCGATGCCTGTGCGCGTATCGGCGTTGTTGACGTTACCGCACATCATCCAAAACGCGGCCCAGTAGTCCGACTTCATGTTCTTCGGCAACTTCGCTCGCGCTTCAAAGTAGCCGTAGCGCTGCGCAAACATCGTCTGCTTGGGATCATAGTCCTTCCGCGTCCGCACCGCCGCACAATCGTAGCGCAGCACCGGATCATCGCTCAAACGGATGCCAAGATGCAGCGCGCCATCCCTCACGGTGGCCAGCGACGCCACCCAACGACAACTGCCCTGCCGTGGCATCTCCGGCGCTTGCCATTTCGTGGTGTCGAGTTTGTCGCCATCAAACTCATCGCTGAAGGTGAGCTTGAAGGTGCTCAGGTCGAGTTGCGCCTGAGCCGCCGTCGCAAGCAGCGTGGCAATCACGACGAGCAGGCGGCGGAGTGAATCTGGAAGACGAAGATCGGGCAGGTGCATATCCGTCATCTTGAGCGCCGCGATGCCGCTTGTCTTCATGATTTGTATCCGCATTAGTTTAGCGAGACTATTTCTGAATCCTGTCATGCCACGTCGCCCGCCCGAGAAAACCACGTTCATCAATCCGCTCCCCGTCAAAGACCTGCTCGTGTCCGGGAAGGAACTGGGCCTGCCGATGGTGGACTACATCGCCGCGAATCATCGCTTCAGCGCAGGCCGCATGAGCTGGCACTCACACGACGGCCATGAAATCCTCCTGCTACTCAGCGGCACCACCGGCTACGAGTTTCGCGGCGGGCGGAAGGTGCAGTTGCGTGGCAGCGAGATCATGGTCATCCCCTCCGGCACGACGCATCGAGGGCAAAAGGATGTGCGCCTGCCTTCCACACTCTGCGCCATCGTGTTTGAGCCATCGCATCATCCACGGCATGCCCTCTTCACCAAACGAGAGTGCGAATGGCTCGCCAGCCACTTCGAGCAACGCACCCCTCAGCCCGTGCCGATGAACGTGGGCACGCGGCATCTGGCGAAGACGCTGCATGTCCTCATCCGCCAGCACGCAGCGGGCAAAAACACTGATGGCCTGCTCGCCGCGCTGCGCGTGACCGTCGCGTCGATCATCCTTGAAACCGCCCGCCATCACGAGCAATCCAAGCCCGCAGCGCAGGTCAGTATGGCCGCCCAACTCATCGACCACATGGAGCGCCACCTTTCCGAGCCAATCTCCATGGACGCCCTCGCGACTCATGCTCGCACGAGTCGTGCGCGACTTTTTGCCAACTTCAAACGTGAAACCGGCATGAGCCCCAACGACTGGCTACAACGCCGCCGCATCAAAGCCGCCACCGACCTACTCCGCACCACAAACCGCAAGCTCGAAGACATCGCCGCTGCGTGTGGCTTCACCTCCGCCCCCTATTTCTGCCACGTCTTCCGCAAATACACCGGCACAACGCCCGGTGAGCATCGGCAGAAGGTGTGATCCTTCCCGTCTTATGCCACGCTCACAAGCCAGGGTGACCGTTGCTCAGAGCCATCGCTTCCCGGAGTTTCTGCAAGCGCCTCGACAACCGGTCCGGGATGTTTTGCTCCGATGGTTGTTCCAACTTCCGTTGCTGCTTCAAACGTCAGCCCTATGACAAACAAAGCAGGTATTCAGTGGCATCATGGCTTTGGCAGCGGCACCTGCGCGGTGGTGCGGAGGCGGGACACGAGGAAGGTGAGCTTCATCAAGTAGGTTCCTTATCTCCACAGTGGTTCGATTTGTTCGGCGTTCCACTTGTCCCAGAGCGCTGACATTTGCTGCAAGCGGGCGGGTTCTTGGGTGGCTAGATTCCGGGTCTCGCTGATGTCATGGGTGAGATCGTAGAGTTGCCATTCCTTGCTATCGCGAATGAGTTTCCAGTCGCCAAGACGCAGGGCATTCTTTTTGCCAACGCGCCAGAACAAGGGACGTTCGGGCGGTTGCGTGGCCTTGCCCGTGAGCAAAGGCATGAGGTTGATGCCGTCCAACTTGGCTTCGGCTTTGGTCGAAGGCTCTGGAGCTAAAGCACCAGCCGCTTTCAGCGCGGTCGCGGTGGCGTCGATGGACGCCACGGGTGCCTCCACCACCTGACCGGCGTTGATGTGATTCTTCCACGACGCGATGAAGGGCACGCGAATACCGCCATCCCAGAGTTCGCCTTTGCCTCCGCGCAACGGAGCATTGCTGGAGGTGAGTTCTTGGGTGGGGCCGCCATTGTCGCTGAAGAAAACGACGAGCGTGTTCTCTTCGATGCCGCTGTCACGGAGTTGCGCGAGCACCTTGCCGACACTGTCATCGAGATGCGCGAGCATGGCGGCGAAGATGCGGCGCTGGATGTCTTCGATGTGCGCGAACTTCTTCAGGTAATCGTCCGCAGCTTGCATGGGGCTGTGGACGGCGTTGTAGGCGAGATAAAGGAAGAACGGCTGTGCGGAATGCCGGTCGATGAAATCGCAGGCTTCACGCGTGAAGGCATCCGTCAGGTTCGCCTGTTCATCCAAGGGCTGACTGCTGCGCAGCAACGGGTTGTCGGTGTCGTATTCGGGTTCGTTCGAGCCGAGATGCGTGCTCCATACGATGCGGCCGTCGGGTGAGGTCCACCGGCCCTGTCCGCCATCCGGCAGGGTCTTGCGTCGCAGCCAGGTTGTCACGCCCTGCCACGGCGGCTGGACATAGTAATGCCCCTCGTGCAAAAAGCCGAAGAACTCATCAAAGCCACGACGCTGCGGATGAAACTCCGCCGTGCCTCCGAGATGCCACTTGCCCACCAATCCCGTCGCATAGCCCGAGTCACGCAGTCGATCCGCCACGGTCTTCTCCGCGACTGGCAAGCCAATGCCTGGTGCGGCGTTCTTCGCGCCGATGGGATTGAACTCAAAGCCAAACCGCGTCTGGTATCGACCGGTCATCAGCGCCGCACGCGAGGCCGCGCAAAACGGCGCGGTGACATACCCGCTCGTGAATCGTGCCCCACTCGCGGCGAGTGCATCGATCTGCGGTGTCGGGATGTCTTTCCCGCCATAGCAACCGAGTTCGCCGTAACCGAGGTCGTCAACGACGATGAAGATGACGTTGGGACGTTGCTCCGCAGCGAGTGATGAAGTCTGAACGCCGAGCGGCGCGAGCAGCAAAGAGAGGAAGCAGAAGAAGCGGCGGCATTTCATGATGAAAGTAGAACGCCCCACCATTCGGGAATACATGGCCTAGGTCTGCCAAAAGTTGTCATCATCCTGCCATGTTACCCGAGGTTCGGAAACTACCGCCGCCCGTTCAGGATCATCTCGTTCAACTTCAGCCGCAGGGCCTCCATGTCGGGATCCGCAAAGCCAGCGCCCAGTGTGCTCACGCGATTCGCGAAAATCTGTCCCCTCTTACCGCCTCAACACATTGCTTAGCTCATCCACCTCGTTGATCAAATCCTGCATCTGACTCTGGTTGTAGCTGCCATCGGCTCCGATGCCGAGCGTGCCGACGCCGTTGCTGTTGCTGCTGGTGCCTGCGATGGCGTTGTTGAGGTCGTTGAAGGTCGCTCGCTGCTGGATGTCGGTATTGAGTGACGTGAGTTGGCTGCGCATCTCCGCGCTGGAGGCAGGCGAGTTGTTCGCGGGTTTGGATGGATCGAAGGGCATGGCAGGAAAAGGATGAAGTTTGAATGATGAAGGATGAAAGGGCGGCGAAGCGCGCAGCAAAGTAGCCATCTCGCACCATCGCTGTTCGAGTCCATCTCGGGTGCGACGGCCAATGTCTTCTTCTGGACTCTTTTGGGGATGTCCGCAGCAAGGGCGCTTGTCGCAAAGAGGGCGGCGATGCCGGTTAAGGCGTGTCGTTTCATGGGCGCTCCTTTTCAGGTGACTTTGGTTGGTCATCCATCGGACGAATGGCCGTCGTTTTGAACCACAGAGGCACCGAAGACACAAAGGGGAAGCTGTGGAGTAATGGAACGGTCGAGTTTCATAAGACGCTTACTTGCTGCTCGCGGAGTATTGATGCCAGTGTTTGGCGATGAGCTGCGCATCGGCCGCTTTGGAAGTCACGAGGAAGCGATAGCGCGAAGTGTATTTCTCGCCGGGAGAGATCGCGAACGGGCCTTCCACCATGGGAGCGAAGCAGAAGTAGGGTTTGTTGGGATGAATGCGAACGTGCTGCGGCGCTCGGAAGTTTTTCGGACTGCAAAAGACCGCCGCCGATGCGTCCTGTCCGCCGATCTTACCGGAGAAAGCGACCCAGTTGGCGCGAGTGTGGTTGCCTTCCCAGCGGTCCTTGCCTTCGCTAGTCAGATAAACGACATCGCCCGGATGAATGCTGTGGTCGTCCTTCTCCTTCAGCCACTCATAGTTTCCGCGGAATGACATGCCGCCGTAGTGGTATTGTGGCAGGTGCAGCGGCTTCGAGGTGGCGCATTCCTGCACGCTTTCGACATCGAAGAGAAAATGGTCCTCCGGGGTGTGATGAACGGTGACGGTCCAGATTTCATGCAGCGCATCGACCCGCTTGTCGCCCGCGGCGACGGTGAAGGCATGTTTGACGCTGAATGCCACCTGCCGCTCCTCCCGCTTCAGGTTCACAACTTCGCGAAACTCGATTTTGCCGAGGTCCTTGGCCTGGTTCCAGAAGTCCACCTGCTTCCCGTCGAACTCCGCCTTCGTCCAGGCAAAGAACAGCGCATGCTGATGAGCGTGGTCGGCAGGAAAATCGCCGCTGATCTCCTGCCCAGCGGGCGTGTAAACCGGATGAATGTAACCGCTGCGGCGATAGTGCGGCTCGATGCCTTCCGGCACCGGCTTCTCGGTCTTGACGTATTCCAGCACCGGTTTGCCGCGAAGGGTGACGCGGATTTGATCGGGAGTCTCAGTGAGCTCCAAGTCACCCGCGTTAACGGACTGAAAGGCGCAGAACGCGCAGACGAACACGAGGATAAGTGAGAGGTAATGTTTCATGGGGAGGTCGTATCGTAATAATAGCTTCGCCGTAATCGAGTGGTGGAGTTTTGGAGTCATGACGGATCAAAAGAATGTCGCAAGCCGCCGCTATTTGGAGCCTTTGGGTTCCTTCTTCTTTTTCTTCGGCTTCTCTGTTAGGGCCGAGGGAAGGGGTTTGGCGGTGACTTCAAAACGGGGGACCAAGGCACGGAGCTTTTTGATCGTGTCGGCGTATTCCGGGCGATCCATCTGGTTGGTCCACTCATGCGGGTCCTTGGTGGTGTCGTAGAACTCCTCCTCGTCCGAACCGTAGCGGGTGTAGCGCCCGAGTTCGTGGCGGATGCTGACAAAGGCGAGGTCCGTTCTCGTTTTATCGCACAATCCGGTGATGGCGGTGCTTTCCCAGGGAGCTTTCGGGTTCTTGAGCAGCGGGACCAGCGAGCGGCCATCCAGATAGGCGGGCGGCGTGAGTCCGCAGAGTTCGGCGAGCGTGGGATAGACGTCTAGGAGCGAGACAAAGCGTTCCGACACGCCTCCGGCTTGGGTGACGCCCGGTGCGCGGAACATCAACAAGGTGTGCGTCCCCTCCTCCCAGAGAGTCGTCTTCTGCCAGTGAAGTTTTTCTCCCAAGTGCAGGCCGTGGTCGGTGAGGAAGACGACGATGGTGTTGTCCTTGTAGGGGCTTTTTTCGAGGGCATCGAGGACACGCCCCATCTGCGTGTCCACATAGGTCGTCGTGGCCAGGTAGGCCTGCACCGCCTCTTTGTGTTTGCCGGACTTGATGACCTTGTCGGCAAAGCCGCCGGGTCCGTCGCTCACCGCTCTGGCGAGGGGCGGCAGGTCGTTCAAATCGCCCTGCTTGAGCTCAGGCAGGACGATTTGATCCAGAGGATACAGGTCGAAATACTTTTGCGGGACATACCAGGGCATGTGGGGATTGAAGGTGCCGTAGGCCAGGAAGAAGGGCTTGTCGTGCTGCTGCTCCAGCACCGCGATGGCTTTGCTCGCCTGGCCGGTGGCGTTCATTTTCTCCTCGGGGATATGGATGGGTCCCCAATCCTGCTCGCCGCCGCTCAGTTTGGCCAGCGGGGCTCCCGGAGGCGACGGGTCTCGTTTGTGGCCGATGTGTTCATTCCAGTGCTCTTTCTGGTCCCAGCCGTGGGTGATCTTGCCATAACCGAAGGTGTTGTAACCGCCCTTCTTGAACAACCCAGCCAGCGAGAGCACCGCCTCCCGGTTCAGCGGCTCGCTTTGGTCGATGATTTGCGCGTTGTTGTAGATGCCCGATTTCCACGGGGCGACACCGGAGAAGAAGGCTGTGCGCGAAGGACTGCAAACCGGTGCCGCAGTGTAGGCATACTTAAAATTGACCCCGCTCGCCGCCAAGCCTTTCAGGTTCGGCGCAATGACCTTGCCGGTGTAACGTTGCGGATTCTCCAGCAACCACGAGTTCAGGTCATCCGCGATGAGCATCAAGACATTCATCGGCTTCTCCGCCGCCGCGCCAAGCGTGACAGAGAAAAGCAGGAGGAGCAACAGAGTGTGCAGCGTGTGTTTCATCGGGCGAATTGGAACAGGTTATTTCACTTCAAAAGCTCCTTGATCTTCTCCACAACCAACGACGGATTGGTTGACCACCTTGAGCGACTTTCACCACAACTACATTCTCCGCACCGAAGTGCTTGTTGATTTCTGGAGTGAAAACCTTTTCCGGGTTCATGCCAGCCATGTTCGACTGTCGCAAAGAGCGCGGCGAGGATGGTTAAGGCGTGTCGTTTCATGTAGGTTGTCGTGAACGCGGCCTCACTGGCCCGAAGCAGGCACGCGGCCCACGGGGCGGCGGTTCTTGCCCTTCTGGTTGGTGGCGGAGTCACCAATGTCCTCGCGCATCCTCTCCGCTAGAGCACGCAGACGTTGCGCGACTTCAGGGTGTTGTCTGATCAAGTCTTTCGTCTCGCCCACGTCCGCCGCTAGATCGTAGAGCGCCTCGGGCAGAAGTGCCTCCTTCGTGACTCCCTGCTTCCGGTCATACGGGGTGTCGTCCATTGCAGTGCGCGGGAAGACGAGCTTCCAGTTCGCGCTGCGGACCGCCTCTAGTTTCTCCCCGTTGTAGTAGAAGAACGCGTCGTGAGGACTCGGCGCACCGGGCTTGGTCATCAGCGGGAGAATGTCCTTTCCATCGATGATCCGTTCCTGCGGAGGCTGCGCTCCGGCGATACCGGCCACGGTGGGCAGGACGTCCATCGCGGAGGCGATCTCGCGGCAGACGAGGCCGGCGGGGATCCGGCCCGGCCAACGCATCAGGCAAGGAACACGCACGCCTCCCTCCCGCGTCGTCGCCTTCGCCGCCCGCAGGGGGAAGGCCTGGCCGCGCTTGTCGTAGGGTCCGCGTGTGTCCGGCCCATTGTCCGAGGTGAAGACCACGAGTGTCTGGTCTGCGAGCCCGGTTTCGTCCAGGGCCTTCAGGATCTCGCCCACGCCCCAGTCCATGCATTCGACGACGTCCCCATACAAGCCCCGCGCCGACTTGCCCCGGAAGCCGTCGGAGACGTGCAACGGGATGTGCGGTGCGCTGTAGGCGAGATAAAGGAAGAACGGTTGGTCGCGTTTCGCCCGCACGAACTTCACCGCCTCTTCCGTGAACAGCTCGGTGAGCGTCTTCTGGTCGGGGTGCGGCTCGATGACCGTCTCGTCGCGGTGGAGGACAAAGGGTTTCATGTCGTTGGGGAACATCATCCCGTAAAACGCGTCGAAGCCATGCTGGCGCGGGGAGAATGGAGCCAGGTGCCCGAGGTGCCACTTGCCGACGCAGGCGGTGGCGTAGCCGCGCTCCTTCAAGATCTCAGCCAGGGTGACCTCGTCGGGGTTCAGCCCCTCCAGGTGCGCTTCGCTGAGCACGACGCCGCCATTGCGTCCGAAGCTGGACATGCCCACTCGCACCGGGTAACAGCCGGTCATGAGTGCTGCGCGGGACGGGGTGCAAACGGGGGCGGGAGAATAGAAATCGGTGAACCGGGCACCCTCGGCGGCAAGCCGGTCGATGTTCGGTGTCCGGATCTTCTCGAAGCCCGGCCGGTTGTCCGGCGTCCAGTAGCACCCGACGTCGTCGTAGCCGAGGTCATCGGTGAGGATGACGAGAATGTTCGGTTTGGATGGCACAGGACTGGCCGCGTGCAGCGTGACGAGCGGCGCGAGCAGCAGAGAGAGGAGGCAGAAGAAGCGCCGGGATTTCATGAGTGAAAGTAAAACGCCGCTCCATTCGGGAATACATGGCCTAGGTCTGCCAAAAGTTGTCATCATCCTGCCATGGCTCCCGAGGTTCGGAAACTACCGCCGCCCGTTCAGGATCATCTCATTCAACTTCAGCCATAGGGCCTCCATGTTGGGACCGGCAAAGCCAGAGTCGGCCCAGCCATTCCATAGCGCCCCGACGTGAGGTTGTCCCACGCCAACCCAGAGTCCCATGACACCGGCTGCGGCATGGGACCAGAGTTTGCGGGAACAGGGGCCGTTCCGGCATTTTTTCGCGGGAAGATGGCTTACGAAGGTAATAATTGTGACATCTGCGCAGATGTGCTTCACGTTGCGGGATGCCGCTGTGGCATTACCCTGTATACTGTCCATTGGAAGATACATGAGCACTACCACCCCGACCATGCAGCCGCCTGCCCTATGCACTCAGCCAGCATCACCTGGCCGCTACGCCTACCCTGGTGCCAGGTGGTGGAAGGTGGATTTCCATGCTCACACGCCGGAGTCCGATGACTATGCTGGCGGCGAACAAGACGCAACGGTCCGCGCTTCACTGAAGCAACAGACGCCTGAAGATTGGCTAAAAAAACACATGGCCGCCGGACTGGATGCGGTGGTTGTCACAGATCACAACACAACAGGATTCATCGCCCGCCTCCATGCAGCTTACTCTGCGATGGACCAGAACTCACCATCGTTTCGCCCTCTGGTCATTTTTCCGGGTTTTGAACTCTCCGTGAATGGCGGCCTTCACCTGCTAGCCGTTTTTGATCCGGCAAAGAACTTGGACGATGTTGGCGGTGTCATCACAGCTTGTGGCTACACGGGGACACGGGGAGACACAAACACTGGCGTATGTTCCAAATCATTCGCTGACTGTGTGCGAATCATCAAAGAGAACGGCGGGCTTACCATCGCCGCGCATGTTGATGAACCTTGTGGCCTGCTTTGGATGGACGTTCCCATGGATGGCCGTCGGTATCGAAATCTCCGCAATCAGCAGGGCCTGACTCATTCCGCTGCACTCACACAACTGGCCACAACAGGCGATGTGGCGGCAAATCTACTGAACTTTTCGCCCACAGTGGGACAAACCCTGAATCTGGTGCTCGATGCGGGTTTGGATGCTCTTGAGGTTCGAGACTGGTCGACACTCCCCGAATCTGACATTCAGCGCCACCCGCTCCTTGCCCGCCTCGCACGGGTTACCGGTTCGGACAGCCACATGCCAAGGCATATCGGTCGCAACGGATTTTCCTTGGTTCACATGACTCAGCCGAACTTGGAGGGGCTGCGCATGGCCTTCGCGGACGGCTCCGCGATACGTTCAAGGGACGGAAACCCCGTCACTGAGAGTTGGTCTGTTCGACCCATCTCCAGCAGTGACACCACAGATAGGAATGTCTGGCCCGACCATGCGGTGGAAAAAATCACCATCACTCAAATCAAGACTGCTGGACGAGTAACACCGCTTGAGATGCCTCTGCACCCCCGGTTGAATGTCCTTGTTGGAGGACGTGGCTCCGGAAAAAGCACCTTCGTTCACGCCCTGCGCCTCGCCACGCAGCGTGGACGGGAGTTGCCAGACTACGATGGAGACACGCCGGTGCGGGAATCTCCGGCCGGGGACTTTTGGCGCTGGGCTCAGATACCTGCATCTCGTGCCCAGGATGGCGTCATCCTCAGGGATGCCAGCGTTATCAAAGTTCTCTACCGCTCCCCAGCTCAGTCGGCTGAGCTGCACTGGCAAGCCTCCTTCCTTGGTCAGGGTGCCAAGTCTTCCCCTCCTACCGTCCGGGTCGGCGAATTGGGATCGCTGCCGGCCGACGACGGAGGAGCCTATACCCCGCCCCGATTTCCGCTGAGCATCTACAGCCAGAAACAGGTTCTGGAAATGAGCCGCCGTCCGGCTGGATTGATGGAAATCATCGATCGGGAGCAAAACGTCGCCGCTCTTGAAGAGCAGTTGAAGCAAGCCATCGCTACCTATTCCGCCTCGAGAGCGAAAATCCGCGAACTAAATGCGACTTTGGCCAACGAAGCTCAGGATGACGCCTCCCTGAAGGACATCTTGGCCGAGCTGGAAAAGGTTCAATCCGATGCCGTCAAAGACTACCAACGGCGCCAGGCGCAAGCCCGTGCGTTGCTTCCCAACCTCAAGCCTGATTCCCCTTCTCTTAGCCTTGCTCGGGAACTCAACGACCAGGCAGACCGCCTTGGCCTTCCCGACCTGGCAGCGACGCTGATTCATGCCGCAGACGCCGCCGCAGTCGAGGCTCACGCCCTCTATCAAGAAGCACAGAGGGAGTTGGATACCATCGCCGCCCAAATCCGGGCCCAGGCCGCCGCCATTCAAATAGTCCTTACCACCTTGGATCAAAACCTCCGCAGCAGCGCTTGGTTTCAGGCCTGTAAGGACTCCAAGACCGCCTATGATGCTTTGCTGGGAACCCAGACAACGGCCTTTGATCCGGCGAGATTGACGAAGCTGAATCAGGACCGAACACAACTGGAGACACGGTTGGCACGGCACAAAGGGACCAAGGAGGAAATCACTCGTCTGCAAACCTCTGCCACCGAACAGTTGGCAGCCGTGCATGCCGCCAGGAAAGCCATCGGCACCGCCCGTGAGTCATTCGTCGCCACGCACAATGCCAAAGGCACCCTGCTTAAACTCACCCTTGATCCCATGGGCGCAGAAGCCTCCCAGGTGGAACGCACTCTGCGAGAAGCCATGGGTGTGGATGCAGATAAGTTCAGCCCGTCGATCGGAGTCTCAGAGGGAGCCAGGGCGGACTCGTTGCTCCGAGTCTTTCAAGGCGCTGGAGGCCACGAAGCGGGTGCCACCGCAGTTCGTCAGCGTATTCTGGCATTGATCGATTCCCCGGAGAATGAGACGGGGTTTGGCGATCTTCAAAACAACCTCAGACGCCAGCTCAGCACCAACCCATCACGAAGAGAAGCCATTGAAACATGGTTTCCCGAGGACCATCTGAAACTCGAATATCGCACTGCTGAGTCAACCACCTGGAAATCCATCTCACAGGGCTCCATCGGCCAGCAGACCGCTGCGGTTCTCTCCTTCCTGCTTTCCTTCGGTAATGAGCCTCTGGTGCTTGATCAGCCAGAGGACGATCTTGATACCCGGATGATCATGTCCCTGATCGTGGAGCAGGTTCGCACTATGAAAGAGCATCGGCAGATCATCATTGTCACTCACAACCCAAACATCGTCGTCCATGGAGACGCCGATCTGGTTCACGCCATGATTGATAATGGAGGGCAGGTAAAGCGGGATGAAACTGCTTCAGGTGGTCTCCAAGAAAAAGCCACGCGCCAATTCATCTGTGATGTCATGGAGGGTGGCACCATTGCCTTCCGCAAACGTTTTGACCGAATGGGTAGAGAGGAATCATGACCTATGTTTGATACGAACGACGAACTGCTGCGCCAGATTCAACTCGGAGAAGACAGCCTGCTTGAGTGCAAGCAGCTCTTCTTTCGGCATGACAAGGTCCAAGGTCCAACCTCGGAAAAAATGGCTGACGAAATTGCAGCCATGAGCAATGCCGCTGGAGGCATCATTGTGCTCGGAGTAGAGGACAAGACTCGTGACATCGTTGGCATCGAGTCCGCCAAGCTGGAACTCACTGAAACTTGGCTGCGTGAAATCATGGAAACCCGGCTGGAGCCGCCGCTCCAGGCCTACACCCTGCGACGCATAGAACTGCCGGATGGCACCGGAGCTTTGCAGCCCGTTCTCAGGCTGGACTTGCCGCGCAGTTTGTTTGTCCATCGCTCACCCGGCGGTTACAAAATACGCGCAGGCAGTTCCGTGCGCGAAATGGCTCCAGAATACCTCGCCCGCATGTTCCAGCAGCGTAGCCAGTCACGCCTCCTGCGCTTTGATGAGCAAGTGGTGCCAAATGCACCGATGGAGGCGCTATCGGCTGACTTGTGGAAGAAGTTCGCCACGGCGCGTTCGTCAGGCACAGATCGCGACATGTTATCCAAGCTCAAGTTGGCTGATCAGGACACAGAAGGCGCGTGGCACCCCACGGTATCCGGCCTGCTGATGGCCTGCCATAGCCCACACGATTTCCTGCCCTCAGCGTTCATTCAAGCCGTCGCTTATCGAGGCACAGAAGTCGCACCGGCAGACCACCATGCCTACCAGTTGGATGCTAAAGACATCCATGGCCCCTTGGACGAACAAATCGCAGAGGCCTGCCGTTTTGTGGCTCGGAATATGAAAGTGGGTGCCAGCAAAGTCCTCGGACGGCATGACCTCCCGCAATACGACCTCACCGCTGTATTTGAAGCCATCACAAACGCCGTCTCTCACCGTGACTATGCCATCTATGGCCAAAAGGTGCGTCTCCGCATGTTTGAAGATCGGCTGGAACTGCATTCTCCCGGGGCCATACCCAACACCATGACACTCGAAAGCCTGGAGTTCCGTCAAGCATCCCGAAATGAGAATCTCACCAGCCTGCTGGCCAAATGCCCGGTCCCCGAATTGGAAGGCCTCAATTCAGACCGCGCCACCATTATGGACAAACGTGGCGAAGGTGTTCCTCTCATATTCCAGCTTTCCGAGAGACTCTCCGGCAAGCGCCCCCTGTATCGTTTGTTGGATGGCGACGAACTCCAGCTCATCGTTTACGCCGCTAGTCTGGCAGACGAAACGGAAACGAGCTGATGTGCAGAGAAAATCCGAACTTCCACTCACTCGGATTGGAATGGGGCTGAACGCGCGCCGTCGATCTTAGCGCAGGACGACTCGCGGGGTGACCCACGTCGCCCAGTCGCCTGCGGGGTCGGTGAGGGGATCGACGATGAAGGCGATGCTGACTTCGCGACCACGGAAGTCGGCGAGATCGATCTCTGCCGGCACGCGCTCGGCACCTCTGAGCTGGCGCGCGAAGACTTCGCGTCCGTCCATCTCGATGGCGAAGGCGGCGCCGTTGCTCTTCGCGTTGTTCAGCAGCGCGTCAAAGGTGAGCAGGCAGCGCTTCGCATCCGCAGCGGGAATGGCGACGCGGTAGGTCAGCAGGGCGCGGCCTTTCGGCTTTGGATGCTGCTGCAGCGCATCCTCCGGCACTTCGTCCGGCGGGCCGATGCGCCGCAGCTCGACTGACTGCACATTCTCCTGCTGCGCCTTCGCGCGCTGTGCGACGAAGTCGAAGACCACGTGCCCTGTCTCGCGCTTCACCGCACGCGGCGGGTCGAACTTGGTCGCCACGACATCACTCCAGTCCTTGCGCCCGACGATGGGCAGCGCAAAGGCGAACGCGGCCTCTTCCTCCGACGTGCCGGCCTTTTGCACGACGTCCCATAGCTTCCTCGCGCGGCCAACGCCGTTGACGTTCGCACTGCCATCGTGCTCGCGGATGCCGAAGAGGAGACGATTCTCGTGAGGATGATCGACATGGCGATGATACAGGAAGGACTCGATGCCCGGCAGCGCCTGCACCTTTTTCCACGCGAGCGCGAAGGCTGCGGCTTGCACAAGTTCACCGTCGGGACGGGGCGGGCAGTCAAAGCCTTGTTCGGTCAGCACGATCCGGCGTGGCTTGCCTTCGAAGAGGAAACGCGGCTGGCGCAGGAATGCGGGCAGCACTTCGAGATTGTGAAACGTGATCCGCGGCGCATCGAACCGCAAGGGCGCGGAGCGATCATCCCAAAAGCTTGGCTTCCTGAGGTTCTCTGGATACGGATGATGCGCGAGGTTCCATGGGAAATCGCCTTCACGTCTCGCACGCTCGTGGACTCCTTCCAGAACCTCCAGGCCGGTGAAGTCGTGCGTCCGATCCGTCGTCGCGGTAAGCGTCCAGTGATGGTCGAGCGAGATAAAGATCGGGAAGTCCGCATGCACGGTGCGTGTGGCCAGATCGGCGATGCGCAGCGCGACGCTGTATTCGCGCAACAACACCTCCGGCTCGACCGCGCCGAGGTGATACCAGCCCCAGTGGTTCTGCACTTCGTTGCCGATCACCAGCCCGGCGATCTGGCCAAACGGCGCATCCTCCCGCGTGTAGCGATCCACCAGCCAATGGAGAATCGCACGGTAGAAGAAGACGCCTTCCTCCGTCGCCGTGTTGAACGCCGCCGGGCCCTCCGGAACCGTCGCCGGATCGGTGAGGGGATGCACGAGCGGCGATGTCCGCGACATGGTCTTCGGAACGTAGTTCCCGAGGATGCCGGTCACGCGCATCTTCGCCGCGTGGAGCGCCTGCAGCTCGCGATCAAGCACCGCGACCGCAGCCGGACGCAGTCCGATCTTTCTCCCCTCAAACTCGAAGCTGAGCTTGGGTTCCACGCTCTGCCAATCGATCAGTCGGCCGATGTCGATGTTCTGGTTCGACTGCCCGAAGCCGAGCGCCTTGCCATCTTCCACGTTGAGCAGGCAGGCGATCCCTTTCTTGTTCGCGAGCGAGCCGAGGGAGTTCTTCCGCTGCGGGAGCGCGAAGAAATCCGTGACATGCTGCGGCGGACCAAGCGTCCTTCCACCCGAGCGACGTTCAAACTTCGCGAACAGCCGGTCGCGTTTGCCATCGAAGCGCGGCACTGTTGCCTCCGCACCCTCGCCGCTCCACAAAACGCGGCCTTCTCCCGCCGCCGAGGTATGCAGCGGCAACTCGCGAATCTCCGTCTTTCCCGCGCTGGGCGACCACTCAAAGCGCAGTGAATCCAGCGTGATCGCCACACGTAGCGGTGGTTCGTCGGCGCGGACAAGATGGCTGAGAACGACGAGCGTGGCGAGCAGGCGGAGGAGTGAGTGTTTCATCGCGTGCGATCTCACGGCTTTGGTAGTGGAACCTGGGCTTTTGGAGCGGGTTTGGGGTCGAGGTTCTGTTTCAAATCCTCTTCGGTGACCACGGACTCCACGCCATTGGGTGGGACGGCTGCTTTCGCGGTCCAAAGGATCGCGTTGAGCACCAGTTTCCGTTGATCGTTATTGGCCCAGCCCTTGTGAAAATGGCCACCGGTGAAGCCGAAGCCACGACCTCCGCCGGGTCGCTCTGCTGCCCACGCGACGTGCTGAGGGACCTTGTTCGTTACATCCTTTCGGACATCGGGATTGCCCGAACGCGCTCCATCAGGACGGCTCATGGTGGAGTCCGGTGGCACGGCGGTTAAGATCGGCTTCACAGACGCCATGCCCTCGCGGAAACGCATGTGGAAATACCACTCGTCTGTGGTTGAAAAGGGATGCACGCCGCTGGTGATCGGGTGCTGGGGCAAGGTGGTGAAGTCCGCCAGCCAGTGCGGATTCACACTCCAGATGGGGTCGCAGTATCCGCCCATCCAATCCAGAAACTCAGCCTCGCCCTTGTTCTTGGGCACCTCAGTGGCCCAGTGCAACGCCATAAAACCACAGCCACGCTTCATCTCCGCGGAGAGCTGCTGAAGGTGATCCACCTGCAACGCCGGATGCATGGTAAACCCATCCGCATAAATCAAAATGGTGTCAGCGGATTTGATCTCTTCTTCCGCAGGCCATTCCGCATTCAAATGAACCTTCACCTCCACCAAATCCGGCACCGCAGCTCGGAGACATTTCGCGAACAACTGGACGCCCGCGTTGTGTTCGTGAGCTCCGGGACCGTGGCTCTGCTTTCCAGCAATGAGCACGATGTTCTTTTTCTCAGCGGCATGAGCGGAGAGCTGAACGAGCGCCAGTCCGAAGACCATCGAGAGTTTGAACAGGGAGGTGAAAAATGAATGCTTCATGTGAGTGAGGGTGAGGTTTCAGGAGGTCCTGTATGGGTGAGGATGAGGAGGATGTTGGGCTTCAACGCGCCGAGAGTGCGTGCGACAAGCGTGAGTCAGCCTCACACCTTCCAGCCTTCACGGGCTGCCGGGCCATGCATGAGGGCGGCGGCTTCTTCATCACCGATGATGCTGCGTGTCGCGGGATCAATGGTGAGGTTGCGATTCACGTGCAGGGCGATGTTGGCGAAGTGCATCGTTTCGGTGAGGCGACCGCCATAGGCGAAGTTAGAGCGGCAGGTTTCCTGGCCCTTGATGGCGAGCAGCCAGTTGTCCCAGTGGCTGGAGCGCTTCAGGTTCACCTTTGGCAGTGAAGTGGCGAGTTCCTGCATCTTGGCTTCGGGAATCACGCGGGGTGTGCCAGCGTGGGTGCCCATGAGGACGGTGGCTTTGCTGCCGTGAATGAGCGTGCCGCCGTCTGGGAAGGTGCGTGCGGCATCGAGTTCCGTCGGGCGTTTCAGCGCGTGGTTATCGCCGTGATACCAATGCAGTTTGAACTCACCGCGAGTCGCGCTGGCAGGAAAGGTGAAGGTAATCTTGACGGTGCCTGGGAAGGAAAGCTTGCTGGGGCCTGACGATTCGATCTCAACGCGGCGGGGACAGTCGAGACCCCACACGGAATAAGGTGCGTCCATGTTGTGGCAGGCCCAGTCGCCGAGCGTGCCATTGCCGAACTCGAACCAGGCGCGCCATGTCGCAGGCAGATACTTTGAGCTGTAAGGCACCATCGCGGCGGGGCCGAGCCATTGGTTCCAATCAAGACCAGAGGCCACCGGCTCTTCTGCGGGACGCGCATCCGGGACGCTCCATTTCGGCCCCGCCCAGCAGTGGGCCTCGTTGACATCGCCGAGAATGCCGGCTTTCACCCATGCCTCCAGCATGAGGATGCCGCCGCCCGAGTGGCCTTGATTGCCCATCTGGCAGGCCAGCTTCGTCTGCTGCTCCAGGGCCATCAGATCGCGCGCCTCGGCGATGCTGTGCGTCAGCGGCTTCTCCAGGTAAATGGGCTTTCCAGCCAGCAGGCAAGTCTTGCCGTTGAAGTGATGCGTGTGGTCCGGTGTGGAGATAATGACGCCGTCGATGCTCTTGCCGTGCTGATCGAGCATCTTGCGGAAGTCGGAAACAAAGGGCACGCCAGGGTTTGCTTTGCGAGCCTCAGTGGACCGATCTTCATGCACATCGGCAAAAGCAGCGAAGTTCACCATGTCATTGTTTTGCAGGCTCTGCACCGCATGCCAGCCTTTTCCACCGGCTCCGATGAAGGCGATGTTGAGCTTCTCATTGGCCCCGAAAACCGAACGCGGGAGGATTTGAATACCAGCGAAGGCGGCGGTTTGGCTGAGGAAGTGACGACGGTTGATCATTGCAAGAGGGTGTTAGCGGATTTGGGCCAGAGGTTGCGCGTTGAGCGCGGGATTGAGGAGATCCTGAAGCGAGTATTCAGTGGCATCACTGCTTGGGCAGCGGCACCTGCGTGTTCCTCGCATTATGCTGACGCAGCGTGAGCGTCGTGAGCCGTTGCCACAGTGCAGACGAGAAGGCGAAGAGTGAGGAAGGAGAAAAAACGGCAGGATTCATGGATAAAGTAAAACGCCTTTCCATTCGAAAATACACGGCCTAGTTCTGCCAAAAGTTGTTATCATTCTGCCATGTCATCCAAGTCACTCCAAAGCGCCTTTTTACGCCAGCATGACTGAACCACAGGCATTACGGCTCAACCCACTCTCACGAGCCAGTCCATACTTGCTCAGTCCACAGCGTTCCCGGAGTTCTTGTAAGCGGCGTGGCAACCGCTCGCGGATGCGCTCGGCGTGGTCGTGGGCGTCGTAGTTGTCCGGCGCGGTGGGCATTGGGAAGTGCGCATTAATTAAGATGTGAGAGCGGCCCCTTGCCAGAGGGCTAGCTCATGAGGGCATCCGTTCACCGTCCCCACAGTTTCGCGAACTTCTCGGTGACGTGGAAGTCATCCTTGCCGGTGGGGGAGAAAGCGGTGCGCTCGGCTTTGCCATCGCGGATGCGGCTGCGGCCGAGGTTGAAGTGCCAGGGGAAGAGGTCTTTGGGCTGGGCCCCGTCGATGCCTTTGGTGGGATCGAGGGTGAAGGCCTCTGCGCCGACGATGGGGAGTCGCATTTCGATGCTCCAACGGTCCGCGCCGCGATGCACAGCGAGCTGGGCACCGCTAGCCCAGGCCGCGCCCTTGCCGCCGGGGGCGTGGTCGAGGTCATAAACGGCTCCGGCGGGGTTGATGGAGATCTCGTAGTAGCTGCGCGAGGGTGTCTCGATGAGCAGGGTGATGTGATCGCCTTCCAGCAGCTTCGGATCGTCGTTCTTCGTCGTGCTGCTTTGCAGGCCGTTCATGTCCGGCTCCAGGCAGACGATGCCGATGTGCAGGGTGCTGCCCTCGCGTTGGATCTGGAAGCTGCTGTTGCACTTCGGCTGTGGGTCCTGCGGACGCAGCTTGATGAGCGGCGCGATGCGAGCCGTGCCCCAATACGCTTTGTCCACCTGGCCATCGAGCGGTTTGCTGCCGAGCGGTTTGGCTCCGGTGTTGACGGTTTCGAGTGCGCGGTAGTCGAGATCGGTCTCGCGCTTGCGGCTGAGCTGCACGCGCAGGGCTTCCAGTGGCTTCATGGTGTCGGCGATCTGCTGAATGCGACGACCGGGCAGGCTGGCGGGATCGGCGGCGGCTCTGGCTTTGGCGAGCAGATCGAACGACTCGCCGATTTTGGCCGCATCGGTGCTCATGTGCATCCAGTTCGCCTCGGCATGGGTGATGAAGGCCTTCATCGCCTCTGCGGCGGGGCCGTAGTAGCTGGTGCAATAGTCCGCGAGCATCGCATTCACGTCCTGATTGGCATCCCAGTAGAGTCGTGCAGTGACGTAGAGATTGAAGTGCTCGATGGCGAGATCGTGGTAGCCAAAGGACTGCTCCTGGCCTGCGGGATGCGCGTAAATCTCCACCTGCTCGCCGATGCTGATGCCTTTCAGCTCACGCAGATCGCGGCTGATCTGCTTCGTGTAGTAAACCGGGCGTCCAGCCTGCTCGGGGCGTGCATTCGTGCTGAAGTCCCAACTGATGTAGTTGCGCGGCGACAGTTTTTTGAGCCAATCGGCCCGCCATTGCCGCCGCTCGTTCCATTTCGATTCTTCCCAAAACTCCTGCCGGTGCCGCACGTCGATCAAAACAAGGTTTGGGCTCATCTTTTCGATCTTCTCCGGTGGCTGCGTGTAGGCGCTGTAGGCCAGGGCGCTCACGAGCCGATCGGAATGGCTGCGATGCACTTCCAGCGCCACGCGGTTCAAATAGCCGAACACATGATCCGACATCGTGCCGCTCCATCCGCGCTGCGGCGTGAGCTGCGCCTTCCATGCGGGCTCGTCGCCTTCGAGCCCGCCGTAGCCGTCCACGAGGTCGATGTTGTGCATGGGCTCGTTGAAATGGTCGAACATGGCGCGGACATGCTTCACCTGCTTCTCGAAAAGCATCGGCGAGAGCAGATTCGGCACGCCGTCGCCTTTGTGCGTGGTGTCGCGTTTGCCGTTGATGGTGAGATACATCTCTGGATGCGCCTTCTTCATCTCCTCGCGCTTGATGACGAACTTCATGCCATGGCAGAGCTGCGGAAAGCCTGCGATTTCGGTGCCATAGTTCAAACCGAGCCGCAGATTCCACAGCGCACGCTCCCCGATTCCTGTGTGCTGCGTGTAGTAAACGAAGCGCCGCAAACCAAAGTCCGGCGCCACCGTGCGATCCACCTGCGGCAGCGCGATGGTGGCTGCCTTTGGCAGCACCTCGCCGATCTCCCCCGGTGCGAACCATCGGCAGCCGAGGCCGCGCAGAAACTCGTTCACCGCATTGAAGGTGCCTGCGTCATCCTGCTCCCACACATCGAGGTCGGCATGGTAGAGCTGATAAAGCTCGCTCGCCGTGTTCCAAAATGTGTCGCCAGTGATCTTGTCCCACTCGGCATTCACGCGAGCGGCTTCGTTCTTGTCGCGCTTCCGTCCCCAGGGCTCGATTGGCACAAAGTCCTTGTCCGCGCCGAGCAGCGCCAGCCAGTCTTTGCCTGATGCCATGCGAAAAGCACCGTGCTTCAGCTCCTTCGTCGAAAGCCCCAGCTCCTCCGTGAAGCGGCTTATGCCAACAAAGATCGCCGTTTTGCCCGTTGTGCGCTCGCTCGCGATGGGCAGTGTCGCGCTCGTCATTTTCAAGAGCGTGGTTTGCAGCTCTTTGGCGGCCAGTTTGGTCATCCGCGCCGGTTTCTCGGCGATGACGATCTCTGCGAGCGGTTGGCCGTTTTCGACGAAAAAGGTGTCCGCCGCCTGAAGCGGAGCCAGAGCAGCGATGAACAGAATGGAATGGATGAAGTGGCGCATGAGATCAGATCAAGGGATGGAGGATGATTCGACAAAGGAAACCTGCACGGCATCCAGATAGTGGGGTTTCTTGGCCTGCGATTTGGGTTGGTTTTTGACACCGAAGAAGACAACAAGGCAACGAGCTTTGCCGGGAACTTGCATTCGCAAGCCGATGGATTGCCAGTTGGTGCTGCTGGGAGGATTCTCGAAGCCGGTTTCAGCCGACGCAATGGCTTCGTCCTGCTGAACAAACCAATGCCGAGCAAACCAATCGGGCCCAAGCCGCTCGGGTGCTTCGTTGACGGCATAAGCCCGGACCGTGTAGTGAGGCGAGCTATCAGGATCTGCGCTGGCGAAGGAAGCGCTGACCTCGATCTCGCGCCGTTCGCTGCCGGAGGGAGAGAGAGCGATGATCTGATACAGCCGCGGAAATAGCACGGGTTTTCCATACGCGGTGGTCTCCAGCCTGAGCATGTGCTGACCCTCCTTCGGTGTCACTCCATTCTCCGCAGGCACCACCTTCGCCACATCGCCGGTCCAAAGCGATGGCGCAGGAGGGAAACCCTTCGCCAAAGGCATTTGCGCATCCTCGAAACTCGGCTGCACCACGGCCAGCGGAGTCTTCTTTTCCCCATAGTGCTGCCCCACAAATCCAAACACGACAGAAGTGCAAAGCATGCCAAACACAATCCCTGCCGCCGCTGCTGCTAGCGGCCGCCAGGAGAGCCAGATGGAGCGACGTGGAGCCGCCACCGACGACTGCGATCTGCGAACTCCCGCAAGCGCGCAATCAAGATGCGTATAGCGCAGAAAGTCCTGACGCACGCTCGCATCCTTCACGATGAGTGATTCCAACTCCTGCGTCTCTTCCAGCGAAGCAACGCCTTCCAAGTAGCGGCGCATCAGTTCAAGCTCATGTTCAGTTCGATTCATGTCAGTTCCTCCTGTGCGAGCACCTGCTGAGTGCAGTTCATCAATGCGATGCGAATGCGGTGCAGCGACTTGTAGAGGGCCATCGCACTGCGGCCCACCCGCGCTGCCAGTTCATCAATGCGCACCCCTGGCTTGTAGGCCTCTTCCACCAACGTGCGTTGATCATCCGTCAATTTGCGAAGGCAATCATTCAAAGCCCGACGCTCCGCCTCAAATGCATCCTCCAATTCCTCGGAAGCCACTGCCAGCAACCGCAGCGCCTCATCGCCAAACACATGCCGATCCCGGCGACGCGTCCGCAGAAATTCCATCGACACAAACCGCGCCACTCCAAACGCCCAGCGGCGAAAGTCATCCATGCTGGTGATGTCCTCAAACTTCCGCCACATCACCGCCGCCACATCCTGCATCACCTCGCGCGAATCCTCCAACGTGGGCACCAACGACCTCACAAAGCCACGCAACGATTCCTCATGCTCCACATAGAGTCGGAGGAATAGGTCATGGCGTTGCTGTTCGGAGTCGGTCACTAAACAAACATGACCAGTGCCCGCTTCATTTGCCGAAAAAAGTTTCCCGAGAGCGAAAATGCCCGGCGGCTGCCACTCTCCCGAGCCAAGCCGGACGGCGCTCAATCCCCTCGCTTCCCGGAGTTCCTGCAAGCGCTTCGGCAGCCACTCGGGGTCTGCGCATGTTGTGCTCTTATGGTTGTTCCGCCCTCTACCGCTTCAGACGTCAGTGCCATGACAAACACGAAGAGTTTCATGTGGGAATCAAGCATTCAGCAGCATCACGGCTTTGGCAGCGGCACCTGCGACGTGGTGCGCAGATACGCGATCAGGTCGCGGACTTCGTCGTCTTTGAGGGTTTTGAGCAGGCCTTCGGGCATCATGGAGATGGGGGATTTCTCGCGGGAGAGGATCTCGGATTTGGTGACGACGCTGTCTTGGCCGACAAGGCGGAGTGTGAGCTGCTGGTTGTCTTCGGCGGCGACCGTGCCGGAGAGGGTGCGGCCATCGCGAGTGGTGACGATAACGAGCTGATAGCTCTCCTGCATGACCTCGCTGGGGTTGATGATCTGGGCGAGGATGTAGTCGAGGTTGGCGCGATTCGAGCCGGTGAGATCGGGGCCGACAATGCCGCCAGCGCCATAAAGCATGTGGCAGCCCATGCAGGTGCGCTCGAAGATGGCGCGGCCCTTACTGGTATTGGCTTTGGCAATCACGGCATCGGTGAGCATGGCTTTGTATTTTGCCATCTCAGCCTGCTTATCACTGGCGAGCTGGGTGATGGGACCCCAGAACTCGACGAACGATGGCCCGAGCACGCGGTAGAGTTGGCGGGCGTCAAAGGCGGTGACATCGGTCTTCGGAATGCTGTTCTTCTTCAGCTCAGCGACCAAGGCCTGCGCGGTGCTACGGCGCGCGGAGAGTGTGACGACGACCTCGGCTTTCTCGACAGCGGAAAGCTTGGCGTAGCGCTGGATCAAGGTCGGCGCGATCTGCGGAGCATCGAACGAAGCCAACGCGCGGATGGCATCGCGGCGCACGTCGGGTTCATCGAGCAGGGACAGCACCACGGGCAGTGCAGCGGCATACGCATCGCGGGCAAAGGCGACCAGGATTTGCCGGCGACGCTCAATAGGTGCCGCTTTGTCCTTGAGCACGGCAAGCTGCGCTTCGGCGGCTTTGGCATCGCCGAAAAGCTGGCCAATCTGCGCGGTGAAGTCGCTCAATTTTGCATCCTTAGTGGCATCGAGCGCGGCAAAGGCTGCGTCCCAGTTCTTCGGCTTCGTGACCACATTGCGGCCCAGCGATTTGAGTCCATCACGCACGCCTTCGAGAAGCTGGAGACGCAGGGCGAGATCGGTGTTGCTCAGCAGTGTGGCAGCCACGGGTTCGAGCTGTTTGGCAGCGATGGCGCGGCGGGCGATGTATGGCGCGAGCAGCGGGATCTTGCTGTGCGTGGCAAGCGCCATCGCTCGCGAGGCATCGGCTTCGACCATCGGCTCAATGCCGAACCAAATCATCTTAGGCAAGTTATGATCCGTAGCGTCCTCGGCATGAGCGACGAGGTTCTGCGCGATGGACCAGCGCTCGGCCACGCTCATGCGCTGAAGCGCCGCCGCGAGGTAAAGTCGCACGATGGGCGAGCTGTCCTTCTCCGCCATCGTGGTGAACTTGGTCAACGCTGCCGGGCTGTAAGCGCGATCTTCGCCCAACAACTGGACGGCCCAGCCGCGAACATACGGCTCTGCATGATCGAGCAGCGGCAATAAACGATCCGCAGGGAGATTCTGCGTGATGTGCAAAGCCCACAGAGCGCGGAGTTGGTGTGCGGAGGTCTTGGATTGGGCGAAGAGTTCCCACAGCTTCGCAGGCACTGCGGCATTGAGTTGACCCGCAGCAGCGCGTTGCTGGAGCAGCACGCGAGCACGGCGGCTATACCAATCGTTGCGATGCGTCAGCTGGCCGACGAGTTCGAGATCGGTCTGCGCGGCGAGATTGATGCCGGTCTTCCCAGGCAGGCCCTTCGGCGCGAGGCGATAGATGCGGCCGGTGTCTTTGTCGTGGACGGCAGCGCCACAGATTTCGGTGTCATGCCAATCGAGCACATAAGCCGCGCCATCGGGTCCGATCTCCATGCTGAAACCCACCCACGCATTGTCATTGGCGAAGAGCGGTTCATTGCCATGATGACCAATGAAGCCCGAGCCGCTGGGTTTGAGGATGTCCGTGATCACATCATGCTCGTGGATGTTCGCCATGAGGATGCGGTCGCGGTATTCTTTCGGGAACTCATCCGCGAGGTAGATGCGCGCACCGCCATGCGCGGAGCGATGGCGATGATCGGCGATGGTCTTGATATCATCGAAGACGTAAGGATTGATGTGGCTGCCGCCCTGACGGTGATAGATGCCGCCGGGGATCACATGCCAGAGATGCGGGATCACGCAGGCGGTGATGAAGATCTGACCGTGGTCATCAAAGTCCATTCCCCACGGATTGCTGAAGCCGTGCGCGACGACTTCGAAGCGGTCCTTCGTGGGATGATACCGCCAAACGCCGCCGTCGATGTATTGACCATCCTTCACCGGAATCTCGTCAGGGAACGAATCGCCCTTGTGGAAGATTTTGCCGCCATCGGCCGGCTTGCCCACGGTTGAGCGTGTGGCGAAGCCCTGGCAGCCGTAGAGCCAGCCATCGGGTCCCCAGTTGAAGCTGTTTAAGGTCTCGTGGCGATCCTGAATCCCCCACCCGGTGAGCCGAACTTCGAAGGCTCCGTCGGCTTTGTCATCGTGATCCTTGTCGGGCACGAAGAGCAGATTGGGCGGCGCGCCGAGCCAGAGTCCGTCGAACCCGACCGCAATGGCGGCGGGAAAGGGAATGCCTTCGAGGAAGACTTGGCTCGTGTCGAACTTCCCATCGCCATTCGTGTCTTCGAGAATCAGAATGCGGCTGTTGCCATCGGCGGAGAAGCCGGTGCCGCGTGCTTCATAATCGCGATTCTCCGCGACCCAAAGACGGCCGCGATCATCCCAGCAGAACGCCATCGGCTGTGTGATCATCGGCTCCACGGCGGCGAGTTTCGCCTCGAAACCTTCAGGCACCGTCATCTTCGCCACCGCTTGTTCGCCGGTCAGAAAAGCCGCCTCTTTGCCCGCCGCCTTGGCGATGCCCCACATCACTGCATCCGAACCCTGGCCGGTGTAGGCCTTCCACGCATCTGTGACTGTCACATCGTTGAGCTTGCCCGTATAAACAAAGAACTGATGCCGCACCGTCTCGGACTTGCCCTTGGCAATCTTCCAATCGCCCGTAATGGCGCGACAAGGCCCCACGCCCATCTGCCCATCCACGCGCCACGACTGCGGGTAGCCGACGTTCTTCGGATGATCAAAAATCGCGATGTGCGCCTGGTCCTCGCGGCCATCCAGTTTCAGGCCGACATCCACCCAGATCGAGCGCTGTCCTTCAGCACGCCCGTTGCTCTGACGCACGCTGTTCATCACGCCGCCTTCCATGCCTGGTTTCCATGGCATGCGCAGAAAGAGCCCGCCGTAGGGCTGCTTCGCCATGGTCAAGTCCACGACTCCTTCACCCTTCCATTCAAGCTCCAGGAAGTAACGGCCATCGTTATCGCGCATCGTCCACACTTGCGTCTCGTTCATCACCGGCTTGCCCTCAGCATCGAGCAGTTGATAAACCGTCGTCCACTTTACCACCTCGCCTTTCGGCACGAGCACCGCGCTCGACACCTTGCGCCAGAAGCCCGCGCCCGGATTGTGAAAATAGTCGCGCCCGTTCACCTGCTTCAGTCCCCAGTAGAGCCCCGTCTGATGCTTGTGATGCCCAGGGCTATACTCCGTCAGCAATCCCTTGCCATCGGGTGCGAAGATCGGATGAAGGTAAGGCCTAAAATCCGGCCGCACATTCTGCGTGAGGATTGCCTCCTTGCCGTCCTCGCGATAGACCGAGATGGTGTTCGTCGCATCATCCTGACGCAGCGTGAGCACCGTATTGTGAGCCGACGCCACCGTGCAGGCGAGAAGGCAAAGAGCTAGGAAGGAGAAGAAATGGCGGATTTTCATACAAGTGTTAAAACGCCTTTCAATTCGAAATGGTTTGGCCTAGTTCTGCCAAAAGTTGTTATCTTCCTGCCATGTCTCCCAAGTCCATCCAAAGCGCCTTTTTTGCCAGCATGACCGATCCGCAAGCATTCCGGCTCATGTTTGATCAGCAGCCCAACGTGTTCTTCTTTGTGAAGGATCGCGAGAGCCGCCTCATCGCTGCCAGCGAGCCGATGTGGACCCGACTGGGCCTCGAAAGTGAGGCCGACGTCATTGGCCGGCTCGACGAAGACTTCTACCCCGAGCAAGCCGCCAAGTCTTTCCGAGCCGATGACGCGCTCGTCTTCCGCACGGGCAAACCGTTGATCAATCGCCTCGAAGTTTGGTATGACGAGCAGCGCACGCTGACTTGGTTTCTCACCACCAAGGTCCCATTGCGAGGCAAGAACGGCAAAATCATCGGCCTCATGGGCTTTACCCGCCGCGATGAAGGCCGCAGCCGTCATCAGCCCGGCAGCGAAGTCACGCTCATCGTCAGCCACATCCAGAAGAACACCAGCCGCATCCTCAGCACCGCCGAACTCGCCCGCGAATGCGGCCTCTCGGAGCGCACGCTGTATCGCAAGATCTACCAAGCCCTCGGCGTCACGCCCTATGAACTCATGCTCCGCATCCGCATCGAGTCCGCTGCCGAAGCCCTGATCCAAACCACCGACAAAGTCATCGACATCGCCCAAGCCCACGCCTTCTGCGACCAAAGCGCCTTCACCCAACACTTCCGCAAACGCATCGGCCTGACGCCGAAGCAGTTTCGCATGAGGCATCAGGGGTAGCTGCCTGCGGCAGGTTTGCAGAGGGCGGCTCGATGAGTTCGCGGTAGCGGCCGTGCGCTGTCACTTCGTGTCGGAAACAAACGAAACGTCATCGCACTGCGCCTTCATGAGCAGCGCTTTGAGATCCGGGCGCACGGTGAGTTGGTGGTCGCCTGCGGGGATGGCTGTGCTGCATTGGCCATCTTTGATGTCGAGAGGTTTGCCGTCGAGCCAGGCGGCTTCGATGCCAGTGAAGATCAAGGGCTTCGTGGTGGGCTTGGCGGCGGTGAAGCTGGCGGTGGCGTAGGGTTTGTCAGGACGATCTTCGGCGCGCAGGTCGCCGCTGACGAGGGTCATGGCGTAGGCAGCGGTTTCTTGAGCGGATGGCTCGCCAGGTGCGGTGGCGTGGAACTTCCACATGCGGGCTACGGTGAGCTTGCTGGCATCAAAGGGGCCTGGGCGGCCGATCTGGCTGAGGAAGGCAAAGAGGTTGCGCTTTTCGTTGGGTTTGAGTGCGTCGATCAGGCCCCGTGGCATGAGGCTGCCAATGTTTTCCTTTTTGAGGAGGTTGGCCTTGGCCAGCGGCAGTTCAGCGCCTGGGCCGATCTTGATGATGACATCGGTCGCTGTTTCGCGTGAGGGGATGCCGCTCATGACGACACCGTCTTTCATGGTGAAGGCGAAGCCGTGATAGCCTTCCTTCACCTTCGCAGCCGGATTGAGCGTGCTTTCGATGAGGTAATCGAGCGGGGCGCTGGCACCAATGCTAGAGAAATCGGGGCCGTAGTTTCCGCCGACTCCGCCAATGGCATGGCAGGCGACGCAGCCGATGCGACGATAAACAAGTTCGCCATCGGCGCTGTTGCCGCCTTCAGGAACGGACTTCATGAGCGCTGCGATTTCAGCGGGGTAATCACGCGGCGCGGACTGCAGTCCGACGAGGGGTTGCAGGGCTGCGACGAGCGCATTGCCGCCACGGCCCATGCCTTTGGCGATTTGCAAAGCATCCGCATAGGCGGAGGCTGGCAGGTCTTTTGGCACGGCGCTGGCGAATTGATTGGCAAAGGGCGCGTGTTGGAAAAGCTGACGCCACAGGGCCTGCGCGGCGTTTTGATCCGTCGTTTGTTTCAAGACGGATGGCAATGCAGCGAGCGCATCGGCACGTCCGTGCATGGCCAGTGGAATGAGTGCCCCACGACGCACTTCTGCTGGCTGATCTTCAGCCACAAGCTTCTTGAGCGCCTTCACGGTTTCGCCGCCGCCGATGAGGCGCAGCGCAGCCAGTGCTTCACCCCGCAAGGCACCGTCTTTTTCAGAGGTAGCGAACTCAGCGAGCGTGGCGATGACTTTTCCCTGCTGCCACTCACCCGCGAGACGGATGGCAGCGAACTGCATGTCACGCGCAGTCGATTTCAAAAGTGGAGCAATGACGCTGAGGTCACCTTGAGGACGCAGGCGACGTTGTTTTGCTGCCTCGGCAAGGGCACGCGCAGCGCGAAGGCGTGCGGCTGGCAGGAGCTTGCCTTCCTTGATGAAGGCGGTGTAAAGCGTGTTCACCTCAGCTTGGCCACCAGATTTGCCAATGAGTTCGATCCACGGTCCGCTGCCAGCGGCGTCGATGTCGCGTCCGGCAAAGAGTCGCTGCATGTAAGGCGCGGCGATAACGGGATCGGCCATGTCTGCGAGTGTGGTGAGCTGTTTTTCACGACCTGCGAGCTTCTCGGGATGTGCGGCGAGTTCTTCGAGCCATGGACGTGCGAGTTCGTTCACAGTCGTCCATGCAGCGAAGTCGAGGAAGCTGTCGCTGGCATCGGTGGGCATGTTTTTGAGGACCAGATCGGCACTTTCGAAGGTGCTGATACGTCCCAGCGCACGGAAGGCCTCCAAGCGCGTGCGCGGATTGCGGCCCGTCTCCACCCACGGAGCGATAGCGCTGATGTCAGTGATGCCGCGATTGCCGTAGGCCTTGCCAATCTCACGCAGCGCTACCTGAACGCTGGTGTCATCTTTACCCGACTTCAGCATGGCGAGAAGATGCGAGACATCGGCGCTGCGACCACTGAGCAACCACGCCGCGTGTCGGAGGGTGACTTCATCTTTGACCCAAGTCGTGAGCGCCTTTTGCAAGTCAGCGAGAGGTGACTTCGCGAGTTCACGGCGAGCTTGTTCAAACTCCCAGCGATTTGGCGAGAGTAGTCTGTTGAGCAACGCATCCACCGGCAGACCTGCGATTGACTCCCAGGCAATCGGCTTGCTGCCCTGCGGTGCGACGCGCCAAATGCGGCCGCGTTGCTTGTCACGACGTGGATCGCGGAAATCGACTTCACCGTGATTGATAATCGGATTGGTCCAGTCCGCGACATATAAGCCGCCATCGGGCCCCATGGCGAGGGCGATAGGGCGGAAAGCCGCATCGCTGGTGCGGGCGACATCTGCCTGCGTTTGCGTGATGTAGCCGGACTTTGGCGCAGCCTTATCCGCCGTGAAGTCGGTGAAGTTAAACCGAACGATGCGATGAGCGCGGAAGTCATTGGTGATCGCGCTGCCCTGCCATTCCGGGCCAAAGAGCGGGCTGTTGATAAGTTCGAGTCCGCAGAACTTCGGATACGATCCAGGGCTCACGCTCTGGATGTAACGGCGTGCGCCTTCGCTCGGCGGCAACACGGCACCAGGGAAGCTCCAACTCACGCCATTGCCATCCGCACCTGAAGTGAGGAAGGTTTGTCCATTGGCGTCTTCCTGCTGGCCCCAGCAGTTCACGAGGCCCTTGGAGTGGACTTCGAGCCGCTCGGTGTTCGGGTCATAAGCGAAAGCAACGCCGCTGTTTGCCCGCACCAGGCCCCATGGCGTCTCGATGTGAGAGTGGATGTAAATGGTCTGCTGAAAATAGAGTCGGCCATCAATGCCCCAATGCAGGCCGTGGATGATGTGATGCGTGTCCTCCGTGCCGAAGCCGCTGAGCACGATGCGGCGCTCGCTAAGCAGACCATCCGCACCGGGTTGGCTGAGATGCACGAGTTCCGTGCTGGCTCCGACAAAGCAGCCACCGTCATTGTCCGGCGCGACACCCGCAGGGATGAGCAGCTTGTCCGCGACGATGCGCGAGACATCCGCCATGCCATCGCGGTTCGTGTCTTCCATCACGATGATGCGGTCATTGCCAGTTGATGGGCCAAATTTGACACTGTTGCCTTCCATCTGCGCACCGAGGTCATCTGGGTTCACCTGCGGGTAAGTGTTCGATGTCGCGACCCACAAGCGACCGGCGGTATCCCAGTTCATGCCGACCGGTTTTTCCAGCAGCGGATTTTCGGCGAAGAGCGTCATGGAGAGGCCATCGTCGAGCGTGAACTCAGGCTTTGGCAAAGAAGCCAGCACCGGCAGCTTTGTCTCGCTCGGCAGCTCGGGCGGCAGTGTGCTCGGCTTACCCGCAGCGATACCGATCACGTTCGCCTCGGCTTTTTCGATGAGAGGATCAAACTTCGGAATCTCCACCGCATTGCGCCCCTGCTCCTGTTTGCGGAAGCCGAAGATGTAGGTGTAGTTCGCCGGGCGACTGCGATGGAAAAAGAGCGAGTTCTTGCGCAGGATTGCCTCCCGCAAGGAGCGCTGTTCGGCGGTCTCAGCATCCCACTTGGCCGCATCCGTTTTCCAGCCGAGCTGGGCTGCGAAACTCTCGCTCAGTGCTTGAAGGCCACGCGGATTCAAATGAATGCCGTTGTCCGTGCCCTGCGCCAGATCAATGCCCGCCGCCTTCTGCCACTCACCCCGCACAAAGGGTGACTGCTTTTCTGCTGCGAGCTTCTCCATGACTTTTTCATACTCAGCAAGCAAGGCATTGTGCTCCGCCGGATCAGGCAAGCCGGGCCGTGTCGCACGCAGGTCCTCGTGCTTGATCGGTCCCACGAAGACGAAGCGCACTTTGCCCTCAGGACTCGCTGCCGTGATCAGATCCATCAGCGCCAGCAGTTCTGTGCGGAACTTTGCCGGACTGTGCTCCAAGCCATAACGAACAGGGTCGGGATTCAGCACGGGATCGTTCTTTCGATAAGTCAGATCGTCCAAGCTCGCCGCCATGCCATAGCCCAGGATCGCCACCGTCGGCTTCACCACAGCGAGCTGTTCTTTCAGTGCATCCACCCCCTTTTCCACCGGATCAAAACTCGCCCGTGAAGCTCCCAGCGGACTGTCACCGCTATAACCCAGATTGCGCACGGCAAAACTCTTGCCCGCAAACTCCCGCCGCATCTTTGATTCGATGTAGCCATAGTTGTTCTCGCGCTCGACGAGCACGTCGCCAATGAGCAAAACCCGGTCGCCATCGTTGATTTCGAGTTTGCGTTCAGCAGCGCCCGCGATGGAGGCGAGGATGAGGAGAGAGAAGAAGTGACGGAGCATTGGGGTTGGGGTGGATAACAGAAAGATAAACGCATGTGAGCACGGCATCACTCGGCAGCAGTTGTGTCGCATTCAGCAATCGAGTATGCCAGCGGCGCGAGCAGCAGGGTGGTGAGGAGTTTGAGTGTGAGCTTCATTGGATAGGGTTCCTTATCTCCACAGCGGTTCCATGTTTTGCGCGTCCCATTGCTTGTAGGCAGCGGTCATCGCGGCAACGCGTTCGGGTTGTTCGGCCGACAGATCTTTGGTTTCGCCAATGTCGCTGACGAGATTGTAGAGACTCAAAGAGTCCCCGCCGATGCCGCTGACACGCAAAGACTCCTTTCCGTTCTTCACGAGCTTCCAATCGCCTTGACGCATGGCCCATCCTTCGCGCCCAGGGTTGGTAGGAGGAAGAGGCAAGCGGAAGCGCCAGAAGAGTGTGTCGTGCGGCGCAGCAGCGTCTTCGCCAGTGAGGAGAGGCAGGAGATTGGTGCCATCGAGCTTCCATTCGGGCTGCGGGGTCACACCGGCGAGCGCGAGCGCTGTCGGCGCGATGTCGAGACTGATCACCGGCTTGTCATAGGTCTTGCCAGCGGGGATGTGGCCCTTCCATTGCACGAGGAACGGAACGCGGATGCCGCCTTCAAACAGGTCGCCTTTCACACCACGCAGGGGATCATTCTTCGAGGTGTTCTGACCGTATTCAAAATCGGCATCAGGCTGCGATCGCGCGTGGCCGGTCGGGCCGCCGTTGTCGCTGAGGAAAAAGACGAGCGTGTTGTCGTCGAGTTTCGTTTCGCGCAACTTCGCGAGGACGTGTCCAACATTCTCATCGAGCGACGCCATCATGCCCAACATCGTGCGCCGGTGCAGGTCCGGGATGTGCGCGAACTTTGCCAGATGCTCCGGCTTCGCCTGCATGGGCCAGTGCGGCGGGACGAAAGCGAGATAAAGGAAGAACGGCTCGCGCTGATGACGATCAATGAATGCCACAGCCTCGCGCCCAAACGCATCCGTGGAGTATTCGGGCTCATTGACTGGATTCTTCCCGCGATAAAGGTTGGGAATAAATCCGGTCTTGGAATTGGGAAACAAAACACCGCCATGTGGATGCCAGTAGGTCTCGTCAAAACCCCGATTGTAAGGCTTCAAGGGTTCCAAATGACCCAGATGCCATTTGCCAATCATCCCGGTGGCATATCCCGCCGCTTTCATTCGGTCCGCGAGGGTGCGCTCGCTCACGGGCAGGCCTACCTTGGCCTCAACCGAAGGCGGTGGATTCGCCTCAAAGCCAAAGCGATTTTGATAACGGCCGGTCATGAGTCCCGCCCGCGAGGGACAACACTGGGGAGCGGTCACGTAGCCCGCCGTGCATCGCACTCCGTTCGCCGCGATGGAATCGATATTCGGAGAAATGACCTCCTTGGATCCCTGGCATCCAAGGTCGGCATAACCAAGATCATCGGCAAGCAGGATGATGATATTGGGCTTCGATGGCACAGGACTGGCCGCGTGCAGCGTGACGAGCGGCGCGAGCAGCAGCGTGAGGAAGCAGAAGAAACGGCGGGATTTCATGACAACAGTGAAACGCCTTTCCATTCGGAAATACATGACCTAAATCTGCCAAAAGTTGTCATTATCCTGCCATGTCTCCCAAATCCATCCAGAACGCTTTTTTTGCCAGCATGACCGATCCACAGGCATTCAGGCTCATGTTTGATCAGCAGCCCAACGTTTTCTTCTTTGTGAAGGATCGTGAGAGTCGCCTCATTGCTGCCAGCGAGCCGACGTGGACCCGCCTGGGCCTCGAAGGTGAAGCCGACGCCATTGGCCGACTCGACGAAGACTTCTTCCCCGAGCAAACCGCCAAGGCCTACCGAGCCGATGACGCACTCGTCTTCCGCACGGGCAAACCGTTGATCAATCGCCTCGAAGTCTGGTATGATGAACAGCGCACGCTGACTTGGTTCCTCACCACCAAGGTTCCGCTGCGGGGCAAGAACGGCAAGATCATTGGCCTGATGGGTCTCACCCGCCGCGACGAAGGCCGCAGCCGTCATCATCAGCCCAGCAGCGAAGTCACGCTCATCGTCAGCCACATCCAAAAGAACACCAGCCGCATCCTCAGCACCGCCGAACTCGCCCGCGAATGCGGCCTCTCCGAGCGCACGCTGTATCGCAAGATCCACCAAGCCCTCGGCGTCACGCCCTATGAACTCATGCTGCGCATCCGCATCGAGTCCGCTGCTGAAGCCCTCATTCAAACCAACGACAAAGTCATCGACATTGCCCAAGCTCACGCCTTCTGCGGCCAAAGTGCTTTCACCCAACACTTCCGCAAACGCATCGGCCTAACGCCGAAGCAGTTTCGGATGCGGCATCAGGGGTAGGTTGGTTCAACGTTGATAGTTGGGATTGCGGCTGAAGCCGCAGCCACTTTGTTCAGGGCGCACTCCGTGTCTCCGCCAGCTTTCCCAACTCCTCCGCGCTGAGCGCCCGGTCAAACACCGCCACGCCGCCGATCCAGCCGGTGAAGCCGACACCGCGTGAGCTGTGGATGACGCGGCCGATGGTGAAGGGGCCTCCGCTTTGCGCGTCCTTCGGCGAGTAGAGGTCATGCGGATACCACCAGGGATTCAGGCGCAGGGCCACGAGATCACGGGCGACTTCTTTGCCGCCGCGCAGAGTGACTTCGATCTTCGTGAAGCGATGCTCGCGTAGCTCGACGCGTTCATCGGCGGACTCGCGGAGCACTTTGACGCTCAGCGGCTCGGCTTCGGGCGGGTTGTAGTATTGATCCTTCGGGAAGGTCTCGTCCTCGCCGTCTTGTTTGCCGGGGAGCTTGGCGTAGTGACCCTGCATGTAGGCATTGTAGGCGGAGGAGATGAGCCTGTCGTTCTTCGGGTTGTCGAGCCAGCGGTCACCGGAGACCCCGTTCAGCCAGCCGGTGAGTTCATCCCTCTCATGATTGAAGGTCATCGCAAAGCACTGCCAGGACTTGTCGAGCACTTCGGCGGGTGAATCGGCAAGCACTTCGGGCGATTGCTCGGCGGAGTTGCACTTGTGTAGGGCGTATTTGTTCAAGAAGGAACTCGCGCCGTTCTCCGACACATGACCGCAGGCGCTGCCTTGCTTGTTCAGGCCGGCAAAGAGCGCGTATTGACGCTGCCCGCGCTCCACCTTCGCGATGCTGGCCGTGCTCTTCTCCTTCAGATCGGTGCCTTCATGCCAAATGCCCGCCAGCGCATGATTTCCACTCTCGCGGATCGCCCACACAACCACCGTGACCGACTTGCCCGCGCCCTTGATGTCCAGCGGCGTGTCATGCAGTCGCGAGCGAGGCACGAAGAGGAAGGGACGGAAATCCGTATCCGTCTCCTTCACGATGCGAATGGCATTCCCAAACGGTCCGCGACCCAGCAACGGAAAATCGGCATACGTTGCCTCACGTCCCGCGCCCCAGTAGTCTTTGATGTAGTTCGCCGCATCGAGCGGGTAGTCGGTTTTCGCTCCAGCGGGCACATGAGCCGTGAAACGCTTCTGACCGTCCGCTTCACGCTTCACGAAGTCCCAGAAGGCGACGAGTCCAGGTGTGCTCGTGACCGTGGCGACGGGTTCGGCAGCAAAGAGGGATGTCGTGAGGAAAAGGAGAGGGAGGAGCTTCATGGGGAATTTCAGATTTACTCAGCCACCAACTGCAGCGCATCCAAAATCACAAAACCGTCTGTTTCTCGGTTTCGGAGTGTGATGGTCGTTTCGAGGTCTTTTTGGAGTTCGACCTTGCCGATGCTGCGGAAGGCTTCACCGGCGGGAAGTAGCTGCGTTTGATCCACAAAGAGTTCGACGACGGTTTGGCCATTTTGAATGGACAGCGGCACTTTCGTCGCCCGCGTCTCATGGGCGGAGTAAGCCATGCGGAGGTCGTAGCGGGCTGTTTCAGGGGCTTTGAAACGGATGATGGCCACGGACTCGCCATCGCCGCGTTTGTCATCGTGGAGGTAGCCGGTGCCGATGTGCGGTTTGAAGCCGGAGGAGTGGCTCCATTCCCCTTTTAACTCGGCCTGCTTGTCGTCGAGCACGATGCCGGGCAAGGTTTTCGGGTCGATGCTCATCGCCCCCTTCGGTTCGGGTGGCAGTTCGGCGAGTACGGGCAGATCGAGCACCTGCTTCTGCGCCAGCAGACGCTCACGCAGGGCCGGATACGGCAGCTTTTGCACGTCGAGATTCTGTTTCGCGCTCAAAGCAGCGGCGATGCCCGCGCTTTGACCGAGGATCATCCAGGTGGGCTCCACGCGGATGGAGGAGATGCCAACGTGCGTACAGGAAAGAGCCACCGGCACGAGCAGGTTGGCGCACTCGGCGGCCTTCGGCGTGATGGCTCGATACGGAATGTGATAAGCGTAACCGTGTTTCCTTCCCGGCACGCGCACCGGCATGATGGTGCCCTCGTTGATGACAAACTTGGCGGTGCCGACACGCTGGCAATCATGCGAGTCGATGGGGAAGGACGACACGACAATGGCGTCGTCCTTCTTCGGCTCCTCCATGATGTCCTTTTGCGAGACGATGTATTCACCGATCATGCGACGGCCTTCACGGACATAGAGCTGCGGGGACCAGTGATCATAGTCGGCGAACTCATCGCGGCAGAGGCCGATCTGCGCGTATTCCTCACGAATCGCGGCGGGCACGGCAGGATCGGTGCTGAGGAAGTGATGCATCTCCAGGGTGTATTGCTTGTGAGCCTCCCAGATCTTCGCACGGCCAACTTCATCCGCCTCGCTCCAGCCATTGCATGCTCCCATCAGGCCCATGGAGAACTGTTTTCCGATGCCGTTGTTCGCGTCGAATTTGTTTCCTGGTAGTGGATAAAGATCCCACAGCAAGTGCGGGCGCTTCTCCTGGGCAAAGTAGCGTCGCAAGACCTCAAAGCGTGACGGTTCGTCGTTCGCAGGCTTCGGAAAGGGCACACGGTTTGCCGAGTCTTTCGTCACGCAGAGGCGGAAGCTGTAGATCATGACATTCTTGTCGCCGTTTTCATCGGGTCCGGCATCGGTCGTGGTGATGAAGGGCAGCGGCTTGCCATCGGCACCGAGTCCTGACATGGCCATTTTCTTCTTCGGATACTGCTTCCCCGCCAGCGACTCGCCGAACTCCTTTCGACCCTCGCGGCCAATGGTCCAGCTCACGCCTGCTGCGGCCATCAAATCGCCCTCGTAGGTGGCGTCGATGAACATTTTGGCCTCAAACTCACTGGTGCTCGTCACGAGTTTCGTGATGCGAGTGCCGTCTTTGATCGCTGATTTGAGCACCTGCTTCGTCATCACCTTCACGCTGGCCTCATCGAGCATCTCCTGCGTGATCTTAGCCGCCACATGTGGCTCGTAGGTCCAGTGTTTGTGGTCTTTTTCACTCACCTTGTAGGGCAGCGTCACGCCACGCTGCTGGTAGTCCTTCTCGATGCGGCTGTGCCATTCATCAAAGAGGCCCATGACCGTGCGGCGCACTGTCTGGTTCGAATCGGAGAAGCACAACCCGCCCGTGTTCACACCGCCGACATGGGCCGTCGGCTCCAGCAGCAGCACGGAGGCCCCTTCACGAGCCGCTGCGATGGCGGCACAAAAACCACCGGGCGTGGCTCCATACACGATCACATCCGCCTGCGCGGCGGCGTGGGCGTGGAGAGAGAGGGCTAGTAAGAAGAGACAGAGTCGCGTCATGGCGACATCCTAGGCCTGGAATGCTCTCATTTGGACAAGAATTGAGGGCGTTGCATGATCGTGAGATTTTAAAGGAAACCCTGTGCGATGTGATGACGAGGCGGCGTTGATGCGTGCGAATGATGAAATGCCGCTTTTTTACTGTCTTGAGTTTGTTTTGGATCTCCCTGAGCCAGGTGGTGGAAGGCTGTACGATCCCTGTGTTTCGCTTTGCCTTGGACCGCTGGGAGGCGGACCGTTTCAAGCTCGTGCTGCCAGCCGAGACGGCTAGCAAGCCGGAGATCGTGAACCTGATGCGGCCTTTGCGTGCCGGTGGAAAAGCGAATCTCGACATCGTGACGGATCGCAGCGGGCAACTAAAAGCGGCCACTTTGTATTTTCCACGAGATGAATCCCAATCCGCCTGGAGCGGTGAACTGAATTCGGATTCACTCACGGAGCTGCTCGATTCGCCGGGGCGAAAGCAGCTCCTAAAACACATCTTGGAAGGTGACTCGGTGACGTGGGTGCTCGTGGAAGGTGGCGCCCCAGCCGACGAAGAGGCGGCGCTGCGTATCTCGAGGCGTCTCGCCTTTCTCGAACAGGCCGCTGCGCTACCGATCCAAGATCCCAATGATCCCGATAGCCAGCTCGGACCTGGCCCCGAACTGAGGCTGAAGTTTCAAGTGCTGCGTCTGCGTCAAAATGAGGCGGTGGAGAAGCCGCTGATCACGATGCTGGCGGGACCGAAGGGCCGAGTGGATGCGAAGAGGCCCTTTGCGGCGGCGGTTTTTGGCCGTGGGCGCGTGCTCGGAGCATGGCAACTCGATGAACTGGATGACGCCGGTTTGGAGGATGCCTGCATGTTTCTCATCGGCCGCTGCTCATGCCGGGTGAAGAATGAAAATCCAGGCTGGGACCTGCTCATGAATGTGGATTGGCCAAAAACACTCGAAGAGACTCAGCAGGCCCGAAAGAGCCTCGTGAAGGTTACCGAAGCGGCTTCTGAGGTGAAAGTCTCGAATGAAGCGATGGTGCCGGAGACGACGAAATTGACGGCGGATGCTTTGCCAAGCTCCTCGGGGTCAAAGAGCACGCCATGGATGCTTTGGGGCGGCGTGGGCTTGCTGGGACTCGTGGCGGTGATGCTGCTGCGGAGGTCGTAGGCGCATTCGCCAGAATGCCGGGCTTTGACCTCGTTTTGGCAAACGAGCCTACAGCGGTGTGACACGGCCATTCGCGAAGCTCAATCGCAGATCAGCGAGCTGGGTGGCTTCGGCGTGGGAGTGGGTGACGTGGAGGACGGTGAGGTGGTGCTGCTGCTGGATGCGTTTGAGCATGGTGGCGGCTTCGCCGCGCATGGCTTCGTCGAGAGCGGAGAGAGGTTCGTCGAGCAGGAGGAGCTTCGGACTGGCGGCGAGAGCACGGGCAATGGCGACGCGTTGTTTTTCACCGCCGGAGAGGGCCTCGGGCTGGCGCTCGAGCAGGTGGGCGATGGCGAGTTCGTCGGCGAGTTCGCGGACGCGAGCGTCGGCGGGCAAGCGGCGGAGATTCAAAGCGAAGGCGATTTGATCGAAGACTTTCAAGGCGGGAAAGAGGGCGAGATCCTGCGGGACGTAGCCGATGCCGCGTTCGCGAGGTTCGAGGGCGGTGACATCGCGCCCTTCGATGAGGACGCGGCCTTTTTGGGGCTGGCGGAGGCCGCAGAGGACTTCGAGGAGGGTCGTTTTACCGCAGCCAGTGCTGCCCATGAGCACGGCGTAGGTGTCCGAAGGGACGGTGAGCGTCACGTCGTCGAGGATGACGCGTGCGCCGGTGCTCCAGGTGATGTTTTCGAGCTGGATCATACTTTTTCCCCGGTGCGGCGGACGATGACGAGGACGAGGATGGCCATGAGGACCATGAGCAGGCTCACGGAGACGGCGGCTTCGAGATTACCGACGCTCAATTCGAGCCAGACGGTGGTGGGCAGCACCTCGGTCTTCATTCGTGTGGCACCAGCAAAAACGAGGATGGGGCCGAACTCGCCCAAGCTGCGTGCCCAGGCGATGCAAAACGCGGCGACCATGCCACGACGTGCGGCGGGCAAGGCGACATGCCACAGAGCCTGAAAACGCGTGCAGCCGAGGGTGAGGGCGACTTCCTCCGGTCGGGCGGAAAGGTGGTCAAATGTGCCACGCATGGTGCGGATGGCGAAAGAGGCGGCGACGACGAACTGCGCCAGCACGACGCCGGCGACGGTGTAGGTGAAGGGGATGACTTTTTCGATGAGCTTGCCTGCAAAGGTTTGGAAAAAGATGAGCAGGCAGAGACCGACGACGAGCGGTGGAAGGATGATGGGGATGTCGAGCGCGGCATCGAGCCAGGCTTTGCCCGGGAAGCTCTTGCGAGACATGAAGTAGCCGACGGGGATGGCGAGCAGCAGCGCAAAGCCTGCGGCGGCGGTGCAGGAGATGAGGCTGAGCCAGGTGGCGTGCCGGATTTCCGGCGAGGCGAGCACGCGGAGCCACGAATCCGGCGTGGCGTAGGCGGCGCTGGCTCCCAACAGCAGCAGCCAGAAGATGACGTAGGACGCGGTGATCACCGCGAGCGCCAGCCAGCATTGTTGGGAGCGGTTCAAGGGGCGTGAGGGCGGTGTATGTAACTTCAACAATCAGCAATCCGAGTTCAGCAATCTGCGGTTCGAGGACGGCGCAAGACGGGGAATATCGATTGCCGAATGTTGATTGTTGAAGGTTCAGTGACGGGATCGGCGCGATTTCTACTGCGCGGCGAGAGCCGCAGCGGCTTTCGCTTTGGCGACTTCGGCCTTTTTGAGGATCTCTTCGGTGCTGGGAAGGCTGGCGAGGACATCGGCGGGGATGAAGCCATCGCCGACGAGTTTGGTGAGGCACTTTTTGCGCTCGTCGAGGGCTTTGTCGGAGCTGCGTTCTTTGCTGAAGCGGGATTTGAAGGCGCTGCTGCGGTCCTTGAGCGTGGAGTAGATATCACCACCGAGCAGCGAGGAGATATCGACTTTGATCTTTTCGCGTTTGGCCTCGTTTTCGTTCACTTGATCGCCGTTGATGGGGCTGCCCTGATACTTGGGGAACATGATGGCGACCTCAGGGCAGACGCGGGAGCAGGCGGGGCAGTTGGTCTTGCAGTTGTCGTTGTTTTGGACCTGGATTTTGTTGTCCTCGCTCACGCCGTAAACGTCGAAGAGGCAGAAGCTGAGGCATTGCATGCAGTTTGTGCAGCGCGTGTAGTCGATGACGGGGAACCAGGGCTTCCATTTGCCAGGTTCGTTCATGGGTTTGTCGCCACGGGTCTTTTCGACGAGGGAGACGATGGCGTCGGGAGCGAGGCCGGTGATGTCACGCGTGTCGATGGTGATCTGGCCGGTGGCGTCTTCGAGGGTGGGGGCTTTGCCTTCAAAAGCACCGAGGACGAGCAGGCTGCGATCATCGTGCGGCACGGCGCTGGCGCCCTGGCCACTGCGGGTGACGGCGTAGCCTTTGTCGAGCAAGGCCATCATGACCTTGGCGCGGGATTCAGTGGGGAGAGCGATGCTGCCGGTGCCTTCGTAAAGGATGACGCGGAGTGGGCGGTGGGTGTGCGTGATCATTTATGAGTTACGATTTGTGATTTATGATTTGAGGAGAGCGTCGGTGATCTCGGCGGCGGTCTGGGTGCGCATGTTGAGGATCTCGGCATTTTCGGGCAGAGGGGAGCCGGCCTGCTGGAAGAGGCCGTGGACGGCGCGGGGATAGCAGGCGGCGATGCGGAGGTTTTGGCAGCTTGCGATGGCCTGAAGGCGTGGATCGCGATGGGCGGCCATTTCGCAGAGATCGGAAACGGTCTCAAAGCTGGCGCTGGATTCGCAGAGCTTGCCGAGGACTTCGTTTTTGACGCCTGTGGGGACGACCTGGGCGTAGGCGCAGCGGCAGTAGAGAATCGTGGGGGAATCAGGCACTCGTGTTCGTGGGGTTGGGGACAGCGGCACGAGTTGGAACGGGCGGGGGAAGATGCAAGTTTCAGGTTCCAAGTTTCACGAGATGCGAAACTTGAACCATGGAACCTGAAACACCGCCTCGCGGCTTCACATCGTGGTCTTGCGCTCGACGTTGAGGCCCATTTTGCGGTACAGGGTGGCGATGGAGACGCCGAGCATGCTGGCGGTCTTTTCGCGAGAACCGTTGTTGTACTTGAGGGTCTCCTGAATGAAGACGCGTTCCTGCGCCTTGATGAAGTCGTCGAGCTTGGTGCCAATGGGCAGCTTGGTCATGCCTTCGCTGGCGGAGGGCGTGGGGACCTCAATCTGCTGGGTGACCTTCGCTGGGAGGTCGGCGGGGCGGACGCGGTCGCCCTCGGAGAAGGCGCAGGCGCGTTCGATGGCATTGCGGAGCTCGGAGACGTTGCCGGGCCAGTTGTGCTTCTCGAGGAAGTCGATGGCGTTTTGATCGATGGTCTTGGGGCGGGTCTCGGTGCGCTCGGCGAGGTCTTTGAGGATGTGCTCGACGAGGGGCTTGATGTCCTCACGGCGCTCGCGGAGCGGGGGAATCTTGAGCGGGACGACGGAGAGCTTATAATAGAGGTCCTCGCGGAATTTGCCGGATTTGACGGAGTCGTCGAGGGAGGCGGTGGAGGAGACGACGAGGCGGAAATCGGCGGCGGAGGCACTGCTGCCGGACCAGCCTTTGCGGGACTGGGAGTCGTCGATGAAGCTATTGAGCTGGGCCTGGATGCGGGCGGGGAGTTGATTGACCTCGGCGAGGTGGACGGTGCCGCCGGCGACACGCTGGAAGATGGAATTGGGGCCGAAAAGCTCGGTTTCGAGGGCGTCTTCGGGCATGGCGGCGCATTGCAGCTCCTTGAAGTGGGATTTGCTGCGGCGGCTGGCCTCGTGGAGAGCGCGGGCGACCATGTGCTTGCCGGTGCCGAACTCGCCTTCGAGCAAAACGGGGCTGTCGTTGTTGGCGACGCGACGCACGATGTCGAAAATGCGCTGGATGGCCTCGCTGTGGCCAATCAGTTTTGAGGAGCTGGAAACATGGCGCAGCAGGCTGGGCGAGGAGGCGGAAGGGAGGCTCGGAGCGGAGGCTCCGGGGGCCACGCCGTTGCGCTGGAGGGCTTGGTTGACGGTTTTGATGAGATCGCCGAGGTCGAAGGGCTTGGTGAGGTAATCGAAGGCACCGAGGCGCATGGCCTCGACGGCGGTTTCGACACTGCCATGGCCGGTGACCATGATGACGGCGGTGTTGGGGAACTGGTCCCGGCACATGCTGACGAGGTCGAGGCCGTTCACATCGCCGATGCGGAGGTCCACGATGACGAGCTCGGGCTGGTTAGCGCGGATGGCGGCGATACCATCGAGGCCGGTGGTGCAGCCGAAAACCTGATGACCGGCTGCCTTGCAGAGCTTGGTCATGAGCTCGAGTATCGCGGCTTCGTCGTCTATGATTACTAGCTTAGCCATAATTGAGTGGGTGATTTGAGATTCAGGATTGATTATCAAAAAAGGTTAAATGACTCAAAAGCGGGCGTCAAACGAGATTTTCTCGAATTTGCGAATGATTGGGGTGGGTGGGGAATTTGAGAGTAATTGGAGCGAGGAAGGACGGGTAGTGGGCACGGAGAGGACATGACCTGAGTGACAGGATTGACCTGATTGACGAGGCGAAAGACCGTGGGATGAAAGCGTGGAGGTGCCTGAGCAGCCTGCTGGAGGCTGGCGGGTATTCGTCTCTCGAAAAAACCTGAGGTGGGTCTCAGTTTACTTTCTGCGCGGCTGCTTCGCGGAAGTGCTCCCAGGCTCGGCGGAAATCCTCCTTGGCCATGAAGATGGCGGCCATTTCCTGGTGGAGGTAGGCGGGAGGATGGGTGGTGTTTTTGACTTTTTCGAGGGTGCGGAGGGCGGCGTCGAATTCGCCCCGAGTTTTGTAGGCCTGGAAGAGGTCGATACCGAGGCGGGAATCGAGCGGGTTGAAGAGGAAGGCTCGCTCCAGGGCGTGCACATCCGTGCTGGTGCCGGGTGTGGTGCGGATGAGAGAGGGGAGATAGATATTGCCGATCTCGCAGGCACGGAGGAAATCGGATTTCTTGGCATAGTGCTCGGCGAGGAGCTTCCAGCCACCGTCACGCTCCCAGGTTTTATTGGACTCGATGGCGGCCATGAGCGCCTCAGGATCGCCAAGGCGGAGCCACATTTCGAAGAGGTTCATGCGCTGAACGGCATCGAGGGAGGCGAGATCGGGCTGGCGGGCGAGGATGTCCTTGAGGCAGAGGTCAAAGTCCTCGCGGGTGGTGACGCTGGTTAGGTATTCGATTTTGAGTTCGAGCTTGTCGGCGAGCTTCCAGACCTGCGGGCGGAGATCGGCAAAGGGCTGGGCGTGATTCACTATGGCTCGGTAATAGCCATGCTGGCCGGGCGCAGCCTGGGGAGCGCGTTTCAAGAACTCCCGCCAGCCAAGCACCGCATACTCAGGACGGTGCGAGAGCCAATCAACGCCCTCCTGATAACACATGTAGGCGTAGTGTGGCTCGAGGTAGCGGGCACGGGTGAAATCCTGCAAGGCCGCCTCATGATTTCCATAAAGCAGGAGACGCGTTTCCGCCCTCTCAAAGTAGAGCTGGAAGTCCAACGGGCGCATTCGGATGGCCTGATCGAGCAGTGGGATGGCATCCGAGGCGGAGCCAGAGCGAGATAGCTGCAGGGCACGGTCTCGCAGCATCCGCGCCGCACTGGTGCCCGGCAGCAGCGGCTGCCCAAAGGACACGAAGAGCCAGGCGATGCCAGCCACGAGGGTGCCGGTGCCAATGAGCAGCGAGCCAGCATGCTCCGGCAACCCGGCTGGCTTTGGCAAGCTGCGCGGGCGCACAGCGATGCCAGCGAGCAGGGCGATAACGGCAAAATAGCCCAGTCCGTGATTCGGCACGTCCATCAAACCGTGCACTATGGCAAGGAGGAGGGCAATGGCGGCGGTGTTGCGTGTGCGGCGATCCTGCCGGTGCGAGCGGCCTTTGGATTTGCGGTTGAACCACGGCCCGGTGGAAAAGGCCAGCCAGTGGAGAAGCAGCAGGCTTGGAGCCACGGTGGAGAGACCGCCTTCAAAGAGAAGCCACACGAGATCGCTTTCCGGGTGGAGTGCATGATTGCGTGGGTCTTGTTTGATCACCGGATCATGCGTACCGGTGGCGATCGCGAAGATGGTATCGAAATTCCCCAGCCCAAAGCCCATCCACGGCACCGAGCCGGTGATTTGGAGCGAGTCACGATAAAAGTCGATCCGCTGCCCTGAGTTGACAAACTCCGTGCCTTGACCCGCATTGAAGCGCTCCGTCACGCCACCGCGAGAGAGGAAGAGAGTGGCCGCGATCATCATCACCAGGGAGGCGGTGACGGCCATTTTTTTGAAGAACCCACGGCGCATGGCGGAAAAGCCCAGCCACAGTGTCATGCCGAGGAAGAGCAGCAATAGGCCGGCACGGGAGGAATTGGCAAAAATTGCCGCGCAAGGCACGAGGAAGCCTGCGGCATACAAAATCCATCCACGCTCCTTGCGGCGGTTTGCATCGTAGGCGCAGGCGGCGCAAAGTACGCAGGTGATCGCGGCAAGGCTGCTGATGTGATTGCGGTTGGCGAAGGGGCCGAAGCCGTTCCCCCAATCCAATCGACGCGGCCACCACGGCACCGGAATCAGTTTGAGATGATCCATCAGACTCAGCCAGCACAGGAGGATGCCTCCCAGAGCCAGCACACGCAGCATGACACGCCGCTGCGCCTGGGAAAAGCCTCGCGAAATGCTCCAACCCATCCACAGCATGCTCACCGCAAATAGGATCCATGCCTCCAGCGTCACCCAAGGCTGCGGCGTGACCAAGGAGCCGAGTTCCAGTCCCCAATCCTTCACCAGCACCTCGCGCCAAGGCATCTTCCCATGGAATCCGGCAGGTAAAAAGGCTAGCAGAGGAGCCGCCACGGCACCCAGGAGCCCCACCAAGGCCACCCGTGGCAGCCGACGCCGCGCGGGAAAGAAAATCATTACCGCACCCAACAGTAAACCGGCCAGTCCACGGGACCACGCCTCCCGTCCTGAACCCAGCAACACCACCAGCAGCGGCATTCCAGCAAAGATCCAGCCATGCCAGCCCGGCCCTTCCATTTCATAGGCATCCCCCGCCGCCTGCTCATCCCCCTCTTCGTCATCCACCTCAGCGGCTGCTATGACCTCTGGGGCATCCTGCTCCATACGTACGACCGAGCCGTCCTCCGCCGCGAGGCGAGGCTTCGAGCGGTGGCGTGGCTCAGGAGTTTCGTCAAAGGAAGGCCGGAGTTCCATAAGGTGTGTAATCGAGTGAGGGGAGGGCTTCAGAGCAGCGGCGTGGCAGGCGAGCTGAGAGCAGTTTCTGGGGCGGCATCCGCCGCCTTCGTGGAGGATTGGATGCTGGCAGGCAGGCTACCCCAGCGAGCTAGGCAGCTTTCAAGGGATTGCACCAGCTCATCGAGCCTGAGCTGCCACTCAGTCTTTGGCATGCCATCTGGTGGATAAAAAAGCCTCACGGTGTGGGACTTTCCGACATCCAGGTCCATGCCCTCGCGGCGAGGTCCGTCCATGACAGTCACATCCATGCGTTGCAAAGCATGCTCAAACACTCTGCCGAACTCCTCGACGCTGCCGCTGCGCTCCACCTCAAACTCCAAGACTCGCCCGCGAGCACGGAAATACTCCCGCCGCCGCCGCCGCTCCAGCGTCTCGCGGATCTGACCGCGCAGCCGCGAAAAGCTGCGCACATACCCCAGATAACGCGCCGCTACCACTGCGAGCAGAAACAGCACAGCCCCAGTCACCGGCAAGGCTAGACCTTTGGTCAGCAGGATGCTAATACCCGCCAAGCTCAGCAGCAGGCACACCGTGTACATGGCCACCAACGCCCGCCCCTTGCTGTAGCCCAGCAAAATCAGCCGGTGATGAATGTGCTCCGCATCCGCGCTGAATACCGGCACCCCGCGAATGGCCCGCCGGATGATCGCAAAGGCCGTATCGAGAATCGGCACCCCGAGGGCGATCACGATCACCAGCAGCGCCCCGATCACCGATCCCTTATTCGAGGATAGCAGCGACACCGACGCGATGAAAAAGCCGATCAAATACGCCCCGCCATCGCCGAGGAAAATCTTCGCCGGCGGCAGGTTAAAGACCAAAAAGCCTCCCAGTGCTCCCGCCATCGTCAGCGACACCGCCGCCACATCCGGCTGCCCTTGATAATGACCGATGAACGCCACCGTCAGGCAGATAAACATCCCGAAACCACCCGCCAGCCCGTCCATGCCATCGATCAGGTTCACGATGTTCGGGATCGCCACCAGCCACATCAGCGTCAGCGGCAGCGCCCAGATGCCTAGAATGATCGAGCCCTCGCCGAAAGGATTGCTCAGCATATCGATCGAAATGCCCATCGCATACAGGATCATCGCCGTGCCCAGTTGGCCCACCAGTTTCACCTTCGCTCCCAGCGGCTTCAGATCGTCCACAAAACCCACGCTGAAGATCAGCGTGTTGCAAATCGCCAGCGCCAGCCAGCGATCCCAGTCCACCGCCCCATAAAAAGACGCCGCCACCGCGCCGAGCAGGAGCGTCAAAAAGATCGGTGCCCCGCCAAGACGCGGGATCGGTTTCCCATGAAACTTCCGCCTGGCATCCGGCGCATCCATCGCGATGCCTAGGTTCATTTTCAGCACCGCAAACACAGCCAGCGCCGAAACCAGCACCGCACCGCCGAAAAACAGCGCCGCATCCAGCCGCGTCAGCCTTACGCCGGAAGAGGGCCAGTTCAAAATATCAGGTAGAGGCGTATCGGTCATGGGCAGGCTGGGGTGGGGGATTTCAGCATAGCGGCTTGCCTTCCGCCCGCGAAGCAAAAAATCGTCACTTCACGCTCACTCCGTAGGCCGCGAGGAAAAATCTCCACCCAGCGCCAGATGCAGCGCCGCCCGATTTCGTAAATGCTGCGCCTTTACCGCGATGAGGGCACTCCGCGCATCAAACGCCCGCTGCCGCGTATCCAAGAGCGTCAGCACCTCGCTCAAGCCCTTCTCATACTGCCCCAGCGCCAGTTTTTCGGACTGCTCCGCCAGCTCCGCCGCCTGCTGCAAGGCCGCCTCCTGCTCCGTGAGAAACCGCTCCGCCGCCAGCGCCGTCTCCACCTCACGAAACGCCGTCAGCACACTGCCCGCGTAGGTTTGCATGCTCTCATCATACCGCGCCCGCTCCAGATCGATCCCCGCTTTCAGCCTCCCACCTTGGAAAAGCGTCTGCGCCGCCTGAGAGGCGATATTCCACAGCGCCGTCTCCGGCCGGATCAACTTCTCAATTTCCTGTGTCGTGCGCCCAAACGAGCCGGTAAGCCGAAAGCTCGGCAGCAGCGCCTTCTTTGCACTGCTCTCATCCGCCAGCGCCGCCGCCACACGCCTCTCCGCCGCTCGCAGATCCGGCCTCCGCAGCAGCATCTCTGAAGGCAAGCCCGCCGGCACCGCCCCGCGCAGGGTGGGCAGCCCGCCCATTCCCTGCTCACGCCCCGCCGGATAGCCGCCCATCAGCGTCTCGAGCGTCCGCCGCGTCTCATCCGCCGTGCGTTGGCGCTGCACCAGCGTCGATTCCGCCCGCGCCAGATCCGCCCGGCTCAGGCTCACATCCAGCGCCGCCCGCTCTGGATCAATGCCACGATCCATCTGCCGCTCCAAAATGCCGAGCTGCGTCTTCCGCACGCGGATGTTCTCCTCCGCCAGCCGCTGCAAGCTCTCCGCCTCCGCCAGCGTCACCACCGTCTGCACCGTGTTCGCCGCCAGCGAGAGCCGCGCCGCATGCCACGTCTCGTCACTCGCCATCGCCCTCGCCACCGCCGCGCGGCGCCCATCCGCGATCACGCCCCAAAAATCCACGTCCCACGCCACATTCACTGTCCAGCTAAACCGGTTCGCAATTTGGTTGATCCCCGCAAACCGCTGATCGCTCGGCGATTGCGCCCGGCTCGCCTGCGAACCCGCCGACACCTGCGGAAACAGCGAAGCACCCTCCTGCACCGCCTGCGCCCTCGCCTGCCGCACCCGCGCCGCTGCGGCCAGCAAATCTGGATTCGCCGTGATCGCCTGATTCACCATCGACTCCAGCCGCGAACTACCAAAATCACGCAGCCAGCCCGTCGCCGCCCCTTTCGGCACCTTCGGTAGCGCCGCCCACTGATCGGGAGCCGTGCCATGCAGCGCCGCCAGATCCGCCGTCATCCTCTTTGAGCCCAGCGGCGGAAAAAACGAGCAGCCAGCCGCCAGCAGCAGCAGCAAACTCGCCAGAAAAACGAAAACACGATTGGGGAACATCATTGCCGCCCTCATACGCTGCGCTCCCCTGCCCTTCCATGCCAAACTTCACCGCCACCACCGATAGAAGCCGCCCCACCTGCCTGTTAGGCCTAGACACCATGAAGCTCCTTCTCCTCCTCACCTTTCTCACCACCAGCCTCCTCGCCCAACAGCCCCCGGCCATCAAAATCGAGCAGGACATCCCCTACATCGAAGGCGGTGATGAAGCGCAAAAGCTCGACCTCTACCTGCCCACGACACCTTCCGAAAAACCGCTCCCCCTCATCGTCCACATCCACGGCGGCGGCTGGCGTGCCGGAAACAAATTTCCCTGCCCCGTGACCCCACTCGTGCTCAAAGGCTATGCCGTCGCCAGTATCGAGTATCGTTTTAGCCAGAAAGCCGTCTTCCCCGCGCAGCTTCAGGATTGCCAGGCCGCCATCCGCTGGCTGCGGGCGCATGCGAAGCACTACAACATCGCCCCCGATCACCTCGGTGCGGTCGGCGGCTCCGCCGGCGGCCATCTCTCCGCCCTCGTCGGCACTTCTGGCGGCAAAAAAGCCTTCCCAGCCATCGGCGGCCATCTCGATCAATCCGACCGCGTCCAAGCCGTGATCGACATCTACGGCCCCGCCGACTTCACCACCGTCGTGCCGCAGGCCGCCGAAGACAAAAACGCCAAAAACATCTTCGCCTTCAACACGCCCAGCGATCCCTACTCCTCCCTCATCGGCACCCAGCTCGACGACAAACCCAAAGCCGATGCCGTGAGCCCCGTGCACTACGTCAGCAAAGACAATCCGCCCTTCCTCATCCTGCACGGCACCCACGACACGCTCGTGCCGTATGCGCAAAGCGTGCAGCTCAAAGCCGCTCTCAAAGCCCAAAACATCCCCGTCTGGCTCCAAACCCTGCCCGGAGCCGGTCACGGTGGTCCCTCCTTCGGCAAACCCGCCGTCATCCAGCTCATGCAGGCCTTCTTCGACAAGCATCTCAAAGGCACCGACGTGGAAATCAAGCTCGTGCCCGAGTCGGAACTCGCCCTCCCCGCCTCCAAGTAATCTCCATCACCACCTTCCATGCGCCTCTTCTTCTACCTTGCGATCTCTGCGTTCTTTTGCGGCCATTCATCCTTCGCCGAGGACATCAAACCCGGCCGCATTGAGACCTTCCAGTTCACGCAGAGCAAGATCTTCCCCGGCACCCTGCGTGAGGTGACCGTCTTCATCCCGGCGCAATACGACGCCAGTAAACCGGCCTGCGTTTATGTGAAGACCGATGGCTACAATCCGCGTGAGAAGGCGAACCTCGAACTCGCCATCGCCACCAAGCAGATGCCGGTGACCGTCGGCGTCTTCGTGCGGCCCGGTGAGGTGCCCGCGCCGATAAAAGGCACCGCAGGCCGACGCAATCGCGACTTCGAATACGACGGGATCAGCGACAACAACGTGCGCTTCTTTGACGAAGAGATCCTACCCTTCGTCGCGAAGCAGTATCAGCTCAATTTGAGCACCGATGGCAACGACCGCTGCATCGTCGGTGGCAGCAGCGGCGGCATCGCGGCCTTCACGGCGGCTTGGCATCGGCCCGAGGCCTTCAGTCGCGTGTATGCGGCCAGCGGCAGTTGGGTGGCGTTTCGCGGCGGGCATGAGTTTCCCACAATGGTGCGGAAGTTCGAGGCACGCCCGATCCGCTCCTATCTCACCACCGCCACGCACGACATGGAAAACGCGGCGGGCGACTGGTTCCTCGTCGATCAGGAAATGGACAAGGCACTGAAATTTTCCGGCCACGACTACCAGTTCCGCACCATCGACGGCAAACACGTCGCGGGCTACGGCGAGAACTGGCAAGAGGCGATGGCTTATCTTTGGAAAGACTGGCCAGCGAAGGTCAAAGCAGGCCCCAGCGCCCCGCGAGCCCAAGAAATCCTCCTCCCCGGCGAAGACTGGAAACTCGTCGCCGAAGGCTTCAAAAGCACGCGAGGAGCCTCCACCGCCCAAAACGGCGAAGTTTTCTTCGCCGATACCTCCGCCGATAAAATCCATCGCATCGGCCTCAACGATGAAGTCAGCGTTTTTGCCGAAAAAACCGGCAACGCACACTGTGTGACCGTCGCCGCCGATGGATCGCTTTATACCATCTCTGAGAAATCCGGCCAGCTCCTGCGCTACGACGCGGCGGGCAAGTCCAGCATCGTTTTGGACGGCATTCTCGGCCACAGCATCCTCGCCCATCCGAACGGCAGCCTCTACGTCACCGACAACGACGCGAAGAAGCCCAACAACGGCGGCAGCGTCTGGCTCATCAAAGAAGGCCAGAAGAAGCAGGTCGATGCCGGCATCAAATTCGCCACCGGCATGGCCTTCCGCCCCGACCAGTGGCTCCTCAGCGTCGGGGAAGGCCATTCCAAATGGGCCTACAGCTATCAAATCGCCGACGACGGCACGCTCATCCATAAAGAGCGCTTCTTCCATCTTCACATCCAAGATTGGGACGACGATGCGGGCTCGGAATGCCTCTGCTACTCGCAGGAAGGCCGTCAATTCATCGCCACGAAGAGCGGCATCCAAATCAGCGCCGACGACGGCCCCACGCAGGTGATTTTGACCGTCCCTGATCGCGGACGCGTCACCGCCGTCGCCATCGGCGGCAAGGACAAAGACACGCTCTATGCCTTCTGCGGCAGCAAGATCTGGAAACGCAAGATCCAGCAGCACGCCCTCGGTGCGTGGAGCCCATGGACAAAGGTGGTGCCGAACAAGCTGTAGCTTCGATTGGCAATCGAAGCCTCAAGCGGCGGTCATTCGGCGATGACGTGCTTCCAGCGCACGTTCAAAGCTCACCAGTTCACGCAGCAGCGCATTGTAGCGGCTGTGGGCTTCATTGCCATGTTCACGGCCCAGCAAGGCATACAACTCGCGATCCGCGTTGAGTGCCTCGTCATCGGAAAGGATCATCTCCATTCCGCAACGCCGCATTCGAGGGCTGGCGATCTTCACCAAACACGCCGCCACGCTGGCACGACGCTGCACAAGGTCTTCAAGACCTTGCTGGATCAAATCATTGCCAGGTAAACCGTCGAGTGTCATCACGCGGGCATTCTAAACACCATCGCGGGTGATTTCCAGCACCCGTTCACGAAGCGAGGCGGCATCGACCGCCGGATAACGAATCAATTGAGACTCCACGTCCGTGAAAAGCTCCAGCAAGCGCCCAGGCTTTACCAATTCATCTCGAATCATGCAGGCCACGTCATGGCGGTCTCGCGGATGATCGCGCTCCACCTTGGCGAGCGCCTGCCCATAGAAGTCGTAGTGATAAAAGCTCAGCTTTCCGTGCCGGGCGATGAACCGGCTGCGATCCTGCCACCCGGGCAAGGCGGGCACAAACTGGTCTGGCGATGCGAGTTCGATGTTGATGTCCAAGTCGTCCTTCAACCTCAGGAGGCACTCAAAGAACCCCTGCGGCTCAGGCTCAGCCTTCAAATCCACGTCAATCGTCATCTCCCGCCACCCCATCAGCACCGCTGAGACTCCGCCTGTGAAGTAAATGCGCCCTTCCGAACTCACCGCCGCCCCAAGGCGTTGCATGAGCAGTTCGATCCTGTCTTTCGTGGTGTGTGAGCGCATGAGGAATCGTGAAACATGGAAATCCAAAACCCAAGCCCTATTTGGTCGGACTCCATCGATCCCCAACAGCATCCACTTTTACCCCTCCCACCCGCGCCACAGCCACACGAGCGTGTCAGCCAGCGTGTGCTCGAAGACGCGTTTGTCGCAGTGGCCGGTCTTTTTGCTGAAGAGGTAGCGGTGGTGATAGCCTTTCTGGTCGAGGGCGACGTTTGTGCGCATGCCGGCCATGACCCAGTTGTGGTAGGTTTCCTCGGGGTCGTTGGCGCGGTTGTCGTTTTCGGAGACGTGGGTGAAGATGCGCAGCGGCTTCGGCTCACTCGTTTCGATGAGTTTCATGCCGGAGTGATACTCCCACGCGCCAAGCGGATATTTGGACTCTTCGGGCGCGTCATCGTCCTGCTGGTCCACGAAGGTGCCGGAGTAGGCGATGATGCGGCGAAACCAATCGGGCCGGAACCAGCCCATCGTCAGCGCGGCGGCACCGCCGGAACTGCAACCCATCACCGCACGGCCCCACGGATTCTCCGTGAGCGCGAACTTCGGATACGCGGCGCGGATCTCGGCATTGCTGAGCACGGCGGGCAGCACCTCGTCATGAATGAAGCGGGCGAGGCGATCCGACATCGTGTCATACTCCAGGCCGCGCTGGCTGTTCTTGCCGTCGTTGCCGCCATTCTGCACGGCGATGCAGACAAAGGCGGGGAGCTTGCGCTGTGGGTCTTTCGAGAGGGTGAGATTGTCGAGCGCATGGCTGATGAGCTTCAACTGGCCCGGGCCATCGTGAATAACCAGCAGCGGAGCCTTTGTGCCATCCTTATAAGCCGCAGGCACATACACCGTGATCTTGCGCTCCGTGTTCACCTTCTTCTTGTCCGGCTCCAGCGTCTTGTCCGTGCCATCGAAGACCTTGCTGTCCGCCAGCTTCATCGAAAACGTGAACGTCTTGCCCTTCGCGTTGCCTTTATCGGTCAAATCGGGATCGAGCTTGTATTCTGGCCCGACCTCAAAGGCACCATCGCCCTGCTTGCCGGGATTCTCGGTGTAGGGTTCAGCGGCGTGAAGGGAGGCAAGACAGGCAAAGGCGAAGAGGAGTCGTTTCATCGTGAAAGGGTGGTGGGTGAAAAGGATGGCTGCGCAGCCATCACTTCGCCTTCTTCGGCGGCGCGGGATGCGCGGTGAGGTTCGCGGCGGCTTGCTGGAGCTTTTCTTGCTCGGCGGTGTTTGCGGGGAGCGCGTCTTTGGCAAAGGCGGGGAGCAGTTTCTCCCACACGAGGTCGAGTTCGCTCTGCATCTGGCCGGTTTGTGCGGTGATGGCGATGACGGCGTCGTGCTCGGGGATCACGAGGCAGATTTGGCCGTCGCGACCATCGCCACGGAAGCAGTTGTGCTGGCAGCGCCAGAACTGAAAGCCGTAGCCTTGCTGCCAGTCGGAGGTTTTGCCGCTGGGGGCTTTCGAGTTGTCCACGTGCTTCGAGGTGGCTTCATCGACCCATGTTTCGGAGAGCAAGGGCTGCCCGTTCCACTTGCCGCGTTGCAGGTAGAGCTGGCCAAACTTCGCGATGTCCTCCGTGCGGATGTGCAGGCCGTATCCGCCAAGGCTGTGGCCCTCCGCGCTGGCATCCCACATGGGACTTTCGATGCCGAGAGGCTCAAAGAGGCGTGGCTTGAGGTAATCGAGCACGGTCTGGCCGGTGGTCTTCGTGATGATGGCGGAGAGCATGTAGCTGCCGGGCGTGTTGTAGCGGAAAAACGTGCCCGGCTTCTGCGTCACCGGATGCGCGAGGAAACCCTTCACCGACGGGCCGGTGTCGAAGCCAAACTTCGGCTCCACCTCGTGCCCGCCGCTCATCGAGAGCAGGTCACTCACCCGCATGGCCTTGAGGTTCTCGCTCGCCTCCGCAGGTGCCTCATTGGGGAAAAACTTCAGCACCGGATCATCGAGCGTCAGCTTCCCCTCCGCGACCGCGAGGCCGATGGCCGTGGAGGTGAAGCTCTTGCTCAGCGACCACATCACGTGGCGTTTCTCCGCCGACTCCAGCTTCCACCACGCCTCCGCGATGACGTGACCATGACGCACGAGCATGAAGCTGTGCAGCGTGTGGATCTGCTTGTCCGCCGTCTCGATGAAGTCACGCACCGCCGCCGACGAGATGCCCTGCTGCTCCGGCGTGCTCCGTGGTAGAGCTTTATCAGCAGCCTGGGCGGCCAGTGAGCTGACGAAAAGCAGGAGTGGGAGAACGAAGAGACGGTGAATCATGGCGGGGAGCTTTTAGAGGAGATCGCACTTCAACTCGACCAATGCCTCCACTCTTTCGCGAGTAACTTTTGCAATAAGCACGATCACCGCGACCACTTCCACGACTCGGCGTTTCAAAAGTCTCCCAAAGCCATGAAGTCCCTCGTTTTCGCCTTTTTCACCTGTTTCGCCGTCACGGCCGCTTTCGCCTACGATCCGCTGAAAGTGCCGGAGGCCGCTTTGGCGGCTCCACTCGACTTCACCGTGCAAGATGCCTCACGCGAGCGTGCGTTACCGATCCGTGTGTATCTGCCTGCGGCGTCGAAAGCAGCCCCGGTGGTGCTTTTCAGCCATGGGCTGGGTGGTTCGCGGGAGAACAACCCCTATCTCGGCAAGCACTGGTCGGCTCGGGGTTATGCGGTCATCTTTGTGCAGCATCCGGGCAGCGATGAATCCGTGTGGAAGGGCCAAGGACCGGCTCGCATCCCGATGGCGATGAAACAGGCGGCCAGCGTGCAAAACTTCATCCTGCGTGCCGCGGACATCCCGGCAGTGCTGGATCAGCTCACGCGATGGAATGCCGAAGAGGCGCACGCCTTGTGTGGCAGGCTCGATCTCACTCGCGTGGGCATGTCCGGCCATTCCTTCGGTGCGGTGACGACACAGGCCGTCAGCGGACAAACCATGCCCATCGGCCGCAGCCTCACCGATCCGCGCATCAAAGCCGCCGTGATGATGAGTCCCAGCGTGCCCGCGGCAGGCAATGCCGAGCGTGCGTTTGGCAGTGTGACGCTCCCGTGGCTGCTCATGACCGGCACGAGGGACGTGGCCCGCATCGGCAGCATGACGCTCGGCGGCGAACTCGACTCGCGGCTCGGTGTCTATCCTGCGCTACCGCCCGGCGACAAATACGAACTCGTCCTCCACGATGCCGAGCACGGGGCCTTCGGCGAACGTTCCCTCCCCGGCGAAGGCCGTCAGCAGAACCCGAATCACCACCGCGTCATCCTCGCCCTCAGCACCGCCTTCTGGGATGCTTTCCTCAAAGGCGATGCCGAGGCCAAAACTTGGCTGAATGACAAAGGCGCACGCTCCGTGCTGGAGAAAGACGACAGGTGGCAGCGGAAGTAGGCGTTCACGTCCGCACACATGCGCTCGCTCCTTTTTCTCTTCGCCTTCAGCCCCCTGCTCTCCGCCGAGCCCCTCACGAACTCCATCGGCATGAAGCTCGTGCCGATCTCGCCCGGTAGCTTCACGATGGGACAGGATGGTCCGGCTTCAGACTACAAAATCTCGAAGCATCCCGAGAAGTTCGATGACGCGGACTGGGATGAGAAGCCGACGCATCGGGTGACGATCACGCAGCCGTTTCACATGGCGGCCACCGAGGTCACTCTGGTTCAGTATCGCGCGATGGACGCGGATTTTCGTGCGGGTGACAAAGATGGCGATGTGGCGGTGGGCGGCATCAGTTGGGAGCAGGCGATGAAGTTCTGCGCATGGCTCTCGAAGAAGGAGGGCAAGACCTATCGCCTGCCGACGGAGGCGGAGTGGGAATACGCCTGTCGTGCGGGCACCACGACGCTGTTTTACACCGGCGACACCTTGCCGGAGGGCTTTCAGCCGTGGACGGACAGCGCGGGATTTCGCGAGAGGTTCTTTCAGGACAAACCGTTGCCCAAAGAATACAGCGCCGGCACAAAACGCGATCTACGCGTGGCTCAAGGCGCACCGAATGCCTGGGGTCTGCACGACATGCACGGCAATCTCTCCGAGTGGTGCCTCGACTGGTATGGGCCGTATGAGGCAGGCGATCAAACCGATCCGCTGGGCCGTGTGGAAGGCGACTTCCGCGTGATTCGCGGCGGACATCACTCCACCTTTGTGCGCTTGCTGCGCTCGGCGAATCGCGCCGCGTGGCTGCCGCAGACGAAGTCGGACAAAGTCGGTTTTCGCGTCGTGCTGGCCGATTTGCCACCTGGAAAGCCGCTGCCGCTTCCAGCACCGCAACTGCATGCGCAGAACGTTTCTCAAGACACGCCGAAGATAGAGCGGATGGACCCAAAAATACCGGTTTTTGAAGGCCCCAAGCCCTTCGTCATCATCCCGCCGGATTCCTTTGGCCCGCTCTTCTCCTGGCATAATCACAGCCCCGCCATCACCGAGTGCCTGAACGGCGATCTGCTCGCCGTGTGGTATTCCTGCGTCGATGAAGGCGGCACGGAACTGAACAACCTCGCCAGCCGACTGCGTCTCGGCAAAAGCGCGTGGGAGCCTGCCTCTGTCTTCTGGGATGGCGCGGACATCAACGACCACGCGCCAAAGCTCTGGTGGGATGGCGAACAAACGATCTATCACTTCGCCCGCGGTCGCGATGAGGACATCGTGCGCCACAGCACCGACAACGGCGTGACTTGGACAGCGGCGCAAACCTTTCAGCCCGTGAGCGAGATCGGCAATCAACTCCTGCGCGCCCGCGACGGCATCATCTACATGACGCAGGATTCAGCCAACCACAGTCTCACCATCAGCCGTGACGGCGGCAAGACCTGGACCTCCGATCCCATCACTGACAAAAAGCAAGCCTTCCGCAGCGGCAGCCCCGCGCGGCATGCCGGCATCCATGCGCCCATCGTCGAGCTCAAAGACGGCCGCCTCATGACCTTCGGCCGACTCAACACCGAGCCTGAGCAGGCGAAGTTCAATTTCAAAACACCCGCCAGCTTCTCCAGCGACGGTGGCAAGACCTGGACGCATGAAGCGACCGAATTCCCCGCCATCAGCAGCGTGCAGCGTCAGGTGCTCATCCGTTTGCAGGAAGGCCCGCTGCTCTTCTGCTCCTTCACCGATCTCTCCGCCAATGCCCGCAAACCCAACGGCATGACCTTCCAAAGCCAAAACGGCGACTTCAACGGCGCAGGCCTCTTCGCCGCCATCTCCTTCGACGACGGCAAAACCTGGCCGCACAAGCGCCTCGTCACCCCCGGCGGCCAGCAGCGCACCGTGAACGGCATCGACCGCAACATGTTCCCGCTCAGCGACACCCGCGCCGAGCACAACGGCTACCTCGCCGCCATTCAAACCCGCGACGGCCGCATCCAGCTCATCAGCAGCCGCAATCACTACGTCTTCAATCTGGCGTGGCTCAAAGCGCTGCCGGAGAGGCCGTAAAGTGGTCCGCACAGTCCTCTGTGCGGTCTGATGCATGGAATTCCGCACAGAGGACTGTGCGGACCACGTTCATAGCTTCGCCATGCGATTCATCACACTCATCACCACTCTCCTCGCACTGCCCTTGCTCGCGCAGGAGCCTTTGCCCAAAGTCAAAGCCGAGGTCTTCGATGTCAGCAGTCACAAAGCGGTGCTCTATGCCGCGCCGAAGCCCGCCGATGGCAAACCGTGGCTGTGGTACGCGCCGACCTTGAATGGTGGTGTCTCGCTCGCAGGTCGGAAGATGTATTTCGAGGCCTTCATGAAGGCGGGCATCAGCCTCGCGGGCTTTGATTTGGGCGAGGTGCGCGGCTCTCCGGCCAGCTCGGCGAAGTTCACGCTGTTTTACGATGCGATGGTGAAGCGTGACTTCTCCACGAAGCCGATCCTGCTCGGCCAGAGCCGCGGCGGCATGATGACGCTGGCATGGGCGTTTCGAAATCCAGACAAGGTGAAAGCCTGGGTGGGCATCTATCCCGTGTGCAATCTGGCGAGCTGGCCGCTGAAGAACTCGAAGAAGGACACGCTCGCCGACTACGCGCTTCCGGAAGCTGAGCTCGTGGCGCGATTGAAGGAGTTCAATCCCATTGACAACCTCGCCGGTCTCGCTGCGAACAAAGTGCCCATGTTCGCCGTGCATGGCGATTCCGATGTCGTGGTGCCGTATGATTTGAACACGCAGCTCCTCAAAGAGCGCTACGAAGCCGCCGGTGGCTCGTTTAGCGTCAAAATCGTCCCCGGCGAAGGCCACAAGGTCGGCCCCTCGTTCTTCGAGTGTCGGGAGTTGGTGGAGTTCGTGCTGGCTTTACCGTAGGCGGTGAATCGTGGCGTGGATGCTGCGGGTGAAGGCTTTGCCGTCGGTGCCTTTCAAGGTGCATTGCAGTTCCAGGCCGCGTGTCGGGGCCAGATCGGGGATCGTCAGGGTGACGGTGCGGGCATCTTCGGCGAGCACGGCTTTAGTGATCGGCAGCGTGCGTTCGTTGAGGTGCTTGGAGCCGTAGTTGGCGCTGCGGGAGAGGTCCCAGACTTTCAGCGCGTGGTGCGTGAGGTCCTCAGCGCTGGCTTTGTCGAGGGCATCGCTGAACGTGATGGTGAGAGTGCCTTTGGCCGTCTTCCAGCCGATGGGCAGATTCATCGGCGATGACGTGCGGCGCACGCGGTAGATGCCGCCGTCTTGGATCTTGTTGCTGGCCCACACGGCCATGCCGCAGGTGTAGAGATCGCCCGTGGTGGGATGGAAGCGACCGCGCATGACGCCGGTGGGGAAATCGGCCATCGGCAGCGCCACGGCAGCTCCTTGAGCGGGATCGGACTCGTCTTGCAGGATGAGGTTCATGCGGCCCATGCCGTAGCTGATGTCGAGCAGCTTGTTTTGCAGCGGCGCCCACGATGCAGGCGTCACGCGGACGAGTTCGCCGGGGCTGCGGTCGAAGGCATTGGTGAGCCAGACGAGCGGCTGCTGCATCACGGTATCGGCGGTGTTTTCGGGGGCTCCGTAGGACCATTGATTGCCGTAGAACTGGCCTTGGCGGACGAGGTTGATGCGGTTCTTCGGTGTCCAGTGGCCTTCCTGATCGGTGACGTAAAAAGTGCCGTCGTCATTGACGCTGACGCCATTGGCCGCGCGGAAGCCATTGGCAACGATCTCGGTGGATGAGCCGTCTTTTTTCACGCGGAGCAAGGTGCCGTGCTGCGGCACGAGCGGCGGCTTCGCATGACGGGCGGACTTGGCGTAGTAGAAGTCGCCTGCCGCGTCGGTTTGCAGGCCCATGGCGAACTCGTGGAAGTGTTCGGTGACTTGGTGGTCGCTGTTGAAGCACTCATAAAAATCGGTTTCACCATCGCCATTCAGATCGCGGAGTTTCACGAGCTGATCGCGGCAGGTGATGTGGATCACGTCGTCGATGATTATGAGCCCGAGCGGCTGATTCAGCCCTGCGGCGATGCGTCGCCAGGTTTGTTGTGCGGCGTTGAGGCCATCGACGAGCCACACATCGCCCATCCAGGTGCAGACGGCCATGCGTTGGCCATCGGCGAAGAAATCGAGACCACCGGGCCGCCACTGCGTGTGCCAGGGATTGCCTGCGGAGTCAGGAAACGCGAGTGTGTCGGCCTCAATGCCCTCGCCAATGATGGTGCTGCCTTTCCCGGCGGGCAAACTCACCGCCCACTGCGGCGCGGAGCCTTGGGTGAGTGCGGCGAGATCGCTTGGCGGCGTGAGCGGCTTCAGATCGGCGGGTGCTTTCAAATTGGACTCGATACGCACGGTGATTCGTTGCATCTCTTTTCGTGCAGGCACACGCAGCACATGAAAGTCGGCTGCAATGGCGAGTTGGCCGCCATCACTCGTCACGCGTTGTTTTGAGTCTGCGATGCGCATTTCGAGTGCCGTGTCGCCAGCGCCGATTTCGAGGGTGCGCGTGAAAACGAGCTTCCCAGCCTTCACTTCGAGCCCGGGCGACTCCAGCACCTTCGTGGCACCAATGCGGTAATGCAGCACCACGCGTTGACCATGATGCGAGAGGCCTTCAAAACGCATCCAGGAGCGAGAAACCGGGCCGTAGGGCTTTTTGTCGAGACCGAGCACACGATCATCGTCGTAGCCGCCATTGGTTGGATTTGCCCAAGCGGGTTCGTTGGCGTTGGTGAAGGCCGTTTCGCCAACAATCTTCGTGTGTGTGCCGTGGGAGCCATCGAAGGCGATGCCGCGCCAATCGACAAACTTGTCCCCCGCCCAGGCGGCCGCCACACGCATCGTGTCGTGATCGTAGAGCATCCATGCGCGACCTTTGCTCACGCCGCCCGCGCCTTCATCGAGCCGGACGGAGATGCCTTTATACGCGATATTACCCGTCGCGGCCTCCACGGTCCACATCAGCGCCGGACCGAAGTCCATGCGCAGATACTTTGACCCTTGCTGGAACTCCTTCATCTCTGCGGTCTCGACGAACTCGCCCTGCGGCTTCGGCAGCTTGGCGAGGTATTCGTCCGACACGGGTGTGTAAGCAGTGGCATTGGTCGGCTTCACGAACTTCTCGCGAACAAAATGGGACACGTCATACTTCTGCGATGGCGTCAGCATCGGCCACGGCGGCATGAGACCGAGACCGGTCGTCAGCGTGCGGTAGATGCCGTGCAGGTCACCGCCATTCTTGAAAGGTTCCTTCCAAAACGCCCGGGACAGCGGCAGCGATCCCGCTTTCTCAGGCGTGCCATGGCAGGCGATGCAAAGCGTGTTGTAGAGCGTCTCGCCACGCTTCAAGGCCGCGTCATCCAAGCCGCGAATGAGCTTCACATGATCGACCGCGAGTTCCGCAGGTGAGGGCGGAAACGGAGTTTGCGCCAGGGAGCCGAACGCGGCGAGAAGGCTGCCAGTGGTGAGAAGAAAGAAAAAGCGAGGCATGCAGGACGAAGTTTAGCCACACAACAGGTCCGCTGAACAGAAGTTTGGACGGGGAATATGAAGATTGGTTTGCCCAAGAGCCGCTGAAACCTGCTTGAGTCATTAGAGATTCAATTCTGCAATGCGGAGCATGAATGGGACGTTCAGGCTGCCCACCCATGAAATCGATTCTCGCCTTCCTCTGCTTATTCATCACACTCCAAGCCTTCGCCGAGGATCATCCGAGCCTCGCGGCGGTTCAAGTGGCCGACAAAGCCCGTGTGGCGGCGATGCAATCGGGTGATCGTGCGAAGCTCGATGGCATCTTTTCGGATGAGCTGCGTTATGCGCACTCAAATGGTGTCGTGGATACGAAGGCGTCGTTCATCGACATCTTGAGTGCCGGGAAGACAAAGTATGTGGGCTACGACTACGAGGAGCAGACCTTCACCTTCCCCACGCCGGGGATCGCGCTGATGACGGGGCGTGCGCATGTGAAAGCGGAGTCGGAGGGGAAGAGCATGGATGCGGTGCTGAGCTTTCTGGCCGTCTGGCGTGAGGAGAAAGGCCAGTGGCGCTTCCTAGCATGGCAGTCCTGCAAGCTGCCGCCGGTGGTGAAGTGATGCTCCTCTGGGGATAAGAACTCAGGGAGGCTGGCAGAAAAAGGGTGGCAGTAAATTTGTGACTTTGATTTTTCTACCCCCATTTGCTGTCGGTAGAGATTTCCTGACCCGTTTGAGGCCTCTTATTCGAAGGGGCAGCTACTTGGCGAGCTTGAGCGCGGCCTGGGCCGTTTTCAGGGCGGCATCGGGCACGCTGAGCGGGATCATGCTCGCTCGCATGCGACGGCCGGCGGCTCCGTCGTTGGTGAGGATGCTTTCGACGGCGGCGGCGGTTTCTTGGGGCGAGTGGGTGCGGATACCGCAGGCACGCGAGGTGAGCATCTCAGCATTGCCTTCCTCCTGGCCGGGGACGACGTAATCGATCACGGCGGGGACTTTCGCGGCGAGGACCTCATGCAGGATGGCTCCACCGGCCTTGCAGATGACGACATCATGCGTGCGGAGAAACTCGGGGATGCGCGGCGTCCAGCCGATGATGTCGAGGGTGCCGGGCGGGAGCGAATCGGTGAAGCGGCGCAAGACATGGTAGAGACGCGAACCGTGCTTGCCGACTGGGAGGGTGAGCTTCACTCCAGAGAGCAACAGCGGACGTAGCGCCGCGAGCGTCGCAGCAACATGGCGGCCGGGCGTGGAAGGCAGGTAAAGGATGCGCTGATGAGGTGCGTGGGCATCAGGCGGTAAAGGCTCGGTGAAGGCGAGGCTCACGGGGAAGCCGGTGACGCGGATTTTTTCACGAGCCACGCCCAGCTTTTCCACCACCTCCTGGGTCTCGTCATCGGCCACGCAAAAGCGATCACTCGGCTGGGTGACCCAGATGGGATGCACGCTGACGGAATCCGTGATGACGGTGACGAGCGGCGGCACTTTCCTGTGGGATCGCAAGGCGGCGAGCATCGCCGAATAGACGGGATAGGTGCTGATGATGAGGCGGGGCTGTTCACGCTCGATCTTTTGCTCGATGGCGCGGATGAGCGGGAGCTGCCAGGAGGCATCGGGGCCGGTCATTTTCGGGTTCCCCAGCATCTTATAGGTGAGCCTCCAGGCCGCCGGACAATAGATGATAGCCACTTGGTAGGCCGCTTTGAGCACGGTGGAGAGTCGAGGCAGCACCTCACTGATGAGATCGGTGACTTCGATTTTTTCATCGGGGTGGAGGCGTGTGAGAGCCTCCGCCACCGAGCGTGCCGCTGTGTTATGCCCGTCGCCGAAGCCTGCTGTTAGAATCCAGATCACTGAGGGCATCGCTGCCGGAGAAAATCTCCCTCACAAGCAAAAATCTCTAGAGGCGGCCGTAGTTGTTGATTATTTTGGATTTGTTAACTAAATGACACCAACCATGAAAAGTCGCCGCTCCACCAGCAAGAGCCAGCTTTTGGCCGCCGGGATTACCTTGGCGGCCGTGGCGATCATGCTCGCGCCGCTGCGTTCGGGTCCAAAGGATCTGCGCACGCAGGAGGCATCCTTCATGCCCATCTTCTCGATTGGTGGCGTGGCTGAGACGGGGGCTTTTCACCGCTTGAGCAGTGTCCATTCGCTCGAAGCGAACGCGGTGCCGCAGGTGAAGGTGCCGACGAAGGTGAAGTGAGGTGAGGTTCGAAAAAGAGGCTTCGATTGCCAATCGAAGCTACTTGGTCTGCTTCAGCCCGGCGGCCTTGTCGATGAGCTGGAGGAACTCGCCACGGTAGCCGAGCTTGTCGGGGCCTTTGCCGGCGAGGGCCAGCTTGCGCACGGCTTCCCAGGTGAGCGTGCCTTTGTAACTGGAATCGCGCAGCAGGAGGCCGAACGCGGCCACGGCGGCGCTGAATTGGAATTCGCCGCTGGCGGCTTCGAGCGTTTTTCCTTCATCGAGGACGGGAAGCTCGATCTTGGCGCTCGTTTCGCCCTCGGGCTGCTTGTAGCGGAGCTTCACGGTCATGAGTTCCTTGCTGGCGGCGGCATCCAAAGCGGTGGTGGCAGCGGGTTTGACCTCGTTGAGGTCCTTCGAGGTGGGCGAGGCGAGGGTTTGGTATTTGAGCGTATCGACGATGCGGTCCGGCTCGACGCCGGGCGGCAGATTGGTGGGCACCAGTTCGTAAAGAGCGACGACGCGATGGCCGCTGCCGATCTCGCCGGCGTCCTTGGTGTCATCATTGAAATCCTCTTTGGCGAGGAGGCGGTTCTCGTAGCCGATGAGGCGGTAGGCTCGCACCTGGGCGGGATTGAACTCGATCTGCACTTTCACATCCTTCGCGATGGTGACAAGCGTGCCGGCCATCTGCTCGACGAGCACTTTGCGTGCCTCGGCGAGGCCGTCGATGTAGGCGTAGTTGCCGTTCCCCTTGTCGGCGAGGGTTTCCATGGTGCGATCCTTGAGGTTGCCGCTGCCAAAGCCGAGCACGCTGAGGAAAACGCCGCTGCGGGCCTTCTCGGCGATGAATTTTTCCAGCTCGGCGGGATCGCTGATGCCCACATTGAAATCGCCATCGGTGCAGAGGATGACGCGGTTGATGCCTTCCTGGATGAAACCGGCCACCGCCTGCTCGTAGGCGAGTTTCAAGCCGCCCGCGCCATTGGTGCTGCCATTCGCCTGGAGTTGATCGACGGCGGCGATGATCTGCGGACGGTTTTCCCCGTTCGTGGGCGGCAAAACGACCGCTGTACCGCTGGCATAGGTGACCATCGAAACGCGGTCGCCCTCGCCCATCTGCTCGGCGAGCATGCACAGGCTTTGTTTCACGAGCGGGAGCTTCTGCGGGTCGTCCATCGAGCCGGAGACATCGACGAGGAAGACGAGGTTGCTGGCCTTGCTGCCCTTTTGCGCCTGCTTCCCCTGAATGGCGATGCGTGCCAGGCGATGGTGCGGCTGCCATGGGCAGGCCGCCAGCTCCACACGAGCGGCAAAGGGCTCTTTCGCATCGGCAGCAGGGCCTTCTTCGTCACCAGGGAAGTAGTTGATGAGCTCTTCCAGGCGCACCGCGTCCGCCGGTGGCAACATGTTCTGGTTCAGAAAGCGCCGCACGTTCGCATACGATGCGGTATCGACATCAATCGAGAAGGTCGAGAGCGGCTCACGCCGCACGTCCATCAACTCGTTTTCGAGGATGCGGGTGTAGGATTCGGTGGAGGCGACTTGATCGCGTTGGACAGCCCAACTTGCGGCAATCTGAGGAGGCTCAAAGGCGCGTGTTTGACCCGCTGCGCCTTCAACAACCGGCACTGCAGATGAAGCCGACGTCGTCACAGTCCGGCCGCCTGAGGCAGTCACATTGGCTGCTAGGAGGCCCAACGGTGCCGCAGGTGGTGCAGGCGGAGAAGCAGGCATGGACAACGGCGGTGATTTAAACTGCATCGTTTCAGCGAGTTCCTTGCCTGCCGCCAACGTGCCTCCACTCAGCTCCAGCATCCTTTGCTTGCTGGCCACCACATTACCCGAGCGGACCTCCAAAGTGCCCCCATTAACCGAAACAGCTCCTGCGTAAGTATTAGCTCCGGTGAGTGTGACGTTGGACTCGGCGGGTTTGGCGGCGGGAAGTGGCGTGGATGCCAGACCAGGCAGGGGTGAGCGCAAAGACTCGTTTAAAGGCATGTTGCCAAACGAGGGTGCCGCAGGGCTCTCTAGCAAGTCCATCGGAGCACTGGCTGCTTTTTGTCCGATCTGCGGACCGCCTACCTTGAATAGCTTCTCCTCTTCGACCGCCGCTACGACGATCTGTTCCTTTTCCGGCTTGAGCCACGGATACATCCAATAGCCTCCTACGGCCACGCAGGCCGCTGCGGCGGCGAGCGAGCCAAAACGGGAGGTAAAGCTCCAACGCACCGGTTTGGACGCGGAAGATGGCACGATGATGTTCGACGCTGGCGGCATCGTTTGCAGCCGTGAGCGCTGCTCGGAAGTGAATGCGAGGGATTCATCTCGCAGCTCCTGGGTCAGCAAATCGCAGAACGACTTGGTTTCCTCGGCCTTGGCCTTGATCTGCGGGTTCTCACGGAGCGCAGCCTCGATCTGCTCGCGTTCCTGCGGGCTCAGCTCGTCGAGAGCCCAGGCGGTGATCTGTTCGTGTTTCATAGTTTGATCCTTCATCTTTGAGTTTTGATCGTTCCGGTTCACGCGGCGGCCAGCGCCGGGCTGCGTGCCTTTCCGGGGGCGGGTTCTTCGTTTTCCATGGCCTGCCATTTCGTGCGCAGGGCGGCCACGCCGTGGTGGATGAGGTAGCCGACATTGCCGATGCTGGTTTTCATCGCGGCGCTGATCTGCTGGTAGTCCAGCCCGGCGATGAATTTGAGCCGCACGGCCTCCTGCTGGCGGGTGGGCAGGGTATCGATGAGGCGGCGGAGCGTGGTGGCGATCTCGGCGCGATCCATTTCCTCATGGGGCGAGGGATCGGCGGACATTTCGAGGTCGAGTGTTTGAGTTTCCATGACGACGAGGCGGCGGTGTTTGCGCAGGTGGTCCAGCGCACGGTTTCGGCAGACGGTAAAGAGCCAGGGGGCCAGCCGCTCGTGATCGAGGGTGTGGAGGCACTGGCTGAGCTTCACAAACACGTCCTGCACGATGTCTCGCGCCTCCTCCAGATCGCCCGTGTAGCCGTGCGCATAGCGGATGAGAGGCCGCTCGTAGCGCTGAAGGGTTTCGAGGAAGAGGGTGTGCGGTTCAGCCATGAGTGCGTGTTCGCCGCGCATGACGAACCTCCACCGCCTATCTTGGGGGCGATTTGAAAAAAGGCTAATTCAGCTGCCAGAGCACCGCCGCTGCCAAACTTCAACAATCAGCAATCCTTGTTCATCAATCGTCAATCGAGCACAGCGAAGCTTCGTGAGCCCCCTAGGATTGCCGATTGATGAGCAATCGATTTTTGATGGTTGAAGTATATCTCCGTCGATCACTCGTCCTTCTTTTTGCCCTTCTTCCCTTTGCCCTTGGCATCGCTTTTCGTGTCGAGCGTGTAGGGCGGCAGTTCAAAGGGCACCGGGTCCTGCGTCACACGGGGGTCGCCGACGGCTTTGAGCTTCGCCATGAGCTCGGCGGCCATTTCGGCCTTCTTGGCGGCAAAAGTGGCTTCGGTGGCGAGATTGATGGTGGCGTCTGGGTCTTTGCGGAGGTCGTAGAGCTCTTCCTGCGGGCGTTTGGCAAAGGCGTAGTCGAAGTGCCATTTGTACTGCGAGTCGTTGCGGTGGGCGATGAGCCAGGCCTTGGCCGGGGAGCTGTCCATGTCGGGAAAGGCCTCGTAGGTGTTGTTTTCGAGCGCGTCCTGATCCGGCGTGAAGCTGTCGGTGAGGTTTTTGGTGTCGCCCATCGGCATGCGCTCAGGCTTGAAGTTGTGAATGTAGAGCCAGCCGTCTTTGCGCAGTGCCCGCTGCGGGTAAGGCAGGTTGCCTTCGCGGGCGGTGCTCACGTGGCGCTCGCGACCGGTGATGACGCAATCACGTTCCGGCTCCACCTTGCCACTTTGGCCGCTCTTCATCAGTGAAACGAGGCTCTTGCCGTTCACGCCGGGCGGAATGGCCGCACCGCCGACTTCCATGAAAGTGGGAGCGAGGTCCATCAGGTTCACAAAATCCTCGATGTAGCGTCCGCCGGGCTGACCGGGCCAGCGGATGGCGAGCGTCACATTCACGCCGAAGTCGTAGAGATTGCATTTACCACCGGGGAAGCCTGGAGCGCCGTGATCGCCGCTGATGACGATGATCGTGTTGTCGAGTTCGCCCTCTTCTTCGAGCCTTTTCACCAACACACCGACCTGCGCATCGAAAGCCTGAATCTCGCCGAGGTAACTGCCAAAGTCCTCGCGGAACTCTGGCACGTCCGGCAGATGTTTCGGCAGCTTGCCCTTCAAATCATCCGGCTGGATGCCCCACAGCGCCTCGCCGCTGCCTTTGACCCATTTGCGATGCACGTTCGTCGGTCCATGCCAGAACAGGAACGGCGCCCCTTTGGGCCGTGCTTTGAGGAAGTCGTCAAAATTTCCGCGCACCTCAGCATAGAGCTCGTTTTTCGCCTCTTCGACCGCTTTGCCCGCCGCGACCATCTTCGTGACTTCTTCGGAGAAGTTGTTGAAGCGACCGCCCGCCTTCTGAAACGCATGCGCTTGGCCACCAAAAGGCGCGTCGCCCGGCTCGCCGGGGCCCCACACTTTGAAGGCCTTGCCGATGTGGTAGCCCTGGTCCTTCAGCGCGAGCGGAAAGCTCGGGATCGCCGGGTCCCACACCGCACCATTCAAAATGGCCGCGCGACCGCAGTTGAAGAAGTAGCGCCCCGAATTCAGCGCACTGCGGCACGGCGTACAACTTGGCGCATTCACATACGCCCGGCTGAAAAGCGCTCCCTCGCGGGCGATGCGGTCGATGTTCGGCGTTTTCACCACCTGGTTCGGCGACGGGAATTTCTCATGCTTCGCATACTCGCTCGCGTAGCGCCCCCAGTCATCCGCAAAGCAGAACAGGATGTTCAGAGGCTTGTCAGCCGCGATGGCGGAGGCGGTGAAGGCAAGAAGACAGATCAGGGAACGCATGGCCGCCCTTCAACGTCTGCCCCATGACCAAACCTTCGCCAAAATCGCCGGGAATATTTTCTCCTCACCCATCTCTTATCTTTGCCAAGCCGTTTAAACATCCGCTCCCGTCCCGACATCTAAACAAACCATGGTGACCCGCCTCACAGCATTGCTTCTCAGCTTCTGCATCGGTCTTCCGATGTGCTGGTGCTGCACGGGAGAAACCCAGCGGGAAGAGCTGGCCGGTTGCTGCTCCACGGAGCATCTTGAAGGATGTTCCGCGCAACAACCGGAAGCCCCGCCAGCCAATCACCACAAGTCCTGCCCGTGCTGCGAGCATCACAAAGACCCACGCGATACCGCCAAGTGCGCCCTTTTCTCCCCCAAACCTGAAGCGCCCCCCGTCTTCCACCTCGCTGGCCGGCAGGATGGGCTGCCAGTGATTCGCCCCGAGCTTTCGATGAGCGCCGATACGCCCCGCCGCGAACGCGGGCCACTGGCGGAGCCGCCACGGCTCTTCCTGCGTCATCGGGCGCTGCTGCTTTGAAGCATCGAAGCCTCCTCAGCCTAGTGAGGAACTGCCCGTGATCTCCTTGTCCGCCTGTGCAGGAAATCGCGTCACCATTTGTTTAGCGGGCATCTCAAATTCCAAACTCATTCAAATCCGATGAAACTGTCTCTCTCCCTCCTCGCCCTCGCTCTTCTTGCTGCCGCTTCCCCAATGCTCGCTGCGGGGGACACCTGCAAAAAGTGCTGCGGTGATAACTGCGCCACTTGCTGCAAGGAAAAGGGCAAGGCCTGCGGCAAAGACTGCTGCAAAGCCGAAAAATAATCGCTGAGGCCTCAACCACCTCGAATCACACTGCCGTCCGGGAAACCGGGCGGCGGTTTTTTATAACCACCGAAGATTCAACCTCTACTTCGCCCCCTTCAGCAGGCTTTTCGCATGCTCCCGCGCACTGGCGGCGCTGCCACCGAGCATCCTTGCCAGCTCCTCGATGCGCTCATCATCCGCCACCTCGGCGATTTGAGACTTCGTGTGGCCGCCTTTGATCTCCTTCGTCACGACGAAGTGACTCTTCGCCAGCGAGGCCACCTGCGGGAAGTGCGTGATGGCGATCACCTGATGCGTGGCGCCTAGCGCCGCCATCTTGCGGCCCACGGCCTCGGCGATGTTGCCGCCGACGTTCGCATCAATCTCATCAAACACGAGCAACGGTACCGCGTCCTGCTTCGCCAGGGCACTCTTCACCGCCAGCAGCACGCGGGACATTTCCCCGCTGCTCGCCGTCATGCGCAGCGGCTTCGACGGCTCGCCCGGATTCGGCGCAAAATGGAAATCGACCTCCTCCAGGCCGCTTTTAGAAGGTTCGGACAGGTTGGTGAGCTGCGCGGCAAAAACGCTCTGTTTGAAGCCGAGATCGCTCAAATGGCTGGCGACCTCCTTGGCGAGCTTCGGTGCCGAATCGGCCCGTTTTTTCGAGATTTGCTTCCCGAGCTTCAAAACGTCCGCCTCGCGTTCTTGGGCCAGCTTTTGCAGCTTCGCGATCTCCTCGCCGCGATTTTCGATGCGACTCAGTTTGCGCTCTGTCTCGGCCAGGAACTCCAAAATCTCGCCAATCGTTCGGCCATACTTCCGCTTCAACTTTTGAATCGTGTCGATGCGGCTTTCGAGCCTCACAAGCTCCGCCGGATCAATTTCCAGCTCCTCCGCGTAATCCGCCACGCTACTTTCCAGCTCCGTCAGCTCAATCTGCGCCGATTTGAAGCCTTCAAACATCTTCGATGTCCCCGGATCGATCTTCTCCAGCTCGTGGATGCTGCGGCTGATTTCGCGCAAACCATCCACCACGCTGCCTTCGCCCTCGCTGAGACGGCTCGTGATCGCTCCGCACAACTCCGCCAAGCGTGCGCCATTCGCCGCGATGCGATGCTTGGACTCGATTTCCTCTTCCTCGCCCTCCTTGAGGTTCGCCGAGGCGATTTCATTCGCCTGAAACTTCAGCATATCGATCTGCTGGCTGCCCGCCCGCTCGGAATTTTCCAAATCATCCAGCTCGGTCACGGCCGCCCGCCATTCCTTCCAGGCCGCCTCATACTTCGTGAGCGATTCCTCGATGCCCGCAAACTTGTCCAGCATGTCGAGCTGCCGCTCGCGCGAGTTCAACGACTGATGATCATGCGGCCCGTGCAGATCGACCAAAAACTCGCCGAGGCCTTTGAGCACCTGGATCGTCACAGGCGAGCAGTTCACGAACTGCTTGTTCGCCCCGCTGGCGCTGATCGTGCGTTTCACGATCAGCTCGCCCTCTTGGCACGGCTCCAGTCCCGCCTCCTCCAGCACGGCATCAATGGCACGCGTGTCCTTCAGATGAAAACTCGCCTCCACCGTGCAGGCATCCTGCCCCGTGCGGATCAGGCCGCGGTCCGCCCGCTCGCCAAGGATGAGCTTCAAAGCGCCCACGATGATGGATTTCCCCGCGCCCGTCTCGCCCGTCACACCCACCAGCCCCGCCGCGAGTTCCCAGGTCACGTCTTCGACAAGAGCAAGGTTGCGAATTTTGAGAATGGAAAGCATGCGGCGGCGGTTTGGAGTCCGCGAAGATGGGAAGTCCCCAGCGCATTTCAACCACCACGCGGCGATCTTCCGCTCCAAGCCTTGAAAGCACGCGAAAAATGGGCAGCAGACTTGTAGCCGAGCTCGGCGGCCACGTTCTTCACCAGGGCATCCGGCTGGCGCAGCTTGATCGCCGCCTGCGAGAGCTTTAAACGCGTCAAACAGGCCAGCGGCGTCTCGGTGTCGTAGCGTTGAAACAGACGCGTGAAGTAGGCGGCGGACACATGACAGGCCTTCGCGGCTTGTTCAATGCTGTTGAGCACCGGGTAATTGCGCAGCAGATGGCCGCGACAACGCAGATATGTCGCATAAGCTGGGTCCATCTTCGTCGTCGCAGGCTGGCGACTGTCCGCGCAGAGCACCAGCGCATGCTCCAGCGACGCGCAGGCCGTTCGCAGGCCGAAACGCCCGCCACGCAGCGCATGATCGATCACTTCTTCGAGCAAGCTCACCACTCGCGAGGCATCCGCCACGCGCAGCACACTGCCCGCGCCGAGGTCAAGATCGCTCATCAAAGCAGCGGCCCGCGAGCCGGTGAAGTTAAAGAAGTATTTCACCATCGGCTCCTCCGCCGAGCTGGAGATCACATGCGGCACGCTGGAGTCGTAAAAGAAAGCATGCCCGGCCTCCACCTCATGCTTTCGATTCGCCAGCGTCACACCGCCTTTGCCGCGTGAGACGAATTCAAAGGCTAGAAACGGGAAATCCTGACGGTCCACGATGAAATCCGGTGCACACCATTCACAGCCGCCGCCCACGAGGCAGAGCGTCGCGCCATCGCGCTGCCGCTCCTGCCATTCGGGCAGAAAGAAGCGCCGCGTGCGCATCACTTGCGTGGAAAAATAGTCGGCCTGGTCGGTGGCTGGCATTTCTAGAGCATGTCAGCCTCATCAAGAATCGTCAAGCCGCTGCCAAACATGGTCAGCCGAAGCCTTTTTATCTTTGATCCTTCCCCTTTTATCCTTTCCGACCATGTCCCAACCCCTTCGCGGCATCATCCCGCCCCTCGTCTCTCCTTTGCGTGATCGCGACACCCTCGACGTCGCCGGTTTGGAGCGTCTCATCGAGCATCTCATCAGCGGTGGCGTCAGCGGCCTGTTCATCCTCGGCACCACCGGCGAAGGCCCGAGCCTCAGCTACCGCTTGCGTCGTGAATTGATCGAAAAGACCTGCCAGCTTACGAAAGGCCGCGTTCCGGTGCTCGTCGGCATCACGGACACCGCCTTCACCGAGAGCGTGAACCTCGCCAAATACTCCGCCGAGGCCGGGGCGACGCATGTGGTGCTTGCGCCGCCGTATTATTTCCCCGCCGCGCCGCCGGAGATGCTGGAGTATGTGCAGGACCTCGTCGCCGAGATGCCGCTGCCGTTGTTTCTCTACAACATGCCCGGTTTGACGAAGGTGAGCTTCGAGCTCGACCTCGTGCGCCGTGCTTTGGACATGCCGGGCGTCTGCGGCGTCAAAGACAGCTCGTGCGACATGATCTACTTTCATCGCCTCATCGAGATCGCGAAGCAACGCGCCGACTGGAGCGTGCTCGTCGGTCCCGAGGAGCTCACCGCCGAGGCCGTGCTGCTCGGCGGCCACGGCGGCATCAATGGCGGAGCCAATCTGCACCCGAAACTCTATGTCGAGATGTATCAGGCCGCCGCCGCGCAGGATTTGCAACGCACGCGGGAGCTTCACGCGCAGGTCATGAAGCTCGCCGGAGCCATCTACACCGTCGGCAAGCACAAAAGCGCCATCATCAAAGGCATCAAATGCGGCCTAAGCCTCCTCGGCATCTGCGACGACCACATGGCCGAGCCCTTCCACCGTTTCCGCGATGCAGAAAGAGAGATCATTCGCGAAAGACTCGTCACACTGGGCCTGCTCAGATAGGAACAACCACGGAATACACTGAATACACGGAACTCAGAAAACTTGATCCTCCTTCCGTGTATTCAGTGTATTCCGTGGTCAAACCAGCACCTCTAAATGAATCCCAAACTCATCTATCCAGACGAAAGCTTCGCCATCCGTGGAGCACTATTTGAAGTCTATAAGAACAAGGGGGCAGGCTTTTTGGAGCCCGTTTATCAGGAGTGTCTCGAAATCGAGTTTCGCCGCAGCGGCGTGCCCGCCATCGCGCAACCGCGCCTCCAACTCGACTACAAAGGCACCCAGCTCAAAAGCGAATACATCCCCGACTTCATCTGCTACGACAAAATCATCATCGAGATCAAAGCCGTGAAGGAGTTGACGGACGCCCATCGTGCCCAGGTGCAGAATTACCTCAAGGCCACCGGCTTCAAGCTCGCCTTCCTCGTCAATTTCTGCCACCACCCGCTCATTGAGATCGAGCGCATCGTCCTCTGAGGTATTAACCACGGAAAACACTGAATACACCGAAACCAACCAAACCTAGCCATTCGCCCATCATGAAACTCACCTATCTAATCCTTCCGTGTATTCTGTGTATTCCGTGGTTAAATCTTTTCGCCGATCCCGCCATCCTCACCACCGAATACATCTACGACACCGGCCCTTACCCGCAGATCCACGCCACCACCATTGTCGAAACGCCCACGGGGCTCGTCACGGCCTGGTTCGGCGGCACGGCAGAACGCAATCCCGATGTGTGCATCTGGGTGTCGCGACAGCTTCCCGATGGCAAATGGACCGAAGGCGTCGAAACAGCCAATGGTGTGCAGCCCGACGGCTCGCGGCATCCCACTTGGAATCCCGTGCTCTTTCAGCCGAAGGACGCGCCGCTGATGCTCTTCTACAAAGTCGGCCCATCGCCGAGCACCTGGTGGGGCGAACTCAAAACAAGCACCGATGGCGGCAAAACATGGTCCGCTGCTCAAAAGCTGCCGAAAGGCATCTTCGGCCCCATCAAGAACAAGCCTGTGCAGCTCGCCAATGGCGACATCCTATGCCCGACGAGCAACGAGACCGACACGAAGCCCAGTGCCTGGGCCATTTACTTCGAGTGCACCGCCGACCTCGGCAAGACCTGGACACGCACGGAGCTGTTGCACGATGGTTTGAAGATCGGAGCCATCCAGCCGAGTATTCTCTTCCTCGGCGGCGACCAACTGCAAGCCGTGGGCCGCACGAAGCAGAGCAAAGTCTTCCAAATCACCTCCGACGACGCCGGCAAGACCTGGGGCGAGATTTCACTCATCGATCTGCCGAATCCGAACTCCGGCACCGATGCCGTCACGCTCGCCGATGGCCGTCACCTGCTTATCTACAACCACACCGCCAAGGGCCGCAGCCCGCTCAACCTCGCCGTGAGCAAGGACGGCAAGACTTGGGAAGCCGCGCTAGTCTTTGAAGACGAACTGAAGCGCGAGTTCAGCTATCCTGCCATCATTCAGACCAAGGACGGCCTCGTCCACATCACCTACACCTGGAAACGGGCCAAGGTGAAGCATGTCGTCATCGATCCCGCCAAGCTCACCACCAAGCCCATGACGAACGGCCAATGGCCTCAGTGAGACGTTTCAGCCATGAAACTGCTTCTCTGCGTTGTACTCGCTGCGTCCGCTTTCGCCGCGCCTGATCCAGCAGCAGCTATCATGCTTTCGGGACCATGGTTGCCCGAAGATCCGCATCAGCTCGACTTCGATGCCCTCCCGCGAGTGCCGAGTGGGCATGTGGTGATCAATGATGTGCATGCACCCGACAGCTCACGGCTGACGCTCGACAAAAAAGCGGGTGGTGTGAAACAGCACAACTACCTCGCGCATCATGACGGCCAATTTTGGGCGATGTGGAGTGATGGGCCGGGTATCGAAGATCGCGTGGGCCAGCGGGTGAAGTTCGCAACGAGCCCAGACGGCCTTAAATGGAGCACCCCCCAGTTTTTAACACCCATACCGCCAAACTCCGGCCCCGATTCGCCGCACTACGACACGCGCACCGACAAAGGCATGCGCTGGATCTCGCGCGGCTTCTGGAAGCGCAATGGTGAACTGCTCGCGCTCGCCTCGCTCGATCAAGCGGCGGGCTTCTTTGGCCCCAGCCTCGACTTGCATGCCTTTCGCCTTCAAAGCGATGGCTCTTGGTCAGATGCCGGCGTTGTGTTCGATGACACCATCAACAACTTCCCGCCGCTCAAACTACGCACCGGCGACTGGATGATGTCGCGCCGCATGCATGACTACAAAACCAGCGGCGTGCACTTTCTCGTCGGCGGTGTGAAGTCTCTCAGCGACTGGCAGTCCTTCCCCGTGCTTGGCAGCGCCTCGGAACTGAAGGCTGAGGAGCCTGATTGGTGGATCTTGCCCGACAACACGCTTGCTGCCGTCTTCCGCGACAACCGCCGCAGCGGCTTCCTCTACCGCTCCTTCTCAAGCGATGACGGCCGCACCTGGAGCAAACCGGTGAAGACCAACTTCCCCGACGCCACCTCCAAAATCAGCGGTCTCCGCCTCCGCGATGGCCGCTACGCACTCGTCTCCAATCCCAACCCCAAGAAGCGCGATCCGCTCACACTCTCCATCAGCAACGATGGTCTCGTTTTCACCAAGATGCTCTACCTTGTCGGCGGTCGCCACATCGACTACCCGCACGTCATCGAGCACGGCGACAGCCTTTACATCGCCTTCGCCGGTGGCAAACAAAGCATCGAGGTGCTGAAGGTGAAGCTCGGCGATTTGGATGCGATCAAGATGCTGGAAAAACCACTCGTTAAGTGGCTTGATTGGCAATCGAAGCCTTCCGATCCATGATTCGATTGTAAATCGAATCTCCGTCCATCCCATGAAATCACCGCTCATTGCTCTCGCCTTCACTTCATCGTTTGCCTTCGCTGCCGATCCCGTTCCGCCCGTCACCCAGCCATACCAGCCAGGTCATCCTCACCGTCCCCGACAAAGGCCGCGTCAACGCCGTCGCCATCGGCGGTAAAGACAAAGACATGCTTTACGCCTTCTGCTGAAACTAGATCTGGAAACGCAATATCCAGCAGCAAGTACTCGGTGCGTGGTCTCCATGGGTGAAGGTGGTGCCGAACAAGCTGTAGCCACCGGTTACGAAGGACGCTATGAATGGTTCCCTGTCTCCAAGAACTCGACAAGACCCACGCCATCAGCAGCAAAAACCCACGTTTTAATTCTGGCTTGGCTGTAGGCTTTGCCAAACAATTTGAGTAACCCTCATTTTAATTTGCCCAGGCAGTGAGGGGGGCGATTGAGTCTTAAATTACTCACGATTTTATGATACCACGACCGATCATATCAAAGTTGTTAGAAATCGAAGCCACCAACTGCAACAGGCCTTGTTCGGCCTTCACGTCGAATTCGAATGCCTACTCGGATGATATTGATACTTGTGAAGACGCTATGAAAGTGACCGGCGTAACCGTGATGGCCAGCTCAAGGTTGGCAGCGGCGGTTGCTGCTCTCATGCTGAGCGCCGCAACCGCCTTCGGCGCCCTTTCGTCGACGTTCAATTCCCCCTATGACGTGGGAGCCACGGCTGGTAGCTACACCGCCAGTGGCGCGCTCACGCTCGCATTGAACTTTTCTCCCAATCCGGGGCAGCAGTTGCTCTTGGTGAACAACACGGGTGCCGGTGCCATCAGCGGCACTTTTACCGGGCTTGCCGAAGGAGCCACACGAACGGTAACCTATGGCGGGAACAACTTCACTTTCCGGATCAGCTACGTGGGCGGCACGGGCAATGACATCACCCTCACGCGATTGGAATCTGCCCTGCCACAACTTCTAGCCGAAACGTACCATGCACCTTCCGGACAAAGCTTCAGTTATCAGATTGCATCGACATCGGAGCTTCCTGTCACCTTCAGCGCGGCAGGACTGCCTGCCGGACTCACCTTGGATCCAGCCACCGGTATCATCAGCGGGACAGTGGCAGCCGCTGGCACGTATTCCGTGACCACGACGGTGTCTAACGGCGGCGAGCAAAGTTCCGCCACGCTCACCTTGGTCGTCAGTGCATCCGCCCTGCCCTTCCTGAATGTACCCGGCGTGATCCGAGCCTGCATAGGGCAGGGGCTTGATCGCGGCTTCGGTGCCGCGAACTCACCTACCACAGGAGGTATACTGGGGCTACCACCCGGCCTCAGGCAGTCCGACACCAACGATGACGGCGTCACGGACGTCATCTATGGCACTCCTCTGATCGCTGGATCTTTCCGGGTCACGTTCTGGGCGGAAAACGCGCTGGGAAGATGCACTCGTTCGGCAATCATCCGCGTCAACAAACCGTCTGTCACTGCATCGGCTCAACTTTTCGAGGGTCTGGATGTGCGTGCCGTGGCGAAAGACAGCCTGGGGAATACGGTTCTCGGAGCTCGCATCCACGGCCCAGTCGTGGTAGGTGGCACCACTTACACGCCAATGAATTTTAGTTCCGATGGACTGGTCATCAAAATCAGCCCCACCGGACAAGTGATCTGGGTTTACCAACTCACGGGAACCTATGGTTGTGAATTAGAGAGTCTCGTGGTGGACCGTTCCGGCAACATCATCACCTGCGGAGAGATCAATTCTTTCAGTTCGACATTTGCCGGTTCAGCGGTTTCAGGGCAAACGTTCTTCGTGGTCAAATTGACGAGTGCGGGCATCCGCAGTTGGACCCGTGTTCAGGGTGTTGGAGGCGACAATGTTTACTGCGGAGCCTTGGCTGTTGATGGCTCGAACAACATCTGGGTAGGAGGCTATTTCCAAGGTTCCCTTGGATTTTCCAACACTAACAACACCACTCTGAATTCGTCGTCTCTGGAAGCCAGCAACAATGGATATGTGGCGGGCTTCAGCTCCTCAGGCACGGTCCTGACGCCGCGGCTCTTCGGCAGCACTAGTGTTTCTCAAATCTACTCACTCGCGGCCGCCCCAGATGGAACCGTTTTCGTTGCCGGTACTTTCTCTGGCAATCTGACGGTGCCCGGCAGTGGAAGTGCACCGAGCGCGTCGATCACGCTCACCAACCCGGATGGAAATGCCTCACAGCCGTCCTTTGTTGCCTGCATTGCGGGTGTATCAGCGGGAACGACGACGCATGCAGCCTATTGGGCACGCCAGATTCCGGATGGTCATTTCTTCCAGCGCAACTGCATGGTCGCTGACTCATCCGGAGGTCTTTACGTGACGGGTTACGAAGATTTGACTGCACCTCCCGCCAGCAGCCTGCCAGCCGACAGCATCGCTTTACCGGAAAACCGCAGTGGCGCGTTTTTGATGCGGCTTTCGGCAACTTCGACCTACGGATTGAGCTGGATCAAGGATTTGCCAGGCACCGGCGTGCCAGCACTTGCCTACGATGGCGTCGCTTCTCTGTATCTGGAAAACAGCACCAATTACGGTAACTTTGACGACATGGTATACAGCGGCAGCACTGGCCGCTATCTCGCGAAACTTAGCACTTTAGGTGCAGTTCATTGGGTGGGGGATACCGTCAATGAGATCATCAACGATTATTCGTTCTTTGCTGCCGACTCCGGCGGCAATCTCTCACTTGCCTCTATGAGTGATGGAGCCACACTATTCTTGCTGAGCAATCCGCCAGATGGGGAAACTCCTCCTGTGATCACCAGCACCCTGAGCCGGTCATGGGTCGCGAGCAGGAGTTACAGCCGCGAATACACCTATCAGATTCAGGCTTCGAACAGCCCGACGAGTTACTGGGTCTCGGATCTCCCCCGAGGGGCGCAATTCGACGAGTCCACAGGTGTCATCACCGCCACCCCGACCGAAGCAGGAAGCTACACCTCGACCATCTGGGCAATAAACGCGTCAGGCTATGCATCGGCGACGCTCATTGTCACGGTGACGCCCGATCCAGACCCGGAAATCACCAGTCCGGCCACGACCACGGCCACGGTCGGTCAACCCTTCAGCTATCAGATCACGGCGACAAATTCACCAACTTCGTTCAGTGCTTCTGGTCCTGGCTTGGCGGGAGAACTACCTGATGGTCTGTCGTTCAACGCGACCGCAGGCTTGATTCAAGGAACACCGATTCTTCCTGGCTCGACCTTTTTTGCCGTTGGTGCGTCGAATGCGACTGGAAATGGTTCGCTTTTCGTCACGCTGACCGTGGCCGCGAATCCTGCAATCGCACCTCCGACGGTGCAGGCGACATCCATCACGGCAACTGTAGGCCAACCGTTGTCCTATCAGATTCAGGCGACCGGAGCCCTGAGGTATGGAGCAACTTCGGCGGGTTCGCCGGCGAGCGGTTTGATCTGCGATCGGTCCACAGGCTTGATTTCATGGACTCCTGCCGCCGCAGGAACCTACACGATTACCCTTCAAGGCATCAACGGAGGTGGCTCCACCAGCGCCCTGTTGCAAATCACTGTCAGTCCCGCGAATGGCGGCGGTGTATCGCTTACCACCTGGCGTCAGCAATACTTCGGCAGTGACCAAAACACTGGCGATGCTGCGGATCTCGCCGTGCCCGATGGAGATGGGATTCCCAACCTCATCAAATACGCACTGCTGATGACGCCCGGTCAGAATGGATCCAGCCGTTTACCGCAGGCAGCCCTGACGAATCCATCCGGAAACCATCGTCTCACTCTCACGTTCCAGCGAGATCCCTTGCGCAATGACGTCTCCATCGTGGTCGAGGCCCAGAGCGGACTCGGTGGCACATGGAGTGAAATCGCACGAAGCACCAACGGCGCCGGTTTTACAGGGAGCGCAGCGGTCTCGGAAACCAATGGTGCCAATGGAGCGAAGAGCGTCACCGTCCAAGACGTCCAGACAAATGCCCCCCATCGATTCATGCGGGTTCGGGTCGTGCGGTGATCGTTTTGCATTCATCCGGTATCGGCTCACATGCGGGAGGTATCAGAATTTTGTGTTTCGGGGGTTGGTTTTGCGCTGTGTTTTTTCGATCTACGCAGATAAAATTAATCGCCGACCGAATTGAATGGCAAACTGGTTAGCCGTTGGCACCCAACTCTCCAAGAAAAGCCCCGAGGAGATGCGAATGCTCGGCCCTGACTGGCGCAAGGTGCCCGAGTGGAAGAACCAAAAAGGCTACCCGAACCCGCACTGGGGACCGTTTCGCGAAATCTGGCACCTCACCTGCGAAGCCGGTGAATCCGCGCTCATTTTGCTCATGGTCGATGACGCCACGCTCACTGCCGAGCAGCAAGCCTCGTTCAAAAATCTCATTCACGGCTTCGATTACACACACAACGCCAGTTGCGGACTCGTTTACCACCTCGCCGCGTATTGGAAGGCTCGACGGCATGGATTGCTTCGATCTGGCGAAGCAAAGTAGCCCTCTCGCTCCGCGAGAGGAGCCTGGAATGCCGCAAACGTCATGGTGTCCGAGTTTCGACAGCACTGGATGCAGGAGATATTTGTTTGCTCATCTTGCGGAGAAAGATGGCTGCCATGCTGGCGCGTGCTTGGGCACGCCACACCACACAAAAACCCCGCTCCAGCGGATGCCGGAGCGGGGCTTGAGGGTTTTAGGGTGGGGTTTTTGGGTTTCGGATCACTTCTTTAAATCGAAGCGGTCCAAATTCATGACCTTGGTCCAGGCGCCGACGAAGTCGGTGACGAACTTCGTCTGGCTGTCGGCGCTGGCATAGACCTCGGCGATGGCGCGGAGCTGGGAGTTCGAGCCGAAGACGAGATCAACGGAGGTGGCCATCCACTTCATCTGGCCGCTTTTACGGTCGGTGCCTTCGTAGAAGTGCTCGCAGCGCGGCGAGACCTTCCACTCGGTGTCCATGTCGAGCAGGTTGACGAAGAAATCGTTCGTCAAAGTGCCGCGATTCTTTGTGAGCACGCCGAGGTCCGGATGGCCGGTGTTCGTGCCGAGCACGCGCAGGCCGCCGACGAGCACGGTCATCTCCGGCGCGGATAGCGTGAGGAGCTGGGCGCGATCGACGAGGTTCTCCGGCGCGGAACGATCCAGCTCGTGGCCGAGGTGGTTGCGGAAGCCGTCGTGCTTGGGTTCGAGGAAGGCGACGGATTCGACATCGGTCATCTCCTGAGTGGCATCGGTGCGGCCGGGTGTGAAGGGCACTTTCACATCGTGACCAGCTTTCTTCGCGGCGACTTCGATGGCGGCATTGCCGGCGAGCACAATCAAATCGGCGAGCGAGACCTTTTTGCCGCCCTCGTTGAAGTCGCTCTGCACTTTTTCCAAAGCGGTGAGTACTTTGGCGAGTTGCGCGGGGTTGTTGACTTCCCAGTCCTTCATCGGCGCGAGGCGGATGCGGGCACCGTTGGCTCCGCCTCGCTTGTCGCTACCGCGGAAGCTGGCCGCGGAGGCCCAGGCGGTGGCGACGAGTTCGGAGGTGCTGAGGCCGGAGTCGAGGATCTGCGCCTTCAGCTTCGCGATGTCTTGCTCGTTGATGAGTTCGTGATCAACGGCGGGCACGGGGTCCTGCCAGACGAAGGTCTGCTTGGGCACTTCGGGGCCATGGTAGCGGGCGAGCGGGCCCATGTCGCGATGCGTGAGCTTGAACCAGGCTTTGGCAAAGGCGTCCTCGAACTCCTTCGGATTCTCGAGGAAGCGTTTGGTGATCTTCGCATACGCGGGGTCTGTTTTCAGCGCGATGTCGGTGGTGAACATCATCGGCGCGTGGCTCTTCGACTTGTCGTGCGCATCGGGCACGGTGCCTTTGCCTGCGCCGTTTTTTGGACGCCACTGCTTCGCTCCGGCGGGGCTGGTGGTCAGCTCCCATTCGTAAGCGTAGAGGTTCGAGAGATACATGTGCGACCAGCGGGCCGGTGCGCTGGTCCACGCACCTTCGAGGCCGCTTGTGATGGTGTCAGCGCCGTTGCCTTTGCCGAATTTGTTCTTCCAACCGAGGCCCTGCTCCTCGAGCGGCGCTGCTTCGGGCTCGGGGCCGACGTTCTTCGCATCGCCTGCGCCATGCGCTTTTCCAAAGGTGTGACCACCGGCAATGAGCGCGACGGTTTCCTCATCATTCATCGCCATGCGGGCAAAGGTCTCACGAATATCCTTCGCGGCGGCGAGCGGATCAGGATTGCCATTCGGGCCTTCGGGATTCACGTAGATGAGGCCCATCTGCACGGCAGCGAGCGGTTTATCCAAAGCACGCTCATCCTTGTAGCGCTCATCACCGAGCCAGGTGCTCTCCGGACCCCAGTAGATGTCCTCCTGCGGCTCCCACACATCCGCGCGGCCACCGGCGAATCCGAGCGTCTGAAAGCCCATCGATTCCAGCGCGACATTGCCGGCGAGAATCATGAGATCGGCCCACGAGATCTTGTTGCCATACTTCTGCTTGATCGGCCAAAGCAGGCGGCGGGCCTTGTCGAGGTTCGCGTTGTCCGGCCAGCTATTCAGCGGGGCAAAACGCTGCGTGCCATAGCCCGCGCCGCCGCGTCCATCGGTGACGCGATACGTCCCGGCGCTGTGCCAGGCCATACGAATCATGAAAGGACCGTAGTTGCCGTAGTCGGCGGGCCACCAGTCCTGCGAGGTGGTCATGAGCTGCTCGAGCTCCTTCTTCAGCGCGGCGTAGTCGAGTTTTTTGAACTCCTCCGCGTAGTCGAACGCCTCGCCCATCGGATTACCCTTCGGCGAGTTTTGATGAAGGATGCTGAGGTTGAGCTGGTTCGGCCACCAGTCGCGATTCGACATGGCGCTGGCGGCGGTGTGGCGGCTGGCTGGGGCGGGAGCGCCCATGACCGGGCATTTACTGAGGTCTTGCATGGCTTTGTCGGCGGCTTGCTTGTCTTGCGCGGAGGCGGACACCACCGGCGTCAGCATCAGCGAGGCAAGCAAGGCCTTGGTTTGGGATGTTTTCATGATGTCAGGTTGGGGTTGGTGGTTTCGATCAGCCGCATCGGGTGATGGCGGCATTGGCAATGTCTTTCCGGAAATCCTGCGATGCATCCAATGCATTGTCTGAATGCTTGCGATGCACGCCGCGCATCGCTAGTCTGCGCCATGCGCAACGACCTCAGCCTCCAACTCCTCGACCAGTTCGTGGTGCTCGCCCGCACGAAAAACTTCACCCGCGCCGCCGAAGAACTGCATCTCTCGCAGTCCGCGCTGAGTCGAGCGATCCAAAAACTCGAGGACCAGCTCGGCCAGCCGCTGTTTGATCGCAAACCACGCGAAGTGGTGCTCACCGAACTCGGCGAGTTGCTTCTCGAGCGAGCAAAACACATCCTGCAGCTCATGGAAGACACGTTTTCCGAGCTCTCCGAGGCCGGACGCCGTGGACGCATCCGCCTCGGCGCCATCCCCACCATCGCGCCCTACTTTCTGCCGAGCTTGCTGAGCAGCTTCGCCAAAAAGTATCCTGACATCGCCGTCCTCGTGCAGGAAGACACGACCGAGAACCTCATCAAACGCTGCCATCACGGCGAGATCGACCTCGCCATCCTCGCGCTGCCGCTCCTGGCGAAGAACCTCGAAGTCGAAGCGCTCTTTGACGAAGAACTGCTGCTCGTCGTGCCCGTCGGCCATCCTTTGGCGATCTCCAAAACACTGCCCATCGACGCCGTGGAAGGTTTTCCCTTTGTGATGCTCAACGAAGCCCACTGCCTCACCGACAACATCGCCACCTTTTGCCGTCGCAAGGCCGTGCAGCCCGTCACCGTCGAGCGTACCAGCCAGCTCGCCACCGTGCAGGAGCTCGTCTCGCTCAATCACGGCATTTCGATCGTGCCGGACATGGCGCGAAAAATCGACACCAGCGAGCACCGCGTCTATCGCTCCTTCACCAGCGAAAAGCCCCGCCGCACCGTCGCCATGATGTGGAATGCCCAGCGCTTCCAAGGCAAGGCCGTGAATGCGCTGATGGGGCATTTGAGGAAGAGAAAATGACCTCTTGGTGACGTTGCAGTGCTTACTCGCATGAAATCCGCCCTCACTGCCCTACTCCTTGCCACGGCCTTCACTTTCGCAGCTGATCCTGCTCCGCCAGCCCCGCAGCTTTGCGCCGTAGATAAGCTTATCTCCGCCGAGGCCTTTGATAAGCCGGAGTCTTTCACGAAACAAAAGCAACCCGGCACCGACGGCTGGCGCGGCGGCATCGGCACCTGGAGCATCAAGGACGGCGCAGCCTACGCCGTGCAGGAAGGCCCGAGCGAGAAGCGCCCGAACGGCCATGAAGCTGTGTGCGAGCACATCGTGGACCTCGGCGACTATGTGCTGACAGGTGAGTTCAAGCTCGGCCCCTCTCCGCAGATCGGCTTCGTGTGCCGCGACACGAACCAACCGAACCTCCATCAAGGCCGCGTGATGATCACACCCACCGCCATCTGGATTCAAAAAATGAGCGGCATCTCGAAAGAGACGCGCCGTGAGGAATTGAAGAAAATCGAGGGCAAACTCGATCTCGACACCTGGCACCGCATCACCATCGAAATCTGCGGTGATCACTTCTTCGCCAAAATCGACGACCATGTGCTCGAAGCCAGCCACGAGCGCTTCAAGGAGCGCAAAGGACGCGTCGGGTTCGTCGCAAAAGCGGAGGGAGCGCAGTTCCGCAACATCGCCCTTTGGAGCGCGAAAGCGAAGCCATGATGGGGTTGAGTTCTCTAGACTCATCTGAGGCAGCCGGGGCGGCTGCACCACACTCCCGGCGATGAAAACCCTCGCCTTCTCCTTGCTCTCTCTGCTCCATCCTCTCTCAGCGGCTGAAACTCCCATGAATCACGAAACTGCTCTCACGGCCTACGTCGAAAAGCTCAACACGCATTCGTGGGATCGGATCGCCCCGCATGTGGCGGAGGATGCCGTGTTCATTTTCACGGAGGACACCTTTGTCGGCAAAGCGGCGGCGAAGGCGTCTTTTGAGAAGACTTTCAAGCTGATCGAAAACGAGGTCTTCAGCCTTCACGACATCGCGTGGACGGTCGTCACCGATGACGTGGCCGCCTGCCGCTACGAGTTTCGCTGGAAGGGCCTCATCAGCGGCCAAGAATCCTCCGGCGGTGGTCGTCGCACCAGCATTCTGCGCCAGGTCGATGGCCGCTGGCTCATCACGCATGAGCATCTGGGGCCTTATCCTCGAAAGTGATGCCTCTCTCATTGTGTTATCTCTTTTGGTCTCCAACTCTGATTTTTCCACACATTACCTGAACCATGAAAACACCTGACATTACCCCTTTGCCCTCCCGCCGCCGCTTCGTCCAAAATACCTTCGCAGCGGGTTTGAGCTTCAATTTTCTTCCGGCCTACCTCACGAGCGCACGTGCGGCGGACAATCCGAAGCTGCCGCCGAGCCGACGGATCAATCTGGGCTGCATCGGTATCGGTGGACGGGCGGGCAGTGTCATTCCGGGGCTCACGGCGGGAGGCATCGCCACGCCGGTGGCGTTCACGGATGTGGATTTCGCCACGGCGAAAGGTTTGGGGAAGAACCTGACGGCTTTCCCGGATGTGAAGCGCTTCCACGACTTTCGCGAGATGCTCGACAAGATGGGCAAGGACATCGACGCCGTCAGCGTGGTGACGCCGGATCACACGCACTTCACCGCCGCGATCAGCGCGATGGCGCTCGGCAAGCATGTGTATGTCGAGAAGCCTTTGACGCACACTTTTGATGAGGCGGAAATCCTCATGCGGGCGGAGAAGAAGTTCAAAGTGGTGACGCAGATGGGCAACCAAGGTCACACATCGGCTGGCGCGGAACAGTTCAAGCAAATGCTCGCGGCGGGCATCGTCGATGACATCGTGAAGATCCAAGCATGGAAATCGCCCTCGCTTTGGTTCATGAACGCCGCCGAGCGTGCGCTCGTGAAGGGCTATCCAGCGGAGGAACCGAAGCCCGAAACGCTGAACTGGGACCTTTGGTGCGGCCCGCAGGAGGTGAAGCCCTACAGCAAGATGTATCACCCCTTCAACTGGCGCGGTTTTCACCTCTACGGTGGCGGCATGTTTGGCGACTGGGGCGCTCACATCATCGACTTTGCCCATGATCACCTGAAGCTCGGCTTGCCCACACGCATCACGCCGCTCGTGCTCGCGGATTACAACCGAGTGAGCTACCCGCTCAGCTCGGACATTCGCTTCGAGTTCCCAGCCCGTGGCGAAAAATTGCCCGCTTTGGAGCTTCACTGGAAAGCCGGTGGCGACATCAAATTCGACATCGAAGAGAAATACGGTGACCTAGGCCCCGACGGTAAAATCGTGATCCCAAATCCCGGCGGTGCTGGATCACTCCTGCATCGTAAACAAGGCGATTACCTCGTCCAGCGCGGCTCGCATGATCGTCACTCCCTCTTGTATCCACGATCGAAGATGGTGGAGTTTAAAGACGCGATGGGGCTACATCCATTGAAGCGCAATCACTTCGATAGCTTCATCAACGCCTGCATGGGCGAAGGCACGGCCGAGTCTCCCTTCAGCGTCTCCGGCTTGCTCACTCAAGTCTTGAATCTCGGCACCATCGCCGAGTATCTGAACGTGGATTTGAAGTTCAATCCGGTCACGAAGCGCTTCATCGGCAACGACGAGGCCAACGCCCGCCTCGCCGGCCCGCCGCCGCGTTCGGAGTGGGCGGATTGCTACAAGCTGGCGTAAGGGCGCCGACTTCTTCAGCCGCAAAAGATCGCAAGGATCGCAAAAGACGGATCAAATCATGAATCACCTCAGTCTGCTCATCGTTTCAGCATCGTTCGCGTCTTTGTCAGCCCTAGCTCAAGATGGAGTCACGCTTGATGCGGGCGATCCGAAAGTCATCGCGTCCGTTGTTCCGACATGGAAGCCTGCTTCGGCTGAAAACCTCATCGTTTACAAAGAGCCCGGTCGCTACGGCGGCTGGCCGGCGAATCAGGGGCTGTGGCAGTGGGGCGATGAGCTTGTCGTGGGATTCACGGCCACTTTCTACAAGGAGAAGACGACCGATCATCGCATTGACCGCACGAAGCCGAGCCATCGCGTCCAGGCTCGCAGCCTCGACGGTGGGAAGACGTGGAAGGTCGAGGCGGATCAGCCTTACTCGGACCGGAAGAACGAGCCCGAGGCTGTCGCCTTGAAGGAGCCGCTCGACTTCACCGCGCCCGATTTTGCGATGATGTTTCGCTTCAAAGGGCTGCACGTCGGCCCGTCGTGGTTTTACACGACGCAGGATCGCTGCAAGACGTGGCAGGGGCCGTTTAAGTTTGATGTCGAGGGGGTGGACGGCATCTCCACGCGCACCGATTTGATCCCAATCGGGGCGCGTGAGTGCCTCATGTTCGGCAGTTGCGGCAAGAAATCGGACAACAAAGAAGGCCGCGTTTTCTGCGCTCGCACCACCGACGGCGGGCTGACGTGGAAACTCCAGGGTTACATCGGCGACGAGCCACCGAAGGGTGGTTTCGCGATCATGCCCAGCAGCATGCGGACGGCTGGCGGCGCCTTGCTCACGACGCTGCGACGCGGCAAACCAGAATACAACATCGAGCTGTGGCGCAGCGACGATGTAGGCAAGACGTGGTCAAAAGTCAGCGACGTCACCAGCAACATCGGCGGCAATCCACCCGCGACCGTGCTGCTGCCCGATGGCCGCCTTTGCGTGACTTACGGCCATCGCAAAAAGCCCACGGGCATCCGCGCACGCATCAGTGCCGACGAAGGCAAGACCTGGACACCCGAGATCATCCTCCGCGACGACGGCTTCGACGGCGACCTCGGATATCCGCGCTCCGTGGTCCGTCCCGATGGTCGCGTGCTGACAATCTACTATTTCAACGGCCCCAAAAGCTCCGATCGCTGCATCGAAAGCACGTTTTGGATGCCACCGGTGAAGTCATAACTCAGTAGTGAAGAGAATCCCGCCACGCCACCGTGCTCCAAAAGCTTCCATGCTGGGCTCATGGTGAGGAAGATGCCGATGAAAAGATATCCGACCTCCTTCACCGGGCCAAAATTGAAGTCGTTAGCCTCGTGGATTTCCGCTCGGGTAGTGAAATACGAAATTACTGCTCCGAGCACAGCACTGAGCCAGAAGAGGTTCTGCAGGCTGCTAAAGTGCCACTCCTCGTGTGCGGTGACTTTTCCCTCACATCCTTCGGAGCGCGGTGAGGGAGGTCAGCAAAGGCTGTGACAGCATCGTGGCAATTCGAGCCGGTGTGCGAGTTAAGTGTCAAGCCATGCGGAGCAGAGGTTGCGCCGAGGATGAATCCCGGTAGCCTCGCGCCCTCAATTATGTGGAAAGGCCGTTTTGCCCAAGAAACCAGCGCTCTCGTTCAGCGCTACGGAGAATCTGTGTCGTTTGACTGGCGTCTTTACGCCCACGACATCGCCGGATCGATCGCTCACTCAAAAGGTCTGCTCAAAGCAGGCATCCTCACTTCAGAGGAGCAGTCACAGATTGAAAAGGGCCTGTTTGCCATCCGTGCGGAGATCGAAAAGGGCGATTTTGAGTTCAAAGAAACCCTCGAAGACGTCCACATGAACATCGAGGCGGAACTCACGAAGCGCATCGGCCCCGCTGGGGCGAAGCTGCACACCGCCCGTAGCCGCAATGACCAAGTGGCCACAGATGTGAGGCTTTACTGCCGCTCCAACATCGACTCCATATTGAAGCTCATCCGCGCCATGCAGGCCGCGCTGATCGAGTGCGCCGAGCGCGGTGGCGAAGCGGTGATGCCAGGCTACACGCATCTCCAGCGCGGGCAGCCCGTGCTCTTCGCGCACCACCTTCTTGCCTATGTGGAGATGCTGGAGCGTGATGCCACACGTCTGGCGGACTGCCGCCAGCGGCTCAACGTGATGCCGTTGGGCTCTGGTGCCCTCGCTGGCAGCACGATCATCCTCGATCGGGAATTTGTGGCGCAACAACTTAGCTTTGACGGTGTGACACAAAACTCGATGGATGCTGTGAGTGACCGCGATTTCGTGGCGGAGCTTCTTTTTACCATCTCGATGATCGGCGTGCATCTCTCTCGTCTGAGCGAGGATGTCATTCTTTGGGCCAGCGCAGAGTTTGGATTCGTGACGCTAAGTGATGCGCACACCACGGGTTCGTCCTTGATGCCGCAGAAGAAGAATCCAGACGTGGCCGAGCTCACCCGCGGCAAATCCGCCCGGTTGATCGGCAACCTGATGAGCCTGCTCACGCTGATCAAAGGCCTGCCGATGACCTACAACCGCGATCTTCAGGAGGACAAGGAGCCGCTGTTTGATTCCATCGACACGATCTCGCTTGCCTTGGAAGTCTTCGCCGAGATGGTGAGCGGGATGGATGTGAACCGCGCCAAAACCGAGGCCGCTGCTTCGGACCCCATGCTGCTCGCGACGGATCTCGCCGACTATCTGGTGAACCACGGCGTGCCCTTCCGGCAAGCTCATGAGGTGATCGGCAAGCTCGTGGCCTACTCCATCGCGGAGAAGAAGGCGTTTGGAGAGATGAGCCTGGCGGAGTTTCAAACGTTCTCTGCGGCCTTCGAGGCGGATGTGATGGCCTGTTTGAATCTGAAAACGGCTCTGGAAGCCAGGAAAGGCATCGGAGCTCCTTCGCCGCAAAACGTGGCTTCACAGCTTGCCCGCTGGCGGAAGGTTCTTTCGGTCTGAGTTGCTCGTTTTTTATTTCACCAGCACTCAAAACAAAACACCCGGTCTTTCGACCGGGTGTTTTGTGTGAGTCTGTTATCGTTGCGAGTTACGCGAAGATGTCGGTGACGGGGACGCCCTTGTCGCCCACGGTGAAGGGGCGATTAGAGGGAGACATGACCACTTCGTCCACAGGAAGGCCCATGGCATGGCCGATGGTGACCTGGAAGTCCTGCGGCGTGACCTGGCGGTCAGCGACGCGGCGGCCATCCTTATCCGTGGAGCCATAGACGAAGCCACCCTTCACGCCGCCGCCTGCAAAGACGGTGGAGTAAGCAAGAGGGTAGTGGTCACGACCTTCGTTCTCATTGATGTCAGGCGTGCGGCCGAATTCTGAACCCATGCAAACAAGCGTGGACTCGAGGAGGCCGTTCGCAGCGAGGTCTTCGATCAATGCGGCGAAAACTTTATCCATACCTGCGGCGGTGGTTCCGAGAGCCGTATCAATGTTATTGTGCATGTCCCAACCACCAGTCTGCACTTCGACAAAGCGAACGCCGGACTGGACGAGACGGCGAGCAAGAAGAGCACCTGAGCCGAACTGCGTGCGGCCATACTTCTCACGCGTGGCGGCGGACTCTTGGGAGAGATCGAAAGCCTTGAGGTCTTCGCTCTTCATAAGCTTCATGGTTTCATCATAGAACTCAGAGTAAGCTTTCACTTCTTCCGACTGGAATTTTTTGCGGAAAGAGCTGTCGAACTCATCCATGAGGGAGATGCGCTTCTGGAACTGGCCTTCCGAAGTGGTGGCCTTGATATTCTGAAGGCCGGTCTCAGGATTAGAAATCGGAATCGGGCTCATGGCTGGCGGGAAGAAGCCGCTGCCTGGGTAGGCGCTGCCGCTATTGACGACCACACTATCAGGAAGAGTGACGCCTTTAATCCGGCCGAGGAAGTGAGAACCCCAGGCACCCAAACTCGGGTGAACGATCGTGCCACGCGGCTCATAGCCAGTTTTCATGATGTAGGTACCCGCCTCATGCACGCCAGTCTTCGACGACATGGAGCGGATGATGGAGATCTTGTCAGAGACCTTGGCCATGTTTTCCATGGTTCCGCCAAGGAAGTCGATCTGCCCCTTGCCCTTGATGGGGTCAGTAGGGCCTTTGGTCGAGCCGGTTTTTGGATCCCACGTATCGATGTGGGTCATGCCGCCGCTCATCCAGAGGAAGATGACGTTTTTGGCCTTGCCGAAACCCGGAGTGCCGGGGCCGGATTTGACGGCTTCAGCCGCCTTGAGGCTGAGGGCGGGCATGACGGTGACGCCGAGAGTGGCCTGGGCGGTGCGCATCATGAAATCGCGACGAGAGGTCTGCGAGAGCTTGTTGAGTTCTGTCTTCATAGGTGTGGGGTGCGGGTTGTGTTGAGAAAGGGTAACTGGGGAGGGAGGATTACTGGACGAAGATGAATTCGCGGGTGTTGATGAGTGCCCAGATCATGTTGGCATAGCCGTCATCGCCACTGGAGAGAGCCCGTTGGGCGATGTCTTTTTCACTCAGGGTGGGGCGGCGGCTGAGAACGGACATGAATAGAGCCTCCACTTTTTCCGGCGGCGACTTCACCTTCTCCATGGTCTTGAAGATCAGGGAATCATTGTTGGTGAGCATTTCCTGGGCGGAGCCGTTCATCATCATAAGCACCTGGGGCACCGAACCGATCTTGGAACTTCCATCGATGAGATTACGCGGAGATTGACCGAATTCCGTGAGGAAGTGGCCCGGGCGGGCGGGCATGTCGAGTTCGGCGGCACGACGGAGGACCATGCCACCATAACTGAGCGATGCATTTTCCATCATCATGCTAGAGCCTTCGTCTTTACCCTTACCCTTGGCTTTCTTGGAAGTGCCTTCCATCATCATATCGCCACCGGCATCGGCGAGGCCGCCCCCCATGAGGGCACGTTCTTTTTCGCCCATTTTGCGGTAAGCATCATACTTCATGAGCACCGTTTGGGCATCGAGCTTGGGATTGTAGAGGTCCAAGTCGATGGACTTGCTGTAAAGGTCTTCGAGGGGCTTCTTGTATTTGTCTGCATCGCCAAGGACGAGGGTCATGTAAGAGTCCCAAGTCTGCTCAGCGGTCATGCGGCGAAGCAATGGACCCTGGAAGTAATATGGCTCCCCCATGGCGATCTGCTCGGTTGTAGCTTCAGATTGATAGGCTCGGGTGTTGTAGATGACACGCATGAAATCCTTCAGGCTGAATTTCAGGCGCACCATTTCTGCCGCGATGTGCTTCAAAAGCTCGGGATTGGCGGAGGCGTTAAGATCATCAAGATTCGTTACCGGATCAGCAATACCCTGACCAAAAGCTCGCTTCCACATGCGGTTGGCGATGGTCATGGCGAAACGAGGGTTCGTCGGGTGGGTTGTCCAGTTAGCAAAAGAAAGGCGAAGGTTTTCCGCGTCCTTGGTCTTCTGCTTGTAGGCGGGGAGGCTCTTGTCGTCCTTGCTCCACATAACGAATTTTGGATCCACCATGTCACCAGGCTTTGCATCCTTATACTTATAGTCGTGCGGAAGTTTAAGCGTGTTCGCTTCGAGGTCGTTAATCGAGTAGCGATTGGCTCCAATGAAGTTCTGCAGGCCGTTGCGAACGCGGGTGATATCACCGCCGTTTTTCTCGATGATGGCCTCGATTTCGGGCATGAGTTTCTGGCTCATATCAGCCACTTCCATGCCGTCCTTGCCCTTGCGCTTGCTCTGGGCACGGCGCTGGTAACGGGTGCTGGTAGCGCCAAAGAAGGATGCCATTTCATAGAACTGGCGCTGCGTCCAATCCGAGAAAGGATGGTCATGGCACTGAGCGCATGCCACATCGGTGCCGAGGAAGATGGCGAGGGTGTTCGCCAGATTGTCCAGCGTCATGCCGGAATCACGGAGGAGGTAACCGGCGGCTCCGTTGTAAGTACCGTCTTCCTTTTTGTCCCACATCTTGCCATTAGCAGTCAGCATCTCGAAAGTCAGCTTATCCCAGGGGGTATTTTTGCTGATCTGCTGCTGAAGCCAGTTTATATAAGGCACGCCGCGAACGTTGTCGCCGCCACCGAAATCATCCTTCACGCGGAGTACCTCGGAGAGGTAATTGAACATATTGCTGGCGTAGCCGGGGCTGTCGAGAAGCATGTCGATCAACTTCGCGCGCTTGTCCTTGGCCGGATTTTTGATGAAAGACGTCGCCTCATCGTGACTCGGAATACGGCCAGCGATGTCAAGATAAACGCGACGGACGAACTGCTCGTCGTTGCACGGAGCGTTAAAGTTGGAGATCGGCTTTTTGCCGATTTTCAAGCGTTCCGGGTTGGCTCGAACGAGGCCCTGGGCAACAAGGCGGTCAATGGCGGAGGCCGCTTGAGCAACCGTGGCATTGGCGAGATAGGCGGGCTGGCCTTCGGCACCACCGGCAGCAGCCGTGGCAGGAGCGGCGGACTGCATCTTCTTGGCGAGCGCCTGATCTTCCGCCGAGAGATTGGAAAGCGGGAAGCGGTGCATGTTTCCATCAGCCGTTTGAAGGGTGATGTTGTCAGCTTCGATGCTGACAAAGGACGCAGTGACCTGGCGGCCGCGGACGTCCGTCCAAGTGCGGATTTCCGCCAGAGCAGAACCAGCAAACAGCGCCGTAAAAAGGACGCTGCCGAGCAGTTTTGTGGTTTGTTTCATAGTTAGGTTTGGGTGAAAAAAGGGCGTGATGAGATGCCTATCGAAGCCGGAACGGCTCGAATCGCTTCTAATTAGAGGAATTCTGCACTTTTTTCTGAATTTAGGCAAGGTCGCAGCCACAGCCGCCCCGAAATCGAGGGTGAAAACGTGATTTTCAGTCCAACTCGACCAGCCAAGTTCGCCTGAACAGACGCTCAAAAGCGATTTTCGGCTCTTTCGATGGCCCAGCGGCCGGTCAGGCCACGTCCTCGCTGGTGACCCTCAGCACCTCCTCCACCGAGGTGAGGCCCTCTTTAACTTTCCGCCAGCCATACTCGCGCATGGTGACAAAACCCTCCGAGCGGGCCTGCTGCATCATTTCGGCTTCCGAAGCCCGTTTCGTCACCAGATGCGACATCGCGGGGGAAAGCAGCGCGATTTCATAAATGGCGAGTCGTCCGCGATAACCGGTGGCGTTGCAGGCCTTGCATCCGCCGGGGCCAGCGCTGAAAAGGCGATCACTAGGGCTGACTACGAGGCCAAAGGCCTTCAACTCCTCCCAGTCATGCTTCGCCGGGCGGCGACAGTGCTCACAGAGAGCACGCACGAGACGCTGAGCGATCAGCGCCCGCACCGAAGAACTCACCAGGAAAGGCTCGATGCCCATTTCAACGAGACGTGTGATGCCGCCAAGCGAGTCATTCGTGTGCAGCGTGGAAAAGACGAGGTGACCGGTCAATGAGGCACGCACGGCGATCTCCGCCGTCTCCAAATCGCGCATTTCCCCGATCATCACGACGTTCGGATCGCCACGCAGGATGCTGCGCAGGCCGGCGGCAAAGGTGAGGCCGATTTCCGGCTTCACGGCGATCTGCACGATGCCCGCGAGCTTGTTTTCCACCGGGTCCTCGATGGTCACGATGCGGCGCTCGACCTTGTTCAGTTCGCTCAGGAAGGTGTACAACGTCGTCGATTTACCGGAACCTGTCGGCCCCGTGACCAGCACAATGCCGTTCGGCTTCTTTAAAAGCACGTCGATCTTTGCCCGGTAGTCCTCGCTCATGCCGAGCTTGCCGAGAGTGAAGCGTTCCTGGCCCAAAAGACGCAGGCTAAGCGATTCGCCCTCCACGCTCGGGATGCAGGCCACACGCACGTCAATGAACTGGCCATCCGTCTTCAAATTGATGCGCCCGTCCTGCGGCAGGCGGCGCTCGGCCACATCCAGCTTCGACATGATCTTGATACGGGCGATCACCGAGGACTGGAGCTGCTTGATGTTCTCCGGCACCGGCACCTCGTGCAGGATGCCGTCCACGCGGTAGCGGATGCGCAGGCTATCCGGCTGCGGCTCCACATGAATATCCGTCGCCCGCTGCGCCAGCGCCTCGCGGATGATTTGGTTCACAAATTTCACCACCGAGGCATCGGGGCTTTCCACATCGATCACATTCGCCTCGTCGGCATTCTCCGTGGCGGTGTTTTCGCGGCCCTTTAAGAGGTCTTCAAAGGTGTCCGCCCCCACGCCATAGAGCGCCTGGAGTCCCGCCAGAACCTCTGCCTGCGGCGAAAGGCACCAGCGCACCGGCATCGTCGCCCGGCGGGCCACGGCCTGCCGCGCCACCAGGTCGAAAGGATCATGACAAGCGATCACCAGCGTGCGGCGAGCCTGCTTTTCCTTCTCATCGGCATTCTCCGGCGCATTCGAATCAAAGCGCACCGGCAGCACCTGATGCTTCACCGCGAACCGCGCTGGGATGATGCCCTTCAACTCCGCTGCCGAGGTCGGGTCCGTCTGCGCCGCCTCAAGAAACGGCCACTTCATGTCCTCCGCCAGATGGTGCAAAAACGAACGCTCATCCACCCGCGTGCGGTCGATCAAATCTCGAAAAAAGGCCTGCCCGCCCGTCAGCGCCTGCTGCGCGGCCACGGTGAAGGTTTCCGCATCGGCGATGCCGGAACGTTGGGCGGCGTTTTGGAGCAAAATCATCGCCATGAGTGTATCGGGCCGTCGTGAGTCCGGCAAGCCTTCATCTTGCTTCCGCGTGCCGATTCTGCCACGCTACCGCCACATGCACGGCACGCTCCCCAGACCACGAATCGCCCGCCAGCACGGTTCCGTGCTGCTCATCGTGCTCGCCGTCATCACCCTGCTCGCCTTTGCCGTCGCCACCACGGTGCTCACTTCCTCGCAATACGATCAGGCTTTAGCCAACCGATCCGGCCTGCTCAAAGCACGCCGCATGGCCGAGCGCGGCATCGCCATGGCCGCTCATCCCGTCGTCACCGCCATGGACCCGCTGCTCGAGTTTCAAAGCGAGGACGGCAGCGAGGGCTACCGCGCCATCATGACCACCGAGGAGAGCCGGCTGAACATCAACATGCTCCTCAACGATCAAAATGCCCCGCAGCTGGAGCAGATCTTCCAAAACTTCCGCATGCAACCCGGAGCCGCGCAGGGCCTCGTCGCCGCTTTGATGGACTGGGTCGATGAAGACGCCCTCAAACGCCGCCCCGACAGCGCCGAAGCGCTCGACTACAAACAAAACGGCTTTCCGAACCGTCCCTTCAACCGCCGTTTTCGCAGCATGCAGGAGATCGACATGGTCGCCGGCATCGAAAAGCTCAACGCCGCCTATCCCGGCTGGCGGCAGCTCTTCACCGTCTATGGCAGCGGCCAGCTCGATGTGAACGAAGCCAATGCCGAGGTCATCGCCGCCGTCACCGGGGCCAATCCTGTCATGGCCCAGCGCCTCATCCAGCGCCGCGATGGCCGCGATGGCATCCGCCACACGAAGGACGACCAGCCCATCACCGCACCGCAGGAGGCCATGCAGCTCCTCGGCCTTCCTCAAAATCATCCCGCCGCCTCTCTCCTCGCCATTCAGGGCCAGACCCTCCGCATCGAAAGCATCGGCTGGTATGGTGAGCAGGCCATCGGCGTGGCCATCCTCACTCAGGGAAAAGGCTCGCAGCAGATGCAGATCCTCTTCCGCGAGGAATTCATGCCGAAACGTTGATTCAGCCTGCCACCAACTCCTCCACCACATCGCCCTTGCTCAGCGCCATCGGGCGGCCCACGGGCGTCATGAGTTCCTTGGCGTAGTCGATGCTGAAAAGGTCCAAAACCGTCGCGTGGAGCTCTTCGACGAAAATGGGCTTCTCGGGGTCTTTTTTCACGCCTTGCGGATCGGTGGAGCCAATCACGCGACCTCCCGCAAAGCCACCACCGGCCACCAGCATGCTGAAACCCGTCGGCCAATGATCGCGACCTCCGAGGTTGTTGATCTTGGGCGTGCGTCCGAACTCGCCTCCGCACACCACCACCGTGCTCGCGAGCAGCCCGTGACGTTTCAAATCGCGAATCAGTGAAGCATACGCCGCGTCGAGGATCTTCACCTGCGAGGCCTGACCTTCGAGATTGTTCGCGTGGGTATCCCAGCCATTCAGCGTCACCTCCACACAGCGCACACCAGCCTGGATCAATCTCACCGCCGCCAAACAACCGCGACCGAAGGCCGTATCGCCATACGCATCTCGTTCCGCAGTCGTCGCGAGGCTCACATCGAAGGCTTTGAGCTGCTCCGAGGTCATCATCTTCCGCGCCCGCTCAATGGAGAGTTGGTGGAGCGTCTTTTGCGCATCGAAATTCGGCAGGCGACCTGCTGCGAAGGCTTTTTCCACCACGCTGAGGCTCTCCAGGCGCTTCTGCATGCGCTCGTCACTCACGCGAGCCTTCACATCCGGGATGCTGCCCTTCGGATCATACATTTGAAAGGCATCATACTGCGCCCCGAAGTAGCCACCGCGTGCCGGCCATTGATTGGGCAGGATGGAAACATGCGTCGGGATCTCGATGCGTGCCTCCGGCAGCTCATGGCACATCACCGCGCCGATGCTGGGATGGATCAGCGTCGGATCAGGGCGATAGCCGGTCTTGATGTTGTAAAAGGCACGCTCGTGATCCCCTTCCCTGCTCACCATCGAGCGGATGAGCGAGACATCACCCATCACTCTCGCCGTCTGCTCCAGCCCGGCGGCGAATTGCACGCCCTTGATCGCCGTGTCGATCACCTTCACGCCACCGCCGATCTTCGTCGTCGGATGCGGATCAAAGGTATCGAGCTGGCTGGCCGCGCCGCCGAGCCACAGAAGGATCAATGACTTCGCCGGTTTGCCCTTCGGAGCCGTCTCCGCCTCCACCGCGAGGATGTCCGCCAACGGCGTGAGCCAGGAAACACCTGCCGCTGTGGCACCACGAAGCAGCGTGCGGCGAGAGTGATGCAGGGAAGAAGGGCAGTTCATGGCTTTCAGTGGTTCCAAGAGAATTCCGTGGCGTTCATGAGCGTCCAGAAGAGATCGCTCATGGCGTTGTTCAAGCGGGCGGCGGTGAGGAGGTTTTCAAAGTGGGCAGCCTCCTCTGGCGATGGCTTGCGAGTGAAAATGGCGAGGTAGGCGCTCTCGACGGCGGTCTTCACATCGGGTGAGAGCATCCTGATTCGGCTGCTGGCAGCCGCGAGCGGATTATTCTTCACGTTATCCGTCACCATGTTCCCATTCATGAGCAGGAGACGCTGCGGAATGGTGCCGCCACCATCATCGAAATCGTCTTCGCCACGGTCGCCGTAGCGTTTGACGAAGTTTCCCACATCAATGTCACGCTTGATGCGGAAGAGCACATGCGCCTCCGCATCGAGCGAGCCGAGCGACGCGGCCTGGATCACACTGCCGGCCATCTGTTCCGGTCGCAGCCGCGTCACCGGAAAGGCCGCCCAGTGCTTCTCCGCCTCGGGATGATCACTGCGGCTGGAGGCTTCAAAAATCCGCGTGGAGGTGATCGCACGGATGAGACGATGAAGATCGAAATCATGCGCGATGAAATCCTCCGCCAGCAGCTCCATGCCGGGAGGAAAGGAGCCATCGAGCGGGAGGTCATCCACCGGCGTGACGAGGGGCTTATTGAACAAAAGCGCCCACAAGCGATTCACCAGCGTGCGAGCGAAGGTCTTGTTTTCCTTCGCGGTGATCCAATCCGCCAGCTTTGACCTGGGTGCGCCCTTCTCGGGCAGCAGCTCAGGCTTCCACGGCACCTTCGTCGAGATCACTGCAGGCTCCGTCTCGCCGAGGTAACGCGTTTGATACTGCTGCTTCGGGTCATCACGCAGGCCGGTGATGTCGAACTTCGCCTGGCCGAAGTAGGCGGCGAGCTGATGAAAGTCGCTCTGCTTCCACGGGCTGCCAAGCTTGCCGTCGTGGCACTCCACGCAGTCGATCCGCACGCCGAGAAAGGCCCGGCTGATCTTCGCGGCGAGTTTTCTCTCGTCGGGACCTTTGCCAGGCTCGCTCGTGACGGTGATAAAATTCACGGCCGGGCTGGTCGTCCACACGCCCTTCGATCCGATCAGCTCACGAACGATGCGATCATAAGCCCGGTTTTGCAGCAGCGCCTCGCTGAGCCATTCCACGAGCCTGCGACGCCGATAAATCAAAAACGGGCCGTTCTCCGTACCCACATACACTCTCGCCAGACGCTCCGCGAGGTAGTCACTGGTGCGGCGATCCTTCAAAAGACGTTCGAGCCATTGCTGCGGCACGTTGTCGCCCTGCATTGCCTGCACCTCGCGAATCTCTTCCAGAGAGGGAATGCTGCCCGTGAGAGCCAGCGAGAGCCGGCGGATGATCGCGAGGTCATCCGCACGCGGCGCGGCGGGAATTTGCTTCGCGGCCCAATCGGCCTCAAAAGCCGCATTCACCTTCGACGCGACCTCGGCAGCCTCGCGCGATGCTGGCGGGCTTTTTCCGCGAGTGGGTTTTTCGAGCCATTGCCATGCCGCCACGCCAACCAGCGCCGATAAAACGAGCACGACAGACGCATTGCGCAGCCAGACGAGTGCCGAAAAGGATGGTGGAGCGGGAGTCACGGAGTTCGGTTCAAACACCGGCTCTCATCATCCGTTCCGCCCGTTATGCTGACAAGGCCCTTTTCGCGGCTCAATCATTGTAAAAGACCAAGCTCATAATCGACCAGCCATCCGGCGTCTTGATCAGCGTGAAGCAATCCGTGCCAGTGACGATGCGGCTGCCCTGCGTGAGCTTCCAGCGCACCGCCGCCTGCGCGGTGCGATCGTCCATGAGGATTTTCATGTCCGTCGGCACCTCCGTCATCGGCTCGCGCGCAGTGGCGTGGCCCATTTTTTGACCATGCAGGAAATCCGTGAGCCCCTGTGTCTGCGGCACGCCGTTTTGCACAAAGGAAACACGAGCTTGCGGGTGGAAACATGCTCCGTAGCCATCCATGTCCTTCGCGGACCAGGTGGAGAAGTATCGCTCAAGAAAGGTGCGGACCGCAGGCTCGGCAGGGTGAGCGGCAGGCGTGGGCGTGCAGGAGCAAAGCAATGACGAAATCAGAATGGCGAATGACGAAAGAATGCCGAAGGCCGAATGACGAATCTTGGGGGCGCTCATGCAGCTTCAGATTGGGGATTCGTCATTCAAACCGCTCTTCCTCAACACCCAGCAGCGCGAGGATCCGGTTGAGGTCCTCGGCTCCATAATAGTCGATCTCAACGCGGCCTTTTTTATCGCCGTGGTGAATCGAAACGTTCGTGGAAAGGTGAGAGACGAGCTTTTGCTCCACGGCGGCGATGGCACGGTCAAACTCGCCCTCGGCAGATTTGGGAGGCTTCGGAGCTGGCGGATGCAGGATGGCGTTCACCGCTTTTTCCGTGGCACGGACGGTGTAGCTCTTTTGCACGATCTCGCGGGCCAGTTGAATCTGCTCCTCGGGCTTTTTCAGGCCGAGCACGACCTTCGCATGGCCCGTGGTGATGGCTCCGGCGGAAAGCATGTCCTGCACCACCGTGGGCAGATCGAGCAGGCGGATGGCGTTCGCCACGGTGGCGCGGTTTTTGCCCACTCGCTGCGCGATGTCCTCCTGCTTCATGCTGAAGTCCTTCGAGAGGCGGGCGTAGGCATAGGCCTCTTCAATGGGATTCAGGTCCTCACGCTGGAGATTTTCGATGAGGGCCATCTCCAGCACGTCCTTGTCACTGGCCTCGCGGGCGATGACGGGCACCTCTTTGAGGCCCAATTCGCGGGAAGCACGGAAGCGACGTTCACCTGCGATGAGTTCCAGCTTGCCTGCCACTCGACGCACGATCAGCGGCTGGATGATCCCATGCTCGCGAATCGAATCCATCAGCTCGGCGAGCTGCTCTTTGACGAATTCTTTGCGCGGCTGCAGCGGGCTGGGCACGATCAAATCCAGCGACACGCGCTGCACGACATCCCCAGGCGAAGGCTGCGAAAGTACGGGCGGGCGGGCTACACCAATGACCCCCGTGGGTGCCGAGATGAGTGCTCCAAGTCCTTTTCCAAGCGCAGGTTTAGCCATAAGGAGACGAGCCTAGAAAGCAGGCTAAGGCTTGCAAACCAGAATCACGCCCTTTTGCATGCCGCGACCGATTGTGCCGCACTCCGTCATAAAAATTCGATGCGCATCAAGCACGCCATGTGCTAAACATCCTGCCCCCTACCCCCAAAAACACCATGCCCAAGCAGACCATTCGTGACCTCGACCTTGCCGGAAAACGCGTCTTTGTGCGCGTCGATTTCAACGTGCCGCTGGAGGAAAAAGACGGCCAGATGGTGATCACGGATGCCACTCGCATCCAGGAGACGCTGCCGACGATCAAATTCCTGATCGAAAAGGGCGCTCGCATCATTTTGGCCAGCCACCTCGGCCGCCCTAAAGGCCAGCGTGATCCGAAACAAAGCCTCGCCCCGGTCGCTCCGGCGCTCAGCGAACTCATCGGCAAGCCAGTGGCCTTTGCGAGCGATTGCGTCGGCGACGAAGCGAAGGCCAAGGCGCTTGCTCTCGGCAATGGCGACGTGCTTTTGCTCGAAAACACCCGCTTCCACGCCGGTGAAGAGAAAAACGACGCCACGCTCGCGAAGGGCATGGCGGACCTCGCCGAGGTCTTCGTGAATGACGCTTTCGGCTCCGCTCACCGTGCGCACAGCTCCACGGCGGGCATCGCGGATTACCTCCCGGCCGTTTCCGGCCTGCTCATGGAAAAAGAGCTCACTTGGCTGCACGACGAACTGGAGAACCCCGAGCGTCCGTTCGTCGTCATCCTCGGCGGAGCGAAGGTCAGCGACAAAATCGGCGTGATCAATCGCCTGCTCGAAAAGGCGAACACCATCATCATCGGCGGCGGTATGGCTTACACCTTCCGCAAGCTCGTGCAGGGCATCTCCATTGGCAAAAGCCTCTACAAACCCGAGTGGGAACCCATCGCCCAGGCCGCTCTGGACAAGGCCAAGGAGCGCGGCGTGAAAATCCTCATCCCCGTGGACGCGATGATCACCGACGCCTTCGATTTCGATGCGAAGAAGTTCGGCAACATCAAATTCACCGGCGTGAACGAAAGCATCCCGGATGGCTGGGAAGGTGTCGATATCGGCCCTGAGTCCGTGAAGCTCTTCAGCGAAGAAATTTCCAAGGCGAAGACCGTCATCTGGAACGGCCCGATGGGCGTGTTCGAGATCAAAGAGGCCTCCAAAGGCACCTTCGACATCGCCGAGGCCATGGCGGCCAATTCCGGCGCCAAAAACATCATCGGCGGCGGCGACAGCGTGAAGGCCGTCAAGAAAGCCAAGCTCGGCGACAAGATGACCTTCATCTCCACCGGCGGCGGCGCCTCCCTCGAACTCCTCGAAGGCAAAATCCTCCCCGGCGTCGCCTGCCTCAAAGACAAGTAATTCGTCCTTCGTCATTCTTAATTCGACCTTTCAAAAACCATGCCCATCGCTCACTTCCGCAAGCCCATCATCGCCGCCAATTGGAAAATGCACATGACTCCCCAGGAGTCCGATGATTTCCTTCGCTCCTTCGCCCGCCTCGTGCCGGACAAGTGCCCCATCCAGATCGTCGTTTCGCCGCCGTTCGTGAGCCTGGAGCGCTCGATGACCGCGCTGCAAAACGCCCGTGAGCAGAGCGTCGAACTCGCCGCGCAAAACATGAGCGCTGCGCCTGCCGGAGCCTTCACTGGCGAAATCAGCGCCCGCATGGTCAAAGAATGCGGCTGCAAGCACGTCATCCTCGGTCACAGCGAGCGCCGCAGCCTTTACGGCGAGACGAACGCCATCGTGAACGCCAAGGTGCTTGCCGCTCTCGAAGCCCGCCTCCACCCGATCCTTTGCATCGGCGAGACGCTCGAAGAACGCGACGGCGGCAAGATCGAGCAGGTGCTCGAAAGCCAGCTCCGTGAATCCTTGGCCGAAGTCGGCCCACGCCGTATCACGGACATCGTGATCGCCTATGAGCCCGTGTGGGCCATCGGCACCGGCCGCACCGCCACCTCCCAGCAGGCGCAGGACGCCCACGCCTTCTGCCGTAAGGTGCTCGGCGACATGTTCGGAGCTGATGTGGCCATCAAAATCCGCATTCAATACGGCGGCAGCGTGAAGCCGAACAACATGGCCGAACTCATCGCCATGCCGGACGTGGACGGCGCTCTCGTCGGTGGAGCCAGCCTGGAGCATGGCTCCTTCTGGGAGATCTGCCGCGCGGCCATCGACTGGACGAACGCGAACGCATAGTGCCGAACGCCATATTTGGAAGGCGAAGTAAATATTACTTCACAAACGGATTAAAGTCTGGGCATGATGTTTACCATGCTCAGGCTTATGCTCTCGTTTCTCTGCTGCATGGCAGTCACCGTTTCCGCCGCCGATTCAACCGGCTGGCGCGCAGGCGCGGCTGACATCGACATCACACCCGACTACCCCGTCCGCCTCAGCGGTTACGGAAGTCGCACTACCGAGTTTGAAAAAGTCGAACAGCGGCTGCATGCCAACGCCCTCGTCATGCAATGGGCCGATGAAGCGCCCGCGTACATCGTCACCGTGGACAACTGCGGCGTGCCTGCCGCCCTCCGCGCGGATGTTTTGAATCGCCTCGCCACCGCCGGCAAACCGATCGCCGACGAGCGTTTCTCGCTGCACTCCACGCACACGCACTGCGCCCCGATGCTCAAAGGCGTGCTGCCCTTTCTCTTTGGCAAAGACCTCGCCACCGACGAGCAACAACGCGTGGACCGCTACACCGAGGACCTCACGAAGTGGATCGTCGAGGCCATCACCAAGGCGTGGGATAAAATGGAACCCGCGCGGCTCGATTGGTCCGTCGGCAAAGCCTTCTTCGGCCTCAACCGACGCATGCAAGGCCCCAACGGCCTGCAAAACGCGCCCAACTTCAACGGCCCCGTCGATCGGGCCGTGCCCGTGCTCCGCGTAAAAAGCGCCGACGGCAGCAAATTGCTCGCCACCTACGCCAGCTATGCCTGCCACTGCACCACGCTCGGTATCAATGAAATCCACGGCGACTGGGCTGGCATCGCGCATCAGGAACTCGAGTTACGTTTCCCCGGCAGTGTCGCCCTCATCGCCATCGGCTGCGGCGCGGATCAGAATCCGTATCCGCGCCGCGAGATGCGCTTCGTTTTAGATCACGGGGTATCGCTTGCCAAAGAAATCGTGCGCCTCATCAACGAACCTATGAAGCCCGTGCGCGGCCCGCTCGCCTGCGCCACGATGGAAGTCATCCTACCCTTCGACAAGCTGCCCACGCCCGAAGAGTGGAAAGCCCGTAGCACCGACAAAAACAAGTACACCGCCTACCACGCCCAAAAACACCTCGCCATGCTCGAGCGAGGCGAAAAAATCCCCCCGGCACTGCCTTACACCGTTCAGGCCTGGCATTACGGCGATGACCTCCTCACCATCAATCTCCCCGGCGAGGTCGTCGTGGACTACAGCCTCCGCTTCAAAAAGGAATACGATCCCGCCCGCACTTGGGTGAACAGCTACACCAATGACGTGCCCTGCTACATTCCCTCCCAACGCGTGTGGGAAGAAGGCGGTTACGAAGCCGGCGGAGCCATGATTTATTATGGCCGCCCCACTCGCTTCTCCTCCGGCATCGAAAACATCATCGCCAGCGGCGTGCGCGACATCGTGAAGCCGGGGTTCAAGGCGAAGTGAGCTTGAAAACTCCGATCATCTCCCGCTCTTCACGTCCCGGATAAGCACTCGCTGGCACATAACTCTCCACGAGTTCAAACCTCGGAGCCATCAGCGCCTTCAACTCCACCTCGGAGATGCCAAACGGCGGCCCCATCTCGCCCGGGTCCATCTCCGGGTTGATGAAAAACACGCCGATGAGCTTTCCATCCGGCTTCAACAAGCCCGCCACAGCCTCGCGATACTTCTCCCGCCACTCCGGCGGCAACGCACAGAGGCACGTGTGCTCCACCACGGCATCGAACTCGCCCTTCCGCTCAAACAAATCACCCAGCACAAAACGCTCCGCCAGCTCGGGATACCGCACTTTTGCCCGCTCAATCGCCGTCGGGGCGATATCGAGCCCGATGGCATCCAGCCCGCGTGAAACCAAGAAAGCCACATCATGCCCCACACCGCAGCCCGGCACCAAAACGAGGCCCGTCAGCTCATTTCGCTCAACAAACTCAACCAGCGCCGGTGAAGGCTCACCCTTGTCCCAAGGCGTGAAGTTCTCTTGATAGGCTTGATCCCAGTTGGTGATGTTCATGTCAAAAGTCGTTCGTGGATGAGTTGTTCGCCGCGCGGCGTGAACGCCACCACATCGCCTTCGAGGCCGTGGGTCACCAAACGCCGCGCATCATGTTCGTAGCGGGCGATTTGATAGCCGCGTTTTCGCAAAAAGCCGAAGATTTGGGCCTCGGTTACGCCGTAGCGCTCATACGAGCAATTCATCTCAAACAGGATCACTGGCAGCCTTTCGGCCCGCATCGCGTTTTCGGCCCCTTGGAACACTGCCAGCTCAAAACCCTCCACATCCACCTTCAACAGCGAAATTTCGCCGTCCGGCAAAATCGCGTCCAAGCGCCTGACTGGCACTTTCGGGCCGTTGCCGTCCAGTTCGACGTGCGCGAGCGCATCATCGTCACAGAAGGCCATATCGCCTTCGGTTTCACCCAAAGCGCAGCCTTCGATCTTCACGCTCGTGAGGCCATTTAGTGCCAAATTTTCCTCCAAACGGCCACGATTCCGCGAGCTCGGCTCCACAGCCACTACACGTGCCTTTTTCGCCGCTGCTGGCAACGTGTAGAGGCCAATGTTCGCGCCGACATCGACAAACGTGTTTCCTTCACGCAGAAACTCCGTGATGAACTTCGCCGTGTCCCAGTCGTGAAACTCACCACGCTGCACCACATGCAGCGCGATGATACTGTCCGGGTAGCAGCGCAGCTTCATGTCCGCATAAACCGGCAGCGTCCACGGCCTGCGCAGCGTTTTCTTGTTCACCAACCACGCGATGCTGCGCAGCAGCACGCTCATACGCTTGCCGTGATTTCCCGGCGCGTGCCAGATGCGCTTCACCAGTTCCCAGTAGCTCTTCACGGCGCTTTTTCCTTCTCGTGTTTGATGGTGCCTTCCAGCGTCGTCTGGCCGGCATCGCCCGTGAAAGTCACTTTGCTCTCGATCACGTCCTTCGCCTCGCCCTGGAAGCTCTCGAGCACGGTAATACTGCTGCTTCCATTGCCCGTTACCGACTTGAGCTCCAGCGTGAGATTCACCTCCGACACATTCCCTTCAAAGCGGATCGTCTGTGAGGTATCCGGCCCGCTCAAAATGGCCTCGAACATATCCGCTCCCGCATTCTGCGTGAAGGTCCATTTAAACGGCTGCGTGTCTCCATTCATGGTGCGTGTGCCCTCAATGAGAAAGCCATTCTCGCCGTCCACCTTGCCCGTCCATGCCTCGGTGATCGTGACAAGGTTGTTGTTCTCCCCCTTCAGTTCACCCGCCGCCTTCCAGGTGCCGATGAAGTGCTTGAAGAACACATGCGTGGACAAATTCGCCCACGCGGGCGTGGCGAGTAAGCAAAGAAGAGCGAGGAACGTTTTCATAGGTGAAGGAATCACGCTTCCGTCTCCTCTGCGGCCCAGTCCACCCGGTCGTAGATGTCTGCAAAGGTTAGCCGAACCTCGATCTCATCCAGTGTGAGCATCGCGTCCGCTCCCTCGATGATCTCCGGCCACCAGTTGTTCGAGCGGCGGTGGATGTAAGCCCGCTGCGTCACCTGCTCGATCATCACATACACCTCCAGGCTCTCGATCTGCTGGTAGGCTTTGAGCTTCTCGCCCTGATCGGTGCGTCGCGTGGATTTCGAGAGCACCTCAAACAGTACCGTGGGACTCACGCAGTAGCGCTCATGCCGGTCCTTCTTGTCACAAACCACCATCACATCCGGGTAGTAGCCAAAGTCCTCCAGCCCGAGCTGGACGCGCAGCTTCATGTCCGTTGTGAACGGCTCGCACTTTTTGCCTCTAAGGGCACTGTGTAGGCGGGCAAAAACATTGCCGGAGATGCGGTTGTGGCTGCGGCTGGAGCCTGCCATCGCATAAATCTGGCCGTTCACATACTCCAGCCGCACCGGGCTGGCGGTATCGAGCCGCTGGTATTCCTCCCACGAGACGCGGGCAGGAGTGGTGGCTGGCTTGAAGGGGAGCACGCTTGTCATGCCAAACGCTATGCGACCGTTGCGCCGTGGTCAATCACCCTCTTGCAGCCCGCTCCGGGGCATAGTATCCGCAGCGATGCCTCAATTTCCCGCTCCCACCGGTTTCAAAGAATGGTCCTTCGTCTGCGATGCGCTGACGCAGGGCAAGCTCAGCATCATTTTACGCAAAGGCGGCATCCACGAAGGCCGCGGCGGCTTTGAGTGGAAGCATCGCGAGTTTTTCCTGTTTCCGACCTGGTTCCACAATCAGGCCGCCGACCTGAATTGGACGCCGGAGAACACGCAACGTGCGTTTCCGCCGGAAGAAGAACGCCAGACCGTCGATATCGACGGCTGCGCTACGCTCGAGCAGGTGTGGAAAGTCACCGATTGGGACAAAGTCGCCGCCCTGGCCCCACTGCACATCTGGAACGAGGACGTCGTCAAAGAGCGCTTCATCTACGACGACGAAAGCTGCCTCCACGTCGCCCTCGTGCGCGCCTACAAGCTCCCGCAGCGCTGGCACTTCCCCTATGCCAAAAGCTACGGCGGCTGCCGTTCCTGGATCACCCTGCCGGAGGAAGGCCTGCCCATGGCGGCGGCTGCGACTCCGGCGCTGAGCGATGCGGCCTTCGCGGAGATCGCCGCCCAGTTGAAAGCGATCTTGGGTTAAAAGCCCGCCTTGGCGGTTTCACCACCGAGTTCATCGAGAAACACAGAGATTTGATTTTCTGTCCTCTGTGCTCCTCTGTGATCTCTGTGGTCGTTTTCAAGGAAGTCGGCTGCAACGTCACTCATGGAAGCCATCCGCCCCACCCACGTCGAAGTCAGCCTCGGCACCCTCGCGCAGAATTTCGACGCGATCTGCACGCATGTCGGCAAGGCGGAGGTCATGCCCGTGGTGAAGGCCAACGCCTACGGTCACGGCATCGTCGAGGTCTCCCAGCACCTCGCCCAATGCGGTGCGACCTGCTTCGGCGTCGCCTTGCTGGAAGAAGCCCTCATTTTGCGTCAGGCAGGCATCACGCAGCCCATTCTCGTCTTTGGCGGCGTGGTGGCGCGGCAGATCCCGCAGTTCATCGAGCATGATTTGATGATGGCGGCCTCCTCCATCGACAAAATGCGGCAGATCGACGAAGCCGCCGTTGCCGCCAAAAAGAAGGCCCGCGTGCATCTGAAGATCGACACCGGCATGGAGCGCATCGGCGTGCATTGGTACAGCGCCGAGAAGCTGCTGGAGGCCAGCCTCACCTTCCAAAACATCGAGATCGCCGGAATCTACTCCCACTTCGCCAATTCGGACGCCGAAGACCTTTCCAGCGCCAAAGAGCAGCTCGCCCGATTCCTCGACGTGCTCGAGTTTTACCCGAAACACGGCCTCAAACCACCGCAACGCCACATCGCGAACTCCGGCGGCATTTTGCAGCTCCCGGAGAGCCATCTCGACCTCGTCCGGCCCGGCATCCTGCTCTATGGCGTCTATCCTTCGCGTGAAGTGAGGCATACCATCGCCGTGAAGCCCGCCCTGAGCTGGAAATCCGAAATCGTGTATTTCAAAGTCGTACAGCCCGGTAACGCCGTCAGCTACGGCGGCACGTGGAAGAGCGATCATCCCGTGCGCATCGTCACCTTGCCCGTTGGCTATGGCGACGGCTATTTCCGCGCCCTATCCAATCGCGGCCAAGTCATCATTCGCGGCCAGCTGCACCCGATTGTCGGTCGCGTGTGCATGGACCAGTTCATGGTGAACCTCGAATGGGGCACCGCCTACAACGGCGACGCCGTCACGCTCATCGGCGACGGTATTTCCGCCCAAGACGTGGCCGACTGGGCAGGCACCATCCCCTATGAGGTGCTCACAAACATCCACGCACGCGTGCCGCGTGTTTACGTTTAAAGCCTTGCTTTCATCAGCAGGCAGCCGCACGTCACGAGGTGACCCTTATCATCTTCGACCTTGAAACCACTGGGTTACGACCTTGTCTCCATCAAATCATCCAGATCGCGGCGGTAAAAGTGAAAAACGGCGAATGGGACAAGGGGGAGCTTTTTGACAGTTATGTGCGCCCCGAACATTGCATCCCGTCCTTCATCACCAAGCTCACGGGCATCACTCAGGCCGAAGTGGCCGATGCGCCCTTGCCACGCGATGTGCTGACGCGTTTTTCGGAGTTTGTGGGCACCAATGCGACGCTCATCGCCCACAACGGGCTGCGTTTTGACATGCGCTTCATCGCGGAGAACTGCAAACGGCTCGGCATGCCCGTCCGCGAGACGAACGCGCTCGATTCCAGGGATTTCTCGCGAAAGATCTGGGGCGGACGCGGTGGTCACGGCCTCGATGCGGTGCTGGCGCGTCTAGGGCTGTCCAGCGAAGGCGTGAAGCGTCACGACGCTCGCGGCGATGTGCAGTTGCTCGCCCGTGCGGTGCGGCAGATGTGGGAAAGACTCACGCCCAACATGCATGATTGCCCGGTAGATTCTTCCATTGGCGTGCTCCCCGCCTTGGCCTGACCCGCACCCGGCGTGTGCGGACACCTTAGACGGCCCGCTCCAACTTCTCATCGATGCGGGCGACGAGGGTGTCGAGCAGCTCGCTGTTGCCAAAGCGCTCGACGACGCCAGCAAGGAAACCTTCGATGATGAGCTTGCGGCTTTCAGTGTCGCTGATGCCGCGGGCTTTGAGGTAGAAGAGCTCTTCGTCGCTGATAGGGCCGCTGGTGGCTCCGTGGCTGCATTTGACCTGGTCGGCGTTGATTTCGAGGCCAGGGAGGCTGGTGGCCTCGGCTTCGTTGCTGTTGAGCAGGTTGCGGCAGGTCTGGTAGGCGTCGGTGTAGTGCGCGCCTTCATCGACGATGATGAGGCCGCTGAAAATGCTGCGGGACTGGCCGTAGAGCGCGTTTTTATAGAGCAGGTCGCTGGTGGCGTGCGGGGCTTTGTGGCGCTGAAGCGTGCGCTGATCGACGATTTGCTCGCCGATGGGCAAACTGACGCTGAGCATGTCACTGCGGGCACCTTGGCCGACGAGGTCGCTCACGCTTTCGCTGCGGCTGAAGGCGGCACCGAGCTGCACCTGGAAGCTTTTCACGCTGGCATCGCGTCCGGCGGTGATGCTGGAAAGATGCAGCGCCTGGGCGTCATCGGCGAGTTCCTGGCAGGCCGCATAAGTGATCTTGCTGCCGCTGCCGCCGACGAGATCGGCGATGGCGATGCTGAGGCCGCCTTCCCCTTCGAGACTGCGATAATGATCGACGACGCTGACCTCGGCGTGATCGCCTGTGACGATGAGTGTGTGCGGAAAGATGGCCGCGTGGTCGCCGACGACCCAGTGGAAGATTTCGACGGGCTTTTCGATAACGACATTCTTCGGCACGATGATGACGGTGCCTGCTTTGACATGCGCGAGGTGCAGCGCGGCGAATTTATTCGATCCCAGAGCTTGTTCACCCTTCATGAAGTGCTGCTGGAGGGCCGCTTCGTGGGATTTCAGGGCTTCCTCGAAGCTCACACAGACCACACCGGCGGGAAGGCCGTTCGTGTCGGACTCGACGAGGGTATCATTCACGAAGACAAAGCGTGCGGCGCGTTCTTTGAGACCCTCGGTGGCGGCGAGAGCGGCTTTGGACTGCTCGGCAGTCGGTGCTTTGGCTGGCGCGTGGTCGGCGAGCTCGATCTTCTTCGCGTTCGAGTAGCGCCAGTTTTCGTCTTTCAGGCCGGGAAGCGGCAGGGACTGGAATTCGGTCCACGCGGCATTGGAACGGCTGGTGAACCAGTTGGGAGCGACGGAAGTAGCAGTCGGGGCGATGGCGAGGAGGCCGGTAGGGGATGAAGAGGCTTCAGGGGGCATGGGAGGACGAAAAATGACGAATGGCGAATTCAGAATGAGGAATGAATGACGAAGTCCGAAGGTGGAAATAGGCTGATCCAGCGAGCGAAGGCGCGAGAGCGTCGTGGAGTGCGGTGACGGAGATGCGAGGGCGAAGCCTCGCATCGGCGGCACCGCTGTCGGGGGCGAAAAAGGCTTACGAGTGCCAGGAGACGTTCGACAGCGGCGTCGCGCCAAGGCTTGCCGCACGCACTCCACGACGCTGGCGCGTGACTCGATTGTCGGTGAGCAAAAAGAATCTGTTCGGCATTCATCATTCTGGTTTCGTCATTCCGCGCATGCGGCTAGCCAACGCTGCCTTCCATTTCGAGATCAATGAGCCGCTTCAGTTCCACGCTGTATTCCATCGGAAATTCCTTCACGAGGTCGTTGATGAAACCGTTGACGGACAAGCTCATGGCTTCGGCTTCGGTGAGGCCGCGCTGCATGAGGTAGAAAATTTGGTCGGCGCTGACTTGGCTGACGCTGGCTTCGTGCTGGGTGCTGTGCTGGTTGCCGCGGACGCTGATGGCGGGGTAGGTGTCGGTGTGGCTGTTGCTGTTGATGAGCAGGGCATCGCACTCGGTGTTGTTTTTGCAGCCTTTGAGGTGCTTCGGGATGTGGACGAGACCGCGATACGTCGAGCGGCCCTGGCCGATGGAGATGGATTTGCTGATGACGTTGCTGGTGGTGTCATCGGCGGCGTGGACCATCTTCGCGCCAGTGTCCTGATGCTGGCCGCTGTTCGCCAAAGCGATGCTGATGACTTCACCACGGGCGCGTTTGCCCTTCATGATGACGCCTGGGTATTTCATGGTGAGGCGGCTGCCGATATTGCAGTCGATCCAGCGCACTTCGGCGTCTTCCATGGCGATGCCGCGCTTGGTGACGAGGTTGAAGACGTTGCTGCTCCAGTTTTGAACGGTGACGTACTGGATCTTGGCACCTTTGAGGGCGACGAGTTCGACGACGGCGCTGTGCAGCGTGGCGGTCTCAAACTTCGGCGCGGTGCAGCCTTCCATGTACATGACCTCGCTGCCTTCATCGCAGATGATGAGCGTGCGCTCGAACTGGCCGAACTGCTCACTGTTGATGCGGAAGTAGGCCTGGAGCGGGTGTTTCACCTTCACGCCGGGTGGGACGTAGATGAACGAGCCGCCACTGAACACGGCGCTGTTGAGCGCGGAGAATTTGTTGTCGCCAGTCGGGATGACTTTGCCGAACCATTTTTTAAAGATCTCGGGGTGTTCTTTGAGGCCCTCGCTGCTGTTGACGAAGATGACACCTTGCTCGGCGACGGCGGCTTTGATGTTCGAGTAAGCGGCCTCGCTGTCGTACTGCGCTTCGACACCGGCGAGGAATTTACGTTCCTGCTCAGGGATGCCGAGACGATCGAAGGTCTTCTTCACATCCTCAGGCACGTCGTCCCAGGAACGCTTCGGCTTCTGACCGTCGCTCAGATAGTAGCGGAACTCGTCGAAGTGGATGTTTTCGAGGTCCTTCGTGGCCCAATGCGTGGGCATGGGCTTGTCCTGGAAGACTTTGAGCGCCTTGTGACGGAACTCGCGCACCCAATCAGGGTCGTCCTTCACATCGCTGATGTAATCGACGGTCTTCGACGTGATGCCGAAGCCGGAGTCGAACTTGTTGCGTTCGGGGAAGGTGAAATCACCGACGCTATCGACGCGGATGTCGGAGATGTCGTTTTCGACGGCGGATGGGAGGTCGAGGGTGGAGTCGGGGGCGGAGACCATAAATGTGAAAGGTTAGAGGTGAGATGTCAGAAGCGGTTAGCGCTCAGTCGAGGCGGGTGGATCTTCGCGGACGACGAAGGATTCATGGGTCCGCTTTGGTGCTTGAGAGAAATCAACGAACTGGATGCCGCGTGCCCGTGAGTCAGCCTCCTTGGCCTTGATGTAGGCAAGGTAGCGCTTGGGGTCATTCCCATGTTCAGCGGCGATTTGCGCTTTTGCCCACTGAACAAACTCAATGGGATCTTCCTCGATCTCAGCGATGGTTTTCATGGCAGTGAGTACATCAGTTCCTCCGGTGTGGCGATCACGGGCAGCGGCAGGCTGTGTTGGGCGCAGACTTTGCGGTAACGTGCGTCGAGATCGCGGTTGTTGATGTGTTTGCAGTTCCAACTCAGCAGGAAATCCATCCAGTGTGCAGCGGCCAAAGCGAGATGCAGCGCATCATCGGCAGCAGCGGGAGGAATGATTCCCAAGGCCATGAAATCGGCCTCTAGTTGCAGCACGACAGAGGTGACGGGCAAAAGGGGAAAGGGTGCTAGGACGTTCAGTCGTGCTGCCGCCATTTCAGGATCGCCACGACTGGCCTCATCAAGCACGACCTGCGACGTGTAAATCTCGTAGTGCCCCAATCGCTCTTGCCACCACCGCTGGGTGGTGATCTGGTGCCCCAGCAATTCCGGTTGCTTGCTCGGGCGGGCCGTGAGCAGGCTGGGAATCGTGGTTTCCATGTAGAGACGGGGTTTCATTATATGTTTTTCATCCAGCTACCGACCGCTTGAATACAGCCTAGTAGTCGAACACATAGCTGTCCTGATCCAAGCAGGTGAAAGAAACGAGCTCCCAACCTTGCTGGCCAATCTCGTTCAGCCTGTGTTGCAAGTGATCCATATCCTCAGCTCGTTCCCCAATGGTGATGTATTGCCAGATCATGATGTGTTGGAAATGGAAAGAATGATTTACGCCGCTTTCGCCAAAGGCTCCTCATGGACCCAGTCGTAGCCGCGTTCTTCGAGTTCGAGGGAGAGCTCTTTGCCGCCGGTTTTGACGATGCGGCCGTCTTTGAGGACGTGAACGATGTCGGGCTGGATGTAGTTCAGCAGGCGCTGGTAGTGGGTGATGACGAGGAAGCCGCGGTTCTCGCTGCGCATGGCGTTCACGCCGCGGGAGACAATTTTGAGGGCGTCGATGTCGAGGCCGGAGTCGGTTTCGTCGAGGATGGCGTATTTCGGCTCCAGCATCATGAGCTGGAGGATCTCATTGCGCTTCTTTTCGCCGCCGGAGAAGCCTTCATTGACGCTGCGGCTGGTGAAGCTGCGGTCCATCTCGAGCTGGTCCATGCGGGCGTAGAGCGTTTTGTAGAACTTCACGGCGTCGATGTCCTCGCCCTTCGGCAGGCGGGCTTTCAAGGAGGCGCGGAGGAAGTTGGCGTTGCTGACGCCGGGGATCTCGTGCGGGTATTGGAAAGCCAAAAAGAGTCCGGCGCGGCTGCGGGCATCGACGGCCATGTCGAGGATGTTTTCGCCATCGAGGAGGACCTCGCCGCTGGTGACTTCGTAGTCTTCGTGGCCGCAGAGGACCTTGCTCAGCGTGCTCTTGCCGCTGCCGTTCGGGCCCATGATGGCGTGGACTTCACCGGGGTTGATGGTGAGGTTCAGGCCTTTGAGGATTTCGCGGCCGGGGATCTGGGCGTGGAGGTCTTTTATTTGTAGTGACATGGAAAGGGATGAGAGATGGGGGATGAGGGATTATTTGGCCGCGCAGGCATCGCAGGTGCCGTGGATGGCGAGGTCGGTGCGGGTGACGCGGGTGCCTTTGGGGAGGTTCCAGAACTTGGCGGGGTCGAAATCGGTGGCGGGGTGGGCATCGATGACCTTGCCGCAGGTCTCGCAGTGGAAATGGACGTGCTCGTGGAGATTGGCGCAGTAGCGGGACTGGCCGCGCTCAAGGTGGACCTGCTTGATGAGGCCGTGGGTGGTAAGATGGTCTAGGCAGTTGTATACCGTGGCCAAGGAGATGCCGGGCGAGCGGGATTTGACCCGGTCGAGGATGTCGTAGGCCGTGGGGTGGTCCGTGGAGGCGGCGAGGACGTCGAAGACCTCGCGACGGTGCGGGGTGAGGCGCACATCGGCCCCGAGGACGGCCATGCGGCATTCGAGGCCGGTGGGCTTCGAAGGGGCACGGGTGGAGGTGGCAGAGGGTGTCATGACGGCTCCGGCTTTAGAATTGGAATGATTCTAAAGCAAGGGGGAAGATGAGCGAAGGGCTTTGGGGACGCTCGAGTTGGCCGCAGAGGGGCGGAGGAGCTGAGGTGGCAGTGTTTTTCGGGAAGATCGGTCTGATCAGTCCGATCTGACGGATCATTCGGCCTCGGACAGCCGCCGCCGGGCCGATTTGAGGGCCTGGAGGGTCCAAATGACCGGGTAAAGCCGCTCGTGATACCACAACTGGGCGAAGTAGAGACCGATGGGAGCGCTGGGGAAGTGGGTGCCGTGGCAGGTGGCGGTGAGGAGCCAAGCGGTTGCCTGTTGAAGGCGGACGAGGGCGTCCGCGCTCCGGTCATGCGAGAACGCGTGGAGCGCAACGGCGGTTTCTTCGAGGCTCACGGGGCTGGCGGAATCGCCGCCGAAGGAGCCGTCGGGCTTTTGGGCGCTTTGGAGGTAGGTGAGGCCGTTTTGGATCAAAGCGGTGGCTTGGGCGGAAAGGGCCTCGCTCCCACCGAGGTGGTTCAGTACCTGCGCGGTGCCATAGACGGGGTTCATCTCGTCGGGGGTGTGTTCGTTGCCGAACCAGAGCGGGTGCCAAGAGCCGTCAGGGGCTTGAGTTTTCTCCAGGTAGGCCAGAGCTAGCTCGGTCGATGCGACGATGCGTTTCTGCATGTCGTCAGGCAGGTCCTCCATCCACGTCCACCAAGCCAGAAGCGCATGCGCGGTGATTTCGGGCGTGGAGCGATCAAACGGCAGCGTGCCCCAACCGCGGCAGAAGGTCGGCATGCCGCCATCGCGGTTTTGGAGGTCAAGGAGCCACCGGATGCCGGGTAGGACGTTCGTTTCCACCACAGAGGACACAGAGAGGCGCAGAGTTTCCTTTTTAGAATCCTCTGTGTTCCTCAGTGCCCTCTGTGGTGAATCCGAAACGAGTGATTTCAAAGCGATGAGCGCACTTGACGTGTCATCGGCATCCGGGACGCCGCCGGGGAGATCGGTCCAGGCCCAGCCACCCGGAGCGGCGTTGGTGAAGGGGTGGATGTCGCGGTATTGCTGGGAAAGGAGCCAGGTTCGTAGTTCGGGCTTTAGCCCGTTTTCGTCGGACGGGCTGCTGCGAAGCCGCGAAGCGAACCCCGAACGACAAGCTCGGACAGCGAGCGTCGTGCCCCAGGTGGCGAGATTGGTATCGATGGGCCAGGCACCATCTTCACGCATGCTGCGGCGGAGGAATTCGACGGCGAGCGGCAGGCAGGGATGATCGAGATCCCCGGCACCGGCGAGGGCCATCGTGACGAAGCTGGTGAGCGGCGTGGCCTCCAAATAGCCGCCGCTGGAAGGTTGCAGCGTTTTCAGCATGGGCCGCACGCGTTTCCACGCGAGCGCCCGGAGCCAGCGGAGCGGATTCCACCACGCGGGCGGGGCTTTTTGAAAACGAATGTGCCCGATGGCGATGAGCGCCGGCAGCGCATAACTCACCACCGGCAGCCCCACCGCGCCGAACCACGTCCGCGGCAAGGCAGCGAGCTCGAACGGCAGCGCAATTACATGTCGCCATGGCTTCTCGCCGAGCGTGCCGCAGAGCGAGCAGAGCATCAAAATGGGCACGCTGAAGGTCTTGTCCTTGCCGTAGCGAGCGATGACGGCCTTTGCGATGTCTTTGGGATCGAGCGTGCCTGTGCGGGCGATGATCCAGGCCTCCGCCGCAGGCGAGGACGTGCCCACGAGGTGCAGCGCACTCCAGCAGAGCAGCGTCGTCGAGAGATTGCTTTTGCTGATCGTCGTATCGCCCCAGCCGCCGTCGGTGTTTTGGTGCTGGCGGAGCCATGCCGCGCCTTTTTCGATGATGTCGGCGTGCTTCGCGGCATCGACGAGTTTTAGCGCGACGATGGCCGTGGCCGTGGAAAGGGCGCTGGAGCTCAGTTCGCCCTCCCAGTGGCCTTGTTCGTTCCGCAGGCTCAACAGATGAGCCTGGGTGTTGGCGATGGCTTGGTCGAGTTCGGTCAAAAGCATGCGTGGATGGCGGGGATGATGGCGCGGCGGCATGGGGAACGCCATTTTCAGTTTTCAGTTCTTCCCTTTCTCGGAGGCCCCCGCTATAAAACGCCTCCCTTTGCCATGCTCCACCGCGTTCCCAGCTCTTCCCGCCGTCGTTTCCTGTCCCAAAGTGCCGCCGCACTGGGTTTCCCGATGATCGTGCCGTCGTCGGTGTTTGGAAAACCGGGCCGCCCGGCTCCCTCCGAGCGCATCACCGTGGGGGCCATCGGCTGGGGCACCATCGCCGGGGACTGGACGCCCAGTTTTCTCTCGAACGGCAAATGCCAGGTCATCGCCGTGGCCGATCCGATGAAGGAATACGGCCACTACGGCTACGACGGCAAAGAAACCGGCGGACGCGAGGCCGGCCGCAAGATCATCGACGAATCCTACTCCAAAGCCGAGCACAAGCCGGTGAAAGGCTGCACGGCCTACGCTGACTTCCGCGAGATGATGGAGAAGGAGGACCTCGATGCCGTGCAGGTCTCCACACCCGACCATTGGCATGCCTACATGGCCGTGTATGCCGCCCGCCAAGGCAAGCACATCTACGGGCAGAAGCCGCTGGCGCTGAACCTCGCCGAAGGCCGCCTCATGAGCGACGAGGTGGCGAAAGCCGGAGTCACCTGGCAGACCGGCAGCCAGCAGCGCAGCGATGTGTACTTCCGCCTCGCTTGCGAGCAGGTGCGCAATGGCCGAATCGGCAAACTGCAAAAGGTCCGCGTGGGCCTTCCCGGGGGTCACAAGAACTGGAACGGCATGGCCGATCAAATCAACACCGCGCCTGTGCCCGCTGATTTCGACTACGAGATGTGGCTCGGCCCAGCGGAGCAGATGGACTACCGCCCCGCGTTGCTGCCGCTGAACTGGCGCCACAACTTCAACTTCTCCGGCGGCATGATCACCGATTTCGGCGCTCATCACATCGACATCGCCCAGTGGGGCATGGGCACCGATTTGACCGGCCCGGTCGAAATGAAAAACATCAGCGGCAAGCTCGACCTCGCCGCGCTCTACAATACCGCCACCGAGTTCAGCTTCGAGTGCGTGTACGAAAGCGGTATCGTCATGCACGTCGCCAGCCCCGAGTCCAAGCTCATGCCCGAAGTCGAGGCGCAAAACGCCCAAGCAGGCTCCACGAAGGCCTTTGACCACGTCGGCGTCTTCTTCGAAGGCGAAGACGGCAAATGGATCTACGTGAACCGTGGCAAGATCCAGGCCAGCAGCCCGGACATCCTGCGTGACAAAGCCCGCGACGGCGAGATCCACCTCTACGAGAGCAAGGACCACACCGATAACTTCCTCTCCTGCATCTACGACGGCAAGCCCACCGCCACGCCCATCGAGGTCAGCCACCGCAGCATCAGCATCTCCCATCTCGCCAACATCGCCCTGCGCAGCGGCAGCACCTCGCTCAAATGGGATCCCAAGACCGAAACCATCGCCGACAACGCGGCGGCATCGAAACTGCTCTCCAAAGAATGGCGCAAGCCCTGGGCGCTGTGATTCACTTGCTCATGTCCGCACGCATGCCTCTCCATCTGCCTTTGCTCCGCTCCTGCAACCTCGTGATGCTCGCCATCGCGTGTCTCTTCGCCTCGGCAGCCGTTGCCCAGGTGCAGATCGACCGCGTCGCGCTGCCTTTTGATCTGAGCAATGCGCCGCAGCCTGCGCCCGCCACGCCTCCGGCAGCCACGGCGGCAGCTCCGGCCACCGCCACGCCGCCCGCTCCAACGGCTGGCGTGGTCCTCACCGGCCGCGTGGCGCAAATCTATCTCTACGTCGAGCCGTATCAGACCCGCGTGGAGGCGCTCTTCGACATGCAGGCCGTCTTCAAATGGCTCACACCCGATGAGACCAACCTGCCGCAGACCTTGACACCCGAAAAGCAGGCTCAAATCATCGCCGATGCGGAAAAGCTCGCGGCGGACTGGTGCTCCCTCACCACGAACGAAAGCCGCCAGCCTTATGTGCCGCCCGCTGCCTTCTTTGTGAAAGGCAAACCCGGAGCCACCATCCCGATGCAGGAGAAAGAGGAGCTGGCCTTCGATCAATGCATGCTCGGCTTCGTGTGGCAATTCACCACCAATGAAACGCCAGATCAGGTCGAGGTAATGTGGAAAGGCTGGATCAATGACCTCAAGGAAATGCCTGTCACCGTGCTCTTCGGCACGCAGAGCGAAAAGATCATCGCCAACAGCGTCACCAAGCGCATCCATTGGATGAACAAAGGCCGCTTGCGCCCCTCACCACTCGCCCCCGTGCCCACCTTTGATCCTGCCCAGCCCATCCGTGTGCCCGTGGGCGGCATCGTCTGGATCATCGCCGGCCTCGCCTTCTACTGGTACATTTGGCATCGCGATTACCGCCTGCCCGGCGGCGGCCTGCCCTACTTCGGCGTGTGGCTCTTTGGTCTCGTGCTCTTCTCGAAGCTGCTCACCATCACCCTCCAGCGGGGCGAGTCCGCCCCCATCATCACCCAGACCGCCGAGGCGCAAAAAATCGTCGCGCCGCTGCTGCGAAATGTCTATCGTGCCTTTGATCATCGCATCGAATCTCGCGTGTATGATGTGCTCGCCCGCAGCGTGGATGGCGAACTGCTGCGAAAGCTCTACCTCGAAACCATCACCGCCCTCACCCTCGATGGTCGCGAGGGCACCCGCGTGCTCATCACCGATTTCGAAGCCACGGTGGACAAAGTCAGCCCGCACCCCGAGAGCGGCGGCTTCATCGCCGAATGCACCTGGAGCGTGCTCGGCAACGTGGGCCACTGGGGCCATGCCCATCCACGCTACAACGGCTACAAAGCCAAACTCACTGTCCAGCCCATGAAAGGCGAGTGGAAGCTCACCGCCCTCGACGTGCAGGAAGTGCGGCGGAAGTAGCTGTCGCTCACTTCAAAGCCTGCGCCAGCTCACGAGCCTCTTTTTCCCAGTCGGCGGCATCGCTGGCTCCAAACGCGGTCACCATGCGCCAAGTGCCTTCAAAGCCTGCAGGCACGGTGGCGTTATTAAAGCACTTCAGGTAGAATTTGCGGTAGGAGTTCGGCACGTTCCAGATCGTCGCCATGTGCCCGCCCTGATCAGGCGCGGAAAGCAGCCGCGAAACACCGAACTGACTGCTTTTCGGCTCAAACACCGCCATCCAGTCGATGCGCTGGTTGATGAAAAACTTCCGCGCGGTGTCATCATCGTCATTCAAAGAGCCGGAGAGCCTTTGGGCAGGCTCGGCATCCGTTCCGGCACAAAACGCGGAGACGCTCGGTGCCCACGCATGCATGAAATGATACACCAGCTTCAGCGGCACGGCCTTCGCCGTGCGCACGGTGGTCGTTTCGTGGAGCTGGTTGTTTTTCAGCTCGACGATGCCGGTCAGCTCGAAGTCGCGGATGCGTGATTTGCGCTCAAAACGGAAGGTCTGGCCCTTCAGCACGGCTTCAGGCTGTTCGAGCGTCTTGCCATCGAGGATGAAGGCGAGTGATTCGAGCGGCTCCGGCTCGTTTTCGAGGTGCGCGGTGCCAATGAAGCCGCAGTCGGGGAACGAAAACACCGTGCCATAGGCGCTGCGCTCCGTCGTCATCGCTTGGCCACGGAAGTCGATGCGCCCCGGCGTCCATTGCGAAGCCTGCCGCAGCAGGAGCGACACCTCACCACAGCTCACCGTGATCGTCGGCAGATCCGGGCCAAGGTTGGGCACGAAGGGCTTCGCGGCCTGGAGGGCCGTGGTGAGGACGAGAAAAAGCAGCAGGCGCATGAGGAGACACTCCATACGCACTTTGAGAGAGCTTTGTGCGTCACTTGAGTCACATGGACTGCGGCAGCCTGCTGCCGCTTTCGGAAGGCCAGCCTGCTGCCCGTCGAGTTTTCCAAGACAATGTTTCGCCAAGGCTCTCCCGCGTTTGCGCCAGCCGAGGGTGTTCTTCGTCCACCTGGAGACTTCGACGGCAGCAGGGCTGCCTCGGAAAAGCGGCAGCAGGCTGCCGCAGTCTAAGACGAACATGCCCCACCTCACTTCACCCGCTCCACCTCGATCACCATGGCGTTCATCTTTGGCGCGTCGTGAATGTAGAGCAGCTTGCCGGGGCTGATTTCGCGGATGCTGGTGTAGTTGAAGCCGACTTTTTCGGAGATGACGTGATGCACGGGCCAGGATTGACCGCCGTCGAGGCTGAACATGAGGCAGCTCGCGGGCCGTCCGTAACTGCAGGCGAGGACGCCGTTGCTCATGAGGCAGAGATCGGGCAAAACGCGGCCGACTTCGAGTTCGATGGGCTTTGACCATGTTTTTCCGGCGTCGTGGGAAAACATCTGCTTCATGCGGCTGTTGCGGTCACCACGAATGATGGCGGTTTGCTCGGTGTCGCTGAGCCGCACGACGGCGGGTTCGCCACCGGGGCCGACGGTGCTGAAGTGCGTCCACGTTTTACCTTCATCGGTGCTGCGCATGAGGTGGAACATGCGCACGGTGTTGTTGCGGCCATCGGGCAGTTTCACAGCCTTGCGACTCCACACGACCATCGTCGCGCCGCCATCGGCATCGTTCCAGATATGACGCTCGCAGATGATTTGATCGCCTTTGGCTTCGTTGGTGAATTCCTTGGGCAGTTGGATCTCGTTATCGATCATCTCAAAGCTCGTCGCATCGGTGTTGAGATGCGCCGTTTTGCCCGTGACGCGTCCATCCGGCTGCGTGCGCGTCCAGCGGGACACGGCAAGGATTTTTCCATCGGGACGACGCACGCACGGGAGCGGCGTGGTGTCGAGTTTGTCGAGGCCGGGGATGGGCGACCACGTTTTGCCAGCGTCGGTGGATTTGAGCAGGCCGTAGGGTTCGTAGAAGGCATCCGGCCCCTGCGCCACGCTCATGAGCAGCAGGCCCTGACCCAGGTCATAGAGGTAAGGCCGCGTCTGGCGGATGTCGTCGCGTGGGATGTCCCACGGCTCGCTGAGGGTGAGCTTGATCGGCGATGGCGGCAAGGGCGCGGTCGTTTTGCGTGTGCCGAGCCTCACCGATTGCCAGATCGCCCCGCCCGTGGCGGTTTTGGCACTCGATCCGAACTGGATAAAGGCCTCTGGCGAGTCGGCGGGCTTCCAGAAAGCCCCCTGCCCTTCCACTTTCTTCACGCCATCCACCCACATCTCCATGTCCGTGCCGCGAATGATGAGGCGGTAGGTGTGAAAGCGGTTCGTCGTGTCCATCGGGATGAAGCGGTCGGTGTGGCTCGCCGCCTGATTTGCGAACAGCACCAATCCCTCTTGATGCCGACCATCGCTGACGAACACGGACACCGGCGCCCCATCCCGCCACGGCCACAGCGAGGCCGAGGTTTTGTTCTTTTGCGAGCCTGTGGTCGAGAACACCTTCGCCACGACCTCGACGATGATTTCGCTATCAGCCTCCGGTTTAAACGCGGCACGAAAGTTCGCGAAATCCTTGTCATCATCGATCAAACGCAGGCCATCGGCTTCGAGCGTGGCCTTTGGAGTGCCGGACGCCTTCCAAACCTCGCCGGGCAGGGATTTGGCGTCGTATTGAATCTGCCAGGTGATGTCCTCCGCGTGCAGCGAGGCCACGAGGAGTAGGAGAAAAGGTAGGCGCAAGGTCATGTGCATGACATAACGCCCGTTTGAGCAAGGCTCTTGGCTCCTTACCAAACTTCTCCACCTTCGTTCACCAAGCTGGCGGCCACGGGAATTGGAACACACATTCGATTCCCGCACTGCCTTGACCTCTCCGCCCTTCGCCCTTAGCCCTTGGCCCAGATGATCTCCTGGTTCGCCCGCAATTCCGTCGCCGCCAATCTCCTGATGCTTGCCATCATGGGGCTGGGCTTGTGGACACTGCTCACCGGGCGCATTCCGTTGGAAGTGTTCCCGGACATGCCATCCCGCTTCCTCTCGGTGAATGTGCCCTATCCCGGTGCCACGCCGGAGGAGGTCGAGGAAACCATCGTGCTGCGCATCGAGGAGGCCATCCAGCAGGTCACGGGCATCAAGCGCATCGTTTCCACCGCCTCCTCCAGCGGCGGCATGGTGATGATCGAGATCAATGATCCCGATCAGGCGCGCGACATCATCGACGAGATCAAAATCCGCGTCGATGCCATCCCGAACTTCCCCAGCCTCGCCGAGCGGCCCATCATCCAGCAGGATGACCACCTCGATTCTGTCATCAGCGTCATGCTGGCCGCCGATATGGCCGAGCGTGACCTGCGCCGCCTGGGTGAACAAATTCGCGATGAGATCGCTGCGCTGCCCGGCATCTCGCATGCGAATCTCAGCGGCGTGCGGCCTTACGAGATCAGCATTGAGATCCCCGAGGCCACGCTGCGCAAATACGGCCTCACGCTCGATCAAATCAGCGCCGCCATCCGTGGCAGTGCCATCGACCTGCCCGCCGGTGTCGTGCAGACGGAGGCGGGAGATGTTTCCATTCGCACACGAGGCCGTGCCTACAGCGGCGCGGATTACGCCCGCGTCGTCATCCTCACGAGGCCCGATGGCACGAAGCTCACGCTCGGCGAGGTGGCGAAGATCGCGGATGGCTTCAATGAGAACCCGCTCATCTCCCGGCTCGATGGCAAACGCTGCGTCTCCATCACCGTGATGCGGGAGAAATCGCAGAACGCCATCGAGATCGCCCAAAACGTGAAGGACTACATCCTCACCAAAGGCAGCAAGCTACCCGATGGCGTGAGGCTGGAGTTCTGGAACGACCGCTCGAAGATCGTGAAGGGCCGCATCCAGCTCCTGCTGCAAAACGCCCGCAGCTCCCTCATCCTCGTCTTCATCTGCGTGGGTTTGTTTCTGCGCTTCGATGCGGTGTTCTGGGTGGCGGTGGGCATGTGCATGAGCTTCCTCGGCGCCTTTGCGCTGATGCCGCTGTTCGATCTCTCGATCAATCTGAGCTCGGTCTTCGGCTTCATCCTCGTTCTCGGCATCGTCGTGGATGATGCCATCGTCACCGCCGAGCAGGTGGATACTTTTAAACAGGAAGGAAGATCGGCGCTGGATGCCGCCATCGAGGGTGTGCAGCGCCTCGCTGCGCCCATCACCTTCGGTGTGCTCACCACCATCGCCGCGTTCTCGCCGATGGCGGCGGGCTTTGGTGACTTCGGCGTGATGTTCCAGCCCATCGCCATCATTTTCATCAGCGTGATGCTGCTGGCGCTGCTGGAGACGAAATTCATCCTTCCCAGCCATCTCGCGCATCGTTTCCCCATTCTCAGCACGGCGGCGGATGCTCTCGATCCGGTGCATCGCTTCTCGGAAGGTTTGCTGCATCGCTTTGTGAAGGCGGTTTACCGGCCCTCGCTGCGCTTCTGCATTCATTTTCGCTACTCCGTGCTCGCGGCGGTCTTTGGCGGTCTCGGCGTGCTCTTCGCCATCTACTTCAGCGACCGCATTCCCACGACTTTCTTCCCGCGTGTGGCCTCCGAGCGCATCGAGTGCCGCCTCAGCATGCTCGATGGCACACCGTTTGAGACCACCGATGGCCACATCGCCAAAATCTACGATCTCGCCGAGCAGATGCGCAAAGACTACGTCGGTCCCGATGGCCGGCCAGTCATCCGCAGCATCATTTCCAATACCGGCATGACCAGCAGCTCCCGAGGCTCCTCCGGCGGCAGCGGCAGTCATCGCGGTGAAGTGACCATCGAGACCTACGGACCCGAGGAACGCAGCATGCAGGCCAACACCGTCGAGATGGCCGCCGACTGGCGAAAGCGCATCGAAGAAGCCTACGGCTCCAAAAGCATCCCCGGAGCCGAGGAACTCACCTTCCGCGCTGAAATCATGCGCAGTGGTGATCCTATCGACATCCAGCTCACCGGCACGAATCCCGATGAACTGCTTGCCCTTTCCGAGCAGATCAAAGAGCGCCTCGGCACCATCGCCGGTGTGTATGATGTGTCTGACAGCCTCGACTCGGGTCGAAACGAGATTCAGCTTCGGTTGAAGCCGGAAGCGCAGCAGTTCGGCTTCACCGTCAATGACCTCGCACGGCAGGTGCGTGGCGTTTTTTTCGGCGATGAGGTCCAGCGCATCCAGCGTGGCCGCAACGAGGTCAAAGTCATGCTTCGCTATCCCAAAGAGGATCGCAAATCCCTCGCCACGCTCGATACGCTGCGCGTGCGAGCCTCCAACGGCCTCGAAATCCCCTTCGCCCGCGTGGCGGAAGCCAAAGTGGGCAAGGGCTTCACCTCCATCAAGCGGGTGGACCGCCGCCGCGCTCTCAACATCACCGCCGATGTCAACAAGGCCACCACGAACCCCGGTGTCGTCCGCGAATCGCTGGTGCCCTTCCTCGAAGAACTCATGGCCCAGCACGCGCACATCGGCTGGAATTTCGAAGGCGAAGCCCGCAGCGAAAAGGAAAGCCAGGCCGCGCTGATGGTCTCCTCCCTGCTCGTGCTGTTCAGCCTTTATGCGCTGATCGCCATCCCGCTGAAGAGCTACCTCCAGCCGCTCATCGTGCTCATCTTGATCCCCTTTGGCATCGTCGGTGCCACACTCGGTCATCTCTTCCACGACATGCCGCTCAGCCTCATGAGCCTCTGCGGCATCCTCGCCGTCTCCGGCGTGATCGTGAATGACACACTCGTCCTGGTCGATCGCATCAATGAACTCCGCGATGACGGCGGCAGCATGGCGCACGCCGTCACCGAGGGCGGCGCCTCCCGCTTCCGCGCCATCTTCCTCACGCAGATCACCACCTTCGTCGGCCTCGTGCCGCTCATCTTCAATCTCGGCCCCGCCATCGACAAAGCGCCGCCCATCCTGCACGAGATCCTCGTCTGGATTTTTGGCGACAACCGCACCGCCCAGGCCACCAGCGCCCAGTTCCTCACCCCCATGTCTGTGGCGATGGGCTACGGCAGCCTCTTCGCCACCGTCATCACCCTCTACCTCGTCCCCATGTGCTACATGGTGCTGGATGACCTCACCCGCCTCGCCGGCCGTGCAGGCCAGTTCATCCGCCTCCGCCCGCAGGCTGAAGCAGCGGCTTAAAAGTGAGGTGGGCACTCCTGCCCGCCCTTCTGGCATTCGTTTTTGCCGCAGAGGGGCAAAGAGGCAGAGTGCGCAGAGATCAAAAAGAATAACCGACTCTGCGCCCTTTGCTCTTCTGCCCCTCTGCGGCCACCATCGTATCCAGAGTGGTGCAGCAGGTCTGTCGCGGACAAGGAGACCAATTGCATCCATTCCGAAGGTGCCGTGAAACCTTCAAGACAAGCCGCAGCGAGAGTCTTGACTTCGCGCCGGCTTTCTGGGCAAAATGCCCGCATGAGCAGTTTTCGCCTCCGGCCTCAATTTTCGATTCATCTGCCGGGGGCGGTGGATGCGGTGCGGCAGCAGTTGGCGGAGGATTTGAAGAGGCATGGCGAGAAATTCGATGTGAAGAGCTTTCCAGGCTATCTGAGCCTCCGCGTCCCGGAGGCTGAGCAGCAATACTGGTCGCCTCAATTGCAGATCAGCCTCGATGCGGACGAGGGGCAGACCTCCCTCGCGGGCATTTACGGGCCGAACACGAACATGTGGGCCTCATTTTTGTATGGCTACCTCATCGTCGGCTCCGTGGGGCTCTTCTCCGGCCTGCTCGGTGCCTGTCAGCTGTGCATCGGCGACTCGCCATGGGGCCTGTGGATCTTTGGGGCGATGGTGGCGGCGGCACTGGGGCTGTATTTCTCCGCGCAGATGGGTCAAAAACTCGGCGCGAGACAGACCTTCGAACTCCATCAGGTCGTCGAGGCCGCCGTGGGCCGGACGATTGAGATTAGTTAAGACTGCCGCTGCCTCAATTCGACGACGGCGTTGAGGATCTTCACGCGGTTCATCTCATGGACTTCAATCTTCTCGCCGATTTTCGGCACGAGCGTGACGGTCAATTGCCCGCCGAGATGCTCACGGAACTCCTCCAGGCCTTCGAGGATGGCGGGCTCGCCACTGCGGCCGTTTTCCATGAGGTGCGGCGAGTAGGTGGCAAAGCCGATGCTCTCGATGAGCTTCAGCACGCGTTCGCAGGTCTCGGCATCGAGAAGGCCCTGCATGCGGGAATACACGAGATCGACGGCGATGCCGATGGCGACGGCCTCGCCATGGGTGACGGCGAATTTGGAGATCTGCTCCAGCTTATGCGCGGCCCAGTGGCCGAAATCGAGCGGGCGGACGGAGCCGAGCTCAAAAGGATCACCACTGGTGGCGATGTGCTCGACGTGCAGCTCGGCGCTGCGTTGAACGACCTTCTCCAAAGCCTCCTGCTTCAGCTCAGCGAGATCGGCAGCCATGGCCTCGATCTGCTCAAAGAAGGCCCCATCGCGGATGAGGGCCACTTTGATGGCCTCGATGATGCCATTGCGCCGTTCGCGAGCGGGGAGGGATTCTAGGAAGGCGAAGTCGTTCACCACCGCGTAGGGCACGGCGAAGCTGCCGATCCAGTTTTTCTTCCCGAAGTAGTTCACGCCATTTTTGACGCCCACGCCGCCATCGCCCTGCGAGAGCGTGGTGGTGGGAAAACGCACATGACGAATGCCGCGATGCGCCGTGGAAGCGGCGAAGCAGACCAGATCGAGCACCGCACCGCCACCGATGACGAAGACGTAGCTGTGACGGTCCAGCGCGGCTTCATTGATGGCATCCCAGCAGCACTCGACGAGGCGGAGATCGTTTTTGCAGGCCTCACCACCGGGCAGGGTGATGGGCGTGTCCGCGAGCGTGAAGGCATCCGCATGCACCTCGCCATAGGCCACGATGTCGTCGATCAGATCACGGTTCGCGGTAGCGACAGCTTCATCGACAAAGACGAGCACGCGAGGTAGCTTGTGCGGCTTCTGGAGCGTCACCAAATCCCGCACGGCGTTGTTGCGGACATGAAAAGCCTCCCTGGTGAAAAGGATGCGGTGGGTGTGTTCGAGCCTGATGGGTCTCTCCAGCATTAAACGGGGGCGAAAGGGGGGAGGTTCTGTGCCGCTGGCCGGGGATCAGGTCAACGGGGAAAGAAGAACACCCCGCGCCGCCGATTTCTGGCAGGAAAATGGGCTTCAGGGAGCTTTCGGCTCCTTCGCGAAGAGCTTTTCGAGCACCATGCGTCCGGCCTCGGCCCTGAAATGCACCGGTTCATAGAAAAGGCGGTTCTGGTTCATGATGGCCGGATCTTCGGAAAAATCCGCCACCGTGCCGCAGATCTCGCGCATCCGTGCCTTCCACGCCTCATAGTCAGGCCGGTCAAACGTGGCGAGCGTGAGGCGATGCATCGGCGTGAAGACGAAGCGTGCCTCGACGCCATGTTTCTTCAGAAGAGCCACGATCTGGCGCACGGCGTCATCATGCTCGCGGTTCGCCCGGCGTTTCTCAGGAGGCTGACCTTGAAACTGAGCGGCTTCATAGGCGGGCCAGTTATCCCGGATGTCATCATCACGCTTCGGCAGGCTGTAGTGACCGGTTTCGACATCGAAGCGGTAGGTGACCTTCCGCTCGAAGAAGTTTCGTTTGATAGCGAGCCAGGTCGATTCGACATCGAAGCGCAGGTACTCCAACCGAAAGCGCCACAGCGGGGTGCCGGTGGTCTCCGGGTGCATCCACTTTTGAAGATAGGACTCCGTCAGTGGGGTGTTGAGAAACTGGATGTCATAATCTAGCCCCATGAGGACCATTTTCGGCTTCTGCCGAGCCAGCAGCCATTGGAGCTCAAGAAGGTTCTCCTGCGGTGTGCCGTTCGGCGTGGTGAGGTTGTAACAGGTGAGGCCGGTCAGCTCCTGGAAGTCTTTGACCGTGTAATAATTCACCCGCGAGGTGCCGATCACATAGGCTTCGGCCGATCTCGTCTTCAGCGCCTCAATTTGCAGGTAGCGCGAATTGGGCATGAAGTTCTTCTGGTTCCAACTCGTGATGCCAAACACGCGGTAGGGATCGATCAGCAGCGTGGCGAGAATCATCAGCGCGATGACCGCCACGACGGCGGCGGTCATTTGCAGGAGGTGCTTGCCGGGTGTGCTCGTGGTCATCGTCAGAATTGGAAATAGATGAACGGGCTAGGCTGGTTCAGCCGGATGATGCAGGCGGCAAACAATGCACCGCAAACATACGCCCAGCGTGGCTCGAGCACCCAGGTGAGTCGTGGAGGCGTGCCATCATCCTCGATAGGGTCAATCGCCGGGCGGGTGTGGCGCATGATTTGCATCGTGTTCGGGCCGCGAAAGACCATCGTAAGCCCGGCGACCATCAACACCACGGTCCAAAACTTGATCGGAAACGGCGAACCACCGCCGCCGAGGCCGATCATCGAACCCAGCAAGGACCATGCCTCCGAAAAGCTACCGGCGCGGAAGAAGACCCACGTCACCAGCACGCAGACAAAGGTGATCGCCATGCCCAGCGGGCGCGGAAGAGGTGCTCGACCCGTTTTTATCCGCCAGCGCAGCCAGAGGTGGTTCACGATGAGGAAGAGGCCATGCAACCCACCCCAGAAGACGAAGGTCCAGTTTGCCCCATGCCATAGCCCACCGATGAGCATGGTGATCATGAGCGCCGCCAGCATGCGTGGCAGACCATGGCGGCTGCCACCCATCGGGATATACAGATAGTCCCGCAGGAACTGTGAAAGCGTCATGTGCCAGCGCCGCCAGAAATCGATCACGCTCGCGGCTTTGTAAGGCGAGAAGAAATTCACCGGAAAGCGCAGGTGAAAGGTCATCGCGATGCCCAGCGCCATGTCCGAGTAGGCGGAGAAATCGAAGTAAATCTGCAACGCGTAGGCCGCGATGCCATACCAGGCCTGGAGCATCGGCACGCCGCTGCCGCTGGCCGCCTGCTGGAACACCTGATCCGCATACGGAGCGAACAAATCCGCCACCAGCATCTTCTTCGAGAGACCGAGGATAAAAAGCGCCAGTCCGGGCACGATGCTTGCCAGCGTGGGCCGCAGGGCCTCCGGCTCGCGAAACTGCGGGATCAACTGCCGGTGATGCACGATGGGCCCCGCGATGAGATGCGGGAAAAAGGCCACGAAGAGCACATAATCGAGGAAGCCATTGCTCTCGATCTTCCCGCTGCGGATGTCCGCCAGGTAGGTGATCTGCGTGAAGGTGAAAAACGAGATCGCCAACGGCAGCACGATGGTTTCCATCGGCGGCCCGGAGCCGAAATTCGTGCCAAGGAAGCCCCAATACTTGTAGTAGGCCAGCAGGCCGAGATTCAGCACGATGCCCAGCGCCAGCCAGGCCGTCCGAGTGCCTCCACGCGAGGCGAGCATGAGGCAGCCGAGGCCGTAATTCACCACGATGGAGCCCGCCAGCAGCACCACGTAGGAGGGATTCCACCAGCCATAGAAAAACAGCGAGGCGATCACGAGAAAGCCCTGCGCCACAGCCACCTTCCACCACTTCGACAAGGCCCAGGTGACGAGCAGCGTCACCGGCCAGAAGACGAAAAGGAAGATGCTTGAGTTGAAAAGCATGGCGTCGGCTTACTCCGGCTTCAGCACCACTTTGAGAAGGCCTTCTTTGTTGTCATAGAGGCGCTGGAACCAATCGGCACCTTCGGAAAGCGGCACGGAGGCACTGAGCAGCGGCTCCACCTGGATGCTACCGTCCTCGATGCGTCGGATGGCCTCGGGATACTCGCCAGCACAGGAGCAGGAGCCCTTGATGGTGAGCTGGCGGGTGACGACTTCTTGCAGCGGGAAAGGCGTGTTCGGCTGCAAATTGCCAATGAGGATGACCTGACCGCCTTTGCACACACTGCGAATGGCGAGATCCAGTGGCGCGGCAGCTCCCACGACCTCAAAACTCGCATCCGCACCATCACCGCCGCAAATCTCGCGGATGTGGTTCGCCAGATTTTCCTGCTTCGCGTGGAAGGCCTCGCTCGCGCCGAGCTTTTTGGCCAATTCGAGACGCTTCTCATCGAGATCCACGGCAATCACCCGCTCCCAGCCACGAGCCTTGAGCGCCTGAACGACGAGCAATCCGATCAATCCTGCGCCCACGACCACCGCCGTGCCGCCTTTTTGTTCCGGGTGACATTCGCAGCCTTCGCCGCAATGGCCTTCTTCGGCCTCCGTGAAGGCCTCACCCACTTCCACGCCATCCGCGAGGTTCACGGCGTGCAAAGCGATGCTCACCGGCTCGGCAAACGCGGCCTTCTCATACGAAAGCGCCTCCGGGATGCGGTAAAGGATGCGCGTTGGCAGGGCGATGCGTTCCGCGAAGCAGCCATGACGGCGGTAGGTGCCGGGAGACACGCCGAGCACCTTGCGGTTCGGGCATAGATTCACAAAGCCAGACTGGCATTCATCGCACTCGCCGCAGTATTCGGTGGAATCAAAGGTCACCCGCTCGCCGAGCTTCCAATCGGTCACGCCTTCGCCCAGCGCGATGATTTCACCGGCTGCTTCATGACCCATCACGATCGGCATCTGGCGGCGACCGCTGCGCCCGTCCATGCCGTGAATGTCACTGCCGCAGATGCCGCAGGCCTTCACCTGGATCAGCACCTCACCCGCGGCGGGCGTGGGTTCGGGGAACTGGGTGTCGAAGTTGAACTCGCAGGGGGCGGTGAGGACGAGGGCTTTCATGGATGGGGTAAGTCGCCAGCATGGAGCATCGAAGGTGCAGTGAGGCAACGAGACTTTGTCAGCCTAAAGCCATCATCGCTCCTCACCCCGGCCCTCACCCCGGAACAGCACCGAGAAATCTGCCAAGCTCAGCGCCGGGGAGAGGGAGTACGCTCTCAGATCCCTCTCCCCGCTGAAGGTATTCGATAGCTTCTATGCGTCGTTGCGGGGAGAGGTTAGGTGAGGGGCATTTGAAGTGTTTCGTCCGACCAAGAATGCTGCTTGACGCCCCAAAGCCCTACCCGCGATCATTTACGCATGTCAGTCCATGACGAAAAACTCGGACTCATTGCCTTCGCGAGAAAACTCCGCCAGGAGGCCACCGATGCCGAATCGTATCTCTGGAGCATCCTGCGAGGCCGTCGTGTCCGCGGTCGAAAGTTTCGACGTCAGCATCCCGTGGAGCCTTACGTGCTCGATTTCTTCTGCGCGGAGCTGAACCTCTGCATCGAACTGGATGGAGGTCAGCACAACGAAGCGAGAGGCCATCGCAAGGACGCCATTCGTGAAGCTTTTCTACGTCAAAAGGGCATTCGAACGCTTTGATTCACCAATCATGAGATGCTTCGCGATACCGACACCGTGCTGAACGTCATTTGGGAGGCCACGCGGTGAGTGATCGTCAGTGCCCCACCTCACCCCAGCCCTCTCCCCAGAACATGATCGAGAAGCAAGCGAGACCCTTTGCCGGGGAGAGGGAGGACGCTCCTGGTCCATCTCCACGCTATAGGCATTTAAAAAGCACACTCCCTCTCCCCCGCGAGGCGCGTGAATGAGCTCTTGGGTACTTCCGGGGGAGAGGGCTGGGGTGAGGGGCCCATGCATCACGCCCCCAGCTTCCGATACAGCCTCTCCAACGCCTCGGGGCTGCGGCAGGCGATCATCGCTTGGGCGAGGATGCTGGCCACGTCGAGGCGGGAGATCTTCACGCCTTGGAGTAACTGCTCCCAGGCGGTGGAGCGCATTTTGGCGACGGTTTGAATGCCCAGCAGCAGTGGCAGGGCGGTGGCGTAGCGCAGTTTGCCGTGGGAAACGTGCTGCACATAGCGTAGGCCGCCTTCGAGATGCTCGATGCAGGTTTGCAGCCAGCGCCGCCATTCGGCCTGGAGTTGCTCCGGCTCGCACGGCAGGTAGCAGCGGCCATCGCGGGTGTCCTCGCCGATGTCGCGGAGGATGTTGATGAGCTGGAGGCCTTTGCCCATGCGAGCACCCCAGGCCTGCATCTGCGCCGTCGTGACCGCCGGATCGAGCGAGGCAGGCAGCTCGCTGGCGCAGAGCTGCGTCCAAAACTCGCCCACACAGCCCGCGACGAGCCAGGTGTAGTCATCCAGCTCCGTGTCATTCGTCAGGCGACGCAGTTTCCCATCCGATGGAAAGCGGCGGATGTCGAGCATCTGGCCGTCGATGATGTGCTCCAGCACGCTCTGGATCGCTGCGAGAGGTCGCGGAGCCATCGTGCGCAGCCAGGCGATGCCATCGGCGAATTTTTCCATCAGCCGCCGCTCCGCGTCATCGCTCTGCTTGGGGCAAAACTGCTCGCGAAGCACCGCCGCGAGGTTTTCACCGCCACCGCCATCTCTGACCAAGGCTCGATACTGCTCCAGGCAATCCAGCCGCACCGCTTCGCTCACGCTGGCCGTGTCCGCGATGGTATCTGCCGTCCGCGCCAGCAGGTAGGCGAGTGAGATCGGCTCCCGCAGCTCCTTCGGCAGCGCCTTCAGCGTGAGATAAAACGACCGCGACACCGCCGCCAGCAACTGGCCGCCAAGCTCGCGTTCATGATGGGTTTCGTCGGACATCGGGCTGGGAACAGGAGTGTTGGAGTAGTGGAGTGATGGAGTCGTGCTATAGCATCTCCTCATCACTCCACCACTCCATTACTCCACCGCCTCGTTCCCCTTGCGCCACCTCTACGTCCACATCCCTTTTTGCCACCGCATCTGCCCGTATTGCAGCTTTCACAAGCACACGCCGGGCGGGACGGACATGACGGCGTTTGTCGATGCGCTGCTCAAAGAGGCCTCCAAGCAGCCGCTGAAGCCGAAGACGATCTTTTTCGGCGGCGGCACGCCCACGATGCTCAGTGACACGCATCTGGAGCGCCTGCTGCGTGGCTTGCGTGAGCGGGTGGACTTTAGCGAGGTGGCCGAATTCACCATGGAGGCCAATCCACGCACCGTCACGCCTTCCAAAGCGGCGCTGATGCGTGAGATGGGCGTCACACGCATCTCCCTCGGCATCCAGGCCTGGGATGACGCCACGCTCAAAACGCTAGGTCGCGATCACTCGCCCGCCGAAGCGGAAGAAACGTGGCAGGTGCTTCGCGAGGCGAAATTTCCCAGTTTGAACCTCGACGTGATGTTTTCGATACCCGGCCAGGAATTGGAAACCTGGCGTCAAACCCTCGAACACTCGCTTTCGCTCAAGCCCGACCACATCTCGGCCTACAACCTCAATTATGAGGAGGACACCGACTTTTTCCGTCGCCTCCAAAAAGGTGAATTCCGCACCGATGAAGGTCGTGATGCCGATTTTTTCCATCTGGCCATCGACCTGCTCGAAGCCGGCGGCTTCGAGCACTACGAAATCTCCAACTACGCCCAGCCCGGCCATCGCAGCCAGCACAACGAGGCCTACTGGCTCGGCGCGGATTACCTCGGCATCGGCCCCGGAGCGTTCTCGACGGTCGAAGGCCGCCGCTGGAAAAACGTGCCGGATACAGATCGCTACATCGCCCTCACCCTCGCCGGTGAAAACACCGCGACGGATGTCGAAGTGCTCACCGATGAAAACCGCCGCACGGAACGCTTCGGCCTCGAACTACGCACGAAGCGTGGCTTGCCCCTCGATCTCATCGCCCCCGATCAACGCCGCATGCTCGACACACTGCGTGATCAGGGCTTGCTGGGGTATGACAAGGCTTTCGTTTGGCTCACCCGGACAGGTAAACCACTCGTTGATCCCATCGCCGTGGCGCTGATGGGGTGACCATCAAGGATCAAGAAGAACGAGCAGCAGGGCGTTGGCGACAAAGAGTCCGGCTCCAATGCGGAACCACCAAAGATACTTACACCCTTGCTCCGTAAGCACTTTCTTGGGTGGCATGCCGTTCGTGAACAATTCGGACATGTCGCTCAGATTCACTACCTTCTCCCGATCCACATGATGTTTGAGCTTGAATTGGACGACGAAGGCTATCGCAAAACCGATCATGCCAGGAGCCATGAACCAGAGAGAAGGGGAGGAAGTCGGTGTATCCATGTGTTTCTTCCCGTTTTTTACCGCAATGACTCATCCGAATAAACAACATTTTGGCCAAGCCCATCGCGGTAGCGCTGATGGGCTAACCTTATCCCAAAACTTGTCTCTGCCGCAAAGAGGCAAAGAAGCAGAGGGCGCGAAGTTTTGTTTGGAACCAAACTCTGCGTTCTTTGCTCCTCCTCCCCTCTGAGGCAAACCGAGCGTGCAAGCCGCTCGGCGAGTGAGGCTAAAACTGATCCACCAGATAGCGGATGAGGTCCGTCGAGGTCACCATGCCGACGACCTTGCCGCCGTTAACGATGGGGAGGGAATGGAACTCACTCTTGGCGAGGATTTCAGCGGCTTCGCGGATGGTGCCCGTCTCGGGGAGCGTGACGGGATCTTTCTTCATGACCTGCTCAAGCGTGAGAGTGTGGTCCAGCGTGGCATCGACGGTGCGTTCGTCGGTGCCAAAGGCATCGCCAAAGCTCACGCGGAGGATGTCGCTCCAGGTGATGATGCCGATGAGCTGATCGCCATTCACGACGGGGAGGTGATGCACGCCGTGCTGGCGGACGAGAGAGCGGACTTTCGAGATCGGATCGCCGTGATGCACGGTGATCACGTTGCGGGTCATGAGGTGGGAGATGGGATCGTTGCGTTTCATGGTTGGGTTGGGTGGTGGCTCAACCTTGCCGAGGCACACTCTTCCTGCTCCGCGTGGCTTGGGCATGCATGGCTGGATGTTGCGGGATGGCATGATCGGCCCCTCACCCCAGCCCTCTCCCCGCAATGAAATCCGAGATGGCATCGCAAGTTTCTCGCGGGGAGAGGGAGTGCGCTTTCAGGTTCCTCTCCCCCGTGAAAAGCCAACGACAATCAGATCGGTATGAGTCGGGGGGAGAGGTTAGGTGAGGGGGCAAGGTTACTCGCGTGCCCGCGAGTCGATCAGGATGGTCACCGGGCCGTCGTTGATGAGGGCCACCTTCATGTCAGCGCCGAAGACGCCGCGCTCGACCTTCCGGCCAGTGTCGTACTCCAGGGCGCTCATGAACTGCTCATACAGCGGGATGGCCTGCTCCGGCCTCGCGGCGCGGATGAAGCTGGGGCGGTTTCCCTTCTTCGTGCTGGCGTGCAGCGTGAACTGGCTCACCACGAGCAGTCCGCCAGAGATGTCCTTCACACTGAGATTCATCTTTCCCTCCGCATCGCTGAAGATGCGCATCTGCGTGACCTTCTGCACCAGCCAGGCCACATCCTCGGCGGTGTCATCGTTCTTGATGCCACAAAGGATCATCAAACCGGCCCCGATGCGGCCGGTGACAGCGTTGTCGATGGTGACGGAGGCTTCAGAGACGCGTTGGATGACGAGGCGCATGATTTGGAAGGGGGCAGATTAGTTGTCACGTCCCACGGGCCTCGCGCCGGTGGCTTTGGTCTTCGTCAGCGCATCGCCGAGATCGCCGCGCATGCCGGTGGCGAGCTTTTGGAGCTTCTCGACGATCTCGGGATGCTGCGCGGCCACATCCTCCGACTCGCCAGGATCACGGCTGAGATCGTAAAGCACCGTCTTTTGCTGTTTCACCGCATACCCATGACGCGTGGCGATGCCGTCGATGCCGCTTTGCGTGATCGACTTCGGCTTCATCAGACCAAAACGGGCTGGTTTGCCATCGCGGCCCGGTTCGCCATCCACGGAGATGTAGGGATGCGCAAAATGCAGTTTCCACGAGCCGCTGCGCACCGCCTGCAATTCATCGCCGCTGTAAAAATAAAGCGCCTCATGCGGTGACGCACCGCCTTCGAGCACGGGCAGGATGTTTTGGCCGTCGATCTTCTTTTCCACCATCTTGCCATCGACGAGCGCGGCGACAGTTGGCAGCAGATCCGTCTCCATCATTGGCTCCGCGCATTCGCGGCCCGCAGGCAGGCGACCGGTCCAGCGGGCGATGAAAGGCACGCGCACACCGCCCTCGAAACTCGTCAGCTTGCCCTCACGCAGCGGCTTGGCGGAGCCAGCGTGATTGCCGTAGCTGAGGAAGGGGCCGTTGTCGGAGAAGAAGAGGATCAGCGTGTCTTTACCCAGCCCGCAGCGGCTCACGGCATCCACGATCTGGCCCACGGAATCATCCAGCTCCTGCACGACATCCGCGTAAAGCCCGGCGCCGGATTTCCCGCGCCATTTTTCGGAGGCAAAGATGGGCACGTGCGGCATCACATGCGGCACATAAAGGAAGAACGGCTCCGCCTTGTGCCTCTCAATGAAAGCCACGGCCCGCTCGGTGAAGCGCTGGGTGAAGAGGCTCTGATCGGGATCGTTCTCGATGACCTTCAGGCCATCGTAGAGCGGCAGTGGCGGCATCTCTTTGGCGAGCGAGGGATGGTACTTGGTGTTGTCGTTCGAGTAAGGGATGCCCAGAAACTCATCGAAGCCGTTCTTCATCGGATGAAACATCATCCGCGTGCCCAGGTGCCATTTGCCAAAGGCCGCCGTGGCATAGCCTTTCTCCTTCAGCATCTCCGGCAGCGTCCATTCGGAGGGGTTCAAACCTTCGCGGCTGGTGTGATTCAGCGCTCCCTGCATGCCCACGCGGTTCGCGTAGCAGCCCGTCATCAGCGAGGCCCGCGAGGCGCTGCACACGGCCTGCGACACATAAAAGCTCGTCCCCTTCACGCCTTCCGCCGCCAGCTTGTCAAGGTGCGGCGTTTGGATCGTGCGAGAGCCAAAGCAACCCAGGTCCGCATAGCCGAGGTCATCCGCCAAAATGAGCACCACATTCGGCTGGCGGGCGAAAACGGTCGAAACAAGAGCGAGGAGGGCGAAGGCAGTTCGGAGCATGTGGCGGAGTGAAACATTTCCACCCGCTGAAATCCACTGTGGAATGCTCATCCGGGCAAATCGGTATGAACTTCCCTTGCGAGCGGCCGCCTCAGGCCGATTTCAGCCTCCAACGTGCCCGGTGAATGACGCGGCCGACATCGAGCCAGCTTTGCTCAAAGTCCGTGGTGGGATAAAAGAAGGCATCCTCGGGCCAATCGAGCCGTTCAAACTGATGCGCACGAGATTCGAGGCTGAGCAGCGCATCTTCAAAGTAAGGTTGGTCATCCGTCTTGAGCAAAAACTCGCCTCCTGGCTTCAAGGTGCGCACGAGGCCATCGAGGAACTCGGCCTGATTCACCAGGCGGCGGGCAGCGTGCTTCTTTTTCGGCCACGGATCAGGACAGAGCAGGTGCAGCCGACTCACGCTGGCTCGTGGCAGCAGCCACGCGACGGTGTAGGCGCTTTCGAGACGCATGATGCGAGCATTCGAGAGCTTTTGCACCGCGATCTTCCGCGCCGTTTTGCTCACACGGCCCAGCATGCGTTCCAGCCCGAGAAAATCACGCTCCGGGTGATGCGCCGCCATGCCGAGAAGGAAAGTGCCATCTCCGCAGCCGAGATCGATCTCCAGCGGACGCGAGGCATCGGGGAAGAGGTCGCTCGGAGCGAGCTCACGGAAGTGATCTGAGGGGACGAAAAGGGGCGTCATACCGAGGCGCTTCTCTACACCGCATCGGCCGCGAGGGCGGCATTGCCGATGATGCCGGCTTCATTGCTAAAGCGGGCAGGCACGATTTGCAGACGCTCCCAGACCACGGTGCTGAGCATGCTCTGCACCTTGCGCTTCAGCGGATCAAAGATGAGGTCGCCGGCCTGGGCCACACCACCACCGATGACGAAGGCGTCGGGATTTAAAAGCCACGCGATGCTGGAGATCGCGGTGCCTAGCCAATCGGCGATCTCACCCCAGATCTGGCGGGCGATGTCGTCACCGGCTTGAGCGGCGGCGGCGATCATTTTTGGCGTGCAGTCGTCGATGTCTTTCGTGATGCCAGCTTCGGCGTAGCGCAGCACGGCATGCTCGGCGATCTGCTGATTGCCGGTGTATTTTTCGAGGGCACCCAGATTGCCGTAGTGGCCGGGTTTGCCGTCGAAGTGAATGCTCATCTGGCCGATCTCGCCCGCGGCGAAGCCACTGCCGCGAAACATCTTCCCATCCAGCACCACGCCACCGCCAATGCCGGTGCCCATCGTGAGGCCAATGACATTCTTCAGGCCGCGACCCGCTCCGTAACGGAACTCCGCATACGCCATGGCGTTCGCGTCATTTTCCACGAGCACGGGCAGGCCGGTCTTTTCACCCAGGATGGCCTTCAGCGGCACATGCTTCCAGCCGGGGACGTTCGTCAGCTCATGCACGAAGCCGTGATCGAAATCCACGAGGCCCGGCACGCCCACGCCGATGGCGCAGATGTCCGGGTAGGCTTCACGCAGCTTGCTCACGCGGGCCGCCATCTCGCCGATGAGGGCCGCAGGGCCGGCAAAGTTCGCGGTGGGGATGGGGGCATCCGTGACGAGCAATTCATCGCCGCGGCAAACGCCGAGCTTTACAGAGGTGCCGCCGAAATCGATGCCGATGGAGGTTTTCGCAGAGTCTGACATGGGAAAGGGCGCGGAGACTGCCCGCCAAAACAAACCCGCGCAAGGCCAAATCCGAGGGCGAATGCGACCTGCCAACTTCCTTCAAAACAGCTCCGTGAGCGCTTTGCCCTCTTCGAGGAGGTTGTAGGTGCGGCCGAGTTTGTCTTTGGCGTCGAGGTTGTCGATGCCCATGGCGTAATAGACGGTCTTGGTGATGTCCTCGGGGTAAATGAGGCGGTCTTTGGGCAGTTCGGCGCGGGCATCGGTCTCGCCGACGACTTGGCCGCCTTTGATGCCAGCACCGGCCATAAGGACGCTCATGCAAGCGGTCCAGTGATCGCGACCTGCGCCGAGCGGGCCGCCGCTGCGGCGATCTCCGACTTTCGGCATGCGGCCCATCTCGCTGGTGACGAGCACGAGCGTTTCATCGAGCAATCCACGCGAGGCGAGGTCTTCGAGGAAGGCGGAGAAACCGCGATCAAACTGCGGCAGCAGGTCATCGCGGAGGCAGTTGAAGTTGTTTCCGTGCGTGTCCCAGCCGCCGGCGCTTTTGCATTTCTTGTGCAGGCCTTCGTCCTCTTTCCAAAAGACGGTGATGAAGGGCACGCCTGCCTCGACCATGCGGCGGGCCATGAGGAGACTCATGCCGTTGATGTCCTGCCCGTAGCGCTCACGCAGCGCCAGTGGCTCGGATTGGATGTCGAAGGCATTCACCGTGCTGCTGGAGGAGAGCAGATCAAAGGCTCGCTCCTGCTGCTTGGCATAGTTTTGGATGGCCACCTCGTGATCGAGATCGCGGCGGGCGCTGTTTAAAGCGGCGAGCAGGCCCTGGCGGTCCTGCATGCGTGCGGCGGTCATGCTACCGCCGATGCTGATGGTGGGCGCGGCGAAGTTCAGCGGCTCTTCGAAGCTGCCATTGAGCAAAAACGGATCGAACTCCATGCCGATGCGTCCGGCGAACTGGCCGGGTCGCGTGAAGGGCAGCTTGCTAGGCTTGTGCGGCAGTGTGATGAGCGAAGGAAGAGTGGGATGCTGCGGACGCTTCATCGAGACGACGCTGCCCATGTAAGGCCAGTCCTCGGGATAGGGACGGCGGTCATTACCCTGCTGCTTGAAGGTGGGATCGGGGGCGTGGCCGGTGAGGTTGTAGTAATAACCGGCGTGGTGATCGCCCGTGGCACGACCGCCATCGGTGATGCCGTGGATCATGGCAAAGCGATGCGCCTGTTTGGCGAGCAGCGGCAGGTGCTCGCACAAAACGATGTCTTCGCCGGTCGTGCGGATCGGTTTGAACTCGCCGCGATACTCCAGCGGCGCGTCCGGCTTCATGTCCCACATGTCGATGTGCGAGGAGCCGCCGCAAAGGAAGAACAGCACCGTCGATTTGGCCGGTTTCGCCAGCGTGGGCAGCGAAACCGTCGGCGCGGTAGAACCCTTCACACCACCCTTGAATCCCAGCGATGCCAATCCCACCGTCGAAGCCGTCAAAAAGGCCCGGCGGTCCATTGATGGACGAAATAGCGGTGAGTGCATGGGAAAGTCGGTAGCTTCATACGGCGGAAAATGGCCGGGCTGTCATTTTCGGTCACGAGCGGCACTTCCCCTCACCCAACCTTTCGCTTCGCGGCGCTTCGCTAGCCCCGCATCACGCGGTGAAGTCGCCGCATACTGATCGCGGGGAGAGGGACCGAAAAGAGCACTCCCTCTCCCCGCCAACGACTCACCAACGCAGTTCAAGTTTACGCCGGGGGAGAGGGTTGGGGTGAGGGGGGGGGGCGCTGACGATTCCGAGTCAGGCCGCATCGCTCCGGCTTCGCATCCACTTGTCACTGCTTCTTCGCGGCGCTCGGAGCACGGCGAGGCATGCCCCAGGCACCGCGTTGGGCGGCGCGGGCTTCCTTTTCGACCTCGCGGAGGTGGTTTGCGTAGTCGTTGGCTTTGCGGCCATCGGGCATGTTCACGCCCTTGGTGTGGATGCGGGCGAGGCCAGCAAGCACCAGCTTGTGCGCAAGATCTTCACCATCATCGAAGCGGATGACGGTGTAGATGCGCTCGCTGTCATAGACGCGTTCCCAGCGGGTGAAGACGGTGAAAGGCTGAGATCGCAGCAGATCGGCGGTGAAGGCTTTCGCCTGCTGGCCGAGCTTCAGTGTCTGCGGGATGCTGAGGCCGCCGAAGTAACCGGCCTGATCCTTCAACCTTCCAGCGACGAGTTTGTACTCCCGCTTTTCAGCGCAATCGACGAAGTACAGCCGCAGCACGAGCCTCTGACCTTCATGCTCGACGACGAAGCTGTCGCCATCGTTGGTCTCATCGTCGATGAAGCGGACGCCGGAGAGCGGTTGGAGGATTTGAACCTCCACCACAGGCTCGCGCGGCGCAGGCTCGCGAACCGCACGGAACCAAAACTCGACCGCGACCAAGGTCACAAGCACCAGCGTCCAGAGCAAACGGCCGATTTTGCGTTTGAAGGCCGGGCTCATGTGCCGCGCTTGTTGCCGAAGAGATCAATGTGCAACCGTGGCGAGTAGCGCCAGCCCTCGCGTTTGCAAATATCCACCAGCAGCATCTGCCGGGCTTTCAGCGCCTCCTGCGTGATGCCTTCCGGCATGAGCAAAACCTTCTCCGGGGGCATTTCGATACCGATGGACTCGATGACGGCCTTCACCTCCAAAACATCCGCCTCACTGGCGATGACAAACTTGAGCTGAAAGTCATACGTCGAGCACCAGGCCCGCAAAACATCCGGCTGAAGCCGCAAGCGCTCATGTTTATTCACCCAGGCCTTGCCTGCGGCAGCCTCATCCGGCGTCGAATGCGCCAGCTTCGGGCTGATGGAGGCCAGATCACCGGCCACGCCCTCCGGCGGGATGGTGCCCGCCGTTTCGATGGTGATGTGCTTTCCTGCTTCACGCAGCCTTTGCAGCAGCCGCGGCATCTCCTTCGCCACCATCGGCTCGCCGCCGGTGACGACGACAAAGCGCGTCGGATGCGCATTCACCGCCTGCAAAAGCTCCTCCACGCTCATCTCCGTGCCTTCGGGCTTCCACGACGCATACGGCGTGTCACACCAGCGGCATCGCAGATTGCACCCGGAGGTCCGCACAAACACCGAAGGCACGCCCACAAGCGTCCCTTCGCCCTGCACAGAGTAAAAGATCTCGGAGATCAGCATGATGGGAGAACCCTTTGAAGCATGTCGGAAGGTTTGCGATGGTTTTTCACCACAGAGTTTGAATATCGAATGTCGAACATGAATCTCGAATTTTGAAGTTCTGAGCCTTCATCATTCGGAGTTCCTTATTCGTTATTCGATATTCAGCCGGATCACGCGACCTTCCACTCGGCTGCATGCCTTGCGAAGGCCTTCTCAGCCCGCTTGAGCGCCTCATCAATGTCCGCCTGGGTATGAGCGAGGGAGATGAACCACAGGCCGCGTTCGATGGCGCGGACGCCTTCTTCGAGGAGGCAGCGGCGGAGGTGCGCCCAGCGTGGGGCGTCGTGGCGGTGGACGTAGTCGCGGTAATCGAGGATGGGGCCTTCCTCGACATCGGGCTTGAGCATGGTGCAGTGGAAGACGAGACCAAAGCCTTGCGGCAGAACGGGCACGGCATGCTGCTGGGCGAGCTGACAGAGGCCGGCCATCAACTGCTCGCCGAGATCAATGACACCGGCAGGATGGCTGTCACCAAGGGCGATGACCTCATCGAGGCACCACTTCGCGGCGGCGAGGCAGAGCGGGTTGGCATTCAAGGTGCCGGCATGCACCACCTGGCCGCTGATGATCTTGGCGAAGAATGCTTCTTTGCCGACGAGGGCCGCGAAGGGCACGCCACCGCCGACGGCCTTGCCGAGGACGGTCAGATCAGGCTTGAAGCCGAGGAAGGTCTGCGCACAGCCGGCCCCGAAGCGAAAGCCGGTGATGGTTTCATCGGCGATCATGACGATGCCGTTTTCATCGCAAAGCTCGCGGATGGTGTCGATCATGCCGGGCACAGGCGGCATGCAGCCGGTGTTGCACAGCACCGGCTCAAAAATGATCGCGGCGATCTGGCCGTGATGTTCTTTGACGCGTTGGCGCAGGTGCTCGGGATCATTCCAGCGGGCGACAACAAAGGTGTTCAGCACCTCGGGAATGACGCCCTGGCTGGGATGCAGTCGCGTGGGGTCCTCTTCGCTGCCCCATTTGTCAGGCGGCGGGGCGAAACCGACGAGACCTTCATCGGCCCAGCCGTGGTAGTGGCCCTCGAACTTCAAAATGAGCGGGCGGCCCGTGTGCGCCCTCGCGAGACGCAGCGCGGAGAGGACGACCTCAGTGGCGCTGTTGTTAAAGCGCACCCGCTCAGCTCCCGGGATCATTTTTTGCAGTCGCTCGGCCACTTCGATCTCCAGCTCGCTCTGCGCGGCCCAGTGGGTGCCTTTGAAGGCCTGCGCGGAGATCGCCTCGGCCATGCCTTGCGGCGCGTGACCATACAAAATAGCTCCCTGACCGATCTGGAAGTCGATGTACTCATTTCCATCCAAATCAAAGAGCCGCGAACCCTTGCCGTGATCGAAATACAGCGGCACGGGGGCCTCCATCTTGCGGATGCCGCTGTTCACGCCGGCGGCGATGCTGTTTTGAGCACGAGCGAAGAGCTCCGCCGACTTGGGGAAGGTGTAAGACATGGCTGGAAGAGGTAAAACTCAGCTCAAGGGTGAGCTGTCATACACGACGACGCGCTCCCAGAAGGTCTTGCAGGTGTCCACGAAGCGCTGGTGATCCGGGCAGCCCTTCTGGTAAAACTCGTGGTCCTCCATGGTCTTGAAAAGCAGCGAGATGGAATAGCTGAACGAGTGATCCGTGACGGGGCGCTTCTCCGTGGGAGCCGGTTTGCCAACGAACCCGTGGGCGAGGTAGCTGATCTTCGGAAGCAGGGCGAGTTCCGATTCAAAGGTGGCACGTTGATCGGCGGTGAGGTCGGGCTTGAGCCAGAAATAGACGTTGTGAAGCATGGCGGCAGATGGGTACGCTGCCGCTACGGGCATGCAATCAGCAATGCGGTGGTTTCACCGGGGAGCCAGCCTTCACGCGGCGGGGCTTTCGGATGCCGGAGAGGCTTCCGCGATCAGTTCATCGTCCTTCACCGGGTCCACTCGGAGGGAGATTTTGATGCCATGCTTTTCCGCCGCCACATTCAGCAGCGAACGAATGGCGCTCACGGTCATGCCGTTTTTACCGATCACATGCCGCACGTCATCTTTGGCAAGCTGCACACGGTAGCTGGTGGCCCCGTTTGATCCCGGACCAACGGCAATGGTGGCCTGCTCGGGGTGGTCGATCAGATTGGCGACGACGTAGGAGAGGAATTCGCGAAGGGCTTCAGGGGCGTCCATGGCGGGGAGAATGAAACGGGTGAATCAGAGAGCAAACAAAAGAACCCGGTCCATTGACAGGCACCGGGTTCTTTGAAAAAAGGCGTCGAATCGAGCCGGACTAATATCAGGCAGCAGCCTTGGTGGCGTGCTTGATGATGCTGGCGACGGTGTCGGAAGGCTTGGCGCCTTTGGAAACCCAGTCCTGCACGCGATCGAGCTTCACTGTGGCGTTTTCGATGCCCTTCTGGGGATCATAAGTGCCGAGAATCTCAAGGAAGCGGCCATCACGACGGACGCGCTTGTCGGTAGCGATGATGCGGAAGACAGGGCGGTGCCTGGCACCTTCTTGACGGAGACGGATAACGACGGCCATGATACGGGGTGGAAAAAGGGTGGGGATTCGAGCGGGGGCGGACAGTGGAGACTTTCGGAGGAGACGCAACCACTTTTTCCGACTCCCAAAGTCCAGCCTTCCTGACCACCCATGCCAAAGTGACGCTCTTGGCCGCCGGGCTTTGGCGATTTTCCGCCTTGTCATCCCCGTTTGAGGGTACATCCTCCCCGCCTAGTTTTTCTCTCGTACTTTCCCTTATGCAGAATCGCCCCCCGAACCGCGGCCCCTCGAATCACAACTCACGCTCCGGCCCTCCTGGCCGCAGCAGTGGACCACCGCGTGGCATCGTCGGAGGCACGGGGCCGGCCCGCACGGGCAGCAGTGGTCCACCTCGTGGCATCGTCGGTGGCAACAGCAGCGGTCCGCCTCGTGGCATCGTGGGTGGCAATCAGCCTCGCCCCGCCCCTCCACCTCCTCGTAGCGCCCCGCCGCAGCGTCGCCCCGAGCCACCGCCGGAAGTGAAGCCGAAAGAGGAAGCCATCGAACTCGAAGGCGTGATCTCCTCCGTGCTCGCCGGCACCATGTTTCGCGTGAAACTGCGCGGCAATGGCCACGAAGTGCTCGCCCACATCTCCGGCAAGATGCGCAAAAAATTCATCCGCCTCGTCATCGGGGATGCCGTGAAGCTCGAAATGTCCCCCTACGACATGGACAAGGCTCGCATCGTGTACCGCATCGGCTGAGCCACGCACCTCCATCCGAGCGCATGGCCCGCGACATCGTTTATTTTGACCTCGAAACACGCCGCACGGCCAATGATGTGGGCGGTTGGGGCAACAAGCACCTGATGGGCATCTCCGTGGCCTGTACCTACAGCACCAAGCTGCAGGAATACATGATCTACACGGAGGACGAGACCCAGGCTCTCATCGACCAACTCCGCCGTGCCGATCTCGTCGTAGGTTTCAACCACATCAGCTTCGATTACGAGGTGCTCATGGGCCACAGCCTCTTCGACTTCCGCGATCAGCTCCACAGCTTCGACCTCCTCGTCGATCTCGAAAAACACCTCGGCCATCGCATCAAGCTCGATGCCGTCGCCGCTGCCACGCTCGGCACAGGCAAGACCGCCGATGGCCTGGATGCATTGAAGTGGTGGCAGCAGGGCCTCGTGGCAAAGATCGCCGAATACTGCTGCTACGATGTGAAGGTGACCAAATGCGTCCACGAGTTCGGCGTCGAGCACGGCTTCGTGAAATACCACGACCGCAACGGCCGCGAACAGCAGGTGAAGGTGAACTGGAAGTAAGCCCTTCCGCATTTGCATGCGCGAATGATGCCATCTCAGCTTCTCGCGTCGATGTTGGGAATTGCTTGAGGCTGCGCACGAACAGGCGGACGGATGCCACGCCATGTCTGACCACCCAAACCAGCCCCTTGGCGGACCCGTCCTCGACTGGAAGCCGCCGCCGGCACCGGCGCGTGAGGTCATCCAGGGCCGTTTTTGCCGGCTGGAGCCGCTGGAGGTGGAAAAGCATGCGCGGCAGCTTTTCGAGGCGAACGCACTCGACACCACCGGCGCCAACTGGACTTACCTGCCTTACGGGCCGTTCATCGAGTTTGAGGAATATGTTACGTGGCTGGAAAAACAGTGCCTCGGCCCAGATCCGCTCTTTTTCGCCATCGTGGAAGCCGCGAGCGGCGAAGCAGTGGGCGTGGCGAGCTACCTGCGCATCACACCCGACTGTGGCAGCATCGAGGTCGGCCATTTGAACTTCTCACCCAGACTCCAACGCACGCCCGCCGCCACGGAGGCGATGTTTCTCATGATGCGCCACGCCTTCGAGCTTGGCTACCGCCGCTACGAGTGGAAGTGCGATTCACTCAATGAACCCTCGCACAAGGCCGCGCTGCGTCTCGGCCTGTCCTTTGAAGGCATCTTTCGCCAAGCGACCGTGCGCAAAGGCCGCAACCGCGACACCGCGTGGTATGCCGCCATCGACAAAGAATGGCCCGTGCTGCGTGCCGCCTTCGAGCAGTGGCTCAGCCCGTCGAATTTCGACGCTGACGGGCATCAGCGGGTGAGCTTGTCATCACTGACACGAGCGGGTGAATGGTCGCGATAGCGTCCTGGAGTGCGCCGGGCCTCCGGCGCTTTCGAGAAGCCGCAACTCAGCCGCTTGCTGATGGATTCGGATGACATGCGGAGAGCATTCTCTTCGTATTGTCACCCGCCACCATGATCACACGCATCGCTCTCTCCCTCCTGACCGCCTTCACTTTGCACGCGCAGCAACGCGTCGAAGTCTCGCGTGACCTATGGATCTCCGCTTATTCGAAGGAGGTGGAGGGGAACAATGGCGGATCGCACCGGCTGAAGCTGAAGGGCATCCAGGAGTTCTTTCTCATCGACTTTGATCCGGTGGCGCTGCGCGGGAAGAAGATCGTCAAAGCGCAACTGCATGTGCATCTCGCGTCGCCAGAGGCCCCACTGCGGCGGACGACGGTTTCCACGATCTCGCAGGATTGGGTGGAAGGCACCGGCAGCAGCTACGCGAAGACACCGGGCGCGAGTTCTTTCGCATGGGCGAAAACCGGTGAGCTGCGCTGGGGCAACAACGATCCCGACATGACCAGCGTCGTTTGCGGCGAAGGCGGATCGCTGTGGGGCTTTGGCGAGGCCTCCGCGCCGGATGCGGAAGGCTGGCAGGTCATCCCCATCGCGCCCGAAGTGGCCCAGGCGAGGCTCGATGGCCGTTCGCATGGCTTTTATGTCATCGACGACATCGGCAACGAATACACGCGGGAGGGTGATGCGGTGAAGTTCACGAATTTCGTGAACCGCTACGTTTCGAGCATCGAGGACAAGCGCATCCACAAGCCCTACTTCACGCTGTGGCTCGAAGATGGTGCGGTGGAGGCTCCAAAAACCGTCCATCCGGTCACTCAGGTCAATCCGGTCACCTTTCCGCCCATTCCCGCCCTTTCAGATGAAAAGCCGAATTTGCCCGCGAAAGACGTTTTCGGCTCCGAACTGGCCTCCACGCACTTTTTCGCCGCGAAGGGCGAAACGATGGGTTTTTCGGTCGCGGGTCCGGCCATCGTCAAAGCGCCAAGCTTGAGCGTGAAGCTCTACTCGATGCCGAAGGTCGGTGGCATGCATGATCCGCTCATGCCGGGCACGGGTGATGACACCTTCATCGAGCTCCACATTCCCAAAAACACACCCGCAGGCAAACACGGCGGCACGGTGACGGTGAATGGCACCGTGATGCCCTTCACGGTCACGGTTTGGAACTTCACGCTGCCGGATCGCCTGTCGTTCCTGCCGCAGATGAACGCCTACGGCCTGCCGGGGCATGTGCGTGACTACTACCGGCTCGCGCATGAGCATCGCGTGGTGCTGAATCAGTTGCCTTACGGCTGGACGGGCAAGGTGGACGAACCCGCGCCAAAGCTCGGTGGCGATGGGAAGTGGGACTGGACGAAGTTCGATGCCGAGTTCGGCCCGCTGCTCGATGGCAGCGCCTTCACCGATCTCCCACGCGGCGCGGTGCCGGTGGAGGCGTATTACCTCCTGCTGAACGAGAACTGGCCGATGAAGCACGACGAGCACTTCCAAGGCGGCTACTGGATCGAGAGCGCGTTCGATGAGGCCTACTGGACGCAGTTCCGCGCGATGTCGGCGGAGATTGCGCGGCACTTCGAAGCGAAAGGCTGGACGGAGCCGATGTTTGAATTCTACCTCAACAACAAGGTGTACTTCAAAAAGGACGACTGGCGCAAATGCACCGCGGCGTGGATTTTCGATGAACCGGTGCACACGCAGGACTTTTGGGCCATCCGCCACTACGGTCGAGAGTTCTGGAAGGCCACCGAGCCGTTCAAGAACATCCACCTCACCTATCGCGCCGACATTTCCCGCCCGCAGTGGCAGCGCGAGTTGCTCGATCACTGCGTGAACGTCGAAGTCGTCAGCGGCGTGCTGCGCGACTACTGGCCGCGCATTCAGCGTCGCGCCAAGGACTGCGGCAATCTCTACTACATGTATGGCAGCGCGAACGCCATTGGCACGCCGAACATCGCCAACGCCGCGTGGTGCGTCGAGGCCTGGTCGCTCGGCGCGGATGGCGTGGTGCCCTGGAACACCATCGGGAAAGCCGACGCCTGGCAAACGCCCGACGAGCTCTCCGTGCTCTACCCCACCGACAACGGCCCCGTGCCCAGCCTGCGCCTGAAGACCTTCCGCGCCGGTCAGCAGCTCGTCGAGTATCTCACGCAATACAGCGCCGTCAGTGGGGAGAGCCGCGAGAGCGTCATGGCCGCCGTGCGAGCCATTCCTGGCCTCAGCGCCACACTCGTGAAGAAAAATGAGGAAGACGCTGGCAAGTCGCAGTTTGGCAAAGACACACAGCCTGCCTTTGAAGCCCTGCGAATGCGTCTCGGTGCCTATCTCGATGCCAAAGCGCCCACGCCGAAGGATCGCTGGTTTGATCCTCGGCCTGCGAGGCCGGATTTGAAGAAGGCGCGGGAGATTGTGCCGCTGGTGCCATGATCATGATTTTTGCGGCTTCTGTCGCAGCGACTTCAGATACGCGTTGTCCAGCGCGGGCTTCACGGGGCGCTCGGGGGTGGCGATCATGGTGCGGACGCGTTTTTCGCTGCTGGCGATCAGATCGTGGATAATTTCGGCCTCGGGCAGATTTTTCCAATACTTCATCGGCATCTCGGATTGCATGGCCTGCACCTTGAGGCGGGCGGGATTGAAGATGCTGCGGTAGTAGGTGCGCCAGAGATCGTCGTGCGCATCGGCGGCGGGAGCATCGTGGCGGCTCATGCCAGGCATGAAGCTGAGTTTTTCGCCGTCCCAGCTCGCGCACTCGTCGGGGGTCAAAATCGACCACTCCATGCCGGCGAAGCGTTTCTCGAAAAACGGCGCAGCAAGGCGTGTGATGCGATACTCGGGCTCAAACCAGGCCACGAACTGCTCGCGGCCATTTTGCTCGTTCACGCCGACGAGGCGGAAGCGCACGAAGGCGTGCATTTTGTGGATGTCGCGGCTCACGGCCTTCGCCCACATGTTGCATTGATGTACGTCGCGATCGGAAGGCATGCCAAGGAGGTGTTTTTCGCCGCCGAGCGTCAAACGATGCAAAAGGCGATACAGGATGGCGAAACGTCGCTCGTCGGTGTGAGCGCAAACGTTGGCGGCGAGGCGCAAAAACTCGGCGGGAACCTTAACGGAGGCGTTTGGGGCGATTTGATACTCCGTTGGCTCTTCGGTGAGCAAACTGGCGGTTTGCGAGGCGTCCACCCAATCGACGTTTTCCGGCGACACACCATGCCGCAGAAGCTCGCGGGCCTTGGCACGCCAGGCTTCGAAAGTGGGCTGGATTTGGGCGGCGTGAGTCATATCTGGCCACTGAGTGCCATCGCGGCATCAGCAGGTGTGGTGGGAGGCGGGGCAGTGAAATTGAGTTCGAGCTGGCGGGGGCCGGGGAGGAAGTGCTGGCGGAGGTTCGGGCTTTCGAGCAGGGCGATGCGCGGGCGGTGATCGGCGGCGATGATGAAGGGCTGCACTTTTTTAAGGTTCACGCGCATGCGCTGGAGATCGGCGAGCGTGAGACGCGACCAGCGTCGCGCGGCGAGGATGCGCGCGACATTCACCGTGCCGAGGCCGGGAATGCGCCAGAGCAGCTCCTGCGAGGCGCGGTTGATGTCCACCGGGAAGACGGCGCGATTTCGCAAGGCCCACGCGAGCTTGGGATCGAGGTCGAGATCGAGATTGGGATCTTCTTTGGGCAGCAGCTCGCCGACATCGAAGCCGTAGAAGCGCAGCAGCCAGTCGGCCTGATACAAACGATGCTCGCGGACGAGCGGCGGCGGCTTGATGGGCAGCAGCACGCTGGGCTCGGGGATGGGGCTGAAGCCGCTGTAGTAAACGCGGCGCAGTCGGCAGTCGCGATACAGCTCATCGGCGCGGTGCAGCACGAGCGCATCGCTGCTGTCGTCCGCGCCGACGATCATCTGCGTGCTCTGGCCGGTGGCAAAGACGGGCGCTTTGACTCGCGGGCGGTTCACGATCTGCCGCGACTCTTTTTTTGCCGCGAGGTTTTCGTCGATGCGCTCGCGGATGCCGTGCATGGCCTGCTTCGTGTTCGTGAGGTTCTTTTCCGGCGCGAGGCGGTCGAGGCTCTGCTGCGAGGGCAGCTCGATGTTGATGCTGATGCGGTCGGCGTAGCGCCCGGCCTTGTCGATGAGGGCCTGCGAGGCCTCGGGGATGGTTTTGAGATGGATGTAGCCGCGGAAGTGATGCACCTCGCGGAGTTGTCGCGCGACCTCGATGACCTGCTCCATCGTGTAATCCGCGCTGCGCACAATGCCGCTGCTGAGGAAGAGGCCCTCGATGTAGTTGCGCTTGTAGAAGTCGAGTGTGAGCTGCACGACCTCCTCGGGCGTGAAGCGTGCCCGCTGCACATTGCTGGAGCGGCGATTGATGCAGTAGTGGCAGTCGTAGAGGCAGGCGTTGGTTAAGAGCACCTTCAGCAGCGACACGCAGCGCCCATCCGGCGTGTAGCTGTGGCAGATGCCCATACCGCCGGTGGAGCCGATACCTTTTCCGTCCCGCGAGTCCTTACGCGCCGCGCCGGAGCTGGCGCAGGACGCATCATACTTCGCCGCATCGGCCAGGATTTCGAGTTTGCGAGTGAGTTCCATGAGTTCGACCGAACAGTGCATGGAAAGCAACGTTCGTCATGCCTAGAGCGCGGATTTTTTCGCTCAGTTCGCGGCAGGCAATCCGGGCACGAGCTTCGGATCATACGTCGCGCCCTTGGATACCTGGATCAGCGTCATGCGAACCTTCGTGGGGAAGAACTTCTCCGGATCGGGGCGCTTGTGGGCGTGGAGATTTTTGTCGTCCTTGAGCACGAGGTGCATCTCTTTGATGCCTTCGCTCCAGAGGATGTCGTTGTTCTGCCAGAACTTCGTCATGTCGAGATCCTTCTCGATCACGCCCGTCTTCGAATACGCCCCCGTGCCGATGCAGCCGTAGCCGTGGTTTTGGCCTTTGTAAGGGATATAGCACACGCTCCACGACGTCGGCTGATCGCCCGCCGGTTTTTCGAGCACTTCGAGTCGCAGATGCACCGTGCCGTTGCGGTAATCGACCGGTGCCGTCCAATCCTTCGGACGCTGCGGATTCAGGCGGTCGTCTTTGAGATAGTAGTGCGACTGGCTCGGCTTCGAGTTCAACGCGTCATCCTGCGTGAAGGTGAAGGTCACATCAAAGAGCACAAACTGCTCGGCACGAGCCGACGTGACAAAAGCGAGCGTGAGGAGGGTGATGAGGCGGAAGAGCATGGTGGGGAGTTTTAACGCCGCCCGTGGTTGAAATCGACGGGCTTCTTCACGGTCGTGGAACCGAGGTTGTCGTCGATGGCGCTGCGCGTGCAGGTGGGATCGACGCTGAGTAGAACGGGTTTTCCAACCCGTTCACCGGTTCGCTGGAAGGTGTTCCCCGTGAAAACGAGGTCATGGCCATTTGGCGCAAAGGTCACGGCTTCTTCGGGGCAGTGGGCACCGAGCTGGAAGAGGTTGTCCTTCACGATGATGGGGCCGTAGGAGGCTCCGGGCTCGTAAAGCGTGAAGTAAAGCTCGGGAAAAGTGCCTGGCTTCGCGGTTTGGAAGGCGATGCGACCGCGGCGCATGTCGGGCTCGTTTTTGGTGGTGTTGTTGATGAAGACGTTGCCAGTCATGACGAAGTTCACGGGCTGGTTGATCCAGGCACCGCGACCTCCGTTGCGGAAGGTGTTGCCGGTCATGGTGACGTCCGTGCAGCTTTTCTCGACGCTGATGACGCGGCTGCCGTTGGTGCCGTCGACGAGATTGCCGGTGATGGTGGCGTTTTGGCAGAACTCGGCCAAAAAGAACGCGCCCATGCGGCTGCCGAGGATGTGATTATTTGCGAAGACGATGTTCCGGCAGCGCTGGATGTGCATCGTGTCGCCTATGGCGCTGAGCTGGCAACCGGTGACGCGCACCTCGCGTGCGCCGACGATGTCAAAAGCACCTTTGCCGGGTCCGCTGCCGGTCGGGGCATAGGCGGCGAGGTAGGTGGCCTGGATGTTGAAGGCCATAGCGCCGCTGCCGTCGCCCTCGAAGCGAATCGGCGCTCCGCCGGGTTTTTCGGCGATTTGGATGTGCTCGGGCGTGGACTCGACGACGAAGTATTGCAGGCCGCGGACGATGTTTTTCGGCAAATCAGCTCCCAGGAAGGTGATGGCCTCTTTTGGCTCCTCAGTGGCACTGATGGCGATGGGTTTGATCGTGTTGTCGAACTTCACGAGATCGCCACTGAAGGTTGCGTCGCGCATGAGATCGGTGCGGAAGTACTTTTTGGCCCGTTCGACCTCCCAAGGCTCGTAGGCCTCGGGGTAGGTCATGATCTGCCACAGGTAGCCGTAGTCCCACATGAACTTCCCACTGCGCAAAAGCGTGCAGCTTTCGAGCGCGACACGCTCGGCATAGTGCTCCACCTCGCTCTCGCTGCTCTTGCCATACTTCCCATGCACACCAATGACCGCGGCGGCCATGCCGTTCGACTTCACCTCGCGAAACAAGAGGTCATGCGTGCCTCCCGCGACGGTGGTGGTGATCTCAATGCCCTTCGTGTTCGCATTCGGTTCCCATGAGTTTTCCTTCTGCGCCGGATCAAACACATGCCCAACGAACTCGCCGCCATGCCAGGCAAAGTGCGCGATGTTTTCCCCGGCAAAGAGCACCACACGAGCCTGATCCGGCAGCGTCTCCGGCAGGATGAAGCGTGCGCCGTTGGCCATAACGGTCGTGTTTGAGCGCAGCGGGATCGGCTGCGTGCCATCAAGATGGTAATCACCCGCCGGAATCGTCACGACGCCGTCTTTGGCGAACACGGCGCTGAGTTTGGCCGAGTCATCGGCCAAGGAGGTGGCGGAAAGAAGGAAGAGAGCGAGCAGAGGCTTCATGTGCCCATCATAACGGCTCTCGCCTGCCTGACTCCACGACAAAGAGTGGGCGAAATGCGTCAGGGTTGGCTCTTCAGCTTTGGACCAGCCGTTCGCAGCCCATCACACCATCTTTTTCAAGGACCAGCGTCGCATGCAGCGGCCCATCCATGTTCTGGCCCACATTGACGACCGTCGTGCGACCGATCTGCTCCTGCCACACGCCATTTCGGATGCTCGTGCCGTGATCATGCCCACAGACGACCAAACGCGGCTGATGCTCCTCAATCGCCTCCCGCCACCACGCATGACCTTCCACTAACGAACCGGCCGCAGACAGCCGCGTGCCCGTCGGTGGCTCGTGCATGACCCAAAGCTGCCGTGCGGCATCGCCGTGGTCTTCGAGCAGTTGTGGAAGCCAAAAGCCGTAATGCTCGCCTCCGAGCGGTTCGCCCTCCGAAAAGGCCTCCTCCTGCCCCATCGCACACGGGAAGCCGATCACGCCGACGTTCCCGATTTCGGCGAAGGAGCCGTTCAGCCGTAGCGGAGCCGTTTGACGCAGAGATTTCCACGCCGAGCGAAATTCGAACCAGTTCTCGTCCTCGTGATTGCCACGCACGAACAAGATCGGCACTGAAATCGGCTCCAATTCCACCGCACACTGAGTCGGCGTCAGTTGCCGCGTTTTCCCATATGGCAGCAGCCCCGTCCCATGCAGGAAGTCACCGCCGAGAATCACCGCATTCGGCTTCACCTCGTCACACAGACTCACCAGTGACTCATACAGCACAGCCCGCTGATGGAGATCCGTGGCGATGAGAACGCGTGACATGGGGAGGGCCGACGACTCGTCGGCAGGGAATGAGGAATTGGCGACGAATCGTCGCCACTCCAGATTTAGGACATCTCCATCATCCGCTTCTTCTTCGGCTTGCCGGCGCTGACGAATTCGACATCGGCGGCGATGACTTTGTATTCGGGGCACATCGTGTCGGCGTCGCAGCCTTGGCCGGTGACGTTGTTCACCATGGCGTCGGGGAAGTGGAAGGTGGTGTAGAGGATGCCGGGCTTCACTTCATCGGTGACGCGGGCTTCGAGCTCGACTTCGCCACGGGCGCTGCTGAGGCGGACGCGGTCGCCGGTGCGGATGGATTTGCGCTGGGCATCGGCGGGATTGAGGGAGAGATAGTCCTGCGCGACGATCTCGCTATTCCCGGTGCGGCGGGTCATGGTGCCGCAGTTGTAGTGCTCCAAGATGCGGCCGGTGGTGAGGATGAAGGGGAACTCGGCACCGTTGGTCTTCAGCTCGGTGGACTCCTTCCAGTCGAAGTAATGGAAGTGGCCTTTGCCGCGCTTGAACTCGGTCTGGTGAAGGATTTGCGTGTCCACGCCGCCTTCTTGCACGGGCCACTGCTTGCCGTTGATGTCGAGATTGGCCCAGGTGATGCCTTTGAAGAAGGGCACGATGGCGGCGACCTCGGCGAGCACGCCATCGGGCGTGTAATCGGCCTGCGGGAAGCCGAAGCGCTGCAAAACTTCGCACATGATCTGGCCGTCGGGCTTGGTGCCTTCCAGCGGTTTCACGGCGGCGTTCACGCGCTGCACGCGGCGCTCGGCATTGGTGAAGGTGCCGCTCTTTTCGAGGAAGGAGGACGCGGGGAGGATGACGCTGGCGTATTTGGCCGTCTCGGTCATGAAAATCTCCTGCACGACGAGGAACTCCAGGCTTTCCATGGCATGACGGACGTGATGCGCATCGGGATCGGTCTGCACGACATCTTCGCCCATGAGCCAGAGAGCCTTCAATTTGCCTTCGATGGCCGCATCGAACATCTGCGGGATCTTCCAGCCGGGTTCGGTGGGTGTGGGTGTGCCGTAGAAGTCGCTGTAGCGTTTCTGCACCTCGAGATCGTTCATCTCAAAGTAGCCTGCGCCTTGATGTGGCTGGCAGCCCATGTCGGCGGCACCTTGGACATTGTTTTGGCCACGCAGCGGGTTCACGCCGACGCCGGGACGACCGATGTTGCCGGTCATCATCGCCAAATTAGAGATGAGCATGACCGTTTTGGCACCTTGCTCGTGTTCCGTCACGCCGAGGCCGTGGAAGCTCATGGCGGCCTCCGCGCTGGCGTATTCGAGAGCGGCGGCGCGGACGGTTTCGAGCGGCACGCCGGTGATTTTTTCCAGTTCGGGCAAATCGAGCGCTTTGAGGCCGGTTTCGAACTCCTCCCAGTTTTCGCAGCGCTTGCGGACGAACTCGGTTTTCACCAATCCGGCATCGAGGATGCAGCGGGCGAACATGTTCAACAGCGCGACATTCGTGCCGGGGCGGAGCTGGAGGTGATGCTTGGCATACGGCACGAGCTCGATCTTGCGCGGATCGATCACGATGAGCGGCGTGCCCTTCATGATGTGCTGCTTCAGGCGTGCGCCGGTGACGGGGTGGCCCTCGGTCGGATTCGCGCCGATGACCATGATGCAGCGGGTGTGCTCGATGTCCTCGTAGCTGTTCGTGGCCGCGCCAGTGCCGAAGGACTTCTGCATGCCCCAGGCGGTCGGTGAATGGCAGACGCGGGCGCAGCAGTCGATGTTGTTCGTGCCCATCACATGGCGGATGAACTTCTGCATGAGGTAGTTTTCCTCGTTCGTGCAGCGTGCGGACGAGATGCCTGCCACCGCGTTGCCACCGTGCTCGTTTTTGATGCGAGTGAGGTTCGCCACGATGTGGTCGTAGGCCTCGTCCCAGGTGCTTTCTTTGAAGCTGCCATCGGCCTGACGGATGAGCGGCTTCCGCAGGCGATCCTTGTGATTGTAGAACTTGAAGGCAAAGCGGCCCTTCAAGCAGGTGTGCGCATGATTCACCTCGGCATCGACGGGAGCCTGGATGCTGAGCACCTGATCGCCCTTGGTGGACACGTTGAGATTGCAACCGACGCCGCAGTAAGTGCAGATCGTGCGGGTCTTCTTCGTGGCCTCGATGGACTTCGAGAAGAACACGTCACTAATAGCCGAGGTCGGGCATGCCTGCGCACAAGCTCCGCAGGAAACGCACTCCGAGTCCGCGAAGGATTGGTCGAGACCCTTGATGATCTTCGCGTTGAAGCCGCGACCATGCATCGAGAGCACATGCTGGCCCTGGATTTCATCACAAGCACGCACGCAGCGGGAGCAGTTGATGCACTTCGACAGCTCGCTGGTCATGTAAGGGTGAGAATGGTCCTTCGCACGGTCGAGATGATTCGCGCCCGCCGGATAACGCACGCCACGGATGCCCACTTTGGCCGCCACGGTCTGGAGTTCGCAGTTGCCACTCACTTCGCAGGTCAGGCAGTCCAGCGGATGGTCCGTGAGCACCAGCTCAACGATGTTTTTGCGCAGCTTCCGCACTTTCGGCGATTCGGTGAAGACATGCATGCCAGCCGCCAAAGGCGTGTGGCAGCTCGCCACCACGCGACGCGGCCCATCAGCCTGCAAAGCCACCTCCACGCTGCAAACGCGGCATGCGCCATAGGGCTCGAGCTGCGGCGCATCACAAAGCGTCGGCACAAAGCCACGTCCTTTGTGGCGGTCGATGAAGTTGAGCAGCGTTTCGCCGGACTCGAAGCGGAGCGGTTCGCCGTCGATGAAGGCGGTGAGAGTGGAGAGATCTTGGACCATGGGGGAATGAGATTGAAGAAGTTTAAACGGGATGCGTTTCTGTGGGTAGTACGGAGAGGACGAAATCGAAAAGGCGTTGGGAGGCATTCAGTGCCTCCTCGAATTCAGCCCGCTCCGGTTCGATGGGCACGTCCTCCATTGGATAGCGAAATCGTGTGGCGTAGGGCGTGATGAGCTCTGCTTCGTCAAGCCACTGGGAAAACTCAGGCAGGTGATTTGCTGCGAGCTTGATCAGCCGTTCAACATCATGCGTTTTTTCAATCGGCGCACCGGCATGTGACAGGAAGGCTTTGACGGCTTTTTCTGCTGTCTGCTGACAATGATAGATGGCCGCGTCCAGCGGGTCACCTTCACCCGATAGCCTCTTGGCGGCCTTCAAGTCGTGAGCCGCCTTGAGCAGCCATGACTGAACGAGCTTGGTATCAGTCGCGGCCATAGACAAGCCGCCCCTCCTCGGCGATTTTATGAGATAGCGAGGATATTACACCCTTGTAGAGGTCAAATGTCGCCGCAGACTGGATCAACACATCTTTTGACATGTCGATGCTGCGCAAGCATCGCCGAGCCTGCCTCAAGTGCTGGATTGATGTCTGGCTTTCATCTTCGACAAGCATGAGCAAATCCAGATCACTGTCCTCCGTCGGCTCACCCCAGGCGTAGGAGCCAAAGAGCCACACCTGCTCTGGCGCAAACTCCGCCACCAGCCGCCGTGTCGCTTCCGCGATGACAGGCTCGGCCTTCTCGCGGAGAGAGGTCGCTGTGGTGGAGCTTTCGGAGGCGATGACCATGGAGGAAGCGAGAACGGGTGTGGATGCCGAGATTGAGCAAGGATCCGACGTTCCGTTTTATTTTAACGAATTCCAGTCACTCGTGCCATCCATTTGTCTGGAGGCCCCCTTCATAAATCACTCCTCGCTGAGCTCCAAAGCCTCCACCTGGCCGAGGCGCTCGCACAGGGCGGAGATCTCGGCGGGGTCCATGACCATGAAGGCGGTGGAAAGGGCGTCGGAGAGGGCGGCGGTGGGGGCGAGGGCGTAGGTGCGGCGGTTTTTGACTGGGACGGGCTGGAAGAGCCGTGGGTTCATGATGTGCGCCCCCTGCACGGCGAAGCCGCTGCCGCTCACGGCGCGGTCGCGAAGCTGGATCTGTTTGGCTCCGTGGCTGAGGGTGAGATTCCAGGCGTCCTTGTCCGCCGGCTTGCCGAGGGCGAGCACGGTGCTGTCCCCGGCATTCAGGACGGCATTGTGGACGCCGTGCATGGCGAGCACGTCGGCGGCCTGGTCGAGGGCGTAGCCTTTGCCGAGGGCACCGAGATCGAAGATCATGCGGCTAGCGTGCACGGTGATGGTCATCTCGGCCTCGTCGAGGTCAAAGCGATGGCTGCCGATGATCTGGCGGGCTTCTTCGATGACGGAGGCATTTACATGACGCGGCTCGCCGGTGCGGGTGACGAAGAGCTCCATGAGCGGGCCGATGGTGATGTCGAAGGCCCCATTCGTCTCCGCATGCACCGCTTTGGCGAGCGAGAGGCAATCCCAGGCAGCCATGCCGAGGCGGAAGCTCTGACCGGCGTCGAGCTGGCTGAGGCGGTAGATATCGCTGCTGGCGCGGAAGCGGCTGAGCTCGTCCTCCAGCCGGGCGATCTCCTCGAAGGCGGCATTCGCGGTCTGCGCGGCGTAGGCCTCGTCCACGTCGGCCTGCGAGATGATGATCTCGAAGGTCGTCGCCATGGCATGGCGGGAATGGCGGAAGGTGGCGGACATGGGAGACGGGGGATGAACGCAGCACGTCGTGAGGACGGAATCTCATCCGTCGGAGTGCTGGAGAACTGGAGTGTTGGAGTGAGTTTCTACCACCACTCCAATACTCCGGCACTCCAATGTCTTTCCACGTTACTCCTTCGCCACGCCGTTGTTCCAGGCGGCGAACATCTCTTCCGCGGTCGGGATTTCGAGCGGGCGGACGATGCGGAAGCCGAGCCAGGTGGCGTCGGTGAGGTACCAGATGCTTTTCGGGAGCTGCGGGTCCTGCTGCTTCCAGTTTGGATCGGAGGCACGGCGGGCGGCGCTGCGGCAGAGTTCGGGATCGTCATCGTAATGACCGCCACGGGCGATGTGCGGGTAAGGCTTGGTGGATTTGGCATAGGCACGGCCATCCGCGCCGAGTTTCGAGAAGGAGTCCTCAGCATACTGGTCGAGCGTCCACTCGCAGACGTTGCCGTAGATGTCGTGGAGGCCCCAGGGGTTCGGCTTCTTGAGGCCGATCTTGGCGTATTGGAAGTTCGGGGCGTTCTCGAAGAACCAGGCGTAGTCTTTGAGGTCCTTGGCGTCATCGCCGAAGAAGTAGGCGGTCTTGGTACCGGCACGGGCAGCGTATTCCCACTCGGCCTCGGTGGGCAGGCGGTAGAAGTGACCGGTCTGGGCGCTGAGCCACTGGCAGTATTTGTTCGCCGCGTGGTGGGTCATGCAGATGGCGGGATATTTGTCGCGGCCCATGCCGAAATCCATGGGCTGGTAGGGCGGGGTGGGCTGGGAGATGAGGTCTTCCGGCTTGTCCGTGGCGGCCCACACCTGGCGGCTGCCGTCCTTGTTGCGGCCGATGTTGGTGAGCTGGAAGGGTTCATATTCATCCCAGGTGACCTCGTATTGCCCCATCCAGAAGGGCTTGATGGTCTTCTTCGTCAGCGGGCTTTCGTCGTCAGCGCGGTTCTTTTCGCCATCGGGGCTGCCCATCATGAACGCGCCACTTTTAATGACCACCATGCTGTAAGGAGCGCCGGTTTTGGGCACCTTGGTCTCGTAGGGCTTCATGTCGGCCTCTTTTTGCTCCTTCGAGGTCTGCACGATGAAGGCGTGAATCTTCTTCACGAGCTCCATGGTATCCGGGTTGTTCGTGGCGGGGCCTTTTTTCTCCTTCGCCTTCAGTTCGGCGTCATCCGGCCACGGGGCACCCTGCTCCACCCACAGCTTGAGGAAGGTGAGCTGCTCCTTGGAAAGCGGGCCGCCGCTCTTTTTCGGCGGCATCAGGTCGTCGTCATCCTCGGCGAGGGTGGCGAGCGTGTAGATGGCGCTCTTGGCGGTGTCGAAGGGGACGATGTTCGGGGCGTTTTCGCCGGATTCGAAGGCTTCCTTTTTGGTGGAGGCAATCCAGTCGCCCTTGGCCTTTTCGGGGTTGTGGCAGGAGAGGCAGTTTTCTTCCAAAAGCGGCTGGATATGCTTCGCGAAGGTGATGCGCGGGGTTTGCTCCAGTGTCACACCGGCGGGCCATTCAGCCCCTTGCTCGATCCAGGTCTTGATGACGGCGATCTGGCTCTTTTCGAGCAGGCCTTCCTTCTTCGGCGGCATCACCATATCGTCTTCAACATCGAGCAGCAGCGTCGTGTAGATGGCGCTCTTGCTGGGATCGCCGGGGGTGAGACCGGGGCCGTTTTCGTTGCCCTTTTTCATGTCTTCCAGCGTGTGCATGCGGAAGTCGCCTTTATCCTCTTTCGCACCATGGCAATGGGTGCAGGCACCTTCGAGCAGGGGCTTCACCTGTTTGACGAAGTCCACTTTGTCAGCGGAAAACGCGACCGCTGGGGCCAGCGCGGCCAGGAAAGCGAGGGAACGGAGAGGGTTGGCGGTTTTCATGGGGAGGCCGCGTTTAGCACACGGTTTCCCGCCTGTCCAATGCCGGGGCGGGGGCAGTGGAGTGATGGAGTACTGGATTGGTTGAGAATGGGTCCAGCACTCCAAAATTCCAGCACTCCACTACCCCGCGGCTGCGACTGCTTTTCGCGGGTTCTCGTCGAGGACGCGGGTGAGCTCGGCCTCGGTCATGCCGAGGTCGTGGAGGGCGTTCGCCTTGATCCGGGCGACGGTGACGGTGCTGCCGACGAAGTGGCTGCCATCGGGCGAGCGGGCGACGAGGTCCTCGCCGATCAAAATATCCCAACCGGCGAGGGTGTAGCGGCCGGGGCCGAGGCGGGCGGCGGAGATGGCATCGGTAACGAAGATCACGCGGTCCAGCCCGGTGCTGCGCAGCCAGTTTTTCAGCACAAAGAAGGGCACATGCACGCCATCCGGGATGAAGCAAAGCCAAAGGCGGTGGTGAAGGCTAAGCGCCCGCTGGATGATGTTGTCATGGCGGTGCATCTGGATGGGGCAGCCATTGCCGACATGGGTGAACATGCTCAAACCGGCATCGCAGGCCGCGCGGAGCTGGTCCAGCGAGGGATCGCAATGCCCGGCGGAGACGACGACACGCTGCGAGGCGAGCCATGCGGTCGTTTTGCAACCCTCGTCATGCTCGGGAGCCAGTGTGACGAGCTTCGCGAGGCCGCCAGCGGCATCGAGCAGGCGCTTTGCGTCCTCGACATTGGCCGGTTTCACCGCGTGGGGCGGATGGGCACCGACGTAACCTTTGATGGGATTGATGAACGGCCCCTCGATGTGGATACCGGTGATCATTTTCTGCGCCAGCGAGTCCTTTTCACGCAGCTCCACAAGCGTGCGGATGCGCCGCTCCAAAACGGGAACTTCATCGGTGATGAAGGTGGCCAGGATGGCATCGCAGCCATCCTCGACGAGGCACTCGCAGGCGTGGTGCAACTGCTCGGCGGTGAGGCCGTCGCGGTTGAAGTCCGAGCCGGCGTAGCCATTGACCTGGAGATCGAAGGGTTTCATGGGCTGCGATGAGAGCCGGGCCTGGGACAAGGTTCAAGCGCGGAGCGTGACGGGAAGCGGTATCTTTGTTACGAGGGGACGTTGGGTGGCAAATCTGCCGTTGCGAAGTTTCTGGCGGGCCGGTAAAATCATTTCATGTCCACCGCCGTCCATCTCGATCTTGACCTGCCGGGTGATTTGATGCGCTTCAAGCTGCCCACCGGCGTCAACGAGCGTCTCTCCTCCCTGCTCGACAAGCAGGACTCAGGCGAGTCGCTCACCGATCAGGAGCGCCGCGAAGCGGAAGGCCTCGTCGATCTGGCGGACACGCTCACCTACCTCGGATTCAAAGCACGTGCCGCTGCATGAGCATCTCCGATTCACTGCGATGGCAGGTAGTGGAGCGGGCGGGCAATCGCTGCGAATACTGCGGCCTTTCGCAGGAAGGTCAGGAGGCGGTGTTTCATGTGGATCACATCCAGCCGGTGAGCCTCGGTGGTCCGACCGAGCTACAGAATCTGGCGCTGGCCTGTGTGTCGTGCTCACTGCGGAAGGCCGCCCGTGTCCATGCAACTGATCCGCTTACCGGAGAGCCTGCGGAGGTATATCATCCGCGGAATGATGTGTGGAATCTGCACTTCCGCTGGTCCGACTGCGAGATCACCGGCATCAGCCCGACTGGCAGGGCCACCGCTGCTGCTCTCACGATGAACCGGCCCATCGCGGTTCGCATCCGGGCGGAGGAAAAACTGAGGGGCAGACATCCACCTCCAGGCCAGCTTTGATCCTCAGCAAGGTCGCGCACACCGAAAGAACCCCATCCTGGCGCTTGTCTTTCTCCCTGCCTCCGCCATCCATGGGCCGCGCATGAGTTCCATAGCCAAACCGCCTGCCAAAAAAGCCGCTTCAAAGAGCGGTAAGGCCGCGCAGGCGTGGTGGACGACGCAACTCCAGAAGTGGGAGCACCTTTGGAAGGGCCAGACGGCTGAGCAGGCGGCCGCCGCAGCCACCGCGAACACGATGCTGCCTGTGCTCATCGAGGTCTTCGCGGCCTTCAGCAAACTCGATGGCAGCGTGGAGGAGGAGGACGTCGAGTCCAGCCTCGGCTACCTGCGCTATGATTACCCCGAGGCGATCTATTCGGACATGCGCCGCATCTATTTTGAGGCCTTGCAGCAGCCGCAGGATCTCGCGCAGCGGGCGAAGGAACTCGCGAAATCGCTCACTTCCGAGCAAAAGGTGCTGCTTGGCGTGCAGCTCTACCTGCTCATCTCCCGCTCGCAGCAGAATCAGCGGCAGATGGTCGAGTTCTACCTCTTCATGACGAATCTCGGCATCGCCGCCCAGGCGATCGACATCGTCTATCAGCTCAACGCGGGCGATAAACCGCCGGAGGAAGGTTTTGCCACTCGCGGAGGTCAGCCGCTTGAAACGCTGCGCATCGCCTCCACGCAGCCCACCGATGTGCTGCTGCGCTCGCTTTCCGCGGAGTGCTCCGTGGTGGCCTTCCGCTTCCAAAACATGGTGCTGCTGAAAAACACCGGCAGCGTGGACATCCTCGTCCGCAGCCGCAAGCAGCCACCGGGAGACTTTTCCCGCCTCTATCCCGGCGAGCGGGTCGTGCTCGGCGATGTCACCATCGACTTCAACGACCTCATCTCTTACTTCAACGCGAAGAAGACGCTCACCGGCACGCAGATCTACCTCACGCTCACCGAGGATGGCGATGCCGAAATTGCTCCGCAGCGTGGACGGGGCACGCATTTGCGGCTCAGCTTTGGTCTCGGCGTCACGGTGGAGGCCATCCGCAGCACGCAGGCCACGCTGAATGGCACGTTGCTCTCTGCCGGCACCGTCATCGAGGCCAGCATCGAGGATAAAATCATCGCTCATGGTGAAGTGGAGATCGCGCTGCGTGATCTGCGTCTGCGAGCACAGGAATTCGGCGGCCAGTTCCGCCTCGAAGGCAGCCGCAACACCTACCTCGTCTCCAACAAGCCCGAGCTGCTCGACGAAGGCGACATCCTGCTTTCCGAAGACACCGATGGCGAGATCCTCCTGCGCATCGAGTGCAACTACGCGCAGAAGACCGGCGTGCTGGAAGTGCTCCGTGCCTCGCGTCCGATCTACGTCGGCCAGGTGCCGGTGCGTGATCACTTCACGCTGAGCGATGGCGATACCATCACCCTCGGCGAAGGCCAGTTCCTGCGCTGCCATTTTTCGGATCGCATCATCGAGGAGGAGCGAAACACCATCCGCCAGCTCGAGGTGCGTGATTTGCAGCATCGCTTCGATGCCCGCGAGACCGCACTCGATGGCATCAGCTTCCTCGCCCGTCGTGGCGAAATGATCTGCGTCATGGGACCCAGCGGCTGCGGCAAAAGCACGCTCCTCCGCGTGCTCGGCGGTCAGATGAAGCCCCGCAGCGGCGAGGTGCTCATGAATGGCATGCCGCTCTACGCGAACCTGCCGAACCTCACGCCCTATGTGGCCTACATCCCGCAGGAGGACGCCTTTGATCCGCTGCTCAAAGTACAGGAAAACCTCGATTTCAGTGTCGCGGTGCGTTGTCCGCATTTGAAGACCGATGAGCGCCGCAAGCGTGTCGAGGCCAAGCTCGCCGAACTTGGCCTTGCCGACATGCGCAAGCGTCTCGCCGGCACGCCGCAGCAGAAATTCCTCAGCGGTGGCGAACGCAAGCGCCTCAACGCCGGCCTCGACATGATCGGCATCTCGGATGTGTACCTCTTTGACGAGCCGACCAGCGGTCTTTCATCGAAGGACAGCGAACATGTTTTGGAGATCATCCGCAGCCTCGCCCGCAACAAGATCGTCATCATCTCCATCCATCAGCCCAGCATGCGGCTTTTGAAGATGTTCGATAAAGCCCTCATGCTCGACAAAGGCGGCAAGATGGCCTTCTACGGCACACCGCAGGGCATGCTGGAGTACTTCTGGCGTGTTTATCAAACCGAGACCGGCCAGGGAAAAGCCACCGACACGCCACCGGAGAATCTCACCGCTGATTTCGTCTTCGATGTGCTCGAAACACCGCTGCGAGACATCAGCGGTGACGTGATCCAGGAACGCAGCGCCGATGGTCACCTCGTGGCCGCCCGGCGTTTCCCGCCAAATTTCTGGCGAGATGCTTATCAACGGCATCTCATCATGGAAAGCATGGCCAAGCAGCAGGCCATGCCCGGCAGCACGAACCTCATTTCGCGGCCTCATGACGATAGCGGCAGCGCCAGCCGCTTCCGCGCCGCGCCGAAGCCGCCGAAGCACACCGTGCGTGAGGAAGGCATTTTGTTTGGCACGCTGCTGAAGCGGGCCTTCCTCAGCAAGCTGCGCAACCGCACCAACCTCCTCACTACGCTGCTGGAGGCCCCGCTGCTCGCCTGGCTCATGTCCAGCGTGCTCAAATACAGCGAGGAGGAGCATTACACCTTCGCCACTGCCTTCCACATCCCGACGTATCTCTTCATGAGCCTCGTCGTGGCCATGTTCCTCGGCCTCACCAACAGCGCCGATGAAATCATCCGGGATCGTTTCACGCTGAACCGCGAGCGAAACCACAACCTGCGCACCTTTTACTACCTCTGCGGAAAGCTCATCACACTGGCCGCCTTTGCCCTCGTGCAGTGCGTGATCTATCTGCTCATCGGAAACTGGATTCTGGAGATCCGCGACATGTTTTGGGTGCATCTTTGGTGGATGTTCCTCACCTCGCTCACCGGTGCCTGCCTCGGCCTCTTCATCTCTAGCATCGTCACGGACAGCCGCACCGCCGTGAACGTCATCCCGCTCATCCTCATCCCGCAGATCATCCTCGGCGGTGCCTTGATCAAATACGAGGAAATGAACAAGAATCTCGACCTCGTCTATTCCATGAGCCGCTGGTGGAAGGAGCCCATCACCGCCGAGGAAAACCCCAGCAAGCTCAAGGTACCCTTCTTCTGCCAGTTCATGCCGCTGCGCTGGTCCTATGAAGGCGTCGTCATCTCTCAATCCAAGCTCAATCCGCTTACTCAGAACCAGGACTTCCTCGACGAGCGCATTCAAGCCCTGCTTCCGCCAAAAGGCGTCGAACTCACCGATCAGCAACGCCACGAGCTCGATATGACGAAGCAATCCCTCGCTGTCGTCTCTGGCCTCTACGCCCGCAACCCGCGTGAGATCCGCAAACGCCTCGGCAGCCTGCACGAGGCCGTCATCAGCGGCACGCTCGATGATGGCATGCTCGAATCCATGCGCAGTGAAAGCGATGCCGTCAGCGCCGAAGAAATCTATGTGAACCGCAAGGTGCTCGACCTCGTCACCAAGGCCGAGATGGAGCGTGAGGACTACCGCCGCAAAGCCAGCCCGAACGTTTTCTTCGGCACGCAGAAGGTCTACTTCGGCACGAAATTCAACACCCTCTGGATCAACAGCCTCGTCATTCTCTTCAACATCGTCCTCATCGTCGCCGCCGTGCAATTGTCCGTGAAGCGCCAGCTCACGAAGGTGTGAGGCATAAAGCCTTGAACGAGCATCACAAAGCACACCGCGAGATTGAGGCGTGAGGCGTGTTCCCCTCAACTCAGCCCTCTCCCCGCAGTTTGTCCGAGGTGTTTGAGGAAACTCTTCGCGGGGAGAGGGAGTACGCTTTCAGGTTCCTCTCCCCGCTTTGAGTATTCGAAAGCATGTTGGGGTGGACGCGGGGAGAGGTTAGGTGAGGGGAATAGCCTTCGACGGTCTGCCTTCGTTGCGGAACCGGCATACAAGGTTAATCTCAAACGGCGCTGCTTATGATCCGCTCGCAACACCCGCTTTCCGTTCCAACACCATGCCTGCCGCCGACACCACACGCCTTGTTTTAAACCACGAAACCTACGAGGCCGTGCTGCAAGGCATCATCCCGGCGGCGAAGCAGGTGCTGTGGCTCGTCACCGCCGATTTGAAGGATCTCTACACCAGCGATGGCGGGAACTTCGTGCCGCTGCTGCAAATCCTGGCCGAAAAACTCGATGAAGGTGTCGAAATCCGGCTCGTGCATGCCAAGGAGCCCGGACCGCGCTTTCGCGAGGATTTCGACCGCTTCCCGCAATTCCTCCAAAGCGACCGCTTTGAGCGCATTTTGTGCCCACGCATGCACATGAAGTGCGTCATCGCCGATGGCCGCGTAGCCTACATCGGCTCCGCCAACCTCACCGGAGCCGGCATCGGGGCCAAAGGCCAGCACCGACGGAATTTCGAGGCGGGCATCATCACCGAGGACAAGACGATGATTCGCGGCGTGATAGATTTTCTCGATGCCTTTTACCTCGGCGATCACTGCCTGAAATGCCAGCGACGCGACGTTTGCCCTGATCCCATCGCATGAAAGCACTCATCACCGGCGGCGAGGGCGATCTGGCCCATCACATCCGAGCGGAACTCGAATCCGCCGGCTGGGACGTGCTCGCTCCCGGCCGCGATGAGCTCGATGTGCTTCAACCGAAGGCCTTCTTCGCTCAAATCGACCGCCTCGACCTGCTCGTGAACAACGCCGGCATCTTTCGCGATGCGCCGCTGGTCAAAATGACCGATGAAGACTTCGAGGCCGTGCTCGATGTGAACCTCAAAGGTGCCTTCCTCTGCACCCAGGCCGCCCTGAAACTCATGAGCCGACAGCGTGAAGGCCACATCATCAACATCGGCTCCTACTCCGCCCTCAGCGGCCCCGCCGGTCAGGCCAACTACGCCGCCGCGAAAGCCGGCCTCATCGCCCTCACGCAATCCACGGCCAAGGAATACGGCCCTCGAAACATCCGCGCCAACTGCCTCCTCCCCGGCTTCCTCGAAACGAAGATGACTCGGCACCTCCTCGAAGACGCCGCGTGGAAGGAGCACCTCCTCTCCCAGCACACCCTCGGCCGGCTCAACACTCCGCAAGTCGCCGCCCGCTTCATCCTCATGCTTCACGCGATGCCTGCGGTCAGCGGCCAAGTCTTTCAGCTCGACAGCCGCATCCATCGCTGGACATGATCACTTCACATATTTCTTCAGATCACGCATCGCGATCACCGTGCAGCCTTCATCTTTGAGATGCTGCATGTAGCTCTCGAACTTGGCCGGATCAGTGTTCACCCATGGATGCTTGATGTCCGGCACGCCGTGAAAGGTCATCACCGCGATCTTCCCATCCTTCGCCTGTGCCACGGCGGCTTTGAACTGCTCCAGCGTGCTGTCCGGCTTGCCATCGAAGGCTTGTGGCATGAGCAACGGATTGTCCGTGGCCGGATCGAAGGCCTTCGCGCCACCGGCGCGGGCAAAAAGGTAGCCACGTTCACTGAGCAGCTTCGCGGCGGCCTCGCTGGTGGCATAGCCGGGGTAGCAAAAGCTCACGGGACGCAGGATGCCGGCCTTGGCGCACTGCGTTTCGATGAACTCCACATCAGCCGCCAGTTGCTCCGGCTTCTGCTTTGTCACACCCGCATGCTTCCGCGTGTGGTTACCGATCTCAAAGCCATCCGCATGCAGCGCCTTGATCTGCTCCCAGGTCATGTAGTTCTTCTTATCCACCAGGAACTCAAAACCCTCCGTGATGAAGAACGTGGCCCCAAAGCCATGCTTCTTCAGCAGCGGTGCCACATAGTTCGCCTGACTGGCCACCGAGTCGTCAAACGTGAGCACCACCAGCTTGTCCGGCACCGGATCAGCGTGCAGCGTGGTGGTGAGGAGCAGGGCAAATAGAAGGCGTTTCATGCGGGCGGAGGGAACGCGGCGGATGGGGCTTTCTCACACGTCGTGTCTCGGCATCCAAAAACGCGCCAGCAAGGTAGCCATCTCGCTCCGCGAGATGAGCTGAACGCGTGGCAAGCTCACTGGTTGGCGAGCTGGGAGATTCTTGTGAGCTGGCGAAAGCCTTGTGCTCATCTCGACGGAGCGTGATGGCTACTTTGCTTCGCCAGTTCGTAGCGTTTTACTTCCGCGCTTGTTGAACCGCTTCGATGGATTTCTCGATGTTCGTCTTCCACACGCCTTGGAGCTTTTCGAGTTCGGCGCGGTTCAGGGTCTTCAGGGCTTCATCAAACTGACCGCGACGTGTCTGGATGCGGGCGATGCCTAGCAAGGCGGAATACTCGTCGGCGCCGCCGAGGCGGGTTTTGCCTTCGAGAGTGGCTTCGTAGGCTTCAAGGGCTTTGGAGTCGTCTTTGAGGTTGGTTTCGCGGTTTTGGGCGAGGACGAGGAGCACCGTTTCGCGGGTGCGGAGGTCGCCGATAAAGCCCAAGGCGGCGCTGAGGTCGGTTTCGGCTTTTTCGCCGTTTTTGGCGATGGTGTGGGCGCGGCCGCGATGATGCAAACCATCGCCACGCTTCCAGAAGGGCCACTTGCTGATGTCTTCGGCTCCGAATTGCTGCACGACTTCGGGCGCTTTGGAGTTGGCGAGTAGGTTTTGCATCTGCGCGGTCTTGCGGACGGCTTCGATGGGGATCTGGTCGATGAAGGTGGCTTTTTTGTCGAGCAGCGCGGCTTGTTCGAGGGCGGCGGACTTTTGGAAGTCGGAGAGCTTGCCGGAGGCGAGGGCGAGGAAGGGCTCAGGTTGGCGTTTTTGCGCGGCGTCGCGGTAGGCGATGACGAAGTCGGTGACGCTGGAATCGGCGTCGAATTGATGCGAGCGACCGTCGTAGAAGTGGGCAAACTTCATGGGTTCGTGGAAGCCTTCCGTACCGGTGGGCGAGAGGGCGCTGAGTTCTTGGCCGTCTTCGCGAATGCGCTGGCGACAGAGGTTGATGTGCCAGGGCAAACTTTGAGTGGGGTGGCGGCCAATGACTTGATGCAGCGGATCATTTTCATCCTGTGTGATGGGGATGCGGATTTCCACGGTCCAGTGATCGTCGGCGATCTGGGTGGCAACTTCGGCTTTCGAATCCCAGCCGAACCACTGACTGCGCGGCGCACCTCGATCGAGATCAACGACGTGACCGGCGGGACTGATGGCGATTTGATAGTAGGAATGCGTTTCGGTGGCGAGTTCGATCTCGATGGCATCGCCATGCCAGATGGCTTGGTCGTCGTCGCGTGTAGAAGCAGAGTGAGGCAGTGCTTTAGCCTGCCCCACACGATTCACAGAAGGCAGGCTAAAGCTCTGCCTCACACTTTCCTCGCAGCGGATGGCGAAAACGAGGTCGTTGCCCTGCCATCCGGCTTTGAAGGAGGTGCCAAAGGTGGGCGTGCGACCGGTTTGCAGCTCGCGGAACTTGCCCGTGGCGGCTGCGGGGCAGTTTTGCCAATATTCGTCATCGAGCTTGCCATCGATGACGATGCCCTTCGCTTCACCGACGAGACGCACGGTGGGCACGCGGCCGCGTTTTTGGCCGAGTTGCTGCGACTTCATGCGCAGGCCTTTGAGGAAGTCGTCGATGAGGGCGAGGCGTTTGCCAAACACGCTCGCGGCATCGGTTTTGGCCTTCGCTTTCTCGAGAAGGGCGAGAGCTTCGTCGGCTTTGGCCTTGTCCACATCCATCACCTTCCAGTTGGCTTCGCAGAAGGTGAAGAAGGTATGCATCTCGCTCTCAGCAGGGCCGTAGAAGAGGCGGCAATACTCACGAAGGGCTGCGGTTGGCTCGTAGCCGGGCCAGTAAGCGCGGGCGGTGAAATAGACAAGGAAGTGATTGTAGCCGATGCCCACTTTATCGAAGTCGTTGCGCACAGTGAGCCAGATGTCCTCGCCCTGTGACATGCCCTTGGTGGCGATCACCGTGTCGCCCATCGATTTCGAGGCAAAGGCGGGCAGATACCAGCCGCGATCGGTGAAGGGATAGTTTTCGAAGTTGATGATGGGGTTGTCGGTCTTTTTCGCCCAGGCGGCACGCAGCGCTTCTGGTGCAGCTTCGCCCTCGGCTTTGGAGGCGGCGATGTTCATCGGGCGACGGCCACCGACGATGCCGACGAGCACATTGGGCTCCAGTTTGTCGATCTTCAGCGGCGGCAGGGTATAGACGCCATAGGCGCAGTTCAGCACCTTTGCGTTCGGATGCGTTTTGCCGACCTCCTTGGCCACGCGATTGACGAAGTCCCACACATAGTCGCTGAGCAGGCCGCGCTCGATGCGCTCGGGCGAGTCCTTGCCCTTGCACCTCTCGCATTGGCAGATGGAGGTGTAACCATCGGGCGGCATGATGGAGACGCTTTCAAGCTGGAAGGTGTCGAGTAGCGCTCGCGCATAGCGCACGGTCTCGCGGAAGAGTTCATCGTTCGAGTAGCAGAGCTGGCACTTGGAATCGCCGGCCTTGAAGTCGGGCTTGCCGCCGTAGATCGCAAACCACTCGGGATGGGCGTCGAAGACGGCCTGACGGTTCGTCATGTTCGCCATGCCGTGGGCGATTTGCAGGCGCTCGTCATTCCGGATGCCGAGCCGCATGGCCCACAGCGCGGAGTCCGGCCCGCAGGTGGCGAAGCGGAAATTGAACTGCCGCAGTGCAAAGTCGGGCTTCACGGTTTCGTCGAGTTTGGGCAGCTCGATGGTCTTCATCGCGGGCAGCACCTCGCCGAGTTCGCCGGGCAAAAACCAGCGTGCGCCGAGTTTTTGCAAAAAGCCGCTCACCGCATTGAAGCTGCCACGTTCGTCGAGACCCCAGACTTCGAGCGTTTCGCCATCCATCGTGATTTTCGTGCGGTGCTTATACAAACCGGGATTTGGCAGCCCATACGGTGCTCCGACGATCGTTTCCCACTCGGCCTGCGCTCGCGGGATGTCACCATTGTTTCGCGCAAACGGCCCCACAGGTTCGAAGTCCGCATCATCGCCGATCAGCGCCATCCAATCTGCTCCCGTAGCGATGCGATACGCGCCCTCTTTGAGTCCCTCCGCCTTCACTGGCGAGTGCGCACTGGCTCCGATGAACACTTTGACCGCTTTCCCTGAAGGCTGCGTGACGATGGGCAGCTTCGCGCCGCTGATCTTCTCGATCTGCTGCCGAAATTCATGCGCGGCGACTCGCTGAGTGCGCGTGGGCTTGTCGCTGATGATGATTTCGGCACGAGGCTGGCCGTTTTCGACGAGGAGAGACTGGGCGAAGGCACTGGAAGTGAGCAGCCAAAAGAGAAAGAACCGATGCATGTGCTCAAAACGACAGACAGATGAGTTTCAAGCACCCAAACCCCACGTTGCCTCAAGAACTTCTCATGATTGACCCGCCGGAAGTCGGCGGCAAGATCACGCATGCCCGCGACCGTCGCCGCCATTTACATCAGCTCATCCGCCACCGTGCTGCCGCAGGCGGTGACTGAGGCGGAGGCTCGGGCGCATCGCGGCCTCGTCGGAGATCGCTACTTTGAAGGCGGCGGCACATTTTCGGATTGGGAACCGAAAGGCCCAGGCCGCGAACTCACGCTGATCGAACGCGAGGTGCTCGCCGAGATCGGCCTCAGCGCCGCCGAGGCACGACGAAACATCGTCACCTCAGGCCTGCGGCTGAATGACCTCATCGGAAAGCGCTTCCGCATCGGCGATGTGCTCATCGAGGGTATCCGCCTCTGCCCTCCGTGCACGCATTTGGACAAAGTCACCGGCCAAGCGCTGCTGAAGCCGCTCGCCGACCGCGGTGGCCTGCGAGCGGACATCTTGAGCGACGGTGTCATCCACGTGGGCGATGCGATCAGTTGCATCACCCCTTGATCAAAACGCCTTCGCCATGCGAACCACGGGCAGGGTCAATCCGTTCGCCAGCGGCACCTCGTCGCGTTCTTCCATGCTGTAGCCGGAAGCCGCATAGAGCGGTTCTCCGGCGAGCGTCGCCACCATGACCGCTCGCCGAAAACCGGCGGCAGTCAGCGCCGACTCGCACGCTGACAAAACTCTCTTCCCGATGCCGCGCCGCTCCCAACCGGGTCGAACAAATAAGGCACGGATGCGTGCAGGATCGTGATTCGGATCGAGCGTGTCATCTTCAACAACGCGGTGGCGGTCACCTCCAAAGACGGCCCGTCTCTGACTCCACCCGCCGCAACCCACGATTTGTCCGTCCTGTTCGACGACGAAGTAAGTCCCGTCCTGGATGAGCCGGGCATCCACACCAAAAACCGGCCCCAGCGCGGCCTGCATTTGCGCGGTCGAATAATAGGAGGCCTGCAAGGCAAAGACGGACGCAGCAATGAGCTGCTCCAGCGCCGGGATGTCTTCCAGGGTCGCTAATCGGAGGGCGAAGTTCGCGGTCATGGTGTGAGTAGAATCAAAAGCCTGCCTTGGCGCAAGTGGGATCAGCCGTTGCAGTATCCCGCAGCCACCCTCCCAACCTTGGATCTGCCTTGGTCGCTCAGAGGTCAGCGTGGGGCTTTGCCTGCACAAACCGCTGTAATCTCATGTCCACCTTCGCCTCGACACCTGAACCGCCCTACTACGCCGTCATCTTCACCTCGCAGCGCACGAAGGGCGATCAAGGCTATGGAGACATGGCGAATCGCATGGTAGAGCTAGCCGCCGAGCAACCGGGATTCCTCGGCGTGGAAAGCGCACGTGGTGCTGACGGACTCGGCATCACCGTGTCGTATTGGAAGAGCACGCAGGCTATCGCCAACTGGAAAGCGAATGCGGAGCACCGCATTGCGCAGGAGACAGGCAAGCCTCAGTGGTATGCGGATGATAAGCTCCGCGTGGCGAAGGTGGAGCGGGCGTATGGGAAACCAATGTCGTGAACGCAATGACCCGCGCGGCGGCAGCGTTTATCTGCCGCATGAAACACGCACTCGCCGTCCTATTTGTCCCTGCGGCCCTTTTCGCGGCGACTACGCCCGCACCGAAACCGAAGCCTGCGTTCCAATACGAATCCGGCGACATTAAAGTGAGCATCCCCACGGCGGATGAGCCACGCGTGAAGCAATTCGGCGCGGAGTCGATCAAGGCGGCGGTGAAGTATCTCGAAGACGGCGCGGTGTGCTGGGTGCGTGAAAAAAGCTGCGTGAACTGCCACACGACAGGCCCATACCTCAGCGAGCGGCCCGCGTTGATCCCGCAACTCGGCAAACCGAGCGAGGAGATCGTGGCGGACTTCATCGAGTTCGTGCCGAAAGAGGTCAAAGAGGTGAAGGAGACGGCCACGAAGAGCGGCTACAAGCACATGCCGGGCGCTTTTTCGGCCGTGTGGCGCTCGCTGGGCCTCGCGGAGTGGGACAAGCATGTCACGGGCAAGACGAGCGAGCACACGGAGAGGTCGATTCGCGACATGTTTGAGCGCCAGGCGGCCAGCGGAGCCTTCGTGAGCCATGGCGAGGTCGAAATCCCGCACATCACGACGGACTTCGAACTCTCGCTGCAAGCCGTGCGCACCATCACGGCGGCTCCTGGATGGCTCGCGGGCCTCAAGGACGAAAAACTGCTCGCGAAGGTCGAAAAGCTCAAAACTTGGCTGCGCAGCGCAGAGCCGAAAAATGACTGGGATCGCGTCTTGAGCCTGCAACTGGCCTTTTACCTCCCGGAGCTCGTTTCCGCCGAAAAACGTGATGCGGCGCTGGAGCTGCTTTCCTCCAAACAACACGCCGACGGCGGCTGGAGCACGCGCGACTTCTCCGCGCTGAACGACTGGCACTTTGAAGTGAGCGAAACCGTCCAAAAGCTCATCACCGGCCTCCCCGATGCCGCGAAGCCGGAAAGCGATGCCTACATGACCGCCTTCGCAGTTGTGTTGATGCGCCAAAGCGGCGTGCCGGCAAAAGACGAGCGCGTGCAGAAGGCGGTGGCATGGTTGAAGAAGGAGCAGCGAGTCTCGGGCCGCTGGTGGATGCACTCGCTCTATCGCGGGAACTACCATTACATCACCTACATCGCCACCTGTCAGGCGCTGAAGGCGCTGGCGCTGTGTGAGGAACTGCCTGCGCTGGGTGCGGAGTAAGAAGCCAGGCCTCGCGAGACGTATTGCTCCTATGCTGCACCGCCCACCACACACGCCTTTCCTTCGCCGAGACATTCTCGGCGGGCTGGGCAGCATCGCGATGGCATCCATGCTGCGAGCGGAGCAGGGCTGGCAGCCGCCAAGCGGCCTGCCGGTGATCCCGCAGAGGGCGAAGCGGGTCATCTGGCTCTTCATGCGCGGCGGCGTGAGCCACATGGAGAGCTTTGATCCGAAGCCGATGCTCACGAAGTATGCCGGCAAGTCCATCGGTGAGACGCCCTTTGCCAGCGTGCAGGACCCCGAGAAACTCAAAAAAGTCCGCGTGGTCGTGGTGAACGATGCGAACGGCAAGCAGCGCAATGTGATCTATCCGCTGCAAACCGGCTACAAACGCTACGGCCAGTGCGGCGTGGAGATCAGCGATTGGTTTCCGCACATCGGCTCATGCGCGGATGAGATCGCCTTCATTCGCAGCATGTGGACGACGGATGACAATCATGGAGCGCAAGTGCAGTTTCACAGCGGTCGGCACATGCTGGAGCCTCGCGTGCCCACGCTCGGTGCCTGGGTGACCTACGGGCTCGGCTCCATGACGGAGAATCTGCCATCCTTTGTGAATATGGGCCCGCGTTACTTCGATGTGCGCGATGGCCATTACCTCGGCCCGGCGTTCGACGCCGTGAACCTGAAGGTCGATCCGAAGAACCCGCTCACCTTTGCCTCGCCGGAGTTTCAAATCGGCCAGGGCGAACAAGCCGCGCAGTTCGATCTCATCCACCGGCTTAATGCCCTCGCCACCGAGCAATATCCGGGGGACAAAACGCTCGCAGCTCGTATGAAGAGCTATCAGCTCGCCTTCAACATGCAGACCGCCGTGCCGGAGACGATGAATCTCGACAGCGAGAGCGCCGAGACGAAAAAACTCTACGGCTTCGATGACAAACCGACTGGTCCCTTTGCCCGCCAGCTCATCGTGGCCCGTCGCCTGGCGGAGCGCGGGGTGCGCTTCATCCAAATCCAGCATGGCGATGGGGCCGCGGGCGCATGGGACTCTCATTCGGGCCTGAAGAAGAATCACACCAGCCTAGCACAGCAGGTCGATCAGCCCATTGGTGGCCTGCTGAAGGATCTCAAGCAGCGCGGCATGCTGGATGACACGCTCGTGGTCTTCGCCACCGAATTTGGCCGCACGCCGGGCACGCAAGGCAGCGATGGCCGCGACCATCATCCGTATGGCTTCAGCGTGTGGATGGCCGGCGGCGGCATTAAGGGCGGCACGATTCATGGCGCGACGGATGAACTCGGCTTTCACCCCATCGAGCACCCACACTACGTCACCGATGTGCATGCCACCATTTTGCATCTCCTCGGCCTGAACCCTCACCAACTCGAAATCCCCGGCCGCAAGCGATTGGAGCGCGACTTTGGGAAGGCGATCGGAGAGATCGTGGGGTGAGGCCGTGTTCGGAAAACGGACGTTTTCCGCTACAGGCGACCTCAGGCGATCAGCTTGTCGATCACCTGCCCGCCGATCTGGCTTAGCTGCTTGAAGCGGCCGCCGTGATAGAAGGTGAGTTTGTTGTCATCCAGACCGAGCAGACGCAGCAGGGTGACGTGTAAGTCACGCACATGATGCACCTCCTCGATGGCCTCCATGCCGCGATCATCCGTGGAACCGATGCTGTGGCCGGCTTTGCAACCTCCGCCGGCCATCCAGATGGTCATCGCCTTGGGGTTGTGATCGCGGCCATAGGCGGTGCCGCCGCGCACGCCATTGTCCGGTGTGCGGCCGAATTCGCCGCACCAGACGATGAGCGTGTCATCGAGCAAGCCGCGCTGTTTGAGATCAGCGATGAGCGCGGCAATAGGCTGATCCACCTGCCGGATGAGATTCCCATGCGCCCGCTCGATGTAATCGTGGCTGTCCCAGGTGCCCGCGTAGAGCTGCACAAAACGCACGCCTTTCTCGACGAGCTTCCGGGCGAGCAGGCACTTCCGACCAAAGGCATCCGTGGCATCCGTGCCGATGCCGTAGGCTTCCTTGGTCTTCGCATCTTCCTTTTCGAGACCAATGACCTCTGGCACCTGCATCTGCATGCGGAAGGCGAGTTCATAGTTGTTCATGCGGGCTTTCAACTCGTCATGCCATGGGTGCTCCTCGGCATGTTTGGCGTTCAGCTTGCCTAACAAATCCAGATTAGCCCTCTGATGCTCCGGTGTGATACCTTGCGGCGGCTGGAGATCGAGGATGGGCGATCCTTTGGCTCTCAGTGCGGTGCCCTGGAAGTGCGCGGGTAGGTAGCCATTGCCCCAATTGGCGCTGCCGCCCTGTGGATAGCTGATCTCCGGCAGCACGATGAAGCCGGGCAGGTCCTGATTCACGGAGCCGAGACCGTAATTCACCCAGGAGCCAATCGCCGGATCGCCACCGAAGCGATTGCCGCAGTTCATTTGATACATCGCCGTGGGATGATTCACCGAATCGACCTGGCAGCCTCGGTAGAAGCAAAGCTCGTCCGCTACCTTGGAGAGATGCTGCCACGGCTCGCTCATCCACGCGCCGCTCTGGCCGTGCTGCGCAAACTTGAAGGGCGACTTCACATAGTAGCGCTTCCCGCTCTCCATCGCGGACTTCATCTTCCCTTCGCGGGTGAACTCCTTGAGGTGGAGCTTTTCGAGCACGGGCTTCGGATCAAAGCAGTCGATGTGGCTCGGCCCGCCTTCCATCATGAGGAAGATGCAGTTCTTCGCCTTCGCAGGCACCATCTGAGGCTTCGGTGCGAGTGGACTTTTTTGCTCAGCGGCAAGCAGGGAGGTCAAAGCCACGCTGCCGAGCGAGGTTCCGAGTCCATACACGAACTCACGCCGCGTGGGCGCATGCAGCGCTCGCGATCCAGCACAGGGGAAAAAAGGGGCGTTCATGGCTTAGTAGAGGTAAGCGAATTCGTTCGAGTTCAGCAGCACGAGGCAGACATCGGCGAGGGCGCGGGTTTTGGCATCGCAATCGGCGGGTTGGAGGTCGGGGACGAAGTCGGTGTAGCCGGGGAGTTTTTCCTGGAAGCTGAATTTCTCGCCGGTGTTCTCTTCGACGGCGTCACGGCGGATTTCGAGAGGTGGCTGAGTTTTCGCGAAGGTGAGCGTGGTTTGTTTGGCGATCATCTGCTGCCAGTGGGCTTCGCAGGCGGCTTTTTCGTCGGCGGTGGGTTGGCGGCTGTAAGCGAGGGTGAAGATGCGGACGATGGGATCGGCGGCTTTTTCCTTCAAAACGCGGTTCGCGAGAGCGAGGGCGCGGTCGTAGCTGGCTTGGCCGTTGAAGAGGCTGAAGACTTGCGGTGTGACGGTGGAGACTTCGCGGGCTTCGCAGGAGAAATCGGGCGCGGGTTCGTTGAAGACCTCCATGAAGGGATCTCGCAGGCCGCGAATCTTGAGGGCGTAGAGGCTGCGACGATGGCGCTGCTGTGGCAGCGGATTGGGCACCCAGGCGGAGGCGAAGGTGCCCATGACCTGACGTGGCTGCATGGCGACTTCGATGTTGATCTCGGGGCGGTTCGGGATGCCGCCGAGAGTGGGATTGAGTTCGCCGGTGATGCTGAGCATGGCATCGCGGAGTTCTTCGGCCATGAGGCGGCGAGGCGTGAAGGTGGCGTAGGACGAGTTTTCTGACTCGTCGGTTTTGGAACGAGTTGGAAAACTCGTTCTACGATACGCGGCACTCGTCATGATGAGGCGGTGCATCTCTTTGATGCTCCAATTCTTCTCCACGAGCGTGGCGGCAAGAAAGTCGAGCAGTTCGGGATGCGTGGGCTTCTTGCCGGTGCTGCCGAAGTTGTTCGGATTGCCGGCGATGGCTTGGCCGAAGTGCCAGAGCCAGAGGCGATTGACGAGGGTGCGGGTGGTAAGCGGATTGTCTTTGCTCGCGATCCATTTGGCGAGCGCAGTGCGGCGGCCTTCGATGCCTTCGGGGAACTCGACACTGCCGAAGATGGAGAGCACGCCGGGTTTGACCTTGGCGGTGGGTGAGAAGGGATCGCCGCCGCCAAGGATGGCGGTTTGTTCGAGCTCGCCGTTCTTCATGCGATCACCGGGCATGCGCAGCGGCTGATAGACGGTCACCATCGGGATGGTGACGCCATCATAGACGCTGAAGGCGTAGGGCTCGTAGCGCTCCATCTCCCATTTGAGGCGTTCTAGACCTTTGCGGGCGACGCGTTCATTGCCGAAATCCTCCGGCTCGAAGCCGACGAGCTTGGGCGGAAAGCTGTCTTCCGGCAGACCTTGTTTGGTGAGGATTTGCCGTGCGGTGCCGAAGACATCGGAGAAGCCCTTTTTGGGGTTCTTGCCGCCGCCTTTCTTTGCCTGGGTCACAGCGGCATTCCATTTCGCGGAATCGAGTTTTTTGTCGGCGAGCCACTTTTGGGCATTTTGGAGCAATTTGTCATCGAGACGCTGCAAAACGGCCATGTGCTCGGCGCGACGAGTTTCGAGGTGTTTTTTCTCCTCGAAGCCAGCAGTGTTTTCTTCCTTCAAAAACGGTGCTTCACGCTCGGTGAGCTGCGTGGTGCTGAAGCAGGCCTGCATGGCGTAGTAGTCATGCGTGGGCACGGGATCGAACTTGTGATCGTGGCAGCGGGCGCATTGCAGCGAGTGTGCGAGGAAGGTCTCGCCGACGCTGTTGGTGACATCATCGAGGAAGCGCTGGCGGGCGACTTTGGCGACTTCCATGCCGGTGAGTTCCCACGGGCCCATGCGGAGGAAGCCGGGGGCGATCAAGAGTTCGGAGTTTGGAGTGATGCGGGCACTCTTGCCCGCAGAAGACGCATCATTGCGGGCAGGAGTGCCCGCATCACTTTCAAGGAGTGCGTCCCCGGCGATTTGTTCGCGGATGAATTGGTCATAGGGTTTGTCGGCGTTGAAGCTGCGGACGACGTAGTCGCGGTAACGCCAAGCATTGCCGCGTTCGTAGTCGTTGGCGAAGCCGCTGCTGTCGGCATAGCGGACGACATCGAGCCAGTGACGGGCCATGCGTTCGCCATAGTGGAGGCTAGAGAGGAGTTTATCGATCAGGGTGCCGATAAGATCCGTCTGATCGGACGGATTGGACCGATCATAAGCTGTGGCGAAGGCTTCCACCTCTTCCGGCGTCGGCGGAAGCCCCGTCAGATCAAAGGTGGCGCGGCGGATGAAGGTGCGGGCATCAGCGGCAGGCGCAGGATCTTTGACGGCGAGCAGCTCATCAATGGGATGAACCGAGGGCTGATTACTGAGCACTGGTTTTTTCACGGGCTGATAACCCCAAAGCGACTCCGGTTTGTATCGCCGATTCGCCCACTCGGGTGATAAAGCGCCGACGACCTTCACGGTGATGCCATCCTCGGCGCTCCACTTCTCGGCGCTGGCTTTGGCGATGACGTTTCGCTTGGCTTCATCAGGCCATGGAGCACCGCTGGTGATCCATTCCTTGATCCACGCGAGCTGCTCGGGCTTGAGTTGATCAGCTTCCTTCGGCGGCATGGGTTCCCAATCCTCGTGCTGGCGAGTGGAAGCGAGGTAGAGCGGGCTTTCGTCGGGCTTACCGGGCACCAGAGCTTTCGTTTCGCTCTCGCCGCCTTTGGTGGCGCTTTCGTATGTGCGCATGTCGTAGTCGGCCTTGATCTTCTTCTCATCGTTTCCATGGCAGGCGAGGCATTTTTCCTGAAACAGCGGCCACACGCGGCGAACGAAGAGTGATTCGGCATCCTCCGCATGCAACGTGGAGGCGATGAGGGCGAGCAGGCAGGCGATGCGGGTGAGCATGATCTGAGAACGCGACAACCTCCCTGACATTTCGGGTCGGATTAGACGAGTGGCAGATTTGGATCCACTTCGGCCTCCAGCGAGGAGCTTTGGCCGAGCTTGAAACGCTGAGCGGCAGCAAAGGCGATCATGCCGGCGTTGTCCGTGCATAGGGCGGGCTCCGCGAGGAGAAGTTCGAGACCGGCTTTTTTGCAGCGAGCCTGCAAAGCGGCACGCAGGCCGCGATTGCAGCTCACACCGCCACTGACGGCCACGAGCTGACTCTTCGTGAGCTTGGCGGCGAGAACCAGTTTTTCGACCAACACCTCCACAATGGCGGCCTGCACGCTGGCACACACATCGGCGAGGGTTTGCTCGTTCTTCAAATCAATCCGAGGCAGCTCGTAGAGCACGGCGGTTTTGAGTCCGCTGAAGCTGAACTCGAGGCTCTTGCCATCGAGAAAGCTGCGTGGAAAGGCGAATGTCGCCGGATTCCCCTTCGCAGCCAGTTTGTCGATCTCCGGGCCGCCCGGATACGGCAGGCCGATCATCTTGGCGACCTTGTCAAAGGCCTCACCTGCCGCGTCATCGCGAGTGCGGCCGAGCAATTCGTAGCAGCCTACCTCGTGCACCCGAACCAGCATGGTGTGTCCGCCGCTGACGATGAGACCTATGCATGGTCTCACCGGACCATTCACGCCCATGAAAGGGGAGAGCAGATGGCCCTCCATATGGTTTACGGCCAAAAACGGCTTCCCCTCCGCCACCGCGAGTGCCTTGGCCATGGAAGTGCCGATAAGCAGCGAACTCACCAGACCGGGGCCGCTCGTGGCAGCAAAGGCGGCCAGATCCTTCAGCGTGATGTTTGCATCATTTAAAACCTGCTGCACGAGCGGACGCACATGCAGGATGTGATTTCGCGAGGCCACTTCTGGAACGACACCGCCAAACTCGCGGTGAATCTCGATCTGCGAGGCGATGCGGCTGGCTTTCAAATTCCCGTCGAGATCACACACGGCCGCAGCCGTCTCGTCACAGGAGCTTTCGAGGGCCAGTAAGCAGTTCTCGGTTCGCAGTTCTCGGTTCACACCTACTCCCATGCCCAACGTGGGCGCTCGTGCGAGTCCTTTCTAGCGCCAAGCTCCGCGCCCCTTGCTCCACGCTAAAAAAAAACCGCCGTCCCCCCTGTTGGATGGGGAACGGCGATGGAGAATCCTGTTTCGGTTCTTAGTGCTTGTGACCGGACTTGCAGCAAGCCTTGCCGTCTTTCGAGCAGCAGGCGGACTTGGCCTTGGCATCACAGGTGGCGCAATCTTTCTTCGTCGCAGAGCAGGAAGCCATGAGAAGAGATGAAGCGGCCAGCAGAACAGTGGAAAAACGAATCATATTTTAGGTAGGTTGGAAGTATCAAGCTGCTGCGTTACGCAGCGGCCGAATTACTTGCCGGAAACCACTGGGGGGGGAGGAGGGGGAGCCTTCTGCTGGCAAGCGCTGAGAAGGGCGGAGGCCGCCACGAGGGTAAGGATAGCGATTTTCATGTATTGTGTGTGTGGGTGTTAACCGTGTTTGTGTGGTCCTCATCCACCAGACTACTGGCAGCGGGATTTGCGAGACTAACGACAAGTTCCACCTTTGCAAATAAGCAAATCACTTTGTCGCAAAAATGATAACAAAGAGAACAGGCCATGCTCAGCCCCATGGCCCGTTTTCACCCAAGCCATAGGCATTCCCGACGATTTTCCCGTCATCTTCATCAAATGCGATCCGCATCGGCCTGCAACACACCTCACAATCATAGTCCACATCACACGGCACCTCGCTTGAATGCGGCGCAGGCACTTCAAACTCCTCGAAACAACTGGGGCAGATGACGCTCACACCGGACATGCGCGAGTTCCTTTCCAGCGGAGGACGATGATGAGCAAGCAAAGGCCAAGCAACGAGATGGCGAAGAGGTCACCATGCTTCGCGTAGAAGGTGAGATGGAAGTATTGAGAGATGACCTCGCCCGGAAGCACGCCTTCGATGAAGGTATCCTTCGTGTCGGGATCTTGCAGGCGGGAGGTTTCGCGGCCGCAGTCATCGATGAAGCAGGTCACGCCGATGTTTGAGCAGCGCACCATGGGACGACGGAGTTCGACGGCGCGAAATTTGGCATTCGCGAGATGCATCTCTGTCTCGATGCTGTCGATGAACCAGCCATCATTGCTGATCGCGGCGATGATTTGATGCTCCTCACGCACGAAACGTCTCGCCACGCGGCCCACAGTGTCTTCGAAACAAATCAGTGGGATGAGGCTCACCTTGTCATTCAGCCGCATGGGCTCGGTTTTCGTCCCAAAGGTGAAATCTGCCGGGAAAATCGGACGCAGCATGGAAAACGGCCAGACTTCGCGAAGCGGTAAGTATTCGCCAAACGGCACCAGATGCACTTTGTGATGCTCCTGGCGTTTGGCGAAGTCATGATCGAGCAAAATGGCGGACACATAGGCTTCTTCATCGCTCACATGAATCTCCGTGCCGGTGAGCAGCTTCGCGCTGTTCGGCATCATGAAGCTCTCGAAGTAGCCCTGATGCCAGTTGGGCGGCAGTTGGCCGTATTTGTCATTGAGGTTCACCGGCAGGGCGCTTTCCGGCCAGAGGACGAGATCACGATCCTTCGCAAAGACCCGCGTGAAATCCCGCAGGCGCTCATACGTCCGCTCGGCCATCGCACCGGTCATTGCATCCGCTTGAGACACGTTGGGCTGCACCATCGCGACCCGAGTGCGGGTTTCGTCGCTTGGCATCCGGTAAACTTTTGATATGCCGTAACCACCCGTCACGAGCAGCAGCACCATCGCCACGGTGAAATCGACGCGTGATTTGCAGGTGCCTCGGCCGTGATAGGCAGCCAGCAAGCGCGTGAGAGAATTCCATGCCGTGCAGGCCACAAAGACAGGCAGGAAAGACAATCCCATCACACCCACCGTATCCGCCACCTGAATGAGCACGATGTTTTGATGAAAGGCCACGCCGAGACCGTTCCAGCCAAAGCCCGTGAAGACCGTCGTGCTGCGCAGCCATTCGCAGGCCACCCAAGCTCCCGCCGCGAGAAACGAGCAGCTCAACGAATGCAGCGTGCTCGGCCACCAAGCATCACGCGTGAGCGTGGTGTGATGAGGCCTCGCGAACCTCGCCACAAACCACGCCCACAGACCAAAATACACCGCGCAGCAGCCCGCCAGCCCGATCACCGCGCCGAATCCCAACAACTCCGGCCCCCAGCCCGCCCACGAACCATCGCGTGCCCCGCCGAGCATCACGCGGGACGAATGCCTGATCCACCACAGGTTCGGCAGGAAGAATGCCAGACCCGCAAGATAACCCAACCTGAAACCTGAAACCTTCGTCTTGGAACTCTTCACCGGCCACAGCACTGCCAGCAGCGGAAACAACCACAGCCACACCGCGAGCTGCGAATTCCAGCCGGGAAACGCAAGCACTAAAAGACCGCCGCTGAGCAGCGGTAGCATCCATCTCATCCATCGTGGCAGTTTTGATTCCATCGGGCCGCGATGATGGCCGCGTTTCGCCAAATGGAAAGTGGCCGATTTCGCCCAAAAGTTGTCCGCACAGCCAGCACGCCCAGCCCGTAGCATACTTACCCAACCATGAAACCGCTGCTCTTTCTGCTCACAGCCCTCACTGCCGCTGCCAATCCCATCCGCGTGCTCTACATCGACAGCCCTGGCGCGGACACCGCGCCGCTGCACAACGCGATGCGGGATCTGGGGCGCGATGCCATCTACTTTGACTACTCGAAGGCGAAGGTGGACGCCGGTTACGACCTCGTCGTCAACGCGGGCGATGACCTGAGCCGTGAGGCCATCCTCTCCAAGCTCTCCACCGAGCGCAAAGCCGCCTACGAAGCCTTTTTGGCCCAAAGAGAGCCCGAGCAGCGTGAGAAGCATCCGCAGGTCGCGAACTACGAGAAGCGCCCGGAGCCACTGACTTTCCAGAAGCCGTTTTCGCCCCAAGGCAGCATGGAGCGCACGCAAGTGCCGGCCGATTGCGAGCTGAAACTCTTCGCCGCTGAGCCGGACATCGCGAAGCCCATCGCCTTCGCGTGGGATGAGCGCGGACGCTGCTGGGTCGTCGAGACGCGGGATTATCCACACGGCGTCAGCGAGAATCAAGCAGGCCAGGACAGCGTGAAAATCTGCGAGGACACCGATGGCGATGGCAAGGCGGACAAATTCACCGTCTTCGCCGACAAACTGAACCTGCCCACTGGCATCGTTTTCGCCCGCCAAGGCATCATCGTGGCCGCGCCGCCGCAGTTCATCTACCTCGAAGACACCAACGGCGACGACAAAGCCGACAAACGCGAAGTCATCATCGACTGCTGGGGCATCCGCGACACGCACGCGCAGGCCAGCAGCCTGCACTACGGCTTCGACAACTGGATCTACGGCTGCGTCGGCTACAGCGGCATCGAAGGATACGTCGGCGGCAAGCAGCATCAGTTCGCCATGGGAACGTATCGCTTTAAAGCGAACGGCAGCGCCATCGAGTTCCTGCATCAGTTCACCAACAATGCCTGGGGCCACAGCACCAACGATGCCGGCGATCAATTCGGCGGCACCGCGAATGGCGCACCCATCTTCTTCGGCGGCATCCCCGCCACCGCCTACGCGGAAGGCAGCCGCGGCCAGACCGCAAAGAAGATCAACGTGGTCGATACCTGCCACACCATCACGCCAAACTTCCGCCAGGTGGACGTCTTCGGCGGCTACACCGCCGCCGCAGGCTCGAACTTCATCTACAGCGATGCTTTGCCCAAGCGCTTCCAGGGCATGGCGATGGTCTGCGAGCCCACAATGAAGGTCGTGTCCCTCATGGACGTGCAGCCCGACGGTGCCGGCTACAAGGCGCTCGATGCCTTCAACCTCTACGCTAGCAGCGACGAATGGAACAGCCCCGTGCATGCCGAAGTCGGTCCCGATGGCGCGGTGTGGGTGGCGGATTTCGAAAACTACATCATTCAGCACAACCCCACGCCCAGCAAAGAACGCGGCGGCTTCGTGGCGACGACTGGCGTCGGTGGTGCGCATGAGAACGAGCTGCGGGATCACAGCCGCGGGCGGATTTACCGCATCACCGCGAAGGGATCTGCCAAGGACACGAACACGCTCTACAGCCGCCTTCTCAAGCAGCAGCGCCGCATTGAAGATTCGACCGATCAGTCTGATCCGACCGATCTCCACGGTCTGTGGGTGCTTCACGCCCAAGGGAAACTCACACCGCAGCTACACCAGGCTGCCCTCATCTCCAAAGACGCCAAACTCCGCCGCAACGCCATCCGTGCTCTCGGCAGTGACAAAGCCGCGCAGGATCTCTTCTTCGGCTCCGGTGTCTTCTCCGATCCCGATTTGAACACCCGCCTCGCGGCCTTCGTGAAGCTCGCGGACTTCCCCACGACCGAGGAGATCAAAACGCTCGTCAAAAAGCTCGCCAGCGATCCCGTGGTCAAAAACGACGAATGGCTGGCGGAAGCCGCCAAGATGCTCGGCAAGAAGCACAAGGCCCTGAACTACAAAGAAGGCCCCAATCTGCTGCCGAACCCCGGCTTTGAAGAACTCGCCGCCGACAAGAAAACCCCCGTGGGCTGGGCTCATCGTGAGTATGGCAAGGCTCCTGGCAATGCCGGAGCGCAGTGGGGCATCGTCATCGACAAAAAGATGGTCCACAGTGGCAAACACGGCTTCCGCGTCATCACCCGCGACAACGCCGACACCAGCTTCTTCGCCGATGTGGCCTTGAAACCGAACACCGACTACAAACTCAGCGCGTGGGTCAAAACGCACGCCTTTCGCGGCAAAGCCAGCCTGAATGATCACATCGGCCGCGCCGAGACGAACACTCTCAAACGCGACCAAGACTGGACCGAAGTGGAAGTCATCTTCAACAGCAAAGACCGCCCGAAAGCCAGCATCAACCTCCTCCACGTCGGCAAAGGGGATACCTATTTCGACGACGTGAAGCTCTGCGAGCTGATCATGGAGACCGAGGACGACGCCACCAAGCTCGCCGGCGACGCCAAGCGCGGTGAAAAGATCTTCTGGGAACACCCCATCGCCGCCTGCAAGAACTGCCACATCCTCAAAGGCCAGGGCAGCGCCGTCGGCCCCGCTCTCGACGGCATCGCCAGCCGCAAAGACGCCGCCTACATCCTCGAATCCCTCATGACACCGAACGCGAAGCTGGCGGAAGGCTTTGAAAAACTCGGCGTCTCCCCCATGCCACCAATGAACCTCATCCTGAAGCCGCAGGAGTTCGCCGATGTGAAGGCGTTCATCCTCAGTTTGAAGTAATCGAAGGACTTCACGCTTGCCATGATGCCTCGCTTCGGAGCATCATGGCACATGCGTTCTCTCCTTTTCTCCCTGCTCGCCGCCTCCGCGTCCGCTCAGTGGACCACCTCGCGCATTCATGGCACGCCGGAGGCACCGAAGCCGTTCATCGCGGAGCAGACGTTCACGCGGGTCGAGTTGCATGATGGTCTGGAGATGATCGCGATGCCGGGCGAGCATCGTTTTGCGGCGGTGGAGAACACGGGGAAGGTCTTCACCTTCGCGGACAAGCCAGACGTGGCCTCGTCGCGGGATCTGCTGATCGATTTGAAGGCGAAGCACGAGAAGCTCTCGCACGCCTACGGCATCGCGTTTCATCCGAAGTGGTGGGAGAATGGCTTCGTCTTCATCACCTACACGATTGGCGACAAGCTCGATGATGGCACGAAGCTCTCGCGCTTCAAATTGACGCAAAACGAACCGCCGGCGCTCGATCCGGCCTCGGAAGTGGTGCTGCTCACCTGGCTGTGCGGCGGTCACAATGGCGCGTCGCTGGAGTTTGGGCCGGATGGCATGCTCTACTGCTCCACCGGCGATGCCGAGGTGCCCTCGCCGCCTGATCCGCGCAATACCGGTCAGGGCTTGAATGATCTGCTCTCCTGCGTTTTGCGCCTCAATGTGGACCACGCGGAAGGCGGCAAAGCCTACTCGATCCCGAAGGACAATCCCTTCGTCACCACTCAAGGCGCGATGCCAGAGATCTGGGCCTTCGGCTTCCGCAATCCATGGAAGATCAGCTTCGATGCGAACGGGCGACTTTGGTGCGGCGATGTCGGCTGGGAGCTTTGGGAGATGATTCATCTCGTGCAAAAGGGCGGGAACCACGGCTGGAGCGCCATGGAGGCCTCGCAACCAATCAAACCGGAGACGAAAGGCCCCGGCGAGATCATACCGCCCGTGGCGGCGCATCCGCACACCGAGGCGGCAAGCATCACCGGCGGCTATGTGTATCAAGGCAGCCGCTTTCCCGAGCTGCGCGATGCCTACATTTACGGCGACTACGAGACGGGCAAGATCTGGGCTCTGTGGCATGATGGAAAACAGGTCACGCGACGCGAGGAGATCGCCGACACACCGCACAAGATCGTGACCTTCGGTCAAAGCGAGGACGGCGAGCTGTATTGGATGAACTGGGAGAAGGACACGCACATCTACCGCCTCGCCAGAAATCCAGCGGTCGGCAAACCGAGCCAGTTCCCGCGCAAATTGAGCGAGTCGGGCCTTTTCGCCGACACGGCCTCGCAAAAGCCCGCTCCGGGCGTTTTGCCCTTCGAGATCGCCGAGCCGATGTGGCAGGACGGAGCCACCGCGCAGCGTTTTGTGGCCCTACCAAATGGTGAAAGCATCAAGACGACCGTCAGCGGCAAGCCGGACAAACTGAACTACAAGGTCGAATGGCCCGTCCGGTCCGTTCTCGCACGCACGGTGAGCTTGAGTGTGGTGCCGCCGTCTCGGCGGCCTGACGCAGTCGGGACGACTGCACCACATTCCAAAGCCCGGCGCATCGAGACACAGATTTTGCACTTCGATGGCGAAACCTGGAATGGTTACTCCTACCGCTGGAACGACGCGGGCACGGATGCGGAACTCGTCGGCCCGGATGGCGAGGAGTTCACCATCGACAAGCAACCCTGGCGCATCCACGGACGCGGCGAGTGCGCCCGCTGCCACACGAACTGGAGCGGCTTCGCTCTCGGCTTTCAGCCGGATCAACTCGTGAAGATCGACGGCAAAAAGCCCGAGGAGCTGCTCGACGAGAAGTTCATGGCTCGGCTGAAGAATCGTCTGCATGACAAGGACGATCTTGAATCGCAGGCGCGGGCCTGGCTGCATGCGAACTGTGCCCATTGTCATCGTCGGCATGGCGGCGGCAGCGTGCAGCTCATGGTAAACGCGGATCTGCCGATGGCGGAGACGATGATGCTCGATGAAAAGCCTGTTCGCGGTGAACTCGGCCTCACGGCTGCCCGCGTGATCTCGCCCGGGAATCCACATCAAAGCGTGCTAATGGCCCGCATCGCTCGCAGCGGAAATGGTCACATGCCAATGATCGGGGCGCGTGAAGTCGATCCGAAAGGCTTCAAACTGCTGTGGGACTGGATTGCTGGATCAAAAGCCTCTCCAACGCCCAAGGATGTCAAAACGTCGTCCGAAGCTCTTTTGGCCGTGAATGCCATTTCTCGCGGAAAACAGGCTTTTGACCCCGCTCTCGCCAAACATCCGAACCCCGAGATCTCCTGCTACTTCGAGCGCTTCGTGCCTTTCGAGCAGCGGGTGAAGACGCTGGGCATGCATTTTGATGCGAAGAAGCTCCTCGCCACTAAGGGCGATGCAAAACGCGGCTCCGAGCTGCTGAGCATGACCGGCAAAATGGCCGCGTGTCTGGCCTGTCACCTGGTGAACGGCATTGGTCGCGATTTCGGACCTGATTTGAGCAAAGTGGGCGCACGCCTGAATCGCGAGCAACTGCTCGAAAGCATTCACACACCTTCCAAGACCATCGCGAAGGGTTACGAGACGTGGATGCTGACCTTAAAGGACGGCACGCAGCAGATGGGTTTCCTCGTCCAACGCGATGAAGAAGAGGTGACGCTGAAACTCGCCACCGGCCAGCCGCTGACGGTTCCGAACGCTGAAATCACCTCGCAGAAGCTCCAACCAGCCTCGCTGATGCCGGAAGGCCTGCTTCAAGCCATGACCGAGCAAGAAGCAGCAGATGTGCTGGCATTCCTCGCGGCGTTGAAGTGATCGTTTAAACCTTCGCGCGGCTTTCCATCCACTGCACGGCGTAGCGAACGAGGGCGGCGCCATCGGTGATACCGAGCTTTTCCTTCACATGGGCGCGGTGGGCCTCGACGGTGCGGGCGCTGATGCTGAGCTGTGTGGCGATGTTTTTGGTGGCCACGCCTTTGCCGATGAGTTCGAGGATTTCGAGCTCGCGATCCGTGAGCGAGTCGATGCCAGCGGCTTTGGAGCGTGTGGGGGCGGTCATCTGCTCGAGCATGCGGGCATTGAGCGTCTCGCTGACGTAGAGACCGCCGGTGAGCACCTTGTGAATGGCGGTGACGAGGTTATCCGCCGCCTCTTCCTTCATCACATAGCCGCGGGCACCGGCGCGGAGGCTGCGCTCACCATAAATGGCCTCGTCATGCATGGAGAGGACGAGGCAAACGGTGGCCGGATGCATGGCGCGGATGTCTTTGACGAGTTCGAGGCCGTTTTTATCCGGCAGCGTGAGGTCGATGACGGCGAGATCGGGCTTCAGCTTCGCGATCACCTCCAGTCCCTCGCGGGCGCTGCCGGCCTCACCGCACACATCAAGGCCGCTCTCCATGCGGATGAGCTGGGCGAGGCCGTGGCGCATGATCGGATGGTCGTCCACGAGGACGACGCGTTTCACGGGTTCGGAGCTTTGAGGAGTGCGGGAACGCTGCATGTGACCTGGGTGCCGCCCTGCGGCCGGGGGCTGACGCTGAGAGTGCCGCTCATCATTTGAGCGCGATGCTGCATGGTCAAGAGGCCCATGCCAGTTCCTTTGGCCGGCGTGTCAGGAATGCCGAGGCCGTTATCCCGCACATTGAGCACGATGTTTCCATTCTGGCGGGCGAGATGAATCTCGACGCGGGTGGCCTGGCTGTGCTTCAACGCGTTGGAGACTGCTTCCTGAGCCACGCGGAAGAGCTGGATGGCCATTTTGGTATCCTGGACGCGGACGGGATTATCGAAGCGGAAGTCGCACTGGATTTCATACGCTCTTGCGGTGCCTGCGGCGAGTTCTTTGAGCGCATCCATCAGCCCATCGGAATCATGCACCACAGGCATGAGGCCGTGGGCGGTCTCGCGGGCGCGAGTGTTCGCCTGACTGACGAGCCGCACGATCTCGTCCATGTTTTCCGCCTCAGGGCTGCCTGCCTGCGCGAGTTTCTTTTGCGCCACTTTGACGAGGCAACCGATGGCGGCGAGCTGCTGGCAGAGATCATCGTGGATGTCACGGCCGATGCGAGCCTGCTCCTCCTCGCTGATGTGGAGGATCTTGTCCTCCAGCGCCTTGCGTTCACTGAGATCACGGATGATGCCAGTGAAGATGCGACGGCCGCTGGGGAGCAACGCCTCGCCCACGGACAGATCGATGGGAAAGACGCTGCCGTCCTTTCGCTGTGCCAGCACCTCGCGGCCGATGCCGATGATGCGCCGCTCTCCTGTGCGCATGTAGTTTTTCACATAGCCATCGTGGCGGGAGCGAAAGGGCTCCGGCATGAGCATCATGATGTTTTTCCCCACCATCTCATCCAGCGAGTAGTCAAAGAGGCGCTCCGTGGCGGTGTTGGCCGTCTCGATGATGCATTCTTCGTCGATGGTGATGATGGCATTGACCGCCGTCTCCACGATGGCCCCGGCACGCTGCTCGCTGACTTGGAGCGCGGTCTGCAACTCGGCGATGCTGGGTGATTCGGATGGGCAGGATTTCTTTTTCATGGCGAAATCAATCCGCTGCGGCGGCAAACCCATCCGGCTTCACCGCGAGGATCGAGCAGGGAGCGTGCTGCACGATTTTTTCCGCTGTGGTGCCAATCAGAAACTCGCGCAGGCCGGTTTTGCCTCGTGTGCCGAGCACCACAAGCGTGGCACCGGTCGTCTCGACGTGCTCCAGAATGGCCTCGCGAATGTTCATGCGCTCAACGACCAGTGGCGTGACTTTCACATCACCTTTTTCACGCGTGAAGGGCTCCAAAAACTCCTCCAACTGCTTCTGCCAGTTCCCCAGCGCCTCGGGATCAATGGCCGCAGGCATCGCCGGCATGAAGCCGCCGTAATCGAGCGACATGGCGATGGCGCTTTGATACACATGCAAACAATCCACGCTGCCGCCATCGAGGGCGGCGAGGTGCAGGGCGCATTGAACGGCCTTGGCGGAGTTCTCGGAGAAGTCCACGCAGGTGACGATCTTCTTGTGCGGCGACTGCGCATCCTCGCGCACGACGAGCACATCCACCGGGGCTTTGCGGATGCATTTGGCGGCGATGGCTCCGATGCGATGCGGCTCGTCTTTGGAGCCTTTCGCTCCCATCACGAGTAGATCGGCCTCATGCGCCTGGCAAAACTCCGCGATCTCCGTGAAGGGATGGCCGATGCGCACCTCGCAGCGCACGTTTTCCGCGCCCACCTCGCTCTCAGCGATGAATTTCCGCAAGCGCTCCGTCCACTCGCTCACGATCTGCGCTGGCTCCAGCGAGAGGGCTTTTTTCAGCTCGTGGATGAGGAAGCTATCCATCACATGCAGGGCGGTGATGGTGGCCCCATCCTGCGAGGCACGCATGACGGCCTCTTTGAGGGCCACACGGCAAGCGGGGGTGAAATCGATGGCGGCGATGAGGTAGTGAAACTTTTTCATGATTGGCGTCGGGTGGTGCATTCCCAGTCTAGAACGCTTTCCAAAGACCGCGCCGCTCAAATTGCGTCGTTTTGAGCAGGACTTGCCCAAGATGAGACTTGCCAAAACAGCCTCGAAACGGCGTAATCTATTCCGCCATGAGCCCCCAAACCTCCCCTGCCCCACTGTCACGCCGCCGCTTCGTCGGCGCTGCCGGCCTCGTCGCCGGTTCCATGATCACGCGTCCGCTTTTCGGACAAAACGCCGCCAGCAACAAACTCAACGTCGCCCTCATCGGCGTGTGGGGCCGCGGGTTGGCGCATTACAATTCCATCGCGGAGGAAAACGTCGTCGCGCTGTGTGACATCAACGAGGCCCGCTTTCCCGATGCGCTGAAGCGTTTCCCAGGAGCCACCACCTACATCGACTGGCGCAAGTGCCTCGATCACAAGGACCTCGACGCCGTCGTCGTCTGCACGCCGGACCACACGCATGCCTTCATCGCGAACTGGGCACTCAAACGTGACCTCCACTGCTACTGCGAGAAGCCGCTCGCCATCACGGTGAACGAAGCCCGCACCGTGCGTGCCACCTGGGAGACGAAGAAGGGCAAGCTCGCCACCCAGGTGGGCATGCAGCGCCACGAGCAGCCGAACTTCAACCGCGTCAAAGAACTCATCCGCGACGGTGCCATCGGCGAGTTGAAGGCAGCCTACGCGTGGGGCAATCGTCAGATTCCAAAGCCTGGCTACTTCCCTGAAGAAGGCACACCGCCCGCAGGCTTCCACTACGATCTGTGGCTCGGCCCTGCGCCCTTCCATCCCTACAATCCCGCCTACTTCTCCGGTGGAGCTGGTGCGAACTGCCTTTCATGGAACATGTTCTGGGATTTCGGTGCCGGTCAGATCGGCGACATGGGCAGCCACACCATGGATCTTCTTTGGAATGCCGTGGACGCCAAGTTGCCCACCTCCGCCGAGGCCAAGGGCGATGCCTACAACTCCGACGTGACGCCCGTGATGTGCGAATCACACTTCGAGCATCCCGCCAACGACTGGCGCGGCCCCATCACCGTGAGCTGGTATCAGGGTGGCGCGATGCCGCGCTCGCCAAAGCCGAGCATCGACCTCTCGAAGATCGGCCACGGAGCCATGTTCAAAGGCACCAAGGGCTTCATCATCGCCGATTTCGACTCCCGCATGATCATCCCCTACGGCGACGATGCAGACATGAGCTACTTCAAGCCCCGCAAAAAGGAGGACCAGTATCCCGACGTGGGCAAAGGCAACTTCCAGAAGCAATGGTTCGACGCCTGCAAAGACCCGAGCAAACCCACCGCCTGCGATTTCGGCTACAGCGCCAACATGATCGAGATGATGCTCCTCGGCCTCGTGGCCTACCGCACTGGCAAAAAGATCAGCTACGACGGCAAAACCGGCACCAGCCCCGACACGCCCGAAGCAAACGGCTTCATGAAGAAGGAGTATCGCGACGGCTGGAACATCGACGGTTGATCGAACGACCTCACGTAGGTGCCATCGCCAGATTGCGGATGCCATGACAGGCACCGCACTCTGGTGAGAGCGCCCACGGAGGCTGCATCTTGTTCACGCATGCGTGAACATAAAGAATCAGCAACTCGTCGGCACTCGCTGGGCGAGTTTGACCGAATGCGGGATGGCTCCGAGGACGAACGAGAGGCACTCGACAGCGCCTTGAGGCTTACCTGGAAGGGCGATGACCAAGGAACGATCCACCACGGCCGCGAGACTACGGCTGAGGATGGCATTGGGCGTGAGTTCGAGGGACTTCATCCGCATGACCTCGCCAAAGCCGGGGATTTCGACCCGCATGATGCCACGAATAGCTTCAGGCGTGACATCCCGCTCGGCGATGCCGGTGCCACCGGTGGTCAAAATGAGGCCGCAGCCTTGGGACGAGAAGGAGCGGATGGCTTCTTGGATGCGTCCCAGATCATCCGGCACGATGGCCTCGGCGTGGACGGTCCAGCCGTAACCTTCGGATGCCTTCCGCAAGGCTGGGCCGCCTAGATCTTCGTAAACGCCCTCAGAAGCGCGGTCAGAAATGGTGATGATGCCGACGAGCATGGGGAAAAGATAAAAATCAAAAAAGCTCAAAGATGAAAGCCGGACGGCGGTCATCCTTTTGATTTTTATTTTTTAGTTTTGAGCTTTTCCAGCGGCGGCGTCCGGTTTCGCACCTTTGTCCGCCGTGGTGGGCTTGCGTTCGACTTGGATGAGGTCTCGAAGGATATGAATGGTCTCCAGCTTCACGGGTTCGATACCGTAGGGGAACTTGGAGCCGTCCGTGACGTTTTCCTCGTCCTCATCGTCCTTCTTGTTGGTACGCATGCCGGTGCTGTCTTCCTTGGTGAAGGTGGATTCGAGGACGAGCTCTGGCTTATCCACGTTGTCGAGGGTGAGACGATAGACTTTGAAGCCGTTGTCCTTGAGGCGGTCCGCCACTTCTTTGGCACGCTTGGCACGGTCATCATTGATCTTGTCACGGCGCTGCTCGACTTCGAGACGCTCTTTTTCACGCTCGGCGAGGTTGAGCGTGACGGTATTGTTATCGATGCGCTCCTTGAGGCGCTTCGAGTCGTCTTCGATGATTTGGAATTCGGGATTGGTGGAGATGCGGCTCTTCACGCTGGCGAGGAGATCCTCGATGGGGAAGGCATCAGGACGCCAAGGACCGAATTTACGGGCGGGGATGGTGTCGTAAGGCAGCGGGTTCTTGGCAGCGCCCTCGCCGATATCGAGGACATCGAGGCGAGAAGGCAGATGAATGTCCGGGACGACGCCTTTAAGCTGGGTGGAGCCACCAGCGATGCGGTAGAATTTCTGAATGGTGACCTTGAGCGATCCGGCACGGCTCTTTTCGCTGAAGAAGGGCATGTAGCGAGCCACATCGAGGATGGTCTGCACGGTGCCTTTGCCGAAGGTGGAGCTGTCACCGACGATCACAGCACGGCGGTAATCTTGGAGGGCAGCGGCGAGAATCTCGGAGGCGGAGGCGCTGGCCTTGTTCACGAGGACGATCATGGGGCCGTCATAGACGGGCTTTTCGGCTTCACTATCCTTCCAGGAGATGCTGCCGCGCCAGTCCTTGGCCTGAACGACGGGACCGGAGGGCACGAACAGACCGGTGAGCTTCACGGCTTCGTCGAGCGAGCCGCCGCCATTGTCACGGAGGTCAAAGACGAGGCCTTGGATGTTTTCTTTGATGAGGCGTCGCAGGAGGCGCTCCACATCGGCGCTGGCGCTGACGGTTCCGCCTTCCATGTCACCGTAGAAGTTGGAGAGATTGATCCAACCGAGTTTGAGGGGCGGTCCCATCTCCGGCGGAGTTTGCAGCATCTCCGCATTGGCGAGCTTTTCCTTTAGCGGCACCTCGGCGCGAACAATGGGGATGATTTTCACACCAGTGGGGTCATCGGCAGGATTGATCTTGAGGCGGACGGTGCTGCCGAGCTCTCCACGGATCATGTTCACGACCTTCTGAATCTTGAGGTACTTCACATCGACGAACTCCTCATCCCCTTGAGCCACAGCGATGATGCGGTCATTAAGCTGGAGGGAGCCTTCTTTGTCTGCGGGGCCGCCGACGACGATACCCTGAATTTCAGCCGCCTCGTCCTTCATGCCGAGGAGGGCACCGATGCCGACGAGCTTGTGCGTCATGTGCTGGTTGAAGGAATCACGCTCATCGGTGCTCATGTACTCGGTGTGTGGATCGTAGGCAGTGGCGAGCGAGGAGAGGAAGAAGTTCACGGTGTCCTCGTTGTCGTTCTCGTTGGTGATCTCGAGCAGCTTGTCGTAATCCTTCGCCACTCGCTCCTCCGGCGTCATGTCTTTATCGTCCTTTTCCTTTTTGGCATCGGCGACTTCTTTCTTCGGCTCAGCAGGCTTCTTGGGTTCCTCTTTCTTAGCTTCGGCGGTGGTGTCCTTACCTTCGGCCTTCTTTTGGGCGGCTTTTTCGGCCTTCTTCTTGTCTTCGCGGAGGCGGGCCTCATCGGAGATGCGTTCCTGGAGAAGGTTTTCCTCAATGATGTCGAGCCACATCTTGTCGGCGGCGGCTTTGTCCTTCGGCCAGGGCATCTTATCGCGTTTGAGGTCGATGGTGCGTTTGGAGTCGAAGGTGAACTTCTTGCTCTTGAGCGTGGCTTTGACGAACTCGACACGTTCTTTGACGCGTTGTTTGTAGACGTCGTAGATCTCGATGGCCGGGCTGATGTTCCGCATCAGGAGGTGGTCGTCGAGCGTGGTGTCATACTTCTCACGAAAGCCGTCCACATCATCCTGAGTGAAGTATTGGTGACGGAAGTCCAGCATGTCGAGAAAGTTCCCCAGCATGGTCTTCGACATCTCATCATCGAAATCGCGGTGCGAGTAGTGGTGGTTTTGCAGCATGTAAGCCACATGCATGGCCACCTGGCCGTAGTTCATATCCGCAGCGCGGAGCGTGGGCGCAGCCGGTGAGAGCAGGGCAAGGGCGGCGGTGGCCGCCACGAAAAGGGACGAGGGTTTCACGATCATACTTCCTGAGGGTTAACGAGCCACGGGTTTGGTTTTGCGCAGAACTTTGTATTTTCCGTCTTGAATTGTCCACCGGTTTCCCGCATTTCGCGGGCCATGTCGAATGTCACCATCCAAACCTTCACCGGCGGCATCGCCGCCACAAACGGCCACCTACTGCGCCTGCCAGGAGGCATCGTGCTGGTGGATGCGCCGGAAGGCGTGGCGGAATGGCTCGAAACCCTCGGCGTGAAAGTGGATGCGCTGCTTTTGACCCACCAGCACTTCGACCATGTGCTGGATGCCGCGAAAGTGCGGGCTAAGCATGGCTGCCGCGTTTTCTCGTGGGCGGCCTCGTCACCTGATTTGACTCTCGAACGCCTTTTCGGGGGCGCGACGGGCACTTCGATGGCGGTGAAGCCTTTCGAGGTGGATGAGCTTCTCGAAGGCAAAAGCTCGGTGGAGGCCTGCGGGGTCGCCTGGAAGCTTTTTCATGTCCCCGGCCACTCGCCGGACAGCGTCTGCTTCCTCTGGGAGGCGCAAAACCTCCTTTTCGGCGGCGATGTGCTCTTCCGCGACAGCATCGGGCGCACCGATTTCCCCGGTGGTTCGATGCGCCAGCTCGTGGAAGGCATTCAAACGAAGCTCCTCACGCTGCCGGATGACACGCTCGTCTATCCCGGCCACGGCCCGCATACCAGCATCGGCGCAGAGCGGCGGGAGAACGAGTATTTGCAGACCTAAAGCCTCAAAACTTCACTGTCGCACCTAGGTTCACGCCGAGGCCGGGTTCGTTGGTGCCGCTGCCGTGGTAGCGATAATTCTCGTTCAGGATGTTTTCGACGCCAGCATTCAAGATGAGATGGTCGTTGACCTGCCAGCCACCGCGAAGCGTCACGAGCCAAAAACTCGGCGTGCCGTTGGCAGGAATGCGATCCGTGTCCGCGAGATCGGAGGCATTCATCCGGGCCGCCTCGCCGTAGGTTAGGCATACCAACTCCGTCCACAACTTCTTCGTCGTGGTCTGCCAGCGCACACCGCCGTAGCCAACTAGCGGCGCCACCTTGCCCAAAGGCTCACGACGGGTGGCAGCGGAGTTTCCGCTGAATTGATCCGCCTCGCCTTCCACCCAGGCCACATGGCCAAAGACACTCCAATTGGGATTGACCTGCCAGTTCGCGGAGAATTCCACGCCCTGCATGTAGCCGTCATCGGCGTTCGCCTTCGTCATCTCATTGCGACCGCCCACGACACGACCGGTAGGACGGCGCACAATCATGTCGTTGATCCGCGTGTAAAAGTAACCCAGGCTGGCAGTGATCGAGGCAGTCTGCGCTTTGAGACCGATTTCAAAGGTGTTGTAAAGCTCCGGCTTCAAACCGGTGGCTGGTGCCTCGCGGGTGATGGCACCGGAGAGATCGTCACGGGATAGGTCTGATAGATTGGGTGCACGGAAGCTCTGCGACCAGCCGCCGAAAAGCTGAAAGCGGTCTTTCGAGTCGAGATCCAGCATGAGGCGCAGATTCGCGGAGATATTATCCCACTCGCCCGAGAAGCTCTGGCGTGCGCCGGTGACCGGGTTGGTGAATTTCCCCGCCTCCGCCCGCACATGCGTGTAGCGACCACCGGCGATGACGTGAAAACGGTCTCCCAGATCGAACTCGTCTTGAAGGAAGACACCCAGTAGGCTGTAGGTCGAGTCATCGGCCACAGCACCTGCGTTGACATTGTCCGTCGCATCCGACTCCACCCAGTCGTGGTAGAAATCCACGCCATAGACCAGCTTGCCGATGGCCGTGCGGCTCTCGAACTGGAGATCCACGCCGAGCGTCGTGAGATCCACATCATTGAAGGAGCGTGCTCCCGCGCCCGTCACGCGAAACTGCTCCTCGCCTTGGGTTTGCAGGGAAACCGTCAGGCTCGCCGCGTCGATCCAGCCACCGAGATCTTTGCCCGCCAGTCGCAGGTAGGAGAGGCTCCGTTCTTGGTCGAAAAGCCGCACGCGATCCGTGCCGATGGTCGTGCCCTCGAAGGAGATGCCTTGGTTCGTGGAATGTGTGCGCCAAGCATCGTTCATGCGGCTCTGCTGATGCACAGCCGTGAGCTGCCACTGGTCATCCAAGGCCACATCGAGGCGCACATCGAAGGCCCACTGGTCATAACCGGTGCGTGGCTGGCGGGGTCCCTGGCCGGGCTTCACATCGCCAAACTGCCCAAAGGTACCGCCCACATGCAGGCCCCACTTTTGACCTTCACCGAGGCTCGCTTCGAGATGCTCGATGTGGCTGTGCTCCGCGCTGCTCCAGCGGTAGCTGGCCAGCCCATGTGTGAAAAAGCTGCCCCCCGCCTCGCCGCCGAAGCCGGAGCTCTTCGAGATCGCATTCACCGTGCCGCCGATGGCATCGCTGCCATAAAGCACGCTGCCTTGGGAAGGAATCACCTCAATGCGCTCCATCGCGAAGGGATCGAGCAGCGCCCAGTATTGATTGGGCCCCTCGCGGAAGGTGGAGTTGTTGTAGCGGATGCCGTCCACGAGCAGCAGGTTTCGGAAGCCGGTGAAGCCGCGGATGAAGGGCGAACCCTGGCCGTTCGAGGTCTTTTGGATCGCCACGCCCGGCGTCTCGCGCAGGGCTTCCGGGAAGGTTCGCGGCTGGCGTTCCTCGATCTTCTTCGCGTCGAGCGTCTTCACGATGGAAGGCAGCCTTTTGGCCTCGTTTTCGGAACGTGTGGCCGTAACGACGACCTCCGGCAGCGGATCAGCGGTGGAGACAGCGGTGGCGAGGGCTAAAAACAAAATGGAGCGCATCGGAAACCTCATCAAAGCCACTCCAAAGCCTTTCGTCACCTCCAGCGAGGCCAAAACCGGCCCGCCGACCAAAAATCATCCGTCCTGCCGTCTGAGATGCTCACTTTTTGACCATGCCGGACAGGCGGAGGTGGAGTGCGGGAGTAGTGGAGTGCTGAATCCATGATAGCATCCCACAACCACTCCAGTACTCCACCGCTCCATGCACATCACCCTCTTCATCCCGTGCTTCGTCGATCTCATCAGCCCGCAGGCCGGAATCAGCATCGTGAACACCCTGGAGGGGCTCGGGCATCCGATTGATTACCCAGATGAACTCGGCTGATGCCGTCAGCCGCCCTTCAACGCCGGTTACTGGGACGAGGCCCGAAGAAGCTGACGATCATAATGTGGTAAAAAGCACCGCAAATCAGTGCATCTCGCCGCCGTTGAGGAACTGCCAGGGAGCGTCCTCTTCCGTGATGCTCTGGTAATCCGAGGTGGAACCGTAGATCGGCAAGAAGCCCGAGCGAGCGACCACCCAGCCTTGATTGGCCTTCTTGAGAAAGACCTGAAACTCACCCTCGGCCATGATGGCGGCGATTTTCGGATCGGACGGCTTCTTATCCACTGGCTCCCTGACGAAGCCTTGGAAAAGGGCAGCGCCACCCGCCACGCGGAGCCGACCGCCTGAGAGATCGCATTTGCAGCCCGTGAGCTTTTCCACCAGGGCATGGACAGGCTTGAGTACGACGGCAGCCTCTTTGGATTCCAGCTCTGGCAGGCTGAGTGGCACCTGTTTGAAAATCTTGGTGAATGGGACGTTCTTCGGGTCCTTCAGCGTCTTTTGGTTGGGGCCGTGCTCTTCGAGTTCTCCTTCGGTGATGGCGATTTCGCCTTTACCAAGCTTCATGAGCTGCTCTACCGCGCCTGGCTCGGCTCCATCGTCGTATTCCAACGACTGGTTGCCGCCGATGGAATCGCCGCTGATGACCAGGTAGAGCCGGTTTTTATATTCAGTCGTGTTCTTTTCAAAGGCGAGGCACTTGAAATCAGGATCCGCATCCTGGGCAAAGGCGGCGAACGATGCGCCAAGGACGACCATGGCGATGCGGAAGATGCTTTTGAGAATCATACGAGTGAGAGTCGGATGGTTAGAGCACGCGTAGGACCAGCCCGCCCAAAAAGACGATCCGAAAGACTCACCGTCGTTCTTCGACAAAAAAGTTACTTCATCAGTTCCTTCACCATCGGCTCGATGGCATCGGCCCACATCTGGTAGCCTTTGGCATTGAGGTGAAGGAGGTCGGGCATGATGTCCTTGGGCAGAGTGCCGTCAGGCTGGAGGAAGGTGGTGCCGATGTCTTTGAAGGTCACTTTCTTGCCACCGGCGAGGGCGGCGAGGAGCTGGTTCGTGGCGACGTTTTGCTTGCGCATGGCATCTTCGGGCGTGGCCCCACGAGGGAAGATGGCGAGCATGAGCACCTTCGTTTCCGGCATCTTTTTGGCGAGGATGTCGAGGATCATCTTCACGCCAGCGGCGGTCTGCTCGGGCGGGGAGTTATAGACGGCGTTGTTGTGCTCAGCGGCAGGGCGGCCCTGGTGGCCGGTGTTGTTCGTGCCGATCATCAGCACGATGAGCTTGGGCTTGAGGCCATCGAAGTTGCCGTTTTGCAGACGCCAGATGACGTGCTCGGTGCGGTCACCGCCGATACCGAAGTTGGCGGCTTTCAGCGGAGCCCATTTCTTGGCCCAGACTTCCTTGCCAGCTCCTTCCCAGCCCTGCGTGATGGAATCGCCGAGGAAGATAAGCTGCGCCTCACCCTTCCTGGAGGTATCGTTGAAGGTTTCGTGACGCTTCACCCAGCCGCCCGTGCGCGGCACGGGTGTGGTGGCGAGGTTTGATTGGGCAAGGGAGAGGCTGGTGAGGGCCGCGAGGACGAGGAGCGTGGGCTTGATCATGGTTGGGAAATTCAAAAACGTCACAGCCGGGCGAGGGCGGAGGCGAGCCGGGTCTTCACCGCGTCTGCCGCAGGCTGATCGCCATTCATTTCGAGCAGGGCGATGTAATCGAGGCTGGTGGCTTCAAAGCTGCGCTTCTCGGTGGCGATCTGCGCTTCGAGGATGGCGAGGGCTTTTTCAAAGTGCTGCTTCGCGGCGGCATTGTCCCGCAGTTCGTGGCAGGCAGTGCCGAGATTGCTGAGTGCCTGCGCCACATCGCGGTGATTTGGGCCGAGCACGTTCTGACGCACATCGAGGGCATCGGCAAACATGTCCTTCGCCTGATCAGGGAAACCGGCGACGTAGTAGAGGCCGCCGAGGTTGTTGAAGAGCGTGGCGACGGCTTCGGAATTGCGGCCGTGATTGGCTTCCAGCGTTTCGAGGGCGCGGAGGTAGTGCTGCTCGGCGAGGGCAAATTTGCCGAGGCCTTTGTAAGTCATGGCCAGGTTGTTGCGGAGCTGCGCGGCGACTTCTTTGCTGTCCTTGGTGTCCAGCGCATCGAAATCCGTGATGGCATCCTCATAAAAGGACGTGGCCGCTTCCTCGCGTCCGCTGAAATCGAGCAGCGTGGCGAGATTCATCCGCACATTCGCCAGCGTGCCGACGGGCAATTCCTTCCCTTCGGCGGAGGTGATCGCCTCGCGGTAAGCGGACTCGGCAGTGGCGAGATCTGTGTCCCGCTGGGCATCACCGACGAGCTGGAGAGCCCGCACAAGCGCGGGAAACTTCGCCGGGTCAGCGGCGGCGGCTTCGCGTGCTTTGGCAGCGGCGGAACGGGCGGTTTCGAGGGAATCAGACATGGTTGGGGGACGGCCAGTTTCGCCGATAAGCGGCCCGCCCGTCAAGAGACGTGTTCCAGAGGATGCGCCTCACTTCGTTTTCACCTGCCAGCGATCATCGAAAAAGTCCGCCGCCACGACTTTTCCGGCGGATTCGGCGCTTGGAGCCTGCGTGATGTCCAAAAGGGCCCAATCGGGCAGTTTGGGGTTTTGCAGCGAATTCGTCTTATCGTGGGCCTCTCGGAAGGTGAGGCCGGAATTGATGACGACCTCGAATCCGGCGGATTTGAGCGCCGGGTAAGCCAAAACGGGCACATGCGTGGCGGCATCGAAGCTGTCCTTCGACTTCATGCCGACCTTCTTCGCGTCCCAAGTGAGCGGCAGGCCACCTAGCACGGCTTTGATGCAGGCATTCGACTCCGGCGTGCCCCAAAGGATGAGGCCCTGCGTTTTGCCCTCGGCGAAGATGTCCTTCACCTCCGAAGCCCTCACCACTCGCACATCGCCGCGCATGAGGCTGCGCCAGCGGGTGAGAAAGTGCTCGGATTCGGCCTTCACCCAGGCATCGACGGCGGTGGAGGACGATTGACCATCCGGCAGCACGACGAGGAAGCGCTTCATGAAGGCAGTGTCGATCAAACCGGGGTGTGAGGTGGGCTTGCCACCTTCCGGGCCTTCGTGCTGGAAGGGCGTGGCATTGCCAAAGTCACGCCACTGGCCGTTTTCTTTGATGAGGCGGCAAAGCGAGTTCGGTACGCGAGGGCCGGGGCTGAGGAAATTCTCAAACTGCGGCAGTTCAGGGCCGACGGTGAGGTTCAGCGCGGCACCATCGACGATGACCTTCACCTTGCCGCCCCCCTTTCGCGCCTGAGGTGGCGGGTAGAGCACGATGCGGCAGACATTGCTCGTCTTGATCTCGATGGTCTGGCCGTCGAGCACCTTGGCGTCGATGCGAGCGTCCTTCCAGCTCTCGTCGAGCCCGTGGAGGTTCACCCACTTCACGCGGCCGTAGAGCGGCGTCTTCGTCTGGATGTGAACTTCGTCCGGGAAGAGCTCGCGGCCTTTCGCCACAGCTTTCTCGATCCAGGCCTGCACGTCCTTGATCGTCTCGGGATGATACTTGTGACCCATGCCGGGGCCGATGAGGTGGGGTGGCTTGATGCCTTCCTTCGCGAGCACTTCCATCATGTATTCAGCGCTGTCACGCTGCGCATCTTGCTCACCGCTGTAGCTGATGAGCGGCACGTTGAGGAAGTTCCGCGCATAGTCCGGCACGTCGTAAAAGCCCCACAGCTTTTGCTCATACCAAACGGGAAATTTGTCCGGCGTGAGCTTTTGGTAGCGCTTCACATCGGCGAAACCCGCTCCGGTATGTACGCAGGCCCACTGATCAGCGTAATGCGCCCCGAGATGCCACGCACCCGCACCGCCCATGCTGAATCCGGCGATGGCGACGCGGTTCGAGTCGATGTTGAAGCGCTTCATCGCATCGTCGCGGCACTCGAAGACATCTGTCTCGCCAGCGGACTTCCAGCCGTTGCAGTAGCGGCCGAAGGGATGGATCACGATCGTGCCTGCGGGCTGGAACTGGCCAGGCTTTTTTGCCATGAGACGGCTGTAAACGAAATTCAGATCCGTCGCGGTATCGCCACGACCATGCAGCCAGATCCACATCGGTGTTTTCTTCGCTTGGTAGTCGAGACCTTCGGGAATTTCAACGCCGTAGGGCTGCGGCGAGTCGTCCAGCTTCGAGTAAAAGCCGAGCACCTTCTGCCCGCTGCCGTCGAGCCAGGGCGTCTGGTTCTTTTTCAAGCCGTCGATGCGCTTCGCGGCCTCATCGAGCAGGGCGTTGGCTTTTTTGAGGCCGTCTTCGGGCTTCTTGTCATACCACTCATCGAAGTCGAGGGCGTAGCGCACGGCTTTGAGGAAGATCTCCGCGTCCGCCGCCTGCGGATGCTTTTTCACACTCGCCAAATCCGTCATGAGGCTCTTCAAGCGTGCCTCGATGCCTGCTTCTTGATCGGCGGAAAGCGCGGCGGTCGGTTTCGGTGGCAGACTGCCCTTGAAGGAGGCGGTGGCGCCGTTTGGGCTCAGTTGAGCGAAGGCAAACGAGGGGAGCAGGGCAAGGAGAAGGACACGCATGATAAGAAAAAGAGAGCCGCATTAACACGGCTCCCCGGTGGAATCCTTCACCTGCGCGGCGAAAGGCGGCCTCATTCCTTCTTTTTGCCAGAAGCGAGCGGCATGATGCCGAGATCGCGAGCGTCCTCGATGGAAATGAGCGGCACATTCGGGTCATCGCCAGCGTCAAAAGCCTCCATGTGCTCTTCGAGGCTCTCCAGGCCGGCATCGATAGCGGCCTCGAAGGTCTTGAAGGAAGCGTTGAGTTCCTTCTGCTTTAGCTTGGCAGGCAGCTTTGGCAGATCTTTGAGCGGCTTGAGATTGTCTTGGCCGAGCATCGTGCTCTCCAGGCCGATGAGACCGGCATCGTCACCTTCACCGTCCATGTAAGCGAGGAAGCAATGGCCGGGCACCATCACGAGATACACATCAATGCCAATCTTGCGTAGGATGGAGGCCATGAGCACGGAGCCGTCCACACATTTTGCCTGAGTGTTCTGGATGCTCTCATCAAGGAAGCGCACCGTCTGGCACGAGGCGTATTTGCTCGGCGTGGTGGTGGTGATGCTGCTGTATTGGATGCCACAACGTTGCAGGGCATTCCAGACGGCGAAGACCTGCGCTAGGACCGTCTCCGAATCGCCGGACTGATAGCCATCGAAGCTTTCGATGATCTCGGCGTCCCTGCCGATCTCCAGCGCCTCTTTAAGAAGGCCGTCGATCCACGGGTGGTTCTCGTTCACGAAAGCGGCGAACATGAAGGAGATGTCGTCAAACTCCTCACCCGCCTCGTCGAAGAGAATATAGAACGGACAGTCGTTGATCGAGCGCAGCACCACGGTCTCGTTCACTTCCGGCATCTCCTCGCCGTCGATGGTGACCTTGATGGTGACATTCGCGGGCCGCTGCTCCAGCACCTGATGCAGCGCGGCGTAGTCCCAGACGGCTTTCGGGAAAATGTGAACGATGTCATCGGCCTTCTTCATCGTGCCCTTCCACTTGGAGGGCTTCAAAAAACCGTCTCCGCTCATCTCGACAGCGATCTTCGCCCCTTTCGGCACGTTCGTGAGCTCCGTAGCGATGAGACCATTTTCATCGCCATAGACGGCGATTTCGTCTTTTTTGAGCTTGGGATCTTCCGGTGTCTTTTTTTCCTCGGCGAGCTGCTCATCACCATTCCAGTCCATCGTCGCCATGGCGATGATCATGCTCGTGAAAAGATCCCGGCCAGTGTAGCTCCAGACATCCACTTCAGGGGCATCCTGAGCAAAACCAAGCGAAACGGCGGAGAACAGGCACAGAAGGACTTTTTTCATGGGGAAAGGAGGTGCAATAAGTTGCAGCGCCTTCGCCAAGCCGGAAGTCACTTGATCTCTTTCGCCGGTGCCTCGCCGAGCTGGAGCGTCGGTGTTTTTACCTCGTCACTCACATTCAAAGCCACCCAGTGGCCGTTCGCGGCATGCGCGGGGAAGCCACAGGCGAGGGCATATTCGCCCGCTTCATCGGCGGTGAAGGCAAAATCCGCCTTCGCAAAAGCCATGCCCTGTTCCGGCTTCGGCACGCCAGCTCCATCGAAGTAAGGAGCGCCCATCTGCGGCTTCTTGAGCATGTCTTTTTCCACCACGAGAAGGCTGTGGGGGATGGGGCTTGGATTGATGAAGGTGACCTCGACATTCCAACCGGTGGGCACGGTAAAGACCGCCTTGCCGTGGGCGTAGCCATTGAAATTCATGCCGTAGTTCGCGGCATTGAACGTGGCGATGAGGACGAGCTTCACCGTCTTCGGCTTGTCGCCCAGCTTCATGAAATCCGCCTCGGTGATGCCGGCAAAGAGTTCCTTCTTCAGGCCGGGGATTTCAGCCGCGGTATGATCGTGAGCGGCGGGCTGCTGGGAGAAAGAGAGCGTGGTGAGGAGGCTGAGGGCGAGGAGGAGACGCATGGGAAAGATGAAAGCTTAGAACTGAGAGATAAAAGATGGAAAAGGAGGCTGGCTTGGGAAAGCGTAGACGCATGGGGAATTCTGTCGATGTTTTGTGCATGCCTGATGTTTTGGTCATCGGAGGAGGCAGTGCGGGCGTGGCCGCGGGCCTCGCCGCCGCACGTCGTGGCGTGGAGGTGATGATGGTGGAAGGCGGTGGCTACCTCGGCGGCGCAGGCACGGCGGCGCTGGTGCATTCGTTTTGCGGCCTGTATGAACTGCGAGAGAGCGAGACAGAGACCTTAAAAATCGCCAACGCAGGCCTGGCGGAGGAACTGGAGCGCCGACTGCGCGAAGAAGGCATCGGCGAGCGGCGGCGCATGGGCCGCGTGGATGTGCTGATGCATTCGCCACAGCGTCTCGCGGCCTTTTACGACCGCTGGTGCGCTGCGGAGAAGCCACTCAAGGTGCTGCTGCATACCTCGGTGATCGCGGCGAAGGTCGAAAACGGCCGCGTGAGCGAGCTGACGCTGCATTGCCGTGGCTCCTCGATGCTCGTGCGGCCCAAAGCCATCGTCGATGCCAGCGGTGATGCCGTGCTCGCCGCCCTCACCGGGCATCCTTTTGAGCTCACTCCCTCGAATGAACTGCTCCGCCCCGCTTACTGCGCTGGCATCGCCGGAGCTGGCGAGTTACCGCCGCTCGAAATCGCCGCTGTCCTCGTGCGTGGCATTCAAAGCGGTCATCTGCCTTGCGAGGCCGCCGGCGCTCATTTTCGCCAAATCGAAGGCGGGCAGGTGTTTTTGACGCTCGACCTTCCCGGCGATGAACATTACGACAGCACCTCCGCCGCCAGTTTGAGCGCCGTCGAGGTCAGTGGAAGGTCGCTGGCCTTTCAAATCGTCGATTACCTGCGTGAGGAGCACGCAGCCTTTCGCGAAGCATGGATCGCCGCACTGCCCGCGAGAGCTGGCGTGCGTGAAAGCCGCCGCTGGATCGGAAAAACCGTCCTCACCGAAGAGGACCTGCTCTCCAGCCATCGCGGTGAGGATGATGTGGCCTTCGCGACGTGGCCGATGGAACTCCGCGAGACCGCCAAAGGTCCCAAACTGCTCTTCCCACGCGATTTGAAGCCCTGCGGCATCCCCGCCGGTTGTTTGCAGGCGCGAGATCTCGCGAACGTCTTCATCGCCGGCCGCTGTCTCTCCACCACCCATCGGGCGCAGGCCAGCACGCGGGTCATGGGCACCGCCCTCGCCACCGGCGAAGCCGCAGGAAAAATGGCCGCCAGCTTTTAAGAAGCCCGCGTGGTCACCTGCTCGAAGCGGGTTTCGTAATCCGCGTGGTTCGTGCCCATCAGGCGATCCCACACATTGAAGTAGAGGCCATAGTTCCCGCGCATCTTTTCATGGTGCTGCACATGATTGGTGGGCGTGTTCAGAATCTTGCCAAGCCACGATCGCATGAGCCATTTCGGGAAGTATTCAAAGCCGGTGTGGCCCAGCACATTGAAAACGATCTGCCAGATCATGAAGATGAAAAAGGCCAGCCCATGGATCGGCAGGGTAAAGACAATCAGCGGGAAGATGCAGGCCTGCGCCACCGCCTCCAGCGGGGCAAAGCTATACGCGGCCCAAGGGGTGGGATTCGTGCTCTCGTGATGCACGCGGTGAAAGAGCTTAAACAAGCGCCGGTGATGCATGAGCCGGTGCGTCCAGTAGAACCAGGTGTCATGCACGATGATGGTGATCACGATGCTGGCCACGAACCAGCCCCAGCCATGCGAATCAATCTTCCGATACACCTGCCAGCCCCAGGTCTTGCCGATGAGGATCGTCGCGGTGCCGACAAGGCCGTAAATGACCGCCGTAAGAATCGACCACTTCAACTCGCGGCGCACGTCCGCACCCATCGGAGCCTTTTGAATGATCTTCCGCCTCCACCAGCGCCGCTTAAAAATCACATAAGCCAGCAGCCACGCAATCCCCGCCACCAGCGCATAGCGCATCCAATTCTCCACGGCGATGCCGAAGAGGATTTTCGCCTCTAAGGGCAGTTTTTCCGGGATGAGTGAGTTCAAAGACATGGCTGCTTTTTCTTCAACGCCCACCCTTCACCCACTTCTCCATCCACGCCAGAGTCCGCTGCCACATCTCCGGCAGATACACATGGCCCACACCGGGATAGATGACGTTTTCAAAGTGCTCGAACGAGCCGCTGAGGCCGTAAACCTTGCCCACGATGTCGCCGAGATGCCTCACACCATCCACCGGCGAGCCGCCATCTTGGTCACCCGTCATGAAAAGCATCGGCCGAGGCGCGGCGAGAGCGATGACGGCCTCCGTGTCGAAGTGCTTCAGCATGCCCGGCACGAAGTAATAAATGCCGTGCGCCTTCAGCATGCCGGCGCGGATCAGTTCCTCATAGCGTGTCATGCAGCCCACGCACACCGCCGCACTGGGTCGTTCGTCCATCGCCATGACCCACCAACTCCGCGTGGAACCCATGCTGATACCCGTGACGCCGATGCGCTCCGCATCCACCTCCGGGCGTGAGCAGAGATAGTCCAACGCCGTGAGGTCATCGCGAATCATCATGCCCCACAACGTGCGCCCGGCCCACAGATGAAATTTCGACGCCGTCATCTCTCCCGCGCTGCCCTTCTGCTGCGGCCCATCCGGCCCCTGGCCGTTCCTTTCTCCAAAACAAGGCGCATCCATGCCCAGGACCACATAACCCGCCTCCGCCAGCGCTGGCCCTGGAGCCACCGGCACCGCGTTCGTGCCCAGCAGCTCGCTTTTGCCGATGTCATACTGCCCACCATGCCAGTGGCAGTAAAGGATCGCCGGAGCCTTGCTCTGGGCGGTCGCCTTCTTCGGCACAAAGAGCAGGCCCTTCACGATTTCGCCCGCGCCGTTGTCGAACTGGATCGTCTCCAGCGTGTAGCTGCCTTTGTCTTCCGTGCTGACGATTTGAAACGCCGAGACCGGCGCACGCGGCGGCAAATCCCCAATCAACTCGTTCAGCTTGGCGCGAATCTCTCCACGCTGCTTCTGCCAGGCCGACACGCTCTCCGGCACCGTCATCGGCGGAGCAATCTTCGTCTTGGCGAGCCAGTTCTCGGCCTGGGGTTCAGCGGCGTGCATGGGGGTGAGCAGAAGAATGAGACAGAATGCTGTCATGCGCATCCACCGCTTCTACCAGTCCGCGAAAATCACCGCAAGAGGCTTGTCCTAAACGGACCCTTTTGATCGTATAAACAAAGTTCGCCGATTTTGAGAGTCTCCATCGTCAGAGGGGTGCTTTTTTGGAAACGGGCACTTTGAAAGCGTGAAGGTTCTGTAATAGACCTTACCATTAGCACCATGCCTGCCCCCGCCCCCTCCAGCACGACCACTCCTCCACCGGCCCAAGGCGCCGGTCTGGACGTGCGCAGCGAGACGGACATCGTGACGCTGAGCCTCATCTCGCACACGAACGCCGGCAAAACGACGCTCGCCCGCACCTTGCTGCGCAGCGACATCGGCGAGGTGCGTGATGCGCCTCACGTGACGCTTTTCAACGAGTCCTACACGCTGCTAAACGATTCCGGCAGCCTGCTTCGCCTGTGGGATACACCGGGCTTTGGCGATAGCGCCCGCCTTTTGAAGCGTCTCAAACGCGAGCGAAACCCCGTGCTGTGGTTTTTGTCCCAAACGTGGGACCGTATCACGGACAAGCCGCTCTGGTGTAGCCAGCAGGCGCTCAAAAATGTGCGCGAGGAGGCCGATGTGGTCCTCTACCTCGTCAATGCGGCCGAACCGCCCGATGCAGCCACTTACATCGCCTTCGAGATGGAAATCCTCTCGTGGGTGAGCAAGCCTGTGGTCGTGCTTCTGAATCAAACCGGTCAGCCGCAGGCCCCGGAGGTCGAGGCAGGCGAGATCGAGGCCTGGCGGGCGCATTTGGCGCAATATGGCTTTGTGCGTGAGGTGCTGGCGCTGGATGCCTTTGCCCGCTGCTGGGTGCAGGAGGACCGACTCATGCATGTGCTCGCTCCGCTGATGGAGGGCTCCCGCATCGCCACCTTTCAGCACATCAAGAAGGCCTGGCATCAGCGCAACATCGAGACCTTCCGTAGCTCGGCTCGGCTGCTCTCCGAGCAACTCACCGCCGCCCTCATGGATGGCATCGAGGTCCGCTCCGAGACCCTGCTGGAGCGCATCGGCTGGCAGCGCGAGGAATTGAACCGCGAATACAATGACGGTCGGCAAAAGCTCGCCTCGCAGCTCGCTGACCGCGTGGAGCATACGACGAATAAACTCATCGAGTCGCACGGCCTGAGCGGCGCGGCTGAGAAAGAGCTCAGCCAGGTGGCCCGCGATCATTTCCACCTGCCGCAGGGCGTGAATGAAAGCATCTGGGGCGTGCTCGGCAGCTTCGCCGGCGGCGCGATGGGTGGTCTCATCGCCGATTTGAAGCTCGGCGGGCTCACCTTCGGCGGTGGTGCTCTCATCGGTGGCCTCACGGCCGGTGTGGGAGCCTATGCCTTGATCCGCAGTTACAACCTTGTTCGTGGCAATGACCACCGACTGCGCTGGTCCCGCGAGCATTTCCGCGAGCAGGTGAAGCTCGCCCTACTGACCTACCTCGCCATCAGCCACTATGGTCGCGGTCGTGGCGATTGGAAAGAAAGCAGCCAGCCCCAGCACTGGAATGACACCGCCGAGGCCGTGCTCGATGCCCACGCCGACGCCATCGACCTCCTTTGGAAAAACGGCGTCCAAAAAGACACCGCCCCCGAGATGCTCTACCGTCAGTCGCGTCATCTCATGACCGACAGCCTCACGATGCTGCTGCAACGGCTGTATCCGGAGCTGGGTGAAGAAGTGTTTTCGTGATCTTCGTCTCCAGACGGTCCATGAAGCGTTCCAAGCTCTGCGTGCATCGAGCACGAAAGGCGGCGTGGCTCTGCTCCTCGGCGACGAAGAGATCAATGGCCCGCTGATAACCGGCAAACTGCGCCAGCGGGGCGATGACCTTCGCGTAGCGCTTCCATCGCGTGCCGCCGCCGCTTTCACCGAGCTGAAAAACGGCGAGTGACCTGGCGATGGGTTCGCGAATGGCCTCCGGCAGCTCACACGGCCCGGCGGGCAGCTTCATGGTGTCATTGAGACGCGTGTTGGCTTCGTAGTGGTGGATCCAGTATGGGTGTTCATGGCTTGTTGATTTTGATGTTGGACGTTCAAAAGGCTTTGAGGCGCTCGACGACGGCGTGGACGGTTTCGTCGAGGGTGGAGGTGCCAGCCGTGACGCCGATGGTTTCGGCATGGGCAAACCACGCGGGCTGCAATTCGGCATCGCTCTCGATTTGAAACACATGGGCGCCCAACGTGGCGGCCTTTTCGGCGAGTTGGCGCGTGTTGTTGCTGTTTCGCCCGCCGATGACGACGACGTGGTCGCATTGGCGGCAGAGTTCTTCGAGGGCGGTCTGGCGCTGTTTCGTGGGATGGCAGATGGTATCGACGAAGCGCACCTCGCTCGCTGCGAAGCGCTGTTTGATTGCGGCGACGAGTCGCAAGGCCACCTCGACCGGTTGCGTAGTTTGCGAGACGACACCGAGCCGCGGATGTGCGGGAATTTGGTCCACATCTTCTTCCGAGAGCACTACAACGGCCTGCGGATGATCGCCAATGAGCCCGCGAACCTCCACATGCGTGCGCTGGCCGATGACGACGGGCTGGTAACCCTCCCGCACGAGCATGGCGAGAGCTTGGTGAGCCTTGTGAACGAGCGGGCAGGTCGTGTCGGTGATCTCGCGTCCGCTTTCTCGCCACGCGCCACGATCTACATCGGAGGCCCCGTGAGCGGTGATGACGACGTGCGGCGTTTCCGCGCTGCGCAGATCGTGAAGCTCACCGCGTCGTGCGCCGATGGCGCTAAGATGACGATCCACGAGCGGATTGTGGACGAGCTGACCGAGGATAGTGACGGGCTGGCGTTTGGCCGCATCGTGCGTGGCGCGGAGGGCGTCACGCACGCCGAAGCACATGCCGTGATGTTGAGCGAGGATGATGTTCATCGTGTTTTTTTGGGTTCTTGGTTCCTTGTTCTTCGTTGTTCGTTTTTACTTTGTGGCGCAAAGTGATTGGGTTGCAGTTTGTCATTCGGATTGAGTGATTCGTCATTTCAGCCCCGCGAGGCTTTCACAATCGCCTCCAGCAGGTCGATGTGCGCTTTGAAGGCTTTTCGACCGGCGGCGGTGAGGCGGTAGGTCGTGCGCGGGCGGCTGCCGCTCTCGTCGTAGGTCTCTTTGACGTAGGCGGCATTCACGAGCGTGCGCATGTGGGTGATGAGATTGCCATCGCTGAGGCCGAGCTCGGCCTTGAGGTCTTGGAAAGCCCAGTCATCACGCGTGGCGAGCAGCGTCATGATCGAGAGCCGGCTCTTTTCGTGGATGAGTTTATCGAGTTGGTCGAAGTCGATCATGCGGCAGCCTCCTCCTCGCCTCTCGGGCGGCTCACAAAGACCGCGATGGCATACACGACGTGCAGCAGGCCAAACGTCAGCGCCATCACCAGCGACGCCGGGCCGAGATCCGTGCGCAGATCGCGGACTTCGCCATTCGAAGCCCACGCGAGGAACAAAACCAGCCCCGCGATCACAAAAGCCCATCCAAGCCGCGTGAGCGACTTCGGCGAGAAACTCGCCGTGGCTAGCAAAGCCAGCCCGTAACACAAAACCCAGATCAAAGCCCCCAGCGTGAGGTTTTGCAGCCAGATCACCAAGCCGCCCGCCAGCACACCACCGACGATCAGCGGCGGCGAAACCGCCCGCAGCGCCATTTTCATGCCTTCGGAGACGAAGGCCTGATCCCGCCGCTTCGCCTCGCGAGCCAGCAGCACGACATTCAAGACCGTGCAAGCCGCCAGGATGCCATGCCAGATGATCAGGAAGGTCGTATTCGAGAACACCGCATCCCCGTGCGTCTGTGCCGCATGCACCACCGGCCAGAGCGTCGCCCCCAGCGCCAGCACACCTCCCAACAGCGCCGCCGGCGCGGAAACGGCCCGGTAGATGTGTGCTTTCTCCATCAGGGATCGGATGACGCGTAGGTGCTCGATGGCGGCTTGTGTCTGGCTCATGCGAAGAACTTTGCGCCGCAAAGTGCAAGCCCGCAAACTCGAACTTTGTGCCGCAAAGCGAATTCACCGGAGCTTCACATTTCGTTCACAAAAGGCCGAAGCGCCGGCCGTCCGAAATGCTCATTTACCCTGCCGCTTGCGTAAAGGCACAACGATCACAGTGAAGCCTCATGGAGCAGGCGTAGGCGCTCGTGCTGGCAGGAAAGCGAGAATCATCTCACGCTTTGCCCGCACTTTGCCGTGGGTTCGCTCGATCAGGCCGGTGTCGAGGATGTCATTGAGATCACGCTGGAGCGTGCGCTCGGTTTTCCGTGCGTAGGCAGCGGCTAGGTGCGGCGTCAAATGGGCTAGGCGTGAGACCTCCAGCCAGCCGCCCGTGTTGCCCAAGGCCAGCACGACATCCCGCTGCCGCTTGGTGCTCTCGTTGGATTTGTGATGGCGGAAGGTCTCATGCACATGGTGCTCCCACATCACTTGCCATTGCTGCTGACGCACCTCTTGGATCTGCTCCCGCAGCCCATCCACCAGCCCGCGGCAAGCATAGCGGAGGAAAGGCAGCACATCGCCGCCGGACTTGCTCGCCGCATCGAGCTGGCGGTAGTAATCGCTGCGCGTGCGGTTGTAATGATCGCTCAGCAGGTGCGCTGCGGGCAGCGGCACGCCCGCTTCGAGCAGGATGTGAAACTCTAGCAGTCGGGCGGTGCGTCCATTGCCATCGCCGAAGGGATGAATCCAGGCCAGATACAGGTGGGCGATGGCGGCTTTCAGGATGGCAAAGGGCAGCCGCTGCGCCGGACTCGGCGCGGAGAATTCCTGGTTCAGCCACTGGCACATCCGGTCCAGCAGATAGCGGCAGTCTTCCGCCGGAGCGCCGCGATACACGCTGCCGACGATCACCGAATGCGTCCGCAGCTCCCCCGGCGCCACATCCGGTTTCAGTTCCAACCCTTCTAGCACCTGCCGGTTGTATCGGCAAAGCAGCTCGGTGCCGAGCTGGGGCGTGGCCTCCGGCCCCACAATGGCCTGAGCGATGCCGTTGCAGGCGCGGACGATGTTTTCAACCTCCTGCTGGAGATAGGCCTGGGAAGGTGGCAGATGCAGCTCCCCACGGATGTGCTGGAGCACCTGCGCCTCCGAAAGTGTGTTTCCCTCGATGGCCGTCGTCCCCGCCGCTCCCTTCGCCAGGAAAATCTCGTGCAGCCGCTGCGCCACCTCGGGCTGGAGGGGAGCACCCGCCAGATGCTCGCATTTGGAGGCCGCCTCGCCGAGGTCCAGCCACAACCCCCAATCCGCCTGGCGTAGATCCAGCCGGAAGGTAATCCAAGGATGTGTCTGTTCGTATGTCATGAGTAATGTCGGCTATCGTGTCGCCTTAGATAAACGTATTTCTCCTCGTAAAATAGCCGGGCGACAATCTTTTTGTCAAAAATAGTGTCGCTTTAGTGTCGGCGTTTTTAGACCGACAATCGCCTACAGAATGCTTCTCCAGCCTCGCCACCTACCTTGTCAGAAAAGGAGGGTGGTTCTTCTGACAGGGTGAACTGGCTTGCTAAAGCCCAATGACCCAGAGCAGAAGTGCCCGCTATATTTGGTTCGTGCTATTGGGGCAAAGAGTAGCAGCGTGGGTTTAATGCAGGGATTACGGCGCTCGCTAATTCGTTCTGCCAATTCCTCATGGAACGTGAACAATGCTAAAATGCTAGGGGCCTACTACTTGGCCTTCAAGAAGGGCTCCAGACTCGAAGTCGAGAACAAATGATGAGTCCAAGGGTTCATTTGAACCAAGCCATGCTCGCCCCTTGAGTTTGCCATCCTTCAATTCATCGAACACGACTTCATCGAACGAAATCCTCGGGCTGCGCCAAATCATCGTTGTACGGTTAAAACGAGCTACGCGAAGACTGTCTGAAAGCGCGAAATCACCGCTCACGTCAACGATCCATGTAACGTTTGCTCCCATACTTTGAGGCAATTCTGATTCAACCACTCGATGAAGCTCAGATTGATTGATTCGTAAGTCAGATCGCTGGAAGAGAATGATTTCCAGCAATCTGCGAGCACTATCCCCATCGATAACGGTTTGCGATGCTGCCAAATCATAACCCTCAAGCCAGCGCCCTTCGTTCAACTCTTGATCGACAAGTCGTTGAATCTTCTGAGGAAACTTGGTCCCAAAGATTTGTTCCAATTGGATATCGATGATCTCTTTGTCGGTCATGTCGTTCGTGTGGAAAGGTTAAATCTCACCTCCCAAGCCTCTCCAGCACATTCTTCGTGATGCGCACCACATGCGCATCGTTGCCTTGGAGGCCGTGGGACCAGTCGGTGGTGGCGGCGGTGAAGACGGTGCCGGTGTGGGTGTAGAGGCCGAGGCAGGCGGCGACGGTGCGGCCGATCTCCCCTTTCTCCTACCACTCGACGCCATCGGGGTGCCAGCAGACGGGCAGGTGCCGAGGACTTCAAAGGTCTTTGGCGTGCCGTCTTTTTGAGTGGCGAAGGGCCTGAAAAATAGCTCGACACTTGTCACTTAAAAGCGATACATGAGTCTTAAAGCCATTTATTGGCTCATTTATCGGCACTTTTTATGCGCTCAAACATCCATGACCTTCTTCCGCCAGGACTGCGGCGCTCGTTGACGAAGTTCGGGGGCGATCTGGCCCGTGCTCGGCGCAAACGCCGTCTCACCGTGGCGATGATGGCGGAGCGGATCGGCGTGGCGAAGAGCACCTACTCACGCATCGAAAAGGGCGACGCCGCCGTGGCGATGGGGGCATATGCGATGGCGCTCTTCGTGCTCGGCTTTGGCGAGGCGCTGGGCGAGCTGGCCGATACCCGACGAGATGACACCGGCCTCCTGATGGACGAGGAGCGGCTGCCCAAACGCATCCGCGTGAAGAAAACGCCCACGGCACAATGAAACGAACGATCCAAGTCTTTGCGGGAAATGAGGCGCGGTTGCTCGGCACGCTGCATTTCGATGCGGTGGGCACGCGGCAGCGAGCGGCGTTTGAGTATGCGGAGTCCTGGCGGCGTGACTCGGACCGTTTTGCCATCGACCCATCTTTGCCATTGGTGACGGGGCCGCAGTTCCATCCGAAACCGAAGGACGGTTCGGTGTTTCACGCCGCCATTGCCGACACGGAGCCGGACGGCTGGGCTCGGCGTGTGATCCTGCGTGACCATGCGAAGCGCCGCAAGCAAGCGCGTATCGCGGGTGAGTCACCACCGACCGCGGTGCTGAACGACATGGACTTTCTCCTCGCGGTGGATGATGCCAGCCGCGTGGGAGCGCTGCGTTTTCGCGATGAGCAGGGCATCTTTTGCCGAGCCACGGAGCCTGGCCGACGCACCGCGCCACCGCTCGTCGAACTGGGCCATCTGCTGGCGGCGACGCATGCGGTGGAGTCGGAAAGCGAGACCGCTGCTGATCTGGCCTACTTGCGTGGAAATGGCACCTCGCTCGGTGGCATGCGCCCGAAATGCACGGTCGTGGATGACGATGGAAGCCTCTCGATTGGCAAATTTCCCAGTGTGAAGGACGAGCGTGCCGTGACCCATGGCGAGGTACTGGCCATGACGCTCGCCAAGCACGCTGGCATCCGTGTGGCGGAGGCCCGCCTGATCGAAAGCGCTGGCATGCCCGTGGCCCTCATCCGCCGCTTTGACCGCACGCGGGAGGGCGGAAGGCTCATGTATGTCTCCGCTGCCACACTGCTCGGAGCCGACATCACGAGCGGTCGCGAGCATCATTACACCGAGATCGTGGATGCCATCCGCCAGCATGGCGCGGCGGCCCAGGTGGACATTGAAGAGCTATGGCGGCGAATCGCCTTCTCCATCCTCATCACGAACGTGGACGACCATTTGCACAATCATGGCTTCCTTCACCTGCATCACGGTCAGTGGCAGCTCGCTCCTGCGTTTGACCTCAATCCCTTCCCCGAGCGCCTGCGTGAGCTGAAGACCTGGATTTCTGAGGAAACCGGCCCGGAGGCGAGCATTGACGCGCTCATGTCCGTCATCGCCTACTTCCGTCTGCCTCTGCCGAAGGCGAAACAAATCCTTCGCGAGGTCGAGGCCGCCGTCTCCCGCTGGCGCGAGGCCGGTCGCAGCCTCGGCATGGACAAACGGATGCTCGAAGCCTTCGTGGAAGCCTTTGAGCATCCCGAGCGCGGTGCGGCGCAGCGTGCGATGCGTTGAGCACTCTAGAACTCAAGCCAGCACACTCACCTCCCCAGCCGCTCCAGCACATTCTTCGTGATGCGCACGACATGCGCGTCGTTGCCTTGCAGCCCATGCGACCAGTCGGTGGTGGCGGCGGTGAAGACGGTGCCGGTGTTCGTGTAGAGGCCGAGGCAGGCGGCGCCGGTGCGGCCGATTTCCCATTTCTCATACCACTCCACATCATCGGGATGCCAGCGGACGGGGCAGGTGCCGAGGATCTCAAAGGTCTTCGGCGTGCCGTCCTTGTTCGTGGCGAAGGGCAGGCCGTCGCGCCACTCGAGTTCGCAGCCGTCGCATTCGTAGCCGACGATGGTGTCCTTGCTGCCAAAGCGATCGCCGCGCTTCAGACCGGTGCCTTCGTAGATCCAGTGATCGGGGCGGTGGACGATGAAGGAGGCGTCGCCGTCCATGAACTGGCCGTGGCTGCGCATGTAGCCGCCCCAGAGGAAGCCGACGCCGGTGAGTTGGTTCTCGGGCCGCTTCAGCAGGTGATGGCTCCACGCGGTACTGAGCGTTTTGAAGTCGCGGGTCTGGAAGACGGGATCGAGGTGGTAGTTCTGCTTGAAGCAGGTGAAGGCGCGGCCCTCGGCCTCGCTGCGCACCTGCCAGCAGCAGGTGTTGCCGCTGAAGAAGGCCACGTTGCCGCCTTGGGCGATCCAGGCCTCCAAGTTGTCGCGCATTGGTGTGCTCCAATACTCGTCGTGGCCGACGCTGAGCACGAGCTTGTAGTTCGTGAGCATGTCGGGGCGGAATTCGAGGTCGTCATTGGCGGCGAATTCGAGCGAATAGCCGTTTTGCTCCGCCCACACAACGAAGGGCAGTTCCCAGCGGGCAAATTGCGACGGGCCGGGCCGCTCAAAGCTCACGCGGCTGCCCTGGTTCTTCGAGAGGCTGTTGTAGGCATACACGGAGAAGCCGCCCCAGTTGTTGTAGGCGTTGTAGGTGTTCGAGCAGAGCTGCAAAAGGATCTTCGAGGTGCTGCCGGGCTTGGCCTGACGCACGATGAACCACGCGCTGCTGCTGGCGGTGCGTGCGCCGCGATGCGTCCATTTGCCACCCGCATCCGCCGCACGCAGCGCGACCTCGTAGTAGCCGCTCTTCCAATCCGCACCGACGGGCACGCGCACGCTCTCCGGCCAGCGGCAACCGTTGGCGGAGGCATCTTCCGGCACGGGATGCGCCGCGCCGGGCACATCGGCCTTTTTCCACATGACCTCGCGCTTCGCGCCGAGTCGCGTGACCTCGATCTCATACTTCGCCGCCGTGGTGCTGACATGAATCGGGATTTCCTCGCCCTGCGCGACGCTGCGCTGCCCAGCATAGCCTTCGATGAAAAGCGGGACGGGATCGGCGGCGTGGAGGCACGAGGCAGCGAGGAGGAAGGTGAGGAGGCGGCGCATGAGGAGGCTACGCGGGGCCGAGGAGAAGGCTTTCAGTGGCTGCCTAGGTCAAGGGATGGTCAAGGAGGTCAAGAGGCCGCATCTTGACCACCCTTGACCCTTTGACGGCGCAGCCTTGACCATGGCCTCTCCCTGCGTGAAAGCCTCCCATCCATGTCTCTCAACCAACTCATTCTCGGCACTCGCGGCAGCGAACTGGCTCTCACGCAGACCACGATGGTCACGCAGGCGCTACAAACGGCGCACCCGCATCTGAAAATCGAGCGCCAGATCATCCAGACGAGCGGTGACAAGAGGCAGGATCTGCGCTTTTCGGAGTTCAGCGATGTGGCGCAGGTGGATAAGGGCATTTTCATCAAGGAACTCGAAATCGCTCTCGCAGATCGCCAGATCGACGCGGCCGTTCACAGCCTCAAAGACGTGCCGAGCGACCTGGCGGCGGGTTTTACCCTCGGCGCGATTTTACCCCGTGCCGCCATCGAGGACGTGCTGATCACCAAAGACCCACACACGCTCGATTCGCTGCCGAAATGTGCTCGCGTGGGCACGAGCAGCGTGCGTCGTGCGGCGCAGCTCAAGTGGCTGCGGCCGGACATCGAGATCGTGGAGGTCCGCGGCAATGTGCCCACCCGCGTGAAGAAGGTGCTGGGTGAAAATGCGCTCGATGCGGTCATGCTGGCTGCGGCGGGTCTTTTGAGGCTGGGGCTGCTGAATGCGAACCTGGCCCGCATCCACATCGAGGAGCAGACGCTGTGTGCGCTGGTGCTCGATCCGGCGAAATTTCTGCCTGCGGCAGGTCAGGGAGCCATCGCCATTGAGTGTCGCCATGGTGACGCGGACGTGATCGCGGCAGTGCAGGCGCTGAACCATGCAGAAACTGAGGCGCGGGTGACGGCGGAGCGTGAATTTCTGAAGATTCTCGGTGCCGGATGCCAGACGCCCGTCGGGGCGCACACCTGGATCAAGGACGGGCATCTGCACATGAGCGTGCGTGTCTTCAACGAGGCCAATCTCTCCGCACCGCCGGTGGAACGCGAGGCCAGCCGCCCCGTTCACGAGGCGCGACAGCTCGCCGCTGACCTCGCCGCCATGCTCTGATCATGCTCGACTACGCCGGCATCCTCGCGGTCACGCTGCCTGTCTATTTGATGATGGGCACAGGAGCTGTGCTGCGCAAAACCGGTGTGCTGCCAGCGGAGGCGGACAAAGGCCTCATGAAGCTCAGCGTGGCCGTTTTGACACCAGCGCTGATCATCGAGCGTGTGGCGGGCAATCCGGCGGTGATGCAACCGCTGCCCGTGCTGATGGCCGCAGGGCTTGGTTTCGCGCTTGTGGTGTTCGGCATCACGATTTCCTATGCGCTGGCACCGCTCATCGGGCTGCGTGTGCATGAAGGAAGGCGCACGTTTGGTGTCTCGTGCGGGTTGCAAAACTACGGCTTCGTGGCGATTCCCATCGTAACGGCCTTGTTTCCAGATCCAGGCACGCTCGGTGTGCTTTTCACCTTCACGCTCGGCATTGAGCTGGCGTGCTGGACGGCCTGCGTGGGCATGCTGACGGGTTTTAACAATGCCCCGCTGAAGCTGGCGCTGAATCCGCCGGTGATCACGATTCTTTTGGCGCTGCTGCTGAACTTCACCGGGCTGCATGGTTACATCCCGCAGGTGGCGCACAACACGCTGGGCATGCTCGGCGGCTGCGCGGTGCCGCTGGCCGTGCTGCTCATCGGGGCGTCCATTGCGGACATTTGGGGCCAGGAGCGGATGAACTGGAAAATCGCCGTGATGAGTCCGGTTTTGCGCCTCGGAATCATCCCAGTGGCGTTTCTGGCTGCGGCGGTGTTTTTACCGCTGACGAATGAACTCAAGCGCATCCTCATCGTGCAGGCGGCGATGCCTTCGGCGGTGTTTAATATTGTGATCGCCCGTCTGTATAGCGGCCATCCCGCCACGGCGGTGCAGTGCGTGCTGGCGACGACGCTGGTGAGTTGCGTGACGACGCCGTTTGTCATCGCGTGGGCGCTGAAGTGGATCGGGGTTTGAGGAGGGGATGCCTTCCAGCGATTCGATTTTGCCGCAGAGGGGCAAAGAGGCAGAGGACGCAGAGTTTTGTGAAGCCACGGATTCCTTCCCACAGATGATGATGACGCACGGTATGATTCTCCGCCATCTCTGCTCCCTTGCTCCTTTGCTCCTCTGCAGCAAAAACGCGCTTTCTGAGAACTTCCTATGCCACGGTGTCAGACAGCGCGGCCTTTGAAACGCCTTTGGAAAGCTCGTCGAGCTGTTCCTTATCGGTGAGTTTGCAGCCTTTTTCGTCTTGGACGTAGATGGTGTCGATGGCAGCGCCTTTTTCGGTGTTGATGCGGGCGTGGGTGACACCGAGACCGAGGCGGCCGACAGCGGTGAAGATGTCGTAGAGCAGGCCGAGACGGTCGAGGACTTGCAGCTCAAGAACGGACTCGTCCGGCGAGAGATGGTTGTTGAGGAAGACACGCTGCGGCAGCTCGGCGCTGATGGCATCGAAACTGGAGGAGGCGACACGCTTCTCGGCGATCTCCTGGCTGAAATCAAAGTCAGGATCGAGGAAGGCGGCTTTCACAGAGGCTTCGACGCGTTGACGGGCGGCTTTGGCGCTGACGGCAGTGAAGTTCATGGTGCAGACGCGGAAGATGTCGAGCACGAGGTGATCGCCACGACGGAAGAAATCGGCGCTGAGAATGTTGATGCTCTGCGCGGCGAGTGCTCCGGCCACGCGGGCGAGCAAAAGATGGCGGTCCCAGCAGACGACGGTGAGATCGCTGTAGCCCTGCTCGGGGTGATCCTCCCAGTGCATGACGGGCAGCAGGCCGGCCTCGGCTTTTTCCTCGGAGACGAGCTTCGTGAAGAACTCGCGGAACTGGCGCACATGCCCGATGACGCTCTCGGCCTCGCGGAAGTTGAAGTAGGAGGCGGGCATGTGCTGGAAGTGCGCATCCACTTCCGCCTCGAAATCGCTGCCGAGTTTTTTCAGCACGGCGGCACGCAGCTCATCGAGCGGGGCATGCAGGCTGCGCATGAAATCGGCGGGTGCCTTCATGAATTGCAGCGTGTTCGAGTAGAGCTGGCGGATGGAGGCCTCCTTGTAGCCGGTCCATGATTTATCGCTCGTGCCTTTGGAGTCGGCGTAGGTCATCACGAGCAGCGTGTCGAGATTCTCACGGGTGCGCACGATGCTGGCGAATTCCTCGATGACGGCGGGGTCTTCGAGGCTCTTCTGCGTGGCAGTGCGATACATCAGCAGGTGGTTATCGACGAGGAAGAGCAGCAGGCGGCGGCGCTCGCCTTTGATCTGGAGGCGGCGGCAGACGGCGGCGGCGAGCGTGGTGCTCTCATCGCTGTGCGTTTTCTTGTTCGCAGCACGGCCAGCGTCATGCAGCAGCAGGGCGAGGTAGAGGATGACGGGCTGCTGGAGATCGTGAAAGAGCTGCTGGTAGAGCTTCACGCCAGGCAGGGTGGGATCGCTGAGCTCGTCGAGCTTATCAATGGTGCGCAGCGTATGCTCATCGGCGGTGTAGAGATGGAAAAACTCGTGCTGCACGAGATTCGTGAGCGCTCCGAACTCCGGCATCCATTTGCCGAGAAAACCGACGCGGTGCATCTGCCGCAGCACTCGGGCGACATCGCCTTTTTGGGTGAGGATGGCCTCGAAGGTCTCGCGGTTCACCTTGGCGTAGCGGAAGGATTGATCGACGAGGCGGAAGTTGTCCTGCACGAGCTGGAAGAGGTCCGGGCTGAGGCGCAGATGACGCTGCTGCGTGTGCAAAAAGAGGCGCATGAGGCGCTCCGGGTCCTCTTTGAAGACATTTTTCTCCTCCGCGTAGATGCGCTCGTGCTTGCGGATGAAGCCATCGAACTTCTCGGTCTGCTTCTTCGATTTGCTGCGGGCCAGGAAGCCCCGCACGCCACCGCGCTGCTCGGCGGTTTCGAGCTGCTGCAAATGGAAGCGATCCATGATCTGGCTGCTGCGTTGGAGGATGTCCCGCGTGGCGGTGTAGTACTCGTGCATCAGCGCCTCGATACGGCGCAGGATGCGCTTATGGCGGTAGCCGAGGTTCGTGGCCACGAGACCTTGCAGGCGCAGCGTGAGCTGGTCCTGCGCCCGGCGCTCGGTGTAGTGCATCTCATTGCGGACGCGGAGGATGAAGGCGTAGGCCTTCTCGATCTCCTGCCAGCCGCTTTTCGTGATGAAACCGCCAGCCAAGAGGTCCTTCGGGTTCAGCGTGCCGAGCTTTGCATAAGTCATCCAGATGAGGTTCTGGTAATCGCGAAGACCGCCGCAGCCATTTTTGACGTGTGGCTCCTGCACGAAGGGCGTGTTTTCAAACTTCCCATGCCGCTTCGCCAGATCATCCTGCCGGAGGCGGAGGAACTCCTCCTCGCGGCCCTTCATGCATTCCTTGTCAAAACGGCTGCGGAACTCCTTGAAAGCCGCGTCCTGGCCGGTGAGCAGGCGGGCTTCCATGAGCGCCGTCTTGGTCTCCATGTTCTCGTTCGCGAGATTCAGGCACTCGCCCACGCTGCGTGCCCCATGGCCGACTTTGAAGCCGAGATCGTAGAAGAAGAGCAAGAAGTCGCTGATGAGCTTCGCCACCTCTTTGGAGACCTGGCCGCTGTTCCCCGGAAACATGAAGGTGAGGTCCACATCGCTGCCGGGTGACATCACACGACGTCCATAGCCACCATGCGCCACGACGCTCACATTCAGGCTCTGGCGCACCGCCGGCTCCAGCGCGGCCACGGCTTCGGCCCAAAGCACGCGGATGAGGTAGTCGATCACATCGCTGCGCATGCGGCAGGTCTCCGTGCCGCTGAACTGCGCACGGTGACGCTGTTTGATGCGCTGCTCCTTGAGCTTCAGAAAGCGTTTCGCCCGGCGCAGCATCTCGGCCCGCGGATGCGGACGCTTCTCGCCTTCTGGAAAGAATTTTTCGCCGATGCGCTGGAGGTGCCGCAGGTAGTCGCGTTCCGTCATGCCGATGTGCCTTTAGTAAGTGATGAGAGCGTGAACCGGACCGTGGCCGCGCAGTTTTTCGCGACCATTGAGGAAGGAAAGCTCGATAAAGAAGGTGCTGCCGACGATCTTGCCGCCGGACTGCTCAATGAGGTGCAGCGCCGCCGCCGCCGTGCCACCGGTGGCGAGCAGATCATCCGCGAGGAGCACCGTCTCACCCGGCGCGATGGCATCCTGGTGGATCTCGATGGCATTGCTGCCGTATTCGAGGGAGTAATCGATCCCACGCGTCTTGGAGGGTAGCTTGCCCTTCTTCCGCACCGGCACAAAGCCCGCGCCGAGTCGGGCAGCGATGAGCGATCCGAAGATGAAGCCGCGTGCGTCAATGCCGACGACCTTGTCCACCTTCAGCACCCCGGTGGCATCGATCATGCCGTCGATCGCCCTGGCCAGCAGCGCCGCGTCGGCCAGCACAGGCGTGATGTCTTTGAAGAGAATGCCCGGCTTGGGGAAGTCCGGCACGTCACGCACGGTGGCGCGGATATGATCGAGGGTTTGTGAATTCATGCGCCGCCGATGATGGCGGGAACGGGAAGCGCATCAAGGCCTCAAGTGCCGAGTTTAACCCGCCAGCGCCACCTCGATGACTTCGGTGGCCCAGGTCCAGCCGTTCCAGGAGTCGAGGGTGCGGGGGCAGCCGGGGCGGAGGCGGGCGAGGGATTGGTAGGCCTGGCACCAGGTGAGTTTGGGGCGACGGGTCTGCGCTTTCCAGATCACATCGGCCGCGTCGAAAAGCTCTTCGTTTTCGCGGATGAAATTCCGCAGATTGCGGAAGGTGTGGATGCTGCCGTTCGGGGCGCGGAGGACCCAGCTTTTGGCGGCCACATGCAGGTCCGTGGGCTGAAATTTGGGGTTTTGGATGAGGGAGGCCAGCCAGCGGCGCTTGGCGAGACCGGTGTGGTTCCGCTGGAGCACCTCGCGGACTTTGGAGGAGCGGCGGATGCCGGCCACGCGGAGCTGGTGGTGGAGTTCCGCGTTGTTTTGACGCCATTCGAGCAGGCGGGTCACGCGGGGTTCGGTGACGGTGACGGCGAAGGTTCCGGCAGGTGGAGCAAAGTTGAGCTTCATGTCTGCGAATATGGTTATTATTGTAAAAAAATGGGCAATCAGAGGTCTATAAGACGTTTCTCCTGCGGATCCCGGGCGGGTGAGATCGGGCTTACAAATCCGAGCCGGTAGGGCCGGGGATTGAGGCTTGGCTTTTGGCGACGGACCTGCCAGCATCCGCGCCCATGAAATGGCTCAAAAGTCTCTATGTGCAGGTGCTCGTCGGAATCGTGCTCGGCGTGCTGCTGGGGATGGTGAAGCCGGACCTCGGTGCCTCGCTGGAGCCGCTGGGGCAGGCGTTTGTGAGCGCGGTGAAGATGCTCATCGCGCCGATCATCTTTTGCACCGTCGTCCACGGCATCGCGGGCATGGGCGACCTCAATAAGCTGGGCAGCGTAGGCTGGAAGGCGCTGCTCTACTTTGAGGTAGTGACCACGCTGGCGCTGGTGATCGGCCTCGTCGTGGCGAAAGTCATCGAGCCGGGCTCCGGCATGCATGTGAATGTGGCGCAGCTCTCGGTGAGTGACGCCGATTCGGCGAAACTAGCCGGCTACCAAGCTGTGGCGGCGAAGCAGAGCGTGGTGGATCATCTCCTTCACATCATCCCGAAGACCTTTGTCGGGGCTTTTGCCGAAGGCGAGATCCTGCAGGTGCTCTTTTTGGCGATCCTCGCCGGCATCGCCCTCGCGAAGATGGGTGAGAGGGCGGAGATGATCACGGAGCTGCTTCATCTGGTCTCGCAGATGTTCTTTGGCATCGTCGGCATCGTGACGAAAGCCGCGCCCATCGCCGCGTTTGGCGCGATGGCTTTCACGATTGGCAAATACGGCGTCGGAGCCCTTGGAAAACTGCTGCTGCTGCTGGCCTGTGTGTATCTGACCTGCCTGCTGTTTGTCTTCGTCGTGCTGGGGCTGATCGCCCGGTGGAATGGCTTCAGCCTGTGGAAGATGCTAAAGCACATCAAAGAGGAGCTGCTGCTCACGCTGGGCACTTCGTCATCGGAGGCGGCGCTGCCTCAACTCATGACGAAGATGGAGAAGACCGGCTGCTCGAAGGGGGTCGTCGGCATCGTGCTGCCGGCGGGCTATTCCTTCAATCTCGATGGCACCAGCATCTACCTCACGATGGCGGCGCTGTTTGTGGCGCAGGCCACGGACACGCATCTCACGCTCTGGCAGGAGCTGGGCATTCTCGCGGTGCTGCTGCTGACCTCGAAAGGCGCAGCGGCCGTCACCGGCGGCGGCTTCATCACGCTGGCGGCCACACTGGCCTCCACCGGCACCATCCCCGTCGCCGGTCTGGCCCTCATCCTCGGCATCGACCGCTTCATGTCCGAAGCCCGCGCCATCACCAATCTCATCGGCAATTCTCTCGCCATGCTCGTCGTCGCGAAGTGGGAGGGTGAGTTTGATGCGAAGGCCGAGGATGCGGTGAAGGTGCTGCGGGGGTGAGATCAAAACGACAGCGACAGCCGGAATGATTGACGATGGATGAACAAGGATTGCTGATTGTTGAGATGGTTCCCTCGCGGGGCACTTCTCATTCCTCGAAAATCAAAAATGGATGGCTCATCAATCGTCCGCCCTGATTCTCGAAATTGCCTTTTCACCCGCCTTCCGCTACTCTGCCACCATGAGCACCCTGGCCCTCGAACTCGGAGCTGAACTCGACACACTCGATCCCGCAGACGCCCAGCACATTCAGCGGGCGGTGCGGGAGATGATCCAGCTCGTCAAACGCAAGCGTGCCGCGGGCAAAGCCCCCTTGCCAAAAACAGCGGCCAAACCCTACATCACCGAGGCAAGCCCGCTTGGCCTCAAGCTCGGACAGGATTCCCACAGTTGGACGGAATGGCTGGATGAGGCGGAGGGGCCCGGCTGGAAATGACCCTCGTGGACGTCAACATCCTGATCTATGCGGAGGACTCGACCTCCCCTCATCACGCGGTCGTGCGCCCATGATGGGATGCCTTGATGAATGGCTCGGACATCGTCGCCCTGTGTTGGCCGGTCTTGAACGGCTTCCTACGCGTGGCCACCCATCCGAAAATCGCAGCCCACCCGCTCACCCCCGCCGAGGCGGCCTCCAAGGTCAGCGGCTGGCTGGCACATTCGAATACGCTGCTGGTCAATCCGAGCGCAACGCACTGGACGGAATACGAAAAGCTCATCACCACAACGGGCGCGACAGGTAACCTCCTCATGGACGCCCATCTGGCCGCCCTCGCCATCGAGAACGACTGCGATTTGGCCTCCTGCGATGCCGATTTTTCTAAATTCCCTGGCCTGCATTGGATCAATCCGCTGATGGTGTCATCGGCCATGCCATAAAGCTCGGCGCTCCCTCGCCATGCTCGTCGTCGCGAAAAGAGAGGTCTCGTCAGTGATCATGAAAAACTGTTAAAACGTGTCCCTCAGGACCCAGCAAAACATCCAACATGCACCATCTGTCGTGTTTCCTGTATGACAGCCTCATTGATCCATTCTTCTCCCTAGAACTCGAGTCGGGTTCTCCCAACAACCGAATTACCTCATCCCTCGGCATGCCCGTCTTCACGCGATTGATCAAATCAGGGGGCGATCGTATGGCGGCCACAATAGAGACCTGCACATGCGGCCAGCACCAGAACGATGGAGAGAGCTACAACTTTGAAGGAACGCTTACTTCGCGGTGCTCGGTCATGCGCTACTGCATTCATTGAGGTGATTGAAGCAAGAACGCGTTCATCAGTCAAGCACGCTTCGAGTCCACCAATATTCCCCCTTGCCAAAGCCCCGCCCGCGTCGTGCAATCGCGGCGGCTGGCGTGAATGGTTCACGCGGCTGCTTCTCCTGCTCTTATGGCCGACTCGTCGAACAAATCTTTTCTCGCCTCGCTGCCGCTGCCGGGGGTGATGGCGATTCTCACGGCGGTGGCGGGCACGCTGCTGCTGCAATACCAGCCGCTGACTCCGCGGCGACCTCTCGATGAGGACGTGAAGCCGCTGGCGAACCCGAACCTGAGCAAGATCGACGCGTCGCTGCTGGAAGATCCTTTTGGCGTGATGTGGCGGGTGAAGCTCAAAAACAAGCCGGTGCCTCCACCGCCAGCCACGATGCCTATCGCGGCCTCCGCCGTGCCGCCATCCCCTGCCCCGAGCACGGATGACAAAGGCATCGAGGTCGAAAACCCCGAGGATCTGGCGGGCGTGATCAAGAGCCGCAGCACCGGCAGAGGCGTGCGGCAGCCCGTTTTGATCCTGCCAATGCTCACCCGACCTCACACAGATGCGGCGTCTTCGGAAAAGCGTATGCGCATGCGGCAGGCGGTGGTGAACGCGCTTTATGTGGCTGGTTATGTGGCGGAGGACATGCGCTACCTTCAGGTGCTGCGAGTGCCACGCTGGAATGGTGAAGGGCCGCAGCCTGCCGCAGGCGCCTTTGATCTCGACATTCCGTATGAGTGGTTTTATCCACCGAAGGGCACTCAACCGCCCGCACCTTACACGAAGGAGAATGATCCACGCCATCGCCGTGTGCTGGTGCTGTGGGTGAACAACAAGCAGCTCGGCCAGCAGCAGATCACACGGCTGCGTGAACTCATGAATGTGCTTTTGCCGCCGTATCAGGACACGCCGGACGCGGACGCGGCCAAGATGATCGTCACGCCGACGGTGAAGGTGATGGGGCCGTTCGAGACGGAATACCTGGGGCACCTCGTGGCGGAGAAAAAGGACATCAAAGGCTACCTGAAGGACTTTCCAGGTCGTGTGCCGGATTTCTCACTCGAGGTGCTGGAGGCGGCGGCACGCGTGCAGGGCTCGTGGCCGGGGCGGATGGAGGTCATCTCGCACAACGCCACTGCCTCGGCGGAGTCCGTTCTGCGCAGCGCGGGCTTTGGTCAGGATGAAATCGACAGCCCGAGCCTGCCGCCGGAGAAGCGCCTGGATACGATGCTAAACGGCATCAAGAGCGCGGAGGCGCTTTTCCAGCGCACGATTAACACGGACGATCATGTGGCGCGGGCGCTTTTGGAGGAGCTGGAGAGGCGCTCCCGTGCCCTGCCCTGGCAGGAGAAGTATTGGAAAGGCGGCGCGAGCCTCAAGACGAGCGGCCGCGTGGCGATCATCTCGGAGATGGATACACCGTATGGCCGCGAGCTGCCGCTGATGTATCGCGAGGAAGCGCGGCGGCGGCTGGAGATGAGCCGTAAGGGCGCTGGCAAGGTTTGGAAGGATCTCGGCGAAGGCGTGGATGCCGGATCGGTGTCTGATCAGTCGATCGTGTGGTTTCCCTACTTTCGCGGGCTGGATGGGCGTGTGTCGCTGGCGGCAAAGGCGCAGTCGAAACCCGGTGGTGACGCGAAGAAGGGCGGCATGAATGATTACCTGCCCGATGAGGAGCCGGTGGGCGCCAATCAAAGCGACAGCCTGCGGCGTCTCGCGGCGCAGATCGAAGAGATGCACAGCCAGCTCCGCAAAGAAGGCGGTGAGGGCATCGTGGCCATCGGCGTGCTGGGGAGCGACATCTTTGACAAGCTCATGATTCTCCGCGCTCTGCGGCCGAGATTGCCCCAATCGCTGTTTTTCACGAACAACCTTGATGCCTGGCTCTGGCACCAAGAGGAGATTCCAGGCACGCAAAACCTCATTGTGGGCTCGCCGTATGGTCTGAGCCTCGCGGCGGAGTATCAGCGCGGCATTCCACCCTTTCGCGATAGTTACCAGACCTCCGCGTATGCAGGCACGATGGCGGCGCTGGGCATGATTCCGAGGTCGGTCTTCCGTCCCGAGTCGGCGCTGCGGGATGTTCGGCTGTATGAAATCGGCTCCAGTGGGCCGCACGAGCTTTCCCTGCCCTCCACCAGCCCTTCGCTGCATGCGCCGCGACCGGATGAAAAGGAATGGTGGGATGCTGCGGGCCGTTCGGGCGTGGGAAAGATGCTCGTGGGGCTGCTCATCGCGGGCATTTTGATCTGGATCATCGTCGTGGTGTATGGCGAGCGTGGTGCGAAGACCGATTGGCCGCTGAATGAGGTCTGGCAGGCGTTTTTGAAGCTGCCTGGCTCCACGGGCCTCGTGATGCTGGTGAGCATTCCAGGCTCGATCTGGCTTTGCTACCGCCTGTGGGGACCGGATCGCTTCGAGGGCGAGCCCTACGCGTGGTGGAGCGGCATCAGCGTGTGGCCCACGGAGAGCGTGCGCATGGTGGCCGTGCTGCTGGGTTTGCACTTCGTGTGGAAATCCGTCATGATCCTGCGGGAAAGCCGCAAGCACATCGAGGAGCGATACTTCAAAACCTGGAAGAACGAGAGCGATGCCACGCCGGCCGCCTGCAGCCATGAAAAGGGAGCGCTGGCCCGCTTGGTGAACCTCTTCGTCTGGCGCACGCAGGAGACGGACCCGCACACGCTTTGGAACGAGTATGCCCGCCGCAGCCAACCCACGGTGCGCCTCGCCCGCTCGCTGGTCTTTCTCGCCGGGCTGCTCATCACCGGCTCGCAGATCGTCTCGATCATCGGCGGCGATACCGCACCGGTGCGCGGCCCCACGGCCCAAGTGGATGCCATCATGGATGCGATGTCCTTCTTCACGCTGATGCTGATCACCGCCTATGTGCTCGATGCCACCTGGCTGGGCCGCAGCGTGGCGCAGCGCTTTGCCAAAGCCGGTGCGAAATGGGACAAGGCCCGCGAGGCGCTCGCCGGTCGCGGTTTGCATGCGGACATCATCGACCGCTATCTCGACCTCCGCGTGGTGGGCAGGCTCACGGGCGACATGATGCGCCTGGCCTTCTTCCCCTTTTATGTGCTCGGCCTCATGATCTTCTGCCGCATCGGCCGCTTCGACAACTGGCCCTGGCCTCCCGGTCTGCTCATCGTGTATGCCGCTGTGGCTTTCCTGATCGTTTTCTTCTGCGGCCTCGTCCGGCGGCAGGCGGAGGCCGTGCGCCGTGAGGCCCTGAAAGCCCTCCGCATGCGCGAAGACGCTGGCGATGCCATCATCGCAGGCAAAGGCAGCGATGGTAAACTCGCCACCATGCGCAGCGAGGTCGAAAACCTCCGCGAAGGCGCCCTGGCCCCCTTCGCCGAGCAGCCCGCGATGAAGTCGGTGTTTTGGATGCTCGGGGCCATCGGCGCGGGCGGCCTGTGGCAGTATGTGACGGCGCTGATGAGGTGATCGAGCTTCGCCCTCATTTGTCACCCTACTCCTGATGCCTCGATAGCCTGTCCATCGCCCGCAGGGATGTTCGTAGTTCCCCGCCTGCATCGCTGCGCGCAGCACTGCGGGCAGGGGGCTTCAGCCCGTGCAGGAGAGCCCATGCGCGGCCTGAAGGCCGAACTACAAGCTCATGACCGCCCGGCACTGCTCGCTCGCTGTTTCAACAAATGCCTATTCGATCAGAGAAAGAGGCTGTCTAGCTGCTCATAAGCGTTGTTGAGCCAGACCTTGACGCGCTGACTCTCCAGGATGCCGAGCCCTGCCACTTCGGTGGTGCTCTTGTTTTTGGCTGCCCAGAAGCTCGTGCTACCATCGTCGATCTTGTTGATCACAGGCTCGTGCAGACGACGGAGTGAGATGATGCGAGCGTGCAGACTTTGAGCGTGCTCCTTCTCACCAGATTTCTCGAAGAGGTCGAAGTTCTCTCCGCGCAGTTGATTGAGCACGATCACATAATTGAGCCTGGAGCCAAAACGATCGAGCAGCTTCTTCAGCAGATCCACGGAGTCCCTGCCGGAGTCCATCACATGCCAGTAAGTCAGGGTGATGCCGAGATCACCCGTCGTCTCCAGCACGCCGGATTCATCCATCCATTTCATCAGTGGGTCGTGCGTCTGAGCAGCCAGATCGATGAGGATACGCTTTTCAGGATTATCCGTCGCAGCCTTGATGATGGTGTCAAGGCTCACGTAGCGATCCACCACCACGGGGGAAGCATAGTCAGAATAAAAGCGAAGTAGAGAGCCGTGTGAGCGATCCGTGTCAAAGCCCAGGAAAGGCTGTCCGCGATCCAAAAAATACTGAGCGATGACACGCGCGACGACGGATTTGCCGACGCCGTCTTTTTCACCGCCGATGAGATTGATATTTTCCATGGTTGTTGGAAACCTCGCTGAATCGAGGGATGATAGCTAATCATCAGCAGCGTGTGTCAGCAGGAGATGTGCCATTCACGAAAAAAATATTCAGGTGACACGAAGATTTCATACTTACGTTGCCAGTCATCATGAAGTCTGTGCTCATCCTCTTTTCGTCGTTCGCTCTCGCTGCTTCATTTTCGCGGCAAAGCCAAACATCTTCTTGCTCGGAGCGTCCAAGCACGGCCTGAAGGCCGAACAACAAGCTCATCACCTCCCTGCATGCTCGTTCGCTGTTTCAATCAACGCCCCCAGGCAGCTGGGTGTGCATAATGCGGGGTCGTATCTGAGTTCACCCATCAGCGTGATTCGATAATCTCTACAGCTTCGAATTTGTCGCAAAGGAGCAGACTTGGAAAACGGTTCCGCCAAGGTGATGGCCACCTCACAACTCGATCTTCATCTGCGGCGGCGGAGCTAGCTTCAGCGTGGGCACATCGGCGGGTTCTTCGCCGGGATCGACGGGGATGGCTTTTTTCACCGGGGAGCCGTCTTCGTTCACGGGAGAGGCTTTCGGCACGGCGACGGCGGTGTTGTAGGGATCCAGGCCGATGATGGTGACGCCGCGCATGCGCACAGGCTCGATGTGCGCCCATTTGGCGGAATCCGGGATGAGAGAGGCATCCGGCGTGTTGAGCGAGGCACTGTGCTGAAAGCTAGCGATCTCGGAAGACAGCCCCTCGCCTGTGTGCAGCGTGCAGTAGCCATCGATGGGCGTGCCGGGGCGCACATACTCGGTGTAGGTGGAGCGGATGGATTTCTCGACGCCATCGGGGCCTTTGACCTTCTCGTAGCAGTAGTCCGTGGCACGGAGGCCACTCTTCCGGCAGAGTTCGATGTGCTCGGCGGTGTCCGGCGGGTTGATCTCGGTGGCGGGATAGGCCGTGGTGGTGGCGTTGATGATGTCCGTCCAGATAGGGAGGACGACGCGGTTTGAGAAGGCACCGGGGTAGATGGTCTTCTGCTTATCGAACCCAGTCCACACGCCGCAGGTGACACTGGAGGTGTAACCCATGAACCAGAGGTCTTTGAAATCGTAGTGCGTGCCGGTTTTGCCAGCGCAGGGGAACTCGCCCAGCTTGTAATCACTCACGGCAGGGCTGCCGGTGCCGCGATGCAGCGCCTCGACGAGGCAGGTGTGCGTCTGATACGCGGCGATGGGGTCCATGCTCTGGACAACGGCCATTTCATCTTCGGTGACCTGATGGACGATCTTGTCATCACTATCGGTGATGCGCTGGATGACATGTAGCTTCTTCGGGCGGCTGCCGAGCGTGGCAAAGTTTGAGTAGGCCAAGCACATGTCACTCAGGCGCACCTCGCTGCTGCCGAGGAAGAGGTTTTGGTATTCACTGAGCGGTGTGGAGATGCCGGCCTTGGCGGCCACCTCACGCACGAGCTGCATGCCAGTGCGCTCACCGAGGTACATGGTGGAGGCATTGCGACTGCCGACGAGAGATTCACGCAGGCTGATGGAGGACATGGACCACTTTGGGCTTTCCATCTCCGTGCCCCACTCACCGAGGATGCCCTCCATGGCACCTATCTGGACGCGTTTGTTGTCGAAGGGCTTGTCGTCCACCTTCGTGCCTGGATACACGCCAGGGCTGCTGAAGGCGGCGGCATAGACGAAGGGCATAAAGGCCGTGCCAGCGGGGCGCAGGCTATCAATGGCGCGGTTGAACTGGCTATCGCCGAAATCACGACCGCCGACCATGGCGAGCACGCTGCCGTCTTTGTTGTCCATGACGACGGAGGCACCTTGGAGGTATTCCGGCTTGGGCCGAGGCGTGGTGGGATCGATCTCACCACGCTTCAAACGGGCGCGGTAGTCACTGATGATGCCGCGATATTGCTCGAAGGTCTGGTGCTCGTAGCCTTGGTGCTGCTCGACAGCCTTGAGGTGCTTTTGCATGGACTCCTCCGTCTTGCGCTGGAGGTCCTGATCGATGCTGGTGTAGATTCTAAAACCGCCGATGGAAGCACGTTCCTCACCCACGAGGCTCATCACCTCCGAGCGGACGGCATCAAAGATGTAGCTGAGGCGCGGATCACTGCTCTGCGGTGCGGTGACCATGGGCTTGAGTTTGAGTTTCTCTGCCTCATCGGAGGCCAGCGCCCCCTCCTGCACCATGCGATCGAGCACATGGTTACGCTCCTTCAGCGCCCGCTGCGGATGACGGAGTGGATTGATGTTGTTCGGGCTTTTAATGAGACCGCAAATCGTGGCCGATTCCTCGATGGTGAGCTCACGCACATCTTTGCCAAAGTATCCCCGGGAGGCCGCCTGCACGCCGTAGAAATTCAGGCCGAAGAAGATGCGGTTCAAATACAGCTCGACGATTTCCGACTTCGAAAAGTGCCGTTCCACACGCTGCGCCAAGAAGGCCTCGAGGATCTTGCGCTTGTAGCTCTTTTCCATGAGCTGGAAGGTCTGGCGGGCGAGCTGCTGGGTGATGGTGGAGGCTCCCTGGGTGACCTCACCCGCCTGAAAGTTCAGCCAAACGGCACGCCCTAGGCCGATGTAATCGACGCCGTCATGCTGGAAGAAGCGGCTATCCTCCTGAGAGACGAGCGCATCGATGAAGTGCTGCGGGACTTCTTTGATGCCGATGGGCGTGCGGTTCAGCACATAGAGGCGGGCCATTTCCTCGCCATTGCGATCATAGATGATGCTGGCGGACTCCAGCTTGCGCAGCTCGGCGAGGTCAAACTTCTCCGCCTCCTGCCGCAGCGGTGCCACGACGACGCTGTAGGCACCAAACGCCACCACGAGGGCCAGCAAAAAGAGCGCCACGAGGGCGCTGAACCACGACCGCTTATAAAACGGCACTCGCAGGCCGGCTTCGCCGCGCCAATTGCGTTGTGGCTTAAGATCTGGATCAATACCCTTCATGGGAGGTGGGGAGAGGCCCGCAATGGTAGGCTCCCTTCCCCCTATCCGCCAGTTCTTCTTTGGCTGAATCAGATGACCAGCTTTGAACCGCAGAGGCACGATGAACGCAGAGGCTTCGCCCACACAACAACCTCATCACCCATTGTGCCTCTGAGGTTATTCAGAACCGCCAGAAGTTTAACTGTTTCACCAGTTCTTGATCCACTTGGCACCGAGTGCGGGATCTGCCTCGGTGTCTTTGGAGTTGGCGCGGAGGTGGGTTTCGTCGTCGCCGTAGGACCAGAAGTCGTAGGTGGTGTTGAGGGTGTATTTCTTTTCGGGATCGGCTTTGAGGTATTGGAACGGGTGGCCGAAGCCATCGACGAGGAGGTAGTGGTCGCCGACTCTGCGGCGCAATTGGGAGGGCATGTCTTTGAACAAGGCGTTTTTGAGTTCCGTATCTTCCAAAGTCCCGTTGGATGGGGTGGCGTCACCGCTTGAGCCTTTGATCGCATCGTTGCCGTCGCCGGTCAGGGCTTGGTAGAGGCATTTGGCGGCTCCGATACGATAGACTTTGCCGGGCATCAGCTCGGCGGTTTCATCGGGGTTCGTTGGCTCGGGGAATTCGCCGCATTTTTCGAGGTAACGTTCCAAAACGGACTGGATGGACGACATGGAAGCTTCGGTCGCACGTCGTTTGCTTGATCGCGGAGAACTCCCTTGGATCACCAAGGACGCAAGCAACGCGATGATCGCCACGACGAGGACGGTTTGGAGGAGTGTGAAGCCAGATGCTCGGTTGAGATGGAGGCGAGCTTTCATGGTCGGAGAATACCAGACCCGGGCATGAGCGGACAAGAGCGATTTCGCGGCTCGCTTGCGCCTTGGCTGGGCTGCGGTTAGAGCGGCGGATGCGCATTCTCATCACCGCTGGCCCGACGCGGGAGGCTCTTGATCCGGTTCGTTATCTGTCGAACCGGTCTTCGGGGCGGATGGGGTATGCACTGGCAGAGGCGGCGGTGGAGGCGGGGCATGAAGTGGTGCTGGTTTCGGGGCCGGTGAGCCTGGCGAAGCCTGGGGGCATGGAGGTGATCGCGGTGGAATCGGCGCGGGAGATGTTTGAGGCGGTGCAAAAGAGCCTCACGGGATGTGACGCGGCCATTTTTGCGGCGGCGGTGGCGGATTACCGGGCGGTGACTGTTTCGGAGCAGAAGATCAAGAAGAAGGGCGAGAGGCTGGTTTTGGAGCTGGAGCGCACGGAGGACATTCTGGGCTCGGCGAGGTCGGTTTTTGGATTTCGCGGGGTTTTGGCCGGATTTGCGGCGGAGTCGGAAAAGCTCATCGAGCACGCCCGCGAGAAGCTGGAGCGCAAGGGCTGCGATGTGATCATCGCAAACGACATCACGCAGCCGGGCATCGGGTTTGACAGTACGGAAAACGCCGTCACCCTCTGCCTCCCCGGCGGCTGGACGAAAAGCCTGCCCCGGCAGCCTAAAACCCAGCTCGCGCGTGCTTTGCTCGCCGAGATTTTGACCCTGAAGACCTCGTGAACGACCTCCAAGCCCTCCTCGCCACCGCCACTGAAGCCGCACATGCTGCGGGTGAACTCATTCAAACGAACTTTGGTTCCGAACTCACGGTGAACGAGATGCAGCGGCATGACATCAAGCTGGAGCTGGATGTGCGCAGCCAGAAGCTGATCACGGAGATGATTTTGGCAAAGTTCCCCGAGCACGCGATCCTCGGTGAGGAAGGTGGCGATACGGGTGGCGACGGCCCCATCGAGTGGATCGTGGACCCGATCGACGGCACGGTGAATTACTTCTTCGGCATCCCGCACTTCTGCGTGTCCATTGCTGCCCGCGAGCGGGATTCGAAGAAGCTGCTCATCGGCGTGATCTTTGATCCGATGCAGAAGGAAACCTTCACGGTGATGGCTGGCGGCACGACGCTGCTCAATGGCAAGCCAGTGAAATGCAGCAGCCGCGCCACGATGGCGGAGGCGGTGGTGACGGTGGGCTTTTCGAAGAGCAAGGAAGCGCTCGACCTGGGCTTTGAACGCTACAAGCGCATCGCCTACGAGGTGCGGAAGACGCGCATGTTGGGCAGCGCCGCGCTGGCGATGGCCTACATCGCCTGCGGTCGCCTCGATGCGTATGTGGAGGAGCAGATCAGTCTGTGGGACATCGCCGCAGGTCAGCTCATGGTGGAATGCGGCGGCGGCAAGGTGGAGACAAAGCCGAGCACAACGAAGCCGGGGACGATGTTTATCTGTGCGACGAACGGAAAGCTTGGGATTGAGAGCTATCTTTGAGTCAAAGAGGTCAAGAGGGTCAAGGCTTGACCACTTGACTCGTTCTTGACGGCGAAGCCTTTTCCTAATCCTCTAACTCGGGGCCGCCGCTAGCGCTGATGAGCTGGCTGTAGGCTGCTCCCACAGCGCCGTTGACGGGCATAATCGGTCTCACGGTGATCGCGGGGCAGGTAAAGAGGCCGAAGTCGATGGCAAGATCCCCATTCGTATCATCACCATCCATACCCGCCGCAGGCTCGCCAGCAGCGGTGAGCGTGATAATGGGGCTGCGAATGGCCGTACCGATACCGGAAGGCTGGCGGCCATTGTTATCGCCGTCCTGCTGATTGTCCGCTGTGTCCGGCACGCCGGAGGTCAGCGGAAAATCCGAGGGAGGTGTGGGAATGCGTGCATAGTAGGTGCCTGCGGCCAATCCGCTGAAAACATAGTTGCCGTTGAGATCCGTGATGAGGCCACTGCCGGCCTTCTCATCATCCCCTGCCCCATTTTCATCGGTGCCATTCACTCCCGGCGTTCAAAGCTACACCGGGACACCCGGCTCACCTGTCTCCATGTCATCTTTGACACCGTCATTATCTGCGTCGATCCACACGAGGTTGCCGATGGTGCGATTTCCAGCGTTGACCGTGATGGCATAATCCTCCACCTCGCCCTTCAGCGAAGACGCGCCGCTGAAGCCAGGATGAGTGGCCCCTTCCGCCGCACGGATGCGGAGGAATTTCGTGCCCGCCGTGGTGCCAGCAGGAGGTGTGAGGCTGAAAACAAAGCTGCCTGAAGCGGAAACGGTCTGCACCGCGAGCGTCTCATTCGGATCGATCACATCGTTGTCCCCATTCCAGTCCACAAACACGTTCACCTGGGCCGTGCTGCCGCTCAGCGAAGCCGCCGTGATGGTCATCGGCACCGTCAGCGTGGTCGCTGTGCCCACCGTGAAGGCTGGCATGGTGAGGTCTTCGTCATCGCCAGTGGTGTCATCGCCGGTGGCGGTGCTGTTTGCCGGGCTGGCAGCCTCCGCATCCGTAGCCAGCGTGCCGATGCGAATGGCGCTATCTGCCGTCAGTGTGGCGGAGACGAAGCCCGAGTAATCGCCCTAGGCAGTGCCGGGCGTGCCGACTCCACCCCCCCAAGCTGCTTCACTCCATCAAAGCCGGTCCCGCGACGCCTTTCCAGAGTTCGTAGCCCTTGGCGTTCATGTGGAGCTTGTCTTCCAAGAAGATGTCCGGCTTCGGCTCGCCATTGGGGGCGAGCATCACGGGATACACGTCGATGAACTGGAGGCGCTCGTCCTTGGCGCAGAAGGCCTGGATGGCGGCGTTCAAGGCACGCGTCTCCTTAATCTGCGCCCAGCGCTTCGGATTCGGAGCGGAAGAGATATAGCAGATTTTTGTGTTCGGCAGCGCGGCATGCACCCGGGCCACGAAAGCCTGAAAATCGGCAAAAACACGCTCCGGCGTCTTCCCGGCGTTCAGGTCATTGCCGCCGGCATACATCACAATTTGCTTCGGCTGGAAGGGAAGGACCAGCCGATGAGCGAAGTTCAATGAGTCAAAGACCTCCGAGCCGCCGAAACCATGATTGAGCACCGGTTTGCCCGGAAAATCCGTCGCCAGCGTCTTCCACATGCGAATGCTCGAGCTGCCGATGAAGACGATGGGAGCCTTCGGAGCCGTGTTTTCGGCATAACGCACCTCGATGGCCGCGATCTCCTTCTGCCATTTGATCACCGAGGTCACCACATCGTAGCCAGCCTCGCTGAAATGGAGCTGATCCTCGGCATACAACTCAGCCCGCGGCTTCCCATCGGCTCCGAGCAGCATCGGGAAGTAGTCGATGAACTCGATCTTGTCCCCACCCGCATGGATGAAGTCCGCGATGAGCTTGTTCGTCGTGTTCACCGTCTCCACCTCCTCCCAGCGGGAGGGCGAGGTGGGAATGCAAAGAAAGGCCAGCTTCGTCTTCGGCAGCTTCTCCGCCACCAGCGCCGCGAAAGCTTTGAACGAGGCCAGCACCTCCTCCGGCGTCTTGCCAAGGTGCAGATCATTGCCGCCGGCATTTAGGTAGATCTGCTTCGGCTTGTAAGGCAGCACGATGCGATCCGCGAAGTGCACCACCTCGCTCAAAAACGCCCCGCCAAAGCCGCGATTGATGATCTTGTCTTTTTTGAAGCGGTCCGGCAGCGACCTCCAGAGCCGGATGTTCGACGCCCCGACGAAGAGCGTGCCATTCTTCGGCGCTGGCGAGGCCTTGTCTGCCTCTTCAAAGGCCGCGATGGCCTTGTCAAACCGCTCCGACTTCGGCAGATCCTTGGCGAAAACGGCGGCAGCGAGGAAAAAGAGGGCAAATAGCGGCTTCATGGCCGCCCATGCTCCCCTGCCCCGCCACGCTTGCAACCGCAATCAAGCCCGCACCCAACCCGCCATCTCCCGCGCCGCCTCCGGCGAGATCATCATCTCCATCACACACTCCGCAGCGCTAAATGCCGTCCGCTTCGCGATGCGTCCCGCCTTCCACACATCCGCCGTAGCCGGATACGGCCCCACCTTGCGCGGATCACTCCAGGTATAAAGCCCCAGCGTCCGCACATTCACCGCTGCGGCGATGTGCATCGGTCCGCTGTCCACACTGATCACCCATCCAGCCTGCCGCATGATCCACACCAATTCCGCGAGGCTCGTGCGGTTGCTCAGATCCGTCACATGCGCCGCCTGCGGCACCTTCGCGCCCTCATGCATGCCCACGAGGATCACCCCACGCGGCGACAGCGCCTCGCAGAGCGCCCCCAGCGCCTCATCCGAAAGCGACTTCCCTTCCCCACGCGACCACGGGTGTAGCACGACACTCTCTCGCCAGTTCAAATCGACTCCCGCAGGCTGGCTGCCCTTCGCCAGATCAAAGCTCACCTCCTCCGCAGACACCTCGATGCCAAACGCCCTCGGCATTTCGAGGTAACGATCCACCGCATGTGCCCCCGCGTTTACCGGGACGATATGCGAGTAAAAAAACCGCGCTCCTTCCCGCGCATCCGAAAGGCCGATCACCGCCTCGGACCCACGCCAGCGACTCACGATGCCGCTGCGCAGCAGCCCTTGGAAATCGAGCACGATCTCCGGCCCTTCGCGTGGCATGAGCATCCACTCCCGCCGCCAGTTCCAGAACCGCAGCAGTCCCGCCAGCCCGCGAAACCGTTTCCTCGGAAACGCGATCACCTCATCAATCAACGGAGAACCCTGAATGAGCGGCGTCCACTCCGTGTTCGCCAGCCAGCGCAGTTTCAGGTGCGGATGCGCCTCACGGATCGTCTTCACGGCGGGCAAGGTATGCACAATGTCTCCCAGCGAACTCGGCTTGACGATCAGGGCGCTTTGGAAGTCTCGGAGGCTGGGAATCATGACTTGAATGACGACTCAATGCCCAAAACTCGCCGGCGTCTGACATTCGTCATTCATCATTCGCCATTCCTCATTCCCGAAGGGTCATTTCCCCAGCGCCAGCCGGTCCGCCAGCAGCGGTGGCAGGCCTGCCTCATGGATTTTCCGCTGGGCGGTTTCAATGTCGTATTCGAGGCGGCGGATGGAGATCGTCTGGGCCTGGACGTCGTAGATGGTGTAGGCCGCCCGCCAGTCGCCATCGCGGGGCTGGCCCACGCTGCCCACATTCACAAAATACTTCGTGCCACGGGTGAGGCTGACTTCTGTGCCGCGGGAGGCCCGCACGGCGTCATCCTTTTCAAAGATACGCGGCACATGCGTGTGACCGTAAAAACACACCTGCGTGAACTGGTAGCTGAAACTCGCCATCGCATCGAAGCGGTTCGTGACGTAACCCCAGTTCCCCGGCGAATCGAGCGTGGCATGCACGATGGTGAAATCACGCACCTGCCGCACCAGCTTCAAATCCTTCAGCCACTGCCGCTGCTCCTCGCTGAGCTGCTCACGGGTCCACATCAGCGCCGCGTAGGCCAGCGGATTGAGCTCGTCGAGGCTGCTGTTGCCGCTGGCACCTTCGTCATGGTTGCCACGCACGGTGGGGCAGTTCAGGCCTCGGACGGTTTCCAGGCACTCGACCGGGTTCGCCGCATAGCCCACGATGTCTCCCAGGCATACATAGCTGGCACAGCCCTGTTCTTGGGCGTCGTAAAGGACGGCCTGAAGGGCTTCGAGGTTGGCGTGGATATCTCCGAAGATCGCGAATTTCATCGGCTGGGTTGCCATCTTCGGGACTCACGACGGGAAATCAAGCAATTCGGCTGCTGGAACTGGGGAAAGCTCTCCCGGCAGGCTCAGCGGTATTCCACCAGGCCGTCGTGACCGTGGCTAAAAGGGATGCGGTGCCCCAGATCGCCGAGGATTTGCCGGGTGAGATTGTACTTCGCATGCAGGACCACGTCGTCGTGATCGGGATCGTGATGGACGGCGATCCATTTTTTCACCCCGGCCAGCTTCGTGAGGGCGCAGGCACTGGCGAGGTTCGAATGGCCCCAGCCGATCTTTTTCGGGTAATCGGTGGGCAGATACTGCGCCTCATGGATCAGCAGATCGATGTCTTCCACGAAGCTGATCACCGGCTCGTGCGGGATGACGACATCACTTTCTCGCGTGAGTCCCACCGGACTGCCGGTGTATCCTTGGAGGAATTCATTGTCCGGGATGAAGGCCACCTTCCAGCCGTCATGCTCGATTTTGAACCCCACCGTGGCTCCCGGGTGCTGGACATATTCGCGAGAAATCTTCGCGCCGCCAATGGTGACCGGTTTGTCGTCGAGGAAGACGAAATTGATCTTCGCGGCCAGATCCTCCCGCTGCACCGGGAAGTAGTCGCGGTCGAGCTGGCCGACGAGGAGGGACTCCAGATTCTTCCCAAAGCCTCGCTCGCCATAAACGGTGATTTCAAATCCAGGCACATAGATCGGCGTGAAGAAGGGAAACCCCTGGATGTGATCCCAGTGCGTGTGCGTGATGAAAAGATGGATGTGACGCGGCCCATCCTTCAGCAGAGAGAGTCCCGCCTCACGGAGACCGGAGCCCGCATCGAAGATGATGCGATCCTGCCCGGTGCAGAACTCGAAGCAGGTGGTGTTTCCGCCATGCTGGGAGTAGCGACCACCAGACACAGGGATCGAGCCTCGCGTGCCCCAGAAGCGAGCGTGCGGCCGCTGCGTGTCCAAAACCGGCGCGTAGATGTCCTTCGGAGCTTCTCGGGCAGGGCGTTCCGCCACCAGGGAACAACTCGCCGCCGTTTGGAACAAGCTATTGAGCTTGGTGATCAGCACATCGGGAGCAAAGGGCTTGATGAGCACATCGAGCGGGCCGCTCTGGCGGATGTGCTTCAGCTCCGTGGAATAATCCTTCGCCGTCGTGATGATGACCGGCAGATTTTCCGTGACTGGCGCGGCTCGCAGCATGCGCATGGCCTCCAGCCCGGTGAGTTTGGGCATGATCAGATCGAGCACCAGCAGGTCCGGCTTGAAGCTGGCCACCTTCTCCAGGCACTCCTCCCCATCGCGAGCCACCTGCACCTCATAACCCGCCTTTTCCAAAGCATGCGAGAGCTGCAACGCGATCGCACGCACATCTTCGGCGAGCAGGATTTTCTTCGGAGCTGGGTTGGGCATGCCACGAACGTGGCGCAAACGGGACGGCTCTCCAGCGGGATTTTTCTCTTCCAAAACGCGATTCACGGCTATCCATGCCCTCCCATGCCCGCCACACACGCTCCCACGGTCGTCATCGAAAACTTCTACCCCTGCCTCGAAGGCGGTCGCCATCCAGTGAAGCGAGTGATCGGCGAGCCACTCGATGTGTGGTGCGACATCTTTAAAGACGGCCACGATGTGATGAGCGCGGCGCTGCGCTGGCGCCTCGCTGGCTCGAAGCGCTGGAGCGAGGCCCCGATGAAGCTCGGCGAAAACGACCGCTGGCACGCAACCTGCGCCTTTGAAAAAGCCGGGCGCTGGGAATACCTCGTCGAGGCCTGGGGCGACACCTTCCGCTCGTGGAAAAAAACCTTCGCCGTTCGTGTCGGAGCCAAAGACCCCGATGTACCCATCGAGGCCCGCGAGGGAGCTCGCCTGCTCAGTGAGGCCGCAGCCCGTGCCAAGAAAGCCGGAGCCGCCGCAGCCGCCTCGCAGATGCAAGAATGCGCCGATCTTCTCACCAAAGTGCCCGCCCAGGACATCCTCGAAGTGCTGCAATCCGACGAAATGCAGGCACTGATGGATCAGTTCCCGGATCGCGACCTCTCCACCATCTCCGCCACCATGACGGTCATCGTTGAGCGTGAGCGGGCGCGATTCTCTGCCTGGTATGAATTCTTCCCTCGCGGTGCTGAAGGCCTCGCAAACAAGCACAGCACCTTCCGCGATTGCCTGGGCCGTCTCGACCACGCCGCGCACCTCGGCTTTGATGTCATTTACTTCCCGCCGATCCACCCCATCGGCATCACCGCCCGCAAAGGCAAAAACAACACCCTCACCGCGCTCGAAGGCGATGTGGGAAGCCCCTGGGCCATCGGCGGCCCGGCGGGCGGTCATCGGGCCGTCGAACCAGCCCTCGGCACCATCGAAGACTTCCAATGGCTCGTCGGCGAGGCCAACAAGCGCGGCCTCGAAATCGCCCTCGACTTTGCCATCAACTGCTCGCCCGATCATCCCTACGTCAAAGAGCATCCCGAGTGGTTTTACCAGCGTCCGGACGGCAGCATCCGCTACGCCGAAAATCCGCCGAAGAAGTATCAGGACATCTACCCGATCAATTTCCACTGCGACGACTGGAAAGCTCTGTGGAAGGAGCTCATCGACGTGGTGCAGTTCTGGGTCGATTGCGGCGTGAAGATCTTCCGCGTCGATAATCCGCACACCAAGCCCGTCGCCTTCTGGGAGGAACTCATCGGCACCATCCAGCGCAAAGACCCCGACGTGCTCTTCCTCGCTGAGGCTTTCACGAAGCCGAAAATGATGCAGGTGCTCGGCAAAATCGGTTTCACGCAGAGCTACACCTACTTCACCTGGCGTGAGAGCCGTGCCGAGCTCGAAGAGTATGCCCGCGAGCTCTTCCACGGCGACATGCGCTGGTATTACCGCGCCAATTTCTGGCCCAACACGCCCGACATCCTTCCCGGCCACCTGCAAAACGCCGGCCCGCAGATGTTCCGCATCCGTGCCGCCCTCGCCGCCACGATGTCCAGCACCTGGGGCATGTACACCGGCTACGAACTCGGCGAAAACGATCCCTATCCCGGCAAAGAGGAATACAACCACAGCGAGAAGTACCAGCTCGTTCAGCGGGATTACAACAAGCCCGGCAACATCAACGGCTTCATCCGCAAGCTGAACCTCATCCGTCGCGACAACGCCGCGCTGCATCTCTACGACAACCTCCGCTTCCACTCCGCCGATCACGGCCGCATCATCACCTACAGCAAAGCCACGCCCGATTTCAGCAGCCGCATCCTCTGCTGCATCAATCTCGATCCCCAGCACGCCGCCGCAGGCATGATCCATCTCGATCTCACCGCCCTCGGCCTCGACGCCTCGAAGCCCTTCAAAGTCATCGACCTCCTCCACGGCGGTGCCTACGACTGGAGCGGCACCCGCAACTACGTCGAACTCAAACCCGACGGCGTCTCGATGCACGTCTTCCGCGTGGAGCAGTAGGCCACCTCGCCTTTCAGAGGTAAATCGTCCTCGTCCTCCTACTCGAACTCGTCCCCCGCCCTCAACGCTTCGCGTAGCGATGCGGGTGGGTCGATCCTCCCGCTCCACTCGCAAAAAGGCCGCCAAGTCACTCTTGGCGGCCTTCGTCATTCCTCATTCTGGTTTCGTCATTCCGACAGGAACATCTCCCATTCCCTCACCCTATGCGTGTTCTTGATCAGCAGCGTCACCGGCACCTCTCGCGGCACGATGGGAGCACGCAGCAGCTTCAAACCGGCCTCAGCAGGCAGTTTCGCCCCTTTGCGGCTATTCACCCGCTTGTCCGCCAGCACGCAGTTTTCCCACGAGGTCGGCCCACCGCGAGAAAGCGGCACGATGTGATCCATGTTGCCTTCATGCGGGCGCAGCTTGCGACCAGTGTATTGGCACACACCGCCATCCCGCTCCCAAATGCCGCGCATACCGAACTTCGGCCGCTTTTTCGGCACCTTGTCGAATTTCGCCAAAACCAGCACCGCAGGCACCCGCACCAGCCCTTTGACCGTGCCGATGACGTTGTCGCCCTCACGCACGGGCAGCGTGAGCCACTCCGTCCACGTCACCGGACGGATGTGACCGCCCGTTTCGATGTCCAGCGCGGTCGCCGCGCCGCCCACGATCATGCTGAAGGCCTCCATCGGCGTTTTCACGCCGATAGCCTGCCAGTTGCGATTGAGCACCAGGACGGTGCTTTTGGTGAGTTGGTCGTTCAGGACCAGAAAGTGAGTTGGAGGTGTTGGGAGAGCTAAAAATGAGGAAACCATAATTCCGAATGACGAGCCGAGCGAAGCGAGACAGACAGCCAAAGGCTGCCCGGAGGGCGAGCAAAGCGAGTCAATGAAGCCCCACTGCCGAAGCACGAAGGAAGCTTCGAGTGCCCGTCAGGCATTCATCATTCCTCATTCTGGTTTCCTCATTGGAGCGCAGCGACTCAGTTCTCGGCTTTATCGCCATCCGGGCACATCTTCACGATGCGCGGCTGGAACTGGCCGAGGACCTCCACGAGGTCGGTCTGCGCAGCCATGACGCTGTGCATGTCTTTGTACACGCCGGGCACCTCGTCGATGCCAACGCTGAGGAGCTCGACACCAGCGGCGGCGAGCTGCTTTTTCACGCCGCCCCACGCCGCGTCCTTGCCTTGCTCACGGCGGCGTTGATCTGCGGCGTGTTGAGGAAATCGAACTGTGTGCCGTCGAGGCCCCCCAGGCGCAGGCCGGCAAAGAAGCAGTCCGTGTGGATCTGCTGCTGTGCCATCGGCCGTAAGGCATGGCGCATGACGGTGGCAAACGGCTCGAACTGCATGTACTGACGGCGCTGGCTTAACGCCGAACTGCTCAGCCGCCCAGCAAAATAGCGCCTGATGAGGCGCTGGAGGCTGCCGCCGGTGTGCAGGCATTGAGCGACGAGTCCTGCGATAATCTGCCAGTTCTGAAGCTTTTGGCGTGGACCTTGATGACGGCCCTCGGCCAGTCCCGCAAGCTCCCCGGCCCGGCAGCAGCCCAGACGCGTCAAACGTCCCATGAGAGTTGCCTCAAAACTGCCACTGCTGAGGATGGATTCGGTTGGTTCTGCCATCCACCTTCAGTTAATCATCACTCTACATTGTACAGCTCTCTTTCTCTCTCATCAGCTTTTGCTTAGCGGCATTGGACCTAGCCCAACAAATTAAACTTCATGAAAATGTCCCACTGGGACAACGACCGGCGTGCAAGATCTCTAATGAATTGGCAGCCATTCCACTCACCTCTGCGGGATACGCTGCAAACTGAGATGCCAGTTTTTTCGATACCGCTTCCGACCTTTCGATGGCGCGAGCATTGGGATCAAAAAGTAAGCCCATGTCTGCTATTTCAATGATCTACCCCAACACCATTGAAGGAAATAGCACGTCCCCGCAATAACCGAATATGTCTGGTGAGTTTCGACACGCGAAGACTTTACGCCCGTGGTCATAATGTGCGGTTCGTCCCCAGCTGAGGCGGCTATCAGCCGCAATATAGACCGAAGCCGGCCCATGCGTATCCATACCAATCCATGAAACAAGCAGGGTCATAGCAACACAGTAAGTTGATCACGGAAAGGCCTTTTCGAGAGCTTCCACATTGGCCTTCATGACGCTCAAAAAGTCACCGCCATCCGGCACATTGCCACAGGGATCAAAGACCACGCTTTTCACGCCGATCGCATCGAGTTTGGCGACGCTCTCCTTCGCGGGATCGCCTTCCCAGATCATCCACTTCGCAGGATGCTTCGCGAGGATGGCTTTGAATTCCTCTATGGCCTTGTCATCCGGCACGGTTTCAGGCTCCCACAGCAGGGCTTGGAGGTTCAAAGCATAGCGACGTGCCAAGTAATGGTACACAGGATGTGAGGCGACGAGCGGCGCATTGGCGAGGCGTTTACCCACGGCGATCAATCGTGCGTCGAGGGCTTCGAGATCGCTCTTCAGTGCGGCGAAGTTCTTCTCGGCATCGGGCGTGAACTTCGCCAGCGCCGTCTTCACAGCTTCCGCTTGTTGAACGGCTTGTGTGAGGTCGAGCCATGTCGTGAAGGCGGTGCCGCTGTGGCTGTGCTCGCCGCCGGGGCCGTGGCTGTGAGTGCTATCCGCTTTGATCTCGATGTATTGCGCTTTGAGGGCTGCGGAGGTATCCACGAGCTTCGATTGTGGCAGCGTGACCTTCTCCGCCCACTTTGAATAGGTGGCGCCATTCATGAGGATGACATCCGCATTCTGAAACTGCGCGATCGCCGCATCATCGGGCTGCCAGAAAGCCGGATCCTCATCGCCTGGCGCGGAAAAAACCACCTCGACAGCTCCACCGCCGATACGCTCCGCGAAATACTTGAGCGGGTAGTTGGCGACAAGCACCTGCGGTTTGCTGCCGGGCTTCGAATCGACACTTGGAGCGGCTTCACGACCGCAGGCGGCCAGGAGCAAGATGGAGAGAAGAGCGAGTTTTTTCATGAGAAGAGCGAGAGGATTGAATCAAGCGACAGGAGCAGGAGCATCGAACCAGCGATTGTGTTCCTTGATGAGGTCGATGAGGCGCTCGACGGCTTCTTCCTCGGGGATGTTGAACTTCACGGCGGTCTTGCCGACGTAGAGATTGATCTTGCTGGGAGCTCCGCCGACGTAGCCGAAGTCGGCATCGGCCATCTCGCCGGGGCCATTCACGATGCAGCCCATGACAGCGATGCGCACGCCTTTGAGGTGACCGGTGGCGGCGCGGATTTTTTGCGTGGTGGTTTGCAGATTGAAGAGGGTGCGGCCGCAGCTCGGGCAAGCGACGTAGTCAGTCTTGAAGATGCGGACGCCGGCGGCTTGCAGAATGTTGTAGCTGATGCGCAACGACTGGCCGGGTGCGGGCTCGCCATGGACGATGACGGCATCGCCGATGCCATCGCAAAGGAGCGAGCCGATGTGTGTGGCGGCGGTGAGGAGATTCTCGGTGAAGTCATCGCCTACGACTGGCTTCAGCGTGTCCTTGAGCAGGATGGGATGCTTCTTGTCGAGCTTCGCGGCGAGGAGGCGGTAGGCGGCGATGACGCCGAGATTGAGGCCATCCTGCACGGTGACGAGTTTTGGCTCCACAGAGGCGTTCAGGGCCGCGATAGCCACGTCGTTGCGTGGGTCGATCTCTGTGACGCCGCTGTCTTCGAGGACGATCTCCGGTTTGTAGTCGCCGAGCTTATCCATCTTGTGGGCGACGGCATCCCATTTGGCCCGCGTGGTGAAAACAGGCACCGTTTCATGCCCGCCGAGCTTCACGCCTCCGATGGAGATGACTTGTGAATCACGGCGCACATAGTCAAACGGGTCGTAACTGACCGACGGAGCGTTTCCGAGGCGCTCGTGGTTCGCAGGCAGACCTTCGTTGTAGGGCTTCACGAGTTGCTGGGCCACGGGGATCTCGAAAATGGCGTCTTCCGTCAAAGAGACACGCACGGTATCGCCGATGCCATCAGCCAACAGCGAGCCGATGCCGATGGCACTCTTGATGCGGCCGTCCTCGCCATCGCCCGCCTCGGTGACGCCGAGGTGAAGAGGATAGTTCCAATCGGCCCCTTGCTCATCCAGCTTGGCCACGAGAAGCCGATAAGCCTCGATCATGACCTTCGGATTGCTGGCCTTCATCGAGAAGAGAAAGTTGTGAAAACCCTGCGCCCTGGCGATGCGGGCGAATTCGAGGGCGCTCTCCACCATACCGAGCGGCGTATCACCGTGGCGGTTCATGATGCGATCACTGAGGCTGCCGTGATTCGTGCCGATGCGCATGGCGCGGTTCAGGCGGAGGCATTCCTTCACCAGCGGCACGAACTGCTCCTCCATGTAGGCTACCTCGGCGGCATACTCGTCATCGGTGTATTCTTTGACGGCGAACTTCTTCTTGTCCGCGTAGTTGCCTGGATTCACGCGCACCTTCTCCACCCACTTCACGGCTTCCATGGCGGCATCGGGTTTGAAATGAATGTCGGCCACCAGCGGCACATCACAACCCGCAGCACGGATGCCATCACGAATGTGCTGGAGGTTTTCGGCGATGACACGCGTCTGCGCCGTGACGCGAACGATCTGGCAGCCAGCCTCAGCAAGGCCGAGAGCTTCCTTCACACAGGCTTCGGCGTCACGCGTGTCGCTGGTGAGCATGCTTTGTACCACGATGGGGGCACCGCCACCGATCTGGACCTTGCCGACCATCACCGGGCGTGTTTCGCGGCGCTGGTAGTTGTACAAATCGGGGCAGTAACGAAGAGCGGGGGAGGTCATGGAGGCCGCAGCATGCCAAAGCTGCCCGGATTGGCAATTGGCTAGCAGCAGGGATTTTCGCCTAAAAACCTAGGGAGCCACCGCCGTCGCCTCTTTGAAGGGCGAGGTGACGCCGAGGGTGCTCGGCAGAAAGTCATCCGTGCGGAAGCAGGAGGCAGGAAGGCCTTCGGCATTGATCAGATTGGCACCTTGAGGCCAGGCGGCCCAGGCGTAGCGGACACCGACGGGCTGTTTCACCTCGTCATGCCAGACGACGATCTCGTTGCCCTCGATCTTCGCCTTGGCCCAGACCCATTTCTTATCGGCTCCGGTGATTTGGAAGTGCTTCAGCTCGCCGCCATCGCGTGTTTTGAGGCCGGTGCCGGTGTGGTCGAACTGAATGCGCACCTTGTCGCCTTGGATGGTGGAGTTGCGATACAGCGGGCCGCTGGGGATCGTGCTCACCTTGCCATAATCCTTCGCCAGTGCCCACAGGGCCAGTCGGCGGCCGACCTCCTGCTTGTTTTTCGGGTGGATGTCTTTTTCCTCGCCGATGTCATTCGCAACGACGAGGCCGCACTTCGGCAGCGTGATGGAGGTGAGGTATTGAGCCTCCTGAAGCTCCGCCCAAGTATCCGCGAGGCCGGGCTCGCTGCTCACGGGCTGCTTGTTTCCATAGCTGGCGAGCTGAACGATGTAGAAGGGGAACTCGCTTTCCCAGCGTTTGCGCCAGTCATTGATCATCGTGGGCAGCAACTCCTGATACTGGAAGGCACGGCGCTGATTTGACTCGCCCTGATACCAGATGGCACCCTTCATGCCGTAGCCGATGAGCGGTGCCACCATGCTGTTGTAAAGCGAGGCGGGATGATGCTGGGACTTCGAGGGATCTTCCGGCGGGCGGGGCGCGGCGGGTTTGTTGAGCTTCGGTTTGCCATCTTTGGCGAGCTGTTTGTTTTGAGCCTCGACCAACTTCACCTTCTCCTGCCAGTCAGCCTTGGCTTTTTCAAAGATGGACTGCTGAAGTGGCGCATCCCACTTCTGGATCGCGTCTTTCCAGTCCACGAGCATCTCCTGGGCGCAGGGACGCTCGGCGAGGGCCTCACTGCTCGTCCAGGCTTCGACGCGAGTACCGCCCCAGGAGGTATTGATGAGGCCCACGGGCACTTTCAGCACCTGATGAAGGTGACGCCCGAAGAAAAAGCCAGCAGCGGAGAAGGTGCCCACGTTCTGCGGATTCGCTTCCTGCCAGGTGCCTTTGCAATCGGCCTGCGGCGTCAGGCTCGGCGAGCGTTCGACGGTGAACATGCGAATGGCGGGAAACTTCGCCGCCGCCATCTCCGCTTCCGCGTTGAGCGAGCGATTCACGGTCATGCCCATGTTCGATTGGCCGGAGCACAGCCACACCTCGCCGACGAGCACCTTTTTCAAGGTGAGCGTGTTCTTGCCGGCCACGACGAGATCCGCAGGCTCGGCGCTGGCATTGAGCGGGTTCAGCAGGATGCGCCAGGTGCCGTTCTGGGTGGCGGTGGTGCTCTGCGTTTGATCACCCAAGGTCACTTTCACCGCTTCACCAGCATCGGCTTTGCCCCACACAGGGACGAGCTGCGCCTGCTGGAGCACCATGCCATCGGAAAAGATGGACGGGAGGGTGACGTCGGCACGGAGCGAAGCGACGAGGAGGAACGGGAGAACGAAAAAGCGTTTCATGGCGTGACGCAGGATGGAGCCTTCCGATGGCGGTCCTGTCAACGCCGAGCCTGCCAGAGGTTTGTCAGCGGCGGTTTACCATCGCCGGCTCCAGAGCCTTGCGATAATTGGCCACGGCATCCGCGATGGCGACAGCGACGGTCTTCTGGTAGCTATCGGAGGCAATGAGCAGGCATTCCTTGGCATTGGTGACGAAACCACCCTCGAAGAGAATCCCCGGCTTCTTGATGCCGGTAAGCACGCTCCACTGCGCCCGCTTGATGCCGCGATCCACGACTTTCACGGTGCTGAGAACGCGGGCCTGCACGGCACTGGCGAGAGCGATGTTGGCGCTGTCCTGCTTGTTGCCGGTGGTGCCGCTGGCGTTGTAACCGCCGCCGCGTGAGATGGTGGCAGCGGCATTCTGAGGCGTGAGCGCCCAGGTCTCGATGCCGCTGGCGGTGCTGCCGCCGGAGTTCAGGTGCAGGCTGATGAAAATGCTATTCGGAATCTGATTCGCGATGGAGACGCGGCCGCTGAGGCTGATGAAACTATCCGTGCTGCGAGTGAGCACCACTTTGAAACCACGGGCCATCAGCGCCGTGCGGAGATGCTGCGCCATTTTGAGGGCGAAATTCTTCTCGTAGCCGTAAACGCCGCGAGCACCGGCATCGTGACCACCGTGACCGGCATCGACGACCACCGTGTCGAAGTATTCCGCGCCCTGGATGTGGCTCGGGTTCAGGATGGGATCGACGAGCTTCACCAGATCGAGGCGGGAGATGAGCGTCCTACCGCCATGCGAGATGACCGGGAAGCTCAGGATGAACTTCATGTTGTTCATGAGCAGCTCCTGGGAGCCGATCGATGCCTTAATGACGAGCTTGTTCGACATCAGCCAGACGTGGTTTCCCTGCTCACGGAAGCCGGTGAAGCCGAAGAGCGGGTTGTAGAAGTTACGGATGCTTTCCAGCGTGATGTAATCCCGGCCGCCCACATCAATGACATGCCAGGGATTGCTGGCGGAAGGCTTGGCCTCATTTTTGACGTTGTTGACGGAAGCCGTCTGGGGAGCTGGCGCAGGCTTGATCTCGACCTTCGGAGTCGCCTTGGGGGCTTCTTTGGGCTTCTCCTCGGTCTTCTTTTCGGCCACGACGGGCTTCGGCGCAGGCTTCTTGGCAGGCTTGGACTTCGGTTTGGAGGCCGTGGATTTCGATTTGCTACTCGTGGTCGATATCGGCTTCGACTCGGTTTTGACCTCCGCAGGCTTTTCAGCCGGTTTTTCCTCGGATTTGCCACCGCCGAAGATTTTCGAGAAGAAGCCTTTCTTCTCTTCCTCGCCGCGAGCGGGCTGGATTTGAGCCAGTGCAAAGCCCGCCACGAGAATCACGGCGGCGGCACGGCGAAAAGAAGCGGGTGAACCGGAGGTCATGAGTTTTTTCAGAGGCAGGGGGCGCTAACGGGCCGTTTTATAGTCCGCTGGGGCCGATTTGGCAAACAACGAAGCACTTAGGCGGAGGATTCCGGGCGCCCACGCTCTTCGCTCACGGAGTCGGAATGAGCTTTTCGCCGCTGGCGGGCATCGTTTTCAAAGGCTCATCGGAGAGCAGTCCGTGTTTCACCAGGAATTGGTCCGCCGCGATGAGCGTCACGGTCTGCCAGGGACCGCTGTTGAAGAAGCTGTGAGATAGGCCAGGGGCGATCTGGAGGTCGATGGTTTGGGTGCCAAGGGCCTTCCACTTGGCGTGGGCGGTGTCCCAGCCCTTTTTCCAGGGATCTTTGTCGCCAAAGAAGGCGATGGCGGGCGGCAGATCGGCCTTCAAATGGCGCAGGATGTCGATTTCGGGGTCTTTGTCGTCATCGGTGGCGAAGGCAGGATTGAACCACAAATAGGCCACGACGCTGGTGTCGATGTCCTTCGGGTCGGCGGGATCGTTCAGGCCCAGATTCATCGTGGCGAGGGCGCTGATATGCCCGCCTGCGCTGCCGCCGCCGGTGATGAGGCGCTGCGGATCGATGCCCAGCTCTCCCGCGTGCTGTTTGAACCATCGAATCGCACTTTTCGCATCGGTGACGCACACACGCTTCCGCGTTTCGCCGGCGGGCAGCTTGGCGGCATCGGCTTTGCTCAGCATCTGATACTCCGCCGTGGCGCAGACGAGGCCGCGACTGGCAAAGTAAGCGCAGGCGATGCGAAACTGCCCCAGCGAGCCACCGGTCCACGAGCCGCCGTGAAAGAGGATCATGCCCGGCACCTTCGCCTTCGCGGGATCGTGGCCTGGCGGAAAGTAAATCTCCATCTGCCGGGGTTTACCGGCGCTCTCTTTATAGATGTAAGGCTTGCCGGGCGGGGCATCGGCACCGAGGCCGGATTTCTTCTTCGCGGCGTTTTGAGCCAACGAGGGGACGGAAAGGACGAGGAGGAGAAAAAGGAGGCGGTGCATGAGCGGGTGGGAGAATTATTTCAAAGCGGCTTCGATGGCTTTCGCGACGGTTTCACCGAGGAAATCGTAGCCCTGGCCCGTGAAGTGGACGTCGTCGGGGTTTTGCATCGTGGCGAGATGCGGCGTGATGGCGGTGAAGAGGTCGTCGATGGCGATGCCGTGCTTCTTCATCACTTCGGTGGCCGCCGTGTTTCGCTCAAGGATAGGCGCGGATTTGTACTGGCCGTTCTTCGTATCCGGACAAGGCGTGCTGCTGGCCCAGACGAGTTTTGCCCCGGTGTTTTTCATGCGCTCAATGAGCTGCTCAAGCCGCTGCTGGTAATCGGCGATGGGCGTGGCTCGATCATGGATGCCGAAATTGAAATGGATGAGGTCCCATTTTCCATCGCCGAGCCAGACCTCGATGTTTTTGAGGCCGCTCGCCGTCGGGCCGCAGTTCGCCGGAGCACGATGCACGTTCACCTTCCCCGCCAGCACCTTGCGCACGGCCTGCGTGTAACCGCGTGAGACGGAATCGCCGATCAAAAGCACGCGTGGCAGCTTCGGATCATCCTGCACGAAATCCCAGGCGCTGGAACGGCTGGAGATCTTCTCGCGCTTGTGGAGCGGCAGGTAAAAGCCGCCGAGCTGGTCCTGCAACACGCGTTCCCATGCCTGTTGGTCGGCCGGGAGCTTGGAGACGAGCGCCTGATACTTCGCCTCGACTTCCGCATCGGCTTTGGCCTTCTGCGCCGTGGCCTCGGCGGCATTGGTGGGCTCACCTTTCGGCGGGTTGGTGGAGGTTTGACCCGGCTTGAAGGCCAGCAGCGCCGCCGCGTAGCGCCGACCGATCTCCAGCGTGCCTTGGGCGGTGAAGTGCGTGTGGTTCGGAGGCAGGGTTTCCGCGCCTTCGGTATCGACATACACGGCGAGCGGGTCCTGGGCATCGACGGCTTTTTGCGAGGCAATGACCACGGGCATGTTCGGGTTCTTGCCGTTGCCGAAACGAGTGTTCACGCCAATCAACGCGATCAGTTCCGGCGCGGCGAGATCGCTGCGCAGCCGTTTGATCAGGTGGGCGAGGTTCTTGGTGTAAAGCGGTGCGTAGGCCGCCGTGGCATCGCTCTCTCCCTGCACCCACACGAGGGCGCGGAACTTCAGTTCGATGTTTTGATCTTTCGCAGCCGCGAGGGCACTTTTCACTGTCTCCACCAGCGCTCGGTAGCATGAGCCACCGATGCCTGGATCATCTGGATTCCAGTCCTGCGCCACGGCGGTGCCGCTAAAGGCCGCTTTGATGATGGCGAGTGGTTTGCCTTCCTTGGCCTTCAGCTCGCGAGCGAGTCCGATCTCTGTCCCAAAACCGCCTTCGGCCTTCGCGAAGTTGCCGTACTGCCTCGGCTCGGCCTTCTTGTCTTTGGGCGATCCTTTCGGCTGCGGCTGCAAATGCGTCCATTTACCTCCGCTCGTGACATCGAACTCGTCCGGCGGCGGATCGCCGACACGCCACCAGAACATCACGTCCTTGTCGGAGGCATCGGCGGGTAGTTCAGAAGCATACGCGTCAAAGCCAACGGCATTCGATTGGCCGGCGACGAGGATCAAATCACGCGTCTCGGCATGCAGCGTGGAAAGGAGGCAAAGGAAGAGGAACCGTTTCATGGACTCATCCAAACGCCTGCGGTGGCCAGGTTTCGCCTGAAAATGCCAGCAGCGAACGTTTGAGGCTCATGCGCCGCCTTTTTCTCCTCCTCAGCCTCAGCTCCGCCTTCGCCGCCGACTCCCCCACGCTCCATCCGAAGGCCTCCGCGTTGCCTCACACGCATCAGGGGCCGTTTGTGACCACCGCCGACGATGGCGTGCTGTGCATCGACAACAAAAACGCTCTTCGCAGCACCGATGAGGGCCGCACCTGGACCTCGACACCGCTGTTTGCCGATCTGACAAAATTCTCCGTCAGCAACGAGCGTGCTCTTTTCCGCACTCGCGAAGGTGTTGTCATCTCCGCCTGGATGAACGGTGTGGAAAAGAAGACGCCGCCCGGCTGGCACTGGGGTGAAGCGAGCGTGAAGTGGACAGATTTCATCCTGCCCACCTACACCTGCCGCAGCACCGATGATGGCAAGACGTGGGAGCAGCCTGTGAAGCTCAGCGATCCCTGGTGCGGCTGCATTCACTCGCTCATTCAGATGAAAAGCGGCCGCCTCGTGCTCGTCGGACAGGAAATCAATGCGCAGTGGCGACACGCCACCGTGATGTGGGCCTCCGATGATCTGGGCAAAACCTGGCAACGCGGCGATGTGCTCGATTACGGCATCGGCACCCACGACCACGCCGGCAGCATTGAGGGCAGCGTCATCGAGCGGGCGGATGGCTCGCTCTACCTGTTGCTGCGCACGGAGTCGGGCTTCTTGTGGGAAGCCGTTTCCAAAGACGGCCTCAAATGGTCCGGCTTGAAGCAAACCGCCATCGCCTCCGTCACCTGCTGTCCGCAGATGGCCCGCCTCGCCGATGGACGCATCGCGCTGCTTTGGAATGCTCCGCCGCGACACAATCCAAAAAACGGCAGCAGCCGCGTCGAGCTCTCGCTGGCCTTTTCCAGTGATGAAACCGCTTCGTGGAGCCAGCCCGTCATCGTCGCCGCGAACTACGCCCCCGCCGGCCGCGTCTCATATCCCTATTTGTATGAACGAAAGCCCGGCGAGCTGTGGCTCACCACCATGCAGGGCGGCCTGCGCATGAGCGTGAACACCGCCGACCTCGCTGCCGGTCAGATTCCCGTCTTCGTGCCACCGCCGAAGTCCGTGCCAAAGCCCGGCGGCATCTTCATGTTTGGCGACAGCACCACCGCCCCGCGTGGCAACGTGACCGTCTATGCCGACCGCGTGAACACGATGCTGCAAAGCATTGGCTCCAGCCTCAGCGTTCACAACGCCGGTGTGCCCAGCAACACCACCGCCCAGGCCGTGAAGCGCCTGCAAACCGATGTGCTCGCCCACAAACCGCGCATCGTCGTCATGCAGTTCGGCATCAACGACAGCGCCATCGATGTGTGGCGCAAACCACCCGCCACCGAACCCCGCGTCAGCAAGGAATCCTTCATCGCCAACTACCGCCGCATGATCGCCACCACGAAAAAAAGCGGTGCCAAAGTCATCCTCATGACCACCAATCCGCTTCGCTGGCACTCCAAGACTCGAGAACTCTACGGCAAGCCTCCCTACAAGCCCGAGGCCGAGGACGGCTTCGAGTCCCCCACCCTTCTCGCCTACAACGACGCCCTCCGCGCCCTCGCGAAGGAACTGAATGTGCCGCTCGTCGATGTCCACGCTGCCTATCCCGCCTTCGCCGCTAAAAAGAAGACCTTCATCACCACCATGCTCTCCGACGGCATGCACCCCGGTGATCTCGGCCACGAACTCGTCGCTGAACTGCTCGTCCCGGTGATTCGTGAGCAGTTGCGGTGACTCCAATACTTGAGGACAACTAAAGGCAGGTTAAACTAGCCCCATGATGACAGAGGTCACTGAAGCATCCAGCAAGCCCGTTTCCCCCGAAGTGGCGGAAATGGCCCGGTGTGCCGTGAAGGACTTCCATGAGTGCTTTTGGTTTCGCCACCCCGATGCAGACATCACCGAGCGTGAAGACATCGACATCATCATCCATCACCTACGCCACTACGGAGGTCATCGTGCATGGAATAGATCGCAGGAGCTTCGAGCATGCCTTTAACCACCTTTCAAAGCGAGGTTCTCCAACTGATCGCCGCCAATCGCACGGAGGTCAGCCACTTTGCAGGAGGCCTGCTCCTCAATGCAACGAGTGAATCAGCTCGTTACAGCCATGACTTCGACATCTTCCATGAAGCCGCCGAAGAGGTGGCGGCTGCCAGTGCTCAAGACGTGAACACTTTGCGGTTCGCTGGATACCATGTTGAATGCCTTGTTGGCGACTGGGAGAAGCCGACGACCTTCCGAAAAGCCCGTGTCAGCCTGGATGGACAATCCGTGGAAATCGACTGGGCTGCGGACTCCGCTTACCGGTTCTTCCCCATTGAGTCAGATTCACTCTTCGGGCGACGCCTGCACCTCTTTGACATGGCCACCAACAAGGCGCTGGCTCTCTCGGCCCGCAGCGAGACCCGTGACTTTGTGGATATTGTGGAGCTGGACCGCATCTTTCCACTCGAAGCCATCGTCTGGGCGGCGTGCGGAAAGGACGAGGGATTCAGTCCTCTCTTCCTGCTGGAAATGATGAAGCGCTTTGCCCGAATCACGCCTGGCACGCTCAAAGAAATCCAGGCTCGCCAGCTTGATCCCATTGAGTTGAAGAAGGCGTGGATCGCCATGTCTGACAGGGCAGATGCGGAGATCACTCGCATCGCGGATACCATGCCGCAGATCCCCATCGGCGTGGCTTTTGTGGATGAGGCGGGCAAGCCGGGCTGGATCGGTCATGACACCGCCCTGCAAATTCATCGCCCCAGCATCCGTGGTTGCTGGCCGAAGGTGGTGCCCCTTCAGGCGTGATTCGTTCGCTGCCAAAGATCCGTGAGCCGCCTCGTATAGGTCTGGGTGAAACCGCTTTTGCTTCTCCTCCTCACCTCCGTCTCCGCTCTCGCGATCCAAATAGCGCCGTTTCGTGCCGATGTGACACCGCCCATCGGCGCTCCGCTCTGTGGCGGACTCGTCAAACCCGCCGTCGGTGTCAGCGAGCCGCTGCTGGCACTCGGCGTCGTTCTCATCAGCGATGAAAAGCCTGTGGTGCTCTGTGCCATCGACTTCTGTGAGATTCGCGGCGCGGATCACCTTCATTGGCGTGAGGTTTTGGCCAAGGCAGCGGGCACTTCGGCAGAGCGCGTCGCTTTGCACTCGCTGCATCAGCACAATGCGCCGCTGGTGGACAATGCCGCGCAGAAGATGCTGCCGGAGATCGCCATCCTCGATGCCGCTGCGACCGAAAAAGCTCTCGCAGGCATCGCCGCGAGTATCAAAGCCGCTTTGAAGGCTCCACAGCCCGTCACGCACCTCTCAACAGGCGATGCCAAAGTGCTCGAAGTGGGCGGAAACCGTCGCGTGCAGATCGTGAATGGCAAAGTGGGCAAAATGCGCGGCAGTGGCAGCAAAGACCCGGTGCTGCGAGCCTTGCCGGAAGGCCTCATCGACCCGTTTTTGAAGACGATCAGCTTTTGGAACGGCGAAAAGAAGCTCGCCGCGCTGCACTACTACGCCACGCACCCGATGAGCTACTACAACGATGGCATCATCAGTCACGACTTCGCCGGAATCGCTCGTGAAAAACGCACGCAGGAGGATGGTGTGCCGCACATTTACTTTACTGGCTGCGGCGGCAACATCGGCGCGGGCAAATACAACGACGGGACCCCGCCGATGCGCCCCTTGCTCGCGGGCCGCATCCATGCTGCGATGGTCGCTTCCGAGCAAAACGCAAAGCGTGTGCCACTCACCAAACTCGCGTGGAAGCATGTGCCGGTCGTCTTGCAGCCCGATCCCGAGTTCTCCGAGGAGCGCATGGTCAAAGTGATGCAAAACACCGCCACCGCGCCCACCACACGCATCGCCGCCGCCTTGCGCATCGGCTTCATCCGCCACCGCGAGCCGATTCCCTTCACCAGCCTGCAGCTCGGTGAGGAGGTGTGCCTCGTGCATCTGCCCGGCGAGAGCTTCGTCGAGTATCAACTCTTCGCGCAGCAGCAGCGGGCGGGTGGTTTTGTCTGCACCGCGAGCTATGGCGATGGCGTGACGGGTTACATCCCGCTGGAGCATTCCTTCATTGAGGGCGGTTACGAACCCACGCAGGCTTACGCCGCGCCGGAGTCGGAGAAAGTGATGAAGGAAACGATCGCGAAATTGCTGCGACCTGCTTTCCAGTGAGGTCGCAGCATCCGCCTTGGCTATCGCCTTACGGGCATGGCGAACATGCACAAAGGGAGTTCGCTGGATTTGAGAAACTTCTATGTCACCTGTCACGCCCGATCATCCCATGAAACGACTTTTCCAGATCCTCCTCGCCTCGTGCTCAGCGTGTTTTCTCAACGCCGCAGATGTCGGAACCGCAGCTGAGCAAGCCCACTCCGAAATCTGGCGTCGCTTCATCGACAAGTACGGCATCATGATCGACTTCGCCGACATGGACGGGAAGGTATCGCTGCCAACGCCCGAGGAACTTCGTGACGGGAAACCGAACGCGCTGGGCTGGTGGGCGCCGATTGAGAACGGGGCGATGTTCAACGGCCTTTACATGGACGCGGCGATCTTGCGCTGGAAGCGCACGAAATCGGCGGATGATGCCACCAAGGCCCGCAAGCTGATGGAAGGACTGCTTTTGCTGAACTCGATCAGCGAGGTGAAGGGATTCGTCGGGCGCGGCGTGAGCACGGATGGGAAGTCGCATTATGCCATGGGTTCGAACGACCAGACGCTGCCGTGGTTTGTGGGCTTGTGGCGCTATTGGGAGTCGGGTCTCGCCACGGATGAGGAGAAGCAGCGCATCACCAAGCATCTCGTCACGACGGCGGATGCCATTGTGGCCATGAAGTGGGCGATGCCAGCTGAGCAACCCTTTGGTCGGCGTGGTGGCTTCAGCGGCTTCGGCTTCGACAGTGCGCCGCGCCTGCTTTTCACCTGCAAGGCGCTGCATCAGATCACTGGCGATGCGAAATGGGATAAACTCTACCGTGAGGCGTTGGTGGAGCGCGGTGGGAAGGAAAACCGCACGCGGCTGGAGGTCTGCGAGCACGGCATGGTCTTTGAGTATGCCAAATATCACAGCTGGACCTCCTGCACCTGCGTCAGCGCCATGCGGGCGCTGTGGGAGATGGAAAAAGATGAAACCATCCGCGCCGCCTATGCCCGGGGCCTGAAAGCCAGCGCGGATCTGGCCATCCAAAGCCTGCCGATGGCGCAGCAATTCGACAACGCGGACACGAGCTACTTTGAGATGAACTGGCGTGTGATGAACGCCGACTGGAAACCGCAGCAGACGGAGCAGGAGGCGCAGGACCTGGCGCATGTGCAGCTCAAGAACTTCATGAAGCTGGCACCGCGGCGCGGGAAGGAGACCGCCTTCGTCCGCGAACCCACCGCCGCCGCGTGGGTCGTCACGCTTTGCCCTGATGAGACTGTTTTGAAGGCACACGCACCAGCGGTGGAGAAGGTGATCGCCCATTACGAGTACACGAAGCTCTACTACTCGCAGTTCTTCTGGGCGGAGATGGCGTGGGAGAGGCTGGCGAAGTGACGAAATTTTCTTGTTAGAAGCCGCTCTGGTTTGACAAGAACATAGCACAAACCCAATCCAAGTGACTTTTCTCCGCCCGATCCTTCTTTTGCTCTTCGTCACGCTGATGATGCCGGCGCCGCATGCGCTGGCGCAAACGCCGACGATCACCACCGGAGCCGCCACAGGGGTGACGGATCTTTCCGCCGTGCTTAATGGCACGATCGACCCGGGTGGTGGGAATTTTGTGGTTTATGCCCAGTACGGCACCACGACGGCCTACGGCCAGATTCGAAACGGCGACTGGCATTCCGGCACCGGCAGTCGGCCATGCACGGTGAACCCGACGGACCTGCTGCCCGGCACGACCTACCACTACCGCATCGCCGCCAGCGACATCTTCAACAACACCTACTACGGCGCCGACCAAACCTTCACCACTGCGGCTGCCGCCACGCCGCCCGAGGTACAGCCGACGAGTATCTTTGCCAATATTCATTCCCCCACGCGAGTGGAGCTTTATCTCACCTGGCTGAAGACCGGCAGCTCAGCGACGACGGTGAGCTATGAATACGGCCTCACGACCAGCTATGGCAGCGTTGCCACCTATCCGACGATGCTGCCGATCCATACGTTTCGCGACCTTGTGACAGCCTCGGTTGTGCTCACGGGCCTCACACCGGGCACGACGTATCATTTTCGTGGCAAAGCGATGAACGGGCAGGGCACCGTGTACACCGATGACAAAACCTTCACGACGCCTGCGGGTCCCATTTTAACCACTGGTGCCGCCACTGGCATCACCGATCTCGCGGCAGTCTTGGACGGCACGGTGAATACGAACTCGCTGCTGCTGGAAATGTCCTTCGAGTACGGCACCAGCACTTCCTATGGCTCCTCAGAATGGGTGTCGCTTTACCAGCAAAACACGAGCGCCGCGCCTGTGAGCGTGAATCTCTCTTACTTGCAGCCAGCCACGACCTATCACTACCGGCTCAAAGCGGTGAATCACTGGCAGCCGACCGAGGTGTTTTACGGCCCCGATGCCACCTTCACCACCGCCGCCGCAGCCACCCAGCCCACGGTGACCAGCGTGACTTCGTCAAACATCCTCACCCGCTCGGCACAGGTTTTAGCGAATGTGTATTCCGGCAGTTCGGAGGCGAGTGTGAAGTTTGAGTATGGCGAAACGAATGCCCTCGGCCTGACGGTCAACTTGTCAGCCCAGCCGTTGAATGTTTCGCTGACACGTGCGACGACACTCACCGGCCTCACGCCGGGCACGACGTACTTTTACCGCTGCGTGGCCATCAATGCCGAAGGAGCCGCGATCTCACCGATCCAGAGCTTTACCACCGTGGCGGCCACCCCGCCCAGCGTCGGTGCCATCTCCACCATCGTGGTACGCACGACGGCGGTGGCGGTTCAGGTTTTGAATGCCTACGCGGGCAGCTCTCCAGCTTCGACGACCTGGGACTACGGCCTCACCACCGATTATGGAAGCACCTCTCCGGGGGATGCCGTGGCCGTGGATGCGACGATCACCGCCACGGGGCTTCTGCAAGGCCTGCAACCCGGCACGACCTACCACTACCGCTGCCGCATCACGAGCGCCGATGGCAGCGCGACGAGTGCTGACGGCACATTCACCACTTCCACCGGGCCCGTGCCGGTGACTGCGGCCGCCACTGCCATCACGGATCTCTCCGCTTTGCTGAATGGCAGCGCGGCGGCGGTCTCAGGCGCTCTCACCTGCTACTTCGAAATCGGTACCACCACGGCTTATGGCAGGACCCATACCCCCTTTCCAAACGCCATCAGCTCGCCCGCCAGCACGCCAATGAGTGCGCTCACCTCCGGTTTGCTGCCGAGCACGGTGTATCATTACCGGTTCTGCGTGCGGGATCAGGACAACCATGTCTTCAACGGCAACGACATGACCTTCACGACCGCCGCCGCAGCCACGCCACCTGTGGTGACGGCGAATACTCCTGGCTCGCTCTCGGCGAATGGGGCGACCTTGAAGGCGAATGTGAGCGCGGGCAGCTCACCAGCGACGCTCGTTTTTGAGTGGGGCACCACCACCGCGTATGGCTCGCAGATCACGCACAGCACGCCGCTGGGCACGAGCCAGTATGAGGTGATCACGGATGCTCTCAGCGGCCTCACACCTTCAACGACCTACCACTACCGCCTCGTCGCCACGAACAACGAAGGCACCAGCACCGGCCCGGACACTGCTTTCACCACGCCAGCTTTACCCGTCGTCACCACCAATGCCGCCAGCAATGTGCAACCGATCCTGGCAACGCTTCGAGGCACCTACAACCAGAATGGCGGCACCTATACGGCGGTATTCGACTACGGCGAGACGACCGCCTACGGCCTCACGGCCAACACGGGAATCCGTACTGGCGGAGGACTCATTATCATCGGACCTATCGGCTCCACGGTGAATCCCTCCTCCACCATCAACGTGCAGCCACAGAAGACCTACCACTTCCGCCTGCGCATCACGGACAGCTATGGCAATCAATTCACAGGCTCGGACACCACATTCACCACTCCATCTGCGGTCGAAGCATGGCGTCAGCAGTACTTTGGTTCCACGGCCAATTCCGGCAATGCCGCCGACGATGCAAACCCGGCTGGCGATGGCATCACGAACCTCATGAAGTATGCGCTGTGGATGAATCCAGCACAGCCCGGCACACAACCTCCCGCCGTCGTCACCGAGGTTTCTGGCACGCGTTACCTTGGCATGAATTTCCCACGCAATCCCTATGCCTACGATGTGATCTACGAGGTGCAGGCCGCCGATAGCCCGCTCGGGCCATGGACGACAGTGATGAGCATCACACCAGGAAACCTGCCCACCGGGCCAGGTTTTGTCGATGAGCAGGTCTTTTACATGGTTGGTGGCTTCGGTTCGCCGATCACCGTGGTTTCCGATGTCGTTTACGTCCGCGATACCGTGCCGCTCGGCTCCACGCCGCATCGTTTCATGCGCTTGCAGGTGCAAAGGCAGCCTTGAGTGCCAGATCGAGGCGGCGGGTGCGTTTTGTGCGCACCATGAAGCACGTTCTTGTTTTCGTTTTCCTCGTCTCCGCCGCCCTCGGTAAGGATCTGGCCGCTCAGAAGCAAAAGATACGCGATACAGCCGCGACGAACGACATCGATCTCCGGCTCGACCAGCCTTATGCGGGCAATGAGAACCCGAAGCAGAGGGTGGATGTGTATCTGCCGAAGAAACGAAACAGCGAGAAGCCGCTGCCGGTCATCGCTCTGATCCACGGTGGAGGCTGGGTGAATGGCGATCGGTTGGGCTATGGCGCACAAGCCATTCAATTAGCCCGCACGGGTGACTACGCCGCCGTCACCGTTGGCTATCGCCTCACGAAAGAAGCCTCGTGGCCTGCCCAGGTGCATGATTGTAAAGCGGCCATCCGCTGGATTCGCGCTCATGCGAAGGAGTTGAATCTCGATGCGGACAAGATCGCCGTGTGGGGCAGTTCGGCAGGCGGGCATCTCTCCTCGCTGCTCGGCACGAGTGGTGATGTGAAGGAGCTGGAGGGCGATCTGGGGCCGCACACGAGCTTCAGCAGCCGCGTGCAGGCCGTGGTGAATCTCTGCGGCCCGGAGGACTTCACGCAGGCGTTCATGTTCGACAAGGGGGGCAAACCGATCTGGAAGGATGATGCCGTCAGCGGCCTGCTCGGTGGAAGCGCGACGGAAAAGAACGCGGAGGCCAATGCCGCCTCGCCCGTCACGCATGTGAGTCAGGACGATCCTCCCTTCATCACCTTCCACGGCACGAAGGACCAACGCGTGGCCTTCCTGCAGGCTGAGGCGATTCACGCGGCACTGCAAAAAGCGGGTGTGACCTCGCTCTTTGTGCCGATCACTGATGGCGGTCATAGTTCCGTGAGCCATCCCGAGGTCAAGGTTCGTGGTCAGCAGTTCACCAACAAAGTCCTGCGTGGCCTTGAGACGACCATCGACACCTCCGCACTCCAGGCGCTGCCAGAACCGCCAAAGACGAAATAAAAACGGAGCCGGTTTCCCGGCTCCGTCTGGAGAGATTCAAGAAACCGAAACGGATTACTTGTTCTTCGCGTCAAACTTGGCTTTGCACTTCTCGCAGCAGAAGGAGACAGAATTACCGTCCTTGCCCTTGCTGGTGATGGAGGAATCGGCATCCTTGCCACTGATGGGGCATTTGTCGGCGGCGAGACCGGCGGAGGCGAAGGAAAGGGCGGCGATGGTGAGCAGTGTTTTCATGGGTGTGCGGATGTTTGGCTTGTTGTGACCGGATTCCCGGTGCGCCTGAAACGAGCTGCTGGATGCCTTTCTTGTGGTTTAGACAGCTTTTTTTGCGGACCGGCAGTCGGAGCAGATCTCGTCACCGCTATCGAGCACACGAAAGTCGAGCTGGGGATTGTCGATCTCGGTCTTTTTGCACACGCTGCATTGGTGGAAGAAGCTTCCTGAAGCTGGGGCAGCTTCTTGGAAACGGGCGCGACGATCGGTGACCTTCGCGGCATGCAGTCTCTCGCTGATGAGGCCGGGGAGAAAGGCCACGAGGTAGTTCAAATGCCCGCAGAGCACCGGCAGCAAGAGCACGGGCTGCTGCACCACGCCCAGCAGCGTCATGCCGGCGGAGATGAGGGCCAGCCATTTGATTTTCACCGGCAGGATGAAGTACACCATGATCTCCTCGTTCGGATAGAAGGTGGCGAAGGCGAAGAAGAGCGACTGATAAAGGAACAGCGCTTCCGCCGGCCAGCCGAAGAGGAGATTTCCTGCCGTCACGGCCACCATCCAGACGAGGATGTAGAGATTCACGCGAAAGGGCGTCCACGCCGCTTCCAGCCCGCGGCCGATCCACATCATGATGAGCGTGCCAAAGACCGCCCAGAGAATGGAGGTGCTGCGCGGGATGAACACATGCGTCACCAGCCGCCACACCTGGCCCTGCATCACGCGATCCATGTCCAGCGAGAGAAAATCGAGATACGTCTGGGCGGAATCCTGGCTCATCATCAGCATCAGCACGAGGACGCCGAGCTGGAAGATGCCGATGACCTGCACGAGGCCGGGAATGGCGAAGCGGCCGAGCTTGGATTCGAGGGAGTCGATGAAACGCATGAGGGAGGGCGATGATGGATGCCGCCGGAGGTTTCGCGAGTGCCATTCACACAAAAAATGCCGTCACAAGGGCCGCCAGCGCCAGCCAGTCGCGAGTGCCGAGGCGGTCGCTGCTACCGGTGAAGCGCAGCATCTTGAACAAAGCGCCGGTGGGGCATCCAAAGCGGCAGTAGGCCAGCGGCGTGACGAGCGACCCCACCAGCCCCACGAGCGCAATGACGAGGCTGGCAATGCCGGCGACGCGGAAGAGGTAGGCATCAAACGGCTCCACCTGATTCAAATCGAGCCCCACGGCCCAAACGACGCTCACGAATACCGCGAGCAGCAAAACGAAGGGCAGCGTGCTCAAAAGCCCGTCGAGCCGTTTCGAGGGCGACCACTGCCAGCGAAGCCGTTTGGCCAGAAGCTGCTGCAAAGCACCGTGCGGGCAGATGTGATGGCAGTAGAGCTGCTTCGAAGTAAACACCGGCCCAAGTAAAGCCAACGCCGCCAGCGCCACGAGGCCGATGGCATTCCGCCACGGCACACCACAGGCGGCCCAGCCGGCCATGAGACCTTGGGAAAGCATCTCGCCCGACACAAAACCACCGTAAACCACGAGCAGCGCATGATGCGCATGCCGGCACCACGCGATGCCGCGCAAGCGTGTGAAAGCCATGACGAGTGCCGAAAGGATCACGGCAAGGTGTCCCGCATCCTGCCAGCGCCAGCGGATGCGCTGCCACCACGCGGCGGAGTCCGCTTTCTCATTCAAAAAGGCCTGCGCACGCACTCGCACGCCTTCCGCCACGCCCCAGCTTGTCTGCGTGGCACCGGAGACGCCTTCCACGCCCGCTTGATCGAAGTCGATGCCCGCAATGGCCTCCATCGTCATGCCGTCAAAGGTCTTCAAGAAGGCTGGATCGCCCGTCACATAGGCGGTGTAGGCTTCGGTGTCGTAAGTCTTGCGCAGCGCCATCGAGCGGAGCGTCTTCCCCTCGGCATCGAGGAGCAAAAGAGAATCGCTCGGGCCTTTGTAACCCACCACGCCATCGCTTGCAGGCGCGGTGCGGATGGCGATGGCGATCACGTTTTGCTTCTCATCGAGCACCTCCCAGCGCGGAGCCTCGCCTCGCAATGCTTTCGCTTTCGGCTCCAGTTTGGTCACCTCCTCCAGCGTGAGCTCCTGCGGGAAGCGCAGGGATTTCGTGGCGCTCTTGCCCATGCGCCGCAGCACACCTTCGGCGATGGCGCTGCTCGTCAAGGTGGCACCGGAAACGGCCTGTGGCTGCATCGCGGCGAGATCCGCCGCCTTCTTCTGATAAAACTGCCCGAAGAACTCGCGATGCCGGATCACCTCCGCGAGATGATCCGTCGTATCGCCACTGCGCAGCACGCGGAGGCCGAGGATGCGGCGGTTGCGATCCAGCGCGATGAGCGTGTTCGTGCTACCGGAGTAGCCGATGATGTCGTCGGACTCCGGCGCGGTCTGCATCACCTGGCCGAGAGCGATGCCCGAGGCATCCTTCACGATCTGAAAGCCATCCGCATCCTCCAGCGAGTCCGCTGAAGGAAAAAAGTCCCTCACTCGCTCCACCGCGATGCTTTGCATGCCGGACGGCTGCCGCTTCTGGATCACTGCGACAGCGAGAACCAGCAGCGAGAGCCGCCAGGCACGCAGGAGCAGAGGTCGAAATCGGCGCAGGAGCATGGTGGGAGCTTCAAGGTAACCTCTTCTTCAACGCTCGCACCTCGCCGCGCACATCCGCCGCCTGCAAAAACGCTGAGACGACCACCACACGCCTCGCCCCGGCCGCGAGCACTTCATCGAGTCGCCCGGCATTCACACCGCCGATGCAGAAAATGGGCAGCGAGACGCGGCGATGCACCTCCGTGATGTCTTGAAGGCCAATCGGGATGTAGTCCGGCTTCGTTCCCGTGGCGTAAAGCGGCCCGAAGCCGATGTAATCCGCGCCTTCCGCCTGCGCGGCGATGGCTTGCTCGAGGCTGTGCGTGGATTTGCCGACGAAACAAGCGCCGCGTGTGACCTCACGAGCCTTCGCGACGGCATCATCATCCTGCCCGACGTGGATGCCCTCGCAGCCAATCTGCGCGGCGATGTCCGCGTGGTCGTTGATGATGAGCGGCACGTCAAAATCCCGCAGCACGGCCTGCATCTGCCTTGCGAGCCTTTCGACCTCGCTTTTCGCGGCCTTTTTGGCCCGAAGCTGGATCAAATCGACACCCCCCTCGCAAAGGGCGGCCGTCATCGCCTCGACCTGCGCGGGCTGGACGTAGCCGAGATCGAGAATGCCGTAGAGGCGGGCGTCAGCGGGGGATTTCTTCATGGCGGTGCTCTAACACAGGATTGGAAACCGCTGCAAGCCGCGTTAAGTGCGCACTCTTTCCCAAACTTCCCCCTTTTTGATGATCTGGAATGACTGGCTGCGCGTGCTGCGTTGGCGTGCCCTTGAAGAAGGCGATGCCGACGGGACACTCGTGAACGCGGAGCGGCGTCGCGAGGCCACGGCGCATTCGCGGGCGGGGCTGACGAGCGAGGAGATCAAAGGCGATACACTGGATGACCGGGCGCAGTCTTTTTTGGACAAACGAGCCTCGTGGCTGGAGGCGGAGGCCATCGGATGGCGCGGGGATTTGATCCGCGTGCTCGATTCACTCCGCGTGCCGCAGGGCCGCTGGAGCTGGGCGGTGGCGGGCTGGATCGCCGCAGGCGTGGCAGGCTACTGGATGACGGATCTGGGTCAGGAGCGTGAGTTTAATCTGCTGGCGCTGCCGCTGGTGGGTCTTCTGGCGTGGAATGCGGTGGTGATCGTGCTGGGCCTGCTGTGCGAGCTGCTGCCCTCGCAGACGCTCGCCGGACGCGGTGGTTGGCTGGCGGAATTGCTGGCGCACGGCGTTTCCATTGCCCGAAAGGCGCAACAGCCGGATGCGGTGCAGGAGCGTTTTGCCGATCTCGCCTGGCCGCTGGCCTGGCGGAGGCTCCAGGCTCGCATGCGGGCCTGGCTGCACATCGGCGCGGCGATGCTGGCGCTCGGCGGTGCGGTGGCACTGTATGCGAGAGGATGGTCGAAGGAGTATCGAGCCGTGTGGGAAAGCACGCTGCTGACCGATGAAGGTGCGAAGACCTTTTTTGGCACCCTGTTCAAGCCCGCTTCATCGGCGGTGGGCATGCCGGTGCCGCTCGACAAGGTGCCGGAGATGCGGCGCACCGCGGAGAAGCCGGTGTCCCCTGCCCCGGCGCTGCCGTGGATTCATTTGTATGCGGGCACGCTGCTGGTGCTGGTGATCATGCCGCGTCTGGCACTCGCCGGCATCGGTGTGGCGCGGATTCATCGTGGCATGGCGAAACGGGCACGAGCTCTTTCATGGGGACCGTATGTGAGGCGCTTGCTCAATGCCGTGGAAGGCGGCCAGGAACGTGTGGAGGTGCTCGTGCATGGCATGGACCCCACGGCTTCGCAGCGTGAGGTGTGGGATCGCGGCATTCGCGAGCGCTTTGGCGGCATGGCACGGGCGGAATACACCCGCATCCTGGCGGGTGATGAAGATGATTTTGCCTCCCTCTGGCAGCCCACCGGACCTCTGCTGGTGATGCTGTTCAACATGGCGACCACTCCCGAAGCCGAGGTGCAGCGCCGTCTCGTGAACGACATCCGCCAGCGCCTGCTGACGAAGCAACCGGAACCTGAATTTGTGATCCTTCTCGATGGCACCAGCCTCGGCGGCCGCTGGCCGGAAGATAAAATCGCGGGCCGCGAGCGTCTCTGGTACCAGATGATGGAAGGTCTCGGCGCGGAGGTGATTGTGGCCCTTCGCCGTGATACGGGCGTGCGAACGCTGCCGGAGAGCGTGAAGTGATCAGAGGCGGCGAGGGACGCGCCAGCAAAGTGGCCATCTCGCTCCGCGAGATGGCCACTTTGCTTCGCCGGATCGACGCTGGCAGCGTTTTCAAACACGTTTCCAGGCTCAGGAGAGCGAAGGGGAGAGCGTCATGCCATCGCGGAGTTGGGCGAGCTGCTGGCGTAGGGAGGCGATCTTTTCGCGATGATTTTGCTCCTCGGCAGCGGTGCGTTTCAAGCGTGATTCGGCGAGCGAGACCTGCTCTTGAAGGAGGCGCAACTTGTCCTGCTGTTCGCTCACGGCAGGACCAATGGTGGGCCGAGCACGAGCGATCTTTTCCAGGCGCTCACGCTCGTCTTTGAGGAATTGAATGCGGCTCTCCTCGCGCATAGCGGCCTCGCGGAGCTTGGCGAGGCGGCCAGTGAGGACCGTCTCGGATTCGGACGATTCCTGCGGAGACGGCGGGGAGGTGAAAACGGGTGCGAGAGTGCTTCCGGCCTTCTCCGCCCGGATGGAGGCGATCACCGAAGGCTGCGTCCGGAGCGTGGAGAGACGGTTGAGCAACTGGCGCAGGCCGGCGCTGACGATGTCCATCTCATTGCGGCAGTTTCGTTCTTCAAGCGAACCAGCTTCGAGGCTATCGAGACGCTCGCGGGCTTTGCGAGAGCGCTCCGTCCACTGCTGCGTCTGGGTGAGAATATCCTCCGCATCGGCGAGCTCCTGCTGCACGGCATGAACGAGGCCAGCGAGGCTGGTGAGCTGCTCTTTTTGCCAGGCCTCGGATTTGACGGCACTAGCCTCAGATTCCGTGAGGGCGGCGATGCTCGTACGAAGATCGTTCTCCTTCTCTTCCTGCTGGGTGATGCGGTTTTGCAGGTCTGTGTGCGTGGCGCTGAGATTTTCGAGGGTGGCATTCAGCCCGGTGGCACGAGATTCGCCATCGCGGAGAGCGCTTTGCAGCGTCTCCAGCTGACGCGAGCGGCTGGTGACTTCCGAATCCAGATGATGCAGATGCGATTCCGCACGGGTGGCGGCGGCGAGTAATTCCTCACGGCGGATTTGCGCGGCGGCATGCTCTTTTTGCAGCGCGGCGAGCTGCTCGCTCGTGTGCGAAAGCTCGTTCGACGTCCCGGCAAGATCGTGGCGAGTGCTTTCGAGTTTTTGCGTGTTGAGGTACAGCTCGTCACGCAGGCGCTGAAGCTCCTGCGTGCCCGTGGCCACCTGCGGCAGCAACTCAGCAAGAATGTGACTCCCCGAGTCAAACTGCGATTGCGCCGTATCGAGGCTCAACCGCGTCTTTGCCAACTCGGCGAGAGTGAAATTCAGATCACGGCTGGAGGATTCGAGGGCTTTGCGAGCCTCCGTCGTTTGCTCTTCGGTCTTCGCCAGCCAGTCGTTCCGCTCGCGAAGTTTCGCTTCGGCCTGCTCATGCTGCCTGCTGATGGCTTCGAGGTCGTTTTGCGTGCTGGCGAGCCTTTGCGTGGCGCTCGTGAGGCTGGTCTGCGTATCGGCCAGCAGGCGCGTTTTGGTCAGCGAATCGGCCTCGATGTCGCGATGCTGCCGAGTGGCGGTTTCGAGCAGTTTTTCGAGATCGGAAAACTCCACGCGACGTGCGACGAAACGACCATCCAGCTCGGAAAATTCGGCGGAGACGTGCGCCAGCTCCGCTTCCGTTTCCCTGAGCTCGCGGCGGCCTGTCTCCAGCTTTTCTTCCGTGCTGCCGATCTCGCGCTTCATCGTGGCGAGACGGTCGCGATCCCGCGTGAGCTGCTGCAAAATATCGGTGTGCTCGCTGCGCAGTGCCGTGAGTGTTTTCTCCGTGCTGGAGATCTCCTGCGTGGCACTGGCGAGCTGATCACCCGCCTCCTCCTCCGCCTGCTGCACGGCCACCAGTTCCTCGCGGACACGAGCGAGATCCTGCGACATCGTTCCCAGCTCACGCTCCGTGTTCACCAACTCGGATTGAGCCTTCGCTAGGCGTGGCAAATCGTGCTGGAGGGCTTCGAGAGCGTTCTCGCGCTGCTTTTCCGCCTTGGCTCGGCCTTCCATGGCTTGGCGGATGGCGTTTTCGAGTTCAGCCCGCTCGCTGCGGAGCCTCTGCACGCTCGCATCCGCCTCCGCCAGCTCGGCCGTGCGACGGGCCTGCTCACCATCAAGACGGGCCACATCGGCTTCGAGGCGGTTGCGCTTCGTTTCGAGTTCGTCGCAAACCACGCGGGCCTGATGCTGCGTCTCTGTGAGCTTTTGCAGCTCCTGCTGGATTTCCCCGTGGCGGGCCAGGCATTGCAGACGATCCGCCGAAACCTTCACAATCTCCTCACGCCAGCCAGCGGCACGCATCTCATCGGCCGCGATCTGGCGGCGCACCAGATCTCCCTCCGCTTCGATACGAGCGGTGTCCTCACGCAGGCGCTCCAGCCGCCGCTCTGTCTCCTGGCGCTGAGCCTCCAGCCGCTCGACAATGCCGCGTGCCTCCACCTCAGCCCGTGCCGCCTCATCATGCCGGGCGGTGAAGGCCCGCAGGCGCTCCTCCACGGATGCCTGGGCATCCATTGCCGCGCGGCGCTTTGCCTCCGCCTCAAAAGTGGCCGCCCGGATGGCTTCCAAATGCCCGACGAGCTCACGGCCCCGCGTTTCCTGCGCCTCCGTGCTCATCGCGGCCTGCATCGACCGCGTGCCCATCATCGCCAGCTCTTGCTCGAGCTTTTGCAGCCGCGCCTCATCGGCGGTCCGGCGTCTGGATATCTCGTGATACTGCGCCAGCTCCGTCTCGCGGCGGCTGGAGAGCTCCGAAACTTCCGCCTGAAGGGAGGAATACATCGTGGTGAGCCGCAGCACCTCCGCCTGCCGCGTCTCATGCTCCTGCCGCAGCGCCGCCATGGTGCGTGAGGCCATCTCCCGCTGGTGCTCAAGCTGCGCCACCTCATTCATGAGGATCTGCTGAGCCGCCCGGAAGTCCCCGATGGCCTGTGAACCACCCGGCGCAGCAGACGGCGTGGGAGCCGGACCGAGGGTCTGTGCCACCCCCGTGATACCCGGGACCACAAAGGGTGCCTGTACCTCACGGCCAAATGGGGGAACGAATGCCGGTTGAGTCATGGGAAAGCGTAAAACTGCCTGAGAATACCCTTACGAATCTTCGATTGCACCTCAAAATTCTAGATAACTCCGGTTTATTTCAAAATACCGAGACTCAGACAGCCCAAGGACGCACCTTGGCAGCTCACCTCGCCGTCAAAAACGCCAGCAGATCACGCAGCTCGGCATCGGTGAGGGTCATGACGAGGCCGGGGGGCATGAGGGACATTTTGATTTCGGTGCGGCTGAGGACGTCGGCTTCGGGGAAGGAGCGTTCTTTGCCGGTGAGATCGCGGAAGACTTCGCTGCTGGAGGAACGGAGGAGGATGCCGGTGAACTCGGTGCCGTCTTTAAGCTTCACGAGCAACGGGTAAAACTGCGGCGCGACTTCGCGGTGTGGCTCGAGGATGGAGCGGAGGATGGCGGCGCGGTCGCCCTGCTGGGCGATGAGGGTGAGATCGGGGCCGACGACGTTGCCGCGGCCGCTGTGGCGGTGGCAGTTGGCACAGATGGCGACCTTGGTGTTGAAAAAGAGGCGGCGACCGGTTTCGGCATCGCCGGGGCCTTCGAGAAGCTTCAGCCAGGCGGCGGTGTCGTCGAAGGCGGGGCGGTTGATGGGGAGGGAACGTGGGAGGGCTCGCTGGGCTTCTTCGCGGATGATGGCGTGGTCGTTTTGGGCGAGTTTTTGCAGCAGCGCGGTGTCATCGGTGCCGAGGATGGCTTCGGCGCGGAGTTGCGGGCTGCGTTTGTCATCAGCGGCGATCTCGGCGCTGGCACGGCGGGCAGCGAGAGTGCGCACGGCTTCGAGTTGGAGGACTTCGTCGTCGCTGTTGGCGAAGTCGCGGAGGAGTTCGAGCGTGAGGGCTTTGTGGGTCGGTGGAGCGAGGCGCAGGGCGTAGCCTTTGAGGCGGGCGGGCGTTTTGGGATCGGTGATTCGCTCGACGAGCACTTCGGGGCTGGTGACACCAGCGCCGGGTTCACCGCGAAGGGTGTTCCAGGTGGCGAGCACGGCTTCGAAGAGGCGGAAGTCGAGTTTTGGATCGCTGAGCATGGCCTCGACCTGCGGCTGGAACTCCTTGAGCACGGCATCGGCGATCCAGCGCAGGCACTCGAAGCGCATCTCGGCATCGGGATCGTCGAAGAAGGCACGCACCCACTTCTCATCACTCAAATCGGCACGTCGCATGGCGACGAAGGCCCACACGCGATCTGGTGGAGCGAGGGCTTTGACTTCTTCGACGGTCAGAGAAGAACGTGAAAGCGCGGTGAGGGCGGCATCGCCGAGGTATTTGTCGGCTCCACGAGCGAGTTCGAGAAGTTTGGAGGTTTCGAGCTTCTCGATGCCTGCGCGGAGTTTTTTGGCGAGAGCGGCTTCGGGTGTTTCAGGCTGCTTTTCGGCGATCCAGGGCTGTTTTTCGATTTCGAGCTTCCACAAGCGTCCACGGCCATGAATCGGGTAGGAGCTGAAAACCCAGTCGGTGAGGTAAAACGCGCCGTCGGCGCCTTGGGCCATGCAAACGGGGCGGAAGAAGTCGCTGCCTTTGACGAGCGGGATGCGCTCGGAGGTATAGCCCGCGCCTTTTCGCGTGAGCGGGAAGTAGTCGATGCTGTGATCGCTCCAGCTCGGGATCAGGACGCCGCCGCCGAGCTCGACGACGGCGCACGGCCCTTCGCCGCAAGGATGCACCATGCCGAGCGTGCCCCGCAGTTCGCCATTCCATGCGACGAAGGGATGAACCGGTGCGCTGCCATAGACCCATTGGAAACCGCAGTCGGCGCCTTCGACGATGTTCAGCAAACGACACGGCGGACGGCTGCCGGGATCGTTTTCCGCGGCGAAGATTTCGCCATCGGCAAGCACCATCAGGCCAAAGGGATTCCAAAAGCCGCGAGCGATGCGGCGCAGGCCTTTGCCAGCGGCAGAGCAGCGAAAAACGCCGCCTTCCCCGCGACCGCTGACCTTGGCACCATCGGTGCCGGTGAGCGTCCAGTCTTTGCCGAAGTTTTCGCCGAGCGAGAGGACGAGGCCGCCATCGGGATGCCAGGCCATGCCGCTGAGGCCGTTGTGCGGGTAATCGGCCACGGTGTCGAGTGTGGCGAGGTTTTCCTCCGTGTCGCCGGTGCCATCGCCATCGCTGTCCTTCACACGCAGCACACGATCACGCTCCGCGAGGTAAATCCAGCCATCGGGGCCGACTTCGACGTGCATCGTGGCATCGGTTTTGTTGTAAAAGACACGGCGGTTTTTGCCGTCGGCATCGAAAACGAGGATTTCATCGTGCTGCGGGCCTTCGTAACCTTCCGGGCGAAAGTGCGTGTGGCAGGCGGCGAGCCAGATGCGGCCCTTTTCATCGACGTCGATGCCGGTGGGCGTGACGAGATCGGGATGCTCGGCGAGCAGCGTCATTTTCACGCCAGGCTTCAGCGTCTCGATCTGCGGCGCGAGGTCGGTGGGGACGACGGGAGGCTTTGGCGGCGGGCCGGACTGAGCGAAGGCGGCGAGAGGGAGGAGGAAGAAGAAGAAGCGACGCATGAGTGCTTCATCAAACGCGGCGAAGGAGCTCGCTTAGACAATTCGTGATCGAAAGATGGGTGGGCAGGAGTGCCCGCCTCACTGGGGTTTACGCATCGGGATTGAAGCCGCCGGTGAGCGGATCGAGGGCAAATTCAAAATCCTCATCGGCATCGCGGAGGATGAGTTCGATGGGTTCGAGGAGGCAGCCGGGGAGGACGCGGACGGCTTGGCCTTCGGCTTCGATAAAGTCCTTGGCGTAGTAGCGGTGGATGAGGAGCTTCGAGCTGGGGGGAAGCTCGACGCTGCGGATGAGCTCCCCCGTTTCATCCAGGAGGTCACAGCGGCCTTCCTGAAAGGCGATGACCTGCTGGCGGCGGTAGGTGGAGGCGCGGCTGACGGCCTCGACGCCTAGGGCCTCGATGCCAGAGACAGCTTTCTGCACGGCACGGTCATTCATCATGCCGCTGACCATCACGGCTCCCGCGCCGATGAGCATCGAGGCGATGATGAGGACGACGGAGATCTCGAGAAGGGTGAAGCCATGCGCCGCCGCATTCGGGCGAATGCGCCTACGAGCTGAGAGCGCACGCAGCTTCATGGTGGATCACCAGTTACCGATGTCGTCATCGGTGCCGTCCTGGCGGTCGGGGCCGGAGGACCAGACATCGTAGCTGGCAGGATTGTGCGTGCCGGGATAGCGGTAGAGGAAGGTATTGCCCCAGGGATCTTTGAGATCGGCCTCGTCCTTGACCATCTGCGTCCAGCGTTTCACACCGGGGTTTTTATGAAGAGCCATGAGGCCCTGCGCGGAGGTGGGATACTGGCCGGCGAGGGATTTGAAGGAGGTGAGCTGGGCCTGGATGCTCTGCACCTTGGCACTGCTGGCCTGGATTTCCGCGCTGGCCTGGAAGCCATTGATGCCGCCGGCGACGACGGCGAGCAGGAGGCCGATGATGAGGAGCACGACCATGATTTCGAGCAGCGTGAAGCCACGGGCGACGAGGGAAGGACGGAGGGTGTTTTTCATGACGAGGTTGGGATGAAAAGGTTCAGCGTTTGCCGATCTGCTGGAGGGTCGAGAAGACAACATCAATGATGGCGTAAACGATGCTGCCGACGACTACCGCCATGACCACGAGGATGCAAGGCTGGATGAGGGCGGTGGCCCGCTCGACGAGGCGGTTGAACTGACCATCCAGACGGGCGGCGGATTTGGTGGCCACCTCCGCGAGGTTGCCGGTCTCTTCGCCGAGGCGGATGACATCGATGGAGCGCGGCGGCAGCGCTTTGGCACGCTGGATGGCGGTGCTGAGGTGCTCTCCCTCCTGCACCATGTGCTCGATGCCCTCGAACTGCTGGCGGATGAAGGGATTGCTGATGGTGCCTTTGAGCAAATGCAGCGCCTGGGTGATGGCGAGGCCGCTGTGGAGGAGGGAGCCGAGCGTTTCGAGGAACTGTAGCTCGTGACGGGACTGCATGAGATCGCCGATCACCGGGGTGTGATGCAGCATTTTAAACCAAGCGAGCTGTACAGAGGGGATCTGGGCGAGAATGACGGCGACGATGACCAGGATGCCGATGGCGATGAGCAGGAGCCACCATTCATTGCGCAGGAAGTCCGAGAGCTTCATGAGGTAATCGAGCATCACGGGCGTGGCTTTGCTGCTGTTCTTGATGAGCACGGAGAGCTTTGGCAGCAGGTAGGTAATCATCACGATGCCGAGGGCGAGGCCGGTGGCGGCGAGGAAGGCGGGATAGATGAGGGCACCGAGGAATTTCGAGCGCAGCTCCTCCATCATGCCGAGGTATTTCACCTGCCGATCGAGGATCTGATCGAGCGAGCCACTGCTCTCGCCAGCGGCGATCATGCTGCAAAAGAGCGGACCAAAGCTGCCGGAGACCTGCGGCAGGGCGGTGGAGAGCGGAATGCCATCCCGCACGAGCTCGCGGAGCCGGCGGGACATCTCTCGCGTGAGCGCATCGCTGCTTTTTTCCATGGCTCCGAGGGCCTGATCGATCTGGAAGCCTGCGGAGAGGAGATTCGATAGCTCGATGGTGAAGGCGATGACCTGAGCGTGCTTGAGGCGGACCTTGCCGGTATCACCGCCGGATTTGAGACGCTGCCAGAGGGCGGCGAAAGGCGCGGCGCTATCCTTGGTGACGGCGGCGGCGGCTTTTTTGCCGTCCTTGGGCTTCGCCTTGGCGGCTGGAGCAGCCGAGGCACCGAGCGGTTTCACGGAGCTGGCACGCAGGCCCATGCGGGCCAGCTTGCGCACGACCTCGCCGCGATCCGCCGCATCGATGGAACCCTTTTTGGATTCCCCGGCGGCAGATAGAGCGGTGTAAACAAAGGCGGGCATGCGCGGCGCACATTTGCCAGAGAGCGGGCGACTAGAGAAGTGAAAACTTCGTCATCACTTCTTCGGTGCCTCGCCTGCCTCCTTGGCGACCTCGTCTTTTTTCTTCTGAACCTCGGCGGATTCGACTTCGAGGAGCTTCGGAGCCGCGCCACCTTTGGCGACGAATTTCAAAGCAACGCCGTTGATGCAGAAGCGGCGGTCCGTGGGTGTTTTAAAACCTTCGCCCTCGAAAACATGGCCGAGGTGGGCACTGCAGCGCTTGCACACGGTCTCCACGCGGCGCATGCCGTGGCTGTTATCGACGCGCTCAAGAACGCCATTGGCCTTCGAGCTATCGTAGAAGGAGGGCCAGCCGCAGCCGGAGTGAAATTTCTCCTTCGAGGTGAAGAGCTCAGAGCCGCAGCACACGCAGTAGTAGGTGCCTTCGCCCTGCTTTTCGAATTCCTTGTAAATATCACCAAAAGGCCGCTCGGTGCCCTGCTGGCGGGTGACTTTGAATTGTTCGTCGTTGAGCAGTTTTTTCCACTCTTCATCGGTTTTGACGATCACGGGGGCAGGCATGGTTTTGGGGTCGGTTTGGGGTTTGTCCTCGGCATGAACGATGCAGATGGCGGCGAGGGCAAGGATGGCGAGAAGAGAGAATTTCATAATTAGCGGGCAACAAACGTGAGAGAGCGTGAGATTTTGCTTATTCCGAGAGGTTGCGGCGAATATCCAGCGGCGCGTGAGGAATGTCGTTTGCGGGCTGAGTTCCTCCCGCCATAGATGCGCGGCCATGTCCTCCATTTTTGAACTTTTTTCCCTCCAAAATCAAACCGCTGTCGTGATCGGCGGTACGGGTGAACTCTGCGGCGCTGTCGCCTCCGGCTTTGCGATGGCGGGAGCGGAGGTGGTGCTCGTGGGCCGTGATGCGGCGAAGGCCGAAAAGCGCCTCGAAAGCATCCACGCGGCTGGCGGCAAGGCGTATTTCGTCTCCGCTGATGCCAGCCGAAAAGCTGACCTGCAAATCCTGCTCGATCAGGTGCAGGAGCGCAGCGGCGGCTGCCAGATCCTCGTGAACGGCGCGGGTGTGAACTCGCCCACGCCCTTCCTAGACATCCCAGAGGAGGAGTATGACCGGATCATGAACATCAACACGAAGGCCGTCTTCCTTGCCTGCCAGGTCTTCGGCAAATATTTCGTCGAAAACAAGGTTCCGGCCTCGATCATCAATCTGGGTTCGATGTCCGGTCTGATCCCGCTGAGCCGTGTGTTCACCTATTCGATGTCGAAAGGCGCGGTGCATAATCTGAGCAAGAACCTCGCTCGTGAGTGGGCACCGCTCGGCATCCGCGTGAACACGCTGGTGCCCGGCTTCTTCCCGGCGGAGCAAAACAAGAAGGTGCTCACACCGGATCGCGTCTCCAAAATCATGGGCCACACGCCGATGAACCGCTTCGGCGAAGCCAAAGAACTCATCGGCGCGGCTTTACTGCTCGCGGCGAGCGGTGGCAGCTTCATCACCGGCCACGAGATGGTCGTGGACGGCGGCTACTCGTCGATGACGATTTAAGGATCTGCTCAGCTCAGCTTCGCACCGAGACGCTTTAGCATGGCTTCGAGCATGCGGCCATATTTGACGTAGCTGTCGTATTGCTCCTTGGCCTTCTGCTCGGAGCTCAGCTCATCGGCGGCACCGGCGCCGTGGAAGACCACGGCCACATGCGGCTCGATGCTGATGTAGCCGGAGTAACCGGTCTCGACAAGGTCCTTCATGATGCGCTCCGTCTGGCCTTCGCCTTCGCCGGGATAAGTGTACACGGCGTCATTCTTCGCGGTGTCCCAGATGCCGTCTTTGACGTGAACGTGGGCCATGAAGGGCTTGATGGCCTGGTACATGGTCCAAGCGTCTTGCTTCATGCCGGGGCGGTCGCGGTCATCGATGAAGACGGGATTGCCGGTGTCGAAGACCCACTTCATGCCGGGAACGGCCTCAGCCATGCGCTGAACGTAGGCGGGGCTCATGCCGCCCCAGTTCATGCAGTTTTCATGCACGACGGTGAGGCCGGCATCGGCGAAGCGCTTGTTGATCTCGATCATGCGCTTGATGCGCTCCGGGGCGAACTGCTCCACGTCGTCCACGCCATCCGTTTTGCACACGGCGTAGCTCATCACGCGGATGAGCTTCGCACCGAGGCGCTGCATGCGCGGGATGGCGCGGCTGATTTCGGCTTCGGTGATGGAAAAGTCGTCGGTGATCTTTTTCGCCCAATTGCCAATGAGGGAGCCGAAACCGCTCACTTTCATGCCTTTCTCGTCGAGACGGGCCACGACCTTGTCGAACACCGCATCGGGGATCTCATGCAGATTGCCCTTCACGCCGTCGATTTCGACGCCGCGGGATTCGATGCTGTCCCAGCCGAGTTCCTGGTGGGCCTGGATTTGCACGTCGAGGGACGCGCCTGCTTCATCTGCGATGCCGGTGAGTTTGATCATGGTCGGGGAGGGTAAAAAGGAGCCGGAGTGATGCCGCATGCCGCCGGGGAAGCAAGCGTCACTTCGGTGCATCCGTGGCTGGGCACAGAACTCCTACAGCCCCTTTTGCAAAACCTCTGTGTTCCTCTGTGCCCTCTGTGGTCAGCCTGCATTTTCCGACCACAGAGGTCACGGAAGAGCACAGAGACTGGGAGGTTTCTGCTTTCTCCCCGCTCGGAGCTAGCGCCCGCAACGGTTCACGCTATGAGCAGCGGCGCATGAACTGGATCAGCGAACACACCCTCCTCCCCGCCGACGCTTGGCTGCTCGTGCTCGCCTGCCTCGGAGCGATGTGCATCGGGATGTCGAAGGCGGGGCTTTCCGGCAGCTCGACGCTGAACGTCGTCCTCATGGCGAGGATCTTCGGCGCGAAGGCATCCGTGGGCGTGATCCTGCCGATGCTCATCGCGGCGGATTTCATGGGCTACTTCATCAACCGCAAAGGCGGCTCATGGCGGCGCATCCTGCCGATTTTGCCTCCGGCGATCACCGGCGTGATCGTGGGCTGGGTGCTGCTGGGGAAGTTTGACAACGCGATGGCCCGCGTCGTGATCGGCTGGATCATCCTGGCGCTGCTGGCCTTTAACTGGGTGCTGAACAAGCGACGGCAGGAGCTCATCGCACTCACGGAACACAAGGGCTTCACCTGGGCGATGGGATTCCTCGCCGGTGTCGTCACCATGCTGGCGAATGCAGCTGGTCCGGTGATGACGGTGTACCTGCTGGCGCAGCATCTGGAAAAGAAGGAGCACCTCGGTGTCTTTAGCCGCTACTTCCTCTTCGTGAATCTCTTCAAAGTGCCCTTCAGCACGGATCTGGGCATCATCCACGCGAAGTCACTCATGACGAACCTTGTGCTGATGCCCGCGGTGGTGCTCGGTGTGTTTTTGGGCTGGTGGATTCTGCGAAAGTTGCCGCAGAAGCTCTTCGAGAACGTCCTTTTCTGGATGACGGCGGTGGCGGCCGTGTGGCTGATCCACGGCTGAGCCATCATTTCACGGCAGATCACGGCTTGAGGCAGCGTACATGCTCGCCATAGAAACCGCCCCGAACTTCCCTCTCATCATGCGACTCCAAGACCAGGTCATTCTCATCACCGGCAGCACCACAGGCATCGGCGAGCATATGGCGCGTCGCTTCATTCAAGAAGGCGCGAAGGTCATTTTGCATGGTCGTGATGCGGCTCGCGGCCAGGCCTTGAGAAAAGAACTCGGCGAGGACAAAGCCGCCTTCTGCCAGGGCAGCCTCGAAGACGCCTCGTATCCCGAAAAACTCGCCGCCGATGCCATCGCGGCGTTTGGGAAGGTGGATGCGCTGGTGAACAATGCCGCGCTGACCATCCGTGGCCGCATCGACACAACCGACGCGACCTTTTTTGACCGCATGATGGCCGTGAACGCTCGTGCGCCGATGCTGCTCATTCGCGCTTTGCTGCCGGAGTTGAAGAAAAACACCGGTGTCGTGCTGAATATCGGCTCCGTGCTGGCTCACTGCGGCCAGGCCAACATGCTCGCCTACTCGATGTCCAAAGGTGCCCTCATGACGATGACACGCAATCTGGCGGATTCGCTCGGCATGGACCGCGTGCGGGTGAACCAACTCAACGTCGGCTGGACACTTTCCGACAACGAATACCAAGTCAAAATCGGCGATGGCCTCGGCGAAGGCTGGCCGGAGCGCCTGCCGCCTTCGGTGGTGCCGATGGGCCGACTTTTGATGCCGGAGGACATTGCCGCCGCTGCGATTTACTGGGTCGGACGTGAGAGCTATCCCGTCACCGGCACGATCGCCGAGTTGGAGCAGTATCCGATCATCGGTCGCTACGCGAACGCCGAGGGCGACGAGAAGAAATGATTGTCTGAAACAAAGAACCACGAACAAAGAACCACGAACAACCGCATGAAACTGATCCGCTTTGGAAACCCTGGAGAAGAAAAGCCCGGCCTTCAACTCGACGATGGCCGCCGTATCGACGCGAGCGCCTTTGGCAGTGACTACGATGAAAAATTCTTCGGCGGGGATGGCCTGGAACGTCTCGCCGCCTGGGCCAAGGCCAACGCAGCTTCCGCTCCCACGGTGGATGCGAGCACACGCCTCGGCCCCTGCATCGCACGCCCGAGCAAGATCATCTGCATTGGCCTGAACTATGTGGATCACGCGAAAGAGAGCGGCATGCCGATTCCGGCGGAGCCCATCGTGTTTTTCAAAGCCACGAGCGCCATCTGCGGTCCGAATGACAACGTCGTCATTCCGAAGAACTCGAAGAAGAGTGATTGGGAAGTCGAGCTAGCCTTCGTGATCGGCAAAAAGGCCAGCTATGTGAGCGAAGACGTGGCGATGAGCCATGTGGCCGGTTACTGCGTTCACAATGACTACAGCGAGCGCGAATGGCAGCTCGAGCGTGGCGGTCAGTGGGTGAAGGGCAAGAGCTGCGATACCTTCGCCCCGCTCGGGCCCTACCTCGCGACGAGCGACGAAATCCCTGATCCACAGAATTTGAAGCTCTGGCTCAAGCTCAACGGCAAGACGATCCAGAACAGCAGCACCGCGCAGATGATCTTCGGCGTGAAAACGCTGGTGAGCTACCTCAGCCAATTCATGAGCCTGCTGCCGGGCGACATCATTACCACCGGCACGCCTCCCGGCGTCGGCCTCGGCTTCAAGCCTGATCCCGTCTTCATGAAGCCCGGTGACGTCATCGAGCTCGGCGTCGAAGGTCTCGGCGTGCAAGGCCAGACGGCGGTGGCGTGGGCTTGATGCCTCGCGCCTATCACCAACCGTTCGCTCTTTTTTAGCTGCATTTCTCATCTAGGCCACGCCGCACCTGCCAAGGTGTTTGCCGCAAAGGGGCGGAGGAGCAGAGGACGCAGAGCAAATGAACTCCGATGTGACGAGTGTGGACAGGGAGTAACTTGTCTTCGCTGCCCAGGGGGCAAACTGACGTTTGCCGCTACGAATCCAGCGGGAGCCACCGTGTAGAGGAAGTCGTCAGACTTCCCCATGATCCGCCATGTTATTCGGAGATGAAAACAGAAGGAAACCTCTGCCTCTTTGCCCCTCTGCGGCAAAAACGAGTGTGAGAAATGAAGGTTAGCTGACAGAAAAATGGGGGCAGCAAATGGCATCGTTCCAATTTCTGCCCCCATTTGCTGTCAGCTTCTTCCGATCACTTCGCCTGCCTCACAGACTGGGATCAATGGCCGATGCACCACAAAAACTCCTGGCGTGTGGGGCTGGTCTTCGCGGAGCGGAGGTAAAGGCGGTTGTCGCAGATGGCGGGGCTGCTGAAGGATTCGTCGCCGAGCGGGTTTTGGCCGAGGAGGGTGCATTTCTCCGGGGTGGCTTCGAAGACGGAGGTGACGCCGGCTTTGCTGGTGACGTAGATGCGCGAGTCGGCCATAACGGGTGAGCCGTAGAATTCGCGATCGACTTTTTCATTCCAGAGTTCTTCGCCGGTGGCGGATTTCCAGCAGACGGCACGGCCGGCATCGCCGACGGCGAAGACGTGGCCGTTTTTCACGATCATGGACGGCACATAGGTCTGCGTGGTGTTTTCCCAGGCGATCTTGCCACTGCCATCGGCTTCGATGGCGATGGTGTGTCGCTTGGGATAACCGCCACCGAGAAACACGCTGCTGCCATCGCTCACGGCGGTGACGACGGTCTCTTCAGTGCTGCCGTCGATGCTCCAAAGCTTTTTGCCGGTGAGCGGATCGAAGCTCTCGACCTTGTTGCAACCGGCGAGCACGGCCTGGACCTTGCCAGCGGCGTTCACGATGCCGGGTGAGGCGTAATTCGCCACGGGTGGGCGATCCTGCTGCCACACGATCTCGCCGGTGAGTTTATTGAGGCCGGTCATCTTGCCGCCGCCGCGATGATCAGCGGAGACGAGCACGATGTTTTGATAAATCACGGGCGAGGAGCCAAAGCCCTGATGCACTTGGAAATCACTCACACGGCGCTGCCAGAGCTGTTTGCCCTTCAAATCGAGCGCGGTGGTGAAGATGGCTCCGTTGTTGAGGAAGTTGACGAAGAGCCGCTCGCCATCGCTCACGACATCGGAGGAGGCTTGTGAGGAGATTTTGTGGCCCTTGGTGTTGAGGTTGCCGCGATGCACCACGGCTTCCCAGCGTGCTTTGCCGGTCGCACGATCCAAGCAAAGCACGAGCTGCTCCTCTGTTTCGACATCGGCGGTGGCGAGCAGGACTTGATCCCCCATGACGATGGGCGAGCCATGCCCGCGACCGCGCACTTCAGCCTTCCAGATAAGGTTTTCAGTCTCGCTCCAATTCACGGGCAGTTTTTGGCCGGGAGCCGCGTGACCATCCCCGGTGGGTCCGCGCCACGTCGGCCAGTCAGCGGCGATGATGGAGGTGGGAGAAGTCGGAGGCCTTCACGAACTCGAAGGTCATCGGCGCGTGGAGCTGCCGCATGGTTTCATCGATGCCGAGAGCGGCTCGATGGATGGCGGGATCGGAAACGGGTGGAGGGGCAGTGAAGGGCGGCGGGGCGTTTTGAGTGAAGGCGGGGTCGTAGGCTCCGGGGGAGATTGGAGGGGATTGAGATCACGCGACGAGGCATCATCGGAGATGATTTTTTCCGGAGTGGCGGCGGCGGGAAGGAGGCCGGAGGCAAAATCCGCCTTCGGAATATGGATGAAGTATTCTCCAGCCTGGTAAACGCGGAGGAGGAAGGAGCCATCCGTGCCCGTTAGGGTCTGGGCCACCGGGAGGGTGCTGGCGTTATTGGGATCATCACCGAACTCGTAGAGCTTCACGGTGACATTGGGCACGCCGTAGTCCGCTGCAGAGTATTTGCCATCTCCATCGAGATCACGGAACACGAGATTTCCCACGGCGAGCGGTTTGGGCGAGAAGCCAAGGTCCACGGTGAGATCACCATTGGCATCATCGAAGTCGTCGTCCTCGGAGCGGTAGCGCAACTCACCGGTGGCTTCGGTAGGGGCTGTATCTCTCTAAAAAACCATCCGGCAGCGCCTTCCGCTGCTATTGGAATCCCCCCAAAAGCATGGCGAGGAAGTTTTCGAGCACCACGCCCTGCGAAGAGGCCACATCATTCACATCGGAGACCACCTGCGATTTGCGGTCATTGATATTCGAGAGCTTGTTGAAGGGGAAATCGCCCTTCTTGAGCGTGCCGTTCGGCTTGCGCACTTGGAAGGTGAAATCCGGCGTCGCGTTGCCATTCGCATCCGCGATGAGCAGGCCGGGGCTGACCTGGTTTTTTTGCCCGATTGTCCGCTCCAGCGTGGAAATGGCAGGAAGCACAGGAGGTGAGCCTGTCACGGCCCACCTGCATGTCCCAAAACAGCGCCTAGCCCAGCACGATGGCGGCCAACTTGTGCTTGATGAAATCCTTCAAGTTCGATGGCTCAAGAATCTTCTGTTTGCGGAGGGATTCGGGCTTCGGAGCGGGCTGGGCTTGAACAGATGATGTAGCCACTGAGGCCGCTAGACCACCGAGTGCCATGAATCGAAGGGCTAATTTGATTCTCATTTTTATACCCTTAATTTCTGCTAATAAAATTCGATTGGATTATCAGATATAATATTCATATCAAAAAGCTGAGGTTCGTAAGTCTTTTGTGACGAGGTTCCTGACCTCTGCGGCGCACCTCCCCTGCCCGGCACTGAGAACCGGCCCTTCCAGCCACCTGAAAACCCCTCGACACCCCCTCATTCGCCCCTATTCTCGCCGCCCTTCTTTACCCAAAGCCCTCATGAGCAAGAAAATCGTCCTCGCCTATTCCGGTGGTCTCGACACCTCCGTCCTTCTTTCCTGGATCAAAGACACCTACCAGGCTGAAGTCATCGCCTTCTGCGCCAACGTGGGCCAGGACGACGAACTCAAAGGCCTCAACGCCAAGGCCAAAAAGACCGGTGCGTCCAAGATCTACATCGACGACCTCCAGCTCGAATTCGCCCGCGATTTCATCTACCCGATGATCCAGGCCGGAGCCATCTACGAAGGCCAATACTTCCTTGGCACCTCTATCGCCCGCCCGCTCATCGCCAAGCGCATGGTCGAGATCGCCAAGGCCGAAGGTGCCACCGCCATCGCCCACGGTGCCACTGGCAAAGGCAATGACCAGGTTCGCTTTGAGCTCACCGCCGCCGCCCTCGCCCCGGAAATCGAAATCATCGCCCCTTGGCGTGACGAGCGCTTCCGCAACGACTTCCCCGGCCGCGCCGAGATGATCGCCTACTGCGAGGAAAAGAAGATCCCCGTGCAGGCCAGCGCCAAGAAGCCCTTCTCCATGGACCGCAACCTCCTCCACATCAGCTACGAGGCCGGCATCCTCGAAGACCCGTGGTTCGACGCCAGCGATCCGAAGTATGCGGACTTCTTCAACGTTCTCTCCGTCTTCCCCGAAAACGCCCCTGACAAGGCCGAGACCGTCATCCTCGAGTTCAACAAAGGCGATTGCGTGGCCGTGAACGGCAAGGTGCTCGATCCCCTCGGCGTGATGAAGCTGCTCAACAAAATCGGCGGTAAGCACGGCGTCGGCCGTGTGGACATGGTGGAGAACCGCTTCGTCGGCATGAAGAGCCGCGGCGTGTATGAAACTCCCGGCGGCAGCATCCTTCACTTCGCCCACCGCCAGATCGAGAGCGTCACCATGGATCGCGAGGTCATGCATCTGCGTGACAGCCTCATTCCGAAGTATGCCCAGCTCGTGTACAACGGCTTCTGGTATGCCCCCGAGCGTCTCGCCCTCCAGGCCCTCGTCACCGAGAGCCAGAAGAAGGTCAGCGGCACCGTCCGGCTCAAGCTTTACAAAGGCAACATTATCGCCGCCGGCCGCAAGAGCCCCTACAGTCTCTACAATCCGCAGATCGCCACCATGGAAGCCGATCCCACCAAGGCATACAATCAGGACGACGCCACCGGCTTCATCCGCCTCAACGGCCTCCGCCTCAAGACTGGTGCCCTTCGCGACAAGAAGAAGTAAGGCGCCATTGATTCACGAAAGCCCGCTAGGTCGAGAGACTTGGCGGGTTTTTTATTTCAGCGGCCAAATCATCGGCACCATCGCCAGCACCACAATCAGCATCGCGGCTGTCATACCGCCGCCGACTTTGATGAAGTCCGAGAAGCGATACTTCCCCGGTCCATAAACCAGGATGCAGCTCGGCTCGAAGGGCGTCAAAACACTCACGGAAGCGCTCAGCATGACACCGATGGCAAAGGCACGCTGGCTCGCATCCATCGTCGCCGCTGCCTCCAGCGCCACCGGCAGCACCACCAGTGCAGCCGCCGCATTCGACATCGGTTGCGTCAAAATCACCGTCAGAACACAAAAACCCGCGAACACGCCAAACACCCCGAACGGCGCCATCACGGAGGTCACAGCCTCCGCAATCATTTCCGCAGCGCCGGAGGCCTTCATCGCCTCACCAAAGGCCATCATGCCGCCGATGAGGATGAGCAGACGCCAGTCGATATTGCCGTAGGCCGTCTCCAGCTTGATGCAGCGCATGAAAACCGCCATCAGAGCCACCATCACAAAGGCAATCGTCTCCGGCACATACGCCGGCCAGATGCTGCTGACCGCCACCGCGAGTACAAAGGCCGCCAACAAAATGAAACCCTTCCGCCGCGTCTCCACGCTGAACTGATGCTGGCTGATCAAAACCATCTCGCCCGCCTCTTCAAAGGCGCGGAACCTTTCCGCCGGGCCTTGCAGCAGCAGCAGATCGCCCGCCTGGAGCTTTTCATCCCCCATGTGATGCAGCAGCGACGCATCGCCACGCATCAGCGCCATCACCGAGAGGCCCGTGCGCTGGCGGAAATGACTCTCACGCATGGATTGGCCCACGAAGCCGCTGCGCGGCGTGAGCACCACCTCCGCCACCTGGGCATTCTTTGTGTTCACCCCGGCGGAGCGCAGCGCCACATCCTCCAGGATGTCGATGCCCTCGATCTTCTTCACCTTGATGAGGTTCTCCACCTTGCCGGCCACCAGCACGATGTCTCCCTCCACGAAAAGCTCGTGTGGATTCGCATCCAGCATCACCCCCTCGCGGCGCAGTTTCATCACTTGGAATTCCAAGGCCGAAAAGTCCGAGTCGAAGGCTTTTTGACCGATCAGCGGTGAATTCGGCAGGATCACCACCTCCGCCAGATACTGGCGCATCATGTCATTCGCCCTGCCGTCCGCTCCGTCACGCTCAGGCACCATCTTCGAGCCGATGAAGGCCATGTATAAAATGCCCACCAGCACCGTCGCGAGTCCCACCTGAGTGAATTCAAACATGCCCAGCGGCTGCATGCCCAGCTTCGTCATCGCCCCGCTCACTGCCACATTCGTCGAGGTGCCGATCAGCGTGCAGGTGCCACCCAGGATGGAAGCAAAGGCCAGCGGCATCAGCAGCCGCGAAGGCGGAATTTTCACCTTCCGCGCCAAGCCGATCACCGGCCCCACAAAGACCGCCGTCACTGTCGTGTTGTTCATGAAGGCGGAAACACCCGCCACCACCGTCATGAGCGCCGTCATCAGCCAGATGGGCCTGCCACCCAGGCATGAGGCCAGGATACCGCCCAGCGCATCGAGCACGCCCGTCTCACGCAAGGCCGCACCGATGACAAAAATGGCCGCCAGTAAGATGATCACCCGATCTCCGAAACCACCGAAAGCCTGGTCCACGCGAAGGATGCCGCTCAACACGAGCACGCAAAGCAGCCCCAGCGTCACCAAATCCACCGAGATCTTCTCCGTGGCAAAGGCAACGACGGCGACGACCAACAGGCCAATGACGATCCAAGCATCCATGCGTGGCGGACTCAAGCGCAGGCGCGGAATGCCCTCAAGAGAGACTTCTCTTGCAAAAAAGATGATCAAAATGCTGCCGCCACATCACTTCGCCAGATACTTCTCATCCGTCAGCGTCTTGAGGAAAGCTACGAGCGCTTTTTTATCCTCGCTGCTGAGCCGGATGCCGGTGGGCGGATGCTCGGCGAGATTTGGATCAAGGGTGGGGCCGCGGCGGAGGTTATGATCGTAGTGCTCGATGACTTCTTCGAGCGTCTCGAAGCGCCCATCGTGCATGTAGGGCGCGGTGAGAGCGATGTTGCGCAGACTGGGCGTGGAGAATTTGTAGAGGTCGCGTTCGTCCTGAGTCACCCGTTCGCGGCCGGTGTCCGTCTCGATGGGTGAGAGGCCGTTGTTGTGAAATAGATGATCGCTGAAGAATGGGCCGCCGTGGCAGTGAAAGCAGTCCGCACCCTTCTGGCCCATGCGCGGCTCGTATTCGGTCATGAAGAGCTCGAAACCGCGTTTTTCCTCATCGGTGAGCTGTTCCTTGCCTTGCATGCTGCGGTCGAATTTCGAGTCAAAGGAAGTCAGCGTGAGCAAAAAGCATTCGAGAGCCAGGCCGATGCGTTCGGGCGTGATGGCCTCGCTATCGAAGGCGAGGGCGAAATCGGCCTTTGCGGTCTTTTCGAGCTTCGCGACAACGTTTTCGAGGGTCTCGTCCCTTTCCAGATCGTCTTGGATGGGCTTCAAGGCTTGCTCGCGCAGCGACGGCGCACGGCCGTCCCAGAAGAAGCTAGTCTTCCACGCCAGATTGAAGAGCGGCATGCCATGGCGGGTGCCGATGCGACCTTTGACGCCGATGCTGAAGCGTCGCGGATCGGTGAAGGAATTCGCCGTGAGGTGACAGCTCGCGCAGGACAGCGTGCCATCGCGGGAGAGGGCGGTGTCGTGGAAAAGTTTTTGGCCGAGAGCGATGTGTTCTTGGATGAGCGGATTGTCACGCGGCAGCGGTGGGATGGAGAAGTAGCCGCTCATGGTGAAGCGGTAGGGCGTGTGCTTCGCTGGCATCGCGATGGGTTTCACAGTCGAAGTACGCGAGATCTCCGGGAGGCTGCTGGTGACGCCTTTGAGGGTGAAAGCATCCTTTAGATTGGCTTTCAGCGCGGCGACGATGGGATCACCCTTGTGTGAAGGGGTTGAGAGGCCGTCTTGGGTGAAGGAGAGTGGTGTTTGGGCGTTGAGCAGCGCGGGCACATCGAAGGCAAAATCGACCGTTGCATCGGCCGTGAGATCAAAATCCCCTTCAAAAGTCAACGCGGTGCGATTCGGGCTGCGGGCGAGGTGGTAGGAGAAGCCGGCGGGCGATCCGTTTTTGGCGCGAAAGGCGCCTTCGAGAGCCAGGAAGATATATCCACCCTGCCAGCTCCAGTGCAGGCCATTCAAATTCGGATTGAGGGGATGATCCGCCGGATATTGCGAGGTGGGAGCGGCATTCGTTTTCTCATCGAGACCGAGGTGAAGGCGCAGCGCTTTGTATTGGCCAGCGGGGATGTTTTCGAGCGCGCTGCTCAGCCTTCGCTGCGCGGCATCCATCCACGCGAGGTGAGGAGATTCGAGCTAGGTTCCATCCGTCTTTTGCAGGGCGAAGCCGCTGAGGAGGAAGCTGCACCGGCTGATGGAAAAGATCTCACCGGTGGTGGCCTAGCGCTGGGAATCGAGCAGCAGCGGCGCATCACCTGCCATGGGTGTGACGGCGAGGTGGAGGATTCTGGCGTAAGCCGCCGTGCAGAGCGTGGCGAGCAGAAGGAGGCGCAGGAGCATGGCGGATTGAAAAGTGGAAACTGAAAACGGAAAACGGAAAACGGAAAATGGGCCTGCCGGGAAGCAGCTTGCGTTCAGGCGTTTGCAGAGCATCTCACGGGCCGCATGCCGCCGCCTAAACGCCAGGAACTGACCACCCACCTCGGATCACCCGCAGTGGAGGACTACCTGGAACAGATTCATAACCTCATCGCGCAGAAAGGTTACGCGCGGGTTGTGGACATCGCGGGCAATTTGAAGATCTCCCAGGCCAGCGTGACGAACATGATCCAGCGCATGGACGCGGACGGGCTCGTCGTTTACGAGCGCTATCGCGGTGTGGTGCTCACCGAGAGCGGACGAAAAGTGGGCGAGGAGATCGCCCGCCGGCACGAGGTGCTCACGCGGTTGCTCGCGGGCTTCGGCCTCGATCCAGCCACGGTGCATCAGGATGTGGAAGGCATGGAGCATCACATCAGCCGCCAGACGCTGGAGGTGCTGACGCTCCTGATGGAGGAGCTGGAGGGCAATCCGAAGCTGCTCGCAAAGCTCAAAGGCCGCCTCGTGGTGAATGCCTAATGTGCTGCTCAATACGCCGGTGGTGGCGTCAGCGTACTCATCGGCGGCGGTGGGGTGTTTGGATACACGGGCTGCGACGCATTGCCGTAGGATGGCGGTGGAGCCGCGTTGTAATTCGGAAGCGGAGCGGCGGAATAGGCCGGCGACTGCTGCGGAGGCGGCGCCCCATAGCCACCACCACCCGGAATCGTCTTCGCCGTCACAGTCACATCCGCCAACTGGAAAGGGGCGATGCCGAGATATTGAGCGGCAGCGGCAGAGACATTGATCACTCGGCCCGGGTAGTAGGGGAAGCGGTCGTTCACGGTGACATTCACGGCGCGGCCGGTTTGATGATTTTTCACCTTCACCTGCGTGCCAAAGGGCAGCGAATGGTGCGCCGCCGTCCAGCCTGAGGGATGATAAATTTCGCCCGAGGAGGTGGGACGACCCGCATACTGATCCGCGACGTAGGAGGCCCATCCGCGCTGCTCGTAGGCTGGCCTAGCACAACTAACGAGGAGCAAAGCGGCAGCTGCCGCGGTGGAAAAGGTGAGGGAATTCATGGCTGTCTGGCAAAAAGTAAGCGATTTCGTCGCTGGAGACAATACAGCATTCCATCGCGTTCGTTTGTGGCGCTCTTCTTGTGACTCTTTTCTTCTCTGATCCCGAATTCCATACCGCTCTGGCCGCTGAACTGCCGGGCAATAGCCGACGCGAGCTGCCGGGCATCGGCTGGCTGAGCGGGCATGACCTTTCCCAGACACCTCACCTCGCCTTTGCACGGCAGACCTTGCCGCAGGCCATCGAAACGCAGGCCGCGAGCATCAATGCGTGGGCGGATCGTCTCATTGATGCCGTCGCCAGTATACTGCCGGATGATCAGCCGTGGCATCTGCACTTCTGGCCCGAGTATGGCGAAGGCCGCGCCGGACTGCACCGCTGCGAGCTGATCCGCACCGCCATGCGTGAGCGGATGAAAAAGCGCCGCCGCCATCTGCTGCGCTCGCTGAATGAGGAAGAGATGCCTTTCACGCCCACCACCTCGCTCGTGCAGTGCTTTTTGACCTCACCGGAGGCTGGCTGGCTCTCGGTGAGCATCGCGCCGCGGCCGCATGAGCTGCGAGCGATCCTCTCGCCCTTCAATCGGGGTTTCATCCCGTGGGCCGAGGATAAAGCCGCGCCCTCGCGTGCCTTTGGAAAGGTGATCGAGTCCGAAATGCGCCTCGGCCGGCAGATCGCGGCGGGCGAAACCGTGGTCGATCTCGGTGCCTCGCCGGGAAGCTGGAGCTATGTGGCGCTGCAACGCGGTGCCCGCGTGACCGCCATCGACCGCTCGGAGCTGCGCGAGGATTTGATGCGGAACCCGCGATTGCACTTCGAAACCGCCGACGCCTTCAAATACAAACCACCACAGACCGTGGACTGGCTCATCTGCGATGTCATCGCCGCGCCGCAGCGCAGCATCGATCTCCTGCTCGAATGGCTTCGCGAGAGGCGCATGCGGCACTTCATCGTGACGATCAAATTCAAGGGTGATGACGAGTATTCCCTGCTCTCCCAGCTCAAGCAGCTAGCTCCGCCCCTGTGCTCTGACTTCCGCCTCACGCGGCTGCATGCGAACAAGAACGAAGTCTGCGCCTTTGGGAGCAGCCGAGCGAAGGCTTGAAATGCCTCGCGAAATGCCGCGTTCACGGGGGCGATGAAGATTCCCGCCCTTTTTGCCCTCCTCGCTCTTTCCAGCGCCGTTTTTGCCGCGAAGCCGAATGTCATGGTCATCATCGCCGATGACCTCGGTTATCACGATGTAGGCTTCCAGGGCTCCCAAGAGATCCCCACGCCGCATCTCGACAAACTCGCCGCTCAAGGGCTGCGATGCACGAATGGCTACGTCTCGCACTCGTTTTGCAGCCCCACACGGGCGGGCATCCTGACGGGCCGCTATCAGCACCGCTTCGGGCATGAGAACAATCCCGCCTGGCTGCCGGAAAGCACCACCGCAGGCCTTTCGATGAATGAGACGACCTTTCCCACGCTCATGAAGCAGGCCGGTTACACCACCGGAGCCGTGGGCAAATGGCATCTCGGAGCGCATCCGCAGTTTCATCCAAATAAACGCGGCTTTGACGAGTACTTCGGCGCTCTCGGCGGTGGCCATCAATACTTCCCCGGCGACAAAGGCGGCGCGGAATACACCATCCCGCTCAATCGCAACGGCACTGATGAAGCGCAGACGAAATACCTCACGGAGCAATTCGGCGATGAAGCCGCCGCGTTTGTCGGTCGTCACGCCAGCGATGGCAAACCGTGGATGCTTTACCTGGCCTTCAACGCGCCTCACACGCCGCTCCAGGCTCCGAAGGAATGGCTCGAAAAAATGGCCCACCTCCAGCCCGAACAGCGCCGCACCTACGCCGCCATGGTGGCCGCGATGGATGCCGCCATCGGCGGAGTGATGTCAAAGCTCGACGAGACCAAACAAACCGAAAACACCCTCATCTTCTTCGTCAGCGACAACGGCGGCCCCAACCTCTCCAAAAAAACCGGCGTCAACTTCACGGACAATTCCCCGCTCCGCGGTGCCAAGGGCGATCTGCACGAGGGCGGCATGCGCGTGCCTTTCCTCGTGAGCTGGCCTGCGAAGATCAAACCGGGCACCTACGACCAGCCCGTCATCGCCCTCGACTTTCTGCCCACCTCGCTCGCCGCCGCCGACTCCACCGCACCTGCCAATCTCGATGGCGTGAACCTTCTTCCTTACCTCACCGACGAAAAAACCACCGCCCCGCATGACCTGCTCTTCTGGCGCACCGGCGGCCCCGGAGGCCTCAATGCCGTGCGTCGTGGCAGCATGAAGCTCGTTCGCGCCGGCAAGGCCGCTCCCGAGCTCTACGACCTCGCCACCGACATCGGCGAGACCCAAAACATCGCCGCCGAGAAACCTCAGATTGTCGCCGAACTCGTCACCGCCATCGCCGAATGGGAGAAAGGCACCATCGCCCCGACCTTCCAAAGCCCGAAGGGTGGAGCGCCGAAGAAGAAAAAGGCGAAGTAAGAGTCATTCTGCCAGCCTTTCCCGCCTCTGTGTCTCTCTGTGACCTCTGTGGTGGAAAACAGGGATTCACCACAGAGGACACGGAGGAGCACAGAGGTTTTGAAGGGCAGGCAGGAGTGCCTGCCTCACGCCCCCACAAACCCAAACTTCGCGAGCTGCTCCTCGATGATCCTCTCGCATAGCACGAGCTGCCGTTCGCGTTCGCGGCGGCCATCGTCGGCGATGGCCTGGAGGGCATCGATGTCGTAGAGATAGACGCCTTCGATGGCGTTCACGGCGGGATCGACGTCACGGGGCACGGCGATGTCGATGATGAGCAGCGGGTCCCAGCGGCGCTTGCGCATGGTTTGCTCGATCTGCTCCGGCTTGATGACGAAATGCGGGGCGCTGGTGCTGGAGATGATGACATCCACCTCGTGCAGGGCGTGCTCCCATTCATCGAACTTCATCGCACGGCCTTTCATCTCCTCGGCCAGCTCCACGGCCTTGTCGTAGCTGCGATTGCTGACGATGATGCTCTTCGCCCCACGAGAAAGCAGGCTCTGGGCGCAGGTGCGGCTCATCTCACCGGCACCGACGAGCATGACGCGGCATTCTTTGAGATCGTGAACCTTCTCCGCGAGATCGACGGCCACGCTGCCGACGCTGGTGGAGCCACGCTGGATCATCGTGTCGTTGCGGACGCGTTTGCCGACGGTGAAAGCCTGCTGGAAAAGCTTGTTGAGCGTCTTGCCGGTGGTGCCGTGGTCGAGCGCGGTTTTGTAGGCGGCTTTCACCTGGCCGAAGATCTCCGTCTCGCCCAACACCATGGAATCGAGGCCGCTGACGACGCGGAAGAGATGCCGCGCCGCCTCGGCCGCATCGAGTTGGTAGAGCACCATGGCCTCGGCGTGCTCCGGCTGGAGCTGGAAATGACGCACGAGGTAATCACGCAGGGCGTCATGGCTTTGCGGTGCCTCAGGCAGCTCGTGGGAGGCATACAGCTCGACACGGTTGCAGGTGCTGAGCACGACGCTTTCGCCAAAGCCGGGCAGCTCGCGGATGTTTTTGACCGCCTGCGGCACGACGGCCTCGGGGAAGGCCAGGCGCTCACGCACCTCGACGGGCGTCGTTTTGTAGTTCAGGCCGACGCAGACGAGGGTGCCGGTGGCGCGGATGTTGTCGGCGGGATCAGGCATGCGTCACGATCCACAACGAGATAAACGGCAGTACAAAACCCACCACGGCCAGCCAGGCCGTGCGGCGCGGAGAGGTGACATGACGCCACATGAGAAAGGAAATCACCGCGTAAAGCGCCCACACGATCCACGAGAAGACGAGCTTCGGATTCGATACCGGGGTATGAAGCGCAAAGGAGATGCCGAGAGCGGCGCTGAGCAGCACGAGGCCGAGACCGACGAGACGCTGGATGGCCTTCGCGAGGCCCTGAATCGGCGGAAGCTGATAAAACAACCCGCCGATGCGGTGCAGTTTCAACAAGCGCTCCTGCACGAGGTACATGACGCCGGTGATGCAGGCGAGCGCAAAGGCCGCGTAGGCGATCAAGGCCACCGCCGCATGCAGCTCGACGAGCGCATTGATCTTCCCCTTCACCGCATAGGGCTGGAATCCCTGTACGAGAGCAATGCTCTGCATGATCGTGACCAGCGGCGCGGTGAAGACGCCGAGCAAGGACAGGCGAAAGCCGGAGCCGACGAGAAAATAGAGCAGCACCACACTCCAGCCGATGAAGACCAGGATGTCCGCGAGGCTTTTCATCGGGCACTGGCCCACTTCCTGGCCGCGGTAGTAGAGGAAGGCTGTCTGAAGCGCAAAACCGGCGGCGACCGGGAGGAGTTGCACATTTCCCTGTTTCCAACGCCCGGACTTCAGCGCCCGCAGGGCCTGCACCACCGCCGCGGCAAAGGCCAGCGTGGCGGCGAGCAGGAGGATGGAGGTGAGCGGCATGGAGGAAAGGGGGCGGATACTCGCGAGCGAGGGGGCTTTTCGCAAGGATGAAGGCGGGAGGTTCTTGGGAAGGCTTGCGCGGAAGATGCGCGGCATGCGCCAGCCTTCATCCTTGCCGCCCTTCCCTTTCCACTCTACCTGCCCGGATGAAAAGCATGACTGGATTTGGCAGGGGCGAGGCACGGCGTGATGGCGTGGCTTGGACGGCGGAGTGCGCCTCGGTGAACCGCAAGCAGCTCGAAGCGGCCGTAAGCCTGCCGCGGGAGCTTTCGGAACTCGAAGGCCAGGTGCGCAATCTGGTGGCCGCTGGCGTCTCGCGAGGTCGGGTGAATGTCACCGTGCGCTCCGAATCGCTCACCGAGAGCTCCGCCAATGCCGTGAATGTCGATCACGTTCTCGCGAAGCAGTATTACCAGGCGCTGCACGGCCTGGCGCTGAAGCTGGAGATCCCGGCGGAGGTCTCGCTGCATGATTTGATGCGCCTGCCAGGCGTTGTGGGCCTCCAACAGGCGGAAACCTCCGCCGAGCAGGCTTGGCCGCTCATTGAAGAAGCTGTCTCCGCCGCGTTGAAGCAGATGAACGCCATGCGCGAGACGGAAGGTGAGCACCTTCGTGAGGAGATGGAATCCCGCCTGAGCCGCATCGAAGGCCTGCTGGCCTCCGTTCGCGAAAAAGCCGCCACCGTGCCGGAAACGCAGCGCAAGCTCCTCCGCCAGCGTTTGGAGGATGCCGGCCTGCCGCTGCCGCTCGACGACGAACGCCTCGTGAAGGAGATCGCTCTCTTTGCCGACCGAACGGACATCTCCGAGGAGCTTTCCCGTGCCGCCAGCCATGTGAAGCAATTCCGCACCTACCTCGCCTCCAGCGAACCGGTGGGCCGTAGCCTCGATTTCCTGCTCCAGGAGTTCTTCCGCGAGTTCAACACCATGGGCTCGAAGTGCAACCAAGCCGAGATCGCCCACCACGTGGTCACCGCGAAGACGGAACTCGAAAAGATCCGCGAGCAGGTGCAGAACGTGGAGTGAGCGGGGAGCGGGGAGCGGGGAGCGGGAGTGATGGAGTAGTGGAGTAGTGGAGTAGTGGAGTAGTGGAGTGATGGAAAAGCGCCTTCTCCAACACTCCAACACTCCAACACTCCAACACTCCAACACTCCAACACTCCATCACTCCATCACTCCATCACTCCATCAAAAGAAAACCGCCACGCGACCGCGAGGGCCGGGTGGCGGTGTGAAAAGTCAGCGGCGGTGATTAGGCGAGCTTCGCGAGAGCGGCTTTCACGGCGTCGAAGTTCGGGAGATCCTTCGGCGTGGGGGTCTGCTCGACGTATTGAATGATGCCGTTCTTATCGACGACGAAGGCGGCGCGGGCGGAGGTATCACCGATGCCAGCGAGGGCCGGGAAGACGACATCGTAGGCCTTGGTGGCTTCTTTGTTGAGGTCGCTCACGAGGGTGATGCCGATCTTTTCCTTCTGTGCCCAGGCTTCTTGAGCGAAGGGGCTGTCCACGCTGACGCCGATGACGTCCGCACCGAGGTCGGTGTAGGCGGAAAGGCCAGCGGTGATGTCGCAAAACTCCTGCGTGCACACGCCGGTGAAGGCCAGGGGGACGAAGAGGATGACGGTGTTCTTGCCAGCGATGGGCAGCGTGACATCGGCAAGACCGGAGGCGGATTTCGACTTGAGGGTGAAGGAGGGGGCTTGGGAGCCGACGGAGAGGGCCATAGGGGTTCGGGGTGTTGGGTTGAGGACGGTTCGGTGAACCGCCGCGCATGAAGGCGAGTTCGTCCGGCCGGTCAAGAGCCAGCGCCGCCATCGACAAACCACCCGCCGCCGTTTATCGGACCCGCCTTCCTCTTTTCCACGCATGAGCACGAAGCCCAAAACCGTCGTCATCACCGGCTGCACCCGTGGCCTCGGCCGCGCCATGATCCCGCTCTTTATCGAGGCCGGCTGGCAGATCGCCGGCTGCGGTCGCAGCGAGGCCCAAATCGACGATTTGAGCCAAAAAGGGCCTGCACCGCATTTTTTCACCCGCTGCGATGTCTCGCGTGAAAAGGACGTGGAGGCCTTTTGCGCCTCGATTCTCGACAAACACGGTCCGCCGGACCTCGTGTTGAACAACGCCGCCATCATCAATGCCAACGCGCCGCTGTGGGAAACCAGCGCGGAGGATTTTAGCCGCATCATCGACATCAACATCAAGGGCACCGCCGCCGTGATGCGTCATCTGCTGCCCGCCATGCTGAAACGCGGCAGTGGCGTGATCGTGAACTTCTCCTCCGGCTGGGGCCGCTGCACCGCCGCCGACGTGGCCCCCTACTGCGCCACGAAATACGCCATCGAAGGCCTCAGCATGGCCACCGCTCAGGACACCGGCGGCAAAGTGGCCGTCATCCCCATGAACCCCGGCATCATCGCTACCGACATGCTCCGCAGCACCTTCGGCGAAAGCGCCGGAGACTTCCCCGATGCCACCGCTTGGGCCAAAAGAGCAGTTCCCTACTTCATCAAGCTCGGCCCCAAAGACAACGGCCGCCCGCTGACCGTGCCGGGAGGGTGATGGTGCCTGAGACAGGACTCGAACCTGCACTGATTTCTCAACCAGATCCTAAGTCTGGCGCGTCTACCAATTCCGCCACTCAGGCATGTTTGAGAAGCGCCCGGAGATTCCGCATTCCGGGCGGTGCTGCAACGGGATTATCCGACGATGATGCCCTTGGCTTTGCGTTCCTTCTCGCGTTCGAGGAGCGGGATCTTCTCGGCGGTTTCGAGGACTTGGGTGCCGAGATCGCCGATCTTGGAGAAGGTGAGGCCGGTGAGAGCGGGCACTTCAGCGGCGAGGCGGGCGAAGACATCTTCAATGGTATGGATGCCATTGCTGCCGCCGAGGGCGACGATGAGATCACGAAGGATTTCCCAGGTATCGCGGGCGTTGCCGGGCGTCTTGACGGCTTTGCTGAGGCGCTGAAGGCGGCCGGTGACGTTGATCATGCTGCCGCGTTTTTCAGCGTAGGCCGTGCCGGGGAGGACGACGTGGCTGAGTTCGGCGCTCGCGTTCGCCAGAAGGTGCAGTGTGGCGATGAAGGGCACTTTTTCGAGGTCGCGCTGGGCAAAGCCGACTTTGAGCAAATTCTCGCCGAGGGCCAAAACGCCGCGCAGGAGGCCGCGGGACATCTTTTCCTGAATTTCGGCCAGTTTGGAGCCGGGTTCGATGCCGAGGATGAGCTTGGCTCCGTTGGTGTTCGGATTGAGGTCGTCGGCGCGGAGGTAGTTATCAGAGCCGCCGGTGCGGGGAATGACATCGACATTCGTGGTGCCTAGCTGGGCGGCGAGGTGCTTCACGAAGAAGAGTTCCTCATTCGTCATGCGAGCGCTGGCAATGATGGCGATCTCTTCGCCTTTTTTGCCCGCGAGAGCGGTGGCGATGGTGTTGAGCGCGGTTTTCCAGCTCGCGATCTCGTGCTTGCCGCCGGTTTTCACCATCGGATCGGTGAGGCGGAATTCGCTGTTCACGAAGTGGAAGTCGAGACGGCCGCTGTCGCACATCCAGGTGGAGTTCACGTCGTTGTTGTCGCGTGGGGTCTGGCGGTAAATCGTATCGCCACGGGCACCGATTTCCATGCTACAGCCGCGACCGCAGCCAGTGCAAATGCTGTTTGTTTCCGTGAGGAACCACACGCGCTGCTGGAAGCGGAAATCGGTGCTGGTCAAAGCGCCGACGGGGCAGATATCGACGGTGTTGAGCGAGTAATTGTGCTCCAAGCGCTTGCCGGGATGCACGGCGAGGGTGGTGTGACTGCCACGCTCGGTGAAGCCGAGCACGGGTTCATCGGCGATCTCGGCGGTGAAGCGGATGCAGCGGCTGCACATGATGCAGCGCTCGTCATCGAGGCGCACACGCGGGCCGATATCGACGTTCTTCGGCTTCTTGACCTTGTCTTCGCGGAAGCGGCTCTCGCCTTTGCCGTGCTCGACACTGAACTCCTGGAGGCGGCACTCGCCTGCCTGATCGCAGATGGGGCAATCGAGCGGGTGATTGATGAGGAGGAATTCCATCACGCCCTTGCGGCATTCCTGCGTGAGGGTGCTTTCGGTGCGGATGCCCATGCCTTCGGCGACGGTGTTCGCACAGGCGATGACGGGGCGCGGCATCCAGCCGATCTTTGGCATGCCGTGCTCGTCTTTCTCAGGCTCGGTGCCGGGAGCGGGGCGCGGCGGCATGCCCATTTCGACCAGGCACATGCGGCAGTTGCCGGGGGAGGAGAGTTTGGGGTGGTAGCAGTAGTGCGGGACCTCGGCCTTGGCCTGCTTGCACGCTTCGATCATGCGCGTGCCTTTGGGGAACTTGAGCCAGACGCCGTCGATCTGCACGTTCACGAGATCGGCAGGTGGGGGCGGCGCGGCGGCAGGGGCGGGAGCTTCAGCGGGAGCGGGCATGAGCGAAGGGGAAAAAGGGGGGGGAAGGCACGCCGATTATCGGAGCGCGAGGGGGAGCGGCAACCCGATTTTGTGAAAAGTTTCACAAGCGAGCCTCGGAGGGGTGGGGAATCAGGTTGAGGGATTCAAGAAGACTGTGCATCCACGCGAGTAGTCAGGTTCACCCTCGCCCTCCCATGAAACTCGGTACTCTCCTACTACTCACGTTGTTGATGGCTTCGCTGTCCTCGCCGGCGGCAGACGCCTATCCAAATCAGCCGAAACTGAGCAATGCGCATCGCAATCTGATGTCAGCGAGGCGCAACCTGGACCGAGCCAATGTCTCGGGCAACAGCCCATCGACGAAGCTGCTGAATGAAGCCGTAGTATCTCTCAACATGGCCCGCAAGAACCTGGAGGATGCGGCTAAAAACAAAGGAAGCCACCGTGTAGCGGCCATGGACCGTATCGAGAAGGCCAAAGCCATGGTTGAAAAGCTGCGGCAAGGCATTGGCAGCGCCAGCACGGTGGTGATGTGAAAGAGGCGGCCCAGTGGGAAGAAACTGAGCGCAGCCCTACCCTCCCACGCCCGGAAAGAGCCTCCAGCGGTCTGCCACGATCTCTTTGATCCTGACGCAGTGATCGGACTGGGCGGCAGGCGAGAAGCCCACGCGGAGGGTGACGGGCTGGGGAAAATCGTGGGCGATTCGGCCGAGCGGTCTCGGCGAAGGCCATCGAAGGCGTCGGAAATATGCGTCTACCCCTTGAGGCGTCGGAAAATGAATCTCGCGAATCTTCCGAGCTTCCTCGAAAGTTTTCGCTCGCATGAATTTACTCCCTTCCCCGCTCGACCCGGGCTTCCTGATCTGCTTCGCGGCGCTGGGAGGCCTGACGTTTGTTTGCTGGTTCTGCGGGCGCTTGCTGCTGCCACGCTAGATGGATCATGGAGACTGGATGGAGGAGCTGTTTTTGCGCTTAGCCGTCGGCGTGATCGTCGTGACGGCCCTTGCCGCCATCCTCTGCCTGGGGCGTCTCTCCTATGTAGCACTGATGATCCCCGTGATGCTTTGGATCGGGCACTGGCTGCGCCGCCAGCATACCGCCGATGGGGAGCCGACTTCCCCGCCCACTCCCAAGCACCAGCCGCTCATCTGGCTGCTGGTGCTGGCTCTGGACTGCACCGCGTTTGAGTGGTGGAACACCGGCTGGATGGGCCTGGATGGGAACGTGACCGTGATCCACCTCGACTACGGTTTTTATGCGAACCTTGCCCACGGCCTGGGTGAAGCCCGCGTAGCGGATGCGTGGTATCACTGGTGCCCGGTGTGGCTCGCTGGAGCGATCCACCAAATCACCGGCCTGATGCCGCTGGCGGCGCTGATGCATGTGTGCTGCTCATCCTGGCGCTGGGTGCCATCACCCGCCGCCTGACCTCGATGACGCCCGGTCGCGTGCTCATGATCGCCGTGGCGGCTTTTTTCGGCGTCCAATTGCTGCGCCACCTGGGGAAGGAATGGTTTGCGCTGAACCCGAAGGCCGGATCGCTGCACCTGCTGCGCTTTAATTTGGCCTACACCTTCAGCTACAAGCACGAGGCCATCATCGTGCTAGGTGCCCTGCTGGCCTGGCTGCGCGGGGAGGGTCGCTTCGCCATCGCCCTCATGATTTGCGCGGCCATTTGCGCACCGCACGTCGTGGCGGCGGGCGGAGTCACGGCAGGCATGCTGCTGCTCATCGGCGCGGCATGGCGGGATGCCTCTCAATTCAAACTGGCCGGCACGCTCATCACGGTGCTGCTATTTACCTGGGCTTCGCTGCACCTCGTCTTCGGCGCTCGGCTGCCCATGGCGGAGGGGCAGAGCTAGGTGAAATTCGATTTCGCTCATCTGCTGGATACCGCGTGGCTTGGGACGCAGGATTTTTGCACGGCCCTCGTGCTGGGCCTCCTGTCGGTGCCAGGCATTTGGCATCTGCTGCGAGGCAAAGATCCGCGCAGCACGGCTCAAAGCCGCACGCTCGGCTGGATGGCGCTCGGCGGCATGGCGGGCAGCTTTTACGGCTACCACCTGCTCGATGGTGTGGCGGATAACATGCACATGGTCCTTTTCCCGCATGCCGTGCTCGTGATGCCCGCAGGCATCTGGGGACTCGCCCAGCTCGCCAGCGCTACCCGGCTAGCCATGTGGCAGCGTAGCCTGAGTGTACTCGCCATCGTGCTTTCCGCCGTCATGGGCCTCGCCGATCTCACCCAGGCCCGAGACGCCTATCAGCGCCCTTGGACGGTCAGCGAGATGGAGAAGATGAAAAAAGCGCTGGGGGGGCGTGCCGCAGGTTACTTCTCCAAATCGGACGGGACCTGGTGGATATCCGATCACAGCTCCCTCGCAGCCATGCTCGAAGCCCGCATCGTGCCGCTGGCTGGCGGACCCAAAGGCACCAACAAATTTGCCCGGTTCTACGGAACCTTGCGCCCCTATGAACTCGTCCCCCCGGCACCCGGCGAATCCTCGGAGGCATGGGCACTGCGCTTTGCGGAGCACATCGACGTCCAGTGCTTCTTTGAAATCGCGGGTGAAAAGCTTCCCGCCAGCATCAAAGCCCAGGCACGCGAGGTCACCCGCATCCCGGGCCTCGTGCTCTACGAATGGATCAAGACACCTCCAGCAGGCGGGCAGTCACCGCCGCCATGAGCCCGGCCTTGCGAGCCGCCTGATTCACGGCATGGATGTGCCCCCCCCTTTCAAGACCGCCGCATCCGAACGACCGCCCCATGGCCGCCAAGCAACACCGCTTCATCCTCTGCTTCGATTTCGATGGCACCATGATCAATCCGGCCGGTAGCCCCGTGTATCATCCAGGGCTTGGCAACATGATTGAGGCCCTCCGCACCCAAGGCGCCGCGTGGATCGTCAATACCGGCCGTAGCCTCGGGCAGACTTTGGAGGGCCTCGCTCAGCATGGCATTTTCAAAGAGCCGGACTTCATCATCGCTCAGGAGTGCAACATCTATAAACCCGGCTTCTTCAGCCGCTGGAAAGACTACGGCTCGTGGAATCGCGAGGCCCTCCGCGCCCAAGAGCGCTTCGTCCGCGATCACAAGACCGCTCTCGATGCCATCAAACAATTCGTCGAGACGCAGACCCGCGCCAGCTTTCTGAACCACGGCGAAAACGAACTCGGCATCGTCGGCACCAGCGATCCCGAGATGGATGCCATCTGTGCCTACATTGATGCCCACGCCGCCCAGTGCCCGGACATCGGCTACCATCGCAACGGCATCTACCTGCGCTTCTCCCACTCCGGCTACAGCAAAGGCACCGCCTTGAGCGAACTCGCCCGCCTCCTCGGCCTCACCTCGGCTCAATGCTTTGCCGCCGGGGACAATTACAACGACCTCAGCATGCTCGATCAGCGTCATGCCCGCATGATCGCCTGCCCCGGCAATGCCCTCGATCCTATCAAGCACATCGTCCACGCCCGCGGCGGCTTCGTGGCCACCCGCCCCGCCAGCGAAGGCATGATGGAAGCCCTCACGCACTACTTTGGCGGTGCCCCGGCATGACCCGAAGGGTCTATATTTGGGCCTCCAGGCCCCAGGCTCCAAGCTCCCTGCTTTTTTAGCTTGCCGAACCGGACCACTTGTGGAAGTCTCCGCCCCCCTCGCTCCCAGCGTGGGTCAAATCACTCCCTCTTTCAGGCTATGGCATACGCAATCATCCAAACTGGTGGCAAGCAATACAAGGTCTCCGTCGGCGATAAGCTCGACGTGGAGAAACTCGTCATTGCCGAAGGCGACACCGCTACCTTCGATCAAGTTCTCGCTGCCGGTGAAGGCTCTAACATCCGCGTCGGTGCCCCCACCGTGGCAGGTGCCAGCGTCAGCGCCAAGGTGCTCAAGCAGCACAAGGCCGACAAAGCGACCACCTTCAAATTCCGCAAGCGCAAGGGCTTCCACAAGACTCGCGGCCATCGCCAGCCCCTCACGCTCGTTCAGATCACCGCGATCAACGCCTGATTTTTTAACCCCCCATCCCCCTCACTCGTCATGGCACATAAGAAAGGTCAAGGCAGCGTCAAAAACGGACGCGACTCCAACAGCAAGCGCCTCGGCGTGAAAAAATTTGGCGGTGAATCCGTCATCGCTGGTAACATCATCCTCCGTCAGCGTGGCACCAAGTGGATCACTGGTAGCAACGTCGGCCTCGGCAAGGATCACACCATCTTCGCTCTCGTGGACGGCAACGTCCGCTTCGACAAAGACGGCCGTCGCGTCAACGTCGTCCCCGTCGCCCTTCAGGCGTAATCGACTTCGACATCAATTTCTCAAAAGGGCGTGGATCATCTCCACGCCCTTTTTTGCGCCCACAGCCTCACAAACGTCCATTCTAAGCCGTGACCGCCCTCGAAACCCTCCTCCGCGAGCAAATCAGCACCGCCCCGAGCGGTCTGCTGCCCTTCGCAGCGGTGATGGAACTGGCGCTCTACCATCCTCAACACGGCTACTACGGCCCCGGCCCGCGCCGCCTCGGCCGCAGCGGCGATTTCTACACCAGCGTCAGCACCGGGCCGCTGTTTGGAAAGCTCCTCGCCATGCTCGCTCGCCACGAATGGGACAAGCTCGGCCAGCCCGCCGATTTCGCTCTCATTGAGCAGGGTGCCCACGACGGTCAGCTCGCCGAGGACATCCTCACCACGCTCGACATCCCCGCCACCCGCTACCTCCTGCTCGAACCCAATCCACGCTACCGCGAGGCCCAGCGCCAGCGCCTCGGCGACCGCGTGACGTGGATCGAAAGCCTCGCCGAAGCCCCCGCGCATGCCTTTTACCTCTGCAACGAGCTGCCCGATGCCTTCCCCGTCCATCTCGTGCGTTGGGACGGCCAAAACTGGCTCGAACTCCACGTCGATGCCGCTTTGAACCTCGTTCCTGCCCCGCCCAGCAGCCCCGAACTCGCCGCCGAGGTCGAAAAACTCCCCCGCGACCTCGATCCCGGCCACACGATGGAAATCTCCCTCGCCATGCTCACCTGGGTGCGGCAGCTCGCTCAGGTCCCCTTTTGCGGCAGCTTCTTCATCGCCGATTACGGCCTCGACGCCGAGGAGTTCCTCGCCCGGCCCACCGGCACCCTGCGCCGCTACCGCCAGCATCAGACCGATGATCAAATCCTCGCCGACCTCGGCGAATCAGATCTGACCACGTCCATCAACTTCACCCGCCTCATCACCGAAGCCGAATCCCACGGCCTCCGCGTCCTCGACTACGATCACCAGGGCCGCTTCCTCACCCGCCTCGCCGCCCCCTGGCTCGCCAGCCTCGAAGGCCGAGGCCTCAATGCCGCCACCCTCCGCCAATTCCAATCCCTCACCCATCCCGCCATCATGGGGCGGTCGTTCCGGTGCTTGTGGATGGGGAAAGAAACTCGCTAAGCCTCACCGAGCTTTTCCAACGCTGCTTCCGCCAAAGCTGGGGCAAGCCAGAAGCCAGCTTGATTATCGAGATCGTCCAAAACAGGTTTGATCGCCGATAAGAGCCCTGAGCGCTTCGCCTGCATCAGGACACCAAGCACACCGATGGCTTGCATGCCGAGGAGATGGGCCGCTTTTCGGCCTGCGGATTCATCCATGAGCACAGCTTGAGCTTCCAACTGCATCGCCAGTGCAAGCGCCGCCGTTTCCCCAGCGTGCAAATTCGGCATCACCGCAATCGAATCGGGAACCGCATCCACCGACATCACCTTCAGCCAGCTCGGCACACGCAGGCCTTGAAACCTCGGCTGTTGCTTACTCAATCTCTCAAATTCCGACCTGACTTCTTCAGGAATGCTAACCTCTCGAAACAAAGCGAGAAGCAAGTGCTCCTGCCTCACGCAGCAGAGGTTCAGAATCACCGACGTGTCCGCTACGACGATCATGCCGGGAATAGCTTATCGAGCGCATCCAGATCATCCGTCAGATCATCTGCTGAATACTGCCGTGGTATCTGCCGGTCTCTTAGAACCGACTGAAAACCCACCAAATCTAGGCCTGACAAGTCAGCACCTGTCACAGCACTAATGCGCCCCCGAGCATACAACGCACAAGCCAGTTCCAAACGCAGATCATCCGCGCTGAACCGCCGGATGGCGCTGATTTCAGGTAGTTCCAAGGTCATGCGAGAGTGTATCCAGTCCGTCATTGCCTGACAAGCCTCCATTTACCTCGGCACGACCGCGATACCGTTTCGAACGATCCAGCCGGGCTTTTCGAGATTTTCACGGCCATCGGCTGTTTTGAACCACAAACCCGTCGAAGGGCCGCCATCGAGGTTCAGCGCTCGTTTCACCGAGAACTTAGGAATGACTCCAGGCGTAGTCAAAAGCCGTGCCAGTTCCATAAGGCCGATCTCTTGCGCTGTGCCGATGGCCCAATGTCCCGCGCTGTCGGTCAGAATGAAGGTGCGGGCGTTCTTCGGCTCAGGCTTGCCATCGGAAGGCGGCGACCAAGGTTTGCCATCGCTCACCAGCCATGGGCTGCACTGCAACATCTCCGTGATCTTCGGATCATCGCGAAACTCCAGGTCCCAGACGAGCTCTGCTTTGCCATTCCTTACGATGAAGCTGCCGCCATACTCACCACGATTCAAGAATGTCCCGCTGCGCATCCCAGCGGCGATCTCCAGGCCCGAAGGCTCGCGTTTGCCAACCTCGAAGTAGCCTCCATTGCAGACGGCGAGAGCTTTGTGCTCGCGTCCCCAGGCGTCGAGCTGCTTCTCGGACTGCCTTCCAGGGTTCGCCAGCACGCGGAGGGCGGTCTCGGCCTCGTCAAAGAAGACTAGATGCAGCATCACGCCATGAACTCGCCTCTGGACATATCGTGCTCCGTTTCCCAGCTCCGAAGGCTGTGCATAGAGATCAAGCCGCCACGCCGTGAAACCCACGACGAGCAGCAAAGCGATCCAGAAGGGCGGGCGGGCTTTCACAAGTGCATGATGCCAGCAAACGATGAAAGGTGTCAACACCGGGGTCTTGAATGGCCATGGCTTCAAAACTCGAACCATGGATTGGGATGTGCAAACCATGTGACAGTCCGATTGCCCAAGTTTAAGCAATCAGCCAACTCAATTCATCATGCGCATCGGCATCACAGGAGCGACGGGATTTCTCGGCAGGCATGTCATCCGGCAGGCTCAGGGGGGCGGGCATGACCTCATCGCTTACTCGCGAAGCCAGCTCGGGCTGCCAGTGCTGCTCGCCAAAGAAACTCTCACGCAGCCGAAAACGGCTCCTCATGAGCTACCGGAAACCCAACTCGATGCGCTCGTGCATCTGGCGGGTGAATCGCTGATGGGACTCTGGACGAAAACGAAACGCGAACGCATCTGGAAGAGCCGTGTGGAATTCACCCAGGGCCTCGTGAAGCATCTCGGCACCTGGAAGGCGGAGAACCGACCTCGGGTACTCGTGTGTGCTTCGGGAGCTGGTTATTACGGCCAGCGGGGTGATGAGGTGCTCGATGAGCGTTCGCCCTCCGGCGCGGGTTTTCTGGCGGAGCTCTGTGTGGAATGGGAAAAGGCCGCGAAGGAAGCGGAGCAGCTCGGCATGCGGGTCGTGATGCTGCGCACGGGCATGGTGCTCGGGCCAGATGGCGGGGCGTTTCCGTTGTTGAAGCGTGTTTTTGGCTTCGGGCTCGGCGGGAGGCTTGGAAATGGTCGCCAGTGGATGCCGTGGATTCATGTCAACGATGCGGCGAGGTTGATTTTGCGAGCCGTGGATCACGATGACCTTCGCGGGCCGATCAATCTCACCGCGCCACAGGCCGTAACGAATGCGGAGTTCACTGCGACGCTGGCGAAAGCCTTGCATCGCCCAGCCTTTTTCCATGCGCCAGCCTTCTCCATGCGACTGCTGCTTCGCGGCATGGCCGATGAGATGCTGCTGGGCAGCCAGCGAGTGAATCCTCGCGCCGCCACCGATTCAGGCTACACATTCGCCCATCCGAACCTTCAGGGGGCACTCGCCTCGCTACTTGGAACCTGAAACTTGAAACCTGACACCCAGATGGCCTCCCAACAAACCACCATCGGCCTCATCTACGATTACGACCAGACGCTGAGCCCGACGTACATGCAGGACGAGACGCTCTTCCCGCACTTCGGCATCAACTCAACGCAGTTTTGGAAGCGCAGTCGCGAGCTGGTGGATCAGGAAGGCTACGATGGTGAGCTGGCCTACCTCAAATGCATGCTCGACTACCTCGACATGGACCGCCCCACCAACGAGGACCTGCGCCAGCTCGGCGCGAAGCTGCGCTTTTACAAAGGCGTGCCGGAGATCTTCTCGGAACTCGACAACGTGCTCAACGACCAGCACCGCCTGCTCGGCGTGAAGATCGAGCACTACATCGTCTCCAGCGGCCTGAAGGCCCTGCTCGATGGCTCCACGCTCGCACCTTACATCAAGCGCATCTTCGGCTGCGAGTTCGGCGAGGACAAAAACGGCCGCATCACCTTCCCGAAGCGTGTCATCAGCCACACGACGAAGACGCAGTACATCTTCCGCATCAACAAAGGCATGCTCGAGCCGCACGAGGACGTGAACGACCACATGGCTCCTGAGTTGCGCCCCATTCCCTTTCAAAACATGATCTATGTGGGCGATGGCCCCACCGATGTGCCCTGCTTTACCCTGATGAAACGCTACGGCGGCAACGCCATCGCCGTGTACAACCCTGATGAGGCCAATCGCGCCAGCTTCCGCAAATGCTTCCAGCTCACCGGGCTCGCTGAACGCGTGAAGCACATCGCCCCAGCGGATTATCGCCCGGGCAGCCACCTGCGGCTGTTGATTGAAGAGATGGTGCGGGAGATCGCCGACACGATCGTGCGGAAGAAGAAGCAGGAGATCGAGGACGGCACGGTCTCCGCGCCGCATTTTTGAGGTCTTGAAGTGATGCGGGCACTCTTGCCCGCATAAACGGTTTTCTTGCGGGCAGGAGTGCCCGCATCACTCTCCACCATCCACCAGCAGCGGCTCCACGCTGGCCTGGATCAGCTCGATGAGAGCCGGACTCATGAATTCGTAGTCATCGGGAATGTCGAGCACCTCGACGCGGAGGTCGTGAAACACCTCCGTGAAGTCCTCCCGCAGCTTCTTTTTGTGCGAAGCCTCCATCACGAGCACGAGATCCGCCCAGCGCAGCAGCTTCTCCGAAACACGACGCCTCGCCGAGGCACTCACCCCGGCGCTGCGCACCTCGACTCGCGGATCATTTTGATACAACGCCTCCGCCGTCGGGCTGCGCCAATGGTTGCGGGAGCAGAGGAAGAGGAGGCGCATGATGTTTGGAGTGATGCGGGCACTCCTGCCCGCACCTCGAATGTCGCCAGAACATCGTTGCGGGCAAGAGTGCCCGCATCACTTTTGGGGTGTGAAGACCATCACTGCACAAGATTTTTGGCCCTTTGACTGGGAGGCGGTTGGAAAGTCGTATCGAAGACGCCTGCCCCATCTCACGCAGCCGGGTGCGATTTACTTCGTGACCTTCCGCTTGGCGGATTCGGTGCCGAGCGAAGTTGCTGCTCAATGGAATGACGAGAAGACATGCTGGATTGCCATGCATCCGCCGCCCTGGGCAGCCGAGATCGAGCGTGAGTATCACCGACGCTTCACCATGCGTATGGAGCGCTGGCTGGATGCGGGCCATGGAACCTGTGTTTTGTGTCACTCGGACCTGCGGGCTGAGGTCGTGCGCAGCTTGCAGCACGACGACGGAGTTTCCTTTGAGCTCGGTGACTGGGTGATCATGCCCAATCACGTCCACCTGCTGCTCAAGCCGCTCATCGAAGTTCCGATTTCAAAGCTCCTGGGGCCCGTGAAGGGTGCCAGCGCACGACGAATCAACGAGCAACTCGGAAGCGGAGGCCCCCTTTGGATGGACGAGTCGTTCGACCACATCGTGCGTGGCATGGACTCGCTGAGAAAGTTTCAGAAGTATATCGCGGAGAATCCGGCGAAGGCAGGCCTCAAACCGGAATCATTCAGCCACGAACAACGATGGCTTTTGAAGTGATGCGGGCACTCTTGCCCGCACCGTGAATCGGGAGACGTTCGTTATGCGGGCAGGAGTGCCCGCATCATTTCCTCACCAACAAACTCTTCCCCGTCATCTCCGCCGGTTGCTTCACGCCGAGCATGTCGAGCAGCGTGGGCGCGATGTCGGCGAGCTTGCCGTTGGCGACGGTGTAGTTCGCGGAATCCGCTGCGACGTAGATGCCGTGGACGAGGTTCGTGGTGTGGGCGGTGTGCGGGGAGCCGTCGGCGTTGCGCATTTGCTCGCAATTGCCGTGATCGGCGGTGATGAAAAGCTTGCCACCGAGTTCGAGCACTTTTTCCACGATCATGCGCACGCCGAGGTCGATGGTCTCGCAGGCATGCACGCCTGCCTCCACGACGCCGGTGTGGCCGACCATGTCGGGATTGGCGTAGTTCATGATGACGGCGTCATACTTTTCCAAACGACGCAGCACCTCAAACGTGAGGTCCGGAGCGCTCATCTGCGGCTTTTTGTCGTAGGTGGGCACTTCTTTGGGCGAAATGGCCAAATAACGGTCTTCGCCCACATTGGGCTCTTCGATGCCGCTGTTGAAGAAGAAGGTGACGTGCGGGTATTTTTCCGTCTCAGCGGCGCGGAGCTGCGTGAGGCCTGCGGCGGCGATGATTTGGCCGAGGTTGTTGCTGAGGCTCTCGGGGCCGAAGATGACGCGGGCACCGAGGTCGGTGTAGGTGGCGTCGTATTCGGTGAGCGTGTAGTAGCCGGTCTTCGGTGTCACTTCGCGGTCGAAACCGGCGAAGTCGGCCTTCAAGAAGGCCTCGCTGAGCTGGCGAGCACGGTCGGCACGGAAATTGAACCACAGGATGACATCGCCATCGCGGATGCGCTGCTCGTTGGCATTGGAAAAAATCATCGGCTGCATGAATTCATCGCCACGCGGATCGCTCGGATAGGCCGCCTTCACCGCGGCACTCGGCGCATCGCTGCGCACTTCACCACGACCGAGCACGATGGCATCCCAGGCGAGTTTGTTGCGCTCCCAGCGCTTGTCGCGGTCCATGGCGTAGTAGCGGCCGATCACGGTGGCGATTTGAGCACCGCTAGGTTTCAAATCGGCCTCCAGCTTGGCCATGTAGGCCGCACCGCCGGTCGGTGACGTATCACGACCATCGGTGATGGCATGCACCATCAAATCGGTGACGCCGGCGGCCTTCGCGGCATTGCAGAGCGCGGCGAGATGGTCCTGGTGCGAATGTACGCCGCCATCGCTGATGAGGCCGAGGAAGTGGAGGCGCTTGCCCTTGGCCTTCTCGAAGGCCTCGACGAGCACGGGCATCTTCGCCAGTTCGCCGTCACGGATGCTCTTGTTGATGCGGGTGAGGTCTTGATAAACGATGCGGCCCGCACCGAGGTTGAGGTGCCCCACTTCGCTGTTGCCCATCTGGCCTTCCGGCAGCCCCACGTCCTCGCCGCTGGCGCTCACGGTGCCACGCGGGTAGGTGGCGTAAAGGTGGTCATGGAAAGGCGTCTTCGCGAGCAGCGTGGCATCGCCATTGGCTTGTGCTTGAGCTTTGCCGCCGGGATTGATGCCCCAGCCGTCGCGGATGATGAGAACAACGGGTTTTTTAGTCATGGATACGGGTCAATGGGTCAGAGCAGCGGGGCCGTCAAGGTGGTCAAGGGGTCAAGAGCGGTGAAAAGCACCTTCCCGACCATTTGCAGGCGCAAACTCCATCTGGTCGAGCACGTCGCGTTGAACCTCGAAGCCCGGAGCCACTTCGAGGAGGCGGAGGCCGTTGGAGGTGAGCTCGAAGACCGCTCGCTCGGTGACGTAAAGCACCTTTTGGCCGCGGGCGAGAGCGGAGGGGCCGTGGAAGCACACATGCTGGATGTGCTTCACAAATTTGGCGTTCCCCTTGGCCTGAAACGTGCAGCAAAAGACAAGGCGGCGAGCGGCCTGGGCGATGTTGACGAAGCCACCGACGCCGGCAAAGCGATCGCCGAGGCTGGCGACATTCACGCTGCCCTCGGCGTCGATTTCGACGGCACCGAGAACGGCGATGTCGAGACCGCCGCCATCGTAAAAGTCGAACTGCGCGGGCTGATCGATGATGGCCTCCGGGCAGTGGCTGCATCCAAAACTGAGGCCTGAGGCCGGCACGCCGCCGATGGGGCCGCTCTCGACGGTGAGCGTGAATTCACTCAAGCGGCCTGTTTCCGCCGCGACCATCGCCACGGCCTCAGGAAGGCCGATGCCGAGGTTCACGATGTCGCCGGGCCGGATCTCCTGCAAGGCACGGGCGCCGATGCGTTTGCGATCGGACTCGGGCATGACAGGCAGGTCGAAGCCGCTGGCATTCGTGACGACGAAATCTTCGTTGAAGACCTCGCCAAAGGTCTGGTCGTGCATCACACCACCGCTGGTGACGAGGTGATCGACGAGGATGCCTGGCACGCGGACGGCTTTCGGGTCCGGCAGCGCATCCACGACGCTCTCCACCTGGGCGATGACGAAGCCGCCGTGGTTTTTCGCCGCTTGGGCCAGCGAGAGCACCTCGCCGATGAGGCCCTCGCCTTCCATGCTGAGATTGCCACGAGCATCAGCGTAGGTCGCCCGGATGAGGGCGACGTGGATGGGCACCGGTTTGTAGCGCAGCCACGTCTGCCCATCGAGTTCCAGACGCTCAACGAGCGGCTCGGTGGTGCGAGCGTTGAGTTTTCCGCCGCTGTAGATGGGGTCGATGAAGGTGTTCAGGCCCACCTGGGTGATGAGCCCCGGGCGTTTCGCCGCGATTTCCCGCGTGAGCACGCTCAGCACGCCTTGGGGCAGGTTGTAAGCCTCGACTTCGTTCGCCAACGCGAGGGTACCGAGCTTCGGCGCGAGGTTCCAGTGGCCGCCGATGATGCGCTTGAGCAGGCCGCGATGGGCGAGGTGGTTCAGGCCGCGTTCGCCGCGATCCCCCTGGCCGGCGCAGTAAAAAAGCGTGAGATCCGTCGGCGTGCCCGTTTCCAAAAAGCGCCGTTCCAGCGCTGCGGTGAGCATTTCGGGATGCCCGGCCCCCACAAAGCCGCCCACAGCAATCGTAACGCCCGATGGAATGGCGGCGATGGCTTCATCAGCAGTGGAAAGGCGGGCCGGGGAACGCATGGGCGGCCCGCTTTGTAGTGGGCCGAGCCTCCGGCGGCAAGAGTCCTCATCGGGAGGCCCGCAAATCGCTATTTCCTACTTTACACATCGGGAATCAGGTGAATAAATCGCGCCCCGCTCATGAATCCCGAACAAATCGCCGCCCTCAATGATGAAGCCAAAGGCAAATCGCCCTCGGAAATCATCGAAATCGCCCTCGCTCATGCCGACGGCCAGGCGGCCGTGACGACGAATTTCCGCCCTTATGAGGCCGTGATCCTGCATTTGGTCACGAAGGCCAATGCCGACGTTCCGGTGCTCTGGATCGACCACGGCACGAATCTGCCGGAAACCTACCGTTTCGCCGAAAAGTGCCGCGCCCAGCTCACGCTTAATTTGAAGCCCTACCTGCCGCTCATGACCGCTGCCCACTGGCTGGCGCTGAATGGCGGCCAGGTGCCGATGCCGGACGAAGTGGAGCGTGTGGAGTCCTTCAGCCGCATCATGAAGCTGGAGCCCTTCGAGCGCGGCATGCGTGAACTGGCCCCGAAAGTGTGGATCACCGCGCTGCGCCGCGAGCAGAACCCGCAGCGTGCCGCCACGCTGGTTCCTTTCATGTGGGACGCGAAGTTCAACTGCCTCAAAGTGAACCCCATCCTCGACTGGACCCCTGTCGAGATGGACGCCTATCTCCTGGAGCATGCGCTGCCGAACGAGCGCACCTACTACGATCCTGCCAAGGGCGATGAAAAACACGAATGCGGCCTGCACGCGAAGCTCGTCACTGATAAAGCGTAAGCGCCCATGCCCGATCTCCCTCCAGATTTCCTGCTCTACATCGCCGCGGGTTTTGTCGCCCAGCTCATCGATGGTGCGCTCGGCATGGCCTACGGCGTCAGCGCTTCGTCGCTGCTCATGGCCTTCGGCGTGCCTCCGGCGGCCACGAGTGCCACGGTGCATGCCGCAGAGTGCTTCACGACCGGTGCGTCGGCCATTTCGCATCACGCCTTTGGCAATGTGGACCGCTTTTTGTTTCGCCGACTGCTCATCCCGGCGGTCATCGGTGCCATCATTGGGGCGTATCTACTCTCCAGCATCGGTGACGTGCTAAAGCCCTGGGTTTCTGGCTATTTGATCCTCATGGGCATCGTCATCGTCATCAAAGCCTTCGTTCGCGTGGCTCCCAAAAATGTGACCACGCACCTCACGCCTCTGGGTTTTTTTGGAGCGCTCGTCGATGCCATGGGTGGTGGTGGCTGGGGCCCGATTGTCGCCTCGAACCTCATCGTGCGGGGCAATGACGTGCGCATCACCGTCGGCAGCGTGAATGCGGTCGAATTCTTCGTCACGCTCGCCGCCAGCATCACCTTTTTCCTCACCATCGGCCTCACGCATTGGAGCATCATCCTCGGCCTCGCCATCGGTGGCGTGATCGCCGCCCCGCTCGGAGCCTGGGCCGCCAAGCGCATCCCGCACAAGCCCTTCATGATTTTTGTCGGTCTTCTTGTCATCGCCGTGAGCACTCGCAATCTCCTCAAAGCCTTCGCCGTCATTTAATCCGTTATGTCCGCCATCACGCATCTTCAATTCCTCGAATCCGAGGCCATCTACATCCTCCGCGAAACCGCCGCGCAGTTTGAAAAGCCCGCGCTGCTTTTCTCCGGCGGCAAAGACTCCATCGTGATGGCCTGGCTCGCTCGGAAGGCGTTTTATCCTTCCCGTTTGCCCTTCAAGCTCCTGCATGTCGATACCGGCCACAACTTCCCTGAGGCCATGGAATACCGCGACTGGTTCGTGCAGGAAATCGGCGCGGATCTCGTCGTCGGCCTCGTGCAGAAATCCATCGACGAAGGTCGCGTGCAGGAAGAAAAAGGCCACAACGCCTCCCGCAACAAGCTGCAGACCGTCACACTGCTCGACACCATCGAGGAGCATCAGTTCGACGCCTGCCTCGGTGGCGGTCGCCGCGATGAAGAGAAGGCCCGCGCCAAGGAACGCTTCTTCTCCCACCGCAACGAATTCGGCCAGTGGGATCCGAAGAATCAGCGCCCCGAGCTTTGGAACATCTTCAACGGCCGCAAACACTTCGGTGAGCACTTCCGCGTCTTCCCGCTCTCGAATTGGACCGAAATGGACATCTGGCAATACATCCGCCAGGAAAACATCCCGCTTCCGAGTCTCTACTTCAGCCACCAGCGCAAGATCATCGAGCGCCACGGCCAGCTTCTCGACGCCAGCACCGGCATCATCCCTCTGCTCGACGAAGAAAAACCCCGCGTGAAGGAAATGACCATCCGCTTCCGCACCGTCGGCGATGCCACCTGCACCGGCGCCGTCGAATCCACCGCTAGCACCATCGACGACATCGTCGCCGAAGTCGCCGCCGCCCGCCAAACCGAACGCGGCACCCGCGCCGACGACAAACGCAGCGAAACGGCCATGGAGGACCGCAAGAAGGAAGGGTACTTCTAAATCATTCCGAGAACCGCAGCACCCAACACCCACACCACTTTCCCCAGATCATGGACGTTCTCGTCAATCCTACCGAATCCTCTCTTCTTCGTTTCACCACCGCTGGCAGCGTGGACGACGGCAAAAGCACGCTCATCGGCCGCTTGCTGTATGATTCCAAATCCATCTTCGAAGACCAGCTCCTCGCTGTCGAAGAATCCTCGAAGCGTCGCGGCGATGCGCATGTGAATCTCGCGTTGCTCACCGACGGCCTTCGCGCCGAACGCGAGCAGGGCATCACCATCGACGTGGCCTATCGTTACTTCGCCACGCCGAAGCGCAAATTCATCATCGCCGACACGCCGGGGCACATTCAATACACCCGCAACATGGTCACCGGCGCCTCCACGGCCGATTTGGCCATCATTTTGATCGATGCCCGTCTCGGCGTCATCGAGCAGACGATGCGTCACACCTACCTCGCCAGCTTGCTGCGCATTGGGCACATCGTTTTGGCAGTGAACAAGATGGACCTCGTGAACTTCGACCAAGCCGTCTATGACAAGATCGTGGGCGAGTACATGAAGTTCGCCAGCGGCCTCGAAAACCTGCCGCAGGTCACGCCAATCCCGATGAGCGCTCTCAATGGCGACAACGTGGTCGAGAAATCCGAGGCCACACCTTGGTACACCGGCCCGTCCTTGCTCCAGCACCTCGAAACCGTGCAGGTGCACAGCGAAACCGCCGCCGATGCGGCCCGTTTCCCCGTGCAGTGGGTCGTACGACCCATCTCGGACCGCGAAGACGCCAAACTCGGCAATTTGCACGACTACCGTGGCTTCGCAGGTCGCATGGCCAGCGGCACCTTCCGCGTAGGCGATGACGTGCTCGTCTATCCGTCCGAGATGAAGACGAAGATCACCGGCATCCACACTTTCGATGGCGAGCAGCAGGAAGCCATCCCCCAACTCAGCTACAGCATCACCGTCGCCGACGAGATCGACACCTCCCGCGGCGGCATGATCGTGAAAGCCAATGAACCCGTGCAATCTACGGAAGAATTCGATGCCATGATCTGCTGGTTCGCCGACAAAAAGACCCTCAAACCGCGTGGTCGCTTCCATCTGCGCCACACGACGAATGACGTCCGCGCCGTCGTCACCGAGGTGCATTACAAAGTGAACATCAGCACCCTCGAAAAGAGCGGCGAGAACAAAGAGTTCCACCTCAACGACATCGGCTGCGTGCGCATCCGCTGCGCCACGCCCATCTTCTTTGATTCTTATTCGAAGAACCGCACCACGGGCAGCTTCGTCCTCGTGGATGAGCAGACGAACAACACCGTCGCAGCAGGCATGATCCTCAAAGCCCTAAGCGATGCAGGCGACGACGATTCCGAGGTCTCGATTTAAAGAACGATCATTCCAGAAACAACTTGGAAGCGGTGCTGACGCTAGACTCGCGATGTCTCGCTCGTTCCAGCGCCATGCCGCGACTTCTTTTCATCTTCCTTTTCGTCTCCACCAGCATCGCTTTCGAGCCGATTCACGAAACCTTCGGGCCGGATTTCGATGCGAAGGGTTTTCTGACGCCGATCCCAAATAAGAACACGAGTGTTCGCGAGGGCGTGCTGTGGACGCGTGGCTCCAGCGGCGGGAAATATCCGCCGATGGTCTATCTGCCCGTCGATGGGAAGGACCTCACGATCTCCTTTCGCTACCGTCACCTCACGGCAGGTGGGTGGTTGTGGTTCTTCGTCGATGGGAACGACGGCTTTGGCAGCGAGGACCACATGCTGCGCGTGAAATTGCTGCGCGAAGGCGTACAATTGCAGGTCGATGCGCATTCGAAGGACGCGAATCATCCACTGCGGCAAAACACCGGCCGCCCGGCAGATCCGAAAAGCGGCGCTTTCCGCCTGAATGAGTTCCTTCCGCTCGAAAAAGTCGATCTAAGCGCCAACACCTGGCGTGTGGTGAAACTCATTTTCCGTGGCGAGGAGGTCATCCTCACGCTCGATGGCAAAACATGGTCCAAAACCCTCAAGCGAGCCAATTTCAATGCCACCAAGCGCAAACTCCTCTGGATGCAAAACGGCGGCGAAGCCGGCATCGAACTGGATGACATCCAAGTGACCTCAACGACACCATGAAGCTCCTCGCTTTCTTTCTCTTCGCCCTTTGCCCTGCGCTCTTCGCCGCACCGAACATCATCCTCATGATGGGCGATGACCAAGGCTGGGAGGAGACGGGCTACCACGAGCATCCACATGTGAAGACGCCCACACTCGATGAAATGGCGGCGCAGGGGCTGAGGCTTGAGCGGTTTCACTCGGCGCATCCGAGCTGCTCGCCCACACGCGCGAGCTTTCTCACGGGACGGCATCCGAACCGCATGGGCACCTTCGCGCCCGGCTGGTCGTTCCGACCGGAGGAGATCACCGCGGCGCATGTGCTTTCGAAAGCGGGCTTCCAGTGTGCGCATTTCGGCAAATGGCATGTCGGCACGGTCAAAGCAGGCTCGCCGACAAATCCGGGCGCGATGGGCTTTCATGAGTGGCTCTCGCACGACAACTTCTTCGAGTTGAACCCCTCGCTCTCACGCAACGGTGGCCCGCCGCAGGTCTTTGAAGGCGAGAGCTCCGAGATTCTCGTGCGCGAGGCGATGCAATTCATCGACCGCGTGAAGAAGGACGCGAAGCCGTTCTTCACCGTCATCTGGTTCGGCTCGCCGCACGAGCCCTACAGCGGCCTGCCACAGGATCTGGCGCTCTACGACGACCTGCCTGCGAAATACGCGAAGAACAAAGTACGCCTCACCTCGAACGAAACTGGCGCTCCCGTCACGCGACCGCAGGGCGAGGTGCTGCGCGAGCGCTACGCCGAGATCACCGCGATGGACCGCGCCATCGGACAATTGAGAAAACATCTCGCCGCCACCGGCCTGCGTGAGGACACGCTGCTCTTTTACTGCGGCGACAACGGCACCTCGCCCGATGGATCGCTCGTGCGGCCTCATCGCGGAGTGAAGGGTCAGATGTATGAAGGCGGCACGCTCGTCCCCGGCCTCATCGAATGGCCGGCACGCATCCAAGCACCGCGCACGAGCCAGGTCGTCGCGCACACCAGCGATCTGCTGCCCACGCTCGCCGCGCTCACCGGCCAGCCTTTGCCCAAACGACCGCTCGACGGCATCGACCTCACGCCCGTGCTCGATGGCACGATGACCGAGCGCCCATCGCCGATCTTTCTCTGGGACTACAACACCGCTCGCTTCAACGGCCTCCAAACCGAGCCCTACATCGCCCCGAAGCAGCAGGAAGGCACCACCCCGCTCGCCAAGCTCTCCGGCGGCAAGGCCACGCGCGACTTCAAAAACATCCGCCACCCCGGCGAGATCATCGAAGCCGACTTCCTCGGCCCCCGCGCCATCCTCGACGGCCACCACAAGCTCGTCATCCACGACGGCAAAAAAGCCGCCCATGCCAAAACCGAACTCTTCGATCTCGAAGCCGACCCCGAAGAGAAAAACGATCTCACCAACCAGCAGCGGGAGCGAGTCCAACAACTGCAAACCAAGCTCCGCACGTGGCAGAAGTCCGTTTTGAAGAGCCTCACGGGTGGGGACTATGTGAAGTGAGAGGCGATTTAATCCGCCGTGGTCGCGGTGAGACCACTCTAATCACAGCGTGAATTTCTCACACTGCCCCATGAAGGCGCGGGGATTGTCCCAGGCGACGCGTTGGATCATTTCGGGGGTCCAGCCGCGGTGGCGCATGGCTTGCATGGTCTTGGGGACGGCGAGGGGATCGCTGATGCCCCAGTCACAGGCGCTGTTCATCCAGATGCGCTCAGCGTGGCGGTGCTCCAGCATGTCGATGGCGCGGTTCGGGGTGCATTTGCTCTCGGGATAGAGCGTGATGCCGGCCCAGAAGCCGTGATCGAGCACATGATCAATGGTGTGCTCCTCGACGTGGTCGATGATGACTCGCTCGGGCTTGATCTTGGGGAAGTTTTTCAGCGCCTCGACGATGAGGCGCGTGCCTTTGAGCTTGTCTTCCAAGTGCGGGGTGTGGATGAGCACGAGCTGGTCGTGATCCTGCGCCACCTGCACATGCTGCTCGAAGATTTTCAGCTCGTTGCGGCTGTTTTTGTTCAAACCGATCTCGCCGATGCCGAGCACGCCGGGCTTGTCGATGAACTGCGGGATGAGGGCGATGACTTCTTCGGCGAGTTTGGTGTCCTCGGCCTCCTTGGGATTGATGCAGAGCCAGCAGAAGTGCTTGATGCCGAACTTGGCGGCACGCTTCGGCTCATACTCGGTGATCTGGCGGAAGTAGTCGTAGAAGCCGTCGGCGCTGGCGCGGTCAAAACCGGCCCAGAAGGCAGGCTCGCAAATGGCCTGGCAACCGGCGAGCGCCATGCGCTCGTAGTCGTCCGTGGTGCGGCTGACCATGTGGCCGTGGGGTTCGATGTAGTTCATCGGGGAAGTTCTTGGTTCCTCGTTCTTGGTTGTTGGTTCAGGCTTTGAAGGCTCCGATGGCGCCTTGCATGGTGGCTTGGGCGATGGGTTCGGTGCTGGGGTCGCTGAAGCTGAGGAGGACGTCCTTGGCACGCTGCGGTTTGTCTTGAGAAAGTAGCGTGAGGGCGTTTTTCAGCGCTTGTACGCGGAAATCACCGTCCTGGCCGGCGCGTTGCACGCGGTCGAGGAAGGCGGCGAGGTCGATGAGCTTCGAACGCGAGTCCATAAAGCCGAGATCGACCAGATTGACAGGGGTTGGGGGAGTCCAATCAGGCATGAGGGGAGATTAGGCGGCGCGGGGTGAGCCTGCAAGCTGGCGCTTTACCGGGGGCGGTTCATCCGTTAAAAAGCCGCATGCCCACCAAATCCTCCAAAGCCGAGCTGATTACACGCGGCGGCAAGCCGATGTCCATCATCCTGCCGCTGCGGGAGTATGAACGGCTGATCGAACGCCTGGAGGACGCCGAGAATCGAGCGGCGATGCGTGAGGCCCGCCAGCGCAAGCTGTCCTTCCGCCCCTTCTCGGCTTATCTGGCTGAAAACCGTCCTGCGAGCCGTGTTTGAGGTTTTCATCGAGCGAACGGCTGAAAAAGACCTGCGAAGGCTGGCACCATCGGTGCGACTGCGGGCGGAGGACGCTATCCTCGGGCTGGCCCGCAATCCTCGGCCGACGGGAGCCAAAAAACTCTCGGGGAGCAAGGCAGACTGGCGCATTCGCGTCGGAGACTACCGGGTGCTGTATGAAATCGCCGAAACCATTCGTGTGGTGAGAGTCTTCCGTGTTCGCCATCGCGGAGATGTGTATCGTTAAACCATCATGCCCGACCTCAACCCTGACGAACTGCGCCGCTATGCCCGGCACCTCGCGATTCCCGAATTCGGGATCGAGGGCCAGCGGAAGCTGAAGGCGGCGCGGGTGCTGTGCATCGGCGCGGGCGGTCTGGGATCGCCGATCACGATGTACCTGGCCGCGGCGGGCATCGGCGGGCTGGGCCTCGTGGACCCGGATGTCGTCGAAGTGACCAATTTGCAGCGGCAGATCCTCTTTGGGCAAAAAGACCTCGGCCGGAAGAAGCTCGATGCGGCCCGCGAGCGCCTGCTGGACATCAATCCGCATCTCGACGTGCAGCTTTATCCCGAGCGCTTCACCGCCAAGAACGCCCTGCGCATCGCCGCCGATTACGATGTGATCATCGATGGCACGGATAACTTCCCCACTCGCTACCTGAGCAACGACGTGGCCGTGTGGCTGAAGAAGCCGAATGTGTATGGCAGCATCCTGCGCTTTGACGGGCAGGTGGGCGTCTTCGCGCCGCATCTCGGTGCCCCGTGCTATCGCTGCATGTGCCCGCAGCCTCCGCCGCCCGGCCTCGTGCCATCATGTGCGGAAGGCGGCGTGCTCGGCGTGCTGCCAGGCCTCATCGGCACGATGCAGGCGCTGGAGGCCATCAAACTGATCACCGGCATCGGCCAGCCGCTGCTGGGCAAGCTTCTTCATCTCGACACGCTGAGCATGCGCTTCCGCACGCTCACCCTGCGCCGAGATCCGGACTGTCCGGTCTGCGGCGACCAACCCACCATCACCCAACCCATCGATTACGAGGGCTTCTGCGGCATCCCCAAATCCCCCGCAGCATCCCCCGACCTCCCAGCCATGACCGTTCACGAACTCAAAGAGCTCCGCGATGCCGGAGACAACCACTTCCTCCTCGATGTGCGCGAGCCACACGAGCAAGCCATCTGCCGCATCGCAGGGGCCACGCTCATCCCCCTCGGCGAACTGGAGAACCGCACCGGCGAGCTGCCGAAGGACAAACGCATCCTTGTTCACTGCAAAAGCGGCGGCCGCAGCGCCCGCGCCGTGAGCCGGTTGCGCGAGCTGGGCTTCAACGACGTCTGGAACATCTCCGGCGGCATCATCGCCTGGGCGCGGGAGATTGATCCTTCCATGGCTGAATACTGATGAGCGATACCTCCTGGCTCGAAGACTTCCTCCCGCTGATGCGCTGCCCAGACACGCATCAGCCGCTGCGGCGTGCGACTGCGGAGGAATGCACGAAGCATGGCGTCAAAGCCGCGCTCATCAGCAAAGATGGCGCACGTGTTTTCGTCATCGACGACGGTATTCCGATCCTGCTGCCGACGGAGACAACTTGAGGCGGCTAGGGCATTTTAAAGCCATCTAGAGACAACGAGACGCGCCAGCAGAGTAGCCATCTTGCTCCGCAAGATGAGCAAAGGGCTTTCGCCAACATGAAGGATGCCTGGACTTCGTGAACCGTTGAGTGCGCCCAACGTCCCGCTCATTTCGCGGAGCGAGATGGCCACTTTGCTTCGCCACATCGTCGCTGCAGGTTTACAAACGCGGCTTAGACCTTTCTCAGCACGAGAAGCACGTCCGCGTAGCTGTCATCGAGCTGGCGCGGCTCGGTGAGGTCGTAGGTGAAATCGTAGCATTCGATGAACTCAAGCTCCGGCACCTTGCGCAGGAGGTTCTTGAGCTGGGCGGCACTGTAGGTACGGAACTGCCAGCGGGTCTCTTGGAGATGCGTGCGGCCTGAATCGGTGATTTTCAGCCGCGTGCGGAGGTCTTCGAGGCGTGTCTTGCGATCGGCTTGCCAGGTGTGGGTGTTGCAGACGACTTCGATGGAACCACGGCGTGCCACCCAGCGTTCATGCTCCGGCCCGCTGCGGTCGTAATCGGTCAAATGCAGGCCGAGGAAGAAAAGACCGCCTTTTCGCAGGCAGGCAACCACACGGCGCAAGCACTCGACCGCATGGTTTTCCGTGTGGAGATATTTGAAGGTACTGACGAGGCAATGCGCCATATCAAAGCTGCCACGGACACCTTTCGGTAGCGTGAAGCTCTGCATCCAATCTTCCCACAAAGCGGCCTTCAGACCTGCCTTGGCGATCCGTTCCTTCGCAAAGGCGATCATGTGTGCATTGCCATCGAAGCCGCTCACGTCCCAGCCCCGACCAGCCATCTCCAGCGCCAGGCGGCCGCTGCCGCAGGCAGGTTCGAGAAGGCGCTTCCCTTTGCCGCCGTGCTTCACGAGGGCACCTTCGAGGAAATCAGCTTCCTGCTTCGTGCCGTCGTCGAAGATGATGTCGTAATAAAGGGGCGTGTCATACCAATCGCGTTGCTCAGTGGCCATGGGCAGCATCTTGGCGGCGGGCCGGTTATTTGCACGGAAAATGGTGGAAGCATGCCTTGCAATACCTGAGCCGGGCGCTAGTCTCATCGCCGCTTGCGATTCGAAGGAGAGGTGGCTGAGTGGTTGAAGGCACCTGACTCGAAATCAGACGTTGTCGAAAGGCAACCGAGGGTTCGAATCCCTCCCTCTCCGCCATCGCTAGCCGGTCAAAAAATCAAATGACCGGTCACTCTAAGGACAACAAGGTCTCCAGATCGAGCGGCCCCGTTCTCATGGCGAGTTCGCCGTTGGCATCACGCGGCCATTCGGAAGGATCGCGGTCCACGTAGAGTTCGAGGCCGTTGCCGTCGGGGTCTTTGAGGTAGAGGGCTTCGCTGACGCCGTGATCGGCGGCACCGTCGAGGGGGATTTGATGCTCGATGAGGCGTCGCAGGGCATCGGCGAGAGCTTTGCGATCAGGATAAAGAAGGGCGACGTGATAGAGGCCAGTGGTGCCGGGCGGCGGAGCTTTGCCGCCACGGCTTTCCCATGTGTTGAGGCCGATGTGATGATGGTAGCCGCCAGCAGAGACGAAGGCCGCGCCGAGTCCGTAGCGCTGCGTGAGCTGAAAGCCGAGCACGCCGCAGTAAAAGGCGAGCGAGCGCTCCAGATCGGCCACCTTCAGGTGAACGTGGCCGATGCGGACGCCGGGATGGATGGGCGTGCTCACGACATCGCGGGGTAGTCGGTGTAGCCCTCTTGGCCGGGCGAATAGAATTTCGCGGGATTCGGCGCATTGAGCGGCGCTTTCGCGGCGATGCGAGCGGGCAGATCGGGATTGGCGAGGAAGCTGGTGCCAAAGGCGACGGCGTCGAGCTTGCCCTCGCTGATGGCTTGTTCGGCTTCATCGGCGGTGTAGCCCATGTTGCTGATGAGCGTGCCTTTGAAGTGCTGGCGGGCGGGCGTGATGACATCGCCTTGCTGGGCTTGGAAGAAATCGGCTCGCATCATGTGGAGGTAGGCGATTCCGCGCGTGCTGCACTGCTGGGCGATGTAGGTGGTGACACCGACGGGATCGCTGTCGATCATGCTGTTGTAGCTGTTGAGCGGCGAAATGCGCAATCCGACGCGATCCGCGCCCCAGACGCTGATGACGGCATCGAGCACTTCGAGCATCAAACGGGCGCGATTTTCCAAGGGACCGCCGTATGGGCCGCTGCGCTTGTTGGAGCCATCGCGGAGGAATTCGTCGAGGAGGTAGCCGTTGGCTCCATGGACCTCCACGCCGTCAAAACCGGCCGCTTGGGCATTCTCGGCAGCCTTTTTGAACCCCGCGACGATGCCGGGGATCTCGTCTTCGCGGAGTTCACGCGGCGTGACGTAGGGTTTCTTGCCTTCGGGTGTGTGAACTTCATCGCCGGTGATCGGAATGGCGCTCGGGGCGACGGGTTGGGCACCGCCATTGAGCAACGGATGACAAGCGCGACCGCCATGCCAGAGCTGGAGCACAATTTGACCGCCTTTGGCGTGCACGGCATCGGTGACGGCTTTCCAGCCTTGGACTTGCGCGTCGGAGTAAATGCCGGGTTCCATCCAGAAGGAGGAATTGCCCTCCATGACCATCGTGGCCTCGGCGATGATCAAACCGGCGCTGGCACGCTGCGCGTAGTATTCGGCCATGAGCGGCGTGGGATTGTGATCGGCATCGGCACGGCAACGCGTGAGCGGGGCCATGAGGACGCGGTTGGGGAGATGGAGGGCACCGGCGGTGAGTGGGGAGAGGAGTTTCATGGAGTGGTGGAGTTTTGGAGTGATGATGGGGAGAGCAGTGAAACAGGCACTCTTGCCTTTTTTTATTGGGCACAGACAGGAGTGTCTGTGTCACGGTTGGAGATCGGCGTGGAGCTTGATGTGAAGGTGGATGTGGTCGTTGACGATGTGTTTGCCGAGGAAGCGGAAGAGTCGTCCGGAGCCGTAAACGCTGCCAAACTGGGTGCGGTCGAGGTCGAGCACGCCCTGTGCGGTGAGGCGCTGGCCATCGGCGGTGGCGACGAGGATAGGGAACTCGATCTCGCGGGTGATGCCGCGCAGCGTGAACTGGCCGCGCAGGAGGTAGTTCGGTGTGCCGTCGGTGCAGGTGGCGAGCGGCGTGATGCTTTCGGCGATGAACTCGGCCACGGGATGATGGGCGACATCGAAGAAGTCATCGCTGTGCAGATGCGCGATGAGCATCTGGTTCATCGCGGAGTCGCTGATGTCTTCGCAGGCGATGCTGTCCATCGCGATGCGGAAGCGGGCGGCCACGAGCGCGTTGTCGCGCAGCGTAATCTCGCCCTCGGCGAGGCGCACGGTGCCGCTGTGATGGTTGAAGAGATTGCGCCCGGTCCAGCGGATGAGGCTTTGCTCCGTGTCCGCGCGGAAGGTGCCGCTGAGCAGAGGCGCGGCTGGTAGCGTACCTTCGCCTTCAAAAAGCAATCCGGCGGCACTCCACGCATCGAGACCGCCTTCGAAAGCCGTCACATTCGGAAAGCCGGCCGCAGTGAGCTTTTCAGCCGCCACCTTGGCATCGAGCGAGCCGCTGCCCGCGCCATAGACGATGATGGCGCGGGCTTTGTCGGTCGTGAGAGCGGCGATTTGATCGAAGAAGGCCACTTCATACACGCAAGCCTGCTTGGAACCTGGAATGCGCTTCGCGGCGAAGATTTCCTCGGGCAACACCTGCACGAGCAGCGGTGCGTTCGCGGAGGCGAGGAGGGTTTGGAGTTCGGAGGTGGTCATGGGGGGATTTATGTTTTACGATTTTTGATTTATGATTTGATGTGGCGTGTTACGAATGGGGCATGACCAAGCGCGAACTTGTACACAACCACCGCGACGCGATCCTCGGGGCCGCCTCGGCCCTTGGGGCGGATCGTATCCGGTTGTTTGGCTCGGTGGCGCGGGGGGACGACCGCGAGGACAGCGACATCGATTTCATCGTGCGGATGAGGCCCGAGATGGATGTCTTTAACCTGGTGGAACTGCAAGACCGGCTCCAAAACATCTTAGGATGCTCGGTGGATGTGCTTACCGAGCACCGCTGGATGCGCGACCGCCTGAAACGCGAGATCGAGGAGGCGGCCGTGGAGCCATGAAAGGGCCGCGAGGAGATGCTGCGCGGCTTCAGGACATCCTGGATGCCATCGCCGCGATCGAAAGGCATCCGCTGGACGACCGGGGCGCTTTCGACGCGGACGAGCTCCTGCGATTCTTCGTGTTGAAGCATATCGAGATCCTCGGCGAGGCGGTTTTCAAGCTCAGCGATGATTTGCAGCAACGCCATCCCCAAGTGCCTTGGGCGAAGGTGGAGAAAACGCGGCATATCCTGGTGCATGACTATTTCGATGTGAACTGGGACATTGTCTGGCGCATCGCCACCACGCATCTGGTTGAGTTAAAGCCGCAGATTGAGTCGGTGATCGAGCGTGAGGGATATGGATGATGGAGGTCACTTCACGAGGCCGAGCCAGGCTTTGCGCTCGGTGAAGAGGAGGAAGGCGGAGAGGATGCCGATGACGAGGATGGGAGGATCGGTGAGGCCAGCGCCTTGGGTGAGGAAGACGTGGAAGGCGACGATGTTCACGATGATCGGTCCGAGCACCAGGAGGCCGATGTTACGAGTTTTTGGCAGTGCGACGAGCAGTCCGCCGAGGATCTCCAGCACCTTCACGAAGGCGAGGTAGCCCGTGGGGAACATCGCGGCCATGAAGAGCTTGTGCGGCGCGTCGGCTGGCGATGGATCGGCGGGCATCGGGATGAAGTTCAGGAAGAAGTTCGCGCCAAAGGTGATGAAGGCGAGACCGAGAAGGACGGAGGCGAGGGTGGATGCGTGTTTCATGAGGATGGAGTGTTGGAGTTGTGGAGTGATGATGGGATTAAGCGAGGTCGAAGAGGAGAGCTTCGGCGTCTTCGGTGGCGTTGAGGGTCAGCGTGCCGGTGTCTTCGGTGGAGAAGGCGTCGCCGGGCTTCAGCGTGCTGCCGTGCGCGGTGACGCTGCCTTTGATGAGCTGGAACCACACGCCTCGACCGGTTTGGACCTCGTGGGTGATGGTTTGGCCTTTGGGAAGGCGCACGCGGTAGATGTCGGCGTCTTGGTGGATGGTGGCGCTGCCTTCGCGGCCATCAGGCGAAATGACGAGGACTTTCGGTTCGTTTTCATTCGCCGGATCGGGATGCCACTCGGTGTAGCTGGGCGTGAGGCCGCGCTGACGCGGGCGAATCCAGATTTGCAGGAGCGAGGCACCTTCGGTCTTCGAGGGATTGAACTCGCTGTGCGTGACGCCTTTGCCAGCGCTCATGAGCTGGATTTGGCCGGGCAGCAGAGTGCGACCGTTGCCCATGCTGTCTTTGTGCGCCAGCGCACCCCAGAGGATGTAGCTGAAGATTTCCATGTCCGCGTGCGGATGCGTGGGAAAGCCCGCGCCGGGAGTGATGATGTCCTGGTTGATGACTCGCAGGCTGCGAAAGCCCATGTGCGCCGGATCATAGTAATCGGCGAAGGAGAAGGTGTGATAGCTGTCGAGCCAGCCGTGATTGGCGTGGCCGCGTTCGTCGGATTTGCGAAGAGTGAGTTTCATGGTTTGGGAGGAGTTGGTGGCCACACAGCCCGCGACTGGAAGCGCGAGCGCTGCCTGAGCGATGAACTGGCGTCGTTTGGTTTTCATAACGGTACGATATTTCCGCATCCCCGCGCCTTCAGCCAATGCCGATGCGGAAGCAAGTTCATGCCTTGCGGTAATGAAGTCCCGCAGCAAGATGCCGCATGGAATTTCATCAACTGCGCTACTTCACCGCTGCGGCGGAGGACATGAGCATTTCCCGCGCGGCGCAGAGGCTGCATGTGACGCAGCCGGCGCTGAGTCGGCAAATCGCAGCGCTGGAGGCGGAGCTGGGTGTGGCGCTGTTTGATCGCGTGAAGAAGCGCATCGTGCTGACGGACGCGGGGCGGTTTTTTCTGCCGAAGGCCCGCCAGATCATCTGCGATGCGGAAACCTCCGCCCAGCAGCTTCGCGAGCGGTTTGGTGATGCGCCGCGCACGTTGCGGCTGGGCTTTCTCTCGATCTTTCTCGATGATCTGGTGGCTCCGGCGATGCGGGAGTTCCGCCAGCGGCATCCGAAGGCTCGAGTGAGCCTTTTTGAGCTGCCTCCGCGTGCGCAGCTCGACCGTCTGCGCAGTCACGAACTCGACGCGGCCATCCTCGGCAACATCGAGGAGGCGGATCGTGAGCTTTTCGCCGTGCGGAGGCTGTCACGCAATAAAATGGGCGTGGTTCTGCCGGAGGATCATTCACTGACGGCGAAGAAAACGCTCAAACTGGCCGCGCTGGCCCGCGAGTCCTTCATCTCGCTCAGCGACGCGGTGTTTCCGGGGCGGCGCGAGTTTTTACGCGGCATCTGTAAGGCGGCGGGCTTTGATCCGCAGATCGTGAGCGAGGTCGATTCACTCTCGCTGATGCTCGCGGGCGTCGCGTCGGGAGATGGCATCGCTTTGATGCCCGAGCATGCGCAGAAGCTGCCGCACACGGGCTGCGTTTTCGTGAAACTGGCCGAGCCGGTGCCGAAGACAGAGCTTTTGCTGGTTCAGCCGAAGGGGAAGCCAAGTGCCGAGCTGGCCACACTGGCGGAGCTGATCGCGGAACGAGCGGTCAAGGTGCCAGAGTGACCCGTCCTATCGAGCGGCAGCCTCGCGCAGCTTGTCCTTCTTGCTTTTGCGGTGGCCTTTGATGCCGCCGGTGCTGGACGGCGTCGGTGCTTCATCATGAGGCTCGAAGCTGGGGATGTGCTCGCGAGGGATGGTGAGATGGTGGCGCTTTTCGATGAAGCAAAAATGCGCATGCGCCGCTGCGGTGATGAAGCTCACAGCGATGCCGGCCTCGCCGGCGCGGCCTGTGCGGCCGATGCGGTGTGTGTAATCGAATGCCGAGCGTGGCAGGTCGTAGTTCACCACCACGGGGAGCTGCACGATGTCGAGTCCGCGTCCGGCGAGATCGGTGGCCACGAGCACCTGGATTTGCGAGTCTTTGAAGGCGGCCAAAGCCTGGCTGCGTGCGCCCTGGCTGAGCTGGCCGTGAAACGCCACGGCGCTGATCCCATTCCGCCGCAGTTTGTCCGCCACATGCTCGGCGGAGTATTGCTTGGCCACAAAGACCAGCACACGCTTCCAGCCCTCCGTCTTGATCAAATGCCGCAGCAGCGGCGTGCGCTTGTGTTCATCCACCTCGATGGCGCGTTGCTCGATGACGGGCATCTCCGTGGGCGCTGAGTCGATCTCGATGCGTGTGGGCTCGCGCAGCAGTTTTTGGGCTAACGATTCGATCGCCTCAGGAAACGTGGCGGAGAAGAGCAGGTTTTGCCGACGCTTCGGCAGCAGGGCCAGCACCCGCGCCACTTCCTCGGCGAAACCCAGATCAAGCATCCGATCCGCCTCATCGAGCACCAGCGCGGCGATGTGGTCGAGATGCAGCGCATTTTGATCCACCAGATCCAGCAAACGGCCTGGCGTGGCGATCACAAAATCCGCGCCACCACGCAACGCCATCATCTGCGGATTGATCGAGACACCGCCGATCGCACTCACGACCTTGATCCGCTCCGGCAGATGCACGGAGCAACGCAGCACCGTCTCCGTGACCTGCGCCGCCAGCTCACGCGTGGGCACCAGGATCAAGGTGTGAACTCGGCGCGGCCTCTCCAGACGGACCGCGAGCCACCGCTGCAGCAGCGGCAGCACAAAGGCCATCGTCTTGCCGGAACCCGTCTGCGCCGAGGCCAGCACATCGCCCCCTTTCAGCACCACGGGAATGGCCGCCTCCTGCACCGGCGTCGGCGTGATGTAATGGCTGACGGCGCTCAAGAGGGATGGCGACAGACCGAGGGTGGTGAAGGGCATCACGTTCTATAGTCGCGATCCGGTGAGCGGCAAGGTGCCGCCATCGAATGAACGTCGTATGAAATGAGGCTGCGGATGCCGTATGAGAGATCATGCGTCCTATTTGCCTCCTCATCGCCTGCACCACGCCCGCCCTCGCGGTGGATTTCGTGCGCGAAGTGCAGCCGATCTTCGAAAAGCACTGCTACGAGTGCCACGGCGCTGAAAAACAGAAGAACGATTACAGGCTCGATATCAAGGCGGTGGCTTTGAAGCACATCACGCCGGGGAAGAGCGCGGAAAGCCAGCTTTTCCGTTTCGTCAGCGGCTTGGAAAAAGACACGCCCATGCCGCCGAAGTCGAAACTGAGCCCCGCGGAGCTCGATACGCTGAAACGCTGGATCGACGACGGCGCAAACTGGCCCGATGGCGTGGATGTGGCGAAGCTGGAGGACAAAACGGACTGGTGGGCCTTCAAACCTCTCTCCAAACCCCAAGGCCAAGGCGTGGATGCCTTCATTCACGAAAAGCTGAAGGAACAAGGCCTCACGCCCGCTCCACGCGCCGATGCCCGCACGCTGATCCGCCGCCTCTACTTCGATCTCACGGGCCTGCCGCCTGATCCGTCCGATCTGACTGATCTGACCGATCAGAAGTATGAAGCTCTCGTGGACATGCTCCTCGCCTCGCCCCGCTACGGCGAGCGCTGGGCGCGGCACTGGCTGGATGCCGTGCATTACGGCGAAACCCACGGCTACGACAAAGACAAGCCGCGCCTGAATGCTTGGCCTTACCGCGACTACGTCATCCGGGCGCTGAACAGCGACAAACCCTACGCCCGCTTCATCGAGGAGCAGATCGCCGGAGATGCGCTCTATCCGGGCACGGTGGATGGCATTACGGCGCTTGGGTTCATCGCCGCAGGGCCGTGGGATTACATCGGCCATGCGGAGGTGCCGGAGACGAAGCTCGATGGCAAAATCGCCCGGCATCTCGATCGCGATGACATGGTGCAAAACGCCATCGGCACCGTGTGCAGCCTCACCGTGCAGTGTGCGCAGTGCCACTATCACAAATTCGATCCCATCTCGCAGGAGGACTACTACTCGCTGCACGCCGTCTTCGCCGGCATCGACCGCACCGACGTCGATTACTACACGGATGACGCGTCGATGCAGAAGTTCGCCGCGCTTCAAAAGCAGAAGAAGCAGATCACGGACACCATCGCGGCCTTGGAGGAGCCTTTGAAGAAAAAAGCCGGTGCAGCCTACACCGCGCTCAGCAAGCGCATCGACGGCGCGGCGGAGAAAGGTACGAATCCGAATGCGAAACCGGATTTCGGCTATCACAGCGCCATTTCGCCCTCGCAGGATGCCGTGAAGTGGGTGCAGGTCGATCTCGGCAAGAGCGTGCAGGTCGAGCGCATCGTGCTGAAGCCCTGTTACGACGACTTTGGCAAGATCGGCGGTGGTTTCGGCTTCCCGGTGCGATTCAAAATCGAGGTCAGCGATGATCCCACCTTCCAAACCGGCGTCACACTCGTGTGGCGGAAGCACGACGCCACCTTCATGAATGATTTCGCCAATCCCGGCCTGAAGCCTTTTGAAAGCGGCACCGCAGGCGATGACGGCGTCACGGGTCGCTTTGTGCGTGTCACTGCGGTGAAGCTCGCCAAACGGAGCAACGACTACATCTTCGCGCTCGCCGAGATGGAGGTCTATGACAGCAAAACCGGCCCGAATCTGGCTGCAGGCCGTCCCGTGACCTCGCTCGACAGCATCGAGGCCGCGCCGCGCTGGCGAAAAGCCAATCTCACCGATGGCATCGCCCCCGAAAGCCGCAGCGAGGAGGACAAACGGAAGCTCATCCGCGAACGCGATGCCCTCATGCTCGCGCAGGCGGATGAGGCCACGAAAACGAAACTGCGTGAAGCCCGCAATCAACGAGATGCCCTGCCGATATTGCCCGCGCCGCAGAAAGTCTATGCCGGAGCCGTTCACTACGGCAGCGGCGCTTTCAAAGGCACGCATGGTGTGCCCCGAACGATCCAAGTGCTCAAGCGTGGCGACATGAAACAACCCGCGCAGGAGGTCGGGCCAAACACGATCCAGGCGCTCGCTGGTCTCTTCGACATTCCTTTTGAACTTCACAGCCAGAATGAAGACGCCCGGCGTGCCGCTTTGGCCAAGTGGATCACGCATCCAAACAACGCGCTCACCTGGCGCAGCATCGTAAACCGCGTGTGGCAGCATCACTTCGGCCGCGGCCTCGTCGAAACCGCCAACGACTTCGGCCGCATGGGTGCGAAGCCCAGCCATCCCGAACTGCTCGACTGGCTGGCGCTGACCTTCCGCGATGACATGGGTGGTAGTCTGAAGAAGCTGCACAAGCTCATCGTGATGAGCGAGACGTATCGGCAGAGCTCTGAGTTCGTAGTTCGGCCTTCAGGCCGTCCGGACGGGCTAAAGCCCGAACTACAAACCGAAGACGCCAACAACATCTTCCTCTCCCACCAAACCCGCCGCAAGCTCGACGCCGAGGCCATACGCGATTCCATCCTCGCCGTCAGTGGCAAACTCAACCTCACGATGGGCGGGCCAAGCTTTCAGGACTTCGTCATCGACAAGCCGCAGCACTCCCCGCACTACGAATACCACCTGCACGATCCCGAGGACCCGAAGAGTCACCGCCGCAGCATTTACCGCTTCATCGTGCGCAGCCAGCAGCAGCCCTTCATGACCGTGCTCGATTGCGCCGATCCCTCCATGCGGGTGGACAAGCGCAACGAATCCCTCAGCCCGCTACAAGCCCTCGCCATGATGAACAACGGCCTCACCGTCACCATGGCAAAACACTTTGCCGCACATGCTGGCAGCGTGAAACGCGCCTTCCAGCTCGCCCTCGCCCGCGAACCGAAGTCCGACGAACTCGCCGCCCTGGAAGATTATACGAAACGTGAAGGCCTCGAAAACGCCTGCCGCGTGATTTTGAACCTGAACGAATTCACCTTCATCGACTAGCCATGCTCACCCGCCGCCAGCTTTTACAGACCGCCGGACAAGGTTTTGGCTCGCTCGCCTTTGCCTCGATGCAGGCGGCGGAAACACAGCATCGCTCGCAGGTCATTGCGCCGAAGGCGAAACGTGTCGTGCAGCTCTTCATGGGCGGCGCGGCGAGCCACATCGACCTCTTTGATTTCAAACCCGCGCTGATCAAGCATCACGGCGAGGAGTCGAACTTCGGCGAGACGGTGGAGGCTTTTCAAAACGGGCTCGGGCCGTGGAAGAAGCCGGTGTGGGACTTCAAAGCCTACGGACAGAGTGGCAAGATGCTCAGCGAGGCCGTCGCGCCACTCGGGGCCTGTGCCGATGACATGGCCTTCGTGCACAACATGGTCGGCAAAACCGGCGTGCATTCCCAGGGCACACTGCTGCAGGCCACGGGCTTCAACTTGCCCGGCTTTCCCGGCATGGGCTGCTGGGTGAGCTATGCGCTGGGTTCGATCAGCGACAATTTGCCCACTTTTGTCGTGCTGCCGGATCATCGCGGTTTTGCTTCCAACGGCCCGAAGAACTGGGACAGCGCTTTTTTGCCCTCGCAACATGCGGGGACGATCATTTATCCCGGCGCGGAGACACCCATCGCCGATCTCTTTCCGCACAAAAACGGCCGCTACATCAGCGCGAGATCGGATCGCGGCGGTTTCGACCTTTTGGAGCAGTTGAACCGAAAACACGCATCTCTGCGTGAAGAAGACTCGCGACTCGAAAGCCGCATCCAGAGCTATGAACTGGCCGCGAAGATGCAGCTCGCCGCGCCGGAGGCTCTCGACATCTCGAAGGAATCCGACGCGATGAAGGCCATGTATGGCATCCAGGAGCATCGCAAAGTGTGGCCCACGGAAATCAATCCCGAAGAAGAGGCCGATTACATGGGCCGCAAATGTCTCGCGGCGCGGCGCTTGCTCGAACGCGGCGTGCGCTTTGTGCAAATCTGGAGTGGTAACGACAACGGTTTTCCGCGTCGGAACTGGGACAGCCATGAAGATGTCGAGCGTGACCACGGTCCGCTGGCCTGGGGCATGGCGAAGGCCGTTTCAGCGCTGATTCTCGATTTGAAACAGCGCGGTCTGCTCGATGAGACGATCATTTTATGGACGACGGAGTTTGGCCGCATGCCGAGCACGCAGGGCGGCAAGGGTCGCGACCACAATCCGTATGTCTTCACCAACTGGCTCTGCGGCGGTGGCATCAAAGGCGGCATCACAGCAGGCGAGAGCGATCAGTGGGGCTACAAGCCGCTCGACCGCGCCAATCCCACGACCTGCTACAACATCCACGCCACGATGATGCACCTGCTCGGCATCGATCACGAAAAGCTGACCGTCCGTCACAACGGCATCGACCGCCGTCTCACGGATGTCCACGGGCATGTGATCCACGATTTGGTGGCATGAGCTGGCTGCCGCGCCGCGTATGACGGGAGATGCTTTTTCGTCTTTGCTTACTCTCATTCACCACGCTGGCTGGCGCGGCGGAGTTGTCGTTCAACCGCGACATCCGCCCGATCCTCAGTGACAACTGCTTCTACTGCCACGGGCCGGACAAAAACAACCGCAAGGGCGATCTACGCCTCGATGTGCGCGAGGAACTGATCAAGCTGGGGCCGCAGACATTGATCGAGCGCATCCACACCACCGATGCCGATGATCTGATGCCTCCGGCGGAGTCGCACAAGAAACTCTCGGCGAAGCAAAAGGACACGCTGAAGCAATGGATCGCCGAAGGAGCGAAGTATGAGCCGCATTGGGCCTTCGTGCCGCCGGTGAAATCGAAGGCGGGCAAGTCCATCGACGACTTCATTCGGGCGGAATTGAAGAAGCACGGGCTTCAGCCTGCGCCGAAGGCTTCACGGGAGACGCTAATGAGGCGGATCGCTTTGGATCTCACCGGCTTGCCGCCGAAGGCATCCGACGATGACGACCTGAATGACTTCATTGACCAGTTGCTGCAATCACCGCACTACGGCGAGCACATGGCGGTCGGTTGGCTGGATGCGGCGCGGTTTGCGGATACGAACGGCTACCAGGTGGATCGTGACCGCGAGCTGTGGCCTTGGCGGGATTGGGTGATCAAGGCCTTCAATACAAACCTGCCTTTCGATCAGTTCACCATTGAGCAGCTTGCGGGGGATTTGCTGCCGAATGCCACGCTCGATCAAAAGATCGCCACCGGCTTTCATCGCAATCACATGCTGAACGAGGAGGGCGGCATCATCGCGGAGGAGTTCCTCGCCGAATACACTGCTGATCGCGTGGAGACGACTGCCGCCGTGTGGATGGGACAGACCTTCAACTGCTGTCGCTGCCACGATCACAAGTTCGATCCCTTCGCGCAGCGCGACTTCTACGCGATGAAGGCCTTCTTCCACAACGTGCCAGAGAAGGGCGTCGGCATTTACGGTAATCCCGTCCGCACCAACGCACCGCCCTTCGTCAAACTGCCCGCGCCGGAGCTTGAGGCCAAGATCACCGCGCTGAATGCGAAACTCAAACCCGTCGAGGACAAGCTCAGAGGCCTCGCGGCGGGCGATCTGGAGCCTTGGGCGAAAAAGCTCGTCGCGACGAAGATCGACTGGCAGCCGCTGGAGCCGCAAAAAGCCACGGGTGGTGACAATCCGCCGCAAATCACCGACAAGGCCGTTTTGATCGGTCCGCAGGAAACGCGGGCGAACAACATTGTGATCAAGGCCAAGCTGCCAGCGGGCAAAATCACCGCCCTGCGCCTCGAATGCTCCACCACGGCTCCCTCGGCCAGTTTTCAATGGAGCGAGCTCAAAATGGGCAAAACGAAGCTGCATCCCATCGACGCCACGCACGCCAGCGTGCTCGACAATGATCGCAAAACTCGCTCTGTGCTCTCGGTGGCACCAAATAAGCCGGTGCAGGCTCTTTTTGAGTTCGAAAAGCCTCTCGAAGGCCCTGAGGTGGAAATCACGATCGGAGTCGAAAATGCCGGCGGACCTTCGCAGTGGCGTCTCTTTGCCACCACGACTCCAACCGATGTCGTCGCCCCAGCGAGCATCGTCACCATTGCGCAAAAGGAGCATGCGAAACGAAACGCTGCCGAGCGCAAGCAGCTCGCGGACTTCCGGCTTTCGCAAATGCCTGAGCATCGTCGCCTGAGTGAAGAAGCTGCCTCTTTGAAGAAGCAGATCGCTGCTGCGGAGGCGGAGATTCCCACCACGCTGGTCATGGAGGAGCAGAAGGAGATGCGCCCCACGTTCATCCTGATGCGCGGCGCTTATGACAAGCCGGGCGAAAAGGTAATTGCCGCCACGCCAGCGGTCTTGCCCGCCCTCGCCGCCGATCTGCCGCGCAACCGGCTCGGCCTCGCGAAGTGGCTCGTGAGCCGCGAGAACCCGCTCACCGCCCGCGTGATCGTGAACCGCTTCTGGCAGCATTTCTTCGGTACCGGCCTCGTGCGCACCAGCGAGGATTTTGGCTCTCAAGGTGAACAACCAAGTCATCCCGAGCTGCTCGACTGGCTCGCGGTGACGTTTCAAGAGAGCGGCTGGGATGTGAAGAAGCTCGTGAAGATGATCGTGACCAGCGAGACGTATCAGCAGAGTTCTCGGTTCTCGGTTCGTAATGCTCAATTGGACCCGATGAATACCTGGCTCTCCCGCGGTCCGCGTCATCGCCTGAGCGCGGAAGTCATTCGCGATCAAGCTCTGGCCGCCAGCGGGTTGCTCGTGGAGAAAATCGGCGGCCCAAGCGTGAAGCCGTATCATCCGCCCGGCCTTTATGAGCAGGTCGTGGCGCAGCGTGACAATCCCAAGGCCACCTACCAGCAAGGCAGCGGCGACGATCTGCACCGCCGCAGCCTCTACACCTACTGGAAGCGCAGCGTGCCGCATCCTGGCATGCTGCTCTTTGATGCTCCTTTCCGCGAGACCTGCGCGCTCCGCCGTTCACGCTCGAACACACCGCTGCAAGCCCTCAACCTGCAGAATGATCCCACCTATGTCGAAGCTGCCCGATTCCTTGCGCAACGCATGATCCAGGAAGGCGGCGCGAGTATCGAATCCCGCCTCACGCATGGTTTTCATCTGCTTCTCGGACGAAAACCGAGCCAACAAGAACTCCAAGTCCTCGCCGCCGCTGTGGAGCGATCCATCAAAGACTTCACGAAAGACGCAGAAGCTGCCAAACAGCTTCTCACCTTCGGCGAGGCCAAAACGGACGACAAATTGCCCCCCGCTGAACTCGCTGCCTACACCACCGTCGCCAGCACGTTGATCAACCTCGACGAAACCATCACCAAGGAGTGACCTCATGAGCACCGAATCCTCCCTCGCCCCTTTTTCGCGTCGCAACTGGCTCAAGAGCCTCGCCCTCGCTTCCCTCGCGAATCCAAAGCTCTTTGCCTCGCCTGCGGCTCACTTTGCGCCGAGGGCGAAGCGCATCATCTGGCTCACGCAGGCGGGTGCGCCGTCGCAGCTCGATCTGTTTGATCACAAGCCGGGGCTCGCCTCGCAGTTTGACAAGGATTTGCCGAACTCCGTGCGTGGCGAGCAGCGGCTCACGGGCATGACGGCGGGGCAGAAGCGCTTCCCCATCGCGCCGTCGGTGTTCAAGTTTGCGCAGCATGGCCAGAGCGGCATGTGGTTGAGTGAGTTGTTGCCGCACACCTCGAAGTTCGCGGATGAGATCTGCCTCATCCGCTCGCTGCACACCGAGGCGATCAATCACGATCCAGCGATGACGCTGCTGCAAACCGGGCATCAAATCGGCGGTCGGCCCGCGTTTGGCGCATGGGTGTCGTATGGCCTCGGCTCGGACAACGCGGACCTGCCGGCCTTTGTCGCGCTCATTTCGCGACCGAGCGGACCGACGAATGCGCAGCCGCTGCACGAGCGCATGTGGGGCAGCGGCTTTTTGCCCTCGAAGTATCAAGGCGTGCGCATGAGCTCCGGCAAGGACCCCGTGCTTTTCCTTTCCAATCCGCCCGGCATCACCACCGAGCGGCGCCGCGCCATGCTCGACGATGTCGCCGCGCTGAACCGCCTCAAGCTCGCCGATTACCACGATCCCGAAACGCAGGCCCGGATCGATCAATACGAGATGGCCTTCCGCATGCAGTCCGCCGTGCCTGACCTCGCTGATCTCTCCAAAGAACCCGCCGACATCTACGAGCGCTACGGCCCCGAGTCAAAGAAGCCCGGAACGTATGCCGCGAACTGCATCCTCGCCCGTCGGCTCGCCGAGCGGGGTGTGCGCTTCATCCAGCTCTACCATCGCGGCTGGGACCAGCACAACAACTTGCCCAGTGGCATCAAAAGCCAGTGCCACGACACCGACCAGCCCACCGCCGCGCTTTTGGCCGAGCTCAAAGAACGCGGCATGCTCGATGACACGCTCGTCATCTGGGGCGGCGAGTTTGGGCGCACGGTGTATTCGCAGGGCGTGCTCACCCGCGACAATCACGGCCGCGATCACCACCCGCGCTGCTACAGCGTCTGGATGGCCGGAGCCAGTGTGAAAGGCGGCCACGTCCACGGCGAGACCGACGACTTCAGCTACAACATCGTCAAAGACCCCGTCCACATCCACGACCTCAACGCCACCGCGCTTCACCTCCTCGGCCTCGACCACACCCGCCTCACCTACCGCTTCCAAGGACGTGATTACCGCCTTACCGACATCCATGGGAATGTGATCCAGAATCTGGTGGCTTGAAGAAGCCCCTTCCCTGCTCCAAAACAGCTCATGGTCCTCGACACCCTTCCCAACGCCGCTCGCTACGAATCGTTGAACTCCCGCTTCGCGAAGGCTTTTGCCTTCCTGCACACCGTGGATGGCACGCAGGAGCTTGGGCGGCATGATTTGGATGGCGATCACTGCTTTGCCCTGGTACAGACCTATGAGACGAAGCCCATCGAAAGGGCCAAATTCGAGGCACACCGGAAGTACATCGATGTGCAGTTCATCCAGAGTGGTCGCGAGACCATCCTGTGGGCACCTTTGGACACGATGAAGGAGGAGATGATGGCCTACACCGATGAAAAAGACGCCGCGTTGTGGAAGCTCACCGCCGACACCACACCCCTGCACATCAGCGCCGGGCATTTCGCCATCCTGTGGCCGGAGGATGCCCATGCACCCTGCATCGAGTGGGAGCGGCCGGAGCAGGTTTTCAAGGTGGTCATCAAGGTGGCGATGGAATAAGGCGTGGATCATCGCTGAGCTTTGCTCTTGCCACCTCCGCCGGACGCAGACAGCATGGCGACCGCATGCAACAAAAGTCCTTTCTCCAACGCAACTGGTACTTCTTCACGCCCATCGTGATCATCATCATCCCGCTTCTGATGGCGACGAACTCGATGGTGAACTGGGGTTACGGCTTCAATGAGTCGATGAATGCGCTGATGCACTTCGGCTCCACAGATACCCGTTACTCGATCGGCTTCTCCGAACTGGGTTTCAAGACGATCAAGACCGGCATGGACGGACGCACCGTTTACAGCCTGATCAAAAACCCCTTCGAGCAGCAGGTGGAAGGCACCGTGTGGCGCTTCTCACTGCCGCAGGGAGACGCGAAGTATTACCACGAGCGCACGGTGATCTTTGAAAAGGACGCCCAAGGCATTCCGAGAGTGAAGCGCGTGGTGAGCCGCTTTCACACGCCGGAGATCAAGTGAACCTAGCCTCCAGCATGAACTTTTCCGTGAGTCATTTCCTTCCCGCTTCCTGTCTGGCCCTAGCGCTGGTGCTATCCTCCTGCGGCGGTCCTTCGATCAAGGGCCTACCGAAGAACCTGCCGGTGATCAATCTGAACGGCTCGAAGGAGACGCCGCCGCACTCGATGGCGCAGAACGAGTATCCCTTTGATGCGAACGGCGATTATAAGTCGGAGTGGGTGGCGGGTGGCAGCTCGGGCAAGCCGGAGGCGGACTACACCTCCTGGCGCAGCTCTCACGGTGGTGAACCGACTCCACAGAGGGATTACACACCGCCGAAGAAGAAGAAACCCTCCTCCAGCAGCAAATCGAAAAGCAAGGGTGGCAGCTATACCATCAAAGCTGGCGACTCTCTTTCGGTCATCGCGGCAAAAAACGGCACCACTGTAGCCAAGCTGAGGGCCGCCAACGGCCTGAAGGGCGATATGATCCGCGCTGGCAAATCTCTCAAGATCCCCAAATGACATGCGCTGGCCGTTTGATCACCCTCTCCTCGCTTTACTGGCGCTTGCGATGGCGTTGGCGGCTCCCGTTTCTCTCCAGGCCCAGTTTCGTTTCAACACGGTTGTGATCGATGCCGGGCACGGCGGCAAAGATCCAGGCACGATCTGGTATCACCGGGTCGAAAAACACCTCGCCCTCGATGTGGCCAAGCGCGTCGAGACGGGTCTGCGGGCCGTGGGCATTAAAACGGTGATGATCCGCCGCACCGATACCTTTGTGGAGCTCAATCAGCGTGCCCGCCTGGCCAACAAGGTCCCCTCTTCGATCTTCGTCAGCGTTCATTTCAATGCGGACGGCAGGGACTTCGGCAAAAACGGCGCGGAGATGCATTATTATGGACCCAAAGGTCTCTACCTCGCTCAGCGGCTGAACACCTCGTTTGATAAAAATGTAAAACTCGGCTGCCGTATGCTCGTGCAGCGCAAACGCCTCGTGGTACTGCGTGAGACGAAAGCGCCCGCCGTGCTCGTGGAATGCGGTTACCTCACCCACCGCTCGAATTCGTGGCTCTGCTCTCTCGACAGCCACCGCCAAGCCGTCGCGAATGCCATCGTGGCCGGTATTTTGGCTTCCCGAGCGAGGTGAGAAGCCGTCAGCTTTCACATCTTTTGAAAATCGCGGCATGATGAGGACCGGCGGGGCATTTGACTACGTCGCCGCTCTGGTGGAAGGAAGAGGTGTCCCATGACCGCCCCCGCCGTCAGCGCTAGTAATCCTGTTTTCCCGTTCCACCTCGTGCGAGCGGACCTGGAACGTGTGGAAGCCGCTATCCTCGAGCAGGCTCGTGCGTTTGATCCCGGGGTCGAGGGCTACGTCAGTTACGTCTGCCAAACCTCCGGCAAGCGCATCCGTCCTGCGCTGGCGGTACTCTCCGGCGGTGCCACTGGCGGCACGCACGAAGGTCACACACGCCTTTCCGTCATTTTGGAACTCGTCCACATCGCCTCACTCGTGCATGACGATATCATGGACGGCGCAGACATTCGCCGCCAGGTGCCCACCGCCGTCGCCAAATGGGGCAGTAGTCTCAGCGTGCTGCTCGGAGATAGCCTCTTTGCCTATGCCCTCGAGCTGGCGACCGAGTTCGATGACACCCACGTTTGCCGCACCATCGCCCGTGCCTCCCGTGATGTGTGTTCCGGCGAGATTTTGCAGACGCAGCGCCGCTTTGATCTGAATCTCTCCGTCACCGATTATCTGAAGATGATCGAGATGAAGACGGCCGCGCTTTTCGCCGCCGCCTGCGAACTCGGCGCACGGCTCAATCACCAACCCGAGCACATTCAGCACTCCCTGCATGATTACGGCCTGAAGCTCGGGACCGCGTATCAAATTTACGACGACTGCCTCGACCTCGTCGGCGATGAAAAAACCGTGGGCAAGACCCTCCGCACGGATCTGGCGCGTGGAAAGCTCACGCTGCCCATCCTTTACCTACTCGAAGGAGCCACCGAGGCGCAGAAGCAGAAGCTCAGCCGGATGCTGCTCAAAGGTGAGCCGATGGATACGAGCATCCTCGCGGGCATCGCCGATTACGATGGAGCAGTCGAGAGGGCAGTCAAATTCGCCCAAGACATGCTGGTGAGCGCTCGTGCCGATCTGATCGGCCTGCCGAGCACCCCGCACAAGCAGGCGATGGAAGGCATCGCAGGCTACCTCCACGGCCTGCTGGAGCAGTGCCGGGCGATTCATTGAGTCGTCCTCGTCCTCCTACTCGAACTCGTCCTCGATTCTGACGCTCCGCTGCCCTTGAAACCATTCAAACCAGCCGAGTTCGCCATTTCCACATTCGACCACCTCTCTTTGCATACCACGCTCTTTGATCGAGGACGAGTAGGAGGGCGAGGACGATCAAAATTTTGCCATGTCCCACCGCATCCACGACATCCCGGAGAACGACCGCCCGCGTGAGCGCCTGCTCCGCCTCGGCCCTCAGGCGCTTTCAGATGCGGAATTGCTGGCGCTTTTCATCAACACCGGCACGAAAGGCGAAAACGCCCTGCAAATCGGCGAGCGAATGCTGCGGGAGCATCGTTCTCTTCGCGAGCTCACCCGCCTGGAGCCGGCCGCGCTGACGAAAATCAAGGCCCTCGGCCCCGCGAAAGCGGCGAAGCTCGCCGCTGCCTTTGAAATCGGCCGCCGAGCCGCCCGCGAGACCTCGCAGCGGGACATCGTGCTCGATCATCCGCGCAGCGTGTATGAGTTCATCGGCCCCGAGTTGCAGGCGCTAAGCTATGAATCTGTGCGGCTCTTGCTGCTCACCACGAAACTGACGCTCCTCCGTGCGGAGGAAATCTTCCGCGGCAGCCTCAACGAATGCACCGCCGCTCCTCGTGACATCCTCAAGAAGGCGCTCACTCACAACGCCCACGCCTTCATCCTCATCCACAACCATCCCAGCGGCGATCCCGCACCCAGCGATGCCGACCGCCGCCTCACGCGTCGGCTCCGGGAGGCCTCCGAGACGATGGGCCTCCTCCTTCAGGATCACGTCATCATCGGCAGCCCTTCCGAATCCCGCGAGCTGCCTTACTTCAGCTTTCGCGAGCACGGCCTACTTTGATTTTTCCCGTTTGCCACCCCACCGCCTCACGCTAACGCACCGCATGAATTTCCCCGCGCAGCGCCTCGGCCTCCTCATCGTCCTCTCCGGCCCTTCCGGCACCGGCAAGACCACCCTCGCCCGCCGTGTGTGCGACCGTGGCGAGGCCATTTTCTCCGTGAGCTGCACCACGCGGGCTCCACGCCCCGGCGAGGTGGATGGCAAGGATTACTTCTTCCTCCAGGAGGCCGATTTCGTCGAAAAGATCGGGCGTGGGGAGTTCTTCGAGCACGCCCACGTCCACGGCCGCCGCTACGGCACGCTGAAGAGCGATGTGATCGACAATTTGCAGCGCGGCATCGACGTCATCCTCGACATCGACGTGCAAGGTGCCGCTCAGGTTCGCTCCAGCGATGACGAGTACATCCGCCGCTGCCTGCTCGATATCTTCGTCATGCCTCCCAGCATTGATGAACTCCGCGCCCGCCTCAGTGGCCGTGCCACGGAGGAAGCCGCCGCTTTTGAGCTGCGCATGAAAAACGCTGCCGAGGAATTGTCTCATTGGCCCGAATACAGCCACGTACTCGTCAGCGATACCCGTGAAGCCGACGCCGAGCATTTTGAGGCGCTGCTCACTGCCGCACGAATGCGCAGCAGCCTGCGTTGATCACCGCGTCATCGCCGGAAACGGATCTGCCCCGGGTGTATCGACGAAAAACTCGCTCGCCTCGCCATCGGGGATGCCGTGGCTGAGAATACCTTCGAGACGGCGGCGGCTGCCACGCTCGGTGGAGGGGCGGTTCGCGGTGCGCTGGATGAGATCCGTGATGACCGGAGCCGCCACGGCCGCACCGGCGGCCAGCAGGGCGAGAGCGATCACATTCGAGGAGCCACGACGCATGCCACGACCGAAAAGAATGCCCAAAGCGCAGCCAGCGGCGGCGGGGGCAATGACGGTGGCGTAGTTTTCGTAGCGGGTGGCGGGGTTCTCGGGCTGCATCTACCATCATAAGCCTGCGGCGAACAAACTCCAAAGAGGAATTTGCCCGATCCCTGCTCCGTAGTTAAGAACTCCCGCACTCATGAGCAAATCCGCCCACCCCAAACGTTACGCCCTCATTCTCGCCGGAGGCAGCGGCCAGCGCTTCTGGCCCATCTCCCGCGATGCCCAGCCAAAACAACTTTTGAAGCTTTTTGGCGACAAAACTCTCCTCGAACTCACCATCGACCGCCTCGACGGGATCGTGCCGAAGGAAAACATCCTCATTCTCACCAACAAGCAGCAGGAGGCCACCGTCCGCTCGCTCATCACGACGCTCCCGGCCGAAAACATCGTGGCCGAGCCGGAAAAACGCGATACCGCCCCTGCCATCGCCCTCGCGGTGGGATGGGTCGTGGCCCGCGATCCGATGGCGACGATGATCGTGCTTCCCGCCGACCATTTGATCGAAAACCACGCCGAATTCCAACGCGTGCTCAGCAATGCCTCCCTGGCTGCGGAGAACAGCGGAAACCTCGTCACCGTCGGCATCAAACCCACCTGGCCCTGCCCCAGCTACGGCTATGTGGAGCGTGGCCGAAAGGCCAGCATTGGCGGCGTGGACGACCTCCCCGTCTGGGAGGTGGCTCGCTTCCGTGAGAAGCCCAATCCCGATCTCGCCGAGCACTTCATCAGCCAGGGAAACTTCCTCTGGAACGCCGGCATGTTCATCTGGACCATCCCCGCCATCTTCAGCGAACTCAGCCGCCACTGCCCCGTCCTGGCCGACTTCGTTTCCGAGCTACGCGGCTCCAAAGACTTCTCCGCCACCGTGGCGAAGCAGTTCGCCAAGCTGCCCAAACTCTCCATCGACTACGCTTTGATGGAAAAGGCCACTCGCGTGCTGAACATCGAGGCCACCTTCGACTGGGATGACGTGGGCAATTGGACCAGCGTGGGCCGCTATCTCAAGGCCGATGGCGATGGCAACCAGCACAACTGCGCCTTCTCCCAGCAAGAAGCCGCCAACAATATTGTCTTCACCCAAACCGGCCAGCATGTGGCCCTCATCGGCGTGCAGGATTTGATCATTGTCGCCTCCAAGGACGGTCTGCTCGTGGCGGATCGTGCTCGTGCAGAAAACATCAAAAAGCTCGTCGATGGCCTGCCGTCCGAACTGCGGTGAAAATGACGCATGACGAGATCCGAATGACGAAAGAAATCCGAAGCCCAAAGTTCGAAGTCTCACGGCAGGACATTCGTCATTCGTCATTCCCTAATTCGTCATTCCCCATGTCCCGTATCCTCGCCATCGATCACGGCACCGTGCGCATCGGCCTAGCGCTGAGCGATGAGCTGGAGCTCGTGGCGAATCCTTTCAAGACCCTTGATGCCCATCACGAGCCGGAGCGAGCCATCGCCCGCCTCGTTCAGGAGAAACATATCGCGAAAATCGTCATCGGCATGCCCTTCCGCATGGATGGCCAGCGCGGCGAGGCAACCGAGCGAGTCGAGAAATTCGCCGACAAGCTCGGCAAGGAGCTGCGGCATCAGATTCCCATCGAATTCGTCGATGAGCGCCTTTCCTCCATCGAAGCTGAGGCCTCACTCTCGCGTTCCGGCATCACCGATCGGAAAGAGCGCAAAGAAGTCGTCGATCAACTCGCCGCCGTCGTCATCCTCCAAGACTACCTGAACACCCAACGCGGCCCCGAAGGCTTTTTGCTACCCGATGAGTCCTTCGAGATGCCGTGGAGCGGTGAAAAGCCTCGGAAAAAGCGTTGAGGCCATTTATCAGCAGTGATGCGCACCCCGCGTGTTTACATAAACCGAGTAGAGGCTCTGTGAGGCGGTGATGAAGAGGCGGTTCCGCTTCGGGCCGCCGAAACAGACGTTGCTGGCGGTCTCGGGGAGTTTGATAAAGCCGATTAGCTTGCCCTCGGAGTTGAAGACGTGGACGCCATCGTAACCGTCGCCGATCCAGCCGGCGCTGGCCCAGAGATTGCCTTCCACATCACAGCGGATGCCGTCGGAGTTACCCTTGGCTTTGGGATCGGCGAGCTGCCCTTTGTTGGTGGCGAAAACCTTGCCGTTTTTCACCGTCTTGCCGTCCACGTCATAAACGCGGATGTTCTTCGGGCTTCCGGTATCGACGATGTACACCTTCTTGTAATCGGGTGAGAAGCAGAGGCCGTTCGGCTTTTCGAGATCCTCGGTGATCTTGGTGATCTCGCCGCTCGGGTCGATGCGATAGACGGACTCCTTGAGGAAGAGTTCCCCTTTGTTGCCCTCGTAGTCCATCATGCTGCCGTAGCCGGGATCGGTGAACCAGATGGAACCATCGGCATGCACCGCGCCATCGTTGGGGGCGTTGAAAGGTTTGCCGTCGAATTTTTCGGCCAGCACAGTGATCTTGCCGTCGAGTTCATAGCGCACCACACGCCGCGTGCCGTGCTCGAAGCTGATCTGGCGGCCATGCAGGTCAAAGGTGTTACCATTGCTGTTGTTGGCGTTGTTGCGCATGACGCTCACGTGACCGTCCTCGGGCAACCAGCGCATCTGGGCGTTGTTGGGGATGTCGCTGAAGACGAGGTAGTTGCCAGTGCCGTTCCAGGCAGGGCCTTCGGCCCAAAGCATGCCGGTGTGGAGGCGGCGGATGGGTGCGTTACCTTGCACGAGCTTCTCAAAGGCGGGATCAAGAGCGATGACATCTGGATCGGGATAGCGTTCGGGAGTCTGGCCGGTCCAATCGCGGGCGAAAGCGGAAGTGGCGGTGGCGGCGACGAGGGAGCAGAGGAAGGAACGGCGATCGGTGGTCATGGCGGCGGCGTTTTTAGCGAGTCGTGGCAAAAAACGCACGAAATTATGAATCCGTGCGGCTAAATTGAGTGAACAATGCCCCTGCCGCGTGATCTGACGCACGGCCGCCCCCCCCCGCATGCCACCGGTATCCAATTCCCCTGAACCCAGCTTCGAAGCGCCCGCGACGAAGACGTGGGTGGCATGGATACGAAACAAATTCCTCGCTGGACTGGCCCTCGCTGCGCCGCTGATCGTCACCTTTTGGATTTTGCAGTTCGTTTACGGCCTGCTACACGGCTGGGCGGAAGGCCTGCTCGGCTACATCGCCGAGATGGCGAAGGAGATCGTCAGCCATGATGTGATCAGCCTTGATGATCCTTTGGTGAAGCGCATCACCGCCTTCGCCGGCTTCATGCTGCCGCTGGTGGTCATCGCCAGTCTCGGTGTGCTGGCCACAAACGTCATCGGTGCCCGCGTCGTGCATGCCACGGACAGGCTGCTGCTCCGCGTGCCGATGGTCGCGGTGATTTACAAGACGCTGAAGCAGGTGATCGATGCCTTCCGCGGTTTCGGAGCCAAACAGAACCTCAAACGCGTCGTTTACATCGAGCAAGGCAATGGTGTGCGCATGCTGGGCTTTGCCACCGGCCAGTTCACCGATACGCAAACGGGCAAGGCGATGACCTGCGTGCTCGTGCCCACCTCTCCCAGCCCGATGACCGCCATCCTGCTCATCGTGGATACCGATAAGATCACCGACGCGCCGATCTCCATCGAGGATTCGATGAAGATGATCCTCTCCGGTGGTCTCGTGGGCCCGCAGACGATGGTGCCACCGCTGAATCAACAGCCCGCTGTGGCCACCACGCCCGAACTCGAGTCCAAACCGAAGGAGGAAGAGAAGAAAACGCAGCCGCTCCTTCCCATCGGCCTGCCGCGTGCGGAGGATTTTGATTCCGGCGACAACGATATCCTCGCCGAGGCTCTCCAAGCCGAGCCACGCACTCGCCGCTGGCTTCCGGGGCTGGGCTGGAAGAAGAAATGACTCATGCAGGCCGCTGTTTTCGCGATTCTGAGCCTCTTGGCGCTCAATGCATGGCTTCAGGCGAAATCGCGATGGCGCTGGCAGTTGCGTCTCGTGACGCTGGAGTTTGGTCATTGGCTCTCGTTGGCTTGCTTAGGCCTCACGGCATGGCACTGGGCGTTTCTGGGTCTCGCCGTGGTTTTTCTTCGTCCAGCCTGGCAGGCCTCGCGGATCGCCAAACAGTACGGTTTGCCCTTTTCATGGCTCCGACTGTGGTTTCCGCGTCGCGATGGCAAAAACGTCATCGTCACCCGCACCTGCGCCTTTGAGCATGATAGCGATCAGATCGACGTCGTGACCTACGAGCCAGCTCGCGATGGCAAAACACGCCGCTGCATCGTGGCTCTGCACACGGGCGGCTGGGCAAGCGGTGATCCGGGCGAGTTTCCCGCTGCCAACCGCGAACTGGCTGCCCGTTGCGATGTCGTCATCTGCTCGGTGGGCTATCGCCTTGCTCCGAAGCATCCCTGGCCTGCCCAAGCCGAGGACACACGCCGCGCCATCGCGTGGGTGCGTGAAAACGCGGCCACACTCGGCATCGACGCGGAAGATTTGATCCTGCTCGGCCGCAGCGCCGGAGCGCAGATCGCCACTGCGTGCGCTTTTGGCATGCCGGAGCTTCGCGTGGGCACCTGCATCGCCGTGTATGGCCCGCCGGACATGTTCTTTGCGCGAAAGTGGTCCTACCCCGATGACATCCTGAAGTCCCTCAAACTCGTGCAGCAATACATGGGCGGCGATCCCGAGGACCTGCCTAACGCCTACCGTACCGCCTCCGCCAGCGAATTCGTCAGCGAAGCCAGCCCCGCCACCCTGCTCATCCATGGCGAGAGTGATTCCCTCGTCTGGGTCGAGCACAGCCGCCGTCTCCACGCGAAAATGCAAGGCTACGCCCGCAGCGCCTACCTCGAGCTCCCCTGGGGTGATCACGGCTGCGATTACTTCCCGAATTCCCCCGGCGGCCAGCTCTCGCTCGCGATGATGGAACGGTTTTTGAAAGCCAATGCCTGAGCACTGGCACGCACGATTCCTGCATTGAGCCGCCGCAAATCCAGCGTATGAGCACCCCCGCCATGCTCATCCCGACCTCTTTCCCCACTTCCGCCGGCCCCACCGAATTCAAGCCGCTCATCTCCGATGAAGGCTGGATGGTGCAGCACATGTTTTACACCATCGACCACGGTTACTGGGCCGCATTGATGCCCGAGGAGCGTGATGAGCGCCGTGCGAAATTCCTCAGCACCCTCGAAAGCATCCGCCAGCACCCCGGCACGCAGCTCCTTTGCTTTGCCATGGTCTCCGCGAAGTCGGACCTCGGCTTCATGCTGCTCACGCCGGATCTGCATGACTCGCAGCGTTTTGAAAAGCAACTCAGCCTCTCGCTCGGCACGGATGTGCTCACGCCGTGCTACAGCTACCTCTCGATGACGGAATGGACCGAGTACTCGCAGAGCGAGGAGGAATTCAAAACGCAGCAGCTCGAGAAGGTGGAAGGTCTCACACCCGGCTCGGAGGCCTTTGAAAAGCGCCTCGCTGAGTGGAAGGGCCACATGACGAAGTATTTCAACGACCGACTTTACCCGAACATGCCGGACTGGCAGGTCATGTGCTTCTACCCGATGAGCAAGCGCCGCAACGTGGGTGCCAACTGGTATGCGAACGACTTTGCAAAGCGTCGCGAGCTCATGGGCGGCCACGCGAAGACCGGCCGCAAGTACGCCGGCAAGGTCCGCCAGCTCATCACCGGCTCCACCGGCCTCGACAGCCACGAGTGGGGTGTCACCCTCTTCGCTCACGACATTTTCCAGGTGAAGAGCATCGTCTATGAAATGCGCTTTGATGAAGTGACGACGCAATACGGCGAGTTCGGCGATTTCTACATCGGCATCCAGCCGCCGACCGCGGAGCTGCTGCAGCGGGTGATGCTTGCGTGAGGCAGGATTTGATCCATCACTGCCCGCCCGTGCAAAACCAGCCCCTCACCATCGCCGACCGTTCGTTTCGTTCCCGCCTCATGCTGGGGACGGGGAAATTTGCCAGCGGCGAACTCATGCGGGAGGCGATTATTGCCTCCGAGACGCAAATCGTCACCGTGGCACTGCGCCGGGCGGATTTGAGCGGCAAGAGCGACCCCTTCGCGAACATCCTCGATTTCATCCCGAAGAATGTCCTCCTGCTGCCCAACACCAGTGGCGCGATGAATGCCGAGGAGGCCGTGCGTCTCGCAAAGCTCGCCGTCGCAGCCGGCTTGCCGAATTGGGTGAAGCTCGAAATCCACCCCGATCCTCGCTACCTGCTGCCGGATCCCATCGAAACGCTCAAAGCAGCTGAAATCCTCGTCAAAGAAGGCTTTACCGTGCTGCCCTACATCAATGCAGACCCTGTTTTGGCCCGCCGACTCCAGGATGTCGGCACGGCGACGGTCATGCCCCTCGGCTCACCCATCGGCTCCCACCAGGGCATCACCACACGACGGCAGATCGAGATCATCATCGCCCAGGCCACCGTGCCCGTGGTGGTGGATGCCGGCATCGGCGCGCCCAGCCACGCCGCAGAGGCCTTTGAAATGGGGGCGGATGCCGTGCTCGTGAATACCGCCATCGCCGTCGCCTCCGACCCTGTGCGCATGGCACAGGCCTTCAAAATGGGCGTCGAGGCAGGTCGTGCCGCGTTTGAGATCGGTCTGGGCGAGCGCACAGAGGCCGCGTCGGCCACGAGTCCGTTGACGACGTTTCTGTATCAGTGAACGAGCCTCAACCCTTCACGAGGTAGGTGAAGACGAGGACTCCGAGGAAGAGAAGGCTGGCGGCGAGGACCATTCCGGTAAACATAGCGGCGGGCAGATAGCGTGATTCAACCTGCTCGCCAGCGAAAATTTCCTCTTGCTAAAAAAGGTCCGTGAGGCAGACTCCGCGCCCCTATGGCTAAAACTTGCTGGCTCGAGCGCGAAAAGCGCAAGACTAAAACTGTCCAAAAATACGCGAAACTCCGCGCCGAACTCAAGGCTGCTGGAGATCACATCGGTCTGTCCCTGCTTCCCCGCGATGCCAGCCCGACCCGCCTCACGAACCGTTGCCGTGTCTCCGGTCGTCGTCGCGCCTACCTCCGTCGTTTCCAAATGTCCCGTCTCACCTTCCGTGAAATGGCCTTGCAGGGGATGATTCCCGGCGTGACCAAATCCAGCTGGTAATTCGCCCGTCATTTTTTGGCTCCTCAAAGCCCGGCCCGGTCCCAAAACCGGGCCGTTTTGTTGGAGAGGCGGATACGGCCTCCACACACGGACCGCTCCACGATGCCCACCTACTCCTACATCGCGCAAGATCCCGAAAAGGGCTGCTCTTCTTGTCGGCGGGGGTTTGATCTTCGTCGGCCCATGGATCGTGCCCCGCTGGAGGTCTGCCCCCTTTGCAAAAAGCCCGTAAAAAAACTCATCGCGGGCTTTAGCACGCCTAAATACACCAAACCGCTCTCCGTTTCTGACGCGAAGGCAGCAGGTTTCACAATTCTCGAAAAACGCTGCGATGGCAGCTATGAGAAGCTCTGACGCCCGTCCCTACCTAGCCCGCCGCGTCCCTTCATGAACCTCTTCCTCGCCAGCGCCACCGCCGAACTCGTCCGCGAGTGGGCCTTCACACCCAGCGAGCTCTTCTGGCAGGCCGTCATCGTCCTGGCCATCGTGCTGCTGAACGCCTTCTTCGTCGCCGCCGAGTTTGCCATCGTCAAAGTGCGTGACAGCCAGCTCACCGCTGCCATCGACGACAGTGTGAGCGGTGCGAAATTCGCCCAGCACGTCACGCGGAACCTCGATGCCTACCTTTCCGCCGGTCAGCTCGGCATCACGCTCACCAGCATCGCCCTCGGGATCTTCGGGGAGCCTTTCGTGGCCATCGTCGTCCAGCCCATGCTTTTCAAAATGGGCATCGTCAATGAGACGGTCATCCGCTGGACCTCCATCGGCATCGCGTATGCCATTGTCACCTACCTGCACGTCGTCCTCGGCGAGCAGACGCCAAAGGTGCTCGCCATCCGCAAGTCTCTCACCATCACGCTGCTTATCGCAAGGCCACTGCACCTCTTTTACGTCGTGCTCAAACCCGCCATCTGGATCCTCAGCGCCAGCACCAACGTGATGCTGCGCCTCTTTGGCATCTCCAATGTCTCCGAGCACGAAATCGCCCACTCCGAAGAGGAACTTCGTCATATCGTCGCCGAGAGCCAGAAGTCGAAAGAAGTGACCGAAACCGAGAAGGATATTCTTCTCAACGCTCTCGCCCTCAACGACCGCTGCGTGCGTGATGTGATGACGCCGCGTAACACCGTCATCTCTCTCGATGCCGATGACAGCTTCGAGGCCAATTTAAAAGTCGCCATCGATAGCAAACACACGCGTTATCCGCTCGTCGAAGGTCATCTCGACCACGCCATCGGCCTCATCCACATCAAAGATCTCCTCGCCCTCGTCGGCAAGCCGCAGCCCGACCTCCGCAAGATCAAACGGGACTTCCACATGGTTCCCGAGCTGATGCCCATCGATAAGCTCCTGCGCTTCTTTTTGGACAAGCACGTCCACTTCGCTCTCGCCGTCGATGAGTTCGGTGGTGCCGTCGGCGTCGTCTCGCTCGACAACGTACTCGAAGAGATCGTCGGCGATATTCAGGACGAGTTCGACCACGAGATCAGCGAGTTCAAACGCATCAACGAGAACGAATTCACCGTCGAAGGCACCTTCAACCTCTACGAACTCGCCGATCACGCCGGCATCGAGCTGGAGAGCGATGAAGTCACCACCATCGGCGGCTACGTCACCCACATGCTCGGCCACCTGCCAAAGCCTGGCGAAAAAGTCATCATCCAAGACTACGAGGTCACCACAACGAAGGCCGATCTCCGCCGCGTCGTGCAGCTTCATTTCAGGAAGCTCACTCAGGCGGATTCCGAGGAAGAAAGCGCCGCCTGACGCTCTTCCGGCGTCATTTCCCGCCACTCACCCGGCTTTAAATCCTCCGGCAGGCACAGCATCCCCACACTTCCGCGATGCAGCGCCGTCACACGGCAGCCCACGCGATGAAACATGCGCTTCACCTGATGGTAGCGTCCCTCATGCAGCGTCACGCGGGCAAGATGCTCTCCGAGGATTTCGAGCTTTACGGGTAGTGTCGTGATGTCCTCGGTATGAAAATAGAAGCCGCGTGCAAAAGCCTCGACGGCCTCAGGTGGCACCGGCACATCCGTTTCCACCCGGTACACCTTCGGCACCTTGAAATCGGCAGCCATGAGGCGCTTAGACCAGTTGCCGTCATTGGTCAGGATGAGCAGACCGGAGGTGTTTCGATCCAGCCGACCCGCGAGATGCAGCGTGTGCTTATCGGGATCGTCGATCAAATCGAGCACGGTGGGATGCTGCGCATCCTTCGTGGCACTCAGCCAGCCCACCGGCTTATGCATGAGCAAGTAGAGGCCACGCTCCGCCACCTGCACAGGCTCGTCATCAAGCGTCACGTCTGAAAAGCGGTCCACCTCCGCGTACCCGTCCGCCACCACGAGGCCGTTCACCTGCACTTTTCGCCCCGCGATGGCACGCAGAGCCGCCGTGCGGCCCATCTGGCGGTGTTTGGCGATTAGGCGATCCAGTTTCATGAGGCAGGTTCGATGTTGAATGTTGAAGGTTCGATGTTCAATGTCGGCGCTCATGTCCCTTCGACTTCTTTTGCTCCTCGCCACCGCCGGTCTGCTCGCCTCCTGTGCCTCATCCGCACGGAATTCCGAGTTGGATGCCACTCGCCGAGCCGCCATCGCTGCCGAGCCACGCGGAGACTACTTTATCGCCCGCCGCTTCCACATCGATCACACCCACTTCTGGGGCTATGTGCGCCGCCCCGGCGAATCCTGGGACAAATCAAAGCTCGTCATCATCAACGAGCGCTTCTGCAAAGTCCCTGATCGCCTTCCCGAGCAGCCCGCCAGCGGCCCAGCTTACGGCTTCAATCACAACTACGAATACCACCTCTGGGGCGAGTTCAGCGGCCGCAAGGTCTTCGATCCAAACAGCAACATGGTCCTCCCCGAACTCGTCCTGCGTAGTTACAAGCTCGTCAACGATAAGCCCGGCTACCTGTTCAAGCCCAACGAGCGATTCAACGGCTCCCAGCTTCTTCGCGGAGAACCTGGCGCCGTTCCGTGAGCACGAAATGTCACTGGCAGGCAGCGAAGCGGCGGCCAACATGCGGCTCCATGCCCATCCCGATCATCCTGAATCCCGCCGCCCGCAGCACCAAGGCTGCAGCGCTTGAGAACGCCCTGCGTGCCCTCTCGCCCGCGCCGGAGCTGCATCTCACCAGTGGTCCGGGCGATGCCTCCACCATCGCAGAAGCGCTCGCAGATGCGGGGCATGAACTCATCGTGGCCGCTGGTGGTGATGGCACCATGAACGAAGTGCTCCAAGGCGTATGCCGCTCGAATGCCCGTCGGCCATCTCGAGCACCCCACACCGTCCTCGGCGTGCTGCCGCTCGGCACGATGAATGTCTTCTCCATCGAGTTGAAGCTCGCCGGGCAAGAATTGAGCACCTGCTGGAGCCGCATCATTTCCGGTTCGCGGCAGGAGATCGACCTGTGGCAGGCAAACGATCACTTCTTCATCCAGCTCGGCGGCGTGGGCCTTGATGCGCAGATCGTCCAGGAGACCTCGTGGGAGCAGAAAAAGAAATTTGGCCCGCTCAGCTATGTGATCAGCGCCGTGAATGTGCTCATGCGCCCCCCACCTGTGCTCAGTGTGCAGATGCCTGGCAAGCCACCGCTCCTCGGCACCGTGGTCCTCATCGGCAATGGCCGCCACTACGGCGGCCCCTTCCCACTCTTCCGCGAGGCCTCCAACACGGACGGCAAACTCGATCTCATCATCTTCCGCGGCCTCGGCGGCCTGGAGTTCCTCCAGCTCTTCCGCCGCATGCTCGATGAAGGCTACATCCAAAGCGAATACCTCGATTGCATGCAAGCCGCCGCCTTCACCGTCGCCTCGCATGACGGTGGCGATCTACCCGTCGAGCTCGATGGCGAACTCGTCACCGGCCTCGGCCCTTCCGTCGAGTTTCGTCAGGCACCCTTCCGCCTCCACATCGCCGCCTGATGCCGCATTTGCTGCAAAGCACGGCGCAAAGTCTGAATGAAGCGCCGCCCTCTGCCTCGTAATCACCTGCACCAAATCCAAAACTAGAAATGAACCCCAAAGTCCTTCTCATCATCGGTGACGCTACCGAGACCGTTGACACGCTCTACCCTTTCTACCGCCTCATCGAGGGCGGCTACACGCCCATCGTCGCCGCGCCGGAAAAGCGGAAATACCAAATGGTGCTGCATGAGGTGAAGCCCGGCTGGACCATCACCAAAGAGTGGGAAGGCTACAGCATCGACGCCGACATCGCCTTCAAAGACATCAAGCCCGAGGAATACGTCGGCATCTTCTTCAGCGGCGGTCGCGCCCCCGAGTACATCCGCGAGGACGCCGACCTTCTCCGCATCACGAAGTGGTTTTGGGACAACAAAAAGCCCTGTGCCAGCGTCTGCCACGGCGTCGAGATCCCCGCCCGTGCCGACATCGTCAAAGGCCTGCGCATGGCCACCGTCGCCAAGTGCAAATTCGACCTCGAAATCTGCGGCGGCATCTACGTCAACGAACCCTGCGTCATTGATCAGCACATGTTCAGCGGCCGCACGTATCATGACTCGGGGCACTTCATCGGGCCTTGGATCAAGGCGCTGGATCAGGAGAGAGCACGCATGGGCCTGTGAGAGCTGGCTAATGACGAAACCAGAATTCCGAATGACGAACGAAGCCTCAATGTCGAAATCCGAAGCCATGCGCCATACCTTCGACATTCGAGCTTCGTCATTCATTCGTCATTCGCCATTCGTCCTTCGTCATTCCGCGCTGCTATTGGCCACCTTTCTCCTCAGCGCCCCGACAGCGCGGCCGCATCCATTGCAAGCAGAGCCGATCAACCACGCTTACGTCTTCAACTTCGACCAGTTCAATCTTCCCGAAGACCCCGACGAGCATGTCGTCACCGGCGGGTTGCTCTTGATGGCCGAATTGAACTGCACCGCCTGCCATGAAGTGCCGAAAGCATGGCAGGAGCGCCTCAAACCGAAGCCAGCGCCTGATTTGAGCGCCGTCGGCTCGCGATTGGATGAAGACACGCTGTGGCTCATGATCCGCAGCCCGCAGCATCGCAAAAAGGGCACGCAGATGCCCGGCCTCTTCGCCGGTGAGGATGGCGATGACGAGAAAGCTGAAGCGCTGGTCGAGTATCTGGCCTCTTTGAAAGCCGAAACGCCGAAAATGCCCGCAGGCGATGCCGAGCGCGGCAAAGAGCTGTATCACAAAGTCGGCTGCGTGGCCTGCCACGAGCCCGCGCTCGATGTGCGGCCTCCCAAAGTCCCCGCCGATGCCGAAGTCGAAAAACCCGGCAATGCCTCCGTGCCCATCGCACTGGCCGATGCGTATGAATTCAATGCCCTAGCTGCCTTTTTGAAGAATCCGCTCCACACGCGTCCTGCGGGCCGCATGCCAGACATGCGCCTCACGGAGCAGGAAGCCTCCGATCTGGCCGCCTATCTCCACACCGGCCGCATCGCCGAAAAAGCCACCGCACGCGCCGCGCTGAGCATTCCAAAGCAGGGTATCGAAAAGGGCAAAGCGCTCTTTTCCGCCATGAATTGCATTGCCTGTCATCAATCAGGTCCATCAGGTCATCCTCGTCCGATGAAAAATCCCAGCGCAGGCTGCCTCGCCGAAAAACAACCCACCGGCACGCCGCGTTTTGATTTGAATGATCTCCAAAAACGAGCGCTACGCCTCGCTTTGGCGGAAATCCAAAAGCCAGCACCCGTACTCACCGCCCAGCAGAAAATCGACTGGCAGATGTCCCGCCTGAACTGCTACGCCTGTCATGATCGCGATGGCAAAGGCGGCCCGGAAGATCCCCGCGCTCAATTCTTCGGCGTGAACGATCCTACTGCTGAATCGCTCGGTGAACTGGCCCACCTGCCGCCGAACCTCGACAAAGTCGGCCGCAAGCTCACTCGCGGCTGGTTTGAAAAAATCCTCTGGGGTCTAAACGGCAGCGTGAGGCCCTATATGGACATCCGCATGCCGAACTTCGGCCAGGCGCAGACCGAGACGCTCATCAGCGCCTTCAACGAAGCCGACAAACTCGATCAACCCGTGAAGATCGACGTCAGCGGCCTCGAAAAACATCACCGCGCCGAGCTTGGCCGCAAACTGCTCGGTGCCACCGGCCTCGCGTGCGTCTCATGCCACGGCTTGAAGGATCGCAAATCCCTCGGCCCGCCCGTCATTCGCCTCACGCACACGGTGGAGCGGCTCCAGCCTGAGTATTTCAAAGAGCTGCTGCTCAATCCGCAGGTCACGCAGCGCGGCACGGTGATGCCGCCGATGTTTGTGGGCCGCAAAACGGCGGACAAAGACATCGAGAGCCTCTGGACTTATCTCCGCGAAGTTGAGGGACAACCCTTGCCAGAAGGTTTGATGTCCGCCGCCGACTTCGAGCTCAAGCCCACCGACAACCCCATCCTCCTCCGCAGCTTCATCGAAGGTGTCGGCACCCACGCCATCGGCGTCGGCTTCCCCGGCGGCCTGAACGCAGCCTTCGACGGCAAAACATCCCGCTGGGTCCTCGTGTGGAAAGGTCGCTTCCTCGACGCCATGAGCAACTGGCAAGACCGCGCCATGCCACCCATCAAACCACTCGGCACCGACATCAAACAACTGCCCGCGACCACCACCACACGCATCTTTGGCGGCTACCGCATCGGCAAAGACGGCATCCCGACCTTCCTCTACCGCGAAAACGGCCAGCAGGTCGAAGACACGCTCAAACCCGCCGGAGACCACTTCGAGCGCATCATCAAAACCAACGGCAAAGAAACGAAGGAGGTCGTGTCATGGTAAAAGCAATTTTCAGTCTCCCGTTTTCAATTTTCAGTTTTCAATGCCTCTGCGCTCCGCTGCTCGCGGACGATTATTACCGCATCGAAACCTACAACCTGCCCACAGGCGTGAATTTCGAAGCCAGCGGCCTTGCGGTGATGCCGAATGGCAAAATCGCCGTCGCGTTGCGCAAAGGTGAAGTTTGGGTCGAAGGCGAAAAGGGCTTCAAGCTCTACGCCAGCGGCCTGCATGAGATTCTCGGGCTCGCGTTTCATGATGGAGCGCTTTACGCCACGCAGCGGGCGGAGGTCACGAAGATCCGCGACACCGATGGCGACGGCACCGCCGATGAATACCTCACCGCAGCCGCAGGTTGGGGCGTGAGTGGCGCTTACCACGAGTATGCCTACGGACCTGTTTTCGATGCCACGGGGCATTTGTACACCTCGCTGAATTGCAGCATGGGCAAGCCGATGGTCAAAGGCGACACGCTCTGGCGCGGCTGGGTCGTGCGCACCTCGCCGGAAGGCAAACTGGAGCCATGGTGCGCCGGATTTCGCAGTCCCTGCGGCATCGGCACGAATTTCGAGGGCGATGTCTTTGTCAGTGACCAGCAAGGCAACTGGATGCCCACCACACCCATCTTCCACGCGAAGAAAGGCGCTTACTTCAGCCACGCCGACTCCATCCCGGATACCATGCGCCCGGATTCTCCGGTGAAAATCAACGCGAAGCAGCCCGATGGCATCACCGTGGCCGAGGCGATGAAAAAAGTGCCCGGCTACTGCCCGCCCGCCGTGTGGCTGCCGTATGTGAAGATGGGCCAGAGCGGCACCGGCATCGTTTGCGATCACAGCGGCGGCAAATTCGGTCCCTTCGAGAAACAGCTCTTCATGGGCGAGTTCGTGCTCAGTGGCGTGAACCGCGTCTTCCTCGAAAAAGTCGGCGGCGAGTATCAGGGCGCGTGCTTTCCCTTCATCGACGGCCTGCAATGCGCCGCACTGGCTTTGACGACGCTGCTGGATGGCTCACTCGTCGTCGGCGAATCGAATCGCGGCTGGAACAGCAAAGGCAATCGCCCCTTTGGCCTGCAAAAGATCGTGTGGACGAAAAAGACGCCGCTCGACGTGCAAAAGCTCGAACTCACCGAAACCGGCTTCCGCTTCACCTTCACTTTGCCAGTCGAGAAAGTCGGCGAACTCACCGGCCAGAGCTACACCTACCCCTTCCAAAGTAAATACGGCGGTGAGGAACTCGACGCCAAGCCTCTGCAAATCACCGCGACGAAGTTGAGTGAAGACGGACTGTCTCTCGAAGTCACCATCGCCAACCTCCGCGAAGGCTACGTGCATGAGTTTGAGCTGCCGCAGCTCAAAGCGAAAGACGGCACCCCCCTGTGGCACCGCATGGCCTACTACACGCTGAACCGGCTGAAGTAGATACGACTGGCATTCGAACCCAAGTGGTCGCTGATCCTCACGAAGAAGAGGTCCGACGCAGCCCATCCATGTGGCGGGGTGAGGCTACAGAGATTGGCTTTCTCCCCAAGGGGCGTATGGGTTCTCAGATACACCTCCTATTTACTTTGGTTCTCTTCGTCGCCCGCGCGCATCACGGTGCCAGTGGGTATGTGCCGGATCACACGCGGGAGGCGCAGGTCATGGCGCATGCGATGGGCGTGGATTTCATCGAGCAGGATGTGGTGCTGAGCTAAGACTCAAGCTCACGTTTATGCCACCGAATCTCGACTGATATCGATCACCTTGGTACCCGCGATCTCGTCGTGCAGCGTGCGGCGGTTTTCGCGGAAAATCATGAACATGTCTGTGAGTCCGAAAAGCAGGTTCACCACCGGAATCTGCTGCGCGATGTGAAGCGGCAGCATGCGGCGCAGGATGATCCGGCTCCGGTCACACGGAGAGCCGTCGATGAGCACAATGCGGGTTTTGACGATCATTTTGCCAATCGTCTGGCCTTTGGCGAGAAAGTGCCAATTGATGGCCAGCATGACGCCGAGTCCGAGCAGGCTCCAAAGGATCTGATCCCCCTGAAAAGTGAACATCGTCCGCTGCCCGCTCCGGGACTGCTCTATCACCTGTTGGAAATTTCCGGTGAGAAACTGAATGGGAAGCACCACGATCGCACCGATCAATCCGTCGAGGAAAATGCCGCCGAGCCTTTTCCATCGCGATGCCAGCGGGAAGTGTCCAGCAGACTCGTGAGCTTGGAGTACGTTGGACTGAGGCGCAGCGTAGGGATTGAAATTCTCTTCCATGGCGACATGGGTTTATCAGGAAACCCTCTGTGATGTCCATCTGAAAGAGGGGCCACTCAAGGCGCTGCCACTTCCAGTCGCACGCTTGGCATCGGGGCCTCAGTGACGGATTTTTCCCAAATCGTGCTCTGGTGCTTGCTGCGGAGCTTTACGGTGAATTTGTTCATGCGGCCCTTCCACTTCTCATCGGTGCGATTCCAGATGACGATGGCCTCAATGGGGAACTCTTCTTCGAATTCCAGTGCCCAAATGGGATTGGCACTCTTGCTGTTGGTATGGCTGATCTTGTCGTCTTTGCTCTCATCGCCGCCGGTGTTGCCGTCGATGGCGTGCTCGGCCTTGCCGCCATATTCTTCGCCGCTTTGCGTGGCCTTTCCCTTCGCTGCGATGTTTTTACCGTCGCTGATGACCTCGACCTCGGCGAGGTTGATGACCATGCCCTTCGCGGCCTCGATGCGGACGTAGCGTGCCATGATGCCTTTGATGGCTGGTGCGGGTTGAGGGGTGGCGGCAGGCTTCGTGCTCGTTGCAGCGTGGACCACCGTCTCTGCAGGAATAGGTGAGCCAAAGCCCAGCTTTTCGTAAACCGCATCCACCATCTTCTTCCAACCGCCGCCGCCATTGCCGGTGAGGGCGATGATGACGAGGCCCAAGATGATCAGCGCGATGAAATTGAGCACAATGATGGCGGCGAGACGGCCTTTGCTCCGCTTGGGCGCGGGTGGAGGCGTGGGAACGGGCTTGTCCTTGGCGGTGGCAGGGCCGGTGGAGGCTGTCGCGGTCGTTTTGGGGCCGACGGGCTTCGGCCGCGGAGCGCCGGGATGCATGGGCGCAGTGCCGCTTTGCACCAGAGGTCCAGTTTGATAGCCCGCGGCCATTACGGGGGCCTGACGCGGCGGCATCTGGATCATGCCGGTGTGCATGCTGAGCAAGAGCGAATCGAGTGCCTGGGCCACGCTTTGAGGGCGCTGCGCGGGATCGAGCTTCAAAAGCCAGCCGAGCCATTCGATGAAGGCAGGATCAATGTCCGGCCGCATCTGGTGCAGCACGACCACGTTGAAGGTCTGCCATTCGGCGAGGATCTGCTCCGGCGTGTCGCCTTGAGCTGGAGCGGTGTTCGTGGCGAGCACAAAGAGGCTCGCGGCAGCAGTGAAGAGATCACTTTGGCTGATAGCCGGTGCTCCAGCATGACGCTCAGGAGCCATGAACCACATCGTCTCATGCGGCTGGGTTTCGCGGGCTTGCGAGAGGCCCCAGTCCTGAATTTGAAGAAACACGCCGCCGGAGGGATGATCGGCGAGGAGGAGGTTGCTCGGCTTTGGATCGCCATGCGGGAGGCGCAGGTGCTCGCCCACGAGCAGTGCCTGCATGAGCTGCACCGCCACGGCACGCAGATCCACCGCCGTGATCTGACGCTCCGCCGCGAATTGCCGCGCATTCATGCCCGGCATGTATGCGCTCACGATGGCAAACTCCTCCTCCGTGGGCAGCAGCGTGATGAAACCCGCGATCTGCGGTTGCCGGAGCTGCATCAAAGCGGGGGCGAGGAGCTGTAAACGCTCGCGGTCATACGGATGCGAGGCCTCATGATCAGCGAGCAGCGCTTTGATGAGCACTTTGCGGCTCGTGGCCGTCTCCACGCCTCGATAGATCTTCGCCCCCGGCCCGGCGGCGAGGAGTTTTTCAGGCTGGAAGAGGTCGTACATACGCGTCGGGAGACGAAAGCAGCGCAGCATGGCAAATTCTCCCGCGAATTCGCAAGGCCTGATTTGATTAAAAGCCCGCCGCCATGCATTTTCCCGCTTCCTCCCCGGTAAACTGCCCCGGAATGGCAAGAACGACCCTCCCTTGCCGTATTCGCCGCTGATTTTGATCTCATCTTACCCCTTCGCACCTCATGTTCCGCATCCCTGGAGTTATCGGCAAAGACCTCTGTGACACCCATCTCGGCAGCACTCGCCGTGACATCCTCCGCGTCGGTGGCGCAGGCATCATGGGTCTCACGCTCAACAATGTGCTGCGTGGTCAGGCCATGGCCAACACCTCGCCGAATGCAGGCCGTGCTGGTTGGGGCAAAGCGAAGCACGTCCTCATGATCTACCTCCAGGGCGGCCCGAGCCACCTCGACCTCTGGGACCCCAAGGAAAACGTGCCGGACAAGGTGCGCTCCGCTTTCAAAACGATCCCGACCAAGGTCCCCGGCAAGCACTTCACCGAGATCCTCCCGCAGCTCGCGAAGGTGAACGACAAGTTCACCATGATCAATTCGATGAGCTACACGCCAAACGGGCTCTTCAATCACACCGCCGCGATCTACCAGATCATGACCGGCTACACGACGGACAAAGTCAGCCCCTCTGGCCAGCTCGAACCGCCGAACGCCAAGGACTTCCCGAATTTCGGCTCGAACATCATCCGCCTCAAGCCGCCGCAGGAGCCCATGCTGCCCTTCGTGCAGCTCCCGCGTCCCTTGCAGGAATCCAACGTCGTCGGCAAAGGCGGCGGCGCAGGTTTCCTCGGCAAAGCTTTCGATCCCTACACCCTCTTCCCCGATGGCGACGACCTCGACATGGGCAAGATGGACCGCATCAAGATCGACGACCTCCAGCTCCGCCCCGATCTCTTCAGCGTCCGCCTGGAACGTCGCGCGAAGCTCCGCGATGCCATCAACGACCAGATGCCCACCATCGAAGCCGCCACGAAGGACCTCAGCCTCGACAGCTACTACAGCCAGGCTTTGAACCTCATCTCCAGTGGCCGCGCTCGCGATGCCTTCGCCCTCGACCGCGAACCCGAAAAACTCCGCGACCGCTACGGCCGCAACACCTTCGGCCAAAGTTGCCTCCTCGCCCGCCGCCTACTCGAAGCTGGCACCCGCGTGGTCGAAGTCATCTGGCCGAAAGTCGCTAACTCGGACAATCACAGCTGGGACCACCACGTCGGCCTCACCGAGCGCATGAAGGACAAATCCGGCCCCATGCTCGACCAAGGCCTCAGTGCCCTCTTTGACGATCTCGACGCCTCCGGCCTGCTCGGCGAGACCCTCGTCGTCGCCCTCGGTGAATTCGGCCGTAGCCCTGAAAAAGGCGTCTCCACCTCCGGCAACGGCAACAGCGCCGACGGACGCGACCACTGGCCTTACTGCTACACCGCCGTCATCGGTGGTGCCGGTATCAAGCGCGGCTACGTCCACGGCAAATCCGACGCCACTGGCTCCGCCCCCGCCGAAGACGCCGTTCACCCGATGGAACTCCTTGCCACCATCTACCACAGCGTCGGCATCGACCCCGAGACCGTGGTCTATAACCACCTCAACCAGCCCCGTGAGCTGGTGAAGGCCAAACCGGTCACGAAGCTGTTTGCGTAAGTTTGTAGTTCGGGCTTCAGCCCGTTCAGGGCTCCTGCCCACGGCCTAAGGCCGAACTACAAGCCCGCAACCCATCAGACCGAGAGCCTCATTTCTCACACATAGCACGCTGCACCTGCCAAGTGTTTGCCGCAAAGGGGCGGAGGTGCAGTGGACGCAGAGATGAAAACAGAATCAAACCTCTGCATCCTCTGCCTCTTTGCCCCTCTGCGGCAAAAACGAGTGTGAGAACGACCTGCGAATCGCCACGCAAAGCCAAAAACCCTTGGCGCTTCGCCCGGCTTTCGACTTCATGACGCATGTCTTCCATGCAGCTCACCTTTCTCGGCACCGGCACCTCCGTCGGTATCCCGGTGATCGGCTGTGACTGCGCGGTGTGCCGCAGCACGGACCCGCATGACAAGCGCCTGCGCAGCTCCGTTTACATTCACACGCCAGAGTTTGCCTGGGTGGTGGACACGGGGCCGGATTTTCGAGCGCAGTGCCTGCGGGAAAACATCCGCCACCTCGACGCGGCGATCTTCACGCATCCGCACATGGATCACCTCACGGGCTTTGATGAGCTGCGACGCTTCACCGTCGATGTGGACCAGTTCATGCCCATCTACGGCACGCCGGAATGCCTCGCGGTGCTGGAGCGGATGTTCGAATATGCCTTCAACGGCGAAAACCGTTATCGCGGCTACTTGAAGCCCTTTCCAAAGCCTATCCACGGCCCGTTTCACCTCGGCGAGACCACCATCACGCCCCTTCCCGTGCAGCATGGCAAGGTGGTGACCATCGGCTACCTCTTCACACGTGGCGGTAAAAAACTCTGCGCCTACATCCCCGATGCGAAAACAATCAGCCCCGAGGCCATGGAGCTCATGCGCGGCGTGGACACGCTCATCATTGACGCTTTGCGCCACACGCCGCATCCCACGCACATGAACTTCGAGGAGACGCTGGCCGTCGTGAGCGAGCTAAAGCCACGCCAGACCTGGTTCACGCATCTGCAATGCGAGATCATGCACGCCGTCGAGGACCCGAAACTGCCGCCGGGGGTGAATCTGGCGTTTGATGGTCTAAAGCTCACTTGGGAGGCATGATGAAGCTCTTCCTTCTCATCGCTCTGGCGCTCCCAAACCTCGCCCAGGCTCAATTCTCCGCTGATTGGGAGCCTGCGGCGGAAACGGTCGTCGTTTACAATCCGAAGTTTCCCGGCTCCGAGGCGCTTGCTCGCGAGTACGGCTCGAAAAGGCTCATCCCGAGTGACCGCGTGATCGGGCTCGATTGCCCGGTGACGGATTCGATGAGCCGGGCGGAGTTCAGCCAGCAGCTCCGCGAGCCTTTGCGGAAAATTTTCACGGCCAAAAAATGGTGGACGCTCGACTCCCAGAGCACATCACCCGCAGCCAGCAGCGTGGCACGCTCCGGCATTCGCGTGCTCGTGCTGATGCGCGGCGTGCCGTTTCAGGTGAGGCGGGATCGGGATGCGCCGCCGCCTCAAAAAGAAGACGAGGCCAGCGTGGATTCCGAGCTCACGTTACTGGCGATGAATGCGCCACCGACGGAGGGAGCGCTGAAAAATCCATATTACGGAGCGGATGTGCGCCTGCCGCGCTACACGAAGGCCCCTGGATTGCTTCTTGTGGGTCGGCTCGATGGCCCAAGCGATGACATCGTGCGTCGCATGATCGACGATGCTCTCTTTGCCGAGGAAAATGGCCTGCAAGGTCGTGCCGTGATCGATCTGGCGCTGAAGTCCGGCGGCTTCAAAGAAGGTGAGGACTGGCTGCTGACTTCCGCCGCCACGTTTCAGCGCCATGGCATTCCGCTTTACATGGATCGCCATGAGCTCGTCATGCGGGACCACTGGCCGCTGCCGGATACGATCCTCTACTACGGCTGGTACACGATGGATGCCGCCGGCGCGGTGGCCTCGCCGGAGTTTCAATTCAAACGCGGCGCCGTGGCCTGTCACATCCACTCCTTCAGCGCCAGCGTGATGCGAGACCCCAAACAGCACTGGACCGGCCCGCTGCTCGTGAAAGGCGCGGCGGCCACCTTCGGCAATGTGTTTGAGCCTTACCTCTCGCTCACCGTCCACTTTGATCTGCTCAACAAACGCCTGCTGGAAGGTTTTACGCTCGCCGAGGCCGCGTGGTCCGCCACGCCGGCGCTATCGTGGATGAGCGTCGTGGTGGGTGACCCGCTCTACCGGCCGTTTGCCAGGAACGGCGGCTCGTCTCTCGGCAGCGATGACACCCGCGACTACCTCCTTTATCAAGGCGCGGCCCGCCGCTCGCCGCTCGATCCAGACTCGGCCATCAAAACGACAATCACCACGCTGGCCGAGCGGCGCAAAAGCTCCCGCCTGCTCGAATTCACCGCCCTGCTCTCCGGCCTGCAAGGCAAGCACGCCGAAGCCATCGACCTCTTTGACCATGCCGAGGCTCTCACGCCTGCTCCTGCCGACCGCGTGCGGCTGCGGCTGTACCGTTCGGAAATGTTTCGCCGCGATGGAAAGCCTCAAACCGCCGCTGATTTGCTGCGAGATCTTCTTTCCGATGAATCCGTGAAAGCCGAGCCAGCTCGCGCCGCCGCCGAATCACTGCTCCGCGAAGTGGGCGGGTGATCGTGTTTCAAGGCGGCGTCACCTGGCTGAGCACCGCGCCTTCCATATCCACGATGAGCACGGCATCGCCACTGGCCTGCACATTCAGCCGACGAGTAAAAACGCGGCAGAGATAGGCCTGGCTCCAGACCGTCTCGCGATCCAGATAGCGCCCGAACAGCGTCTCACGCTCCGCACAGGCCACCAGCGGCGAGCGACCATCGGCGGTCACATGCATGGCAAAGGTCAGATAGAGCGAGCGATCTTTTTCGCTCAGTTCAAAGCCATGGCTCGGCTTGAGGAGCACCCACGCCCACGAAGGTGCCTCAGATGCGGAAGCCAGATTTTGGCGCAGCACGCCCTCGTGAGTCTCGCGTAGCAGTGGCCAGTCGATGCGGCGTTTCCCATCGGAGCCTTCGATGAGCCTCACGAGGGCTCCTTGGCTGCATTGGGTGGTGCTGAGATTGAGCAGTGGGTGAACTTCCCCGCCTGGCAGCGTCACCGCCGTACCCTTCACCGCGCTGAGCACGGTCAGCTTCGGGCGTTGATCCGCTGGCACATTAAAAAACGCCTCGATCTCCGCCGCGTGGCGCTCGCCTTCATGCACGGTGGCTTGGCGTTCGGCAGGATCAGTGGCTTGAAACAACTTCTCCACCAGCCCGCGAGCCTCGCGTTGCATGGCCGCCACATCCACCGCAGGTAGCACGGCCTCCGCCGTCTCCGCGGTGGTGGGGATCGCGGCACGCCGCACCTCCGGCTCGGGTGCGGGAGGAATCTCCGGTGCCGCCACGATGGGCGCGGCCTCTGATTTTGGACGTGTGGCATCATCGATTTGCGCATCCCACCACACCCAGCCGCCGATGCCGAGCACCGCCACCATCGCCGCGCCGAGCAGAAAGGTTTTCACCGGCGAGCCTTGCTGATGCGGCGGCACAAACTCCATCGCCTCACCTTCCTCCGGCGGGGGAAGATGCAGCGAAGGCTGCATCGCCGCAGTAGGCTGGTTGTAGGCCTGCAGCCTCCAAATCTGCGGCACAGGCTGGGAAGCCATCATCGGAGCCGTCATTGGCACCTTCATCGGTGCGGCTGGAGGTTCAAAAACGGGCGGCGTGCTCACCGGCATCTCGGCAGGCCGTTGAAACGCCTGACGCCTGCCCGGTGCGAGCGATGCCGTCTGCCCCTGCGTGGCAAAATGCGCCCGGTAACCCTGATGAGCACAATGCGGGCACGTCACCAAGCCTTCCGCCGCCTGCTGCTGGCAGAGGAAAGGCTGTCCACACGCGGGACACACGACACTGGCGACGAGACCGGAGGTCATAAAGGGCCGGAACTGTAGTGCAGGTCGCGTGAAATGCGCGAGCCGAATCTCGCGGCGTTGGTCGTCAGAGGTGATCAGTCACTTCTAACGACTGCCCACCGCCTACCGCCCACTGAAAGCAACGCTGGCACATCCATCCCGGCAGGCTACTTTCGCCGCCCTTCCCCCATGAGCCGCGCTGCCTCCGAAGACCTCAAAATTCCCCGCCACATCGCCATGATCATGGATGGCAATGGCCGCTGGGCGAAGCAACGCGGCCTGCCACGCACGGAGGGCCATCGCATCGGTGCGCAGGTGGTGCGCAAGATCACCGAAGCCGCTGGCGATCTCGGCGTGGAGTTCCTCACACTCTACGCCTTCTCCTCGGAAAACTGGAAACGCCCGAAACGGGAGGTGGATGCCCTCATGAAGCTCCTCGTGCTCTTTTTGAAGACCGAGCTGCCCATCATGCAGAAGCAAAACATCCGCCTCCAGGCCATCGGCAGACTGCATGCTTTGCCGGATTTCTGCCAGGAGGAGCTGCACCGCTGCATCGCCGCCACCGCGCCAAACACCGGCCTTACGCTCATTTTGGCGCTCAGCTATGGCGGCCGCGAGGAGATCGTCGATGGCGTGAAAAGCCTCATCGAGTCCGTCGAGAGCGGCCATCTCGACAAAGCCATGATCGACACGGAAGTCTTTTCGAAGCACCTCTACACCCGCTACTACCCCGATCCCGATTTGATGATCCGCACCAGCGGCGAGATGCGCCTCTCGAATTTCCTCCTCTGGCAGCTCAGCTACACCGAATTCGTCATCACTGAAAAACTCTGGCCCGATTTTGGCCGCGAAGATCTCGTGGACGCCATCCGCATCTTCAACCAGCGCCAGCGCCGTTTTGGCGGCGTGTGAGAAGGGTATGTCAGCCGGATGTGAGCAGAGAAAACTTTGACCCGGCCTGATTTTCCGACGATAACGGCCTCCACTTTCATTACGCGCCGATGTCAGAAGCTCCGGATACCCATCTTATCATCATCGATTCCGACCCGGATTTCCTTTCCTGGGCCGCTGGTCATTTGAAGGCCCCCGGCGTGACCATCGTCACTTTTGAAAAGCCCGAGGAAGGCCTCGCAGCTTATCAAAAGAAACGCGCCGATCTCGTCCTCGCGGAAATCCGCGCCGGCACCGGCCCCGCCAGCGGCATCGAGCTGCTCAAACGCCTGCGCCAGACCGATCCGAACGCGATGGTCATCCTCTTCAGCGGCACCGCCACCACCTCGCACGTCATTGAGGCCATGCGCCTCGGTGCCTACGATGTGCTGCCAAAGGAACGCCTGCCCTACGAGCTGCGCAGCGTCGTCGAAAGCGCCCTCAGCGGCATCGAAGCACGCCGCATCACCCGCGAGGCTGCCAGCGAGGTGCCACCTGAATCCATTCAGGAAACCATCATCGGCCGTTCCCCGCCGATGCAGGAGGTCTTCAAGCTTATCGGCCGCGTCTCCCGCTCCGATGCGCCCGTTATGATCACGGGCGAAAGCGGCTGCGGCAAAGAACTCGTCGCCGGTGCCATCCACAAATTCAGCCCGCGGGCGCAGAAGGAATTCGCCGCCATCAACATCACGGCCATTCCAGACAATCTCATCGAGAGCGAAATCTTCGGCCACGAGAAAGGCAGCTTCACCGGTGCCGTGAACCAGCGCATCGGCCGCTTTGAGCAGTGCGATGGCGGCACCCTCTTCCTCGACGAGATCGGCGATATGCCCCTCGCCGTGCAGAGCAAGCTCCTCCGCGTGCTTCAGGAAGGCCAGTACAGCCGTGTTGGCAGCAATCAGACGCTCAAGACCGACGTCCGCGTCCTCGCCGCCACCAACAAAAACCTCGAAGAAGAAGTCTCCAAAGGCACCTTCCGCGAGGATCTCTTTTACCGCCTCAATGTCGTGCGCATCCACATTCCGCCGCTCCGTGAGCGCCGAGAAGACGTGCGCCTGCTGGCCGAATTTTTCCTCCAGCGCCAATCCGCCCGCCGCCGTGGCCCCGTCATGCGCTTCACCGATGACGCGCTCGATATCCTCGAAGCCTACGACTGGCCCGGCAACGTCCGCGAGCTGGAAAACACCATTCAAAGAGCCTGCGCCCTCTGCAATTCCGATGTGCTCCTGCCTTCGGACATCCCCATCGGCAGCAAAGGCACCCGCCATCACGGTCCCGCCAGCACCGTCACCCGCATGCGTGATGCCTTGACCATGCTCGTCAACATGGCCGACAAGACGCCTGACATCGACCTGCTCCCCTGGGTCGAGCGCGAGCTTACCCGCATCGCCTGGCGTCACTGCGAAGAAAACGAAGCCCGCGCCAGCAAGCTCCTCGGCGTCCCCGCCAACACCCTCCAAAACTACCTCTCCGCCCCCGCCGTGAAGAAAGCGAAGAAGGCGAGCTGAGGCGTTCTGCCATATGAGTGTGGACGTCCGCCAAAGGACTCAGTGCAATGTGCTCAGTTAGAATTTCACTTCGCGATTACGACTGATCATTTCATTGCCACGATGGTGTGAGCAATGCGGGCTAGGTGCTCACCGATCTGCTGGCGGGTATGAGCAGGCGTAAGCGGAGAGGGAAGTGCCATTTTTCGGCGGCGACGGATCACTTTCTCAATCTTCCACCGTGCCATCACCACCGTTTGCCACGTCCAGGGCACGCATCATGGCGTCCATGAACTCCTGGGCGGCTTCGATGGGGAGGATGATCGTATCGCGGCGGCCGCGAACGTCCTCAGTGATCTTGATGAACCGGCCACGGTCGTTCTCCTTCAGGTCCAGGAAGAATATCTTCCGGTCCGTCACGATTTTTTCCGAGTGCAGCGGCGGGTTGTGCGGCCGCCGTTCTTCATCTGAATCAAAGTTCCTCATGCCTGTGGTGTTGATCTTCCAAACCAGCCGCCCGATGCCGCTGTTTCCTTGGAATTGATCGCGAGTCTAAGAACCTGCCCGGTTGTTGTCAATGCTTGTCTCAAACCGGTATCTGCCGTCTAGAGCTTGTCATGCACTTTAGAAGAGGTTGTGGAGCATGAGGAAGACGGAGGCGAGCCAGTGAAGTCCGGCGAGGGTATCAGGGAGGCATTCGTAGTCGCGGCTGAGGCGTCGAAAGGGCGCCTGCCAGCCAAAAGTGCGTTCCACGACCCAGCGTTTGGGCAGCACCACAAAGCCCTTCTTGGCTTCTGAGAGCTTCACGATCTCCGGGGTGACTCCCTGCTTGGCTGCCTCCTCGCCGGGTTGCGAACCTGTGTAGCCTTGACCGGCGAAGGCCACCTTCACGT
>CANGYJ010000006.1 GCA_947458455.1 Verrucomicrobiaceae bacterium | reverse complement strand
GTCAAACTCCGCTGCGGCCTCATCTCGCTACGCTCGATGAGACCTCCGCTGCGTTTGACAGCGTGAGAGAAACAACCAACATCAAGATCAACCCAAGGAGGCTGGAACTACATTGATGATCTGTCCCACTCCAGGGAGCAGGCCACTACAACCTGACTAAATCGCAGGTTAAGTTTGAGATCTGGAACCAGAGGTTGGTGTGAGATTGATTCAAGAGCCACTACTCGAAGCCTCCTCTCGTCTCGGTAGGCACGCCATGATCCAAAGGTGATAAGACTGCATAGTCCCACAAACATCAACCAACCAGGTGCAACCAACTCAAATGCACTGAGGGCAAAAACTATGAATGCCATAGCTAGGCCTTCCTTTATGCTCACCGTGTGAAGACGAACGCTGTCCAAGAAAGAAAGTAAATCCTCGAAGAATAGCTTGCGGTTGTCTTTGGATTCCATCGTCGTCAAAAGGTTGTAGCACGTTTGCAAATCACTGCCGACGAAGGGATTTATTGAGAGCGATGGTTTTGCCTGCCTTGTGGTAACGAATGGCGCTTTCAAAAGCATCATCCACGGAGCTTGCACGTGTTTGGTCAAACCAGGCGGCGAAAGTCTGGAATTCAGGTTCGGCCAGCTTTGCCACGGCGTCTTCGATCTCAAGCACGGTGCTCATTGGCAGATGATACGAAGTTTGAGGCTGGAGTGCAAGTGCGGGCAAGAGTGCCCGCATCACGGCGAGTTCCGAGGAGGAGTATTGCTGGCGTGACGGCTCCTACCGTGAAGCGGTGCTGCCTGATCGAGGACGAGTTCGAGTAGGAGGACGACCTGCCCGCATCGCTTCGCGTAGCGATGCGGGCGGGGGACGATTCTGAACTCCAAGCTCCACGCCCCTTGCTCAATGCTCAATAATACTTCACCAGCCCATCTTTCCACAGCGGCTTGAGCTGATCGATGGGTGAATCGATCAAGGTGGTGCCGTTGTGGGAGATGTAGAGATACGGGTCACGCGTGGCTTCGCCGATGATGACGAGGCCGGCTTTTTCGGCGGCGGCGACGTGTTCGGGGGCGATCTCGACGAGGAGGCGGCCGGGGGTTTCGCCGAAGAGGAGTTCGGCGGTGGTGAGGCCGGGGGCGGTGACGGGCATCTTGTCGGTGGCGATGCGGAGGCCGGCTTTGCCGCTGAAGGCCATTTCGGCCAAAGCGACGGCGAGACCGCCTTCACCGATGTCGTGGGCGCTCAGGATCGCACCTTGCTTCACGAGGTCGAAGTAGCGGCGGTAGGCGGCCATGCTTTCGGCTTCGTCGAAGGACGGGCCGGCGTCGAGACCGATGCCACGGGTGTATTTGGCGACGATGCTGCCGCGCAGACCGGCACTGACTTTGCCCAAAACGGCGATCTTGCTGCCGACACGGCGCAGGGAGGCTCCGACGACGTGCTTGGCGTCCTCGACGATGCCGAAGCCGCTGAGCAGGAGCGTGACGGGGATGGAGACGGGGCCTTCGTCGGTGACGAAGTAGTTGTAGAAGCTGTCCTTGCCGCTGACGAAGGGCGCCCCATACGCGATGGCGCTTTTGGCCATGCCTTTGGTGCATTCGACGAGGGCACCGAGCTCGCGCTCGTTGTCGGGATTGCCCATGCAGAAGTTGTCGAGGATGGCGATGCGGTCGGGATTCGAGCCCATGGCGACGAGTTGGCGCACGCATTCATCGACGACGGCGCGGCCCATGAGATGCGGGTCGGTCTTGCCCCACTCCGGCAGCAAGGCGCAGGCGAGGGAGACGAGCTGCGTGCTGCCATCCACGCGAATGACGCTGCCATCCTGCGGGCAATCGCCCGCCGCACCGGCGAGCGGTTTGAGGACGGTGTTGCCCTGCACCTCGTGGTCGTATTCGCGGATGATTGGCTCGCGGGAGACGATGGAGAAATCGGAGAGCAAGGTCTTGAGCGTGGCGGTCCAGGATTCCGGACGCACGGGCACAGCGGGCTGCACATCGGCCGGCGTGCGCCATTTCGCCCGCATCTCACGGCGCGGGGCCTCATGCAGCGCGGTGACGTGCAAATCGCACACAGTGGTGCCGTGGTGCATGACCTTCAGTCTTTGCGAGCCATCGGCCTTCGCGAGGACGAAGATCTCAGTCTGATAAATGTCGGCGAGCTTTTGCAGCTCGGGCAGATCTTTCTCGTCGATGGCGATGACCATGCGCTCCTGGGATTCGCTGATGAAGACCTGCCAGCTTTCGAGATCGGGCGCTTTCAGCGGCGCATTCTCCAGCCAGACTTCGCCACCGGTGTCGCGCAGCATTTCGCCTGCGGCGGAGCTGAAACCACCTGCACCGCAATCGGTGACGAACTGGATGAGGCCCTTTTCACGAGCGGCGAGCACCCAATCGGCGACTTTTTTCTCCTCGATGGGATTGCCGATCTGTACGGCGGTCTGGTCTTCCTCATGCGAATCGGTGGTGAGCTCGGCGGAGGAGAAGGTGGCACCTTTGAGGCCGTCTTTGCCGGTGCGACCGCCAGCGGCGATGAGCAAATGGCCGGGCTTCACTTCCTTGGCAATGTCCTTGATCGGGATGATGCCGGCGGTGCCGCAGAACACGAGCGGGTTGTAGATGAAGGTGTCGTCGAACTGGATCGCGCCATTGACGGTGGGGATGCCCATGCGGTTGCCGTAGTCACGCACGCCGCGCACCACGCCGCGCATGACGCCAAGCGGATGGATGACGTCCTTGGCCTTGATCTGATCCTGCTCGATGTCGGGCGGGCCAAAGCAGAACACATCGAGCGAGGCGACCGGCTTCGCGCCCTTGCCCGCGCCGAGGATGTCGCGAATCACGCCGCCGAGGCCGGTATTGGCTCCCGCGTAGGGTTCGATGGCGCTGGGGTGGTTGTGCGTCTCCACCTTGAGGCAGACGGCCTTGTCGTCATCGAGCTTCACAAAGCCCGCGTTGTCCTCGAAGGCGCTGAGCACGAAGTCGGGCTTCGTTTTGCAAATCTCTTCCGTGACGTTTCGGATGTAGGTCTTGAACAGCCCGTCCACGACTTCCTGCTGGCCGTTGAGCGTGTGATAAATCTTCGCGCCAAAGATGCGGTGCTTGCAGTGCTCGCTCCAGGTCTGCGCGATGACTTCCATCTCCACATCCGTCGGCTCGCGGCCTTCATCTTGATAAATCTTCTGCACCGCGAGCATGTCCGCCTTGGAAAGCGAAAGCTTCATGCGCTTCGAGAGGTCGAGAAGCTGGTCAGCGGTGAGATCGCGGAGGGGGATGTGGCGGAAAACGGCTTTGGACATGGGTGGGAGCCGTCTGGATTGGCGAGGAATGGGGGCGGGTCAAATGGGGAGGGCAGATGCGGGCTTGAATTCAAGGCCCTAACTCGATAAGCTGCCGGTTATGAAAAAGTACACAGCCATTCTGCATCGCGGAGAGCCGGACGAAGGCGGTTTTTGGGCCACCTGTCTCGAGGTGCCTGGAGCCAACGGCCAAGGGGAGACGCAGGCCGACTGCCTTAGCGATCTGGCCGCAGCGGTGAGGCTCATCCTGGAGGTGAACCGCGAGGATGCCTTTCGGGATGATCCGAGCGCTATCGAAACGGAACTGGCGCTAGCATGAAACGCCGTGACCTCATCTGGAGATCAAAAAGCATCTGGCACGCAGCATCTGACGGAACCTGCAGGTTGCCTGTGCAGAAAGGGGCGTGAGGACTTTTAGCCACGCCGCTTCTTTCGGTCCGCCAGACCGGCTTCGAGGGTGTTTAAAACGCCTGCGCGGTCGAGGGCGATCAGGGCGGGGACATTCAGCCAGAGGCCAGGGAAGACCTGGCTGCGGCAGACGCCTTTTTTATCCGGCTGGAGTTCGATGTATTGGTCGTCCTCAAGAATGAACCAGCTCACAGCTTTGTCCCAAGTGCGGACAACGATGTACTCCTTCACTCCGGCGCGGAGGTAGGCATCGCGTTTGTCGTGCATGTCGTAATTGGAGCTGCTGGCGGCGACTTCGACGACGAGTTCGGGAGCGCCCTCGAGGTAGTCATCGGGGGTGCGGCGGGTTTGGCCGCCTTTTTCGGCTTTCCAGAGCAGGACGCCATCTGGCTGAGGAATATCGAAGCGGGAGAGCTTGGTGGTGACGTTCTGGGCGTGCTGAACACCAGTAGTTTTCCAAGCGTAGTGACCGAGCCACAGGTTGGTGATCGAATCGGCTACTCCATGACCTTCAAAGTGTGCGGGCATCATAACATAAGTGATTCCATTGATGAGTTCAGCCTTGAAGTCTTCCTGGGTGGACTCGTAACGCCGCATGAACTCCGCCGCCGTGAGCCGATCACCATTCGCGAGCGGGGGCACGCGAGCAGGCGGCAATTTGGCACGACGAAGTGGAGCTTTAGCGATAGCGGCCATGATGAAGGATGATGACGCAACCTGAGGCGGCAGGCAAGAATATAAGCCGGCCTGATCAGCAGCCTTGCGAAAAGTCAGCTCGAACTTACAAGGGGACTCGTATGACCGCGCAGCCGCCTTCCCATTCCCGCCACTGGACCACCCTTTCGCGAAAAGTAGTCTATCCGGGGCGCCCGTGGCTGGAGGTGCGGCAGGAGGAGGTGCGGCTACCGAGTGGGCGAACGATTCCGGATTTTCACCACATCTGGCTGCCGGATTATGTGATCATGTTTGCTGAAACGGACGACGGGCAGGTGCTGTTGGGGCGGCTGTATAAGCAGGGGGCGGGCACGGAGACGCTGATTTTTCCGGGTGGGGCGATGGATAAGGACGAGGATGCGCTCACCTCAGCGAAGCGTGAACTTTTGGAAGAAACGGGCTATGCCGCCCGCGAGTGGTCGGTGAAGGCGAAGATGGTGGTACATGCGAACTACGGCTGCGGGCATGCCCATTTTGTGCATGCGAAGGGCCTCACGAAGGTGCAGGAGCCGCCGCATGATGACACGGAGGAGCTGACGGTGGAGTTCTACCCTCGATCCGCTCTGCGTGGCCTGCTGGAGCGGGGGGAGATCGTGGTGATGGATTGTGCGGCGATGCTCGGGGTGATGGGCGTGTGAAATTGGTGCTTGGAAGAGGCGAGGGCATTCTCTAGTCTCGCGGCATGAACCAACCTCGGCTTTCGCTTCGAGATTTTTCCATTCCCCTGGCCCTGCTGGCGGTCATGGCGTTCTTCGCCGTGGCTGCGCCGGAATTCTTGAGTGCTCGAAATCTCTCGAACCTCATGGTGGAGCTTTCCATCACGGCCACGTTGGCGATGGGGATGCTCCTCATCATTCTGCCGGGGCACATCGACCTTTCGGCGGGCAGTGGGGTGGGATTGCTGGGCGGGATCGCGAGTGTGCTGGTGTTTCGTTATGAGCTTCCGGCACCTTTGGCGCTGGCTTTGGGGCTGCTGGCAGGTGTTTTGATCTGGCTAGGCATGGGAGCTTTTATCGTGAAGGAAAGGATGCCGAGCTTCATTGTCACGCTGGGCGCACTTTTGATCTTCAAAGGTCTTTTTTGGCAGGTGATCGCGAATGCCACGGTGCCGGTGGCTCCGGGTGGGAAGGCGAATGCCTACTCGCTGCTCACCACTTACTACCTGCCGACTTCGCTGGGGTGGGCACTGGCCTTCGTGCTCGTGGCGGCGCTGGTTCTCACGCAGGTGCTGGCGAGGAAAAAACGGCTCGAACATGGTTTAGAGGCCGATAGCCGGGAGATGATGTTTTTGCGGCTCTTCATCGCGGCGCAGGCCATCGCCTTGTTTGTGCTTCTGACGGGGCAATTTCGCGGCATTCCGCTGCCCTCGCTGATTTTGGGTGCGGTGAGCTTTGTGGTGTATGTGATCACACAGCACACGGCGCTGGGACGGCATCTGTATGCCATCGGTGGCAATGCGGAGGCGGCGCTCGTTTCCGGCGTGCCGGTGAACCGGGCGGTGATCGCCGCGTTTGGCTGCATGGGCGGCATCGTGGCCATCACGGGCTTCATGCAAACGGCCTACGCTGGCTCCTCGACGACCACAGTCGGCGAGCTGATGGAGCTGGATGCCGTGGCCGCCTGCGTGATCGGCGGCGTGAGTCTCCGCGGCGGGCGTGGCAGTGTGCTGGGCGTGCTTCTGGGAGCCATGATCATGACGGCGCTCATCAATGGCATGACGCTGATGTCCTTGCAGCCTGAACATAAATTCATCGCCCGTGGTGCGGTTCTCATCCTGGCGGTATGGATGGACATGAGACTCAATCGAGGCGGGCGGTGAGTGTTGGCGGAGCGGGCAAATGACGAAACCAGAATGGCGAATGACGAACGGCTCACGCTGGAATTTCGTCATTCAGGCTTCGACATTCCTTCGTCATTCGTCATTGGTGCATTCGTCATTCCTTCCATGTCCGCCGCTGCCGCTCTTCTCCGCGATCACCTTTTGCACCGCCAGTCAAAAGGCGAGACGCATGTGTTGCTGCGGCCAGGGGTGTTTGGGAGGGCGGCGGAGCCGAAGCGTCCGGAGCTAAAGGTGGAAGCGCCAGCCGCAGCTCGTGAGGTTCTCGACAGGCCTTCGCCGCCGGTGCCGACTCGCGTGAGTCAGCTCACGCCCACTGGCAGCACGAACGCGGAAAAGATCGCCTCGCTCGCTGCCATGGCGGAGACGTGGGAGGCTGCCCGCCAGCTCGGCACGCTGCGTCAGACGATGGTTTTCTCCGTGGGCGATCCGAATGCGAAGCTCATGCTCATCGGCGAGGCACCTGGAGTGGAAGAAGAACGGCAACGCGAGCCCTTCGTCGGCCCTGCCGGGCAAAAGCTCACGGGTATATTGAAAGCCATGGGCCTCGAACGCTCGCAGGTTTATATCAGCAACATCTGCAAATTCCGTCCCGCGATGGACAATCAAGGCAACGGCAACCGAGCGCCCACCGATCAGGAGATGGCGGCGTGCCTGTCCTTTGTCCTCGCGGAGATCGATGTCATCCGCCCGCAGATCATCGTGGCGCTCGGAGCCACCGCATCGAAGGGGCTTGGCATCGAAGGGCCGGTGGGACGGCTGCGTGGGAAGTTTCACGACTTTCGAGGCACGCCCACGATGGTCACCTATCATCCGAGCTACATCCTGCGGGAAGAAAAGATGAACGGCGGTATGCAAGCGAAGCGCCAGGTGTGGGAGGACATGCTGCAAGTCATGGGACGCCTCGCTCTGCCCATTAGCGAGAAGCAGCGTGGGTTCTTCAAAGCGAAATGAGCGCATGAAACACGGCCTCCATCTGCTGCTCCTTACTCTTCTGGCATTCGTGGAATTGCCAGCGCAGGAGGTGGCTAGCCAGTTTGGCACGAAGAAGCATGTCGAATACATCCCGGGCGATCTGCCTCTCATCCTGTGCTCACCGCATGGCGGGGCATTGAAGCCCCGCGGGATACCGGATCGCACTTATGGCGTCACCGGCGCGGATGCCTACACACAGGAGCTCACACGCCTCGTGGCGGCGGAGATCGAAAAACTCGGCGGTCATCGTCCGCACTTGGTGCTCAGCCATTTGCACCGCAGCAAGCTCGATCCGAATCGCGAGATCAAGGAAGCCGCGCAGGGAAATCCCTCCGCCATCACGGCTTGGGAAGAATACCACGCCTTCATCGAGCAGGCTCGCCAAGCCGTGATCAAGCAGCACGGCATCGCCTTCGTCATCGACATGCACGGGCAGAGCCACAAAGGAGAACGCGTGGAGCTTGGCTACCTGCATCCACCTTCGGAACTCTCCCAATCCGTTGAGGTGCTGAACTCGCCTGAATTCATCGCCAAAGGAAGCCTCGCTCTGCTGGTGAAGCGATCCGGTCTTCGCTATACCGAGCTGCTGCATGGCCCGAAGAGCGTGGGGGCTCTTCTCGCGGCTCAGGGCTATCGCAGCACGCCCAGCCCGCAGATGCCGGTGCCAGACGAACCTTACTTCAAAGGTGGCTACACGATCGCCAGGCATTGCACGGGCGAGACCACGGGCTTTCAGCTTGAGGCGAACCGCAGCCGCATCCGGGACACACCGGCGAACCGTCAGAAATTTGCCCGCGCCTTGGCGGTCGTGCTGGAGGAATATCTCTCCGGGCATTTAAAAATCTCGCTGCGCTGATCTACCATGGTTGATTGCCGATCCTGCTGCGTGCTTGCTTTGCTCATCGCCCTCGTGGCATGCAAATAGCAGCCTGCGAAGGTGGAAAAGGCCGCGCCCTCCGCACCGGTGATCGCCTCCACGCCTGTGCTGGAGGGCTTTTCACTCGCCTCGCGGTTGCCGCATGAGGTGGAGGGCTTCGTCAGCAGTTCACGCGGCGGTGAGCATTGGCAGGCTGGATCGGCCTGCTGCATGCCGGAGCACTGGCCTATGCAGAAAGCGGACTCGCCGGACCGAAGGAGAAATTGCCCTGGGCGAATTTTCTCCGCGATGCCGTGCCTGCCTCGCGTGAGATTTGGGCGAGCGGGCAAAGTTTGATCCAGAAGGGAGTCGATGAGGATGGTTCCTTCGTGCTGGATGCTGGCGGTGTGATACCCGCTTTGCCAGGTCTGCCAAAGGGTGCAGAGCAGGTGGCGCTGCCGCGTGTGTGCTGGATGGGCGGCATTCAAAATCGGGCGATGATTCCCACCGCCTGGCTAGGCATCGAAACGGGACTCACGCATCTCCTCGCCGCTCTGCCGGCCCAGCCGGCGCCGTGGCTGCCTCTTCGGGCAATTTTTTCCGCCTCGATGTCTCGCGACTGCATGCGTGGCTGAGCAGCTTCGCGGAGGTGCGGGCGAAAAATGGTGGAGCGGAGTCCTTGAATGCCTTTTTGAACTTTATCGAGCCTTGGGGCGATCTCCGCCTGCGCACCTGGGCACAGGGCGGTGTCATCCAGCACTGCCTGAGTTGGGCGGTGAAGGATGTGGCTGAACCATGAGGAAATGGACAGAGGTGGAAGAGCCTCGCATTGCGCCCTTGCCATCGCGGAGGGCACGGCCATCATGACGGCCAGGATTGATCCTTCTCCCGCCTGCCATGCGTTCCTCCAGCCTCCTCCTCGCCGCCTTGCTCGGCCTTGTTTTCCCCGCCTGTTCGACGGTCAAAAACGTCGTCTCGTATATCCCCATGCCAAATTTGAAGATGCCTAGCATGCGGGATGTGGCCAAGCTCATCCCTGGCATGCCGGAGAGTGATCAGGTGGACGAGACCGACCCCGAAGTGCCCTTCAATTCCCGCAACCCGCTGCAAACCGGCCACACGCTGCGCCTCGAAGTGTATGAAGGCTCGCGTGATCCCAGCCGCGTCTTCCGTGGTATCGTGATGGTCGATGACAGTGGGAATATCCTTCTCGGCGAGGCCGGTTACGCCAACGTCGGCGGCAAGAAGCTCCCGCAAGCAGCCGAGGCCATCACCTCCGTGTTCCGTGTGCGTGCGCTCACCTCGCGTCCCGTGACGGTTCATATCTTCTCCGTCGAAAACACACCCGTCATCGGCATCAACGGCGATGTGCAGGTCCCCGAATACCTGCCCGCCTTTGAAGACATCACCGTCAAGCAAGCCGTCGTCGTCACCGGTGGCCGTCGCCTGAAATCCACCGCTCGTGGTGTTTATGTCGCTCGTGAAGGTCAGCGCCGCTTCTTCACCTCCCTCGATCATGCGGAGGAAGATTGGAATCTCCGCGCTGGCGATGTCATCACCCTTTCTCCGGACATCTGATCCCCACCGCGAGCATGATCGAGTATTACGGAGAGAATCCTTCCGCGTCCCACAACCCTTGGAGCGCCCTTTTCAAAACCATCGCCGTGCTGCGCATCGGCACCGGTGTGATGCTCCTCACCCGGCATGGCATCGCCGCCATCCTCGGGGCCTATCACTTCCTCTGGAGCGAGCAGGAATGGGATTGGGCCAAGAACTTCGCCGAAGCCGGGCTGCCTTATCCGCATCTCACCGCGCCTGCCGCCGCCCTCATCGTGGCCGCCGTGGGCGTGAGCTGGACGATTGGCTTCCTCACCCGCTTCTTCGCCGTCGTTTTCCTGCCGGTCATCATCACCGCCATCATCGTGCTCACCCGCCTCGGCTCCCCGCACATTGAAGCGGCCTGGTTGTATGGCTTCATCAGCTTCACGCTGCTGCTCTTCGGCTCTGGAGCCATCTCGCTCGACAAGCTCTTCCACATCGGTGAAAGGCTTTCCGCGCCGAAGAAGCGGCGCTGAGTCATCTCACTCCGCCGCGCCGCTGAGGTGCTTCACGAGAAACTGCGTCGTTGTCGGCTTTTCGCCCGTCACTTCCTGCAAAACAAGGCTCGAAGCACCGGCGGCTTCGCAATGCTTGTGAATCTCACGCGCATGATGGATGCAGTGCAGCCACTCGCCACGGTTGGAAGGTGCTTCGACCACTTGCGGATTGCTCAGCAGCAGCGGCGGATCGTCCTTCGTGATCCAGGAAAGCATGTCGCACTCCTTCAGGATGGCTTTGCCCTTCTCGGAGGCCAGTTCGGTGAAACTCGGCAGATGGTAAAACATCGCCGCCTCCGTCTCGCTCGTGCGGAATTCGGGCTTTGGCGCACCGAGGAAGGATTCCCAGCGCGTCACATCGTAAGTGGCCTGCGTGGAATTGCACACGGCGCAGGTCAGCCGCGTGGATTCACGCAGCACGGGGTCTTCGGCCTTCGGGTCGGCCAGGTCATCATGCGCGGCGAGCCAGAGCGAGGTGCCTGCACCGGCAGAGCCGCCCATCGCGGCGAAGCGGGTCTTTTCCAGTTTCCACTCGCCCGAGCGACTGCGCAGGAACTGCACGGCACGGGCGCAGTGCCGCAGAATGTCCTGAATGGGCATGTGATCGAGGAAGGGATAGTTCACCGCCGCACAGGAGATGCCCTGCGAGAGCAGGGCCTTCGTATCCTTGTCCGCCGCCCACCTGCTTTTGTCCCCATTGCGAAAGCCGCCGCCATGGATCAGCACCACCACCGGCGTGTGTTTACCTTCCGCGCCCTTGGCCAGATACAAATCGAGCCGGTCACGTTCATGCGAGCCATAAGCCACATCGGCCACCTCAGGCTTCAAAGCATCCGCGGGCAGGTTTTCCGGCTTCGCGCCGGTTTTGCCCTTTCGCTTCGCCATGTAGGCCAGGCCTTCTTCCATCGTCAAAACGCCATCCTTGTTTCCATCCGCTTCGGGATAGCGTTTCAGCGCCTCGCGCAGACGATCGTTGTTCTCGGAGGAAACTTGGGCGCTGACAATCGAGGTGAGAAGCAGCAGGGGAAAAACAAAACGCGCGTTCATGGGCATGGGAGCCGCATGAACGCGCGAGGAGTGAAGAAGTTGCCGGAGCTTTACGGGATGTTGCCCACCTTCGAATCGCCTTCGACGAGGCCGAGCGCCCATTGGATGCCGCCGAGGATCATCTCTTGGTAGGTGTGAGCGATCTCAGGACTGTTTTTACGGTCCTTCGTGCCTTCTTTCCAAGTCGGGTCCCACACGTCTTCGCGATGACCGAGGGAGGTGTAATACACCCGGCCTTTGCCGAACTCCTTGCACCAGGAAAGCGGGTAGTAGCCGGGCGTGCCATCGTTTGGATGCGCGTTGAGACCGAGCAGGCCGTGGACGGTGGCCTTGTCGAAGGATTTGAGGATGTAGATCTCGTCAAAGACCTTCCAGCCAGAGGGCGCAGGCTTGGCGGCGGGATGCAGCGGAGAATGAATGATGGGCTGCACTTCCACCTGGGCTTTATGGGTTTGAAACTCACCGCCCAGCATGTCCACATAGCCACGGAAGGGGTGGTAGGTGTCCGAGCCGGAGTGCATGGCGATGAAGGCCTTGCCGCCCTTGATCAGTTCCACAAAACCATCGCGATCTGGGAACTGCAAATCCCCCGTCGTGTTGGCGAAGACGAAGCCGTCGTAGTGCTTGATCTTCTCGATGGCCATCTTCTCGGCCATGTAGGCTTTGATCTTGTCATTCCACACCTTGTTGGCGGCATTGAAATCCGCCAGCGCCTTGCTGTAGGTCTCCTGCTTGGCTTTGAAGGCCTCGTCGCTGTCTTTGTCACCCTTCACCGGCGGCTTGCCGGGGTTCTTTGGCTGGCCTTCGGGCTGGTGGACGTAGTCCACGGTGAAGGCACCGGACTTCTGGCCGATCTCGGCGAGGACTTTCTCCGCCGTCTCGATGGACGAATGGCGGAAGCCGGTGGTGACGGTGACGACGAGCAGCTTCTTCGGCTCCGCAAACGCGGTGGAGAAGGAAGCCGCCGCAGCAAGGAGGAGCGTGAGGCGTGCGATCATGGGTAGGAAAGCCAAACGTGGCGCTTGCCTGAGCTTTTACACCTCAAATTGTGGCGGCAGGTGTCCGCATGCCGGAGGCCTCGGAAAACTCGCGTTTTCCGCTACGATGCCCGCGTCACTCGTTTCCAGAAGAAGTCCAGCTCACGGGCCAGCACGCTCATCACTTGGGCCGGCGTGACTTGAAGAGCACCGCTTTCGGATTCCTTGATGATACGCTGCATGGCGTAAAGTGAGGCCACGCTCGTCGTATCGAGATGAATGGCATCGAGCATCGGCTCCACGACGGCTGGGAAGGCATCGCAGATGCGCAGGATGGACCAGTTTTGCTGCTCGCGGTCCGTTTTGAAGGTGACGAGCTTCACCTTCGGCGGCGTGTCACCCATCGCCTGCGCGGCGGCGATGGTCTCCGCCGCTTTTCCGGCCGCGAAGCTCGACAGCGTGCGCCAGTAAGCCGTGTCCGCGAAGTGCGCCATGCCGAAGAGAATTTCGAGACCTTGCAGCGACCACGCCATCACCTGACGACCCGTCATGCCGGGCAGTTCATGCTCGCTGAAGCGCACCAGTGGAAAACGACGACCCGCCAGGCGAATGAGTTCACCCACCTTCGCATGGTCGAGCGGCTGCGAATCAGCCTCGGCGGACATTTGCAGGCGCAGCGCCTCGTAACGCCCCAGCAGCACATCTCGCTCCGCTTCAGGGGCAGGTGGCAAAGGCGGCGGCGTGGCAGGCGCTGACTCGGGAGCCACCACGGGCTGCGGCACATGCGGCGGTGGCGGGGAACCATTCGGAGCGGCGGGCTGGCGCAACCTGCCGAGCATCTCTCGCAGCTTTTCAAAGGCACCCGTGGCCTGTGCCGTCATCTCCGGCGTCCGTGACGCAGGCTCGTTTTCCTGCGGCAGCGCCGCCACAGGTTCGGTGAGAGCTTCCGCGATGGTGCGAGCACGCTCCACGGTGCCATGATCAAAGATTTGCGCCGGATCAGCCGGTAGTTCTGGCAGGGGCGGTGGCTCGCTGACCGCCGTAAGGACGGATGGCAGCTCCACTGTGGTGCTCATGCTTGCTTCCGCAGGTTCATTCTCCGATACCAAGCCACCGCCAAAGGCCTCCGCTGGCGAAGGCGGCGTGTTTTGGAAAACCTCCCACTGCCGCGCCAGATGTCGCAGGAAACCGCGAGCCGAGACCGAACCCAGCGGACGGCCCAGGAAGTAGCGCTTCACATCCACGAAGGATTCAAACTCATGGCGCTGCTCCGGCGTCACATCGCAAATATCCAGCCGCATGCGCAGTAGCTCGGCCGCCTCGGCTTCCGCGAGGCCACGCAGGAGCAGTTGCGAGCTCGTCAGTCGGTCCTCCATCGCACTGGGCAGATGGTGTCCAAAGGTGGCCTGCCACACATCTTGGTTCAGGCTCATCACCACATGCACGCCATCCATTTCCGCCATGTCCAGCAGCAGCGCAGCGATCTTCAGACCGGCATCGGGATTGCGGTAGTAAGCATCGAGATGGTCCACCATCACCACCACCGGACGCCACAGGCCCAGCACTCGCAGAAACGTCACCGCGCCATCTTGATCCTCATCGGCCGCCAGTGCCATCAGCGGCACGCTCGATGCGGCGCTGCCTTCCTGCGCATGATGCAGCATCGCATTCATCCACATCTCCAGCACCGCCGGGGATGCCGCCACCTTGAGCGCCGCCTGCTGCGTCAAAGGTTTCATCAGGGCGGAGCAATGCCTGCGCAGCCACTCGCCGATCAATCGTGCCGAGCCGGCCGGATCGAAAATCTCCACCGGATTGCTTGCGAGCACCCGCTGTGCTTGATCCGGATTCGCACACGGAAGCTGGCCGGAGCCGATCAACTGGCGCACGAGATTTGTACACACGCCGGCGCAGGCCTCACGCAGCCGTGTCCATCCGGGGCGTCCTGTTTCCGCTCTCGCCATGGATTCGAGACCGCGTTTCGCCACCGAGACCACGCTGATCGCGTCCTCCATGCGAAACGCCAGCGGCACGAGAACGATCTGTCCACCCGCCGCCGAGGCCAGACGGCCTAGCAGATGCGTTTTGCCATAGCCAGCACGCGGTGCGGTGAGTAGCAGCAAAGGCTGTCCGCCCCTCGATCCGCCGAGACGCTCATCAATCGAGCTCGTGAGCTGCCGCAGCACATCCACATTCATGCCCGGCACCGAGCGTGTCTCCTCAACGGCATACGGGCCAGGGCACACATCCTCCGCGAAGGGATTTGGCAGCGATGAAGCAGCCGCCAAGGGCAGGCCCTCAGCGTCTGCTGGCGATGGTAAAGATGGCGATTCGGAGGCTTCCACGACGTGATGGCATTTATGACCGCCATGAAGTCACAAGAAAGTAAGTTTTTGGTATGCGTGGCATTCTCTCAGATGAGAAAATGGCCATCACTTCACGCTCACGCAAACCATGTCCCCCGCCGCATTTCGTGCGTAAATCCGACTATTCGCCAGAACCGGCGCCGACCAGTAGCGACCACTCAAAAGGCGAGTGCGTGAGATCGGCTCGAACTTCGCCGGATCGGCCTTCGCGATGATTAGCTCGCCTTTGGCACTCAAAACGATCAATTTGCCGTCTGCGGCCATCAGCGAGCAGAAGCCCACGTCCGCCGCATTCCACTTTTCCGTGCCCGTGGCGAAGTCGATGCACTTCAGCGAGGCGGTTTTGCCCTCGTCGCCATCGCTGCCGTAGAGATGACCGTCGATGAGCACGCTGGAGTTGAATTGATTCTTCATCACGCGACTGCGCCAGACCTCCGAAGGCTCCGCGGAGGCCAGATCGAGCACGGCGCAGCCTTTGTTGTAGCCGGATGAGATGAAGAGTTTCGTGCCACTGAGGACCGGATCGGCTGCGTTCACGCCGTAGCTCGTGTTCCAAGTGTGCTCCCACAACACGCTGCCGTTGGATGGATCGACACCTTTGTAGGCTCGGCGTGTGCTCAGCACCACCTGCTCCTTGCCGTTCACGGTGATCAAATGCGGCGTCGAATAGCCCGCTGTGTCCGCCTCCGACTTCCACACGAGTTTGCCGGTGGCTTTTTCAAACGCCGCGCCGTTCTGGCCGATGTTCAGGATCAAATTCGCGCCGTGAATCAGCACCGAGCCGGAGAAGCCCCACTCGGGAATCTCCGCGCCCGTTTCTTCGAGAAAGTTCTTCTGCCACACCACCTTGCCCGTCGCCGCCTCAAAGCAGATCAAATCACCCCAGCGGCTCACATGCCACGCCTTGTCCCCCTCGATCACCGGCCCGGCCGAAGTGCCGCCTTCGTAGTATTTGTCGCCTAACTCGGCCTTGTAGCTGTGTTTCCACACCGGCTTGCCGCTCGCCGCATCAAAGCAAAACACCGTATCCTGCCCGTCCGCATGCCCCGAGGTGAAAACGCGAGCATCCGCCACCGTGAACGACGCAAAGCCGAGGCCGATTTGCGCCTTCCAAAGCTCCTTCACCTGCGTGCCGGCCAGTTTTTCTGACGAGACGCCCGTTTTGTTCGGCCCGCGCCACACCGGCCAGTCAGCAGCGGAGAGAGAAGAGGCAAAGACAGCGAGAAGGAGAAGGGAGCATTTCATGACGCCGTGCATTGGAGCGTGGATGACCGGCTCTTCAATCAGGGAAACGAGGTTCCTTGATTGCATTCGCCATGCCGGGCCGTTTTGCCTGCCTCATGCGCCGCATTTTCGCCCCGTAATCGCCCCCCCCCCTGAGCGCCTGTCCACCAAGGCATCCTGCATCGGTGGCTCACCGAGCTGGTCCAAGATCAGGTGGGCGTTCACCCCGCGCAGAAGCCCTGAGGAGTCGCATTTCACACACTCTTTGTCGTGGCGTGAATCGGGGCCTGTTCGCTATGCTAGGCCACCATGAAAACCATCCAAACTGACGTTCTTGTCTGCGGCGGCGGCTGCGCGGGCATCGCGGCGGCGCTTTCCTCAGCTCGAAACGGAGCGCAAACACTGCTCATTGAACGTGCTGGCTTCTCCGGCGGCATCATCACCACGGTGGGCCTGCCGTATTTCGATGGCTTGATCGACAAACCGAGCGGGCGCTTTGTCGTGAAAGGCATCGCGCTGGAGTTGTTGCAGCGCCTGGGCATTGCGAAGTCAGGAGCGAAGTCGATCGACGACCTGCCGCCGGAGCTGGTGACGAAGTATTGGGGCAGCATGTGGATTCCGAATGTGGAGCACTTCAAGGTGCTTACCGATGAGCTGATCCTCCAGCACTCGGAGAAGCTCAAAGTGCTCTACCACAGCGTCGCCTGCGATGTGGAGGTGAAGGAAGGCCGCGTGGCAGCGGTGATCATCGCGAACAAGGATGGTCTCACGCGTGTGGAGGCGCGGCAGGTCATCGACTGCACCGGCGATGGTGACATCGCGCACTGGGCCGGTTGCCCGACGATTTCGTCGAAGCCGCTGATGCCGCTGACGATGCATTTCCGCATTGGAAACGTCGTGCCCGTGAAGGAGACGAAGGACGTGGCGAAGAAGGTGCTCATCGAAGCGCACAAAGAAGGCCGCCTGCCGAACTTCTACGGTCCGGGCCTCATCTTCGCCTTCGCGAAAGACGAGTGCTACGTCCACGCCACGCGTGTGCCAGCCGATGCCACGGACGCCGCCGATTTCACCCGTGCGGAGATTCAGGGCCGCAAAGATGCCTGGACCATCTTCAACGAATGGAAGGCCAAGGTGCCCGGCTTTGAAAACAGCTACTACATCATGAGCGGCCCCTACATCGGCGTGCGAGACACACGGCGTATCGTGGGCCTGAACGTGCTCACGCTCGAAGACCTGCAAAAGACCACGCGTCACGACGACGCCATCGCCACGGGCTGCTGGTTCCTCGACATCCATCCTCCGGAGACCACGCTCGATAAACCCTTCACCGGCTCAGGCTTCCAACCGAAACCTTACGACATCAGTTATCGCACGCTCGTGCCGCAAAAGGTCAGCAACCTTCTCGTCGCCGGCCGCTGCCACAGCGCCAGTAGCGAAGCCAGCGCCTCCAGCCGCGTCACCGCCACCGCGATGGCCCTCGGCGAGGCCGCCGGAACCGCCGCCGCCCTCGCGATGAAGGCCAAAAGCGAAGTCGGCACCTTCGACGGCGTGAAAGTGCGTGAAACCCTCGCGCAGCAAAACGGCGGACCCTTTAGCGAAGCCTGATTCCAATGTGGTTGAGTCCTCTGGACTCATCTGATCAGCCCAGAGGGCTGAACCACTTTCCAATCCCATGAACACCGAACCCTACACCCTCACCCGCCGCGAAGCGCTTCTCCATGCCCTCAAAGGCACCGTCGCTGCCGCCGTGGCCGCGCCGGTCATCGTTCAAGCCAAGCCGGAATCTTGCGCTCAAATCGAAGCCACCTTTGTCCCGGAGAATGATTATCCCTTCTTCGGCTGCGAGCCTGATTCAGTCGCATGATACCCAAGCTGTCGCGAAAGCTGATCGGCGAACTGCTTCACTTTGTGGCCTAATTTTTCCAAGCTGCCGGGCGTGACGCGATCCGAGGGGCCGCTGATCCAGATGGAGGCGACGGGATGGCTGCGATGATCAAAAACAGGCGCGGCGACACAGGCGAAGGTCTCGCTTTCTTCGCCGCGGTCGAATGCATAGCCTTGCGACTGGACTTTTTTGAGTTCGGCGAGGAAGGCCGTCGCGCTGGTGATGGTGTGACGCGTGTGTTTGGTGAACTTCATCTGCTGCACGAAGGCTTTTTGCGTCTCGGGGCTCCAGTGGGCCAGTATGGCCTTCGCGGGCGCGGCGGTGTGCAGCGTGAAGGCGTGGCCGATTTCGACCACGACCTTCACTGGATGTGAGGACGGCACCTGATCAAGCACCACGCCGTGATTGCCGGCCAGGGTGCCGAGCAGCGCGGTTTCGCCCGTGGCATCGCGCAAGGCGGTGAGGATGGGCGCGGCGGCCTGGATGAGGCGCTCGCCGCCCACGGCGGCATGGCCGAGGCTGAGGAGCTTGCGGCTGGCTCGGTAGATCTTCGTGGCCTCGTCGCGCTCGGCATAGCCGCGAAGCGTGAGCGTGGTGGCGATGCGGAAAACGGAGTTCTTCGGCATTTTGAGTGCCTCGGTCATCGCGGTGAGGGTCATACCTTCGGGATGACGCGAGAGCAGCTCCAGCAGATCCAGCGTGCGGTCGAGGATGGGCACCTTGTAGCGGCTGAGAGGATTGGCGGTGGCTTTTCGGGTTTTGGGCATGGTTTGATATACAAAACAAGATTTGGGATTGCAAACGCGTATTGGGTAGCCTTGAATCCAGTTCTCTATTTCAACACTGCGACCAAATGACAAACCTCACTGAATCCACGATCATCGTCACCGGCGGCTCGCGCGGCTACGGCGCGGGCATCGCGGAGGCCTTGGTGAAGGCGGGAGCACGGGTCTGGATCACCGGACGCGATGCCGCCAGGCTCACCGAAACGGCCCGGCGCATCGGAGCCACGCCCTTCGTCGCCGATGTGGCGGCTGGTGAGGCTTGGGACCGGCTGATGGCCGAGGTGCTGGAACAAACGGGGCGTCTCGATGTCTTGATCAACAATGCCGGCGAAGGCGTTAGAATAGGCCCAGCGAGTGAGCAGACGGACGCAGCCATCGCTCAAAGCCTCGCCAGCAATCTCACGGGCGCCATGCTAGGCTGCCGTCGGGCCGCGGCGATCATGCAAAAGCAGGGCAGCGGCCTCATCGTGAACATCGGTAGCGCCTGCTCCACGCACGCCTGGCCGGGTTGGAGCGTGTATTCCGCCGCGAAGGCGGGTCTGCTCATGTTCACGCGCTGCCTGCTCGCCGAGCTGCGGCCTCACGGCGTGCGCGTGACCTCCGTTTTGCCGTCGTGGGGACAGACCGAGTTCACCGACGCCGCAAACCTGCCGCCGCGTGATCCCGCCGTGCTCGCCCAATGCATCTCGCCTGCCGACATGGGCGAGCTGCTCGTTCAAATTGCCCAACTGCCCGCACACCTCGTGACCGAGGAGATCAAGCTCTGGCCGATGGTGCAGCCGATGGCTCAACTATGATCTCACTGCGGCCAATGCCAGACGATCAGGCCGATGGGGTAGATCAACCCGTCAGCCGCCGCTTTGATGAAATGGGTTTCTACCCGCACCAGAACAGGAACGAATCGACAGAAGAATGGGGACAGAAGAATAGATGTTTGGATTCTATTGTCCCCATTCTCCTGTCGAAAAAAGGCTCCGCTTTGACGCTTGAGGGACCAACTAAGATTTCATTTGAACCGACATCGCCGCCTGAGCGCCATCATCCTTTAGATGACGACGCACCTGGGCGTAGGCTTCCTCATAGCTCAGCTTTCGTCCCGTCTGGGGCGGAAGGCGAAGCTGCACGCCGGGAGGCGGGAGTTGGGGAAGGCTGTCGTTCGCTGACATACGCCCTAACTAACCGCCCGCCGCGTCTTGCGCAACTCATGACTCTACCATGAAAAGAAACACCCTCACCCCATTCATCCTCCTCGCCCTCGTTCCGCTGCTGCATGCTGCGGAGTATTCGATCAAACCCGGCGACAACCCGCAAGCGGTGATGGATCGCGCGGCGGCGGGCGACAGACTGGTCTTTCTGCCCGGTGTGCATCAGCACGGCCTCACGGAGCATCGCTCCATCCTCTACGTGGACAAAACGATCCACATTGAGCTGAGCGAAGGAGCCACGTTGAGGCTCGCGGACGAGACGACGAAGCTCGAGGCCGAGCCGGAGATCACCACCGATCAGGACGCGGGCAAGAAACTCGATGATTTGGAAATGGGCGGACGCTTTGACCTCATCAAGCCGTGCATCTTCACCATCCGGATCGACTCCGAAGGCAGCGATGGCAGCGCGGACACCTTTGCCTGGGGCGTGTTCGAGAGCGCCGACAACCCACAAGGCACCGCGAAGCTACCGCCATCCGCCAGCAAGTTTGCCGAGACACCGCATCAGCGGGTTGCGATCACGGGTGACTGGCAAACGCTCGCCCACGGCGTGCAGATTCGCTTTGGCAGCAAGACCGGGCACAACAAAGGCAGCACCTGGTTTAGCACCTACGATGGCCCCGTTGCGTATGGCATTCGTGTCGGCCATGGACGGCAGCCGGAAACCATCGAAAACGTGCGCATCACCGGGAAGGGGATTATCGACATGAATGCCACGCACAACGTGCAACCCGGCTTCCTCGTGAAGGACATCAACGCCTGCGTGCTGATTCATGGTCGCGTGCGCGGCGTGCTGGTGGAAGGCATCACCATGGTGGACACAAACCGCTCCGTGATGTGCTACGGCGAGCACACCGGCAAGTTTCTCGCCGGTGGCAAAACCGGCCCCGGCGAGTCCTTTGACGCCGAGGACATCACCATCCAGCGCACCCGCACCATCAATTCGAACGGCTCCGGCTATTTGCTCGGACACCCCTCATTCCGCGGTCATCTGCGCAATGTGAAGTGCAACTACAACTACATGGAGACCGGCGTTACGAGCATCGAGCCGAACTTCAACCTCGATGGCTACGAGGTCATCGGCAACGTCATCAAGAGTGGCGGCAGCGCCATCCACTGCTGGCGTTGCTCGCGTAACGGCTTCGTCATGGACAACTTGCGCATCGACGACATCAAAGGGCAGCATGTGGTCCATCTCGGTGCCCCGCGCGGTTGGGAAATCCCCGAGCCGCCGCTGAAGCGGAACAATCGCAACCTGCTGAGCGATCCCGTGCCAGTCACCGTGTCGCATGTCGCACCTTTTGGTCGTCGTTTGCTCGTCAGCGACTACGGCGGCAACAAAGTCGCCATCATCGCCGCCGATGGCCGCGTGGAATGGGAGCATCCCGCCGAGAAACCGCAGGACGTGTGGATGCTCGCGAATGGCAACGTCCTCTTCAGCCACCTGCGCGGCGCTCGCGAGGTCACGCTCGATCACAAAGTCGTCTGGAGTTATCGCGCCCCGGAAAAGACCGAAGTTCATGGCTGCCAGCCCTTGCCCGATGGCAACGTCATGGTCGTCGAGGGTGGCACGAAGCGGCTCATCGAAGTCAGTCGCGATGGCCAGATCGTTCGCGAGATCGCCGTGCCAGTGAAAACCAAAAACACGCACGATCAAATGCGCGGCTGCCGTCGCACGAAAGACGGTCGCTATCTCATCAGCGCCAAAGGCGACCGCGCCATCCTTGAACTCAGTCCCGAGGGCAAACTTCTTCGCACGATCAAAACGCCCGGCGATCCGCACGAAGTCCGCGAACTGCCCAACGGCCACCTCCTCATTGCCTGCGGCGAAGGAGAGGCCATGCTCGAACTGGACCGCGACGGCAAAACCGTGTGGAAGCTCGGCACCCAGGACGTGCCGAACAACCCACTGCGCCTCATCAGCGGCTTCCAGCGACTCCCCGACGGCCACACCCTCGTCATCAACTGGCTCGGCCACGGCTACATCGCCACCACCGCCCAGTTCTTCGAGCTCGACGAGCAAAAACGCATCGTCCGCCAGTTCACCGACCACGCCCGCTTCACCAGCATCAACAAAGTGCAGATTCTCGATGTCCTGGGTGATCCTGCGAAGGACGAGGTGTGGCGCTGAGAAAGTTGTTTCGGCTTTAGCCGGATCTTCACTGCATGCGGCTAAAGCCGCAGCCACTTTACAGGATCCACTTTCCCTGCCGCATTTCACACACACTTTGTCGTGGTGAAATGAGCGCGAGGCTTGTTATGCTCGCTGCACCCATGAACCGTCTCGAAAACAAAGTCATCCTCATCACCGGTAGCGTCACCGGCATCGGCAAAGCCATCGCAAAGCGTTGTGTCGCCGAGGGAGCACGCGTGCTCATCCACGGCCTGGAGGCCGATTTGGGCCAGGAAACGCTCGCCGAACTCGGCGCAGACAAGGCGGTGCTCGTGCTCAAAGACCTCGCGGAAGAGGATGCGCCGCAACTGCTCGTCGAGAAGGCTGTGGCCGCGTTTGGGAAGCTCGACGCCGTGGTGAACAACGCCGCGCAGGTCGGTCTCGGCAACATCCACGACACCGATGCGAAATGGTTCCGCCGCATGCTCGAAATCAACTGTGTGGTGCCTTATCTCCTCATCCGCGCCGCTTTGCCCCATCTGCGTGAAACACACGGCAGCGTCATCAACATCGGCAGCGTCAACGCCTGGAGTGGCGAGCCGAATTTGATGCCCTACAGCGTCTCCAAAGGCGCACTCATGACCCTCACGCGCAATCTGGGCGACACGCTCATGCGCGAGGACGGTGTGCGAGTGAATCAAATCAACCCCGGCTGGGTGCTCACCGAGAACGAGGCGAAAAGAAAGCGCTCCCACGGTCTCAAAGACGACTGGTATGCCGATCTGCCCAAGGTCTATGCCCCTGCCGGACGCATCCTCTGGCCCGACGAGATCGCCGCCTGCGCCGCCTGGCTCCTCGCCGACGAATGCGGCCCGATCAGCGGCCAGGTCTTCGATTTGGAGCAGCACCCGTTCATCGGTCGCAATCCACCGAAGGATGCGAGCACGATTCCGACGAAGTGAGTCTTCGCATTCGTCATTCCTCATTCTGAATTCGTCATTTCATCCTTATGCCCCAACTCGCCGCCTTCCCGAAAGCCTTCATGGTCGCCCTTTGCAAAGAAGGGACGAGGACCGTCTCCGAATGGATCCAGCTCGCCTCCCAGCTCGATGTGCAGGGCCTCGAATGGTATGCGGGCTTTCTCGAAATGGCCGAGGAGAAAAACTGGCCGCGCTTTCGCCAGGAGGTGGAGGACACCGGCAAGGTGATCCCGATGATGTGCTGCTCGCCGGATTTCACGCATCCTAATGCGGCGTTCCGCGACAAGGAGATCGCCAAGCAGAAGCGCTGGATCGACATGACGCATACGCTCGGCGGCAGCTACTGCCGCGTGCTCAGCGGCCAGCGCCGACCTGAATTGACGCTGGATGAAGGCGTGAAGCTCGCGGCGGACTCCATTTATGCCTGCCTGCCGTATGCGCAGGAGCGTGGCATCACGCTGATCATCGAAAACCACTACAAGGACGACTTCTGGGACTACCCCGAGTTCGCGCAGAAGATGGATGTCTTCTGCAAGCTCGTCGATGCCGTGAATCATCCGAACTTCGGTGTGAACTACGACCCGTCGAACACCTACCTGGCCGGTGAGGACCCCATCGAGCTGCTGAAGCGTGTCTCGCATCGCGTGGTCACCATGCACGCCAGCGATCGTTACCTTGCTGAGGGCACGATCGAAGACCTCCGCAACGAAGAAGGCGGTGCGCAAGGCTACGCCAAACGCCTCCGCCACGGCGAGATCGGCAAAGGCCTCAACGACTACGACGCCATCTTCACCGAACTGAAGAGCAAGGGCTTCGACGGTTGGATCAGCATCGAAGACGGCGTCGATGGCATGGAGCAGCTCGCGAGAAGTGTCGAGTTCTTGAAGCGGAAGATCGCGCAGCACTGGGGCGTCTAGTTTCAACTCTCTGCATCTCATGAAACACCTTCTCTTCCTTGCTCTCATCACCACGCCACTTCTCTCGCAGGAGCCGGAGCGCATCCGGGACATCATCTACACCAAGCACGACGGCGTGGCGCTGACGATGGATGTCTTCAAACCGGCACAGCCGAACGGCGCGGGTATCATCAAGATCGTCAGTGGTGGGTGGAAATCGAACCACAAAGGCATCAGCGACGGTGGCTGGCCGAAGGCGGGTTACACGACTTTCGTTGTCGTGCATGGCACGCAGCCAAGGTTTCAGGTCGAGGAGATCGTGGCCGATCTGAATCGTGCGGTGCGGTTTGTGCGTGCGAATGCTGCGGCTTATGGCGTGGACCCGCAGAAGCTCGGCGTCACGGGTAGCAGCGCGGGCGGCCATCTCAGCCTGATGCTGGCGACTCGTGGCGGGCCGGGCGATGCGAAGGCGGCGGACGCGATTGATCGCGAAAGCAGCGCGGTGAATGCCGTGGCATGCTTTTACCCGCCCACCGATTACCTAAACTGGTTCGAACCCGGCGACAATGCCGTCGGTATCGGCAAGCTGGAAGCCTACGCGGCTGCTTTTGGCCTCAAAGCCGCCACGTCGGAAGGTCGCGAGGCACTCGGACGCGAGCTGTCGTCGATCTACTGGGTTCACAAAGAGCAACCGCCGATCTTCATCGTGCATGGCGATGCCGACCCGCAGGTCTCCATCACGCAATCCGAGCGCTTTTTGAAGCGCTGCCACGAAGTCGGCACCGTGTGCGAACTCGTCATCCGTCGAGGAGCCGGCCACGGCGGCTGGCAGGAGATGCCGCAGGACACCGAGCGCATGGTGGAGTGGTTTGATCTCCACCTGCTCGGCAAACAGCCCGCGAAGCCCTTCACGCTGAATGTTTCTTCGCTGCCGAGCACGCCGGTGGTGAAGAAGTAAGCCTGCGCCGCGACTTTCTTACCCGCAGATGGCTTGGCAAAATCGAGATGAGAGTCTTTGGCGGTGATCAAAGCATCGGGATGAAGAGCCGGGCGAAGCCGTTGCGGAGCTTTTGCAGCATGGGAGCGGCTTCGAGGTCTTCGCGGGTGACCTCGCGGCTTTGAGAGCGCTTGTGCTGGAAAAGTTCGCGGAGGCGGGTGGTGAGGATGCGCTCGTAAATGCCCACGTTGAACTCGAAATTGAGGCGCAGGCTGCGCGGGTCCCAGTTCGTGGAGCCGATAAAGCTCCACACGCCGTCGATGAGGAAGATCTTGGTGTGATCAAAGGGTGGGGGCGATTCGAAGATGCGACAGCCAGTTTGCAGGAGCTCTGGGTAGAGCGTCTGAGAGGCCCAGGAGACGAAGGGGATGTTGTTATGAGCGGGGGTTATGATGCGCACCTTCACGCCACGGATGGAGGCGAGGCGCAGCGCGGCGGTGAGCACCTGCGTGGGCAGAAAATAGGGCGTGGCGATGAGGATTTCGTGCTTGGCGGCATTGATGGCGGCAAAGAAGGCGGCGGGCATGACCTCCATGTCCTCGTCAGGGCCATCCACGATGCCGAGGGCGCTGGCGGTGCCATTTTCATCGAGGTGAGGAAACCATTTCGCGCCTTCCAATGTCTCGCCAGCACAGAAGGCCCAGTCCTCCGCAAAGACGCGCTGGATCTGCGCCACGATGGGGCCGGTGATCTCGAAGTGGAGATCCTGCACGGGATGCTCAGGGTTTTGCAGGAGCATGTTTCCCTGCCGGATGTTCATGCCACCGGTGAAGGCGGTGGCGCCATCCACGACCATGATTTTGCGGTGATTGCGCAGGTTCATGGTGATGAGGCGCAGAAGGAAATGATTCGGCATGAAGCGCCGCGCTTTGACGCCCATCTGCTGGAGGGCTTCGATCACGGGCGGCCAGGAGTAGCGGGTGCCGGCATCATCCACCATCACACGCACCTCCACGCCGCGTTTCACCGCAGCGGTGAGTTCGGTGGTGAACTGCGTGCCGATGCCGAGTGCCTCAAAGATGTAGCTGGCGAGCGAGATGCTCTCCTTGGCGCCTCGGATGGCCTCCAGCATGCGCAGCATGGCCTCCTCACCGTTGATGAGTGGCGTGACGCTGTTTCCATTGGTGAAGCAGAAGCGGGAGATCTTATCGAGCGTGACGGCGAGCTGCTGATGATCGCGGGCGTCATCGCTATCCGGTGGAAAGGGCAGGGGATTGGCGGGCACGGGATCATGCCAGGGCTCGTGGTGCTCGCGGCGATATTGCCGACCACGCCGGCGGAGGATATTGATGCCAAAGAAGAGATAAAGTAGCGGGGCGAGAACCGGTGAGAGGACGACGAGTGCGGCCCAAAACGCGGCGGAGCGATAGTCCCGATGCCGCAGCAGGATATGCGAGAGCGCGGCGATGCCGCCGAGGATCGAAAACGCGGCCACCAACCAGCCCCAGTGAATGACGAGTGCGAACATGCATGCACCTTGGCCTCATCTGCCGCTTTGCCAAGCCTCATGGCATGGGCTGCGAAAGACCGTCTGCCTTACTCCGCTGCTGCTTGCTGGCCACGCCAGGCGGCGATGTTGTTGGGTTCGGTGGCAGGCATGGCGAGATTTTGCGTGGTGAACTCCACGGGCAGCAGCACCTCGGTATTGGAACTAAAGCTGAGCGGACCGAGGAAATGGATCTCCACGCGTTCGGCGGATTCACACAGCCACGCGAAGGCATGAGGGTAGAGCTCAAGAAACGCATCCACATATGGCGCGATGCAATCGGAGGCATCTGAGGCCATCCTCAGCTACCTCGGCCAACCCATGCCACAGGCTCCGAAATCCCCCGGTCACGATTTCTCCGCTGCGCTGCGAGGTCAAAAGCTCGAAAACTGGGACACCACCGTCTTTTTCGAGATGGAAACCACCCGCGCCATCCGCAGCGAGTGCTGGAAATATGTCTCCCGCCATCCTTCCGGCCCTTTTGAAATCTACGACATGCAGGCCGACCCTTAGGAACGCTTCAACCCATACGCCTAACCTGCCACCGCCGACATCCAAGCCGGTCTCGCCAAGCAACTCGACACCTTCTTCACCCGCCACGCCGATCCCAAATACGACCTCTGGAAAGGCGGCCGCTCGAAAGCAAAGCGGCACACGCCTTGAACCATCACGCCGCCTTCTTCGCCCTCTTTTTCCTCTCCGGTGCCAGCGTCATCTCGGGAGTCACCTTGATGCCCATGCGCTTGTAGTAATCGAGCATCTTCTCCGTGGCTACGCGGCCGGCTTCGAGCACGATTTTCGACATCTCCGACATTTCACGCGTCGGAGCTTCTTGAAGGGTGTCGGAGGCGAGCATGGCTTGGAGTTGATCGAGGGTGTGCGTGGTGTTGTCAGCGATTTTCGTCGGCGGCGGTGAGGCATTGTCCCACAGCCCCCATTCATCGGCAAGGGGCAGGTAATCCTCAATGAAGTGCCTGCGGCTGCGATCAAAACGGCGCAGCACATCCTCCTCCGGCACATGATGACCGCCCAGCCTTACCCGCAGCGCCACACGGCCCACCGCCTGCGCCCCGGAGCCGATCACGATGTAGTGCAGCAGGAAGCGATAGCCGAGTGCCTTGGCCTCGCGGATCAGCGCGACGTAGGTTTTGCCGCTCAGAGTCGATTCGATGGCAAAGCTGGCCTTGGATGCCATCAGTGACCGCGCCTCCTCCAGCAGCAGGCGGCCCGCTTTGAAGGCGCTGAGCGTGGGATCGAGCGGCGAGAGGCCTCGGGCGATTGGATGCCGGACATCCCAGTCCGGCCCCCTTCGGGCTGATCTTCGATCAGTCAGTCTCAAGCCTTCCCAAGGCTTTCGGCGCATCCGCGTTCAGAAACCGCATCAGGCCGAGGCGCGGCAGCAGTTCGCGGGCGAGCGTGGTCTTTCCCGCGCCGTTGCAGCCGCCGAGGATGCAAAGTGTTGGCGTCATGCTGGCAAGGGAGCCCAGCTTTCGGCGTTCTTCAATGCCACACATGCACGCCCTCACCCGCCGCCAGATTTTGCAACAAGCCGGAGCCGGCTTCGGCTCGGTCGCTTTGCAATCGCTGCTCGGCGCGGAAGGCGCGCTGTCCTCGACGAACCCACTCGCTCCGAAAGCGCCGCATTTCGCGCCGAAGGCGAAGTCGGTCATCTTCCTCTTCATGTATGGCGGGCCGTCGCACATTGATCTCTTTGATCCGAAGCCCGAGCTGGAGAAGTGGCATGGCAAGGCCATCCCGGTGTGGAAGAAGGATGACGCCTTCATGGGTGGGAAGACGAAAAACGTCGCCATGAAGAGCTACTACCGCTTTGCGAAGCACGGCCAGGCCGGCATCGACATGGCGGAGACCTTTCCCAATCTCGCCCGGCATGCCGATGACCTCTGCGTGATCCGCAGCATGCACGCGGAGAGCAACAACCACGGCCCCGCCATCTTCCAGATGAACACCGGCTTCATCCTGCCGGGCCGTCCGTGCATGGGCTCATGGGCCACCTACGGCCTCGGCAGTGAAAGCGAAAATTTGCCCTCCTTTGTCGTGCTGCTCGATCATCAGGGCGCACCCGTGAATGGCGCTCTCAATTGGTCGAATGGCTTCATGCCCGCCGCGTATCAGGGTGTGCCCTTCCGCAGTAGCGGCGAGCCCATCGCCTACCTCACGCCACCGAAAAACGTCTCGCGGTCGCAGCAGCGAGCACGGCTCGATCTGCTCAAGCAATGGAACACCGAATTCGCCGTCGCGAATCCCGCCGAGTCCCAGCTTGCTGCCCGCATCAACACCTACGAACTGGCCTTCCGCATGCAGATGAGCGCCAGCGAGTGCACCGATCTCAGTCGCGAACCGGAGAGCGTGCGGAAGATGTATGGCCTCGACAACGCGGTGACGGCCCACTTTGGCAAAAACTGCCTGCTGGCGCGTCGCCTCGTCGAACGGGGCGTGCGCTTCGTGCAGCTCTACAGCGGCGGCAATGAAGGTCCGAAGGCCTGGGACGCCCACGACGACCTCAAAAAGAACCACGACCTCCACTGCGCTGAGACCGATGGCCCCATCGCCGCGCTGCTCGACGATCTCAAAATCACCGGCCTGCTCGATACCACCCTCGTCGTGTGGGGCGGCGAGTTCGGCCGCTCACCCGTCGCCGAAAACGGCAAGGGTCGCGATCATCATCCCAAAGGCTTTACCATGTGGATGGCCGGCGCTGGCGTGAAAGGCGGCCAAATGTATGGCTCCACCGATGAGTTCGGCTACGCCGCCGTCGAGAACCGCGTCTCCGTCCCCGATCTCCACGCCACGATGCTCCACCTGCTCGGCTTCGATCACGAACAACTCACCTACCGCTTCCAAGGTCGCGACTTCCGGCTCACCGATGTGAGCGGGGAGGTGGTGAAGGCGGTGCTGGCGTGACAATCCTGCTCTTCCTCCGCCTCCGCCTCTTCCTGCCCTGGACCGAGAAATTCCGTCCCATTCCATGGATGTGAAATGGATAAAAATGGATAAAAGAATGGATATTGCCCTATGATCGAGCCTTCTGAACTTCACCTGCCGGCCTCTTTGGCTGCCCTGCTCGCCCAGATCGACGAGTTCAAAGGCCGGTGGAAGGCCCTGACTTGGCTCTCCCCGGAGGTGCTGCAGCGATTGCGCCGCACCGCCACGATTGAGAGCGTGGGTTCCTCCACCCGCATCGAGGGTTCCCAGCTCAGCAATCAGCAGGTGGAGGCTTTGCTGGCGCGGCTGGAGACGACTTCCTTCCGCAGCCGGGATGAGGAGGAGGTGGCCGGGTATGCCCGGGCGATGGAGATGGTCTTCGATGCGGCCGACATCCTGCCTCTCACCGAAAACCACCTGCTCCAGCTACATGCCACCCTTTTGCAACACAGCACCAAGGATGAGCGTCACCGCGGTGGCTACAAAACCCTGCCAAACCATGTGGCCGCTTTTGACGCGGACGGGCGTGAGCTAGGCATTGTCTTCCAGACCACCAGCCCCTTTGATACGCCGCAGGAAATGCAGGCTCTCACCGCTTGGCTGATGCTCCGCGAGAGACAGCGTGATCTGCACCCGCTGCTGGTCATCGGCATCTATGGCGTCGTGTTTTTGAAGATTCACCCTTTCCAGGACGGCAATGGGCGGCTCTCCCGCATACTCACCACGTTGCTTCTGCTGCGTGCGGGCTATGCTTATGTGCCGTATGCCTCGCTGGAGGCCATCGTGGAGCAAAACAAGGAGGGCTACTACCGTGCCCTGCGCGCCACGCAGACGACTTTGAACGGTCCTACTGCAAACTGGCTGCCTTGGCTGGAGTATTTTTTGCTGCTGCTCGTGAAACAGACCCAGGCATTGGGTGCCAAGGTGGATGCGCTGCAATCCAGCATGAGCCAGCTCGGAGCGGCAGAGCGTCGTCTGCTGGAGCACGTCGCCGGCACAGGCCGGATCACCGTGGCCGAGGCGGTGGCCCTGACGCAGGAAAACCGCAACACCCTGCGCAAGCGCCTGGCAGGCCTCGTCGCCAAAGGATTCTTGATGCTGGAGGGCAAGGGTCGCAGCGCCGCTTACCGCAAACGCTGACCCCAAGTTCGGTTCGCGCCCTTAACACATGTCACCAAACAGCATCAGGGCCGGAGATCGAGTTAAGCCGTTTCAGCATGCGATGGTGATCGTGCATGAAGGTTCGCGTGATCTGAAAATGCTCGGTGTCCTCGTAGGCGATGCGCTGGATGCATTCCGGGCCGAATGCATCGATCCAGGCGTCCGGGTAGGCCAGAAGGAGCGGTGAATGGGCGGCGATGATGAACTGCGAAAATTCCTCCACGAGGTCATGCAGCCGCACGAGCATGGAAAGCTGCCTTTGAGGCGAGAGCGCGGCCTCCGGCTCGTCGAAGAGATAAACGCCATGGCCGCCCATGCGATGGGTCATGGTCGCCAGGAAGGATTCGCCATGCGACTGCTCATGGAGGCTTTTGCCGCCGTAGCTAAAGGTGCCGTATTTTTCGTCTAGCAGTGTGGCGAAGTTGTAGAAGCTCTCCGCCCTCAAAAAGAAGCCGTCCAGCGGGCGGTTGATGGTGCGGCTGACTCGCAGGCAGCTTGTGAGCGGCGAGGTGTACTCACCGACGGCCATGTTCGTGTTCTTGGTGCCGCCTTCGATGTTGAAACCGAGCTTCTCCGCGATGGCCTCCAGCAACGTCGATTTGCCGGAACCATTCTCGCCGACGAAAAACGTGACTTTGGGATGCAGTTCGAGTGTTTCGAGCTTTTGGATCGCCGGGACCGAAAACGGGTGCTCGCCCCAATCCGGCACGGAATCACGCAGCAGGCTGATGGAATGAAGAAAATGACGTGTCATGGCTCGGCGAGTGATCTCAAACGCTCCAACTGCCTCTCCGGCGACGATTCATCAGCGTGGCAGGGCAAAACGCCTTTCAGCGGCAGTTCGAGGGCGCGGTGGATGCTGCGGTGGGCGGCGGCGTTGTCTTGGTTGAGTATCTTTGGAGCGATGTGAGGGCCGTAGGGGGCGGTGGCGAAGAGATCGCCGCTGAAGAGGAGCTGGTGGTGGGCGGAGTAAAAGCCGCAGTGGCCGTGGGTGTGGCCGGGAAGGGCCACGACGCGGAGGCCGCCCCAGATCGGCAGTTCCTCGCCATTGTGAAGGAGCTGGTCGGGGCGAAAGGAAGGCATGCGGAGCAGGCGGCGTCCGATCCATTCGGAGATGCCGACGACGCGGCCCCAGCCGGTGTAGCGGCGGATCAAACAGGATTGACGATTGATGAATAACGATTGCTGACTGATGCGCTTCGCTTCCCTTCGGGCAGCCTGCGGCTGTCTGTCTCGCTCGGCTGTTAAAGTGAGTCACGTTCGAGAGCGAGCCTGAAATCGAAAATCAACATTCGGTTGATCGACAATCATCAATCCTGTCGGGTGGCAGGCAGGAGTGCCTGCCTCACTTTTCGGGCGGTACAATGGGCGGAGGCTGGGAGGGTGGCTTTTTGCGGCCTTTGACCACGATTACCACTCCAATGACGACTGCTGACGGGATGATCAGGAGCATCAGCAAGATGGCAATGATGATGAGTTCCGGCGTGCCGAGAGGGCCAAGGGCGAGGAGGGCATTCATGTGGCGAATCATCTGAAATCGGCGTTCACAAGTCAATAGCTCTCGCCGATGTCTGCACCGAGGCACTCGTGCCGCTGCTTGTGTGCCTCATGGGTGACCTCGCGGCGACGGCGAAGGCTGAAAATCCCTGAAGCAAGCCGTCGCGTCCTGCGTTTGCTGTTGCCCATGAAGTTCCTCTGCTCGCTCGCCCTGCTTTTGTTCGCCTCGTTTGCCGCTGCGGCTACGCCGCCGAACATCATCTACATCCTCGTGGATGATCTCGGCTATGGCGATCTGGGCTGCTACGGGCAGAAGAGGCTCAAGACGCCGAACCTCGATCGCATGGCGGCGGAGGGGATGAAGTTCACTCGGCACTACTCTGGCAGCACGGTGTGTGCGCCCTCGCGTTGTGTGCTGATGACGGGCTTGCACACCGGGCACTGCCGCGTGCGTGGCAATGACCCGTGGATCATCCCGGACAGCGATGTGACGGTGCCGAACTTCCTCAAAACGGCCGGTTATCACACCGCCTGCATCGGCAAATACGGCCTGGGCAAGCCGCTGCCGCTGAATGACCCGGAGAAGAAGGGCTTCGACGAGTTCTATGGCTATGTGGGCACCAGCCACGCGCACAATTTCTACACGAAGGCCCTCATCATCAATGGTCGCGTGAGTCCGCTGCCCAATACGGTCATCGAAGGTTCGTTCAAAAACGCCGCGGACTATGTGGATGCGGAGTTCACGGGCACTGGCGTGGCGCCGTTGGACGGGCGGCAGCATTGGGTGCCGCAGCTTTGCTCCAACGAGGTGCGTCGCCATCTCGTCGAGCGCTCGCGGGACAAGGGGAAGCCCTTCTTCCTCTACTACGCGATGAACATCCCGCACACGAACAACGAGGCGGGCAAGGACTCGCCACTCGGTCATGGCATGGAGTGCCCGGACTACGGCGAGTTCGCGAACAGGGACTGGCCGGACGCGGAGAAGGGCTTTGCGCAGTTGATGCGCTTCCTCGACGACGAAGTGGGCCGCATCATGGCGGAGCTGAAACGGCTGGGCATGGATGAAAACACGCTCGTCATGTTCTCCAGCGACAACGGCCCGCACCACGAAGGCGGCCACGACAGTGATTTCTTCAACAGCAACGGCGACTTCAAAGGCACGAAGCGCGACATGACCGATGGCGGCATTCGCGTGCCCTTCATCGCCTGGTGGCCCGGCACGATCAAAGCGGGCACCGTGAGCGAGCAGGTGAGCGGTTTTCAAGATCTACTGCCCACCGTGGCGGAACTCAGCGGCGTGAAGCTCCACACGGAGACCGATGGCATCTCGCTCGTGCCCACACTCCTCGGCAAAGAAGGTCAAAAAGAGCACTCGCATCTGTATTGGGACTTCAACGAGCAGGGCGGCAAACGTGCCGTGCTGAAGTGGCCATGGAAACTCATCCACCTGAACACGGGAGCCACGCAGCCCGGCCCGAAAGCCAAGAAAAAGGCTAAACCGCTCGAAAAGCTCCTCTACAATCTCGAAACGGACCTCGGTGAGGAAACCAACCTCGCGGCGGAGAAGCCGGAGATCGTCGCGGAGCTGGAGAAGCTCATGCAGGAGTCTTATCGGGCTCCGAAGTAGCTTCGATTGGCAATCGAAGCATCAGGGGACGTTCGGCTTCGACTGCCAGTCGAAGCTACAAAAGGCACGACGTTTCGCGGAGATTGCATGAATCGCTTTGGCAATGCGTAACTCCGCACATGCGCCCTCTCCTTTTCCTCCTGCTCACCACGCCGCTGCTCGCGGACAAGCTGCTCGTGCTCGACTCGCGGGTGATCGAGAGTGCGGAAAACGCCCGGTTGATGCCGGGAACGGTCACGAAGCATGCGGGCAATCCGCTTTTCCAAGCGGACAAGCCGTGGGAGAACTCGCTGAACAATCTGTATCCGAATGTCATCTGGGACGAGGAGCATGCGGTCTTCAAAATGTGGTATAAATGCGTGCTGGCGGACAAGGAGGCCATCGCGCAGATGGACGGGCCAAGCACGGTTCACGATGTGGGATGGTATCTGCTCTATGCGACCTCGAAGGACGGCCTCACCTGGGACAAGCCTGCGCTGGGCTTGCATGCCTTTGGCGGCACGAAGGCCACGAACATCGTGGCGCGTGATTGCCCAAACGTGGGCGTTTTCAAAGACCTGCATGAGGTCGATCCGATGCGTCGCTACAAGATGGTGGGCGATGTGGGCCTCGGGAAGCCGCAGGTGCGCTTCTCCGTGGATGGCATTCATTGGGGCGAGGCGATCAAGGCGGAAGGCTTCGGTGCTCAGAATGGTGACACTCATAACAACGCCTTCTGGGACGACGGCAGCGGCAAGTATGTGTGGTTCACGAAGCTCTACCTCGGCGAGCGGCTCGTGGCGCGGCTGGAGAGCGATGACTTCCTACATTGGCGGAACAACGGCCTCATGCTGCGCAGCCGCGTGAGCGAAGGGCGCGGCAGCCAGACTTACTGCATGCCGGTCTTCCGCCATGCGGGCCTCTACCTCGGCTATTTGATGATGTACAACGTGAGCCATGGCCGCACGGTGGATTGCGAACTGGTGTGGAGCCCGGATGGCCTGAAGTGGCAGCGAGTGGCACCCGGCGTGCCGTTGATCCCACGCGGGCCCAAGGGCAGCTACGACAGCGAATGCATCTACGCGATGGCCGGGCCGCCGGTGATTCGGGATGGAAAGCACCTCCTCTTTTACGGCGGCGATGATTTTCCGCACACGGGCTGGAAACGGCATTGCCTGCCTTGTTTGGCGACTTTGCGCGAGGATGGCTTTGCGGGTTACGAGCCATCGAAAGAGGGCGAAACGGCCGTTTTGACCACGCGAAGGCTTCGCGTGACCTCGGAGCCGTTTCGCGTGATCGCGGATGGTGATGCGGTCGAAGTCACGGCGATGGATGAAGCCGGTCAAAAGGTCGAAAAAGGCTCGTGGGCGGGCAAAACACTCCGTTTTCGCCTTTCGATGCCTCGTGGGAAAATCTACGGCCTGGAAGGCGTGGCGCTGGTGGATCGAAATTTGCCCGTGGAGATCAATCCGCTGAAAAGCGCTGATTGGAAACCGATGCCGGTGAAGTCGCATGGCTTCGACTTCGCGACGGATGCGCAGTTCTGGAAAGGCGTGGACGCGGTGATGGCTCACGACGGCTTTCTCACCGTCTCGCGAAGCGGGCGGAATCTACCCATTGCGTCTTCATCGGTGAAGGCGGGTGAATCTGCTGTGATCGGCGATTGGTCAAAAATCATGGGGGGTCGCGGTGCTCGCATCTCGTGTCGCGTGCGCAGTGCGAAGCCGGGAGGCCGTGTGATGATCGAGATCTTCGCCAGCGATGTGGGCGCGTGGCAGTTTGAGACGAAAAGCACCTTCACCACCGGCTGGCAGGAGGCCACGGCCGAGCTGCGCTACGACTGGAGCGATGACGAAGCTCGTGCGGCGGGCTGGAAGCGGGCCGCGAACGGCTTCTCCTGGCGCGAGACGATTCAAAACATCGGCAAGCTCGTCGTCGTGCCCAGCGCTGCGGGGACGCAGTCGAGTTTTGATCTCGATGACGTTCGCGTGAGCGGCGTGGAGTGAGCTGGTTGGCTCAAGGCGTCACCGCCGCGTCTTTTTGTGCGTTCTCGTAGCGGGTCCAGAGGGACTGTTCGACGAGCATGACGAGGTTCTCATTGGGCCGCAGGCCATAGAAACCTTGGTTGTGATAGGGGCGGGTGCCGAGCTTGGCCTGCACGGCGGGGACGAGTTCCATGTCGCAGAGGATGACGGAGGCGGTGAGATCGGTTTCGGGCACGCTGCGCTCGTAGCGGGCATTGGCGTTCGTGCGCCAGTGCCAGCGCATGGGCCAACCAGCGTCTTTGTTGATGACGAGGAGGTTCAACGGGGATGGCTCGATGCGCTGAATCTCACTGATCTGATGCAGGAGACGTGGGAAGGCCTGCACGGTGTGGGAATAGACCCATGGATTGCGGGCATCGGCGGAGTAGCGATGGATGGCGAGATTCGTCTGGTAGCACAGATGATACAGGCCGAGGCCGAAGGCGATGCGGTAGCCGATGCGCAGGATGCCTTTGGCAATGACGCTGGCGAGCACGCGGCTGCCGTAACCGGCGAGCAGGATGAGCGCATGCTGGGCGCTGAGGATGGACCATGGGGTCTTGTAGGCGAGCACGGAGTAGCCGCCAAGGAGCAGGAGGGCGTAGAGGCTCAAAAAGACGAGGACGGCCTGTCGCGGGCCGTTTTTCTGATGATTGCCGACGAGGCCGTGTCCCATGCCGATGAGGGCGAGGCCGACGATGAGCCCTTCGGACCAGTTGAGGCCGCCATCGCTGCGCCAGGTGAGGAGCGTGAGGTAATAGTGCCAGGGCTTCTCGTGGCCAGCGCCGCCGGAGCGTTCGAGGTAATGCGAGTAGGTGGTGAAGCTGTTTTTGACGGCGTCCCAGTCATGGAAGCCGCCGGAATACATGGCGACGCTGACGAGGGCGGCGGGCACAAGCACCCAGAGGATCGGTTTGCCGGGGCGTTGCTTGGATGGACCCAGCGAGAAGCCGCTGCGGCGCGGCTCGAAGGGGCCGAAGAGCTGCTTGGCCACGATCCAAGCCACAAAACCGGCGACGACATTAAGGATGAAGGTTTCCTTGGTGGCATGCATCAAGCCGGTGGCGATGCCGCCGAGGAGCAGCCAGAGCCTGCCGCCCCCCTGCGAGTAGCGCCAGAAGCTGACGAGGGCGATCATGACGAGCAGCACGAGTGGTGTCTCCATGATGTAGTAGCGTGAGTAATACACCTGCATCGGCGAGACAGCGGCGAGCAGCATGGCGGCGATCACGCCGTTACGCCCAAGCACGTCCGTGAGCAGCAGCGTGGAGAGGATGAGCAGCAGGCCGCAGAGAGCGGTGACGGTGCGGAGTTGATCACCACGCCAAGTATCTGGAGCGCCCCAGAAGGCAAATTTGGACCAAAGGATGGCGGCGTAGTGCAGGCCGGGGCCGTGGTAGTCCTTCGGGTCGTATTCGAAATGACCGGTGGATTGAAACTGAGTCGTTTTATAGGCCAGGATGGCTTCATCGGTGTGCATCGGGCGCTCATCGAGCAGCGGCAGCCGGTAAAACGCCGCCGCCGCCATCGCAATGATCGCGAGGAGGATGAAGGCGGTCATGGAGAGGGCGGGAGCCTTGGTCGAATGCATGAGAGGGGGGGCTAGCCCAGCATGTCGCGGCGTTCCACCATCAACTGCATGTTGCGATAGCGGCGGAGGTAAAATTCCTCCCGCACGGGCGGGGCGGTATCACTGCCACCGTGCTCGATTTCGACGGTGACGGCCTGGGAGGTGGCGCGGAGCTTCAAAAAGCGGAAGCGCGGCATTTCACGGGCACGGAAAAAGACGTGGAGCGGCACATGCGGATGCGTGGCATTCCACAGCGAACGTGCTGGTGGAAAGCTCTCCTCATCGGCGAGAGCGAACAAAATCTCCCGCACCAGGGCCTCCCCATGCCCACCCGCCCAGCGAGCGGCCTCACGGCGGTTAAAGAGCTGGTGCATCCAGGCCATGAGAGGATTTTTCCGCGCCTGCTCCATCTCCTCAATGAGTTCGCGGGCATGCACGGCCATGAGCCGCTGAAAATCCTCCCGTGAGATCTGCCCGGCATCCCAGAGGCGGAAGAGCTTCTGCGGGTTGGGGACTGGCTCGGAGGAGGGAGGCATGGGGGCGAGTGAGCGGGGCTGGTGAGCTGTGGTTGGCCCGGAAAAGGGCATTATCAACTGGCGGGTTGCGGATGTCTTTGTTTTGCTGTTTAGAAAAATTTTCCGACCGCCCCATGACCAACAACCAGAGCATCTTTCTCGCAGGCCACCGAGGCATGGTGGGCAGGGCTATCGAACGCCACCTACGCAGCCAGGGTTTGAAGGACATCCTGACGCAGTCCAGGCAGGAACTGGATCTGCTCGATCAAGAGGCTGTCTTTGAGTATCTGAAGCAGGCGAAACCGCACACGGTGATTCTCGCCGCCGCACGCGTGGGTGGCATTGAAGCCAATCGGGCTGAGCCAGCGCAGTTTCTGTATGAGAATCTGGCGATTCAGAACCACATCATCCACGGCAGCATGCTGGCCGGGGTGAAGCGGATGGTGTTTCTGGGCAGTTCGTGCATTTACCCCCGTGAATGCCCGCAGCCGATGAAGGAGGAGCACCTGCTTTCCGGTCCGCTGGAGCCGACCAATGAGGGCTATGCGCTGGCGAAGATCGCCGGACTGCGCATGACGCAGTATTATCACAAGCAGTACGGCATGCAGGGGCTCTGCCCAATGCCCTGCAATCTCTACGGCACCGGAGATAGCTTTGATCCGCAGCGTTCGCATGTGCTCTCCGCTTTGGTCAGGCGTTTTGTGGATGCCGCGGAGGCTGGTGCGGAAAAAGTGGTGATGTGGGGAACCGGATCGGCGAAGCGTGAATTTCTCCACGTGGATGACCTCGCACGCGCCGTGCTGCTGATGATGCAAAAGGTCGATTCGCCGGAGATTTTTAATGTGGGCTGCGGGGAGGACATCAGCATCCGCGAGCTAGCGGAGAAGGTGGCGGCGGCAGCGGGCTATCAAGGGCGGCTGGAGTGGGATAGCTCGAAGCCTGACGGCATGCCGAGAAAGTGCCTCGATGTGAGCAAGATCAAAGCCATCGGCTTTGAGCCGCAAATTTCCCTGGATGAAGGAATCCGCCTAACCATGGAAGAATACTGCCAGGTCAAGCAATCCCAGCCCCAAGGCTAATTCATGCGCAACATTCCCAATATCGACAAGCTCGCGGGTGTTCTCGAAATCTTTTTGGAGAACCACAGCCGCACCAATCAAGCCAAGGACACTCGCTACTGGTATCCGCTGAGCATCGCCACCTATGACGTGCAGGAGATCCTCCAGGCGCTGGATTCGCTGTGCAGCTTTCGCACCACGATGTGGGAGAAGACGCTGGAATTCGAGCGTCGCTACTCGGCCTATCAAGGCTGCAGTCATTCGGTCATGGTGAATAGCGGCTCCTCCGCCGATCTCCTCGCCTGCCACCTGCTGGCAAACCCTGTGGCTCCCATTCTCCAGCCGGGCGATGAAATCCTGGTGCCCGTGGTGACATGGCCCACGCAGATTTGGTCCGCCATGATGGCCGGGCTGAAGGTGCGGCTGGTGGATGTCTCTCCCCGCACGCTGAATGTGGATGTGGAAGAGCTGGAGCGGGCCATCACGCCAGCCACGAAGGCGATCTTCCTCGTGCATCTCATGGGCAATCCGTGTGACATGGGTGCCATCACCGCCTTGGCCCAAAAGCACAACCTCGTGATCATTGAAGATTGCTGCGAGGCACTCGGGGCAGAGTTCAAAGGGGTGAAGGTCGGAAACTTTGGCGTGGCCGGCACTTTCAGCTTCTTTTTTGCTCATCATCTCGTGACGATGGAGGGCGGGATGATCGTCTGCCAGACCGAGCAGCACGCCCGCGATCTAAAAATCCTCCGCGCCCATGGCTGGGTGCGCAATGTGGATGGTCAGGAAGGTAAGGAGGAGCTGGCTCAGCGCGGCATTGATCCTCGCTACGCGTTTTACAACTGGGGTTTCAATGTGCGCCCCACGGATGTGCAGGCCGGCTTTGGCCTCTGCCAGCTCGAAAAGATCGAGGCCTTCAACCAGCAGCGGAACAAGCTGGCTGGCCAGTTCTTCGAATTCATCGACACGCAGAAGTGGCTGTCACGCCCGGAGGTGCATCCCGATGCCGCCCCGTGCTGGTTTGCCCTGCCGCTCATGGTGGCGAAGGAGGCACCCTTCACTCGATCGGACATCACGCGTCACCTGGAGCTCGCTGGCGTGGAGACTCGCCCGGTGGTGGCAGGTAACATCGCCCGTCACCCGGTTTCCGAAGTGTTTCCGGCCTTCAAGGAACGTGCCTTCCCCGGAGCCGATGAGATTCACGAGCGCGGCTTCTACATCGGGCTTTCGCCGCTCTACACCGAGGCGGAGATCAGCCGCCTGATTTCTGTCTTCACCGCGTTTTTATCTCCCTCTTGAACACGATACTTGTCAGACTCATCGGCGGCCTGGGCAATCAGATGTTCCAATATGCCGCAGGCAAGCGGATGGCCCTTTTGAATGGCGCGGCGCTCGTTTTGGATACTTCTGCCTTTCGCTCCTACAAGCTGCACCGTTTCAGTCTCCAACATTTCGAACTGGAGGCTCCCGAGGCGAGAGACTGGGAGATGCGGCGCATTCGCGGAGAAGGTGGTGTGCGCAGTCTTTTAGCGCGGCTTGGCGATTGGCATGGCCCCGTGATCCAGACACCGCTTTCCAGCCTTCAAAAGGTGGTGGAAAGCGGCTTTGAGTATGATGAGAAGGTGCTCGGTATGCGTGGCTCCCTCTACCTGGATGGTTACTGGCAGAGTCCGCGTTACTTTGAGCCTATCGCCGAGGAGATACGGAAAGACTTTCGCGTGAAGACCGAGCCCGGTCCCGGCAATAAGGAGATGGCGGAACGCATCCTTTCCACGAATGCCGTCTCTCTGCATGTGCGCCGTGGGGATTACACGGCCAATGCCAAGACCCAGAGCATCCACGGCGGCTGTTCGACGGCCTATTATGAAGCGGCGGTGCGACGCGTTTGCGAGCTGGAGGGAGATGTGTGCTTCTTTGTCTTCTCAGACGAGATCGAATGGGCCAGGCAACACCTGAACCTGCCAGGAAAGCCTGTGTTCGTGGATCTGAATTCGGCGCTCAATAACTACGATGACCTTCGTCTGATGAGCCTGTGCAGGCATCACATCATCGCCAACAGCAGCTTTAGCTGGTGGGGGGCGTGGTTGGGGCGGCCAGATGGCATCACGATCGCTCCGTCACGATGGATGAATGACAGTGCGAAGGGGCCATCCGCCGAGGGCATCCTGCCTCCGCCGTGGATCAAAATCTCACCTGAGGGAGTCGCATGAGCAAAACGGCTGGAATATTGATGCCATGCCGCGGCCATCTGCCACATGTGCAGTTGGCGGTGCAGAGCATTCTGAGCCAGACGCATCGTGACTTCGATTTTCTCATCATCAACGATGGCTCTGAGCCCGTGGTGCGGGAATATCTCGAGAACATTCAGGATAGCCGCGTGCGGGTGATCCATCACGAGACCTCCATCGGAGTGTCCCGGTCGTTGAACAAAGGTTTGCGAGAGTTGCAGACGGAAATCGTCATCCGCATGGACAGTGACGACATCGCCCACCCGGGCAGGCTGGCTTTGCAATGCCAGTATCTCACCGCGCATCCCGAGATCACGGTGCTGGGCGGGCAGGTGCAAAACATGGATGGGCAGGGCAAGTCTCCTCGCGTGCCGCTGACTCATCCTGACATCGGTTACCGACTGAATTGGTCCAACGCGCTGAACCATCCCACGGTGGCCTACCGCCGGCAGGCGATTCTGGATTTTGGCGGCTATGACGAGAGTCTCGGACCGCTGGAGGAGGATTTGGAATTATGGACGAGACTGTTTTTCCAGACTCGCCTGGCCAATCTGGCCGAGGTCATCCTCGATTACCGCGTCCATCCCAATCAAACGAGCAAGGTACACTGGGCGGCCACGGAGACGGTTCGCTCCCGCATCCGCCAGACATTCAGGCTGAAGCTCACGGGATGCACCGTGGCTCCGGTTTTCGACTACCAGGACCGGTGGATGCCGGAATACCGCCCCACGCAGGAGGAATGGGAAGACTGGACAGGCTACCTCAATCGACTCCGAGAGGTTATGCGCGACTTTCCAGGTTCTTCCGGTGATCCTGGCAGGGATCTCGCCAGACGTTTCTACCACAGTGCGGCCCGTTTCAAGAGTGCCGGAGGCGATCCCGGAGACGTGAGATCAAAGACCAAAAAACTCAGCCGATGGTATGCCCTGACGAAGGGCATCTTGTGACAGCCGCGTAGGTATGCATAATGACAGCCCACAACTAACATGAACTGATGAAAGTGATCCTGCTATGCGGAGGGATGGGAACTCGTCTCCGGGAAGAAACCGAATACCGCCCCAAGCCCATGGTGCCCGTCGGCAGCCAGCCGATCCTTTGGCACATCATGAAGACCTATGCCCACCACGGGTTCAGAGACTTTGTCATCTGCCTGGGATACAAGGGGGAGATCATCAAGGATTACTTCCGTAACTATCTCTGGAACCGCAGTGATGTGACCCTGAAACTGGGACGTAACCCGCAGATCACCTACCACAACGCCCACGATGAGGAGGACTGGACCGTTACCTTGCTCGAAACAGGGATGCATTCTATGACCGGCGGGCGTCTTGCCCGCGCCATGCGGCATATCGGAGATGAAGACGTGCTTCTGACCTATGGAGACGGCGTGACGGATGCGAACATCGCTGAATCGGTGCGCTTTCACTATGCCCAAAAGGCCCTCGTGACCCTCACAGCGGTGCGGCCAGCCGGGCGTTTCGGGGAGTTGGGCATCAATGAGTCTTCCATCTCCTCCTTCAACGAAAAGCCCGAGCAGGAGGCCGGCTACATCAATGGTGGCTACATGGTGCTCGACAAATCCGTGCGAGACTTCCTCGCCGGTGACGATTGCATTTTTGAACGCGATCCTCTCCAGAAACTGGCTGAGACCGGTCGCCTGAAGGCTTTCTGCCACGACGGCTTCTGGCAGTGCATGGATACCTACCGCGAGTTTGAAATGCTCAACAAAATGTGGGACAGCGGCAGCGCTCCCTGGAAGGTCTGGTGATGTTCGGCCACTGAAGTCGTTTTAACTGAAACTCAGGCAAAATGCCGGACCTAGACTCAGGAACATCACGCTTGACGCATGCTTGAGCCTGCGTTTGAAACAATTGCCGCATGAAATCTACCGACAGGCCTCGCACCATTCACTGTGTGGGAGAAAGTCACGCCAGTTTCTTCTCCGGGACTTGGGAAATCCAGGCGATCTGGCCGGAGCCTGCGGCTTGTGAGTTGCCGGGCGTCTTCAACTACCGGCTCGGGGCCGCAACGGCGCATAATTTAAGAAAACCCGAAAGCTCCACTTCTTCATGGACGCGTCTATGGGAGGTTCTTGACACGATTTCTCCCATGCCCGAAAAACTGATCCTACTGTCGTTTGGCGAGATCGACTGTCGGATGCATCTGCTGCCGCAGCACGAGAAGACCGCTCGCCCCTTGACGGAACTCGTCGCTAACACCGTCGGCAACTACATGCAGGCCGTGCTTGCGCTGCGGGAGGCCGGCTATCAAACCGCACTCTGGGCTCCCCCGCCACCCACCCTCCAAGAAGGCACCAATAAATCGGCCTATCTCTGCCATGGCACCTACGAGGAGCGCAAACGCGTCACCCGTATGTTCAACGATCAGCTCGCGACCGCCTGCATCCCTCTCGGCGTGCCGTGCATCAGCCTCTACAACAAGCTCGTAGCCCGCGACGGACGCACCCGCAGAGAGTACTTTTCCGACGGCATTCATTTGAGCCCTCTGGCCCTTCCGATGGCCGCACGGGCAATCTCGGCTGCCTGCCCGAATTTCCGCATCCCCATTTCGCCCATACGGCTTCTCATCAATCCGTTCCGGCTGCTGATGCGCAGAATGCGCCTTGGCTGGCGACAGGTGCGTCTTGCCCCTCCCAACTGGAGTAATTAACTAGAATGTTTGATTCCATCTATCAAGGCAAACGCGTGCTGCTGACCGGTCATACCGGTTTCAAAGGCTCGTGGCTCACTCTATGGCTGCATTCACTCGGAGCAAAAGTGAGCGGTTATGCCCTCGCTCCGTTGCACGCGGAGGATTTGAAGCATTTCATCCCGAGGGAGGTCATGGAGCACGAATGGATCGCCGATCTGCGGGACCGAGAAAAGCTCCGCGAAGCCATCCAGACCTCGAAACCGGACCTCATCATGCATCTCGCGGCCCAGCCGCTTGTGCGTCTTTCTTATGTGGAGCCTCTGGAGACCTTCTCCGTGAACGCTTGGGGCACGGCCGTGCTGCTGGAGACGGTGCGTGCGACGGGCTGCGCCGCGCCGGTGATCGTCGTCACGAGCGATAAATGCTACCTCAACCAAAATCTCGGACGCCCGTTTTCCGAGGAAGATCCGCTCGGCGGGCATGATGTATATTCGATGAGCAAAGCAGCCACTGAAATGGTGGTGGCGGCGTGGCATGCCTCATTCTTTTCGCGTGAACAGGGCAGGGGACGCCTTGCCTCTGTGCGGGCGGGGAATGTCATCGGCGGCGGTGACTATGCGGCGGATCGCATCCTGCCGGATTGTGTGCGTGCCCAGGTGGCGGGCGAGCCAGTGATCCTACGGAATCCAGCGGCGACGCGGCCTTGGCAGCATGTTTTGGAATGTTTGAGCGGTTATCTGAATGTGGGACAGCTCTTGTTTGCTGAACCGGCCTCAACAGAACTGCTGAATCTGAATTTTGGCCCTGATCCCGAATCCGAGCGCAGCGTGGGTGAGGTCGTGAAGGCCTTCTTTGAAGCCTGGCCTGGCCTGTGGGAGGCGCGACCTGATCCGAATGCTGTCCCTGAGGCCACGCGGTTGACCTTGAGCCATCAAAAGGCCACGAAATTGCTCGGCTGGCATCCCGTGTGGGATTTCCAAAAGGCCACGCAGGCCACGGCCGAGTGGTATCGCCTCTGCCACACGCAAAAAGACGCTGACATGCTGGCTTTCACCCGCCATCAGATCATGGAATATGCCTCAGAGGCCCGTGCCGCCGGGCTGCCGTGGACCAACTAACTCAAACCATGCCCGAAGCTCATTGCTGCCGCTCCTGTGGCTCCACCCACTCCCTGCCCGTCATCGACCTCGGCCTCCAGCCACTGGCGAACAATCTGCTGCGTCCCGAAGACATCGGCAAGCCGGAGCCACGTTTCCCCCTCGCGGTGTTTGTCTGCTCCGATTGCTGGCTGATGCAGATCACGGATACCGTGCCGCCGGTCGATCTATTCAGCGACTACATTTACTTCTCCTCCTTCTCCGATGCCATGCTGCGGCATGCAAAAGCCGCTGTGCAAAAACACATCGCGGAAAAGAAGCTCGGTAAGGACAGCTTTGTCATCGAGATCGCCAGCAATGATGGTTACCTGCTGAAGAACTTCGTCGATGCCGGCGTGCCCTGCCTCGGATTCGAGCCTGCTGCCAATATCGCTGAAGTGGCACAAAAAAACGGCGTGGAGACCCACTGCGAGTTTTTTGGTCAGAAGACGGCTTCCGCGCTGCGAGACCAAAAAGGGCGGGCTGATCTCATCCTGGGCAACAACGTCTTCGCGCATGCTCCAGATACGAACGACTTCGTCGCCGGCGTGGCGGAACTGCTCAAGCCGGACGGCTGGGTGGTGTTCGAGTTCCCCTACGGCGTGGAGATGATCGCGAAGGTGGAGTTTGATACGATCTACCACGAACACGTTTATTTCTTCACGCTCACGCCGCTTGTTTCGCTCTTTGCCCGGCATGGCATGGATGTCTTCCATGTGGAGCGTCTGCCGATTCATGGCGGCTCATTGAGGCTTTACGCCTGCAAAAAGGGAGCTGAGCCGATTCGTGCGACAGTGACGGAGACGCTCGATGCCGAAGCCCGGCTCGGTGTGACCGGTGCAGCCTACTATGAACGCTTCAGCGAGCAGGCGGCGAAGGTGAAGGCGGATATGATCACCTTCCTCGCGGAGCAAAAAGCGGCCGGAAAACGTGTCGCGGCCTATGGAGCCTCCGCGAAGGGTAGCACGCTTCTCAATTACATCGGTGAAGCGGCCGGATCTCTCGAGTTCATCGCGGATCGCAGCACCTACAAGCAAGGCCGCCTGAGTCCAGGGCTACACATTCCCGTGGTGCCTGCCGATGAGCTTGCCGCTCGTGCGCCTGACTATGCGGTGCTGCTGGTATGGAATTTCGCCGAGGAGGTGATGGCCCAGCAACAGGACTTCCGGGCCAAGGGGGGCCGTTTCGTCATCCCACTGCCCAAGCTGACGGTGGCATGAAGTTTATATCCACCAGCATCTCCGGGGTCTGGATCATCCAGCCTGAGCGTCATGAGGATGATCGCGGGTGGTTTGCACGCACTTGGTGTGAGGAGGAATTTGCTGCCCACGGCCTTCCGACTCGCTTTTCGCAGTGCAATGCCTCATTCAACAAACACCGTGGCACCCTGCGCGGCATGCACTATCAGGAGGCGCCGTATCAGGAGGCCAAGCTGGTGCGTTGTACGCGTGGTTCGCTCTTTGATGTGGCGCTCGATCTGCGTCCTGGGTCTCCCACCTTTGGAAAATGGGAAGGCATCGAGCTCACCGAGGAGAATGGGGTCGGGTTTTTTATCCCAGAAGGCTGCGCCCACGGCTTTCAGACGCTGGAGGATGCCACGGAGGTGTTTTATTCCATTACGACACCCTACCACGCGGAGTCTCTCCGTGGCGCACGATGGGATGATCCCAGATTTTCGATCCAGTGGCCGTTGGCATCGGAGGCGAGGCTCAATGAACGGGATGCCAGCTACCCTCATTTTGTTCCTTCCGGGGCTTGATGTCCGCCTGTTCCTCGCGTCATAGGGAGGCCGCCTTTCCGTCGCTCCTGACCAAGCCGGGGGCGTTTTCCAGGTTTTTCCGACTGCCCTCGTCCTCCAATGATTCCCGTTTTCAAACCTCACATTGACGCCGACACCATGAAAGCGGCTGTTGACGCGTTGCACCTCGGCTGGCTCGGCATGGGCAGCTACGTGAGGGATTTTGAGGAAAAGCTGGCGGTGGCCTTTGAACTGCCACCGGAGCGCCGATTGGTAGCGGTCAATACCTGCACCTCGGCTCTTCATCTGGCGCTGCTGAACGCAGGCGTGGGGCCTGGGGATGAGGTCATCACACCCGCCCTCAACAACATCGGCGATTTTCAAGCGATCGGCATGTGCGGAGCACGGCCAGTGTTTGTGGACATCAACGAGGATGATCTCTCCATCAATCCTGAGTTGGTGGAGCCGCTCATCAGTCCAAAAACGAAGGCCATCATCGTGCTGCACTACACGGGCACCGCCGCACGGGTCCACCAGATCCTCGACATCGCCGGCAAGCACGGTTTGCGTGTCATTGAGGATGCCGCCCATGCCACCGGCACCCGCGTGGATGGTCGCCCCATCGGAAGCTATGGGGACATGGCCTGTTTTAGTTTTGATGCGATCAAAACGCTCACCTGCATCGACGGCGGAGCGGTGGTCGTTCCAAACGCCGAGGAAGCTGAGCAGCTCTACCCAGCGCGTTTGTTGGGCATGACCCAACCCAACGAGCGCCTCTACGGAAACAGCCGTGCATATCAGTTCGATGTATTCAAGCAGGGCTTCCGCTATCATCTGGCCAATCTGCATGCCGCAATCGGCCTTTCCCAGCTTGCTAGCTTGGGTGAGTTCACGTCCAACCGCCGCAAATACTGCCGCCTGTATAACGAGCTCCTCAAAAATGTGCCCGGCGTGGTGACACCGGCGGATCGTTTCGACGGAGCTAGCATCTTCCATTACTGCCTGCGTGTGCCGGGTGGCAATCGCCCGCTTTTGCAGGCTCACATGAAGGAAAAAGGCGTGGACACAGGCATCCACTGGATGCCCGGCAATCGGTTCACCTGGTTGAAAGACTGCCGCGGTGCCAATGATCTGCCTGTGACGGATCGCGTGGGCGATGAAATCCTTACCCTGCCTCTCTGGTCCTACATGACGGAAGAAGTCATCCATACCGTGGCTGCCTCCATCCGATCCTTTTTCCGTCTTCCCTCCCTCAAATGACACCGCTGACTAATCTGACCATCGATATCGAGCACGGCATGGTGAGTTGGACCCATGATGGAGTGACTGAGTCGCTCCCGATGGGCCATCCCCGCGCCTTTGAAATGGCCTCTCATGCCTGGATGCGCTGCGGCTGGGATGTGAAGCATGTACATTCATTCACCTGGATGGGTCGCCCGATTATTCAGCTCCCTGAGGACGTCGTTCGCCTGCAGGAGCTCATTTACATGACCAAGCCAGATGTCGTTTTGGAGTGCGGCATCGCCCACGGCGGTTCATTGGTGTTTCACGCCTCGCTGCTGCAGGCGATGGGGCGCGGCCGCGTCATCGGTGTGGACGTGGAAATTCGCCCACACAACCGGAAGGCTCTCGAGGAGCATGAGATGTTCCCCCACATCACCTTGGTGGAAGGTAGTTCCATCGCCCCGGAGACCGTGGCAAAGGTCAAATCGCTCGTGAAGCCTGGTGAGAAGGTTCTTTTGATCCTCGATTCGAATCATTCCCGGGATCATGTGCTGGGTGAAATGCGTGCTTACCACGATCTGGTGCCGGTCGGCTCCTACATCGTCTCGTGTGATGGAATCATGGAAGAGGTCTGCGGAGGTCCTCGCACCCAGCCAGACTGGTCTTGGAACAATCCCATCACGGCAGCGAAGGAGTTCGCCGCTGAGAATCCGGATTTCGTCATCCAGTATCCGCCCTTCCTCTTCAACGAAGGCGTGGTGGCCCGCCCGGTCACCTATTTCCCGGACGGCTATCTTCTTCGCGTCCGCTGATCCTTTCCCATGCAAGCCAGCCCTGTCACCGGAAAACATGTCCAAGAGAGCTTGCTCACCCGTGACCGCGTGGTGGCCATGCACAACCGCCTCCATGATAGCGGCCAAGCGGCTCGCTCAATCCCGTGGGGAAAGCTCGAACTGCGAGTCTGCCCAGATTCAGGTCTGATCTTCAACGCGACATTCGACCCGTCCTTGGTGGAGTATGACGCCACTTACGACAGCACCGTGCCCTCTGCGGCCAGTGAAGTCTACTGCCGTGAGCTTGCTAGCTTCCTCCTGCGTGAGTTTACCTTGCCTGCGGATTCCCTCGTGATCGAGGCTGGCTGCGGCAAAGGGGAGTTCCTTGAGATGCTGCTGGCGGCGGCACCATCATTGCGCGGACTCGGTATGGATCCGAGCTGTCCGGCTGAAAGGCAGGAGGGGCGGCTTCATCTGATTCCAGACTACTTTAAGTCTGAAAAGGTGCCCTCTGGAGCGGCCCTCGTGATCTGCCGTCACGTGATGGATCAGATGACCGATCCACTGGCCTTTGTTCGACAGGTGGCTGCTCTCGCGGAGAGCAATCCTGGCTGCCAGCTCTTCATCGAAGTGCGTGATTTTCGTGGCATGCTGGCCGCCGGGGCTTTCTGGGACCTCTGTTACGAGAACCATTGCTACTTCACCGAGGAATCTCTTTCGCATCTCCTCGGTGCGGCAGGTTTTGAGATCGTCTGCCAGGGGCGTGGTCTCGAAGGTCAATACCTCTGGATGGGGGCCAAGCTGGGATCTCGCGTCTCTCGCACGGAGGAGGCAGCCGTCGCACACATAGGGGCGGATCTCACCGAATTCGCCCGGCGCGAAAAAGAGAGCATCGAAGCCATCCGAGGGGAAATGAGGAATCTCAAAGCATCTGGCCGAAAAATCATCGTCTGGGGTGCTGCCACAAAGGGGGTGAACTATATCACGAATGTGGACCCGGATGCCGTTTTGATCGATTTCGCCACGGACATTAATGCTCGCAGGCACGGCAGTTATGTGGCGGGCAGTGGGCACGAGGTCATTGCACCGCAGGAGATCGCTTCCCGCGCTGGAGACAGCCCGGCCATCGTGGTGATGAACCCAAGCTACATGGACGAGATTTTCGAGCAATGCATGCAGATGGGCCTCCGCCCGCAGATGCTGGATGCGCTGATGAACGCTAAGGCCCTTCCCACCACATGAGCCAAGGCCCTTTTTTCAGCATCATCATCCCGACGAAGAATCGCGGGCACATCATTGAGGAGTCCATCCAGGCGCTGCTGCGACAGACCTTTACGGATTGGGAGCTGATCCTCGTGGACAATGACGACACCGATGAGACGAAGGACGCTTTTGAAAAGTTTGACGATCCGCGTCTGCGCCGCCTGAAAACCGGCGGTTTCAGCATGGTGGATAACTGGCAGCACGGTATCCCCCATGCCCGCGGCAGTTACATCCTCGTTCAGGAGGATAAGACTCTCCTACGCCAGCGAGCCTTGGAAAAGGCCCGTGCGGTGATCCAGGCTCATAATCCGGATTTCCTCGGCTGGCGCATCGACTGCATCATCGATAACGAAACGCCGCCAAGAATAGCGAAATCGAAGACCACCGGCGAGGTCATCCGGCATGATTCTCGTGAACTGATCGAGCTTTTTGTCGCCGGTCTCTGCCGTAGTGGCTACCGACCTTCGCCCAATTATGGCTGCATCCGTCGTGAGTTGGTGGAGCGCATCATGGCCGGCAAAGCTGGCAGGCTTTGTCTGGGGGTAGATCCCGCCTTCAGCGCTGCCGTGCAGATCCTTGCTGGCGCCGAAGCGGTGCATTTATTCGACGAGTCTCTCTTCGTGCATGGAAACAACCAGCTCAGCACGGGCAAAAACTTCGAGGCCAAGACAGGGAACTATCACACCTTCACGAAGGACAACGGCGGTGGTGAGTCCATCTACTACAATTTCGTGCCGTTGAAGCTCGTCTCCGTGGTGAACCAGACCTTCAACGAGTACTGCCGCGTCCGCTCTCTGCTCGGTGAGGAGGTGCTTCCTCCCATCGATATGGTCACCTATTTCGTGCGCAACTATGCCCACTTCTGGCGCATGAAAGACACCGGCATCGACACCGCGGACTACGTCCGGCAGTGGAATGACGAGCTCGCGAAGCAACCCGAGGCGGTGCGCCAGGAGGTGGCCACCGAGATTAAAAAGGCCGGAGGGGCAGCGAAGATGGGAAGTGCTAGCCTCGGGAGGCGCCTGCGACGTCGCCTGGGCATCGACAGGGCAGAGGGTGCCATTAAAAGACTTTTTGGTCGCAAATCAGCGCGTTCCTGGCCTTTCAAAAGCCCGCTCGACTATGTGATCTGGGCCGATGAGCAAGAGGCGCAGGCAAACACGACAACCCTATCAGCCGCAGAATAACTCCTCTATCCCCTTTTCCGATGTCACTCGCACGCTTGAAGACCTCCATCGCTTGGAAAGTTTTTCCTTGGACGAATTTCAATTTCAAGCTCGCCTCCGGCCTGCGCTTATGCCTGAGAAACAGAGGGGATTTCCCCATCCTTCAGGAGATCTTCATGGAGCAGAGCTACGCCCCTTTTCTCCGCGACATCGCCCCGGTGAGACGCTGGGTGGATTTGGGATGCAACTGCGGCCTCTTCTCCCTCTACCTAGAGGATTGGGCACGCCAGCACGGCTGGAAGGACGAGCGCCGTGCCTGCCTCGTCGATGCAAACCGCCTAGCACTTGCCTCCACGCGTGACTCCATTGCCAGAAACGACCTCGGAAGCCAGTTTCATGTCGTCGAAGGGCTGGTGGGCGTGAAAACAGGCACGATGGGTTTCTTCGAGTCCAAATCGACCTACAAATCCTCTGTCTTCGAGCTCAAGAGCAAAGAGAAAAGCAGGCAGGTGCCCGTCGTGGACCTTGCCTCTTTGCATGAGAAGCTTGGTGGCCCTCCTGATCTGGTGAAAGCCGACATTGAGGGAGCTGAAAAGTTGCTCTTTGAGCATTGGCCTGAGTGGCTCCAGACATCCCGTTACCTGCTCGTCGAATGGCATGAGCCGCACATGAAAGGTCGTGACCTAGATGCCATCTGCTCCCGCCTAGGCTTCCGATTGGTGGCGGCTTATCCCCCCGCTTATCTCAAGAACGACAGCCGTCCCGCACTCGATCTCCCGATTGGGTCCGCGCTTTGGGAGCGGCAGTAAATACCGAGTCCCATGAGTTCCACCGGCCGTCGGCTGCGCATCAAGCTCAGCACCAGCTTTCCTGAATGGCCCGTCGAGCAGCAGTTGCCAAGCGGTGGGATCTGGGAAAATGCCGAGTTTTTCATCAATCAGCCTGTGGCTGAATGTGACGCTTGGTTCGTCTATGAGGGACTAATCACGGAGGACTCCACCATCTGCCCGGCAGGTAGCGTCACCTTCCTCACGGCGGAGCCCTCGAGCTTCAAGCGTTACCACAGGGGCTGGCTGCGAGGTTTTGACCGCGTCATCACCAGTCAGCATGATCTTCGCCATCCTGTGGTGACACACACGCAGACCGGGCTGCCTTGGCTGTTGCGCCGCAGCTTTGATGAACTGCTGCCTTTCCCATCTGTGCAGAAGACCGGGGATATTTCCGTCATCTCCAGCACCAAGACCACCACACGCGGCCACCGCCAGCGGCTGGCCTTTGTGCGTGAGCTAGCCCGGCAGGTACCCGTGGAGGTTTTTGGCCGTGGATTCCGTTCACTCGAAGACAAATGGGAGGGACTGGCTCCTTTCCGCTTCTCCATCGCCATCGAGAACAGTCGGCATGAGCATTACTGGACCGAGAAGTTTGCCGATTGTGTGCTGGCGGGGACCGTTCCGGTTTATCACGGCTGCCCGAACATCCAGGACTACTTTTCCCCTGACGCCTACCTCAAGCTGGACATTCACGACGTGCCCGCCGCCATCCAGACCGTGAAAAACCTCCTCGTCGATGCCCCGATGGAGTATGACCGGCGAATGCCAGCCTTGGTTGAGGCTCGGCGACTCGTCCTGCATGAGTACAATCTGTTTAATCTGATCACCCGCTTGGCGGCAGCCGATGCGACAGCTCCGCTGGCGAAAGAAAAACGCACTCTCAAGCCGGAGCCACAGCCTGGATGGCTGAATAAGAGATGGACGCGGGCCTGCCGGAAGTGGTTCTGAGATCGGAAAAACGCTTTGCGCCTCAAGGTCCTGTCGGTAAGCAAAGGGTGAAAACTCCCTCAAGCCGCCATGCACCTGAAATCAGCCATCCGCCGTTCCTTCAAAAAGCTTCGTGAGTCGTTCATGCCGGCGCATGCCAAAGTGCTTCCCCTTCATCTAGGCGCTCCGAGCTATGTGGGGGATGCGCTGTGCAGTTGGAACAAGAACATGGCGTGGATGAATGAACCGCGGTTCAAGAAAGCCTATGACCTGGGCATGGATACCGGCCACCGTTTCAGCGGATCGACCATGACGGGGCACGACATTCATCTCGAATGGCGGGTGCATACCTGCTGCTGGGCGGCCTCTCATGCGCTGCATCTCGAAGGAGACTTGGTGGAATGCGGGGTGAACACCGGCATCATGTCTCGCGCGATCTGTGACTACATCGATTTCAACAGCACGGGTCGGGACTTTTATCTTTTCGACACCTATCTAGGCATTCCTGAGGAACAGATGAACAAGGCCGAAATCGAATCCGGCCGTGGCAAGCAGAACGCCAAGCACTACGGTGATTGCTTCGAGACCGCGAAGAAGAACTTCAGCGCCTATCCACGTGCTCATCTGGTCCGTGGTAAAGTGCCTGAAACCCTCACTGAGGTGAAGATCGAGAAGGTGGCCTACCTTTGCATCGATATGAATATCGTGTACCCCGAGATCGCGGCCATGGAGTTCTTCTGGGACAAGCTCGTTCCCGGTGCTTTGATCGTGCTCGATGATTATGGCTGGATTGGCCATTACCTTCAGAAGGAGGCTATTGACGAGTTTCTGGCCCCTCGGAACGTCAAAGCACTGACGCTCCCTACCGGCCAGGGTTTGATCATCAAGCCTTGATCAGCCGCCAGTTTTCCCAGACGAAGTAAAACTCGTATGTCAGCTCGTGGGTGAGCTTCAGGCTGCTGCGTAGAGTGCGGCGGCGGCTCGGCGCATCCGGCACAAAGCGGTGAAACTGCACCTGAAGGTTCCCGATCATGGGCATGCATCCCTTTTCGAGCATGTGATCGAGCAGATCGAATTCGGCTCCCTCGATGTTCACCTTCATCAGGTCCACTTTTTGGATGACTTCCCGCTGGATGAAATCAGAGAAGGAGACGATTTCAGCCTTGGTTGTGCCATCCGAGGTATCGCCATCCTTCACATGAGAGGAGCTATTGGCCTCCAGATTCATTGTAACCGTCTCCGTGCGGCCACCGAGGCCGAATGGATGAATGATGACTCGGTCGTTCCCCACAAAGCGTTTGCGAAGGATCTCAAAGAAGGCCTCCACCGGCTCGAATACATGCACCGTGCAGCCGTAACGCTCGTGGATGGCGGCAGCAAAATCTCCCTCGTAACCGCCCACGTCAAACACCACGGAAGATGAGTCCAACGGGTAGTCGAGACGCAGTGTCTCGTCTCCCTCAAGGGAGAACCAGCGCCGGATAGCGCGGCGGAACCTTTTGCGCCCCAGCCAGTCTTTGAATGCTTCAATCATGCCTTTTTACATTGGTCACTCCATCAGCCAGCGCCAGTACTTCCTTGCTCGCTCCTCCCAGGTAAAGCTGCCAGATCTCTCCAAGGAAGCGCTGATGAGGCGGTTACCTTCCGCTGGAGAATTCAAGAGCCTTTCAGCGCAGCGGATGAGGCCATCTAGATCCATCGGTTCGAAAACGAGGGCCTCTAGATCCGGCCGCATGATCTCGGTGATTGATGGGAGACTGGATGCGATCACGGGCCGCTGGTAAGCCAGATAGTCATAGGCCTTGGTGATGGCCACAAAGGGCATCCGCCCGGTCGCCGCAGAGGGGATGATCAGGGCGTGGATGCTCGCCAGAAACGAGGATATCCCGCTCGGAGGGATATGGCCGGCAAATTCAATTCCATTCGCTCCCGAGGATTCCGCGATAATGCGCATTTTTTCGATTTGAATCTCGCTGCCGCCTCCGATCACCAGTCTGGCAGGAACGCCCAGCCGTTGACGAATGGTGGCCCAGTTCTCGACCAGCCACTCCACGCCCTGACCACCATAAAGCGAGCCCAGGTAGCCGAGAGTGAATGTCTCATTGGCGGAAGGCGGCGTTGGGATGTTCGCAGGTGGTCGGCCGCATGCCAGGCCGAGATTGACCCGGCGAATGGCGGGAAATCCCTCCTCCAGCATGTCAGCCAGGGAACCTGTGGTCGTCACAAAGCCCTGCGCCAGCGCCAGCGCCTCAGCCTCTCTTTGGTCACGAGCACTGCCAGCACCAAAATCCAGCTTGGCGAGTTGATGGACTTCATAGATCCAGCGCAACTGCGTTCGCAGCCGCTTGGTTGAGGCGAATGCCTTGAGCAGCTTGGGAAAGCTCGCCGTGATGAACACATCCCCCTCCTTGGCGGAGGTGCGTAAATGCCGCCGGGCGTGGGAGGTGAACCAAAAGTTCAAAGTCAGCCCGCGAGCATGTTTTTTGCGCCGCCAAGCTGGCAATGCAGTCACTTTCAATGAGGATTTACCCAGGCGAAAATGCTCCTCCGCGTGCCTAGTTTCGTCACGGTGGGTCCAGCGACTCTCGCCTGGGAAGATCAACTCCACGTGGTGACCCGCAGGTGCCGTCGTGGCAAGCCACCAGCAGTTTCGGTAGCAATACAAGGCATGGGCGGAGCCATCAAAAAGGGCTTGGTTGATGACAAAATGGATTTTCATCAAACATGTCCTCCCAAAAGACGCTGACAGGCATCCCACACATCAGATACCTCGATGCGGTCCGTCTTGCGTAGCCGCACATCCAGCCTGCCATCAGGCCTTGTGAACTCCTTTTCCTCCATTTGCGGCAGCACGAGTTCATGCCGGCATTGCCACGGCCTCCAGGCGATCTCCACCGAGGGGCCGAAGAGTGCCACCAGGGGCGTCTGGCATGCTGCCGCTAGGTGCATCGCCGCCGTATCCACTCCCACAAACTGACGTGCAGCCATCATCAGCCCCGCCATGCCGGACCAGTCTAGGCATCCGTCCGTCAGCAGCATCGGCACTCCAGCGGCCTGCTGGATTTCTCGGCACATGGCCAGTTCCTCGGGAACTGGGCCAGCGCTTAAAACGAGTCGGCAGCCGCTTTCGGCTAGGCGGCGGCAGATCACTGCCCAGCGGTCCACCGGCCACATCTTCCTCTTCCAGCGGGTGGCAGGGTGGATCACGACACAGCCGCCGAGCCCGTGTTGATCGACGAACTTAAAATTCGCCCGCTCACGAGCAAATTGAAGCGGTGGAGCCTGCTCGGGAAGATCGAGCACCTCCCTTGCGAGATTGTAATCATGCAAAACGCGGTGTGACGCGCACATGTGACGCGGGCGGCACAGATCAAACAAAGCTGGCCAAGGTGCGGGGATCAAATCCGTGGAGGCACAGGCACGGAAGCGGGCGCCGGAGGCCAGCGCCAAGCTGCGCCCGCGAGAGCTTTCACTGAGGTCGAAGACAAAATCGAGTTTCTCCTGCCGGAGTGTGGCAAGGTTCGATATGTCTTTGAAAACACTGCCCAGCCCACGGTGCTTGGCTCCCGGCGGGGAGGAGAGCAGCAGATGATCGATCTCTTGGCAGCCATGGAGGATGCCTTCCGTCCCGGAGCGCACCCACACCCATGTCTCGGCCTCGGGGTAGCGTTGCTTCACCGCCGTGATCGTCGGCGTGAGCAGCATCGCGTCACCGATGTTCTTGAGCTTGATGAAAAGGACTTTCACGGCGCGGTGGAGGGCGGGGGAAGAAGATCACGCAGGCGCAGCATCTCCTCACGGAACCTTTCCGGCGGATAGCTCCAGCATCGCTGCTCATCGGCTCCGGTCCCGCTGACCAGACGCAGGGAGGAGACCCCTAGCATGATACCTGTGTCACAAAAAGCCCGGCACCAGCCGAGTGGGCGGAATCTGTCTCCGTGCTCCATCACCACCAGTGCCCCCTGCCTCATGAATAACACCACGCTCAAGCCCTGGCCCTGCGGGCCGATGACGAGGCGGGCCTGCGAACTGCGCCGGATCTGCTCGTCCAGGGGCAGTTTTCCGAGCATCACCACCGCCACTTTGCCAAAGGCCTCTTCGCAGATGCCGATGATCTCGGCCTCGTTCGTCAGCCGCCTATCCGGAGCGTCCTTTCTAGAGATAAAGAGGACTTCGCCATCCCCGCTGGCGGCGGCTTTTCCGCCGCAGAACCCATCCCGCATCTCGCGGTAGAGACGCGGGTTGCAGATGTAGCTACTGCCATACGGCAGGGGTACATAAATCAGCCTCTCCACGCGGGTGGTGCCAGCGGAGAGTTCGACGATGCGATCCCCGCTGATCCCGAAATAAGTCAGATAGCGTGTCTGCCATTTTTTGTGACCCGGTGCCACCAACACTTTGAAGGTATCACCATGCTCCCGCAGTTGCTCGCGAGCCGCTAGGAGGCGTGGCAGGTGCTGGAAGAGAAAATGACCGTGGTTCTCGTGGTCCACGCCGGTAAGGTGAAAACAAACGCCTTCGATTCTTCGGCTAAGAAGGCTGAGCGGCCGTCTCAGCTTCCGGATGGGCAGACGTTTCAGACTAGGGCAGATCGAGAGGAAGGTGCCGTCTTCGAGAAAGACCTGCCCCTGATCTCCCGCCACGAAAGCCTCCTGCAATTCCACCAGCCACAAATCTGGCCAGGTGAACCCCGCAGCGATGTCGATACCGTGAAAACCACTTTCAAAGCCATTTTCCACGGTGATGCCATCTGCCGGATCAATTTTTACCGCTTTGCCAGGAGGCGGGATCAAGGCTGGATCTTCGATCATTCTTGGCGGGCTGAGCCACGCCATCACCGAAGCGTAGGCATCATGCACCAGACGCGTCGTCTTGCGGCCCGCTCTTGGAAGCCAGCTTTGTGCGCCGCCCGCTTTCATGACGCTTCTGCCATCGGTTGAACCATGGATGCCGGTGTGCCGGGTGCCTTCCGCCGGCGCATCCATCTTTTCAGCAGGCTGCGGGTTAGCTTGGCAAAAAAACCGTTGCCTTGCGGCGGACAAGGGCGAGTGCGCAGATCCGGCTCCAAGCCTGATTCACGTAGAAAGCGGACCGCGTCCGGCTTCCAAAAGCCTCCCTTCACCGATTCCACATACGAAATGACCGGCGGCGCCTCAGGGGTCAAAAAAAGCATGCCACGGCGGCCCGCTCGCAGGCAGTCCCGTACGCGTGTCTCGGCCTGCCAAATGTTCAGCCCTGGGGGGCTTACAATCTCCTGGAGAAACTCCCGCCTCCAAAGCGTGGCATTGAGGCCGGAGCGGAGGTTTTCGGCATTGGATTCGCGAAACCAAGTGTCCTCAATGGCGGGGCCGTTGACGTCGCGGATATCGATCTCCAGCGTCAATGCCTGAATGGCGTGAAACTGGCTCAAGATCTCCTCGAAGAGAGGGATGTTGATCGGTTTCGAGAGCAAGAAATCCTCCTGAAGGAAAAGAACATAGGGTTCCGGCACTCTTTCGAGGGCTCTGGCAAGGCTCGTCGTCCAGGAAGGGTCCTCTCCCGTGTGAAGCATTTCCACACGTTCATCCGCGTAGCTGCATTGGTCCGTCACCAGCCTCACAGGCATTTTCAGGCCTACCGCGTGCTTAAAATAGAGGCGAAAAAAAACCGGCCAGATATCGCGGTAGGCATCGCAGGAGCTCACCAGCACGCTGCATGGAGGGGTGGGGCTAGTCATCACGGCAAAGCGAGGGCTCTGGTGCGGAGGATCATCGACCGGCTTCGCCGGGCTGCACTGTTTCGTTCTTGTTCATGGTCCAGAAAGCATGTCGCCCCGGCATATTGCAAGCGTGTTTTTATCACGCCGCCCGGCCCGGTGAAAATAGTTGCGGCTAAGGCGTTCGCGCATCATCTCCCGAGCGCATGCTCGTCCCGACAAACCAAAAGACTCTTTTCTTTTTCCACAAGAAAACCCGTCTGCATTTCTTGCATATTCCCAAATGTGGAGGCACCTATGTCGAGGCGTCCTTCACGCCATGGATCCAAAAATGTGAGACGCGGGTGCTCCCGGGTTCAAAAGGCCACCTCACCTTTCTGGAGTATGATCGCCTCTTCGCCGCTGCCGGTGTCGTTCGCCCCCAAACCTGGTTCACGGTGATCAGAAACCCTTGGGATTGGCACGCCTCGTGGTTTCACTACATCAAAAAAGACGTGGGCGGTAAGGCCTCCGGCATGCCGGTCGAGGCGGAGCTTTTCCAGAAGTTCTCTTTTGCCGATTACCTTGGCTGGCTTGAAGACCCGGAAGCACCCTCCAGCCCCCAGCGCTACATGCACAAGCAGATGCGGGATTACCTTGTGAACGAGCAGGGGGAACTCGTGGTGCAGCATGTGCTGCGGCAGGAGAATCTAGAGGAGGAACTGCGTGGGATGGCCGCCAAACTCGACCTTCTACTGAAGCCCGTCTCAGGACGTTTCAACGCCTCCGAGCGGGCGAAGGACTATCGTGCCTATTATGATGACCGCACGGCCGCCATTGTTGCCCGACGTCACGCGGATGACATCCGCCTTTGGGGGTATCAGTTTGAGTAGAGGTGGTGGGCGGTTATAGCCAACCAGCGGTCTCTAGGGCCTTGCGCAGTCGTGCCACGGCATCAGTGATGCTCGTCTCGTTTGTTAGCAGGGTCAGATCCGGGTTGGAAGGTGGCTCGTAAGGCGAATCATAGCCGGTCATCCCCAAGATTTTTCCGTCACGCGCTCGTTTGTAGAGTCCCTTTGGATCGCGTTTTTCACAGACCTCAATAGAAGTGTTTACATACACTTCGAAAAATGGGATGCCGCGTTGGCCGCAAAGGGTGCGCAGTTCGCTCCGCTGCAAATTGTAGGGGGAGATAAATGCGCATAGCACAATGAGGCCTGCCTCCGCCATCAATAAAGCCACATGGCCGGCACGGCGCAGGTTTTCGTTCCGGTCTTTTTCCGAAAAGCCGAGATCATCGCACAAACCTAGTCTGAGGTTGTCACCATCGAGAGCGAAGACCTTCCGGCCTTCCTGATGCAGTTGCCATTCTAGGTTACGGCTGATGGTGGACTTTCCTGAAGCTGATAATCCCGTGAGCCAAACCACGCCTCCCTTCTGCCCCATTTGGCTCCAGCGGTCCTCCCTGCTGAGCATGGATTCGGAGGCGACGACGATGGGGGATTGATCTGCCTCTGCGCCTTGCGGGGTGTAAATATGCTCGGGAACGTTTTGCATTGTGCTTGAGGCCAGAAACCGGCTGTCTATGCTCCGAGTTCGAATAAATCAAATCGGTTGTTCGGAAACATTCGCCTCGTGACACTCATACGTTTTATAAACTCTCTACTGCGACCTACCGGGGTGCAGCTGTGCAAAAAGAGCAAGTACCGCCTAGTCTATGGAAATGACTGGATTGATGACGCTCTGGAAATTCTTCATGTGCGCGGCGTAGTCGCCCGCATCGTGATGGACATCGGCGCGAACAGGGGGCAGACCAGCAAAAGGCTGGCGAGGGCTGCTCCTGGTGCGGAAGTTCATTGTTTTGAACCCACGCCGGCGAGTCGTGAGGTGCTCCAGAGCAAGCTCTCCGTCTTCCCTAACGTCAGGATTCATCCGCTCGCGTTTGGACGTGAGGATGGCACGGCGAAGTTTTATCTTCGTGCGCACCATGAGTCGAACTCGTTTCTCCAGCTCAAATCAGATGAGAAGGGGGGGGCTCCCGAGGAATCGATCGACGTCGAAGTGCGGTGTTTGGATAGTTTTGTCTCCTCCTGCGGCTGGAGTGATGTGCATGTGCTCAAAATCAACGCCGAGGGCTTTGATCTCGAAATCCTCAAAGGCGGTGGTCAGCTCCTGGCTGATGGCAAGATTCATCTCATCTTTGTCGAGATCAACTTCGACGAGTTGTACCATGGCCAAGGGGGCTTTCTTGAACTTCACACCTATCTTACGGGCCTCGATTATTCGCTCGTCGGGTGCTATGAGACCGCCTCCTCTGGGACGGGTGAAACCATGTGGACCAACGGGCTCTATGTGAAACGCATGAAAGCAGTCTCCCCATAAACTTTCGATATTCGACACATGGCAGAATTTCTCACGCGTGGTTTACAATGGCTGCTCCGGCCAGTGCTGGTTAAGCTCCTCAAGGGCCGGTCGCCCGCTGATCTTGGCGCTCTCAAGAAGCTCTTGGCTTATGCCCGGCCTCAATGGCGGCGCTTCGGCGCCGGCGTGATCTTGAGTATCGGATCAGGCGTGTTCAATGCGTTCATGCTCCTCTCGTTCAATGTGATTTTCTCCATCGTATTGAAAGGAGATTCTCCCGTGCTCGACCGGCCCATTCCTGTTCCTTTCATGGGCTTGGTGGCCTTGAGGGATGTATTCGATCTCCCTGCCAGTGGCGAACGTGCTTCGGTGTTTTCTGTCGTCGTGGCCAGCATGCTCATTCCCTGCATGATGTTTTGCCGTGGTTTTCTGGGCTATCTGGCCACGAGATCTTACATCAAGGCATCGAGCCACATTCTCTTTCGCATCCGCAATGATCTCTATGCTGCCATCCTGCGGCAGTCGATGGCCTTCTTCAACAAGTCTAGGGCGGGTGAGCTCATCCAGATCGTCTCCACCCAGTCCGCCGCCCTTCAATCCAATGCCCTCGCCCTTGTGCAGGCGCTCACGCGTCATCCGGCGATGATCCTTTCCACACTGTCGGTCATCTTTGCCATCGATCCGCTCTTCTCTTTCGTCTCCCTGTTTGTCTTCCCGCTTTGCATCATTCCTGTGCGCATGATCTCCAAGGCTGTAAAGCGCAGCGGCGTGCTGGAGATGACTGCCTCCACGGATATGCTCGTGAGCATGCATGAGGCCTTCGGCGGCATTCGGCTTGTGAAGGGCAATTCGCGCGAGGAATATGAACTCCGTCGTTTTGAAAAGGGGAACCGTGCCAGCTCGGTGGATGCGGTGAAGTTCAACAAGCTGGCGGACTTGAGTGGTGCCGTCGTCGAGTCTGTGGCGTCCCTCGGCATTGCCGCCGGACTGATTTATTGGTGGTATCAGGACAAGTCCGCTGCGGATTTCATGTTCCTCGTCGTGGCCCTCATCGGCATGTATCCGCCTATCAAAGATCTCAGCCGTATTGGCATCACCACGCAGCGCACTCTGGCGGCCTGTGAGGTCGTGTTTGAGCTGCTCGACAAGCTGCCGGAGGTGCAGGACCGGCCTGAAGCCCAGGAAATCACAAGATCCAAAGGCGCAGTCTCGCTGCGAGATGTGAGCTTTACCTACTCGGGGGCTGATGGCGCGAAGCTGGACAAGCCCGCCCTCACGGGCGTCTCGTGTGACTTTGAACCGGGTCAATTTTATGCCCTCGTGGGCCCCAGCGGCTCGGGGAAGAGCACCATTTTCTCCCTGCTGATGCGTTATTACGATGTCGATACTGGCTCCATCTCCATGGATGGCCGTGATCTGCGGGACATCACGCAGAAGTCTTTGCGCGAAAACATCGGCATCGTCAGCCAGGACGTGTTTCTCTTCCACGACACCATCTGGGAAAATATCCGCTACGGACGTCTCGATGCCACGGATGCCGAAATCCGCGAGGCTGCCCGCAAAGCGCATGTGGACTCCTTTGTGAGCGAATTTCAGGATGGCTATCAGTCCATCGTGGGAGACGGTGGATCAAAGGTCTCCGGTGGCCAGAAGCAGCGCATCTCCATTGCCCGCACCATCCTCAAAAATGCTCCTATTCTACTGCTCGACGAGGCCACTTCCGCCCTCGACACCGAGAGCGAGCGCTTCATTCAGGAATCTCTCCACGATCTGGCGGAGGGCAGGACGGTGATCGCCATCGCCCATCGTCTCTCCACTGTGCTCGCCGCGCATAAGATCATCGTTATGCAGGATGGTCGTGTGGAGGCCATCGGTTCAAATGAGGAGCTGCTGCAAACCTGCGATCTGTATCGCCGCCTGCACAGTTTGCAGTTTGGCGGTGAGAATGAGGCTGTTACCGTGGCTTGATCGACCGGCGGCTTGACTTTGCCGCGCTCCGGCACACTTCATGCGCCCCTTATAATCATGCCCCAAACCCCAACGAAGCGTCTCTGGAAGGTCAAGCGTTCCTCCATCCACAATCGCGGCATCTTTGCCAAAGCTGACATTCCGAACGACACGCCCATCATCGAGTATGTGGGTGAAAAGATCACCAAGGCGGAGTCACGCCGCCGCGGGGATGCTCTCATGGAGAAGTCCAAGAAGACTGGCTGCGCCGCGGTGTATGTCTTCACCCTCAACAAGAGGTATGACATTGATGGTGGCAAGGGCCTCAATCCCGCCCGCTACATCAATCATTCCTGCGCTCCGAACTGCGATGCCTACATCATGCGTGGTCGCATCTGGATCTACTCCATCCGCGAGATCAAGGCCGGCGAGGAGCTCACCTACAACTACGGATTCGATGCGGACACTTGGGATGATCATCCCTGCCGCTGCGGGGCGAAGCGCTGCATCGGTTACATCGTCGAGGAGAAACAGTGGCCGAAACTGCTGCGCATCCTGCAAAAGATCGAAGCCAAGGCCAAAGCCAAGAAGCTCAAAGATGCCACCAAGGCCGTGAAGAAGCGCAAGGCAGCCTGATCAAGGCTTCTTCTTCACCAGCTTCAGCAGCTCGTTGGCTGCGATGGCCTGATGGAAAACGATGTAGGTGCCTGGTGTGAAGGTTGCGGCACGTTTTTTGTCCGTGTTTGGAGGTGGATCTTCCAGCACGGGCTGGATCTCCGATACATGGCCTACGCTGTTTCCATTCGCATCGATTACGGCGGAACCACTGGAGCCGGGTGCCCAGTCCAGCGTCGTTTCCAGCCACACGGGGCGTGGCAGCTCCGCTCCCTTGGGCAGGCTTGCCGCCTCTTTTTTACGCAGGAAAGGGCGCTGCACGAAGCGGCTCACGATGCCCTCGCTGTAATAGCCACGCTTGCCAGAGGGATCGCTGAAGCACCACAGCGCATCACCCGGCACCACATCCAGGCCGAGGGGAAGGGGAGTGAGTGGCTTTTCAGAATGCACACGCAGGATGGCGCAGTCTGTGCCGCTGCTCACGGCTAAGATTTCCGTCACCGGCAGCACCTCATTGTCATCCGTGGCAGCGAGGAGAAAGCCCTCACGCATCTTCGGCGGTGCTGGCAGCACATGGCAGCAGGTCGCCACCGCTCCATCGGCGGTGATGGCATAGCCGCCGGAGAGATCGAGATGCCATTTATCGCATTCTTCGCAGAGATAGAGGTGCCCCACACGGATGTGCGCCTGCCTTGCACGCTGCCAGCGTTCTCGGCCGCCTAGCGGCTTCGTGTCCGCAGCGGGGAGCGTCAATTCGCACGAGGTGCGGGTGAGTTGTTCTGCGGCTTTCGCCATTGGCAGCAGCTTGCCGGCCTCACGCAGTTGATGCGCTTTTTTCAATAGCGCCGCCTGGGAGCCGCTGCCACATCCTTCGGGATACACCGGCACGCCCGGCGATTGGGAAAAGACAGTGCTGGAGAAGAGAAGAAGACACAAAAGCAGTCGCATGAGGTCGCAGGCTATCAAAGTCGCCAGTGCTTCACAAGCTGTGCGGTCATAGAAATCATCGACAAGCGTCCCAAACCGCCTAAATGACCGCCCCTCCAATTCTGCCCATGACCGTTTCGCTCACGGAAATCGCCGCCGCCATCCGCGCGGCATCACGCATCGCCGTCACCGCCCATGTGCGGCCGGATGGTGATGCCGTGGGCTCGCTCCTCGGGCTTGTTCTGAGCCTGCGCAGCCTTGGAAAGCACGTCACGGCCATCCTGGAGGACGTCGTTCCCTCGAATCTCACCTTTCTTCCCGGCACTGAAACCGTCATCCAGCCCGATGGCCGTGTTTTGGACATCGATCTCGCCATCGCAGTCGATACCGCTACTCATGTGCGCATCGGCGAAGGTGTCGTGAAGGCCTTCTCCGCCGCGCCCAAGCTCGTTAACATCGACCACCACGGCACCAATCCGGGTTATGGTGATCTCGCGCACATCGACACCACCTCGCCAGCCGCAGGCCAGATCGTGTATGACCTCCTCCAAGCGGGGAATTTCCCCATCGACGATGCCGTGCGGCAGAATCTCTTCGTCGCCATCTCGACGGATACCGGCTCCTTCCAGTTCTCCGGCACCAACGCACGCACGCACCGCATTGCGGCGGAGATGCTGGAGGCGGGGCTGGATGCCGCCCGCCTCGCCACGCTCTGTTACCAGTCCTCCCCGCGCCGTCGCATCGACTTGCAACGCGCCATGCTCAGCGAGATGGTCTTTCGCTCCGGCGATCGCATCGCGAGCTGGAACCTCACGCAAAAGCTCATGGACGAGGTCCAGATGGAGCCTGGCGATACGGAAGGCCTCATTGATACCATGCGTGGCATCGAAGGCCTCGTAGCCTGCGTCATTTTTGAGGAGATCGAAAACGGCAAAATCCGCGTCAGCTCACGCTCCAAGGATTCCCGCGTCAATGTTTCCAACGTGTGTGTGCTCTTCGGCGGCGGTGGGCATCCCATGGCCGCCGGAGCACGCTTAGGCGGCCCCATTGAAGAAGCCGCCGCCAAATTCCTCTCTGCTCTCGATGATGAAGTCCGACGACTCGATTAACGGCGTGCTCCTGGTCGATAAAGGCCAGGACATGACCTCTCATGACGTGGTGGCCGTGGCTCGCCGCTGCCTCAACACCAAAAAGATCGGCCATTGTGGCACCCTCGATCCGATGGCCACCGGCATGCTCATCCTCGTCGTCGGCACCGCCACTCGTATCCAGGACCTCCTCATGAGTGAGGACAAAGAATACACCGGCACCATGACCTTTGGGGCCACCACGAACACGCAGGATGCCGAGGGCGAAATTCTCGAACAGAAGCCCGTGCCGGATTTTTCCAAGGAGCAGATCGTCGAAGCCTTCGACCAGTTCCGAGGCGATTTTTACCAGACGCCTCCCATGGTCAGCGCCGTGAAGATCGACGGCGTCCCGCTCTACAAACTCGCCCGTCAGGGCAAGGAGGTCGTGCGTGAGCCACGCTTCGTTCGCGTCTATAACTACGAAATCAACCGCGTCGAGATGCCACAGGTCGATTTCCGCGTCGTGTGCAGCAAAGGCTTCTATGTGCGCACCTACGCGCATGACATCGGTCAAAAGCTCGGCTGCGGTGCCCACCTGAGCGCCCTGCGGCGCACGCGCAGCGGTCATTTTACGCTGGAGCCAGGCAAGCACGTCACCTTCGACATGCTCAAAGGCGGCCAGCGGGATGCCTGCCTCTCCTCCATGCTTTCCCTCTACGACGTCTCGAAGATGCGTGGAGCATAAGAGAACGGTCCCTCTAAAAAGAGAAAGCGCCCCAGGCGGAGCTGGAGCGCTTTCAGACCCACCTGTGCCGTCCGAGACAGCGGGCTCACGTATCCCATGAGTCCAGGTGGGTGCTCGCAGGATCGGGATGCTGTCTTCCAGTGAAGGCCTGACATGACATCCCAAATGCGCAGCTCCCGATAGGTTTGAAACGGGCCGGGCCACAAAGCTCAATAACGAACACTGCAGGAAATTCGGTGGTGCGAGGTGCTGGAAAAGATCACGCGGCATCTGCCGCCTTGCGCCGAGCGTAAAGGAGGAGCCGTCTGGAAGCAACCACGGCTTGCCACAGCCTGCTGAAGGCTTAAACACCACCTTTCCATGCCTCGAAATATCCTCATCACCGGAGCCAACGGAACCCTTGGCCTCGCCATCGCCGAGTTTTTCCTCTCCTACGAGCCTGACGCCATCGTCCACCTCGGCGTGCGTGAGCGGCGTGAGCGTGCTGCATCCCTCGTGGAGCGCTCCGAAGGCCGTGCCAAGCTCGTCACCCTCGAAATCACCGATCCCGACGCGTGGAAGGCCGCTATCGAGCAGATCGGCAGTCTTGATGTCCTAGTGAACAACGCCGGTTTTCATGACGATGTGCTTCTGGCGAATATGAAGGCGGATCAATGGTCCCGCGTTCTCGAAGGTAATCTCGGCTCCGTCTTCCATGGCTGCCAAGCGGCGCTGGCGGTGATGATGCGGCAGCGCGGCGGGCGCATCGTGAACATCGCCTCCCTCAGCGCCATCCACCCGCCCGCAGGTCAGACGAACTACGCCGCCGCCAAGGCGGGCGTCGTGGGCCTCACCAAGAGCCTCGCCAAAGAAGCCGCCCGCATGGGCATCACGGTGAATGCCGTGCTGCCCGGCTACATCGAGGGCGGCCTGCCGCCTGAATGGAGCGAAGAACACCTCAAAGCGCTCAAGATGCAGCTTCCGATGCGCCGCTTTGCCCGGCCTGCCGAGGTGGCGGCGGCGGTTTTCTTCCTTGCCAGCCCGGAGGCCAGCTATATCACTGGCACCGCTCTTCCCATCGACGGCGGCATGATTTGAATCCTGCCGCGCTTTCCTTTCCGATCGTCACATGCTCACACGCCAGCGCCTCAAAGAACTCCTCATCGCCGAGCTCATGCTCGATCTCAAAGCCACCGATATCGGCGATGACACACCCCTTTTCGGCCCAGCCGGCGTCGGTCTTGATTCCGTGGATGCTCTTCAGCTCGTCGTGATGCTCGAAAAGCATTACGGCTTCAAAATGGCGGATCAGGAGCAGGCCAGGCAGGTGCTGCAATCCGTCGATTCCATCGTGCAGGCTGTCGAAGGGGCCAAAGCGGTGGCTTGAGCCGTGAAACGCAGGCTCTCCATCGTCTTCCGGCTCGTCATCAGCGTGGTGCTGCTGGTGTTGCTGTTTCGTGAGCATGGTTTTATCTCCGAGATCGTGACACGGCTGGGGGCGCTGCTGCAAAACTGGCCCTGGGTGCTCGCCGGGCTAGCCGCCTCCTTGATGGGGCTGGTCTTTTGTGCGCTGCGCTGGTTCGTCATCCTCCGTGGATATGCTCCGCACATGCCGTTGTGGGTCATGGTGCGCACAGAGATAACGGCGGCCTTTTTCAATATCTCCTCCATCGGCGTGCTCGGTGGGGATGCTTACAAGATCATGTCCATCACCCGCCGTCTGAGCGGCCAGGCGGCCCAGGTGGGGGTCTCGCTGATGCTCGATCATGCCACCGGCTTCATCGCCGTGGGGTTGTTGTTTTTTGGCTGCTTCGCCGCTATCTGGCCACGCTGGGAGGCGCTTGGGCATGATGCCCAATTGCTGCTCGGTGGCTTCAGCGGCTTCATGGGCGTCTCGCTCGCTGGTATGATCCTCTCGTGGATCACCTTCAAGCCCAAGGTGCTCGCCTGGGGAAAGCGCACCTTTCCGCGATTGCTCGGGAATGTCTTCTTTGACCGACTCTCCGAAAAGCTCATCACGGCCCATGATGTCATCCTCGCCCTTTGGCGGCGGGCCTTGGTGAGCGTCCTCGTTTCCACCGGCGTGTATGCCAGCCTGTTTTTTACCTTTTACTGTGCCCTGCGGGCCGTCGGGGCAAATGCGCCGCTGCTTGATGTGATCACCGCCATGCCCGTCGTCGATGCCATGGCCTCGCTGCCCATCTCCATCTCTGGCCTCGGCGTGCGTGAGCGCACCTTTGAGGCGCTGCTCTCCAGCTTCGCCGGTGTGCCAGAGGCCGCGTGCATCTCCGCCGCCTTCATCGGCTGGCTGTTTTCCGTGTTTTGGGGACTCGTGGGAGGCGTGTTGTTTCTCAAAGGAGATCGTGAGGTCAAATCATGAACTCTTTGGCTGGAAAACGCGTCGCCATCTCGCTCGGGGCCTCTTTCATGGGCTATGCCACGCATGCGGGCTTCCTCGCCGAGATTGCCCGACAGGGCCTGCGACCCGTCGCCATCGGTGGATCGTCCGCCGGAGCCATCGCCGCCGGATTGTTTGCCGCTGGTCTTTCCACCGAAACCATCCGTGAAGCCGTTACCGGCACCGCCCTGCCTCTATCCTTCATCAAACGCACCCCATGGCTCTGGCAGCAGTTGCGGGATATTGTTTCGCGTCGCCAGCCCGGCTTCTTCGATGCCCGTGGCGCAGTGACCTACTTTGAATCCCTCGTCGGCCAGCGGCAGATCGAGGAACTCCACGCACCACGCCTGCTCGTGGCGCTCACCGATTTAAAAGCCTCCGAGGCGCTCTTCGTCCAAAGCGGCCCGCTCGCCCGTGCCATGGCCGCCAGTTCGCTCGTGCCGCTGATCTTTTCGGATCTCGAATGGCAGGGCCGCCGCGTCTGTGATGGCGGCGTGGCCCACGAGGCCCCCATCGATCCCTGGTTTCACGATCCGCAGATCGACACCATCGTCATCCACCGCGTCCATCAGCCTGCCGGACCGCCACCGTGGTTCCTGCCGCTGCGTTTGATTCACACCCTCGCCGCCTCGCATCACTGCACAAACACCCAGTGGCTAGCCGACCGCCGCGCCCTCGCCCGCCTGCACGGCAAGGAACTCATCGTCCTCGAATCCACCGTCGCCGCGCCCTCGATCTTCAGCCGCGCCAGTCGTGAGGCCTGTTACGCCGCAGGAGAAGCCGCTGCCCGTGCGTTTATCCAGCCCCCCATCTCATGAGCAAGCCCACCGACATCCAAGTCTCCGCCGCCGAAGTTCACTTTCTGCCTGTTACCATGCGGGTGCCGCTCAAATTCGGGCCGGAGACAGTCACCAATGTCGTCTGCCTCCGCGTGAAAGTCACCGTGCGGGATGACAAAGGCCGCGAAGCCATCGGCTGGGGAGAGACACCGCTCAGCGTCTCGTGGGTGTGGCCCAGCACGCTCAGCGTGGCCGTGCGCACCGAGCGCATGAAGAGTTTCTCCGAGCTGCTCGCGAAAAAAATCACCGGCTGTGGCCTGCGCGGCCATCCGATGGAGGTCGGCCAGGATTTCATCCATGGCGAACTCGCCATGGCCACGCAGGAGGCCAACGCGGCCGCCGGTGGCGATCCGATGCCTTACCTCGGCTCGCTCGTGGCCTTCAGCGCCTTTGACATCGCCATCCACGATGCCTTTGGCCGCCTGCATGAGCGCGATATCTACACCTGCTACAACGCCGACTTCATGAGCCGCGACCTCGCCGCCTACCTCACGCCGGAGGAAGGCACCGGCCTCGATTTCCGAGGCAGGTATCCGCAGGACTTCCTCATCCTGGATGCGCCGAAAAAACTGCCCGTGTGGCATCTCGTCGGCGGTGTCGATGCGCTCGAAGCCGCCGACTTGACCGGCAGTGAACCCAAGGACGCGCATCCCGTGCTGCTCGCCGATTGGATTCAGCGCGACGGATTGAAATGCCTCAAAGTAAAGCTCCGTGGCACCGATGCCGCGTGGGACTACGAGCGCATGGTCCGCATCGGTCGCATCGGCTTCGCCAATGGCGTCCGCTGGCTCAGCGCCGACTTCAACTGCACCGTCAAAGAGCCCGCCTACGTCAACGCGATCATGGACAAGCTCCTCCGCGACGAACCCGAGATCTACGCCCGCACGCTCTACGTCGAGCAACCCTTCCCCTACGACCTCGAAGCCAATCAGATCGACGTCCGCAGCGTTTCCGCCCGCAAACCGCTCTTTCTCGATGAAAGCGCCCATGACTGGGAATTCGTCCGTCTTGGTCGTCGCCTCGGCTGGAGCGGCGTGGCCCTCAAAACCTGCAAAACACAGACTGGTGCCCTTTTGAGCTTTTGCTGGGCCAAAGCCCACGGCATGCCGCTCATGGTGCAGGACCTCACCAATCCGATGCTCGCGATGATCCCGCATGTGCGCCTCGCCGCCCACGCTGGCACGATCCAGGGCGTCGAGTGCAACGCGATGCAGTTCTACCCCGATGCCTCCCTCCCCGAAGAAGCCATCCACCCCGGCCTCTACCGCCGCCGTGAGGGCATCGTCGATCTCAGCACGCTGCGCGGGAATGGTTTTGGCTACCGTGAGGACGAGGTGAAGCGGCTGTTGGCATAATCGGAGCAGGGTGCTTGACCTCGTCGGCGCTTCATCTTATCCCACGCCATGCATCTCACCGTTTTAGGCAGCGGCAGTTCGGGAAACTGCGCCGTGATCACCACGGGCAGCACCACGCTGCTGGTGGATGCGGGCCTGAGCGCAAAACAGATCGTGCTGCGGCTGGAGAGCATCGGACTCACGCTGGATGATCTGGATGGCATCCTTCTCACGCATGAGCATCAGGACCACACGGGCGGCCTGGAGGTGCTCAGTCGTGGCCGGGCATTGTCGCTCTTCTGCACCGCTCTCACACAAGAACATCTGCTCGGCAATCTGACCTTCCGCACACCGCCCTCCTGGCGCGTGATGCAAACTGGCAGCGCCTTCGACTACCGCGATCTACGCATCGAAAGCTTTCCCGTACCGCACGACGCCGTGGACCCCGTGGGTTTTATACTGGCGAACGAAAGCGCCCGGCTCGGCATTTTGAGTGACGTGGGCTTCGTCACCAATCTGATCAAAGACCGCCTGCGCGGCTCCGACACGCTTTTTGTCGAGGCGAACTACGACACCCAGCTCCTCGACGCGGACACCAAACGCCCCTGGTCCACCAAACAGCGCATTTCATCACGGCACGGCCATCTCTCCAATGATCAAGCCGCCGAGCTGATCAGCGAAATCGCCCATCCCGCGCTCAGCAACGTCGTCCTCGGCCATCTGAGCGATGACTGCAACGATCCCGACCTCGCCTCCAAACGCATCCGCAGCGCCCTTGATGCCGCCGGAGCCAAAGACGCCCGCGTCGTCTGCGCCGAACGCCGCAAACCCACACCGACACTCGAAGTCGCCCGCACGCGGCCGAGGGCTGTTTTTCAGTTCGTTGGTGCGGTGGAATCGCAGATGGAACTGCTGTGAGCCGTAGGCCGGATGTGTTTGGCAAGTTTGGCACAGCCAACACAAGGTGCTTCCATCGCCGAACTATCCGGCTGGTTTGGCGTGTGCGTTAGTCGAAGCGACTTCGAGCGCCTCCCGAAGCCGGATAGTTGGGCGGTAGTCATCCTTTCCGAATCGGCGATTGTTCCGCCCAACACATCCGGCCTACCTCTTACCCTTCTTCGCAGCCGCTGGCGGCTTCACGACAATGCCCGCGGCTTCCATCACAAGCTTTTGAAAGGCATCACGCGGCTTGCTGCCATCGGGAACGAGGACGTTTTGCACCATGAAGACGGTCACGAGGCCGGAAGAGGGATCGATCCAGCCATTCGTGGCAAAGGCACCGCCGTGGCCGTGGCTGCCGACGGGCATCGCGGCGCATACGCGTTGTGTTTCGGTGTTGTGCATCCAGCCGCAGGCGTAGTTGAGCTGCTTCCCACCGGCGGTGACAGGCATGAGCATGTCTTGGACGGTTTTTTGGCTGAGGATTCGTTTGCCGTCGAGTTCGCCGCCGCTGGCGACCATGGCGTAAAAGCGCCCCATGTCCGCCGCCGTGGAGAAAAGACCACCCGCAGGCTCCGGCATGTGCTGCACGCTGGCATCGCTGGTGACGAAGGGGTTGTAGCCTGGCACGAGCTCGTTCGTGTCCTCATCCATCTTGTAAGTGCGGGCGATGCGGGCGCGGTGCACATCATCGGGATGAAAGGTGGTGTCCTTCATGCCCAGTGGCTCAAACAGGCGTGTGCGGAGGAAATCCTCATACTTCATGCCGCTGACGATTTCGAGGATGCGCCCAGCCACGGTGGGGCCGAAACCATATTCGTAGGCACTGCCCGGCTGGAAGGCGAGCGGCGTCTTGATCAGCGTGGAGACATAGGACTTCAGCGAGATGGCTCCGTCGCTTGGCTTGCGAGAAGGGAAGGCGATGCCCGCCGTGTGCGAGAGCAGCATGCGCAGGGTGATGGGCTTCTCCGGTTTTGCGCCGCCTTCGACAGTCACCTTAGCGAGTTCCGGCAACCACTTGGAGGCGGGTTCATCGAGCGAGAGCTTGCCATCGTCCACGAGGCAGAGAATGGCCGCGCCGTTCACCGACTTCGTCATCGAGGCGATCCAGAACAGCGCATCTTTTTCCATGGCGCGGCCTTTGGCGATGTCGGCCATGCCCGCCGCATCGTGGTGAACGATTTTGCCCTTCTCCATCACGAGCGTGACGATGCCAGCGGCTTGTTTGGCCTTCACGGCCTCCTCCATGGCTGGGTGAATCGCAGCGAGCTTGGCGACATCGAGTGCCAGGGCCTGGCTGAGGGAGAAAACGACGAGGAAGGAAAGCGAGCGAAGCATGGTGGCCGCTATCAACGGCCTCTGCTCGCGTCGTCATGCAGCCGAAACGGCCTCGTAGTAGCGAAACTCCAGCTCTTCCGAGGTGCCGACGAATTCCTTCAGCCGGAACAAATGCTCGAACGGTGGCAGGAACACATCGCCCTCGAACTCCTTTGCGATGTGCGTGAGGTAAAAACCATCGCAACGCGGCAGCAGCTCGGCAAACACCTGCGCCCCGCCGATCACAAACACCGTCGCATCCGGTGCGCACACATTTGGCAGCTCGCTGACATCACGTAGGATGGTCGCGCCTTCGCGAGGCTCCATCGTGCGGCTCAGCACGATGTTTTGCCGACCCGGTAGCGGCTTACCGATCGCCGTCACGATGGAATCAAAGGTCGCGCGACCCATCAGCACCGGATGGCCGAGCGTCGTCTTTTTGAAGAACTTCAAATCCTCCGGGTAATGCCACGGCAGCTTCCCCTCGCGTCCGATGACACGATTCGCAGACATGGCGACGATGGCGATGAGTTTCATTGTCTTACCAAAGCTCCAGCGGCTGATGCAAGTCAGGACGTACGACCTCTGTCTCGGGTATCGTCTCGCGGAAGCGATTGATGAACCACATCTGGGCAGGCTCATCTCCGTGAACGAGCAGAAGCTTCTTCGGCTTCACCTTCTCGGCGTAATCAGCGAGCTGTTCGCGGGTGGCGTGGGCGCTGAGGTCAAAGCTTTCCACCCGGCAGCGCAGCGGCACGGGCGGCAGGTCTTTAGCCAGCTTGATCATATCACCCTCCTTGGCCGTACGGATTTTGTAGCCGGGGGAATCAGGGTCCGTGTAGCCGACAAAGCAGATGGCGTTGCGTGGGTTATCGAGGAACTTCCAGGCAAACTGGTTGCTGGCGGTGTGCTCTGTCATCATGCCGCTGGAGAGGGCGTAGAGGCAGCGGGCATTGGCGGTAAGCTCCGTGCGACCGCGTTTGCGTGGGGTGAGCATCTTGATGTCCTCCAGGATGCGAAAGCCTGGGTAGCTCCGGCGACTGCGGGAGGCGTAGTGATCATAAAGCACGGTGATTTTCGTGCTCAGGCCCCCCATGAAGAGCGGGCATGCGGGGATGAGGCCCTCCTGCAGCAGCTCGTGAACCATGAGCATGACCTCCTGCGTCTTGCCGAGGGCAAAGACGGGGATCAGCACGGCTCCTCCTGCCTCATGCGTATCACGAATGACGGAGGCGAGGCGCTCTTTTTCACCTTTGCGGCTGTAGGCTTCCGGGCGGGCAAAATCACCTCGCGTGCTCTCCATGATCAAAACATCAATGCCACTCGTCGGGAAGTCCGCCGCACGGCAGATGGTCTGGTTTTCAAAATTGACATCACCCGTATAAAACAGCGTGTTGGAGCCTTCGCGGATCAAAACGCCCGTCGAGCCGAGGATGTGCCCGGCATCAAACATCGTCGCCTCCCAATCGGTATCAGGGACATTAAAGGGGCGTTCGATGTCGCGGTAGATCCAGTCACGGCGGATGTCATCAAGCTCACGGTGAGTGAAGAGCGGATATTCGGGGATGTTTTCCTCTTCGCGCTGCTTCGTCATCACATTGACGGAATTGTGCAGCATGGCGCTGCTGAGCTCGCCGGTGACCTCCGTCATGAGCACGGGGGTCTTCTCCTGCCGCCGCTGGAGCACGGGTAGGGAGCCGATGTGATCGTGGTGAGCGTGGGTGACGAAGATGGCGTTCGCCGAATGATCCGGCAGCGGGCCAAAATCCGGCGTCGCCGCATAGCCGGCAAATTTGGGATGCATGCCGGAGTCCAAAACGACACGCTGGTCCCCGGATTCGAGGAGGTAGCAGTTAGCGCCGATTTCACGACGACGGGTAAGATTGCGAAAACGCATGCAGGAGGGGTAAAAGGGGGCCGAAGCTAGGGGCGGCCAGCCTTTGCACAAGGGGAAATCCAGCCTCCCTCTCTGGAGGTGATAGACCCGCTCAATTCACCGTGAAGCCATTCGTGAGCGTGCGTGTGATCCCTCCGTTGTAGGTCACGACGACGTTTCGAGCGCCCGTGGTGGCATTCGCGGTCACGGTGAAGGTGGCAGTGATCAGCGTTTGGCTATAGCGGACGATGCCGCTCACGGTCATGCCCGTGCAGGCGATGCTCGCCACGCCCACGTTCGCAGGCGGTGGAGGTGTTGGCAGTTCAATGACGACACTCATAGCGCTGCCACGGGCGGCGTTGTCCGGTGTGACGGTGTCTGCATCGCCGCCGACAGGCGTGGTGATAGTGAAGTAGGTGCCTGCGATGCCATGGCGATCATACGTTGCTAAACTCGCTCGCGTGGCGCGATAAAAGAGGCGTGGATTCGTGCGCGCGGTGGCTGTTTCGACCACGCTAACGGCACCATCGCCGCTGGCCAGGATGGCGGGAGGCAGGGCGGACCATACCGTAAGGTCTGAGGAGGCCTGAACTTGATAGGTGCCGCCTTCCACGCCGCTCCAGGTTAGGGTGACATTGCCTGACTGGATGCCAAGGGCGTGATTCTTATCACTCTTTAGTGGTGCGGCGAGCACGGCGGTGCTGACGGGTTCGCTGATCGTCGTCACCGCGCCGCCCGTGGGATCGCCGCAGAACTCACGACCGGCCGTGTAAGGGAGCCGATCCGCTGGTGAAGTTTGAATGGCAGCAGGTCATGATCGACCTCGTGAAGAAGACGAACGGCTGCGCTGCCGAAGGCACGCCGTGGGCTGAGCACTGCACGCTGTATCCTTCCGCTACAGGCACGCCCTTCATTGCTTACGTTCATCCCGGCATACATAAGTTTCCTGATGAGGCTCCCGCCCTCATCGCCCGCTTTTTCAAAGAGCAGGCAGCGGCGGTGAAGTGAGCCTGCTGGATCGTAGGCCGGATGTGTGCGGCGGAAAACCCATCTCAAACATCATGACTGCCTTCGCCGAACTATCCGGCTCTGGAGTGGTCGCACGGCAAACCTACCGCCCAAGCGCCGGATAGTTTGGCGATGAATGCGGAAGAGTCATCGTGAGTCTTTTCCGCCAAACACATCCGGCCTACGGGCGAAAGCACTCACTTCAAGCTCTTGATGTAGAGGATCAGGCTTTCGATCTGCGACTCGTTCAAAATGCCGGCGTAGATCGGCATGCCCGTGTCGAATTTCTCGAAGCCCTTCACCACTTTCGCGCTCGGATTCGTGATGGACTCGCGCAGGTAGGCCTCATCGGCCTTCACCTTGCCTTTGAAACCTTTCGCGATGTCCCGCTCGGTGCCGAAGAGGCCTTTCCAGCTCGGTCCTACCTTGCCCACGAGTGTGCCATCCGTGCTATGGCAGGCCATGCAGCCAAACATTTGATACAAACGCTCGCCTTCCTCGACGGTGGGCTTCACGGCGGCCGCTACGGCGGATTTCCGCGGCGTGAGATCGACCTTCAAACCGGGCTCAAAGCCCAGCTTTGCCGCATCGAAGGTCGCGAGTTCCCACGGCGTGAAATAGGCGGTGTTCGCTGCCTTGAGTCCATCGGCACTTTGCAGTCCCCAGCCGATGCGCATTTGATGCACGGCCTTCATTTCCGGGAAGGCTACGAGCACGCTTTTACCATCCGTGCTCAGGTAGGCGCTGCTCGCGTTCAGCCATTCCTGCCCGTTGCTGCCATCCAGCTTTAAATGCGGGCTGCCATACTCCGGCGTGCGCTTGTAGTTCCAGCGCTCTGCGCTGTAGCTTTCGGGGTTCGTCGCCAGTTTTGCATCGAGCTTTTCATTGAAGCGAAGCACGAGGCCTTGGTCCGTCGGTGTCACCTCTTGCAGCAAGACACGCGGCTTGCCCGTCCAGCGCACGCGAGCGAGGCCGCTGAGGCGCTTCACCACGGTGCCCCACACCTGGAAACCGGTGACATAAAGCTGACCATCCGCTGGATTCACGATGGCATTCAGTGTGGGGAAATCGAACTCTCGCGAGAAGCTCACCACGGCGGTTGTAGAACGGGTTTTCAACCCGTTCTCCGGTGACGAGTTGAAAACTCGTCCTACGACTCGGAACAACTCCGGTCGGTTGTAGCCGATGTGGATCAACTCCTTATCCACCGGACCCATCTTTGAGCCGAGCAGCCACGTCTGCGTCACACCGCTCGGATTCACCGGATGCGGAATCCACGTCAGCGGATCGGTGATGGCCTCGGGATACTTCTCCTTCTCCGTGATGGTCGGCAGATGGCCGTAAAAGTGGTGATCGCGGATAAGATGCAGCGGCGTGGAGGGCACATAATGCCCCTGCTGATCGCTCGCCGTCACCAGGCCCGTCTGCGCATTCACGCCGATGAACGGCTGGCGCAATCCATAGCCGATCACCTCAAACGACTTCCCATCCGCCGCCACTTTGATCACCGTGCCGTTGTGCTTTCCGCGAGTGGTGCCTTCCTGGCCGCCTTTGGAGATGTAAAGCTCACTCTTCGGTCCCAACTTCATCGAATTCGGAAACTCCCGCGTCTCCGCCGTCTGCGCGAAGAGATTGCAGAACATCTCATAACGGTCGCACTCGCCGTCGTGGTTCGAATCGACGAGACGCCAGATGCCGTTGCGGTCGAAGACGAGCAGATCAACATTGAACATTGAACTCTGAACATTGAACTTTGAATCCTGCGCTTCCGACTTTCGCTGTTCAATGTTCGATGTTGAATGTTCTGCGTTCGATGTTCGTGGCCTCGCCACGATGCTCATCGGCTCATGCAGCCCGCTCGCGAAGCGCTTCCACGTCACCGCCTCCAAATCGCCCTTCAAGCCCGAGATGAGCCACACATCGCCATCAAAGGTCACACCCGCCGCATCGCCTTGGTCATTCAGAAACGCGATGTCCGCGAGCCTCACATTCCGCTTCCAAGGATTCGGCACTGGCAGTGGGATGTCGTCGATGGCGTAGGCGTCGGCCTTTTGGGAGAGCGTGGCTTTGGTGGTGAGGGGCTGGTGCCACAAAGCATCCTTGGCCCCCAGGTGTGGCCGAGAAGTGGTTTCTCCATCTTTGATGTGCTTTCCGATGCTGACGCCGAATTCAAACTCAGAACTCGACGGTCGAAGTGCAACGAACTGGAAACCGTTCACATGCTGCATTTTCAGGCCGGTGGAACTCGCACAAAGCACTTCCAGCGAATCAATGCTTCTACCCACATGCACGATCAGAGGTTCCTGATGAGGCGGAACACGGAACCATCGGGTCACATGCCTCCCGTCAGACCCGCCATGTGCCAGCCACTCAGTGATCCTTACATTGCCAATGGAATACTCTAAATCGGTGCCCACAGGCCTTTGAGAAGAAATGGCATGAAATTGTCCTGATGGCCCCCGTCCCACCTCCTCCTCACTCGGCGCAGGCTCACGCGGATCAGTGAAGCACGGCTTCTCGCCAACCTGCCAGCCGGGATAGATGCCATTTGCCAGCCACAACTTGCCAATTGGCTTCGGCAGGTCTTCCTGGCCGTCCTTGGTCTTCTGACCGGCGATGTGATACGAGCCGGGGGCCAGAGCGGCGGAGGTGACAGGTGGTTTGCCGGGTTCGCCTTCCCAAATGCATGCGATGCGGAGAAGATCGGTGTCAAAGCAGGCCCAGAGGTTGTGCCCGAGGTTCAGGATGAGGCCACGCGGGGTGAGATTGTCCTTTGGAAAGCCTTTGCCGACATCGCGACAGTCCAGCACGCTGCTGAAGAACGGAAAATCCTTCTCCACGAAGTCGCCCCACGGTGATTCGGCCGGTTTTTGGGCGACGAGCGAGGTGATAAAGGCAAGAAAAGCAAGGCTGGCGGGCAACTTCATGGCGGGGCAGCAGAGAACACGGCCAGCGGTCCTCGTCTGTCAACGATCCGCGCCTTAGCCGGGTGCATGTTGTTGTAGTGGATTCCCACAGCATTCGCTAACACCCGTGGATGGAGACTCGCGGCAGCGTTCTGGACTGCGCCGGGCCTCCGGCGCTTTCGAGCGTTCACAGTCCTTCGAAAAGCTCCAGAGGGCTGGAGCACTCCAGCACGCTGCCGCGATTTCGTATGCAGGTCTGCATTGTTACGCCTTAACCTAGAAACGGGAATGAACAGCCGCAAAGGAACGCAAATAGCGCAAAATCAAAGCGTTGGAGAATCCACTCGATTCGCCTTCCGAGTGAAAAGTGTCGGAATGAAGTTTTGTTCTCTTGCCCTTCTCTTTGCGCTCTTTTGCGGCGATTCCCATCTTCGATTTCAGGCCTAGCGTGGATCGCGGCGCTGCCTGCGCTTCATCGTGAGCATGCCCGCGATAGCGATCAAAATCACCGCATGCGGTTCCGGCACCACGGCGATGGCCTGGATGGCGGCGGCGTTTGTCGAAATGCGGGAGGCATACATGCTGGAGGGATTGTCCGGGCCCACATTCGGGATCAGCGTCCAGCCCTGGCCATCGCTGCCTTGATACAGACCCCCGCGATCAAACAGCGCTGCGTTGAACTGCGTGCCGTCGCCGGTCGTGTTGTTCGTGTCGAACAGACCATCCACGCTGTAATTGATGCCCGCGAGCTTCCAGATGCCGCCGTCGTTCACAAATACACCCCCGCCGGAATCGCCCACCGAAAGCGTCGCCTCCTCTGTCGTCTGCCCAGGGCCGCTGGCATCAAACTCTGCCACCAGCATGCCACCGAGGCCGGGGATGGTGGTCGCATCGCTCACGATGTTGCTACCCCAGCGAGCCACGCCGTCGCCGTTGTTGTGTTTCCAGCCATGCAGCGTGCCAGAGACCATCACGTCTGCCCCGCGCACGCCGCCGCGGCCCATCGTCACCATGTCGAGGCCTTGCTCCGAACTGCCGGTGTAGAGCGTGGCGTAGGTGGGGAAGTATTCGTTGATCTTGATGATGCGCAGATCGCTGCCTGCGATGTCCCAGTAGCCAGCGCCGCCGTTTGCCGAGGCATCAATCGTGTAGGTTACATCGACGCCGCCATTGAAAAGCCCTGCGCTGACGAAGGAACTCCCCTGCGTGCCCATGTGCTGCGCCGTGAGGAAGTATTGCGGAGCGATCATCGTGCCCAGATAGGCACCGTAGTAGCCTTGAAACTGCCAGCCAGAGTCCTCATACGCTGCGGTGGGCGCCGCGATGTTGTGCGCGGCGCTGCCAGTATCGTAAAACAGCACAGCATGCGCCATTGGCTGAAACCCAAAGCCCATCATGACCAGCCAAACGGTCAGCCGTCGCGAGAGCTGCGGTGAAGTGAAAGGTAAGCAATTGTCATCAGACATGCGGTATGTTCCCGTATGATTTAGTGATTTCCATAAATTACTGCTCTCGCCAAGAAAATATAACCCGCAACAAGGTAAAACTTCCATATTGATTAAAGAGACACCTCGACAGCTTACTCGAAAGCGATATTAACCGCCGCCCCGAGTCGCAAACATGAAAGCCCACTGGTTCCAGGCCCTATCCGCTTTCTGCCTGCCGCCCTTAATTGGCGCTGGCGTGTTTGCCGCATTGATTGGTATGCTCAAGCAGACTGAACTGTTTAGCTTTCCGGTAAATCTTTCCACGGCTGATGTCGCGCTAGTCGCCAAAAAGCCTGTCAATACGATCGGCGCTGAACTGCGATCCGCGAAATCCGTCGAGGCAAATTTTCCTCCGGTGGCTTCCATCAAGCCCACCCAGCCGGTCGAGATTGACTCGCTCAAAAAACTGCAAGATGTGCCACCTCCTGTGATGACATTCGCGAGCACGTCGAAGTCCGCTGCAAAGCCACAGGCGCTCGAAGACCAAGCTGCTCTGGCTGTTGTTCCAACCAAGCCAGCCTTTGCCAAGGCCTCCACCATCCCCTACGAGCCAAAAAAGTGGCGGCCTATACTCGATCCGATCAGCGAAGTTTGGTCCACGCTCTGGCCGAGCACCGATGCACTGCCTTCTGTTTTCCAGGCAGTGATCCTGCGTGATGCGGAACGCGTGGCGCACCTCGTGGCGATGGGTTTTAATCCCTCTGAGAAGACCCAGTTTGGCGATACACCGCTCTGTGCTGCCGTTCGTTCGGGGCAGGCGGATATGGTGCCGGTGCTCGCGATGTGCGGCGTGGATTTGAATGAACCCGGCCGCGAAAATCAGGCCCCCATCCTTGTCGCCTCGCTGCGTCGAAACACGCCGGTGATTGCGGCGCTCACCAGCCTAGGTGTCGATCCCAACACCCGCTTCAAAAGCCCCATCGCCAAAGAATTGATCGACCGCTGCACCATCAAAGATCTGCGCAATGCCATGGAGAGTGATCGCGGCGTCACCCCGCTCATCTGCTGCTCCGCCCGTGGTGACGTGGAAGGCGCGGTGGCCCTCATGAAAGCTGGGGCCAAGCCCGGCATGTCCACCTCCCGCTACCATCGCTATCCCATCAACTTCGCCGCCACGCAGGGTTACCTTTTCCTCATGCGTGTGCTCCTCGGTCGTGATCCTGATGCGGAGCCAGACACGCTTGTTACCGTCGATCTCTCCAGTCAGCGTGCCTGGGTCACTAAGAATGGCAAAGTCATCGCCAGCACCTCCGTCTCCACGGGTCGTGAAGGCTACCGCACGCCTTCCGGTCGTTACGTCATCACGGACAAGCACCGCTCGCACACCTCCACACTCTATCACTGCGCCATGCCATGGTTCATGCGCTTGAATTGCAGCGCCATCGGCCTCCACAGTGGCTACGTCACCGGCAGCCCCGCCTCCCACGGCTGCATCCGCCTGCCGTATGATCAGGCGAAGCTTTTCTTCTCCCTCACCGGCGTCGGTGATGAGGTGCAGATCGTGCATTGATCACCGCTGCGGCTAGCTTGGCCGCGAAAGGTAGGTGGTGCTGGCTCGAAGTGCTGCAAAAGCAGCTTGATGCCCTTTGGCTCCGCGTTTTTTGCGTCCGTGTGTCTTGACCTTTGGGCGCATCGTGACCTCTTGACCCCAATCTTGACCCGATTGACCTCATTGACGCCATTTCGCCCGTGGCCTCCGTTTTCCGTCATTCGTCCTTCGCCATTCTGCATTCGTCATTCCCCCCCCATGCTCCTTTCCCTCACCTCACGCATCCTTCGCACCGTCGATCCGCTTTGCCTGGCCAAGATCGGCTGGAATTTCGGTTACAAGGGGGCGCGGTCCGTGATGCTGCATAAGCAGCGCATGAAGCAGGGGCAGTTCTTCCCGCCTTTCTTCTACATCTCCATCCTGAACTCCTGCAACCTCCGCTGCCAAGGCTGCTGGGTGGATGTGGATAAACCGCGTGAGTCGTTGAACCTCGACGAGCTGAACAAGATCGTGAACGATGCCAAGCGGCGCGGGAATGCCTTCTTCGGCATCCTCGGCGGCGAGCCCTTCATGCACCCGGAGCTCTTCGATTTCCTCTCGATGCACCCGGACGCCTACTTCCAGGTCTTCACGAACGGCCAGATGATCACCGAGAAAGCTGCCACCGCCATGCGGAAGCTCGGCAACATCACCCCGCTCGTCAGCATCGAAGGCACGGAAGTTGTCAGCAATGAACGCCGTGGCAAAACGGACGTGCTCACCCGCACGCTCCGGGGGCTGCAAAACTGCCTCGACGCCAAGGTGCTCACCGGCGTGGCCACCAGCCTTTGCAAGACGAACATCGACGACCTCCTCACCGAGACCTGGCTGCGCCGCCTCATCGACATGGGCGTCCATTACGCCTGGTATCACACCTACCGCCCCGTCGGGCCGAAAATCAGCGCCGAGCTGGCTTTGACGCCGGAACAGATCACGCAGGTGCGCCGGTTCGTCGTCAACATGCGGGCGAAGCTGCCCATCGCCATCGTCGATGCCTACTACGATCATCAGGGTCAGGCGCTCTGCCCGATGGCCAATGGCATCAGCCACCACATCAGCCCCACCGGCATGATCGAGCCCTGCCCCATCATCCAGTTCGCCAAAGAAAGCGTCCGCACTAGCGACGACCTCTTTGATGTCTTCACGAAAAGCGAGTTCCTCAGCGACTTCCGCACCATCGCCTCCCAAAACACCCGCGGCTGCATCGTCCTGGAGCGCCCCGACCTCGTGAAGGCTGTCGTGACGAAGCACACCGCCAAGGACAGCACCATCCGCCAGACCGCCATGGCCGAGATCGAGAGCATGACCCCGCGCACCAGCCAATGGCGCGAAGGTGAAGAGATCCCCGAGAAGCACTGGATGTACTGGCTCGCCAAAAAATACTTCTTCAACGACTTCGGTGTGTATCGCGGGCTGGAGAAGAAGCGAGGGGTGTGAGGTGGGTGGTTAACGATCCAAGCTCAGCGACATCAAGCGAAGAACTTTACTTACATATCAGATTGCCAAGTGCCGGTTTCATGAGCGCACTATTTGTCTTATGGCCACTGCGGTCGTCACCATGCACAGCCAAGTAAGTCTTTGATTCGTTGCCACCTCTGTGCGCGGCGGTGCCTCCTGAGTCTGTCTGTAAATTCAAGCATCTCGCAGAGAATTATGTCGATGCGCGGGTCAGTCATGACTTACATGCTACCATTGTTCATGAACTTCTGTGTCTCGTGGTCAGTTTTGGCCTTCTCAATAGCGAGTTTCACAGCCATTTCGTTTTGCTGGATGGCTTCTTGATGGGCACGGTTGAGGAAATGGAGCAAGAGAGAAGCTGTGGTGGCGATTGCACCACCTACGATTGTGCTGGTAATGTCGAGGGGCATTCAGGTTTGCGGGTGGAAGAGTTACTTGTTCGATTGGCTTTTGGTGAAATGATTTCAACTCAGCCGGATCAATTGTTGTTTTGGTTTGTGCTTTTGGGTGCACGTAATTCAGACGATGCGGCCTCACTTTTCCTCGAGGACACCAAGAAGTAACAGGAGAATGATTTTTTCGCCAGTCGTGAGGGGGTCAGCTACTGGGATGCAGATATCCTTTGAGTTCGCTGACGGTCGGGGAGCTAGGAAGACGTCTTTAGAACCTGCTGAGGGACGATCAAGGATGCATAAATCAATAGAGGTCGCTGAGGGACGTTGTAGGACGCATACGTTTTTGGAGATAGCAGTTGGTGCGGCTACAATGATTAGGTCTAGGTCGATGGATGATGCAGTCGGTCTTGAAACGAAACAGACATCAATCGACGCGGCAGATGGGCGGTTCAGCAAGCATACATCAAATGAACCCGCAGACGGGCTCTTCAGTAGGCAAATGTCAGTCGAATTGGCAGATGGCCGAGCCAAGAAGCAAATTTCTTCAGAAGCTATCGCCTGACGGGACAAAAACGACAACACCTGGATGATGCAGAGAATTAGTAGTGCTTTCCTAGAATTCATGATTTGACTGAGTGTTGAAGATCATTCATAAGCATGAAGTAGCCGGAGTTATAGCTGTCATGCCGTGCTCGCACAGCACTCGGTCAAGTCCTTAACGAACCATTCTTGTATCAGGAGGGTCAGTTGGGCGGCGTTGACGCCAAAGCTGACGACTACGGCTCCATACTGTGTCCTCGGGCGTAAGTCGCTGAAACTCGTCGAGAATAGGCCGGTTAAGCGCCCAATTACGATTCTTGTTCTTGTAGAGATGATGCTCGCCGAAATGCTGGCGAATCTCACGGACAGCGCGAGTTTGGGAGAGTCGTCCCTGCACAGTGAATTCTTGAAGCATCCATTCGGCAATTGCTGTTTCCTCGGGAGTGGCCATAAGCGTATCTTGGTAGCTATAAGACGTGAGAAGCCGCAAAAAATTAGGGATGGGACACGTCGTGCTGGCGAATTCTTCACGCGCTTGATCGAAAGACGCGAAGGCGCGGCAGGCGGTGCAGGGAGCGGGACTTGCCAAGTCCCGGCTTGAGGCCCTTGGCAAGGGCCTCTCCTTGGGCGGGCACCGAGGGCTGAAAAATCACTCTTCCCAAAAAACGGCTGGTTTGGGCCTGACGGCGCGGAGAGCGAGGGGCGGAGGGCGAAGAGCCAGAGTTGAGGAGCGGGATCGGACGTCTTTGGGGCACTTTCGGGGGCGTTTGGCCTCCAACGGCATGAGCCGTGTGGTGGGTTCATGACGTAGCCCGAGTTTTCCAACTCGGGTCAGACACGGACTGGAAAGTCCGTGCTACGGCAGGCCGCGAGGCTCGAAATCAACGCTGGCGTTTTCGGCACCGGTTTGACACACTGTGCCGATGAACCTGCTCTCTGCTGCTTCTTTTAGCCGTCGCGACATCTTGCGTGCGATGGGCTCCACGGCTGCGCTGTCCGTGTTTCCTTCGCTGCGTGCTGCCACGAGCACGGATTCGTTGGCGATGCAGTTCTACCAGAGTCTCACGGAGGAGCAGCACGCGAAGATCATGCTGCCGGGTGACCATGCGAAACGCGGTTTTGTGAGCAATTGGTGGTACATTTGCCCGGAGCAGCGGCTGCACACGTTTTACACGAAGGAGCAGCAGGATCTTGTGAGGCAGATTTTCGAGTCGCTGCATCACCCGGAGCATCGCGAGAAGATGAACTGGCAGGTGCAGAAGGATCTGATGGGCCAGATCAAGAACACGCCTTCGGTGGGCTTCTTTGGCCGGCCGGAGGACGCGGACTTCGAATTCATCTACACGGGGCATCATGTGACGCGTCGCTGCTTTGCGCGGAACGATGGGGCAGCCGGTTTTGGAGGTCGCCCGATCTTTTACGGGAACTTCGCCAAGGCCTTCCGCGAGGAGAAAGACCATGCGGGCAATCCTTTTTGGTATCAGGGGCTGGTCTTCAATGAATTCGTCAGTGCCTTGGATGGCAAACAGCGTGAGAAGATCCTCGTGGCCCGCGAGCCACGCTCGGAAAAGCCTTCCGAGGTGATCGTGAAACGCAAAACGGATCTGCCGGGGCTCTCGGGCGCTGATTTGACGAAGGATCAGCAGGCGAAGCTACTCGAAGCGATGCGCCGCATGCTGGTGTGTTTCCGCCCCGCCGATGTGGAGGCCACGATGAAGACCATCGAGACACAAAAGATCGTCGAGCGTCTCTTCATCTCCTGCTACGGCGGTGAGTTCGACATCGGCGGCGATCAGGTGTGGGACACCTGGCAGATCGAGGGGCCGGACATGGTTTGGTACTTTCGAGGGTTCCCGCACATCCACGGCTACTTCCACCTCGCGGTGGCGTGATGGCCGGCGTTAAGCTTTGAGCACGACCACCGCGATCTCATCCCAGAGCGTGTCGATGTCCTTCGGGCCGTGTGAGGCCTTGCCCGCTTTCGAGAACCAGTAATCGGCGTTCCATTGATCGCCCTCGATGACGTGCAGCAGGGCGTGAAGCCACGAACCCATCTTGGTGGGGATGTCCTGCGCGATGTTGTGCGCGGCATCCCAATCGCCGTTTTTGATTTGCCAGAGGGTTTGGGCCTCGGGCGAGAGTTTGGACGGGTCTTTGAGGGCGATGAGTTCGGCAGAGGTCATGGTGAAAATGACGAATGAGGAAGGTCGAATGACGATTGAATGACGAAGCGCTTCGGCATTCGTCATTCTGATTTCGTCATTGCCGCGAAGCGGTTCAATCCTCCGGCATCGGGCGGCCTTTGGTCTCGGGGAGGAAGGCGAGGGCGACGAGGCCGAGGAGGAAGATGGCGCTCATGTAGGTGCAGGCGGTGCGGAAGGCCTCCAGCTTGGCTTCGGGCGTGGTGGCACCGGCTTTGAGGGCTGCTTGCAGGCTGCCGAGGGTGAAGGGACCACTGGCGGCGACGAAACGTCCAACGTTGTAGCAGAAGCTGGTGCCGGTGCTGCGCAGGCTGGTGGGGAAGAGCTCAGGAAGGTAGATGGCGAAGCCGGCGAAGAGGGCGAGCTGGCAGGCACCCATGACGGCGCTCATCCAAATATCTCCACGGCCATCAAAGAACTGGAAGAAGCCAATGGTGGCGATCATGGCGGCGATGTAGGCCATGGCAAAGGCGGGCTTGCGGCCGCGATTCTGAGCGATTTTCGTCATGAGCAGCATGCCAAAGAAGGCACCGAGATTCTGCACGATGGAGTTCACGCCGATCCAGTAGGTCTTTTCTCCGGCGATCTTTTCCGGAGCCACGCCTTCGGCCTTGAGTGAGCGTTCCATCACATCGCCGACGAGTTCAGGACTGAAGAAACCGATGCCCCAAAGGCCGATCACACCGGCCACGCAGAGCACCATGCCGAGCAGGGCGGATTTCCGCCAGCGCACATCACCGAGCAGGGAAGAATAAGAGCCAAACTTCACGCCTGCGGCTTTGCCTGCGGCACGCGCCTTGACCCATTTCTCGGGTTCTTTGAGACGGATCTGGATGAAGACGCAAAGGAAAGCGGGAAGGGCACCGACGAGGAACATGTATTTCCACGCGGTGCCGGGCTCGATGGCTTTCGAGGCCTCAAGACTGCCCATGTACATGCTGGTGATGCCCGCCGCGATGTTTCCGACGGCTGACAGAGCCTGCAAGGTGCCGAGCGCACCGGCGCGGGCCGTATCTGGAAGCGTATCCGCCACGAGAGCGACGGCGAGGCCGAAGACACCGCCGACGCCGAGGCCGGTAAGGAAGCGGTAGATGGCGAAATCGATCCAGCCTTTGGAGAAGGCGGAGAGACCGGTGCAGACGGAGTAGATGAGCACGGTGAGCGTGAGCGTCTTGGCCCGGCCGATGCGATCTCCCACGGAGCCGAAGATGAGGCCGCCGGTAGCCCAGCCTGCGACGAAGATGGAGGTGGCGTAGCCGCCGTACTTGATGGGGTCCATACCTGGAGGCAGGAGCGCCTTCATGGCGGAATTGCGGGCCAGGAGGAAGAGCTGCTGATCAAGGCAATCAAACAACCACGCGAGCGAGGCCACAATGAAGACGAACCAGTGGTATTTGGTGAGGTGCTTGTACCAAGGGGCGGAGGCGTCGGGTAGGGTGGTGGTGCTCATGCGGGGAAAGTGGGCGCGATGTTGAATGACGAGGGAGGAGATGACAATGGCGAATTCGCCCGAAAGCAGCCGTTTCGAGTGTGAGCGATCTTTCAGCTCAACGCGGCGTGCTCTTCAGCCGCTGAAATTCGGCCTCGATCAGCTTTATGCCTTCGCCTTTTCCTTACTGGGTCATCGTTTCACCCCGCAGCCAGCGGTAGATGGCATCATTCGGGCAATTCGTCTCCGCCAACTCGCGGTGCGCCCGGATGTCCTTCGGCTCCAAACCATGCCGCACGAGCAGCTCGGCGACGAGGGTGGCGGCCCGCTGCATGGCCTGCGGCTGAAAAAGCTCGGGATGATCCACCAGCTCGCCATTTTGCACGCGACCGCCGCAAAGGAAGGACACGGTGAGGTGGCCCTTCGTGTGACCGGGAATGCGTTCGCGGGCCTTGGATCGAAAATCAGGCGCGACGCTGATTTTGCCCTCGTCGATGGAGGTGACCTTCGTCTTCAAGTCCGCCGGGCTGAGGTAGTAGGTATTGGAGGCCGGAGCCAGCGTGGGGCGGCGGCCCTCGTAAATGCGGCCGCTGTCACCCACGATGAAATGGTAGGCGATGTCGCCAAAGCCACGCTCCCGATGGCCCGCCTGATTGCTCTTCAGCCGTGTGGTTTCCTTGTCCTTGGGGCCGGCGAAGTTGTGGATGCTGATGAAGCGGATGTCCTTCGCGGTTTGCTCTGTCGTCTGCGCTGGCTTGCCTTGCTCCCCGCCGGTATCGCCGCCGCCCCACTCGTCGCGTCCCACGAGGTTCCCGAGCACTGAGCCTCCCTCCTGCGCCCAAAGCGTGAGCGCGGTGAGCAGTAGCGAAGCGGTGATCGAGATAAGGAGGGGTTTCATGGGATCAAACTGGGGGGAACAAGTTGAAAAGCCTCTCCGCCTCCCGCACTCGCTGGCGGCGGGGATGGTTCATATCGAAGCAGGCTATTGTGGTCCGCCCAATGGAGGTCAATCCGTTCACTCCAGTTCCTTCCCATGCAAAATGATCCATCCAAGCGTCATTCCGAGGATGAAACAGCAGGGCGCGTTCACCTGTAACCGGGTCCACGGCATGTGAACGATCTGATTTATGCAGATTGCAGCTCGGACAGGCGAGAGCCAGATTTTCCAACGTCGTCTTTCCTCCGCAGGTTACGGGGACGATGTGTTCGATATGAAAAGTGGCCCCTTGGAGCTGTTGGCTCATGCGGCAGTATTCGCAGCGATCTCCAGCACGGTGCCGCACTTCAGATGCCAGAGCCTCCGGCGTGCTCATGCGGGCTGCCGACCGAGCAATTGAAGTGCCTGAGCACGAAGGAGTGAGATTTCTTCGCTGAGTGCCGCGAGAGCAGCGAGCTGATCTTTCTCGGAGGATTGTAGGATGCCTTCAGTGTTTCTATCCATGAGGCTCTGGAGTTGCTGATCTGTCTGCGCAGGAAGACGAAAGTCACTGATCGACTCGATCCAGGCTGCGGGAGCTGCGATGGTGGCGGGCATGGGAAAAAGTGCGGGCCGCCGGTTTGTTTGTCAAACCGCGTGTTTCGTCCATTTTGCAGCCATGAATTCTCAAACCATCCTCGGCATCGGTGCGGAGACGCACGACACCTTTTTCGTGGTGCCGGAATTCAGCGCGGAGGAGGGTGTGATGGAGGCGCTGGCGCGGGCGGAGGATCGTGGTGGGCCGGTGGCGACGGCGCTGGCGGTTTTGCGTGCTCATGGGCATGACTGCGCCTTGCTTGATAGCGTTTCTGCGGAGGCGGTGATCCTCGTGCGACAGGGGGATGGGGCGCGGCAGATCGTTTTTAAGCCTGCGGAGGCTGGTGAGCCGGTGTTTGAGCCTGCGATGCTGGATGGGGTGCGGCTGCTGCATGTGAATGGTCGCCATGAAAAGGCTTGTCGTGCGGCGATCTCAGCGGCGGCGGCTCGGGACATTGAAATTTCCTTCGATGGCGGCGCGGGGAGGTTTCGAGAGCAGATCCGTGATTTGTTGGAGGCGAGCCATGTGCGTATCCTTTCGCGTGAGTTTGCTGAAAAGGCTGCGGGTAGTTCTGACCTTGCGGAGATGGTTTCAAAGCTTTTGCAGCCGTCTGCGAGGCTGCTGGTGATCACGGATGGTATTCGTGGTAGCCAGATTTGGAGGCCGGGTGGCTTTTACCATCATCAGCGGGCTTTCACGGCTTCTCCGCTGGTGGATACCACCGGCTGCGGTGATGTGTATCACGGAGCGTTTTTGCACGGCTGGCTTTCCGAATGGCCGGTGGAGCGTTGCGCGGAGTATGCGAGCGAGCTGGCGGCTCGAAACGCGGAAGGTTTGGGCGGGCGCTATGTGCTGGGCCGTTGCGGCTCTTCTTCGATTTCTCCTTCTCGCTCCTCAATCTCTTCTTCGAGTTGAAGGCGCTGGCCTTCGATGAGGATGAAGCTTTCGAGGTTTTGAGCGCCGCCAGCTTGCTGCTGCGGGTGGGGACCGCCAGTGTAAACGATTTGGTCGATCGCTTTGATGATGGACATTTCTTCGGAGGATTCGTTATCGACCTGCTGCTGATCGAGCATGCCTTTGAGATCGAGAAGCATGCCTCCGACGAGGAGGGGCGGGGAGGCGACGAGAAGACAGCCACATGCCGATGCGGCTGAAGAAGCTGGCTTTTTCCGGCGGGCCAGCGATGGGCGGGCGCGGAGGATGCGGGGGATGATGTGGGCTGTGATCGCGTGGAAGGAGCGGTGGAACGGCGGCGTGATTCTGCGGCGGGGCGTGAGGATGCGGGGCGGTGATGACCTGGCTGCAACTAGGGCAGGGGCCGGTGATGCCAGCCATGGCCTGCGGGACGGTAAGGGCGGTGCCGCAGGCGGCGCTCGATATCACTCAGCCAGTTGAGCACCTTGGCATACTCTTCTTCGATGGTGAGGGTGGTGAGGGTGGTGAGGACGAACTTGGGGATGAGCTTGTTCGTGGTGGAGCCTTTCGGCTCCGTGCGCCGTTGGCGGCCTCGATGAGGCCCGCGAGCGTGAGGGCCAGGCGAGCGTGCCCTTGCTGGAAAAAGATCCCCGGCCTGAAATGGCTCTTCAAATACAAGAACCGGAGCAAGAACCACAAAAACCTCATGCTCTTCATCACACCGAATCTCATCGGTGCCCGCGATGGAGGCCTCCCCGCCGAGCCGCAGTCCGTCGTCCCGCAGCGGCCCTCCCGTTACCTGCCTACCAAGCCGTGTGTCGATTGCCATAAGGGTGCCCTCGCCAACGCCCCCCCCCCAGACCTCCCCAACGCCTCTCGCTACCTCTCCCGCGAGACCGATAAGCGGGAAAACCTCGTCAACCAAAACCTCATCACTGAGGAGACTGGCCAGAAGCTCCGTGAACTCAAAGTCGCCACCGAGCAGCTCGCGGAGCAGTGCCAACAGCTCAAACTTACCCACCACAGCGATTTCGCCATCATCGACCAAAACGAACTCGTTCTCAAAGGTGTCCTTGATCGCATCGGCCGCGAGACGCGCAAGATGTTCACCAAGAAGTACTTCTGATGCCGGGGTGTTGCGGGCACATTTGTCATTGTCGATTTCCGGCGGGCATGGTAAAACCTGTGCCCGCTCCCGACAAATGTACCCTGTAATCCGATTCATGGCTGTGCTCGCCACCTCCGCCGCCCTCGTGCAGGCGCAGGAGGCATTGCCCTTACCGCAATCGCTTTCACCACTGCCGCAGGCGAGCTTTTCGGGCTCTCCTCAGGCTCCTGCGGTGTTTTTGAAGCCCACGAAATCGATCAAGCCACCGGTTTCCACGCCCGTGGCCGCTAACGGGGCTCCCGTCGAGACGCCGCCGCTCCAGATTGTTTCCTCCCCAGCTCCCGATACCCGGCTGCGCCGTCTCGTCGTCGTCGATGCCACGATGAACCCGGAATTGATCCGCCAGACAATCCTCGCCAGCGGTCAGGGCCGCGTGCCCGTGACGATGGCCGGTGGTGTTTCCGCCCCGGCACCTGTTTTGACGGATTTGGCTGGTTTCTTCGGTTCCACAGCCAATGAAGAGACGCAGAAGAAGATCATCGACACGGTAAAAAAAGGCATGGGCTCCTCCTCGCGCCGGCTCGGCCGGGTGGAAGTCGTCGGTTGGGTGCCCAGTCAGGGCGTCATGGCCGTGGCCGTGTATCCCGAGAGCTGATCCACCTGCCTCATGGCCACCAAACGCCTCCGCTATCCGCAACGAACTGCGGAGGAACCATCTCCACCACCCGCGCCGCCCGTGGTCATCCCGAAAGGCCCGCCACGCGTGCTCCTCGCCGAGGAGAGCCTGCCTTACCGCCGTGTCATTCGCGAGGCCCTCACCGCCTTCCGCGAGTGTGAAGTGGATGACACTCCGAGCGGTGAGCATGCCTTTGAAATGGCGCTGCGCCGCGAGTACAGCCTTTTCATCTTCTCCATCCCGCTGCCGGATATGCCCGGTGATTTGCTCGATCGCCTGCTCGTCAAAGCCTACCCGCTCGCCCATCGCGGCACGCACACCGCCCCGCCCATTCTTTTCCTCACACGCCCGGCGGATATGCAGCTCTTCGAGTCGCTCAAGCGTGATGTCCGCGTTCGTGGCAGCCTGTCGTTTCCACCGCGCCTCGATCAATTGCTCACGCTGACCTCCACGCTTCTGCCTGCCCGCTCCACGCCCGCCGCCTCGGGTGGCCTGCTGCCGCCCGTCATGCCCTTCAGCCAGCCCTCATGACTGCCACCATGTTTCCACCACGCGATCACCTCGGCATCAAAATCTGCGGCTTCAAAGATCCGCAGCAGGTGCCGTTCGTCTTTGACCTCGGAGCCGATGCGGTGGGCATCAATCTGTGGCCACAGTCGAAGCGCTATCTCCCGCTCGCTGAGGCCGAACAGCATCTCGCCGAAACCGCCGCGCATCACCACCTCGTCGCCGTCCTGGTGAATCCGAGTGCGGCAGAACTCGATGCCACCATCCGCAGCGGCCTCTTTCGCAGCCTGCAATTGCACGGCGATGAGCCGCCAGCGCTCGTCGCCGAGCTCATCCAGCGCGGCCAGCACATCATCAAAGCCTTTCAGGTGCGTGACGCTGCCTCGCTCGATGCCATCGCCTCATTTCCCTGCGCCGATGTCCTGCTCGATGCCTACAATCCCGGCCTCTACGGAGGAGCGGGCCATTCCTTCCCCTGGGACCTCGCTGTGCAGGCTGTGGAGCGCTTTCCTGACAAGCGCATCATCCTTTCCGGCGGCCTCACGCCGCAAAGCATCGCCACCGCCATCGCTCAAACGCATCCCGCCGCCGTCGATGTCGCCAGCGGCGTCGAATCTGCTCCCGGCGTGAAGCGCCTCGCGTTGGTGGCCGACTTCATCCAGCAGACACGCGGTTGAGATTTTCTAATAACTCGCCGCCTTCAATCGTCACTTCGGTCCCGCTTATGCCTACCGTCACGCTCACTTACGAAACGCCGCAGTTTCTCCAAAAACTCCTCGGCAATGATCTCGCCACGCTTCGTGGCATTGGCGAGGCCTTCGGCGTTCATCTCACCAGCCGCGAGGCCTGGGTGAAAATCGATGGAGAAGACGATCATGGCGTCGCCCGCGTGCGAGATGTCTTTGTACAACTCGAACGCGTTCGCCGTCAAGGGGGCGACATCACACCTGCGATGATCCGCCTCGTCACGGAAAGCGTGCAGCGTGATGCCGGCGATTCGCCCGCTGAGGTCATCATGCATTTGAAGCTCCTCAGCACTGGCAAGAAGCCTCCCGTGCTCGCCAAGACACGCGGCCAGATCGCTTATGTGCAGGCCATGCGGGAAAGCGAAGTCGTCTTCGGCATCGGCCCCGCCGGCACTGGCAAGACCTACCTCGCCATGGCACAGGGCCTTCATCTGCTTCGCGAAAAGGTCGTCCAGCGCCTCGTGCTCACCCGGCCTGCCGTCGAGGCTGGCGAGGCACTCGGCTTTCTGCCCGGAGACCTCAAAGAAAAGATCTTCCCCTACCTTCGCCCCCTTTACGACGCCCTCTACGACATGCTCGATCCCGATGAAGCCGAGCGACTCATCGAACGCGGAGCCATCGAGATCGCCCCGCTCGCCTACATGCGCGGCCGTACGCTCAAAAACGCCTACATCATCCTCGACGAGGCCCAAAACACCACCACCGAGCAGATGCTCATGTTCCTCACCCGCCTCGGTGAAGGTGCCCGCTGCGTCGTCACCGGCGATCCCTCTCAAATCGACCTCCGCCGCGGCGTGAAGTCCGGCCTCCGCGAAGCCGTCGAGATCCTCCAAAACGTCGAAGGCGTGAAATTCGTCCACTTCCTCGCCAAAGACATCGTCCGCCTCCCCGTCGTCCAACGCATCATTGAAGCCTACGACGCCGCTCGGAAGGAAAGAGCTGATTCGTGAAACCTTGGACTGCGGCAGCCCAGCTGCCGCCGCCGTCCCCTGGTGTTCTGCATCGTTGCAAAATCAGCATGAAAGGCGTATTTCCACACCCATGAGCACTCTGACTCTCAAGATGCCTGATTCGCTACTGCTGCGCTTGCAGCAGGAGAGCCGTTTGCGGCGTGTGTCAAAGACCGCGCTTATCCGCACGGCATTGGAAAAAGAACTGAAGGAGCCTCAAGACTCGAAAGAGGTGTCCTGTTACGATCTGGCTCGCGACCTCGCGGGAAGCATCAAGCGCCTGCCCAAGGACATTGCCACGAATCCTAAATATATGGAGGGCTTCGGCAGGTGAAAGGTGTGGTGCTGCTGGACACGGGGCCGCTGGTTTCGTTCCTCGTGGCGGATGTGGAGCACTCCGAATGGGTGGTGGAGCAGTGGAAGCAATTGCGCCCGCCGTTGGTGACCTGCGAGCCTGTGCTTACCGAGGCGGCTTTTCTTCTGAAAAGAGAGGGCGTGGATACGGATGTACTTTTTGAACTGCTCGAACGCGGCGTCATCCGTGTCGCTTTTGAGGTCGATGAGCATCTCCCTGAACTGCGTGCTTTGATGCGGCGGTATCGTGATAGGCCGATGTCACTCGCGGACGCCTGTCTCGTACGAATGTCAGAGGTTTTTAAGGACGGCGTCATCTTCACGCTGGATGACGACTTCCACATCTATCGCCGTCACGGCAGCAAAACCATTCCCGTCTTGATGCCTGACGAGTGACAAGCCCGTCTTTGCTCGCCATGCTGCGCTGTGCCTGAAACTGACGAAACACCCATCCACGACGCCCGCGAGGCGTTGCGAAAGCATTTTGGCTTCCGCGAGTTCCTCGATGGCCAAGAGCCGGTGATGGCTTCGATCCTCTCGGGGCGTGATACGATGGTCATCATGCCCACCGGCGGCGGGAAATCGCTCTGCTACCAGCTTCCGGCGATGGTCATGGATGGCGTCACGGTCGTCGTGAGTCCGCTCATTGCCCTGATGAAGGATCAGGTCGATGCGCTGGAGCGTCGCGGCATTCCCGCCACGCTCATCAACAGCAGCCTCTCGCCCGGCGAGCAGATGCAGCGCATCCAAAGCCTGCGAAATGGCGAGTATAAGCTCGTCTATGTGGCCCCCGAGCGCTTTCGTAGCCGCAGCTTCACCAATGCACTGCGGGAGGTTCAGATCGCCCTCTTCGCCGTCGATGAAGCGCACTGCCTTTCGCAGTGGGGGCATGACTTCCGGCCGGATTACATGCGCCTCGGTGAGGCCCTGCAAAATCTAGATCGCCCGCAAGTCGTCGCCCTCACCGCCACCGCCACGCCGGAGGTGCGGGATGACATTTTGCGCACGCTGGCGCTGCGTGATCCGCTGATTGCCATCCGTGGCTTCGAGAGGCCAAACCTGAGCCTCAACATCATCCCCACCAAGACGAACGACGACAAGTATCAGCGCCTCATCAAGCTCATCAGCACGCACAAGACCGGCATCGTTTACTGTGCCACGCGGAAAAAAGTCGAGGAAGTCGGCTCCGAGCTTCGCGAGAGGAAGATCAAGGTCATCGAATACCATGGCGGACTCGACGACAAGGAACGCGAAAGCCGCCAGACGAAGTTCATCGAGAAAAAAGCCGATGTTGCCGTGGCCACGAACGCCTTTGGCATGGGCATCGACCGCTCCGACGTGCGCTTCGTGGCTCACTTCGATGTGCCCGGCAGTGTGGAGGCCTATTATCAAGAAGCAGGCCGTGCCGGACGCGATGGCGAGCCTTCGCAGTGCGATCTTTACTTCAACTTCGCCGACACCCGCACGCAGGAGTTCTTCATTGAGGGCAACAATCCTGCGCCCGACATCATCCGCGCCACTTACCAGGCTCTTTTGAATCGCGCTGATGCTCAAAACGAAGTCCAGGCCTCCATTGACGACATCACCGAATTCACCGGCGCGAAGAACAGCATGGGCATCTCCTCCGCGCTGAGCCTGCTGAACCGCATGGATGTCATCGAACGCTTCGACATCCCCGGTATGCGCATCCGTGGCACACGCCTCTTGCAGCCCAAATTGCTCGCCCGAGACCTTCCGCTCGATTTGAAGGCCCTCGCCGAAAAGGACCGTCGCGATCGCTCGAAGCTCAAGGCGATGATTGATCTCTGCTACGACGACAAAGCCTGCCGTCAGGAGCAAATTTTGCGTTACTTCGGCGAGACGGAGACTATGCCCTGCGGTACCTGCGATGTCTGTCGTGCTGAAGGCGTGCAACCACCGCGTGAAGGCACCTCCGAGGAGGTCACCATGCTTCGTCAGACACTCAGCGGCATCGCCCGCATGGCCACAAAACGTGCCGATGGCTCCTGGGAAGGCCGCTTTGGCAAAGGCCGCATCATCAACATGCTCGTCGGCTCCAAATCGAAGGACATCGTCGATGCTGGCCTCGATCAGCTCACCACTTACGGCCTGCTCAAGCAAGTCGGCACCCAGGTGTTGCATCCACTTTTCATCGAACTTGACAAAGCCGGACTCATCGAAACCACCACCGATGAATTCCCCAAGATTAATCTCACCCGCCGTGGAGCCGAGGTGATGAAAAACGGCGAGAACATCAAGATCCGCTGGCCCAGTGCCACTACTGCTTCCAAACCTTCCAAGACGAGCAAGACCGCCAAGAACGAAGAACTTGCCGCCCGCGAGCTCGGCTTTGACGAAGCCCTGTTCGAGAAGCTCAAAAAGCACCGCAACGTCCTCGCCCAGTCCGAAGGTGTGCCGTCCTACATCGTCTTCAGCAATCAAACGCTCGAATTCATGACCCGCCTCAAGCCCAAGACCATCGCCGAAGGTCGTGACATCCGCGGCGTTGGCCATATCAAGGCGCAGACCTATTTACCGGACTTCATCCAGATCATCGCGAAGCACGGCTCGTGAATCCCATCCGCTTGCAGAAGTTCACGTATTGGCTCCTTCGCCCCAGCGGCTTGACCGTTCAAACCTTGCATGGCACACTGCCCTCATGACGATCACCTTACCCGCAGAAGAAGACAGCATCCTGGCCCGGCTTGTTGCCCTGGGAAGGTTTCATTCACCTCACGAAGCGGTCACTGAGGCCGTGAGACGGCTAGCGCTAGACATGGCTAAAGACGACCTTCTGCCGGTGCCGCTGACGGCTGAGCAGGCCGAACAGGTGTATGCAGCTGACTCCGAGTGGGAAATGGTCGAGCGATCACTCGCTGGCCGAGCCAAGCCTGAGGTATGAACCAGTGGGAGATACGCACTTATGCTTTTCCCGGAGCTGGTGAGCATCCGGCGGTTATTATCTCTCATCCACTGCGGGCCGAGAGAAAGGAGACGGTCGAAGTTTTGCTCTGCACGACGCTACGATCAGGTCAAACTCCCGGCCCGCATGAGGTGATTCTCGATGGCGCGGATGGCCTTGATTGGGGCACGCTATGCCGCTGCGATTTGATCTACTCACTGCCTCGCGGTGATCTCTCCAAGCTCCGAGGCACCGTTTCCGTCGCGCGGCGCCTGGACATCATTCGCAAGATCATCGCCAGTCACGGTTGGGTTTGATGCGTCAGCCCTCATGTTCAAAAACATGAAACCCCGCCCCGCTCACCGATACTTTGAGAGGCCTTCGAGATACTGATGGGCGAGTTCCGTCTTCGGCTTCGTGAAGAAATCGGAAGCGGAAGAGGACTCTTGTACCTTGCCAGCGGCGAGGAAGACGACCCAATCGGCGACTTGGCGGGCAAAGCTGATTTCGTGGGTGGCGAGGACGATGCTTTGACCGGCCTCGGCGAGCTCGCGGATGACATCGAGCACCTCACCGGTCATCACGGGATCGAGGGCGGAGGTGGGTTCATCGAGCAAAAGGAGCTTCGGCTTGGGTGCGAGAGCACGGGCGATGGCCGCCCGCTGCTGCTGGCCGCCGGAGAGTTGCGAGGGACGTTTATGTTCGTGCCCTTCGAGGCCGAGGCGATGCAGCAGTTCCAGCGCTCGCTGCTCGGCCTGGGTGGCGGACATGCCGTGGACTTCACCCAGTGGCAGCGTGATGTTTTGCAGGGCGGTGAGATGAGGGAAAAGGTTGTAGCCTTGGAAGACGAAGCCGTTGCCGCGTCGCTCGGCAAGAGCGCCTTCCTCATCGTTGGGCAAGGTGCGGCCATCGAGCGAGACGCTGCCTTCCTCCGGCACGAGCAGGCAGCCGAGCACGCGGAGCAGCGTGGATTTCCCGCCGCCGGAAGGGCCGAGCAGGGCGATGACGCGGGCTTCCGCGCCGGTTTCAAAGGCGGTGCCATCGAGGGCGGCGTGAGCGCCATAGCGTTTCGTCAAAGCGTGGGCTTCAAGTTTCATACGCGAACCTCCCTTCCAGTTTCCTCGCCAGTCGGGCGAGCGGTAGCGTGAGGATCAGATAAGCCACGGCCAGCGGCAGGTAACCTTCCAGCGGGGCATAGCTGGCCGCATTCATCACTTTGACCTTCTGCACCAGCTCCTCAATGCCGATGACGGAGAGGAGCGAGGAGTCTTTGAGCAAAGAAACGAGCTGCCCGGTGGTGCCTGGCAAGGCTCGGCGCAGCGCCTGCGGGATGATGACGTAGCGATAGGTTTGCGAGCGATTGAAGCCCACCGCACGAGCGGCTTCGAGTTGGGAGGCACCGATGCTTTCCACCGCGCCGCGGAAGATCTCGGCGAGGTAAGCGGCATGAAAGCAACCCAGCAGTGCCACGCCCGCCACCATGGGGTAACGCACATGCAGCGCCTCGGCGATGATGTAGTAGCCGATGAGGAGTTGCACGAGCAGCGGCGAGCCACGCACGATTTCGATCATGCCGGAGCTAAGCAGTTTCACCGGCTCCAGCCGCGAGCGAGCACCGAGCATGAGCAGAAAGCCCAGCAGCACGCTCACCAGCATCGCGGCGACGGATAGCCCCAGCGTCGTCAGCCATCCGAGGGCGAATTGAGTGCGGTATTTCCACACGCCCGCCCAGTTCCACCGGTAGTCCACGGAGACAAACATGGCATAAAGCACCGCCGAGACCGCCACGAGGACCACCGCCGCCCAGAGGACGCGGGATCGCAGCGTGGAAGAATGGTCACGGGACATGCTCAAGCGTCTTCCTCTACCAGCCCTCGGAAAAATGGAAAGTGATTCATCTCACTCCGCCGCTTGCGCTTTCGGCGGATGGCGATCGGCATTGATCCACTGCTGGATCTCGGTCCAAAAACTCTCCACCGGCAAAGCAAAGGTCGTCACGCGATCCACGCGGGCGATGTTGATGCCCACGATCTTGCCATCGAGCGTGGCGAGCGGGCCGCCCATGTCCGAGGGAGCGAGTGGAATGTCATGCTGGAGAGCATCGGGAAAGCCGTCCGTGCGGAGGGAGATGCCGCCATTGGCAAAGTCCTCGCCCTCCCAGTTTTGAATGACCTTGGTGCGGCTGGCGAGACGCACGCGGCAGCTTTCCTCCTTGCCTTCACGCAGGTAGCGCACCTCGACGTATTCGCCCGGCTGGCGTTTGTTCACGATCTCATGCACGCTTTTGAACTGCGCCACTGGCTCATCGGCGATGGAAAGGATCACGTCTTCCGCCTGCAAGCCCGCCGCTTCCGCCGGGCTATCGGTGGCGATGCCGATGATGCGCACGCCCTGCGCCTCCTTCGGCGCTTTTTCATCCATGCGGATGCCCAGCGCCGCGCCATTGCCAGGAATTTGGCGGTGATTCGCACTGATGATGCCGATGCGTGGCTCCCGGGATGCTCCCGAGCTGCTGCAAAGCCACTGACCATGAGAAAGCGATCGCGTGGCACCGAAGTTCGCGGCCCGCAGTTTGCTCAAACCGACGGCCTGAGCCAAAACGAGGTCAAAACGCACATCACGATGAATTTCACGAAGTTCCGCCGTGCGGCCCTCCGTGAGCTTCAGGCGCACTTTTTCGAGATCGGGCGCTTCGCTGGCCTTGGTGAGGATGTAGCCGTCGATGCCGACAATCGTCGCCGCACACACGGGACGCCCCAGCAGGCTCTCGATGCGAGCCGAGCAGGCCAGCACCGGCTGGGCGACCTTTCCCACCGCCACGAGGGTTTGCTTTCCATTCGTGCGCTGCTCCGGCGGCAAGGTGGGACGAGGGGAGTCGGCGAAAGCAGCAGATGAAAAGAGGGCGAGGAGGGAATGACGAAGGACGAATGGCCGAATGACGAACGAAGGACGAATGGCGAATGACGAAAAGAGCCAGCGAGGGGCTCGCGGGCTTGTTTCTGGCTTCGGATTTCGGATTTCTTTCGTCATTCGGAATTCATCATTGGTCATTCTGACATGGTCATTCCCCTTCACGGGGCCTTTGGGCCAGCGTCACGGGCACTTTGCGTTCTTTGCCATCCGTGCGCAGCAGAAGGGTGACCAAATCACCGGCGGCTTTGGTTTTGATGGTGGCGGTGAATTGCTGCTGATCGGTCATGGCATCGCTGTTCACGCCGAGGATCACATCGCCGACGCGGACACCGGCTTTTTGCGCGGGAGAGCCGTCGATCACATCCGCCACTTCGAGTTCGACCGCATCGCTCATGCGAGTGGCCACGCCGAGATAGCCACCAGCACCCACGCCCCAGGTTTTGATGACTTGCGAGGCCTGCATGGCCTCCCACGAGCGGAGGAAGGGAGCCATGGAGACGTGGACGTTTTGATCGCGGTTCTCCCAGATCTGGCTGTGAATGCCGATGACCTCGCCAGCGAGATTGAAGAGCGGCCCGCCGGAGTCGCCACCCATGAGCACGCAATCGGTGTGGAGGCTGTTGGCGGTTTGTTTGACGATCTTTCCCACGCGAAGCACGGCGCCGCGTGCTTTGTCGAAGCCGCCGGGATGTCCCAGCGCGAAGCACCACTCGCCGGGCTGCGCTTTGACCACCTCGCGGCTGAGATTCACGCTCGGCCAGGGTTTGCCGCGGTCTTTGAGCTGCGCCAGCGCCGCATCCGTGGCCTGATCGAGGCCGAGGGACTTTGCGGTGGTGACGCTGCCATCATCGAGCACCACGCGGATGTCGCGGCCCGGCTTGTCCACGACGTGCGCAGCGGTCAAAATGAGGCCGGTGGAGGAAATGATGACGCCGCTGGCCGTGCCGCCGCCGGTTTGGATCGCCACGAGGGAGGGACGCACCTGCGGCAGGCGTTTTTGCACCTCCGCCTGGATGCGCAGCAGGCTGGCGAGGTCGTTTTGCTCCGCTGCCTCAGCCACGCTGGTCAGCGCCACGAGGAGCGTGGCGGTGAGCCGAAGAAAACGGGGGACGAAGTGGGGCATGCGCGTGGCGGAGACTAGCGAAACGTCGCCCGCTGGTCAATCCAGCACACGAGTGGGGAAATCTGCGGTTGAATACGAGGCGGGGCCGCGCTTCTCTCGCCCTTCACCTCCCCCCAAACATTCTCCTTACATGAACTACGACCTCATCGTCATCGGCGGCGGCCCTGCGGGCTACGTCGCCGCCATCCGCGGCGCTCAACTCGGTAAAAAAGTCGCCTGCGTCGAAAACGACCGCGCGGGTGGCACCTGCCTGAACTGGGGCTGCATCCCGACGAAGGCGCTCCTCAAAAACGCCGAGCTGTATCACACCCTCACCCACCGTGCGGCGGAATTTGGCCTGAAGATCGGCAGCGTCGAGTATGACTGGTCCAAAGTGATCGGCCGCAGCCGTGGCGTGAGCGACAAGCTCAACAAGGGCATCGAGTTCCTCTTCAAGAAGAACAAGGTCGATTACCTCAAAGGCACCGCCAGCATCCCCGCCGCGGGCAAAGTGGAAGTCACCGCTGCTGACGGCACCAAGGCCACTCACGACGCCGCGAACATCCTCATCGCCACCGGTGCCAAGAGCCGCCCGATGCCCGGTTTCCCCTTCAACGGCACCACCGTCATCGGCAGCAAGGAAGCCATGACCATGGCCACCCAGCCAAAGAGCGTCATCGTCATCGGCGCGGGTGCCATCGGCATTGAGTTCGCCTACTTCTTCAACGCCTACGGCACGAAGGTCACCGTTGTCGAAATGCTGCCCAACATCCTCCCGGTGGAAGACACCGAGGTGAGCCAGACTTTGGAAAAGAGCCTCACGAAGGCCGGCATCCGCATCCTCACCAACACGAAGGTCACCGGCACCTCCGAGGACGGCAAAGGCGTGAAAATCACCGTCGAAGGTGCCGCCACCGAAACGCTGGAGGCCGATGTGGCCCTCGTCGCCATCGGCGTGGCCCCCGTGCTGCCCGGCGGCATCGAATTGAAGCTCAGCGATCGCGGCTGGCTCGACACCAACGACCGCTACGAAACCTCCGTCAAAGGCATCTACGGCGCGGGCGACATCATCGGGCCGCCCTGGCTCGCCCATGTGGCCAGCTACGAGGCCGTGCAGTGCGTGGAAGGCATGTTCACCAAGCAGAAGCCGAAGAAAGTCACCATCTTCCCAGGCTGCACCTACTGCCATCCGCAGGTGGCCAGCATCGGTCTCACCGAGCGTGCCGCGAAGGAAAAGGGCCTCAAATTCAAGATCGGCAAGTTCCCCTACGTCGCCAGCGGCAAGGCTCTCGCCGCCGCCGAGCCCGAAGGCTTCGTCAAGATCCTCTACGGCGAGCCACACGGTGAAATTCTCGGCGCCCACATCATCGGCAGCGAAAGCACCGAGATGATCGCCGAAATCGGCCTCGCCATGAACCTCGAAGCCACCTGGGACGAAATCGAAGCCACCATCCACGCCCATCCCACCCTCAGCGAGATGGTCAAAGAGGCCACCGAAGTCGCCAAGGGGCATCCGATTCATGTCTAACCTTTAACGAGACACCCCGATGTCCACGCCGAGCAGCCCGTTGGAAGCCTTCCAATCGGCTGCTCGGACTGTTTTTGGTCGCATGGCTTGTTTCTGCATTTCTTGCAGCCTTGGCGGGGCGATTGGCTACTTGCTCGATTATTCGAGGCAGACAGAGACAGGTCCTTTTTGGATGGGCTTCTTATTCACCGCATCGGTCGTCCCGTTGGCCCTTGTTAGCTTCCTTGGCAGTTACGGCCTGATTGTCTTTCCGGTCTGTCTATTGTTTGCCTTTGCCTTCATTCGTCTTGAGTTGCCGCTGCGTTGGCTGGCGGTGCCCTTCGTGCTTGTGGCCTGGCAGGCTTGGATTCTCGAAGTTGCCTCGTGGTAAACCAATGCGCTCTGCTTTGAATCATGCCTCTCGACGACCTCATCACCGGAGCCGACATCGCCGAAGCCATGACGGCTGGCTGGCGCTATGTTTTTAGCCCAGACTACCGATCAAAAAAGGAAGCCGAATGGCGGGAACTGGGTTGGAGGTGGAAGCTCTTCGAGGTGTTGATTGGACTGTTTGGCATCCTGACGACTTTTGCGCTGGCTGGCCTGCTGATTTGGGTGCTTTTCCTTCAGAAGGGCATCGAGCTTTAGCGGGGCGCTTTGAACTCAGTTTTCGGAGTCGATTGATCCCCGAGCCGCAGGCTCGACGGAACATAGCCGGTGGTGAAACCACCGGACAAAAGGTTCTCACACGTTTCGAGGATTTGCTCCCTGAAAGGGGACGAGAAGTGGACTTCACCTCCTTCGGGAGCGAGGCCTGGTTTCGCATGCTTCTCGCGCTCCTGCCGGAGCGCCAGATTCTGCGTCGGGCGTTCCGGTGGTTGCACCACCGGCTAGCCTCTCGCGGGCCTCCGGCTCACAGGCATTGCCAACTTCCAGCAAGAAGCGCTTCATGCCTTCGTTTCGGCGGGCATGAACGCGTTTCGCCTCAGTTCCGCCCTGTTATTTGCCCTTGGTTTCGCCAGCCTTCAGGCGGCGTCCTTGCCGGAGAGCCGGAAGATTGATGAATTGCTCGCCCAAGGCTGGCAGAAGGCCGGCGTGCAGCCGAATCCCGCCGCCAGCGAGGAGGTCCTCGTGCGCCGCCTTTACCTCGATATCGTCGGGCGCATCCCCAGCGTCGAGGAGACGCAGGCGTATGTGAAATCCAGCGACCCCGAAAAGCGCTCGAAGCTCATCGACAGCCTCCTGGGCTCCACCGGCCACACCAGCCACATGTTCAACTACTGGGCCGATGTGCTCCGCCTCTCCGATAACGTGAAGGGCCGCCTCACCGCCGAGGCTTACGAGGAGTGGCTCAAAAAGCAGCTCCACGCGAACACGCCTTACGATCAGATGGTGCGCAATCTCCTCACCACCGATGGCGGTGTGTGGGACAGCGGCAGCATCGGCTTCTGGCAGCGGGATGAGAACAAGCTCGATCACCTCGCCTACACCGTGCAAGTCTTCCTTGGCACCAGCATCGTCTGCGCTCAATGCCATGACCATCCCTTCGATAAGTGGACGCAGATGGATTACTACCACATGGCCGCCTTCACCTGGGGTATGGATACCAAGAGCCGGGGCTTTGAAGTGATCAAGAAATCGAGGGCACCCGAGATTAACAAAGCCGCTCTCAAGGCCATGGACAAAAAAGAGCGCAAGGAATACCTCGCGAAGCTCCAGGCGGGCAAAAAGTACGCCGAGTCCGAGGTGAGCCGGGAAGACCTGCAAAAGGTGAAGCAGGCCATGCAGGATGTGATGAAGCCGCTGCGCTACACCAGCGCCCAGTGGGAGGAGGGAAAGCTGCCCGCGCTGCCGCATGACTACAAATACACCAACGCCAAGCCCGGCGATAAAGTGGAGCCGAAGGCCATGTTTGGTCCCGCCGCACCGGCGAAGGAAGGCCAGAGCACCATCGCCACCTTCGCCGGATGGATGACCAGCCCGGAGAATCCGCGCTTCACCACCGTCATCGCCAATCGCATGTGGAAGAAGGCCTTTGGCCTCGGCCTTATCGAGCCAGTGGATCAAATGACGGACAGCACCGTGGCCGCCAATCCCGCGCTGATGGATTACCTGACGCAGCTCATGATCGAGAAGAAGTATGCGCTGAAGGATTTCCTCCGCGTGCTCTACAACACCGATGCTTACCAACGTGCCGCCACCACGCAGGAGGTGCCTGCGGGTGAGGTGTACCATTTCACCGGCCCCATCCTCCGCCGCATGAGCGCCGAGCAGATCTGGGACAGCCTCGTCACTCTCACGCGGGGAAACATGGATGACGCCGTCGATGACGAAAATATCCGCCTTCATCAGTATCTCGACGATCTATCCATGTTCCTTGGCACGCTGCGAGATAAAGGTGCGCAAGGCATCGTCGAGGTCGCCCGCCAAAACGCCGACCGCCTCACGGCGAACCGCGAGAAGCTCGCCAACATGCAAAAGCAGCTCGCCGAGGCGAAAAAGAACGGCACGGAAAGCACCATCGATGTGAAAGCCATCAGCCGCGAGGCCCAGCAGCTCCGCCGCGAGACAGAGCGGGATTTTCTCATCGCTCTCGTCGGCGAAGAGCGTGCTGCCGACCTCCGCCAAGGCTACAAAGCCAAGCAGGACACTCCGAAGCGTCCGCAAATCGATCCGAAGCTGCTCGCCAGCATGACCAAAGAGCAGCGCCGCGAGTTCATGAAAAGCGCCGCGAAGGCCGGTGGCGGCAAAGACGGCCTCAGCCTCGCCTCCCGCGCCTCCGAGCAGCAGAGCCCGGCGAAGGCCGGCACCTTCCTCCGCACCTTTGGCCAGAGTGATCGCGAGCTCATCGAAAACGCCAGCACCGATGCCTCCGTGCCCCAGGCCCTCGCCCTCATCAACGGCCCCGTTCTCGATGCCCTCACGAGCCCTGCTTCAAAGCTCTCCGAAAGCCTGCAAACCGTCTCCACGACGGAAGAGAAGCTCGAAACGGTTTACGAGGCTCTCCTGAGCCGTGCGCCCTCTACTGACGAAAAAGCCGTTTTGAAGCAAGTCAGCTCCGAACGCGGCGAAAAAGCCGTCGGCGATGTTCTCCACGCGTTGATCACCGGGGCGCAGTTCCTGTTTGTGCAATGACCTCTGGCGAATGTCCAACTGAGCACTAGGCCGTGTTTGAAAAACTGCCGGCGGCGATCATGCCAAGCAAGGTGGCCATCTCGCTCCGCGAGATGAGCGGGACGATTGGCCAGCTCACCGGTTCAGGCTTTTCAAGCATCCTTCATGTTAGCGAAAGCCTTTTGCTCATTTGCTATCGCTTCGCTCCACCCTCCGGGCAGCCCACGGCTGGCTATCTTCCTTCGGTCGGTTCGACGGAGCGAGATGGCTACTCTGCTGCCGCATCATTCGAGTGCTCCAGATGGTTTTCAAACACGGCCTAGGCAGCGCTATTCCCGCGTGATCAGCTCATCCAGATTCAGCAGGATGCGAGTCACCGCCACCCATGCGGCGTTTTCGGCGGCGGGGACACTGGGCACCGCGTGAGTGCCGATGGCGGCTTTTGCTTCGTCAGCGGAGGTGTTTTGGTAAGTGTAGCGGGACTCTTCGAGCAGCTTTTGCAGGGCGGAGACTTCCTGCGTCTTCGGTCCACGAGCCACGCAGTAACGAAAGGCCTGCGTGAGGCGTGAAGCATCGTCTTTGAGGCTTGCATCACTCAAGATGCGCTTGGCGAGGGCTTGAGCAGCCTCGGAGAAGGCTTCGGCATTGAGCGTGGTGAGAGCTTGAAGAGGGGTATTGCTCACGGTGCGGCGCACGTTGGTGGTGTTGGCATCCGGGCAGTCAAAGGTGGTGAGGTCAGGATGCGGGGCGGTGCGTTTGAAGAAGGTGTACATGCCGCGGCGGTAGCGGTCCTCCCCCTTGCTCGTGATCCATTTGAAATTCCCGGCATAGCTGAGCGCATCGATGCCCTCCGGGATCGGCGGATACACGCTCGGGCCGCCGATCTTCGCCGAGAGCAGACCGCTGGCACCGAGGTGAAGATCACGCACGATCTCGCCATCCACGCGGAGGCGGTTTTGACGCCAGAGGAGGTAGTTCTTCGGATCAATCTCCATCACAGCTGTTCGTCGTTCGGGCTTTAGCCCGTTCGAACGGCCTGAAGGCCAAACTACAAACTCAGAACTCTGGCGATACGTCGCCGACATCAGGATCGTCTTGAGGATCTTTTTCCGGCTCCAGCCTTTCTTCATGAACTCATCGGCCAGCCAATCGAGCAGCTCGGGATGCGTCGGAGCATCGCCACGCACGCCGAAATCCGCCACAGTATGCACGAGGCCTTCGCCGAAGAGCCGCGTCCAGAAGTGGTTCACGGTCACGCGGGGTGTGAGCGGGTTGTTTTGACTCACGAGCCATTTGGCGAGATCGAGACGCGAGGAACCCTTCAGTGGAGGAAGCGTCGAAAGCGCCCCTGGAGTGACCTCATCGGCAGGTTGCAGGAAATCACCGCGATGCAGCAGATTCGTTTTGCGTGGGTTGTTGGTGCGCTGGGCGATCACTCGCACGTCCATGAGCGGCGGTTTCGGCAGTTTCGCCTCCGCCAGCTTCAAGGCGGTGTCTGCTGCGACGACTTCAGGATCGACCTTGGCCAGCCAATCCCACAGCGGCTGGATCACGACGGGATTTCGGCGCTTCGGTTCCTCACTGAGGATCTTCCTGACGGCCTCCGGCACGATGCTATTCTCCGTCTCCTCGGATGCGGCGAGCAAGCGCAGGTGGCCAAGGGTATGGCCGAGCTGCTTGTAATTCTGCTCCAGCTCAATCACGAGCGTCTCATCGGCTTTCAACGTGAGGGGTTCAGCCAGTTGCAGCGTGAGCGTGTGCTGCTTGCCGGTGCTGCCGGAGATGGCCCAGCCGGTTTGATCATCCTCATCGAGCACTTTATCGGCGGTGAAGGTCTTCTGCTCAAAGTCCGCTTTCGCCGAGTGAAGGATGATCTCACGGCGAACCTTGTTCTGCTCAACAGAGGCCGACAGCTTGGTGAGCACGAAGTTGCCGTTTTTGTTCTGACCGGGGCCTTGAGAGGGGAGTGTGGCATCGGGTAGCACTTCGAGCTGCAAGGCACTGATCGGCTTCGCGTGGCTGCGGACGCTCAAGGTGTAGCTATCGGTCTTCGGGGCCTTGTTTTCGGCCAGCAGAGAGCCATCGGACTGCTTTTTGAGTTTCGCGACTTTGGCCTTCATTTCCGCGATGGGCAGCGATTCAAACTTCTGCGCGGCTTTGGCCGCCGTGGCCTTCGTCAGGCGCTCTTTGACGGCTTTTTCCCACTCCGGCAGCTTCACCGGCAGTTCTGCTTTTGCGGCGTCGAGGGCTTTGCGCAGCAGAATGAGCCTCTTCACCGCATCACCGTTCTTCGTTTCATACGCCGCCCATTCATTGGGTGAGGTGGGCACTTGGCGGTTCACTTCGTCGCCATTGTTAAAGTAGGAGAAGAGCTGATAGTACTCGATCTGCGTGATCTGGTCATACTTGTGCGTGTGGCAGCGGGCGCAGCCGACGGTGAGGCCGAGCCACACCGTGCCGAGTGTCTCGGTGCGATCCATGCATGCCTCGATGCGAAACTGCTCTTGATCCGTGCCGCCTTCGGTGTTCGTGAGCGTTTGGCGATTGAATGCCGTGGCCACGATCTGCTCCGGCGTGGCCTCGGGCAGCAGATCTCCGGCGAGCTGCTCAATGGTGTACTGATCGAACGGCATGTCGTCATTGATTGCTCGGATCACCCAATCGCGAAAACGCCACGCGTCCGGCCGCGGGCGGTCTTTCTCGTAGCCATCGCTGTCCGCATAGCGTGCCATATCGAGCCAATGCCTCCCCCAGCGCTCCCCGAAGCGTTCGGAGGCAAGAAGGCGATCGATGAGTGCTTCGTATTTTTGGTCGGACCAGTCGGACGCGGCGGCCAAGTCGGACAGTGAGGGCGGAAGACCATGCAGATCGTAGGTGGCCCGTTTGATCAGCGTGAGCGGATCGGCTTCGGGAGAGGGTGAAAGGCCGTTTTCAGCCAGCTTGGTGCGAATGAAGCTATCGATGCCATCGCCTTTCGGACGCGTGATCGGCTTGTAAGCCCAGTGCAGCTCAAACTTGGCGCCTTCCGCGATCCACTTTTTCAGCACCTCGATGTCACGCGTTTTGACCGGATGCTTCTCGCGATGCTTCGGCGGTGGCATTTGCTCATCGGGATCGGTGGAGAGCAGTCGGGTGATCATCTCGCTCTCGTCCGGCTTGCCCGGCACGATGCCATGGGCTCCGCTTTTGAGTGCCTTCAAAGCCAACTCCCGGCTGGTGAGCACCAGGCCGCCTTTGGAATCATCCGGCCCATGGCATTCGAGGCAATGCTCCGCCAGCAGCGGCTGCACTTCACGGGCAAAATCGACCGCAAACAGTAGGCTGGGACCGGTAAAAAACGAGAACGCGAGGAGTGGTAGCTTCACGCTGGAACAAACGGTCCATGATTGGCTGGCTTTGCGGAACTTTGCGCCCATCTCCGGACCTTAAATCTCCACCAACTCCTTCTCCCGGCGGCGGGGAGGATCGACCCATGCCTCCGCTTCCTCTTCGACATCTTCCGTGAGCATGGGGGCGAAGCGTTCGGCGCGGAAGCCGAGTTCCTGGCGCACACTGGAGTGCGGGTCCTCGGGATTGATGAGCTCTTCGAGGAGCACGAGCATGTCGAAATCCGCGTCCTTCATCTTGATCTCGGCGTCGTCATTGACCTCAAACTTGGGATTCGAGCGGCCCACGGCGATGGCGCGGACAGTGTAGGTGTGATCCTTTTTGGGGAGGGCACGGTAGAGGTCGAACACCCAAGGGGCGAACTCGTCATTGATGCACACAACTTTCTGGCCGGTCTGAAACATGCTTGGATGGAGGGTTGTCGAAGGGGAAATCCGGGCCATGCTAGCTGCGGATGGCCTCCCGGCATCCCGTTTTTTCTGCTCATGCCTCCGTTTCATCCCCTGCTCGCCGATTTGCTGCCCACGCCCACCGAATTCTTGACGGTCGGAAAGGCCATGGGTGCCGAGATCACCCTCACCGTGAGCCCCGTCTACACCACGGGCTTTCTCGCGGCGGGGCCGCTGCTCATCCTCGCAGGTGTCGTGCTCGTTTCCGTGATGTACGGCCGGGTAAAATACTTCGCTCTCGAATATGGCTACGGCACCGGCTGGGGCCGCATCAAGGCCGTGCTGCATTACATCGTTCTCGGGGCGCTGTTGGCTGGCGGCGGTCTGCTGCTCGGCGTGATCGGCTGGGGAAATCTGGGCTATTCCGTCATCCTGAGTGCCAGCGGCCTTACTGAAATCCAGCGCACTGGCACGAACAACTACCGCTGGGACGATCTGAAGGCCGCTTCCGAGCGCATCAAGTCCACGGATTTCTGGCTGAGCTTCGAGGCGAATGGCAAAAAATGCCGCGTGCAATTTCAGCAGCAAAATTTGGGCGAGGAGTTGCAGGATCAGGCCATCAAGATCACCGAGGAAGCCGTCCGCACGCATCCCGGCACGGGCATCACGCTCTGAGCCGCCAGTTACTTGGCGGACTGTCGAGCTGCATCGAGGTAATAAGCCAAAGCATTGAGGTTCTTGGTGAACTCCGTGCCATCGATGCGGTCGTCCTTCAGCCATCGGCCCTCGCTATCGAGTGCCTCCAGCGCCCGGCGTGCCTTGTCAGCGACACCTTTGGCCTTGCTCATCCATTCCTTTGGCGACTGCGGACCAGCGAGCTTGACGAGTAGCTTCTCGCGAGGCTGGGCGAGACGCTCCTTAAACTTTTCCACATCATCCTGGCGCTCGTCTTTGAAGGAGTAATGCGTGGGGAGATTGCCATCGTCGTAGGTCAACTCGTAGGTGTCCTTCACGAAGAAGAGCGGCTTGTTCGTCTTCAGCTCGTAAAAGCGGGCGTGAGTGCCATCCGGCAGCTTTGAGCGTTCATACCAAGCCAGCGCCGCCTGCATCGGGGCGATGTATTTGTCCTCGCCGGTGAGCACCCAGAGATCGTGCAGCGTCTCCATGGCCTCCAGGCTCTCGAAGGCCGTGACGGAGGGCGGCTCAAACTTCCGCGCCCAAGCGGGATGCATGTCACGGTTGTATTGCATGGCCCAGACGGGTTGCGGCTCAGGCATTTGCGCCAGGATGAGAAAGTCCCCCAGCTTCTTCAGCGCTGCCAGATAACGCTCGTCTTTTTCCAACTCGTAACCACGCGTGAGTACCTTGGCGATCTCACTGAGGTTGCCATCATTGAGCGTGTAGTCGCTGGTGTAGTTTTCCTTTGGGAAGGTGCGGCTCCAGGTCCCGGGATAGCTGGCTTTTTTCACCGGCGCGGAGGCATCGGCAGGCCCGTCGAACTGCTGCGGCCAGGCTCCGCAAGGTGCCTGCGCGGCCAGCAGCGCATCGAAGGCCGTCTTCTTCGCTTTCTGCAAAGGCTCATCGTTTTTGAAAGCCGCTTCATTCGAGATTTCGAGCATCAGCAGGAGGGCGGATTGCGTCTTGTTGTCATCCAGCGTGGAGGTCTTTTTGCGCTTACCAGTCTCCGTATCACCCGCCTCCCACTGGCTTCGCAGGTGAAAGCGTTTGGCCTTCTCCGGCTCGAAGTCGAAATCACTGCCCCAACCTCCCGAGGCCAGCTGGCACTTCATCAAGGTACCCGCAGCATCACGAGCCGCTTGGAGAAAAAGCTCATCGCCGCTGGCCCGGTAGGCACGCAGCATCGCCAGACCCATCGTCGTCGTTCCGGGAGGTTGGATCGAGATGATCGTGGGAGATTCGCCGTGCTCCACCTCGCCGATTTTGCCATCCTTGTCATACGACGAGGCATAGCCTCCTTCACGAGCCAGATGCGTGTGAGCATAGGTCACGGCCTTTTTCATGGCATCAGTGACCGCCGCCGGATCAGGCAATTCGGCGGCAAAAGCGGACGAGACGAGAAAAAGGAAAGCGAAGGGGCGCATGACGCCTGAAAACGGGACACATGGCTCTTTTATTCAGCCATATATTTGCAAAGTCTTCCGTCAATGTCTTGAAGTGATTCCGCCCTGCCGCTAGCTTCGCTCACTAATGCCCCGAATCCTTTCACACTCACCCAGCCAGCTTTGGTGGAAGAACATTTTTTGCTTCGGAATGGCCATGATGCTGTCGAGCTGCGGCAAAGAATACACCGAGGTGGCCGTGGCAGTGGTGAAGAAGGCTCCCGCGCCTTATGTGATGCCAGATGAAAAAGCGGTCTTCGCTCAGTATGCTGGTGGGATGAGTTGTGCGGGATGTCATCCAGAGCAGTTCGCGAAGTGGAAGGAGTCGCATCACGGGCTGGCGGAGCGGAAGCCGGACGCGAAGCTCGATGAGGCAGCGTTTGCGCCAGCGCAGACCTTCAAACATGGCTCGCAGACCACCGAGGCGGCAAAGAAGGAGGCGGAGTATGTGCTCACAGCGTTGGGATTTGGAGACAAGATCGCACCATACAAAGTCGAACGCGTGATCGGGCATGATCCGCTGCGGCAGTTCCTGGTCGATGGTGGCAGTGGCAGGCTCCAGACGATGGAGGCCTGCTTCGATCCGCATAAGGGCGACTGGTTCAACGTGTATGGCGACGAGGATCGCAAGCCCGGCGAGTGGGGCCATTGGACCGGTCGAGGCATGGTGTGGAATCAAATGTGTGCGTCATGCCACAACACAAGGCTGCGGAAGAACTACGATGTGGCCAAGGACAGTTACCACACCTCGATGGCGGAGATGACGGTCAGTTGCGAGGCCTGCCACGGGCCGATGAAAAGCCATCACGATTGGCAGCTGGCCAATCCGGGCAAGAAGGGCGATCCCACGCTCGCCAAATGGTCGCGTGACCAGCAGATCGAAAACTGCGCAGGCTGCCACGCCCGGCGGGGCGAAATCACGGGCGATTTCGTGCCGGGCGAGTCGTTCTGGGACCACTATCACCTAACCATCGTCGATCACAGCGACACCTACCATCCAGACGGGCAGATCCGCGATGAGAACTACGAGTTCGCCAGCTTTGTGAGCAGTCGCATGTATCACGCCGGGGTGCGTTGCATGGATTGCCATGACATGCACAGCATGAAGACCATCCTGCCGGGCAACCAGCTCTGCATGCGCTGCCACACGCCGGGAGGCTTTCCCAATGCCCCGCCCATCATGCCGGAGGCGCACAGCTTCCACGGCGTCGAGAGCACGGGCAATCAGTGCATCAACTGCCACATGCCGCAGACGGTTTACATGCAGCGTCACCCGCGTCATGATCACGGGTTCACCATTCCCGATCCGTGGCTCACGAAGGAGCACGGCGTGCCAAATGCCTGCAACAAATGCCACACGGACAAAACAACCGATTGGGCGCTGGAGGCCTCGAACAAGTGGTGGGGCCCGAAAATGGAGAGGCGCAAAACTCGTGTGCGTGCTGATTTGATCGCCAAAGCACGCCAAGGCGATGATTCCGCCCGTGACGGCCTCGTGGCGCTGCTTTCGAGTGATGAGATTCCTTACTGGAAAGCCAGCGCGAGCGTGCTGCTGGAGCGTTGGATTGGCGAACCGGCGGTGCAAAGCGCGGTGACGGCGCAGTTGCAGCATGTGCATCCTCTCGTGCGTCAAAGCGCCGTGCATGCGCTGGAGGCCATGGCTCCGAGTGGTGCCATCCGCTCGCAAATTGAACCGCTGCTGGATGATCCCGTGCGCAGTGTGCGCTCCACGGCTGCGTGGGCGCTGCGTGATTCGTTGAACCTCGATTCCACCGCTGGAAAGGATTTGCTACACATGCTCTCGCTCAATCTGGATCAGCCAAGCGGTCAGATGCAGGCGGGGCAGTTCTGGTTTGCGCGTGGCAACCATCCCAAAGCCATCGAGCACATGGAAAAGGCCATTTTGTGGGACCCGAACTCGCCGCCCTTCCACCACGACCTCGCCATGATCCACAGCGTTACCGGACAGACGAAGCTGGCGATTCAAAAGATGCGCGATGCCATTCGCGTGGCCCCGAAACATGCCGAGTATCATTACGAGCTAGGTCTCGCCTTGGCTGAAACGGGGGATATCCAGGCTGTCATCACCTCTTTGGAGGAGGCGGTGCGTCTCGATCCGCTGCTGGCTCGTGCTTGGTACAATCTCGGCCTCGCCAAAAATAGCCTGAACGATCCTGAAGGTGCCATGGCCGCTCTTTGGCGGGGTGAGACCGCCAATCCCGCCGATCCCGCCATTCCCTACGCCCGCGCCACCATTCTCGCGAGACTCGGCCGTGGCCAAGAAGCCATGCAGGCTGTGGAAAAGACGCTCATGATCCAGCGTGACCACCCCGAGGCGCTTGAAATGAAGATGATGCTAATGCGGCGTTGAGGAGGCTTGCTCAGCCGCCTTTCTTCCACTCCTCGCCCTCTTCATCATCGTCATCCATGCCGCCGTAGCCGTCGTCGTAGGTGTCGCTGTTCGAATTGATGCCGGACTGGTTGGCGATGGCATCGATATCCGCATCGGAGATGCCAGCGATCTCATCTTCGACATCGTCGTCATCATCCTCAACGGTGGTCCCAGCTGCCGCAGCAGCTTCTTTGGCTTCCTGGCCCTGCTTTTCGATTTTGGCGAGCGTCTCGGTCATGTCCTCCACCGCCTGCCAGACATCGGCGGCGACATAGATGGGTGCGTTTTGCTGCACGGCGAAGGCGATGCTGTCGCTCGGGCGAGCGTCGAGCTCGACGAGCTTTTTGTTATGAAGCTCGTTCTCGGCGGTGATGATGAGGCGGGCGTGAAAGACGCTGCCTTTGACGTGATTGATGATGATGCGCTCCACTTTGGCGCCAAAAGCCATCAGGATGTGGCCCACGAGATCATGGGTGAGCGGGCGCTCCTTGCTCACGCCACGCATGAACATCGAGATGGCCGCGCCGACGGTTTCATCCACATAAATGACGAAGACTTTTTCCGTGTTGCCGAGGAAGACGGCAAAACTGCCTTCCAAAGGCAAAACGGCCCGCACCTGCACTTCGACGACTTCTGTGTTCATGTCGTGATTAAATCGCTACGGAGGCGGATGGCAAATGACGTGTGCATTTTCTGCTTCACTCCTCCCTTGGCAGGCCGAGGTCGAGGTAGCGGCGGGAGAGCTCCACGTATTTGAGGGCCAGTTTGGCATTGGCAGCCATCTCCTCGGGTCTCAGCGAGCGCACCACTTTGGCCGGCGCACCGACGACGAGGGAGCCTTCCGGGATGACCGCGCCTTTTGTCACCAGCGCTCCGGCGGCGATGATGCAACGCGGGCCGATTTGAGCGCCATCGAGGATGATCGCCCCCATGCCCACGAGCACTTCATCACCCACGGTGCAGGCGTGAATGACGGCGCGGTGCCCCACGGTGACGCGATCTCCGAGCACGCAGGCAAAATCATCGCTCACATGCAGCACGCAACCGTCTTGGACGTTCGTTTGATGCCCCAGCACGATGCGATTGATGTCACCACGCAGGACGGAGGAATACCACACACTGGACTCGGAGCCGATCTCCACCGCGCCGAGCACGATAGCCCCTGGAGCGATGAACGCGCTGGGATGAACGGAGGGGGCAGTATCGGGAAGCAAGAATTTTTTCAAATTTTGCGCGGAGTTTTCGGCGAGCATGGCGTGATTTTTTATGTTTGACGGAACAGCGGGTAGCAAGTCATAGATCGTCACAATCCCGCTTAAATTAAGGCTGGGAGCAGCAATCAACATACATCCACTCCTCTATCATGAACAAAGCTCAACTCATCGAACAAGTGCAGAAAGCCCTCGGCGGCGAAACCTCCAAGCGTGCCGCTGGCGACGCTCTTGAGGCCGTCCTCAACTCCATCGCCAAAGGCGTGAAGAAGGGGCCCGTTCAGCTCATCGGCTTCGGTACCTTCAAGCCCATCAGCCGCAAAGCCCGCACTGGCCGCAATCCAAAGACCGGCGCCTCGATGAAGATCAAGGCCTCGAAGTCCGTGCGCTTCGTGCCTTCCGCCGCTCTCAAGAAATCGCTGTAATCAGCCTTTCTGAATCGGATTTAACAACCCGCAGCCGCAAGGCTGCGGGTTGTTTGTTTTCATGGGAATGAATTGAGGAGACTTCGGGCTTGCGCAGGGGGGGCGGCGTGCCATTTTCGCCGCCCTTTCCCCAACCCCAGCATGGCTCTCATCGTGCAGAAATACGGCGGCACCTCCGTCGGCAATCCAGAACGCATCCGCAATTGCGCCCGCCGCATTTTGGAGACGCAGCGTGCTGGCAATCAAGTCGTGGCCGTTGTCTCCGCCATGTCCGGCGTCACGGATAATCTCATCAAGCTGGCGAAGGAAGTCTCTCCCGAGCGTGAGCCCGTCGAGCGTGAGATGGATGTGCTCCTCGCCACCGGCGAGCAGACGACAATCGCCCTCACTGCGATGGCGATCAATGCCCTCGGTGGCAAGGCAGTCTCCCTCACTGGGGCGCAGGCTGGCATTTCGACCGATCGAGTGCATACGAAGGCCCGCATCGTGAACATCACGCCGGATGCGGTGAAGCAGATGCTCGATGAAAGCAATATCGTGATGCTCGCCGGTTTCCAGGGCGAGACCGCGAGCGGTGAAATCACCACGCTGGGCCGCGGCGGCAGCGATTTGACCGCCATTGCCATGGCCGCCGCGATCAAGGCTGACCTTTGCCAGATCTACACCGATGTGGACGGCGTGTACACTTGCGATCCGCGAGTGGTCAAAACAGCGCGGAAGATCGAAGAGATCAGCTACGAGGAGATGCTCGAAATGGCCTCCTCCGGCTCCAAGGTGATGCAGAGCCGCAGCGTCGAGTTTGCGAACAAATTTGGTGTGCGCTTCGAAGTGCGCAACAGCATGAACAACAACCCCGGAACCCTCGTGAAAGAAGAAACCCCCGGCATGGAATCCGTCGTCGTGCGCGGCGTGAGCCTCGAACGCAATCAAGCCAAGGTCACCATTGATGACGTGGCCGACCGCCCTGGTATCAGCGCCGCCATCTTTGGTGCCATCTCCCAGGCCAACATCACCATCGACATGATCGTGCAAAACGTGAGTTTTGACGGCATCACGGACATCTCTTTCACGCTCAGTGCGGCCGATCTGCCGAAAGCTGAGACAGCTCTGAAGGCCGTGGTTCCCAATCTCGGCGATAAGGCCACGCTCCGCACGCAAAGCGGCATCGCGAAGGTCAGCGTCGTGGGTATCGGCATGCGCAGCCACAGCGGCGTGGCCGCGAAGATGTTCAAGGCCCTCGCCGATGCGAAGATCAACATCCAGATGATCTCCACCAGCGAGATCAAGACAGCGGTGATCGTCGAGGAAGCCGAAGTGGAGAACGCCGCCCGCGTCGTTCACACGGCTTTCGGTCTCGACGCCTGATCCGTGTGAGCTTTCCAATCGCCGTCGTGCATCCCACGGCGGCGATTTTTCGTTTTGCCGTGACCATGCAGTCGGGCATAAGAAATCGCGGCAGCGTCCTGGAGTGCTCCAGTCCTCTGGAGCTTTTCGCCGGCCGAGACACGCTCGAAAGCGCCGGAGGCCCGGCGCACTCCAGAACGCTGCCGCGAGTCATCACCCCACGGGTGTTGTCGAATCCTCGGGAATCGTCTTCAACGACATGGCTAAGGTTTAGGGAAGCTCGAAAACGAAGGGCAGGCCCTGCTGCTTCATCATTTCCCGTTCCTTCGCCATGAATTGCTCGGCGAGTTTGGCAAATGAGCCGTCCTTCCGCATGCGGGCCAGCGTTTCGTTCACGAGCGCCTTGCGAGCGGCATCTCCCTGCTGGAGGCCGACGGCCCAGGATTCCTTCCGCAGCGGGGCTAGAATGGCGCGGGTCTTCTCGGGATGCTTGGCATGGTAGTTCATGATGGAGAGCTGGTCATACACCCAGGCATCCACATTTCCGTTCACGACCTCCAGAACGCAGGCGGTATCGAGATCGAGCGCTTTGATCTCAGCTTTTGGGAGATTTTGGCGTGCCCAGCTTTCGCCGCTGGTGCCGAGACGCACGACGACCTTCCGGCCGGGCGTCTGCAAATCGGCCACGGACTGCACGGGGGCGTCTTTGGCCGCCAAAATGGCGAGGCCGGTCTTCACATAGGGCTCGGAGAAGTCGATCGACTTCCGCCGCTCGTCGCTGGCGGTCATGGAGGAGATGACGAGGTCGATGGATCCGGTGCGCAGCGCCGTGATGAGACCATCGAAGTTGATGTTGCGGAACTCGACCTCCTTTCCGGCGGTTTTGCCGATCTCCCGGCCGATTTCGACGCTGACTCCAGATATTTGCCCTTTTTCATCCACGAACTCAAACGGCGGGTATGTGGCATCCATGCCGATGACGAGCACATCCCGCTTCGAGCAGGCGGTGAGGAGGAGGAGAAGAAGGGCAAAGAGGTGGCGGCGCATGGGATTTCAGGGCTTCAAAGCAAGGCGAAGGAGCCAAAATGCCCCTGCGTCAACATTCGGCCATCGTTATTCCCAGCTCAATTCCGTCGGCTTGGAAAGGATTTGCACGCTTTCTCCCCTGCGCTCCTTTGCGCCGCCCCATGAAAACCTCTCCTGTCACGTTCGCCGACCTGCAATCCTCCGTCATCGCCGTTCCGCCGCTCTGCCGGAACAAAGATCTCTCTCTCAGCAAGTCTCAGAACTCGAAGCTCATCAAGCACATGCATAAGGGCGGAATCCGCACGCTGCTCTACGGGGGCAATGCGAACCTCTACAACATCGCCCTCAGCGAGTATCACTCTCTCCTGAAGATGCTCGTCGATCTCTCCCCGGAAGACATGTGGATCGTCCCCTCCGTCGGCCCCATGTATGGCACGGCGATGGACCAGGCAAAAATTCTCCGCGAGTTCGCCTTTCCAACCGCGATGCTGCTGCCCACGCTCTTCCCATCGAAGCCAGAAGGGGTCGCCACGGCGATTCGCCATTTTGTCGAAAAATCCGGCCTCAAGGCGGTGCTCTACATCAAAGACGCTGCCTACATCACCCCTGAACTGGCGGCCAGCCTCGTGAATGACGGCCTCATCTCGTGGATCAAATACGCCATCGTCGTCGAGGACCCGAAGAAGGACCCGTATCTGAAGAAGCTCACCAAGCTCGTCGATCCAAACCTCATCATCAGCGGCATTGGCGAGCAGCCTGCCATCGTTCACATGCGTGATTTCGGCGTCGCAGGCTTCACCGCTGGCTGCGTGTGTGTGGCCCCGAGTCGCTCCACGGCCATGCTGAAGGCCATTTTGAAAAAGGATTACGCAGCGGCTGAGGCCATCCGCCAGGAGTTCACGGCCCTGGAAGACCTTCGCAATGCGCACAGCCCCATCATGGTGCTGCATCATGCCGTCGAGCTCGCGGGAATCGCTGGCACAGGTCCCACGCTGCCATTGCTCACGAATCTGCCGGCCAAGCTGCTGCCGAAGATCGAAAAAGCCGCCAAGGCCCTGCTCGCCCGCAACGGCTGAGTTCATTCTGCCTTTTGCCCCAGCCCGCCCGCCTGCCTCCGATGTTCTCCTTTTTCACTCCTCGCTACCTGAAGCACGCCAAGCTCCTCCACAAGGGCGTCACGCGCTTCATCAACTACAAGCGTGACATCCTTCCCGAGGCCAAGCTCCTGGAGATCACCTCCCTGCGCAGCAGCCTCGAAGACGCCATGCGGTCGCGGGATAAGGCCCGCATCGACACACTCAGCGGAGAGATCAACACCGTCTGCGAGCGTGCCCTGCCCGGAGCGCAGCCTTCGGATATTGCGGACAACATTGAGGTCTTTTTCGTGGCCATTGTGGTGGCCTTTGGCATTCGCAGTTACCTGCTCCAGCCCTTCAAAATCCCCACCGGCTCCATGCAGCCCACTTTGTATGGCATCGTGGCAAACCACACCGAGGAGGACACCACGCCGAACATCCTCTCGATGGGCAAAGACTTCGTCACCGGTCGCAGCTACATCGACGTGACCTCCGATCACACGGGGCGCATTCGCGCCACAGAGCCACTCACCGAGCACGGTGTTCTCGGCTTCTTCACCCATTGCCGCCTGCACTTTGACGATGGCCACACGATCTGGATCTGGGCACCGCTAGCTCAGCTCATCAACACGCACTACAACCTCGGCCTTTTTAGTTATACCGGTGCTTATCCGCAGATGAAGACGGATAACGTCACGCCGGACATGGTAGGCCAGTTTTCTCCCTCCGCTTTGGGTGGTCAGCTCATCACCAAGGGCCAGCTCATTGCCCGCGGCACGCTGGATACGGGAGATCATGTGCTCGTGAATAAATTCGCCTATCACTTCCGCCAGCCGGTGCGCGGTGAGGTCTTCGTCTTTACCACCAAAGACATTCGCAGCCCTTACATGAACGTGCCTGCTGAGCAGGGCTCCCAGCACTACATCAAACGTCTTGTCGGAGTTCCTGGTGATACCCTTGAGGTCAAAACACCCGAGCTTTGGATCAATGGCAAGCCCGCCGAAGAAAACGGTATGAAACGAGTCGCTGCCAAAGAAGGTAAATACCGGGGCTACGGATCCATCCAGATGCTCTCACCCGGAAATCAGAAGACACTCGGAGACGAGCAATACTGGGCCATGGGCGATAACAGCTACAACAGCTCCGACAGCCGCTACTGGGGCGCTGTACCCGAGCGCAATCTGATCGGTCCGGGACTCTTCTGTTACTTCCCGTTCGGTCGGAACTGGGGAATGATTCGCTGACACCGCGTTCATTCCTCTCCTTGACTCCAAGCAAGCGGCCCGCACACTCGTGCAACTCCGCCCCCACGCGCCATGTCCTTCCTCGACCGCATCGAACGTGTCTTCTTCTGGCTCTCCGCCGCTTCTTCGGACAACCTCGACGCCTGCCCCGCTTGGGAGCGGCGTAAATACGTCGCCTTTGGAGCCACGGTGCTCGTGCCGAGCATCTTTGCCATCATCGCCTGCTCCTATGCCTTGAGCACGCTGACGGACAATGTGTGGGTCATCGCGCCGGTGTCGCTGGTGTGGGCCTTCATCATTCTCACGGTGGACCGTGCGCTGCTGGCCACTTACCGCGCTTACCAGAGCTTCTTCCGCAAGGCAGCGCAGTTTGGCCTGCGCATGGTGGTGGCCGCGCTGATGGGCATCACGATCTCCCATCCGCTCACGCTGCTGCTTTTCAAAGATACCGTGGCTTCCGTCATTGAGGAGCATCGGCAGAAAGAGATCGAGGCGGCTCGCGAGACCGCGAAACAGCAAAAAGTGGCTGTCGAGACCCGCATCACCACGCTGGAGGGCGAAATCGCCAAGCAGCGTGAGGCTTGGAATGCTAGTTTCAGCGCCAAGTTCCTCGATGAGAATGGCAAGCCGGTTGAGAAGCCGCTGACCCAAGATGAAAAGAAGGCCAAGGCCGAACGCGAGGCGAAGGTGGCGGAAGCTTCCGCGCCGTTGAAAACGAAGCTCGAAGTTCTCGATGTCGAGATGGCCAAGATGAGCACCGATTACCAGAAGATCGCCGGAGAGCTCAATCATTGGCAGACGGAGTTTGAGCGGGAGGTGAACGGCCAGCGTAGCGGTATCATCGGCCTCGGTCCGCGTGCCAAAAGCATTCAGGAAGACCAGCTCACCTGGCGTCGTGCCGAGAGCACCCGCCTCAGTGGTGTGCTGGATACGATGACGAAAAATCGCGTGACGCTCGTCGCCGAGATCAAAGCCGCCGAAGATGGCGTGAATGCCGCTCTCAATGCCAAAGCCGCTGAAGATGCGGCTCGCATCAAAGCCGAAAAAGACCGCATCGAGATGCTCAAGCAGCAGGTGCAGCAGCAGCAGGCGGATCAGTTCGTGGGCCAGCAAAACGCCATCCGCGAAACGTTGAAGACTCAGATCGATGCACTGCTCCTCCAGCTCAAAAACCTCCACGCCGAGATCAGTCGGCTCACGTTGGATGAGGGCAAGCGCATCGCCATCATTCAGGCGGAGCCTCGGCGTGATATTTTGAAGCAGACGCTCGCCCTGCACGAGCTTTTCGAGAATGGGCAGGAGGGCGGCACCTTCGCTTTCGTGGCTTATCTGGTGCTCACGCTGCTTTTCATGCTGGTGGATACCATTCCGCTGGTCGTGAAGTTCTTTTCGAAGCCCGGACCCTACGACACGCTGCTGGATCGCGAGGAAGTGAAGTTTGATCGTGAACGCACGGCCTTCCTCACGAGCTTCAATCGCTACATGAAGGAACTGGGAGAGAGCAAACTGCTCCACCTCACGCAAAACAAGCCGCTGGAGCGTGCTCTGATCGAGGGCGTGGACCGCAGCCGAGCCGCGAAGGAATTTCTGGAGCATCTGATGGAGCTGGAGCGTTCGTTTGATGAGAAAATCCGCGCCGCTCGCGATGCGGCGGCCAGCAGTGGCATTAGCTTCAAAGCGGACATGCTCGAAGACATGGCCCGCAGCTTTTACGCGGATCTGCGCCAGCGCATGGAGACCTTCTTCCGCGATGATCGTCGCACGCCCATCACGGCGATGGCGTGATTTTGGTGGGGAACTTGCTTTGAGTGAGCCTCGTGTTGACGATTTCGCCCTCCGGCGGAATGGACAAAAAACTCATGCGAACTTTTAAATCGACCCAGCAGGACATGCAGGCACGGATTGTGCGCGAGGTGAGGCGCGGCCATGTGTCATCACGCGTGGCGCTGGCAGATGAGCTGGAGATCGCGCCTTCGACCATGGGCATCCATGTGGATGAATTGCTAGAACGGGGCTTTTTGATCGAGTCTGGCACGGCTCGAGGGGCAACGGGGCGGCCGAAGCGCTTGCTGAAGCTTGTATCGAAGGCGGGATGGTTCGCCGGAGTGGAATTCACCGGCGGAAGGCTCCAAGCGGTGAGGCTCGATTTTGCCGGCGGTATCGAGGCGACTCAGGTGGAGGCTTTGCCAGCTCGGGTGACTGCTCCTGAGATAGTCGAGCGTCTTGCCAAGGCGGTGAATCGACTACGGGAAGGTGCGGTGGGGCCTTTGTTGGGCGTCGGTATCGGCTCGCCAGGCTTTGTGGATCCTCAAAAAGGGCAGGTATTGTATTCTCAGTTTCAGCCGGATTGGAAAGAGGTGCCGCTCGCTGATTTACTGGCCGAGCAGCTGAAGGCGCGGGTGCTGGTGGAGAACAATCTCCACGTCATCACCCTGGCTGAGCGATGGTTTGGGGAAGGTCGTGAGGAGCAGGATTTTGTCATTGTTCGTGCTCGGCAGGGCTTTGGCCTTGGTGTGGTGAAGATGGGCCGCCTGCTCTCGGGGGCGCATCATGCCACCGGTGAGATCGGCATGCTGCCATGGCCTTTGGAAGGCGGCACGCGGCAGATTCATCAGGCTCTTTCCGCCTCGCGTGTCTGGCGTGATCTATCGGGCAGCTCAGAAGAGCCACCGGAGGATCTGCGCGAGGCTCTCGGAAAGCTGGCTGATAAAGGGGGCAGTGATTGGGAGGCGGTGGTGACGGACTACGCTCGTGTGCTGGGGCTGGTGCAGCTCATGCTGGATGCGCGGGTGTTTTTCCTCCATGGGCCACTCACGGCGCTGGGGACGCGATTCTGTGAGGCGGTGATGGCTCGCAGCCTCGACTGCATCCCGGCGCTCAAACATTCGCCGCTGCTGCTCAGACCCACCCAGCTCGGTCGCGAGGCCGGGGCGCTCGGGGCGGCGAGTTTGGCGATGGAGGCGTGGGATCCCGGCGAGGCAGAAAATGCTTAGAGCGAGTCGTTGTGAGCCTGGGTGAGCTCCCAGTCCCAAGGCCAGAAGCCCGTTTTGCGCCAATGAAGCAGCCACGGCGTCTCGAGCTGGTTTGCCCGCTCACGCACGGCGATGGCGAAGGAACTGCCGAGGCCGATGATTTTGATGCGCTGGGAGCTGACGCCGAGCTTGGGTGAGGCCTGCACGGTGGGATCTTGGGCTTCGATATCGAGCGTAACAAAGCCACCGAGGGCCTTTTGAAGCTCCGGCATGGCGGTTTGGGCGTTCAGGCCCTGCGGTCCGACAAAATCAGGGGCGAGCATGAGAGAGACTTTTTCCCAATCATGCTCCTCCAAAGCCTCAATGAAGGTCTCCTGCGCGGCGAGGATCTGCCGTTCGGCAGAGCGCAAAAACAACCACCAGAGGCCGTAGCAGGTGATGAGAGCGGCGAGTAGAAAAAGGACGCGTCGGAGCATGGCCGATGGCAACATGTTCTGCGCTGGCTGTCCATGGTAAAAGTCCGTCCGCCCATGGCGAGATGCGTGGGCATTTAGTCACATGAACAACTCGTTTCCAACGGAGCGTGTGAGTAGTATCCGCCTACATGTCGGCATTCCGCCTCATCGTCTTTCTTTGGTTCGCCCTTCACCTGATGGGCGCGGAGCCGATTGGCTCGATCCGCGACATTCGCAGAATGGTGCCAGACAAGGCGCGGGAGCATCCACCGGTGAAAATCGAAGCGGTGACCACTTTCTACCATCCCGACTGGGGTGTGTTGTTTGTTCACGACGGCACCGAGGGCATCTGCGTGGGCGTTCCCGAGGAAAAGCGGCCCGCAAAGCCCTTTGCGATTGGTGCTCGGCTGCAAGTGAGCGAAGGCGGTGGAGCAATTCCGCCTTCGCCGGCCGGATGTGGTGCTCATGGATTACGATCTGCCGGATCAAAACGGCGTGCAGACGGTGTCCATCATCCGCAACGAGTTTCTCGATGCCCGCGTGCTCATGCTCACCATCCTCGATGGCGAGGAGGACATCTACCGCGCCGTCAGCGCCGGTGCCCGTGGCTATCTCACCAAGTCCTGCGAGTGCGAGGAGGTGCTCGATGCCATCCGCACCATCGCCGGAGGTAAAGGCTACTTTCCCGCCGCCATCAATGCGAAGCTCAAAGCCCGCGAAAAAACGCAAGCCGCTCACGGAGCGTGATGGAGATCCTCCGTCTGCTCGTCCGCGGCCAGAGCACGAAAGAGATCGTGGGTCTCATGAAGCTGAGCATGGGCACCATCCGCCTGCACATCAGCATCATTTTGGAGAAGCTGGATGCCTTTGACCGCACCAATGCCGTGGCCATCGCCATCGAGCGAGGGATCGTTAGGGTAGGGGAGTGATCAGCGAGCCTGCTCGTAGGCATGCGCGGCACGGAGCACCGTGACCTCATCGAGCGGCTTGCCGATGATTTGCAGGCCGACTGGGAGTTTCACGCCATCGACTTCCACATCACCGCAGGGCACGCTGATGCCGGGAAGGCCCGCGAGATTCACCGGGATGGTGAAAACGTCTTCGAGATAAGCGGCGAGGGGATTGTCCTTCAACTCGCCGAGCTTGTGTGCCGGGGCGGGGCTGGTGGGTGAGATGATGACATCGACCTTCGAGAAGGCCTCGGTGAAGTCGTTGCGGATGAGCGTGCGGGCTTTTTGAGCACGCAGGTAATAGGCATCGTAGTAGCCGCTGCTGAGCATGTAGGTGCCGAGAAGGATGCGGCGCTTCACCTCGGGGCCGAAACCTTCGGAGCGGCTCTTCAAATAGTGCTCCATGAGGTCGGTGGCGCTGCTGCTGCGGTGGCCGTAACGCACGCCGTCAAAGCGGGCGAGGTTCGCGGAGGCCTCGGCGGGGGCGAGGACGTAGTAAGTGGCCACGCCGAGCTCGGTGTGTGGCAGGGAAATCTGCTCGATAATGGCACCGAGGCTTTCGAGCTTCTTGATGGCGGCATCGACGGCGGCGGAGACGCCGGCGTGCGTGCCGTCGATGAAGTATTCCTTCGGCAGGCCGACTCGGAGCCCCTTGATGTCCTTGCCGATGCCGGCGGTAAAGTCCGGAACTTCCACATCGAGGGAGGTGGAATCACGACCGTCTTTGCCGCAAAGATGGTTCAGCAGCAACGCGGCATCTTCGACGGTCTTCGTGATGGGGCCGATCTGATCGAGCGAGGAGGCGAAGGCCACCAAGCCGAAGCGTGACACACGGCCATAAGTCGGCTTCAAGCCCACGCAGCCGCAAAGAGCGGCGGGCTGACGGATCGAGCCGCCCGTATCGCTGCCTAGCGCGGCGATGGCGATGTCTCCGGCGACGGCGGCGGCACTGCCACCGCTGGAACCGCCAGGCACGCGGCTGGCATCGCAAGGATTGCGGGTAATGCCAAGCGCGGAGTTTTCCGTGCTCGAACCCATGGCAAATTCATCCATGTTCAAGCGGCCAAAGGGCAAGGCACCGCCCTGGCGGAGTTTTTGGATGGCTCCGGCGTCGTAAGGCGCGGTGTAGTTCTCTGCGAGGATCTTGGAGGCGCAGGTGCAGGGCTGGCCGGTGACGTTCATGTTGTCCTTGATGCCAATCGGGATGCCACCGAGCGGCAGGGACTTGTCGGCGGCATCGGCTTCCTTCAGCGCGGTCTCCGTGTCGAAGCTGAGGTAGGCTCCGAGTTCGCCGTTGCGGCTCTCGATGGCCTTGGCGACATCCTGCACGATGTCACGCGGTGTGATTTCCCCGGCGGTGAGGCGCTGGCGAAGCTGGGCGATGGTCGAAGTGGCGAGAGACATGAGTTATTCGATGACTTTGGGGATTTGGAACTGATCGCCGGCGCGTTTGGGCGCGTTTGAGAGGCATTGTTCCTGGGTGAAGCCGGGGCGTTCTTCATCCACGCGGAGCACATCAAAGACCGGCATCGCATGTGCGGTGGGCTCCACATCGCCAAGATCGTGGGCGGTGAGCGTGTCGATGTAGGCGAGGACGCCGTTGAGCTGCTTTTCGTAGTGCGCAGCTTCCTCCGTCGTGAGCGAGAGACGGGAGAGCTTGGCGACTTTTTGGATGTCAATATCGGCGGCGGGCATGGCGGGCGCTGAGATGGCAGCGGGGCGGTGTTTTTGCAAAAAGAAAAGGCGCAGGCCGTGACAGCCTGCGCCTTTTGGAAATCATCGGAGGGTTGTTACCAGCCCTGACTACGCGAGTAGGTCGTCTGAGTCATCTGGCCGAAGTCCTGTGGGAACTCGGTGTAACCCCACCAGTTGTCCACATACTCCTTGCGGTAGAAAGGCGGGCGGTAGGTCAGCTTCCAGGAAGGGAAGGGGAAGGTCAGGATTTCATAGGCACCAGTGACGAGGCGGACCACGCTGCGCTTGGAGCCTTCGATGGCGGCATCGGAGATGGCGGCGAGAGGGCCAGACTCAGCATTCGTGTAACGCCAGCGGGTGGCGTATTCCATGGGGCTGAAGACCATGTTGCCGAGGCCGCGGCTGAGCTTGCGGCTCCAGTTATAATGATGTCCCGGAGGCGACTGGATGTCCGCAGAGGCGGAGCCGACGAGGGAGAAGGCGGCGAGGGCGATGAGTACGAATCGGTTTTTCATGGAACTAGGTTTGTTTAACTAAATTTACCGTGGTTTGGCAACAACGATTATCAGGAAAGTGAGTCGGCGGCGGGCGTGGATGTGGCCGGCATGTTCAAAACCTCGTCGCAGAAGGTCTCAAAGCGCTCGCCAAAGGTTTGATGGGAATACCGCCAAGCTTGGCGGACGGCGGGTTGTTTGGCCCAGTATTTGAAGAGTTCCATCCAGCCGCGGTGATCCTCGTGGCCGGCGGCGTGATGCAGATCGAGATCCAGGTAAACGTTTTCCATGAGTTGGAGCAGCTCCTGGCAGAGGTAGGCGGCCTTGCGGGCGGGTTCCGGGGCAAGGGCGAGGGGGGCGGCCAGAACTTGCTCAGTTTTGGCATCCACCGGAAGTCCGCAGCAAATGTTATGCAATAGACTCCATTTTGGCATGATCACGGTGTCGAAGTCTGCCAGAGCCGGGTCTTTTTGGGTCTCCCGCCAGATGGCGGTGAGCTGGACGGAATGATTGATAAAGCTGGCGGAGGAGACTCGGGCAGGCGGGCTCCAGTATTGATGCAGGCGGCTGAGCCACTGCATCGAGGTCTCTTTTTTAGTCTGATGGAGGTGCGGGATGGGGTGGAAGGTTTTTTTGGCGATTTGCCTACCGAGCTCGCGGTAGCTTTCAAATTGCGATTCGCTGAAGAACTGGTCCCCAGTGCTCTCGTGGGGGAAAGTGAGGTTTTCCCCACGGAATTGACGCACGGCGAGGCTCTCGTCTCCGGTTATGGAGGCCTTCAGGTAGATGAGCTTCCCGCTTTCGCCATTTGCATAGGTGATGGTGCCAAAGGCCCCGTGGGAGCGGCTGAGACCCGCGGCAGGATCTGGCACGATGTCACGCGTTTCGATGTCGATCTTGGCACCGAAGTCCACCTGGCAGCGGCGGATGGCAGTGCCGAGGGCTTGGAAATTGTAGCTGGGATCGCATTCGCCATCTCCCACGATGATGACTTTGCACCTGCGGCGGACGAGTTCGTAGAGACCGAGGTTTTCGAAGTGGCCACCATCAGAGAGGTAAATGAATCTTTGTTTCAAGCTGGCAGAGCCGGTGAGTTCGTTGATGAGGCAGCCGAGAAAGCCATACCAGCGGTTTGGACGTTCGTGGCCGGCCTTCTTTTTGCCCGGATGCGGCGCCCACCAGCCGAGGCGGGCATTGAAGATGGTGAGCATGAAGGCCACCAGCGGGGAGGTATGGTAGCCACTATTCGGGCTGGCGGCGGCTCCAGAGACCGAAAGCGCATGCCCGAGGGTCCATCCGCCGCCGTAACGCTCCGTTTTACAGTAGGCGCGGTGGGTAACATGCTCTTCCTTGGATTCACGCATGGCCTCCGGCATGGAGTAGCGGGCAAAATTGAAGCCAGCGTGCAGCGGAGTGAGGATAAAGGATTCTGCGCTGCGGTCCTGCACGTCCATTCCAGCACTGGCGCCGGTGTTCGCAGCGGTGTTGATGATATGGTAAGGGCCGGGATAGCCTGCTTCATCCGCCTTCGCACCTGCGAAATCCTTGAGTTTCATGTCATCATCGAAATCAAAGCCGGTGGCTCCGTGAGGATAGCGTTCTCCCTCTTTCATCTCATGTGCGCGGCTGGCACCCAGGTAGCAGCGCACGAGACGATTGCGGTAAAATGGGTTCATGGAAAACTGGTTGATGTCTACCCGCCAAATGAGCAGCAGCGCGGCGAGGCCTGAAACGCCCGTCACGGCCAACCAGACTGACTCGAAGCCCTCCCCATGGAAAAAATATTCCAGCACGAAGCCGCCGATGCCGTGAGGGATGTTTTGGTGGCAATCCTCCAACACATATAAAAAAGCCTCCCGCACCAGCCAGCTGAGAGAAAGCAGCAGACCTGCCAATAGCAGCAGTGGCAGAAGGCTAAGTAATTTTTTTTTTCACGCCGCCTTCTGCGGGGCTGCCGTTTGTAGATTCACTATGGCCCATGACCACTGCTCCGATGGATCCAGCCACCCAGCCACCGACGATGGTGGAGCGAAGCCAATTGGACACCTCGCCGGAGAATAAATAATCCACCCACACCGGCCCAGCCACTGCTACCGCCAGCACCAGCCCGCTGAGCAGCAGTGCCATGACCATCCAAGCTCCCGCCCGTGCCAGCCACTCCATAGCTACTTCCCAAGCATGCCCTCCCAGCAGGCCCGTAGCCACAATCATAACTAAGCCATAGCCTCCCAGTAGCAGCGGCACCGTCACCACACTGCTCCAGGCGATCGCCCCTGCCGTATAGTAGTCGGTCAGCACGGGGGCATCAAAGCTGGACTCCAGATGGGCGCTGCCGATGGCGTGAAAAACCTTCGCCAGCAGCCAGATCACTGCCATGACCGCTGCGGCAAGTGCCGGAAAACAGGCCAGATGGATCAGTGCCTCCCGCATCACTCGCCCCCATTTCTTTTCCGGCGGGAATTGGTAACGTCGTGCCATTCCCATCATAATGCTGCTGGAGAGAGCCAGCAGCCCAGCAAAGATCTGGCAGGGAGTATCCGCCCACACGCTTTTTTGACCATCCGCGAACCCCGCAAAGATCTGCGCTCCACCGCAGACCGAGGCGATGGCTAGGCATCCCGTGATGACCACAGCAGGCATGCCGGCCCCGGCTTTGATCTGCTCCTGCTTATTTCCCTTCAACACCTTCCTCAACTCACACAAACCGCATGCCGACGCCGTCGCGACACAAAGGATCTGCACGATGGTCATGCCAAACCAAAGGAGCGAGTATGGGCTGCCATCCCGCACCAGCCATTGAAAAACCAGCGGTGCGGCCTGGAAGAACGAAATGAGGAAAAACAGCGCCATGAATACCGTTAGTTGCATCAGCAGCGTGTTCCGCGTCCAGATCGAGATCATCGTCCAGAGATCCCCACTGGTGATTCCAGCCTCAGGCGCTAGATAGCGGGCATGCTGGCGCAGGTGCCGCAGCATCGGGGAGCCGAGTCCAGGGGACTCGTCCTCGATGAGAAAGCGGTCACCTTTGAGCAGTTCGGCCGCTACCTCGTTTTTCGCTTTTGCTGCCGCAGCCAGCCGATGCCGTGTGGCGCAGAACCACGAGCCGATGTAGCCACCGCCGGAGACCGTGGAGAGGTAATCCACCTGTTTGAGGACGCCCGTCTCCTGCAAGCCCTGGAGGATGCCCAGGTTCAGCGTGGCACTGCGGATGCCGCCGCCAGAAAAGCATAGGCCCATATGATTTTCATTCTCTTCGGGCTGCTGAGCTTGACCGGAAAAGCGCACATTCCGCTGCCTCTCCACCTCGGTCCGCTCCTGCTTGACAACTTCTGCGGCTGTCAAAATCTTAGATGGATTTGTCGTGCTCATGCCCAAGAGCCTACAAAATATACCGGCCAAAAGGGAAGTTTTATTTTTGAAAAGGCGGGTCCTTTCACCCCTACTTGAAACCATCCCTTGCCACAGCCCTCCCAGCGTCTAATCTCACCTCCCCATGAATCCAGAGGTGCAAAATCTTGTGGCAGCCGGCAAGCTCTCCGGCGCAGATGCAGAAAAAATCTCCAAGCTCGAACCCGGCACCGCCGTCCAGCATAAAAGCTGGGGCATCGGTCGCATCACCGAATGGGATCTCCTCGGAGATCGTATCGGCATCGACTTCGAAGGCAAACTAGGCCACACCATGAAGCTCGGCTTCGCGGCGAACTCCCTGGAAATCCTCCCAAGTGATAGTATTCTCGCCCGCCGCCTCAGCGATCTCGATGGCCTCAAAGCCCTCGCCAAAGACAACGCTCCCGCTCTCGTCGAGCTGGCTCTCAAAAGCAGCGGCAACACTCTCTCACTCGACGGCCTCGAAATTCTCCTGAAGGGCAAAATCATCCCCGAGGCTGAATACAAGCGCTGGTGGGAGACCGCCAAAAAGGCCCTCAAAGCCCACCGCCACGTCGTCGTCCCGGCCAAACGAGCCGAAAAGCTCATCCTCCGCGATCAGACGGAAAAGCCCGGCACCGTCATGGTGAAGAGCTTCCTTGCCGTCCGCGATCTCAAGGGCAAGCTCGCCGCCCTCGCCAGCATCCAAAAAGACCTCGACCTCTTCGAAGACGCCAAAACCGAGCTCGTCCCCATCTTCCAGGACATCACCGATACCGTCCGCAAGAGCTACAAACTCCAGCTCAAGGAAAGCGTCCAGCTGCTCCTCGCCCGTGATGAGCTTATCGAAAACCTCGGCACCACCGCCCCGCTCGGCAGCTTGAAGCTTGCCGATCTCGTCTCCGAGACCCGCGCTATTTTGGCCGATTCCATCAAGACGCTCGCCTCCGCCGCACTGGCTCGCGTTTACCGCGCCTTCCCCACCGCCTTCCCGGATCGTGCTTGGGTGCCTGAAATCCTCCAGCAGCTCACCCGCACCGGCGGCAAGGCCGTCGCTGAGATCGCCATCGTCCTCAACGACAACGACGAGCTCGATGTCCTCGCCGATGCCCTCAAAAAGTGCCTCCGCAATCGCAACCTCAGCGCCGATCTCCTCATCTGGATGGCCCGCGAGCGCAAAGGCCTCGCCGAATCCTGCTTCGATATCGACCTCGGCCACGCCATCCTCGATGTCATCGACTACGATCAGATGGAAGGCGGCCCCAAGCGCACCGGACGCCTCCAGAGTCTCCTCTCCGAAGATTCTGGCCTGCTCGGCGAAATGGTCGCCGATGCCGAGGAAGAGGACATCCGCCTTCTCGCCAAACGCATCCTTGGCAGCTCCGCCTTTGATGACCTCACCAGCCGCTCCCTCATGGCTCGCATCATCAAATCGCGCCCTGAAATGGAAGCCATGATGGCTGAAAATGCCACCGCCCGCCAGGATGACCGCCTCATCGTCTCCTGGGAATCCCTTGAGCGCAAAAAGAAGGAACTCGAAGACCTCGTGAACGTCCAGATTCCTGAAAACAAGAAGGAAATCCAGATCGCCCGTGCCGAAGGTGACCTTCGCGAAAACGGTGGTTACAAAGCCGCCCGTGATCAGCAGGCCGTCCTCCTCCGAATGCAGGGCAAATGTGAACGTGAGATCCGTCACGCTCACGGCACCGATTTCGCCGGCACTCCCAACGACAAAGTCGGCATCGGCACTGTCGTCGAACTCACCGATCTCGCCGATGGCACCACCGAAAGCCTCAGCATCCTCGGCGCCTGGGACGGTGATACTGACAAAAACATCATCTCCTATCTCTCCGAGAAGGCTAAAGCCCTCATCGGGCACGTCCCCGGAGACGAGATCGATCTTCCTGGCGATGAAGCCCACAGCACCCGTCGCGTCCGCGTCGGAGCCATCCGCAGTTTCAATTAAATCACTGCTGCTGGCCCGCTCACTGCTTGCTCAACACCTGATTCATGAATCTTGATTCCTGATTCATGCTCTCAGCTCTCCGAATCAGGAATCAGAAATCCCCAATCTAAAATTCAAAGATGCCCGTCGCCACTCCCGCTCAATACCGTGCCATGCTCGATGCCGCCCAGAAGGGTGGTTATGCCTATCCCGCCATCAACGTCACCTCCCTGCCAACCATCAATGGAGCCTTGAAGGCCTTCGCCGAGAGCAAATCCGACGGCATCATCCAGGTTTCCACCGGCGGTGGTGAGTTCGCCTCCGGCACCTCCGTCAAAGACATGGCCCTCGGAGCCATCGTCCTCGCTGAGGCCGTCCACATCCTCGCGGAGCGTTACAACGTCCTCGTCGCCCTCCACACCGATCACTGCCATCCCAAGAACGTCGAGAAGTTTTTGAAGCCCCTCCTCGCCGCCACCAAGGCACGTCGTGAAGCTGGCAAAGGTAATCTCTTTAACTCCCACATGTTCGACGGCTCCGAGCTCAGCCTCGAAGAGAACATCAAAGTCTCCAAGGAACTCCTTAAAGAGTGCGCCGCGCTCGACATCATCCTCGAAGTCGAGGCCGGCGTCGTCGGCGGTGAGGAAGACGGTCACGACACTTCCGGCGTCGCCAATGACAAGCTCTACACCACCCCGGAAGACATGGTCGCCGTCTATGAAGCCCTCAACGGCATCGGCCGTTTCATGTTCGCCGCCACCTTTGGCAACGTCCACGGCTCCTACAAGCCCGGCGCCGTCAAACTCAAGCCCACCATCCTCAAGGACGGCCAGGCCGCCGTCACCGCCAAATACGGCGCTGCCGCGGAGATGGACCTCGTCTTCCACGGCGGCTCCGGCACCCCGCTCGAAGAAATTCGCGAGACCCTCGGCTACGGCGTCATCAAGATGAACATCGACACCGATACTCAATACTCCTTCACCCGTCCCATCGTCACCCACATGATGAAAAACTTCGACGGCGTCCTCAAGATCGACGGCGAGATCGGTGACAAAAAAGCCTACGATCCCCGTGCCTATCTGAAGAAGGGCGAGCAAGGCCTCTGCGACCGCATGAAGGAAGCCTGCAACGACCTCCTCAGCACCGGCCACACCATCTTCGGCACCGTCTGATCCCCTCCGTAGAGCGGACTTTCCAGTCCGTTCATCCTCAATCCCCACAAGGGCCATGCTTCACCGCATGGCCCTTTTTCATGAAGTGATGCGGGCACTCCTGCCCGCACCTCCAGCCCTCTTTGCCGCATGACCAAGCCCCCCGTCCTTCTGATCCAAAAAAAGCGGGATGTCCTTCGACATCCCGCAGTGTGATTAGAGCCTGTAATTTGGCTTCAAGGTAGCGGAAACCGTTGATTCATCGCACTCACCTCTTTGCGAATCTCGGCCAAGACGGCGTCATTTTCGCGGTTGGTGAGCGCAAGGTCGATCCAGGCGGCGATTTGGGTCATCTCTCCCTCTTTCATGCCGCGGGTCGTCACGGCGGGGGTGCCGATGCGGATGCCGCCGCCGAGGGTGATCTTCTCGGTGTCGAAGGGGATGCCGTTTTTGTTCACGGTGATAGCCGCCTTGTCGAGGGTCTCGCTGGCGATTTTGCCGTTGAGGCCTTTCGGACGCAGATCGACGAGCATGAGGTGATTATCCGTGCCGCCGCTGACGATGCGGTAGCCGAGGGCCATGAGCGCGGCGGCGAGCGCCTGGGCGTTTTTGACGACCTGGGCGGTGTAGGTTTTGAAGTCAGGCTTGAGGCATTCGCCGAAGCAGACGGCTTTCGCGGCAATGACGTGCATGAGTGGGCCGCCTTGCACGCCGGGGAAGACCTGGCTTTGGATCTTTTTGAAGAGGTCCTCGTTGTTGGTGAGGATCATGCCGCCACGGGGGCCACGCAGGCTTTTGTGCGTGGTGGTGGTGACGAAGTCGGCGTATTCCATCGGCGAAGGATGCGCGCCACCAGCGACGAGGCCGGCGATGTGGGCCATATCGACGAAAAGATAAGCACCGACGCTTTTGGCGATCTCGCTCATCTTTTTGAAGTCGATGATGCGCGGGTAGGCGCTGGCACCGGCGGTGATCATCCTGGGCCTCTCACGCAGGGCGACTTCGGCGAGTTCGTCGTAGTTGATGAGTTCGTCGCTCTGGCTGACGCCGTATTGGCAGAACTGGTAAAGACGTCCACTGAAGTTCGCGGGGTTGCCGTGGGTCAAATGGCCGCCGTGCGCGAGGTTCATGCCGAGCACTTTGTCGCCGGGCTGGAGGACGCTGAAATAGACGGCGGCATTGGCCTGGGAGCCGGAATGGGGCTGCACGTTGGCGAATTTGGCGCCGAAAAGCTCGCACGCGCGGTCGATGGCGAGCTGCTCGACCTTGTCCACTTCCTCGCAGCCACCATACCAGCGTTTGCCGGGGTAACCTTCGGCGTATTTGTTCGTGAGGCAGCTACCTTGAGCCGCCATGACGGCGCGGCTGGTAAAATTTTCGCTCGCGATGAGCTCGATGTGGTCCTGCTGGCGATGCTGCTCACCCTGGATGATGTGGGCGACGGCGGGATCGGCGGAGGCGAGGATGCTGAGGGGGTGGGCTTGGGTGTTCATTTTATCGACGCGGCGGCCATGACGGCCTCCAGCAAAGGGGGTGGCGAGCCAGGCGGTGGCGATGTCTTTCGCCAGCGCTTCGGGTGTGGTTTTGCCGGCGAGGCAAAGAATGTTCGAGGCGTTGTGCTCGCGGGTGATCTTGGCGGTCTCCACATCGCTCACGAGGGAGGCCTGGATGCCGGCGTGGCGGTTCGCGGCGATGCTGACGCCGATGCCGGTGGTGCAAACGAGGATGCCCGCATCGGCGCGGCCGTCCAAAACACGCTCGCTGACCATTTCCGCGAAGTCCGGGTAGTCCACACTGTCCATCGTGTGCGTGCCCACGTCCTCGATCACATAGCCCGCCGCCTTCAGATGCGCCGCGACGGCGTTTTTGAGCACGAGGCCGCCGTGGTCGGAACCAATGGCGAGGGTGCGGGGAAGGTCGGAGGGGGGCATGGACGGGCTGTCAAATGGGTCAAGGTGGTCGAGAGGTCAAGGCGGAGGTTTGTTCGTCAAAGGGTCGCCAGCCAGTCGATCCGGACCCGGAGCTTGCGCTGCCGGTCTTCGTTCGGATTCGGATATAAAAGGGGATACCAGGTGGTGATCACGGCGGCGCGGGCGATGAGGCACTGCTGGAGGGCTTTTTCATCCACGGGGCCGTAGGCATTCCGGATGGCGGAGACAGTGGTGTGATCGTGATCGAAGAGCTGGGCATTCCAGATGATAGAGGCCAGATCCCACTCCACGGGGCCGGAAAAGGTGTCCTCCCAATCGGTCCAAAGCAGGCCGCGGGTGGTTTGCATGAGGTTTCCGGCATGCGCATCGCCATGGAGCGGCTGATGCGGGTAACCGGCGAGCACTTGTAGGGAGGTTTGCAGGTGCTGGCGGAGCATGTTTTGCGTTTCAGTGGGGAAAAGCGGGCGGTCGTTCAGGATGGCGAGGCTTTCGGAAAGGATCGCGAGATGCGGCAGTGGCTCGGGGAAGGCTTTCATCACCTCGTGGCACTTTTTGAGCGTGAGGCCGATTTCTCGCGGATCAGGCTCGGCATCCGTGCGGGTGACGAATTCCCAAAAGTTCAGCGGATAGCCGAGATGCTCATGCGGGCCGGGTGGAAGGTCGGGATGCAGCGGAATGACGGGCGCTCCGTTTCTCGTGAGATGCTGCGCAATGGCGTTTTCGCGGGCGAACCATTCGGTGCCTTGGCGTGGGCCATCGCGATCCTGCACGACGCGGGCCACGAGAGTCTCGGTGAGGCGCAAAACGAGGGTGCTGCTGTTTTGCAGGATGTCACAACGGTCAGGCGTGATGCCGTGGGCGAGGGCGGTTTCCGTGGCGGCGCGGATCGGAAGGGTGGGATCTGGCATGAAAGGGTGGTTCAATTCTGTGGCTCGCAGCTTCGCACGCGGGCACTGTCTTCGTGGGCAAGCCAGGTCACACGCCAGCCGGCGATCTCGGTGGCGTAGAGGCGGTTCGGCTCTTCGTGATAGGCGGGTTGCGGCTGTTGGGCGAGCGATTGATCAATGATGAGGCGCACCTCATCTGGCACAGAGCTTTCGCATTCCCAAGTGACGGGCAGGGATGGCGGCACCTCATCGGCAAAGCCGCTGCGGGCATCCGGTACGCTATCGGCATAGCGGATGTAGGGCTTGATGTCGAACACGGGCGTGCCATCCACGAGATCCACGCCGCTGACGAAGAGTCTTGGCGCTTGCTCACCTTCCCACTCGATGCGTTCGAGTTTCACGACACTGAGCGTGAGGCGGTTCGGGCGAAACGGCGAGCGGGTGGCAAAGACGCCGCGCTTTTCATTCCCGCCGAGCCTCGGTGGACGCACGGTGAGCGAGGCTGGCTCCTTCCCGACCAGGTGAAACTGCGTGATGAGCCACAGGTGGCTGAATTCCTCGATGCCGCGCACGGCCTCCACACGCCGGAAGGCGGGTTCAAACTCGATCACGCCCCACGCCGCAGGCACGAGGCCGGACTGGCGCGGCACGCCGAATTTATCGGTGTAGCAGGTGCGCAGGGTGGCGATGACTTGGAGAGTGGCGGGCATGGCTGGTGGCCAGCTTTCACTCGCTAATGTGCTCCATCAACCGGGTGACGTATTCTTTGAGGCGCTTTTCGACTGCTTTGGGGGCTTTCGAGGGCAGGGCGAGCACCGCAGCCTTTTTGGGGCCGAGACGGGACTTGAGGCGGTCGAGGGCGTTGAGGGCTTCGAGAGCTTCGAGGTAAGGTTTTTCATCTACGCTGGCACTGGCGAGCAGCGTGTCGATATCGCCTAGAGCCTCAGCAGCGGCGATGCGCACACTGGCGCTCTTGTCTTGGAGCAAAGGCTTCAACGCGGCGGCATCGGCGCTGCCGCGAATGAGATGACCCATGGCTCCCCAGTAGCGGACAGCGGCGTTTTCATGCTTGAGCAAAGGCGCGAGCTTTTCGACGCCTTCGGCGCGGTTCGCGGCGAGCTTGGCAGCATCGAGGATGTGGTGGAAAGGCCAGTCTTTGAGTGCATCGGCAGGCGAGCCGCCTTTCGCGATGGCGAGCCGCTCTGCTTCGGGGATGAGGCCGAGATCGCGTGTTTGCAGCAGCCAGGCATCTTGAGCGGCGCGGAGGCGTTCGAGATCAGCGGCGTGGTCTTTGGAGGCGACGAGGTTCTTCGTCTCCCAGGGATCGCTTTGGAGGTCGTAAAGCTCTTCGGCGGTTTTGGGCTGCCAGAAGCGGCTTTGCAGCTCGGTCAGCTTTCCGGCGGTGAAAAGATCATTCCACACGCGGGTGGTGGCCTGTTGGAACATGTAGTTCAAATACTGGCCGTAGGGCAGGTGCGGCATGAGCTGGCGCACATAGACATAACGCCCATCCGTGGTGCTGCGTGTGCAGTCGTAGCGCTCATCCATGCGGCCACGGAAGCCGTGGATGAAATTGTTCGGCGTGGCAGCGGAATGCGAGCCGCAGATGGCGCGGCCTTGCATGAAAGCGGGTGGTTTGACGCCCGCGATGCTCAGCAGCGTGGGCGCGAGGTCGATGAACTGCACCAGCTCATCGCTGGCAGTTCCTGGGGCATAGCCTTGGGGCGCGAGGTGCTTCCATTTCTCCGGGAAATACATGATGAGGCCGATTTGCAGGCCGCTGTTGTAAGGCCAGCGCTTGAAGCGTGGCATCCCCGCGCCGTGATCGCCATAAAGCATGATGATCGTGTCCTCGGCGAGACCGGCGGCTTCGAGTTCGGCGAGCTTTTTGCCGATGCCGGAGTCCATCGTGGTGATGTTGTCATAATACTGCGCCCAATCGTGGCGCACCTCAGGAGTATCGGGATGAAAAGAGGGCAGGGGAGCCTTGGCCGGATCGTGGATGAGTCTGTGTGGGCGGCGGCGGATCTGGCTCTCGTGGGTGCCGGTATCGTTGAAGATGGCAAAGAAGGGCTGCCCGGAGGCGCGGTTTTTGTAGTGCGCCTTGCCACTGCTCTCATTCCACACGGCGTCTGCGCCTTTCACCGGGGCGCGGTCGAGGTTGTAATCCTCCTTGCTGTTATTCGTGCAGTAGTAACCAGTCTCACGAAGCACCTGCGCATACATTTTGTGGCCAGCTGGCATCGGAACCAAGCTGCGCATGTGCTCAGCCCCATCCGCCGGAGCCCAGCGACCACTGATGAGGCAGGTGCGGGCCGGAGCGCAGACGGGAGCGTTTGACCAAGCTCGCTTGAAGCGGATGCCACGAGCCGCGAGTGCATCGATGTTGGGTGTGACGGCGTATTTATCGCCAAAGCAGCCGTAGTTTGGGCCGTTGTCCTCGCTGGTGAGCCAGAGGATATTCGGCCGGTTAGTGGCGAAGGCGGCGGTGGAAAGAAAAAGCGCGGCGAAAAAGCGGATCATGGTGCGGGCGAGGAAACGTGGGGCGGGAGCGGAAGTTGCAGTGATCCATCGGGATGCGGCAAGGCATCCAGACAGGTCAAAGAGCAGTCGTTATTTGCTGGCGCGTTGCTCGATGACCTTGGTGAGCTTTTCGCCCCACTTTGTCAAAAAAGCGGCGGCTGGCTTGAGCAGCTTTTCAATGTCAGCGCGCTTCTGCATGGGCTTACCATTTTACTTTTCGCGCCATGCCTTCACCTGCGCAGCGGTGACGGCGGAGGATTTATTGGTGAAGTTGCCACGCACATAGGTGAGCACTTCCGCGAGCTGGTCATCGGTCAACACGGCACCCAGAGGAGCCATCATGCCGAGGAACTTGGCATCCTCTTTGGCGATGCCGGTGAACACGACGGAGGCCATGACCTCGCCGTCGCCGTCATTGACGAATTTGGAACCGGCGAAAGGAGGTGCCATCGGATTGGGCGTGCCAGCAACGATGCCTTTGCCATCTGGACCATGGCAGGCGAAGCAAAGGGCTACGGATGCGGGGGCGGAGTCTGCGCCATGGACTGAGAACAAACAAAAAGCCGACGAGAGTGAGTGTGAGATGTTTTATGAGGGGGATGTTAAACCGTGCAAACGGCTTCCGATGCCACGGTGGTAAATCGCCGCATCAAGCGAAAAGTGATGTTCATGATTTTGAACAGCTAGTTCACTTTCTGCATAGTTCTTATCCTCCATGAAAAAGAACGCTATGCCTGCCATCTTAGCCACCTCAACTTCGGCACTCATGTTCGTTTCTTCGGGTCCTCAACATGCGCAAAATGAAGGGGATCGCCGCAAACACGAGCTAGCGTTTCAGGGCATTCCGTGCCAACGGATGCGTGATGAACCAACCCGGCATCTCCACAACGCCTCCCCTCACGCAACCCAAGATCAGTGCCTCCACTTGGAAGCCGCTCGTTTTGCCCTTCCAAAAGCCTTCCGTGCCGAAGGCCGTGTGGCAGTTGTGTAACACCTTGATCCCCTTTGCGGCGATTTGGTATCTCATGTACCTGAGTCTGGCTTGGTCCGCGTGGATCACCTTTGGTCTCGCCGCTCTGAATGGCCTCTTTCTGGTGCGCATCTTCATCATTTTCCATGATTGCGGCCACGGCTCCTTCTTTAAATCCTCGAAGGCAAATGACATCGTCGGCTTCATCACAGGGCTGCTGACCTTCACCCCCTACCACCACTGGCGCTGGGAGCACTCCATCCACCACGCGAGCTGCGGTGATCTCGACCGTCGGGGCACGGGAGACATCTGGACGATGACCGTGCAGGAATACCTCGAATCCTCCCGCTGGAGGCGTTTTTGCTACCGCGTGGCGAGAAATCCGGTGGTGCTCTTCGTCATCGCACCGGCCTTGGTTTTTGTCATCTGGCAGCGGCGCACCCATAAGAAGGCGAATCTCCGTGAGAAAATGTCCGTGTGGGGAATGAACGTGGCCATCCTCGCCATGGCGGCGCTGCTCTCCTGGCCTTTTGGCATCATGAACTACGTCCTCATTCAACTGACGATCATCACGGTGGGTGGCGGAGCCGGCATCTGGATGTTTTATGTGCAGCATCAGTTCGAAGACGTTTACTGGGAACATGCCAAGGAGTGGGATTACACGAAGGCGGCTCTCGAAGGCAGTTCGTTCTACAAGCTGCCGCGTGTGCTCCAGTGGTTCTCTGGAAATATCGGCTTCCACCACATTCATCATCTGAGTCCCCGCATTCCGAATTACAACCTCGAGCGATGCCACCAAGCGAACGAGTTGTTCCAGCACGTGAAGCCGATCACCCTGCTTTCCAGCCTGAAACTCGCCTCTCTCCGCCTTTGGGATGAGCAGCAGCAAAAACTCGTTGGCTGGAGCGGTCTACGCCAGCAGTCGGCCACGAGCTCGTGAATGCCGCCTTAAGCGACGGACTTTTGCATAGCCAAACAACGCTGAGGCAGCTTTAAAAGGAGCCGTCAGCGAGTCGTTTCCTTGCTACGTGAATCTGACCGCGTTTACCAGTTATGAAATTCCGCACGCTTCTCGCTGCACTTTTCCTTATCGCCCCCGTCACCGCTCGCAGCACAGGCTCCGACACGAAAACCCTGCGTGTCTTCATCTTCGCGGGGCAGTCGAACATGGTGGGCACGCATTCGAGGGTGAAGGACATCCATCGCTTCCCGCCATTTGCGGGACTGGATCAGCCGCAGGCGAAGGTTTTGTTCTCCTACAAGCTCGGGCGTGAAAACATGGAGACCTCGGAGGGATGGATTCCGATGCAGCCGACGCGTGATTACTTCGGGCCGGAGCTGAGTTTTGCCAAAAAGGTATCACAGAACATCGAAGCACCCATCGCGGTGATCAAAGTGGCTTCGGGTGGCACGACGCTGGGCAAGGACTGGAATCCGGACACGCCGGACGGCTTCAAGCTTTACCCGCTCGCTTTGGAGCATATCCGAGCCTCGCTGGCTGAGTTGGATCGTAAAAAGATCGCGTATCGCATCGAAGGCTTCGTGTGGCATCAGGGGGAGAACGACATGTTCGACAAGGCCTTCAAGCCGGCCTACGCGGCGAACTTGAAGAACTTCATCGCGTTCTGGCGTCGCGATTTGAAGCTGCCAAATCTGCGCTTCTACCTCGGCGAGCTTTGCACAAAAACGATCTGGGGCATGGACAACCGCGACAACATGCTCGCGATTCGCACGGCGCAGAAGGCGGTCGCGGAAGCAGACCCGCTGGTGGACTATGTGCCCACCTCGCACAACGCGGTGGAGATCGGTGGCGAAGCGGGACTACACTATCACTACGGCACGCTCGGGCAGCTCGAGCACGGCGTGAATCATGCGGACGCGTATCTGCGCACGCTCGGCATCCAAACCGGCACCAACAGGCCGCTCAATGCCTGGCCCTATGCCAAGGGCAGCGCGGTGAAGCTCTTCATCCTCGCCGGACATCGCAACATGGAGGGCGAGCGTGCTTTCCAACAAGAACTTGGCGTGGCGGCGGGTGACGATGCTCAAATCGCCTTCAAATACAGCCTCGGCGGCGGCTTCAAAACTTCGAAGGGCTGGGAGCCGCTCGGCCCTGCGGGCGCTTACGATACCTTTGGGCCGGAATTGAGCTTCGCGAAGACGCTGCGAGCCGCGGAGAAGGGTAACATCGCCATCGCCAAGTTCACGCACAGCGGCACTCAGATGAATGACTGGACGCCGGAGGGCACGACGGCCAAGGACATGCATGTTTACCCGGCGTTCATCGCGTTCATCCGCAGTGCGATGCAGGAGCTGAAGGACCAAGGCCACAGCGTGGAGCTCGCGGGCATTTTTTATCATGCGGGCGAGAATGACATGGCCTTCGGCGGATATCGCAGACATGCCGCGAAGTGGCTGCAATCAACCGTGGCGCAGAGTCGTCAAGATTTGGCGATGCCTTCGTTGAAGTGGTTTGTGAGCCAGCAACTGCCGCCGGACCAAAAAGGACCCGGCAACCTCGACATCACCGCTGATCTCGCTGCCATCGCGGCGGCTGACAAAGCGTTCATTCACATCAAGGCCTTCGATTTGCCGCCACAGCCCGAGAAGCTCGTGCTCGATACAGCCGGCGTGTTGAAACTGGGTGAGGTGCTGGCGCAGAGCTATCGTGGAGGCAGGTAGAGGGGCTTCAAACCACCAGCATGCCAAGCGTGGATGCGGCGAAGGCTTGGTGCAGTTCTTCGATCACGGCGGGAGGCTGGCCACGGAGGGCGGGAGGGAGACTTTTGCTGCCGGAAAGGAAGTGGCGCAGGGCGCTGAGGAAGATTTCCGGCTGGTCTTCCAGCTCGGCATCGAGCGTGGCGGGGAAGACGGCATCGAGCAGTTCCACGCCGTCCTCGGTGAGGACAGCGAGTTCTTGGGCCCAGCGCATCACCGTCTCCACTGGCGCGGGCTTGGGGTGCCGGCGTTTCACGAGCGTGAGGAGGTCCGCCCGCGTGGGGGCATTCATGAGCAGGGCGAGGAAGAAGCGGTGCTCTGGCGCAGCGATGGTGCTGCGCATGTTTTTGATGAGATCACGACGCACACCTTCTTCGAGGGTGGTCTGCACACCCGCGGCGAGCTGGCCGTGGCGCTGGCGGAAGATCTTCAAGGCGGCGTGCCACTCGCCGCGATCCCGCAGGGCAGCCATGCTGTGCTGGAGAATGAAAAAGCCGCGCTCGAAATCGAGCGTGCCGAGCATTTCCTTCACGAGGCCGGCATAAGCGGGGTCATCGCCCTGCTCCAGCACGTCGAGCAATTGCTTCCGGCGCATGGTGAGGGTGTCCGCGTGCATGGGGTCCACCGCGAGGTGGGGCGGCAGGTAGTTGAACTGCGGGCCGGTGCCGGGGTCATTGTGGGTGCGCAGGACGACGGTGACGGACGGACTATCGAGGTGGAAGAGGGAATGAATGCAGCTTTGCCCGGAGACGATGGACACGGTGCGGCCGGTTTCGAGCAGTTCGATCTGCTTCATGCGCACATCTCCCAGGCGTAGATGCGGCGTGACGCTCCGGGCATTTTCAAAGGTGTAGTGAGCGTGGATGCTCGATCCATGCATGACGTGAAAGGCACCGGAGAACTCGTGCTGATGGATGTCCGTGGTGCCATCGAGCCAGAAGAGCAGTTGGATGTAAAAACGCGGATTCTCGTAGGCGATGAGTTCTGGCTGTCCAAAGCCGGACATGGACTGAAGCGGCTGCTCATCATTGAGCAGATACTCCCGCATCAGCTCCGGCAGAGCGACGTGCTTGCTCGGCGGGCGAGCTTCGAGAGCTTTGCGGGCGATGGCGGGGAATTTCTCCAGGGAGAAGTTCACCTTTTTCCACTGCGCGAGCACCTGGCGGCCTAGGTCATTGAAGAATGCGTTCATCCGCCCTCCTTTGGACTCAACTGGAGGCAGCAACAAGGATGATCTGGCGACTGGAATATGGCCTTGGGGTAGAATGGCCGAAGGCGAGATGGATCGAGCTCTCCACCTTCAATCCGCATCTTGCCAACTTCCCGCCTTCCGGCGTAGTCTGAACCGTGTGATGAAAAAGAAGCCCGCCCTCCAGAAAGCCAGCACCCCGGCCCAACCCAAGCCGGACAGCCTCAAAGGCCTGCTCACCGAGGTCCGCCAGCTCATCCAGAGCGCCCGGCGCGGCGTCGCCACCGTCGTGGACACCTTCCAGGTGATGACCAACTTCGAAATTGGCCGCCGCATCGTCGAGCACGAGCAAAAGGGTGCGAAAAGGGCGGCGTATGGCTCCGAGCTGTTGAAGGAGCTGTCAGTGAGGCTGACGGAGGAGTTTGGGAGTGGCTTTTCGCACCGCAATCTCGACTACATGCGGAAGTTTTATCTGGTCTGGAATGAACGCGTCCAGATTTCGCAACAGCCTATTGCGAAATTGGGTTCAGAGGCAATTTCGCAGCAGCCTGTTGCGAAATCGAAGGCGGCACAGATTTCCCAGACACCGTCTGGGAAATTGCTCCCCGCCGAGATTTGCCAGCAGCCTACTGGCAAATTGGCGATCCCAAAGATTGCCCAACAGGCTATTGGGCAATTCCCAATTTCCGAGCAGCCTAGTCGGAAATCGCCCTTCACCATCAGTTGGACGCACTACCTCGTCCTCCTCACCATCAAAGATCCCGACGAACGCAGCTTCTACGAGATCGAGGCCACGAATGCTGGATGGTCCGTGCCGGAGCTGAAGCGCCAGAAGGCCTCCTGTCTTTACGAGCGGTTGGCGCTCAGTCGGGATAAGGCAGGCATCCGCAAGCTCGCCAAGGAAGGGCAGGTGATCGTGAGGCCGGAGGATTTGTTGAAGGAGCCGCTGGTGCTCGAGTTTTTGGGCCTGGAGGAAAAATCCGGCTACTCCGAGACGGATCTGGAGCAGGCCATCATCGACCGGCTGGAGCATTTCCTGCTCGAACTCGGCAAAGGTTTCCTCTTCGAGGCCCGGCAGAAGCGCTTCACCTTCGATGAGGACCACTACTTCGTGGATTTGGTCTTCTACAACCGCCTCCTACGCTGCTACGTCATCATCGACCTCAAGCTCGATAAAGCGACGCATCAGGACCTCGGGCAGATGCAAATGTACGTCAATTATTACGACCGCGAGGTGAAGCTCCCCGATGAAAACCCCACCATCGGCCTGCTCCTCTGCAAATCCGCCAAAAAGACCGTCGTCGAGCTCACCCTGCCAAAAGACGCCAACATCCACGCGAAGGAGTATCAGCTCTACTTGCCCTCGAAGGAGCTGTTGAAGCAGAAGATCGACGAATGGAGCTCCGCTGCTTCACGTTGAGCATTTGCTTGCCGAAACCCTCATTCCCGCCAACAACAGCTCTATGATTACCTTACCAAGAATCAGGCTATGGAATGAGTTTTGGCATTATCTCAGGCAACCTGATAAAGATGCCTTTGGAGAGGTGATCCAAACTTGGCCGCCTGAACTGATCTCAAAGCTAAAGAAAGTAATCAAGGACCGCTTCGGCGACGAGCGATTCACTGGCCCTTCCATCATGGAGGCAATGCAAAGAGTGGGGTATTGGCCTCTCGATCCAGTCACAGCCTCCGTGCTGATCGATTTAGGGAATGCCGATGTCGAGTCCTCCGATGACCTTACCGAAAAGCTGAACAAGCTAGCTAGATACTCGTTTTATCTCTTGGCGCGCGGAACTGATATTCGCTTTGAGTGCATTCGCCAAATGCCTCGCGAAAATGCCGACTCGTTGATTCGAGGTTTGGCGATCGCTGAAGAATTTGGATACTCTGAATCGGGTGGGTCTGTTTCCCTCGTGAATTGGTCATTCAATGTTTTTAGACAAGTTCATCCGCCAGCAGACTGGGCGCGTTTGGCTGATTGGATTGTGGTTCACACCACGAATCCGTATATCCCTTTCAATTTTCAACGAACTCGGCATCAATGGGAATACAGCCGAGAAGAGGCTACATCGCCTCAAGACACTTGGAGGCTTGTGAACGAAGCTGAGGCACTTCATCAGAAGCGTCGGCAAGAACGAATCGAGAAAGAAGAAAGAGAGTCACATGCCCGTTCAGAAGAGCGGGAGAACAAGCGGCGGAATATACGTGAAGCTCATGAGGATCGGAAGGCGATAGCAACTAATGACCGCGTTAATATCTGCAAGATCCTTGCCGAACTCTCCGCTGACAAGCGGCTTGAGGCGATCTGCAAAGACGAAAGCCGCCCCCTTGCATTCTATCCTGATTCATTCGCTGAGATTGACGATGTATCCGTTCGGAATCTGCCAATTGAACTCCGCCAAGCGCTCATCAAGCGCTTGCGCATCATGCGTCGAGGACCGTGGCGAAAGCTCTTTGTGCAGCTAGACAGTATTGAGCAGCATTGATCGACCTAGCGCGGAGCCGTCCAACCCCTTCAGCTATCGCGCAGCACTGGGCTACTTGATCCGTTCATAATGCCGTCTAAAACACGCCTCATGATCCGTTGCAGGAGATAGGCCGCATCTTCCCACGCATTTCTTGGGCCTCCTTCTGGTGGTAGATCCATCCAGTTGATCGGCGGCATATGTCCAGTCTGTTTGAGCATCCACTCGGCTGCATGAAAGCACTCGTGTGCCAGAACTGCCAATTCATCCGAATTCGCGTTCCAAGTCCTCAAGGCAATCAACGCGGTGGGGCGACCTACCTTCGCGTCAAGCTCAGGACACGAAACACAGATTCCTACCCAACTATCCCTCTCTGGACCGGCTAGATCGTAGTGCTTTTTCAAGAATTGGTGAATTTGCGAGGCATCGCAAGGCCATAAAACATGCACGAGGCCTTCACCTCCATCGGTGTGGATGGGGACATCAAATTCAAAATGTATCAACTCACTCATGCAATCTTGGCGTCTTTCATGCGAATCTACACGGGAAGCCCCGCACACAACAGATCTTGCCAGATTTCACGCGCCAAGGCTGGGCCTGACGATGCGGCGACAAACTTCGGATCTGACTGGGCTGGTAAAAGATGGTGGGGAAAAGATAAGACCTCTGATCTCTGGCATCTTTTACCCCGAATCTTTCACCATCAATCAGGCCTCAAAAAGCCATTCATCAGCGCCACAACACACCCGAAAACTTTTCCGCCACCGCCTGGCGATGCTTCGGCCATTCGCGTTCCTGAAACTTGGCCCAATCCGTCGTGGTGGCGAGGCGTTTGCCATAAGGTGTGCAGAGCTGGAGTTGCACCGGCAGGCGGCCTTTCAAGAGGGTGGGGTGGGTGGTGAGGGTGAAGCAGTCTTGGAGCTTCCCTTGGGCTTCGGGGGTGTCGTTGACGTAGCTGAACGTGATCGGGCGCAGGGTTTCAGCGCAAGATCCTGTGAGGCATGCGCAAGGGGAGGTGAGAAGGGTATGGGTAGCTCGCCATGGTGCGGTAGGAATGAACGCGCCCAATTTGGTTTCCCTTGGCTCCATCAATCAAGATGGGAGCAAAAGAACACTGCACCCGGCTGATGTGAGCGGGAAGTTTTCGCGTGGGCGACGGTGGTTCGCCCTGCTGCTGCTGATCGTGTATGTGGCGCTGCCGTGGATTCCGGTGAACGGCTTCCCGGCGGTGTTTCTCGATGTGCTGAATCGCCGCTTCCATTTCATGGGGCTGACGCTGGCGGTGCAGGATCTGTGGGTGGGCTTTTTCCTCGTCACGGGGATCGGTTTCTCGCTGTTCTATGTGACGGCGCTGTTTGGGCGTGTGTGGTGCGGGTGGGCCTGCCCTTACACGGTCTTCCTGGAGCACATCTATCGCCGGATCGAGCGGCTGATCGATGGCGATGCGGCGGCCCGGAGGAAGCTAGATGCGGCTCCGTGGACGTCGTCGAAGATCACGAAGCGTGTATTGAAGCACGGCGCGTATGTTTTCACCTCACTGGTAATCGCCCACATCTTCCTGAGTTACTTTGTCTCGATCAAAGGGCTGTATGACATGATGCATCACTCGCCCACAGCGAATACGACGGCGTTTGGCGTGGTGATGTTTCTCACCGCCGGGCTTTACGGATCGTTTAGCTGGTTTCGTGAGCAGTTCTGCGTGATCATGTGCCCGTATGGTCGCATGCAGTCCGCCCTGAGTGATAATCACACCGTCATCATCGGGTATGACAAGACACGCGGCGAGCCACGCGGAAAGGTCGGCACAACGGGCGTGGGTGACTGCGTGAACTGCACCCGCTGCGTGCAGGTATGCCCCACAGGCATCGACATTCGCAATGGCCTCCAGCTTGAGTGCATCGGCTGCGCTGCCTGTGTGGATGCGTGTGATACGATCATGCTCAAACTGGGCCGCAAGCCCGGGCTGGTGCGTTATGACTCGCTCGTGGCCTTTGAGGGGGGGAAGACGAAGTTCATCAGGCCGCGCATCCTTTTCTACACCTTCCTGCTGTTCGTAGGTGTGGGGGCATTTGCCTTCGCGGCCAGCCGCATCGAGCCGCTGCGAGCCAATGTGCTGCGCATGCAAGGCTCTCCCTACTATGTGGCGAACGGCGTGCTGCGGAACCAGTTCCTCATGCGCATGATCAACAAGCGTGGTGAGCCGCGCACCTTCACCTTTGCTCTTCAAGGTGAGCTGCCAACGGGCCTCGTCGTGGCAGGTTCCGACACGCCGGTGACGATCCCTGCGCAGGGTGAGGAGCTGAAGCCACTCATGATCAGCCTGCCGGAGACCGCTTTCAAAGGCCCCTTCAAGATCAGCATCCGCGTCACCGATAGCAAAGATGGCAAAACCTACACGACCAAGCCCTTCGAGTTCGTCGGGCCAGATAACCGCCTCAAATCTAATGACTACCTCGACCCCAAACAATACCTCCAGCAGTAACGCCCCCGGCTTTTTGGGCCGTCGCCCATGGCTTTTCGTCGTGGCTGCCTTTGTGATGCTTTTCTCGGCCTGGAGCGCCTTGTTTTACATCGCCATGAACAACCAGCCTGAAACGGTGCCGCTGAAGCATCTGCAAGAAGCCAAGCCATGATGCAGATCGATACCAGCGCTGCCGCTTTCCTCTCTGGGATCGTGACCAGCGTCCACTGCGTGGGCATGTGCGGTCCGCTCTCGTGCTCCTGGGCCATTTCCGCCAAAGACGGGGGCTTCATGCGGAGCACGGCGCTGTATCATGGAGGCCGTCTGCTGGCCTATGGCCTTGTTGGAGCGCTGGCGGGCACCATCGGCATGATGCCGCTTTCTTTCTTTCAGCATGGGGCAGGCATTGTGCTGCCGTGGTTGCTGGTGCTGGCCTTTGCCATCGTGGGCATGGGATTGGATGTGTGGCTGCCCAAGCCCGCCTTTTTGAGCTCTCGATTGCGGCGTGTGCAGACCGCCGCTTTCAAAATGAAGAGCACGCTGCGGGCTGCCTTGCTTGGTTTTGCCACGCCGCTGCTGCCCTGTGGACCGCTTTACATGATGTTTGCCCTCGCGATGGCGAATGGTAGTGCGTCACGCGGCGCGGAGTTCGCGATGGCTTTTGGTCTCGGCACGCTGCCGCTGCTCTGGCTGGCGCAAACCCAGCTTCACTGGCTCGGAGGCCGACTCCAGCCCGCTACGATGCGGAAGCTCCAGCGTGGCCTGGCCCTCGTCACCGCCATCATCCTCGCCTGGCGGCTGCGTGACACGCTCGACTTCGGCAGCACCGAGGTGCCGAGCTGCTGCCATGCGGCGATGTGAAAAGAGCCTGATTTGTCGTTTTCAGGCTCGCTTTCCGATGTCCTGTCCGCGTCATGCCCGATGCGAAGACAACTGCTCCCCGAGGTCGCGGCGCTGCCGTGAACCCGGATCAGCGCTTCGCGCAGCTTCATGTCGAGTATGATCCGGGCGAAGCGCCGGAGCGGGTGCCGACGAAGTTCTTCATCGACCACTCCAGCACCATCATCTCCCGCCACAGCAGCCCCGATCTGCCCTTTGAGGCCAGTTTGAATCCCTACCGAGGCTGCGAGCATGGCTGCGCCTACTGCTACGCTCGGCCCACGCATGAGTACCTCGGCTTCTCCTCCGGCATCGACTTTGAAAGCCGCATCATGGTGAAGGAAAACGCCGCGGCACTGCTGCGGGCGGAGTTGCTGAAGCCCGGCTACAAACCCTGCACGCTCTCACTCAGCGGCGTCACCGATCCCTATCAACCGGCCGAGAAGCGTCTGCGCATCACCCGCAGTTGCCTCGAAGTGCTCGCCGAGGCCCGCCATCCCGTGGTGCTCATCACGAAGAACCATCTCATCACCCGCGATACCGATCTGCTGAGTGAGCTGGCCAAGTATCAAGCCACTGCCGCCTACATCTCCATCACCACGCTCGATCCTGAGCTAGCCCGCAAGCTGGAACCCCGCGCCTCCAGCCCCGCGATGCGGCTGGAGGCCATTCGCACGCTCGCTGCGGCTGGCATTCCCGTCGGCGTGAGTTCGGCACCGATCATCCCGGGCCTCAACGACAGCGAGATCCCGAAGATCATCGAGGCTGCCAAGGCTGCTGGAGCGCAATTCGCCGGTTACACCGTCGTTCGGCTGCCCTTTGCCGTGAAGGACATCTTTGCCGCGTGGCTCGACGAGCACTTTCCTGGTTCCAAGGACAAGATCCTCGGACGCATTGCCGAGACCCAGGGCAAAACCATGTCGCATGGAGATTTCGGCACGCGTCTGAAAGGCGAAGGCATCTGGAGCCAGCAGATCGCGGCGCTTTTCAAGGCCAGCTTGCGCCGCGCTGGCATGCTCCATCGCCGACCTGATCCCACCACGGAGCATTTTCGACGTCCGCGAGATCCCAGCGGGCAGATGGAGCTGTTTGAGTGAGGCTTAGAACGTCCAGCCGAGGCCGACGAGGGCACCGAGGGAGTTCAGGCCAGGATTCGGATTCGTGGCTCCACCATTCGAATGATGCTGGAAGTAGCTGCTCACACGCAGCGAGAGATGGTCATTGAGGCGATGCTCGACGCCGAGCTGGCCGAACCAGTTCAAGGTAAGGTCACGGCCTTGGCCGCCGACCACGCCCTGCGAATCCACCAAGCCGATGCCGCCGCCGATGGAGCCAAACAGCGCCCAGCATTTGCAGGGCGACCACAGTTCGATGGACGGAGCGCCCGCGATGCCGAGGTAGCGGTTTTCCGCGCCGGTTTCGAACCAGTTCGCCATGAAGGTGAGGCGATTGCGCACGATGAGGGCGGCGCCGTTGTCAAAATCGTGGCCGATGACCCGAGGGGAACGCCAGGAGACCATGAAAGGCACGATGCGGTAGCCCAGTGGGGTGTCTCCGCCGACCTTCCACAGCATGCCGGTCTCGAAATCCACTGCATGGCGATCCCACGGATTGATCGAGGATGGGATCGTCGCGGCGGCAGGTGTGCCAGCGAAGGTCGACAGCGTGCAGAGGAGGGACGCGGCGGTGGCGAGCAGGAATCGTTTCATGAAAGCGCAGAGTAGCTTCACGCTGGTTTGATCGCAATCACATCCTTCCCGTGATGGTGGTAATGCAGGCTTGCGCGAAGCCGCTCCCGCCCGCACAATCGCCACCCTATGTTGAAAATTGGACTCATCGGATGCGGGAAAATGGGCGGAGCACTGCTGCGCGGCATTGAATCGGCCCTCGGATCGAAAAACGTAAGCGTGGCGCTTTGCGATGCGGTGCCTGCTGCCGTGAAAGCACTGCAAGAAGGTCTCAAATGCCGAACCAAGGCCGAGACAGCCCTCAAAGTGGCTGAAGGCTCTGATGTGGTCATTCTCGCCGTGAAGCCGGGGGACATGGAAAAACTGTGTGTGAGCCTCGGGAAGGCCAAAAACCGTCCGCTGTATCTCAGCATCGCGGCGGGCATTGCCCTCGCGAAACTCGAAAGCTGGCTCGGTGAAGGTCAGCGTGTCATTCGCACCATGCCAAATACGCCCGCGCTTGTGGGAGCCGGTGCGGCTGGATTTTCGCGTGGTCTTCATGCCTCGGCCGCCGATGCCGAGCTGACTTCGAAACTGCTCGGCGCCGTCGGCACCGCCGATGAGGTGTCGGAGAAGCTCCTTGATGCCGTCACGGGTCTCAGCGGCAGCGGTCCGGCTTATATTTACACGGTGATCGAAGCCCTCGCCGATGGCGGTGTGCTGATGGGACTGCCCCGCGCGGCTGCCTTGCGACTTGCCGCCCAAACCGTGACCGGTGCGGCGCAGATGGTTTTGCAAACGGGCAAGCATCCTGCCGTGCTGCGTGATGAGGTCACCAGCCCAGGCGGCACCACGATCGCCGCTTTGGAACAGCTCGAAAAGCATGGTCTTCGCAACGCACTCATCCAGGCGGTGCGTGCCTCCACGGAGAAAAGCCAGGCCTTGGGCAAATGAGGTCCGACGAGGACATCATCGAAGGCTACGAAGCCGAGGTCGTGCGCAGCGTGTGGGCGCTGGCGCAGACCGTGCCCGGCAATGATCCCGAGGTGTGGCGGAAGGATGAGTTCGGCGCCTGGATTCACCGCCAGGAGTATCGGAACCGTCATTCCGAGTTTGGCTGGGAGATCGCCGATTACGGCTACAGTCGCCGTGCTCTCGGCCTCGCTTCGCTGCGCCCCATGCAGTGGCAGAACTACCTCGACTTCATGGTGGCCTCCCGCCATCAGGCGGTGATGACGGCGGATGGCCTGCGAAATGCGCGGAGGTTGATTTGAAGATCGCTCAAGCCCGGCGCGGATGATTGGCTAGCAGCGCCAGCCTCTCACCTGCCGCGTGGAGCGTTTCTTCTTTCTTCGCAAAGTGGAAGCGGATGAAGCGATGCTCCGGCTCGCGGAAAAAGCTGCTGCCGGGGACGCCCGCCACGCCAATCTCGCGGATGAACCACTCGGCGGCTTCGGTATCGGTGGGAAAGCCGAGGGATGAGATGTCGAGCAGCACATAGTAGGCTCCCTGCGGCTCGGTGAAGGGGAGGCCGGTGCGGCGTAGGTGCGTGAGGAAGACATCCCGCTTCGCGGTGTAGGTGGCCTGGAGGCCGGCGTAGTAGCTGGCGGGCAGTTCGAGACCGGCGATGGCGGCTTCTTGAAGTGGCGCGGCGGCTCCCACGGTGAGGAAGTCATGCACTTTCCGTGCCTGGGCGATGATGTGTGGCGCGGCGTGGACGTAGCCGAGGCGCCAGCCGGTGATGGAGTAGGTTTTGGAGAGCGAATTGCACACGATGACGCGGTCGGCAGCACCGGGGAGGGAGTTCATGTACACATGCTCATGCGGGGCATACACGATGTGCTCGTAGGGTTCATCGGTGATGACAAAGGCGTCGTGCTTCTCGGCGAGGTAGAGGATGAACTGGAGTTCCGCACGCGTGAAAACTTTGCCGGTGGGATTGGAGGGGTTGCAGACGATGATGGCTTTGGCTCCACTGGCAAAGGCGCGAGCGAGTTCATCGGGATCAAAGCTGAATTGAGGCGGACGCAGCGGCACATAAATGGGATCGGCACCGCTGAGGATGGCGTCTGCACCGTAGTTTTCGTAGAAGGGGGAGAAGATGATGACTTTATCGCCCGGATTGCAGCAGGTCATCATGGCACACATCATGGCTTCCGTGCTGCCACAGGTGACGACGAGGTTTAGATCGGGATCGACGGGGACACCGGAGCAGCGGGTGATTTTGGCTGCCAGTGCCTGACGAAAGCGCGGCGCACCCCAGGTGACGGCGTATTGGTGAAAAGGGCCTCGCGTGGCCCGCTCCAGCGCGGCGAGCACGGGCTCCGGCGGATCGAAATCGGGGAAGCCCTGGGAGAGATTGATGGCTCCGTGCTGATTCGAGAGCCGCGTCATGGCGCGGATGACGGATTCGGTGAAGTGCGAGAGTCGTGAGGCGGTGGCAGGCATGGTGGGAGGCGGTTCTTTGCCAAGAAGCGGATGTGAAGCAAGAGCTGCGAGATAGAGCGAGGAAAGTACCTCGCGATGTGCGATGTACTGCCGAGTTACAACGGTTCTCAAACCTCTCAATTTGCTACTTGAGCTTGCTTTACCGGCCTCGTAATCTTCCTCCCTATGATTGCAACTATCCAAAATATCTTCTCCGCCGCGATGACTCTGGATGCTGACTCAAGGCGCGACCTCGCCGAGCGGCTCTGGGATGTGGTGCAGCCACAGGAGGATTCGGTTTTCTCCGAGGCCACTTGGCAGGAGATCAGACGCCGTGTGGTCGCCAGTGATGCGGGGCAGGTCGAGCATGTGGCCGGAGATGTTGCTCTTGCTCAGATCCGTGCTGAGCATGGTCTAGCCTCTTTTTGATGAAAATCATTTTCCAGAAGCAGGCGCTCGAAGAGTATCGTGAGTCGGCAGCCTATATCGCCCAAGATTCGGAGCAGAATGCCCGCTTGTTCATTCAGCGCGTCGAAGCTGCCATCGCCTACGTTCAGGCGCATCCAGACTCTAACATCCGTGGGCGTCACGGCACGCTGAGGCGCAAGGTCCACCGGCAGTCTCACTGGATCGTCTATCGCCGGCTGCCATCGGAGCCGGACACTCTGGAAATCATCGCTATCGTCCATGAACGACGAGGCGAAGAATACTGGGAGGGGCGGTTTGAAGGCAAATAGTTGTCAGCCCTCCTTGATGTTGGACCTTCTTGACCGCTCCACGGCCCTCGCTTTGACTCTGCGTCCTTTTCCATGACCCTCCAATTCACCAAAATGAACGGCGCTGGCAATGACTTCGTCATGCTGGACAATCGCGACCTGAAGCTCTCTCTCACCCAGGAGCAGATCGAGAAGCTGTGTGACCGCCATCGTGGCATCGGCGCGGATGGCCTTCTCTGCGTGGAGCCCGCCACCGAGGGCGGCGATTTCAAAATGCGCTACTACAACGCCGATGGCGGCGAGGCGGAGATGTGTGGCAACGGCGCCCGCTGCTTTGGGCGCTTCGTGAATCACCTGCATGCTGACACGCTCACGAAGATCCGCTTTGAAACGCTCGCGGGCATGATCAGCGCTGAATTCGAGGCAGGGCAGGTGCGCATCAACATGAGTGCTCCGCACAGCCTGAAACTGGCGCAGACGCTGCCAGTGGCTGGCACGGATTTAACCGTCCACAGCGTCAATACGGGCGTGCCGCATGCGGTCGTTTTCGTCGAGGAACTTCAAAGCGTCCCTGTCCGCGAATGGGGCGCGAGTCTTCGTTACCAAGAGGCCTTCAAGCCGAAGGGCACGAATGCGAACTTTGCCAAGGTGCTCGCTCCTGGCAGCATCGCCATCCGCACCTACGAGCGCGGTGTGGAAGATGAAACTCTGGCCTGCGGCACCGGCATGGTGGCCTGCGCCTTGATTCACCACGAGCTGACGGGTGTCACCAGCCCCGTGAGCGTCCTCGTGAAGGGCGGCGACACGTTGAAAGTCGGATTCGAAGAGCCGAACAAGAGCGAGTACACGAATGTGACGCTGTTTGGTCCGGCGGATTTTGTGTTTGAAGGAAGCGTCTCGATTTGAGCGGAGGCTTCCCAGCATGGAAGAACTGAAAACTGAGAATGGAGGAACTGAAAATGGATCAGCGACTTACGAAGCTCGACTGGGCAGATGCGATGGAAGATCGTTTCATCGAATTTGCTTCCCGTGTCTGTGAGGTCGTCGAGAGCTTGCCTGATAACCGCAAGGGCAGGCATATCGCTGGTCAGATGATCCGCTCCGGCACATCTCCAGCACCCAATTACGCCGAAGCTTGCGCGGCGGAAAGCCGGGCTGACTTTGTGCATAAGCTTGGCATCGTGCTCAAAGAATTGCGGGAGACTCGGGAGTGGCTAAAGCTTGCCATCCGAAGCAAATGCCTCCCAGCAAAACGCTTGCAGCCTCTGATAGATGAATGCACGGAACTGATGAACATCACCGGCAAGTTGATCACCACCGCCAAAGCCGTCGAACCCACCAAAAAACGTCGCTAAGTATCGCGTCATCTCATTTTCCATTCTCAGTTCCTCCTTTTTCAGTTCTTTCATCCCTACCTCCATGTTCGCAGGAACCCACACCGCCATTGTCACCCCTTTTAAGAACGGCCAAATTGATGAGGCCGCGCTCAAACGTCTCGTCGATTTCCAGTTCGACAATGGCGTGACGGGCATCGTGCCCTGCGGCACCACGGGGGAATCGCCCACACTCGATCACGATGAGCATGAGCAGGTCGTGAAACTGGCGGTCGAGTTCGCCAAGGGCCGTGGCGTCGTGATGGCGGGCACAGGATCGAATTCCACCCGCGAGGCCATCGAGTTGACTCAGGAAGCCGAGGCCGCTGGCGCGACCGCTTCTCTCCAAGTGGCTCCTTACTACAACAAGCCCACGCCCGAGGGTCTGTATCAGCATTTCAAGGCCATCGCGGACAACACCAAGCTGCCCATCATGCTATACAGCATCCCCGGTCGCTGCGGCATTGAGATCAGTCTCGAGGTGCTCGTGCGCCTCGCCGAGAGCTGCCCGAACATTCGTTCCATCAAAGAGGCGGGCGGCAATGCCGAACGGGTCAGTCAGATGAAGCAGATCCTGCCCGCCGATTTCGAAATCCTGTCTGGCGATGATGGCCTCACGCTGCCCTTCATGTCCGTGGGCGGTTGCGGCATCGTCAGCGTGGCCGGGAACCTCATTCCGAAACAGATGAGTGATCTCGTGAACCTCGCCCTCCAAGGCGATTACGCCTCCGCCTACACGATCCACGCGAAGTATTACCCGCTCTTCGCCGCCTTCCTGAAGCTCGCCACCAATCCCATCCCGATCAAAACGGCGATGGCGCTGGCGGGTCACTGCTCCGATGAGCTGCGCCTTCCCCTCGTGGGCATGGAAAAAGCCAAGGTGGACGAACTCGCCGCCACGCTGAAGCAGCTCGGGCTCATCTCGTAGGGCGGATGTGTTCGGCGCAAAACGCACGGCTCACACGAGCCGTGACCTTCGCCGAACTATCCGGCCCGATTGGGCAATTTCAGGCATGGCCGTGACCTTGGATGGTAGATAAGAAAGCACATGACTGCGGTTTGGGTCGAGCTTTTTGAGCAGCTGCTGGTTCATCGCCCACTCGCCTAGGTTGTATTTGAAAACCTACCGATGACGATCTGGCGAAGCAAAGTGGCCATCTCGCTCCGCGAGATGAGCGGGAGGCTTTCGCCAGCATGTTGGATTCCCACAACTCGTAAGCCGGGGGCTTTGAGAAGCGCCAAGCTCATCTCGACGGAGCGAGATGGCTACTCTGCTGTCGCATCATTCGAGTGCCCCAGATGGTTTTCAAACACGGCCTAGGTTGCCCTTTGATTTCGGCAGCCAGCGGCGGCGTATGTAATTGCGCAAAATAAGCACTGCGGCGAACACCAGTGGGATCAAAAGCACCTTAAGGAGGCCAGACTGGATTTGCTCGACCGGAATTGTATTCAATGCGCTGAGAGGAATCATCCCAAAATTTCCACACCCTCCTCGCTGCTGTCACGCGACATTCCTTCTGGAGTTTGAGACGCGAAGGCGACAGGCTTTGCGTAGGTGAAAAGTCGGATCGAAAGACACTGCATCTACTATGCAGATCGAAGCCCGGTAACCGAATACACCTCCTGCCTCGAAAGCAGAAGCTCATATAAAGTCACAAAGGCACTAAGCATTCTTCGTGAGACCAACTCACCCTTTGTGTCTTCGTGTAAGGCCTCAAAAATCCCCCCCCTCATCGCGTAAGCGAAGATGCAGCTTCCTGCTTGCGGCCGATGAACATGCCGTAATTCCACCAGCCTAGGTAGGCGCGGTGGCGGGTATCGCTCAGGGTAGTGAAGGCGGATCGCAGTTGGGGCCAGAGATGGCCCTGCATGCGGACGTGGTTTTTTTGCATCCACTGCTCGAACCACAGCGAGTCCGTGTGAGAAAAATCGACCACGGCGATGATGCCGCCAGGATTCAAATCCTGGGCGGCGGTCTCGATGGCGCGGTCCCAGCCGGGATTGAACATGCTCAGGGCATAGGAGCACAGGATGAGATCAAAACCGCCCGCTGGAGCGTCGTAGGATTGCTGGATGAGTTGGACGCCATCCACCTTGGTCCGTGCGATGCGGAGCATGTCGGCGCTGAGGTCGAGGCCGGTGATCTCGGCTTCTGGAAACTGCCGACGGAGACGCAGAAGGTTCCTTCCGGTGCCGCAGCCGACTTCGAGAATGCGGCGCGGGCTGATGAAGCTGGCGGCACGCTGGACGATGGCATCGCGTCCGAAGAGGAAGCTCCAGCGGGTGGCGTCGTAGATGCGGGCGTGGAGAGCGTAGTAGCCCTGAAGTGCTTCGTGGGGCGCAGTGGCGGCATTCATGGCAGGATTTCGGCGAAGTGGGTGCTGCCGTAGGTTCCCACGCGATCCCGCGGATGCAGCCGCGTGGTGATTTCTGGCTGGAAGCGGAGGCGGGCGCGGATGCTTTCTGGGATGAAATCGACTTCGAGGCCGGCGCTGCGCATGAGGATCTTTGCGCCTGGACGGCTATTGGCAAAGATGAGCTCCCATTCTTCACGCAGGGCCTGGGTGTCATGCGCGGCGAGCCAGTCCTGGTGGTCGAGCAGGATGAAGTGGGAGTATTCGCCGGGGTGCTCGCGGAGGAAATTCGAGATCGTGGTGGTGTAGGGCTTCAGCCGGTTCACACGAGCGCGGAGAACGTCTTGGTTTTCGCGGCGGAGGTAGTTTGGGCAGCAGGCCAGCGTGTAGCTGCCGGTGATGTACACTCGCCAGAAGTAGTTATCCGCTGCGGGTAGCTCCGTGAAAACATGGCGCATCTTGTCCTTCACATAGCCGCTGAGGCCGCCGGGATAGCTGTCCTGGATGAGCTTGATCTGCGGGCGTGGCACGCCGAGCAGCGTCATGAGGGCGGGCTGGCGCACGAGCCAGTCGATGAAGCCCGTCCACACCTCCCGCTCGATCATTTCCCAGGCGGTGCGCTGCTCATCGAGCGTGGTGGCATCGAGCAGAGCGAGGGCATAGTTTCGGATGTTTGGCTTCAGGCGGAAGAGTGCCTGGCCCATCACCCAGGCGGCGAGGCCGGAGGTGCCGTGGTAGAAGAAGGATTTCTTCATGCTGCCGGGATTGAAGAAGGTGATGCGCTTGTCCCAAAACTTGCGGGCGGATTCACTTAAGGTCTCGCGAACTTCCTGGTAGAGGGTTTTGTGGGAGGGGTGCGAACCGATTCCAAACATCTCAAACAGGTCCTCGAAGTTGCCGCGGGTAATGAGGGCCATTTTGAGTTCCAACAGGGCGTTTTGGCGGAAATTCATGTCGATGGCATGAATCTCGGCGGGATCATCGAGCAGGTAATCCAGCGCATTGCAGCCTGCGCTGGTGATCATGACGACTTTCGAGGTGGCATCGAGTCGGAGCATCTCGCGATCGAGCCGCGGGTCCTCCCAGGCACAGTTGTAGATGAGATTGGAGCCATGGACGTGCTTGAAGACGATGTCGTGGGCGGCCTTGAGGACGGGGCGTGCGGCGTGTTTAACCATGCCTCAAAAGAAACAAGGTCGCGCCCGACCTGCGAGCACAGCCGCGTGTCGCTTTCGTCACGCACGGCTGCCGTCTCATTGACGCTGGGGCACCGTCAGCTAGAGCGTGTTTGAAAACCAAGGACTGCGACTGGGCGAAGCAAAGTAGTCCTCTCGCTCCGCGAGAGGAACTAAGCGTGAGGCAGGCTGAGCTGTTGACGAATTCCGGGACGTGCAGGTGTCAACGAGAGCCTTTTGCTCATTTGCTGTCGCTTCGCTCCACCCTACGGGCAGCCTACGGCTGACTATCTCCCTTCAGTCGGTTCGACGGAGCGAGATGGCCACTTTGCTGACGCCTTTTTCGACGCTAATATGGTTTTCAAACACGGCCTAGCATCTCCCTCTTCCACCATGAAACTCGAAACTCGTTGCCTCCACGGCGGTCAGGTCCCTGATCCCACCACTGGTTCCCGGACCGTGTCGATCTGCCGCCTTAATCTCGATCAGGCACTCGCGAAGGCTTGATCCAATGAGTGAGATGCCCTCGATCTATGTGCATGACTACCTGCTGAAGAGCGGCACGGCTCTCAATGCCGTGTCGCAGCGGCGGGTGTTTGCGGGAGCGCTGCTGTGTGTGAATGGCGGCTATGGCTGCGTGCATCCGTGGCCGGAGTTTGGGGATGCGCCGGTGGAGGAGCAGCTTCGGCTGCTCGCCGAGGGCATCACCACGCCGGTCACGGAGATGGCGCTGCGCTGTGCGGAGATCGACGGCGCGGCGAGAAGGGCAGGAGTGAGCTTGTTCGAGGGCTTGAGCATTCCGCGCAGCCATTATTCGTGGAGCTTTGCCGCCGAGACGGAGCCCCAGATGCAGCGGGTGATGGAGGAAGGCTGGGGAGCCATCAAAGCGAAGGGGTTCGCGAACTACGGCGAGACGATCCGCTTTCTCGAAGGCTGCGCGAAGCGCTTTGAAACGCAGGGCGTGCGGCTTCGAGTGGATTTTAATGGGGTGCTGGATCGGATGACGTTTGAAAAATTCGTCGAGTTCATGCCGCTGCGCATTTATCGGGCGCTCGATTTTGTGGAGGACCCGTTTCCGTATGAGGCGGAGGCCTGGGAGGCCATTCGGCGGCGCTGGGGTGTGGCACTGGCGCTCGACAAAGGATGGAAGTCCGGTACGCATGGCTTTGACGCCGTCGTGGTAAAACCCGCCCGTCGTGACTGGCGTGTGGTGGCGGAAAAGCATCCTGAAAAGCGCCTCGTGATGACCTCCGCCATGGATCATGCACTCGGCCAGATGTTCGCCGCCTATGAAGCGGCCACGGCAGCTGCCGCCGGATACACGCTCGACTATTGCGGGCTCTGCACCGAGCATCTTTTCGCGAAGGACGCCTTCTTTGAGCGGGTCACATCACACGGCGGCTATCTCGCAGCCGATCACAGCGGCGGAGGTCTTGGTTTTGGCGAGGTGCTGGATGGTCTGCCATGGCGCAGGCTGGTGTGAGGCGTTTGAGGCGGGAATGGTGGAACTGAGAATGGAGGAACTGAAAATGGCCAATGGCACGAGCCACAGCGCCATTCCTCCCTTTTCAGTTCCACCATGCTTGTCGGCTTCAGGATCGGCGAGCCCGCGATCAAGGAGAGGCACTTGCCAAGTGCCTCAGGGAGGGACTTGGCAAGTCCCGTTCCTTGTTCCTAACAATCATCTTTCTCCTCGTTCGCTGGCCTGAAAACACTCGCTGCCTCGACGACCCGCCGCACCCAAGTCTTGACCTCGGGAGACTTTTTCGCTTCCATCGGTCCATCCATCAAAAACCTTTCTTTTCGTGAATGACCTTCTTTCACCCCACTTTTTGCCTGTTTATTCCAAAGTAAACCGTGAGCGAATCTGATTCGCCCACAGTTTATTGTGATTAAACAACGTTAACCCAACTTCAAAGTCACTAGCCAATGGCCGCACCCGGTAAGCTTCTCGACAGTTACGAACCGCTGTTCGCTTCCCGTGGTTACTCGAGACGCTCGGCACGAGAGAGAGGGCCTTCGTTCCAGAGCTGTGATGGACGTTTAGTTTCATACGACAGAGTCACGGGAGGACGTCTGCGGTGCTTCCTTTCCCACGGAGACCCTCCATACCTGAAAGCAGAGAGCCCATGGTGGAACACTGACCACTACGACACACTCGCGACTGCGGTTTCGGCGTCTTGGGATTTTCTGTTAGCGGCGGGTTTCGCTTTTCTCGATTCCCCCACGACGCTTACGGTAACAGATTGGCGTGTTCGCTATAATCTGCTCGTTAGGGATTCCCGGCCGGGGCGTCTGACACTTACATGGCCGAGTAACTGGAGCCTCAATGACCTCGTGATGGCCGCCAAGCGATCTATTCCACACTACCGCTCGCTGTCGGCACTTGATGTGAGAGAGCAATTGGCTGCTGTTCGCTCCGTCTCCATCACGGATTTATCGTATCTGGACGCCCTGGAGTTAGTGCCGAAGCTTTCTCTGCATGGCTTCACGACAGACCTGAATGCTCCCTGACCGACACCACCGCCAATCCAAGGGCGGATACACATAACGGCTCGAAGGCTATCTCTCGCGTCAGCAACGTCTTGCGCTCGCCGTCGCCTGATCCGGGACGTCCGCCGCTAACTCCCGAGCGCTGAACATCAGGCTCGGTGAGTTTGAGTAACGTGAAGCGGCTCAACTGGCCTTGCTGGGGAGATCGACGAGCATTTGGGCGTTGCTCGGGTAGCGTTCGAGGAGGGTGAGGACGCGCTGGATGGCGTCGATGGGCTTGCCACCGGCGAGGCCGCGGCGGAGCATGTGGATCTTATCGAGCTGGAAGGCCTGGAGGAGGAGCTCCTCGCGGCGAGTGCCGGATTTGAAGATGTTCACGGCAGGATAATAAAACTGCTCGGCGATTTTGCGGTCGAGCACGAGCTCCATGTTTCCGGTGCCTTTGAACTCAAGGAAGATGAGGTCGTCCATCTTGCTGCCGGTCTCGATGAGGGCGGTGGCGAGGATGGTGAGGCTGCCGGCGGTGCGAGTGTTTCGCGCGGCGGCGAAAAGACGGCGCGGAATCTCCAGGGCACCGACGCCGACACCACCGCTCATGGTGGCGCTGTTTTTGGCGCTGTTGTTGAAGGCGCGGGCCATGCGGGTGATGGAATCAATGAGCATGAAGACATGCTCGCCGCACTCGACGAGGCGCTTTGCCCGCTCGATGGCGAACTGGGAGATGCGGGTGTGGCATTTGACGTCCTGATCGTTGCTGCTGGCGTAGATTTCGGCGTTCGGAAGGGCGCGTTTGAATTCGGTGACTTCTTCGGGACGCTCATCGACGAGCAAAATCATGAGGTGCGTGCCGGGGTGGTTCGTGGTGACGGCCTCGGCGACGTGCTGGAGGATGGTGGTCTTTCCCGAACGCGGCGGAGCGACGATGAGACCACGCTGGCCGCGGCCGACGGGCGTGAACATATCGATCACGCGGGTGGTGAGGCGGTCTTTGTGGGTCTCAAGCTGGATGCGCTTGTTGGGATTGATGGCTTTGAGTTCTTCAAAGAGCGGGAGATCACGCACGACCTCGGGGGCGCGGGCATTGATCTCGGTGACTTCAGTGAGCTGCGGGCCACGGGCGCCTTTGCGCTGCACACCGCTGATGTGCATGCCTTCACGCAGGCCATACTGGCGGATGGTGTCCTGGCTGACCCAGCAATCATTCGGGTGCTGGGCATAGGCGCGGTCCTTCTGGCGGAGACTGCCAAAGCCTTTGAGGTTTAGCTCGAGGACGCCATTGGCTGGCTCGGGCGGGCCGAGTTCGATTTCTTTGACTGGCAGAGGCTCAGCGGCGGGGCCCTGCTGATGGCCGTGGGATGGCTGGGAGCCGTTTGGAGCGTATTGGCCGCCCTGACCGCCTTGACCATTCTGACGGGCCTGCTGACGCTCAAGGGCACGCTGGCGCTGCTTTTCTTTCCAACGTTCAAACTTGGATTTGCGGCGTTCGTGGGCGTTTTGGGGCCGGGGGGATTCCTGATTTTGGATTCCTGAGTCCTGATTCGACGGGGCAACGGGTGCGGCTGGCGCGGGCGGTGCCGATGAGGCTGGTGGTTCGGGAGCGGCGATGACAACGGGCGCGGGTGTCTCACTGACCGGAGCCGGGGCTTCGATGGCTGGAACTGGAGTGGGTGCCGGAGCTTCAGCGAGAGGCAGCTCGGGCGTGCTTTCCTCCGCGATTTCGGCCTTGGTCTTGCGCTTCGCGGCTTTTTTGGCGGCGGGCTTTTTGACTTCGACGGGCACTTTCACCTCGGCGGGCGCTTTCACCGCAGCGGCCTTTTTGGCGGCTGGCGCTGCTTTCTTGGCGGCTGGCGCTGCTTTTTTGGCCGCAGGCTTCTTCACGGCCGCTTTTTTGGCGGCTGCTTTCTTGGCGGCGGGCTTGCGCTTGGGTTTGGTTTCGGCGGCCTCGTCAGCAGGAAGTTCGTTATCGGGCATGATGGTGGGGGAAAGGGGGATTAATCGAGCTGGTCGGCGATGGCGTCGTCGATTTCAAAATTGGCGTGGACGTGCTGGGTATCGTCGTAGTCGTCGAGGATCTCGTAGAGCTTGATGAGGGACTTGGCGGTGGCCACATCGCTGATGGTGACGGTGGTCTGCGGCTGGTAGATGAGCTGCTGACTGCGGGAGGTGATGTTTTTATCCCGCAGGGCATTGGAGACCTGGAAGAGCTTATCCGTGGGGGTGTAAACGACCCAGTCATCGCCTTCGTCGGCGATGTCGTCGGCACCGGCATCGAGGGCCGCCTCCATGAGCTGGTCCTCGGAGGCGGCGGCTTTGTCGAGGCGGATTTCACCACGGCGCAGGAACATGTAGGCGACGCTGCCGCTATCGGCGAAGGTGCCGCTGTTCTTGGAAAGGAGGACGCGGACGTCGTTGGCGCTGCGGTTGCGGTTATCGGTGACGATTTCGATCATCATGGCGACGCCGCCGGGGGCGTAGGCCTCGTAGAGGACCTCTTCGAGAGCGGCGCTGGCGAGCTCGCCGGTGCCTTTTTTGATGGCGCGGTCGATGTTGTCGTTGGGGACGTTGGCGGCCTTGGCGGCGGTGATGGCGCTGCGGAGGCGTGCGTTGGTATCCGGGCTGCCGCCGCCGGCTTTCGCGGCGAGGGTGAGCTCCTTGGCGAGCTTGGAGAAGGCATTGCCGCGCTTGGCATCAATGACTGCCTTGGTGCGCTTGATCTTGGACCATTTATTGTGGCCGGCCATGGGGGGAGACGATGTCGGTTATCGGAAGCAATCAGTGATGCGCCCATGAGGGCTGGCATACCGTGCGGGGTTGGTATGAGGGGAAAAGAAAAAGCGGCCTCGCCGCGATGACTCCGATAGGAATGCCCGCACGCATGGGGATGCGCAGGAGGTTTTGATGACGCTACGGCCATGAAAACAGCGGCAGACTTGCCGGAGTGACACCAGTGTCCACAACTCAGTCCTGAGTCCCGTGAACGGGGCGGAGTGTGCGGGAGGCCCGGCGCTCTGGCAAGAGCTTTTTCGTGCGAGGGAGGAATTCAGCGCAGGGGAGCCTCTTCGACCACCCGCAGTGGAATGATGCTCTGGCCGGGGCCATCCCAGGTGACGCGGTCGTAGATTTCAGCGAGGCTGAGTTCGATGTCGAGGCAGGGGATGCGCAGTGAGGCATCGAGGCCGGCTGCATCGCTCATCTGCCAGCCCTGGCCGGGCACGAGCTGGATGATTTCGACAAACGGCATGTTTTGCGAGATGAGCACATAGGCCTTCAGGCTTTCGATGCGGCGGTAGTGCGCGGCTTTCGCGCCGCGATCATAGGCCTCAGTGGAATCTGAGAGCACTTCAAAGATGGCGGTGGGGTTGGTGGCGGTCTCTGCCTGACTGTCCTCGGAATCGTATTCCATTTTTCCGCAATACACCGCCGCATCAGGATAGGTGCGCAGGCCGGTGTCCTTCACGCGGAGACGCTGATCGCTGTCATACGGGGCGCAGGGGCGGCCTTTGAGTTTGTTGCCAAGTTCCCGAATGAGGTTGCTCTTGATCAGGCTGTGCCGCGAGGTGCCGCCTGCCATGGCGATGATGTCTCCATGAAGGAACTCGCTCTTGTGGGGCGCGGCTCGTTCGAGGCGGTAGTATTGCTCGGGTGTGTGCTTGATGGCGAGGGCGGCAGACATGTGGAGATCATGCCACAAAGGAGCGACTGCTGCCAAGCGGCAATCCGTTACCTCTTCAAGCTCGCCACCGAGCGGAAGAAACGCTTCGAGCGATTAATGGTGAGGGCTTTGGAGAAGGCCGGAGAGGTTAGTTACAAGGTCACAGCGACTTTTGAGGACAAATTTGCGCCCGCTGCTAGCCTCGGGGCATGAAAGCCCTTTTTGCCCTATCGCTGCTCCTGGCCGGTTCTTTGGCTGCTGCGGACCTTTCCTTCCCGAAACAGGCCATCGCCACGGTGCATCCGCTGGCCACGCAGGCCGGGATGGATGCCTTCGCCAAAGGTGGAAACGCCATCGACGCGGCCATCGCGGCGGGTTTGACGCTCGGCGTGGTGGATGGGCATAATTCCGGCATCGGCGGCGGCTGTTTCTTCGTCATCCGGGCCGCTGATGGCACCGTGACCTGCATCGACGGCCGTGAGATGGCTCCCGCGAAGGCGCATCGCGACATGTATGTCATCAATGGCAAGCTCGACGACGAGGCCAGCAAGACCGGCGCTCTTGCTAGCGGCGTTCCTGGCTACCTCAAAGCCTGCGCTGTCGCCCAAACCAAGCACGGCAAACTCAAACTCGCCGACGTGCTGCTGCCCGCCGCCGACATCGCGGAGAAGGGTTTTCCACTCGATGAAGTGTATGCCCGCAAGCTCACTGCCACCGCGGCGAAGCTCGCCCAGTTTCCCGCCTCCACCGCCATCTTCCTCAAGGATGGCAAACCCATCGAAAAGGGGCAGCCACTCGTGCAGGCCGATCTCGCGGCTACTTACCGGGCGGTGGCGAAGAATGGCATCGAGTGGTTTTACGAAGGTGAGTTCGCCCAAAAGACCGAGGCATGGATGAAAACAAATGGCGGCATCACCACCGCCGCCGATTACGCCGCCTACAAGGCACCTGAACGCGAGGCCATCCGCTCAAAGTATCGCGGTTACGACCTCATCACGATGCCGCCGCCCAGCTCCGGCGGTGTGCATGTGGCGCAGATCCTGAACATCCTGGAGCATTTTCCGATTCGTCACTTCCGGGCGAGCAGCCGCGTGCATGTCATCACCGAGGCAATGAAGCTCGCCTTTGCCGATCGCGCCCACTGGCTCGGCGATCCTGACTTCGCCAAGGTGCCGCGAGGCCTCGTGGATCCCGCTTACGCCGTCGAACTCGCCAAAAAGATCGACCTCGATCACACGACCCCGGTTTCCGGCCATGGCATGCCGCCGCATTGGGAAGGCGACATCTTCGGCAAGCACACCACCTTCCTCTGCACCGCCGATGCGGAAGGAAACTGGGTGGCTCTCAATCAAACGATCAACACCGCCTTCGGCAGCAAGGTCGTCATTCCCGGCACGGGCGTGCTTTTGAACGATGAGATGGATGATTTCGCCGTACAGCCTGGCATTCCGAACGCCTTCAAGCTCGTCGGTGCCGAGGCGAATGCCGTCGCCCCTGGTAAACGGCCGCTTTCCAGCATGAGCCCCACCCTCGTGCTCAAAGACGGCCAGCCCGTCATCGTCACCGGCGCCGCTGGCGGCCCCACGATCATCACGCAGGCCCTTCTACTCCTCACCCACATCATCGACGACGGCCAGTTCCCTGCCGCCGCCCTCGCTGAGCCGCGTTTTCACCATCAATGGAATCCCGACGAGCTGAAAATCGAAAAAGCCTTCGGCGAAGAAACACTCCAACGCGTCGAAAAACTCGGCCACAAGCTCGCCCCGAGTGCTGGGTTTGGTGCCTGTCAGGCGATCTTCCTAGATCGCGGAAAGCAGCTCTTTTACCCCGCCCACGATCCCCGCGTGCCGGGGAAGGCGGATGGAAGGTAGGTAGCCAATTGGCTTCAGCGCCTAGCGGCCTGCCATTCGCTCACGCGGCCACTGCGAAAGCCGACAGTGCCGGCGGTGTAAGGCACGTACATCACGTCGGTGCCGAAGCCTGGGCCACCCCATCCCCAAGGGCCACCACCCCATCCCCATGGACCACCACCCCATCCCCATGGACCACCACCCCAGGGTCCACAGCGGCCTCCGTAGCCATAGCCAAATCCGACATTCATCGACATCGTGCGCACAGGGCGCTGGCCGAGATACGTCCACTGCTCGATCTCACGGCCGCTTTTGCGCCCAACGGTGGTTTGATCCGGTGCTCCCCAAGCGAGGAAGACCGCATCACGCGTCATGCCTTCACGAATGGTCCCTTGAGTGACCAACTCGCGGTCTTTGGCGCTGAGCTGGGTGTAGAGCTGCGGATTGCGCTCAATGCGAGCCTGGGGTGAGCTTGAGACGCAGCTCGAGAGGAGCAGTGCGGTGGCGGACAGAAGGAACAGGAAGGACTTTTTCATGGTGGCACTAGCAGACCACGACACGCCCCGATTGTTCAAGCAGAAAGTCCGCCCAGATGAAGCAAGCCTTCGATAGGCCTCAAGGCTTCGGAGCAGGCGCTGCGGGAGCTGGAGCCGGAAGCGTGGCAGGCACCTGAACGGCGGGAGAAGTGGCCGATTTCGGTACTTCGAGCTTCGGAGCGGCGGAGGCAGGTTTGGCAGGTTCCAGCGAGGGTGCAGCGGGTTTCGGCGCAGGCGGTGTGGCCGCAGGAGGGGCCGAGATGGGAGCGGGAGCCGTGGGTGAGGTGGGCACGCCGGCCGGAGGCTGGAGCATGGCAGGCGTATCACCGAGCTTGATCGTGGGGCTGATACCGCCTTCGACGGAGTTGAGCTTGATGTTTGGCAGGGCAGGGGCGGTCTTTGGATCGGGCTTGGGTGCGGGGGGAGCATCGACTTCTTTGGTCGGAAGGTTCGCCGCGATCCATTCGAGGCGAGTCTTGCTGTCGCCTTCAAAGGCGGTCACGCCGGGGTATTTGGTGCCAGCCTCTTCGTAGGCTTTTTTGGCTTCCTCTTCCTTGCCATCGGCCCACAGCATATCTCCGAGGCGGAGCTGGGAGAGTTGGGCGAGTTCGGAGCCAGCCAGCTCGGAGATGACTCGCTCGTAGGCGGCTTTGGCTTCGCTCTTTTCACCCATCGCTTCGAGGCGGGTGGCGAGCGTCAGGAGCGTCTCTTTGTAGAAAGCGTGATCCTTGTGCCCAGCCAGATAGGCCTTCAAAGCCTCCACGCAGGAGCTTTTCTCGTTCTTTTCCCAATGCAGCGTGGCTTTGAGTAGCAACGCATTGGCTGCGGCCGGTGTGCCGGGATGCTTTTTCACCACCAGATCGCAGTCATCCACGGTCTTCGCTCCCGTGAAGGCCTCGGCAGCGGCTTCGGCTGCCGTGCGGGCATTACTCTGGATGATGCCGTAGGCAGCGAGGCCAGCGACGATCACCCCGAAAAGCAGGAGGATTTTTTTAAACTGGCCGTTGAGAGCCTGCTCCTGAGCGGAGGGTTCAAAGGCGGCGGGATTGTTGGAGGGTTCGTTGCTCACAAAGGTATTCTCGGTTCTCGATTCGCTATTCCGTGCTTAGGCACCGACTTTTGCACGGGCTTCATCAGCCAGGGCAGTGGAAAGGTAACGCTCTCCCGTGGAGCAGGCGATGGTGACGATGAGCTTGCCCGCATTTTCCGGGCGCTGGGCCACCTGGATGGCTGCGCACACATTGGCTCCGGTGCTGATACCGACCAAAATGCCTTCCTCTTTGGCGATGCGGCGGGCCATGGCAAAGGCATCGTCGTTGCTGACCATGATGCATTCGGTGATCTGGGCGTTTCCGGCGCTGTCCTTCAAATGAAGATTCGCAGGCACGAATCCGGCACCGGTGCCCTGGATTTTATGCGGGCCAGGCTGCACGGGCTGGCCGGCGAGCGTTTGGTTGATTACGGGCGAGGCCTCTGGCTCGACGGCGATGGCCTGGAAGGAAGGCTTGCGAGGTTTGAGGACCTCCGTGCATCCCGTGATGGTGCCGCCCGTGCCCACTGCGGCTACGAGGATGTCGATCTTGCCATCGGTATCGTTCCAAAGCTCCTCGGCAGTCGTGCGCATGTGGACAGCGGGATTCGCGGCGTTTTCAAACTGCTGCGGCATCCAGGCGTTTGGCGTGGCTTTGACGATTTCCTCGGCTTTGGCAATGGCCCCCTTCATGCCCTTCGGCCCTTCGGTGAGCACCAGATCAGCTCCGAGCAGGGCCAGCAGCGTGCGACGTTCCAGAGACATCGTTTCTGGCATGGTGAGGATGAGTTTGTAGCCCTTGGCGGCAGCCACAAAGGCCAGTGCGATGCCGGTGTTGCCGCTGGTAGGCTCGACGATGATCGTGTCTGGCTTCAGGATGCCTTTTTTCTCCGCGTCTTCGATCATCGCCATGCCGATGCGGTCCTTCACGGAGCCGAGGGGATTAAAAAACTCACATTTGAGGGCGATGGTGGCGTTGAGGCCCGCAGTGACCTTGTTCAGTTTCACGAGCGGCGTGCGGCCGATGGTTTCGACGATGTTATTGTAGATCATGGCGGTGGGGAGACTCGGGGTTGTCGTGAGGGGGCGGAAAGGGCCACCTACAAAGGCGGGGAGGATACCCTTGTCAATCGCCGCGAAGGCCGCCGAGCATTCGCTGCGGGCAGGCAGCAAATGCTGCAAAATTTTTCTCGCCAAGCCGAAGGCGTTTTGTTCTAATCTATTTCGCTTCACGGCAGCCAACCCCGCCAAGAGCATCGTCCAACCCATAAAACATACCGTATCCATACACATGAAAAAACCAAACAATCGCGGCTTCACGCTGATCGAGCTGCTGGTGGTGATCACCATCATCGCCATCCTCGCCAGCCTCGCCGTCCCCGCCTTCAACTCCGTCCAGCGACAGGGCAACCAGATGAAGGGCGTCAGTAACTGCAAGCAGGTCATCGTCTCGATGAAGCAGTTCGCCACGCGCAATAACAGCCAGTACCCTGACTCGGTGAATAACCCCTACACAGGCGGCACCGCCATGAATGCCAATGACGCCTTCCGCTTCATGATCCAGGAGCAGGTCGTCACGGATGAGCGCATCTTTGGCTGCCCGGCCGGTTACAACCCGGATGCCAATCTCGGTACGCCTCCAAACTACGGCATGGCTCTTAGCAGCAATGAGAACCACTGGGCGATGACCCAGGGCCTCACGGATACCAGCGCTGGAAACATCCCGCTCGTGTATGAAAATGTGGCCGCCCTCTCCTGGCCTCCGCAGTGGAATGCCAATGTGGCCGGCCAGATCCGTCCGGGCCGCACCTGGCCTGGTGGTCAGGTCATCATCGGTCGCAATGACGGTGGTGCTGAGGTCGTGGACCTCGCCGCCAAGATCGGCATGGTCACTGTCAAGCAAATGGCGGGCGGGCTAGACATGTTCACTCAGGCTACTCCCGGCCAGGTGCAGCAGGTGCTGAATGCTCAGATCAACGGTGGCCCAAACAGTAGTGGTGGGCAGCCAGGAGGGGACCCCAACAATCCCCTCGGTGGTCCCTTGGGTGGTGGTCCTCTCGGTAGCCCCCTTGGTGGTGGGCTTGGTCAGCCTCTCGGTCAGCCGCTTCCAGGTCAGGCTCCCGGTGGCGCTCCTCTCGGGGCACCTCTTGGCGCTCCGCTTCCAGGTGCTGCTCCTTCGCCCCTTGGCAATTAATTGATCCTCCGCTCAATCCTGATCCGCCGGATGCTCGTTGGCATCCGGCGGATTTTTTTGGAACGCAGGAGCAAAGGGTAAATCCACCTTGACCCTTTCCCCTCTGCATCGCTTACTGAGTTGGCGGTGATCGTGCGCGATCCCGTCAGGCTCGTTCTCTCACGCCTCATGTCTCCTTTACGCGCTTCGCTTTCCCGCTCCTCCACCCTTTTTCTCGCCGCCTTTCGTTGGCCGTTGTTGGGCTGCCTCGTCATGGCACTGCTTACTCGCTCCGCCGCAGCCTTTGACACCGTCATCCTCGATCCCGGCCATGGTGCCCATGATCGCGGTGCCGCCATCGGCTATGTGTATGAAAAGCATCTCGCCCTCGATACCGCCCGTCGCGTCGAGCAACTCCTTAAAAAGCAGGGTCTCAAGGTCGTCATGACCCGCAGTCGCGATGTCTTCATCCCGTTGCAGGACCGCTCCGCCACCGGCAACCGCGTGGGAAATGCCATCTTCGTCAGCATTCACTACAACTACAACCGTGGCGGCAGTGGCGCAGGAGCCGAGACCTACTACCACTTCTCTTCCAGCTACACCCTCGCGGCCTATATCCAAGCCTATCTCGTTCAGCGCACGAAAATGACGCATCGCGGTGTCAAAAGCGCCAGCTTTCACGTCATCCGCTCCACCACGAAAAATCCCGCCGTGCTCGTCGAGTGCGGCTTCGTCAGCAATCCCTCCGAACGTGCCCGCATGATGACCGGTGAATTCCGCGCTCGCATCGCCGAAGGCATTGCTCAGGGTATCGTCGCCTATCGAAAGGCCGATTGATGGTTTCAATGAACGCGGTTGCGGCCGTTCGGGCATCGCGCCAAGGATGAAGCCATGGTCTTCGTCGTCCTTCTCATCCTCGCCGTGCTCGCCTTCGGCATCAGCCAATGGGCACTCGGCAGGTATGCCTCGATGATGGCCAAAGGATCGCAGGTTACCAGTCCCACCGCACACACGGGAGGAGAAATTGCCCTGCTATTTCTGGAAAGCGAAGGGGTGATGGATGTGCAGATCGTCGAGCACAACGGCGTCGTCACCGATTACTTCGATCCTGTGCGCCGTCGCTTGTTTTTACGCCACAGCACAGCGCAAGGGACCACCCTCAGCGCCTGGGCTGCCGCTTTGCACGAGGCCGCTCATGCCCTGCATACCACGGCGGAAGGCCTCGCTGAACTCAAATGGCGGCAAAGCGTCATCCGCATGTGCCGCTACATCCCCGTGGCCGTCGCGATGGCGCTCATCGGACTCATGATCGGCCGCGTTTTCGTGCCCCGTGTGGCCATCCTCGTGCTCGCCGCCGTTTTTAGCCTCCTCGTCTTCCTCAATCTCGGCACCGTCATGATCGAATTCGCCGCCAACCGCCGCCTGCGTGCCTTTTTGGAACGTCAGCTCGAGCGCCATCCTCAGGCGCACCAGCGCCTCGGCGAGCTCCTCTTCTGTATGGCCATCCGTGAGGTCGGAGACATCCTCCGCTCACCACGCTACTTTTTCCTCAGCGCTCTGCCCGGCTCGGGCAAATCGAGGCCTGGGTGAAGTAGTTGAATCCGTCCGGCCTCGAGGAGCGTTTGTGTGCTGACTTTATGAAAACCTGCCTCCTTTTTGCCTCGCTCCTCGTTTTTAGCTCTACCGTGGCTCGTGCCGACTACAGCGTCGATTTCGAATCCGGTGCTGTTTGGACCGGAGCTAATGACATCCGTATCCCGGCGGATACCGGCACGCTCTTCTCCCTGTCCGATGATCTCAAATCCGACCCCACCGCCTTCTTCCGCACGCGTGCCACCTATCATCTTGGCCTCCATCACGACATCTCCTTCCTCTTCGCCCCACTGCGCACCGAGGCAGATGGAGCCTTCGCCACGCCGGTCAACTTCGCCGGCACCGCCTTCGCCGCCGGTGCGCCCACCACGGCTCGTTACCGCTTCGATTCTTATCGTCTCACCTACCGCTACAACTTCATCACCCGTGATGACCTCACCTTCGGCCTCGGCATCACCGGCAAGCTCCGCGATGCCTCCATCCAGGTCGATCAGGGCGGCCTCTCCGCCCGCGATTCGAACCTCGGCTTCGTCCCGCTCATCAATTTCCGCCTCAACTGGCGTTTCGCGCCAAAATTCAGCTTCCTCTTCGAAGGCGATGCTCTCGTGGGACCCAGCGGCCGCGCCGAAGACGTCCTCGCCGCCATCCAGTATCATCCCACCGAAAAACTCGCCCTTCGCCTCGGCTACCGCGTCCTCGAAGGTGGCGTGGACAGTGATACCACCTACTCCTCTGCCTTGTTCCATTATCTCAGCGCGGGCTTCACCGTTCGCTTCTGAGTTTGAGGTCAAATGGCGCATAAACCTTCCTGGGCGGTTCGTTTGATTCCGCCCATGAAACCCGTCCTGACCTCGCTTTTCGCTCTTTTTGCCGTCCAAGCTTTCGCCGCGCCGGATGTGGTCATTTACGGCGGCACGTCCGGTGGTGTCGCGGCGGCCATTCAGACGGCTCGCATGGGTAAAACGGCCGTTTTGATCGAACCAACAAAATTTCTCGGCGGCCTGACCACCGGCGGACTCGGTGCGACGGACATCGGCAACAAAAAGGCCATCGGCGGCATCTCGCGTGAGTTTTATGCCAACGTCTTCACCTACTACGCCGATCCCGCGAAGTGGAAGCAGCAGACCCGCGAGCAATACTACGCCAAGCGCCCGCACGGCAACTCCAGCACCGAAACAACCATGTGGACCTTCGAGCCGCATGCCGCGACGGAGATTTACGATGCGATGCTTGCCAAGGTGAAGGACAAGGTGACGGTCGTGTTCGGTGAACGGCTCGATTTGAACAAGGGTGTGGTCAAAGAAGGGGCAAGGATCGTCAAGATTGTCATGGAGAGTGGCGAGGAGTTCGAGGGCGCTATGTTCATCGACGCCAGCTACGAAGGCGATCTCATGGCGAAGGCGGGTGTGAGTTACCACGTCGGTCGCGAGCCGAATTCGCTCTATGGCGAAAGCATCAACGGCCTCCAGATGGCCGGGGCGAAGCATCATCAGTTCGTCAAAAACGTCGATCCGTATGTGAAGCCGGGTGATCCCTCCAGCGGGCTGGTTTCGGGCGTCACACCAATGCCGCGGGGCAATGATGGCGACGGCGACCACCGCATCCAGGCCTACAACTTCCGCATGTGCAACACGGACGACGATTCCAACCGCGTCCCCTTTGCGAAGCCCGAAAACTACGACGAAAAGCAGTTCGAGCTGCTTCTGCGCAACGGTGAGGCCGGTGATCCCCGCCATCCTTGGGCACCCACGCCGATGCCGAACCGCAAAACGGACACGAACAACAACTTCGCCTTCAGCACCGACATGATCGGCATGAACTACGACTACCCGGACGCCGATTACGCCACGCGGGCAAAGATCTGGAAAGCGCATGAGGATTATCAAAAAGGCCTCATGTGGACGCTCGCCAATCATCCGCGTGTGCCGGAGAAAATCCGCGCCTATTACTCGCAATGGGGCTTGGCGAAGGATGAGTTCACCGACAACGGCAACTGGCCGCGCCAGATGTATGTGCGTGAGGCCCGCCGCCTGATTGGCGGTTACGTCATGAGCGAGCAGAACTGCAAACGCCGCGTCATCGTCGAGGACAGCGTCGGCATGGGTGCCTACAACATGGACAGCCACCACACGCAGCGCTACGTCACAGCGGAAGGCTTTGCCCGCAACGAGGGCGACATCCAGATCGGCGTGCGTCCGTATCCGATCAGCTACCGTAGCATCACGCCGAAGGCGGAGCAATGCACGAACCTGCTCGTGCCCGTCTGCCTCAGCGCCAGCCACATTTCGTATGGCAGCATCCGCATGGAGCCCGTCTTCATGGTCATGGGCCAAAGCGCCGCCACCGCTGCCGTGCTTGCCATTGAAAACGGCGTTGAACTGCAAAAGCTCGACTACACCAAGCTCAAAGAGAAGCTCCTCGCCGATGGCCAGATGCTCGATTTCGAATCCCCGCCCATGCCCGAGCACGTCGCCTTCACCAAGGAGCAACTCGGCGGCATCGTCGTCGATGACAGCGAGGCCGATCTGACCGGCTTCAGCTCCGAAGGCCACACCACCCCCGGTTTCGTCGGCCAAGGCTATCGCCACGATAGCGACAGCCTCAAAGGCGAGCAAAAGGCTCGCTTCACGCCCAATCTCCCCGCCGCAGGCCAGTATCGCGTCGCCATCGCCTACACCGCGCTCGCCAACCGTGCCGAAAAAGTCCCCGTCATCATCCACCACGCCGACGGTGAGAAAACGGTGATCGTGAACCAAAAGGAAAAGCCCACCGAGAAGCACAACCTGATGCCTCTCGGCACCTTCCGCTTCGAGTCCGGCAAAACCGGCTGGCTCGAAATCCGCAACGAAGGCACCTCCGGCCATGTGATCATCGACGCTGCGCAGTGGCTGCCCGCGAAGTGATCGTGAAGGTCAGCGAGCTTCTGCCGCTAGCTTTTCGATCCATTTGCCCAAATCCGGCGGACGGAAGCTGCGCATGCGGGAGAGCAGTTTTTCGGCATCGGTCTCGACGAGCACGCAATCGGCGTGCTCGGGCTTCAGAAAACCTTCGCGGCTCATGTGCGTGATGAAGGTGGTGAGGCCATCGAAGAAACCGCCGGCATTCAGCAGGCCCACGGGCTTGTCGTGAAAGCCGAGCTGGAGCCAGGTGAGTGTCTCAAAGAGTTCATCGAGCGTGCCAAAGCCGCCGGGAAGGGCGATGAAGCCATCGCTGAGGTCCACCATCATCTGCTTTCGCTCGTGCATGCTGCTTGTCACATGCAGCTCGGTGACGTCGCGATGCCCGAGCTCCTTTTCGAGCAGGGATTGAGGGATCACGCCGATGACCTTACCGCCTGCGGCGAGTGCTCCGTCTGCCACCGCGCCCATGAGGCCGATGTTTCCGCCGCCATAAACCACGGTGATGCCTTCACGCGCCAATAAGCCACCGAGTGCCTTTGCGGTGGCGCGGTGGGCGGGATTGTTTCCGGCGCTGGAGCCGCAGTAGACGCAGATTCGATGAAGGTTGCTCATGAGTGGGGAATTCGAGTTCTCAGATGATTTGTGACTGACAGCTTGGTGGGAGTGGCGGCATACCATGTGCGGCGCGGGCTTGCTGGCACTTTTCGTCGCCTGGTTGGACTTCGCGGCAGGGATGCGGACGCTGCTCGTAAATGCGGCAGCCTGTTTTTTCACCCACCACGCCATCGAGATGCATGCAGCGTGGTGGCTGGCGGTCCGTTCCGGCAAAGGCCACCCGCCAAGGCGTGATCTGCACCAGCGAAGCCTCGTCAATGCCCCGCTGCTGAGCCTCCTGCCAGTAGAACGAGACGCGAAAGGCGGAGCAGCAGGCACCGCAGGTGATGCAGGCGGAGGGATCGTAGGTCATGCGGGGCATCAACTGATGAGCAGTAGGCGTCTTTGACCTGGCACTGGATCTGGTGCCCGATGCACGCACGGTGCCACCGCCACCTCGGGATGCCTTGTGGCAATGCGCCAGAGGTTCCCGATGCCAAAAGCATAGGGGCGAGCGCCTTCACGTGCCGCGTAATGCAGATCGTGAAAATGCTCTTCCAACCATTCGGTGAAGGTTTCATCGTCCCGACCTCCAAACAGCCTCAAAAGCTCCGCTCGCGCCTCAGGCACCTCAATGCGTGGAATGGCATCTTCAGGGAAAAGACCTTCCGAGGAGGCTCCATGATAGGTGCAGAGCCAGGTATCCGCCTCCGCCGTGGCGCTATCCACATGCCAGGAGCACACATCGCTGCGCTGATGGGGCGGCTCGATGGGATGCGTGTAGCCATTCACACTATCCAGCACGGGATCGAGCCCATGCTCCTGCAATAAATGAAGATCCTCAAGCATCCGCGCTGCTGCGAGGCGGCCCTCGGCGCTGAGTTCGAGAGAGGTGAAATCCTCCTCGGCCAGATGGGTGATCCCCGGTGGCATCGGCAGCATCCGCGCCACCTCCGCAAAATCTCCAGCGAGATGTCGCAGCCAGCACACGGCATTCACGCCGTCGCGCAGCGGCGTGCTGAGAAGCTCGGCGAAGCTGCTCACCAGGCGGATGCTCGGGTGCGGAGGCGGAGGGAGATGGCGTGACATGGGCGGATGGCGTCTCGGTATCACAGCATTCCAAAATTCTCCATCGCGATGGCTTGTGGCTTCGAGGACACCGGTATCATCATCGAGCTGCGAGTGCGGGGTGGGGGGAGATATGCCTTGTCGCCTATTCCAATGCTGCAATACCACCATGAACAACTCGTTTCATCACCATGCCTCCCATCTCCATCCGCACTGAAGGCCGCCAATGTGAAGTCGCCTGGTTTTCTGCCATCTGCTCCGATGACTATGAATTCCTCGGTGTGCCAGATGGCTCCCTCCGCAGCAGCTACGAGCACTGCGGCGACATCGTGAAAAAAGCGGACGCGCTGGGTTATCAAAACATCCTTCTGCCCTCCGGCTGGATCGCCGGGCAAGACGCGCTGGCCTTTGCGGCCGCCATGGCACCCCAGACGCAGCAGATCAATCAACTCGTGGCCTTGCGCATGGGCGAGGTGTGGCCGCCGATGCTCGCGCGCGCGCTCGCCACCGTCGATCACATCTCCAAAGGCCGCTTGTGCATCAACATCATCTCCTCCGACATGCCCGGCATGAAGGAGAGCAACGAAGTCCGCTATGCCCGTGCCAGCGAGATCATCCAGATCCTTCAGGGCCTGTGGCGAACCGATGGTCCCTTCGAGTGGAAGGGTGAGTTTTATCAGATCTCCCTGCCCACCACCGAACCCGCAAAGCCCTACCAGCAGAATGGCGGCCCGCTGATGTATTTCGGCGGTATCTCACCTGCCGCACAGGATTTGTGCGCGAAGCATTGCGACGTCTTCCTCATGTGGCCCGAAACGGAGGATCGCATCGCCGAAACCATGCGCGTGATGTCCGGAAAGGCCGCTGGATACGGTCGCAAGATCGACTTCGGCTTCCGCAGCCATGTCATCGTCCGTGAAACCGAGGCCGAGGCCCGAGCCGCTGCCGACCAGCTCATTTCGAAGCTCGATGCCGCTAGGGGCGCGGAGATCAAAGCTCGCTCGCAGGACAGCCAAAGCGCCGGCGTGAAGCGTCAGGATGAACTCCGTGCTCAAAGCAAGGATCTCTACATTGAGGACCATCTCTGGAGCGGCATCGGTCTCGCCCGCAGCGGCTGCGCCAGCGCCATCGTCGGCGATCCCGATCAAGTTCTCGCCAAACTGAATCGCTACATGGACATGGGCATGCGCGCTTTCATCCTCAGCGGTTACCCGCATCTCGAAGAGTGTGATCTCTTCGCCAAACATGTGCTGCCCAAGCTGCCAAGCTGCCGTCTAAATGAACTCCAAGGCCGCCGTGTTCCTGATCCCGTCACGCCATTGACGACAGCCCCTCGCATCTAATACAAACCAACTCTCCGCTCTTAGCCCTTCGCTCTACGCTTATGCCACCCGTTCGCTTCGCTCTCGCCGGATTCGGCGCCTGGGGCAAATTTCATGCTCAATCCATCGCTGGAAATCCTGATGCTCAGCTCGTCGCCATCACCGCGCCGTCGGAGGCGTCGCGTGAGGAGGCTCGGAAGCTGTATCCTGATGCTCAAATCTTCGCCGACAGCCTCGAAATGATCGCGAGGGCCGATTTCGACATCATCGACATCGCCACGCCGAGTCACACGCATCGTAAAATCGCGCTCGCGGCGATGCAAAAGGGCAAACACGTCCTTTTGGAGAAGCCGATGGCCATCACGCTAGACGATTGCAAAGCCATTGTGGCCGGCGCACGCGATCACGGTGTGCATCTCGCCGTTGGTCATGAATTGCGCCTTTCCAGTCAGTGGGGGCGCATCAAGGAGATCATCGCCGCGGGCACCATCGGTGATCCGCAATACGTACTGGTGGAGCTTTCGCGGAAACCTTATCGCCAAGGCGCATCCGGTTGGCGCTACGATCAGAACCGCGTCGGCTCGTGGGTACTCGAGGAGCCGATTCACTTCTTTGACCTCGCCCGTTGGTATCTCGAAGGCAGTGGCGATCCCGTCGAACTCTACGCCTACGGCAACTCCCGCGATCCGCAGCGCCCTACGCTCTACGACAACTTCAGCGCCATGTTCAAATACCCGAACGGCAGCTACGCCGTCGTCTCCCAGACGCTCGCTGCCTTCGAGCATCATCAAACCGTGAAGGTCAGCGGCACCAAAGGCGCGCTCTGGGCCGGCTGGAGCGGTGCGCTTGATCGCACACTGGAGCCCACCGCCTTCCTTAAGGTCTTCGATGGCGAAAAACTCGAAGAACTAACACTCACCAAGCAAAGCGGCGAGGTCTTCGAACTCCGCGAAGAGATCGCCCAATGCATCGACATGGTGCGCAGCGGCAAAAAGCCCATTGCGACGGGTTTGGACGGCCTGTGGAGCGCTGGTTTGTGCCTCGTCGCCGAGGAATCCATCCGCCAGCAGAAGCCGCTGCCCGTGGGCGAGCTGCTGCAGTTTTGATGGTAGAAAAATTAGGGGTAGAAAGATTTTCCCAAACCTTCTGATGCTGAAATTTTTCTACCAAACCAGATCGCCGCATGAACCGCCGCCACCTGCTCCTTTCCACGCTCTCCCCATCCATCGCTGCACAGAAGCCGTGTCTTTGCGCAGCGTTGCATCACGATGAAGCTGCTGGAATCCAACATCAACTGCGGTTGGAACCATCGGTTTCATGATTGGCTGACAGCAAATGGGGGCAGAAAATGGAAAGAAGATTTGCTGCCCCCATTTTTCTGTCAGCCATCAAACCAGCCACCTCTCAACGACGCTCCTCATGAACCATAGCTCACCGAAATGGTATGCCTCTGTCACTCGCTATCAGTGGCTCGTTTTGATCGTGGCCTCACTGGGATGGGTCTTCGATGCGTTTGAAGGGCAGATCTACAATTTGACGCGCGAGGACATGGTGCCTGATCTGCTGGATGCGAAGGCCGATGATCCGCTCGTGAAGGTGTGGCGTGAGAGACTCCTCGGTATCTTCCTCCTCGGTGGCACCTTTGGCGGGTTGTTGTTCAGTTCGCTGGCGGATAAATGGGGACGGAATCCAGTGATGGCGCTGACAATCTTGTTTTACTCGGTGTTTTCCGGCATCACGGCGTTTGCGGATGAGATCTGGCAGGTGGGTGTGCTACGCTTCCTCGTGGCGATGGGCGTGGGTGGTGAGTGGGCGGTGGGCGCGGCGTTGGTGGCGGAGGTGTTTCCCAAGGAGGCTCGTGAGCGAGCAGGTGGCATTTTTCATGCGACGAGTGTTTGCGGCCTATGGCTGGCGGCGGCGGCGGGTCTTTGGGTGGGCACTGAATGGCGCACGGCGTATCTGCTTGGTGTCGCCCCGGCTTTGCTGGTGCTGTGGGTGCGCATGAGCATCAAGGAACCGGAATCGTGGAAGGCTGCGCGGGAGTCGAAAACAAAGCGCATGGGCAGTTTCGGCGAATTGCTCGGCGATGCCCGCTGGCGCTCGCGAGCGGTGTTTGGTGCTTTGCTGGCGATGGTGGGACTGGCGACCTTCTGGGGCGTGGTGGTGGCCGGGCAGGACATCGCCGCCGATTTCCTGAAGCGGACGAATGATCCTGATTGGGCCAGCAAATCGAAGATCGCCTTTGGCTTCATCCAAACGGCGGGCGCGGGTGCAGGGATGCTGGCCTTTGGACCGCTGAGCGCCCGATGGGGCTGTAAGAAGACCTTTGTCATCATGCATCTGGCCGCGTTGGCGATGACGCCGGTGATCTGCTGGCTGCCCTCGCATTTCGGGAGTTACACGCTGCTGCTCGTGCTGCTGCCGTTGTTTGGATTTTGTGCCCAAGGCATCCACGCAGGTTATGCCGCCTACTTTCCGGCGCTCTTCCCCACGCATCTGCGAGCCACTGGCTCTGGCTTTTGCTTCAACACTGGCCGCCTGCTCGCCGCGCCCGTTCTCATCTGGCTCTCCGCCTGGATGAAATCCACGCTCGACCTCCGTCTTGCCATCACCTGCCTCGGTGGCTTCTTTCTGCTGGGTCTCGTGTTCCTGGCTTTTCTGCCGGAAACGAGCGGTGAAGAGCTGCCGGAGTGAGTCACATCACTGCTGCGTCCACGACTTCAATCCCGTCACGGGCAACAGCTTGTCCGCGGCCTCACGCCAGGCGGGAGTTCCCGCTTTTTGGAAGAGGTCGTAGAGTTGCTTCTTCGAGTGTGGATCGGCCACTGAGTGTGGGGCATTGCGCCAAAGGCCGAGGCGCAGGCCGCCTTCGTGAGCGTGATCGACGTGGCGGTGGTAGATGAAGGCATCGACGGTGGGCAACGTGGCGATTTTTTCCCAGGCGTAGGCGTAGGCGGCGGCTTGGAGCTCTTCGCCTTCGGGTTTGAGCAGCGTTTGAAAGCCCTGCTCGCTCAAGATGACGCGGCGGGGCTTGCCGCCGAAGAGCAGCTCGGGCTTTTCGAGATGCTTGGGGAGCACGTCGAGGTTCTTGAAGGTCACTTTGATGGTATCGTCGGCGTGGGTGACGTTTTTATCAGCCCAGGCACGCGGATTGCCGAGGTCCTCGGGATAGGGATGCCAGGCGACATTCCAATCGATGTCGCCACGCTCGCGGACGAGGCGGGCAAAGGCATCGAGGAAGTCGCGGCCGGGCACAGCCTCCTGCGGGCTGATGCCGTTCATGCCGATGGCCCAATGGTGATCGAAGGAGAGATACACGCGGGCGTTTGCCGAATGACGGCGGATGGCGGTGTGGGCGATGCGCACGGCTTTCTCGTGTTCGGAGACGGCGGTTTCGAGTGGGGCGAGGCCCATGTTGTTCCAGAGCCAGTGGGAGTTCACTTCGTTGCCGATGATCCAGCCCCAAATGCGGCCGTGTTCGAGGTGTGCGCCGCTCCACCGCTCGGCGATGAGGTTCATCACGGCGGGGAAGAAGCCGTTCGAGGTGTTCGGTGCGCCAACGCTGAATTTGTAATCTTTGCGATGGCCGGGATGGAGCGTGACGGCATCGATGGCGGGATTCTTCGACGGATAAGTCAGCACGATGAGATAAACGAGAATGCCGGTATCGGAGAGCGGCTTGATCTGTCGATCGAGGGACGCGAGGTAGGATTCGTTCCAGATGAATTCGCCCTGCTCGGGCTTGGATTTGGCGGTGTAGAGCGCGGTGAGATTGATGTTGATGCCGGCGTGGTGGATGCCGAGTTTCAAGGCATCATCGACCATCTGCACCTGGAGGCCTTTCACATTCGGCGGGGTGGGGAAGGGATCGGAATTTTGCGCGAGGGCGGATTGCGCAAGGAGGAGGCTGAGGAGAAGGTAACGCATGGACGAGACTCCCGCCTATGCCGCCGCCCCTGCTGCGGAGCAACCTCAAGCTGCCTGCGACCGCTGCGGGAAGTTGGAGGCGTGGCTGCTAGGCGAGGAATGGATCTGCGATGCGTGCTACATTGCCTGTGGCTCGTGCTGCGCGGGAGATGAGGGATGATAATTCGGCACGGCGGGCATCGTTAGAGCGCGGCCATGATCCGAATCGCTCTGTTTCTCTGCCTTGCCACGCTGCTGCACGCGGCTCCGCCGAATGTCATCGTCCTTCTCGCCGATGATTCAGGCTGGGGGGACTATTCGATCAATGGGAACACGAATCTGCAAACACCCAACATCGACAAGCTGGCGAAGGGCGGAGCGAGCTTTGATCGCTTTTTCGTGTGCCCGGTCTGTGCGCCGACGCGGGCGGAGTTTCTCACCGGGCGTTACCATTCTCGCGGTGGGGTGATCAGCGTGTCGGAAGGCCTCGAAAGGCTCAACACGGATGAAAAGACCATCGCGGATAGTTTTAAGGCGGCTGGCTACAAGACCGGAGCCTTTGGCAAATGGCACAATGGCAGCCAGTGGCCCTACCATCCGAATGCTCGCGGCTTCGAGGAGTATGTGGGCTACACCAGTGGGCATTGGGGCGAGTATTTTGACCCGCCGCTGGAGGAGAACGGCAAGATGTTCCGCGCGAAGGGTTTCATCGTGGACGTGCTGGTGGGCAGGGCGGTGGAGTTCATCGAGAAGAATCGCGAAAAGCCCTTCTTCTGCTACATCCCGCTGACGACGCCGCACTCGCCCTTCAGCGTGCCGGACAAGCATTGGAACAAGTTCAAAGACTCGCCGGTGACGATGCGCGGCCCGGATGGCGAAAAGGAGGACATCAATGTCACCCGCACGGTTTTGGCGATGATGGACAACATCGACGAAAATGTGGGTCGCGTGCTCACGAAGCTCGACGAGCTCCAAATCGCCGAAAACACCATCGTGGTCTATTTCAGCGACAACGGCCCGAACACCACGCGCTGGAACGGCGGCATGAAGGGCAAGAAAGGCGTCACGGACGAAGGCGGCGTGCGCAGCGTCTGCTACCTGCGTTGGCCAAGGAAGGTGAGTGAAGGAATGACCGTGCCGCATATCGCCGGAGCGATTGATTTGATGCCCACACTCACGGCGTTGGCGGGCGTGAAATCGGTGAGCGCGAAGCCGCTGGACGGCATCAGCTTTGATTCATTGCTTCTGGGGGCCAAATGGGAGGCGCAGGCTCGTGAACTCATGAACTTCTTCAACGGCCGTCTCAGCGTGCGAAGCCAGCAATACCGCCTCGATGCTGCTGGTGGCCTGTTTGACATGGTGGCTGATCCGAATCAGACGAAGAACATCGCCGCCGAGAAAACGGAGGTGGCTGCGAAACTCGCCGAGGCAGGCTCCAAATGGCATCAGGAGGTTTTTGGTCGCCCTTACGCTCCAGCAGATGGCAAAAAAAAGGGAAAAGGCGGCGTGAAGCCAGCCGATGATCGCCCTTATCCCGTGGGCTTTGCGGAATTCCCCATCACCATGCTTCCCGCTCGTGATGGCCTGCCGCATGGCGGTGTGAAGCGCAGTTCCGGTGCGCCGAACTGCTCTTACTTCGTGAATTGGACGACGAAGGACGATTTCATGACCTGGGACATCAACGTGTACACGGCAGGCGATTACGAAGTGATCATCGACTACGTCTGCCCCGAGGCTGATGCGGGTTCCACCATCGAGTTGAGCCTTGGTGACTCGAAAACGACCGGCAAAGTCACTCCAGGCTGGTATCCGCGTCTGCTGAATGATCAGGACCGCGCTTCACGCGGCGGCGAGAGCTACATGCGTGACTTCAAAACGCTGAGCCTCGGCACGATGAAGCTGCCTGCCGGACGCGGTCTGCTCACGCTCAAAGCTCTCGAAATTCCCGGCCGCAGTGTGGCGGAGGTGCGCCGCGTGACGCTGACCTTGAAGAAGTAGGCTCCGTTTGTGTTTTTGTGGCGGCTTGCTAGCCTCGCCCCTCTCTTTCTCCCGAATGGACCCTGTTTATAAGCTTGGATGGCACATCTTCAGCGAGCTGGCGCATGGATTGGCCGATTTTCGCATCATCGGCGCGGAGAAGCTGCGCATTGACGGCCCGGCTCTCATCGCCTGCAACCACGCCAGCTTCGTTGACCCACCTTTCGTGGGCCAGACCTTCGATGAGCCGATCCATTACTTCGCCCGCAAGACGCTGTTCAATCATCCGGTGGCTGGCTGGCTTCTGCGCCGCTGGCAGGCCATTCCCATTGATCGCGATAAGCCGGATGCCTCGTCTTTGAAGCTCACCATCCGCCTGCTGAAGGAAGGAAAGAAGGTTCTCATTTTCCCGGAGGGCACCCGCAGCCCGGATGACAATCTCATGCCTGCGGAGGCGGGTGTGGGCCTCTTCATTGCGAAGTCGGAGGTGCCGGTGTTGCCGATGCGCATCTTTGGCAGTCGTGAGTGCTTTCCGCGTGGGGCCTGCTTTCCCCGACCATCCCATGTGACGCTGTCGGTGGGTGATCTTTGGCGGCCGGATCTCGCTAGCTATGGCAAGACGGGCAAGGAACTCTACCAAGCCCTCGCCGATGAGGTGATGCAGCGCATTGGTGATCTGCCAAAGCCTTGATCTTATCCTTCTAGCAGGATCTGCGGCTTGATGACGGCCACTTTCATGGGTTCGAGCACGGTGCGTAGCTTCTCAAACATGGCGTCATCCTCATAGGTGCCGACGATGGCACCGCCGGAGCCGGTGAATTTGGCGCTGGCACCCACTTCGCGAGCGGCCTCGACCATGTCGATGTTTCCCTGGCTGATTTTATAGAGGCGGCGACGTAGGTCGAAATTCTCATTGAGCAGGGGGCCGATCTCGCGGCCACGGCCTTCGAGGATCATGTCCTTCACCCGATGAGCCAGCCCGGCCCATTGATACATGGCGCTGACGACTTCGCGTTCACCGCGGTTCCAGCGACCGCGGATGTCGTTGTGGAAGACTTCCGTGCCTTCGCTGAGCTGGGTGGTGTAGGCGACGTAAACGGGAGGGAGCAACGCGGGATCGATCTCCTCGTAGATGCCGTAGCCGAGCTTTTCCACGCTGGCGCGGTTGAAGTCCATGAAGACGACGCCCTCGTAGGTCTGGATGACGCGGTCCTGAAGGCCGGCGGGGATGCCGAGCTCGTCATTTTCCACGCTGAGGACGAGGCTGGGCACGAGGTGCTTCGGGATTTCGACGCGGTAAAACTCCATCAAGGCCCGCCAGCAGGCGGTGATGATGGCACTGCTGCCGGCCATGCCGACCTGCGGCGGCACATTGCTGGAGTAGCGAAGGGTGAAATTCCGGCCGTGGAGGTCGATGCCATGCTTGGAGCAGTATTCGAAGAAGCGCTTCACGCAGGCTTTGAGCAGGCGCATGCCGCCGTAGTAACCAAACTGCCGCACCGTGCGCACGAGCTCCTCAATGCTGCCGAAGACGCTCAAATCACGATCCGCTGGCTCGATGCGGAGTTCCGGCGTTTCGTAGAGGGTGACCTCCGCATGGAAATTCCGGATGATGAAGGAGATCGTCTTGCCGAAGTAGCCATCGGAGGGATTTCCGACAAGGCCGGCACGGGCGAAGGCTTTCGATTGGATGAGCATGAGAGGTCAAAAATGGGCGTGAAGCGGGTACGCTACGGGTCGCCTTCACAATCGGCAAGCCAAAGGTAGGTTCAGAACCGTCGCAAAGTCTCGATCAAGCCGCCCGCTCCTCCCAGCGTGCCAGCAGCCAGAGCACATCGGAGAGGCGGTTCAAAAAGCGGGCGATTTCGCGGTTTGGCACGGCTTCGGGGGTGTCATGGAGGTCGATCACGCTGCGCTCAGCACGGCGACAGGCCACGCGGGCGAGATCGGCATGGGCACCGCTCATCACACCGGCCTCACCGGGGAGTGCCCAACCTTTGAACTGAAGCGCCCCGGAGGCCTCCAGCTTCGCGGCGAGGGTGTCGAGCAGGGCAATCTGCTCGGCGGAGATGAGGTCTTTGTGCGTGGCGGCATATTTGGCCTCCAAGCCCGGCGGGGTGGCTAGCTCGCCCATGAGGCTGATGAGCCAACGCTGCACCTGCGGGAGGAATTCACGCGTCTCTGCCTTCGCGGCGGTGATGCGCAGCGGGCCGAGGGCGGCGTTTAATTCATCCACGCTGCCGAGGGCGTGAATGCGGGGATGGGATTTCGCGGCGCGGACGCCGAAGAGAAGGTCGGTCGAGCCGTCGTCGCCTTTGCGGGTGGTGATGGACATGGGGGCGCATGCATGGGCAAGGCAGCGCCGGAGTCACGCGAAGATTTTTTTCACTTCCCATCGGGCGAAGTTCCGGCATGGACAGCGGACACATGAGTGCTGCTGATGCCATTTCCCGACTGCGTGCCGCGTTTCCGGCACAGGGATTCTTTGCGGAGAAGGAGTGGGTACTCTCGCCGGAGGCGTTTGCCTTGGATGAAGGCACGGTGAGCTTGATTCGTGAGCTTGGGCCGGCGTTGCGGGCGTTTCAGCGGGCCTGCAATGCGCTCTACTTTGATGAGCGGCATGCTTGGGTGGCTCGTTTGCTGGATCAGGGCAAGCCGGAGCGGGTGGTGAAGCTCGGTCGGCTGGCCCGTTGGCGGAATGAACTGCCTGCCGTGCTGCGCCCCGACCTCGTGCTGACGGAGACGGGCGTGACGATTTCAGAGCTGGATTCGCTGCCGGGCGGCATCGGCCTGACGGCGTGGCTGAATGAAACCTATGCCTCGCTTGGCCAAAACGTGATCGGGGGTGCCTCAGGCATGCTGGAGGCTTTCGCGCAGACGTTTCCAGCGGAGGACATCCTCGTCTCACGGGAGTCGGGCGATTATGTGCCGGAGATGGAATGGCTGGCGGAAAAGCTCGGTCGGCGTGTTTTGCGGCCCTGGGAGGTGCAGCCGTATGAACTGAGCGGCGCGGCGATCTACCGCTTCTTTGAACTCTTCGATCTCGCGAACGTGGAAAATGCCGATGCGATGCTCCGTATGGCCGAGAATGGCGAGCTGAGCTTCACGCCGCCGTTGAAAGCCTTCCTCGAAGAAAAACTCTGGCTTGCTCTCTTCTGGTCACCCGCTCTCGAAGACTACTGGAACGAACAACTAGGAACCAAGAACCAGGAACTTCTCAAAAAGTGCATTCCCTTCGGCTGGGTGGTCGATCCCACGCCGCTGCCGCCCTTCGCGGTGTTTCCCAAGCTCGACATCCAGAGTTGGAGTGAGATGAAAACTTTTGGAGGCAAGAAGCGGGAACTCGTTTTGAAGATCAGCGGCTTCTCGGAGCGTGGCTGGGGCTCGCGGGGCGTCTTCATCGGCCACGATCTCTCGCAGGAGCAGTGGGGCGCGGCCATCGACGAGGCGCTGGCGAGCTTCCCGACGAATCCATTCGTGCTTCAGGAGTTTCATCGGGCCAAGGTGGTGACACATCCGGCCTGGGTGGAGGAGACGCAAAGCACGCGGCTGATGCCGAGCCGGGTGCGATTGTGCCCGTATTACTTTGGGGCGTCGGCCGTGGACGAGCCGGTGCTCGGTGGCGTACTGGCCACGGTATGCCCTTCGGACAAAAAAATCCTCCACGGCATGCGGGATGCCATGATGCTGCCTTGCGTAGCGCGGTGATTTCCGCTCCAATGGCGGCCCACCATGAAGTTCACGCCCGCCCTCTTCCTCGCCTGCGGCAGCCTGTTTGCCGCGGAACCCATTCAGATGAAACTCTGGCCGCAAGGCGCTCCCGAGAAGCCGGGCTTCAAGATGGAGGCGGAAAAGGAAGTGCCGAAGAAGTCCGCAGACGACGTGCAGCGCATCACCAACGTCACGGAGCCGATGATCACCGTCTTCCAACCCGAGAGACCGAATGGCGCGGCGGTGCTGGTGTGCCCTGGTGGCGGCTACGGCATCCTGGCGTATGAGCACGAGGGCTCGCAGGTATGTGAATTCCTCAACAAGCACGGTGTCACCGGCATCCTGCTCAAATACCGCGTGCCGAAGCGTGATCCGAAGGATCCAGGCCGCGAGGCTTTGCAGGATGCGCAGCGTGCGATGGGGATGATCCGCCATTACGCCGCTGAGTGGGGTATCAAAAAGGACCGCGTGGGCATTCTCGGCTTCTCCGCTGGCGGTCACCTCACGGTGATGACCGCGCTACATGCGAATGACCGCACCTACACGGTCGATCCCGCGCTCGATGTGGACGACGCGACGCCCAACTTCGCCATCCCCGTCTATCCCGCCTACCTCGTGAGCAAGGAAGAGCCGACGAAGCTGCTGCCGGGCTTTGAGGTGAAGGAAAAATCCCCGCCGATGTGCTTTGTGCATGCCCACGACGATCCGTGGCCGGCTTCCGGCAGTGCTCTGCTCTACCTCGAATACAAAAAGAAGAACCTGCCCGCCGAACTACATATTTACGCGAAGGGCGGCCACGGCTTTGGCATGCGCAAAAACGGCCAGCCGGTCAATGAGTGGCCGAACCGTGTGATCGAGTGGATGAAGTCGATGGGCTATTTGGAGCCTTGATGGCTCATCCGGCGGCGCAGAATCCAGCGCATGAGAAAACGTGGCATGAGGCGGAAGAGGCTGCCCGCCACCTTCACGCCCATGCCGGGAAAGACGCATGATTGGCCGCTTTGTAACGCAGTGAGCGCTTCACTAACGACTTGAGAAGGCAGAATGCGCAGGAGGGCCTGACCATCGCGATTCGTATCGGTGCCGTCGTTGCGTTTCGCGGTCTGGCTGAAGTTCGTGGGCGTGGGGCCGGGGCACACGCAGGTGACGCTGATGCCGCGTGGAGCCAGCTCGATGGCGAGGGCTTCGGAAAAGCTCGTCACATAGCTTTTCGAGGCCGCATAAACGGCCAGTTCCGGCATCGGCAGCGTGCTGGCGAGCGAGCTGACATTCAAAATGCCACCACGACCTTCTATTTTCGGCAGCAGGGCATGGGTGAGCATGGTGAGCGCCGTGATGTTGAGGTCGATTTGCAGCCGCGTTTTGTCGGCGGGCGAGGAGGCGAAGGGGCCGTAATCGCCGAGGCCGGCGTTGTTGATGAGCAAATTGGGCTTGAGGCCGTTTTGATCGAGAAAAGTCATCAGCGAGGCTCTTCCGGCATCGCTGCCGAGATCAGCGGCGAAGCAGGTCACGCGAGCTTTTTGACCGGCGAGGCTTGATTTGACCTCTTCGAGCACATCACCACGCCGGGCCACGAGAATGAGTTCGGCGGCGTGCGGGGCGAGTTGACGTGCAAACTCCGCTCCGAGGCCGGAGGAGGCACCGGTGATGAGGGCGCGGCAGTTTTCGAGAGGGAAACCGTGGGTCATGAGGCGTGCTGCATAATTGTACTTTGGTAGGTTTCCAAGGCGGGTAGCCGAAAGAAACGAAAAAAGGCGAAAAAACAGGGCTGCTTTGAGCAGCCGTTCTTTTCGGACCTCTCGCGTTTTTTGGTTCATCCGGGAAGTGGGTGCGTTCGCCGGGGTACTGATCGTTCGATATCCCCTCACCTAACCTCTCCCCGCATCATGCGATGATGTGATCGGCTGCCAATTGGGGGGAGAGGGACCAGAAAGTGCGCATCGACTCTTGATTGAAACGCGCCAACTTCCGCCCTGTGAAGGTGTAAAGGCTTCAACTCATGACGCACACTTTTTCAGTCCCTCTCCCCGCAGGGCGTATCCGCCTGCTTCTTGGCGTGTTCGCGGGGAGAGGTTAGGTGAGGGGAGCTGCCGTTCGTCTATGGTCGAGGCATGTTCCAACATCCAGGGGGCTCCCTTTTTTTTCGACCAACCAAAGCAAAGATACGAAATAGTACCTCCCAGCACCCTGGCGAAATCTCCTGCCTTGCGCGGAGTGCCTGTGCTCGGGAAGTTCGCGTCACCCCCATGCACGAAGCCAAAAACACCCAACGCGCTCTGGTCCGAATCGGTTACGACGGACGCGTCCATAAGCATTTTCGGGGTCCGAATGCGGCGGAACGTTTCACCAACGAAGTCCGCGTCCTCAAGGTGCTGGAGGAACGCCAGTGCGACTATGTGCCGCGGGTGATCGAGGCCCATGAAGACCAGCTTTACCTCATCACGACGAACTGCGGTGCCCGTGTCGAGCGCATCAGCGAGGGTAAGGTGAAATCGCTCTTTGATGAGCTGGAGAAAGACTTTGGCATCCGCCACGATGATCCCTTTGATCGAAACATCACCTACCGGGCCAGCGACGGGAGATTCTGCATCATTGATTTCGAACTCGCCACCATCCTCGACCTGCCTGCGAAACCCGCTTCATGAGCGAACCCAACCTGCCCCAACCACCCAACCACCTTCGATGGTCAGGCATGACCCATCCAGGGAAGGTCCGTGCCAACAACGAGGACACTTTCTTGTGCCTGAACTTTGACTCTCGCGAGCTGCGTTACCTCGGCAAGATCGGCGAGGCCTCGCTCGACACGGGCGACTTTGTCTTCGCGGTGAGCGATGGCATGGGCGGAGCCAAATCGGGCGAGTTTGCCAGCAAGATCGCGGCGGAAAAGATTACGCGGCTGCTGCCGCAGAGCTTCAAGCAGACCGCGAATCAAATGGAGGCTGGTCGTGGCGATGTGCTCATCGAATTGATCCACCGCATTCACGAGGAGTTGCTGAAACTCGGCCGCTACTACGAGGAGTGCCGTGGCATGGGAGCCACGCTCAGTCTGGGCTGGTTCACACCGGGCTGGATGCACTTTGCCCACATCGGTGACAGCCGCATTTACTGGCTGCCCAAAGGAGGCAAGCTGCGCCAGCTCACCGAGGATCACTCCCACGTCGGCTGGCTGCGTCGTCAGGGGCAGATCAATGAGCGAGAGGCTCGCATGCATCCTCGCAAAAGCATCCTCAGCCAGGTGCTCGGCGCGAATCAGCAGTTCCTGGAGCCGCAGACCGGCTCCGTCGGCTGCGAGAGTGGCGACCGTTTCTTCTTTTGCACCGATGGCATTATCGACGGCATCTGGGATCATGCGTTGGAAGACATGCTGATCGCGGGTGGCGATGCGAAAGCCTTCGTGGAGCACGCCGTGGCCGAATCCGGCCGCGACAACTCGAGTGCGGTGGTGGTGGAGGTGACTTAATTGGCCGCGTTCATGCTTTTTGACGCCCACAATCATCTCCAGGACGAGCGGCTTGATCCGTGGCGGGAAGAAATCGCGGCGGCGGTGCCATCCTCGGGCATTGGGGAGATGATCGTGAATGGCTCGTGCGAGGAGGATTGGCCGCAGGTGGCGGAGCTGGCGCAAAAGCATACCTGGGTGCGGCCGGCGTTTGGTTTGCATCCGTGGTATGTGAAGGAACGAGGCTCGCCGTGGCTCGAAAAGCTTCGCGAGCATCTCGTGGCGCATCCGAGGGCGGTGGTGGGAGAAACGGGGCTGGATCGCTGGATCGAAAATCCCGACGTGGAGGCGCAAGTGGCTTGTTTTCGTGCCCAGGTGGCTCTCGCGGTCGAATTGGACCGACCGATTACGATTCATTGTTTGCGGGCGTTTGGACTGCTGGAGGAGGTTTTGAGGTCGAGGAAGCTGCCGAGGCGAGGTTTTCTGCTGCACTCGTATGGCGGCCCGGCGGAGATGGTGCCGGGGTTTGTGAGGTTGGGCGGCTACTTTTCGGTGAGTCCCTACTTTGCCCATCCGCGCAAGGCCGCTCAGCTCGCCACCATTGCCAAAATCCCGCTGGAGCGCCTGCTGGCGGAAACGGATGCGCCGGACATGTGGCCGCCACTGGAGTTGAATCCGCATCCGCTGCCATCGGCGGACGTGAACCACCCTTTAAATCTCAGCGTGAGCTACGATCTCATCGCGGCGCAGCACGGGATCAGCCGCGAAGAGGCGGAAAAGGTGGTGGCAGGGAACTACCAGCGGCTTTTTGACAATTTGGGTGCTTGAACCGGCCCGCTCCATGCTTCAAGCGCATGACAGCACCTCCAACTCCACCCCATGCGCAAAACCAAAATCCTTTGTACCCTCGGTCCCGCCACTGAAAGCCCTGAAGTCATCGCGGAATTGATCGCCAAGGGAGCCGATGTGATGCGCCTGAACATGAGCCACGCCTCGCACGACTGGGTGCGCATGGTTTACGCCCGAGTGCGGGAGGCCGCGGCGGCCACCAAGCGTGAAATCGCGGTGCTGATGGATCTCACCGGCCCCAGCATTCGCACCGGAGATGTGGAGCAGCCCTGGCAGCTCCAGGTGGGAGATGTGGTGGAGTTTCGCTGCCGTCCCGAGGCTACGCCGAGCACGCAGTATTCCGTGACGGTGAACTACCCGGATCTCGGCAAGGATTTGAAGGCCGGGGACGTCATCATGGTCGATGGCGGCATGATTCAGATCAAAGCCACGGAGGTGACGCAGAAGCATGTGACCGGAACGGTGCTGACGAAAGGGGAGATGAAATCCCGCCGCCATATCAATCTGCCCGGTATCCCCGTGCGCCTGCCGCCACTCACGCAGAAGGACTACTCGGACCTCGATCTCGGCGTGGAGCTGGGGGTGGACTACTTCGCGCTGAGCTTTGCCCGCGAGCCGGGGCACATTCAGCACCTTCAGTTGCTCATCGAGCAGAAGCGCAGCAAGGCCCGCGTCATCGCCAAGATCGAAAACAAGCAGGCGCTCGACAACATCGATGCGCTGGTGGAATCCAGCGGCGGCATCATGATCGCCCGTGGTGATCTGGGCAGCGAAATGCCCATCGAGGACCTGCCTTTGATCCAGCGCCAGATCGTGGAGCGCTGCTCTTATCATGGCCGGAAGGTCATCGTGGCCACGCAGATGCTCGAAAGCATGATCGAGAACCCGGTGCCCACCCGCGCCGAGGTGACGGATATTTTCAATGCGGTCATTGAGCAGGTGGACTGCGTGATGCTCAGCGGGGAGACAAGCGTGGGCCGCTATGCCACGAAGTGCGTGGAGGTGCTCGACACGGTGATCAGCCGCATCGAGAAAAAGTATCCCTCCGGGCGTTTCGCCAGTGATGCCCCGCTCAAGACGAACAAGCACAAGACTGTGAAGGCCGCCATCGCCCTCGCCAACAGCATTGAGGGCTCGAAGCTGCTCGTTTTCACCCTGCGTGGCGTCATGGCGCATCTGCTGGCGCATCAGCGGCCGGAGTTTGCGCCGATTTTTGCCTTCACGCCGAATTTGCACGTCTCCCGCACGCTAGTGACCGCCCGTGGCGTGCATCCCTTTGTGCTCTCCTTCGAAGAGGGAAACCCCGAAAAGAGCATCCGCGAGGCTCTGGATATCCTCCGGCGGGACAATTTCATCAAGCCAGGCGATCCCCTCGTGATCCTCAGCGATGCCCTTTACGATGGCGTGAATGTGGATGCCATCCTGCTGAGGGAAGCATGATGAAGGCTTGCAACAGCCGCCTGCTCATGGCGTAATTTGACCATGCGTTTTCGTTTTATTCCATTGCTCACGCTCTTGCTGCTGGCCGCCCTTGGCCGGGCGGAGACGCGTTTCTTTGTGAGCACGGCGGGCACGCTGTTGGAGGCGGAGCTGGCCGCTGTGAACGGTCCCGTCGTGGTGCTGCGCAAAAAAGATGATGCCAGCACGATCCAAGTGCCTCGGGCGACTCTTTGCAAAGAGGATCAAAACTACATCGACTTCTGGGCCGCCGCCCACCCTGAGATGGCCGCTCAGGCTCCGGCGGCCCCCGCACCAGCTGCGCCTGTCACCGGTGGGCCGAAGTTTTCCCTTACCAGCAGCATCCGCAGCGCCAAAAGCAGCCGCGGTGGTGCAGACGGCGGCTATCGCACCATCGATATCGCTTACAACATCACCCTCCAGAGCCGCGAGGTGAAGCGTGACCTCATTGGGGCGAAGGCCGTCATGATCACCCTCGGCAAAGAGGCCGCCTCCGGGAGTGACGACCGCCTTTACGTCATGCAAAAACTGGAGTGGGAGGTGAATCTGCGGGCGCAGGGCAAATTCGAGCAGACCACGCCGGAGGTGCGCCTCTCCTACTTTCAAGGCACGAACTATCGCGATGGCGCTCGTGAATACGGCTACATTTTCATCGTGATGAATGCTGCAGGCGTCATCCAGCATGTGGATTGCACGCCGGACGGCAATGAGAAGCACGCTCAGGCTGCCCTGGCCTTCACGGCACCCTCCGTCATCGACCGCGACTTTAAGACCTTGGCCAACGCCAATTTTCACAGCGGCATCGTCTTGGATCGCTGATCCGTGATTGCCAGCCGGGCTGCTCCCGCGCTATCATCCCGCCATGCATCATCCGTTTCACATCGATCTGCGAAACCTCTCTGCGGAAGGCAAGGACATCTCCGGCTGCGAGCAGCCCTCGTTTTTCGACCTTTCGCCCGAAGACACCGTCCAGCCCCTCTCGCCCCTTACCTATCAGCTCCATCTGGAGAAGGACGCGGAGGATATTATCATCACCGGCCGCCTGGAGGCCCTCTTCCGGCTGGAGTGCGGCTGCTGCCTAGAGCCCTTCGAGTTCCGTCTGGTGATGGAAAACTACCTCGCCGAGATTCCTGTTGAGACGAATGGAATGATCAACTTGACGGATACCATCCGGGAAGATACTCTCGTCGCCCTTCCGAGCTACCCCCGCTGCGAGGACGGAAACGTCCGTCCCCGCCAGTGCCCCGCCGAAGGAAAGTTTGAACCCGCGCCTGAAACAGTCGCGGTGGAGAATGAAAACGCGGCCCGCGCCGCTTGGGATGCTCTGAACCAACTCAATTAAACCTCCGAATCCTCCCCCATGGCCAATCCGAAGCGCAGACAATCCAAGAGCCGCCAACGCAAGCGTCAAGGCGCTAGCCGCTGGACAGCGCCGACCCTCAAATCTTGCCCTGAGTGCGGCAGCACCGTCCCCGGACACGTCGCCTGTCCGTCCTGCGGTTATTACCGTGGCCGTCAGGTCATCAGCAAGGTCGCTGGCGAGGCATAATTCCGAGTCGGATCGGCCTCCCGATCTCCCTCTTTTCCAAAACCCCGTCCGCGAACCTCGCGGCGGGGTTTTGGTTTGCTTGGGTGCTTTGAAACATCAACAGCCGAGCGCAGCGAGACAGACTGCCGCAGGCAGCCCGAAGGGAAGCGAAGCGTATCAATCAGCCAGCGTCATTCAGAAATTTGCGGTTCGAGGGTTCGCCAGAGTCGGAATATCGATTGATGAACTCCGATTGCTGATTGTTGAAGTTTAAAGGCCCCGCCTTGACCCTCCCGCCAGCATCGCCATAAAGGAAGCCCGCCCTTTCCCATGCCCCACGCCCTGCTGATCAAATTTCCCGGAACGAACTGCGACGCCGAAACCTCCCGCGCCCTTGAGGCTGCCGGGTTTACCACCGAGGTGCTCCCCGTGGCGCTGCTGGAGGCTGGCTCGCTCGACAAGGCCCAGATGGTCGTTTTCTCCGGCGGTTTCAGCTACGGGGATTACGTCATGTCCGGCCGCATCGCCCAGCTCATCACCAAATCGAAGCTGGGGGATCGGTTGAAGTCCTTCGTCGCCAGTGGCGGCTATGCCATGGGCATCTGCAACGGCTTCCAGATCCTCACCCAGCTCGAGCTTCTGCCCAAAGGCAGCCTCATCCACAACACCAGCGGCCGTTTCATGTGCCAGTGGGTGGGATTGAAGAAGACCAGTGCCAAGCCCAGCCCCTATCTCTCCAAGCTTCCCGAGCAGTTTGAGCTACCCATTGCCCATGCTGAAGGCCGCCTCGTTACCGAAGGCGATGACGCCGTGAAGTATGTGAAGTCTGGCCACGCTGCGCTGCTTTACTCGACCAACGTCAACGGCTCCACCCAGGGAATCGCGGGTCTTCAAGACGACACCGGCCGCGTCTTCGGCCTCATGCCGCATCCCGAGCGCTTCCTGTTCCGTGGCCAGCACTACGATCCCGATTGGAAGGGTGATGCCGACCACGGCTGGGGTTATTACATGTTCAAGTCCGTCGCCGAGGCGATGGCGTGAGAGTGGGCCGCTGAGGAATCATGGACGAACTTGGCGAGTCGTGGGGAAGTCTGACGACTTCCACGACGAGGTAGCTTCCAGTGAATTCGTAGCGGCAAACGTCAGTTTGCCCAAGGCGGCGCATCAAGCTGCTGCCCATTCCACACTCAGCACAAAGGCGTTCGGTTGTTCAAAGTCAAAACGCTTACCCACGCGGTGCTTCCACTGTGCGCACGACGGCATTGAGCATGTCATCCACGGTTTGACCGGTGATGGCGATCTCAGGGGAGAGCTGGACACGGTGGCGGAGGACGGGCAGGACGGCGCGTTTCACATCGCCTGGGGTGATGTAGCCGCGTCCTTCGAGCAGGGCGTAGGATTTAGCGACGCGGACGAGGCTGATGGCTCCACGCGTGCCAGCCCCGAGGCTGATGGCGCTGTGCTGCCGCGTGGCGCGGACGATGTTCACGGCGTAATCGACCACCGGTTCTACCGCGTGCACGGCGGCGGCTTCGGCTTGGGCGTTCAAGATGTCCTCAGGCGTGCAGACGGTGGTCACGGCACCGGCGGAAAGGCCGCTGCCACCGGCTTTGGAGGCCACGGCTTTGACGATCCAGGCCTCATGCTGGCTCTCGGGATAGTCGATGAGCACCTTGAGCAGGAAACGGTCGAGCTGGGCCTCGGGCAGGGGATAGGTGCCTTCTTGTTCGATGGGGTTTTGCGTGGCGAAGGTCATGAAAGGCGGCTGCAAAGCGTGGCTTTCGCCGTCGATGGTCACTTGGGCCTCCTGCATCACCTCGAGCAGGGCGGATTGCGTCTTTGCCGGGGCGCGGTTGATTTCATCGGCGAGGAGGAGATTGGCGAAGACGGGTCCACGACGCACGCGGAAGGTCTGGCTGCTGAGATCAAAGAGCGTGTGGCCGGTGACATCGGAGGGCATCAAATCCGGCGTGAACTGGATGCGGCGGAAGTTTCCACCAAAGGTGTGGGCCAAAGCGAGCACGAGATGGGTTTTGCCGAGGCCTGGCTTGCCTTCGAGCAGCACATGACCTCCGGCCAGCAAGGCGGCGAGCACTTGATGCACGACTTCATCTTGTCCCACAAAGACCTGACCCACCGCCTGGCGGATGGCGTGCATCGTGGACGTGCTCGTGGGCACCACCGGCGGCGCGTAGCTGACGGGTGGCGGCACATAAACAGGCGGCGCAGGCGGCGGCTCGTAGCTTTGCACGGGCGGCGCATAGCTCGGCGCGGGTGGCGTGTAAGGCGGCGGAGGTGGGAAGGCGGGATCGTTCATGGTTTGTTCTCGGTTCTCAGTTTTTCAATGTTCGCTGTTCAATGTTCGATGTTCGATGTTCGATGTTCAAAGCATGCTCCGCATCGTTTGCAGATCCCGCATGAGGGGAATGAAATGGTGAGCCTGATGCGGGGCGGGCATGTGGAAGGCGTCCTGGACGCGTTGAAGCGGGATTTCACAGCATTCGGCGATGCTGGCGGCGAGGGTGTCGCTGAGCGGGCGGGTGTGGACTTCGAGGCCGCTGTGATGCTGGCGCAGCTTTTCCCACACGGCCTCGCGGGCGGCCTGCACGAGCACATCGGGACGGCGCATGCGCCAGAAGAACTGGCCGAGCGCGGCGATATGGCTGGCAAAGTGTCGCGTCTCGTCGAGTTCGACTTTTTCCAGCGGGCCGAAGCGGGGCATGTGTCGCCACAGCCAGAAGGCGATGCAGGCGGCGAGGGTGAGGATGGCCATCCAGCCGTGGTCCCAGAGCAGCGACCAAAAGCTCCCCGTGGCGGCTGCGACGAAATGCACCTGATGCACATCGTCCTCGCCGACGAGGGCGGAGAGCCAGCGGGCGTGATCGTGCTCGCCGAGCCAGCGATTGCGGAAGGGCCGCGCATGCGTGAGCACCGTGATGCGGCCACCGCCACGGATGAGATGCAGCGCAGCGGCGGTCTTGGTGGTCCCGACGACGAATTCATCGCGGGTGAGCTTGCGGTCGAGTTCCATCGAAAGGAAGCCAGCGAGCTTCACATGATACTCCTGGCCCCGCCAGCGCAGGTTAAACTCCGCCATCTGATCATTCACGACCTGCTCGATGAGATTGCCGACCTTTTTCATCGTCTCGCGGACATCCTTGCCATCGACCGAAAGCTTCTTGAGCTCTTCCTCAGCCTTGGAGGACCCTTGGGTATCCTTTTTGTCTTTGTCGTCCTTCTTGGTCTCTTCGACCTCAAAGCTCTTCCCAAACTTCTTGAGGGCTTGCTCGATGTTTTCGGGGTCCCACTTCTTCACCTTGATACCGAGATCGCGGAGCAGGGGATCGCCTTCCTCGACGAGAACCTCGTTGAGCACTCGCATGCCGAGTTCGAGGCCGGTGGCGTGGTCGTTGTAGCTGCGGGTGCCGCCGAGGCAGTAAACGAGATGCCCACCGCTATCCACCCAATCGAGGACCTGCTTCGTGCGCCCTTCGGAAAGCCCGCCTTCGGCCGAGAGGAACATGACGGCGTCATCATCGGGCATCTTCGAGAGATACAACTTCCGCTCCGCCTCATGCCCCAGCTCATCAAGCACTCGCTCCGCTGCGAGGAAGGGATTCACGCGAGCCTTGCCACGGTAGCCGGTGACCTTTTCGACCTCTTCCCAGTGGCCATCGCAGGCACTGAGGAGGAAAAGCAACGAGCACAGGACGAAGCGGCGAATGACTGCGGGCAGGAGTGCCCGCATCACTTGGATTGGCTCCAGGCTTCTCATGCCGCGCCTCCTTTCCCCGCGAAAGGCCAGCGGGCGCAAAGGTGCATCACTTCATCGCGAGTGACGGGAAGGGTGGCGTAGGCGGTTTGGATCCACGCCCCGGTGAGTTGATGGAAGAAGGCCGCTTCGGGCTGCTGCGCATGCCGGGCGACGTGCGAGAGGCAGTCCTCCTCGGTGTCGCTATCGCGGATGGGCACGCGGCGCTGGGTGACGAGCCAGGAAAGCGAGCCGCGATAGAGCAGGCTGAGTGCTTCACGGGCATTTCCCGCATCCCAGGCGGCCATCGCGGCGGCGAGGATGTCATCGGGCAGGCTTTCACGGGTGATCTGCATGCCCATGACGACCTTCGGCGCTTCAAACTGGACCTCGTCCTTTGCTCGGAAAGCGAAGACCTGGAGGTTCTTCACGAGGTAAACGATCAACGCGACCACGGCGGCAATGATGACACCCCAAAAGAGAATCTGGCCGATGGCGGCGATGGCGCTGAAATCCCCTTTGGGAGCTTCACCGAGGTCGATCTTGTCCGGCACGAACTCCCAGGTCTTCACCTTGTGAACCTCGAAGTCAGGGCTCTTCAGCACCTCCTCGGTCACCTTGCTCACATCCTCCGCCATGACCGTGCTGGTGAACAGGAAGCCAAAGGCCAGCAGCGCCATCACCGGCGTGGTGAGACGGGCGGCGAGCTTGCGGAAGGCCAGCTCCACATCCCAGCCCTCGATGCGGGTGCGGCAGTTCAGATAGAGGCCAAAGCCCGCGCCAACGTAAAAGGGCTCCACCACGGTCATGGCGAGCATGTAGCAGCTCACATACCACCAGACGAAAGGTGTGCGGTCGAGACCGACGGCATCGGGAGCTTCAAAAAGTGCACTCCAATCTGGCTCCCACGATTCCGGCAGGAAGCCGTAGGTGGTGAAGAGCAGGCCGATGAGCAGCACGATCTCCAGTTTCAGGAAGGCGTAGGTCACCATCATGCCGCTGCCGCCGCCATCCACGGCCAGCGTTTTGACACGCTTCCGCACGGCGGAGCCACGCAGGCCCTCCAGCATCTGCGCGGGCATGGCAAAGCTGCGGATGAAGGACAGGCGACGCCAGAGCAGCGCGGGCAAAAAGTTCGTGAACCACAGCTTCGGCCATTGCTTGAGCGTCTCGCCAAACTTCGGCTCCACGCCAAAGGCACGGCGGCTGAGGTGGTAGAGTGGCACGCGGTCGTAGAGCGGCTTCAGCCACCACATGATGAGCGAGGCCCAGGTGGGATCATTGGGCAGCAGCACGATGATCAGCGCCCACACGGGAAAGACCGTGGAGCACCAAAGCGCCAGCACACGGCCGAGATCCCGCCGCACCATGGCACAGCCGAGGTCCACCGCCTCCCAGGGAAGCCGTGGACGCAGCGCGATGGTCACATCCTCAAGCCGCATGCGCCCTCCTTCGGCCTGAGAAGATCAAGAACGAGGCCACCAGCAGCCACTGCACGATGCCAAAGCTGTATTTGATGACCGGAGCGAACTGCTTCGGCGACCAAAAGCCTTCGATGACCGCCGCGAAGCAGGTCATCATCGCCGCGCCGAGCATCAGCGGCAGCGCCTGACGGCCCGCGAGCACCAGCGCATCCCGCCGCAGCATGCGTCCGGGCTTTAAAACGGTGAGTCCGAGCCGGAAACCGGCCACCGCCGAGATCACCATGCCGGTGAGCTCCAGCGCCGAGTGACCGCTCACCCACAGCAGCAGGCTTTCAGGATCACCCGCATAGCGGATGTAGCCCGCGAAAGCACCAAAGTGCAGCCCGTTGAACAACAGCACGAAGAGCGATCCCACCCCGCCCGCCAGACCTCCGGCGAAGGTCTTGAAGTCGATGCCCACATTGTTCCAGATGTAAAAGCAGAACATCCCGAAGTCCGAGCCGAACTTCCCGCGCAGCGTCTCCACCAGATCGGAGCCGTGGCCATACATCTCCTCGGCGCTGGCCATGCCATCGGCCCCCAGCAGCGCCATCGACCACTCGGGGTAGTGCGGCGTGATCAGGACGAGCACGATGAGCGGAATGTAAAAGATGGCGCTGCACCACCAGAAGAGCCGCCATTCCTTCCGCACGAGCTGCGGAAAGGTGACGAGCATCATGTGAATGAAGGCCTCCAGCCCACCTGCCGTGCGTCGCTCCAGGATGCGGTAGCCACGGATGGCCATGTCGTTGAGCTTCTGCGTGAGACGCTGCGGGCTCATGCGGTGCTGCGCCACGCTGAGATCATGGCACACCTGCCGGAAAGTGGCCGGCAGCTCCACCACATCCGCCTTCGGCTTCGAGGACTCGGCGTCGTTCATGAGACGCTCCAGCTTCTGCCAGCGCGGCTCGATTTGTTTCTCGAATTGAGCAGGCGTCATGACTCAGCGAAAAGGTGGGGGTGGCGGTTTTGGGGCCTCCGGCTCTTGAATCCACATTGCCATGCCCACCAGACGGCGCAGGCCCTCCATGCCCACGGCTTCGGTGAGCGGCTGAAGGATGCTGGAGAGCTCCAGGCGACGCTCGTCGGACCAGTTTGGGGCGCGTTCGAGGAATTGTTGAAGGGCGGCCTGCTCCTCGCGGCTCAAGGGTCTGGGCGGGGCGCGGCGTTCGGCATGCACCGTCGTCTTGGGCAGCGTCACCGGCGGCGGATCGGTATAGACCATCACCGTGCCTGCCACGAGATCGCCGAGGCGCTGAAAGCGCTTCGTGAAGAGGCAGCTCAAAAAGCCCGTGAGGTAGAGGAAGGGCATGAAATCGATCACGCGGAGGAAATTGCGCAGGATGGCCTGGGAGATCGTCACCGGCCCGCCGGTGACGCTGACGACACGCAGCTTCATCCACTTTTGCCCTGGGGTGCAGCCCCGTGAGCTGGCCTCAAAGATCACATTGTAAAACCAGTTCATCACAAACATCACCAGCATCATGATCCCCTGCGTCATCTCCTGGCCGATCACCCGCGAGATCGTCAGGCCGAGGGCGATCTCGATCACCACCAGCGCCACGAGAAACACCAGCAGATCCAGCAGCCAGGCTGTGCTGCGCACGGCCGGGCCGGCCACACGGAGTTGGATCTCGACGCCGTCCGCGAGTTCCACAGGTTGAAGAGTGTCCAGACGTGCCGCCGCCATGTTTTTTCGGTGCGCCACTCAAGCGGGGGCGGAAAGTTTTGACAACACTTCATTTGTTCCGCTAGCCTCCCGACGAAATTTAACCCGTCACCCCTCATGGAACCCACCAATCCCTACGCCACGCCCTCCGCCAACCCCTACGGCTCCAATCCCCTCACCATGGAAGGCAGCGTCGCCGCCGAAACCATCGCCCCGCTGGCCGGGACGAAGGGCTGGGTGCAGTTCATGTCCATCCTGCTGTGGATCGGCGTCGGCTTCATGATTCTCGGCGGCATCGGGATGATGACCGCAGGCTCATTCATGGCCGATGTGATCGCCAAAACGCAGCCAAACAATCCGATGGCGAGCAAAGGATTCCTGCTCGGGGTGGGGGCGCTGTATCTGCTGATGGCGCTGTTTTATGTGTATCCCGCCCTCAAGCTCTGGTCCTACGGCAGCCGCATCGCCAAGCTCAAGAACAGCCTCAGCATCGCCGATCTGAACGCCGCGCTGCACGAGCAGCGCCGTTTTTGGAAGTTCACCGGCATCGTGGTGATCGTCATGATGGTCATCTACCTGCTCTTCGTCGTCGGCATTGTCGCGGCCGGTGCCATGGCCGCCTCGAAAGGCATGTGAGCCGGTCGGACTCGTCCACCGCTCCCCCAAGGAGAGGCACTTGCCAAGTGCCTCAGGGCGGGATGGAAGAACTGAGAATGGAGGAACTGAAAAGGGCAAATGGCGCGAGCCTCCGAGCCATTCCTCCCTTCTGACCCATTCCTCCCTTTTCAGTTCTACCATGCTCGTCGGCTGCTGGATCGGCGAGCACCGCGATCAAGGAGAGGCACTTGCCATGTGCCTCATACCGGGACTTGGCAAGTCCCGCTCCTTGAGTGCGCCCGCTCACAGATCATCCAGCGGGCTGGTGATCTCTCCGCGCATCGCCTTGGCGAGCACCGTGTAAATCTCTGTCGTGCGCACATCCGAGTGCCCGAGAAGTTGCTGAACGGAACGGATGTCGATCCCCCGAAGCACGAGATGGGTGGCAAAGGAATGCCGTAGCACATGAGCCGTTACTCGCTTGCTGAGTCCTGCCAGCTTCGCCGCCCGCTCCAGCTCCCGCGTGATGGCGATCTCATGCAGATGATGCCGCCCGCGCCCGTAAGAGCGTTCGCCAGAACGCGGGCTGCCGTCACGCTTTAGATCCTCCCACACCTTGGCGGATGGAAGGAACCAAAACCACGGCCAGCTTTCCGCTGCTTTCTTGTTGCCCAGCAACGGCATAGGAGGGAAAAACGACACCCATGAGCACCGCAGCCCGTACTTTTCCGACAAAAACGTCAGCGATACAGCTGCTGACAAACCTCACGATCCGTTAACCATCCAAACTGTTCGGCTGAGCCCTCAAATACTATGCCTTCAGAGTTAAACAGAGCAGACGCTATAGAAGAGATGGAAACTGCATGCCGGTTTATGCGAGAGCTCGGCGACACCTATCCCAAGGGCTCCATGGAACGGACCGCATTGAAACAAGCCCGTTTTGCGTATTCCTGGATTTATGTAAACGAGGACCTCCGAAAACGGTTTTTAGCCTTTTTTGAGCATATCGGAGATCCACCCACAGAGGAAGAGTTGGCCAGATGGAGCAAGTTTGACGAAGGGCCGAGGACAAGCTCACCGATTGCCTCTGACAAGAGCGATGACGACTAGAGCAACAAACCAAGGCGAACAAAACGGATGCAGGCAACGGCTCGTATGGCATCTGTCGTGTCATCGACGCTTCCCGCTCGCCGTCGCCTGATCCGAATCGTTCTGCACCACCTTTGCATTCGACCAACGCCGCCGAACCCTCAAGTGAGCTTTGAATCGGGCGTCAAAGAGTGTGGATGTGGTCTTGGGTGTCTTTGCCCGGCTTTATAAGGAACGGGTGTGGAACCTGTCTGGTCGCTGACGGATGAACCTTAATTCATAAATGAGGAACCACGAAATACACGGAATACACGGAAGGATCAGGCCAAGGTCTGATCATGGTCTCGCACCTTTTGGATGAGCCTGGTGAAGCGGACTCTTCCCTTCATTTTCCGTGTATTCGGTGTATTCCGTGGTCAGCCTTTCCCGTTCGCAGTTGAGTTCGAGTCAGAGGAAGAGTCCGGATGCAGCGTTGCGGCTGGGGGGACGAAGCTCTGACCTCTGACTGTAGCCTTGACTAAATGCCATTCCGCCTCAGACCGGCACGGTCATGGTAAACGTCGTGGCGAGGCCGGGCTGGCTGGTGGCGGTGATGGTGCCGCGGTGGGCTTCGACGGCGCGTTTGACGATGCTGAGGCCGAGGCCGGTGCCTTTGACGGCGCTGCTGTGATGCTTATCTCCCCGGAAGAAGCGCTTGAAGACGAAGGGCAGATCGTGGGCGGGGATGCCGGTGCCGTTGTCGCTGACTTTGAGGACGCATTCGGTGTCGCTCCACTGGCCGGAGAGGGTGATGACGAGGCCGGGCTGCAGGTTCTCTTTGAGGGCGTTTTCGATGAGGTTGGTGAAGATCTGGTCCCAGTAGAAGCGGTCGCCTTGGAGGAGGCCGTTTTTCTTGGGGAAATCGAGCACGAAGCGTGTGTCCCGCTTTTCATGCATGGGGGCGAGGTGATCGATGGCGTCCTGCACGCACTGGCGGACCTCGAAGGGCTCGGCATTCAGGGGCGTGGTGGCGTCTTCGAGGCGGGAGATGCAGAGCATGTCCTCGGTGAGGCGGGCGAGGCGCTTGCCGTGCTTCTCCATGGTATCGAGGCAGCGGGGGAGCAGGGCGGGGGCGTCCCGCAGGGTCTCGATGTAGCCATTGATGATGGTGAGCGGGGTCCGCAGCTCGTGGGAGGCATTGGCGATGAAGTCCCGGCGGATCTGCTCGGTGAGGGCGGTCTCGGTGACATCCTGCACCATGAGCCAGGCGGCGCCGACGCGGGAATTCAAGATGGGGGCGGCTTCGATGAGGAAGTAGCGACCGCTGAGATTGGCCGCGGTGGCGGTTTTGCTGGAGAACATCTGGACCTGCCGGGTGATCCGCCGCTGCTCCTGAATGGCCTGCTGGACGAGGTCGGTGAGCTGGTGGTCACGCAGCTCTTCGATCAAACTGCGGCCGGTGTGGATGCCGGGGCGCTGCAGCATGGAGGCGAGTGGCTGATTCGCGAAGAGGATGCGCATCTCCGCATCGACGATGACGACGCCCTGGCGGATTTCATTGAGAATGGCTTCGAAGAACTCGTGCAGTCCACGCTCTCTGGGGAGCTGATCGGCGGCGAGGCGGGCGGTGGTGACCTCCTGGACGAGGCGGTGGGCTTCGGTGTGCTTGATGCCAATGGCGGCGACGACATCGGCGAGCCATTTTTCATGGCGGTGCCTCTGCCTCCACCAGGCGAACCAGGTGAGGATCAGGATGAGGAGAAGGAAGAGGCTGAAGCCGGACATCTGAAATCAGGGGGCCGATGTCTCGACCGGGGCCGCCTCGCCATCAATCTTGAATTGAAACCCGGTACCGCGGACGGTGATGATGCATTTCCCCTCTTCGCCGAGCTTTTCGCGGAGGCGCTTCACATGGGTATCGAGGGTGCGAGTAGCCACATCACCGTTGTAGCCCCAAACCTCGCGGAGGAGATCAGCGCGGGTGTGGACGGCATCATCGTTTTCCATCAGGGTGGTGAGCAGCTTGAACTCGGTGGTGGTGAGATCGAGCGGCTGGCCGTGGAGGAAGAGCTTCAAATTCCGGCGGTCGAGGGAGAAGGGCCCGCGGCGCATCTCGGAGATGAGGACGACTTTTTTCGTGCGGCGCAAGATGGCGCTGATGCGCAGGAAGAGCTCGCGGGGTGAAAAAGGCTTGGTGAGGTAATCATCCGCGCCGCTTTCCAGTCCGGCGATTTTATCGGTGACCTGGGATTTGGCGGTAAGGATGATGACGGGGATGCTGGCGGTGCGGGTATCGGCGCGGAGGCGCTTGAAGACGTTGAGGCCATCAATGCCGGGGAGCATGAGGTCGAGGATGATGATGTCGGGCTGTTGCTCAATGGCAGCGGGCACGACCTGGAGGCCATTGCCGATGGTGATGTTTTCGTGACCCTCGCGGGTGAGATGCATGGAAATCATCTCGGCAATGTCTGCCTCGTCTTCGACTATCATGATCTTGCTCATGTCTTCAGCGAATGCGGCGGAAGGGATCATGCGGCAAAGGGTGTTTCGTGACGAAGTCGTTGCGAGGAGGTGGGTGGTCAAGGTTCACACCTTCGAAACGAGGCCTTTTGTGTGCCGTGGTGGCTATGGGCGCATCGTTTTCGTCACACAAGCCGCTTGGAAAGCAGCCCGGCGTGTTGTTTTCTGCCTGGATGCGAATCCTGATCGTCACCGATACCTACCCGCCTGACATCAATGGCGTGGCGAGGTCGTTGCAGACGCTGTCGGAAGGTCTTGCGGCTCGTGGGCATGCGGTGGAGGTGGCGACGACGCTGGAGGCCTCGGCGGCAGAAAGCTCGCTGCCTCGGCATGTGATGCCCTCGATGCCGCTGCCGGGCTATTCGGGGCTGCGCATCGGTTTTGCCTCGGGAAGGCAGGTTTTGGGCATCTTTGATGGTTTCCGCCCTGACGTCCTCTATGTGGCCACGGAGACGCCGCTGGGCATCGCGGCCATTCGAGCCGCCGGGAAGCGCCAGATCCCGGTGGTGAGCGGTTTTCACACGAATTTTCAATCCTACCTCGAAGACTACAACCTGCCCGGCATGGAGGCGGTAGCCTCCGGCATCCTACGCAGCATTCACAATGCCACGAAACGCACGCTGACGCCCTCACAGGACACGGCGGCGATGCTGACGCGGTGGGGCATTCAAAACGTGGGCGTGCTGGGCCGCGGGGTGGACATGGAGCGCTTCAACCCGGCAAACCGCAGCCAGGAGCTGCGCCGTTCCTGGGGGGCGGATGAGGGCACGCCGGTGGCGATCTACGTCGGGCGCATGGCACCGGAGAAAAACCTGCCGCTTGCGATGCGGGCGTTTGAGGCCTTTCGCGAGACACAGCCGAAGGCGAAGATGGTTTTCGTGGGGGATGGTCCTCGGCTGGAGGCGATGAAGGCGGATCATCCACGTGCGATCTATGCGGGTGCCCGCATCGGGGCGGATCTGGCAGCGCACTATGCCAGCGGGGATGTGTTTTTGTTTCCCAGCAGCAGCGAGACCTTTGGAAATGTGGTGCTGGAGGCCATGGCGAGCGGCCTGGGCGTGCTCGCTTTCGATTACGCCGCGCCACGGCTGGTGATTTGCGATGGGGTGAATGGCTGGCTGGCTCCTTTGGGGGATGAGGATGGCTTTGTGAATCAAGCGCGTGAGATCGCCCACCGGTGGAAGGATGCCACGCTGCGTGATGCGGCCCGCCAGGAGGCGGGCGATTACGGCTGGGGGCGCGTCATCGAGCAATTTGAATCTGAACTCGCCACCGCCTGCCAGCCATGAGTGTCACTGCTCCCATCCGCGAAAAGACGAAACTCCGCTGCAAAACGGTGATCATCTCCGATGTGCATCTCGGGATGAAGGATTGCAAAGCTCTCCAGGCAGCCCATTTCCTGCGTCACACGCTTTGCGAAAAGCTCATCCTCAATGGCGATATCATCGACGCGTGGCATTTAAAGCGCCTCGGCGGCTGGAATCCAAGCCACACCGGCTTCATCCGCACCGTGCTGAAGAAGATGGAGAAGGAAAACACCCGCGTGATCTACCTCCGCGGTAATCACGATGACATCCTCGACCGCTTCATCCCCATCGAGCTGGATAATCTCATCCTCACGGAGGAGCATGTGCATTCCACTGCCCGTGGCGATTACCTTCTCGTGCATGGTGATGGCTTTGATGCCGTCACCACGAATCACGCCTGGCTCGCGAAACTCGGCGGCTACGGCTACAACGCCCTTTTGCGCTTTAATCGCGTGATCGACTGGGCTCGCCAGATGATGGGCAAAGAGCCCTTCTCCCTCGCCAAATGGGCCAAAGCGAAGGTGAAAGCCAAAGTGAGCCCCATGGGCCGCTGGGAGGAGCAGGTGGTGGACCTCGCCCGCTGGCGCCAATGCGCGGGCCTCATCTGTGGTCACATCCACACGCCGACGGACAAGATGCTGGGCGATATTCATTACCTGAACTCCGGCGACTGGGTGGAATCCATGACCGCCATCATCGAGCACCTCGATGGCCGCTTTGAAGTCATCCACTACGATGACTTCTGCGAGCGAACCGGCCGCGAGCCGAAGGAAGCGATGCAGGCGGAGTGATGGAGTGCCGCTTCCTCAAGACTCCAATACTCCATCGTTCCATCCATCAACCAAACGCCCGCTCACACCGTGAGGCATGCGCGGGCGTGAAGGTGGCGGGGCGGCTTATTGATTGCCAATCATGAGCAGCATGGTGTCACCCTTGCGGAAGAGGCGGAGGAGCACGCTCTGCTCGCTGCCTTTGGCGAGGGTTCGGGCCTCGGCGGCACTGGGGACGAGCTGGCGGTTGATGTGGGTGATGACATCACCTTCTTCTAGGCCCATGGCGGCGGCGCGGCTATCGGGATCGACCTTGGTGACGATGACACCCTGAATTTCTTTGGGGATGTCGTGGCGCTCACGCAGGGGCTGCGAGAGGTTTTGCACCATCACGCCAGTGACGAGCTCCTCGGCGACGTTCGCGCCGCCTTTGCCAGCTCCGCCACGCGGGATGGAGCGGCCGGGGCCGACCTCCGCGAGAGCTTCTTCAGGCAGGGCTTCGAGCGTGGCATTGACGGTCATCTTCTGGCCGTTGCGGAGGATGTCCATCGGCACGCTGGAGCCGGGCTTAAGGCTGCTGACGATGAGGCGGAGACGACTGCTGCCATCCACTTTTTGGCCATTGATGCCGATGACGATGTCTTCGACCTGGAGGCCGGCTTTTTCGGCGGGCGACTCTGCGCCAACCTGAGTCACGAGGGCTCCAGTCTGATCGCCAATGTTGTATTGCTTGGCAAACTGGGGCGTCACATCCGTGATCTGTACGCCGAGGTAACCGCGCTGCACGGAGCCATCATCGAGGAGATCCTCGGCGATGCGCATGACCATGTTCACCGGGATGGCAAAGCCGATGCCGGCGTTCATGCCCGACTTGGAGAGGATGGCGGTATTGATGCCGATGACACGACCGAGACCATCGACGAGCGGGCCGCCGGAGTTGCCGGGATTGATCGAAGCATCCGTCTGGATGAAATCCTCGTAGCCAGTCATGCGGCCTTTGCGCACGATGCCCTCATTGCTGCGGCCGAGGGCGCTGACGATGCCCTGTGTGATGGAGCGTGGCAGTTCCATCGGTGCACCAGCGGCGAGCACCACATCACCCACGCGGAGCATATTGCTATCACCGAGGGTGGCGGGTTTGAGGCCTTTGGCTTCGATCTTGATCAAGGCCACATCGGTCAGCGGATCGTTGCCGATGATCTCAGCGGTGTAGTTTTTGGTGTTTTCACCATCTGGCACGGCCACCTCGATCTTTTTGGCATCCTCGATGACGTGGTTGTTGGTGAGGATGTAGCCGTCCGAGGTGATGATGACACCGGAGCCGACGCCACGGTTCTGATGCTCGGGGATCTCATCCTGCTCAGGCGGCTGCTGCGGCTGGCCACGGCCTCGGCCGCGGGGGGGCTGTTGCTCGTCGTTTTCATCCATGCCGAAATCCTCATCCGGCACGCCGAAGAAGCGGTAGAAGAAGGGGCGGAGCTGAGGCGGGATTTTGTCCGCCGTGGGTGTCTTCACCGGAGCGGAGGAAAAGATGGTGACGACGCTGGGGAGGATCTTCTCGGCCACATTGGCGTAGCTCATTTGGATCTGCCCGCCGTTTGGCAGCGGCGCGGCATCTTTGGTGAGCTTCGAGTTGAAGGCGTTGGAGTCGATCTGCTCGGCACGGGCCAGGCTGAGCGCCAGCGTGATGGCGGTTACGATTGGAGCGGTGTGTTTCATGGTGGGGGTGGAGGGATTTCAGAGCGTCAATGGACGTGATACGCGCCGCGTGACGTGCTGACGCGGAAAATCTTGAAGCAATTTTCAGCCCTGCAAAGCGACTGTGCAGAGAATTTTAAGCTGCACACAAAACCTATGAGCAGCGGCGTTTTCGCCCCTCCTGCTTCCCATGGCCTATATCTCCGACAATTTCCAATCCCCGCGGAAGGGCTTGGCTTCGAGGAGCTTGTTGGCTTCGGCGTCGTTTGGGAAGGTCTCGCTGGCGGGGTCCCAGTTGAAAGGGCGTTTGGCCTTCACGGCGATGGCGGCGAGCTGGCAGAGGGTGTCGCTGCGGACGGCGGTCTCGATGTCGCAGATGGCTTTGGAGCCGGCTTTGATGGAGTCGATGAAGTTCCGCGTGTGCTCGAGGCTGGCGGGCAGTTTGATCGGCATGGTGCCTTCTTTGTTGGCGGGATCACGGAGGATGACGTCGTCGCTGGCTTTGATGCTGCCGCGTAGGACATGCACCCAGCCTTTTTCGCCGATGAAGCGGATGCCGTGGCCGATGTCATCGCGTTTTTCGTTCACGAAGACGATGGGCGCGGCGCTGGCGTAATCGAAACGCATGCGCCAGCCGAGCACGTTGTCGCAGGTGCCGCTCGCAGGCCATTCAGCGGCTTCAAAGCTCACTTTGACCGGTCCGGTGTCGTCCGTGCCATTGCCCCACTGCGCGATGTCGAGATGATGGATGCCCCAGCAGGAGAGCATGCCAAGGGAGAAGTTGGAGATGTTCTCGTGGAAGTGGCGCTTGGTCTTTTCGACGTTGTAGGGCGTGAACGGCGCGGGGCCCACCCAGCGCTCCCAGTCGATGGTTTCCGGCACGGCCTGATCGGGGAAAAGCGGAGACGTGATGCCGCCGGGCACAGCGACCTGGATTTCCGTCAGTTTGCCCAGGCGACCGTTGCGGGCGAGTTCGCAGGCCCAGCGGAATTTGAGGTCGCTACGCTGCTGCGTGCCGAATTGGAAGACGACGCCCGTTTTGCGCACGGCGGCGCGGACGTGCTTCGCCTCGGCCACGGACATGCCCATGGGTTTTTCATGGTAGATGTGCTTTTTGTTCAGCACGGCGTCGGTGGACGGAATGCTGTGCCAGTGGACGGGCAGCGCCATCAAAACGGCGTCGATGGAAGCGTCGCGGTTCAGCTCGCGGAAGTCGGAGAGGACCTTCACATCGTCGCTGCCGTAGGAGTCTTTGATGTGCCACTTCGCAGTCTTGATGCGCTCCTGATTCACATCACAAAGCGTGGTGACGCGGACACTGTCATTCGTCAAAAACGCCCGCATGTCATGCGTTCCCTGCGCCCCGCAGCCGATGACGCCGAGCGTGATTTTATTGGAGGGTGCTGTTTCGCTGCGCAACACGCTGGCAGGCACAAAGTAAGGCGCGATGCCCGTGGCGAGCACGGATTGAAGGAAGGAGCGGCGGTTGTTCATGGCAGGAATTACCAACGCTAACCGAATAGGCATCCAACGGACAAGATTTATATCGGATCGGCCGCTGGGTGGCTTGATTTGGCCGCAGACGGGCGGAGTAGCGGAGGGCGCAGAGTTTTAAACTGCCTGATTCTTTGCCGCCTCTGCCTCTTTGCCCCTCTGCGGCAAACACGAACGGCTCTTGGCCTTCATCCTTCGTGCTGAATGCTCTCAAACACCGCACCGCCGAGAAGATGCTCTCCATCATACAGCGCACAGATCTGCCCTGGTGTCAGCGCACGCTGCGGTTCGTGGTATTCGAGGGTGGCACGGCCGTCGCCGAGAGGTTGGAAGTCGGCGAGGCCGGCGGGGCAGCGATAGCGGGGCTGGGCGTTCAAAACGCGAGCGGTATCCAGTGGCTCTCCGGTGGTGGAGATGGTGTGCAGCACGGCTTGGCGTGCCCAAAGCAGCGGTGTGTCGGCGTTTTCGATGGCGACGACGAGTTCGTTCGTCGCGTGTCGCTTGGCGACGACGACGTAGGCCTGTTTGTGGATCGGACTGGCGACGCCGTGGCCTTTGCGCTGGCCGAGGGTGTAAAGATGCAGGCCGCGATGCTCGCCCCGCACTTTGCCTTCGAGATCGACGATGGGGCCTGGCTTGTCCGGCACGAAGGTCCGCAGGAAGTCCTCCATCTTCACCTGGCCGATGAAGCAGATGCCTTGGCTGTCTTTTTTCTCCGCTGTCTTGAGTCCAAACTGCCGCGCAAGGTCTCGCAACTCCGGCTTCAAAAGGTGCCCGATGGGGAAGTGGGCGATTTTGACCTGCTCCGGCCTCATCATGGCGAGGAAGTAGGTTTGGTCTTTGTTGGGGTCGGCTCCGCGGAGGATGTGGCCACCCTCATTGCGTGCGTAGTGCCCCGTCGCGATGCCTTCAAAGCCATTCTCCTGCGCCCAGTCCCAGAGGACGCCGAATTTCATCTCGCGGTTGCACATCACATCAGGATTCGGCGTGATGCCGGACTGGTAGCCTTCGAGGAGGTATTTCACGACCTTTTCGCGGTATTCGGTCATGAGATTGACGACGCGAAACGGGATGCCGAGCTGCTCAGCCACGACGCGGGCGTCTTCGATGTCTTCTTCCCAAGGGCAGTGGCCGATGATGTTTTCCTCATTGATCCAGTTCTTCATGTACACGCCATGAACCTCATGCCCATCACGAACGAGGACCGCAGCGGCGACGCTGCTGTCCACGCCGCCTGACATCGCCGCGAGAATCTTCATGCGCGGATGTTTCGGCGGGGCGGGGCGGGCGTCAATGAAGAGGCGCATGCCCGTTGCCGAACATGCGCCTCGTGGAATGCTTTTTCGATCAATTAGCCCTGCTGGCCCTGATACTTGGCGTCACCAAAGGCGAGCATGAGGACGAAGATGGGAGTCAGGAGCCAGAGGCCGATGCCAAAGCCGGTGCCCTTGCCGAAGTTCTTGGCCATGCCAAGGCTGGCGAGCAGTGCGATGATGAAGTTCAAAACCGGGATGATCATCAGGATGAACCACCAGCTTGGCTTTCAGCAAATACGAAGCCAGACGATGATGTTGTAGATTGGGATGAAGAGCGCCCAGCCAGGCTGTCCGGCCTTGGTGAAGACTTTCCAGACGGCGCCGATCATCAGGGCGACGACGGCCAAGGCGATCAGCGTGGGGACGGTTCCGAATTACCCCTTGGCGTAGTATTCGAGTGAGGCGGCGCTGGATTCTTGCAGCATGGGGAGCAGATGGGTGAGCATAAGGTATTGAGAGTGATGAGGACATCATCCGCCGCAGACAGAACTCCACAGCGCGACTTAGCCAAATTGCAGTAAAAAGGCGGCCATCTGGCAAGCATTCGTTCTGGCCGCTTCGGAGCGGCGCTTGATCTTTGCCCTCCTCCGGCCCAGAAAGCAGGATGGCAAAGATCGAAAAAGCACCCACGGGCGAGTTCCATTCCGGCTATGGCTGCATCATCATGGCGTTGGCGGCGGGGATGTTTGGGTTCATCCTATGGTGGGGCTGGTATTCGCTGACCACAATGGATCGCGAGATCGGCGCGGTGGCTCAGGCTGAGCCGGCCGTTTTGCCCGCCATCGTGCCGGTACCGGATCTGGAGAAGAGGCTCGCGGATTTCGCATCGGCGCTGAAAGCAGGATCAAAAGCCTCGCTGAAGCTATCCGTGGCCGATTTGAATGCGCTGCTCGTCCTGGCACCCGATGGCGGCAATGGCAGTTACAAAAACATGCTCCGCGTGAAGGCTCTCGATGCCGCCAAAGGGCTGATCGTCACCGATGGCAGCCTGCCGATGAACACGGCCAAGTTCTGGGAGGGCACCAAGCGCTACCTCGTGGGCGAGATCGACTTCAAAATCGAGCCAACGGAGCTCGGTCCCGATGCGAAAGTGGCCGCCGTGCGAGTGCCGGGCAAAACGGTGCCGGAGGAGATGGTGAAGGGCATGCAGATGTACGGCTACTTGGGGCCGTATCAGAGCCATCCGGTCATCGGGCCTGTTTTAAAGGCGATTACCTCCGCCAAGGTGGAAGCGGATGGCATCCTGCTGGAGGTGGTGAAATGAGCACCCCACTCCCCGAGCACCCCAATTCCTGGAAAACCCTCTCCTCGCGGGAGACTTACTCGAACCCGTGGATTCGCGTCCGCGAGGATCATGTGATCAATCCTTCGGGAGGAAAGGGGATCTACGGCGTGGTTGAATACAAGAACCGAGGTGTTGGCGTGATCCCCGTGGATGAGGAGGGATTCACCTGGCTGGTGGGCCAATGGCGCTACTGCCATGATCGCTACGAGTGGGAGATCCCAGAAGGCGGCTGCCCGGCGGGCGAAGTCCCAGTCGAGGCGGCCAGACGGGAGCTTTTGGAGGAAACCGGCATTTTGGCGGCGCAAATCGAGCCGCTCTTGATTGGCATCCAGCTCTCGAATTCGACCTCGAACGAGCTTTGCGACCTTTTTATCGCCACCGGGCTGACCTTTACCCAGGCTGATCCCGAGGAGACGGAGCAGCTCGATGTCCTGCGTCTTCCTCTCGCCGAAGCCATCGAAATGGCCACAGACGGCCGCATTCGGGACAGCGTGAGCGTCCTCGGCCTGCTGGCGCTGGCCTGTGGGACCCGGAAATAAGGTTCATCCCGGCATTTGACAGCGGGGGGGAGGCGATTACTATCGCGCCCCTTTTTCCCCCCAGAGGGCATCCATTTATGGCAACTACCCAAGTCATCCTCAAAGAACGCATCAAAGGCCTCGGCGCTGAAGCCGATGTGGTCAAAGTGAAGCGCGGTTTCGCACGTAACTTCCTCCTGCCCGAAGGCAAAGCCTACGAGGCTACCAAAAGCAATCTCCGCCACACTGAACGCCTGAAAGCCGTCCGCGCTGAGCGTGAGGCTGCTGAAATGGCCGAGTCCACAAAGCTCGCCGCCAAGCTCAAGAAGGTGAAGCTCAAGCTCACCCTCGCCACTGGCCAGGGCGGCAAGTCCTTCGGTGCCATTACCACGATGGACATCGCCAAGGGCCTCAAGGATCAGGCAGGTCTCGAAATCGATCGTCACAACATCGTCCTCGAGCGTCCGATCAAGAACACCGGCGCTTTCGACATCGAGATCAAGCTCGGCTATGACATTACCGCCGAGATCAAGCTCTCCGTCACCGCCTCCGGTGACAAGTCTGCCGAAGGCGAAGACGCCGGTGAGCAAGCTGCCGAGTAAGTTTCCATTTCATCCATTCCCACAAAGCCGCGTCCTCGGGCGCGGCTTTGTTGTTTTCACACCGCAAGGCTCCGCAGGTAGCGTTTAAAAAACGTCACGCCGTCTTCGAGGTCCTGCACGGCGATGAATTCATCCTTCGTGTGGGCTTGGGCGATGCTTCCGGGGCCGATGGCGATGGCGGGGGTGCCGGCGACAGCAAGAAAAGCGGCATCGCAGAACCAAGGCGCCCCGGTGAGGCTGCCGCCAGCGGCGATGAGTTTTTGGATGAAGGGATTCGCGGGATCGGTGTCGAGGCAAAAGGCCTCGCTGGCGGCGGTGACGCGTGCGGTGGCATCATGGCGGGTCACGAAGTCGCCCAGCAGCTTCATCGCGCCACCCGCCTTGGCGAGGCCGGGGGTGGTGCGGATGTCCACGCGGAGTTTGCAGGCATCAGCCACGATGTTGCTGCGGGTGCCACCGTGGATCATGCCGAGATTGATGGTGCTCGCGCCGAGCCATTTGTCTTCGCCGCCGACTTCGGCGAGAAGATCGCGGAATTTGGTATCGAGGAGCTGCACAAGCTTGCTCATCTTCACGATGGCATTCACGCCGAGTTCCGGCGTGGCACCATGCACGGCCACGCCGGTGGTGTGCACATCAGCCCACAGGCAGCCTTTGTGGCGAAACACGGTTTTGAGTGAGGTGGGCTCGCCAATCAGCGCGAGATCGTAGCGGCTGTGATGCTTCGCGAAGTGCTGGGAGCCGAGCTGGGCGCTCTCCTCGGACATGAAGCCGACGAAATGTACCTCGATGGGCAGCGTGGGGAGTTCCTCACGAAGTTCGTGAAGTGCCCAAAGCATCGCCGCCGCAGAGCCTTTGGTATCCGAGGCACCTCGGCCCCAGATTTTGCCATCGCGGAGTTCACCACCAAAGGGATCAATCGTCATGCCGCCGACGCTCACCGTGTCCGTATGTGGGGCAAAGAGGATGCGTGGCTTGCCGCTGCCCTGGGTGGGGTAATGGCCGATGACGTTGGGGCGGCCGGGTTCCACTTCATCGAGAAAGGTTTCCGCGCCGGAGTGCTCCAAAAAAGCGGCGATGTAGCGGGCGCAGGCTTCCTCGCCGGTGTGAGGGGTGCCGGGATCGCCATCGGGATTCACCGATGGGATACGCACGAGGGCCCGGAGGAGCTCGACGACGCTTTGAGGCGGGTTTTGCATGCGTGATAGGAGCCGTAGGACGCTTCCTTTGCAAACGGAGGCTTGCGCAGGCCTCGTGACTTGGCTTCATGGTGCGCATGATCGCCTATTTGAAAGGAATTCTGGCCGAGGCCCTGCCGCATCAAGCCACCGTGGATGTCCACGGCGTGGGTTATCTCACGCACATCCCGCTGACGACCTTTGATCGCCTGCCGCAGCCTGGCGCCGAGGTGAGGCTGCTCACGCACTACCACGTCACCGAGCAGGATCACAAGCTCTTCGGCTTCCTCACCGAGGATGAGCGGGATCTCTTTCGCCTGCTGATGGATCGTGTGTCCGGCGTAGGACCGAAAATGGCACTTTCCGTGCTTAGCGGTATGCCCGTGGCCGCTTTCAAAGATGCCGTGATTCAGGGTGATGTGAAGGCGCTGGCCCGCATCAAGGGCGTGGGCGGCAAAACGGCCGAGCGCATCGTTTTGGAGCTGAAGGACAAAGTGGGCGTCGTGGATGCCTGGCAGGCCAGCCGGAGTGCGAAGACCTCCCACGATCCCGTCCGCGAGGCGCAGAGTGATGCGGTGCTCGGTCTCATCTCCCTCGGTTACAAGCAGAGCGAGGCGCAAAAGGCGGTGAACGAGATCACCAAGCAACCCGGTTTTGATCCAGCCTCCAGCGCGGATCAAATCATCCGTGAATCCCTGCGCTCCATGAATTGAATGCCTGACGACGCCACATTCGCCGAATTGAAGCGCCTGCTCGAAGCCGGGCGTGAGCGTGAAGCTGCCTCGCATGTGCAGTGGAAGGAGAGCACTCAGCTCGCCGCTTATCTGGAGCGTTGTTTTCGTGAGCAGCCCGTTGATGCCTGGCTTCTCGACATGCTCTGCCGCGAGCTTTGGAGGCAAAACGATCTCACCGGGCTGGAAGCAGTGCTGAAACTGCCAGCGGAAGCGGCGGCGGCCGTGATGCTGGACGCCTGGCAGGTGCTCTTACAGGCACGGAATGAAAACCGGGCGGATATGGAGGCCTCACTCACCCGCGTGGTACGCGGCGGGCTGCTTTCAGCGGATTTTTTGATGCTCTTCGAGCGTGAAATGGCCTCGCTCAAACTCTTACGTCTCCTCGATGCCGTGCTGGAGTCTGCCGTGGCGGACGAAACGATCAGCATGAGCTTCGCGGCGCTTTTCACCCGCCGTGCCTGCCATCGAAAGCAGTGGGAGGTGCGGCGTCATTTCGCCCGCTGGATCGAAAAAGCGGCTGATGCTGCGGCGGAGCCTGTGGCGTTTTATTTAGATCTCATCGGCGATACGCGGGAGGCGGCTGGCATCGTGCCGGAACTCATCGCTGCACATGGGGACTGGATGCGGCGGCATTCATCCACCTTTGGTAAATGCGGCTATGCCCTGGCAAACTCCGGCATGCAGGCGGAGACCGCCGCGTGGCTGGAGGGCTGCGAGCTGCGGGCGGATCTGAAAGGCTGGATCGCCGCGAATCAGGTGAGCGCCCTCTGGCATCAGCAACGCTATCCAGAGGCCACAAGGGTGGCAGCGACGGTCCTGGAGCGAAATCTCAAAGACGTCGCGTGGGATTGGAATGCCTCCGCGGCAGCCTTTGGGCATGCCGTGGAAGGTCGGGCTGCCGAATCCCAGGCCGCCATGGCCCGCATCACGGGCGAGAGCGAGGCGCATGCGGAATTCACTTGGGCGATGGAGCTTTCCCGCAGCATCCTGCGGGCATTGGGACTGCCAGCGCACGAGGCAAAGCGGGTGTTTCATGAAGAGCGACGGCGTCTCGACCAAGTGCATGGGCGCCTTGGTTCCAAACTCGACGAGGAAGCTTCCGTGGAGCGGTATCGTTTGGCCTTGGAGGCCATCGGCAGGCATGGCGCCTTCCGCGTCTGGCCGTGGAGCCAGCGTTTGAAGTCCTCTACTTCCGCCAGCCCGCTCAAAGGACTATTCTGGATCGGCGGCGTCGTGCTGCTCCTCATGGTGGTGCTTCGAGGCTGTATCCGCCCGGATGAATTGAATTTTCTCATCGAGAATCCGGCGGAATCCGTCGAGTTGCCGAAGGACATGCAAGACCGTCCTGGCGGTTCCAAAGAGATCGATAAGCTCATGACGGCCCCGCAATCCAGGCGAGATCGCTGAGTCCAGGTGGGTGAAAAACGTGACAGGCAGCCTCTGGATGGCGTTTAATGGGCGCATGATCCGCTCCTTCCTCTACCTCCTTTTGCTCACCACGCCGCTTTTGACCGCTGAAGAGCCGCCGCCTGGCCTCACCGAATACCTTGGGCGGCAAATCGCTATGACGATGCACTGGAAGGGGGCGGAGTGGCTCATGCGCCGCGTGCGTGAAAAAGAGGAATCCCCCACCATCATGCGTCGTGAACTCCAGGTGAAGCCCGGCATGAGCATCTGCGACATGGGCTGCGGCAATGGATTTCACACCATGCCCCTCGCGAAAGAGGTCGGTGAAACCGGCAAGATCTACGCCGTCGATGTGCAGCCGGAGATGATCGAGATGCTGAAGCAGAATCTCGATGTCAAAGGCATCAAAAACGTGGTTCCCATCGTCGGTTCCTATCACGATCCGAAACTGCCGCCCAACTCCTGTGACCAGATTTTGCTCGTCGATGTCTATCACGAGTTTTCCCATCCCGTGCAGATGCTCGCCGCCATGCGGAAGGCCCTGAAGCCGAATGGCCAGCTCGTGCTCGTCGAGTTCCGTGCCGAAGACGAGACCGTGCCGATCAGACCCGAGCACAAGATGAGCAAGGCGCAGATCCACAAGGAGATGAACGCCAATGGTTTCGTCATGAAACGCGAGTTCGATGGCCTGCCTTGGCAGCACCTCATGTTCTTCGGCAAGGATGGCTCGTGAGCTTGCCGCCTGCGTGTCTCCACGCTAACAGAGGCGCATGACTCTCACGCTCCCCCAGTGGTTTGATCTTCACACGCACTTCCGCCAAGGCCCGGCGATGGCTTCCTATGTCCAATCGCATCTCGACATGGGCTGCGCGGGTGCCTTGGCCATGCCAAACACCCAGCCGCCGGTCTCGCACGTCTCCGGAGCTGCTCGGGCGGATGGCTGGTCCATCGAGAGCTACTCGGCGGAACTTCGCCAAGCCGGCGCGGCCGCCTTTGAGCAGCTCATCGTGCCGCTTTACCTCACTCGGCAGACCACGGCGTCGATGATTCACGAGGGCGCAGCCTCCGGCGTGCTCCGAGCCTGCAAATACTACCCGCCCCACGGCACCACCAATGCTGAGCACGGCCTGCCGATGGATGATCTCATCGGCGGTGAGGTGCTGCGGGCGATGGAGGAACGCGGCATTGTGCTCTGCATCCATGGCGAGCAGCATGCGCTGAGCGGGCCGGACTACATCGACGCACAGCAAAACGCCGAAACGAGGTTTTACACGGAACGCATGCCGCGTCTGCTGGCCGCGCACCCCCGACTACGCATCGTGTGCGAGCACATCACCACGCGCACCGCAGCGGAGTTTGTGGCCGCCGCGCCAGAGCATGTAGGTGCCACCATCACACCGCAGCACCTGCTTTACACCCTCGGGCATCTCATTCAGGGGCTGAAATACCACCTCTACTGCCTGCCCATCGTGAAGTTCCAGGACGACCGTGCCGCGCTGCGCCAAGCCCTGACTACCGCTGGTCAGTCCAAGTTCTTCGCGGGCACAGACAGCGCCCCCCACACTACGAAAGCCACCGCCTGCGGCTGCGCGGCAGGCTGCTTCACCGGCGGCTGCGCACCGCAGCTTTACGCCATGGCCTTTGAGGAAGCGGGGACTGACCTGGCCTCCGAGCAGGGCAAGGCATCCTTCGAGAGGTTCCTCTGCCTCAATGGCCCGCGCTTTTATGGCTTTCCCCCCTCCACGCGGCAGTTTCAGATGGTGAAAACGCCCTCGCAGTCTTTGCCCCTCGAAACTCCCGCCGGTCCCATCACACCGCTTCCACACGGCCTGGGGCTGGAGATGACCTGGAGCCTGACCGGGGCGATTTGATAGCGAACAAGCTCAATGAAGCGATTCTCCCGGTTAACTTGACGAAATTGCGCCCAGTTACCGCCTCAGACACTTCAAAAATCAGCAATCATCAATCAGCAATCGACATTCCCGGTTCCGTCCGCCGAACCGCCCTCGAAACTGCAGATTGATGCGCTTCGCTTCCCTTCGGGCTGCCTGTAGCAGTCTGTCTCGCTGCGCTCGGCTGCTGAACTCCCATTGCTGATTGTTGAAGTTACTCCCGCTTCCACCACGTTTGGAGAGGCCGCCATGAAGACCCTTGCCCTACTCTGCCTCGCCGCCCTGACCTCCACTGCCCTCGCCCAGGCTCCGAAAGCCCCGGTGAAAAAGGAACGCAAGCCAAACCCCGCCATGGCGAAGATCGAGGATGTGCCAGGCCTGCCGCGTGTGCTGATCATCGGTGATTCGATCTCCATCGGCTACACGCTCGATGTGCGTGAGCTGCTGAAGGGCAAAGCCAACGTCCACCGCATCCCCACCAATGGCGGCCCGACCACCAACGGCCTCAAAAACATCCAGGCCTGGCTCGGAGATTCCAAATGGGATGTCATCCACTTCAACTGGGGCCTTCACGATTTGAAATACATCCAGGATGATCCCTCCAAGCGAGCCGATCCGAAGGCCGCTGGTTCCCACCTCCAGGTGGCGCTGCCTGATTATGAGAAGAACCTCGCCGCACTCGTCAAAACCATGCAGGCCACCGGTGCCAAGCTCATCTGGTGTGCCACCACGCACGTGCCCGCAGGCAGCGATGGCCGCATCGAAAGCGATGAAGTGAAGTACAACGAAGCCGCCGCCCGCGTCATGACCGCCGCAGGCATTCCCACCAATGATCTGCGTGCTCACGCTCTCGCCAAGCCGGAAGCGCAGCTCCCGGCGAACGTTCACTACTCGCCTGAAGGCAGTCGCTACCTCGCGGAGAAAGTCGCCGCTGTGATTGCGGAGCACCTGCCGAAGAAGTGATCGACAGGTGAGGTGGTGTTATTCGATGGCCACGCTGCCTCGCACGAGTTCAAAGCCGGATTTCACCTTGTCGAGATCTTCGGTGGAGACCTGACAGATGATGAAGCAATGCTGCTCTCCGAAACTGCGGGCGTAATAGAATCGCGTGTGAGGAATATTCACCGTGGCCAGCCTCATGTTCAGCGTCTCCTTCATCGCTTTCCATCCCTCCACATCGGGGAGGTCCGTGAAGATCAGCCCGGACATGGTGCCCATCGGGATCACTTTAGCGGTCTCCTCGGAGAAAGCCTTCGCATAGTCATTCAAATCATTAGCCATGGCCTCGGGATAGATTTGGACGATCACCATGGCATCACCGGGCGTTTCGATGGAGATGTGGCGAATGCCGCCCTCGTGCATCTCATCCTCGACCTGCCAGTTTCCCGGCAGGCGAAGGGTGAGCGGCTCTTTGCGGAATTGTTTTGGATTTGCGAGATCGGCCTTCGGCTCGCCACAAGACGACAAAAAAGCGGCAGCGATAGCGAGGAGCGGAAGAACAAGGGAACGACGCATGGCATGGCCCTAACTCGAAGCTACTTCACTGACAATGCTCTTCATCAGCTCCTGGGATTTTCCGTTCGGTCACCGCCTCAGCACACTTCAACAATCAACAATAGGCAATCGGCATTCCCAGTTCCTCCAGCCGCGCAGCCTCCCCCGAAACCGCAGATTGCTGAACTCCCATTGCTAATTGTTGATGTTACTCCCTAGCCAACCCACCCGAGACGAAACACCCGCTCTCTCCAGCACGTTCAGGATACACTCACGTTTCACCTACCGATGATTTCTTCCCCATTCCTCCGCCTTGCTTTCGCTGCTCTTTTGCTCTGCCTGCCCTCCTGCGGCACGGCGTTTCGGAAGGCCTGGAATAATGCCCCAGCTTCATCGGGCGTGGCGGGCAAATGGGAGGGCACCTGGCTCAGTGCGGTGAACGGCCACACGGGCACGCTGAAGTGCGTCGTCACCGAATCATCCAAAGCCGGCGACCACGAATTCTTCTACCGCGCTACCTGGAAAACGATCCTCAGCGGCAGTTACAAGACCATCCAGCACGTCGAGAAAAAGAACGGGGCCCACGTCTTCAAAGGTGATCACCAGATGCCCGACTGGGCCGGCGGAAAATACCACTACGAGGGCGCGGTGAAGGGCGATGAGTTAGGTGCCTGCTATGAGTGTGCCATGGATCGAGGCACTTACACGATGAAGCGGGTGAAGTAGCGGCCCGCTTCAGATCAGGGGCCGATCAACACAATCGGTCCCTCACCCTTCGGCACGCCGCCTTCCTTCTCGACGCTCAAGGCGAACTTCGAGGCATCAGTCACCTCGGTGACGGGCTTGAAGTCCACTTTCGCAAAGCCGGTGCTGTCCACGCGAACGATGCCAGCATCGACCGGCACGGGTTGTTTCGGATCGACGACCCAGAGTTGGTAATCTTTGCCGACCTGCACTGGGGGCATTTTTTCGAGTTTCAGCACACCTTGATGCTTCTCGCTGTCCCAGACCACGACGGCCACGCCTTGCTTGTAGCCTTCGACCGTGGTTTGCAGCGTGGCGATGCGCATTTGAGCCAGTGCATCGCGTTTTTGCAGCGAGGCGATCTCGCCGTTCAAAGCGGCGATCTGCTTCTCCAAGCCTTCGCGTTGCTCGGCGGCGGCTTTTTGGGTCTGCTCGATCTCCGTGGCGACAGCCGCCGTGGCGGATTGGAGATTTGTCTGGAGCTTTTCACGCTCCATCCACAGCCAGGCGGAGGAGACGGCCAAGGCGGCCGCTGCGGCCCAGCCGGTGAATGCCCAGTAATTGCCCGAGTACTTCGCGGCACCCGTGCGACGCGAGCGGATTTTGGCGCGGATGCGGCCTTTGAGCGCCGCAGGCGGTGCGAAAGGCGCGACGGCACCTGCTAGCTCAGCCACGGTGGCTTCCAGCTCGGTGCAGAGAGTCTTCAGAGCACGATCACGAAGGATCACCCCATCGAGGGTGCGTTTCTCGTCCCCTTCGAGCATGCCTAGGGCGCTCAAAGCGGCCAGTTCCTCAAATCGCTCCTCCATCGCGGCCTCCTTTCAGCAGCTCACGCAGTCGCATGAGACCGCGGCGAATGTTTGTCTTCACCGTGCCCAGCGGCATGTCGAGCGTCTCGGAGATGGTGTGATGCGTGAGGCCCTTCAAAAAGGCTAGCTCGACAAGCTTCCGCTGCTCTGCGGGAAGCTGCTGGAGGGCGCTGCGGACGATTTCTGCCCGCTCACGAGTTTGTACATCTTCATCAGCACCGGGCAGAGAATCACCATCGCCTAGTGTGGCGTGCTCTAGCGAAGCAGCCTCCACGAGACGCGTGCGGCGGCCGAGCGCCCGCATGCGGTCGATGGCCTTGTTGCGGAAAATCATCACCGCCCAGGTGAAGGCCTTGGCCCGAGAAGGATCGTAGCTGGAGGCGTGATCCCAGAGCTGCACAAAACCATCTTGCAGCACATCTTGGGCATCTCGTTCATCATGCAGCATTTGCCGCAGCAGGCCGTAGAGGCGCGGAGAAAGGCGGTCATACAGCTCATCAAAGGCACGCGAGTCTCCTCGTGCGACACGCTGGAGCAGCTCTTCCTCGGTGATTTCGTTTGGACTCATGGGGTTTCTGGTCCGTCCCGCCTCGAAAGATTCTCGTTTCGGGGAGATTCGACGACGCGGAGCGGAAAGGGGGGGCTGGTTCCATGCCAGAGCTTGTGAGATCACACAAGTTTTTGCGTATGAAAACCCACGTTGGATTCACTCATCTCACAAGCTCAGCGCCACGAGCCGCCGCCGCCGCGTGAACAGCAGCTCGCAGCTTACTTTTTCCACTGGCAGCCCCGTGAGCCGGGCGATGGCCTCCCGATAAAGGGCGATCTGCGGGGCGTAGCCCTTCAGTTTGTCCTCCAAAGCGCCTTCGGCGGAGATGTCATCCGTTTTGAAATCGATCAATCTCGCCGAGTCGCCGCCCACGATCACGCGGTCAAAGGTTCCGCTGATCCAGTTGCCGTTGTGGATCATATCGAAGGACCGCTCCCGCCACACCTGCGCCTCCGGAGATGGTTTCGTGAAGGCCGCGGCCACATCGGAGGAGGCCAGCACCTCCCGCACCATCGTCAAAGCGATGTCCTCGATGGCATCGCCGCGCAGCAGCCCGCTTTTTGCCCAAAGCGGCTCAAGCGTGCTCAAATCTCGATCCCATTCCACGAGGGCCAGCAGCTCATGCACCAACGTGCCAAGCCGACGCCCCGGCTCGCGGCCTTCGCTGAAGAGCACGCTGCCTTTGACCTGAAAATCCTCTTCACCCGAGGGCGTCACACGACGCGGCATGGCCTGATGACGACGCAAAAGTTCACCCAGCGGCTCGCGGGCTTCGGGAAGGGCAGTGGACTCGGTTTTTGCGGTCGGCTCAAGGCCGGCAAACCACGCCGCATCACCCGTTTCCCATTCGATTTGGAATCCATCCCGTTCCACCGCCGCGCCGCTGCGCAGCATGCCACGGAGGAATTGAGCCTCGTTCACCGAGGTGGAGGTTTTGGGTGGCGGTTTCGCCACGAGATACAGGCCGCGCTTGGCCCGTGTCATCGCCACATAGAGCCGGCAGAGCGATTCGAAGCCCGCCCGTTGCTTCGCGGCTTCAAACTCGGCCCGGAGCTCCGCATGCATCGGCAGCAGCGCACGCGGCGGCTCTTGAAGCACCCAGGCGATGCCCTCGTCATCGCGATTCACCACCAGCGAGCGGGAGCGCACGAGATTCATCGCATCCCCGCTCACGCCGGGAAGGATCACCACATCGAATTCGAGGCCCTTGGACTTGTGAACCGTCATCACCTGCACGGCCTGCGCCGCGCCGCCGCTGCTCATTGGCGTCTCGCGGGTATGCTGGAGAAAGGCGTCGATGTCTCGCGAGCCATGCACATCGAACTCCGCCGCGATCTCGCCAAACTGCCGTAGCCGACGCTCGTGAAAGGCGTCCATCGCGGGCAAAACCTCCCGCAGGTGCCGCGACCACACCTCCGTGAAGCCGACGAAGCCTTTTTCAAACACGAGCGATCTCACCTCCGCCATCGTCGCGGGCTGTGGCTCGATTTTTTCACGCAGTGGCGTCATGCGCAGATGCTCGCGAGCCATCGTGTCATCGGGATGCGCGGCGTATTGCAGCAGGGAGAGCAGCGCCAGCGTCACCGCATTGTCAGTGGCGGGGTGCAGCTGGGATTCGCACACGATCTCCATGCCCGTTTCCGCCCGCAGCGCGTCCGCCATCTCATTCGCATCGCCGTTGCCACGTACCAGCACCGCGCAGCTCAGGCCGCGCTCTAGCGGCTGCAAATGCTTCAAAAGCGCCGCCACCACCATCGCAGGCTCCTCATCTTTTTCGGCGCAAAGCAGCGCCGCATGCCCCGCGAGGTCCTGGTTGCGCTCCGCTGCCCGATGAGGCTGAAACTCAAAACCCTTCATACAGCCCGCCACGAGGCTTTCCATGCCCACCGGCTCGCCAAACACCGCATTCACCGCATCCAGCACCGCCGGGGCGCTGCGGAAGGAACAGCTCAGGCTCTCGCGTCGCAAACCCTCCTCACTACCTTCACGGTGCGGCCACGTCGCCAGCACGTCATCAAACAATCCCGGCTCCGCCTGACGCCAGAGGTAGATCGACTGCTTTGGATCACCCACCGCGTAAAAACTGCGTCGTCCGCCATCATCCTGCATCACTTCATCGACGAGCCCTTTCACCACACCCCACTGCACGCGGCTGGTGTCCTGAAACTCATCGAAAAGCCAGTGCTCGTAACGCGAATCGAGTCGGAACCACAAGTCCGCGTCCTCGTTCTGCAACCAGTCCGATGTTCCCGCCGCTTGCGCCAGCAGCCGCTGCACATCCGCGAAGGACAATCTCCCGCGACCACGCACTCGCCGCGCATACTCGCCCTCGTATAGCTCCATCAGTGCCGCCATGCCCGTCGTGCGTTGAGCACGGCAGGTCAGCTCCTTTTGCAGAATCACACGTGCCAGCCGCATCCAAGCCGCTCGCAGGCTGCCTTCGAGTTTGAGCTTCTTTCCTCCCCAATGGATGACTGCCGAGCCTTTTTCGAGTTCAGGCCAAATGGGGGCTGTGTTCTTCAAAAAATATTCAAGGCGGTCGCCAAAACTCGTGCCTGCCTCCCAGATTGCCAGATCCGCTTCGAGTTGATTCAAGAACTCGATGCTCTTGTCGTGATCCGTTGTGAAAACAACCCGCAAAGCCTTCAAAGCCTCCGCCAGGCTTTCTTCGCCTGCCACGAGGCCCGGCACGAGACCCCAGCGCCCGGCAGAATCGCTCTGCAGCCAAGTATCGTGATGCGCCTTGATCCAACTTTCGAGGCTTTCCGCCGCGCCGCGTTCTTCATGGCCAAAGGTGGCCTGTTTGTAGCCTTCGAGCAGGGCACGAGCCGTTTTGCCATCCTGCTCCGCATGCACCCGCTCCAACAAGGCATCCAACGCCTCGCGTCTTGCCTGAAGGGTTTCATCCTCCGCCATCACACGGGCACCGAGCGGCAATCCAAGCTCCAGCGGAAAGCACGCCGCGATATTCGCGAAAAAGCTGTCCATTGTCCCCAGCCGCAGCTTGTGCAGTCGCCGCGTCACCGAGCGCAGCAGTTCATTGAACGCCACCTTCTGCGGCGGAGCCGGGCTTAAGCCATCGAAGTAACCTTGCGCATCTCCCGCCTCTGCCATCGACGAGAGCTGACGCAGGATGCGCTGAAAAAACTCCCCTGCCGCCTTCCGCGTGAAGGTCATCGCCGCGATCTCCTCCGGCCGCTGGCCCAGCGAAAGCAGATGCACATGCCGACGCACCAGCTGGTAAGTCTTTCCAGACCCCGCCGATGCCGAAACCAGTATGTGCCGCATGCGCTCCATGATGGCGGCGAGTGTGAACGGCCCTGACGATGAGGCAAACGCTCATCGCTTCCTTTCGATTCCGCAGGCCCAGCGCTTGATTCATCTCCATGCGGGGGGGCTGATGATCCCTTATGAGCCAACCTGCCTGCCCCATGTGCGAGATGAACCACGCTCTCGAGCACGCCGAACGTTTGGAATGCATGACCTGTGGCCACGAATGGCCCAAGGAGGCCGAAGCGGAAGCCCCCGATGCGGAGCGTGCCGTGAAGGACGCCTACGGCAACGTGCTCGTCGATGGCGACATCGTGGCGATGATCAAGGACATCAAACTCAAGGGCTCCTCCGAGGTGCTCAAAGTGGGCACCAAATCCAAACCCATCCGCCTTCAGGATGGCGACCATGAGATCTCCTGCAAAATGGATGGCGTCCTCATCGGGCTGAAGGCCTGCTTTGTGAAAAAGGTCACTGCTTGATTCGAGCCTCAATTCCCCACCGAAATGAGCACCAGCGAGGTGGAGGCGGGCTCCGGTGGAGCGGCGGCGGTTGGCACCAGCGGCTCTCTCGCCTGGGCCTTTGAGCAATTTTTCACCACCGCCACGCTCACCATCGCCAGCATCGACGACACCTGGGAGCACGCCCTCATCGAAGAAGATCAAGCATCCGCCACCAGGCGTTTCGTCCGCGTGAAGGTCAGCTACACGCAGCTCTGATCTTGGAAGCCTATTGAGGGTTTTACTCGTTCGGCGGCCACGTCACACCTTCGAGTTCCTTCGGCAGTTGGGTGGGGTCTTGAGGATAGAAAAGCGATAGATCGATCTTCGATTTCGATCCCTGCACAAACTCCAGCTCCTCTGGCCCGCCGATGATGAGCCAGAGCACTTCTTCATCCGTGTCATTGAAGACTTGGCGGAGCTGATCCGGCCCCACCAGCACGCCGCCATGTTTCGGCACGGTGAGCGTCTCCTCGCCCACACGCAGGCGGCCGGTGCCTTCGATCACGAAGTAGAACTCTTCCGATTTGATGTGCTTGTGCAGTGTGTTCGCACTCTTCGGCGGCATGCGCCAGAGACGCGCGGCGAGGTTTTCACTGCCGGTGCGTTCAAGAAAATCGGCATTCGGGAGGCGCATCAGGTTCGACGGACGCCAGTGAAGATCATCCGGCGTGATGACCTGGTAGCCTTGGAAGGTTTTCATGTGGCTCCCTACCGAAAAGCGATTCATCAAGCCTGCGCAGGTTTGGCCGCAGCCATCTTGCGCATCAGGAAGAACTCGCCCACGACGAGCAAGAGCAGGGCGATGCCCAGCGCCGGCCGCACGGCGATCCAGGCGATGTCGGTCACGACCAGTGAGATGGTGCCAGCCAACACCACGGAGACAAGGCCCGTGCCCATGCCGATGATGCTGCCGATGAAGGGGATGACGCTGCCCTGCACGCTGAGCGGACGCATGATGGCCATGAAGCCGAAGGTCATGAACAGGAAGCCAGCGAAACGCAGGATACAGGTGATGAGGGGGGCGCGGAAGCGGCTTTTTGAAACATCAGCTCAGCGCTGACCACGCCGCTCTCGATCATGCTGATCGGGGCACCCACTGGTAAATCTCGATGTGGCGGATGAGCTGCAAGGCGGGAACGGAAAGGTCAAAGTCAGGGTCTTCGATCTCGGCTTCCGTCTTCGCCTCGCCGCTGACATGGACGAGCTTCTTGTCGTTGGCGGCATCCACCTTGTCCGCAGCCACGGCCACCACGGCGGCGGCACCTTCTTTGAGGCTGTTGGCGGTGGTGACGGCGCGGCCTTCATTCGACCAGAGCAGGATGACGCACACAGGAATGGCGACGAGGCCAAAGAGAATGCCTTTGATAGAAACGCCCATGCGGCTGAATCAGCCTTCGCGGGAGATTTCGGTGTAGGAGTCGGCCATGGCAGGGGAGGGAATTGTTGCCCTCTCAAGCGGAAAGCATGCCGGAAGTTTAATGCTTTTGCGCTGAAAGCTAGGCATCATGCCTTCGTTCCCGTCGCTGATGAGAACCCCCCGCCTTTTCGCCCTCGCTCTGTTCACCCTGGCCGCCGTCCGCTCCCCCGCGGAGGAGGCTGCTTACCAGCCGCAGCTCTTCCAAAGCCTGAAGCTTGTCTATGAGGACAAATTTGATGGCGGCACGATCAACGCGGATTTTTGGGAAGTGCGTCAAAACACGACTTGGGCCATCCGAGATGGCGTTTTGCATGGCGACCAGTCCACGAAGGAATTTCAGGCCAAAAAGGTGGCCGAAGGCGACAAAGCGCACGCGGGCTTCAAACCGGTGATCTGGCTCAAGAAGGTGCCGGAGAACTTCGTCTGTGCCATGCGGGTGCGTTACGATGCCAAGGCGTTTCAAAAAGGTTTCCCGCTGCTCGATCTCGGCCACCACATTCACACGATCAACTTTGCCGAAAAGGCCACGACTCTCACGATCAAGAAGGATGTGGAGAAGCTGACCTTGGAGAAGCCGCTCTTCACGCTGAACGAATGGCATGAGGTGGTCATCGAGCTGAAGAAGGGCTCGCTCCTGCTCCAAATCGACGGCGTGAAGCACGTCTTCGAGAGCAAAAACATCGACATGACCGGCCAGGCGCAGATCGACTTCAAAGCCATCGATCTCGGCACCTGCCAGATCGACCACATCAAGTTGTGGGAAGGGAAGTGAGGCGTCCTTCAGATCACACAAACCGCCTCGCGACCTCGGTGTAGAACCGAAGCGCTTCCTCGACTTGCGAGCATTCGACGTATTCGACGGCGGCATGGGCTTGGTCGATGCTGCCGGGGCCGAAAAGGATGGTGGGAATGCCGAGGCGGCCAAACTTGCTGGCATCGCTGCAAAAGGGAACGCCGCAGACGGTGTCATCGCGCTGCATGGAGCGGAGAACGTCGCGAGAAAGGGTGACGAGTGAGGTGGTGGGATCGGTTTGGAAGGGCCAATCCTGCAGCATGGGCTTTTCCATCTCAGCGATGAGGTCGGGGTGCTGCCGCGAGAGGTCGTTGAGCATGGTTTGATAGCCAGCGAGGACGGTTTCGACTTCCTCGCCGGGGAGGAGTCGGCGGTCGATCTCGATGACCGCTTCATCGGGCACGAAATTGACCTGCACCCCGCCGTGGATGACGCCGACATTGCAGGTGCCGGGGCCGAGCAACGGATGCGGTGCGGCGGCGAGGCGTTCGTGGTCTTCCTGCATGGCCAGAACGACCCGAGCCATGGCGGTGATCGCATTGATGCCGAGGTACGGCTTGGCGCTGTGGGCGGCTTTGCCCTTCGTGCGGATGCGCCAGCGCACGCAGCCCTTGCTGGCGATGACGCAGCGCATCTCCGTGGGCTCGGCGACGATGGCGGCGTGGGCTTGCATGTCCTCGCAGAGCTTCACGACGCCGCGGAAGGAGTATTCCTCATCGACGACGGCGGCCATCCAGAGCTCGCACGGTGGCTTTTCGCCGCTGGCATGCACCTCCGCGATGGCGTGCATCATGGTGGCGAGGCCTGCCTTGTCATCGACGGAGCCTCGACCGTGCATTTTGCCGTCCTTCACGACGGGATCGAAGGGATCAATCGTCATGCCTTTGATGGAAACGGTGTCCATGTGCGCCTCGAAGACCACGCGGCGTGAGGGATCGCGTCCCGGCACGCGGGCGATGACGTTGTTGCGGCCCGGAAAGACCTCCTGCTCCCAGGTTTCGATGCCGCGCTGTTCGAAAAAGCGCCGCACATAGGCCGCGACCGCTGCTTCGCCAGGGCCGCCCTCGTAGGAGCTGTTGATGCTGTTGATGCGGACGAGGTCGGCGAGGGTTTGGAGGACGGGAGACATGGTGAGGAGGTTTGGAGGTCTATCGTTCCAAGCGACCGGTTTTTTCAAGATTCGAGGCTATGCAAAACGCGGAAGCATGGTTGAGTGAGCGACTTTTCACCCCAGCCAGCATGCATATCGACGATATTCTCAAGGATCAGAAGCCAACGCTCTCGTTTGAGTTTTTCCCACCCAAGACCTCGGAGGCCTCGGAGGCTCTTTATACGACGATTGGTGAGTTGGAGGCTTACAAACCTTCGTTTGTGAGCGTGACCTATGGTGCAGGCGGCTCCACCCGCGAGCTGACGCATGATCTCGTGGTGCGAATCAAAAAAACGACCACGCTGGACCCTGTGCCGCACCTTACCTGCGTGTGCCATAGTGAAGCGGATGTGGCCTCCATCTTGGAACGCTATGCGGAAGCTGGCGTGAGCAACATCCTCGCTCTCGGTGGTGATCCGCCGAAGAATCTCGCGGGTTATGATCGTGCCCAAGATGCCTTTCAGCACGCGGCGGACCTCGTGGCCTTCATCAAGAAGTTCAACGCCGGTGGCGGGCATGCGGATAAGCGTGGCTTTGGCATCGGCGTGGCCGGTTTCCCCGAAGGTCATCCCACGACGCCAAACCGCGTCCTCGAGATGGATCATCTCAAGGCCAAGGTGGATGCGGGGGCGGACTACATCTGCACGCAGTTGTTCTTCGATAACCACGACTTCTACGATTTCCGTGCCCGCTGTCGCCTGGCGGGTATCCATGTGCCAATTATCGCAGGCATCATGCCCATCACCAGCGCCTCCGGCATGCGCCGCATGGCCGAGCTGGCCGCTGGGGCACGTTACCCGGCAAAGCTTCTCCGCGCCATCCAGCGCTGTGGCAGTGACGAGGACGCCGTGCAGAAAGTGGGCATTCATTACGCCACCGAGCAGTGCCTCGACCTCCTCGATCACGGAGTGGACGGCATTCATTTTTACACGCTGAACAAATCCCACGCCACCCGCGAGATCTACGCCAGCCTCGGCATTCATGACTCTGCCGCCGTGCGCAAGGGCTCGTAACCATGAGCCGGGAGAACGCGCCACTGATCGCCGCGATTGAGGCCGGCGGGACAAAGTTCGTCTGTGCCGTGGGCACCGGCCCAGAGGACCTGCGGGACATCGTGCGCATCCCCACCACCACGCCGGAGGAGACGCTCGGTGAGGTTTGCCGCTATCTCGCCACCGCGAGATCGAAGCACGGGCCGTTTGAAGCCATCGGCGTGGGTTCCTTTGGCCCGGTGGACCTCGACCCGAACAGCGAAACCTATGGCTACATCACCACCACGCCCAAGCCTGGCTGGCAGTTCGTCGATGTGGTGAACATGCTGAAAACTCGCTACCATGTGCCGGTGGCTTTTGACACGGATGTGAATGCCGCCGTGCTTGGCGAATACCTCTGGGGCGCGGGGAAGGGGATCGATCCGCTGGTTTACATCACCGTGGGCACAGGCGTGGGCGGCGGGGCGCTCTTGCATGGGCAGCTTTTGCACGGCCTGCTGCATCCTGAGATCGGTCATCTGATGGTGCCACCGCCGCAGAATTCCAAAGCCGTGCAGGCCATCTGCCACTGCCCTTTTCACAAAAGCTGCGTCGAAGGCTATGTGAGTGGCACTGCTCTCGCCGTGCGATGGGGCGTGCGGGCGGATGCCCTACCTGATGACCACCCGGCTTGGGAAGAGACCGCCGATGTGATGGCGCATGCTTTGTGCAATATCACGCTCACCCTTTGTCCCCGCCGCATCATCCTCGGCGGCGGCGTGATGGAGCAACCGCATATCCTGCCTCTCGTACGAGGAAAATTTGCCAAGGTGATGAACGGCTACCTCCGCGTGCCGCAGATGACACGGGAGCTGGATGACTTCATCACTGCCCCTGGTCTCAAAGGCCGCTCAGGCATCCTGGGGGCGCTGGCCCTGGGTGGATATGTGGTAAAAAGGTGACCCCACTGGGAGCCTTATGCTCGCCAGAACATCACTGCGACGGAATTGCAGCTTGCAGAAATATCGCGCCCGCGTTTAGAATTATGAATAATGAAACTTCTCCCATTCATTCATGCTTTTCTTATCGGCGCATCCTTTCTGCTCGCATCCTGCGACAGGCAGAAGCAGCTCTTGAGAGAAAAAGAACGCCTAGAGGCGGAGTACAAGCAGACTGTGGTGGAAATCCAAACCATCGAGCAGCGTATGCTCGCTCTCGGTAGTCAGGTGGCGACTGCATCGGTGAATTTGGAGCGCCAAGCCTCAGCGGCGGAGCAGAAGGCGGCCTATCTTCAATCCGAAGTCGGAAGTTTGGAGGGAAGGGTGAAAGCGTTGGAGGATGCTTCCAAGGAATTTGCTTCCAAAGTGGACGCCTACAAAGCGAAGTATCTGCGCTGAGCAAACGCATCAACATTGACCTAAACACACAATCACATGGAAACCGGAAAATTTTGGTTCTTCATCATTTTTGTCAGCCTCATTGCAGGCATCTTCACCGGCGTGCAGTATTTTCAGGGGATAGATGCCGCCAATGCCCAAGTGGTGGAGGTTCGAGGTAAACTCGGCCAAACCAAGGATACGCTTGTCTTGCGTCAGGACGAATGGGCGAAAGTCAGTAACCTAGCCCTCAAAACACAAGCTGCCGTGGCTAAAGAGGCACCTTTGGTCGCCAGACGCGATGAGCTTCAGACCAAGCACCGCCGACTGGAGGGGGATTTTAAATACCTCGTGAAATCCACTCGCGCTGCGGTGGAAAAAATTCGCGTCGATGGTGAGGGGGCGGAATTTCCTGAAGTGAAGCTTTTGAACGGCAAGGTGCTCAAAATCGCCAAGCTCAAGAAGATAGAGCCGAATCAACTTTCGTTCATGCACGCGGATGGGTTCACCATTGTGCCGCATGACATGCTCCCAGCCGACCTGCGTGAACGTTTTGACATGGGCGACTCAGGATTGGCGGACAGTCTCGAGGATGCCGAGCGCAATCTTTTCAGCCCGAAAAAGTAACGAATCGGATTTCCCATGCGGCAAAGCAGGATGTCGCCCACGTCTTTGATTGACGGCGGCCTTTCATCCCGTTTGAATCGGCCTCTGCATGACCCAATCCATCCTCTCTCTCATCACGGTCGTGGCACTCGCAGGCGGCGCCGCCGCTCAAGTGGCCTACGAATTCGTCCCGAACTTCATCACGCCGCCTCCCGGTAAGGAAACCATCGGCAACGGCCATGGCGAGATCGCCGTCGATTCCACCGGCAAGATCTACGTCAGCGTCCAGGAAGCCAATGCGGGCATCCAGGTGTATGGCACCGACGGCAAGTTCATCAAAGCGCTGCCGTTGCCCCCGTCGCTCCACGGCTTTGTCGTGCGCAAGGACGGCGATGGCGAGTTCATCTTCGCCACCGTGCTGGGCGAACAGAAGGTCATCAAGTGCGATCTGGACGGCAAGGTGCTCCTGACCATCCCCACGAGCGAATTCCCCGCCGACAAGATCGGCAAAGGCCTCAAGCTCACCAACTGCGACGTGGCTCCGAATGGCGACATCTACGTCGTCGATGGCTACGGCCAGAGTCACATCTTCGTCTTCAGCCGCGAAGGCAAGTTCAAAGCCGTCTTCGGCGGCCCCGGCGAGCCTTTGAAGCTGGCGAACGCCCACAAGATCTTCATCGACCGCCGCTTTGAGCCTGCTCGCGTCATGATCTGCGACCGCGGCCACAAGCGCATGCTCCACACCGACCTCGCCGGCACCTTCATCGGCGAGATCGCCACGGAGATGCGCAATCCCTCCTCCGCCAGCTTCCACGGCAATCTCATGTGCGTCGCCGAGATCGCCGGCAATGTCAGCGTCTGGGACAAAGACAACAAACGCGTCGCCGATCTCGGCACCGCTCCGAAGCTCACCAACACGCCCGGCGTCGAACCCAAAGACTGGCAGCAGGGCGTCGTCACCAGCCCCCACGGCATCACCTTCGACAACGATGGCAACATCCTCGAAACGGAGTGGAACAAATGGGGCCGCATCTTGAGGTGGAACCTCAAGAAGTGACGCGATCCGGGTTCCCAAATGACGAAAACAGAATGACGAATGCACCGCCGCTCCGTGACTGGCGGTCATTCGTCATTCGGCTTTCAGCCTTCGTCATTCTCTGCTCCCCCCTGTGTGCTTTTGGGCATGCCATCGAGTATCTCACGGCGAAGCTCACCCTCCTGCCAGATGGGGTCGTTCGCCTCGAAATCACCGCCGATCATGCCTCCAATCCGCTCATCCCCGATGAGGCAGCCGCACTCGCGGCGCTGAAAAATCCGCTGCACCTCCGCAGCGGTGAAAAATGGCTCCCGCTGAGTGATTTCACCGTTCCCAAGCTCGATCACCACAAAGACTGGTCCCGCTGCGCCCCGCCGAATCTGCCTCCGCCACCACCCGAAGCCGAGCACTCCCTCATCACCGCCACCTGGCAGTGGCAGCATCCAGATGACGCTCTCATCTTCACCGTGCCCAAAGGAAACATGCACGATGTCTTTCTCTGGCAGCCTACCCAACCCGACGAAGGTGCCGCACCTCGCTGGATGGTTTTGCTGGCAGGCGATGTGACGCGTGAGATTCCTGTCCTGCCGCGTCGTTGGCCGTTCTGGCTCCTTCTCGTCATTCCGCCTGCCTTGTTGCTTCCATGGCTGCTGCTTCGCCAGATGCAAAAAGGTGCCCACGCCAATTCTCGCGCCAAGATTCCTGACTTCGACTCTTCCCAACCGCAAGGAAACCGCCATTCTCACGTTCCACCCAACCCATGAAGAAAATCCTTCTCTCACTCCTCCTCGCCGCCGCGACCAGCTTCGCGGCCACCATCCCCGATGCCGCCAAAGTCGGCCTATTCTACGCCGGCTGCCAGGCCTACAGCTTCCGCCTCTACACCGTCTTTGAGGCCATCGACAAAACCGCCCAAGCCGGTGGCAAGACCATCGAGTTCTATCCAGGTCAGAAGTTCGACGACACCGCCAAGTGGGACCACAACGCCACGCCCGAGATGATCGACAAAGTGATGAAGCACCTCGAAGCCAAAGGCCTCACCGCCGTCGGCTACGGCGTCGTCAAACTCGGCAAAGACGCCGCCCAAGACCGCAAGGTCTTCGAGTTCTGCAAAAAGGTCGGCATCAGCATCGTCGTTACCGAGCCTGATGTGGCCGGACTCGACGGCATCGAAGCCCTCGTGAAGGAATTCGACATCAAGATGGCCATCCACAACCATCCCAAACGCCCGCTCGACCGCGCCTACATGTTCTGGGATCCCGATTACGTCCTCGGCCTCGTCAAAGATCGCGATCCCCGCATGGGTTCCTGCGCCGATGTCGGCCACTGGGTCCGCAGCGGCCTCGATCCCGTCGAGTGCATCAAGAAGCTCAAAGGCCGCATCTTTGACAGCCACATGAAGGACCTCACCGAGTTCGGCAACGTCAAAGCCCACGACCTCCCCTTCGGCCAGGGCAAGAGCAACATCGCCGGCATCCTCGCCGAATACGCCGCCCAAGGCTATCCCGGCCCCCTCCACTGCGAATACGAGCACAACTGGGAGACCTCCGTTCCCGAAATCACCCAGTGCCTCGACTTCGTGAAGAACTGGAAGCCCGCCAAGTAAGTTCGTCGTTGAGTTTGTAGTTCCCCGCCTGCATCGCTGAGCGAAGCACTGCGGGCAGGGGGCTTCAGCCCGCTCCGGCCGAGGCAGTCATGCCTCGGCCTTTTGTTTGCCCCAAAGGCCAACGTGTTCTGCGGAAGGACGGGAAATTCTGGCGAAGGCCAACGGCCTTCCGTCATGCAGCCCGGGGTTCGCAGAACCCCGGGTTAACATTGGAAGAAAACCTACACTCAAGGGCGAACCCCAACGGGGTTCCGTCCCTTATCGCGCCACCTTCAAATACGCGATCAAATCCGCCAGCGACTGCGGCGTCATCGCGTCTTCGAGACCTTCGGGCATCAAAGAGATACCAGCGCTCTTCAACGAGGCCACATCGCTGCGCAGGACGGATTTGGTGATGTTTCCGGCCATCTTCAGCGTGAGGCTTGCACTCGTCTCCGTCGCGATCACACCGTAGAGCTGCTCGCCGCTTTTGAGCATGCAATGATACGCCATGAACCCCGGCTCGATGATCGCGCTGGGGTCGAGAATGGAGTTGAGGAGCTTTTCGGCATCGTGCTGCGCCACGCTGCGCAGGTCCGGGCCGAGTTCGAGGCCCACTCCGTCGAGTTTGTGGCAACTGATGCACACGCTCGCGAAAACGGTCTTCCCGTGTGCTGCGTCGCCCTGGAGCTTCAGCGCTGGTTTGAACTTCTCCACCGCCGCCGCCCGCGTGGCGCTCGTGGAATTTGCGAAGACCTTCTCTGCCAGGTTGGCGATGTTTTTCTTCGGATGCTTCATCAACCGCGCCCGCGTCGCCGCATCACAAGCCTTCGCCTCCGGCCGTTTCAGCAGCGCCAGAGCCCAATCGTCATTCGAGAGCAGCGTTTCGAGGATCTGCGTGCGCAGCGCCGGCGTGCGCTGGTCCCAGCCATCGAGCAAAAACTGCTCGCCGCCCTTCGGTTGCAGCTTCGCGACGAGCCGCAGCACCGCTGTAGGCGCAGTCGCCAGACTGCGGGTGTCTGGCGTGGCCGCACCACCGTCTTTCCGCACTTTGGCAAGTGCGCCTACATTCACACTCTTGGCCCAAAGCTCCGGCAGCAGCGCTTTCACCCGATCCCGATGCTCGCGATCCGAGGCCAGCAAAGCCAGCGATTCCATCGTCGGAGCCGTTTGGAGCGAGTCTGCGGCCTGTTGCAGTCTCGCCGTCATTTTTTCGACCGCTTCACGCGCCTTCGCCTCCGTCACCTGCTTCGCGAAATCGGCCAGCGAGAGGTTATTCTCGTCCAGGACGGCCAGAAGTTCCTCCAGGCCCTTTTGCGCATCTATCCGCGTCACGAGCGCCGCGATGGCTTTTTCGTTCTTCGTCGCCAAAGCGCAGCGCAGAAGTGTTCCGACGAGTTTGAGGTTAACTTGACCTTCGTAGGCGCCGAACTGCTCACAGATTCGAGTGAGATGCGGCAACGAAGAACTCAACGCGGCACTGAAGACTAGCCCATCAAGCGGCTCTTCCTCCAAAATGCTCCCGACAATATCTGCAGCCCAATCTCCGCTCCACTGACCGGCCGAAAGAGCGAGTTGCATCCGAACTCGCGGATGACGGGCTCTGTTGCCATTCACAAGCAAGCGCAGTGCTTCCTCGTTCTTCTCCCAGGGCATCGATTTGGCGATCTGGAGGCCTTGAACGACAACTTCATCGTTGTCGCTCAGCAGAAGTAGTTTGAGCAAATCTGGTGTGAGTTGACCGGCCTGATGAAGAGTCCATGCAGCTTGGGCTTGTGCTGCTGCGTTCTTGCTGCTGGTCGCTTGGTCGAATAGCGCGGCGATGCCTTGCGTAGTCAGTTTGGTCCACAACACCCGCATCTGCGCTTTGTCCCTCAGCCAGCCATTCGGCGAAGCAAAGTAGTCATCTCGCTCCGTCGAGATGAACGGAACGCTTCCTTTGCTGGACGCTTTACCGCTATTGGACGCCGTTTGCTCATTTGCTGTCGCTTCGCTCCCCCCTTCGGGCAGCCTTTGGCTGGCTATCTCCCTTCGGTCGGTTCGCGGAGCGAGATGGCTACTTTTCACCACCCGCCAAATCCGCCCCTTGTCGTCCCCTTCGCGATAATGCGGCAGAAGCTCCTCTTTGCCGTTCTGCGGCAGCCACTGCGGGTGCTCGATCATGTAGCGATACATGTCAGCCACCCACAGCGCACCATCCGGGCCGGTGCGGACCATGACGGGGCGGCACCAGCGGTCTTCGCTGGCGAGAAAGTCCATATTCGACTCGGCGGGATCGCGCACGGCTTTGAAGGTGACGCCGTCGTCCTCGAGGACGTGATGCTGCACGACGTTGTGGAAGGGCTCGCAGGTGAAGGCGTGCGTTTTGCCGTCGGTGAAGAGCACTTGATCGCGATACACCTCGATGCCGCAGGCGCTGGTGAAGCGTCCGGCCTGGTCGAAGCTGTGGAAGCGCTTCTCCATGCTGCTGGCGGGATAGACGGGCGGATTGCGCGGGAAGAGCTGATGGATCGGGTCCGGCGGGATGATGTGCGGATTGCGGCGCAGGTAGTGATCCTGCAAAACGTAGTGCCAGAGCGGAAAACTGTTCTGCACGCCGAACCAGTGGCCCCAGTCGTCGCGAGCGCGACCGAACTGCGAGGGGCCGCTCTGCGGGTCGAACTCGCCGGTGTCCGGCTTGAAGCGGAAATCGCGGCTGCCGAGGTCGATCTTCGCACCGGTGAGCTTGCACTCAATGAGCGTGCCCTTGTTGTAGCCGCCGTGGTGCGCCCCAGCGGCGCAATACACCCAGCCGTCCATGCCCCAGCGCAGGCCGTTCACGCGGAGCTGCTGGTTGCCGGTGCTGAAGCCGGTGTAGAGCACTTTCTTCGTGCCATCGGGCGAAATGAAAAAGATGTCCGGCGCGGCGGTGACGATGACGCCTTCACGCCACGTCAAAATGCCGGTGGGATAGCTCAAGTCGCTGACGATGACGTGGCGCTTGTCGTAGCGACCGTCGCGGTTCGTGTCCTCCAGTTGCACGACGCGTCCGCCGGCCTTGCCATTGCCATCCATGCCCAGCGGGTAGTCCGCCATCTCGATGACCCACAGGCGGCCCTGCTCATCCCAATCAAACGCCACCGGATCGAGCACCACCGGCTCCGCCGCGACGAGTTCGATACGGTAGCCCTCGCGCACATGCCATTTCTTCGCGGATTCCTCGGGGGAGAGGGGTTGGGAGTGTGGTGCAGGCGTCTCGCCTGCGTTCTTTGAAGCAGCCGCGACGGCTGCACCACTTTCCAAACCGGCGACCTCCACCTTCTCAAACTCACCCTCCAGCGGCGCGAAGTCATCGCATCGCTGGCCAAAGAACAATTCCTTCGCACCTGGCGCGGTGACGGGCACTTCGGCATCGATCTCCATCTTGCCATTGAGCGTCACCTTCACGCGTGAGCCGAGACGCTCGAGCTTCACGTCATTCCACGTGCCCGGCTCGATCACCGTCGTGCCGCGCACGATTTGAGAGGCCGCGTTGCCATTGAAGACGAAGAGTTTGCCGGGTTCGGAGTCTTTGTAGCTGCCGCCAATGCCAAGGTGATCTCCCGGCGCTTGATGATCCCCCTTCGGTCCGCGGGAGATGAGGTAAGCCGTCACCGCGCTGACGTTGTTCGCCTTTGTGTTCTTGAAGCGCATCGACGCGGACCAGTTTTCCGAGTGTGGTGCAGTCCTCTGGACTGCGTCCTTCTGAGCAGCCGAGACGGCTGCACCACGCTTCTTCCGCTCCGCTCGCGAAACCGCCCGCTTCGCATTCTCCTCGCCCACTTTCGAGATGTTCCAAAGCTTCGCGATGAGTGATGGCTCGATCACGCGATCCCAGATCGTGATCTCATCCAGCCGACCTTCAAGTCCTTGACCAAAAAGCACTTCATTCGCCGCTTTCCCGGCCTTTCCGGTCAAAACAGGCTTCTCCGAGCCATCGAGATGCACGCGCACGTTTTCGCCATCGCGAATGAGCACGGCGAAATGCCAGTCGTCGGCAAACAAAGTGGCTTCGGCTTTAGCCGAATCAGAATCTTCGGCTGAAGCCGAAGCCACTTTATCTCCCCATTCGAGCCTCACCGTGTGATCCGGGAACTGATGCGCCTTCAAGCTGACCCCCAGCGCGTTGATCAACTCGCCCGTGCGATCGCTCGCGCCGCTTTCGTGACCGAGCCAAAACCAGAGGGCGATCGTGTTTTGGGTAGCTGAGTAGCTCTTTTGTTTGAAAATCGCTCGCCAATCCGTCTTCAGACTTCCTCCAGCTAAATGCACTGCGCGATTGATGGCATTCGGCCCCGAAAACGCAGATGGAGTGAGAGCAGATTCCCCCCCAAAACCAAGCCCGCTGCCAGGTCCTGGAAGATAAAAAGCGCATTTCATCTGTTCTGGCTGAATGATTACGTTCCATGGAGTAACCTCATCTCTCATCATAAAGCTAAAGTCTTCGCAGCGAAAGTATGCCAGGGGCTTCGAATCGATGACAGTCTCTTGATAGGCTGCCATTTGATCGGCGGAAATATTCCGCTTCTCATCAGTGAGGCTTTTAATTGCACCCGAGAGTCCATCCAGAATTTTAAATTCAGCAGTGATTCCCAGCCCAGCAGTGCGTGCTGGCCAAGTCGTGTATCCACCGAGCGCATGCTGTTCTATAGGCGGAATGTAACCTTCCGCCCCATTGGCCAGCTCGATGTTGAAGTGCGTTTTGAAAGGCGACCGCTCCCTCAACTTCAACCCCGTGATCGCATACACCTCGTTCGGCAGCGTCGCGATGCTCAGGTCGCCGATGCGGATGGCTTGGAGCTTCACGCTGGTCTTTTGACGTTCGTGGAGGATCAGCGCCTCTCGTGCATACACTTCCTCTTTGTTCTTCGGCACATCATTCTCGATCTTTGCGGCGATGGGTCTTGCCCAGGCGAGGCGTTTTTCGTCGGGGACGCGATACTTGAGCTCCAGGGTCTTCTCGATCATGCCGAGCGGGGCGTGATCGACATACTTCACGGTTTGCAGGGCCTTCAGGGCGCTGTCGGCGACTTCGGAGGCGTAGGTGTCGAGGGTGATCGTCTTTTTCTCCGCGCCGTAGTCCATCCACATCTGGTCGCCGCTGGTGCCCTGGCTCATGGCGCAGACGAAGGGGCCGTTGCCATCGCCCTGCTGGCCCATTTTGGCGGCGAGGTGGCGGCAGAAGAGGCCAAAGTAGTCAGCGGAGACCGGCGCGGTGCCAAAGTAGTGCTGCGAGTAGTTCGCGAGTACGCCGAGCGGTTTGCCATCGAGCGTTTGCAGCGCGATGACGCTGAGCTGCGGATCGACGGGGCCGCTGGGGCCGACGACGTCTTTGCTGAGGTAGCCGGGGTGCATGTTCGCGCGGCCTGTGGGCTGGCCGAAGGGATCGACGACCTCTTTGCCGGGCAGGCGAATCCAGCGGCGGTTGTGCGTGTGCTCCCAGTCGTCGTAGCTGCCCCAGCCGATGCGGGCCGGTTGCAGCGCCATATCCGCCGCCACGATGGCCTCGGCGATCTTTGGCGTGAGGAATTTCGCATACACGGTGTCCTTTCGCGTGCCGAGGCAGCCCATCGCGGCGGGTGCGGAGTGCGTGTGCGTGGCGCTGACCATCATGCGATCCACCGGGATGTCGCACTGCTTCGCCGCGATGCCTTTGGCCTCATCAATGAGCGACTGCTCCATCATGCACGTGTCCACGATGGCAAAGGCGATCTTCATCTTGCCGTCATCGAGCACGAAACTACGCACGAAGAGCTTGTCCGCGAGCTTTTCACCCCGTCCTTCGAGAAACCCACCCGCGATGATGCGTGGGAACTCCGTGGGTGAGATGTCCACCGTGGCGACTCCGGCGCGGAAGGTGGCCGCCGAGGCGAGTGTGGTGAGCAGGAAAAGGCAGGCGAAAACGAGCTTCATGGTGTGCGAGACGATACGCTCACCGCCCCCGAGATCGCTCAATCGCCTGCGCCAGTGTTTTCGATGTCGGTCGTCAATTTCATGCCCATGAGCACATAGGCATGGGTTTTGGCCTGCATGTCCATAACATAGCCCGGAAGGCGCATCAATTCATCGAACCCTGCCTCTCGAAAGGCCTGGATGGCGAGCTGGCGCTCCGCATTGAACTTCGCCTGGTGGTGCGAGAGGCCGCAATGCCGCGCCACTTCGATGATCTCGCGAATGAGCATGCCCGCGAGCCCCACGCCTCGGTAGCCGGGATGCGTGAGCAGATGCGTCATGCCGATATGGCGCTTCCAGCCGCCGTGTCGCTGCTCCAGCGTCGCGAGGCCGATGACCTGCCCGTCCGCAAAGGCCAGCAATGGCAGCCGGGCGTCGTAATCTACATCCGCACACCACTCATTGACCAGCGCCGGGTTGTCGAGTCGCTGTTTGATGAACAGGCGCTCAAACTCAGGCACTTGAAGCAGGAATTTCATGAAACCGGGCTCGTCGTCAGGCTCCAGCGGTCGAATGAGGCACTGCACGCTGGTTTCGAGCGGATAACGGACCGGGTATTTTTCGAGGGCAAAGTCAATCATGGCGGTGAACGGGGTTCACCAGCCTTCAAGCATCGGATGTGCCAGAAGAAGCCATGCGCAGGATAGCCGCTTCGAAGGCCAATTTTGGTTCTCAATACTGGAAACGATTTTCAGCCTATAAGGCTTCAAAAAGTCGTTATAGGCTGAAAATCGTTTCAGGCGATCAGCGGCCCAATCGCAGGCTCCGCGAGCATCTTTTGCACTTCATCGACGACGCTCGCGGCAGGCACGGAGGTCTGCGAGCGGGCGATGAGGTTCTTCACGATGACTTCGGGATATTCGGCACCGAAGACGATGGCGAAGCGGGCTTTGCGGTCTTCGGCGGCTTGGAATTGCTTGCCGACTTTTTGCGAGCCGAAGGGGTAATCGATACGCACACCGGCGGCGCGGAGTTGCTGGATGGAGGCGAGGGCGTGCGGGCGCTGGGCTTCATCGGCGATGACGACGAAGGCATCAATGCTGCTGGCGGCGAGGAGGGCGCTGGTGAGCTTCATTTGCGCACCGGGCGTGCGCTTGAGCAGGATGCCGAGCACGACATCGCCCATGGCGAAGCCTGCGGCGGGCATATCGACGTTTCCATCGCTGATGAGGGCGCAGAGCTTGTCGTAAGTGCCGCCGCCGGCGAGGGCGCGGAGGCCGTGTTTGAGATCGAAGACCTCAAAGACGACGCTGGTGTAGTAGGCGAGGCCGCGCACGATGGTGGCGTCGATGCGCACATGCTGCCAGAGGCCTCGGGCGGTGAGGTTGGCCTTCAAGTCGGCGAAGGCGGGGTGGTTCTCATCCGTAGAGGCCATGAAGGCGCGAACTTCGGCGGTGGTGAGGCCGATCTCGACGAGCTTTTTCTCGGTCTCGTCGGGCTTCGCACGCTCGATTTTGTCGATGATGCTAAGGAAGGTGGTGGCGTGTTCGGCGGCGATGTTTTTCTCGGTGAGGAAGCCGTGCCAGATCTCGCGGTTGCTGAGACGGATGATGAAGTCGTCGGCGCTGACGCCGAACTCGCGCATGGTGTCGATGGCCAGCGAGATGAGCTCCGCAGCGGTGGCGGGGCCGCTGTCGCCGAGGATGTCGGCATTGAACTGGATGAACTCGCGTCCGCGGCCTTCCTGCGGCTCCTCATAGCGGAAGCAGGGGCCGATTTGGAACCACTTGATGGGCTTTTTGAAGTCACGCTGGCGTGCGGTGGCCATGCGGGCGAGCGAGGGCGTCACCTCAGGGCGCAGCGTGATCTCGCGGTCGGCCTTGTCGCGAAAGCAGAAGAGCTGCGCGGTGATTTCATTGCCGCTTTTTTTGCGGAAGAGGTCGGTGCTCTCCACGACGGGTGCCTCATACTCGACGAAGCCATAGCGACGTGCGACGACGCGCCAGGTTTCGGCGATGTAATTGCGCAGCGCACATTCTTCGGGGAAGAAGTCGCGGAAGCCTTTGACGGTGCGGAAAGTGGACATGGGGCGCGATTCATCCGTGCGGAGGCCTCCAAATCAAGCGAAGAGCCCAGAAAATGCCTGCGCAGGGTTGCGGCTCTTCGCTCCTTGCCCTTAGCTCTTTGCCTCCATGCTTACCGATCTGTTTGTGCGTGATTTCCGCTGCTTCGCCGAGGCGAAGGTGGAGCTGCATCCGGATGTGACGCTGCTGGTGGGGCGGAATGCGCAGGGGAAGACCTCGCTCATCGAGGCGGCGTGTGTGCTGATGCGGCTGCAATCGCCGCGGACGACGATTCGCGGTGAGTTGGTGCGCTTTGAGGCCTCGACTTGCCTCGTGGAGGCGCTTTGGAGCGGGAAACGGCTGCGCTATGCGCAAAGTGCGACGGCGAGGCGTCTCGCGCTGGATGGCGTGACGTGCGGCAAATCGGCGGATTACCTCGTCGCGGCCGGTTTGGTGGTATGGATGGACCATCGGGACATGAATCTGCTTCGCGGCGGTGCGGAGCATCGGCGGCGCTTTTTGGACTTCGCGGCCAGCCAGATGTTTCCAGACTACCTGCATGCGCTGCGAGGCTATGAACGGGCTTTGCGAGGCCGGAACTATGTTTTGAAGCGGGATGCCGTGATCGCCTGGAAGCAGGCGGATGCCTTTGCGCGGGTGATGGACGGCTTCGCGGCGGTTTTGTGGCAAAGGCGGGCGGAACTGTGTGAGGCGTTGAATCCGCAAGTGAGCGCGGCGCATGCGCATTTGAGCGAAGGCGCGGAAAGCACGCGAATTGCCTTCACGAGCACTTTTGAAGCCGGGAGCCTGTTTGAGGCGCTGGCGGGCATGCGGGAGGAAGAGTCGAAATCACGCTCGACGGCCTTCGGGCCGCACCGGGACGACATCGCGATGTTTTTGAATGATCGTGATGCGACGACGTTTGCCAGCGAAGGTCAGCAGCGGTCGTTTGCGCTCTCCATGAAGCTCGCCCAAGCCCACGTGCTGGAAAAATCACGCGGCGAGGCTCCGCTGATGCTGATCGACGACGTCTTCGGCGAGCTGGATGCGCATCGTCGCCGGGCGCTGCTGAGTCTGCTGCCCAACGGCACGCAGAAGATCATCACCACGACCAATCTCGACTGGGCGGAGAAGGACGCGCTGAGCGGAATCGTGCATCAGGTGGATGGTGGACGGGCTTGCCAGATGGCGTGAAGCCGCTAGTCTCCGCGCCTCTTAACCAACCCCACCCTCATCCCATCATGTCCGACATCGCACTCGCCAAAGGTGAAAAGTTCCTCGAAGACAACGCCAAGAAAGAAGGCGTGACCGTGACCGCCAGCGGTCTCCAATACAAAGTGATCACCGAAGGCACTGGCAAGAGCCCGAAGGCCACGGACACCGTGGAAGTGCATTACGAAGGCACGCTGATCGACGGCACCGTCTTTGACAGCAGCTACCGCCGCAAAGAAACCATCGAATTCCCCCTGAATCGCGTCATCGCTGGCTGGACGGAAGGCGTGCAGCTCATGAAGGAAGGCTCGAAGTTCCGCTTCTACATCCCAGCCAAGCTCGCCTACGGCTCCCGTGGTGCCGGTCGTGACATCGGTCCGAACGAGGCGCTGATTTTCGACGTGGAGCTCTTCAAGGTGAAGTGAGCTCTTTGATGGTTCGCTGAAGAGGGCAGGGGAATCCTGCCCGTCTTCGGCGGATCAGGATTCGGTCGCAGATGGCTCCGGTTCTGGTGCCGGAGGTGGCAGATTATCGATGAGCTGCACGAGCGGCACGGCCCGCTCGGTGGTGTGATCGAGGCGGAAGTGGAGATGCGGGCTGTTCCGCAGCTTGACGCGTTTGTAGAGATCCCGCTGGATGGCACCGCGTGCTTTGTTGAGGCGTTCAACGATGGCTTCCTGTTGGTGCGGCTTGCCAATGACACCGACGTGAACGGTGGCGTGCTTCAAATCGGCGTTGACGACGACTTCATGCACGGTGAGCAGGCCGTTTTCAGGACGATAATCCTTCTCGACGACGAGGGATAGCTCGCGGCGCATGAGTTCACAGACTTTGTCGAGACGAAGGGACATGGCGCTAAGGGCGAATGGAATAAGGCGAAGGGTTCAGATGCTCAGGGACTCTAGACTCTAGGCTCTTCGCCCTGCACTCAGAGGGTTTGCGGGATTTTTTCGAGTTCGTAGCACTCGATGACGTCGCCTTCTTCGTAATCGGAGAAGCCGTTGAGCTTGATACCACATTCGAGGCCGTTGCGGACTTCGGGGACCTCGTCCTGGAAGCGGCGGAGGGTTTCGAAGCCGCCATCGTAAACGGCTTGGCCGCCACGGAGGACGCGGGCACGCTGCTTGCGGTGCATGAGGCCATCGGTGACGACGGAACCGCCGACGTAGCCTTTCTGGACCTTGAAGACCTGCTTCACGCGAGCATGGCCGAGGACTTTTTCGCGGGTGATCGGATCGAGGAGGCCTTCGAGGGCTTCTTTGACCTGATCGATGAGCTCATAGATGATGGAGTAGAGCTTGATCTGGACGCCTTCACGCTTGGAGGCGGCGAGGGCTTTGTTCTCGACCTTGACGTTGAAGCCGAGGATGAGGGCATCGGAGGCGGAGCAGAGGAGCACATCGCTCTCGGTGATGGAGCCAGCCTCGGCGTGGAGGATTTCGAGGTTGATCTTGTTGCTCTTGATGTCCTTGAGGCATTTGGAGATGGCCTCGACGGAACCCTGCACATCGGCCTTGAGGACGACCTTGAGGGCTTTCTTGTTGCCTTCTTCGATGGAGGCGAAGAGGTGCTCCAAGGTGGTGCGGCGCGGGGTGGCGAGCTTCTTTTGGCGCATCTCTTCGAGACGCTCTTCGCTGAGCTTTTTAACGGAACGCTCACTGTCCATGAAGACGACTTCGTCGCCGACGTTGGGCATATCGGAGAAGCCGATGACTTCGCAGGGCATGCCGGGGAGGACTGCCTTGATGTTTTGGCCGCGGTCGTTGACGAGAGCCTTCACCTTACCCCAATACGGGCCGCAGATGAAGGGCTGACCGACCTGGAGTGTGCCCTGGCCGACGATGACGGTGGCGACGGGGCCTTTGCCTGCGACCATGGAGGATTCGATGACGGTGGCGCGGGCGGGAGCCTTGGGATCAGCCTTCAATTCGAGTACCTCGGCCTGAAGGGCCATGGTTTCGAGGAGGTTATCGAGGCCGAGGCCGGAACGTGCGGAGACTTCCATGCACTCGATCTCACCACCCCAATCGACGGGGGCGAGGCCGATCTCTTGGAGCTGGCCTTTGACCCGCATGACATCGGCGGTGGGGAGGTCACATTTGTTGATGGCGACCATGAGCTGTACGCCGGCGGCTTTGGCGTGGGAGAGGGCTTCCTTCGTCTGCGGCATGATGCCGTCATCCGCAGCGATGATGAGGACGACGATGTCCGTCACATTGGCACCGCGTGCCCGCATGGCGGAGAAGGCGGCGTGGCCGGGGGTATCGATGAAGGTGATGGGCTTGCCATCGTGGAAGACGCAGTAGGCACCGATATGCTGGGTGATGCCGCCAGCTTCGCCGTGGGCCACCTGGGTCTTGCGCAGGGCATCGAGGAGGGATGTTTTGCCGTGATCGACGTGGCCCATGAAGGTGATGATGGGGGCGCGAAGCGCTCGGGTGTCTTTTTCCTCGGCGGTGGGTTCCGGCAGTTTTTCCGGCTCGACGATGACTTCCTCGATCTTATGAACACCGCCGCCTTTTTCGCGTTTTTCACGCTCAAGGCGGAAGCCGTGCTTCTCGCAGATTTTTTCGGCCACTTCGATGTCGATGGCCTTGTCGGCACTGGCGAAGACTTTGAAGGCGATCAGATCGGAGATGATCTTGAAGGGCTTGAGGCCCATCTTTTCCGCCAGATCCTTCACAATGATGGGCGGCTTCAGGAGGATGATCTTTTCGCCATTTTCTCCGAGTTCGAACTCCGGCAGAGTCGTCTCGGTAACGGGTGCGGGGGCGGCCGGTACGATGACGGGCTTTGGCCGGGGCGTCTCATCAAGCAGCAGAGAGATGGGCGGGAGGGCGGAGACAGTGGCCTCGGTGACGGCGGGGCGCTCACGCCGCTTTGGTTTTTCGTCGAAGAGGTTCAGGGCGTCTCTCTTCTGATCATCGAGCGTGGGTTTGGCTGGCTCGGCGGGAACTGGCTCAGGCTCGACGGCCTTTTTGGGGGCTACAGGCTTGGCTCCGATGCGGGGGAGCACGCTGGTGGATTCCTTGCGGGGTGCCCGGGTCTTGGCTTTATCCTCTTCGACTTCCTCGATCAGCGAAAGCACCTTCTTGCCGGCGGGTTTTTTCGGCTTTGCGCTTTCGGCTGGCAGCATCTCCTCACCTGTCTCGGTGGCGGAGGGCTTGTCGGGTTTCGAGGAGGAGGATTTGCCGGGCATGCGTGGGTAGTGGTAAAAACGAGAAGGGGGCTAGTTGGGAAACTTGCTGAGGGTGGAGAAAACTGGAGTGGGAGGAGCTCATGGCGGCAAACGGGTTTACTCCCCAGAAGGGGCGGGAGCATTCGTTTGAGCCTTGGCGAGGATTTGCTCGGCGAGGGCGCGGTCACCACCGAGCATTTCGGTGACGTCTTCGACATCGGCGTAGGCAAACATGGCGAGATCAGCCATGCCGTTTTGAGCGAGCAGGCGGGCGGTATCCGCCGTGATTCCGAGAGCTTCGACGAGGTGCTGGACGGCGCTGCCCATCTGGCCTTCAAAGACCTGCTCGGCGTGCTCGTCCTTCTCGATGATAAGGTCCATACCCACGAGGCGGGAGGTGAGGCGGGCATTCTGACCGCGGCGACCGATGGCCTTGGAGAGCTCTTCTTCGCTGACGGTGAGGTGGGCCTGCTTCTTGTCCTTATCGACGGTGATGCTGATGACTTTGATGGGCTTCAACGCCTCGCGGACGAACTCGGCGGGATCGCTCTTCCAGCGAATGATGTCCACTTTCTCGTTGTTGAGCTCGCGAACGATGTTTTTCACGCGGGCACCACGCAGGCCCACGCAGGCACCCACGGGGTCTACTTTCTCATCGGCGCTATGGACGGCCACTTTCGTGCGGTAACCGGCCTCGCGGGAGATGCTGGCGATCTCGACGGTGCGGTCACCGATCTCGCTGACTTCGAATTCAAATAGGCGGCGCACGAAATTCGGATGCGCACGGGAGAGGATGATTTCTGGGCCGCGACCGGTGTCTTTTTCGACAGCCTTCACATAAAAGCGCATGCGATCACTGACGTTGTAGTCTTCCGTGGCGACGCGTTCCTTGCCAGGCATGATGCCTTCGAACTTGCCGAGGTCGATGACGACATCCGATTTCTCAAAGCGGCGCACCACGCCGCTGACGACGTCACCAGTGCGGTCTTTGAACTCTTCATAAAGGTTTTCCTTCTCCGCCATGCGGAGGCGCTGGAGCATCGTCTGCTTCGCGGTCTGGGCGGCGATACGGCCCATGTTGTTGGGCGTGACTTCGAGCTCGATTTCATCGCCGAGTTCGGCACCTTTTTTGATCTTGCGGGCCTTGGCGAGGGGGAGTTCCTCCCAGGGATTGGAGACGGTTTCGACGGCGAGCAGCTTGGCGAAGGCTTTGATGGTGCCTTTGTCAGGATCAATGTCGATGCGCAGCTCACGAGCCGGGCCGATGCTTTTCTTCGAGGCGGCCAGCAGGGCCTGTGAAAGGGCCTCGACCATCTTCTCACGGTCGATGCCTTTCTCTTTCTCGTAGTAATCAAACAGGGTCTTGAGTTCGCTGATCATAAAAAAAATCTCACATCCCGAGACAAAAAGAGAGCGGGGAAGGCCCCACTCTCACAAAAACGATTTTTCTCCCGGGAATGAAGCTTTGATGATAGAGGCTTGCCTCAAGTCGGCAAGCAGAAAAACCCCCAATTACAGTTCTGGGATGGGTATGCCCTCCCGAGTGGATGGGGAAATGGCTCTGGAAGATGGAGGTCAGGCCCCGAGATCGAGCTCCGGTCGAAAATCGGAGGCGTGATACGAGCTGCGCACCAGCGGGGCGCTGGCCACATGGCGGAAACCCTTCTTCAGAGCGATCTGCTTGTAGTTTTCAAAGGTATCCGGGTGGATGTAATCGATCACCGGCAAGTGCTGGACAGAGGGGCGCAGGTATTGGCCGAGGGTCAAAACGGTCACGTCATGCTCCAAAAGGTCGTCCATGGCCTGGAAGAGCTCTAGCTCCGTCTCCCCGAGGCCGAGCATGAGGCCGCTCTTGGTGGAGCATTGGGTGCCCATCTCACGGGCCATGGCCTTGGCACGCTTCAGGACGTGAAGGCTGCGGGCATACTGCGCCCGGCTGCGAACGAGCGGGGTGAGGCGCTCCACGGTCTCCAGGTTGTGATTGAAGATGTGCGGGCGGGCCTTCATGACCACTTCGAGGGCATCGTCTTTGCCGTTGAAGTCTGGCACGAGGATCTCGATGGTGATGGTGGGCACGGCCTCGCGGACGGCCTCGATGGTGCGGGCAAAGTGCTCCGCGCCGCCGTCTTTCATGTCATCACGGGCTACGGCGGTGATGACGATGTGGTTCAATCCCATGCGTTTCGTGGCCTCGGCCACTCGCTGCGGCTCATCGGCCTCCAAAGCGAAGGGCTTGGCCGTTTTCACCGCGCAGAAGCCGCAGGCACGTGTGCAGCGGTCTCCGGCGATCATGAAGGTGGCCGTGCCCTGGCTCCAGCATTCCCAGCGGTTCGGACACTGGGCCTCTTCGCAGACGGTGTGCAGCTTCAGATCGGTGATGAGACCCTTCGTGCTCCAGAATTTCGGGTCACGCGGCAAAGTTACGCGGATCCAGTCCGGCTTTTTATCGCGGTGAAGGGTGGGGTCGATTTTCGGGGTCATTAGGGGATTATTTCATCGTTTGGATGAACCGGTCCGCCTCGGCGATGGAGCGGTTCATCTGCTCCAGCAGGCGCTGGATGTTAGACTGGATGGTATCGGCCTTGCCACGGAGGGAGCCGATGGCGGCGGCGTTGAGGTTATGTTTCAAATAGAGCACCTGATCGCGGAACTGGCGGAGCACGGGCTCCATGCTGGCCTCGGCGGCATGCAGGGTGGTAGAGAGCTGCTGGAAGCGAGAGCGGGTGTCCGCCAGCCTCGCCCGGCTATCTGCCGCGAGGGAGGCATTTTCGTACTGGCGGATCTCGCGTTCCCACTCGCGGAAAAGGTCACGTGCCACCTGATCGACCTCGCGGATCTCACTGCGCACCTTGGTGGCTTGCGCTTCGCAGTCATCATATTCGGCTTTGAACTTGTTGTAGGCGCTTTCGAGGTTGCCGCCGTGGTAACCGGAGAGCTTCTTAAGCTGCGTGAGCGCATCCTGAAATTCCTCCCCGGCCTCCTTTTGCTCGCCGCGGGCCGATTTCACCGCGCTGACCAGCAGGTCACGCTTCTCCCAGCCCAGTTTTTCCCAGGCGGCGTAGTACACGGAGTTGCACGAGGCAAGGACGAGGGCGGGGACGAGGAGAAGGCGTTTCATGCTCGGAGATTGCTTAGCCGACAAACTTCACCGTCGCCCCGGGCAGGATCCCAGCGGCCATGGCGGCGTGCTGGGCATCGGAGCAGGCGGAATTGGTCGGCGCATCGGCGGGCGCGTCACTCGGCGTGAGGAGGCCGTTTTGGGTCATCCAGGACTCGACCTCCTCGCCGCTGATGTCCGGCAACATGGTGCCATTGATCTCCACGCAGGGGGAAAGAGGCTGACCGCTCTTCTGCTCCATCTCCCAGCGGAAGGCCGGGTTCTTGATGATGTCCTTTTCTTCGAAGGCGAGGTTGTACTTGCGGAAGATGGCGCGGACGCCTTCGCTCCAGCCGCAGTAGGTTTTCAGGTAGGCGGTGATTTGGGGGGCTTGCATGGTGTGTTGGGGGTGGGAGGGCGAGAGTAGCGGCCCGCCTGGCATTTGCAATGGCCGGCCAGCGATCAGGCCTTCAACGCGGCGATGACCTCGATCTCAATCAGGGCCCCGAGGGGCAGTCCAGCCACCGCCACAGTCGAGCGGGCCGGTTTGTGACCGCCAAAGGCCGCTTCATAGAGCGGATTCACCTTCGGAAAATCGGCCATCTGCTGCAAAAACACCGTCGCCTTGATGATGTCGGTCATCGCGAGACCTTGCGAGGCCAGCAGCGAGGCGATGTTCGCCAAAACCTGCCTGGCCTGACCTTCCACATCGGTCGCCTCGATCTTGCCGGAGGCCGGATTGATTGGGATCTGGCCCGAGCAAAAGAGCAGCTCGCCTTGCTTCACGGCCTGGGAATAAGGGCCGACGGCGGCGGGGACATTCGGAGCGTTGTTGATGAGTTCCATACTGCCCGATTAGCCGCCGCGAGGGTGAGATGTCAACGATGGGAAGTTCGTCGTTCGGCCTTCAGGCCACGCCTTGGAAGATTCTGACGGGCTAAGGCCCGAACTCGCGAGACTTCCTACCTTACCGTTTCTAGTCCAACGTCCTCACCGCCCCTCCACATCCTGAACGAGTCTAGGCTGCTTCGCGGGATCGAGCCAGCGGAGGATGAGGCGGACGTGGTCGAGGCTCATGGCGGTGCAGCCGGAGGTGGGCACGCCGGGGGCCTGCCAGACGTGGAGGAAGATGCAGGAGCCTGAGCCGGGCTTGTTGGCGGAATTGTGGGCGATGACGGCACCGAGGGCATAGCAGCCGTTCGAGGGGATCATGGTCTCGGTATTGACCCAATCGCAGGCGACGAGGCGGTCATCGACGATCTGGTTGTAGGAGCGGGAGCTTGGATCGTCGATGCCGAGATGGTGCGAGGTACAGCGGAGGTAGGGCAGACGCAGTCCGCGAGGCTTCGTCAGGCTGCCAAAGGCCTGCGGCAAGGCAAAGACACCGAGGGGCGAGCAGCCATCGCCCTCTTTTTTGCGGTTGAGGCCTCGAGGTAATTTGGAGTCATGCTCACCGAGGCCCCAGGCGAGGCCGTGACGACCGAGAGAGACGGGAATGGCGGGTCCAGCCGACTTCCACGGGCCTTCGGGCTTTCGTTCCATGCGCCAAAGGAGGCCGGTGGTGGCCTTTGGATCGTTGGCGAGAGTCAGCAGCACTTGCGAGCACTCCGAAGGCAAGGCTTGAGCGAAACGGGGCGGGATCACAGGCTCGGCGAGGCTCATGGAGGTGAGGAGAAGGAAGAGTAAAAGTCTCATCGGCACCTCGGGCTTCGAAGGTCAGCGATACTGATGCGCCTTGTCCATCGGGAGGAGGTTCAGCGGGGGATACTCGCTGGGGCGGATGGGCTGACCGGTGAGGCTGGGCGCATCCTTGGAGAGCCAGACGGCGATTTGAATGAGGCCACGAGTGCCGGAGGGATGGGTCTCAAACAAGGCGGCATCGCCTTTCACGCTGCGGAAGAGCAGCGGCGCATTCGTCTTGGGGCTGCGGTCGAGGATGAGGGATTGTTTGGCGGCAAGGCGGAGGCTGGAGCGCTTCCACGCGGCCACGCCTCCGGCAGTGATGTCCTGCCCGTCGATGCCCACGGCGAGGTCGAGCGGCATGGGCGTGAGATTTTGAAGATGGATGCGGTAGGCCTGGTTTGGAAGGCCAGCGATGAAGAGGGCGCCGCCGCACTGCTTCACGTCGAGGAACTGGCCGGTGGCGGCATCGCTGAAGCCGAGGGCAATGGTGCCATCACCGATGGTGGTGAGGTTTTTGACCGCATCCGGCGAGTCATCCTGGCGGGCGATGAGGGTCTCGATGTGGCCTGGGGCCGCGTAGATGGCCCGGGCGACGAGGTGAGGCGTGGTGCTCTGCTGGGCGCGGGCGGCGGCCTGGCCGTTGTAAATGAGGGTGGTGTCCTGCTGCCAGGAGGGGAGCAGCGAGTTTTGATACTGGCAGGAGGTAAGGAGGAGCAGCAGGGTGGGGCAGAGCAGACGGGAAAGCATGCGAAAGCAGGGAAGGGGGATCAACGCGGAGTGAGGCGATAGGTTATACGCACGAGGCCGGAGATTTCCTCGACGTATCGGCTCACTTCGCAGGCCAGGAGCTTTTCGATGAGCTCGCATTCCAGCTCGGGCACGATGTCGTGCTCGGCGGCGAGCTCACGCAGGGGCTGATGATGCTCGACGAGGCTGAGAGCGCCGGTTTCCGCGTCCTGCTGGACGGCGCAGATGCAGCCTTCGGCGCTGCGCAGCTTCGAGAGCATCTTGGCTTTGGTCAGGAGATCATCGGCTCCGGCGAGCTTGCGGGCGTAGGTTTCGGTTTTGGCCTGAAACCAAGCGTAGAGCAGCTTCGCGGCGGCGGTTTCACCATACACACGCTGGGCGGCGGCCAGGAGGCCGAGGGCGATGGAGGCGCCGCTTTCATCAAACAAGGGATCGAGCCGACGGGTGAGGCGGTAGAGTTTTTCTGGCCTGCCGGAGCCTTTGGCACGGCGGAAGGTGTCGATGAACTCCTTTTTCACCAGCTCATCGCAGTGCTGCTTCACGCCCATGTAGCTCATCTTCATGCGCTCGGCCAGTTCCCCGGCGGTCATGCCTTGGGAGCGCTTCAAATGATGCAAAATGTCCATCACCGGGGTGTGGAGCATTTCGTGCAGGATTCGAAGAGGCATGCGGCGATGGTGGGGAGATGTGCGGAAGGGTCAAGAATGCACGAGGCGAAGGATCGTGAAAAAGCTGGGGTCGAGTTTGAAAGGGCGGCTTGAGATACGCGGGGCGGGACGTATCGGAGGCACCTCTTTCCATGCTTTCCGATACCATCGCCGCCATCTCCACCGCGACCGGCGAGGCCGCGATCTCCGTGATCCGCCTCTCCGGCTCGAAGGCGCTCGCCATCGCCTCAAAGGCCTTCAAGCTGCCCGCGAAGGTGGTGCCGCGTCGCGCCCATCTCGTGCAGGTGCTGGATGAAAACGGCGCGGGGCTCGATTCCGGCGTGCTGCTGCATTTTCAAGGTCCGGCCAGCTACACGGGCGAGGACGTGATCGAGTTTCATGGTCACGGCGGCGTGCTCGTCACCCAGCGGGTTCTTGAGCGAGTGCTGGCCTGTGGAGCGAGGGCGGCTGAGCCGGGTGAATTCACCCAAAGGGCCTTTTTGAATGGCAAAATGGATCTCACCCAGGCGGAGGCGGTGATGGATCTCATCCATGCGCAGAGCACGCTGGCGCTGCGAGCCGCGAATGAGCAACTCGGTGGTGCCATCGGCCGTGAGGCATCTCAAATGCAGCAGATGCTCGTGCCGGTGCTGGCTCACATCGAGGCCTACATCGACTTTCCCGATGAAGACATCTCCCCGGAGACGGGTGCCGACCTGCTCCGCCGGATCGACGCCGTTCAAGCGCATGCCCGCAAGCTCCTCGCCACTTCGGAGCAAGGTCGCATCCTGCGTCACGGTGCTCGCACGGTGATCTCCGGGGCACCCAATGTGGGCAAGAGCAGCTTGCTCAATCTCCTGCTCGGCTTTGAGCGTGCCATCGTGAGTCCCACAGCGGGCACCACGCGGGATACGATCGAGGAAATCATCCAGGTGCATGGCATTCCGCTGCGTCTGGTGGATACCGCCGGCCTTCGCGATTCACAGGATGCCATTGAGCGCATCGGCATCGAACGCACGCAGCGCGAGTTGGAGCGTGCGGATCTCATTTTGGAGGTCCTCGATGCCAGCCAGTCCCTTGAAGCCACGAAACGCCTCGAAGTGCCTGCGGGACTCTCGGAGCGTCACCTCGTCATCTTGAACAAAACCGATCTCGGCCTGCATCCGGGCTGGGAAAGTGAAAAAGCCGCCATCCGCGTCTCCTGCGTGCAAAACGAAGGTATCGAGGCGCTGCGAAACGCCATTCGCGAGGTCATCGCGAAGGCGGGACCGCTGGCCTCCGATCATCCCATTGCGATCAATGCCCGCCATCAAGCGGCGTTCCAACGCAGCGTGGAGCGCCTGGCCGCTGCGCGAGCCGCCATTGAATCGAATGAAGCGCCCGAATTCATCGCGTTGGAGCTTCGCGAGTCGTTGCAGGCGCTCGGGGATGTGATCGGGCAGGTGGATGTGGAGCAGATCCTCGATGTGATCTTCTCCAGCTTCTGCATCGGGAAGTGAGCGGGATCAGGAATCGCCGAAGCTGACGCCGATGGAGCGGGCGGCCTGGACGACATCGCCGTCCTTGCTGACGAGGCGGAGTTTGTTCACGGCTTCTTCGATGGCGACATCACCCACCTGATACTGCTGGTAGCTGACCATGCGGCCGAATTTGCCTTCGGCGATGAGGTGGACGGCTTTCACGCCAAAGCGGATGCCGAGGATGCGGTCGAGAGCGGTGGGGGCACCACCGCGTTGAAGGTGACCGAGGGTGCAGGAGCGGGTTTCCTTGCCGGTGAGCTTTTCAATCTGCTTCGCGACGTGGTCGCCGATGCCGCCGAGGCGGACTTCGCCAGCTTCACCGCCGCCTTTGGTGAGGAGCATGCCTTCCTCCATGCGGGCGCCTTCCGCCACGACGACGAGGGTGCTGTGATGGCCAGCGGCATCGCGTTTGCGGATGGCTTCGGCCACATGCTCCATTTGGAAAGGAATCTCAGGCAGCAAGATCACATCCGCGCCGCCAGCCATGCCGCCGTAAAGGGCGATCCAGCCGGCGTGACGGCCCATGACTTCGAGCACCATGGCGCGTTTGTGGCTTTCGGCGGTGGTGTGAAGGCGATCGAGCGCATCGACGACGGCGGAGTAAGCGCTGTCGAAGCCGAAGGTGTAAGCCGTGGCGCTGAGGTCGTTGTCGATGGTCTTTGGCACGCCGATGACGGGGATGCCGGCCTCGCAAAGCTGCATGCCGGTGGTGAGGCTGCCGTCTCCGCCGACGACGATGAGGGCACCGATTTCGAGATGACGAAGCGTGCCCTTGGCCTTGTTGATGATCTCGTCTGGAACTTTGGCGACGTTTCCTTCACCCACTTTGGCGACGAAGTGACCTTTGTTTGTGGTGCCGAGGATGGTGCCGCCGAGTTTCATGATGCCCACGGTGCGCTCGGGATCGAGCATCATGTAGTCACCGGGTGGCAGCAGGCCCTCAAAGCCATCGCGGAAGCCCACGACCTCCCATCCGAGGGTGCTGGCGGCGCCGACGACGCCATGGATGACTGCATTAAGTCCGGGGCAATCCCCGCCGCTGTTCAAGATACCGATGCGCATGTGTTTTGTATTGGGAGATGAGGGATGTGAGATGACCGAAGCAGGAAAAGGGCCGCGGGAGACTTGAGTTAGAAATCCGCGAGCATCTGCTTCTTGTTGGTGATGGGGCGACCGGCGGCCAGCCAGCGGTCATAGGCAGCCCAACCTTGCTGGAGGAGGCCGCGGGCTTCGTAGAAGGGATTCGCGCTGCCGAGCACGACGACGATCATGCGGTGGCGGTAGATTTGGCTGCTGTTATCCGCCTGCTTGAGCACGGTGGAGGCTCTCTCAGCGGAGACGACACAGCAGCCGCCGGACATGGCGGTGTTGGCCGTTTTGATGCCGTCGATGCCATCGGTGCCGAGGAGCTGGTTGGTATTCTGTACACCGACTTTGATGGATTGGCCCGCACGGTAGAGGGTGACATCGCGGGTGCCTTGATTGGTGTAAAAGCGCATCGCGGGGCGGGAGGCGGCATAGACGGAGAGGCGGGCGATGTCCGCCGCCGTGGAGTAAGGCACCGGGCGGGAGTTTTCCAGGCCGTGGGAATTGGTGAAGCGAGTGCCCTTGCAGCCTTCACGCTTGGCGAGTTGGTTCATCTGGCGCACAAATTCATCCATCGGGTGGCCACCTTTGCCGAGACGAGCCAGATGATCGCGGCCGACGAAATCGCCGAGCGTGATGGCAGCCACATTGTCACTGCCCATCATGGTGGCGTAGATCAGATCACGTAGCGTCATGGTATCGCCGGGCTGGAGACCGAGCGGGGAAGGGGCTCCGGCGATGGCGGTGGCGTAGTCCGGCACGGGGGCGAGCACATTCACCCCCACGCGGGAAGCCTCCGCCCAATCGAGCGCGACCATGCAGGTGGCGATTTTGGCCAGGCCACCCACCGGGCGCTTCGCATTGGCATTTCCGGCGACGTGGACTTTGCGGTTGAAGGCATCCACCACAATGACGGAGGACTGCGCCCAGGCCGAGAGGCTGCCGAGGCAAAGCGTGAGGCCGAGCACGAGCAGGCGCGTGAAACGGGAGCGGGCAAAGGCGGATGCGGTCATGGAGGCCCCTGCTTTAGCAACCCCGCCCGGTGCCGCAACCAACGATTTATCTGGCCGCCGCCCCGTACTTCTTCTGCATGGAAAGAACTTTTTCCTTGTCGCCGCGATAGGCGGCCCCTAAAACACGCGCTTTCCTGCACTCCCAACCCGAACAACACATACCAACTATACCATCAACATCACGACTATGAGCGAAAACAATCGAATGAGACTTCTCTGGGCCGGATTCATGGCCATTCTGGCCGCCGGCGTCGGCTTCGCCATCCGTGGCGGCATCTTTGACAACTGGGGCAAGGAGTTCGGCTTCACTGGAGCCCAGCTCGGAGCCATCGGCGGTGCGGGTTTCTCCGGCTTCTGCTTCGGCATCATCTTCGGCGGCCTGATCGTGGACAAAATCGGCTACGGCAAGCTCGTCGCCCTCGCTCTGATCTGCCACATCGTCTCGGCCTTCGTGACCTTTGGTGCCAGCACGCCTGCAAACGCGTATGACTTCCTCTTCTGGGGCATGTTCATCTTCGCCTATGCCAACGGCACGCTCGAAGCCGTGGCCAATCCTCTCGTGGCTACCCTCTTCCCGGAAAACCGCACGCATTACCTGAACATCCTGCATGCCTCCTGGCCTGCTGGCATGGTGCTCGGCTCCGTGGCTGGCTGGGTGCTCGACGACAAGATGCAGGTCGGCTGGAAGACCCAGCTCGCCCTCTACCTCATCCCTACCGTGCTCTACGCGATCATGTTCATGGGTCAGAAGTTCCCGAAATCCGAAGCCGCCGAAAAAGGTGCCAGCTTCGTCAGCATGCTCAAGCCTGTCGGCATCCTCGGTGCCCTTGTCGCCTGCTACCTGCTCGCCAATTTCTTCGGCGACATCGCGAAGGCCTTCTCTCCTGACAACGCCAAGGTCATCGGCTACGCCATCGGCGGCATCCTTCTCATCGCAGTGGCGGTGATCACGAAGTTCTCGCTCGGCTCCATCCTTCTCTTTGTGCTTTTTGTGGTTCACGCCCTCGTTGGCGCGGTTGAACTCGGCACGGATGGCTGGATTCAGAACATCACCGGCAATCTCTTCACCTCCGAGGAGGGCAAGTACCTCTTCATCTGGACCTCCGCCATCATGTTCGGCCTGCGTTTCTGCGCCCACTGGATCGAAAAGACCCTCAAACTCTCCCCCATCGGCCTGCTGGTCGTTTGCGCTATCATCGCCTCTGTTGGTCTTGTGCTCGCCAGCGGCATGCAGACCTTTACCGTGGCTCTCGTCGCTCTCGGCATCTATGCCGTTGGCAAGACCTTCTTCTGGCCCACCATGCTTGCCGTCGTCGGCGACCGCTTTCCTCAGTCCGGCGCGGTGGCGATGTCCATCATGGGTGGCATTGGCATGCTCTCCGCTGGCTTGATCGGTGGCCCAGGCCTCGGCTACTGCAAAGACCGCTTCGCCGGTGAAGCGCTCAACAAGACCGATGCCGCTCTCTACAGCGAGTACAAAGCCGCCACGCCTAGCTCCTTCCTCAACCTGAAGTCCACCGAAGTCTTTGGCCTCGACGGCACCAAGCTGGCCGCCGCCAAGGATGCCAAGGAAAAGACCCCGCAGCAGAAGACCGTCGTCGAAGCCGATCAGGCTGGTGACCGCGCCACGCTGAAAGCGGATGCCTACATCCCTGCTGCAATGGCCGCGATCTATCTCCTCCTGCTGCTCTACTTCAAGAGCATCGGTGGCTACAAAGCCGTGAAGATCGACGAGGCTGCGTAAAGCAACCTCAGCATCTCCATCTCTCCAACGGCGTCCCTTCACTGGGACGCCGTTTTTGTTGGGCTCATCGGTGGGGGCACTAGTGGTTTACCCACCCCAGCGGCAACGAATCGGCGAAGCAAAGTCGTCCTCTCGCTCCGCGAGAGGAACGTGGCGCCTCGCGACTTCAGCGGACATCCAATGACGGGCACGCATGGAGCCTGTGGCCACTGCCCGCTCCATATCGCTAGGCCGTGTTTGAAATCCATCCAGAGACACTGAAGATGCGCCAGCAGAGTAGCCAGCCGTCGGCTGCCTGTGTGGTGGAGCGAAGCGACCGCAAATGAGCAAAAGGCTTTCGCCTGCATGAAGGATGCTTGGAGACGGTGAACCGGTGAGTAGGCCAAGCGTCCTGCTCATCTCGCAGAGCGAGATGGCCACTTTGCTTCGCCTGATCGTCGCCGGTAGGTCCTCGATGGTTCAATCCAGAACGAGCCAGCGAGAGGCGACCACCTGCTTGAGCCAGACGCATTGCTCTGACTGGGCATTTTCTGGATAAGCAATGCGCAAGGTGTAACCGCTCATGGCACTGCCGGTGCGAGTGTGGGACAGCTGACCTTCCAGCCAGCGGCCGAGTTCCGATTCACGTTCGCAGTAGCCGTAGAGCATGTCCACCCCGTTCGCGGCGATCATTTTGACGCAGAGATACTTCGACGAGTCCGCGAACTCATAATTGTAGTATTCGAACAGCCGAACAAAGGCGCGGACTTGCACCGGTTCGACGGGTTTGAGCTTCTTCAGCTCGCCGAAAGCGGGGCTGCAGTAGCCGGCAAAGCTTTCCCAGTCCACGAGGAAGCGGCCATTGGCACCGCGGCGCATGGCTAGCTCGACGAGGCCGGTGGGGCGGCTGCTGGCATGGCTGAAGTAAAGGATCTCCGCTTTGCCATCGAGCATGAGTCGGGATTTTTGCTTCAGCTCGGTGTGGTCGGGGTCCGTCTCCCCCTGCCTTTCATAGTAGTCCTCCATGAGCGACTTGACCTTATCCGGGTTGTACACATAAGGCAGGCGGTCTTTGACCTTCAGGCCCTTCCAGAAGCCTTGAATCGTCTCCAAGGCCTCGGCGTAATCTGGGGCTTGCTCCTGCAGCGGCAGATCTTGAAGTTGACTCGGTGGTGGGACGACGCCTTCGATGGCTGCGCCCTTAGGGGCCATCTCCTGGAGGGAGACGATGGGGGCTTCGGGAGCGCCGGAATCCGAGAGAATGCCCGCCTCAGCATCCAGGCCGAGCTTTTCAAGATCACGCAGTCTCGCCTCGTGAATGCGAGCCCGCTCGCTGATGGTCTGGCGTTTACTCAGATCCTGAAAAAACCACCGCCAGCCACCGATCAGGATGAGGATGAGAACCACGCAGACAGTGCCCGTCACGCCCATGAAGGCACGGTGGGGGGTGGTGGAACCAGTGGTCATGAGGTCAGGAAGGGAAAATGGATGAGAGCGCACATTGGCGGGGAATCCGCTGCATCTCAAGCACTTACACCATGGAGTTCAGCGCCCAGATGCCCCGGCAGGTCAGGCGTGCCGCCCTTGCTATGTCTTGCGCCGGAGGCGGCCAGCGTCTAGAAGCCCAACATGCTGGAAATCAAGGCTCTCGCCCACGTCATCACCCGCAAAGGCAAAGACCCGCTTCATGTGCTTGAGCAGGTCGGTTTTTCCATACCTGGCGGTCATCTGCTCGCCCTCATCGGCCCGACAGCGAGCGGGAAGACCACGTTTCTCCAGGTGCTGGCTGGCCTCACGGAGGCCTCCGGTGGCTCCATCATGCTGAAAGGCCGTGATCTCGTCTCCAAGCCGCTGCATCCGAATGAACTTGGCTGGGTCACGCCACATGACGACTGCCTGCACGTCCATCTCACCGTCCGGGAAAGCCTCATGAGCGCTCTGATGCTCCGTGCCGCAGGCCTCAGCCGCGATCAGATCGTTTCAAAGGTCTCCCATATCCTTGTGGTGGTCGGTTTAGAAAACATCGCCTCGGAGAGGGTCGGCCCGCTGCCGCTGGCGCAGCGCCGAAGGCTGAAGCTGGGACTCGCTCTCGTCTCCGATCCCGTGCTCGTGCTTTGCGATGATTTTACGCACGGCTTGGATGTGCGCTCGGAGCGGGAAATGGAGGCGCTGCTGCGACTCGTGGCGGCGGACCAGCCCGGCCGCATCGTCATTCACGCCACGGATAGCCTCGCCAATCTCACGGCCTACGATACCACGCTTGTGCTGCATGAGGGGTATGTGACCTTTCACGGTCCGGCCAAAGCTCTACCGCATTATTTCACCGTTCCCACTTACGACGAGGTCTATTCTCGCCTCGCCAAGCGCCCTGCGCAGCGGTGGGGAGATTCGTGGATGCGCCACCGTGATTCGTATTATGCCGCCTTCAAGCTTGGAGCCACCGCTGAGGAACTCTCCGCCGCCGAGGAAGATATCTCGGACTTGGATAAGACCGTCGTCATGAAGCAGCAGGCCGCCGAGGCGGAGGAGAAGGATTCGAAAAAATCCACCGAAGAGGATGCCCGCACGGTGCTGCCACTGCCCGGTCTTTTTTCCCAGGCCGCCCATCTCATGAAGCGCCGCTGGACGCTCCTGCGCCGTGTGCGCCGGGAGTGGATCACTCATGTGGGCCTGCTCGTCGGGGCCCCGGTGATCGCTTGGCTGCTCGCACAGCCCAATTTGCGCCATTTCAGTGAAGGTGCGGAGGTCTGGGCCGCTGCCTACACCACCTCGATGATCTACTTTGTGATGGTGCTGCTCATCCTTTTCATGAGCCTGCGGCTCGCCTCGCGTGAGTTTGCCGCCATGAAGTCCGTCAATGGGCGTGAGCGTGTGGCTGGGGTGCGTCCTGCGGCCGTTTTGCTCGCGGCGCTGCTTTTTGTGATCCCCGTCTCGCTGCTCCAGAGCTTCTGGATGGGCATGTTTATTGAGCTCGTGACGGGTGGCTTGCCCGGTCATGGCGGCGCTCGTTTGATCCTTCCCGCACTCACCGGCATCGCCTTTGCCTCGATCTGCCTCGGCATCTCTGCGAATGCCTCAAACGCTGGCCGAGCCCACAGCGCCTGCCTCACCCTGCTCTGCACGAATGTCATCTTCAGTGGTGCTTTGCTCGGCTTTCCCCGCCTGCTGGGTCATCTCGTTCATCCCTTCATCACCGCTCACTATGGCTGGTCCGGGATCATGGATACCCTGAAGGACGACCGCCTTTTCCCCGCCATCACCACCTTCGTGCGCACCTGGTTTGCCACGCCGGACATCGCCGCTGGCATGCTACTAGTGCATTTCGTCATCGGACTCATCCTCGCCTGGATCGGCCTGCGCCGTCGCGACGCCTGATCTCAGCCTTCCAAGGCTTCGCGGATGCGCAGCTTCCACATTTCGGCCCGTTGGGCGAAGGTCTTATCTTCATCCTGGTAGAGGATGCCACGGGAGACATTGACGAGGAGCGGAGCCTGGCGGCCGCTGCCTTTGAGCGCGGACAGATCTCCGCCTTGAGCACCGAGGCCGGGGATGAGCAGCGGCACATCGGGGATGCGGGTGAGCACATCCGGTGCCGCATTGGTCAATCCGACGACCAGACCGGCCTGCGACTGGCCCGCCGTCATATCGGCGACGAGTTCGTAGATGTGGCGATCACCGGCTTTTTGCAGCTCGATGTCTTTGGCACCTGGATTTGAAGTCACGCCGAGGAGGTAAATGCCTTTGCCGCTGTATTTGAGGAAGGGCTCCAAGGTGTCGCGGCCCATGTAGGGATTGAGCGTCACGGCATCGGCATTCAGCACATCAAAGCAGGCTTTGGCGTAGTAGCCCTGCGTCTCGCCGATGTCGCCACGCTTCACATCGAGCACGGTGGGGATGTCTTTCGGGATGGCGGCCATGATCTCCTCCAGCATTTTCACACCCTGCCAGCCGAGGGCCTCAAAGTAGGCGGCGTTGGGCTTGAAGGCCGCGGCGTGAGGAGCGGTCTGCTCGATGACATCGAGGATCCACTTCTTGGTGCTCTCGCTGGCATCGGTGGCACGGACGTCGAGGCCGACGCAAAGGTTGGAACCGGTGGCGGTGATGCGGGTGCGGAGCTTGTCGAGGAAAGTCATGGGAACGTTTGCATGGCACAGGATTTCTCCCGCGCCAAATCGAAGATTCGGCGGTTCACTCCAGATACTCGCCTGCGACGATTTCTTCCTCGCTGGCATCGGCGTGGATGCTGCCGGAGATGACGCGGTGGGTGATGTCTTCGAGGTATTGCTGGAGGACCTTGCTCAGTTCCATGAATTCCGGCCAGAGGGTGTCATCGACGAAGCTTTTCGGCACGCGGACCATGACGGTATTGCGCCGCTGGCGGGCGTAACGGTAGGGGCGCAGGTCGTAACGGCGCAGCAGGGCCACGAAGAGCTTCTTCGACCAGCCATCGACGAGGGTGAATTTGTATTCGAGAGGCTTTTCGACCTGCGCGGTGGTTTTGAGCCTCTGCTGAATGCGGCGCATGGCATCGGCGGCGGCCTCCTTTTCACCGGGCGTGGCGGCTCCGGCGTAGAGGCGCTCGATTTTGCGCAGCTTTTCGAGCAGCTCGGCTTCCTGCATCAGTCGAAGACGATGGTTTTGTTTTTGAAGACGAGCACGCGGTCCCGCACATGCCACCAGAGGGCTTTGGCGAGCACGTTTTTCTCCAAATCACGGCCGAGGCGCACGAGATCCGGCACCGTGTCCTCATGGCTGACCCGCATCACGTCTTGATGGATGATGGGGCCTTGGTCGAGCTCGGCGGTGACGTAGTGGCTGGTGGCTCCGATGATCTTCACGCCGCGTTCGAAGGCCTGGTGATAAGGTTTGGCACCGACGAAGGCCGGCAGGAAGCTGTGATGGATGTTGAGGATGCGGTTCGGGAATTCGGCGATCATGGCCTGGCCGATGATCTGCATGTACTTCGCCAGCACGACGGTGTGGATGCGCTCCTGCTTGAGGAGCGAGATCATGGCCTGCTCCTGCGCGAGCTTGTTGTCCTTGGTGATGGGGAAAAGATGGAACGGAATGCCGAAGCGATCCGCAGCCGGTTTGAGCGTGTCGTGATTGGCGACAATGAGGGGGATCTCGACGGGGAGTTCACCGGCCTCGTGGCGGGCGAGGAGGTCGTAGATGCAGTGATTTTCCTTGGTGACGAAAAGGGCGAGGCGCTTCTTCTGGTTGGAGAAGGCCAGTTTGAGCTGAATCTCGTGGCGGCGGGCCATGGGCTGGAGGCGGGCCTCGATCTCTTCTTTTTCGAGAGTGAATTTTTCTAAGCTCCACTCGAGGCGCATGAAGAAGGCGTTTTGTTCTTCGTCGATGTGCTGCTGGAGGTCGATGATGTTTCCCTGATGGGACGAGATGAAGCCGGTGATATCATGGACGAGACCTGGGCGGTCGGGGCAATGAATGAGAAGCGTGGCGGTTTCGTGCATGGTGAAAAGGAGCCGCAGAGGACATCATTTTCGAGGGCGTGGGAAGGAGAATTGCAGGCAAAAAGCCGCCGTTTCCCTGAATCCGCGAGAAGGGATCAAAATCTGCGGCGGCGCTGGAGCAGTGCCAGGAGACCGAGGAGGAGCAGAACGGCCCGCGAGGGTTCAGGGACGAAGGCGACGAGGATGTTGCCCGTGGTGTTGAGCTGGCTGGTATCCTAAAAGAGGCCGCCGGGAAGCGTGCGAGCGCTGAGAGAGGAAAGCGTGATCTGACGGTTTCCAAGGCTGATGCCGCCCCAGGTCCAGAGATACCAGGAATCGCCTGCTGCCCAATTGAGCAGGGAATTGGGATTGCCGAGCACGAGCTGGATATCGAGGTCGATGAGGCGATCCGTGCCGCTGATGACGAGCTGATCGGCGGAGAGGCTGGAGTTGAGGGTGCCATTGCCGAGATGGCTGAAGAGATCTAAACGGGCCTCAAAGGCTCCGGTGGAGCTGAGAAGGCCGCCAAACTCAAAATCGCGTCCGTTGGAACCGCCAAAGAGATTGCCGATGACGAGCTTGGAGCCGGTTTGGAAGGCCACACCGCCCGTGATGCGGCCGGTGCCAGCGAGGCGGGCGCTGTTTTCGAAGGCGACGGAGCCGCTCCCCGTGGCGGAGGATGTGGGAGAGGGGTTGGTGGCTAGGAGTGTGCCGTTGGAGATGGTGGTGCCGCCTGAGTAGGTGTTGGAATCCCCGCTGAGCGTGGTGTTTCCAGGACCGGTCTGGGCGAGAGAGCCACTGCTGGTGATGCCCTGGCCAAGGCTCACGCTGTTGCTGCGCTTGATTTCGAGGGTGCCGTCCGTGGTGATGGGGCCGCTGCTGCCAGTGACGCTGATGCCGCCGTAGGTGCCGCTGGTGTGCGTGTGATTGCCGGTGAGCACCCATTAATCGCTGCCAGCCTTGACGAGGCCACCGGAGCCGCTGAAGACCTTGTTCATGAACAAGGTGCTGGCAGTCTTCACGACTTCAAACGCACCACCAGCCGCGATGAAGATGGCTCCATTGCCTATCGAAGCGGTATGGATGAGACGCAGCGTGCCCGCAGTGACGCTCACCGTGCCGCTAAAGCTATTGCTTGCGGCGGTCCGCTCCGTGATGCCAGAGTCGCTGTGAGACAAGCTACCACTGCCGCTCAGGCTCACGCTAGTGCTGAAAGTGAAGGCTGCTCGCGCTGATGATGACGCAGCCGGCATGGCTATTGGTGCCGGTTTTTGTGAAGGTGATGCGGCTCAGATTGGCGCTGATGACGATGCCTCCAGCGGCTGCATGGATCGAGCCAGCGGCGAGTGAGATGCTCAGCAGCTGCGTGCCACCAGTAACGGTAGGAGTCAGCGTGAGCATCTGCGTGGCGCTTAAATTCTCCAGCAGCACGTTGCCGCTGCCCGCGGGTGAATGTGTGAGCGGAGAGGCCGCGGCGCTGTCGATCACGCGGCTGATCGCCGCATCCGAGGTGAGTCTGATCCTGCCGATGGATTGGCTCGATGTGAGGCCGATCTGCGTGGTGCCGCCTATGGCTCCGAATTCTTCGGCATGGCTGTTGGAAATGACAAGCCATCATTGGAATGCAAGAATCCCACGAATGCCTTGCCGAGGCCAATCCTCATTTGCAGGGGCAAATAAACATTCTACCTCCTGGGCAAAAATCGCTAAAGCAAGTCGTCGGAGTGAGATTTTTAAATCATGCCCAGCTTGCTCGATATTTTGCTTGGCGTCTCAGCGGCGATCCGATACAACCTTTTTCACCACCATGATCGAAGTCGAAATTTACGCCCCCGGTCTGCGCAAGGAGTCCGCCATGATGCAGCTCCGCAACCAGATGGACCACTTTCCGCGTGTGCGATACAAGGTCGATGCACGACACGACCTCGTGTATTTCGAGATTGATCGGTCAGGCGATATTTCGCAGGAGGAGATTCATCAAATCTTCGAGGCCATTGAGCTCGCGCCGCGCTTCGTGGGTCAGATCCCAGCTGAGCTGGTGAATTTGGCTGCCGAGGCGTGAGGCCTGTCAATCCGCCGCCTCGCCGAGGTGCTGGCCCAAATGCTTTCGTAGCTCGTTTCGAGCACGGAAGAGCAGGCTCTTCAAAGCCGGGAGAGACATCTTCAAAATGACGCAAATCTCTTCATAGGGCAGGTCTTGCTTCCCACGAAGGATGACGGCTAAGCGCTGCTTCTCCGGCAGTGCCGCGATGGCTTTATCGAGCGCATCGTGGAATTCCGACTTCACCAGATTTTCATCCGCACCCGCCACGCTGAGGTCCACAAAGTGTTTCGGTGGATCGTCCTCGTTTTCCTGTTCGATGCTCACCTCTTTGCGCCGTGAGCGGCGGCGTGTTTCATTGAAAACGAGGTTTCGCGTGATGGTGTAAAGCCAGGTGGTGAACTTCGCGGTGACTTCATAACGCGGAGCACTGCGCCACACGCGGATAAACACCTGCTGGGCGATGTCGTGCGCGTCATCGAGGCTGTTGAGCATGCGGTAAACGGTGCCCACGACGGCCCCTTGATGGATCTCCACGAGCCTTTCGAAGGCTTTCTCATCGCCCTCCCTAACTCGCAGCATCAGGCGCACGCTTTCTTCATCCGATGACTCGTCCACCGCACCCGCCGGGATGGCAGGTGTGGGAGCGGGGCAGGGGATCCGTTCCGGTTGGGGCATGAAAAAGGCGGGAGGCGCGTCCGCCAGACTAGCGGTTGTCATGCGGCGTGCAAACCCGGCCGCGAAGGGGAGGTTTCGCGGGAATGTCCGCTAAAGAAAAAAGCCCCGCTGGTCAGGCGGGGCTTCGTCAGAGCGATGCAGTGAGAAAACCCCAAGCCCGGCGGCGGCGCATCATCAGGCTGAAGAGGCTGAGCCAGCTGAAGAGGGCCTTCGAGGGTTTTGGCACGATGCTGAGGACGCCGGTGGTTTCATCCAGATCCCAGGGGAGGCCGCCACCCAGAGACGGTGCGTTGATGGTGGTGATGGTGCCGGTCAGCAGGCCCATGGAGGTGGTGTCCCAGATTTTCCATGGGTCACCCCAGAGCCATCCTGAGAGCGAGTTTGGATTGGTGATTTCAAGCGTCGATCCAGCGACGAGGCAGAGAGCGCCGGTGATCTTGAAAAGGTCAGCCGCAGCCGCGCTGCCTGTGTGGTTACCCAGACCGGCACCGCTAAAGAGATCGAAATTCAGCACGCCCGTGGAACCGACGACGGTGCTACCTGCGCCGGAGATGGCCGCTTCATACTGAGAAACCACAGGGCTACCCAGAGGCAGCCGTGACCTGACCGGCATAGGGGCTACTATCCAGATTGTTGCGGTGCGCTCCATTGCCTGCCTCACCTATGCCATTGATGGTGGTGGCGCCGGTGTGGCTGTAGGCAGAAGAGATGGTGCTGATATTGCCGCCATTCTGAGTGAGTGTGGCGCCGCCGCTGATTGCGTTGGTGAGGACAAAGTTGTTGGGAGCGCCGCTTGCACGATTGAAAGCGAGCGCGGCATTATTGGTGAGATTGCCGCTGCCAAGGTTGCAAACGCTGCCGCCAGCACCTGCCTGCTAGGTTTGAGCATCCATGAGCTTCCCTGGTTGTTGAGAATGCCACCGAAAGGCAGACCGCCCGAGCTGTTGAGATTGATCTTCAAAGGATCACGGCCGGCGCCATCGCCTTCCAGGTTCAAAATGATGATGTGTGTGGCGGTGGAGTCATTGGTGATTTGCGGATCAGCTCCGCTGAACTCGAAGCGCCGCACGGTTTTCCTGCCGAGAGTGCGGTTGCTGGTGTTGAACGAGCCGAAATTCAGCCGCGCATGTTGTAGATGCCAGCCATGTTGTTGGTCATGTTCAACTGGTGATTGTTGCTGAGACGCAAAATGCCAAAACCCGGCTGGTCGAAAAGACCACCTGTCCAGCGGGCTCCAAAGGCTCCCCGTTTCCAATTGGCATCAGGAGCGGTATCGAATCAATCAAAGGTGGTGTGTCTGGACTGCTCCGGTGAACAGCAGGACCAAGCTGCCAAAAACAGCGAGAGCGAAGCGCTTGGGGAACAACAAGGAGGTCAGGCTCAACAAATGCATGGCTGGTGTGGTGGCTGGTGGGACAACTCCCGAAGAAAAGGAGCCCGATTCTGAGAAATTTCGATTCCGGCGTCAATTCACCAAAGACCAGCTTTGCCTGCTCTCAGGCCGTCACAGCCATTCCGCGATGGAAGCGATGACTTCCTCGCGCTGGGCCTCGCTCAGCTCGCCGTAGATCGGGATGCTCAACACCTCGCCAGCGAGCTGGTGGGCCACCTCGCAGCCACGGCGGCTGCTGACGGGCAGATCGGCGAAGCACTGCTGCTGGTCGAGCGTGACGGGGTAATAGATGTCGCAGCCGATCTTTTTCGCCACCAGATGGTCACGCAGGGAATCGCGCTTGCCACCGAGCACGCGGAGGGTGAACTGGTTCCAAATGTGCGAATTGTGGCCGTAAGCCACCGGCAGCACGATCTTCGCGCCTTGAGCCGCCAGCGCCGCAGCCTGCGCCGAGGCGCATTTGCAGTGCGCCGGATCGGCCAAAACGATGCCCGGCAACTTCGCGAGCGCCGTGGTGTAGTGGACGGCATTCCGCTGCCGCTCAGCGGTATATTGAGCATAGCGCTTCACCTTCACGCTCAGCAGGGCGCATTGCAGGGTGTCCATGCGGAAGTTTCCACCCACATAGTGATGGTAGTACTTCGGCTTGCTGCCGTGCACTCGGAGCACACGGGCAAACTCCGCCAGTTCATCGTCATTCGTCACCAACATGCCGCCATCACCGAAACCACCGAGGTTCTTGCTCGGGAAGAAACTGTAGGTTCCGAAGTGGCCCATCGTGCCGCTTTGACGGCCCTTGTAAGCCGCCCCAATGGATTGCGCCGCGTCTTCCACCACCTTTAGGCCGTGTTCGGCTGCCAGAGCGAGGATCGGGTCCATGTCCGCGCATTGGCCAAAAAGATGCACCGGAATGATCGCCTTCGTTTTGGCGGTGATCTTCTTCCGGGCGTCGTTCACATCTAGGTTGAAGCAGATCGGGCAAATATCCGTAAAGACCGGCAAGGCCCCGAGGCGTGAAACCGCCCCCGCCGTGGCAAAGAAGGTGAAAGCCGGGCACAGCACTTCATCGCCCGGTTGGATATTCAGCGCCATCAGGGCCAGCAGCAGCGCATCCGTGCCGGAAGAGACGGAAAGGGCATGCTTCGCACCCGTCATGGTCGCGATTTCCTTCTCAAAAGTCTCCATCTCCGGCCCCATGATGAACCGGCCATGCTTCATCACCTGGGTAAAGGCAGCCTGGAGTTCGGATTCGAGCGGGTGGTTCTGGGCGTTGACGTCGAGAAGAGGGACCATGGAAGGAGACATGTTTTAATGATGAATGACCAATGTGCCAGCAATTCATCCAGACTGGCCCTTTTCCTTCCTTATGAGACGGAATGCGAATCTTCCTCCTGCTCCTGCTCACCACCACCTGCCTCCATGCCGATGAATGGTGGGCCTGGACCAATCTCGAATACTGGCGCTCCGCTCAAATCCGCGCCTCCCTCTTCCTCGGCAACCGCGCCGATGTGGACGATGGCTCCTACGTCCAAATCGCCAGCCCGCGGGTTAAGCACGCCCTGCTTCCCTGGCTCGAAGGCGGCATCGGCCTCTCGCTTCTGAGCATCGAAAACACCCGCACTGGAGACCGCCTCACCCAGTTCCGCCCCGAGTTGGAGCTCAACCCCCATTTCAATCTCACCCCGCACCTCGCCCTCGAATGGCGGAACCGACTCGAATGGCGCTGGAACGAAGCACAAACCTTCACCACCCACCGCAGCCGCCAGCGACTCCAACTCGCCTGGACCTTCCCGCGACCCCTCGGCCCGCTCACCCGCCTCTTCGTCAGCAACGAATGGCTCACCGACCTCCACCGCCTCCAGCAGACCGAGAACCGCCTCATCCCTCTCGGCCTCACCTTCAAACTGGGCTCCCAGGCGGATATCGACCTCTTCTACATGATCGCCTCCAACCGCACCCAAGCCACCTGGACCCACGAATCCGTCCTCGGCACCTACCTACGGCTGCGATTCTGAAGTGAAGAAGACCGCGAGACTGGGAGGGCGGGATTTGATTCCCGCCGAATGTCCGCCTCGGAGAGGCGGTGTACGTAGTTCGTAGTTCGGGCTTTAGCCCGTCAAGCCAGGAATCGCCGCCAAAGTTCGCAAGGACCTTTCCAGAAAGTGGAACAGGATGGCCTCCTGTTCATTCCCCGAGCCGCCAAGTCCATTCAAGACCATCGCAGACCCGCCCGCACATCTGGCAGAGCTTTTTTAGATTGTCGCAGATCGAGCGTTCTGGCAGGCTCGCCGAGCATGCGTAGGCATTTTTTATTCTGGATGGTCGTTTCCCTATCGATGGTGGGCCGTGCCTTTCCCAACGACTCGATCTCCGCTTCGGAAGCCATCGTGCTTCGAAGCGAGGTTCAGAAGCTGGAAGGCCAGGTGACCGCCAGCGGCCTCCGGGTGATCTCCACCGAGAAAAATGAAGCGTTTCGGCTCGTCACGCATGCTCTGGGACGGGAAGACAGCGTCGTGCTTTCCGGTGACGGCCGGGTACAAACCTCCGGCAAGCTGGTGAGCCTAGTGAGGCCTTGTTTGACCGAGGAATACAGCGTCAGCACCGAAGGCCTGCGGCAGGATTTTCTGATTCATGAACGCCCCAAAGGCTCCGGGCCGCTTCGCCTCATGCTGAACGTCGAGGGAGCAGCCTGTGAAAGCATCGAGCAGGGCGTGAAACTCACCCTGGCAGGCTCTGGCCGCGAGATCTCCTACAGCAAGCTGAAGGTCACCGATGCTCGTGGCAGGGAACACACCGCCATGATGCACGCGGCCTCTTCTGCGATGATCGAAATCGTCGTGGCGGATGAAGCCGCTGCCTACCCGCTGCGCATTGATCCGACTCTGAGCGATGCCGATTGGGTGAGCCTGAACAATGACCTCCTTGGCGTGAGAGGCACGATCCACTGCTTTGTGGATGACGGAGCGGGCAATCTTTACGCCGGAGGCCGTTTTACTCACATCGGTGGCATCACCACCAATCATATTGCGCGCTGGGACGGCACGCGCTGGTGGGCAGTTGGCGGCGGGGTGGATGACGGGGAGTTTGGCTGGGTTGACTGCTTGGGGTTTGGAGGTGGGAATTTATATGTGGGAGGCAGTTTCTCCTCTGCGGGTGGAGTGCCGGTGAATCGCATCGCTCGCTGGGATGGCACGACGTGGCATGCATTGGGTTCGGGATTAACAGGCAGCCCGCTGGCAATCGCCGTCGATGGCTCAAATGTCTTCGTGGGAGGCTCTCTGACGCAGGCTGGAGGTGCCAGTGTTAACAGCATCGCCCGATGGAACGGCGCGGCGTGGTCAGCCGTCGGATCAGGCTGCAATGGCAAGCTCAATAGTCTGCTATTCCACAATGGGCTGCTGTATGCCGGAGGTGATTTCACCTCGGCGGGCGGGGGCGCAGCGAATCGTGTCGCTGCTTGGAATGGCACCACATGGAGCAGTCTCGGCATAGGGGCGGCAGGAACGGTGAACTGCCTGCTCATTTTCCAGGGGGCACTCGTGGCCGGGGGTGAGAGCGGCGTGGCGAGCTGGAATGGGAGTTCTTGGGCGGTGCTGGACTCATTGCCCGCATGGAAAATGGCCACAGATGGCACCCAACTTTTTTTCTTTGCCTGGTGGCCCTCTTGGTCAGGTAACATGGGACTTTTTCGACATGTTTCTGGCGGTGATGCGGAGGAACTCGGTCGTTTTTTGGGCTTTAATTATAACATCATCCTCGAAAGCCTGGGATTGTTCCAAGGTGAACTCTTTGTTTCCGGGGGTAATTTCCGGGAGGTGCATCGTTATGATCAAACGACTGACACCACCATTCGCACCCGGGTGAACAATCTCGCCCGCTGGAATGGCGCTGAATGGAGTCCTGTCTCGAAGAACATCAACAACACCGTGGCATGCATGGCCTCAGAGAATGGTCAGGTGGTGATCGGTGGAAACTTCACGACAGCAGGTGGAACCAATGCGAGACGAGTCGCCCTCTGGAATGGAACCTCCTGGCAGGCACTTGGAAATGGGTTGGATAAGTCAGTCATCGCCATCGCCAAGCATGGGGCCGATGTGTATGCCGCCGAGATCGTGGAGTGGTTCAATTTTCAACAGGCCAGCTGCCGTGTGCAGCATTGGAACGGCTCATCCTGGCAGGTGCTCGGTGGTGTCTTCGGTGATCGTATCCTGGCTCTCCACTGGCTCAACGGCTCGTTGTATGCAGCCGGCAGCTTTTTCTCCATCGGAGAAGACGAAAGGGTGAAAATCGCGCGGTGGAGTGGCACCCAGTGGGAGCAGGTGGGAGAAGGCATTCCGCTCTTGCATAATCCAGTGCGGGCTATGGTCTCGATGGGAGACGATTTGTATGTGGGAGGCTATGGCGTGGCGAAATGGAACGGGCTCGCGTGGAGTACTCTCCCCGGCGAAGTGGATGGCGACGTCTATTCGCTGGCGGTGCATGAAGGGCAGCTTCTTGCCGGTGGAGACTTCACCTCGATCGACGGTATCAACTTCAATGGTCTGGCTCGTTGGAACGGCACCCAGTGGTCTGCCTTCCCGTTGTGGACGGGCAAGGATGTCATCGCCATGGCCGTCCATGGTGCTGAGTTGTATCTCGTCACTCAATTTTTGTCGGTCGGTCGCACGGAATTTCCCCTTCAGCAGTGGAATGGCAGTGCCTGGAAGTTCTCTGACATGGAGTTCTCGCAGCCGGGAGAATCGGTCAGCTTCAACGTCATCTCTTCCATTGCCGTAGCCAGCCCAGGAAAGCTCTGGATCGGCGGATACTTCGAGCAGGTCTGGCGTGGGACGAACTTCACCCTCTCGCCCTACCTCATCCAGGCAAACATCCCCGGCAGCACGCTCAGCACGCAGGAAACCTGGCGGCAGACGCATTTCGGCACCTTCAGCAATGCCGGGAACACTGCGGATGCGGCGGACTTTGATCTCGATGGCCTTCCCAATCTCCTTGAGTATGCCTTTGGTCTGAATCCCACGCAGGGCGTCTCCCGGGCGCTGCCGGTGCCGCAGGTGAATGGCTCGAACTACGTCCTCAGTTTCACCCAACCCGTGGGTGTCAGCGGCGTGACCTATGGAGCGGAATGGAGCACCACGCTGGCTCCCGGCAGTTGGGTATCGATCCCGAACACCGGAACGGCTCCGCAGTACACCTACAGCGTGCCGCTGAGCGGAAACAGCCAAGTCTTCGTGCGGCTGAAGGTCGCCACGCCGTGATCAACGCTCATACCCCAGCTTCAGGGGCTGACGGGGAGAGCGGCTGCGCAGCGAGACGGAAAGACGAGGAAACGGGGAGTCGTGTGATGTTTCCGAACCAGCACAGGAACTAGACCGGTTCTCAAACAGAATGTCTGGTTCGAAGGAGGCTGAAAGCCTCCAGGAATCCAGCCCGGGGTTGGAGTGGCGAAGCTGCGCAAACCTTGGGTTTGCCACGAACAAAACCGGGCGCTCTGAAAGAGCGCAAGAGAAGCTGCGAAAGTTCTCCCACACTCTTTCAGAGTGCTACGGTCCTTCCCAACACGAACCCTGGCTCTACGAGCCTAGGCTGCATTGCCAAGGGACTTTCAGGCCCGTAGGGTAAATGACAAACATTCTGAGAACCGGTCTAGTTATCAAGATTCATCACTTCATCGCTCAAATGAATCCGATGTGGTGGGAGGCTGTGCCCTTATCTTCGCACCGTGGCTGGAAGCGCCTTCTCCAGCGAGGCGAGGATGCGCTGGTGGGCGGCATCGACTTCGGCGGTTTCGAGGGTCTTTTCGGGGCTGCGGTAGGTGAGGGTCCAGGCGATGGATTTGCGGTCGCTGGGGATCTTTTGGACGGTGGGGTCGGTGAAGACGTCGAAGACTTCGCTGGCGATGAAGAGGGGGGATCATCTATGCACCGCCTCCCACACCACCTGCGGATCGGGGATGCCTTTCAGCACGAGGTCAGGGTGCGGCTGAGTTTTCACCTCGTCGCGGACGAGCGAATGGGTGCGGGTGGAGATGAGGACTTTGCCGCCTTCGGCTTGGGATTCAATGCGGGCGGCGAGGTTTACAGCGCGGCCGATCACAGTGTAGTCGAGAAAGTCGGATGAGCCGAAGTTGCCGACGGTGACAAAGCCGGTGTGGATGCCGATGCCGATGTGCAGCGGGTCGTAGCCGCGTTTGCGCCAGCTTTCGTTCAGGCGGGACATCTCCTGCTGCATGTCGAGGGCCATCTGCACGGCATGAAGGGCGTGTTTTTCATCCGCTGCGGGTGCGCCGAAGAAAACCATGACGCAGTCGCCGATGAATTTGTCCAGCGTGCCACCGTGCTTTTCAACAAGGGGCGTCATGGCGGCAAAGTATTCGTTCAATCGGGCTGCGACCTCATCGGGTTCGGCGCGCTCGGTCCATGCGGTGAAACCGCGGATGTCCGAGAAGAAGATCGTCAGCTCGCGGCGCTCCGTGTAGGCCGGGGCGGCCTTGTCGGTGTCCACGAGCCGTTGCAGCACCGTCCGGGCGATGTAGCGACCGAGCACGCTCACCACCCGCGAGCGGTCTTTTTTCATGAGGGCTGCCTCCAGGCCCAGCAAAACGAGGGTGGCACCACTGAACGCCGCCAGCACCGGCACGAGCGGCAACATGAGGTTTGTGTTCGCGGCTTGAAACGCCACCCAGCACCATGCGGCGCTCACTAAGATAAAAAGGCCGATGCCCAGCCACACCCGCGAGGGCCACATACCCAGCCCGAGCAGGGCCCCGGCTCCGATGATGAGCAGCATCTGCTGCCAGATGGGCAGGAAACGAAGGTGATTGCCGGAGAGAATGTTGCTGACTACCGTGGCCTGCACCGCCACACCGGGGATGCGACCGATGGAGGTGGTTGCCATGTCGGTGTTCCCTGTGCTGGCGATTCCGACTAGAGCGATGCGGTTGTTCAAGGCTGCCGTTACCTGCTCGCGATAGGCCGCATCATCGGACTCCACGGCCAAATAGAGGCTCGAATAATCGAAGGCAGGGGTGAACACCTCCAGTCCGCCCAGGAAATTGATGCGGTACTGCCCATGCTCATCGATCGGGATGCGCAGGGTGCCATGCGGCGTACTGACCAGCGTTATTTCTTTTCCAGGCACCACGCTGACCGCTCCCTGCTCCACGCCGAGGGCCGCGATGATCGTCTGCATGGCCAGGCTTGGATAGAGCTTACCCAGGTGCGCAAAGTACAGCGGCACCCGCCGGATCACGCCATCCTCATCCGGCACCACATTCACCGCACCGTAACTGACCGGCAGCTTCGCAAACGAGGGCACCGGTAGGCTACCCCGCACAAACGACAGGGCATTCACATCCAGCCCATACTGCCCCGCCTCGTCTTTCACGATGAAATGCGCCTGCTCCGCCTCATTCGTCGGCCCGCCTAGCTGGGCCTGCTCAAAGTGATACGCCAGCGTCACATCCTTCTGCTTCTCGATGGCCGCCTTCAGTTCCTCATCCTGCTTGGCATCAACCGAGGGCTCGGCGAACACCACATCAAAGGTCGTGTGCTTAACCCCCGCTGTGCGCAGAACCTCCAGCATGTTGCCATGGATACCCCGCTGCATCGGCCAACGCCCAAACGCGGCCACATCCCGGTCCCCGATGCCTACTAGCCGCACCTCATCGGACACCGCCTGCGCCTTCCGCGTCCGCAAGCGTGCGTCCACCGTGAGGTCTTCCACCCGGTCAAACAGGCCCACGCACGCCAAAGCGGCCACTAGCAGGCCCACGAGGCAGCCGAGCAGGACACGAGCTTGGAGGCGGAGGAGACGGTTCATGAAAAAAGAAATGAAAGTCAGCCATCGCCACGCAGGCTTCGGCGGAAATCCATGCGCTTCGACGAGTTCATGGCCAGGACTTCGACTGTGGCACGCCCCATCGGCGTGCAGCCGATGATCTCAAGCCCGACAGCGCTGAAATGCTCATCCCAAACGTCCTGTCGCGGATGGAAGAGTCTCGTCAGCACACCCGTCACTAGGTCGATGCCGGACAGGTTGGGGCCTTTGTGCAGATTGCAGTGCTGGCAGCAAAGGCAGAGATTGTCCATGGAATCGCCGCCCTTGTGCTGGCGGGCCACGATGTGCTCCACATGAAAGCGGGACCAAGCCTCGTCAGACTGCCGCATGCCGCAGTATTCACAGCAGTCCCCCGCTCGCTGACGAATGAGGCGGCGGATTTCAGCATTCATACAGAAAGATCATGCCGCAGCTAGCACACGACGTGCCTTGGCCTGCATGCCGCTGATGTACTGCCCGATCCACACAAACATCTCATACTCCGCCCGCTCATCCGCCGAGAGCAGCCCCTCATTGCACTTCTCCGCCAGCTCGTCGATGCGGTTTTGCGCCTCCTCACTGGCTTTCAGTTGCACGATGCGCTCCGCCGCTTGCGGCGTCAGGCACTCTGCCATCGGCAGCAGCGAGTGTTCGAGCAGGTTGAAGGTGGTTTGGGACATGTGACCATTATTTGCCAAGTTTACCCTGCGGCAAGCCTCAATTCACCATCTGAGCGTACCCATATTGCAGATGACAGGATGGGCGAAGAAATCAGGCCCTTCACGCCCATCCCGTGCTCAGCCAGCTCGAAGTAGTAGGCCAGCGTCACCTGCCCGTGCTCCTCCACCGCCTGCTGGAGCACCACATCCTGCTCCGGCACCTCCAAAGCTTCCGTGAACAACACATCAAAGGTCACATGCCGAGCCCCCAACGCCTTCAAGATGCGCAGCACATCCCCATGCACCGCCCGCGGAAACGGCCACCGCCCCAGAGGCGATCCCACATCCCGGTCGCCGATTCCCACGAGACGCACCTCATCGGAAACGATCTGCGGCTTTCGCGTCCGCAGACGCGCGTCCACAGTGAGGTCCTCCACCTGGTCAAACAGGCTCACGCACGCCAAAGCAGCCACCAGCAGGCCCACGAGGCAGCCGAGCAGGAAACGGGCTTGGAGGCGGAGGAGATGGTTCATGAGGGGTGCAAGTTACGCCCGACGGCGACGCCCCAACAAGAGCCGGATGCGTGTGGGATGTCGGCGTCCGCTGATCACACCGAGCACGAGGAGGCGAGCCGTCCCATCCGGCTCGAAAAATACCTTGTGGGAAAAGTGAGCCAGCTTCACCCAACGGATGGCCTGTCCGACAGCTAAAAGCTGCCCCTTGAATCTCCCTGCGGCAATCCCTCGCAACACGACCTGAAAATCAGCCCGGAAAAGTTCGGCTAAATCCTTGTCGATCTCTGCAAAGTATCCCTCGGACTGTCGAAAATCCTCCGCCGCCTGCGGATGATGGATCAGCTCAAAGCGAGAATCCATACGCTTTCTCGGTGGTCAGTCCCTTCACCCGTCCGCTGCGCAGTTCAGCCGATCTCTTTTTCAGCTCCTTGAGCACCGAAGCATCGGGGGTCGTCTCCTCCAGACTCTCCAACAGCAAGACGGCAAGGCTCATCCGCCTTGATGCTGACAGTTTGAGAGCACGCTGACGGAGAGGTGTGCGAGTGGCGATCATAACCGCAGGCTACCCATGGAGCAAAATGGGGTCAAGCCACACTTATTGGCATGATAGAAAATGCATCCGCTGATGGCTCCTTGAACAGCAAATCAAAAGTCACATGGCGAGCTACCAAGGCCTTCAAGATGCGCAGCACATTCCCATGCACCGCCCTTGGAAAAGGCCACCGCCCCAACACCGTTCCCACATCCCGGTCGCCAATGCCCACCAGCCGAACTTCATCCGAAACCGCCTGTGGCTTCCGTGTTCGCAGACGTGCGTCAACGGAGAGGTCTTCCAGCGAGTCAAAAGCTCCGCACAAAACCAAGAAAGCCAGACTGAGACTGATCAGGCCACCAAATAATAGACGCTTTTTGAGGCTTAAATGATGAGCCATATTGCTGGAATCTTTGTGCGCTGAACAACTGCCGTGCAGACAAGCCTAACTTTGTCATTTAATCCTGCGATCCATGATTCCATCTATGACCACGCGGAATCCAGATGTCTCCACCCGAAAGCGCTTGGATGACAAAATGGCATCCAATGTTCCAGAAGACCAGTCACCTCCGCGAGCAGTTGTTTCAGGGGAGATTTCTTTGCCCATGGCGGAGAGACGCCTCCATCTTCTACTTCCTGTTGAATGTAAACCCACTCCAAAACATTCCCGCCCAAATCAAATAATCCAAAACGATTTGGTCTGAAACTCATCACTGGGGCGAGGCCAGGGTAATTGTCCGTGTATCCATTCAGGTAGGGTTGCGTTACCCGGCGACCTGTGAACGGGTCAATGGACGCGCTTTCGTCATAATAGTTGCCAACTCTATAACTAGGGGGCCAGGAACCCATCCAAGGAAACGCCATGATTTTTCCATCCAGAAGCAGATGCAAATCTTTTTTTGCGAGTGGCAACAGTGCAGACTCCCTTCTGCCGATACCTACTGCGTAGCTCCATTCTTCATCCGTTGGAAGACGGTAACTAATTACGCCCTTCTCTTTTTCCTCCAACCAACGGCAAAAGCCTACTGCCGTTGCAATTTCAATGCCATAAACAGGATGATTGTCTGGTTTACCACCCTTCCACTGAACTTTTTCATCAGTCGATTCCATCGCCAATACAAATGGCTGAAAGTCGCTGTTGCGCGTTTCGTGAATGCAAAACAACGCGTTTGTGCCTGGAACGGGTGCAAACTTCATGCCTAGGCTGTTCGTGAAGCGGCCCTCAGCGACGGCGAGTTGATAGTTAATCTCCTCACGGCGCTCCTTCTCAGTGAGTCGGCGGATAGCAGGTGGCTTGCCTTTGAACACGCTCAATGCGTATCCCGCCTGCACCTCATTTAGCAGCCCTGAGGCAATGGGATAGCTGCCAATGATGCCCTCATGCACACCGCAGGTCTCCGAAGCATTTTCTACGGAGGCGAAGAACTTCGTCCCTTTGACTGCGAGCAGCGCGGCGGGCGTTTTCAGTCGGAAGCTGGCGTCGCCCCGCTTTTTCACCTCCTCGGCGCTGATGTTGAGGAAGAGTTTGCCTTTGAGCAGCTCGAGCGATTGGGCTTTGTCGCCCGTCTTCGGCAGGCGCACCTGGGTTTCGGCTCCGAGCAGCATCGACCCCGCGCCTGGGATCGAAACGGTGGCTTGGCTGTCAGGACCCGTCTCAATGTGACGGCTCCCGGCCGATGCGTCGCCGTGGTCGGCTTTTCTCCGCTGGCTGTGGGCACTTGAAGATCGGTGATTTTCGTCCCTGTCGCTGACGTGACATTCACCAGCCCGGCCGTCGAGGTGATCTGAACCTCCACAGGTGCAAACACCGTCTGGGCTGAGAGCTCATCTGCCAAGAATAGGCATGAAGCAAATCCGAGGGCAGGGATCAGCGACGAGAGTGATCTGGGAAGCATCTTGCGATGCTGCAGGAGGAGCCCGATGGCGTCAAGTCGGCTGCTCACTACCGCCGCACCGTGGCCGGCAGAGCCTTCTCCAGCGCGGCGAGGATGCGCTGGTGGGCGGCATCGACTTCGGCGGTTTCGAGGGTCTTTTCGGGGCTGCGGTAGGTGAGGGTCCAGGCGATGGATTTGCGGTCGCTGGGGATCTTTTGGCCGGTGGGGTCGGTGAAGACGTCGAAGACTTCGCTGGCAATGAAGAGGGGCTCTTTCTGCGTGGCGAAGAAAGCGGCGACTTTGGCGTGCGGAAGATCGGCGGGGACTTCCATGGCGACGTCGCGGGTCATGCCGGGGAAGCGGGGGAGTTCTTCGAATTTCGCGGGGCCGGTGCTGCCTTGGCGTAGGGCGCTGAGGAGCAGCTCGGCTACATAGACGGGATGACGGGCGCTGATGTCGCGGGCGCGGGACGGATGCAGTTGGGCGATCCAGCCGAGGTTGCGATTGCCGGCGCGGAGTTCGCTGGTGAGCAGGAAGTTCGCGGGGGATTCTTTGACGGCCTTTGGCTCGATGCTGACGCGGCTGAGGCCGGGCAGATTTTGGATAATGCCCATCAATTCATTGATGTCGGCAGGCTGCGGGGTGCGGGCGTGCCAGCTCGATGGGCTGACGGGGCCGCTGATGAGGATGGCGAGGCGTTCTTCTTCGCGGCTGCCACCATTCGGGAGCTTCAGGAAGACGCGGCCGAGCTCGAAGAAGCGCAAGCGGTCGGCACCTTGGCGGATGTTCAGTGCGGCGGTGGCGATGAGGCCTGGGATGATGCTGGGGCGCAGCGTGGTGTGGTCTTCGCTGAGCGGATTTTTCACGGCGACGCCGGTGCCGCCGCCGAGGGTGTCGGCGAGTTGAGCTTCGGCGACGAGGCGCAGGGTTTGCGCTTCAAAGCAGCCGCGATTCACCAAAGCCTGACGGATGGTCATGGCGAAGTCGTAAGCGCGGTCCGTGGCGTCGCTGGGGACGGCGACAGCGGTCATTTTGGATGGAACGCGGTCGAGACCGATGACGCGGGCGATTTCTTCGATGAGATCGACGGGGCGCTGGAGGTCGGCGCGGTAGCTGGGGACGGTCCAACGGCCGTTTTCGAGCGTGAGGCCGAGTTTGGTCAAAATGGAGCGGATTTCGTCGCTGGAGAGATCCGCCGTGCCGAGGAGCTTGCGAGCGCGGTCGTCGTCGAGCGTGATTTCGGAGGTCAAAACGGGTGTTTCGCCTGCGACGAGCAAAACGTCGTCGGCGGTGCCTCCGGCGATTTCGAGGATGAGTCTCGTGGCGAGTTCGGAGGCTCCTTGGACTTGCTGGGGGTCGATGCCGCGCTCGAAACGGTAGCTGCTGTCGCTGCTAAGACCGAGTCGGCGGGAGGTGCGGCGGATGTTCGAAGGGGTGAACCAAGCGGCTTCGAGGAGCACGTTCGTGGTGACCTCGGTGACGCCGGTTTCTTCACCGCCCATGACGCCGGCGATGGCGACGGCACGCTTTTGATCGGCGATGACGAGGTCGTCGGTTTGCAGCGTGTAGGTTTGCGAATCGAGAGCGAGGAATTTTTCGCCATCGGTGGCTTGGCGCACGACGATGGAGCCGTTGAGCTTGTCGAGGTCGAAGCAATGCAGCGACTGGCCCATCTCCATCATGACGTAGTTCGTGATGTCCACGATGCTGTTGATGGGACGCAGACCGATGCTTTCGAGGCGACGACGCAGCCATTCTGGGCTGGGGCCGACTTTGACGCCTTTGATGAGGCGGGCGGTGTAAAGCGGGCAGGCGTCTTTGGCTTCGAGCTTGATGTCGGAGGAGTCGGTTTTGGTCTTGGTGGCGGTGTAATCGCGCTGGCCTTTGAGGGGGATGCCGGTGAGGGCGCTGAGCTCGCGGGCGAGGCCGAGGTGGCTAAGGAGGTCGGGGCGATTCGGCGTGATTTCGAGGTCGAAGAGCACGTCGGCGGGATTCAGTTGGTTGAACGGCGTGCCGATGGGCGAATCGGCGGCCATGATGAGCAGGCCGCTGTGATCGTCGCCAAGGCCGAGTTCTTTGCCGCTGCACATCATGCCCAGACTCGCTACGTCACGCAGTTTGCCTTCTTTGATGGTGAATCCTCCGGGCAAAACGGCTCCAGGGAGTGCGAGTGGGACTTTGTCGCCCGCTTTGAAGTTCTTCGCGCCGCAGACGATCTGGCGGGCGGTGCCGCTGCCATCGTTGACCTGGCAGACGCTGAGTTTATCGGCATTCGGATGTTGCACAAAGGAGTCTATTTGAGCCACGACGACCTTGTCGGTGGTCACGCCGCGTTCTTCGATGCCCTCGACCTCGACACCGGCGAAGGTGAGGAGATCGGAGAGCTGCGGAACGGTGTAGCTGCTGAGATCGAGATGAGTGCTGAGCCAGGAGAGGGAGACTTGCATAGCTGGAAAGGGGGCGGTGAGACGTTCGGATTTGCCGCAGAGGGGCGGAGGAGCAGAGAGGGCAGAGTTTTTAAAGTCTCTGCGACCTCTGCCTCTTTGCTTCTCTGCGGTTAAATCGAGTGTCCATGACGTGTGTTAAGCGGCGAACTGTTGGAGGAAGCGGACGTCGTTTTCGATGAGGTGACGGATGTCGGTGATGCTGTGGAGGATCATGGCGAGGCGGTCGAGGCCGAGGCCGAAGGCGAAGCCGGTGGTGGTCTCAGGGTCGAAGAGCGTATCGCCACGCGCTTTGTTGATGGCTTCAAAGACGGCGGGATCGACCATGCCGCAGCCGGCGATTTCGATCCAGCGGGCGTCTTTGCCTTTGGCTTCGAGCTTCACGTCGATCTCAAAGCTGGGCTCGGTGAACGGGAAGAAGTGCGGGCGGAAGCGCACGGCGGTGCCGGGGCCGAAAATCTCGCGGAAGAAGGCTTCGAGCGTGCCTTTGAGATCGGCGAGGCTCACGTCGTTGGAGACGTAGAGACCTTCGAGTTGGTTGAAGACGCTGAGGTGCGTGGCGTCGATCTCATCACGGCGATACGCTGCACCGGGGGCGATGATGCGGATGGGGAGCGACTTCGCAGCTTCCATCGTGCGGATTTGCACGCTGGAGGTGTGCGTGCGCAGCAGGCGACCATCGGGGAGGTAGAAGGTGTCCTTCTCGTTGCGGGCGGGATGATCGGCGGGCGTGTTGAGAGCGTCGAAGCAGTGAAACTCGGTCTCGATCTCCGGTCCCTCGGCCAAGATAAAGCCGAGACGGCGCAGCGTGCGGATGGCGACATCACGGATCTGCGTGAGTGGGTGCAAAGCGCCGTTTCCCGTGCCCGGACGGCCTGGAAGCGTGATGTCGATGCCTTCGACGGCTTTGGCGTCCAGTGCGGCCTGCAACGCGAGCTTCTTCGATTCGATGCTGTCGGTGATGGCAGTGCGCACGTCGTTGAGTTTGGCGCCGACTTCCTTCTTTTGATCGACGGGCACGTCCCGCATGTTTTGGCTCAAAGCGGTGACGCTGCCTTTTTTGCCGAGGAAATTGACCCGCACGGCTTCGAGCGTGGTTTCATCCTGCGCGGCGGCGAGCGCGGCAAGAGCTTCGGTTTTGAGAGAATCAAGTTGGGTGAGCATGGAGGAGGGAGAAAGAAGGGAAAAAGAAAACAGCCGGGACGTAGAGCGTCCCGGCTGCGGTGCAAATGGTTGAAGTATCTGCGGCGTTACGCTTTCGGGGCAGCGGCGGCCTTCTGTTCGAGCGCGGCTTTGGCCTGCTGGACGAGGGCTTCGATGGCAGCGGCGTCCTTGATGGCGAGGTCGGAGAGGACTTTGCGATCGAGGATGATACCAGCGGCTTTGAGACCCTCCATAAATCGGGAGTAGCTCAGGCCGAGGGGGCGTGTGGCTGCGTTGATGCGCTGGACCCAGAGGTTGCGGAAGCTGCGCTTCTTGGCCTTGCGGTCGCGGGTGGCGTAGGTTTCGGCCTTGCGGACGGCGTCCTTGGCGTAGCGGAAGTGCGTGCTGCGAAATCCGCGGAATCCTTTGGCTTTTGCCAGCACGCGCTTGCGGCGCTTCCGGCTGGCGGGGGCATTGGTGGCTCTTGGCATGTGTCTTTGTCGATGATCAGGCTGTTGTTAGAGTAGCGATGGTCTGCCTCACCTGTTCGAAGATCCCGGAGGGGATCAGGCAGATTCATCGTGGTTTCAATTGAGAAACCGTAGTCGTCTTAGCGATGGGAGAACGGCATGTTCGCCTTGATGGCTTTGACATCTACTTCCGCCACGAGGGCGACTTTACCGAGGTTGCGTTTCCGTTTACGGCTCTTGTTCTGCAGGATATGGCGCTTGCCTTGTTTACGGCGCAGCACCTTACCCGTGGCAGTTATTTTGAACCGCTTGGAATAAGCTTTCCTCGTCTTGGCGATACCGGCATTTTTGGACATAGGGGCGCGGATGCTAGATGAGAAGTCCAATGTGGCAAGGTGAATTTTGACATAGGTGAAAAGCGTGGAGCATGGGGCAGGCAGCATGGAGAGAGAGGCGGCAGGCATCGATGTGTTCCACCTGTCATTCAGGTCAGTCACGTCATGGTGGTCATTCATGTCATCAAAGCCGCTCACATCGTTTCGTTGGCTTAACCTCTCCCCTAGCCTCCGAACTACACATTCTCATTTTTGACATTCAAAAGGTAGGTTTGTCCGAAAAATTAGATTTACTTAACTATCTGGACTCGCTAAATGGATCCAACTTTCGCGGAAAACACCATGATCACTAATCCCCTCTCTTCTGCCGCTCCCGATGCGGCTCTCGCCTCGCTCGAACAAGCGCTGGAGCAGATTAAGGAGGCCAATTTTTACCTGCGGACTTCCCTCGATCAGGTGGCAGAAGGGGTCATGATCGTCGAGACCGGTGTTGCTGATCCGAAAATCGGTCCTCCCATTATCTACGGGAATTCGCAGGCCGTCATGATGTCCCGGGCAAAGCCTGAAACCGGCCTTCGCGGCATGGGCCTGGCCGAAATGGCCGCTAATGAGTCCGATGCGGCGAAAATCATGGCCTGCCTAGGTAAAGCCATCGCCAATGCTGGAGCGGCGGATTGCGAAGCCACTCTGCAATGGCTCGGTGGCTCTGGATCCACGCCCTGTCACTGGCGGGTGCGGCCTGTGTTCACGGACATGGGCAAGCTCCTCAAATTCATCGTGCTCGTGAAACCGCTCACGGAGTTAGCTTCGGCCCCCAAGGCCCCGGCCGCAGATGACCTTGATGCACAATCTGACCAGCTTCGAAAAGAAAACCTCGCCGCTCTGGCTCAAGGCATCACGCACGACGTGAACAACCTCATCGGCCCCGCGATCACGCGGCTTTCCGCTCTTCTCCCCCAGTTGGAGGAGCATTCGCCCGTCGCTCAGGAACTGCAGCTCATCTTTGCCGGGTTGAAGCGTGCCAAGCAGTTCACCTCGCAGGTCGTCAACGCCTCGAAGGCCAAGCCGAAGCCAAAAGAGCCGACCGATGTGGCCACGGTCATGCGTGATTCCGTCGAATTCGCGGGAGCCGGATCGAATGTGCAGGTGCGGGTGCTTGCTGCGGATGACCTCCGCTTTGCCATCGCCGATCCGGTGAAGCTGAGTCAAGTGCTGCAAAACCTCGTCTTCAACGGCATCCAGGCCATGCCTTGCGGTGGCTACATGGATGTCGAGGCCAAAAACATCACCATCCCCAGCAGTGGTGATGGAAGACTCCATGCTGGACTCCACGTCGAGATCACCGTGCGTGATCGAGGGTGCGGCATCGAGCGGGAGAATCTCAAAAAGCTCTTCCGCGAATCCTTCACCACCAAAGCCGATGGCAATGGCATCGGTCTCACCACCTGCAAACGCTTCATTGACGAGATGGGCGGCGACATCCGCGTCTCCTCCACGCCCAATATCGGCACCGAGTTCCGCGTCATCCTCCCTGCGGCGCATGATTCGGCGGCGGCCAAGCCTGCCCCTCCCGCCGACAACGCCCCCGTGCCTCTCAAGCATGGCAAAGGCACCGTACTCATCGTCGATGACGAGGATGACCTCCGTCGCGTGGCGCAGATGATCCTCAAACGCTGTGGCTACGACTGTGTGGAGTGCGACAACGGCCAAGACGCGATCAAAATCTACCAAAGCCTCTATCGCACCGGCACACCGCCTGATGTCGTACTCATGGATCTCACGCTCCGTGGCGGCATGAACGGCACCGAGACCGCCACCGAGATCCTTGCACTCGACCGCGATGCCCGCATCGTCTGCACCAGTGGCAGCGTCACGCAGGAGGTGCAGATGGTTTTCCTCGAGCGAGGCTTCGTCGGCGTGTTGCCAAAGCCCTACGAGGCCGGCGAGCTCACCCAAACGGTGCATCGCGTGGCCACCGCCATGCGTCGCTCAGCGTAGCGGCACCACCGCCACATAATTCCTCACCGTAGACCAGCCCGGCTCGGTGATCGTGTTCCCATCGGAAAGTCGTGCGTGAATCGCACTTGAGCGGCCTCCATCCAGGTTCAACGCTCGGTTCACCGCAAAGCCGGGCATCAATCCGCGCATCGCTAGCATCCGTCCCAGTTCCGCCAGCGACGTGCTGCGCACCACGCCGATGGCCCACAGGTGCCCACCATTCGTCGCGATGAAACTCCGCGCGGCATTCTTCGTGCGATCTAGGCTCGTCATCGGTCTTCTGGCATCCACCAGCCGAGGTCCCGCTTGCAGGAAATCCGACGCACCCGATTCGCGACGTCCTTCCGCATTCCAAACCAAGCATGGCGTGCCCTGCGAAACCACCAGCGAACCTGTGAGCAGCTTGTTTGCCTGCCAGGCACCTTTTCGGCGACCGTTGGCGATCATGAGGCCGAGCGGTTTGAAGTTCGTCGAGAAGAAGCCGCCATTCACGCCCGCGAGCGCTCCCGAGGCGTCGAGCACGTCATCAATCGCTCCACCACCACCCCACGAGTCCGGTTGATCCACCACCCGCAGCGTGTTGTGACGGCCATCCAAGACCACCACTTGCCAGGCCGCGCCACCCGCCTCAAATTCATGCAACCATGCCTGCCCGCCCATCAGCGGACGCACCCGGCGATTCGTCGCTGGCGATTCCACCGGAGCCTCAGGCGCTGGTGTGAAGTCCGGCGGCTCGATCACCAGCATCGCCGGAGGTGGTGGCGGAGCAAACGTCGTCAACGGCGGTGGCGGAGCCGCGCAGGCTCCAAGGAGGACGATCAAAGGAAGAAGGCGTTTCACAGATTCGTCTCCATCCAGGCCTTCATACTCGCCAGCGCCCGGGCGCGATGACTGAGGCTGTTCTTCGTTTTCGCAGGCAAAACGCCAAATGTTTCCGTGAAGCCCGTCGGCGTGAAAAGCGCATCATAGCCAAACCCGCCTTCACCCTGCTCTTGGAGCCGCAGCGTGCCCTCCACCGCGCCGTGAGCCACATGCAGCGTCTTGCCATCCCGCACGAGAGCCATGCAGCAGCGGAAGCGACCCGTGAAAACCATGCCGCCGGGCAGCTTCGCGAGTTCCTGCTTCAATTTCTCGCGATTCGTTGCGTCGGTGGCGTGCTCGCCGGAATAACGAGCCGAGCGAACACCCGGCGCACCGCCCAGCGCATCCACTTCAAGCCCCGAATCATCCGCCAGCACCAGCATACCCGGCAGACGAGCGCTGCCACCAGTGGCCTTGATGATCGCATTCGCTTCAAATGTAGTGCCCGTCTCTTCCGGCAGCGTCAGGCCGGGATGGTCACGAAGGTCGGAGATCTCAACGCCCGGCAGCATGGCACAGACTTCCTGAGTTTTGTGGGCGTTGGACGTGGCGAAGACAAGAGAAAGCATGCGCCGCATTGCTAGCACGCCACGAAGTGCCGCCAAGGTGGAAATCCATTTGCCGAATCATCGACTGCGGCTAGGCTCGCGCCCCGAAAAGATAGGCCAACATAGCTCAGCGGTAGAGCAGCGGTTTTGTAAACCGCCGGTCGTCGGTTCAATTCCGACTGTTGGCTCCATTTCGAGGCTCCCCGCGCTTGCAGGGTTCGGCTGGCGCTTCACACATGGCGCATGAGACGCCTTTAGCACCACGGCGTGATCGAATACGCGGCACCGTAGCGCACACCGGCGGCGAGAAGGCCGAGCGAGAGCATCTGATTGCCATCCGTGGAGATGCGGTGGCCAGAATCGGCCTCGCCGGGAGCCAGCGCGAATTTTTCGATGTCGCCGATCTGGTAGGCATAACCCGCATCAAAGGCCAGCATGGCATTGCGCAGCACGGACTCGTCTTTTTTGCCGAACTGGCGGCTGATGATGCCGACGAGCTTCTCTTTGTCCAAATTGAACACGGCCACGATCAAACCGAGTACAAACATGTTCTTGCCGCGATCCTTCGCGGAGCCGCCGATGGCTTCCACAGTCGCTGCGGTGAAGGGAATGCCGATGTGGAAGACACCCTTCTCATGCTTGATCTCCTTCACCTCGGCGCTGTCATAGAGGCAGATGCCGCCCTGGCGCAGCGCATTGAAGTGGCCGTCATAGCTGTGCTGGTAGAAAGCGACGAGCACGTCCGCCTCATCGCCTGCGGTAAGCACCTCGCCCGAGCCGAGATGCACCTGGAAGATTGAAGGGCCGCCGCTGATCGTGGCCGGGATGGTCATGTAGGTCATCACTTCCTGCGCCGTGCGACCCGCGAGCCGGGCGAGGAAGCCGCCGATGGATTGGATGCCATCCTGCGAATTTCCGGCGAAGCGGATGACGGCGTTGCGGAGAGTCTTCTTGGAATCAGAGGACGAAACGGCAGCGGTGGCTGTGGACATGGCTGGAGACGGGCGCAGAGGTCCCGACGGGTTGGTGGGTGAAAGAAACGCGGTTCTATCCGGAGTTTTGCGGGCCGTCTATAGGCCTCTGGAGTGTTTTAGTGCTCCAAATGGGCTCTTGAGGTTTCCTCAAACCATGACGCTTGGCTCTTTGAAACGCCTCACGAGCACGCAGCCGCCGGCCACGAGCAGCGTGCCCGCAAACCACCACGGCCACCAAGTCATCGAATCGGCAAAGACATGAATGTCATCCGGCGAGAGGCCTTTGGCGTGAGCCAGCCAGCCGGTGTGCCAGCCAAAGAGGAGCGTGATGCTGCCGTAGGCGAGGTTCATCGAGAGACCGCGAAAGCTCAGCGCCGTGGCCCTTTGCTCCGAGGTCACCACGGCATTCATGTAATGCGAGAGGAAGAACTGCAGGAAGCGCATGCTCATGAACAAGGGCACCACGAGCACAATGCCGAGCCAGCCGTGCATGGGATAGGCCGCCGCGAAGAGTCCGCCGAGCACCACCAGCGCCAGCCAGGTGAAATTGACCGCGCCACTCATGCGCCGCGTGGCTTTTTCCATCAACGAGGCGGTGAAGAGCCCCAGCAGCGAAACGCCGGTGCCAATGACGCCGAACCACACCTCCTCGATGCCGACGAGGCGATAGAAATTACTCGTGACGGTCAAAAACAGCCGAATCATGCTGTCGAAGACAAGACCGAAAACGATGAGCGCAAAGGCTGTGCGAGTGCGCCAGATCCAGCCGCCCGTGTGCAGGATGGAAACCCAGGTCTCGCGAATGCTGGTGAGAAGCGGCACGTTCTTCGGTGTCTTCCAATTCTCCCGCATGCGCAGCGTGACGACGAGGCAGGCGATGGCGCTGCCGAGGCAGAGCAGCACCGGCAGCTTGATCGAGATCGTGTAAAGCCATGAGCCGGAGATCGACGAGATGACAAAGCCCACCGCCATCGCCCGCGAGAGATTCGACATGACACGCGGCCAAAGCGTCTCGCGTTCGCCTTCCGGCAGTGAATCATAGGTGAGCGCTTCATCGGCACCGCTGGCACAGGCTTCGGCCGCGCCGCTGAGGACGCGATTGCACACGAAGAGCCAGAAAACGAGGTCGTGATGCCCTGGCTGCATCAGCGCCAGCACGCTCATCTCCAGCACCATCAGCACGCTGGCGGTCACGACGAGCGGCTTGCGCCCAAAACGATCTGCCAGTGCGCCGCTCGGCACCTCCAGCACCACGCTCGTCAGCGCCCACACCACATTCAGCGCCGCGAATTCACCGATGCTCAGCCCCAGATCGAGAAACAGAATCGTGAAGATCGGGTAGTAGAACCGGCAATTGAAGAGGATGCGGAACCAGAGGAAGAGGCTCGCGTTGGAGGTGGTGGGCATGGATTCAGGTTGTCAGATCCCAAGCAGCGAAACGGCCACATTGTCAGCAAAACAGGCCTCGACATCAGAACCCGGATCGCGAGGCCGCTCGGCGTAGGAGGCGCTGTAGTCAAAGACGTGCTGCTCCGGGTGCTCGCGGCGTTTGTAGGCCACATTCAGCGGCGATTTGGCCGGCTCACAGCGCATTCGAGGCGGGATATCCTGATCGCCGGGTGGCAGATGCGGGAAATTGATGTTCCAAAAGCTGCGCGGGGCCTTCGTGGTATGATGAAGCTCACCCAGCACGATCGAGGCCCAAGCGGCCGTGCGATCCCAATCCACCTTCAACTCCCGCTTTAAGTAGTGTGACAGCGCGACGCTGCGCACGCCATGATAGGCCGCCTCCCGCGCCGCAGCCACCGTGCCGGAGATGACGATGTCCTGGCCCATGTTTCCGCCCGCATTGATGCCGCTCAAAACGAGGTCCGGCTTCAAATCGAGCGCGAAGAGCCCCAGCCGCACGCAATCCGCTGGCGTGCCCTGAACGGCGAATCGGCCTTCTGCACGTTGTTCGACCACCAGCGGCTGATGGGTGGTCACGCGATGCCCACACATGGATTTCTCCACATCCGGCGCCACGATCACGATCTGCCATCCGAGCATCAAAATCGCCCTTTCCGCCGCCGCGATTCCGGGGGCGTCGATTCCATCGTCATTGGTGAGGAGAACAAGCATGGCGGGTTCTAGACGTGATGGAGCCATTGTTCCAGCGAAGGCTTCAATGGCATGGAAGAACTTAAAATGGAAAACTGAGAATGGAGGAAATGCAGGCTCTGCTCGGGCCATTCTTCCATGCTTCATTCCTCCATTCTCAGTTCCACCATGCCTGAAGCCGTTTTGAAAGCTGTTTGCCGTTACCGCGTTGTTGCCGCATGCCAGCCGATCTCACCACCCTCACCTCCCGCCGCCGCTTGCTGGCGGGCGCGAGCATGGGTTTGTCGAGCGTGGCGCTGTCGCATCTGATGGCGGAATCGCGTTCGCACTTTCCGGCGAAGGTGAAGCGAGTGATCTGGCTCTTCATGCATGGCGGGCCGAGTCATGTGGATTTGTTGGATCCGAAGCCGGACCTCATCAAGCACGCCGGGAAGCCGCTGCCAGACAGCTATGGAGCCGTCGAGACGCGACGCAAGGTGGCGCAGAATCCGCTGCTGGCACCGGTGAAGCCGTTTCGGAAGCACGGACAAAGCGGCATCGAGATCAGCGACTTCCTCCCGCACATGGCGGAGATCGCGGATGAGATGTGCGTCATTCGGAGCTGCCATGGCGATAGCGTGAATCATCCGCAGTCGGTCTATCAGATGAACACCGGCTCGATCCTCATGGGCAAGCCGAGCCTCGGGAGCTGGGTGAGCTACGGTCTCGGCAGCGAAAACGCGGACATGCCCGCCTTCGTCGTGATGCCTGATCCCGGCGGTGGACTCAAAGGTGGTCCACCCGCCTGGGGCAGCGGCTTTTTGCCTGCGACCTATCAAGGCACCACGATGCGTGCCGGGGCCAATCCCATCCTGGATCTGCGAAGCCCGCAAAGCAGCGCCCGCCAGCGGGCCACGCTCGATCTCATCCAGCAGATGAATGCCGCGCATCAGGCCCAGCGTGCGGCCGAGAGCGTGCTCGATGCCCGCATCAAAGCCTACGAGCTGGCCTTTCGCATGCAAAGCGCCGCCCCGGAGGCGGTGGACCTCGCTCGCGAGACCGAGACCACGAAGCGACTCTATGGCATCGACGAGGAAAAGACCCGCGAGTTTGGCACCCGCTGCCTGCTGGCACGTCGCATGATCGAGCGCGGCGTGCGTTTCGTGCAGCTCTACTCGGGCGACACGAACGGCTGGGATGCGCACGAGGACGTTTTGAAGAACCACACCGACTACGCCGCCCGCACGGACAAGCCGGTGGCCGGTTTGATCCGCGATCTGAAGCAGCGTGGGCTTTTGGAAGACACGCTTGTCATCTGGGGCGGTGAGTTTGGCCGCATGCCGATGAGCGAAAAGGGCGTGGGCCGCGATCACAATCCCTGGGGCTTCACCACCGTGCTTTTTGGGGCCGGTGTGAAGCACGGCCACATCCACGGAGCCACCGATGAGTTTGGCCTGCGGGCCTCTTTGGACAAAGTGCATGTGCACGACCTTCACGCGACGATTCTGCGCCTCCTCGGCCTCGATCACGACCGGCTGACCTTCAAGCACAACGGCCTCGATGAGAAGCTCACCGGCGTGGGGGAGTCCCATGTCGTGAAAGGAGTGCTCGCGTGAAGAAACGATGCGGCATGACCTTGGCGGCGCTCGTTTTGTCATGGGGTGCAGCGGTGGAGGCGGCGGCCATTCGTGCCTCGAATGATCCGGTGAAGGACGAGCGGCCGATCACCGCGAAGGATCGTGAGCACTGGGCCTGGAAACCGCTCACGAAGGTGGATGCCGTTGATCTCGACGCAGTCGTGGCGATGAAAACGCCCATCGAAAAAGAAGCCGATGCCGCCACGCTCATCCGCCGCGTGACCTTTGACCTCACGGGCCTGCCGCCAACACCCGAAGAGGTTTCATCATTCGTCATTCATCATTCGTCATTCGAGTCCCTCGTGGACCGCCTGCTCGCCTCTCCACGATATGGCGAGCACTGGGCGCAGTGGTGGCTGGATCTCGCCCGGTTCGCGGAGTCGGATGGCTTTGAGTTTGATGAGGAGCGGAGCCGGGCCTGGCAGTATCGAGACTGGGTGATCGAGGCGCTGAACAAGGACATGCCATTCGATCAATTCGTGCAGCAGCAGCTCGCGGGAGATTTGATGGGCGTTGAGGCTGCCACCGGCTTCCTCCTCGCCGGGCCGGACATGCCGGACGTGAACAACCAGATCGAACGCCGCCATATCTTCCTCAACGACATGACCGCCACGGTCGGCACCGTGTGCCTCGGGCTCACCTTCGGCTGTGCGCAGTGCCACGAGCATCCGTATGATCCCATCAGCCAGGCGGACTTTTATCGTTTGCGGGCCTTTTTCGATGCCACCGTGCTGCCGAAGGAGCGCAAGCAGATCGGCCCCGTGGTGCGTGTCTTCCATGAAGGTGTGCCCGCGAGCGTGGTCTTCGTGCGTGGCGAATCAAAACGTTCCGGACCTGCCGTGCAGCCTGCTTTTCCTCGAATCGGCCTCACGAAGCCTGCCGCAGCAGAAAAGCCCGACCGGCTCGCTCTCGCGAAATGGATCACGAGCCGTGACAACGTGCTTTTCCTCCGCTCGATGGCCAATCGCCTCTGGCAGCAGCACTTCGGCAAACCGCTGGCCGGCAATCCCGGCGATCTCGGTCATCAAGGCGAGGCTCCCACGCATCCCGAGTTGCTCGACTGGCTCGCCGCCGAGCTTCCGCGTCAAAACTGGAGCCTCAAAAGCCTTCACAAGCGCCTCGTCATGTCCCGCACCTACCGCCAGGCCGTGCCGCAGCAAAAACGCCTCACCGGCGAAATGCTGCGTGATGCCTTGTTGAGCGTGAGCGGCCAGCTCAAACTCAAGAGCGGCGGCCCCAGCGTGCGTCTGCCATTGCCGCCGGAGATCACCTCCACCCTGCTCAAAAAGCAGATCGAGGTCACCGCCGATCCCGTCGAGCATCGCCGCCGCAGCATCTATACCTTTGCACGCCGCAACCTGCGCCATCCGCTCTTCGAACTCTTCGACCGCCCCGATGCCCAGGCCAGTTGCAGCCGCCGCAACGAGTCCACCACGGCCCCGCAAGCCCTGACGATGCTAAACTCCGATTTCGTCAACGCCACCGCCGCCGCCCTCGCCACCTCTCTCACCTCGAAACACGGCTCCGAAGCCGAACCAATCCTCACCGAAGCCACCCGCACCTGCCTCTCCCGCGAACCAACCCCCGCCGAACTCAAAACTGGCCTCCTCTTCCTCGAAAAACAAACCGCCCTCGCCGGCAGCTTCGCCGAAGCGGTGAAGGACTACTGCCTTGCCCTGCTGAACTCGAACGCGTTTGTGTTTGTGGATTGATGCCTTCGCTTCAGGGACCACCAGAAAGAGGCGGGAGAATACAAACCTGCCGAGCGCCTGTGAGGTTGACTCCACGCCAGTCAGGAAGGTAAGATGCCGACATGTCCACGCTGACCATTCGCATCCCCGCACCGGAGAAAAAACGCCTGACCGCTCAAGCCGCCAAAGCGGGCGTCTCGACGGCGGCGCTTGTTCGTGAGATGATCCAAAATCGCATGTTGGTGACAGGTGACGACATTCTGCGAGAACTCCAGCAGCAGATGGGAAATGAAAAACTCCGCATCCGCAAAGCATGAGACATCGCCACTGCCTGCTGGATTCCTCCTTCGTGATCGACCTCCTCAATGAGGTCGCCGATGCGCGACCTGGGCCAGCGTGGGAATGGCTGCGCCGAAACAAAAACCGTTCGTGTTGGATCAGCCCGGTTACGCTGGCCGAGGTTCTCGAAGGCGCTGAAGACGCGGCTGCGGTCAGAAACCATCTTTCTCAATACCGGTGGCAAGGCATTCATCATCGCCATGCCGAGGTTTCAGCAGCTCTTCAGCGTCGCACCACGCATCGCATGGGCGAAAATGACGCATGGCAGGCGGCCATCACGCTCATCATGGACGGAAGCATCGTGGGGCATGATCCCAAAGCCTTCTCCCGCCTCGGAGATCGCTACGAAGACCACCGCCGGTCCTGAGCCTACCGCCCCCATGTCCGACCATCCGCTGCTGCGCCGACTTCCAAAATCCACCGACTGCTCCAATGACGAGCTGTTGGCGGCGTTTCTTGATTATGTGGCGGAGAAGAAGCTGGAACTCTACCCAGCGCAGGAAGAGGCCATTTTGGAGTTGTTCGATGATCGCAACGTGATCCTCAACACGCCCACCGGCTCGGGGAAGTCGCTGGTGGCATTGGCGCTGCATTTCCGCTCTCTCGCGAAGGGGCGGCGATCCGTCTATACCTGCCCGATCAAGGCGCTGGTGAATGAAAAATTCCTGGCGCTGTGTCGCGACTTTGGTCCCGACAATGTCGGCATGGCCACGGGCGATGCGACGGTGAATCGCAAGGCGCCGATCCTTTGCTGCACGGCGGAGATTCTCGCCAACTACGCCCTTCGAGATGGCGCGGAGGCTCCGTTCCGCGAGGTCATCATGGACGAGTTTCACTACTACTCGGACAAAGAACGCGGCGTAGCCTGGCAGGTGCCGCTGCTCACCATGAGCCAGTCGCGTTTCCTGCTCATGTCGGCCACGATGGGTGGCTCGGCTTTCTTCAAAGAAGGATTCACTCAGTTGACGAAAGCAGAGACGACCATCGTGGCATCGTATGAGCGCCCGGTGCCGCTGGAGTTCAGCTATGTGCAAACGGGCGTCGATGTGACGCTGCAGGAGCTGGTGGAGGCCAACAAAGCGCCGGTCTATCTCGTCCACTTCACCCAGAATGAGGCCGCTCAAGCGGCGCAGGACCTCATGAGCCTGAATTTCTGCTCAACAGCCGAAAAGGCCTCCATCAAGGAGCTGATGGCCGGGGCGAAGTTCACCAGCCCGTATGGCAAGGAGGTGAAAAAATACCTGAGCCATGGTGTGGGCATTCATCATGCCGGTTTGCTGCCGAAGTACCGCTTGCTGGTCGAGAAACTGGCGCAGCGAGGCCTGCTGAAAGTGATCTGTGGCACGGACACGCTCGGCGTCGGTGTGAATGTGCCGATTCGCACGGTGCTGCTCACGCGACTCAGCAAATACAGCGGCGAAAAGGTCGCCACGCTCACGGCGCGTGACTTTCACCAGATCACCGGTCGTGCGGGGCGTCGCGGTTATGATGATGTGGGCTACGTCGTATGTCAGGCACCGGAGCACATCATCGAAAATGCCAAGATGGAGACCAAGGCGGCAGGGGATGTGAAGAAGCTGCGCAAGATGGTCAAAAAGAAGCCACCAGAAGGTTTTGTCGGCTGGAATGAGGACACCTTCAAAAAGCTCCAATCCGCCGCTCCAGAGCCGCTACTGTCTCGTTTTCAAGTTTCACACGGCATGCTGCTTCAGGTGCTAAGTCGCCAAGGCGATGCCTGCGCCGCGATGCGCCAGCTCATCACCGATTCGCACGAAACGACGAACGCGAAGACGCAGCACGAAAAGCGGGCGTGGCAGCTTTTTCGAGCGCTGGTGCAGCGGAAGATCGTGGAAGTCATCCCGCCTTCCAAACGCGAAGCCGATGGCACCAAGCTGCGGCTCAATGTGGAGCTGCAGGACGACTTTTCGCTGAATTACACGCTCTCGCTGTATCTCATCGACACGCTGGCGCTGATCGATCCCGCCTCCGCCACCTACGCAGCGGATGTGCTGACGCTGTGCGAGTCCATCCTCGAAAACCCGGACGTCATTCTGCGTCGCCAGCTCAGCAAAGTGAAAGACGAAGCCATGGCGGCGATGAAGAACGAAGGCGTGCCTTATGAAGAACGCATCGCCAAGCTAGAGGAGCTGGAATACCCCAAACCCTGCCGCGACTTCATCTACAGCACCTTCAATGCTTTTAGTGATGCTCACCCATGGGTCGGCCAGGAGAACATCCGCCCGAAAAGCATCGTGCGGGAGATGTTTGAGAACTTCCGGAGCTTTGCCGATTACATCCACGACTACGACCTCCACCGCGCCGAAGGCGTGCTGCTGCGCCACCTTTCCAGCGTTCACAAGGTGCTGGCGCAGACCGTGCCGGAAAGCTTCAAGAACGAAGCGTTGCAGGAAATGGAAGCGTGGCTCGCCGGTGTGCTTCGCGGCACGGATTCGAGCCTGCTCGACGAATGGGAAAAGCTGCGTGATCCGAATTACAAACCCGACGAGGTTGAAGAAAAGCCCGTCGAAGCTCCCGACATCACGCGGAACAAACGGGAGTTCACTGCACTCATTCGCACGGAAATCTTCCGCTACATGCAGCAGATCATCAGCGGCAAGATCGACCACGCCGAACTCGACGATTACTTCGCCAACCACGACCGCATCCGTCTCGACAATGAAGCCCGCAATGGCCGCCACACCTATGTGGAACCGAGCGAAGATGGTCAGACATGGCGTGTGAACCAAGTCCTCGTCGATCCCGAAGAACTCAACGACTGGCAGCTCGAATTCCGCGTCGATTTGCTGCAGGCCCGCGAAGATGGAAAGCCGACGCTGGTGTTTGTGAGCATGAGCCGGATCGGGTGATCTGCCTCGCGTCATCATCTGGTGCATTCCTCTGGCGTAAGATCGTTCGATGTCCCCTCACCTAACCTTTCGCTTCGCGGCGCTTCGCTAGCCCCGCATCATACGTTGAAGACTTCGGCCACCGTTCGCGGGGAGAGGGACCGGATCGTGCGCCTAGGACATCATGCCGCGTCAGCCCGTAATCGAAGAAGGTAAAACTGCCTAGACTCATGCCGTGCCTTTTTCAGTTCCTCTCCCCGCTGGACGTGTTCGCCTGCTTTTTTGGTCAGGCTGCGGGGAGAGGTTAGGTGAGGGGAACCGCCAGACGCACTCCAATCGCTGAATGCACGAACTTTTCTTGATGAACCACCTTTGTGAATCCAGAACGGATATGCCACAGGTTGCTTCCAAACCATAATCTGCGGGGAATCACAGATCATGATGACGTTCTGTATCACTCCGCCCAGGCTTCACGCAGCAGGCGGAGGTAGTTGCCGTGCATGATGTTGGCGATATCCTCGGGCGTGTAGCCGCGTTTTTCGAGCATGGCAGGGATGCGGGCGAGATCGGCGATGGTATCGAGATCCTCGGGAGTCTGCTCAGTGCCGTATCCGCCATCGAGATCGGTGCCGATGCCGCTGTGGAGGGCATTGCCCGCGAGCTGACAGACGTGGTCGATGTGATCGCAGATGACTTCGAGCTTCAGGCCGGACTCCTGCGGCGTGGTTTTGCCACGAATCCAGCCGGGGATCATCATCCAGGCATCCAGAGCGGCTCCCATCACGCCACCACGCTCAATGAGAGCTTTGATTTGATCATCGCTGAACTGGCGCGGATCAGGCACGAGAGCGCGGCAATTGCTGTGAGAGGCCCAGACGGTACCGTGATGGATGTCGAGCGCCTGCCAGAAGCATTCATCACTCAGATGCGTGACGTCGAGGATGATGCCGAGGCGGTCCATCTCCTGGATCAATTCCTTGCCGCCGGGGCGCAGCGGACCCATCTGGTCATGGCCATGGGCATAACGGCACACGCCGTAGTGTGCGGGACCCATCGCACGCAGGCCCTGCGCATAGGCATCCTCCAGATGGCCGACACTGCGAATGCTGTCCGCGCCTTCGAGGCTGAGGATGTAGCAGATGGGCTTCGTCTCGTCCGGGATGCTTTCATCCGTCCAAAGGGCGGCCGCTTCATTGAGCTCACGGAGATTGGTGATCTGCGACATCTGCCCGACCTCTTCCATGGCGCGATACCACGCGAGCTGGCCCTGCGTCTCCGCCCAGGCTTGCTCGGGAGACATCCAGTTTGCGATGGGCGAGACGCCGGGCATGCAGCCAGCGAGTTGGGTGGCCACGCAGATGCCGACCTTGCCTTTTCGCATCTCCGGGAAGGCCGTGGTGCCGCAGGCGCGGCCTTTGCCCGTCATGCCCGCCTCACGGCGGCGGATTTCATGAACCGGCAGACGCAGATCACGGTTGAAGCCGCCGAGGGCATTGAGAGAAAGGTCGAGGTGGGCGTCGAAGGTGAGCATGGTGAAAGTTGAGGCCAGGGTTCTGATTGGAGATTACTTTTTCTCGCCCATCCCCGCTCGTTCGAGTTGGGCCTTGGCTTTGTCGGCGTTCAAACCACCCACGGGAAGGTCAAAGCCGAGTGTGTCATGGTTCGGTGTGAAGCCGTTGCCATCGGCATCGACCCAGATGGGGTTGTTGTAGGCGCAGGGGCGCATCTTGGCGTAGTCGCTGGTGCCAAAGCCGATGGCTTCGTTGCCGTCTTCGTCGATGGCGACGACGATCAAATGCGCATCCTGCTGGAGTGGCACATGAATCTTCTCGGCAAACTTCACGACGCCGTCCTTGAACATCTGCGGATGGCTTTGACGGGTGAAATTGAGCTTTGGATCGGGCCGGGAATTCACGAGCACCTGCACGCGGTCGATGTCGAGCCAGTCCGTGCATTGCACGCGGACATTGAGGTCGATGCCGCCGGTGCAGCGATCATCATCCCCGGCGATTTTGCCATTCTGCGTGGTCACTTCGAGGAAGGGGCCGGTGCTCAGGACCATGTGCCCGGCTTTGGCGTGCGGTGAAAGTTCCGCCCAGTCGATCTTTGCCGGTTCATCGGTGGTCGATGGCAAATAACAGCGCCAGCAGCCGACGCCGTTGCCATACACACTGTGCGCATCCGCCACGCCCACGGCGACGATGCGAAGGCCTTGATTCAAAAGCTGACGCCAGATGAATTCACGCACGGTGCTGGCCTTCATAGCCAGTGCGCCTTTGGGACGGCTGAGATGAAATGGCGACTCCGCCAGGATGTCCGTGCCGGGGCCGTTTTCGCTCTCGGAGCCGTCGATCATATCGCCGACACCGACAAAGCCGCCATCAGCCAAGCCATCGCTGTTGCGGTCATTGAACATGTTTCCGAGGTCGGGGTGGTTGAACTGAATCCAGCGATCCGCCCGCTCGCCCTGCCAACGGCGCAGGGTGAGAGCGGTGATGCGAGGGTCGTCATTCCACACGGGAGCACCGCCGTCCTGCTTCAGCGGCTCTGGCTCAAAAGGGAAGGCATTGAAGTGCTGGCGGCTGCCGGTGAGCTCCATGCCTTTGACGGTCTTGATGTGGTTTTCGAGGCCGAGGGCCTTGATGGTGGGTTCCCAGTCGTAAAGCCGGTTGTGCTCAGTGGTCGGAGCAAACTCGAGATGCTCGGCGGCGATGTTGATGAGGCGGCCATCGGTGTCGCAGACGTTGTCGCCGCTAGGCGTGCTGTGGTTGTGAAAGTCGGCGCTGATCCAGCCTTTGGAGTCCACGAGGCGCTTCAGCGTGCCTTTGAACTCGGTGACCTTGCCTGCTTCCACCGTAATGTCTTGGGCGAGGTGAGCATACTCCGGCCCACGGACCACAACGACATGGTATTTACCTGGCGGGAGCTGCTGGGTGAAGTGGCCGTTCTCGCTGTGATATTGGTCCACGCAGCCGTGGGCACGCCATTTGGGGCCGAGATCGAGCTTCGCTGCCTTTTCATCGAGCGGAGCGAAGTGCGCTTTGCAGGGCAGGGGCTTTCCGTCCTCGCCAGTGATGGCAAAACGAATGCCGGCGGCGCTTTGCATCGTCATTTTGGCTGCGGTGGTGCTCGTTTTGGCATCCGGGCGGCCCAAATCGGTGACGACGAGCTCTGTGATGTTGGCTGGCAGTTTCAAGCTGAACTTGCCCTCGGCATCCGGGTAGCCTGAAATCGTGGTTTTGCCTTCTGGAACGAGGATCGAGGCCGTGGCGATGCCGTGGCCATCCGGGCCGGTGATCTGTCCGCTGACGAGAGAGACCTTGTCACCCTTCACCGCACGCACTTCACCGACTGCCTGCGCCGGTGAGGTGCCGACGGCAAAGAAGCGCGAGATGACGACTTCCTGCTTTGGCTGCAATTCGATGGTGTCGGCCAGCTTTTCGATACCGGAGACGTTCAGCGTGGCAAAGGCATAACCGCACTTGTGCGCCGGATTGATCGCATCAGCCCAGCGAATGCCATCGGTGGTGCCGGTGCTGTCGAAGCGGGTGAAATCATCCTTGGTAAACGTCTTCTGCGGCTTGTCGGTCTCGTTGCGCAGCACGGTGGTGATGAAGATGCCCTGCACGCCGTCTTTGACGCGGTATTCATGCCGCTTGAAGACGCCGCCATTCTTCGCTGCGGTCGTCACGGACTCCACGGCGGCGCTGCCTTCCTCCTTCACGTTGGCGATCTTCACATAGCTGACCTGGCCGTGGCCGCAGGGGCTATAAATCACGAGCTGGTCATTGCCTGCGCCGCGCAGCGTGAGGTCATACATGGCTCCCGGCGTGACGCCGTCCTCGCCGTAAAAGGTGCTCATGTTGGCGCGGCGGTTCGGTGCGTTCTGCGAGATGAGAGCCTCCACCTTGTCGCTGCGCAGCACGAAATCACCGAGAATGCCATCGGCTTCCTTTCCTTGGGGCAGCTCGCCTTCGCGACCGAGCGCGGCTTCAAAGACCTCAGCAGCCGAAAGCGGCGCAGCGAGCAGGAACGGGAGCAGGAGAGCGGATTTGATCATGGCGGACCGCAGTATCGCCCGCCACAGGCCAGTTCTTCTTCGTAAACCTTCTTTTTTGCCCTTCACGGCGGGTTGCTCACCTGACGGCGCACGGTTTGTCCGCCATTCATGAAGTCATCGCGTTCCAATCCCGTGAGCGTCGAGATACCGCGCAGCATCCAGAACAGCAGCGCCATGGTCGCGGCGACGAGCGGGATGCCGATAACGATGAAGCTCACCCAGTTCAGCCGACCGATGGCCTTCGTGTAAGCCTCGCTGCCAGGGATTTGTCCGTTCAGCAGATACCAGGCGAGGGCAAAATTCGCCACCGCACTGCCGAGCATCGTCAGCGCCATGCCCCAGGAGGAACGGCGCAGCAGCCCATCAAAGCCGAGCCTCTTCTCCGGCGTGTCGAGGGACTTGTTGATCAGCGGCACATTGATGACCTGCGGATTGAGCAGCAGCTCAGACACCAGCGGCTTGCCCCAGCGCAGGCTGAGTGGAAAGGCGAGGCCAAGAAACATCGGAAACGCTGCTTCCTTGGCCGCAAACCACATGGGATCGAGTTTCATCAGCCCCAGGCCGCCGGTCACGATCACGGCGATGAGGCCGAAGATGGAGAAAAAATTTAGCCCACGCTTTTGCATGAAGCACCACACGCCAAATCCGAGGGGCAGAATCAGCGCCGCCACCAGCGCCCAGGCCGGTCCGAGCCGCTCCGGCTTGCTCAGATGCTCCAGCACGAGCGAGGGTAGCACGACGGTGAGAAGAAGATCGCCAAGAGGGTGCGGTTGTTTGGGGGCTTCAGGCATGGGGAAGGGGACTTTAAGGCGCGGAGATGCCCCGGCAAGAATTTCGAGCGACGCATTCGTCACGCTTCTGCTTTTCACCGCAAGAACCGGGTGGCTCGATGGCGACTCCGCGCCAGAATCGCCCCCATGAACGACTACGAGCGTGTGGCCCGCATCATCCGCTATCTGGATGCTCATTCGGAAGAGCAGCCGGGGCTTGATGTGCTAGCCGCCGAGGCCGGACTGAGCGAATCGCACTTTCACCGCCTTTTCAGCCGTTGGGCGGGTGTGACGCCGAAGGATTTCCTGCAATGTCTCACCGCCGAAAAAGCCCGCGAACGCCTTCAGCGCGGTGAAACGGTGCTCGATGCCGCTTTAGAAGCCGGTTTGTCCTCACCGGGCCGTCTTCACGATCTCTGCGTGACCTTGGAGGCTGCCTCGCCGGGTGAAATCAAAGCCGGTGGCGAAGGTTGGGAGATCGTCGCGGGTTTTGCGGAGACGCCCTTTGGTCTCGCCTGCCTCGGAAATGGACCGCGTGGCCTCTGTCACCTCGCCTTTGTTGAAAACGAAGATCGCCGCGAGATCGAGGCGGCTTGGCCGAAAGCTCGCTTCCGCTGGAGCGATGCCGCCGTGCGTGAAATCGCCTGGCCGATCTTCCAAAACGGCCCCGGTGGCGATTTGAAAGCCTTTGTGCGAGCCACGCCCTTCCAGCTCCGCGTCTGGCGGGCGCTGCTGCGCATCCCTCCCGGTGCCGTCATCAGCTATGGCCATCTGGCGAAGGCCATTGGCTCTCCCCAAGCCTCCCGCGCCGTCGGCACCGCCGTCGGAGCCAATCCGCTCGCCTATTTGATCCCCTGTCACCGCGTCATCCGCGAGACCGGCATCATCGGCCAGTATCGCTGGGGCCATGAGCGGAAGTGTGCGCTGTTGGGGCGGGAGTGGGCCTCGGAATAGTCTCACATCCCATGCTCGGCGAGCCAGACCTCGGGTGTCTTGGCTGAGAGAACGCCTGCGGCATCCAAGTCCAGCAACGCCCCATCGAGAGAGATCAGCGTGGAAGAGAACTCCACTGCCAGAGCCGCATAGTGAGAATCTGCGCCCGACAGCCGATGGCGGGCGGCTAATCGAGCGGCTCGCCGTGCGAAAGGGCCGTCGGCGATGCGGAGCCGCGTTCGTGGAAAGTTCTCGATTCGCAGGACGGCCACATCACCAAGGGAATGATCCTGACGCACTCGTGAAATCACGCCAGCCACTTCGGCCAGGACGAGCACGGGTTCGTAGATGGCCTCGCCTGCCAGTCGTGCCTCGAAGAGAAACTGCTGCGACACATGATGAAATCTGTCTTCAGCCAGAGCAGAGGCCACAAAGACATTGGCATCAATGACGAGGCTCATGCGGGCTGCTGATTCGATGGGTTCAGCGGCCTTCCCTCACCAGTTCAATCGATGACTGGGTCGCTTTTGATCCGTGGCTCATCCGGGCCAGAAAGGCCGCGTCTTCATGGAGCAGCGATTCACGCGTTGGCCGCTTCTCAGGGCCGCAAATCACCCATTTGGACAGGGAAGCGGCTCGTTGAGCTTTTCGGCCAGGATTTACGACGGTCTTCATGTGGAGAGTATGGAGTTCAGGCATCGGCTGGCAAGCGCCGGTTTAAAGTCCCCGCGTCCGCTCAAATTCACCAACATTTCATTCGCACGCTCTGCGGCGGTGCTACTCTCCGGGCGAACTCTGTTCACCCATGAAAACTTCTCTCAGCCTCGCGCTGTTGCCAGTCATGATGCTGGCTCTTTCGACGTTCACGCCGTCTCTCTCCGCCGCTCCTACCAAGGGACGTGCTGCCGCCACCGAATCCAAACCCGCTGCGGCTCTGGAGGCCAAGATCAGCATCAATCCGGCGGAGCTCGCGCCGGATTCCACCATCGAGGTCGTCTTTCCCACGCCGATGGTGGCGAAGGAAAAGATCGGCAAGGTGGACAACGAAGCACCGGTCATCGTCGTGCCGGATTTGCAGGGCACCTTTGAGTGGACGAGCACGCGCAGCGGTCATTTCCGACTCGCTCAATCGCCGAAATTTGCTTCGAGCTATGATTTTAAACTGCGCAGCGGCCTCGTGGATCTCGCGGGCAAGCCGCTCTCGGCCGAAACCCTCGATTCGGTGACGAGCGCCCGCTTTCAGATCACCGATCAGTATCCGAAGTGGTATGACGACTACGCGCAGAATCGCAGTCCGAAGTTCCTCTTCGAGTTCAACGACAACGTGAATGCCGCCGATGCCGGAAAGCACATCAAATTCGTCTCCGAGCAGAATCCCGAAGGTGTGGTGGCGGTCGTTCGTTATGCCACCGGCAAGGATTTCGAGCTGCGCAATGCTGAGCCGCAGCAGACCTGGGCCGAGCAGATCGCCAAAGCGAAGCCATCGCTCGCTGCGGGTGTCATTCGTCTCAGCTCCATCGTGGTCGAGCCAGCGCAGCCCCTGCCGGTGGGCAAGTGGCGTCTCGAATTGGTGGAGGCTCTCCCGAACTCCTCGGGCCATCATCAGCTCGCCAAAGGCGACTCCGTCGATCTCGGCGAGATTCGCGCCTTCGCCGTGAGGTCAATCTCCGCACACACGCCTTTCGATGCGCCCTACAATCTCGACATCGAAACAAACAAGAACCTTCTCCCGCCTTCCGATGAGCCGATGAAGCCAGAGCAGATCGCCGAGATCACCAAGAAGATCGCCGCGCTCGTCAGCATCGAGCCTGCGCCTGTGGGTGAACTCAAAGCGGAGATCAGCGGTCGCACGCTGACGCTCACGGGCGGCTTTGAGGTGAACAAGAAGTACACCGTGAAGGTCTCGCCCACGCTCACGTCTGGCGATGGCATGCCACTGAGTGCGGAATTCGTCGCTGAAGACACCTTTGTGCCGAATCCGCCTTATGTGGCCGCGCCGACCTTCATCCAAGGTCAGATGGCCAAAGGCTCCGCGAGCTATGAATTTAGCGCGGCGAATGTCTCGCAGGTTCGCGTGCGGGCGAAGAAGCTCAACGGGCCCGAGCTGCTGAAGGCGCTCGACATGTATCGTGCCTACCGCACGGCCTTCTACGGCAATGACATGCAAAAGGAAGCCTACAAGACGACTTCCATCGACCAGTATCCCGGCACACAGATCTTTGATCGCAGCTTCCCCATCAGCAAGCCGCTCGATCAAAGCGAGATTGTGAAGCTCAACTGGCGTGAGATCCTCGCCGGGCAGCCTGCGGGACCGCTCTTCATCGAGATGGAAGGCACTGCGGCGGCCGGTTTGAAGGAAAAAGGCGTCGTCACGCAGACGCTCGTGCAGTTCACCGACATCGGTTTGATGCAGAAGAGCAACGGCAAGGAGTCACTCGTCTATGCCACCTCGCTCGAAACGGGCAAAGCCATTCCCGGCGTGCGCCTTACGATGGTGGACAGTGATTCGAAGCTGCTCGGCTATGGCGATACCGATGCGGGTGGCATTGCTCGTGTGCCGAGTGCCGTGCCGGCCTTTGTGCTCGCGGAAAAGGATGGCGACTGCACGGTGATCGAGTGCCATGGCGGCGATGCGAATGTTAGCGTGCCGTGGGACATCAATCAGACCTATGAAAGCGTGTGGAAGCCGCAGCGCCGCACCTTCGTCTTCTCCGACCGCCCGCTCTACAAGCCCGGTGATACCGCGCACTTCAAAGCGCACACGCGTTTGCTCGTCGGTGATGATTTGAGCCTCGATGCCGCTCCGGCGACCGGTCGTCTGACGATCCGCGATCCGCGTTATCGCGTGGTGGTGGACAAAGAAGTCACCTTCACGGCGAATGGTGCCTGGGCGGATGATATCGCGCTGCCTACCGGTCCCGCAGGCTGGTATGACCTCAACATCAGCCTCGCCACGACGAATGAAAACAGCAACGTGAGCAACGGCGGCGGCATGAGCTTCCGCATTGATGACTACAAGCCGAACACCTTCGAGGTGAAGCTCGATACGAAGACCATCCAGTTTGGCAAAGACCGCATCCAGGTGCCGCTGAAGGCCAATTATTACATGGGCAAGTCGCTCTCCGTCGCTGGCATCGAGTGGAGCGCCAATGCCACGCGGCAGTATCAGCCGCCCGCCACCTTCAAGGACTACTCCTTTGGCGATGCACCGGCTTGGGCGCACTACGCGCAGGATCGCGATGCCGATGGCGACTACATCAACCGTAACGACACCGAAGAAACCGAGTGGTTTGTGAATGGCGACCTGCTCATCTCCGACGACGGCACTGCCACGCTGGAGCTGCCGATGCCGCCGCCAGATCGTGCCGCACTTCCGCAGAAGGTCCGTGTCAGCGCCGAAGTGACGGATGTGAACGAGCAGACGGTGAGCGCCGCCGAGGAGTTCGAGGTGCCGGGTGCGCAGTTCATCCTCGGTTTGAAAGGACCGGAGTATTTCGCCACGGCAGGCAAGGCGGTGAATTTGGAAGTCATCGGCATTGATCCGAAGGGCGCGGCTCCCGGCGTGCCGGTGAAGGTCGATGTCAAAATCGAGCGTCAGCAGTATCACACGCTGAAAATCGCCACCGCAGGCGGCGGCACGACCACGAAGGATCAGGTGGTGCTTCTGGAAGAATACAAGCAAGCCCATGAACTGAAGCCCACCACCGGCGGCAGCGCTCAAAGCGCCACCATCGCCTATACACCGGCGCATGGCGGCATCTACTTCGTCACAGCGGAGTCGGTCGATCCAAATGGCACGAAAGTGCTCTCGCGCATGCCGTTCTATGTCGTCGGCGGCAATGAATTCCCCTGGGCGATGGAAGACGGCTCGCGCATGAGCCTCCAGCCGGAGAAAACCGAATACAAACCCGGCGAGGAAGCTGTGATCGTGGTGAAAACGCCCATCGCTGGCACCGCTCTCGTCACCGTCGAGCGAAACAAGATCCACCACAGCTTCACCACCGAGCTCACCCTCGAAAATCCCGTCGTCCGCGTGCCCATCACCGATGCCGAAGCACCAAATATGTATGTCTCCGTCATTGTTATTCGCGGCAGCGCCAGCAGCCCGAAGAAGGACAAGATGCCCGAGTATCGCGTGGGCTACTGCGCCCTCAAAGTGGTGAGCGATGCCAAAGACCTCAAACTCGCCATTTCATCCGACAAAGCCGAGGTGAAGCCTGCCGAGGCCGTGAACGTCTCCACCATCGTCACCGATGCGAAGGGTCAGCCAGTCAGCGGGGCCGATGTCACGCTCTACGCCGTCGATGAAGGCGTGCTGAGCCTCATGGCGCACGTCACGCCGAACCCCTCCGAGTTCTTCCACGCGGAGTTCCCGCTCGCCATTGATAGCTTCACCTCCTACGACGGCCTGCTGCCTGAAGAAATCGCCGCGCGGGATCGTGGCAACAAGGGCTTCGTCATCGGCGGTGGCGATGACGACCATCAGATGGGCAACATCACCGTACGCAAAAACTTCGTTGCCACACCGCTGTGGCTCGCCTCCGCCACCACGGATGCGGCGGGCAAGGTCAGCGCCAGCGTCACTGCCCCGGACAATCTCACGCGTTACCGCATCATGGCCGTCGCCGCGCATGGCGTGGACCGTTTCGGCAGCGGCGAAGGCGCTTTCACGATCAACAAGCCGCTCATGATTGATCCTGCCGTGCCACGCTTTGCCCGCATCGGCGATGAAGTGCTCGTCAAAGGCATCGTCCACAACACCACGAAAAACTCCGGCAAGGTCGAGGTCAGCCTCGAACTCGATGGCGGAGCCAGCTTCATCGTCGAGAAGCGCGATTTCATCCCCGCCGCGTTCAAAGCGGATGCCGGAGGCGATTTGAAGACGCAGAAGGTCGTTCTCGACATCAAAGCAGGCGAAACCGCCGCCACGGCCTTCCCGGTGCAGTTTGTGAATCTAGGCACCTCAAAGTGGAAATGGGTGACGAAGAGCCTCGACTTCCCCGAAGCCGTCAACGACGCCACCGAGTCCACTTTTGAGGTGAAGCACCCACTGCCCGAGCTGCGTGATGTGCGCTATGTGCGCATCGACGGCAAGGAACCGCCAGCGAACCTCATTGAGAAGGTCAACCCTGCCATCCTCGAAGGCGAAGGCACGCTCTCCGTTAGCGTGAGCAATACTCGCCTTTACGAAGCCCGCGATGCTCTCGACTACGTTTTGCAGTATCCCTATGGCTGCGTCGAGCAAACCACCTCCGCCACCATGCCATGGCTCGCCCTCGGCAAATACGAAGCCCTTTTCCCCGCCCAACTCAGCGGTGGCAAAGCCAAGGCCGCCATCCAGGCCGGCGTGAACAAGGTGCTGCAAATGACCACCGATGAAGGCGGCCTCGCCTATTGGCCCGGCGGCCAAGAACCCACGCTCTGGGGCAGTGCCTACGGAGGCCTCATGCTGCTGCGTGCCCGTGATCAAGGCGCTGCCGTGCCGGAGGAGACGATCAACAAGCTCGTCGAGTTCCTCTCCAAGAAGCTCCGCGGTCTCGAAGAAGAGAAGGACCTGTATGTCATCACCGATGCCGCTTTCGCTCTCTACACGCTTTCAAAAGCCGGCAAGCCCGAGCCCGCCTACCAGAACCTCCTCTTTGCCAAACGCGACCGCCTTCCCGAGGTCACCCGTCTCTACCTGGCGCTCTCGATGTGCCTCAGCAATGCGCCAGAGCAGCAGATCAAGGACACGCTCGGCTGGAAGCCCCCCGCACCTCCCGCGCCGCCACCTTCCGAAAAATCCACGAAGGGCAAAAAGACCACCAAACCTACCGCGAAGCCTTCCACACCTGCGCCTCCACCCATCATCTGGGGCCACTGGGCTGGCAGCGGCGTGAACAAAGCCCTGCGCCTCATTTGCTACACCCACCTCGGCCTCACCGAAGATGCCGAAAAGCTCGCCGTGAGCATCTTGCAATCCCGCAATGGCAAAGGCGACTGGGGTAACACCTACGCGAATGCGTGGACGCTCACCGCTCTCACCGCCTATGAGCGCAGCTTGAAGAAGAGCGGCGACCCGCTGCTCGCGAAAGCCATCTGGGATGCACAAAGCCCCGAGCTCAACCTCACTGGCCCCGCCACCACGGCGAGCGTGAACTTCGTCCTCAACGACAAGATCGCCGCCAAGCCGCTTCGCGTTGAGGTTCCCGCCGACCGCCAGGTCTTCGGCCGCATCGAGGCCAAGTCCTTCCCGCCTTCCCGCGAGTTCGCCGGCGAGAACAAAGGCTACGCCATCTCGCGCAGCTATGAGAAGCTCAACATCGACGGCACCACCACCGGCATCGACGACCTCCGCGTCGGCGACATGGTCGTCGTCAGCCTCGCCATCGAAATCGGCGGCGGGGATCGCTACCTCGCCATCGATGATCCGCTTCCCTCCGTCTTCGAGGCCATCAATCCTGAGTTCGCCAGCATGAATGCCCGCGAAGGCGAGCAGCTCCCCGACGGCACCCAGCCCTGGTTCTGCGACCACCGCGAGATCCGCACCGACCGCGCCCTCTTCTTCACCGATTACGCCCCCGCCAAAGGCAAGTTCACCCTCCAATACCTCGCCCGCGTCATCGCCGAAGGCGACACCACCGCCCCTTCCGCCCGCATCGAGGCCATGTATGAGCCCAATAAATACGGCCTGACTCCGACGCAGCGCGTCCGCACGCTCCCGAGCCAGGGAACGAAGGTGGCAGGGAAGTAAGCATGTCATTCGCCCCGTAGCGGAAGACGTGAGTCTTCCGCTCAATCTGCTCACCTGAATTTATATGTTCGTGCTTCGTCCAGTCACCTTCAGGAGACTTGCGAGCTTGTTTGTATCGTTTGCGCTGCTCGCTTTGTTTGGTCCAGCCATCGGAAAAGCAGGTCTTCATGCCATGACGTCCGAATCCACTCTCACCGCTTGGCGGGCCGAGGTGGATCGTCTTGACCAAATCTTCCCTCGTGAGCCTGCCAACGAAGCCAAGCACCTCGAACTCCTTGGCAAGCTCCGCCAGCGCGGCATTCGGCTGGATGAAGGCATCATCGAAGAGATCGACCACCATTTCGCGCCCTACACCATCGCCGTTCGCATTGGATGGTCATGGCAGGAGCTGTTTGGCCTACGATAACCCGTAGCGGAAGACGTCAGTCTTCCGGGCTTGCCTGCACTCGGCCTCACTTACGGATCTTCGGCTCACCGACGCCCAGCGCCTCGAGTTCCTTCCGTGCAGGCTCCAGGTGCTCCGGGGTGACGAAGAGCATGGCGTAGGCATTGCCCTCACGGGTGATGAAGGCGGGCTGGCGACCGAGTTTGATCTCGTTGTTGAGTTTGGCCTCCATTTCCTTCTCCCCGTAAAAGACCCACCAAGAGTAGCCGCCTCGGAAGCTCACCTTGCTGGAGAAAAGGGCACGCCATTTGTCACGAGGGGCGTTGTATTCAAAAAAGAGGATCTGCTGCCCCTTTTTGCCCATCTCCTCGACGTGGGCGGTGATGTCCTGATTGGTCATCCATTCCGAGAAGAGCTTCTCACGCTCCTTCCCTTTGGCCGCCGCCACTTTGGAGGGGTAGGCGAGTTGCACCTCGTCCTTGGCGGAAAGCACAGAAATGGCGGAGAAGGTGGCGAAAAGGCCAAGCCGGAGAAAAGAACGTGTTTTCATGCAGCAGCGGAATACCACGAAACCCGCGAAAAGGTCAAGATCGGTGAAAAGGCTTCACACTGGCTCACGTGCCGAATTTCGGCGAGGAACTTCTCCACATCGAAATCCTCCACAAACTCGCCTCGCTCGATTTGGTCGATGCCTATCTGGATGTCGCGGCGGAGGCGTTGAAGCTTGATGCGATCCAGTTCGATGCCAGCCTTGACTCATCAAATGTCAGACAGTAGCGTCAGACGCATGAAGACCATTCCTCTCCGCACCTTGCTGCGCGATCCGAAGTCCGTGAAGAAAATGACCAGCAGCGGTCACTCCGTGCGCATCACGGACGGTGGTGCCGCTTTGTGGGATTTGACGGCACCGGTGATTCATTCGGAAAAAGGTAGCGAGTCCCGTGAAGTACTCTGGGAGCAGCATTTTGAGGATTTGCTCGGCGGTGGCGAAACACCGGCTGGAATGCCTTCGCTCGATCAAGTGCTCGAATTTTCACGCGGGGAACGCTGATGAAGACCTACGCGGACACCAGCTTTCTGGCCCGGCTTCTGATTCATGACGCGGACAATGCGTCGGCGGTGGATGCCCACAGGAGCCTCGGGAGACCGTTTTTGATCTACACACCGTTTCATCGTCTCGAAGTGACGAATGCGCTGCGTCTGCGCACCTTCATGGTCTCTAACGGCACCTCGGCGATCAAACGACGGGCGAAAATCGAAGAACAGGAGGCTGAACGCCGCCTGAAGTGGTGCCTGGCGAAAGGTCTGTTCCAAGCCACACCGATGCCGTGGGATGCTGCCATCGAGCGGGCCGTTGAGCTTTCCACCTCACACTGCCACCGCATCGGACTGCGCAGTTTTGACCTGTTTCACGTCGGGGCTGCCGTCGAACTCCAGGTGAAGCATTTTATCACCTGCGACCTCCGTCAGGCCGCGCTGGCGAAGGCTGCGGGGTTGAAGGTGACGCTGGTGAGAAGGGAATAAGAAGGGCAAGAGCACGCGCTGCCGCGATTTCATCCCTCTTGCCAAGGTTGGGCGGCTCCGCTTGGATGGCGAGAATCTGCCCCTAGTCCAGCCAAGCCTGACGATTTCAGCTTCCATTACGTTCATGTCCCCACTTTCATCTCAACCAACCCGTATGCCGTATCAAGGTGCCTGTCGGCGAGTGGAGTTTCAAAGTTCGCTTTTAGCTATCCCGGCGTTTACACTTTTTGGACTCGGAATTTACCTGGAAAATTTTCGAGGTGTCGCTTACGCGACTCCAATTGCCGGTATTCTCTCCGTCATTACTTTTGGTCTTCTTGATGTGCTATGTCAGCGGAGGCTTTTAAGTCGTTTACCATGTCCAAAGTGTGGACGTGTTCCACTGAGGCCGACGGAGAATGTGCGGCGAATGCAACTTCTCCTCTGCGACTCATGTGGCATCGAATGGGACACTCAAATAAACAATGACGCTGGCGAGTCATATTAATGTTAGGGGTTCATAAGGTCATACTCTTCTAGTTCCCAAACACCTTATCTGCCTTGTTCCCGCCGCTGACGAGATAGGCCAGCAAATCGAGGAGTTCGTCCTGGTTCAATGAGTTGATCAAACTGGGGGGCATCATGCTGACTTTGCGGGTTCCCTTCTTCGCGATGTCGGACTCGTTGATGGCCATGTGGTCGTTGGGGGCGAAGGGGTTGGTCATGAGGAAGACTTTTTCGTTCTCTTCGACGATGATGCGGCCGATGAGGATGCTGCCGTCTTTTTTGGTGATCTCGTGGCTGTCGTATTGGTCGGAGATGACTTTGCTGGGGTCGATGATGTTCTCCAAAAGATCGCGGAGGGTGTAGCGGTTGCCGGAGCCGGTGAGGTCGGGGCCGATGCTGCCGCCTTCGCCGTTGAAGCGGTGGCAGGTGGCGCACATGATGCTGCGATACATGGTTTCCCCGTTGGCGAAGTTGCGGCCGCCGGCTTTGAGGCCGGTGGTGGCAAGAGCGGTGGCCTCATCGAGGGTGTAGGCGCGGCCGGGGCCTTTGGGGGCGACGTAGTTGGGCGCGGAGGTGGCGGCTTCGACCTTGCTGCTGAGGGCGTCGAGCGCGGCGAGTTCGGGCTGCGGGACGAAGGTTTCGAGGGCGTCTTTGCGGATGTTTTCGATGAAGCCTTTGAAGCTGTTGCCGCCTTTCCAGCTGCGGGCGCGGGGGAACCAACTGAAGAAGGTCTGGCGATGCTCGGGGGTCCATCCGGCGGTGGCATTGCGCAGAGCGAACATGTAGTCGATCTGCTGCGCATTGGGGCGGCTACCGGCGGCGGCGCGGGCGGCGTTGGCGTAGCCGTCGTTGCGGCTCAACACGGCATCGGTGGCGACTTCTTGGAAGTCGTCCTTGGCGGTGGCCATGAGGGCGAGGGTCTTGCTCACGACTTGCTTGCTGTCGATGGCGACGAGGATCTGGCAGAGCTCGCGGTTGATCTGGGCGTTTTCGGTGGGGAAGAGCGGGTCGAGCGCGGCGGCGATCTTTTCGCAGACATCGGCATCCGGTTTGCCAAGGCGGGTCAAAACGAGCTGCAAGGCACGCAGGGAGGCGAGTTCGTGGCCTGGAGGCGGCTGGATGGCGCTGAGGGCGAGAAGGATGCTGTTTTGGAGTTCGACGTTCTGTGGCTGGACGGGCGAGATGGGCTCGCTGGAGGTGGATTTGGGCTTGGAGGTGGCTTTTCCGCCTTCGTGGGCGGATGTGGCTCCGCTGACGCGGGCGAGGGCGATGAGGGCCTCGATGGCAGCGACGGGATGTTTTTCGGTGAGGGCTTTTTCCTTCCAAAGTTCGACGGGGAGCTTTTCGATGGCGACGCGGGCGGCGTAGCGCACATGGCGGTCGCTGTGGCTGAGGCAGCCCCAGGCGGTGGCGAGGGCTTTGGCGGCGTCTGGCGTGCCGGAGTGCAGGGCCTCGATGGCGTGACGCATGCGGGCTTCTTCATCGAGCGTGGTGGCTTTGACAGGTGCGGTGGATTCCTCGCCCACGTAGGTGACACGATAGACGCCAGATTGCGATTTGCGGCCGCCGACGGCGAAGTACATGGCTCCGTCCTGCGGATGGATGACGACATCGGTGAGGGGCAAAGGTTTGCCGAAGACGAATTCTTCCTTCGTGGCGAGGTAGCTGGCACCTTTGCTTTCGAGGTGGATGGCCCACATGGTGCCATAGGTCCAGTCGTTGATGAAGATGGCGTGCTGATACTTCGCGGGGAATTTGGCTCCGGTGCCAGCGACGACGCCGGTGGGGCTGCCGGGGCCGATGTCGAGCGTGGTGGGCAGGGAGTCGGGGTAATACTGGGGCCATTTGCCGCTGCCGCTGCGCCAGCCGTAATCGGCACCGCTGACGCAGTGATTCACGCGGGTGGGGCGATACCAGGGAGCGCCGATGTCCCACTCCATGTCGGCGTCGTAGGTGAAGAGTTCGCCCTGGTCATTGAAGCAGATGTCGAACTCGTTGCGGAAGCCGTAGCAGAAGAGTTCGAGGCCGGAGCCATCGGGGTTCATGCTGCAAACGTAGCCGCCGGGGGCGAGGATGCCGCGTGCGTGGCCGTTCGCGTCCCAGAGGCGCGGGAGGACATGGTCTTCGTTCCAAATTTTCGCCGGACGGCTCTCGGTGAGGCCATCGGGGAGTTTGGTGTGGTTGCCGCAATTGAAGTAGATGCGTTTTCCATCCGGGCTGACGACCATGCTGTGCAGGCCGTGCTCACCACCGCCGGCCATGGTGTGGAGTTTGGTGGTTTTGTCGTATTGATCGTCGCCATTGGTGTCCTGGAGGCGGTAGAGGCCATTGTCCTTGCCGTTTTCATTGACCATGACGTAGAGGCTGTCGAAGGCGGCGAGCAGGCCGTGCGCCTTGCCCATTTCGATGGCGAGCTTTTCGGGTTTCAGAGGAGCCGCCTCGGAGAGGCGGGGTACGGCCATGCGGTAGATGCTGCCGTATTGGTCACAGGCGATGAGGCGGCCTTTCGGATCGACGGTGAGGGCGACCCACGAGCCTTCCTGGTCCTTGGGGACGTTGTAGAGTTTTTCGACCTTGAAGCCCTTCGGCACGGTCACGTCAGCCGCAGCGATGGATTCGGAGGGGCCGCTATTTTTACTGCCACCGCTGCCGATTTTGCCGTCGAAAGGCTTGCCCCAAGGGCCTTGGCCGTATTCCTGGATGACGAGGGCTTTTTTGAATTCCTGCGTGCCCGCTTTGGCGGCCTCCCAGGTGCCATTTGACTCGATGACGATGTCCTGGCGGCCTGCGGGCAGCTTCAGCGTCAGGCGGGCGACCATCGCCGCGACGCCGCCTTTGTTGGTGGCATTGATGAGAAGTTCGTTGCTCTCACCACGCTTGATGGACTGGCTGAGGTCGGCTTTGGAGGGCTCCTGCCAGTCTTCGTTGGTGAGGACCTGCTTGCCGTTGAGGTTGGCGGTGGCTCCGTTGTCGCAGGTCAGCTCCAGCGTGGCGAGCTGGGCATTCTGCGGCACGTCAAAGCGGTGACGGAAGGTGACCGCTTTGTCTTTGTTGCCATCTTTGGAGAGCCAGATCCACTGTGGGGCGGCGTGGAGAGAGGAAACAGCGAGGAGGGAGAGCAGAAGCGTGCGCATGGAGGGGCGCATAATACGCCCAAAGCGTGCGTTCTTAGCAGGGAAATCCTTGCTCTAGGCCTTCACTGGCAGCGCGGCCAGGGTGTTCTCAAGCCTGCCGCCTGGGCGGAAGCGCACGGTATTCCTCGCGGGAATGTGGATCGGAACGGAAGGCTGCTTGGGATTGCGGCCTACTTTCTCGCTGCTGACGCGGATATCAAAGGTGCCAAACTCCCGCAGGGCCACGACGGTGCCTCGGCCCAATTGCGTGGCCACTTCGTCTAGGAAGGATTCGACGACCAAGGTCACTTCCTGGGTCTTGAGGCCGGTTTTGTTACTTACTTGGGATATGAGATCTTTTTTAATGACACGGGACATGTTCCTTTGAGGTAACTCGCTTTATTTTCTACGCAAGAAGGCAGTCACCAAATATGCGAAGGTACATGATGAGATGCGACAAAACGCCGCAAGGAAAGTGCATGCCAGCAGCCTGATTCGTTCAGAAAAGACCCTATCAGGTGTCTATTAGACTACTTCAGCCCGAGCACGTCCTGCATCGAATACAGGCCGGGCTTTTGTCCGGCGAGCCAGACAGCGGCGCGGACGGCTCCATTGGCGAAGGTATCGCGGGAGCTGGCCTTGTGGGTGAGTTCGACGCGTTCGCCGGTATTGGCAAAAATGACCGTGTGATCGCCGACGACATCGCCTCCGCGGATGGCGTGGACGCCGATTTCCTTCGGTGTGCGTGCTCCGACATCGCCGAAGCGGCCTTGGCGGCAATCTTGGTCGTATTCGAGGCCGCGGACATCGGCGAGGATTTCCACCAAGGTGCGGGCGGTGCCGCTGGGAGAGTCCTTTTTCATGCGGTGATGCATCTCGACGACTTCGAGGTCGAAATCGGGGCCGAGAAGCTCGCAGGCCTTGCGGGTGAGCCAGAAGAGGGTGTTCACGCCGACGCTGTAATTGGAGGCGAAGACGATGGGGATGGTCTTGGAGGCCTCGCGGATGGCGGCGAGTTGTTCGTTCGTGTGGCCGGTGGTGCCGATGACGAGGCGTTTGTTTTGCTGGAGGCACTCGCGGAGGAGTTCATCGGCAAAGTGATGCGAGGTGAAGTCGATCACGGTGTCCGCCTTGGCGAGAGCGTAGGGGAAATCATCGCCGAGGTCGATGGCGGAGGCGACGTGTACGCTTTGGGATTCAGCGGCGCGGAGGAGGGCTTGGCCCATGCGGCCTTTGCAGCCGGTGATGAGGAGAGAGGTCATTTCAGAATGATGAATGATGAATGATGAATGATGAATGATGAATGATGAATGATGAATGATGAATGATGAATGATGAATGATGAATGATGAATGATGAATGATGAATGATGAATTTAGCCGAGGAAGGTTTGTGATGGGACGCCGGTGGCACCGGGGCGGCAGACGAAGAGGCGGCCGGCGAGAGGTTCTTCAAGGCCGGGCTTGAGGCCGGTGGTGATGTAGAGATCCTTCAAGTCAGGACCACCGAAGGCGCAGGCGGTGGTCTCGATGCAGGGGAAATCAATCTGGTGCTCGACCTTCTTTGAGGCGGGATCGAAGCAGACGACCTTCGCCCCATGGCAAAAGGCGATCCAGAGGCGGTCCTCGCTGTCGATCGTCATGCCATCGGGCACGGAGGCATCGGCGCTGGTATCCCAAAGCACGCGTTCACCGCTGATGGCGCTGGTGCTGACATCGAAATCGAAGACGCGGATCTTCTTCGAGGGGGTGTCGATGTAAAACATCGTGCTGCCATCGCGGCTCCAGATGATGCCGTTGGAGTTGGTGACGGGGCTGAACTTCTTCTCGACCTTCAAATCGGTATGGAGGCAGTAAAGCGAGGCTTCGGGGCGTTTTTTGAGGCAGATGGTGCCAGCCCAAAAACGGCCTGCGGGATCGCATTTGCCATCGTTAAAGCGGTTGTCCGGCATGGCGGGCTCGGGATCGGCGATAGCGGTGGAGACGCCGGTGGCTTCATCGAGGAAAAAGAAACCGTCATCGCCCGCCCAGACGAGTCCGCCCTTGGCACGAGGCACGACGGTGCCGACACGCTGGCCGATGTTCCAGACCTTCTGCTCACCGGTGGTGGGCGTGAAGGCGAGGATTTTGTGCGCCTCGATATCGACGTAGAGGAGGCGGTCGCCATGCCAGATGGGGCCTTCGCCCCAGATGGAGACGTGGTTGGAAATGGGTTCAGGAGTCAAAGCGGAGGCAGGTGGAGGTTTGCGGCCTCCTTTCTAGCGTGGCCTCACTGCTTGTAAACCAGCGCCACATGGCTGGCGGGGCTGGTTTGCGAAAAATCATTCCCCAAGCCCAAAGTCTGGATGTTGGCGCCTTCGACGCCGAGTTCGATGAGGCGCTGGCGGAGGCCGAGGGTGCGGCGTTCGCTGAGAGCACGAGCGTGGTCCTCCGGCAGATCCGGTGGCGTGTAGCCAGCGATGAGGTAGCGGGCTTTGGAGTCCTTTTTCCATTCCTCGGCGAGCTTCACCAGCTCACTCTCGTGAGCCGAGGAAAGGGCGATCTGGCTGCCTTTGAATTCAAACGCCGGGCAGGCGAGGCGCAGGGAGCCGTTCAGCGGGGAGCTAAAACCTTCGCGAGAACCCAGGGCATAGACGACGGAGGCGTCCTTGCCCTTCGTGAAGGATATCGAAGGCACGAGCGAGCAGGCGCTGAGGGCGAGGCTGGCGAGGAGCAGGCTGGCGGAGGGGAGATTCATCGTGGGGGAATCCATTCAGCGCATCCAGCGTGGCTCGGTGATGCGGCCGAAGTTCTTCAAGATGGAGCGGCGGCCACCGGTGGCGATCTCGTGGATGAACAGCTCGCCATGTTGGGTGTAGCAAAGGTAGCGGCCATTCGGGCTCCAGCTCGGATGCATGGCACCGCCACGCTGGATGACCTTTGAGCCGCCTCCAGCGTAGGATTTGACGCCGATGATCCACTGGCCGCTGCTGCGGGCGGTGAAGGCGAGCTGCTTGCCATCGGGCGACCACTCAGGGTCGGTGGAGTCTCCCCAGCCGGTGCTCCAGCGGAAGAGCCGGGTGGCCTGGCCTTCCTTTTCGGGCACTTCGACGATGTAGATGGAGGAGCCGCCGCCATCGTCATTGGAAAAGGCGATGCGTTTGCCATCGGGATGCCACGAGGGACTGCCGGGAGCACCGACGGAATCACTGATGCAGGCGGCGGTGTTGGAATTGAGATCGCTGACGAAGATTTCGGGATTGCCGATGAAGCTCATCACCATGGCGAGGCGGCTGCCATCGGGCGAAAAGGCGGGACCGGCGCTGCTGCCAGGGGTGTCGCTTACTTCACGCTCCCAGCCGGAGTGGATGTCCATCAGCCGCACATCGGGAAAGCCGCTGCGGTAGCTGGTAAAGGCGATCATGGAGGCATCCGGCGAGATCGTGGGCGAGACGGCGGCATGGCGGTCATGCGTGATCTGCTGCACCTCACGGCCATCGGAATCGCACACATAGACCTGCTTGCGGCCTGATTTATCACTCACGAAAACGATGCGGCTGGTGGCCAGGCCGGGCTTACCCGTGATGGTGTAGATCACATCATCGGCGAGGGCTTTGATGTTCTCATCGAGGCCCGGAGCGGCGTAACTGCGCTCAAAGAGCTGCTTGCCTTTTTTATCGAGGAGGCGGCCGTTCACGCGTCCGCCGATGGAGGAGCCGTTGAGCGTGAAGTCGGCCGTTTCTTCGCCTGTGGCCACAAAGAACTCACGGGAGGCCAGCAGTTCGTCTTGAAGGCCCGTCTTCGCACTGGCTCCGGTGCCGCCGGTGAATTCGGCGAGCCTCAAACGAGGCATCGAGGCCTTTTTCACTTCGCCCTCGCGGTCGATGAGGCGGCCGATGAGAGGGATCTTTTGCCACCAAGAGCCTTTCACCTCGGGCTCCGCATGCAGAGAGGCCGGCGCGAGAGCAACGGCGAGGCTCGCGAGGAGAAAAAACGGCACACGGCAGGTCATGGGAGGATGTTGAAGGTCAGTTCGAGATCGTAGCTCTCCTTGGGGAATTGCGAGGGAAGAGTGGCATCAATTCGCGTCACCTTCGCCACGGCAGCCAGGATGGAATCATCCAGCGGATGCGAGCCCGAGGGGCGCATCATTTGAGAGCCAAAGACACGCCCGTCCTTGCCCACGGAGATATTGAGCTGAGCGGAACGCTGGTTCGCCAAGACGGCATCGAGCGGTGGCGCTGTCCATGCGGCGAGAAAGGCGGCGTTCACGGCATTGTCCACCGCATCCATATTGAGGCCGGGTGGGAGTTCGTTCTTCTGCTCGACGGGTGGCGGCGGAAGGGAAGGCATGCCGGGGCGGAAGCGGTTCAGGCGTGCCATATCCGCCAGCGTGGCTCCGGCGATGGGTGGGACATTGACCTGGATCTCAGCGGAGATGGCGGGTTTTGGTTTCGGCGTGGCGCGGCGCAGGGTGATGGAGCGGTTCGCGGCGGGTTTTGGCGTGGCAGCTCCGGCAAACAAGGGCGTGCCTTCCACGGGAGCAGGCATGGCCTGCTGCGGAGGCGCGGCCACGAGGGTGGCTTTGGCCACCGGGGCTTCGATCGGCTTGGCGGGCGCTTTGGGAGGTGCAGGAGGTGGTGTTTTCTTCACCGCCGCCAGTGGCGGGCGGATGAGCACGGCCTTCGGCGGAGCCGCGGAAGCCACGGGGTTGTGAAACTCAGCGGGGTTCATCCACACGAGGTTCACGGCGGATTTGGAACGGTGCATTTCCTGCCATCCCCACACCACGAGGAGCACCAGCACCGCATGCGCCGCGAGCACCACGAGCACGGCGGGGGCCAGTGGCTCAAGGGTGGTGGGGCGTGGGCGTTTCATGCGTGAAAGGGCAGGGGATCAAGGCTCGTCAGCGTGAGTGGCCACGGCCGTTTTGCGAATGCCTGCATCTTCGAGCAGATCCATGACCTCGACGAGCTGCTGCACGTTCAAATCACGATGCATGCGCACCTCCACACCTGCTCCTGGACGCTGCGAGACGAGTTGTTTGAGGGCGGAGGGTAGGTCCGCCCGAGCCAGCATGGCTCCATCAAGCGTGACGGATTGATCCTTGTGAACATAAAGGCGCACGGAGGACTTCGGCGGGGACTCGCCGAGCTGCGCAGCAGGCGTGGGAGGAGTGAGGACCTTATCCCGTTTCACCAGCGGCGCGGCTAGCAGGGCCACAAACAGCAGGATCAGCACGAGATCGAGCATCGGGGTGATGTTGATCTCCGTGAGGAGTCGTAGCTGGCGCTGATTCGAGATGCGTTTCATGCCGTGGAAAGGGTTAGTGAAAGCCCGGACCGGGCATGCCACTGGTCACCGCACCACCAAAGGAAGGCATGCTCGGTGCGGCAAAGGTGCTGATGCTCGGCAGCGCCTCAGCCTGGAAGCGATGATCCACAAAGGCCCGGTCCAGCGCGGAGCTGAGTTCGGCGGCGAAATTGTCGAGGCGCACGATCATGCCACGGATGCGGTTCACGAGGTAATTGTAGCCAATGATGCTCGGCACCGCCACGAGCAGGCCGGCGATGGTGGTCACAAGGGCGGAAGAAACGCCCGGAGCGAGCGAGGCAAGGCCTTGATCCCCGGTGGCATTCAGCAGACCGCTGAAGGCATCCATGATGCCCCAGATCGTGCCGAGCAGGCCGAGGAAGGGAGCGGTGGTCAAAGCGGTGGCCACTACACCCATGCGCCCCTCCAGGCGAAGCGCCGCCTGGGCCACACAACGCTCCATGACCGTCTGCACCGCGTTCATTTGGGAAGGCGTCACACGGCCTGCGCCTTGCAGCCGCGTGCCAAAGCCATCTCCCGGCTCTTCGTCACCGGTGAGGTAAAAGGCCATCTCACGAGCCGCCTCATGATAGATCAAATCGAAGGGGGAACGCTCTTGGTGCTCGTTCTTTTGAAACAAGGCCAGCGGATGTCTGCTCTCGCGGAAGGCACGCAGGAAGCTCAGATTGGCCTTTTGAGCACGCGAGATGAGGAAATGCTTTCCGAGCATCACCGCCCAACTAAACACCGAGAGCAGCACGAGGATGATGCAGATCACCCAGCCCGTCAGCGTGGTGTGTTCGAGGCCCAATTGGAGGCCCGGAGAGAGAAAATCGTTCGGAGGCATGCGTTCGGTATGGATCAAGGTATCCTTCGGGTCATCACGAAATGTGAAGCTCAGTTGCTGGAGTGGTGGAGTGGTGGAGCCTTGGAAACACAGCCATCCATTTCTCCAAGACTCCATCACTCCGACTTCAAGCAATCACAAAACCGGTGACGTAGGGTATAGTTAAACGAGGTTAAAGGACTGGCGTCAACCATCCCGGCGGGAAATTTACGCCACAGCTTGCCCTTAGAGTTCGTTTTCCATCTCATGACCCTTCCAGCCACGATCCCACCCACCGCTGAGCTGCTGCAATCCTTGGGCATCGCCCTCGGGCTTGGATTGCTCGTCGGCCTGCAACGCGAGTGGGCCCAGAAGCGCATGGCGGGCATCCGCACCTTTGCGCTACTGAGCCTGTTCGGAGCGCTCAGCGGCGTGCTCGGCATCGCCTATGGGGGCTGGGCACTCGGAAGCGGATTGATCGCCATTGGCGCCCTCATCGTCATCGCCCATGTGGCCGAATGGAAGACGAAGGAGCCGGACTCCGGCCTCACCACCGAGATGGCCATGCTCGTCATGTTTGCCACGGGTGTTCTCACCGTGTTCGATCACCGGCTGGAGGCCGTCATGATCGCCGGGAGTGTCATGGTGCTGCTGCAAAGCAAGAAGTCTCTTCACGGTATGGTGCGCAAAATCGGTGAGGAAGACCTGCGGGAGATCGCTCGGCTCGTGCTGGCCGGGCTCGTCATCCTCCCGGCCTTGCCGAATCGCGAGATGGGCTACCTCGGCGTACTGAATCCCTTTTCCATCTGGCTCATGGTCGTGCTCATCGTCGGCATCAGCCTCGCCGCCTACCTCACTGGCAAATTTCTCGGACCGGGCAAAGGCACGGCCCTGGCCGGATTCTTCGGCGGCCTCGTCTCCAGCACGGCCACCACCGCCAGCCTCGCCCGCCGCAGTCGGGATCAAGGGGCCTGCGGCATCTGTTTGGCCGCCGTTGCCGTGATCGCCTCCGCCGTGGTGTTTCTGCGAGTCATCATCGAGGTCATGGCCACCGCTCCAGGCCATATCCAAGAGCTTTTGCCGCCCCTCTTTGCCATGATGACATGGTTTGGACTCGTGGCCGCCATTATGCATCGGCTGTCAGAGAAGCAAAGCCAGTCCCACTCCGACGAGCAGCCTCCTTCCGAGTTGAAAAGTGCCGTGCTTTTCGGCCTGCTGTATGCCGTCGTCCTGCTCGTCGTCGCCACCGCCCGTGAGCATTTTGGCGAATCAGGCCTCTACGCCGCCGCAGCTATCTCCGGCCTCACGGACATGGATGCCATCACGCTCTCCACCTCGCGACTTGTCAGCGCCGGTCACCTCGAAACCGCCACCGCCTGGCGCATGATCTTGGTCAGCGGCCTCTCGAACATCGCCTTCAAAATGGGTCTCGCCGCGCTGCTTGGGGCGCGGTCCTTTGTGAAACCCGTGCTCATCGGCCTTGGCATCGCTTTGCTCGGCGGCGTGGGAATTTTGGTGCTTTGGCCGTGAGGGCTGCGCGGCCTCCGATTAGTGCAGGAAGTGGCGCAGGCCGGTGAAGAATATGGCCATCACCGTCTCAGTGCATTGATCAGCTCATCGAGCTTTTGCATCACAGCCTGCATCTGGTTTTGATCGTAGTTGGGGTCTGCGTTCATGGACAGATTGCCCACGCCGTTGCTGTTGTTGCTGCACTGGCCCAGGTTGGTGAGCAGGGCGGCGTTGAGATCGGCCAGGCTCACCTCGCCGGGCTGGCCGGCGGCTCCGTCAAAGCCGCTGGGGATGCTGAAGGTGAAGCGCACGTTCGAGCCATCGAAGTTCACGCTCACCGTGGCGTTGGAGCCGGGCGGCAGGGTGTTCACGCCATCCACCACGGCCTGGGCGAAGGGCGGCCCCGGAGTACCATCACTGCCCTGCGGGCCTTGCGGTCCCTGCTGGCCGTCATTTCCCGGCAGACCTTGCGATCCCTGCTGGCCGTCATTTCCCTGCGGGATGCCAAAGGTGAAGTGCAGCGTGTTGGCGACCACGTTGAGAGATACCGCCGCCGGATCACCCGGCGGCAGGGTCGTCACGTCATCCACCACGGCCGCATTCACCGAGGCCATGGCGTCGATGAGCGCCTTCAGGCTGTTGAACTGCGCCCGCAGCGGCGCGGATTCGATCAAGGCATTCGTCGGTGGGTAAGTAGGGTCGAACATAGACGTCGGTTCTTGGTTCGTAGTTCTTAGTTCGTCGTTCGTCGTTCGGGGTTCGGGGTTCGTCGTTCGTAGTTCTTAGTTCGTCGTTCGTCGTTCGGGGTTCGCTTCGCGGCTTCGCAGTAGCCCGTGCTTGGGGTTCTGTAGTCCCGCGTTCGCTTCGCGGCTTCGCAGCAGGCGGTCCGGAAGGAGGGCGGGATTGCATTCCCGCCGTGTCTCCCCAAGGAGCCGGACTTGCCAAGTCCGGGCGGAGGTTCTCCCCACCCGGCACTTGGCAAGTGCCTCTCCTTGAGGTCCGAACCGAGGACGAGTAGGAGGACGAGTAGGAGGAGTGCTTCGCGAGGCTTACGGCGCACGGCCGCTGGCTTCATCGCTCCAGGCACCGGGACCGGCGCTGCCCACGGCACGGGCGCGGAAGGCGTAGAGCGTGCCGGGCGTCAGCGCGGGCACGAGGATCTTCGCCGTCGTGCTGGTCTTGATCGCCGTCCAGGGAGCGGCCACGTTGTCATGCACCTTGCACTCCCACTCATAGCTGCTCGCGCCTTTCACCGTGTTGCAGCGCAGCTCGATCACGCCCTCGTTATCCGTCGCCGTGGCACGCAGATCACCGGGGGCAGGCAGCGGGCCGATGGGGGCACCCGCACTGCGCAGCGGGAAGCCCGTGCTCGCCAGCGCCGCTAGATCGCTCGGTGTCACCGCCTCGCAGTTGTTCGCGCGGGAGGTGATCACCGTGTCCCACACGGCTTCCTTCTGGTCGCGGACTTGAATCTTCTGCCGCCAGACGATCTCCGCGTTGTCCACGTCCGATTGCGCCGTCGCCAGATCGTCCTGCGCCGTCTGCACCTGCGCATCCGTCGGCACGCGGGTGGGCTGCGGGTAGCTCGCGTTGCCGGTCATCGCCGCGATGTGCGTGGCTCCCAGCGTCAGTTTGTCTGCCGGTTTCTTCTTGAAGAGTTCCAGTTTAAACTTGGTCATGGTTCGGTTCCTCCGTGGTATGGGTTGGTAGGGTGGCGGCACCGGCCCGGCGGCATCGAAACGCAGCCCTTGATCCATGCGGAGCGGTGGGCTGGAGTCGTAGTGCAGGGACATGACGGCATCGTCGGTTCGGCGGCTATCGAACCACACCTGCCCTCGCGGATCACCGTCAATGGGGTGAACGTCTCGTGTTTTTTCCGCGCTGCGATTTCAGCGGCCTTTCCGGTTCGCGATGCTCCGGGTGCTCCACCTGATGTTCGAGATGCGCGGCCACCTCGCCTATACCGCGCTGCATGGCATGGCAGATGACGATGAAGGTGCTCAGCTTCATGTCCGTCTCTCCGGCCTCCAAAAAGTGCATTTCCGTTCGGGAGAGGCCGAACTGGCCGCCAAACTCCTCCTGGCTCAGCCCCTGCTCATTGCGTTCCTGGTTCACCATCTGGCCGAGCAGCTTTTCATACAGCTCCGCCTCGGCACGCAATTGTGCCAGTTCGTCAGGAGTAGCCTTGCTCATGGCGGGAAGAAAGGTGGTTGGATGGATCGCCCCCGGTGATCGTGTCCTCCGGTGAACAATCACTCGGAGGATACCTGAAAACCCCTTTTTTTGGCAATCACAAAATGCGGCTCTGCCGCCTCAAGACAGCGCTCTTGGCCATCGAACACACTCCTCTTTGCCCTCAAAGAGACCTCTCTTTGCCATCGAACACCCCGCTCTTGGCCCTCAAAGAGACCGCTCTTTGCCATCGAACACACCGTTCTTTGCCCCCAAAGAGACCGCTCTTTGCCCTCAAAGAGGCCCCTCTTTGCCCTCAAAGAGGCCCCTCTTTGCCATCGAACACACCCCTCTTTGCCCTCAAAGAGACCCCTCTTTGCCATCAAACACACCGCTCTTTGAGGGCAAAGAGTCCTTTCCAGACCCCAAACATCGCGTTCCAGACCCCCAAAACCTCTCCAAACGCCCCGAAACCACCCCGCTGAGGGCTTGAAGGCCGCAAAGAACTGTTTCCATGAACATCATGTTCGCCGATTTCGCCGGAGGCCTGATTCTTCGCACCGATTCCTTCCAGTCCCCGCCCGCAACGCTTCGCCAGCCCGCAGTGCTTCACACAGCGATGCAGGCGGGCGTAGCGATGCGGGAGGCCCGCCTCCCTCCCCCTTCAACGATCAGCAATCGACATTCATCAAGGTCGCACATGAGATCGTGCATGGCTCAATACTCCTCGGGCAGGTAGATCGTCGTGTAGGATCTGTCGGCAGAGGTTTCCATATACACACGGTCATCATCGGTCACGCGATACACGCTCAGGATGCGTTCGTCACCGCTCACCACGGCCAGACTGTTGAGCGCCAGGCCGTCGGAATGCTCATGGCTGCCATCGTCTTTGAGGCAGCCAGGCCCCATCTGTCCCACCTCACCAAAGTCCCCAGACACATGCCGGTCGATCAGCTTCACCGGATCAATCCCGCCACGCGCCAGCAAATCGAGGGCCGCGGGTGAGGCGACCACACGACCAGGCTGAAAAAGGGCATCGGAGACAGGCATTGGAGAGAGTGTCCATAGCCAGCCTCCTTCGCAAGCATCGTTGCCAAAACTCGAAAATCTCGGGCGAATTCATGGCTTTCGTCCGGCCCGTGTTGTAGGAAATGCCCTCTACAGATGCCCGCACCTTTCACCGCCATCATTCCAGCCGATGCCCTTGATGTTTCAGGGCTGCCTCCTCATGCCAGGCAGCCAGGGACGCAGGAGTTCAAGAAAGCGGTTTCAGAGATGCTTGCCGGGGATTTGCAGGCCTTTGGCCTCGACGGCACCATCAAGGTCACCGACGACAACATCACCCTCTCCTGGGCCGATACAGGCAGGGCAGAAGGCAGTGTGGAGCGTGCGGTGACACTGTTGCGCTCGGGCGACTACGGCAGAGGCATCCGACTCCTCCAGATCCTGGAGAAGCTGGAACCCGGAAATCCCCACCTGCACTTCAATCTCGGGGCCGCTCTCTCGGACAAAGGCAAATTCGATGAAGCTCGTGTCCATCTTCATCAGGCCATCCAGCTCGATCCTGACCACATCGACGCCAGAACGACCTTGGGCCTCACCTTCGCACGCCAAGGCCGACATGAGGAAGCCGTGGAGGTCTTTGAGGAAACGTCCGCCATCGCGCCCCAGAATCCGTTTATCTGGCGAGCCCTCGGTGGAACCCTTCGCCTCATGCCCGGACGCCTGCCAGAGGCCAAGGAATGCCTCCAAAAGGCCACGCAACTCGCTCCAAATGATCCAGTGGCATGGCTGGGTTATGCGGAGGTCTGTGAAAAGCTGGAGTCATGGGAAGAGGCAGGCGCAGCCTTCCAGAAATGCCGGCGCCTGAATCCTCCCGATGTCCTTGCCGATAAAGCCGAACAAGGCACCAACCGCCTCACCAGCCGCAGCCTTCGCCCCAAGACCGAGACCGGCCAGGAAATGCTCAGGATGGATGCCGTGATGTACATGCAGGAGGCGCTTCCCCTGTTCGCCCAAATGACCCCGGAGCAGTTGAAGCAGGCCGCCCTGGAGCTCGCCATGGCCGGACAACAAGGCCTCGACCTCAAAGACCCGACGCCAAAGCACACCTTAAAAGCCTTCCCCGGTGCCTTCAGCGGGATGAAAATCGTCAGCTACATGTATGCCGCCTTCCAGCAGGTCATGCCCGGTGCGGACGTGGGCATTGACCTGTCGAAGGAGTATGCGGCGGTGAAGGGCGGGTAGCGTGCGCTGACCGAAGTCTGCGGTTACTCATTGAGCGCCTTCAACAAGGCGTCTCTCGCATCGGCGTAGAAGATGATGGCGACCCTTGTAGCAATTTCATCGGGTAGTTCGAATAGCTGTTTCCGAGTCGAGACTGGCATAAGCAGGGTTTTAGCCCCCTTGTCAGCGGCGGATTCGACCACGGAGACGGCATTGTAAACTGGTTCCAAGGAACCACCGAGATTCAGGCCACCGACGATGGCCATGCCGCCTTTGAGGTTCTTCTCCAGCAAGGCAGAGCAAAGCGCGAGCAAGATGCCGACTCCTGTAGCCGAGGCGCTCTTGCTTGGGTCGAAGGCGCGGACTTGCAGCGTGTATTCATGCGACCTTGGGTCACGATCTCCGACCAGTTCCTTGGCTCGGGCGTAGAGATTCTGTTCGGCGCAGCGAACGCTCTCTTTGAGCGGTGGTGGTGGTGGCTGGTTGAGGATCTTGACGCCAGAGCCAGGGCCTTGATTGCATTCCACTCGATAGAGTCCCGGATTCTCGTCCATGCCTCCAGGGGAAATAACCCAGGCTTGTCCTGGCGGCAAAGGATCTTCACCAATGCTATCTTCGCTTTGCAGTTCCGGTGTCGAGACAAACTGTTCAACCCCATCATGGCAAAGCGTGTAGCTAAAGTGGGTATTACGGAACTCGGCGGAGCCGATTCGCTTCTGCTGTTCCTTCACCCGACGGCGACATTCGAGAGCAAGCCTAGCGGCCCACTCAATGCCCTCGTCGGGAATCTCCGCATTCTGATCGGGGAACATCAGCTTGAGAAGCCCGCTCATCGTCTTTTGCACGGCATTAGTATCGCGACCGCTCAAGGCTCCTCCAAATTGAATCCGGCCCTGGAGCTTCTGGATGCGTGACTGGACACGCAGGTGGTTCCAGCAGGAGGAAAGGAAGTCGCTGACCAGTCCGAGGTGGTTGGTAAGTTGGTCCTTGTTCACCTTCGGAATGTCCCACCCAGGGATGTAGGAATGGATACGGTCCATGAAGGCGGTGTCATCGCGCATCTCCGGCGGCATAGGGCCGAAGAGATGGCCGATGCGTTGCTGGTGGGAGACATCGACATCGAAGTTCCCGACCATCACCAGACCGCCGTAGCCACGGATGCTTTCCTTGCCACGGCTGAACTCACCGGACTCCATGTAGCCCTTCATGATGTTCACGCCGTCCTTCTGGTCGAAGGAAATGCCGGACACTTCATCGAAGCAGACCACGTCGTATTGGCAGACCAAACCACGCTGACCATTACCGTTGTTCACGAACATCTTGGCCACGGTGGCTTTGCCTCCCGAAACTAGGTGTGCATACGGGGACACTTGCTGGTAAAGATGACTCTTGCCGGTTCCGCGAGGTCCGAGTTCCACCGCGTTGTAGTTGTTCTCCACAAAGGGAACCATACGCAGCAACATTACGTCCTGATTGCGTTCGGAGATGGAGGATGGCTCAAGACCGACGCTACGCAGAAGAAAGTGCTTCCATTCCTCAAAGGAGAAAAATGCTCGTCCCTTGGCCAGCGTATCCACAACATCACGGCGAGAGAGTTGAATCTCGCGCAGGCTTTGAATGCCGAATGGCTTACCATTCTTTTCCTCGGCAATGGTGGGATCATAACTCAGCTCGATCTCGGCGTAGAATCCACCAGTCAGCATGCGCTCATGCTCAAGAACCATCGACTCTGGAACCCGCACATCGTTGAGCCGGAGGCTGGGTAGTTCGGCCATAAAACAGTCATTTTTGGCATCGAGACGTGCCCGGACAATGTCGATCAATTTGACCCGGCCTTGGTCCTTGGCGCGTGCTTTGAAGAGTTCTTCTTCACCAGCACGCACCGTGCGGCTTTCGAGCTGCCGCTGCACGATCTCCAGGCCCTCGTTGATCTCGCCATCGTCAGTGCTGGTGCAGTAGCGGCCCAGGAGGAACTCGCCCACGTAGGTTGGCACCGGATACTGCCCCTTGAAGCGGCGGACAAGGTCCTTGCGGACAACGAAGCCTTCAAAGGCTTTGGCGGCGAGTTGATCAATCTGGTCGAGTTGCATAAAAGGTTCAGGTTAGTTTTCGCCGATGGTGACAGGACATTTCGCGACCACTTCGTCGCGGTAAAGGATTACCAGCGTGGCTGCTGCGCCAGTGTGTTCATCATTGGAAATGACGAGAGAAGCTTTCCCTCCCGTGCCTTCGATGGGTTTTGCCAACTTGGGTTCGAGCAGCGAGGTTGAAGCGTCGGCGGCTTTGGATCGGATGTCGATGGCACACTCCGATGATGCTCCGTGCAGTTCGACATGGAGGCGTAGGCCTACCCAACGTGTTGAGGTGATTGCCACTTCGGGAACTCCGGCTTGGTGGGATTGTCCGATGGTAAGCGTCAGGGTGAGCGTCTCTTGGAGCGTGAGGCCGCCGTGTGCATACTCCACGCCGTTGCGGAAGGCCGTCACGCCGGGAGCGAGCACGACGTGGTGTTGATTGGCCCAGAACCAGGGAGCGGTGGGAAGCGAATGTTGAGCGCCGGGTTGTGGCACGGCGCAGCGGCCCCATTTGGAGGCGGTGAGGTGGGTGGGCAGTTCCGTCTTGGGCAGACTGCCTGGGAGCCAAAGCCAGCCATGATCCGTGATCACCACCACCTTCTTCCAGCCAGCTTGAAGCAGCTCACTGATGCGCTGGCGCACCACTTGCAGTTCTTCCTGGATGCGCCAGGCCAGCTTGGCTCCTTCGTCATGGCCGCGTGCGTCGAAGTCCGCCGTTTCCGTCCATCCGCTACCAGCGGGATCGCCCGTCTCGGAGCCTGGGAACCATACAAAGCCGAGCTTGCTGATCCGTGTGCGGAATCCGTCTGTTGTCAGCGCCTTGCCGTCTTCGGCGATTTGTGGCTCGAACTTCTCGGAGAGCTTCTCTCCGCTTAGCAGAGCGCCCAAAGGCAGCCAGCCGGGTTTCGCAGTCGCGGTGACGCTGGGCAGCGGTGACCAAGCGATTTCCGTCATAGGCGTTTCACCAGCGGCTTCCAGCAAGGCAGAAAGCTCAAGGGCCACATCGGCACGCAGACCGTCCACAAAGAGATGCACCGTGCCAGGCACAGCGGAAAGCTGGCGTGCTGTTGCGAGGGAGGCGTTCGGGTAATCAGGAGCCCAGGCGGCCACTCGCATCGCCAGTTGATCCATCCAGGGCAGATAGGCGGCGTGGAGCGCGGCTGTCAGGGCCTCCATGTCGGCCTTGTTGCGCACGGCGGCGAAGCTGCGGCGCGCTTCCGCATCCACCTGCCATCCGGCGGTCAGGTAAGCCTTGGCGATGCCCCCCCAGTCAGTGCCGGGCAGGCCTTGCTGGATGCCTTGGGCCATGCGCCCGAGTCGGGCGGCAGCTTGTGCCAGAGGCGCTTCACCGAGCTGGGACCAGACCGAGGCGGCACGCTGCCGGTGTTCGTGCGCCAGCTTGATCAGTCGGTTCAAAGCCTCCGGCTGCGGCTGGTCTGCGAGCGCCAGCAGGTCTTTGCGGAGACGGTTTTCCGCCTCTTGATTGGTCTGCGGCAGACGGGGGCTTGAGGAGCCAAAGAGATCGGTCGGCTTGACCAGCGCCAGAGCATCCCTCACGCCTCGATAGGTGGCAGGAGCCTCTTCGAAACGCTCCCAGACGGCTTCCCAGGCTCCGCCGCCAGCCACCAGCTTTTCGGCAGCACCGATCTTGCCTTCCGCAGTCGGGTTGAAGTGAAACTCCTGCTTACAGATCTCCTGAAACGCGCTCATCCGCTCAGCGGGCCAGTCTGCATTGACCTTCTCTGGGTCACACATCCAGCGCAGCAGCATCCCGGCGGGATCGGTCACCGAGAGCGTGTTGAAGTCCGCCGCTTCCAGGCGTTTACCTTGGAAGATGGAGACAGGACTTTCCAGCACGCTGGCCAACTGCGTTGCTAATGCTTGGACGGTTCCGTTGTCCTTCGCCAAATCCAGGCCTAGGCCGCCATCGGCGGAACTCAGGAGGGCGGCAGGGGTCCAGTCCTTGGCGTTGAGCTGCGTCCAGAATTGGCCGAGAAATTGCAGTGCGTAAAGATGCCGCGCCTCTTCAGGGAAACCAATGGGAGAGCGGAAGGCCTGACGCGAAATACCGGGCAGATAAATGACTGGGATACCCTGCTTCCCGGCCTCGGCATCAGCGGTCAGTTGATAGCGAATCCAAGTCGAGGGGCCGCAGTTGGGGCCAACTTCATCAGGGTTGAGGATGTAAAAGCGCTCCAGGCACTCGCCAATCCGACTAGCCACTGATTCCCAGAGCCGCTGACCATCCGACCAGAGGATGACCGAGGGCGGTGCGCTGTCGTGCTTGTTGTAGGCAGCGGCGGCTTGCAGGGAGGAGACGATGTGTTCGAGGACAGTCATGCGTTCTTGGATCGGGCAGCTTGTTTGCGCTCCAGGGTGAAGTGGGCGGTGTTCCAGCGGCGGCCGGTGAAGGCTTTGCCACCTGCGGGGTCGGTGCCGGGGTCTTCGGCGCACCAGAACCAGGGGTAGTCGGCTTTCGGGCGCTGGGGTTCGGTGCCGCGGTCGGGCTTGGGTTTGGGATCAATGCCGGGCTTGGCGCGGAACAGGCCTGCGCCTTTGGCTCCGACATCTCCAGCCAGGAGGAAGGGGCGGATGTTGAGGCGGACGCCGTCGTTGAGGTCGGGGTTCCAGCCGAGGGGTTGCTGGTGCAGGGGCTTCCAGCGGATGAAGAGATCCAGCGGGGCCTCGCCTTCCAGGATGGCGATGAGCTTGGCTTGGAGCTTCTTTGCGGCACCGAGACGTTCGGCGGCTCCGGGGGTTTCTGCCTTGGCTGCGGCGTCTTGATCGCGTATCCAGTCGCCCAGGTAGGTGTAAGCCAGCTTTTTCAGGTTGGCGTGGTCCAGCTTGTGATAGTTCACCAGGGCATGGAAGCCGTCCTTCTCGCCGTCCCAGAGATGCCAGAGGAAAGGGCGGCTGTGGAAGAGGGCGCAATGCTGGGAGAAGAAGTCGTCGCGCAGCCAGTCCTCCAGACTGGTTTTGCTGGAACCCTTGCCTTTGGGGCCGGACTTCTGGATGAGGTCGCGCTCGTTGTAGCTGCCCAGGGCGGCGGTGAGCAGGGCACGCAGGCGGGTGGCGGCGGGTTGCTCCCGGTTCAGGGGCGGCAGGCAAACGATGCCGTCGGTATCCGCCAGCGGTTCCAGTCCATCCGGCCCGAGGGCTGGGCAATCAGGAAAACTGGAGCCGGTCTGGCGCGGCCATTGGTAGCCGAGCAAGCGCGCCACGGCCACGTGCAACGGCTGGTCTGCACCGGCAGGGTGCCCGTTGAACAGCCATTGCGTCGGGTCGCTGGAAAACGGCTTCGGCAACCCGTCGGGGTATTTCTCCGCCGCCACCTTCTGCCAGTGCGCCAGGTCGAAGGGAACTTTGACCATTGTGCCGCTTGTCACCATCACCCTTTGCTCTATTTCCCGAACCTTTCGCGAATGCTCACCAGATGCACAAAACGCCCAAAGTGCCGGCAAGTGACGCGGGTCGTTTGGGATAATCGGAGAGCAAGCCATGTCGAAGAACTCACCCGTGTAAATCGTGGAGTCGAGAGAACGCATGAGGCTTACGACAACTCCGTGTTTTCCCCATCCCTGGTCGCCCTGAACTCGTGCCTTGTCATTCTGCCGATGGATTTCGCCGTTTTCTGGCCAATAGAAAATGGACTCTCTTCCTCCATATGCTTTCTGCGTATCCACCGTTCCTTGGAAGAATCGCCAGTCGGGCCGTTCTGAGGCGTGCTCCCAAAAGACTAAGCGGAAGCGCGGGAAATCCCCACCGTGCATCCCGTTCAGGGAATACGCGTAGTTTTGGAGGCGTGAGCCACTGATTGCTTTCTCAATCGTGATTCGATGGTCTGGGTTTCCATACTGCCCAGTTTGGCTCAAGAAACGAAGTTCACCTTCTGCGATTTCTTGAATCTTTTCTGGAATCGTCTTTCGAGGGAGCGCGTCTATTCCGCACATCTCGTGAATAGGCTTCGGTTTACTTTTTTGTATGACCATCAGCGCAGCAACTGGCCCTCTGTCGCCGAAACTCTGCCACGCTTCCTCGCCGAGAGTTAGAACACAATTGAGGGAACAATTTTCGAGGAGCGGAGCGCGAAATTTGCTGTAGCTGCCAAGAAACCACCAGTTCTGTGGAGTGACTAGTGCACTACATCCGTCCGCCGCACAGAAATCGATACACCGTTCCACAAAGGATGTCGCGAGGTCAGCCTTTGCGTTGCCGTGGAAACGGTCACAATAGTCTTTAAGTTCTTGTCCTTGCTTGTTACGTCCAAGGTAAGGCACGTTGGTGGCGACGAGCGTGAACTGGCCGGCGAGAATTTCCGTCGCCTTGGCCAGCCCGCGCGCCGTCACGGCCATTTCATGCGCGGTGTCGTCCTTGGTCTCCTGCGCCAGCGCCTTTTCCAAGAGCGGCTGGAGTTCATGGAATGAGGCGATCAGTAGATCGTCTTCGCCCGCACGGGGATTAATGAGGCTACCGAGAAGGGGTGCTTTCTGGAAGAGGTTGTAGAGGCGTGCCATACCCGTTGCCAGCCGAGCATCAAGTAGCATGGGTTCGCCCTGGGAGCCCAGGAGGTCTCGCGCACTCAAAAGGGGGGAATCTTTGGCGAGAATGGCACCGAGGTTGATCCAACTATCCTTTGACGTGTTGGGCGCGAGTCCGGAGCAGGCAATGTTCAACGCGGGGAGCGTGCAGTAGCCCACGCGCCGCCACGCAGACAGCGCCAGATTGAACGCACCAATCTGCGTGCAGCGTGGGTCAATCTCCAAACCGAACAGGTTGTCGCGGATGACCGCCGCCACCGCCGCCGCTTCGTCCAGTGTTTCCTCGCCCAGACGCAAGGCCACCAGCCTCTCAAACATCGCCACCACGAAATGCCCGCTGCCCATACAGGGATCCAGGCACTTCAGCTCCGCTGCGGTCTTGGGCCAGCCGTCGAAAGTGCCGGCGGCGGGTGTCCAGTTGCCGTCCTCGCCTTGGATGAAGCGGAGATATTTCCACGGGCAACTGGGCAGCGCGACGGCCTGTCGGAGTTCGTCTTCGCTCTGGGCGGTTTCGGCCAGCTTGGGATTTGCGGCGAGGATCTTGCCCGCGTGCCAGGCTCCGAGCGTGTTATCCAGGAGGAAGTCCACCATGTAGTCCTCGGTGAAGAGCTGGGTGACGGGGGAGAGTTCGTCGGCACCGATCTTCACGCCGGATTCGTTGACCTCCTTCTTCCGTTTCGTCTGCCAGAACTGGTAGGTCCAGCCTAGGGAGTCACAGGCGGTGAAGACATCCTGAGGGATGGAGTCGAGCAGGTCCCGCAGTTTTTTGCGGTCATTGGCCGGGAAGGCCAACTCCAGGATGGGGTCATCCGTGCGGAAGACGCCCGGCAGGGTGGTGGAGGAAAACCGGCAGGCCAGTTCGAAGCCGTCCTTGGCCCCCAGTTCGGAAGCTAGCTCCTCACATTCCTCCAGGGTCACCGGCACGCTGCCATTGGCCGCATCCGTGATGAGCAGGTGATTCTCCGCCAGGAAGCGGGTGAAGAGCAGGCGGTGCCAGTGCTCGTAAGCCGCCTCCTCTGCAAGCCGCTTCAGATCCTGCCTGCCGCTACGCTCGTCCCGCAAATCTCCCAGCGCCTTTCCACGTGCCCGGAGCCGATTGCGCAGCAGTCGCTGATCCACGGTCATGTGCGGGCGGTAGTCACCCTCATGCACGGCCAGATTCTCCAGCGCCGTGCGGCAGATCCGGGTGGCCTCGTCCCGAGCGTCTGAAGTGATGGTCTGAAGACGATTGCGATGGGTGGTGGAGAGAGGAGCTGGCATGGTTATAAAGTGTTAGACGATTGCAGGACCATCTTTGAGGGCTGACTGGATCGAGGTCCGAGCCTGAGCCAGCCAAGCCTCCAGTTCTGCCTCGTTCTCGATGGTTGCACCCGGGAGCGAGACCCTGCGTGCTTTGGGCTTGGCTTCCTGAATCGCCACCGAAAGCGCTGCACTGCAACGCGTCGGAATGGCGTCTGCCCGTGTTTTCCAGCCCGACAAGTCACAGGACTGAAGGGCGGAAAGGATGTCAGTCTCAGCGGCCAGATGAGGCTCAGGATGCGAAACGGCCCCCTGAGAGGAGAGCAGGGCACTGCGTTTGACCTCGGGAAGGGCGCTCCAGAGAGGATGCTTCTCCAGCGCGGCGAGGCCGGTTTTCAGCACCTGCTCGTAGTGTGCGTGCGCGTCCCGAAGGGCGCTGCGCAGGGCGGTGGAAACGGATTTTAGCACAGGAGACACTGGATCTGGCTCATCGAGCAAAGAGCGGTGATCATGCACCGCATCCAGGTCGGCCTGGCACTTGGCCATGCCATCCAGAGATGCGGCAACGGCGTGGTGCAGGAGCTGGGCGGCAATCTGGTAGGCGGGTGACCGCTGCTTGATCTGCTGCGCGGTTTTCTGCCACTGCGCGATGTCAGCGGTGAGAGATATGGAGGCCTCATAAAGGCGGAAGAGCAAATCATTCCCCTGGAGCCCCTCCAACTCGGTCAGCAGCGGCGGCTTTGGCGGCAGCGGTGCTGGCGACGACCCGCCTGCTGAGGTGGCGAGGTCTTTGAGCAAGACGACGAAGCGCGTGGCTGCGGCAGCCTCATCTCCAGGGTTGAACTTGAGGCTCACGGCGGTGAAGAGCTTTTTCACGGCCAGCTTTTGGGTAGCGGTGAGGACGGGGTGAGCTGTCTTCAGGGACACCTTGCCAAGGCTGCGCTGATCGAGGTCAGCGAGGTTGATGGGTTTCGCATCCAGGGTAGCCAGCAGGTGTCCACTGACGACCAGAGCGGCGATGGTGCCATCCACGGCATCCTTGGGCCAGCCGTAGTCGCCGCCAGTGAAATGCTTGACCACGTCCGAGCCTTTTTTTCCTGAGCCGATATGAAGGAGAATCTCCTTGGCGACGGGATGCTGATCGGGATCGCCCTTGTAGCCGAGGGCATCCAGAGCGTTGGCATTGCCTTCTTTGGCACGTTTCCAGACGTTGCCCCACTTGTCGGAGTCGGCGGTGGTGAACTTGGGGAAGATACGATCCACGACCTGCTCAGCGGCATCTTCAACAGCTTCACGCAGGCCCATGACAGGCTGCTCTGCGCCGCCTGCGAGAAAGACGCGGGCACCGGAGATGACTTTGCCCATAAGGGTCTCGACGCGTGAACTAGCGATGGAGTGCCGCGAGACAATGCCCTGTCGCGCATCTTTGCCCGCATCGGTCGATGGATTGCCCTTTGCTGCGAGTGTCTCCTCGGCAGCCAAGGAAGCAGCGATGGCGCTTTTGAGTTCTTCGAGCTGGGTTTTCGGAATGACAACAAAGACGGTGGCATCATCCGTGGAAGCGCCATTGACCTCCTTGACGATGGAGCTTTCCGACTCGGAGAAGCCATCCCGCACCCAAATAACAGGGCCATCATGCGCCGGTGGCTTTTCTTTGCCATGATGCATCTGGGTCTTCCGTGCGACACAAGCGACGCCCTGGGTGACGGTGATGCCGCCCAAGGCCGTGGAGATTTCTTTGGAGATCAACTGGCTGCGCTCGGCAGCGATGCGCGTTTCGTCGTTCTTGATGGAGGCGAGGCGTTTCCGGTATTCGCCTTCCCAAGCGGCACCCTCCGTGGTCTGAAGACGGTATTCCCCATCCACCTCCATAAGCACGCCTTCCTCATGCAGGGCACTGAGCAAAAGCGGGACATTTTTGCGAAGTTCATCGGCACCCGTCTTGAGGTTGTCGGTCAGGAGATCCGAAAGGTGGGCGGCATCAGCCCGGATACCGAGATCGCTTTCGGAGTCGGGCAGTTTATTGATCAGGAAAACGGTGGCACAGATACGGCGGCGCAGATCGCCCTGAGGTTTGCTGCGCTGTTCCTCGATGATTTCCTGGAAGCGTTTTTGCAGTTCGCCGGAGTTCAGGAGGTCGCTGGACAACTGGTCGTAGATGAAGTCGGCGGGAATGATGGCTCCAAGCTCCTTGTCAGCCACCATGCGGCAGGCTTCGTGAGTCACACGAAGCTGGGTGCGCATCTGGGCGGTGGTGCCGGTCGAGTCGGTGTGATGCAGTACATGCTTCCAGAATCGGCGGCGGACCGGGAGCAAGGGAAAGTCGGGCGCGTAGTCGTTTTGATCCTCCGGGAGGGTGGCGATTTTCGTGTCATTGAGCATCCGCGTGATTTCCCCAGACCCCTCATCAAGCAGCGTCTTGAGCACCTGCTTCTGCCCTGGGTCCTTCTGAAGCACCACGGTGCGGACGACCTTGTCCACGTCGTTGTCCTTCAAGTGGTTCTTCAAGGGGAAGCGGCCCATGATGCGCTGAAGCGCCGGGGTGTCGCTCAAGGCGCTCTGGCCCGTGCCGACAATGGTCACCATGCCATCGAGCCGCTTTTGGCAGGCTTCGATGACTTCCTGGACCTCGTTGGCCACGTCGGCGTTGTTGTTGATGAACTGCTGGATTTCATCGAGCACGATCAGGGTGCAGGGGAGTTTGCCCCCTCGCCCGATGGCGCGGCGGATGACTTCAATCATTTCATCCACATGGATGTTTTCGACCTTGGCGGGATACTGCGATTGAAGGGCCTTGCCGACATTCGCTACCGTGCCGTGGTGGGGATAAAGTTCTAGATAGGCTTCGTGGAGTGCCTTGGAGGTGTAGAGGCGGTCAATCTCCTGAAGCGGGTCTTTGCCCTGGCTTCGGATGGCTTTTTCGAGCTTCTCGAAATGGCCGTCGCGCTGCAAATCCATGATGAGATGAGCGGGACTGTATTTGATGGGCAGGCCGACAGACTTGAAGATGATCTGGAGCACTCGAAGCCTGACGTCGCCGGAACCGGCTTTCAGGGTGCCACCTGCCGAATGCAGACCCGCGCCCTGCTTGCCACGAGTCGAAAGCTCTTTCAGGGACTCCTTGATCGCTGGTGTGACCTTGCAGATCTCGCGTGCCTTGGTGCCATCGGCAAACTGGTAGTCCGTCCAAAGGAAGCGCAGAATCTTCACCAAGTGTGATTTGCCGGAGCCATAGAAGCCGCTGATCCAGGCACCGGCCTGCTCGCTGCCACCCAAGCGGGAAAGGTAACCTCCAAGAATCTTTTCCAATGCTGATTCGTATTCGCCCTCGCAGACGAAGGTCTCCAGCTCGTAGCGGAGCGTGACTTCATCGTCGTCGTTATTACTGGAGACGCCTTCATTGGCCAATGTCCAAGAAAGCGGGTCTTTGAGAAAAAGTTCTTTGGATTTCATAATCAGGAATCAGCAGTGATAGGAGTGGCGAGATAATCCCAACCGGTGCGGGCACCGAGGAAGCGGTAAGTGTTCTCTTCCCGATCACCTGGGAAGAAGATGACGAGCACACCCCTGACTTCTTTGTTCAAGGCATCCATCACTTGGGAAACGTGGATGAAGTCGTAGAGTTCCATAAGGCCGGTGACAGCAAAGACGGTGCTTTCCACTTCGTCGGCAGGCAGAGCGGCTGCTGCTTTGCGGATGATGTCAGCCAAGAAGTCGCAATAACCGGGCACGGCGTAATCTTCCACGATGGCAGGCGAGGCAAGCATTGCATCGCGCTCGTCGGAGTCGTCCAACTGATCTAGCCAGCGGGTGTATGAACCCGTGAGGTCGATCTCCTGCCAGTGCAGTCCGCAATCCTTCGTGGCGATCTCAAACTCGGCCAAGCGGCTGCGGAGCCGCCTTTCCTCTTCAGGAGAATAAACCACGAACCAAGTGCGCTCGGCAACGGTCACGCTTTGCTTCAGCGGAATCGCCGCATGACGGCGGTAGCTTTGGATGAGTTGATCAAGACGGGACATCGCGGTTCAGTTACTCGGTTTGGGCCAGTTGTGAAAAATCAATTTCGATGACGCCACCGGCCTGGCGAAGTCGCAGCCAGTGGCGGGATGTAGCCGTGGTGAGGTGTGCCGCAAGCTGGGCAGGCGTGGCGGCAACCAAGCGACCAAAGACAGAGTTCAAAAGGATTTCTCCTCGCAGACCAAGAAGGTAGCCAACGAACATGGCGAAGGTCGCAGCGGCCCATCCGGGAGTGGGAAGGGCACGTATTTTCTTGGAGCGTCCGACCAAGTGTCCACTCATCGTCCAGGTGGTGTTCACATTCTGAGCGAGGGATTCCTTCATCGCTTTGCTGAACACACCGGGAAAGCCCTGCTCTAGGTGTTCCTCCATGGTTACACGGGGCAGGACGGTGCCGGGACTGAGAGAGTCGATGATGGCAAAGCTGTGCCGCAGTTGTGGATCGCGCCCGTACACGCAAAGCATCGCCAACAAAGGGAGATCGGCAGGCTGGTCCTTTGCCAGACGGCGCATGACCTGGAACAGCGGCTTCTGGGCATCGAGCCCATAAAGTTGCACCAAATGCACATAGCTTTTGTGGCGGCTGCTCTGAGTCGGCTTTGCCAGCACATTGCGTTCTTCAATGGCCCGCTGGTAATCAGCTAGGGATGCATCCAAAGGCAAGGCCTCGTGAAGCTGCTTTATTTCCGTGAACATCATGGACCGAGCCATGTGACCACCCGTTCGGTTTGCTGAAAAACCGAACTGAACGAACTGCTGGGGAAATGGAGTCTTATCGGCGACCATGAAGACAGAGCTCAACTAGACAGTGAATCCTCGGATGGTCGGGTTAAGGCAATGGTAATCGACATGCGTGATGGGGGTGAAATTCCTATCAAAGGCGGAGATGGCTCTGATGGCAAGGGATGGTGCTAAATCCTCCCATGAATATGACGACCATTGCTGCCAGCTTCCCATCCCGGAATCCACGCATTCAAATCGAAACCGGTGGTCTGGCTCTGGCGGGCTAACTCCTTGAGCCAGCGGCCGGAACGCTTCTCGAGGGCATGCCACAACCCTCTAAGAGGTCGTCCTCACAGCCGACCGGCGCTCCTCAACTGCTTGCTGGCGCTCGCCCATGGCATCGCGGTTGACTCCCTCGTTCCACCCAGTTGGCTCGCTTCGCTCACCCTTCGGGCAGCCTAACGGCAGTTTGCCCCGGTGCGTTTGGAAGAACATGGGCCCGTCTATTTGCCTTCGGCCATCTCCACTGCGTTCCGGTTCCGCTGCGCTCCGGTTCCCCGCGTTGTCGAGCGGCACCCAGCCGTTTCGGCTGCCTGCCTCGCCTCCATCCTTCGGCTCGGCTCACGTTCTTTTGCGGTCCCTGCGATCTCTCGCGGCTATTCCTGCCGGGGAGTGAACAGGTTGAAAACCTGTTCCACTTTCTGACCTCTGTGGTGGCATCGGGTGAACCAAGCACGGGCTTAAGCCCGAACTACGAACGAAGAACCTCTCTGCCCTTCCGTGTGTTCCGTGTCTTCCGTGGTTGTCCTGCCTTGAACCGCTGATGACCAAGATGGAGGCGGAGAGCCGATGAACCAAGAACGAAGAACCTCTGACCTCTGTGTTCCTCCGTGCTCTGTGGTTGTCCTGCCCCGGACCGTGAGCGGAGTAGGAGACGGAGGCGGAGGCGGATGAACCAAGAACTCCGAACGAAACAGGTCCTAGTGCAGGAAGTGGCGCACGCCGGTGAAGACCATGGCCATCTTCCGTTCGTCGGCGGCGGCGATGACATCGGCGTCTTTCACGGAACCCCCAGGCTGGATGGCGGCGGTGGCTCCGGCATCGGCGGCGGCCATGAGGCCATCGGGGAAGGGGAACATGGCGTCGGAGGCGACGATGCTGCCTTTGAGGCTGAGGCCGGCTTCCTGGGCCTTCCACACGGCGATGCGGCAGGAGTCCACGCGGCTCATCTGACCGGCTCCGATGGCGAGCGTGCGATCATGGCTGCTGAAGACGATGGCGTTGGATTTGACGTGCTTCACCACGCGCCAGCCGAAGCGCATGGCCTCCAGTTCATCGCGAGTGGGCGGGCGAATGGTCTTCACCTTGTTTTCGAGGTCGTCGAGACCCAAAGCACGTGGATCGCTATCCATCACCATCACGCCGCCGGGAGCGGAGCGGATGATCGGCTCGGCGAGGGCTTCGGCGACGCCGGGGAGCATCTGGATGAGGCGCAGATTCTTTTTCTTCTGGAGCAAGGCGCGGGCATCGGCATCGAAATCGGGCGCGATGATCACATCGGTGAAGATCTCTGAGATGATGCGGGCGAGGCCGAGCGTCATGCTGCGGTTCACGACGATCACACCGCCAAAGGGTGCCTGCTTATCGGTCTCGAAGGCCTTCTGCCAGGCTTCGCGGAGGTCTTCATCGGCGCAGCCGACGCCGCAGGGGTTGGTGTGCTTCAAGATGGCCACCGTGGGGCGGCGGAATTCGAGGGCGATCTCGGCGGCGGCGTGGATGTCGAGCACGTTGGTGTAGCTGAGGTCCTTGCCATGCAGCTTCACGAAGTAGTCGCCGAAGTTGCCATACAGCGAGGTCTTCTGATGCGGGTTGTCGCCGTAACGCAGCTCGGCGTAGAGCGGCAGGGAGAGGTTGAAGGTCTTGTGGGTGCTCTGCTCCTTGTTCAGGTAGGCGGCGATGGCGGTGTCATAGGCTCCGGTGCGCTGGAAGACCTTGCAGGCGAGGCGCTCGCGGGTGGCGAGGCTGGTTTCGGCGGCGTTTTCCTTCATCTCGGCCAGCACGACGGTGTAATCGGCCGGATCGGTGATGACGGTGACCCAGCGGTGGTTCTTCGCGGCGCTGCGCAGCATGGAGGGGCCGCCGATGTCGATGTTCTCGATGGCTTCTTCGAGGGTCACATCCTTCTTGGCGATGGTTTGCTCAAAGGGGTAGAGGTTCACCACGACGAGGTCGATGAGGGGAATCTCGTGCTTCTTGGCGTTGCGCTTGTCCTCATCGTTGTCGCGACGCTGGAGGAGTCCGCCGTGGACCTTCGGGTGGAGGGTTTTGACGCGACCGTCGAACATCTCCGGGAAGCCCGTGTAGTCCGACACGTCGATGACGGTCAAACCGGCTTCCTTGAGGTGCTTGGCGGTGCCGCCGGTGGAGAGCAGCTCCACGTTGAGGGCGGCGAGACCTTTGGCGAAGTCAACGAGGCCGGTTTTATCCGAAACAGAAAGCAGGGCGCGGGCGATGGGCATGGGCGGGAGAGAGTGGGAGGGGCAGTTAAGGTGAAAATCCGGGGGCGCAAGGGGTTTGAATGGGCGCGATCCGTCACCTGCGCGGGAGGAGTGTTATGTGTAATGCTGAGTGAGATACAACGATGCCCACTCAATAGGATGGCGGCACCCTTCAAAAATCAGCAATCAGCATTCAGCCATCGACATTCCCGGTTCCGCCAGCCGTAGAGCCCCCGAAACCGCAGATTGATGCGCTTCGCTTCCCTTCGGGCAGCCTGCGGCAGTCTGTCTCGCTGCGCTTGGCTTTTGATTTACGAAGGGAAGCACCTCCGCAATCAACAATCGAATGCTCGACAATCCTCAATGATTCCGTGGCTACCTCACCGGAACGCTGCCAAGGCCCTTGCAAAACCTCCCGCGTTGTGTTTTGAAGGCGCTCCCATGTCCCAACCCCTCCTCATCTGGCTCGACGGCAAACTGGTTCCTGAATCCGAGGCGAAGATCTCTGTCTTCGACCACGGCCTGCTTTATGGCGACGGGGTATTCGAAGGCATCCGCATCTACAATGGCCGAGTCTTCCGCCTCACGGAGCATCTCAACCGCCTCTACGATTGCGCCAAGGCCATCTGCCTCACCATTCCGATGACCTTTGAGGAGCTGGAAAAAGCCACTGTCGAGACCGTGGCAGCCAATAACCTCCGCGATGGCTACATCCGCCTCGTCATCACGCGTGGTGTCGGCTCTTTGGGCCTCAATCCTTACCAGTGCCCGAAGGCCAGCGTCATCGTCATTGCCAGCACGATCACGCTTTACCCGCAGGAGCGCTATGAAAAAGGGCTGAACCTCATCACCTGCGGCACCCGCCGTCCGAACAGCGCCGCCTTGAGCCCTCAGGTGAAGAGCCTGAACTACCTCAACAACATCATGGCCAAGATCGAGTGCCTCCAGGCCGGCTGTGACGAGGGTATCATGCTCAACGACCAAGGCTACGTCTCCGAATGCACGGGCGACAACGTCTTCATCGTGAAGAACGGCAAGATCACCACGCCGCCGATCTCCGCCGGTGCCCTCGATGGCATCACTCGTCGCGCCGTGATCGAGCTGATCGCTGAACTCGGCCTGCCCTTCGCGGAGCAAAACATGACCCGCTTCGATGTGTACACCGCCGATGAGTGCTTCCTCACCGGCACCGCCGCCGAAGTCATCGCCGCCGTGCAATACGACCGCCGCCCCATCGGCGATGGCAAGCCCGGCAAGATCACCAACGAGCTGATCACCCGCTTCAAGAAACTGGCGAACAGCACCGGCACCCCGGTCACCTACGCCTGATTCCAAGGTGTTTTCGAAGTGAAACCCATCCGCTTGCCCTTGTGTCCGCTGGCCGCGTTGCGTCCTCGTCAGGTATTGCTTGAATACCATCCTCGTCCGCACCTTGCCAGCGAACACAATGACGGCGCGGCTAAATCTCCTTTTGAAAACACCTTGGAATGATGAACATCGTTGACCTCATTTTCGAGCGCCATCACGGCCCGGAGATGGCGGTCATCAGCCCCGATGGCTCGCTGAGCTACGCCGGCCTCGAGGCTCGCATGCTGGAAACCGCCCACACCCTGCGCAGCGATGCCCATTGGCCTCGCGACATCACCCGCCCCCGCATCGGCCTCCATGCGCCGAGCGGACCCGATTACATCGTTTTGGCCCTCGCCATCCTGAAGGCCGGAGCCTGCTTCGTCCCCATCCCCTCCGAACTGACTGCCTCCGAGCAGCAGGAGCTCACCGAACGCACCGCCCTGCATGCCGTCTTGAGCGTGGAGCCTGGAGCAAGGGGCATGGAGCCAGAGCTGCGCGCCTTGCCCTCTGGCCCCATGCCCCATGCCCCATGCTCCAGGCTGAACGCCGCCTTCATCCGATTCAGTTCCGGCACCACCGCGAGGTCCAAAGGCGTCGTCATCTCCCACGAGACCCTGCTGGCTCGCATCACCGCCGCGAATGAGGCGCTGCGCATTGGCACGGAAGATCGTGTGCTGTGGGTGCTGCCGATGGCGCATCACTTCGCCGTCTCGATCATTTTGTATCTCTACCACGGGGCCACCACGATCCTAGCACCCGCCAGCGATCCGGCGGTGATGCTGCGCCTCATGCGGGAGCATGCCGCCACGGTCATGTATGGCTCGCCGTATCATTACACCCTCCTCGCCAGCCAGCCGGAGGCCGCCGCGATGAAAAACCTGCGCCTCGCTGTGAGCACCGCTTTTGCTTTGAGCCAGGAGGTGGCCGATTTGTTCCATGCCAAGACCGGCCTGCACCTCACTCAAGGCATGGGCATCATCGAAGCTGGCCTTCCGCTGCTCAATCTGGAGCACGCCGCCACCCGCCCCACCTCCGTCGGCCAGCCCACACTCTCCTTCGAGGTCAGGCTCGACGACGACGGCGAACTCCTCCTGCGCGGCCCCGGCCTCTTCGATGCCTACCTCAGCCCCTGGCAGCCCCGCGAAGCCGTCCTACGCGATGGCTGGTTCCCCACCGGCGACATCGCCGAGATCGACGAGACCGGCTCCATCTTCCTCCGAGGCCGCGTGCGCAGCGTCATCAACGTCGGCGGCATGAAATGCTTCCCTGAGGAGGTCGAAGCCGTTTTGACCTCCCACCCTTCCGTCAAAGCCGCACGCGTCCTCGCCCGTCCTCACGCTGCGCTAGGTTTTGTGCCTGTGGCAGAGATCATCGCCGAAAACGGGGCGGAAATGTCACTCGTAGCCGATTTGAAAAAGCTCTGCCAACAACGTCTCTCCGCCTACAAAGTCCCGCTTCTTATCACCTTCGTCAGCGACCTGCCGCTCACCGCCAGCGGCAAGGTAAGGAGGTATTGATCCGATAGCCGAATGCACTCCGAGGAGGAATCGCCGTCAAGGATCGCAAAGACCGCCAAAAGAAAATGGAATAGGATTCAATCCTGTTCATTCCCAGGTGGCACCGCAGCGAATCTTCTCTTCGGCATCGTTCCTCATGAAGCAAGTCATGGACATTGAAAGGGGCATGACTTCATATTTGGCGCTGATGAGGATCAAGCAGTGAGCGGTGGGGCTGTCTGAACGCGTTGTGGGTGCGGGGCGAAAGGGATGCAGAAAGGATACAATCGTGTTCCACCTTCTTTGAGCGCCCTGGTCGCCGTTCTCCTTCGCCCTGCGCTCCCAAATAGCGTGACAGAGATGACACGGGCGGGGAAAGCAGTCGCGCTTTTTGCGGTTTCGTGCTTTGAGAGGAGGCTTCATCGTTTTCACCTTCCGCCCGATGCTCAAAGAACTCCGCGCCAATCCCACGCTCGCTCATGTGCTGCCGCTGGCGGTGTTCACGGGGATGCTTTCGGTGCCGGGGTGGTTCAAGATTGAGAACAGCGAGCTGCCGTGGCAGGTGCAGATGCCGGAGCTGTGGGTGTATCCACTGCAAACGCTCGTCTGCGCGGCGCTGCTGCTGTTCTTTCGTCAGCACTACACGCTGGCTCCCTGGCGCGGGCTGGGACTGGCGAGCTTGCTGGCGGTTCTGGGCATCGGATTCTGGATCGCGCCGGAGATGTTGAGGCGGGTGCTGATCGAGCGGGGTCATGAAGCGAAGGACTGGTGGGACTGGCTGGGACTGGCGGAGCGCACGGAAGGCTTTGATCCGACGCTGGTGAAGGATTCGGCGCTGGGCTTCCAGGCCACCATCGGCCTGCGCTTTGCCCGCATGGTGCTGGTGGTGCCCTTCGTGGAGGAGCTGTTCTGGCGCGGCTTCCTGATGCGTTTCCTCGTGGATCAGGATCGCCCGTTTATGAAGATCCCCTTCGGCTCGCATCGCTGGCGGGTCTTTTGGATCGTCACCGTGGCCGTGATGCTCATCCACAACACGAGCGATTGGCCTGGAGCCTTTGTTTGGGGCTCGCTGATGTATTTCCTGGCCGTACGCACGAAGAGCCTCGGGGCCTGCATCGTGATGCACGCGGTCGGAAACCTGCTCCTCGGCCTGTATGTGATGAAAACAGGTCTGTGGGGTTTTTGGTGAGACGTCTTTTGTCTGGTCCGACTCTTCAAAATGCGCTTTATAAATGATCCGAATGCTTCCTCGGATGTCTCAAGCCAGCCGCTTCATGAAAAAACTGCCTCTCCTGCTCGCCCTCTCTTTCCCGCTTTTCGCGCCGGGTCAGCAGCCGACGGGTTTGGAAGGGCGTACAACCTTTGACATTCGCGATGGAGGGCGCAGCAGGCGTTTTGAGCTGGCTCTCGATGAGCTGTCGGAGAAGCCGGGAGGCGGAAAGGAACGCGCCTCGAAGATGGCGAAGGCGGCGAAGGATTTCGGTGAGGTGCGCCGGCAAGCGCAGGCCAAGGAAAAGGCCTCCGGTGTGGTTCAGGACATCATTCTGTATGAAGCAGGCAAGCCGCACGACGAGGACAACCGGCGCATCGTGACGCGAAAGGTGCTCGTGGAGGTCACGGCGGGTTTTGATGTGAACGGCGCAGCATCGCAGATCAACGCCGTGGCCGTCGAAAGGCTTCGCTACGCCCCTGGGCATGTGCTGCTGACGCTGCACGGCGCGGGCGATGCTCTCACGGTGCTGGAGAAGCTCAAAGCACTGCCCGGAGTAATCTCCGTGCAGCCGCAGCTCGCCCGCCAGATGAAGCGTCGGCTCATCCCGAACGATACCTTCTTCTCCTACAACGCGGGCAATCCGGGTTACCAATGGCATCTGCGCAATACGGGCCAGTCTCCCGGCACGGCGGGCATGGATGCAAACGTCACGACGACGTGGGATAGCTACACCGGCACGGGCATCCGCATCGGCATCGTGGATGACGGGCTGGAGGTAGCTCATCCGGATCTCTCGCCGAATGCAGACATCGCCAATGATCACGATTGGAATGATGCGACGCCTGATGACCCCACGGGAAATCCCAGTTCCGACACGCATGGCACGGCCTGCGCCGGTGTGGCGGGTGCTCGTGGGAACAATGGAGCCGGAACCTCCGGCTCGGCTCCGAATGCCACGCTCGTGGGTCTGCGCCTGATCGCCGCCGCCGTGAGCGATGCGCAAGAGGCGGAGGCTTTGACCTGGCGGAGTGACATCATCGACCTCTACAGCAATTCCTGGGGCCCCAGCGATGACGGCCGTGACCTGCGTGATGCGGGTCCGCTGGTGAAACAAGCTCTCGCCAATGGGGCGAGCAGTGGTCGTGGTGGCAAAGGCTCCATCTGGCTGTGGGCCGCCGGCAATGGCGGCGATGTGCAGGACAATTCGAACTACGACGGCTACGCGAACTCGATCTACACGCTCTCCGTGGCCGCGGTGAATGACACGGGCATCCGCAGCGCTTACTCCGAGCCGGGAGCGAACGTGCTCGTCTGTGCTCCATCGAATGACAGCGCCAGCGGGCATCGCGGCATCACCACCACCACGACGAATGGCGGCTACACACACAGCTTTGGCGGCACCTCATCGGCCACGCCGCTGGTGGCGGGTGTGGTGGCCCTGATACTGCAAAGCAATCCAAACCTCGGCTGGCGGGATGTGAAGGAGATCCTCCTGCGCAGCGCCACGAAGGTGAATCCCACGCATGCAGACTGGGTGAACAACGGCGCGGGTTTTCATGTGAATCACGATTACGGCGGCGGCATGATCAATGCACAGGCCGCCGTGGCGATGGCTGCTGGCTGGACGAACCTCGGGCCGCAGGTCACGCAGCAGATCGCGCAGACCGGTCTCTCCGCAGCCATTCCCGATGGCAGCAGCACCGGCGTCACACGCACTTTCACCATTCCTGGCAATGTCTTCATGCGGGTGGAGCAGGCCACGCTGCACATCGCCGCCACGCATGGCAAACGCGGCGACATGAACGTCACCCTCACCTCGCCCTTCGGCACCGTGAGCAAGCTCTTCGTGGCTCACACCACCGATTTGAATCTAAATATGGATTGGACCTTCTCCTCCATCCGTCATTGGGGTGAAAACGCCTCCGGTGACTGGACGGTGAAGGTGAGTGACACCCTCGGTGGAAATCTCGGCACGCTCACGAGTGCCACGCTGACTTTGTATGGCACCAACACCGCCGCACCCACCGCGCCGCCAGTGATCAGCAGCGTCTTGAGCGGCACAGGCAATGTGGAATCTCCCTTCAGCTATCAGATCGCCGCCACAAACAATCCGCAGTCTTTTAGCGCCACCGGCCTGCCTACGGGCCTCAGCCTCAGCAGCAGCGGCCTGATTATGGGCAGCCCCATGCAAGAAGGCACGTTCAACGTCACGCTCGGAGCCACGAACTTCCTCGGCACCGGCACGGCCACACTCGTGCTCACCATCGGCCCGCGCCTTCCCACACCGCCGCTGATCACCAGCGCTCTGAACGGGCAGGCGGTGCTGAATGTGAACTTCAACTACCAGATCGCCGCAACAAATTCGCCCACCAGTTTTGCCGCCACGAATCTGCCTGCGGGCCTCAGCGTGAATGCCAGCGGCCTCATCAGCGGCACGCCGACATCGGTCGGCAGTTTCAGCATTCCCATTTCCGCCACGAATGCTGATGGCACCGATAGCAAAACGCTCCTACTAACCATCAGTTCAGCGGCCTCGCTCATTGCTCAGGCCGTAGATAACTCGCAGCTCATCTTCACCACGGGCGGCAATCTGCCGTGGACTCTTTCCAATACGGACGACCATGACGGCGTGGATTCCGTCGAGAGCGGATGGATCACCCACAGCCAACAAAGCTGGCTCGAAACCATCGTCACCGGCCCCGCTTACATCAATTTTTGGTTTCAACTCCAGTCCGAGTTCGGTGGCGACTATTTCCGCTTCACCATTGATGGCGAAGAGCTTTGGTACAGTGAAGACACGCACCTTTGGCGGCTGCTCGGCTTCTACGTCCCGCCGGGCCAGCACACGGTGCGTTGGAATTACACCAAGAACGAAAGCATCAGCTACGGCTATGACGGCATGTGGCTGGATCAAATCGAGGTCCAAGGCGTGCAGCAGCTCATCGGCAATACCGTGGATAATCCGAATCTCACCTGGAGCATGCCAAGTGCCCAGGCCTGGCCTTTGCAAAACCGCCGCACCATTGATGGCGTGGATGCCTTCATCAGCCCCATCATCCTCGATCATGGTCGCAGCAGTGTCATCGAGACTCCGGTGACCGGACCGGGCACGGTGTCCTTCTGGTGGACTGTTTCCTCGCAGGCGGGTGGTGACTTCTTCCGCTTCGAGATCGATGAAACGATCCAAAATCAGATCAGCGGCCACAGCGCGGGCAATAACATCCCTTGGGCGCAGCAGACCTACAACGTGCCCGCCGGTCAGCACATGCTGCGCTGGCGTTACATCAAGAACGAAGCCGTGATCGACGGCCTCGATGCCTGCTGGCTGGATTCCATCAGCTACACGCCCAACTTTGCCACCGGCCCGCCCTACACCCAATGGCTCGCCAGCCTCTTTCCCATGAATCAGCTCGGCAATGGTCTCCTCACGGGTCCCAATGCCGATTACGACGGCGATGGCTTCAGCAACTTCCACGAATACGCCTTCGGCACCTCGCCGGTGCTCGTGGACTTCACGCAGCCCATCGCCTCGCAGCTCGCTGGCAGCGAGAGCTTCTTCGATTACTCGACGGATGCCTCCAAGACCGATTTGCTTATCACGCCGAGGCTTTCCGATGATCTGAGCACTTGGGCGGATACCACCAGCGAGTTCGTTTCGCAGGCAGGGAACATCGTGCTGCGCCGCGTGCGCCTCCCGCACAGTGCGGGGAAGAAGTTTTTCATGCTGAAGGCCACGCCGGTGCCTTGAGCGAGCGGCCGAGGGTGCGTCGTCGGTTCGATTTGGTCTCGAAACGGGAATGAATCGCTGCAAAAGAACGCAAATCGGTTCATCCAGGAAGGTGGTTTACGCTTCGTCACGGGCGAATGGCAGTTCCCCTCACCTAACCTTTCGCTTCGCGGCGCTTCGCTAGCCCCGCAAACTCGCCAAGAAGCAGGCGGATACGTTCAGGGGGGAGAGGGACTGGAAAAAGTGAGCGGCATGAGTTTAGTCCGCTTCACCTTCACAGGATTGAAGCCGACCCAGATCGAGAGCCGATGCGCACTTTCTGTTCCCTCTCCCCGCGATTGGCAGCCGATGACTTCATCGCATGATGCGGGGAGAGGTTAGGTGAGGGGACACCAAACGATCTGTTCCCCGCAGCGTTCCTCTCGAATACACTCATCGAGCGGAATCCGGAAAGAGTCTCACATACAAGATTCAGGGCAGCCCTCAGATTGGTTTCTGAGGAATCTGCGGGAGGCTACTTCCGGTTCCACAATCAAACCGCCGTGGGTTCCGGTGCTTTGCGGCCATTCCCATCTTGGGTTTACGCAGGGCTTCCAAAGACGCGACGGCGAGAACTCGGCCTCATTCCGACGACGCAGCCGCTGCGGCTCACATCTCCAAAAAATTCCGCAGCAGCTTTTTACCTTCCTGTGTGAGGATAGACTCAGGGTGAAACTGCACGCCATGGATGGGCAGTTCTTTGTGGCGCAGGCCCATGATCTCGGACTCGTCATCGCTGCATGTGGCGGTGATTTCGAGGCAGGCGGGAAGGGTGGCACGCTTCACGAGCAGGGAATGGTAACGCGTGGCCTCGAAGGGGTCCGGCATGCCTTTGAAGACGGAGGTGCCGTGATGGCGGATCATGGAGGTCTTGCCATGCATGAGGCGATCCGCCCGCACGACATCCCCACCGAAGACATGGCCGATGGCTTGATGCCCGAGGCAAACGCCGAGCAGAGGGATGGATGGCCCAAAACGCTCGATCACGGCGCAACTGATGCCTGCCTCCTTTGGGGTGCAGGGGCCGGGTGAGATGCAGATGTGGTCTGGGCGCAGCTTTTCGATCTCATCGAGCGTGACCTGATCATTGCGGCGGATTTCCATGACGGCTCCCATCTCGCCGAAATACTGGACGAGGTTGTAGGTGAAGGAGTCGTAGTTGTCGATGATGAGGAGCATGCTGGCGAAGTTCCAGGTTCAAGGTTCCGAGTTTAGAAGCCACGGAGGCTGAGGAGGTTGTCGAGCTCTGCTTGGAAGGCGGGTATGTCCGCCGCGGGCGGCTGATAGCCGGGGGCGGGGCCACGCATGCCGAAGCGGCCCGTCTGATCCATGAACCACATGGCGGAATTGCCATCACTGAAGGTGGCACGGCCGCTGATGAGGGCTCCTTCGAGCGGCACTTCATCCACAGTGACTTGGAGCGAGCTGGCAGGACCGGCTGGCTGTTCGTATTCCGTGTCTTGGAGATCACCTTCGGCGGCCTCCGGGGAAGGTGTGGGCTTGGGCTGCTCTTCGGGCGGCTTCTCGCGAACTTTTTCCTGAATTTTCACCTCCAGATCGAGGATGAGCAGGCGTGCCTCCATGTAGGTGAGGCTGATGCCGAGTTCGCTGCGGAGGCGGTCCTGAATCTGGTTCAGGTTTGCACCTTCAGCCGCCCAGGTGGCGATTTGCTGGCGTTGTTCCGGTGTGAGGCTGGTCATGGGGGTGCGTGGAAGGGCGGGGGATTAGCCCTTCATCTTATCCGTGATGATATGCGAGAGCGCGGCGGCCTTTTCACTGAGTTTCTTGATCTCGCCGTGAGTGAGGGCCTTGCCTTCGGGCACATCGACCATGGGTAGCATCTCTTCGATGCCTTGGCGAAGGTCGATGAGGCTTTGGTTCTTCAAAAGAGACGGGTGCAGGCTATCGAGGCTGCTGAGGTAGTATTCGAGAATGTCACGACGGGTGAGCTGGCGGGTCTTTTCCTCCGCGTAATCGAGCGCGATGGTGCGGGTGGCCATTTCCAGAGCCCGCAGCCAGCCTCCAAGGCTGATGAGGTGGGCGATATCGACATCTCGGAGCATGACCATTTCGGCCTCCACATCGGCCTGGGTGCGGGCGAGTTCTTCTTTGAGGCTATCCCATTCACCACGGAGGCTGTGCTCGAAGAGACTCTGGGTGTGTTTGTTCATCCGGCCGCCTGCGCCGAGGGCCTTGCCGTATTTAATCATGGCCCGACCCACGAATTCCATCTCATCCACCTTCTCCGTTTGCACGATGAGGAAACCATCGGCGATGAGCGTGCCGAGGCCGAGAGAGACGATGACGCGGTCCGCCGGTGTCTTATCGGAAAAGGGGCGCTTCAAATCGTCATACTTGAGCTTTCCTACCTGGTTGAGCATGTCGAAGAGCTTGCGGATGGAGGGCGTGGTGAATTCGTTCACGCCGAATTCCTCCCGCACATGCTCATCACCCACTACATCCTCGGGGATGGGCATTTTGACACCCGGCGGTGGTGGAGCGGGCGGTGGCGTCGTGTCCTGGCCGACAAGCGGAAGCGCCAGCGCGGTGAAAAGCGCCAGATGATGCGAAAAACGGGCAAGGGGGCCGGGGATCATGGGGGCGATGATACGAGGGCGGTTTGGGATTTCCAGCGGGAGGAGCGGGAATGACGGTGTTTTCTTGGTCGTCTCATGGATGCGTGGATTTTCACACCAGACTGCGGACGAAGGGCAGCATGCTCGAGTAAAGGGTGCTGCCGCGGTAGCGGCTGAGCTGTTCATTGACCAGTTCGGCATCGCTATCCACGTCGGCGGGGAGGAGTTCCTTGTGGGAATGCTCGCCACAGGTGGAGCAGACGTGGATGAAGCGGGAATCGCAATCCCGGCGCACCTCACCACGGAGGCCGTCACCTTCGAGGACGAGGCTCTGGAGGGCGGGACCGCTGTCTTTTTCGACGAGATCGAGGTTCAAGGAGGCCCCGAGGCGTTTGTTGATCCAGACAGCGAGCAGCAGGGCGGTGGTGCGCTGGCCACGGAGGTAAGTGATGCGCTGTGTGTGGAGCTTGGAGAGGTTTTGAAGTGCGGAGGCATCCTGAAAGCAGCTCGCTAGGGCAGTGCGCATGAAGTGAGAGCGGGTCCAGGCGAGATCACGGATGTCGAGATCGGTGTTTTCGGCCTTCACTTTGAGGAGGGCGTCGAATTGGCGGGCGGGATCGCTCCAGCGTGAACTGTCGATGATGAGCGTGTCGATGCGGGAGTAAAAGCGCTCTTCGAAGTTCTTGGTGAGATCGGCCTGCCACCAGACGACGAGGGGGAGATCGGAATCGAGGTGGGCAAAGACGAGGTTTTGCACCTGGGCGGCATCTCCACCTTCGAGGATGAAGGTGATCTGCTCGCTGCAAACGGCTTGTTTGCCTTGATATGGGCGGCAGAGGGCCTGAATCCACGAGCGGGCGCGGGGCGGCTGCACCTGTGGTAGGGCGAGGATGAGCATGGCGCGGCAGGCGTGCTCAGCGGCCACCTTTTCGAGCATCGCGTGATCATCGGCCAGCACGGCGCTATCCTCGGTGTAGATGGCCAGATTGATGAGGGAGGCGCGTGTTTTGGCCTCATCGCCTTCCCAAAGCTGGTTCAACGAGCGGCCGATGCCGCTGATGGGCGTTTCAAGGCCGAGGCGGGAGACGTCCAAGGGTTCGGATAGGGCGGGGGACATGGCGGCAGACTGGAGAGGACAGGCTAGGAAACAAGAAAGTCCTGTGCCAGCATCAAATCACGCGTGGATGATGCATGTTCGGGGTTGAATGGCGCTTCCTTCGATGCTCACCCATGAGTCATGCCCGCCCCTGACCTCGTCGCTGAAATCCTTCGCCTTAAAAAAGAGCGCAATGCTGTCATCCTCGCTCACAACTACCAGGACAAAGCCATCCAGGAGATTGCCGACTTTGTGGGAGATTCACTCGGGCTCGCCTACAAGGCCAAAGACACGCCTGCGGATGTGATCGCCTTCTGCGGCGTGCATTTCATGGCCGAGACGGCGAAAATCGTGAATCCCTCGAAAACCGTCATTTTGCCGGATCGCGATGCGGGATGCTCGTTGGAGCAGAGCTGCCCTGGGCCGCAACTTGAGGCCTTTTTGAAAGCGAACGCCGCCAAGAACTATTATGTGATCGCCTACATCAACTGCAGCGGTCATGTGAAGGCGCTGAGTGATTGCATCTGCACCAGCGGCAATGCCGTGAAGATCGTGGAGGCCGCGCCGAAGGACCGCCCCATCCTTTTCGTGCCGGATCAAAATCTCGGCTCCTGGGTCATGGAGCAAACGGGCCGCAAAATGGAGCTCTGGAAGGGCTCGTGCTACGTCCACGTCGAATTCACCCGTGATAGTATCCAGGCGATCAAAGATCAGTATCCCGATGCGAAGGTGGTGGCTCACCCCGAATGCACCTATGCCGTGCGCATGCTGGCGGATGAGGTTTGCAGCACGGAAAAAATGGTGGGCTATTGCCGTATCAGCCCCGCGAGCGCTTTCATCATCGTGACGGAGAGCGGCATGCTGCACCGTCTGGAGCGTGAGGTGCCTGGAAAGACTTTCATCCCTGGCCCTACCGGTCATTGTGCCTGCGCCGATTGCCGTTACATGAAGCTGAATACGCTCCAAAAGCTGCACGATGCGCTTCGCGATCTCAATCCCACCGTCGAGATGCCGGAAGACCTTCGCTCGCGTGCGGAGAAGCCCATTCTCCGCATGCTGGAGCTGAGCAAGAACTGATCAACGCCGCCCCTCATGGCCCGAAGACGCAATCGCCGAATGACCAAGCCGCTCGTGCCAGGCTTCTGGACGCTGCTGGCGGCGGCGCTCGTGCTGTCTGGCACGCTGGGCCTCATGTGGCTCGTGGGAAAAACCACGATCGTGCGCCACGACGCCGTCGAAAAGGCCGTGAAGTAACTGCCTGCATTTCTCAGAATGCTAAGTGCGTGTGTCGGTGCAGATGTTTGTAGTTTGGCCTTCAGGCCGTGATTCGAGGCACCAGAACGGGCTAAAGCCCGAACTACGAACACGGCCAGCGACGATCAGATCTTCAGACCACGTTCGTTCAGCGCCTGAATCACCTGCTGCACAGCTTGATCCAGCGTGATGGCGGAGTTGTCGATCAGGGTGGCACCTTCGGGGATCACCAGCGGGCTTGATTTGCGGGCTTTATCGAGGCGATCGCGTTCGGCGAGGTTATCCGCCTGGCCTTGGGCGCGGCGGCGGGAGGCGCGAACCTCCTCCGAAGCATCGATGTAGATTTTAAAGGGGCTATCGGGAAAGACGACGCTGCCGATGTCTCGCCCTTCCATGACGAGGGAGCCCAGCCGGATGAGGGATCGCTGATCGGCGACGAGGCGGGTGCGCACCTCGGGCACACGGGCGACGAGGGAGACGGCGGCATTCACGGCATCGCTATTGAGCTGATCGGCCGTCAAATCATGGCCATCAAGGCGAACATGGGTCTGCCCATTACTGACCGGGCACTCAAAAACGATCGAAGGAAGCTCGGCGACGACAGCGGCGGCATCGCCAGGATCAATGCCACGATTCAGCACGGCCCATGTGAAGGCTCGATACATGTTTCCCGTGCCCACGAAGGTATAACCGAGCTGCTTCGCGACGAGTCGTGCGATGCTGCTTTTACCGGAGGCGGCGGGGCCGTCGATGGTGATGACTGCGGGCATGCCGGGGCGATCAGGGATTAGTGCGGAGGGATGCGCGAGATCGTGGGAATCGGGCGGGCGGCGGTATCTCCATGGAGGAAGAGATCGAGGTGATGCTCAAAGCCGGGGTAGCTGGTGGAAATGCACTCGGTGCCTTCGATGGTGGTGGTGCCTTCGGCGAACATGCCGGCGATGGCGAAGGCCATGGCGATGCGGTGATCCCCAAAGCAGGGCAGGGTGGCTCCCTGCAATTTGGCTCCGCCTTCGATCTCCATGCCATCGGGACGCTCGGTGACTTTCACGCCCATGAGGCGGAGGTTGTGGGCCACGGCGGCGATGCGATCCGTTTCTTTCACGCGGAGTTCCTCGGCATCGCGGATGAGGGTGTTGCCACGGGCGAGGGCACCGGCGACGGCGAGGATGGGCAATTCGTCGATCACATTGGGGATCTCGGCACCGCCGATGACGGTGGCGTTCAGTTCACCGCCTTTGACGACGATGTTTCCGCGAGGTTCGCCATCGGATTGAATCTCGGAATGGGTGACCTGGGCTCCCATGCGCAGGAGCACATTGAGGATACCGGTGCGGGTGGGATTGAGACCCACGTTTTTGATGGTGATCTGAGCACCGGGAGAGGCGGCCACGGCCACCATCCAGAAGGCGGCGCTGGAGATGTCACCTGGCACCACGATGTCGCGAGCCTGCGGCTCCTGCGGGCCATAGACGCTGACGGCGTCGTCCTCACGCAGCCATTTGATACCGAAGTGGCTGAAGAGGCGCTCGGTGTGGTTTCGAGTGGCCACCGGCTCGACGACGGTGGTTTTTCCCTGCGCAAACATGCCGGCGAGCAGCACGGCGCTCTTCACCTGGGCGCTGGCGACGGGGAGCTTGTAATAAATGGGCTTCAAAGCGCCGCCGTGAACCTTCAGCGGGGCGCAGATCTTTTCGCCCTGGCCTTCCACGCGGGCACCCATCTGGGCCAGCGGATCGGCGACACGCTTCATGGGACGCTTGGAAAGCGAAGGATCGCCGAAAAGCTCAGTGGTGAAGTTTTGACCTGCGAGGATGCCGCAAAGAAGGCGGGTGGTGGTGCCCGAATTCCCGCAATCAATGGGATGCGTGGGTGCCTGGAGCTTCGCGCCTTTGCCGGTGATGGCGAGCTTCACGAGGCCGATGCCCTCGACTTCTTCAAGCGGCTGAACCTCGGCTCCGAGAGCCTGCATGGCCTTCACCGTGCAGAGGCAGTCTTCGCTGGGAAGAAAGCCATCGATGATGGTGGTGCCTTTGGCGAGGCCGGCGAACATCGCGGAGCGATGGGAAATGCTCTTATCGCCGGGGACGGTGATTTCGACGGGGATGCTCTTGAGTTTACGGGATTTCAGAATGGCCATGCGAAGGAAAACCGCCGGGTTGGGGAAAGGGCGGCCCGGTTCATGGCCCATGCTGGAAGGCATTTCAACCGGCTTGCGGCCTTGTCTGGCGTGCTGAAGGAAGTTTGAACGCCCTCGTCGAGGCCGCGTCGAACACGCCAATCACACCTGGCACTGGTTATGCTCACTGAAACTGTCAGTTCAAGCCTTCTCACCATGACGCGTTTTCCCCGCCCTGGCTGCTGGTTCCGGTTCACCCCTGCGGACTGGTATTTCATTCGTGACACGCTCGCTCCCACGGATCGCAACCGAGAGGGATTCAATGCGATCCTTGATGATCCGGCGGCGATTTCGCTCATCCTCGACAACGAGCGCTTGTTTGAGGAGGTGGTGATGTCCAAACGAGGCCTGCAAGTCTCACCGGAGCTGTTTTTCTTTCTCGTCATCCGTCACACGCTCCGGGAACGCGGCATCACGGCGTTTCAGGTGGCCGATTACATGGCGGTGGTGTTTGCTGATTTCGGCTGTGGAGCTTCGAAAGGCCCGGACGAGATCAACCGCAGCATCGACAGCCTTTACAGTGTGGACTACCTGGAGGCTATTCAGGAGGCTGGTGGACATCACAAATTCTTCCTGCATGTGCAGTGCGCGAACCAGTTCCTCGTGCTCACCTGCCTCTATCCTGATTTCATTCACCGGCGTGCCGAGCGGCGCGGGGCACCGGATGTGGACTACTACGAGCAGGTCGTCGTGAGCCATCTGGAGGCGGCTCAAAAGCATGTGCTAGCGGATGAATTCGAGCTGGAGGAGACGCTCGGTCTCGTGGCGGATACCTTTCCCACGGCCCGCCGGGCGATGAATCATACCGTGCGTGAGTATTTGAGCCTTGGGCAGTGAGCGAGGAATCCAAAGTCGAAGATTGAGCGAACGCATGTATCAGAGGACCGTTTGATCCACCCCATGCGTTTTCTGCTCTCTGCCCTGTTTTTGACTACCACCGCCCTCGCCGAGCCGGACTGGGCCTCCACACTGACGCAGACAACGCCGGGCCTCCTGAAGGTTCCAGCCTGTGTGTTGGATTTTGAGCTCGGCTGGAACAACTCGATCAAAGCCGGCACCGCCCGCGTGACCTTGCAGGAGGCTGGGGAGAGCTACTGGCGGGCCACGGCGCAGGCATCGAGCACGGGCTTTGCACGCACGCTCTGGAGCTATGATTGCACCATGTCCTCGATCATCCGCCGAGACACGCTGCATCCCATCTTCATGCAGCACAGCGAGACAGATCGCAGTGAGACCTGCCGCTATCGCGTCTCGTTTCAGCCCAAACGTGTGATTACCGAATCCACCATCCTGCCCAAAGAAGGTGCCGCCTCGACATCGACCTTCGTTTGCGGCTTTTCGCCGGTGGAGGACCTGCTTTCGATCATCCTTTTCGTTCGCGGTTTGCCCCTGGCGAATGGGGAGAGCGTCACCCGCGTGGTGCAGCCCTGGGACAAGCCTTACCTGACGACTTTTGAAGTGCTGGGGCGTGAGAATTTGGAGGTCGAAGGCAAGAGCAAGCCCTGCATCAAGCTCGCGGTGAAGATCCGCAAGATCGATCGGGATTCGCTCGCCCTCTCTAGCTACAAAAAGATGAAGACCGCCACCATTTGGGTCTCCGATGATGAGGAGCGGCTACCCGTCGAGATGAGGGCGGAGATCTTTGTCGGCTTTATGTCCTGCCGCCTCACCGGTAAGACCCTTCTCAGCGGTTCATCAGCCAGCAGCGGTGCTCCAAGCGCCGCCAGCATGCTGGTGAAGCCGCCGATGTGATTTCGGATCACGCTTTGGGCCGCAGCGCCTCGGGGATCATCTCCAGGAAGGTGGTGTTGGCATGCGAGTAGTTTGGATAGGCGGGGTCTTTGGCGCAGGCATCGGCATTGGGAATGTAGCGCCAGTGCTTGTACATCCACATCCAGCACTCGGGATGCTCGCGTATGGCGGCTTCAAAACCATTCCACACGCGCTGCGTCAGCTCACGGGTATCGTCATCGGGTCCAGGTTGGATCGCTTCAAAGAGCCGCGCCTCGTAGCGGCCACCTGAGAGCGGACGGCAAACCCCCGTGATGATCGAAAGGCCGAGGCGCTTCGCCAGCTCCACATGCAGCGTGGGCACGCAGGTCCATCGGCCAAAGCATTGGATGGCTGCGGCGGCCTTGCCGGGGGCGATGTTTAGATCCGTGAGCAGCCCGGCGTGGCCCTGGCGTTTGAGCGTCTTGATAAGTTTGATCATCGCGTTCTCCTGCGGGATGATCGTGTGGCCGGAGTGCTCGCGGAGGTTTTTAAAGAGGCGGGTGAGCGCCGGGTTTTTGAAGTCCTGCGCCACCACGGTGAAAGGAAAACCGCGAAAGCCCCACACCATGCTCACCAGCTCGAAATTCCCGAAATGAGGCGTTACCCACACACCGCCGGTGCGGCGGGCCTGCTCCTCCATCTCCGGCTGCGGGATGTGGATGTCGAAAAAGGGCTGCCAGTTATCCTTCGTGAGCCGTGTGGACCAAAACAAGTCGAGAAACGTCCTCGCGAAGGTCTGATACGAGCCTTTGGCGATGCGGCGGCGGCCTGCGTCATCGTATTGATCGCCGAGAGCGTGCTGTAGATTGTCCAGCGCCGTCGTGCGGCCGCGTTTGTCGAGATGGAAGGCCAGCGTGCCGATGCCTCGAGCAAGGGCGAGCAGGGCGGGGCGGGGAAGACGTGGCAGAATCCAAGCCACGACCTCCAACAAGGCGGTTTCCAAGAAATGGCGGAGCTTCTTCACGAGGTGTTGGCGTTTATAAAATGTGCGTTACGGTGAGAATCATGTCCCACAGCCTCCCTAGCATTCTCAAGCGACTTCTCAAGCAGCCCACGGCCCCGTTTCACGAGTATCACGTCCGTGCCGAAATCGAGGCCCTGCTGACCGGCTGCCCGTTTGTGAAGATGAAGCGGGATAAATTCGGCAACCTACTCGTTACTTACAAGAATGGCACCTCACGCAGCAAGCCCACTTGGGTCTTCGGAGCGCACATGGATCACCCCGCCTTTGTGCAAGGTGACGACGGCTGGCAGTTCCTCGGCAGTAGCCTGATCCCGGAGATGGATGCCGCCATCAAAGCCGGCCTGCGCAAATCTCACGGTGAGATCGCCACCTGGAATTTCCCCGTCAAAATCACCGGCACCCGCATCGAAGCCACCGCCTGTGATGACCTCATCGGCTGCGCCGTCATCGTGATGACGCTGCTCGAACTGGCCCGGCTGGAAGTGAAGACCACGGTGCATGCCACCTTCACCCGTGCGGAAGAAGTCGGCTGGCTCGGAGCTTGGCATCTGGCCCAAAACTGGCCCTTTGGGAAAGATAGCGTCTTCGTTTCCATCGAAACCAGCCGCCCGGTGAATGGCGCGGTGATGGGCGGCGGCCCCATGGTGCGTGTGGGAGATCGTGTTTCTGTGTTCGATAGCGAAGCCGTGGCTGTTTTGACCACCACGGCGAAGGAGCAGGCCATCCGCGTCCAGCGCGTGCTGCTGGATGCCGGAGCCTGCGAAGCCACCGCCGTGCAAGCCGCGGGCATCCGCAGCGTGGGCATCTCCGTGCCGCTCGGCAATTATCACAACATCGGTGCCCAGCGCCAGATCGCTCCTGAGTATGTCATGATGGACGATGTGAAAGCCCTCATCGACCTGCTCAAAGCCCTCATTGCCACCAAACACGACGGCATCGGCGAGCGCACCATCCGCGAACGCGTCGAAATGCGCATGGTCGAGCATGCGGCCCACTTCAAAGCGGGCACGAAGCTCTTTAGCTAAGCTCAGCGTCGGTTCCAGGCCACCAGCTCATCATACTTGGTGCCTGTGCCGCCGAAGAGATCGAGAGCACTTCCCACCGTGCCGTCCACGCGGCCATGGCTGAGTTCGTCGATGCGTTTGAGATCGTCGAGATGGCGGATTCCTCCGGCGTAGGTCATCGGGATGGGGGAATGCTCGCCGAGGAAGCTCACGAGTTTCTCGTCGATGCCTTCGCACTTGCCCTCGACATCCACGGCGTGGATCAAAAACTCCGCGCAATGCCCGGCGAGCCATTTCAGCGACTCCGGGGTCACATCCAGCGTCGTCAACGTTTGCCAGCGGTTCATCGCCACCGTCCAGCCAGTGGCCGTGGCCTTGCAACTGAGGTCGATGACGAGCTTTTCGCGGCCAGCGGCCTTCACCATGCTTTCGAGTTTCGTTTCGCTGAACGTGCCATCGGCGTCAAAAAGGTAGCTCGTGACGATCACATGGCTCGCACCCGCTTCGAGATACTCCGCCGCGTTTTCAGGGCGGATGCCGCCACCGATCTGCAAGCCATTCGGGAAACCTTTTGCCGCCGATTTGGCCGCCGCCTCGTTGCCTTTGCCCAGCAGGATCACATGCCCGCCCGTCAGCCCGTCTCGCTGGTAAAGCTGCGCATACCAGGAGGCGTCGCGATCACTCACGAAATTGGTCTTCAAACCCGTTCCATCATCACGCAGCGAGGAGCCGACGATTTGCTTCACGCGGCCGTCGTGGAGGTCAATGCAGGGGCGGAAACGGGTCATGAGGCGCGGATCAATAGTTCAGCGCCTTCAGTTCCGGTAGGGTGAACTGGCCGTCCTTACGGATCAGTTTGCCGTCGAACCAGATTTCACCGCCGCCATATTCGGGGCGCTGGATGTTCACGAGGTCCCAGTGAACCTGGCTGCGGTTGCCATTGTCCGCCGGACCTTCGTAGGCCTGGCCGGGCGTGAAGTGGAAGCTTCCGGCGATCTTTTCATCGAAAAGGATGTCGCGCATGGGCTCTTTGATCTCGCGATTGAAGCCGATGGCGAATTCCCCGATGTAGCGGGCACCTTCGTCGCTGTCGAAGATCTTGTTGATCGCTTCGGTGTTGTTCGCGGTGGCCTTGACGATCTTTCCTTTGCTGAACTCGAGCTTCACGCTGTCAAAGGCGATGCCCTGGTAAATGGAAGGGGCGTTGTAGCTAATAACGCCCTCGACGCTGTCTTTCACTGGCGCGGAAAAGCACTCGCCATCCGGGATGTTGTGCCCGCCGCCGCAGTAGATGGACTTCAAGCCTTTGAGGCTGAACTGAAGATCCGTGCCAGGTCCTTTGAGGTGAACGTGCTCCGTTTGATCCATCAAATCCTGAAGTTGCTTCATTGCAGGCTCCAGCGCGGCATAGTCCAGCAGGCACACGCGGAAGAAGAAGTCCTCAAAGGCCTGCGTGCTCATGCCGGCCTGCTGCGCCATGCTGGCAGTAGGCCAGCGTAATACCACCCAGCGGGTGTTATTGACGCGCTCATTCTGGAGCGGTCGCTGCTTGGCCATGACCATTTTCATCTGCTCAGAAGGCACATCGGAGGATTCCGTGATGTTGTGACTGCCACGCACGGCGATGTAGCACTGCGTCTGCTTCATCAGTTCGAGGCTATTGTTTGAAATGAGGTCGTACTGCTCTTCGGTAGCATGGATCATCTGCTCGCGGGTGAGTACGGCATCATGCAGCCGCACCATCGGCTTGCCACCGGCTGCCACGACTTCACGGATCAGCGACTGGCCAATGGTGTTGGGCACATCAAAGAGGTCGATCCAGACGAAATCGCCTTTTGTGACCTTGGTGGAATAGCGGACAAGCTGGCGGGAGAGGGCATCAATGCGGGGGTCGTGCATAAGTGGGGCGGACAGTGCCTAGCACGCCGCCGCCGCAAAGCAGATTTTTATCTTTGGTCACGCTGCGACGAGGTCGTAGCCGCGCCACTCCTTGATCTGCACCTCGGTGAAAGAGCCGACGGGCAGCTTCTTGTTCACGAAGACCGTGGTGTCGATGTCTGGGGCGTCGATCTCGCTGCGGGCCACGCCGGGTTCTTCGACGAGCACGCGGAGTGTTTTGCCCACCTGGGCGCGGTTGTATTTCTCCACGCCGCGTTGGATGGCTCGCATCGCCTCGCTCCAGCGGGCCTTGCGGGTCATGTGGTGAATTTGATCCTCCATGCTGGCGGCGCGGGTGCCTTCCTCACGGCTGTAATTGAACACGCCAGCCCGCTCGAAGCCGCTGTCCTCGATGAACTGAATCAGCTCGTTGAAATCCGCCTCGGTCTCGCCGGGGAAGCCGACGATGAAGGTGGTGCGAATGGCGATGCCGGGGATGCCGGCACGGATGCGCTTCACCAGATCGCGGATGTAAGCGCCATTGGTCTCGCGCTTCATGAGGTCGAGCATGTGATCGCTGATGTGCTGGAGCGGCATGTCGATGTAGCGGGCCACTTTGGCGCTTTCGGCGATGGCCTGGATCAAATCATCGCTCCAATGCGCGGGGTGCGTGTAGAGCAGGCGAATCCAGAAATCGCCCTCGATCTTGTTCAGCTCGCGGATGAGCGTGGAGAGGGATTCGCCTTTGCTCGAATCGACGCCGCTGCGGGGCTTGGGGCGCTCGCCTTCCCATTTATCCATGCCGAAGTAGGTGGTGTCCTGGGAGATGAGGTTGATCTCCTTCACGCCGCTTTTCACGAGCTGGCGGGCCTCCTGCACGATGCTCTCCTGCGTGCGGCTGCGGTGGCGGCCGCGGATGCGCGGGATGATGCAGAAGGAGCAGGGGTGGTTGCAGCCTTCGGCGATCTTGATGTAGGCCATGTGCTGCGGCGTCAGGCGGAAACGCGGCGTGTCGTAGTCCGGGATGTATTTCGGCTGCTTGGTGACGAGGTTTTCCTGCTCGTGATCCTTCGTGCCGAGGAGGTTTTGAATGATCGGTGCCACCTGCGTGATCTGATCGAGGCCGATGAAGGCATCCACATCCGGCATCAGATTGGGGAGTTCCTGGGAAAAACGCTGCGAGAGGCACCCGGCGACGATGATTTTCTGCTTCGTGCGCTTTTTGGAGGTCGAGCGACCGTCCACGGCGTCATGCACCGCTCCGATGGATTCCTTTTTCGCCATGTCGATGAACGAACAGGTATTGACGATGAGCACATCCGCGAGGTCCGGCTCGGGCGTCATGACCATGCCCGCCTGCTGGAGGTGGCCGATCATGATTTCCGAGTCGATAAGGTTCTTCGCGCAACCGAGGGAAACGAGGCCGACTTTGATCATGGGGGGCGGAGGGTAGCGGCTTTGGAGTTTCAGGAAAGGGGAAACTGCTGAAAGCTGGCCTTCTCTGGGTCGTTATCGCCACTCCATGAAACGGATCGCCCTCTTTTCCCTGCTCCTTGCCTCCTGCGCCATGCTCCATGCCGGCGTAGCCGAAGACATCCTCGCTCAATCTGGCGTGAAAGGCGGCATCGTGGTGCATGTCGGCTGTGGAGACGGTTCGGTGACGCAAAAGCTGCGGGCGAATGATTCCTACCAAATCCAGGGCCTCACCAAGGAGGCGGACAAGGTGCCTGCCATCCGCGATGCCATTTACAAGGCCGGAGTGAGCGGTGCGGTGGCGGTTTCGGAATGGAACGGTCAGCACCTGCCTTACATCGAGAATTATGTGAACCTGCTCGTCGTCGAGGACGCGGCGGCGGTTTCCAAAGAGGAGATCGACCGCGTGCTGACGCCGCTGGGCGTGGCGATGGTGAAAAAGGGCGGCGCGTGGGAAAAGATCACGAAGGCTTGGCCGAAGGACATGGATGAGTGGACGCATTACGCCTACGATTCGAAGGGTAACCCAACTTCGAAGGACCTGCTCGTCGGGCCGCCTTCGCGGATGCAGTGGGTGGGAAATCCGCGCTGGAGCCGGCACCATGACCGCATGTCGTCAGTGAGCGCGAAGGTCTCGGCGGGTGGCCGCATCTACTACATCATCGACGAGGGCAGCCGCATCTCGATCCTGATGCCGGCGAAGTTCATGCTCATCGCTCGCGATGCTTTCAATGGCACGGTGCTTTGGAAAAAGCCGATCCCGGAGTGGAGCACGCACCTCTGGCCGCTGAAGTCCGGCCCCACGCAGCTCACGCGTCGCATCGTGGCCATCGGCGACAAAGTGTACGTCACCATGGGTATCGCGGACCCGATTTCCTGCCTCGATGGAGCCACGGGCAAGGTTATCCGCCTGTATGAGCAAACCAAAGGCGCGGAAGAGCTCATCATGCGCAACGGCACGATCTTCGCTCTCGTGAACAAGGAGCCGTGGGTGCTGAACAAAGACTACGCCGTGAAGCAGCAGAGCGATCAGAAGCGTGTGGAGACCGAGTTCAATTGGGATGGCAAACCACGTAACTTGCTCGCCATTGACGCTGAGAGCGGCAAGACGCTCTGGCAGCAGGAGGACCGCATCGCGCCGGTCACGCTGGCCATCGATGACAAACGCCTCGTTTATTACAACGGCGACGGCATTGCCGCTCGCGATGTGAAGACCGGCGAGGTGAAATTCACCACCGATCCCACGAAGCGTCGCCAGCTTTATGAGTTCAACTTCGCCCCGCGCATCCTCCTGCACAACGATGTCATCATCTACGCCGGTGGCGATGGCGCGATGAAGGGCATGAACGCCGAAACGGGCAAAGACATCTGGACCGCGCCGCATGAAAAGAGCGGTTACCGCAGCCTGGAGGACGTCATCGTCGCCCAGGGCCTTGTATGGAATTCCGGTAACATGAACGGCAACCAAAGCGGCGAGTATCGCGGATTTGACCCGCTCACCGGCGAGAAAAAGAAGAGCTTCTTCCCCGACGTGCCGGAGGGCACCTACTGGTTCCATCACCGCTGCTACATGGGCAAAGCGACGGAGAAATACATCATCCCCAGCCGCACCGGCATCGAGTATGTCGATATGGAAAAGCAGCACTGGGACCTCAATCACTGGGTGCGTGGTGCTTGCCTCTACGGCGTGATGCCCGCGAACGGCCTGACCTATGCCGGACCGCACAACTGCGCCTGCTACCCCGAGGCGAAGCTCGATGGCATGGCCGTCATGGCCAGCGCACCGCGCTACCCGATGCCTGCAAATACGCCGGATGATCAACGTCTCATCAAAGGCCCCGCGTATGCCGATGCCATCGACGAAAAAGAAGCCGACATCCAAGACTGGCCCACCTACCGCAGCGACAACGCCCGCAGCGGCGCGGCGAAGAGCGATCTCAAAAAGGATCTCGCCATGGCCTGGGAGGTCAAACTCACGCCACCACTCAGCACCACCACCACCGCCGCAGGCCTCACCTTCGTCAGCGAGGTCGATAAGCACACGCTGCATGCCTTTGACGCCGCCACCGGCAAACCCGCGTGGCATTTCATCGCCGGAGGCCGCATCGACTCACCGCCCACCTATTGGAAAGGCCGCGTGTTCTTCGGGGGCAAAGACGGCCAGGTTTATTGCGTCCGCGCTACGGATGGAGCGCTCATCTGGCGCTTCCAGGCCGCGCCCGTCATGCTCAGTCATGGTGCCTGGGAAATGATGGAAAGCGTGTGGCCTGTGCATGGCAGCGTCTTGGTCGAAAACGGCCTCGTGAGCTGCATCGCCGGTCATTCCTGCTTTCTTGATGGCGGCTTGTGGTTTTACCGACTCGACGCGAAAACTGGCGAGATGCGCGTGAAGCAAAACTACGACGACAAAGACCCCGAAACCGGCGGCGACCTCAATGATCGCCACAAGACGCTGCAAATGCCCGTCGCCCTCAACGACATCCTCAGCAGCGACGGCAAGTGGACCTACCTCCGCACGCAAAAAATCATCGAAGACGGCAAACGCGTCGAAGTCGGCCCTGTCAGCGGTGATTTCGACAAACAAGGCGGCGCCCACAAAGGTGAAGGCGCTCATCTTTTCGCCCCCATGGGCTTCCTCGACGACTCAAACTTCCACCGCAGCTACTGGGTCTATGGCAAGAGCTTCGCCGGAGGTCACGGCGGTTATTATCAAGCCGGGAAGTATGCCCCCGCAGGCCGCATCCTCGTTCACGACGACAAAAACGTCTACTCGTATGGTCGCGAGGCTCAGTATTACAAGTGGACCACCACCATGGAGTACACTCTCTTCTCCACGCCGAAGACGCCACCGGAAGAGTCCTTCACCACCGATGGAGCCACCACCGAGCGCAAGGGCAACAGCCTCGTCCTCGGCCCTGATGGTCAGCCTCTCACCGCTCAGCCTCCAGCACTCATCAAAGAGGGCAAAGGCGCGAAAAAGGGCGATGGCAAAAAGAAGGGCAAGGGCAAAGCCGCACCCGCCGTGGCCGCCAATGCGCCCATCCCCGGCTCTGTGCTCTTCCCCGACGCAGAAGCGCTCGATCCTGCCAAAACCGCCCTCACCGTCGAAGCTTGGGTGCTGCCGGATTCCCCAAACGGTACCGTTTTGCACCACGGCGGCCCGCAGCAGGGCATCGCGCTCGACATTCGTGAAAAGAAGCCGCAGCTCCACATCCGCAGCGACAGCAAACTCGTCACCATCGTCTCTGCCGAGGCGCTGACCGAAGGCTGGCACCACCTCGTCGGCACCTTGGCCGCCGATAAGAAATTGAGCCTCTACATCGACGGAAAACTCGTCGCCGAAGGCAGCAGCGAACTCCTCCCCGGCAAACCCGCCCGCCTCATGTATCTCGGCAACGGTGAAGGAGCCGCCGAAGGCAGCGCCGGAGGCTTCAGCGGCCTGCTCGATCAATTCGCTCTCTATCACAAAGCCCTCACCGCCGCCGAAGTGCAGCAGCGCTTTGAATCCCCCGACTCCAAACCCGCCGACGCCGTCCTCATCTGCAACTTCGACAACGGCGACAGCCGCGACAGCTCCGCCAACGCCGCTCACGGCATCGGCGCTGGCGTCGAAACCGGCAAAGGCAAAGTCGGAGCCGCTTTGTGGTTCAAACCCGCCGCCGGAAACAAAGGCGGCAAAGGCGGCGGCAGCTTCGTCAAACACACCTGGGACCGCTTCGTCCCCATCGTCGCCCGCAGCATGGCCTTGGCTGGCAAAACCGTCCTCGTCAGCGGCGCCCCCGATACCATCGACGAAGAATACGCCTTCGAACGCCTCGCCGCCAAAGATCCCGCCATCCTCCAAGAACTCAACGAACAAAACGAAGCCTTAGAGGGCCGTCGCGGCGCCAAAATGTGGGCCGTGAACACCGAAACCGGCGAACAATCCACCGGCCTCGAACTCACCAGCCCACCCGTGTGGGATGGCATCACCGTGGCTCAAGGCCGCGTGTATGTCAGCACCATGGATGGACGCGTGCAGTGCTTTGGTAAGTGATCTCAGTCAGTGCTTTCAGCCCTCAACATGCCTTTGATAAAGGCTTTGAATTCCTTGAGTAGCGGCAGAGACACCTGCGTGTGGAATTCAACGTCGCACGGTGCTGTCACATCACATGTTCCATCGGACCATGGGTATTTGGCATTGGGGGCATTGTCGTCAGACGTCGGGTAAAGATCCTCAAGCCACTGCGCCACACTGCAAATGCGCTGAATTTTCTCGCGATAAATCGTGTGATTTGAAAATCCCATTTTCTGCCTTGTGGCAGGATTGGAAGTCGAATGCTTCAAGCCATTCACGATGGATTTATGAGTCGGCACAGGCTTCGACCCATCATTCGGGGTGAGGTAGTATTTGCCAAGCTTCTCAACTGCCATCTGGAGATATAGCAGCTCATGACAGGAAGGCAGTTGCAGCCTCGCCAGCTCCTCATGAACCTTGAAGTCGCTCAACGCCTGGCGAAGAAATGCCTCTTTCCAGCTCATGCACGGCCATTGCTAAGAATGGTTTTGGCCTGTTCCAAGGTTCCCCAGCCTTTGGGAAGGCTGAGCGAGTGCAATTCTTCAGGTCGCACCATTGCGACTCCAGAGGGCGCAGGCATCCCGTATTTCGGAGCAGGTCGGAAGTAGAAAACATCCATTTCTCCACTCTTGGGAACAGAAGGAGTCACTTCTAGCAGCCTTACTTCTTCATCAGCTTTGAAAAAGTATATCGTGCGTATGTCAGGGTCATTCAAATGAGCTTCTTCGGCCATCAATTTGGCCTGAGCTTCAATTTCTTCAGGCGAGTAGATCATCATTCATGCTAATCGGTTCTCAAAAAAGATCAACTGTGGCAAACGATTAGCGAGGCTGAGGCTCAGATCGCCATCGCTCAAAAAACTCCAGGAGCGAGGCGTAGCTCTTTAAGGCCGTATGCAGAGCTCTGGGAAGTTAAGAACGTTCCGATTAGTCTGAACAAAACTTCTCGCACTGTCCCCTGTCTGGAAAGCTCATGAAGCTCCGCACCGCCAAGCAGGGCAAAAATGCAGGCACGCCGTTCTGGGGCTGCACGGGCTACCCGGAGTGCAAAGGAGCGGTGCCGCTGGAGGAGAAATGACCTGGGGGCTTGCAGGCTTCGAGGCCCGCAGTATCTCCACGCATGAAAGCCGTCGGCTATCGCCAATCCCTGCCGCTCACCGAAGCGGAATCGTTGTTTGATTTCATCGCGCCTGATCCCGTGCCTTCGGGGCGGGATCTGCTCGTCGAGATTCGTGCCATCGCGGTGAATCCGGTGGATGGAAAGGTGCGCCTGCGTGCGCAGCCAGCCGCCGGGTTGACGGCCATTCTCGGCTGGGACGCCGCAGGTGTCGTGAAGGCCACCGGTCCTGACTGCACGCTCTTCAAGCCGGGCGACGAGGTTTGGTATGCGGGCGATGTGACACGGCCTGGCTGCAATTCGGAGCTTCATCTCGTCGATGAGCGCATCGTGGGGAAAAAACCGCGTTCGCTCAGTTTTGCTCAAGCCGCCGCCCTGCCGCTGACGAGCATCACCGCCTGGGAGATGCTCTTTGAACGTCTCTGCATCGCTCCCGGCAAGCACCCGCAAGGCCAGAGCCTTCTCATCATCGGCGCGGCCGGTGGTGTGGGCTCCATTTTAACCCAGCTCGCCTCTCGACTGACCGCGCTGACCGTCATCGGCACGGCGGCGAGGCCAGAGTCTCGCGATTGGGCGCTGCAAAACGGCGCTCATCATGTCATCGACCACTCTCAGCCGCTCTCCGCCGAGCTGAAGCGCCTCGGCCTTCCGCAGGTCACGCATGTGGCGGCACTCACGCAGACGGACAAGCACTGGGAGCAGATCGTCGAGTCGCTCGCTCCGCAAGGTCACCTCTGTCTCATCGACGACCCGCCCAGCATCGACGTGAAGCTCTTGAAGAAGAAAAGCATCGCCCTGCACTGGGAGTTGATGTTCACCCGCAGCATGTTTCAGACGCCGGACATGATCGCGCAGCATCACCTGCTCAATGAGGTCTCGGCCCTCGTCGATGCCGGCGTCATCCGCACCACCTTCGCCGATCACTTTGGAAAAATCTGCGCCGAGAACCTCAAAAAAGCCCAGTCCCTCATCGAGAGCGGCCAATCACGCGGCAAGATCGTCCTCGAAGGCTTCTAAATCCATAAATGGGGAACCACGGAAAACTCGGAATAAACGGAAAGATCAGACCCAGGTCTTATCATGCTCGCTCATCTTTTGGATGAGTCTGGTGAAGCAGACACTTTCCTTCTTTTTCCGTGTATTCAGTGTATTCCATGGTCGGCCATTCCCTTTTCTAGGATCTAAATTCATCCCCCAATGTCCTCCCCCGTTCTCCAAGTCACCGATCTCACCTTCCGTCGCGGTCGTCCCATCCTCAAAGGCATCTCCTGGCGGGTCGATCCCGGCCAGCACTGGTGCATCCTCGGCCCCAATGGCTGCGGGAAGACCTCCCTCATCAATCTTATCACCGGCTACGACAGCGCCACCGATGGCACCATGCGCATCGGCGACAGCGTCTTCGGCGATGACGACTGGCGTGAAGTTCGCCGCCGCGTCGGTCTCGTCACGAACACCCTCACCACCTACCTCGAAAGCGGTGAGCCCGTGCTCGATGTCATCGCCAGCGGTCGCGATGCCAAATTGAACCTCATCGACCTCCCCGGCCCCGCCGTCTTCCGCGAAGCCGCGAAGCTGCTCAAGCAAGTCGGCTGCGATTACCTCCGCGATGCCTTCTGGGGACCCCTCTCCCAAGGTGAGAAGCAAAAAGTGCTCATCTGCCGTGCTCTCATGGCAAAATTTAAAGTGCTCATCCTCGACGAACCCTGCGCCGGTCTCGATCCCGTCGCCCGTGAGCATTACCTCCAATGGATGCAAACTCTCGCCGCCCGGCCGAAGAGCCCTTCGCTCGTCATGGTCACCCACCACGTCGAGGAAATCCTCCCCGCCATCACCCACTGCCTCCTCCTCAATGACGGCCGCGTCTTCGCCTCCGGCCCGAAGCATGACATCCTCACCAGTACCAACCTCAGCGCCATCTACGGCTCCACCGTGAAACTCACGCGGCATGGAGAAAGGTATGCGCTGAGGCTGGGGTGAAAATCGAGGCTGGGCAGCGCGGGTGCGGTCTGGTAGGCTCACGCTGAATTCATCTTGCTCGAATGCTCTCCCGCCGCCTTGCCCTTTCCTCCCTTCTCCTTTGGCCGTCTCTGATCTCGGCACAGGGATTCAATCTCACGCAGATTGAGACTCATTCGGGAGGCCTATTTGCATCTGGATTATTCTCCTCATTGCTCGAGCCCACGCATGTGGTGACCGTAAGGGGGCTCACGAGCTCGAAGACAGCATTCACGCTTCGATTTTTACGCGACGGTCGGCCTGAGAGCACGATCATGCAGAGCAGCTCGGCCGAAACCCTGGAGACTCGATTTGTCTCACGCCTCCAGGCAGGCCGCAGCTACCGCTATCCGCAGATCGTGATCGAACTCCTCGGGGTGGATACGATTGTCCAACTTGTCCGTGGCATGAGCGGCAAGCCGTTGGAATCGCTGCGTGCTGAGAAGCCTTTTCGTGGTGTCGTGCTCGATCAGGGGTTCAGTGAAACTCATTACTCGATCATCATTCAAGAGGCCGGTGGGAGTTTGCGGCATCTCCAGGGCTCCTTCGAGAGTGAAAGCACCCGAAAAGTGGCCGAGCTTCTTTCACGCGGAAGGAGCTTTGAGTTCCCTGCCGTGCTGGAGGATGCGCTGCTGACGAAAGAGCAGCGTGTGGAGCGTGCCAAGCCGGAGAATGAAGCCACCGCCGTGCTGAATCGCTATCTCGGTGAATGGCGCGGCGTCATCGAAGGCAATCCGAAGGCCAAGATCACGATGCTCTGCCATGCCCGGCCTGATGGCAGCGGTATCTGGCGGGAGATCACCTTCAGTGATGGCTCGGAGGAGGTTCTTCCTTTGCCGGATATCAACATCGTGGAGTATGACAAAGCCGCGCAGGTTTATCTGGCCGGAAGTCTCGCGGAAGGCAGTCTGCCACCGCTCCGCAGTACTTGGGATGAGAAGACAAGCACCTTCACCAGCATCCTGCCAGCCGATGATCACGACATCAAACGAGTGAACACCGCCACCTTCACCCGCGAGGACCGCATTGATTGGAAAACGACCACGCAAACCGATAACGGAGAGGTGCAGATCACCTCCAGCGGCCACTACGACCGCGTGCGGCAGCTAGACGATGGCGAGGGGGATCCATGGCCCCCCTCTGCCTACTCCGTCTTCACACCCGGGGGCTCTTCCTCCAACTTTGCGCCGCCCATGCAGGGCTTTCCGCCAGCCACCCCAATCAAGCTCAGCGAACTCAGCACCTGCGTGCCGTTTCGTGCCCAGGTGATTTCCATCAGCCTTCAAGACGATGAGATCCAGCTCGGACTGCGATACCACAATGGCAACTCGCACACCCTCACCGAGAAGCAGCCTGGCATTGGGCGCAGCGAAAACGGCCAAGCGCTGGCTCATTTGAAACAGGGAGAGGTCTATGAATTCCCCTTCTGCATCCAGCATCCCGGCCAGCCCGAGGCAGGAAAGCCCACCACGCCGGAAATGAAGGCGCTGGAGTCCCTGATCGGCCAATGGTCAATGAGGAAGCACGATGCCTCCGGCAAGCTGGGTGAACCTGTGAAGCAAACGATTCGCTACTTTTGGTCGGCCGATGGTGCGAGTCTTTGGCGTGGTTTTTTTCCGCCGCAGCAGGGCACTCTGAAAGCGAATGCACCCACCGTGCCCCATTTCAAAATGATGCCGATTCACCACCTCACCTATGATTCGGCCACGCGGGACTACGTCGAGATCAGCCAGGGTGGCCTTTTGGGGAACGCTCCCTCTCGCGGAACCTGGGATGCCGCCAAACAAAGCTACACTTGGAAAGGTAGCCTCGGCTCTGGGCCGAATATGAAGGCCGACGGCGTCCGCACCTTCGTCACGCCCGACCGCATTGAGTGGAAATCTCGCCAGCTCAAAGATGATGGCACGGTGATCAACGAATCATCGGGCACCTACGAGCGTATCAAAGACTGATCACCCATGACTCGCACCGGCATCCTCGCGGGAGGAAATTTCATCATCGACCACGTCAAGCTCATCGACCGCTACCCGGAGCACGACATGCTGGCGTTTATCCAGAGCGAGGCGTCATCGAATGGCGGCGGACCTTACAATGTGCTCAAAGACCTCGCGGCGATGCAGGTGGACTATCCTCTGGAGGCCGCTGGACTCGTGGGTCAGGATGCGAATAGCGACTGGATCATGCGCGACTGCGCCGCCGCAGGTATCGACACGACGCAACTGCATCAAACCGAGGCCGCGCCGACGAGTTACACGGATGCGATGACGGTGAAGGGCACGGGAAGGCGCACGTTTTTCCATCAACTTGGCGCGAATGCCATCCGCGGAGCTTCACACTTCGATTTTAGCCGCACGCAGGCGAAAATCTTCCACCTCGGCTATCTCATGTTGCTGAGCGAGATGGATCGAATGCTCGAAGATGACCGCACCGTGGCTTCTCGCGTGCTGGAGGCAGCCAAAGCGGCGGGCTTGCTCACGAGTGTGGATCTCGTCAGTTCGGAAAATGATCTCTTCCGGCTCATCACGGAGGCTTCACTGCCCTTCACAGACTATTTGATTGTGAACGAAATCGAAGCCGGGAAGGTGGTGGAGGACCTCAAATCGGCACACTAGGACATCCGCCGCATGCAGGCCGCCGCGAAGAAGCTGCTGGAGCGTGGGGTGCGTCGTGATGTGATCATTCACTTCGAGGCGGGTGCTGTCGTGGCGGAGAAAAGCGGCGCGGTGCATCATCAGGCTTCACTCCAACTGCCACCGGGTTTCATCGCCGGTTCCACCGGGGCAGGGGATGCCTTTGCAGCTGGTTATCTGCATGGTGTACACGAGGAATGGCCCATCGCGGAGCGTCTGTGGCTCGCCGTTTGCAGTGCTGCGGCGTGTTTGGCCCATCCCCCACCTTCGCAGGGCCTGCGCCCGGTGGCGGAGTGTATGGAGCTGATGCGCCAACTCGGCTAAGGGGGGGGGCATTCCTGGCCCCCAAACTCACGGGGCAAGAATGCCCCGGCTACGAACCGACTGGTGTTCGAAAACTCGGCATCACCCTCACCCCAGCACTCTCCCCGTAGCAAGACAAAACCATTTGATAACTCCTCGCCGGGTAGAGGGGGCACACTTTCTGGTCCCTCTCCCCGCCAAGAGTTTACGATGATCTGAATGACGTGATGCGGGGAGAGGTTAGGTGAGGGGAGTTGCCGGGATTCCACCGGGCTCGAACAGGTTTTCAAACACGGCTAGACATCGTCATGCCGTCAGCTATCAGCCGGGGATGTCTTCCAACGGCAAAAAAATCTTCATCTCTGGTCACAATGGTCTCGTCGGTCGTGCGCTGATGAAACTCTACTCGGGCAAACCCGAGTGGCAGATCATCACCCGCACGAAAGCGGAGCTGGATCTGCGTGACCCGCAGGCCACGGATGCCCTTTTTGCCGCCGAGAGGCCCGAATACGTCATCCTCGCCGCCGCCACGGTGGGCGGCATCAAGGCCAGCTACACGCACCCGGTCGATTTCCTGCTGAACAACCTCCAAATCCAGAACGCGGTGCTTTCCGCCTCGCATCGCTTTGACGTGAAGAAGCTGCTCTTTCTCGGCAGCACCTGCATCTACCCGAAAGTCGTCGAGATGCCGATCCGTGAGGACAGCCTCATGACGGGACCGATGGAGGAAACGAATGCGCCGTATGGCGTGGCGAAGATCGCCGGCATCAAGCTCTGCCAGGGTTACCGCCATCAGCATGGCAAAGACTTCATCTGCGGCATGCCGGCGAACCTTTACGGCCCTTTCGATAACTTCGATCCTGAGCACAGCCATGTGCTGCCATCGCTCATCCGCCGCTTTCATGAGGCGAAGCTGACCAACGCACCCTGGGTCACCCTCTGGGGCAGCGGCAAGCCGACGCGTGAATTCCTTTTCGTCGATGACCTCGCGGAGGCCTGCGCCTTCCTGCTCGATCACTACAGCGGCGCGGACATCGTGAATATCGGCACGGGTGCCGAAATCAGCATTCGCGAGGCGGCGGAGGCCATTCGTGGCATCATCGGCTACACCGGCGAGATCCGCTGGGATACCCATCAGCCCGATGGCAATCCGCGACGCCTGCTCGATGTGAGCCGCCTCTCGAATCTCGGTTGGAAAGCGAGCACTCATTTTCGTGAAGGTGTGGAAAAAACCTATCGCTGGTTCTTGGAGAACCGCGCCACGGCCCGCGTTTGATCCCCACCGATGCCTGCGAAGAAGAAACCCGATGCCAAGCCGCTCGCCGGAGCCGCTTTGATCAAGGAGGTCTGCCGTCGCATCCGCCTGGCACGCAGTCGCTGGGACGCTCATAACAACGCCGCCTGCCGTGCCGAGCGTGAGAAAGCGATGGAGCTTTATGAGACACTCACTCCTGCTGAGCGTGAAAAGGTGCCTCAGGTGCTGCGGGTGTGGCTGCGCTACCGCAGCGAGAAATACTTCGGTGAAGGCCGCCCGCCGCCGGGAGGAGGTCGCCGATGAAGAATGAGTCCACCAAGGCAGGCATGCATCCGCGGAATCGTTTTCGCGAGGGTTACGATTTTCCGGCCCTCATCGCCGTCAGTTCGGCGTTGAAGGGCTTTGTAAAGCCGAATGCCTATGGCGATGACTCCATCGATTATGCGGACCCACTGGCGGTGAAGGCGCTGAATCAAGCGCTGCTGCGCCAAGCCTATGCTTTGCCGCATTGGGACATCCCCCAAGGCTATCTCTGCCCGCCGATCCCGGGGCGCAGTGATTACCTGCATCATTTGGCGGATCTCATTCACCTTCGTCGTGGACCTTCCGTCCGTGTGCTGGACATCGGCACCGGAGCGAACGGCATCTATCCGCTGCTCGGTGCATGTGAGTATGGTTGGAGCTTTGTCGCTAGCGAATTGGACGAGATCGCGTTTCGCTGGGTTGGGAAGATGGTCATGGCAAATACTGGCGTCTCGAGCCTGATCGAGTGCCGTCTGCAAACATCCTCCGCGCATTGCTTTCATGGCATCATCCAGCCGGGAGAGCATTTTGATCTCACGATGTGCAATCCGCCCTTTCATGCCTCGGCTGGCGAAGCGGCTGCTGGCAGTCAGCGGAAATTGCGACACCTTGGCGTGAAGAAGCAGGCATTGAACTTCGCTGGCAAATCCCACGAGTTGTGGTGTGAGGGCGGTGAGTTGGCATTCATTCGCCGCATGATTGGCGAGAGTTTGGACCATGCGCATGCCTGTGGATGGTTCACCACACTCGTTTCCAAGAGCGAGCATCTGCCCAAGCTCCAGCAATCGCTGAACAAGGTGAACGTGGCGGAGGTTCGAGTCATCGAGATGGCGCAGGGGCAGAAGAAGAGCCGCATCCTGGCGTGGACGTTTCAAAACAAGATGGATTGAAATCAGCACCACATTGCCGCGATGTTCATTCGCCGCGTATCGAGCGCTTTGACAAAAGGCATGCACCATGCGTCAATAGCGCCGCAGCCGAAGTCGGTGCTCCTTCCTGAGCGCTGGCACGGGGGACCCAAACTCCCTGAGTCGAAAGACGCAGGGCGGGGCGAGGGAAGGCGGGTAACCGCTGACCAGTCCACTTCCAAGGACCAGCCCGACAGCTAACCTCGCAGGCCGATTTGGAAGGGCGATCCTCTGCCCGGTGCCAGTGCATCGGGACCATGGTTTCCCTGTTAGAACAGAAACCAACACATCCATGAACCTCACCGCTTCCTGCGGCACGGCTCCCCTGAGCCGTCCTGTGGAATCCCGTGCCTCCTGCCGCGACTGCGGCAGCCCGATGACACGCGGCTGCCTGCTCAATAACAACGTCTGGGTCAGTCCCACGCCGATGGACCTCACCATCCTGCGCCAGCTCCACACCTGGATCTTCGGCGTGAAACGCGAAGCCCGCAAAGTCAGCGCCTAGCACTGCCCGCAGTGTCACAGGCTCGATCTCATCACCAAATAGGAGGCTCGAAGTCTCCTCATCGGTCAGATCGGACGGATCAGACCGATCCAAATCATCAATCAAATATCGTAAATCATAAATCTCATGAACACTCTCTTTCATCTCATGCTCACCTACTGGTGGGCCACACTCATCCTCTTCTTCTTTCTCCTCATCAATCTCTTCGGCGTTGTGCACATCGGCGAGCAGCAGGTGGGGCTCGTCATCAAACGCTTTGCCATGCGCAGCCTGCCTCCGGGTGAAATCATCGCGCTGCATGGCGAAGCGGGTTACCAAGCGGACACGCTGCCTCCTGGGCTGCACTTCGGTTATTGGAAATGGCAATACAGTGTCCAGCGCGTGCCGATGGTCGTCGTGCCGCAGGGTGAGCTAGCTCTCGTTGTGGCTCGTACCGGCAGTGCCATCCCGCCGCAACGCATTTTGGGCCGCGTGGTGAAGTGTGACCACTTCCAAGACGCCCGAGCCTTCCTCCTAAACGGTGGTGAAAAGGGCCGCCAGCTCGCGGTGATCACCGCTGGCTCGTATCGCATCAATCCCTCGCTGTTTCAGGTGCTCGTCACGCGGAATTGTCATGAGCACGGCATTTCACCGGCCTTGCTGCGCCTGCTGAACATCGAACCGGACAAAGTCGGCATCGTTACCACGCTCGACGGCGCCTGCATCGAGCAAGGCGAGATCGCGGGTCCCATCGTGGCTGGTCACAACAACTTCCAGGACGCTCAGTCCTTTCTCAGTGCCGGTGGTCGTCGTGGCTTGCAGGAGCAAATTTTGCTCAGCGGTCAGTGGAACCTCAATCCGTGGTTCGCGCATGTTGAGCAGGTGGAGATGGTCGAAATCCCCATCGGCCACGTCGGCGTCGTTATCAGCTATGTTGGTAATTTGCATGAAGATGTCAGCGGACCTGATTTCAAACATGGCGACCTCGTCGAAGTGGGCCACAAAGGCGTGTGGGTGCGGCCGTTGCTGCCTGGCAAGCATCCCATCAACACCCGCATCATGCGGGTCGAACTCGTGCCCACCACCAACATCGTGCTGAACTGGGCCAACCGCACCGAAGCGCATCAGTTTGATGAAAAACTCAATTCCATCACCGTGCGCTCACGCGACGGCTTCGCCTTCAATCTCGATGTTTCGCAGATCATCCACATCGGAGCCAATGAAGCCCCGAAAGTCATCTCGCGTGCCGGTTCCGTGCAAAATCTCATCGACCACGCCTTGCAGCCCATCGTCGGCAATTACTTCCGCAACAGTGCCCAGGCCTACACCGTGCTCGATTTCCTCAGCGCCCGCACCGAGCGGCAAAACGAGGCCTCTCAGCACATCGCCGCTGCCTTGCGTGAATACGACGTGGAGGCCATCGACACGCTCATCGGCGACATCACACCGCCCGAGTCACTCATGAAGACTCAAACCGACCGCAAGATTGCCGAGGAGCATCGCAAGACCTACGAAATGCAGGAAGCCGCCGAAATGCAGCGCCAGCAGCTCGTTCGCCAGACTTCCCTCGCCGACATCCAAAACCAAGTCGTCAGCGCCGAACAAGGGGTGCGCATTTCCGAGCTGCAAGCCAGCGCCGCCGTCAAAAAGAGCGAAGGCGATGCCACCAGCACACGCCTCCGCGCCGCCGGTGAAGCCGATGCCATCCGCAGCACCGGACAGGCCAAAGCCGAGTCCCACTACGCCGGTATCCAAGCCGTCGGTCAGGACACTTACGCCCTCATGCAACTCTTCCAAATCATCGCCGAGAAGAACCTCCGCGTGGTCCCCGACGTGCTCGTGAACGGCGGCGGTGCCAACGGTGGTCTCGTTGAGGCCTTGATGGCTCTTGTCACGAAGAATACGCGTCAGGCTTCGCTGCCGTCTTGAGGCTTATCGTTTCGCTGCCTCTTGTGCCAATGGGGGGGGCAATCTCCCCTCACCTAACCTCTCCCCGCATGGATGTTTTAGAGCTGAAGCTTTTCATTCGCGGGGAGAGGGACTGCATAGACGGCGGCAATTACTTTGACTTGCCAATCGGTGTTCAGGTCTGTCAGGTTAGGTGAGGGGAACTTTCAGACGAGCTTCTGATGTTATCAAGCCGCCGTGCCTTCACCCGCACCACCTGCTGCAGCTTGACGCTGGCCGGCTTCGCGGTCGAGGACGAGGAGGCTGGCACGGTCATCACCGGCGAACTGGAGGCGGTCGAGCATGTCGCGGACGGTCTTTTCCTCTTCCATCTGCTCATTGAAGAACCAGAGGAGCAGATTCTTGGAAGCGTGGTCTTTGACCTGTTCGGCCACCTCAAAGAGTTCGTTGATTTGCTGGGTGACGAGCTGCTCCTGCTTCAGGCCGTGCTCAAACACGTCGATGGGAGATTTGAAGGCCGCTTTGGGTTTCGCGATGGGGTGCAGCTCGACCTTCGCATTGCGGTCCACGAGGTATTGGTAAAACTTCAGCGCATGGGCAGTCTCTTTGCGGCTTTGGTTAAACATCTAGCTCGCGAAGCCGCTGTAGGGCGTCTGCTCAAACCACGCCGACATCGCGAGGTACACATAGCTGGAGGACATTTCGTTGTTGATCTGCTCGTTGAGCAGCTTGGCGAGTTTTGGAGAGAGCGTCATGGGGTAGGGTAGGGGGGCTGGGTGATGAAGCAACATCCGTGCTTGCGTGCAAGATGCGAGGCCGATGAATCGCTTTCCTTCCCGCCATCTTGGGGCAGGATTCGCCCCTTTTCCGCGCCTCTACCCATGTCCGCAGCACCAACCTCCCATCATGATCAGCATGTGCGGCGGAATTTCGTGTGCCACTGCCTGGAGGGCGGCCTCTACATGGGCGGGCTGGCCTTTCTCCAGCCGGAGACGGTGATGCCAAAGATGGTGGAGTCTCTGCATGGCAGCTCGCTCATCATCTCGATCATGCCAGCGGTGCTCGCGGCCACGTTTGCCTTCGCGGGGTTGTTTGTCTCGCCGAAGGTGGAGCAGATGAGGCATTTCAAAGGGTGGGTGCTCGGCTTTGGCCTGCTGCAAAGGCTGCCCTATCTCGTTGCCGGTCTGATGCTGTGGTATTCGGAGCATCTTGAGGGCTGGATTTTGCCGGTGGTGGTACTCACACCCGTGCTGAGTGGCCTCATCGGCGGGGTGGGCGTGGTGGCCTGGATGGAAATGGTCACACGCATGGTGCCGAAGCGCATTCGTGCGGCGGGCTGGGCGGCGCGATACATCATGCAGGCCGTCATCGGCATGGGGGCAGGCGCGGTGATTCATCAGGTGCTCACGCAGTTCCCCGGTCATCGCGGCTATGCGGTGCTGCATCTGATCGCGTTTGGCTTTTTATTCCTCTCTTGGCTCTCGCAGCTTCCGATGAAGGAGTCCGAGCATCCGGTTCACATGCCTCCGCGAGATCCGCAGCCATACCTGACCTATCTCAAGGAGCTGCCCGGTATGCTGGCGGCCCAGCCAAACCTCCTGCGGCTCATCCTCGTCCGATTCAGCGGCATGGGTTACCTTATGCTGGTGTCCTTCCTCACGCTGCATGCGCTGAAGGTCACCGGTAGCGTGGAGGCGGATGTGGGCCGTTTTGTCTCGCTGCAAAATGTGGGCACCATCCTTGGCAGTCTGCTGGCGGCCTGGTTGGGCTATCACAGTGGCGGAAAGGTGCTGCTCGTCGTCTCACGCCTCATCTGCATCGGGGTGTGTGTGTGGTCCTGCCACATGCAGAGTTTCATCGGCTTCACCGTGGTGTATTTCATCTTTGGCTTCGGCCTCTTCCTCGACCGCGTGGGCGATCTCACGCTCACCGCCGAGCTTTGCCCGCCCGAACGCCGCTCCACTTACCAGGCCATCTTGGGCTTTTGCAATGTGTGGGCACTGCTCATCGCCACCACGCTCAGCGGACTCGTGTATCGGCAGACGCTTTCTTACACCACGGTCGCCACGCTGGCCGGAGCCTTTGCGGTGATCTCGATGATCATCCTGCTGCCCATGCCGGAGCCTCGGCAAGGCCACCGTTGACGCCTCCGCCGATGCTCGCAATGCTCCGCGTCTCCATGAAAACGATCTTCCTTCTCACCGCCGCCTTCTTTCTTACCATGAGCACCCTCGCCACCGCCGCCGATGCCCCCTACCGCCACGTCGTTCTCTTCAAATTCAAAGACTCCGCCACGCCCGAGCAGGTGCAAAGCATCGAGAAAGCCTTCGCGGAACTCGCTACGAAGATCGACACGGTGAAAGCCTTCGAGTGGGGCACCAACGTGAGCCCGGAAGGCCTCAACGACGGCTTCACCCACTGCTTCTTCGTTGGCTTTGCCGACAAGGCGGGCCTTGAGGTCTATCTCCCGCATGCCGAGCACCAGGCCTTCGTCGCCAAGCTCAAGTCCATCCTCGATAAAGTTTGCGTCGTGGACTACGTCGCCAGCAAGTGAGCGCAGCTCAAGAGCGCGAGATCAAGAAGGCATGAATCTCCTGCGCCAAGGCCGCACTGATGCCGGGTAACTCGGCGATCTGTTCCGCTGACGCTTTGCGCAGACGGGCCACGGAGCCGAAGTGCTTCAAGAGCGCCGTTTTGCGTGCCTTTGAGATGCCGGGGCATTCATCGAGGATGCTCTCGGCGACGCGACGGTTCAGAAGCAGTTGGTGGTAACCGTTCGCCCAGCGGTGAGCTTCATCGCGGATGCGTTGGAGCAGTTTCAAAGCCCCACGATCATGCGGAATGATCACCGGATCACTTTCGCCGGGTCGATAAACTTCCTCATGTTCCTTCGCGAGACCGATGATCGGCAGGTCATGCAGGCCGAGCTGCTGCAATTCCTTCACCGCCATCCCGAGCTGCCCTTTGCCACCATCCACGATCACGAGATCGGGTAGGGAGACGAATTTCTGATTTTTGATTTCTGATAGCTGATTGGTGGCGAGACGACGCATCGCCTCCTGCGGGGCTTCTTGATTGAATTCGGCATCAGGATCGGCCTTCGCGCCTTCCAGCAGGATGCGGGAAAAACGCCGACGAATGACCTCCGCCATGCTGATGAAATCATTTTGGCCGCTGACGGCGCGGATGCGGTAGCGACGGTAATTCGCATTGTCTGGCACGCCATCTTTGAAGCGCACCATGCTGGCCACACAGTGGGCGGTGCCGATGTTGGCAATGTCAAAGCACTCCATGACGAGCGGTGGACGCTCCAGACGAAGGATGTCCTGAAGCTCCCGCACATCCGCCATCGGATCGATGGTGGACATCACGCGGACTCGCGAGCCGCGCTCGAATCGCCGCGCCGGGGCGGTGGTCTGGCGCATGTCGTTGAGCATGTCGCGAAGCTCCGCAGCCTTTTCAAAGTCGAGCCTTGCAGCGGCTTTTTGCATCTCCTCCTCCAAAGCGGCGAGCAGATCCTTCGACTTGCCTTGCAGGAACTCGCACGCATGGCGCATCCGCTGGCGATACTCCTCCAGGGAGACGCGACCAATGCATGGCGCGGAGCAGTTTTTGATGATGTCGTTGCTGCAGTGCTTGTAATCCGCCTCATCGGGTCGCAGCGGGCGGCAGACGCGAAGGCCGAATTTGCGGTTCAGCCAGTTCAGCGTCGTGCGCAGAGCTCCGGAGTGGGCAAAAGGGCCGAAGTATTCCGCGCCATCATCCTTCTTCAGCCGGGTGAGACCGATGCGAGGGAACTCATCACCGAAGTGAACCCGCACGAGCAGGAAGCGTTTGTCATCGCGGAAGCTGATGTTGTAACGCGGACGAAATTCTTTGATGAGCTTGCCTTCCAGCAGCAGCGCCTCGGTATCGCTGCGCAAGACGTGGAGGTCAAAGCTCCAGATGCTGGTGATGAGCGCCCGCGTTTTGAGGTCGGCCTTGCGGGCGGAGGAGGGGAGAAAGTAGTTTGAGAGGCGCTTTCTCAAGTCGCGGGCTTTGCCCACATAGATCACGCGGTCCAGGCGATCCCGCATCACATACACGCCGGGGGCGTGCGGCACGTCGTGCAGGCGGGCGGCGAGGTCGGGCTTGGTGCGTTCGGTCTTCAATGTGCGGCAGATGTTGAAGAAGGAGCGGCGCTTGTCGAAGCGGAAGATGCGCATGACCGCTCTGAATCGCCGCGTAGCGTGCCGCATGTCACTCGAATGCTTTTTCCAGCCCCACAGCCTTGCCCTCGTCGGAGCCTCGGATCGTGAGGGCAGCGTCGGCCGGGCGGTGTTGGAGAATCTGCGTGCCTTTTCGGGTCGCGTCTTTCCGGTGAATGCCAAGCGTGAGCGTGTTCTCGATCTGCCTTCGTTTGCCACGCTCTCGGCGCTGCCGGAGGTGCCGGACCTCGTGGTGATCGTGACACCGGCCGTCACGGTGCCAGCCTTGGTCGAGGAAGCCGGACAACTCGGTGTGAAAGCTGTGGTGGTGATTTCTGCGGGCTTCAAAGAAATCGGCGTGGAAGGGGCGAAGATCGAAGCGGAGGTCATCGCTGCCGCCAAGCGGCACGGCACACGTCTCATCGGCCCGAATTGCCTCGGCCTCATGAATCCGCACGCAGGGCTGAATGCCACTTTTGCCTCCAGCATGGCGCGGTCAGGTCGCGTGGCCTTTCTCAGCCAGAGCGGGGCGCTTTGCACGGCCATCCTCGATTGGAGTCACGAGCAAAACGTGGGCTTCAGCGCCTTCGTCTCCACTGGGGCGATGGCGGAGGTCGGCTGGGGCGATCTCATTCGTCACTTCGGCGATGATCCGCATACGGAAAGCATCGTGATGTATGTGGAATCCGTCGGCAGCGATGCGGCGGGCTTTTTAGAGGCCGCTCGTGAGGTGGCGGAGCGCAAGCCCATCGTCGTGATCAAAGTGGGGCGCACGGCTGAGGCCTCGCGAGCTGCCGCCTCGCACACCGGGGCCATGACGGGCAGCGATGATGTGCTCGATGCCGCGCTGCGACATAACGGCGTGCTACGCGTGGACACCATCGAGGAGCTTTTCGACATGGCCGAGGTGCTTTCCAAGCAACCGCTGCCTGCCGGGCCTCGCTTGGCCATCGTCACGAATGCTGGCGGCCCCGGTGCCCTCGCCACGGATGCCGTCGTACTCGGCGGTGGCTCACTGGCTGAGCTTTCCAATGGCACGCTGAAGGCTCTCAATGACTTCCTCCCTGCCTCGTGGAGCCATCAAAACCCCGTCGATGTGCTCGGTGATGCCGATGCAGCGCGTTATGCGAAGGCGCTGCAAATCGTCGCTCAAGATGGAAATGTGGATGGCGTGCTGGCCGTGCTCACGCCGCAGGCCATGACACATCCAGCGGAGATCGCCCGTGAGGTCGCCACGCTGTCAAAAGCCTCCACGAAGCCCCTTCTTGCGAGCTGGATGGGTGCTCAAAGCGTGCAAGAAGGCCGCGCCATCCTCAACGCCGCCCGCCTTCCCACCTACGATTACCCGGACGAGGCGGCGCAGGCCTTTGTGCGCATGCACGAGCATCGCGAGCGGCTCGATTGGCTCCGCGATACCCAGGCCGCGTTGAAAGCTGAAAACGGTCATCACCTTGTCATCGGCCTTCCGAACGCCTCCGGACTCCTCAACGAGGTACAGGCCAAAAACCTCCTTCAGGCCGCCGGCATCCCCGTGGTGCCCACTCGCGAGGCTTTCAGCGAAAACGAGGCCGTCCTCGCTGCGGATGAAATTGGCTATCCAGTCGTGCTCAAACTGCTCTCTCCTACCATCACGCACAAAAGCGATTGCGGCGGCGTGCAGCTCCATCTTCGCGATGCCGCCGCTGTGCGCAGCGCTTGGCTGGCGATTCAGCAAGGAGCCACGCAAATGCACGGCGAGGCCGCTTTCGTCGGTGTCACCGTGCAGTCGATGATCCGTGAGAAAGGTGTCGAGCTCATTCTCGGCATGACGCGTGATCCGCAGTTCGGCCCCGTGCTGCTCTTTGGTGCCGGTGGAACCCTCGTCGAGGTGCTGCGTGACCGCGCCTTGGCCCTCCCGCCCATCAACGAAGCCCTCGCCCGCCGCTGGATGCGCCGCACGAAGATCTTCCGCGTCCTCCAAGGCATCCGCGGAGCACCCGCCGTCGATTTTGCCGCGCTGGAGCAGGCCCTCATCCACTTCGCCCGCCTCGCCATCGCCGATCCCCGCCTTATGGAGATCGACATCAACCCTCTCCTCGCCACTCCCTCCGGCGTGATGGCGCTGGATGCGCGGGTGGTGATCAGTTGACCGTGCGTTTCAAAGCTGACTCTTCGACGCGGGGCCGACCGAGTTCGCCTTCGAGTTGAGCGGTCTGTTGGACGCAGAGATTGGTCTGCAAGCGGGCATTCGCCTCGTCGGCGCGGTACCTGGAAGTAGGCGTGGTTCGGAGAACGCCATGACCTCCCAAAGCCTAATGAGGCGAATTTTCCTTGGTGCGGATTTTTTCTGTTCCGACTGCGGCCCGCCTGTTACATGCATGAGAACATTTCACACACTTCTGTAATGCTCCCCTCAAAGTTGGACAAGTGCCAGTGATGTTCAGGCGGCTTGTTGATGGGGTAGGTTGCATAGGGTGAGGTAGGTTTGGCGTGGGGTGTTGTATTGGAGGGCGGAGTGGATGCGTTGGATGTTGTAGTGTTCGATGTC
>CANGYJ010000005.1 GCA_947458455.1 Verrucomicrobiaceae bacterium | reverse complement strand
CCCTGACTTTCATCCCACCCTGCGCCTCGCGCAGCATGCTCACGATCTTCTCTTCACTGTGTCTGCTCTTTTTCATGGTGTTCTGTTCTCCTGGTTTCGGAGCCAGAACTACATTTTACAACCGTCCTACTTTCAGGGAGCAGGCCAGAAGGATGAGGTGTTTTTCCGCACCCACAGTTTGCTCAGCACCGGCAAGGGCGAGCACGGTCTGAAATGGGGTTCAACCAATGCCTACACGGAAGATGCCGCAGGCAATCCAGTCTATGATTGGACCCTCGTGGATCGCATCTTTGATAGCTATCGCGAGAAAGGCGTGCGGCCTTATGTGCAGATCGGCTTCATGCCGCAGGCGCTTTCGACGAAGCCGGAGCCGTATCGGCATCACTTCCCCAATGCGAGATACGAGGATCTGTTTGGGGGCTGGGCGTATCCGCCGAAGGACTACGCGAAGTGGGAAGAGCTTGTGTATCAATGGGCGAAGCATTGCGCCGAAAAATATGGCGAGAAGGAAGTGCTGCATTGGTATTGGCAGACCTGGAATGAGTCGAACGCCGACTATTGGAAAGGAACGCGTGAGGGCTTTTTCAAGCTTCACGACCACGCCATCCGCGCCGTGCGCCGCGCCATACCTGGAGCCAAGGTCGGTGGTCCTGATCTCGCACAAGGCAAAGGCGGCGACTTTCTGGAAGCCTTTCTCAACCACTGCCTCAAGGGCACCAACCTGGCCACGGGCGAGAAAGGCACGCCGTTAGACTTCATCTCCTTCCATGCCAAAGGCAACCCGAAGCAAGTCGATGGCCACGTGCGCATGGGGATCTCCAGCCAGCTCAATGACATTGATGGGGCCTTCGGCGTGGTCGCGAAGTATCCTGAGCTCAAAAACACACCCATCGTCATCGGCGAGTCCGATCCCGAAGGTTGCGCCGCATGCCAAGGTGACCACCTCGCCTATCGAAACGGCACCATGTATTCCAGCTACACTGCGGCTAGCTTCCCGCGAAAACTCGACCTCGCCGAGAAGCATGGCGTGACTCTGGAAGGCGCTCTCACCTGGGCTTTTGAGTTCGAGGACCAGCCTTACTTCGCTGGCTTTCGCACGCTCGCCACCAACGGCATCGATAAGCCTGTGCTCAATACCTTCCGCATGTTCTCCCGCATGAGCGGCGATCGACTCCGCGTGCAGAGCGATGCCGCCGTTTCCCTCGAAGACATGCAGAAAACAGGCGTCCGCGATAAGCCCGACATCTCCGCCCTCGCCGCCAGAGAAGGCAAGCGCATCACCATCCTAGCATGGCATTACCATGACGATGATCTCTCTGGACCCGTCGCAAGTATCACGGTTCAACTCACCCACACGCCCGAAGGCAAACCCAAGCAAACCCGTACACTCATCGATGAAGGCCACTCAAACGCCTTCATCGCCTGGCAAGCCCTTGGCTCTCCGCAGAAACCCACCGCCGATCAAATCCGCCTGCTGGAAGAAGCTAGCCGACTCATGCCCGCCTCCGATCAAACTGAACTCAAGTCCGCGAACGGAAACACCGAGATCCGCTTCAAGCTCGCGCGGCAAGGCGTGACATTGGTGGAGCTGGAATGGCCTTAAAAAGCAGCTTCGTGTTCGCTTCGCGTCTTCGCAGCAGCCGAAACCTCATTTTCTTGCTGGGCACCTTTGCTTCTGCCGCTGAATTCAAAGCCACGAACACGAGCGTCGAGATCACGGCGGGTAGTTTGGGGAGCTTTACGCTGAGCTACCTGGAGTTTGAGCCCGCTCATAAGATCATCGAGGTGAAGGCCGTGGCTGCCAGTGCGATGCTGCGCTATGAAGGCGGGGCGCAGTGCGTGGTTTCGGCGGGAAAAATGAGATCGGGATCGTCTTCAAAGACGTATCGGCAGATGTGAAGTCGTGGAAGATGGCGACGCTGATCGATATCGGCTTTGCGAAGGGCGGCACGTGGCGGATTACGGACAAAGAGGGCGTTTTTCCGGCCGAGAAGGCCTCGCCGCCCCACATGGCGAGTTTGAATGGCACGAGCTTCATGGTGAACAACGCTCAGGGGCAGAGTTTGAGCTTCCTGACACCGGTTTATGCGTTTCAGTAGCTCAAGGACAATCGTGAGTGGAACTGGGCAGTGTAACACTGGCAGTTCATCGTGCCGTATGCGGCGGATAGAGCGGTCGCGAAGCTGCAGGTGACTACCGATCTCGCTTCGGTGTCGAAGTTGATCGATCCTTTCGGGCAGAGCTTGAAGGATTCGTTTCCGAACAAGCTGAAGAGTTTGGATGAGCTCAAAGCCGATGTGGAGGCGGACAAGGCTTACTGCGCCGGTATCGAGACACCGAAGCTGGATCGCTTTGGAGGCTTGCCGGGCAGTGGTGAGGCGCTGGGGCTGAAGAAGACCGGCTTCTTCCATGTGGAGGAAAAAAGCGGTAAATCGTGGCTCGCCGATCCGGATGGGAATGCGTTCTTCCACCTCGGTGTGTGTGGTTTTGCGCCGGACGATGACTACACCTATGTGAAGGGCCGTGAGGGCATTTATGATTGGCTGCCGAAGCTCGATAGTGAATACCGCAGCGCCTTTCGCGAGGGCAACTCGGATCATTTTTCGTTCTATATCGCCAACGTGATCAAAAAGTTTGGCGTGGCCTACGACTATGAATCGCATGCCATGCGGATGATCGAGCGTGTGCGCAAATGGCGCTTCAACAGCATTGGAGCCTTCAGCCCCACACCGAAGGCCGCGTTCCCCTGTGTGGCGCATCTGCCGATCAATGAGTGGGAGGGCGTGCCGCGAATTCCCGGTGCCCATGAGGTGTGGGACCCGTTTGATGCCGCCACGAAAGCGAAGATCGCCGAAAACATCGCTCGCGAGGTGCCGATGAGAGCGAGCGTTCCGATGCTTATCGGCTGGTTCATCGTGAACGAGCCGCGCTATGATGAGCTGCCACGTGTGATTCCGTCGCTCGATGGCAAGCATGCTTGCAAACGCGAGCTGGTGGCCGCTTTGAAGGCGAAATACCGCATGGTGGAAGCTTTTAACGCGGCGTGGAAGGGCGGAGCAGCGTCGTTTGATGAAATTATCAGTTCCGGACTTGCGGTGACGACGGAAGCGGCGAAGGCGGATGTGAAGTCATTCGTCGGCACCTTCCTGGAAACCTACTTCACGCAGATTGAGGAAGTATTCCGCCAGCATGACGCGAATCATCTGCTCATCGGCAGCCGACTGCAGCCGATCACGATCGAGGACGAGCAGCTCTGCCGGATCACGGGTCGTCATGTCGATGTGGTGAGCTACAACTACTACACCTTCGGCGTCGATACTGCGGCGCTGAAGTGCTATCACGACTGGACCGGCGGCAAGCCGATGATGCTCAGCGAGTTCTTCTGGGCCTCACCGAAGGACAGCGGCCTCATTGGCGGGCGTGAGGTGAGCACGCAGCAGGAGCGTGGGCTGGCGTATCGGAACTATGTCGAGCAAAGCGCGGCGCTGGGATTCTTCGCCGGCATTGAGTGGTTCACGCTCGTCGATCAGGCGGCGACGGGACGCTAGTTCAGCCAATACAATGGCGAAAGTTACAATACCGGCCTCCTGAGCGTGGCGGATCGACCTTGGAAGCGCATGCTGGCTGAGATGATGAAAACGAACCACACCATTTATGACTTGCTGCTCGGCAAGCGTCCGCCGTTTGCGTGGGATGATGCGCGGTTCCGGGTGAAGTAAGCCGCATCATGGCGCACGCGGATTCTGCTCCAAGTACCATGCCAACGCCCGGCCAAGGCCTGCACCGATGTTCGAATAGCCTTCCACCGTCATCAGCGGGCTGTTCCAGCCGGTTTCGAGTGTGACGGAGAGGGTGAAATCACCGGTGTGATTCCGCACCCAGCCGCTGCTCATGCGACCGCGTTCTTCCTCAGTGGTGACGTAGGTGGCGCAGCGATACTTGGGCTCCACCGGAAGAGGCGTGGTGATGTGCGAGGCGGCGAGTTCCATCCAGCGGTTGTAGTTGCGCTGCTGAATGCCGGTCATGCGTTCAAAGGCGAAGGGACCGAAGAAGAAGATGCTGTCTTTCGCGCCGGGATTGTGCAGGTCGATGTAGGCGTCGAGTCCGTGCTTGGCGTGAATCTCGTCGATCATGCGCTGTGCGGCGGCGACCTCGGGATAGATCGGCGCATCGGCCCAGTCGCGATTGTGATCACGAGGGATGGCATCTTTGCCACCGGCTCCGAGCACGACGTTGTCCACATCCATGATGGGAATGAAATGCAGGCAGGTTTTAGCCCGCAGCGCTTTCGCCTCCTCACTGGCATACCAGCGGATGAACCCACGGCCCACCTGGCTGCCGCCAGTCTCCCACGCGTGATGCCGCGCACCGATCCAGACCTGATGCGGCGCGTTTTCTTCGCCGATGCGAATGCCATGCACCACGCGGCCACCACATGTCTTTGCCAACTCGAAGCGCTTTGCTTCCGGCAGCTTGGCGGCGATCTCGTTGAGCAGTTTCTCCGCATCCGCAGGCACAAACGGCGGCCCCCAGGCAAGGCGTAACGTTTCGGAGGTCGGCGTGAGTTTGTAACTCATCACCTTGTCTGCGCTGAGCGTGCCCGCCTCGCTCGGTGTCCACGTTTTGCCATCGCTGCTGAGCCAGGCGTGCTTTGGCTGGCACCACACCGCCCCGAGGATGGACTTTTCTCGAAAAGGCCGCGGTTGAGCCTGTACTTCGAGTGTTATCTCTTCTCCTGGCGTGAGGCCATCGAGCTGAAAATACCACCAGCACGGCCAGCCGCGGCCTTCATGCAGCTTGGGCATGAGGCGCAGTGTGCGGGTGGTCTCATCCAGCGATACCACTTCCGCGTTACCACCTTCGAAATCAGTGATGACACGCATTTCAGCCAAGGCGCTGCCGCTCAGAAATAGAAGAACAAAGAGCTTTTGAATCATCTGCATGATACGCCTCGTTTCGTTGCTATGACTCACCTCTCGCTGCTTTTTCTCTTCCTTACTTCCATCTGTGTGGCGGGTGCCAATTGGTCTCAGTTTCGAGGTGAGGGAGGACTGGGCATCGGCAACGGTTCGCCGCCGGTGGTGTTTTCAGCGGACAAAAATGTGAAGTGGCAGGTGGAGGTGCCGCATGGGCATTCATCACCGTGTCTTTGGGGTGACAAGATCGCTCTCACCGGCCTCGCCGAGGGCAAGCTCATCACGTTGTGCCTCAATAAAGCGGATGGTCGCGAGCTTTGGCGTGTAGCGGCTCCAGTGGCCAAGGTAGAGGAGGCGCATCGCATCGGTAGCCCGGCTGCGCCGTCGTGCTGCACGGATGGCGAGAGGCTCATTGCATACTTCGGATCGTTTGGCGTGCTGGCGTATGATTGGAATGGCAAAGAACTGTGGCAGAAGCCTCTGCCGGTGCCGGTGGTGGAGTTTGGCACGAGTTCGTCTCCCATCATCGCGGATGGAAAGGTCATCCTCGTCGTGGATCAGGATGTAGGTAGCTACATGATGGCGCTGGATGTGAAAACTGGTGCGGAGGTGTGGCGAGTGGATCGCGGTGAGTTCAGGCGTGGGTTTGCGACGCCTTTCATTTGGAAACATGGAGGCGTGGAGGAGCTGATCGTGAGCGGCTCGCTGTGGACGCGGAGTTATGATCTCAAGGACGGCAAGGAGCGCTGGTCAGTCAGCGGCATGTCACGCGTCGCTAACACCAGCCCCATCGCCACGGAGGAGATACTGATCCTCTGCGGATGGAATGTGGGCGGTGATGAGGACGACCGCGTGGAGATGGAAGCACACGATACCTTTCTCGCTGCTCAAGATGCCGATAAGAATGGCGTCCTGAGCGAAGCGGAATTCCCCGAAGGGCCGCTGCAAGACCGCTTCACCATCATTGATGCGAACAAGGATGGTCAGGTAACCAAGGGGGAGTATGACACGATGCGTTCGATGTTTGCGAAGGCGGAGAATCAGCTCTTCGCCATCAAGCCCGGCGGTCGTGGTGACATCAGCCGCACACACGTCGTCTGGAGCCAAATGAAGCACTTGCCGTATGTCTTCACGCCGGTGATCGCGAACGGTCGTGTCTTCACCGTGAAGGGCGGCGGGCTGGCCTCCGCCTATGAAGTGAAAAGCGGTAGTCCAATCTATCAGGCGGAGCGTCTTGAGGCTGCCTCCGGTGAATACTATGCCTCTGCGGTGACGGCGGAAGGGCGAGTCTATGTCGTCTCACAGCGCGGTGTGGTCTCTGTGCTCGATGCAGTAGATGATAAGCTCACCGTGCTCGCCCGCAACGACCTTAAAGCGCCCGTTTTTGCCTCGCCCGCCATCGTGGATGGTGTGATCTACCTGCGCACAGACAAGAAGCTTTCGGCCTTCGGGAAGTAGAACGGGTTTTCCAACCCGTTCAGCCGGAACACGAGTTGGAAAACTCGTGCTACTTTTGCAAGATGCCGCCGGAGAGAGGAGCGGGCTTTAACTGCGGACGCGTTCGAGGTTGGCTCCGAGGGCGGCGAGTTTGTCATCAAGGTGCTCATAGCCGCGGTCGATGTGATAGAGGCGGTTGATCTCGGTTTTGCCTTCGGCGACGAGGCCAGCGAGGACGAGGGCGGCGGAGGCGCGGAGATCGGAGGCCATGACGGGAGCGCCTTTCATGGAGGCACCGCCACGGATGCGGGCGGTGGCACCTTGAAGGTCGATATTGGCTCCCATGCGTTTCATTTCGGCGCAGTGCATGAAGCGCTGGGGGAAGATGGTCTCGGTGATGGTGCTGGTGTCTGGGATGACGCAGGCGAGGGCGCACATCTGGGCCTGCATGTCCGTGGGAAAGCCGGGGTAGCAGAGGGTGGTGAGGTCGAAACCTTTGGCGTTCGGATTGGGGCGGACGGTGATGCTGTCCTTGGTGATTTCGAGCGGGAAACCGCATTTCACCATGGCATCGGTGATGGCTTTCATGTGCTCGGGCATGACGCGTTTGAGCGTGACGCCGTCGCCAAGCATGGCTCCGGCGACGAGGAAGGTGCCGGCCTCGATGCGATCCGGGATGACGATGTGCTCGGCTCCGTGGAGTTCTTTGACGCCTTCGATGGTGATGCGGTTGGTGCCTGCGCCGTCGATTTTGGCTCCCATTTTGATGAGGAAGTTGGCGAGGTCTTCGACCTCGGGCTCCGCGGCGGCTCCTTCGATGATGGTGGTGCCTTTGGCCAGGACGGCGGCCATCATGACATTATCCGTTCCGAGGACGGTGGAGCCGTGTTTGCCCATGAGATTCATGGCGCCGCCTTTGAAGCCTTTTTTGGCATTCACATGGATGTCTCCACCTTCGACCTGGACCTGTGCGCCGAGGGCTTCGAGGCCTTTGAGATGGAGGTCAACAGGGCGGTCGCCGATAACGCAGCCGCCGGGGAGGGAGACAGTGCATTTCTTCAAGCGGCCGGTGAGGGGGCCGAGGACGCAAATGGAGGCCCTCATCTTCCGCACGAGGTCGTAGGGGGCGATGGATTTGATCCTCTCGGCTTTGACGACGACGACGCCGGAGGCTCGCTCGACCTCGGCTCCGAGCTCGCCGAGGATTTGAAGCATGTAGTTGGTATCCGAGAGGTCGGGGACGCGGCGGATGGTGCAGGTGTCCTTCGTGAGGAGGGTGGCGGCGAGGATGGGCAGGGAGCTGTTTTTCGAGCCGCTGATGTTGATGCGACCTTTGAGCGGTGTGCCGCCGTGGACGATGAGCTTTTCCATGATGGGGAAGGGTTTCTGCCGCGATTTGAGGTGCGGGCAAGAGAATGTTTGGAAGGAGGATGTGAGACCGCCTGCGGCGGAATGACGAATTTCCGAATAGCGAATGAACGAGCGAACCGGTTAGCGCTTCGAGCGGTCGTTGAAGGCGGCGACGACGCGGGCGGCTTCTCGGTTCTCGGCCTTTTCTTTGAGATCGTGGCGCTGATCGGCCTTATTTTTGCCTTTGCCAACGGCGACCTGGATTTTGATGCGGTGACCTTTCCAGTAGGCTTTGAGCACGGGGAGGGCGAGACCCTTCTGATGCGCGGCGGTATCTAGCTTCATGATCTCACGCTTGTGCAGGAGAAGGCGGCGGGAACGGCGCGGCTCGTGGGTCTCGTGGCTGGCCTTGTCGTAGGGCTTGATGTCGCAGCCGTAGAGCCAGACCTGGCCTCGTTCGACGCGGGCGAAGGCATCAGAGAGGTTCATGTGGCCCTGGCGGATGGATTTGACCTCAGTGCCACGCAGTTCGAGTCCCGCCTCGTAGGTCTCGAGGATGTGGTAGTCGCGCGGAGCTTTGCGGTTGGAGGCGATCTCGGACATGCGAGGGAAAAAAAATGGGTCCTATGCGGCGCACGGGACCCATTTGGGAAAGGATGATGTGGCCGGCTCGCCGGAGGGGATCAGCTGTGGTCGATGTTTTCTGGGGTGATCTTGCCCTGGATGATCTCGAGGAGGGCGAGGTCGGCATCGCGGAGGCCAGGACGGCGTTCAACGAGGGGGGAACGGCCGGAAGCGATCTGACGCACTCGCTTGGAAACGAGATTAATCAGGATCGGTGGCTCAGTGATGTGCTTGGCGGCTTCTTCGACGAGGTCTGCTCTCATAGGTGTAAAACGGCCTGGGATACAGGGATGTGAAGCATAGTGGTCTCCGGAGAGGTAGCAAACGAAATGTGGCCGGATTTACGGTTGATGAGGAAAGGGGGCTGCTGTCTCATAGCGTCCGGCCTGGAGTTGGACCCAACCCTTGACTCAACCTGATCAACATGAAGAAAGTCGGCATCGGAATCATCGGCGGTGGCCTCATGGGCCTGGAAATGGCGAGTGCCTTCGCACGCTGGTGCGCTCCGACGAATGTGGAGGTGATGCCTGAGCTGGTGGCGGTGGCGGATCTCGTGGAGGATGTGCGAATCTGGTTCCGGCGGGTGCCTTCATGCACACAGATTACGGCGGACTACCACGAACTGTTGGCGAACCCGGCAGTGGAGGTGGTGTATTTGGCGGTGTCGCAGAACCTGTACTAGACAATCTACCTAGATGTGATCGCGGCAGGGAAGGATCTTTTCGCGGAGAAGCCTTTCGGCATCGATATGGCCTCGGCACGGCGAATTTGTGAGGCCGGAGAGAAGTCTGGGCGCTTTGTGCGATGCAGCTCGGAGTTTCCATTCTTGCCGGGAGCTCAACGGGTGATGCAGGTGGCTCAATCGGGGAAGCTAGGCCGTGTGCTGGAGGTCGTTAGCGGCTTTCATCATAGCAGCGACTTGGACGCGACGAAGACTGCGAGCTGGAAGCACAAATCAGCGAGCTGTGGTGAGATCGGTGTGCTGGGTGATCTGGGCATGCATGCCTGTCACATCCCGCTGCGCCTGGGCTGGAAGCCTTCGCGGCTGTTTGCCCAACTCCAGAAGGGCTACCCGCAACGCCCCGATGGCAAGGGCGGCATGGCCTTTTGTGATACCTGGGACAACGCTTTGCTCCACTGCTGGACGAGTATCGAAGGGCATGAGGTGCCGCTGAGGCTCGAAATGAAGCGCATGGCTCCGGGGGAGACGAATTCGTGGTTCGTCGAGTTGCTCGGCACTGAGGGAGGCGTGCGCTATAGCACCAAGGAACCGAAGACGCTGTGGCTCTTTGAGAACGGCAAAGAGCAGTTTTTGGAAGAAGACGGATCTCGGCTTTGGCATGCCATTCAAGACCGTGACGGGTGGCATTTTCTAGCCGGGCTTTCCAGACATGATCCAGCAAATGTGGGCAGCTTTCCTGATGGAGCGTGCCGGACTGCTAGGGAATCGCTTTGGCTGCGCAAAGCCTTCTGAAGCGTTGGTAAGTCAGGAGATTTTCGCTGCGGCGCTTGCCTCGCAGGCATCTGGAAACGCGGTGACTCTGTAATCAGCGTGGGATTGGCGTGTTGTCGAGTTCGGCGATGATGGCCGGGTAGTCTGCAAGCTGGACAAGCTGGATGCCATAACGATCAGCGATGGCGTGAGCCTCGGACTCGGGGTAGTCGTCGCGGAAATAAACCTCCTTAACGCCATAAGCGCAGAGCATCTGCATGCAGCTGGTGCAGGGTTTTGTGGTGCAGGCGACAAGTTTAACGTTGCCACGGGTGAAAAGACTACAGAGATTCACCTCGGCGTGTAGCATGTATTTGCGTCTTGCATCCCGGTCGCTCCAGAAAGATTCGCCCGGGTCATAACCGGGGGCGAGACCGTTGTAGGCCGTGCCGATCACGCGGTTGGAAAAATCAAACGCAACAGCGCCGACTTTGCGGAAGGGGTCTTCGGATCGCAGGCTAGCGACATGAGCGAGGGCCATGGCGTATTCCGGGATAGTGAGTCGGGAACGATGGGGCGATGTTAAGGTCATAGGATTACAAACCTTCGGAGCGAGTGCCAGTCAATGGCACAAGTTTGTGAGTGGAATGAGTATTCGCTTGAACATTACATATTATGTTCTATCGAACACGTGTCATGTCGATGCCTTCCATAAAATCAAAATTAAGCGATAAACTCCCCTTCGTGCTGAGGAGTTTCCAATCAGTTTTCACATCCCGCCGCTCATCCATTCACCTGCCCGTCAGGCCCTTTGGTACTGGTCATCATCGGGAGATTCAGTTGGAGTTAGAGTTTTCACGAAGAGAACCGACTGGTTCTTATCCTCATTGGCGGTAAGGTGAGCCCGGCTAGATTACTTCTACAAAGATCATTGGGTTCAGGTGCCAGCAAAGTTTTGGGGCGAGATTTTTGAAAAAGGGCTGTTTTTAAAGATGGACAAATAAAAGCTGAGTTGCTTCTATCTAGAGTTATTTTGCTTCAAATCACCCGACCTATGCTCTTCTCTCGCCCCGCCGAATTCCTCGCCCTGCACGTTGGCGCAGCTTTCATTGCTTTTTTGGCGCTGGCTTCACCTGCCAGTGCTCAGTTTGGTGTCTCACCTTCTCAGACCAGCAGCTTCTTTGATGATTTTCGTTCGCGAACCCAACAGATGCAGCAAAGTTCTGCTGGTTTCCGCTCGGGAGATGTAGTTTACGATTACGATAGCGGCACCTATGTGAACTCTGCTGACGGGGAGATGCGCCCTGAAGATCTCCTTCGCGAGGCCCGTCAAGTCTCTCAGCCTGCTGTCCGTAGTGGCAGTGCTGCTATGGCTGCGCGTTCTGTCGGGGATTACACAAATTACTCCGGTCAGTACACTTCTCCCACTGGTTATTTCGCGCCTACTTATGTGTCCGATCCTTTCCTTACAGGTAAGCGTAACCTGAAGCTTGGACCCGTGAACGTGGGCTTGGGTCTGTATTCGGGTTTGGAGTATAACAATAACATTACACGCTCGAAAACGAACCCGGTTTCTGATGTCATTGGGACATTCATGCTAAACATTGATGCCAACTACAGAGTTACTCAAAATAACGTTTTGAGCATCTCCACCGCTGTTGGTTTTGACCATTATTTTAACCATCCAGAGTTGGCACCCTACGGCAGTGGAAATTATGTGCTGAATGTCCTCCCTGGTAGTACGCTAGCTTTCGACATTAAAGCTGGTCCGGTCTATTTCACTATCTACGACCGCGTTTCCGTGCGTCCAGCGGTGAACAATGCCTTCGCACTCAATGCACAGTCAATTTTCGGCGTATTTCAAAATGATGCAGGTGTCGCAATGAATTGGGCGATCAACTCGAAGTGGTCGTTGTCTGTTAACTACAACAATTCCATCTCCCAGGCGATGGAGCAGCGTTTTAACCAGTTTAACAGGCAACTCGATTCCATTCAAACTGTGCTGACCTACAGCCCTCAGGGCACATGGGCCAGTGGCATTGAAGGTGGGGTTAGCTTGCTCGACTACGAGCAGCCAATCCTGAACGATGCCATCATGGGGAATGTGGGTATATTCTTCCGGACTCAACTCGGCTCCGCCACCACCCTTCGTATGTCTGCGGGCCTTCAGAATTTCGACTTTGAAGCACCAACCGTTTTCGCTCCGCTTGGAACTGGGGATACCAAGGATTTATCAGATTTCTACTTTAATTTCAGCATTTCCAATCAGATCAATAACCGAGTGAATCAGGTTCTGTCCTTCGGGCATGAATCCGCATTGAATCTAACTTCGAACTTCATTACTGCCGACTATGTAAACTACGGCGTATCGATTATCACCTCCAAAGGAGGGCGCCTCTCACTCACAAGTTTCTTTGAGAGTGCCCGCCCATCATCGCCAATTGCTCAAACCGACGTCATTCAGTACGGCTTTGACGCATACTACAATCATCAAATCAGCTCGAAGGTCAGGATGGGAGTTGGTTATCATTTTGGCCGCACCGATTCCGAAGCAATCAATGGAGATTTCGATCAGCATGCTTTCAACTTGGATTTCACCACGGCCATCACACAAAAAGCCAGCCTCAATTTTGGGTATCGCTACTTCCTAACAAACGCCTACAACAGCGACTTCGATTTCACCCAGCACCGCGTGATTCTGGGATTGAATTACAATTTCTAATGGATTGCCAAAGCCGTTGTCTGCCGCAGGGGGGGGGCACGTGGGTCGAAAAGTTGGCCTCTCTATTCACTTCCCCAATAAACTTTTTTTCATGCAAACAATCAAAGCACGTCTCACAGCATTGGTCTTTTTCGCAGGTTCATTGGCAGCCTTGCAAGCACAGGACCCTGGTTTCAGAGTGCCTACCTCCCCCAAGCCTGCCGCCAACAATTCTCAAGGCGGCGGTAATTCATCGGGAACGTTCACTGGTGCGGCAGTGCTTACCTCAATGGAAGTTTTGGATAACACGAAGCCGATTCAACCTGGTTACATCGTTAGTATTCGTATTCTCGAAGATCGCAAAGAGGCGGTCACTCAAAAAGTTGCTGTGACAGGCGAAGTTCAGGTTCCCTACATTGGCCTTATTCGAGCCGCTGGCCGCACCTGTCGTGACCTCGCTTATACAATCAAAAGTGATTTGGAGAGGAGCTTCTTTATTAGCGCTACCGTGGTTATCGCCATCGATCAGATTCCGGACACTCCCGGGGGAACATATGGGGTCGAACTTGAAACCTACACGATGTTTGGTTTCGTTCTCAAGCAGGGTAAGTATGATCTACCAGCCACAGAAGATGTGACCATCAGTCAGGCCATTCTTCGGGCTGGCGGTTTTGCTCAATTTGCAGACAAAGAGCATGTTAGAATTGTTCGCACGACTCCCCAAGGTGAAAAAAGCATTCTCGTGGATGTCTCCAGTATCATGGTCAAAGGCCAGATGCAGAAGGACATTTATCTCCGTAAGAATGATGTCGTTATCATCCCGGAAAAGACAGTGAACTTCTAACTTTTCGGGTCCCTAGGTTCTCGGATCTGATTCTTCGATCAGCAGTTTCCGATAGCAGCCAGGCAATTATTAGCGATTCTGCCTCCCCCATCCCCCGCGTGCCATTCCTGGTTCTGCTGAGTGGATCAACCCCCGACTTAACAGCCGCCTTTAAACTCTATGGAACAAAACCTCTCGCTTCCCGGCGGACAAGTGCAATCCAGCACCCTAAACCGCATTCATGAGGCTTCAGCCAAGTTTCAGCGATACAAGATCCTACTGCGTCGTCGCTGGTGGTTCCTACTTTTGACTGCAAGCATCGGCGTGTGTGTGCAAGCGCTGACAATCACAGGCAAACCGCAAATTTTCCGATCTTTGGCTAAGCTCGTCGCAGGCGGGCGGATGGTAGCAAATGGAGACCTACAGTGGCAGGAGCAGTTGTCGGACTTTTACGGCACCATCATTGAGACCATCGAGAGTGCCGAAATGATCCGCAAGGCTCGTGAACGAGTTCACGCTTTGCATCCTGATCTCAAGGACTCGGATGTGGAGATTCGCGTGGCCCAGACCAAAGGCTCCGCCATCTTCAACATCCTCGCCACGGGTTCCGAGCCGAAATACACCCAGATCTTCCTGAACTCACTGCTTGATGAGTTTATTGCCTTCCGCCAGAGCATTCGTGAGCAAGCTCAGGGTAAGGTTCTCAGCACTTTCCTTCAGGAAGTCGTCAACAAACAAAAGGTCATGGAGGAAAAATCCGATCTCCTCCAACGATTCTGTTCAGCCAACAACATTTTGACCATTACCAACGGCCAAAACGAGGCCGCGTACTTCCTCACCCAGCTCAAGGGTCAGCGGGAAACCCAGCGCACGGCGCTTTCCGAGATCGATATGGCCGTTCAAGACGTCAAAGCAGCCATGCAAAATCGAGAGCGTCTCGCCACGGCGACCGCAACCAACGCGGCGGGAGGTGGCGCTGCCAGCAACAAGGGGGGGGCGGAAAATGGACAAGGCACGGGTGACTCCACTGGTTCCAGCAACAAAGGACTGACGCTCGCAGAACAGGATTTTCTCCGCACTAAGGGGCAGATTACATTGCTGACTACCAAAAAAGAAACCCTTCTTGAGACGTTCAAGGATAGTCATCCCCAAGTCACGGAGATGACCCAAGAGATCAGGGGGCAGGAGGCCTTGCTCAAGCGGTTTGAGGTGCAGATCCAGCAGGAGATGCTATCCCAGCGTGAAGCCATCAATCGGATGGTTCTCGTGCTCGACAAGCAAGTCTCCGAACGTGAAAAAGAGGCTCTCGAACTTGGAGCGAAGCTTGCCGAGCACAAAAAACTCGAGGGCGATGCAATGGTGGCCAAGGACGCCTACCAAAAAATGTTCGAGCGTGCGGAGAACTTCCAAAACATGTTCAATACGCAGAGCGATTATGTGGCTGTGCAGGAGCGTGCTACAACAGCTTCCGAGCACACGGAAGACTGGAAAATGCCCATCATCATTGGTTTGATCGTCGGTCTTGGAGCTGGCGTGATTATTTTGCTTTTGTTTGATCGCCTTGATGACCGAATGAATTCCTTCAGTGAGTTCCAGACTTTGTTCCCAGGCGAAGCGGTGCTGGGACAGATTCCTGAACAGCGCCAGCGTGGTGATGTGGCCCTTCTCCGCCCGAATGATGATCGGCATCTCTACGCCGAGGCCTTCCGCACGATTCGTTCGTCGATCTTGTTTAAGAATTGGAACGGCAAAGCGCCCAAAACGATTTTGTGTACTTCCGCAGTACCTAATGAAGGTAAAACCACCGTCACTTCGAACCTTGCCGTTACCATGGCGCTCGCTGGAGCTCGCGTCTTGCTGGCTGATTGCGACCTTCGCCGTGGTGGCGTGAGTGAGTTGTTCAAGCTTCCGGCCACTCCCGGACTCAGTGAGGCACTTCGGGGCAAACTCCACTGGCGTGATGCCGTTCAGGAAACTAGCATTCGGAACCTCGATCTCCTCGCCCGTGGTGATGTTTTCGATCAGACCTCCGAGATGCTTCTCTCCAAAACGGCTGAGGAGATGCTCAAGCAGATGGGTGATGAGTATGACTACGTCATCTTCGACAGTGCCCCTGTGCTCGTGGCGGATGACACCGCCAGCTTTGCACCGAAACTCGATGCAGTTCTATTTATCGTCCGCATGTCTTCCACGATGGCTCGCCTCACGGGCAAGGCCTTGGATCTTCTTTATGAGCGCCAAGTGAATGTGGGAGGCGTCATTTTGAACCGCTCCAGTTCTAATCTGAAGGAGTACACATACTACAACTACGCCAGCTACTACTACGCCCCAGCCAAGAGTTCACCACAGCCTGCGGCAGCAGCTCCGGTTGCCAAATCATAATTTAATAAGCTAGCACACTGGCGCTTCATTTTCAAACCCGGCAGCTTTAACGGTTGACGGGTTTGTTCTTTTTACGGCGACAGCTTCTGAGATGAAATCGCCAGATTGAAGTGAAACCATCCTGGAGTCGAAGGGTTATTTCACTGCTTAATTCAACCGCGAACACTTCACTACCTATGAAAAAATACGCTTCATTCATCGTCGGCCTCGGCTTCATCTGCCTGAGTACCTGCCTCGCCACCGCCCAGGAGGGCGGACAGCCCAAGGGGCCTCCTCCCTCAGGAGATAGTGCCGGACGTTTGGCAGAGTTCGTCAAACGGGCGGATACTGATGCGGACGGCAAAATCAGCAAAGATGAGTTTGCTGCCCTGTCTCGCAAAGAAACCGACGAACGTTTTAGCCGTGCCGATACCAAAAGCGACGGCTTTATCGATCAGGCTGAGTTCGGCCAATTTGCCCAGCGTTCGCGTGATGCAGGAGGTGGTATGCGCCGGCCCGGTGGTGAAGGCGGCCCGCGCCCAGGTGGCGAAGGCGACGGTGGCTTCCGCCGTCCCCCAGGTTCACCCGAGGGCGGCCCGCCGAACGGTGGCCCACTTCCTGGCGGCCCTGAAGGCGGGCGTCCCGGAGTCGGCGGCCCTGGCGGCCCCGGTGGCGGACGCGGCGGCATGTTTGGCGACCCCAAAGAGTCCTTCAAACGCATGGATGCCGACAGCAATGGCAGCGTCTCCGAGGAGGAATACGTCAGCGCCATGAACCGGTTCCGTGAAATGATGAGTCGTGGCGGCTCTGGAGGCCAGCCGGGGCAGGGAGGTCCAGGGGGCTTCCGTCGTCCTGGTGGCGAAGGTGGCCCGCCATCTGGCGGTGGTGAAGGCGGCTTCCGTCGCCCTCCGGTTGAAGAAACCAAGCCTGAGGCCAAAACCGAGGGCGAAAAGCCTGCTGCGGACAAGCCCAAGGAAGCGATCTGATTCTGCTACTGAGCCTGTGTTACAGAGGGACGGCCTACGGGCCGTCCCTTTTTCATTCGTGGTCTGCTCAAATCAGCTTCGCAATCGGCCTCCCGTTGTCCACGATGAAATTGGGCCGCCCTTGATGGTCAGTGTAGGTCGCGTCCAGAGGCACGCCCATGTGATGGTAAATCGTCGCCGCCAGATCGCCCGGCGTCACGGGCCGCTCTTCGATCTCCGCGCCGTCCTTTGTGCTTGAGCCGATCACCTGTCCATGACGGTAACCACCACCGGCCAGGCACATGCTCATCAACACCGGCCAATGATTGCGCCCATCCGTGCTCCCCTGGGTGCCCAGCGTCGGCGTGCGGCCAAACTCACCCATTGCAATGACGAGCGTGTCATCGAGCAGCCCGCGTTCTCGCAGGTCGCTCACCAGCGTGGTGAGCACATGATCAAAGACGGGCAGCAGCGGGCGCAGGCCGTTCCAGATGCCGCCGTAGGGCGGGATGTTGTCACCGTGCGTGTCCCAGGTGCCCGAAGCGCCGTGATTGCTCAGGTCGATGGTCACAAAAAGAAGATCCTCGTTCGACGAGGCGACGGGCCAGAAGCGCCTGCTTCGCCCAATCATGCTCGCCGTATCGATCCCGCACCTTTTTCGGCTCCTTCGCCAAATCAAAGGCCTCCTGCGCGCGACCTCCCGCCACGATGTCGAAGGCCTTCTGGCCAAAGGCATCCATCGCCCCCATCATCCCGCTGGCATCGATCTCCGCGCGGAGGCCGTCCATTTGCTTGCTGAGCGTCTGGCGGGCGTGCAGGCGGTCCATGCTCAGCCCGGCGGGCAGTTGAAAAAGCCTCGAGGCATGGTTCCCATCAAAAGGATCAAACTGAGTCCCCAGGTAGCCGCCCCACGCCACATGCGAGCGTGATTTCATGTTCAGCACGACGTAGGGGGCATCGTCGGGAGATTCGCCCCGTGGGCTTCGCCACGATGCTGCCAAAGGAGGGAAAGTGCTTCGCCTTCGGGTTCGTGCGGGGCTCATTCGTTAGATTCGCCGTCTGCATCACCATGTTCGGCTCGTGATTGCTAAAGCGGCAATCGACCGAGCGGATGATCGTAAACTCGTCGAGCATCGCCGCCTGCTTGGGCAAGAACTCGCAGACACGGACTCCGGGCAGTTTCGTCGGGATCGTCTTGAAAGGCCCCCGGTTTTCGATCGGGCGCTCCGGCTTCGGGTCCCAGGTATCAATGTGGGAAGGACCACCCGTCATCCACAGCAGGATCACCGCCTTGCCGTTTCCGCCCGCCTTGCCCTCCGCCCGGAGTTTGATCAAGCCCGGCAGCGTGAGCCCACCGAGACCCGCCAGGCTCGTCTTCAGCACCGAGCGCCGACCATGCACGACCACCCCGTCCCGCAGACGCGGATTCATGAAGGTAAAAGCATGTCCATGGTCGCTCCCCGGCATGCGCATTTATACGCTGCACTCGTGACTCTCTTGTCTGGTGGGCAAAGAATACCCTGGGGGCATCGTTCACCGCACCTTCGCCGCGATCTCCTGAAACACGCGGGAGGCCGTACTCGTCGCCGGATCTTCCAGGGCGATGGGGTGGCCTTGATCACCGCATTCGCGGATCGGCATCTCGATGGGGATCTGGCCCAGCAGCGGCACCCCGAGGCGCTTCGCCTCGTGCTCACCGCCGCCCTGGCCAAAAATATGGTAGGCCTTGCCGTCCGACGGGCAGAGGAAGTAGCTCATGTTCTCCACGATGCCGAGGATCGGCACGTTCACCTTTTGGAACATCGACATCGCCTTGCGGGCATCGATCAGCGCCACCTCCTGCGGCGTCGTCACGATCACCACCCCATCCAGCGCCACCGTTTGCACGATCGTGAGCTGGATGTCTCCCGTGCCCGGCGGCAGGTCCAGCACGAGCACGTCCAGATCATCCCAGGCCACCTGACGGAGAAACTGCTGCGTGTAGCGTGTGGCAATGGGGCCGCGCACGATCACCGGCGAATCATCATCGAGCAAAAAGCCCATCGAGATGAGCTGCAGGCCGTGTTTCTGCACCGGCACGATCTGCTGCTCGTCATTCTGAAACGGACGCTCATCGGTGCCAAACATGTGGGCAATGCTCGGGCCATACAGATCGCAGTCGCACAGGCCCACACGGGCACCGGTCTTGCTCAGCGCCACCGCCAGATTGCTCGCCACCGTGCTCTTGCCTACGCCGCCCTTGCCCGAGGCCACAGCGATGATCTTTTTCACGCCTGGGATGCTCGATTTACCCAGCTTATCCGAGGCCGTCGTGTTCGTGCCGGGCGGGTCCTTGATGTCAAAGTTCAGCCGCACCTCGCCGATGCCCGGCAGCTTTTTGAGCACGTCCATCGCCTGCTCGTGAATGAGGCGAGGAATGTTCGGATCGCGGGTGGCCAGGGAGATTTCCACCGTCACATCCCTGCCGGAGACCTGGATGCCTTTCACGAGGCCAAAGGAGAGAATGTCCCGGCTAAAGCCAGGGTAGCGGACGCCGCCAAGGGCGGTGCGAATGTCGTTTTCTGTGAGCATGAGGTTGGGGTGGGCTGATCCGTTAAGCACGATGCCGCCCCGCGCAATCATCCAATCCCTGAAGGTTGGGGTTCGTCGTTTGTCGTTCTTGGTTCTTCGTTCGTAGTTCCCCGACTGCAACGCTGCCGCGTAGCCCTGTGGACAGGGCCAAGCCTCTCTTCCGGGCTGCGAGCGGAGTATCGGACGACTTCACTTTGAGTGGGAATCTCAAGAATGGGTTACCGCACAACCAGCATCGACGGATTGTCGCGCTAGTTGCTATAAAAGACCAAATATGAATCGCCAGCTCCCCGAGAAGTTAGCCCGCCGTATCGTTGAGAAATTGAAACGGGACGGAGTGAATTTCCCTGTCCCCCTGAGCCAGATCACTCCCATGCTTCCAAGAAACCCGGTGCATGTGATCCGCGAATTGGCTCAAAAGGGTTATCTTGCCAATCCTGAGCTATACGAGGGACCGCTGCCGGTGGGCACGGCACGGCGGTTGGAGAAGCTCGGTGTGATAGACCGAGCGACGTTTCGTGAAATGCTGGAGACGGGACGGATAAACCTTGAGACGATCAGTTATGTGGGCCGCAAGCGGAGGGACACGATCATGAGATGGGCACGGCTCAACCCGGGGGATGACTACAAATGCGGCATCAGGCTAAAGCTCCCGTTGCACGTCATCAGGCATCTGCGCGATATCGTGAACTCGGACGAATACGCCCGCATGCATCAGGTGGTACGCTCCGTGTTGGAGGAGGTGCTGGTGGCCACCGGTGTCCGGTCGCCAGCCGTCAGTTCGAGTGATGCTGATCCCAAGAGAAGCGCCCTGATCCCATGATGCCTAGAGCGGAGGCTCCGACTAAATAAATGAAGGCGAGTTCCCCCGACTGCTCTCCTTGAAAGCTGGCGCCATGTACCATGACAAATGCTACCGCCATAGTGAAGGCCATCACCAGCGATGCAAGCCGTGTAAAAAGGCCCACAACGATCAAGAATGCCGCTCCTACCTCCGCCACGATGGTGAGCGCGAGAGTTGTTCTCGCATCGAGGCCAAACAAGGGTAGAAATCGGACGGCCTCCTGCTCATAATGGGTCAGATAGGGCAGGCCATGATGCACCAGCATGGGTAGACCCAAGCCCAGCCTGAGCAGCAGTAAGCCTGAATCCAGAGGAACGGTGGAGGTAAGCTTTGAGCTCTTTTTGGAAAGACGTCGCATGAGGAGATGAATCTTGCAGGAGAAGGCTTCACAAGCCGGGCGGATGACGTGGGGTGAATCCGCTGATGCTTCTCGCCACCGTGCGCCAACGCGGCCCCTCGCTCACACGCCCGCCGCTGGTGTCAAGACGCAGGCCGCAGATGGTGAGAAACACATGGTGACCTGGCTTCACCCACAGGGTGACGTAACGCCCCGGCCCTGGCTCTCCATAATCAGCGAAGTGTGAGGAATTTAACATGCTTTGTAGCAGTCCGGCCTTGATCAACACATAGGAGGTAGAGCTCGAGCAGTCATAGCCAACGTCCTCCAGTCTCTTATGGCCACCACCCAGCAAGTATGGCTTGTTTTGCAGAGTGTTGCCCGCTTCGATCAGGCGATGCACCACCCCAGGAAGTGAGCGCAAGCCATAAGCGTGGTCTCCACGCATCGTGATCGGAGGCAGCTTCATCGGTGCAGCCTTTGACGCAGCGGGCACGGCTGCCTGATTGACCATTTGCTGGTAATAGGAGGCCAATTGCAGCTCCTTCGTCTCATAAGCCTTCCACTGCCAGGCCAGCGCCGCGAACTCGGAACGAGACGGCTGCCGCTGTGCCAGCTGCGAATGATAAGCTACCCACTGTGCTGCCCGCCCGGCCTCCGAAGCGTGCTGCCATGAGAGCCGCGCCGCGTCCGAGTGCGCCACCTGCGCCAAGCTCGTTTGTTGAAGAACAAAGGCAAGGTAGAGGATAATGCAGATTAAGCGTTGTGGCCCATGGCGGCGCATGGACAGTATGCTGCCTCACCATCTCAGGAAACAGTTAGCCACGCCTTGGGTTAACCAATTTAACAATATGTGGTAACCCTTTTATTTTAGAGTTGTATCACACGATTCCAGAGCACGCACCGAGCATCTTCGACACGCAGGAAAGCCTGAGGTCGTGGAGGAGATGCAGGCAGCATGCTGGCCGCCTTTGAGCATGTAAAGGTGACCATGGGAGGCTTCAGGTGAAAATCGCTGTGAAACGGGGCGAAGACCTTGGTGGTTTGTTCTTTGCCCAATCCGTCACGGCCTCACTGCCACGCTGAACGATTCCTTCAAGATTCACGACAAAGACGAGGCGTATCGAAAAGACCGGCATGAGTATGAACGGCGTCTCAGGCTTGCAGCGAAGCTGCTCTCCCAGTCTAAGCACTCCTCGTCTCGTTTCCCCGATGTTCCTCAAAGAGGCCGCTCGTAGATGCGCTGGAAGGTGTTTTCGCGGTTCAGCGGGTCGATGATGGTGATGCCTTCGTCGCCGAAGCGGGCGGTGACGGGGGCTCCTTGGCCTTGGGAGAGGTAGTGAAAGTTCAAATCACGCACTTTGGCCGCAGCATCGACGATGGCGCAGGTGATGCGGGCCTCCTCGGCGGTGGGGTAGAGGTGGGCGACGGCGTCGCGGGTGGCGCCGGCGAATTTGACGTCGCAAATGGCGACGAGGGCGACGGTGAGGCTGTCCACGCCGTAGCCGATGTAGGCCTTGGTGCCATCGGCCCGGAGTACGTCGCGGGTGAAGTGGTTGTTGCTCGTGCGGGAGCCGCCGCCGGCATTCCACCAGCGGAAGCCGCGATACTGCTGATCACTTTCCACTTTGCCATCGGCTCCGACGATCTCGTGGCCTTGGTTCACGGGGCCTTCGAAGTCGGCGGGAGTGATCCAGTTGTTGTGGAAGTTGATGCTCATGCCGTTGTCGAAATCGACGCGGACCTGCACGGCGTCGTAGGCGTTGATGCCATCGCGGATGAGGCGCTTCTTCTGGCCGACGGCGGTGAGGCTGACGGGCTTGGATTTGTAGTAGCTGAAGATGAGATCGGTCCAGTGCGGGCCGACGTAGCTGAAGGGATCGCTGCTTTCGACCCACTTGAAGGTGCTGGTGGAGACCTCCAGCGGCTCTTCGAGGTAGGCGGTGCCGTAAAGCGGGGTACCGATGCGGTTCTGGATGTCGTCGCGGATGCGGAGGTGGTCGGGGTCGTAGCGCTTGTGCATGTCCACGCCGACGATGAGGTTCTTCGCCTTGGCGGCGTCGATGATCTCATCGGCCTCGTGGGTGGAGAGGCACATGGGTTTCTCGGTGAGCACATGCACGCCCGCCTTCAACGCCGCGAGCACCGGGGCGGTGTGGAGATGGTCCGGCGTGGCCACGGCCATGACATCCAAATCGGGGAAGGCTTTCAGGATGTCGTTCCAAGGTTCGTCGCCATGAAAGCAGCGGGGTTCGCGGCCGGTGAGGTCTTGGAAGAAGGCGGCGGATTTCTTGGCGGAGGCCTCGGAACGCGTCGCTACGGCCACGAGGTCAAATTTCACGGGAGCGAGGTCGCGGGCGTATTTGTCCAAGCCCACGCGGGCGAGCTGACCGGCGATGCCGAAGCGTTGGAGGTCGGCGTAAGCACGGAGATGCACATCGCCGCCAAACATGCCGGCGCCGACGAGGGCGAGTTGGATGGTTTTTTCAGCCATAGGCCGTCACAGAAGCCGCCGGGGCAGGGGAGGCAAGGCCGGAGCGTGGTATGGGCGTGCCGGGATATGGTACAAATCAAAGACAAGGAAATCCTGCTCGCATTTGTGCCCGCTCCTCTATGCTAAAGCTTATGCTTCTTCGCCTCCTCATCTGGCTCATCGCCCTCGCCCCGCTCGCTTGGTGGCTGGATCGTGAGCAAAGCGCTGGCCGCTTTCAAAAGGTGGACGAGTTGTTCCTCGACTTCCTCGTCGCCAACTCGCGTGAAAAACTCACCACGCCCGATCCGGCGGCGAAAAAGGACGACGTGCTCCTCATTCGCCTCGATCCCGCCGAGCGGGACGAATACGCCGGATGGCCCGCGCAACCGCTCGACTGGCAAATGATCCTCAAAGGCCTCCGCGAGGCGGAGAATGCGGTCATCGTCATTCCCGAGCCATTGAGCTGGGGCAAGCCCTCGCCCGAATTCATCCCCGCGCTGGCTGAGAGCATGGTGCCGCTCTCCAGTCTCGTGCTCGGCGTCGAGGCGCAACTCGCCGAAAAGTTCGACGGCCCCGCCTTCACCGGCGGACTCGATGAGGTCATCCCGCGCTTTTTGAAAGCCTCCGGTGATCTTCACCTCGTCCCCGCCTTCTCCGCTCTCATCACCGCGCCCGATGAGCAGCTCCGCCGCCATGGCGAGCTAGGTCTCCTCATCGAGAAACGCCTACCGTATGTGCTGCGTGAAGGCGACACCTTCATGCCCGGTGTCATTGCCCAGGTGCTGGCACGTCACACACGCACACCGTATGCCACGCATCGCCTGCTGCTCGGTCCTGGAGCCGGGGCGTACCTTCAAAACGGCCTCTTCGTCCCTCTGCAAAACAACGGCGAAGTGGCCGTCGATCCGAAGACTGAGGTCCCCAGCATCAACGCCCTCGACTTCCTCTCCGGCGGCCTTGCCGATGCCCTCACCGAAGAAAACAAAGCTCGCATCAAGGCCGCGAAAATCATCGTCATCGGCAGCGATGACAAAACACAACCCTCCGCCGCTCGTGCTCATGCGCAGGCTCTCGCCAGCATCCTGAGCCTTCCGCGCCTTCGCGTGCTTGATCGCATGGAGCAGATCCTTCTTTGGAGCATCGCCGCGCTCGCTGGCCTGTGGATCGTGCTGCGCACGCCGAGGCACCAAGCCCCCACGCGAGGTTTCCTCTTCATCTTTGTCACCATCGTCGCCGGCTTCCTGGCCTTCCAGACCACGCTGCTGTGGTTCCCGCCCACCATGCCTATCGCCCTTCTCTCGGCCTCCGCCATCATCGGCAGCCTCATCGGGCGTCGTCACGCCTCATGAAACACCTGCTGCTGCTTCTCTTCGTCCTTGGCCCTTCGCTCTTCGCGGCGCAGCCAAACCTTCTCTTCATCCTCGCTGAGGATCACGGCGCTCAGTTTGGTGCCATGGGCCGCAGCGATGTGAAAACACCGCGCATGGACGCCCTTGGCGCTAGCGGAGCGCTGTTTCGTCGCGCCTACGTTGCCTATCCCGTTTGCTCCGCATCAAAGGCTTGCCTCATGACCGGTCTGCAAGGCCACACCAACGGCCTCATCAACAACACGAACAACTTCTTCAAGCCCGCCGCCAAGCTCACCGAAGCAGAAAAGAACACTCCACCGTATTTGCACACCCGCATTCGCACCACCGCGCCCACCTTGATCGAGACGCTCGTGCAAAACGGCTATCACACCGCCGTCAGCGGCAAGCTCCACGTCTCACCGAATGAGCGCTTCCCTTACCACGACTTCATCCCGAAGGTCCCCGCCAAACAAGCCCTCACCGGCATCATCCAACGAGCCGCAGGCAAACCCTGGTTCTTCCTCCACAACAGCATCACCAGCACGCACCGCCCGTTCGTGAACAGCGAGAAGCAGCCCATCAGCGTCGATCCGGCTCAAGTCACGCTTCCCGCCCATCTCCCGGACACACCCACCATCCGCCGCGATTGGGCCGAATACCTCGACGGCATTCAAAAAGCCGATAAACAGCTTGGCGAGGTTCTCGATGTCCTCCGCGACTCCGGCGCGGAATCGAACACGATCGTCATCTACATGGGTGACCACGGTCCCGCCTATCCGCACGGCAAAATGACGCCTTACCACCTCGGCCTGCACATCCCGCTCATCATCCGTCTCCCTGGTGCGAAACCGCTCATCAGCGACGCCTTGGTCAGCGAGCTCGATTTGATGCCCACGCTGCTCGACGTGCTCCACCTTGGCGACACCGCCAAACGCCACGGCAAAAGTCTCCAACCGCTCCTCGAAGCTCAAAGCGATGCCACCGGCCACGACTTCATCTTCGCCGAAGTCTCCGGCCGTTCCCTCAATCAAAAACGCGGCATGGAAGAACGCGCCGTGCTCGATCACACCCATCACCTCATCCTGCGCAGTCGCCTCGACGAACCTAAAGTCATCAACGCCGACCTCCGCGACATGAAACCGTGGATCAACCGCATCTACGGCGAACTCGTCCTCCGCCAGAAAGAGTTCCCCGACGCCTTCCGCATGCTTCAAACCATGGACCCGCATGCCCTCAAAGGTTCACCGCCTTTCATCGAGCTCTACGACCTCCAAAACGACCCCGGCCAGCTCCACAACCTCGCCAACGATCCTGCTCAAAAAGTTCACCTCGACCGCCTCATGGACGCTTTCAAAAAGTGGCACGCTGAGACTCAAGATGCAGCAATGATCGTCCCTGTTTCGTAGCACGGACTTTCCAGTCCGTGGGAATGCTCCAGTCAAAGCGGTGGTGGACGTTGGGTGCCCGCTGAATTAAAACGCGGCGTGTTTTGGAGTCCCAAATTTTCACTTCTGGCGGCACTGAGCCTTTCATCCTGTTCGTTCAGCGGCGGGCATGTGGGGGATGTGACCACGCCGTTTTCGCAGTTGGAGCATCTGCTGGGGCAGGGGGATGATGAAGTGGCCGCCAGGATGCAATCGAAGACGATGGATGGCCTCACGGTGACGGCTGCTCTGCTGCCGGACGATGTGGCGCGGGAACGTTACGGCGTGAATTTGGCATCGAAGGGCATTCAGGCCGTGTGGATGCGCATCGAGAACGGCACCCGCTTTGAGCAGTGGATGCTCGCGGCACATCTGGACCCGGATTACTACACCGCGAACGAGGCGGCTCATCTCTTTCGGCATCGTTTGGGCGGCCTCGGCTATGCGGCACTCCAACAGAAATTTCGTGATCTCGCCATGCGAGCACGATTGGAACCCGGCAGCCGCCATGAAGGGCATGTGCTGGTGCCTCGCAGCGAGGGCGGGCGCTTTGTGGAGATCACCACGAACGGGCAGGGAAGGGAGAGGCGCTTTGGTTTTCCGCTGCGCACGCCGGACGGGCACTTCGATTTCGAGCGGATGAAGCCGGGCAGCATTTATAAGTCGGGTGAGCGTCAAAATCTGAGCCGCGAGCAGTTCCGCCAGCGCCTGGCACAGCTCGCCCCCACGGTGACGAATGCCAAAGGCACGACAAAGGGCGATCCGCTGAATCTGGTGATCGTGGGTGAGGCCTCGGAGATGATGGCAGCGCTCTCGGAGTGCGGTTGGGATTTCACGCATCGCATCGATGGCTCCACGGTGCGGCGCATGATCCTGGCGGCGCTGCGCGGGAATGCCTATCTCACCGCCCCGGTGAGCTCGCTATATGTTTTCGGGAGGAAGCAGGATGTGGCCTTTCAGCGGGCGAGATCGAGTCTCTCGCAGCGCAATCATCTGCGCCTGTGGCTGGCACCTTGGACGGTGGAGGGCCGCTCCGTGTGGGTGGGGCAGGTGAGCCGTGACATCGGCATCAAGATCACGAAAAAATCTCCCACACTGACCACGCATGTGATTGACCCGATGGTGGATGAGGCGCGTCAATATGTGCTGGAGAGCCTGCTGAACCGTTACCGCCTTTCGCACTTCGGCTTTGCCCGTGCGACGGAGCCTGTGCCGAAGGAAACACCACGGCAGAATCTCACCGGCGATCCTTACTTCACCGATGGCCTGCGCCTCGTCGTGTTTCTCTCTCAGGATGCGGTGGATCCAGAGGACGTGCGAAGCCTCGGCTGGGACAAAACCACCTGGGGCCCCATTGAGTATGGTCAAAGCGGGGCTAGCCAATAAAAAAGCCGCGAGGTGATCGCGGCCTTCTTTGGATTGGAGATGGAAAAGAGGACTCGTTTACTGGGCAAAGGCCTGCGGGTCCTTGTCAGTCTTGTCACCGGGCTTCACCACCATGCCGACGGGCATGCTGGCCTTCTCCAAATTCAGAAGCTGGCTGACGGTGACGAATTGATAGCCTTTGGCGATGAGCTGATCAAACATCGCTGGCATCGCGGTGAGCGTGGGGGGATGGATGTCATGAGCGAGCATGATGGCACCCGGATGAGCACCATTGACGAGGCGGCTTGTCACCGCAGCCACGCCTGGACGACGCCAGTCCTGCGGATCGACGCTCCACATGATCGTCGAGTAGCCAAAATCGGTGAACATCATGTCCTTGATGCGCTGATTGATGGCACCATAGGGCGGGCGGATGAGTTGTGGAGACACGCCAGCCACCTCTTTGACGGCATCGGCGGATTGCTGGAGTTCTTTGCGGATCTGCTCATCCGAGCGGCTGGTGAGGCTGCAATGCGTCCAGGTGTGGTTTCCGATCTCATGGCCTTCGGCGATCATGCGACGGACGATGTCGGGGTACATCTTCACCTGCTTACCGATGAGGAAGAAGGTGCATTTGATGTTTCGCTCTTTGAGCAGATCGAGCAGCTTCGGTGTGAGCGAAGGGTGCGGGCCATCGTCAAAGGTCATCGCCAGGACTTTCTGGCTGGTTTTGACGGAGGAATAGGAAACTCGCACGCCTGCTGGGGGCGTGGTAGGCAGTGAAGAAGGATTGTTAAACTGCTTCGCGATTGGATTCGGCACGTCTTTGGCCGTGCCATTGTTTTCCTCAAAAGGCAGGGCACGACGTATTTCACCGTTGGCGGCCGCTCCGGCGATGCCCGTGTCTTTTGATGAGGAGCAACCTGCCTGGGTGCTCAGGAGAATGCCGAACCAGAGACTGAGATACATGCGTGTGGGGGTCACAGGACGGCGAGAGTAGCGGTGCTCAGTAATTAGGAAAGCTGGAATTTGTAAAACACCCGGCACACCTTGCCTGTGGCGGTGAAATCGGGCTTTGAATTCTGGCGCGGATAGCGGCTTGGTCCGTCCCCACATGGCATTCCGACTCGATCAGGCAATCGTTCGCGGCGAACTCGATAACACCGAGCAAGGCCACCTGCGTGGTCGCATTTGGCTGGAGGGTCGGGCTGAGCCCCTCACGCTCGACCTCGAAGGAGATGCCTGGCGGGATGTGGCTGGCGCACGCATCTCCTTCACCAACCATGAGCCGCGCCGCCAAAAGAACCAGGGAGACCTCAAACCCGCGCAGCACGGCATCGTGGGAGACATCACCGTCTCCAAAAAAGTGAAGCAGATCACCGCCAGCGATGAAGCATGGCAGCGCTGCATGGAGGATGGCAAACAGCCTCCCTACGAGTGGCGAAATTCGCTCTACATCGAGTGGTTCTCCGAAGAAAACGGCCGCGTTGTCATCGAGAGCGCGGATTTCGAGCTTCAAATCACCGAGTTCACCTGGCAGATGGACGAGGCGGAGGAGCAGGCCCAGCAGTTCGCCAATCTCAACGCCATGCGAAACTGGCTCGCCACCATCATCCAGCGCCCGGAGAAAAAGGATGATGACGACGATGAGGATGGCTTTGAAGAGGATGAGGACCTTCCCGTCTCCGAGGCCGAGTGGGAGGAGTCTTTGAAGCTCTCAGATCGCCTCACCGATGCCCACATGGAGGCGATGGACAAATACGCCGAAGATGATGACGACGAGACCAAGGTGGCCTTCGTCATGGGCTGGGATCACATGCTCGACATGATGGCGCAGGCCCAGGAAAACTCCGGCAAGCCGCAAACCGCCGATAAGATCCCGTCGATGGAGGATTTCGAGGAGGATGACGACGATCCCGAGGACGCTGGCGAGGAATGGAAGGAGGACGCAGAGGATGAATCCGATGATGACGATGCCTTTGCCGATTACATGGAGGAGCGCCGCAGCCATCCGCTGCAAAAATCCGCCCACAAGCTCGTCACCCGCATCCTGCGTGATCTGCGTGATGAGGTCCGCGACGAGGGCATCGAGGACGAGGATGCACGCAACACGCCGCTGAGCCGCTTCATCTCCAACACGATGAGCATCAGTGGCAAACTCGCCGGGGCACTCAGCACTCGCCGCTTTGCCGAAGGCTCCGATGCGGGTTACACGCTCGCCATTTTGAAACGCTGCCTGAACTGGTCGAACGAGGCTCTCTCCGGCCTCAACGACCTCCTCGCCGATGCCATGTGGGAAGACCGCCACACGCTCTTCAGCGAATACAAACGCGAGCTGCATGTCGTCCGCGATGGCATCACCGATCTCCGCCAGGAGATCCGCCTCAAAAATCCCGGCCTCTAGTGTTGGAGTGTTGGAGTGTTGGAGTGTTGGAGTGTTGGGGCTCATCTCTCCACTACTCCACTACTCCATCACTCCCTCCCCGTCTTCCCGACGCAAAACGAGCCTGAAAACACGCCGCCTCGCCGCGTACTCTCCTGCATCATGCTCCGTTTATTCGCCATCCTGCATTCGGTCCTCGTCTTTTCCGCCCACGCTGCTCCCGGCGTGATCGATTACGACAAGCAGGTCCATCCCTTTTTGAAGGACAACTGCATCGCCTGCCATAACAAGACCACCACCAAGGGCGGCCTGAACATGGAGACGCCCGAGCTCATGATCAAAGGTGGCGAGACCGACAAAGGTCTCATCCCCGGCAAAGGTGCGGAAAGCATCATCTACCAGGCCGCCGCGCACAGCTGGGACAGCGAGATGCCGCCCAAAGGGAACAAAGTGGGTGCCGTGAACCTCACCTCGCAGCAGCTCGCCGTCTTAAAGGACTGGATCGATCAAGGTGCCCGACCTTCGCCGAAGCGGGACAAAGTCATCACCTGGGAGCCGCTGCCCGCTGGCATCCAGCCCATCTTTGCTCTCTCTACCACCGCGCAGGGAGACTTTGCCGCTGCGGCACGAGCTAATCAGATCAGTCTCTACCACCTGCCCTCGCAGAGCCTCGTCACGAAGCTCACCGATGATTCGCTGATCCAATCCGGCCTCTACAAACAACCCGGCGTGGCCCATCGCGATCTGGTTCAAGCTCTCGCCTTCTCACCGGATGGCACGCGGCTCGCCACCGGCAGCTTTCGCGAGGTCAAAATCTGGAAGCGCGAAACCAAGACACCTGCGCCCGTCGCCTCGACAAAGTTCACCGCCACTCAAGAAGCTGATAACAGCATCAAGCTCAGCGAAGGCACCAAGCTCATCGCCCACATCAAGACCGATCTCGCGTCTCAGCAAGCCCTCGCCCAGCGCACGCTGGCTGCATCCCGCGCTGTTTTGGAGGTCACCTATCAAAACGAGGCCATCAAGCGTGCCGAGACCGATGCCACCGAGCAGGCCGCTCGTTTAAAAAAAGCCGGTGAATTGGCTGAACTCGCCAAAAAGAGCCTCGAAGACAAAAAGAAGGATTTGAAGGCCAAAACGGATGCGAAAGCCGCCGCCGATAAAAACACCGCCACCGATGCCAAGGCCACGGAAGCCAAAGAAAAAGCCGCCACGGATCTCAAACTCGCTCAAGAAGCGCTCACTCGCGGTGAAGCCGCCATCACCGATACCGCGACGGAGATCAAACTCGTCACCGAGAATGAAAAGAAGGCCAAACAAGCCGTCGCCGATGCCAAGGCACGTCTCGAAGTCGTGAAGAAGGAGTCCGAAAAAGCCGCCGCAGATCGCGATGCCTTCTCGAAGTCCCTCGCCACCGCGTTGAAGAAGGCCAAGGCGCTTCAATTCAGCCCCAACGGCCTCGAATTGATCGCCACCTATGATTCTGGCGCACCACTCGCCTGGAGCACTGCCACGGGTAAACCCATCGCCCCCGGCAGCACCACCACCGCATGGGTGCTGGAGCGCTCGCTCGGCACGGGCGATGGCAAATCCTCCATCACTGACCGCGCCAACAGCCTCGCCTTCTCCCCCGATGGCAAGACCCTCGCCATCGGCAGCGGCGAGCCTTCTCGCAGCGGCGACATCACCCTGTGGGACATCACCACTGGCAAGTTCACGAAGAACTACGCCGAGCGTCATCTCGACAGCGTCTTCGCGCTCGATTTCTCACCCGATGGCAAACTTCTCGCCTCCGGCGGAGCGGACAAAGCTGTGCGCATCACCGATTTGACCAGCGGCAAGGTCGTGAAGGTCTTCGAAGGCCACACGCATCATGTCCTCGGCCTCACCTGGCGTGCCGATGGCCGTCTGCTCGCCAGCAGCGGTGCCGACAACGTCGTCAAAGTGTGGGACTGGACCACGGGTGATCGCCGCAAGAGCGTCGATGGCTGGGACAAGGAGGTCACCGGCATTCGTTACCTTGGTGCCGCCGATCACATCGCCACCAGCGCCGGCGATGCCAAACTGCGCCTCATCACCAGCGATGGCGGTGAAGTGAAGCAGCTCCCCGGCTCCACTGGCTTTCTCCAATCCCTCGCCACCAATCGCGGCGGTGATGTGATCCTCGGTGGTGATCAGGAAGGTGTCCTGCGTCTCTGGGATGTCACGACCGCGAAAGTCATGGCAGAATTCAAGCCTTGAGACTGCATCGTCCGACGTTTAACCTCACCTCCACCATGTCCACCACCACTTCTCGCCGTCATTTCTTTGCCCTCGCCGCTGCTGCGGCCGCCGCTCCTGTGCTTCGTGCCGCAGGAGAGAAAAAAGAGCCCTTCAAAATCTCTGTGGCCGAGTGGTCGCTGAACAAGGGCATCTTTGGCAAGGGCAATGCGGAGCGTCATGAGCACCTCGACTTCTGCAAGATCGCCCGCAGCCTCGGCATCGACGGCGTGGAGTATGTGAACCAGATGTTTTTCGATAAGGCCACCGATGCCGCCTATCTGGGCGAGATGAAGAAGCGCCAGGAAGGCGAAGGTGTGACCGGCCTGCTCATCATGTGCGACCGCGAGGGCAATCTGGGTGATCCCGATGAGGCGAAGCGCAGCAAAGCCATCGAAAACCATCTCAAGTGGCTCGATGCCGCTGCCACGCTCGGCTGCCACAGCATCCGCGTGAATGCCGCCAGCGATCCGAAGCTCTCCTGGGACGAGCAGCTCAAGCTCGCCGCCGATGGCCTGCATGGGTTGAGTGTCGAAGGTGACAAGCGCGGCCTGTTCGTCGTCGTCGAGAACCACGGGGGCCTTTCCAGCAATGGCAAATGGCTCACCGCTGTGATGAAAGCCGCCGATCACGCCCGCGTGGGCATCCTGCCGGACTTCGGCAACTTCTACACCGACCGCAACAAAGGCGAACTCTACAACCCCTACCTCGGCCTGCGTGAGTTCATGCCTTGGGTGAAGAAAGGTATGAGCGCCAAGGCCTACGACTGGGACACTGGTGCGGGCAAATTCTATACCGAAGACCGCCGCGAAGGCCGTGAGATGACGCTCGACTTCGAGCGCCTCATCAAGATCGTCGCTGCCGCCGGCTACAACGGCTACATCGGCATCGAATACGAAGGTGACAAGCACACCGAGATCGAAGGCATCAAGCGCACGAAGCAGGCCCTGGACGAATTGAAGGCGATGCTTTGAGGCGCGAAGCGCCAAAACATGGGTCTCATGGGACACATCGGTCTCATGCGGCCCATGCCTAGCCTGCATTTCTGAAACCTACCACGCTGCATCTGCCAAAGTGTTTGTCGCAAAGGGGCAGAGGAGCAGAGGACGCAGAGAAGGAAACCTTTGCCTCTCTAGCTTGCATTTCTCACACTTCCTCCTGGTGCCTCGACAGTCTGTCAATGAACCCGAGGCTGTTTGTAGTTCGGGCTTCAGCCCGTTCAAGACGCACCCAATCAGGGCCTGAAGGCCGAACTACGAACAAACGACGCTCCCACACATGCTCCGATTTGTGAGAAATGCGGGCTAAAGGCGCGATAGCCACAGCGGAAGAACTACAAGCTGCATCATGAGACTGGTGAGTGACAACAAGCTCAGAGCACAGCCAATCCAGCCCAGAACACGCCAAGATTTTCGGTCACGCTTGTTCCAATAGTCTTGTTGTGCCCCAAAGTGATGAACGAGCAGGCAGGACAGCCCAAACAGCAAAAAGCCGGAGAGGAGAAACATCTGTACAATCACCTGAGGTGACTCCAATTCTTCCAAACGTACCATTCCTCGCGTAAAACAAACTTGAAGCGCCATCAAAGGCACAAACCAAGCAAGCGCCTTCCTTCACGAAATGACCCGTGCTGTCGCTAACCCGATGAACATTCCTATTGGCATGCAGATCACGCTGAATAGCCAGCCGACAGGGGTAAAAGGAGGGTGAGTCTCTTTCATTCGATGTTCAAAGTTGAACGTTCGATGTTCAATGTTCCTCAGCCTATCTGCGCGAGAATCGCCGAGGCCACTTTATCAGCCTGAGCTTCGAGATACTCGACATCGCGGCCTTCGATGAGCAGGCGGATGATCTGCTCGGTGCCGGAGTAGCGCAGGAGCACACGACCATAGTCGCCGAGCTTCTTTTCGGTCTCTTGGATGATCTTTTGAGCTTCGACGAGTTCAGCCATGGGTGGCTTGGAACGCACGCGGAGGTTGCGGGCGGACTGCGGGAACTTTTTCAGGCACTTGCGGAGCTGGCTGAGCGGCTCGCCGGTTTCCTTCATGATTTTGAGGAGCTGCAGGCCAGCGATCAAACCGTCGCCGGTCGTGGCCCAATCACCGAAGATGATGTGGCCGCTTTGCTCGCCGCCGAAGTTCAGTCCACGGCTGCGCATCTCCGCGAGGACGTAGCGGTCACCCACGTCCGTGCGGATCACGCGGCCTCCGAGGCGGGAGACGAGGTCGTCGAGGCCGAAGTTGCTCATTGTCGTCACGGCCAGCGTGCTGTGCTTGAGCGTGCCTTTGCGCAGCATCGACTCGGCGGCGATGGCCATGAGCTCGTCACCGTCCAAAGCGATCGCCTCCTCATCGCAGAGCGCGATGCGATCCGCGTCGCCATCGTGGGCGATGCCCGCCTGAGCCTGCGAGGAACGAACGATGCGCTCGATCTCCTCGGCATGTGTGCAGCCGCATTCTTCGTTGATGTTGAAGCCGTCTGGCTCGCTGTGAAAGAGCTGCACATCTGCGCCGAGTTCCGTCAGGGCTAAGCCGCTCGTGTAGGCCGCCGCGCCGTGCGCATTGTCCAAAGCCACACGCATGCCTTCGAGGCGGATGCCTCCCATGGAGGCCACCGCGTGCTTCACATAGCGCTCCGCGCCGTCGGTCAACTTCGTGATGCGACCAATGCCGCGACCTTCCGGCCTGGGCATGTCTTCATTGCCGAGCACGAGCCGCTCGATGGCGAGCTCCGTTTTGTCGTCGAGCTTGTGCCCGGCGCCGTGGACGAATTTGATGCCGTTGTCGATGAAGGGGTTGTGCGAAGCGGAGATGATCACGCCAAAGTCCGCCCCGAGCTGCGCGGAGAGCATCGCCACGGCGGGCGTGGGCAATTGTCCCACCAAAATCACATCCACGCCGACGGAGTTGATGCCCGCAGCCAGCGCCGCCTCCAGCATCTCGCCCGAGGCACGCGTGTCACGGCCCACGACGCAGCGCGGACGCTTGCCGCCGGCTTTTTTGCCACCGAGCACGGCGGAGGCGGCCTGGGCGAGGCGCATCACAAACTCTGGGGTCATGGGGTGACGATTGGCGACGGCACGCACGCCGTCTGTGCCGAAGAATTGGCGCTTTTCAGACATAGGGCGGCGGTTTTAAGCCAGAACGCCGGGGGTGTCAAAACGGGATACAGCGGACAGCGAGGCAAAAAAATGCCCGCAGACCTCAAAACGGCCTGCGGGCATGTAATCGGAACTTTTCAGGCTGTCTTAGGCAGCGGCTGCCTCGGCGTGCTCGGGAGTATCCTGCTGCTCCTCGCGATCACCGCGATTGCTTGGCTTGGCACCGCTGATCTGGAGGGGGCGACCCATGAATTCCTTGCTGCTGAGCTCGACGACGGCACGGCGAGCTTCCTCGACGGTGGCCATGGTCACGAAGGCAAAGCCTTTGGAACGCTGCGTGCGGCTGTGAACGACGACTTCGGCGTTACGGACGTTGCCCACGCCGTTGAAGAGCTCAAAGAGATCACTCTCGGAGGCGTCGTAAGAGAGATTGCCGACGTAAAGACGCTCGGTGGTGACTTCAGCGGGATTCGGCGGGGCGAATTCGCGGATCGGCTTGGGCTCACGCGGTGGGCGTGGGGATTGGCCGCCACCGCTGCTGCCGCTGTCGGGACGGGGTGATTTCACCACGGTGGTGTTCGTGATGGGGGCCTTGGGGCGGGACTTGGACGGGCCTTTGCAAAGGAGGCCGAAGCTGAGGGTGTTCAGGAGTTTCTGAAAGCCCGAGCGGTCATCGATTTTCGGCGTGCGGGGGGCGTCGTCACGGGGGCCACGGGGGCCTCCGCGGTTGCGGCTGCCACGGCGGCGGCGGGGGCCATTGTTGGAGTTCGGATTGTTCGACATAGGTGTACTTGCGTGTTGGGCGTGTTCGGGTTCGTGCGTTGTTTTAGTGAGCACACACGGGACGCGGGGCGGGCAGGCGGGGAACAGTCGAAAACCATTTTCCCGGGGCCGGCCGCAGGCGCGGACCGTGGGCTGCTGCAGTCTCCAAAGCTGGCAAACACCGCCCCGGAGAGCTCTGACCGCCAACGGGCGGTCATCACAAGGCCTCCCAGCGGATCAGGCATCCGGCGAGCAGTCACTTCAGGCGCGGTCAGTGGGGGCGGGCGGCGCATTCAGGTTCTATCGCGGTCAGGGGACGGGCCTCGGAGCTTTAAGGGGTTGCTTTGGAGGAACTGCGGCGGCGATTCTAGGGGCGGCCCGCCGGATGGTCAACCGCGATTCCCGAGGCCGGACGAAGCCGTCCTTGCCCGAACCCGCCATCCATCCCATGCTCCGCCATGGTCAAACCTATCCTCTATGTCAAAACCGGCTGCCCGTGGTGCGATGAAGTGATCGATTACCTCGACGCCCGCCGCATCGCCTACCAAAAAATCACTGTCAGCGGCAATCGCGAGGCCATGCAGGAGATGATCGATTTCAGCGGCCAGTCCAAAGCCCCAACGATGGATTGGGATGGCGAGGTGCTGGCCGATTTCGGCGTGGACGAGCTCATCCCCTTCCTCCGGGCGCATGGCATCGCGGTGTAATGCGGCCCTTTTCGTCCTTTGGAAATTCGTGATTCGTCATTACCAACGTTTGACGCCGCCCTGCATCCCCCTACCATCGCGCCTCTTTCCCCCACGCATCCTCATGGCCATTCTCGTCGAAACTGACACCCGCATCCTCGTTCAAGGCATCACTGGAGACTTCGGCTCCCGTCACGCGAAGGCATCCATCGACTACGGCACGCAGCTCGTCGCGGGCGTCACGCCAGGCAAAGGCGGCCAGATCTTCGAACACAGCGGCAAGAAGGTGCCCGTCTATGATACCGTGAGCGAAGCGGCCAAGGAAACCGGTGCCACCGTGAGCGTCATCTTCGTCCCGCCGCCCTTCGCGGCCGATGCCATCCTCGAAGGTATTGATGCCGGTCTCGACCTTGTCGTCGCCATCACCGAAGGCATTCCGGTTAATGACATGATCCGCGTCAAAGCGGCGATGAAAGGCAGCAAGACCCGCCTCATCGGCCCGAACTGCCCTGGCCTCGTCACTCCCGGTCGCGGCGAGAAATCCCATGGCGGCTGCCGCATCGGCATCGCCCCCGGTTACATTCACAAGCGCGGCACTGTGGGCGTCGTCAGCCGCTCAGGCACGCTCACCTATGAAGCCGTGTGGCAGCTCACGACTCGTGGTTACGGCCAGAGCACCTGCGTCGGCATCGGTGGCGATCCCGTCAATGGCACGAACCACCTCGATGTGCTCAAGATGTTCAATGACGATCCTGAAACTGAAGCCATCATCATGATTGGTGAGATCGGCGGCAATGCCGAGGTCGAAGCCGGTCTCTGGGCCAAGGACAACTGCAAGAAGCCCATTGCCGCCTTCATCGCCGGTGCCACCGCCCCTCCCGGACGCCGTATGGGGCATGCCGGCGCCATCATCGGTGGAGCCGATGATACTGCCGCCGCCAAGAAGCGCATCCTCGCCGAGTGCGGCATCGCCGTGAGCGATTCCCCCGCCGACATGGCCACCACGCTGCTCAAGCGCTGGGGCAAAGCGTGAGCCAATCATCTCATCTATCTCGAAATGCCGCAGAATCCTCTGCGGCATTTTTTTTGTTCAGGCCTCACCACGGATCGCCACTGAGCGGCCATGTGCATCAAGGCCTTCGACCTCGGCAAAGGCTCGCACGATCGGTTCGGACTTCGCGCAGCTCGCGGCATCCAGGCGGATGAGGCTCGTGCGACGCTGAAACATGTCTGCCGTGATGCCGGGGAAGGATTTGCCGGAGCCGCCGGTCGGCAGCGTGTGGCTCGGGCCAGCCAAAAAGTCGCCCACGGCCACGGGTGAGTAGTTTCCGAGGAAAATCGCCCCCGCCGTGCGGATCAGCGGCAAAATCGCTTCCTCACGCGAGGTGATCAGGCTGAGGTGCTCCGGCGCGAAATCATTCACCAGCCTTGCTGCCTCCTCCAAAGTGCGGGCCAGCATCAAAAACACGCCTTTTTCCAAAACCGGGCCGAGCTGCGCCTGACGGCTCAAGGTCTGCGATTGCTTCTCCACCTCGGCGATCACGGTTTCGAGCAAGCTGGCGTCATCGGTGATGAAGCCCGCCATGCTATCCTTGCCATGCTCGGCCTGCGCGAGGATGTCCGCCGCAATGAAAGCGGGCTTGGCGGAGGCATCGGCGAGGATGAGCACCTCGCTCGGGCCGGGCAGCAGGTCGATGGCGCACACACCGAAAGCCTGGCGTTTCGCCTCGACGACGTAGCTGTTGCCGGGGCCAAAGATTTTCGCCACCGGCTGGATCGTCTGCGTGCCAAACGCCATCGCGGCGATGGCCTGTGAGCCGCCGATTTGATACACCTCCGTGGCACCGGCCAGTTTCAGCGCCGCCAGCAAGCCGGGATTCACCGTGCCATCGCGACCACACGGCGTGCAGACGACGATCTCCGGCACGCCTGCCGCCGCGGCAATGGCGACCGTCATCAAAACGGTCGAGACCAACGGAGCGGAGCCACCGGGCACGTAGCAGCCCACGCGTTCAAACGGATGAAACACCTCGCCCACGCTCGCTCCCTGCTCATTCACGGCGCTCCAGGCCTGACGCAGGCTGCGCTTCGCAAACTCGGCCACATTGCGCTGCGAGGCTTCCAGCGCGGCTTTCAGATTCGCATCCGCCTTGTTCCAGGCCTCGTCGATCACCGATTGCGGCACGCGCATCTGCGCGGGCGTGAGGTTGGCACCATCAAATTTCGCCGTGAACTCCAGCACGGCCTCGTCACCGCGTTCACGCACCGCCTTGATCACACCCGTGACGACCTCACGCACGGCGTCGCTGGCCTCTGCGCGGCGGTTCAGGCTGGCGGCAAAGCTGGCGTAGTCGGCATCGGTATGACGGATGATCTTCATGGTTTCTCTACCTGCCACGCAGGCGGCGAGCGTCAAGCACGGGGCAAGAATCACGCAAGACACGCCTGTTTCGTCCGATAACTGCCGCTCACTTTTTTGAATCCAACCGCGCCTTAAACACCATGAACCACATCGACCTCCAATCCCGCGCCGCCATCGTCACCGGAGGTGCTCGTGGCATCGGCCATGCCATCGCCACGCGGCTGCTGCAATCCGGAGCCTCCGTGGCGCTGTGGGATCGAGATGAAGCCGCTCTGGCCTCGGCCAAGGCCGAACTCTCCGCGCTGGGCCCCGTTCACACCGCCGCCGTGGACCTCACCGAGCTCACCGCCGTGCAAAACGCCGCCGAAAGCACGGCAGCGGCCTTCGGGAAGATCGACATCCTCGTCAACAATGCCGGCATCGCGGGTACGAACTCCAAAACCTGGGAGGCTGATCCTGCGGACTGGCGTCGCGTGATCGACATCAACCTCAACGGCCCCTTTTATTGCTGCCACGCCGTCATTCCACACCTGCTCCAAGGTGGCTATGGACGCATCGTGAACATCGCCTCCATCGCTGGCAAGGAAGGCAATCCAAACGCCGCCCACTACAGCGCCTCGAAGGCCGCCGTGATCGCTTTGACCAAGTCGCTCGGCAAGGAGCTGGCCACCTCCGGAGTCGTGGTGAACTGCGTCACGCCCGCCGTGATCGAGACGGACATCCTCCAGCAGCTCACCCAGCAGCACATCGACTACATGCTCTCGAAGATCCCGATGAACCGCTTTGGCAAAAAGGAGGAGGCTGCCGCTCTCGTGGCTTGGCTGTGCAGCGAGGACTGCTCCTTCACCACCGGCGCCGTCTTCGATCTCTCCGGCGGCCGGGCGACGTATTGAGCCCAGCGACTCGGAATTCATCATTCGTCATTTGAAGCCCCGCCTCGTCTGCGGCATGAAGCCCGCCCCCTCTCATGCCCAACGAAGCCCAAATCGCCCGCCGCCGCTCCTTCGCGATCATTTCGCACCCGGACGCCGGTAAAACGACGCTCACCGAAAAGCTCCTGCTCTACGGCGGTGCGGTCGCACTCGCGGGCAGCGTGACCGCTCGGAAAAACCAGCGTGCGACGACTTCCGACTGGATGGAGCTCGAAAAGCAGCGCGGCATTTCCGTCAGCTCCACCGTGCTCCAGTTTGAGTATAAAGGCAGCGTGGTGAACCTGCTCGACACGCCGGGTCACAAAGACTTCTCCGAGGATACCTACCGCGTGCTCACCGCCGTGGACGCCGCCATCATGGTGATCGACGCCGGTAAAGGGATCGAGGCGCAAACACGCAAGCTTTTCGAGGTCTGCCGCCGCCGCGGTGTGCCGATCTTCACCTTCATGAACAAGCTCGACCGGCCCGCCCGCGAGCCTTTGGCGCTACTCGACGACCTCGAAACCGTGCTCGGCATCGGTGCCTGTCCCATCAATTGGCCCCTGGGCCTTGGGCAGCAGTTCCGCGGCGTTTATGATCGCATCAAGAAGGACGTGCATCTCTTTGAACGCACGGCGCACGGGGCCTACCGCGCCCCGGAGAAAGTCGGCGGCCTCGATGATGACTTCGTCGCCAAACACATCGCCAGCGATGCGTTGGAGCAGGCCAAAATGGAGATCGAAATGCTCGAAGGCGCCGGCCACGCTTACGACCGCCGCAAGATCGACCGTGGCGAGCTCACGCCCGTCTTCTTTGGCAGCGCCAGCAACAACTTCGGTGTGCAATTGCTCCTCGACGGCTTCCTCGACCTCGCCCCGCCGCCTGCGCCACGCATGTCCGCCGATGGCCGCATCATCGAGCCGTCTCAGGAGGCCTTTTCCGGCTTCGTTTTCAAAATCCAGGCCAACATGGACCCGCGTCATCGCGACCGCATGAGCTTCATCCGCATCGTCAGCGGCAAGTTCGAGCGTGACATGCAGGCTGTGCACACCCGCACTGGCAAAACTGTGCGCCTCGCCAACTCGCAGAAGCTTTTCGCCCAGGATCGCGAAACCGTGAACGACGCCTACGCGGGCGACGTCGTCGGCATTGTCGGCAACTACGGCTTCGGCATCGGCGACACGCTTTCCTCTGATCCGAAGCTCAAGTTTGACGAAATCCCACGCTTCGCTCCGGAAGTCTTCGCCTTCCTCCACAACCCCAGCACCGCGCACTTCAAACGCTTCCGCGACGGCTTGGAGCAGCTGCTGAGCGAAGGCGTCGTGCAGCAGTTCATCCAGCCGCATGCCGGACAACGCGTGCCGTTGCTCGGCGCCGTCGGCCCGCTGCAGTTTGAAGTCGTCCAATTCCGCCTGGAGAGCGAATACAACGCTGCAAGCCGCCTCGAACAAGCCCCCTACACGGTCATGCGCTGGGTGCGCACCAAAGACGGCGGCAGCATCGAAGATTTCGACATCCCCGGCGGCGTCACCACCGCCCAAGACGCCGAAAACCGCTGGGTCGTCTTCTTCAGCGATCAATGGGCCATCAACTACTTTGAACGCCGCAATCCCAACGCCGAACTCTCCGAGATTCCGTGGGACGAGGTGGAGAAGGCGAAGGCGGCAGAGTAAAGCTCGTAAAACGTTCTGAACTAGTCTGCATGTCTCACATTTACCACGCGGCATCTGCCATAGTGTTTGCCGCAAAGGGGCAGAGGAGCAGAGGATGCAGAGATGAAAACAGAAGGAGGCCTCTGCGTCCTCTGCCTCTTTGCCCCTCTGCGGTAAAAGCGAGTGTGGGAAATGCAGTTCAGCTTTTCAAAATCAGCTGATACAGCGCCAGATCCAACCAGCGGCCGAATTTGAACCCCGCCTCGCGGATGTGCCCGCAAGGTTCAAAACCGGCTTTCGCATGCAGGGCAATGCTTCCGGCATTCTCTGCATCAATTACGCCGATCATCATGTGGAAGCCCTGCTGCGTCGCCCGAGCGATCAAACGGCTCAAAAGCTCTTTCCCCAGTCCGCGACCTCGAAAACGGGCATCCACATAGATCGAGTGCTCCACCGTGTGCTGGTAGGCTGCGTGCGGACGAAACGGGCCGTAGCTGCCAAAGCCCATCAGTGTGCCATCCACATTCACCACGCCGATGACGGGCAGATTTTTATCCTGCTTTGCGGCCCACCAGGCTTCCATCACCTCGCTGGAGCGTGGTTCGTAGTCGTAGAGTGCCGTCGAGTTCACGATAGCCTCGTTGAAGATGGCGCGAATGGCCTCCAGATGGTCGTGAGTGCAGTCGAGGAAGGTCATGGCAGTGGCTTCATTTGACCCAGATTTCGCGTTCCGTCGCGTCGATCTCGGCTTCCCAGGCTTTGAGGCGTTTTTGGAGGTCCTCGACGATCTCGGGATGCTGGTAGCCGAGATTGGTGCGCTCGCCGATGTCGGCTTCGAGGTCGAAGAGGAGGTCCATGGTGTTGCCGTCGTTGATGTACTTCCATTTGCCGTGGCGAACGGCCTTCTGTTTGCGGCTTGAGCGGTCGATCCGCCAGAAGAAGGTACGGTCAATGGGTTTGGAATTGCTGGTGAGCAGCGGGAGGAGGTCGATGCCATCGAGCGGCTTCTCCGGCGGTGTTTTGGCACCGGCGGCAGCGGCGAAGGTGGCGTGCAAATCCATCGTGATGGCCATTTGCGAATTCGTTTTGCCTTTCGGCAGCTTGGCAGGCCAGCGCATGAGGCAGGGCACACGGATGCCGCCTTCCCAGACGGTGGCTTTGTGATGGAAAAGCGGTGCGTTGCGGCTGTAGCGCTCGCCACCGTTGTCGCTGGAGAAGACGACGAGGGTGTTTTCAGCGAGACCGTTCTTCTCGAGCTCGGCGAGGATCATGCCGACACCATGGTCGATGCGCTCGACCATGGCCTTGTAAATGGCGCGGCTACCGTGGTGCATGCTGTCTTTCGTGACCACAGGTGTCTGCGGCGCATCTGGCGGCTGAAACGGCGCGTGGACGGCAAGGTGCGGCACATAGAGGAAGAAGGGCTGCTTCGCGTGCTCGCGGATGAACTTGGCGGCGCGGTCATTGATGAGGTCGGTGAAGTAGCCTTCTTGCTTCACGGGCTTCAAGCCATCTCGCAGCGCATAGGTGCCGTCGTAGTAGGCGTGGCCGTAGTAATCGCAGTGGCCGAGCAATTCGCCGAAGTACTCGTCGAAGCCGCGATTCACGGGGTTGTATTCATCTTTGAAGCCGAGATGCCATTTGCCAAAGGCACCCGTGGCATAGCCCGCGGCCTTTATTTTTTGCGCCAGCGTGATTTCGCTCAAAGGTAGGCCGAGGCCGTGGAAGTCCGTCTCCGGCACCCACTCGCCCTTCACGCGGCGGAATTGCTCCACCTGATACCCGAAGGCGAACTCGATGCCACAGCGCTGCTGCCAGCGCCCGGTCATGAAGCCCGTGCGTGTCGGCGTACAGACCGGCGCATTCGCGTAGAAGTCGGTGAACTTCACGCCCTCGGCCGCGAGGCGGTCGATGTTCGGCGTGGCGATGTCCGTGCCGCCCATGCAGCCGAGATCGCCATAGCCGAAGTCATCGGCGAGAATGAAGACGATGTTGGGCGGTGCCGAGTAGAGCAGAGGGCAAAGAGCGAAGAGGAGGAAGAAGAGGCGCATGGGGTGAAAATGACGAAACCAGAATGAGGAATGTCGAATCAATGACGAAGTTCGAAGGCCGAAAAATGCTTCAAAGTGGCTCAGTGGCCTGTTTCGGCATTCGGGCTTCGGGTTTCCTTCGTCATTCGGAATTCTGGTTTCGTCATTCGCATCAGCCGCCCTGCACCGGAGGCATCACGGCCACTTCCGCACCATCATGGAGCAAGGCATCCCGCTTCACATAAGTCTGATCGAGGGCGAGGAGGAAGCTGCGGTCCCAGTCGCGGAGTTTGGGCCAGCGTTGGAAGGCGATTTCGAGGAGATCGGCCATCGTGGAGCTTTCGGGGCATTCGACGGGTGCTTCATCGGTGCCGGTGAGGTCCTTGAGGACGGAGAAAAAGAGCACGCGAACGGTCATGGCATCACGCGGGGTTGAGGATGCCGATGCAGGGCAGATTGCGGAAGCGGCCTTGGTAATCCATGCCGTAACCGACGACGAACTCGTCCTCGATTTCGAAACCGATGTCCTCAACGATCACCTCGCGCACGCGTTCCCGCTTTTTGGCGAGCAGGACGCCGGTGCGCAGTGTGGCGGGCTGTTGCGCGGCGATTTTTTCGCGGAGGACGCCGAGTGTGAGGCCGGTGTCGAGGATGTCGTCGAGCAGGAGCACGTCTTGATCCTTGAAATCGAGTCCGGCGGGCCAGTTCATGCGCACCTCACCGCTGCTGGAGGTGCCGCCGTGGTAGCTGCTGGCGCTGAGCGTGTAGAGCCTCACCGGCATGTCGAGATGGCGGAGCAGATCGGCGACGAAAAAAAGGGCACCATCCATCAAAGCGAGCACGCTGACCACTTTGCCCGCGTAGTGGCGGTTCAGCTCGGTGGCGATCGCGGCCACGCGAGACTGGATTTGCTCAGGTGTGAGCAAAATACCTTCAAGATTAGCTAAAACTCCGGTGACAGGCGCGGGCATGGTGTGCTCTCTTTCTATCTCAATGTCCTCCCCTGACAAACTCAATCTCCAAGACCTGCGCGTGAGCTACGACCTCGACGTGCTGCTCGAATCGAACACGCCCGCCGATCCGGTGGAGCTCTTCCAACTCTGGTTCAATGATGCCATGGCGCACCAGCTCCCCGAGCCAAACGCCATGCAACTCGCCACCGCCATGCCCGACGGCACGCCGAATGTGCGCACGGTGCTGCTCAAGGGCATCGACGAGCGCGGCTTCCAGTTTTTCACGAACTACGAAAGCGCCAAAGGCCGCGATTTGGCGGCGAATCCGCGTGCGGCGGCCTGTTTTCTTTGGAACGAGCGGCATCGCCAGGCCATCGTGCGCGGCACGGTGAGCAAGCTGCCGCATGAGGAAGCGCAGGCCTACTTTGCCACGCGTCCCGCAGGCCACCAAATCGGTGCCTGGGCCTCGGCGCAGAGCCAGATCATTCCAGATCGTGCGTGGCTGGACAACCGTGCGGCTGAGTTTGAGGCCAAATTCGGTAGCGATGTCCCGTGTCCGCCGTTTTGGGGTGGCTACACCATCCTGCCGAGCGAGATCGAATTCTGGCAAGGCCGCACGAGCCGTCTGCATGATCGGCTGGTGTATGTGCGTGAAGGCGGCGTGTGGGTGAAGAAGCGGATGAGTCCGTGAGGAGCCAGGAATATCGAAAATCGAGCAAGGAATGTCGAAGTCCGAAGGTTCAAAACTTCATCATTCGGAGCTCCTTGTTCGATATTCGATATTGGCTTGGAAAGGCAGCGAAGGTTTCTTCGTTCCCGCGCGGCCATGAAACGCGCTTTCTTATTCCTCTTCGCCCTTTGCTCTTCGCTCCACGCGGCAAAGCCCAACGTGATTGTGATCCTTAGTGATGACCTCGGTTGGGGCAGTGTGGGCTGCTACGGGGCGAATCCTGAGCTGGTGAGCACGCCAAACATTGATCGACTGGCGAAGGAAGGCCGGCGCTTCACGGATGCGAATACGACGTCATCGGTGTGCTCGCCCACGCGTTATGCGCTGATGACGGGACGCTACTGCTGGCGCACGTCGTTGATCAGCGAGGTGCTGAGCACCACAGCACCGCTGCACATCGAGACGACGCGGATCACGGTCGCGTCGATGCTGAAACAACAGGGCTACAATTGCGCGGCGGTCGGCAAATGGCATCTCGGCTACGGCACGGCGGAGAAGTGTGATTACACGAAGGAACTGAAGCCAGGACCTCTCGAAATCGGCTTTGATTACCACTTTGGCGTGCCCGCAAATCACGGCGATCTCAGCGGTGTGTATGTCGAGAACCATTGGGTCTATGGTTTGAACAAGGAGAGTCCATCATCGCCGAGTCCGCCGTATGTCACGATAGGTCAGCAGAAGGGAAAACCGACCAAAACGCTCGATTTGAATGCTCCGAAGCGGGTGGACGAAAATGTGATGGAAACACTCACCGACAACCTGGTGAGGTGGATCGGCCAGCAGAGCGCGGAGAAGCCGTTTTTTGTCTATTTCACACCGGTGGCCGTGCATAACCCGATCACGCCTTCGAAGGCCACGGCGGGCAAAAGCAAGGGCGGGCCGTTTTGCGATTTCATCGGCGATCTCGACCTCAGCGTGGGCCGTGTGCTCGCGGCGTTGGACAAGCAAGGCCTGGCGGAAAACACGCTGGTGCTCTTCAGCAGCGACAACGGTGGCGTGAACAAGCCGGAGAACGCCAACCTCGTGCAAACGGAGGCGCAGAAGGCTGGATTGAAGCCCGTGGGGCCGTTTCGCGGTGGCAAGCATGATGTGTGGGAAGGTGGCTTCCGCGTGCCTTACCTCGTGCGCTGGCCCGGGCATGTGCCTGCGGGCACGGTGAGCGATGAGACGATCAGCATCGTCGATACGCTGGCCAGCATCGCCACCATCACCGGCGCGGCATTGCCAAAGGCCAGTGAAGGTGCGGAGGATAGCCACGATGTCTCCAAAGCTTGGCTCGGTGCCAAATATGACAGTCCGCTACGCCCCGATGTGATCGTCCACAGCGCCGATGGCAATTTCGCCATCCGCAAAGGCAGCTACAAATGGATTGAAGGCATTCCTGCCGATGACGTGAAGCCTGCGGCGAAAAAAGCGCACGCGATCCAGTTCAAGCCACAGCTCTACGACCTGAAAGCCGATATCGCCGAAGCGAGTGAGGTTTCCGCGCAGCATGCGGAGGTGGTCAAAGATCTCGCGGCGCTGCTGAATCGCTACCGCGACGGCGGTTACAGTCGCGAGCTGCCACCCGCGGGCGTGAAGCCGAAGCCTGCCTTTGCCGAGTTGCCGCCGCTGGCGAACGCAGAACCTCTCGACCTCACAAAATTCAAAGGATGGGCGCAGCGAGATGGAGCGATGTTTGGAAAAGCGGGCGACAAAGGTGCCACTCTCACCGGTCCGTTTTCGCTCAAAGACGGCGTGCTCGAATTCCAACTCCTCCTCGGCGAAGCAGATCGGCACTCGCTGCGCATTCACACGGCGGGGAACAAGCAGAGCTACCGCGTGGTGCTCTCGCATGCGAACCTCGACATCGCCATCAACCCGCCGACGAAGGACCAAGAGACGATTCAGCTTGGCAAACAGCGTGTGAAGTTCAAATCGAGCGAGTGGCAGACGTTGCGCCTGACTTTCAAAGGCGACGAACTCACCGCCGAATTCGCCGGAGTCACTTTGAAGGCCCAACACGCTGTTTTGGCAGAGGAAAAGGCCCAGTTGAACTTCATCGCCTTCGAGGGCGAAGTGGGCGTGCGGGAGATGAAGCTGGCGAGGTGACCTGATTGACCGGAATGAGTGGGATCACTTCGCTGCTGCTTTGATGCTGAAGTCGTCGTATTCGACATCGACGGCGTTGGTGGTGAGGCTGACGAGGGATTTGGTGTCGTGGGTGATGCCAGGGGAGGAGAAGGCACCGGCTTCTTGGCCATCAATGCTCACGCGGAGGGTATCGCCCTCGGTGGTGACGACGAGGGTGTGCCACTCGTTGAGGGCGAGCTTGGTGGGGAAGCGCTTCTGCTTGGCGGCGAGCATCTTTTTCTCTTCCTCGGTGAGTTGGTTGGCCTTTTTGCGGTCGTAGAGGCCGCCGCTGAGGTCAAAGCCGCCGGTTTTGGCATCGGCGATGTTCACGCCGGTCGGCATGATGGTGGCTTGGCAGATGTGGCCGGCGTGGGAGCCTTTGTAGCCCTTGTCATCGAACCACACGTTGAAGCTCTTCGCCTTGTCGCTGGTGAAGCGGAACTTCACAGAGACCTGGAGATCTTTTTCCCCGTCGAGCCTGATGTGGTCCACGGCGCTGTGATCGGAGGTGGGCGCGGTGATGCCCACGAGCACGCCGCCTTTGACGACGCTGGAGCTTTTGTAATGTCCCCAGCGCGGGCCGAAACCTTCGGCGGCGAAGTCATCGGCGAAAATGACACGCGAGTAATCAGCCGCGAAAGCGGAGGAGGCGAGCAGGGCGAGGGTGAGGATGGATTTCATGGCGGGGGTGGAACGTCGGCCGTGCCGGGAGCTATCAATCGCTAGTCCGGGAAAATCCCTTCTTGCCATCGCGGCGGACTTTCAGGCATGCTGAGGGCTTATGTTGCGTTTCCTTTTGCTCCTCACTCTCTGCACCACGCTCGCTGCGGCGGATCGTCCGAATATCCTGTGGCTCATCGCGGAGGATTTTGGGCCGCATTTGGGCTGCTATGGCACGAAGGAGGTCTCAACGCCGGTGCTGGATGGAATGGCGAAGGAAGGGATGAGGTTCACCCGCTACTTCACGACGGCGCCGGTGTGCTCGCCGAGCCGCAGCGCCTTCAACACGGGGATGTTTCAAACGACGATCGGGGCGCACAATCACCGCAGTCATCGCGATGATGGCTACACGCTGCCGGCGGGGGTGAAGCTGATCAGCGAGCGCATGCGGGAGGCGGGTTACTTCACGGCGAATGTGAAGGAGATGCCACCGGAGGCGGGCTTCAAAGGTTCGGCGAAGACGGATTGGAATTTCTCGGCTCCGGCGAAGCCTTTCGATTCGGCGAGCTGGGATGATTTGAAGGCGCATCAGCCTTTCTACGCTCAGGTGAATTTTCAGGAGACGCATCGCACCTTTCACGCTCCAGCCCATGCGGATCCCGCGAAGGTGGAGGTGCCGCCGTATTATCCTGACCATGAGATCACGCGGAAAGATTGGGCGCAATATCTCGATGCGGCGACGGAGCTGGATCGCAAGATCGGCCAGATCGTCGAACTGCTGAAGCGCGATGGGTTGTTTGAAAAAACGGTGATCTGTTTCGTGGGCGATAACGGCGCGGCGCATGTGAGGGCGAAGCAGTTTTGTTATGAGGAAGGTTTGAGCGTGCCGTTCATCCTGCGCTGGCCGTCGGGAGTGAAGGCACCGGCAGGTTTTGAGGCGGGTAAGGTGAGTGATCGCTTGCTCATGAGCCTTGATTTGACCGCTACCTCGCTGTCGTGGGCGGGCATCGCGAAGCCGGAAGGCATGCAGGGGCAGGTTTTCGTAGGCGAGAAGGCGGAAGCGCCACGTGAGTATGTCTTTGGTGCTCGCGACCGCTGTGACATGACGGTCTTCCGACTGCGCACGGTGCGGGATGCGCGTTACCGCTACATTCGGAACTTCACGCCGGACCGTCCGTTCCTTCAGCACAACGAATACAAGGAGAAGCAGTATCCCGTTTGGAATCTGATCAAGGAACTGGCCGCGCAGGACAAGCTGACACCGGAGCAGGCCGTGCTGGCAGCTCCCACGATGCCTGCGGAGGAACTTTACGATCTCGAAACGGACCCGCATCAGATCAAGAACCTGGCGAAATCGAACACGCCGGAGCATCACGCCGCACTGGAGCGTCTCAGCGGCGTGCTCAGCGCCTGGATCGAGCAGACGAATGATCAGGGACGCGTGCCGGAATCAGAGGCGGTGATTCAGAATCAAGGCGCGACGAAGCCGGTGGAGGCAAAGAAGAAAGGGAAGGGGAAGAAGAAATGAGGAAGGATGAATGGCGAATGACGAATGTCGGGAAACCATTTGCTGGAGTCGGCTTGTTTTCGTCATTCGGGAATTCGGCCTTCGTCATTGCCGCCGCCTGGGTGTTTTCTATGCTCCCCGATGCTTGCGGCGGCGACTGGCCTCGTGAGCTGAAGGCCTTTCGCGGCAGCACGCCGAAGGTGGATGGTGTGATCGAAGCAGAGGAGTGGAAGGACGCGACGCGGTTTGAAGGCGTGGAAGGGTGGGTAGCGCAGTTCACGCCGACGACGCGAAAAGAAGATCTCTCGCTGACGGGGTGGGTGAAGTATGATGAGGCAAGGCTGTACTTTGCCTTCCGCGTGACGGACGATGTGCTGTACGGCATCGACACGGATCGCTGGCTGCCGGAGAAGAATCCGAAGGCACATGAGCTCTCGCGGGATGGCTGGCCGTGGTTTGGCGATGAGATGGAAATCCTGATCAATGCCTCGAACACCTGGAAGGCCAATGAGAATGCCGCAGGCAATGGCTCGTCGTGGCAGATGGTGTGCAACGTGACGAAGTCGCGGCTCGGTGGCGTGGGGAAAGGCGGCTTGCTCGAAGGTGAACCTCGGGCGGATGCGGCGGCGTGGGCCACTTACCAACAATGGATCGAAAGCGGCGCGATGGAGGCCATGACGAAGGTTTTGCCGGAGGGAAAGGGTTACATCATCGAGTGGGCGATCCGCTTTGATCCGTGTCTAGAACTCTCGCCGGGACGTTTTTTCACGCCGGGGACTTCCGAGGTGAAAATGGGGCTGAACCTCGCCGTGGGGGATCTGGATGAGAAAGCGAAGGGCACGGGCAACTTCGGGAATTTCCACCACGAGGACTGGTTCGCGGGCGAGAAGAACAAACGCACGAACGTGAAGCAGTGGGGCACGCTGCGGTTGATGCCGGAGAGGTGAAGGTGACAAGGAGCGGCACTTGCCAAGTGCCGAAGGGAAACGGGACTTGGCAAGTCCCGCTCCTTGTAGCTTATGCCTCGCCGAGGATGGCCTCGATCATGCGCAGAGCGTGTGCATTCGGCTTCACCTCATGCACGCGGATGATGCGGGCACCGTGTTCGCGGGCGTAGGCGGTGAGGGCGATGGTGGGCCAGTGACGATCAGCCATGTCGGTGCTGTGGAGCACTTTGCCGATCATCGACTTTCGCGAGACGCCGATGAGTAGGGGGCGGTCGCCAATGGCGAGCTGCGGCAGATGGCGGAGGAGGCTCAAATTGTGCTCCAGGGTCTTGCCGAAGCCGAAACCGGGATCGAGGGCGATGCGCTCGGGGGCGATGCCTGCGGCGGTGAGGATGCGGAGACGCTCTTCGAGGTAGGCGCGGACCTCGCTGACGACGTTTTCGTAGTGTGGCGAGGTCTGCATGGTCTGCGGATCGCCGATCATGTGCATGGCGACGAGGCCGCAATCCCTCTTGGCAGCGAGGCGGACCATGGCGGCATCGCCACGGAGGCCGGTGACGTCGTTGATGATGTCTGCTCCCGCATCGAGGGCGGCGCGGGCGACGGAGGCCTTCATCGTATCAATGGAGATGAGCACCTGGCTTTGCGAACGAAGGGCACGGATGACGGGCAGCACACGGCGGAGTTCCTCGGCCTCGCCCACCTGCTCGGCACCGGGGCGGGTGGATTCGCCGCCGATGTCGAGGATGTCCGCCCCTTCGGCGACCATGGCCAGCGCATGCTCCACGGCACGGCCGGGATCGGCGAAGCGGCCGCCATCGGAGAAACTATCCGGTGTGACATTGACGATGCCCATGATGAGGCCGCGCTGCGTGAGATCGAGAGTGCGGGAGCCGATACGCCAGGTCATGGGGTGGGCGGGGAAGGGGGCTCGATGGCTGGAGCAGGCTCGGCGGGGCGTTCAGGAGCCTTCGCGAGGAGAAAGCGATCAATGCCGGCGAGGTCGCGGGCGACTTGGAGGTCGCGGTAGCCGAGGGCGGTGGCTTTTTCGGCGATGGCGGGGCTTTGATCGTGGGCGTGCTCGATGGCGATGAGGCCATCCGGCGAAAGATGCGCGGGAGCATCCTCTAGGAAGCGGAAGATGATCTCCGTGCCGATGGGGCCGCCATCGAGGGCGAGCTGCGGATCACGGCGCACCTCGCGGCTGAGCGTGGCGATTTCAGCCCGCGGGATATAGGGCAGATTCGCGACGATGAGATCGAAGGTGCCGGTTATTTTTTCGAAGAGATCGCTGCGCACCGTCTGGATCGTGGCGGCGGGGGCGATGCGGGAGATGTTGAGCCGCGCGAGATCGAGAGCTTCCTCACTCACATCAGCGAGAAGGGCGGCGGAACTGGTGGCGAGAGCCAGCGAGATGCCGAGGCAGCCGGAGCCGGTGCCCACATCGAGCAGGCGTGCTGGTTTGGACCCGGTGAGACGTTTGAGGATGATTTCGACGAGGTACTCGGTCTCCGGCCGCGGGATGAGGCCACGGTGGTCGCAGATGAATTCGTGATCGCAGAACTCGACGGTGCCGAGCAGGTGCTGGAGCGGCTCGCCTTCGCCGCGACGGCGCAAAAGGTCACGCAGCGGGGCGAGATCGGCCTCGGGGATGATTTCGGCAAAGCGCAGGTAGAGGTCCAGGCGGCGGCAGCCGAGGACGTGGGCGAGGAGATGCTCCATGTTGAGCCGTGGCTCCTCGACACCCTTTTTGTCGAGGTAGGCGGCGCCGGAGGTAAGGACTTCGAGGAGCGGTTTGGAGGCAGGATTCAAGGCTACGGCTGTTTTGCCGCCTTCCGGGGCATGAGTCACGCCAAAAATTGCGGGTGGCGTATTGAGGCGGTTCTGTTTAATCTGGAGCAAAACATTATGAATCCCCAGCAGCCCGGAAATCTCTCCAATCAGCCCCCGCCGCCGCACCCTGGTGCCACGCAGCCGATGCCGCAAGGCTACCCGCAGATGCCCCCAGGCTACATGCCGCCTCCCGGCTATCCACCGCAGATGCCCGGCATGCCCATGGGCTACCCACAGGGCTATCCGATGCCGCAGGGCTATCCGCAGATGCCTCCTGGCTATCCTCAAATGCCGCCGGGATACCCGCAGATGCCGCAGGGCTATCCTCAAATGCCACCCGGCTATCCCCAGATGCCTCCGGGCTATCCGCAGATGCCCGGCATGATGCCGCCACCCACGATGCCGATGCCGGCCGTGGCTCCACCGCCAGCTCCCGCTGCTGCGCCAGCTACTCCAGCTCCCGCCAAGCCGGTGTCTGCCGCCCCCGCCCCGGCGTCACCCGTCCCCGCCGCGCCGACCGTGGCCGCGATCCCTGCGCAGGCCGTGCCCGATGATGCCGCGCATCACCACGGTGAGTTTGGTCCCGCCGAGGTCTTCCATCCCGAGGCCGTTCATCACATCGAGCCAGCGAAGCCACAAAACGCCTTCGTGAAGATGTGGAAGAAGGTCGGCGGTGGTTCGCTTACGCTTTCGATCTTTGTCCATGCGTGCATCCTCATCGCCATGGGCCTCATCGTGGTGGCGCAAAAAATGCAGGAGAAGCAGGTCGATTTCCTTCCCGGCGGCGGCACCCAGCAGGGCGCGGCGGCCAGTCAGGATCTCCAGCACAAGGTGCAGCAGAAAAAACGCAGCAGCATCAGCAAGACGACGCCGATGAAGAAGATCGTCACGACAAGCGTGAACGCGGATATTTCCCTGCCGGAAGCCCCGCCGGATGCGCTCGATATTCCTGATGCCAGCAGCATGCTTGGTGGCGGCTCGATGGGCAGCGGCGGCTTCGGCGGTGCGGGAGCCGGTGGCGGCTTTGGCAAAGGCATCGGCATGGGTGGCGCGAATGGTTTCGTGAGCCTGCCCCCTTCGATGCGCAGCCGCTGCAGCACGCAGGAGCGTTTGGAAAAGCTCCGTCAAAACGGCGGCAGCCCCGAGTGCGAGCAGGCGGTGAGTGCCTCGCTTGAATGGCTCAAAGGCAAGCAGAACCCCGATGGCTCCTGGGGCCGCAACAACAAATGTGCCATGACCGGCCTCGCGCTGCTGTGCTATCTCGGCCGCTGCGAGACGCCCGATTCTCCTTTCTACGGCGACAATGTCACCCGGGGTATTCTCTTCCTTATCGAGACGCAGAAGAAACATCCGAAGAAGCTCTTCAGCGAGTCCACCAAGGGCAACGCGCCTGTTTATGAGCACGGCATCGCCGCTTATGCTCTCGGTGAGATGTACACGCTGGCTCGTCTCGGCTCGAAATCCCTGCCCGGCATGCGTGAAGCCTTTGAGCAAGGTGTGAAGATCATCATCGACAATCAGCAGGACAGCGGAAGCTGGGTGTATGATCAGGAAACCGGCTTCTACGCCGGCAAAAAGAGCCGCGAGGACCTTTCGGTGGCTGGTTGGCAATTCCAGGCCCTCAAGGCTGCGAAGAATACTAAGCTCAAGATCGACGGTCTCGATTCCGCCGTGAAAAAGATGGTCGATTACCTCGAAGCCAAGCAGACGAAGGACGGTGGCTTTGGCGTGGCGAATCGTGATGCGCATTACAATCAATGGTCGCTCTCCGGCGTGGGCATCTTGGGTCTTCAAACCATGGCACATGGCGGAAAGACCGCCGCCGTCAAGAAGGGGATCAAGTTCCTCCACGAGTTTCTGACCGCCGAGCCGCTCGATTGGAACAAGAACTGCAACCTCTACTGCTGGTACTACTACACCCAGGCCTTCTTCCAGGTTGGCGGAGAGGAATGGAAGTTCTACAACCAGCAGTTCCTCCCGCAGATCCTCAGTGCCCAACAGCCCGATGGCTCCTTCAAAGCGGGCCGCCCCAACTGGCCCGCCGGTGACGCCAGCGATCCGATCTACCGCCAGACCCTCTGCACCCTTCAGCTCGAAGTCTTCTACCGCTACCTCAAAGTCGGCGACCGCGAAGAGCAGAGCTTCTTCGATAAGTAGCCGCATCCATCCAGCAGGAACGAAAAAGGCCAGGAGCTAAACTTCCTGGCCTTTTTCTTGTTCTTGGCTGCATGTTTTGAGCCCGCAGGATCAAACCGGCCTCAGCACGCTCTTCACGACCTCGCCCTTGTGCATCTTCTCGAAGGCCTCGTGCCATTCAGTGACGGGCCAGACACCGCCGATAATGGGCTTCACATCAAACTGGCCGCTGCTCATGAGGGCGATGACACGCTCCCAGATCGGCCAGTTGTGGCTGAAGCTGCCTTGCAGGGTGATGTTTTTCTGCACGAGAGGGTCAATATTGAAGCCGAGTGGTTGCGGGCCCCAGCCGACTTTGGAAATCCATCCGGCAGGACGAACGATGTCGAGAGCGATTTTGAGCGTGACGCTGGCACCGGCGGCATCAATGACACCATCGCAGCCGAGACCGTCACGTTCCATGGCCCAGGGCTTCGCATCGCCGATGATGACTTCGCAGCCATAATGCTTGCGAGCGAGTTCCAAACGATGCGCATCCTGTTGCAGGCCTACGATGGCCACTTGAGCGCCGCATTGTTTCGCCATCGCCGCACAGAGAATACCGATGGTGCCGGGGCCGAGCACGACCACGCGATCACCCGGCTCGATGCGGGCGTTTTTGACGACGGCATTGTAAGCCACGCAGCAGGGCTCCGTCAGGCAGGCCTGCTCAAACGGCACGTGATCCGGCACATGGTGCAAAATGCGGCTGGGCACGCGCACATACTTCGTCATCGCGCCGTTCACGCCGTAGCCGAAGCCCTTGCGGGTGCTGTCGAGGTTGTAGAGGCCGCGACGCGTCATCGGATTGTCTTTGGAAATGATCGCCGCCGTCTCGGAGACGACGCGGTCACCTTCCTTCCAGCCTTCCACATCCTTGCCGACTTCGATGATGTGCCCGCCGAACTCATGCCCGAGCACGACCGGGTAATTCACCGGCCAGGAGTGATCGGAGGTCCACTGATGCAAATCAGAGCCGCAAACACCCACATTGGCGACTTCGAGCAGCACGTCCTCGCCACCGATAGTGGGCTTTTCGATCTCACGGATTTCGACAGAGCCCTTTTCAGGCGCGAAGTTAACGACGGCGGCGGATTTCATAGGTTTGAGAAAGTTTAAATCGAGTCAAAAGGGTCAATCAGGTCATTTAAATCAGTCAAAAGTTCGATCATGCAAACGCCGGTACATCCTGCGCATGCACGGCCTCGCAAATCATTCTCAGCGAGGCTTCGAGATTACCATCCGCCGTCTTGAAAGCATCGGCATCAATCGTGAGCGGCGCACCGAGCACCACCAGCGGCGCTCCATATTTCGGGCACTGGATGGCCTGTTCCAAACTCAAACCGCCGACGGCTTGCACGGGCACTTTCACGGCCTGGACGACTTCGCGGAGTTTATCGAGCGGGCTGGGCATGCGGTGGCCGGCAGCGGCGATGCCACGGCGCTCGTCGTAGCCGATGTGATGGATGATGTAGTCGCAGCCGAGGTCTTCGAGCCATTTTGCTCCGGCGACCATGTCCTCGCAGATCATGTTATCGCCCATCACCTTGCAGCCGAAGTCCTTGCCGGCCTTCACGACGCATTTTACCGTCTCCGCATGTGCCCGAGCCATCACAACGACGTGCGTGGCACCGGCCTTGGCCATCATTTCAGCCTCCAGGTAACCGCCATCCATCGTTTTGAGATCCGCGACGATCGGCGTGGTCGGAAAGGCCTTTCTCAAAGCCCGCACGCCATGCAGACCCTCGGCGAGGATGAGCGGCGTGCCAGCCTCCAGCCAGTCCACCCCGGCACGCATGGCGAGAGCGGCGGTTTCGAGGGCTTCGTCGATGTTCGTGAGGTCGAGGCTGATCTGGACGATGGGTTTCATGATTGCGCAGCAAAGCAAAGCCGGGCATTCTCGTCACGACAAAGATGATGCGAAATGCGACACCCCTCAAGCCCCGCGACCGTCAGCGGCGATCGACAGCGGTCATCCGGCGCTGGAAGCAGCAGCGGGATGCGTGGATGACCTCCCTGGAGCCGTCCATGCTGTTTCAGCGGCTCTTTGATCATCTGCCCGGCGTCTATTTCTTCGCCAAGAACCGCGACGGCCATCTCATGTTTGCCAGCCAGGGCCTGCTGCAACGCTATCAGATGCACGACGACTCCGAATTCATCGGTCGCACGGATTTCGACATCAATCCCGACACCATGGCGCAGGCCTATGTGGATGACGACAAGCGCCTTCTCGCCGGTCAGGCACGAATCATCGAGCGCATCGAGTTGTGGTGGGACCGCCAGGTCATGCCGGATTGGTTTCTCGTCACCAAACTGCCGATCTACGACCGTCGTGGCCGCGTGCAGGGCGTCATGGGCACGCTGCGCCGTCCCGATGAGGCCGAGCGAAGGCTGCCCGTCTTCCAAACCGTGGCGCAGGCCGTGGAGATCATCCGGCGTGATTTTTCCAAGCCGCTCAAGATCGAGGCCATCGCCAAATCGTGTGGCCAATCCGTCCGCCAGCTCCAGCGCCGCTTTCAGAGCGCCTTTGGCATCACCCCGCAGGAGTTCCTCATCCGCACCCGAGTGCTGGAAGCCGCCAAACTGCTCGAACAAAGCACCCTTTCCGCCAATGAGATCGCCACGCGATGCGGCTTCGTCGATCAAAGCAGTTTCTCCCAGCACTTTCGCAAACGCATCGGCAGTTCGCCCGCAACCTATCGGAAGCGGACAGGGGCGTGAAACGCCTCGCGAGAAGAAATTGAGAACGGAAGATTGGAAAACGGCTTCGAGGTCCGTTATCGGACTCTCTCCAACTCGAAACTTTGATCCCAACCATGTCTCCCCAGCAAAAAGCAGAATCCCTCGGTCTCACCTTCACCAAGCAAGCCTCCGGCTACCTCAACCTCTGCATCCGCAGCGGCAATCAGCTCCTCACCTCCGGCCACGTCAGCGATCTCCAAGGCAAGCTCGGCGCCGGTGTCTCCACCGAAGACGGCTACAAAGCCGCCAAGAACTGCGCTGAAAAAGTCCTCCGCTCCGTCTGGGACACCCACGGCACGTTGGACGGCCTCAAAGTCATCAAAGTGCTCGGCTGCGTGAATTCCACGCTCGAGTACAGCGACCAGCATCTCGTCATCAACGGTTGCTCCGACCTCCTCCACGAAATCTTCGGCAAAGACGGCGATGGTTACCACGCCCGCAGCGCCCTCGGCTTCGCCCAGCTCCCGACCGGCGCCGCCGTCGAGGTCGAGGCGATCTTTGAGATCAAGGCGTGATCTCGGCAAACATCGCTGCCACATCCACGCAGAATGAAGGAACCGTGGAACTCTTTGCCTGCGTGCTGACGACATCATGCTGCTGATAGCCGCTGGGGGTCGGCTGACGGTAGATCTCCACGCAGCGGCTTTCCGCATGCACGAGCCAGTATTCCTTCACCCCGGCCTCCGCATAGATTTCGGCCTTGGAGCGATCCGTGTCGATGGTGGACACGGCGACTTCGATGATGAACTCGGCGGTGTCGGGATGCCGATGAGCAAAATCCGACTCCACCCCCCGAATGGCTGCCAAATCAGGCTCGGGCTCAGAATCCACGCATGTGATGGGATCTTCTTTTTGAAGCAGAAAATCTGCTGGAAGCTGCTGACGCAGCAGCGCCTCCAGGTAGCGGACAAGGCGGACATGGAAACGTGATTTGGGCATTTTCTCAAAGATGACTCCGCGCAGCAATTCAGCCCTCTCGGTGATGAGCCCACGCTCAGCGAGATCATGGTAAGCCCGAACGCTGAGCGGCAAAACGCGTTCGCGTGCTTCTAGAGATTCCAAGACGGTGTTGACCATGACTCGTCCAGTTTGTCATCCGGCACCGGCTTTGTCGATGAAATCCTCCGGGTTGTCATTTTGACTCTGAAAGCTACTCTCCCCGCCCCCAATGCCCCGCGTCCACATCAAAACCTACGGCTGCCAGATGAACGAGCGCGACACCGAACAGGTGTCGCAAATGTTCACTGAGCGCGGCTACACCATGACGGCGACCGATACGGACGCCGATGTCGTTTTGATCAACACCTGCTCCGTGCGGGATCAGGCCGAGCAGAAGGCAATGGGCAAGATGGGCATGGTGCGCCGCCGACGCATCCCGCTCGTCACCGGCTTCATGGGCTGCATGGCGCAGAGCCGTGGCAGCGAGCTGGTGGATAAGGCGAAGGTCGATCTCGTCGTCGGCACGCAGAAGTATCACCGCGTCGTCGATTACGTCGATGAGATCATCCGCGCCAAAGAGGCCAAGCAGATGGACGAGGAACGCTTCTCCATCGTCGATGTCGAGGAGGAGGAGCAGTCGCAAAACACCATCCGCGATCACACGTTAAAAGAAAAGCAGGCCAGCGCTTTCGTGAGCATCATGCAGGGCTGCAACATGAAGTGTACCTTCTGCATCGTCCCTTACACACGCGGCGGCGAGCGCGGCCGCCCCATCGCCGACATCGTGGAGGAGGTGAAACGCCTCGCGGAACGCGGCGTGAAGGAAGTCACGCTGCTGGGCCAGATCGTGAATCTCTACGGCCGCCACGAATTCCCCGCCGTCGATGGCAAAAGCCCCTTCGTGCAGCTTTTGGAGGCCGTGCATGAGGTGCCCGGCATCCAGCGCATCCGCTTCACCAGCCCGCACCCCATCGGTTACAAAAAGGACCTCATCGAGGCCTTCACCTACTTGCCAAAGCTGGCCGAGCACGTCCACCTGCCCGTGCAAAGCGGCAGCGATGCCATTTTGAAGCGCATGCACCGGCCCTACACCGCCGCGAAGTTCACCGAGCTCGTCCAGCGCATCCGCGCCGCCCGTCCTGACATCGCTGTGACCACCGATGTCATCGTCGGCTTCCCCGGCGAGACCGAAGAGAATTATTTGGAGACACGCAAGCTCTTCGAAGCCATCCGTTTCGACAATGCCTTCGTCTTCCGCTACTCCAAACGCCGCGGCACCCCCGCCGCCGAGATGGAAGAGACGATCCAAGTGCCCGAACCCGTCAAAGAGCAGCGCAATCAAGACCTCCTCGCCCTCGTCAACAGCATCGCCCTGCCGATGTATGATCGCCTCGTCGGTCAAGACGTCGAAATCCTCTGCGAAGGCCCCAGCAAGACCAACGAAGCCCGCCTCACCGGCCGCACCGGCAGCAATCGCATCGTCGTCTTCGACGGCAATCCGGCACGGCATATCGGCGAGATCTTCAAAGTTCGCATCACTGAAGCCGGGCACTTCACGCTGTTTGGGGATCCGGTGTTGAGCTGAATTCGGTTCAGAACAAGGTCCGCGCCTGTTCGGCTGAAAGACCTAGCTGCTGTGCAATGGCCTCGTCGCTGGCTCCCTGCTGCTTGAGCATCTGAATCAAGCTCACCAGATAACGCTGCGCCTTGGCCTCCGCATCCTGCGCCTTGGCCTCCGCATCCTGCGTCTTGGCCTCCGCATCCTGCGCCTTGGCCTCCGCATCCTGCGTCTTGGCCTCCGCATCCTGCGCCTTGGCCTCCGCGTCCTGCGCCTTGGCCTCCGCGTCCTGCGCCTTGGCCTCCGCGTCCTGCGCCTTGGCCTCCGCGTCCTGCGCCTTGGCCTCGGCGTCCTGTTTGGCGGCCAGCGCGGCTGCCGTTTGCGCGTCGGCATCTTGTTTTGCCGCCAGAATCATCCGCTGGTCAGCAATCCAGCGGGTTTTCAGCTCCAGGGCGTGTTCTTCATCGGCGGAAAGTCGGACGGTCTGGGCGATCTCAAAGGCATCGTCGATCTCATCGACCTTACCGAGGCGCTCAGGCACTTGTTCCAGCTCGCCGGCGCGGCCCACAAAGTACAGCCATTCGTCGGTCAGGCCGCGCAGGTCCTCCAGCTCGCGGTGAAATTTGGGCAGCTCCACGAAGACGAGCTCCACATCCCCTTCGGGGTAGGCGATGAGTTGGTTTTTCTCCGCCAGGATGAAGCGGCTGATGACCTGCCCCTCCAGCTCGGGGAACATGATGAAATCCGTCAGCGTCAGGGCGATGACGGGGTTCAGCAGCCGGTAATCCTGGCCTTTGATCAACTGGTTGCTGTATTCCTTGGCCGCGTTGTAGAGCACCCGCTTCTCCATGCCGGGGACATTGAGCACCTGCATCTCGATGATCACGTGCTGTCCGTCATCGAGCACCGCCCGCACGTCCAAGTAACTGTCCTTCATGCCCTCCAGCCGGGGGATGCTGTAGGGATCGACGATCTCCAGGCTGGCGATGCGCGGCAGGCCCTCGTAGAGCACGGCGTTCAAGAACGAGCGCAGAATGCCCTGGCTGCCAGCGGAGCCGAAGATTTTCTTGAAAGCGAAGTCGGTCTTGGGGTTGATGAATCGCATGCCGGTCGGATTATGCCCTGTTCTTCCGGTTTTGTCCATGAGTTGGAAAGAGAGGCCCCGGGGCTTGGGGAGCTTGTCCGACCTCTCGACTCATCGAATGCGGCTTGCGACAACCCTCTCGACCCATGTGCACCCCCGTTGCACCCATCCGCCAAGAGAGCGATCAGCTCTCCCCAGATGAAGTTCAGGAGCTTTTCACCGGATGAATGGCAGCGATGGCAGCCAAGGCCCGCCGGGCAGCGCCGGGGCGCAGGGCCAGCCGGGAATCCAAGGCCCGTAAGGCCCACCCTTTGCGCAGGCCATCGTCGATGGCGTGAGCACACTGAACCCCGGCGACAACGCGACGGTGGGCGTGAGCTTCGATGGCTCCAACGTGCGCTTTCAATTCGGCATCCCGCGTGGGAATGACGGCAGCAATGGCAGCGACGGTGCCCCCGGTGAAGTGAGCCAAGCCCAGCTCGACACCGCCATCCGCGGCACCAGCGCCAACACCAATGCCGTCAGCACCCTCGACACCGCCTTCGCCGATCCTGACCTAGAAGCGATGCGGCTGAAATGAATGAGCTGATTCTGAATGGGCGGCGGTGATCTGTGGAGCCGTCGCTCGCTCGGCGGCTGCACCTACCACGTCGTGCATCCCGGTGGTCGCCGTGTCGAACCCCGAGTTCCCTTTCACGCTCGATCTACGCCGCGCTAAAAGCCGCCCTTTTCACGCCTCCAGCCGATACCCGATCCCCGGCTCGTTGACAATGCGTGGGCCGCTTTCGCCGAGTTTCTTGCGCAGGTGATTGATGTGAACGCGTAGGCCTTCGCTGGGATCGCTGCTTTGACCGGCCCAGACTTGCTTCAAGATCTGGTTTTGCGTCACGATGCGGCCTGCGTGCTCAGCGAGGACTTTGAGTAATGCGAACTCAGTGGGGGTGAGTTTCACGGGTTCATCGGCCAGAGTGGCTTCGTGATGGAGGAGATCGAGCTTCAAGGCTCCAGCGATGATTTCGGGGCTCTGTCGGGTGAATCGACGACGCTGGATGACATCGAGCCGTGCCAGCAGCTCGGCGGTGCCAAAAGGCTTCGTCACATAATCATCGGCTCCGAGTTCGAGGGCTTCGACCTTCACAGTTTCTTGATCGCGGACGCTGAGGATGAGCACGGGCACGTCCGTCCATTCACGCAGCCGTTTCAAAACGTCGATCCCGCCGAGGCCGGGCAAGCCGAGATCGAGCAGCACCACATCGGGGCGCTGAAACGCGGCTTCTTGCAGCCCGAGCTGGCCGTCCGCCGCCTCGCAGACCTCGTAGCCACGCGATTCGAGCACCATGCGCAGCAGGCGGCGCATTTGCTGTTCGTCGTCGATGATGAGGGCTTTGCTCATGGCTGGCGTGTTTTGACTGGCAGGCTGAGCACGAACTCCGCGCCGCCTTTGGGGTGATTGTGCGCTTCGATGTCGCCTTTCATGGCCCGCATCAAGCCGCGAGCAATGGCGAGTCCCAGTCCCGTGCCTCCGGCGGGTGAATCGGGGGCGCGGTAAAATTTGTCGAACACATGGTCCTCCGTGCCCATGGGCAATCCAGGGCCGTGATCGCGCACGCGCAGTTCCAGCCTGCCATTCGTCAAAGCCGCGTGGATTTCGATCTCGGTGCCCGCAGGCGCATACAGCGTGGCGTTGTGGAGCACATTGCCGAGCACTTGGGCGAGCAGGCGGCTATCGAGCATCATCAGGGGCAGATCATCGGTGCCGTGGAGGCGGAGCGGATGCTGGCTGAGCTCCTTTTGCAGCGGCGTGGTGGCGGCGTGGAGCACATCGCTGATCTCACACCAGTCCGGGCGTGGCTTCAGCGCCTCAGAATCGACGCGAGTCATCTCCAAAAAGTTCTCCACGATGCGCTGGAGTCGGCGATTGGCCGTTTCGATCTCCGCCGCGAAGGCATTCCCCTGGCCTAGGCCATCCAAAGCGGTGCGTATAATGGCAATGGGGGTCTTCAGCTCGTGCGATACGCTGTCCAAAAGCGTGCGGTGAAGCCGCTCGGACTCGGCGAGGAGTTCGGCGCGATGTTTTTCAGCCAGCAGGTCCTCACGCTCGCGGTGGTGCTGCTCCAGTGCGGCTTCGCGTTCCCGCAGTCGCGTGATGAGGTGGCCCATGCTTAGCGCCACGACGAAGAACATGGCAAACATGATGATATCCTGCGGCTTTTCGATGTGCAGCGTGAACTGAGGCGGGATGAAGATGAAATTCCAAACCAGCGCACTCACCACCCCCATCGCCAGCACGGGGCCACGATTCCACCGCGTGCCCGCGAGCACGATGGCCATCAGAAACACCAGCGCGGAGAAAAGATAGCCCGTGTAAGGCAGCAGCACCCAGCATGTGGAGGCCAGCACAAAGAGGATCGTCAGCCCCCAGCTAAACTGCCCCACGACCGCCACCGGCACAGGCTCGCGGGGTTTGGGAGAGGATGGCTGGTCGTTCATGCGACTATCCTGCGTGCGAAATGAACCGTCGCTAGTGAACAGACGATGCAGCGGCGTTAAGAAGGTGTGAAAACGTAAAACGAGTTTTCCAACTCGTTCATGGAGGCGCCGCAATCACCACGGCTCGTCTTCAGGATACAGGGGAGGTGGCGGAGGTTCTTGGAGAACGGGTTGGAAAACCCGTTCGACGTTACTGCATTTCTCCGCGAACCAGGTGGTGAACTCGTCTTCTCGCAGGTTGGCTTTAGCGGGGTTGTTGGCGATGTAGCGCATGACTTTCAGCCAGTGCGCTTCGTCGCGGATGATGCGGTTCCAATTGTCCTCTTGCCAGAGGTGGCCCTTTTGACTCAGGGCTTGGTTGATTTCGCGACTGGTGAAGCCTTTCCATGACTTCAGCACGTCTTCGATCTGCCAGTCGCCCAAGGTGCTTGCGGCCAGATGCACATGATTCGGCATGATGACAAAGCCGTGCATGGCACTGCGTTCACCCTCGAAGTACAACAACGCGTTCGAGACAATACAGCGGAGTTCTGGCTGGCGCAGCAAGCAAGAACCGTGGCATTGATCCATCACCGACTCCATCTTGCTCCAGGTGCGGCGCTGCCAGGCGGCGTAGTCTTCTTGGAGAAGTTCATCGGGTTGCGGCTGCCGTGCGAGTCGCTCGTTCCAGGATTGTTTTTCGAGCTTCGCGGCTTCGACGACATCGCGTGGGAGCGAGTCGTTGAGGCGGAAGGTGATGAAGTGGGTGACGCCGGGTTGCCGCCAGTCCGGGAGGTTTCGTTCGTAGTTCCAAAAGTCGCCGCGCCAGTCGAAGGGTTTGAAGTCTGCGGGAATGGCGAAGTTGGGCGGCATGCGGCGTAAAACGAGTTTTCCAACTCGTTTATTCATGACCTTGCGGAGCGGGGGAGAACGGGTTGGAAAACCCGTTCTACGGTGCAACGAGTTGGAAAACTCGTTTTACGTTTAGATCTCAACCTGCTGTCCGAGCTCGATGACGCGACCAATGGGAATCTGGAAGTAGGTCGCGGGTTGTTGGGCGAGCTTGCTGGCGAAGGAGAAGACGTGTTCGCGCCATTTGGCCATGCCGGGTTTGGCGCTGGGGATGATGATTTCGCGGCCGAGGAAGAAGGTGGCCTTCTCGGGATCGACTTCGAGGTCGTGATTGGAGCACTGACGCAGCAGGCGCGGGACGTTGGGCTTTTGCATGAAGCCGAAACGGCCGGTGACACGCCAAAAACCTTCGCCGAGGCTTTCGACCTCGACGCGGCGGCTCGGTGGCACCCAGGGCTCGTCTTCGGTGATGAGCGTCATGAAGATGACACGCTGATGAATGGCTTGGTAGTGCTTCAAACTGTGCAGCAGGGCGATGGGGGCACGTCCGCTGGTGCTGGTCATGAAAATGGCGGTACCGGGCACGCTGATGGGGGGGCGGCGTTTGAGGCTGTCGCAGAGCATTTCCTGCGTGAGGGAGCTTTTTTCCATGGAGGCACGCACGAGGCGGCGGCCCATGGCCCAGGTGGTCATGAGGGTGAAGATCACGGCACCGACGGCGAGCGGGAACCAGCCGCCATCGAAGAACTTCACGAGGTTGGCGCTGAGAAAGGCGATCTCGATGGAGCCGAATACGAGGCACAGCGGCAGCGTTTTGAGCACGCTCCACTTCCACAAATGCCGTGCGGCAAAGTAGAAGAGGATGGTGGTGATGAGCATGGTCATCGTGACGGCCACGCCATACGTGGCGGCCAGGTTCGATGAGGTGCGGAAGGCGAGCACGAGGGCGAGACAGGCGAGCATGAGGAGCCAATTCACCATCGGGATGTAGATCTGACCGCGAGCATGCTCAGAGGTGTGGCGGATGCTCAGTCGTGGCAGGTAACCGAGCTGCACGGCGGTGAGGGTGAGCGAGTAGGTGCCGGTGATGAGGGCCTGCGAGGCGATGACGGTGGCGGCGGTGGCGAGCAGCACGAGCGGCAGCATGGCCCAGGCGGGAGCCATTTGGAAAAACGGCGAATGCGCCACCTCGGGGTTGTGCATCAAAAGGGCCCCCTGACCGAGGTAATTGAGCCCCAGCGCTGGAAACACGAGCGAGAACCAGCCACGGCGAATCGGTCCGGCACCGAAATGGCCCATATCGGCATACAAGGCCTCACCCCCGGTCACGGCGAGGAAGACGCTGCCGAGGATGACGAAGCCCGCGTGGCCGCCGGTCATCAAAAAGTGCCATCCATGCCAGGGGTTGAATGCGGCGAGGATTTCCGGTCCGCTGATGAGGTGCGAGGCTCCGAGTGCGCAGAGGCTGACGAACCACAAACCGGTGATCGGGCCGAAAAAGCGCCCCATTTTGGCGGTGCCGAGGAATTGCACCGAAAACAGCACGATGAGGATGACGATGGTGATGCCCATGATGAGCCACTGCATGTGATGATTCCACGCCTCGGCCGCCAAAGCCTCCGTCGGAGCCGCACCGAGCACGCCGCCGTCTTTGAGACCTTCCACGGCACTCAAAACCGAGATCGCCGGTGTGATGATGCCATCGCCAAACAGCAACGCGGCACCGAACAGGCCCAACAGCACGATCACGACGCGGCGTTTCGAGGTTTCGCTCATGCCATGCGAAGCTAGCGCCATCAATGAGAGCACACCGCCCTCGCCTTTGTTGTCCGCCCGCAGGATGAAGATGAGATACTTCACACATACGAGGAGTAGAAGCGACCAGAGCACTAGCGAGACAACGCCGAGGATGTGCGCATGCGTGGGGTCGATGTGATGCGGGCTGTGTGGGCTGAAACACTCCTTCAGCGTGTAGATCGGCGAGGTGCCGATGTCTCCAAACACCACGCCGAGGGCCGCAATGACGAGGGTGGTGGTGGAGAGTTTGTGGAGGCCGTGCGAGTCGTTGTCTTTCATGACGCCGCAGGCTCCGCGAGCGAGCTGTGGGTGCCAGTGAAGGGCCGAAGGCGGGGCGTTAAGAAGGTGTGAAGAGCGTTGCCTTGTCCTATCGAGGTAGCGCCGCTTTTCGCCGTCAGAAGCGCGGCGGAGGCGTGGTATAGCATGAAAAAAGGCAGCCGTTCAATACGGCTGCCTTTGGGAGTGGGGCTAAATGTTAGGCTCCACGGGGCTCGGGGCCGCGTGGGCGGCGATCGTTGTGATCGCCGCGAGGCTGGAAACGAGTTTCGGGGCCCCGGCGAGGTTCGTCACGGTCTTGTAGGCCGCGAGGGCCTTGGTCGCGTTCACCATCGCGATGCATCATGGGTGGCGGTGGGCCGCGGCGGTCGTCGCGGGGGCTGTGGTCATGGCGGCGGAAGTCATTGCGCGGGCCATGGTCATCACGGCGGAAGTCACCATCACGAGGAGCGGGGCCACGGAAATTTTCCGGGCGGCGCTGTTCGGAGCCGCGCTGGCTGGGAGAGAAGTCGTGACGCTCGCCTTCGGGGCCACGCGGGGAGCGGAAGTGCTGGGGAGAGGGTATGCGATCATCTCGACGATCTTCCATGCGGCCTTGTGGCTGAGGGCTGCGGCGGCGGTCGTGGTCTCGGTGCCTCATGGGAGGCGGGCCTTGGCGGTGATCTGGGGAGCCACGGAAGGAGCGGTCTTCCTCGCGGCGTGGGGAGCCTTCGCGGGGGGTGCGTTGACCTTGTTGACCTTGTTGACGGTCGGTATTGCGAGGGGGTTGAGGGGCGGATTCGCCACGCTGAGGTTGAGGGTGTTCGCGTTCACGCTCGGGATTGGCGCGTGGATTTTCACGCGAGGGTTCGCGGGGTATTTCGCGGCGTGGTGGGGCCTCGGGTTGGCGTGTTTCCGGGGTGGGCGCTGGAGCGGCAGCGGGTGGTTTGGGGGCTTGCTGGGCGCGAAGGGCGGTGATGCCGAGGGCGCAGAGCGCGAGCAGCATGAGGCGGTGAGTGGATTTGGTTTTCATGGTCTTGAGGCGGTTGAGGTGCCGTGGGGAGCGGCCATTCATGGGGCGCAACGGCGCCGCGAAGGGGAATTGTGTGGGGCTTGGAATATTTTGTGACAGGGGCGGGCATCCCGCTATCCTCGCGCCTCATTCAGACCGCTCTCATGACCCAAAACTCCAGCGAGCCGCGCATCGAGCCGGCCACCCTCGAAGATATGCCTCAGCTCGTGGAGCTGCTGGCGGCGCTTTTCAGTGAGGAGGAGGATTTTAAACCGGACCCAGCGAAGCAGGAGCATGGGGTGCGGATGATTCTGGAACAGCCAAACCGCGGGCGGATCTTTGTTTTGCGGACGGACCATATGCTGCTGGGGATGGTGAATCTGCTTTTTACGATCTCGACGGCGGAAGGCGGGATGGTGATCCTGATGGAGGATGTGATCGTGCATCCGCAGCATCGCCGCCAAGGCTACGGCGGCCTTTTGCTGGATCACGCGATCGCTTTTGCGAAGGAGAAGCGCTTCAAGCGCATCACGCTGTTGACGGACCGCATCAGCGCGGAATCGCAGGCGTTTTTCAATAAACACGGGTTCCAGTTCTCGAAGATGATCCCGATGCGGCTGGTGTTTGACATTTAATTTTGCCATTTCCGCCATGCACAAGCCTACCGCTTTCATGACCTGGATGGATAGGCCAGCGGAGGCGATGACGGCCTCCGAGGTGGTGCCGGCAGCACAGTGGTTTGTACTCATCACGCTGGCGACGCTGTTTTTTCTGCTGGGCTGTTTTGCCACGCTGATGTGGGTGATCTGGCGGCGCTCGGTGAATCCGCCGCCTCATGTGCGGCTGTTGATGGAGATGGCCGAAGAGGAGGAGCGTGAAGCGCATGCGAACGCGGGGAAGACGGATGAAAAGCCTGCTGCTTCGTGGGAACGGGAGGCGGACTGGTGGCGGGGCAGCTCGAAGGATGGAGAAGCGGTGTCATGAGCGAGGTGGGGATTCTTCATGGCTGGCGTTCGAGGGTGTTTTACCTCACGCGGGACCGACGCTTTCTCCTGCGCACGGCGGGGACGATCGTGGCGGCGGGTTTTTTGATCGCGAGCCTGATCGTGACGACGAAATCGGGTTCTTTACCTTCGGAACCTCCGGTGCCGCTGGTGGAGCAGCGGCTCCAGGCGGACTACAGCAGGCTGATTTCGATGAGGGAGCCAGATCCACGGGCGCTGGCTACCTGGCTGCGGCGGCAGGTGATGGTGATGGCACGCAAGCTGGATGATGAGGAGACGCTGCGGACGGCTTTTGATGCCTTTTCACAGAACGGCGTGTTCGATGGGCGTGACTGGCGGCAAGTGATTGATCGCCATGCGGCGGGGGTGACGAAGGGGCTGGTGCATGATTACATCCGCGCTTCTTTGATCCGTGAACTGCCGGATGGTGTGAAAGCCCGCGAAAGGTTGGAGCAGCAGGCGCTGAAGGAGCCGCCGCCGATGCTGGCGAACGAGTTGCGGGCAGGGCTGGCGCTCATGGGGATGGACTCGCATGACGCGGTGCCGTGGATGATGCGGGAGGGGATGCATTTCCCGGAGGCGAAGGAGGCGCGGAGATCGGCGCTGAACCTGGCGGTGGCGGCGGATGATGTGGACAGTCTTCGCCAGATGCGTGCGGAGCCTGGCTGGGTGGAGGAGAGTCCGCCGCTGGATCAGTATTTTACTGGGGCACTCCTGCAGGATGTGCCGCTGCAATGGAAGGGACTGCTGCTGGATCATTTCACGGACATTCCATGGCTGCTGGTGGGTTTTACGCTCTTCGCGGGGCTGGTGTGGCTGGTGATTCTGGTGCAGCACGATGGGCGTGATGGGATGCGCTGGGCAAGGCCGGTGCTGCCAGTGCTGGCGGGTGTCTTCAGCGTGTGGCCGACGCTTTCGATCCTGGCCTGGCAGGAGCATGTGCAGGGGCTGAAGGCAGGTGGGGAGTTCCCGCATGATGTTTGGTATTACATCATGGGTGTGGGGATGCGGGAGGAGGTGTGCAAGCTGGCTCTTTTTGCCGTCTTTCTGCCCTGGCTGCTGAGGCAGCGTGCTCCGGGGCGGGCGCTGATCACGGGTGCGTTTGTGGGCCTGGGCTTCGCCATTGAGGAGAATGTGCAGTATTATGCGGAGCATGGTCTTTCCTCGGCCATCACCCGGCTGCTGACGGCGAATTTCCTGCACCTCTCAATAACGGCGATCACGGCGCACAGCCTGTATCGGATGTTTCGCAGCGGCTTCGCCGAGGTGGGGCAGTTCATGGCGACCTTTGCGGGCGTTGTGCTGCTGCACGGGCTGTATGACTGGCTGCCATCGTCTGAAATGCTGGCGGAGGAGGGTGGGTTCCTTTCGCTGGTGCTCTTTGTGCTACTGGCCTCACGCTTCATTGATCTGCTGCTGCAGGAGGCCGAGCCGAGGAGGAGCACCTTTGCGCTGCGGGCGGTTTTCACGCTGGGTTGTGCGCTGCTGGTGGCAGCGGTACTGGTGGTGACGGCCACGGATGCTCGTTCCATGGCTGGCGTGGCGGATGCGGCGAAGGAGTGCCTGGGCTATGTGCCGCTGGCGGTGCTTTACTGGCGGCGCTTCGCGGAGGCGTGACGAAAGCAGGTCACGCCCACTCTTTGAGCCGCTCGGGGAACGGGCAGGAGGAGCAGGCGCTGTCGTCCTCCAGGCAGAAGTCCTCATAAATTTGCAGCAGGCCCTGATGATGATGGAGCCGAGTGCTGAGGGAGGCGGCGAGGGGGGAATTTTCGCCAAAGAGCCGCAGCATGGCGCGGCGGACTTTTTGATTATCGAGCAGGGCGGGCAGCTCGAGGTACTCGGCCCACAAACGAGTGCGCTCAGGCACGAGGAGAGGGTAGGCCACATTGGCGAGCATCTCATGCACGCGGGTCTCGCCGATGAGGGCGATCGGTTTCGCGGCGGGCGAGGCGGTGAGGGTGTAGTGGGAGGTCCAAAACTCGTGCTGTAAGGCGGCGAGCGTGTCTTTCCAGGCGGGCTGGCTCCAACGAGAGGCATCGGTGAGCGGCTCACTGAGGCGGTTCCAAGACGAAAGCATGGCAGCGAGGGCACCGAGGCGGCGCTGCGGGTGATTGCCGGGGCGTGTGGCGGCCAGATTCCATCGTGGAAGGCTCTGCGGCTCGATCCAACGGGCGCAGGCATTACGCTGCTTCCACCACTGACTCCATAAATGGCGCAAGTAGCCACGCGTAGCATCGGCGGTGTCCTCAACGCGGATTTTTTCGAGGAAGCCGCTCACGCCAAAAAGCATGGCTTCACGCTCCAAAGCCTCCCGGGTGAGCAAATCACGAATCGGAAGCCGCTGGGTGAGGATGACGAAGGGCTGCTGGTTGTTCCGATACCCAAGCGTTTGAGCCAGAGACTGAAAAATGGCCTGCTCGCGGCCTTGAGCCTGCACGAGGCGGTGAAGGCAGCGGCTTTTCCGCTCGAGGCGAAACTGGGCCGCAGATTCGATGATGGACTGCGCCCTAGACGCATCTAGGGCGGCGAGTGGTGTGGCGCAGCGGCCAAGGCGGGCGGCAGCCAAGCCACGAGCGGGTGTGGCATCCGCTGGTAGCATGGCGGCATTTAAAAGGACCTGCGGCACCTCGCGATGCTGGCTGGTGCGGGTAAAAAACCGTGTCTCCGGTGTGCGGAGGACGAGATGGAGTACGACACGGTCGTAGCCGGGATTTGAGCCGTGGGCATGATGCTCCCAATCGCGGGCGTCGGTATCGAGTTCGAGATCTCCGCGGCGCGATTCACCCTCCACGTGAAGGGTGACCCCAGTGAAATCCGGGCCGGGGCCGGAATTCCAAGTGCCGAAATCGGTGACCTCGATTTTTTGGCCGTCGGTGGTCGTGAATTGCGTGCCGAAGGTTCCGGCAAACCACAGGCTCTGCCAGTCGAGCTCCGTCCAGGCCTCGTCGAGGCCGGGCAGCGTGCCACGATCCTCCACGCCGCCGAAGACCGTGTCGCGAAAACGGGCGTAGCGATCTGCCAAAGGGAGCGTAGGGTGAGTGGGCATCGGCGTGGCGGCAAGATGTGGCGAAGGGCGCGGGTTTTGCCAGCGCAAAACCAGGGTGACTGGAGCCATGATTGACAAAACGGCCCCGGCGTGGCTGGATCGCGATCTCGTGTCCGGAACCAAACCGCCCAGCCCCCCTCGGAAGGCCATCTACCGCCTCTCCATCTATCTGCGTTGCTTGCAGAAGCTGCGGGATAACCGGGTGGATATGGTCTCCTCGGCGGCGCTGGCGAAGGCGGCAGGCGTGAAATCGACACAGCTCCGCAAGGATTTGGCTTATTTCGGCCAGCTAGGCACCCGTGGCCTGGGTTACAACGTGGAAGCTCTGCGCAAAATGATCGGTGACGTGCTGGGGCAGAACCGGCTGCAGCCGGTGATCCTCGTGGGCGTGGGAAATCTCGGCTCGGCGCTGCTGCGCTATGGCGGCTTTCGCAAGGAGGGCTTTGAGATCACGGCGGCCTTTGATTTGCTGCCGAAGGCTGCGGGGCAGTTTACCGTGCCTTTGTTACCCATGGGCGGCTTGGCGGATTACATCCTCAAAAACAATGTGAAAATGGCGATCCTGACTGTGCCTGCGATCAATGCGCAGTCTGTCTGCAATGAACTCGTAGCTCACGGTATCCAGGCGATCCTGAATTTCTCACCCACCGTGCTGGAAACCCCCGAAAACGTGGTGGTGAACAGCGTGGATCTGGCCGTGGAGCTGGAAAACCTGAGTTACTTCATTCGCTGATTCAGCGCCTGAGTTCGGGAGAGGCTGGCACGAGGTCTCGCAGGGCTTTGGCGGAGGCAAGGAAGGCGGCGAGCTGGGCCTCATCCCCAGAGGTCAAAAGCTCGATGAGGTCATTTAGATGCCCGGAGGCATCCTGCAGCGCGGCGAGCACTTCAGCGCGGTTTTCACGAAGAATGCCACTCCACATGGTGGGATCCCCCGCTGCGACGCGGGTGGTATCCCGAAAGCCGCCCGCGGCGCATGGGATGGCGCGGGTATCAGCCCTCAATGCGGCGAGTGTGGTCAGAACGGCCATCGCATGGGGCAGATGCGAGATGCGAGCCACATGGCGGTCATGCTCCGCCGGGTTCATTTCAAGGACCCGGCACCCGAGGGCGGACCAGAAAGCACGCAGGCGCTCTAGAGCCGGAGCTGGTGTGTTTTCGACTGGGGTGAGCAGGCAGGCGGCATTTTGGAAAAGATCCGCCCGCGCATGCGCCATGCCGGTGGCGTGCGAGCCGGCCATTGGGTGGCTGCCGATGAAGGGAATGCCTTTGGAGGCAAAAACTGGCTCCAAGGTCGTCACGACGCTGCCTTTCACGCTGCCCACATCGGTGACGAGAAGCTCGGGAGTGGTTTTAGCTGCGATGATCCGCTCCGCTGCGGCTTTCATGTGCTGCACCGGCATGCACAGGATAGCGATAGAGGCGTCCTGCAGGGTCTCCGCGATGCTGGTGCTGCCCATGGCGCAAGGAAGCCGCTGCCGCACCTCATCCAGCGCTTCCGCACGTCTCGCCCACACACGAATCACGGCCAGCGGGAACTTTTTCCTCACCGCCAAGGCCAGCGAGCCGCCGAGTAAGCCCGGGGCGAGGATGGCGATGCTGGATTCCTGATTCATGTTTCAAGATTCCTGATTCAAGAAGGTCGCCCTCGATGAGGCAACCCGAATCAGGACTTACGGCACGAGGAAAACCTTCTGCGTGTAGGGGCAGCGGGCCTTCTGGCCGGAGCGCATCTCACGGACGTCGATCTCACGACCGAGCGAATCGAAGGGGCTTTTCACAAAACCTGGCTTCGTGCGAGTGGCCGTGGGATAGCTGCCCGTACTCGGAGGGGTGACAGGCGCCGTCGGAGTGGTCGTGGCTGGTGGGGTGACGACGACAGGTGGTGGCGGCGTGGTGCCCGTGGCTGGTGGGGTGAGGCCAGGAGGCGTGGTGGCGGGTTCGCCCGGGTTTGGAGGCTGAACGGAAGCAGCCGCCGGATCATTCGGATTGGGAGGCGGAGGCGTGAGCGAAGGATCTCCAGTTTCGAGGTATCGCGTGTCTGCCGGACCGGCAGGATCCTGGCCGTAGCGGGCATCCCCTGGGGCACGATCGAGAGAGTAACCACGCGGTCCGGGCGGGGGCTTTGGCCCTGGCCCATAGCAGGAGGCCAACGAGACGAGGGCGGCGAGGGAGAGCAGCGCGGGGGCTTTCATAATCTGGCTGTTGATGAAAGGAGCGTTAAGTTAGGCATTCACGCGCATGGGCATGAGCACATAGAGGAAATTCGTGCCGCTGCGGATGACGCCAGGGCTGATCTCATCAATGAGGTGAAGATGAATCTCATCGGCGCTGAGATTTCGCAGCGGAGCCATGGAGAACTCCGGATTGAACGCGATGGTGATGGAAGCACCTTTGTAATTGATCGCGACGGTTTCACGGGCCTCACCAATGTCTGGGGAGGAGGCGACGATCTCGACCTGACCTGGGGTAAAGATGAACTTGATGGAGTTCGATTTATCCGTGGTGAGTAGCGAGACGCGGGAGATGGCGCGGAGAAAGGCCTCACGCTCGATGGGGATGCGCTCCTTCGACTCGCCGGGGATGACCTGGCGGTAGTTCGGGTAATTGCCGTCAATGAGCTTGCTTACGAGAAGGCCGTCACCCAGATCAAAGCCCACTTGCGAGCCGGTGACTTTGATGGAGACGAGGCCGGAATCTCCGAGGAGGCGTGAGAGCTCGTTCACGGCCTTGGTGGGCACGATGATGTCGATCTCCTGGCTTTGCGGGAATTCGATTTCCTGCTCCACCATGGCGAGGCGGCGGCCATCCGTGGCCACCATAGTGAGGGCATTTTCCTTGAATGAGAAGAGAATGCCATTGAGCACATAACGCGTCTCGTCCGTCGAGATGGCGTAGCTGGTCTTGCGCAGGCAGTCGCGCAGCATCTGCTGCTCGATCTTGAATTCCCGTGCGTCGTCAAAGCGGGGCAGGGCAGGGAATTCCTCGCTGGTGAGGCCGAGCACCTTGAAAAAGCTGGGACCGCTCTTGATGGAGGCTACGTTTTTCTCATCCACTTTCACCTCGATGTCCTCGGCGGGAAGTTCACGCACGATGGTGGCGAGGCGGCGAGCGGGAAGGGTCGTGGCTCCGGCTTCGGAGACTTCGCAGGGCACCGTGCAGGTGACGCCGACATCCAGGTCCGTCGTCGTGAGCTCGAGAACGCCGTCTTTGGCCTTCAGAAGTACGTTGGAAAGAATGGCGAGCGTCGTGCGAGAGCTGACGACATGCTGCACTTGGTTGATGGCCCCCAAAAAGGCTTCCTTGCTGATATTGAACTTCATATGCCGGTAAATTTGTGCGTGGTGTTAACAACGACGCCGCAGATTGGCAATGAGATTGAACGGAAAATTGGGCCTGTCGAATGGCAAAACACAATCCCTTGAGGTCAGGACACCTCAAAAGTCCCTCGGGGTGGAAGCAAAAGCCTTCGGCACCGGGATTCCGAAGATCTGCTGCTGCCTCTGTGGCTCGGGTGAGGCCTCCGGCGCTAGGTGAGCGAAAAAGTCATCAAAATGAAGGCTGCATTGCAGGCGGCGCTGGCTGCCATCGATCTTCGGATTCACTTGGATGACGGCTTTGGTGTAGGGAATTCGTGCTTTCATCGCCTGCGCCGCCTTTCTAGCCTCATCGAGGCTGAGTGATGGGTCCTTGATCACCACATCGAGCTTTTCGAGATCTGCCCTTGTGATCGGATGCCAGAGCTTTTGCCATGTCCCCGGCTCCACCCGCACGGCCTGCACATTCGTCCACACCTTCTGATTCTCCGTCTCCTGGCGCCAAAAGCCTGTGATGAGCAGGAAAGGCTCATCGATATCGAATTGACGCAAAGCATCGCCGAGGCCGATGGGCGTGCCGTGCTTCGCCGCCTTGGGATTTACCGGGATGCGGCCATGTTCCTTGTTGGCGCTGGCTGGTATGTCCCACTTCTGCGTGTGGCTTGTAGGCTCGTAACCTCCGAAGAAGGTATCTCGCAGCCATTTTTCAAACAGCAGGCCATGGCTCTGCACCTCGCGTGCCTGAATGAAAGGCGTTAAAGATAGCAGGAGAAGGAAAACACGCGTCATGGCGGAACCTGCATGGGGTTTGGTGGAGCATAGCGGGTTCGAACCGCTGACCTCCTGCATGCCATGCAGGCGCTCTACCAACTGAGCTAATGCCCCGGAAATGAAAACCGGCTCCCCTCTTGCGAAGGGAGCCGGAGACTAGAGGGAGTCGATATTTTGGCAAGCAGGTTTTTGGCAAATCTGCTCTTCAATCACGCCTTACTTGGTCGCTTTCTTTTTGGCGTCGGCTTTGGGTGAGGCAGGCGCTGCTGCGGGAGCAGCGGCCGCAGCAGGCGTGGGGGCGATGTTGATGCTCTTCTTGAGCTTCTCAAGCTCGGCCTTGCCCTGCTTGATCATGTCTTCCGTGTAGATCTTCTTATCGTCTTTCTTCGCGTCTTCGAGGTTGGCGACGAACTGGTTGATCTCGGCAGACTGGCCTTTTGTGGCTTCGCTGGCGAGCTGGGCATAGGCCCAGGCGAGAGGGAAGTTTGGCTTGCCGGGTTCCACGCCGTTGATGTGCAACGCAGCGAGGCGGACCATGGCCAGCGGCGCACCCAATTGAGCGGCTTCGGAGTAAGTGCGCTCAGCGAGGATCAAATTACGCTCCATGCCAGTGCCCTGCTCGGCCATCATGCCGTAGGCGATCTTGGCGGGGGCGTAGCCAGCATCAGCGGCACGCTTGTACCATCCACCCGCAGCGATGATGTCCTGGGTCACACCTGCACCGTTGGCGTAAAGGCCAGCGAGCTGGTTCATGGCAGCGAGCACGCCAGCGTTGGCAGCGCGGATGTAGAGGGCGAAAGCCTTTTCAGGATCTTTATCCACCACCGTGCCCGTTTCATAGAAACGACCGACGGCGAAGAAGGCTTCGGCGGCGTTGTTCTGGGCGGCCATACGATACAGGTCGAGGGCGTTTTTGGCATTCGGCTGCACGAGGATGTTCTTGGGATCCCAGGAACCATCGGCTTCAGGCTTGGATTCTGGCTTAGCGATGCCGGATTCGGATGCCTGGGCCAGGCGGAAAAGGGCGGCGGGATCGCTGCCCTGGGCGGCCTTACCATAATACTCGATGGCTTTTTGGAGGTCAGGCTTCACGTCGGCGTTATTTTCGCCCACGCCGCCTTCATAGATCTGGCCGAGGATGCGGTTCGCAGCAGCGAGACCACCCTTGGCGGAGTCTTCAAACATTTTCAGTGCCTGCTGCACGTTCTTCGTGACGAGGTTCGGAGCGGTCTTGCCGTCACCCGTGTCACCTGCAAGGAGGCGGGCGCCGTATTCACCGAGGGCGGTGGCGTTGCTCTGCTTTTCAGCGGCCATCTTCAGGTAGTCCAGGGACTTCGCGAAGTCTTGCGCGTAGCCAGTGATGCCACGGGCGTAAATCTGGTAGAGACCCAGGGATGCATCACCATCGCCATCCGTGCTGGCTTTCTCCAGCAGCTCGACGGCAGTTTTGTTGTCCTGTAGGATGACAGGAGCAGCAGCCCCGGAAAGGTGGAGCTGGGCTTTCATGCGGCGGGCCAGCTTGTTGCCGGCCTTCTCTGCTTCGACGATCAAGTTCACCGCTTCGCGGGTCTTATCGGCATCCTGGCGGAAACCGTTGAGGAGCACCTGGGCCAGTTCGATCTGCGCAGCGGGGAGGCTGCCCGCAGCGCGGTAGAGATCGACGATGCTATTGACGTTCACATTGTTGCCACCCACGAGGATGCCCCACTTCGCCAGCACATAGGCCGCGTTCGCGTCCTTCTTATTGGCGAGCTCTTGCACCTGCGTCACGGCGGCGTTGAACGCCTTCGTCCAATCGGAATTGGTGCTCGTGTTTTGCGGGTCTTTCTGAACCTTGGCCTGCTCAGCTTCCAGCGTGACAAGAATCTTGTCGAGCTCGGCGCTTGGTTGGACGAGGTCGGATTTTTCGATACCGGCGATTGGTGCGGCAAATGCGGCGCCATGGAAGGCGGCAATGGCGGCAAGCACGGCGACTTTATGTTTGATTGCTTTAAGGAGCATAGATGGTGGTGGGAAGGGACGACGTTGGACCCGGTGATGCGGGGAGCGTTCATTTTTCGGGAGAAAGCATAAAAAAAGCAAGTCTTTGTTTGTTCGGAAGGACGAATCATTCATGCTGCGAATCCGCCTCAATTCCTTTTCCCATGGCCGATTCCGCCGCACCAAACTCCCCACCCATCGCCGCTGCCAGCTCAGCGCCGGCCGTCGAAAAAGCACCGTTTAAAAAACGCAATGAAGTGCCCACGGCGGAGGAATTGCTCGCCTCGATCAACCGGGCGCTGCCCTTTTCCGATGAAGCCGAGAAAGGCGTGCTCTCCTGTCTCCTCCAGGACCCCAACGAGCGTCTCAGTGACTGCCGCGTGACGCTCCCCGCGCATGCTTTTTATCACGACGCCAACCGCACGATTTATGAGAAGCTGCTCGAGTTTTACGATAAAAACCTGCCGATCGACCCCGTCACCGTCACTCACGCTCTGCGGGATCAAAACCTCCTCGACAAGGTCGGCGGAGCCGCCGCCATCAGTGATCTTTTCACTTTCGTGCCCATTCCGGCGCACTTTCCTCATTACAAAAAGATCGTCATGGAGAAGCACATTCTCCGTGAGCTCATCCACGCCTCTTCGCTCAACATCCACGCTGCTTACGAGCATGGCAAAGAGCAACTCGATGAGGACATCGATACCGTGCTCGACCACGCCGAGCAGCGTGCTCTCGCCGTCCGCACTTCCGTGGGGGCCAAGGAAGGCATCAAGACGCTCAGCCAGCACGTCATGGATGCCATCGACAGCATTCAATACATGCTCGAGCATCCAGGCCAGCTCCGTGGCCTCTCCACTGGCTACTCTAAGCTCGATCAGATGAGCAGCGGCCTGCAAGGCGGCGAAATGTTCGTCATTGCCGCTCGTCCTTCGATGGGGAAAACCTCCCTCGCGATGAACATTGTCGAGCACATCGCCGTGGATTGTAACAAGCCCTGCGTCGTCTTCTCCCTCGAAATGAGCGCCACCATGCTCGTGCGTCGTTTGCTCGTCTCCCGCGCCCGCCTCAGCATGCAGGATCTCTCCCGTGGCCTCCTCTCCCGCGCCCAGCAGGATGCCCTCGCCAAGGCCACGCGTGATCTGCAAAAGGCCCAGATCTTCATCGATGAGACCCCTGGCCTCGACATCATGGAGATGCGTGCCAAATCCCGCCGCCTTAAGAAGCAGCACGATATCCAGATGATCATGATCGACTACCTGCAGCTCGTCACCAGCGGCAGCCGTCGTGCCAAGGACAACCGCCAGATCGAAATCGCCGAAATTTCCGCCGGCATCAAAGGTCTCGCCAAAGAACTTAACGTCCCCGTCATCGTGCTCGCCCAGCTCAATCGCGCCGTCGAAAGCCGCAAAGGCCAGCGCCCTGTGCTTTCTGACCTCCGTGAGTCCGGCTCCATCGAGCAGGATGCGGACATGGTAGGTCTCCTCACCCGTGCCGACTACGCCGGCGGCAAAATGGAGGTCGAAGATGAGGAGGCTGAGGAGAAAAAGCGTGGTGAAGCCATGCTCATCCTCGCCAAAAACCGAAACGGCCCCACCGACGACGTTCACCTCCGCTTCATTGATCACGCCATGCGCTTCGTCGAGCGCACCGAAGAGCCGGAATCGCCTTGATCCATGCTCGTTGCGAGAAACGCCAACTTTGAGCTTGGAACCTCCGCCGTCCTGTTTATCGCACTGGCCGCACTTTGATGAAAAAAGCCCTCCTCGCCCTCGAAGATGGCCGGGTGTTTGAAGGCACGGCGTTCGGCGCCGAGGCCACACACACCGGCGAAATCTGCTTTAATACCTCCATGACCGGCTATCAGGAGGTGCTCACCGATCCCTCCTATCGCGGCCAGATCGTCACCATGACCTATCCCATGATCGGGAATTACGGCGTGAACCTGCTCGATCCCGAAAGCAGCCAGCCGCACGTTCGTGGCTTCGTCATTGAAGAGCTTTGCGACATCCCCAGCAACTGGCGCAGCACGCAGAGCCTCGACGGATACCTCAAAGAATGGAACATCCCTGGCATCCAGGGCATTGATACCCGCGCCCTCACCAAGCATCTCCGCACTCGTGGAGCCATGCGGGCCGTCATCACCAGCGCCGTGCTCAATGCCGATGAGGCCGTGAAGCTCGCCGCCAGCAGCCCCACCATGGAAGGAAGCGATTTCGTCAAAGAAGTCACCACCGCCAAACCCTACGTTTGGGACCCTGAGAGCACCGAAAGCCGCGAGTGGGACATCCCCAGCCCTTCGCAGAATCGTGAAGGCGGCCTCACCGGTGCCTTTCACAGCCTGCCCGAGGCCAAGCACCACATCGTGGCCTACGATTTCGGCATCAAACGGAACATCCTCCGCCGCCTCCGCCAGGCTGGCTTCCGCGTCGATGTCGTTCCGGCCACCACCAGTGCCAAAGACGTGCTCGCCCGGAATCCCGATGGCGTTTTCCTCTCCAACGGCCCCGGTGACCCTGCCGCGCTGAGTTACATCCACACCGAGGTGAAGCAACTCATCGGCGTGAAGCCCATCTTTGCCATCTGCCTCGGCCATCAGATCCTCGGTCACGCTTACGGCGGCAAGACCTTCAAGCTCAAATTCGGTCATCGTGGCGGCAATCAGCCCGTCAAAGACCTCCGCAACGGTCAGGTGGCCATCACCAGCCAGAATCACGGCTTCGCCATCGATCCCGCCAGCCTCCCCGGCAACGTCGAGGTCACCCACATCAATCTCAACGACGGCACCGTCGAAGGCATGCGCCACCGCGAGGCCCCCGTCCTCAGCGTTCAATACCATCCCGAGGCCGCCCCCGGCCCGAACGATGCGAAATACTTCTTCTCCGAGTTCGCCGCCATGATCGACAAAGGCCACTGAGCCCAATCGTCATTCGGATTTCAGGCCTTCGTCATTTCTTCCAATCATGTCCACCATCGTCGTCACCCAGAAAAACGGAGTCGCCTGCATTGGGGCGGATACTTTGAGCTGCCTCGGCTCGCTGCGTCAAAAGGCTGGCCATGTCGTGAATAAAACAAAGATCACCAAGATCGGCGATACCTTCATCGGCCTCACCGGCACCTCGGCCAGCCTCGTCGTGCTCAACAGCTACTTTTCCAATCCCGACCGCCCGCGTGACTTCTCCTCCTGTGAGATGATCTTCGAGACCTTCCGCCATGCCCATGCCTGGTTGAAGGCCGAGTACTTCATGACGGCCATGCCTGACAAAGGCGAGGAATATGAGACCACCCAGTTCTACGGTCTCGCCGCGAACACCCACGGCATCTTCGCCCTCTATTCCTACCGCTCCGCCCAGCAGTTTCACAAATTCTGGGCCGCCGGCTCGGGCCGCGACTTCGCCCTCGGAGCCATGCAAACCGCCTACGACAGCGGCAAAAGCGCCGAAGAGATCGCCCGCGCCGGCCTCGAAGCCGCCGCCGAATTCGACAGCGCCACCTCCGCGCCTTTTGAGATCCATTCGATCCCACTCGCCGGGGCTGAGAAGCCCAAGGCGAAAAAGCGGAAGTAAGTCCTTCCGTCCGTCCATGCCTGCCCGTCAAATCCTTGTACTTCAAGGAAGTGGAGGCGAGGGGAGTTGAACCCCTGTTTCACCAGGGGCTGTTTCAGGAGGTTTTTAGATGTCTGGAAACCTTGATTTTGCGTGGTTTCGGCTTCCGTGGATATTGACAAACCTCGCCGAATGTTCTTAGTTTGGTTATTAGAAATGGCTAGCATTTGGAAACACCCTGAAAGCAAATTTTGGTTTGCCTGTTTTACGACGGCAGAGGGCAAACGCACCAAACGGACAACGAGGACGACGGATCGCAAACTTGCAGAAAAACTGGCCGCTCAATATGAGGAGGCGGCCAACAAAAAGAAGACTGCTTTGAACACTCGCCGCGTGATTCAGGAGCTTCATGCCTCCATCACTGGCGAAGACCTCGTGTTTCCAACGACACGGCAGCATTTTGAAAGGTGGTTGGAGTCGAAACAAGGAGGTGAGGTGGCCCCTGCAACTCTGGTCTTTTACCAAGGAGCCACAAAGAAGTTTCTCACCTGGCTGGGGGCACGCGCCGATAACGACCTCGCCACACTAAGCCAGGATGACATTACCGCGTTCCGCAACCATGCAGCCAAGACACTCTCTGCGAAGTCGGTTAATCATGAGCTCAAGACGCTCAAGATGATCTTTCGTGATGCCCTTCACCGTAAACTCATCACGGATGATCCTGCATTGGCTGTTAAAACCTTGAAGGACAAGGCACCGGCTAAAAAGATGGTCTTCACAGACCAACAGTTACAAACGATCCTGAAAAACTGTGATGAAGAGTGGCGCTCCATGGTGCTTTTTGGCTTATACACAGGGCAACGACTGATCGACATCGCCTCCCTTCGTCGATTAAATTTGAATCTTGAGAAAGGCGTTATCGAGCTTACCGCAAGGAAGACAAGTCGCATGATGTCTATTCCAATCGCCCCAGCCTTGTGGAAACATGTCGAGAGCATGACTCTTGGAGCGGACAGGCTATCTCCACTTCATCCAAGAGCGTTCGAGATCGTCGATAAACAAGGAAAGTCAGGCCATCTGAGCAATCAATTCGCGGCTGTCTTGGCGAAAGCTGGCCTCCGTGAGAAGAAGGCGCACAGGAGAACGGGTGTCGGACGGGGTGGCAAAAGAGATGAATCTGGATTGTCCTTCCACAGCCTGCGACATACTGCGGTCACCCTTCTCAAAGAGGCAGGAGTGCCTCATGCTGTTGTCCAAGAACTGATCGGTCATGACAGCGAGCAGATGTCGGAGCACTACACTCACGTTGGCAGCGAAGCCTTGAAGAAGGCCGCAAGCGCACTGCCGGATGTGACGGCGTAACACTACTTTGTTGAACACCCTGCTGATGATTTCGTCATGAGGAAAAAGCCGACATGCAAGAAGCCACCAACGAAGGCTAAGCGCTCTAGATCCAAAGCGAAGAAAGCCACACCGACGAACACATCGCCGGAATCAAGGTCTGTGACTGTTGCGAAGAAAAACATCGACTATTTTAGAGAACTGTTTGCCGACGATCTTCCTGGGACGCTCGAAGTTCGCCCTCCATTTCAAGATCATCCCATCGCCGTTCTGCTGCGTCATGTCGATGCCCCGCTATTCTTTAGCCTTAGCTCTGAGCGCCCGCCTGATTCCATTCAGGAGGATCTCATCGAGATCATGAAAGCATCTGATGTGAAGGACATTGAACAGCAGTATGTGGAGGCTCGTCGGTCGGCTCGCGGCATTCTTTTCGACTGCGCCACAAAGCAAGCCATGAGATATTTGAAGGACGAGGATGGGGCTATGGACAAGGCGCTTTATCGGGCACTGCTGATCGAAGATCCCGGCATTCAGATCAGCAGTGAAAAAGTAAGTGAGTTTCTGGCTGACGGAATAGGCAGCGGTGGCTCCAAGTTTTTGAAGCGACTGGCAGAAGACTTCAAAAACGCTGAAACGCGAGCCGCCAGGCTTGGTGTTGATGACCAAACGTGGATCATGGCAGCCAATTGGACAAACCCCCACTGTCCGCTCTGGTTGATGGAAAGAGCGGCCATTTTTCAGGCGTGCAAATCTCTTCGCCCTCGAACAAACATGACGGAGGATGCGGTCAAAAACCGCCTCAAAGGAAAGTGGTTCAAGCGCAGTAGTCAGACGCCAATAATTGCTGTTCACGCACAGGCGGGAGTCTTGTCCATCAGCGGATATAAGATAAAAGGAAGCGAATTCACTTCACTTCACGGGAAGGCTTATCCTGCCCCATCGTTCCAATCGAACGGCTACCAAATAGTCGCGAGAAAAAAATAGTGGGGACGGTCAGTGAGCTGGAGCCCTGATTCTACGGGGGTTCCAGCCGCGTGGGTTAATTTGGCCAGGCGACGATGACCCGTGATTTGAGCCGTGGTTCTGGCACGAATGGCACCGCCATGATTCAGAAAATCCCAGATCACCAACGACGTTTCGAGACGTTGACGGCAGCCCCTTTGCGCGAGCCTACCGTCACCTCGCTTCACCCACCATCCGCACCGCACGTTGTGCCGGAGTTTTTAAGATTACCCAGGTCCGGAACCCGCTGCCCATGGACCGGACTCTCAAGGTCCGCAATTTGCGAGCTTATCCTCCCGGCAGGAGCCCCGGTAAAGTCCGTGGTCCTACGACGCCGAGGAGCGACGCGTGGTATCCGCCTCATACACCTGCAGAGCCTCCTTGCTCACCTCCACGCACAAGCTGCCACTGTTGAATCCGACCCGAACGCCCCCGAATCCCGAGCATAAACAACCGAACCAAGGCCGGGAACACGTGCGCCCGCGAAGCTATTCGTGTTCCCGGCCGACTCTACCTATGAAAAAGAAATCGCACCAAAAAAGCAAAGTACAATCGAGAAAACTGCGGCGCAATTTACCAAAAACGCAAAATTGCCCGATCATACGAACTGCTATCCACCAATCCGTCAATCCCGCGATACAAGTGCTCCTGGTCCAAGCCGTCGCATACGGTTTTGATCGACATGTTCGCACAGCCTGCCCTGTGCATGAACTTCGGCACAACAAATTCCTAAAGATTTCGTGCATCCAGGAGCTGGGCAAGGCAATCATCTGTTTCTGGCGATGCAATGTTTGCCAGACCAGCGGTATTATGGTCAAAGCCCGGGCGAACGGGGACATCATTTGGGCGTACGTGATCTCCCAATGCCCGCAGGGGTCTGGCGCGGATCGGGAGATCGTTGCAAAAGTAGCTTACAAACTCTGGCTGGTTCATGCAGCCAATCATTGTAGCAAAATGGTCAACCCTACATGATTTCTATGGGCGACCAAGAAACAACTGCGAAGCATTGGACCGCTCAGGATGACTCTCAAAATGGGGGAGCACCCTCGATTCCGGGAGTCGATCCGAACACCGTAGAGGACGCTGGCATCAGGCGCATCAGTGCCGAAGAGGCTTTGAAAAAGTTTGATCTCTACGCACCTGGGATCGTGTTCCCCTATTTTGATCTAGACGGGCAACCGATCCTAGACCGTGAAGAGCCATTTTCTCGTCTTAGAACTGATGATGTTTGTGACGGAAAATTGTATCACCGACGCAACGATGCTCCGGCTTTTCCATACTTACCACCGCATTTTCGAAATGGCAGCACACGGGCCGGTCAGCCGATTGTGGTGGTAGAGAGGGAGGAGCAGGCCTTGGCGCTCTGTGACAGCGGCCACTTTCAAGCGCTTGGATTCAATGATGTCGATGCCTATGGCCTGCCAGATTCCGAGTTCCCCTTTCCCCTTGGTGAGCTAGAGAAGGCCCTGGATCGCAACACTTCAGCGTCTATCCACTTTGGCGGAGACAAGGACACCTTGTTCAACGCATTTTTTTACTCCGCTGCACTGAATTTACGCATTGTCTTCAAAAGAAGAGTTCACCTTATGCAGGTGCCTCTCGACGCTCCAGGCAACGGATTTGACGAATGCCGCTCAGTCATGGGCTCTGAAGAATTCGCCCAATTCGCAAGTGATCTCGCTAGACCACCACACGCGATAGAGGTCAGCGAGAAGACGTCCGCAGGCAGGCTTGCGATGGCTTCTGTTCGAAGGCAGCAACAGGCCATCAAACGCGCCTGTGAGGATAACGATGGAAGGCACACCATCATGGAGGGCTTTATCAGGCTATGTGCGGGCCTGCGCATTCTGCGCGACCAGCTGTCCGAAGAGGATCTGGTTAAATTCGCCGAGGACCATCTCGGCGCAAAACGTCGCGCACTGAAGAATGCAATCAAAGATAAGGTGATTGAAATGCAGGCGGAGCTGCCATCCCAGACGCCCGCTGACACAAGCGACACAACGATCCATAAAGATGCCTCAACCGGCGTGTGGACGAAGCAGGTGGTCGAGGTTCTAGGACCAGTCACCTACTTTCGTGCAGGCCAATTTTGTGATGTGACGGGAGATAGTGTTGAAAGCTACGATGCCGCCAGCCTGGCCTGCTTCACTGATCAGCCCGATCGTTGTCAATTCGTCCGCAAGGGCAAGAACGGACTGTCACAGTCACCGCTCACTGAGAGCGAGGCAAAACTCATTATCGGGTCAGCCCGGCTTAATCGGCACCTAATCCGCCCTATCAAAGTGCTCGCCAAGGTTCCGGCGCTGGTGTGGGATGGAATGGAAGCACGCGTAGTGTCGGGCTACGACAGACGCCTTGAGATTCATGCGGAGGGAACAATTGCCGAATTACCCACTGTCCCTGAGGCTGCCGCACTACTGCTGGAACTCCTGCAGGACTTCCAATTCGCAACACCTTTCGATAAAGCACGGGCTGTCGCATTTTTGCTCGCTCCATGCCTGGCTAGATCCGGGATCTTGGGCGAAGGAGGACGGGTTCCATTCTTCTTCGTCACGAAGGATCAGCGAGCTGCAGGGGCAGGTTTTCTCGCCAAGGTAGTCGCTGCTGTTTACGACATGAAGCCGAAGGCAGTGGCTCTGCTAAAATCCAATCCTGAGCGATGTAAAGAGGGGATCTCCAAGGCGCTCTGTGGCGGAAACGCACTCATCTACTTGGACAACGTCACGAAAAATGATCTGCGTGACCTGAGCTTTCTCGAATCCTTGCTTACTGAACCCATTTTTGAAGCACGTGCACCATACATTCAGGCTGAACTGGACGTTACGGCCGAGGTCTTCGCAGGAACCTCGAACGGAGCGGTGTTGTCAGACGACCTCGCTTCGAGAACCTGCCTGATTCGCATCTGCAAGCGTCCAGATAGCTACTTATTCCGGAAATGGGAAGAGGGAGGACTCATCGACCACATCGTCGCTGCTCGTCCACAGATTCTAGCCGCTGTTTACAGCCTCGTGATTGAGTATGCACAAAAAGGACATTCCACTGGTGGTCGGATGACCGGATTCCGATTTTCAGCTTGGGAGCGAGTGACATCCTGGATTCTTGAGCACTGCTTCGCACTGAGGCTGTTCGAGGATGACTATAAAATGATGCAGGACTCGATGAGCGATCCGAACTATGATCTCCTTATCAGCCTATTGCGCGCTGTCGCCAAACGTCGTCCTGGTGAAGAGGTCGCTGCTCGGGACATCGCAGAGATTGGAAGTGCGGAAGGTGTGTTCAATGAGGAACAAGACTCTGGGCAATTGTTCGTTGGAAAGCTCCTGAAGCGCCACTTTAATTCGGACGGTGTGCGGTTGCTCGGTGGCATATTCAAAATTACCCGCGAAAGCAAAAAGTCTGTTTCATCGAACTACGAAGCACAAAAGTTTTATAGGGTTGAACTTATTGGGTCCGCAACGGCAGAGGGCCACACTACGGCTCAGACGACTTGAGAATGGCTGAGCCTGAGGCCGCGCTTGGGACATCGGCGGATGGCACGAGTTATGGCGCTGGTAGTCCATCTTGGTTGGGAAAAGTGACCGCTTTTCACCGGGGTGAATGAGCCCCCCGCCGACCCGGCTGAAAGTCCGATGTTTCGTGACTTCGGAAAAATTATTTCTATTTTTGTCATTCTACCTTTGAAATATATTTTTTTCACAGTGGAGATATTAATAGATTTCAACCGGGATAGCCGGGATGGCGGCGTATAGTTTGTTTGAAATGTCATGGCTAATGGCCGTGACATGTCGATTGAGGATTTGTATGGCAGAAAACACCCCTTCTGCCCCAAAGGCAGAAGGGGTGTTTTGCTGATCTCCACGTTGGCAATCGTCGCTCCTCGAACCCTGTTTTAGAAAGCTAAAGAAATCGGGTCTTTTTGGGTAAAAATTGGGCTAGATTGGCAGAGAATTAATTCCCCATCGACTTAGTAGTCTTTACTGTCGGTGATGAAACCTCACGGTGCCCGCCTGCTTATCGTGGCTCAGGCCTTGATTACAGCAGGTGAGCACCTTGATTCTTGGAAGACGGAAATTGATCGATTGTCCGCTGAAGAGGTGAAGAAAAATGCGCCCGAACGACCGTGTAGGAAGGAGGAGTATGAGTGGAGGCACGCTTCATTCTCCCCGGTGCAGGAAATGGCATCTGAGTTTTGAAAATGCTTCCTCATTTTGAAATGTTGGGGTGATTTCAAAAATGGAGGAGCCTTCTTAAAATGAAGTCCTATTTTTATGAGGGATGACCGTCAATGCCAGCGCCAAGCTTCACGAGGCGTGGTGCGCATCCTCACCAAATACACTCTCAAAGGCAGGATCATCGAGCGCCTTCATCTTGAGGGACTCATCAACGGCAAACGCCTCGTGAAGCGCCGCTTTCATCTGCTCTAATTCTCCCAGCCTGCCGTGACACTTCGGCGGCGAACAAAGCTACGGCTTGAGAAAACTGGATCCCTGACGAGCCCGAGGAGGTGGAGAATGGACACAGCATTGCTTACGCCATCAAATCATCCCAGGAACACCCCAGAGAGCGATGGATGCGACGAAGGGTGGTGGTCAGCACATTCTTCTCGCCTGCCTCGATCTTCTGCAATGAGCGGAGATGCAGTTCGCTGAGTTCAGCCAGACGCTCCTGGGTCATACCCTGGCTCGTGCGTATGCGACGAATCGAGGCTCCCAGTTTTTTGTATTCGCGCTGTTCTTGTGGCGTCAAAGGCACACATGACAACAAGCACGTTTCCAAAGCAGCGGAACGCCCCAATGGGGCGTAAAACCGCTTGCGACGATGTTTGGGTTCTCTCCATTGAGCGCGGCTCTCTGCCTTTCAGGCCGCCCCCCCGGCCAAAAACTGCCCAAGGCCTTCCAACTCACCAGACTCGATATGAACGAGGATCTCAAACGCACACTCGACGAACAGCTCGCCAACGGGCTGATAACAGTTCACGACTACAGTCGAAAACTGGATGTGCTGCGAGAGGCAAGCCGTCTTGTGGAGGCAGACCGCAGCAGACGACTGCCGGGTCTGACTTCAGGTGAAAACGAAGGGCCAACGAGCACCACATATCCGCCCCTACCAATCGAACACAAGGGTGGCGGCCTCGGCATGTATGCACGGAGAATCAGAGCATGGTTTCGTGAAACGCCTTTCAGGTGGTCCATTTTGACCTTCTTCGTTCCTTGGTTCTTGAGGATACCCTTTGCAAAGCTGGCAAAGTGGCGTCGTGGCGACCTCCGATACTACTATGCCGATGGGCAAAATGTCAGGGGACCACTGAGTTTTGAAGACATCGAGTCCCATGTGCTGGCAGGCACGATTGGCATGCGCACACTCATACTTCGGGAGGATTCACATCATTGGCTGCCACTCAAGCTAACAGAGTTCTCTTTTCGACTGGTCAATGACTCACGGGATCGAGTTACCTCTCGACTGAAGGATGGCCTTGATTCTCACAATCCTAATGGGAAGGAAGTTGCAGCGAATACCACCATAGGCTGCCTCTCTCCTCTGATTGCCGCTGCTCTCGTGGCTCTCTTTTTTCCTCTCACCGGAACCCCATGGAGGGGACAGCTTGCAGATGTTCGGAACTCACTTCCCGTCTGGTGCTTGGTGATCAGCCTGCTCGTGGCTTGGCGCATTCCCAAGGTATGGCAAGCGATGAAGCTGGCTAACCGAGGTGAAAACGCACGGCATAAAGACTGGAGCCTGTTGGCAGTCATCACAATTGCTCTCACCGCGATTGGCACCGCTGGTATCGCTGTCCTGCTTTTGCTGGCGGACTACACCCCTTATGAAAAGTGACATGGACCCAACTCTGAAGAAGCGACTGGATGAAAGGCTTGTAGCCGGGGAAATATCCCCCGAGGAATACCAGACCATCGTCAATACGCTAATCGCGTCCAATCCGCAGCACCTGGAATCTACGCCGGTGGAGGATGCGATAACCGAACTAGCTGATAGCCCACAGCCTCGGCGCTCAAAAAAGAGAAAACGGAAAGAAGATTCGAGTCAGGATGATTTCGGGGCGAAACACTCTCAATGCCCGGAATGTGGAGCAGATCTCAGCCCAGGTGTCACATACTGCTCCAAGTGCGACCATGAACTGCATCCAAAACCATTGTTTGACTTCAATCCTCGGATTGTGGGTGCCTACTTGGTGACGGGATTGATAGCGATGAAATTTGGCCGCGCATTCGACGAAGGTCTGATGTTTGGAATCATCAAGATTGTGCTGTGGCCTATCTTTGTCTTGAAGGGCTGCTCCGGAGGTTGAGCGAATAAATAAACAAAAGACCCCGCGCTTCACACGGGAGTCTTTGTTCACTTGCCCCAACACACGAGTCCAAAACCCCGTTCCGCCCATTTCGAGCGTGTGAATGTGGACCATGGAATCTCCTTCTGCCCGGTAAGGTTGTTGATCAAGGGTATGCCCTCACCGGCAATGAACACGCGGTTCGGATGGCGTGCGTATCCATAAATCACCACCCAGTGTTCCTCATCAGAACGGGGTGTTTTGGTGAGAGTGATGATGGGGAAGCCCTGGTCGAGGGTGCTGACGATTTTCTCGAAGTCGAGGTTGTGGCGCTGGCTGACACCAATGCCGTTGGTGCGCAGACAGCGGATGAGGGGCTTGATGTCCAGTCCGTGCTCGCAATCAGGATTGCACTGCTCGAAGAACTTTTTCAATGAGGCACCGGGACGGAAGGTGTGGAGGATCATGGCACCAGCCACAAAGCCGCAGGTGTAGGATTCGAGCTGGCGGTAGCCAGGCAGGTCGAGCGTGCATACATCTTCTCCTCCTGGATGCTTGAGCGGATCGGGGAAGAGCCGCAGGCCGGTGGCGCTGGCGAAAACATCCAGCGCTTTCTTGGCGGATTCGGTGAAGTTGAACATGATGATGTTTACCCTCTACAGGTAGGTGAGTGAGTATTTGAAAAGATAAAATGAACCCACAACAGCACCAGCAGACTCGCGCCTGCCAGTGCTGATGCGGACGGTATCAGGCGGAGAGCCCGACATAGGTGTCCATCAGGCCGTGGAGTGCCTGCGTTCGTTTCGGCAGCTCGGCTAGATTGCCCTCCTTGAGCGATTCCGTGAACGCGTTGAACAAGCTCCAGACACTCCGGCCCTCGAAGGCCGTATGCCTGGGTTCACGCCATTCCTGGAGGATGGAGGGAATAATGCGGTTGCTGCACACTCCGACATCGGTCGCACGAATGATGAGATCGTGGGCGTTGGTGTCCGTGATCTCGGCATCCTTGTAGGCGGCGATGCGTTTGTCCTGATGATGCCACTTGGCCAGCAGCAGGCCGATGGAGCGGCTCACGAGCTGGGGCAGGTCGCGCAGGATATATCGGGTATGCTTGCGGGCGAACTGGATCTCGCCTGAGAACGACAAGTTATCGCAGACGAAGACCTGGGCACCGGCGACAATGCCAGCGGGGAAGGTCTTGTCGTGCGAGTTCCGAATGCCGAGAACCCAGGCGTAATCATTGCTCGTCCGCGTGGCATGGACTTCCATCAATCCGAAATAGCGGTGGCCCTCATGCGACAACGAATGTGCCTGGGAGCCGATGCGCAGATTGGTGGTTTGAAGTGCCTGCTGAACGGTATGGATGAGCTGATAGTGCGGGATAGGACACCAGGTGTCGGTGGGATCGGGTGTGGGAATGCGCCGCACTTCGGGCAGTTCCACATGGGAGGCTCCACAGTGGAGCACGAGGTTGGGCTTCCGCCGTGTGATGGCGGCAGGAGCAGGGTGATCGAGGTCTGCAATCATGATGAATTAGTTGAGTTGAAGGTTGTGAGCATCATGGTGGTTGAACCATGCGCTCGATGCGTTGGATGACAGGAACGGCGAGGAGTCGGGCGGCGAGATCTCCCGAGGAAATCCAGTGGCGGTCACCGGCCACCTTCCTCCACTCGACTCTAATCGAGCCGAGCGGTGTGATGATGGTGGCTCGCTTGAGTTGCTCGTTCCGGTCGAAGACCAGGGAGGAGATGCGGGACATGACGATGGGCGGTATGCCCAAAACAAGGCGGGCCTGGGCATCGCGAGGATGCGCCAGGCCCGTGCCTTGAGTGGATGGTGGTGCTGACAGGTGCCGTCAGATGCGCACGCTTTGCAGCGAGCGCAGGGTCTGACGAATGCCCTGGATTTCCTTCTCGCCGGACTTCTGCTCGCGCATGGCCTGACGGATGTGGTCGCCGACTTTCGTGAGTCCGTTGATGGCCTCGCGGAAGCCGGTCTTGATGCCTTCGATCTGAAGCAAAGCGGCTTCAAGTGAGGGCTTGGTGTCCACCTTATCGACGGGGGATGCAGCAGAGGTGGTGGTGCCGTTGGTGGCGGGATGATGTTTGCCGTTGGTGGGTGGATGCGTTTGCATGGGTGGGGTTGGTGTGGGTTGTTCCGCCTTGGGCGGAGGTTGAGGTGAGGAGGCTGCCGTGACGACAGCCGGTGGTGGAGCAGGCTTGGATGGAGCGGATGCAGGTTCCGCATCGTTGGCACGAACGGGCATGACGATGAGCTGCCTCCCGCCGCTGTGCAGACGGATGGGAGCAACCGCGCTGATGAGGCTGATGGTATTCAAACCATAGCCAAACCCCTTGGTGAGGTAGTTGCGGTCAAGGAACACCGTCACGTCGGGGCCGCGTCCCTGAATGTCAGGCACGGGCACCCGGAGCCAGTCTTCCTCCGGCTTGTCCTTGCCCATGAGCATGAACTGTCCGCCTTTCCACTCCAGGCCGAGGGTGTGGTAACGATCATCATGACAAGGCATGCGCTGGATGAGCTTGATGAGCGTCTCCAGTTTCGCCGGGTCGAGGGTGATGACCGTTTTCGCGTCGGCAGGGTTGGGAATCGGCGCACGCCAGTCAGGGTAGTTGCCCTCGATGGTCTTCGTGATGAAGCGCCAGCGCCGGGAACTCAGTTGCAGGTGCTTATCGCCCACGCGCATCTGCCATTCGCCATCCGAGGCGAACTCCTTCCATCCGAGAAACTTGTGGTTCGGGATGATGACGGATTCCTTGAGCGGGAGGGTGAACGAGTTGGCGGAATACAGATGCTTGCCATCGGTGGCGACGACGTAGTTGGCCTTGCTGTCTTTGGCATCAATAAAGGTGCCGTTGAGGACATAACGCGTGCTGTCCACACTGGCGCAGTCCATCGCCTCCAGGAGGGATTCCCGAAGGGTGGAGGACAAGGGGATGGCCTCGTTCCTGAGCCGTGGTGTCGCCGGAAATTCATCCGGGGACACGAACGGCATCTTGGATTCACCGAGGGTGTCACCCAGCGGGAAGCGCATGAGCGTGTGATCGCCGGAAGCCGTCACCTCAATACTCTCGCCCTTGCCGCAGCTTTTCACGAGCTGTGAAAGCTGGTCGAAGGGAAGGAGCACCGTGGCGGGAGGTCCCTCGGCGGGATGCTCAAGACGGACGGTGGCCCAGCGGTCGAGATCGGTGCTGGTGAGCGCGATCCAGCCGTCGTGTGTGCGCTCGACTTTGATGTTGTTGAGGATGGCAAGGGTGGAGCGTCCGGGGAGGACTTTGCCCAGGCCGATGAGGGCGGGTTTCAATTCCGCCACGGGGAGCTTGATGGGTTTCATGATGTTGTGGAATGGATGGGTTGAATGAAGAAGCCCCTGGCGGTGAGGCACAGGGGCTTCGTGTGTTTGGATGACTGCTCAAATCAGGCGGCGAGCTTCATCGGCTCCGTCTTGTATTTGAGCTGGGAGGTGGTGCACTCCTCGTGGAATATGTCGTCACGCCTGCCGAGAAAGACCGGCTGGTAGATCGAGCCGGACTCCTTGAAGGCGTAAAGATACCGGCACTCCACGACCTCGCCGGGTTTGGGGATGTCGTGGTTCGGCGGGATGGTGACATTGCCCGCAGGCCGCACCTTGCCGCTCTCCCACAGCATGAGGGACACGCTGCGTTTGTCATTGAGCTTGGTGACGATGAAGGAGGCCGTCTCGTGGAACTTGTGCTTGAGCTGCGTGCCGCCGGTGCTCGGGCGTCCGGCGGTGTAAGGAGCCTCCACATGCTTGAAGACCACGCCCTCCTTGCCTGCGTCCTTGAACCGGTGGAACCACTCCTTCTTTTCCGGAAAGCAGAAGCTCGGCACGAGGTTGACATGCGGATGATCGAAAGCATCGAGCATGTCGCGCAGACGGAAGTAGCGGGTGGCAAAGGCACGCGTGCGCATGTCCTCCCCGCTGATGAACAGCAGGTCAAACACATGCAGGGTGTCGCCCACAGCCTCGCCGTCGATGAGAAAGTCATGACGGTAACGTGAGGCGCTCTCGGCGATGGTCTTTGGAATGGAGACACCAAGACCAAGCCGGTTGATGCCGCTGATGAGGCTGCCTTCCTTTTGCAGCAGCAGACGACGGCCATCCATTTTCTCCTGCATCCAGTGCTCGCGGTCGTGGATGAGATCCTCGACGCGTTCTTCGATCACAGGATTGAGGAGCTGGCATTGAATACCGGTGGCTTTCGCTGCCTTCTCCGTGTGCTGGTAGCGCGTGCCGTCTTCTCCAGGCGTGTAGCCTTTGGCGGTCTTTTCGCGCACGAGTTTATCGAAGATGCTCTTGGCGGTCTGATAATCCACGGGTGAGGTGGTCTTCGTGCCGGTGGTGAGTGTGGAGCCGCGACGGCCATACGCAAAGTGAACCATGTGGCCGCCGCCTTGGGGCTGAATGCTGGCCTGATAAACCTTGTCCGATGATCCCTCGCGAAAGTAGAGTGTGATGGATTCCATGGTGATGATGTTTGGAAATGCAAGGAGCCGGACCACCTCGCGGTGATCCGGCTCCAAGCGGTTGAGGTGGATGATTGGCCCTTACTTCATCAGGCATTGCGCGATACGGGCGATGACGGCGCAAATGACATAGATAGTAGTGCCGAGGATGTCGAAGAGGGTGGTAAGGATGGATTGCAACATGATGATAAGAAGTGGTGAAGGGTTGAGGTGGGTTAGTGCCATTTGCGGCACTCGTTGAAGAACTCGCAGCTCGCGCAGTGCATCCCCGGTGAAGGAACGAACTGACCGTGCTGAAGTCCGTTGAGGTAGGACTCCATTTGCCGATACAGCCGGGATTCCTGCTGCTGGCTCATGGGTGGCATGGTGGTGATGACGACCTTGGGGTTCTTGAGCTTGACCAGGTGATGAAGCTGCATGCCGTTTTCCTGCTGGCCGGTGTTGTGCCGGTAGAGGATGGCGTAAGCACTGGTCTGGATTTCGGTCGTGTGGATGACCTTATCGCTGTTGGGGGTAGTGGAGGCTGTTTTGTAGTCGATGATCTCCCCGCGCTGAACGAGGTCGAGGATACCGATGAGTTTAGGCAGACCATGCATGCGCAGGTCCGCCTGCACCGACACCTCGACGGCATCAGGCTTCAACTCGGCGGGAACGTGGGATTCCCGCAGGTAAGTATCGACCAGACGCCAGCCGGTGGTTTTCTCATCGTCTTCCTCGCCAGGTTCCCAGGTGACGGAACCTTCCGAGGTGTCCGCCCACGCGGTGGTGTAGGCGTCATGCGCCTGCTTGAGCGTGAGCGGCTTTTGCAGCCAGCGGGCCTTGTTCCAGGACTTCAGCACGGCATGAACCGAGCTGCCGAGATGGAGCGAGGGTGTCTTGGGCTTGGTGAGGCGGAGCACATAGCGGAAGTAGAACTTCAGACGACACTGCAAAAACAGCCCCAGCCGCGAGGCCGAGACGGTTCGTTGCAGGTCGCTGAGGATGTCCTTCTCGCCGGGCTCCTTGGGGATGGAGCTGGCTTCGGCGTTCATGCGGCTTGGGCGGTGGGACGTTGCTGCCAGCGGGTCTGGCGTGGAGCAGGCTTGCCAACCTTCACGAGAAGATCCTCGATGAGCTGGCTCGCCTGCATTTTGTTCAGCTCCTTGACGCCGGTGCCAAAGAGCTGCTGGGACAGATCTTCGACCTCCTGCTTCGGGAGTTGGTTCTCGTTGATGATACGCAGGAGGTAGCCGCGTTGTCCCTCCGTGCAGTTCCAGTGATCAGCCGCAGGTTTGGCTGGAGCACGATGACCGTTGCCGTTTATCGGGTAGGTGCGTCCGTTCTGCGGCGCATGATTGCCGTTGGAGCCGTTCGATCCGTTGCCTTCCGGCACAAAGCCGGGATGCTGGATTTCCTGGTCAACAGAGTGCTGGAGCAGGCCGTAAAGCCTGGCGATCTCCGTCTCCGCCTGGGTGATGTCGGAGAGTTCCGTCTCGATGGAGGCGGAGAAGCTGTGGCTGCTGTATTGAGGCAGGCCGAGCTTTTTGGAATAATTGGCGCTGAGTTTGATAGCCATGATGGTGGTGGTGTTGGGTTGTGGGTATGGACACGAAAAAGCCCATGCACCGGCGAGGGCACATGGGCTTCCTGTGATGAGGGTGGTGGAGTGCTGCTATGCCGCTTGCGCAATCACAGGAGCCGGAGTGTTGGAGGCGGAATCGTCGGTGATTCGCAGGCTGGTGGCCGTCTGCCATCCGGGTGTGCCACGAAGCGCCTGGAGCAGCAGTTCATCCGTGAGACGAGTCATCGGAATCCTGCGTTGCCGGGCCTCGTGGTAGAGGACGGAGACGACAAACCTGGAGATCACGGGCGAATAGTGGGTGGGCCGTGACATGAGTTGAGGTTGATCGTTTGCGGAGGTCTGGCGGCACGTTGGTATGAACAACGAACCGCCAGCCCATCGAATGTTTATGACACAAAAGGAACGGTCATTGCACTGAGACCCTCCACGGCATTATGGACACTCACGTCGATTTGTCCGCGTGAGAAGCGAAGCCCCTCTTCTTTGAAGGGGAGCTTTTCTTTAGCTGGCGGTCAGGGGTAGCGACGCCGCAATTCGAGCCGCCTTTAACTTTGGTCAGGAGTTCAAGCTGAACTCTCGCCATTACCGAGACTTCGATTGGTAGCTGAACTGTCGGCACTACCGACACTTGAATCGTGGTTCACATCAGCCCACGTCCGTCATCTTCTCCAACTCATCCTGCACGCGCTGCTTTAGCTCTTGTGGTCCGATCACTTTCGCCTTGCTGCCCCAGCTCAGCACCCATCGTGTGATTTCCTCCAGCCCGGCGAGATCAGCTTGAAACTCGATGATGCTCCCATCCGGTTTGATCTTCCGTATGGCCTGGGTCGGGTGCCATTGGCGTTCGGCCACAATTCTTGCCGCATAGCCCTCCAGCCGGATGTGGACTTCGTGTTTGCTGCCCTTCTCCCCAGCATAGCTCCAGACACCGAAGCCTCCTCCCAGATGATCGCGGGCATTGAACCCAGCCTGGCGTGTGAATTTGGCCTTATGGATTTCGAGGTTGGAGATGCGTTGCATGGCAAAGGTGCGCATCGCTTCACGGGCAGGATCAAAGGCGATCAAATACCATCCATGCTCGATCTGACCGATATGATGCGGACGAACCGAACGACGCTCAGGCTTGGAGGACGTGAGCTTGTGGTAGTCAAAGCTCACCTCTCGTGAGCCGCGAATGGCATCCAGCAAATCACCAAACAAGGTCACATCCGCAGCCAGCACTCCCGAAGCCTTCACCGAAAAGGCATCGTCCAGCTCGTGCCATTCAATGGAAACCTCGCCAGGGCAAGCTTCGGCAATTTTGCTGAAACTCTCGGCCAGCATTCGTTCCAGACGCGTTCCACGCATGGGCTCCAGCGCATGACGTGCCAAGAACAGAGCGACAAGATCATTCCGAGACAGATGCAGCATTGGGAACTCATGCACCTCCTGCGTGTAGTAGTAGCCGTGCTTGATAGCGTGGTATTCCAAAGGCAGCCCGAGTTGATCCCGCATGAAGCTCACATCCCGCTGAATGGTCTTCGGTGTCACTTCAATCTCCTTCGCCAGGGTGGAGCAGTTGGGATGTTTGCCAGTGCGGATGATCTTGTGAATCTCCAGCACCCGCCACATGGCAGGACGACTGGCTCCTGAACGTAGAGGTGGGGCCGATTGGACTGTGTTGGAGCGCGAGCTTCGGGTGGAGAATACTTTGGACATCTTAATGAAGATTAATGCATAAACTTTTCCTGTCACCCTGCGAATGTCCCACCCCCTGTGAGAGATTCGAGGTGATCATGAACCCACACCTCACCGAAATCGCCTACATCCTCGACCGCTCCGGTTCCATGCAACCCATGCAGGAGCCCGCCGTCGCCGCCTTCAATGACTTCATCAAGTCCCAGCTCGACGTTCCTTGCGATGCCCGCCTGACGCTCATTCAGTTTGATGACGCTTACGAAGTCCCTGTTTCCGCCAAGCCCATTCAGGACGTTCCTCAACTCACAGCCGCCACTTACACACCCAGAGGCAGCACAGCCTTGCTCGATGCCATTGGCCGGACCATCAAAGAGACGGACCGCAGAATCAGTGCTCTTCCTGACTTGGAGAAGCCCGGTAAAGTCATCCTCGCCATCTTCACCGATGGCATGGAAAACGCCTCCCAGGAATACACCATCAAACACATCAGCGACCTCATCCGCCTCTACCGTGATCAGAAAGGCTGGGAGTTTCTCTTCCTTGCCGCCAATCAGGATGCCATCGCCAGCGGCACATCTATGCACATGGACGCCTCGCTCAGTGCCAATGTCAGTTTCAGTATGAAGGGTATCAGATCCACTGGTGGAGCCATGGCCCGCAAAGTGAGGGCTATGCGCATGAAGAGCGGTGGCAACATGGACGCTCAAGCCATGGAAGACGATGCCAAGTCCATGAATGACATTGTAAAGGAGGAAGAGCAAAAGCCATGAACCGCAGACGTCCGCTCTTTCAACGTCTCGTCCGCAAGGTCACTCAGCAGGCCCCGCTCAAAGCCATAATAACGCCATCGCCCTTGAGCATCATGTCTGCATTCAATGTTCTTGGATGTCTCGTTGCGCTGCTTTCTGGATTCCTGGCTGTGGCGTCAGTCCTTGGCTCAGCAGCCGTCGCATGTCTGGCCATCCAGTTCCGCAAGCAAACAGACCTTCTCATTTGATTCATCATGTGGCTCTGCACCCAACTTGGTTTTTTCTCCATCGTCCGCAAAGAACCGGATACCTATCACATTCGTGCCCGCTGCCGGGAGGATCTGGACCAGCTCGCCAAAGCTGCTGGCACTGGCACACCCATCGCCTCGTATGCAGGCTCCGATTATCCGTGGCGCATCCTTTGTCCTGCGGCGGATCTGCCAATGTTCATGAGCGCTCTCAATGAAAGCATCAACTACGGCAATTTTAAAAGCGCCATCGCTGCCAGTCCCACCCAGCGAACCAAACTCTCCGCCTACCACGACATCCACCACAGAATGGTGGAGTGGCAAGACGAACTTGCTCCCTCATGAAACGCGAAACCTCCGTCCAAAACCTCCTTTTTGATGTGGATCAGGTTCCCATCGAAGCCGTCGTTGGTTCCAACGGCAGCACCCGCCGCATCAGCATTCCCGGCAAGAAAGCCCTGGTGAACAAGCTCACCGGCCTCGTGCTCGGTGTCGTCAGTCGTGATTACCGTGTCGTCACCAATCAGGAAGCGGTGAATCTGGCTCGTGATGTCTGCGAGAAAGCCTTCCCTGGACTCTCATCGGTCGAATGGGAAGCCAAACGTGCCTCAGCACCACGCACCCTCAGCTACGCCTTCATCGACCTCATGCATAAAACGCATGTGCTGAACTACTGGGACAGCGAGATCAAAAAAGACGATCCCTTCACGCCCTTCCTCCGGGTAACCAACAGCTTCAATGGTGCCCGCGCCCTCCGCTTCGACATCGGGTTCATGCGCAAGCACTGCTCCAACGGCGTCATCTTCGAGGAAGAAGTCGCCACCATCAAAGCCTCCCACAGCAAAGAGGCCCTGGCGCAGTTGAAGATCGAGATCACCTCCCGCAGCCTGCCGCAGATGTGGGACGAGTTTTCCAAGTTCCTCACCAGCGTCCGCAGCATCAGCATGGACACCGACCAGTCCATCATGGCATTGAACACTGTGCTACACCTCCCCGAGTCCAAGCCCGACGACAAGAAAGCGCGAGCTGAGGGCTTGCAGGCACTGTCACTGGACCTCTCCACACGTCTCACAGGCTACCAAAAAGAACTCGGCACCAACGCTTATGCCGTTTTCAACACCCTCACCGACATCGCCGCCCGCCCACCCGAAAACGTCTATTTCCAAAAGGACCGCGACACCATCGAGAAGCGGTCAGGCCGCTGGCTCAAGGAATTAGCCCGCCACAACCAGACCGCCGGGTTCGATCTGAATGCGTGGATTCCGGCATGGGAGGCAGGTGGGAGTGGTCGTCAGATTCCGGGGCGGAATTGATTGATGTGGGATGGGATGGCATCTTGACTTGGCCTTGCTAGTCATAAGGGTTAATAAACATTTGTGGTGGACCATGCAGCCAGCCAGAAGCACCACCTGTTTCGGAACATTTATTTTTGTGAGTCCCAGCTTTTTAGATTCTGAATATGCGACCATCCAGGCGTTGGTCGATCAAGTGCGCCTTGCCCACTACAGGCTTGTTTGGATCGCTGGGGGCTCATCTGCAATCAGATCCGATTTCATAAGGCAGTGCGCGCAAAAAGTCAGATGCCCCGTGCTTAGCATCGGTAGAGCGCTTTCATCCAGCATTTTGGATCAACCGGCCCCGCTCAGATCAGCTTCCGCTGAGGAGGCATTTTATGACATGTTGCATACCAGCAAGAGTGATGTGCTCTGCCTGGACCATCTGGAAATCCTATTTGATGAGGCGCTGATGCTGAAGGCGGTTGATCTGGTCAGAAATGCCTCCCGGCGATTTGTTTTGGTCGCCTCATGGCCAGGCACAGCAGACACTAGCTGTCTGACCTTCGGCCCTGCCGATCATCCTTCTTATTTTCGCATTCCTCTGTCAGAACTGGAGTGTCCTGTCCATATTCTCTCCCTTTCCTAATTCTTACCATGCGTTACGCCGACCTTGTCCAGTTTGATCCTATCGAAACCGTTGTTCAGCTCCGTGAGAGCGACCAGCAGGACAAAGCGCGTGGGCTGGTCCGCAACTATGTGATCTCAAAAGACATGGCAGAGCGCCTTCGGGATGTTCTGTTTCCCAACCTCCTGCTCGAAGGCAATGCAGATAGCAGGGGCGTTTTGGTGGTTGGCAATTATGGCTCAGGGAAGAGCCATCTGATGTCGGTCATCTCCGCGCTTGCAGAGGACAAGGATGCTTCAGAGAATCTTGAAAACGCCACCGTCAGGGATGCGGTCAAGCCCATCAGCGGAAAATTCAAAGTCATCCGCACCGAAATTGGCTCCACTACCATGGGATTGCGTGAAATCCTCACGGGAACGCTGACACGTCATCTGGCGGACCTTGGCGTCGATTTTGCTTTCCCCGCCGCGCATGAGGTCTCCGAGAACAAAACCTCGTTTGAAGACATGATGGGCAAGTTCCATGAGAAGTTCCCCAAGCATGGTCTGCTGATGGTCGTCGATGAACTGCTGGATTATCTTCGTAGCCGCAGGGACCAAGCGCTTGTTCTCGACTTGGGTTTTCTTCGTGAAGTCGGCGAGGTCTGCAAGGGGCTGAAGTTCCGTTTCATCGCTGGTGTTCAGGAGGCCATTTTTGACTCTGGGCGGTTCGCCTTTGCTGCCGATAGCCTTGGCCGGGTGAAGGACCGCTTCCAGCAGGTCCATATCGCCACTTCTGATGTGAAGTTCGTGGTGTCCAACCGCCTGCTACGCAAAACAGACGCCCAGAGAAAACAGATTCGCGGGTATCTGGAAAAGTTCTCGAAATTCTACGGCGACTGGAATGAGAAGATGGATGATCTCGTGAACCTGTTTCCGGTTCACCCTGACTACATCGACACCTTCCAGAAGGTGCCAATCGTGGAAAAGCGTGGTGTCCTGCAGGTGCTTTCACGGACTATCAAAAGCCTAGCATCCAAAGATGTGCCCGAGGATGAGCCGGGCATTCTTTGTGCGGATGGCTTTTGGTCCCACCTGATGGACGAGCCTGCTTTCCGCGCCATACCCGAGGTTAAGGCCACCATGGAATGCACGACTGTCCTCGAGGACAAGGTCAAAAGCGCCTTCCCCAAGAAGCAATACAAGGCGATGGCGTTGCGCATCGTCGAAGGTCTCTCGGTTCATCGGCTGACCACGAATGACATTCACCTGCCTATCGGACTCACGCCGGAGGAACTGCGCGACAAATTGTGTCTGTTTCATCCGATGGCTGCGCAGCTTGGCAATGCTCCAGCTGATGATTTGCTGAGTTTGGTAGAAGTGACTCTGAAGGAAATCCGCACCACAGTCAGTGGTCAGTTCGTTTCGCAGAACTCTGACAACCGACAGGTCTATCTGGACCTCAAAAAGACGGACGACTACGACGCTTTGATCGAGAAGAAGGCGGAAAGCCTCTCTGATGACTCTCTCGACCGTGCGTATTATCAGGCACTGACTGAGATCTTGAACTGCACCGATCCCACTAGCTTCACTGGATTCCGCATCTGGGAGCGTGCCATTCAATGGACAGAGAGGAAGGTCACTAAGCTCGGATGGCTGTTCTTCGGTGTGCCCAGCGAGCGCTCCACGGCGCAACCGCCCCGTGATTTCTACCTCTACTTCATTCAGCCCTTCGCGGCACCTCGCTACACGGATGAAAAGAAATCCGATGAGGTGTTTTTGAAGCTCGAAGAGCACGACGATGGATTCAAGGAACCTCTCCGGCTTTATGCTGCGGCACTTGATCTTGCTAGCACCTCAACGGGCCAGAAAAAGCAGTCCTACAGCGACAAAGCCCAAGTTCACTTCCGAGCTTTGACCAAGTGGCTGCGTGAGAAGTTCCTCACCGCCATCCATGTCACCCACGAAGGCAAAAAGAAGACGCTGAGTCAGGCGCTTGCAGGTTCCAATGCGGCCAGCCTCACGCCCAGCGAGCAGATCTTTGCGGCAGCATCACGTCAGCTCAGTGGTCACTTTGCTTCAGTCTGTGGTGATTACCCCACGTTCTCTCGTTTGATCACCTTTGGACGTGACGGCAATGCCATCGCAGCAATCCAGGATGCTCTGCGCGGACTGTCTGGCCATGTCACTCAGACAGGGGCTGCTGTGTTGGATGCGTTGGGCTTGATGAGCGGGGAGAAGATCGACCCCTACGGCAGTCCTTACGCCAAACACATTTTGGATCTGCTCAATCAGAAGGGCCATGGACAGGTATTGAATCGTTCTGAGTTGGTGCAGGATGTCTATGGCATCCCCTTCTTCATTGCCCCCGGCAAGTTCCGCCTGGAACCAGAACTTTTGGTGGTCGTCATCGGTGCCCTGATTCACTCCGGGGATGTGGTGCTCTCTCTCCCAGGCAAAGAGTATGCTGCCACCGACTTGAAGGAAATGGCTGCGAGAGCGCTGGATGACCTCATTGAGTTCAAGCACATCAAGAAGCCGAAGGATTGGAACATCCCTGCTATCAAAGCGCTGTTCGATCTGCTCGGACTGCCAACAGGACTGGCTGTTCAGGTCACGCAAAATGATCCTGATCCCGTCATTCAACTGAATGCCGAGGTGATCAAGCGGGTGGAGAAGCTTGTGGTCTCAAAGCAAGAGTTCGGTCATGGCATTCCGTTCTGGGGCCACCGACTGCTAGCCGATGATGAAGTGACGAAGCTCACTTCCGACATCGACAAGACCAAGGAGTTTCTGGAAAGCCTGCAAGCCTACAAGACCCCAGGCCAGCTCAAAAACTTCCGCTATTCCAAGGAGGAAGTGGAAGCCCTTGCTCCTGTTTTCCAGAGTGTGCGTGAAGTGGCCGAGCTGAAGACCTTCGCCGACACACTCGCTGAACTCACCTCCTACCTCACGACCGCTGAGTCCATCCTGCCAGAGGAAAACGCCTGGCGTCTCAAGTGTCAGGATGCCAAAAAGAAGCTGCGTGACGATGTGGTAAAGACCGCCAACCGCAAGTCAGACGCCTTCCGCAAAAAGGCGGTTCAAAGCCTCCAGGAACTCAAGAGTGAATACATCACTGCTTACCTGGAGCTGTATCGTCATGCGCGACTCGACCATCAGCAGGACAAGCAGAAGGCTGGCTTGTTGAGTGACTTCCGGCTTCAACAGCTTCAGCAGCTCGCCGGTATTCCCAGCATCAATCGCAGCCAGTTGACGGAGATTCAGGATGAGTTTGGCCGCCTCAAAACCGGTGAAGCTCTTTCTGCTGCCGATTTGCAGACCAATCCCACGGCAGGCGAATTCTTCCCTGCCATGGAAAAATCCGGCGGCGTCTCCGCAGACCAGCGCCTCAAGAATCTCAAATCCAAATTGGAAAGCACGCACGACATTTGGACCAAGGCTCTCCTCAATGATCTGGATGATCCCGTCACTCAGGAGCACCTCGATCTGTTGAAGCCAGCAGAACGCAAACTCGTGGATGGCTTCCGCGCCGAGAAGTCTTTGCCCGATCCGCTCCCGCCCAAGCTTGTGACAGCCCTGCAACAAGCGCTCAGTGGATTGACGCGAGTGTCCGTGGCCCCAGCCAAGCTGTTTGCCTCCATCTTCCCAGGTGGAGCGCCAGCCACGGTGGAGGAAGTGAAGGAGCGATTCACGGCCTTTGCGGATGACTTGGTGAAGGGGCAGGACCGCAGCAAGGTCAGGCTTGTTCTGGAGGATCACACACCAGCCTCGTGATCCCATGACCCTGGACGAACTCAAGCAACGCCTAGATCGTTACGAGTGGAGTGATGTCGAGTTCAAAGCTGCTCGCTCGGACGTTCCCAGAGATGCATACAAAACCGTGTCTGCCTTCGCGAATACGGGAGGTGGTCATTTGGTCTTCGGGATTGAGCAGAGTGGGAAGCAATTTCAAATCGTCGGAGTTGCTGATGTGGATAAAGTCCAAAATGACTTTCTCAGCGTCCTAAGAGGGGGACAGCTTCTGAATCGAATCGTTTGCGTCAATGAGTCCATTCTTGATGACGCTGATGGGCGTGTGCTGGTTTTCTACGTCCCTGAGATGTCACGCCGGGAGAAGCCCGTCTATCTCAGCAATGACATTCGGCAGTCCTTTATCCGGCGTGGCGGTGGTGATGAAAAATGCACAAAGATCGAGATCGAGCGCTTTTTGCGTGATGCAGCTGACACCCCATTTGATGCGGAGCCTTTGATTGGAATCAGTGCTGAAGACTGCTTCGAAGCGGCTTCGCTAGCGTGGTATCGTCGCGTCTATCAGGATCGCAATGGTGGCAAACATGCTGACCTGAGCGATGTCGAATTCCTCCACGAGTTTGGCTATGTTCGCGAGCACGAAGACACCCTGGTTCCAACGAGGGCTGGTGTGCTCCTTTTTGGCTGTGAAAGACTTGTCCGCCAAACTCTCAATCGTGCCGTGGTGGATTATCAACGCATCGCTCAAAGGGTGGGCAGCGAGGAGTCCGAGGTGCGCTGGGATGACCGGATGGTTTTGGAGGGAAATTTGATCTCAGCATGGCAAATGCTCGCTGAAAAATACACCCAGTTGGCAGCCGTGCGCTTCGGATTGGACAGCGCCACCCTGCGCCGTAGCGACGATCCTCCTGATTATGTGACCTTTCGAGAGGCGGTGGTGAATCTGCTCGTGCATCAGGATTTTGGCGACTCGCACCGCATGCCGACGATCAAGGTGTTTCTGGATGAAATGCAATTGTTCAATCCGGGAGATGCATTCTTAACAACGCCTGAGCTTCTTGAAGCAGGCAGCAAGGAAGTCCGCAATCCAACCATCCTCACGGCATTCCGCCACATTGGTCTTAGCGATCAGGCCGGAAGCGGCATCCGCGCCATCTTGCGGGAGTGGCGGAACCTCGGCCATGTGCCTCCTGTGCTCGACAACGACCGTTCGGCGAAGTGCTTTCGACTGACGCTGAATCGAGCCAGCTTGATCACTCAGGAGCAGCGCCTCTTCCAGGCCCAACTTGGGGTGAAGCTGTCTGAGGATGAGGCAAGACTCTTTGCGATGGTTTGCCAGAAGGACTTCGTTGACTTCAAAGATGCGAAGGCTTGCCTCGCGAAAGCAGACCCCGAGGTTCGTAAGGTCCTCTCTCGTCTCCAGGTGCAGGAGCTTATTGACCCGGTGGGCGGAACGAATAATGGCTGGGCCTTGAAAGGGCACCTCAGAAAGGTCCTCTTTGGCGAACCGGTGGATGACAATGCAGGGTCGCCAGAGGGCTTGGTCACTGGTGGCAGTGACCAAGCTGGATCGCCAAGTGCTAGCTTAGTCACTGGAGGCGGTGACCAAGCTGGAACACCTGCCCCGCGTCGTGTTCTGCGTGTCCTGACACCGGCTCAAGAACAGATCCTCCGGTTCTGCGATGTCCCTCAGCGTCAGGAGGCAATCATGGCGAAGATTGGGGTGACCCATCGCACGCACTTCAGAAATCACCAGCTCCGTCCCCTCCTGGAGTCTGGGCTGTTGGTCCAGACTCATCCAGAAAACCCCACGCACCCGAACCAGGCTTATGTCGTGTCGCCGTCGGCCCTTGCACTGCTTGATTGATCCTCTCTCGGTGATTTTGGCTGAGAAGGCAGCAGGTCACCTGAAGCTGATTATAGTTTATTAAAGCACAATAAACTTGACGAGTTTATTGAGTAAACCCAGTTTATTGTCATCATGCCTCCCTTGGAACAGCGACTTCAGGACTACCTCGGTGACATCACCGGAGAGCGCCCTGTTCTGCGGCATCTTCCAGACGGCCAGACCGCCATCCTGCCTCTCTACCTCCGGGAGAGATACCAGCTCGTCGAGACTCATCTGTTCGGGCGGCCATGGATTTTGGCCTTAGCCTCCCCGGACTGGGAACTCGGCTCCGCCCAAGAATACGCGCAGCACATCAGTCGGTTGGCAAGCGTCGCAGGAGACCGGCAGGTCGTCATGGTGATGCCATCTGTGCCCTCCTGGTCGCGCAATCGTCTGGTGCGGGAGGGGATTCCCTTCATCGTTCCTGGCAGCCAGTTGTATCTGCCTTCCTTTGCGGTGGATCTTCGGGAGCGGACACCTGCGCCCAAAAAAGCCTCTGCCAGAGTGCTCACACCAGCCGCCCAAGTCGTGCTGCTTCTCCATCTCCAGAAGCAGCCCTTGGACGACATGCCCCTTCGGGACATCGCTTCTCGTGTCGGTTACACCGCCATGATGATCACCAAGGCGAAGGATGAGCTGGAGGCCGCCGGGCTTTGTGACGCCGTTCGCCATGGCAGATCGCTTGTCCTCAAGTTCCCGGCTGATCGTCACCTCCTTTGGCAGAAGGCGGAGCCCAAACTGACCTCCCCCGTTCGGAAAACCCACTGGGTCCAGTGGCCTGCACCGGGTTATCCCGCTCTTGCGGCGGGTCTCACGGCCCTAAGCCATCGCAGCATGATCCAGGATGATTCCCGGCCCACCTTTGCCCTGCTGGATGCCACCTTTCGAGCCAATCTGGAGCGCGGCATCTTCCACGGCTGCCCAGACGCTTCCGAGGCAAACATCCAGCTTCAGGCTTGGAGCTACAATCCTCTGCTGCTCGGCGACGGCAAGGATGTCGATCCTCTGTCCCTTTACCTCAGTCTGCGTGATGCAGCGGATGAAAGGGTGCATCAGCAACTCAACCCCCTATTGGAACAAGTCTCATGGTAAGAGGACTCGACGTGTTTAGAGAGCGCTTTCGTGCCTACGAAGGTGCCTTCGTGCTCATTGGCGGAGCTGCTTGTGATGCCTGGTTCACACGGCAGGGCCTCGCTTTTCGAGCCACCAAGGATCTGGACATCGTCCTCGTGATCGAGATCCTTGATCCAGCCTTCGTCGCGGCCCTGCGGCAGTTCATTGACGACGGTCAGTATCAAATCCGGCATTACACAGAAGGTGGACCGCCCGTCCTTTATCGGTTCGCCAAACCGGCAGATCAAAGCTTCCCCCAAATGCTGGAGCTGTTCAGCAAGAAGCCAGAGACCATTGACCTCTCGGAAGGCCAGCAAATTGTGCCCGTCGCCGCTGGCGAGGATACCCACAGTCTCTCCGCCATCCTGCTGAACCAGGAATACTATGCACTCATTCAGTCTCATTCCGAGCAGGTGGATGGCCTCGCCTTCGCCACGGCCACCGCATTGATTCCTCTCAAAGCCCGAGCCTGGCTGGACCTCACGGCCCGGAAACAAGCCGGTGACAAAGTGGATGCGGACGACATCAACAAACATAGGACGGATGTCTTCCGGCTTGCCGCCACCCTTGCAGCAGAGCCTGGACCGGAACTGCCTCAGTCCATCCGCGACGATTTGACGGCCTTTCTCGCCGAGTTTCCTGAGACATCGGCTGAATGGTCGGCCATCCTCACTTCCCTGAAAGCCATCTTTGGCGGAGGACTGAAACCCGCCACCTTGATCAGCACGCTGAAAACTTTCTTCCACCTTCCTTGATATGCCCAGCCAAACCAACCTCAATCTTACCACACAGCCAACCGGTCCCGTCGAATGTCTTGGGCAGACGTTCCCCAGCGAAGCCGCACGCCGGGAGCATTACCTGGGGCTGCTGGCGGAGAAGCTGAAGGACCCGGAGTTCCGCAAGATCGAGGGCTTTCCCATCGGCGAGGATGAAGACATCCTGGCGCTGTCTGATCCGCCTTATTACACCGCCTGCCCAAATCCGTGGATTGGCGACTTCATCCAGCACTACGGTCGTCCTTACGATCCGAAGGAGAAGTATCACCGCGAGCCCTTTGCGGCGGATGTGAGTGAGGGGAAGAACCATCCCATCTACAACGCACATTCCTATCACACGAAGGTGCCGCATCGTGCCATCATGCGCTACATCCTGCATTACACGGAACCGGGAGATGTGGTGTTCGATGGCTTCTGCGGCACGGGCATGACAGGCGTCGCTGCCCAGCTTTGTGGTGACCGGAAGGAAGTTCAGGAGCTTGGCTACCGAGTCGATGAAAAGGGCATTATTTTTGATGAGGCAGGGAAGGCGGTGTCGAAGCTAGGACAGAGGCGTGCCATGCTGAATGATCTTTCGCCCTCTGCAACATTCATCGCCTACAACTACAACACACCTGTTGATCCAATCGAATACGATTCATCGGCACGCAAAACATTTGGTGATGCGGAAAAGCATGTCGGCAATTTGTATTTGGTAGGAACTACGCAGCTCGACCACATGGTGTGGTCAGAGGTCCTTCTTTGCGAAGGCTGCGGCCAAGAGATTGTGTTCTGGGAAGGAGGGGTTGATCACACAACTAAGTCTGTAAAGGACACCGTGAAATGCACGCATTGCGGCGCTGTCAGCAAGAAACGGAACCTCGAACGGGCACAAACTCAAATGTTTGACCCAAATACAAATACAATTAGGCAGGTTGCAAAATTCCTTCCTGTCGCGGTCGAGACCCTTGGAGGAAAACGTGAACGCAATCTCGAAGAGAAGGAGGCCAAAGATTCACTTCGATTGGAGGAGGCTCCAATCGAAAATTGGTATCCTTCCGCTAGTATCGAGCGAGATATTGATCTGTGGTATGAGCGTGACTACAAAACACTTGGCCTTCTCTCGGTTGATCGTTTTTATACTCGTCGCAATCTTGCCATCATCGCGGATATTTGGGCTAGGGTAAGTAAAGTTTCCGACGTTCGATTGCGCAATGCCATCCGTTTTGCTGTCAGTGGCATGCTGGTGAATTTAAGCAGAATGAACAGATGGCGTCCGGATGTTTCATTCCCATACAACCCTTTGAGCGGAACGTTGTATATCCCATCGCTATCGGTTGAATCGAACGTCTTCGTTGGGTTATCGAACAAAGTTAAGCGGTTGAAAAAGGTATGGGCAGAGACTCGGCTCATCGGTGATGTATGCATTTCGACTCAGTCAGGTGCTGCGCCTGACATGATGAGAGATAACTCCCTCGACTACATTTTCATAGATCCTCCATTTGGCAGTAACATCATTTATTCCGACCTGAGTTTGCTCCATGAAGCATGGCTAGCGCTTGAGACAAATACAGGTCAGGAAGCGGTTGTTCACCGCCGGAAAAAGACGAATCCACAGACGCTTGATTCATACCGAGCAATTATCACCAATTGCTTCTCACAGGCCTTTAGGTGCTTGAAGCCAGGTCGCTGGCTCACGGTCGAGTTTTCAAATACTCAAGCTTCCGTATGGAACGCCATCCAAAGCGCACTCCAAGAATCTGGATTTGTAGTGGCCAATGTGTCAGCGTTGGATAAGCAAAGTGGAAGCTTCAAAGCTGTAACCACACCCACTGCGGTGAAGCAAGACTTGGTCATCAGTGCTTACAAACCAAATGGCGGCCTTGAAGAGCGGTTTAGCAAAAGTGGACACACCTTAGAAGGCGTTTGGGATTTCATGCGGACCCATCTTCGCAATCTCCCAATTCTAAAACCTAGAGGAGGAGAGTTGGAGTTCATTGCTGAACGTGACCCGCGAATTTTGTATGATCGCATGGTCGCCTTCTTCGTCGGTCATAGCGTGCCGGTGCCTCTAAGTTCCGCCGAGTTTCAGCGGGAGCTTGCGGACAAATTCCCCGAACGCGAAGGCATGTTCTTCCTCTCCGAGCAAGTGGCGGAGTTCGACAAGAAGCGTGCCCAGATGGAAGGCGTCGGCCAGATGAGCATCTTTGTGGAAGACGAGAAGAGCGCCATCGACTGGCTGCGTGGACACCTAAAGAAGACACCATCCACCTACCAGGACATTCAGCCCGACTTCATGCAGCAGCTCTCCGCGAGCTGGAAGAAGTTTGAAGCCCGGCCTGAACTGCGCCTACTGCTGGAACAAAACTTCCTCCAATATAGAGGCCACGAAGAAGTGCCCAGCCAGATTCATAGTTACCTGTCCACCCAGAACAAGGATCTTCGTAACCTGCCCAAGGATGACAACCGGCTTCAAGCCCGAGCCAAGGACCGCTGGTATGTGCCTGATCCCGCGAAGGCCGTGGACGTGGAAGCCATCCGCAACAAACGTCTGCTGGAAGAGTTCTGGGCGCTCTGTGATGACGCTGGCATTGCCCGGCCTAAACCTGGGGATGCCAACCAGCCTGCTTTGCCCCTCGCCATGCCAGCAGCCGTCAAGAAAGGAAGCCGCAAGAAGGCCAAGGAGGTCCGCACCGAGGCCGTGCGCACGGGCTTCAAAGAATGCTTCGCCCGCAAAGACTACGGCACCATCCTCGCCATCGCCCAGCACCTGCCGGACAACGTGATCGAAGAAGATGAACAGCTCCAGATGATCCACGACATGGCCGAGATGCGTGCTCAGGGGTGATTTGAAGAAACGAACTTTATGGAAGCAGCCAAACTATTCATCAGCCATGCCTCCGAGGATAAAGAGGACTTCGTGGAGCCATTGGCCCATGCGCTGAGTGATGCTGGGTTCGAGGTCTGGTATGACAAGTTTGTGCTGACCATGGGTGACAGCCTTCTCAGGAAAATCAGTGAGGGCCTGAACCAGGCTGACTTTGGCATTGTGGTTCTGAGCAAGCATTTCTTCACCAAGAAATGGCCGCAGGCCGAGCTGGATGGTTTGTTCTCGCTGGAGACGGTCGAACGCAAGGTGGTTCTCCCAATCTGGAAGGATGTCACCGAAGTGGATGTAAAAGCATTTTCACCCATTCTCGCCAGCAAGCTGGCAGCAATGGCATCCCATGGTGTTCCGGCAGTCGTGGATGAAATCAAGCGCGCCGTGGATACGACTCGGACCGTTGAGAAGTTTTCTGCCATTGAGAATGCGCTTTCTCGGTTTCGCAGCCTGGATCAGCGAGTGTCGGGGAGTAAGCGCGCTCAGCAGTTGGGTAGTTCCGAGGAAGGTGTTCAGATTGTTCGGGATGCCATTAAGTCTGCACTGGCATCACTGAAAGACCAGTTTGAGACGATTGGGCAATCTTCCGAAGCGATGAAGTTCACTGTTGATCCCAGGAAAAGTGGAGATCAGGAGCTGACTGTGTCGTGCCCTTATCGGGTGAGATTGTGGATGCGCTACTATCAGCAATACACCAACAGTCTGACAGACGCGGGACTCTGTTTTTACCTCGCTCACTCGAAGTTCGGAGCAATTGATCCATCCTCCGAGAGAGATTTGGTGAGAAAGTTTATTCTACGGCCCGACTTTGACCACACCCTTAAACTCGTTTGGCGCGACGATGAGCGGTCTCTCACCACAGAGCAATTGGTCGTGTTTGTGCTGAACGAGCTAGCCGAGGAAATAGCCGAACATCATGCAGAAGCGGAGGCCAAGAAGCAACTTTGACCATGGGACCTCCGCAACCTGGCTCATGGATCTGGTCTCTGCCGCACAAGACGGCGGGTCGGATCATGGATGCCGATGAGCTTTGGGGGCAGAAGCGTTATCGGATTTGGCTGCCGTCTCTGAACACGGTTTTACTGCATCGTCCCGAGGAGATCACCACAGAATCAGTGGATGGAGCGGTGAGAAGCGAAGGTGCCATCCTCCGCGTGAAGTTTGCATCTGTGGCAGGTCGTTTGGTGGACCTGCTGAATGATGACAAACTGCTGGCTCCGATTGATTCTGCCGTGATCCCGCTGCCGCATCAGATTCGTGCCTTGCGCAAGGTGATCAGCAATCCCGGGAAGGTGCGCTACCTCCTGGCCGATGAGGTGGGTTTGGGCAAGACCATCGAGGCCGGTCTGGCCGTGCGTGAACTGAAGCTGCGTGGTCTGGTAAAGCGTGTGCTGGTGGTAGCGCCCAAGGGCCTGATCCCGCAGTGGATTGTCGAGATGCGTGACCGTTTTGGTGAGGACTTTCGTCACTTCGATCCCGGACAGTTTGAAGCCTACCGCCAAATCTCCCAGGAAGAGAATGTCTGGCGGAGCCATGACCGGGTGATTTGCAGCATGGATGGAGTGAAGCCTCTCGACAGTCGCAAAGGCTGGAGTCAGGAGCGCATCGACGCCTTCAACAAGGACCGTATTCTCAGCCTGGCTGGTGCGGGCTGGGATTTGATCATCATTGATGAATCCCATCGTGTGGCGGGAAGCTCGGAGACTGTGGGACGACACGCGATGGCAAGACTGCTAGCCGAGGCTTCACCTTACTTGCTGCTGCTGTCTGCCACGCCGCACCAAGGCAAGACCGATGCCTTCCACCGCCTGATGTCCCTGCTGGATGCCGAAGCCTTTCCTGACGAATCCTCAGTGACGCGGGATCGAGTGGCTCCGTATGTGGTGCGCACTGAGAAGCGGCAGGCGATCACGAATGACGGCCAGCCTCTCTTCAAACCCAGGCTGACGAAACTGGTGGGTGTCTCATGGGAAGGACATGATGCCCAGAAGGCGCTCTACGATGCCGTGACCGAGTATGTGCGGGAAGGCTACAACCAGGCCATGCGGGAGAAGAAGACGCACATCGGCTTCCTCATGGTGCTGATGCAACGTCTGGTGAGCAGTTCCACCCGTGCCATAGCTGCAACTCTGCAACGACGACTGGATGTGCTGAATCAACCCGCTCAAGCAGCGGATGGGCAGCTCGATTTTCTCGGCAACCTGGACGAGAACGAGTGGGGCGAACTGGATGGACAGGAGCAACTGGACACCATTCTGCGGCAACGATTAAAGGCCATGGACAATGAGAAGGATGAGGTTCGCCTTCTCCTCGATGCCGCTCGAAAAGTCGAAGCCCAAGGACCAGACGCCAAAGCCAAAGCTCTGCTTGATTGGGTGTATCGAGTGCAATCAGAGGAACAAGATCCAGAACTCAAGGTGCTGATTTTCACCGAGTTTGTCCCCACCCAGCAAATGCTAGCGGAGTTCCTTCAGGCAAGAGGCATCTCCGTGGTCTGTCTGAATGGCAGCCTGACGCTGGAGGAGAGGAAGACCGTGCAGAAGCGGTTTTCCGAGGATGTGCGGGTGATGATCTCGACGGATGCTGGTGGTGAAGGTCTGAACCTTCAGTTTTGCCACGTCATCATCAACTTCGACCTTGGTTGGCGTCCAATGGCCCTCGAACAGCGCATTGGCCGTCTCGACCGTATCGGGCAAAAGCACATCGTGAAGGCGCTGAACTTCCTGCTGGAAGATTCGGTGGAGTATCGCATCCAAGAAGTGCTGGAGACGAAGCTGCGGGTGATCCTGGAAGAATTCGGCGTGGACAAGACCACCGACCTTTTGGATTCCGTGGAGGGCAACCGGATGTTCGACCGGTTGTTCGTGGAAGCCTTGCTGCATCCTGACCGCGTAGGCGAAGAAGCGGAGCGTTTGACGCAGTTAGTGAGAGAGGAAGCCACAGAGAATCGAAGCACCCGACTGTTTATCTCAGAGCAATCACCAGAGGGACGGGACTTGGATGCAGTATCAAGCCAGCCGCTAGGTGATCTTCTGGAGATGCTAACCCGGTTTCATGTGGAAGCTGGTGAGGGTCGATTTGATCGTCGAACCGATGGCTCCGTGAGCGTTCAGTGGCCGGGAGAGACGGAGAGCTTTGAGGCACTCTTTCCTGGCGCTTCCTCTGGGGAACGTGGTGGCGTATTGTTGAATCTCGATCACCCGCGCATTCGAGGCTTGCTTGGGCGACTGCCTGTGTCTGGCAAAGGCGAGCCAATACCCACCTTCACCACCTCGGGACTCCCTCGATCCGTGGACGGCACCTGGTCGCTCTGGATGCTGCGCCTTTCGTCCTTTGATTTCAACCGGGCGAGAGTGTTCCCGGTATTCCTGAGCCGTGATGGGAAAGCCTACGCAACGACGGCACGACACGTCTGGGAGCGCCTGCCATCCCTCGATTTGAAGATGTCAGGCTGGACGACGGGTCAGGAATCTCTCCAGCTCTATGATGAACTTTACCACGCCGCCACCGAGGAAGGTCGTAACCTCTGGCAGGACATGGAACGCCAGCATCGTGAGCGTTGGCAGGAAGAGAAGCAGAAGGCTCAATATCATTTCACGTCCCGCCGACGAATACTCGATCAGGTAGGGCTCAACGAAGTGCGTGGCTACCGACTCCGACATCTTGAGGCTGATGAAAGCAAGCGCATGGCTGAGCTTGATCACCAGCGCCACTTGCTGCCCCAACTTGAACCTCTGACCATCCTTTCCATCCAAGCCTCGTGATCACCTGGGAATCTCAACTCATCGACCGAATCCATCCCGACATCGCCCCCTTGTGGGCCGTGGAGGATGCTGATGGTCTGTTCCGCAGTGACAAGGTAACCCGGCTGCTAGCGGACCGTGGAGCAGACATCGTGCTCTTTGATGATCCTCTGATGTTCCGTTATTTTTACGAAGCGGAGATGCGGTCACGATTGGAAGCGGGAGAGCCATGTTGCTACGTCATCGTGCTCGATGAGCATCCTGAAGGCTTCCGCCGACTACCTGCCGATGTTTACCAAGCCTGTCGCAAGATCGAGGTGGCACTTGGGGATGTGTTTCCCAAGCTGTCCAGAAAAGTGCTCAAAGAGCTGGAGCCGATGATCCTTTCCCGTCTCTGGGAGAAGAGGGACCAGATTCCGGGGCACATCTTGAGCGACAGAGAGACCGCCGATTTGATCCTGCGTTTGGGCTATCGAATCGAGCCCACGTTAATCGAGGACTTTACGGATCTCATCCGCTACCTGACCGAGCTGCATTTTAATGGACAGCGTCTCCCAGAGGCGATTGTCGCAAGGCTGGAACAGATTGGTGCTAGCATCACTGGCAAGCCAAGCAACATTGGGGAAATGATTCGTGTGCCTGCACGATTCTGGGAGTTTATGCAGGTGGAGTGGGAGACGTGGCTGGTCGGAGAAGCCAAGCTGAAGGACCGGCTTCATGACAGAGTGCCATTTGAGGATAATCGTATTCGAGTGTTCATGGACAACCTGTTCACTGAAGGCCTTCTGACTCCAATAATTCTGCCGCCAAGCTCTAGAAAGCTGCCTCTGGAGTGGTGCCGGATTGGAGTGGCCGACCAGTCCGCCAAACTGGCGAGCAACGAGCTGATTCAACAACGAGAAGCATTGGCAAAGACACTGCCGGATGAAGATGCCTCGTATCAGGACTGGCTGCGCTTCGCGAACCGATATTCATCACATGTCGCGGCTTGGTTTGCGGCGGATCGTCCACAGGCAAAGACAGCCGAGTTTTGGGATCAGTTTTGGATTCCCATGGACAAACAGTTTCAGCAGTGGGTGGTGCGCAATCTGGATGGCCTCCACAACCTGCCGCCAACTCGTCCTGTGGTCACGCACCACATACCCAAATTTCTCGCCAGAAAGGTGAGTGCCGGTGACAAGGTGGTGCTGCTGGTGCTAGATGGTCTTTCGTTTAGCCAGTGGAAGCTCTTGAAGCCTGAATTGGATTCCGCCCATGACGACATTCTTATTGGTGAAGATTTGTGCTTCACATTGCTACCCAGCATCACGAATGTCTGCCGACAAGCCATCTATTCTGGCGAACTGCCCATCTATTTCGAGAAGACCATCGCCCGAACAGATACGGATGGGAAGCGGTGGAAATCTTGGTGGGACGGCGCGTTACCAAGGGTGACCAGGAGCCATCACCTGGTGGTTCAAGGACAACACTCTGATTTGAGCGTGGTTTTTGATGCGATCTCACAAGCCCCGCAAGCGCTAGGCATCACCGTCACAATGCCCGACGAAATGATGCATGGAGCCACCCTGGGCTGGCGTGGACTGCTTGATCAGCTCCGACTCTGGGCGAGCCACTCATTCCTCAAAGAAGTGGTCTCTGAATCCCTGCGGGCTGGATACAAAGTCTTTCTCACAGCTGATCATGGAAACTTAGAGGCTGTTGGCACTGGCAGCCCGTCCGAGGGAGTCCTGGTGGACCGTTGTGGTCAGAGAGTGCGTATTTATCAAGACCCGACTTTGCGAGATCATTCGGCGTCAGCTTTGCAGACCAAGGCAATGCCATGGCACAGCAAAATTCTCCCGCAGAATTATCTTCCTTTGATTCACACTGGACGTGGCGCATTCACAACGCCCGGCGATGTTCTCGTGTGTCATGGAGGCGCTAGTCTTGATGAACTTGTAGTCCCCTTTATTGAATTTTCCCGAGCACGTTTAGCATGAGTCTTCCATCCGCACGTTCCATCGCCTTCAACCGCCGCTTGAGTGCTGCGTGGCTAAGAGAAGGACTGCGCTTGCGCGCTGAAGGCATTGATGGTGATGAATGGGTGGAAGCCATGCGCAGTGTCATCAGTGCCGAGATTTCCGGCCGCGACAGCATACAGAAGTCGCTTCGATACCTTCGCCATGCGCTCGTTGAACCAGGTGAGCTTGAGCCTCTGCGCGCTGAGGCAATCCACTTGTTTCAGGCGTCTGGTGATCCAGAGAAGGACCGTGTGCTGTCCTGGGGACTCGCATCAGCCTGCTACCCATTCCTGCAAGAGGTGGCGACAACGATTGGTCGAATGCTTCGCGTTCAACCTGAGTTGAAGCTGGAACAGTTGTTGAGAAAGCTGACCGAGTCATTCGGCGAAAAAGAAACCGTCCGCCGCTCAGGTCGTTATTCCCTCGGCTTGATTCAAGACCTTGGTTTCGTGCATCGGACCAAGAAAGCAGGCTGCTATTCAGCAAGCCAGCCAGTCAAGGTGACAGATCCTGATCTCGCCTCATGGCTTATCAAAGCCTGGTTCTTCGCCGCAGGCACGACCAGCCCAATGGATCGCATCGCCCTATCTAACCATCCCAGCCTCTCCTTTTTCGACGCTCCTGAACTCGTCGCCACAGCTCTCAAGCTGGGCGTGCTGTCGGTGGACAGGCTCTCGCTGTCACAGGATATGGTGAGGCTTGTTCTATGAATGTCGCCGATTTGCTTGAGTTTAGTATTCCAATCTATCGCTATGAATCAGAAGACGATGGCATAGAGCTGATTGCATCCGCATTTGGCTTTCGCATGGAAGATTCCCGGTTTCTTATCACTGCGGCGCATGTGGTAGGCGCAAAACCGCTGACAGATTTTGTTTATCGCGCAGGAGGCAAATTCCAGCGGTTCTGCGCTACGATGTCCGAAAAGCGAGATATTGGAGGTGGAAAGCTGTGCGCATCTACTACGTCTCCGTCGCTTGATATTGCGGTATTTGAGCTCAATGAAGGAGATGGTCTAAAGCTGGCTACTGAGTTTCGATTTAGCACGCAGGATACTTTGGCTTCCAGTTCGCCAACTCCAGGCACAATCTGTGTGGCAATCGGTTTTCCTCGTGGCCGGAACAAGTGGGCCAAGTCCACTAATACTGTTCCTTCAACAGCCTTCGCTTTTGCATTCGAGTCGATTGATCCAGCGGCATCTTCCTTGCTAGGCGTTACAAGAGCGACGCACATTCTAGGCAAAATGGATCGACTGCACGGTTATAAATATCCAGGCACAACGCACTCCACGACAGTAACTCATCCAGATCGAATGAGCGGCTCACCTGTCTTTGAGCTCATTGGAGGTAATGATGTGGATGGGTTTCAAACAGCTCGACTGCTTGGTGTTGCAACTGAGTATTTTGAAAGCCAGGGCCTCATTTGCTCCGCCTTTATTGGCCAGGCTATCGCTATGATTCAATAAGCCTGTTGTTCCTATGCCCTCGACCGACCTCATCCTCTATCAGTTCAGCCGGGATCGTGTCGAAGCCGGTGATGCCAAGGATTTCTTGTCCAGGTTCGGCAACAGCCAACTGCCGAAAGGCAAGAAGCTGGAAGCCATGATGAACAGCGTGGCTCTGATGATCGACGGCTACAATCACGACCCCCGAGAAATCTACGCCATCCCAGAAGTCAGAGCGTTCTACAAGCAGCTTTGGGAGGTCTGGCCCTACTGGCTGTTTTTCTGCAATCTGGACTCTGAAAACCTGATGATGATGGTGATGTGTTGTCTCGAATCCCTGGATGCATTGAAGGTGAAAGGTCAGAGCCAGGTCAAAGTTAGCATCAGTCCCTTGGAGGTGGTTCAGTTCATCAGCGGTGGTTTTGTGCCGATGAATGAGATGTGTGAACGTGCCGGAATGAGCGAGCGCCAGATATTCGACCGGACCAAGGCAGTGTTCGAGTATTTCAATCTTCCTTTTGATGTGCAGGGGTGAAGATTTCCATACTCACGTCGTCGAAAGACCTCATGAAGCTGATTCTGGCCCTTCTGCTACCCGTCCTTGCCTTTGGTGATCCTGCCTCGTCCCTCGCCGGTAAAAATACCAGCCTGAGAGACGAGAAGGGTAAATCGACAACAACCACGAACTCATCAGGTTCCAAGACGACTTTCAGAGATGCCCAGGGAAGGTTGACAGGAACAGCCATGCAATTGAGCACCGGGAAAACAACCTTCCGCGATGCTCAAGGAAGAATGACCGGCACTTCAAGCACCAGTGGAACGAAAACGACCTGCCGGGATGCTCAGGGGCGGATCAGCGGGACATCCTCCAGCTCATCCTCTGGAGTGACGACCTACCGCGATTCATCAGGAAGAATCACAGGCACCAGCACCGTCAGAGGTAACACCATCACCTTCCGAGATTCATCAGGGCGACAGACAGGAACAGCGACGGTGAAGAGGTGACCGGCCTACATAACTGAAACTGCCTGGGTACTTCATAGCCCGTAAGGCATTTTTACGCGCCCATTGGACCTCCCGAAACATCGCCAAATTTGGTCGAGTGTGTTCTTAGTTTTGTTCTTAGTTTCACCATTTCAGGTGTCCACCACCTTGTAAATCAAGGTGGTGGAGGCGAGGGGAGTTGAACCCCTGTCCGAACCGCCGTTATCCGCAGCATCTCCATGCTCAGTCTCATGTTTAGTCTCGGCGGGAGGCGGCTTGAGACGGCCTACTCTTCACCCAGCGTCCTGTTAGATCTTGTTTGTCACCCGGTCGCCCGGTGATCAAACCAGCCTGGTAGTGGCATCGGGCAGGCTACCAGACATTGCCTGCACGATGTCGCGGGGCTTAAGCCGCGAGAGCGAGCTCGTTAGAGTTCACATTTATGTTTTTGATCCGCGATTTTAACGAGGCCAACGAATCATCCTCGGCATGCAGCTCCGAACTCAGACGACCCGTCGAAACCAGTACGCCCCCGTTTTGGAGAGGAAGGAGAGTAGAGCCTGCGAGCGGAAGGTCAAGACATGCCTGAGCCAGGAATGGGGCATGGCTGCGTGTGGAACATCTGATGAGACCCCGGTGGGCAAACGGACGTTTGCTGCTACGAATGCACTGGTGACAGTCTCCCCCGTAGTGGAAGTCGTCAGACTTCCCCGTGGCTCGACAAGCTATTCACCGGTCCGCTCTCAAATCACCGGCCCGGCGACATCCTTCCACTGCTCGTGGAACTGCTTGTAGATGATGGGGCTGATTTCGCTGGGTTTGATCTCGCTGCGGCCGCCCCAGAAGACGTTCGTGTAGAGCAGGGGGATGTTGATATCAGCGAGATGCTTGTCGATGGCGGCCTTGTGGGTGAGGACGGTGTCCTTGTCGGTGCCGTGGATGACGCCCATGATGTTCACATTGGCAAAGCGCTCGCCGCCTTCACGCCAGTAGCAGTGAGTCATGATGGGATGACGGCCCACCTCGCTGCCGGCGCGTTCTTCCATGCCTTGTGGCACACGCCAATGGAAGAGGGCGTTGAAGCGGGTGACACGCTGACCGCTGGCGCTGGGCTTCACATGCTCCAGGAAGGTCGAGAAGCGGCCGATGACGCCTTTCTTGTCGAGCTGCTTTGCCACTTCACAGAAGCGTTCGAGGCTCACGCCGGCATCTTTGGCACGGCCTGCCCATGGCTCAGGGCCGATCTCTTCGGGCTTGAGGTCGCCTTTGAGGTTGAGGAGCACATTCCACTCTTCCGCGTCGAGATCGGCGATGTTGGTGGTCATCATCTTCGCGGGTTCATCGGCCTTTTCGCCGGGTTCCATGGTCTTGCGGCGCACATGGCCCACGCCGAGGGCAAAAATGCCGTGTGCCTGCATGGTGTAGTAGTCTTCGGCACCGATGAGACGCTTCAGAAGATCGCAGTGCTCGTTGATATTTCTGTCCTGCGGCACTTTCAGCGTGGTCCAGAGGCGAAAGTCACTGCCGCTGACCTCACGGTCCGTGCTGCGAAGAACGACGTGACCGCTGAAGGGATCTTGTTTGAAGAGGAAATCGAAAGCGGCGTCGAGCTTTTCGGTCGGCACTTTCCAGGCGATGAGGGCACCTTCGGCGAGTTTGTTCGCCAGCAGCGTCTGGCGCACGCGGCGGATCACGCCGGCGGCCAGCATGGCGCGGATGCGCTCCACCACGGTGTCAAAGGGCACGCCGCTTTGCTCGGCGATGAACTGAAAGGGATGCTGGTGGAATCCCTTCACGCAATCCTCGCTCACGGAGAGGATCTGGGTGTTTACAGGATCGGTATGTTCGGTGGGGAGGGCGGCGTCGGGCATGGTCGGAGGAGCAAAATCGAACGGCCACCCATAGCGGTGCCCCTCATGAACACAAGGCCCGGTGCTGTGCGGGAATGGTGGAAGGTTGGGTGGCGGAAGCTTCAACGTTACGCTCACGCCTTCTGCGGCACCGCCACCAGGTGTTCGGCGGCTTTGGCAGCTTCGGCGAGGATCTCGGGATTGAGGTTCTTCTGCTCGAATTCGCGGCACCAGCCTTTGATTTCGAGTTCGTTGAAGATTTTGCCGATGACGCGGCGCAGCAGGCCTTTGAGATTGGGAATCTCGACTTCCTGCAAACTGCGGATGGCGGCCTCTTTGTAGCCTTCGAGCAACGTGGTGGCTTTTTCATAGGCACCGCTGTCGTGGGACCAATCGCGGATGAGGGCATTGGTGGGCTTTTCGCAGGGGTGGCCGTTCCAAAGGGCTTCCATGGTGTCTTTGACGCTGCCTTGGCTCTTCTCGCGGAGGAGGGAGAGGATGATGCTGGGGCGCATGCTCCATTCGTTGGCGGCGGCGCTGTCCTCGCCGAGGTCATCAATGTCATCGCGGATCTGGTAGGCGATGCCGAGGTTCTCGCTGTAGGTGTGGAGAACGTCGGCACATTCATCGAGGCGGCCGGCGAGCGCGGCACCGACCTTGAGGGCGACTTCAAAGGCGGGCGCAGTTTTGCTGCGGAAGATTTCGAGTACCTGCTGGCTGGTGAGGGCCACAGGGTGGCGCGTCCAGAGCAATTCGGCACCCTGGCCGATGCAAAGCTCACGCTGGCCTTCCGCGGCGACGAGCAATGCTGCACTGCGGACATGCGCAGGCAGGTCGCTCTCGGCGAGGAGGCGGTAACCTTCACCGATGAGCAGGTCGCCGATGTTGAGGGCCACAGGAATGCCGTGCTCGGTGTGCAGCGTGGTTTCGCCGTAACGCTCGGCGTCACCGTCCTCGATGTCGTCATGCACGAGCGAGGCTTTGTGGAAGATCTCGACGGAGATGGCGGCGCGTTTGATGGAATCGCTGATCGGAGCCTCGGGATCATCGCGGAGAGCCTGGTAGGCGGCGACGGTCAAAAACGGCCGCCAGCGCTTGCCGGCGCGGGCGAGCCAGTCGCGTGAGATTTCCTCGGTGTGGCCACGCGGCGGACCCATGAGGGCATCGAGTGACTCACGGGTGAACCACGTCTTTACCTCGTCGTGCAGTTCGTTGAGGTTCAGGCGGCGTGTTTTGTCCTCGCTGGTGAGGTGGATGTAGTCCCACACCCAGTCGATATCGACGACGGTATCAATGCAGTCGTCCTGGAGCAAAGGCACGGCGACGGCGGGAATGGCGGCGGCTTCCACATACGGAAAGGTTCTTTCCAAAACAGGCAGGCAGGAGATGCCGACGATGGCTTCGATCTTGCCCGTCTGGATGAGTGACATGACGATGGCGCTGCCTTCGGCCACCAAGACGGCGTAGCCGAGCTTTTCGGCCTCGTTTTGGAAGTCCTGGATGCTGCACAGGCCGCACTGCTTGCAGAGCAGGCCGAACTCATCAAAGGGCGCGGGGCACTTGCTTTCGACGCGGAGGCATTTGGGCATCAAAAGCAGGCGTTTTTCGAAGGGGACGGTCGCGAGGTGTTCGCGCCAGCTTTCATTCGCCATGAGCACGCCGATGTAATCGCGATGGATGGGATCGAAGCCCTCAATGGCCATGAGCTTGTCCGTGTGCTGGCTGAGCTCATCCAGCGGGATGGGCGGCACGAGACCGACCTGCTGCGCATAGTCGCGCACCTTGGAAAGGATGTGGTCCCGCTCGATCTTGGTCTGCGGGATGTTTTTCTTCGGCTTGCGAAGGGCGCGGTTGAGGCCGGGGATCGGCGGTGGGAGGCTGGCGGCTCGGACGGTAAGGGTGGACATGGGCGCGTGAAGCAAAGGGCGAAGAGCAGAAAGTAGGGAAGTGCTCAGTTCTCAGTGCTCAGTGGGGTTTTTGGGCAGGATCGGAGAGGTGAACGACAAGATCGGAGCATGAAACGTGGTGCAAGGGCAAATCTGAGCACTGAGCACGGCTTACTGAGCACTTTTTCTCCGCTGTCTCAAAAGACTCCGCCCATCGAATTCAGACGACCGTGCCGCGATTCGGCTTCTTCGGGGCTTTTTTCGGCGTTTCGGGAAGGCCCTGTTCCTGGAGGATGGTGTCTTGCGGGAGAGGTTCGGCACCTTCTTCGCCCTCGGCTTCGGGTTCGGCAAAGGGAGCCTGCTTCTGGTAGAGCTTCAGGCGGGTGCTGAATTCGGTGTCGAGCTTCTTGCGGTCCTCTGCCGTCACCTCTTTGTCCTCAGCGAGGAGGGCGATGGAGCGCTTCTGCCAAAGCTCGGCTTCTTTGAATTCGCCATTGCGGGCCAAGGCCGCGGCCATGGTATCGATCATCTCGTAGGGCTGCTCTTCCTCTTGGGCGATTTCGGTGACGAGCTTCAAGGCTCGGCGGGCGAGTTCCACGGCCATCTCGCCATTGTGCATGTTTTCATCCGGGCAGGTGGCGAGGAACCAGGCGAGGTTGTTTGACGACCAGGGATCCTCGGAGGTGGCGGCACGCTGATACCAAGCCTTCGCCCGACGGAAATCGACCGGCACGCCCTGGCCGGTGTAATACAGATTCGCGATGCGGCTCATGGCGAGGATGTAGCCCTGCTGCGCGGCCTTCAAATACCACAGGGCGGCCTTCGCGGCGCTTTTCGGCACGCCGCCGCCGTTTTCCAGCTTCGAGGCGTAGGCGGTCTGTGATTGGGCGTGACCTTGCTCGGCAGCTTTCTTGAACCACTCCGCTGCTTTCGCGGGATCTTTGGTGACGCCCTCACCCGTCTCGTAAAGCGCTCCGAGCGCATGTTGGGAAACAGGAAAGCCCACCGCCGCACCTTTTTCATACCACTCGTGCGCCTTGGCGAGGTCCTTCTTCACGCCGAGACCGTCCTGATAGAGCGTGCCCAGCACATGCATGGCCTGGCGGTGCTTTTGCTTGGCGGCCTTTTCGATCCAGGCAGCACCGGTCTTCGGCTTCTTTTCCATTCCTTCACCGGTGATCTGGCGCACGCCGAGCTCAAACTGTGCATCGGCATCACCACGATCCGCCCAGCTATGGAGTTCGCGTTCATCCACCCGCTGCTGGGCGTGCAGTGAGGCGGCAAAGAACAACAGGCAGGCCAGAAGGAAGGTGGGGAGTCTCATGGTTTGTGAAAAGCTACGTCTCCAAACGAATGGGAGAAGCGCAAATTGTGCCCGGAGTGATGGAAAGACGGTATTTTCGCCGGACCCGGGAACGTTGAAGGCCTCCGATGCGCCTCCTTGCCACCCTCTTTTCGTCATTCTGCATTCTTCATTCGTCATTTTCGGCGCAGCCGAACCTCATCCTCTTCCTCGCGGATGACCTCGGTTACGGCGATCTCGGCTGTTTCGGGCATCCGATCATCCAATCGCCCAATTTGGATGCCTTTGCGAAGCAGGGCGTGAGGCTCAAGCAATGCTACTCCGGTAGCGCCGTGTGCAGCCCCTCGCGTTCCGCCTTGCTCACCGGCCGCACGCCGCATCGGAATGGCGTTTACACCTGGATCGCCGAGGGCTCGGAAGTGCATCTGCGCGCGAGCGAGATCACGCTGCCCTCGCTGCTGAAGAAAGCGGGTTACAGCACCTGCCACAGCGGCAAATGGCATCTCAACGGCCTCTTCAACAATTCCGCCCAGCCGCAGCCGGGGGATCACGGCTATGACTGGTGGCTGGCCACGCAAAACAACGCCGGTCCTTCGCACGAGAATCCGAACAACTTCGCCCGCAACGGTCAGCCCGTCGGCCAGATGCAGGGCTACTCCGCCCCGCTCGTGGTGAGTGAAGCCATCACCTGGCTCAAAGAGAAGCGCGATGCGTCAAAGCCCTTCTTCCTCGCCGTGTGGACGCATGAGCCGCACTACCCCATCAAATCCGATCCGAAGTTCAAAGCGCTCTACCCAGACCTTACCGACGACATCCAGCGTGAGCATCACGCGAACGTCACGCAGATGGATCACGCCTTTGGCATGCTCATGAAGATGCTCGACGAGCAAAAACTGGCCGAGAGCACCTTCGTCTTCTTCACCTCCGACAACGGCCCCGAGGGCGATGGTATCCAATCCCCCGGTCGCGGCTCCAGCGGCGGCCTTCGCGGTCGTAAACGTGATCTGCACGAGGGGGGCATCCGCGTTCCTGGCCTCGCTCGCTGGCCTGGCAAGATCAAACCCGGCACCACGAGCGACGTGCCCGTCATCGGCAGCGATATGTTTCCCACGATGCTCGGCATCGCCAGTGTCGAGGCGCCGAAGGATCGCACGCTCGACGGTGTGAACGCTCTCGCCGCTCTCGATGGCAGTGCCACGAAGCTCGAGCGTCCGCAGCCGCTCTTCTGGCGCCTGCACATGGCCCCCAACGCCAAAATCGCCATGCGGGTGGAAGACTGGAAAATCCTCGCCAATGCTGAGCTGACCGAATTCGAGCTCTACGACCTCAAAGACGATCCCAAAGAGACCACCGATCTCAAAGACAAGGAGCCTGCCCGCTTGGCCGAGATGAAGCAAAAACTCATCGCTCACAATACGGCCATCAACACCGAAGGCCCCGACTGGTGGCAGCGCCTCAGCCCCAACGGCGGCACCGATCCGAAGAAAGCCGGTGGGAAGAAAAAGAAGAAGGCGGAGTGAGTGGTGGTGCCATTCGTTATTCGTAGCGGCGGGCGTCAGCACGCCGAAAGCGAATGAAGCGCGATCGATATCCAGATCGGAAAACGGACGTTTTCTTATACGAAGAGTCAGCTCATCCAAAAACAAAAGGAGAGCAGGCATGCACCCGCTCTCCCCGTTGGTTTTCAATGGATAGCGCTTTAAATAGACACCGGCTTCTTCGTCTTCGCGGAGGCGTAGATGGCGTCGATGACTTGCATGAGACGGAGGGCCTGCTCGGGGGTGTTGAGCGGGGCGGCTTTGCCTTCGATGGCGTGGATGAAGTTCGCGGCGGAACCGATGCGGCCCATGTCTTCGCAGGCAGGGGTGATGATGCTGCGGTTCACGCTGTGGCCGTTTTCCTGCACGTAGAGCTCGCAGGTGTCGATGGCGGTGTTGTCGAGGCCGTCGATGCCGAAGAGGCGCTCGACCTTGCCACCGGCCTTCGTGCCTTGGAAGACGACGGAGACTTCCTCACGCTTCACCATCTCCGCCCAGGAGACTTGGAGGCTGAGCACTTGGCCGCCTTTGAAGGTGACGAAGCCGTGCGCGGCGTTTTCCACATCGGTGGTGCCATCGGCGCGGTCGGGGATGCCCCAAGGGCCCTTGAATTGCTTGTCGGTGATGAATTCGGAGAATGTCTGGCCGAGGACGTGAGCTGGCTCGGGATAGCCCATGAAATACATGGCGAGGTCGATCATGTGCAGGAGGTCGATGAGCGGACCGCCGCCGGAGAGGGCCTTGGTGGTGAACCAGCCGCCGAAGCCGGGGATGCCGGTACGGCGAATCCACTTGGCCTGGGCGGAGTTGATTTTGCCCACGGTGCCATCGGTGATGTACTTCATCATGGCCTGCGATTCGGGGCGGGCGCGGTTGTTGAAGTTGAAGAGCACCTTGCGCTTCGCGGCCTTGGCGGCGTCGATGATTTCTTTGACCTCCTTGGCGTTCATCGCGGGGGGTTTTTCAGAGAAGACATGTTTGCCGGCTTTGAGGCACTGGACGGTGAGCGGCTTGTGAAACTTGTTCGGGACGATGACGCTGATGGCCTTGATCTCCGGGCTGCCTTTGAGCATGGCACCGACGGATTCGTAGGACTTCGCGATGCCATACTTCTCCGCCGCCCGCTTCGCGGCTCCGGGCGCGGCATCTGCCACGGCCACGATTTCTGCGCCTGCCTGGCGGAAACCCGCCGCGTGATACTGCAACATGCCGCCTGCTCCGATGATTCCGACTTTGATGGCCATAAAATGAAGGTGTGAGTTGTGATTGGATTTATTCCGGGCCGCGAGAATGCCGGGCCGCGTGAAAAGAGTCAAGATGGGAAAACATTGCCGAGTGGCCTGGTCCCTGAAAGTAGGACGGTTGTAAAATGTAGTTCTGGCTCCGAAACCAGGAGAGCAGAACACCATGAAAAAGAGCAGACACAGTGAAGAGAAGATCGTGAGCATCCTGCGCGAGGCGCAGGGTGGGATGAAGGTGCGGGACGTGTGCGCACGTCATAACATCAGCTAGCAGACCTACTACGGGTGGAAGCGCAGCCGAACGGAGCGAGACAGCCAGCCGTAGGCTGCCCGCAGGGGTGAGAGAGCCCTCAGGCGGCGCGAAGCAACTATGGCGGGATGCAGCTCGATGAGCTGCGCTAGGCAAGGGCGCTGGCTCAGGAAAACGGGCGGCTTAAGCGCATTGTGGCGGACTTGACGGTGCAGATCGACATCTTGAAGGCCATCAACGCAAAAAAATGGTAAGCCCGGCCATCAAGCGACGCGCGGCAAGATACGCCATGCAAAGCGATTTGGGCGGGATCGCGCAGGTGTGTCGTGCCTTGGAGCTTGCACGGTCGGGCTACTACCGGGTGGCGAAAGTCAGCGCGGAGGCGAGGCATCGGCGAGTTCGCATCGTGCGGCTGAGCCGTGAGCATCCGCGCTACGGCTACCGCCGGATCGCGGCGTTGCTGCGACGTGAGGAAGGACTGCAAGTGCGCAAACGCCAGCGGCGGATGCGCAGAGTGAGGCTTGGGCAGCAAGGGCGGCAGGCTGCGGCGCATCGCAATCATGTGTGGAGCTGAGACTTTGTGAGCGACCAGGTGGAGGGCGGCAGCGCCTTTCGCATCCTTACCTTGATCGACGAGCACACGCGTGAGTGCCACGCCACGCATGTGGCGTGGCCGATCCGCGCCACGGACGTGCTTGGCGTGCTGGAGTCTGCGATGCGCAGGCACGGCACGCCTGAGCACATCCGCAGCGACAACGGGCCTGAGTTCATCGCGTATGCGATCCATGACTGGATGCAGCATCGACACATCAAGATGAGCTACATCAAACCGGGATCACCTTGGGAGAACGCATACATCGAATCGTTCCACGACAAGCTACGCGACGAATGCCTCAACCGCGAGGTGTTCGGCAGCCTGGCGGAGGCCCGTGTTGTCATCGAGCAATGGCGGCGTGAATACAATGAATACCGTCCGCACAGCTCGCTGGACTATGGCACCCCGGAACAAGCGGCGGCACGCTGTCGCACTCCGCTGCGGCCTCGTCTCGCTACGCTCGACGCGACCTTCGCTGCGTTTGACAGCGTGAGAGAACCAACCAACATCAAGATCAACCCAAGGACGCAGGAACTACTTTGATGACCTGTCCCACCTCAGGGAGCAGGCCACATGCGGAGTTCGCCTTTCGAAGGCTGAATGGTAACCCAAGTATTAGTTTTAAAAGCAGCGGCTGAAAGTATTCTGTGCCTCCATGCCAATCTTTGTCCTTGAGATAGAAACGGTGGCGTTCACACACATTGTTTGAGCTCGGGCAGGATGGATTAACACCTCATGAAATACGTCGGACTGCTTTTGATAGCACTAAATTTATCACTCTCTGAGTCACACGCGCAAGAGGCACGCATCGTTGCGATGGAAAACAGAGTGGAGGTGGCAAAGGGCGCAGAGAATTGGGCGGCGGCGCAAAAAGGGCAGATGCTCGCCATTCAGGACCGCATTCGCACGCTGCGTAAGAGCCGTGCCGCGGTGCAACTTACGGGGCTGTATAACATGCGCATGGAGCAGCTCACGACGGTGGAGATTTCGCCGTCTTTGCTGGACGATAGCAAGCCAAGGCTCGACCTCGGTGGCGGCGCGCTTTTCATTTTCAGCCGCGAGCAGAGTGGCGAAATCGACATCAAGACACCCGCTGCGAATGGCGCACTGCGTGGCACGCAGTTGTTTGTGAAGGTGGATGCGAACGGGAAGACTTTTTATCAGGTGCTCGAAGGTCGGGTGCAGGTTTCCAATCCACAGGGGCGTGTCGACATCAGCGCGGGGGAGGCGGCTGAGGCGGTTCCTGGCTCGGCTCCGCGGCGGACCGCGGTTTTGGAGGCGAAGAACCTCCTGGAATGGGCGCTTTATTATCCGGCGGTGATTGATCCGGGTGAGCTGGAGGTGGCGAATGGCGAAGGTGAGGCTTCGAAGGCTTCGACGGCCTTACAGGCGTATTCGGAAGGTGATTTGCTGGCGGCGCTGGACTTGCCAAAAGGTGGATCGAAGGCTCTGGAGGCGGCTGTTTTGCTCGCGGTGGGCCGTTTGGACGAGGTATGGCCGATTTTGGCTAAAATGCCGGTATCGAGCCCGAATCGCCGTGCGCTCCAAAAGCTCGTTTCAGCCGTGAAAAACGAAAAAACGGCCATTTGGCCGCTAGAGTCGATTTCGACCGCTTCGGAGGCGATGGCGGAGAGTTACTATCGGCAATCGCAGCACGATCTGGAAGGTGCTCGCGAGGCCGCGAGACTCGCCGTGCAGCTTTCACCGCAGAGTGGCTATGCGTGGACTCGCCTCGGCGAGCTGGAGTTTTCATTTGGTCGTGCGGCACGGGCCTTGGAGGCATTGGAGAACGGCTTGAAGCTCACTCCGCGCAATGCCCAGGCACACGCGCTGAATGGTTTCGTGCTGAGTGCGCAGAATCGCATCGGGGATGCGCAGCAGGCCTTTCGCACGGCGACGCACTTCGATGGGGCACTTGGCAATGGCTGGCTGGGCCTTGGGTTGACGAAGATCAAGCAAGGTCAGCTCGCCGAAGGCCGGGCTGACCTGCAAACGGCGGCGACGGTGGAGCCGCTGATGTCGATTTATCACAGCTACTTGGGCAAGGCGCTGAGCGTGGAAGGCCGCGTGGACGATGCCGCGAAGGATCTGGCGCTGGCGCAGCATCTCGACGCGAATGACCCGACACCCTGGCTCTACTCCGCCATCGAGAAGCAGCAGCAAAACCGCAGCAACGAAGCCATCGGCGATTTGCAGAAGTCGATCGACCTGAATGACAACCGGCGCGTGTATCGCAGCGAGTTCTTGCTCGATCAGGACAAGTCCGTGCGCAGTGCGAACCTAGCCGCAATCTATCGCAACAACGGCATGGATGCCGTGGCGTTGCGTGAGGCCGCTGGGGCCGTGGACAGCGATTTCACCAATGCTTCCGCGCACCTTTTCCTCGCGAACGCCTTCCACTCGCTGCGTGATCCGCAACGTATCGCTCTGCGCTATGAGACGCCGTGGTTCAATGAACTGCTGCTGGCGAATTTGCTCTCGCCCGTGGGCGGCGGGCCGCTTTCGCAATACGTTTCGCAGCAAGAGTATTCGAAACTGCTGGAGGCGGATGGCATCGGCGCGAGTCTCGCAGGCGAGTATCGCGGCACCGGCGAGTGGCGCAGCTCGGCCTCCGTTTTCGGCACGCATGGAAACTGGAGCTGGGGGGTCGATTACTCGCTGCGGGACACGCACGGCACGCGCATCAACAACGAGGCGAGCCTCCAAGAACTCTACGCGCAGGTGAAGTGGCAGGCGACAAGTGATGATACCTTCTACTTCCTTGGCAAAATGTCGAAACAGGAGAGCGGGGACACGTTTGAGACCTATAACAATACGCCGCTGGCTCCCGATGTGTTCTTTGATGAGAAGCAACAGCCCGGCCTGCTGCTCGCAGGCTGGAATCACCGCTGGGGGCCGGGTTCGCACACGCTTTTCCTCGCCGGTCGCCTGAGCGCCACACAGCGCCTGCGTGATCCGCGTGCGAACCAGCTCCTCATTGAGCGTGACTCGGCGGTATTGAATCCGGCGGTGGTCGCGACGGTCGGCTTCTTCAATGTGTTCTCGAATCCCGCCTTTACCTCCGCTCTCGGAGTGGATGGCGAGACGCTGATCCACTCGCCTGAGCTGGTGGCGGCGATGCAGCCCTTCCTCTACTCCGGAAACATCCTCGGTATCAATGCCACCCCGTTTGATTTCCAGACGCGACGTGAGTTTGAAATCTACACGGCGGAGATGATGCACATCCAGAAGATCAAGAACCACAACATCCTCGCCGGTGTGCGCTATCAGGATGGCGAGTTTGAGACGACCTCGCGCCTGAGCGTGATCCGGCCGAATTTTGCCGGTGGTTTTACCACGCCGGCCTTCCAGCAGGTGGACGTGGTCGACTTCCAACGCCTGAGCCTCTACGCGTATGACTACTGGCAGCCAAAGCCATGGCTCACGCTCATCGGCGGCGTGTCCTGGGACCGCATCGCCCATCCACTGAACTTCCGCAATCCACCGACGAGCGGTGTTCAGACGCAAAATGAGCGCTTGTCGACAAAGGTGGGCTTCATTTTGAATCCCTCGCGCTGGGTGCAGGTGCGCGGCGCTTTCACGCAGGGCCTCGGCGGTGTGACTTATGATGAGAGCGTGCGCCTGGAACCGGTGCAAATTGCGGGCTTCAATCAAAGCTACCGCACGGTGATCTCGGAGAGCTTGGCAGGATCGGTGGAGACACCGCGCTTTCAAAACATCGGCCTAAGCCTCGAAGGCATGCTGCCGACGAAGACTTGGTGGGGCCTCACCGGAAACATGATCGAGCAGGAGGTAGACCGCACCTTGGGCGCTTTCACCGGCTTCTCACCCGGCGTCTTCCCCATCGAGCCAGCCTATTTCCCGAGCAGCACGCGGCAGAGCCTGTCGTATCGCGAGCAATCGCTGCAATTCACGTTGAACCAGCTCGTGGGCAAACACTGGGCTCTCGGCGGTCTTTATCGCGTGACGGAATCCGAGCTGCGCACGACGATGCACGACCTCGCGGCCTTCGGCGCGGCGAATGGCTTGCTCACCGATCGTGCCACGCTGCATGAGCTCGGCCTCTCCGCGAACTACAACTCCCCTCGCGGGTTCTTCGCCCGCATGGAGGCCAATCTCTTCGCCCAAAGCCTGCGTGACGATCCCAACTCTGGCCTCGCCCCCCGTAGTGGCGACTGCTTCTGGCAGTTCAACGCCTTCGCCGGCTACCGCTTCCATCGCAACCTGTGTGAAGTGAGCGCCGGTGTGCTGAACCTCAACGGCCAAGATTATCACCTCAGTCCGCTGAACCCATGGTCAGACATCGCGAGGGAACGAACGTTTGTGATCAGGTTCCGGCTAAGTTTCTGATTTTTTCTTTGCATTCACAATTCGAAACCATGTCCTACCCCGCTTTACACACAGAAACAGATGACCCCTTTCCTATCACAAGATGGAGCATGGTGAGAGGGGTGGAATCCAGCCAGGTGACGGAGGTGGACAGGGCTTTGAATGAACTGTGCAGGATCTACTGGTATCCTATCTATGCCTATGTGCGGCGCACGGTGGGGACGCCGGAGGATGCGGAAGATCTGACACAGGGCTACTTAGCGCGGTTGATTCAGCGCGATTACATCAACCAGGCGAACCCGGAGAAAGGTAAGTTTCGTGCTTTTTTAATGGCGGATTTGAAGCTGTTCCTGGCCAAAGAGTGGATGCGTGGACGCGCCGTCAAGCGCGGTGGACGTTGTGTGATTGAGTCGTTCGACCATGCCATGGCCGAGGGGCGGTATGGAGTTGAGCCGGTGGATAATGATTCGCCTGAAAAGCTCTTTGACCGAGCCTGGGCCACTAGCCTGCTGGAGCAGGTGCGCCATAAACTGCGCCAGCACTATGAGGTAAAGGGGCCGGAGAAGCTCATGGTTTACGAGGCGCTACAGTCCTTTCTGGCATGGAACGCTGGAGAGCATTCCTATGCGGAGACCGCAGCAGTGCTTGATGTGTCGGTCAATCAAATCAAGGTGGATATCCACCGCCTACGCAAGCGCTACCGCAGCTTGTTGGAAAAGGAAATCGCCGATACTGTAAGCTGCAAGGAGGAGATCCAGGAGGAACTGAATACCCTGGCGGCGGCGTTTAACCAGTGATGTTTGCACGGTAACACAAATTGCTCCCCTATCTCCTACCACCGGGGCGAGTCTCCCTATTTCACGACCACTTGGCCGTTGAGCATGTTTTGCAATGCGTCCGCCGCAACAACGGCTATGGCTGGCATTGTCGCGTTCGCCGCCAGTTCCTGCAGCAGGGACAAGGAGTCTGGATTTTGAATGGAGGCAATGGCGTGCAATGCCTGGTGGCGCTGCACAAAGTGCTCAGGTGCCAGTGTCTGATACGCGCTGCTGATGGCCAGCAGGCAGGTTGGATCGCCAATTCTGCCAAGGCCGGCAAAGGCCTGACTGGTGAAAGCGCTTCCCAGCTCCGGTTGGTTAGCTACCATCACAAGACCTGCCACTGCGGCAGGATTGCGGATGGATCCAACCACGTCCAGGACACGCTGCTGGCACGCGGGATTCTCCGTTGCACGCGCATAAATTTCTGACAGGTATTCGACTGTGTCAGGTGTGGCAAGCCGGCTCAGAGCGCGAGTCACGGCAAGAGTCACAACGGGATCCTCTGATATTTCGACCAGCTGGGTGATCATTTCGATGGCGGCTTCACCGTTGAGCGTGTCCAGGGACTCCAGCATGGCACGTTGGCAATCGGGGTCGGTTTCTGCCAGCAGGGCACGTCCCCATTCCTGAATGGCTGCCTCCGTGCCTTGGCCGATGAGCGCATCCGCCAAGGCACGTTTTTCGGATGCCGTGCGGGCCTCTGAAAAGCTGGACAAGGGCTCCGAAGATTGCACGAGCTTTGGCATAGAGGGCACCGTATCAGGTTTGATCATGGAACCAGAGCCGTTCGTAAAATGATCCGCTGGGGTCATAACGGGAGAGATCTCGGCCTTCTCCTCGTGCCCGCCCTGGCTGACTAGCCACAGGGCCATCATCACGCAGCCCACAAGCGCTGCAAGCCTCACAAGTGGACTGCAACGGCCGACGGGATACTTGGGCCGTTGGTTCTTCGGATTTGAAAGGGTCTTCATGGAAAGCGTATGAATGGAAAGTGATACTGACGGAGCTTCTTGGGTTCGGAGAGAGGAAGGATGCTCAGGTTGGTTTCGATACTTTGCACCTTTTCAGTTTCGGTTTGGAATCAGTTTCTAGACAGGGATCTGTAGTGAAAAGAGGCCCAGCGGCAGGCAGCCGCTGGGCCGGGGTTGGCTAGATTAGTGCAGGCTGATGATGTAGCTGCCAATCGTGGAGCTGGTCTGGCCTTGGATCCTCAAATGGTAGGTGCCGGCTCCTAGCACACGTTGCATGCGGAAATTACCGCCCGAACCACTGTTAGAATCGCTAGCAAGGACCCGCCCCGAGGAATCCAGGAGAGCCCCAGCGGTGTCTGTCGAACCAAGGGTCTCCATGACCATCGTGCGTGTCCAAGGCATGATGAAAGTCACGAAGTCCACATCCCCTGCGTGGTTCAGGGCCGCCGGAGTATTGCTGATGCGGTCGACCGTGCGGCCTGGAAAGCTGTTGGGCAGGTCGTCGCGGGTGGGAGTGTTCGCCGATCCATTGATGGTAAAGCTGGTTGGGTTTTCGTCACCATCCGTGTTAGCAAGCGAGACCATGGCTGTGAAGCTGCCATTGCTGGTGGGACGGAAGCGCAGCGCGAAGGTGGCTGACCGGCCCGGGGAGATTGTGGTCGAAGGCAGTGCCTGCACGCTGAATTGAGCGGCGCCCGAGCCGCTGATGACGACTGAGGGGGACCCTGTAAGGCGGAGATCGCCACTCCCGAGGTTGTCGATGGTGAAGATGCGTTCGATCACACCACCGGAAGCTGTGACTTGGCCGAAGCTGGTGTGGTCATGGGTCGAGGGCGTGGCATCGTTGTTGGCAATCTCCACCCCGTTGCCACGGACACGGATTTCGGGTGAAGTGTTCCAGCTTGCGGTTCCTGTGATAGCAAAGGAGGTAGGATTCTCGTCGTCATCGTTGTTGGGTATGGATATGGTCGCATTGTAGCTGCCCACTGCGTTGGGGAGGAAACGCACGGTGAACGTGCCGGAACGCGACGGGGCGATGGCGTTTGCAGGCATCGATTCGACAACGAATTGCGAGGCGCCAGTGCCACTGATCACCACAAGCGGTGAGCCGGTAAGCTGAAGATTTCCGCTACCCGTGTTCTCGATCGTGAAGACACGGTTGATCGCGCCCCCTACGGAAGACACCGTGCCGAAGTGAGTGTCGTCAGCGGTGGAAGGTGTGCCATCGTTGTTCGTGATTTCGATGCCATTGCCGCGCAAACGAATTTCGGGCTGATCGGAACCGCGCGGAACAAGTGTGCGATAGGCGTCCAAAAGACCATGGCCGGTCTCCAAATCGTAGCCAGCTGTTCCCATGTCCCGGCATGAGGCAATCATTCGCTGAGTTACCTGGTCCGCGGTGAGCGATGGTTCACGGGAGAGGAGCAATGCAGCGATGCCGGCTGCATATGGGGCGGCGGCTGAAGTGCCACCGAACTGATAGTAGTCTCCGGAGGCGTAGCCTGCGGAACCTGTGCGGTCTGCGGCCCACATGAAGAAGCCAGGAGCCATGAACTTGAGGCCGATGCCGTAGTTGGAACCCCACCACCCGGGGACGTCCACGCGTCGGCCATTAGGAGCAGCTGCTCCCACCGAGTTAACGTATGGGGAGCTTGATGGATAGATGATCACACCAACGTTACTATTGCCAGCAGAAGCAAAATGAATCATGCCTTTGTTGCGTGTGCTTTGGAAGGCAAAGTCAATTGCGCTGCTACCGCTGCCGCCACCCCAGGAGGAGTTGGAGATACGGGCACCAACGCTATTGCCCCAGTTGATGGCGTTGACAACCCAGCTGTCAATACGCATGAAATTGCCTCTTTCGTTGGGGCTATAGATTTTTGCAGCGGCAATGCGAACACCTGGAGCAATGCCACATGAGCCGGTGCCGTTGTTCATGCGGCCTGCGATGCAGGCAGCAACCGGAGTGCCGTGGTTGTCATTGCTGCTCACAGGACCGCCGTTTCCACCAGCTCCTGTGAAGTCGCGACCAATGGCCACGATATAGTCCGGGTGGTTGAGCTGGCACCCATCATCCATAACCAGAACAATGACTGAGGACGAGCCGCTGCTGACGTCCCATGCGCGTGCGGCATCCATATCAAAGCCAACCTGTCCACGATAGCTGACAAGTGGGTTGCTGTAGGTCTGGCCGGTGTTGCGCAGGCCCCAGGTGTCCGAGAAGAGCGGATCTGTGGGGATGCGGTTGACGCGGCCTTCTTGGACGAAGTCCGGAGTAGCGAACTCCACTTGCGGAGCCGAGGACAGCGTGTTTGCCAGATTCAACACGGTAAAGCCATTTTTCAGGCTGGTGCGAAGCTGCCACAGACCGCTGCCAGCGCCAAGCTCGCACTGCGAGAGAAGCACTGGGTGCTGCGCACGCAAGATTGTGAACGCGGAGGCGGGGTTCTGGCCAGCGCGATATTTCACCATGACGTCTGCTGTTGGAGACATCGAATCACCAGCTAGAGTGCGGAGCACCGGAGAGACGAATGCGACCTCGGGCCTATTGGCAATTGAGGCAACGCTTGCAGCCACAGCGGACGCGGTCGCGGCTTTCATTGAAATATTGCTACTGTCACCCAAATTTGCACGGCTCCAGCCCGGGACCCCGATTGGGGTCACTGCGCTTTCGGGCACGGCCTGAGACTGAGAGATAGTGCGTGCCGCAGAAGCGGCAGACACCGTCGGTGCATGCTGCACGAGAACCTGCCCGGTCACAGGGGTCAGAGGAATCCGCTGGCCGTTGTAGAAGTAGAACGCGGACGCATTCTGAGCGTTAGCTGCGTTGTCGCAAAGGCCAGCGATCAATGCCAGCCCGAGCGCGAAAGCAGAACGAGGAAAAGAGGATGGATTTTGAGGTTTCATTGTCGTGTTTGTCTTTTTGTCTTGTGTGTCTTGATTGCCGGTGATTCGGGCCTTGCCACTTGGCGCGGTGTTTCGGTCCCCAGTGATTTCTAAAGAGGAGTCACGCGGGATTTTCCGGAACGATGGCGGTCAGTTTGGCGGGTTTCTTCACGGCGGGTTTGGATGGGTTTTTGATTTTCGGCTGCCGGTGACCGGCTTCATCAGGCTCTATTCAGACCCGCCAAAAAGGTTACAGCCCGGCTGAATTATCTTTTGATGCCCTCTGCACACACCGCAGTCACCCGTCGTTGACGGAGGAAAAATAGCCGTCTTAATGCGCATCTTTCCAAAATGAATGCCCCGCCGCCAGCCCAACCCACCTGTGTGCAGTGCGGCAAACCCATGCTCGTAGCATTGGGCGGTGTAAGCTGCCCAGCCTGTCTTTTGACGGGAGCGGACGACCTCAGCGGCATCTCATTGAGTGAGACGGGCAGTTTATCTGACGGAGCAGCAGTGAACGCCTTTGGCGTGGCCATGCATGCGGACAATCCGAAGCAGTGGCAGCCGCCGAGGCTGGATGAGTTACAGGATATGCTGCCGGGTTACAAGATCGACAAGCTCGTGGGCCTGGGAGGCATGGGGGCGGTGTATCGCGGGGTGCAGACGACGCTGGACCGCAAGGTGGCGATCAAAATCCTTCCTCCAGGGCTCGGTGAGCATGATCCGGCTTTTGTGGAGCGCTTTCTGAATGAGGCGCGGCTCATGGCGAAGCTGGCGCATCCGAATGTGGTCACGATCTACGACTCGGGCGAGACGAAGGACGGTCAGCTTTATTATGTGATGGAGCTGATGGACGGCACGGATGTGTCACGGATGATCGCCGACAAAGGTCTACTGTCCGTGGAGCAGGCGCGGGCGATCTGCCTGCGTGTGTGCGATGCGCTGACCGCCGCTCACGATCTGGGCATCGTGCATCGTGACATCAAACCTGCAAACGTGCTCGTGAGCACGAAGAACGTGGTGAAGGTGGCTGACTTTGGCCTCGCGCGGCTGGCGGACACGCGCAGCGGCCTGACGCGCACCGGTTTCATGGTCGGCACGCCGGATTTTCTTGCGCCGGAGGCGATGACGCCGGGTGTGGAGTTGGATGGGCGCGCTGATCTGTATGCGGTGGGCGTGATGCTCTACCAGATGCTCACCGGCGCACTGCCGCGTGGTGCCTTCAAGCCGGCCTCGCACCTGGTGCCGGCACTCGACCGCCATTTCGACAGCGTGATCAGCCGGGCGATGCAGACGGAGCCGGAAGATCGCTATGCCAGCGCGGCGCAGATGCGGCATGACTTGGAGCAACTGAGCGTGGTACTGAATTTCCGCGAGATGGCGGACTCGACGATGGCGGTGCCGGTCGGCAGGCTCACGCCGGAAAACATCACGCAGAGGCCAGTGGCGAAGATTTCGACCGTTTCGCCCAAGAGTGGCTCGCAGGCCATAATAGCGGTCAATGCGGCCGCAAAGGCTAAAAAAAATTCAAAGCTTAGCGAGGCCAAAATCCGCTTGGTGGTCACGTTCCTTGCCATCATACTGTGCGCGGCTGCAGGCTGTGTGGCGCTGCGTCGCGTGGGCCTGGGCGTGGTTACGTTGAGCTATGATCTGCCATATCTCGTACACCGGCCAGGCGGCGCGGGGGATGTGTGCCTGGTGTATCTCGATGAAAAGGTCGGCGACACGCTCGATCGCAAAGTGCAGCCCGCTTTGCTCGATAAACTGGCCGCCGCGGGTGCTCGGGCGGTGATGTATGACCTCATCTTTGAGGTAAACTCGGCTGATCCAGCGCTGGATGCGGCTTTTGCAGAGTCGATGAGGAAATTCCGTGCCGGAGGTGGGGTGGTGATGCTGGCCGCTGGCCGCGAGGTGACGCACCAGGCCGGTGTGACGATGGAGCGGCTCATTATCCCAAATGACACGCTGCTGAATGCGGCAGATGATTTTGGCATCGTGGCGCTGGTGCATGATGATCGTTTCACCGTTCGCGAATTGATCGCTGGAACGCGCGATGAGGCCTCACTGACCTGGAAAACGGCCCAAAAGCTCGGGGCACCGCTTGATGAGGCCAAACGCTTCGATGATCGCTGGATCAATTACACCGGCCCGCATGATACGATCCCGTCCGTCTCAGCAACAAACGTGCTCGATGGCGTAGATGCGGCCTTTTTCCGTGGGAAGATCGTCGTCATCGGCGGCAAGCCAGGCATCGTGAGTCCCAAGCTGGGCGAGGATTTGTTTAACACACCCTTTCACCGCATGGATCGTCGCGGAAATGTACCGCAAATGAGTGGCGTGGAGGTGCAGGCAAACATACTCGTGAACCTCCTTCGTGGAGACTGGCTCACTCGCAGTGGTAGTAGTGATGACCTGCTTTTCGTGCTTTTCATCGGCCTGGCTGCTGGATGGGCCTTTTCACGGCTACACCCGTTCACGAGCTTCTTGCTCGCTTTTGCCGCTGTGTTGCTGCTGAGCCTCGCAGGCTTGCTGGCCGTGCATTTTGCCAACGTGTGGTTCCCGTGGAGCGTGGCAGCGCTGGTGCAACTCCCCGTTGCACTGGTCGCGGGCACCGGGGCGCACTTTTACATCGAGCGGCACTTCCGCCTGAAGCTCGACGAAGAACAAAAGAGACTGCGAGAGGCCTTCTCGAAGTATCTCTCCCCGAGCATGCTCGAACGGCTCACGGACGAAGGTTTCACGCTCGATCCCGGCGGCGATAAGACGACGGCCGCGATGATGTTCACCGACATTGAGAACTTCACCGACATCTGCCAGCGTGTACATGAGCCGATGCACATCGTCGAGCCCCTCAACGGCTACTTTCAGCGCACTACCGACAGGGTTTTCAATCACGACGGCAGCGTGATCAAATTCATCGGTGATGCCATTTTCGCCGCCTGGGGCGTGCCTTTTACTGATGAGTATGCGGCCGTGAAATCCGTCCGCGCCGCCTGGGAGTTGCACGAAAACGCCGGCCTCAAAATCGGTGGCGAGCCGCTGCGCACCCGCGTTGGTCTGCACTACGGCGAAGTCGTCGCGGGCAACATCGGCAGCACCAAACACATCGACTACACGCTCATTGGCGATGCCGTGAATCTTGCCAGCCGTATCGAGGGCCTAAACAAGGCCCTCGGCACCAGCATCTTGCTTAGCGAATCCGTTAGAAAGCTGATCGGCGACGAATTCTGCACTCGGCGCGTAGGCCAGTTTCGTGTGAAGGGCAGGATTGATGTGACCACGGTCTATGAGCTCCTCGGGCCAACGAGTAATACCGAGTCTCCAGAATGGGCACGCTCTTATGAGGCTGCTCTAGCCGCATTCGAAATCGGAGACCGCCGTGCTGCCAAAGATCTGTTCGAACAAACCAATCGCCTCCGTCTTGATTCGAATGGAGACGGGCCTTCAAAGTTTTTTCTTGAATACCTTACAAAGAGCGATGGTAACCATTCTACGATCGTTGACTTGCAAGAAAAATGAACCGGTAAATGCGCCGCTGGTATTGGTGCTTCGCTCCGCTGTTACAGCACGTGGATTTCATGAAGAAACACCGCTTGATTTGATAGAAGTTGAATAAAGGTCATGGCATTCCCACCAAAAAAACGGAGAAAGTCTCTATGGAGAATCAAGGTGGAGTTTTGAGCCTGCCTAGCGGGGCGCAATTCGTCTCTTTTTAGCAGAATGTTGAAGAGTAAATATTTTATATTTTAAATAGATCGGCAAATTACACGCTCTAAATTAAACAAAAGATTAAGATTTTTTATTTTGAATGGTCTTCACGAGATCTTTTGAGTGCAGCACCCCGTGCCAACACAACATGGCACAAAGCAAAAAAAATGTAACAAGATTCCTTTTCTTGGGTGTCCTGATGTAATTTGTGGTAACTCAATGCCTACCACTCAAGACTCGGTATCTTGCGCTATTTCTAGGAAGTCTTGCCGTGCCATATGTTGTTAGAGAACTTCCAACACAAAAAAAAAGAGCCTTCTTCAGAGTTTATACTGGTCAGTGAGCGGCTTGCTCCATGGCGCTGCATGTTCGTCCTGCTAATAAGTATTTTGTTTTTTTCTGCGGATTCGCAAGCTGCTTCGGGTCAAATCACTAGAACCGCGCCGACTCCAGCAGGCAGCACTAGCTCTTCCCGACCACCTCAGGGTCTGGCCCATTCTGATTGGGAAAGTATTCGTGCGGCACACCATGCCTGGCAGCATTCTTTTATGTTCGGTGAGAATGGCGACTGGCAAGCGCGCAGTCCTAGCCAGCGTTGGAACGCCAGGTTTGAGGGTAGGGGATTCTTGGTCGTGCCAGACGGAGAAGGCTGGCGATGGGGGCTGGAAATGCGCAGTTATGGCTTCGCGGGCTATCAAAACTTGGTCGGCGGACTTTCGCCAACGGTGAAGACTGAGAGAAATCGCCTCAACATCCGGTGGGATGCAAATTTAACAGAATGGTTCGTGAACGACTCGCGCGGACTTGAACAGGGCTTCACGCTGCTGCAACGTCCCACAGGGGGGGGGACTGGCAAGGAGTTGGATGTGGTCTTGACCACACGCGGCACCCTCAAAGCTTCCCTCACAGTTGATGGATCAGCCGTTTCATTCCACGATGAAAAAGGCGTGGCTTTGGTTCATTACTCTGGATTGAAAGTTTGGGACGCGAATGGCGAGATCCTTCCTTCCCGTTTCGTCCTCACGCCCAATGGCGGTGTCATTTTAAGGATGGACGAGTCTCGCGCCACCTACCCACTTACCATCGATCCGATTGCCCGGCAGGCGTATCTGAAGCCGGATCAGGTGGGGGTGGCCAACGCAGGAGATCTTTTTGGGGCCTCCGTGGCGATCAGTGGGGACACGGTCGTCATCGGGGCTCCCGGTGAGGACAGCAGCACTACGGGTGTGAATAGCAATCCCGATGAGGCGGCTCCCGGTGCCGGCGCGGCTTATGTGTTTGTCCGAAATGGTGCGGCGTGGACGCAGCAGGCCTACTTGAAGCCATTGGTGTTCAACCCGGTGGGTCAGGATGGATTTGGAACCTCGGTCGCCATCAGCGGGAATACGCTGATCATCGGAGCCCCTGGCGAAGACAGCGGCAGCACCGGCGTCAACAGCACCCCCATCTACAATCGCGATGGATCTGGCGCCGCCTATATTTTTGTCCGCAGTGGTTTGGCCTGGTCTCAACAAGGTTATCTAAAGACATTGTGGGTGGACACAGGCGAGGATCGATTGGGCACCTCGGTTTCCATCAGTGGAGATATCGTGGTCGTTGGCGCTCCAGGCGAGGACAGTTCCACGACGGGAGTCGGTTCAACGCCAAACAACTCTGCTGGCGAGTCAGGAGCCGCCTACGTCTTCACTCGAAGCGGCACAAGTTGGTCTCAATCTCCATCAGGCTACCTCAAGGCAAGTAATACGGCTGGCTACCAAAGGTTTGGAACCTCCGTAAGTATCGACGGTGATAGCATCATCGTCGGTGCCTATGGTGAGTCCAGCAACACAACGGGTGTCGATAGCACGCCCAACTTGCTTGGCTTTAACCATGGGGCGGCTTATGTATTTGCGCGCAACGAGGGTTTTTGGGGTCAGCAGGCCTACCTGAAGGCAGACCCAACCTCGTCTCACGGTGATGCTTTTTTCGGCAGCGCCGTCGCGATTCAGGGAAACACTGCGGTGGTTGGGATTCCTTGGCGGAATGTCACCAGTATTGCAAACCGTTCCGGCGGTGCCTGTGTCTTTGTGCGAAATGGCACCACCTGGAGCCACCAAGCCCTGCTGCGCCCGCTGGACTCTGAATTGAAATTCGGCATCCAAGTCGGTGGTTCCGTGGGTATCAGTCGGGATACAGTGGTGCTCGGTTCATTGGACGACAACGCAGAGGGTTCTGGAGCCGTGCTTGTCTTCGTTCGTAAAAATTCCGCATGGGCTCGTCAGACGACGCTGAAAGGCCCGCAACTGACTTCGGGAGATCAGTTTGGAGCTGCTGTAGCGATATCAGGGGATACCGTGGTGGTTGGGGCGCCGAAGGAAGACAGTGCCACACTGGGGATCGATACCACGCCCGATGAGGGCTCCACAGATTCCGGAGCCGCCTCGATCTTCACCGGTTTGGGGCCAGATCCCACGCTGGCAGATCCCACGGTCTCCGGTATCACCGCCACCTCCGCGGTGCTCGGCGGCACGGTGACCAGCGATGGCGGCGGAGCGATCCTGGAGCGCGGTGTCGTCTATGCACCCACCGGCACTAATGCGGATCCAATCATCGGCGGCACTGGAGTGGTCAAGGTAGCGGGTGCCGGAACCACAGGTGTCTTCACCGTGGGCGTCAGCGGTCTGGCCCCAGGGATGATCTATACCTTCAAGGCCTATGCCACGAATGACCGAGGCACCAGCTACACGTCGGTGGGCACCTTCACCACGCTGCGGCCGCCGGTGATCACCAATCTGACCGCCATCCAGCGCCCGGGCACCAAGTTGGTCGATCTCAGCTACGATCTCTCCGCTCCGGGCTTTGCCGGAGTGGTGGTGAGGCTGCAGGTCTCCAGCGATGGTGGCGCCTCTTGGTCGGTGCCAGTAAACACGGTCACTGGCGCGAATGTTAGCGTCGCCCCTGGCACAGGACGCACCATCGTGTGGGACGCCGGGACGGACTGGCCGCTGGGCTTCAGCACCCAGATGCGCTATCGCCTCATCGCCGATGACGGTGTCACGCCGCTGGCTGGTTTTTCCTACATCCCGGCTGGCGCCTTCGCCATGGGGCCAATTACCGGTGACAGCGAATTCGGCGCCAACCGCGCGACAGTGACTGTGAGCAGCTTCTACATGCAGCAGACGGAAACCACAAAAGAGCAGTGGGACACTGTGAAGGCATGGGCGATTCAGAATGGCTACTCCAATTGGCGCGGTGGCGGAGGTGGCGGTAAGGGATTGCAACATCCGGTGCAAAACGTGGATTGGATGGAAGCGGTCATGTGGTGCAACGCACGCAGCGAGATGGAAGGGCTTACTCCGTGCTACAGAGTGAACGGGGAGATCCTTCGCACTAGCAACTCGACACCGGACGTCGACTGGAACGTAAACGGTTACCGATTGCCAACAGAGGCAGAATGGGAAAAGGCAGCAAGAGGTGGATTGAGTGGGAAACGCTATCCTTGGGGAACTGACACGATCAGCCATAATCGTGCGAACTACCAAGCCAGCGGAACTTCGAGCGAGAATCTAAGCGGGAATGCCGGCTATCATCCGGCATATGCGACTGGCAGCATGCCCTACACATCCCCCGTCGGGAGTTTCTCGGCGAATGATTTCGGATTGTATGACATGATCGGTAACGTCAAAGAGTGGTGCTGGGATTATTATCTCGAAAATAGCTACATCGACGGAGCGATTGATCCTCGTGGTCCAACGGCTGTCAACAATCGAGTCAATCGTGGCGGCTCCTACGCCCAAAACTTCCACCGGTCGTCAACGCGCGACACTAACACAGCCAACAACTTGAGTAACGCCCAGGGCTTCCGCCCAGTTCGCGGGCGGCTGTTTAACGACTTTGCGGAGATTCCCCCTGGTGTTTTTGCTATGGGTGCTGAAGATGGAGTCACTCCCGGTGTGCAGGTCATGGTCACCGGCTTTTTCATGGCTAAGACCGAGACCACATTTGAGTCCTGGAGAACGGTTCGGACCTGGGGCTCAACTCGTGGCTACACTGATCTAAGGATCGGCGAAGGAAAAGGCACCAATCACCCAATAACATTTATTAGTTGGCTCGATGCGGTCAAATGGTGCAATGCGCGCAGCGAAATGGAGGGGTTGACCCCTGTTTACACCGTCAATGGTGAGGTGATGAGGACCGGGGTTGCGGCCCCTGTTGCCAATTGGGAAGCCAACGGCTATCGGTTGCCTACCCGTGCCGAGTGGGAAAAGGCCGCTCGCGGCGGGCTCAGCGGAAAGAGATTTCCTTGGGGTGACACTTTGAGTCACAGTAACGCAAATTACAAGGATGGCGACACTCTCCATCCTACGTTTAACGTCGACCCAGTTCCCCAAACTGCGCCAGTTGGCAGCTTCGCACCAAACGGGTATGGCCTTTTCGATATGGCCGGTAACCTGAAGGAATGGTCCTGGGATTGGTTTGAAGGCAATACCATAACGCTCGGAGCTGTGGATCCAAGAGGCCCTGCTTCGGGCACCAAAAGAATCTTGCACGACTTTGCTTGGTTCCATGGTCCAACCTACCTGCGTGGGATCTCGGGTTATGTGCCAGACTATTGGTGGGGACGAGAGCTCGGGTTCCGCTCTGCTCGCGGTCGTCCCGCAGTGGCCATGGGCGATCTCCAGACCGCGAACGCGACGCTCGACCTGCGCGACCAACCCACCGTGACGACGGCCACTTCCTCCGGCATCATCGCCACCGCAGCCTTGCTCGGCGGCAATGTGACCAGCGATGGCGGCGGAGCCATCACTGAGCGCGGGGTGGTCTATGCTCCCACCGCCACCAATGCCGACCCAATCATCGGCGGCACCGGCGTGGTGAAGGTGGTGGGCACGGGCACCACGGGCGTCTTCACTGTCAATGTGACGGGGCTCCTTCCCGAAACAGCCTACAGTTTTGAAGCTTACGCCATCAACGCCCGCGGCACCACCTACACTACCACGGGCACCTTCACCACGCTGAGCAACAACGCCGACCTCACCGCCCTAGTGCTCAGCACAGGCAGCGTCAGCCCAGCCTTTACCAGCGGCACCACCGCCTACACCGCCAGCGTGTCTAATACCAACACGACGATCACCATCACGCCGACAGCGGCACGCGCCTCCTCAGCCATCGAGGTGCGGATTAATGGAGGTGCCTATGCCGCCGTGAGCAGCGGCACGGCCAGCGCCGCGCTGGTGCTCCCCGTGGGAACCGGCAACACGCTGGACGTTCGCGTGACCGCACAGGACGGCACGATCAAGACCTACACCACCACCATCACCCGCCCGGCCATCAACCCCACCTTCACCACCGCCGGGAGCATCCCCGTGACCGCGAACGGCTACACGGCGACTGGTGATGATCTCGGCACGGTGACGCTCGGCTTCGCGCCCACCACCGGCCTGATCCTCACCTTGGTGAACAACACCAGCAGCACCGCCATCACCGGCACCCTCCCAGGCCTCGCCCAAGGCCAGGCCAGCACCCTGACTTACAACAGCGTGCCCTACACGTTCTACGCGGATTACTTGGGCGGTACGGGCAACGATCTTGTGCTTGTTCTTCAGGGGCCCGGCGCGGTGGATTACACATTCGGAAGCAGCAGTACGGGGCGGGTTTTGACAGGTGCGGGTGGCAATAATGCGGTATCCGCAATGATTCAGCAGTCGGACGGACGCCTCCTCTATGCGGGGTACGCCAGTTCAGCCCATACCAATTCGGTGGTAGGACGGCTACTCTCCAGTGGAGCAATTGACAGCTCGTTCAATACCTCGGGTGTCAGGACTGTGGATATGTCCCCCAGTGGCGCTGATTCCGTGGCGGCGTTCGCCCTGCAATCAGATGGCAGGATCATTGCAGTCGGCTACGCTACTCCTTCTGCTGGCCTGCAGGACTTCGGTGTGTTCCGGCTGACCGTAGACGGAGCACTGGACACCTCCTTCAACACCAACGGCACCCGGCTTATCGACCTCGGCGGCACTCAGGAAGGCGCTGCGGCCGTGGAGGTCCTGCCTGACGGCAAGATCTTGATCGCCGGAGACACCAATGCCAGCGGCGGTAAAGATCTGGCCGTCATCAGGCTGAATCCAAATGGCACGCTCGATACGACCTTTGGCACCGGGGGGAGTGTCCTTCTCGATCTGGGCGCCGCTGACGATTCCTTTACCTCACTGGCTGTGCAGACGGATGGGAAAATCTTGCTGGGTGGTATGTCGGCCGGGCAGTTCTTTGTCTCCAGATTGCAACCCAATGGTGCCACCGATGCTTCTTTCGGAACCGCAGGGATGGCTTTGACGACTTTCGACAAACCGATCAACAGCCTCTCGGTTCTGCTGCAAGCCGACCAAAAAATTGTCCTCGCCGGAACGGTTCAAAACGGCAGCACGATCCGCGAAATCGCCCTTGCCCGCCTGCTTGCAGATGGGGCGCTGGACACGGCCTATGGTACGGCGGGAAAAAGCCGCTTTGCGCTGGCTCCGCCATTCACCCTGGATGTGGCCAGGTCAGTCCTCCAGCCCGATGGGAAAATCCTCATGGCTGGCAATTTCATGCCTTCAGCCAATGATTTTCGCTATGGCGCGGTCCGTTTCACTTCCTCAGGCATGCTGGACACGTCTTTCAACGGGATTGGCTACTCACTGAGCAAGTTCAGGTTTGGCGGCGCCACCGACACCCCGATAGCAATTATATGCCTTCGAGATGGACGTTATTTGCTCGCAGGGCAGGCGCTAAGCCCAGCAGTCGGTGGAGATTACGAATTCGGTTTCCTGAGCCTTCAGGGGGATCCCGCCTTGTCGGGCCCCTTTACCACTGCAGGAGACATCCCCCTCACCGCCAGTGACTTCGAGCCAGCGGGCCGGACTCTGAATCTCACGCTGGGCTTCGCCCCGCCTGTGGGAACGCGCCTCACGGTGCTGCGGAACACGGGCTTGAACCCGATCGTGGGCGATTTCGCCAACCTGGCGCATGGGCAGCCTCTGAGTCTGGCCTTTGAAGGACGCACCTATGATTTTGTGGCGAACTACTTCGGCGGGGATGGAAACGATCTCACCCTGGAGTGGGCCTACACCAAGCTGGCCGCCTTTGGCAGCAACGAAAGCGGCCAGCTCGGGATCACCGGCACGGCTGCGCAGGCAAACCGGCCCACCCAGGTGGTGGCGTCCTCACCGATTTACCAGAAGACGATCCTCTCCGTGAGCGCTGGTCAGGCGCATTCCCTGGCCGTCTGCGCGGACGGCACGGTGGCCGCCTGGGGCAGCAACGTGAACGGCCAGCTCGGCAACGGCGGCACAACGAGTGCCCTGAGGCCAGCGGCCGTGACGATGACAGGGGTGCTCAGCGGCAAAAAAGTGGTCTCGGTGGCTGCGGGTGGCCAGCACAGTCTGGCGCTTTGCAGCGATGGTACGCTGGTGGCCTGGGGGGACGGCAGTTATGGCCAGCTTGGCGATGGCGGCGTGCTGGACCGGACCAGCCCGGTTCGGGTGAATTGGACCGGTGCCATGGCCTCAAAACGGGCGATCGCCATCAGCGCGGGGGAAAACCACAGCGCGGCGCTGTGTAGCGATGGGACGGTGGTGTGCTGGGGGCGGAATACCAACGGGGAGCTGGGCAATGCCAGCAACACGCAGAGCAACATCCCGGTGGCCGTGAGTCTGACCGGCGCGCTGGCAGCACGCACGGTGGTGGCACTCTCCTGCGGCCAGAGCCACACCCTCGCGCTGCTGGCGGATGGCGCGGTGGCCGCATGGGGACTAAATGCCAGCGGACAACTCGGCAACGGCAGCACAACGGCCAGCAATGTGCCGGTGCTGGTCAGCACATCCGGCGCATTAAGCGGGAAACGAGGGGTGGAGATCGCCGCAGGAGGACATTCCAGCATTGTTGGGAACTCCGATGGCACGCTGGTCGCGTGGGGCCTGAATGACAACGGGCAGCTCGGCGTGAACAGCGCCACGAGCAGCTTCAATGCCCCGCAGGCCGTGCTCCAGACGGGTGCCTTGACCGGAAAAACGATCAGTAGCATTCAGATGGGCGCGAGCAGCGCCAGCGTGGTGTGTGCTGACGGAAGCATTGCCGCCTGGGGCGCCGGAGCGCTGGGCCAGCTAGGTAACAATGCCACGGCTGGAAGCGCTGTGCCCGTGACCGTGAACAACGCCATCCTCGCAGGCACGGACGCCTTCATCGCCGCCGCGGGAGGCCCACTACCATCCCATGAACTCGCCCTGATTGCCACAGCCTCAAACACTCCATTGATCGAGGTATCGGAAAACGGGCTGGTGCTGGCGGACAATCCGAACGTGGGCGTATCCTACGGCAGCCTGCTGAACGGAGGCACGCTGAGCAAAACATTTGTCATAAGGAACACCGGCATGCAGATTCTTAGTGGTCTTTCGGCTACAATGACGGGAACCGGAGCGGCTCACTATTCCATCGCCTCACAACCGGTGATCTCCCTCGCCCCCGGTGAGATGACGCAGTTCCGCGTTGAATTCAGTCCCTTTGAGGATGGAGCCAAGGAGGTGGTGCTGCGGATCGAGAATAATCTTGCCGGGCAGGCGAATCCATTCGACACCAAGCTTACAGGGACCAGCAACATGTCCCTTCTGGCCACCTGGCTGACAGGCCGCGAGGTTCCTGTTCAAGCCCTGGATTTCGACGCAACAGACAAACAGATTACATTCAACCTAGGCTATGCACCAGTGACGGGCACCACTTTGATGGTGCTTCGCAATCAAGGATCAAGATTCATCGACGGGGTGTTCAGGCGGACGATTTTTGAAGACCTGAATCATGCGGACCCAGTTCAGCTCGTTTTCAATGGCATCACCTACAATTTCATTGCCAATTACTTTGGCGGAGATGGTAATGATCTGGTTCTCGAATGGGCTGACAACCGTTTGCTGTCTTGGGGTGCTGGGACTGTTGGACAGCTTGGGAACGGCACAAATACCAGCAGCAACATTCCAGTTTTCGTCAGCATGAGCGGTGTGCTTGCCGGCAAAACCATCCTAGCAGCCTCCTGCGGGCTGCGTCATGGTTTAGTTGTTTGCAGCGATGGTACCCTCGCTACTTGGGGGAACAACAGCGTGGGTCAGTTGGGGAACGGTGGTCCCAGCACTGCCCATAGCAATGTGCCTGTGCTCGTCAGCGCGAATGGCGCGTTGCTTGGGAAGACTCCGGTAGCGATTGCCGCTGGAAATGACTTCAGTGTGGTGCTTTGCAGTGATGGGACAATGGTCTCTTGGGGGACCAACACAAATGGGCAGCTCGGCAACAATAGCACGACTCGGAGCTCGGTGCCAGTTCTTGTCGACGCGAGCGGTGCCCTGTTTGGCAGGCTGATTACGGCAATCGCCGCAGGGGGGAGTCACATGCTGGCACGGGGTTCGGACGGTTCGTTATACGCGTGGGGCCTAAACACGAACGGCCAATTGGGCAATGGAACCAACACTCGCAGCCTGGTTCCGGTCCTGATCAATGGTGGTACGCTCGCCGGAAAAAAAGTCCTGCAAATCGCGGCCGGAAACAGCCACAGTCTCTGCACCTGCACGGATGGCACTGCAGCCGGATGGGGATCAAACGGCTTTGGAATGATCGGCAATGGCACGCCAACCTCAAGCAATTTGCCGGTTTCCACCAATACTAGTGTTGCCATGATCGGCATAAACCCGTCGAAGCCATTCGGCGGGGAAACACATAGTATCGCTCTGGCAGACGGTGGCGTCTTGTTTGCCTGGGGAGACAATACCAGCGGCCAACTGGGGATGACATTGGACCCTGCCTACACCTACCTGCCTTTAGCCGTGCCATCCGTAGGAGCCATAGCCGGGCGTGCGCCGGTTTTCCTCGCGGTGGGGAGTTCTCACAACGTGGCCTTGCTGGACGATGGTACCCTTGCGTCCTGGGGCCTCAATGACTTTGGACAACTAGGAGTGAGTGGTTCCTCCATTCCGCCGACGAGCGCGAACTCGCTCGCCGTGAACACTTCCAATTTGCAAGCTGGGGAGAAAGTGACCCGCGTTTACGCCGGGGCCACAGCCAGACATAACATCATGCTGGCTGCACGGCCGCTGACAATTCCGGGCGGGCCTCCGCTGGTTTCCACCAGCGCGGCGACAGCCATTGACAAGACATCGGCTACGCTCAACGCGCTGGTCGGCCCAAATAATCTCTCCACTGATGCCCGCTTCGAATACGGCACCACCACGAGCTTCGGCACCCAGACTGCGCTGCAAAATCTGGGCAATGGCTCCACTTCCGTGGCCATGACGCAAAATCTCACCGGTCTGCTGCCAAACACCACCTACTACTTCCGGATCGTGGCAGGCAACAGCGGGGGAAGTGTCCAAGGGGATGCACTCACGTTCACGACCCTGGCTGATCCACCGGTGGCAGTCACCAGTATTGCCAACAGCATCTCCAACAGTGGATCGACCTTGGCCGGGACCGTCAATCCCAACAACCGTATGACCAGCGTGTATTTCCAGTTTGGAACGACCACGCTCTACGGAAACACCACCGCCCCGCAAAGTGTCCTGGCTGGCACCAGCGGCGTGGGAGTCATCGCCCCGATCAGCGGCCTGACACTCGGCACCACCTATCACTACCGCCTGGTGGCGGAAAATGCCGGCGGGGTCGCCTATGGTGACAACCTTACATTTACAACCACATCGGTTTTCGCACCTTCCATCGGCTCCGTGAGCGATAGCAGCAGGACGACGAGCAGCGTTACGTTGCAAGGCCTGGTCAATCCAAACGGACTCAACACAAGCGCCTATTTTGAGTATGGTCTGACCAACAGCTACGGAGGTATCACACCCAATCTCGCGGCCGGAAACGGCGTGACGCCAGGCAGCGTATCCTCCAGCATCATAGGCCTGCAACCGGGCACAACCTATCAGTATCGTCTCGTCGCCTTCAACGATCAGGGCATAACCCGCGGTGCCAATGCAGCCTTCACCACCCTGCCGCTGCCGCCCATCGTCTTCACCCAGGCTGCCACACCGCTGAGCACCACGAGTGCGCGGCTGCATGGCATGGTGAACGCGAAATATGGCAGTGCGGTGGTCACCTTTGAGTGGGGAACGGATGGCGTGAACTTTCCGAACTCGCTCACGGCCACTCCATCGCCTGTTACCGGCGATACCGTGACCGCTGTCAGCGTCGATCTCAGCAATCTGGAACAATTCACGACTTATCATTACCGCGTTCGTGCCGTCAGCAACGGTGGTGAAACTCTCGGAAGCGTGCTCACTTTCCAGCCGCAGGTCATCTCCGGTCTGCTGCAGCAATTCCCAGGAGTGCCATCGACGTCCGACGGTACTCTCACCGTCACCCTGGCTCCCACGGGCATCTTGAGCGGTTGGCGCTTCGTGGGCGAGCGGCGCTGGCGTTCTTCTGGCGATACTGTGACAGGATTGGTGCATGGATCGCGCGACATCGAGTTCCGTCCCGTTCCGGGCTATTTGCAGCCAGGCTTGGAAACGGTGGTCATCAACACCTCAGGGCAGGTGGTCGATTACGAGTACTTCACCACGCCCTCCCCCGGCAGCGGCGGCATCGTTGTGGTGCTGAAGCCCGACGCGCTGGCAATGGCTCTGAATGAGGCAGATCGCGGCCAGTGGCGGTTGCTGGGCGAGACAACGTGGCGTGACAGCGGCAGCACCGCGCCAGCGTTGCCCGCAGGCACCTACCTGGTGGAATGCAAGAGCGTCTCCGGCTACTCCACGCCTGCCGTGGCGAGCATCAACGTGAGCGGCGCGCAGACGACTAATCCCACACTCGTCTATTTCACCGCAAGCAGCCCCACCGGACTCGCACCCGTCGTGCAGGCGTTTGGAACGGTCTCCACCGACACCACAAAGCCCTACGCCTACGTCGGCCAGATTCGCAGCAACGCAGGGGCCGGCACGGGCTTCATTGTCAAACCGCGCGTTGTGGCCACCGCCGCGCATGTCGTGTGGGATGACGGCACGCTTTCCGCCGCGCAGGGCGTGCAGTGGCTCTTCCAGCGAGACGCGGGCACGCACGATCCGGTGCCGCTCACCCCGCAAGGCTTTTACACCTTCGACGGCTACGCTGCGCAACGCATCGCGGACAACTCTCCCGGACAGTCCTCTCCACAGTCACAGCACCTCGATGTGGCAGCTCTCTACTTCAACACCAATGCCGGGCGCGAGGGCTTCAGTGGCTGGCTAGGCAGCGATTTAAACAACAACGAGTTCCTGCTCTCCGGTGCGGACAAGATGCTCGTGGGATATCCGATCGACACGATCGCTCCGGAGTTTCAGGGGCGCATGCACACGACTGCGGCGGCCAAGATCACATTCACTGGTGCCTTTGGTCGCACCTTCACGACGAATGGACTCCACAGCTTCGGCGGCAACAGCGGCGGACCGCTTTGTGTGCAGGACACGAGCGGGAGCTGGTATCCCGCCGCCATCTACCTCGGTGGCACGAACCAGACCGTGGTGCGTGCCATCGACAGCGAGGTGATCAATCTGTTCAACCGTGCAGAAACCAGCAGCACCGGCGGCGGTAACAACACGGGCGGCGGTATCACCCACACTGGCTACACGATTACCGGCAGCTCCCGCACTGGCGCGGTCATCATCAACATCACGCCCGGAGGCATGGGGTGGCGACCCGCTGGCTCCACGAAGGCCTTTACCCCCGGTAGCAACACGCGTTCCGCGCTCCCAGCGGGCACGCTCTTTGTCGAGTTCACGCCCGTGGCTGGCTACCAGACGCCCGTAGGAGAGGCTGTCCAGGTCGTCGCCGGCACCACCCAAACCTACTCGATCACCTACCAGTCCAGCCAGACTCCGCAGGAAACGTGGAGGCAAAGCTACTTTGGCACGACGGCCAACAGCGGAGATGCCGCCGACGACAACGACTATGACCACGACGGCTTCACCAACACCGAGGAATTCGCCGCTGGGACGAATCCGAAGCTCAGCGGTGACTTCTTCAAGGCGGAGAACCCAAACCGCAGCGGAGGCACCTTCACCTTAAGCACCGCGGGGAGGGCAAGGCGCTCTTACGCGCTGCAGCGCAGCACGACGATGGCGGCCGGATCGTGGACTACTGTCGATACAGAAGGCCCGCTGGGCTCCGATGGTCCTGTCTCGCTCACGGATGTGGCGTCACCGAACGATGCCGCGTTTTACCGGATCCAGGTCACCGGGCCGTGAAACAGGGTATTTTTTCCGACTTTGTAGCGATTGGGAAACACTCGGGTAACCGTGATTAACCATGAACAAGGAAGCGGCAGGAAACTTTCCCAGCACAGATTGGACCTTGATTTCCCGTTTGCGGAGCAGGCACGAGGTTGTGGCTCATCTGGCTCTGGATGAGCTTTGCGAAAAGTATCACTATCCTCTCTACTGCTTCATACGGCGTCGTGCTCTGGATCACCATGATGCGCAGGATGCCTTGCATGATTTTTTGGCGAAACTGTTGCGCAACGAGTCGCTGAAAAGAACCCAGCGCGAGTCTGGCAAGCTGCGTGGATTTTTGTCCACGGCGATTCAGCGTTTTTTGGCAAACTGGCACCGCGATCATGCCAAAGAACGGTTGAATGTGAGCATCGAGGCGCAGCAGGAGTTGGAGCGTAGTGAAGAGCGCTTCCAGAGGGAAAAACTCACGGAAGAGGACACACCTAAGCGGGTGTTTGAGCGCAAATGGGCGCAGGAGCTGCTGCGGCGGGTGCTGGCTGAGATCGAAGCCGAATACGTGCGAAAGAACAAGCTGTCTCTTTTTCAGGCTCTGCGCCCCATCGTGCTCGCAGGCGGCAGCCTTGTCGGAGAAGAGACGAATGCGCTGGCCGCCTCGCTAAGCATGAGCTCTGCGGCGCTGCGCGTGGCCCTCAGCCGCTTCCTCGGTGATTACCGCGACCGTTTGTGTTGTGACGTGCTTCAGTCCATCTCAAACCCGGACGAGATCGACGAGGAGCTCGCCTGCCTCGCCCGTGCCTTCGAGCGGCACGATCCCGCCGGCCAGTGAACCGTCCCTCTTTATGCAACCACTCAACCGATGCCATCATGAAGCTCAATCCTGCCCCTTCCGCATCTGTTATTGATGGACTGGATGACCGGACGATCGTCCGCCTCCTGCGTGCCGCTTCGCGGAAATCCGCCAAGCAGCCCGCCTGCCGCCCCAAACACAAACGATCATGAAAAAATGCGTATTCGTCTTTCTCATCCTTCTGCTGCCAATAGTCGCCTTGCTGTGGTGGTGGCCGTGTCCGGTGTCGGAGAAGGTGCCACCGAGGCTCACTCTGGCTCAGCGTGTGCAAAGCGGTGCTCAAAAGCTCCGCGCAGCCAAATCGGCTCTCGACTCAAAAAACTCGTTTGCGGAGCTAAAGGCCGCGTTGAGGCAGATGGACACGAAAGAAGCCCGTGAATGGCTTTTGGCCCAACTGGCCTCCGGAGAGGATTTGGCCACGCAGCTCGATCTGACGCTCGATTCGGCTCAAAATCTCGCTGGGTGGCCGTCATGGCGTGTTTTCCTACTCGATCTGCTCTTCCTGACCGATCACGAGGCCGCTGCGGAAGTCTCACGTGACCTTCTGCAAACCAGCAACTCGCCCGATGAATGGGCCGTGCTCATGCGGAACCTCGCCCGCGTCGGAAAAGACGATGCGCTGCTCAAAACGAAATCCGCCGAGCTTCTGCGGAACAAGGATTGGCAGAAAAAGCCGACCACGGGCTATCTTGAGGCCTTCGACGTCCTGGTGCACACGCGCAACACCGAGCTCACTCCTGATCTCGTCTCAAATTGCGACGTGCGCGACGAGAAGGCCGTGCGTCACGCCAGCTTTCTCACACTCGACCGCCTCATCCTCGCCGCGCCTGACAAAGTGCTGCCAGAACTCGCAGCCACTGCCTCCAAGCATCCGCAAAGCGGCCCCATGCTCTCCAACATGATCGCCCGCGCCGATGTGCGGGACGCGTCCCAGCGCCAGGCCGTCGAAACCTATCTCCTTGACCCCAAACGCACCGCGGAGGACCTCCGCGGCTTCGCCAGCGTCTTCCCTAACGCCAACATTGCTGTCTCAAACAATCTGCTGACGCGAGCCCCGACGATTTCCGCTGCTGATCTGTCTTCCAGAGACAAAGCATCCTTCGAGCAAGTGGCAAGGTGGCTTGAAGACCCAAGATTTGCCAATATCCAGGAGACGCTTTTGCAATGCCATCAACGACTAGCTGGTTTTCTTGCTCATTTTTAGACTGTGTTTGAAGACCCGTTTTAAGACTGGAAGCACTAGGGGATATGAAAACACAGCGATTCGCGTGGATGCGGGCACTGAAGCAGCTGCTCATAAATGATATGCTGAAGGTGAGAGGTGACACCAGGCATTAAACATGTGTCTGGATGAGATAATCTGGACCAGATAAGATATCACCCAGACGGAAAAAATCGCGCATGCCTTGGTCCGCGTTGTCCTACAACGCCGCCTCCAGCGCCGCCAGGTCGCAAAGGTCTGGTAGTTTAGCCCGGGCAGTTCAGCGAAACCTGTACCAGAAAGTCCGCTGCGTTCAAATTCCCGCACTAGCTCCACCTGCCGTTCCACAGGTGTCTGCACCCTTCCGGCTTCATCGCTCTTCAAATACTAGTGCCCTGTCAGACAAGTTATATTGATAATTGGTGGATGTGTGATAAAGTAAGAAATGAAACTTGGACGTCCGATTTCACCGCTGGTTTTGAGTGACGAAGAGAAAGCCGAGTTGGGAAAAACGGTGCGTCAGCGCAATGCGCCCCATAGTGATGTGCAGCGTGCGAGTGTCATTCTATTAATCCGGTAAATAGATAGCACAACATTTGGGGCGGTGTTATGGATGTGTCCGCATGAAGGAAGACGGACGCAAACTAAGCAAAGAACAACAATTGGGGGCGCGTCGCCGGGCGATGCTTCTGCTCGGCAAGGGATGGCATGAACGTGAGATTGCTGAAGTTGTGGGGGGGGCATGAACGCACGGTGAGGCAATGGAAGCAGCACCAAAGAGACCACGGCACCGAGGCGCTGCTACGCGATGAGCGTGGGCGTCAGCATGGAGAAGGACGCAAGCTCACTGCTGCGCAGGAGAGGCAAGTTCGAGGGCTCATCGCCGACAAGCTGCCCGAGCAGTTGAAGCTCTCCTTCGCTCTATGGACACGCAAGGCGGTGGCCGAGCTGCTGGAGCAGCAGTTTGTCCTCAAGCTGCCAGTGCGCACGATGGGCCTGTATCTCAAGCGCTGGGGCTTCACACCGCAAAAGCCCATCAAGAAAGCCTATGAGCAGAACCCCAAAAAGGTGAAGGCATGGCTGGAGCAGGAGTATCCCCAGATCGCGGCAGCAGCCAAAGCCGAGGGAGCGGAGATCTACTGGGGCGACCAGACTGGAGTCAACAATCAGCCCAACGCCCCCAGGGGTTTTGCTCTGCGTGGAGGGATGCCTGTGATCAAGCAGATGTCCAAACGCTTCGGCAGCTCGGTGATGAGTGCGGTGAGCAACCGGGGCAGCGCCCGGTGGATGGTTTACAAGGGAGCGCTGGACTCGGCGCTGCTCATCCGGTTCCTGGAGCGGCTGGTGCGCTCGATGAAAGGGCGCAAAGTGTATCTGATCCTCGACAACCTGAGGGTGCATCACAGCAAGCCGGTGAAAGCCTGGCTAGAAGAACATCAGGAGGTTATAGCCGTCCATCACCTGCCCAGCTACAGCCCAGAACTCAATCCGGACGAACGGCTCAATCGCTCGCTCAAAAGCACGCTAAGCCATCTGCCCTCGGCCAAGGACGAACGCAGCCTGCAAAAGCAAATCATCGGCAGGCTGATCTCCTGCCAGAAGCAGCCTGAGCGCATCCGCTCCTTCTTCAACTCAAGCTCAACTCAGTATGCAGCTTGATGTTCTTTCTTTTTGCCGGATTAATAAGCAGGCCGAGGGCCTGCTCCTTGAACTCGGGTGTGTAACGATGATAGGTTCTCTGGCTCATGGAAGGACTTTCGTTTGTTGGTTTGTCCTTGGTCCAGAAATCTAGAGCACCTCAGTTCGGACTTTATCTTGCCACGGGGGTAATGTGTTGTGAATGTTGTTTTCCCAATCTGTTTTGCAACCAAGTTCCCTGCACGAACAGCGCGCGCTTCATGCGTTGGCATGTTTGTATTGGGAATCATTATCAGATTCCAATCACCTTTTCGAGTTGTTCCTAGATTTGAAGGATCGACTGTACGCAGCAATCCGGGATCAACATTGCAAATGCGCTCCACTACATGGTAAGTCTCGTGAGGAACAAGATGTCAACCAACCTGCCCACCTTGCGCGTTGGTTTCCTTCATGGTAAATGGATTCGCCATTTGAACCCTCGATAGGTTTAAATCGATTACATATTTAGACCCTTCGAACCTAGCATTAACAACATGGCCGCCACCACCTGACATATCCATATAGTGCCATTCTAGCCTGACAAATAGTGCAAAAGTTAGAACTTTAGGCGACAGATTTTCGTAAAGCGACTTTCGCCGCGTGGAGCACGTGGCAATCGCAACACCAATGGCTTAGACTAGAGACCAGACGTCTCGGCACTCTCACGAGTGCCGCTACGATCAGCTAAAAAACTACCGTAATATTTCCCCAGCCCTTTTCAGCAGTTTGAGATGCCCTTGCAATGGCTGCTCAACGCAGAGATGCGTTTCAGGACGGCCTGATTTGGCTCACCACTTCTTTTTGAAGCCGCCGCCACCGCCGCCGAAGCGACCGGGGCCGCCGAAACCGGGTTTTTTGTAGCCGCCACCGCCTGCGGCGCCGCCGAAGCCACCACCGGCGTCTTCACGGCGTGGGCCGCCATCGGAATCTCCGCCCCCACCGTAGCCGGAGCTGGGGCCTTCGCCTTCACGATTCATCCAAGGTTTGGGTTTGGGGCCGAAGCCGGGCTTCTTGAAGCCGCCGCCTCCGCCACCATATCCACCACCACCGCCGTAGCCGCCGCCACCAGCGTCTTCACGACGCGGGCCGCCGCCAAAGCCACCACCGCCGCCGTAGCCGGGTTTCTTGAACCCACCACCGCCGCCGAAGCCACCTTTTTTGAAGCCGCCACCCCCGAAACCGCCGCCACCGCCGAAGCGTTTCGGACGGATGCCGGAGGTGTCGTCAGGACGATCGGCGTAGTCCATGCGGACTTCGCGATTGCGGACCATGGGGGCCTGCTGGCGAATGGTTTCGAGCACGGATTCCACGGCGGAATCGGGAACCTCCACGAAGCTGCATTTCTCCAGCACATCAATGGTGCCGATGCTGCCAGGGGAGAGGTCCTGCACGTTGTTGTAGAGCATGCCGGCGATATCGGCGGGGCGCACCATGTCCATGCCGCCGATGTTGATGAAGAGGCGCACCATGCCGGAGCGGGGGCCTTTTTGCGCAAAGCTGGTCTGGCGCTTCGGCATGGAAGGTTCGTCATCGTGCTGATCGTCTTCAAAGGAAGGCGCGGGAGCGACTCTCGGAGCTGCGGGTGCATCCCCGGAGGCTTCGGCAGGCATCTGCGTGGGCACGGGAGCGGTGCCGGGTTCGGCAGTGGCACCTTCGACCGCCATCGGACGGGCACGGAATTCCTGCTGCGGCATTTCCTTCTTCTTCATCGCTCGATCTTCGACGATCTGCTCGCCTTCGCGGGCGCTGTCCTTGATCCAGAGATGCATCAAGGCACTGGCGATCTCCGTGGCGGTGAATCCGGCATCGAGCAGGCGCTGGATGCTGTGCTCGTGCTTGGTGTATTCGCCGCTTTCGAGGGCGAGCTTGAGCTTTTCATAGGTCTGATCCACGCGAGTGGCTTCGATCTCCTCCTGGGAGGGCACCTTTGCACGGTTGATGCGGGTGTTGATGAAGCGCTGGATGCGCTGGATGAGGTAAATTTCACGCCCAGCCACGAGGCTGACGGCTTTGCCGCTTTTGCCGGCACGGCCGGTGCGGCCAATGCGATGCACATAGTCTTCGCAGTCGTAGGGCAGCTCAAAATTGACGATGAGGTCGATGTCGTTCACGTCGAGGCCGCGGGCGGCCACATCGGTGGCGACGAGAATTTCGATGGTGCCATTGCGGAAATTCCGCATCACACGCTCACGCATGATTTGGTTCAAATCGCCGTGGAGGCGGTCAGCGGCGTAGCCACGGCCCACGAGGGCATCGGTGACGTCATCGACGGCTTTCTTCGTGTTGGCGAAGACGATGGTGAGACGCGGAGAATCCACATCGAGCACGCGGCAGAGCACTTCAGCCTTCGAGCGGCCATGCACTTCGTAGTAGCGCTGGTCGATGGTGGGCACGGTCATCGCCTTTTGCTCGATGGTGATCGTGGCGGCGTTGCGGGTGTAATTCTCCACGAGGCGGCGGATGCGCGGCTCAAAGGTGGCGGAGAAGAAAATCGTCTGGCGATCCTCGGGCACGGCCTCCATGAGGCGGTCGATGTCGTCGGAGAAGCCCATGTCGAGCATCTCGTCGGCTTCGTCGAAGACGAGCATCTTGAGCTCTTTGACGTTCAGCGTGCCACGCTCGATGAAATCAAGGATACGCCCTGGCGTTCCGACGACGATTTGCGCACCGGCCTGGAGGGCGCGGATTTGGCGATCATAGGAAGCACCGCCATAGACTGGCGTGGCGCGGACGCCTTCCTTGTGACAGGCGAGCTTATGAATCTCCGCGCAGACCTGCATGGCCAGCTCGCGGGTGGGGCATAGGACGAGGGCCTGCACGCGGCGAATGCTGCCATCCACACGCTGCACCACGGGGATGCCAAAGGCCATCGTCTTGCCGCTGCCGGTGTGGCTCTGGCCGACGACGTCGCGGCCTTCCAATGCCACGGGAATGGCTTGGGCTTGAATGGGAGAGGGCTGTTCGAAGCCCAGCTCTTTGACGGCTCCGAGAAGCTCGGGAGCGATTCCCAACTCGGGGAAGGTGTGTTGACTCATAATCTGCTGTCCCCAAGGGTTTTGAGGGCGGCCATAGTCCCATCAATAGGGGATATAGCAAGGCGTTTGATTCCCGCGGCCCCTCCGAGGCCTTTTCAGCCCCGTGAATAGAGGCCCCTTCGGCGGCCGTATTCAGTCACTCATGAACCGACGCCATTTCCTCTCGACCGTCTTTGCCGCTGCCGCCTCTCCACTGGCCGCCGAGGAGGCGGTGGAGCCGGTGATCGACATTCATCAGCACATGAACTACCACCTGCGCAGCGACGCTCATCTGCTGCTGCATCAAAAGGCCATGGGCGTGACGAAATCCATCATCCTGCCCGGTGGCACCTATGTGAACCGGCCCTCGACCCACAGCGGCAAATCGAACGGCCTCGCCGCGAAATGCGTGTCCACGGCCTGGGCTCGGGATTTTGCCCAGGCGCATCCCGATTCGTATTTCTGGGCCTGCAATGAGGTCACCGATCTCGATTCAGCCCCGGCCGAGCTGGAGCACTGGCTCAAGCAGGGGGCCTGCATGATCGGCGAGCAGAAATTCATGGTGGAGTGCGATTCGCCGCAAAGTCAGCGCCTCTATGAACTGGCCGCCGAGTATCAGGTGCCCATTTTGATGCACTTCCAGCACCAGACCTACAACCTCGGTTACGACCGGCTGCACACGATGCTGGCGAAGTTTCCCAAAACGAACTTCATCGGTCATGCGCAGGCCTTTTGGGGGAACATCGACAAAAATCACGACCAGAAGGTGAACTACCCCAAAGGCAAGATCACGCCCGGCGGCCTCACGGATCGCTATCTGGCAGATTATCCGAACATGTTTGCCGATATGTCCGCCGGCAGCGGTCTGCTGGCGCTGACTCGCGATGAGGACCACACACGTGGCTTTTTCGACCGGCATCAAGACAAGGTGCTTTATGGCAGTGATTGCGCCGATCATCTCGGTCGTGGCCCCGGCTGCCAGGGCGCGGCGACAATTGCCGCCATCCGCAAGCTGGCCTCCAGCAAGGCCATCGAGCGCAAAATCCTCTTTGAGAACTCGAAGAAGCTCTTCCGGCTGGCTTGAAACCTGCCCGTCACTCGCCGAACACTGCGCCATGAAACGTCTCGCCCTTCTCGCCCTTCTCGCCATTGCCGCGTCACTCGTCGTCGCGATGGCGCAGGAGCCATCGGAAGGCGGAAAGCCGCGCTCCTTCGGCGTGCAGGATGGTTCGCTGCCGGAAGATCCGCGTGAGCTTCGCCGTGGCGGACATGGTAATGAGTATCCCACCTGGCCGGTGAGCAAGGAGCTGCCGAATGACGTCTTCACCTTTGCCCGCATCCGCTACAATTCCTTCGGCGGACGCGGCGGCTGGGGTCGCTCAGGTCGCCAATGGGCCACGGACTACCCGGATTCGGATTTGAACATGTCCTACCGTCTCCAGCAGCTCACCTCGCTGCAAGTGAACCCAAACGGCGCGGTGGTCGATATCGATCCCGAGCAGATGCGGCACTATCCCTTTCTCTACATGATCGAGGTGGGTCACATCAGCCTCGAAGATTCGGAGGCCAAAGCCATGCGTGATTACATGCTCAATGGCGGCTTCATCATGGTGGATGATTTTTGGGGCACGGAGGCGTGGGAGAATTTCGAGGTGGCGCTGAAGCAGATCTGGCCGGACCGCAAGATCGAGGAGATCCCGCTGGAGCACGAGATCTTCCACATGGTCTTCCCCATCAAGGTGAAGCCGCAGATCCCGCACATCCGCTACGCCGAGTATGTCATCCAGCAGGGCATCACCCATGAGTTCGACAAGCCCGGCTCCGAGCACGTCCATTATCGCGGCGTCTTTGATGACAAGCGCCGACTCATGATGGTCATCTGCTGGAACACGGATACCGGCGAAGGCTGGGAGCAGGAGGGCACCGATCCATGGTACTTCCGCGAGTTCAGCGAGAAATACGCCTACCCGCTGGGCATCAACATCATCTTCTACGCTCTCACGCATTGATTTGGGCAGGCTTCTGACAAAGAGGAGCCTTCCGCCGCGTTCACCGCAGCCCGTTTTATCGTTTCCCAACCTCTCATGAAAGCCCCCACACGCCTCCTCGGCCTCGCCGCCGCCTTCTCGCTGCTTGTTTCACCCACTCTCCAGGCTCACGAAGCCGGAGCGCAGATGGCGGACATGGCCGGCATCTTCCTCGCCGCCCTCACGCCGGAGCAGAAGGCGAAGGCCACCTTCGAATTCGGCAGTGAAGAGCGTGAAAACTGGCACTTCATCCCCCGCGAGCGCAAAGGCCTGCCGATGAAGGAGATGACGCCGCAGCAGCGCCTGCTGGCCCACGCTTTGCTGAACACTGGCCTGAGCTTCCGTGGCTCCGCCAAAGCCGTCACCATCATGAGCCTCGAAGAGGTGCTGTATCAGATCGAAGGTGCCGATGAATCAAAACGCGCTGCCGTTCGTGAGAAGCGTGATCCCGAGAAATACTTCGTCTCCATCTTCGGCACGCCGGGCGTCAAAGGCTCCTGGGGCTGGCGTGTGGAAGGTCATCACCTCGCGCTGAATTTCACGCTCAAGGACGGCCAGCTCATCCGCAGCTCGCCCGCCTTCATGGGCACGAACCCAGGCGAAATCCGCCAGGGACCTCTCACCGGTCTCCGGGTGCTCGGCAAAGAAGAAGAACTCGGCCGCGAGCTGGTGAAGTCTCTCGATGAAGCTCAGTTCAAGAAAGCCGTCGTCGCCGATGCCGCACCGAAAGAGATGATCACCGCTGCGGAGCATAAGGTGAACCCTCTTCAACCCGCTGGCCTGCCTGAGACCGAGATGAACGACGCTCAGAAAGCTCTTCTCCGCCGCATCGTCCTCGAATACACCGAGCGCATGCGCCCTGAGCTGGCCGCTGAAACCCTTGCCGATATCGAAAAGACCGGCGGCGTGCATTTCGGCTGGGCCGGTGGCAAAGAACGCGGCGAGCCGCATTACTACCGCGTGCAGGGCAAGAGCTTCCTCATCGAATACGACAACACCCAGAACGACGCCAACCACGTCCATAGCGTCTTCCGCAGCTTCGATGGCGATTTCGGTCGCGACATCCTCGGCGAGCACCTCAAGCAGGCGCATTGATCTCTCTCGCTGTTCGCTGAAAGCAGCGGCGTATGACTCATGTAGATGATTCATGCGCTTTTCTGCTCCTCAAACTCTCACGCTGCTCCTGCTGGCATCTGGCGGTCTGGCCTTGGCGAAAAAGGACGAAGGTCTCAAGCCGGTGCCGTGGTCGTTTGCGCCGCTAAAGCGGGTGGAACTGCCGAAAGTGAAGGACACGGCTTGGCCGAAGACGCGGATCGATTTCTTCATCCTCGCCAAGATGGAGGCTGCAGGCATGAAACCGGCCCCGAGAGCCGAGGCACATGTTTTGCAGCGGCGGCTGTCGTTTGATCTCACCGGGCTACCGCCGTCCGACATGTCTGACGAGTCGGACACGTCCGACCAAGTTCGGCAGCTCCTCGCGAGTCCGCACTACGGCGAACGCTGGGCACGCCACTGGCTCGATCTGGCACGGTATGTCGATCAAACGCCCGACTGGCTCGATTCGACCAAATACTCCTACCTTTACCGTGACTGGGTGGTGCAGGCCTTGAATGAAGACATGCCGTATGATCGCTTTGTGGTTCGCCAGCTTGCCACGGACTTTCTTCCCGAGTGCGGGCCAAAGGACCGCGTGGCGCTTGGCTTCATCGGGCTGAGCCCCACCTACTTCAAAGAGCTGCAACTGCCGCCGGAGATCATCAAGACCACCGTGGCAGATGAATGGGAGGAGCATGTCGATGCCATCGGTCGCACCTTTCTTGGTCTCACACTGGCCTGCGCCCGCTGCCATGATCACAAGTCCGATCCGATCACGGCGCAGGATTATTATGCGCTAGCAGGCGTGTTTGCCTCCGTGAAGCTCGCCGAGCTGCCGACGATGGAGGAGACGCTTTGGAAGCCGGTGGAAAAGGCCCGCGCCGAGGTGGCGGCGCTGGAAAAGCAGATCAAAGACCTCGCGAAGAAGAAGCCGGTCAGCGAGCTGGAGGCGAAGGTGGCTAAAATCAAATCGACCACGCCTCACTACAACATGCTCATGGCGAACGCCGTGGAGGAGGCCGCGCTGTTTGTCGTGAAGAAGGAAAAAGAGCACGGCACGAAGCTCGACTACAAAATGGGCATGGCCCGCGATCTCGAACTCATGAAGCGCGGCAATCCCAACGATCTTGGCGATGCGGTGCCGCGTCGTTTCTTGAGTGCGTTTCCCTCGAAGAGCGGTCTGCCGCGCAAATTTTCGACGGGCAGCGGTCGGCTGGAGCTGGCGCAGGCGCTGGTGGAGGACGCAGCCCCGCTGACGGCTCGCGTGATGGTGAACCGCGTGTGGAAGCATCACTTCGGTCGCGGCTTGGTGGATACGCCGAGTGAATTTGGCAACCTCGGCGAGGCTCCGACGCATCCCGAGCTGCTCGATGATCTCACCGGGCGCTTCATCGAGCATGGCTGGTCGATCAAATGGCTGCATCGCGAGATTTTGAACTCGGCGACGTGGCAGCAATCGAGCGTGGCTGCCGAATCCGAGCAGCGTGATCCCGAAAACAAGCTCTACGCCCGCATGCAGCGCCGTCGCCTGGACTGGGAAGCCTGGCGTGATGCCATCCTCACCGCCACCGGGCAGATCGATCTCAAACTCGGCGGCCCGGCTTCGACGGTGAGCGATCTCAAAAACACGCGCCGATCCCTTTACGGTGCCTCCGATCGACAAGACATGGACCCCATGCTGCGCATCCACGACGTGCCAGATCCGGGAGCGCACAATCCCTGGCGCACGGAGACGATCACACCGCTGCAAGGTCTCTTCGCGCTGAACTCCCCCTTCATGCAGCAGCAGGCCGACGTGCTCGGCCAGTGGGCGATGACGAAGGGCGTGTTGGCAGTTTACACGCGTCTTTTTCATCGAAACCCGGCCCTCAAGGAAGAACAGGCAACGAAGGCTTTCTTCACCGGTCGCGAAAAGGATGCTGCCGCATGGTCGCAGTATGCGCAGGCCTTGCTGGCGGGGAACGAGATGCTTTTCGTGGATTGAGTGGTGCCTCAAAGGGGCAGAGGAGCAGAGGACGCAGAGATGAAAACAGTAAAAAACTTTGCGTCCTCTGCCTCTTTGCCCCTCTGCGGCAAAAACGAAGGTGAGTAAAGCGGCCAGCCATCAAGGCTTCGTGATGCATTCGTCGAGGTTCAGCAAGGCGGTGGCGAGCGAGTAAAAGGCGCTGAACTGCGCGGCGGAAAGCTCCTTGGGCAGGATGAGATCGGCGGCGAATTCCTTCGTCGTTTTCGCATCGGCCTCCGCGGCGGCGAATTGGGCTTCCCAAAGGTTCTTGAGCACGCTCGCCTCATTTTCCGAAGGTGAACGGGCCAGGGCGAGACGGAAAGCGTGGGCGATCTGCGCATCGAGATCGCTGCTCGGGGATTCCTTGGCGATGCGCAGCGCGAAGTGCTTCGCGGCCTCGACATAGACGGGATCGTTCAGCAGCGTGAGGGCTTGCAGCGGCGTGTTCGAACGGCTGCGACGCACCACGCAGGCCATGCGGGCGCTGGCGTCGAAATTCACAAAGCTCGGATACGGCGAGCCGCGCTTCAGCACGACATAGAGGCCACGGCGATGCTTTTCACTGCCAGGACTCGTCTCGTAGCTGTATTGCTGGCCGCCGACCTTGCTCCACAGGCCATCCGGCTGCGGCGGGCGGATGGGCACGCCACCTTGTTTGAGATTGAGTAGCCCCGCGATGCTCAGGGCGTTATCGCGAATGGTTTCGGCATCGAGGCGGAAGCGCGGGAAGTGGGAAAGCAGCGTGTTCGCCGGGTCCGTTTGTAGTTCGGGCTTTAGCCCGCTGCTGGGCGCTCCCGGACGGGCTAAAGCCCGAACTACAAACGCAGAGCTTTGCCGATACGTCTCGCTCATCACGATGAGCTTGAGCACATGCTTCATATCCCAGCCGCTCTCCATGAACTCCACGGCGAGCCAGTCGAGCAGCTCGGGATGGCTGGGAGGGGCGCCTTTGATGCCGAAGTCTTCCAGCGTGTTCACGATGCCTTGGCCGAAGAGCTCGGCCCACCAGCGGTTCACGGTCACGCGAGCGGCGAGCGGGTTGTCGCGGCTGGTGAGCCATTTGCCGAGCGTGAGACGGTTCGGCGGGCCTTGAGCGGCGTTTTTGAAAACGGCGGGCGTGGTGGCGGTGACGGGCGTGGTGGGATCGGTATAGACACCACGTTTGAAAATGGCCGTCATGCGTGGCTGCGGCAGTTCCTTCATTACTTCGGTGCTTATAGGCTTCAGCGCGGTGAGCTGCTTCTGGAGCGCCGCGCGTTGTTTTTCGAGCTTGGCGATCTGCGGGTCTTTGGAGACTACTTTGGCGGCAGCTTTGCCTTTTTTCTTGGTAGGTGCGGCGGCGACTTCTTCCTCTGACTCGATGGCTGGGAGCGAGGCGAAGACGTTCCCTTTCATCGCGGAGAGGCGCAGGCAGCCGATGACGAGGCCGTTGCCAAAGTTTTGCTCCATGCGGACGGTGAGCTTGGTTCCGGCGGTGATTTGCAGCGGCTTTTCGAGTTCAAAGGCGGCCCAATGCGGCTCGCCAAAACGACGACCGATGGCCCAGGCACCTTTGCCTTGTTTGCTGACGAGGTTTTGCACGTCATAGCCATTCTGCGAGTAGTCGGCGTGCGCCGTTTTGAATTTCAGCGGCTGCGTTTTGCCATCGGCTGTGGTGAGGCTGCCATCAAAGGTGTGCAGGACGAAGTTCGGACGATTGGCACCGCCACGGCCGGGACCATTGCCGGGGATGCTGCCATGCGTGAGGCCTTCGAGGAAGAGACCGCTGAGTTCACCCACAGGCAGCGGTGCTTCGACCGTGTAGGTGTCTCTGTCCGGCACCGGGCCGGTGAGCAGGGTGCTGCCATCGGGCTGGAGTTCGGTCTCGGCATCGCTTTCCGTGAGGAAGGCTTCGGGCTTCAAAACGGTGAAGGCATTCGAAGTGGCACTGGCTGGTGCCTTGGCCGTGGCAGCGGTGATCTGCGTGTCGAGCGTTTTGATTTGAGCCGCTAGCTTTTCGCGTTCGGCGGCGCGGTCGGCATCGGGTAGGGCAAAAGGGCTGCCGTTGAAGGCGATGGAGCCGGGCGTCTTCGGATTCGCACGTTCGGCTTCCTTCTCGGTGTTGTTGTAGTAAGCGAGTAGGCTGTAGAAGTCCTTTTGCGTGATGGGATCGTATTTGTGATTGTGGCACTGGGCGCATTCCAGCGTGGTGCCGAGCCAGACGGCACCGGTGGTATTTACGCGGTCGATCACCTGATTGATGCGGCTTTCCTCCGGCTCGGTGCCCGCTTCCACATTCGTCGGCGTGCAGCGATGAAAACCGGTGGCGATGATCTGCGAGGGCTTGGCATTCGGGAGCAAGTCCCCGGCGATCTGTTCCAGCGTGAATTGATCAAACGGCATGTTCGCATTCAGCGCATCGACGACCCAGTCACGATAGGCCCAGATGTCTCGAAGGTCATCCCGCTGAAAGCCATGCGAGTCCGCATAACGGGCGAGATCGAGCCACGGGCGTGCCCAACGCACGCCGAACTGCTTTGAAGCGAGGAGCTTATCAACGAGCGCCTCGTAGTTCTTTTCGGTCAATTCGGACGGCGAAGGCGGCAAGCCCGTCAGATCGAGCGAGAGCCTGCGGATGAGCGTTTCCGGTGCGGCTGGAGGTGCGGGCTGGAGGCCGTTCGCCGTGAGTTTTTCTCGAATGAAGCCATCGACGGGGTTCTTCGCACCCGCAGGCACTTTTGGACGCACGGGCGGGATGTAGCTCCAGTGCGTGAGGTTCTCGATCTTCTCCGGCCACTTCGCGCCGTTGTCGATCCAGGCTTTCAGGGCGGTGATTTGCTCGGGCTTGAGGCGTTCGCCACGTTTGGGCATGGCTTCTTTGTCCTCACGCGGGAGCTGCACGCGGCGGAGGACTTCCTGACCGATCTCCGCGTGCTTGGGTGAGGCGGTATCGAGACGGAGATCGCCTTTTTGCACCTCCGCGCCATGGCATTCAAAGCAGGCACGTTGCAGCACGGGATAGACCTCCTTCGAGAAATCGACGGCGGAGGCAGGCAGGACCAAAAAGGGCAGCAGGACGAGACGCATGTACGCGGTAGAACGAACCGCGAGGCAGGCGGCTATCGCCCCTTTCGTTCTCGCTGCCGAGCGCGGTATTCGGCGGGGCCGCAGCCGACTTGCCGGGCGAACATGCGGCTCATGTAATGGCGATTGGGGAAGCCCGTCTCGACGGCGATTTGATCGATGGTTTTATCCGTGAGGGCCAAAGCTTCACCCGCGAGGCGGAGCCGGGTGGTAAGGACGTAGGCGGCGGGTGTTTGACCGGTGTGCTCGCGGAAACTGCGGATGAAGCGCTCCACGCTCATGCCAGCTCGCTCGGCGAGGAATTGGTTCGTGAGTTTCGTGTGCGGTGAACGGGCGATGAGAGCGAGGACCTCGGAAAGGCGCTCAGGCAGGCTTTGCGCAGGTGAATCGAGCTTTGCGAAGACGACGTGCAGCAGCGCGGAGGCGAGGTGGAGCAGGCGATGGCCTTCGGTGCTGTTTTGATGCGTTTCGATGAGCTGCGCGAGCAGGCTGCGCATGGTGTCATCGACCGGAAAAGGCATCGGCTCGGCAGGAAAGGACACACCGGGGCGGTTGGTGGTGAAGTGCAGCCAGTAGTGGCAGGCCCGCACGGGGCCGACGCAGTCGAAAACGGTGTCCGCAGGGATCAAGACGGCGTTTTTCTGCTCCAACGGGATTTTGCGGCCACGAAAGACGAGATGGCAACCCGGCTTGGGATTGTAGTAAAAGCGCCAGAAGGGCGAATCGACGCCTTGGTGGTTCCAATTCTCCAACGCGGGCTGGTAGCCGCTTTCGTGGATCAAAAACGGCGTCCAGCCCGCCGTGGCGACGCGGGCGAGGTCCACGCCCCACGGCGTGGTGTAGTTGAGGTATTTGCGCTTGGTGGCCATGATCGGACACAACTACGCCGAAGGTGCGAGCACTCGTTCAGTTGAGTTTGGCCGGTTTCACCGAGCTGGAAGGCCTTCAGTGCCCAAACGCCCACTTCTCAACAGCGATAAGAAAACCGCAGCTTGCAGGAAAAGCCGCCCAACACCATCGGCTGATAGAAATGCCCGAGGGAGCATTAAATCCAGAATCACCCATGAACCGCCGCCACTTTCTCACCCGTGCCGCCCTGGCCACCCTGGCTCCCGCACTCTCCCTCCGCGCCGCGTCGGAAGGCAAGTTCTTCACGCTCGCGCAACGCAAAGGGCGCTGGTGGCTGATCCAGCCAGACGGCGGGCCGCTCTTCAGCCTCGGCTTGAACCACATCGACCCGGCGAGCCTTCGTTACCCCGAGAACATTCACCTTTGGCGCGACAAATACGGCGGCAGCATGCAGCGATGGCTCCAGGAGTCCGTGGCACCGAATCTCAAGTTATGGGGCTTCAACACGGTCGGATGGGTCCAGGACACGACCGTCCGGAATTGGAAACACTCGCGGTCCTTCACCCACGATGAATATCGTGCGCTGGGCCTGCCCTACTGCCACATGTTGCCCTTCACGGAGTCGCACCAGTGGGACAAGCACACGGCCCATTACGACTTCCGCAGCGCCGACTGGAAGGAATGGTGCGATTACGTGGCCCGATCGCACTGCGCCGAGCTCGCTGACGATCCTCATCTCGTCGGTTACTTCTACAGCGACTGCCCCTGCTGGATTCACCAGCGCCCGGACAATGCCTGGCGCGGCCCGATCTTCGACCCCGAGCGACTCAAGACAGAAGCGGGCCGCAAAGAGTTGTCCGAACTGGCCCGCATTTACTACCAGACCACGCACGACGCGATCCGCCGCTACGACAACCATCACCTCATCCTCGGCGACCGCTACGAGGCGAATCAGCCCATCGCGATGGAGGTCATCAACGCCGCGCTGCCGTTCGTGGACGTGCTTTCCTTTCAGGATTTCAGCGATCCGGTGAAGCATCTACGCGAGTGGCACGAGAAGACCGGCAAACCTGTTCTGCTGGCCGATGGAGCACGCATCAAATGGCAGACCGCTCCAGGCGAGTTCACCCGCAACAACGGCACATGGTATGCGGAGACTTTGGAAGGACTGCTCCAGAACCCTGGCTGCATCGGCTTTCACCTCTGCGGTGCCTATCTGCGCAACAAAGCCCGCCGTTACGGACTGCTCGACGAACAGGAAACACCCGACGCAGAAAACGTGGCCTTGATCACCGCCGCCAACCGCAAAGCGGCGGAGTGGATGAAGACGCAGGAATGACCCATTGCCGTCTTTAGTTTTAACGCCCCAAGGACATCTCCCGAAGAACCAGTGCCAATCGAGGCTCAGCGACCTTTTCTGTGACAAAGTTCATACCGGCCCCTACTTCGGAAACGGCATGAACCAATTCACCCAACAGCGAATCCTGGATGGCGATCTCGACGCTTATGGCGAGGTCGTGCGCGAGCATCAGGACATGCTGCTGGGATACGCGCTGCGTCGGCTGGGGGAATGGACACTGGCGGAGGAGGTGGTGCAGTTGACGTTTATTCGCGCCTACCAGCGGCTGGCGGAGTTTCGGGCGGAGGAGGAGTTTGGCGTGTGGCTTTGTGTGACGTGCAAGTATTTGATCCTCACGGAGCTGGAGAAGAAGCGGCGGGAGGCGAACAATCTATCGAAGTATCGCGAGCAGTTGGACGTGGAGATGGCCTCGGCGGTGACGGAGGACATGGAGCCGGATTTCAAGCAGGATCAGTTGTCCGGGCTGCGGGACTGCGTGGGGAAGCTGGGGCGTGAGGCGTCGGACCTGGTGGCGCTCCGCTATTTCAACAAGCGGAGCTGCAAGGAGATCGCTGCACAAAAGCAGCGCACGGTGAGCTGGGTGACGACGACCTTGAACCGCGTCCGCAAGACGCTGCGTGAGTGCATGGAGCGGCCGCTTCAACCGGGAGGTGCAGCATGAGCGACGAACGATTCCTCGAACTACTGGAGGGCTATGCGGACGGGACGCTCGATGAGGAGGCCTCACGGGAATTGCTCATGGCTTTCGCTGAGGACGCGGATTTGAAATCGCGTTTTGTGAATGAACTCCGCCTTCAGAATTCGCTGCGTGGTCTGCCGCTGCTCGATGAAAGAGAACGCCGGGCGCAGGAGGTGATGCAATGCATTCTGCCCGACAAGACTTCGCACGATGTGTCTGCCGCGGTCTTGTCCGCGCTGAGGCCATCGCCGAAGAGCATTCGCTGGTATCCGCCCGTGAAATGGGCGGCGGGCATCGCGGCGGTGATCGCGCTCGGATTCTTCGTGATGTGGAGTTTGCCAAAGGCGGACGAGCCGCTCGCCACCATCGCGCATCAGATCGATGGGACATGGTCGGGTGATCGGAAGCTCGCTGCCGGTGCGCCTGTCGGAAAAGGTCGCCTGAAGCTGGTCGCGGGCTTGGTGCGACTGGATTTTGCCAAGGACGTTCGATTGACTCTGGAAGGTCCGGCTGATCTGGAACTCATCGGCCCAGGTGAGACTCGGCTTCATTCAGGAAAGCTCACCGCGAATGTCCCGCCGGAGGGGATTGGATTTCAGGTCCACACCGAGCGGGCGAAGGTGGTGGATCTCGGCACGACCTTCGGCGTTTCGGTGGGAACGAATGGGGTGACGGATGTGGCGGTCTATGAGGGCCTGGTCGCGGTGACTTCACTAGCGAGCCGCGAGGAGAAGGTCATTGAGGAAGGCAGCAAGGTGACTGTCAACGAAGGCTCGGGTGCGCTGAAGCCTCGGCAGTTCAACACGCGCACGTTTCGCGGCGCGGAGGTCTTGTTTGGCGTCGTGAACACGGGGGGCAAGATTCGCTTCGCCTATCCGCATCCCGGTCTGAATCCGGCGGATGTCACAGATGCCGACAACCTCGTGATTTTCCCGGAGCGATTCGCGACCAAGCTGAGGACGGATTTCACCGTGAGCCTCACCGAGCCAGGAGACTACGGGCCGGATGAGATCGTCGGACGAGAGGAGACGCTGCATCCTGAAAAGCGGCGCGTGAACACCTATCTCATCCAATACCGTCCGCCACTGGCGGAGGGCACCGCCGAGTCCGATCCCATGCGTTTCGTCAGTGAAGTGAGCTTTGACCGTCCGATCATCGCCATCATCGCGGACGTAGATCAACTCACGGCCTCCAATGAAGTGCTCGGCAAAAAGAGGTTCGTCTATTCGTCAGGCGGGGGACGATCCCTCAGGAGCCGCGACCGCCTTTCGCTGAGTCAAGACCGCCGGACGCTCAAGCTCGACTGGCAGGTGGACCAGGCCATCGAGCATGGATTGGTTCAAATCCGCGTCATCGTGGACGTGTCTGATTCACCGACAATGCGGTGACGATTGGCTGCACGCTGGTTTTCTTCCGCTATTTCCGACGCCGTTGTGACATTTCCCCCGTTGGCCCCTACTTCGATGACGATCCCTTTGATCAAACCATGAAAACATTGACCACACTCTCGCTGATCCTTCTCTTGGCTGCGTCCTACACGGCGAAAGCTGAGGACGACAAAGCCGCCAAAAGACAGGCGAGGCGCAAGGCAGCGGAGGCCGCGCAGAAACCATCAGAAATCGCCATGCCGGCGAAGACGGGCCTTCGCCTGCCGAGCCTTTTTGGCGATCACATGATCCTCCAGCAGAACATGAAGAACACCATCTGGGGATGGGCCGAGCCGAAAGAATCCATCACCGTCACGGCGAGTTGGGGAGCCACGGCCTCGGCGCAAGCCGGTGCGGATGGCGCGTGGAAGGTGCTCTTAGATACGCCCGCGTTTGGCACGGGGCATTCGCTGAAAATTACCGGTTCGAAGACCATCCATATTGAAGACGTGGCCATCGGCGAAGTGTGGCTCTGTGCCGGGCAGTCCAACATGGGCTGGTCGGTGGGCAACTCCGCAGAGGCGGAGATGGAGGCGAACGTCAACCTGCCGAACTACCGGATCTTCAAATCGGCCCGCGAGCACTGGCATGAGCCATTGCAGGAGAAACGCGATCTGCTCGATCAATGGAAGCCCTGCAATCCCGAGTCCGCCGCCGAGACTTCCGTCGTGGCGTATAACTTTGGCAAGAAGCTCCATCAGGCTCTCAATGTGCCCGTCGGAATCATCCAGCAGGCTTATGCGGGCACACCGATTGAGGGTTGGATACCGTGGGAGGTCCAGCAGGACATCGCGCAATCAAAGCTGCAGATGGAAGACATGGATCGCAGCGCCCAGCGGCAAAAGGATGGCAAGGGCGAAAGCCGCGAGAAGGCGCTCCAGCAGTTTGAAAGCGAACTCGCTGACTACAACGGCAGGATCGCCGCAGGCGAGACCATGAAGAACCAGGCGCGGGAGCTGCAACCGCCCACGATCACCAAACCCGCCGACTTGGGGCATCAGTATCCAGCTCACATCTTCAACGGCATGATCTATCCCATCCGGCCTTATGGCATCAAAGGTGCCATCTGGTATCAGGGCGAGCGCAACTCCAAGACCGCGCCCCAGGCCGTTGCCTATGGCGAACAACTGAAGCGGCTGATCAGCTACTACCGCTCCTCATGGCATGAACTCTCCGGCGGCAATGTCGCGAAAGATTTCCCCTTTTTCTTCACGCAGTTGCCCAGTTGGGAAGCACCGCAAACACAGCCCGTCGAAGGCTTCGAGGCCACCTGGGCGGTCAACCGCGAGACCATGCGGCTCGTCAGCATGGAGATGCCGCACACCGGCATGGCCGTGGGCATTGATTGCGGCGATCCTGTTGCCCTGCATCCGCAAAACAAGAAGCCTATCGGCATCCGCCACGCCTATCTCGCGCTCAAAGAAGCCTATGGCAAAGACATCGTCCCCATCGGCCCGCGCTATCTCAGCCAGAAGATCGAAGGCAGCAAAATCACCCTCGAATTCGACAGCATCGGCACCGGCATGATGCCCGCCAAGCCGGGCAAACTGGACGCCTTCGCCATCGCCGGAGCGGACAAGAAATGGCATTGGGCCGATGCCGAGATCGACGGAAACAAAGTCATCGTTTCGTCCAAAGAAGTGCCCACTCCCGTGGCCGTCCGTTACGCCTGGGCGATGAATCCCTCACAACGCAATCTGCTCTACAACCAGGAAGGCCTTCCTGCCTCCCCCTTCCGCACCGACACCTGGCCGCTCTTCGATCCCAACCATCCCGACGCGGGCGTGGAAAAACCCGAAATGACCGACGAAGCCCGCGACGCCAAGCGGAGCTACCAAGACTGGGAGCGCCCGCGGATGACACAGTAACGCACCCAATTCCATCACGCACACCGACGATGAAACCGTTCCTTGTTCTCCTCGCATCTGTATGGTCATTCGCCGCGCTCCACGCCGCCGAGCCGCCGCTCAATGTCCTCCTCATCACCGCCGATGACCTCGGCTATGAGGCGATGGACTTTCTCGATGGCAAGGTGCCGGGCGTCACGCCGAACCTCAGCAAGCTCGCTGCCGAGGGCCTCAGCTTTCAGCATGGCTTCGTCAACAACGCCATTTGTTGTCCGAGCCGCAGCATCATCGCCACGGGGCGCTATGGGCATAACAGCGGGTTGTTTGGCTTCAACAAGCTCACCAAGCCGATCCCGACGGTGTTTGGCACCTTCAAGAAAGCGGGGTATCTCACGGGCGTTCTCGGCAAGGTGAGCCACTCCACGCCCGATGCGGCGTTCAAGCGGGATTTCGCGCACGACCAAAATGAACTCGGCGCGGGTCGCAGTCCGACCAAGTATCACGGATTCGCACAGGAGTTCTTTGCACGCTGCAAGGCGGAGAACAAACCCTTCTACTTCATGGTCAACTCCCATGATCCTCATCGCCCGTTCTACGATCCCAACGGTCGCGCCAAAAACGGGGAGGAAGTGCCGTCGCGAATCTTCAAACCGGAGGAGATGGTCATCCCCAGCTATCTCCCTGACCTCCCCAAGGTGCGCGAGGAATACGCGAACTACTTCAGCTCCGTCCGCCGACTCGACGACACCGTTGGCCGCGTGCTCCAGGCGCTCGACGAATCCGGTCTCGCCAGCTGCACGCTGGTCGTCTTCATCACCGACAACGGCGCCGCGTTTCCCTTTGCGAAGGCCAACACCTATCTCGCCAGCAATCGCACGCCGATGCTGTTTCGTTGGCCGGGCATGATCAAGCCCGGCTCGGTGGACAAAACGCACTTCGTTTCCGAGGTCGATTTCTTCGTCACTTTCATGGAGGCCACGGGCCTGCCCATGCCCAGCGGACTCGACGGACGCTCGATGGTCCCGCTCCTCAAAGGCGGAGAGCAGGACGGACGCGAATACGTCTTCACCCAGATCGACTACACCATCGGCGGCCCGGCCAAGCCGATGCGTAGCATCCAGGACGCGCATTACGCTTACATTTTCAACGCCTTCTCCGACGGCAAATACAAATACAAGAACAACAACGAAGGCCTGACCTTCGCTGCGATGGAGCAAGCCGGTAAAACCGATGCCGCCATCCAAGCTCGCGTGGACCTGTTCCGGCTCCGTGTCCCGCAGGAGTTCTACGACCTCGAAAAAGATCCCGGCTGCACGAACAACGTCATCCACGATCCCAAGCATCAGGGTCTCGTGAAGAAGTATCAGAATCGTCTGCGCCAATGGATGATCGAAAAGACCGACCACTGCCTAGCGGCCTTCGATGTCCGCGAAGATCCCGCCAAGCTCGCCGAAGCAGTGAAAAACTACCCCGCACTCGACAAGTCCGGCGGAACCGCCACCGAAGCTGGCGAGGAGCCGGACTCCAAGACCACGATGCCACCCGCACCTGACGACAAGGCCGCCATGCGAAAGGCCAACCGCGCGATGAAGAAGGCAGCGGAGGCGAAGGAGGCGAAGGAGGCGAAGTGATCAAACCCAACCTGATGCCCACGATGAGAATCCATCCCACGCTCTATTCGCTGCTGACGCTCACCCTCGTGAGTAGCGGCTTTCCTCTCCACGCCCAGCAGCCTAGCAACGGCCTCGCGCCCGAGGTGCCTGGGCTGAACTTGGCGGACAAACTTTACCGGCTGGAAGCCAAGCTGCCGGACTTGGAGAAGCCCTATATCAGCGCAGCTCCGGAAGACAAGAAGGACGGGCTCGTCGTGGGCAAGCTCGGTATCGATGGCGGTGACCGCGCGATGATTGAAGCCTTTGCCAACGAGCTGGCGGCAGCGGCGAAGGACGAGACGGCGGGCCATGTGGACAGCATGCTCATCAGCTATCGCGGCAAGCTGCTCTTTGAATCCTACTACCGCCGGGGCCGCGCGAACTTCCCGCACTACCAGATGTCGATCACGAAATCCTACGCTGCCCTGGCCGTGGGTCGCGCGATTCAGCTCGGACTGCTGAAGATGGAAGACCTCGACAAGCCCGTGATCTCTTTCCTCAAGGGACTCGACACGACCAAGCTCGTCCCCGGTGCCGATACGATCACGCTCGCGCAGGCCATGCAGATGGGGTCCGGCATCCGGCTTGCGAAGGAGAAGGAGAAAGAGTTGATGAAGAATCCGGCGGCGCTCAAGGGACTGGGAGAACTGCAGGCCTATCTGCAACACACCGATCCGATCCCGCCCATGCCGCGCGAGTTCAAGTATCAGGAGCCCGACACCGCCATCGCCATGCAAGTCGTGAACGCCGTGGCTCCCCACGGCGCGGAGGAGTTCATCAAGAACGAACTGCTCGGACGCCTCAACATCACCCAGTATCATTGGGAGCACGCCATCAGCGGCCTGCCGAAGTCCGCCGCTGGCAGCAGCATCCTCTCCCGCGACATGCTGAAGTTCGGCCAGCTAATCCTCAACAAAGGCAAATGGAAGGGCGAGCAACTTATCCCCGAGGCCTACCTCGTGCGGGCGACCACACCGAGCCAGATCAACGAGCACTACGGCTTCTTCTGGTGGGTCGATGACTTTACCGTTGGCGGAAAAACCTACCACAGCTTCCAAGGCCGCGGCGCAGGCGGGCAGTTCATCTTCATGTTCCCTGAACTCGATCTGGTCGCCGTCATCACCTCCCACAACAAAGGCATGGGCGATATGCTCAAGACCTTGCCACAGCGGATTATTCCGGCATTTGTGGGTAAGTAACCCAGGCACGGAGTTCGTTCAGCGAATAGAAATCGTTCAGGGTTCAAATCTGGAACAACTTCAGTCTCCCTGTTCACAGGCATTGATGAAAGGCTGGGGCTGCTACAGTACCTTGCAGATGAAGTTCACCTCGCCCCTCTTTTCCATCCTCGGCTCTCTCTGCGTCCTCAGCAGCTCAACCCTGTGCGCCGCCGAATCGCCCCGGCCGAACGTGCTCTTTATCATCTGCGATGACCTGAACGACTACATAGGCGCTCTCGATGGGCATCCGCAGGTGAAGACGCCGAACATCGACCGGCTGTTTGCCAGCGGCGTGTCCTTCACGCAGGCGCATTGCAATGTGCCCATCTGCGCACCTTCCCGTGCGAGTCTCTTCACCGGGCTTTATCCGCACACCTCGCGGAACTTTGGCATGGACAACTGGGATGAAAACGCGGTCCTGAAAAACAACCGCACGCTCATGGACCATTTCCGAGCGCAGGGCTATCAGACACTGGGCACGGGCAAGATCATGCACAACCGCGACCGCAAAGAGTGGCAGCAATACGGGAATCCCTCGGATTACGGCCCCTTTGCGAAGCAGCAGGAAAAAGAGGTCGCCCACCCGGACACGCCCGCGCCTTTTCGAGATGACTTCGGCTCCATCGACGGCTCGTTCGGTCCGCTGCGGAATCTGGAGGGCAGCGGCTTCTCCTGGATGTCGAGCAGTTGGCAGGGCCCGCGACCGATGCGCTACACATCCGACACGGACCGCGACCTGACGCCCGATGAAATGAATGCGCAGTGGGCGGTGTCGAAGCTGGACGAACTGGCGGCGAAACCCAAGGCAAAGCCCTTCTTCATGGGCGTTGGATTCATCCGTCCGCATACGCCCCTCATCGTGCCGCAGAAATACTTCGACCTCTTTCCTCTCGAAACGATCCAACTGCCCGAGATCAAGGCCGGAGACGCAGAAGACACGTTCAAGCACACGCTCATCAAGGATGGCGATGATCGCGGCAGAAAGATTCACGACAGTCTGGTGGCTTCGTTTGGCAATGACCGGGAGCTGGCCCTGAAGAAGTTCCTGCAAGCCTATCTCGCGAGCATTGCGTCCGTGGATGATCACATTGGGCAGATCTTGGATGCGCTCGATGCTTCACCTTTGAAGGAGAACACCATCGTCGTCTTCACCAGCGACCACGGCTTTCAGATGGGGCAGAAGGCTTACCTGTATAAGAACTCGCTCTGGCAGGAGAGCACGCGCATCCCGCTCGCGATTCGTGCTCCGGGAGTGGCAAAGGCAGGAGGTCAGTGCCCGCGCCCTGTTTCGCTCATCGATCTCTGCCCGACGCTGGTGGACCTCTGCGGTCTGCCCGCTGACACGAAGAAAAACGAGCAAGGCCGCCCGCTGGACGGCCACAGCCTCAAGCCGCTGCTCACCGATCCCGAAAACGGCACCTGGACCGGCCCGGATGCCGCGCTCACCGCTCTGAGCAAGTGGGGCAAGACCAATGACGCGGTGCAACAAAGCTACGCCTTGCGCGGCAAGGAGTGGCGCTACATCCGCTACGAGAACGGCAAGGAGGAGCTTTATCGTGTCTCGGATGATCCGCGTGAGTGGACCAACCTCGCGGCCAGTCCTGAGCACGCCGCGCAGCTCGAAGCCTTCCGCACCCAACTGCTGGCGATGATGCCCAAGCCCGATCCTGCGGCCAAACCTGCTGCGGAGATGTCCGCCGCCGAGTGGAAGGACACCTTCTTCAAAAGCCATCCCGCCGCCGACGCGAACGGCGATGGCACGCTGAGCTGGCCCGAATACCAGGATTACAAAAAGAAACTCGATGCGGGTGAGGTGACGAAGCCCAAGGCTAACACAAAAGCCAGTCCGAAGGCACCCGCCGCCGCGGGACGTCTGCAAACGAGCGGCACCTTCACCAAGGCCGCCGATGGAGGCATCGTCTTCACCGAGCAAGCGGGCGGACAAGTCTATTACGCGATCAAAGAGCTCGCCGCAGCTGTGGAGCCTCATCTCGGCAAGCCAGTGAAGATCGTCGCCAACGTCAAAGACTCCACCAAGAGCAAAGCGAAGATCATGGTGTATCTTGTGTCCATTCAGTCTGCACGCTGAAGCATTATCGGAGGATGCCGCGCATTAGGGCGGCATCTCCACGCCCCGTTAGATGCGCAGGAAAGGACACATGCTTGGGTGACGAATCAAGGAGGGGCTGGTATCTAGCGGGAGCGTGGCCGTGGCGGTGATGCCATGAAGCCATGATCGGACACAACTACGACAGAAAAGGGCATGCTCGTCCAGCGTATGTTTCGGTGATGCGACTCCTGTTTCTATTCCTCACGACCTCTGCGCTCGCCTTGCCGCCGGATCATGCCCAGCGCATGGCTCGTGGCCTCAAGCTCTTCGACAGCGAGGTGGCGGCTCTTTTGAAGCAAAACTGCCTCAAATGCCACGGCGGCGAAAAAGTGAAGAGCGACTTCGACATGGCGACGCGTGAGGATTTGCTGCGCGGTGGCTCGCATGGCTCGGTGGTGGTGCCTTTCGAGGCGAGGGGCAGTCTTTTGATGGCGCTGATTCGTCACGAAAAGGAGCCGAACATGCCGGACAGCAGTCCGAAGCTGCCGGACGCCGTCATTTCGAAGATCGCGGCCTGGATTGATGATGGAGCGCCGTATTCCGCGCCGCTGATCGCGGGCAAAAAGCCGAAAAAGGACAGCAGCGTGGTCACGGACGAGGACCGGCAGTGGTGGGCCTTTCAGCCGCTGAAGAAGGTGCAGGCGAAGAGCATTGATGAGCTGCTTTTGAAGAATGCGAAAGGGATGAGCTTTGCGCCGTCAGCGGAGAAGGAAGTGCTGGTGCGGAGGCTGTATCTGGATCTCACAGGCCTGCCACCCTCGAAGGTTTCTGACACGGCTGACCTGAGTGACCTGATTGACGGGCTGTTGAGCAGCCCGGCGTATGGTGAGCGTTGGGCACGTCATTGGCTGGATGTGGCCCGCTATGCCGAAAGCACGGGCTTTGAGCAGGACTATGACCGGCCCTTTGCGTTTCATTACCGGGACTTTGTCATCAAGGCGCTGAACTCGGACATGCCGTATGACCAGTTCGTGAAGTGGCAGCTCGCGGGGGATGAATACGAGCCGCAGAACCCGCTGGCGCTGGCAGCGACGGGCTTTCTCGGCGCGGGCGTGTTTCCTTCTCAGATCACCGCGAATGAGGTCGAAAGCTCCCGCTACGACGCGATGGACGACATGCTGGGCACCACGGCGGGTGCCATGCTCGGCCTCACGCTGAGCTGCGCCCGCTGTCACGATCACAAATTCGATCCGCTGCCCACTCGCGACTACTACGCGATGCTCAGCACCTTCACGACGACCACGCGCATGAATGTGGACGTGCATCCCGATGGCAAAGTGACCTCCGCGGTGACGACGATGAACGCCAAAAAGAACACCGCAGCCGTCCCGGGGGCCACGCGCATGATGATCTGCGCCGAGGGCTACGATCCCATCGTGATGCACACGCAAGGCGGGCCGTTCTTTGAAAAAACGCATGTGCTGAAGCGCGGCAACCCGCTCATGAAGGACGGCGAGGCCACGCAGGGCTTCCTGCAAGTGCTGAGCAAGCCCGGCGACTCAAAACGCTGGCAATGGCAGCCGCCGAAGGACGCAAAATACAGTGGTCGTCGTCGCTCGCTCTCGAACTGGATCACGGATGTCGATCAGGGTGCGGGTGCACTGCTGGCACGCGTGATCGTGAACCGCCTGTGGCAGCATCATTTCGGCACCGGTCTCGTTCCGACGCCGAATGACTTTGGCAAGACCGGCACAGCCTGCACGCAGCCGGAGTTGCTCGATTGGCTGGCGGCGAAGCTCATCGAAAATGGATGGAAGCTGAAACCGATCCACAAGCTGATCCTCAGCAGTCGTGCTTGGCAGCAAAGCAGCGTTCGCGATGCGAAAAAGGAAGCCGCTGATCCCGCGAACGGGCTTTTCATGCGCTTCGTGCCGCAGCGCCTCGAAGCCGAGGCCATTCGCGACTCGATGCTGGCCGTGAGCGGCGTGCTGGACAAGACCATGTTTGGTCCCGGCACTCGCGACGAAAACAGCAAGCGCCGCAGCATCTACTTCAACATCAAGCGCAGCCAGCTCATCGGCAGCATGGTGGCCTTTGACCTGCCTGAACCACTCGTGAGCCAGGGCGCACGCCCCACGACGACGGTGGCTCCACAGGCCCTCGTGCTCATGAACAGCCCGCAGGCTCGTCAATGGGCCGATGGACTCGCCAAACGCGTCTCAACCGCTGGCGATGCCACGAAGCAGATCGCCATGATTTACCTCCTCTGCTTCAATCGTGCTCCAAAAGCCGCCGAACTGACCTCCGGGCTCGATTTCCTGCAATCCGGCGCTTCGCTGGCGGATTACGGCCAGGTGGTGCTGAGCTTGAATGAGTTCGTTTATGTGAACTGAGGAGCGGCGAAAAGTAGCAGGGCCATTCTTGGCCCTTCGAACGGGGCAGGAATGCCCCGATTACGATTCCTTATGCGTCTGATCGATGTAGGCGACGAGGCTCGGGAGCATCTTTTCGAGATCGGCGAGCGTCTCTTCATACGCGGCGCGGCCGGCGCCGAAGGGATCGCTCACATCCTTGCCACGAATGGCATCCTCTTGAGTGAACTCGGAGACGAGGTACACCTTGTCGGCGTGCTCGGGAAACTCATCCTCGATGGCGGCGAGGTGGTGGCTGGACATGGCAAAGACATGTGTGGCGGCCTTGAGCATCTTCTCGTTGAGCATGCGGCTGGAGAAGTCATCGCGATGCAGGCCTTTTTCCTTCAGGATGGCCGTGGTGTGCTTGCTGGCGGGCATGCCGGGAGCGGCGGCCACGCCAGCGCTGCTGACTTCGTAATCAGCGCGGTCTTTGACGAGGTCACGAAAAAGCGCCTCGGCCATGGGGCTTCGGCAGGTGTTTCCGGTGCAGACAAAGAGGACGCGTTTCAAGCAGCCGGAATGTCGCCGGAGCGGGCGGGATTGTCAAAAACAGAAACCCCGGAGAGGAGATCCCGACGCGCTCGGTACTCTCTCTCCGGGGCCGTGCCGTCGAAACATCGCAGTGCGATGCGCATGGCGGCAAGCTGTTAGGGCATCACGCTGCCGCGAGGGCAGGGGAGCCGTGCTTCATTCGGCCGCGGAACTCGGTGGGGGACTCCGAGGCGATGCGGCGGAAGCTGCGGTTGAAATGGGACAGGCTCTGGAAGCCGACATCGTAGGCCACCTCGGTGATGCGGGCGGCGGGTTTCATGAGCATGCGCTTGGCTTTTTCCACACGGGCGCGGTTCACAAAGTCTGTGAAGGTGAGGCCGGTGGCACGCTTGAAGAGCTTGCAGAAGTGGAAGGGACTCACGTTCACCGCCTTGGCGACGGCTTCGAGGGACATCGGCTCGGCGAGATGCTGATGGATGAAGGACTTCGCATTGCGCACGGCCTCGGGCTCATTCGTAGCGGTGGCAAACAGGAGGCGGTGGGCGCTTTCGCCAAGTTGGAGGGCGAAGGATTGCAGGATGGCGATGGCGGCATCGTAGCGCTCAGGAGCCATGACCGGGGCGTGGTCGAAGTGGACCTTGGCGCTGCGAATTTCAGCAGCGGAGCGGTCTTCATCGAGGAGGGCTTTGGCGACCGGTGCGAAGGTGTCCGCATTCGCGGGCTGGAGGCGGACGGCACCGGTGAGCATGAGCGCGATGACGTTTTTGCCGACTTTCACTGGAACCTTGGTTTCCACCACGCCAGCGACGCCGGTGCGGGTGATCACGCCTTCGTAGTGGCAGTCCTCAGGAGCGGTCTCAAGGCACAGCGGCAGGCTGGTGAGGGTATTGAAAGCCTTCTGGTAATGCTGGAAGAGCTCGCTATCCGCGAGGTTCTGGATAAAGCGTTGACGAGCATTGAGGGGAGCGGTGGTGGTGTTCATGGCGCGTTTGGTTGTTGAAGGTTGACGACGCCATGATGCCCTCGGTGCGCTGTTCCGATATTGTGGTCGGATACGGCATGATTTGTCCGGGATGACCGCAAAAGCGGCATAGTGGAAACCATTATCGCCTAGCGTGGTTCCAGCCGCTTCCTCCCATGAAAGACAACAAGACTCTCCTCGGCACCGCAGCGGCGCTGCTCATCCTGTCCGCGATCTTTTTCATCATCGAGCGCCTCGCCGGGCGTGGGAGAAATCGTGCGCAGCCAGTGATCCGTCGCGGATGGTTCACGGATGTCATTTACCTCTTCGCCACGGGTTTGTTCACGAAGCCGTTGATGCGTCTGCTGCTGTTTTTCCCTGCCGCGATTCTTGTCATCACACAGGTAGTGCCTGCGGAGACCTTCAAAGCCGGCTTGTATGCCGGATTTGGCCCGCTGAGCCACCAGCCGGTATGGCTGCAAGCCATCGAAATCTATGTGATCGGCGATTTCGCGGGTTACTGGACGCACCGGCTTTTTCATCGCGGCAGATGGTGGCCCTTTCACGCGGTGCATCACTCTTCCGAGGATCTCGACTGGCTCGGCAGCGTGCGGGTGCATCCGGTGAATGAACTGGTGAACAAACTTTCGCAAGCCGTGCCGCTGCTGCTCATGGGCTTCAATCCGCTGGTGACGCTGAGCACCGCGCCCGTGCTCACCTTTTTCGCCATCTTCATCCACGCGAATGTGAACTGGGACTTCGGCCCGCTGCGCTATGTGATCGCCACGCCCGTCTTCCACCGCTGGCATCACTCGCGGGAGCGGGAAGCCTGGGACAAAAACTTCGCTGGTCTGCTGCCGCTGTGGGACATCCTCTTCGGCACCTTTTACATGCCACGCGGTCGTTACCCGGAGAATTTCGGCATCTGCGAGCCCATGCCGAAGGGGTTCTTTGGTCAGCTTTGGGAACCGTTTGCCTGGCTCATGAGGCGTGGCAAGAAGGTGGACCCGGTGTGAGGACAAGCCGCTTGCACTCGCCCAGCCCCCGGCGTCTTTCCTGCGATGAAAATCTCCTTCTGCGGTGCCGCCGGCACCACCACCGGCTCGAAGCATCTCCTCGAAGTCAACGGCCAGCGCATCCTGCTCGATTGCGGGCTCTACCAGGGACGCCGGAAGGACACCATCGAACGCAACAAGCACTTCCCCTTTGATCCGAAGACCGTCGATCTCGTCGTGCTCTCCCATGCGCACATCGATCACTGCGGTGCCCTGCCGCATCTGAGCAAGCTGGGCTTTGAAGGAAACATCTACGCCACGCCGGCTACGCGTGACCTGTGCAGCATCATGCTTCCAGATGCGGCGCACATTCATGTGAACGACATCCTGTGGCTGAACAAGCACCGCCAGGAGGGTGAGGCCGAGCTGGAGCCAAGCTACACCGTCGTGGATGCGGAAAAGTGCATGCGGCAGTTCGTTACCGTTTCGTATCATCGTCCGCTGCCCATCGCCGACGGCGTGAGGCTCACCTTCATTGATGCAGGCCATGTGCTCGGTTCCGCGCAGGTCGTACTCGACATCGACGACCGTGCCACGGGCCGCAAATCCCGCCTGCTTTTCTCCGGCGACATCGGCCGCCCTGGTAATGAACTGCTCAACAGTGCCGAGCCATGTGAAAACGTGGACTACGTCATCATGGAGAGCACCTATGGCGGCCGGAGGCATGAACTCTCCACGGTGGCCGATGAGCACCTCGCCGCCATCATCCGGCGCACCTCGCAAAAACGCGGCAAGCTCATCATCCCCGCCTTCGCCGTCGAACGCACTCAGCAGCTCCTTTGCGCCATCGACCGCATGCGCCATCACAACACCATCGCAGAGATTCCCACCTATGTGGACAGTCCGCTCGCCGTGCGGGCCACGGAAATTTTCCGCCTGCACATCGACGACCTCCGCCCCGAGCTGCGTGATGCCGTTTTCATGCGAAACGATCCCTTCGGCTTTGAGGGCCTCCAACTCATCCGCACGGTGGATGACTCCAAAAAGCTCAACCGCCTCAAAGGTGCTGCCGTCATCATCTCCGCCTCCGGCATGGCGGAGAGCGGCCGAATCCTTCACCACCTGCGCAACAACGTCAGCAATCCGAAGAACATCATCCTCTTCGTCGGTTACTGCGCCGAGAATACCCTCGGCTGGAGGCTGCGTGAAGGTCACAAACGCGTCCACATCCTCGGCGAGGAGTTTGAAGTAAATGCGGAGATCGAGACGCTGGATTCCTTTTCGGGTCACGCCGACCACGACGAGCTGTTGCAATGGTTCGACAAGGTCACCGGCCCGAAAAAGCAGGTCTTTCTCGTTCACGGTGAGCCAGAACGCTCCGCCCTGCTGCAAACCGACCTCCAGACACGCCATCCTGAATCCAAGATCGAAGCCGCCACGTTCAAGCAGACGGTCGAACTCTAACCCGCGCCCACCTTCCACCATGAAAACCCTCCTCGCCCTCCTCACCATGACGCTCTCCACTTTCGCCGCCGATTCCATCCATGACCTCACGATGAAGGACATCGAAGGCAAAGAACTCGCCCTCAAAACCTACGCGGGCAAAGCTGTGCTCATCGTCAACGTGGCCTCCGAGTGCGGCTACACCGGCCAGTATGCCGGCTTGCAGGCCCTGAGCGAGAAAATGGCCGCGAAGGGTCTCGTGGTGCTCGGTGTGCCCTGCAACGATTTCGGCGGCCAGGAGCCCGGAGACGAAAAAAACATCCAGACCTTCTGCAGCTCGAATTACAAGGTCACCTTTCCGATGACCTCCAAAGTCACCATCAAGGGCGATGCCAAACACTCGCTCTATGCCCTCCTCACTGAGGGCGGCGGTGAGGTCGGCTGGAACTTCGAAAAATTCCTCGTCGGCAAGGATGGTAAACTCATCCAGCGCTTCGGCTCCGATGCCGAACCCGAATCAGGCGACCTCCTTTCCGCCATCGAGGCGGCTTTGAAGTAAGGAATCTCGTTCGTCCAATGCTTGGCGGTGGGATGAAGGTCTGCCACACCTCGTTCCAAACGTTTCGTTTGGCTATCACGCTTCGCTGTCAGCTCTTTATCCGATTCAGATGCGAAAGCGGTCGTATAGGCCACCGTGAGGGGCATCAAAAAATGGAGATTTGGCACATGGGCCAAATCTCCATTCAGAAACGAGACGCGACATGTCTGTCGATCAATCCCCGCCACCCGCAACCTTCGGCGTGTTGCCAAGGGCTTCTTTGACGGCGGCGACGGCGTAGTCGCGATTGAGCTTGGTGATCCAGCGGACGCTGATCTCCTTCGGGCAGGCGGCTTCGCACTCGTATTGGTTGGTGCAGTTGCCGAAGCCTTCTTTGTCCATCTGGCGGACCATGCCGAGGGTGCGGCGATCCTTTTCAGGCTGGCCTTGCGGCAGAACATTGAGCTGGCCTGCCTTGGCGGAGACGAAGAGCATGGCGCTGGCGTTTTTGCAGGCTGCCACGCAGGCGCCGCAGCCGATGCACGCGGCGGCGTCCATCGCGGCGTCAGCCACGACTTTGCCGATGGGCAGTGCGTTTGCGTCCTGCGGTGCACCGGTGCGCACGCTGATGAAACCACCGGCTTGCTGGATGCGATCAAAGGCACCGCGATCGACGACGAGGTCCTTGATCACGGGGAAGGCCTTCGCGCGGAACGGCTCGACCCAGATCGTGTCGCCCGTGCGGAACTTGCGCATGTGAAGCTGGCAGGTCGTGGTGGCTTTCTCGGGGCCGTGAGGCACGCCGTTGATCTGCATGGAGCACATGCCGCAGATGCCTTCGCGGCAGTCATGGTCGAAGGCGACGGGCTCCTGACCTTTGGAAATGAGGCGCTCGTTCACGATGTCCATCATTTCGAGGAACGAGGCATGATCTGGGATCTCCGGCGCTTCGATGTCCTGGAAGTGACCGGGCTGACCTGCGTTTTGACGCCAGACTTTGAGGTGAAGATTGAGTTGGGACATGGGGACGGGAAGGAAGGCGTTTTACTTGTAGCTGCGGACGGCGAGGTGGACTTCTTCGAAGGTCAGCGGCTCCTTGTTGAGCGTGGGCTTGGCGAAGTCGCCGGTATAGCCCCAGGCGGCGGCGTAACTGAAGTTTTCGTCGTCGCGTTTTGCCTCGCCATCAGGGTATTGGTGCTCGGTGCGGAAGTGACCGCCGCAGCTTTCTTCGCGGTTCAAGGCGTCGAGGCAGAGCAATTCGGCGAACTCCATGAAGTCGGCCACGCGTCCGGCTTTTTCGAGCTCGGGATTGCAGGCTTCGCCGCTGCCGGGGACGACGACATTGGTGCGGAACTCTTCACGCAGCTCGGGGATGCGTTTGAGAGCCTCCGTGAGGCCGGCGCGGTCGCGTGCCATGCCGCATTTGTCCCAGACGAGGAGACCCAGCTCGCGGTGGAAGCTGTCCACGCTGCGCTTGCCCTTGCTGTTGAGGAAACCCTTCGTCTGCGCGGTGCAGACTTCGAGCGCCTTTTTGAATTCGGGATGCTCGGCGGTGACGCTGCCGGGCTTTTGATGCACGAGGTAGTTCGCGATGGTCGTCGGAATGACGAAATAACCATCGGCGAGGCCCTGCATGAGAGCGGAAGCGCCCAGACGGTTCGCGCCGTGATCGGAGAAGTTGGCCTCGCCAAGCACATGGAGGCCGGGAAGGTTGCTCATGAGGTTGTAGTCCACCCAAAGGCCGCCCATCGTGTAATGCACGGCCGGGTAGATGCGCATGGGCTGCTTGTAGCCGTCTTCGCCGGTGATCTTTTCATACATGGCGAACAGATTGCCGTAGCGCTCGGCGATGGTCTTCTGGCCGAACTGGCCGATGGCCTCGGCAAAGTCGAGATACACACCGCGACCACCAGGGCCGACGCCGCGACCTTCATCGCACACTTCTTTGGCGGTGCGGGAGGAAATGTCACGCGGGGCGAGGTTGCCGAAACTCGGATATTTACGCTCGAGAAAGTAATCGCGATCTGACTCGGGGATTTGTGCCGGCGGTTTGCCGATGTCAGCGGCCTTTTTCGGCACCCAGATGCGCCCGTCATTGCGCAGCGACTCGGACATGAGCGTGAGTTTGCTCTGATAATCGCCGCTCACGGGAATGCAGGTCGGGTGGATCTGCGTGTAGCAGGGATTCGCGAAGTAAGCGCCCTTCTTGTGTGCGCGCCACGTCGCGGTGACGTTGCAGCCCATGGCGTTCGTGGAGAGGTAGAAAACGTTGCCGTAGCCGCCGGTGCAGAGGAGCACCGCGTCGCCGGCGTGGGACTCGATTTTACCGGTGACGAGGTTGCGCGTGATGATGCCCTTTGCGTGGCCGTCAACAGTCACTACATCGAGCATCTCGGTGCGCGGATACATCTGCACGCCACCTGCGGCGATCTCTTTGTTCAAAGCCGAGTAGGCACCGAGCAGGAGCTGCTGACCAGTCTGGCCACGCGCATAAAACGTGCGGCTCACCTGTGCACCGCCGAAGGAGCGATTCGCCAGCATGCCGCCGTATTCGCGGGCAAAGGGCACGCCCTGCGCCACGCATTGGTCGATGATGTTCACGCTGACTTCGGCCAGACGATGCACATTCGACTCGCGAGCACGGAAGTCGCCGCCTTTGACCGTGTCATAAAAGAGGCGATGCACGCTGTCGCCGTCGTTTTGGTAGTTCTTCGCCGCGTTGATGCCGCCCTGGGCCGCGATGGAGTGCGCACGACGAGCGCTGTCCTGGAAGCAGAAGCACTTCACCTTGTAGCCGAGCTCCGAAAGCGTCGCCGCAGCCGAGGAACCGGCAAGACCGCTGCCGACGACGAGCACGGTGAACTTGCGCTTGTTCTTCGGATTGATGAGCTTCGAGTCCTGCTTGTGCTTGGACCACTTCATGGCCATCGGGCCACTGGGAATGTGAGAATCGAGAGACATGGCGAAAAGGAGCAAAAAGGTTCAAATTCAGCGGCCGTAGCCAAAGAGCCAGATAGAGAGGACGATGGCAGCGTTTCCGGCGAAGATGAGGCCGGCAAAGGCGTAACCGGCCTTCTTAAAGACAGGCTCGGACTTGTCCGTGCTGATGCCGAGCGTCTGGAAGAGGCTGCTGAAGCCGTGGCTCAGGTGGCTGGAGAGCAGCGCCATGGCGATGAGATAAAAAAGGGACGCCGGAGCCCAAGAAAAGCCGTCGATGACCATCTTATAGACGTTGTGCACCTTCTCGCCGTGGAGGTCGATCTTGTAGGCGTCGGAATTGAAACTGTTTCCGATACGCACCGTGTAGTGCAGCAGGTGATAAACCACGAAGGCTAGGATCGTCAGGCCGCTCAGGATCATCGTGTGGGAGGATTTCGAGCTCACCTGGGCCTTGTGCTGGCCGTATTTGTCCGGGCGGGCTGCGTTGTTCTGTTTCGTGAGCGAAACTGTGGCCACCACATGGATCAAAACAGCTGCTAGCAGGCCGACTCGGGCGATCCAGACACCGCCTCCGTGAAGCGCTGTTTGCAGCAGATGGCCGTATTCATTGATCGCATCCTGACCGGCGAAAATGAGCAGGTTGCCGACGAGATGCCCGAAGACGAAGCCGATCAGCATCAGACCCGTCAGGGCGACGAGGATCTTCTTGCCGATGGAGGAGGCGTAAAACCGTGAAAAGGAGTCAAAAACAGCGCTCATGTGGGAAGTGGAAATTCATCATGGAGATACGGAACAAGCGTGCAACCGGGATTCATGCCTGGAGAAAATCTTGGATGGGAATTTGTCCTCTTTTTGTGGCCATGGCCACGGGGCGTCCAAGGATAGAAGACCGCGCCGAGCTCGTTTTGCCTCGCCCACATGAAGAAACTTAAGCGTTTTCTCCTCACCTGTCTTCTGGGTGCCTCCGCCTTCGCCGGGCCTTCGGAGGAGATCGACGCCCTCTTGGAGCAGGACTGGAGCAAAAATAGTCTCCGAGGTAACCCGACGGCCTCGGACGAGGCCTTTGCCCGGCGCCTCCATCTTGATGTGATCGGGCGCATTCCCACACGGGAGGAGCTTCTTAGCTTCCTCACCGATCCGGCACCAGACAAGCGCTCGCGGCTCATCGACCGGCTGCTCGCCACCGAGGGCTTTGACCAGCATCAGTTTCATTTCTTCGCCGACCTCCTCCGCGTGCAGTCGCGGGCCAATGGCGGCCAGGGGGACATGACTTCCAAGCCCTACCTGGAGCATGTAAAGCGTCGCATCCGCGAAAACATGCCCTACGATGCCTTCGCCCGTGAGCTGCTCACCGCGCAGGGCAAGGTGTGGGACCATCCCGCCATCGGCTACTACATGCGGGATCTCGGGATGCCGCTCGAGAACCTCTCGAACACCATGCGTGTCTTCCTTGGCACCCGCGTCGAGTGCGCCCAGTGCCACAATCACCCCTTCGACAAGTGGACGCAGATGCAGTTCTACCAGATGGCGGCCTTCACCTACCCGCTGGAGACGAATTTCACCGGCGTGGCGGAAAAAGGCGCACTCACCGACCTCAAGCGGGCAGCCGAAAAGAAGCCGGAACTGGCCGTCGGCGTGCGCCACCTCGGTCGCGTGTTTGAAAACCTCGGCGATTTCGTCCGCTACAGCAAGGTGCAGGCCCTCCCCAGCCGTGTGCTGAAGCTCCCGCACGATTATCAATACTCCGACGCCAAACCCCACGACGCCATCCAGCCCGCCACGATGCTTGGAAAGCCGGCCGCAGGCGATTTGAAGGCCTTCGCCGCCTGGATGACCTCGCCGGAGAATCCGCGCTTCACCAAGGTCATCGCCAACCGCCTTTGGAAACGGGTTTTCGGCCTCGGCCTCATCGAGCCGGTGGACGAGCTGTTCGACACCACCGTGGCGATGAATCCCGCGCTCATGACCCGGCTCGAAAAGCTCATGGTCGAGCTGCACTATGATGTGAAGGCCTTCCTGCGGGTGCTCTACCACACTGGTGCTTATCAGAACGAAGCCACCCGGCAGGAACTCGTCGCTGGCGAGCCGTGTCACTTCACCGGCCCGCTGCTCCGCCGCCTCACCGCCGAGCAGATCTACGACAGCTTCGTCACGCTCATCCATGCCACGCCCGACCTCCCGCGTCGCAAGGGCATCGACGCGGAGATGGCACAAAAGCTCGTCTATCGGGGCAAGCTCAGCGACGCGCTCGATTTGATGACGCCGCAGGAGATATTCGACGGCTCGATGAAGGCCTCCGAGGCTTACGAATCTGTCTCCGCCCGTGCCAAGCCGCTGCGCGAGGCCTACACCGCCGCGCAGAAGGCCAAGGACAAGCCGCTCATCGAAAAACTCAACGTCGAAATCCGCAGCGTCGAGTTCGTGGCCCGCACCGGCATTCACGATCATGTCGTCGTTCCCGCCGTGGCACGGCTTTACACGAAAAAGGCCGGCCAGCCCGCACCGCCGTCCATCCCTGTCGTGAAACCGAGCCTCGAAGAACTCAAAAAAGCCGGTCAAAACCGCGCCTATATCGCCGTGCCCGGCTACGACATCGACCAAGCCATCCCGAGGGATGAAAAAGCCGCCGAAGAAGCCCGCGACGTCGTCTTCCGCGAGGAAGCCCGTCGTTTCGGCCTCTCCGATCTCGATACCTATCTCAAAGCCCGCCGTGCCCAGGCCCGCGACTGGCCCCGCGCCGCCGATCTCGACTCTCCCGCGCCTCGCGGCCATTATCTGCGCGAGTTCGGCCAGAGCGACCGCGACCTCATCGAGAACTCGAACGCGGATGCGTCCATGCCTCAGGCACTCGTGCTGATGAACGGCGAGCTATTCGAGAGTATCCTCAGGCCTCACACCCAGCTCCGTCAGAACCTTGACGATGCTCACGGCATGGAAGCGCAGGTCACCGCAGCTTATCTGACCATTTTGTCCCGTTTTCCAACTCCTGCCGAAAAAGCAGCGTGGTCCAATTCCTGCCTCACGAGCATCGAAGACCTCGTTTTCGCGCTGATCAACACGCAGCAGTTCCTTTTCGTTCGCTGACACCGTGTTTTGCATCTTGAACCACGGGTGGCCTGCTCCACTTTGAGCGCCCTCTTCATGTTCAAAAAACGCCGCTGGCTCAAAATCGTGCTGATCATTGTCCTTACGGGCATGCTGGGTGCGTACATGGCTGGCGAGGTCTTTTATAATCTGAACAGCAATCTGGTCTTTGTGGCCGTGCGGGATGCGGAGAGCACGCCGCTGAAAGTGCGCCTGAGACGCGGTGCGTGGAAATCTCCTGCCGATCTCACGCCTGCTGATCTAGCTGCGGCGTTGATCGAGCGGCATTCCGAACCGGGGCTGCGCTGGGCATCGCTGCACGTCAACCGTGATGCGGGGCTGCGGGCCAATCTGGTGCAGAAGATTTTCGGAGCGCAGGTCCATGTCGTCACCATTTTGCCGGATCGTTTTGATTTCATGACCTCCTTCCGACCGAAATTTGCCGTCACCACGGCTCGGGAGCGGATGGATTCGGAGAACCTGTGGTTCTCCATCACCTCGAATTTTCGCGACCCGAAGGGCAAACCGATGGGTTGGGTGTATCACGAGGGCGTCCGGCAGAACAACCCCTTCGGCGACTGGAGCGGCTGCTTCTTTGTGAAAGGTGGGAGGCCCTTCTTCGGCCCTAAATCACTCGAAGTGGAGGTGCCGGGGCCGATTCAAGAAGGTTCGCAGGTGTATCCGGCCGTGATGAAGAACCACACCATCTTCTCCTATGTGGAATTGAAGCCGGACGAGTTCTTCGACGGCTCGAAGATCACCTACCGGGCGCTTGGCGGCATGAAAAAAGATGGCAGCATCGTCTTCGTGCTCAGTGGCGATGGCGGGGTGATGAATGTGGCCGAGGTGTCTGAAATCGCCCGGAAGCTGGATGTGCAGCATGCCACGCTGCTCGATGGGGGGCGTGCCTTGCAATACTCCATCCGCACCGAAGATGGCCCGTGGCACTTCACGGCTTTCAACACGCTGCTACCCGTCGAGAGGAAACCGCTCGAACGCCAGCTCTCACCAGTGTACATTGGTGTTCGCCGGAAGCCGCCGCCGGTGGTGGGGCTCACCGCACCGTGAGATCCACCTCGTAATATTCCAGCGCCCACTCCCGCATGTAGCGCACGCGATTCGGCGTGAAGCGGTAGATGATCAGCTCGGGATTTTCGAGACTGCCGAGGTAGGAGCGGAGCAGGGGACTCGAGCTCCAGATCTCTTCGAGCAGCGTGCGATCCGTCACGATCTCCGCGGTGGCGGTGATGCGCACTTGGTTGTGCTCGTCATCCATGTAGCAAAGCTCCGCTTTTGGATTGGCCTCAATCTCCCGCGTCTTGCCGTAGCGCCTCAGATTGGCCACATACACGACAAAGCCATCCGTGCGCACCGGCGAGACCGGCCTGGCCCTCGCCTGATCTCCCTCACAGGTAGCGAGCACGGGAAACTTCGCTCGCTTCATCGTTTCAAGAGCGAGGGCGGGCACTTCGGCGGGATCAATCGGCTTCGGCTGGGGCTGGGACATGTGTGCGGAGAAAAAACGCACCTTCGCAGCGCTGTCATCCCTCTTTTGCTCAGTAATCAATGATGCCGCTGTCGCGGGCGAAGGTGATGGGGCCGCCGCGGAAGGGTGGGTAGCCGGTGCCGAGGACCATGGCGAGGTCGATGTCATCGGCGCTGCGGGCGATGCCTTCTTTGAGGCACTTCATGGCTTCCTGGCTGAGCAGGAGGGCCAGCTTCGATTGGATGCTCTCATGGCTGGGCAGGCGGTGGTGGATGGGCGGCGGGATCTCGCGGCCTTTTTCGTAGCGGTAGAAGCCCTGGCCGCTCTTTTTGCCGAGGTGACCGGCGGCGATCATCTTTTCAAAGGCATCCGTTTGGGCGACATGCGTGGCCACATCGAGGCCGATCTCATCGAGCAGGCGCATCGGCCCCATCGGCATGCCGAATTCGAGCATCGCCTCGTCGATGTCCCTCACCGCGATGCCGCTTTGATGAAGTCGCACCGCTTCCATCAGGTAAGGCACCAAAATGCGGTTCACGAGGAAGCCGGGGCTGTCTTTGACGACGATGGGCGTTTTGCCGATCTTTTGCACGAAGCTCACCGCCGTGGCAAGCACCTCGGGCGAGGTCTCCGGCAGGGTGATGATCTCGACGAGTGGCATTCGATGCACCGGATTGAAGAAGTGCAGGCCGATGACGCGCTCGGGATGCGGCACGGTTTGGGCCAGTTCGGCCACGGAAAGGGCGCTGGTATTCGTGGCGAGGATGGTGTCAGCAGAGACGCGGGAGGCGAGATCGGCGAAGATCTTCTTTTTAAGGTCCATGCTCTCGGTGGCGGCCTCGATGAGAAGGTGGTGGCGAGTGAGCGGGACCTTGTCGGTGGTGGTGGCGATGCGGTCGAGGGTGTCGCGGGCCTGCACCTGGGTGACGAGCCTGCGATGGGAGGCCTCGGAAACCACGCCGCGAATGCGCTCCAGGCCGCGAGAGAGGCTTTCGGCCGCCACATCGGTCATCAAGACGCGAACACCCCGCGAAGCGAGGGCGTGGGCGATGCCGCTGCCCATCACGCCAGCACCGATGACGACGGCGTCATGAATGGGGATGGCGGTTCCAGTCGCAGCGGGGCGTTTGGCTGCTTCTTCGCGTTTGAAGAAGAGGTCGATGAGCCGGGAGGTGTCGCGGTTTTGGATGAGCTCGGCCACGGCTTCGCGTTCGAATTTCAAACCGTCGTCGATGCTGCCATGAGCGGACCGCGTGACGACGTCGATGGCCTTCGTGATGGCGGGGTAAAGGCCGCGAGTTTTAGTGAGCGCCTTCTTTTTGGCAAAAGGGCCGATGAGCCGCGAAAAGAGGTTCTCGAAGTGAAAACGTGGCGCGGGCCGCTTTTCGCGAACCAGCCTGCGGGCAAGCTTTTCGAGGTTTTCCGGTGCCACGACATGGCTGACGAGGCCGGCGTGTTTGGCGGCGCTGGCACTGAGGAGTTTGCCGCTGGTGATGAGATCGAGCGCTTTGCGTACGCCGACGAGCCTCGGCAGCCTTGTGGAGCCACCCCAGGCCGGGAGAATGCCGAGCTGGGTCTCTGGCAGGCCGATTTTCGTCGATTCATGGTCGCTGGCGATGCGCCAATCGCAGGCGAGGGCCACCTCGAAGCCGCCACCCATCGCCGCGCCATGAATGGCAGCGATTTTTGGGATTTTGAGTCTCGCCAGCCGGTCGAAAACGGCCTGCCCAAGCCAGATGAGGTCGTTCACCCGGGCGTGGGGCATGCGGCGGATGGCTTTCAGGTCCGCCCCGGCCACAAAGATGCGATCCTTGCCGCTACGCAGGACGAGAGCCCGCACGCGGGTGTCGTGTTCGAGGGTTTCGAGGTGGTGGTTGAACTCGCGGAGGGTTTCCTCGTTCCAGACATTGGCGGGTTTGCCTGGGGAATCGAAGACCAGCCAGGCGATGCCGTCGTGATCGACATCGACCCGGAAATGATGCGCCGGAGCGGAAGGACCGTGGATGATTTCCCAAAGGGCGTGCGGCGCATCGTGGAGCACGTCAGGACGGTCGGAGAGACTCGTTTTCATAGCCTGCTAAGGTTGTTGCAGGCTCTGACGGTGCTGGGGTGGGAAGGTTCAAAAGGGGGCAGGGAAGGGGGAAATGCCTAGGCTAGGGGGCCGCCTGGCTTTGCATGGCTGTTATGAATTATACATTGAAGTTAAAAAATCATGATGTTAGCTTGTATTAATTGTGATAAGTTAGAAAAACCATACAAAAAATACACTCTCATAGGCGCATCCTCCTCCTTTCACCGCCATGCCAACCCTCTATCCCTCCCGCACCAGCCAGAAGCTGAAATCGGTGGCCCTCGTCGGCTCCGGTATGGCCGGTCTGGCTCGAATCAGGGACACGCATGAGGTCAGCATCCTGTCTTTCCACGGGCTGTGCGAGGGCATGGGCACGGATCGTGTGCTGGACTGGTCCCTGCATCTCCCGCTGGAGATTTTCCGGCGTGTCTGCGCCTTCCTGGCTTCAAACTACAGCGTCGTCTCGCTGCAAAGCGTCGTGGATAGGCTGAAAGCGGGCGCAAAGCTGGAGCCAAACAGCGTGGTGCTCACCTTTGATGATGGCTACGCGTCGAATTACCACCTCGCCTGGCCGGTGCTGCGGGAGTTTAATCTGCCTGCCACCATCTTCGTCGCCACGGGCTTCCTCGATGGCACGGAGCCGATGTGGTTTCAGCGGCTCGATCTGGCGTTGGGCACCTCAGCCAAGCCCTTTTTGGATTGGAAGTTTCCTCATGGCAAAGATCGGCTGCCGCTGGGCACTCGCGAGAAGCGCCAGATGGCACTCGGCAGGCTGCTGCCGGAACTGAAGCGTATGCCGGATGAGGACATGCTCGACGAAATTGACCGCATTGAGCAGGCTCTCGGCGTAGAGCCGCCCGCTGTGGGTGCTTTGCCTGAGCCGATGCGCCCGCTGACATGGCCGCAGGTGCGGGAACTGGCTGCAACTGGCTTGATTGAGATCGGCGGGCATACGCACACGCATCCGGTGCTTTCCCGATGCCACCCGGAGGCCATGCACGGAGAGATTTTTACCTGCCACGAAAGGCTGCGTCAGGAACTGGGTCGTGCGCCGAAGCTGTTTTGCTTCCCAAATGGAGGCCAGGCGGACTACACGGCGGAAACGATCGCCCTGCTCCAGGGAGCGGGCTTTGAAGCAGCCTGCACGCTGCGCAGTGGACGCGTGGATCAAAACTCATCGCTCATGGAATTGCCGCGCTACGGCTCGCCGGAATCCGTCTGGGAGGCGGAGGCCACGGTCTCGGGTGCCTTTGAGGCGGTCAAAGCCTGGCGCAAAACCGCGAGGAACTCGCTCTGGAGCTTTCTGCCATGAAGTCGATCGTCATCCATACTTCCAAGGAGGCCGCGCTGCCGCTCCCGTTCATGGCGCACCGGGCTTTGCATCCATCCGCTCCGGTGCAGCCCCGCGCTTTCGCCAAAGACAAGCGCCCCACGATCCTGCACCTCACCTACAGCATCGGCGGTGGCGGTGCGGAAGCGATGCTCGTGAACCTCGTTGAGTCCCTCGATCCGGCGAAATTTCGCACGGTCGTCGTGGCCGTGAATGCCAGCCCGTGGCCGCATGCCGCGAAGCGCCTCCGCGATGCCGGTGCGGCTTTGCATGATCTCGAAGGTGAGGCTTATTTGAGCCGCAGCACGCTCGCCCGCCTGCGCATGGTGCTCCACGCCGAGCGGCCGGATGTGATGCAAACCTGGATGCATCATGCGGATCTCGTCGGCGGCTGGCTGGCCCGCATTGCCGGTGTCAAAAAGGTGCTGTGGAGCATTCATTGCCGCGAGATTCATCGGAATCCGGGCGAGAGCGCCGCGAAGAGCGCCTTCTTCCGCCGTGCCCTCGGCCTCAGCTCGAAATTCATTCCCTCGCGCATCCTTTCCTGCTCCGCCGAGGCCATCGAGGACCATGTGAAGATGGGCTATCCACGCAAAAAAATGCTGTGGATCCCCAATGGCATCGATGCCAGCCGCTTCCGCCCCTCCGAGCAGGCCCGCGCCGCCACGCGTGCCGAGCTAGGCATTCCCGAGAGCGCACCGCTCATCGGCTATGTGGGACGTTTTCATGAGATGAAGGACCTGCCGACCTTTTTCCGTGCCGCCGCCCTTTTGCAGCAAAAAAGGCCCGAGGCGCATTTCGTGCTCTGCGGCGGTCGCGAGGTCGAATTGAGCGAAACTGAACGCGAAGCCTTCGCCACGATACCAAATCGCTCGCAGGTGCGCTTCGTGCCCTTCCGCGCCGATCCTTGGAACCTGTATCCGGCCTTTGATATCTTCTCGCTCTCCTCACGCACCGAGGCTTGCCCGATGACCGTCATGGAAGCGATGGCCTGCGGCGTACCCTGCATCACCACCGAGGCGGGTGATTGCGGCCGCCTGCTCGATGAAGTTGGCCACACGGTGCCGCTGCATGATGCGGAAGGTCTTGCCAAAGCCTGGCAGGTCACCACCACGCTCGATGCCGCCACGCTTCATCAGATCGGCGAAGCCTCGCGTCAGCGAGTGATCGAGCATTTCACCATCGCCGGAGCCACTCAACGATACGCGGAGACTTACTCGCAGCTCCTTCATCTCAACAAATGACCCGCACCTTCAGCGCCATCCTTTGCCTCGGCCTTGCCATCGCTTTCGAAGCGTCGGCAGCGCCCGCCATCTGGCTGGTGGATGGCATGACGCGGGTGTCTCGCGAGGAAAAACCGCGCCCGGCGAAGAACCTCACACTGCATGCCGCCCGTGGTGAGTGGGAACCTCTCCAGGCCGTCATCCATGCGTCGCCAGCGCAGCTCAAACAGGTCGATGTCGATGCCGCCACGATCCTGCATGAATCCGGCACCGCGTTGCCAGCGCCGGAGATTTTTCACGAGCACTACGTCCGCGTCAGCAAAAGCACGATGAATGCCCCGCTGCTTCCAGGTGAGTATCCCGATGCGCTGCTGCCGCTCGACATGCCTGCCGAGCCACATCCCGCAGTCGAATCGACGAACCAGCCCTTCTGGGTGGATGTCTTCGTGCCTTACGACGCCGTCGCCGGTGATTACAAAGGCACGCTGCGTTTCCGTCTCGCTGATGGCACCAGTCTCACGGCGAACTTCACGCTGCATGTGTGGAATTTCGACCTGCCCGTCGTGCCTCGTCTGCGCACCTCCATCATGACCACGCCACGCCGCGTCTCGCAGGTCCATGGCCTTGAGTATGACGGCTCCCGCTTCTCGCTCGAGCACGCCCAGCTCCTCAATCAATACTACGATGTGCTCGCCCGACATCGCCTGGCCATTGATCAGATCCACGGGGCGCTTCCCGAGCCCGATGGCAGCCTCAACGAGGAAAAAATCGAGCGTTCGCTGCGCAAGCAACTGCTCCACCGCCACGCCAGCACCATCAGCATTCCCATCTGGCCGGATTGGCCCTTCAAAGACCCGCTCGGCAAAGATCGCGAAGCCGCGATGAAGCACGTCGCCACCTATGCCCGCATCTTGGCAAAGATCCGTTGCGCAGGTCGCGGCTACGTCATCATGGGCGATCTCGATGAGCCGAATGATGCTGATGCCTACGCCACCGTGCGTCGCTGGGGTGAATTCTTCAACGACGTCGAAAAGAAGCACGGCGTGCGTGTTCCGCTGCTCGTCACCGAGCAGCCTGCACCGGAAAAAGCTGCCTGGGGCAAGCTGCATGGCAGCGTGGACATCTGGTCCGCCCACTTCAGCAGCATTTGGGATGACATGGAATGGGCCGGCGGTTCACACGAGATCTTCGCTCGTCGTCAGGCCGGCGAGGAAGTGTGGGGCTATGCCGCCCTCGTGCAAAACTCCGAAGGTTGGGACCGGGCGCACAACCATCCGAAGATGTTCAAAAACAGTCACTCGCCTGTTTGGTGTACCGATTATCCCGCCATCAATCATCGCCTCACCTCGTGGCTTTTCCCGAAGCATGGCATCACCGGCGTCACCTACTGGGACACGCTTTATATCGCCGATGGCGTCGATCCTTGGAAGGAAGCTGGCACCTTCCGAAACGATGCCGAAGGCCACACCTACAATGGCGATGGCTTCTTCATCTATCCCGCCACGAAGGAACGCCATGGCCGCGATGCTCCGGTGGCCTCCATCCGGCTCAAATGGCTGCGTGAAGCCGTCGAAGACTACGATTACCTCATGCTCGCCCGCGAGCTGGGCCTCGATGAAAAGGCCCGCCAACTCACCGAGACCTTTGCGCGTGGCTTTGGCGATTGGGATGACAACCTTCCCGCCCTGCTCGAAGCACGCACCACCCTCGCCGCCCTTATCGAGAAGGCCACCGTGCGCCGCCAAACCGCCGAAGCGAAAGGAGTGAAACCATGAAAAAAGTCGTCGTCCTCACCGCCGATGCCAACACGCTCATTTATCACCGGGGCGATCTGATTCGCGACTTCGCCGCGCATGGCTGCGAGGTCACCACCAGCGCTGCGGAGGACTATCCGCATGTGCGTGAATTTATGAAGAGCCTCGGTGGCAAACATCGCGCCATCCGCATGGTGCGCTCGCAGATCAACCCGCGCCGCGATCTCGATACCTGGCTCGATATGTGGCGTCTCTTCCGCTCTGAAAAGCCGGAGGCGCTCTTCGCCTACACCATCAAGAGCGTACTCTACGGTTGCCCCATCGCACGCCTTGCGGGTGTGCCGAAGATCTACGCCTTGCTTCCCGGCCTCGGCTTCACCTTCGTCAAACCGGTGACGTGGAAGCAAAAGATCCTCTCCGCCATTTCCAAGGCTCTTCACCGCTTCGCGCTGCGCCGTGCGGATGTCATCTTCATGCAAAACGAAGATGACCGGCAGCTCTTCACCGAACTGAACCTGCTGCCGAAAGGCGTTCCCGTGCATGTCACCGCTGGTAGCGGCGTGAACCTCGATGAGTTCCCGCATGCGCCGATCACCGAAACGCCGAAAACCGTGCGCTTCTGCCTCGTGAGCCGTTTGCTCATCAGCAAAGGCGTCCGCGTCTTCGCCGAAGCGGCACGCAACATTCGCCAAAGGTTCCCGAATGCCGAATTCCATCTCATCGGCCCCTTCGATCCCAATCCGAACCGCGTCGAAGAAAGCGAAGTCGCCCACTGGGTGGCCGAGGGCACGCTCACGCATCATGGTATGGTGAAGGATGTCGCCAGCCTGATCCAGACGATGCACATCTTCTGCCTGCCCACTTGGTATCGCGAAGGCGTGCCACATGCCACGCTCGAAGCTCTCGCCACTGGCCGCGCCGTCATCACCACGAATTCCGTCGGCGCCAAGGAATGCGTCAAACTCACCGCGAAAGGTGAAAAACAACGCGAAGCCTCCGAAAGCCTCATGGAAGGCGAAAACGGCTTCCTCTGTGCTCCGCAAAGCATCGACGCCGTCGAAGCCGCGATGGCTTTCTACCTCGAAAATCCAACTCAAATCGCCCTCCACGGTCAGAGCAGCCGCCAGCTCGCCGCCGATGTCTTCGATGTCCGCCTTGTGAACGACATCATCCTCCGCGCCATGCAGCTCAAAGGCGGCCAGCGCTCTTCGGAAGAGGTCGCGGCATCCGCCCCTTCATCATTCGTCCTTCCTCATTCGTCATTCTAACTCATGGCCATCCCTTACAGCGTCCCAGGATACCCGACCCATAGCGGCTTTGGCGCCGCTCTGGCGCTCGCGCCTACGCGGACGCTGATGCCGATGGCACCAAACGCAGGAATGCAGGCTCCGGCGGTGTATCACCCCGGCATCCCGCCCGTTTTTGATCCGCATGCCTTCCTCCCTCCGGTGAAGCCGGGTGAGTTTGATGTGCAGTCGCTCATCAGTATCCCGGATCTCATTCGCTACGTTCGGAAGCGCTGGTTCATCGGAGCGCTGGTGGGTCTGCTGATTGGCATCGGCTTGTTTTACTACCTCGGCATGGGCATGAAAATCTACCAGGCCGAGTCGCAGATCCTGCTCAGCTTGAAGACGGACAATCCCTTCGGCCTCGACGGCGTCTCCAACAGCATCGTGTCCGATTTGAGCGCCCCCATGCTCGTGAACAACCATCGCACCGAGATGACCTCCCGGCGCTTCATGGAATACTTCGCCGATCACTATCCACAGACCGCCGTGGAGGTCGTGGCAAAGCGTGAGTCCGAGACGCTCGGGCGCAAAGATCAGCTCCTCAAACTCCTCGGCCTCTACAAACCCGGCACACCCGCTCCCGCCCGCGAGACTTTCATCGAAATCCTCGCCGGTAATGTGGCCGTCGAGCCGCTGAAGGAATCCCATGTGCTTCGCGTGCAGGTGCGTGACCGCGATCCCGAACTGGCTGCTTCTCTGGCGAATCGCTATGTCGAGTTTTACATCGAATACGTCGGCGATAACGAGGCTCAGCTCAGCGAAGACGCCTCCGACTACCTCCGCACGCAATCCACCGAGCTTTTGAAGCGCCTTCAAGAATCCGAGCAAAAGCTCTCCGAGTATCGCCAAGCCAACGGCATCATCGAGGACATCGAAAACAAGGGCGTCTCCGGTGAGCGAGTGCGCCAGCTCAATGCCGCCCTCACCGAGGCCCGCGTGAAATTGACCCGCGCGGAGAATGATTCGCAGAGCCTCAACGCCGCGCTCTCCGCCGGTCACAGCATGCTCGACGTGCGCCTCATTGCCGAAAATCCCACCGTGGCCGAAACGCGACGAAACCTCGATGCGAAGCAGGCCATGCGTTCCTCCCTGCCACAGCTCGGACGTCGTCATCCCAGCATCATCGCCCTCGAAAGTGAGATCGTCACACTCCAGGCCGCGCTCGATAAGGCGGTGAAGTCCGTCGTTTACATGATCCAGGAGGAAGTGAAAACGCAGCAGCGGCAGGCCACCGATCTTCAAAACCAGCTGGCCTCCGCTCAGGGCGTGGCCGTGGATGCCGGTGGCAAAAATGTGCAGCTCAAAATGCTCAATGATGAAGTGCGCCTGAACCGCGAGATGTATGAAAAGGTCGAGCAGCGCCGCAGTGCCGCCACACTCACCGGCAACTTCCGAGGCAGCGGTCTTTTGCGTATCGCGGATCGTGCGGTGGCACCTGAAAAGCCCGTGAAGCCCAGCAAGCCCCTCGCCGCCGTCGCTGCGGCGATGCTGTTTGGACTCAGTTTGATCGGCCTGCCGATTGGCTGGGGCCTTGCCGAAGATCATCTGCCCACGCTGTTAAAGCCCAAATCCACTCCGCAGCCAGATTACGAGCAGGAAATGGCCGCCCGCGCCTCCGCCATGAGCTACGCCACGCAGCCGCTTACCCGCCCGCTCTATGCGCCGCAGCCCCAGGCTACCGCGCCCGTCGCCGGAGCGCTGCCATCACCTTTCACTCCGGCCTCGCAGCCGCTTCGACAGGCACCACCGCCGCAGCCTTCACCCTTCACGGCCGCGCCCGCTCCCCAGCCTGCCGCATCTTCACTCCTCCGCCCCGCCGAGAAGGATCTCAACACCATCGCCCGCCTGCCTTATGTGCATGCGAACTCGCCCGAGTCCATCCTCGCCCAACTCCTCAAGCCGGAGCCCATCGGGGCCAGCAGTGCGCTGCATCATCTCACCGGCACGCTGGAGCGGCAGGCCGCCTCTCGCGGCAGCAGCGGTGGCGTCATCCTCATTACCAGCGCCGAACCTCGCGAAGGCAAGACGCTCGTCGCCTCCACCCTCGCCGCCGCCCTTTGCCATCAAGGCCGCAGCGTCTTCATGATGGAGTGCAATCCATCGTCTCCCACCCTGCACGAATGGTTCCCCCGCACGCGAGGTTTTGAAGCCTGGGCCAATGATCTCGAAGCCCTCCGCTACAGCCACACCAATCTCTTCCTGCTGCCTGGTCGCGATCTCCCGGCCCACGCCACCAATGAGTTGCTCGATGGCTATCGCACCTGGATCGACCGCGCTCGCTCGCAGGTCGATTGGATCATCCTCGATGCCTCGCCGCTGCTCAAAGCCTTCGCCAACGTCGCCCCGCTCGCCCCGCTCGCCACCGATGTCATCATCGTGAGCAATCCCTCCCTCACCGCCCCCGCCAAAATCCGCGCCGGCATCGCCTTGCTTCAACCGATGATGTCCTCCAGCGCCCTGCGCGCCATGGTGCTGAATGGGGTGTAGAGCCTCAAAGCACCTCCGCCAGCAGCGCGGTCAGCCCTTCGGTGGAGTCTAGTGTGTGCGTCGCTGTGATGCCCGGCTCATGATGGCTCAGGATGCGGATCGTTTTCGGCACCCCGGCATTCACCGCCATTTGGATGTCGCGGTCATGATCACCCACGAGCCAGCTTCGGGTGAGGTCGATGCCGTGTTCACGCTGCGCTTGCAGGATCATTTCAGGACTCGGCTTCCGGCATGAGCAGGTGCCGGAGAGATGCGTGCAGGAATAAATGCCATCAAAACAGGCATCGGCAGGTGCCAGCGCCTCCTGCATCGCCACGTGGATCGCATCCAGCGTTGGCTGGTTCATGAGACCTTTGCCCACGCCTTGTTGGCTGGTGACGAGGATGAGTTTGAAGCCACGCTGATGGCAAATCGCGAGCGCTTTGATGATGCCAGGACTCAAATGAAAGTCCTCTGGCTTTAAAACATAGCCCTCGCCCGGTGAGACGTTGACCACGCCATCGCGGTCAAAAAACACAGCAGGCTGGAGCAGGGCAGGGGAGTCATTCATGAAAGGGTGACGCATGCTAACGAGCCTCCACGCCTTGGCAAAGACACGGTGAATTCGAGGTGAAGGACGGCTTTTCCCTGTCCGGCACGGCATCACCACCTAGCATGGGCACGACATGCTCCGCCGGTTGCCTTTCATTCTCATCTTCTCTGCCGTCGCCCTCATCATCTATGCGGCGGATATGCGGCTCCACTCGAAGTTCTTTCGCTGGATGGCCTCCGTGCCCCATCTCGACAAGGTCTTGCACTTCGCCCTCATGGGCCTCCTCGCTTGGGTCACCAACATCGCCCTGAATCATCATCGCCTTCACCTTGGCTCGCTCCGCCTGCTGACCGGCTCCATTGTCATCTCGGTGATCGTGGCGGCGGAAGAGTATAGTCAGGCATGGTTTCCTGCCCGCACCTGTGATTGGAGGGATCTCGTGGCTGATCTCCTCGGCATCACCCTGGCCAGCCTCCTCTCGCCTGCCGCTCCGCAGTTGCGCCGCGAGCCGTGATTCCCCCTGTGCAGGCGTGCCAAAGCCGTGCTAGCCTCACGCCCCATGCCCGCCCGCCAGCCTTCCGCCGCCGAAATCCGTGAATCGCACGGCTTCGTCCGTGTCGCCGCCGTGTCACCGGAACTTGTGCTCGGTCATCCGGGCAAGAATGCCATCATCCTGGCTAAAGAAGCCGCTCGGCTCGCGAGCGAAGGCTGCCGCGTGATCGTTTTCCCCGAGCTCAGCCTCACCGGCTACTCCTGCGGCGATTTGTTTCACACCCAGACGCTGCGCACGCAGGCCATGCAGGCCCTCGCGATGCTGGCCGATGCCACGGCCGATTGTGATGCGCTCATCGTCACCGGCCTGCCGCTCCTCGTGGAAGGTCGTCTCTACAATGTGGCCGCCGTGCTCGGCGGAGGCGAGGTGCTAGGTTTCGTGCCGAAAACGCATCTACCGAATGCTGCGGAGTTTTATGAGCGCCGCTGGTTCTCGCCCGCCCACACGCTCGTGGAGCCGGAAATCGGCCTCACCGATCAAATCAGCGCTCCCATCGGCACGAACCTGCTTTTCCAGCTCAGCAGCATTCCTGGCTGCGTGCTCGGTGTGGAGCTTTGCGAGGACTTGTGGACCGTGAATCCGCCTTCGGGACCGCTCGCTCTCGCCGGTGCCACGATCATCGTAAATCCCTCCGCCAGCACCGAGCTGCTCGGCAAGGCCCCGTATCGTCGCTCACTCGTCGCGCAGCAGTCCGCCCGCTGTCTCGCAGCCTATGTGTATGCCGGTGCAGGCGCAGGCGAGTCGAGCACGGATGTCGTTTACTCCGGTCATTGCCTCATCGCGGAAAATGGCTCCATCCTCGGTGAGTCCGAGCGCTTCAACTTTGATACGCAAGCCGTCATCGCCGATGTCGATGTGCCGCACCTGCTGCACGAACGCATGCGCAGCACCTGCTTCCGCGATGAACGTCCCGAACTCGAAACCGAGATCGTGACTTTCCACTTCCATGGGGCGACCTCGAAAGACAGTTCCCTGCGTCGTCCCCTCACGCCGCATCCCTTCGTCCCGCATGCCAAAGGAGATCGAAATGCCGTTTGCGAGGAGATCTTCGCCATTCAAAGCACCGCGCTGGCTCGCCGCCTCCGTCAAACGCAGTCCAAAACCGCCGTCATCGGCCTCTCTGGCGGTCTCGATTCAACGCTCGCCATGCTGGTGATGCTCGACGCGGTGAAACGCGCCAAGCTGCCCGCCTGCCAGATCCTCGCCGTCACCATGCCGGGTTTTGGCACCACCAAACGCACGCGTGGCAATGCCGAAAAGCTTGCCGAAGCCCTCGGCATCGAGCTGCGCACCATCTCGATCAACGACGCCGTGCGCCAGCACTTCAAGGACATCGGCCACGCCGAGTCGCAGCACGATGCGACCTACGAAAACTCGCAGGCCCGTGAGCGCACACAGATCCTCATGGACCTCGCCAACAAGACCGGCGGCATCCTCGTCGGCACCGGTGATCTCTCGGAAGCCGCCCTCGGCTGGTGTACCTTCAATGGTGACCACATGTCCATGTATCATGTGAACGCCGGCGTGCCGAAGACGCTCGTGCGCTACCTCATCGAATGGTGCGCCGAAGGTCCCTTCGCCGCGAAGGCGGGCGACATCCTGCGCGACATCGCCGACACGCCGATCACGCCCGAGCTGCTGCCGCTCAACGACGACAAATCCCTCAAGCAGAAGACCGAGGACACCATCGGCCCCTACGAGCTGCACGATTTTTTCCTCTTCCACTTCCTCCGCCACGGCAGCGATGCCGCCAAGATCCAATGGCTCGCCGAGATCGCCTTCAAAGGTCGTCACAAGCCCGCCGTGATCGCCAAATGGCTCGCCGTCTTCTTCAAGCGCTTCGCTCAAAACCAGTTCAAACGCTCCAGCATGCCCGATGGCCCCAAAGTCGGCACCGTCGCCCTCTCCCCTCGCGGCGATTGGCGTATGCCGAGCGACTTCAGCGGTGATTTGAGCCTTTGAGCGGCCCCGTTTGTAATATTGGGCCGCCGATCTTGAATGATCTTCTGACCTCTCATGCCCATGACGCCCGCGAGGCGCTGGAGACGCTTGCCTCGCCTATTGGTATTCGCTATCCGCAGGCGCGGCTCACTGCCATGCCTTCATCACCGATAACAAAGCCTTGAGCACGAAACTCGGCTCTCTGCTGCCTTGGGGATCCGGCAAGAATCTGACCATCAGCGTCCGCTGGCAGAGCGGCGGCCTGTTCACCTAGTTGGAGTTGATCGAAGCGGAGGACGGGCCGTGATGATGTGCATCATACTTCCGCTTTTTGGAGCTTCGGAGCCAGCAGATGGATGGCGGCGAGGCCGAGGAAATAGACGACACCGGCGATGATGAACATGGTGAGGTAGCTGCCGGTGGCTTCTTTGATGCGGCCGGAGGCGGCTTGCATGAGGATGCCGCCCACGGCTCCGGCCATGCTGCCGATGCCGACGACGGAGCCGACGGCACGACGCGGAAAGAGATCGGAGGTGAGGGTGAAGAGGTTCGCGGAGAAGCCCTGATGTGCGGCGGCGGCGAGGGAGATGAGCAGGACGGCGGTCCAGAGGTTGTCGGTGACCGGGGCGTAGGCGACGGGGAGCACGCAGAGGGCGCAGAGCAGCATGGTGAGCTTTCGTGCGGCATTGACGGTCCAGCCGCGTTTCAAAAGCGATGATGAGAACCAGCCTCCGGCGACGCTGCCGACATCGGCGAGCACATAAATGGTGATGAGCGGGGCACCAATGGTCTTGATGCTGACACCGAAATGCTCGGCGAAGAATTTGCCGCTCCAAAAGAGGTAAAACCACCACACGGGATCGGTCAGGAATTTGCCCATCGCGAAGGCCCAGGTCTGTCGGTGACTCAAAAGAGGCAGCCAGGGGACGCGGGTGGTGTTTTCATCGCCATCGCTGCGGATGTGGGCGAGTTCGGCAGGGGTGACTCGCGGATGCGTTTCGGGTTCGCGGTAGATGGGCAGCCAAAACGCGACCCACAGCAGCCCGGCGATGCCGGTGACGAGAAACGCCGCCTGCCAGCCATACGCGACGGCGAGCCACGGCACGAGCAATGGGGCGAGGAAGGCTCCGACATTGGAGCCCGCATTGAAGATGCCGGTGGCGAAGGCGCGTTCGCGCTGTGGGAACCATTCGGCGGTGGTTTTGACGGCGGCGGGGAAATTGCCTGCTTCACCGAGGCCGAGGAAAAAGCGTGCGATGCCAAATCCGAACGGCGTGGCCGCGAGTGCATGCGCGGCGGCGGCGAGGCTCCAAAAGACGAGCGAGGCGGCGTAGCCAAAACGCACGCCCACGCGGTCGATGAAGCGTCCCACGATCAAGAAGCCGAGAGCGTAGGCGAAGCTGAAAGCAGCGTTGATGTCGCCATACTCAGTATCGGTCCACTGGATGACCTTTTTGAGCTCCGGCTCGAGCACGCCGAGCACGGCGCGGTCGATGTAATTGATCGTGGTGGCCGCGAAAAGCAGGCCGCAGATGGTCCAGCGGAAGTTTTTCATCGGCTCCTGGGCCTTAAAACTGTGGCGTGAGCTTCGGTGCGACAGGTTCGACGATGAGCTTGTAGAAGGTCTTGCCGACATCCTGCTCGTCTGGAGGGCATGGGAGCCACACCTGGCGTTTTCCATTCACCACGGGGCCGAGCACCGGCTCGACGTCCAGCACCTTCCAAGCGCCGAGATTGGTCGATACGCCGAGACGGAAAGAGACATCAGAGACGTTCTCAGGCACGCAGAAGAAGAGGCCGCCGACATTGGCGGGCAGCTGCGGGTGGCGGCCAAAGGCGAGGCGGGGCAGTTCCGCCGCGTCTGGTTTCGCGGGATCAAGCCCGAGGGCATAGCGCAGCAGGTTGGGGATGCCGCGACTGTCTGGATCGGCATGGGGGGCGGTGAGGCCCGCTGTGATGGCTGCCGGGGTGAAGTTTTGATCCCTCCACGCGGTGAAGACATCGGGGATGATGACGGTGAGCACCGCCGCATCGCTGGTGGCGCTGCCGTAGGCATTGGTGGCGGTGAGTCGATAGCTTCCAGCATCGGCGGCTCCGGCCTGGGCCACGGTGAGGACGGCCTGGGTTTGCCCGGGAACAAGCTCCGTGCCTTTTTGCCATTGGAGAGCCGGAGCCGGGAACCCTGCCGCCTGCGCCCTGAAGGCCGGACCGCTATAACCCGTGAAGATTTCCTGGCTCACGGGCTGGAGCACGATGCGTGGCGCGCTATAGGCCCGCAGGGCGATCACCCCGTAGCTATTGGCGGCCACATCGACGATGTCCGCCAGATCGGCAGGCGGCGCTGGCAGCAGGCCCCAGCTTGTCAGAGCTCCGTCTGGAGAGAGCATGAAGCCTCCGAATTCACAGGGCATCAGAGCCGTGCCGGCCTCAGCAGAGGCAGCCGGAAGGGCGAGCGGCGGGCTGTTGTAGGAGGTGTAGGGCTCCATGGGGACCGAACTGCCTCCTCCCAATGAAAAGAGTGAAGTGTCCCAAGAGATCGAGCCAAGGTCAAAGGTTGGAATCGTGGTGAAGTCGATCAAATTCAGCCCGCTTGTGGAGCTCAAGGTGAGATTTGAAGTGCCGGACGTCGTTGTCGTGGTGGCAACGGAGGAAACGGAGGAAACGGAGGGATTGGTGATCTGGATGGTGGCTGAAGTTGTGCTGGAGTTGACAACAATGGACGCTGCTGCGGGCGCATAGGTTCCGTCTGTCTGACGCTGGAGGGTGAGAGGCCCGGTGTGGGTCACGCTGCCAATGGTGACGGTGGCACCTGCTCCAATGGTGATGGTGGGATGCGCGCCCGTGGCGAGGGTGGCATCTGAGAGGGTGACATTTCCGCTGTTGATGGTGAGCGAACTGGGCGTCGCCAAGGTGAGACTGCTGGAGGACAAAAGGCTTGTGCCGGTGATCGTGGACCCAGAGTTGACGGTGAGGTTCGCCGTGGAGAGCAGCAGGGGGGAGGCGGTGCTTGAGAGGTTCAAAGTGCTGCCTGTTGTGATGGTGCTGGAATTGACGGTGACGACGGTGCCAGTGGAAACCGTCTGCAAAGTCGGGAGGACTCCGCTGGAGAGCTGAACGCTGCCGAGGGTGGAGGTGCCCGTCGAGATGGGACCGCTGGAGCCGAGTGTGAGCGTCGAGCCGCTGGTGATGAGGCCAGCAAGGCTGCCTGTATTCGTGGAAGAATTGGTCGTGGTGCTCGTGGGAGAGACGGTGAGCACACCTCCCTGGATGGTGTTGACGGGATTGAGGGTGAGAAGGCCCGTGTTGAGCGTGACGTTGCCGACTTTGATGAGGCCGGTGAGCGTGGAAACGCCTGAGCTGAGTGAGAGTGTTGCACCGGTCGTGGTGGAGATGGCGCTGGTGTAGCCGAGCTGGGCTGCGCCAGGGCTGTTGAGCGAGATTTGAGTGCCTGACGGGGTGCCCGTACTGCTGATGGAGAAGCGAGTGCTGCGATGCCGGAAGGGGTTCATCGGCGTCACCGGCGTCAAAGCAGGGCGGTCCAGCATCGGGACGGTGTTGGAAACTCGCCCCCAGCTCACGATTTGTCCATCGGCTTTGATGGCGATGCTGGTGTCTCCGAAGGCGATGATGCGGACCACGTTGGAGAGTCCGGCGGGCACGGTGGCCTGCCCGGCGTCGTTTTTCCCCCAGGCTCCCACCGTGCCGTCTGAGAAGAGGACGAGGTTATGATAGGCTCCTGCCGCCACCGCAGCCGCCGTGCGTCCGGCCATGAAGCCCGTGGGCAGGCTGCTCTGCTGGTGAGTGCGTCCGCTGCTGACGCTGCCGAAATAGTCGGGCTTCGCCGTGGCGATCTGGCTCACCCAGGCGCTGACACCGCCGTCCTCAAGGAGGGCCAGGTTATGATAGGCTCCGCACGCGATTTTCACCGCCGGAGCGCCCTGGGCATGAAACCAAGGCAGAATGGGTTCCTCCGTGTTGTCACGATAGTAGTTCCGAGGTTGCACCACTCTCGCGGAACCGCTGGGTGCGAAATAGCCAGGATTGATGCGGCTCACATCCGCGAACCATTCCCGCACGAGGCCGTCCGCCGCGATGGAGATGAAGCGACCATTCCCGGAGGCGATCGTGGCGACCGGAGCCGGTGGCGTGCCATACTCCGGAGACTCGCCCACGATATTCCACTGCTTCATCACGCCGCTCGCATCGCGGATGAGGAAGCTTAGGCCCGCAGCGGCCACCTCGACGGTGTCCGTCACCTGGACGCCAGACGGGATCTGGGTGCCGTAGTTTTTCAGCCACTCGCTGCTGTAGCCCTGGCGGCCCCAGGTCACCGGCTCGCCCTTGATGCGCAGGCGGGCCACTTTGGACCTTTGAGCATTGGGGACCAGTTTCAAGGTGCCGCCCTCGATGACCGTGCCGTTGATGACCGCTTGATACTCTCCGATGTCCGCCGTGCGCACGGCCGGGATGTTGAGCACGGCCTGGGTGGCTCCGGGGATGATGAAGCCATTTTTCAACCACTGGAAGCTCAGCGGCAGGGTGGAATTCGCCGCAGGCGGAGTCACACTTACCACGAAGCGGGCCGCCGTGCCCAGCAGCACATTTTGATCCACCGGCTGGCTGGTGATCACGGGCTCATCCAGCAGCGTGACGACCGCCGCTGTGGTGGGGACCTCGCCGACGAGACTGGTGAAGACGGCCCGGTAGCTACCCACCTCGGCCGCGGTGATGTTTCGGAGCACGAGTTTTTTGGACGTGGCTCCAGGCACATCGATCTCGTTTTTTTGCCAGCGGATGGTCGGTGCGGGGAAACCGGAAGCCTCCGCCTCCAAGGTGATGGAATAGCCGGGCCGTGTCGAAACCGAGTCGGGAGAGCGGGCAATCGACGGCATCCGATACGGCTCCACCACGGCGGGGTAGGAACTACTCCAAGCAGATGTGACCTGACCGGGCGAGACGCCGCTGGTGACAAAGCTGGGCACCTGAGGAGCCAGCGTCCCCCACTTCACCACGCTGCCATCCGCACGAGTGGCCATGCAGTGGGTGCCAGCATAGATGCTGAGTACCGAGTTGAGGCTGGAAGGGATCGTGGTCTGCCCGGTGGCATTGTCACCCCAAGCTGCGACGGTGCCGTCCTGCTTCAAAACGAGGCTGAATCCATGACCCGCTGCGATTTCGACCACACCTGAAAGACCGGGGGGCACATCGCACTCGCCGTTTGCGTTTGTTCCCCAGGCCGCCACTGAGCCATCACGGATCAAAGCGAGGTGATGCGTCGGCGAGCTGCTCACCGCGATGACATTGGCCACACCGGCGGGCGGCGTGCCAGCAGGTGGTGGCATGGAGTCTGTGGTCACAGCCCACTGTGCCAGCGTCCCATCCGCTTTCACCGCCACGACCTCTTGGGCGTTCATCGAGACATCCAGGCATGGGCCGAGGCCGGGCGGGGTGTGATACATGCTCACCGTGCCAATTGCAGGCCAGTCACCGCCGGAAGTGCCGCTCCAGCCGATCACATCACCATCGGTTTCCACTGCGAAGGCTTTATTGCCGGCGGATGCCAGGGCCACGACTGGCTCCAGGTTGGATGGTTTCCACCAGTAGGCTCCAGATCCAGGCCCTACCATAGTGACTGCCCATCGTTGAACTTTCGTGCCCGGAAAAACGTTCGGACTGACCATGGTGCCGCCGACCGTGCCATTCGCATAAACCTGATAGCCCACAGGCCCGCTGCCCTTCGCCAGCCCACGAACCGCACCGTAGGTGATGTCCAGATCACCAAACCCATCCCAAAGCAGCAGCTTGCCCGCCGCATACCCCACGCGTGTCATCCGGCTCAGCGTGGTGCCGTCATCATCGGTCACGCGGACCTGATAGACACCCCGAGTGGTATGATCGACTGGGGCGAGCGTCAGGCTCGCCTGCGAGGCACCAGGAATGACCGCGCCATTGCGTAGCCACTGGTAAGAAAGTGTGCCATTGCCAGTCGCTGCCACATTCAGCGTCAAGCTGGGCATCCCCAGACCCATGAGTGGCGTGGTCGGATGCGTCGTGATCGTCGGTGCGGCGCACAATTCACCCGCAGCCAGCAACGCCAGAAAGGCGAACGGCTTCCAAAAGCCGGGGGGATTTTTCTCGGGAATCATGTGAAGCCGGATTAGATCAAAAGCTTCAAGAGGCGTCAACTGCTCACTGAACTCCTTCTCTGCTTTTGCTTTCGTTTCTAACCACAATATTCAGCCATCGGAAAATCATTCATCTGCGGTTGAAGCCATCCGCAAACTCGGAATGACGATTGCTGACTGTTGAAACGAAATGAGTGCCCGCTTCAAACGAGGACACCACCAAATTTCACCGCTGCGCCTTCCGATCAGGCTTTGAGGCCTTCCTGGCGGAGGAAACTCTCGAGCCAGGAGATGTCGTAGTTGCCGTTTTGGAAGTCGCTGGTGGTGAGGACCTTGCTCTGAAGCGGGATGGTGGTCTTGATGCCTTCGACGGTGAATTCGCCCAGGGCGCGGCGCATGCGGCGGATGGCGATGTCACGCGTGGCTCCGGTGACGATGAGCTTGGCGATCATCGAATCGTAATACGGCGGGACGGTGTAACCGGCATAGACGTGGGTATCGACGCGGACGCCGCGGCCACCGGAGGTGTACCACAGATTGATCTTGCCCGGGCTGGGCGCGAAATTGCGGTAAGGATCTTCGGCGTTGATGCGGCACTCGATCGAATGGCCGCGAGGCTTGGCGTCTCTGACGTGCTCGGAGAGCGGGAGGCCGGCGGCGATGCGGATCTGCTCCTTGATGAGATCGCAGCCATACACTTCCTCGGTGATGGGATGCTCCACCTGGATGCGGGTGTTCATCTCCATGAAGTAGTAGTTCTCGCAGGCGTTATCGACGAGGAACTCGATGGTGCCGCAGTTCTCGTAGCCGATTTCTTTGCAAAGCTTGACGGCGGCATCGCCCATCCGTTTGCGGAGCTTTTCAGGCAGTTTCGGGCTGGGACACTCTTCGATGATCTTCTGGTTGCGGCGCTGCATGGAGCAATCGCGCTCGCCGAGATGCACGACGTTGCCGTGGGAGTCGGCGACGATCTGGAATTCGATGTGGTGAGGCTTATCGACGAGCTTTTCCATGTACATGGAACCATCGCCAAAGCACTTCATGGCCTCCATGGAGGCGGCCTGGAAGCTGGAGATGAGCGTGGCTTCATTGAGCACCGGGCGCATGCCACGGCCTCCACCACCGGCGGTGGCTTTGATCATGACGGGGTAGCCAATCTTCCGTGCCCAGGCGAGGGCTTCTTCCTCGCTGGTGATGATGCCATCGGAGCCGGGGGTGATGGGCACGCCAGCCTTGCGGGCGGTGTCGCGGGCCACGTTTTTGTCTCCCATCATCGAGATGACCTTGGCGGAGGGGCCGATGAACTTGATTTTGCACTTTTCGCAGATTTCCGCGAACTCCTCTTTCTCGGAGAGGAAGCCGTAGCCGGGGTGGATGGCGTCCACATTGGCGATTTCGGCGGCGGAGATGATGCGGGAAATTTTGAGGTAGCTCTCGGTGCTGGGGCCGGGGCCGATGCAGATGGCCTCGTCGGCGAGGTGGACGTGCATGGAATCGACATCGGCCTCCGAATACACGGCGACGGTTTTGACATCGAGTTCTTTGCAGGCGCGGATGACGCGAAGGGCGATTTCACCACGATTGGCGACGAGGACTTTTTTGAACATCAGAGCGGAGGGCTAAGGGCGTAGAGCGTAGAGCGAAGGGGCAAAAGAGAAGGCGAAAAGGTGCGGACGGGCGAAGTGAAAGGTTTGGAACTCTTTGCCCTTCGCCCTTTGCCCTAGGCCTTCAGCTCAAAGAGAGGCTGGCCGTATTGAACGGGCTTGCCGTCTTCAGCGAGGATGCGGGCGATGGTGCCACGGGCCTCGGCCTTGATCTCGTTCATGACTTTCATGGCCTCGATGATGCAGACGGTGGTGTTTTCATCCACCTGATCGCCGACGTTCGCGAAGGACTTCTCGCCGGGGGCGGCGGAGCGGTAGAAGGTGCCGACCATGGGCGAATTGATCGTGGGGCCGACCGGAGAAGCAGCGGCGGGAGCCGATTGAGCCGCAGGTGCCGTTACAGGGGCAGCGGCGACGGCAGCCGGAGCAGCCACGGCCACCGGGGCGGCTGCAGGGGCAGAAACGGGGAGATGCTTCAGAAGATCGCCTGCGGCGGCGAAGTCGGAGCCGCGGCGGATTTCGAGCTTCGATTCCTTCTGCTCGAAGTGGAAGTAGGACAGATCATTGTCAGCCATGAGGCCGACGATTTCGCGGATGTGGGCGAGGTCGAAATTTGAGGCAGCAGGTGCTCCAGACTTGGGGGCGGACTTTGCGGCGGGAGCGGCGGCCTTTTTGGCGGTCGTTTTGCGTTTGGGCATGTGACGGGAGAGTTAGTTGCGACTGGCGGGGCCAACACTAACGCCCTCGCCGCCTGTGGCAAGACCAAAGGCAGCTTGATGGTCAATTGAGCACAACCAATTCCGCTTCCACGGGGTGCCTCACTTCGTCTCGCGGAACTTCACCTTCCTCCACCGCACGCTGTAGGGGCCGCTGCCCTTTTGAATGCCATGCACCTGGAAGCCGATGTGGCCCTCAGGATCACCGGGCTGGGTGAAATCAGCCGTCGCCACGCCATTGACGAAGCTCTGGTAGTGATCGCCCTTCACGACGATGCGGTAGTGGTTCCATTCGCCCTTCTTGAAGGCGGCTTTCGCGGCATCCGTGCGCACAGCCTCGGTTTTCGTTAAAATGCTCCACCAGGTGCCGCGGCGGGCTTCGTCATAAAAATCACCGGCGGTGCCGTTCACGGCGATCTCGCACTGAGGGCCAAAAAGGCGGCCGGCGGGCAGCGGTTTGCCACCTTTGCTGCCTTCGGGGGCGGGATCGCCTTCTTTGGCGATGTGGCTGCGCACTTGCACGCCGGAATTCAGCTCGTCATCCACCTTCACCTCGAATTCGAGTTCAAAGTCCTTGAACGGCCCGATGGCCAGGAAGGTATTCGGGCTGCCATCGACCGTCGTGCCCACGAGCACGCCGTCCTCCACCTTATAAGAAGCGGTGCCGCTGATGATCTGGCCACCGCCAAGCGTGCCATCGGCGAACCAGGTTTGCCATTCACCTTCAGCGGCGAGGGCACTAAGCGAGGTGAAAGTGGCGGCAAAGACAGCCAAGGAGGCGGCAGAGGCGAGAAGGAGACGTTTCATGGTTGGAAAAGGGCTGCCAAAAACGTCGCGAGGGGGCGATTTCCATCGTTAGAAGCGAGTTGTTTAACCAACCTTAATAAAAAGCGGGGTTTTAACGGCATAAAAACCCCAAAGAATGGGATCCAAACTTGACCATCAGGCCAAGCTCGAATTATAATGGGGTTATTATTCGGTTTTAATCGATGGCCCGCCCTTCTAACAACTTCGAGTCCTCCTCCCTGACGGTGGCGTTTACGCCCCAGATCAGGCAGTACCTCGATGACCTGACCCTGAAAGGCACGTTCGGCAGCAGCCCTTCCGAGGCTGTGCGCATGATTGTGAATGGGGCGATCGAAAACATGCTGAATGGCGGCGCTTTGGACCGCCGCAAATGGATCATGAACGAAGGCAAGCTCGTGCTCGCCAATAACTGACATCTAACCACCTCACGCCATGCCTGCGCAACTCGAACTTCAAGCCAACGCCAGCGTCTTCGGAGTCATCGCCGAGGTGAAGATGACCGAGCGCCCCACTCGCAATGAGCCGGTAAATGAAACGCAGCTTGAAGTCCTCGCCTACGAGATGGCCCGTTATGTGCCCGGTCTCGCCCGGCAGCTCGCCCAGGCGGGCCGTGAGCGGCTGCTGGCCGCCTGATCGTCACCGCACGATCTCAAACCCGCGCAGCCCTGCCTCCACCGCGATCCCACGTACGGCTGCTTCCTTGATGTGAGAGCCCAGATTGCTCTCCTGAATGCCTGCGAGGAAGGCATCCACCTCATCCGGCTCCCAGGCCTGCGCATGCAGCTCCACGCGACCATCCGGCAGGTTTTTCACCCAGCCGCACACGTCAAAGCCACGCGCAAACTGCTTCGAGCTGAAGCGAAAACCCACGCCCTGCACGCGGCCAGCGTAAAGCACGCGTTTGGCCGTCATTTCGCGCCTCCTTCGAGCAAAGCGGCAAGCTCTGTCCGCGCCACCTCGCTGGCTGTATCGAGCAGCAGTGCCCCTTGGCTTCCACGATTGAGCTTCAGCATCACAAAGCGGTTTTGAGCTGCGAAAGCGATGGCACCCGCCACTGGCTCCGGGGCTTTTTCCAAGCCGTAACGCTCCACCAGCGCCTTCGTTATCGCTTTCACAAAGGCCTGCGCCGCTTCCGCGTCCTGAAACAGCGTCTGCCAGGCCGCGTGATGACGTTTTGCCTCCACCCCGGCCTGCCAGGCCAGCAAACGATCCGCCAGCAATCCGCGAGCACCTTCTGCGGCCGCAGTGTCCTCGTTGTGAGCACGCAAAGCGGTCACGCAGGCAAATTTACCGAGCTGATCATCCCAAAACGGCTCCACACCATTCCACGCCACCGATGGGAAACTCACTTCCACCTTCGCATCGCGGGTGGCGGCATCGAGATACCGCTCCGGCTCGATCACCTCGGCCGTGCTCACCGGCGGACGACTGTAAGCCGCGTTCATCTGCGGAAACTCCCCCGCGCTGTGCAAAGCCTGCGCAAACTCAAAGCCGCGCATGAAGGGAAACATCGCCATCTCTCGCAGGAAGACCGGCATCGGCACCTGATTCAGCGGATGATCGGGATCTTCGGCGGGAATGCCATTCTTCGGCTCCGCCTTCGGATTTTGGATCGAAAAAAGGAAGCGCGTCAGGCCCGCATCGCCCGCCAGCAGGCTCTCGCGGGCTGCCCGCTCATCCATCGAGAGGCGGCCGTGCTGCGGCTGAAAGAGGATCGGCTCATACTCACGCAGGAGCTGTCCAAAGGCCACCGCCAGCGGCTCATCCGGCTTCGCCGAAGGCGGCGGATCACTCAGTGGATCGACGGTGAGCATCGTATCGTTTTCCGAATCATACCAGCCGCCGAGCTGCCGCGTGAGTAGCTTTGCGCGCAGCGGCAGCGGATCGATCTCCTGGGGTATCCAGCCCAGCGCCGCCAGCGCCCGGGCCTGCCTCTGCGCTTCATCGCCGGGCTGTAAACGCTTCAGCCATGTCAGCACCACCTTCTCCACCTCTGTCTCCGTCGCGGGCGAGGTCACCAGCGGCAGCGCCTTGATCTGGCGGAATTTCATCATGTCCACGCCCATGCCCACAAAGTCCGGCGCGATGCCATCATCCGCCGGCATGGCGGCGGGTTGCGTGCCGCCCTTCATGCCCAGCGTGCCCAGCTTCTGAATGAGCTGCGCATTCTCATCCTGAAGTACCTGCACCTGACCTTGCAGATACTCGTTCTGGCCCAATAGCAGATCGATCTGCTTCTTCAAATCCTCCACGGTTTCCGTCCCTTGTGCCCGATCACTCAAAAGCGCTGCCTCAGCCTTCGGCACGACCTTGTCACCGCTAAGAAAAAAGGCCGCCACACCTCCGAAGAGGATCAAAACGAGCAGCAGCAACGCGGGGGAGATTTTCATGTGGGAATGACGATAGCGAGGATCTCGCCGTGTCACGGGCTTCAGGCAAGGTCAAGGCTTCGCCGGTCAAGTTCGTCAAGGCACCGCGTCTTGACCCCTTGCCCTCTTGACCCTCTTGACTCTTCCCCTCTCACATCTCCCCCAGTCCGCCGCGTTTGATCCAGGCATCCAGTGGCTCGTAGTCCGCCATGTCCAAAACCGCGCCGCAGCCAAAGGTGGCGGCGTTCACACTTGTGAGATCGAGCTGGCCGTTCTCGATGCGCAGCGCGGGGAAACCTTCCACGTGCCGTTCATAGAGCCCGCCATGCGCCGCCAGCACATCGCGTTGCAAGGCCTCGGGATACGCACTCAACCCACGGAGGTAGTGGTGACCGTTCCGTTCCACATGCGAAACGCCCAGCGCCGCCTGCATCGCCACGTCTTGCAGCATCGCCACCGGGCCGATGCTGCACAGGTCCTCACCGCTCAGGATCGAATCCGGCCGCGTGCGCAGCAGCGCCGCATTCGCCAGGCCTTTGACGATGCCTTTGCAGTTCTTGTGGCTCGTGCCGCGATAGCCCAGCTCCAGCGCCCTCGGCAGATCATCCAGCGAGCCATCGCTCTCGTCGATGATCATCCCCGGCAGGTCCTTCCATTCACGCAACGCCGCCACCTCATCACCCAGCGCCTTCGCCCGGTGCAGCGGCTGCTCGATGAGCAGCAAGTTCTCAAACAACGGCCTCAGAGCCGCATCCCCACGCAGCAGCGTGAAGTAATCCCGAAACGCCGCCAGCTCATGAAACTGCTCATTGCCATCCAGCGTCGTCTTGAAGCCCTGCGGACAGTTCTCCATCAGGAGGCGAGTCACCTCGCGGAGCCTCGGCACATCCGTCTCCGCCTTCCCGCTGATCTTGATCTTGAAAAACGACAGCCCGTAAGCCCGGATCGATTCATCCAGCGCCTGCGGCAGCCCGTCACTTACCCGTTCCGACACCGGGATCTCAGACGCCCGCAGCTCATCGCCCAGCCCCACCGTGTGCCGCACATGCACCCGCTCCAGCGGACGCTCCACCAGCGCCTTCCCCACCTTCACCCCGCGAACATCACTGAGATCAATCCCCAGCTCCTCCGACTGCAAAACCGCATGCAGCGGCCTTCCCAGCGCCTTGCAGAGGCCATCCAGCACCGCCCGCTCCATCAGGCTCACGCCCAGGTTCGATAGTAGCGGCGGCACCTCGCGGATTTTGGCCCAGTTGCCCTGCTCCGCATACAAATCCTTCCACCACGCAAAAAAGCCCGTCGCCTTCTCCGTCGCCAGCCGACCGATGCGCGAGGCATTCTGGATGACCGCGATCATCTCGCACAAATCCACCTCGAAAGGCGTCTCCGGGTTCTTCGTGAACCATTTCAGCGCCAGCCCCTCGCTGCTCAGCCCGCTCACCTCACGGCCGTTCACTAGCAGGTCCACCTTCACAAACACATGCGGTACCACCGTCATACTCGCGATCCCATACTTGAACGGAAACCGCAGTCGCATCGGCAAAACGTAAAATCGAAAACGCTGAATGGTGAAGGTCATGGGCAGGTCAATCAATAGTGGTAGCGCAATTGTAACAGCTCGACCGCTGTGTCTGTCACCCGGTAAACCAGCCGGTGCTCATCGGTGATACGTCGAGACCAGCAACCGGCTAAATCATGGCGCAGCGGCTCAGGCTTGCCGATGCCGGTGCATGGCGTGCGAAGGACATCCTTGATGATCAAATGGATGCGTTTCACGACGGCTTTGTCCGTCTGCTGCCAGTGCAGATAATCCTCCCAGGCGTTTGGCGAGAAAAGCAGGTTCATGCCAGAGACTTGATGTCCACCTGCATGCCTTTGCCGCGCTTCAGATCCGAAAGGGAACGACGAAGCCGTCGGGCATTCGCAGGAGAACGCAGGAGGTAGGCTGTCTCCTCAAGGCTGCTGTAATCCGCCAGACTAACCATCACCACAGCCTCCTGCTTGCCACGCTGGATCACCACCGGCAGCCGGTCACGGCAAACCTCCTGCATTGTATCGGCGAGGCTGTTTTTGACTTTCGAGTAGGCGATGGCTTTCATACTGGAAGGTTAGTGCTGCGCTCCAGATCGTCAAACACGGCATTGAACAAACCCCGGGACTGCTTTTCATTTCCGCCATGAGCACGCCCGCCTCTCCCGAACCCGGTCACAACCACGATGTCAGCATCGAAAAGGTCACGCAACGTGCCAACGACATCGAGGGAAAGCTGCCGAAGCTGAAGCAGTTCTTCGAGCAGGCGAAGGTCATGCTCAGCCTCGTCAAAGACTTCGCGGCCGGGCGGTATCGCGAGACACCTTACTGGGCCATCGCGGCGGTGGCGCTGGCCTTGCTGTATGTGCTGAATCCGGCGGATCTGTTTCCAGATGTCATCCCCGGCCTGGGCTACCTCGATGACGCGGCGGTGATCGCCTTCTGTCTCAAGCTGGTGGAGCAGGACCTCGAAAAGTACAAGCAATGGCTGGCCGCCAAATCGAAATCCGGCTCGGGGCCGGTGATCGACGTCTGAGGCTCACTTCGGAGCGTAGGGCTTGTCGGATTCCTTTGCGCCAAACTCGACGTCGCGGCCATCGGACGTCTTGAGATACACGAAAGAAGTTTCGGCAGCCATCAGGGCCAAGACAACCGTGCTTTCTGTGCCAAACATGAATGCATGAAAGCTCTCTCCGCTCTCGTCGCCACACTCGCTCTGCCTTCACTGCTCTTGTCCACCGAAGTTCAAGAAGGCGAGATGGCCGGTTATCTCTTTGGTCCCGCTGAAAAAGTGCCGGAGGAGTTTAATGGCGGCTTCTCGTTGTATGCCGCGGCTTGGCCGCTGGTGGGCACCTATCCGGGGCATCGGTTTCAGACGGGGCTTTGCGGGACGTGGATGCATCCGCAGTGGTCGGAGGCGGAAAAGCCGAAGGAGAAGTGCTACACGGACATTGAGGGCGGGCTCGGTTGGTGGCGAGACACGCATTTTCCGACGATCACGCCGAAGTTTATCATGGGCGGCGTGGGGCCGAACTTCTCAGTGATCGCGAATGGGCCTGGTTATGGTTCGGGCACCTGGGAAAAGCCGCGTGGGCAGTATGGCGTGGCGCAGCTCAGCCCGTGGCTATTGATGCCGCTCGATGGTTTGAACCTCAAGCAAGGCACGAGCGGCGAGCTTTTCGGCTACGGCTATCTGCCGCTGCCGCTCACGAATAAAAAGAGTGCCACCGCAGGCAAAAATGTGCCGACCGGCAACCAGTGCTGGACGCTCTTTTTGAGCTCGGGCAACTTCAAAGGCCCCGTGGCTTTCTTCACGCCGTTCTTCTGGTCACAGGCGCTTATCGAGCATCCCGAGTGGGCGGGCAAGCTGCTCGATGCCTGCCCCGCCGGGGCGAACAAGGCGATTCAAATGGAGACTCAGCATGTGCCCGCGATTTTGTCTGACAAGCAAGCACGCGTCGCGCCGACACGCTTCCCCATCGGTGCCGATGGCACCTCCACCGTATTGCATCGCCTCACCGCGTATAAAAAGAAAGCACTGTGGGACGACGTGCAGCGCTGGTTCGACGGCGGCTCGGCTGCGGATGGCAAAATCAAGCCTGAGGCCGCGGCGATTCATACCTTCCGTAGCGGCGGCGGCTCGAACTGGAGCATCTACCCGCCTGGCACGAAGCGCGATGACAAGACGCCGCTCGCATGGAATGCCTTCGCCACCTCCTTCACGCCGAATCCGATTACCTTCGGCTATCAATGGAATGAGCAGCTCACCCGCCGCGAAGGCTCGCTCGTCACGCTGCCGGAGTATTATCAACTCGGCACCAATCCTCGCGGTAAGCCGCAGTGGCAGGTGATGGATACGAAGCAGGTGCCCTCAGGCTCGAAGCTGGCGCAGCACCGCTTTGAGACGCCAAAAGAAAAGCCGCAGGAGCCACGCACCACACCGGAGGATGCAAACAGTTGTTGGAAGAAGCCCGGCCCGGTCGCCGGCCCCTTCAAAGTGAAACTCGGCGATGGCAGTACCGTCACTTACTCTTGGTATCGTTTCGCCGACCAGCCCGCGATGCTCAACGCCGACCTCACGCCCGAGGAACGCGAGCAGGTGCAGCAACGTGTCGAGAAACTGCATCGTGCGTGGACGAAAGATCGTGATTACCTTGCTCCGCCGGATCTCGGCAAGCTGGCGGATATGGATCCTGCGCTCATCCTCACGCCACCGAAGGGGTTTGAGATCGGTTATGTGCCGATTGCCACACGGCAGGAGCTCGAAGCGCCCGCTCAGTGATCGCTGACCTTGAAGGGGAAATTGGCCGTCGCGGCGCGGTGATGGGTATCGGTGATGCGGAGGTGGACGCGGTAGTCGCCGGGCTTTTTGGGGGCGCGGAAGGTCGCGGAGGATGCTTCGGCTTTCACCACGCACTCGGGGATGGGCTGAGTGATGCGTTCATTCCCTTTGGCATCCCGTCCGGCGCTCTCGGCGGTGACGGTCCAGTGCCAGGCAAGGGCATCGCCATCGGGATCACTGGCGGTGGCTTCGGCTTGGAATTCAGTGCCTGCGGCGATTTCTTTTTTGGCCGCGCTGCTTTCGAGTTTCGTGAGAAGGGGGGCTCGATCAGACGGTGCCTCGCCTTTCCATAGCTCATGCATCACATCGCGAATGGCGGTGGATTCGCCGTGATCGGTGAAGATGCCAAACCACGTCGAGGTGGCTTCCTGCTTCTGTCCCCATAGAAAAACATAACTGCCCCAGCAATCGCCGCCGGGCTGGATGGCGGCTTGGTAGGCTTTGTGGATGAATTTGGCCTTCTCCTGACTGGGGGGCTCGATGGGGGCATTCCAGGAGGTGCGGGGGCTTTCCCAGAAACCGCGTGCGCCATATTCGGTGACGATCCAGGGGCGCTTCCAGCCGTTTTCGGCGAGGTATTTCCGAAGCTGCGGCAGCGCTCCGTAGGTGTTGATGCCGATGAAGTCGAGACTGGGCGTGTGAGCCTCTAGCCCGGCGATCTTTTTCGGCTGGAGGCCGGCGACGGCGGTGAAGGTGGGGTGAGTTGGATCGAGTGCTTTCACCACTTGAGCCAGCACTTCGAGCTGCTTCCAGTAGGCCGCGTTTTCGCCATCGCCCTCGGCTTCATTGCCGAGGCCCCAAAAGAGCAGGGCTGGGTGGTCACGATGCTGCACGACCTCATTCACGACCCGTGCGATCTGCTTCGCACAGTGCTTGGAATTGGCATACGAGAACCAATTGCACTCGGGCTCCAGCCAGATGCCCGCACAAACGGTGAGTCCACGCTGCTGGGCGGTATCGAGGATGAGCTGCAGGCCATTGGTGATCCAGGTGCGGATGCTGTTTCCGCCGGTGGCCACGAGTTCATCGAGATGCTTCTCACCTCCCGCACCTTTGACGAAGTAGGGCTGACCTCCGCGAGTGATGCCTTGGCCCGGCACGATGACCACGGGCACAGCCTCGGCGGCTGCGTAGGGGAGGATGGCGAGGAAAAGGAGAAGCGAGACGGAGATCGAGTGAATCATGAATGGGCTGTTTTCCCTGAGAGGAGCTTTTGGGCCTGCTCCACCCATTTTTCGCGATGGATGCGGTCTTTGAAGGCGAGGCGGGAGGAGAATTCCTTGATCTGATCCTCGGTCCATGCGGCGATCTGCTCATAGGTGTAGATGCCGAATTCGTGGAGGCGCTGTTCGAGCACTCTGGCGATGCCTTTGAGAGCGGTGAGGTCATCGTGCTTCGGAGGTGGTGATTTGTAAACGAGGCCCAGTTTGGCATCGTGCTCGGGTTTGACTTCGGTGGGTGCGGTGGAACTCGGCAGCTCGGGCAAAGCGGGAATGATGTCGAGGTACTCGACGGCGGTGGCGAGGGTTTCGGAGGCGGACTTTTCAGGCTTTGGAAGGCCTGGGGCGGCTTGCGGGGCGATGATGGCGGCGAGCGGGGATGGGGCTGTGGGTGCTTCCGGCAGGGTGGAAGGTGGCTCGATGGGCGTAGGGATAGGTTCGATGGTGATATTGGGCTCGGCGGGCTTGGCTTTGAGGAGGGGCTTTGCCTTGGGGGCTTTTGTTTTCGCGGTGAGGCTGGCGGTGGATGGCTCGGCGGGAGCGAGGCTATCGCGGATGACTTCGGCGGGCAGGGCAGGGGAGGGCGGTGGAGGCGGCTGATGCTCCACGGGGGAGGGGGCGGGCGGCGGGATGTCGCTGGTGGAGGGCTCGCTGCCTGCGGATGGCATGGTGATGGAACCGGTGTCGAGCGAGACGCTGCCGGGCTTCACGGAGTGATCGCCAAGCTTGCGCTTCAGGGTGGCGATCTCGTGGCGCTGCTGCTCGATTTCACGAACGAGCAGGCGCGACTGTGTTTTGTAACGGCCCCAGGTGGAATGGCCGAAGAGGAGGCCGATGAGGAAAAACACCACGCCCAGGATGGCGACAAAGATGCCGCTATGCATGAGCATGTAGAGAAGCGTGTCCGTCGAGAGGGATGGAAGGTCGAGAGGCATGGCTGGTTATTTGACGAGGATTTCGACGCTTCGGGGCATGTCAGGTGCAGCCGGGGAGCTAGGAGGGACAGGTTCAAAGGCCGTTGCCGTGATGTCTGTGGCTGGGACGCCCTGCTCGATGAGAAAGGAGAGCACGGTCTCGGCGCGGGTTTTTGCCATCGTGGCTTCCTGGGTGGCATCGCCGAGGGGATCAGGATGGCCGCCAATGATGAGGCCGAGGGCGGGGCCTGCGGCCAGTAGTGAGGGGGCGAGTGCGGCGAGCTTTGTTTGATCGAGCGGCGGGAGCGTGGAAGTGCCTGATTCAAAGGAGATGGTCGTGCCATGGAGCACCTCGCGGAGTTGATCGAGCATGGCAGGTGGAAGTGGTGAGCGGGGCTGGTAACCAGGCTGGTGATAGAGCGAGGGCAGTAGAACGAGCTGCGAATCCACCTGCGCCGCGCCCGTCACGGGGCGCAGCAGGGTGAGCCATTCACTCTCTAGCTTTCGGGTGGCGATGCCGGTGAGCCTCGGACGGCCCTCGTCTTTGATCTCGAAACCTCGTGGCGGTGGCGCAGCGAAGAAGCTCGCGAGGAAGGCGGCGAGCGCTTTTTTCTTCGCGAAGGGAGCCGCTTTGACATGCGGGCTGGCGATGAGGCCCGAGGGATCGATCTCCGAGGTTCCCGAATCTCCAGCGAGGGCGGAAATGATCTCCTCTTTCAGCCCTCCGTCAGGCAGCATGCCGGTGAGCCGCAGCGTGCCATCTTTAAACTCGATCCTCAGCTCGGACGGGATGCGCAGATGATCGAGGATGGGACTGAGAAAAGGGTTCGCGGCCTCCAGCGGTGGTTTGAAATACGTCGGCCAGCGCACCTCCGGGGCATGCTGGAGTTCGGTGCTATCGAGGATCAAATCCGGGCGCAGCTCCGTGAGGATGCGGGCGAGCTTTTCGGCATCTTTCTGCTGTGGTAGCCATCCAGTGAGGCGCAGGCGCTTCTCATGCAGGTGGGCTTTCACGCTGGCATTCACATGCAGGCGATCCGCGCCGGACTTCAGCCGCAGCGGACCGATGCGGCGGATGGACTCCACGGCCTGCCGGTGGGCCTGCGGGGAGGGGGCCTCGCCGGCGAGGTCGATATCGAGAAAGGCGAGATCGACCTTCGGGGACTGCACGCCAGCCTTTTCGAGGATGCCGATCACCTCCGAGCGCAGCAGCGGCAGCCGGTGAAAGGCGATGAAGTAAGCGTGAGCGACAGCCGCCACCGGAAGGAGGATGACCATGAGAAAGAAAAGGCTCAAACGCATGACAGGGCGGGCGGAGGTGCTGCTTGACAGGACGGGGGGCAAACCGAAGATCGGCGGCCCTTTCTGGCACGGCTTCGTTTTAGGAGCATGCTGCCGGTTGGGCAAGAATTAAACACTTCACCTTCCCTAACCTCTCATGTCCGTCGTCATCGCAGGCAGCGTCGCCCTTGATAATGTCAAAACCCCTCAGGATGAGCAAAAAAACCTGCTCGGAGGCTCCGCCAGCTATGCTGCCCTCGCTGCGAGCGTCTTTGTAAAGCCCGTGCATCTCGTCGGCATCATCGGCCACGACTTCCCACCGCAGCATCTCGACATGCTCTCCAGCCACGGCGTGGACATCAGCGGCCTGGAGCGCAGCAGCGGTGCATCCTTCACCTGGAGCGGCGAGTATCATGAGGACATGAACAACCGCACCACCCACAACGTGGCCGTGAACGTCCTCGAAAACTGGACCGTGAAAATCCCCGAGGAGGCGCAGAAGGCCAAAATCGCCGTCGCCGCGAACATGCATCCCGAAAACCAGATGCAGATGATCGACCAATGCAGTGCCGTCGATTTCATCGCTGCGGACACCATGGATCTCTGGATCAGCATCGCCAATGAGCGCCTTCACGATGTCCTCAAGCGCATCGACCTGCTCGTCATCAACGACGGCGAGGCCAAGGAATTCGCTGGCACCACGAACCTCGTCGAGGCCGGCCGCAAGCTGCTCGCCAAAGGTCCGAAGTTTGTCATCGTGAAGCGCGGTGAGCATGGCAGCTACCTCTTCGGCGAGAAGAAGGAGCACTTCTTCTCCTGCTCAGCTTATCCGCTGCACTCCGTCTTTGATCCCACCGGCGCGGGCGATAGCTTCCTCGGCGGCCTCGTCGGATGGCTCGCCGCCCACGGCAAGACCAAGCCTACCTTTGACGACCTCAAATCCGCCGTCGTCCACGGCAGCGTCGTCGCCAGCTACACCTGCGAAGCCTTCAGCACGCACAAACTGCAATCCGTGACGCCGCTCGATGTCGCCCAGCGCATCGCCGAGCTGAAGCTCTACACGCAGTTTGCGTGATTTGAGATGCCTCTGAGAGGCAAAAATAGCGTTGCGCAAAAAAACCCATGGCACGAGCCGAGGCGATCTTCGCTTCGGCTCGTTTGGCCTGAATTACTCACACTCGTTTTTGCCGCAGAGGGGCAAAGAGGCAGAGGACGCAAAGGTTTGCTTCGGTTTTCATCTCTGCGTCCTCCGCTCCTCTGCCCCTTTGCGGCAAACGCTTTGGTAGGTGCAGCGTGGTATATGTGAGAATGAGAGCTACCCGTCACTGCTATCGCGGTGGTGTCATGACTTGAAACCTGGAACTTGAAACTCAGCGCCTGAGTCGAGGACGAGGACGAGGACGAGTAGGAGGACGAAAACGGGCCGCCTCTACAGCAGTTCTTCGACGAACCGCTTCGGATCGAAAGGCTGGAAGTCTTCCACCTTCTCACCGAGGCCGATGAAGCGGGTGGGGACGCCGAGTTCCTGCTGAATGGCGACGAGGACGCCGCCTTTGCCGCTGCCATCGAGTTTGGTGACGATGACGCCGGTGAGCGGGATGGCTTTGTGGAATTCGCGGGCTTGAGAGAGGGCATTACCGCCCGTCGTGGCATCGCAGACGAGCAAAACCTCGTGCGGGGAGGTTTCATCGTGACGGCCAAGGATGCGGTGAATCTTCTTCAGCTCCTCCATGAGGTTGTGCTTCGTGTGGAGACGGCCGGCGGTATCGCAGATGAGGAAATCGGCCTTCTCTTTGACCGCCTTCTCATAGCCATCGAAGCACACCGAAGCAGGATCGCAGTTCGGCGGGCCTTTGACGAGCGGGATGCCGAGACGCTCGCTCCACACCGTGAGCTGCTCCACGGCGGCGGCGCGGAAGGTGTCCGCTGCGGCGAGGACGACCTTGTGACCGCGGTGATGCAAAACGTGGGCGAGCTTCGCGGTGGAGGTGGTTTTGCCGGTGCCGTTCACGCCGACGATGAGGAGCACTTTCGGCTTTCCTTCGAGCGGGGTGATGGCGGGCACGCTTTCGGGCAAAATCTTCCGCACATGCTCCCGGGCCACTTGGACGATGTCAGCCCCATGGAGCTTCCGCTGCTGCGCTTTGAGGTCGGCGACGATCTGAAGGGCGAGACGCGGGCCGAGATCACCCGCGATGAGTGAGGCTTCGAGGTCGTCCCAATCAATATCGGGCTTGGTGAAGCGCTGGAGCAGGGATTTGAAGAAGCCGGCCATGATCAGTCCTCCTTGGGTGCTGGCGCGGGTTTGGAATACTTCGGCTCGTTTGGCCGGACCTTCTTGGAGAGGCGGTCGAGCACGCCATTCACGAAGGAACCGGATTCACCGGCACTGAGAGCCTTGGCCACTTCGATGGCTTCATTTAAAATGACGGGACCGGGCACTTCGGGGCAGTAGGCGAGTTCGTAAACGGCCACGCGAAGCACATTGCGATCCACGCTGGCGAGGCGCTCAAAGCTGAAATTGAGAATGCAGCCGCGGATGTGCTCATCGATGTCCGCCTGATGACCGACGACCCCTTTGATGAGGCTTTCCGCATAGAGGCGGGTGGAGGTCTTGGCGGTGTGGATGGACCAAAAGGCCTCCAATTGGTCCTCGGGCTTCTCGCTGTGCATGTCACAGGAGAAAAGGTATTGGACGGCGGCTTCGCGGCCTTCGCGGCGTTTTCCCATGGTGGCGTGGATCAGGCGAGTTCGGTTTCACCGGCGAATCCGGCACGCATTTTGGCGAAGAGATTGATCATCTGCACGCACACGCGGGCAGCTTCCGTGCCGCGATTGATGGTGGCTCCCAGGCAGCGCTCCTCGGCCTGCTCGGCATCATCCACGAGCAGCACCTCATGCACGATGGGCGTGCAATGCCTCACCGCCATGTCCTGCACGGCCTGCGTGACGCTGCTGCCTACGAGGTCCGCATGCTGCGTGCTTCCACGGATGATCACCCCGAGGGCGATGATGCCATCCGGCTTCGAATTGCGCAGCACGAGCTCCGTCGTGACGGGGATCTCAAAGGCTCCCGGCACGCGATACACATCCACCGTGGCCTGCGGCGCGAGGTCCTCCAGTTCTGCCGCGACGGCATTCACGAGTCCCTGAACGAACTGGTTGTTGTACATGCTGGCGACGACGGTAATGGATACCGGGTCTTCAAGCGGGCGGGGTCGAGCGGGGGCGAATTGGGACATGAGGGGAAATGACGAATTTAGAATGAGGAATGACGAAAGAATGCAGAAGCACGAATGACGAACAGGAAGCGATGGCTCACGAGATGATTGGGGTTTGGGATTTCATTCGTCATTCCTCATTCTGGTTTCGTCATTCACAATTTATGCCCCATCTTCTTCTTCTTGGTTTCGAGGTAGCGGGCGTTTTCGGGCTTGGGTTGGGATTTGACGGGCACCTGCTCGGTGATTTGCAGCTTGTGGCCTTCGAGACCGATTACCTTGCGCGGGTTGTTGGTCATGAGGCGGATCTTCCGAACGCCGAGATCGTAGATGATCTGGGCACCGATGCCGTAATCACGCAGATCCATCGGGAAGCCGAGCTTGAGATTGGCTTCGACGGTGTCGAGGCCTTGCTCCTGGAGCTTGTAGGCCATGATTTTACCGTGGAGGCCGATGCCTCGGCCTTCGTGGCCGCGCATGTAGATGATGACGCCCTTGCCGGCCTTTTCGATGTGCTGCATCGCGGCATGAAGCTGGCTGCCGCAATCACAACGGCGTGAGGCAAAGATGTCGCCAGTGAGGCACTCGCTATGCACGCGGACGAGCGTGGGCTCGCTAGCTTTGATGTCGCCTTTCACGAGGGCCACATGATGAATCCCGTCGAGATGGCTCTTGTAGAGGTGCAGTTTGAACTCGCCGTAATCCGTGGGCATATCGACGACTTCGATGCGCTCGACGAGCTTTTCACTCTTGCGGCGGTAGGCGATGAGATCGGCGATGCTGCAAATCTTGAGTTTGTGCTTCTTGGCGAACTTCAGCAGATCCGGCAGCCGGGCCATGGTGCCATCGGCATTCATGATTTCGATGAGCACACCGGCTTCGCGAAGTCCGGCGAGACGGGCCAGATCCGTGGCGGCTTCCGTGTGGCCTGCGCGGCGCAGCACACCGCCGGGCTTGGCGACCAGCGGATTGATGTGACCCGGCTGGACGAAGGATTTGGCGCTGCTTTTCGGATCGGCGAGCAGGCAGATGGTGCGGGCGCGGTCCGCAGCGCTGATGCCGGTGGTGATGCCTTTGGCGGCATCGACGGTGACGGTGAAAGCCGTGGTGAAGGCCTCGCGATTCTGCGGCACCATGCTTTCGAGGCCCAAATTCTTAGCGATCTCCGTCGAAACGGCCACGCAGAGCATGCCCGCGCCTTCGCGGACCATGAAGGTGACCATCTCCGGCGTGATCTTTTCCGCCGCACAGATGAGATCGCCCTCGTTTTCGCGGTCGGCATCGTCGGTGACGATCACCATGCGCCCAGCGCGGATGTCAGCGATGACGGCTTCCACGGGATCACAGACCTGTTTTGAAGAGCGGGGCATGGGGAGATGAGAAAGAACCGCCCATTGAGAAAAGCGGGACGCTCCCTTAGCCACTGGAGAAAGGATTTCCAGCAAGAAAGAAGCGTCGAAACGAGGTGGCATAGGCCCTTGCGCTTTCAAACCGTGAAAAATCTGTTGGGTGTCCGTATTCTCAGCCATGAAGCGCCTGTTTCTGCCTCTCGCCCTCGTTTTTAGCCTGAACGCCTCTGCGGAGGACTGGCCGCAGTTCATGTTCAATGCCGCGCACAGTGGCAATGCGGCGCAAATCGACCTCGATGTCGAGAAACTCGGCCTGCAAGGTGCGGTGGCGATGACGGATGGCATTTATACCTCGCCGGTCGTCGCGAGTGGCAAGGTGTATGTCGTCGATGGATCGGGCTGCGCGGCCTGTTTTGACGCGAAGACGCTCCAGGAGGTCTGGCGCTTCCAGAGCAAGGGAGGGAAGCAAAACGTCAACAACGTCAGTTCGCCCGCCATCGCGGGGAAATGGCTCCATTTCGGCACCACGGCGGGAATCTACTACGTACTGGATCGCGACAGCGGAGCGGTGGTGGCCGAGATCGACTGTGGCGAGCCGATTTTCAGCACACCCGTGGTGGCGAAGGATCGCGTGTATGTCGCCACGCTCGGGGCGCAGGTGCTGGCAATGACGTTTGAGGGCAAGCAGCTCTGGAAATGGGATTTCGTCAAAGAAGTCGTCGGTTTCGACGGCAACCGCTGGAGCGGCGAGTCGTGGGCCGCGTTTTGTGAGAAGCGCATGCTCGCCACGCTCAAACCCGGCATCAAGCCGACCTCCAGCGATGGTCGCGTGACGTGGAAGGACCACTTCGTGTGCTCGCGGGACATTTGTTTGATCCAAGGCAACATCGTCGTCATTCCCGCCGGTGGTCGCACGCTCTTCCTCGAAGACACCGGTGCCGCTCCGAAGCTCAAAGCCAGTGGCGAGATTCCCGAGTGGTCCGGCAAGGAGTTTCCTGCCACCTTCGGCCAGAGCGCCGATGACGATGGCAACGTCTATGTCCAATGGCATCGCCGCGACAACGCCGGCCGCGTGGACATCATGCGCCTCGAAGGCGGCATGCTCAAAACCGGCGACTTCGTTCCGGGCACCGACACGAACATCCGCATGGATGGCCTGCTCAGCTTCTCACCCGTGGCGATTCGCGGGAGTGAGGTGTTCCGCGTGAAGCCGGAGACGGACCGCGGTCTCATTCGGCACAACATGAGCACGAAGGAGCTGAAGACCCTCAGCGGAGCCGGAGCGATCGCACCGCCGGTGCTGACCAAGCGGCATGCGATCGTTGGCGGGTTAGATGGTCGCGTGCATGCGATTGATCTTCAATCAGGTCAACAAGGTCAATTAGGTCAACCAGGCACGATCAAAGGTAGTGATACCATCAAGACGAGTGCCATCAGCGCCCCTGCCGCCATTTCCGACGGCAGACTCTTCGTGGCCGATGAAGGAGGCCGCCTGTTGGCTTTCAGCTCCAACCCTCCGCAACTCCCGATGGCCGCTCCGAGACCGGAGACGCTTTCTACCATCCGCTCCCCCATCACCGGCAAGCTCGCCGACTCCCAATACGACTGGTACACGAACTACGGCAACTTCGCGGGCCAGAACTCGAACAACCAAGATCTCAAACCACCGCTGCGGATGCGTTGGGCGCGGCGTCTGGAAGGCACGGTGAAGCATCTGCCGGTTTGCGGTGGCGGGCGGATTTACACGCACACGGCGGAGGGCCAGATCATCGCGTGTGAGCAGGACACGGGGCGTTTGCTCTGGCGGAAGTGGTTTCCAGAGGTTTATCTGAGCTTCACCTCGCCGCTGTACATCGACGGCAAGCTGCTGGTGCCGCAGGCGGGCATGAAGAAGTCGTTCGTGCGCTGTCTCGATGCAGCGACGGGAAACATGCTGTGGGAAGCGCCCTTCACTGGCAGTCCGAGCTGGAGCCGGCAGTTCCCGCCGGTCGTTTCAGGCAAGGTGGCGATCTATGCCAGCGGCAGTGGCGATTATGCGCCGCAAGGCAGTGAGAAGCCTTACACCTTTGGCGGGCCGCCCGTGGTGCCTGCGGATGGCAGCGAGGTGATGAGCTTCATCTACTCCAACGACAACCCGTATTTCCCGAAGAACCATCATCCGCGTCTCTGGGCCTGGGATTTGGAAACCGGCAAGGTGGTGTGGGAGAAGGATTTCTTTGAGTTCGGACGCGGTGGCAATGACTGCGGTATCTGCGTGCTCGATGGCAAACTCTACTACAGCGTCTTCTTCGGCTACGATGCCGAGACGAAGCGCCGCCGAGGTCTGCCAGTCGAAAACAACGGCATTACCTGCTGCATCGATCCTGCGAGCGGCAAGGTGCTGTGGCAGACGAATGAATACTACGTCACCTCAAAGTGCACGCTCAGCGCCCGCGATGGGAAGCTCTTCATCGGCGGCTACAACAAGGCGAACGCCAGCACCGAAGACCGCCATGTGTGGTGCCTTAATGCCACCACTGGCAAACTCGTCTGGACCAGCGATGCGGTGACCTCCGCGCTCAATGTGGTGAGCGTGGGAGAGAAATTCATGTTCTCCAACGCCCTGCGCGGCAAAGGCAACGTCTTCGACAGCGCCACCGGCAAGGTCATCTACAGCATCCAGACCAACTACGCCTGCTGCCGCTTCACGATGAGCGAACCGTATGTCCTCGGCGCGAACATGGACATGATCGACCTCTCCCAAGACGGTAAACTCGTCTCCACGGGGCCTGCCATCGACTCCCGCGAATGCCTCGGTGCCGTGGTGAGCAACGGTCGCATCTTTTACACCTCGCAAGCGAGCGGCTTCGTCGTTTCGCAGACCTATGGGCCGGAGTCAAAGGAGCTTCCGCCCGCGTGGGAGGCGAGGTGAGCGACATCGTCAGCGTTGACCATCCTTCTGCCATCCGGTATCCTCTCACCATGACCGCCACCCAGATCATTCAAGAGATCGACTGCTTGCCGCCGACGGAGGTGGAAAAAATCGTGACGCACGCGAATGAAAGGCTTGAGGAACTCCGACAGCTTTCGCCCGCTGCGTTGGGAGTGATGCTGGATCAGTTCATTGAAGCCACCGATCCGAATCAAGTGGAGCGATTGAGACTGGAAATCACCAAAGGCTTCTACGGTCGCTGATCATATGCCAAAGATACGACGCGCCCGTCTTCCAGATGCTCTGTTTCAGCATCTGCTCACCCGTGCGCGAGAAAGGCAGATTTCGAGGAACGACATCCTTGCCTTTGCCGCGTGGCTGGACACCAACCCCGAAGTCCCCGAAAGCGAATGGTTCAAACGATTCCCCGGCCTGATAGCCTGCGGCGAGGGTGAGCTGGTGAAGACCTTCCTCATTCCTGGTCAGGTGCCACATGGCGAGGAAGTGATCTGAACCTACTCCCCCACCTTGTCTTCCAACTTCTTCACACGAGCGGAGAGGCTTGGCAGGCGGTTGATGCTGGCGAGGCGGCGTTTTTCCTCACCCACGGGGATCGCGGGATAGCCGAGGTAGGTGGCTCCGCCGGGAAGGTCCTTCGTCACGCCGCAGCGGCCAGCCAAGGTGACTTGCGAACCGATCTTCACATGACCGGCGACACCACACTGCGCGGCGATGACGACGTAGTCACCGATGTGGGCGCTGCCCGCGATGGCATTGGCGGCCACGATGATGCAATGCTTCCCGATGACCACGTTGTGGCCGATTTGAACGAGGTTGTCGATCTTCGTGCCTTCACCGATCCAGGTGCGGCCAAAGCGGGCGCGGTCCACCATGGTGCCCGCGCCGATTTCCACATCGTTGTCGATTTGCACGATGCCGGCCTGCCTGATTTTGCGGTGGCGGCCTTTGTCGAATTCGTAGCCAAAACCATCGCCGCCGATCACCACGCTGCTGTGGATGATGACGCGTTCGCCGAGCAGGCAGCCGGTGTGGACGCTCGCATTGGCAAAGAGCTTCGAATCCGCGCCGATGCGGGCGTTTCGGCCCACGAAGCATCCCGCGCCGATCTCGGCTCCATCGCCGATCTCCACGCCATCCTCAATGACCGCATGCGGGCCGATGCGTACCTTAGCGGGATCAAACTTCACGTCCTCGCCGATCACGGCGGTGGCATGCACACCCGGTTTGAAAGGCTCCGGCTGCACGCCGAATTTCTCCACGATGGTCTCAAACATTCGCGAAGGGTCCGCCACGCCGATGCAGGCCACGTTTTCGGGGAATTTGGTCCACGTTTCCGGCACCAGCACGGCGCAGGCCTTGGTGCCTGCGAGCAGGGTGTCGTAGCGCGGATCGTGGAAGAAGCTCAGATCGCCCTTCAGCGATTCGCGGAGGTTGGCAAAGCCTTCGATGGAGGTGGATTCGCTCCCGGAAAGCAGTTTTCCGCCGACGATTTCTAGGATGTCTTTAACTGTGACGCGCATGAGGGTGCGAGAGTGGCAGGCCAGCGGGCAAAAGCGAACAAAGAAAAGCCTCCCCAGGAGGTTTTCTCGGCATTGGGAGCCGCTATACCTTTCTGATTGAAACCCCGCCTTTCGTGCGATTTCTGCGCCCCCGTTTTTCCCATGCGCAGCCTCCTCCTCTCCCTGCTTCTCCTTTCCGTCTCCCACGCGGCCGAGCCTCTCAAAGCCCTCCTCATCACCGGTGGCTGCTGCCATGACTATGCAAAGCAGCACGAGGTCATCGCCAAGGGCATCCAAAGCCGCGCGAATGTGCAGGTGGATGTCATTTGGACCGACGACAAGTCCACCAACCCGCCGCTGCCGATCTATGACAAGGTGAACTGGGCCAAGAGCTACGACATCATCATCCACGACGAGTGCGCGGCGAGCATGAACAACAAGGAAACGCTCACGCGCATCCTCGACGCTCACCAGACGATCCCGAGCATCCAGCTTCACTGCGCCATGCACAGCTTCCGCACGGGCGAGGACCGCTGGTTCAAGCGCCTCGGCCTGCAATCGAACTCGCACGGCCCGCAGGAGCCCATCGCGATCACGTTTGTCGATAAAGAGCACCCGATCGTCTCGGGCCGTAATCGGGGCATTCCTGCCCCGTCTGAAGGGGGCAGGAATGCCCCCCTTACTCCGCTCGCCGATTGGACCACGATCAAAGAGGAGCTGTATAACAACGCGAACCTCTTCGACGCCCATCCGCTCGCGATGGGCCGCCAGATGGTCAAAGGCAAGGCTGTGGATGCCATCGTGGCTTGGACGAACGAAAAAGCCGGTGCCCGCAGCTTCAGCACGACCATCGGGCACAACACCGAGACCGTCGCCGATGCTCGCTATCTCGATTTGATCACGCGCGGCCTGCTTTGGGCCTGTGACAAGCTCACGCCGGAGTTTCTGACGCCGTTCAAAGGGCAGAACCAAGTGACGTTTGTGCCCGCGAAGCCTGTCGAGGCTCCGAAGCCGCCGCCGGCGCCAAAGGACGCCACCGGCATCAAGGCGACCGCGAGCAGCACGCAGCCCGGCAATGACACCTGGAAAGCCGTCGATGGCGATGAAGGAACACGCTGGTGCGCCAGCGGTGCTAACATGCCTCAGCGGCTTGAGCTTGAATTCGAAAAGCCACAGGACCTCACGGGTCTCGAAATCGTCTGGGAGAGAAAAAACAAGTCCTACCAGCACAAGATCGAGATCGACGGCAAAATGGTGGCAGACATCTCCATCTCCCCAAGCCATGCTTTGGAAGCCAAGCAGGCCAAAAAAATCGTCATCACCTGCACAGGGAACGACCACGGCGGCTGGGCCAGCATTCGCGAGGTGAAGCTCAAAGGCCCCGGCATCAAAGCCATTGCACCGAAGCTCAGTGCCGAGCAAAAGAAGGACTATGACAAGGCGAATGATCCCCGCGCCAAGGAAGGCAACATCACGCCGAAGATCGTCAAACTCACGCCGGAGGAGGAAGCGGCCATTTTGAAGGATGTGAAGGTCGCCGAGGGCTTTGAAGTCACGCTCTTCGCGAGTAGCGCTGCGGCGAACTACCCGGTCTTCGTCGCTGCGGAGCCGGATGGCACGCTTTACGTTTCCTCGGATGGCAACGGCTCGCTAGGCCGCAATCCGAAGCGCGGTCGCGTCATCCGCCTGCGCGATCTCGATGGCGATGGCCGTGCGGATGAAACAAAGGTCTTTTGCGAGGTCGATGCGCCGCGCGGGCTCGTGTGGGATCACGACCGGCTTTACCTCGTGCATCCGCCGCACCTCAGCGAGTTCATTGATGCCGATCATGATGGCGTCGCCGAGAAGCAGAACATCCTCGTGAAGGACATCGCGTTTGGTTACAAGGATCGTCCGGCGGACCACACCACGAACGGTCTCAGCCTCGGCATCGACGGCTGGCTTTACATCGCGGGTGGCGATTTCGGCTTCCTGAAGGCCACCGGCACCGATGGCAAAACGCTCCAGCATCGCGGTGGCGGCGTCATCCGCGTGCGCCCCGACGGCACCGGCCTGGAGATCTACTCCACCGGCACGCGCAACATCCTCGAGGTCGCCATCAGCCCGCTGATGGACATCTTCGCCCGCGACAACACGAACGACGGCGGCGGCTGGAACGTGCGCTTCCACCACTTCACCGGCCTCGACGACCACGGCTACCCGCGCCTCTACAAAAACTTCAACGATGAGTGCATCCAGCCCCTCGCCGACTACGGCGGCGGCAGCGGCACCGGCGCGGTTTACATCGATGAGCCCGGCTTCGGCGCTTGGAACAACGCCCCCTTCACCTGCGACTGGGGCAGCGGCGCCCTCTGGCATCATCAGGTCAAGCCCAAAGGCGCCACCTTTGAAGAAACCCGCAAGCCCGAGCCCTTCATCAAAATGACCCGCCCCACCGACGCCGATGTCGATGGCCTGAGCCGCGTCTATTGCGCCAGTTGGAAAGGCGCGACCTTCGACTGGGCCGGCCCCGATGTCGGTTACATCGTACAGGTGAAGCCCAAGGGCTTCAAAGCCGAGCCTCTGCCGGATTTCGCGAAGGCCAGCGAGAAGGATTTGGTCATGATGCTCGATCTCGGCAAGCCCCAAAGCTATCGTCGCCGCATCGAAGCTCAGCGTGAGCTCATTCGCAGGAGCAGCAAACTCACAGCAGTTTATGAGCGCCAATTTGGTGATCACCGGAATGTTGATCGAAATCTCGTAGCTGCGCTCAAGGAGAAAACCTCGGACGATGAAGTCATCGCGGCCATTGGCCATGCTGATCCGGTGATCTCGCACACAGCGATTCGCGCCTCCGCCTTTCGTCGGCTTTTCAAGCAAGCCTTTGCCGCTCTCGATGGTTCCAGCAGCGATCGCGCAAGCCTTCTGCGCGCACTCGCCATGATGCACGAGGCAGACGTCGTCTCCGGTCTGATTGAGCGTTTCAGCAAGGCCAACGATCCTGTGTTGCGCCAGGGCATCCTCGGAGCACTTAGCCGTCTCCATTTCCAGGAAGGCGAGTGGAAGGGCGATTCGTGGGGCACGCGGCCGGACACGCGGGGGCCGTATTACCAGCCGGAGGCCTGGAGCGAGACGCCAAAGATCGCCGTGGCACTGAAGGACGCGCTGGCGCAGGCCTCGCCGGAAGAAGCCGCCTTCTTGGTGAAAGAGCTGAACCGCAACCGCATCCAGTTCAACGAGGCGCAGCAGCGCATCCTCGTCCTGGCGAAGCAGGACCCGAAGGTGCTGCCGGAACTCGCGGCGCAGCTCGCCGGAGCGGAGGAGATTCCGGCGGAGGCCGTGCCGCTGCTGGTCGGGCTCGTCAGTGATGCGGGCACTCCTGCCCGCAATGCGCAGGCCGAGGAATCATCGACTGCGGGCAAGAGTGCCCGCATCACTTCTCCTGCCACGCTTTCCCAAGCCATCATCGCGCTCTCGAAAACCGACAGCGCCGACGGCGTCTCCGCCACCTTGGCCGCGCTGGAGCCTCTCAAGAAGCTCCCCGACTCCGGCAAGGACTACGATGCCGCTTTGGCCGCCTTCTTGAACGCCCCGAAGCTCGAAAATCACCACCAGCTCGTCGAGCAGATCGCCGAGAAGGCCGAGTGGCCGGTGTCGATGTATGCGAATGCCGCCTTGCTGAACCTCGCGAACCGCAAAACGGGCAGCCCCGAGTCCATCCAGCTCACGCAGAAGGCGCTCGACAAAGGCTGGGCCGATCCGAAGCACCGCAAGCTCATCATTGATGCCATCAGCGCCTCCAAGCATATGCCCAGCGCCGCCAAAGTGCTCGCCGCGCTGGATGATCCCGATGCCGAGGTCAAAGGTGCCGCCGAACGCGCCGCGAAGGCCATGCGCATCACCAAGGTCGAAGACAATACACCCAAGATCATGACCTTGAAGCCCGAAGCGGCCCTCGCCGCCGTTTTGAACGAAAAAGGCAACGTGGCGCTCGGTGAGCAAATCTTCACCAAAGCCACCTGCGTGGCCTGCCACACCGTGAAGGAGACCGAAGCCCAAAAAGGCCCTTACCTCGGCAACATCGCCCAAACCTACAAGCGCCCTGACCTGGCCCAAAACATCCTCGATCCGAACAAAACCATCGCCCAGGGCTTCGCCAGCGAGATGATCACGCTGAAGAATGGCAACGCGCAGATGGGTTTCATCACGCTGGAAAGCGCGAGCGAGGTCAAGCTCCGCAACATCACTTCCCAGGAGTTCACCTTCAAAGTGGCGGACATCCAGTCGCGTCAGAAACTGCCCACCAGCATGATGCCGCCGGGCTTAATGATGAACTTCACCGTGAAGGAGTTCGCAAGCCTGCTCGATTACTTGGAGTCGCTGGTGAAGAAGTGAGGGGATCGTTTCAAGTTTCTAGGCTGTGCCTTCAAGCCCAACGCGAACGAACAGGCGAAGCAAAGTTGTCCTCTCGCTCCGCGAGAGGAACGTGACGTATCGCGAACGGAACGGCCTCAAACTTGGTGAGCATGGGGGAAGTAGGGACACCATCCGCTCATCTTGCGGAGCAAGATGGCTACTGTGCTGGCGCTTGTCTCGCCGCCTTGGTGAGTTGGGGGCGTGCTGAAACCAGAAACTCTCCGTTCTTGCCATCGCCCGGCGAATTTGGCATTTCCCTCAGCGGCAACCCATCAACCTGCCTTCTCCCATGTTGAAACCCGCTGAGATTCCCGAATTCGGCCAGAAGTACGTCGAGGCCTATCTGACCTTCACCGGCTACCACTGCACGACTCACCGAGGCCACCACGGCATCGACATTGAAGCCCGTAGCGAGGAAGAAAACCTCTTGGTGCATGTGATCACCACGCGGGCCTCGCACGAGCCACCGGAACTCATCGCCTCCGATAGCGCCCGCGTGCTGGTGAAGGCCATGAAAACCTCGGTTACGACGCCTGGCTGGCCACCGTGCGCATCGACGGCGATGGCGAACTGGCGAGTGAGATCGAGTGGAAGCCGCTGAATCAGTGACGTGGAGGTGAGAATGACGAATGAGGAAGGACGAATGACGAAAGAATGCCCAAGCTCGAATGTCGAAACGCGGTCGATGTAGCGACGGTGATTTCGAGCTTCGGACTTACCTCGTCATTCGTCATTCTGGTTTCCTCATTCCTGGCCGTCGAGGATTCACTCGCCCGGCAGCGGCTCCGTGGGCCAGGTCTCCAGCCAGGGCAGGCCGTAGGCGTTCAAGTCGGCCATGAAGGGATCGGGATTGAGCTGCTCGACGTTCCAGACACCGGGCTGGCGATACTCAGACGGATTGGTGAGGAGCTGGCGGGCGGCGATCATCGCTGGGACGCCGGTGGTGTAGCTCACGCCCTGGCTGTTCGTCTCCTTGTAGCACTCCTGGTGGTCGCAGATGTTGTAAACGTAGTAGCGCTTCGGCTGGCCGTCTTTGCCGGTGCCTTCGATCCAGTTGCCGATGCAGGTCTTACCTTTCGTGTCGGCACCGAGCGTGCCGGGTTCTGGCAGCAGCGTTTTGAGGAACTCAATCGGGATGATGTCCACGCCCTTGTGCTTCACGGGATGGATGCCGGTCATGCCGACATTCACGAGCACTTCCATGTGCTTGATGTAGGCCTCGCCAAAGGTCATCCAGAAGCGGGCGCGGCGCATCGGGATGTGCTTCGTGAGGCTTTCCAGCTCCTCATGGTAGAGGCAGTAGATGTTCTTCGGGCCGATGCCGTCGGGGAAGGGGAAGCTGCGCTTGATTTCGAGTGGCTTCGTCTCCACCCACGCGCCGTTTTCCCAGTAGCGACCATTCGCGGTGACTTCGCGGAGGTTGATCTCGGGATTGAAGTTGGTGGCAAAGGCCTTGCCGTGATCGCCTGCGTTGCAGTCGAGGATGTCGAGGGTGTCGATCTTCGAAAAATGATGCTTCAAAGCGTAGGCGGTGTACACATTCGTCACGCCGGGATCAAAGCCGCAACCGAGCAGCGCGGTGAGACCGGCCGCTTTGAATTTCTCCTGATAGGCCCACTGCCAGTGGTACTCGAACTTTGCCAAGTCACGCGGCTCGTAGTTGGCGGTGTCGATGTAATGCACCCCTGCCTCCAGGCAGGCGTCCATGATGGTGAGGTCTTGGTAAGGCAGCGCCACATTGATGACGACCTCGGGCTTGAAGCTCTTCAGCAGCTTCACCAGCTCCGGCACGTTGTCCGCATCCACGCCAGTGGTCTGGATGGGGCGCTTCAACTCGGCGGCGATGCCGTCGCACTTCGATTTCGTGCGGCTGGCCAGCATGATCTCACCGAAGACCTCGGGAAGCTGGGCGCATTTATGGGTGACGACGCGGCCGACGCCGCCGGCTCCGATGATGAGGACTCTGTGGGACATGATGCTAAGTGAGGGATGATTCGTGATTTTGAATCAGGGCCGCGAGTCTAGCAGGCATGCCGGGAATGCAAGCGACGGAAAATCCTCGGGGCCTCTTGGTTGTGAAAAGGGGCAGGTTGTGCGGAGCACTTCGTGGCAGAATCGGCGGCATGAGACACCAACTGCGAATTTAGATGCTCACTGCGGCGCCAGGGAGGCTGGCACCCAGAAGATCCATCGGCGAGGTTCTTCCCCATCGACGCTCAGGCTCAGCTCCAGCATCGGTGGGCGGGGATAAAGGGAGGTGGCGAGGCCGGGCGTGCCGCCGAGGGGATTGGTCGGAGCGGCGTTGGGATCGCCTGGCGAGAGGGAGAGGCCCACCTGCGGGCCGTTGGGCACGCCAGCGGGATTTGGGGTGAGGTTTTGACCGGACGGAGGGAGGCCGGTGAGCGTGGCTTGGCCGTTCTTGACGATGTCGGCAGCCACGGCTTTCTCGTTCCAGGTGCTCACCCACTTTTGCGTCTGTGGATCAAACACTCGCCATTCGAGCGAGGCGATGCCTTTGAGGATGGGAAGCTGCACTGGCCGCGAGGTGTTCTGCCGCTGCGTGGGCGCAAAATTCAGCGGCACCTCCTCAAAGGCCACGAGCGTGCTCAGGATGCCGTTTTTATCCGTTTCAGTGCCAAGTGTGAGGATGCCCGGCGTGGCCGCATCGAAGGGCGAGAGCGCAAAGGCCACCTCCACCATCTGCTGCTGACTACCCAGGCCCTTCTGAGGTCGGATGGAGATCACCGCATCGGCGGGGAGGCGGTTCAGCATGCTTTCGCAAAGCTCCACAAACTTCTGCACACGCAACTCGCGGTCGGATTCCGCCTTCACGGAGTCCGCCAGTTGCAGGGAGCTTTGCAGGATGCCAAACACCGCACTCACCAGCAGCGCCAGGATGAGCAGCACGATGGAGGTTTCCAGCAGGGTGAAGGCTGGTGATGTGCGTGCAGAGGATGGCGAGAGGATTTTCAAAAGCCGACGAAATGCTACCGCGAGGGGCAAAAATACACAACCACCGTTCTTGGCCGCTTCCATTGGTTGAACGCGGGCCGTTCAGGCGCATCATCGCCGTTTCTTCGCATGCCCACCCACGAAAACCTCCTCGCCCACGTCCGCCAAAGTGCGCCGCATGATGCGGCGGATGCTTTGGAGGCGGCGGCGGATGCTGCAGCGGCGGAGGTTTTGCAGGAACTCAACCCCATGGTGGCCCAGCAGGTGCTGCATCAGATGACGGACGAACGCCGCTGTGCCATCCTCGCCGCTGCGCCCATCGAAAAGGCGCAGCAGTGGATGCAGAACACCGGCTATCCCGAGGACAGCGTGGGCTGGCTGATGGAGCCGCCGGTGGCGGTGTTTCGACCTTCGATGACCGTTCGTGAGACCATCGAGGCGCTGCGCAAGCTGACCAAGAAGGCCTTCATCACCTACGGTTACGTCACCGATGAGGCGAACAAGCTGCTCGGCGTGCTCGTCATGCGGGATCTGATGCTCGGCGAGCCGGAGAAGCCGCTTACCGAGGTCATGTATCCAAATGTCTTCGCGCTTACGCCTGCCATGCCACTCACGGAGGCGATGAAGGAGGCGGTGAATCGCCACTACCCCGTCTATCCGGTGTGCGATGCAGGGGGCCGCTTGCTCGGCCTCGTGCGTGGCCAGACGTTGTTTGAGGCGCGGGCCATTGAGATCAGCGCCCAGGCGGGAACGATGGTCGGCGTCGAAAAAGAGGAGCGTCTCAGCACGCCGGTCTCACGCAGTCTGCGCTTTCGCCATCCGTGGCTGCAAATCAATCTGGCCAGCTGCTTCGTGGCTGCCGCCGTGGTGGCCGCGTTTCAGGACACGCTGGACCGCGTGGTGCTCCTCACGGCCTTTTTGCCCGTGCTCGCGGGTCAATCCGGCAACACGGGCTGCCAAGCGCTCGCCGTCACGCTGCGCGGTGTGACGCTGGGTGATTTGAAGCCGGGCGGTGAGCGCTCGCTCGTCATCAAGGAAGGTCAGCTCGGCCTCATGAACGGCATGCTCGTGGGAATCACCGCCGCCATCGGCATGATCGTTTATGCTCGTATCGCGGGAAATCCGAACGGCACCTCGCTGGCCCTCGTGGTGTGGCTTTCCATGGTCGTGAGCTGTGTGACGAGCGGCGTGTGCGGCGCTTTGATCCCTCTCATCTTGCGCAAGTTCGGTGCGGATCCAGCCACCGCCTCCAGCATCTTTCTCACCACAGTCACGGATGTCGTCAGCATGGGCGTCTTCCTCGGCCTCGCCTCCTTGCTCGTATGATCGAATGGAGCCGCGTGGAGTGGAAGGCACGTCAGGCCGCGCATCTCGACCGCGTGGGCGACCTCGCGGAAGCCTTCGCGCAGCGCCGCAGCCATGGCACGAAGCATCCGGTGGAGGATTTCCTCTTCACCTACTACAACCTCTCGCCGGCGAAGCTCAAACAGTGGGTGCCACCACTCGGCAGCGCCATCGAAGCCACCGCGGAGGACCTTCTCGAATGCCCCTGGCTGGCCTCGGATCGCTTTTTGAGGCAAAACAACCGCGTTTTTCTCGATGAGGCCTTTCTCACCGATCACACGCGGCAGCTCGCGACATGGATTCGTGACCTTTGCGACCGCGTCTCGGAGCGTCCGACCCGTTTTCGATGCTTTGGCCTCCACGAGTGGGCCATGGTCTATCGCCTCCCAGCGGAGCAAATCCGCCATCAAGGCTACGAACTGCGCCTCACGCCCGAAGAGCTGGCCAGCTTCGTCGATTCCCAGGCCGTCTGCTGCACCCACTACGATGCCTTTCGCTTCTTCACGCCCGAGGCGCGGCCTTTGAATGCCTTTCAGCCCGTGCTCGAAACCCGGCTCGACATGGAACAAGGCGGCTGCCTCCACACGAACATGGATCTCTACAAATGGGCCGGAAAACTCCTCCCCTGGTGCGGTTCCGATCTCATCGGCGAGTGCTTTGCCAATGCCTGGACCGCCCGCCAACTCGACATGCGGGCCAGCCCGTATGAACTGCGTGCCTTGGGCTACGAACCCATCCCCATCGAGACGCCGGAGGGCCGGGCGGAATACGAAACCCTCCAGCGGCGCCTTGCAGAGGCATCCGGGGCGCTGCGCCAGCGGCTCTCGGCGACCGCTTGGGAGCTGGGGAAATAAGGGGCGGAATTCAGAGCGAAGCGACGCAGGGGCGGATGTGTTGGGCGCGGAGTATGCCGTGGTTCTCAGTAGGAAAACCGCCCAACTATCCGGCCTGGGAGGCTCACAAAAGCTCTCCAACACGCGCACCCCCCCCAAAAACCCAGTCGGATAGTTCGGCGAAGGTCATTTTTCATGTTCGCGCAGCTTTGCACGCCGAACACATCCGCCCTACGGCCTCTGCCAGCGTGGCGAGAAAGCTCGTCAGGAGGGCTACAGAGCAGGGGAGAAGCGTGTAAAACGGGCAAAAAACCCATCCTCAAGTTTGCTGAATCTTATTATAGTGTTTATAATTGGTATGAATGTCCTCAATTTCGGCCCGTATCCCGGCCTCGATCCGCTCGCTGCTGGCTCGGGGCCTTGGCTCCGCCCTACTCTCAGGGTTGGCGCTGGTTTTTGTGCTGACATTGGCCAGCAAGGTTGTCTCCTTTGTGAAGGATGCCGTCGTGGCCTCCACCTTCGGGGTCTCGCAGGAGATTGATGCCTTCATGCTCGTCTTCGGCTTCATGTCCTTTGCCGCTACGCTACTGGCGGGAGGGCTGCCGGAGTCGTTTTTGCCGGCTTACGTCGAGCTGAAGCACCAAAAAGGCTCCCGCCGCGCGGATCGGATGGCGGTTCAGGCGGCGGTGACGCATCTCGGCATGCTCTTGCTCTTCGGGCTGCTCATTGAGCTGGGCGGGAATTTTCTCGTCGAGCACCTGGCGCATGGTTTCAGCGCCGCGAACAAAGATCATGCTCAGCACCTGCTGGTCATGCTGTTCCCCTTCCTGCTGTGCTTTGGCATGAGCTATCACCTCGGGGCATGGCTGCGGGCGGATAAAAAATTCCTCATCGTGGCCTCCGCGCCGCTGCTGGTGCCGCTGGGCATCATCGTCAGCATCCTCCTCACGCGTCGTGCTCCCACCGTGGATGCGCTGCTGTTTGGCACGAACATCGGCTCCGCCCTGCAACTCTCTTTGCTGATGCACGCGGTCTCGCGTCAGCTCCCCGCCGAGCGCCGCTGGTGGCGTGTGTGCCTGCGAAAATGGGAGCCCAAGCTCGGCGTCGTCATGCGCAATGCCATGCCCTTCCTGCTGGGCGGTCTCGCCTTCTCAAGTGCCTCCGTGGTGGATCAAACCATGGCTTCGTGGCTGCCTGCGGGCAGCGTGGCTGTGCTCAGCTATTCGGAGAAACTCTGCATGATCATCCTCGGCGTCTCCGCCGGACCGCTGGCCGATGTGCTGTTCCCGTATTTCGCCGATCAGGTGGCCCGTCGGGATTGGAATGGCCTGCGCCGCCGCCTGCTCATGAGCGTGGGCGTCATCGTCGGCCTGATGCTGCCGCTTGCCTTTTTGCTCGATTTCTTCGCCCCAACCATCGTGAGCCTGCTTTTCGAGCGTGGTGCCTTCCATCATGAGGACACCTTGCGAGTGGCGCATGTGCTGCGCTTCGGGGCGCTGCAAATCCCCTTCTACATCCTCGGCATCGTCACCGCTCGCGTCATCGTTTCCATGCAGGCCTCGCGCTTCATGCTGATCTTCTCGTTTGCGGCTTTGTTCGGCAATGCGGGACTGAACTGGCTTCTCATGCAAAACATGGGTGTCGCCGGCATCGCCCTTTCCACCGCCCTCGTGCATGGCATCAGCTCCATCGTCGCGTGCCTCTGGTGCCTCATGCTCATTCGTCGGAAGGAGGCCGAGTCATGAAGCTCGCCTTCATCATCCGCGATCTCGGTCACGGCGGTGCTCAGCGTCAGCTCTCGATTCTCACCGCTGGACTCGTGCGCGAAGGTCACGAAGTCTCCGTGCTGCATTTTTACGGCGGTCCCTTCGAGTCCAGCCTCCGCGAAGCCGGTGTGAAGACCCTCTGCATCGGCAAAAAGAGTCGCTGGGACCTCCTCGGCTTCTTCTTCCGACTCATCAAAGCCGCGCGAAGCGTGCGGCCAGAGGTCATCCACGGTTACCTCGCCGAATCGAACCTCATGGCCCTCTTCCTGAAGCCCTTCTGCGGCTTCCCACGTGTCGTCTGGGGCGTGCGTGATTCCCAAACCGATGCCCACCTCTGGGGCACGCTTGGCAAACTCAGCTTCCGCCTCAATTGCCTCCTCGCCCGCTTCGCCGATGTCATCATCTGCAACTCCAAGGCCGGTCGTGATTACTACCTCGCCCGCAGCTACCCGGCGCAGAAGACGCACGTCGTTCCCAACGGCATCGACACCGAGCGCTTCCAGCCTCGTGCTCGTAGTTCGGGCTTTAGCCCGTCTGTCTTCGGCCTCGTCGGCCGCCTCAGCCCGATGAAGGATCACGCGACCTTCCTCAAAGCCGCTGCCCTCGTCCCAAACGCCCGCTTCGTCATCGTCGGCAGTGGCGATGAGGGCTACGCGAAGCAGATGCGCGAGCTCGCCACCTCGCTCGGCGTGCAGGTGGAATGGCTACCGTCTCAAAGCGACATGCCATCCGTGTATGCCACCTTTGACTGCCTCGTGAACTCCAGCGCCTTTGGCGAAGGCTTTTCCAATGCCATCGGCGAGGCCATGGCCTGCGGCGTTCCCTGCATCGCCAGCGATGTCGGCGACAGTGCGTGGATCATCGGCAACCAATCACAAATCTTCCCCGCCGGAGATCACGAGGCTCTCGCGAAGTGCATGCGAGAGTTCAAACCCAGCGAAACACGCTCCCGCATCGTCTCCGAATTCAGCATAGATCGCCTTATCGAGCGCACGAGTTGTCTTCTCGGCAAAAAAGTCCTGTGGATCACCACCGGACTCGGCAGTGGCGGTGCGGAGATGATGCTCGCGCAGCTCGTCAACGGCCTGCCGAAGCTCCAGCACGTCGTCGTGAGTCTCACCGCCGGCGGCAAGCACGCCGCGAGCCTGCCGAACGTTCACAGCCTCGACATGCCTGCGGGTAAACCCACGCTTTCCGCCATGTGGAAGCTCTTCCGCCTCATCCGTCGCGAGAAGCCGGATGTGCTCATGGGCTGGATGTACCACGGGTGCCTCGTCGCCAGCCTCGCCAAGTTCATGCGCCTCAAGCAGGTGCCGATGATCTGGAACATCCGCCAGAGCCTTTACGACCTAAAACTCGAAAAACGCGGCTCCGCGATGGTCATTCGGGCTCTCGCGTGGCTGTCGTGGCTGCCGAAACGCATCACCTACAACTCCCAGCTCAGCTCGCAGCAGCATGAGGCCATCGGCTATGCGAAATCGAAGACCCAGCTCATCGCGAACGGCTTTGATCTCGCGAAGTGGAAGCCTGACGTAAAACGAGTTTTCCAACTCGTTCCGAACGAGTTGGAAAACTCGTTCTACATCGGCCGCTTTGGCCGCCACGCGCCGATGAAGGACTACCCGACCTTCATTGAAGCCGCGAAACTCATTCACGCCAAGCATCCCGAAACGCGATTCATCATCGTCGGTGCCGAAACCGAGTCCCTCGATGTCCCACTCTTCATCACTGTCCTCGGCGAGCGTCACGACCTGCCGGAACTCACCGCGTCACTGAACATCGCTGTGTCCTCTTCGGCCTTTGGCGAAGGTTTTCCCAATGTCGTCGGCGAGGCGATGGCCTGCGCCGTGCCCGTGGTGGCCACTGATATTGGCGATACACGCTGGGTCATGGGCGAAGCCGGTCGCCTCGTGCCGCCGCGTGATCCACAGGCCCTCGCAAAGGCCTGCCTCGAAATCCTCGACAGCGGCCTCACACAGGATTTGGCAGCCCGCAAACGCATCGAGCGGCATTTTTCCCTCACGAGTGTGCTGGGGCAGTTCGAGAGTCTCATCACCAGCGAAGGGACTCAAAAGATCGAAGGGACCGAAGCGACACTTCTGACCTCTCACATCTCACCTCTTACCTCTCACTAAACCATGTGCGGCATCGCCGGCTTCTTCTCTCCTGCCAAATCTCGTGCGGCGCACGAGATGGAAAGCATCGTCAGTGCCATGACCGATGCCATCGTGCTTCGCGGGCCGGATGACGCGGGGGCTTGGGTGGATTCGGAAATCGGTCTCGCGTTGGGGCATCGCCGCCTTTCGATCCTCGATCTCTCGCCGCTCGGTCATCAGCCCATGGCGAGTGCCGATGGCCGCTTCGTGATCGTCTTCAATGGCGAGATCTACAACTTCGAAGACCTCCGTGCCGACCTCGAAAAGCATGGGCACACCTGGCGCGGCCATTCCGATACGGAAATCATGCTCGCCGCGTTTTGCCAATGGGGTGTCATCGAGGCCACGAAGCGCTTCAACGGCATGTTTGCCTTCGCCGTGTGGGACAAACAGGATCGCGTTTTTCACCTCGCCCGCGATCGCATGGGCGAAAAGCCGCTCTACTACGGCTGGGTCGGCGAGACCTTCGTCTTCGCCTCCGAGTTGAAGGCCATTCAGCGTTTTCCTGGCTTCAACGCCTCCGTGGATCGCGAGGCGCTGACCTCGCTGCTGCGCTACAACTACATTCCTGATCCGCTCTGCATTTACCAAGGCTTCAAGAAGCTCCCGCCTGCCGCGATGATCTCGCTGCGCTCGCCGGCGGAGCGTCCGCAGCCCGGTTGGTATTGGAGCCTGCCGCAAGTGGTCGAGCGTGGCCTCGATAAACCGTTCACCGGCAGCGATGCCGATGCCATCGCCGAGTTTGAGGCCTTGCTGAAAAAGGCTGTCGGCATGCGCATGATCGCCGATGTGCCGTTGGGCGCGTTTTTGAGCGGTGGGGTCGATTCCTCGCTCATTGTGGCGATGATGCAAAAGCAGAGCACGCGGCCCGTGCGCACCTTCACCATTGGTTTTCACGAAAAGGAGCACAACGAGGCCGAGTTCGCCAAAGACGTCGCCAAGCACCTCGGCACCGATCACACCGAGATGTATGTGAGCGGTGAGGATGCGCTCAATGTCATCCCCCAGCTTCCATCGCTCTACGACGAACCGTTTTCCGATTACTCGCAGATTCCGACCTATCTCGTGTGCAAAATGGCTCGCGAGCATGTCACCGTGGCGCTCAGCGGCGATGCGGGCGATGAGCTTTTCGGCGGCTACGAACGCTATTCGGTCGGTCGCAAGCTGTGGAGCAAGTTCTCGTGGATGCCGCCGGTGATGAAGAAGATGACCGCCGGCATGCTCACTGCCCTGCCGCCGAAGGTTTTGAATGGTCTCGGCTCCAAACTGCTGCCGAAACGCCTCCGCCACATCCCGGTGGGTGATAAATTGCACAAGCTGGCCGAAGTCATCGCCGCGCCGGGCATGGAGACGCTCTATTTGAACCTGATGTCCCACTGGAAGCAGCCGCAGGACATCGTGATCAACGGCCAAGATCCCGTCACGGCCATCACCGACACGGCGTCGTGGCCTCGCGTGAGTGATTTCACGCATCGCATGATGCACCTCGACATGGAGACCTACCTGCCGGGTGATATTTTGACGAAGGTGGACCGCGCCGCGATGGGCGTCAGCCTCGAAGGCCGCATCCCGCTGCTCGATACCGACATCATCGAGTTCGCCTGGCGCATTCCGTTTCACATGAAGGTGCGTGATGGCCGTGGGAAGTGGCTCATGCGTGAAACGCTGTATAAGCATGTGCCCAAGACGCTCATCGACCGTCCGAAGCGTGGCTTTGGTATCCCGCTCCATGTCTGGCTTCGCGGACCGCTGCGTGAATGGGCCGAAGATCTCCTCAGCGAGAGCCGCTTGAAACGCGAAGGCTTCTTCCACGCCGCTCCCATCCGCCAAAAATGGGCTGAGCACCTCAGCGGCACGCGAAACTGGCACTTCTACCTCTGGGACGTGCTGATGTTCCAGGCCTGGCATGCCCACACGAAACCATGAGAGCACTTCTCAGCAGTTCCCCTCACCTAACCTCTCCCCGCATTCGAGCCGGGGAGCGGATGGCAATCACTCGCGGGGAGAGGGACTGGTTTGCGGTGCCTTCTTCTCCCTCTCCCCGCTTTTGGCATTCTTTTCGCATGATGTTCTCATGCGGGGCTAGCGAAGCGCCGCGAAGCGAAAGGGCTGGGGTGAGGGGCCATATTTCAGGAGGCTTTTGCATTCAGCCATGACCTACGCCGCCCCCATGCCCCACCCCTCCGGTTGGACCCGTTTTCGCGAATGGGTCCTCGTGTGGGTTTGCGGTAGCATGCTCGGGGCGCTCGCCGCGGATGCGGTGATCGGCAGCTACAATGCGGGCATCTCGCCGATCAAACCGGCGCTCTTCACCTTTGGCTCGGTCTTCGTTTGCATCGTCGTTTCGCTCATGAACCGCCCGAAGCTCTGCCTCGCCACGCTTGGCGTGGCCTTGCTGCCTGCGGTGAGATTTTTTGATGCCATGGTGCTGCGCCGCTTTGATTCCTCGGCTCAGGATCAGGTGGCGATGGATCTTGCCCGCGTGATGCTCGTCATCATCGCCACCATGGCTGTGCTCTCGACGGAGAAATGGCAGAAGACCACGCTGTGGGCGGCGGTGTTTGCCATGCTGCTGACCACCGGCTCCGAAATCTATGAGGCGATGGGCATGGCGAAATTCACCAGCATCAACGGACGCTACGCCGGCTTCAATGGGCACCCAAATTTCCCGCCCGTCGTGCTGTGCGAGATGCTCGGGATCATCTTCGCGCTCTCGAAGAATTTCCGCTTCAACTGCCTCATGATCGGCGTCGCCATCCCGGGTGTGGGCCTCACTTACGGACGCAGTGGCATGGTCGTGCTCGTGCTCATGTGCGGTGTGTACATCCTCATGAATGCGCGGCGAAACCTCGGCTTCCTTGCCCTCGTGGCCGCCATCACCATCCCGGCGCTCGGCGCGGGCGTGGCCGTGTTGCAAAGCAAGACCGGCCAGGGGGCGATGAAGGATAAAAACACCGCCGATCGCCTCGATGCCATCCTCAATCTCGACTTCGAAAAGCTGAAGTCTCCCGAACGTGCCAAAGACGTGGCCGATGCCTGGGAGGCAACGATGGAAAAGCCGGTCTTCGGCCATGGCACCGGCATATCGGGCACGCTCTTTGCCCCGCACAATGAATACGTCTCACTCTGGATGGAGATGGGCGTGGTGGGCCTGGGTTTGTTTGTGCTGACGTGGCTATGGCTGATCGGACGCAGCGTGCTCACGGGTGGAAAGGCAGGCTATCTCCTCTTTGCCCTCATCGCTTATACTCCCGCTGGTCAGGGACGCATCGAGATGCCGCACTACCATCTCGCCATGGTGACGGCGGCCTGTGTGCTTTGGCCGAAGCGGTATGGCTTCACCTTTCGATCATTGGAAAACACCGCTCCGGGACAGATGAGGCGCGGCACGGTTTGAACGCCCGGCATCGAGAGCATGATTCGAGGGCAAAATCAGCTTGCCACCACGCCTGCCTGCGCCACTATCCGCGCTCGCTTCCTGCCTCCCAGGAAAACGAAGCTCAGGACAGGTGTCAGAGTGGTCTAATGAGCACGCCTGGAAAGCGTGTGTACCCTAATCCGGTACCGAGGGTTCGAATCCCTCCCTGTCCGCCACTATTTTGATTCGCATGTGCGGTCGCTTGAACCAATTCGCGAAGATCCCCGCTCTCTCACTCGCTGGGCGTGCGCTACGCATCGAGCGGCGCAAAAAGGAGCGTGAAGATAAAAAAGCTGTCGCGCAGATCGTGAACAACATCTGCCCCAGCGACTACGCGGACGCTCTGACGCTCATGAATGGTGAATGGACCCTGGAACGCATGCGCTTTGGCTTGGTTCCTTCGTGGGCCAAGGGCAGCAAGGCGGAGGTGACGAAGAAGTTCCTGCACACCTTCAATGCACGCTGCGAGTCCGTCTTTGAACTGGCCTCGTATCGCGGGCCGATTTTGAAGCAGCGCTGCCTCATCCCCGTGCGTGGCTGGCATGAGTGGCCGGATAGCCGCACACCTTACTTCATCCATCGTGCCGATGAGGCACCGCTGCTGCTCGGCGGCATCTGGGATGTGTGGGAGAGTGCGGAGGAGGTCATCACCTCCATGAGCGTGCTCACCACGCCTCCGGGGCGCTACATGGGCAAATTCCACGACCGCAGCCCGCTCATCCTCGAAGACGAGGCGGCCTCTGCCTGGCTCGATCCCGGCCTGCGTGCTGATGACCTCCGCGCCTTCTTCAAACCCTATGAAAGCGAGCATCTGGAGGCTTACCGCGTCTCCACGCTCGCCAATCAGGCTCGCAACAAAACGGAGGCCGTCTGCGCCGCCATCGCCCCGCCCGTGCCGCAAGCGGGGGACGAACCCGTCGTGACTGAAAATGACGAAACACCGCTCTTGAAATTGTTCTAGTGAACAGTATTGGCGGGGCATGCTCACTCCACGCCAAAATCACGTCCTCCAGCTCCTTTGGCTCTCGCAGACTCGTTCCTGGCTGCGGCATCAGGTTCCCCTGATCGGCAGCATCATTGCCGGAAAGCCGGAATCCATGACGGAGGGGCGCATGGATGGCTGTATCGACATCGATCCCACGACGCTGCGCCTGCCAAAAAACGCCCGTACCTTTGCACTGAAGGTCCGTGGCGACTCCATGCGCAATGCGGCCATCTTGGAGGGCGATGTGGTCATCATGGAGTTCCGCGAGGCACGGCATGGCGACATCGTCGCGGCGCTGATCGACGGCGAGACGACGTTGAAGCGTTTCGTGGTGCAAAACGGCGTGCCTTACCTCCGCGCCTCGAACCCGAAGTATCCCGATCTCATTCCCGCTCGCGAACTGGTCATTCAAGGCGTGCTCATCGCCCTGCTGCGGCTTTCGGAAAGGTGATGCGTCATGATTCTGCACTTCGATGCGGATGCGTTCTTCGCCTCCGTCGAGCAGGCGGCTGATCCCAAGCTGCGCGGCCGGCCCATCGCGGTCGGCGGTGAGCGGCGAGGCATCATCGCCTCTGCCAGCTACGAGGCACGGAAAATGGGCATCTACACGCCCATGCCCACCGCTCGGGCGAAAAAGCTCTGCCCCGGCCTCATCGTGTTGCCGTGTGACTTCGACAAATACGAGCGCTTCTCGCATCTCATGTTCTCGTATGCCTATGACTTCACGCCCATCGTCGAGCAGGCCTCGATTGATGAATGCTACCTCGATCTCCATGGCGCACGGCAAACCAAGGCCTGCGATGCCGCCGCGAAGATGCAGAAAGCCATCGCTCAAAGCCTCAAACTCTCCGTTTCCGTCGGCGTCGGGGCAAACAAGCTCATCTCCCAGATCGCCAGCAAGCTGCGCAAGCCGCACTGCTTCATCGAAGTGGCTCCAGGGCATGAGCAGGGCTTCCTCTGGCCTTTAGAGAACAAATGGCTGCCCCTCGTCGGTCCGCAGCTCGCCGCCAGGCTCGACACCGCCGGGCTTCGCCGCGTGGAGCACATCGCCCATACGCCGCTGGATGAGCTGTCACTGCTCGTCGGCAGTGGTGCCCCCACGCTGCGTGACTATGCCCTCGGCCATGATCAGCGCCCCGTCATCTGCGATGCGCCGGCGGCGAAAAGCTACGGCGAGCAGGAAACCTTCCATCAAGACACCACCGACACTGCCTTCATCACCGCCCGCCTCCGCGCCATGGCCGACACGCTCATGCGCCGCGTGCGTGAAGATGGAAAAAGCATCCGCACCGTCACGCTGCGTTTGCGCTACAACGACATGGACGAGGTCACCCGCTCCGCCAGCCTCGATGAGCCCACCGACCTCGAACACGACCTCTACCCGCTGCTCTCTGCCCTGCTGAAACGAGCCTGGGAGCGCCGCGTGAGCGTCCGCCTCATCGGCCTGCGCTTCACCAAAATCTACGAGAGCGGTTTCAGCGCCGTTTTACCCTTGGAAGTGGCCGATGTGAAGCGTGAGCGGCTCCACACGCTCGCCCTCGTCATCGACGACCTTCGCAGCTCGCAGCGCAGCATCATGCGTGGACATGACCTCTGGCTCTCGCAGCAAAAAAACGCTCCACGCCAAACACTACCGAAGCCAAAACTCGTCACCAACCCCACCGTCAGCGTGACGAACCGCGTCTTGCGAGAGCGACCTGGCCGTGAAGTGCCAAAAACCAAGGAGATGGACTTGCCAAGTCCATCCTCCAGCGCGGCCATTCACCACGGGACTTGGCAAGTCCCTCTCCTTGGCTCCAGACCACGTGCCGCACTCAATGTGAAGAGCTGCTACAGCTTCCTCGACTCCACGCTCACCATCCCCGCCATCATCGAAGCTGCCGTGGCGCATGACATGCCTGCCGTCGCGCTCATGGACCCGAATCTGCATGCGGCGGTGCCTTTTTTTCAAGCCGCCACCGCCGCCGGGATCAAGCCCATCATCGGCGCCGAGCTGCGCTGCGACCAAAAGCCGCTCCTCGCCTATGTGCAGGATCAAACCGGCTACGCCAACCTCTGCGACCTGCTCTCCGCACCGAAAATCACGCCGCAACTGCTCCACGAGCACCAAAGCGGCCTCATCCTTGCCCCCGCCTCATCCCAGCCCGAAATCCGTTACCACAAGCCGCAAGACAAAGTCTTCTTCGACATCCTGCAAAGCATGAAAACCCTCACGCTCCTGCACGAACCGCATCCGCAGAAGCGACGAGGTGATTTTTCATTTAAACACGGCTTACCAGTACCCAACATCATCGAGCGCTGCGAGTTCGCCTTCGACTTCAAAACCCTGCGCTTTCCACGCTACACGCCCGCAGATGGTTCCACACCTGCCGCCATGCTTGACCAGCTCGCTCATGCTGGACTGCGAAATCGCTACGGAGCCAAAGCCAAACAACACGAGCCGCAGCTCCGCGAAGAGCTCAGCATCATCGCCGAAGTCGGCTACGAGGAGTATTTTCTCACCGTTTGGCACCTGCTCCAAGAGTGCGCCGCGCTCGGCATCGGCTGGATCACGCGTGGCAGCGCCGCTGACTCGCTCGTGTGCTACGCCCTCGGCATCAGCAACGTCTGCCCCATCCGCTTTGAGCTGTATTTCAAGCGCTTCCTCAATCGCGACCGCATGGCGCTGCAAAAGTTGCCGGATATCGACATCGACTTCGCGCATGATCGCAAAGACGATGTCGTGCGGCTCCTTCTCGACCGCTACGGCCCCGAGCACGCCGCCATCGTCGGCGGTTTCAATACCTTCCAGGCCCGCTCCGCCTTCGGCGATGTCGCCAAGGTGCTCGGCGTCGCTGAAAACGAGATCCGCCGGCTCACCGAGCACATGCCGTGGACCGATGCCCGCCACGCGGCCGATGCGGTCGCCATGTCACGTGAGTGTGACCACAGCGCCTGGCAAGAAGAGCCGCTGCGCACCGCGTTGCTCATGGCTGGCATGCTCGACGACTTCCCGCGCTACGCCAAGATGCATCCCTGCGGCGTCGTGCTCTCCCGCGATCCCATCCGCAGCCTCACACCCACCTTCATCAGCGGCAAAGGCTGGCCCACCACCCACTTCGACATGGACGCCGTCGAAGCCGTCGGCCTCATCAAACTCGACATCCTCGCCCAAGGCGGCCTCGCCGTGCTGCGGGACACGCAAAGTGCGATTCGAGCCACTCGCAGCTCGATTTTGCCGCAGAGGAGCAGAGAGGCAGAGAGGGCAGAGATTCGAGCAAACAATCCAGATATCCCCACCTCTGCTTCCTCCGCCTCTCTGCCCCTCTGCGGTAAACCGGAGTCTCTCGGCACCCTTCAAACCCTCGATCTCCACGCCCTCGAAGTCGGCCTGCTCGGTGGCACGGAGAATCCGCCGCGTGAAGGCCACATCGAGCCGTGGAGCGATCCTGGCGTCTGGAACATGATCGCGACGGGCAATGCACGCGGCGTGCACCACATCGAAAGCCCCGCCATGACCAGCCTCGCTTGCATGGCCGATGTGCGCGACATTGACCGCCTTGTGGCCATCGTTTCCGTCATTCGTCCTGGAGCCGCCAACGGCCTCAAAAAGGCCCAATTCGCCCGCCGGGCCCAAGGACTCGAACCCGTCGATTACACCCACGAAAGCCTCGCGGGCGTGCTGCGGAGCACGTTTGGCGTCGTGGCCTACGAAGAGCACATTTTGCAGATTTGTGAGGCTTTCGCCGGATTGGCGCCCGGTCGTGCGGATGTACTGCGCCGCGCTTTGGTGAAGCAGGACATGAAAAAAATCGCGGAGATCCGCCTCGAGTTCATCGCGGCTGCTCGTGGCCGTTTGCATGACGAAGCGACCATCGAAAAGGTCTGGAACCTCGTCGCCGGATTTCAAGGTTACGCGTTTTGTCGTGCTCATAGCACCGCCTATGCCGTGGAGGCCTATCAGGGAGCCTACGCCAAGCATTACCACCCCGCCGAGTTCATGGCCGCCGTGCTCAGCAACGGCAAAGGCTTCTACTCACCGCTTGTTTATACGCTGGAGTGCCGCCGCCTCGGCATCGGCTTCCTTTCGCCCTGCGTGAATGCGTTTACCGATGCTTTTACGGCCTCGCGCCAGCGTCCTGGAGTGCGCCAGTCCTCTGGCGCTTTCGAGCGTCCCTCGGCCTGCGCAAAGCTCCAGAGGGCTGGAGCACTCCAAAACGCTCCCGCGCTCATCGATTCCGAACTAACCCAAGCCATCCGCGTCCCCCTGCGCTGCATCAAGGACCTCAGCGACGCCACGCTGAACCGCTGGCGACAAAATCAAACGCCCTTCACCAGCATCCGCGACTTCATCACTCGTGTGCGGCCCGAAGCCCACGAAGCGCTCAACCTCATCCGCTGCGGTGCCTTTGACCGCCTTGGAGGCAACCGCACCGAGCATTTTTGGCACTGCCTGCACAGCGCCCGCGATGTCGGCCACGGCGATGACTGGCTTTTCCAAGACAGCGACGAAAGAGAACTCCGCGCCACCTTCCGCGAAGAGCCCAGCGCCCTGCAAAAGCTCCAGGATGAGACCGAACTCCTCGGCTACACCGTCACCGGTCATCCGCTCGATCTTCATCCCCACATCGACTGGCGCAGCTACTGCCCCATCGCCGAACTGCACCGCTACCACGGCCACCGCGTCACCGTCTGCGGCCTGATCATCGTCAGTCGTCATCACATGCAGCAGGACGGTCAGCCGATGAAATTCATCTCCATCTGCGACTACAGCGGCATCGTCGAATGCGAGATCTTCGCGGCCGCTTACCGCCTCTACGGCCTGAATACCGTGCGCTACCCCGTCGTGCAAATCACCGCCGACGTGCGTCCCTTTGACAACCTGCAAGGCTACACGCTGGAGGTGCAACGGGTGCAGAAAGCCCGAATGAGAACGCCTGTCTAGTGTGGTGATGAGCTTGTCGTTCGGCCTTCAGGCCGTGCTGGGGAACGATGAACATCCTGTGCCAGCGTCAGCGTTATCGTCTAATCCCTCCCCTCAGACCATTTGCTCCCGCCCGCTCCCGAGGCAAAGTAGCTGCCATCTCCCGGCATGCCCGCCCGCTACGCCCTCCAGAACCACCCGGCCTTTAGCGATCCTCTCTCCAAAGAAGATCTCTACACCCTCGTCGCCCGGGGTTCCCTGGCACGCGGGGAGATGGTCGTGAGTGATGAAACGGGCGCCACGCACACCGTGGGCGAGGTCATCGGCGGCATGCGCCCGCCTCGGCAGGCTCCCATGGCTCGTCCTGCCTTCCGCGAGATCACGCCGGACTTCGAAGGCCCGCCCGAGGAGATCGAGGAGGAGGTCGAAGAAGAGGAAGTCGAGGACGAACGCTACAACTACACCACCAGCGGCGAGCCCATCCTGCATCACGCGCATCCTTCCTGGCTCGCCTATGCGAAGACGCTCTTCCTCGCCCTGCTCCTCGCCATCGCCGCCGGGCTGCTGTTCCTCTTTGAGCCGACTTACGCCCTCATCGCCCTCGTCGCCGCCATCATCGTGCTCTTCGGCGTCTTCGTCGCCCGGGTGACGCATGACTACATCGTCACCCCGCAACGCGTCGAGCTACTCTGGGGCATTCTCGGCCGCAGTTCCAAAGAAGCCCGCATCTGCGACATCCGCAGCATCGACGTGTATGAAAGCGGTCTCAAAGGCATGCTCGGCCTCGGCACCATCGACTTCTCCACCGCCGCCAACGCCGGCATCGAAGTCCAGTTCCGCGACCTCCGCCGCGCCCACGAGGTGAAGGAACTCGTCCGCAAACTCCAAAGCGGCGTCGATCCCACGGAAGACTGACGCAAAATGACGAAACCAGAGCCGAGCAAAGCGAGACGGCCAGCACCGCGAAGCGTGTGCTGCCCCGAAGGGGTGAGCGAAGCGAAGCAATGGCGAATGACGAATGAAGCCCGAATGCTCAATGATGAACCGATTGGCGCGGCATCACGCATCTCGAGCCTTCGTCATTCCAGCTTCGTCATTCTTTCCTCATTCCTCATTCTGGTTTCATCATTCTCGGCGGCAGCCGAGCTGACGACCGCTCTCGACATCCGCACCCTTCCCTACGAGCGCAGTTTGGAAAAACTCCCCGTCGAGCTCACCGCCGTCGTGGGCTTTGTGGAGAGCGGCGGCACCGTTTTCGTGCAGGACGACACCGCGGGCACGCATCTGCACTTCAAACCCGCTCGCAATGACCTCCGCGTCGGTGACCGCGTGCGGGTGAAGGGCGTCACGATGGCCGGGCTCTACCTGCCGGGCGTCGAGGTGGTGGAGATCGACGTTTTGGGCCACGAATCACCTCCGGCGGGCGTTTCGGCCAGTTATGACGATCTCGCCACGGGGCGCTTTCATTATCAACGCGTCGTCGTCGAGGGCCTCGGGCGCACGCTGACGCCGCTGGATGAAAATCGCTCGCTGCTGCGCCTCGCCATGGGCAGTCGTGTGATCGAGGTGCGGGTTGATGCGCCGCTGGAGGCCGCGCCTTCGCTCATCGATGCCCGACTGCGCATCACCGCCCTCGCCGCCGGGGGCATCAATGACCGCCGTCAGCTTGTCTTTCCCTACCTCCGCGTCACGGACTGGAGCGATGTCGCCCTCACGCAAAGCGCCGCCGTGCCGGACTCGCTGCCGGTCATCTCCGTCGCCGCGTTGCTGCGCTTTGGCGCGGCGGATGAGCCGCATCACCGCGCCCGCATTCGCGGCACCGTTTTGGCCGCGTTTGAGGATGGCCGCGTCTTCCTGCGAGATGTCACCCCGCCGCCACCGCCGCGTGAGGTCAAAAAAGACGAGCCGCCCAAGCCGCCGCTCTCCCCGGCCATCGCCATCCATCTCATCAGCAATCCACGACTCCAACACTCCACTACTCCATCACTCCCCTCCACCCCCTCGCTGCGCTCTGGCGATCTGGCCGAGATCACCGGCTTTCCCGTGATGGCCGGCTTCAGCGCCTCGCTGGCCGATGCGCAGGTGCTCAGCAACCAGCCCGCCGAGCCGCCCACCGCTGCGGCTGTCACGTTGCGTGAGTTTCAGGACGGCTCGCACGATGCCGATCTCGTCCAGCTCACCGCGCCCGCCGTGTTGAACGACTTCTTCCGCACCCGCGACGGCTACGAGCTGCGCCTCACCTCCGGCGGCACCTCCATCCGCGCCTTCCTTTTGCAAAACACCGCGCCCAGTCTCCAGCTCGGCTCCCTCTGCCAGCTCACCGGCATCTGCCTCGTCGAGTCCGCCACCACGGACAAAGGCTTCCGCTCCGAGCCCGACCGCGCCTCGCTCCTCCTGCGCTCCGTCGCGGACATCCGCACGCTCAGCACCGCGCCCTTTTGGAATGCCCGCCGACTCGTCATCGCCATCGCCCTGCTCGGCGGGCTGGTGCTGCTCACCCTCATTTTGCTCACCCTCCAGCGCCGACAGATCACCCGTTTGGAAAGCAAAATCGCCCACCAGGCCACGCTCGACGAGCGCCAGCGCATCGCCCGCGAGTTTCACGATACCCTGGAGCAGGAGCTCACCGGCCTCTTCCTCCGGCTCGATGCTGCCACCACTCGACCCCTGGAGGAAAAAGCCCGTACCCTGCTCGAAACCAGCCGCAGCCTCGTCTCCCGCATCCAGAGCGAAGCCCGCAACCTCGTCTCCGACCTCCGCGAAACCGGGCACGCCACCACCTTGACCGAGGCCCTCGAACTCCTCGCCACCCGCGCCCCCGAAGGCATCGCCATCACCCTCGACCTCCACCCCATCGGCCCCATCCCTTCGCACGTCACCCACCACCTCCGCATGATCGCCCAAGAGGCCATCACCAACGCCCTCAAACACGCCCACCCCACCCAGATCACCCTCCATCTCTCCACCACGCCTGCCTCTTCCCCACTCCATCACTCCAATACTCCATCACTCCACCCCTCCGCCTCTCTCCTCACTCTCCGCATCACCGACAACGGCCACGGCTTCGACCCCACCGCCCAAACCCACGGCCAACCCGGCCACTTCGGTTGCATCGGCATCCGCGAACGAGCCAGGAAAGTCGGCGCCGAGGTGCGATGGGAGAGCGAGGAGGGGAAAGGGACGGCGGTGTGTGTCGAGCTACCGCTGGGGAAATGACGAAACCAGAATGAGGAATGACGAGCGAGGAATAACCAACGGGCACGGGCAGGCGTCTCAGCGCTCACCCTCGTTGGGTGGGAAAGCCTAATCCGCGAACTATAACGTAGTCACCGGCTGTTTTCGATGGTGCTATCACCTCGATCTGAACTGAGAACTCTCCGCTCAAAACGTGACGTTCTTCGATCCCGATAGGATATGAAACCCGGTAAACTCCTTTACGTTTGGACTCAACAAACCAAGTCACCTCGGAGCATCGAATGGTCTTGGAGTGGGCAACTCGACCTCGATTATCCGTGACTACAAATCGCAATGTGCAGGATGAAAACCCCGCTGTGAGCAACGGAGACTTGTTCAGGTGCTCGCCAGACTGGTCAATCAATGGCTCTGTTGAGTGAATCTGTAGATCGAACCGACTGATGGCGGCCTCACGAAGTCCCTGGACCTTGAAAAATGAGCGCCCCTCCTGACCAAGTGTGACCGGGGCAAATGAAGCCGAATAAGGGTAAATCATCGGCCAAAAAGACTTGGTATTGTGCAAGGTAGCGTCGCCCCTGTTGCCGACCTCACTCGTCGTCGTGCATCCGACCACGAACACGATAGCGAGTAATGGGAGGAACCGAGTATTCATCTTCTTCAGCGAATGTTGGCAGGAGTCCACTGACAGAAAGGCATTTGAATCCATGCGCCGATGGAAGCGGAAAAGCCGCCTGAGATCAAGCCTTGGCTGCGGCGGGTCGTCGAGGCGGCGGGCGCGTTGGGTGCGATGCCGCCTCTTTTGAGGGCGACCGAATGAAGACCACCGAAGGGCTTTAATCTCAATAACCTGCTGCCCCCATGCTGTTGCCATGATCTCCCCGTTGGCAGGGATGACCGAACTTCGGCCCTGGACGGTGGAACGAGGAGCCGCTTCCGAATCCACCCCTGAGAAGACAAAATCATGAATGACAAAATCATGATTTTACCCTCCATGATTTTGTCTGATCCCGTGAAGTTAGCCGGTCGGCACCTCGGGTAGAACAGATGAGCCAGAAATAGGCAGGAGAATGGGGGCAAGAGAATGTTTTGATTCTCCTGCCCCCATTCTTTTGCCTTTTGAGATCACGCCTTTTCCAGCCGACCTCCCTAAACAGAAGCGTCTCAGGATTTAAGAACCTTGGCTGCGGCGGCTCGTCAAGGCGGTGGGCGTTTGGCTTCGAGTCATCAAGTTTTATGAACTCAGAATGGTCTCCCGCAGATTGCCTGCGGCTGTCTCGGGACTCGGCTCAGGGAGGCTCACAGATTGAATTCAAAGCAAAAAATCTGCTGGCCTCCCTGAATCTGTGGGAAATCGCTAATCATGACGACGGGGAGATGGCCGACAGACGGAAAACTAGGCGGCAACGAACGGCTTGATGGGAATCCCCTGGCCGCGTAGGATCGCTCCATGCAAGCCATCCTCACTCCAGCAGCCCTGGAATTCATCCCGGCACCGATTCGCCAAAAGCTCAAACTCAGAGCAGGCTCGGTGCTTGAGTTTGATGAAGCCGCACCTTTTCTCAAAGCCACGCCCACATTCAGCACGGATGACATGCTGTCCTGCATCGGCGTGGCAAAGGGCAGGTATGACGGACTGTCATCCGCCGACTTCCTGGAGGCCACTCGCGGCCAAGCAGACGCATGATCACCGCCGTCGATAGTTCCGTGTTGATTGCCATCGTGCAGGGGGAGCCAAGTGCTGCTGACTGGGTGCGCACGCTGGCCTCCGCACGGTCAATGGGGCGGCTGGTCTGCTGTGAGGTCGTTTATGCCGAAGTGGCTGCGGGTTTTGACACTCAGCAGGCATTGGATCAGACGCTCGCCAAGCTCGGGATCGAGTTTGAACCCATCCAGGAGGCTGCTTCATGGTGTGCCAGTCAGATGTTCACGGCTTATCGGCAAAACAAAGGGCCACGTCAGCACATGATTCCCGATTTCCTGATTGCCGCCCATGCGCAAACGCAGGCAGACCGCCTGGCTGCCATCGACCGTGGCTACCTGCGACAATACTTTGCCACACTGCCACTACTACAGCCGACGCTGTGATTCTGCTGCCATGATCGCCCCGTTGGCAGGGATGACCGAACTTCGGCCCTGGACGGTGGAACGGGGAGCTGCTTCCGAATTCACCCCTGAGAAGACAAAATCATGGCTGACGGAATCATGATTTCACCCTCTATGATTTTGTCTTACCCCGTGAAGTTAGCCGGGCGATAGGCGTTTGGCTGCACGTCCTGACGTGCGGTGAATTTCGCGTTGGCTGGCAGACGGAAAAACCGCTCATTTGACGCTAACCAGACGCTGATGTCAGAGGTTTGGGATGAGCGTCAAATCAGCGTCTTATCAGCGTCTTATCAGCGGTTAAATCAGGCGCATCATGCCCCATTGATCGTTTTCAGCGGATTCAGACATCCTTGGCTTGCGGGAAAGCCTATGAACCCAAATTCGACAGAAGAATGGGGACAAGAGAATGGAAACCGTGGTCATTCTTTTGTCCCCATTCTCTTGTCGATCAGGCTGTTAGTGACAAGCAGGTCTTCAAAACTCTCGATGGCGCGAGGACATTTCGTCATTCGAGCTTCGACATTCATTCGTCCTTCTTCATTCTGGTTTCGTCATTTGCCCGCTCCATGCCGCCCACCATCTCCCTCCTCCTCATCGACGACCACTTTGTCGTCCGCAGCGGCCTCGTGGCCTCGCTGGAGCTTGAGGACGACCTGAAGGTCGTCGGGGAATCGGATCGCGGGGAGGACGCTTCGGGGCTGTTTGTGCAAACGAAGCCCGAGGTCGTGCTCATGGACCTCCAGCTCCCCGGCCTCAGCGGCATCGACGCCACCGCCGCGTTGCTGCGGGAGCATCCCAGCGCCCGCGTGCTCATCTTCTCCACCTTCGCCCGTGATGACGAGATCCACGCCGCTCTGAAGGCCGGAGCCCTCGGTTACCTGCAAAAATCCTCCTCTCGCGGCACCCTGCTCGCCGCCATCCGCAGCATCGCCAAAGGCGATCGCTCCCTGCCTGCCGACATCGAAAAGCGCCTCCAGGACCGCCTTTCCGAGCCCGAGATCACCCCCCGCGAGCGCGAAATCCTCACCCTCGTCACCCGAGGCAACGCCAACAAAGAAATCGCCGCCACCCTCGGCATCTCCGAAGACACCGTGAAGCAGCACGTCAGCCGCATCTTGACGAAGCTGAAGGTCAATGATCGCGCCCAAGCCACGGCGGAGGCGATCCGGCGCGGAATCATTTCGATATGAGCCAGTCTCCCGAAATTGGGAGATTTCGTCGTCGGGCAAGAGATGGAAGGGCTACGCAGACTCAAGGCCACGGAGGTCTTTTTCCGGCCATCGTGGGTCGGCCGTTCGAGGCGGGGAAAAGGTAGAAAAATGCGGGGTAGAAAGAGGGGTTCTGAATTTTTCTACCCCCAATCTTTCTGCCTCACCGCTCGGGCTCGCTCGTCTGGGCGCTTCTTTGGCAAAACCTCTGTGCTCCTCCGTCTTCTCGGTGGTCGAAAAGGCTGATTCACCACAGAGGTCACCGAGGGACACAGAGACGGGGAAGACTTTGGGCGGCTTTTGCTGCGGAATTTTGAGAAAAAGCTGATCTAAAAGGTTGTGAGGGATTGATAATTTTAAGAAATTCCGTATATTTGAGGGCTGATTATCCCTTTCACATCGCTTTTTTTCCATGTCCGTCATTCATACCTACCCGACGCCTTCCGCGCCTGCGACCCCTGACCAGGTGACGCAGTTGCAGGGGATGCTGGAGGATCTGCGCCGGACCCGGGAATCGGTTTTGGGGCAGATGGACGCCCAAATCGCCCGGGCCAGCGGCCTTTTGAAGGCCATTCACGCTGCTCCTACGCCCCAGCCTGCGGTTCCGCCGCTTCATCCGCCAGCGGTAGAGATCATGCGGGCCCCGCCAAAGTTGACGAGCGTGCTTTTGGCCTCGCATGAACCGGCTAGCATCGATCCCCAACTCGAGCATGCCACACTGGCCGAGCTGAACGAAGCGCTCTCCCTGGCCTTCACTGCGATCGCGGGTCGCGGTGGCATGCTGGGACGTTAACCCGCCTTTCTCACGCTCTGCCGTGAACGAAGGGCTCAGTGCTGAGTGCTCAGTGTTAATCACCAAGCGAAAACCCAACTGAGCACTCCGGCAAGACGATCACGGAAACAGAGTGAGGTGCTCTTGCCTGGAGAGTATGAAATGCAGGCTAAGACACGGACGGATGGTCTTCCTGAGCCTCGGCGATCTTGGCCGCTGACGTGCGGAAAAGCACGGCGATGGAGAAGGTGACGACGGTGCCAAAGAGAATGCGCCAGGGGAACTCGATCACCGGCATCCAGGATGGCCGAGCCATGCCAAATCCCGTTTGCTCGCTGCCGAAGCCTAGTGTTTTCGCCAGATCAATGTCCAGCCCGCTGAGGTAACCGACGACGAGAAAGCCGGCCAGCATGGCGAGCGCATTGCCGCGATCATTGCCCCGGTTTTTTGTGAACAGGCCCACCATGAAGACGCCGAGCAGGGAGCCATAGGTGTAGCCAAAAATGCCCAGGATGATGGGGATGATGCGCAGCGAGGGATTGTGAGCTTTGACCCAGGCCGTGCCGAGGGCCACGGAGATCAGGAGAAAGGCAAACAGCACCGTGCCGAGCCGCAGCACGCGGACTTTGCCCGCATCCGTGGCAGGTTCACCAAACCAGCGGAAGTGGAAGTCACGCACGTAGCTGGTGGCCAGTGAATTGAGCGCTGTGCTGAGAGAACCCATCGCCGTGGCTAGCACCCCAGCCACCACCAAGCCGCGCAGGCCCACGGGCATCGAGGTGAGGATGAAAAAGGGGAATACCTGGCTGCTATCCGCCGCGCCTTTGGCGTTCTTCGGTAGGGAAAGCTCCGGGTGCTGCTGGTAAAAGACGAACAGCAGGATGCCGATGCTCAGCACCATGAAATTCACCGGGATGTCCGCCACGCCGGAGAGGATGGTGGCGCGGGCACTCTGGCTTTTGTTTTTAGCGGTCAGCATGCGCTGCACCATGTCCTGATCCGTGCCATGCGTGGCCAGCGTGACAAAGGTGGAACCCAGAAAGGCGGCCCACATGGTGTACTCGGTCTCCAGGATGCCTTTGATCCAGGCCCAGGCACCCGTTTCACCCTTCGCTGGAGCACCCCAGTCGATCACCGCAGGTTCCTGCATCACGCCGCGCAGGGCATCCCAGCCACCCGTCTGCGAAAGCAGATGCCACAGGCTGAAGCCCAGGGCGGAAAAGAGGATCACCACCTGGATCACATCCGTCCAGATCACCGCACGGATGCCTCCCACCGCCGTGTAGAGGGAGGTGAGCACCGTGATGCCCACGAGCGCCACGGCGTAGAGCCAGAATTCCTGCATCGGCGTCGTCGCCGGATCGACGAAGACCCTCCAACCCAGCACCAGCAGCACGGTAGGCACCCACAGGCGGGAACCGCTCGCCAGCAGTCGGGTGACCAAAAACACCGCCGAGGAGATGCGCCGCGTGCGTGGGCCAAAGCGGATCTCGAGGAACTCATACACGCTCACCACATTGTAGCGGTAATAGGCCGGGATGAAGAAAGCGCTCACCACCAGACGTGCCAGCAGGTAGCCCGCCATGAGCTGGATGTAGGTGTAATTGCGCAGCGCATAGCCTTCGCCCGGAGCGCCGAAAAAAGTGCCCGCGCTGATTTCCGCCGCCAAGATGGAAGCCAGCACGGCCCACCAGGCGATCTGACGATCCCCGAGTGTGAAGCCCTCCACGCTGCCGCTTTTGCTGCGCTGCGAAAGGCCAATGCCGAGGATGAGGCCGAAGTAGGCAAGGAGGACGAGGGCGTCGATGAGAAACGAGGTCATGCAGCTCGCAGCCTATCGTGAGTCTCCACGGTGCGGCAATGACGAATTCCACTTCCTGCGGGATGCAGCGTGAGACCGCGGCGCAGCCTGGGGATTTCTTTTTGCTCTGCTTCAAGCGCTAACTTCCTGGAAGCTCCGACCTTGTAAGCCAAGGGAATAGACGATAAGCATGGGGCGGCGCTCCCGGTCTACATGATTCCAATTCTCACGCCGCCAGCTCCGCGAGCAGCGCTTGATTCAAGCGAACGCCGGCTTCGAAGTTCTCAATGGGGAAATTTTCATTCGGCGCATGGGCTTGGCAATCCGGCAGGGCAAGGCCGAGCAGCAGCGTATCTGCGCCGAGCACGTCTTTGAAGGCCTGCACGATGGGGATGCTGCCGCCTTCGCGAATGAGGGCCAGGTTTTGACCGGGAAAAGCCTTCTTCAAGGCCCGCTGCGCTGCCTGGCCGATGGTCGAGTGCGGATCCATCAGGTAGGGCCTGCCGGTGTGGCCGGGGACGATTTCCACTCGCACGCCGGGAGGTGTGTGTGCCTTCAGATGAGCGGAGACGAGTTCGAGGATGCGGTCGGGGTGTTGATCTGGCACGAGACGGCAGGAGAGCTTCACAAAGGCCTCGCGACCGATCACGGTCTTGGAGCCTTCGCCTTGGTAACCGCCGCCGATGCCATTCACCTCAATGGTGGGGCGTGCCCAGCGGCGCTCACGCTCGGTGTAGCCCGGCTCGCCAAAGAGGGAAGGGGAGCCGGTGAGTTCCAGCATCTCCGCATCGCCATTGCCGAGGGCGGCCCATGCTTCGCGTTCCCAGCTTTGGATGTCGCGCACCCCATCGTAAAAACCCTTCACCGCCACGCGACCTTCCGCGTCATGCAGCGTGGCCGTTAGGCGGGCCACAGCGGTCACGGGGTTGGCGATGGCTCCACCGAAGATGCCGCTGTGAAGGTCAATCGAAGGTCCGTGAACCCGCGCTTCGAGGCAGGCGATGCCGCGCAGGCCGTAAGTGAAGGTGCCGATGCCGGGAGCGGCCATGCCGGTATCGGAAATGGCCACGAGATCGCACTTCAACTCCGCCGCATGCTGCTGGAGGAAAGGCTTCAAATTCGGGCTGCCGATCTCCTCTTCGCCTTCGAAGAGCGCGGTGAGGTTCACCGGCAGGTCGGCGTGCTTGGCGAGCGTTTCGGCGAGACCTTGAACATGCGCCATGAGCTGGCCTTTGTTGTCCGTGGCTCCCCGGCAGTAGATTCGCCCGTCGCGGATGGTCGGCTCAAAAGCGGGGGACTTCCATTCGTGCAACGGCTCCGCTGGCTGCACGTCGTAGTGACCGTAGAGCAGCACCGTGCGGCGACCAGCGATGTGCTTGTTCTTTGCCAGCAGCACCGGATGCCCCGGCGTCTCGTGAAGGTCCGCCGTGAGGCCCATGCCGCGCAGCTTGGCTTGCAGCCATTCGGCGCAGGCACGCACATCGGTGCGACGCGTGGAATCAGTCGAAACGGAAGGAAAACGCAGGCAGGTGAGGAGGTCGTCGAGGCCGGGGAGATTCATGCGGCACGCTAAAAGTTGTCTAGTTGCTGTGCAACTGGAGCCTTGAATCCAGTTGCACAGGAACTCGAAAACCCGGAAGAATGCCGCCCCTTTTCCGAAGCCCATGCGTTACTTCTCCACTCGCGGCCAGACGCCGCTGCACACCTTCTCCGAAGCCGTCGAAGCCGGTCTCGCGCCTGATGGCGGCCTGTTTTTGCCAGAAAGCCTGCCCAGCATCGCCGGGAAGCTCGCTGAGTGGTCCACGCTCACCTACCCGCAGCTCGCCGCCGAGTTCTTCACGCTCTTCGCCCCCGAAATCCCGAAGGACGAATGGCACCAGCTCACCGCCGAGGCCTACCGCCGCTTTGAATCGCCCGATGTGGCACCGCTGAAGAAAATCACCGACAAGACCTACATCCTCGAACTCTTCCACGGCCCCACGCTCGCCTTCAAAGACTTCGCCCTCCAACTCCTCGGCCTGCTCTACAAACGTCAGACCAGGCTCAGCGGTAAAAAGCTCTGTGTGCTCGGCGCTACCTCCGGCGATACCGGCAGCGCCGCCATCCACGGCTGCATGGGCCAGGACGGCATCCAAATCTTCATCCTCTATCCCAACGGCCGCGTCTCACCGCTGCAAGAGCGCCAGATGGCCTGCACTGGTGCGGAGAACGTTTTCGCCATCCCCGTGCCCGGCACCTTTGATGATGCGCAGCGTGTCGTGAAGGACTGCTTTGGCGATGCCTCCTTCGCCAGCGAGGTGAACCTCTCGGCGGTGAACTCCATCAACATCGCTCGCATCCTCGCCCAATGCGTCTATTACATCTGGGCTGTGCTGCGCCTTCCTGAGAAGGATCGTGCGACCTGCGAGTTCGTCGTGCCCACGGGGAATTTTGGCAATGTGCTCGCTGGCTGGCTGGCCCAGCGCATGGGCCTGCCTTGCGGCACCTTCCGCGTCGCCACGAACCAGAACGACATCCTCCACCGCTTCTTCACCACTGGCGAATACCGCCAGGGCGACGTGCATCCCAGCCACGCCCCCAGCATGGACATCCAGGCCGCATCGAACTTCGAGCGCTTCCTCTACTTCATCCTCGGCGAGGACAGCGCCCGCATCCGCGAGGTCATGGCACAGATCAAATCCGGAGCCGATGTGGCGATCGACCTGCCTTCCACCACCTTCCGCGCCTCCCGCATGGATGATGAGACCATCGTCCAAGCCACTGCGCAGATGTGGAAGGATCACCACTACGTCCTCGATCCTCACACCGCCTGCGCCTTCACGGATATGGCCCAGGACCGCGTCAGCATCGTCCTCAGCACTGCCAGCCCTGCAAAGTTCCCCGAGGTCGTTCAGCAAGCCACCGGCAGCGAGCCCACTCATCCCTCTCTCGAAGTCCTCAAAGCCAAAGACATGCGCCGCTGGCCCCTCGAAGTCACGACCGATGCCGTGAAGGCCTTTATCCGGGCCAAGAAGGTGTGACTTAGTAACTCGTAGAGGAAGACGTGAGTCTTCCTCCCCAGCCCTTCTTCGACCTCAAAGAGCCTCTTTCGGAAGATACCGAGTTCATGGTCGTGAAGGATTTGGAGGTCCTAATTTGGCGGCGGGAAGTGAGTCCTGCCTCTGAGCTCCGCTTTGATTTCGATTCACGGAAGGCTCACAATGACCGCATGAAGTCCATTCAATACACCCTGCACCGCGAGGATGCATTTTGGGTCGCTCAATGCCTTAATGTCGATGTATCCAGCTTTGGTTCATCGCGCGAGGAGGCCGTCAGCAAGCTCAAGGAGGCTGTCGAACTCTATTTGGAGGACTCGGGGGATGATTATCTCGAAATCAGCGATGTGAGCGTGGGAGAGGAGCTGGCTTATGCCTAATCGGCCTGGCTCCCGGCAAATTCTCGATATGCTGCAAACAGATGGGTTCCAGCCAGTGTCTCTAAAGGGCAGCCATTTGAAGCTGCAGTCCCCAGAAGGACGGGTGGTCATCGTGCCGCATCCCAGCAAAGAAATCCCCATCGGCACTGTGCGCTCGATCATCCGCCAGTCAGGCATGCATCCTCGCGAGTTTGGCTTCTGATCACCGCACCACCTGAAACTCCGGCAGCATGCAGAGGCTCCAAATCAGATCCTCGATGCCTTGCTGCGTTGGCTTTTCGCCGAGAATTTCCTTCGCGAGGGCTTGTTCGGCCTCGCTCGGATTTCGGGTCAACGCATGCCGATACAGTTCCGCGACCAAATCCGCCTTGGGAGCCTCCAGCAGCCGTTTGGCACCTGCGGCGATCTTTTCGGCCAAAAGGCTGCCATTCGCCAAATCAATGGCTTCGAGCGTGGAGAGCTCGTTGGGCCGCTCGGTGACGATTTGATCGCGATTCGGCCTGCCGAGCGTGCGCATGAGGAAATCGGACTTCATCAGGGAGGCGCGAATCATGAGGCCATTCGCCGTGGCACCTTGGGCGAGCAGCATCGGGGCTTGTTGATTGAGCGCCGAAGTCCACGGGGCGATGGGCTTGACGAGGCGAGCTTTTTTCCAGTCCTTCGGCTGAAACTGCGCGAGGCGGCCCTCCTTGCCGCCGGGCACGGCGGAGGTCCATTCCCAGGTGTCATCACTGGCGATGACGGTTTCTTGGCCTTTGTCATCACGAACGCGGGCATCGAAAAAGAAAGCGGCGAGGTTGGGGCCTTTGCCTGCATTCTTGGCGACGGCGAGGATGACGTTCTGGCCTTTCTTGAGCGCCGTTTGCAGCGGCACGGCGGCGAATTTCGTCCAGTCGGTGCTCTCGCTGATTTTGCGGTTGTTGACGTAGAGGACGTACTCGTTGTCGCAGGTCATCACCGCGCTCGAGCTGGCGGGATCGGCGTCGAGTTGAATGGTTTTGCGCAGCGTGATCGTCTCACCAGCCTCGGGTTTGAGGTTGTCGCTCCAGATCCACTGGCCTTTGACGGTGATCTTCTTCGCCAAAGCGGGATCGACTTTTCCGCGCAGCACATTCGCGTCCATTTTCGTCGGCGCGGCACCGGTGAGTTGCCACACGGCGTCCACGAATTGCTCGGCCGTGAGCCGCTTCGCACGCGGACCGGCATAGACGTAGCCGTGATCGTCCGCGCCTTTCTGCACGACCTGCGCCTGCGACGAATAAGCCTGCGAGGTGGCGATGTGCGCGAGGGTCTTCTTCAAATCCCAGCCGCTTTCCACGAGATACACGGCGAGGTAGTCGAGCAGGTCCGCATTCCACGGCTCGGTGCCCATCGCATCCACCGGATGCACGATGCCGCGACCCATGAGGCGTGCCCACAGTCGGTTGACGATCGTGCGCGGCACGCGGCCGTTCTTTTCATGCGTCATCAGCGCCGCGAGTTGCTTCAGGCGCTCCGCAGGCGCTGCCTTCGCGTCGATTTGACCGATCTCGGGGAACAACCACGCCGCCGTGGCCGTCTGGCCGATGGGTTTGTCACAGCGATGAATCTCCAGCGGCTTCTGCGCATAGATCGCGGCCAGTCCGTAGGCCTCGCTGAGTTTCCAGCGATCAATGAAGCTGTCGTGGCAGGAGGCGCACTTCATGTTGATGCCCAGGAACGACTGCGAGACGCTCTGCGCGAACTGAATTTCCACCGTCTGCCCCGCGCTGACATCGCCACGCCACTTGATGCCATCAATGAAGCCGCGACTCTCATCATTCGGCGGTGCGATCAGCTCCCGCACGAACTGGTCGAAGGGCTTGTTCTCGATCAATGCGCGGTAAAGCCAGTTGCTGATCTGCTTGCGACCGCCGGTGATGAAGCCTGTGCCGCCATAATCATTGCGCAGCAGGTCGTTCCAAAACGTGAGCCAGTGCTCCGTGTAGTCCATGTCGCGCTTGAGCAGCGACTCGACGAGTTTGGCGCGGTCCGGATTCTTCTCAAACACCGCCATCTCCTCCGCCGTCGGCAGCAGGCCGATCAGGTCGAGCGATGCCCGGCGAAGGAACGCCGCATCGGAGGCCTTGGGCAGCTTATTATCCAAAAGGCTGTCGATGGGATGAATCCACTTGGTGACAGGCACAGTGACCTTCCTTGGCAAAAAAGGCGGCTCATAGGCCGGTTTCTTGAACGCAAACCCGTCCTCCCACTTCATCCCCTCCGCGATCCACTGCTTCAGCAGCGCGATCTTCTCCGGCGGCACCCGTTTCCCCTTCGGCGGCATCTGCTCATCGCTATCCGTGGAAAGCATCACCTCGATGAAGCGCCCGTTTTTGATCACCTCGCCATTCTCACTGCCTTCGAGAAGCGCCTTCCGGTCATTGAAGCTGAATCCGCCTTTCTTCTTGTCCCCCGCATGGCATTCCGCGCAATGCTCGCGCAGGATCGGGACGATCTCGTGCGAGAAATCGACAGCGTGGGCGGAAAAGAGAGAGGGTAGAAGAAAGAGAACAGCTAGGCGCATTTGGGAAAGACGAACGTGAATGAGAGTCGAATCTCTCTGAGGCTTTTTATGTGATGGTGAGTGATATTATGCCGGGAAAATCACGGACTTACCTGTTGGATCTTTGGCGGAACGTATGGAACGAAACGCTCGAAAATGCATCGGCTGCCATCCGGCAGGATACGAAGATCGGCTCGTTTGCTTCGGTAGACCGTGCCCGCCTCTTCAGTGGGGAGATACGCCTCTGGCTCACGTTTCACCAACTGAAAGTTGGGATTGGCTTCCAAGGCTCTGCGGAACCCCGGTCCGAGGAGCAAGATTCCATTGTAACTGACACCGTCATTGAAAGAGTTTGTCACTTGTAGGCTCTCGATTTCTGCATTTTGCAGAAGATCTGGCCCGATGAGCTGGTTGAATCTGTGTCGAGGCAGAGCGTCATGGAGCGCGGCTCCTAGTAAGCAGACGATGCTTCCAAACACGAGGACTCCGATCGCCTTCGACCAGCGTTTAAAAAGCAGCGTCATGATCAATGTCAGGAGCCCAAAAAACGGAATAGCGAAGACTTGTCCAAAGGTGAACCAAATAGCCGTCGTAAATGGAAATAGACTGCCGCGCTCATAATCTAGGTCCGACGTGTCAAGCCACATCCAAGATTCCAGGGCCAAGAAGGTCAGCAATCCGAAGCGCTTGGTGGAGAGTTGGCGGGGAATGAGCTTCGAGGCTGGTGAGTCTTCGGCATTCATCTTCGACTCGTGATGCACCACTTTTGTCTATCTCTCAATGGCCGCTGCATTCCAGCAACGATTTCTGGCCCTGGAAGCTGAACCCACTGTTCTTGTTGTCCCCCTCGACCATGTAGGCGAGTGAGAGGTGAGACGTGAGAAGGAGGACGGACAGGAGGCGCATGCGGGATTGGGAACGTGAGGAAGGCGTGATTTCTCGCTGGTTAGCCTGCGAGGAGATCGAAACACTCAAAGCACCGCCAGCCCCCGCGAAATACCCTCTTCCGGTGTGATGTCCTCAAAAATGCCCGTGAGCATCGGCGATGGGCCCGGTTTTACCGCTTGCGGCGGGGGCGGGGTTTTGATACTTGCCGCGCCCCAGCGCCCTCCATGAGCAAAGCCTCCCCTCAACCCCAAGAACTGTCCTTCGAGGACGCGATGTCGCGTCTCGATGAGATCGTGGGTGCCATGGAGACGGATCGCATGCCGCTGGAGGAGATGATCCGCAGCTACGAGGAGGGCATCGGCCTCCTGAAAAACTGCCGCCAGCGTCTCGATGGTGCCCGCCGCCGGGTGGAGATCATCTCCGCCGATCTCGAAAGCGGCAAAGCCAGCACCTCCGCCTTCGATGCGGATGCCACCGAGGAGGAAGACGATGCCCCCACCTCCCGCCAGTCTCCTCCGAAACGCCGCAAATCTGCCGAGAGCGACGAAATCCGCCTGTTCTGAAAAGATGAAAAATGAAAGCTAAAAGCTAAAACCTTTGCCACGCTTCCTCCTCCGCTCCTTTCATCTTTGATCTTTTAGTTTTTATCTTTTCCTCCGTGTCCTCCGACCTTCCCGCCATCCATTCCCCCGCCGATCTCAAAGCCCTGCCCGCAGAGAAACTGCCCGCGCTGGCTGAAAAAATCCGCCAGACGCTCATCGAGACCCTCAGCGAGACCGGCGGCCATCTGGGGCCCAATCTTGGCGTCGTGGAGCTTTCCATTGCGATGCACCGCGTCTTTGACACGCCCAAGGATCGCTTCGTCTTCGATGTGGCCCACCAGGCCTACGTCCACAAGATGCTCACCGGTCGCTGGGACAAGATCGGCACCATCCGCCAGTATGAAGGCCTCAATGGCTTCTGCCTCCGCACGGAGAGCGAGCACGATTGCTACGGCGCCGGCCACGCTGGCACCGCCCTCGGTGCCGCGCTAGGCATGGCCACGGCTCGCGATCTCAATGGCACGGATGAGCACGTCGTCTGTGTGGCGGGTGATGCCGCCTTCACCTGCGGTCCGGTGTTTGAGGCCATGAACAACGTGGCCGCCCACACGAAGAAGCTCATCATCGTGCTCAACGACAACGAGTGGTCCATCGACCGCAACGTCGGAGCCATCGCGAAATACTTCAATACCATCGCCACGCACCCCGGCTTCGCCTCGTTGCATCAAAAGGCCGCGAAGTTTGTCGAGTTCGTGCTCGGACAGGACGTGCGGAAGCTCGCCAAAAAGGCCGAGGACCATGCCAAGGGCATCCTGCTGCCTCAAAGCACCACGCCGGCCAATCGCAGCCTGCTCTTTGATGAGTTCGGCATCCGCTACTACGGCCCCATCGACGGTCACAACCTCCCGTTGCTGATCCAGACCTTTGAGTTTCTCAAGACGCAGGACGAGCCCGTCATCCTCCACATCATCACGGAGAAGGGCAGGGGCTACAAACCGGCGCTCGAAGATCCCGGCAAATTCCACGGCCTCGGCAAATACAACATCGAGACCGGCGAGACACCTGTAGCAAACAAGCCCACCTACTCGCAGGTCTTTGCCCGCACGGTCACCGACTTCGCGAAGGAGGACAAAAAGATCGTCGCCATCACCGGAGCGATGCCCGGCGGCACCGGCCTCAGCGTGTTCAAGAAAGAGATCCCCGAGCGCTACTTCGATGTCGGCATCGCCGAGGAGCACGCGGCGCTCTTCGCCTGCGGCATGGCCACCAGCGGTGTGAAGCCCTTCCTCACGATCTACTCCACCTTCATGCAGCGTGCCTTTGACATGATCGTGCATGACATGGCGCTGCAAAACCTGCCCGTGCGCCTTTGCATGGACCGTGGCGGCCTCAGCGGTGACGACGGCCCTACGCATCACGGCCTTTTCGACATCGCCTACCTCCGTGGCGTGCCCGGCATCGTTCACATGCAGCCGCGCAATGAAGACGAGTTCGTCGATATGCTCTGGACCATGGCGAACTACGACAAGGGCCCCATCGCCATCCGCTACCCGCGTGGCAATGGCCCCGGTGTCACGCCGAAGGACAAGCCCATGCTGCTCGAAATCGGCAAGGCCGAAGTCGTCGCCGATGGCCGCGATGTCGCCCTCATCGCCCTCGGTGATATGTTCCCCGTGGCCGAGGAGGCGAAGAAGCAACTCGAAGCCAAAGGCCTCAGCGTCGCCCTCATCAATCCCCGCTGGATCAAGCCGCTCGACGGCACCTGCATCGAGTCCTACGCCAAAAAGGTGAAGGTCATCTGCACGCTCGAAGACCACGTCCTGCGCAACGGCTTCGGCTGCGGCGTCATCGAGCATCTCAGCGATGCCGCCATCCGCACCCCCGTGGTGCGCATCGGCTGGCCCGATGAGTTCGTCGAGCACGGCACCATCCCCATCCTCCGCACCAAGCACGGCCTCACCGCCGAAAACTGCGTGGCGAAGGTGCTGGCGGCATTGGGTTAAAGTACCCGGCGGGCGGGGCAAAACTTGGCGCTGGCGGAATTCGGATAATTGCGCCATTATTCCGCCACAATTCCGCCAATTTTATGCCATTTGCCTTCGTAAATGGCTAAAATTAATTCCGCCACTTTTATGCCAGATTCCGCCACCGAGACCTCTGGACCCGAGTTCGACGCCATCCTCCAGGTGGTGGCGGAGCAGCCTTCGGGCGCGACTTTTAGCGACCTTGCCAGCCATAAGAAGCTGCGCCTTTCCACCCGCACGCTTCAGCGTCGGCTGGAGCGTCTCGTGGCGGAAAAGCGGCTCATTGCCGAAGGTGTGACCAAAGCCCGCCGCTACCACCTCCCGGCGAAAAGCACGCCGCAGGCTGAAACACGCTTCGTGGCCGCCAAACCGTCCGCATCGACTGTTTTCGGCGCGGAGGCGCAGAAGCTCCGCGCCTTGATTCGTCGTCCACTCACCCAGCGAACGCCTGTTGGCTATCAGGGGCGCTTTTTGGAGTCCTACCAGCCGAACAAGACCTTTTACCTGCCTGCGGCCACACGGAAGCAGCTCCTCCAAAGCGGCCAGGTGGGCCTCTCCGAGCTGCCGGCGGGCACTTACCTGCGCCAGGTGCTCCAGCGCCTGCTCGTGGACCTTTCCTGGAACTCCAGCCGCCTCGAAGGCAACACCTACTCGCTGCTCGAAACGCAGCGCCTGCTCGAAATCGGTGCCAGCGGCGAAGGTCACAGCGCACGCGAGACGCAGATGATCCTCAATCACAAGGCGGCCATCGAAATGCTCGCCGAGGAGGCCGAGGGCATCGGCTTTAACCGCCACACCATCTGCAATCTGCACGCCCTGCTCTCCGACAACCTCATGAGCGAGCCGGAGGCCTGCGGACGCCTCCGGGAGCGTGCCGTCGGCATCAGCGGCACCGTGTTTCATCCGCTGGAGCTGCCACAGCTCATCGAGCAGCGCTTTGATCAAGCTCTCGCCAAGGCGGAGGCCATTCTCGATCCCTTTGAGCAGGCCTTCTTCATCATGGTGCATCTGCCGTATTTGCAACCCTTCGAGGACGTCAATAAACGCGTCTCCCGTCTCGCCGCGAACATCCCGCTCATCCGGCATAATTTGTGCCCGCTGTCCTTCATCGAGGTCGAATCGGCCGACTATGTGGACGGCACGCTCGTCGTGTATGAGCAAAACCGCGTCGAATGCCTGCGCGATGTCTTCGTGTGGGCTTATCAACGTTCCTGCGCCCGCTACGCCGCCGTCCGCCAGTCCCTCGGTGACCCCGATCCTTTCCGCCTCAAACACCGCGCTATCATCAGCGATGCCGTCCGCGCCGTCGTGCTGGGCAAAATGAAGGCCGCTGCCACGAAACGTGCGCTGACCAAGCATGCCGCCTCTTTGCCATCAGGCGGCGAGCAGGCGCAGTTCATCAAAGTCGTGCAAAAAGAACTCTCCGCCCTGCATCCCGGAAGCATCATGCGCTACCGGCTGCGACCGAGTGAGTTTGAGGCGTGGAAGAAGCAAACGCGATGAGTTCGCTGAAAGAGGCGGGCATTGGGACGGCTTATCTCCGCATGCTCCGTCTATTTTTTGCTTTTGTCATTTGCTTCGCCAGCTCAGCCCTCGCCCTTCAAGAAACGTGGGAAACGGGCTACAGCGGCGAAGATGCGAGCGGGAAGCATGTGCTGGGGCATTGGAGTTTTGAAAAGGAGGACGGGCTGAAGCTCAACGGCGCGGTGTTGAATGCGAAGGGCCGGTTTGGCGGAGCGCTGGAGTCGTTTCCGGGGTTTCCGGTGAAGGATGAGCGGCATGCGGCGCTGGTGAGTGTGCTGCCGGTGAAGGCAGCGTTCACGTTGGAGATGTGGATCAAGGCGAAGGCGGAGTTCAAACCGGAGCTGCGCTGCTTTTTGCTCGATAAGAAGTATGTCGATCACACGAACTACCAGTGGCAGATCGGCGAGGCGGACAAGGGCGGGTTGCGGCGCATGTGGGTGACGCTGGGCTTCGGTGCGGAGTCGAAAACGATCTACTCACAGCCCTTCAAGATGGGTGAGGAGTGGCAGCATGTGGCCTTCACTTACGATGGCGCGGGCGAAGGGAATTTTTATCGAAATGGCACGGCGGCAGGCGGCGCGAAGCTCGAAGGCTTTGGTGCGGTGGTTCCGGGCAAAAAGGAGCTGAGCATCGGTGATCGGCTCGGCAGCAATTACGGCGGCTTTCCCGGTTTGATCGATGAAGTGCGCATCTGCGACGGTGTGCTGAGTTTCGAGCGGGTGGCGATGCAAATTGTGGCTTCACGAGCGGTGTGGAAGCGCATGGAGACAGCGAGGCCCATCGACATCGTCGTCACGAATCTCAAACGCGACGTGATGAAGGCTGCGACGCTCAGAGCCTCGCTCGGCGGCAAGACGGAGGACTTCATCGTGCCGGATCTCGCGGCGGGGAAGAGCTTCACGGCGAAGTTTTCGCTCAACACCGCACTGAAACCGGCTGTGTATGAGCTGCGGGCACGGTTTGAGTTCGCCGACTACGCCACGGAGCAGAGCACGAAGCTGCAAATCGTCGGTCGCATACCGCCGCGCATGCCGGTGATCATGTGGGGCGCGGGTGGCGATGAGATTCCACGGCTCAAAGACCTGGGCTTCACGCACTTCGTCGGTTTCAGCGGCCAAGGGGTGGGAGACATGTGGCAGGAGAAAAAGCTGCTGCCGCCGGGACCGCCGGAATACATCGCGAGGAACCGCGCCTACCTCGACGAGGCGTTGGCGAACGGTTTGGAGGTCGTGGCGAGTCTCTCGCCGCATGACACGTTGGAGGCGGACCCGAAAAACCTGCGCGTGGATCGCCAAGGCGTGCCTTACACTCGGAAGGACATCATCGCCTCGACACCGGAGTTTGCGCCGTTTTTCCAAACACTCGGCACCAGCATCGGCAAGGCCTATGGCGATCATCCGGCCTTCACCACAGCCTTGATCAACAGTGAGGTGCGCGATTCCTCGCAGCCTTCGTTCAGCCTGCTGGAGGTGGAGGCTTACAAGAAGTTCGCCGGCACAGACATCCCTGCGGAGGTGGTGAATCGCGGCGGCGTGGACTGGACGAAGCTGAAGGACTTTCCTGCGGATCGCGTGATCGAGGATGAGCATCCCATTTTGAAATACTACCGCTGGTTCTGGACCGTGGGCGATGGCTGGAACGGTCTGCATACGGCGCTGCACAAGGGCTTGAAGAGCAGCACCAGCCGTGTGTGGACTTTCTTTGATCCAGCGGTGCGTCAGCCGAGCATCAGCGGTGCGGGTGGCGGCGTGGATGTGATCTCGCACTGGACCTACACCTATCCTGATCCGCAGCGCATCGGGATGTGTGCGGACCAGCTTTTCGCGATGAGTGCCGCTACGGGAAAAAATCAGCGGGTGATGAAGATGACGCAGCTCATCTGGTATCGCTCGCAAACGGCTCCTAACCGCGTTCTGGCGAACGCGCCTACACCCGTGGCATGGGAAGATCACGATCCTGAGGCTGCCTACATCACCATCGCGCCGATGCATTTGAAGGAAGCGCTTTGGACGAAGATCTCGCGACCGATCCAGGGCATCATGTATCACGGCTGGCAGTCGCTGGTGCAGACGGACAGCCCGAGCGCCTATCGGTTCACGAATCCGAACACCGCGCCGGTTTTGAAGCAGCTCATCCAAGACGTGATCGAGCCGCTGGGGCCGACGCTGATGGAAATCCCGGACGAACGCAGCGAAGTGGCGTTCTTGGAGAGTTTTACCTCGCAGATGTTTGCCCGACGCGGCGGCTACGGCTCGAACATGGGCTGGGAGGCGGATGTGTGGCTCGCTTTGCAGCATGCGCATGTGCAGACGGATATTCTCTTTGAAGAGACGCTGCTCAAGAATGGCCTCAGCGGTCGCAAAGTGCTCGTGATGCCGTATTGCGATGTGTTGACGAAGTCTGTCGTGGCCCGCATCGCCGACTGGCAGAAGAAGGGCGGGAAGATCGTGGCGGATGAGTTTTTGTGCCCGGCTTTGAAGGCAGATGTGGTGATCCAGAGCTTCAAGCGGGAGAAGAAAGCGGCGGAGGACAAAGCGAAGGTGCTGGAGCTGGCGAAGGCTTTCACGGCGCTGCCGCAGAAGGTTTCCTGCGACAACGTGGAGATCATCACGCGAGTGCGGAAGTTTGGCGAGGCGACCTATGTCTTCGTCATCAACGACAAGCGTGAATATGGCAGTTACGTCGGCCAGCATGGCCTGGTGATGGAAAATGGAATGCCTGCGAGCGGGGTGGTGAGTTTGAAGGCCGAATCGGCGAATGTGTATGAACTGACGGGCTCGCAGTTCATCGTGCCGAAGCGCGGTGAAGATGGCAGCATGAGCTGGAAGGTCGATCTGGGGCCTGGAGATGGAAAAATCTTCCTGGTGACGCCGAAGCCGCTTCTGGGCTTGAAGCTCGATGTGCCGGAAAGTGCTACCGCAGGCCAAAAAGCCGCCGTGAAGCTCCAAATCACCACCACGGGCGATTCACCTTTGAAGGCGGTGATTCCGGTGAAGGTCGAGGTTCGGGATGCGAACGGCGTTTTGACCGAAGGAAGCGGTTTTTACGCGGCAGAGAATGGCATTCTCGATCTCACACTCGATCTCGCGCCGAATGACGATCCCGGCACCTGGGAGGTGCGAGTGAAGGAATTGGCGAGCGGGATGGAAGCTGTGCGCTGGATGAAAGTGGCTCGATAGATTTTCGGATTTGTTCTTGCCGAAAGGCTGGGGAATAGGCTGCAATACCTACCCCATGAAGAAATACATCGCAGAAATCATCGGCACCTTCTTTCTCGTCTATACCGTCTGCCTGACGGTCAGCAGCAAGCAGGAGCTCGCTCCCATCGCTATCGGCCTTTCACTGGCCGTCATGATTTTCGCCGGAGGCCATCTCTCCGGCGCTCACTACAATCCCGCCGTGACCGTGGCCGTCTGGCTGCGTGGCAAGATCGGCCTCACGGATGCCATCGTCTATATCTTCTGCCAGACCGTGGCAGGCGTGGTGGCGGCCCTCGTGGCGGCGACGCTGGTTGGCAAAGGCGGCGGCGCGGCTCCCATTGATATGCAGAAGCTCATCGTCGCTGAATCGATCGGCACCTTCGCCCTCGCCTGGGTGGTGCTGAATGTGGCCACGACCAAAGCGAATGCGAACAACAGCTTCTACGGTGCCGCCATCGGCCTCACCGTGACTGCAGGGGCGGTGGCTGTCGGTGGCGTTTCCGGTGCGGCTTTCAATCCTGCCGTCGCCACGGGCGCGGTGGCGATGGGCCTCCTCGCGGGCGGCCAGCTCTGGCTCTACTGGGTGGCGAATCTGCTCGGCGGTGCCGTGGCAGCCATCGTCTTCAAAGCCATCAAAGCGGACGACTAATCTCTTCCACCTTCATTTGAATCCCATCACCACCCGGTCGCGAGACTGGGTGGTTTTTTTGTGCCTTCACTTTCGACCACGAAGGGCGCATAGCGGCTCTCGTAGTGCTTGGGGATCACGCACTGCACGCGGGCGCGGCCGGTTTCGTAGTCTTCGGTCAAAACCTTGCCTTCCTGATGGGCGAGGGCCACGAGGTCCATGCGATCAAGCGGGAGATCGAGATCGAGACGCACAACGCGGTCGATCATGAAGTCGCTCAAGCGATGGAAGAGGTCATCGAGGCCGAGGCCGGTCTTCACGGAGATGGCGATGGCAGCGGGAAACTCGCGCCGCAGCTCGTTCATGCGGGTGTCATCGACGAGGTCGATCTTGTTGAGCACGAGGAGGACTCGCTTCTCACCTGCACCGAGTTCGGCGAGCACCTCGGTGGTGGTTTGATAAAACTTCAAAGCCTCGTGCGAGCTGGCATCGACGACGTGGATGAGGAAATCAGCCAGCGTGGATTCTTCCAGCGTGGCGCGGAAGGACTGCACGAGGTCGTGTGGAAGGTTTCGCACGAAGCCGACGGTATCGGTGACGAGCAGGGACTGGCCATCCGGCAGTTCCATGCGTCGTGTGGTAGTGTCGAGCGTGGCAAAGAGCTTGTTCTCCACGAGCGCATCGGCGGCGGTGAGTTTGTTGAGGAGGGAGGATTTGCCTGCGTTTGTGTACCCAACAATGGCGGCATGAGCCACGGGCTCGCGGGTGCGCTCTTTGCGCATGGTGTCACGCACACGGCGCACATCATCGAGCTCGGCCTTCACACGGTCGAGGCGCTGATGGGCGAGACGGCGGTCGGTTTCGAGCTGGGTTTCACCTTCACCACGAGCCGCTCCGGCACCGCCTTTGCCACCACCGGCACCACCGCCTTGACGGTCAAGATGTGCCCACATGCGGGTGAGACGTGGGATCGAGTATTCGAGGCGAGCCAGCTCGACCTGGAGGCGTGCTTCACGGGTGCGGGCACGCATGTTGAAGATGTCGAGGATGACCTCATGGCGGTCGATGACGCAGATGTCGCCTTCGGATTCCCAGGCTCGCTGTTGAGCGGGGCTGAGTTCATTGTCCCACACGATGCAATCCGCCCCGAGGGCTTTGGCTTGATCGGTGAGTTCCTTTGTTTTGCCGCTGCCGATGAGGTAACGAGCGGTGTGCTCGCGGGCAAAGACGAGCTGACTGCCCACGATGTTGATGCCGAGCGTGCGGACGAGTTCACCCAGCTCATCGAGCAAGGCCTGCGCCTCCTCTTTGCGGCGGCGGTCGAAATATGCACCGATGAGGAAGGCATTCTCGACGTGCTGGGGCTTGTCACGGACATCAAACATAGGACGCGGAGCATGGAGTGCGGGGATGCGGTGACAAGCGGTGTCTCCGAATCTTCATGCACCACGCTTTTGACGCACCCGCCAGACATCGCGAGCCATGAGGAAGGAATCGCGAAGGAGGTGAACCTTGCCACCGGGTGTCTCGTGCCAGGAGATGGGCATTTCATGGACCGCGCAGCCCGAATCGAGCAGCAGCGTGAGCAGCTCCACATCAAAGGCGAAGCCATGGATGGTCAGTTTCGATGCGAGGCGCTCGAAACAGGCTCTCGGGACGAGTTTGAGGCCGCACTGGCTGTCATAAACGGGGATGCTCAGCATCTCGGAGACGAGCGTGGCATACACGCGACCGATGAGATGACGGCGAAAATCTCGCGAGACGGATTTGCCGAGCATTTTGATGCGAGAGGCGAAGAGAGCGGTGTTTTCCGGTGCCTCACGAGCGAGCTGGATGAGCCGCGCGACTTCCGCCGCCGTGCAGGAGCCATCGGCATCGACGAAGGCGAGCCAATCGGCGGACTTTTCCGCATTCCACGAAGCGTAGATGGCACCGCCTTTGCCGAGGTTTTGAGGCAGGAAGAGCGGTTCGAGCAGCAGAGGCGTTTGGGTGCGCTGGGCGTCGATGAGCGTGCTCATGCGCTTTTTTTCGTCTTCATCGGAGCCGTCCTCCACGACGCGGATGGTGATGCCGCCGAGTGGAGTGAGCGTCTCACACAGTTCCGCCAAAAAGGGGCCGATGCGCCCGCTCTCATGGTAGCAGGGGATGACGAGGTGGATGCTGGCGGGCATGGCAGCCTTGTTAACGCTCACTGCGTGGCAAATTTCGTCAGCAGGCCGCGTTTGCGGGTGAGATTGAGGATCCACAGGAAGAGCCAGCCGGCGAGGGCCATGAAGACGATGTTCAATGCGGCGGCATACCAGAGGTAGTCCCATTTCATGGTGCCGGTCTTCATCACGTCTCGCATGCCTTCAAAAATGTACGTGGGTGGGAAGCACCACGCGATGGGCTGTGACCATGCGGGCATATCCTGCACCGGATAAAACACGGCGACGACGGGCTGGAAGAAGAACGGAATGGCCCACGCGAGGGATTCGGCCGCCTGGCCCCAGCGTAAGATGAGGGCGGTGGAGATCATGCCTAGCGACCAGCCGAAGAGCATCAGATTTGCAAAGAATGGAATGAGCCACCATTCGAGCTGGAAGATATTGAACGAGTAGCCGAACCAAGAAATCAGGCTGAGCACCACGGCGGTGACGGTGATGCGCAGCATACCGACGATGAAGGTGGCACTGACGTATTCCGTGGCCCTTACGGGAGCGACGAAGACATTGAGCAGATTTCGCGTCCACACATCCTCCAGAAAGGAGATGGCCACCCCCTGCTGTGCACGAAACATGATGTCCCAAAGGATCATCGCGCCTAGCAGGAAGAGGATTTCGTTTCCGAAGGCTGGATTCGTGTTCCGCTGAATAAAGACCGTCACATTCCCCCACACCACGAGATCGACGACGGGCCAGAAGACGAGCTCGACGAGGCGCATGGGGCTGCGCGTGTAGAGAAAAAGGTAGCGCAGGACGAGGGCGCTGATGATGCGGAAGTTCATGGTGCTTTGTCTTTCTGCGGTTCGTCGATGATTTCGCCATCGCGGGCGATTTTGATGAAGACATCCTCGAGCGTGGCACTGCTGGACTGCGCGACGATGTCTGTTGGAGTGCCTTCGCAGACGATCTTGCCTTTGTGGAGGAAGATGACGCGGTCGCAGACTTCCTCGATGTCGCGCATGTTGTGCGAGGTGTAGAGGATGCCGATGTTTCGCTCTCGCTGCACCTTGCGGACGACTTTGCGCACTTTGTCGGCGATGTCGGGATCGAGGGAGGCGGTGGGTTCGTCGAGCATGAGGAGCTCGGGATCGTTGAGGAAAGCCTTCACGAGGTTCACGCGGGTGGATTCGCCTGCGGAGAGCTGGCCGGTGACGCGTTTGGCGAGGTGGGAGATTTCGAGCAGCTCCATCAGCTCGGCGATTTTCTTCTTCGGCTCACGCACGCCGTAGATCTTGGCAAAGACGATGAGGTTTTGACCCACGAGCAGATTGCCAGGCAGCGCCGTGTAAGCGGAGGAGAAATTCGCCCGCTGGAGGATGGCGATGCGGTGCTTTTGCAAAGGTAGGCCGAAGGCAAAGATATCTCCGCTGGTGGGCAGCGTGAGGCCGAGGAGGCAATTCATCGCGGTGGTTTTGCCTGCGCCATTGGCTCCGAGCAGGCCGAGCACCTCACCGCGATGAAGCTGGAAGGAAAAGCGGTCCAGGGCCTTCACGCCATCGAACTCGCGGGTGAGATCGCGGGCTTCGAGGATGATTTCACGGGCGTCGGGGGCGGGCATGCGTGGGTTTAGAGGGGCATGGGGCAGGTTTCAAGTTTCACGATGGCTGAGCACGCGAAAGAGTGAGGCGGGCACTCTTGCCTTCCCCATGGCGGGCAGGAGTGCCCGCCTCACTCGCGGTGCTCATGCCGCGAAGGCCGGAGGTTGCGCTCGATGTCGTGGCGGTCCTCGCGGTTGCGGGCTTTGATCTTGTGATCGCGTTTGAAGACGCGTTCGACGGTCATTTGGCGCTTTTTGCGCTTCTTGCGCAGCTCGGCGATCTCTTCTTCGAGCTTCAGGTAGCCATCGTAGCGGGCGGGATCGAGCGTGCCGCCCTCCACGGCGGCGCGGATGGCGCAGCCAGCGTCCTTGCCGTGTTTGCAATCGCCAAAACGGCAGCCGAGCGCGAGCTGGTCGATGTCGGCAAAGCGTTCGCGAAGCGTGGTTTCATCCGTCCACATCTGCACTTCCTTGATGCCGGGGTTGTCGATGAGAATGCCACCGCCATCGAGCACGATCAATTCGCGTGCGGTGGTGGTGTGGCGGCCGCGGCCGGTCTTTTCATTCACCTCATCGGTCCACTGCCATTCCTCACCGAGGAGGAGATTGATCATGGCGGATTTACCCACGCCGCTGGAGCCGATGAAGGCCACGGTCTGGCCGCGCTTGAAGTAGTTTTTGAGGACTTTGATGCCTTTGCGCTTCGTGACGCTGGTGAGATGCACGTCCGCGTTCGGATTGAGCTGGCGGATGGCTTCGGCGGCCTCTTCGTTTTGCGCCTTGGAGGTGAGATCGATCTTGTTGATCAGGACGACGGCCTTGGCGCCGCTGCGGGCGATGAGCGTGAAGTAACGCTCCATGCGCCGGAGATTCAGATCGGTCTCCGCATCGGTGATGACGATGACGGTGTCCACATTGGCGGCGATGACCTGCTCCTCGGCGCTGAGGCCGGGGGCTTTGCGCGAAAAGCAGGTCTGCCGGGCAAGGCGGGCGCGGATGACGGTATCCGTGCCTTCTTTGCCGACATCGAGCGCCACCCAATCGCCCACCGCAGGGAGATCGGCATCCGTGGCGGCATCGTGATAGACTTTGCCGCTGAGGATCACCTCCAGCTCATCGTAGCCGCCGCTGCCATCATCGAGCAGGGCCCCGTAGGAGATCTTGTTGTCACGGATCAGGCGGGCCGGTTTCCAGCCTTCAGCGGCCAGAGGCTCGAACTGCTTGGCGAAGGAGGCATTCCAACCAAGATCCTCAAGCGTGAAACGGGGCACAGGGGTCAGGGGAAAAGAATGCGATCACTGCGGGCCGGTGCCGGGAGCGGCAGGCTTCACCTCGATGGTGGGAGAGGCGGACATGGCAGGAGCACCGAGGGGCGGAGGCTCCGGTACCTTCATCTCGGACGTGGCAGGTTTCGGTGCGGGGGCATTCGGATCGGCAGGCGGCGTGGTGCCATTGGCAGCGGCTTCTTCTGCCTTCTTCGCGGCGCTCTCATCGAGCTTCTTTTTCGAAGCGGCATACTTGGCGGCATTCGCCTTGGCCTTGGCGGCGGATTGTTTGAGGTAGGTGGCGTAGTCGGGCCCGCTGCCGGTGATTCTGACGGGCGTGCCGAGAGCAGTGTGCTCGTAGAGGATGGGGGCCATCTTGGAGGGCAGGCGGATGCAGCCGTGGGAGGCGCGGCGGCCAGGCTTGGCGATGACACCGATGTGCATGCCCACGCCGTCGTTGGTGAGGCGCATGAAAAACTTCATCGGCGCGGCGATGAAGTTGCCGCCGGGTGGCAGGACGTCACGGCCGTTCTTGAAATCGGAATTCACCAGCTTGCCGCCGGCGTCGTAACCTTTACCGTAGAGGTTGGAGACCTTGTCTTTGACCTTTTCGAGCACTTTGAAATCCCCGGTGGGCGTTGGGAAACTGGTGATACCGCTGGCCACATAGGTCCAGCCGACGACTTCTTCGTTGTGGTAAAGGGTGGCGCGTTGGGTGTCCACGTTCACCACGATCTGGGTGATCGGTTTGTCACCGCCGGTCCACTCACCGGGATACTTCCACACTTTCTTCACCGGCTCGGGCGGCGGAGGCGGTGGGGCCTTCTTAAACAGGTTGCAGGAGGCCAGGAAAGCCGCAGCCAGCACGAGAAGGCCGGATTTAAGATAAAAGTGTGCAGGGGGGATCACAGGCCGGAATTGTAAGGGCATGCGCGGATTGCTCAAGCAGCCAATTCGCACGGATGAGAAATCAACACTTCCGCCCCGTGCTCCTGAAGCTCCTTTTCGCCGCGAAAGCCCCAGCGCACGCCGATGGCCCGCATGCCGCTGGCCTTGGCAAAGTCCATGTCGATGCCCGAATCGCCCACATAGGCGATTTCGCTCGTCGGCAGGCCCCAAATCGCCGCCACCTCGTGAGCGGCATCGGGCGCGGGCTTGTGCGGCACCTCCGGTCGGGCACCGAGGATGATGTCGAATGTTTCCGTGCCGAAAAAGTGCTCCGTCATCGGCACGGTGAAGCGGTGTGCCTTGTTGGAGATGACGCCCAGCTTGAAGCCTCGCGCCTTCAGCGCGCCCAGAAGCTCCACGATGCCCTCGTAAGGCCGCGTGCGCTCCTGCCAGTGCTGCTCGTAGTTCGCCCGATACTCCGCCACCCCGGCGCGGATCGTCTCCGCATCGCGGGCCTGCTCCGGCAGCGCCCGCTCCACCAGCTTCTCCATGCCATCGCCCACCATCTGGCGGAAGAGCTCTTCTTCACGCCGTGGATGCCCGCGAGCCTCCAGCATGCGGTTCACGGACCCGGCAATATCGGCCAGCGAGTCGATGAGCGTGCCGTCGAGGTCAAAAAGGTAGGCTTGGGGGGAGGACATGAGCCTTCCTCTGGCAGGAAACCACGCCGCAAGCAAGCGATTGGGGGGGGCGGTGTGTGCGGCAAGGCTTCAGTGGCCGACCGAAGCAGTTCGCCACAGCGCACGGTTAGGCGTTGGTTGCATTGCGTACGGTTGTTCGTCGCTGTGACCAAACGTAAACTAATGGGCAATAAAGCAGAATCGATATCGCCGATGTATATGCTGACCACTGGAACGTCGAGAAATTGAAAGTGTCTGCCACTAGCTTGGATACGATTAATGCCGGAATCTGCGGGATAGAAGCACACCAGCCCAGGGCAGACTGCCAAATAGGTGCTTGGGAATCCACACTGAAAGAGAACTGCCAGTTTGAAAGCGCATAGTAAAGCCAGCAGTTCGCGAGGAGAATCAAAACTGCGCACATGGCTGCGTTGAACAGTGGATGCTTCATATACCTAACAGTAAGAATGGTTAACAGATCGTTAGGTTTGCCAGCGGCTTTATCGCCAACGATCTTGTCGGAATATCACGGGCTGGGGGGCTCATGGGTGTCGTTTTACCCTTCTGGGCCGTAGCTGGGCAACAAAAATGTCGGTTTGCGAATGCCTCGGCGGGTAAATGGACTGCGTGAAGATTCCGGATCCTTCGAAGTTGCGTGGATGTCACGACCACCCGTCGCATCTGCCACCTTGGTTGCCGCCAAGGGGCAGAGGAGCGGAGGACGCCGAGATGAAAACCGAAGGAAACCTTGGCATCTTCTGCCTCTTGGCTCCTCGGCGGCAAAAACGAGCGGGCGAAGGGAAGGGTGGTTTGCCTCCGCGTTTTCGATGCGCGAGTCCGACCCGCTGCCGCGTATGCAAAGGCTCATGAATCCGAAATTCCGCATCTGGGACCTGCACTGCCATCTCTCCGGCGTGCCCGGCCTCACACCTGAGGAGCCGCTCGGGCAGCTCCTGCGCTAGATCGCATCTGTTTTGATGTGCTTTTGCGGAACTCAGCAGCGCTACTGCAAAAGAAAAGCCGCGACGATTTGTTTGGCTTCATCGGCATAGACAGAGCTGCCGCTGACTTGGAGGCCGTGATTGCCGCCGATGAGTTTGTAGTGGACGAATTGGCCGCTGCGGTAGGTGTATTTCACGAAGGGGGCCGAGTAACCGTTCGTGCCGGTGCCGGGGATGCCGGCGGCATCGGCCAATTGCGGGCCGGTTTCACCCATTGCCTGGGCGAAGCGATAGATACTTTCCTGAGCGGAGATGAAGGTGCCGATGCCGCTGGTCCCGCCGGTGTAGGGGATAAGAGGATCAGCCGTGCCATTGAGGCTGATGATGCGGCGGCGTTTGGCGGGCGTGATGGTCTGGTCGTAGGCATTGCTGCCGGTGGCATTGAACCAGAAGGCGCTGTCGTGATACATCTTGGCGAGCATTTGGGAGACCTGACAGCCTGCATTCTGAAAGACGGCACCGTCGAGCTCGATGAGGAGGCGGTTCGTCATGCCGGAGCCGTTGGAGATGCCGAAGATGGAGATTTTGCCCGCATCGACATTGTCGTACGTTTTCAGCAGCGCGATGAGATCGCGGATGAAGGCGACATCGGGTGCTTTGGAGTCTTCGTTATCGACATTCCAACTCTGCTGCAGGCCAATGGGCAGGTAGCCATTGGGAGCGACACGGATGGCGGTGCTGACATGCGGATTGAGTGCATTGATGAAGGTCGCGGCTGCATTCCCCGTCCCGCCATTGCCATGGAGCATGATGATGACGGGGTGTGGGCCTGCGCCCGTGGGAACCTGGACGACGGCGGTGCGAGCGAAGCCGGTCGGCTCCTGCAACCAGGTTTGCGTGATGCTGAGGGTGGTGTTGGCGAGGTTTCCATTCGGCGTGAGCACGGTCTTGGCGCGGTGAAACTGCCTCGGCACGCCTGGAGCCTGGGTGAACTCGTCCGTGTAGGTAATGGAGCCACCAGTGCCCGAGAGCGTGGCCATCGGCGTCCACGAAAGCAGATCGGTGGAGCTCTGGATCTCGTAGCTTTCTCCCGCGACGCTATCGAAGGTGAAGAATGGATGGCCGCTGCCATCAAGGCCCGCATTCGTTATCTTCGCCGCCGCATTGGCGCTGCCACCAGTGCCTCCGCCGCTCGTGACGGTGAGGAGCAGCTGATTGATGAGGAACCCCGAATTCAAGGCGGGGGCGGTGGTGGGCCCCGTCGCCGTGATCTTCACGCTGGTGAGATTGGGCACAGAGATCGCAAAGGGCGAGGTATTGAATGAACCGCTGCTGACGGATGTAGCACCGTCGAAGAGGGCGTATTGCTTGGTCCCAGCGCCCGCACGGGTTCCGATGCCGGAAATCCGCAGCGACTGCCCGACGGCGAGTCCAGCGACATTGCTCAAGGTGAAAACAAGCGACTCATCATCCGCAGCGTTGAGATTGTTAACATTGTCCACTTCGAAACCGTTGGCGCCGCCAACAACGCCGATGCCGTTGTTGTGATTTGCCACCGTCAGGCCGGTGGTAGCATTCGTGGCCGTGATCGTGAGATCAAAGCTGATGCCCGCGCTGAGTCCGGTGACATTCGGATTTGCTGAACTCAATCCCGTAACGGAGCCGGTGATTTTGCCGGTGCCTAGACTGACGGTCGTCTGGCCTTGGAGCATGCCGGTGAGCAGGAGGAGGAGCGAGAAAGCGAAGATTCTTTTCATCAGTTGGAGGTGACGTGAAACTCCGCCGATGGTCAGAGGTCGCAGTCGAATCTGTTTTCTTGGCGAACAGTGAGGATGGTTAGCAGTTCGTGAGTAAAGCCTGCCTCAGAGTTTTTAATGCGCGAGTCCGACCTGCTGCCGCGTATGCAAAAGCTCATGAATCCGAAATTCCGCATCTGGGACCTGCATTGCCATCTTTCCGGCGTGCCCGGCCTCACGCCTGAGGAGCGGCTGGGGCAGCTCCTGCGCTATGCCGACCGCGTGGGCATCGAGCGGCTCTGTGTGTACATGGGCATGAAATGGTCACAGGATCCTTCACCGGATGATTTTCGGAAACAGAACGATGAGGTGCTGCGAGCCATCGCGAAGCATCCCGACCGCGCTTTTGGCTTCGTCACGCTGAATCCGAAGCATGTGCCCGAATCCCTCGCCGAGCTGGAACGCTGCGTGGCGAACGGGCCGATGGTCGGCGTGAAGCTGTGGGTGGCGAAACGCTGCGATGGACCCGAGATCGACCCGCTCATCGCCCGTGCCGCCGAATTGAAAGCCGTCATCTTCCAGCACACCTGGTTCAAAACGACCGCGAACTATCCCGGCGAATCCACGCCCGATGACCTCGTGGCCTTGGCGAAGCGTTTTCCGAAGGTGCCCATCATCTGCGGTCACACTGGCGGCACTTGGGAACTCGGCATCCGCGCCATTCGCGATCAAAAGAACCTCTTCGCCGATCTCGCCGGCTCTGATCCCACCGCAGGCATCACCGAGATGGCCGTGCGGGAACTGGGCGCGGAGCGTGTCATCTACGGCAGCGATTGCGGCGGGCGCAGCTTCGCCAGCCAACTGGCCAAAGTGCATGGAGCCGCCATCACCGAGGCGCAGAAGCAGCAGATCTTCCACGGCACGCTACGCAGCCTCATGAATCCCATCCTCCAAGCGAAAGGCATCCAGGCATGAACCGCCGACTCTTCCTCCAAAGCACCGCCGCAGCCGCCGCCACGCCTTTGATGGCCCTCGAACAAGCCGCCGAGCGCCTCGATGTGAACTTCGCCACCGGCCCCTGGCCCTTCCGCGATCTCCCCAAGCTCGATGGCGATTCCTTGAAACAACGCGGCATCACCCAGGCCATCACTGGCTCTCTCGAAGCCCTGCTCACGCGTGACATCGCCGCCGTGAATGCCCGGCTCGCCACCGCGTGCACGGAAAGCGGTGGCGTGCTGCTCCCTGCCGGAGCGCTGCATCCGCTGCTCCCCGCGTGGCGTGAGGACCTGCGCCGCTGCCGGGATGAGCACGCGATGAAGGTCATCCGCCTGCATCCGAACTACCACGGCTACACGCTCGCCGAGCCCATTTTTGCCGAATTGCTCGATGCGATCACCGACGCCGGTCTCGCCGTGCAAATCGTGGTGCAGATGGAGGATCAGCGCACGCAGCATCCGCTCGTGCAGGCCGCTCCCGTCGATCTCAAGCCGCTTCACGATCTGCTCAAAGTGCGCCCGAAGGCTCGCGTGATGGTTTTGAATGCGAACGCCGCCATGATCACCACCGCGCTGCGCGGCTGCGATTCACTCTGGCTCGACGGCGCCATGATCGAAGGTGTCGGCGGCCTCGAAAACACGCTCAAAGCCTGGCCCGCCGAAAAACTCTGCTTCGGCACGCACGCCCCGTTTTTTTATCCTGAGTCCTCGCTGCTGAAACTCGTGGAATCGGAGCTGAGCGGGACGCTATTGACCGCATTGACGGTGGACAATGCGAGGGCGTTTCTGGGGTAAGGCTACCACCCGCGCAGCTTCACGTGCACCTGGGCGACTTTGCCCATGTAGTGATCCATTTTGTAGTCGGTGGCGGCTTTGACCATGTGTTCTTTGGCTTTGGCGTTGTCGCCGATCGATTCGAAATAGAGGCCGAGGTAGAGATGGGCGTAGCAGCGATGATTGCGAAGGTCATTGCCTTCGCCGGTTTCGGCGGCTTTGAGCACGTCTTCGGGCTTAGCTTTGCCAGCGAAGAGCTCATGCACCTGCTTCATCGGTACGCGGGCATCGCCTTCGATGGGAATGAGCAGCTTGCGAGCGGCCTCGACGCTTTCTGCCTTTGCCACGCAGAGAAAATGCCAAGCAGCGTTCTCGACGTCGTTCGTGTTGAAGGTCTGGTGCGTCTCAAACTGCTCGCGACCTCCTTTGAAATCGCCCGCGTAGTAGAGTGAAAGCCCGCGCTGCCACAGTTCCGGCTTCGCTTGGGGTTCGAGCTTCAACAGCGCATCAAAGGCCTCGACGGACTCCTTGGGCTTTGCCTCGAAGAACATCTCCACACCGCGTTTGAAGGCGCTTTGAGCGGTTTCTTCGGCCAACGAGGTGGTGGCGAGCAAAAGGAGGGCGGTGAGGATTTTCATGGGGAGAATGAACGAGAGGTCGAGGCTGGCTTTTGCGGCTACAGGAGATCCTCTGCGTGCGATTTGAGCATGGCATTCAAAGCGCGGCGGTATGGGCTGGGCATGGGCAGATCGGCGAGACGCTCGTGGGGCACGATCGCATGCGTTTCCGGCCATGGGAGCTTTCCTTTCGGCGGTTCGTGGACCCACAGGGTGACTTTGTAGCGGGTGATGCCGTAGTGCGATTTCATCAGCACGGGCGGTGGTTTGGCGTGCAGGCTCTCGGGCAGTGCGGGCAGCTTCCACAGGCCGGTGCGGCGGCTGCCGGTTTCTTGTTCGAGCAGCACACCCTCGGTCGTGCGCAGGAAGAAGACTCGCTCGGTGACCTCCGTCATCTCGGGGCGTGCGGATTTCACCGGCAGGTGCTCGGGATCGGTGGCGCGGCACTCGCCACGCACCGGGCAGAGATCACAGGCGGGCTTCGTAGGGCGGCAGTGCGTCTGGCCCAGCTCCATGAGCGCGGAATTCAGCGTGCGTGGATCGGTGGTGGTCTGCACGAGCGTGGTGGCACGCTGCCAGAGCAGGTCACGGCCTTTGGCGGAGTCGATCGGTGTGGCGTCATTGTGCAGGCGCGAGAGCACACGGGCCACGTTGCCATCCACGATGGGATGCGGGAGGTTGAAGGCAAAGCTCGCCACCGCACCGGCGGTGTAGGGGCCGACTCCGGGGAGCTTCAAAATGGCCGCGTGATCCTGTGGAAACACGCCGCCATGCTCTTCCATGATGGTTTGAGCCAGCTTCTGAAGATGTCGCGCCCGGCGATAGTAGCCGAGACCTTCCCAGGCCTTCAAGACGACGCTTTCGGAGGCGGCGGCGAGCGTCTGCCAGTCAGGAAACTGCGCCATCCATCGCGTGTAGTAGCCACGGTCGAGCACGGTGGCGATCTGCGTTTGTTGCAGCATCACCTCGGAGACGAGAATGGCATACGGGTCCTGCGTGCGACGCCAGGGATAGTCTTTCCCATGATCACGAAACCACGCCATCAGTGCCTCCACCGTGGCGGAGGGATCAGGTTCGTAATGATGCGCGGGCATGCGGCATTGGGAGCGCATTTCGCGGGCTTGTGGCAAGAGGTTTCCCGGTTCTTTTCAGTGTGCCGATGAATCGCCGCCGCCTGCTCCAGTCCACACCCGCCCTCCTGCTCGCGGGATGTGAAGGTCGTGGAGGCATTCCAGGCCGCATCGTCGGTGGTTCGCATGCTCGCGGGCATCGCCTGCGCGATGGCGGCCTGCCGAAGATCGGGCGGAAGGAAAAGGCCGAGGTGGTGATCGTGGGTGGCGGGGTGGCGGGGCTGGCCGCAGCGCGGCGTTTGAGAAAACTCGGCGTGGAAAAAATCTGCGTGCTCGAATTGGAGTCGCAACTCGGCGGCACGTCCTGCGCCGGTCAAAACAAGGTCAGCGCCTATCCCTGGGGCGCTCACTATGTGCCGCTGCCGGGACGCGACTGCGTGGAGGTGCGGCGCTTCTTTGAAGAGACGGGCATCATCACGGGTCACGATGCGGCGGGGCGGCCCATTTATGATGAACTGGCTCTCTGTCATGATCCGCACGAGCGACTTTTCATTCATGGCGAATGGATCGAAGGTTTGAATCCGCAGGACGGACTGCCCAAACGCGAGAAAGCGCAGTTCGCGGCCTTTCAGGCTGAAATCGAGCATTGGAGGTCCAAACGCGGACGCGATGGGAAAATGGCTTTTGTGCTTCCCGTGGATGCTTCGAGCCGCGATCTCGATATTCTCGCGCTGGATGCGATGACGATGGCGAAGTGGATGCACGAGCATGGTTTCGACAGCCAGGCCCTGTGCTGGCATGTCGAGTATGCCTGCCGCGATGATTTCGGCGGGAATCTCGACGAAGTTTCCGCGTGGGCAGGCCTGCACTACTTCGCCAGCCGCACCGGCGAAGCCGCGAATGCTGAGCGCGACACGGTGCTCACCTGGCCTCAAGGCAATGGAAAGCTCGTCGAACTGCTCGCCGAAGGCTTGGAAGGTCTGCGAGTCAACGCCATGGCCTTCGGCGTGGAGATCACCAACGGCACCCCCAAGGTCAAAGCCATCGACGAACGCGGTGAGGCCTTCGAGATCGAAGCCCGCGCTGTGCTGCTCTGCGTGCCGCGCTTTGTCGCGAGGCGTCTGATTGATCCCGCGAAGGCATCGCCTGATCTCGCCTATTCGCCGTGGGTGGTGACGAATCTCACCCTCGACGAATTGCCGCCGAGTCCCGGCGTTCTGCCAGCCTGGGACAATGTTGTTTTCGGCTCCGAGACACTCGGCTACGTCAACGCCACGCATCAAAGCCTCGCCTCCGTGCCGCAGGCCACCGTCATCACGCATTACGAGGCCCTGTGCGGCCAGCCACCGGCGAAGCTGCGTGAGTGGATGCTCACGCAAACACATGCGCAGTGGTGTGAGCGGGCTCTCGAGGCCCTTGCCGCGCCGCATCCCGAACTGCGAGATCATGTGACGCAAGCCGATGTGTGGCTTTGGGGCCACGGCATGATCCGCCCTGCGCCCGGCTTCATCTGGGGAAAGACCCGCGAAGCGATGCAAAGCGCCTCACCGCCCGTCTTCCACGCCCACTCCGACATGAGTGGCATGGCACTCTTTGAAGAAGCCTTTACCCGTGGTGAACGCGTCGCCGCGGAGGTGCGTGCGTGGTTAGGGTGAGCTGATCAGCCCTGTTCGTCATTCGCCGGCGTGGACGGATCGAGATCAGTCTTGTCGTAAACGGCCGCGAGTGGAATCTCGATGTCGCAGTGCTTCAGGTGCAGAGTGGTGTCGAAACCGTCAAAGGTGGTGAGTTGCCATTGATCTCCCTCGCCAAGCTCAAAGACCTCCACGCGTGCCTGGGCCGTCGAAACGAGCACAAAGGTCTTGAGCGATGGAATGTGGCGGTAATGCCAGAACTTCTCGCCACGGTCGTAGGCCTCGGTGCCATCGGAGAGGACTTCGAAGATGGCGCCAGGGTTCAGAAGCGTGATGCGCTTCTCGGAATTGAACTTGGGCTGACCGCAGACAATCGAGGCATCAGGAAAAGTGTTCAGGCCGGATGCCTCCACCTTGACCTTCATGTCGCTGTCATAGACGCGGCAGGGGCGTTTGGAGAGGGCGTTGCCGAGCTGGCGGACGAGATTGCTCTTCACAAGACTGTGCGTGTCCGTGCCGCCCGCCATCATCACGATCTGGCCGTTGCGGAACTCCAGCTTCTCCACCGATTTCTCCAGAATGGCCTCATACTCCTCCTCGGTGACGCGAGGAGGTAATCGAACGAGCGGAGTGGCATCGAACATGGCGAAATGTATTCGTTAAAATTATTCTGGAAGCTCTTTTTACTTCCTGCGTCCTCCCAGCACAGTCTGAAAGCTGCCCCAGAGCACCAGCACGGCACCGATGGTTTGAAGCGTGGAGAACGGCTCAGCGAAAAACAGAATGCCGCCGATGGTGGTGAGCACGGGCACGGTGTTTTGAAAGGCTCCACCGGCGGCGACGGAGAGGAAGCGGAAGCCTTCCGTCATGGCGAGCTGACCGATCGTGGCACACAAAGCCGCTGCGGAGAGCAGCCCGGCATCCGTCCAGCCCAGCGAGCTGAAGTTCATCGCGGCGATGGGGCTTCCGATGAGCAGGGCGTAGAGGCATTGCGAGGCAAAAATCGTGGCGCTGGTCTCCGTGCGGGTGAGCTGGCGGATCACCACCACGACCGCGGCGGCCAAAACAGCGCCGCCGAGCGCGATGGCCTCGTGTTGGCCAAAGACGACGAGCGAGCCGGGCGTCATGCCGGTGAGCAGGGCGAGGCCTGCGAGGGCCAGCGCGATGCCGAGCACCTTCACGAGGCCGAGTTTTTCATGCAAAACGAAGGTCGCCATGATGGCGGCAAAGACGCACCAGGTGTTGCCGATGAGCGTGGCTTTGCCCGCGCCAAGCGGACCGATGGTGAGGTAGTAGGCGGCGGTGCCAAAGGCTCCCAACACACCTCGTGAGGCCAGCAGCCAGCTTTGAAAACTGCGCTTCAACCGCAGCGTGCCCTTCGGCGCAAAGACGATCCAGGTGAAAATCAGTCCGATGAAAGCGCGAAACACCAGCGCCAGCCACGGATCGGCATGACGAACGGAGGCGAGCACCTTCAACAAGAGGGCGTTTCCGGTGAAGCAGATAAGCGAGACGAGCATCCAGAACGCGCCGAGACGCGGCTGGTGAAGGAGTTCAGCTTTGGGGGCGCTCATGCTCGCACCCTCAGACTTGGGTCGTGGCTGCGGCGATCAGCTCCCCGATGTGAGGGAGTCGCTGGAGGACGCTCCTCACGGGCGGGCGCATCGCGGGAACGCGGAGGCCTTCGATAGCGGTGGTTTTGAGGAGCTGCTCCAAGGCATGCCCAAAGGCATTCACGGCGGCCGTTTCCTCGGCAGGATCGTGTTCCAGGCCGTTGAGCAGGGCGACGTGCTCGTAGCGTGCGAGCCATTCCGTGGCGCGGATATGGTAGCGGGCCACGATGAGGCGCAGCATCTCCTCGGCGCTGCGAGGCTCGGTATCGCGGAGCACCTGCCAGGCGAGGCAGCGGGCCACATCCGCTGCTGCGGTGACGAGTCCGGGTTCTTTGCGGCCGGATTTGCCGGGATTCAGCGTGCGATGGCGGTGCTCGAAGTGAAAACCGAGGTCCACCTGGCAGACCTCGCTCACGGGCATCTTGTGATGTGACTCGCACATCGTGGAGATCTCCAGCCCCCAGCCGCCCGGAAGGGAGAAACTGTTGATGGCCGACATGTCCGCCGCGAACTCGCCGCTCAGCGGGTAGCGAAAACTCTCCAGATGCTCGATGAGCGGCTTGGGTCCCAGCACATCGCGACAGGCCTGAATGAGCGGGAAGATGAGCAGCCGCGTCACGCGGCCATACAAACGTTCCGCCACGCGGCTGTAGTAGCCTTTGGCAAAGCGGTAACCCATGCGTGGATGCATGAGCGGGTAGCAGAGCCGCCAGATGAGATCACGGCTGTAGTTCAAAATGTCCGTGTCGTGACTGACGACCACGCCGTCAAAGCCGCGCGAGTGCAGCTCGAGGATGCCCATCCAGATGTTCGTGCCTTTGCCAGCCAGATAGCCGGGCAGCTCCGCCTGCTCCATCAGCTCAAAGGCGCGGCTCATCTCCGGGCTGTCATTCCAGATGATGCGGGCGGGTTTCCCACGAAGCATGCGGCGGCACAGCTCCAGCGCCAACTCGTGCTGCGAGGCGTCCATGCAGTTCATGCTGAGCACGATCTCCTGCACATAGGGCAGATCGGCGGCACGCTCGAGGATCAGCGGCAGTGCGGGACGCTCACATTCGGCGTACAGGGCGGGCAGCAGTAGCACCACGGGCTTTTGCGTGCTCCATCCACGCAGTTCCTCCTCACGAAGCGCCGCGTCTGCGTGCGCCAGGTGATGCAGCGTGGGGACACGGGCATGCTGGTAAAAATCCGCCATGAGCGTCTTCGTTTAACGCAAGCGACGGTTCTGTGAAGTGAATTTCGTGAGAATCACACGCCGCGGCGGTCCGCGTCGAGAATCCGCGCCGCATCCATCTCATCCTCGCTGCCAGAAAGCACGGCGGTTTCGTCCATGATGTCAGCATCAGGCACCTCCTGCTCGATCTCGATCTCACGGCGCCATTTGCGGCTCACCCAAGGTCGGGCGAGGCCGTAGAGCAGGTAGGTCACAAAGATCACCGAAGGCATCCAGTGCCAGTTCATCACCGTGAAAGCGATGAAGAAGATGCTCACCAGCACCCAGTGAAAGGAGCGCTTCGTGCGCCAGTTCACCGCTTTGAAGCTCGGATACTCCAGGCTGCTCACCATCAGGTAGCTCAGCAGCACCATCAGGCCTGCCAGCGCATACTTCCAGTTGCCGATTTCACGTTCATTGCTGTCCAGCCACATCAGCAGCAGCGTCAAAGACGAGATCACACCCGCTGCGGCGGGGATGGGGCAGCCACGGAAGCTCTTGCTGCTGCATTTCACATCCGCCGCCGCCAGGCAGTTGAACCGGGCGAGGCGCATCGCTCCGCAGACGAGATACACGCAGGAAATCAGCAGGCCGATGCCCTTGGGCGTATCCAGTTCCTTCAAAACGATGTCATGCACCAGCAGCGCCGGGGCCATGCCGAAGCTCACGATGTCCGCCAGCGAGTCCAGTTCACGGCCAAATGGGCTCTCCGTGCCGCTCATGCGGGCCACGCGACCGTCCAGCGCATCAAACAGGCAGGCCGCCAGGATCAGCGCGATGGCGTAGTGGTAGTGCAGATTCTCATCGAGGTGGCGACCATCGAAGATTTGCAGGATGGCAATGAACCCACAGAGGATGTTCCCAGCCGTCATGAGCGTGGGCAGGAGCGGGATGCGAGGTTCGTGATCGTTCACCATGGTGGGAAAGATGGCCGACGAATGGCGAATGTCGAACGACGAATCAGGCGAAGACCTCGTCCACATTGACCTTCACGCCAGTGACGGGATCAGCGAGAATGCCCGCCGCGCAACTGATGAGGGGGGCGGACTTTTGATAGACGGTGATGACGCGTGCGAAAGGCAAGACGAACCACACGCTGGGCACGCCGTGCGCGAGCAGTTGCTCGATCTTGGCGGTCATTTCATCAATCGTCTGGCTGGGCGAGATGATCTCGACGGCGATCTGCGGCACCTTGGTGACCCAGGTGAGGTGACGGAGGGCAGCCTCGTCTTCCTTGCGATAAACGCAGAGGTCCGGCACGCAGCGATAGCCATCAAGGTCGAGATTGAGCTCGCTATAGACATCATGCGAAATGTCTTTCATGAACTGGAATCCAAGTCGCATCTGACAACGGGCATGTTCGGCTCCAGGCATGGGCTTCCCTCTCTCTTTGAAATAGGTTTCGACCACGTCTTCCGGGACGCGGGGCGTTTCAGGTGCTGCAAGGACTGCTGCGCTCATGGCCCAAAGGCTAGCCGCATGAGCGGGGATTGGCAAGCTGGGCCGCAGGCCCTTTCGAAGGTAGGCATGCGACTCACTCATCGCTCGGTTCAGACCACCAGATCGCCAAACGGCACACGAAGCTCGATCTGGGCCACGGAAGCCTCGCCAAAGATTTTTGCGGTGATGCTTTGAGCCGCCCAGTCGATGTTCAAAAGGCCCACATTGGGAAGGTGGTAGGTTTTGGGCACGATACGGTGCTTGTTGGGCGTGGGGGTGCCGCGAGGATGCTTTTGAGTCATTGAGCTGGAGGTGAAATCGATAATGCCGTTCTTGGAGAATTCGCACCAATGGCGGTCGCCGCTCAAAACGAGGGCTTTTTGGCCTTGGAGCAGGCTGAGGAGGTGTTTTTGCTCGTGGGGGAAATTGGCCCAGCATTCGCCGCCGTGGGCTTCGGGAGCGAACTGGATGCTGGAGACGAGGATTCGCAGGTCCGCAGGTTCTTGGAGCACTTTTCCGAGCCAGCGCCACTGAGCGGCGCCGAGGATCGTGGTCGTTTCATCCTCGGTGGGAATGCTGCTGCCGCCGAGCATGGCTTTTTCCTTGGACACCTTCTTGAGTGGGCTGCGGAAGTAGCGGGTATCGAGAAGGATGATTTGCACTCGCTTGCCTGCGGGGCCGAAGGTTTGCGCCTGGTAAACGCCCACTTGCTGGCGACGCGGTGAATTCGCCGGTTCATCGAGCCAGTTCCAAAACTCGGCCTGTGCCTCCTTCTTCTGCGGATACTCGCTGCCGCCGTCATTGAGGCCGAAGTCGTGATCATCCCAGGTGGCGAGGGTGGGCTTGTTTTTGAGCTCACGAAAGAAGCGACTGCTTTTCAGCCGCGCATACTTTTCCTGCATCATCGGGATGCCGCCTTGATCCGCGTAGATGTTGTCGCCCATGAAGATGAAGAGATCGCGTGGCAGCGTGAGCGTACGATCAAGCATGGGATGCTCATGCGTATCGAGGCAGGAGCCGAAGAGGATGTTTTCGAGCGGTCGGGAGTCCTCGGCGTGAGCGGAAAAGAGGCCGAGAGTAGGAAGTCCGGCGAGAAGGCGGCGGCGGGTGGTTTTGAGCATGGTGAGCAGGTCAAAACGCGGCCCGGGCGGCGCATCACGCATGCTTCAGGATCGCTTCTGCCACGCGAAGGCCATCGGCGGCGGCGGAGATGATGCCGCCGGCATAGCCAGCACCTTCACCGGCCGGGTAAAAGTGCTTCACGCCGGTGCATTCGAGCGTCTCGGCATCGCGTGGGATGCGCACGGGACAGGAACTGCGTGTCTCGAAACCGGTGAGCACGGCGTCTTCGAGGGCGAAGCCACGCAGGCCTTTTTCAATGCGGGGAATGGCCTGGTGAAGCGTCTCGGTGATGTAGTCCGGCAGCACGGAGGTGAGATCCGTCCACACAACGCCGGGCTTGTAGCTAGGCTGCACCTTGCCGGGACCGGTGGAGGCTTTGCCAGCGAGGAAATCACCCAAGAGCTGCGCGGGAGCCGCATAAGTGCCGCCTGCCAGATCGAAGGCGGCTTTTTCAAGGCCACGCTGCATGGCGATGCCGGCGAGTGTGTCATCACCCGCGAAGTCCTCCGGCCGCACATCGACCATGAATCCGGCGTTCGCATTGGCCTCGGCGCGGGCGTAGCTGCTCATGCCATTGGTGACGACGGTGCCGGGTTCGGAATTCGCGGCGACAACGAGGCCGCCGGGGCACATGCAGAAGCTGTAGGCGGTGCGACCGGTGCCGCAGTGCGCCACGAATTTGTAGGGCGCTGAGCCGAGGCGCTCGTGACCGGCCCAGCGGCCGTAGAGCGAGCTGTCGATGAGCTTTTGCGGATGCTCGATGCGCACGCCGATGGAGAAGGGCTTGCGCTCCATCGGGACGCGACGGTGATGGAGCATCTCAAAAGTATCGCGTGAGCTGTGACCGATGCTGAAAATGATGCGACTGCCTTCAATCGTGCTGCCATCGGCCAACACCACGCCACGCATGATGCCGTCCTCGATGACCACATCGCTCACTTTCGATTCAAAGCGCACCTCACCGCCCAGCTCGATGATTTCCTGGCGGATATGGCGCACCACTTTGATGAGGCGATCCGTGCCGATGTGCGGACGCGCTTTGATGAGGATGTCCTCGGGTGCCCCGGCTTTGACCATCTCCTTCAGAAGCCAGGGGATGCGGTGCTCGCGGTCGCGGATCTGGGTGTAAAGTTTACCATCAGAGAAGGTGCCCGCGCCGCCTTCGCCAAACTGCACGTTCGATTCGGGATTGAAGGCCCAGCCGCGATTCCAAAAGCCGGTCACATCGCGTGCCCGATCCCCAGCGGCCTTGCCGCGTTCGAGGAGGATGGGTTTCCATCCGGCGCGGGCAAGCATGAGGCCGCAAAACAAGCCGCAGGGGCCAGTGCCGACGATGATGGGACGATCCGAGATGCCATGCGCCGGGCGGGGGAGCTGATACTCCTCCGGCTCCGCGATTAGCACGCGGGCGGCTTGATCGAGTCGCTGAAGCACGTGGGACTCATCATTGAGCTCGGCGAGCAGCGTGTAACTGAAATTCACATGACCGCGACGGGCATCAATGGCGCGTTGTTTAACATGAAGATGCTTCAACTGGTCCGTTTTGACCTTCAACACCTCCAGCGCCGCCTGACGAAGGGTGGCGTCGGCGTGATCGACGGGAAGCAAAACTTGGCTGAGCTGGAGCATGCGGGCGCGTGCTCATAGAACCGCGATTTCACCACGGCAAACGCTTCTTCTGAAAGCCGATCAGGCGATGACCTCGGTGAGGATGCGGCCACCGTTGACGATGTCCACGGGGCGGACGTTTTCGACGAGGATGCGCTTCTCACCGTTGATGCCGAGGAGGCGGTACATGGTCTTGGCGAGGTCTTCGGGGCCGACAGGGTTTTCATCGGGCTCGGCACCGAGGGCATCGGACTTGCCATAGACAAAACCTTTCTTCACGCCGCCACCGGCCATGGCGACGGAGAAGACGCGGGGATAATGATCGCGACCGTTGGTGCTGTTGATCTTCGGCGTGCGGCCGAATTCGGAGCTGACGAGCACGAGCGTGCTATCGAGCAGGCCACGCTCTTCGAGATCGCGGATGAGGCGGGCGAAGGCCTGGTCAAACTGCGTGGCTTGGCCTTCGAAGGCCCCTTTGATGTTCGAGTGATGGTCCCAACTGCCAAAATTGACGGAGACCATGCGTGTGCCGGCCTCGACGAGGCGGCGAGCGAGGAGGAAGCGCTGCCCGGCGGCGTGGCGGCCATATTCATCGCGGAGCTTGGCGGGTTCAGCGGCGAGGTTGAAGGCCTCACGGGCTTGCGGCGAGCTGATGAGCTTGTAGGCGGCGCTGTAGAAATCATCCATGGCGCTGAGCGCATCGGATTTTTCAGAGGCGCGGAAGTGCTCGTCCACGGCGGCGAGGAGTCCGCGACGGCGGTCAAAGCGTCGGGTGTCGATGTCCTTCGGCGTGGCGAGGTCGCGGACGGTGAAATTGGCATCCGCAGGATCGCTGCCGAGGGCGAAGGGGCCGTAGGCGCTGCTCATGTAACCGCTGCCTTGCTCCGGGGCGATGACAGACGGGATGGCGATGTAAGGCGGCAGATTGTTCCGGCTGCCCTGCTCGTGGGAGATGATGGAGCCAAAGCTGGGAAACTTGATCGCGGGGCTGGGGCGGTAGCCGGTGAACATGTTGTGCGTGCCGCGTTCATGCGCCGCCTCGCCATGCGTGACGGAGCGGATGAGCGTCATCTTGTCGAGGATCTTGGCGATGCTGGCGAACTTCTCGCCGACATACTCACCAGTGACGCCTTTGATGGGGCTGAAGGGGCCGCGATACTCGGGGGCGGCGAAGGGTTTGGGGTCCCACGATTCATGCTGGGCCATGCCACCGGGCAGATAGATGTGTATCACCGATTGGGCCACCGCTTTGAAATTGGCCACATCCGCGACGGTGTGCCCTGCTTGAGCCTTGAAGAGTTCCGGCAAGGTGAGGCCGAGTCCGGCCATGGCACCGACCTGGAGGAAATCACGGCGGCCCTGCGAGGTGGCGAAGAGGTTCGTGTGATGGCCGGAGCAAAGGGGATGCATTTTCATGACGTGGCGGGGGGTGATTTGGAAGGGTTCACACGCCTACGCGCTCATGATGGGCCGGTTTTGCCTCGTGAGGCCAATGTGCCAATCCAAGTGCAATGCTTCGCAAGGGAGGGGGAGGGACGGAAGGGACCGAAGTGACGGGAGAGCTAGGAGGTAACTCGCCAGGTCCAGAGGGCGAAAAGGAGCATGTTGGCTGCAAAGGCGGGCCAGAGGGTGATCAGGCGGCCAGCGCCGATGATGCCGTTGGTCGTGGGGGTGAGGTGATGAACGGCGGCGAGAAGGAGCGCGCTGACCATGGCGGAGGACCAGCGGGTGAGGGTGGCAGCGTCGCCGCTCCAGCGAGGGCCGAGGATGGCTCCGGTGAGCAGGGTGAGGCCGAACAGCACGAGCACGATGATGGCCGGGACATCGTAGGGCGTGGGATTGCCGGAGCCGAGCATGGTTTTTGAAGGTTATCGCTTCTCGGGGCGGCGGAGCAGCTCGGCGGGGGCGGCTTCAATTTGATCGCGGAAGCGCTGGGGGATCTCGATGGCTTTCATTTTGCCGGTGGCGGGATCGCGGCGCACGCAGGCGGCGGTGATGCGGCCTTCGGCGGCGAGGCTGCCATCGGTTTTCCAAAAGCGGATGAGGTGGCGGATGACCTTGCTGCGCACTTCTTCGACGAGCAGCTCGCTCTCAAACTCCTCCTCGAAGCGCAGCGGGCTGAGGTAATCGCACGAGGCATGCACACGGGGCCAGCCGACACGTTCCTCGCCGATGGTGGGCGGATCGACGATGGAGAAGCCGAGGCTGCGGAAGAAGCCGTGCTCGACGCGCTCCATGTAGCGGAAGAAATTCGAGAAATGCACGATGCCGGCCATGTCGGTATCGGAGAACTGGACGCGTTCGATGCAGGTGAAGCGATGGGCCATGGTGGGGAGGGTGGATTTACTTCAACAATCAGCAATGGGAGTTCATCAATCGGCGGTTTGAGTCGTGGGCGAAGATGGGAATGACGATTGCTGAATGTCGATTTTTGATTGTTGAAGTTTTTTCAAGCTGCCGTGCAGGTGGCGAGGGTCCAGGAGGTTTCGCCGCACCAGGCGCGGGCTTTTTCGGCGAGTTCGGCGGCCTGCACATCGGTATCGGTGATGGCGAGCATGGTGGAGCCGGAGCCGGACATGAGGGCGGCACGCACTTCGCCGTGCTCGAGGAGCCAGTTTTTCAGCGCTGGCAGGAGGAGGTATTTCTGGAAGACGGGGCGTTCGAGGTCATTGACCATGGCTCCCCATTCGCAGAGCTGCGGGGCGTAAAGCACGCCGAGGATTTCTTTGGAGCCAGCCCATTGTTTGTAGGCCCAAGGGGTGGGAATGGGGAAGGGGGGCTTGATGAGGACGACTGGCAGGCGGTGGGGAAAAGAGGCGGGCTGGACGATCTCGCCACGGCCGGTGCCATCGGCCGCAGGGCTATCGAGGAGGAAGCAAGGCACGTCCGAGCCGATCTGGGCGGCGATTTCGAGGAGTTGCGGGAGGCTGAGCGGGCTGCCGGTGAGGTCGTTCGCGGCGCGGAGGATGGTGGCGGCATTGCTGCTGCCGCCGCCGAGGCCAGCCCCATGCGGGATGCGTTTTTCCAAATGGATGCGCCAGGAGGACTGCTGACCGGTGCGGCTCTCAAAGGCGCGGAGGGCCTTGAGGGCGAGATTGGACTCGTCGGAAGGGACGGTGGGATCGGAGCAGGTGAAGGCCACATTCGTGCCTGCGCCGAGGTGCTCGACCTCCACGGTATCACCAAAGGCAAGACGGACGAGGCGGGTTTCGATCTCGTGAAAGCCGTCCGGGCGCTTGCCGAGGATGCGGAGGCTGAGATTGATCTTGGCGGGAGAAAGGAGCGTCATTGAGGGAAAAGATCAAAGATGAAGGCTAAAAGCTAAAATCAGGCTTTTCGGCCCAAAAGGGCGAGCATGCGGCCGGTGCGGCCTTTTTCGAGTCGGTAGGAGTAGTAGCGAGAGGCGTCTGAGGAGGTGCAGATGCCGCAATCATGGAACTGAGCGGCGGGGATGCCGAAATCGAGGGCGTTTTGGCGGATCTGCGCGGCGAAGTCGATCTCGTAGGCGGGCGGGCGGATGCAGGGGGCGAGCTGGACGTGCAAATCCTCCGGCTTGGAGCCAAATCGCTCGGCCATGAGGTTCAAGGCGCGGGCGGTGATGCCTAGCTCGCTGCCTTTTTTGCCGGAGTGGAGCAGGCCGCAGGCTCCGGTGCGGGTATCGAGGATGAAAACGGCTCCGCAATCGGCCACATAAATGCCGAGCACGAGGCCTGGAACGCAGGTGATGAGGCCATCGGTGCCGGGGACAGGCTTTTCGGGCGCTTTTTCGATCACGGCCACCTCGCAACCATGGACCTGCTCGCCGATGCAGAGGTGATCGGGATCAAAACCTATCTCGGCGGCCTGCTGGCGGTGCCAGGCCCAGAGGCGCTCGACGACCACGGCACGCTCCTCGTTCACATCGATCTCCGGGTGGCGGAGAGTGAAGCGATGGGCGAATCCGCCGCTGGCGAGGGCGTCGAGGGCGGGGAAGGTCATCGAGGGCATGGCGGCTCTTATCCTGAATAAACACCAAGGGCGCAACGGAGAATCCGCTGCGCCCTCGATGGTTTCTGGCTGTGTTGGGGAAAAGGGCGCTTAGCGCACGACGGCGGTATCGAGGTTGCGATACGAGGTAATGAACTGGGCGGCATCCGTGGCGGAGGTCTCGCTCATGGCGGCGGCGACCTGGTTTTGGAGTTCGTCACGCAGGCGGGAGACGAGCTGAAGACCCTGGGAGGTGATGCGGACGAGGACCTTGCGGCGGTCTTCGATGGCGTGGGTGCGCTCCATGTAGCCGAGCTTTTCGAGGCGATCGACGAGGCCGGTGGCGGCTGCGGTGGAGTGACCCATCTTGCGGGCGATGTCCGTCATGGTGAGCTCCGGGGAGGTGGAGAGATAGCTCAGCAGGAAGAACTGGGCGAAGGAGATATTATCCCGATTCAGCTCGCGGGAGAGGTTCAGCAGGAACTCACGCTGGCTGAACAGAATGAAGTCTGCTAATTGGGCGTGGTCTTTGGCTGGGTTCTTGATGCCGTTGGTCATGGTGTAGGTTCCTTAGAGCTATGGGTTTTAAAATGATCTCGGTTTCCGGTATTATAGGTAATCAAAAAGATAGAGGCAACATTAAATCCATATATTTCATAACTTTTTAGCTCCAAAAGCTAAAAAACTTTTATATATGAGAAGTTAATTTGATCAAATTATTACATCATGAGTGCTTTTTGGCAAGTGCGAGCTTTGGAGGGGTGAAAAAGTAACGGGAGGGACAGAAGGGACGTGAAGGACCCAAGGGACAGCTCGGGCGCAGTGTGGCGCTAAACGAGTCTCGAATTTCGGACTTCCCGTGCCGGGGGCTTTACGGGGCTGGTTTCACGCCAAAGATGTACATCGAGGAGAGGGCCACGCTGGTGCAGCCTTTGAGTTTCCCCTCAATGGTGCCGAGGCGCTGCTCCTCGTGGTACTCATAATTGGAGGGATTGAGCTCGGCGGCCCATTCGCCTCCGGCTTTTTCGATGAGGAAGATGCGGCCGGCGGGATCTGGCAGGACGCGGAGGGCACCGGGATATTTGCGGACGCGGAAGCGCTGGCGGTCCTCCGTGGTTCCCCAGCCGTCCACGGTGCCGTCTTGGTGGAGGACGACGAGAAACTCATCCGAAACCGCCACGGCGAGGGCGTCCTTCACGGAGACATGCTGCTGGCCGATATAAAGGTTGTCTTTGCCCCAGTGGAGGATGCTGCCGTCCTTTTTCGCGGCAAACCAGCCAGTGCTGTATTCGCCGGAGAGATCTGTCACGCCCGTGGTGCCGGAAGGAACGGCGACGCCGTCGATGACGTTGTAAGTGGTGAGATGGGTGGCGCTGCCATCGTCACCAAGGGCGTAGAAGCCGTAGTTTCCCATGGGCCGGATGGCGGTGATGGTGACGCCCTTGGGCGTGTTTCTGAACCGATTTTCGCCCGTTTCGTTCCACACCAAGAGGCGGCCATCGGCTAGCAGGGCGGCGCTTTCATTGCCGGTGGTCTGGATGAGCACCACGTCCTTGGCCTCGGCGGGGATGCTGTGAGCGGTGGATTCCCCGTCCCAGGCTCCCCAGCTTTTCAGGCTGCCATCGGGCAAAAGGGCGATGCCATGGTAATCGGTGCTCACGACTTGGAGGACGGGGCCGATATTTGGTGGCACGGAACCGACTCGGGAACGGTTGTTGCCAATATAGCCGTTTTTGGTGGTGCGTTCGATTTTGATCAGCTCGCCGGGCTTGCCCGTGCGCTGGAGCCGCTGGCCTGAGGACGGCGCGGGGGCCGGAGAAGGAGTGGTGGGAGTGGCGGCGACGGTGGGTGCGGAAGAGGGAAAGGGGGCCGGTTTCGCGGTGGTGAAGGCGGAGGCGACGACCTCGGTGAAGGGCTTCAAATCAGCCAAACTGGCGAGCAAAGCCGTGCAGCGGGCGGCACCGAGGCGGTCTCCGGCTTGTGAGCGTGTCGCGGCGAGAGCTTTGGCGCTGGCCTCGAAGGTTTGGCGGACGCTTTCGGCGCTTTGCTTCCGTTTGGCCTCCAATTGAGCCAGCTGCTGGCGGTAGATGCCGCGAAAGCGCAGGTGCTCGCCGGTCGTGGCGGCATCGGTGGCGGCATCGGGGACGCCTGCGCCGGTGGCGATGGCATCGGCCTCAGCAATCATGAGCGGGCGATCCTTCGGCGCGGCGGTGGCGGCGGCACGTTTTAATGCGGCTCCATACTTGGTGGTGAGGTCACGCACCTGGGCGAGGATGGGTTCGTCTCCCAAAAGCAGCCCAGGAGCCGTCACGGCGGCCTTGAGCTGGCCGTCGAGCTCAGGATCGACGGTTCTGAGTCGGGCGAGCTGCCTGCCGGCAAAGGCGGCGATGCCTTTGTCCGTGCCCATTTTAGAAAAATCAGGCAGGCGGATGATGAGGCCGTCAAAATGCTCGGGCTTGGTGTCGTTTCCATTCACCGAAAAGCCAGTGGCGAGCATCCAGGAGCCTTCGGGTGAGACGGCGAGCTGGGTGGCACGGAGGCCACCGAGATCCAGTCGGGCTAATTCATTTCCGGTATCCGCTTCGATCAGGCGCAGCATGCTGCTGGCATTGTTGATGACATTGGAAACGACAAGCACGCGGCCTCCGGCGAGCCAGGCGGAGTGCATCGTGAAGGTGTTGGCCCCCGGCGGGGAGAGGACGACGAGGCGGTTGAAGGTCTTCGCATCGAAGACGGCATAGGTTTGGCTACCGCCAGCGGCGCGGGTGCCATCCGGGGAAATGGAGAGGCGGTTATAATGGCCGGAGTAGCCCGATGGGCGGCCGAGGTTCGTCTTGCCATCGAGGGAGAAAAAGCCGGCCATGACCTTGTCATTGATATAACGAGGAGTGTTCGAGTTGTTCGTTGTGGTGCTCGGGGCGGTGTCGATCTTGATGGTGGCTCCGGTGATGAGGAGGTTTTGCGGCTCCAGGGTGGCCGGATCACGCTCGATGAGCACCTGGTAGGCAGTCTGCGGCCATTCGAGCCGGGTGAGCTTTGGCCCGGTGGCTGGCTCCCAGCGATAGACGCCGCCTTTCATGTCCCGGCAGGTGAGGAAGACGCTGGATTCATCCGGCCCCCAAACCGCCTCCTGCAAATTCGGGCCAGGCACTCGCACGGTGGCGATGGTTTTGCCCGTCTCGACATCGAAAATGGCGGCTTGGTCCGAGGCGGCGGATGAAAGGAGGATTTGAGTGCCCTGTCGCGAGGGCGACATGTTGGACAAAGTGTCGATGGGTGAGGTGTGCTTTTTTAGTTCCTTCCCTTTCGCCGCGTCCCAGACACGGATCGTGTTGTCCCGGCCAGAGGTGACCACGCGGCGCTGGTCGGCGAGAATGGCGCAGGCGTAGAGCTGCATCTCGTGGCCTTTGAGGCGCTTTTCGATGCCGAAATCGCCCGGAGCGAGTTTGAAGGGACCCTCGGGAACGGCGGCCATTTTCGGCGTTTCGGGCGTGGGAGCAGGCTCGGCAGGTTTCGTGCCCGTTTCGGCCATTTTGGGTTCTTCCTTGGCAGGAGATTCGGAAGGCGGCGGTGGCGCAGGTTCGTCTTTTTTGCTCTCAGCATTCACCAAGGCGGGTGCCGGGCCTTTGGTGCGTTGATTTTGAATGAACCAGTAGCCCGCGGCCAGCAGCACCACGACGGCGGCGGCCCAGAGCCATTTCATCGCCTCGCCATTGCCCTGCGGGCCAGTATCCACGTCCCGCGAGGGGCGTTTCACGCGGGCCTGGAGGTGCGGCGGCGGGGCAGGGGCCTTCGCGGCGGCCTGCGGCGCGGCTTTGCGCAGTGAATCCGCCGTGGCTAGGTAGGTCAAAATTTCCCCCGCCTTCTGAAAACGATTCCCCGGGCTGGGGGCGATGCAGCGGGCGATGACATTGGTAAAAGCCTCCGGCATGCCGCTCATGGCGGAGGAGCCTGCGGCCTGCGGTGTCTTCCGCGTAAACATCTCGTGAATGACCACGCCGAGGGCATAAATATCCGCCCGGTGATCGACGACGGCCCCAGTCTCCAGCCGCTCCGGCGCCACATACTCGGGCGTGCCGTATTCCACATCCGTCATGACCATCGACTGATGGCTGGCGAGGCCGAAATCGACGATCTTGGCCTGCCAGTCCTCGTTGATAAGGATGTTCGCGGGCTTGATGTCGCGGTGGATGATGCTGTGCTCGTGGGCGTATTGCAGCGCTTCGCAGAGCTGCCTCACCAGGGCGCGGATGCGGGTCTCATTCAGATCTCCCTGATGGATGTGATGATGGAGGTCATGGCCCTTCACATACTCCATCACGAGGTACAACTGCCCCTGCACCGTCTGGCCGAAATCATACACCGCCACGATATGGCTGTGGGTGAGCTTGGCCATGGACCGCGCCTCAGTGATGAAGCGAGAGGCGTCCTCCGGGTTTTGCGAGGCGGACCTCGGCAGCACCTTGATCGCCACCCAGCGGTCCAGCGAATACTGCCGCGCCAGATATACGGCTCCCATGCCGCCCGTGCCGATCAGCTCGTGAAACTCATACTGGGGCAGCAGCGCCGCCAGCTCCTCCAGCGAGGGAAACATGGAGTCGGAGGGATCTTCCGGGACCTGGGGAGAGGTGTCGTCGCTCATCGGGGGGAATTTTGAGAGAAAAATTCGTGCCGAGCCTACCTCAAAGCCCACGCCGTTCACAAGCCGCATTTCTGACGACTTCGCGATACCACCTCAAATCAACGCGACGCCGTCTTCGCTCCGCGTTTGCCGAGGCAGATGAGTGATTTTTCACCGCGAATGAACATCTGCCCCTCGCTCAGAGCGGGCGAGGCGAAGACTTTCTCCTTCAGCTCGCTCTCCGCCACGAGTTCGTAGGCCTTGCCGGGCTTCACGCTGCGCAGGATGCCGAAGTCATTGATGAAATACACGCGACCTTCGGCGCTGCTGAGGCTGGCGTGATGCTCGCGGAGACGCTCCTCCCACAGGATCTCGCCCGATTTGGCATCAAAGCAGTGCGCCACGCCGGAATCGGACACGATCAAAAAGTGCCCGCCTTCCACGATGGGAGATGGCACATAGGCTACGCCCTTGTTCGTGCGCCAGACGATGTGGGTATCCGTCACATTGCCGCTGCCGTCCGGCTTGATGGCCAGCAGGTGATGCTCAGGAAAGCCGCCGGTCATATAAAGAAGACCTGTTTGATCGCTGAAGACCAGCGAGGCCACAAACTGCTCCGTCGGACCATCAATGATCCACAGCAGTTTTCCGGTGCGTGGATCGTAACTCGTCACGCACATCGTGCCGCTGAGCACCATCTGGGTGCGACCGCCGATCTCGCGAATGAGCGGCACGCAGTAGCTGCGGGTGTTGTTTGGCCTTTCGATGCGCCACAGCTCTTTGCCGTCCGCTTTGGCGAGAGCCACGATGTAGCCATCGCCATCGTGATCGCAGTTCACGATGACTTTGTCCTCGAAAACGATGGGGCTGGAGCAGAAGCCGTGCTTGCTGGAGAAGAGGCCCGGACGCACCTGCCACACCTGTTTGCCGGAAAAATCATGCGCGGAGATCACCACCGTGCCTTTCGGCACTTCGCCCTTCGGGATGACGCGGCCTTCGTTGGCCTGGCGAGTGGCCTCGGTGGGCGTGTTGTCGAGAAACGCGGTGAAAACATAGATGCCATCCGTCGCCGGCGTGCTGGAGGCCAGGGAGTTCAGCTTGTGAATGCCCTCCGGCGGCGCTTTCAGCACGGTGGACTGCCACAGGAGCTTCCCGGAGGCTCGATCGAGACACAGCAGCACGCGTTCCTCGTTCTCGGCCCGGGCCGCCACCGTGAAAAGACGGTCCTCCCACACGATCGGCGAGGCATGGCCGCTGCCGGGCAGCGTCACCTGCCACGTCACATTTCCCTCGGTCGTCACCGGAAAGCCGGAATCCTTCGACGTGCCATCCAGCCGAGGCCCGCGCCACTGCGGCCAGTTTTCCGCTTGGAGCAGGGCGGTGGAGGTCAGAATGAAGGGGAATAGCAGCCGCAGGGAAGTCATGAGATGGAAGGAACGCCGCCTTCAGGGCTTCCGTTGCACAACTTGCGGCTTTGATGCCGATAGCCCGCGTCATTTGCCAAAAGTGAGTCCCATGGTCAGCCTGAGAAGGAAACTTCTGCTTGCCAAAACATCCTTCGATGCCAGAATCACGACCCTCAACCCACCAAAAACACACCTTGCCGGCAAGTTGCTGGTAATTTTATACCTCACATGAGCGAAGCCTCCACCATCGATTCCGCCTCCTTCAAACTGCATGCCAAAGACACCGGCAGTTCAGATGTGCAAATTGCCATCCTCACGAAGCGAATCAACGAACTGACGCAGCATCTCGCCGCGCATTCCAAAGATCATTCTACCCGTCGTGGCCTCCTGCAAATGGTCGCCCGCCGCCGCAAACTGCTTGATTACCTCAAGCTGACCGCCAACGAGCGCTATCTGGCCGCCATCAAGGGCCTCGGCCTCCGCCGCTAATCTCCAAATTTACCGAAGGGTGATGCCACACGCATCGCCCTTCGTGTTTCAGAGCGTAGAGCAAAAGGCGAAGAGCATCGAGCCATTTTCAGGACGCATGATCGTCCTCGTTTTTGGCGCAGCCTACACCCTTAGCGCACCCGCATACCGGAGCCTGTCTCTCTGTCCTACGCCCTTAGCCCTTCGCGGCTACTTTTTCCCCTAAACCAAAACACAAACATACTGCCACCATGGCTATCCACACACAAAACATCCAGCTCGGTGCTGGAACCCTCCAGATCGAAACCGGCAAATTTGCCAAACTCGCCGATGGCGCCGTCACCGTCCGTCTCGGTGACACCATCGTCCTCGTCACCGCCGTCTCCGCCACGAAAGTGAAGGACGGCCAGGACTTCTTCCCGCTCTCCGTCGAGTACAAGGAAAAAGCCTCCGCCGCAGGCCGCTTCCCCGGTGGTTACTTCAAGCGCGAAGGCCGCCCCACGGAAAAAGAAATCCTCACCTGCCGCATGACGGACCGCCCACTGCGTCCGCTCTTCCCGAAAGGCTACTACTACGACACCCAGGTCGTCGCCATCCTCCTCAGCGCCGACGGCGAGAACGACCCGGACATCTGCGCCATGAACGGTGCCTCCGCCGCTCTTTGCGTTTCCGACATTCCCTTCGCCGGCCCTGTCGGTGCGGTGCGCATCGGCCGCCTCAATGGTGAGTTCGTCATCAATCCCACCCAGGCCCAGCGCCTCGATAGCGACCTCGACCTCGTGTACGTCGGCAACAAGACCGACGTCATCATGATCGAAGGTGCCGCCAACGAACTGCCTGAGGCTGAGTTCGTCAAAGCCCTCCACTTCGCTCAAGCCGAAGTCACCAAGATCGTCGCCGCCCAGGAAGAGCTCACCAAGCTCGCTGGCAAAGCCAAGCGTGAAGTGCCCCTCATGCTGGTGAAGGACGAACTCCTCGAAATCGCCTACGCCGTCGCTGGCGACCGCATCGAAGGCGCTCTCTACACGCCGTCTAAAGTCGCCCGTGGCAAAGCCGTCGGCGCTTTGAAAGACGAAGTCGCCGAGGCCATCAAGGCCAAGTTTCCCGAAGCTACCGCCTTCGAAGTCAGCCAGGCTTTCGACTACCTCCAGAAGAAAGCCTTCCGCATCTCCATCCTCGACAAGCAGAGCCGCTGCGACGGACGTGGCATCGACCAGCTCCGCCAGCTCTCCGGCGAAGCCTCCGTGCTTCCTCGCACGCACGGTTCCGCCAGCTTCACCCGTGGCGAAACGATGGCCCTTTCCATCGCCACCCTCGCCCCGGCTGACGAAGCCCAGGAAATGGACACCTACGCCGGTGGCCCAGAGTCCAAGCGCTTCATCCTTCACTACAACTTCCCACCCTTCTCCGTCGGTGAGACCGGCCGCTTCGGTGGTCAGAACCGTCGTGAAATCGGCCATGGTGCTCTCGCCGAGCGCTCCATCGAGCCTGTCATCCCTGACAAGGCCACCTTCCCCTACGCCATCCGCGTGAGCAGCGAAGTCATGGAGTCCAACGGCTCCACCTCGATGGCCTCCGTCTGCTCCGGCGTCATGGCCCTCCTCGACGCCGGTGTGCCTCTCAAGCGCCCTGTCGGCGGCATCAGCGTCGGTCTTGTGACCGAGTTCGATGGCGACAACATGAAACGCTACCTCACGATGCTCGACATCATCGGCAGTGAGGACCACTTCGGCGACATGGACTTCAAGCTCTGCGGCACCAGCGAAGGCGTCACCGGCTTCCAGCTCGACCTCAAGCTCCCCGGCCTGCCCCTCAGCATCCTTGAAGAAGGCATCGCCAAAGCCAAGGCCGGTCGCACCCAGGTTCTCTCTGCCATGGCTCAGGCCATCGCCGAAGTCCGTCCGCTCAGCCCCTACGCTCCACGCATCGAGATCATCAAGATCAACCCTGACAAGATCGGCGAACTCATCGGTCCTGGCGGCAAAAACATCAAAGCCATCCAGGCTGAGTCCGGTGCTGAAATCAGCATCGAAGACGACGGCACTGTGTACGTCTATGCCAGCCGCAAGGAAGGCATCGAGCGTGCGATCGAAATGATCAGCGGCACCTCCCAGGAGATCGAAGTCGGCAAGCTCTACACCGGCAAGGTCGTCAGCACGACGAACTTCGGCGCCTTCATGAACCTCGGTGGCAAGAAAGACGGCCTCATCCACATCAGCGAACTCGCCGACTTCCGTGTCAACAAGACCGAAGACGTCGTCAAGACCGGCGACATCGTCACCGCCAAGTGCATCGGCATCGACGACAAAGGCCGCATCAAGATGAGCCGCAAAGCCGCCATGAAGGACAAAGACGCCGCCGCCGCTGGTGGTGACGCCGCTCCTGCTCCTGCTGAAGACAACGGCTAATCGCTGACGCCAACAGCTCCCAAAACTCACGAAGAGGCCGCTTTCGAGCGGCCTCTTTTTTATTCCCCCATTGCCAAACGAATTCGGAAGAGCATTTTCCCGCCATGAAAAGCGCCGCAACTGCCAAAGCTCGACCTGCACGCACTCGTCGGATACCCGAGGCTGTTTTTGCCAAGTATCAAAAAGCATGCGCCAGCAGGGGTGAAGGGCAGAACTGGAATGCAACTGATCTCGTGCGTGAACTTCGTCAGGGACGTTGAGCTGGATGCACTTCGCGGACGCCAGCTTTCTCGTGTCTGCCTTTTTGGGTGATCAAAATGGCCCCAGAGCCTGGAAATGGTGGGCAGAGAGCCGCGTGGTGCTCCACGTCACTCCGCTTGTGCTACTCGAAACGGAAAATGCCATTCGCAGCAGTGTGTTTCAGCGCGGAGTCAGCCAACGGGATTCCATTGAGGCTTTGAACCTGCTTAAACGTGCCCTTGCCGATGGTGTACTGGTCAGGCGAGACCTTACGAGCCGGAGAATGTATCCCGCCGCGCAGCGCATTTGCATGCGCAACACCGGCCCGGAGACCTTTGGCACCATGGACATCATTCACGTCGCCAGCGCTCAGGAGTTCGGAGCCTATCATTTTGTCTGCTTTGATCGTGCTCAAAGCAAATTGGCCGCCGCCGAAGGCATGACTCCTTGTCCGTGACCCAGTCGGCCACATCGGCATCGACGACAAAGGCCGCATCAAGATGAGCCGCAAAGCCGCCATGAAGGAGAGGGACGCCGCTGCCGCCGCTTGTGAAGGCGCTCCCGCCCCTGCTGAAGACAACGGCTAATCGCTGACGCCAACAGTTCCCAACTCACGGAGAGGCCGCTTTCGAGCGGCCTCTTTTTTGTGGTCCTTTGGCAGAGTGTCATCTTTACGTTTCTCTTTCGGGACTCTTTGACCTAGTTTCGGCATGATAAATCGGCCAAAAAAAATTGCGCTTACCCTGCTGCTCATCGGCTTGTTCGGTCTGTTGGCTTTAAGTGTGTTCTCCTACCTCCTGCACGATCATTGGGATGATCGTGTAAATGTGACCTTGGCAGATGGCACTACTCTTGAGGTGCGCAATCAAGGCTCCGAATGGCACTACTTCAGCTTTGGGCACGCGTTCGGATTCGGTGGCGGCGACCGGCGAGAGCGGCTCGAATTCGAAAGGCATGGCAGTCGATTCGTCTGGGAGGGGCTTTATGAGCCTATCGCCGTGCAGTTCGATGGTGAAGTCCCTGTCGTCATCGTTTTCGACCGAGAATCTACCCATAGTGACTGGGGTTTGCGTTACTATAGGAAAGAATACGATTGGAATGAACAGCCTCTGAGTTCCCTTCCGCGCCGTATCGCTCTACTCAATATGTGGGGATACGATCCTGATCAGGCTGCGGACTGCGATCCCGAGAATTCTCGCTTCCAATGTAGCTTAACGGCCCACCTCTGGCTGTGCATCTCCACAGGTAAACATTACCAAGACATCAAGCATATCAACGCCACGGCTGAGTTCCTGCGCAGCTTCTTGGATTTGATGCATTGAGCATTTGACCTCATTCCACCCGCGAGATCCGCATCGCTCCATTCGCCTGCTTCTGAAGGGCGAAGAAGTCCACGACGATCCAGCCTTCGACCCACTGGCCGTTTTCGACGCGCCCCATGGCCATGGCGGAGGACTGGACGAGGTTGCCATGCGGCTCAAAGCCGAGGCCGGGACCGGTGTGGGTGCCTTGGCAGACGAAGCGCACGGAAACCCAGTCGCCCTGCTCGATGACCTTGTTGATGGTCACCTGTAGGTCAGGGATGGCGCTGAGCATGGCCTTGTGGAAGGGCTTGAACGGCTCCGGGCCGCGCAAGACGGTCATGTCCTCAAAGTGCAGGCTGTCGATGCCTGTCTCGGGGCTCAGCAGGCGGTCGATGGCGGATTCATCCCGCTCGTTCCAGACCTTTTGAAACCATTCACGGGCGACCTCGGAGGGTGAATGATTTGGGATCATGCGGACACTTCTAGCGGAAAAGAGGATGACAAGGCAAGTTTCATTCGCTCTCGACAACCCCCAGTGACTTCGTTTGATTTCCACTCCCTTTCCCATGACGCCCATCCTGCGCATCCATCCTGCTGACAATGCCATCGTCGCCCTTCGCGACCTCGACGCCGCGACCTCAGTGAACCTCGACGGCCAATCATGGACACTGCGCGAGAAGATTCCCGCGAAGCAGAAGTTCGCCGCGAAGGATTTCGCCCTTGGCGACAGGGTCACGATGTATGGCGTGCTGGTGGGCAAGACCACGCAGGCCGTGCCCGCAGGCGCCTTACTCCACACGGGCAACCTCCAGCATGCCAGCGCCACCTTTGCCGGAAAGCAGAGCGCCTATTCGTGGGCGCCGCCGGATGTCTCGAAGTGGAAGACACGCACGTTCAATGGCTTTAAACGCCCACACGGCCCCGCTGGCACGGCGAACCACTGGGTGGTCATCCCGCTCGTTTTCTGTGAGAATCGCAACCTCGGGTTCATGCGTGAGGCGCTGGTGCGGGAGCTGGGTTATGGCAAAACCTCGCCGTATGAGCGGTTCGCTCGCACCTTGGCCGATCTGCACCGTCGCGGTGCCTCGCGTGAGGAGATCGAGGCCGCGATGCTGGAGGCGGAATCGGCGGAGAAGGCCTCGCGGCTGTTTCCGAATGTCGATGGTGTGAAATTCCTCGAGCACGGCCTCGGCTGCGGCGGTACACGGCAGGATGCGCAGGCGCTTTGCCGACTGCTGGCCGGTTACATCCACAGCCCGAATGTCTGCGGAGCCACGGTGCTGAGCCTCGGCTGCCAGCATGCGCAGGTGAGCCTTTTGGAGCAGGAAATGGCCGCGTTATATCCGAAGCTCGAAAAGCCGCTGCTGGTCTATGAGCAGCAAAAAAGCCAGTCCGAGCGTGACATGATGCAGCGGGCCATTCGCGATACCTTCCTCGGCATCGCCACCGCGAACGAGCAGACCCGCGAAGCCTGCCCGCTGAGTGATCTCATCATGGCGGTGGAATGCGGCGGCAGCGATGGCTTCAGCGGCATCTCGGCAAATCCAGCCATCGGCCACACCGCCGACCTCCTCGCCGCGCTCGGCGGGGCACCGGTGCTCAGCGAGTTCCCCGAACTCTGCGGCGTGGAGCAAAGCCTGTGCGACCGCTGCGTCTCTGCGGAGCTGGCGGACAAGTTTGTGAGCCTCATGCGTGCTTACGAAGGCGCGGCGCAGGCCTGCGGCAGTGGTTTCGACGCCAATCCAAGCCCTGGAAACATCCGCGATGGCCTCATCACCGATGCCATCAAATCCGCCGGAGCCGCGAAAAAAGGCGGCAATGCACCCATCGTGGATGTGACCGACTACGCCGAGCCGATTCGCAAGGGCGGCGGCCTCACGCTCTGCTGCACGCCGGGCAACGATGTCGAGTCCACCACCGCACTCGCGGGCGCGGGATGCACCATGATTCTTTTCACCACCGGCCTCGGCACGCCCACTGGCAATCCCGTGTGCCCCACGCTGAAGCTTGCCACCAACACCACGCTCGCCAAACGCATGCCGGACCTCATCGACTACGACTGCGGCCCTATCATCACTGGCGAAAAGACTGTCGAGCAATGCGGCGAGGAAGTCCTCGACCTCGTCATCGCCACCGCGAGTGGCGGCTATGTGCCGAAAGCCGTGTCGCTTGGCCAAGATGACTTCCTGCCGTGGAAACGGGGCGTGTCGCTTTGAGTTGGTGTATTACGCAAACAGCCCGCTCTCAGGCAGCGTCGGCGAGGGCATCGGCGCATCTTTGAGTGGGCGGACACAGAGGCGGGTGAAGAGGAGGTGAGTTTCGCCGGCTTCGAGGGTGACGGCGTCATCGCCGGCGTTGGTGGTCTCGACGCAGACGAAGTCCGGGTAGGCCTCATCGGGGAGATCGGCGAGGCGGGTGGATTTTTCGATCCAGGGATTCCAGACGACGGTGCTGAGGCTGCCGGCTTTTTCGATGCGCAGCTCGCGGCTGAGGACGGGATCATCGACGATCACGGGGGCGTCGGAGGCGTAAAGGCGGTCCACCTCTTGGTCGATGACGATGGGACCTTCCTGCGGGCGCTTGTCCGGTGAAAGACGGCCTTCGACATACTGCGTGCCATGCAGGCCATGGAGGGTGATCTGCCGCACATCGCCAACGCTGAAGTAGGTGTGCAAGGCACCGGTCATGGTCCAGGGCTTCGAATCGGTATTCGTGACCTCCAGGCCCACCTCAAGCTCCAAACCCATGCTGATGTGCAACCGCGCCTCGAAGCCGAAGGGCCAGAGAAGCCGCGACTCGGATGAATCGGCCAGTTTGAGCACGAGATCGACTCCGGCGGGCGTCTCGCGTGCCCGGTCAAACTCCCACATCATCGTGCGGACGAAGCCGTGAGCGGGCTTGGAGCTGTCTGCATGCGGTCCGAACCAAGGCCAGCAGATGGGAATGCCGCCACGGATCGGTTTGCCGAGTTCAATGAGTGCATCCGGGCTCATGTAGAGCACAGGATCGCTGTGATTCGGCATCCATTCCATCACATGCGCTCCATGCAGCGCCACGCGACCGGTGGCATTCGGATGCTGGATTTCGAGCACGGGATAGCCGGGCTTCGCTTCGAGGAGTTGGACACAGGAGGGCAGTTTCATAGCTGGAAGGTGGATGGAAGCAGTTCGGCCAGGGTTTGCGCGACGAGAAGGCCGTTTTGAAGAAAACACACGGGTGCATCCGGCGCGGCAAATTCCGCGATGACCTGCCGGCAGGCTCCACACGGCGGAAACTCATGCCCGAGCGCGATGACCGCGAGTAAGGCGATACGCATCTGCGGTCCTTCGGAGGCGACGGCATGAAAAATGGCATTCCGCTCAGCGCAGATCGTGAGCCCGTAGCTGGCATTCTCGACATTGCACCCAGTAAACAAGCCGCCCGCCTGCGTGACCAGCGCACAGCCGACCTGGAACTTCGAATAAGGCGCATACGCCCTAGCCGCTGCCTCGCGGGCACGGTTCGTCAGTTCGGTGAAATCAGTCATGGGTTATGAAACAGCGGAGAAGCAGGTGTTTCCAGCGCGGTGTTTTGTAAATGGAGGTGAGCTTGGGGCTACCTACGAATGAGCTGCTCATAGGCATCATGAGGACCAATCCAAAACCAGACCCACTCTTCACCCAGATCAAAGGCTAGCGCCCGGTGCTCGAGGCCCACTCTCGCCGAATAGAGGTCCGAGCCGACTTTCTTCAATTGGAGGGATGGATGGCGTGGGTTGGTTTTGAGAAGCTCAAAGTTCTTATCCGCCAGCCGCTGGATGGAGGCGTTCAATTGGTTGTAGCACTGCCAGAAGTCAGGATGAGCTTTGTGTTTCACAGGTCGGTGCAAAGGCCGTTTTTGTGATCCTGGGTGATGCGGCGGCGGAGATCGTCAAATCGACCTGCGGCGGCATCCTGGCTGATTTCGTCATCCCAATGCGAATCATCCCGGTTGGCTATCCAACGGCGAAGCTGATGAAAATCCTCCTGGGGCAGCTTTTCGATGGCTTTTTCGATGTCGATCAAGGTGCTCATGACGCGAGAGTTTGTCGTCATGCGCCAAGAACGTCAATGATTGTTAGGCCGCGTGTTTGTGGAGTGCCTGAGATCGTAGCGGAGAACGTGAGGCTTACACGATTTCGGCGTGCTGCCGCCCGCCGCTACGGAGATCGTGGTGGTGGGGAAGGCTTAGGCGGCGAGTTTGAAGTCGTCTTCGGTCTTGAGTTCGCCTTTCTCGTTGAACTCGAGTTCCTTCTCGATGCGGAGGTTTTCGACGATGTAGCCTTGGCGTTCGGGGGTGTTTTTGCCCATGTAGAAGGTGAGCATCTCTTTGACGGTCTTGTGCTCGGTGGGGATGGGCTGGCCTTGCTCGTCGAGGGCCTGATCGCGGATGGTGACAGGCTCCAGGCGCATGTGTGGGCCGATGAAGTGCTTGAACTCATCGGGGCTGATCTCGCCGAGGCCTTTGAAGCGGGTGATCTCGGAGCTTTTGCCGCAGATGTGGATGGCTCGCTGGCGTTCCTCGTCGCTGTAGCAGTAGAAGGTGTCCTTCTTGTTGCGGACGCGGAAGAGCGGCGTCTGCAAAATGTAGAGGTGACCTTTACGCACGAGCTCGGGGAAGAACTGGAGGAAGAAGGTGATCATCAGCAGGCGGATGTGCATGCCGTCCACATCAGCATCGGTGGCGAGCACGATGCGGTTGTAGCGCAGCTCTTCGAGGTCTTCCTCGATCTGTAAGGCGTTGGCGAGCAGATAAAACTCCTCGTTCTCATAGACGATCTTGCGGGTGAGGCCGTAGCAGTTGAGCGGCTTGCCGCGAAGGCTGAAAACGCCCTGCGTCTCGACATCGCGGCTCTTGGTGATGCTGCCGGAGGCGCTGTCACCCTCAGTGATGAAGAGCGTGCTCTCGTCGCGGCGCTTGTCCTTGGTATCGAAGTGGACGCGGCAGTCGCGAAGCTTCTTGTTGCAGACTTTGGCCTTGCGGGCGTTCTCGCGAGCGGCCTTTTGGATGCCGCTGATCTCTTTGCGCTCCTTTTCGTTGGCGTTGATCTTCTCCTGAAGCGCCTTGGCCACATCGGCGTGCTTGTGAAGGAAGTTATCGAGCTGGGTGACGACGGTATTGAGGATATGGGTGCGCAGATTGCGACCGTTGGGCTCCATGTGGGTGGAGCCGAGTTTGGTCTTCGTTTGGGATTCGAAGACGGGTTCCTGCACTTTCACGCTGATGGCGGCCACGATGCTGCCGCGCACGTCGGCGGGCTCGAACTGCTTTTTGAAGAACTCGCGGCATTCCTGCACGATGGCCTCCCGGAAAGCGGCGATGTGCGTGCCACCCTGCGTGGTGTTCTGGCCGTTCACGAAGCTGTAATACTCCTCGCCGTAGCCGGTGCCGTGTGTGAAGGCGATTTCCACGTCCTTCCCGGCGATGTGGATGATGGGATACTGCGGCTGCTCGGTCAATTTGGTGCGGATGAGGTCCATCAAGCCGTCCTTAGATTTGAATTTCTCCTCACCGGCATGGGTGCGCAAAATGAGCGTGAGGCCGGGATTGAGCCAGGCGTAGAAGCGCAGCATCTCGCGGACGAAATCGACGCGGTAGTGCGTGTCATCCGCGAAAGTCTCGGTATCGGCGCGGAAGGCGATGCGGGTGCCGTTTGGCTCGGTGCAGGGCTTTGGCTTGCCCATGTCGTATTGCACAAGGCCCTGGCTGAATTCGATGCTGCGAGTCTGGTTTTCGCGGAAAGCCTGGATGTCGAAGAACTCGCTCAAAGCGTTCACGGCTTTGATGCCGACGCCGTTGAGGCCCACGGAGCGTTTGAAGGCCTCGGAATCATATTTCGCGCCCGTGTTGATCTGGGCGGCGCATTCCATGAGCTTGCCCAGCGGCACGCCACGGCCGTAGTCACGCACGGTGACGGTTTGCGCATCGTCGATCTCGATTTCGATCGTGTTGCCGAAGCCCATGACGTGCTCGTCGATGCAGTTATCGACCACTTCTTTGAGCAAAACGTAGATGCCGTCCTCGGGGAGGGAGCCATCGCCGAGTTTCCCAATGTACATGCCGGGGCGGAGGCGGATGTGCTCACGCCAGTCGAGGGACTTGATGCTGTCTTCGGTGTAGTTGTGGGCGGGGGCGGCCATGGGGAATTTATGAATTATGACTTTTGATTGATGAAATGGACTGGCTTGAGATGGCAGGGGTAGCGCGGCGAGTCAAGAGGGGGAGGATTCGCAGTTGCCAGCGGAAATCCGGCAGCCTACTATCGCCGCCTCGCCAGCCAGAAGATTTTCACCTTTTCCCACCATGACACTTGTCCGCCTCACCCTCGTCCTGATCGCCTCCTGTGCTTTAATCTCCTGCGGCCACAACGCCGATCTGAAGTATCCCTCGGTAGCCCAGGCTGACGAGATGGATGTGAAATGGGGCCTGCCACAACGGAAGACCCGCGGGGGTCCGAAGCAGTTCTTCCAATCCAATTCTTCGGCGGCTGCGGCGGCCGGTTATGGCAATCCAGAATCTGCCGCACCGGCCCAGGCCCCCGCTGCTGCCGCGCCTGTCCAGTCCCCGGCGGCTGCCGCTCCTGCCCAGCCCTCCGTGAGCGTGCCTGCGAACCTTCGCTGAGAAGGCGCAGAAGCTGCTTGAATGTGAACGCCTTTTTTAAATGCCTGTGAAGACCCCGCTCCCGATCCGATTCCTGGCCTGCCTGGTCGCTTTCGCTGCACCTACCCTGGCGCAGACGCTGCCGGTCTCCCCCAGCATCCCGTCTCAGCAGGCTTCGCCCACGGTGCTGCCCACCACGGCCCCCACGTTGTCTCAGGCGGAACTCGATAAGCTCGCGGAGCAGGCTCAAAGATCCGTCTTTCAGGCAGCGGAGAAACCCGGGAATGCTGGCAGCTCTGCCGGAACTGGCCTGCCGATGAGTACGATCAATGGCGTCACTCAGATCCCCAGCAGCGGAATGGCTCCAGGTGCCCGCATCATCACGCGTGGTGGACGCCAGAGTAGCAATTTCAAGCCACCGCCGGTGCTCACGCCCCGTGCGGACGATCCTGCCCAGTGGGCACCGGATTCTGTTCACCAACTGGCCATCATGGACATCTCCTACGGCGCGACGAAGGAGGTGGTGGTCATCGCCCTTTATCCCGATGCCGCGCCCCAGACCGTGGCGAATTTCATCGACCTCTGTGAGAGCAAATTTTTCGATGGTTTGGCCTTCCACCGTGCCATCGAGAACTTCCTCGTTCAGACGGGCGATCCTTTGACGGCTGATGAAGACAAGCGGGATCAGTGGGGCACCGGCGGTGAGGACCGCAGCATCACAGCTGAGATCCGCCGCCCACATCGGGTCGGTTCCGTGGCCATGGCCCGCCGCAGTGACAACGTGAACCCTTCCCGCAAATCGAATGGCTCGCAGTTTTACATCTCGCTCGGCAATTACTCGGCTCTCGAGGGCAAGTACACCGTCTTCGGGCAGGTGGTGAGCGGCCTGGATGTGCTCCAGCATATCTCGAAAATGCCGGTGGATAGCAATGACTGCCCAGTGGCTCGCATCGAGGTGGACTCCATCCGCGTGGTGGATCAGAAAGGCCCCATGGCGAGTTTTTCGGGAGATGGGGCGAAGAAGCGTTTCCGCCCCGGTGCCACTCGTGGCTTCCTTGACAAGGTGCTGGAGCGGGTGTGGTGATCTGAACTGCTGAAGGCTTTGTTCGTAGTTCGGGCTTCAGCCCGTGAGTTTACGCTCCAAAACGGGCTGAAGCCCGAGCGACGAACCTCAGGCGGTGAGCGTGGCGATGGCGGCTTCCAGGCTCAGCACATCTTTGATGGTGATCACCTGCACCGATTTATCGATTTTGCCCATCAGACCCGCCAGCGTGCCATCGGGGCCGAGTTCGATGAAACGTGTGTGACCGGCGTCGATGAGGCTTTGCATGCATTCCACCCAGCGGACACTGCCGGTGACCTGTTTCGTCAATGTCTCGCGGATGTCTTCGGCGGTGGAGACGGCTTTGGCGGCAAAATTACTCATGACGGTGCAGCGAGGTGTGGCGAGGGCGGTTTCGGCCAGCACGGCGGCTAGTTTGTCCTGGGCCGTTTGCATGAGGCGGCTGTGGTAGGCTCCGGCCACGGGCAGGGGGATGGCACGCTTGATGCCTTTGTCCTTGGCTTTGGCTGCGGCAGCCTCGATGCCAGCGGCGCTGCCGCTGAGCACGATCTGCCCGGGGGCGTTCAGGTTCGCCACATCCACCTCGCATTCGGCGGCGAGCTGGCGAATGGCGGACTCCTCACCACCAAGCATGGCGACCATGGCGCCCTTCGTGCTTTCACAGGCTTCTTCCATGAAGCTGCCGCGCTGGAAGACGAGCTTCAGGCCGGTGGCGAAGTCAAACGTGCCCGCGGCGGCATGCGCGGTGAATTCGCCGAGGGAGAGACCGGCGGTGGCGGTGATTTCGAGCTGCGGCACCTTGGCTTTGAGCACTTCGAGGAGGGCGAGGCCGTGGGCATAGAGCGCGGGTTGGCAGCGGCTGGTATTCGTCAGATCTTCCATCGGGCCTTCAAACATCACTTGGGTCAGCGAGAAGCCGAGTGCGGCATCCGCCTGGTCGAGCAGGCGGCGGACTTTGGGGAAGGCCTCGGCGAGATCCTGGCCCATGCCGACTTTTTGAGCGCCTTGACCAGCGAAGAGGAGAACTGCGGGGAGTGACATGGGGTAGGGTATTTGGAAGATTGAAAGGCTATCGATAAATGGAGCTCAGGATGCGGTCAAGCGATGGTCAAGGGGATGCGCAGGCCTCGGGGGCTGCGTGACGTATCGAGAGGCCGGGCGGCAGGGGGCGGCCTTTGTTTTCATGCCTTTTCACGATGAGTTCTTGGCAAACCGGGCGTTCTCCCTGAGAATCAACTTTCTAACCGATTACGAATCATGCCGCGCAAAATCAGCCACATCGCCCCGGACTGGTGGGACTACACCACCCTGGACTACGATCTCATCAATGACGCCGCCCGGCTTACCGAGCGTGACCTTCGCCAGCTCTCCCGGCCTGGGTTTAAGGTCGTCATGTATGACACGCTGGAGGATTTTTACCTCGCCGAAGCTCTCGAATACATCCACGCGTGGAAACAAGCCACCCCGGACAATCCCACCGGCATCTGCGGCCCCATCGGTCCCACGGAGCAGCTTCCGCTGGTGGCCCGCCTCATCAATGACTTGGGCATTTCCATCAAGGACGGCCACTTCTGGGGCATGGATGAATGGTATGATGAAGCCACGAAAAAGGAGGTGAGCATGGAGCATCCCCTTTCCTTCGAGCGGGCGGGACGCGAGCTGTGCTTTGACCGCATGCAGAAGAAGCTCTGCATGCCGGATACGCATCTGCACTTCCCGAAGGCCGATGTGGCCGAGTATGTGAAGAGCTGGCAAAGCGGCGTGCGCTGCGTGCTGATGCAGGGCGGTCAGGGCGACATCAAGCACTGGGCCTTCAACGATCCCCCCAAGCGCACCGGCAAATGGAAGAACGAGCCGCCACCTCCTGCCGAATATCGCAAGCTCAGCACCCGCATCGTCGATCTGCATCCTGCCACGCTGATGCAAAATGCCCGCACCTCAGGAGGCGGCAATATCACGATGGTCCCACAAATGGCCATCACCGTCGGCCCGAAGGAAACGTGGATGGCGGAGAAGGTCAGCATCTGGCACGCCGGCATGCATGACAACCCGCTCGGCCAGCGCCTGACGGCTCTCATGATCTCGAAACGCCTCGCCGATAGCGCCGTGCCGATGTCCCTGCTCGCCGATCATCAAAACGTGCAGTTCAACTACTTCCGCGGCGGCCTCGGCCACTGCGAGGTGGAGATGCATTGACCGCCTGCGGCGGAAATGGCGAAGGCCGAATGAGGAATGACGAATGACGGGTGCCTTCGTCATTCTTTTTTGTGGCAAAACAGGTCTTGCCGGATTCCGAGCGGTCTGATTCAATCGAGGCTCAACCTACACGCCTCGATGAAACTGATTTACGCTATCCTGTTTACCTTGTCAGCTGCCACCGCTGTCCAGGCGGCGTTTCCCACGCTGTATTTGAAGCCGGTCTGCACCCAGCAGCTTCATTCGCCGACGAATATCACCACCGCCAATGACGGCAGCGGGCGCATGTTTGTCTGTGACCAAATGGGAAAGGTTTTTATCTTCCAGGGAGGCATGCTGCTGCCCACCCCTTTCCTCGACCTCTCTTCGACGGGCCTGGGTCGTGTCATCGCTGTCAACACAGGCTATTCGGAGCGCGGGTTGCTTGGCATGGCGTTTCATCCTGGGTATGCAAACTCGAGCTCGCCGGGCTACCGCCGCTTCTATGTGTATTACAGCGCCCCGGCCTCCACGCCGACGGCGAATCCGGTCACGCCGCAGGACAATGTGAGCGTACTGGCGGAGTTCCAGGCTTCCGCCGCGAATGGGAATGAGGCGGATACGTCCACAGAGCGCGTGATGCTGACGTTCGGACAGCCTCAAAACAATCACAATGGCGGCCAGCTCGAGTTTGGGCCGGATGGCATGCTCTATTTAGGCACTGGAGACGGCGGCAGCAGCAATGACAACAACGTGGGCCACACGGGCGGCAGCGGCTCCCGGCCCTCGAATGCTCTCGGGAACTCGCTCGATCTCACGAACTACCTTGGGAAGATCTTCCGCATCGAGCCGCTCGATCCCGATGGTGCAGGACCTCTCACCTACACGATCCCGGTGGATAACCCCTTCTTTGGCTCCTCCACGCCGGGATTGAAAAAAGAGATCTACGCCTACGGCCTGCGCAATCCTTGGCGCTTCAGCTTTGATAAACGCCCCGGCGGCACGAACCGCTGCTTTTGCGCCGATGTGGGCCAGGGTCGCATCGAGGAGGTGAATCTCATCGTCAGCGGTGGGAACTACGGCTGGCGCTACATGGAGGGTACGGAGCGTCCAAGCTTTTCCTCCACGCTACCGCATCCAGGCGGAACGCTGATCGCTCCCATCGCCGAATACGCCCACCCCGGTGTGACAGTGACCTCCGCTCTCACCGGCACCACGATGCCGCAGCTGGGGCTCAGCGTCACCGGCGGCTACATTTATCGTGGCAGCGCCATTCCTGCTATGCAGGGGAAGTACGTGTTTGGCGACTATAGTGCCACCTCCAGCAACACCAATGGCCGAATCATGGGCCTTGAGGAGACGAGCCTAGGCAGTGGCGTTTTTACCCTCACCAATGCGCTGCCGATCGTGGGGCCAAATCCCATCCTTGGGCAGCGCATCCTGTGCATGGGGGAAGACGAGTCCGGGGAGCTTTACATCGGGACGAAGACCACCGGTGGAGTGCTGGAGCTGGCGAATGGCCTGCCTGCTGGCAGCCTCTTTAAGATCGTCCCCGTCGCCAGCAGCGCCGAAATGACCACCATGACGACCGTGCGTGATACCTCCCTCTTTGAGGAGTTCACCACGCACAGCAATTCCTTCGGCTCGGGTCTTTTCGCGGGCAGGCTCATCTCCGGCGGTGGCGGGCACCTGCGGCGTGCGCTGCTCGGCTTTGATCTCAGCAGTCTGCCGGAAGGCACCAGCATCGCTGCGGCTACACTCAGGCTTACGGTCAATAAAGTCCCGCAAAGCGGTCTCGCCGCTGGCATCGGCACGCTGCATCGCATGCTGCATACCTGGGGAGAGGGGCTTACCGATGCGGGTGCTGTGCAAAGCGGCGACGGGCAAGGGGTTCCCGCATCTGCAGGTGCTGGAGATGCCACTTGGAGTCATGCCAGCTTCGACGGCACCGCTTGGGACAGCAGTGGGGGGGATTTCTCCCCCTTCTCGTCCGCCTCGGTCAGTAACATGGTTTCCATCGGTGACTTCACCTGGTCCTCGCCCTACATCGCTCGAGATTTGCAGATGTGGCGTGACCTTCCTGAAACCAATCATGGCTGGGTGCTCCGCATCTCGGAAGGCACCACGGGCACGGCCCGGCGTTTCGCCACGCGTGATGAGCTGAACGCCGCCCAGCGGCCTCTGCTCACCCTTTACCACGCCGTCCTGCCTGCCAGCGCCAGTCCGCAGTATGACCGCTGGGCACCGCTTTATTTTCCCAGCATTCCCACCGGTGGCTACATCCAGCCGGATGGCGACGGCGATGGCGATAGCATCGGCAATCTCATCGAATACGCCTACGGCTTTGATCCTACCACCCGCAACAGCATGGCTGGGCTCGTGCTCGCATCCACCGGGGGCGGCACCGGTGCCACTGGGACTTTCCGCCGTGATCCGCGTGCCACCGATCTCACTTACGAACTCCAGGCCAGCGAAGATCTCCACACCTGGGATACCATCGTCACCAGCACGGCAGGCGGCACACCTACCGGCACGGCCTTTGTTAGTGATGTGGAAATCAGCGGTGAGGAGCCCATTCGCCTCGTCACGGCTTCAGGCCCGATCATCGAAGGGAAAACCTTCATCCGTCTCAAAATCACGCGGATGCCATGATGCGCGGGCTTTGGTATCTCGTCTTCGCCGTCTCCGCCTCCGCTGCCACGGTGGTGACGATCCAACCCGCTGCTGCGACGCCAAATTCGGGCGATGCCTATCTCCGCGCTGCTGCAGCCGCGTCGAATTTCGGTTCATCTGGTGCTTTGGTCGTGTCTGGTTCGGGCGTGGCGAACACCAACGGCCCGTTTGCCTCACTGCTGAAATTCGATCTCGCCACCGCCAAGACCACGTTTGATGCCGCGTACGGCGTGGGAGGATGGACGCTTGATAGCCTCCAGCTCCAACTCACCGCCGCCACGCCGCTCAATGGCACTTTCAATGCCAACGCCGCCGGTCTCGTGCTCATTGAATGGCTCGCCGATGATACCTGGCTCGAAAACGCCATCACTTGGAACGGCATGGCAGCCGTCGTCGGCGCTGGAAATGAGTCTCTCGGGAGTGTGAGCTACAACGGCGCAAATTCCGGCACCGTCCTCGCCACGCTCACCGCCAGCACGGGACTCGCGAATGACCTCCAAAACGGCATCACCGCCAGTTTCCGCCTCGCCGCAGGAAATGCGGATGTGAGCATGGTGGTGAACGCACGAAACTTCGGCACTGCATTAAACCGCCCCGCGCTCATTTTATCCGCCTCCGCCGTGCCCGAGCCTTCACGCTTCATGCTCGCAGTGGGCACGCTCATGAGCTTGATGTTGCGGCGCAGGAAGTGACCTCACTCACTCCCCGGTTGCGGGAGGTTTTTCTTGTCGGTGGGCTTCGTGGAAGGTGCGGGCGTGGCTTTCGGATCGGCGGTGAGCCAGGCATCGGGCGCACCGGCTTTGCTGAGCACTTCGCGGAGGGAGATGGACTTGCCGCCACGGCGTTTGCTCTCCTCGGCGGCTTCCATGAAGGCGTAAATCTCCAGCGTGTCCTTCGCGGAGATGGGCGGCTGCTTCGTCTGGAAGAATTTGATGATCTCGCGCAGCATCGGCGTGTAGTCGCCCTCACTCTTTTGCTCGGTGACGGCGTTTTTGCCAAAGCGGATGACCTTGTAAGCCTTCACGCCTTCATGAATGGCATGCAGTGTGCCCGTGCGGCTTCCCTGCCACAGGCCGGTGACGACCGATGAAGCGGGCGTGGTCACGCGGCTCACCGAGAGACAGCCGGTGCCCATGATGGTGAAAAGCGCCTCGGTGGGATGGATGCCGTAAAAGAACAGATCAGGATGATGCGCCAGGATGTGCGCCGGACCATACGAGAGGGCACCGTTAGCGGGTTCCTTCTCCACATTGGCCACTTCGAGCACGCCGGGATACCATCGGATGGCTGAGGCGCTGAAAACGGGCACTTTCGCGGCCTCGGCGAGCCTATAAATCTCCACTGCATCCTTCAGCGAGGCCGCCACGGGCTTGTCCATGAACACCGGTTTGCCGAAGGAAAGGATCTGCTTCATCTGCGGCAGTCGCGGACGGCCATCCAACGTGAGCAGGAGGATGGCATCCACGTTATTGCACACGTCCTCGATGCCGCCGGCGATTCGCACACCGAATTTATCCCGCACGATGGCGGTGAAGCCCTCCACGCGGCTGCGGCTCTCCTCAATGTCCGCACTCGCTGCGGGAAACGCCGCCACCACGCGACCTCCAGGCACATGGTTCGGATTCGCCGTGTCGTTCAGCCGCAGCGTGAACTGCTCCGCGTGCGAGGTATCCAGCCCGATGATGCCGATGCGCAGGTTTTCAGCCATGAGAGGAAGAGGGAGCAGAAGAAGCAAGCAAACAGAGAACCTGAAAAGACTCACGAAATCCTCGTTCTGGCGAACGAGCCTGCGAGGCGCGGTGTGGGCGCATTCGCCAGAATGCGGGGGTTTTGCAAGAGCCTCCTTCGTCATTGGTTTTTGGACCTTCGTCATTCACCCCGCAGGCGATTCAATGTCTTACTTCTCCTCCTTCGCATACTTTTCAAAGGCCTCGGCGATCTTGCCGGCCTTCTCGTCGCCTTTGTGGAAGATGAAGCGGTGGCGCAGCTTGATGCGCTCGTCTTGCTTCAGCATCATCTCGCCGCTCTCAGCCTGAATTTTGAGAGAAGACAAACCAAAGGCATTCGCGGTGAAGAGACCGTAGGTGCGGGCATGCCAGGGCGTGGGATGGCGGAAGCTCGCGGGATGGTTCAGCATGGCGATGCCGAGATGCTCGCCCTCCACCGGACCGTGGAAATCACACCACGTCGCCCGCTTGCCCCAGGCGTCGGCATCTTTGTCGCCATTGGCGTTGATGATCTGGCCGCCTTCTTTGGCGTCCACGCTCATGCTGTGCGGCACGCGGATGCTCAGGCCGGCATCCTTTTCATCACCCACCACCGCATCGCCGTTTGAGGCGATCAGGTCGATGTCCACATCAATGATCCGCGTGTCGCCTTCGACCATGAAAGTCATCACGCGTTTCTCGGAGACGGTCTTCTTGCCTTCGGAGGTCACATAGTCCGCATAGGCTTCGATGACCGCCGTGGAGCCGCCTTTCAGCGTGCCAAAGCGGGAGTGCTTGATGCTGCCCAGCAGCGCCAGGGATTCCGGCTTGGCCTTTTCGCCGTAGGTGGCCTTCTCCGCCCAGGTGTTGGAGCCATTGATGCTCTGGTGACCAAAGTTCAGCCCGCGATGATGCGGATGGTCCTGCTTCTCGCCGGGCACGTTTTGCATCGGATAAGCCCGCGTCATGGATTTGCCTGTGGGGCCGTAGATCGGCCAGAGGTAAGGCTTGTTCGCCTGATCGACGACGTATTCGGCAAAGGCCTGCCCATCCACCTTCACCACCGCGCCGCCCGTGGGCGTCTCCGTGACGGTGAATTCGGCGGCGAGAGCCTGAAAACTGAAAACAAGGGTGGTGGCGAGCAGCGAGGCGATTTTCATGGTCGGGTGAGAACGCATGCCCCGCATGAATTCTTCGTCCAGCGGTAACTTTGCTCGGCGAACCGGGAGATTTCGATGCAGACAGGCCACTGGGTCTTCTGCTAGAATCCCTCTCATTCATGAATCGACGTCTTCCATTCGCTGCGGTGCTCGTGTTAGCCTTTTTGGCCTCAGCGGGAGGTTTGCGTGCTCTTAGTGCGGCAAGGGAATGGAATGAGCAGCTCCTCAGCGCCATCCGGCAGACCATCCCGAATCCGCCGTTGCATGCGCGGAATCTCTTCCACTTGGCCACGGCCATGTACAATGCCTGGGCGGCTTATGACGCCATGGCCATCGGCTACCTGCAAAACGAAAAGATCTCGCCGCGGCCCTCGGACATCGAAGCGGCACGTCACGAGGCCATCAGCTACGCGGCCTATCGTGTGCTGCGCGAGCGTTTTACCACCACCACGCTGCGAAATGCCTTCGATGCGAAGCTCACCGCGCTCGGCTACTCGCCGGTCACAGGGCAGGGGACCATCACCACGGCCACCACACCGGCGGAACTCGGCAAACGCCTCGGCCAGACGGTGCTGAATTGGTCGGCGAATGACGGTTTTGATCAAACGGGCTATCCGCAGGCCTACACGGTGAGCATCAATCCCAATCTGAGCACCGGCCTCTCCCTCTCCGTGCTCGGTCAGAATGCCAGCTTCGTCTCGAATCGCCCCCTCGGCTTTGGCATTCCCACCGGCACGCATCCGAACTACTGGCAGCCGCTCGATCTCGCCACGAGCGTCACGCAAAACGGCATTCCGATCCCCGGCGGGGCACAGAGCTTTCTCGGCGTGCAAAGCCTCGCCACCACGCCCTTCAGCCTCACCCGCAGCGATGCCACGAAGCCCTGGCTCGATCCCTTTGCCGGCCCTTCGCGGCTCAGCCATGGCGGCACCACCAGCGCCACGGACCATGAATACAAGCAGCAGGCTCTCGGCGTGCTCATCGCCAGCAGCCAGCTCAACGACAACACGCTCGTGAACATCTCCCCCGGTGCCATCGGCAACAACGCTCTCGGCAGCGATGGCGGCACCGGCTTTTCTAGCAATCCCGTGGCTGGTGGTACCTACGCCGCGAACAACGTGAAACGCGGTGATTACACCCGCGTGCTGGCTGAATTTTGGGCCGACGGACCGCATTCCGAAACACCGCCCGGCCACTGGCATGTGCTGGCGAATCAAGTGGCTGACATGCCCGCCACGGTGAAGCGCATCCGTGGCATCGGCCCGGTCGTGAACGACCTGGAATGGGATGTGAAGGTCTATTTTTCCCTCTCCGCTGCCACGCACGATGCCGCCTGTGCCGCGTGGTCTTTGAAGCGCTACTACTCCGGCCCGCGACCCATCACGATGATCCGCTACATGGCCAGCAAAGGCCAGTCATCGAACCCCACTGGCCCGTCGTATCATGTGCAAGGCCTGCCGCTGCTGACGGACGTGTGTGAGGTCATCACCAGCGACACCGCCGCTGTCGGCGGCAAGCATCGCAACATCTTCGACCTCAACACCGGCTTCACGCAGCTCGGCACGAACTTCATCGGCCAGATCGCCGTGAAGTCCTGGCCTGGAGAGCACAACAACAACCTCCCCGCGCCTTCCATCGCCACGAATCAAAGCCTCGTCACCTGGATGCTGGCGAAGGACTGGCTGCCCTTTCAGCGCAAGACTTTCAACACGCCCGCCTTTCCCGGTTACATCAGCGGTCACAGCACCTTCAGCCGCGCTGCGGCGGAGGTTTTGGCGAGCATCACTGGCAGTCCCTACTTCCCCGGCGGCTTTCACCATCACACCTACGCCGCCAATTCCATGCAGATCGACAAAGGCCCCAGCGCCGCCGTCGATCTGCAATGGTGCTCGTATTTCGATGCCGCCGATCAGGCCGGTCAGTCACGACGCTACGGCGGCATCCATCCCAGCGAGGACGACTTCCATGGCCGCCACGTCGGCTCGCAGGCCGGTCAGAGCGCCTTCTCCCTCGCGGAGAAATACTGGAGCGGCACCATCTTCAGCCAGAGCCTCTCACCCGCCGTCACCCTCGGCTCCGGCAGTGCCACGCTGAGCTGGACCGCCGTGCGCGGCATGTATCAAAAGGTCCAAGTCTCCACCGATCTCACGACCTGGACCGATGCCACCACCGCCACTCAAACCTACACCACCACCGGCACCTGGACCGACACGAGTCCCGATCCCGGCTGCAAATTCTACCGCGTGGTGTGGTCCGCCGCGCCGTGAGAGAAAAAGGCTGCTTCGTAGCGGAAGACGTGAGTCTTCCCGCATTGCCGACGCGAAGATTTTTGCCAAACGCGGTTCAGCGGCCTATGTCCGGTCCATCACGCATGCGCCCGAACCGTCCAGACAATCCCACCGCTCGTCAAAACCGCCATTCGCGGAGTGACAATCACGTCCACACCTACGACGAGACGGATCTCGCCAGCCTGCTGGAGGATAAAAAAGACCCGCTCGTGCTCATCCTCGACTGCGTGCAGGACCCGCACAACCTCGGTGCCTGCCTGCGCACCGCCGATGCGGCAGGTGTTTCGATGGTGGTGATGCCGAAGGATAAATCCTCCCCCATCAGCGATACGGTCATTCGTGTGGCCTGCGGCGGCGCGGAGAATGTGCCGCTCGTCCGCGTGACGAACCTCGCCCGTGCCATGGACAAGCTCAAAGAACTCGGTGTGTGGCTGGTAGGCACCGCCGACGAAGCCACGCAGAGCCTTTATGATCTCGATTTGAAAGGCGGCATTGGCATCGTCATGGGTGCCGAAGGCCCCGGCATGCGTCGCCTCACGGGCGAGCACTGCGATTTCCTCGTGAAGATCCCCATGGGCGGCAAAGTCGAGTGCCTGAACGTCTCCGTCGCCACCGGCGTGTGCCTTTTCGAGTGCGTGCGACAGCGGATGAAGAAGTGAGTTTCAAGGCGCAGGCCTTGGCGAACGCACCGCTCAACCTAGAAACGGGAATGAATAGCCGCAAAAGAACGCAAAGAGCGCAAAATCAAAGCCTTGGAGACGGCTACTCGACTCATTATCCGAGTGAATCCGTCGGAATGAAGTTTTGTTCTCTGCTCCTTCTCTTTGCGGTCTTTGCGGTCTTTTGCGGCGGTTCCCATCTTCGATTTCAGGATCAATAATCCCGAAACGGCCCACGAGGTTCGCTGGCATCCATTTCAGCCTGCCAGGCGGCAAAACGCTCGCGCATCTGTTTCGCCACCTCGGGCTTCTCGCGGCTCAAATCGTGTTTTTCGCCCAGATCGGTGCTCAAATCATAGAGGCCGCCGCCCTTGCCGGATTCCACCCACTTCCAGTTTTCAAAGCGAGCGGCTTTATCCGCTCGGCGCTGCCAGAACATCTCACGGCGCGGTGATTTCGCCTCGCCTCTCAGCACGGGCAGCATGTCATGGCCATCGAGCTTCACCCCATCGGGAGCTTTAGCACCTGCGGCGGCCAGCAGGGTGGGCACAAGCTCCAGTGAGGTGAGGCATTCATCGGTCACTTTTCCTGCCGGAACCTTGCCGGGCCAGCGCAGGAGGAAGGGCACGCGCAGGCCGCCCTCCCACATCGTGCTCTTGCTGCCTTTCAGCGGGGCGTTGCCGCCATTGCCGCTGCCGCCGTTGTCGGAGAGGAAGATGAAAATCGTGTCCTGCGTGAGCCCCGCCTTATCCACTGCCTCCATCACGGCACCGATGGCCTCGTCCATGCACGTCACCGCGCCGCAGTAACGTGCCAGCTTCTCGTCCTCGACCTTTCCGCGATACATGGCGATAGACTTTTCCGGTGCCTGCACGCCCTCACCCTTCTTCTTTTCACCTTCCTTCGTGCCTTCACCAAAGGTCGAAGCGCTGTGCGGCGCATTGAAAGGCAGATAGAGGAAGAAGGGCCGCTTCCCCGCATGCTCGCCAATGAAGCGCAGCGCCTCGCGACGAAAGACATCCGTCACATAGGTGCCCTTGTCCTCCTGCGTGCGTTCATTGCCGCGAAACATCGACGGTACGCCGTAACGCTCGTGCGTGTAGTAATCGATGCCGTTGTTCCCATGGCCGTAGAAGAAATCAAAGCCACGCTGCAGCGGTAGGTAGCGTTTCGCCTGCCCCATGTCCCACTTGCCCACGCAACCAGTGGCGTAACCGGCCTTCTTGAGCATGTCGCCAATCGTCACCTCGCGCACATCGAGTCCCAGCGTCATCTCCGGGGATACGGCATACTCCTCCGGCGAAAACTGGTAGCCGTAGTTCACCATGTCATTGCGCACCATGTCGTAGAGCCCGTTGCGCTGCGGGTAGCGTCCCGTGAGCACGCTGCCGCGTGATGGCGTGCAGGCAGGCCAGGTCACATAAAAGCTCGTCGCCCGCACGCCCTCGGCGGCCAGTTTGTCGAGGTTCGGCGTGATGAGCGGCTTCGAGCCGATGCAACCGAGATCGGGATAGCCCTGATCATCGCTGATGATGAGCACGACGTTCGGTGGCGAGGCCCAAAGGCTCGTCACGGCAAGAGAGAGGCAAATCAGAAGACGCATGCCGCCTTCAACGGCCTGAGGTGGCAGGTTGCTTCACCTCATCGGCAAGACTGGAAAGGGAAGTGCTTCCCACGGCTTATTCTGCATCCCATGAATGTGATCCAACAAGAAAACGCCCGCGCAGGCTCCAACGACTGGCAGCTCACGCGGATGCGGCTGGATGGCAGCGGCTATCGCTCGCCAGTGATTGAGGGGTACTGTTCGCGGCAGTCGGTGAAAGCCGGCGAGGTGCTCGATGTCTTCGTGAGCACAAAACCGGCGGCGAATTTCAAGATGGAGATCTTCCGCACCGGTTTCTATCAAGGCCGTGGCGCACGCAAACTGGCCGAGCTGGGTCCTTTTGAAGGCAAAGAGCAGCCCACGCCCGGTATTGGCGAAAAGCGCCTCCGCGAATGCCAGTGGGAGAAATCCACGTCGATCAAGATTCCGGCGGATTGGGTCAGCGGCGTCTATCTGGGTCGTTTGACGACGATCCCGGAGGTTCGTAGTTCGGGCTTCAGCCCGTCCCCGGAACGGCCTGAAGGCCGAACGACGAGCGATCTACCCTACTGGCAGAGCTACATCGTCTTCATCATCACCGATGACCGAAAGGCGGACATCCTTCTCCAATGCAGTGACAACACCTGGCAGGCCTACAACAAATGGCCGGATGACTACTCGCTCTACACCGATCCGAAGGGGAACCAAGGCTCAACGAGCGAGGTGAGCTTTGACCGGCCTTACGCGAAGTATGCGCAGATCTATGAGAACCCGCAGTCGGTCGGCAGCGGCGAGTGGTTGTGCTTCGAATTCCCGCTGGCCTACTGGTTGGAGGAGCAGGGCTATGACGTGAGCTACTGCTCGAATGAGGACATGATCTCCCCGGAGCGCGGCTTGAAGTCCAAGGCCTTCATCAGTGTGGGCCACGATGAGTATTGGGACATTCGTCAGTATCAAAGCGTGGAAAAGATGCGCGATGCTGGCGTGAACCTTCTCTTCCTCTCCGGCAATTCCGTCTGCTGGGTCACGCCCTTCTCGCCCAATGCCTCGGGCGTGCCAAACCGCCGCATCTTCCGTGGCGGGCCGTATGGGGGTGACTACAAATACGCGGTGGGTCGCGAGAAAGAGCATGGCCCCTATCCGCATCGCGGCCCGGATGAAGGTTACCTGATGGGCGTGCGAAACATCGACCCCGTCAACGGCGGTGGCGATTGGACCTGCGTGAAGCCCGAGCATTGGCTTTTTGATGGCACCGGCATGAAGAAGGGGGATTCCATCCCTGGCATGATCGGCTGGGAATATCATGGCGATCCGCCCAAAGACCTTCCCGGCCTCGAAGTCCTCGCCGCAGGCACCGCCTTCCAAGGTGGTCGCAACCCGCAGCAATGGCAGTCAGTCATTTTTGAGGGTCCGAAGGGCAATTTCATCTTCAATGCCTCCACCATCTGGTGGGCACAGGGCCTGAGCAAACCACCCGGTCACATGCCGGTGTGGAGTCACTACTCCCGTCCCCATGGCACCGATAAGCGTGTGCAGCGCATCACGGCGAATCTGCTGAAGCGAGCGCTGGGGTGAGCTGCACACGCATGAGCACCCAGACGTTCTTGGAGCACTGGAGTGTTGGAGTACTGGAGTACTGGAGTAATGGAGTGTTGGAGTGTTGGAGTGTTGGAGTGTTGGAGTGTTGGAGTGTTGGCTCCATCAGCCCACCACTCCATGACTGCAACTCTCCACGGCTCCATCTCTTCGAAATCACCCTTCCCGGTGAAGCGGAGTAGATATTCCGATTCCAGGACCAATTTTCAGTTTCCAAAGCGCTGAACGCCCGTTTCAATCGGCGCACCTTGCCCGAGCCGATTCCATCTTTCGATTCACGCCGTTATGACTGCCCTCAATGCGGGGCCCCCTTGCCGTTTCGCTCGTCGATTGCCATTTTTGCCGTGTGCGAGCACTGCCGCTCCTCGGTGGTGCGAAAGGATTTTAAGGTGCAGACCTTTGGCACGATGGCGGAGCTGCCGCCGGACCTTTCGCCGCTGCAAATCGGCACAAAAGGCCATTACGCGGGACGCGGCTTCGCGCTCATCGGCCGCCTGCGACTGCACTGGGGCGATGGGAGCTGGACGGAATGGTGTGCGGATTTTGGCGGTGGGACCATCGGCTGGATCGCGGAGGCGATGGGTTTTTACATGGTGAGCTTTGAGCAGACCGCGCCAGAGGTGGCGCAGGTCGATTTGAATGTGAATGCCGGTGCCCGCATCACGCTCGCGGGTCAGAGCTGGCTGGTGAATGATGTGAAAAAGGCACGCTGCCTCGCGGCGGAGGGCGAGCTGCCCTTTGCGGTGGCTCCAGATGCTCTGCGCACCGGCCTTGATCTCACCGGGCCGGATGGCGGCTTTGGCACGGTCGAGATTAGCGGGGATCAGCGCACCTTTTATGCGGGACATTATGCCCAGTTTGAAGAGCTGAACTTCACCGAACTGCGCCAAGTGCCCGGCTGGGATCAGCACGCGGAAATCACGCGGCATCAGAGTCAGGCAGAGAACTGCCCGAACTGTGCCGCGCCGGTTCACATCCGTGCCGAGGGCCTGTCGATGTCCGCCGTGTGTGGCTCGTGCGCCACCATTCTCGATACCTCGAAGCCCGGCCTCGCGGAGGTGGGTCAGGTGATGAAGTCCACGCTGCAAATCAAGCCCGTGCTGCCCATCGGTGCTCGTGGGGTGCTGAAGGGCGAGATGTGGGAGGTGATCGGCTTCATGCGCCGGAAGGATCAGTGGTGCTCGTGGGATGAGTTTCTGCTCTTCAATCCCTGGCTCGGCTTTCGCTTCCTGGTGACCTTTCGCGGCCATTGGTCCTTCATTCGCCTCCTTCCCGGTCATCACACGCATGACCGTCTGGAGGAGGAGCGCTTTGCTCTTTTCGCCCGTGAGGAAGTGACCACGATGAATGTGCTCGGCGAGTTTTACTGGCGGGTGCGTTCCGGGGAAAAAGTGCAGCTCACGGACTACATCTCCCCGCCTCGCGTGCTTTCCGCCGAGTTCAGCAAGGTCCTCAACGAGGTCGCCTGGTCGGCGGGTGAATACATCGACCACCTGGAGGTGCAGCGAGCCTTCCTCACCGATGGCACTCGCCTACCCTATCCAAGCGGCCGCTATCTCAACGAGCCGAATCCGCATCAGGAACGCTGGCGCGGCATGCGCGGCACCTTCTTTCTCGCGCTGGGGGCTTACATCCTGATTCAATTGCTCTGCCTCGGCTTTGCCACGCAGACCCAGGTGTATGACCTGAGCGGCATCGTCTCGACCGGCAATCCGCTGGAGAAAACCATCGTCACCAAGCCCTTCACCGTCAGCGGCGGCTCTGCGCCGCTGCACGTCCACACCGAAACCAGCGCCCTGCCGCTCGGCGGCTATCTGGCGCTGAAGGGCAGCCTCGTGAACGCCAAAGACCAGCACGCCACGCCCGTGCTGCTGCCGATGACCAACTACCAATCCGTCGCCGAGGAGCAGCGCAGTGATGTCACGCTGCCAGCGGTGCCGGCCGGCGAGTATTACTTTCGCCTGGAGCCGGAAGCCTCCTCCATCATCACCCAGGCACCGGTCCGCCTCACCGTGCAGCGCGGCGGCCTCTTCTGGTCGAATTTCTGGATGGGCCTCATCGCCATCTGCCTCTGGCCTTTTTGGGTACTGATGCGCTCCTCCAATTTTGAAAAACAACGTTGGATGGAGAGCGACTTCAGCCCCTACGCCAGCTCCAGCACGGACGACGACTGACCCACCTCGCGATACATGAAAACTCCTTTCTACTCCGCCTTGGCCATCGCCTCGTGCCTCTACCTCGGCCTCGCGAACCTTCGCGGCTGGAACTACTTCACCTCCAGCGCCAATCGCAGCGCCTTCTCCAGCACGAGCTACCGCTATCGCCCCGCCACCAACACCAGCAGCGGCAGCTCCGGTGGCTGGTTTTCGGGTGGTGGCGGTGGCTTCCACAAGTGATCCTATCCCTTATCCCTTATCTCTCATCACGCCATGGACCCCGCCATCCTCCTCAACTCCCTCATCTACGCCCTGCTCGGCGTGGTGATCTTCATCACCAGCTTCATCATCGTGGACAAACTCACGCCTTACGATCTGTGGAAGCAGCTCGTCGAGGAAAAGAACATCGCCCTTGCCATCGTCGTGGGCGCGGCGGCGCTCGGCATCTGCCTGATCATCGCGGCGGCGATACATTGAGGACGGGTCAAGAAGTCAAAGGTCAAGACGTCATGAATGCCCTCTGACAACGCTTTGACCTTTTTGACCTTCCTTGACCCACTTGACCGCTCTTTTAATTCCACCGCACCTTCTCGGGCACGCCAGCCATGAGGCCGAAGGTGGGCCCCATGTCATGCAGAATGGCTCCCCAGAGATCCTCAGGCGTGGCGAGAGTGAGGACGAGCGGGCGCGCCTTCGCGGTGATCCAGGAGCGGCGCTGGATTTCATTTTCGAGCTGGCCACCGGTCCAGCCGGTGTAGCCCACAAAGCCGCGCACTTCGTGACCGAGTTTCAGCGCCTTCAGCGCATCGGGCACCGATAGATGCGTCTGGCAGCGCAGCGTGCTTTTACGCTTGTTCCAGTGCAGCGCGGCAAAGGCCAGCTTATCGGTGGCCACCGGTCCTCCCATGAAGACAGGAACTTCACCCAGTGGACCCAGATCCTGATCCGGCAGCAGATCACCCACCTGCTGCTCCAGCGGGCGGTTCAAGATGTAGCCAAAGGCACCGTCCTTTTGATTGTGCGCGGCCATGAAGATCACCGTCCGAGCAAAGTTCGGATCATCCATCACGGGCGAGGCCAACAGCAGCGTGCCAGCGAGCGGTGAGGGATCGGAAGAAGGTTTTTTGGAAGAGGACATGCGTCACAAAATGGTCCAGTCGCGCTTTTTCGCACGATGAAAATAAATCTCGGAAAGCCGATCACGCGGTGATCCAGCTTTGCAGCGTCTTCATATCCCGCAGATGCGCCTCGCGGAAGCCCTTCAGCACGGCGGCATCCTTCGGATTGCCTTCGAGATACTCGACGTGGAGGGAGATCGGACCGCTGTAGCCAGTTTTCATGAGCATCTTGCCATACGCCGGGTCCACCTGGCCTTCGCCGAGCGGCACGGTGACCAGCTTGCGGCCGTCCCACGTGTAGTCTTTGAAGTAAGCCGCGCCGATTTGGTCTTTGACGAGGTTGAACTCCAGCGGCCAAGATTTCCCGCCCTCGCAGGTGGCGTGCAGGATGTCGAAGGCGAAGCTGAACTGCTCGGCCGGATACTCCCGCATGATGGAGAAGATGTCCCACACTGGCGCCCCGAAGTAATCCTGCCCGCTGTGATTCTGAAACATCGGCTGGATGCCGATCTCCGCGCACAGAGCCACGAGGTCTTTGATCTTCGGACGAATGGCCTGGAGCTGCTCCCAGATCGGCTGCTTGAGGTCATACTTGAAGTAGTTCATGCGGAAGCGCTTCACGCCCAGCTTCGCCGCCGTGCGCAGCACCTCCTCCGTGCGCTGCTCCGCGCTCACCTCGTTGATGCCGGAGGTCATGATCATCATGTCGAGGTTCTGCTTTTTGAGCGCCTCGACGAATTTTGGCAGTTCATCCACCACCTGCTCTGGGGTGATGTGCCCGGACTTCGGACGAATCGGCGCCTCGATGCCATCCACGCCCATCTCCGCGCCCAGACTCGCGATGTCGTCATAGCCCAGGCTGATGAGGTGCTTCGTGAAAAAGCAGATCTTGTTCTTCGGTTTCGGCGTTTCCGCCAACAACGGAGCGGTAAAAGCCAAAGCGGAGAGGTTGCGGACGAAGGCGCGGCGGGTGTTCATGGTGGTTCGATCAACGTTCCTTATTCGACATTCTTCAATCGTCATTCGACATTCCGACCATGCATTCTCTCCAAGGCCAGAACGTGATCATTGTCGGCGGCACCACCGGCCTCGGCCTTTCCGCCGCGAAAAAACTCACCGCTGCCGGGGCCAACGTCGTCGTCACCAGCCGCACGCAGGCCAATGTCGATGCCGCTTTGGCCGAACTCGGCCCGCTGGCCCGTGGCTTCGCCGCCGATGCTGCCACGCCCGAGGCCACCGAACGTGCGGTGGCCATGTTTGATCGACTCGACGCCCTCTACCACGTCGCCGGCGGCAGCGGACGCTCCAAAGGCGATGGCCCGCTCCACGAAATGACCGATGACGGCCTCGACTACACCCTCGACCTCAATTTGAAGTCCGTCGTGCTCTCGAATCGCGCCGCCGTGCGGAAATTCATCCAGCAAGGCACCGGTGGCGTCATCCTCAACATGGCCAGCGTGCTCGGTTATTCGCCCTCGCCCAAGTTTTTCGCCTCCCACGCCTACGCCGCCGCGAAGGCCGGCATCATCGGCTTCAGCAAATCCATCGCCGCCTACTACGCCCCGCAAAACATCCGCGTGAACGTCATTGCCCCCGCCCTCGTCGAGACGCCCATGTCCAAACGTGCTGCCACCAACGACGACATCATGACCTTCATCAAAACCAAGCAACCCCTCGACGGCGGCCGCATCGGCCATCCCGAAGACTGCGATGCCGCCGCTCTCCTGCTGCTGTCTCCCGATTCCAAATTCATCACCGGCCAAGTCCTCGCCGTCGATGGCGGCTGGACTGTCAGCGAAGGCCAAGTGAACATTCAACATTGAACGTTGAACGTTGAACGTTGAACATTGAATAACAGCGAACCGAGAACAGCGAACATGAACCTCTCCATCGGCATCGACCTCGGCGGCACGAACATCAAAGCCGCGCTCGTGGACACTCAGTCCGCGAAAACCATCGCCACGCTTTCGAAACCGACCCGCGATGGCGAATTCGAAAACAACACGCCGCGCTTCGCCCTCACCGTGAGTGAGGTCGTCCACGAGTTCGAAGCGCAGGCAGGCCAAAAACTCGCCGTCGGCCTCTCCGCGCCCGGTTTGGCCAATCCGAACGGCCAAGGCATCGACTGGATGCCTGGACGCATGCACGGCCTCGAAAAGTTCGATTGGTCCGCCTTCCTCGAACGCGATTGCCGCGTGCTCAACGACGCCCACGCCGCCCTGCTCGGCGAAGTGTGGGCTGGAGCCGCGAAGAATTGCCGCGATGTCTTCATGCTCACCCTCGGCACCGGCGTCGGTGGGGCCATCTACACGGGCGGACGACTCCTCACCGGCAAAATCGGCCGCGCCGGTCATCTCGGCCATCTCAGCATCGACTCGAATGCGCCACGCGACGACTTCAACACGCCCGGCAGTCTCGAAGACGCCATCGGCAATCAAACCATCGGCCTTCGCGGCGAAGGCCGTTACGCTACCACGCACGCGTTGCTCGATGCTTATGCCACTGGCGATGCGCACGCTCAGAAAGTCTGGCTTACCTCCGTCCGCCATCTCGCCGCCGCCATTGCGTCCTTGATCAACGTCCTCGACCCCGAACTCATCATCCTAGGCGGCGGCATCGCCACCGGTGCCAAAGACCTTCTCTTCAAACCACTCCAACAAGCCCTCGACGACTTCGAGTGGCGTCCCGGCGGCAACCAAGCTCGCCTAGCTCCAGCGATGCTCGGCGATAGCGCCGGATGCCTCGGCTCCGTTTTCAATCTCATGCACCTTCATTGATCTACCACAGAGGTCACGGAGGAGCACAGAGTTCGGAATTCATATCTCTGTGCCTCTCTGTGACCTCTGTGGTTAAACCAAACCTTCCTTCACCACTCATGACTCCCGCCCTCCAATACCTCGAAGCTAGCCAAGGCCTTCTCAACCGCGTCCGCGACCAACTTCCGCTCATCCAGCAGGCCGCTGACATGTTCGCCAAGACGATCCTCGCCGGACAAATGGTTCACGTCTTCGGCTCCGGCCACAGTCGCATCCTCGTCGAGGAAATGTGGCCGCGTTACGGCTCCTTCCCGGGCTTCAATCCCATCGTTGAGCTCTCGCTGACCTTCCACAACCTCGTCGTCGGTGCGAACGGCCAGCGGCAGGCCATGTTCCTCGAAAACGTCAGCGGCTTTGCGAGCCGCATCCTGCGCAATTTTGATCTCCAGCCCGGCGACAGCGCCCTGGTCATCTCCAGCGGCGGCTGCAACGTTGTCCCGGTCGAGATGGCCGAGGAGTTCCAACGACGCGGTGTCAAAGTCGTCGCCATCATCAGCACCACGCACAGCGAAGCCAGCACCAGCCGTCATCGCGATGGCAAAAAGCTCCAGGACTTCGCCGACATCGTGCTCGACACCGGCGCACCCGTTGGTGACGCCATGGTGAAAATCGACGGCCTCGAAACTCCCGTGGCACCCGGCAGTACCGTCGGTGGCTGCCTTCTCGTGAACGCCATCAAAGCCGAGGTGGCAGATCGTCTCACCAAGGCTGGCCAGCCGCCGAAGGTTCTCACCGCCGGAGCCGTCGTCGGAGCCGCCAAGGCCACCGAGTTGTTTGAAGCTGCGTATGACGAGCACGCGCGGCGCATCTCACGCTACTACGCGGGCTTGGGCGTTTGAACGCTTCTGTGTCTCCGCTACGCGGTTTCATCTGCCGAACGGTGGTTTATTGGCCATTCGTTCCGTGGGTTGTCACCCACGGCTATTATTGTATCACCGCTATGCGGTGCTGATTGGAAGCCCGCTAGGGCTGGCATAATCGTAGCCGTGGGTGAAACCCACGGACGCACGTCCAGAAACCCAGCCAATATTTCGGTTGAACCGCGTAGCGGTGACACAAACCATCCCATCCACCCAACGTCACCATCATGGCAAACACCTACACGCAGATTTTGTATCACATCGTGTTCTCCACGAAAAATCGCGCTCCGGTTTTGCACGCTGATCGCCGCGAGGAGCTGTTTCGCTACATCTGGGGCATCCAGCAGGGGCTGCAATGCCATCTCTACCGCGTCAATGGCATGGAAGACCACCTTCACATCCTCACGTCCCTGCATCCGACGCTTTCACTGACTGACTACATGCGCGAGTTGAAAACCGGCACCAGCCGATGGATCAGCAAAGAGACTATCTTCCCCGATTTCACAGGCTGGCAGGACGGTTACGGTGCTTTCACTGTCTCTGTGCGTGAAAAAGACGCCGTGATCCGCTACATTAAAGACCAGCAGATTCATCATCAGAAGACGGGCTATTTGGATGAATACCGACATCTGTTGGAGGAAGCGAAAATCCAATACGACGACCAATACATCGCGGGTTGATCACCAGTGACATGGTCGGCGGTTTGTGTCACCACTACGCGGTTGGACGCTGGGATACACGCATCCGTGGGGTGCACCCACGGCTATGGTTGTGGCAGCCCTACGGGCTTGGTTAGGTTGCACCTTCCCGCCGCATCGGTTGTCCTTTGCGGTTCATGCGTGGCATGACGGCCTCCTCTGCCGTTTCATCCCCACACCATGAAATCCCAACCGCTTCGCACCTCCGTCATCGGCAGCTATCCGTTTCCGGGCTGGCTGGAATTCTCCGCGCAGCACCTCGGCAGCTTCGGAACGGCGGATATCGCCGAAATGCAGGACGACGCGGCGCAGGTGGCCATTCAAGATCAAATCAGCTCCGGGCTGGATGTCATCACGGATGGCGAACAGACACGTTTCGACTTCAACCTCAGCTTCTACGGTTTCATCGAGGGCATCGCACTCGAACCGGCCAGTCCACGACGCTTTGGACCACCGGCACATGATCAGCGTGGCAAACACGAGATCGTCGGCGAATTGAAAGCACCACGCGGACTCGGCGCGGTGGATGAATTTCAGCGTTTGAAGCATCTCGCAGGCCACACGGGCAAGCGCCTGAAAGTCTCCGTTCCCGGTCCTTACACGCTCAGTGGCCGACTTTCGCCAAATAATCGCTACAAAGACCGTTACGCCATCACCGAGGCTCTGCTGCCCATCGTTCACCAAGAGATCGCCGACCTCGTCGCGGCCGGTGCGGAGGAAATCTGCGTCGATGAGCCCAGCATGAGCTGCTACGGCTACCGCGAGGACACGAAACGCTTCGTGGACATCTTCAACCGCACCGTCGCCAGCGGTTACGGCAAGGCCCGCATCTGCACGCACCTTTGCTTCGGCAATTTCAAAGGCCATCCCGTCGGATGGCGCAAATACGCGCCGCTCTTTCCGGCCTTCCTCGATCTTCATTGCGATGAAGTTCATGTCGAGATGGCGAACAGCGAATACGCCGAGCTTGAGGTCATCAAACCGATGTCCGAGCGCTACGATGTTGCCGTCGGCATCATCGACGTGAAGAGCTATCACATCGAAACACCCGAGCAGATCGCCGATGCCGTGCGTGAGTGCTTGAAGCATGTTCCCGCCGACAAACTCGTCTTCGCCCCCGACTGCGGTCTCTCCCAAACCGCCCGCTGGGCCGCGAAGAAGAAGCTCGCCAGCATGTGCGCCGGCGTGGCGATCGTGAAAAAAGAACTCGGGCTGGCCTGATCCAATGCATCTCACGGCGCCTCCGTAGCGGCAAACGTCAGTTTGCCGACTGGAACCGCTCCAACCTACCTCCGCAGCATCTGAATGATCTGCTGCTCCATGGCAGTGACATCTGTGCCGAGGTGTTTTTGCAGCAGCAGGCGGGTGAGCCTTGCCCGCGCCTCTTGTTTGGCCACGCCATCCTCGTCATCATAATTCACGGCGCCGTCCTCCCGCTTCCATTCGGCGGGAAACTCCTCGCTGAAGGCGCGGTAGAGCTCCAGCAGCCGCTTCTCACCAAATACCTTCGCGATCCAGCCGACGGCGTAGGCGCTGAGCATGTAGCGGCTATGCAGCGTGAGCGGATCATCCTTCTCGCGGCGCAGCGTGCCATGCCGAGTCAGCTCGGTGAGACTGATGCCACGAGCCATCGCATCTCGCAGCACATCCGGCCGCTCGGTGAATCGCTCCGAGGAAAAATACACCGCCGCGCCTTCCACGAGCCATCCCGGCGTCCACGGGCGTGACCACTCGCCGAGTGCCAGATGCGTGAGTTCATGCTCCATCGTGACCTGCTGCTGGTTCCCGCGATCCGCAAAGGCCTGATGACCTCTCACCCCGGCGTTGTTGGCATACATGGCGAGGTTGTAGGTCTGCAGCTTGCCGTTCTCGACGATCGTCACACCGGGCGCGGCACCGGCTGCCATGCCGGGATCGGCTCCGCTGAGGATTTGGAAATCACCCGCATCGGAGCAATGAAAGGCCACATAGGTGGCGCTCATCGGCAGACCCGCCGCCAGCAGATGATCGTAGGCCGCTTCGAGCTGATTGGACATCACCAGCGCATGCCGCGCATCCTCCGGCGTGTGCTTGTGCACCACGAGGATGCGATGGCTGGCATGCACGCGGTCGTAACCACGGCTCCAAAAGGGCGGGCCATACGGAAAGGTTAGCGCCTTGACCTTCCAGCCTCCTTCGCCCGTGGCCTGCATGCGAGCATACATGGGAATGTAGAAGGCATTCGTGCCGCGATGGCCTTTGAGGCGGTAATTCATACGCAGGCTGACCACCCGCAGCTCGCCGTTTTCGAGGTCCATGCTTTGCGAGTCAAACGGCCGGATGTCCACGCTCTCAAAGGCCATGCGGTCGAGGTGGTGAAAAAGCTCCGGCTCCTTCTCCACCTCGAAAAGCTTCCGCGCCTCGTCGAGGCGGCCCTCGGTGATGGATTTGGATACGCCAGCCCAGAAGTTCGTCACATGATCGAAGAGCTTCTGTTCCGCCAGCGAGTGCATGCGGGCGGCGGTGAAGGTCGGCGTTTGCTTGTTCGCATGATCCACCTTCCACAGGCCTTCTTTCTCATCAAAGAGCAGCGGCAGGTGTGGATAGCCGGGGAACCAGAACCACAGCCGCGTGGCCGCATGCGGATGCGGCAGGGCAAAGCGCAGGATGCCGCGATTCTCCACGCCCGGCGGCCACACCCCTGGCGGCGCGATGCGGTCCACGATGCCGCCACGCACATCGAGCACGGTCAGCCGATGGCCATCCGCATCGAGCAGACGTGCCTCGCCGCCCTTCGGGCAGCGTTCGAGTTCGGTGGGATAGCGAGCGATATTGGTGAAGCTCACCTCCAGCGCGAGCGCCCCTTCCGCACAGCGCATCTGGCCAAGGCGCAGGCCCACGTTTTGGTTTCCCGCGTTCAGCGGCTCCAGCGCCGAATCGAGCGTCATGGTCTTTCCTTCCACGCGTGAGAGATCCGGCGCTTTGAAGGCCATCGTATCATTCAAAAGAAACTTCATGGGTGAATGCGATTCCACATCCAGCACCGTGATTTCATCCAGATCCTCCGCAGGCCACGGAAAGCTCAGCGTCGTCATAACCAGCTCCTGCGGCAGCACCGCCTCTCCCACCCGCCAACCCTCACCGGCATCTGTGCAGGTCACGTTGGAGCCTCCAGCCGCCTTGCGGAGGTGAATGGCACGCACGTCCATCAGGCTGGGCGGCATCGCCGCATTCTGCGTGCTGTTTTGCATGCCCACCCGCAGCCGCAGCACGCCTTCCGAATGTTCCGCCGTGTTCAGCAGCAGGCGGAATCCCGCATGCCGCAGCGTCTTCGGCTCCGCCGCTCCGCCCAGCCGCCAGCAGCGTGCCTCCGCCGCGTGCAGCAGGGGCATGAAGAATAGCAGCGCGAGGATGGATGGACGCATCGCGGATTTTTAGCTCGAATCACCGCCTCGCGCCACTCTTTGAAACATCTTCCCCGCTCACCGGGTATGAGGTTGACACGTTTCCGGCCCACGGCTGGAATGAAGCAATCCCCATCATGAATAAATACAACGTCGGCATCATCGGATACGGCTGGGCGGCCACCGCCCACATCGAAGCGATCAATAAAACCACCCAGGGCCAGGTCACGGCCATCTATTCCTCGCGGAAGCTCGACGATGCCGAGCTCAGCGCCAAGCACGGCGGCCAGATCAAGAGCTACCAGAGCATCGATGCCATGCTCTCCGATCCGTCCATCCACGTCGTGGACATCACCAGCTACCCCAGCCAGCATCGCGATCAGGCCATCGCTGCCGCGAACGCCAAAAAGCACATCATCCTCGAAAAGCCGATGGCGAACAGCCTCCAGGAAGTGCGTGAAATCACCGCTGCCGCGAAATCCAACGGCGTGCAGGGCTGCGTCTGCTTCGAGTGCCGCTTCTCGAACCAGTTCACCGTCACGAAGGCACTCATCGACGAAGGCTTGCTCGGCAGCCTGCATTACGGCGAGGTCGATTATTACCACGGCATTGGCCCCTGGTATGGCCAGTTCCGCTGGAACACCGGCAAGAAAGACGGCGGCAGCGCCCTCCTCACCGCTGGCTGCCATGCCCTCGATGCCCTCCTCATGATGATGGGTAGCGAAGTGGAAAGCGTCTCCTCCTTCTCCACCCGCAGCAGCAGCGAGATCTTCAAGCCCTACGAATACGACACCAGCAGCACCACCATCATCCGCTTCAAAAACGGTGCCGTCGGCAAATCCGCCGCCATCGTGGACTGCCTCCAGCCCTACTACTTCCACACCCACCTCTGCGGCAGCCAGGGCAGCCTCCTCGACGACAAATTCCACTCGATGAAGCTCCACACCGACAAGCACGCCTGGAGCAAGCTCTCCATGAAGATGCTCGACTCCGGCGACGTGAGCGATCACCCCTACCAGAGCCAGTTCCAGGCCTTCTTCGATGCCCTCGATGCCGGCAAGCCCATGCCCCTCACCAGCTTCGAAGAATCCCAAAAGTCCTTCGAAGTCATCTTCGCCGCCGACAAGAGCGCCGAGCAAGGCGGCCGCCCGGTGAAAATCAGCGAACTCGCCTGATCCATCTCCCCAGACCACCACGCCTTCACCGCCCGCCGTGTCACCCACGGCGGGCGGTTTTTGTTGGCAAAATGATGGATGGCAGAATGATCCGGTTCTTCGGAAAAAAGGATTCTCAAACCCGATGGCGTGACATGGACTGCGGCAGCCTGCTGCCGCTTTCGGGAGGCCAGCCTGCTGGCCGTCGAGGGCTTCCGAGGGATGGCACGCCGAGGTGCTTTCGCGTTTGCGCCAGCGGCAGACATTCTTTGTTCATGAGGAGTCTCCGGGGGCAGCAGGGCTGCCTTGGAAAAGCGGCAGCAGGCTGCCGCAGTCCACATGGCCGGGCATGAATGGGGTAGTTGCCGAATGATCAGGACTCAGAAAATCATTTTGCCACCCATCATTCTGCCAAAACCTCGGCTTGAGTCGGCATTCGCTCGCCTTCCAAAGACAAAACCCCGTTGACGAACGCCCTCACTCCCCGACTATCCGCCCGTCACGACAGGGGCGTCCCACCGCAGGGACTGAGACGGATTTTGCGATCCGAACCCTCCGAACCTGATGCGGGTCATGCCGCCGAAGGGAGTTCGCTCGGAGGTATCTCAGTTCACGGCCACAGGCCGCCCCATATTTCTGAGTCTCTCAACCATCAACTCTCAACCATCAACTTTCCGATGATCGCCGATCCCAAAACCTCCTTCGAACCCCATTCCTCCGAGCAGCTTCCCGCCTCCACCCGTGTCTGGGTCGAAGGCCAGATCCACAAGGACGTCCGCGTCCCCATGCGTGAAATCACGCTGAGCCCCACCAAAGCCTTCAACGGTCGCATCGAGGCCAATGAACCCGTCCGCGTCTATGACTGCTCCGGCCCTTGGGGCGATCCGAATTACAAAGGCACCGTCGAGACCGGCCTCCCCGCCCTCCGCAAAGCTTGGATTGAATCCCGCAACGACGTCGAAGCCTACGAAGGCCGCGCCATCGAGCCTCGCGACAACGGCTACCTCACCGCCAACCACGCCGAATACGCCGCCGCCAAGCGCGAAGGCCTCCTCAGCCCCCTGAAGGCGCCCATCAACGCCCAGCGCCAGCCTTTGAAGGCCAAGCCCGGCAAAGTCGTCACCCAGCTCGCCTACGCCAAAGCCGGGATCATCACGCCCGAGATGGAATTCATCGCCATCCGCGAAAACATGTATCGCGCTCAAATCGCCGACTTCACCCACGACATCGTCCGCAACGACCTCGACAAGCAGCACGTCGGCTCCTCCCAGGTCCAGACCGAATACACCCCCGGCATCTTCAAGCGCTTCCCCCAGCGCATCCCGAACGAAATCACCCCCGAGTTCGTCCGCAGCGAAGTCGCCGCAGGCCGCGCCATCATCCCCGCGAACATCAATCACCCCGAGCTCGAGCCGATGATCATCGGCCGGAACTTCCTCGTCAAAATCAACGCCAACATCGGCAACAGCGCCGTCGCCTCCAGCATTGAGGAAGAGGTCGAAAAGATGCGCTGGGCCACCAAGTGGGGCGCGGACACCGTCATGGACCTCTCCACCGGCAAAAACATCCACGCCACCCGTGAATGGATCCTGCGCAACAGCCCCGTGCCCATCGGCACCGTGCCCATCTATCAGGCACTCGAAAAAGTGAACGGAAAAGCCGAGGACCTCACCTGGGAACTCTTCCGCGACACCCTCATCGAGCAGGCCGAGCAAGGCGTCGATTACTTCACCATCCACGCCGGCGTCCTGCTGCGCTTCGTCCCCATGACCGCCTCCCGCATGACCGGCATCGTCAGCCGCGGCGGCAGCATCATGGCCAAGTGGTGCCTCGCCCATCACAAAGAAAACTTCCTTTACACCCACTGGGACGACATCTGCGACATCATGGCCGCCTACGACGTCTCCTTCTCCATCGGCGATGGCCTCCGCCCCGGCTCCATCGCCGACGCCAATGACAAAGCCCAGTTCGGCGAACTCGAAGTTCAGGGCGAACTCACCAAACGTGCCTGGGCCAAAGGCGTCCAGGTCATGAACGAAGGCCCCGGCCACGTCCCCATGCACATGATCGAGGAAAACATGGCCAAGCAGCTCGAATGGTGCCACGAGGCTCCCTTCTACACCCTTGGGCCCCTCACCACCGACATCGCCCCCGGCTACGACCACATCACCAGCGGCATCGGCGCCGCCATGATCGGCTGGTATGGCTGCGCCATGCTCTGCTACGTCACGCCCAAGGAACACCTCGGCCTCCCCAACAAGGAAGACGTGAAGGCGGGTGTCATCACCTACAAACTCGCCGCCCACGCCGCCGACCTCGCCAAAGGCCACCCCGGCGCCCAATACCGCGACAACGCCCTCAGCAAAGCCCGCTTCGAGTTCCGCTGGGAAGACCAGTTCAACCTCAGCCTCGACCCCGTCACCGCCCGCGAATACCACGACGAAACCCTCCCTCAAGACGGAGCCAAAAGCGCCCACTTCTGCTCCATGTGCGGCCCCCATTTCTGCTCCATGAAGATCACCGAGGACGTTCGCAAATACGCCGCCGAACAAGCCATCTCCGAGGAAGAAGCCCTCCAACGCGGGATGGCGGAGAAGTCGAAGGAGTTCGTCGAAAGCGGTGCCGAAGTCTATCAACCTGCGTGAGCCATGGGAAAAGTCCGCCGAGGAGGCTATGTTTTTGAATGGTGGATCGGTGACCACGATCCCCGCCATATCCACGTCTCCAAGATGGACGGACGCATCCTCGGGCGCGTCGTGCTTGCCACGAAGCAGCCGATGGACGCTTGGACTCCGCCCCGGAAGGTGCTAGAAATCATCGCCGCACTCGAAAAAGAAGGCCGCCTATGAAAACGAAAACACTCAACCCACTCAAGGTCCCCTTCGGCACAGCTAAAGGCGTGGCGATACGCACCGTCCGCTTCCTCCAATGGGAGGATGCCTTTGATGTGGATTTTGATGATGGGGTCAGCTTCCTCGAGCCCCACGCCACCATCCGCAAGGCCAACAAGATTGCTGCCTCTGCTTCCGTGCAGTCGGTCGAATTGGACGAGGATCTTCGCCACGGCTTCTATATCCACTACGACAACGGCCAGACCGCCGAAGTCTCCTGGGCCTTCATCCGCGAGCTCCCTCCGAAAGCTGCAAAGAAGTGATGCCCCCATTCGGCCAGCCTGCCACTTTCGCGTCATGAGCACAGCCATCGAAACCGAACAAGAGCTGACCGGGGAAGCCCTCCGCATTCTCCAGCAGAATCTGCCTCTGCACAAAGTGGCCCGTCTGCTCTCCATCTGGCAGGTCTGCCAAGGAGACTATACCCAGGAACGCGAAGCCCTCTTCGCGGGAGAAACGGTAGATTCCTTGTTTGAGCAGGCCACGACTTAACACTCCAAGGGGAAACGTGGTCAGGGTTCAAAAATCTGACCGCTCCACCTCGGCGTCTTTCCAGCCTCTCGCGGTGCTTCCAGCCGTTTTCTGAAAGCCTCCCCTCAAGCGATCCAGGTCGAGCCCCGCTGTCCAGCCGCTGGGGAGCCTCGGCGGAACCGCCTCCCGTTTGCGACCCTGCTTCCCCCCCCCGAGTTCGAGCTAGTTCTTCGCCTCGAAGAAGGTCTGCCAGCCCTGAAACACCGCCGAATGGAGACAACCACGGAACACACGGAAGACACGGAAAGGGTTCCCAAGCCCCTGAAGAAGTCTTACGCCAAAGCGCAAAGGCGCGAAGGATCAGAAACTCTCCGGTCTTTGCGGCTTTGCGTGAGACAAATCGTCTTCCGCAGGGTCTTGAAAACCACCGAGGACACGGAGAGCACAGAGAGAGGGTGCTTGGACAAACCTCTGTGTTCCTCAGTGCCCTCTGTGGTCAACACCAAGGCTCTTGCCTCGACCACGGAACACACGGAAGGTTCCCGAACCGGTCGTTCGGCGGGATGGGCTCGGGAGTACGTTGTTCACGCTGTGGGAGGGCGTTCGGCACGCTGAAGCGTGAACAAGGTACTCATCCAAGCCTCAGGGAACTCATCGGCCTGGTTCCGTGTATTCGGTGTATTCCGTGGTTCCAACTCCGGGACAGGCCTTTCTTGCTTGGCGGCCTTCTCAACTCTCGCGGTGAATCCTTCTGGAGGGTTACCGCCAAAGCACGCCCGGAAACTTCTTCGCCACTGCTTGCCGATGCTTCGGCCATTCGCGGGCCACGAAAGCGGGCCAATCAGTCGTGGTGGCCAACCGTTTGCCATCCGGCGTGCAGAGCTGGAGTAGCACCGGGAGTCGGCCTTCGCAGAGCGTTGGGTGGGCGGTGAGGGCGAAGCATTCCTGGAGCTTCACTTGGGCTTCGGGGGTGTCGTTAACGTAGCTGACTTTGACGGTGCCACCGGGCCAGGGGATCGTGAGGGGCACCAACTCATCGAGCCAACTGACTTGGCCTTTATCCAGATGCTGATGGAAGGCGGGGATGAGGGGCGCGGCTTGGGCTTCTTTGATAAGGGAGAGGCCGCTGAAGGCTCGGGCGAGGCTGGTGGTGATGGCGGCTTCGTCGAAGGGCGCGAACTCCAGCTCGGGCAGGGTGGCGTGGACGAGGTTCACGCGGGCGATGAACTGTTTCAGCCGATGATCCATCAGCGGCAGCTCAAAGGCTCCGGCGCGATGGGCTTCGGCGAGGCAGCGGCCGCTGGCGACGGGATCGAGGTCGCGCTGCTGCGCTTTTTGCTCGATGACGAGATCGCGATAGCGCACGAGCTTCATGGCGGCGACGCGCTTGTTTTGGGCATCAAAGAGGTGCTCAATCGTGGTGCTCAGATGCTGGGGAAACATCTCGGCGATCCACGCAGGCTGCACGGCGGTGGCGAGGCTGAGCAGGGTCTGGCGCGAGGGCGTTTCACGCAGATTCGCGGCGACGAAGTAGGCAGCATCGGTCACCACGCTTTCGCGCACGAGCTGGCCTTGGCGTTGGTCCGTGAGATCGCAATCGGGCTTGCCGGGAGTGCGGCGTTTCGCGAGTTGATCGACGAAACCGGCCATGAGGCAACGCAGGAGAGCTTCGTCGTTTTTAGCCGGGCTGGCGGGCGCGGCATCGCGATCGTAGAGGCGCTGCTGGTGGGCGGCGTGTAGGATCTGCAGGCAGGTCTGCTCCACCTGGCGGGCGACTTGCGCGTTGATGCCGTAGCTGCGGCAACGATCAAAGCTGAAGCCGTTCGCTTTGGCGAAGTCGTAGGCTCGCATCAGCGTGATGAAATCGGAGTCTGCGCTCTCCTCGAACATCTCGCGAGCGGCTTTGGTTTGCGCATCGTCGCGATCCAGTCGCGCGAGCAAATCGCGGCCACTGACCAACGCGGCGCACAGGGCGGCATCGGGCACGCAACCGCGCTGGCTGGCCTCGATCAACATGCGTGAGTAACGCGGGTGCATGGGCAGGCGCAGCATTTGGCGACCAATGGGCGTGAGGTCGGCATCGAGCAAAGCCCCGAGCATGGTGAGCAGGCGCTCGGCACGCACGACGGCCTGCGGATCGGGTTTGTCCAGCCAGTCGAACGTGGCGGCCTCGCGGATGCCGAGCGAGTGAAGCAGTAGCACGACCTCCGCGAGGTCACTGCGCTGAATCTCCGGCGTGTTGCGCTCCTCGCGGTCTTTGTGTCCGATCACGGTCCACAAGCGATGACACGTGCCCGGCGCGGTGCGCCCCGCGCGGCCTTTGCGCTGATCCGCACTGGCGCGACTGATCGGCTCCAGCAACAGCGTGCCAATGCCGCGCTCGGCATCGTAACGAGCCACGCGGGCGATGCCGCTGTCCACGACATGGCGGATGCCGTCGATGGTGATGCTGGTCTCTGCGACGTTGGTGGCGACGATCACTTTGCGCAGCGAGTTCGGCGCAAAAGCGCGATCTTGCTCCTGCGGTTCCAGTTCGCCATGCAACGGGATGCAAGCCACGCGCTCCCGCGTTCGCAGGCCGCGCAAGGCATCCAGCGTGCCATTGATCTCGCCACGCCCCGGCATGAAAACGAGGATGTCGCCGGGGTCTTCTTCTTGAAGGATGCGCTCGACGGCCTCCGCCGCCTGCACGGTGATCGGGCGCTGGTCCGGCATCGAAAGATAGCCCACCTCCACGGGAAAACTTTGCCCTTCCGAGATGAGGATCGGGCATTGATCCAAATACGCCGCCACAGGCTCCGCATCGAGCGTCGCCGACATCACCACCATCGCCAAATCCGGCCGCTGCGTCTGCTGCAAGTGTTTCACCAACGCCAGCGCCACATCGCTGAGTAGGTTCCGCTCATGGAACTCATCAAAGACCACCGCGCCGATCTTCGCCAGCGAGCGATCATCCTGAAGCCAGCGCAGCAGAATGCCCTCCGTGACAAAACAAATGCGAGTGCCGACGCTCGTGTGGTCATCAAAGCGAATCTGATACCCAACCTCCGCCCCGAGCTTCCCCTCACGCTCCCAAGCCACCCGCGTCGCCACCGTGCGAGCTGCCACCCGCCGAGGTTGCAACACCACGATCATCTTTTCACCCGCGATCCCCGCATCCAGCAGCATCTGGGGCACCTGCGTGGTCTTTCCTGAGCCTGTCGGAGCCACCAGCACCAAGCGATTGCCACCCCGCAGCGTGCGCAGAATGTCAGCGTGGATTTTCCAGATGGGCAGGGACGTGGAGGCAGGCATGAAGGGCGGGCATGCTAGGGCACCGAACGGGGAAAGCGAACCCGAAGCTGAGCCTCACTTCGGAGCGTAGGGCTGGTAGAATTTCTTCGCGCCAAACTCGACGTAGCGGCCATCCGCCGTCTTCAGATACACGGGCGGCTCCGCATCCCGGTCTGCGGTGACCGGCTTGTAAACGAAACAGCGTCCGGTGCTCTCTTTCGCGATCTTGAACATGACGGCGTCATCCATCTCCACCGTGTCTTCGACGCGACGAAACAGGCCTTTTTCCTGCCCGCTGAACTTCAAATTCGGCTCGTAGCGATCATCCTCTGGCCCGAGCTGCGTGTAGAGCGCCGCATCGCCGAGGGCGGTGGGATATTCGGTCCATTCATACTCGGCTGGGTGCAGATGAATCCGCCACGCCAGCAGCACCAGCGCTGAAAACAGCACCGCCCAGCCCAGCAGCAGGCGGCCGGGGGTATCGCGGAGTTGATTGGCGCTCATGCAGGGTTTTAGCGCTACTTGGCCGTGCTCCGCAAGACCTCACTTCCTCCTGTTCAAATCCCCTGCACCTGCTACGCTCCGCGCCCCTATCCATATGGACCCCCTCATCGAACTCCTCCACAACAACTCCCGGCGCACGCCTGCGGAGATGGCACGTCATGTCGGCATCAGCGAAGCTGAAGTAGCAGCCCGCATCGCCGCCGCCGAGGCCGATGGAACAATCCTGGGTTACAGCGCTGTGGTGGATCGCCTGAAGGCGGGGCATCGTGGCGTCACGGCGCTGATCGAGGTGCGCATCACGCCGGAGCGTGATGGCGGCTTTGACCGGTTGGCGAAGCGCATCGCGAAGTTTGACCAGGTGCGTGAGTGTTTCCTCATGAGCGGTGGCTATGACCTCGCCGTGATCGTGGAGGGCAAAGACTTGCTCGATGTGGCAAACTTCGTCGCGGAGAAGCTCTCGACGCTCGGCGGCGTGCTCAGCACGGCCACGCGGTTCCAACTGAAGGCCTACAAGGAGGGCGGTTTCCTCGTGAATCCGGGTGATGACGAAGCTCGTCTGCCCGTGAGTGCTTAATCTTTTGCCGAAGGAACCACCCACCATGGATTACGACAGCAAACTCTGTACCCAGATTCGTGATTTGCCGCGCTCCGGCATCCGCGACTTCTTTGAACTCGTCATCGGCCGCACCGATGTCATCTCCCTCGGCGTCGGCGAGCCGGACAAACCGACCCCGTGGCCGATCCGCGAGGCGGTGATCCGCTCGCTGGAGAAAGGCCAGACGAGCTACACCTCGAACCTCGGCCTCGAATCGCTCCGCATCGCCATCAGCGAGTATGTGACGAAGCAATTCCGCGTCACCTACGATCCCAAAACGGAGATCCTCGTCACCGTCGGCGTTTCCGAGGCACTCGACCTCGCCTTCCGCGCCGTTTTGAATCCCGGCGATGAAGTCATCTACCACGAGCCCTGCTACGTCAGCTACTCGCCGAGCATCAAGATGGCCTACGGCGTGCCCGTGGTCGTGCAGACGCGTGAGGAGAATGAATTCGCCCTCATGGCCGCCGATGTCGAAAAGGCCATCACGCCGAAGACCAAGGTCATCGCGCTGAATTTCCCCACGAACCCCACCGGCGGCATCATGCCGCACGAGGAGCTGGAAAAGATCGCCGCACTGGCCGTGAAGCATGACCTCTTCGTCTTCACCGACGAAATCTACAGCGAGCTGCTTTACGACGGCCGCGTGCACAAAAGCATCGTCGAATACCCCGGCATGCGTGAGCGCACCATCCTGCTGCACGGCTTCAGCAAAGCCTTCGCCATGACCGGCTGGCGTCTCGGCTATGCCTGCGCCCCCGCGCCGCTGCGCGAGGCCATGATGAAGATTCATCAATACTGCATGCTCTGCGCCCCGATCATGAGCCAGATGGCCGGCATTGAGGCGCTCAAGATGGGCTCGTCTGCCTATGAAGAGATGCGTCAAAGCTACGAGCAGCGTCGCAATCTCATCGTGAGCCGCCTCAACGGCATGGGCCTGCACTGCTTCAATCCCGGCGGTGCGTTCTACGTCTTCCCAGACATCCGCAGCACCGGACTCACCAGCAAAGAATTCGCCCTCGGCCTGCTCGAAAAGAAGAGCGTCGCCGTGGTCCCCGGCAGCGCCTTCAGCAGCGCGGGCGAAGGTTTTGTGCGTTGCTGCTACGCCACCGCTCCTGAACTCATCGCGAAGGCGATGGATTTGATGGAGGAGTTTGTGAACGAGGTTCGGGCTAGTTAACAGCGCAGGTTCGTAGTTTGGCCTTCAGGCCGTGGTCGGACGCTCCTGAACGGGCTGAAGCCCGAACTACAAACAGCGTCACCACTTGTTCGCCTGGATCACATCCTTCTCGCCTTGGAGGTAGTTCACGAGGTTCAGCGTGGCTCGCATGGCCTGGCGGGGCACGCTTTCGTAGGTGCGGGAGCCGATGTGGGGCGTAATGAGGGCTTTCGGATGCTTCAGAAGCGGGTGGGACGGTGGCGGTGGCTCTTCGTCGAGCACGTCGGTGGCGTAACCACCGATGGTGCCGGCATCGAGTCCGGCGATCATATCCGCCATGTGGACGAGCTCGGCACGGGAGGTGTTGATGACGAGCAGCTCGGGCTTGGTGAGCTTCAGGCGCTCGGCATTGACGAGGTGGCGGGTGCTCTCGCTGAGGTTCGCATGCAGGCTGAGCACGTCGAGGTGCGGCAGCATGGTTTCGATCTTCTCATGGCGCTGGATGCCGTGCTCGGCGGCAAAGGCTTCCGGCCAGTAGGGGTCGAGGCCGTGGACTTTCATGCCAAAAGCGAGCGCCCGTTTGGCGACTTCCTGGCCGATGCGGCCGAGGCCGACGATGCCGATGGTCTTGTTCCAGATCTCGTGGCCGGTGACACGCTTCCACTGGCCGTTGCGGACGGCATTGGCGGAATCGACGAGATTTCGCACGAGGGCGAGCAGGAGGCAGAAGGTATGCTCGGCCACGGTGGTGTGGTTCACGCCGGGGGTGAAAAGCACGGGGAGCTTTTTTTCCGTGCAGGCGGCCACGTCGATCTTATCGAGGCCGATGCCGTACTTCGAGATCACGCGGAGGCGGGGCAGGGACTTGTCCAAAACAGCGCGGGTGATCTCGTCATCGCCGCAGAGGAAGGCGTCAAACTCGCCCGCCAGCTCCATCATGCGGCTTTCTGGTAGCGGGCCGCGTTCGCGGTGGATTTCAAAGCCCTGCGCCGCGAGCAGCGCATGGTGATCGCCGGGGGTGTCTTGATAGCTCGTGGTGGTCAGCAGGATACGCATTGGCAAAGGGAGGATTTGGGGTTAGGGCGGCGAGCATGGGACAAGACGAAATCGAGCGCAACATGGGCGTGCAGCCTTTGGACGGGATCATGGCAGAGCATGCCCTGGGAAATCACGACCTTGTGGCGGCCAGCCAGGAGCCGATGACGCACAAGGCCGTGCAGCGTGCCCGCAAGGGCCGCCGCCTCACCAAGCACATGCAGCAGCGCATGGTGACAGCCCTTACCCAGGCGGTGACGCTCCAAGGCAAGACCCTGGAGCAGCCGTGGGCGGTGAGTGATCTCTTCACTTATTGAGTCCCGTGGTAGAACAGATAGCTCGGCGTGCAAAGCGCCTGCTTGCCGCCGCGTTTGCCTCCCGCTAGCCTTTTCACCTCACCATGCCCGACACCATCGCCGAACGCCGTTTTGTCACCGCCGCTGAAAAAGTGGACTTCCTCTCCCCCTGGACCCTCGAAGAGTGGCTGTGCCGGGGCGACATCGTGAACAACGAGCACCTCATGATGGTGCGGGCGAACATGGAACCCGGCCGCAGCCATCCCTTTCACTCGCACCCCACCCGCGAGGAGGTGATCTACATCATCTCCGGCAAGGCGGAGCAGTGGGTGGGCCAGCAGAAGAAACTCCTCGGCCCTGGCGACATGGCCTTCATCCCGATGGGCGAGATCCACGGCACCTGGAATGCGGGTGATGAGATGCTCGTCTTCCTCGCCATCCTCTCTCCTGCCAAGGCGGACGAACCCGGCCTCGTCGATCACAGCGAGGAAGAGCCGTGGAAATCCCTCCGCGCCGCGTAGTCGAGGCTGCTCAGGTAAGCCGCTCACCTCTTTCATCCCCCATGACCACCCGCCGTTCTTTTCTTGCCACCGCTGGTGCCGCCTCTCTCAGCGGCTGTGAATTGCTCCGCTCAAAGGCAGGCGGGGATCATATCGACGCCCATGTGCATGTGTGGACGCCTGAGGTGGAAAAGTATCCACTCGCTCGCGGCTATGCGGTGAGTGACATGCGCCCGCCGAGCTTCACGCCGGAGCAACTCTTCGCCCACTGCCACTCCGAGGGCGTGCGCCGCATCGTACTCATCCAGATGAGCTACTATCAGCAGGACAATCGCTACATGCTCGATGTGATGAAGGCGCATCCGGGCATCTTCAGCGGCGTGGCGATCGTGGATGAGCAGGCACCCGATGTGGCGGTGACCATGGCCAAGCTGGTGAAGCAGGGCGTGCGTGGCTTTCGCATCTCTGCGGGTGCGCAGAAGAATCTCTCGGCGTGGCTCGGCAGTCCCGGCATGGCCACGCTTTGGAAAACGGCGGCGGAGCTGAATGCCAGCGTGTGCCCGCTGATCAATCCCGACACCCTCCCACTCATCGACAAGATGTGTGAGTGGTATCCTGACACGAGCGTGGTCATCGATCACTTCGCCCGGCTCGGCATGGCGGGGCCGCCCAAGGAATCCGATGTGGCCGCTTTGCTGCGCTTGGCGCGGCACCACCGCACGCATGTGAAGGCGAGTGCGTTTTATGCGCTGGGTGCCAAAAAAGCGCCTTACCTCGATATGGGGCCGCTGATCCGCCGCGTGCGGGATGCGTTTGGGCCGCAGCGGATGATGTGGGCCAGTGATTGCCCTTTCCAGGTCGATCCGGGGCACAACTACCACGATTCCATCGCGCTGATCCGGGATCGCCTCGACTTCCTGAGTGCCTCCGACAAGGCCTGGATGCTTCGCGGCACGGCGGAGAAGGTTTTCTTCTCGTGAGAGAGTTTTTTGAGCTTCGCGAGGCATGCCGTGCCTTGACCCCGTGAGGCATCGCGGCACTCTGGCGAGTGCTCCGACACCTTCTCAAATCCAAGCTCCACCGCGCCTGCATCACCGATGCCAACATCGACTACGAAGGCAGCATCACCATCCCTCTTGACCTGATGGAGAGTGCCGATCTGTGGGACGGTGAAAAGGTGCTCGTCACCTCCATCACGGGCGGTCAGCGCCTTGAAACCTACGTCATCCCCGGCCCGCGTGGTTCCGGTCAGATCGTCATCAATGGGGCCGCCGCGCATCTCATCCATACCGGCCATCGCGTCACCATTATGGCCTGGGGAGTTTCAGAAACGCCCGTCACGCCGAAGCGGCTGCTTTTGAATGAGAAAAACGAGATCGTGAATCGGACGGTGAAGTAAGCCTTTGTAGCGCCTCACTTTGCAGGCCACTTCGGATAGCCGCTGATGTGGACGTTGTCGCCGATCGGCATGACTTTGGCATGATCGAGCTCCACGGAGGCGGGAAGAGCAGTGCCGGCGAGGGAAGGTTGGCCGCCACCGCAGAGCAGGGGAGCGATGTACCAGTGAACCTCATCGACGAGTTGTTCGCGGAAGGCATGGCCTAAAATGATGCCGCCGCCTTCAATGAGCACGGTGACGACGCCGCGTTCGCTGAGCTGGAGCAGCACATCCCGCAGTTCGATGCCCTGCATGACCAGCGTGCGTTCCTTGTAGGCATCGGTCAGCAGGTGGCTGTGCGCTGGAATGTCTCCGCTGCGAGTGAGGATGACACGCCAGGGCTGCTCCTTGCCCGTGGCAGCGCAGCCATCACGGAGGTTGAGGCGTGGATTATCCTTCCGCACCGTTTCCGCTCCCACGATGATGGCATCTGCCCGCAGGCGCAGGCGGCGGCCATGGATGCGGGCGGCACTGCTGGTGAGCCACTGGCTTTCGCCCGTAGGACGAGTGATGCGGCCGTCGAGGCTTTGCCCGGCCTTGGCAATGACATAGGGCAGGCCAGTGGTGATCCATTTGGTGAAGGGGCGGATCAGATCACGGCACTCTTCGAGGAGCGTACCGGCCTTCACCCCGATGCCGGCGAGCACAAAAATGTCCCGCGCCCGCTGGTGATGCGCGGGATTGGGATCATCGGCTCCATAGACCACGCGGCGGATGCCTGCGGACTGGATGGCCTCCGTGCAGGGACCGGTGCGGCCATGCGTGCAGCAGGGCTCCAGCGTGACGTAGATGGTGGCACCGGGCAGCAGCTTGGGGAAATTCGTCTTCGCATCCTTGATGGCCTCCACCTCGGCATGTGGGCCGCCTGCTTTGGCATGATAGCCCTGCCCGATCACACGGTCCTGAGCCACGATCACGGCTCCGACGGGCGGATTCGGGCTGGTGAGGCCGATGCCACGCTTGGCTTGGTCGATAGCCAGGTGCATCCAGCGGGCGTCGGGGTCGATTCGGTCGGAGAGTGCCATTTGGAGCGGGCTTTTTACTCAGGTTCAGGCCTTTCTGCCAAGAGATGATTTTATAATTAGCGTCAAAGTTGCCTCGGAGGTTGCCAGCGGCGAGGCTTCCGTCCTCCGCGTGATGAAACTCTCCGAAAAGGCCTCCCTCTACCGCGACCTGGCAAAGCTGGTGGGCGCCTCCTTTCACCTCGATCGCTCGCTGGAGCTGCTGCTCGGTCAGCAGCCCTCCCATGCCCGCCGGACGTGGCTGCTAGGCTTGCAGAAAGGTCTCGCGGCTGGTCACAGCGTGGCGGAGGCGGTGCAGGAGCATAACGCGGCCTTTTCCGATGGTCTGGAGATCACGCTGATCTCCGCCGGTGAACGCAGCGGTAGGTTGGCGGATGGTTTCGGGCATCTGGCTCGGTATTTCGAGGCCTGGGAGCTGGGCCTTCGGCAGATGCGCTCCGCCATGCTGTATCCGCTGGTGCTCGCTCACTTCGCCGTGGCCTTGCCGGAGCTGCCCGCCATTGTCCTCGCCGACATGCAGGGTGGGGAGGATCATCCGGTGCGCCGTCTGGTGCTCACGCTGCTGCTGCTTTGGCTCGCCATCCTGCTGCTCGTCATGGGTTGGCGTTGGCTTTCTCGCAAAGGCATCGAATCCGCCGAGGTGGAGACCTGGCTTTGGCGCATCCCGCTGATCGGCAGCGTGCGGCGGCATTGGGCGTTGGCACGTTTTGCGCAGGTCTTTCATGCCTGCCTGCTCGCTGGCATGCGCATGACCGAATGCATGCGACTCTCCGGCGAGGCCGCCCATAGCGGCGTGCTGCGCCAAGCCGCCGAAGATGCCGCCAAAAAAATCGCCCAAGGAGAAATGATTGCCGGCTCCATGGCGGACGTGCATGGCTTTCCCATTTCCTTCGTCCACAGCATCTCCACCGCCGAAGAAGCTGGCACGCTCGACCGCGAGATGAATTCCTGGGCCGCCGCCGAGATGATTGAGGCGCAGGAATCCCTCCAAGTCGCCAGCTCCTGGCTGCCCAAGATTTTCTACGTGGGTGTGGTGCTCTATGTGGCCTACCGCATCCTCAGCATGGTCTTCGGCTACTACGGCGAAATCGGCCGACAGCTTGAAGCGCTGTGAGGCTGGCCTGCATTGCTGTGAAGAACCCTGGCCTAGGTCCGTAGAATGTGGCCATGGAGAGATGTACCCGTTGACCACGACAGCATGACACCTTTAGGAAGTCTTATTCTTGTTAGCGTCGAGGAAGCCGCTGCCTGATCCAATCTTCACCCAACCAACCTACCAACACCATGTCTCAAACAGTCGCCTTTGTCGGAGTCGGAAAAATGGGGGCCAACATGGCCCGCCGCCTCAAGGAGTGCGGATACAGTGTCGCCGCCGTTCTCGATGTGAATGCTCCAGCCGCTGCCGAACTCGCCGCCGAGCTGGGTTGCAAAGCCTGCACGAAGCTGGCGGACGTCACCGCTGCTGCCGATGTCATTTTCACCGTCATCACCAACGATGCCGCCATGCGTTCCATCTACTTCGGGGCAGGGGATAACCTCCTCACGGGAGCCGCTGGCAAGATCTTCATCAACTGCGCCACGCTTTCTCCCGCCATGTTTCGCGAGGTGTATGACGCTGCGAAGAAAGCCGGTGCCGATAGCCTGGAGGCCTGCATGGCTTCCAGCATCAGCCACGCCCGCGAGGGCAAGCTCTACCTCATGCTCGGTGGCGACGAACCTGTTTACGAGAAGGTGAGGGCCGTGATCGAGCAGATGAGCGTGAATCGCCGCTTCATTGGCGGCCCAGGCAGCGCTGCTGAGGTCAAAGCCCTCGTGAACATGGTGATGAACATCAACACCGCCGGTCTCGCCGAAGGTCTCGGCCTCGCTGCGGCTCTCGGCCATGATTTGAACCTCATCCGTGAGGTCTTTAGCCAGACGGGGGCAAACTCCCGCGTGCTCGAAACCGATGCGGGCGATATGGTGGCCCGCGAGCACGATTGCTGGTTTTCCGCCGAGCATGCCGCGAAGGATAGCGGCATCGCCGCCGGAGTCGCTGAAAGCGTCGGCCTCAACCTCCCCCTCAATGCCGCCACGAAGGCCCAATACGACAAGATGGTCTCGCTCGGTCTCGGCGGCCTCGACAAGAGCGGCATAGCCGAACTGACCTTCAAAGGTCGTCATGGTTGAACCAGCCTGATTCATGAAAAAGCCGCCGTGAGCATCCCCGCGGCGGCTTTTTCGTTTAGGGAAAGGTTTTTATACGAAACGGGAACGGCGGCGCAGCAGCATCAGGAAGCCTGCGGAGCTGATCAAAAGAGCACCGGTAGGTTCAGGCACCGGGAGGAGGAAGTTTTCAGTCGTGAAGCTTGCCACAGCGGCTCCAAGGGTGGCTCCATCGCTGTTTTCGGACTGCCAGTGGATGCCGCCATAGATTCGGCTCATGCCTGCCTCGGCAGCCGCTTCGCTGAAGCTGCTAAAGGTGCGGCAGCCGCCGCCGCGGCGGTCGCATCGATGCCGATACCTGCGGTGGTCGGGTCAAAATAGCTGGTATAGGACTCGTAGTTCCGGTTCACGGAGTTCACCGCGTCAAACATGGAGCCTCCCAGCATGCCCATGGTGCGCGAGTTCATCGGCGGTGTGGCAGAGCGGGCCTCCGCCGCAAAGGTCTGTCGCATCAGCGTATTCCAATCGGTGATGACATCCGCCCGTGCGGTGAATGGCAGGGCGAATGCGGAGAGCAGGATGGTTGAGCGTTTCCAGTTCCTGGCCGGGTGGGTAATTTATCATTAAAAATAAAAATATAAAAATAATTAATATGAATATACAAATCAATCTGAAGTATCTAAGTCGATTTTTTATCATCCTCACTGATGGCCGCATGATGCAGCCAGTCTGCGAATGCCCTTGAAGCCTTCTCGATCCGCCCCAGCCTGCCCGCCCCATGCCTGACCTTCGCGCCCTCGAACCCAACGCTCTCTGGAACTGCTTCGCCGATCTCAATGCCGTGCCACGGCCGTCGAAGCGCGAGGAACGTGTCGTGGCCTTTGTGCGCAGTTTTGCCGAGCAGCATGGCCTGACCTCGGTGCTCGACCGCGCTGGCAATGTCATCTTGAAGAAGCCTGCCACGAGGGATCGGCAGGGAAGGCCGGCGGTCATCCTGCAAGCGCATCTCGACATGGTCCACAAGGCGGCGGATGGGCTGAAATTCGACTTCGACACGCAGGGCATCGACATGTGGGTAGACGGCGATTGGGTGCGGGCACGCGGCACCACGCTCGGTGCGGACAACGGCCTCGGCGTCGCCGCGATCCTCGCGGTGTTGGCCTCCAAAGACCTCTCCCATCCGCCCATCGAGGCGCTTTTCACCCTGGATGAAGAGCAGGGCATGGGCGGGGCTCTGGGGCTGCAACCGGGCCTGCTCACGGGCAAAACGATGCTCAACCTCGACTCCGAGGAGGACGACACCTTCACCATCGGCTGCGCAGGTGGCGTGGATACCCTGGCGAGCCTCGACTACACGGAGGCCGGGCATGGACCCGAAGAGCCTTACCTCGCCATTCACATCACCGGACTGCGCGGCGGGCATTCCGGCCTGCAAATCCACGAAGGCCGCGCGAATGCCATCAAGCTCATGGCGCGGATCTTGAGTGCCTGCGGTGAGAAAGTCGCCGCTCTGGCCTCGATGCGTGGCGGCAGTGCCCGGAACGCGATTCCGGCGCAATGCACCGCCCAGATCGTGATCCTCGATCAGCCGCGATTTGATGACATTTTCGCTCAAGAGGTCGCTGGTATTCGTGAGGAGTTCCGCCTCATCGAACCGCACCTGAGCATCACCACGCAGCCGGTGAAGCCCGTGCATGGCCACATCCCCACGATGGCCGACTTTGTGCAAAAGCCCATCGTTTTGGCCCTCCAGGCCGCGGTGAATGGCGTTTATCGCATGAGTCCCGTCGTTCCTGGCCTCGTCGAGGCTTCATCGAATCTCTCGCTCATCTCGCTGGGCAATGGCCACGCCGAATGGAGCGGCCTTCAGCGCAGTTCGGTCGATTCGAGCAAGGTGGATGTCGCTCGTGCCTTTGCCGCACCTTTTGAAATGATCGGCGCAAAGGTCGTCCAAGATGCTGGCTACCCCGGTTGGAGCCCCAGCGCCGAATCCCCCATCCTGGAGAAGATGAAGACGATCTACCGCGATCTCTTCGGCCACGACGTCAAAGTCAGCGCCTGCCATGCTGGCCTCGAATGTGGCGTCATCTCCATCGCCTATCCGGACCTCGACATGATCTCCTTCGGTCCGAACATCCACGAAGCCCATTCGGAGAAAGAGTGCGCCAGCATTTCATCCGCCCAGAAGTTCTGGAAGCTGCTCACCGCGACGCTGGCAGCGATGTAGCTTCGATTGGCAATCGAAGCTATTTCAGCCGCTCTATCGGAATCACCGCCATCTCGGCGCTGTTGAGGTTACCTTTGCGGCCAGCGTTGTTGGAGAAGCCCACGTAGAGTTTGCCTTCGTGCTCGGTGGCGCAGGGATAACTCAAAGAGGCCTTCGGATTCGACTCGCCGGGGCCGCTGTGCTCGGCGTGGCGGATGGCGAAGACTTGGCTGAAGACCTCTTCGCCAGGTTTGCTGATGGCGAGGGTGAGTGGAGCGCGTCGGCCGCCGTTGTTGGCGGCAGTCGTGCAGACGAGGTAGCGGCGACCGTTGCTCAGCATGCCTGCAGCGGGCTTGCTGGTAGCCATGGGCAGGTTGCTTTCACCCAAGGTGGTCCAGGTGCGGCCGTGGTCGGCACTCTTCGCGATCAAGGCGAGAGGTTTGGCGGCGTAGCGGGCGATGTTCAGCACGTTCGCGCCATCCACGATGATCGACGACTCGCCCCACATCTTCAGTCCGTCATGCACGGGGATGCTGACAAAGTCCCACTTCGTGAAGTCATCACCATGACTGATGGCGACAGCAGCGGGGAAGGTGCCGGTGTTTGAATAAGGTCCCGCGCTGATGCCGGGCATGATCCAGTTGCCGTCGTTCATCTTGATAGGCTGATTCAGCGCCCAGAAGCCGTTTTCGAGCACGACGCCATGCTTGATCCATTCACCGGTGCTTTCATCGAGCGAGTAAGCACGCGTGTGGATACGCTCCATCTTGTTGTAGTAGGCACCGTGGAAGGCCCACAGTTTCCCGGCATGGGAAAGGAACACGCCATGACTCACTGCGAGGTCTTTTTCCTCACCTGCGTCGATCACGCGGAGCTCGCTCCACGTCTTCCCGCCATCTTCACTCACGCGATATTGCGCCTCTTCGGTCACGGTATTCTCATCGCCCTTGTTGTGGCCGATGGAGGCGTAGAGCTTCCCTTTGTGCCAGCAAAGGCCAACGCCATGAAGGAAGGTGTAACCGTCCGCTGCCTTGTCCCATTTTTTGATAACATGAAAGTCCACGCCGTCGAGCACGGGCAACTCCTTGGCCTCCGCGAGCTTCTGTGAGTCATCCCACAAAGGAAAATCCGCCGTTTTGGGCTTCGGCAGCTCGTGCGTGGCTGTGATGGGCCGATAACTCGCGGCGATCTCCTCCGAGCTCATCACTCGCGGTTCGAATCGCACGTCATCGAGTGCACCGTGGAACTGCTGACGTGGCCTGCCATCGTCCAGAATGCCGCCAAGCGTGATGGGAGCCGCCGTTCCCGAGATGGGCTTTTTGAGCTTCACTGCACCCACGGGCTTTCCATTCAAAAAGAGCGCCGCTTTGCCTGAATCGACCGTCAGTGTCCCCAGATACCAATGACCGGCTTTCAGAGTCTCGGAGCAGGTAATCTCACTCCAACCATCCTGCCGCAGATGCGCCTTCATTTTGCCATCTGGTTCGATGGTGATACCCCATTGCCGTTCGCCGAGCGAGTAACGATTTTTGCCGATGAGCATCTGCTGCGAGCCCTCCAGCACATACGGATTGAACCACAGCGAGACGGTGAACGTGTCGCTAGCGAGCTTGGCGCTGTCTTTGAGCTCGATCAGCGAGGCTCCATCCATCACAAGGCTGCCACCGAAAGGGCGTGCCTGACCGTGGAGCTTGAGGGCTTCATCCACAGCGTCCAGTGGCCAGGTGGTGGCGGTGGCTGTCGTCGCGAGAAATGGGAAAATGAGATGGCGAATCATGGCTGCCTTCTAAACGCTGGCAAAACGACCATCTCGAAGCCCAAAAAAAAATTTGGCGTGGTAAATGAATACCACGCCAAATCAGAACTGGATGAGACGCTTACGCGGCGGCGCCGGCGAGATTCGGAGCGAGGCCGCCTTCGTCCTCGTCTTCGACTTTCGCGGGGCGCGGACCTTGGGCCTTGGGAAGGGGCGGCGGGGGCGGCGGTTTGCTGCGGGTTTCGGGCGGATTGCTCATCTTGCCGGTGAGGACAATGTCCTTCACCTGGTCGCCGTCGAGGGTTTCATATTCGAGGAGGGCGTTGGCGATGATCTCGACCTTGTCACGATGCTCGATGATGAGCTTCTTGGCGCGGTCGTAGCCTTCATCCACGAGGCGGCGCACTTCGCGGTCGATCTCCTGGGCGGTGGCTTCGCTGTAGTCGCGGGAGCGGTTGATGTCGCGGCCGAGGAAGACCTGATCTTCGTTGGCTCCGTAGCCCACCATGCCGAGTTTTTCGCTCATGCCCCATTCGCAGACCATGCGGCGGGCGAGGCCGGTCATCTGCTTGATATCGCCGGAGGCACCGGTGGAGAGGTCGTTGGTGAAAAGTTCCTCGGCGATGCGGCCAGCGGCGGTCATCGCGATGCGGTCGAGGGCTTCCTTGAGATGGAAGGAATGCTGATCGCCCTCGGGGAGGGACATCGTCACGCCCAGCGCATGACCGCGCGGGATGATGGTGACCTTGTGAAGGGGATCGGTGTGCTCCAACAGCACGCTGATGATGGCGTGACCGGCTTCGTGCCAGGCGGTGGACATTTTTTCCTTCTCGCTCATCGCCATGCTGCGGCGTTCGCGGCCCCAGCGGACCTTGTCGCGGGCTTCTTCGAGCTCGGGATTGCTGATGGCCTTCAAATTGTTGCGGGCAGCGAGCAGGGCGGCCTCGTTGAGGAGGTTTGCCAGCTCGGCACCAGAGAAGCCGGGTGTGCCACGGGCGATCTTCGAGAGATCGGCGCTATCGGAGAGCTTCACCTTCTTGGCATGCACGCGGAGGATTTCCTCACGGCCCTTCACATCCGGCAGGCTCACTGTCACCTGACGGTCGAAACGACCGGGGCGCAGCAGGGCGGGATCGAGCACGTCGGGGCGGTTCGTGGCGGCGATGATGATGATGCCATCCTGTGTATCAAAGCCATCCATCTCGACGAGCATGGCGTTGAGCGTCTGCTCACGTTCATCGTGACCACCACCGAGACCGTGACCGCGATGACGGCCCACGGCGTCAATTTCGTCGATGAAAATGAGGCAGGGGGCGTTTTTGCGGCCCTGCTCGAACATGTCACGCACGCGGCTGGCCCCCACGCCGACGAACATTTCCACGAAATCACTGCCGCTGATGCTGAAGAAAGGCACATCGGCTTCTCCCGCGATGGCTTTGGCCAGCAGCGTCTTGCCGGTGCCGGGAGGGCCCACCATGAGCACGCCTTTGGGGATCTTGCCGCCGAGGCGCTGGAATTTCTTCGGGTCTTTGAGGAACTCCACGATCTCCTGCACCTCTTCCTTGGCCTCTTCCACGCCAGCCACATCCTTGAAGGTGACCTTATTGCGGTCCTGGGAGAGCATCTTCGCCTTGCTCTTGCCAAAGCTCATCGCCCCACGGCCTGCGCTGCGGATCTGCTGGCGCACGAGGAAGTAAAACAGCGCCAGCACGAGGGCCAGCGGCAACAGAAAGCTCACCATCGCCCACTCATTGCCTGCATAGGACGGGACGAGGTCGAGACCGCCTTCGGCGAGCAGTTTTTGCAGCTCTTCCTTTTGGAAGTCGATGTTCACTTCCACCGAGAAGGGTTTGGAGGCACCCACGGGCTTCAAACCGGTGGCTGGCGTAATCACGGGGCCGGAGGCTGGCTCTTCGTTTTTCGGAGCTTCCACGGGCGTCGCAGCAGGGGTTTCGGCAACTGGAGCGGCGGCGCGGGGTTTGTCGAAGTAAAAGCCCTCAATGGTCTGCTTCGTGGTGGCATCGGCATTGATGAGCAGTAGCGGGCGGCTCGTGTCGATGCGCTTCTCCTTCACGAGCTGCTTAAAGCCACGGTAATCAAGCTTGGAGCCATTGGTTTTGTTGCTGGCCCAGACGCCAGCCACCAACAGAAAAACAGCGAGCACAAAGAGCAGGAAGCCTCTCCAGTTAAATTGCGGATCCTGGCGGCGGTTGGGGCCGTCATTGCGGTTGCCAAAAAAATCGTCAGACATGGTTCAGGGGGTAATTCGCGCCCATACGCGAGCCGGATGATAAAAGCCCGTCATTTTTTTGCAAAAAGGGAATGAGCCATAGACCTGCCAAAAGCCTTACGACCTGCTAAAGAGATCGTAAGGCTTTGGAAAGGCTTGGTGAGCTTTCATCGGCTTAGCGCCGCACGGCCTTGAACTCACGCGTCAGGCTCGTCAGGGAATCTTCCACGCCCATGCGCTCTAGACTGGAGGCTCCGACGAAGCCATCCGCCGTTGTTTTGCCGAGGATGAACTCCACATCCTTCGGGGTGTTCACCGGGCCGCCGTGGGTGAGGGTGAAAACGTCCTTCTTCACGCTGCGAGCGGCATCAATGATCTCTTGGGTGCGTTTCACGGTGAAATCCCAGTCCACCACCGCATTCACGACGCCGATGCTGCCACCGACGGTGGTGCCGACGTGGGCGATGACGGCATCCGCGCCGTTTTTCACCATCTCCACCGCTTCTTCCGGCGTGGCGACATAGACAATGCTAAACATGTCCATCTTGGTGGCCAGACCGACCATCTCGAATTCCTTCTGCACGCTCATGCCCGTCTCTTCCAGCACCCCACGGAAGTGACCATCGACAATGCAGTGCGTGGGGAAATTGTTCACACCGGAGAAGCCCATGTTCTTTACCTGCTGCAGCCAGTGCCACATGCGGCGGCGCGGATCGGTGGCATGCACGCCGCAGACGACGGGGATCTCTTTGACCACCGGGAGCACCTCATACTCGCCGATCTCCATGGCGATGGCGTTCGCATCGCCATAGGCCATCAGGCCGCAGGTGGAGCCGTGCCCCATCATGCGGAAGCGTCCGCTGTTGTAGATGATGATGAGGTCTGCGCCGCCTTTTTCGATGAATTTGGCGCTGATGCCCGTGCCCGCACCCGCGGCGATGATGGGCTCGCCCTTGGCCAGTGTGGCTTTGAGGCGATCGACGACTTCCTGTTTCGAGTAGGGATTACCGATTCCGGTCCAAGGGTTGGGCATAGTGAATTCGAGATTTAAGATTCCTGATTCCTGATTCAAATCAGACGCGTTCATCTTGAATCAGGAATCAGAAATCTAAAATCATGAATTCAATCCAGGAACTATCCGAAACGCACACGCACGGCCCAGATACCGATTACCGCGTGGTGCGTGCCTCGGACAAGGACACGAGGACGTGGCTGCGTGGCTCGCCGGTGTGCGGTTCCCTCGCGCAACATCGCATCGCCCATGCGGGGGTGATGACGGCGCGGGCACCTTACCGCATCGTGCGCATGCATCAGGGGGGGCTTTATTTCCTCGCCTGCCTCGAAGGCGAGGGGCGGGTGCTGGTGGATGGGGCGTGGAAAAAATGCAGCGCAGGCATGGCCGTAGCGTTGCCGCCCTTCATGGTGAATGCCTTTCAAGCTGTGCCGGGCAAATCCTGGCGCTGCTGCTGGGTGCGCTACGAGCAGCAGCCGGAGCAAAAGCCGATCCTCAGCAGCAGCTCGCCCCTCATGGCCCCTTTTGATGGCAAAGCACTCTGGAACGCCATCGAAGGCCTCATCGAGGAGGCTGGCCGGGATGCCAAGCCTGCCGCCATGTTTCACTGGGTGGAGCTGGTGCAGCACTATGTGGAGCGCTTCGCCCAGCCCTGGCAGGTGGATGACCGCCTCCACCGCATCTGGGAACGCGTGGCGGCGAATGTGGGTTTCGATTGGACTCTCGACGAACTCGCCCGCCAAGCTCATGTGAGCACCGAGCACCTCCGCCGCCTCTGTCGCAAAGCCTTGGGCCGCACGCCCATGCATCACGTCACCTGGCTGCGTATGCGCAAAGCCGCCGAACTGCTCTCCACGACCAATTTGAAGATCGAAACCATCTCCCACGAGGTCGGCTACCAGAATCCCTTCGTCTTCAGTAACACCTTCAAAAAATGGATCGGCTGGCGGCCAAGCGAGCACCGCTCGAAGATGGGCGGCTGAAAGGCCCGCGCCTTGACAGCTCTGCGCCGCCACGCCATGCGGGGGCGCATGTTTTTCGATACCCACGCGCATCTCGGTAGCCAAAAGTTCGACGCGGATCTGCCTGCGGTGCTTCAGCGTGCTCGTGAGGCGGGCGTAAGCCGCATGGTTGCTCCGGCGGTCGATCTCGAAAATGCACGCAAGCTCCTCGCCATCGCGGAAAAGGAGCCGGATGTGCGTGTCGCCGTGGGCATTCATCCCTGTGATGTCGATCGCGTGAGCGGCGAGGCTTGGATCAGCGAATTGCGTGAGCTGGCGCAGCATCCCAAGGTCTGCGCCATCGGCGAGATCGGCCTCGATTACTTCCACGCACCGCCGGAAGGCTGGACGCTGGAAAGGTGGCGCTCGCATCAGGCGGCGGTGCTTCATGTGCAGCTCGAAGTGGCCGCTGAACTCGGCTTGAACGTCATTTGGCACAATCGCGAGAGCTGGGACGATCTCGTGGCGCAGGTGATGCCCTTCAGCGGCAGGCTTCGCGGCGTGTTTCACTGCTTCACTGGCAGTTTGGAACAGGCGCAGCCACTTCTGGATGCCGGGCACCTCATTTCCTTCACCGGCATCGTCACCTTCAAGAATGCCGGCCTCATCGCCGAGACGGCGCGGGAGGTGCCCGCGGGGCATTTCATGCTCGAAACGGATGCGCCCTACCTCTCCCCGGTCCCTCATCGCGGAAAAAGATGCGAGCCCGCCTATGTGGCGGATACCGGCCGTGCCGTGGCGGCTTTACGAGGCATTTCCGCCGAGGAACTGGCCGCCGACACCTCGCGGACGGCCCTGAGTTTCTTCCGAGGTTGGTGACAACCTGCCTTTCTCCTTGCGCATGCGCATTTCACGGCGACTATCACCGCCCCTCGCCAGACCGGCCGAGGGGAAATCAGTTTTCGGGACGTAGCTCAGCCTGGTAGAGCGCTTGCTTTGGGAGCAAGAAGTCGTGAGTTCGAATCTCGCCGTCCCGACCACTTCAATCTCAAATTTCAGATTTGAAATTTCAAATCCTCTGATGTCCGCCCTTTACGCCGCCGTCCTCAGCACGTTCAAAGAAATGGGCTGGCACTACCGCGAGGTTCCCGAGCACGCCGTGATTGAGGCGGATTTCGAGGCACATCACACGAAGCTCCCGCTGCACGTCCAGGTTTTTGGCGAGACGCATATCGCCAGCGCCGTGGCCACCTGCACTCTCCAGGTGCCTTCCACGCATCGCCTGCCCATCTGCGAGCTGCTCATGCGCACCAATCGCGAGCTGAACATCGGCAATTTCGAGCTCGACTGGGAGACCGGCACCGTCCTCTTCCGCGCCACGAACGTCTTTCCGCCGCATCGCTACGATCAGCGCATCATCGCCAGCCTCGTCCACAGCGCCATCGCCGAGATGGACCGCCTCACGCCCTTCCTCGGCGAGATCATCCGCACGCCCAAAGGTGAGCTGATGCTCCTCAAAGTGGCCGATTTGATGCTGCGGGAGGATTTGCTCCCGCCCGCTCCCGAGACGGACGGAGAGGATAACCAATAGGCGATAAGCCCGCAGCGGCGACTGTCGTCTATTCTCCTCAGATCCTGCGGTCAGAAAGCCCGAGTGATCACGCCGCCGCTGGAATGAAAGCAGCCCCAGCTTCTTCCAGGATCTCCGCGTTCGTGAGATGGGCTCCAGAGAAGTCAGCCTTCTTCAACGCACTGCGATACAGGCGTGCGCCGGAGAGGTGCGCGTTTTGAAAGCAGGCACCGCTGAGCGTGGCGCGGCGTAGGTCAACGCCTTCGAAATTGGCTCCGTGAAGCATGGCAGAGGTCAGATTGATGCCGTTGAGGCGGGTGCCTCGAAAGTCAGCACCGCTGGCATCGGCAGCGCTGAGGTCGGCACCATTCAGAATGGCTCCGTTTAGGTGGGTGCCCGCTAGCTTGGCATCCGCGAGGCAGGCCTGGCTGAGGTCAGTGGTGCTCAGGTTGGCTCCGGTGAGGTCGGCGTTCACGAGATTCACGCGGCGCAGAGTGAGGTCGGAAAGGTCAGCGTCACGCAGTTGGGCGCTTGGGAGGCTTGCGTCGAACACGAAGGCGTTCCAGACGTGGGGGCCTTCTTTGAGAATATCGGCGTGAGTGGATGCTTCCATGCCGAAAATGTCATCGCATGCTTCTTTCCGTAAAGCGGCGGCGTGTAAGGCTTTTGGGCGGTTTTGTCAGAGCTGTGTCATGCACCGGCGAGTGCGGAGCCGCGGGCCAGCAGGTCGAGGAAGCGCTCCTCGAAGGGCTCTTCGCTGCCCACTTGCATGAAGTCGATCCGTCGCGTGGCACACTCGCGAGAGAGGTGATCGCAAAAGGCATCAAAGGTCTCGGTGTAGCGCTGGGCATCGCGTTTGGTCAGCCAGAAGCGGCGGCGCTCGCCGCTTTCCACCTCGGTGAGCTCGAACTCGCCTTCGAGGGAAGGCTCACGTTCCTCGGGATGCACGATTTGCAGCAGGTGATTCTCTCCGGGCCAGGCCGCCACGCGGGCGACGGCTTCTCCGGCGCTGCCGATTTCATGGCCGAAGAAATCCGAGATGATGAAGATGATGCCAAAGCGCTGCCGAGAGGGACGAAATTCCTCAAAGCAGCGGCGCATGTCCGTGACGCCTTCGAATTTCAGCTTCATCACCGCCTGGATGACCTTCTCGATATTGCCTTGGCCGCGCATCGGCGGCAGGTCCTGCCGCACGGCATCGCTCATCGAGTAGATGCTCACACGTTGCTGCGCACTCAGTGCCAGATAAGCCAGCGCCACGGCGAAGCGCAGCGCTTGGCGACGCTTCTCAGGATGTGGTTTGGCCATCGAGGCACTGTCGTCGATAAGGATGTGCAGGTTCAGTTCTTGTGTCTCTTCATAAAGACGCACGAAAAGCTTTTCGAGCCGCGCATAGAGCCGCCAGTCGATGGCTCGATAATCCTCGCGTGGGGTGTAGTGACGGTAGTCTTTGAACTCCCGCGTGAAGCCGGTGGCAGGCGATGACTGCGCACCACGGCGCAGGAGCTGGCGGCGCTTGCGCAGGCGCAGGGCCAGCACACGCAGCCTGTCGAGAAAGGCGGCGTCGAAGAGCTCCTCGTGGGCGTGGTGGGACTCGGAAGGCATGCGCAAGGTGCGTTTAACCTCCACGCTGGCAAAAAGCAATGTCTGCGGCATGGCGATTGTCTGCCCGCGAATGCCGCGTATGGGCGGCGGCCATGAAATCCCTCACGCTGACCGCTCCCGGACGCCTCGAATGGTCCACCCTGCCTGAAGCCGATGCTCCGCGAGCTGGCGAGGCTCTGGTGGCCATTCGTGCCATCGGCATCTGCGGCACGGATTTCAGCGGTTATCAGGGCAAAATGCCCTTCATCGAGTATCCGCGCATTTTGGGCCATGAACTCGGTGTCGAGGTTTTAGCCGTCGGCGCGGGCGTGACGCATCTCAGGGCAGGGGATCGCTGCTCGGTGGAGCCGTATTTGAACTGCGGCCACTGCCATGCCTGCCGCCGCGGCACCACGAACTGCTGCGAAACGCTCGCCGTGCTCGGCGTGCACTGCGATGGCGGCATGCGAGAGCGCATGATCCTGCCCGCAGCGAAACTGCATCCCTGCCTTGCGCTCTCCTTTGAGCAGCTCGCCCTTGTCGAGACGCTCGGCATCGGCTGCCACGCGGTAAATCGTGCTGCGGTGTCAAAAGAAGACGACGTGCTCATCATCGGTGCCGGCCCCATTGGCCTCACCGTGCTCGAATTCGCCCGTGCGGCAAGGGCACGCATCACCGTGCTGGAGATGAGCGAGCGCCGCCGGGCTTTTGTGAGTGAAAACTACGCGGGTGTCGAGGTTGTGGCCTCGTTGGCGGATGAAGCGCGTGCGCAGATCGTCTTTGATGCCACCGGCCATGCACCGTCGATGAGCCGCGCGATGCAATTCGCCCGCTTCACCGGTAAAGTCGTCTTTGTCGGCATCACGAAGGAGCAGGTGACGATTGACGATCCTTTGTTTCATCGCCGTGAACTCACCCTCCTCGCTAGTCGCAATGCGCAAAGCCCCGATTTCCCGCGCATCCTCGCCATGATCCAAAACGGCCAGATCGATACGCGCCCGTGGATTTCCCACTGCTGTGAATTTGAAGCTCTGCCCGAGCAGATGGATGCCTGGCTCAAACCCTCCAGCGGTGTCATCAAAGCCGTGGTGAGCATGGCATGAAGCCCAGATCATCCAGAGCAAAGGCTAAGAAGCCCGGCGGGAGATCGCAGAGCACCGTAATGACGCTGCGCTGAGGTGGGTGATCGGGTGGTTGGGCTGTAGTGGATGGGATTCAGGCAAAAGAATGGGGGCAAGAGAATGGTTTTAGAAGCGCCTCATTCTTCTGCCCCCATTCTTTTGCCTATCCTTCCTGGTTCAGGGATGAGTTTGTTTGCAAACGGCCGTGCGAGATGGAGGGCCTTTGCACGAGCGGATGGCTATCGACAAAAGAATGGGGACAAGAGAATGAGGTTTTGGATTCTGGGTTCTTCTGTTGCTGCCTCGGCTCTCCGCGAGATAATCATTGGATTGCGGTCGGATTTCACATGGGTCCAAGAAATCGTGTAGCTATACAAAGAGGGGCGAATTGGATCTCCCAAGCTGTCCTATTCGGAGTGTCACCCAAGCCGATATGAGGTTTTGGCGCACGAAACGGATGCCGATTATCCGTTAGGCTATTTTAAGCATGGGAGACCGAATATATGAGCGACAAACACGAGTTGGAAAACTCGTGCTACGTCACTTTCGGATACCGATCTTCTCCACCGGGATGGCTTCAAAACCGAGCTTGAAGGCAGGAGACTCGGGTTTGAGGCGGAAATTGTCGTTCTTCCAATCGACGAACATGGGATCGGCGATGAGGCTGTGCTTGTCCCAGCCTTCGGCTTGCCAGGAGGCCCATTCGTCGAGGGGTTCGCATTCGGTGAGGCGGAGATCGTCGATGAAGATTTGGCCGGTGGGCTCGTGGCAGTCGATGCGGAGCCAGAAGTGCTTCATCCAGGGTTTCCAGGTGGTTTCGTTTTCGCGGGGCATGCGACCGGTGGCTTCGACTTCGGTCCACTGAGGTGTGGCGGTGATGCTGGTGCCTTGGGCCTGCCAGTAGCCTTCGCCGTTTTTGAAGCTGGCGAAGGCGAGGCTTATTTTCGCGGTGGGTTCGGTGGATTTGACGCGGAGTTTGACGCGATAGGCCGCGCCGGGCGTGATGGGCACATCGGGGCCGTGGAAGACGGTCTTGGGATTGCCTGGATCGGTGCCGAGGGCGCAATCGGATCGCAACGCGCCGTCGGCTCCGACGAGCTGCACGTTTTTGTTGGGGCGATGGTTGAAGCCCCAGCCTTGGATGGTGTTGCCATTGGCGACGCGGTCGAAGTTCTCCTTGAGCAGCGGCTCGCCAGGCTTGTCGGGGCCGACTTTGTTGATGCCGGTGACGACGGGATGGCTGCCGTTCCAGGCGAGATTGTGATCAAGGGTGTTCCACTTGGCGGTGGCGTGGCGGATGTCGCCATACTTCACGCCGAGGGTGTCACTGAAGAGGATGTTTCGCTGGAAGCTGTTGCCGCTCATCATGGTGCCGTCGTCGCGGATGGCGTCCTTTGGATGAAGGTCCATGCCGCGCATGCTGGTCCAGGCGAGCTGACCGGCGACGGATTCGTAGCCTTTGATCATGGTTTCGAGATGGTTGGTGTAGAAGCGGTGCTCTTTGGTCCAGCCGTGCAGATCGAACTGAAACTTCCCACCGAGGGCGAAGATGTTGTTTTCGACGATGCAATCGCGGGCGTTGTGCAGATGGATGGGCGTGTGGGCGACGCGGAAGACGATGTTGCCGATGATGTCGAGGCCGCCGGAGTTGTCGTCCGGGTAGAGGCCGAAGGTGAACCACGGATGCTTCAAGCCGCCCGCCTCCTGGCCGCAGCCGATGACGTCGTGGATCAAATTATAGCGCCACTTGCTGCCACGGCTGCTGATCCAATCGCGACCGCCGGTGTAAATCGCACCGCCGTCCTGCGTCTCCAGGCAGAGGTGATGGAGGTGGTTGTATTCGACGTACAGATTGTTCCCGCTCATCTGCACGCCCATGCGCGGGCCGTCGTGGATGTGGCAATGCCGCACGGCATTGTCCACGCCATACATGCTGACCCCGCAGGCGTTTTTGTTGAAGACGCCCATGTGATGGATGTGGCAGTCCTCGACGGCATGACCGGGTCCAGTGAGCGTTTTGCGATCGCCACCGCTGAGGCTGACACCGTTGCTGCCGGTGAAGCTGATCTCGCAGCGGGAGACGCGGACGTTTTTGCCATCGCTCACACCGACGCCGCTGCCATGGAAAGCCCCGACCTTGGTGATGACGCACTTTTCGACGAGGCAATCCTCCGCTCGCTCGAAGGTGATGGCGCTGCCGTGGCTGCCGGTGAGCGTGAGTTCGCGGATGGTGATGTTTTTCGCGCCTTTGATTTTGAAGAAGGCATCGGTGAGGGGGAGGCGGATGTCTGAAGTGATGCGGACACTCCTGTCCGCAGTGTCAGCGTGGTCTTTGCGGGCAGGAGTGCCCGCATCACTTGTCAGCGGCCAAAAGTAAAGCACGCCGCTGTGCTTGTCGTAGAACCACTCGCCGGGGGAGTCGAGCTCTTCGAGGGCGTTTTGGAAGTGGTAGCGGTTGTGCGGATGGAGATCGTAGGCGCAGTCTTTTTTCAGCGTGAGCAAGCGCGTGGCAGGATCGAGCGACGCGACGGGCTCGATGAAGTTCCACCAGCCGTATTGGGCAAAAATGTCGAGCTCCACGTCCTCGGGATGCACCCAGGTGCGGACGTCTTCAGGCTTCACGAAGAGGGTGCGTTTCCAAAGATGGCCCTCGGGGGCGCCTGCGGGTGGGAAGGCAGGCACAAAGGCCCAGCCGCCGTAGAGCGGGTCCTTCGCATCGAAGTTCGGGTAACGGGCGAGGATCTGGCGTTCGCCCTCGCAGAGCAGTTGTTTGGGCAGGAAGCCTTTCGGAAGGAGCTTGGAGACATCCGCTTTGACGATCTCGCCCGTGTGTTTTTCCCAGCCGGAGACCTTCGGGCCGCCGATGAGCGTGCTCTTCGTGCCGGTGAGGGTGAGATTGGAATCCTTCGCTTCGAGGATGAGTGGCGTGAGCAGCTCGGTGGTGCCTTCGGGGAAGACGATCGCTGCGGGAGAGGTGTCACCGGCATGGCGGGCCTCGCGGAGTTTTTTTAGCGCAGCGTGCGGCGGGAGATCAGGTGTGATGCGGATGTCCAGGGCGTGGCTGAGAGACAGCAGGGACAGGAAGGACAAAAGGGACGTGGTGAGACGAAACATGCGGTCGTGGCATAGCCGAAAGCCGGGCGCGGAGCAAAGGCGGGCTGTGGGCGGATTTTGGCGAAAAAGAAAAACGCCGCCGGGGTGGACCGCGGCGGCGTTTGGGGGAGTAGGAGGAAGAGGCGGAGTCGGAGGAGGATGGCTTCGCTTACTTCGCGAAAGGGCTGGTGATCATCTTGCGGAAGCCTTCGGTCAGTGTGGCGATGGCGTCTTTCGGGCCGGTGACCTTGATGAAGACGTTGTTGCCATCGGCGGTGGGGACAATGGCACCGAGGAGGGTGTAGTTTTCCTTCGGGGTCTTGGCACCCATAGGCGGACCGTCATTGAAGGTGCCGGTGGCGGTCACGAGCGTGACTTTTTGATCGCCAGCCGGGATTTCTTCGGTCTTGGACTCTGGCTTCGTGGCGAACTGGCCGAGCCAGCGCTGCACATTGGCCTCCACGCCGCCACCGCCGCCGGGGAAGACGTAATAAGCGGCCTCGATGGCCTTTTCAGCGCCTTCCACCTTGGCCAGCAGCGTGGCCACCCGCATCATGCCGGGTGTGTCGGAGAGCATCCAGGGGGCGGAGTATTTGAACTTTAGCCCACCGGCTTCCAGCATGGCGGCGTCCTGCGCGAGAAGCGGGGCGGCGGCGAGGGTAAGAAGGGCGAGGGCGGTGAAGAGGCGGCGTTTCATGGTGGTGCGCGTGGTTTGGTGGAGGGAAGGGGATTACTTCACATGAAGCACGCCCTTCATGAGAAGGAAGTGGCCGGGGAAGGTGCAGAGGTATGGGTAATCACCGGCCTCGGCAGGGGCGGTGAATTCCACCACTTCCTTGGTGTTGGGCTGGGCGAGCTTCGTGTGCGCAATGATGTCGCCACTGGTCTTGCTGGCCTCGGGGATATAGCTTGCGGCCATTGCCTTTGGGTCAGCAGCCATGGCGAGCGAGGCATTGCCGACGACGGCATCCTTGCCGGGCTTGACGAGCACCCAGTTGTGCGGGAGGGGCTGGGCGCTGGCGTTATCGAGGGTGAGCTTCACCTTCTGGCCGGGCCTCACGCTGAGCTCGGTGAGGTCATACATCATCGGATTGGCCGGGCTAGGCTTGATGGTGAGTTCAGCGACGGTGGCATCCTGGGCAGAGGCGGCGAGCGTGAGGGCGGTGAAAGCGGCGAGAGCGAGTTTCTTCATGGGATAGAGACAGGAGGGGAGGTTTGGGGGTGGGGAAAGCTTAATCGGGCTGTTGGGAGCTGGTTTATCAACTACTTTCACATCCGCAGGCACGCCCCCATGCGCAGGAAAGTTTGCTCCCTTCCTGCTCGTATGCTCTACACACCCCGAAACTTATGAACCCCTTTCGCGAAACCGCCCTCGCTGCGCATTCGCCCAGCCGCCGCCATGTGCTGCGTGGCCTGGGCAGCGCCATCTCCCTGCCGTTCCTCGAATCCTTCGGCTTCCGTGCCTTTGCCGCCGAGACGAAAAAGGCTCCTGCGAAGCCGCTTCGTGCCGCCTGGCTCTACATTCCGAATGGCGTGAACGTGAACGAGTGGTTCCCCACCGGCGAGGGCAAGAGCTACACGCTCTCGAACTCCCTCAAGGCCCTCGAAAAGCACCGCGAGGAGTTCACCGTCATCTCCGGCCTCATGCAGGACTGGGCGCACTCACACGGCAATGGCGGGGGCGATCACGCCCGCGCCGTGGCCACCTATCTCACTGGCTGCATGCCGAAAAAGACCGCCGGGGCAGATATCCAGCTCGGCATCTCCGTGGATCAAATCGCCGCGCAAAAGATCGGCCACCTCACCCGCCTGCCCTCGCTCGAGCTCAGCACCGATGGCCAGCGTTCCTCCGGGAAATGCGACAGCGGCTACTCCTGCGCCTACCAGTTTAACCTCGCCTGGAAAAACGAGACGATGCCCATGGCTCCCGAGATGGACCCACGACTCGTCTTTGAGCGCCTTTTCGGTCTCGGAGCCTCCGCTGGCAACGGTGCGGATGCGAGACGCCAGCAGCGCATGCAGAAGAGCATCCTCGATACCGTGCTCGACGAGGCCAAGACCCTCCAGGGCAAGGTGAGCACGAACGACCGTCGCAAGATCGACGAGTACTTCTCCGCCGTGCGTGACATCGAGACTCGCATCGAGCGTGCGGAGAAATTTCAGGCTGAGATGCCCGATGTGAAAATCCCCGAAGGCATCCCAGACAGCTACGAGGAGCACATCCGCGTCATGTTTGACCTCCTCGCCCTCGCCTTCCAAACGGATACCACGCGTATCAGCACCTTCATGCTCGCCCACGATGGCAGCAATCGCTCCTTCCCCGAGATCGGTGTGCCGGATGCGCACCACTACCTCTCCCATCATCAAAGCGATCCGCAGAAGCTGGAGAAGATCGCCAAGATCGATCAGTTCTACCTCCGCCAGTTCGGCTACTTCCTCGACAAGATGAAGTCCATCAAGGAAGGCGAAGGCACGCTGCTCGACAGCTCCATGATCGTCTTTGGCGGAGCCATCGGCGATGGCAACCGGCACAATCACAACAACCTCCCCATCCTCTTCGCCGGTGGCGGCAATGGCACCCTCACGCACGGCAAACGCCAGGTGCTGCCCACCGATACGCCGATGACGAATCTCTACCTCAGCATGCTGGATCGCATGGGCGTCCCTGCCGAGCGCATCGGTGATAGCACCGGCAGGCTGGAGATTTCATGAGGGAATAGTGATGCGGGCACTCCTGCCCGCAAAGAACGCGTTGGAAGCGGTCGATCGGGCCAAAACGCGTCTTCTTTGACCCTCTTGACCTCATTGACCTTGTTGACCGCCCCGTCATCCCGTTTCACAAGACGGCTCCATCTTGCTCCCTTTCGCGCTCTACAACCTTCTCCTGCCCTTTGGCCTGCTTTGCATGCTGCCCGGAGCCATCGCGAAGATGCGCCGCCGGGGCGGACGCTGGCAGGACTTGGCACAGCGTTTCGGCCTTCACTCCCGCGAGACGCAGGCCGCCATTGAGGCCCTGCCGCGTGACAAAGGCCGCCTGTGGATGCACGCCGTGAGCGTGGGTGAGGTGAATGTGGCGCGGAAATTCATCAAGAGCCTCCTGCTCGCCTCGCCAGATAGCAGCGTCGTGCTCACCAGCACCACGCCGACAGGATACGCCTTGGCAAAGGAATGCGAAAAGCAGCACGCGGGACGCGTCGTGGCGCTTTACAGCGGCATCGACCTTCCGGGTGTTCCGAAGCGCATGCTCGAGGTGATCCGCCCCACGCAGCTCGTGCTCGTCGAAGCGGAGGTGTGGCCGAATCTCGTGCGCACCTGCTCACTCGAAGGCATCTCCGTCTCACTGGTGAATGCCCGCCTCTCGCCCCGCAGTGCTCGGCGGCTCAAAGCGCTACGCTTTCTCGTGCGCCCGGTGTATGGCCTGCTGCGGCAGATCCTCGTGCAGGAGACCGATGACGTGGCTCGCTGGCAGTCCTTTGGCCTCGATGCCTCGCGCATCCATCTCACCGGCAGTGTGAAATACGATCCCGAAGGCTCCGAAGTCCCTGCGACGAAGATCGACACCCTGCGCCACATCCTTCATGCACGCGGCATCGAACCCGGCAGACCCGTTCTGCTCGCCGCGAGCACGCATGACGGCGAGGAAGTTCAGTTGGCGAAGGTCTTCCAAAAGCTCAAAGCGCATCATCCGCATCTCGCTCTGCTCATCGTGCCGAGGCATGTCGAGCGAGCCTCGGAGATGGTGGCCGATCTGCAATCCATCGGCCTTCACGCGGCCCTTCGCTCACAGGAAGGCGCACGCGTCGATGAGGGTGCTTGCCTGCTCATTGATACCACGGGCGAGCTCGCCGCCTGGCAGCACCTCGCCACGCTCGTCATCATCGGAAAGAGCTTCTTAGCCGAAGGTGGCCAAAATCCGGCTGAGGCTGTCTTCGCCGGCAAACCGGTTTTATTTGGTCCGCACATGGAAAACTTCACCCCGCTCATCGAGCTGCTCCTGCGCCATCGTGGAGCCATGCAGGTGATGGGCTTCGATGACCTCGAAAAGCAGCTCGATACGCTGCTGCAATCTCCTGAGCAGGCCACGCAGCTCGCCACCTGCGGCCAGCAAGCCCTGCAAGTCCACGCCGGTGCCACCCGCCGCACCGTGGAGCGTGTGCTGGGCTGTATTTGAAAGCAGTTCGGATGCCCCATGGCATCGAGAAATGCGCCACATGATCCTTCACACCATCATCGGCGGATGCATTTCAAAGGCCGGGATGCGGGTGCAGACAGGGAGGCCGTGGCCAGTGGTGCCAAAGAAGGAACCGCTGGCGGTGCTCTCCGTCTTCACGACATGGTAGCTGTTGTAGCTGAAGGTTTCGCCGGGCGAGAGCTTGGGGAATTGTCCCACCACGCCATCACCTTCCACGACCATGGTTTGACCGTCGGTGTCACGCACGACCCATTTACGGCCAAAAATGCTGACTGTCTCCGGCGAGTCATTGCGGATCGAGATGTGATACACAAACGGATGCGGACGGTCCGGCGGCGCGGGCCGCGTGGGGTCATACGCCACGTTGTCTACGCTCACAGTGAGTCCAGGCAGGTCTTCAAAGGTCATGCGTTGAATCTACGCTTGAATCATCGAACCTGAAACTCGAAACTCATCCTCATGCCTCCACCTCCCCCCATTCTCACCATTGCTGGCTCCGATTGCTCCGGTGGCGCGGGCATCCAGGCGGATATGAAATCCATCTCCGCGAATGGCGGTTACGCGCTCACCGCCCTCACCAGCGTCGTTTCGGAGACGCCGGGCCTCGTTTCGCAGATCCGGCTGCTCGATGCCGAATTCATCGTGGACCAGATTCGCGTGCTCTTCGGCGGTTTCCCCATCAAAGCGGCCAAAACGGGCATGGTGGGAGGCGCGGAGCAGATTCATGCGGTCGCTGATGCCTGGCGTGAGCATGCCAGCGGGATCCCGATCGTCGTCGATCCCGTCATGGTGGCCACCAGCGGCGGGCGCTTGTTGAAGGACGACGCGGTCGAGACGCTCTGCGCGGAGCTCTTGCCTCTCGCCACTCTCATTACGCCGAACATGGACGAGGCCGCCGTGCTTTGGGGCCGCGCCGTGACTTCTCGCGATGAAATGGCTGCCTGCGCCGCTGATCTGGCCACGAAGTATCAAACCTCGATCCTCGTCAAAGGCGGTCACCTCATCGGCGATGCCGCCGCCGATGTGCTCGTCACCGCCGATGGCATCTCCTGGCATGAAACGGCCCGCACCCCCGGCGTGCATACCCACGGCACCGGCTGCACCTACTCCTCGGCCATTGCCACGAGTCTCGCCTGCGGCCTCGACCTCGTCTGCGCCGTCGCGAATGCCAAAAACTACGTCAGCCGGGCCATTGCGCAACATTTTGACTGGCCTGATGCCAAGGTTGGTGCGTTGCATGCGTTGAACCATTTCCCGTCATGATGCTCCGTGCTGTCCTTTTCACGCTCCTCCTCGCTCCCGCCGCCCTCGCGGCGGAGGCGAAGGCGCCGGACATCACGCAGAATGGCATTCAGACGGCTTTTCGCGTGCTCCAAAAGGAGTACATCCGCAGTGGCGATCTGACCTTGGATGAACTGAACCGGGCGGCGCTGCATGGTCTGCTGGAGAGGCTTCAATTCGGCGCGGAACTCGTCGCTCGCACGGAGGATTCAAAGCTCGCGGATTCTGGCGGGTTGCAGGCGGAGATGCTGCGGCTCGGTATCGCGCTGCTGCGGCCGAAGGCCTTTCGCCAGGCGGAGATCGCCGTGATGGAGCAGCACTTGGCGAAATTCGTCCAGGATGGCGCGAAGCACCTTATCCTGGATCTCCGTGCCTCCGCTGCGCCGGGGGATTTCGAGGTGGCCGCGGGCATGCTGGGCCTGTTTGTGCCAGAAAACGAGGTGCTCTTCAAAACACGCCAGATGACGGATTCGAACACCGAGGTCCTGCGCAGCGAACGCGAGCCACTTTGGAAGGCCTCGGTGCTCGTTTTGATCGATGGCGATACCTGCAATGTGGGCGAGGCCATCGCTGCGGTGCTGCGGCAGCGCAAACAAGCCCTCCTCATCGGCTCGGCCACTCGCGGTGCTGCGGTGAGGTATGAGACGATTCCTGTCGATGCGCATTGGTCGCTGCGTTTTGCACGGGCCGAGGTGCTGCTGTCGGATGGCAGCTCCATCTTCCAAAAAGGACTCGTGCCTGATTTCCCCATCCAACTCGCCGAAAAGGCCAAACGAGCCTTTTTCGATCCCGAAAACAAAACTCGCCCCGCCTCCACCATCAGCGACACGCCTCGCGTGCGCTTCAACGAGGCCGCACTCGTCGCTGGCACCAACCCGGAACTCGATTCCTACATCCGCCGCTCGGCGGGCGAGCCTCTGCCAGAAGACCAGCCAAAGCCGCGCGACACCGTGCTGCAACGCGCCGTCGATTTCCTCATCACCAGCGACCATCTCCAGGCTGCCAAGATCCACTGGAGCCAGAAGCTCCCGCCCGAGCCACCGGCCCCCAAAGCCATTCCCGTGAACGAATGAGCCTCCACTCACCCCTTCCGCCTCTGACCTTCGACATCCCCAACAAAGTCGAAACTCAAGTCACCATCCAGCAGGTGCTCTGTGACCGCACCTGCCACGCTGCGCTGCCGAATGGCAAGATCGTCCTCGCCTTCATTGATGCTCACCAGCCGCGCTTTCCCCTCGTCGAGGGCTCGGTGATGCGTGTGCGCATGGATGTGGCGGATTTCTCGCGGGCGGAGTTCATCCAGTGAGGCGTGGGATGAGCGGCCAAAGAGGTTGCGGCGCGGCATGGGAAGTGCTTTTTCGATGCTTCCGCCTCACTCCAACCCTCCATCCACCGCACATGAGCCACTGGGATCGCTTTCAGAAGTACTTCGTTCGTTACCCACAGATGGGTTTTTCCATCGACATCAGCCGCATGGGCTTCGAGGACAGCTTGTTCACGAACATGGCCGGGAAGATCGATCATGCGTTCAAGGCGATGAAGGAGCTCGAAGCGGGTGCCATCGCCAATCCAGATGAGGTTCGCATGGTGGGCCATTACTGGCTGCGGGATTCGAAGCTGGCTCCTGACGCGGTCATCACGAAGGAGATCGACGAGACCCTCGAAGCCTCGCTGAAGTTTGCGGCGGAGGTGCATGCTGGTTCGATCAAAGCGGCGAATGGACAGAAATTCACCCGCGTGCTGGTGGTGGGCATCGGTGGCTCGGCGCTGGGGCCGCAGCTCGTGGCGCATGCCATCACGCCCGCGAATCCGCCCATGGCGATCTCGTTTTTCGATAACACTGATCCCGATGGCATGGATCGCGTTCTGGCGGAGATCGGTAGCGGCCTCGCCACGACGCTGACGCTGGTGATTTCCAAATCCGGCGGCACCAAGGAGACCCGCAATGGCATGCTGGAGGCCGAGGCGGCCTACAAAAAGGCGGGCCTGGACTTCTCGAAGCATGCCGTGGCCGTGACCGGACTCGATAGCGAGCTGGATAAGCACGCGGTGAAGCAGAGCTGGCTGGCCCGTTTCCCGATGTGGGACTGGGTGGGCGGCCGCACCAGTGTAATGAGCACGGTGGGCACCATCGCGGCGGCCTTGCAGGGCGTGGATGTGCGCCAGTTTTTGGCGGGTGCGGCGGCGATGGATGCGGAGACGCGTGCCCGCCCGGCGCGTGAGAATGCCGCGATGCTGCTGGCGCTGATGTGGCATCACGCGGGTGGTGGCAAAGGCCAGAAGGACATGGTCGTGCTGCCTTACAAGGACCGTCTGGTGCTTTTCTCGAAGTATCTCCAGCAGCTCGTCATGGAAAGCCTGGGCAAGGAGCATGATCTCAATGGAGCGGTGGTGAATCAAGGCGTGGCCGTGTATGGCAACAAGGGCTCCACGGATCAGCACGCCTATGTGCAGCAGCTCCGTGATGGCGTGAACAACTTCTTCGCCACCTTCATCGAGGTGCGGAAGGCTCGTGACACTGCTTCGCTGGAAGTGGATCCAGGATTTAACAGCGGGGATTACCTTCAGGGCTTCCTCCGCGGCACGCGGAAGGCGCTTTCGGACAAAGGTCGCGAAAATGTCACCATCAGCATTGAGGAGGTGAGCGCTTTCACGCTTGGACTGCTCGTGGGCCTCTTCGAGCGTGCGGTAGGGTTTTACGCCAGCCTCGTGAACATCAACGCCTATCACCAGCCCGGCGTGGAGGCCGGCAAGAAGGCCGCCACGGATTTCCTGAAGCAGCTCGCCAAAGTAAAAGAGGCTCTCGCCGCCGCTAAAGAGCCGCTTGGAGCCGCCGAAGTGGCCGCCAGCCTCAGCATCGACGCGGAGGATGCCTTCCACATGCTCACTCATCTGGCTTCGAATGGCGCGGCAAAGGTGATTGAGCAGGTGGGCACGCCCGCCGGGGATCGTTTCAGCGTCTCCTGACAAATCCGCGATTGCGTGGGTGGGAGGGCCGATTTAAACATGGCTCTACTTTCCCAGGCGCATACCGCCAGGGTCATCCACCCCCCCATGGACACCAGCAAATTTCCGATTGAGTATCAGATCGCCTGCATCGTGCTGACGGCCCTCTTCCTGTGGTCGTTCAGCGTGGCGAGGGAGCCGCGTGGCTGGCGGCGGCTGTTTCAGAGCATGTTCTCGAAATCGGATAACTTTTCGGTGAACAAAAACAAGGTCATCGATGAGTCCCTAAAGCGTTACGGCATCCTCATCGCCATGGCTATCCTCGTGGCCGATGTGACGTGCTTTGTGATGATGGTAACCTATCCCATGCGCATGAAGCAGGTTTCCAAGGAGCAGCGTGAGCAGCAGGGTGAGATCCAGCGCATCCAGGGCTCGAATCCCGAGTTGTCCCGCGTAAAGGCGTTTTAGATCGGTTCTCAAAATGTCTGTCCGATTCCCGACAGCGGGGCGGTCTCATTGGCAGCGTTATTCCCTCGTCAGCTATTGTTCCAATAGCCTCCTCGCCCTTTCCTTGCTACCGAAACCGCCGCATTCGCCGGTTATTTCAGACGTACTATTTGAGAAACGCTCTAGGCCCGGACCACCATCGTGTCCGCGATGAGATCGTGCAGGCAGCGGTGATCCGCCCGGAAGATGCAGGCAATGTCAAAAAGCTGGATGCCGGGTCCCACATAGCTTATCGAGCCGAGCACGGACATGACAAAGGAGCGCAGCAGCACCGCCCGCACAAAGCCGGCGGGAGCGCCGCTTTGAAACATTACGATGCGGATGCCCATGAGCCATTTGCCAATGGACTGGCCGCGCAGGGACAGCATCACCACATTCACCAGCGTGATGCCGATGAAGCTCCAGGCGGCGCTTTGGAAAAGCTCCGGCTGCTCCTGCATCAGCTGCATGAGATTGTCCATGGTTTCGACCTTGTGTCCTTCGAGAGACTGCGCGGCCAGATAAGCCACCGGAAGCAGTGTGAGGCTGTCCAGCAGCCAGGCCACGAATCGCTGCACCCGGCTGGCGAGGCTCCATTCGGATGTCAGATCGTGGATGGGGGCGTTGATGGGCAGCGGAGGAGGTTCGCCAGCGGGCGTTTCCACCTCAGCGGGCGCGAAACGCTGCGAAAGCGGCTCCCAATCCGTCATGCTGCTGCTCCAGCATAGGTCTCCCGGCTGAAACTGCCCGCTGCGCAGCCCGGCGCTGATGTCGAGGTCGTTGAATTCGCCCAATTGTTCGCTCTCCCGAGCGATGTGATACTTCATGCCGCCAGCTAAGGCCGCGATTGAAATCAGGCAAGGATTCTTGCCTCCGCCCCCCGGCTCGCCAAAGCAAAAGGACGTGCGCACTATCCTCCGAGTCTTTTCCTATCTCCAACGCTACCCCGGCATGGCCGTGGCCCAGATCGGCTGTGCCATTGGCGGCACCCTTATGGTCCTCGTGCTGCCTTCCGTCACCCGCGAGATCATTGATGTCACCATCCCCGCGAAGGCCTGGGACCGTCTCGCTCCCTCGGCGATGCTCGTGCTCGGCGCATTCGTTCTCCAGAACCTCTTCAATTCTCTGCGCATCCGGCTGAACAACAGCTTCGAGCAAAAAGTCATCTACGACCTCCGCAGTGATCTCTACGAGCGCCTCCAGCGCCTGCCGCTGCGCTGGTTCGATAACCGCCCCACCGGCGACATCATGACCACCGTCTCCGAGGACATCCCTGCCGTCGAGCGGGTGCTCATCGATGGCATCGAGCAGGGCCTCGTGGCCGTGCTGCAAATCGTCATCGTGGCCGGTTTCATGTTCTATGCCGATGCCACGCTCGCGTGGACCGCCATGCTGCCAATGCCCTTCCTGGCCCTCGGAGCTGTTTTATATACCAAAAGCGCCCGTGATCGCCATCGCAAGGTCCGCACCGCCTCCAGCGGCATGAACTCGCTGCTGCACGACAACGTCAGCGGCATGCGCCAGATCAAAGCCTATGCCATGGAGAAGGAGGAGCATGCCCGCTTCAACGAAGGCTCCGGCGCCTTAAAAGATGCCACGCTGCATCTCATGCATGTGTGGTCCATCTATCGTCCCAGCATGGCCCTGCTCAAGGACATGGGCACGCTCATCGTCCTGTGGTTCGGTGCCCGCGCCATCATGCATGGAAACATGAAGCCCGGTGATCTCACCGCCTTCCTCCTGCTCGCCCGCCTCTTCTACGATCCCGTCGAGCAGCTCCACAGCCTCAACCAGATGATCCAGGCAGGCCGTGCCGCTGGCGAGCGTGTCTTTGGCATCATGGATGCCGAGGAGGAGCATGGCATCGACGACGGCGTCGTGCTCGGTGAGGTCAAGGGCCACATCCGCTATGAAAACGTCGGCTTCAGCTACAGCGGGAAGCTCCCCACCGTTCACGGCATCACCATTGATGCTCAGCCCGGGCAGACCATCGCCCTCGTCGGCCCCACCGGCGCAGGGAAATCCACGCTCATCAATCTTCTCACCCGCTTCTACGAGCACGATGAAGGCTCTCTCACCATTGATGGCACGCCGGTGAAAAGCATCAGCAAGAGCAGCTTGCGCCGTCGCATTGGCTACGTCACGCAGGAGAGCTTCCTCTTCAATGGCACCGTGCGTGACAACCTCTTCATCGGCAAACGCGAGGCTACCGAAGACGAACTCTGGAGCGTGCTCGAAAGCGCCAACGCCTCCGAATTCGTCAAACGCCTGCCCAACCAGCTCGACACCCACGTCGGCGAGCGAGGCATCAAGCTCTCCGTCGGCGAAAAGCAGCGTATCAGCATCGCCCGCGCCCTTTTGCGCAATCCGCCCATCCTTCTCCTCGATGAAGCCACCGCCAGCGTGGATACCGAAACCGAGCGGCAGATCCAGGAAGCTCTCGAACGCCTCATGAAACAGCGCACCAGCTTCGTCATCGCCCACCGCCTTTCCACCGTGCGCAATGCGGACCGCATCTACGTCCTCGAACGCGGCCGCATCACCGAGCAAGGCACGCACGACGAGCTCATCGCCGCCGGTGGTCTGTATGCCGATCTTTGCCGGAAATCGCTGATCGGGCCGCAGTGAGTGAAGACGCTTGGTCGAAACGCTTTGGCGTAGAGGAAAACGTGAGTTTTCCCCTTCGAGCGTTCCCCTTGCTCCGCATCTGCCCGGCATGCTGACGCCTGCCGCTACGCCACGGAGAATCACTGGTAGGCCGCTTTCCTGATTGCCAGCGGACCGGGCGGCGTTCTAAAACGTCCTTTTCCCGCTCCAACCATGTCCATCCTCTCCCGAGAAGCCACCGTCGCACCGCCAGGTTTTAATCGCTGGCTCGTTCCTCCTGCCGCCATCGCCGTGCACATGTGCATCGGACAGGTGTATGGCTTCAGCGTCTTTAAAAAGCCACTCGCCAAGGCCCTCGGTATCACCGCCCCTTCCGCCTTGGATTGGACGGAGGCGGATGTCGGCGTGGCTTACTCGATCGCTCTTGCCTTGCTCGGCCTCTCGGCGGCGGTGTTTGGCAAATGGGTGGAACGCAGCGGGCCGCGTCAAACGATGCTCGCCAGCATGCTGTGCTTTTGCACCGGCCTCGTGCTCGCCGCGTGTGCGGTGAAGTGGCATCAACTGTGGCTGCTATATGCTGGTTACGGCCTCATCGGCGGCATTGGGCTTGGGTTGGGATATATCGCGCCGGTTTCGACGCTGATGAAATGGTTCCCGGATCGTCCTGGCATGGCCACGGGCATGGCGATCATGGGATTCGGCGGTGGAGCGCTGATCGGCGGACCGCTGGCGGAAGAGCTGATGAAGCGTTTTGCCTCCGCGACCTCGGTGGGAGCTCAAGAAGCCTTTTTGATCATGGCGGGGCTTTACGCCGTTTCGATGCTGTTTGGTGCCTGGATTGTCCGAGTGCCCGCCGAAGGCTGGAAACCTGCCGGATGGGAACCGAAAGCGCATGTGAAGCCGCTCGTCACGAATGCCAATGTGGCCGTGGATGTGGCGTGGAAGACGCCGCAGTTTTGGATGCTGTGGGTGGTGCTGTGCATGAACGTCAGCGCCGGCATCGGCATCCTCGGTCAGGCCTCGCCGATGATTCAGGACATGTTTGGCGTGAGTGCCGCCGCTGGCGCAGGCTATGTAGGCCTGCTCTCGCTGTGCAATCTGGGCGGCCGCTTCTTCTGGTCCTCGTGCTCGGATTTCCTCGGCAGAAAGATGACTTACTGCGTCTATTTCATCCTCGGCGCAGCGCTTTACATGAGCGTGCCGTGGACGCAGGGGCAGGGGAATGTGACACTCTTTGTCATCGTCACCGGCCTCATCCTCACGATGTATGGCGGCGGCTTCGCCACCATCCCTGCCTACCTGCGGGATCTTTTCGGCAGTTATCAAGTCGGCGCCATTCATGGCCGCCTCATCACCGCGTGGTCGCTCGCCGCCATCATCGGGCCACAGCTCGTGGACCGCCTCTCGGTGGCCAACAAAAAGACCCTGCCACCCGCCCAGGCCTACAATTCCATCTTCCACATCATGGTGGGCCTGCTCGTCGTCGGCCTCATCGCCAATCTCCTCGTGCGTCCGGTGGACGCGAAGTATCACGTCAAAAACTAAGCCACCGTCATGAACAACCTCCGCATCTTCATCGCCTGGATCTGGGTCGCCGTGCCGCTCGGCTGGGGCGTGTATCAGTCCGTGAATAAATCCATGCCGCTGTTTGGTGGCGCTGCCAAGCCGGTCGCCGTGCCGGTGAAGTGATCAGAATTCGCTTTGGCCGCAGAGAGGCAAAGAAGCAGAGGACGCAGAGTCATTCGATCGGATCAAATCTCTGCTTTCTTTGCTCCTCTGCCCCTCTGCGGTGAAAACGAATCTCGGAAACGCTGCCTCACACCTTCCCAATCTGCCGCAGCACATTGGCGCAGCCGTCTTCGAGGAGGTTGAGCACCTTTTCGAAGCCCTCGGGGCCGCCGTAATAGGGATCAGGCACCTCCTTCTCGTCGTGATCGGTGCAGTAATCGCAGAAGGCGCGGATCTTCGTGGCGTGCAGGCCTTCGGGATCGAGGGCGCGGAGGTTGCGCAGGTTGTCCGCATCCATGGCGAGGATGAGATCGAAGTTCACCAAATCATCCCGCTTCACCTGGCGGGCACGGCTTTGCAGCGTGTAGCCGCGTGCCTTGCCAGCCTCGCGCATGCGAGCATCCGGCAGCTTGCCGTGGTGCCAGCTCTCGGTGCCGGCGGAGTCGATGCGGATCGTGGCGCTCAGACCGGCTTCATCCACCAGGTGCTGCATCACGCCCTCCGCAGCGGGAGAGCGGCAGATGTTGCCGAGGCAGACAAACAGGACTTGGAAGGCTTTCTCGCTCATCTCAGGCGGTGACGAGGCGGGCTTTGAACTTCTCCATGGCCTTCAGGATCAGCGGATCTTGATAAAAGCTCTCATCGGCCTGGGGCTTCTCCGACTCGGCGGGAGCCGCAGGCTTGGCTTCTTCCTTTTTGGCCTCGACCTTGGGCTTTTCAGGCTCGGCGGGCTTTTTCGGCGTGGGAGGTGGCGGAGGCTCATCGAGCAGGCCGAGGCCCATTTCGGAGAAAGCGGGCGCTTGAAGGCTGGCATCGAGCACGAACTCAAATTTCATCGCTTTGCCAGTGAGCTCGGAGATGAGGCCTTCGATGTAGCTGAGCTGCGCCGGACGCATCAAGCTGTCTCGCGCAAAGCCTTCGGAGGTGGGGAAGCCCACTTTGATGACATTTCGCTGGATGCCGAGCATCGTGCCAGCCTGTACCCACGAGAGCACCAGCGGGCGGCGTTCCTGCACGAGGGAAACAAAGCGCGGCCAGAGGTCGATGTCGTCGAGGGACTCGACGGGAGCGGGTTCGGGGGCCGGGGGAGGCGGCTCGGCCTTGGCGACGACCGGGGGAAGTGGAGGCGGAGTGGAAGCGGGAGGCGAAGAAGAAGCAGGAGGCGGAGTAGGAGCCGGGGCGGGAACGAAAGGGCGTTCTTCGCGAAGGGTGTTCTCGACAGGCCGTGGAGCTGGCTGCGGGCGCGGAGCGGGTGCTGGACGCGGCGCAGGAGCCACGCGAGGCGTGGATGGAGGCAGCGAGCCGCCATCGAGGGCCTCGATGACATCGCTGATGGAGACTTCGTTGAGGCTTTGCACGGCGGCGATGACGCCGAGTTCAAAGTGAAGACGCTTGTTGCTGGCCCAGCGCATGCGGGCATCGACATCGGCGAGGCCATCGACGACCCGCAGAAGCTGCTCCGTGCTGCCCATCTGTGCCTGTACGGCGATTTCTTCGATCAGCTCGGGGCTCAGATCTTCGGAAGCGGCTTCGGGATCGGCCTGCTGCACCAGCAGCGTGCGGAAGTGCTGAATGAGATCACCCAGCAGGCGGGAGAGATCCTTGCCGGCTTCACTTTGATCATGCACGGCACGCAGCGCGTGAACGGTATCGCCTTCCAGGATGCAGCGGGCCAGATGCGCCACGGTCTCACCCGCCGTGAAGCCGAAGATATCGAGCACATCTTGCTCGGTGATATGGACGCCACAGAAGGCCACGAGCTGGTCGAGCATGGACTGCGCATCGCGCATGCCACCCTCCGCGCCCTTGCCGATGGCAAAGGCGGCCTTCTCATCGAGTTGCACGCCTTCAAGATCGGCGATGTGCAGCAGGTGCTTCGCGATGATGGCATTCGGAATGCGGCGCAGGTCAAAGCGCTGGCAGCGGCTGATGATGGTGGGCAGGATCTTGTTCGCCTCCGTGGTGGCGAAGATGAATTTCACATGCGGCGGCGGCTCTTCGAGCGTCTTGAGCAGCGCGTTGAAGGCCCCGGCGGTCAGCATGTGGACCTCGTCAATGTAGTAGATTTTGAAGGGGCAGCGCGTCGGGGCGAATTTGACGTTGTCACGCAGCTCGCGGACCTGCTCCACGCCGTTGTTGCTGGCACCGTCGATCTCCAGCACGTCCATGCAGCGCCCCTCGGCGATCTCGATGCTCAGTTCGTCATCGGGATCAAAGTCGATGCTAGGGCCGCCCTTGGCGCAGAGCGCCTTGGCAAAGATGCGGGCTGTGGAGGTCTTTCCCGTGCCACGCGGGCCGACGAAGAGGTAAGCATGCGCCAAGCGACTCTGCGCGATGGCATTGCGCAGCGTGCGCACGACGTGCTCCTGGCCGAGGACGTCAGCAAAGGTTCGAGGGCGGTACTTGCGGGCAAAAACTTGGTAACTCACGCCTCCAGCGGTAGGCAGTGTTTCACCGCCCGCAAGGATGGCATTCAGTGCGGGGCGATTCACAGGCTGGACGATTTCGGAGGCATCGCCTATTATCGGGGCATGAATACCCTGGAAACCGATGTCGAAGTGAGTGCCGATGGCAGCCTGAAATTGCTTTCGCCCCTGCCAGAATGGCTGAAGCCGGGACGCATGCATGTGCTGCTCTCGTTGCCGAACGGCGCAGCGCCAAAGCCGAAACGGGTGATCCCGACCGCCACGCCGGAGATGCTGGCAAAGCGGGCGGCGGCTTTTGAAGCCATCCGGGCGCTAGGTGGGCTGAAGGATGTGATTCCTGATCCAGTGGCCTGGCAGCGAGAAATACGCGAGGACGTGGTGCTTCCCGGTCGAGAATGATCTCATGATTTGTGATAGCAACATCCTCATCTATGCCGCCGAGCCCGGCGATACGCTCTGCCTCCCCTATGCGCAGAACTCGGATGCCATGATCGCTAGCGTGACCCGGATTGAAGTATTGGGCTTCCCAAAGTTTGGGCTGCTGACTCCGCAACGTCAGACGCAGCTTCACACTCTCGTCACAAACACAGCAGAGCTGCCTCTCGACGAGGAAATCATCCAGCGGGCCATCCAACTGCGGCAGCAGAAGAGCATGAAGCTGGGGGATGCCATCATCGTGGCCACGGCGCTGGAGTATGGCGTGCCGCTCGTCACGCGGAATGAGGGTGATTACAAACACATCACCAGCCTTCAGATCATCAATCCCTTTGCCTCAGATGCCCGGTGAATCATTCGAGGCTGAGCCGCTAAGTCGTTTTTCACTTTTGGTTTTCATTCGTTCTCCCCATGAGTTCTCCCACCTGTCGTTTTGGCATCCTTGGTGCCGCGTTTATTGCCCGGAAAAACTGGCAGGCCATCCGCGAGGCGGGGAATGCCTCGCTCGTGGCGGTGGCGAGTCGTGATGTGGCGCGTGCGAAGGCTTTTATCGACGAATGCCAGGCGCAGGTGCCGCATCCGGTGAAGCCGGAGGCCATGGGCAGTTATGAGGCGCTGCTGGCACGGAAGGACATTGATGCGGTTTACATCCCACTGCCGACGGGACTGCGCAAAGAATGGGTGATCCGCGCGGCGCAGGCGGGGAAGCATGTGCTGGTGGAAAAACCGGTGGGCTGCACGCTGGCGGATGTGGAGGAGATGATCGCCGTGTGTGAGAAGCATGGCGTGCAGTTCATGGACGGGGTGATGTTCATGCATGGCCGCCGCCTGCAACGCCTGCGTGAAGTGGTGGACCGCGAGGTGGGCACGATCCGGCATATCGCCACGCAGTTCAGCTTCCTGAGCGATGAGGCGTTTCAACGCACGAACATTCGTGCGCATGGTTTGCTGGAGCCGCTGGGATGTCTGGGCGATCTCGGCTGGTATTGCCTGCGTTTCACGCTATGGGCGATGGGTGAAATCGCACCGCTTTCAGTGACCGGGCGCATTCACGCAGAGACGCGGCAAGGCGATGACGTGGCTTCCGTGCCGCTGGCGTTTTCCGGCACGCTGAGCTTGGCGAACGGCGCGAACGCCTCTTTTTACTGCTCCTTTAACGCGGCGCATGCGCAGTGGGCCATCGTGAGTGGCGATCAGGCCCTGCTCCAGGTCTCCGACTTCGTTTTGCCCTACTCGGGTATGCAAACGCAGTTCACGCTGACGAAATCCGAGTTCGTGATCGACGGCTGCCAGGCGGACATGCATGCCTGCAAATACAGCGAAAGCCTCAACGAGCCGAGCAACAACGCACCCGAAGCCCAGGAGGTGCGCCTGTTTCGTGATTTTGCCGAACTCGTGCGCTCAGGCAGCCGTGACGACCGCTGGCCGAAGATCAGCCTGCTCACGCAGCGGGTGCTGGATGCTTGTTTGCTTTCCGCAAAGGAAGGCTCGCGAGTGGTGGTGCTTTGATGACTGCTTATTCCATCTTTCGCCGCCCGTGCAGCGCCTGATAAAGCGTGAGCTCATCGGCGTGATCGAGGCCGCCGCCAGCCGGGAGGCCCTGCGCAAGGCGGGTGATGGGGATGCCGGAGGGGCGTAAAAGATCGGCGAGGTAGCTGGCGGTGGCTTCGCCTTCGACATCGGAACCAAGGGCGAGGACGATTTCCTCGGCTTCGAGGGCTTTGACGCGTTCGATGAGCGATTCGAGACGCAGATCCTCGGGCGTGATATTGTCGAGCGGCGATAATTTGCCGCCGAGGACATGGTAGAGGCCGTGAAAGGCCCCGCTGCGTTCGAGGCGGAGCACGTCGGCGGCCTGCTCGACGACGCAAAGGAGGTGCGTGTTGCGCTTTGGATTGTGGCAGAGCAGGCAGGCGCTGCCCTGCTGGATGAAAAAGCCGCAGTCCTCACAGGCGGTGACCTCGCTGGCGAGGGCCGCGAGCGTCTGGGCGAGCGGCGGCACGCGGTCACGGCCGGTTTGCATCATCCAGAGCATGAGCCGCTCGGCACTGCGCGGGCCGAGGCCGGGCAGCGATTTAAGCTGCGCGATGAGGCGCTGGAGAGTCGGCGGGTAGTCGATGGGCACGGCGCGGTGACGGCTAGGCGGTCAAAAGGCGGCCGTGCTTCGGGATGGCGTCGGCGGGCTTGCCTTTGTCCTTGAGATGAGCGGTGGCGAGATCGGTGAAGTAGCGCACGGGCACATCCTCACGGTTTTCGACGAGGGCGTTTTGGAAGCTTTGCAGCGATTTGTCATGATCACCCTGGCGATACTGAACCACGCCCTGCCAGAAGGCATCGCGAGCGCGGGCATCGGCCTCCGGCAGTGTGCCTTTTTCGGCGAGAAGTTCATAAACTTCTCCGAGGGGCTGGTGAGAGGGGCCGTAGAGCATTTCCATGGGACGCACTTCGATGTTCTCCTTCACCTTGGAGTAGGTTTTGGTGCTGAGCAGGATGCGGGAGCCGTAGATGGCGTTCAGGCCGCAGAGACGTCCGGCGAAGTCACAGGCCTCGCCGCTGGCGCTAAAGCTTTGGAAGTCATCCATGCCGAGGAGACCGCACATGGCCTCGCCACTGGCCAAAGCTACGCCGAAGCGTGGTTTCTTGCCGCAGGCCTGCTCAACTTCGAGGGCGAGGGTGCTGAGGTGCGGGCGCAGCGCCGCAGCCACCTGGGCGGCGTGCAGCGCATGATGCTCATCGGCTAGCGGAAAGCCGAACAAGGCTTGGAGGCTCTGCGCATCGGCATCGTCGAGATAGCCGCCACGGCTCACGATGAACTCGGAGACGCTGCGCTGCATGCGGGCGCTGATTTCTTCAAACTTCACACCATCGGTCTCGTGAGCGAGATCGGCATGATTCAGCACGCGGAAGCACAGCACGGTGAGCTCGCGGCGGCCGGTGAGGGCGGCGGGGTTGTTCTTCGCGGAGAGTTCGTCAAACGCCACCGTGGAGAGTCGGCCGGAAAAGAGCGTGCGCATGATCTCCGTGCGTTCGCCATGGTAAAAGCCGCTCACGCCGATGGCGGCGATGCCAGCCAGCCAGATGGCCAGCAGGCCGGAGACGGGCTCGAAGAGGATGCCGGCAAAGGCGAGCAGGAAGCTGAAGGTCACCGTGAGAAAGGTAGCGGCGATGAGGAAGGCGAATCGACGCCACTGCGAGGTCATATCCACACACACGAGGGCAGAGAGGAAGGCCAGCAGAGTGTGATAGCCGTATTGCAGCACGGTGGAGGTGCGCAGCGTGTCCTGGAGGATGAAAATCCGGGCGTCGAGGGCAGCGAACCATTTCGAGACCTCAAGAAAAAGGCCGAAACGATGCATCAGAAGGATGGGAATGCAGACAAGCACTCCAATGATGAGGGCGGCGGTGCGGGGGCGGTTCATGAACGCGGCAGCTTGAAGCAGGTTTGCCCCCCGCTGGCAAGGTGTGTGTGCGCTTTTTCCCCCGGCGGCGGTCAAAGCAGGCCCTCGAGCTGGCTGAGATGCTCGTCTGGCTTCACTTTTTCGAGGATGGCGGTGATTTTGCCCTCCGCGCCGATCACGAAGGTGCTGCGCTCGATGCCCATGTATTGGCGGCCATACATGCTTTTTTCCACCCACACACCGTAGGCCTCCGCGATGGCGTGGTCCTCATCGGCGATGAGCGGGAAGGGCAACTCGTGCTTGGTGATGAATTTGTCGTGGCTCTTGAGGCTGTCCGGGCTGATGCCGAAGACCTGCGCCTTCTTTTTGATCGCGGCCCAGGCGTCACGCAGGGCGCAGGCCTGCTTCGTGCATCCCGGCGTGTCATCCTTTGGGTAAAAGTAGAAGACGACGGGCTTCCCGAGCAGGTCTTTGAGGCTGACGGTGCTACCGGGCTTGTAACTACCGCCCGTGACCGGGGCGGTGAAGGCGGGGGCTTTCGATTGAAGGGCGGGTTTGCTCATGAGAGGTGGAGGGATTGATGAAAATCAACTCCTCCGGCTCACGCAGGCGACCGCCATGGCGGCGATGCCTTCCTCGCGGCCGACGAAGCCGAGTTTTTCATTCGTGGTGGCTTTTACGCCGACCTGATCCGGCTGGATGCCCAAAGCGGTGGCGATGTTTTGTTTCATCGCGGGGGCATGCTTCATCACTTTGGGGGCTTCGGCGATGAGGGAAGCATCGACGTTCTCGATGGCGTAGCCTTTCTCCGCCGCGATCTGGGCGCACTTTTCGAGGATCTTCATGCTGGAGATGCCTTCGATGCTCGGATCAGTGGGTGGGAACCAGTAGCCGATGTCTGGCTCGCCCATGGCACCGAGCACGGCATCGGCGATGGCGTGGGCGAGCACATCGGCATCGCTATGGCCTTTGAGGCCACGGCTGTGCGGGATGGCGATGCCGCCGAGCACGAGCGGGCGGCCTTCCTGGAAGGGGTGGACGTCGTAGCCGATTCCGGTGCGATACATGGTGAGAATGACGAAGTCCGAATGACGAATGAATGTCGAAATCAGAAGGAGTTCGTCATTGGAGCTTCGTCATTCCCGCCGTAGGCGGGTGTCAGGCGTTGTGGTCGGCAGCTTTTTTGAGGCTGGCGAGGACGTCGGAGATTTTGAGGTCGATGCGTTGACGCTTCTGGAAATAGCAAACTTCCTGGTAACCGGCTTCGATGAGGTTGTTGAGGGCGGTGGTGAAGTGCTCACCGACACGCTGGGCACGATGGGCGTCAGAACCGACGACGATGGGAATCTTTCGCTCGGCCATCATGCGGAGCATTTCATTGCCGGGATTCATCTCGGAGTAGCTCTTGTTGAGACCGGAGGTGTTCAGCTCCATGGCCACGCCGGTGGCGGCGATGCGGTCGAGGCAGGTGGAGACGGTGTTTTTGATGATGGCGAAGCACCAGGAGTCCGGATGGTAGTTTTTGACGAGGTCCGGGTGGGCGAGGCAATCGTAGAGGCCGCTCTCGGCAGACTTGGCGAGGTTGTCGAAGTAGATGCGGCGGAAGTTTTCGATGGTGCCGCTTTCGAATTTGGCGAGGTATTCCTTGGCCTGCCAGTGGACGGCACCGAGGACGTAATCGAAGTCGGCCCGCTCATGAAGAGTGCGGATGTAATCTTCCTGGCCGGGGAACCATTCGCTCTCGATGCCGAGGCAGACGTGGAGCTTGTTTTTGTAGGCTTCGGCAGCTCGCTGGACGATGGAGATGTAGATTTCGAACTCGCTCTCGGACATGCGCACGGTGGGCCAGAAGCCGTTCGGCATGGGGGCATGGCAGGTGAAGATGATGCCTTTGAGGCCGGCTTTGATGGCCTGCTGGGCATATTCTTCGGGCTCACCCCACGCATGCTTGCACAGCGGGGTGTGCATGTGGGAATCGTAAAAGAGGGCTCCCGATTTCGTGGGGCCCGGAGGCGGCGCCTTCAGGGTGGATTTGGCGGGTGCTGCAGGCTTAGGCTCGGGAGCTGAGACGACGGCCGCCGGGACGGGAGCCGCAGCGGCGGGCGAAGGCTTGGAGGTGGGTTTCGCGACAGGTTTGGCAGTGGAAGCTGGAGCTGGTTTGGACGCAGGCGCTTTGACTTGGGGGGGGGCTTTGATAGGGGTGGGAGCGGGTTTCGCGGGGGCGGCCTTGACGGGTGCCAGAGCGGGTTTTGGAGCCGGTTTGGCAGGTGCCTTGGCGGCAGGCTTGGCAGGCGTTTTGGCAGAAGCGGCTTTTTTGGGCGCAGATTTGGCAGCCTGTTTGACTGGTTTTGGTGCAGGCTTTTTCACCGGTTTGGCAGCGGCTTTTTTGGGCGCAGGTTTGGCAGCCTGCTTGACCGGTTTTGGTGCAGACTTTTTCACCGGTTTGGCAGCGGCTTTTTTGGGCGCAGGTTTGGCAGGAGCTTTATTGATAGGCTTTTTGGCCTCTGGCTTGCCTTTTCCGCCGCTCTTGGCGGGAGCGGCCTTCTTGGTGGGGGTGCTTTTCTTTTTACTCACGATTTAGCTCCTGTTTCCTTGCAAGATGAGCCAGCCTTTACCCTCAATGTTGGCGATTTTCGCCCCCAACGAGGTTCCACCGGTGCTGGACGAGCCGGGGAAACAAAGACGCAGCGTCAACGGCACATCCTTCCAGTTCCCACTTTGCAGTTGCTCAATGAGGGATTGGAATTTGGGGTCGTTACGGTCAAATGAGGCTAGGACGGTGCCCTCCTGGGCGGGGTGTTTGATTTCAATGATCTCTTGGCCTTCGACGGCGGTGCCTTCCGGTGCCACTTGGGGCTTGGAGGCGATCACTCGCAGCAGGGTGGGCTCAGCCGGGCGCACCTTGAGGAATTCCTTCCAGTCGAGTTCGCCGTAGCTGACGGAGCTTTCCCAATCGACGCGGTATTTGCCCTCGGTGGTCTCCTCAATGACGACGCTGATGGGCTCGGCATCGTCAAAGACGGCTTGGGCATAGCCAAAGCGGTAGCCTTTTTCATCCACGCTCATGAGCCAGCCGAGGTTTTTCCAGCGCGGCGGATTCATCGGATGGGAGCGGTAGAAATTCTCCATCAGCGGGCGGACGCGCATCGAATCGCGGGCAAAGACGAGCTTCATATCGATGCTGTTGGATTCGAAAAAGCCACGAATGACGGCCTCGATCTCGATGCGCTTGGCTTCGATGTTGGCGATGCCGTTGATGTTGGGAAGGTCTGGCGCTGGAGCGGGGGGCGGAGGCGTATTGGATGAAGCGGCGGTAGCTATGGCAGCCTTTTTGGCGCTTTTTGAGTCTTCTTCCCTAGGAGTGACATCGTTTAGAGTGAGCTTGTTCCCGGCGGGCTTCACATCGCCTGCGGCACTGATGAGAGCGGAATTTTCGCGGGAATCGCCGGACCATCCGCGGCCCTGCAAGTCTTCATAGACGGCATCGACGTAGTCTGGGTTGATCTGGGAGGATTCCCAAAGCTTGGCGGTGGCCACCCGGAAGACGGTGGCGATCATGACGACGAGGGCAAGGCAGCCGAGCACACCGGCGAGCGTGTTCATGACTGTCTCTCGACTCCGGGCACGGCTTTTGCGCGGCGGGTCGGGCTCGTTGATTGGCGTGTCAGTCATGGACGGGAGGACGAGCTTGGTGGAGCCGAAGGCGGGAATCGAACCCGCGACCCGCGCATTACGAATGCGCTGCTCTACCGCTGAGCTACTTCGGCTTTCGACAAGGTGGTCGGGGCGCGGATTATAGGGGCTACCCCCGGCTTGTCATCCCTTTTTCCTCCTCGGCGGAAAATTCCATGTGCGCATTTGCCAGAAGGGAAATGCGCTCTCGTTTGGACCCCTTCCCAACCCTGATTTTGCCATGCCTCCCAAGCCCGCCAGCCCCTACGCCGAGTTCCTCGCCGAACTCGATGAAATCCAGCGTCACAAATGGCACCTCAGCGAGCGTGATGGCGTGGATGTGGGCTTTGAAAGGGCGCTGAGCGATTGGGCCACCAGCCACCGCACCTTCTGGCGGCATGTGCGCAACCAGATCCGCGATCACCTAGCCTCCTCGATCTCATGAAACGCCTCCTTTTTGCCCTCCTCGTCTCCGCCTGTGGGTTGGCTGCCGACCCGCCGCCGAATGTCCTGCTCATCACCGCCGATGACCTGCGCCCGGAGCTGGGCTGCTACGGTTCCCCGGCCATCACGCCTCACCTGGATGCCATCGCCGCCCGCGGCACCACCTTCACCCGTGCCTACTGCCAGCAGGCCGTTTGCAATCCCTCCCGCTCCAGCATGCTCACCGGCCTGCGACCCGGCACGCTGGGCCTCTATGTCAACGGCACCCACTTCCGTGAACTGAAGCCGGATGTGACCACCCTGCCGCTGTGGTTCAAAGAACATGGCTACACCACCCGCTGCTCTGGGAAGCTTTTCCACAATTGGCACACGAAAGACAAGGGCGATCCCCGCTCCTGGTCTGCCCCCGAATGCCTCCACTACGCCAATCACGGCGACGACACCCCGCAGGTCGCCGGTCCGCTGCCGGAGAACCAAGCGAAGCATTGCGAAGGCCTGCGCAAATATGGCTCCGTGGGCATGTGCGAGTGTTACGACGTGCCGGACGAGGCCTATTACGACGGTCGCGTCGCTGCCGAGGCCGTGCGCATCCTGCCGGAGCTGAAAAAAGGCGGCCCCTTCTTCCTCGCGCTCGGTTTTTGGAAACCGCATGCGCCTTTCAATGCCCCGAAGAAGTACTGGGACCTCTACGACCGCTCGAAAATCCCGGCTTTGAACCCTGCCCGGCCCACCGATGCCCCGGAAATGGCCTTTCACCAGAGCACCGAGATCCTCGGCCCGCCTGCGGGTCAAAAGCAGCCCACGTCGGAGCAGATCGCCGAGATGCGCCATGGCTACTTTGCCAGCATCAGCTACATGGACGCGCAGATCGGCAAGGTCATCGCCGCCATGAAGGCGCAGGGCATGCTCGAAAACACCGTCATCGTCTTCTGGGGGGATCACGGCTACCACCTCGGCGAGCATGGTCTCTGGGCCAAAACGAGCAATTTCGAGCTCGATGCCCGCGTGCCGTTCATCATTGCTCCACCGCAGGCCAGGCATCCCGGCGTGCCATCGGCGGCCCTCGTAGAGATGCTCGACATCTTCCCCACACTGAGCGCCCTCTGCGGTCTGCCACCCGCGCCCGGCCTCGAAGGCTCCAGCCTCGTGCCCGTGCTCGAAAACCCGGCCGTCACCGTCAAAGCGGCCGCGTTCACCCAGCATCCGCGTCCGGCCTATCCTGATCGCACGCCAGGCAAGCAGCCCACCCACATGGGTTACAGCGTCCGCACCGCCCAGTGGCGCTACACCGAGTGGCGAAACTGGAAAACCGGCGCGGTCGAGTCCCGCGAGCTTTACGATCACACCTCCGACCAGCCAGAACTCGAAAACGTCATCACCAATCCGCCGGATCAAGCTGCACTGAACGAGGCGCAAAAACACCTCCAAGCGCAGTTCCCGCCCGCGAAGGCGGCTCGTTAATCACGCCGCCTGAGAGTTGGCCGCCGAAAGCGTGGTCACACCGTCCACCTGCGCGGTGGCAAAGGGCGGTCTCTGCGCTCCGGTGGGGCCGAAGAGGGACGGTGGGACTGGGCGTGGAGGAGTGGAGCTCGTTGGTAGTCCCGCCTGCAGGCAGCTCGGGGTGGAAACAAGAGCATGAGACTGGGAGATGAGGAGACGGTGGGAAACCACGCAGGCCCGGGCCGGGCAGTTGGAAAAGCAGCGCCGTATTCATGAGTGCATGCCGCGTCGCGGCGGAAAACATGCTTCAGATCCTCGCAGCCTGCCGGACTTCAAACGCCAATCACGATGAATCTCAATAAGACCCTCGAAATTCGGGCTCAATCTCATTTCGGTGTGCGCGGCGATAAATCAAAAATCATCCGGCCGATGCTCAGGCGCATTCATTTCTAAGTACGACAGTCTACTAGGGCGGCTCCACGGGCCAGCGGCACCGATCCACGCAAAACCGGGCTCAAATTTCGAATGGGGCCGGTGCTGCCAGGGTAGTCTCGCGTGATCACGAAATTGTCACTTTATTTGGCGAGCAGGCTGCTTCTGGATGGATTACAGTCAATACGGCATCTATAACCGCCGCCTTCCCGATGAAACTCACCCAAACCATCCTCCTCACCAGTCTGTGCCTTCTCTTCGGCGCAGTTTCCCCCGCCTCGGCCGTCGTCACTGTTTTCAACGTCGCCTGGTCGGGAGCCAGTTTAGGCAACAGCGCTGTCGCCACGGGGCAGATCAGCATCGACACCGATCTGCTACCCAATCCTGGCAGCGTAGGTTTCCAAAGTCCGTTTTCTCCCATTGTGACCGCCTTGAGTCTCACGGTGTCAGGCGCGACGTCTGGCAACGGCACCTTTGGTTTGGCCGATTTTGGCGGCGGTTGGGTTTGGGACACGGCTGGTGTGACGCTGAATTTGGCCACTCAGTTGGTGGGCCAGGGCGGGTGGGGATCTACCTCTGGCAGCAACGGCGATTTTAACCTGTTTTCCTTCGGCGGCAGTGCACCGAACGGGGCTAATTTTTTCACTCTCCAGACGGATGGTGGTGTTGGAGACCAGATCGAGCTCACCAGCTTTGCTGCCGCCGTGCCTGAGCCTTCCCGCGCGCTGCTGGGTGTCCTGGGTACCCTGGGTCTGCTGCTGCGCCGCCGGCGGAGCTGCTGAGCCCGCATGGCGCGGACTACACGGGTCTCGCAGTGTGTGAGGCCCCTCACGCGCCCAAGTACACCGTGCTGAGTTTGGATTTCATCTGGCGAGTTTGGCTGAGCGCTTCACACCGCCCAGCCACCGCGTGATCTTCCTCCCCATGCCCCGCCGCCGCCGCACCTCCATCAAGCTCCGCGAGCGTTCAAGGCGCGGTATCATGCTCCTGCTAGCAGGAGGTGGCCTGACCCTCCTGGCGATACTGCTGGCCGGCCCGGTGAAGCGGTATTTCCAGAAAGCGGAGGCCGAGAGCCAATTGGCCCTGGCGCGTGCCGCACTCGAGCACCGAGCCTGGGCCAAAGCCCTGCACCATGCCGGGGCGGCCCTGCAAGCCCAGCCCGGCCACGGCGCGGCGCTGCACCTGGCGGCGGATGCTTTTCATCAGCTAGGCGGGCACCCGGATGAGGTGCTGAACCTGCTGACCAAGGCCAAGGCAGCCGGCCAGACCCAGCCGGAGGTGGATCTGAAGCTGGCGCAGGCCCAGCTCCGCCGCGGAAATCTCTCCGCCGCGCAAAGCGCGTTCAATCACGTCCCCCCCGCTGCGCGCAGCGGGTGGTTGGCCGCCGAGGTGGAGGCCGCGCTGCTGCTGGCCCAGGGCCAGGAACCGGCGGTGGCCGCCCAACTGCGTGAGAGGCTGGAGGCCGACCCCACGGCTCCCGGCGCGGCCTTCCGGCTGGCCGTGCTTGATTTGAGTGCCCCGAGCCCCGCCCGCTGCGCCGCCGCCAAGGAGCGGTTGATGCAGGAAGCCCGCTCTGACTCCGTGCACGCGCCCCAAGCCATGCACCTGCTGTTGCAACTGCGTGATCTCCAGGCCACGCAGGCTCGTGAGCTGGCCTTCCTGGCGCGCAAGATCCCGGACCCCGTCGGCACGGAGCTGCGCTACGCTGCGCTGAGCACCCTACTGCGGCTGGAAGTGCCCGCGCTGCGTGCCGCCCTGATCAACGCCGAGGCAGCCGATGTCTCCAAGCTCGGCCCAGAGGCCGCCTTCCGTTTTTTACTCTTCCTGGCGGCTAATCGCGAGCCCGAAGCGATGCATAACTTCATCCAGCCGCGCCGCCAACTGCTGGCCGCCATCGATGTGGGCCAACTTTTCCAACTCGAGCTCGAAGCCTTGGCCCAATCCCGGCAGTGGCCCATCGTGGCTGAAAAACTGAAGTCCCCGGACGCTAGCCGCCTGGAGCCCTGGTCACGCCACCTCTGGAGCGCCTGTGCCGAAGCCGCCGCCACCTCCCCAGACCGCCAGCAGGTCCGACTCAGTCTAGAGGCCGCCTTTGAAGCCACCGAGCGCGGCCGCCACGCCAAACATGCCCTTTACATCGCCGACACCGCCGTTCTCCTGGGCCACCACGATTTTGCCCTCATCTGCTACGAGATGCTGCTTCAAAAAATGAAACTGCCCGCCGAGCAGATCGCCCTGCTGGAGAAAATCGATGCCGCCTTGGTCCAGACGCCCGACGCCGGCTCCCACCTCCGTTTTGCCCGGCATCTGGCCGCTCTCATCCCCGGCCACGCAGCCCATGCCTTCCGCGTTCGTTACTTGGAACTGCTCATCAACCCGTCCCCCGCCACCCTCAACCGCGTGGACAATGAGAATCCCACGCCGCCCGACGACGCGGATGCCACGCACAGCGCCCGCCATCGCCTGCTCCAGGCCATGGTCCAATACCGACGCCAACACCTGCTCGGAGCCATTGTCATGGACCGCCGCCGGGAACGAGACAGCCTTCAGGCGGAGCTGCGCGGCCTGGAGCACGCCATCCCCTGGCCACCCGGCCCGCGCGCCGTCATCGCCGGCCTGCTGGCCTACACTGGAGAAACCGCACGCGCCTTCCAAGTGGCCGAGAAAGTACCCGCCGCGCTGCTGCTGCCGGAGGAGATGCGGATGCTGGAAATGGCGCGGTAGAACGGTGCTTCGGTGCGCCAGAATCGTATTCGTCCTCGATCATGGCGGGTGTGCGAGGTTGGTGAGGTTCGAGAGGGGAGAAGCGACGTGGAAGAATCGAGGACGAGGACGATTTTGCTGTTGCACGGTCCACTGGCGCGACACCGAATGGCGAAACTGGAAAACCGGCGCGGTCGAGTCCCGCGAGCTTTACGATCACACCTCCGACCAGCCAGAACTCGAAAACGTCATCGGGAACCTTGCCGCCCAGGCGGCCCTGGAAGAGGCCGAAAAGCTCCTGCGGGCACAGTTTCCGCTGACGAAGTGATCAGACGGACAAGGAGTGATGGAGTGATGGAGTGATGGAGTGATGGATTTTTGTATCCCAACACTCCCAGACTCCAGAACTCCATCTCCTCGCCTCACGCCGCCTGCGCCGCCGGGGTTTTCACCTGCTCGAGCAGCTTCGTGATGAGGTCATCCACCTTCACTTGGGCGGCCTCGCCTTCGAAGTTCAGGATGATGCGGTGCCGCAGCGCCACATGGGCGATGGCACGCACGTCATCGGTGGAGACCGCCGTGCTGCCCTGCACTGCTGCCCACACACGGGCACCCCGGATGAGGCTTTGCAGGCCACGCGGGCTGCTGCCGTAGCTCACATAGCGCTTCACCTCGGGCAGGGCGTCCGGCTGCTCGGGATGCGTGGCCAGGATGAGGCGGGAGGCGTAATGCGCCACCGGATCAGCCACCGGCATCTGCGCCAGCTCGTGCTGGAGGGCGATGAGTTCTTGGCCGCTCGCCATCGCGGTTAGTTTCGGCTCCGTGAAGCCTGTGGTGCGGCGGGAGATTTCCACCAGTGAATCGAGGTCAGGGAAGGGGACCCGGATCTTGAACATGAAACGGTCGAGCTGCGCCTCTGGCAGCGGGTAGGTGCCCTCCATTTCCATCGGATTCTGCGTGGCGAGCACGAGGAAAGGCTCTGGCAAAGGGTGCCGCTCGCCACCGGTGGTCACGCAGCGCTCCTGCATCACCTCCAGCAGGGCCGCTTGGGTCTTTGGCGTGGCGCGGTTGATCTCATCGACGAGCAGCAGGTTTTTAAACACCGGGCCTTTTTCATAGCGCAGCATGCGGCGGCCTCGCTCGTCCTCATCCACGATGTGCGTGCCGAGGATGTCCGCCGGCATCAAGTCCGGCGTGCATTGCACCCGCCCCGGCTCCAGGCCGATGACCTGCGACAGCGTGCGCACGAGAAAAGTCTTTCCGAGGCCGGGCACCCCTTCCAGCAGCACATGCCCGCCGGAGAAAACCGCCACCAGCACATCCGTGAGCATCTCGTCATAGCCTACGATGGCTTTTTGCATCTCGGTCTTCAGCGCGGAGAAAAGGGGTCGGAAGTTGGACATGAGGGCGGGAGAATGTCGAAGCCGGAGGCAATGTCGAACACTGGAATCACGAAAAGCATCCTGCGGCATGCCTTTCTGAATGCTGGTAATTTTGGACTGAACCGCCAAGATGGCGGCGGAAATCACCCTCGTGCGTTTTCCGCCCTTCTCGGCATGCAGCCCACCTCGTCGCAACTCGTCTTCAATCCGACTCCGGAAGCCTTCGCGGTGGGCGTGGCGTTTGTCGTGGCCGTGGTGGGCCTCGCCTTCATGGCGTGGCGACGCAGCGGATGGCGGCCCATCATCGGCTGGTTGGAGCTTTTGCGGGTGATCATCGCGGTCGCCCTCGCGATCACGCTGCTGCAGCCGGAGTGGCTGGAAACCTTCAAACCGCAGACACGGCCCGTTTTGGCCGTGCTGGCGGATGTTTCGGGTTCAATGACCACCCAAGACGTGATTCGCGGCCAGGAGGCTGTATCGCGTGAGGCGGTTGTGAAGCCGCTGATCGACGAAAAACTCTGGGCGAAGCTCAAAGAACGCATGGATGTGGTCATTGAGCCCTTTTCGCCCGCGACGACGGATGGCACGGACATTCACTCGGCCTTGCTCAGCGTGCTGGAGAAGCAGCCCAATCTGAAATCGGTCGTTTTAATCAGCGATGGCGATTGGAACCTCGGCCAGCCTCCTTCTCAAGCCGCCACGCGACTGCGCATGCGTGAGGTGCCGGTGTTTGCCGTGCCCGTGGGATCGGAGACGCGGCTGCCGGATGTCGAGTTGAGCAGCTTTGACGTACCCACCTTTGCCGTGGCAGGCAAGCCGCTGCGCATTCCCTTCGTCATCGACAGCTCGCTGCCGCGTGACGAGGTCGTCGTGCTCGAAATGAAATCGACCAGCGGCGAGATTCTCACCAAGGAGGTCACGCTGCCCGCGATGAGCCGTTATCAGGATGCCATCGCGTGGAAACCAGAGAAGCCCGGCGAGGTGAAGCTCACGCTCACGATTCCGAAGACGCCGAACGAACGCTATCCCGAAAACAACACGCAGGAAGCACCGCTGAGCGTGCGCAAGGAGCAACTCAAGGTGCTCGTGATCGAATCCTTCCCACGCTGGGAGTATCGTTACCTTCGCAATGCGCTCGAACGCGATCCCGGCGTGGAGGTGAACTGCCTGCTGCTGCATCCCGGCCTCGGCAAAATGGGCGCGGGCCGCGGTTATCTCGACAAATTCCCGAAGGACGAGGAGCTGACGAAGTTCGATGTGATCTTCCTTGGCGATGTGGGTACGCAGAAAGGCCAGCTCACCGCCGAGCAGTGCACCGCCTTGCAAAAGCTCGTGCGGGATCAAGCCGGCGGCCTCGTCTTCATGCCCGGCTTCCACGGCTTTCAGGCCTCGCTTCAAGAAACACCGCTCGCCGATCTGCTGCCGGTGATTTGGGATGCCGCGCAGCCTCGCGGCTGGGGATCGAGCGCACCGGGCAAATTCGCCCTCACCGAGGCCGGGATGCGAAGCCTTTTGACCAAGCTCGAAGACACCGACGAGGCCAGCGCCCGCGTGTGGAGCACGCTGCCAGGCTTCCAGTGGTATGCGCCTGCTCTTCGCGCGAAGGCCGGGAGCGAGGTGCTCGCCATCCACGGCAGTGAATCGAATCAATTCGGGCGCATACCGCTCATCGTCACGAAGACCTACGGCGCAGGCAAAATCCTTTTCATGGGCACCGACGGTGCCTGGCGCTGGCGCAAAGGCGTGGAGGACAAATATCACTACCGCTTCTGGGGCCAGGTGGTGCGCTGGATGGCCTATCAACGCAACATGAGCAGTGGCGATAAGATGCGCCTCTTCTACTCGCCTGATCGTCCCCGCACTGGCGATGTGCTCACGCTGAATGCGAACGTCATGAGCGTGATGGGCGAGCCCCTTCGCGAAGGGGCGGTCATCGCCCAAATCGCCGCACCGAGCGGCAAAGTGAGCAGTGTGCGCCTTCTCCCCGCCGGCGAGGAAGCCTGGGGCCTTTTCAACGGCACCTTCACCCCCAACGAGCCCGGCGAGCACATCGTCGAACTCAGCTGCGCCGAGGCTGGATCGAGCTTGGAGACCAAAATCTCCATCCAAGGCACCAGCCGCGAAAAACGCGGTCAACCAGCCCGCGTCGATGTTTTGAAGGAAATCGCCCAGTTTACCAAAGGGGCCGTTTTGGATGCCACGAAGCCGCCAAGCATCGTCGATGCCATCGCCGCCATGCCCGAGGCCGCTTTTCAAGAACGCCGCCTGCCGCTTTGGGCACATCCCGCCTGGGCGGGAGTGCTCGTTGTTCTTATGGGCCTCTTCTGGGTAGGCCGGAAGGCGGCGGGGGTTTTTTGAGCCTCAGAGGTCCTTACCTCGCAGGAAAACTCATGAACCCGAATTCGACAGAAGAATGGGGACAGGAGAATGAACCTTATTCTTTTGTCCCCATTCTTCTGTCGAATTCGGCTCACTGTGTTTCCTAAGTGATACGACTTTTCAGAGGCATGTCAGGATGTCTGAGCCTGTGGTTACGTTTCGCCCGCCAACCGCAGGGCATCCGCGACAACAATCATGCCGCCTTGAGCGAAGCCAGGTTTTTCACGTCCTGCGCCAGCATCTCATCGGTGTAGCTGGAGATGTGGCGATCTGCCAGGGCGGCCTGGAACTGGAAGAAATCCACGCCCGCAAGGGCAGCCGCCGCGAGTTTGCTAAGAGCGCCGCGTGCAAACATGGAGCATGCCATGTCGAGCCTGGCCTCATCGGCGGTGATTTCCTGGCAGCGAGTGCCGTCAGGGAGCTGGAGAGTCAGAGTCATGGGCTGAAAATGCTCTCAATAGGCGCGGAAGCAAATCCCAAGCCGGTTTGGCGGTGTCCGCTCAGAACCGCAGAATATACTCGCCTTCTTTTTGGCGGTTGAGGCGGTCGCGGGACATCAGCTCGAGGTAGGTGTCGTCTTTTTCGAGCCAGTCTTTGCGGCGGAGGAGCTTGTCACGCTCTTGGGAGAGGCTGTCACGCTGGTGCTTGAGCTGCTCCAGCTTGTCCCGCATGGCCGTCTGCTCGTTGAGCGGGTTGTGGAAGAGGACGAGGATCGTCGGGGCCACGAGCAGCAGAAGAACGAACTTCGCCACCCGAAGGAGGACACGCGCCCAGTGCTCCAGATGGCTCTGGGGCAGGTCGGCGCGTGTCACTCGGAGTTTCATGGGCGTGCGGATTAGGCCTTCACCTTCATGCGGCCGCCGTAGATGGCGGTATCGCCGAGCTGCTGCTCGATGCGGAGGAGTTGGTTGTATTTCGCGATACGATCGCTGCGGCTCATGGAGCCGGTCTTGATCTGGCCGCAGTTCGTGGCGACGGCGAGATCGGCGATGGTGTAATCTTCGGTTTCACCGGAGCGATGGCTCATGACGGCGGTGTAGCCGTGGCGGTGGGCGAGATCGACGGCGTCGAGCGTTTCGGTGAGGGAGCCGATCTGGTTCACCTTCACGAGGATGGAGTTCGCGGTGGCGAGGTCGATGCCCTTCTGGAGGAACTTCACGTTGGTGACGAAAAGGTCATCGCCGACGAGCTGGGTGGTGGCGCCAAGCTTGTCCGTGAGGATTTTCCAGCCGTCCCAGTCGTTTTCGGCGCAGCCGTCTTCGATGGAGATGATGGGGTACTTCTTCTTGAGGCCGGCGTAGTAGGCCACGAGTTCGGCGGAGGTAAGCTCGCGTTTGTCGCTCTTCTTGAAGACGTATTTGTTCTTCTTCTTGTCGAAGAACTCGGAGGAGGCGACGTCGAGGGCGAAGGCGATGTCCTTGCCGAGTTTGTAGCCAGCCTTGCTGACAGCGAGGGAGATGACTTCGAGGGCGTGATCGGCGCTCTTCAGGGTGGGGGCAAAGCCGCCTTCATCTCCGACGGCGGTGTTGAGGCCCATGTCGTGAAGGATTTTCTTGAGGGAGTGGAACACTTCCGCGCCGTAGCGAAGGGCCTCCGAGAAGGTTGGAGCGCCGACGGGCATGATCATGAACTCTTGGAAGTCGATCGGCGCATCGGAGTGGGCACCACCGTTGATGATGTTCATCATCGGCACGGGGAGCACCTTGGCGTTCGGGCCGCCGACGTATTTATAAAGAGGCTGGCCGAGGGTGGTGGCAGCCGCTTTGGCGATGGCGAGGGACGCACCGAGGATGGCGTTTGCGCCGAGCTTGGATTTCGTGGGCGTGCCGTCGATGGCGAGCATGGCCTTGTCGAGGCCGACCTGGTCGGAGGCATCGCAGCCGACGAGCGCATCAGCGATGGCACCATTCACGGCGGCGACGGCCTTTTTCACGCCCTTGCCAAGGAAACGCTTCTTATCGCCATCACGCAGCTCAAGGGCTTCGTGTTCGCCGGTGGAGGCACCGGAGGGCACGGCAGCACGACCGACGGCTCCACTTTCGAGAAGTACATCCACTTCGACAGTGGGGTTGCCGCGGGAGTCGATGATTTCGCGGCCGATGACCTGGGCGATGATGAGGTCTGACATGAGAACGGAATTAATTAATTAAGTTTGGTTAATAAGTGGAGCTTTTTCAAGAAAGGATTCTGGAAAATCCTCCGGGAGAGGGCGGTCCATACACCGCTCCCCGCCCCGTGCAAGCAGCAGGGCGGAAGCCAGAATGGCGGGATTCGGAGGCAACCACATGACTGGGCCGATCTAGAGTAGTGCCCTGAACTGTTCCGGGGTGAGTCCTGCTGTCTTCGCGATGCCGCCCATGGTGAAAGCGTTCAGGGGGCTGCTCCTGGGTATCACGAGGCGAATCTTGCCGTTGGACATCACGATATGCCCGGACTGTCTGGCGATCCGATAGCCGAGCTTTTCAAAAACTCGCACCGCATCCAAATGACCGATTCCAGGCAGTTTAGGCATGAGCGAACAAGGGAACAGGGTTCACCTCCACGGCATCATAATCGATCTCGCAACCAGCCTCTTCCTGCTGCCGGTCTTCAAAAGCCACCTCAAGCCATAAACTGATCGCCTCGCGGATGTTTGTCAGCGCCTCTGCCCGTGTATTTCCTTGGCTCCAGCAACCGGGAAGCGCGGGACAGGAGATGGCATAGCCCTCTTCGGATTTATAAAGTTGAACCGGATATCTCATGCCGGAGTGTATTCGCAGGTGCTGTTTGTGCAATTTTTCCGTCCAAGCTGCCCTCCAAACTGCCTTTCCTATCTGCCATGCCAGAAGCTGACCGCACCCAGGAATTTCTCGAACTGCTCACGCACCATGATCGTGCGCTGGGGGTGTATGTTTATAGGTTCTTCGCGGGTTTTGATGGGCGGGGGAGATGGGGTAAGAGTGGGGAATGCCCAACGATCAAAGCCTGCGACAGCACTATCATCTACTCCTCGGACTCGACAAGGACTGGGAGGTTGAGGAGGTGAAGCTGAGCATGGAGGCGCGTG
>CANGYJ010000004.1 GCA_947458455.1 Verrucomicrobiaceae bacterium | reverse complement strand
GGCTTTGACGCTCGTAGGCACTGCCGATGAAGACTTGGACGGCCAAAACGCTCGCATTGAGGCGGATGGCTTCTTCGATGTTCAGCGCGGTGGATTCATTGGAGAGCGGTTCGAAGCCGGGGCGGCCAAACTTGGCCTTCTTGCCGTCGATTTCGCCTTCCCACTCTTCGAACTGGCTCACCATCGAGGTGCCGCCGGAGGCACGAAGCGCGATGGCCTTGCGAGTAGAAGCCGGGATCACGCTGCGCTGAATGCCACGCGTGAGCATGAGGCAGTCGGCGTAGGGTTCGAGGGGGAGGATGGTCTGATCGACACGCTCCAGGCCGGTGGTGGGGCCTTGGAAGTAGCCGTGGTCAAAGGCGAGCATCACGGTGCGACCGTCCTTGGGATTGAAAACCTGGCTGAGGCGGTTCTTGAGACCCCAATCGTATTGGTGGGAACCTTTGAGGAAGAAGCCCGGCGTCTCCTGAGGAGTGCTCGTGAAGTATTCCTTTTCCTTTTTGTCAGCAGCGGAGGTGGAGAGGTCGGCCATGGTCGAATGAGGTTGATTGAATGAGGCGGCTATCGATAACCACGCCGGGCCCGCCTTCCATGCCAGCATTGGCGGGAGTTGTGTCGGATTCGGCAATCACAAATCCAAATCCCAGCAACCGGCTAGGGCGTAATGAGAGGCATGTTCTCCCTTCCATCCTTATGAGCGACCTTTCTGGAAAACGCATCGCCATCCTCGGCGCCGGGCTCGCGGGCATCGCGGCGGCTCGTGGGCTCACCCAGCGTGGCGCGGCGGTGACGCTGCTGGAGAAGTCGCGTGGCTTTGGCGGGCGTTGTGCGTCGAAGCGCTGGGAAGGCCATGTGATCGATCATGGAGCGCAATATTTCACGATGCGGGATGAGCGGTTTCGGGAAGTGGCCCTCGCGACCTGTGGCGATTCTTTGTGGAGACTGGAAATGCCGGTTCGGGATGAAAACGGCCGCGAGTTGCCAGATTCAGGCCGCTGGATTCATCGTGAGGGCAACAGCCGCCTTGCTCGCGAATTGGCGAAGGGTTTGGAGATCCGCACCGAATGCCAGATTGAGGATGTGCGGAGCCTGCTGGCCGATTTTGACCAGGTGGTGAGCACCGCGCCGTGGCCGCAGACGGCGCGGCTTTTCGGCGTGGAGCAGAGCTTCGACTACATCCCATGTCTCGCGGTGGTGCTGGCCTATCATGGCGAGTGGATCGGCCGCACGCGTGAAACCTATGCCTTCAGCTCACCCGGTGCTGCGCTGGCTTGGACGGCGTGCGAGAATCACAAGCCGGGACGCATCGCTCCGGGCTTCACGGTGCTGGTGGCGCATCTCGGTGAGGCCTTCAGCCGCGAACATCTCGAAAAACCGCCTGCGGAGTATCCTGCGCTGGTTCGCTCGCTGGTCGAAGAGCGCTGGGAACTCCCGGCCGATGCCTTGGCTGGTGCTTTCGGGCATCGCTGGCGGCTCGCTCGTGTCGATGCACCATTTTCCACGCCTACTTTGCCACCACGCCTGTACTTTGTGGGCGATGCGCTGCGTCGTTCACGCGTGGAGGACGCCTGGCTGGCAGGTCATCTCTTTGCCCAAACCACCTCGTTTGAATCATGAACAACGTTCTCGAAGATCGCTGCGCCGGGATGGTCACCGGTGCCTACATCGCGGATGCGCTGGCGATGCCGGCGCATTGGTATTACGACCGCGGAGCTCTGCAGCGCGACTATGGCATTATCCGCAGCTACCTCGCACCGAAGCATCCGCATCCCGACAGCATCCTGTGGCGTTCCAGCTACACGCCGCTGAACGAGCGAGGCGACATCTTGCGCGAGCAGGCGCAATACTGGGGGCAGGCGGGCGTGCACTATCATCCGTTTCTGCGGCCAGGTGAAAACACGCTGAATCTCCAGCTCGTGCGTGTGTTGGATGAATCACTCACCGCCAAGGGTGGCTACGATCTGGATGACTACCTGCAGCGCTACATCGACTTCATGCTCACGCCGGGACGGCATCGCGATACCTACGCGGAGGAGTATCACCGGCACTTTTTCACGCAGCTCGCGCGTGGTTGGAAGCCGCAGCGCTGCGGCGGCGCGGATGTACACATCGGCGGTCTGGCGGGTGTGGGGCTGCTGTGTGCCCGACTGGGGAATGAAGCGCCTGCCGCCGTGCTGGAGCATGTGGGCTTTTCCCATGGCGATGCCGACATGCTCGACGCGGCGAAAACACTCACGCGCATGCTGCTGGCTCTGATGCTCGGCGAGCCGCTGCGGGAGACCCTTCTGCATCATGGCAGCCGCTGGTTTTCCGAACGAAAAGCCTCGCTGTGGTCCAAAGAGCCGGATCTGGTGGTGATCGGCCGTCATGTGAGCCCCGCGTGCTACATCCGTGAATCGTTTCCCGCCGCACTCTACCTCGCCTGGAAGTACGCGGACGACTTCGAGGCCGCCGTGGTGGCCAACACCATGGTCGGTGGCGACAACTGCCATCGCGGCGCGGTCGTCGGAGCGCTGGTGGGAGCCGCGTGCGGCTTTGAGCGACTGCCACAGAGCCTGCGGGAAGGTTTGCTCATGAATGCGAGCCAGACCGTGGAATCTCCGCCAAAGACCGCTTGAAGCCGCGAGGCATCCCGGTCAGGCTTGTATCCGATTCCGCAAAACTTCATGTCAGACAAGCCTTCCATCCTCAGTGTCGTGCCCGCCGGGTCGGCGCATCGCGTGCAGGGGCATCGCAGCGTGGCGCTGCCGGGTGTGACGGTGGACATCCTCACCACCCGCAAAATCGAGCTGGAGCACTGGGAGCTGCGTCGGCTGAACGATCCCTACTGGCGGCTCTACTGGCCGATGCAGGACGGCGGCGTGGTGGAGATCGACGGACGGAGCACCACGCTGAAACCGGGCACCGTGTATCTGATCCCGCCACGCACCACGTTCAGCACGACCACGCGGCGGCCCTTCAGCAAATGGTACTGCCATTTCAATCTTGGCCCGGCGGCGGATCGTGCCGCACCTGGCATTTATGCCTTTCCCGCGACTTCGGCGCACAAGTCGATGCTCAACGAGCTCATCAAACTCGGTGCGAAACCGCAGAGCGTGCGTTTTCCGTGGGTGAGCATCCAGCTCGTGAGCGAGTTCGTGAAAAAACTGCCCGCCAGCGTGTGGGAGCAGCAGCGACTCGATGCGCGAGTGCTGCGTGCGATGGAGTTCATGAACCAGCACCTCGGCCTGAAGCTCACCGCCGAGCAAATTTCCCGTCACGCCGGCCTCAGCGTGCGCAATTTGAACCATCTCTTCAAAGAGGAGGTGAACCAGCCGCCCATGCGCATCCTGCTCGACTACCGACTCGATGAAGCCTGCCGCCTCCTCCGCCACACCGACGACAGCATTGAGGCCATCGCCGAAACCTGCGGGCTGGTGAACCGCCACTACTTCAGCCGCATGATGCGCCAGTATCGGAACACCTCGCCCGCCGCCTATCGCAGCGAGCAGTCGTAAAGCTCACGCGACGATCTCCTTCAGCACGCCGGAGCTATCGCCGTGACGCTCGACGTTCACGCCGATGCCATGCAGCAAGGTGAGCCAGGTGTTGCACAGCGGCGTGTCTTTCGGCGCAACGATGTTGTGGCCGAGCTTGATGCCCGCACCGCCGCCGGTGAGCAGCGTAGGGCAGTTGTCGAGGTTGTGCTCCGTGCGGATGTTGCTGCCGTAGGCGAGGGCCACGTGATCAAAGAGGCGGCTGCCATCGGCTTCCTTGGTGGCTTTGAGCTTGTCGAGGAGCCCAGCGAGCAACTCGCTCTGCACGAGATCGCGCTGCTGCGAGGCGGCGAGCTTTTCGCCCATGGTCGAGTGGTAGTGACTCATGTCGTGCGGCGCGACTTTGATGCCGATGCTCGTCATCAGCGTGCTCACCGGCTGGCGATACGTCAGCACCCGAGTGCTGTCCGTCTGCATCGCGGCGATGATGATGTCATACATGATTTTGATCTCCTCCTTGCCCGCGAGGCCCTCTTGCGGCTGAGGGATCGGGGCCTTGGGCTGCGGCACGCCGATCCATTGCTCGTCCTTCGAGAGACGCGTCTCGATGTCGCGGATACCCTGGAAGTATTCGTCGAGCTTCGCCTTGTCGTTTTTGCCAAGGCCACGCTGCATCGCCTTCGCGTTCTCCATCACCGTGTCGAGCACGCTGCGCTTCTGCGCCAGCATCGCTTTCTGTTGCTCGATGGGCGTCGTGTCTTTCGAAAACAGCCGATGAAACGCCTCCACCGGGCCTTTGTGGCCGCCGATGGGCTTGCCGCTCACATCCCAAGCCATCGAAAGCCCCGGCCCATGTCCCGAAGCCTCCGCGTTCTCGCCACCATTGAGCTGGAGCGAGGCAAAACGCGTCTCCATGCCCAGCTTTGCCGCGGCGACCTGATCCGCCGAGATGCTGTTGTGAAACGTCTGCCCCGGCTCCGCGAAGCGGTTCGCACCCGTGAGCCACATCGTGCTGCCCCAGTGCCCTTCGTTCGAGTATTTGTTCCAAAGCCCCTGCACCACCGTGAAGTCTGCTTTGTGCCTCGCCAGCGGCTTCAAGCCCTCCGGCAGCGTGTAATCCTTCCCCGTCTGCTTGATGTCCGGAAACCACGTTTCCGTCGTGATCCCCCAGCCAAAGCCGAGGAACACCATACGCTTCGGCGGTGCGGCAAGGGTCGCTGCCGAGGCAAAACGACGAAAACCCAATGACTCCAAAGCGGGCAAGGCAATGAGCGAGGTGCTGGACTGAAGGAAGTGACGGCGGGTTTTCATGAGCGGAAGTTCAAACGCATCCGCACGGAGAAATCTACGGCCGAGCCTAGAATCTCGAAGCCTAGCAGGGGAGCGTTACTGCCTGCCGGAAATCGGCGCTGCTTTGACCATCGTTTTATCGTTGTATAAGAAATTATCATAATTAAAAAATGAAATTAACAATTATTCGGGTGCTAAAAATTTTGTGCCTAACCTCTGTCGGTTCGGCGATGATCGGAAGCTGATGAAAGGCATCTCCAAAATGGCCGTTAGGGGAGCGAATCGCCAAATTGGCGATTGCCTGGGAAAAGTTTGGGAAGTCGTTTATGGGCTGAGAGTGGACGGGGAAACGTTGGGGGCTACAGACTATACCCCAGCCTATTTGTGCTTCGGGTCATGAGGTTTTGGGATTTTCAAACCGCTGATTCATCGCTGACGCGACTCTAATCCCCAATCATTTATCAGCGTTCCAGCGGCCTATCAGTGGTGCAGGAGCTGTGAAATCTCAGGCTCAGGCTATAGCTGAGGGGCAGGGATTAGCCTTGCAGGTAGAGACTTGAGAGGAAGAGCGAGATCAAGAGCCAGAAGGCGGGCAACGTGTCCAGCAGGTGAAGAGGGCGGTGAGTTCTTTTTCGCTGCTGGCCCCGTGGGGGACGGAGCAGCCGCCGGAGGCGCCGTGGAGCAGCTAAAAGGTATCCGGGGCGAAGGTTTCTTCGTCGGCCTTGCGGATTTCAACCTTTTCGGCTCAGAATCGTTGTCCATGGGGGCATCCGTCAGCTCTTCCTTCGGTGCCTCGACTGGCGGAGGGGTTGCCTCGGGGCGAGTCGAGAACCCGGCGGTGAGCTTTCTCACGATCCAAACGGCGAGGGCGAGGGAGAGGATCAGGCCCAGGAGGAGAAGGAGAGGGAACTGGGTCATGACGGGGAAGGGATGGCGGTATCCAAGGAGAGGCACTTGCCAAGTGCCTCCATGCCGGGACTTGGCAAGTCCCGCTCCTTGCCAAAGCCGACCTTTCGGTACTCGACTTGGGAGAGGAAGCGGAAGAATCGAGGACGAGTTCGAGTAGGAGGACGAGGACGAGGACGAAACTGGCCGTGCGGAGCGGTTTGGACTCTACGCCCTTGGCTGTTGATTCGCTTTCGCTCACCCTTCGGGCTGCCTGTCGGCAGTCTGTCTCGCTACGCTCGGCTCGCTCTCTGCTTCTGCGCTGCCGCGTTTCAGCATGATGCCCAGCAGCGCAATGTCCGCCGGGGTGACGCCTTGGAGTCTCGCGGCCTGGCCGAGGGTGGTGGGGCAGGCGGCTGTGAGGCGGTGGCGGGCTTCGGTTTTCAGGGCGGTGATGGCGTGGTAATCGAAGTCGGTGGGGATGATCTTCTCCTCCATCCGGGCGGTTTTGGCGACGAGGTCCTCCTGGCGGGTGATGTAGCCAGCGTATTTCACGTCGTTTTCGACGAGGCTCCAGACCTCCGGCGTGAAGCGGTCGCGGAGGTCGGAGGGCAGGGAAGTGGGGGTGTTTTCGGGCCGTTTGAGCCACTGGACGGCGGAGAGGCCGTCGATCCGGGTTTCGACGAGGAGGGACTTGGCGGCCGAAACGGCGTCGATTTTGGCCTGGGTGTGCTGTTGGCGGAAGTCGGAGACGAGGCCGATCTGGGCGGCGAGGGGGGTGAGGCGGAGGTCGCAGTTGTCCTGGCGGAGGAGGAGGCGGTATTCGGCGCGGGAGGTGAAGAGGCGGTAGGGCTCGGTGGTGCCTTTCGTGACGAGGTCGTCGATCATGACGGCGAGGTAGGCCTGGCTGCGCTGGAGGAGGAAGGGGGGGCGACCGGTGGCCTTCAGGGCGGCATTCGCCCCGGCGATGAGGCCCTGGCCTGCGGCTTCTTCATAGCCGGAAGTGCCGTTGATCTGCCCGGCGAAGTAGAGGCCGGAGACGCGCTTCGTCTCCAAGGTGGGGTGGAGCTGGGTGGGCGGGCAGTAATCGTATTCGACCGCGTAGCCGGGGCGGATGATCTCGGCGTTTTCGAGGCCGGGGATGGACCGGATGAATTCATACTGAACCTCGAAGGGCAGGGAGGTGGAGACGCCGTTGACGTAGAACTCGCGGGTGTGGCGGCCCTCCGGCTCCAGGAAGATCTGGTGGCGTTCCTTCTCGGCAAAGCGGACGACTTTGTCCTCCACGGAGGGGCAGTAGCGAGGCCCCACGCCCTCGATCTTGCCCGAATACATGGCCGATTTGTGGATATTGGCCCGGATGATGTCGTGCGTCTGGGGCGTCGTGTAGGTGATCCAGCAGGGAATTTGTTCCACGTGGAACGTTACATCGCGCCAGGAGTTGAGGGTGAACTGGTTGGGGCCGGTGCTGGGGAGGCTGGAATGACGAATGGCGAATGAGGAATGAGGAATGCCCGAGCCAGCTGAAGTGGCCTGGGATTCGTCATTCGCCATTCTGGTTTGATTCGCTTCGCTCCCCTTCGGGCTCCCTTTGGTCGTCTGTCTCGCTTCGCTCGGCTCGTCATTCCCGCCGCCGCCAAATGTCGCTTCGTCCTCGTCTTCCCCCAGCACTCCCGAGAGGTAGCTGAAGCGCGGAGCGGGCTCGTCGCCGGGCTGGAGGTCGCACTTGGAGAAGTCGATGCTGCGGCTGTTGAGGCGGCAGGGGGTGCCGGTTTTGAAGCGCTGCACGTCGAAGCCGAGCTGACGGAGGCTGTCGGAGAGGGTGGAGATGGCATCGCCCATGCGGCCGCCGGCTTGGTTCTGCTGGCCGACATGGAGCAGGCCGCGCATGAAGGTGCCGGAGGAAATGACGACCGCTTTGGCCCGGTAGATCATGCCGAGGGAGGTGCGCACGCCGGTGATGGTGTCGTTTTCGACGAGCAGCTCGGCGGCGTTGCCCTGATGGAGGTCGAGGTTGGGCTGGTTCTCGATGAGCCACTTCATGCGGAACTGGTAGGCCTTCTTGTCGCACTGGGCGCGGGGGGCCTGGACGCTGGGGCCCTTGCGGGCATTCAAGAGGCGGAACTGGATGCCCGTGGCGTCGGTGTTCCGGCCCATGACGCCGCCGAGGGCGTCGATCTCCCGCACGACATGCCCTTTGGCCAGACCGCCGATGGCGGGGTTGCAGGACATCTGGGAGATGGTGTCGAGATTCTGGGTGAGAATGGCGGTGCGGCAGCCGAGACGTGCGGCGGCCATGGCGGCCTCCACCCCGGCGTGACCGGCTCCGCAGACGATGACATCGTAATGGGTGGGGAAGGTGTAGAGGCTCATGGAATGACGAATGATGAATACGGAATGACGAATGGCCGGGGTCGCGGTGAGGCAGGTCGCCCTCGTCCTCCTACTCGAACTCGTCCTCGATTCAACGCGGGGTCAGAGGTGAGACGTTAGAAGTGAGAGGTCGGGCCGGGAAGGGGAGGGTAGCACAGGCGCGGCGTTTGTTCCATGTGGAACGTGGGGGTGGAAAATGACGAAACCAGAATGCCGAATGACGAAGGAATGTCGAAATACGAAGCCGGAACACAGTGAAGCGGTGACTCGGGCTTCAGGTTTCATTCTGCATTCTGATTTCGTCATTCCCGCCTCACAGCGGGCTCCTCATCCCGCTTGCCTTTGGCACCCTTCCCGCTAGTATCGGCAACCCTCATGGCCAAGACGAAAGCTCCCTCTTCCTCCGCTGCGACCGACCTCGCGGCGCATGCCTCCGCCCCGATCAATCAGAAGCTGACGGCGGCTGACAAAGTGAACCTGTATCGCCAGATGGTGCGCATCCGCCGCTTCGAGCAGGTGTCGCTCCAGCACTATCAAGCGGGCCGGATGGGCGGCTTCCTTCACCTTTACATCGGCCAGGAATCCGTGGCGGTCGGCACCGTCTCGGTGATGGGACCGAATGATCACGTCATCACCGCTTACCGCGACCACGGCCACGCTTTGGCGGTCGGCATGGGCATGAACGAGTGCATGGCCGAGCTCTTCGGCAAAGCCACCGGTTGCTCCCGCGGCAAGGGCGGTTCGATGCATTACTTTGCGCCAGAAAAGAATTACTGGGGTGGTCACGGCATCGTCGCCGGCCAGACCCCGCTGGGTCTCGGTCTCGCCTATGGTTTGAAGTATCGCGGCATCAAGGGTGCCGCCCTTTGCTTCCTCGGCGACGGCGCGGTGAACCAAGGTGCCTTTCATGAGTCGCTCAATCTGGCCGAGCTGTGGGATCTGCCGGTGATCTATGTGATCGAAAACAACGGCTACTCGATGGGCACCAGCCAGAGCCGCTCGTCGGCGTATCAAGACTTCCTCGCCAAGCGTGCCGAAGGCTACGGCATGGCCTGGCAGCAGTTCAACGGCGAGGACGTCTATGAAGTGCGTGCCGGAGTGGGCAAAGCCATCGAGCGTGCGCACAACGAGTCGAAGCCCAGCATCCTCGAAATCGCCACTTACCGCTGGGAAGGTCATTCCGTGGCGGATGCCAACAAATTCAAATACCGCACCAAGGAAGAGGTCGAGAAGTTCCAAAGCGAGCACGACCCCATCCAGGTGTGGAAGCGCAACCTTCTCAACGAAGGCTTGGCCACCGAGGAAGACCTGAAGAAGATCGACAAGGAGGCGCAAAAAGAAGCCGAAGATTCCGCAGAGTTCGCTAAGAGCAGTCCCTATCCTGAGCCGGAGACCATTTTCGAGGACGTGTATTGGGAAGTGGACAACAAAACCGAAGCCGGACAGACCGGTCGCCACTTCTTCAACGACTGAGTACTCGCTCATCGGCGAGCCGACTTAAATCCGACCGATCTGACAGCTCGTCAGTCCACCATCGACGACGATGATCTCGCCGGTGATGTAGCTGGCGGCCGATGAACACAGAAACGTCACCGCACCCGCGACATCCTCGGGTGCTCCGACACGACGCAGCAGGATCTTCTTCTCGTAGAGATCGAGCAGCGAGCGGTCATCGGATTCCATCACCTTCGCTGTGAGTGGCGTCTTGATGAGCCCGGGTGCGACGCCGTTCACCCGAATGCCATGATCCGCCAGCGACACGGCGAGCGATTTTGTGAGCATCACGAGTGCTCCTTTGCTCGCGTCATAGGCGCAGGAGTCCATCTCGGCCTGGAAACCATTTGTTGAGGAGGTGATCACGATGCTGCCACCCCGCTTTTCGGCGACCATGCGTTTCGCAAAGACCTGCGCCGTAAAAAACACCGATGCGAGATTCAGCTGGATCGTTTTGTCCCAGCGCTCGCGAGTCATTTCGAAGAAGGGCACGTCGAAAAAGCTGCCCGCATTGCAGATTAGAAGGTCGAGGCTGGGTTCGAGCTCGAAAGCCGCATCGACCAGCCGTTGCGGGCCGTCGTTTTGCATCAGGTCGGCCTGCACATAATTTGCGAGGCCTTCGACGGAGGGCTGGAGGCCATGAAAAACCACGTTGGCCCCGGCTTCGTGCAAAGACTTGCCCATCGCCAGGCCGAGGCCTTGTGAGGAGCCGGTCACGAGGGCGGCGTGGCTTTGAAGAGAGAATGCTTTCATTGGGAGAGTTTTTGGCGGCGAGCAGGTTGAGGCTGGAAATCAACGATCCGCACCTCGTGCACGGGTGAATCATACCAGAACCAGACGATCCACGAGTTAAAATCACGGCGCATGATCCAGCGGCCTGCGGAATCTTCAAAGTCCTCGTCACCGGGAAGCGGCGCGTCATCAGCGATGCGCTGGAAATGGCGAAACACCTGCTCTCGTCGTCGCGCGGACAAATGCATGAACTCGTCAAGCACCTCATCCTCAATGACGAAGCGGTAGCGCATCGTTTATGCTCCCACGGCCTTGAGCGCCTGATGTACCGCCAAGAGGTGCTCGGCGGTAAATTTCCGCCCTCGATCCATCGCCTTCATGCGGCGATCGATGCGCACCCTGCGAGCGGCCTTGCTGCTGCGGTCTTTGCGAGCAAGGAAATCGGCCAGCTCGAGGCGTTGGGGCAGGGGCAACTGCGAGACTTCTTTTTTGAGTGCAGCGAAGGACATGGGGAGAGCTTAGGACAGGTTCATGGGCGGTCAAGATTCGAAGTCTCAAGCAAGGCTGCTGAGATCGGGCGGTGTCAGTTTCAGATACTTCAGGGTGTTGGTGCAGGTGATGCGCTGGACGACTGCATCGCCAGCGGCTCGGAGGGCTTTCATCTCGGCTTCGTAGGTGCTGATGAGCTTCACCACCTTGCCGCTGATCTCGGCGGCGTAGCTGTAGAAGGGCGAGTCGCTGCCCCAGATGAACTTATCCGGATACGCGGCGGCGAGATCAGCGGTCACGCGACCGGGATCGGTGTAGTCGCTATCAAAGCGGCGCTCGCGTGGCGCGATGTAGGCGAGGTCATCGACGGCTCCGACGCAGTGGATGCAGTGCGCGGAGTTGTCGAACCACGCGTTTGGCAATGCCTGGATGCGGTCGAGGCATTCCTTGTCGTAGCGACACGAATGCGCGGCGCAGAAGCGGATGTCCGGATTCGCCTCGGCGAGGTCGATGATGTCATGTGCCTGAGCCCAAAGGTCGTCTTTCGCAACGCTGCTGTGAATGATGAACGGCACATCCCACTCGCGAGCGAGTTCGAGGAAAACTTGGCCCTCATGCGCGAGCCGTTTGATATCCGACTGGATGATCGTGCTCTGGATCTTGATGCCGTGGAAACGGTAGTCACCGCGCAGCTTCACCAGCTCCTTCGCCTGCGCGTCCGTGTTCCGCATCGGATCGACCATGACGAAGGGCAGGATGCGTTTCCCTTCCTCAGGAAAGAGTTTCTGGCACTCATCGAGCAGGCGCTTGTTTTCAAACGCATACGGCACCGTTTCGAGACCGCCCTGACCGAAGCCGATCCCGCCGCTGCGGAACTTCGTCACGTCCATCGCCGCGTAGCTGACGAACGGAAAGGCAACCCAGTGCGTGATGCCGAGCGCTCCGCCCTCGTGCTGCATCTGCACGAGCTGCTGCGAGTAAGGGAAATCGCCGTGCAGGTAAAACAGCAGGTCGGCGCCGAGGTGATTGTGGCAGTCAATGAGCATGATGAGAGTCAAACGAGCCGTGCAAAGCCTTGTTGCGGACCTTGAGCCGCTTCGAGCGGTGTTTGGGCGACGATGGCGAGCGATTCGTCGAGCGCGGCGAGCATGCTGGCGACTTTTTCGTCATCGTGGCACCAAGTGACGTAAAGCTGGCTCGACATCAAAAAGCCGCGCTGCAGCATGTGACGAATCATGAGCGGTTTCGCGGCTGGATTGGCAAACACGAGCGAAGGCGCACACGGCATGCTTCCGACCTTCAAACCGAGCGTGGGATGCCGCGAGGCCACTTCGCGCAATCCGGCCTGCAAGCGCTCGCCGAGGCTCCAGACATGCTTTTGCACGCCTTCACGCTTCATTTTGCCGATGCAGGCCAGCGAGGCCGCGGTGCCGACGCCATCGGTCCAGTAGCTGCTGGAGATGAAACTGTGGTTCGAGGCGTCCATGACCTCGTTTTTGCCCACGATGGCTCCGGCGGGATAGCCGTTGCTCATCGCCTTCGCATACACAGCGAGGTCCGGCACGATGCCGAGCATTCGTGCGGCTCCGGGAAAGCCGAAACGCCATCCGCTGGTGACTTCATCGAGCACAAACACGGCTCCGGCGGCATGACAGGCATCGATCACGTTTTGCAGGAAGCCATCGCGCGGGAACTCGCTGCGCATCGGCTCCATCACCACGGCGGCGAGCTTGCCATCGAGCTTCTGCAACGCGGCTTGGAAGGACGCGGGATCGTTGTAGCGAAACGGCACCGCCGTGCCCGCCAGCTCACGTGGCACACCGAGTGGCTGCAAACCGGGCAGCAGATGTCCGTCGAGCGCGGCCTCATCACCGAGGTTCGCAGCGAGATACCAATCGCTCCAGCCATGGTAGCCGCAGAAGGCGATGCCGCTTTTGCCCGTGGCCGCTCGTGCGATACGCACCGCAAGACCGAGCGCCTCGCCACCGCCGCGGGCATAGCGCACTTTGCCGGCCCAAGGATGCAGATCGAGCAGTTCATCCGCGAGCTTCACCTCATCCGGCGAGGCCAGCGTGGTATAGCTGCCGAGATTCACGCGACGCTTCACCGCCGCGTTCACTTCATCATCCGCATGGCCGAGGAGGATGGCTCCGACGCCGCCGGTGAAGTCCGTGTAGCGTTTCCCATCGAGATCCCAGATGTCGGAGCCTTTTGCTCGGCTGAAATAGGAGGGCCAGGTTTGCGGATCGAAGAGGTGGGCGCGTTTCGAAAGCAGGCCGGTGCCGCAGGAGATTTTGGTTTTGGCTTCTTCCCAGAGTTGGGGACCTGTAGCCCGAACTTCCAAGTTCGGTGCCTCAGATACCCGACTTTGGAAAGTCGGGCTACGAAGGAGCCGCAGCGCGTTCTCGCGGAAGATGTCCTCCAAATCACCCTGCGTCATGCCGGTGTCTTCGCAGGCTTCGCGGAGGCAGAGGAGCGATTCGATGCCCACCGTCGTGTATTGGCCGAAGATGGTCAGTTTATCGCCAGTGATCTCGGGGTGAATCCAGGTGAAGCCATCGCCTTGCGTGATGCAGGAGCCGCGCAGCTCGCTGACCATGTAATCGCTGCCCCAGAGCACGCGTTTCGGCCCGAGAATCTCAATCGCGGCACGGAAGGCTCCTGCTTGAGTCACGGCGGAGGTATCTACGACCACGTTGTCGAGATCGACGAGGTGATGCAGGCCCTCGCGAGCATGGCGGTAATTAAAAGACCTCGCGACATGCGCGAGGACGAGCTTGCAGCGCGGGTAACGACGGCACAGACGTCGAAGCGCCTCCACATTGCGAGGATCGGTGATGCCATCGGCGAGCATGATGTGCAGCATCAGGATGCCATCGTGATCATGGCAGGCTTCCCACATCCATTCCGGCGCGAAGGATTCGATCTCCGCCTCCTTCGTGTCCGGCACATCGGCGTAAAGGCGATACGGCTTGATGCCGATGAACACGCCCGTGCTCATCAGCCGCCGCACCTCCGCCGGATCATCGGTCGGCGCCGCGAGCACCAGCGCCCGCGAGTTCGTGCTCACGTCGATCTGCGATTGCACCCACGCGTTCTCGCCGACGCGATCATTGCCCGCGCTCGGATAGCCGAAGAACAGTCCCTCGACTTCACGACCCGGCATCCACAGCTGCATCGCGGCCTGAAAGTCCGCCATGCCATAGCCGCGATCTTCATCGAGAAACACCGGACGCTTTCCCTCCGCGAAATGGCGACTGTGAAACAGGTGCGTGTGCGCATCGAAGACCTTCGCAGGCACAAAGCCATCGAGGGCGCGATGCAGCAGCTTGCGATCCGTGTCGTTGAGTTCGGTGACGAGCTTCAGGGACATGCGCCGAGTATGCATCGCCCTCGAACACTTCGCTTCAAAACCTCTGGTTCTCGAAAAAGACCAGCGCCGCTGCGGCGTTGACTCGCCGCCCCATGAAACTCCTCTCGCTACTCACCCTCGTCGCATTCGTCACGCCTGTTTTGGCAGATGACCTGCCCGTCCTCGCCGCGCCTGATTTCAAATCGCCCCTCGATGCGACTTGGAAGATCGCCCACGGCATCTATGAGCCAAAGGACGGAGTGCTCGTGTGCGCCGAAAAGCCGGAGAACAAGCATGTGGCCGTGCTTTGGCATCAGGTGGGATGGAACAGTGGCGTCATCGAGTGCGAGTTCCGCTTCGACGGCTCGAAAAGCCTCATCCTCGGCTGCGATGGCCAGACGCCGAAGGGCCTCGCGCACATTGGCCGCGTCATCATCGGCCCCAAGATGATCAGCATCGCCGAAGACTCCGTGAAGCCTAGCCACACCATCGCCAAAGCACCCGCCGATCTCCAATCCGGCGTGTGGCATCGGCTGAGCTTCGCGTGGAGCGGGGATCACATCACGCTGAAGGTGAACGACCTCGCCATCGACGCCTCGCACACCTACCTCGCCACGGCAAAGACACGTAGTTGGATCGCCGTCGGTGGTCAGACGGCTTCGATTCGTGGGCTCAAAATCAGCGGCAAGCCATGAAACACCTCGTTGTCCTTCTTCTCCTCGTTCCTGTGCTGCTCGCCGCGGCTCCACCAAACTTCCTGATCATCCTCGCCGATGATCACGGCTATGGCGATGTCTCCGCTTACCATCCCTCGGATGTTCGCACGCCGAATATCGACCGCATCGGCAGCGAGGGCATGCTCTTCACCGCGATGCGGGCCAATTGCACCGTGTGCTCGCCTTCGCGTGCGGCCTTGCTCACGGGTCGCTACGCGGATCGCGTGGGCGTGCCGGGCGTGATCCGCACGAAGCCGGAGGACTCGTGGGGCTACTTCAAACCGGGCGTGCCCACGCTGGCGGATGAATTGAAGCAAGCGGGCTACCACACCGGCATCATCGGCAAATGGCATCTCGGCCTCGAATCGCCCAACACGCCGAACGAACGCGGCTTCGACCACTTCCACGGCTTCCTCGGCGACATGATGGACAGCTACACCACGCACCTTCGCCATGGAAAAAACTACATGCGGCTCAATCGCGAGGTCATCGAGCCGCAAGGCCATGCCACCGAGCTCTTTACCGATTGGGCCTCGGACTACCTCCGCGAGCGTGCGAAGGCCACGAAGCCCTTCTTCCTCTACCTCGCCTACAATGCACCTCACTTTCCCATCGAGCCGCCCGCCGAATGGCTGGCCAAAGTCAAACAGCGTGCGCCGCAGCTCGATGAGAAGCGGGCGATGAATGTGGCCTTCGTCGAGCATCTCGATCACCACATCGGCCAGGTGCTCGATGTGCTCAAAGACACCGGGTTGGAGCAAAATACCGTCGTCGTCTTCAGCGCCGACAACGGTGGCTCCGTGCCACACGCCCAAAACAACGATCCCTGGCGTGGAGGAAAGCAGGATCACTACGATGGCGGCCTTCGCGTGCCGTTCATGATGCGCTGGCCGGCGCAAATCAAGCCCGGCAGCCGCAGTGATTACCAAGGCCTCAACTTCGATCTCTTCCCCAGCTTCCTCGAACTCGCTGGAGCCAAGCCTTCGTCCGAACTCGATGCCGTGAGCCTCGTGCCGATCCTCAAAGGCGGCCACATCACGCAGCCGCGAGATCTCTACTTCGTGCGTCGCGAAGGAGGCCGCCAATACGGCGGCAAAGACTACCAGGCCCTCATCCGTGGCGAGTGGAAGCTCATGCAAAACGATCCCTTCAGCCCGCTCGAGCTCTACCACCTCAAAAACGATCCGCAGGAGCAGGCGAACGTCGCCACCAAGGCCCCGAAAATTTTCAACGAACTCTCCACCGCTCTCCGCCAGCACATTCAGCGTGGCGGCAGCACGCCATGGCAAAAGCAGTAAAGCGCAAACACCTCGTATTGCTGTTCCCTTCGTCCTTCGTCATTCTGGTTTCGTCCTTCCTCCCATGCCCGCCTTTACCGATCCCTTCAAAGAAGCCCGCGCCGCCACCGGTGTGATGCAGTGCCCCTTTCATGGTGAGAACATCACCATGATCCTCCGCCATGAGGATGTGAGAAAGGCCGCGAAGGATTGGGAGACCTTCAGCTCTGATGTTCCCTTCCGCGTGCCCATTCCCTCCGAGGAAAACGTCCGCAGCATGCGCCAGCTCCCCATCGAGACAAATCCACCCGAGCACACCGACTACCGCGCCATCGCCGAGCCGTTCTTCACTCGCACGAAAGAGCCCGAGATGATCGCCAAGGTCGAAAACCTCATCGGCGGCATGCTCGCGGAGGCCATGAAGCGCGAGAGCATCGAGATCGTGCATGACTTCGCGTTACCGATTCAATCGCGAGCCCTCACCTACCTGCTCAACACCTCCGAAAAAGAGGCGGACACCTGGATCGGCTGGGGCATCCACGTTTTCAAAGTCACCGGCGGCGAGTTCAAAAAGGGCACCGTGCTTGAAGACTACCTCACGGCGAAGTTTGACGAAGCAGAGGCGAACCCGGGCGAGGATTTCTTCAGCGCCCTCGTGAAGGCCGAGTATCGCGGTCGCAAGCTCACGCGTGAAGAATGCATGGGCTATACGAACCTCGCCTTCGCCGGCGGTCGCGACACGATCATTCTCACCATCGCCTGCGCCATCGGCTACTTCGCCGAGCATCCCGAGGCGCTCGAATACCTCCGTGAGGACCCGAAACGCATCACCCTGGCCAGCGAGGAGTTTTTCCGTGTCTTCATGCCGCTCACCCACATCGGCCGCGTCTGCCCGAAGGACACCGACGTGAACGGCGTCACCGTCAAAGCCGGAGAGCGCATCTCCTTGTGCTGGTCCTCGGCCAATTTTGACGAGACCGCCTTCCCGCAGCCCGACGACGTGCGCCTCGATCGCAAACCGAACCCGCATCTCAGCTTCGGCTTCGGCACGCACCTCTGCCTCGGCGCCCCGCATGCTCGCCTCATCCTGCGCACGCTGCTCAAATTCTGCTGCGACCAGGTGAAACGCATTCACCTCATCCGCGCCACCGAACGCCTCGAGCACGAGGCCAATTTCGATCGCACCCTTGGCTACGACTCGCTCGTGGTGAAGGTCGAGGCGCTTTGAGGTCAAAGGATCATCGTGAAAGAGCGAGCGCCTCGTCCGTAGTAGCTCGCTCTCCAATGTGCCGTCTATTCGTCCTTCTTGTCCCTTCCGTCCTTCACGCCGCCGATCCGGCGATGCCCGAAAAACACCGTGCCCTTTTCAAAGAGCACTGCGTGAGCTGCCACGGGCCGGAGAAGCAGAAAGGAAAGTTCCGCGTGGATGATCTGCCGCTGGCGATCACGAATGTCGAAACGGCCGAGAAGTGGCAGAAGGTGCTGAATGCGATGAACTCGGGCGACATGCCACCGGAGGATGAAAAGCAGCCAGCGAGTGCCGCGAAGGCGGATTTTCTCGATGATCTGGCGAATGTGATGGTGGCGGCGCGGCGGAGCCTTGGCGATCAAAAGGGCGTGATCACGATGCGGCGTCTGAACCGTCGTGAATACAAAAACACGCTGCGGGAACTGCTCGGGGTGGAGATCAATGTGGCGGAGTTGCCGCCGGATGGTGGCTCGGGGGCGTTTGATACCGTGGGCTCGAACCTCTTCATGTCAGCGAACCAGATCGAGCAGTATCAGGCGCTCGGTCGAGAGGCGCTGGAGGAGGCGTTTGCATGGCAAACGGCGGCGAGCGTCACGAAGAAGCTGCATTACGAAGGCGAGACGACGACGCCGAAGGTGAAGGACTTTGTGAAGTATCAAATCGATGCCCGTGAGCGTGCGAAGCAATGGGTGAAGGCGGTCGATGAGGCCATGGCGAAGCCGGAGAACAAGGAGATCGTCGCCAAGATCCGCGAGGAGGTGAAGAACAGTGAATCACGCCTCCGCCGCGAGTGGGCCCGCATCCCCGGGGCGCCGAATCCGCGCACGTTTGGCTTTGATAAGAAAGGCGAGAACGATGCCGATCTGGCGAACGATTCGCTCGGCGCGGGCTGGTTGAAGTATCACGAGTATTACACGCAGATGCCGGACGTGGATCGCGGGGCGTATCTCGGCACGCAGACACGGCATCCGGCGGAGCTGAACGTGAACTACATCGAGCTGCTCGTGCCTTTTGATTGGCCGGTGGGCGATTATATCGTTCGTGTGCGAGCAGCGGCGGTGAAGGACGCGCCTGCGGAGAGGCGCTTCCTCGATTTCGGCATTCATGCCCGCACGGGCAAGGTCATGGCCACGCACGAGATCACCGGAACGATCGAGCATCCGCAGATCATCGAGATCCCGCTCACGCTGACGCGAGCGAACCTGACGCGTGAGAATCGCTCGCTATTCTTCCGCGAGAAAGGGAGCTGGGACACCAACGAAGAAGGCGGGCGCAAGCGTGCCGAGGCCGTGAAACGCAACGGCATCGGCCCCGAGCTGGCGCTGTGGGTGGACTGGATCGAGGTCGAACGCGTGCCGAATGCCGCCAAGCCCGTGCCGCCCGGCTTTGCCGCGCTGAAGTTGCCACTCGATGACAAATCGCCCGCTCCCGCCGCCGCCGAATTGCGTGCGGCCTTCGAGCGCTTTGCCACCGAGGCTTTTCGCGGCACCACGCCGCCTGTGGACTATGTGGACCGCTTGATGAGCCTCTACGACGTGCGCCGCAAAGCCGGTGACAAGCTCGTGGCCGCGCTGAAGGAGACGCTCTCCGTCGTGCTGGCCTCGCCGATGTTTCTCTACCTCGCGGAGCCTTCACCTGATGACAAACGCAGGTCACTCACCGCGCCCGAACTTGCCACACGGCTCTCGTATTTCCTCTGGAGCGCTCCGCCGGATGCGGAGTTGCGAAAAAGCGATCTGTCGAAGACCGAAGTGCTCGCCGCTCAAACCGAGCGTCTGCTCGATGATCCGCGCTCGGAGGGCTTTTTGACGGCTTTTGTGCATCAATGGCTTGGCTTGGATCGCATCGACTTCTTTGAGGTGAATCGCGCCCTGTATCCGCGTTTTGACTCCGGAACGAAGGTCGCGGCCAAAGGCGAGATTCACGAGACCATCGCGCACATCTTGAAGCACAATGCCAGCCTTCGTGATCTGCTCAAAGCCGACTACGTCGTCATCAATCGCGTGCTCGCCCACTACTACGGCCTCCCCGGTGTGAAGGGCGAAGGCTATGAAAAAGTGTCGCTGCCAAAGGACTCGCCACGCGGCGGATTGCTCGGCATGGCAGCCATTCATTTCATGGGTGGCAATGGCGAGCGCACCAGCCCCGTCGAGCGCGGTGCCTGGGTGCTGCGCAAGCTCCTGCACGATCCGCCGCCGCCCGCTCCCGCGAACGTCCCCGCCATCACGCGACTCGCGGGCAAGGTGCTCACCACGCACGAGCGCTTGCTCGCGCATCAGGAGGACCCGCAATGCGCCAGTTGCCATCGCAAGATCGACCCCATCGGCTTCGGTTTGGAAAACTTCGACGCCGCCGGCCAATGGCGCACCGAAGACAGCTACACTGCCCTCGACGCCAACGGCAAACCCGACCCCAAGAGCAAGAAAACCTGGACCATCGACTCCGCCGCCGCCTTCCACAAAGGCCCCGGGTTCAAAGACTATTTCGAGCTGCGCAACCTCATCGCCAGCAAGTCTGACGCCTTCGCCCGCAGCTTCAGCGAAGCCTTGATCGAGTTCGCACTGGGAAGGCCGCTCGGCTTCCGCGATGAGCCGCTGGTGGATGAGATGATCGCAAAAGCCAGCAAGAAAGACCTCGCGATGAGGGAGTTCATTCAGGCGCTGGTCCACAGCCGGGAGTTTGGGACGAAGTGAGCTGCTTTCAAGGAGCGGGACTTGCCAAGTCCCGAAGCGAGGCACTTGGCAAGTCCCGCTCCTTGGATGCCTCTCTGTCGATGGCGGTGACCGCTGCTGGCGTGCAGTGACATCGAAGAGGTGAGTTCCCCGGTTCTTTGGCACGCTGAATTCATGACGAAAGACGGCCTGAATGCTGCTTGGAAAGATTCTCCATGCATTCTGCTACCCTTCCTTGGAAAGTTTTGTCCTCTCATGCCGGCGTCGGTATCCTCACCGAGGGCTGGACGCTTGATACGGTGTGCGCCGAGACCGGTGACACACGCAGCTTCACCACGGAGATCGCGTTCGCCACGCCCTTTGACTCCATCCCCGTGGTCCAGCTTGGCCTCACCGGCTTTGACCTCGATCAGCGGGATAGCGCCCGCATCACGCTGAAGGCCGAGAACATCACCGCTGGCGGCTTCCTGGCCGTGATCTCCACCTGGGCCGCCACGCGTGTCTTCGCCGTGGAGTTCAACTGGCTCGCCATTGGTGCCTGAGGCGGCAGACCGAAAGAAATCTCACGCTAAGCCGTCCAGTCCGGACAGTTTCTGAGAACCTTTGCGCCTTGGCGGCTTTTTGAGAAGCGGTCTTTGCCTTGCATCATCATGTTTGGTGAAAACCGGATTCGTCTCCAACAGACTCGGGAGCCCAGTAGTTTGGCCTCAGAAGAGCTAGGAATGCTATTGTGCCCTCTGGGGCTTTAGCACGCTGAACGACCTGAAGGACGTCTCTCCACGTGGGCTTCGGCATCTTTACCAGCCTCTGCATCGTCTCGGTGCTCATCGTGTGGATGATCCGGTCGAGTCAAAACGCGTGAGCGATACGTCGAAACGGCCGCTTGACGATTTTTCAGTCTCGCCACGTTTAAGTCCACGCCCAGACGGGCGACCTTCAACACACCTCTCAACTCCTTCATTCACATGAAAACCCTCCTCACCCTCGCCACCCTCGCCTTTGCCTCCGCCACCTTTGCGGCTGATGCCTGCCCCATCAGCGGCAAGCCCGTGGACGAAAACGTCAAGAGCAAGACCGCTGATGGCAAGACGGTCTATTTCTGCTGCCCGAAGTGCAAAGTGAAATACGACAAGGCCAACAAGACGAAGTAATCCCTCGTCGCAGCCATTTCAGTTCTCTACACGCGGAGCCTGTCGCCCAGGCTCCGCGTTTTTTTGTCCCTCAAGAAAGCCTGGGAAGATGGGCAAACTTGGCGGGGCAGAAGACTCAGCCGTTGCCTGAGTTGACCTGCGGCGGCTCTGCGCCCATGCCTAGCCACCTCGCATGAGTTCTCGTTACATTCTTTGCCGCCAAGGAGGCTTCTCATGAGTTCCGGACTCATCGCTTTGCTCGATGACATTGCCGCGCTGGCCAAGGTGGCCGCCACCTCGCTGGATGATGCCGGTGCGATGGCCGCGAAAGCAGGCAGCAAGGCTGCGGGCATCGTGATTGACGATGCGGCGGTTACACCGCGCTACGTGGTCGGTTTGAGCGCGGAGCGGGAGTTGCCCATCATCGGGAAGATCGCCAAAGGCTCGCTCAAGAACAAGCTGCTCATCCTGCTGCCGGGTGCGCTGGGACTCAGCCTCGTCGCGCCGTGGAGCATTACGCCGCTGCTCATGGCGGGTGGAGCGTTTTTGTGCCTGGAGGGCTATCACAAGGTCATGCACCTCGTCCGTCCCGGTCATCATGAGGACAAGGGCGATGCCTCCACGGCCACCAGTACGGCTGAATTGGAGCAGGAGCGCGTTGCGAGCGCCATCCGCACGGATTTCATCCTTTCGGCCGAAATCATGGCCATCACGCTCGCGGCGGTGTCCACCTCGCCGCTGTGGATGCAGGCCTTTGTGCTCGCGGTGGTCGGCCTCGGCATGACGTTGCTCGTTTACGGAGCCGTCGCGCTCATCGTGAAAGCGGATGATGCCGGTGTGGCGCTCGCACGATCCGGTGCGGGCCTCGTGAGCACGCTGGGCCGGGCTCTCGTGCGTGGGATGCCGGTGTTTTTGAAGGTGCTCAGCTTCGTCGGCATGATCGCCATGCTGTGGGTCGGCGGCGGCATCCTCATCCATGGATTGCATGAGCTCGGTGCCCATGGCCCGGAAAAGGCCGTGCATCATGCGGCGGAGGCCTTCGCGGCGCTGCTGCCCTCGCTGCATGGCCTGCTCGTGTGGCTCGGCCAAGCTGGCATTGCTGCGGTGCTCGGTGTGATCGTCGGTGCGCTGGTCGATCCACTGGTAAATCACGTGCTACAGCCGCTTTGGGCACGTTTTCGGGCGAAGAAGGCGTGAAGCTCAGAAGTCTCACGCAAAGGCGCAAAGCCGCAAAGTTCAGAGGCTTGAAAAAGCTTTGCGTCTTTGCGTGAGACAAAAAATGTTCTCCCAATCAAATTCAGGGACCATTCCTCTGGTTCAATCGGCCACGTATTCGATGAACGCTCGGTCCAGGGCTGCATTGAACCACACTTCGCAGAAACAGGGTTCTGCCACCTTGGGCCGATGAGGTGGCAGGATCCTTCCAGAGCGAGGTCATCACTCCAGGCAAAGCCACTTTTTCAAAGCTTCGTTAATCTGCTGCATCTGGTCGCTTCGCAGCACGGTGAGCCGTCGCATGAATTTCGACAACGGCAGCGAGAGCATGCCCTGAAGGTTGAAAGAGCCTTCCTTCATGCCTGGCAGGTTCATGGGAACGCTGAATCGCGAGGGATGAGTGGAAGTCGTCCGTGGAATGATCATCACGAGCGCAAAGTCATCCGGGGCCAAGTCAGCGCTGACGACCAAAACCGGGCGAATCTTCTCGGCCATGCCAAGATCGGCCAGCCAGACTTCGCCGCGGATGGGGTCGGTTTTCATGCTTTGGATTCGCCCGCTTCCAGAACTTCCCATGCCTGAGCTGCCGCGCTGGCCTGATCCTCCTCAGTCCAAAGGCCGTAGTCATCGTCAAAGAGGATCCCGCTGCTCTTTTGCCGCTGCAAGGCGTGAATCCGGCCTTCGATCTGAAGGAGTTGCTCCACATCGAGCTGATCGAGGGCTTTGTTAATGTCTGCGACAGTGCTCATGCGTGGAAAATAGGAGGATCAATGGCGCAAAGCAAGCCAGTTAAGGCGGCGAGCTTTCTCTCCTCACCCGATACGCCTCGACCTCGGTGGTGAAGCCGAAGGTATTCGGAAAACCACCCGCGAGCTGCGCGTGGTGGTCGAGGTAGGTGAGGCGGATGTGTTGGGCTTCGGTGTCGGGGAAGGTGATGGAGGCGCGGGTGGCTTTGGCGAGGGGGAAGACGTGTTGGCCGACTTCGCGGAAGGTTTGGCCATCGGTGCTGAGGGAGATGGCGACGGTTTTGGTGGAACCGATCTCGGGAGCGCCGAGGACGATGAGATTCAGCGGGCGCGGCTGCTGGAGGTCGATGGTGACGTGTTTGGGGAACTGATCGCTGTTGCCGGTGGCGTAGCTGTTGGGATTGAAGCTGGCCCAGGAGCCGTCGGTGAGGCCGGTGTCCCAGCCGTAGGTGTTTTTGTCGCTGCTGGTCCAGGCGCAGCCTTTGGCGAAGTTGTCGCCAAGGTCGGGATCGACGGGCCAGTGGGTGTGGAAGGCGGTGGCGGGCAGGCCGTCCTTGTCCATGAGGTTCGGGATGGCGAGCTTGCTCCAGGCGAAGCGAGCACGACGCGGCTGCGGGACCTTGGCGGAGGTCAAAACGATGCTGTCGCCATCGATTTGAGCCTCGGCGGGCTGGAACAGGCCATCGCGACCGGCGATCTCGAAATGCGTGAGCGCTTTGCCATCGCGTGAGGCGAGGCCGCTGGCGGCGTGGGCGAACTTCATGCGGATGGCGGAACCTTCGATGGCATGGCTGGCGTAGAGCGGGCCATTCGGGTCGATCTCACTGCGGCCATAGGTTTGGCTCAAAGCCCAGAGGGAGAGGCGGCGGGCGACTTCTTTTTTCTTCGCGGGATGGATGTCCGGCACCTCGCCGATGTCAGTGATGACGGCCATGCCGGTGTGCGGGATGTCGAGGCACTTTGTCTGCGCCTGCCAGAACTGCGCGAGGATCTCCGGCTCCTCGGTGCCGTATTGGAAGGGGGCGATCTGCACGAAGTAAAACGGCAGCTCCGGCTGCTGAAACACGCTGCGCCAGGAGGCGAGCAGGGCCTTTTTCTTGTCGGTATAAACAAAACCTTCGTTGTGGTTCGATTCGCCCTGATACCAGATGGCTCCGCGCATGGCGAAGGGCACGAGCGGATGGATCATGGCATGGTAGAGCGCGGTGGGCGTGCCAGCACCGGCGTTGAGCGTGGCAGGCTGGCCAGGGATGGCGGGCACGGGCTGTTTTTTCTCCAGCGCGGTCTTCACGGCCTGCTGCCACTGCGTGACGGCGGCGAGGTGTTTTTCATGCGCGGTGCGGTAGGCGTCACTGCCGGGAAGTTTCGAGCGGACATCGGCGACGAAGCTTTTCAGCTCCGGCACGGCATCAAAGCCCTCGATGCTCGTCCATGGCTCGATGCGTGTGCCGCCCCAGGCGCTCTGGATGATGCCGACGGGCACTTTGAGCTCCTCATGCAGCTTCAGGCCGAAGTAATAACCGACCGCCGAAAAGCTGGCGGCGCTCTCCGGTGAGCTGCGAGCCCATTTGGCGGGCACATCGTCCTGCGGCGTGAGCGCGGTGGTCTTGGGCACCTCAATGAAGCGCAGATTCGGATGGGTGGTGTTCGGGATGTCAGCCTTCGAGTCGGGCTTCATCTGCATTTCCCACTCCATGTTGGATTGGCCGGAGGCGAGCCACACCTCGCCGATCAAAACGTCCTGCACGCTCACCTTGCCTGCCTTGAGCACCTGCGGCTTCGCATTTGCGGGCATGGGATCGAGCTTTACCATCCATCGGCCGGTCGCATCGGCCTTCGCGGTCTTCTTTTGCCCGGCGAACTCGACGCTGACCTCTTCCCCCGGCGTGGCCTTCCCCCAAACCGGCACCGCTTTGTCCCGCTGGAGCACGAGGTGATCGGTGAAGATGGACGGCAGCCGCACTTCGGCGAATGACGAATGAGGAATGGCGAAGGACGAAACGAGAAGGGCGAGGAGAAGCGGTTTCATGGTGGCGGCATGAGATACCATGAGGCGGGAGAACAACTCAAGCTTCGTGAACGAAAACTCGTTTGCTTCGCGCCATGCCTTGCCATCATGGGCGCTTTCTTTCCCATGACCTCAGACATCGCCTCCGTCGCCAACTCTCTCGGCATCTCGCCGGATCACCTCAGCTTTTACGGTCGCGACAAGGCAAAGATCAGTCTCGATGCGCTGAAGACCGGCCAGAAGAAGGGCAAGCTTATCCTCGTCTCCGCCATCACGCCGACACCGGCAGGCGAGGGCAAGACCACCGTCTCCATCGGTCTCTCACAAGGTTTGAAGAAAATCGGCCAGAGCGTGGCGCTCGCGTTGCGCCAGCCCTCGATGGGACCGGTGTTTGGTCGCAAAGGCGGCGCGACGGGCGGTGGCAAAAGCACCGTGCAGCCGGCGCAGTCCATCAACCTGCACTTCACGGGGGACTTCCACGCCATCACGAGCGCGAACAACCTGCTCTCCGCCGTGATCGACAACGAACTCTTCAACGGCACCTGCCGCCTGAAGCCGGAAGGCGTGCTGTGGAAGCGCGTCATGGACATGAACGACCGCGCCCTGCGCCAGATGCGCACCAGCGCTGGCAAGCCCACCGAACGTGCGACGGGCTTTGACATCACCGCCGCATCCGAAGTGATGGCGATCCTCTGCCTCAGTGAATCGCTCGCGGATCTGCGTGCCAGGCTGGAGCGCATCGTTGTCGGCTTCACGCCGGAGGGCGAGCCGGTCTTCGCCAAAGAATTGCGCGTCACCGGAGCGCTGCTGGCGCTGCTGCGGGATGCCTTGAGCCCGAATCTCGTGCAAAGCGTGGAAGGCGTGCCCGCCTTCCTGCACGGTGGCCCGTTTGCGAACATCGCGCACGGCTGCAACAGCGTGCTCGCTACTCGCATGGCGCTGGCGCATGCCGATTTCGCCGTCACGGAGGCCGGATTTGCCTTCGATCTCGGCGGCGAGAAATTCATGCACATCAAATGCCGCCAGAGTGGTCTCGCGCCGGAGGCCATCGTGATCGTCGCCACCGTGCGGGCGCTGAAAATGCATGGTGGAGCCGCTTTGGACCAGCTTACGCAAACCGACACCGCCGCGCTTTCGCGAGGTCTCGACAACCTCGCCGCGCATCTCGATAGTGCCGCAAAGTTCCAGCGTCCGGTCATCGTGGCGATCAATCGCTTCACCAACGACCACGAAGACGAACTCGCCCTCGTGCATGAGTTCTGCCAGGCCCGTGGCGTGTCTTGCGCCACCGCGAATGTGTTCGGCGAAGGCGGCGACGGGGCCGTGAAGCTTGCCGAGACTGTGCTCGCGGCCTTGCCAAAAGAATCGAAACCTTTGCCCATGCTCTACGATGCCGCCGAGCCGGTGGAAAAGAAGCTCACCGCGATCGCCACGCAGATCTACGGTGCCGATGGCGTGCAGCTCACCGACGAAGCGAAAGCCAAGCTGGCCTTGTTTGCTCGCAGCGGCTTCGACAAGCTGCCGCTGTGCATGGCGAAGACGCAGGACTCTCTCTCCGATGATGCGAAGAAGCGCGGCCGTCCGAGCGGCTTCACCATCACCGTGCGTGATTTCGAGATCAGCAACGGTGCCGGCTTCCTCGTGGCCCTCACCGGCACGATGATGCGCATGCCCGCCTTGCCCAAGGTGCCCTCCGCCGAGCGCATCCAGGTGAGCGAGAGCGGCGAGATCAGCGGGATTTGAGCTGCCCTCTCACTCTGGGAAGATGATCGTGATCACCAGCTCCCAGGCGCGGTTTCGGATGCACCAGATGATGACGGCCACCAACAGCAGGACCAGCATGACAAGGTGGATCAGGCAACTGCTGCCGCAGCCCATGCCTTCGTCACGCTGGCGGGCGTAGCGAGTGAGGGACTGTTTCAGGTAAGACACGGCGCCGATGCTGGCTTCGGCGGCCGGGATTGCACGCGGCAAATCTTGCCGGGATGAATTTTCCGCGCCAGAGATGCGCTCTCATGTCCGCCCGAGTTTCTGAATCCTCCGAGCCTGTGTTTGAAGCACGTGGCTTGAGAAAGGTATATCACACGGGCGAGCTGGATGTGGTGGCGCTGGCTGGTGTGGACCTGAGTCTGCATGCCGGCGAGCTAACCGTGCTGCTCGGTGCCTCCGGCAGTGGGAAATCCACGCTGTTAAATATCCTCGGCGGACTCGATACGCCCACCGAGGGCGAGCTGCGCTACAAAGGCTGGAATCTCACCGATGGCGATGAGCGCACGCTGACGCTCTTCCGCCGGAATTGCGTGGGCTTCGTCTTTCAGTTCTACAATCTCATCCCCAGTCTCACCGCTCGCGAGAATGTGGCGCTGATCACCGAGATCGCGCCTGACCCGATGAAGCCAGAGGACGCGCTCGATATCCTCGGCCTCAGTCATCGTCTGGATCATTTCCCCAGCCAGCTCAGCGGCGGTGAGCAGCAGCGCGTGGCCATCGCCCGTGCCATCGCGAAGAAGCCCGAGGTGCTGCTTTGCGATGAACCCACCGGTGCTCTTGATGTCACCACCGGCATCACCGTTCTCGAAGCCGTGGAGCGCATCAACCGCGAGCTCGGCACCCTCACCGTCGTCATCACGCACAACGCCGCCATGGCGGAGATGGCCGACCGCGTGCTCTACCTCAGCGATGGTCATATCGTGAAGGAGCGGCGCAATGAAACTCGCCTGCCCGCCAGCGCACTCAGGTGGTAGCGGTGAAAGCCTCTCTTGCCGTTGCAAAGCTCACGTGCATACTCCGCGCCGCGCACAGCACAGGCTCCTGTAGCTCAGCGGTTAGAGCAGGGAACTCATAATTCCTTGGTCCTCGGTTCAAATCCGGGCGGGAGCACCCCTTTTACCGAGCCAGATCGCCTTCGAGGGCGGGGATAAGAGGGCCATTAGGCATGAGCGTCCGTGGAGATGGCAAGGATGAGCAAGCGCAAGATAGAGGATCGGTCTGATCGGACGGATCAAAACGTGCGTGGAGGGCGTATTGTGCGGGCTCACATGATTCGACCGCTTTTGATTCTGCTCCTCGCCGCCACTTCCGCGTTCGCCTGCTCGGTGCCGGTGTTTCGGTATGCGCTGGAGCATTGGGAGGCGGATGCGTATCGCGTGAATGCCCCAGCGGGCGCGAAGCTGCCGGAGCACTACCTCGTCACGACCGGCACGGAGCCGAAGATCGAGCTGCGGCAGCCGAAGTCGTCGCGAAATGACGCGGTGATCTGGTCGGTGCCGTTTTCGGAGGCGAATGTGGCGGTGCTGGTGGATTCGCCAGCGCGGAAGCAGATCGCGGAGCGGTTGGCGAATGGCGAAAGCGCGGTGTGGGTGTTTTTGGAGAGCGGCGATGCCACGAAAGACGCTGCGGCGCTGAAGATGCTCGAAGAGCGCATCGACTACCTTGGTGGCGTGATGAACCTGCCGAAGCTCGACGACCAGGACATCAAGAACGGCCTCGTTTCGATCCCTGGCGATGGTTTGCGGCTCGCTTTCTCCATCGTGAAGGTGAAACGCGATGATCCCGCTGAGGCGGCCTTTGTGGCGATGCTGCTGGCGAGCGAGGAAGACCTACGCGGCTTTGCGGAGCCGATGGCGTTTCCGATGTTTGGCCAAGGCCGGGCTTTGTATGCGCTGGTGGGGAAGGGGATCCGCGCGGAGACGATTGAGGAAGCGGCGCAGTTTTTGATCGGCTCGTGCTCGTGTCAGGTGAAGCAGCAAAACCCCGGCATGGACATCGCGATGGCGGTCGATTGGCGGCAGCTGGTGAAGGATCAGGCCACACCAGGCCCCAACCTGCCCGAGCTGAGCGACATGGCCGATTTGCTGCCGCAGACGGCGACGATTTCCGCCGCACCATCGGAAGCTAAATCGAACTCGTGGAGCCTGCTCGCGGCCGCCCTCACCGTGATCGGTGGGTGCCTGTGGTGGCTGAAAAGCCGCCGGGTTTGAGGGATTGAGGTTGCTGATGGATCACGCTGCGGCTAGCTGCCGCCCAACTGATGTCCCACCCATCCGAACCAGCTTGGTATGTTGTTCACTCGCGCCCGAAGTGCGAGCACATCGCGGCTGGCCTGATGGCGGGGCTGGAAGGCGTGCAGACTTACTGCCCGCGCATCCGTTTTCAAAGGAGCACGCGGCGCGGCAAGGTGTGGTTCGTGGAGGCGCTGTTCCCGAGCTACTTTTTCGCCCGGTTCAATCCCACGGAGATGCTTCGCGCCGTGAAGCACTCGCAGAGTGTCATCCGCGTGGTCGGCTTTGGTGAAAGCCTCGCCCGCGTGGATGATGGGGTGATCGAGCAGATCCAAGCGGAGATGGCCGATGCGGACGTGTGCGTGGTGGAGGTGGGCATCGAGGTGGGAGACATCGTCGAGCTCACCGAGGGGCCGATGCGCGGCCTCAAAGGCATCGTGAATGCCAAACTGAGCGGGGCGGACCGCGTCCGCGTGCTGCTGGAGTTCCTCGGCCGTGAAAACGCGGTCGAGGTCCCGGCCTCGAAGCTGCTCACCGAGCATCAGCCGCGGGTTTTGGTCTCGAAAAAGCAGGCGTAAGGGGCCGCGGAGACGCCTCCGCCATTGCACAGCGCTGCGGATGCACTACCTCCTCCGCCCCCATGCTTACCCTCCGCAACGTCACCAAGACCTTCAACGCCCGCACGCTCTTCAGCGGTGCGAACATGACGATCAACCACGGAGACCGCGTCGCCCTCGTCGGGCCGAACGGAGCAGGCAAATCGACGCTGTTCTCGCTCATTTTGAAGAATGACACCGCCGATGCGGGTGAGGTGACGCGTGACGAGTGGACCACGGTCGGCTTCCTGCCGCAGGAGTGCGAACCGGTGGGTGAGGAAACCGTTTTGGAGGTCTCCACCGGCAAGGCGGGCGAAATCGAGCGCCTGGAGAAGGAACTCAGCGCCTTCGAGGCTGCGGGCGATGTCTCCAGCCCGGAATACTTCGAGACGCATGCCAAGCACGATGCCCTCCAGGACCCGCAGGCCGAGGCGAAGGCCAAACGCATCCTCAAAGGCCTGGGCTACCTCGATACGGACTTTGACCGGCCGGCACGCGAGTTCAGCGGTGGCTGGATCATGCGTGCGCACATGGCGCGGCTGCTGGTGATGGAGCCGGATCTTCTCCTGCTAGATGAGCCGACGAACCACCTCGACCTCATGTCGCTCATGTGGTTCCGCAATTATTTGAAGAACTACCCCGGTGCCATCCTCATGATCTCGCATGACCGCGACTTCATGGACGAGCTGGTGCAAAACGTGTACGAGATCGAGGAGAGCAAGCTCATCGAATACCAGGGCAATTACAGCGACTACCTGCGCCAGCGGGAGGAGAACTACGAGCGTGCGATGGTGACCTGGAAGAACCAGCAGAAGGAAATCGAGGCGATGCAGGAATTCATCGATCGCTTCCGCTCCGTGGCCTCCAAGGCCTCGCAGGCGCAGAGCCGTGAGCGTCAGCTCGAAAAGATGGATAAGCTCGATAAGCCACGCCCGCTCCGCAAAGGCTTCCGTTTCAACTTCCCGCAGCCGCAGCGCAGCGGCCAGCGCCTCGTCGCCCTGAACAACATCGACCAGGCCTACGGCACCAAGCAGGTGTACAAGGGCCTCGACCTCGAAGTCGAACGCGGAGAGCGCACCGTGCTCGTCGGTCCGAATGGCGCGGGCAAATCCACCCTCATCAAGCTCCTCGCGGGCGAGATCCCTTTCCAGAAAGGCGAGCGCAAGCTCGGCACAAACCTGAAGCTCGGCTACTTCTCGCAGCACCGTGCGGACACGCTCGACCCGGATTGCAGCGTGCTGGATGAGCTGAAGCGCGTCTCACCTGAAATCCGCGAAGACGAAGCCCGCAGCATCCTCGGCAGCTTCCTCTTCAAACGCGAGGACGTGCATAAGAAGTGCAAGGTGCTCTCCGGTGGTGAAAAGAGCCGTTTGAACCTCGTGAAGTTCCTCGTCGATCCGCCGAACCTGCTGCTCATGGACGAGCCCACGACGCATCTCGATATCTGGGCCATCGAAGGCCTTATCCTGGCCCTGCAGAAGTTTGAAGGCACCCTCGTCTTCATCAGCCATGACGTGCATTTCATCCGCAGCCTCGCCACGAAGGTCATCCACATCAACAACGGCACCCTGACGACCTACACCGGCGATTACGATTACTACCTCGAAAAAACCGGTGCCGAGGAAAACGCCCGCGCAGCAGTGATTGCGGGGTGAGGCAGACGATTCTTTGCTTGAGCGAACAGGCGCAGGTCGTTTAGGCTTTTCTCATGACTCCGCCCAATCTCTCTCGCCGCCACTTTGGCATTCTCTCTCTTGCTGCGATGCTGCAAACGCAGATCGAAGCCGCTGACAAGGCTGCGCGAGGCAAGGTGAAGCACTCGGCCTGCAAGTGGTGCTACAAGGAGATCCCGTTGGAGGACTTCTGCGTCGCCGCGAAGGAGATCGGCCTCGAATCGGTCGAGTTGCTTGATCCGAAGGATTTTGCCACGGTGAAAAAGCACGGCCTGCACTGCGCGATGGTGAGCTTTCCGACCATCGAAGGCCCTGGCGGCGTCAAGATCGGCCCGATTCCGAAAGGCTGGAACCGCATCGAGCATCACGACCTTCTCGCACAGGCCTATGAGCCGCTTTTGAAGGAATCCGCTGAGGCGGGTTTCAAGCAGGTCATCTGCTTCAGCGGCAATCGCGACGGCATGAGCGATGAGCAAGGCCTCGAAAACTGCGCCAGGGGCCTTCAGCGCCTGCTTCCGCTGTGTGAGAAGCTCGGCGTCACGCTGGTGATGGAGCTGCTCAACAGCAAGGTGAACCACCCGGACTACATGTGCGATCACAGCGCCTGGGGCGTCGCTCTTTGCAAGAAGCTCGGCTCGCCGCACTTCAAGCTGCTCTATGACATCTACCACATGCAGATCATGGAAGGCGATGTCATCGCCACCATTCAGCGTGATCACCAATTCTTCGCTCACTACCACACCGGCGGCGTGCCTGGACGTGCGGAGATCGATGAAACGCAGGAGCTGAATTATCCGGCCATCATCAAGGCCATTCAGGAGACTGGTTACACCGGTTATCTCGGCCAGGAGTTCATCCCGAAGCGTCCTGACAAGCTCGCCTCGCTCAAGCAGGGCGTGCAGATTTGCTCGGTTTGATGAAGGCTAGGTCGAGTCACCATGATGCCAGTCCTTCGGGCACGAATTCGAGTTTTCAGCTTACCTTCACCTCGCCACAGAGCGAGACGTGCAGGCCTAGTTCACGTAGGGCGGCGGCTTTGATGCGTGCGGCGCGGTGGGCTTGTTTTTCGTTCGGGGCGTAAACAACCTGGATGTGGTTGCTCTGATGGCGGGCCATCATTTGATCGCGGGTGATGCCTTGGAACACGGTGTGCATGATGGGCCATTGCGGCGTGGTTTCCTGCCAGCGGCGCTGAGTCTCGGCCTCGGGCAGTTGGACGACTTCGGCGACGCCGACATCGCCATGCAGGGCGTTGTCCTTCACAAAAATACGGCTCCAGACGATGTGGCCGGGTTTGCTGATGCCTTTCATCGTGCCACCGCCGAGGCGGAAGTACATCGCAGGCTGGCGTTCGCTGCAGGCGCCTTTCCAACCGCCGATGAAGTGCGCGGGTGGCGCGGCACCGCTGATGAGGAGGACCCAGATGTAGGGATCGGAGTGAGGCGGGCACTCCTGCCCGCCAGATCGGGCGGGCAAGAGTGCCCGCTTCACTTCAGCACCCCAGCGGAGGTCGTGGAGGGTGTTTTCGGGGGCGAAGCCGAGCTCACGCCACAAACGGTAGGTGACGAGGCCGTCGAGGCCGGCGCATTCATCGACTTCGTTGAAGTGGGGCAGCGCTTCGCCTTCAAAGAGGAGGCGTTTGCCATCGGCGCTGCGCACGGGGGGACGGTCGGCGTTGTTGAGCATGCCTTCGACGAGGTCGCTGGCAGGCGCGAGGTCCTTCAGGCCCTGCTGATACTGGATGCCGATGGCATCGCAGCCGAACTCATCAGCGAGACGAAGCGCGGCGATGTACATTTTGCACTGGAGCAAGACTTGCGATTCGGTGAGCTGCGTGGCCTCGTCGGTGCCGAGGTTCATTTGCAGGCCTTTACGTTTGAGCCAGGTGAAGACGGACGCGGCATCGGCATCGCTCACCTCGCGCATGGCAGCGTAGAGGGTGGACTGGCTGAGGCGTTCCTTGAAGCAGCCGGTGGCGTGCAGGAGGTCGTCGGGGATGATGGCGTTAAACATGCCCATGCAGCCTTCATCGAAGACGCCGAGGATGGCTTTCTGCGTGCGGAAGCGGCGGCCGAAGTCGCGGCCGAGGCGCTCGTCCTCGGCGGGGAGTTTCAGATGGGCGAGATCGCGGACGTGGGATTGATCGTGGGTAACGCGGTTGGTTTCGAGCCACTCGCGGAGGCCGTTTTGGAAGAAGGCATCGGTGAAGGTCTCGCTCCAGAGCGTGGCGTAGGTGACGCCGGCCTTGGTGAGCGAGGCGTTGAGATTCAAAAGGCCGACAAGGCCGGGCCACTGGCCGCTCCAATTCGCCACGGTGAGGATGGGGCCGCGGTGGGTGGTCAATCCGGCCAAAACATGATGCGAATACTGCCACACGGCCTCGGCGACGATGAGCGGTGCATCCGGCGGGATGCTGCGGAAGACCTCGATGCCTTCCCGCTGGCTGGCGATGAAGCCGTGCTTCTTTTTCGCATCGTAAGGATGCGCCCGTTTGATGATGCGGCCCTCGGCTTTGAAAGCAGCGGCCAGAGCCTCCTCCATGGCTTTTTGCGCGGGCCAGCAGGTTTGATTGGCAGAAAGACGCAGATCACCGCTGGCGACGAGGTAGATGGGTTGGCTCATGGTGCGGCCATGGTGCCGCAAAGAGCGGGAGCTTCACAAGACGGAAGCTGTGCCGTGATTTGCTGTGAAGATGACGATTCTTGACAGGCACGGGCAATGCAGCGGACGGTACCGGATGTCTCCACGCGCCCTCGGTCTCCTGCTGTTCTTCGCCACGCTGCTCCTGCATGTCGTGAATGTCATCGTCGCGGACCGGCCGGACCTGATCTGGGATGAGGCACGCTACCAGTGGTATGCCACCAGCCTCACGCACGGCACCTACGCCACGCCGGAGAAGCCGGACATCATCAACGGCCCCGGCTATCCGCTCGTGCTGGCTCCGTTGATTGCCGCCGGAGCACCGCTGATCGTGCTGCGCGGTCTGAACGCCCTGTTCATGGCGCTGGCGGTGCTCTTCAGCTTTCGGGCGGTTTTGCCGTACGCGGGCAAAAAAGGGGCGCTGGGCGTGGCGCTCATCACGGCGCTGCATCCCAGTCTCCTCCGCACCGCGCCGTATCTGATGACGGAGGCGCTGGCGCTGGCCTGCATCGCGGGCTTTGCCTGGGCCTTCACGGCGGCGCTGCGGAGCGAAAGATGGGCCTGGGGGCCGGTTCTGGCCGCCGCCTTCGCCTTCGGCTGGCTCACGCTCACCCGCGTGTTCTTTGGCAATGTCATCCTCGCCGGCGGCTTCTTCTTGGCCTTGCTGCTGCTCTTTCCAGGCATTCGCCAAGGGGCGCTAAGGGCGCTCGTGGTGTTCGCCTTGGCCTTCGGGATGTGCGTGCCTTGGCTGGCCTACACCCAATCCAAAACCGGCGATCTCCTCTGCTGGTCCACCAACGGCGGTGAGCTGCTTTACTGGGCCACCAGCACGAACGAAGGCGAAAACGGCCATTGGTTCTCGGAGGAGGATTCGCAAAACAAGCCCGAACTCGTCGCCAACGGCCATCGCGACTTCTACAAGGCCCACTACTACCTGCCCGTGAAGGAGCGAGAGGCCGCGCTGAAGAAGAAGGCCATGGAAAACCTCCGTGCGAATCCCCAAGGCGTGCTCAAGAACTGGATCTGCAACTGGGGCCGCCTCATCGTTGGTTTTCCACGCAGCTACTACCCGGAGGAGCTCATCATGCTCGTCCTCGTCGCCGTGAATGTGCCCATCGTGCTCGCCGTGCTGCTGGCGCTGCTCGTGGCCTGGAAAAACCGCCGCCAACTGCCGGTGGAGCTGCTTCTGCTCGGCCTGCTGACCTTCATCTACCTCGGCGGCACCAGTCTTCTGCCCGGCCTGCCGCGCTACACCATCGTCGTTTGGCCCTGGATCGGCCTGGGCCTCGCCGCCATGCTCTCCAAGGGACTTCAGATCCGGCTCCGTCCGGAGTGAGCTCTCGGCGGGGCAGGTTGCAAAGAGTGGGAACGACTAAGCCGTGATCATGCAGTTGGAGTGGAAAAATTCGCGACAGCGTCGTGGAGTGCGGTGGCAGAGATGCCGGGGCCACCCGGTATCGGCGACACCGCTTTCGAGGGTTGGAGGACGCTTTTTTTGCCGATGCGCACCGCCCAGCAAGCCACCGCGGTGTCGCGCCAAGGCTTGCCACCGCACTCCACGACGCTGGCGCGACACGCGCTGCTTCCAACTGCATGATTACGACTAAGTCGAGGCACAAGCGAGACGCACACGGGGCTTGCGAGCTGTGGGTGACTTGGGCACCCGGCGTGGTGACTGTAGCGTTTTGTCCGGTCCGGTCGGCAGCCAATGCTTAGCCTTGCGCTCGGCCGCCGTGTGCGCTTTTGCCCACGCGAAGAATTTGTGAAGATCGAAACCAAAATCAGCTGCCACGGCAGCTCTGGCATCGCGGACATCCTGGACAATGGGGTCTTTCATATCTGGGGCTTGGTGAGCAGTTCAGGCGTGCAAACCACGGGCATGTGAAGGTGATGGTAGGTGCAATACTCAAAGAGCGTCTTTTGGAGAGAGGCATTCGCGAGATGCGCGCAGTTCCAGGTCAGCAAATAATCCATCCGATGAACAATGGCGAAGGCCACATGCGTCGCGTCCATCTCCGCCTTCGGGGGTAGTTGTAAAAGCTGCACGATGGAGCCGGCAAGCGGCTGAACCTCCATGGTGACATCCAGTTCGGGTATGCCCGCCATCACCTTCAAGCGCCTCGCGGCAGCGGCGGCGTCGCACGGCAATCGACGAGTAGAGACGAAACCGCATCCGCTCATGTTTCCGCCAGTCCTGCGTGATCTTCTAATGAAACGCCATCGATTGGGCTTCTTCATTTATGTTGGTTCGTGTGTCGGTGCTTCATGTACAACCCTCCCTCGGTGAACAGTGAGCCAAGTGCCATCGGATAAAAATATCGACCAATCAGGCTGGTTCTCCGACGCGGCATACGACGTAATCCAAAGTCCGCCCGACAACTAAACACAAAGCTCTGGGAGACGCCCTTCCAGTGAAATGCCTTCGATCGTGAGTCCCGCCAAAGAAGCAACGCCGCGAGTAATACGTCGGTCGCTGCTAGAGCTACCGAAGAGGATGGAGCGCGCAGACTCCACTCGCCAACTCCAACTGAATTCGAGTCCACGTTCGGCTTTGAGGCGTTTGGAACGATCATCGGTGTGTAACAAGGGTCCAACCTCGCAAAAGAGAGCGGTGCCGTGCCCACGCCACGGTCGTGAAAGCTCCAAGCCAATGAAAGATCGGGTGATGTCATCGAACTCAGATTGCTTCATGTTTTTGGTCTTCAGTTTTTGCCCAACATTGAAGATGATTCACGGATCGTGAGGTTTGCCAGCAGCTTTATAGCCGAGGATTTTGTTGGAATATCACGGAGCATCGGACTTGGGAGTGTCGGTTTTTGCTCCTAGGCCGCAATTAGGAAACTCAGATCAGCCCGCAGAGTGGCTGCGGGCCTGAAAGGCCCTGGGGAATCCAGCCCAGGCTCGCAGAGTCTGGGTGTCGTGCCGTCGATGTGGCAGGCGCTCTTTCAGAGCGCGGGCCGCGCGGTGGGCGTGTCCCAGGGTTTTCGTGGCTGCGCCACTGCAACCCTGGGCTGGATTCTTGGAGGCTTTCAGCCTCCCGTCGGGGGACTCGGAGGATGCTTCATTCACCCACCCTTTTTCCGGATGAACTGGAAGGTGTGGTCATCGACCGCCGAAACGGCGATGACCGGCAAAACACATGGGAAGTGGCTCAAATCCTGGCGCTGACCGAAGACACGTTTTTCGCATGTTTGCGAAATGAAGCAGGAATTAGCTTCAAAATAGATAATTTTCATAAAATCGGCTTGCCTATGATAAAACTAGATTTATCGAAATATTTATGAAGTTGGTCATAAATTCAGCCCCCCGCCCCACCAAAGTCCTCGTTTGCTTCGGCACCCGCCCGGAACTCATCAAATTCGCTCCGATGATCAAGGCGCTCGAAAACCGGGGGGCCGGGCTGGTCACTGTGAATTCCGGCCAGCATACGGACCTCCTCCAGCCGCTGTTTGAGCTCTTCAAAATCCGCCCGACCTACAACCTCGACGCGATGCGCCCCGGCCAGAGCCTGAACATGCTCGGCAGCCGCCTCCTGGAGCAGCTCGATCCTGTCATGGAGGCCGAAAAGCCCGATCTCGTGCTTGTCCAGGGCGATACCGCCACGGCGGTGATGGGCTCGATGGCTGCCTTCAATCGCAAAATCCCCGTGGGGCACCTCGAAGCCGGTCTTCGCTCAGGCAATCCGCTCAGCCCCTTCCCGGAAGAAATGAACCGCCGCCTCGTCGGCCAGATCGCCGCCTACCACTTCGCCGCCACGGAGCGGAACCGCCGCACGCTGCTTGATGAAGGTGTGCCCGCCGATTCGATCCACCTCGTCGGCAACACGGTCGTCGATGCCCTGCGCCAGACGCTTTCCAGCACGAAGCCCGGCGAAACGGTGGCCGAGATGCAGCAGTGGGCCGCTGGCAAGCGCCTTGTGCTCGTCACCACGCACCGCCGCGAGAATTTTGGCGAGACGATGAGCCATCACCTGCGTGCGCTGCGTGAGTTCATCGAGAGCCAGCCGGACCTGTGCATGATTTTCCCGGTTCACCCGAATCCGAACGTCCGCGCCGCCGTGGCCGCCGAGCTCGACCAGCATCCGCGTATCCGCCTGACCGATCCGATGGGCTACCGCGACTTCGTTCACCTGCTCGGCGATGCCTGGCTGATCGTCAGCGACTCCGGCGGCATCCAGGAAGAAGCCACCGCGCTCGGCAAACCGATGATCGTGCTCCGCGAAAACACCGAGCGCCCCGAAGCCGTCGAGTGCGGCGTGGCCCGTCTCGTCGGTGAATCGCCTGAGCGTCTCCGTGAGATGCTGCGCACCTCCTTGACCGATGCGGCGTGGTTCAAAGACGCCAGCCGTGCCCGCGAGGTCTTCGGCGATGGCACCACCGGTGAACGCATCACCGACATCCTCTTCGGCCCGCGAGTCATCGCGATGCCCGAGCCGATGCGCATGGCCGCCTAACTTTCACCCTTTCCGCGTCATGAAACCCGCCGCCTCCATCTCGCTCGATCTCGACAATCTCTGGAGCTACCTGAAAACGCAGGGCGTTTCCGGTTGGGAGAGTTTTCCGAGCTATCTCGATGGGGTGGTGCCGCGTATTTTGGAGACGCTGGACCGCTGCAACCAGCGCATCACGTTTTTTGTCGTCGGCAAAGACGCCACGATCGAATCAAACCGCGCCGCATTGAAGCAAATCGCCGATGCGGGCCATGAAATCGCCAATCACAGCTTCATGCACGAGCCTTGGCTGCATCTCTACAGCCGCGAGCAATTGCACGAGGAGATCGGCGGCGCGGAAAACGCCATCGCAGCCGTCACCGGCAAGAAAACACGCGGCTTTCGCGGCCCGGGTTTTAGCACCAGCCCACTCGTTCGCGAGGTGCTGGCCGAGCGTGGCTATCAATACGACGCCTCCATCTTCCCCAGCGCCCTCGGCCCCGTGGCACGGATGTTTTTCTTCCTGAATTCGAAGCTCAGCGCCGAGGAAAAAGCCAAGCGCCAAGGCCTCTACGGCAAGTTCAGCGATGCCTTCGGCACCTTGCAGCCCTTCACCTGGCCGAATGGCCTCATCGAGATCCCGGTGACGACGATGCCGCTCTTCCGCGTGCCGGTGCATGCGACGTATTTGATGTTCCTCGCGCAGAAATCGGAAGCTCTCGCGAAGACCTACTGGGGCATGAACCTCGCCCTCAGCCGCGTGCGTGGTATCGCTCCCTCTCTGCTGCTGCATCCCACCGACTTCCTCGATCTCAGCGATGTGCCTCAGATGGACTTCTTCCCCGGCATGAAGGTCTCCGCGGCCAAAAAGTGCGCCCTCGTCGAGCACACCGTCCGCAGCCTCCAGCGCCACTGGCCTACCGGCAGCATGAGCGCCGTCGCCGCCGCGATGCCCGCTGCCACGCCCCTTTCCACCCTCACCACTCAACCCACCTGATCCCAACGCACACACGTCATGAAAACACCGACCACCGTCAACGAAATCGCCGTCGTCCTTCCCGCCTACAACGAGGAGAAAGACCTGCCCGTGCTCCTCGACAACCTGCACACCAAGCTGCAGAAGCTGCCGTATCAGTACACCATCGTCGTCGTCGATGACGGCTCGAAGGACCGCACCGCCGAGATCGCCCGCGAAGCCGCCAAAACGATGCCGGTGAAGCTCGTGCAGCATGTGGTGAACAAAGGCCTCGGCGAGGCCATCCAGACCGGCCTCCGCGAAGGCTGGCTCGTCGGCGATGTCGTCATCACCATGGACGCCGACAACTCCCACGACCCGATGTACGTCCAGGACATGGTCAAAATCATCGAAGCCGGTGATGCGGATATCGTGATCGCCTCCCGTTTCCAAAAAGGCAGCGTCGTGCAGGGCGTGCCTTACTTCCGCCAGTTCCTCAGCATTGGGTGCTTCGCCATGATGAAGACGCTGCTGCCCTACAAGAACGTGCGTGACTACTCGACCGGCTTCCGCGCCTACCGCAGCGTCGCTTTGGGCAAGCTCATCCAGAACAGCGGCGAGAAGCTCATCCAGGAGAGCAGCTTTGCCTGCATGCTCGAGCTGCTGCTGCGCTTCCGCTGGCTCGGTGCCCGCGCCGTCGAGATCCCCTACACCCTGCGCTACGACCTCAAGGTCGGCGTCAGCAAGATGAACATCACCCGCACCATCAAACGCTACTTCAACGTCATCTCCCGCTACTGGGCCCTCGACCAGCTCCCTCAGAAGCAGGAGGAATCGCTGCATGCGCTGCGTGAGCAGTATCGGGCACGCGCATGAGGCTAAAATGACGAATGTCGAATTCCGAATGACGACTGAATGACGAAGTCCGAACTCAAAACGAGCTCACGACCTCTCACCCTCGTCATTCGGACTTCTGGCTTCTTTCGTCCTTCGTCATTCTGAATTCGTCATTTTCCCACTCCGCCAGCACCACCAACAGCCAATCCACCCATGAACTCCGCTCCAAAAACAGTCGCCATCCTCGGCGGCGGCATCTCCGGCCTCACTTGTGCGCTGCGCCTTGCTCAGGCGGGTCACAGTGTCACGATTTACGAAGGCTCGGAGCAGCTTGGTGGTCTCGGCACCTTCTTCGAGCATGGCGGGCGGACGTTTGAGAAGTTTTATCACTGCACGCTGCCCAGCGATGGGCCGCTGCTGCGCACGTTGGAGGCGCTTGGCATTCGCGATGAGGTCTATTGGCGTCCCACCACCTTCGCGTATGCACACGCCGGGAAATTTTTCCCGCTCAACACCGCCGTCGATTTGCTCAAATTTGCCCCGCTACGCTTCCTGGATCGCATTCGTGTCGGCATCACCGGCCTCGTTGGCCGTCTCGTGAGCGACAAAGGTCTCGACGATGTCACCACCGTGAGCTGGCTCACCAAACTCAGCGGCAAAAACGCCTTCGCGAAGTTCTGGAAGCCGATGCTCGAAGCCAAATTCGGCGACCGCTATCACGACGTGCCTGCGTTGTGGTTCTGGACCCGTTTCAACCGCGAGAAGGGCGAAAGCAAAGGCGAGCAGAAAGGCTATATCCGCGGCGGTTACAAGCGCATCACGGATACTTTTGCCGAGGTCATCACGCGTCACGGCGGCCAGATTCATCTCAACACCACCGTCACCGGCATCGATCTCGATGCCGAAGGCAGGACGACCGTCACCACCAACACCGGAGCGGCTTCATTCGATCAGATGGTCATCACGTTGCCCACGCCGCAGGTCGAAAAACTCATCGGCCCCGCGATGAAGGCCAAAATGCCCGCTTTGGACACCACGACGGACTATCAAGGCGTCATCAACCATCTGCTCTTCCTCAAGCGCCCACTCACCACGCACTACTGGGTGGCCACGCCCCAGAGCGAGCATCCCTTTGATGGGGTCGTCGAGACCTCCACGCTCACCGACATCGCCGACCGCGGTGCCCGCCACGTCGTCTATCTCACGAAATACCTCCACCGCAGCGATTCACGCTTCGCCCAACCCGATGCCGACATCCGCCGCGACTGGACCGCCGCCCTGAAGAAGCTCTTCCCCGACCTCACCGAGACCGACATCGAGGCAGATTACATCTTCCGCGCCCCCTTCGTCGAGCCCATCTACCGCCTCGGCCAAAAGAAGCTCTGTCCGCCCGAGGAACTCATCCCCGGCTCCGTCTTCCTCGCCAACACCGCCCAGGTCTATCCCATCGTCACCTCCTGGAATGGAAGCGTCACCCAGGCGGAGAAGACCCTCGCTGCGATGGGCGTGAAGGTGGAAGCCGAGCAGGCTAATTCATCGGTCAAAGCCGCTTCAAAGACCTCTGAGGTCGTCATGACGCCAGCTGTGGCTTGAGTTCGTTTCTCCAAAGACACAAAAAAGCCCGGACAGCGATGTCCGGGCTTTTTTTGGATGAAGACGAGGCCTCGATCAGGCGAGCATCTCGGTGAGGATGCGGCCGCCGTTGACGATGTCGATGGGACGGGCGCCATCGGACATGATGCGCTTCTCGGCATTGATGCCGAGGAGGCGATACATGGTCTTGGCGAGATCTTCTGGACCCACGGCATCACGATCTGGCTCGCCGCCGAGGGCATCGGAGGCACCATGGATGTAGCCTTCCTTCACGCCGCCGCCAGCCATGGCCACGGAGAAGACGCGGGGCCAGTGGTCACGACCATTGGTGCCATTGATCTTCGGCGTGCGGCCGAATTCGGAGCTGACCATGACAAGCGTGCGCTTGAGCATGCCGCGTTCGTCGAGGTCACGAATGAGGCGTGCAAAGGCTTGGTCGAAGTTGGGAGCCTGGCCGTCGAAGGCGCTCTTGATGTTGCTGTGGTGATCCCAGCCGCCGTAGGTGACGGAGACCATGCGGACGCCGGACTCGACGAGGCGGCGGGCAAGGAGGAAACGCTGGCCGGCGGTGTTGCGGCCGTATTCATCGCGGAGTTTGTCGGATTCCTTGGTGAGATCGAAGGCTTCGCGGGCCTTGGCGCTGCTGATGAGGCCGTAGGCGGCTTGGTAGAAGCTATCCATGGAGGCGATGGCGTCGGACTTCTCGGCGGACTTGAAGTGTTCGTCCACGGCTCCGAGAAGGTTGCGGCGGCGGTCAAAGCGCTTTTCATCGACTTCCTTCGGCGTGAGCAGGTCACGGACGGTGAAGCCTTTGTCCGCAGGATCGCTGCCGAGGGCAAACGGACCGAAAGCGCTGCTCATGTAACCGGTGCCCTGCTCAGGAGCGATGACGTTTGGCACCACGACGTAGGGTGGGAGGTTGTTCCGGCTGCCCTGCTCGTGGGAGATGATGGAGCCGAAGCTGGGGAACTTGATCGCCGGGCTCGGACGATAGCCGGTGAACATGTTGTGGGTGCCACGCTCATGGGCGGCCTCACCGTGCGTCATGCTGCGGATGACGCTGAGCTTGTTCATGATCTTGGCGATGTTCTGGAACTTCTCGCCAACGTATTCTCCGGGGATGCTGGTCTTGATCGGGGTGTAGGGACCGCGGTATTCCGGGGAGGCAAAGGGCTTTGGATCCCAAGACTCGTGCTGGGCCATGCCACCGGGCAGGTAGATATGAATGATGGAATCCGCGACAGCTTTGAAGTTTTCCACTTCGGGCATCACCGGAGCGGCCTGAAGGCGGAGCATATCTGGCAGGGTGAGGCCTAGGCTACCGGCCATGCCGACGTATAGGAAGTCGCGGCGGCTCACGCCAGCGCGGAGATCAAGGTGGTTACCTTGGCAGTGGGGATGCATTTTCATGGGGTGCGGAGGGGTGGTATTTTTGAAAAACAGGGTGTGAAGACGCACAACCTACGACTGGCTCTCGCAATTATTGCACAATCATCGCGTTTTTCGCGCTTTGAAACGTAGATGGCGGCAAAATCGAGGCCAATCAATCCTGCCAACCTTGGCGGACGATTTCGGTGACCCACACCTGCTCGGGCAAGGGAGCGTTGAGCGGGTATTGGAGACGCAGCGTGAGCGGCAGGGCGGCTCCGTTGGATTGCTTGAGCCAGAATTCGATCTGCCGGGCAGCATTGCTATCACGTTCCATGTAGCCATGAATCATCGGCGCACCGGGTTCGGAGACGCAGCGTAGCTCTAGGCATTTGAGCAGTTTCGGGCTGCCAAACTGGTTTTCATAAAAAAAGCCGTCGGAGACCATGACTCGCATGGTGACGGGTAAGTGGGGCTTCTCGTCCATGAGCTGGCTCCAACCCATGTCACCGGCTCCGACGAAGGCCGCCCAGTCCACGCGAGGGCCATTGGCGGTTTTTTCGACGAGGGCGGGGCGGCGGCCACCGCCTTCGAGGACGACGGTGTGCTCGAAGAAATCCCCGCTGGCTTCTTGGGACTCGACGATGCTTTCGTGAGCCACAGGGCCATCCGCATTTTTGGAGTAAAAAGCGGCCATGCGTTCTTCGAGGCCATCGACAGGCCGCGACCACGCGAGGCGCTCTTTCCAGTTGGGCGCAGCGAGGAATTTCCGCAGGGCTTCCACGGAGAGGGCCATATCCATCGTGAGCTGACTGGAGGTGGCACCGGAGGAGGCGGAGGTGGTGGCCTGAGCGAAGTCTTGCTTGCTCGTGGCTTTGAAGACGAGGCTGCCAGCTGGCACGGGCGCGGGGGAAGGCACTTCCTCTTGGATCAGGCTTGCTGCCGTCTCGATTTCTTGGGTGGTCGTTTTATTCACCTCGGTATCCTCACCGGGGGACAGGGCGCGGATCAAAAACACCAGTGCGATGCTGCCGAGGACAATGCCACTACCTAGAATGAGGCGTTTACGGAATTCTTTGATCTCGGGGTCCATCCGCATGCGCTCGAAGGCATCTCCGGGCAGCACCTGGGGTTCGTGGGAAGGCACGAAACTGAGGGAACCAGCGTGCGAACCGGTGGGAGGGCGCTGCTCTTCGGCCTCGGCAGGTGCTTCGGAAGCCTTTGCGGGCTGTTCCTCTGCTGGTGGAGCCGCTTCCGTGCTTTCGATCTTGGCGGCTGCGGCTTTGCGGGTGGGAATTTGGAGCGTGCTTTCGGCAGGCGTCTCGGGCACGGAACCGCCCATCAGCAGGGCACGGCGTTTGGACTTTTTGTTCTTCTCCGCCACTTGGAGCATGAGCATCTCCCCGCACTCCGGGCAGGGACGCGAGCGCGTCACACCCGTGACCTGCACTTCGACAGGCTTTTCGCAATGGGGGCATACGAGCGAAACAGCGGGCATTGGGGGGCGCATGATGCGCTACGCTCGCTTCGTCGCAACTGATGGCTCGACAAAATTTAGCTTCATCGCTGCCGCTATCAATTGGCTGCCACACCGAAGCGGCTTCGAGCACGCTGCAGGCCCCAGCTCATCATTAAGCGGGCGTCATCCCAGATGTATTTCGTCTTGGTGCCGAGCTGCACGAGAATCACATCCCGTCCGCCGCTGCTGGCGGTGGAGATGAGGCAGCGTCCACTAGCTACGGTGTAGCCTGTTTTCATGCCGTTGCACTCCGGCATGCGGCCGAGGAGATCGTTGGTATTTTCGAGCGTCACCGTGCGGCCATCGGCCCGGCGGAAGGAGTAGTATTTGCGGCGGACGATGTCGCGAATGGTCGTGTCGCGGTAAGCCACCATGGCGACACGGGCCATGTCGCGAGCGGTGGATCGCTGGCCGGGTGCGGTGAGGCCGTGCGGGTTCACGAAATAGGAGTTCGTGCAGCCCAGTGAACGCACTTTCGCATTCATCTTTGCCGCGAAGGCCGGGATGCTGCCGGCGTTGTCACGGGCGAGCACATTCGCCACGTCGTTGGCGCTCTTTACGAGGAAGGCGTAGAGCAGCGTGCGGCGGGTGTAAACCTCCCCGGGCTTCAGGCCGAGCCGCGTGGGCTCCACGGCGACATCGCTGGCGGCCACGCGGACAGGTTTGTCGAGATTTCCCGCATCCAACACGACGAGGGCGGTGACGAGTTTTTGCGTGCTAGCCACGGCGCGGGGCGTTTCGGCGCCTCGGGCGGCGAGGTGCTGGCCGTTGCGAGCATCCAGCAGCAGGTAGGAAGCTGCACGGATCGAGGGGCCGGAGCTCACGGCCAATCTGGGCTCTACATCCGGTGCTTGGGAAAACGCAGGCGTTACCTGTGCCCCGGCATCTCCCTGCGTCATCGCGGCTTGCTGGTAGATCGGCACCTCACGAGGAGACACCGGGATGGCTCGCGGGGCGCTGCCACAGGAACTGAGAAGCAGCACGGCGGCGGGAATCATGAAAATCGGCTTCAGCATAGCGTTTCGTTCGGCAAGTAGGCCACCCCGTCTTCCTTGTCAAACCTTGCGCCCGCGCCGCTGCGCTCCATGATCGCTGACCATGGCACTCATCATCAACGGCGAGAGAATCGACGACGAAATCATCGAAGCGGAGTTCCGCGAGATCAAAGGCTTCCACGAGCGCACGCTGCAGATCGCCTGCTGCGAGCGTGATCCTGAGTTCCGTACTCTGGCGAAGGAAAACATCTCCTCCCGTGTTCTGCTGGGCCAGGAAAGCCGCCGCCGCTACCCCGAGGTGCCCGAGGAAGACATCGACACCCGCCTAGGCAAACTCATCGAAGAAGCTGGCGGCGAGGCGGAGTTCTATTTCAAGATCGGCGTGCCTGTGGCCGACAAGGCCGTGATCCGTGACAACCTCGCTGGCGGCGTTCGCCTCGATAAAACGCTCCAGGCTATTTATGAGCCGGAGCCCGTGCCGACGGATGCCGAACTCCGTACGGCCTACGAGGCCTCCACCGAGCTCTATTTGACCCCCGAGGAGATCCACGCCGCGCATATCACCAAGAGCCTGCAAGGGGCCAAAAGCCGCGATGAGGTCTTCCAGGCCATGCGGGACATCCGCCGCCAGCTCCTCGATGGGGCTGATTTCATGAAAACGGCCGAGGAACACCGCGCGGATGAGCAGCAGCAGATCGACCTCGGCTGGTTCAAGCGTGGCGAGTTCATGGAGGAGTTCGAAGCCATCGCCTTCAGCATGAACGACGGCGAAATCAGTCCTGTCTTCACCACTCAGCTCGGCTTTCACATCTGCACCCTACTCGGCCGCAAGCAGCCCGCGCCGCATCCCTTCGAAGAGGTCAAGGAAGCCGTCCGCGCCCGCCTCATCGAGCAGCATCGCGATGCGAAATTCAACGACCTCCTCGATCAGCTCAAAGCCGCCGCTCAGATCGAAGACACCGATCCGCCGGAAGAGGGCGAGAATGGCGGCCATTGAGCCAGGTGCTTGCCTGACGATGGGGCGACGTGGTAGGCTCAAGGGTATGAAACGCCTCGCCGTCCTCTTTTTCGCCTTCACCACGGCTTCGACGGCTCAGATCGCTACGCCGACGACGCCAACGAAGTTTGGCCAGCGTGGTATCTCCGGCGGAGCGAACTCAGGAAATGCCGCCGTGAATGTGGCACCCGCGACTTCGGAGGCGACGGCTCGCATCACGAGCCACTATTCGTTTGGCGAGCTGCGGCAGTGGAAGAGCGCCGATGGCCGTTCGCTGCTCGGGAAGATGATCGCTTTCGAGGATGCGGTGATCGAGGTGAAGCGCCCGACGGCTGCGGAAGCGCAAGCGGCGGCGATGGCGGCTCCCGCGCCGAAGCCGCCGGAGAAATTCACCCTGCTCCGGGAAGGTAAAATCCGCCTCTTGGTGAACAACAAGCCCTTCGAGGTGCCTTTGGATAAACTCAGCGCCGAAGATCAAACCTTTGCGAAGCAGGTGGAAGCCACGGTGAACGCGAAGTGAGCACGCTCACTCCACCTCGAGCACGGGTCGGTCGATGGAGGTTTTTTCCCAGCGGCCTTCCAGCGTGTAAGCGAGGTGCGGGGTGTAAAGCTGCGGCTCCAGCAGGAAGGAATCATGGCCTTTGTCCGAATGCACGGTGATGTGCATGCAGGAGACGCCCGCCTTTTCGAGGTGGGAGACCAGCTCGGCCTGTTCCTCGGGGTAGAAACAGAAATCGCTGTCGATGCTGAAGACCAGGAAATGCTGTCCGGCGGCACGCGAGCGGGCGAAAAGAGCCTCGTAACTCTCCACTCCGGCATCCTGGAGCGGATCAAAGCGCAGCCACATGTCCGCGATGCGGAGGTAGGTGTTCGCATCGAAGCGCTTCACGAATTTTTTCCCCTGATGGAGCATGTAGCTCTCCACGTTGTGCTGCACGCGATACCACGCGAGCGTATCACCGCCCTGCTTCACATCCTGGCGGGCACGCCGCTCAATGGCGTCGAGATGCACAAAGGTCTTGTGCGAGATCATGCGGGCGAGGGCGAGGCCGTATTCGGGCGTCTTGTCCTCGCTGTAGGTGCCGCCGTTGAAGTTCGGATCGTTTTCGATGGCCAGCACCTGCTCGAAGAGGGTGAGACGCGTCAAAACGGTGGTGCGGCAGCCAGTGGCCACGGGCACGACGAGCTTCACGCGGTCCGGGTGCAGCGTGGCGAGATTGATGGCGAGCAGCCCGCCCACGCTCGCCCCGATCACTGCGTGCAGTTTCTCAATGCCCAGCGAATCCAGCAGGGCGAGCTGCGAGGCCACCACATCGCTCGTGCGCACTGGTGGGAAATCGCGGCCGTAGGGCTTACCAGTGGCGGGATTGATCGAAAGCGGCCCACTGGAGCCGTAGCAGCCGCCGAGGTAATTCGCGCAGATGATGAAGTAGCGCTTCGTATCCAGCGCCTTGTCTGGGCCGATGAAAAGGTCCCACCAGCCGTGGTGAAGATCCTCAGACCAGCGATCCGCCACACCTTCGACGTGGGTATTCGCTCCCGCAGCGTGCTGGCTGCCGGAGAGGGCGTGGAAAAGCAGGATGGCGTTCGATTTGGCGGCGTTCAGCTTCCCATAAGTCTCGTAGGCCACGGTGATGCCAGGGAGCGATTCGCCGCAGGCAAAGCGAAACGGCTCCTCCTCACTGCCAGTGTGGAAAAACTTCGTCGTGACTTCTTTATGGGCCGCCTTGGACATGAGGCGCAGAAGAAACAGGCTCGCGAAGAAAGCGCAAGGCTGCATCCGAGCCGCCTGCACGGGCGCAAAATGACCGCCAGTCGCCCCTTGTGAAACTTTTCACAAAATGCGGTTGCCGCTCCGGCCTGCGCCCGGATACTCAGCGCCGAAAAACCTCCCCGGCAGCCCCGCCGCCCCGCACCTCATGGCCACCATTGTCGTTCAACGCCCGAAGCTCGCTTGGCACGAGCGCTGGTTCATTTCCACGCTCGCCAAAGGCCTCAAAATCACCCTTTCGCATGGTTTGAAGACCTTTCTCCAGATCGCCGGCAAGAAGCCGAAGATCACCATGGAGTATCCCGAGCAAAAATGGGACGAGAACCTCCCCGAGCACTACCGTGGTGCCCCCACCCTCGTCACCGATGAGCAGGGCCGCGAGCGCTGCGTGAGCTGCCAGCTCTGCGAATTCATCTGCCCGCCCAAGGCCATCAAAATCATCCCGGGTGAAATCCCCAGTGACGACCCCTGGGCCAAGGTGGAGAAACGCCCCAAGGAATTCGATATCGACATGATCCGCTGCATCTACTGCGGCATGTGCGAGGAGGTCTGCCCCGAGCAGGCCATCTTCCTGCGCAAGGACTACGCCATCACCGGCCTCAGCCGGAAGGAAATGGTCCACGACAAGTCCAAGCTCTATGAAATCGGCGGCGTGCGCACCGGCCTCGTGAACAAGTGGAACGAGCTGAAATAGCCCCTTTTCCGGCCTTTTGGCCTCCCCTGAACTCAAAACGAACGGCCAAAGCATTTGACGGACCGTCCAAGGTGGCTACCATCGCTCCCCCTTTCCCACCCCCACCTTACCAATCCTATGGCTAAAGTTTGTCAAATCACCGGCGTCGGCGTCACTCGCGGCCACCACATCCATCGCAGCGGTAAAGCCAAGAAAGAAGGCGGTATCGGTCGTCACATCACCAAGCGTGTGAAGCGCGTCATCCTCCCCAACCTTCGCAAGAAGCGTATCTGGGTGCCGGAACTGGGCAAATTCGTTGACGTGAAGCTCACCGCTCGCGCCCTCAAGACCGTGAACAAGAACGGTGCTCTCAAGACGCTCAAGGCCGCTGGCCTCGTCTAAGACCTCCCGAAGGTTCGATTTTCCTCAGCGGAGCCGGAAACGGCTCCGCTTTTTTTATTGCGGGCCTTCGCTGCGCACCTGACCGCACTTCCAGCACAGCTCAAACTCCGCCGGATTCACCTCGCCGCAGCCTGCGCAGGTCCATTCCGCGCCGCTGGAAGCCGTCTGGTCATGATGCGTCTGCAGCAGCGCCATCGCCGCGTCATATTCATCGTCATTCACCACGCACAGCGAAGGCTGGCAGGGGCCGATGAGCACATTGATGAGCTGCGCCGTGTGCTCATTGCGGATGAAGCTGGCGATGCCTGCTTCATCGAGCACCGACTTGTAAAAGCCGAGCCGTGTCCAATCGAGGCTGGTGAGGAGTTCTCTCATGATTTGCGGCCGAGGATGCGATCCATCGAATCCGAGGTCTGCCAGATGAGCGCCTCGGGGTAATGGGGATACGGGTGGAAGTATTCGAAGGTCAGGAAGCCTTTGTAGCCGGTCTCCGCGAGGACATCGGTGACGGCGGGCCAGTTCGTAGTGCCGTCGAGCAGGGGGCGGAAGGTTTCGAGGCTGAAGTCGGTGCCTTTTTTGGTGAACTCCTTCAGGTGGACGTTCTTCGTGCGGTTGCCGAGCACTTTGGCCCAGTGCTCGGGGAACTGAAACATGCTGATGTTCCCCGTGTCGAAATGCACGCGCACATGCTCGCTGTGGAAGCTGTCCACAAAGGCGTTCATCTCCATCGGCGTCATGAGGTAGCCGTTGAAGAAGATGTTTTCGATGTTGAGGCAAACTTTGAGCTTCTCCGCCTGCTTCGCGAGCTGCCCCACAGCCTCGCGGGCACGTGAGTCGCACACATCATTCGCCACCGGCTCGTGATCCGTGCGCCACGGGATGTGAACCGCTCCTGGCACGACGAGCACATTCTCCACGCCGAGGTCATGCGCACACTGCGCGATCTTTCCGGCTAGTTCGATGCCTTGCGCACGTTTCACCGGATCATTGCTGGTGAGCGGATAAGGCCAGAAGAGGAAGGAGCACAGCCCACTGATCTGGATGCCGATCTCATCGGCCATCTTTCGGATCTTCACATAATCCGCCGTGCCGTGTTTCGGCGAGAGCTCGTTGTCGAGGTCGTAGTTGAGCTCGATGCCGTCGAATCCGGCGTCCTTGGCGAGTTGCAGGCACTCGCGCAGCGTCATGCGCTCGGGATACGGAAAGGCCCACAGGTTGATCGACTTGAGCATGTCATACCGCTTCGTCGAACCACGTCGCGCATCCGGTGTGGTGGTCGATGCGGCCTGCGCCGGTTCAAACGCCAGCGAACTCAGCCCGATGGAGGCAATGGTGGCTTTGAGGGCATCACGACGAGAAAGAAAATCAGGCGGTTCCATGCGTCGATGCAATCAGAACGCCCGGAGGCTGGCAAGCGGGAAGGAGGCGAGGGGAGTGAATTGTGCAGTCAGCGACTGGACAATCATGGCGCTCAACTGGCGCGGCAGCGTCGTGGAGTGCGTGCGGCAGAGATGCGGGGGCCGTCAGGCATCGGCGACGGCGCTGTCGAGTGCGAGAAGAGTGAGCTGAGTCCATAGAACGCCGTCCGGCAGACGACAGCGGTGTCGCGCCAAGGCTTGCCACCGCACTCCACGACGCTGGCGCGAGTCGCGATAAAGCTAGGGCAAATCACAACGGCCCTTGCCATCTCCGCCGCTCTTTGAGAGAGTTGCGAACCTATGATGAAGCGCTTTCTGCTCCTCCTTCTCGCCTTTTGCTCGGCGGCGGCTCAATCCGGTTCTCCAGTGGGCAAGTTTCAGCAGCTTGAGCAGATGCTGCCGACACCGAATGCGCAGCGCATCGCCTCGGGCGCGGCGGGGACGGGTTACTGGCAGAACAGGGCGGATTATGTGATCGACGCGGAGCTCGATGATGTGAAGCGCAGCATCACCGCGAAGGCCACGGTGACCTATCACAATGCTTCGCCGGACACGCTGGACTACCTGTGGGTGCAGCTGGACCAGAATTACTTCGCGCATGATGCGGACATGCGGGCGGTGCCGAACACCAAACGAGGCATCGATCCGGCGAAGGTGAGTTACGCGGCGGTGGACCGGCTGCTGGCGTATGAGGAGTATGACGGTGCGTTGAAGATCAGCTCGCTGACCGATGCGGCGGGCAAGGAGCTACAGCATGCGATTGTGAAGACGATGATGCGCATCGACCTGCCGCAGCCGCTGAAACCGGGTGGCGAGTTCGTTTTCAAGATCGCGTGGAGTTTTCCGATCAATGACGGCCGCCGCATCGGGGCGCGGACGGGCTACGAATACTTCGAAGAAGACAAAAACTGCATCTACACCATCGCGCAGTGGTTCCCGCGCATGGCGGCCTACACGGATTACGCGGGCTGGATGCACAAGCAGTTCCTCGGCACGGGCGAGTTCACGCTGGAGTTCGGTGATTATGAGGTGCGTCTGACCGTGCCGGACGATCACATCGTCGCCGCGACGGGTGTGCTGACGAATGCGGAGACCGTTTTGACCGCCACCCAGCGCGAAAGGCTGACGAAGGCGGAAAAAGAGACGCGGAAGCCGGTTTTCATCATCACGGCGGACGAGGCGAAGGCGGCGGAAAAGGGCAAACCGAAGGGCAAGAAGACCTGGGAGTTCAAAGCGTCCAAGGTGCGAGACTTTGCCTTCGCCAGCTCGCGGAAGTTCGTGTGGGATGCGATGGCGGTCGAGGGCACGAAGGTGGATGGCAAGCCGGTGATGGCCATGTCGCTCTACCCGGCGGTGGCGATGCCGCTGTGGGACAAATACTCGACGCATGCCATCGCGCACACGATCGAGGTCTACTCGAAGTTCACCTTTGATTACCCGTATCCCGTGGCGTGGTCGGTGAACAACAAACACGTCGGCGGCATGGAATACCCGATGATTTGCTTCAACGGCCCACGTCCGGAAAAAGACGGCACCTATCCCGAGCGCACCAAGTATGCGCTCATCGGCGTGGTGATTCATGAAGTGGGGCACAATTACTTCCCGATGATCGTGAACAGCGACGAGCGTCAGTGGACCTGGATGGACGAGGGGCTGAATTCGTTCGTCGAATACCTCGCGGAAGAAGAATGGGAGAACGACTGGCATCATCGCCGCGATGAACGCGGCATGGTCAGCTACCTGCGCTCAACCGATCGTGTGCCAGTGATGACGAACAGCGAAAGCATCGCCGATCTCGGCCCCAACGCCTACGGCCAACCCACGGCGGCGCTGAACATCCTGCGCGAGCACATTCTCGGTCGTGAGCTGTTTGACCACGCCTTCAAGACCTACTCGCGTCGCTGGATGTTCAAGCGGCCGACGCCGAGCGACTTCTTCCGCAGCATGGAGGACGCGAGCGGCGTGGACCTTGACTGGTTCTGGCGCAGTTGGTTCTACAGCGTGGATCACGTCGATGTGTCCATCGACGAGGTGAAGTGGATGCAGCTCGACACGCGTGACCCGGCCATCGAGAAGAAAAAGAAGAAGCAGGAGGAGGACGAGTTGCCGAAGACGCTCACCGAGGAGCGAAACTACCCGCTGCCGAAGCGGGTGGACCGTTTTCCCGAGCTGAAGGACTTCTACGACAGTTTTGACGAGACCACCGTGCTCCCGAGTGAGAAGAAGAAATACGAAAGCCTCATCAAGGAGCTCAAGGAGGAGAAAATCGACCCCAAGCTGCTCCAGACGAAGCACAATTTTTACCTCGTCGAGCTGAGTAACCTCGGCGGCATGCTCACGCCGGTGATTTTGAAGGTGGAATACACTGACGGCAGCTCGGAAGAAATGAAGCTGCCTGCGGAAATCTGGCGCTTCGACACCCGAAAGGCCTCGAAGATGATCTTCACGAAAAAAGAGATCAAAGCCATCACCTTTGACCCACGCCAGGAACTCAGCGATACCGACGTGGAGAACAACTTCTGGCCGCGCCGCCCCGTGAAGAGCAAATTCCAGCTCTACAAGGATGATAAGGCCACGAATCCAATGCGGGAGGTCACGAAGCCGGAGAAGGAAGATGAGGAGAAGAAGGCTGCCGAAACCGCCAAACCGGCGAAAAAGCCCTGAAGAAGCTTTCGGAACTGGTTTTCAGGCCTAGGCAGCTATTTCACCATGGAGCGCTCAGACCTCGCTCCTAGGCAGGCGATTTCCATGCTGACTGGAAGTTGGAGGGTAATATCTCTTTAATTTTTATGGCGTTTGCATTTCATTCGAGTTAAAATACTCACTCAACCCCATCACATGACCGGAACCGATCGCATCCGCATCCTAATCGTCGAGAACGAAGGTCTCGTCGGGTGTGATATGGCCGCGTCACTCGGGCAGCTGGGATACATTGTCACGGGCATTTGTGCCTCGGGCGAGGAGGCGCTGGAGCGTTTTGAGGAGCTTCGGCCCGATCTGGTACTGTTGGATGTGCATTTGGCGGGTGAGATCGACGGCATCGAAACAGCTCGCCGACTCCAAACCCGATCGACGGTGGCCATTTTGTATGTCACGGCCTGCGCCGACCTCGAAACGGTGGCCCGAGCACGCGAGACGCATCCGCAGGGCTACCTCTTGAAGCCTTTCAGCCACGATGAACTGCGTCTCGCGGTGGAGGTCGCTGCCCAGCGGCATCTGGAGGAGCGGGACCGCCAGCGGCGGGAGCATAGCTTTTTCGAGGCTTTTCAAAGCCTCGCGGATGGTGTCATTGCGGCGGATCTGGCGGGTGGCATCGTCTTCATGAATCCGGCGGCGGCCCGGGTGACGGGCTGGACGCCCCATGAGGCTGCCGGGCGTTCGCTGAACGAAGTTTTTCGCATCTTCCATACCTCCGGCGAGCCAGCGGAGATGCTTTCCGGTGAGGGCGAGGCCGCCGGAGCCGAGCGCACCGTGTGGCTGACCACGCGTAGCGGCACCCGCGTGCCGATCCAGGATCGCTGTACGCCTCTCCGGGATGCGCATGGGCAGCTCACCGGTCTAATCATTCTTCTTCGTCCTCTTTTACAGGAGAAAGAAACCCTGCCAGCACCTGTCGCGGCGCCTTCACACGCCTCCGCGCCGCTGGTGGATATCGTGGAGAGCATTTCCGATCCGCTCGTGGCCCTCGATGCGCACTGGCGGCTCACTTATGCCAATGCCAGCGCCACCCAGCTCTTCGAGCGGGATTCCGCCGCGATGCTCGGCATGTCGTTTTGGGATCTCGTGCCAGCGGCGGTGCGTGATGAGCATCATGCGGCCTTTGCCCATGCGCTCATGCATCGCGAGCCGGTGAGCCGTGATCTCTACTATGAGGCGAAACGCGCCTGGCTGGAGCTGCGTGGTTATCCCTTTGGCGAGGGCATGCTCATGCTCATCCAGGATGTGACCGCGAAACGCGAGGAAGCCGAGCGCCGCAGTCGCATGGACCGCCTGGAATCACTCGGTCTGCTGGCCCGTGGTTTCGCGCACGATTTCAACAATCTCCTCACTGTGCTGCTGGGCAATATCTCCCTCGCCGAGATGCGCCTGCGCAATGCCATTACCCTGCCCGAGCTGCACACCGCGAAGCAGGCCACGCTCCAGGCGCAGAATCTCGTCCAGCAACTGCTCACCTTTGCTCGCGGTGGAGCGCCGATTAAACGCCTCACGAACATCGGTGACCTCATCGACAAGTTCTTCGCGCATCACACCCGCGCCGCGCGGATCGATTATCGCATTGAGGTCCAGCCCGGCCTGCCCTCCATCCCGCTCGATCCCGCGCAGGTGCGCCGCCTCCTCGGCAATCTCATCCGCAATGCCGAGCAGGCCCAGCCTGACGGCGGTCAGATCATCGTCCGCGCCTTTGTGCCGGATCATGCGCAGATGTTCCCCGGCGAGCTCGTCACGGATCAAAACTTCCAGCCCTCCGGCATTGCCCTCGAGGTGCAGGACTTGGGTGAAGGCATCCTCGCTGACCATTTGCCGCACATCTTTGAGCCCTACTTCAGCACGCGGAAGAGCGAAAACGCCACCGGCCTCGGTCTCACCGTCTGTGAAAGCATCGCCAAGGCCCACGGCGGCACCATCACTGTGAGCAGCGAGTCTGGGCGTGGCACCACCGTGCGCTTTTACATGCCGCTCGATGCCGATGCGGAGGAGGTAGATAGCTTCGGCCTCAGCCAGGTCTTTGATGCCCCACCGGACGCTCCTGTGAGTCAGCCGCGCATCCTCGTGCTCGAAGACGACCCGCTCGTGCGAAACCTCATCGTGCGAAATCTCGCCAGCCAGGGCTTTGAGATCACCGAAAGTGCTGAAGGCAGCGAAACCGTGCGCCTCTATCAGGAGAGCATGAATCAAGGCCGCGTCTTTGACCTCGTCGTACTCGATTTGAGCATCCCGAACGGCATGGGCGGCGTCCGCACCATGGAAAAGCTCCGCCAGCTCGATCCCGACGTGGTGGCCATCGTCAGCTCCGGCTACAGCGATGATCCCGTCATGGCCAAACCAGCCGCCTACGGCTTCGCCGCCGTCCTGCCCAAGCCCTACGAGCCGGCCGATATGGTGCGCCTCGTTCGCAACGTGCTTTCCACACGGGGCATTCGGCGCGGGGTGTGATCGAGTGAGGCTGCCAGCTACCGACGCAGCGGCTCCGTGCCCTCGCTGAGGATCGTGAGATAGGCGTCGTAGGCATAAAGACGGCCGTATTTGCCGCCCGTGATCTCGCGGACGATGCCGAGGGTCTGCATTTGTGTGAGAGCACTGCGGGCGGTGTTCACCGCCATGTCGAGCTTCGCCGCGATGGTGTTGACGCTGGTTACGGGTTGAAGCTGCAACTGTTGATGGATGCGGATGATGTTTGCCGCAGCACGTCCTACCGCAGTGATCTTTTCCAAATCCGCAGCAAATAAATCGCGCAAGCGACGCGCGGAGCTGACGGCCTGATCAGCCGTCTGCTTCACTCCCCGGAGGAAGAAACGCATCCAGCCTTCCCAGTCACCCGTGCGACGCACGCTTTGCAGATGGTCGTAGTATTCAGAACGGTTCTCTTTGAAATAAAGGCTGAGGTAGAGAAGCGGCTCGTTCAAAACACCCTCCGCGCACAGCAGGAAGGTGATGAGCAGGCGGCCTAGGCGGCCGTTGCCATCGAGAAAGGGGTGGATCGTCTCAAACTGCACATGAACCAGCGCCGCCTTGATCAAGGCGGGCGTGGCCACCGGATCATCGTGCATGAATTTTTCCAGCGCACCGAGGCAATTCATGAGCTCGTCCGGCGGAGGCGGGACAAATCGTGCTGTACCGGGCCGGCTGCCGCCGATCCAGTTCTGACTGCGGCGAAATTCGCCGGGCGACTTCATCCCCCCGCGCACGCCGGACATGAGGATGGCATGGATTTCCTGAATAAGCCGCAACGACAGCGGAAAGCCCTCGCGGAGACGCTTTAGACCATGGTTGAGCGCGGCGACATAATTCGAAACCTCCTGCACGTCATCCACCGGCACGCCAGGTGCCGCGGCCTGCTCGTACAACAGCAGATCAGACAGGGACGATTGCGTGCCTTCGATCTGCGATGAAACGACGGCTTCCTTCCGCACATATGCGTACAGAAAAATATCTGGCTGAGGGAGCAGCGCGGAGATGCCGTCCAGCCTGCCGACAGCCATCGCTGCCTGCTCGGCTAGGTGCCGCAGTTCTTGATCCCAGACCAAATCCGGCTCGGGAGGCAAAGGAGCGGGAACGTAGGCACGAAAAGACTCCCCCGCTGTGGCGACGGTGACTTCCTGGCCTGTGGTGCGATTCGGCATACTGAATGAATGTCAACGAAGTCGGTCAAAACGACATTTTCACAATCAGAAAATCAACTTTGACCTTCAAGTTGCCTTTTTAGCTTGGCAAATGTCAGTGAACTGAACTTTGAGCGCCTTCTACTTCGGTTCGGCAACCAGGATTGATCACACCACCGCCAGCTTCTCCACCTCTTCGGCCGCTTTCTCCCACTCGGTTGTCAGTTTGGCGACTTTGGGATCGACGGCTTCGAGTTCGGCACTCAGGGCGCGGAATTGGACGGCATCGGCGTAGGTGGCTTCGTCCTGGAGGAGCTCGACGATCTCGTGTTTGCGTTTGTCGAGGGCGGCCAGTTCGGCTTCGATCTTGGTGACGCGTTGTTCGGCGTCTTTTTTGCCTTTGCTGCGGGCGTTGCGGGCTTCGGCTTCGAGGCGTTTTTGCTCTTTGGTCTTCGGCGGTTCGCGGACGGCGGGGGCGGTGAAGGTGGTGGGCTGGGCGTTGTGCAGCGTGGCGGTGAGGGCTTCGCGGGCGCTGCCGGCCTTGGATTTGTCCAGGTAGTATTGGTAATCCCCGGCGTAGGGCGTGATCACGCCGGCGCTGACGTGCAGGACCTGCTTGGCCATCTGGCGGATGAAATGCACGTCATGGCTGATGAAAACGAGCGTGCCTTCGTATTGATCGAGAGCGCCGATGAGGGCGTCGATGCTGCCCATGTCGAGATGCGTCGTGGGCTCGTCCATGAGGAGGAAGTTCGGCGGATCGAGCAGCAGGCGCACGAGCACGAGGCGGCTCTTTTCACCGCCGCTGAGCACGCCGACGGGCTTGAAGACATCGTCGCCATGAAACAGGAAGGAGCCGAGCAGGGTGCGGCAAAGGTTTTCGCCAGGGCGACTCGGCAGATCCATGGCGGATTGCAGCACGGTGTGGCGCATGTTGAGCACATCACCGCGATACTGGGCGAAGTAGCCGAGCTTGACGTTGTGACCGACCTCGCGGTTGCCCGCCTGCGGGTTCAAAGCGCCCGCGAGGAGTTTGAGGAGCGTCGATTTGCCCGCGCCGTTCGGGCCGACGAGCACGGTGCGCTGTCCGCGCTCCATTTCGAGGTCGAGGCCGTTGTAAACGGGCGTTTCGCCATAGGCGAAGTCGATGCCGGTCATGCGGATGACACGCTGGCCGCTGCGCGGTGGCTGGGGGAAGCGGAATTTGACCGTCTTGGCATCCGCCATGGGCGCGTCGATCTTCTCGATGCGGTCAATCATCTTCGCCTTGTCCTGGGCGCGGGAGGCAAAGTTGGCCTTGGCTTTGAATTTATCCACCCAGGCCTGCATCTTCGCGAGTTCACGTTGCTGGTTCTCGTAAGCGCCCTGGAGCTGTTCCATGCGGGCGGCCTTTTCGCGGAGGTAGTCGTCGTAGTTGCCGGTGTAGCGCGTGATCTTGCTGTGGGCGATCTCGAGCATGCTATCACACAGCGCATTGAGGAACTCGCGGTCATGCGAGATCATCAAAATGGCACCCGGATAGCCCTGGAGGTAATTTTGGAACCAGATGAGCGATTCGAGGTCGAGGTGGTTCGTCGGCTCATCCAGCAGCAGCATTTCCGGCTCCTGCACGAGCAGGCGGGCCAGGTGCGCACGCATCACCCAGCCACCGCTGAGCGTGCGGGCATTCCGCTCGAAGTCCGATTCACGAAACGCCAGGCCGTTGAGGATGCGCTTCGCCTTGGGCTCCACTTCCCAGCGTTGATGCTCATCGACATGCCCCGTCGCCAGCTCCAAAACCGTCACGTCATCCACCGGCGCACTCTCTTGCGGCAGGAAGCCGAAGGTGATGCCGCGCTCCATCATCACGCGGCCATCATCTGGCGTCGATTCTTGAAGCAGCAGCGAGAAGAGCGTCGATTTGCCCGCGCCATTCGGGCCGATGAGGCCGATCTTTTCGCCTCGATTGATATGAAACGACACCTGGCTGAAGAGGGTGCGGCCGGCGTAGGTTTTACTGACGTTGGAAACAGAGAGCATGGGGCGGAAAGGCGGGCGCTTGTGGTAAGCGTGATTTGACCGAGGTCAAAGGCTCAAGACGATCACGCCGCCTCCAAACCGCCCGCTCGATGCACCGAAGGCGACACGCCCACCTGCCGCCGAAACCACGCCGTGAAGTGCGAGGCATGCCGAAAGCCTAGCTCAAAGGCGATCTCTTTGAGCGTGCTGCTTGCTGCGAGCACACGCTCGCGAGCTGCATCCAGCCGCCGACGCTCCAAATAGCCGCGCAGGCTGGTGCCAAGCTGCTGCTGGAGCAGTTGATCCGCCCGGCGCAGGCCCAGGCCGAAGTTCGGCGGCAGCGTTGGCGTCGTCTCATCCAGCGGGCGCGTATCGAGCCAGGCGCTGAGCTGCTCCACTCGGCCGCGCCGACCTTTCGCAGCCACACGCGGCTCCGGCTCGATGCCGTTTTCATGCAGCACCGCGCTCCAAACCGCGAACCATTCCAAAAACGCGGCCTCTCGCGCCGACCACCCGGCGAGCGCCTCTGCCACCGGCTTCACCGCCTCGCGAAACGTCACCGCTTTGCGCCCGCGATGCACGCGGCGAAAGAGTTCGAGCGTCGCGGTGCGCAGTTTGGCCGACTTCGCGGCGAAATTCAGCCCCGTGCGGAGAACCGGTCGCTCATCCGGCCACAGGCATCGAAACCCGACCGAGAGCAGCCGCGTCCCCGGCTCAAACCAGTGCTTGCGAGGCCCCGGCGCGGAGAAAAAGGCCTCGCCACGCTTGACCACGAACTCCTGGCCATCCGCACGAATCCGTCCGCTGGCCTGCTCCACAAAAAACACGCCCGCCGGCACCGGAATCTCTGCCGACCACACCCCGCACACCGGCACCGCCCCGCGATACACCCACAGCCACTCGCAGCGCAGGCTGCGCCAGGCATCGGCGGTGAATTCAGGTGGTCGCGGCATGTGAGCTATGGATGAAATCTCTGTGCTTCTCCGTGCCCTCTGTGGTTGACCCCGCTGTGTTTCACCACAGAGGGCACGGAGAAGCACAGAGGCAGAAGAGAGTTTTTTAAAAGGGGGGAAAGTGTAAGCGATTTCGTCCTGACATAACAACCGGCATTTGCTCACCCATCCGCCTTCGCTTTGCTGACCAGATGAAGCCCAACCTTCTGCTTTCCGTGTATTGCGTGTGTTCCGTGGTCAATGCTCTGGCCCAGGAGCCGCGCAGGATCAGCGGCATCTACCCCTCGCTCGCCATGTTCAACAATGAGGGCGAGTGCGGCACGGGCGCGGTGGTGCCGTGGGCGGACCGGCTGTGGGTCATCACCTATGGGCCGCATCTGCCGTTCGGTTCGAGCGACAAGCTCTACGAGATCACGCCGGACCTGACTCAAATTGTGCGACCGGAAAGCGTCGGCGGCACGCCGGCGAACCGCATGATCCATGGCGAGTCGCAGCAGCTTTTCATTGGGCCGTATGTCATCGATGCGCAGCGCGGCGTGCGCGTGATCCCACCGAGCATCATGCCGGGTCGCCTCACCGGCAATGCGCGGCACCTCAGCGATCCCGCCGGCAAAATCTACTACGCCACGATGGAAGAAGGCCTCTACGAGGTCGATGTGAAGACGCTCGCGGTGAAAAACTTCATCCGCGACGGCAATGGCGTCAAAAAGGGCTTCAAAGTCGAAACCCCGCTCTCCAAGCTCGATTCCCAACTGCCCGGCTACCACGGCAAAGGCCTCTACACCTCCCAAGGCCGCGTCATCTACGCCAACAACGGCGACCGCGACAAGCGCGTGCTCACCGATCCCACCACGCCCAGCGGGGCGCTCGGTGAATGGAACGGCAGCGGCGATTGGCAACTCGTGCGGCGCCATCAATTCACCGAGGTTACCGGCCCCGGCGGCATTCACGGTGGCGATCCCAACGCCCCCGTGTGGAGCATCGGCTGGGATGCGAAATCGCTGATCCTCATGCTGCTGGACAGTGATGCGGGCACTCCTGCCCGCAGTGACACTTCGGCGGGCAAGAGTGCCCGCCCCACTTGGAAATCCTTCCGCTTGCCCAAGGTCAGCCACAGCTACGACGGTGCCCACGGCTGGAACACCGAATGGCCGCGCATCCGCGACATCGGCGAAGAGAACCTGCTCATGACCATGCACGGTGCCTTTTGGAGCTTCCCGAAGACCTTCTCTGCCGCAAACACGAACGGCATCCGCGCCCGCAGCGCTTACATGAAGGTGATCGGCGACTTCACCCGCTGGAACGACCGCCTCGTCTTCGGCTGCGATGACTCCGCGAAGTCGGAGTTCCTCAATAAGCGCAGCGTGAAGGGCAAAATCGACAGCGTCGGTCAGTCGCAGAGCAATGTGTGGTTCACCAGCCCCGACACGCCTGACAAGCTCGGCCCTGCGCATGCCAGCGGCGCGGTGTGGCTGCATGAGAGCGTGAAGAAGGGGCAGAAGGCTGATCTATTTCTCGTCGCAGGATGGAAGCACCGCAGCCTCTGGGTCATCAATCACGCCACCGGCGAATCCGCGCGCACGGACATCATGAGTGACGATGACTGGCTGCGAACCGAGGCTGGGGCTGACTCGAAGGACTTCAGCGTCTTCGTCACGCTCACGAACGGCGATGAACGCGGCACCCAGCCCGATGCGATGTTCGACGGCATCGCCCGAATTGGCGATGAAAACGCTCAAACTGGCCTTTTCCGGCCTCGCGGCGAAAACAAGCGCACGCTGAGTTTGGCGACGAAAGACGGCTACTACGAGCTGGGAGCCGATTTGGCCCTCAAACGCGTCGAAGATGCCAAAGCGAAGGCCTTTGTCGAAAAAGCCGTCGCCATTCCGAAGAACGTCATCACGCTGGATGAAGCCAGCGTGCTCGTCGTCGATGACCGTGGCCGTCGCTGGCGCTTGCCGCGTGCTTCCAAAGCCTACGACGCCGTCACGAACGCCGGCGAGCTGCGTGTGTGCCGCGAGGTCGCCACCGAGCGGGACATGCTCAGCGCCTGCGGCGCCTTCTTCGAACTGCCCGCCGAAAATGCCGATGGCTTCGCGAAGATCCGCCCCATCTGCTCGCACAATCTGCGTGTCACCGACTTCGGCGGTTATCGCGGCCTCTTTTTGATGAGTGGCATCTCTCCGGACGCCAAAGCCAGCGACCACATCCTCCGCAGCGACGACGGCAAAGCCGCCCTGTGGGCCGGAGCCATCGACGACCTCTGGAAACTCGGTAAACCTCGCGGCGAAGGCGGCCCTTGGAAGGCCACGAAGGTCAAAGCCGATCAAAAGAGCGATCCGTATCTGATGTGGGCGTATGACCAGCGCACATTGACGCTCAGCCATGATCAAAACGAACCTGTGAGCTTCCACATCGAACTCGATCTCACCGGCACCGGCCTATGGGTGACCTACCAGCATCGCGAAATCTCCCCCGGCGAATCCACCAGCCTCACCTTTGAACCCGCCGTGCAAGCTCGCTGGCTCCGCGTCACCGCTGACAAAGCCTGCTCAGCGACGGCTCAGTTGAAGTATGAGTAAGGAGAGTTTGACAGTCGTGGCGAGGATCGGCTTCGGCGCGGCATGAAGCACCGCCGCCCTTGGCTCGGACCGGCTGGAAGGCTTTTGCGCGTCGGGGGTGAACGGGAAGCCGAGGTTGTTTTACATCGCGCCGGACGAACAAGGCCCGGCGATGCAGGTGTGGGAAGGCGCGGGAAAGCCGCGTGTGATCGGCCACCTGCCTGCGGAGGAGTGAAGAGCCAGAAAAACCTCCGGCGAGGAGGTGAAGACGGGTTGCACGGAGGCGGTTCGCCCGCACTGTGGCGTCCCTCATGAACAAACTGGACGAAATCATCGCCCAAAAGCATCTCGAAGTGCAGCGCCTCCTGCCCCGTGCGGAGAAGCTCCGCGCCGCCGCCGCACTGCGGGATGACGTGCGCTCGTTTTACGATGCCCTGCGTGCCAATCCCACCCGCCTGAGCATGATCGCCGAGGTGAAGCGTGCCTCGCCTTCCGCTGGCACCATCGCGGCGGACTTTGATCCGCTCACGATTGCCCGTGGTTATGAAAAAGCGGGCGCGAATGCTCTCTCGGTGCTCACCGATGAAAAGTATTTCCAGGGCCGCCTGGAGTATCTCACGCTCATTCGCGAGCAGGTGGACATCCCGTGCTTGCGGAAGGATTTCATCATTCATGAGGCGCAGATCTTTGAGGCCGTGGTGGCCGGAGCGGATGCCATCCTGCTCATCGTGGCCGCATTGGACCAGCCAACGCTGGAGCACCTGCTGGAGGTGGCGAGTACCTTCCAGCTCGATGCGCTCGTCGAGGTGCACGACCTGCCAGAGCTCGAACGTGCCCTGGCGACCGACGCCCGCATCATCGGCGTGAACAATCGCAACTTGAAGCATTTCACGGTCGATCTCGGCACCACTGAAAAGCTCGCCGAGGAAGTGCCAGACGATGTCGTGCTGGTGGCCGAGAGCGGCATCAAGACGGTGGCGGATGCCATTCGCCTCGCCGAGGCCGGCGCGGATGCTTTGCTCGTCGGCGAGACTTTGATGCGCAGCCCAAACATCATGATCGATCTGCCCGCGCTGCGTGTGCCGGTGGCAACGAGGGATGCGTGAGCGGGGAAGGGGGATGGAGTTTTGGAGTGGTGGAGTCATGGATTCCAATCCTCCAGCACTCCATGACTCCAACTCTGGAGGCGTTCGCGGGCTTCTTGAAATGAAGCGTCGGCTAGGGGCGTTCTTTGCGCCCTCTCTGACCTCATGAAACGTCTCTCGATCCTCTCCCTCCTCGCGTTCGCGGCTGCCGCGCACGCGGAAATCAAACTCCCCGCCATCATTGGCGACAACATGGTGCTTCAGCAGAAGCAAACGAACCCGATCTGGGGCTGGGACACGCCCGGCACGAAGGTGACGGTGACCTTTGCCGGCCAGACGAAGACCGGCGAGGCTGATGCGAAGGGCAAATGGACCGTCAAACTCGATCCTGTGCCCGCGAACGCCAAACCGGCGACGATGAACATCAAGGGCACGAACAAGGTGGAGCTCAAAAACATCCTCGTCGGCGAGGTTTGGGTCTGCTCCGGCCAGTCGAACATGCAGTGGAGCCTTTCCCAGTCGTATGACGCCGATTTGGAGATCGCCACGGCGAAACACCCCAACATCCGCCTCATCTCTGTGCCGCAGGTCGGTACGCAGGAGCCGCAGGACGATTTCAAGGGTGCTTGGGCGGAGTGCTCGCCGGCCAATGCGGGAGAATTCAGCGCGGTCGGCTTCTTCTTTGGCCGCACGCTTCATCAAACGCTCGATGTGCCCGTGGGTCTCATCGACAACGCTTGGGGCGGCAGTGCGGCGGAGGCCTGGGTGCGCCGCGATATCCTGGAGAAGGATGCCCGCTTCAAAACCCTCATGGACGGCTGGGCCGTTCGTGAAAAAGACCTCACCAGCGACGCCGCGAAGACGAAATACGAAACCGCCCTCGCCGCTTGGAAAAAGCGTGCCGACGAGGCCAAGGCGAAGAAGGCCGAATTCCGCGAGCGTGCCCCGCAAAGCCCGCAGCAGCAGCTTTCCGGCAACAGCCGCCCCGCGAACATCTACAACGGCGTTTTGCTCCCCACCATTGGCTACGGCATCAAGGGGGCGATCTGGTATCAGGGCGAGAGCAATGCCTCCCGTGCCTATGAATACGGCTACCTCTTCCCCCTCATGATTCAGCATTGGCGTGACGAGTGGAAGCAGGGCGATTTCCCCTTCTACTGGGTGCAGCTCGCCGACTTCAAACCCGAGCAGCCTCTTCCCGGCGATAGCGACTGGGCCGAGCTGCGTGAAAGCCAGACGAAGACGCAAAACACCATCAAGAACGGCGGCCAGGCCATCATCATCGACATCGGCGAAGGCCGCGACATCCACCCCCGCAACAAGCGCGACGTTTCCGACCGCCTCGTGCGTCTCGCTTTGGCGAAAGACTACGGCGTCAAAATTCCCTTCCGCAGCCCCGAGTACAAGAGTGTCGAGATCCAAGGCAACAAAGCCATCGTCACCCTCGATACCTTTGGCAGCAATCTTTACACCTTCGACGTGCAGGAAGTGAAGGGCCTTGCCGTCTGCGGTGAAGACAAGAAATGGGTCTGGGCCACCGGCAAGCTCCTCGGAGCCGACAAGATCGAAGTCACCGCCCCCGGCGTCGCCAAGCCCGTCGCCGTCCGCTATGCCTGGAGCGACAATCCGGTGTGCAATCTCTTCAGCAAGGAGGGCCTGCCCGTCACGCCCTTCCGCACGGATGATTTCCCCATGATCACCAAGCCCGCTGGTCCGGCGAAATGAGTGAATCTTGGCTTCGAAGCCGCGAATTTTGAAATAAACGCCCGCAGTTCTAACTGTGGGCGTTTTTGCGTCCTGCATTAATTCGTGACAAAAGAGGGGTGGCTGCTAGTCTCGCCGTCCCGTTTTTCAAAAAAACCGTCACGTCCTCCCTTTCCATTAGTTTTCCCGCACCGGTAATCGTCTGAATCGCATGAAGCTTCCCCTTCGCGTCACGCTCGCCTCCCTCGCCGCCTGTGTCTCTGTCATGGGACAGGCACCCACGACCCCGCCAGCCGCTCCTGGTCAGCCACCCGCTGCTCCTGGAGCCCCTCCGGCAGCCCCTGGTGCTCCTGCTGCTGGCGGTGCTCTGAACATCGCTCAGGAAACGGAAGCACTCATGAATGAGGCGGTGAAGCTCTTCACCGAGGCCAAGTATCAGGAAGCTCTCTCCAAGATCGCTCAGGCGGAGAAGAACCTGAACAACAAGCCTTTCGAAGGCATCCTCTACGCCAAGGGTGCCTGCTTCTTCAACCTGGAGGACTTCGCGAAGGCCATCGAGTCCCTCGAACTCTATGTGAAGGAGTTCCCCGAAGGTGGCAGCATCACGGATGTGCGCATGGCCTTGGGCCGTGCCTATTTGAAGTCCAAAGAGGGAGAAAAAGGGGTGGCCGTGCTCAAAGAAGTCGTGGGCAAGTCTCCCGAGAAGAAAGCCGAGGCTGGCCTGATCATCGCGGATCATTACAAGGCGGAAAACAAGACGGAGGACGCCCTCCAAATCCTCTCCGCCGTGCTCGCCGATGGCGTACGCAGCCCGGAATCCATCCAGGCGGCCATGATGGCCTCCCAGCTCTATGTGGCCGGTGGCAAGCTCGACGAAGCCAGTGCCCTCATGGACAAGGTGCGGAACTTTGCCTCCGGCGGCGACAACATCGCCCAGATGAACAACATCTACCTCCAACTGGGCGACCAGATGATGGAGAAAAAGGCCTTCCAGGATGCCCTGAACGCCTACCAGCTCGTCCGCCGCAAGAGCGAGATCTCCCGCATCCAGAGGGAGCAGATCGCGAAGATCGAAGCGAAGCTCAAAGTGTCCAAAGGCGATCAAAAAGCTGAACTCGAAGCGAAGCTTAAGGCTGGGCAGGAAATCCTGGCGGAGATCGAAAAGCGCACGGATTACGATGCCTCGCTCTACTACCGCCTCGGCCGCTGCTATTTTGAGATGGGTCAGCCGCCTGCGGAAGGTGCCGCCGGAGACGCCAGTCGCATGTGGCAGTCCATCCTAGCCTTCACCACCATCGTCGATGAGTTCAAAGACTTCCCCCAGCGTGATCGCTGCATGTACGGCCTCATCATGGTGAATGCCGCCCTGAAGCGCATTCCAGAGGCGCGGGCGCTTTGCGAGAAATTCATCGAGAACTTCCCGGACAGCAGCGAGCTGGGCCAGATTTCCGAGATGTACGGCATGCTCGCCTATCAAAACGGCCAGCTCGAAGAAGCCGAACGCGCCTTCAACAAGGCCTCCGGCTTCCCCAAGGCGGACCAAGAGCGTCTCCGTTACCTCAGCGGCATCGTGCTGTTTGAATTGCAGCGCTTTGAGCAGGGCCGCGCCGCCTTCGATGCCCTCATGGCAGCGAACAAGGACAGCGTTTACAAGGACGAGTGCCTCTACCGCATCGCCCTGAGTTACTTCTACCAGAACGATTACAAGAACGTGGTCAAAGCTCTGGAGACCTACATCAAGGAGAATCCCAAAGGAAACTACCTCTGCGATGCCAAATACCGCCTCGCTTTCATCACCTTCCAGGAAGGTAAGAAGGACAAGGCGCAGGAAATGCTCACCAAGATCACCGAGGAGCATCCGAACGATCAAAACGTGGGCCAGGTACATGCCCTCCTTGGCGATATTTACAACCAGAAGGCCGATTACGAGAACGCCACGAAGCAGTTCGAGGCCGCCGTGGACAAAGCAAAGACCGACGACGTGCAAAACTACGTCATGGATCAGCTCACGGACCTCTATGTGGGCCAGAACGAGTGGAAGAAGCTCGCCGGCATGTGGCAGCGTTACTACAACACGAAAAAGGACAACGAGGAACTCTCCCTCAAAGCCATCCTTTGGATCAGCCGCTCCCACATCAAGGATCAGAAGCCTGAGGAAGCCCAAAAGCTCCTCTCTGAGCACATCAAGCAGCGCATCTCCAACGCCGCCAACCAGCAGGTCGAAGGCCTGATTCAGCAGCTCGTGAACGTGGTGACGCCGAAACGCCGTCGTGCCGCCCCCGCACCCGCGCCTGATCCGAATGTAAAACCAGCTGAAGCCGCCCCCGCCCCTGCCACACCGAAGGTGCCGGAGTATGAGCAGACCTTTGAAGAGGTGGAAAAGAAGCTCGAAGAGTTGCTCACGCCTCCGAAAGAACTCAACAACGGCACCGCCGCCATGCGCATCCTGTTTGCCAAGACCTGGCTGGCAAAGGCGATGAAGCTGCCAGACAAGACGAGCAAGTTCTTCAACATCCTCGTCGAGGTGGCCAAGGCCGAAGACCTCAGCCCGATGCTCCTCGCCATCGTGGGTGACAATGCCCGTACCAAGGGCGATCTCGACAAGGCGACCGCCTGCTACGTCCGCCTCCGTGATGTGTTCAAGAACACCGAATACTCGGATGGCGCTCCCGTGGGCCTCGCCGAGATCGAGTTCGAAAAGAACAACTACGACAAAGCGCTGGAACTCTTCAAAGCTGCCAGCGAATACCAAGGCAGCGCCTATATCCTCCAGTCCTCCCAAGGTGTCGCCAAGGCCTCCGCGAAGCTGAAGAAATACGACGACGCCAAAAAGCTCTACGAACAGATCGCCCAGACCAAAGAATGGCGCGGCGAACCCACGGCGAACGCCCTGCGCATGCTCGGCGACATTGAGGCCGCTCAAAACAAGCACGAAGCCGCCATCGCCTACTACCAGCGTGTCTTCATCGCCCACCAGCGCTGGAAGGACGAGATGGCCAAGGCCTACCTCGGCTCTGCCAAGTCCTTTATCGCCCTCGGCAAGAAAGAGGAGGCTCGCAATACGCTCCAAGAGATGATCAACCGGGCCGATCTCAAAGAAAAGCCGGAGACCAAGGAAGCCCAACGCCTCATCGCCACGCTCTAAACCGCCACTGAAGCCTCACTTTTGACCGTCATGCGCTCCGTTTCCCTGTTTTTCGCTGTTTGCGGCCTTCTACTCGCCTCCGCCGGTTTCGCCCGTGCCCAGGCCATCGTCTTGAAAGACGGCAGCAAGGTCTTCTCGAACGAATTCTCCCTCGAAGGAGAGAAAATCATCCGCACCATCAAGATCGGCGAGGCCACCGCCAAGAGTGAAATCATGCGGCAGAACATCGACTCCCTCGAATGGCCCTACCCCGCCGAGCTCACGGACTCGCAGGACCTTCTCGCCAAAGGCAAAACCGAAGACGCCATCAACGTGCTGAAAAAAGGGAAGGACTTCTTCGAGAACTTCAAGGACGTCGAAGGGAACTGGTATGTCGATATCTACTTCGCCTACATCGAAGCGCTGAACGCCGGCGGAAAATTTGATGATGTCATCAAGCTTATGCCCTCCGCTCGTAATTTGAAGCTCACGGATGCTCAAAAGATGCGCCTGCGCATCATCCAGCTCGATATCGACCGTCAGACCTCCTCCGATTATCTGACCATCGTGGCCGAGGCGGAGAGCATTTTGAAGGAGACGGATGATTCCGCCGTCGGTGCCGCCCTCTGGAACATCATCGCTGATGTGCATGTGAAGAAGAAGGAATGGGAAAAGGCCCTGCTCGCCTACCTGCGCATCCCCGTTTTCTACGGCACGCAGATGCAGCGTGTGCCAGAGGCCGAGCTACAGGCTGCCCTCATGCTCGTGAAGATGGGCCGTTTTGAGGACGCAGGCTCCTTTTTCACCCGTCTCATCGCCTCCTATCCCGGCTCTCTCATCGCCGAGCGTGCCACGAAGGAAAAAGCCTCCATCGCTGGCATGAAGAACGAAGATCCCTCGAAGCAGACGAAGGATGAAAGCAAGGACGGCAAGAAGGATGAAAAGTCCACCGCAGGCGCTGAGAAGCCCAAAGAAGCCGCCGAGCCTGCAAAAACTGCCGTAGAGCCAAAAAAATAACTCCACATTTTCTCACACCCCCCCCATCATAACCCTCCACCTCGTTACTCAAACATGACACGCCTCCTCCGTTCCCGTCTCGTCCCTGCCGCTCCGTTGCTCGTATTGGCGCTGGGTGTTCTCACTGGCTTCGCTTCCGCTCAGGAAGCCGCTGCCGCCGCTGATGCCCATGCTCATCCGCAGGGTGATTCCCTTATCACGCTCTTTATCCAGGGCGGTTGGGTGATGTATCCCCTCCTTATCTGCTCCGTCGCCATGGTCTGGCTCACGGTCGATACTTGGGGCCGCACCGGCGTGAAGAAGCTCGCTCCTCCAGCCCATGTGGCTCAAATGCAAGACCTCTTCCGCAGCGGTGATTACGTCGGTGCTTACCAGTTTGCGAAGAACAACAATTCCTCCTTCTGCGATGTGAGCCGCGTCTGCCTCAGCTTCGCGGGTGACGGCGAAGAAGCCGTGGAAACCGCCATGTTTGCCGAAATCAACAAGGTGAACGCCTCCATCCAGACCCGCATCAACTACCTCTCCGTTATCGGTGTGTGTACCCCGATGATCGGTCTCATCGGCACGGTGGCTGGTATGAAAGGCGCTTTCGCTGAGCTGGGTAAATCTGGCGCTTCGGACGTGGGTGCCCTCTCCGGCCACATCGGTGAGGTGCTCGTCGCTACCGCCACCGGTCTCGTGATCGCCGTGCCTGCCTTCCTTGTGTTCTACTTCCTCCGTAACCGTCTCCAGGGCGGTATGGGCGGCCTCCAGGAGTGCCTGCAGGCTCTCTTCCGCAAGATGCCTTACGAACACCTCAAAGGTGCCCACGTCGGCGAAGAAGAATTCTATGCCGCCGTGCCAAACTGGGTCGCGGGTGGCGAGGCCGCTCCGGCTGCCGTGGCTGCGTAATTTCTATCTCACCCCAAGGAGACGCGGCACTCCCGCGTCTCCCTCCCGGGAGTACTTCTCACTTTTTACATCTCACCTTTAACTTCATACCACTATGGGCGGCGGCGGCGGCAATATGGAAGGGGGCGAACCGGAGTTTCAAATCGCTCCGATGATCGACGTCCTACTAGTTCTCCTCATCTTCTTCATGAGCATCACCTCCTCGCAGGTGGCGAAGATCGATAAGGAGATCACTCCTCCCGTGGCCGGTGCGGCCAAGAAGAAGGAGAAAAACCTCGCCAACGAGGGCATCATTAACGTACGCTGGAACAACACCCGGCAGCAATCCACCCTCGTGCTCCAAGATCGTGAGTATCCGCAAACGGATGCTCTCGTGGAGCTACTCACCGATTTGAAGGCCAGAAACGCTTCCTACCGCGTCATCATCCGCGGTGACAAGGCTCTCCCCGCCGTCGAAGTCCAAAAAGTCATGGCCGTCATCGCCCAGTCCGGCATCGACGACATCTCCTTCTCCGCCCTTAACCAGTAAACTCCCGCTGCCATGTCCGCCCACGGAAAGAAGAAGAACGAAATCGAGCATGATGGAACCGCCCTGGGCTTCCAGATCGCCCCGATGATCGATGTCGTGTTCGTCATCATGCTTTTCTTCATGGTGATGGCCGGCTCCCAGAAAAAGGAGATGGAGCTCAAGAGCCAGCTCCCCGGCGTGGCTCCCGCCAGCGCCGATGCCCCGCAGGAAATGCCCGATGAAATCATCATCAAAATCGAGGAATCCGGCATCGTGCTCCTCAACGAGGAAGAATTCGACAATCCCGGCCCCGCCAAGCCTGCGGCTCCCGATCTCGACAAGCTCCCCAACATGACCGCCACGCTGAAGCGCCTCAAACAGGAGGCGGATAACCGCAGCGCCAAAGTCATCGTCACCATCGAAGCCGAGGAGCAGGCCAAGTACGAGCGTGTCATCGACGTGCTGAACTCCCTCGCCATCGCTCGCGTCTCCAACGTGACCTTCTCCGTCGGTGGCGATACCGGCTTCTGATCCTTTTGCTCCGGGCAGGAAATTCTCATCGCACCCCAAGATGCCCGCCAGCCCATGCGTGAGCATGGAATCTGAACTCTTGAACCCTCCATCAGAAATCCGTCATGAACCCTGATCCCAACCAGCAGCCACCCGCGCAACCCGGAGCCGCTCCCTATCCGCATCCCGGTGCCACCCAGCCGATGCCTCAGGGCTACCCGCAGATGCCGCCAGGATACGCGCCGCCTCCCGGTTATCCGCCGCACATGACCGGCCCGATGACGATGGGTTATCCACCGGGCTACCCCATGCCTCAGGGCTACCCGCAGATGCCGCAGGGTTATCCTCAGATGCCACCCGGCTATCCGCAAATGCCGCAGGGATACCCTCAGATGCCACCCGGCTATCCGCAAATGCCGCAGGGATACCCTCAGATGCCACCCGGCTATCCGCAGATGCCCGGCATGATGCCGCCGCCCACCATGCCCATGCCGGCGGTGGCCCCGCCACCTGCTCCTGGTGCCACTGCCCCTGCAGCACCGAAGCCCGCCGCTCCAAAGCCAGCGGCTCCAGCTCAGCCTACGCCAGCAGCCCCGGTCGTTGCGACGCCGGCTCCCACCGATTCTGCCGTCGCCACAGCGACGGCGATTCCCGATGATGCCGCGCATCACCACGGCGAGTTTGGTCCCACCGAGGTCTTCCATCCCGAAGCCGTTCATCACATCGAGCCTGCGAAGCCACAAAACGCCTTCGTGAAGATGTGGAAGAAGGTCGGCGGTGGTTCGCTTACGCTTTCGATCTTTGTCCACGCGGGCATCCTCATCGCCATGGGCCTCATCGTGGTGGCGCAAAAAATGCAGGAGAAGCAGGTCGATTTTCTTCCCGGCGGCGGCACCCAGCAGGGCGCGGCGGCCAGTCAGGATCTCCAGCACAAGGTGCAGCAGAAGAAACGCAGCAGCATCAGCAAGACGACGCCGATGAAGAAGATCGTCACGACGAGCGTGAACGCGGACATCTCCCTGCCAGAAGCACCGCCGGATGCCCTCGATATTCCCGATGCCACCAGCATGCTCGGTGGTGGTTCGATGGGCAGCGGCGGCTTTGGCGGCGCGGGAGCCGGTGGCGGCTTTGGCAAAGGCATCGGCATGGGTGGCGCGAATGGTTTCGTGAGCCTTCCCCCTTCGATGCGCAGCCGTTGCAGCACGCAGGAGCGTTTGGAAAAGCTCCGTCAAAACGGCGGCAGCCCCGAGTGCGAGCAGGCGGTGAGCGCCTCGCTCGAATGGCTCAAAGGAAAACAGAATCCCGATGGCTCCTGGGGCCGTTCCAACAAAGCCGCCTACACCGGCCTCGCCCTTCTGTGCTTCCTTGGCCGCTGCGAGACGCCCGATTCTCCCTTCTACGGCGAGAACGTGACGAACGGCATCACCTACCTCATCGAGCTCAGCAAGAAGAACCCCCACGGCATCATCTCCGAGACTTGGATGGGTGAAAAGGGCGGCGCAGGCACTTACGAGCACGGCATCGCCACTTATGCTCTCGGCGAAATGTACACGTTGGCCCGTCTTGGATCCAAATCCCTCCCCGGCATGCGTGAAGCCTTCGAGAAGGGCGTGAAAGTCATCATCGACAACCAATCGCCCAAAGGCGGCTGGGGCTACGGCGGCAAGGAAATCGTCTATAACAAAGCAGCGAACGATCTCTCCGTCGTCGGTTGGCAGTTCCAGGCCGTGAAAGCCGCCAAAAACACCAAACTGAAGATCGACGGCCTCGAAAGCTGCATCAAAAAGATGATCGAGTACATGGAAAGCATGCAGACGAAGGATGGTGGCTTCGGCGGGGCAGATCGCGACAAGCATTACAACCAGTGGTCGCTCACCGGCGTGGGCATTCTCGCTCTCGAAACCATGGCCAAGAACAAATCCGCCGCCACGAAGAAGGCCGTGAAGTTCATGCACGAGTTCCTCGCGGCCGAGCCGCTCGATTGGAACAAGAACTGCAACCTTTACTGCTGGTACTACTACACCCAAGCCTTCTTCCAGGTCGGCGGTGAGGAGTGGAAATTCTACAATCAGCAGTTCTTGCCGCAGATCCTCAGCGCCCAGCAGCCTGATGGCAGCTTCAAGCGTGGCCGCCCGAACTATCCCGCAGGCGATGCCGCCGATGAAATTTACCGCCAGTGCCTCTGCACCCTCCAGCTCGAAGTGTATTACCGCTATCTCAAGGTCGCTGATACCGAAGAGAAGTCCTTCTTCGACAAGTAAGACCATCCAGAGCGTGAAACCTCGCGTAATTTCCCAGGGCGTCTCTCATTGAGACGCCCTGTTCTTTTCCCCCGATCATGTCCGCCTCCGAAAACATCTACGAAACCCGTCGCCTACTCGATGAATACCTGCTGTTTCACTACGGCACGCCTGCCGAGGTGCTGCCATGGGAAAACGGTCCGCGTGAAGCGCTGAATTTCCCCGTCCGTACCGTCATGGATCTCATCGACCTCCCGCGCACGCCTTGTGAAGCCGTCGCTCTGGATCTCGGTTGTGCCGTTGGACGTTCCAGCTTCGAACTCGCCAACTTCGGCGTCCGCGTTTTGGGCATCGACTACTCACAAAGCTTCGTCGATGCCGCCGCCACGCTCGCTCGTGATGGCAGCATGCCTTACGACCGCGTCGATGAAGGCAGCGCCAGAACTTCGCTCATCGCTCGTGTGCCAGACAACCTCCGTCGTGACCACGTCACCTTCGAGCAGGGCGATGCCATGAACCTCCGCGCCGATCTCGGCGATTACGACATCGTCCACGCCGCCAATCTCTTCTGCCGTCTCACGGATCCGCTCAAGCTCATCGAGCGCCTTCCATCCCTCGTGCGGCCCGGCGGCCAGCTTTTGCTCACCACGCCCTGCACCTGGCTCGAAGACTTCACCCCACGCGGAAACTGGCCTCAAGGCTCCACCCGCGAATGGCTCACCTCCCTCCTCGAACCACATTTCGACCTCTCCAAGACCTGCGACATGCCCTTCCTCATCCGCGAGCACGCCCGCAAATACCAATGGAGCGTCGCCCTCGGCATGCGCTGGCGGCGCAAGGTAACCTAGGACCCGTGATGCGGGCACTCCTGCCCGCACTACTCCAACACTCCATTCCTCCGTCTCATTGCGTGCTTGCCTCCAAAGGTCGTTTTCGACTACGCTGAGCCTTCGCATGAAAAACGCGCTTCTTCTCGCCACCCTCCTCACGGCCGCCTCGCAGGCGCAAACACCGAATTTCAAAGAACAGCTCATCGATGCCGAAGTCGGCATTGGTTACGGCCTCGCCATCGGTGATGTGAATGGGGATCAGCGCGCGGATATCCTCCTCGCCGATAGCAACGTCATCGTCTGGTATGAAAACCCGACGTGGAAGAAGCACATCATCGCCGAAAAACTCACCGAGAAGGACCACGTCTGCATCGCCGCCCGCGACATCAATGGCGATGGCAAATGCGAGATTGCCGTCGGGGCCGAATGGAACCCTAGCGACACTACCGGCAGCGGTGCGGTGTTTTATTTGATCCCGCCAGCCGACCGCACGCAGCGCTGGGAGCCTGTGCAGCTCTCTCACGAACCCACCACCCATCGCATGAAATGGGTGCGCAATCGCTCCGGCCGCTACGACCTCGTCGTCGTGCCGTTGCATGGTCGAGGAAATGACAAAAACGCCGAGGGAGTTGGCGTGCAGGTACTGGCCTATCACATGCCCGAAGATCCGCGCAAAGCATGGAACACCACCCTCGTTCAGGGCACCATGCACAAGACTCACAACCTCGATATCATCCCCGCCATGGGCACCGAGGCCGAGAGTTTGCTTCTTTGCGGACGCGAAGGCGTCGTGCGCCTCGACCCCACCGACAACGGCTGGAAGGAACAATGGATCGCCCAGCATCCGAAGGACAATCCCGACCTCCAAGGCGCGGGCGAAGTGCGCTATGGAGCCTTCGCCGGTGGCCAGCCTTATGTCGTCACCATTGAGCCCATGCATGGCGAGAACCTCGTGCTCTACACTCCACCCGTCGATGGACCCAAAAACGGCACATGGCAGCGCCGCGTGCTTTCGAGCGATCTCGTCGATGGTCACGCCATTGCCACGCATGACCTTCTCGGCTTGAACAACCGCCAGATCGTCGTCGGCTGGCGGGCGCAGCAGAAGATTGGCAAGGTCGCTGTGAAGCTTTTCTGGACCACCAAGGAGGATGGCAACGGCTGGCAAAACGCCTTCATCGACGAGGGAGGCATGGCTTGTGAAGACGCCGTGTGTACTGATCTCGATGGCGACCGCGATTTGGAGATCATCGGCTCGGGCCGTCGTAGCAAGAATCTTAAGATTTACTGGAATCAGCGGAACCAGTGAAACAGTTTTGTCTTCACTCGTTGGAGCTGCTCGCTTGCGGTGACGCGGCTTTTGCTTCTAAAATCGACCCGCTATGAAAGCTGCACGTATTCTTCTTTCGACCGCCGCTGCTCTCATGCTGAGCCAGTGTACACTGCCCAGCCGAGTCTCGCTGGCCTCCCTCTTCCCCAGCCAGCGTGAGGTCATTCGCCGTCCGCTCATTGTTCAGCCCGTGCAGGCCTCTAGCTCGCCGCTTTATGTGTGGCATGGCAATGGCAGCCCAAGGCTGAGCACCGTCATCATCGACCTCAGCGAGCAGAAGGCCTACCTCTACAAAGGCGGTGAAAACCTCGGCTGGACCTACGTCGCCACGGGTCGCAGCGGCTTCAACACGCCCACCGGCACTTTCCGCATCCTCGAAAAGCAGGTCGATAAGCGCTCCAACCGCTACGGCAGCATCGTCAGCTCCAATGGCTCTGTTCTTCGCAGCAATGCCACCGCTGGCGTCCACTCCGCCCGCGGCGGTCGTTTCCAGGGAGCCAAGATGCCCTACTGGATGCGCCTCACCGGCTACGGCATCGGCATGCATGCCGGAGCGATTCCAAATCCTGGCTCCCCCGCCTCCCACGGCTGCATTCGCCTGCCCTATGACATGGCGCAGACGATCTACCAAAACGCCCCAGTGGGCACTCGCGTGACGATCATGCGCTGAGCTGCGCCTCAAGGCATTTTTGCAGCTTTGTCTTGAAGAAGCCTTGATAGGCAAGCGTTCACACGCCCCACTTCATTGCCCATGATTCGCACTCTTCTCGCCCTACTCACCTTGGCGGTTACCCTTCGTGCCGCCGAGCGGCCCAATATCGTCTTTATCTTCTGCGATGACCTCGCTCTCCAGGCCATCAGCGCCTATGGCGACAAGCGCAAGCTGCTCGACACGCCGAACATGGATCGCCTCGCCAAAGAAGGCATGCGCTTTGACCGCTGCCTCGTGACGAACTCCATCTGCGGCCCCATGCGTGCCGTCATCCAGACCGGCAAGTACTCGCACGCCAACGGCTTCTACAACAACAGCAACAGCAAGTTCGACAGCAGCCAGCCCACCTTCCCGAAGGTCATGCAGAAAAGCGGCTACCAGATGGCTGTCATCGGTAAATGGCACCTCATGACCGATCCCGTCGGTTACGACTACTGGAACGTCCTCCCCGGACAGGGCGCTTACTACAACCCGCCCATGATCGAAAACGGCAAGCCCGTGAAGTATGAAGGCTACTGCACCGACATCATCGGCGACCTGACGCTGAAGTGGCTCGACTCCCGCGACAAAACAAAGCCCTTCATGATGATGTGCCAGCACAAAGCCCCGCACCGCGAGTGGGAGCCACCGCTCCGTCTGCTCGGCTTTGACAAGGACCGCGTCTATGACGAACCGGAAACGCTTTTCGACGCCTACAGCGGCCGCAGCAAAGCCGTGAGTGATCACGACATGGGTATCGACCGCACTTTCACCGAACGCGATGCCAAACTCGTCATGCCGGGCAACCTCACGCCGCAGCAAAAGAAGGTTTGGAATGCCTACTACGAGCCTCGCAATGCCAAATACGCCGCCGCCGCTCCCACGGGCCGCGACCTCGTGAAGTGGCGTTACCAGCGCTACATGCACGACTATTTGGCCTGCGTGAAGGCCGTGGACGAAAACGTGGGCCGCGTGCTCGATTATCTCGACAAAAACGATCTCACGAAGAACACCGTCGTCATGCTCAGCAGCGATCAGGGCTTTTATTTGGGCGAACACGGCTGGTTCGACAAACGCTGGGTCTTTGAAGAGTCCGTGCGCACGCCCTTCCTCGCCCGCTGGCCTGGCGTCATCCCGCCTGGCAGCAGCAATTCGCAGCTCACCAGCCTTGTCGATCTCGCCAGCACCTTCACTGATATGGCCGGCGCACCTCCCATGAAAGGCCTGCATGGCCGCAGCCTCGTGCCCATCATGAAAGGCGAGACGCCCGCCGATTGGCGCAAATCGCACTACTACCACTACTACGAGTATCCCGTGCCGCACCGCGTGCGCCCGCATTACGGCGTCATCACAGATCGCTACAAGCTCATCCATTACTACAAACCCGATGTGGACGACTGGGAGCTGCTCGACCGCCAGAAAGACCCGCTGGAGACGAAGAGCTTCTACGACGATCCCGCCTACGCCGACACCGTGAAGGAGCTGAAGATAGAAATCCTTCGCCTGCAAAAAGAACTCGGCGAAACCATGCCTCCGCCCCGCTTTGCGCATGGAAATAAAGCCTTCGAGAATGAACCCCAGCCGCCTGAGCAGCCCAAGAAGAAGGGCAAAGGCAGAAAAAAGGCGGAGTAGTCTCAACCCAAGCAAAACGCCCGGCCTGATCACAGGCCGGGCGTTTTCATTTCAAGCTGGGAAGGGGCGCCTACTTCGCCTCGCCACTCACACCGGTAAGATCACGCTTGGATTCGAGCACCTTGTCCACAAGGCCGTATTCGGCGGCTTGGGAGGCGGACATGTAGTTGTCACGATCGGCGTCACGTTCGATCTGCTCGACGGACTTGCCGGTGTGATGAGCGAGGATGCGGTTGAGGCGCTTTTTGAGGCCAAACATGTATTCCACCGTGCGCTCCACATCGCTGGCCGTGCCGCGAGCACCACCGGAGACCTGATGGATCATGATGTCGGAGTTTGGCAGGGCATAGCGCTTGCCCTTGGTGCCGGCGGCCAGCAAAACGGCACCCATGGAGGCCACGAGGCCGATGCTGTAGGTGCAGACATCGCAGGTGAGGAACTGCATCGTGTCGTAAATGGCGAGGCCGGCGGTCACGCTGCCGCCGGGGCTGTTGACGTAGATGTTGATGTCCTTCTTCGGGTCCTGCATCTGGAGGAAGAGGAGCTGGGCGATGATGATGGAGGCCATCGTGTCATTCACCTCGCCGCCGAGGAAGATGATGCGGTCCTTCAGCAGGCGGGAGTAGATGTCATAGGCACGCTCGCCGCGGCCGTCCGCCTCGATGACGGTGGGGACCATGTAGGCGTTCGATGGGGCGATGACGGAGGGAAAATCGTGGCTGGTGGGGATCATGAGGCGTGGAATCAAGAGGCGGGCGGGGGCCTTGTCAATGCAGCGGACCTGGTGAGGGTGACAAACCTTACCGCGAAGAGATGCGGGCCGCCCGTTGCTTTCGGCGGGCCATCACGTCATCCCGCTTCACGCGGATTCTCGCGGCGTCTTCGGCACGGCGTTGCACCAGGGCCTCGTTTTCGAGGATGCTGAGGGCGCTGAGGTAGTGGTCGTATTCCGGCAGGGAATCGGCTTCCCGCTTCTGAGTGAGGGCTTTTTCGGCGTCGCGGTAAATGTCACGCAGTTCGATGACGATTTTCGCGAGGCCCGGCGGGTCGATGCTGGGCATGAATTCATGCGTGGCGAAGCGTTTCCGCTCCTCTTCGAGGGCGGCGGCATCGGCGGCCCGGCGGGCTTGCAAGGCGGTGTTGAAGTCCGTTTGCAGCCGGGTGAGGTACTTCACGCCGAGATCCTTGATGCTGGTGCTGTAAGTCACGTTCACCTTGCTATCGAAGGTGTCCTGAAAGGTCTCTTCGAGTAGAGAGAGCCTTTGGACGGTGGGCAGCCCGGCACCAATGATCCCCGTCGGGACGGGGGTGGCCGCTGGCGGCGTGCTTGGCCGAGGCGTGGGGATGAGCGGGGCCGGTTTCGGAGCGGGCGTTGGCGTCACCGACGATGTCACCGGCATGCTCGGTGGTGTGGTGGGAGGGGTGACGACGGCCACGGGCTTTGGCGTGGTCACGGGAACCGGTTTCGGCGGCTCAGGTAGGCTTACAGGAACGGGCGTTTCGACGGCTTTGGGCTCTTCGACGGGTGTTTCGGTGCTCGCAGGCTGATGAAGTACGGCCCAGCCGCCGCCCAGCACGATGACCGCTACGGCAATGACATACGGCAGCGAAGACGAGCGCCTCGGCAGCTCCTCGAATACCTCCTCTTGATGCAGCGGTGCTCTCGGCTGGCGCTGTAAATGCGCGGGCAGCTTCCCACGGCCTGGCACTTCTTGGGCGGCCTGTCGCGGAATGGCGGAGCTGGATTGCTGGCCGGATTCCACGAGCGGCGTGGTGAGGATCACATCGAGATCACGGCGGATTTCACCGCTGCTTTGATACCGCTCCTCGCGGTCCTGCTCCAGCGCACGCCGCACGATGCGGTCAAAGCGTGGATCGACTCCCGGCACCTTCTGCGAGGGCATCTTGAACATCCCGCGCGGCAGATCACCCGTGAGCATCTGGTAAAGCATCACGCCCACCGCATACAGATCGGCGCGTCCGTCTACTTGGATGCCGAGGATAAGCGATTCGGGGGCCACATAGTCCGGCGTGCCCATCGTCATGCCCGTCTGGGTGAGACCACGCGAGTGCCCATCATCACCTGCCACCTTGGCCAGGCCAAAGTCCGCCACCTTCACGCGGCCGTCGCTGTCGATGAGGATGTTCGAGGGTTTGATGTCGCGATGAATGACGCCCTGCTTGTGCGCATACCCAAGCGCATCGCAAACATGCGCCGTGATGGCCAGCGCATGATCCGCAGGCAGTTTCCCATGCGAGGCGATCATCTGCTGCACGTCCGTGCCGTCGATGTACTCCATCACGAAGTAGAGCTGGCCTTCGTTCGTGCGGCCGAAGTCATACACGCTCACGATCGCGGGATGGTTCAGGCGGCCCATCAGCTTCGCCTCGTTCTTGAAGCGCTCCGCGAAGGCTGGGTCCTGCTTCTCAATGACCGGCGGCAGCAGCTTGATCGCCACCGGCCGCTCGAGACTGAGCTGGATGCCGCGATACACCGCACCCATGCCTCCGCGACCGATCAGCTTTTCCACTTCATACTGTGGCAGCATGCGCTGCACCTCAGCGGTGGCGGGCGGCTCCCAGCGCCAATTGCCGCCGGTAGTCCGCAGGGAGTTGTCATCGGGAGGAGGCATACGAAGGTCCGAAAATGCCGAGCAGGACTGCGCCTGACAAGGAGAATGCTGTTTGGGCATTTCGACTCCGCTCAGAGGCTCGGTTTCACCGCAAAGGGGCGGAGGAGCAAAGGGCGCAGAGAGAATGAAGGATCAAAAAACCCGCGCCCTCTGCCTCTTTGCCCCTCTGCGGCAAAAATCGAACTTCAGCGACGTGGCCGCTCCGCGATCCCCTTCTCCATCACATAATCATCCATCACATAACCACTGCCGATGTCCGTCACGACATCCTCTTGGAAGACAAAGCCACTGCGCAGATACGAGCGGATGGCGGCGGCGTTGCGTTTGTTCACCCGCAAGCGCAGGTGATCCGCACCCATCTCACGTGCACGATCCGCGATCCAGCTCAACGCCGCCGCGCCGAGGCCGCGACCCTGCATCGCAGGCTGGATGTAGAGCTTGTTGATGAAAACCACCCGCTCGTCCGGCACCTTTTCAAAGCTCACATAGCCCACCGGGCCGAAATTCTCCGCCTCGATGAGCGCGAACCACACCCCACGCATCGCCATCTCCCGCGCCATCGCCCCCGGCTCATACCAGATGCTCAGCATGTAATCGATCTGGCCCACGGGAATGATGCCCGGATAGCAGGCATACCAAATGTCATGCGCCAGACGCTTCACCACCGGCAGCTCGTTGGCCTCGATGCGGCGGATGCGGATTGGCGGCGGCTCTTCAGCCTCTCCACCACTCACCGCCTGCCACGCCGCGAGATCCGCCGGAGGCAGATGCGCGGCGATGTCGAGCCTCGAAGGTTCCACGATGCCCTCCTCGCGGATCTGCTCGTGATCACCCGGAAACTCCGCCTCCGGCAAAATCCGGCAGGCGAGAAACCAGCACGCCCAGGCCCGCCAGATGCGCAGCTCCTTGTGGCCTTCATTCATCCGCGTGGCGTAATGCTGCCAATGCCGTCGCGGATTGCCGATGAAGCGATTCGCAGGCCGGTTTTGCAGCATCCACGCCATCGCCCGATACGGCGGCTCCACCTCATCGCATGGCACGGACATGGCGCGATTGAGGAGCAGGATGCTCTTCGCCGGAAAACCCTCGATCCAGAGGCACTGCGCATACTTCAGGCAGGTCTCGACAAACCTCCGCCCCCGCTCCTTCCCTAGCGCCGCGATGTCACCCGACGTGTACACGCGGTCGAGTGGCGGAAGATGCGGGCAGGGAGACATGAAGCGGCAAATTGAGCATTGAGAAACGCCCGCTGCAAAAGAAGGATGCAGTTCATGACGCCCTCCGAACTCAAAGCCGCCCTCCGTGTGAAAGCACGCGAGTTGGGCTTTGACGACTGCCGGGTGGCTGTGGCGGCTCCGGCGGCGCATCGCGAGCTTTACGAACAATGGATCGCCGAGGGCAAACATGGCGAAATGGCCTGGATGGCCAAAAACATCGAGCGCCGAGGTGATCCGCGTCTCGTGCTCGAAGGCGCGAAAAGCGTCATCGTGCTCGCCATGAACTACTTCCAAGGCCCCAAGCCCGTCACCGACTACCGCATCGGCCGCTACGCGTGGAATGACGACTACCACGACCTCATCGAGAAGCGCCTCAAAGCCCTCGAAGACTTCCTCACCACGCACGGTGGCACCACGCGCCGCTATGTCGATACCGGCCCCATTTTGGAGCGTGACTTTGCCAGCGAGGCCGGGCTCGGCTGGGGTGGCAAAAGCACCATGCAGATTCATCGACAGCTCGGCACCTGGTTCTTCCTCGCCGAAGTGCTCACCACGCACGAGCTGCCGCCCGATGAGCCCGCCCGCGATCTTTGCGGCAAATGCACCCGCTGCATCGACGCCTGCCCCACACAGGCCATCACCGGCCCGCGCACCATGGACGCCCGCCGCTGCGTCTCCTACCTCACCATCGAGCACAAGGGCAGCATCCCGCTCGAATTCCGAAAAGCCATCGGCGACCGCATCTACGGCTGCGATGACTGCCTCGACGCCTGCCCGTGGAACCGCTTCGCCCAAACCAGCCACGAAGCCGCCTTCCAAGCCCGCCAGAGCGTCTTCGCCAAATCCCTCCGCGACTTCCTCTCCCTCACCGAAGACGACTTTCGCGCGCTCTTCGCCAAATCCCCCATCAAGCGCATCAAACGCCACGCCTTCCTGCGGAACGTCTGCGTCGCCCTCGGCAACACCGGCACCTCTGAAGACCTCCCCGCCCTCCAACTCGCCGCTGCTGATCCACATCCACTCATTGCCGAGCACGCCGCGTGGGCGATCGAGCAGATCACTTCAAATCAAACCCCGCCGCCGCCACGCGTTGACCATTGATCTGGAGCTCGACGCGATGATGACCAGGGTGGTGTTTGCGAGTGGTGAAATCTCGGATGACTTGGGATTTGGTCAGCGTGATCTCTCCACGGGGCGGCAGATCGATCTCCGTCCATTTGAAGACTTTCTCAAAGGCGGCTCCACGGGCCTTCACGTAGTGGATGACGTAGTCGATGGCGAGGCGCTGAGACTTCGCCGTCGTCGAGGTGATCTCGGCGGTGATGTGCAGGCGCTCACCCAGAGCGAGCTCCGTCGGAGAAAGCTTCAGCTCAGCCTCCAGCTCGGCTTTTTTGCCGAAGCCGAAGAGTTTCAAGGCTCGAGGATGGCCGCGCTTGATGAGCGTGCGGCAGGCGTGCTTGGCGATCCAGCGCCGTTCTTCGCGGTCGAGGTCCCAGGCTTCCAAACGGGCCAAAACACGTTCGGGATGATCCTTCGTGATGTCGTTGAGATGATTCGCCACCGAGCGGCGGACGAAGAGCGATTCATCGTCCTTCAGCGCTTCGAGGATGGTCGCCGTCGGCTCCGGGTCGCGAACGAGGGCGGTCAATTTCATGCCCCAGGGCAGGCGTGGCCGTGAACCTTCGCTGGCGAGGCGGCGCACCTTTTCATCCGCATCGGCAGCCCAGCGCCGCATCGTCGCCAGCGCCCGTTTTTGATCGGCGACGATGAACGACCGCACCGCGAACTCCGCCGAACCGAAGCCGGTGAAGAAGCGGAGTGCCTCCATCGAGAAATCGAAGTCAGCGAGGCCAAACGTCGCCACGAAGTCGCCCAGGAAGATGCTCACGAACTCGTGACCGATCTGCGGAGCCAGCTTTTGCAGCACTGCCACCTTCCGCCGGTAGTCGCCGGGCAGGGACGCCTCGGTGGCGAGGGCGCATTGATGCAGCCGCTGCATCAGGCTACGCTCGTCGAGGCCGGTGAGCACGAGCTTCAGGAAACCTTTGGCATCAAAACCGGTCTCGATCTTCGCCAGCGCCTTCGCGAGCTGGCGATGACGGGCGTCATCAAACCAGTCCTTGAGCTGCGGCGGCGGCGAATCTTCGGAGGGCATGCTTACTTGCGGGCCTTCTTCGCAGCCTTTTTGGCCGTCTTCTTCGCGGCGGGCTTCTTTGCCGCAGGCTTTTTCTTCACCGGGGCTTTCTTGGCGGCCTTGGGTTTGACGGTCCTTGTGCGGGGTTTGGCCTCGGGCGGCGGCCCGGCGGGATCGGTGCCGGTGAGCGTGACTTCCACCGCATCACCCCAAAGCTCCTCGAGAGCGTAGTACTCGCGTTTTTCGGGTGAAAGGATGTGAACCGTCACATTGCCGTAATCGAGGATCATCCACTGGCTTTCGTAGTTGCCATCGCGGTAGAGCGGGCGCTCGCGGTGATGCTCCTTCATCTCGTCCTCGATGTGATCCCGCACGGCGCGGAGCTGCGGGGCGGAGAGGGCGCTGCACAGCACCAGCCAGTCCGTCACGGGCGAAAGCCCGCGCAGGTCGAGAATGCGGATGTTTTCCGCTTTTTTGTCATCAGCAAATTCCGCGCAGGCGCGGGCGAGGTCGAGGTCGTCCATGTTGGCCGCTGCCTTAACCAAGAATCCGCTCTCTGCACAGGACTTTTGCAAACAGCGTCCCAGCACCCGAAGGCGGGTTGGATGACCTTTGAGGCACTTTTCCCGTGCATCCCGGCCGTTTGCGCCAAGTATCCGGCGCACTTCCCCCCCCAGCCATGACCTTTGCCGAGCTTCACCGCATCTATCACCAGCCCTTCTTCAACCTCCTCAAGCAGGCCCGCGCCGTGCATGATGAGCATTGGACGGACAACGCGGTGCAGCTCTGCACGCTGCTGAGCATCAAGACGGGCGGTTGCAGCGAGGACTGCGGCTACTGCGCCCAAAGCGCCCGCTACACCACCGGGGTGCAGGCGGAGAAACTGATGCCGAAGGAACAGGTCATGGAGCGTGCTCTCGCCGCCCGGGCCAACGGCTCCACCCGCTTCTGCATGGGCGCGGCCTGGAAAGGCGTGCGCAAAGGCACGTCGAAATTCGATCAGGTGCTCGACATCGTCCGCGACGTTTCGAAGCTCGGCATGGAAGTCTGCGTCACCCTTGGCGAACTCGGTGCCGATGAGGCCGCCGACCTCAAGGAAGCCGGTGTGACCGCCTACAACCACAACGTGGACACCTCCCCCGAGCACTACCCGAACATCGTCAGCACGCACAGCTTTGAAGACCGCCTCCGCACGATCCGCCATGCGCAGGACGCTGGCATGTCCGTCTGCTGCGGCGGCATCCTCGGCCTTGGCGAGACCATCGAGGACCGCCTGAAGATGCTGGAAGTCATCGCCAACTTCAATCCGCAGCCCGAGAGCGTGCCGATCAATGCGCTGATGCCCATCAAAGGCACCCCGCTGGGCGATAACGAGGTCGTCGATGCCTTCGCTTTCATCCGCATGATCGCCGTGACGCGCATCGCCATTCCGAAGGCCAAGGTCCGCCTCAGCGCCGGTCGCACCAACCTCAGCCGCGAGGCCCAGGCGCTGGCTTACTTCGCCGGGGCGAACTCCATCTTCTACGGCGACAAGCTCCTCACCACCGCCAACCCGCGTGCGAACGAGGACCTGAAGCTCCTCCGCGACCTCGGCCTCATGCCGCTGGAGCCGAATCCCGGCCTCGAAGCCCCCCAGTCCATGGACGGCGTGCCGCTGAGCCCCTGCTGCGATCATTCTTGTCACCAAGAAGAGCACGCCACGGCTGGCTGCGCCGCGTAAAGGCCAGCGCCAAGAGCAAAGGGCGAAGAGTCACTTCTGAAGCTCCCCTCACCTAGCCTCTCCCCGCAACAATGCTGGGAGCGATTGTATGTACTGAGCGGGGAGAGGGACCTGAAAGCGCACTCCCTCGCCCCCGCCAAGAGTGGGAATGACAGCCCAGCAGCCTTCGGGGGAGAGGGCTGGGGTGAGGGGTGATGTTTTCGTGGCTCCATGCCCTTCGCTCTGCGCCCTATGCTTCCCTTGCGCCTGGGGCATTCCGCCCCATCTTCGCGCCCCTTTTATGCCCGAACTCGACAAGACCTACACGCCAGCCGACGTCGAAGCCCGCTGGTATCAGCGCTGGCTGGATGACAAATGCTTTGAAGCCGATCCCGCTCGTGTGAGCGAGAAGCGCCCGGCTTACTCCATCGTCATCCCGCCGCCGAACGTCACGGGCATCCTCACGCTTGGCCACGTGCTGAACAACACCATTCAGGACATCCTCGCCCGTCGCGCCCGCATGCTCGGGAAGGAAGTGCTCTGGCTGCCCGGCACCGACCACGCCGGCATCGCCACGCAAAACGTCGTCGAAAAGACGCTGAAAAAGCAGGGTGTCATCAAGCATCGCGACGATCTCGGCCGCGAGGGTCTCGTGGCGAAGATCTGGGAGTGGAAGGAAAAGCACGGCGGCATCATCATCGAGCAGCTCAAGAAACTCGGCGCCTCCTGCGACTGGAGCCGCGAGCGCTTCACCTTTGACGACGACTACAACGCCTGCGTCATGCGCGTGTTCGTCGATCTCTACAAAAAGGGCCTCATCTACCGTGGCAAGCGCATGGTAAACTGGTGCCCCTCCTCCCTCACCGCGCTCAGCGATGAGGAGGTCGTCATGAAGGCGCAAAACGCCATCATGTATCACTTCAAAGTCGAAGTTGTCGAGGAACCCGGCACCTGGCTCACCATCGCCACCACACGGCCGGAAGTGATCCCTGGAGACACCGCCATCGCCGTCAATCCGAAGGACGAGCGCTACGCCCATCTCATCGGCAAACATGTGCGCCGTCCGTTGCCGATCGAGAATCAAGCATTGCTGCCGATCATCGCCGATGAGCATGTCGATTTCACCTTCGGCACCGGCGTGCTGAAAGTCACGCCCGCGCATGACAAGGCCGACTTTGAGATCGCGCAGCGTCACAACCTGCCCGCTGTCGATGTCATGCACCCGAACGGCGTGCTCAACGAGCTCGCTGGCAAGGACCTCGCCGGCATGGAGCGCTTCGCCGCCCGCAAACGCGCCGCCGAGCTACTCGCGGAGATTGGCAGCCTCGTCAAAGAGGAGCCGTATCAGAACAACCTCGGCTACTCCGAGCGTGCCGACGTGCCCATCGAGAGCCGTTTGAGCGAGCAGTGGTTCCTCAAATACCCGAGCGTGAAGGAAAGCCAGGCCGTCGTGGCCAATGGCGAGATGAAATTCCACCCCGACCGCTGGGCCAAGGTCTATGACCACTGGATGACCGGCCTCCAGGATTGGTGCATCAGCCGCCAAGTCTGGTGGGGGCATCGGATTCCGGTGTGGTATAAAAAAGGATCGGACCGATCTGACCTATCTGACGGATCCATTCACTGTGGCGTCGAACCCCCCGCCGATCCCGAAAACTGGGAACAAGACCCCGACGTCCTCGACACTTGGTTCAGCTCCTGGCTGTGGCCGTTCGCCACAATGGGATGGCCGGAGAAGACCTCCACGTTGAAGGCTTTCTACCCCACGACCGATCTCGTCACGGGGCCGGACATCATCTTCTTCTGGGTCGCCCGCATGATCATGGCGGGCTTCGAGTGGATGGGCGAGCTGCCGTTCAAGAACGTCTATTTCACCGGCATTATCCGCGACAAGCAGGGCCGCAAAATGTCCAAATCGCTCGGCAATTCGCCCGATCCGCTGGAGCTGATCGCCAGCTACAGCGCGGATGCGTTGCGCTTTGGCATCATGCGCAGCGCCCCGCTGGGCCAGGACATCTGCTTCGACGAAAAGAACGTCGAGCTCGGCCGCAACTTCTGCACCAAGCTCTGGAACGCCGCCCGGTTCAGGCAGATGCAAAGTACCTCGCCTCTCCGAGGCGAAGGTTCCGAGAGCCGCCTCGGAGAGGCGGTGTACAGCACCGAAGCCGAGATCAGCGCCGCCCTGCTCAGCAGCGACGACAAATGGATCCTCCTACGCCTCAACACCGCCATCGCCGAGGTCAGCACCGCTTTGGAGGAATACCGCTTCAGCGACGCCACTGCCACGCTCTACCGCTTCTTCTGGAGCGAGTATTGCGACTGGTACATCGAAGCGAGCAAAGCCGTGCTGCAAAGTGGATCAGCCGTCTCGGCTGAGGCAGGCGGGACGCCTGCACCACACTCCCGCCGCGAGAACACCCTCGCCGTCATCGACTTCGTGCTCGGGCACACGCTGCGTCTCTTCCATCCCTTCATGCCGTTCATCACCGAAGAGCTGTGGCACGGCATGGGCTTCAACGCCGACCTTCCTGACAACCAGGGCGGCCAGAGCATCATGTTCGCCGTTTGGCCGAAACCGCTCGATGCGGACGAACTCGCCCACTTCGGCATCCTTCCCGAAGACGAGCAGGCCGCGAACGACAAGTACAAGGCCGTCGAGCTGGGTCGTGGCCTCAAGAGCACCTTCAACATCAACAAGAAGGTGCGTTTCGTGCTCAAACCGGCCTCGGAGCTGCCCGCGCACGAAATCGAGGTCCTGCGCATCCTTCTCAATGCGGAGCCTCTGGAGGTCGATTCGGCCTTCCAGCCGAAAAAAGGCACGCCAGCGGCTCTGACGCCTCTCGGCGAGCTTTTCCTGCCTCTCGACGGTTTGATCGACGTGGACGCCGAAACGGCCCGCGTCGGCAAAGAAGTCGCCAAGGTCGAATCCGAGCTCGAAAAGGTCACCGCCAAGCTCGCCGACACGAACTTCACCTCCAAAGTCCCGCAGAAGGTGCTCGATGAGCATCAGCAGCGGAAGGCCGACTGGGAAGAGAAGCTCGCGAAGCTCAAAGTGATGCTCGAAGCGCTGGGCTGATCGATTCCGATTCGGCGAAGCAAAGTACTCCTCTCGCTCCGCGAGAGGAACGGGGCGCGTGGCAAACTCCACGCGTGACCGGCATCTGACAGCGTGGTGAAGGTCGAAAGCGTTTCGCTCATCTCGCGGAGCGAGATGGCTACTATGCTGCCGCCTTCATCGTTGGCGTGAGATCACTTCACCCCGACAAACTCTTCGCGAGTCAGTTTGCCATCGCTGTTCTTGTCGAAGGCCTTGAAGCGTTTCGGGGCGTCGTCCTTCTTCGCGAGGCCGTGGGTGTATTCTTCGAGGGTTAGAATGCCGTCGGTGTTTTTGTCCCAGCGCTGGAAAGCGGCGGCGCGGTCCACGACGGGCGCTTTTTTCGCTGCTGGTGTTGGTTTGAGGGCCGCGGCGCGGCTGCCGGACTGTTTGAAGGGCGTGGGGAGCGTCTTACGCCACGCATCGAGCTTCGCTTTGAGCGCGGTAACGATCTCCGGGTTCTGCGAGGCGATGTCGTGCTGCTGGCCGCGGTCGGTGATAGCGTTGTAGAGCTCCACGCGGGTGAAGTCCTCATTGTGGAGCAGGACGTGATCGCCATCGCGGATGGCGTGCGTGGGCCAATCGGCTTCCTGAGAATGCGGGCCGCGCCATTCCCAGAAGACGGGAGCTTCGCGTTGGAAGGACTCGCCTTTGAGCGCGGCGAGGACGTTGAGGCCATCGCTTTGATAACCAGCGGGCGCTTTTACCTCAAGCGCGGCGAGGATCGTGGGCATGGCATCGACACCGGCGAGCACGCTGGTCTTGTCCACGCGGCCTGCGGGCACGACGCCGGGCCAGCGGACGATGAAGGGCACGTTGACGCCGCCGAGGTAGAGGCTGCGCTTCCGCCCACGAAGGCCGCCGGTGGTGCCGACGCTGTGATAAAACTTTTCGCCGGGCTTGGCGTGTGAGTTTTCGGGGCCGTTGTCGCTGGAGAAGAAGACGAGCGTGTTGTTGGCGAGCTTGAGTTCATCCAGCAGAGCAAGCACGCGGCCGATTTGCTTGTCGGCACGCGTGACGGCTGAGTAGTAGGTGCGCTGCGGCTCGGCGGTATCGGGGTATTCTTTTTTGTCCTCGTCGGAGGCGGCGACGAGGTGATGGGTCTCGTGCAGCCAGAGGTTGAGGTAGAAGGGTTTATCTTTGACGCTGCGGATGAAGCGCAGCGCATGCTCCGTGGCGGCGGTGGTTTGGTAAATGGGGCCGTCTTTGGCGGGCACGTTGGCGAGGCTCGTGCCTTCAAACACATCGCGACCCGGCCCAACCCACACGGCGGCATCGTCGTAGCCGTATTCGGCAGGCAGCGGAGCGCTCATGCTCTTCTCCTGGCCGCTGAGATGCCATTTGCCGTAGTGCGCGGTGGCGTAGCCCGCCTCGTGCAGCGCTCGCGGCAGCAGCGGTGCCTTTGGATCAAGCCAGTCCGGCATGCCGCGAGCGACATTTTCCGCATGACCCGCGAAGTGCTGATGCACGCCATGCCGCGCCGGATACTGCCCGGTGACGATGGCGGTGCGGCTGGGCGAGCAAACCGGATTGCACACGGTGAACTGATGGAAGTCCGTGCCCTCGCGTGCGAGGCGGTCGAGGTTCGGCGTCTTCACATGCGGATGCCCGTGGCAGGCGAGATCGCCGAAGCCCCAGTCGTCGGCGTAGATGAAGAGGACGTTCGGACGCGGCGAAGCCGCGAATGACGAAACCAGAATGAGGAATGACGAAAGGAAGACGGCTAGTTGCTTCATGGCGTGGTGATCCAGTCGAGGTTGAAGCGGGCGCATTGGATGTCGTTCTTCGTTTCCCAAAGGCAGAGCACAGTGCCATCCGGCAGCACGGCGAGGTCGGAGTAGGCGCTGGGGCCGTCGTCGAGTGTTTTGCTGATGGGCCAGGTTTGGCCGTCGTCGCGGCTGAGTTTGATGCTGAGGTTTTCGCGTTTGCCTCGGCCTGCGGGCGTTTCTTGGCCGTCTTTGTCGAGTTTCAGCGTGTGGGGATTGGAGTAGATCAGCGTGCCGGGCTTCGCGGGATGGGCGGTGATGCTGGCCATGCAGATTGGCTCCCAGAGTTGATCGTGAAACGTGGGCTTGCTCCAGCCGGTGGCTCCATTCGGGCTGGTGGTGATAATTTTGCGATTCGGCTTCGAGACGCTGCGCGTGACGAGCATCACGCCGCCATCGGAAAGCTCCGCGAGCATGGTTTCATTCGGATTGCCGAACTCGCTGTTGTTTGGCACGGCGAGATCGCCAGCAAGCCAGGTTTTGCCATGATCGTCGCTGTAGATCGTGGCGGCAGCGGAGGGTGAATGATCGCCTTCCTTGCCGTAAGCGAGCCAGATGGGCACGACGAGGCGTCCGCTTTTGAGCTGAATGCCATGCCCAGGGCCGGTGGCGATGACTTTCCAGTCGTAGTGCTTCCGAAACGGCTCAAACGTGGCCGTGACATCCACCGGCGTGCTCCAGGTGAGGCCGTCATCGGTGCTGCGCATGGCGTAGCAGCGGGCGTAGTTGATGCAGTAGAGGAACTCGATAGCGCCCGTGTCCCGATCCACGATGGCGACCGGGTTGTTCACCGTCTGTTCCTTCTCGCCGCCGTCCTTTTTCTTGTGCGGATTGCCTTCCAGGCGTGCGCCGTGATGGGCGATGTGCTTTCCAGCTTCCCACGTCTTTCCACCATCCGTGGAGCGGCGCAGATGGATCTCGATCTCGCCCCAATCGGAGCTGCTGTTCCGCCGCGCCTCTGAGTAGGCCAACACGGTGCCCTTTGGCGTCACCACGATGCCAGGAATGCGATAGCGGGCGATGCCGTTCGTGTTGGCAGGGAAGACATCGACTTTTTCGAGCAAGGGCTCGGCGCTGGCGATGGAAGCGAAAAGCGTGAGGAGGAGGGAGCGGATCATGGGGGGAAAGGATTGAGCTGACAGCAAATGGGGACAGAAAATGGAGTTTATGTTTTGTCGCTGCACTTGCTAGCGTTCAGGGATGAGGGATTGGATGGTGACTTCGTTTCGACAGACATTCGCCCAGATCATGCTTTCAATGTCGGCATGGTTTACGAGCTGTTGAAGATGGGTGGCGAAGCGTTTTTGGCTAAGTTCGCGATCAAAAGCCGTAAGTTTGAACGCCGTCTTTTCCGTGATGAAGCGCAGCTTCTGGGGACCGAGTGGCTGACCATTGAAATGGACCATCGCGGGCCGGATCAAGGCGGATTCTCCGCCACAGAAATGGGTGATTCCTTCTTCGTATAGACTCAGATCAAGGGAGGTTCCGCAATCATGAAGCAGGTCGGTCAGGATTTGCACGAACTGCTCCGAGCCTGGCAGCCCGCGCTGCAATTGACTGGTCACCAATCGAAACTGCTGCCGGTCTCCGTGACGGAGATGATGGTTGACGAAATCACGCTGCATTTTCTCGGGTCTGACGTTGATCAGCATGCCGTGCCACAGCTCAGCAAGCATGAGATAGTGGAGCAACTGAGCTTTGTGCCTAGAATTGAAGGCTTCGATGACTTTAAACTCAAAAACACCGCCTAGGCAGAGCACCACATCGAGAAAGTAGCACTTCTTGAAGCTGCCGTGGCTAACTGGAATCGGCGCTTCCAGAAGCACGTCAGGCCGTATGGAGGCCAGTGCCTTCTTGTAATGCTTCTCATCGAAAAAGCGGCCCAAGTCTCGGCGGATGGAAATCACATCGGCAAACACTTCATACGAGAGCTGACCGAACTCGGCTTGGTTGAGCGGCTTGAAGAAATGTTGAGGGGTGATAGGCATGGTCGCAGTTATTTAGCTGACAGCAGACGGGGACAAAAAATGGAGTTTATGTTCTGTCCTCATTTGCTGTCAGCTTTTTTCAGGAATGCTTGCCATTCCAAGCGGGCTGCGAAAGACTCGCGCCCGCATGTCCCAATCAGCCACCACCGAAATCAAACGCCTGAGCGATCTTTCGCCGCATCAAAAACGCTCCGGTCTCGCCGCGTGGCTGGGCTGGCTCTTCGATGGGTTGGACATGCACATCTACACGCTCGTCGCCACGCCCTTCGTGGCGGCTTTGCTCATGAATGACGGCATTGCGGCTGCGCCGAAGGATGTGGATACGAAGGCCTCGATCATTCAGGCGGCGTTTCTGGTCGGCTGGGCGCTCGGTGGCGGTTTCTTTGGCCGTCTTGGCGATGTGCTGGGTCGCAGTCGCACGCTGGTGCTCACCATTTTGTTCTATGCAGGCTTTACCGGTCTCTCGGCCTTCTGCACGGAGTGGTGGCATCTCTTGATCTGCCGCTTCCTCTCGGCGCTGGGCATCGGCGGCGAGTGGGCGGTGGGAGCCTCGCTGCTTTCCGAGACGTGGCCGAAGAACTGGCGCCCGTGGATCGCCGCGACGCTGCAAACGGCGGTGAACATGGGCGTGCTGCTGGCCTGCGTGGCCGGGGCTTCCTTTGCCTGGATGGTGAACCAGGGATGGATGACCGATGCGATGAGCCATCGCATCGTCTTCCTCGTGGGCATCCTGCCGGCGCTGATCACGCTGTGGATTCGGAAGGCGGTGCCGGAGACAGAGGAATGGACGCACGCGGCGAAGGATCGAAAACCGCCGGAGATACGAGAGCTCTTCGGGCCGAAGGTGGCGGGCACGACCTGGCGCGTGCTCATCATCTGCGCGGTGTCTTTGACGGCGCACTGGGCCTTCATGTTCTGGCAGCAGAGCCTCATCCGGGCGCTGCCGGAGGTGAAATCGCTGAGCGGACCGGATCAAATGAATGCGGTGGTGGAGGCGCTGGTGTGGATCATGTGCGGCTCGATCATTGGCAACTACATCGCCGGGGCGCTGGCGAAGCTGTGGAGCTACCGCACGGCCATCGTAGTGATGCTGCTGGCCTACGGGCTGGCGATGCTGGCCGCGTTTCACAGTTCCGAGGCGTGGACGCATTCGCAGTTGCTCTGGTGGTATGCCGTGATCGGCCTGTGTCAGGGTGTGTTTGGCCTCTTCACGATGTGCCTGCCGCCGCTTTTCCCCACGCTGCTGCGCACGACGGGTGCGGGCTTCTGCTACAACATCGGCCGCATCGTGGCGGCAGGTGGAACGGTGGTCTTCAAGCTCTACGCTCCGGTGGGGGATTACCACACGGCCCTCTACTATGCTGGCTGGCTCTTTGTGCCCGCCGCAGCCATCGCGCTGCTGCTGCCGCAGGAAAAAGAAGAGGCCGGCCTGCTGGACGAGCCGGTGGAGTGAAGCCTTGTTTTTGACCTTTCGCCCTCCATGCCCGCCCCCATCACTGCTGAGGATGTGATCCACCTGCTCACCTCCGAGCACCTCCTCGAACCCGACGAGCCGATCACGCCCGAGGCGGATCTCTTTGCCTTGGGCCTCGATTCGATGGCGCTGATGCAGCTCATGCTGCAAATCGAAGTACACTTTGGCATCGTCATCGGGCCCGCCGAGCTCTCGCGAGATCATTTTGCCACGGCGGAAGCGCTCGCGGGGTTTTTAAATCGGAAGCGGGCTAGTTAATCGAGTTCGCCAAGCTCCAGCAGTAGCTCTCGCTGCCTCAAGTTGTCCGCGTCATTGAAACGAAGCAGCCAGGCAGTTGTACGGCCCACATCGGTGAGACCGAGAAGGTAAGCTCCGTCTCGGCGGAAGTGATCTTCCCAGCGATCCTGACGAGGATGAAACAGTCGCGTGAGCAATCCAGTGTCAGGATCGATGCTGGAGAGGTTCGGTCCTTTGATGGCATTGCACTGGCTGCATGCCAGCGAGAGGTTTTCGAGATCATCTGAGCCAGCGTGCTGCTTGGCGATGATGTGCTCGGTATGAAACGGGTTTTCCTCCTCATCCTGCTGACGGAGGCGGCAGTATTCGCAGCGATTTCCGGCCCGCTGCCGCACGTTGAGCCGCGTGCTGGCATCCATGCGTTAGGCGGCCTGGCGTTGGAGAAAAAGGCGGGCCTGGAGTTTGAGGATCGACATCATCTTTCCGGCGGAGATGAAGCTGCGATATTCCGTCTCCTCCTCGCGGGTGAGCCGTCCCTCGTTCGCCTTGGCGGCGAGGGCTTCCATGCGAGTCAGGCGCTCGGAGTCAGGTTCGATTTGCAGGATGTTCGCCGCCGTCTCTGCGGTGAAGCAAGGGCGGGCCGGATCGAGCAGTTTGTCGAGACTGGCAAAAGCGTTCATAACGGAGCGGATTCTGGCACAGGTGGACTCATGCCGCAAGAAACGTGCTGATCACATCAGCGTGAGCGGATTCACCCGGGTTTTAAGCGGCAGCGTCACCCGCTGGCCGTTGAGGCGGTGGGATTCGAAGACGGCGCAGATCATTTCGATGGTTTGGCGGCCCTGCACGGCATCGCATAGCGGGGCGCGGTTTTCTTGGCTGGCGGCGATGAGATCCAACCCGGCGGCTTCGTGGCTGGAGAGCTTTTTGCCGAGTTGGGCGATGGGCTCAGGTTGGCCGATGCCGGCGGTGGTGATGGGCAGCCAGGGGCGGGCCTTCAGATCGGGCTGGAAAGGATTGCCGGGTCGTAGGTGGGCGACGGGTTCCTGGTCGATGCGAAAGTCGATGACGCCTTTCGTGCCGATGATTTGCAGGCCGAAACCGGCTTCTTTGACCCCCGCGCTTTGAACCGAGTCGAAAAAGAGGGGGATGCCTTGGGCCAGTTCAAAGCGGGCATGGACTTCGTTGCCAGCGAGGGAGCCGATGCCTTCATCACCCTCTTTCACCTGTGCCTTGGTGATGGGTTTTCCATCCTGATAGACGCCCGCCGTGCAGGCGAGAGGCTCTCCGCCGAACAGGGTGGCGAGATTGAAGAGGTGAGAGCCGAGCACCCAAAGGTCCAACGAGCCGCCACGGGTGTCTTCCTTGCCGCGACCTCGCATTTCGAGCACGCGGCCGATCTCGCCGGCCTCGATGAGACGGGTGATGGTGCTCATCACCGGGTGGTAGCGGTTGCGATGGGCGATGGCGATCTTGGTGCCGGTTTTTTCGGCGGCGGCGATGACCTCATCAGCCTCGGCGGGGCTGCGAACGAAGGGTTTTTCGATGTAGATGCCCTTCGCGCCGTTTTGAATCGCGGCGAGGAGCATGTCGCGATGCTGGTCGATGTGCCGTGGACCGATGGCGACGAGGTCGGGCTTCACTTCGGCGAGCATGGCGTGGTAATCGGCGAAGCCTTTGCCGGTGCCGATTTTCTTTAACTCGGCCTCCAGGCCCTTCGCATCGGCATCGGCGATGGCGATGATTTCGGTGGCGGGGATGGCTTTCCACATCGTGTCGAGGCCGTGGCCGTAGTTTCCACGGCCGGTGTGGCCGATGAGGGCCACGCGGAGCTTCGTTTCGGCGGCGAACGAGGTGAGTGGGGCGGCGGCGAGGGCGGTGAGGAGATGGCGGCGGTTCATGCGAGCAGTGGAACGAAGGGAAAAAGGTCAAACGTGCAACGCCTGCGCATTCGACAGCGGCGCGGTTGCGGTTCATCTTCCACGCCCAGCCCACCGCATGCCCCCGCTCATCACCGACGACCTGCCTCCGTTCGCCACCGCGAGCGAGGAACGCTTTGCCCTGGCGGTACGCGGCACGAATGACGGCATCTGGGACTGGGACATCCGCAGCGGCGAGGTGTTTTTCTCCCCGCGATGGAAGCTCATGATTGGCTACGAGGACCACGAGCTGGCGAACGAGTTTGCCAGCTTTGAATCACGCCTGCATCCCGAGGATCACGACCGCGTCATGAAGACGGTGAAGGACTACCTCGATGGTCCGCTGGATCGTTACGCGGTGGAGTTTCGCTTTCTGCACAAGGACGGCTCGTGGCGCTGGGTGCTGGCTCGCGGCCGGGCGCTGCGTGATCCTGAGGGAAAGCCCTACCGCATGGCCGGCTCGCATACGGACATCACGGAGCAAAAGCTGGCCGAGGAACAGCTCCGCCATGCACGCTTGGCTGCGGAGGCTGCGAACCGAGCGAAGAGCGCTTTCTTGGCCAACATGAGCCATGAAATCCGCACGCCGATGAATGGGATCATCGGCATGAGCGAACTGCTGCTGAACACGCAGCTCGATCCCAAGCAGCACGAGTATCTCTTAATGCTCAAAAACTCCGCCGAGAGCCTGCTGGCGCTGCTGAATGACGTGCTCGATTTCTCGAAGATCGAAGCGGGCAAGATGGAGCTCGATGAGCAGGACTTTGACCTGCGCCACACCATCGCGGACACGCTGCTGGCCCTCGGCGTGCGGGCCATGCAGAAAAATCTCAGCCTCACGCACCAGGTGGCGGAGGATGTGCCGACGATCCTCCTCGGTGATGACGGCCGTTTGCGGCAAATTTTGATCAATCTCGTGGGGAACGCGATCAAGTTCACCGATCGCGGTGAGATCATCGTGCGGGTGCGCATTGAATCCCGGGCGCTTGACAAGACGACGCTGCATTTCGAGATCCACGATAGCGGCATCGGCATCTCGCCAGAGGTGCAGGGCCGCATCTTTGATGCCTTCACCCAGGCAGAAACGAACACAAATCGCCGTTACGGGGGCACCGGCCTCGGCCTGGCCATCTGCCGTGATCTCGTGGAGCTCATGCAGGGCCGCATCTGGGTGGAGAGCGAGGCCGGCCGAGGTAGCACCTTCCACTTCACCGCGGTGTTTGGCGAAGCCACGCAAGACAGCGTCGATCATCCCGCTGCATCTGCCACCGGGCCGCTGCTCGGTCTGGCGGAGAAATCCATGAAGGTGCTCGTCGTGGAAGACGGCCGTGTGAACCAGCTCGTGGCGGCGAAGCTGCTTGAAGAGCGCGGTCATCATGTCGAGATCGCCAGCAACGGCCAGGAGGCGGTCGAACTCGTGCGTGATGTGCTCTTCGATGCCATTCTCATGGATGTACACATGCCGGAGATGAATGGCTTTCAGGCCACGGCGGCCATCCGCCAGATCGAGGAGAAGCACGGCGGCCACATTCCCATCATCGCGATGACAGCGAACGCCCTCAAAGGCGACCGTGAGCAATGCATCGCCGCCGGGATGGATGATTACGTCTCCAAACCGATCCACAGCGCCGAGCTGCTGCATGCCGTGGAGCGCTTCATGCATGGCCGCACCGCCGCCCCGCCGCGCTTGGAGATCACCGGAGCACCCGCCGAGGCGGCGAAGCCCAAAAAACGTGGCCCAGCCTTCAAATCCGAAGACTTCATCGCGTCGGCTGGAGGCCCGGAAATGGCCCGCGAGCTCATCGCGATCTACGCGGAAGACTCAGGCAAATTCCTCCAGGATGCCTCCACGGCCATCTCTGTCGGAAATGCCGTCGCGCTGTATGAGGCCGCGCATTCGCTCAAAGGCATGCTCGGCGTGTACACGGCCACGCGGGCATCTGAAACAGCCTCGCACCTCTGTCACCTGGCCCAGGATGGGGATCTCTTTGGTGCCCGCGCCCTGCTGGAGAAACTCAAGAAGGAATGCGTCCGCCTCGGCACGGCGTTGGCGAATTTGGAACTCAGCTCTTCTTCGGATTGAAGAGCTCGACCTGGCCTTTTTCGCGCAGCCGACGTTTCCCGAGGCTTTGGATCTCGTCGATGAACTCACCCACGTCCTCAAACTGGCGGTAAACGCTGGCGTAGCGCACATAGGCCACATGATCGAGGGCTTCGAGGCCTCGCATGAGCTTCGCCCCGATCACGGTGCTCGGGATTTCGCGGTAGCCTTCCTCCGCCAGCTCCGTGGCGATGTCGTCCACGAGCTGCTCGATGTCCTCCATCTTCACGGGGCGCTTCTCGCAGGCCTTGCGCACACCGCTGAGGAGCTTGTCGCGGTTGAAATTCTCGCGGGCGCCATTGCGCTTCACCACGCGCAGCTCCTCGCGTTCGATGATTTCATAGGTCGTGAAGCGGAAACCGCACTTCATGCACTCCCGCCGCCGGCGGATGGCAGAGCCTTCCCGCGCCTCGCGAGAGTCGATCACTTTATCCTGGGAACTGCTGCATTTGGGACAACGCATGCCTAGAGTGGGTTGGGGGGAGGCGACAGTGCGCTCTCGCTCGCGTGAAGGCAAGCGGCCAGTTGACCGGCGATGGCCCGTGAACTAGCTGAAACCATGTCCCGTATCATCCTCGGCATCACCGGCTCCATCGCGGCCTACAAGGCGGCGGACCTCGCCAGCCAGCTCACCAAGGCCGGCCATCGCGTGACGTGCGTGCTGACGAAAGCCGCGCTCGAATTCGTCACGCCGCTGACTTTGAGCACGCTGAGCAAGAATCCCGTCATCACGGATCTCTTTGCCGAAAAAGAAGGCTGGCAGCCGGGGCATATCCAGCTTGCCGATGAGGCCGACCTCCTCCTCATCGCTCCGGCGAGTGCCAATGTGCTCGCCAGCCTAGCGCATGGCTTCGCGAATGATGCGCTGACGGCCATCGCCCTCGCCACGCGTGCTCCGATTTTGATCGCTCCGGCCATGAACGGCAAGATGTGGCAGCATCCCGCCACGCTGAAGAATGTGGAGACGCTTCGCGGCTACGGAGCGCAGTTTGTGGAGCCCGCCGAAGGCATGCTCGCCTGCGGTTACGAGGGCGTGGGAAGGCTGGCGGAGGTCGAGACGATCCTGCAAGCGGTGAAGCAGGTGCTCAAGGTGTGATGGATGGTCAGGGCTTCTTTTTGGTCCGAGAGGAAGCGGCCCGGCAATGATCGAAAACGGATCCATAGTGCTCCCAAGGATAAGCAGCCTGTCTGGCGGTCATGCTGGTGACAGGCCCTGCTCGAACAGTTGGTAAACGAGGGATCGTTCGGCGGCAAAGATGCAGTCAGCCACCGGATGGCCATGCTCGACCCGGTAGCGAAAGACCACGCGGTGGGAACCGGCTCGGAGCCGATGATAGTCCGAGAGCCTGCCCTCGAGCGCTTTGATGTCTGCACGGCCTTCTGCCAGCCGGTGGAGAGCATCACGAAGTCGCTTCCGGGGCTGCGGGGCCTGTTTCCCGATGTGAGCCAGCACCTGATCGGACAACTGGACGCGAGCTTTCATCCAAGCGCACTGAGCGGATGAAACGTAGTCTTGCCCGCCTCGTAATCACGAATGGCTTTCATGGCCTTCCGATCCTGTACCACTTCGATGGTTTCGAGTAGCGACTCCATCCGTTCACGCGAGAGCAGGAAACCGACGACTTGCTTGTTTCGAGTGAGAGGCACAGGGCGCTCCAATGATTCCTTCATCAACGCGGGAAGCTGTTTCCGTGCTTGGGACAAGTTGTAGGCGGCAGGCATTCAGGATGCTACCTTCTCACGGGACGGATTTCAACGCCGCTCTTCACCTCACCACGCCACCGGCCCATTCGGGCTGGCGTTTGGCGAGGCAATCGGAGAGCCAGCGAACCATTTCGGCGACGGGTTCGTGCTTTTTGCGCAGCGCGGAGAGGGAGTGCCAGTCGATGGCGTGACGCGGGCTGGCGATGGTGATCTTCTGGACGTGGAGGCGGTTGTGGACGTGCTCGAACTCATTGGAGCTCATCGCACGAATGTCCTTGGCGGAGGGCAGCGCATCGAGCTGGGTGAGCGGAATGCCGAGGGTGCTGATGCCGACGCCGAACTGATGGCCGAGACTGCGCAGCGCATCGACGAGGGCCTCATCGGGCAGCGGCTCGGCAATGACGAGCTCGCTTTGCAGCGTCCAGCGGGTGGCGCTGAGGGCCTGGAAGAAATCCGCGCTGAAGGTATCGAGCGTCACACCGAGCTGGAGGCGCACGCCGGAGATGCCGACCTCTGGCCCGCCGAGATGACGACGCAGGTTGAGCATGCTTTCGTCAAAGCGGGCACCGTCTTCCGCCGCGGGATCGAGATCCCACTCGGCGACGACGAGGTCAGGCACATCCCATTCACCCTCCATGCTGGGGGCGCCGCTGCTGGTGCGGTTTAGCAGGAAGGGATAGTGGCCTCGCAGGAGGCAAAGACGCTCGTAAATGGCCACGAGGCGCAGGTAGCGTGACCAGACCTGATCGCCCTCGCTGGCATCATCGAAGAACGTTTGGCGGATGACGCCGTTCGAACCGCCGAGCTTCTTTTGCCGCTGATAGTAACCCTGACCTTGATCGACCTTCGCGATGGGGGAGGTGGGATCGTAGCTGAGGATGGAGAAGTGATAGCGCAGCGTGGCATCGCTGTAACCATCGCCCAAACGCAAGCGGACGAGGCGGATGAGTTCCGTGCCTTTGATGGCATCCGCCGGATCATCCGGAAGGAGATCGGGCAGGAGATTGCGGAGTTGTTCACGAAGATTCATCCAGGGAGGAAGCGGCGGCGAGGATGCACGAGCGCAGCGGCGTTGGTCAAGACGTAAAACACAAGGCTTCGCACATGGCGTGCCATCTCATTTCAAGCGCACTTTGGCGTGGTAGATGGCGGCTTTGGCGTCCTCGTGACTGGAGTAGTAGATGACGTGGAGCATGCCGTCATGCCACCAAAGGCCGGGATGACTGCAATCACCGCTGCTGGGCAGCTCGATGAGTGGATCGATGCCTGCGGGGGTCATTTTGTAGAGCACCATGTGAGGGCCGGGGGTGGCTCCAAAGCCACGCGAGCCGGCGATGAGGCGGCCATCAGGCAGTTCGATGAAGTTTGGGCCGCCGATGGGTTGCTTGAGCGGTGTCCATGTCCAGTCGCGGTAGGGTGCTTTGGACATGCCGAGGGCACCGAGGCGGTTTCCACCTTCGCGATTCACGAGTGCCATGGCGCTACCGTCTTTGAGGAAGCGCAGGGTGGTCTCGGTGGGCTGGCCGGGAACGTTCAGGATGGAGGCGAGCTGCCACACGGAGCCATCGGTGCTGGCGTAGCCTTTGAGCGAGTATTCTTTTTCGGGCGCAGGACCGCCGGAGTTCGGATGGATGTTGTAGCTGACACCGTAGAAGCGGTTGTCCGCCGGGTTGATGGTCACACGCCAGAGGGTGTCCCCTTTGGCGAGGAGCTTTTGGAAGGGCGTCCACACCTTGCCATCGAGGCTGGTGCAGTAGCGGGACTGCCTTCCGCCATCGGCACCCATGCCAGCGCAGATCAGATAAAGGCGTTTGTTGTCAGGCGTGACGACCAATTTGGGATCACGCAGGTCCACGCCGCTTTCGTTGAGCGTGATGTGGTCCACCCAAGTATCACCGCTGGCGGAGATCATGAGGCGGATGGTGCCGGGGCCTTTGGTGGCGCTCTCGCCCTCGCGGAAGCTGCAGTAGAAGAGGTTCTGGAAGCGGACGAGGTCCGTGAAACCCTGGTGGGCGGACTTATCCCAGATCTTTTGCGTGGAGACGACCTCAGCTTGCTGCGCGGTGGCGGGCAAGGCTGCGAGGAGCAAGAAGGAGAGCGCGGCGGGAAGGAGGCGTGCGGTCATGGTGCGGGAGGATATGCCGTGATCGGCGGCATGCTACTTCTGCATTTCAGACTGCATGATCTGCATGATTTTTGGCGTGAGCTCCTTCATGCGCTCCTGGGTGATCTTGGCGACGTCTCCGGCCATGGCGGCTTGTTTCGAGACGTAAAGCTTACCCGCAGGCGATTCCATCATGGCGGTGACTTCGAGGGCTTCTTTCTCGCTGAAGTTTTTGCCGTAAGCCTCGATGAGGCCGGGCTTGAGCTTTTCCCAGCTCATCTCGGCCATGACGGCGGTCATGACCTTCTCCATGGCGCCTTTGAATTTGTCCTGCTGTTCTTTGGGCAGCGCCTTGATCTGGTCTTCGTTCACGCCGAGTCCGGCTTGAAGTCCGCTGGCGAGGGATTTGGCGAGCACTTTTTCCGTCTCCATGACGATGAGGAGTTTTTCGACGGCGCCGGTGTGAGAGGCGGTGAGCTCGGCGAAGCTGCTGGCGAGGGACGCGAGGAGGAAGGAAAGGACGAGGAGCTTTTTCATGCGGGCGTGGTTATGCGATGGATGGCGGGTTTTTGGCAAGAGTGAATGCGGAAGACTACTGAAAGCGTTTCAGCTCCTCGGCGGCGGCGGGGATGGCTTCGAGTTTTTTGAGGTAGTCGGGCAAGGGCTGGTCGGCTTGCGGATTGAGCGGGCGTTGGGTGGGATCGGCGGTGAGCCAGCGGAGGAGGCGTGAGGCGGCGTCCTGGCCTTTCGCGGCTTGATCCGCCTCGGCGAGAGCTTTTTCGTACTCGGTGAGCTCGAGTTCTTCGAGGCGGCCGGTGGTGGTTAGGCGATTTCCAGCCAGGGTTTCGGCATAGCGGAGGAACCATTCGGGTAGCACGGCGTCCTGCACGGGCATGGGCATGGTAAACCAGCCGAGCTTTTCGAGGCGGAAGAGCACTTCTTTCCCATCGTCACTCACGCGGGCCTGCACGAAGCCGGTGCCATGGCGGATGGCGGGCGTGAGACCTTCGCCGGTGCGGAAGCGCCACACTCGCATGTCTCCCTTTTCGGTGAAGGTGGCGAGCGTCTCGTCGTCGGGAGCGAGGGCGAGCACCTCGACAAAGGAATCATGCGGCAGGGCGGCGAGCGCCTCGCCGGTCTCGACATTCCACACCCGCACGACCTGATCGCGACCTGAGGTGATGGCCGTCTTGCCATCTTTGGTCAGCGCCACGGCACCCACGGCGGGTGCATGGCGGAAGGGCTTTCCAAAAGGGTCCCACTTCTCGCCGGAAAAGACGCTGACATGACCGTCCACATCGGCGGCGATGATGTGGGTCTGCGATCGGTTCCAGGCGGCGGCCACGGAGCTGCGCACAAAGGGCGGCGCATTTTCTGGCGGCTCCGGCTTCGGTATGAGCGGCTTCTCCGGCGCATCGACGAAGGTGCGGCTGCTCATCGCTTCGTGGATGTTCCAGACCTGAACGAAGGACTCCATGCGCGGGGCGAGCATGAGCATGGTGTCATCATCGGTGATGCAGGCATCGGAGACGCTGTGCTGGAGGCGCTGGGAGATGCGCTGGCCGGTGCGGGAGTTCCACACCTGCACTTCGCCATGCTTGGAGACGCTGACGACGAGGCCGGAGGCATCCGCCAGCTTGGCGGTGGCGATTTCGCCATCGTGTTTGACGGCGGGGTGAATGGGCTGGGAACTGCCGAGATTCCACGCGTGCATGAAGCCTGCGGCATCGCCGACGTGCAGGGATTTTCCATCGGCGGCGATGCGCACGTTGAGCGCGGCTCCAGGATGGGTGAGCGGGGCGGTGGCGAGTTCGTTGGTGGTGTAGTTGCCGACGTAAACGGTGCCGCTGTTGGTGCCGGCGGCCACGATCTGCTTCCCGCGATGCAGGGAGACGCAGGAGAGGCCTTTGTCACTCTCGTCGATTTCGATGGGGGCACCGATGGTGACCATTCGGGTGAGATCCCAGGTCTGTGCGATGCCTTCATTGCTGGCGGCGACGATGACTTCACCGGCTGAATCGATGTCGAGTGCAGTGATAGCCTTCGGATGGGTGAATTCGCGGGCGGGTTTTTGCGGCTCGCGGAGGTCCCAGACTTGGCAGACGCCGAGGCCGCCCTTTTCGACGACGGTCTCACTGCCGACGGCGAGGGTGGAACCATCGGCGGAGAGTGCCATGGAGAGGGCGAGGCTTGGCAGCTTGGGCTGGAGCAGGCGGCGCTTGCCATCGGCCAAGGACCACAGCTCGACGGCGCCATCCGTTTTGGTGATGACGGCTTGTTTGCCATCGCGGGTGATTTCGAGGCAGGTCACCTGCACGTCATCCGGCTGCGGATGATCGACGCGGGATGAGGCGCCCTTTTTGATGTCCCAGGTGCTGATGACCTCGTGAACAGGCAGGCGCACATTTTGCATCGGTGCCTGGAGTCGCTCGGACATGACCATGCTCACGGCTAGCGCCACGCCGGTCTGGCGGCTAAAGGCGGTCATGCGTGCCTCCTGCGCCCCTTCCGGCAGCGGCAGCTTATGCGTCACGGGATGCATGAGATGCACATTGGAGAGCAGGGAGAGCAGATTGGTGGAGGAGAGGCTGTTCCGTGGATCGGTGCGCAGGGAGCGGGTCAGGTATGCCACGGACTCGGCGAACTGGCCGCGTTCGGTGAACTGCCGCGCCATCTGCTCATCGCTCTGGCTGTAGGAGGTGCGGAGGTCATCACCGGCCTTCTCGGCACGGGTGCGGTTCTTTTCCGATTCCAAGTAGAGCGCGGTGCTGGTGATGCCGCCCGCCAGCACGGCGGTGGCGATGGCGGCACTGGCGGCCACCCCGATGCGGTGACGACGGATGAAGCGGCCGATGAGATACGAGCGGCTCGGCGGGCGGGCGGAGATTGGCTGATAGGTGAGAAAGCGTGAGATGTCCTCCGCGAGATCGTCCGCGCTGCCGTAGCGGCGTTCAGGATCACGCTCGAGGGCCTTCATCACGATCCAATCGAGATCGCCAGCGAGTTCCGGAACATGGGTGGAGGCTTTGGGAGCATCCCGCTCAGCCAGTTCACGGAGCAAAATGTGGATCGGCTTGGAGGCGATGTCCGCTGGACTGATGAGAGCCTTGCCGGTGAGCAGTTCGAAAAGGATGCCGCCGAGCGCGTACACATCACTGCGGGTATCCACATGGCTGCTGCCGTGCTCGATTTGCTCCGGGGAGATGTAACCGGGCGTACCGACGAGCTGGTCCACGCCGGTGAAATCCGCCTGGGAGATGTCACGGCCTTCGACGACCTTGGCGATGCCGAAATCGATGACCTTTGGCGTGATGCGATCGCCTTCATCGGTGATGAGGATGTTCGCGGGCTTTAGATCGCGGTGGATGATGCTCTTTTGATGCGCGTAATGCACCGCCTGACAGACGGGGATGAAAAGCTCCAGCCGGTGGCGCAGGTCGAGCTCGTTCTGATTGCAGTAGCTGGTGATGGAGCGGCCTTTGACCAGTTCCATGACGAAGTACGGCATGCCGTTGTCGGTCTCCCCGGCATCGAAGACGCGGGCGATGTTCTCATGCTCCATGAGTGCCAGCGTCTGCCGCTCGGCGGCGAAGCGACCAAAGACGACGGCGCTATCCATGCCGCCTTTGAGGATCTTGATCGCCACGAGGCGCTGGATGGGCTTCACCTGCTCCGCACGGTAAACGACACCGAAACCTCCCTCGCCCAGCTTATCGAGGAGGCGAAAGCGGTCGCCGATCCAGCCGTCCTGGCCGGAGACGGATTCCATGGCCATTTGCGCCCTCGATTTGCCTCCCATGGAGGCCATCGAGCTGGAGGAATGCATCGTGGCGGCGGGGAGCTGACGGCTCGGATTGGCCACCGCGATGGTGGGCATGTCCGGCGAGGTCTCGATGGTGGCCGCCTGGGAGGGGAGAGTCACCGGGCCGCCCTTCGGCGTGGTGTGCGTCACGATGGTGGCCATGCTGCCGAGCTCATCAAGCGTGGCGGCAGGCGGGGCGGATTGGGAGGGATCAGGCTTCACGCGTCAAATAATGCGCTGGTTATACCTGCGAATGCCCACGAAAGCCGCAAAAAATATCACTGCGGGCGCAGGCGGCTCCAGATGAGCTTGAAGGGCGCTGTGATGACCACGATTACCGCGCCGATGAGGGAGGCGATGAGGTTCATCGGGATCAAAACGAGCTGCAGGAAGGGTTTGAGCAGCTTTTGTAGCCACTCCAGTCGCGACCAAGCGATCGTCAGAGCGGTCAAAACAAGGATGCCGGCAAATTTGCCGATCTTCAGCTCCGTGGGCGAGAACTGGTGGAACCAGTGCTCAAACTGAAGCTCCGTCAAAAGCAGCAAGCCCACATAACCCACGAGGATGAAAGCCGTGTGCTCCAGCACGGGATACTTTTCGATCATCTTCACCGCCACACCGGCGATGAGGCGCAGGGCGATGATGCCAATGGTGACACCCACATACACTGGCCACAGGTCCTTCGGGCTCAAAGCAATGGCGGCGACGACGTTGTCCACACTGAGGCTCAAATCCATGAGCGAAATCATCACGATGGTGGCTCCGAAGGTGCGGTGATGCACGTTCACGGCCTCGCCCTCGTTCTCCTCCTGCCCTTTTTGCCCCACGAAATGAGCGCACATCAGCCACACGAGGTAGAGAGCACCGAGCAGCATGATCCAGTGGTTCTCGATGATCCAGCTCGCCACCAGCAACGCCACCACGCGGAAGCCGTAAGCGCCGATGTAGCCGATGTTCATCGCCACCTGCCGCTTCTTCTCATCGAGGTGCCTGGCCATCGCGGCGATGGCGAGTGCGTTATCCACCGAGAGTAGCCCCTCAATGACGATGAGGGAAAGGATGACGGGAAGGGCTTCTTTGAAGTTTAGCCAGAGGTCTGTGGCGGCGAGGAGATCGGGGATCATGAGAGCGGCCATCTATGCCGCCCAGCGCGGGGCTTTCCAGCGGTTTCAGGCCTCGCCCCTGCTTCGGCCAGCGGCTTCTCCCGGATCAATTGTGGCGAAAACGTCACGATACCAACGGGGCATCCATAGGCAGGTGCGCAATTACTGAGAATGCCCCCAGTTTACGGCTCTTTTTTAGAGCCGGGCGGGAGCGTTGTCTGCATGATCTATGAAAACTTCCCTCCTGCTCGCTGTTGCCGCCTGGGCCTGCTTGGTTTCGGGAATACAAGCGCAGCAGACGCTCCGCATTCGGGGATCAGATACCTTGGGTGCCAAGCTGGTGCCGCAGCTCGCGGAGCAGTTTAAGCTGAGCCACGGCCGCCAGCTTAGCTTTGACATCGCGGCGGAGGGTTCCTCGACGGCGTTCACCAATCTCGCGTCCGACACGGCCGATATCGGCATGTCCAGCAGGCGTATCAAGGCGGAGGAAACACGGTTCTGCGAGTCGAAGGGCATCGTCCTGCGCGAAATGGAAATCGCGTGGGACCTGATCGTCATCGTGGTCAACGAGGATAACCCGGTCACCAATCTCACTCGTCAGCAGGTCCGGCAGATCTTCACCGGAGAAATCCGTGACTGGTCGGAGCTGGAAGGCAAACCGGGCCGGGTTTCCGCCTACACGCGCAACACTTCCTCGGGTGCCTACAAAGACTTCATGTCACTGGCTCTTGGAGATCTGGAATACGGCACCCGCACGCAGAAAATGGCCGGCAATGAACAGATCGCCGCCGAGGTGGGAGCGAACGTCAACGGTGTCGGTTACGTCGGCTATGCCTATGCGGATGCGAAGGGGGTGCGCATCGTTTCCATCGATGGCGTGCTGCCCGTGCCCGCGATGGTGAAAAGCTACGCTTACTCACGCCCCACCTACCTCTACACCCGCGGCGAGCCATCTGGCATGGTCAAAGCTTTCATGGATTACATCAATACCCCTGCCGGTGACGTGATCGTCTCAAGCTGTGGCTTTGTTCCGAAATCGAAGGCGCGATAGTCCTCCTTTCCCGTCCGCTCTTTCCCCTTTTGCCGCTCCGCCCATGTCTCCCGTCAGTCAGCAACCCGCCTCCAGGCCACTCGGCCCGTTGCTGCTGCGCAAGAAAGGCTTTTCTCTCTTCGGCATCACGCGGGCCTCGCTGGTGCGGCGGTTCTTTTCCGCCATGGCCAGCGTGGCGATCATCGTGCTGGTTCTCATCATGGTCTTCCTGCTGCGGGACGGCGCGGGCTTTCTTTCCACCTATCGCGCGAGCCTCGATGTCTATCGGAAGTCTGGCATGGAGCTGTGTGATCTCTTGGAGCAGCCCGTGCGTGAAATGCAGGACAAATCCACCAGCCTGCTGCGCCGCGCGCTCGCCCATGAGCTAGCGACCTTGACAGGTGAGGCTAAGCAAAGGCGTGATGCTGTCGTCGTGCTTATCGGCAAGGTACAGGCCATGTCCGCGCCGGAACGGGCCGCGCTCGAAGTCGTGCTCACCGCTTCCGCGCCTCCCGAGACACTCGCCGACCCGCGTGATCAGCTCCGCCAGGCCACCAGCAGAGCGGCGATGTCGATCCCCATCCCGTCTGTGCTCAGTTCACGTGAGGTTGAGCAGTTTCGCCGCGAGCTCGCCACCCTCACGCCGGAAAACACCGAGCTGCTACCGATGCTCACCGCCCTGGAGGCCGAGTTTGCTAGGCAGGACACCGCTGCGCGTGCGCAGTTCGCGCCGCTCTCCGCTGCCGTCGCCGCCTGCGAGCAGGCTCCGGCGGCTCTCTACGAAACACTCGTCCCGCTTCACAAACACGCCCGCAATACCAAGGAACTCGCGCAGAAGCGCCTCTCCTCGCGTGACCAGCCGGAGGTGCATTTCCCGGATCAGCTCAAACCCATTCTTGATGCCCGTGAGACCCTGCTGACGCGGCTCGATGACTATGGCAGCCGCCTGAAGCAGGCGCAGGCCGCGCTGCCGGCCGAAACACGCTCTGAAGAGGCGGCCGAATTGCTCGCTCAGGTGAGGGAACTGCTGCCTGAGCAAGCTGTGCAGACCGCCGGGATACGTGAAAAGGTGCTCGAGTGGGACGGCATGCACACCGTGTCCATGTTTCATGCCGCGCTGGGGTTTTGCTTCGGCCCCCACTGGATCACGAACAGCCCTTGGCAGGATTTTTACGGTGTGGTGCCGTTGTTGACAGGATCCGTGCTCATCTCGGTCATTGCGCTTCTCATCGCCACGCCGCTGAGCATCGCGGCGGCGGTGTACACCAGCCAGTTTGCCAGTGATCGTGAAAAAGAGTACATCAAACCTGTGATCGAATTCATCCAGGCCATCCCGTCCATCGTGCTCGGCTTCATCGGCATCGCCCTCCTGGGAGATCTCATCAAATCCGTCAGCCACTGGCCGCTGCTCGCCTGGCTGCCGGGTTTTCCCATTGAGGAACGGCTGAACATGTTCAACGCGGGCTGCCTGCTCGCCTTGATGGCCGTGCCCACCATGTTCAGTTTGGCTGAGGACGCCCTCAACAGCGTCCCGCAGTCCTACGCAGCCGCCAGCGAGGCCCTCGGAGCCACCAAGCTGCAAACCGTTTTCCGCGTCATCGTCCCCGCCGCCTTGAGCGGCATCCTCGCCGGCATTCTGCTCGGCCTCGGTCGCGTGATCGGCGAGACCATGGTGGTGCTGCTCGTCGCCGGTAACCGCATCGCCATTCCGGACTTCGGTGATGGCCTCGGCGTCGTTTTCCAGCCAGCGCACACTCTCACCGGCATCATCGCTCAGGAACTCGGCGAAGTCTCCCGTGGCTCCGGCCACTGGCAGGCGCTTTTCATGGTGGGCATCCTGCTGTTCATCATTTCGCTCGTGGTCAACTGGTGCGCCCGAGCCTTTGCCAGACGATTGGAGACTCCGAAATCATGAGCGCCTCCAATCCATTCTCCGGCGACAATGACAGTGCCCGCAGGCGTGAAACCGCCATGCGCTGGCTGCTGCGATTGGGCAGTTATTTCGTGGTTTTCGTCACGGTGGCCATTTTCGCCCACATCAGCCACAAAGGCCTGCCCGCGCTTCTGAAGCCCGAATTCCCGTATATCGACACCAGCTTCCTCACCGAGCTGCCGGGCACGCTCCACGTCATCGAGGACAAGCAAGGCCGTGTCACCCAAACCTCTCCCCAAGAGGCTGAAACGATCAAAAAGCAGCTCGGAAATGAGCTTCGCAGCGAAAAAACCATCTCCTATGCCGGCGGCGGCATCCTCGGTCCCATCGTCGGCACCGCCCTGCTCGTCCTCGTCAGCGTCACCGTCGCGCTTTTCCTCGGCGTCTGTTGCGCCATCTACCTCAGCGAGTATGCGAAGAAGGGCAAATTCATCGAAATGGTCCGTCTCGCCATTTTGAACCTCGCTGGCGTGCCCTCGGTGGTTTTCGGCTTGTTCGGTTTGGGCGCTTTCGTGCTCACCGCCCCGGTTTTGACCGATCTGCCGGCGGATCGTGCCGTCTTCGTCATCCCGCTCGGCTTCACGAACCTCAGCTTCCAAGGCTGGGACACCTGCGTGCTCTCCGGCGGCTTCACCCTGGCCTTCGTCATCCTGCCCGTCATCATCACCGCCAGCGAGCAGTGCCTCCAAGCCGTGCCACAGGGCTTCCGCGAGACCAGCATGGCCCTCGGAGCCACCCGCTGGCAGACGATCTGGCGCAGCGTGCTGCCCTTTGCCACACCCGGCATTTTGACCTCGACGATCCTCGGCATCGCCCGTGCCGCTGGCGAGACCGCGCCGATCATGTTCACCGCTGCGCTGGCCTTTAAAGACAAGCTGCCGTGGCAAAAAGACCTCCCGCCACTGCCGGCGGATGCCGGGATGTTTGCTCACTGGGAGCAGAGCGTGCAGCGTTGCCTCGGCGTCTTCACCGAGAGCGTCCAGGCGCTGCCGTATCACATCTACACCCTCGCCGCGAAGATCCCGCAAAACGAATACTCCGAGCAGGCCCAATACGGCTCCGTCTTCGTTTTCCTCATCCTCGTCGCCTCCCTCGCCGCCACGTCCATCTGGCTGCGCATCCACTTGAGAAAGAAATACAAATGGTGACCGCTCAGAACATTGAACATCGAACTTTCAACGTTGAACATTGAATGACCAAGCAATCTCCATCGAGCGATGCAGGGCCGTTGAAGGTTCAACGTTCCATGTTGAATGTTCAAAGTTCTCCCGCTCCTGTCGTCCGAATCCACGACATGGACTTTTGCTATGGCAGCAAGGCGGCGCTGCAGGGCATCCATCTCGATGTCGAATACCACCGCGTCACCGCTTTGATCGGTCCCTCCGGCTGTGGGAAGAGCACGCTGCTGCGCTGCATCAACCGCATGAACGACCGCGTGGCTGGAGCCCGCGTTTCGAAGGGCGAGATCCTCGTCAAAGGCAAGAACATCCACGATGCCGATGTCGATCTCACGCAGCTCCGCAAGCAGGTGGGCATGGTCTTCCAGAAGTCGAATCCTTTCCCGAAGACCATCTACGAAAACGTGGCCTACGGTCTCCGCGTGCATGGTGTGAAGGACAAAACGGCCATCGACGAAGCGGTGGAGCGTTCGCTCACGCAGGCCGCCCTTTGGGACGAGCTGAAAGACCGTCTCCACGCCCATGCCCTTGGCCTTTCCGGCGGCCAGCAGCAGCGCCTCTGCATCGCCCGAGCTATCGCCACCATGCCGGATGTGCTTCTCATGGATGAGCCCTGCTCCGCGCTCGATCCCATCGCCACGCTCAAGATCGAAGAACTCATCACCCAGCTCGCCCGTGATTACACCGTCGTCATCGTCACCCACAACATGCAGCAAGCCGTGCGTGTGAGCGATTTCACCGCCTTCCTCCACCTCGGCAAGCTCGTCGAATTTGCCCCCACCGAGGAACTCTTCACCAATCCCCGCGAGAAACTGACCGATTCGTATCTTCGCGGGACGTTCAGTTAGTCGTCCTCGAACTCGTCCTCCTACTCGTCCTCGATTTTTCCGCTCCGCCTTCACCCCATGCTCCGAACGTCCTGAAACTACTCGAATGCTCGTCTTCCCTCGAATGCTCGTTCATCCAGGACGAGTTCGAGTAGGAGGACGAGGACGAATTGACAGCCACCTTTTACCTCTGACCGCTCTCTCTTGCCCACCGATTCTCCATCCGCCACACCACACCCCATCATCTCCGTCGAGCGCTTCAACTACGCTTACGGAGATCATCAGGTGCTCTTCGATGTCGATCTGCCAATCCGCAGCGAGGACGTGACGGCCTTCATCGGACCATCCGGCTGTGGCAAGAGCACGCTGCTGCGCAGCATCAACCGCATCAATGACCTCGTCGATAGTGCCCGCGTCGTCAGCGGCACGATCAAGGTGGATGGCGTCGATCTCTACTCGCCGGAGGTGGACCCCATCGCGCTGCGCCGTCAGATTGGCATGGTGTTCCAGAAGTACAATCCCTTCCCGCGCAGCATCTTTGAAAACGCCGTCTATGGCCTCCGCGTCGCTGGCATCACCGATAAAGCCGAGCTGATGGATGCCGCCGAACGCAGCCTGAAGGCCGCCGCCCTCTGGGAGGAGGTCAAAGACCGCCTCCAGGAGCTCGCCACCGGCCTCTCCGGCGGCCAGCAGCAGCGTCTGTGCATCGCCAGAGCCATCGCCCTCCAGCCACGCATCCTTTTGATGGATGAGCCCTGCGCCGCGCTGGACCCCATCGCCACGGCGAAGATCGAAGAGCTCATCTTGAGCCTGCGGGGGAGTTACACCTTCGTCATCGTCACCCACAACATGGAGCAGGCGAAGCGCATTGCCGACCGCACCACCTTCTTTTACAAAGGCAAGGTCATCGAAACCGGCGATACGCTGGACCTCTTTACCAAGCCTGGAAACAAGCTCACCGAGGACTATGTGACCGGCCGCCTCGTGTAGCGAAGACGGTGAGGGCAGCTTTTCCCTTGCCCGGAGGTGCATCCCGTGTTCTCTCGCCCTCCTATTAACCCCTCACAGCACACACTCATGAGCGAACGTCGCGTCGTCATCACCGGGCTCGGAGTCGTCTCCCCCCTCGGCAACAATAAGGACGACTTCTGGAAGAACCTCGTCGCCGGCAAGAGCGGCATCCGTCGCATTCAGTCGATGGACACCGAGAAGTACGACTGCAAAATCGCCGGCGAAGTCGTGGATTTTGACCCCACGCCCTTCTTCAACAACCACAAGGAGGCCCGCCGGGCGGACCGCTTCTTCCAGCTCGCCATGGCCGCCTCCAAAATGGCTGCCAAAGACGCCGGATTGAACCCGGACGCCCTCGATCCCCATCGCATCGGTGTGATGGTCGGCAGCGGCATCGGTGGCCTGAGCACCATCGAAACGCAGTATGAGATCCTTTTGAACAAGGGACCCGGCCGCGTGAGCCCCTTCCTCATCCCGATGATGATCACGAACATCGCCACCGGCATGATCGCCACGGAATTCGGCTTCATGGGGCCGAACATGTGCATCACCACCGCCTGTGCGACCTCCAACAACAACATCGGCGAAGCCTGGCGCATCATCAAATTCGGCGATGCCGATGCCATCATCTGCGGTGGCTCGGAAGCCTCCATCCGTCCCTGCGGCCTCTCCGGCTTCGGCAACATGAAAGCGCTCTCCATGCGCAATGACGAGCCCGAACGTGCCTCCCGCCCCTGGGACATCAACCGCGATGGTTTCGTCATGGGTGAAGGTGCCGGCGTCGTCGTCATTGAAGAATACGAGCACGCCAAGAAGCGCGGAGCCACGATTTACGCTGAGCTGGCCGGTTACGGCGTCACGGCTGATGCCTACCACCTCACCGCCCCGCATCCTGAAGGTCTCGGTGCCTCGAAGTGCATGGAAATGGCCCTGCGCCACGCCAAGCTCAACGCCACCGATGTGAGCTACATCAATGCCCACGCCACCTCCACGCCTGTCGGCGATCTTTGTGAGCTGCGTGCCATCAAGCGCACCTTCGGCGAATACGCTCAGAAAGGCCTGCTCGTCTCCGGCACGAAGTCGATGACCGGTCACCTTCTCGGAGCCGCTGGCGGCATCGAACTCGCGGCCTGCATCATGGCGCTTCGCGATCAAGTGGTCCCACCCACGATCAACGTCGAAAACCTCGACCCCGAGGTCGATGTCGATGTGGTCGCGAACACCGCCCGCCCCGCCAAGCTCACCGCCGCCCTCAGCAACAGCTTTGGCTTCGGCGGCCACAACTCGGCGCTGCTCATCAAGAAGCTCGACTAAGCTTCAAGACAGCTCGAAACGCTCTTCGGCGCTGGATCGCATGATCCAGCGCCTTTTTTGTCTCGTGAGAAAGGCCTGCTGCTTGTGAAAGCCCTTTCGTCGGCCACGTTGAGTCTCTCGCATGACCTCCCGACTATTGCTCTGCCTTGCCGTTTCCTCTTTGAACGTGGCCGCCGCCGATTGGCCGGAGTGGCGTGGGCCTTCGGGACAAGGTGTGGCGACCATCGCGAAGCTGCCGGAGACCTTTAGCGAAACGAGCAACGTGACGTGGAAGACGGAGCTGCCAGGTCGCGGACATTCCACGCCGGTGATCGGTGGCGATGTGATCTGGATGACGACGGCGATTGAGAAGGTAGCCACCAAGGAAGAAGCGGAGCGTCGCTTGAAAACGAACACGGGTGATCAGCCGCTCGTCGTGCTCGAATCGCTGAGCCTGCGGGCGCTGGAGGTGGATCGTGAAAGCGGGAAGCTGCTGCACGACATCGAATTGCTGAACGTGAAGGAGCCGCAGTGGGCGCATCAGCTCAACAGCTACGCCTCGCCCACGCCGGTGCTCGCGGGTGGCAAATTGTATGCGCACTTCGGTTCATTCGGCACGGTCTGTCTTGATACGGCCACGCAAAAGGTGCTGTGGAAAAACGAAGAGCTGCACATCATGCACGAAAATGGCCCCGGCTCGACGGCGGTGCTGTGGAAGAACCGCCTCATCGCCCACTTCGATGGCAGCGACACGCAGTTCATCGCGGCTTTTGACACGGAGACAGGCAAGGTGGCGTGGAAGACCATGCGCAGTGGCGAGATGGACCCGCGTCCGCAGCAAAAGAAGGCCTATGGCACACCGCTGGTGATCCAGAGTGGCGGCATTCCGGTGCTGGTGAGCTCCGCGGCGAACAACATCTACGGCTATGATCCGGCCACCGGAAAAGAGCTTTGGAAGGTCCACTACGGCGAGCTGGGCTTTTCCATGTCCACCGTGCCCGTGGCCGATGACAACAGGATCTATTTCAGCACCGCCTTCGGCAAATCGAACATCACCGCCTTGAAACACGCTGGTGCTGCCACACCCGAGGTGGCTTGGCAGAACAACAAGAACGCCCCGAAGATGTGCTCGCCGCTGCTGCACGACGGCCTGCTCTACTATGTCGATGACGGCGGCATCCTGAGCTGTGTGGACACGCAGACAGGCGAGGCCATGTACCGCGAGCGTTTGGGCGGCAAATTCAGTTCCAGCCCGATTTTAGCCAACGACAAGATCCTCATCGGCAGCCGCGAAGGCGTGGTGAGCCTCGTCAAAGCTGGCCGCATCTTCCAACTGCTCTCCCAAAACACCCTCGACGGCTCCATCATGGCCAGCCCATCCACCGACGGCGAGGCACTCTTCATCCGCACGGATAAGGCGCTGTATCGAATCGCGAAGTGAAAGCCATGGGGTTAGGATAAAGCGATGACTTCAAAACTTGGCACCACCTTGATCGCGGCCTGTTTCGGCTTTGCGGGAGCTTTGCGTGCTCAAAACGCCGTCCCACCTCCCGCTCGCGAACTCCGCGGCTCGTGGATCGCCACGGTGCGGAACATCAACTGGCCCAGCGAGCCCGGTTTGCCCGTGGCGAAGCAGAAGGAGCAGCTCCTCACGCTGATCGACTCCGCCGCGAAGCTGCGCCTCAATGCGCTCATCTTCCAGGTGCGGCCTGCGGGCGATGCCATGTATGCCTCCGAGATCGAACCGTGGTCACCCTTCTTGATGGGAGCGATGGGTAAATCACCCGGTTGGGACCCGCTTGAGTTCGCCGTTAACGAGGCGCACAAACGTGGCATGGAGCTGCATGCCTGGTTCAATCCTTACCGGGCGCTCGCCGGTGAAAAGCATGCGCCAAGCGCGGATCACATCCGCCGCAAGCACCCGGAGTGGACGATGAAATACAACATCGACTGGTGGATGAACCCTGGCGTGCCGGAGGTGCGTCAGCAGGCCGTCGCCGTCATGTTGGATGTGACGCGTCGCTACGATGTGGATGGCATTCACATCGACGATTACTTCTACCCCTACCCAATCACCGGCCCGGACAAAAAGAAGGTCGAATTCCCCGATGCGGACACTTACGCCCGCTACAAAGCCACGGGCGGTCCTTTGGAACTCACCGCCTGGCGACGCCAGAATGTGGATCAGACCGTGCAGGCCACTTACGAGGGCATCAAAGCCATCAAACGCTATGTGAAGTTCGGCATCAGCCCCTTCGGCCTGTGGCGTCCGAATCATCCCGAAGGCACTGGCGGTGGTCTCGATCCGTATGAGGACCTCGGCGCGGACTCGAAGAAGTGGCTGCAAAACGGCTGGGTCGATTATTTCACCCCGCAGCTCTACTGGACCATCGACCGGCCGAAGCTCGGCTTCACCACCTACTACGACTGGTGGCTGGAGCAGAACACGCAAGGCCGTCACATCTGGCCTGGCATGAACACCTCGAACATCGGCACCGATCGCGTCGCCGGTGAAATCCTCCGCCAGATGAGTGTGCTGCGTGAACGCGGCCTCAAAATGACCCCCGGGCACTTTCATTGGAACTTCGGTGCTTTGCACAAGAACACCGGCAAGATCGCCACCTACACGATGGAGCGTGCCTACACCACGCACGCCATCCCGCCGTCTTCGCCGTGGCTGAGCCAGGCGCTGCTGCCCGCCCCGCTCGTCGGCAAAACCCAGCCGGAGGGCAAAATGCACGTCGAGTGGAAGCACGGCGACGAACGCTGGATGTCGCAGACTCGCTGGTGGGTGCTCCAGGCTCAGATCGGCGGCCGTTGGGTGACGTGGAAATCCTTCTTCAAAGACCAGCTCAGCACCGAATGGCCAGCCGGAGCCACGGCGGTGGCGATTCGGGCCTGCGGCATGGCCTGGGAGGCCGGTGAGGCGGGTATCGCCACGAAATAAAGCCTTTTGCGGCACTTGGAGAGACAAACGGCCCTGAAAAAACCCTCGCCAGCCGGGGAAAAGCCGTTAATCTCCGCCCCCCTTTCCCCGGAACCCCACATGTCTGAATCGAAAAACACTCTCCGCCTCGGCCTGCCAAAGGGCAGCCTGCAGGAGCCTACGCTCGAGCTTTTCAAGCGGGCGGGATTCAATGTGGTCGTCTCCAGCCGTTCCTATCGCCCCACGGTGGACGATGATGAGCTGGAACTGCGCCTGCTGCGAGCACAGGAGATCGGGCGCTATGTGGATCATGGCTTCCTCGATTGCGGCATCACCGGGCGTGATTGGATCGCCGAAAACGGTGCCGATGTGGAGGTGATCACCGATTTGCGCTACTCGAAGGCCACCTCGAAGCCCACACGCTGGGTGCTCGTGGTGCCGGATGATTCTCCCATTCAGAGCGTCAAGGATTTGCAGGGCAAGCGCATCGCCACGGAGGCCGTGGGCCTCACGCAGCGCTACCTGGAAAGCCACGGCGTGAAGGCCGAGGTCGAATTTAGCTGGGGTGCCACGGAGGTGAAAGTGCCGGAACTCGTCGATGCCATTGTGGACATCACGGAGACCGGCTCCTCGCTGCGAGCGAACAAGCTGCGCATCGTGGACACGATCATGGAGAGCTACCCTCAATTTGTGAGCAGCCGGGCCGCCGCCAAGGACGCCTGGAAGCGTGAGAAGATGGAGACCATCGTCATGCTGCTCAAAGGCGCTCTCGAAGCCCGCGACAAGGTGGGCCTCAAGATGAACGTCCCCGCCGCCAAGGTGGCGGAGGTCGTCGCCGTGCTGCCCTCGCAGCGCTCACCCACCGTCTCCCAGCTCGCCGGATGCGACTGGGTTGCCGTCGAAACTGTCATTGCCGAGGCCACCGTGCGTCTCATCATCCCGCGCCTCAAAGCGCTGGGTGCCGAGGGCATCGTGGAATATCCTCTCAATAAAATCGTCCACTAACACTGGGACTAAGCCAAAACCACAAGGAGAACACCGACCATGGGATCGCTCAAAAAGCGGAGAAAAACGAAGATCAACAAGCACAAGCGCAAGAAGCGCATGCGTGCGAACCGTCATAAGAAGCGTTTGCGCTACAAGTCGTAAAAGCTAGCCTCCGCGGCATGATCAGCCCCCGAAGAGTGATTCGAGTGATTCGAGTCGCCGCACTTCTTGACGCACCTGCGTCGAGAAGTTGGGGGCTGTTAATGTGCCAGATCGGACTGATCTGGCTTCCTCTTCATGCCGCCTCCGACGCGGACATGTCCCTTGGAAAGCTGCCGCCGCCGAAATCGGACCTGCTCCTCACGCCACGTGGCGCGGCGAACGCGGATGCCATGGCGCAATACAGCGCCGCGCTGCAATTCGAGACGGCGGGAAAGCTCCGGCAGGCGCTGGAGCATTACCGGGCCGTTTTCAAAGCGGATCCCACCAACGCGGAACTCGCCAACCACACGGCGGGCATGGCCTTGCAATTCGAAGGACGCGAAGCCGCCCTCAAAATCCTCGACGAGGCCATCCAGGCCAATCCGGGTAGCCCGGAACCGCTGCTCAATCTAGCCCGCTTTGCCAGCACCTACCCGCCGGAGGATGTTTTCGAGAAGGATGACCGCGCCGCGAAGGCGGTAACGACGGCTCTGCAAAAATATCCGCGTCACGCCGCCGTCTATGAGGCCGCCGTGATGCATCATCTCACGCAAAACAAGCGTGACGCGGCCATCGCCGTGATGGAGCAGGCGGCGAAGCAGGACAGCACCGATCCACGCTTCTGGCTCGATCTCGCCACCACCGCCGAACGCGTGTGGCCGCTCGGCCAGATCGAGCAGCGCACCGAGCACCTCGCCAAAGTGGCCCCGTTTTTCGATCAAGCGCTCGCCCACGTCACCCCGGCCAATTCGGAGGACATCCAGCTCGAGGTGGCGCAGCATTACCTCCTCACCAACGAGCTCACCCGCAGTCGCGAACTCTGCGAAAAGCTCGTGAAGCAGCACAACAGCTTGCAAGCCCGCAAAGTCCTCTTCCGCATGTACGAGGCCTCTGGCGAAGCCGAGAAGTCGCTCGCCATGCTCGAAGCCATCACCAAGCAGTCCTCGGAGGAAATCGATCACCTCCGTCTGCTGGCCCGCGAGTATGAAAAGCGGGACAAGCCGGATAAAGCCATCCCGCCGCTCGAAGCCGCCATTCAGCAGGGCTCCGGCGAAGTGAACGATTACCTCTTCCTCGGCTCGTTGCTGTGGCAGACGCGGCAGTTTGACCGCATGGGCCTCCTCGGCGAGCGAGCGGTCAAAATCTTCCCCGAGCAGCCGCTCACGCACTTCCAGCTCGCCCTTTCCTGCCGGGCACGCGAGCTGCACAAAAAGGCCGCGAAGCACTTCGCCGATGCCGAGCAGCTCGCCAGTGCTTCGCAGTCCGAGCTGCTCGACCACACCTTCTACTATCAATACGGCAGCACTTTGGAGCACTTGGGGCGCTTGGATGATGCCTCCCGCATGCTGGAGAAATCCATCACTCTCACGCCGAGGGAAAAATCTGAGGCCGCTGCCAACACGATGAACTTCCTCGGCTACATGTGGCTCGAGCAAAGCAAGAACCTGGACAAAGCCGGCGAACTCATCGCCAAGGCCAACGAGCTTTCCCCGGACAACGCCGCTTACATCGACAGCCTCGGCTGGTTCCATTTCAAGAAGGGTGATTTTGCCAAGGCCCTCGCCGACTTCCAACGCGCCGAAAAGCTCATCCCCGAGATTCAAAGTGAGGACGCCGAGATCCTCGAGCACATCGCCCTCGCTCACAAACAGCTCGGCGATGCCACGAAGGCCCTCGACTACCTCGAACGTGCCCACGCTTTGAAAACGCCCTTCCCGAAAATCCGCGAGCGCATCGAAAAGACGCTCAAGCAATGGAAAGGCCTCGGCGACACGGAGAAGAAGTGACTCACTTCACGACTCGATGCAGCCACTCGCGTGCCTTTTCGCGGGCCTCACTCGGGCGCAGCGTCCAGGCATCGTTGTGATTGCGAAAGCCCGTGCTCAGGAAGGTGAGATCGGCATTCGGAAGCAGTGGGCGGAGGTAGGACTCCGTTTCTTGAGTGTTGGAGCCTTCACCGCAGATGAAGACCGGGCGTTGGCCGAGCCGCTGAAGTCTCGCGAGGGCCGAGTCACGACCTGAGCCCGGATAAGGCCACTTCTTGACGCCGTCGAAGTGGCTGTAAGCAAAGAAGCCGCACCACAGCTTCGCGGTTTCGTCGTCGTGAAGGCCGAGGTAACCGCAGGCAATGGCTCCGCGTGAAAAACCGGCGAGCACGACCTTCGTCGGATCACCGCCGAAATCGCGGCAGATGCCCGTTACGCTTTCGCGGAGGTGTTTGAGCGTCGGCTGCGGATCATAGGCTGGTTTGTCCCCCCACCAGGAGATGGCCACCTGATCGCCTTTCGCATTCAAATACGGCACGCAGAGCCAGAGGAGGCCGCGACCTCCCGAAAGACCGAAACCAAGGTTGCTGCCCTCGGGAAGCCCAGTGCTCACATCGCCATATTTGTTCTTGTAACCGCCGTTTCCGGCCAGTTCGACGATCACTGGCCACTTCGTGTCTTTTTGCCAATCCGTCGGAAGATACAAAACATCGAGGCCATGACGCACCCGCCTACCTGGAGCTGGTTTTTCATCGCTCAAAGCCGGTACGACCAGATCTGCGGGCACGCTTTGGATGTCTGGCAGCTCCGCCGCAGCAAGTGGGAGAGCCAAAACGAAGAGGAGCCATGGTTTCATGGCTCCTACACGTTCCGAGAAGGTCAAAACCATCACGCACTCAAATCCCTGGGCCGCCGCCACCTGGGGTGAGGGACAGCGGCACATCCGCTTTGACGCGGAAGAAGAGATGGCTGGAGGATGGCCCGCCGAGGGAGAGGGCGGCGCTGCCACCTGTCTGCGTGCTGCCGACTTGCGTCCACGTCTGCAAATCACGGCTGCACCAAATGGTGAAGCTGCGGCGGGAGCTACCGGTCCAGTCGAGGTCGATGTTTCCAGTGAGCGGATCGAATTGGAAATCGGTGACGGCAAAGCGGCTGCCGGGGCTGAAGGGATTCGTGTCCGCGAGGTATTCATCGCGGTCACTGATGCCATCGCCGTCGAAATCACTGTTCGCATTCGCACCGAGCAAGCTCAGGCTGGAGCCGTAACCGGCGGCGGCGGCCTTTTCGATCTCCCACGAGTCCGCGATGCCATCGCCGCTGCCATCGGTATCGGCGAGGGGAGCGAGGGTGGTTTTTAGTCCGCCGAGGTAGAGCCAGCCGCAGTTCGCGGCGTAGGCGTAGCCACTGAAGGCTCCGGTGACGAGATCCAACCGCGGCGGCACGGCGATGCTGGGATCGAAGGTGATCCAGCCGATGTTGGCTGCGTAGGCGTGACCGCTGAGGTTTCCCGCGCCGTCGTGATTGACGCCGATGTCACCCCCGCTCTGAGTGTAGTGCCCATCTGCTCCGGCGGGGGCACCATCACCGAGATCGATCCAGCCGAAATTGGCTCCATAAGCGTGACCACGCAAGATGAGCGGATCTGCAGAGATGCCGCTGGGCGTGGAGGTATCGTGCTTCCAGTTCGTCCAGCCGAGATTGGCGGCATAGGCGTGATGAAAACCGGTGATGATGGTGCTGGCGGCGCTGGCGAGTGAGGCGGAGGCGAGAAAGACGAGCATGAGCATCGCATGCAGCGCCGGAGGCGGGAGCAGCAGAGGTGGAGGTGGCAGGGGCGGCGTCTTCGCAGGCGGCGGCAGCAGCGGCTGGCGCAGGTTGAAAGGATGGAAGGGATTCATGGCGGTGAGGAGTGCGTTGTTTCGACGCGGGAGGATCAGAGGCCGAGATTGGCGAAGGGATTCACGCCTGGAGTGTTCGGTGTCTGCACGGGGGCGAGGCCGCCAGTGCCGGGAGCGGGCTGGATGGCAGCCATGGTGTTTGAGCGGAAGCTGCTGTGGATGACGTTGTTTTGATCACTCGCGACTTCGACGCCGAATTTGCCGTTCGAGGAGGCGCTGCAGTGGTCGATGGTGTTGCCCTGATTGCCGTGGTAGCCATCGGCGAGGTTATTGCTCGCTACGCAGTTGGTGAGGCGGCATTGATCGCTGAAGTAAAAGCCATCGCCGGTGGCTGGAGGGCCGCCGATCATGCCTGGCATGCCATTGCGGTCTGCGGTGCAGTGGGTGAAGGAGCATTCGCTGGTGACGCGGAAGCCATCGCCCGTGTTGTTTTGCGCCACGCACTGGAGGAGGTTCGTGGCATTATCGAAAACGGGGGGCATGCCGGGCGGGGAGGTGTTTTCGACGAGGAAGCCATGGCTGGAGTTGTTTAGGCTGGTGACGTTTTGCAGCGAGCAGCCATTGCGCACATGCACGCCTGCACCTCCGCAACTGGTGGCGGTGCTGTTATGCAGGGAGCTGCCTTGATTGAGATCAAAGCCGGTGACGCCACAGGTGCGCACGCTGCTGCCTCCCACCGCGCCGCCATGAGCGGTGACGATGCCACACCCGGCCACCTCGTTTACGGTGCAGTCCACCACACGCACATTGTCCTGGCCCTGAATGCCGATGCCCTGGATGCCCGTGGAGGTGCAGGCGCTGATGACGGATGCTGTGCCGGTGTAGATGCCGCTGTGAGGCCCTGGAGCACCTGCGCCCGGCCCCGGCAGCCATGGGCCGCGCACGCGGGACTGAGAGACAAGGCTGTCATGGCCCACCTTGATGCCATAGGTGGCGATTTCGGAGACATCCACGCCGTTCACGACGCTGTCATTGCCGAGCAGGGCACCCTGAATCCAGTTTCCACGGATGCGCCCGTTCATCACCTTCGTGCGGTGATAGATGACCGGGCCGCCAGCTCCCTGGACGGCCACTGGGCCGGTGCCCACGCCGGAGTAACGAATCTCGAAGCCGCCGAGGTCAAGCGTCACATTATCGGAGGCGATGATGATGTGTTTGGCGAGGTTTTCGGTGAGATAGTATCGGCCAGGATGGTCCAGCTCGTAATAGCCGAGGCTGCCGTTGAGCTTTGGCTTGGCGGCATCGCGGCTGGGGATGTGCTCACCGGCATCGATGTGCATAAGAGTCTTCATGGATGCCACGGGACTGCCGGTGGCATCGAGTGCCCGCTCTCCTAGATAAGAGAAGGTGGAGGGCGGAGGCGTGAGCTGGCCCTGACCAAAGGCGAGAGCCGGAACGAGGAGCGTGAGAGCAGCGAGGCTGCGACGGAGGAGAGATGTGGTTTTCATGGAGGAGATGCGATTGCATTCCTCTCTGCACGGAATCCGAAAAAGAGTTACACGATGCCGATCGATTTTACTCCTGCGCCGCCGATTTCGGATCAAACGCATCCCGCAAACCATCGCCAAGGAGGTTCAGCGCCAGCAGCGTGCTGCTGAAGAACAAGCCGGGATAAAGCAGCAGCCACGGATAGGTCTGCATCACCTGTGAACCATCGCCGAGGAGCACGCCCCAGCTCGCATCTGGCGGCTGGATGCCGAGGCCGAGGAAGCTCAGCGTGGCCTCCAGCAGCATCACACCGGGCACCGTGAGGCTGGCGTAAATGATGACGGGGCCGATCACATTTGGCAGCAAGTGCTTGCGCACGATGTGCCGGAAACTCGCGCCGCTGGCCTTTGCTGCGGTGACAAATTCGAGGTTCTTCAGCGAAAGCACCTGCCCACGCACCACGCGGGCCATCGTGAGCCATTCCACCGCACCGATGGCCACAAAGATAAGCCAGAACTGCCGCCCAAAGACCACCATGAGCAGGATGACGAAATTGATGAAGGGAAAGGCATACAGGATGTCCACCACACGCATCATGGCCGCATCGATGCGACCTCCGGCAAGGCCACTGATGAGGCCGTACGTCACGCCGATGCACGCGGCGACGGCGGTGGCGAGCAAGCCAACGGACAGCGAGACGCGTCCACCCTGCAGGATGCGGGTGAGCATGTCGCGTCCGAGCGTGTCCGTGCCCAGCCAATGCGGCGCGGAGATATTCACTGCCTTCAATTCAAGGTCCTGCGCATCCTGGGCATAAGGCGAAAAAAGCGGCCCCAGCACGCAGAGCACGATCAGCAGGATCAAAAAGCCCAGCGCGGCTAAATTGATGCGGTGGCGGCAAAACCGCCGCCACGCCGCCTGCATCGGTGAAAGGCTTGGGGAGGAGTCGCTCATGCTTGGAGACGGATGCGAGGGTTCAGCCAGGCCTGTAGAAGGTCCACCAGCAGGTTGAAGAACACGATGAGAGCCGCGAACAGCACGGAAAGACCCATCGTGAGCTGGTGGTCATTGTTCTTCACCGCCGCGATGAAGAACTGTCCCAGTCCAGGAAGCTGAAAAGTCGTCTCGACCACAAACGAACCCGTGAGCAGGCCCGCCGCTGCTGGACCGAGAAAGTTCAGCACCGGGAGGCAGGCCAGTTTCATGGCATGCCGAAAGACGACGGCGATCTCTCCCGCCCCCTTGGCCCTTGCCGTGCGGATGAATTCCAAAGCCAGCGTCTCCCGTAGGCTGCCACGCATCAAGCGGGCAATGTAGGCGCTGTAGATGATGCCGAGTGTCACCGCAGGCAGCACCACGTCACCGCTTTCCTGCCAGCCGGAGGCATTGAACCAGCGCAAATGCAATCCAAGCACCAAGGCGATGATGGGACCGGAAACCATGGTGGGCGTGCAGATGCCAGTGGTGGTGGCGAGCATGCTGACGCGGTCTTCCAACGTATGGGGTTTCAGAGCAGAGATCGCTCCCACAGGAATGCCGATGCTCAACGCAATCGAAAGCGCCAAAACAGCGACGGACGCCGATACAGGAAATCCGGAAGCGATGATCTCGTCGATGTAGCGTCCTCGAAAATGAGTCGATTCCGGCATGTCGAAGGTCGCGTAATGCACGATCTGCTTCCACCACTGCACGATCAGCGGCTTGTCCCAGCCATAGTATTCCGCCTGTGCCTTCAAAGTGACCGGCGAGACATTTTTCTCGTTTTGAATCAGCCCACCAGGAATCATCTTGGAAAGGAAAAACGTGATCGTGATCACCATGAAGATCACGATGACACCCTGAAGCAGGCGGCTGAGCAAAAAGCGGATCATGCGATCTCGGCGAGGGTGGCAGTGGATGAAGGCATGACGGGACTCTAGCGACCTGGGCGCAGATTGCAAAAATCAGTTCCTCTGCCTCTGGAGCGGGCCTCACTTCAACAATCAGCAATCAGAGTTCAGCAATCTGCGGTTTCTGGGGCGGTTCGGTGTGATCGGAGCGAAGGATTACTCGATTGATGAATGCCGATTGCTGATTGTTGAAGTATTTCGAGCCGCCGAATGCCGATACCACCCGCCATCTCCGTGTTGATGCCCGTGCGTGATGCCGCCGCGACGCTGGAGGCGGCGGTTCGCAGCGTGCAGGCGCAAACGTGGACGGATTGGGAACTCGTCATCGTGGATGACGGCTCGAAGGATGCCACACCCGCCTTGCTCGCCCATCTGGCCGCTCAGGATGCACGCCTCGTCGTCTTGAGGCAGACTGCTTCAGGCATCGCCAAAGCGCTGCAACATGGCGGCGAGGCCTGCCGAGGAGACTTCATCGCTCGCATGGATGCGGATGATGTGATGGCTCCGCAGCGGCTGGAGCTCCAACACGCCTTTTTGCAGGCGCAGCCTTCCATCGGCCTCGTTTCAGGCCTCGTGAGGTTTGGCGGTGATGGAGCTGGCTATGCGGTGCATGTCGATTGGATCAATGCGCTGCGCACGCCCGAGTCGATGGCGCTGCGTCGCTTTGTCGAGGCACCGGTGGCGCATCCGAGTGTGATGTTTCGGCGTCGGCTGCTCGCTGAGCACGGCGGCTATTGTGAAGGGGATTTCCCCGAGGACTACGAGCTTTGGCTCCGCTGGCTGGAGGCCGGCGTGCCGTTTGGCAAGGTCGAGCAGGAGCTGCTCACCTGGAATGATCCGCCGCAGCGTCTCTCACGCACCGATCCGCGTTACTCGGTGGATTCGTTTTACGCCATGAAGCTCGCTTACCTCCGCCGCTGGCTCGTGGCGCATGCCGGTGGCCGTGAAATCTGGCTCTGGGGTGCTGGCCGGATCACGCGGCGACGCTTTGATCCCATCGCCGATCTCATCACCGGCTTCATCGATGTGGATGAATCCAAACGCGGCCAACGTCGCGATGGTCGCGAGGTGCGGCTCGCGGATGAACTGCCGCCTCGCGATCAAAGCCTCATCCTCGGCGGCGTGGCCAATCGCGGTGCCCGCGAAGCCATTGCCAGGCATCTCATCAGCCAGGGCTGGGTGGAGGGCGTGGAATTTTTACTCGTGGCGTGAGCAGGTGACGAGGAGGGCTTGCCAGCCGCACAGAATCTTGCAGGTTCAAACCAATGAACTCCCCTCTCTCTCGCCGAACTTTCCTCCGTTCTTCTGGAGTCTCGCTCGCCCTGCCGTTTCTCGATGCCATGTGGGGAAGGCGGGCGCTCGCCGCCGAGGCCGTGCCGCCGAAGCGGCTCGTGACGATTTGTGCCTCGCTCGGCATTTATGGGCCGGATTTTTTCCCGGCGGAGAGTGGCGATGCTTACACGCCAACGCCGTATTTGAAGATGATCGAGGCGCATCGGCAGGACTTCACCGTCTTCTCGAACCTCAGTCACCCAGATCAAAATGGACGCGATGGGCATGCCTCGGAATTGACCTGGCTCACTGGCGCACGGCATCCGGGACTCGGCGGCTTCCGCAACACCATTTCGCTCGATCAGTTCATCGCGGAGAAGATCGGTTTTGAAACACGCTACCCGTCACTGCAGTTCAACACCGGCGGTGGTGGCAGCCAGAGCTACACTCGCAGCGGCGTCATGATCCCGGCGGAGTCGAAACCCTCGAAAATCTTCGCCAAGCTCTTCCTCGATGGCAGCGCTGCGGAGATCCAGCAGCAGATGCGCAAACTCCACGAAGGTCGCAGCATCATGGATACCGTGGGCGAGGAGGCGAAGCGGCTGGAGAAGCGCTTCGGCAGCGCGGATCGCGACAAGCTCGACGAATATTTTACTTCGGTGCGTGAGATGGAGCAGCGCCTGCAAAAGGCCGAAGCCTGGGTGCAGAAGCCGAAGCCCAAGGTCGATGCGCCGCCACCGAAGGACCTGCAGGACGAGAAAGACCTCATCGGGCGCATGAATCTGCTCTTTGACCTCGTCCCGCTCGCCTTCCAGACGGACAGCACACGCCTCATCACCATCATGATTCAGGGTCGCGGCGATGTGCCCACCATCCCAGGTGTCAAAGCCGATCACCACAACCTCTCTCACCACGGTCAGGATCCCGAAAAGATCGCTCAGCTTCGGTTGATCGAAACCGCTCAGCTTGCAGCGCTCGGCACGTTGATGACGAAGCTCAAAGCGAAGCAAGAAGGCTCCAAATCACTGCTCGAAAGCACCGCCGTGCTCTACGGCAGTAATCTCGGCAACGCCAACTCACACGACTGGCACAACCTGCCGCTCTTGCTCGCCGGCGGCGGCTTCAAGCATGGCAAACACCACACTGGCGACGCGAAAAACAACACGCCAATGGGCAATCTCTTCGTCAGCCTCATGCAAAACATGGGCATCGAAGCCGATACCTTCGGCAGCAGCACGGGCGTCTTGGCGATTTGAGCGAATTCACGCCCTCGCTGCTGGAATCAGCCAAGAAGCGCTCCTCGCTCGGGCCACCGTGTGGGCATGAAGCGCATTCCCATCATCGACTCCCACACCGGCGGCGAGCCCACGCGTGTCGTGCTCGGCGGCGTGACGGCGGATGATCTGGAAACGTATCGCCGCGCCATCATCTGCGAGCCACGCGGGTATGAGGTGATCGTTGGCGCTTTGCTCGTGGAACCGAAAGACGTGTCGTGTGCCGCTGGCGTCATCTTCTTCAACAACGTCGGCCTGCTCGGCATGTGCGGTCATGGCATGATCGGCCTCATCGCGACGCTGAAGCATCTGGGGCGCATCTCAGCAGGCGAACATCGCGTGGAGACACCCGTCGGCATCGTGACGGCCACGCTGAATGACGATGGCCGCGTGAGCATTCGCAACGTGCCTTCGTTTCGTAAAGCGAAAGGCATCAAAGCCGGCGGCGTGACCGGAGATGTCGCGTGGGGCGGAAATTGGTTCTTTCTTGTGTCGGATCATGGCCTTCATCTCACGCTGAAAAACGTGCCGCAGCTCACGCAGGCCAGTTTGGCGATGCGCGAGGCCGTTCGTGCCGCAGGCTACCCGGAAGTCGATCACGTCGAGCTATTTGGTCCGCCGCAAGATGTCGCGAATCACAGCCGGAACTTCGTTTTGTGCCCTGGAGGCGAGTATGACCGCTCACCCTGCGGCACCGGCACGAGCGCGAAGCTCGCCTGCCTCGCCGCAGATGGAAAACTCGCTCCCGGCGAGGTGTGGCGGCAGGAAAGCATCCTCGGCAGTGTGTTTGAAGGAAGCTATGAAGCTGGTGAAAACGCCATCATCCCGACGATCACGGGACTGGCATTCATTACAGCGGAGACCACTCTGATTCTTGATTCCGCTGATCCGTTTCGGTTCGGGATCGGGACTACCACAGAGATCACGGAGGAGCACAGAGGATGAGTTATGATTTCAATGCTCTGTGTCTCTCCGTGCCCGCTGTGGTAGCTGCCTCAGTTCGCCAGTCGTGTGATGCCGTCTTTGAGTCGAGTGACGTTGAAGTTCAGCAGCAGTCCGACCTTCTTGCCGCTCAGCTTCAGATACGAGATCAACTGCGCTTCATGGAGAGCGATCACTTTCTCGACGGCTTTGAGTTCAATGATCACACTGTCTTCAACAAGAATGTCGATCCGATAGCCGACATCCAGTTTCACCTCGTCATAAATCACGGGCAATCCCACCTGACTCAGCGCTTTAAGCCCTCGTTTGCGAAGCTCATAAACAAGGCAGGCTTCATAAGCCGACTCCAGCAGCCCCGCCCCGAGGCGACGATGCACCTCAATCCCAGCCGCGATGATTTTGGAGGTGAGCGCGTTGTAGGATTCAGCAGTGTTGGCGTTCATGGCGAGTTCGGTTCTACCACAGAGCCCAAACCGAGGACCACAGAGATTTTATAAACATGAAACCAGCCCTCCTCCTCTTACCTCTGTGCCTCTCGGTGTCCTCTGTGGTAGCCCAGACCGACTTCGACGCCGCGCTCAGTTTTCCCAAGCGCACAGAGAACAAGGTCTTTCGCGACCGCGTGCAGGCGAACTGGCTGCCGGATGGCAAAACGTTCTGGTATCGCGTGCAGACGGCGCCGGGGAAGTCCGAGTTCGTTTTGATCGACGCCACCAACGGCAGCCGCAAAACAGCCGCAACGCTCAAAGAGCTCGGTTTGCCGGAGAAAGAGGCCGCGAAGACCTCCACGATGAAAATCGAGCTGCGACGCACACGGCGCACCGGTGAGTCCTCCGGCCTGAAGTTCATCAACCAACTCGACGAGGACGTGGAGCTCTACTGGATCAACCAGGAAGGTGAGCACATGCGTTATGGCGGCGTTCGCGCAGGTACGGAGCGCGAGCAGCACACCTTCGACGGCCATGTGTGGCTCATCACCAGCCGCACCGGCGAGCATCTCGCCGTCGTGGAAGGCGCGTCGCAGGCACAGACCTTCATCATCGATGGAAAAGGCATCTCAAAGGCCAAAGTGGAGGCTCCAAAGAAGCCCGAGCGCGGTTTCCGATCGCCGGATGGCTCGTGTGTGGTCTTCACCGAGGCGGACAAGGTGGAGCGCCGAAAGGTGACGATCGTGGAATCGACGCCGAACGACAGCGTGCAGCCGAAGCTGAAAGTCATCGACTACATCAAGCCCGGCGATCCGCTGCCAAAGCCGCAGTGGGTGATCGAAAAGAACGATGGAACGAAGCTCCGCGTGGCGCGTGATCTCTACGAGAATCCCTTCACCGAAAGCGGCGAACTGGATGCCGTGTGGGCGCCGGACAGCAGCGAGTTTTACTTCAACTACAACCAGCGCGGCCATCAGCTCTACCGTTTGCTCGCGGTCAATGCGAAGACCGGCGCCGTGCGTGTGGTGGTGGAAGAGACCTCGAAAACCTTCATCCACTACTCTGGCAAAAGCTGGCGTCACTGGCTGCACAGCAACGGCGAGCTGATCTGGATGAGCGAGCGTGATGGCTGGTGCCATCTCTGGCTCTACGACGTGAAAACCGGCAATCCAAAGCACCAAGTCACCAAGGGCCAGTGGCCCGTGCGGGAGGTTTTGCACGTGGATGAGGCCAAAAAAGAGATCTGGTTCCTCGCGAGCGGTTTGCAGGAAAAGGAAGATCCGTATCACGAGCATCTCTGCCGCGTGAACTTCGATGGCAGCGGCTTCAAGCAGCTCACCGAGGGCGATGGCAATCACCACGTCGAGTTTTCGCCGAATCGCGACTTCTTCATCGACACCTGGTCCCGCGCCGATCTGCCGCCCGTGATGGAACTCCGCCGCAGTGGCGATGGCAGCCTCGTGTGTGATTTGGAGAAGGCGGAGGTCTCCACGCTGCTCGCCACCGGTTGGACGATGCCGGAGCGCTTCGTGGCGAAGGGTCGCGATGGCAAAACGGACATCCACGGCGTGATCGTGAAGCCGTCGAACTTCGATCCAGCGAAGAAGTATCCCATCGTGGAGAACATCTATGCCGGTCCACATGGTTCGTTTGCACCGAAGGAGTTCAGCCGGTTGATGGGGCATCATGTGATTGCCGAACTCGGTTTCATCGTCGTGCAAATGGACGGCATGGGCACCAATCATCGCGGCAAGGCCTTCCACGATGTCTGCTGGAAGAATTTGAAGGACGCAGGCTTTCCGGATCGGAAGCTGTGGATCAAAGAAGCCGCGAAAACACGCCCGTGGATGGATTTGAGCTGCGTGGGCATCTACGGCGGCAGCGCTGGCGGGCAGAACGCGATGCGGGCGCTGCTCGATCATCACGATTTTTACAAGGTCGCCGTGGCCGACTGCGGCTGTCATGACAACCGCATGGATAAAATCTGGTGGAATGAGCAGTGGATGGGCTGGCCGGTGGATGAGTCGTATGTGAAAAGCAGTAACAAGGAGGACTCGCACAAGCTGCAAGGCCACCTGCTCCTTATCGTTGGCGAACTGGATACGAACGTCGATCCCGCGAGCACGACGCAAGTCGTCGCCGCGCTTCAAAAAGCCGGGAAGAGCTTCGATTTCATGCCGATCGCCGGCACAGGCCATGGTGCGGCAGAAACGCCATATGGCTCACGGCTGCGGGCGGAGTTTCTGGTGCGGCATTTGAAGGCTGATTGAGCCTCCGGCTCGTGTGAACACAGTTGACGCTGGCCTTGATCGCCACATCAGGCTAGTTCCCCCATGCGCCTCCTCGCCGTCCGACTTCAGAATCTCAACTCGCTCAGCGGGGCGCATGTCGTGCGGTTTGATGAGGTGCCGTTGAGTGCGGCGGGGGTGTTTTTGATCACGGGGCCGACGGGGGCGGGGAAATCGACCTTGCTGGATGCGATGACGCTGGCGCTATATGGCCGGGCGGCGCGTTATGGGAATGAGAAGGCAGATGAGATGATGAGCCGGCACACGATGGAGTGTTTTGCCGAAGTGGATTTCGAGACGGGCGGGCGTCGGCTGCGGGCGACGTGGCGGCTGGGGAAGACGAAGACGGGCAATTTGAAGCCGGTGCAGCGCACGCTGGCGGATGCCACGACGGGCGAGATCCTGGCGGACAAAGGTCGCGAGGTGGACCCGATGATCGAAGCGCTCACGGGACTGGATGCGCAGCGCTTTCTGCGGTCCGTGCTGCTGGCGCAGGGGCAGTTCGCGGCGTTTTTGAAGGCGAAGCCGAATGAGCGGGCGGAGTTGCTGGAGAAGATCACGGGCACGGAGATTTACAGCGACCTCTCGGTGCTGGCTTACGAGACGCATCGGCAGAAGGACGAGCAGGTGAAGCAGCTCAAAGCCAGCCTCGGCGCGGTGACGGTGCTGGATGACGAAGCGCGAACGAAGCTGGAAACCGATCTCACCGAGGCCCGCACGACCGCCGAACGTCTGACGACCGAAAGCCAGGCCGCGACAAAACTGTGGCATGATCAGCGCGAGCATGCGTCCATCGTGGCGGAGTTGACGAAGCTGGCCGCGATGGAGCAGCAGCTCCAAACATCGCAGGCGCAGGCCGCCGCGGAGGTTTTGCAGGTCAAAGCGCTCGCCGATGAGGCGAAGCAGCAGCGCACGAAACGTGAGCCACTGTGGGAACAGGCCGCTGGCATGTCTGCGCAGAGCGATCAGCTCGAAAAGCAGCTCGGCGAGAGTCGCGCCACGTATCAAACCTGGGCGAAGGAGCAGAAGGAGGCGGCATCACGTCGCGAAGTGGCGGAGAAAGCGCTCGCGGCGCACATTGAGGCGGCGCAGGCGCTGGAAGCTTGGCTGAAGCAAAACGTGGACGATGCGGAGTTGGCGGAGCGTTTGCCGAAGCTGCGCGTGGCTGTCCGCGAATGGCGTACGACCTTTGAAAAGCTGGCGGAAGGCCGGAAGCGTCAGGCGGAGGCGCAAACGCTGCATTTGAAGATCACGGAAGCGGAAAAGCAGACGGTAGCTTTGGCGCAAAAAGCGGCGGAAAGCAGCGCGAAGGCCCAAACGGATCGCGCCGAGCTGGAGAGGCTCGCGAAGGCGCTGGAAGCGCAACGCGAGTTGACACGGCAGGCGGAGCGGGTGGCGGGTTTTGACGAGCACCGGCATGATTTGAAGCCCGGCGAGCCTTGTCCGCTCTGCGGAGCCAACGAGCATCCCTTCGCGACGAGTGGCGCGAGTTTTGAGTCGCAGCTTCAGACGGCGAGGAAGCTGCTCACGACCTTGGAGAAGCAGGGCGACAAGGCGAATCGCGATCTGGCGCTGCTGGAGCGTGAGCTGGCGAAGATGGAGACGGAGGTGGGCGCGGAGACGAAGCGAGTGGCGGAGATGCGGAAGGCGCTGGGCGAGATCGTTGTGCCGGATGTGGCTGCGCTGGAGGCTGAGGAGGAGCGAGCGAGACGTAACACGAGTTTTCTAACTCGTGATGAGGAGGTGGGACGAGTTGGAAAACTCGTTTTACATGTCGAGCGTGAACTTGATGCGCTCGAAAAGCGAGCGGTGACCTTTGCGAAGAAGCAGCAGGACGCGGCGCAGCAGCGCAGCGAGCGGCAGAAGCTGGAGGGCGAGATCCAGCTCGCGAAGGCGGATGAGGCGGCGAAGACGAAGCGGCTGGAGGAGTTAAAGGCCGAGGGCGTGTCGCTGCGGACGAAGGCGGATGCGTTGAAAGCGCAGTTGAGCGAGCTGCTCGGCGGCCAGACGCTGGTGGAAGATCGCCAGCAGCATGAGGCGAAGGTTTTGGCGGCGGAGAAGGTCCTGCGCGAGGCGGAGGCGAAGCTCACGAAGCTGCAAACTGATCTCGCGGCGCTGAAAGCGAAGTTGGAGCAGCTCGAAGCGCGGCGGAAGCCTTTGGCGGACCAACAGGTGTTGAACGCGGAGGCACTGGCCGAGCTGGAAACGACGGCGAAGGCGTTGCACGAGGCCTTTGCGACAAAGCGCACCGAGGTGGGCTCGCTGGAGCAGCAGGCGAAGAGTGATGATGAGGCGCGGAAGCGTCGCGAGGCGGGTGGAGCCGAGTTGCAGGCCGCGGAGGCCGAGGCGCTGCGCTGGGGCCGCTTGAAGGAGCTGATCGGGTCGGCAGATGGCGCGAAGTTTTCACGCTTCGCGCAGTCGCTCACGCTGCGGCAGCTCATCGGCCTGGCGAACGAGCATCTCAAGGTGCTGGCCGAGCGGTATCGCCTGATGGCGGCTCCGGGCGATGAGCTGGATTTGCGCATCGTCGATCTGTATCAGGCGAATGTGGATCGGCCAATGGAGAGCCTCTCCGGCGGTGAGAGCTTCCTGGCGAGCTTGGCGCTGGCTTTGGGCCTGAGCGAGCTGGCGAGCCGGCATCATCCCATCGATTCGCTGTTCATTGATGAAGGATTCGGCACGCTGGATTCGGAGACGCTGGAGGTGGCGCTGAGTGCGCTGGAGAATCTGCGATCACGCGGGAAGACCATCGGTCTCATCTCGCATGTGGATTTGCTCAAGGAGCGGCTTTCCACGCAGGTGCGGGTGGTGCGTGGGGCGGGCGGGACGAGCCGGATCGAGGTCGTGGCGTAAAACGAGTTTTCCAACTCGTTTCAGGTGGGGGGAACGAGTTGGAAAACTCGTTTTACGGCTCAAGCGGCCTTCCAAACGAAGGTCACGGGCTTGTCGATGTCCGGGTGGACGCTGTGGTGGACAGGGCAGCCGAGGGCGGTGGCTTCGAGAAGCTTGCGCTCGGGGTGATCGGGCGGGAGCGGGATCTCGATGGTGATGGGTAGGCGCACGATGCGGCGCGGGCTGTCCTCGCTCATGTGCTTTTCGATGCTGACCTTCATGCCGGTGACATCGAGCTGCTTCTGCTGCGCCTTGATGCCGATGACCGTGGCCATGCAGGAGGCGAGCGCGGTGGCGACGAGGTCAGTGGGGGAAAAGGACTCGCCTTTGCCGCAGTTATCCACGGGGGCATCGGTGATGAGGGTGTTCTTCGAGGGGCCGTGGGCGGCCTGGCAGCGGAGATCGCCGGTGTAATCGACAGTGATGGAGACAGCCATGGGAGCAGAGGTGGAGTGTTGGAGAACGGGAGTGATGGGGAGATATAAAAAGAGGAAGGCGTGGGGGCCTTCCTCTCGGAGATTGGGAGCTTCGGGACTGCTTACTTCGGCTGGGCCGGGGTGGCGGGAGCGGCCGGAGCAGGCGCGGGGGCCGGAGTGACTGCCGGTGCTGGGGTGGCGGCAGCCGGTTTCGGAGCCTCGGGGGCTTTGGCTGCGGGAGCCGGTGTTGCAGGAGCTTTGGGGGCGTCGGCCTTCTTTTCCTCGGCTTTCGGAGCAGCGGCAGGGGCTGGGGTCACGGAGATCGGGCCGGGGGTGGCAGGAGCGGCGGGCACGGGTGGTGGCTCGACGGGCTTGTCACCGAAGAGCTTGGACTTCTCCGGGGTCTGCTCGCGGGCGGTGAGCACGGCGAGGGAGAGGGTCAGCACGAAAAGAAGAACGGCGAGATAGACGGTGAACTTCTGGAGGACGTTCGTGGTCTGGGCACCCCACACCTGGCTGGTCATGGAATCACCAAAGGACGCTCCGAGGCCCTCCTGGCGCGGACGCTGCATGAGGACGATGAGGATAAGGAGCAGGCAGACGAGAACTTCGACCACCGTGAGGATACCGATTAACATAAGAGGGAAGGGGAAAAGGGGGGCGAATATGTGGGCGGTTTCTAGCTTGGCAAGCGGCATTCCGGGCCGGAGGAGGTCATTGACGCCGGGCCTCAAACCATGGCAGAACAGATGTTTTCCGACCTTTTTTCATGGATTCCACCTCCCCGCCCTCCCGCGCCCGCCATGGCGTGATCGTCTTCGCCGTTCTCCTTGGCATCATTCATTACATTGACCGGGTGTGCATTTCCAAAGCCCGTCCGCACATCCAGGCGGACCTGAGCCTGGACGACACGCAGATGGGCCTTGTCTTCTCCGCCTTCACGCTGGCGTATGCCTTGTTTGAGATTCCGGGCGGATGGCTGGGGGATAAATGGGGTCCGCGGCGGGTGCTGCTGCGCATCGTGATGTTTTGGAGCTTCTTCACGGCAGCTACGGGCTACGCGTGGAATCAGGCCTCGATGATGGTGTGCCGTTTCCTTTTCGGCGCAGGTGAGGCGGGCGGTTTTCCCAACATCGCGAAGATGTTCAGCGTGTGGCTGCCGCAGCGGGAGCACGGCATGGCGCAGGGCATCACCTGGCTGGCGGCTCGCTGGGGCGGGGCCTTCACGCCGCTGCTGGTGGTGTGGGTGCTAGGGCTGGTGAGCTGGCGGATGACCTTCGTGATCTTTGCCTGCCTGGGCGTGGTGTGGGTGGTAATTTTCGCCTGGTGGTTCCGCGATGACCCGAAGAACCACCCGCAGGTGAACGCGGGTGAGCTGGCCCTGCTGGAGGAGGCGCGGCAGAATCTCGGCACCGGCCACGCGAAGATCCCCTGGGGTCGCCTGCTCTCGACGCGATCTGTTTTGCTGCTGTGGGTGTACTATTTCTGCCTCAGCTATGTGTGGTACTTTTATATTACCTGGCTGCCGAAGTTCATGGAGGCCAAGGACGGCCTGCAAATGGACATGGCGGCCACTTCCAGCTCGATCCTGAACGGGCTGCCGCTCTTTTTCGGCGGCATCGGCTGCTTCGTGGGTGGGGTGATGGCCAAAAAACTCGCCGCCAAAGACGGACGCATCAGCGCGGCGCGGCGGAAGATCGGCTTCGCGGGCCTGCTGGCGGCGGGAGCACTCATCGCTCTCGCGGCGCAACTGAAGAATCCCGTCTTTGCGATGCTGGCGCTCGGCACCTCCGGCTTCTTCAACGATCTCTCCATGCCGGGAGCCTGGGGTGCGTGCATGGACATCGGCGGCAAGCTCGCCGGCTCCGTATCCGGCAGCATGAACATGATCGGCAATCTCGGCGGTGCCCTCGGCGGCGTGGCCGTGCCATGGCTGATGCAGTCGATGGGCTTCGGTTGGGATGGCGTGCTCTATGTGGCGGCCGGGACTTACCTCATCTCCGCCGTGTGCTGGCTCTTCATCGATTCGGATGAGCGGCTCGAATCGTGATGAAAGGGAGGCTTCTTTTCCCTGCTCACCGCGTCATGGCAGCTTCTCAGCAGTGGTTTGAAACTCGTTACGCTTTCGCGAGGAGGCTTCATCATTCATGACCTGGGAAATCATCGCGCCTCTCTTCTTCGCCGGGCTCAGCGCCGGATTCATCGACGCCATCGCGGGTGGCGGGGGATTGATCTCCGTGCCGGCCTTGCTTGCGGCGGGTTTGCCACCGCAGATGGCGCTCGGAACGAACAAGATGCAATCGACGTGGGGCACGCTCATGGCGGTGCGAAAGTATGCGAAGGCAGGTCTCGTCTCCTGGCCGCAGGTGCGTCTCACGGTGCTCGTGACGTTGGTGTTTGCCTGTCTTGGCACCTGGACGGTCACGCAGGTGAGCAGTGAGATGCTGAAAAAGATCGTGCCATGGATGCTGCTCGGCATCGCCGTGTATGTTTTACTTAGCCCGGGCCTCGGAAAGACCGCGGCGAAGGCTCGCCTCGGCCTCGTGACCTTTGCCTGCCTCGCGGGCAGTGTGCTCGGCTTTTACGATGGCTTCTTCGGTCCTGGCGCTGGCACGTTTTGGACGATGGCGTGCATCTCTCTTCTCGGTCTCGAACTCACGCGTGCCACCGCCTTCACCAAGGTGGTGAACCTCACGAGCAATCTCGCCTCGCTGCTCGTCTTCGTCATGGCGGATCGCATTCACTATCCCATCGCGGCCGCCATGATCGCGGGTCAGCTCATCGGCGGCAGGCTCGGTGCAGGCATGGCGATCAAACATGGCGCCGGCTTCATCCGCGTGGTCTTTATCACCGTGGTCTTCGCGATGGTGACGAAATTGTTGTGGGACCAGTTAGCGGCAGCTTGATCTGATTCAGGCATGAATCCGCAGGCATGAGCACGGCGTATTTGCCTCACCCTCTCCTCCGCTTATGCTCAACGCTTCCATGTCCACCGTCCAGTCCACGGCCCAAGGCCGCCAGTTCCCGAAGTTCGATCTCTCCCGCCTGCTCGGCACCGTTTTCAAGCCCACCTTCGGCCGCACCATTTGCATCCTCATCGACCTGCCAGACCTCGCGGAGGCCAAAGACTATGCCTTCTTGAACAATCCAGCGCGTGCCATCCAGAAGCGGGCACATGATTATTTCTTCCAAGGCCTCAAAAACGGCGTCGCGGACGAGCTCGTTCTCAAAGGCGGCGAAATGTACGCCTACACGCAGACCACCGGCAGCAACCTCGACCTCCCCGATGCATGCGTGGACATGAGCGGCAAGCAGCTCAGCCTCGAAAAGGACATCTACCCGAACTATGACATCATCCTCTGCATCTCCACCTTCAGCGCCACCGCGCCGCTGACGGCCTTTGCCAAGCAGTACGGCTTCCGCGGAGCCACGCTGCATGGCGTGAACGAGGTGATCCTCAACTCCGGTCTCGCGGTCGATTACGAGGAAGTCAGCGTCGATGCCGAAAAATTGCGTCTCGCCATGACACGCTCCGATTGGGTGGAGATCGATTTCACCGTCGAAAACGGACCCGACATGACCGTGCGCCTCGAATTGAACTGCCAGGAAGCTCAAAAGAGCCACGGCCTCTGCCAGGGTGATGCGCCTGACATCGCGAACCTGCCTGCGGGTGAAGTGTACTTCGTGCCCACGGGCGCGGAAGGCACTTTCCCACTCAAATACGAAGACGGAACCCTCGGCAAGCTCACCGTCACCGGCGGTCGCATCATCAAGGCCGAGCTCATCGAAGGCAACCAATCCACCATCGACGAACACAATGCCAAACTCGCCGACGATCCGATGACCGGTGTGCTTGGCGAGCTTGGTTTTGGCACGCAGGTGCTGCCTGTGTCCGGTGCGGACATCCAAGATGAGAAGGTGCTCGGCACCTGCCACCTCGCCACCGGTCGCGATGACCATCTCGGCGGCCACATCACGCCTTCGCAATTCAAGCGCCATCAAAACGCCACGCACGACGACATCCTCTTCGCGCCGCACAAGACGCCGAATTTCGACATCAAGCAGGCCCGCATGCATCGCGATGGCGTGACGACCGTGCTCATCGAACACTTCCAGCCAGCGAAGCATCTGCTCGATGCTCTCGCGGCGGAGTGATCCTCACGCGAGGATATCTTTGATCACCTTCGCGCCCTCGACGCCGCTCAGGCGGGCGTCGAGGCCCTGAAACTTGAAGCTGAAGGCATCGTGCTTGATGCCGAGCTGATGGAGCATCGTCGCATGCAAATCATGCACGGTGGTGATTTTCTCCACCGCCGCGTAGCCGAGGTCATCCGTTGCACCGTGGACGATGCCGCCACGAATGCCTGCGCCGGCCATCCACACGCTCATCGCTTTGTTGTGATGATCGCGACCGCTGCCGCCTTGCGACATCGGTGTACGGCCAAATTCACCGGCCCACACGATGAGCGTCTCATCGAGCATGCCGCGTTGTTTGAGATCGGTGATCAGCGCCATGCACGCGCGGTCGATCTCCTTCGCTTTCTGCTCCACGCCAAGCTTCACGCCGCCGTGGTGGTCCCAGTCCTTGTGATAAAGCTGGATGAACCGCGTGCCACGCTCCGCGAGACGCCGCGCGAGCAGGCAGTTCGACGCGAACGATCCATCGCCCGGCTGGCAGCCGTAAAGCTCCAGCGTTTTCGCGCCTTCCTTGCTCACATCCATCAAATCCGGCACGCTTGCCTGCATTTGAAAGGCCATTTCATACTGCGCGATGCGTGTGGCGATCTCCGGATCGTCCACCAGCGTATCGTGCGCCTTGTTCAGCGCATTGATCGCCGCCACATCGGCTCCTTGGCGCTCACGCGTGATGCCATTCGGGTTCGTGAGATACAAAACAGGATCGCCTTTGGCTCGAAGCTGCACGCCTTGATACTTCGACGGCAAAAAGCCGCTGCTCCACTGCCGCGCCGCGATGGGCTGATTCTGCCCGCCTTGCCCTAGTGAGGTCAGCACCACAAATCCCGGCAAATCCGCCGCTTCCGTGCCGAGTCCATACGTGATCCACGAGCCCATGCTTGGCTTGCCCGCGATCTGCGAGCCGGTATTCATGAACATGTGCGCCGGGTCGTGATTGATCGCGTCGGTGGTCATGCTGCGGATCAGGCAGATGTCGTCGATCACGCTCCCAATTTGCGGAAACAGCTCACAAATCTCGATCTGGTTCTTCCCGAACTTCGCGAACTTGTGTTGCGGCCCGAAGCAGTTCAGAGGCTTGCCTTGAAGCTGCGCGAGCTGCTGCCCCTTCGTGAACGACTCCGGCATCGGCTTCCCATCCATCGCCGCCAGCTTCGGCTTCGGATCAAACGTCTCCAAATGCGATGGCCCGCCCGCCATCGTCAGCCAGATCACCCGCTTCGCCTTCTGCGGCAGCGGCAGCGATTTCAATACACCCGGCGTCGGCGCGGCGGAAGCCGGTTTGAGCAACGAAGCCAACGCAACGGCCCCGAGGCCTTGCGACGTTTTGCCAAGAAAGGCGCGGCGATGAAGAGGAGAGATCATGATGGGAACTTTACGCGCTGAAGAGCCGCAGTGTTGCCCAGGATTCGGCAGAGAAGAGTGGAAAGCGATGACAACATCCTGCCCGTTGAACCGTTCAGGCCGCATGAATTTGATCACTCGTCGGCGATTCCTCCGGGCCAGCAGCCTTGGCCTTGCGGCAGCCTCCGTTTCGCGTGCGGAGACACCGGCGCCGAAGCTCCAGCCGCTGCTCACGCCGGATCTGGATTTCTACGACGTGTCTCGCGGCACGCCGAAGCCGCATACGCTCGTGGGCGAGGCCTTGCTCCAGGCACGCCTCACGCCGGAGACGTGGCGCTGTGAGATCACGGCGGATGCCTTCATCGAGGACCCGCACACGAAGGTGCCCGCCACGCTGCAAAAGCCGCTCACGCTGGCCGATGGCAATGCGCTCGATCTGCCGACGCTCATGGAGCTGGGCAAGAAGCACGAGGTCCACTTCCTCAAAGCCATGCAGTGCCTGAACATCGACACGCCGCTGGGCCAGGGCCTGTGGACCGGCGTGCCGTTGCGCGAGGTGCTGAAACTCTGCGGCAGGATGAACAACATTCGCCGCATCTACTTCTGGGGCTTTCACAACCACGACCCAAAGCAGGTTTTCAAATCATCCGTCAGCTACACACAATGCTTTGAGACCGCTCCGGGCGATCTGCCCATCTTCCTCGCCTACCGCGTGAATGGTGCGCCGCTCAGCCTAGAGCGCGGCGGACCGGTGCGCATGATCGTGCCCTGGTCGCACGGCTACAAATCGATCAAATGGCTCCAGCACATCTTCGTCACCAATGACGCCCGCAACAACGACACCTACGCGCACGGCAACAACGATCCCGATTCCGTGCTGAAAACCGCTGCGTATGTCGATAAAAGCCTAGACGGCCAAAAAATCCCCGCCGGTCAGCCCATCTTCATCACTGGTCAGGTCATCAGCGGACCGTCTGGCGTGCAGCGAGTCGAATACTGGCTGCGCCGCATCGAAGGCGAGCCACAACCGCTCGCCGATGACGCGCCCGAGCTGCTCAACGCCCCGTGGAAACCCTGCGAACTCGAAGCGCAGCCCGATTGGCCCTCCGTGCTACCTCAAGGCGTGAAACCAGGCCAAGTGCTCGCCTTTGATGCCGCCACAGGCAGGCCGCAGTCATGGCCGTCGCGCTATGGCATGTGCGCCTATCACGCGATGGTCAAAAACCTGCCTCCCGGCCGCTACGAGGCCCGTGCCCGCAGTGTGGACCTCAATGGCTATGCGCAGCCCGAGCCGCGTCCGCTGCAAAAAACCGGCAAGAACGGCATTCAGGTGCGCCGATTCGAGGTCATCGCATGAAACGCCTCGCTCTTCTTCTCGTCGCCGCCATTTCGGCTCCCGCGCAGCAGCCTGTCTCAAGCGAAAAGGCGCTCCATCTCGCGGGCAATGTCCATGTCATCTTCGAGCACAAGTGCAACGAGTGCCACGGCAGCCATTTGAAGAAGCCCGAGGGCAAGTTCGGCCATGTGCTCGATCTCAAGCGCCTCGCCGACAACCTCGACTACATCGAGCGCGGCAAGCCTCACCGCTCCGAAATTTATCGCCTCGTGAACGACGGCGAGATGCCACCGGACGATCATCCGAAGACCCCGCCGCTCACCGGCGAGGAAAAAGAAATCGTGCGCCGCTGGATTCAGGCCGGTGCCCCGCACGAACTGCCCGCTGAACTGCCAAAGCGCACCTTCACCACGCCCGCGCCACCTCCGGCCAAAACCCAAACAACCGCCCGCGTCACCCTCGACCTCCACGACCGGCCCGCCCGCGAAGTCTTTGCCGAGATCACCCAACAAACCGGCCTGCGCATCGACTACACCGCGCCGCCGAAAGAGCCGCGCCTGTCCATCACTCTGAAAAACGGCACCACCCTCGAAGCCCTCGATTACCTCGTCCTCTGCGGCAATCTCGCCCTGAGCTGGCAAGGCGAAATCGCCACCGTGAAGCCTGTCTCAGCCTCCGGCGGCAAGTGAGACATGGACTGCGGCAGCCTGCTGCCGCTTTTGGGAGGCCAGCCTGCTGGCCGTCGAGTGGCCAAACGACCTTCGCAAACTTCCACCGCTCTCGCGTGGGCGTGAACCGCAGCGCCTTCTCGATCACCAACAGCCTTCAGCGGCAGCAGGGCTGCCTTGATAAAGCGGCAGCAGGCTGCCGCAGTCCATGTGATACGTCGAAGTCACTTCTTCTTCCCGAGGTTCTTCAGCTCCGTCTCTGTCCACATCATCAGGCGGCCTTTTTCCTGTTCGCGGATGGCGGTGACGGTTTTCGTTTCCACGGCTCCAGCGGTGTGTTCCCACTCGCGGCGGATGTAGGTGAGGACGCCGGCGATGTCTTCGTCGGTGAGTTGGGGCAAAGGCGGCATGGCAAGGTTGTAGGTGCGGCCGCTGACTTTCACGGGGCCGGCGAGGCCGTGCATGACGATGCGAGCGAGCACGTCGATCTTGCCGAGCACCCATTCGCTATCGACGAGCGGGGGCGCGAGGCCATCGAGACCGAAGCCGTGCGGCTGATGGCAGGCGGCGCAGAGGGTGGCGTAGATGGTTTTGCCTTTCTCAAAGAGGGCGATTTGCGTCTCGGTGAGCGGTTTGATGACGGGCGGAGCGGGGGCGCCGGGTTTGCCGGGCCAGACGAGGCGTTTTTCGAGGTCAGCGGGCAGTTTGAGCTTCGGTGGGGATTGTTCGAGCCACACGAGCTTCACGGTCTTCGATTTGCTGTCGGTCTTGGCGAGGCCTTTGAGGATGGTGTCGCGGTTTTCGGGCGAGTTGGCGGCCAGATCGAGCATGTCGGCGATGGGACCGGCTTTTCCGGCGAGGGCGATCAATTCGGCCATAGCACCGATAACGGCCCTGGAGCCATCCGAAGGCGTTTGGGCGAGTGTTTTGGCAAACGCGGCTTCTTTGCCGCGCAGGCCGGTGAGAGCGGCTTCGCGGATGAGGGCGTTTTTGCCGTGCGTGGCGAGCAGCGGGGCCAAAGCGGCATCGTTGATCGTTTTGATCGCGAGGTTGGCGAGCACGAGCGGATGTTTTTCAGCGGCGAGATCGAAAACGTAGTCGCGAGGGGCCACACGCGCGGCGGCGGCGCGGACGTGCTCGCTTGGGTCGGTGAGAGCGGCCTTCACGAGGTCCGGCGTGATGGCGGCGAGGCCGTCGAGCGTCCACAGCGCATGCTCGCGGGCGATGGGGCTTTCGTTTTGCAGCAACTCCTTCAACGCGGGCACGGCGGAGGCATCGGCGGACTCGACGATGAGTCGCTGCGCGGTATCACGCACCCAGCCGTTGGCATGCGTGAGCAGTTTGGCGTCCTTGCTGACCTTCACGGGCTTCGCGCTGCTGCCTTCCGGCACGATCCGCCAGATGCGACCCATGTTGAAGGGCTGCTCGAGTTTCCGCGCCTGGATGTTCGCGATGAGGTAATGCGTGAGGAAGCTCTGGTGCTGAATGATGCCGCGATACATGTCCACGAGGTAAAGCGCGCCATCGGGGCCGTTGCAGGCGTTCACGGGGCGGAAGCGCTCGTCGGTGGAGGTGAGGAATTCGCTGCCCTTCGCGGTGTTCGTGGCCTTCACGAGACCATCGGCCTCGCTCATGGTGAAGCGCTTCACCAAATTGGCGCCCGGCTCAGGCACGAAGGCATTGCCGCGATACGCCGATGGAAACGCATTGCCGCGATAAATGAGCGCCCCGCAGGTGGCGGTGGGACGTTGCAGCTTGCCATCGGCGCTCAGCGTTTTCGCATCGTAACCGCGATTCACACCCGGCGTAGGATGCGCAGGGTAGAGTGTCTGATCAGCGGCGAGCTTCGCATTGATGCTGGTGGCGTTTCGCAGCAGCGGATTGCGAGCGAAGGCCTCCGTCGGCAGCAGATCGGCGCGGAGCATGTCGCTGTTGTAGTTGAAGTAGAGCCTGCCGTGGTCGTCCTGGCACAGCCCCCACTGACCGCGACCGAGGCCCACATCTTTCATCCACGTGCCGCCGCGCAGCTTGAGGCGCGAGCTGTAACCCGCGCACCAGATCGAGTTGTCCATCGCCCACACCGGCGAGTTCGCCATGTGCTCCGGCTGCCCGCCGAGCGTGCCGAAGTCCGTCGCCACAACCTCCTTCACATCCGCGACGCCATCGCCATTCGTGTCTTTGCAGAACAGCAACTGCGGCGGCACCGCGATCAACGCACCGCCATTCACCGCCATCACCGCACGCGGCATGACGACCTTATCGAGAAACGCCGTCGCCTTGTCCATGCGCCCATCGCCATCGGTGTCTTCGAGCAACGAAACACGCCCCGTGGGCTCCTTTTCCGTGCTGCCAGCCAGATCGTGCATGTAGCCGCGCATCTCGCAGACGTAGAGCCGCCCCTGATCATCAAAACTTATCGCCACCGGCGATTCGATCATCGGCTCCGATGCCACCAGCTCGATGCGGAAGCCTTTTTCGACCGCAAAAGCCTTCATCGCCTCCTCCGGCGAAAGCGGCGCAGGAGGTGGCAGCTTGAACTTCAGCTCGACCTTCTCCGGGCCGGCATTCTTGGTGTGAACAGCGCCCGCCTGTGGCGGGAATGAGGAAACCAGAATGAGGAATGAGGAAAGAATGACGAAACCGGCCCGCTGCGCGGGAATGAGGAAACCAGAATGGCGAAACCAGAATGACTGGGTTCGTCGCATTGGGGCTTCATTCGACATTCTGGTTTCTGGTTTCATCATTCCGGAGGTCATTTGGCGTCGGTTTTCGTGTTTTTGAAGATGGTGGAGAAGATCAGGTTCAGCTCGTGGGCTTCGCGCCAGAGGTCGCGGGCTTCGAGGCGCTTGTCAGGCACGGCCGCGGCGATCATGCGAAGAAAGTGCTTCGATTCGCGTGATTCTTTCCGGCAGGTGCCGATGCGGTTTTTGAAGTCCTTTTTTGAAACCGCGTCATCGGCTTCGCAGTAGTTGGCCCCCACGCTCGTGGCAGCGCCGACGAGTTGATCAATCAGCCGGTTCGTCAGCGGACCATGCGGAACAGTTTTCAAAAAGCGAATCACCGCCTCGCCAAAACGAGCCGTCCTTTCCTCCAGATCGAAGACAGGCTTGGTTACGCCGTAGGCAGGAGGTTCTTCTCGAAGGACGTTCCCCGATTCATGGGGTGTCCAAAAGGCGTCTTCGTTGTTCATGGGAATCGTGTAAGGATCAAGAATGACGAAACCAGAGCCTCGCGAAGCGAGGCAGACGAGTGAAACGAGCCCGGAGGGAGAACGAAGTGAATCAATGAGGAATGCCGAATCAATGACGAAGTTCGAATCATCAAATTTGGGGCATTGTAACATTCGGATTTCATTCCTCATTCGCCATTCTGGTTTCGTCATTTTGCCGCCTTCGGCTTCGGCTGCTCGGAGGCTTTGATCGTCAGCGAAGGCGCGGGCTCGTTTTTGCCGGCGAAGGCATTCCAAGCGTTTTGGAAAGCGGCCGCGTCTCGCACATCACCTTCGGCGATGAGCCATTGGTAGCGGAGTTTGAAGGGGGCTTCGGCAGTCGCTTTGCCTTTGGGGAACATGCCGAAGCGGCCGTAGTCGCGGTAGGCGGAGGTGGCGGTGTCCTTTGGATTGTCAGGATGGTTCAGGATCACCACGGTGAAGGTTTTGCCCTCCACGGTGAAGATTTCGGCGGCCCAGGGAAGGTCGCGGACTTTGTGGGCGTCGATGTTTTCGCCGGGGAAGAGGTAGGTCGTTGTTCTCGTGTCCACGAGTTCGCTCGGGCGGAATTGAGCGCCGGCATGCTCGGGATCGCCATTCATGTCGGCTTCGCCGCTGACGGCCTTGATGGCGCTGTGCATTTCGATGCCGAGATAGAAGGGCTTGGCGGGCGTGGTAAAGCTGAAGCGGCGCTCTTCGGTGAGCAAGGGCGCGGTGGTGTCGCCCTGCCAGTCGATGTTTGCGGTGAAGGTGTTTTCGCCGGGCGTGACCTTCGTCACGACCTGATCGCCCTTCTTCATGTGCCAGCGGTCATACGATTGGCCGTTGTAACCAATCCTGCTGAAGCCGAGGAAGATGCCGCGATGGTGCGTGAAGTTGAATCCCGCGCCTTTCGTGAGCCGCGTGGAGCCATCGGCACTAAAGACGTGCATGTAGGGCTTGTAGGTCTCGTGATGCTTCTCCGGCGTGCTGAGGTCATTCGCCATCATGAGCTTCGCGACGACTTTGCCGCCGTTGGCGACCGCGACGTGGTCTTTGTCCGCGACGGTGATGTCGAAGGCGAAAGTGGGCAAAGCGAGAGCGAGGAAGAGGAGGGTGTTTTTCATGGAAAGGGAGAGAATGACGAAACCAGAGCCGAGCGAAGCGAGACAGACGAGTGAAACGAGCCCGGAGGGAAAACGAAGTGAATCAATGAGGAATGCCGAATCAATGACGAAGCACGAAGCGCCAAGTTTTCGGCATTCGAACTTCATTCCTCATTCGCCATTCTGGTTTCGTCATTTGAGGCGTCGCTTCAAGCAAGGATCTTCTGGATCACCTTCGCGCCTTCCCCGCCGCTTAGGCGTGCATCCAGACCCTGAAACATGAAGCCGAAGGCATCATGGCTCGGCTTCGCTGCCCCCCAATACGCGGAAATCCCCGATTGACACTCCAGCATGTCTTTGGAACGTATCAACGCATCCTGATACGTTGATTTGTTCCTTTCCACCCCAAACCTGAACCCACACGACACCTCATGTCCGACTATAAAGTAAAAGACATCGCCCTCGCCGACTTCGGTCGCAAAGAACTCGACATCGCCGAGAGCGAAATGCCCGGCCTCATGGCCACCCGCGAGAAGTACGGCCCGAAAAAGCCCCTCGCTGGCGTCCGCATCACCGGCTCCCTGCACATGACCATCCAGACCGGCGTGCTCATCGAGACCCTGAAGGAACTCGGTGCCGATGTCCGCTGGGCCTCCTGCAACATTTTCTCCACCCAGGACCACGCTGCCGCTGGCATCGCCGCCACGGGCACGCCCGTCTTTGCCTGGAAGGGCGAAACGCTCGAAGAATACTGGTGGTGCACCTGGCAGGCCATCATCTTCCCCGGTGAAAAAGGCCCGCAGCTCATCGTCGATGACGGTGGCGACGTGACCCTCCTCATTCACAAGGGCTACGAAATGGAAAACGGCGACAAGTGGGTCGAGACCCCCTCCGACAACCACGAAGTGAAGGTCATCAAAGACCTCCTCAAGGACATCGCCAAGAAGCAGCCCGGCATCTTCCAAACGATCGTTAAAGATCTGAAGGGCGTTTCCGAAGAGACCACCACCGGCGTGCATCGCCTCTATGAAATGGCCAAGGCAGGCAAGCTGCTCTTCCCCGCCATCAACGTGAACGACAGCGTCACGAAGTCCAAGTTCGACAACCTCTACGGCTGCCGCGAATCCCTGCTCGACGGCATCAAGCGTGCCACCGACGTCATGATCGCTGGCAAAGTCGGCGTCGTCTGCGGCTACGGCGACGTGGGTAAAGGCTGCGCGGCTGCCCTTCGCGGCATGGGCGCCCAGGTCATCGTCACCGAAATCGACCCCGTGTGCGCCCTCCAGGCTGCCATGGAAGGTCATCGCGTCATGCCGATCGAAGACACCCTCGGCTACGGCGACATCTACGTCACCACCACGGGCAACAAGGACATCATCACCCTGGAGCACATGGAGAAGATGAAGGACCAGGCCATCGTCTGCAACATCGGCCATTTCGACAACGAGATTCAGGTCGATAAGCTCAACGCCCGCAGCGACGTGAAGCGCCTCAACATCAAGGCGCAGGTGGACAAGTACACCTTCCCAGCTGGCAACAGCATCTACATGCTGGCTGAAGGTCGCCTCGTGAACCTTGGCTGCGCCACCGGCCACCCGAGCTTCGTGATGAGCAACAGCTTCACCAACCAGACGCTGGCTCAGATTGAACTCTGGGAAACCAAGGATAGCCGCCCCATCGGCGTCACCGTCCTGCCAAAGAAGCTCGACGAAGAAGTTGCCCGCCTCCACCTCGCCAAGATCGGCGTGAAGCTCACCGTCCTCTCCAAAGACCAGGCTGACTACATCGGCGTGGCTGTCGATGGACCCTACAAGACGGATCACTACCGCTATTAATGTGGTTCAGCCCTCCGGGCTGATTCAGAGCAGGCCAGAGTCCTGCACCACACTTCCCATCACCACCCCCAAAACCCCAAAACGCGTCCGGTCGAAAGGCTGGGCGCGTTTTGGTTTTCGGGGAGGGTTTGTGAAAAGATGACTCGCTGTCCCACTAGCTTCCCTCTCAGGCCTGTGGAAAGGGATCACCACCATGCCGGACAGCCTTGTTACTCTCGCGGAGCTTACCGCGCTCATTCGTCACCGCCGCTCGATCAAGCCTCAGGATCTCGATCCTGCGCGTGAGGTATCGGCAGAGCTGGTGACGGAGCTGATCGAGAATGCCACCTGGGCTCCGAATCATGGTCTCACGGAGCCGTGGAGGTTTCATGTGTTCCAAGGTGAGGTGAGGAAGGAACTCGTGAGCCTGATGCAGCAGACGTATCGCGAGGTGACGCCGCCGGCGGAGTTCCGGGAGGATAAGCTGGAGAAGATCGGCACGAATCCGCTGCTGGCACCGGTCGTCATTGCCTGCGTGATGGAGCGTCGCGGGGGGGCGAAGATCCCGGCGATCGAGGAGATGGAGGCGGTGGCCTGTGCGCTGCAAAATCTCATGCTCAGTGCCACGGCGGCGGGGCTGGGGAGTTACTGGTCATCGCCGCCGCTGCTGGAGGGCGCTTCGTTTCGCGAGTTTTTGAAGGTGGGTGGGGAAGACCGCTGCGTGGGCCTCATCTACCTCGGCTGGCCGCGTGAGGGGCTGAAGTGGCCGCGCAGTGTGCGGCAGCCGGTGGCCTCAAAAATCGAATGGAGGGCCACCGCGCATGCTTGAGTGGCTTTCCAGTGCGTGGAGCTGCGTGGCTCACTTTTTCGGCGGTCTGCCGTGGGGCACGCTGGGCGTGTGGTCGCTCACGATCTCGCTGCTCATTGTGGGCTTGGTGGGAGCCATCGTGCCGTTTTTGCCGGGGCCGCTGCTCATCGTGGTGGCGGGCATCGTGCATACACTGCTGCTCCCGGAGAGCGGGATGAGCACCTGGGGTATCGTGCTCTTGATCCTGTGGTTCTGCCTGGCTTATGCGGTGGATTTTTTCAGCGGCATGATGGGGGCGCGATGGTTCGGAGCGAGTCGCTGGGGCATTGCCGGCGTGTTCATCGGCGGCATCGTGGGCTTGTTTTTTGGTCCGTTGGGTTTGCTGCTGGGGCCGCTGATCGGCGGCTTTGCCTTTGAGCTGCTGTTTGCGAAGCAGCGCCTTCAACCGGCGATCAAGAGCACCTGGGGCACCTTGCTTGGAACCGGTGTGGGACTCGTGCTGCGGGTGGGCATCTCGCTGGCAATGACCGCCACCTTCTTCATCGACGTGCTGTGGTGGTAAGCGGGCTTACTTTTTCTCCACGGGGAGAAACTGCACCGCATCGGCGATGACGACTTTCGTCGGCTCGGTGCCGTCATTGGAGATGCGCACCCAACCGGCACAGCCTTTTTCAAAGCGGAAGACGCCGAGCGTGCGAAACAGATGCGCATGCGGTGGCGCCTCCTGCTGGTTGAGGCGCATCGTGGCCTCGCCATCGGCATGGTGAATGGTCACGGGCGTGTTGGTGGCACGGCGGACGTTGTAGCAATGCGCCAGCCGCACTTCATACCAGCCGGCCTGCGGTAGCTCGGGGGTGAAAGTGACCGATTTCGCTCCTTTGCCAGATTTCATGTCGTGGATGTAACCGAGCCCGACATACGGCGGCGTGTGCGTGGAATACTGCCATTCACCCACCAGTTCGGCGGCGATCTCATCGACGACGATGCCAGGGAGCTTCGCCGGATCGGCGACGATGTGTTTCACCATCTCAGGGCGATCCACCTCGCCAGCGGCGTGGGTGTTCGGCAGCGCCTTCGGATGCGGCGCGAGCTTTTCCCCGGCCAGCGAGGCAGTGACGATCAAAGCGGGCAGCAGGAGGAGGCATCGAAAATTCATGGGAGCTGGACTCGAAACGATTCATTCCAGTCAAAGCGTTCATTGAACAATGCCTTGGCCCGCCCCATCTACGCCGCGCATGAAACGCCGACTTTTCCTCCTCGGTGCCGCCCTGTTTGTCACCATTGCCTTGCTTCACGCTCAGGATGAGGAGGCTGCACCGAGCCTCGTGCGCCGCTTTGAGGGCACGCTGGGCAAGAACCTCGGCATCACGCTGCTCTTTACCGAGCGGGAGATCAGCGAGAGTGGCTTCCTTTACGACGCGGCCTACCACTATCACAAATCCGGCCTGCCCATCTCGCTCGTGCATGACGAGGCGGCGGAGGGCTTCCAGTTCCGCGAGATCGCTGGCTACACGCCGGAGGGCGAGGAGCAGATCACCGGCCGCTGGAGCATCACGATGGAGGACGACCGCATCACCGGCACTTGGACCGCTCCGGATGGCAAAAAGAAGCTGCCCATCGCTTTGAAGGAAAGCTACCCGGCTGGCACCGTGAAGGTGGAGCGCCTGAAGATCGATTTCTCCTACATCGAGCAGATCGGCACCACGCGTCGTGGCAGCCAGATGGATGTCACCTTCCTCCGTGTGCGGGATAAAAAAGCCCAGGCGCTGAATTCCCGCCTCGCCCTGCTCGCCCGCAACAGCATCGACCGCGATGGCAAGCTCCCCGCCACGCCCGAGGCGCTCACGAAGCACCTCCGCGATCAGGTGCGTGGTGAAAAGGAAGCTGATCAAAACTACATCAGCAGCCAGAGCGAGGACTTCCGCGTCTGCATGAATGAAAGCGGCTTCCTCACCGTGGAAAATGCCAGCTACGCGTTTGAAGGTGGTGCTCATGGCCATCACGGTAGCGGCTATCACACCCTCGACATCGCCACCGGCAAGGAACTGAAGCTCGCCGACCTCATGAAGCCCGGCTTTGAGGAAAAATGGGCTGCTCTCGGCCGGTCGGAGATCCTCAGAAGCCGCGGCCAGAAGCCCGAGGCCTCGCTGAAGGAGGCCGGTCTCTTCGACGACAAGCTCGAGCTGAATGAAAACTGGTTCCTCGTGCCCGGCGGCATCGGCTTCTCCTACTCGCCCTATGAAATTGCGGCTTACGCCATGGGCTCCATCGAGTTCACCCTGCCCTGGAAAGACATCATCGACGACCTGAAACCCGGCACGAAGGTCCACGACATCGCCACGAAACTCGTCGGCAAGGTCAAGGAATAGCCTGGGCTAGCACCGGGCCGCCACCATCGAATCCGGGGTTGCCATTTCTCCCTCGTGCCGCATTCTCCGCATCTCCCCCCAACCATGCGCACTCTGGTCATTGGCGACATTCACGGCTGTTCCACGGCTTTGGACGTACTATTGCGAGAGCTGGCTCCGGGGAAGGAGGATACCCTCGTCACCCTCGGGGACTATGTGGACCGTGGGCCCGACACGAAAGGCGTCATCCAGCGACTCATCGAACTCGACTCGCAGACGAAACTCGTGCCCATCATGGGCAACCACGAGATCCTCATGCTCGATACCAAGAAGCGGGAGATCGACTTCGAGTACTGGCTGGCCATCGGCGGACGCAGCACGATGGAAAGCTACGCTGGTGCTCCCGTGCCGGAGTGGACCGCCGTGCCTAAGGCGCATTGGGAGTTCATGGAAAAGCGCTGCCAGCGCTACTTTGAGACCTCCACCCACATCTTTGCCCACGCCGGCGTGAATGCCGTGCTCCCCCTCGCAGATCAAGGCGATGACTGGCTCTTCTGGCGGCGCTTTGATGATGCGCACGCACACTTTTCAGGCAAGACCGTCGTCTGCGGCCACACGGCTCAGAAGAATGGCCTGCCCGCCATCAAGCCCGGATGCCTCTGCATCGATACCTGGGCCTACGGCGATGGATGGCTCACTGGCACGGATGTGAGCACGGATGTTTTTATCCAGGTCAATCAGCACGGTCATGTGCGCCGCCTCACCCAGGCGGAAGTGCTCGCCCAGGCCGCCGCCGCCTGATCCCTCGTCATTTTTTGCCATGAATCCCGTGCGCTGCCTCATCGCCGCTGGCGTCTTTGCCGCCTTTTGGTGTGCGGGGGCGTTCGTGCTGCTGCCGCGCCTGGAGGCCAAGCTCACCGCCGCTACCCGCGAGGCTCTCGCTGCCCAGCAAACACTCGTGAAGCGGCTCGATAAGGTGCAAACGGCTTTCCAAGGCCAAGTGGCCCATCTCACCGGTCAGGTCCGGAGCGTGCAGGACAAGCTTACCATCGAAGCCGCCGTGCGTGACCACGTCCGCGCCCCCACGATGATCGCCAGCGGCCTCGGTCAGACTTTGAACCCCGTCTCCGCCGTGCACAACGACATCGAAATCGTGCCCTTCCCGCCCGGCTGGATGCTCCTCGCCGCGCACGGGGCCAAAGCCACGCTCCTCGGCGAGGCCGCCACCGAGTTCGAGGCTCGCGATCTCGCCCGCAGCATCAAGGAAAGCTGGAGTGCGAAGGGCGGCAGCGTCAGCGGTTCGCTCACCTCGGATCTCGAAGATCACGACGAAGCAGCCGACATCTCCGCCACGCTCGGTGGCCTACCGCCGCCCTCATCGAGCGTCGAGCTGCACCTCGCCCGCATCGGCGGCCGCTGGCAGAAGATGAAGCTCAGTGAAGGTGATGACGCCCTCCGCGATCAAGCCACCGCCCTCGGTGTGAAGGACGACGAATGGAAAAAGGACATCGCCCCTCTCCTCGCCACCCTTCGGCAGGATCACGCCACCGCCAGCGAGCGGGCCAAGCAAAGCGCCGCCCTCGAAAAGCTCCCGCTCGGCCATCTCTTCATGGCCGTGCGGGATCAGCGCATCTTGCTTCGCGGAGAAGTCGGCAGCGCCGCCATCAAACGCGCCCTGCTCGATGAAGCGCTCGAGATTTTTCCGGCTCGCCGCATCCACGATGACATCCGCGTGAATGCCGCGCGTCGTCCCATCGCCGATTTTGGTCCCTTCACTACCGCCCTGCTGCCAGCTAGCGATGCGGAAGAAGAAAAGGCCTTCCACCTCGGCATCAGCGGCCAGGCCTGGCTCCCGCTCGATTGGCGTGGCTCCCGCGAAGAGCCATCGTGGAAGGAAAAACTCCCCGAGGGCCTCGATCCCGCCCTCCTCCGTGAGGACAACGCCCAGCTCATCGACTTCCTCCAGGGCAGCGAGGCCAACATGCCGCCCATCGCCCGCACCCAGCCCGCCTTCATCGTGCTCGCCTTGATCGGCAACAAAGCCCTCCTCAGCGGCCAGATCGCCGAGCCATCGCTGCATGCCCAGCTCATCGCTGCCGTGAAGACCGCGTATGCGCCCGGCGTCGTCACCGAGTCGGATTTCTTCGCCGTGCGAGGCCATTGCCAGCCCTCCGACGATGTTTTGCACACCGCCAAGAGCCTCCCGCCGCGTGGAGCCAAGCCCCAGCTCGCCTTTGCCACGCCCGGCGGCACTTGGAAGACCCTCGAAGTCACGCCCGCGCTCATCGAGCCCGGAGCTCTTGCCAAATCCGGCCTCCTCCCCGAAGACATCCCCCCAAATCTCATTGAAGAAGCCGCCGCCGATACCCTCGAACAAATCCGCGCCCTCCTCCGCCCCAAATCATAAATCCCCGTGTCCTCCACCTTCTGGTTCCTGCTCGAATTCACCGTGCTGCTCGCCCTCGCCGCCGGCGTCTTCGCGTGGCTCGGCTGGATGTGGCGTGGCGACCGCGTGAAGAAGCTCCAGGATGAGGTCGAGGAGCAGCGCCGCCTCGCCCGCGCTGCCATGGACGAAAGGGATGCCGCTCGTGTGGAGGTCAGCAGTGGCAGCGTGCATGTCAGCGATGCCGCGCCGCTCATCCAGGCCAACGAAGTCCTCGAAAACGAAAACGTCCGCCTCCTCGAAGACCGCAAAAACCTCGAAACCCGGCTCGCCACGCTTCAGGCGGACAACGCCCATCTCCTCTCGCAATCCTCCGCCAACCTCGCCGAGGCACTCAAGAAGCAGCACCAGCTCGAAACCGATCTCGCCCTCGCCCAAGCCTTCGCCTCCGAAGCCGCCACCCTCCGCCAGCAGCTCGCCGATGCGAAAGTGGCGCATCAATCCGAGGTCTCCACCATCCAGCAAAAGCTCTCCGCCGCTGATGAAGCCGACGAGGAACTCTCCGCCCTCCGCCAGCAAAACGCCTCGCTCGCCGCCGAAGCCCAAAAAGCCTCCGAAGCAGCTCAAAACGCCCAAAGCAGCCTCGAAGCCTCCCGCGCTGAAATCACCGCTCTCCAACAAAAACTCGCCGAAGCCGCCGCCACTTCCGAAAGCGCGGCGCAAGCCACCCAAAGCGAACTCACCTCCCTTCGCGATCAACTTGCCGCCGCCACCCGCGCCGAGCTCGCTGTGCTTCGGCAAAAGCTCTCGGAAGTCCCGTCGCCCGCTCCCGCGCCTCTCGTTCAGCCCGTCGTCGAAGCTCCAACACCAGCTCCGGCTCCCAAAGTCGAAAAAGCCGCGCCCAAACCTCGCGCCACCAAGAAGAAGCCTTCAACAACCACCGCGCCCAACGCCCAGGAAAAGCTCGCCGAGATCGAAACTGCCCGCGCGCCGCAGCTTTCCATCCTCGCCGCCCTCACGCAGGAGCGGGACGACTGGCAGCGCCGCGTTACCCTGCTCGAATCGAAGACCCCGCCCGACCTCGCCGGCCTCGGCCTCGCCCGCCGCAGCCTCGGCAGCAGCGCCGAGCGCCTTTCCGAAGCGCAAAGCGCCGTCGAGTCCCTGCAAAACCAGCAGCGTGCCCTTCACAAAACCCTCCAGCAGACCACCGCTCTCGCCAGCCAGCCCGACGACGATCTCACCCAGATCAAAGGCATCAAAGGTGTGCTCAGCGATCAGCTCCACGCCCTCGGCATCCGCACCTGGAGGCAGATCGCCGAATGGAACGACGACGACCTCCGCGCCTTCAGCGAACTCCTCGCCTTCAAAAACCGCGCTACCCGCGATCACTGGCAACAGCAGGCGCAGCAGCTCATTCAATCGTGACGCATGTCCCGCCTCCGATCGTTGATCCTCTATTGTCTATTGCCCCTGCTCAGCCTCAGCTGTGTTTCCCCCGAATCACCCGCCGCTCGCCAAGCACGAGCCAGCAAACTCGCCGCTGATCTCAAAGCCCTGAGCCCATCCGTTTCCGCGAAAGAAGCCGCGTCCCTCGCCACTGCCGCCGTCGAGCGTGCCGCACAGCTCAATCGTGAATGGCGTCCCGCGCAGTTACCGTGGATGAACAACTTCCTCGTGAACACCGGACTCCGCGAGCAAGGCCTCTGCCATCAATGGCGTGAGGCGCTCTTCCCCGCGTTGCATGCTCTGCATCCGCGCACCCTCGATCTCCACCTCGCCGCCGCCCGTCGTGCCACCCTCCGTGAGCACAATGGCCTCGTCGTCACCGCCCACGGCCAGCCCTTTGACACCGGCCTCATCCTCGATGCCTGGCGCAGCGGCGGCATCCTCCAGTGGTCCCTCATCCAAACCGATCATTACCCCTGGAAGCCTCTGCCGCGTGAGCTGACCCCCGTCGAGCTTCGTCCACTGCTCATGCCGTGAGGCGTTTTCTCCGCCGCATCACACAAAGCACCCCGAGCATCAGCAAAAGCATCCGCGAAGGTTCTGGCACGGTGGTGAAGGCCACGTTAAGGGCTTGGAGCTGGTCGAGATAGACGGGGATGAAGTTATCGAAGCTCCACGGTGTGCCGCTGATAGTCGTGATGGCGCTGTGGGTGCCGACGAGGGCGAGGCGGCCTTGGTAAAAGGCGAAGGTGGGGCTGCCGGAATCACCGCCTTCGAATTGCGAATCGCCAGGGGAGGCGGGCTGGAAGCTGTAACCGGCCGCGAAGGTGTCATTGATGCCATCGCCGCCGTGCAGGTTGTAGTGGTAGAAGGCGGAGATGGTGTTGGTGCCGATGATGGTGCTGTTCGTCGTGAGATCGTTGTGGCCGTACATCAGCACGGGCAGGTCGATGTAGGCACTGAGGCTATCGAGCTCAAGGATGGGATACTGCGCGATGCCGTGGGCGGGATTCAGCGGCGTGGTGAACTTTCCGATGCTGAAGTCTCCCGCCATGCCGCTGATCGGAGAGACGAGCTGCGTGCGGCTTTGCACGGTGTAGGAGACCACGGCGGCGGCAGGGTTGCCGGGATTCGCGGCGAGCAGTGTGGGGCTCAGGAATTGGATTGTGCTGCCCGTGGCGTAGTGGCTGGCGAAGACGAAGTATTGATCGCTGATCATGGCGATACTCCGCGTGCTGAGGCCTGCATCCCAGCCGACGCCGGACCAGTCCATGCCAGCACCGATGAAGGAGCCGCTGCTATTTGGCACCGGAGCGGTGGAATAGCCGCTGGCGAAGCGGTTGTTCTCCGTGGCGTTGTAGCCCACGACGGTGAGTGCCTGGGCGGTGGCGCAGGCGAGCAGCAAAACGAGGCTAGTGACGCGGAGACTCATCGCGGCGGAGAATGGCGGTGAACCTTCAATTGGCAACTGCCGGAAGGTTTAGGCCACGGCGCGAATGGGTGACGTTACTGACACTCAACCGCCGTGCGTCCCGAATTCGACGAGGTTGTTGGTTGATGTTTGTGTCTCCGGCTTGATGCTCAATTCATGAACACTCCCGCCGAAAGCAATGCTGAGATGCCTGACACAAGGGTGAAGCATCGCCGGTTGCGTCACGAGTGGCGGGAGGCGTCCAATCCGCTGGATCAGTTCGTTAAAGTTGTGGGCTGGCTGTTTTTCAGCGCGGTGTTGGCGTCCCTGGCCTACTACGTCTGGCAGGCATTCGTTGGGACAGCGGGCTGATTCGTGTGAAGGCCTCGCCGCACGGCCAAGATGACTCAAAAACGTGAAACCCGGCTTCGTTTGGCTGCGGAGGCAAGCTGCCAGGGAAATCTCTCGCAACTTGCCCGTGTCTTCATCGTTAAAGCCGCCCATCACCCCCATGAAGACGCGCCTCCTCCCTCTCATCGCCTTCGTTTTGCTCACCCCATGCTTACAGGCGGAGGGCGAGGCTTATCGCACCTGGACGGATGCGCAGGGGCGGAAACTCGAGGCAACTTTTCGCGGCATCGAAAATGGCCAGGTCTTCCTCCAAGTGCGCAATGGCTATGTCTATCGCCTGCCGCTCGATAAGCTCAGCCCCGTGGATCAGCAGGCGGCGAAGACGCTAAAGCCCGAAGGCCTCGGCATCCCAGCGGACCCCAATCTCGCCCAAGCCGCCGCTCGCATCGACATGCTGGTGGATGGAGGCCTGGCAAAGGCCGGGCAAAAGCCGAACCCGCTGGCCTCCGACGAGCAATTCGTGCGCCGCGTGTATCTCGACATCGCCGGGCGCATCCCCACTCGCGAGGAAGCGCTGGAATTCATCAACGACAGCAGCGTTTCCAAGCGGGCGAAGGTCATCGACAAGCTCCTCAACTCCGATGGCTACCGCAGTCATGTCTTCAACTACCTCGCCGACATGCTCCGCGTGGCCGATGTGGCTCAAAAGGCCCGCTTTTACACCTACCAGGACTGGTTGAAGAGCCAGATCGCCGACAACGTGCCGTGGAACCAAATGGTCTTCGCGATGATGACGGCCGATGGCAAGCTGCTCGACCAAGGGGCCACCGGTTACCTCCTTCGCGATGCTGGCATGCGGCTGGATAATCTCTCCCTCACGCTCAGCACCTTCCTCGGCGCGAATGTCTCCTGCGCCCAGTGCCATGACCACCCCTTCGCCGATTGGACCCAGCGGCAGTTTTACGAGATGGCCGCCTTCTTCGGTGCGACGGAGACCTTCGGTACGCGTGGCAATGCGGGCTACAACGGCAAACAAATGCGTCAGGCACTCGCCTCGTTGGATGACAAGCGTCTCCAGCAGCAGGCCAAAAACATCCTCCGCGTCAACGCGATGGCCGTGGAGGACAGCACGGAGAACGATTTGAAGCTGCCGGATGATTACAAATACGACGACGGCAAACCCGGCGATCCCTTGAAGCCTAAACTCGTCACCTGGGCCGATGACAAGACCAAGAAAGCCTACCAAAACGTGCAGACGAAAAACGAAGAGGATCTCCGCACGCAGTTCGCCAAGTGGATGACCTCGCCAGACCATCCACGCTTTGCCATGACCATCGCCAACCGCCTGTGGAAACGCGCCTTCGGCGTCGGCATCAAAGAACCTGTCACCGATCTCGATGATCCCGAAGCCAGCGTGAACCCTGCGCTGCTCCATCATCTGGCCGCCGAGATGGTGCGGCTGAAGTTCGACCTCAAGCAATTCACCCGCCTGCTCTGCAATACCCAGGCCTATCAGCGTGAAGCCACCAGCCACGAGATGGCCGATGGCGGTCCTTATCTTTTCCCTGGCCCCGTTTTGCGTCGCATGAGCGCCGAGCAGGCCTGGGACTCCTGCGCCACGCTCGTCGTCGGCAAGGAGGTGGATAAATTCCACGCCCATCGCGGCGCGACGTATGCCGAGGTGATGAAGGTGAATCTCGGCGAGGGTATGACGCCCGAATCCCTCAAGGCCGACATTCAAAAAGCCGCTGGCGGCATGCGCCAATACGGCGGTGCCAAGCCGAACGCGAAGAACCGCAAAAAGAAGCAGATGCAGCCCGCCGGTGATGGTGATGACAGCGTCGAGATCACCCCGCCCGTGCGAAACGGCCTCGTGCTCGCTCGTGCCTCTGAGCTGCCGCAGCCGGAGAAAGATCAGCACTTCCTCCGCATGTTCGGCCAGAGTGATCGCCAGATCGCCGATAGCAGCAGCGATGAAGGCAGCATCCCGCAGGTGCTCATGCTCATGAATGGCGAGGCTCAAAAAGTCATCGGCCAGGAGGATTCCCTCGTCATCCAGACCGCCACCGGCCAAAAAACACCCGAGCAGCAGGTCGAGAGCCTCTATCTCAGCTTCTTCAGCCGCAAACCCAAGCCCGAAGAACTCGCCGACTCTGTCGCCGCCCTCGGCAACGGCCTCACCACGCGTGACCTGAGCTGGGTGCTGTTCAACACACGTGAGTTTGTCTTCGTGGAGTAGCCGTCATGTCATCTGCCTTGTCATTGCCGCGACAGCGTCCTGGAGTGCGCCGGGCCTCCGGCGCTTTCGAGCGTGGTTCGGCCTTCGCAAAGCTCCAGAGGGCTGGAGCACTCCAAAACGCTGTCGCGCCTCTTTAAACCCCAGACCTTCATCTCTTTATGAAACTTCAAAACCAGCTCGATCCCCTCTCACGTCGTCGTTTCTGCGAAAAGTGGGCCAAAGCCTCCCTCGGGGTCACCGTGCTTCATGCCCTCGGTGGCAGAACCTTCGCAGCGGACGGCCCGGGCTTCGGCAAAGCCAAGAACATCATCTTCCTCCAGATGATCGGGGGCATGTCGCACATCGACACGCTCGATCCGAAGGAAGGAAGCACGCAGGGACCGGTGAAGCCGGTTTCGACGAAAGCGGGCTTTCAGCTTGGTGGCACCATGCAAAATCTCGCGAAGCAAGCCGACAAGATTTCCATCATCCGCAGCATGACATCCAAAACCGGCGTGCATGCCAGCGGCCAGTATTTGATCCGCAGCGGCTACGAGCAGCGTGGCACCATTCAGCATCCGAACATCGGTGCCTGGGCACAAAACTTCCTCGGGCCGAGCCACAAGACCCTGCCTTCCAGCGTGTGCGTGAACCGCCAGCCGAATGCCGGCAATGGCTTCTTCCCTGCCAGCTACTCGCCACTGCCCATCCTCGATCCCGATGCCGGTTTGCAGTATTCGCAGAGCGATGCGGGTGCCGACGTCATGCAGAAGCGCCTCGCCATGCTCGACAAGCTCGACGCCGGTTTCCGTGAGCGTTTTCAAACCGCTGGTGTGAAGAGCTACACCGAGTTCTACGAGAAAACCGTCTCCATCATGTCCAGCACAGACCTCGAAGCCTTCCGCCTCGATGATGAACCCTCCGACCTGCGGGCAAAATATGGCGACAACAAATTCGGCCAAGGTTGCCTGCTTGCTCGTCGCCTCGTCGAAAAAGGCATTCGCTACATTGAAGTGGCCAAAGGCGGCTGGGACATGCACAACAACATCGAAGAAGGCCTCGAAGAACACGGTGCCGAACTCGACGTGGCTCTTTCCGCGCTGCTCGAAGATCTCTCCCAGCGTGGCCTCCTCGCCACCACGCTCGTCGTGCTCTGCTCCGAGTTTGGTCGAGGCCCCAAGATCAATGGCAATGCCGGCCGCGACCATCATCCGAAGGTCTTCTCCACCCTGCTCGCCGGTGGCGGCGTGAAAGGCGGCTTCGTCTATGGATCGAGCGACAAGGAAGGCAATGCCGTGGCCGACAAACAAACCAGCGCCCAGGATTTCCTCAGCACCATCGGCTGGAGCCTCGGCCTGCCCGTTGATGAAGTCGTCATGTCCCCCACCAACCGCCCCTTCACCGTCGGCGATAAAGGCAAGCCGGTGATGGACGTGTTTGCGTGAGGCGAGGCCGCGAAGCATGCGCCAGCAAAGTAGTCATCTTGCTCCGCAAGATGAGCTGACCGTGCCCGCTTGCTTCAGGCGGTGCCATCCCTTCGCCGCACCTTCCGCCCGTTCAAAAGCGCCCCGATCCAAGTGTAACGCACGAGATACTCGTAGCTCACCAGCAGCACCACGAACACACCTCCGCAGAGGAAGGAGAACTTCACGCCGGAAGGCAGCGGCCAGTCCCGCACCCAAAGCTGCGCGGCCAGTACGAGCGGCAGATGCGCCAGGTACATCCAGTAAGTGGCATCGGATAGGTAGCGGATCCATCCACGCTCCATCGCCACGAATCGGCGAAACAAGCCCATCATCCCCGCGCTCATCATCCAAACGTAGATCACTTGGAGCAAGATGGCGAAGGAGTGCAGTTTACTGCCTCCGTTGGTCGCTGCAAAGCCGATTGGATACACGAGCAGCAGTGCCAAAGGCAGCGTCACCGGCCATCGGCGACCGAGAGAGCCATTTTGATCCTCGCTGTCGAAGTACACCGCACCAAAACCAAAAAACACCGCGTAGTAAATCAGCAGAGGCAAAGGAGGCAGCAGGCTCGACGAAGTCTCCGGGCCAAAATTCGGCACCGCACCACTCATGAACCACGCCGGGATCAGCGTCAGCGGCACCAGCCAAATGTATCGAAGCGAAGATGTCACCCAGCGTCGCGGTTTGGAACGCCAGCCAAGTCGTTTCGCGATCCAGGCGCAGATCACGAATCCGGCCACCATCCAGCACAGGAACCAAAGAAACCAAAGATGACTGAAGAGAGGAAATCGCGTCAAAAAAAGCCACACACCCAGCAGCGGCCTCTTCTTCACTTCTCCAGGCTCTCCGCCAAGCATCGTCCGCACCTCCTCGCGGTTCTTGGCGAGCTTTTCCTCCTCCATGGTGATCTTCATCGCCTGCGTGATGAAGCGCGTGATGCTCTCATCCGCTTGCGTGGCATCCAGCGGCGATTCACCGCGCTCGTTTTTCAACGTGCCATCGGCCCCCGCCTTCAGCAGCCGGCTCACGATCTTCACTCGCCCGAGAAAAGCAGCCGAGTGCAGCGCCGTGCCACCATCTCGATTTGGCTGGTTCACCCTCGTGCCTCGGTCCAGCAGCAGCTCGACGACGTTTTCATGCCCAAAGAGTGCCGCGTAACTCAGCGGCGTCATGCCCAGCGCCGTATCGGCAGCATTCACTTTGGCTTTTTGAGCGTCGATGAAGTCGGCCACCTCCTTGTGATCGCCAGCGGCGCAGGCTTTCCAGATCGTCATCGGGCCTTGGGCGGCCTTGTTCATGCCGGATGCCGCCGCGAGAGCCCCGATCCCATGCATCAGCGGAACCAGCGTGATCGTGCCGAGCACCAGCGGTAGAAAGACGCGTTTGAAGCGATGCTTCACCAGCGCCCTCAGCCCGCGCCGCCGCCAGAGCATCGCCGTGAAGAAGCCACTCAGCACAAAGAACAGCGGCATGCGAAAGCCATGCACCGCGCTGATCAGCACATGAAACACCCCGCTCGTCCGTGAATCCTGCACCATCCACGGCCCTCCCGCAAAAGACAGCGCCACATGCAGCGCGATCCCCAGCAGCATCGCAAACGCCCGCAAGGCATCCAGATCATGTCGGCGGTCAGAGGCGGGGCGTTGTTCCATGCGAGGCATCGTAAACGGATGCTCGTGGAGATGGTTGCGCAATTCGTGACTCTGGCACCGCAGGCTGCTCATTTGGCAGCCTATGGAGTGAGCGGCCTAAACTCATTGCGTTAAGCAGTCTTTTGGCGCGGCAGCGTCGTGGAGTGCGGTGGCAAGCCTTGGCGCGACACCGCCGTCGCAAGCCGGACAGCAGCCAAAGGCCAAAGAGCACTTTTGCCGCGCTCGACAGCGGTGTCGCCGATGCAAGGTGCCCCTTGCATCTCTGCCACCGCACTCCACGACGCTGCCGCGAGTATCGGTGCCGTTTTTACTTAACGGCATTGGGCCAAAACCGCCTTCACCGCATAGTTCGCAGCATCTCGGCCCGTATCATCCCCATGCGCCGACTCCTGCCCTTCCTCGCTCTTCCCGTCTTCGCTGCCGATCTCCCGCCGGACAAAGGCAATGCCATTCCTGAAAGCGCCAAGCGCCCCGTCGTTGTCACGGGCAAATCGACGCTCGCTTTGCCAAAGCACGATCTCCCCGGAGGCTACACGCTCGAAGTCGCCGCCGCGTCGCCGCTCGTCACGCACCCGATCATGGGCTGCCTCGATGACCAGGGCCGCCTCTTCGTCGGCGATGCCACGGGCGTGAATTGGAACAAGAAGCAGCTCGAGGAAAATCCGCCGAACCGCGTCCTCATGCTCGAAGATACCAACAAGGATGGCGCTTTCGACAAGAGCACCCTCTTTGCCGACAAGATGACCTTCCCGCAGGGCGCGTGCTGGTTGAACGGCAGCCTCTACGTCGCCTCGCCGCCGTCGATTTGGAAACTCACGGATACCGACAACGACGGCGTGGCCGATCAGCGCGAGGAGATCGTCACCGGCTTCGACTACACCGGCAATGCCGCCGACATTCACGGCCCGTTTTTGCATCCGAATGGCCGCCTCTACTGGTGCCACGGTCGCAAAGGCCATGAGGTGAAGCAGAAGAACGGCACGCCCGTCGATGCCTCGCTCGCCTGCGGCATCTGGAGCTGCAAACCAGACGGCAGCGATGTCGCGTGGCACTCGCTCGGCTGCGGTGACAACCCCGTCGAAGTCGATTTCACCCGCAGCGGCGACATCATCGGCGTGCAAAACCTCTACTACACCCAGCCACGTGGCGACACCCTCATCCACTGGCTCTACGGCGGCGTTTACGAGCGCAGCGACCAGCTCAAAGCCATCGCCCATCTCCCGCGCACCCTCGAAACCATGCCCGTGATGTACAACTTCGGCCACGTCGCCGTCAGCGGCTGCTGCTTCTGGCGCTCGTATGGCAGTGATGCGGGCACTCCTGCCCGCAAAGAGGCACCCGAGAACCTCCTCGTCACCCACTTCAACACCCAGCGCCTCGTCCGCATGGAACTCACCCCCAGCGGCAGCACCTACAAGGCCGTCGAAAACGAGTTCCTCAAACTCCACAACCCCGACATCCACCTCACCGATGTCATGGAAGACCCGCGTGACGGCTCCCTCCTCCTCATCGACACTGGCGGTTGGTTTCGCATTGGCTGCCCGAGCAGTCTCATGGCGAAATCCGATCTCCTTGGTGCGGTGTATCGCATCAAACCCAAACAGCCCGCCACCTCCGAGCAAGTTCGCGCCGCCCTCGCCGAACCCAATCTGAAATCTGAAATCCAAAATCTGAAATCCTCCGATCCTCACGCCCGCCGCCACGCCCTCGAATGGACGGCCGCCAATCTTGATGCCGAAGACGGCGCGGCGGAATCGGTGAAGTCCGCCATCCGTCCGCTCTTTGATCAAGATCTCGATCCTGTGGCCGAGCATGGCCTCATCGCCGCAGCGCAGCGCCTTCATCTCGTCGATGAGCATGAGCTTGAGAGCTTCAAAAGCCCCGCAGCGCTTCGTCGGGCGCTGCTGAGCATCGTCCCGCACGATCCGGGCGCGGTGAACATCACCGCCACCTTCGCCTCGAAGCATCTCGATTCCGAGGACGGTGCCCTCGCCCGCACCGCGCTGCACCTCACCACCGACCACGCCGAGGCCGATGAATGGTTTTCGAAAAACCTCATCTTCTGGCTGCGGGACGGAAAAGTCTCCGCACGCCGTCTCCAGGCTCTCATGAGCTTCTGTGGTCCTCTCCTCGAAAAGCCCGGCGCTCAAAAACTCATCACCGCCATGCTCGGTCATGCCGCTGTGGATGTGCGTGATGCGGCGCTGAACATCCTCGCCTCTCAAAAAGGCGGCATCGTAAACAACGACTGGCTGCCCCTCATCGACAAAGCGCTCACGGCTGCCCCCACGCCGCTGGTGCTCGACGCCATCAAAAAACTCAAAGCGCCCATCTTTGATGCCGCCCTCCAAGCCATCGCCGCCGACACGAAGCGCCCGCTTTCCATCCGCTTGAAGGCGCTCGACTCCGCGAAGTCGGTCAAACTCACCGGCGAGACCTTCGACATGGTCAAAAACGTCCTCGCCGATGCCGCGTCGTCTTCCGCCGCGAAGATTCAATCCGCAGGCATGCTCGCCACTGCGCCGATCACCAAGGAGCACATGTCTCAAATCGCACCCCTGTTTGCCACTGTCGGCCCGGTGGAGCTCAAAACCTTGCTGCCCCTGCTCAAGCACCACAAAGACGCCGAGATTGTGAAAACGCTGGCCCGCGAGATCGCGAAGAATCCGGCCATCGCCAGCCAGCAGGAGAGTTTATACCGCACCGCGCTCGCGGATCTACCGCCGGAGATCTTTGAGACGATCATCCTGCCTGCCTACAACAACGCGGTGGCCGCAACCGAAGCCAAAAAACGCCAACTTGGCCCGCTCACCGAGAAAGTCGTCGCCAGCGGAAACGCCGCCAACGGCGAAAAACACTTCAAAGCCGGGAAGGGGACCTGCATCGCCTGCCACAAGATCGGCGATACCGGTCGCGCCATCGGCCCGGACCTCTCCCACATCGGCGCCATCCGCACCGAGCGTGACTTGCTCGAAAGCATCCTCTTCCCCTCCAACACCCTCGCCCGCGATTACGAAGCCCACATCATCGAAACCAGCGACGGCCAGCAAACCCTCGGCGTCATCAAATCCCACATCGCCGAAGGCCTGCTCGTCCTCGACATCGCCGGCCAAGAGAAAAACATCCCGCACCAGCAAATCACCGGCGATACCACCCTCCCCACCAGCCTCATGCCGATGGGCCTCGATCAAACCCTGCCCGAAACCGAACTCCTCGACCTCGTGGCGTGGCTGCGCAGCCTGAACTAACACCTCAACTATCAGCAATCGACCTTCATCAATCCTCAATCTGAGCGTCTTCACGCATCACCCAGCCATTGGATTGACGATTGAAGTACAAGGATTGCTGATTGTTGAAGTATTCATTCCTCCCATGTTCCCCCTCACCGACTTTCCCTCTCTTTCCGGCTTTCACTACCTCAACACCGCCGCCGAGAGCATCCCGCCCACCTGCGTCAACGAGGCTGTGGCCGAGTACCTGACGCACAAAGGCCTCGGCATGCGCGGACGCGACTTTCACATGCCCCGCGTCGAGGTCTGCCGCGAGATCACCGCCAAGCATCTCGGTCTCAGCATCGAAGAGGTGTCATTCTGCTCGTGCAGCTCGGAGGCCTACAACCTGCTCGCCTCCGCCTTGCAGCTCAAAGCCAGCGACGAGGTCATCGTGACCGATCTCGATTTTCCCGCCGGTGCCACGCCCTGGCTCACCGCCGCCGAAAAACCCGTCACAAAGCTTTGGAAGCATCGCGGAGGGGCTTTGAACCTCGACGATCTCGCGCCGCTGCTCAATGAACGCACCGCGCTCGTGCAGGTGAGCCTCGTCAGCTTCTACAACGGCCACCGCATCGTCTTCGCGCCGCTGCGTGACCTCGTCCGCCGACTCGCGCCAAACGCCGTGCTCTCCGTCGATGTCACGCAGGCCTTGGGACGTGTCGTGCTCGATTGCCAGGACGCGGATGTCATCATCTCCAGCACGCACAAATGGACGCTTGGCATCCACGGCGGCGGCATCGTCGGCGTGCCGAAAAAATCCGCCGCACGTCTCACCACCAAAGCCGGTGGCTGGTATCACATCGCGAATGCCTTCGATCCCGATCGCTTCGAGACCGCCCGCATCAAAACTGGTGCGGCCAGCTTCTCCGTCGGCATGCCCAGCTTTACGGCGCTGTATGCGCTGAATGCCTCGCTGCGTTACCTCGATCAATTCGGCGTGCCCGCCATCGCCGCGCACGCCGATCCGCTCATCGCCAAACTGCACGCTGGCCTTCGCGATCTCGGCATCCAAACCCTCGCCCCCGAGCAATCCGCAAATCCCAGCGGTATCGTCGCCTTCACCCACGCGAACACCCAGGCCATCCACGACGCCCTGCTGGCCCAAAACATCCACGTCATGCACCAAGTCGGCCGCATCCGCCTCGCCGTGCATGGTTACAACACCGCGCAAGACATTGACGCGGTGCTGGCGACGCTTCGTGAGATCACTCCGTCTTCTTCATAAAGACAGAGATCGGCGCTTCGACCATTGGCTTCGCGGCACGGAGTCTTTTATCGGTCGAAGACAGCTCTTTATCGCCCATGAGATACTCCGGGATCTCCTCGGTGCTCGGGTTGAAGCGCAGGCTGACTTTGCCAAAGAGCTTCCCGCCTTCGAAGTTGGCGTAGCCGCCGTAGTTCCAGGCGAAGCCGGAAATTTTGAACGGCTTGCCGTTGATCTTTTCGACCTCTTCCAAGGTCATGCCGACCTTGAGGCCGTTTTCGAACTTCCACGCGGTGCCGATGACATGCACGTCGAAGACCACTTTCTTCTTCTCGTTCTCCGGGTCCCAGATCACCTCCAGCTCGCGGTCCGTATCGGCAAAGAGGCGAGCGCCAGGAATCGTCTCGCCCTCAGCGCCGGGGATGTCCTCGTGCTTCACGTTGTCCTTCCCGTAGGCACGTTCCAGCTCGGTGGCGGTCATGCCGGGCTTGATGAGGCCCACGCGTTTGCCGAGCACGATGGTGTTATCTGCGGGATCAAACTCCTCCGCGTGAACGAGGGCCGTGGTGAAGGCGAGGAGGAGGCAAAGGAGCGTGCGTATGACAAAATCTCGCCGGTACGCGGAAAAAAATCCAGCGATCAAAAGGGTCATTTCAGGCAGCGGCACGTTCTTCGATCCAACGCATCAAAGCGACCACATCTGCCGACATTGGAAACCCTTTCGTGGCTTCTTGATAACTTGGCTCAGCGAGCAGCCGACACAATTCCTTCGCCACGCGATCCGAGGTGAACTGCCGCACGCTGAGACCGATGCCCGCGCCGAGCCTCTCGACGCGGTCCGCGTTGTCCGGCTGGTCGTGTGCCATGTACATGATGAGCTGCGGCACACCCGCCGCGAAGGCTTGTGACATGGTTCCAATGCCGCCGTGATGCACAAACACGGACGCCTGTTTTAAGAGCGTGCTGAAGGGCGCATACGCCTCGACATGGATCTGCGCTGGCAAGTTCGCGGGCACTTGGCTTGGCTCGCGAGTCACAAAAACGGCGCGACAACCGACCTTTGCCACCGCTTTGGCCGCCACGTCGAAGAAGCGAGTCGCCTGCACATTTGCGCTGCCGGGCGTGAAGACGACGGGAGGCTCGCCCGCCGCCAAAAAGGCCTGCAAAGCCGATGAGAGCGGTTGTTCCTTCGCGAGGTCTTCGAGTGGAAAAGTCCACTGGAGCAGGTTTTTCGGCCAGTCGGGCTGCGGAGCACAAAACCACTTCGGAAACAGCGCCAGCACGCCATCCGGCGAGTCCCACCACTCACGCCACAGGCTGCGTGGCGGCTTCACGCCGTGCGCCTCGCAGGTGCGACGCACCTTCGGCAGCGCAAACATATCCAGGGGGTTCGGCAGCGAGAAAAGCGCCTTCTTGAACCACACCGGCATCGCTCGCAGCCCCTTCATCGCGGGGTGGAGCAGCGGCGTCTCGTGCACGCTCAGAAACACGGCGGGTTGCAGATGCACGGTGATCAGCGGCGTGCCGTGCTTCTCCCGCGCCAGCCGTCCCGCGAAGGCCGTGACCGGTGCGAGCATCAAATCGACCTTCCCACAGCTTTCGATGGCCTTCAAATAGGGCTCCACCGCTTTAGCCGCGAAGTCGAAGACCACTTTCGTGCCCTGGCCAACTTTCCAAATCCTTGGATCACGGATCATCGTCTCAAACTCCTCCGCCTTGCCCCACGAAATGAATTCCAGACCTGCGCGGCGTGCCTGCTCTTCAAACAAGCACGCTGTGATCATCGTCACGCGATGCCCCCTCGCCAGAAGCTGACGCCCCAGCCAGATGAAGGGAAACACATCGCCAGCGCTGCCAAAGGGGAGAAGGAGAAGATGCATGAGAGAATGATCCCATCCGAAGGGCGAGGGCGGAAGTCAAACCTCCATCTCCGGTTGCGAATGACCGCCTTCCTGCCGAAAGAACGTGTGACTCCTTCCCCAATCCGCATGCATCCCGCCTGGTTCCACATCGAAAACGAAGCCGAGATCCCTTCTCCGGCCCTTCTGTTCTACCGCAGCCGCATTGAGCATAATTTGAAGCTCATGATCCAAATCGCTGGCGTTGATCCGAAGCGTCTCCGCCCGCATGTGAAGACGCACAAGTGCGCCGAAATCATCGCCTGGCAGGTGGAGCTAGGCATCACGAGCTTCAAGGCCTCCACCATCGCCGAGACGGAGATGTGCGCCGCCGCAGGGGCGAAGGATGTGCTGCTCGCTATGCCCTGCGTGGGGCCGAATGCGCACCGTTTGGCGGAACTGGCGCTGAAATTTCCTCACACCGCCTTTTCCAGCATCGCCGATGCGGAGGACAGCATCCGCTTTCTCGCCTCCGCTGCCCAGCAGCATCGCGTGACGCTCGGGGTTTACATCGAGATTGACTGCGGCATGGCCCGTACGGGCCTCGTGCCAGGGGATGAGGCTGGTTACCTCGCCCGTGTGATGAAGGAAACGCCGATGCTCCAGTTTCGCGGCATTCACGCTTACGACGGTCACATTCATGATGAGAGCCTCGATGTGCGCCGCGAGCGCTGCGATGCCGCTTTTGAGGCTGTGCATCAGTTCCGCTGCCGCCTGCAAGGGGAGGGCCTCATCGTCAAAGAACTCGTCGCAGGTGGTTCGCCCACCTTCGCCGTGCATGCGAAGTATGCGGACCGCACGCTGAGCCCGGGCACGACGGTCCTGTGGGACTTCGGCTATGGGGACAAGCACCCCGATCTGCCCTTCCTCCCCGCTGCGGCCCTTCTCGCCCGCGTCATCAGCAAGCCCGGCCGCAACCGCCTCACGCTCGATCTCGGCCACAAGTCCGTGGCGCCTGAGAATCCGCATCCTCGCGTGCGCTTTGAAGAGTTGCCGGATGCCACGCCGGTCATGCAGAGTGAAGAGCATCTCGTGCTCGAAACGGAACGCGCTCATGAGTTTCTCATCGGCCAGGCCCTTCACGGCATCCCACGCCATGTGTGCCCCACCGTTTCCATGCATGGCGAGGCCCACCTCATCGAAAACGGCCGCTTCACCACTCGCTGGCCGATCACGGCACGCAATCGACGCATCACGGTTTAACGCTTCGCTGAATGACGAAACCAGAATTCCGAAGGATGAATGAAGCCCGAAATCCGAATTCGCGGCGCTTCGTCATTTGAACTTCGACATGGATTCGTCATTCGCCATTTTGGTTTCGTCATTTCCCCTTCCCATGACCCACTGGCTCCTCAAATCCGAACCGGATGTCTTCTCCTTCGCGGACCTCAAAAAGCGTCCGAAGAAAACCGAGCCGTGGAACGGCGTGCGCAACTACCAGGTCCGCAACATGATGCGTGATCAGATGCAGGTGGGTGATCTCGGTTTCTTTTATCATTCCAGTTGTCCGCAGCCGGGCATTGCGGGTGTCGTGCGCATTGCCAGCGAGGCCAAGGCGGATGCCACGCAGTTTGATCCGTCCTCGGAATACTTTGATGCTGGCAGCAAGCGCGAGGACCCTCGCTGGCTGCTCATCGACGTGAAGTGGGAAGCGGACTTCCCCACCTTTGTCACCCTCGATATGCTTCGGGCCGATCCCGCCCTGGCTGACCTCCTCATCCTCCGCCGCGGCAACCGGCTCTCCATCACTGAAGTGTCCAAAAAGCATTTCGACCGCATCTGCCAGTTGGGCGGGTTGTGAGGCCTGCGGCGGCTTGGTGAAAAGTTGCGCCGCCTAGCGTCAAAGGTGCGGAAATTGGCGTGAGAATGTGGTAGAAGCCTTCTCCCCATTTTTTCGTCATGTCCCTCCGCCTTCTCACCTGCCTCGCACTGGCCAGCGCCGCCACATTCGCCGAAACGAACCCCACTTACACCTTTCCCATCCAGGCCAAGACGCCGGAGGAGGAACTGAAGACGATCCAGTTGCCGGATGGCTATTCGCTGGAGTTGGTTTTGAGCGATCCGCTCATCAAGGAGCCGATGGCGATCGCCTTTGATGGCGATGGCAAAATGTACGTCGTCGAGATGCGCACCTACATGCAGGACATCGACGGCACGGACGAACTCACGCCGAAGAGCCGCATCTCGCTGCATGAATCGACGAAGGGCGATGGCGTCTTCGACAAGCACAGCGTGTATCTGGATAACCTGCTGCTGCCTCGCATGGTGCTGCCGCTGGATGACCGCGTGCTCGTCGGCATCACGAACACGAATGACATCACGCTGCATCGCGATGCGAATGGCGACGGCGTGGCCGATGAGCAAGCGCCCTGGTATGTCGGCGGGCCGCGGGGTGGGAACATGGAGCATCAGCCCAGTGGTCTCGTGTGGGGCTTGGATAACTGGATTTACACCACCTACAACGGCTACCGCCTGCGCTGGGCTGGCGAGAATCAGCCGGCGCTCAAAGAAAACACCGCGCCGAATGGCGGTCAGTGGGGCCTCGCTCAAGACGACTACGGCAAGATGTGGTGGAGCAATGCCGGCGGCGAAAAAGGCCTGTGGAATTACCAAGCGCCCATTCTTTATGCCGCGATCAATGTGAAGCAGCAGAAGAGCGAGAAGTTCGACACCGTGTGGCCGATCGTCGCGCTCGGCGATTTCCAGGGCGGCCCCGGACGCTTCCACTCGCCGGAGGACAAGCGTTTGAACCACTTCACCGGCTGTGCCGGACAGACCGTGTATCGCGGGGACCGCCTGCCGAAGGAGCTTTATGGCAACGTTTTCCTGCCGGAGCCTGTCGGCCGTCTCATCCGCCGCGCCACGGTGGAGATCAAAGACGGCATCACCACCGTCGCGAACCCGTATGAGGAGCAGATGAGCGAGTTCATCCGCAGCAGGGATCCGAATTTCCGCCCGCTGAACATGACCACCGGCCCCGATGGCTGCCTCTACATTGTCGATGCGTATCGCGGCATCATTCAGGAGGGGAATTGGGTCAAACCCGGCAGCTTCCTGCGCGGAGCCATCGAGCCTACTGGCATGCAGCATGTCGCCGGTCATGGTCGCGTGTGGCGTCTCGTGCATAAAGACTTCAAACCCGGCCCGCAGCCAAATATGATCGGCGAAACGCCCGCGCAGCTCGTCGCGCATCTTACGCATCCAAACGGCTTCTGGCGAGATACCGCGCAGCGCATGCTCATCGTCAAAAACGACCAATCCGTCGTCCCCGCGCTTGTTTCGCTGCTCAAGCATGACAACCACCTCGCTCGCTTGCATGCGCTTTGGACGCTGGAAGGCCTCGATGCCGTCACGCCGGACATTCTCCGCGCCGCGATGAAGGACGAGCACGCGCAAGTCCGCGCCAGCGGCATTCGCGTTGCCGAATCGTTGCTCAAAAAAGGCGACACCGCTTTGATCGCCGACATCCAAGCCCTCAAGGCCGACAAAGACCCGACCGTGGTGCTGCAGACGCTTTACACCGCCAGACACCTCAACTGGCCCAAGTGGAAGGACGAAGCGCAGATGACGCTCATGACCTCCGCCAGCGTCGGCGTGAAGGAAATCGGGGCGCAGTTGCTCGTCGAGGCACCGAAGATCAGCGGCAGCTTCACGAAGGACGAAAAGAAGCAGCTCGAACGCGGCCAGGAGATCTTCCGCTCACTTTGCTTTGCCTGCCACGGCTTTGACGGCGCGGGCATGCCCATCGCGGGACGCGAAGGCGCCACACTCGCCCCACCGCTCGCCGGATCACGCACCGCCGTGCAAGGCGATGCCATCGTGCGTGTGATGTTGAATGGTCTCGCCGGTCCCATCGACGGCAAAACCTACGAAGCCGCCATGGTTCCCATGGCCACCAACAACGACCAATGGATCGCCGATGTCGCCAGCTACATCCGCAAAGCCTTTGGAAATAGCGGCAAGCTCGTGGACAAAAAAGAAGTCGCCGCCTTGCGCAAAGAACTCGGCAAACGCGTGACTCCATGGACCATCGAAGAACTCCGCGCCCTCTACCCGCAGCCCTTGCCGAACCGCGCCGCGTGGAAACTCACCTCCAGTCACAACGACAAAGAAGTCGCCAAATCCATCGACGGCGATCTCGCCACCCGTTGGGACACCCGCAAGCCGCAGAGCCCCGACATGTGGTTCCAAATCGACCTCCCCGAGCCCACCGACATCACCGGCCTCATCCTCGACACCGGCAAATCCCGTGGCGATTACCCGCGCCAATACAAGATCGAACTCTCTACCCACGGCACCGAATGGGAAAAGCCCACGCTGCAAGGCGAGGGCGAAGCCGGAGTCATCGACTACCTCTTCACCAAGCCCCTGAAGGCCAAATCCATCCGCATCTCGCAACTCGGCGAAGCGAAAGGCACCTACTGGTCCATTCACGAGCTTCAGGTGCTCGGCGCGTTGAAGAAGTAAGTGCGTTTTTAGAGTCCGGCTCCCGGAGGGAGCCAAGAGATTCGCCGGAGGTGAAAGCCGCGAAGCGGCTGAGAACCCCCGGACCACCCCAAGCCTCTCAAACCTCTGAACGGCGTCCTGGAAGGACGCGAGAAGCTCTCATCGGCGTTTGGGATGCTTCATTCGCGAAGCGACCTTCTTGCGTCCTTTCAGGACGCGTTTTGTGAGCTGCAAATGTTTCGCGGTGATCCGGTGGTTGTCACCACCGGCTAATTTCTTTTCTCCCTCCGGGAGGCGTTCAAACCTTTAGCCCGTAAAACCGCACCGCATTGCCGCTCCAGAGCTTCCGCTGCTCGCTGGTGGGGCGTGAGGAGATGATTTGCTTCAAGGCATCCACCCAGCCACGCACGGGGCTGCCGAGGAGGCAGACGGGCCAGTCGCCACCGAAGAAGACGCGGTCGGGGCCGAAGGTGTCGAGGCAGTGATTCACGACGGGGGCGAGGTCTTCGGCGTGCCATTGGCCTGGCGGGACGAAGGCGACGATGCCGCTGATCTTGCACATCACATCGGCGCGTGAGGCGGCGACGGCGTCGATGCCGCGCTTCCATGCGTCGGTGGTGCAGCTTCGCTTCAATCCGGGACCGAGCTTGGGATTGAAGGCCTTGGGATCGCCGTTACCGCAGTGGTCGAGCACGAAGCGCGTCTCCGGACATTGCTTGATGAGCTTCACGGCATCGTGCAGCTCGGTGGGGCGCATGGTGAGCTCGAAGTTGAGACCGTTTTGGCCGAGCGTGCGCACGCCACGGATGAAATCGGGGCTGAGGCAGTAGCCAGCGGGCGTGGAGCCGCCGTGAAGGACCTGGCGCAGGCCTTTGACGAGGCCGTTGCCGGCGTAGCGCTTCACATAGCTCTCGAAATCGGGCGAGGAAGGTCGCCCGCCGATCGTCGCCGCGATGGTGGGTGTGTTGCCAGCGCGGCATTGGGCCACGATGCCATCGGCTTCCTTGATGTGATCACTCGGGGCGACATCGACTTCCATGTAGATGGCCTTCACGTTGAGCCCGGCGAAGGCTTGTTGGTAGTCGGCGGTGAGGAAATCATGCCGCAGGACCTTGGGAGCACCGCCGAGCCAGGGGAGGTTCAGCTTCCGGCGATCCCAGAGATGCTGATGGGTATCGATGATGAGCGAATCAGGAGCGCTCAACGAGGCGCAGGAGGTGAGAGCGGCTCCAGCGGAGGTTTGGAGGAACTGGCGGCGGTTCATGGTGGTGGAGGATAGAACGGCAGGAAGGTGGAGGATTCGTCGGCGATTGCCGATTTGTGATTTCCCGCTAATTTTCGAGTTCCGCATGAACCTGCTCACCTCCCTGCCGCTCGCCGAGATCAACTTCCTCGATTTTTCCTGGGTCACCAGCCCCGAGGCCTGGGTGGCGATGGTGACGCTCACGGTGATGGAGATCGTGCTGGGCATCGACAACATCGTCTTCATCTCGATCCTCGTGGACAAGCTGCCGGTGGAGGAGCGTCCGCGGGCGCGTTTTCTCGGTCTGGGCTTCGCGATGCTCACCCGCATCCTGCTGCTGGCGTCGATCTCGTGGGTGATCCAGCTCAAGGAGCCGGTGTTCGCGGCCTTCGGCCATGACTTCTCCGGGAAGGACCTCGTGCTCGTCTGCGGCGGCCTGTTCCTGCTCTACAAGGCCACGGTGGAGATTCATCACAAGGTGGAGGGCTACGAGGAGGATGAAAACGGCCATGCCAAAAAGCCGTCCGCGAAGGCCGCCCTCGGCGCCATCCTGGTGCAGATCGCCATCCTCGACATCGTCTTCTCGCTCGACTCGGTGATCACGGCGGTGGGCATGGTGGACCACATCACGGTGATGGTGGGCGCGGTGCTGATCTCCGTGGGCTTCATGATGGTCTTCGCCGGCGCGGTGAGTGATTTCATCAGCGAGCATCCCACCGTGAAGATGCTGGCGCTGTCCTTCCTGCTGCTCATCGGCACCACGCTGGTGGCGGAGGGTTTTCAGGTCCATTTCTCGAAGAACTATGTGTACTTCGCGATGGGCTTCTCGATCTTCGTCGAGATGCTAAACATCCGGATGAAGAAGAAAGTGGCCGTCAAAAAGGTCTCGTGAGTCCGTGTGCCATAAACGGCACATCGTTGTGCCGAAAGCGGTTTGTTTTGGCGCAACTAGCCACGATTTGACCAGGCATCGGAAGGCGCTCAAATCGCTGAAACCTCGTGAAATCAAGGCTTCCAGCCTCGCGAGGCATGGTCTGGCACGGCGGATGCAGGGATAGGGAGCGGAACTCAAAACTCCAAAACCCAAACCAACCCCATCCAAGCCATGAAACTCCTCCGCACCCATCCCTCCGCTTTCGCCCGTGTCTCCGAATTCGACGCGTGGTTCCGCCATCCCCTCGCCGGCATGCCCACACTGGGCCAGTTCTTCAGCCACCTCGGCGAAGTCCTCCCTGGTGCGACTTCCGACAAGCTGGCCGTCGATGTCCACGAGGACAAAGACGCCTATCACGCTCACTTTGAAGTGCCCGGTGTGAAGAAGGAGGATGTCAAAATCGAGCTGAACAACGGCCTGCTCACCGTCACCGCCGAAAAGCGCCAAAAGAACGGCGAGAGCGAAAGCAGCCACACACTCAGCCGCTCCATCTCCGTGCCGGACGGCGTCAACGTCGAAGCCATCACCGCCAAGCTCGAAGACGGCATCCTGAACCTCACGCTGCCCAAAGCCGAGAACAAGAAACCCCGCAGCATCGAGCTGAACTGACCAGGAGTGATGGAGTGGTGGAGTCATGCCACCGCCCATCACATCCCCATCCACCCCTCCAAAACTCCAACTCTCCATCACACCTTATGAACGCTACCTGCACCCCTTCCACCTGCGCTCCAGCCGCTCCTTCCGGCGTCACCGAATCGCTCCGCAAACCGCTCTACCACGTCAACGGCAACGCCGAAGCCTACGAAGTGCGCGTCGAGATGCCCGGCGTGCCGAAGAGCGGCGTGAAGCTCGACCTTGAGGACAACATCCTCACCGTCCGCGGCGAACGCAACTCGAATGCTCGCGAGGGCTTGAAAGCCCTTCACCGCGAGCTTTCTCCGCTCAACTACCTCCTCCGCCTGCGCCTGAACACGCCGGTCGATGAGGAAAAGATGACCGCGAAGCTCGAAGACGGCGTGCTCGCCATCACCCTACCGCTCCGACAGACCGCGAAGCCGCGACAGATCACGGTGAACTGATTCAGCACCTCAAAAAATCAGCCGCGACGTGCCTGAAAAGCCGTCACGGCTTTTGTGACTCTCACACCAGCGCTGCACCCAGCATCCGGGCCGCCTCTTCTGTGCTGGAGCCGATTTGCTCGCGAATGAAATCCCGCAGGCGAAGGCGGGCACGGCAGAGGGCCACGCGGAGGGCACCGCTTTGCGCCTCTGGCTGAGGCGTTTCGTCCACGAGATCACTTTCCAGCCGCTGCCACACCTCGCGGCGGCCGGTGGCGCAGAGTTCCTCGTTCATCCGGCTCATCGCACGGTCCAGCACGGCGCGGGCCCAGTCGCGGTCCTGCTCGCGGTCCTGCTCGCGGTCCGGCGTGGCATGGTCGTCGGGCACATCGATCGACTGGCCTTCATCGTCATGCAGGGAAAAGCACACGCAGCCGCCGCCACGGCGCTGCCGCGTGCGGAATTGCCAGCGCTTGATTAGCAGCGTGCGCATGCGGGCTAGCAGGAAGGCCGCCTGCTCACCATTGTCGGGAATGGCCGCTGCACGCTCGATCTGGCCCTGGGCCACCAGTTTGGCGAAAAGCTCCTGCGCCGCGTCCTCCGCATCATGCATCTCGCAGCCGCGAGCACGGGCAAAGGCGCACATTGAGGCAAAGTGACGGCGATACAGCGTGTCACCGGCGGCGCTGTCGTGGGTGGAGGAGGTGGCGGAGTGGACGGAGGCATTCATGGCAGCGGTCGGGGTGGTTGAACTGCCGGTATCTGAGCCGTGCTGCATGACGGCAGCCCCCGGTGGCTCATTAAAAGGAATTTATCTGCGTGCATGGCCGCGCCGCTGGCGTGAAACTCCGCGCCGATGAGCCAACCGGCCTCCACCCGCAGCTTCCGCATCCGCCTTGCCATGCAGACGATCTTCGTCGCGGGCTCGCTCGTGGCCGCGTTCGGCGTCGCGTCGTGGTGGTATGCCAGCCGCGTGCTCGAACGCAGCGTGGATGCCCGCATCACGGCGCAGGCACAGCGCATGTGGAACCGCGTCGATCCCCGCACCACCGTCGAAGAATTCCAAACCATCAGCGATGCCGTCTTTGCCCCGGCTGGCGGCGAGGCTCCCATCGTCATGGTCGTCAAAGAGCATGCCCAGGGCACCACCATCTTCAGCACGCAGGGTGCTCCGAACGATCTCGATACCTACTTCCGCAGCAGTTTTCCCACCGAGGAAGAGCTGCGCAACGCCCCGCCGGCTCCTGCCGACAATCCACCACCGCCCGAAGCCCGCGATGCCGACTTCGGCGGGCTGCTCGGCCTGCCGCGCCTGGAACCACGCCCTCCGCACGGCCAGCAGCGCAGCCGTGCCGCCCGCTTCCGCCCTCAGATGCCCATGGTGCGTGATCCGGTCATGTTCACCGCCCGCTCTCGCGGCGTGGACTGGCGCTGGGGAGCCTTCAGCAATCCGCACTACACCATGTTCGTCGGCCTCTCGCTGCGTGAATTTTACGCGGATGTGAATCGCATGGGCTCTTGGTATGCCGGAGCCGCCGTCATCGCTCTCGCCCTCGCCGGGCTCGCCGCTTTGTGGACCTCCAAACGAGCGATGAAGCCCCTCGAGCGTGTCGTCACCACCGCGCAGCGCCTCACCGCCAGCGACCTCGCCGAGCGCATCCCTTTGAGCCGCGATGATGACCGCGAGTTCGCCCAGCTCATCGGCGTGCTCAACGAGATGATGCAGCGTCTGGAGGGTAGCTTTCAGCAGGCCGTACGTTTCACCGCCGATGCCTCGCACGAGCTGAAGACGCCCCTCGCCATCATGCTCGCCAGCCTGGATGACGCCCTGCGCCACACCACGCCCGGCAGTGCCGAGCACGAGCGCTTTGCCAGCCTTTTCGAAGAGGCCACCAGGCTCAAAACCATCACCCAAAGCCTTCTCCTGCTCTCCCAGGCGGATGCCGGTCGCCTGCCCACCCATCCCGAAACCTACGATCTCAGCGCCGATCTCTCCCGCCTCATCGAAGACGGCGAAATCCTCTGCGAAGCCGCCGAGCTCACCCTGCATCCCGAGATCGAACCCCGCGTCACCGTGCATGCCGACCGCGCTCTCCTGCGCCAGGTCTTCCAAAACCTCCTCAGCAACGCCATCAAATACAACCGCCCCTCCGGCAGCGTGCGCCTGCGCCTCGCTCGTGAGGCTGGCGAGGCCGTCTTCACCCTCACCAACACCGGCCCCGCCATCCCAGCCGAGATCCAGCCGCGCCTTTTTGAACGCTTCTTCCGGGGCGACAAAGCTCACAACCGCCAGACCGACGGCTTCGGCCTCGGCCTCAACATCGCCGCCGAATTCGCCCGCGCCAACCACGCCACCCTGAAGCTCGTCAGCTCCCACGATGACGAAACGATCTTTGAAGTCCGCCTCGCCGCCGCATGACCTCGGACGACGACGACGCCTTCCCCGAAATCATCGAGCATCCCATCGGACCCGAGCTCGATTTGCACACCTTTCGCCCGAACGAAATCGGCAGCCTGATTCCCGAGTACCTCGCCGAATGCCGCCAGCGCGGCATTCTCCGCGTGCGAATCATCCACGGCAAAGGCACCGGCACCCTGCGCACCAGCGTCCACGCGATCCTCGCGAAGCTCCCCGAGGTCCAGCAAGTCATCCACCCCGCCGATGAAGCCAGCGGCTCCTGGGGTGCCACATGGGTGATCCTCAAACCGGTCGGCGGTTAGCCCCGCCAGCCGCCGTTGATCTCGATTGTCTGCCCGGTGACGTAGCTGGAGAGCGGCGAGCAGAGGAAGAGCACGACGTTGGCCACCTCGGCAGTCGTGCCGAAGCGGTTCAAAGGCACGTTTTTGAGCATCTCGGCCCGCACGGCCTCGGGAATCGTGGCGGCCATGCTGGTGTCGATCACGCCGGGTGCGATGGCATTGGCGCGGATGTTCTTCCGGGCGGCCTCGCGGCTCAGCACGCGCATCATCGCCTGCACACCGGCTTTGGCGGAGGCATAGTTTGCCTGGCCGAAGAATCCCTGGATGGCCGCGATGCTGCCAAAGCTCACCATCGCCCCGCCTTCGCGCATGATCTCCAGCGCATGCTTGCAGCAGTAAAACACGCCGCTGAGGTTCACCCCGATCACCGCATCCCATTCCTCGTAGCTCATCTTGGCGAGAGTGCGGTCCTTGATGATCGCAGCATTGTTCACCAGGAAATCGAGGCCGCCATGCTGAGCCTGCACCTCGCCCATCATCGTTTGTACCTGCTCCGCCTTGGAGACATCCGCCGCCGCGAGGCTGGCGCTGTCCGTGCGGAGAAGATTCAGCTCATCGGCCAGCGCCTGCGCATCCGCCGTGGTGCCCGCAGTGCCGAGGTGATTGATCACCACGGTGGCTCCCGCCCGATGCAGCGTGCGGGCGACTTCTGCGCCAATGCCTTGGGAAGCTCCAGTAACGAGCGCGACTTTGCCTGTGAGATCGATGGGAATCATGGGAGAGCCATCTTAAACGGCTCCCGCCTGCTCCGCCCTGCGAAAAAACTTACGCCACAGCCACCATCGGCACGCTGAGCTTTGCCACGCTGGACTCCGACGTTTGGAAGAAGCTCACCTCGCCGCTGGTGACATCATAAAGAGCGCCGACGATGGCGATCTTGCCTTCGAGCACGAGCTTGTCGAGCGTGGCGCTGCGCTGGCGGATGGTCTTGATGGTCTTGATGACGTTGAGGCGGGAGATTTCGTTCGTGTAGGCGGCCTTTTCGCCGGGGGCCCAGGCATCGGCTTTTTTGAGCGTGGCGGGATTGATGGCTCGCTGGATCTCGATGACGAGGCCGTCGAGGTTGGCGCAAGGCGTGGCTTCGCTGGCTTTCTTGGCCGCCGCAAGCAGGTCGACCGCTGCATTCACTGCGCCGCAGCTCGTGTGACCGAGCACGACGACGAGCTTTGCACCGACGACGGCGCAGGCGTATTCCAAACTGCCGAGCAGCTCGGTGGTGGCGATGTTGCCGGCCACGCGGGCGCTGAAGATGTCGCCGAGACCGAGGTCGAAAACGGTCTCCGCCGGGGCGCGGGAGTCGATGCAGCCGAGCACGGCGGCCATCGGGAACTGCCCGGTGGCCGTGGCAGTGATCTGACGGCCAAAATCACGCTGGATGCGCTCACCGGCGAGGAAGCGCTGATTGCCCGCCTGCAAAATTTCGAGCACGGACTGTGGATTCAGCCCGCTCTGCACCTCGCGGCTCGTGTAGTCGATGAACTGCACGTAATCGTCGAAGAAGTTGTGGTCCTTCATGCCGATGAAGCTGATCTCGATGCCGCGGGCGGGCGCCGTCTTGTCACGCAGATCGGAGAGCAGGTCGCGGATGTCTGGGTCGATGAAATCGGTGCTGCGGGCGTCGATGAGCACCCGCCCGCCGCGTGGCACGCTGTAGAAGACTTTTTCCAAAGCAGCGCGGTTCAGGAAGCTCACCTGGTTCGCCAGCTCGATGCGCAGCACATCGCCCATGGCGTGCTTTTCCATCACGCGGCGCAGCGGGCGGCGCAGATTGCTGTGGAGGATGAAAAGAATGCTGCTGCCGAGCCCGATGAGCACGCCCGTGAGCAAATCAGTGAACACAATGGCGCTGATCGTGATGAAGAAAGGCAGGAACTGCGGCGCGCCCTCGGTCCACATTTCTTTGAAGAGCTTCGGGCTGGCCAGCTTGGAGCCGGTGGTGATCAAAATGGCCGCGAGAGCCGAAAGCGGGATCTCATTGAGCCAGTGCGGCACGGTGACGACGCAGACGATGAGCAGCACGCCGTGCAGGATGGCGCTGAGCTTCGTCCTGCCGCCGGAGTTGATGTTCACGGAGGAGCGCACGATGACGCTCGTCATCGGCAGGCCGCCGATGAGGCCGGCGATGAGGTTGCCGGTGCCTTGCGCGACGAGTTCGCGGTTCGGCGGCGACTGGCGCTGGTCGGGGTCGATCTTATCGACGGCCTCCAGATTGAGCAGCGTCTCCAGCGTGGCCACGAGCGCCACGGTGATCGCGGCTTTGAAGACGAGCGGATTGCTGAAGTGCTCAACACCGGGGAATTGCAGAAAGCCGAGGAAGGCCTTGAAGTCGCCGGCTGCCGGGACCTGAACGAGGTGGGAGGCCTTCACCTCCCACGCGTGGCCCATCTTCCGCAGCAGCAGATTGATGCCCACGCCGAGCACCACCACGATCAGCGCGGAGGGCACGGGCAGCTTTTTGAGCGCCTTCACCTTGTCCCAGGCCAGGAGGAATAAAACGGACGCGATGCCGATCAGCGCCGCGCCGGGCAGGATGTCCGAAAGCGTCGCCACGAGTTCCGTGAAGGTGTTTTCATGGTCCGGCTGCTCAAAGCTCATCTCGCCCTCCACATCCGCGTCATGACCGAACACGTGCGGGATCTGTTTGAGGATCAAAATGAGGCCGATGGCGGCGAGCAGGCCTTTGATGACGCTCATCGGGAAAAACGAGGCGATGAAGCCCAGGCGGAAGGTGCCCATCAAAATCTGAATCACGCCCGCCATCGCCACCGCCGCCAAAAACGCCTCAAAACTGCCCAGCAGAGCGATTTGCGCTGCCACAATGGCCGTCAGACCCGCCGCCGGTCCGCTCACACTTTTGTGCGAGCCGCTCAAAATCCCCACCACGATCCCGCCCACGATCCCGGAGATCAAACCAGCAAACAACGGCGCATTCGATGCCAGCGCGATGCCAAGACACAGCGGCAGCGCCACGAGAAACACCGCGATGCTCGCGGTGAGGTCTTTTGGCAGCGTGACAGAAAGAGGAGCTTGGTTGTGAGGCATGGTATGGAAAGGCAAATAACGCCCCTACACCATGCTTTGACGATTCCGCCATTTCAAAGCGTCAGTTAGAGTATCTCGAAGCTCAAAATCTCCTTTCGATTGGCTACGTGGCGGCAGCCGCCACACCCAACTTGAGGATTCAAAACTTATCCGGTCGCATCACATGCACTTCACTTTCATAGGCGACCATGGCATAGGCGGCGAAAAGCTCGCGATGCAGCCGCTCCAGCACGGTGGTGGCCACGGTGGGCTTCACGATGACCTGGATCTGCACATTGCCCGTCTCCGTAATGTCTGCCGTGCGTTCACCCTGATGGCCGCTGCCACGCACGTTGAAGGCCGTGTGGCCGTGCGCTCCAGATTCACGCAGGAGTTCGACCACTCGCTCTTCGAGGATGGCCTCGCAGATGATAGTCACGAGTTTCATGGGATGCAGGTTCATGGCTGGAGACGTTTGGCGATTTCAAAGAAGAACGGCACACCAACGGTGATGTTGAAGGGAAAGGTGATGGCAAGCGCAGCTGTGAGCGAATAGGTCGGATTGGCCTCCGGCAGCGAAAGACGCACCGCAGCGGGCGCGGCGATGTAGCTCGCGCTCGCGGCCAGGACGCCCAGCAGCATCGCCCCGCCCGTGCTCAGGCCTACCCAAGTGCCCAGCAGCACGCCCGCCGCACCATGCACCACCGGAGCGATGAGGCCGAAGAGCAGGAGGAAGACGCCGACCTTCTTCAAATCCCCCAGCCTGCGCCCCGCCACCATGCCCATTTCGAGGAGGAACAAAGCCAGCACGCCTTGAAACGGCGTCACAAAGAAACCCTCGACCGAGTTCATGCCATTTTTGCCACTCAGCGCCCCGATGACCATCGCGCCGATGAGCAGCAGCACGCCTCGGCCAAGTACCGCATCCCGCAGCGCATGACGCACGCCTTGATCGGACAGCGAAAACTTCCCACCGAAGGCTCCTTTGCCCAGCATGACGCCGACAATGATCGCGGGCGATTCCATCACGGCGAGAAAGGTCGACGCATAGTTCTCGAAAGGCTCGTGGATGCTTTTGAGGAAGTTCGTCGCCGCGATAAAAGTGACTGCACTCACGCTGCCGTAATGGGCCGCGATGGCTCCGGCATCTGCGATGCTGAAGCTGCCCAGCTTTCGCAGCACCGGATACGTCCACAGCGGGATCAACCCGCCCAGCGCCATCGCCGCGAGCGCAGGCAGCCACACCGCCCCGACGCCCGCTTCGTGGATCGCCACGCCGCCTTTGAAGCCGATGGCGATGAGCAGGTAGATCGTCAGCGTCGTGTAGAGCGACTCAGGGAACTTCAAATCGCTTTTCGAAACCGCCGCGAAGACGCCGAGCACAAAAAACAATACCGCCGGGCTGAGCAGGTTGGATTGAATCGCCGTGAGGAGGTCCATTTCGAGTGCTGAGTGTGTTGATCGAATGGTCGAAGAATCATGCAGCCTGCCAGCTTTCGCCCGAAATGCGCCTCACGATCACCCGGCCCTCGTCCTCGATGGCGAAGAGGTGGAGCCAGCCGTTTTCGACGAGCTGACGTACGCTTTCGTGCTTGGCGATGACGGCGTCGAGGTCACTGCGCGGGGCTTCGATGAGGACGCTGAGGCGGACGGGCTCGTGCATCCAGGTCTCGCCGTTATGGATGCTTTGCAGTGGCAGGCCGGCTTGCAAATCACCGCCGTTGCCCTGTTGGATGCCGAAGGTGCCGACGACGTTGTGCGTGACCTTGTTGCCGCTGCCCCAGAGGCGATTGTTCACGGTGCTGGCGTAGTATTGGAGGTTGATCCAGTTCGCGACGACCATGGGCGCGGTCATGATGAGCTCGAGCGTGCTTTTCATGGTGTCGGCGCTGTGGCGGTAGTTGTGCAAAAAGACGCGACCGCCGAGATTGAGGTGCCGGGTGCGCTCGCGGGGCGCGGCGATGAAGGCGGCATTGCCGGCGAGGCCCCACTCGGGCCGAACCTGCGACCAATCGCGGCTGCGCTCGTGGATGAGCTGGTCGAGCTCGGCCTCCTCGGCGCTGGCGAGGCCGAGACTGGCGGCGCGTTGCTGGCGGCAGCGTTTGGACCCTTCATCCAGCCAGAGCTGGAGCTGCAACAGGTCCGTCTCATGGGAGAGCGGCACTTTGGCGGCATCAAAGAGCGTGATCGCATCCGTGGTGGTGTCGTGCAGGGCGGCGATGAAGCGTGTGTCCTGCGGGATGCGGATGCCTTCGCCCTCCAGCACGGTGCGGACCATCGGTTGATTGAGGATGGCGGCGGCGACGCGGGCGTTTGAATCGCCCGCGTGACCTCCGCAGGCACCGCAATCGAGTCCGGCGGCATACGGATTGTTCGTGGTGTTGCTGCCGTGGCCGCAGAGCATGACGAGGCGGCTGAAATTCGAGGTGAGGCCCATGTTTTTCAGCGCACCGAGCGCGAGCTGGACCTGGTCCTCCGGCGGGATGCCGGCCTCGGCTTGCGTGTCATCGAGCGGATCGGGGATGAGGCGTTTGTGCTCGTGCAGATTTGGCGCGGCGCAGGAGGGGCAGCTGTGTGAGTCGTGTTTGCCGAGCTGAAAGCCGTCCTTCACGAGTTTCCACGCGAAGCCGACGCCCGCAGCCTCGACGAAGCTGAAACAGCTCACCGCGGAGGTTTTGAAGGCATTCCACGAGTGCGCGACACGGCGGCCGACCTGCAGTTTCCGCCGCGCGTCTTTTTCCTGCTCCGGCGTGGCCTGAGGCAGATGCTCGCGGATGCGATACTTCGGCGTGAAGAGCACCGGCACCTGCGAGGTGCCATGCCGCTGGCCGAAGGGGATGTATTCAATGGGCATGCCAAAGAAGCCCGCGAAGCCCATCGTCTCGATTTCAGGCGATGCGGCCTCGAGCGAGCGCCGCATGACCTCGGAGCGCACGTCGATGCAAAACACCGCCTGCACTGCGGGACGCTCTTTGGGCTCGCTCGGTGCCTGCGCGGCGCTTTGCGTGATCTTCGCGCAAAGCTCGCGCTGGAAGCTGAGTTCGAGCGCGGCATGCCACAGGAGTTGTTTGTCCTGCGACGCGGCTTTTTCAAAGGCGAAGCCATGCAGCCACTCCTCGCGGAGGTCGGCATCATCAAACTGCCGCGCGAGCTGCGTCTCAAACGCCAGCCGCACCGCGAGCAGGTCGAGCAGCGATTCATCGTGCGTGCCGTGCATGGCCTTGTCGCGCACCTGATACTGCACGTAGCTGCTCCAGCCGGGCAGCGTCATCACAAGGCGGTGCAGGTAGTCCTCCACCTTCGCGGCGGGAACACCGAGCAGGTCGAGCATCATGCTGACCGCGTCCGCCGTGCTCTCCGGCAGGCCGGTGACGACCTTGCGGAAGCCTCTGAAGCCGATGAGCTCCGGCGTGACATCCACCAGCGCCGCCTGCCGCCATGCGGCGAAGAGCGACTGCTTCTTCCACGGCATGCGCCAGGCGGATTGACCTTCGTCAAAGTAAGCCGCGCACCATTTTGAGATCTCCTCGGTGATGAGCGTGCTCCAGCGGCCGCCAAACCGCGTCGTGGCGATATCGGCGAGGCTTTGCAGGCCCACGAGCGGTTGCGGCTCGGGATTCTTCAGCCAAGCGAGCAGATCCGCAGTGCTGATCCCCGCACCGCTGAGCTGAATCGCTGCCGCGAGGTCCGGCGTGGTGATGCGTCCTCTGGCGAACTGCTGCTGAAAGTAGTCCACGCTCATGAGCATGCTTTCGTGCGTGACGCGCTGCATGAGGCCGCACACCTCCGCAAACGGCCGGCCGGTGAGGCCGACAAAGGGATTCACAGCCACGAAACTCTGCAGCGGCCACAGCGGCGGCACGCGCAGGCAGGCATTGCGGGCATGCCGCAGCCAGTTCGGCTTGTCTGTCACGACGACGGGCTTCTTGATGGCGAGAACTTCGGTCGCAGCTTCGAGGGTGGTGTTCATATAAGGAGGAGGCGTGAGGTTTTTCAGGCGATGAATTTCTGCGTGATCCGGTTGAAGAGCGTGCCGAGGTAGAAGCCATTGCTGGCATGCACGTAGAGGCGCTGGAAGGCTGGGCGTGAGGCCCAGGCGGGCAGTTGCGATTGGAAAACGAGCACCGCGAGGAAGAGCAGCGCCACGAGGATCATCACCGCATGCTCTACCCCGCTGCGTAGCGGCGCGTAGGCCGGCACACTGGTCGCCAGCAGGTGCTCAAAGCCCGCATGCAGCGCGAAACACGCCGCTGTGGCCGCCACGACGAGACCAATACCGCGCAGGATGAGCCTTTGCCGCATGCTGCTGCTCCAGAGCGTCCACAGCAGGTGGGACATCGCCATGATGAAGACCGCAATGAGCAGCACCTGACCCGGATCATTCGCCAGATCGAAGCGGAAAGCCGCCGCGACACCCAAACCGATCGCAATCGACACCGCGAGCGAACCCAGCACCACCAGCGGATGCGCTGCGGGCCGTCCGACAGGCGTCCAGGCCGACTTCGCGAGATTCACCACGCTGCCGCTGCTCAGGAAGGCATGCGCTTTGTAGAGCGAGTGCGCCACGATGTGCATCATCGCCAGCGCGAAGGCGCCGAGGCCGCATTGCAACATCATGAAACCCATCTGCGCCACCGTGGACCACGCGAGCGACTTTTTGATGCTCGTCTGCGTCATCATGATCACACTGGCAAACAGCGCCGTGAAGGCTCCGAGCAGCGCCAGCGTATTCAGCGCCGTGGAGGATTGCGTCACCAGCGGGCTCAGCCGCACGATGAGAAAGCCGCCCGCATTGATGATGCCCGCATGCATCAGCGCGGAGACCGGCGTCGGTGTCTCCAGCGTGTCCGGCAGCCAGGAGTGGAAGGGGAACTGCGCGGACTTCAACATGGCCGCCGCGACGAGCAATCCAGCCACCAGACCCGAGTGCGGTCCCGCGGGATTTGCGAAGAGCTCATGAAACTCCCATGTGCCATGCCCGTGCCACACCAGCACCAGCGCCGTGATCATACACGCGTCCGCCAGCCGGCTGATGATGAATTTTTTCCGCGCCGCGATCACCGCCGCCGGCCGCTCGCGGTAGAAGGTGAGCAATTGATGCAAACTCAGGCTCGTGGCGATCCATGCGGCGGTGAAGAGCAGCAGATTGCTCGAAAGCACCAGCACCAGCACGCTCGCCAGCGCCAGCACCAGCCAGCGAGAGAAGGTCGCCTGCCCAGGATCGCCGTCGAGGTAGTTCACCGCGTAGCGCGTCACCACGATGCCCAAAAAGCTAACCAACAAAAACATCAGCGCGGAGAGCGGATCGACCAGCAGCGCCAGCTTTGCCGGTCCCCAGGCCGCGAACTCCAGCCGCATCGGGCCTGAGAGCATCACACCACCCGCGAGGATCAGCGCCGTCACAAAAAACAACCGCGCCACCCAAGTCGCGCCCTCGGCAGCCTGGCGTCCCTGCCGGATCATCGTTCCCGCGATCACTGCGGCCACAAAAACCAGCGGCGTCATCCATTCGGGGGCTTCGAGCATCTGCGGCGGGGTCTGGGCGAGGGTCGTCATGGGGAGAGTGGAGTTCATGGGCGTAGTCTATGCTCTCCCGCCTCGCTTCTCTCCAATTCATGTTTTGCCAGGAATCGTTCGCTTTGCTAAAAGCATGCCGTCATGGCCTTTTTGAACTACCACCACCTCCGCTACTTCCACGCCATCGCCACCGAGGGCAGCCTCACCAAGGCCGCGCGGCATCTGAAGCTCTCGCAATCAGCGCTCAGCGTGCAGCTTCGCAGCCTGGAGAAAAACCTCGGCCAGCCATTGTTTGAGCGGAAGCACAAGGCGCTTGTGCTCACCGAGGCAGGTCGCATCGCCCTTGAGTATGCGGACTCCATCTTCCGCAGCGGCGAGGAGCTGACGGACCTGCTGCAAAACCGCGGCAAACGCAGCCGTGGCTACCTGCGAGTAGGCGCCGCCTCGAATCTCTCGCGCAACTTCCAGCTCGGCTTCCTGCGCCCGTTGATCACACGCGATGACGTGGAACTCATCATCCACTCCGGCACGCTTCGAGAGCTTTTGGCACAGCTACAGACCCACACGCTCGATGTGGTGCTCTCGAACACACCCGTGCGTCGCGATGCCGAAACCGGCTGGCACAGTCACCTGCTCGACGAGCAGCCCGTGAGCCTCGTCGGCCACAAAAAACGCGGCATGAAGCCTTTTCGCTTCCCCGAGGACCTGCGCACCACGCCCATCGTACTTCCCAGCCTCGAAAGCAGTATCCGCGCAGCCTTTGATGTGCTCATGGATCAAACCGGCATCCGTCCCATCATTGCCGCCGAGGTGGATGACATGGCCATGTTGCGTCTCATGGCCCGCGAAACGAATGGCGTGACCCTTGTGCCACCTGTGGTTGTTAAAGACGAGCTGGCCAGTGGAGCGCTCGTCGAGCGGTACAAGTTCCCGCAGATCAAGGAAAGCTTTTATGCGATTACGCCGAGCCGAAGATTCCCAAATGCGATATTGCGGGAGCTGATGAAGCGAAAGTGATGCCTACTTCCGAGGCCCATACACTGGCACTCTTTCGCTTGCGTAGGCTCCGGCTTGCGTCAGTGAGCTGAGGTCGGGTGGCTCGTAGGCACTGGCGGGAGCCTCTGGTAGAGGTGCCTTCACCTCCAGGATGTGGCCGTGCTTTTCGAACTCGGTTCCGGGCAGCTTGGTAAAGGTCCAGGTGCGGATTTTACCTTCGAAGGGCATGCCGATGACGGCGTAGGCGTTGTGGTCGATGACGCAGTGATCGCCGAAGTGCTGCACATCGACGGCGCGGCCTCGACTGATGGCGTAGCCTCCGTATTTGGCCTCCGCAGGTGGTCTGCCGCCGATGAAAAGATTGTGGGTGATCACGGCATGATCAAACGGCTCACTGGTGTAGATGCCGAGGCCGTCGCCCGCTTTCACGACCGTGTTGTGCTGAATGACATCGCCCTGGCTGAAGCGGTGCAGCTTGAAGGCCTCGTGGATGATGTTGAACATCAGATTGCGCATGAAGTAGTTCGGGCCACCGAGACCGGGCTGCGAGGAGATGCCGACGAAGCAGTTCGTGAGTCGATTGCGCATGACGCGGCAGTTGTGCAGCGCGAAATCAGCCTCGATGCCGTCGTCGAGACCACTGTCGATGTCGTTGTTGAGGATGTCGTTGCAGCTTTGCTCCACCGCGCCGTCGTCCTCCATGTGACTGATGCAGTCGCGGAAGCCGCTGACGCGATTGTGGCGGATCACATTGCCGCTGCCGGTGAACTGGATGCCCTCGCCTTCGTTATCGCCACCCGCGCCCATGATCTCCGGCTTCCATTCGCGGATGCCGGTGATGACGTTGTCCTCGATGCAGGCGTTCATCATGCCCGGTTTGTAGGCCTTGATGCCAAACTGCGAGCGAATGGTGCAGCGCCGCACCACGCAATGCTCGGTGCCATTCAAGCGCACCGGGCCGTTCACCGTGACGCCTTCGAGATACACCCACTTCCGATTCGTGAGGCTGATCTCGCTGAAAACAGCCTTCCCGCTTGTGCTGCGATACACCATCGGCTTCCCTGGCTCGCCATCGCGATTGAACGTCACCGCGCCGTAATCGCCATCGGCGAGCAAAAGCACCTCGCCGGGCTTCACCGCATTCAAATCGGCCTTCGAGCCGTTTCGAAGCATCGCATCGGCTTGCGCGATGGGTTCAGGCCGAGTCGAGCATTTCACGACTTTGGTGGAGGAACCACCATCCGGGTCGTTTAGCTTCAATTCGATCTCGTAAGCCGTTCCCGGTTCCAGATCGAACACGCTGCCGCTGAGCCGGTTCGTCCACGTGAAGATTGGCGAGGTCTTCTGGCTCTTCCCGGACGGAACTCGCCGCAGCGGCAAGCCATCGCGCCAAGTCGTCTCGCCTTCCTTTCGATACTTCACCTCGCAGGTGGCGTTGAGGTTTTCGTCTCCCTCGATGCGCCATCCCACAGCTAGATTCGTCATTGTGGGAAAGGGCGTGGTGATCTCACCGGGCTGGGATGCGAGAGCGGCGGAAAGGGACAGAAAAGACAAAAAGGACATGAGGGACGGAGGTGTTTGGCGGTTAGACTTTTCTGTCTCGTTGATCCCTTTCGTCCTTCCTTTGCTGCTCACGCACCTGAAGCCTCGCCGCTGTCATCCGCTCACGGATGCCACCTTCTTCGAGGAAAGCTTTCTCCAGACTCTCAATCTGGCGTTTGAGCAGGAAGATGGTCACTTTGCAAAGTCCGAGCAGAACGTTCGCGGCGATCTCTGGATCATCGCTTTCGATGCCGTGCTGGAAATCAGCACAGGTGGCACCGGCTTGGCGGCAGAGGGCGGAGAGCCGTTGCACATAGCGATGGCTGGCTGGCCATTCCTTGAGCTGGCGAGTGCGGAGGAAGTCCTTGTAGTCCTCCTTGAGTTCTTCCTGGCTGGCCTTGGCCCAGTTCGTGAGTTCGATCTCTTTCTTCTTCGACATCGCGGAGGCGATGCTTCCCTCGACGATGTTCTGCTTCCCCGAACGCGCTGCCTGCACCATTGGATCCACGGTGCGATCTCCAAATTTCGGCAGCCACTTTTTCACGAAGAAAGCCGTGCCGTCGAAGACAACAAGCGCCTTCTGGTAGGAAAGCAGGTGCTCATAGCCGCCATGCGGCGGGATGAAGTGCGGCGTGTCGTCCATGCGGTGAAATTTAGGAGATTCAGAAAGAGACGAAAAGGACAAAAAAGACAGAAGGGACAGTCCTTTGCGTCCCTTGAGTCCTTTCTGTCCCTTCTCACCGCGTCGTCATCGGCCCCATTTTCACGACTTCGAGGTCCTTGCCCTTCACCTTGCGGATGGGAAGTAGCTCCTCATGAACCCAGCGATCATCAGGCGCGCCGCTGATGAACCAGTCGCCGCCGTTGTCGGCGAGGATCATGCCGTGGGTCTTGAGGCCTTCGAGGATGACTTTGGCGGCTCCGGTGAACTTCGAGGTGTCAAAGCCGGCGTTCAATCGCACGCGCATGCCCATCGGTGGCAGGTTTTCATCTTTGTGCGGACTGGCGAAGTGCGTGGCGGGCGACACATAAGCTCGACGGCTCTTTTTCACCGTGAAGCGCAGCGCGTGCGTGAGCTTCTTCGTGCCGCAGATCTCATCGTAGCGAGCGAGTCCGGGCAAGATGGGCAAACCGGCCGCGTCGGCGCTCGTCCAGCCTGCCGGACGCGGTTTCGGGTTCTTCAGATCGAAAACGGCACCGCTGCTCGCCTTCCAAGATTTGCCGCCATCGAGCGGGAAGCTGTGAAACAGCTCGTAGAGCTTCCAGTTGTCCTTATCGAGCACCAGCACATGCCTGTCGCCCTCCGCCTGCGGACCGCCTTCGATGTGGGCATCTGGTGGGATCGGATACGGCCCCGGATCGCTGTCATCCGCGTATTCAAAAGCGATGGGCACCTTCGGCTGATCGCCACTCACGACGTAATACGGAATCCCTCCCGGCTGCCCCTTCCACACCACACCAAAGTCTTCATGCAGCCCCTTCTCCGCGCCGATGGAGGCGATGATCGCATCACTCAGCGGATCGACCTCGTCTTTGGAGACATCGCGATTCCATTCGTCATTCACCGGCATGAACAAAGCGCCGCCGAGATCGGCATTCGGGCCTGTTTTGAGCTGTGGCTGCTGCGCGAGGGCGGCGCTGGCGAGGAGAAGACAAAGGAGGGATCGCATGTCGGCCTTCTTTAAACGAAGTTCAGTGCGGCTGATCACTCAGCAATCGGCTGAGATACTCGTGTCCCTCTTTCGCTTTTTCCTCCATGGGGTTGTCATACAAAGAGGCACCAACCTTCACTCAACATCATGTCGTTAGCTCATCTGCTTTGTTTGTTTCTTTCTTTTGTTTCGTGTGCATCGGCGCAGACGCCTGAGGACGCGGGGGCACGGTTGCGCATGGCGCGGCAGATTGCTCGAGAGCGTAATGATGAACAGCTCGTGCGCGGGGTCGAAAAACTGGCTCGTGATTTCAAGAGCAGCCTGCCTGCGGATGCGGAGGAGCAATTGCGTGAGGCGGAGAAGGCGGTGGGCATTGACCCCGGCGGCTGGAGCATGGCAGGGCAGCCGTTGTTTCATCCGACGCCGGAGATGGAGGCCGCTTTGAAGGCCAGCGCGCCGAAACTCATCGCCGCGATGGCTTCCGGTGATGCGGCGGCGGTGCGGGAGATCACGCAGGCGATGGAAGTAGTTCTCGGTGATCAAGCCGGTGTGCCGGATGGTCGTCGCATGGGCCAAAAGGCCGGTGAATTGAAGTTGAGCCGCGCGGAGGCCGTGAAGCTCTTTGTCGATGCGCTGGAGACGCAGGGGCGCGCGATGCGCACTTTGATGAAGGGCGAGCTTTTGCCGGATCAGATGGCCCGCATGTATGCCTATGTGCTCGATGCCTGTGTGACGATGCATTCGCCTGTCGCGCAGCATGCGCCGCAGAGGCTCGCAGAGATCGAAAAGCTACTGCGAAGCACTGCTGGCGTGCTTTTGAAGCTGCAGGAGCCACAGGGCCATTTTCCGTTTCCGGACCTGCGCGGCAAAAACATCCGTTTTGGCGACATGACGGAAAAACAGCTCCAAAACGGCTCCATCCAAATTGAAGACGGCTGGATCATCACGCCTGATCCCGATGGTGGATCGCAGTTTGACACTGGCGTGTGCGGCGTGGCGCTGCTGCGGTCGGGCGAGCTGTTGAAGGATGAAACCTATCTCGCCGCGGGTCGTCGTGCCGCGGAATGGGCCGCGAAGCAAAAGTGCTGCGCGAACTTCAATTACAACGCCTTTTCCGTCTCGCTGCTGGCCCGCGCGGGCATGAAGGAGGCCGCTTTGCAAAAACTGCGTCTCGGTGTCGCTCCGGGTCAGGCGAAGAACGGCCGCTGGATCGATCCGCACAATGCCCGCACGGTGTATCACGTCATCATCCTGCGTGCGCTGGCCGATCTCGGACCCTCAGCCGAGATCGATGCCATCACGCAGCCTGCGATTCGTGCCTTGCTCGATGAATTCGACGCCATGGGCATTACGGTGGAGGCTTTGCCAGAGCTTCACGCCCTCGCCAAACAGCATCCTGACGATGCGCGACTGCAAAAGGCCGTGCGCGACATGGCCTCGGTGATCGTCAGCAAATGCACCGACGGCACCCGCGTGAAGCTGGGCGTTCAACCGCATCAGCTCGCCGCCGTCGCCGAGGTGGTGGAGTGAGATGCTCAACCAAAGAGTCCCGACGACTGCGGCATCTCCATTGATTCACGCTGCATCAAGGAGCGATGGCACCGCTGACATTCTTGATGCGTGCTTTGCCATGAAAATCCGTGGGTAGGAGGTATTTCGAATCAGCGTGATCGAGCTTGGCATCGGCGGCGGGTGTGGCGTCGTGCTTGCTGCCATCGAGAGCGACGCCGGGGAAGTCCTCGAAGCCGCGGCCTTTGACGCAGCCGTCTTTGGGGCCATCGCCAAAGACAACGTTGCCAGTGCTGAGAACGCCTGCGTTGCCGTTGGCGTAGTGGAGGGCATTCGCATCGCGTGAGTAGAGAATGTTGTTGGCAAGGACCATGCCTTCGCGGCCATTCCAGGAGCCACCTCGAAAGGCGTGGGCGCTGTTGAGGATGGTGTTTTGGATGACTTGGAGGTTCAGCGTCTTGCCCTGATGATCGGTGCTGGCAAAGCCTGCTCCCGCGCCGTTGATGAGGACGTTGTTGCGCACGATGGCCTCGCCCTGCACCTGCATGACGTTGTCGGCGCTGTTGTAGCAGAGGTTGCGCTCGATGATGTTCACGGGCTTTCCAGCGGTGCCATACACGGTGATGCAGGGATACTGCGTGTCATGCACATGGTTCTCGGCGATGAGATTTCCCCAGGAGCCTTGCTTGACCTCGATACCATCGCCTTGATCGCCGCGACAATCATGAATGTGGTTCAGCGCGATGACGCTCTCGCTCATGATGTGATCGCCGTTGTTGGCACCGAGATACATGCCTTCCGCGTGACCGCCGCCATGGTGGATGTGATTGCGGGTCAAAAAGAGGCGCTGGGTGTCGGCGCTGTTCGCACTGAGGCAAACCTGGCCGGTGTGATGGATATGGCATTGATCGATCCACACATCCGAGCAGTGGCCGAGCCTCAGCCCATGACTGCCACCGGTGAATTCGATGCCGCGCAGGCACAGGAACTTCACCGGGCCGCCCTGGCCGATATTGAGCACGTTTTGTTTGTCATCAGGCCGCGTGATGACGACCTGCACTCCCTCGGCTGCGACGATCCAGATCGGTGCCTCTGCTGTGCCACTCACGCTGATGTCCCACATGCGCTCGACGCTGTAGGTGCCGCCGGCGATCTCCAGCTTGTCGCCCGGCTGCAAGGCTTCCACGGCCTTCACGAGTGCTGCTCCATTCGTGTCGCTGTGATGGATCAAGCGCTTTGGCGGGATGGACGCCCAGTTTGGTTGATAAGTCGCGGCAAGGGAGACCTGGGCAATGGAGAGCAGGCAAAAGAGGAGTCGCATCATGGTTGGTGAATGGGTCCAATGTATTTCGTGGCGATCACAATGTCATCGAACCACACGCGATTCGCTTTTGGTGGGTTCGCGACGTTGTTTTGGCGGTAGGCGTTTTCGGTGACGTAGTGGCTGAGCATGAAGTAGCTCACGGCGAGCTCAGGCACGGTGCGCCAGCGGAAGCCTTCGAAGGTGCTTTCGCCGTCTTTCGTGACTTGGAAGCCTTCGCCGGTCCATTTGCTGGTTTTCGTGCCGGGGCCGATGTGCGTGGTGAGCTTGCCATCGAGCCACAGGGCCAGCTCGCCATCGCTTTTTCCTACCTCGTTGCACTTCACCATGATCTCGACGCACTGCCACTGGCCGCGTGGTGGACCGGGGCGGCCTTCGGGCCAGAGACCATTGCCCCAGAAGCCGCCATCGGTGCTCTGCTTCATGTCGTGCCAGTAGGTGTAAAACATCCAGCCGCCGGGCGCGGCGAGCGTGCCATAGCTGCCATTCGGCTCGATGCGGGCGCTGAAGCGTGTGCCGCCCGCCGCGTGCTTGCCTGCGCTGCCTTGCGGCCAGTTCGTGGGCGGATTGTAGCCGCCGAGGCCGCTGAAGTGATGCAGGTAAGGCGCGTCCTCGGCGAACTTCACATAGAAGCGCGAGAAGACTCGCGTCTGGATGGGATCAAGCCGCTTGAACAAATGCCCGCCGGTGTTCTCGCCAAGCGTGGCGGTGACTTGGAGGCACTTGGAGCCCGAACTGGCCGCGGGATGCTCGTTCACGATTTCGAGCACCTTGCCGTCCTTGTTCTCGATCTCATTCCAACGCGGCTTCAAGGCCTCCAGCGTGCTTTCTTCGAAGTTTTCGAAGAGAAGCACCGCAGGATGTTTTTCGATGCCGGAGTCGCCGGGGTGGGTTTTCGAGATGCCGGGGCCTTGCGGCAATGGATCGAGTGCGAGAGCCGACGACGTGAGGAGCAGCAGGAGGCGCATGATTTGAAATGTCTCTGGTTACACCATGGCGAGCTCACTCGTCGTTGTGCCATGGAGACTGTGACGCTGCGGGCGCTGGATCTCGCGGGCGAGGTGCTGGAGAAGCGTTTTGCCATCGCTAAAGCGGGCGATGGCTTGGCGCTCGTCCCATTGGCGGCGGAGTTTTTGGATGGGGCGTGTGTAAGGATGGGCGGTAAAGGCATGCGCGAATGCGGTGTGATCGCGGAGGATGCGGGCGATGCGATCCGCATTTTTGGCAAGCGGCGAGGGCGCGGCCTCGAGGGGCGTCTCGGGCTTTTCAAAGATGGCGGTCACATTGCCGCCGTCCTTGGAGGTGAAGGTGGTGACAACATGGAGGCCCGCACGGCGTCCTGCCTGAGCGAGCGTGGCGGCGTTGAAGTTGTAGAGATGCGCCTGATGAAATCGGCTGGAGGGCCAGATGCAGCGGCTTTCGACGTTCGGCACCTCGACGTAGAGGCGGCCACCCTCGCGAAGCCACTGCCCGGCCTGCTTGAGGGCCTCCACCGGATGCTCAAGATGCTCGGCGACGTGGAAGAGTGTGACGAGATCCAGGCTGCGCGGCTGCACGCGTGCCTCGGCGAAGCCGCCGATCTGCACGGGGATGCCGAGCACATCACGAGAGTATTCGGCGTAGCCAATGTTTGGCTCGATGCCGCGTGCGTCATGGCCGAGCTCAAGCAGGATGAAGACGAGCTCACCGCCGCCGGAGCCGAAGTCGAGAACGCTCGATCCAGAAGCGAGCAACGGCATGAGATGACGCATGCGGCCCTGCGCGACTTTGCCAGCGCGATAAGTGTGCTTCAGCCGCGGCTGCCAGGCCTGCTTGTAGGCCACACGATAGCCTTCGCGGTAAAAATCGTCGATCTGGATGGTGTTAGGCCGTGGATCGGAAAAGACGAGGCCACAGTTTTCACAGATGACGCTGCGCAGCGGCTGCCCGTCGCGGTCTTTGCTCCCCACTTCGGTGAAGTGGGTGCTGTGGCAGAGTTCGCAATGCTCGACGGGGGTGGTGCTGAGGGCGTGGAGGGGCATGAGGTGTGTGTGTTTGGAAATGAAATGAATGCAGCAGCTCACGGATGCGCGATCTCGACCCAGCGGGTCTTCACCGCGGTGCGGGTGGGGATTTCCCAGCTCTCCCGATGGTCGAGGAGTTTGGTTTGCTGGTGCTCGCCGGTGCTGTCGGTCCAAGCGAAGGTGACTTTCGAAGTGGTGCTGCTCACGGGATAAAGCAGATGGCCTTCGGCGCGGAGGTAGCGCTTGCCGCCGGTGTTGTGAAAGCGCACGCGGACGGTGCTGGCGGTGTTTTCAGGTGTGTCGAGCGCGGCGCTCCACATGGACTGCGACCAGAAGTCCTTCGGCTCGGCTCCGCGACGATGGATGCGGCATCTTTGAGCAGCGGGGACCATTTTTGGCCGCCATCGAGTGAATAATCGATGTGATAGGCGATATCCGGGCTGGGTGGATTGCTGGAGGCGGCCTGCGCGGCGACGTGGATGGCGTGAATGCTTTCTCCGCGCGGTGTTTTGAATTCGAGCGTGACCTTTGGCGAGTCCAACGCGCCCTCGATGATGCGTGGGGCGGCTTGCTGCTTGTTCGGGCCGTAGCTGACGATGCCGCGGCCGCTGGCCTCATGCACGATGAGCGCGCCGTTGTCTTTGAGACGCGGGAAGGTGGCGGGATTGGCCTGGCAGATGGTGGTGAGGGTGATGGCGGCTTTTTGGAGGTCGTCGGCGGAGGCGTGGAGGCGCAGATGATGCTGGCGGTGGCCTTTGAGGTAGTCGGTGAGGTCGAGGCCGTCTTTGAAGGTGCCCGCCTCATGCCACGAGGTGCCGCCATCGGTGGAGATGGCGACGGCGCAGGTGGCGCTGCCGCGCAAAACGAGGCCGTTTTTGCCGCCGGGCTTGTAGATGCCCCACTCGCTGTCATCTGGCGGCGTGGCCCCGATGATGTAAGGCGTGAAGAATTCAAGCGTGACCTGCTTTTCATCGCTACTGACGACGCCTTCGACGAAATCGGACTGCCAGTGATACACGGCGTTGCCATAGCGAGCCTGACCGTCGATGTGCGGTGTGCCTGTGGTGGAGCCATGCATCTTGTCGGGCTGATTCACCCAAGTGCGGGAGCGCTCGGGGCCAGGGATGCCTTTGATCATGGGATTGCGGCCCCAGAAGACGAAGGTCTTGCCATCCTCGAGTCCGGGCTCGAACCAGCGGCGGAGGCTTTCACCTTTTCTGAGCTGCACAATGGGCGGAGGCCCCGCGTAGCCGGCGCGATACTCGGCGCTGTTGAAGGCGGAGTAGGAGGCGCCGTCATCCTTATGCAAAGCGCAGATGAGCCAGCCTTTTTGCCGTTCAGGATGGTAATCGCGCCGCGCGAAGCGCTCATGGTGCTGCGAGATGGTATGCAGCTCGAGCAGCGAGGTGCCCATGGCATCAAAGATGACGGTGGAGAGATCGTGGTCGAGCATGGCCCAGCGGCCGTCGCCATACGCGCCACCTTTGAGAAAGACCTCGAAGCTGTTGTGGCCGTGCGTGCCGGTGACGCGGCTGCGGCAGGGGCCGAGCAGCGCATCCATCTCAGCGGTCCATTGCGCATGCGTGGTGCCGCAAAGGCCGAAGCCGTCCGCGAAGAGACCGGTCCAGTAGTCCCGCGTGGCATGTTGCGAATCGTTCGCGAAACCATTGCCCCACAGGTTTTCCTTTCCCTCCTCGCCGTGAGCGTAGTGGGTGTTGCGGAAGAACCACGCGGCGAGCGCTTTTCGATGATCGCTGTCTTTGTCCTCGCCTGTGGTCCTCACATACTGCGACCACTGAGTGGCCGCGAGGCGGTCAAACGAGGACATCGCCAGTTCGCCCGGATACCACGGATGATCGGTGGCGAGCTGCGGATCACCAACGGCGGCGCGGAGCGATGAGACGAGGAGCAAAGTCAGAATCGGGAACGGGCGCATGCGGCGGGAGGTAAGTGAGAAAGGAGAGAAAGGCCGGCAGCGCCGTGACGGGCGTGCGTGATCGCCGGGTGTGATCCGTGGCAGGCTTCAGGGGCTTATCGGATGGCGAGGTCATGCCTGGAGGTGACTTTTTCCCAATGGGAGGCGATGACGTCGTAGGCCTCCTCGAGGGCGAGACGGCCGCGGATCAGATCACGTTGAATCTCGCGAGCGGGTGCGATGTCGAGGTCGTAGTAGCAGCGCTCCCCTTGCAGCCCATCGGCATCGGTGAAGGCGATGTGACCGAGCTGGCTGCGCTCGGCATACTTCACTGCGGCAATGAGGCCGAGGACGACCCAGGCGCGTTTAACCTTGATGAGCTGCTCCTCCTTCTCATCAAACAGCGGGCGCATGCTGCTGATGAAGATGCCCTGGCGGCCACATGCATCGGTGACGGCATGCGGCCACACCCGGGTGGGCACCACATTCGACAGCTCCATCATCGACTCCGCGCGGCGGGCGATGTTTTCCAGCGCGTGGAGCTCCACGCGGTCCAAAACGCGGCCCGTGGGAGGCTGCGCAGACGCGGCGAGGCTCTCCATGCCCACGAGGACGAGCACGGGGAGCATGCACGCGGCGGCGGTCAGGTTGAAGGCGGTGAGGAGCTGGCTGGTTTTCATGGTTGAAGGAGAGGTGAGGCGTTTTCAGCAAACTCAGCCGCGATGCATGGCCTTCACCCCACGCGGCGCTGTATTGAGCTCGCGCACCTTCATGGCGCGCATGGTGAGGGTTTTGCGCACGGAGGCGGTGAGCTTCAGCAGGGCCTCGTCAAAAGTGTGGCCAGCGGAGCGTGCGAGCACGTTCGGGCCGGGAATGCTGAGCATCACGGAGAGATGATAGGGCGGTGTTTGCTGTGAGAGCTGCTCGATGCGCACCTGGGCACGTGAGATGGTTTTGAGTGTGGCGAACTGCTCCAGCGTGTGATGGATAAGGGATTCCCATTTGGTCCGTGGCTCGCAGCCGAACCAGTCGAGTTGAATGATCATGATAGGTGTGGGTTTGAGTGGGGTGAGAGTGAGGTCCAACGAGAGCTGCGGTGCGTCCTGGGGCATGGCCAGGGGGGATTTGTACGCACGCACGGCTGCCGTCAGAGGAGTGACAGCATCAGGAGTTGTGGGGGAGCCAGCTGCCTTTGCTGTGACGGCTTTCGAGGTCCTTGCCATCGCGGAGGACGATGGGCAGCGCCTTGTCAGTGCTGGAGCAGGAGGCGAGCGCCATCGTGGCGGCGAGGAGGATGAGGAGTTTTGTTTTCATGGTGGTCATTTTGAACGTTGCGAACCTGACATGCGGGCCATCGCGCTCCAATGAGCAGCCTCGCTCCGCGCATCTCAGCAAATGGCTGAGATGGCCTCACCAGTGCTCCGGCGCGGCTGGCACGGCGCGGGACTGCCGCTCGAGGAACTCGCGCTCCGCCCGCAGCCAAAAATCCAGCTCCTGGCCATGCGGACGGCCCGTGTGCAGCCACAGGTGGTAGGCACGCATGCGGATCTCCTCGCGCAGATGCGGCGCGGTGATGAGCCCCGGCGTCTTCGAGAGCGCTGGAGCGGTGTTTGGGCATGCAGCAGGCCTTTCGGCGAAATCATCGGCGCTTTCGCTTTCTACCCTTTCGGGCCGCTGGAGGCCTTTCTCGATGGCACTGAGCACAAACTCGCGCTGCGGGTCCGCATCGAGCTGCGTGGCGCAAAAATGCCGCGTGGACCAGCGGGCGGCCAGGCGACCGATGAAGGCGCACAGCGGCCCCGCGCCGTCCTCGAGTGCCACGAGCAGCGCGCGATCGCCCTCTTGCCCGACGAGGCTCTGATCCAGCCAGCGCTCCACATGCTCTGGCGGACGGCCGTTCACGCTGGCGATCAGGATCAGCGGCGAGACCTCCGCGACATGCCCGGCCATCGCCCGCACATCCAGCGCCTCCAGATGGTGAAACGCCCACGAGTAAAACTGCATGTGCTGGTTGCTACCGATCAGGCGCAGCATCTGCTCCCGTGCCTGCTGCACGACTGCTGCGGAACCCGCGCCATCATGCACGGCCACCACCGGGATGCGGGACTTCGGGCGGATGGAAGAGCCGGCGGGCTGACGGATGGGAGCGAGGTCCGAATTCATATACCGCATGCTGCGACCGCACGCCCGCCGCCGCCATGCGCAGCTTCTCGCAGCCCTCATCCGCAAGCGGATGAGGGCCCGTCATGTGGCGTCCTGCACGCGGATGACACGCATACCGCGCCTCCACACGTCGTGGTGGCCGCTGGAGCCGGTGGCCTCGCGGATGATGATGTATTCATGGAGGTTCTCATTCGTCAGCAGGCCGGTGAGCATGCCGTGATTCATGACTGGAAGCGCTAGCGAGGGATCCTCCCGCTCGCGTTGCAGGATGTCATCGAGCTGCTCGCCCTCATCCACGGTGGCGAAGTCCTCCCGCATGATCTCGCCTGCGGTGGTTTCCATCGGGCGGTTGCGCATGGCATCCAGGATGTCCGCATGCGCCAGCTTGCCGATGATGCGCTCGCGCTTCATCACCGGGTAGTCATGCTGGGCTCCGGAGAGCATCAGAGTGGCCAGATCCCGCAGCGTAGCGCTGGCGTGCACGGTGTGAAAGCGCGTCACCATCGCCTCGCGGGCGCAGGCACCGGCCACGACGGAGCGCACCTGCGCCATCGAGGCCTCCTGCGCCGCGCCGGACCACACAAACACCGCGATGAGGATCAGCATCGGATGGTAGATCAGCCCGGCCATCGCAAACACGATCGCCATGCCCTTCCCCACGTTCGCCGCGATGCTGGTCGCCCGTGCGTAATCCATCTTCATGGCCAAAACAGCCCGCAGCACGCGTCCGCCATCCATCGGGAAGGCCGGTAGCAAATTGAAGAGCACGAGGCCGATATTCAGCGCCAGCAGGCGCTCGATCATACCGCCCTCCGCGATGCCGAGAGCACTCACTGGCTCCCAGGCCTGCGCCAGGGTGAGCCACGCGGCGAGGCCGAGAGCGATCACCACATTCACCGCCGGACCCGCCAACGCCACGAGCAGCTCCTGCGAGGGTTTCTCCGGGATGCGCTCCAGCCGCGCCACACCGCCGATGGGAAGCAGCGTGATGTCCCGCGTGCCGACATCAAAGCGCCGCGCCATCAACGCATGGCCGTACTCATGCAGCAGCACGCAGAGAAAGAGCAGCGCAAAGAACACCATGCCCCCAAACGCCTGCATGAGACTGCCCTGCGGCAGCCAGTGCGCGGGGCCGACAATCGCCAGCACGATGAGGAAGGTGAAGTGAACGAAGACGTCGATGCCGAGGAAGCGACCGAGTTTGAAGGACCATTTCATGCGAGGGGATTGGGTGAGAAAGCTCAGCGTTTGCGGATCAAGCGAGCCACCAGCGCCGTCCAACCGGTCTGGTGCGAGGCACCGCAGCCGCGGCCGGTATCGGCGTGGAAAAACTCGTGGAAGAGGATGAGGTCACGCCAGGCGGGATCGCTCGCGTAGCGAGAATCACCGCCGTGGCAGGGGCGGTGGCCGTTTTCATCCGGTTCAAACAGCCGCGTCATGCGGCGGGCGATCTCGCGCGAGGCCTCCAGCAGCGTCACGCGATTCCCGCTGCCCGTCGGCAGCTCCACGGTGAGATCATTGCCATAGAAATGATGATAACGCTCCAGCGCCTCGATGAACAAGTAGGTGATGGGGAACCACACCGGGCCGCGCCAGTTCGAGTTCCCACCAAACATGTGGCTGTCGCTCTCGCCCGGCACATAGCGCACCACCTTATGCTCGCCCTGCACGTGCAGCTCAAAGGGATGCGCCTCATGGTATCGCGAGAGCGAGCGGATGCCGAAGGGCGAGAGAAACTCCCGCTCATCGAGCAAGTAAGCCAGCAGGCGCTTCAAACGCTCGCGTGAAGGCAGCGCCAGCAAACGATGGCCATGCGCTCCGCCGCGGCGGCAGTAGCTCACATGCACCGCGAGATCGCTGCGATGCGCCAGGAACCAGTCCATGCGCTTCTTGAATCCCGGCAGGGCCGCGATGCGCTGCTCGTCGAGTAGCTCAACAGCGATGAGAGGCAGCAGCCCGACCAGTGAACGCGTGCGCAGCGGCAGCGGCGGGTTTCCATCATCGAGGATCTGATCGTAGTAGAAGCCGTCCTGCTCGTCCCACAGGCCCTGGCCGCCGAGCATATTCATCGCATCCGCGATCTGCACAAAGTGTTCGAAGAACTTCGACGCCATGTCCTCGTAGGCCGTGTTCACACTGCCATCCGGTCGCTGCGCCAGTTCCAGAGCCATGTTCAGCATCGTCAGCGCATAAAAGGACATCCAGGCCGTGCCATCAGCCTGCTCCAGCCGTTGCCCGTGCGGCAACGCCGTGCTGCGGTCAAAGATGCCGATGTTATCCAGGCCGAGGAAGCCGCCCGCGAAGAGATTTCGCCCCTCGCTGTCCTTGCGGTTCACCCACCAGGTGAAATTGAGCAGCAGCTTCTGAAAGCAGCGCTCCAGGAACTCGCGATCCCGTGCACCATGCGGCGCGGTGATCTTGTAAATGCGCCAGCAGGCCCAGGCATGCACCGGCGGGTTCACATCGCTGAATTTCCACTCGTAAGCCGGGATCTGGCCGTTCGGATGCATGTACCACTCACGCAGAAACAGCAGCATCTGCTCCTTCGCGAAATCCGGGTCCGTCTCCGCAAACGGCAGCATGTGAAACGCCGTATCCCAAGCCGCGAACCACGGGTACTCCCACTTGTCCGGCATGGAGAGGATGTCGCGGGCAAACACGTGCCTCCAATTCCGATTCCGCCCATCCCAACGCGCCTCCGGCGGCAGTGGATAAGCCGGATCACCCTCCAGCCAGTCCTGCACGACGTATTGATAAAACTGCTTCGTCCACAGTAAGCCCGCGTGTGCCTGCCTTTGAATCTGCGCATGCATCTTGTCCTTCTCGACGATCGTTTCGTAAAACGCATCCGCCTCAGTCACTCGCTGGGAGATGAGTTTTGAAATAGCAGCAGTAGTCATCGCCCCCTCACCCCAGCCCTCTCCCCCGAATTTCGCCGTGATGCTATCGACATTTCTCGCGGGAGCGAGGGAGCACGCTTTCTGGTCCCTCTCCCCGCTGGAGGTATTCGATAGCTTCTGGGCCTTGTTGCGGGGAGAGGTTAGGTGAGGGGTCGACGCATTTTCCCCGCACAGTCTCAGATCCATCGTCACCGAGCCTCCAGCCGAAATCACCATCGAATAATGTGCGGTGGCCTTCGTGCCTGTTTTGGCCGGATTGACCGCTCCGGCCTCTTTTTCGATCACATGCCGATGAAAGGCATCTTTGGTGAATTTGGACGCGTTGGGCGATCCGAAGAGCTTTTCGTGATTTGTCTCGTTTTCCGTGAAAAGCCACTGCGGAGCCGTTCCATCGCTCGCCGCTGCCGCGTGGAGCTTGTACAGGCCCAAATCCTCCACGAGGTCCGATTCCAGGCCTCGATGGGCGATCTCCAAAACCTCGCCATCCAGGCTCAGGCAGGGTTTCACCGATCCTTTTTGCCACGACCACACATTGCGAAACCAGATCGTCGGCAGCACATCGAGCGGCGCAGCCTCCGAACCGCGATTGTGAATCGTCACGCGGATGGCGATGTCATCCGGCCCTGCCTTCGCATACTCGACGAACACATCGAAGTAGCGTCCGTCATCAAACACACCCGTGTCCGTCAGATCAAATTCCGCATCCCGCAGCCCACGCCGCCGGTTCTCGTCCACCAGCCGCGCATACGGAAACTCCGCCTGCGGGTATTTGTAGAGCGCCTTCAGGTAGGAATGCGTCGGCGTGGAGTCGAGGTAGTAGTACAGCTCCTTCACATCCTCACCGTGATTCCCCTCCGGCCCGCTGAGTCCAAACAACCGCTCCTTCAAAATCGGATCGCGATGATTCCAAAGCGCCAGCGCCAGGCACACGCGGCACTGCCGATCGGTGATCCCCATCAGCCCGTCCTCGCCCCAGCGATACGCCCGCGATCTCGCCTGCTCATGCGGAAAGCTCCGCCACGCCTCACCCTTCTCCGAGTAGTCCTCGCGCACCGTCGCCCACTGCCGTTCCGACAAGTAAGGCCCCCATCGCTTCCAGTTCGCGGCACGGTTTTTGTCTTCGAGAAGGCGCTGATGCTCGGCGGTGAGGTTGGTTGGCATTTTCAGATCATGAAAGTCACTCGCGACTTTTGGCAATGCGGGCGGGAGGTGTGACGGCATCAAAGAGCTGTCGCCGGGCCTCCAGCCACAAATCGACATCGCCGCCCTCCGGTCGGCCCGCCTTCTCCCACAGGGAGTAGGCGAGCGCACGAATGGCATCGTCAGCGACCTCGATGTGCTGGCGGGCGGGCTTGGCTGGAGGACGCTCTGGTTTGGGAGAAAGTGGGCTTTTCTTCATGGCACACCAAGCTGCCTTCATTCTGAGAGCGGCCAATGCGCATCCTGCCATGAGCGAACTCAGCAACCGGATGAACCGGCGTCAGGCTAATGTCGCGTCCGTCGCTAGACTCAAGGCCAGCCGATGTTCGCGCCGAGCCGCCAGTCGCACATGGAGCACATCTCGCCGCGCATGTCCTTGGGGCTGGTGATGGCTCGGCCGCAGCCGTCGCAGCGGACAACCTCGGCTCCGCTGGCGGGCTTGTCCTTGGCCGCAGGCGCGGCGCACGAGGCCAGCAGCAGTGACAGGGAAAGGAAGGTGAAAAAGGCTTTCATGAGGTTATTGTACGGGTCGGCGTCTCACGTGCAAGCAACGAAAGCGTAGGAAGTCATCTCATCCCTGCTCCGCCGTCCAGCGGGTGGCGTGGTGGATGAGCTCGGTGCCGTTGCGCAGGCCGAGCTTCTGGCGGATGTGAGCGCGGTGAGTGTCCACGGTTTTGATGCTGAGATGCAGCGTGCGGGCGATCTCGTGCGGCTCCTTGCCCTGGCCGAGAAGGCGGTACACCTCAAACTCGCGATCCGTGAGTGTGCTGACGGAGCTGCTGGTGCTGCTTTTGCCGCCGGACATGGCATCGAGGATCTGCGCGGCGATGCGCTCGCTCACGGAGATGCCGCCGGAGAGTACCTTGCGCACGGCCTGCACGATTTTTTCCGGCCCTTCCTGCTTCATGATGTAGCCGCGGCCTCCCGCTTTGATCACACGCTCCGCATAGAGTGTCTCGTCGTGCATGGAGATGATGAGCACGGGCGTCTGCGGCGCGATGGCGCGGATGTCTTTGAGCAATTCAAGGCCGCCTTTGCCGGGCAGGCTCATGTCGAGCAAAACGAGGTCGGGGCGCAGTTTTTCGACGGCCTGCATGGCCTGCACGGCATCATTGGCCTCGCCGCAGACGGTGAGTTCGGCCTCCAAGTTCACGAGGCCGGTCAAACCGGCGCGGAAGATCGGATGATCATCGACGATGAGGACGCGCTTTTTGGCGGGAGCGTCGTTGGGCGGGTTTTTCTTCGGCATGGTGAGTGGTGGGTTGGAACTGGCAGGTGACGATGACGCCTTTGCGGCGGCCGTTGCACACGCTGAGCGTGCCGCCGGCCATCTCGGCACGGTAGCGCATGATGCGCATGCCCATGCCTTCGCTTTGCAAAGGCTCGCACATGCCGCTGCCATCATCGGTGATGGTCAGGGCGGCACGCGTGAGCTGGATGCGCACTTTTTTGGCCGCGCCGTGCTTCACGGCATTGCTCACGGCCTCCTGCGCGATGCGGTAGAGATGCGTGCTGATGGCCTCGTCGTCGATGGGGGGCGAGTCCTCGCATTCAAAGAGGCACTTTACGCGAAACAGCTCGCCCGATTGCGCCGCGAGCGTTTCCAGTGCCTTCGCAAAACCGCCCTGTTCCGGCGCCACGGGATGCAGGCCGCGGGCGAGGCCGCGCGTGTGCGCGAGTGCCTTTTGCAGCAGACCGCCGATCTTTTTCGCCTCGGCATGACGCGGTGATTTTTCAGCCTCGAGCATGCGCTGGAGCACATCGGCCATCATCCACGCACCCGCGAGCTGCTGGCCGAGATCGTCGTGCAAATCCTGGCCGATGCGGCGCTGCTCACGCTCGCTAATGTGGAGGAGTTCCTCCTCCAGTCGCAGCCGAGCGGCGATCTGCTCGGTGAGCGCGGCGGTGCGCTCTTGCACACGCTGCTCGAGCTCCGCGTTCAGCTCGCGGATGGTCTGCTCGGCTTCCTTGCGCTCGGTGATGTCCGTGATGTCGATGATGATGAGCGGCCCCTCCGGCGTCTCGACCTGGCTGAGGCTGATCTCCATCGGAAACGGCCCGCCGCGATGCCGCAGACCCTCCAGGTGCATGCCACGAAATTTCTCCGAGCGGCCCGGCTGGCGCAAAAACTCGCGTCGGCACGCGGTGAAGCGATTCCGCTCCTCCGCAGGCAGCAGCGCCTCGAAGGCCGCGCCGATGATCTTCTTCCTGGGCAGGCCAAAGAGCACCTCCGTGCGTGCATTGGCCATGCGCACGATGCCCCCGGCATTGAGGATGACGAATCCATCCGGTGCGGACTCCAGCAATTGATGGAACATGCGCCGATCCACGTTTCGCTCGGTGATGTCGCGCGAGATTTTTGAGAAGCCGGTGATGCGTCCGGCGGAGTCATTCAAAGGCGAGATGGACACCGAGATGTCGATCACGCGACCGTCTTTGCGCACGCGATGCGTCTCGTAGTGGTCGATGCGTTTGCCTTGTCGAATGTGACGTCGGAAAACAGCCTCGTCATCCGCTGCTTCCAAGGGGCGGAGAAAGGCCACATTGCGTCCCACAGCCTCTTTGGCGCTGTACTGAAAGATGCGCTCCGCGCCCGCATTCCACGTCTGGATCACGCCATCGAGATCGAGCGTGATGATGGCGTCGTCGGAGTTCTCCACGACGGCGGCGAGGCGTTTGCGCGAGGCATCTGCCGCCTCGCGCTCGGTGATGTCACGGGCGATGCCGCCGATCTGGTAGGGCTTGCCGTTTTTGCGGCCCAAGATGATGCCGCGATCCGCCAGCCAGCGCACCTCACCCTTTTTTCCGATGACGCGGTAATGCACCTCGTAGTCCGGCTTTTCACCGCTGAACCAGGCACGCAGAGCCTGGCGTACCGCAGCCCTGTCCTCCGGATGAATGCCATCCTCCCACAGGCCCGGTTTGCGCTGCAACTCCGCCACGCCGCGGCCCCAGATGCGCTCAAAGGCCGGGCTCACATAGGTGAAGCGAGCCGGATTCAGCTCCTTGAACCACAGCACATCGCCGATGTTCTCGACGAGCAGTCGAAAGCGGGCCTCATCTGGAAGGGGAGGAGTCATGCGTGCATCAAAACGGGATCAAAACTGCCAGCGCAGGTTAAGCGCCCCGAAGGGTGCGGACTCCAGCGTTTCATTCGCCAGCACGTTGTTGTTCCCATCGCGAAGTTCAAGCTCGCCGCCCACATTCATACCGGCGCGCAGCGAGATGGAAAAGCGGTCTGTGGCCTGATAAATCACCGAGGCCGCCGTCTGCCAGCCATTGAGCTCCACGCGATTCACATTCGGGTCTTCCACATCCCACGAGCCGCCGCTCGGGTAGGTGCTGAGGCTCAGCGTCACGCGATCCGTCGCCCGCCAGCCGAGCACGACAAAGGGAGGCGTCACCTGCACGATGAAGGGATCAGGCTTCCAGATGAAACCCAGCGCCGGCACGATCATGCCCTCTTGGGCGCCGTATTGCGCGAAGAAGCCGCCTGCGAGGCTGAACGTGTCCGTGAAGCGATACCCGAGCAGCCCGAGGCCCGAGACCTCAAAGTCATCCCACGACAGCCCTTGGAAATCCGTGCCGATGCCCGGCGTCACAAAGCCGAGGCCCCACCACTTCGACTGCTCCGGCCGCCAAAACAGGTTCACCTGCGCCTCCAGCGTGTGCAGCGTCTCGCGTTGCAAGCCGAGGAAGCCGTTGAAGTCCAGCTCGCTCAAATTGTAGCTCAACGAGGCGCTGATCCGCAGCGCGTTCACCTTCTTGGTCCACAGCGGCAGAATCGTGCGCACCTCCATGAAATCGAGTCCGCCGGGTATGTTCGCAAAGTCCTGCGTGTCGATGAACGTCGTGTCCACCATGTATCCCGGCCTGCCGAACCCGAATGCCGCAGGGTCGATGAGATCGACGGAACGCGAGTTGGTGGGGGCGCCTCTGCCGACGGTCGGAGTTTGTGCCGACAACGTCAGTGTGGAGGCCCAAAACAGCGCCGAAAGGATGGAGAGGCTTTCTTTCATGGAGGCCTAACCATGCGGCGACTATCCACCCCACGCCATCAGCGAACGGCTGAGCCACGGGTGTTGGATGCTTTTGTCTTTTCAGTCCTTTTGTTTCTTTTCATCGCCTCACCACCCTCTAGCGCGTCAGTTTACTCGGCGCGTCCGCCGCAATCGCAGCGCGGTAGTTCGCCTGAGAACGGAAATACTCAGCCTGGGCCTCCACTTCGAGGACTTGGGCGTCGAAGGTGGCTTGTTCTCGGATTTGGAGGGCGAGGAGATCGGTGGCACCTTGTTTGAGGCGTTCGTTTTCGGCAGCTTCGAGCTGCTGGGAGAGATCGACGTTTTTGCGTGTCATCTTGAGGGCATCATACGCGGCGCTGACGGCACTGTAGCTATCACGCACGTCGGCGACGATGCGGTCGCGGGCGAAACGCTTGTCGTTGTTGAGGCGCTCGATGGTGGCATCGGCGATGTCGATGCGGCCTTTGGCATCGCGGCGTTGCAGGGGGAGCTTGAACTCGATCTTGGCTTCGATTTCGTTTTGCTCCATGTCCTTGGGACGGTTGCCGCCGAAGATTTGACCGGCTTCGACGCCGACATCGAGATTGGGCAGCAGGTTGTTTTTGGCGAGCTTGCGGTCGATTTCGGTCTTTTCGACGAGGAGTTCGATACGGCGGATTTCGGGACGAAAGATGGCGGCTTTGGCGATGTCGGCGGTGAGCTGGCTTTCATCGAGGCATGGATGCGGCGGAAAGGCGGTGGGGATGCGATCTCGCTTGGCGATGATGGGCTCGGCTTTTTCGCGAGTGCGGAAGAAGAGCGAAAGCTCGATGCTGGTGGCCTGAAAGCGGCGCAGGGCCTGCACGACGGCGATTTGGCGGCTGACGACGAGGCGCTGGTTATCAATCTGCACGATGGGAGCACTGGCACCGCGCTTCACTTGCTCGGCGATGGCGCTGTCGCGGTCTTCGGCGATGCGCAGCAGGTGCTCAGTCAAGGCGAGGCGCTGACCGGCGGCGAGCCAGTTGTAGTAGCTGATGGTCGCGGCGCGGATGAAGTCGAGGTATTGGCGCAGGATGATGGGATCGGCGAGTTCTTGGTCGATCTGCGCCTGCCACAAGGAAGCGCGGCGGCGGTCGATGGTGCCATCGCGCAGCAGCGGGAGGCGAAAGCCAAGCACGCCTTCGCCATCGACGCCGGTGCGGTCTTTGTTGTAGTTCGGCAGGAAGCCGCTGCTCAAACGGTAGCCGCCATACACGCTGCCACCCCAGAAAGGCAACGGCTGCTCCAGCATGGCGTAACCGGTTTGCCCATCGTAGTAACCGGCGAGGTTCATGGTGCCGCCGTTATTCAGATTGAGGTCGAACGCGCCCATCGCCTGGCGGACGCGGCCATTCGCGATGTCCTGCTCGATCAAAGCGGCGAGGTAGGGCGGGTATTGGGTCTGCACGGAAGCGAGGACTTCAGGCAAGAGGAGAGCTTTAGGCTTTTCGGCAGCCTCAAGGATTGAAAACTGAGAACTGAAAACTGAAAATTGGAAAATGACGACCCAGGCCGCGACGCGGCAACAGAGAACCGAGAACTGAGAACCGAGAACTGATTTCATTTCTTCGTGGGATCGAGTGTTCCGTCATCATTCGAGATGACAGGCGGAAAGCCGTTGATCTGGCGCCAGAGTTCAAACCAGAGTGGGACTTCGTTGAGCATGACCCAGGCATTGGCACGAGCACCTTGGCGGAGCCAGCGATCTTTGTTCGGCCAGCCGACGGTGACAGGCCCGTTGCCATCGCCACGATCAACGATGTCATCGGCGGGGCCGACGACGACGCGGAATTTACCTTTGCCGTCATCCGTGGCGTCCACAAAGACGACTTCACCACCGAAGGTGCCGATGGCGAGCTGTGGCCAGCCGATCATCTGGAGGGCAGGCCAGCCTTCAAAGGCGAGTCGCACCGGACTGCCGGGCTGGCCGTCTTTGCGTGAATGGATGAGCGGCATGTCATTGCCATCGACCATGATCTCGACAAAGCGGCTGTCTGTTTCGGGAATGATGACGCAGATGAGCGAGCCAGGCCGCAGGTAGGTGCCATCCGTGGCGGCGACATTCAGTACGATGCCATCGCGTGGTGACTCGATGATCTGGCGCTCGTTTTGATTGATCTGCACATCAATGACGGAGAGATCACGCTCAGCGGTGGCCACTTCGCTCAAGGCGGTGCCTTTCGACGCGTGCGTGGAGGCGATGCTGGCATCCATGTCATTGCTGGTGCGTTTTAGAGCGGCCTCAGCGGACTTTAGCTCGGCGCTGGTGGAGTCGCGGGAGAGCGTGGCGAGTTCCAGATTGCGCTGGGATTCGAGCTGCTTGGCATGGAGTTCCTTGGTGCGGGTGAAATTCAGCAGCGCGGTTTCGGCGGCGATCTTCGCTCCGGCGACACGCTGCTCAGCGCCGTCGATGGCCTGCGCTTTGGCGAGTTCCTGCTGCGTGATCTGCGCGGTGAGCGACTCGACGCGGCCCTGCGCGAAGTCGCGACGGCTTTCGATGGCCTCGCGCTGCGCTTTGAGGTTGTTGAGGAGGTTCGGGTCGTTGTCTTGGATCTCGATGATGAGCTCGCCCTTCTTCACCCGCTGACCTTCGGTGACGTGCAGGTGCTTCACGCGGCCCGAAACTTGCGCTTCGATGTTGATGCGGCGGTCGAGCGGATTGAAGGCGATCACGCGACCGGCACCGGAGACAAACTGCCGCCAAGGCAGCCAAAAGATGGCGATGACGAAGATGATGAAGCCGAGCACGAGCAGGCGGCTGAAGACGCGGGTGAACTTCGCACTGCCAGCGAGCGAGAGAGCGGGGAGAGGTGGGGCGGTGGTGGAGAGAGTCATGGGGCAGCGGGGCTGGAAAATGATGAAACCAGAATGAAGAAGGAGGAATCAATGCCCAAGCCTGAACGGCGGGCGCAAGCAGGCACGGCGGCTATTTTCGTGATTCGGCATTCGGGCTTCATTCGGCATTCCTCATTCTGATTTCGACATTTGGATCACCGTGCCGTCATTCAAATGGCACGGCGCGAGTTCGATGATCTGATCACAGCGGCGGGTGACATCGTGATCGCGGGTGGCGAGGACGACGGTCCACGGGAGGGATTTATCGAGGACGGCGGTGGCGAGGTGGGTGAAGGAGGTTTCATCCATGCCGTCCATCAGTTCATCGATGAGCAGAAGGCGGGGCTGCTGCACCAGAGCTCGGGCGAGGAGGAGGCGGGTGCGCTGATTGCCGCTGAGCGGGGCACCGCCGATTTTGAGGCGGAGATTGAGGCCTTCATCGCGGTGAAGGAGGTCGTCGAGCAGGCCCACGCGTTCCAGGGCAGCGCGGATTTCATCCATGCCGATGTCCGCCCGGCCAAGGCGGAGGTTTTCGATGATGCTGGCATCCACGATCTCATCGCGGCGGAGGAGCATCACACTCTCACGCAGCGCCTCGAGATACCAGCTGCGCAGATCAAGGCCGTCCACGCTCACATGACCTTCGCTGGGCTGGCGCAGGCCAAAAAGAATATCTAGCAGCGAGCTGGCACCGCAGCCGTGCGGACCCACGATAGCCACACGCTCGCCCGGCTGGATGGTGAAATTCCGGCCGGAGAAGAGGGCGTGGCCTTCGTGGTAGCCAAAAGCCAGATCGCACGCGCGGATGGCGGCACCGCCTTCCTGCTTCGCCGGCTGCTCGCCGTCCTCACGCTCGATTTCGAGGTCAAAGATGTGCCCCAGCTTGTCCATGGCGGCCATGGCGTCGTACCAGGCTTCGAGCTTTTTGCCCATCTTCGAGAGGGAGGCCACGATGGTACCCATGACGAGCTCGGAGGCCACGAGCTGGCCCAGGGTGATCTGCTGGCTGACGACGAGCCAGCCGCCCACCACGAGCAGCGCGGCGCTGGAGAGCACGCTGAGCACCAGCAGGCCGGCCACCTGCCGCATGACGATACGGAAGTGCGAGCCCCGCCGGCTCACATACTCGCTGGCGAGCTGATTGGCCCGGTCATAGGCCATGCCGTAACCGCCGGGGCCTTTGAAGAGGAAGGGATAGGCGGCGATCTCCTCAAACCAGTTCACCACATCGTATTTCATGCGGGACTCCGCGATGCTGGTGTCCAACGCGCCGCGGCCTAGCACCCAGATGATGGTGACGATAGAAAAAAGCAGCACGGCGGCAAAGACGAGCAGGATGGGATGATAGAGGGCCAGCAGCAGCATGCCGATGAGCGTGCCGAAGATGAGATTAATGCCGTCGAGCAGGAGCAGCGCGGTGCTTTTTTGCGCCGTGACGACATCGAGGAAACGGTTCACCAACTCCGGCGCATGCACGCCGCTAAGCGCCTCCGCCTTCACGCGAGGCAGGCGGTAGGCTAGGTCCGCCGCCGTGCGCACAAAGATGCGCCGCTGAATGATATCGGAGACGTAGTATTGAAAGCCGCTGACCACCGCCTGAAGGGAAAGAGCGCCAAGCAAGGCCAGCGCCAGCACCACGATGGCCTGCACATAGGGCTGGGCCTGGCCGCCGAAGGCCAGATTACTCACCACGGCATCTACGGCGAGGGGCGCGGCCAGATAAAGCAGGCCGGAGAAGATGGAAAAGATCAGCAACGTGACGATGTCCCCTCGCTCAGCCTTCAAGAGCCGGAAGAAACGCCGCTCCGGGCTGACGTGCATGTGACCCTTGCCACCATGGCCATCGGCATGAGTGTGGCCTTTTTGCGCCACCGCCGCGTGGGCGCTCATGTCATGCGCGGGGCGCTCTGGATGCACGATGCCAGCCTCGATGACTTCGTTGGCGCTTTTCAGTCCCAGAATCTGGGCCAGCTCGCCACGAAAAAGGCTCACCCGGTGCCGGGGGTGCTCGCCATCCGCGATGCGCACGCGAAACCATCCCGCGAAGGTGATGACAATCCAGCGATGCTCTTTGGCCGACCACACCACCACCGGCGTGTCATGATGTGCTTGCCACACCACCTCCGCTAGCGGCAGGCGTACCGGAGAAATGTGCATGTACACCTCCGCTGCGGCCGAGACCAGGCTGGCAAGGGGATCGCTGTCCGTCTTCGTCGCGTTTTGCACGGCGATGAGCGCACGCTCATGGTCAAACTCGCTGCCGGATATGGCGGCGAGCTGGGAGAGAAGCGCGGGAGTGATGGAAAAGGGATTGGACGGCATGCGGAGCGGATTCGCCCCGGAGACGGGGGAGGATTTGCGTGAAGCATGTTTCCGCCATCCGAGCGGTGGATGCAAATCAGCGATTGCCTGATTCCTTCCCGGCGAGACGCTGAGACATGAAGGCCGTTCTTGCCAGCCGCAAATCACGACCTACAAACCCCTCTCTCCATGCTTCGCCCACGCAAAAAATACACCGTTCACGATCTCCGTAAGCTCAAAGGCAAACGCTGCCTCACCCACATCCATGTGAAGTCTCCCGAGGAGGCCGCCGCAGCGGAAGCAGCAGGCGTGGATCTCATGAGCTGCCCTTTCGATACGCCGGAGGCGCAGGCCCGCCTCCCATTGCTCGTAGCCGCCGCGCCGCAGAGCTTGCTCTCCGGCTCCACGCCGCATGGCATGGCCACGCCGGAGGAGGCCATCCGCACCGGCATCCGCGCCCTCGAGCTGGGTGCCAGCTCGGTGTATTGCTCTGGCAGTCCCTTTCTCATCGAGGCGATGGCTCGCGAGGGCATCCCCGTCGTCGGCCACATCGGCATGGTACCGCGCCATGTCACCTGGACCGGCTACCGCAGCCTCGGCAAGACCGCCGCGGAGGCAAAGGCCATCTACCAAAAGATGAAGGACCTCGAAAACGCCGGTGCCTATGCCGCCGAGATCGAGATCGTGCCGCACAATCTCGCCACCTGGCTCTGCCAGCAGACGACGATGATTCTCATGTCCCTCGGCTCCGGCACCGGCTGTGACACGCAGTTCCTTTTCTCCGATGACATCCTGGGTGACTACGATGAGCGCCTTCCTCGACATTCCAAAGCCTACCGCAACTTTGCCGAGGAATACCGCCGCCTGCAAAACGAGCGCATCGCCGCTTTCCGCGAATACATCGCCGATGTGAATGAAGGCCGCTTCCCCGAGCGCAGTCACCTCACCGAGATGGATGCCGCCCTGCTCGACGAGGTGCGCAGCTCGCTACAGCCGACCGCTTGAACCTTCACTGAGGCAAATCCACGCGGAGAATCCGCCCTGGCATGCGTTCTTCTCCGCCACCATGAAGCACGCTCTCCTTTCCCTCCTCTTCCTCAGCTCCACCTTGCTGGCTGTGGAGCCGTTTCTCGAAAAACAGGAGCTCTTCAAGACGGGTGATGATCCCGCTTTCAACATCTACCACATCCCCGGCATCGTCGTGACGGCCAAAGGCACCGTGCTCGCCTGGTGTGAGGCACGCAAGGGCGGCGGTGATTGGTCGGACATCCGCATCCTGCTGCGCCGCAGCACCGATGATGGCAAAACGTGGAGCAAGCCGCAAAGCATCGCCGATGTGCCGGGGCCGAAGCCGAAGAACCCCTTCGCGTTGCGCCTCAAGAATGTGGACACCACGCAGGTCACCTACAACAATCCGGTGCTCATCGCGGGCAACGACGGCACCGTTCACATGCTCTTCTGCCTCGAATATGAGCGGGCCTTTTACCAGCGCAGCGAGGACGACGGCCTCTCCTGGTCGAAACCGGTCGAGATCACTTCCACCTTCGACGCTTTCAAAAAAGACTACGCCTGGAAGGTGCTCGCCACCGGTCCGAATCATAGCATCCAGCTCAAAACCGGCCGCCTCGTGGTGCCTGTGTGGCTTTCCACGGGTGAAGGCGGCAATGCGCACCGCCCCAGCGTCACCACCACCGTTTACAGCGATGACCAGGGCAAGACGTGGAAGGCCGGTGACATCGCCGTGCCCTGCACCGAGGAGTGGATCAATCCGAATGAAACTGTCGCCATCGAACTCAACGATGGTCGTGTGATGCTCAACGTGCGCAGTGAATCCAAGGCCCACCGTCGGCTCATCACTACCAGCCCGGATGGTGCCACAAACTGGAGCACGCCAAAGTTCGACGAAGCCCTGCTGGAGCCGATTTGCATGGCCGGCATCGTCCGCTATGACCACGGCGGCAAGCGCCTGATCCTCTTCTCGAATCCGCACAAGCTCGAAGGAGGTCGCGAAGGCAAACCCGAGCCCGGCAAGAGCCGCGCCCGCAAAAACGTCAGCATCAAAATCAGCCGCGATGAAGGTCTGACATGGCCCGTCAACAAACTCCTCGAAGACGGCCCCAGCATGTATTCGGACATCGCCGTGACTCAAAGCGGCACCATCCTTTGCTTCTACGGTCGCGGCACCAAACCGGGCTTCGCAGGCTCCGGTTTGACCGTGGCCCGTTTCAATCTCGAATGGCTCGAACAACCATGAAGTCGCTGCTCTTCCTTCTTCTCACCTCTTCAGCCTTCGCCGCCATTCACGAAGCCGATGTGTGTGTCTTCGGCGGCACCTCCGGCGGCCTCAGCGCCGCCGTGCAGGTCGCACGCATGGGCAAGACGGTCATCCTCGCTGAACCCGGCGAGCATCTCGGCGGCATGACGAGTGGTGGACTCAGCGCGGTGGACATTGGCGATCCGCGCAGCGTCGGCGGCATCACGAGGGAGTATTTCACGCGGCTCGTCGGCAAGTATGGGAAGAAGCTGGAGTGGGATCAGCCCTTCAAAAGCACCGGTGGCCCTGCGACAGGCGGCGCGTATGCCATCGAGCCGCATCAAGCCGAGCGAGTGTTTGAGGAGATGGTCAAGGAAGCGGGTGTGAAAGTGCTCCGGGATGCCAAACTGGCCTCGGTGGCAAAAAGTGAGGCGGCCACTCCTGGCCGCAATGGTGCGGGCAAGAGTGCCCGCATCACTTCCATCACCCTCGAAAACGGCGATGTCATCCGTGCGAAGATGTTCATCGACACGACTTACGAAGGCGATCTCATGGCGAAAGCCGGTGTGAGCTTCACTTTGATGCGCGAGGGCAATGCGAAATATGGCGAGTCGCTCAACGGCATCCAATACGACGCGAAGTACAAGCCGCGCAGCGAGTTCGCTCAACCTGGAAGCAATGGACGACTCAAGGGTGGTCAAGGCGTGTGGGATCGCGATTTCCCGCTCGATCCGTATGTGGTGCTCGGTTGTCCCGACAGCGGCGTGCTGCCGCTCATCGAACTCGACGACGTCGGAAAGCCTGGCGATCCCGCGCCCGGTGTGCAGGCCTACTGCTACCGGCTTTGCCTCACCACAGCGGCGGATCGCCTGCCCATCACGCCACCCGCCGATTACGATGCGAAGACCTATGAAATTGTCGTCCGCTTCATCGAGGCCTGTTTGCAAAACGGCGACGACATGGACCTGCGCTGGTTCTCGAAGCATGATCCGCTGCCGAACGACAAATGGGACTTCAACACCGCCACCTTCGGCGGCAATCTGCCCGGCGCCTCGCACGCCTGGCCGAATGCGAGCTACGCGGAGCGCGAAACGATCGCCAAGAAGCACGAGAACTACCATCGCGGCCTGCTGCACTTCCTCGCCACGGACAAACGCGTGCCGGAGAAGGTGCGGAAGGACATGCAGCGCTTCGGTTTGCCCAAAGACGAGTTTCCCGACACCGCTGGCTGGCCACACCAGCTCTACATCCGCGAGGCGCGGCGCATGGTCAGCGATCTCGTGCTCACGGAGCATCATACCTTCGGCAAAACCATCGCGCCAAAGTCCATCGGCCTCGGCAGCTACGGCACGGACGCGCATGAGATCCGCCGCATCGTGAAGGACGGGTTCGTCATCCGCGAAGGCAAGCTCGCCGGAGGTCGCGGCGGCTTCGGGCCGTATCAAATCAGCTACGACGCCCTCGTGCCGAAGAAAAGCGAGTGCGAAAATCTGCTCGTCACCTTCGCCTTGAGCGCCAGCCACACCGCCTTTGCCAGCATCCGCATGGAGCCGGTGTTCATGATCACGAGTCAAAGCGCTGCCACAGCCGCCGTGATGGCTTTGGAAGATGGGAGAGCCGTGCAGGAGGTCGATTACGGCAAGCTGCGGTCAAGGCTCGTCGAAGAAGGTCAAGTGGTGGAATGGCAGAAATAATGTGGTTGAGTCCTCTGGACTCATCAGAAGCAGCCGGGACGGCTGCACCACAATGTGGTTGAGCCCTCTGGGCGCATCATGGAGAATAACGCAGTCCAGAGGACTGCACCACATTCCAAACATCCTCGCCATGTCGTTCCGCACGAGCTTCAAGCCCTACTATCCGGATGCTGAGACGGACAAATCCCGCGTATTCCTGCCTCACTGGGAACAACAAGGCTGCACCTACTTCGTCACCTGGCGCATGGCGGACAGCATTCCGATGGAGAAGCTGCGAGCGCTGCAAACTGAACGTGCCACTTGGATTGCCGAGCATCCGAAGCCTTGGGATGACTCCACCTGGAAGGAGTTTGGTCAGCGATTCGAGGGCCGTGTCCAGGATTGGCTTGATCAAAGCGAAGGGTCTCGCTTTCTAGTCGATACGGAGGCAAGACGGATCGTCAGTGACGCTCTCCACTTCTTCGACGGCCAGCGTTATCTGCTTGGCGACTATGTCGTGATGCCAAACCACGTCCATGTGCTCTTCAGCCCCTTGCCGGGTCATGAATTGAAGAAGCTGCTGCACTCCTGGAAGAGCTTCACGAGCAAAGAAATCCTCAAAGACTGGCCCCAAGCTCCGAATCCCTTCTGGCTGATGGAATCCTTTGATCACATCGTCCGCAGCGAATCTCAGTTGAGGCATTTTCAGGACTACATCCGCCAGAATCCCGTCAAAGCGCACCTCACCCCTGAATCCTGCACGCACTGGGAGCCAGAATAATGTGGTGCAGCCGTCTCGGCTGCGTCAGTGTGGTTGAGTCCTCTGGACTCATCTGAAGCAGTCCAGAGGACCGCACCACATTTCATGAACCACACTTCCACCTTGTTCCTACCATCTCGCTGATGAAGGAACTGCGCATGGACCGCGATGATTTGCCGCTCGACCGCCGATTGAGGCAGGAGATTCTGTATGCGCGTGAGCGTGTGTATCGCTTCGGGCAGGCGACGCCGATGGAGCGGCTGGTTTTGCCGGGCAAGGAGCCGGGGCCGGAGATCTGGGTGAAGCGCGAGGATTTATCGCCCGTGAAGAGCTACAAATGGCGCGGCGCGTGCAATCGCATGGCGCAGCTCACGCCGGAGCAGCGCGAGCGTGGCGTGGTGACGGCCTCGGCGGGCAATCACGCACAGGGCGTGGCGCTCGCGGCCAAAACGCTCGGCATCCGCGCTCGCATCCACATGCCGCGTTCGACGCCGAAGGTGAAGCAAAATGCCGTGCGGCATCATGGCGGCGATTTCGTGCAGATCGTGCTCAGCGGCGACAGCTACGACGAGGCGGTGCTCGCGGCTCGCGAGCATGAAAAGGCCAGCGGCGCGGTCTATGTGCATGCTTACGACGATCTCGCGGTGATGGCCGGTCAGGGCACGTTGGCGGACGAAGTGGTGCTTTCCGGCCACGGACCGTTCGACGCGGCGTTTTTGCAAATCGGCGGCGGTGGCATGGCCTCGGCCACGGCGGACTGGCTGAAAACGTACTGGCCCAGCATCGAAATCATCGGCGTGGAAGGCATCGGCCAGGCGTCGATGAAAGCCGCCCTCGAAGCGGGCCATCCGGTGGAGCTTCATGATCTCGACATCTTCTGCGATGGCACCGCCGTGCGAAAAGCGGGCACGCTACCCTTTGAGATCTGCCGCACGATGCTCAACCGCATCGCCACCGTGACCAACGCGGAGGTCAGCGCGGCCATCCGCGTGCTGTGGGAGACCTTGCGCTGCATTTCAGAGCCCAGCGGCGCGATGGGACTCGCTGCCGTGCTCAAAGAACGCGCCGCATTCGCGGGCAAAAAAGTGCTCATCGTCATCACCGGCGCGAACATCGACTTCCTCCAGCTCGGCCTCATCGCGCAAAACGAAGGCGCGGCCAGCACGGTGTCACGCACATTGCGCATCAACATCTCCGAGCGACCCGGCGCGATGCTGTCGCTGCTCGACTCCTGTTTCGAGGGCCTGAACATCGCCGACTTCCAATACGGCCTGCATCATCGCGACGAGGCCTGGCCCGTCTTCACCGTCACGGCTGAAAGCGCTGAGAAACTCGCCGAACTGCCCGCTCGACTCGATGCAGGCGGTTTCAAGTGGCAGGACCTCAGCGGCGCCGTCGATGTGGCCTTCCGCGCCATCCCGCTGCGCGGCGATCTGCTCACGCATCCGCTTTTCCTGCGTCTCGACTTCTACGAACGCCCCGGAGCGCTGCACGACTTCCTCTCCCGCCTCATCCGCGACCACGCCAGCCTCTGCTACTTCAACTACCGCCAGTCCGGCGAACGCGTCGGCCGTGCCTTGATTGGCCTCACCTTCCAAGAAGCGGGTCAACGCGATGCCTTCCTCTCTGAGCTGCCTGAGCAAGGTGAAGGCTACCGCTCGTGCAAAGCCGTCGATGAGGCGACCGCTTCGCGTTTGATTGCGTGAAGGAACTGGCGTGCGGATGAGTTCATAGCAGCATGCTCCGCTCCATTCTTTTCCTCGCCGTCGCCGCGTCGGTTTTGGCTCAAACACCCGCGCCAAAGCCCAAGACGGCCAATGACTACGTCGCGCAGCTTGTGGCGAAGCTGACGCCGACGCGGAAGATCGTTTACAAGAAGATCGCTGACCGTGAATTGAGCCTGCATGTATTTCAGCCGGAGGGTTGGAAGGCTTCGGACAAGCGTGTTTGCTACATCACCATCCACGGCGGCGGCTGGACGGGCATGGGACCGGAGCGCATGTATGCGTTTGCCGATCATTTTGCGAAACTCGGCCTCGTGAGCATCAGCGTGCAGTATCGACTGGCCAACGCGAAGTCGAACACGACCGTCTTCGACTGCGTGAAGGATGTGCGCTCCGCCATGCGCTATGTGCGGGCACATGCGGACGAGCTCGGCATCGATCCCGGCAAGATCATCGTCAGCGGTGGCTCGGCAGGCGGTCACCTCGCCGCCTCAACGGCCATGTTTGATGTGAACGAAGACGGCGATGATCTCACCATCTCGCCCATGCCGAATGCTCTCGTCTTGCTCTTCCCCGTGATCGACACCTCCGCCGAAGGCTACGGCCATGCCCGCATCGGTGAGCGCTGGAAAGAGCTCTCGCCCGCGCACAACGTCCGCCCCGGCCTGCCGCCCACGATCACCTTCCACGGCACCGCCGACATCACCACGCCCTTCAAAGGCGCCCAAATCTTCCACCACGCGATGCTCAAAGCCGGCAACCGCAGCGAACTCGTCATCCACGAAGGTGGCGACCACGGCTATCTCATGCGCACCCAGCCGCTCTTCGACGAGTGTCTTGCCAAAACGGATGCCTTCCTTAAATCACTGTCGCTGCTGCCGTGATCCCACGTTTGAGAGCTTGATGAAGCGATCACAGCTCACGGGCGTGGATCTCATAGACGCTTCATTTTCGAAAACGCCTCGGCATAGCGTTTGCCCAGCTCGCGATACGCTGCGGCATCGAAGTGGATCTTGTCGCCCTTGTGCTTGAGGCCCTCGGCGATGACGAAGGCCGCATTCGAGACATGCTTGGGCAGCTCTTGATGGGCCTTGTCCACCATCACGATCTCCGGCGTCCACGGCACCTCGTCGAACTTGCCCATCTGCCCGGCGATGAAGGGCGCATCGGGTGCTTTCACCAGCTCGCGGAGACGCTTCACGAGGTCGTGGAGCTTGGGCGCATAGGCGGAGGCCAGCTCCGGTTTGCAATCGCTCTCGCCCTGATGCCACAGGATGCCTTTGATCGTGCCTGCGGGTAGCGAAAGGGCCACTCGCTTCGCCGTGTCATCCCACGGATAACTCTTTGTCGGCGGGTAAAACACCCCCGGCTGCCACGAGTCGATTGGCGAGCCTCCCACCGCGCACGGAATGAGGCCGATCGTCACGCCCGGCTTCGCCTCCGCCATGATCTGACCAAACGTTTTGCCCAGACCCACGCCCACGCTCGGCTTGTCGAAGTGCATTGGATCCACCGCCGGCACCCACTGGCCGTCCTTGCTCAGCATGAGCACACGCGGATGCGGCGTCTTGTCCTGCGCCTCCATCACGCCACGCCCCGCCATATTGGACTGCCCCACGAGCAAGAACAGATGAAACTGCTCCTTCGACGGCAGCTTGACCTCCTGCGCGGTGAGGAAGCTAATGAGGCAGAGGAAGGTGAAAAGGTATCGCATGGCTTTGGAGAAGGGTGGAGACATCCAAACGAATGCGCCACGGCTCAAGTTGCGTGCCGCTCTGGATCATGCCGCGTATCTTTCGCCACTCCTCCGTTCTCACCACGGTTTGACTGGCAGGCATCAGGTTTCTGGACGCTCTTCTGAAATCGTCACGGGGTTCGGCGAACGCTTTTTGATGTGCCTAGAACGTGGGTGGCGATCATGAGGTGAGGGCTTGGGTTTGGGTTCTTTGTGGTGCCAAAGATGCCAAAGGATGTAGGAGCCGAATCCGATGAGCATCAGCGAAAATGGAGTTGCTACCAAAATGGGCCGTTCGCTGAAACTTCGATCAATGACCGCAAAATCTGGATGCTGCGGGTCAATGAAAACTCGGATAGGTTTGTTTGATTTCAATGCGACCGAAAGTGGTTCGTAGAAATCATCTGTGTACCTAAAGAGCGATACTTCCGATCCGACGAAGTGCCTCGCTCCGACTTGATATTCGTAGCGTGCGACGGTTTTGCATCTTCTGCCGGACCGTTTGAGTTCAACGGATTGCAGATGAGCTGCAACCGTCACTTTGTCCCGCGTGCGCCAATAGCCGTACAAAGTGTTCCAGACAATAACGACGAAAAACAGACCAAGACCCAGAATTAAGGCAGTCGTGGCGAAGAACATCAGCAAGATGCGAGGTCCCCAAGATAGCTTTTGTGGTTTGTCTTTCAAATTTGCGAGTGGGTTTGGACACGCAGCATCTCACTTCCCCAGCCACTCCACCACCGCATCTTTGGGTTCCTTGCCCTCGCCTTTCAGCCACAGGGCGCAAGGCCCGGCCAGCTTGAGGAAGCCGGGGAGGTCGAGGTATTTGGAGCCGCCGGGGAGGAACATGGGGTCGCGGTAGTTGAGCACTTTGCCGAATCGGAAGCCGTGGGTGTCGATGGCGGCACGGTCGATGGCTCCGGGGAGCATGGCGAGCGCGGCGGTGGCGATGGGGCCGGTTTGAGGGCCGAAGGCAGCGAGGCAGACGGTCTTCGGATTGGGATGCGAGCCGACTTGGGTGTTTCGCAGGAAGGTGGCGAGCGAGAGCACATCATGCACCCGCTGGGCGAAGAGCGCATGATTGTAACCGTGCGTGTAGCCGGCGAATTCGCGTGGGTTGGCGACGACGCGCGTTTCATTGGCCGGCTCACCGCCCTGGAAGAGTAGATCGGCTCCGACTACGGCGCTGCCAGCGGCGACGAGTTTCTTCACGTCGTCGTTTTGCAGGCCGGGCTTGCCGTTGTCATCGAGCCAGATGACCACGCGGCCGTTCCAGTTCTTCGGGTAGAGCCAGGCGACGTTGATTTCCTCGCTGTGCGTCGTGTTTTTGAGCGTGCCGGTCATTTCGAGATGGTCGCCGCCGTCTTGTTTGTCTGTGAGTTCCCACTCGACGCTGCCGGCTTTGTCATAGGTGCGACCGATGACGACTTCGATGGCGGGGCGCAGCACTTTTTCGGCGTCGGCGTTGGCGAGTTGCTTCTGCGTGTCATCCGCGAGCCACTTGAGCAACTGGCGCTCGAACTCGGGATCGCCCGCTTTCGGCGCGGGGTGCTGGTCGTCCCAGACGGTGAGTTGCTCGCGGGAGAGCGGTTCGTAGTCTTTTTCGATGACGGGCGAGGTGTGGCCAAGTTTGAAGTGCTTGTTGAGGAAGGTGTAGAAGGCGCTGCGGGTGACGGCGTTGTAGTTGTGTTTGAAGTGCTCGCCGCGCAGGAGGAAGACGTCGTCCTTCTTGCCGAAGGTGCCGTAGAGCTTTTGGAGATCAGGAAAGCCCTTGGTGGCCATTTCCTTGGTCCAGTCGTCGGCGCTGTTCATGCCCTGGGGCTTCGGGGCAAAGACGCCGGCGAACTCGACATTGCCGGTGCCGATGCGCAGCAGGCTGGCGTTTTCGCAGGTGCAGCCGCCCTGCATGGACGTGCTCACCATCACGCAGGGAAAGGAGAGCTGGATGCGGTCGTCGATGGCGGCGAGGAGCATCGTCTGCGTACCGCCGCCGCTGGCACCGGTGATGGCGGTGCGCTTCGGATCGACCTCCGGCAGCGACAGCAGGAAATCGAGGCCGCGCACGGCATTGAGCGTCTGTAGGCCCATGATGGATTGCAGGTTCGACTCGGCCTGCGGGCTGAAGAGGCCCCAGTTCTCCGTCGTGTTCATCTCCGCCCGCTGTTTGGCAAAGGTATGCACGACCTCACGCGGGATCTGCACCGAGTCCGAATCGCTGAGCATGTCCCACTGCCACACGATGCAGCCCATGCGGGCGAGCTGCACGCACAGGCTCTGGAAGATGCTCTTGCCGCCTTTTTCAAAGCGTTCCGCTCCGATGGCGATTTCTTGCCGCACTTTCTCATCCGTCTCCAAGGACAGACGTGCGTCCTTCCAATGCCCGTGGGCAAACAGGATGCCGGGCACCTTGCCTTTGATCTCTTTCGGCTTCCAAAGACTGCCAGTGACGTAGAAGCCCGGTGCGGACCCGAAGTAGACCTTTTCGACCGTGAAGCCATCGCCTTCGACCTTGCCGTGAATCACGGGATTCAGCGGCGTCTTCGTCGGCATCGGCCACAAACCCTCCGCGACGAGGATTTGGCGGCGCACGTAGTCTTTGCGCTCATCCCACTCACTCAGCGACGAGGGCGGGTTGAAGGGAAAGTAGCCGTTCAGGTCCTTCGGCGGTTGTTGGCGAATGTCCTCCGCAGGAGCGATGGAGGTGAAAAGGGCGGCGAGAAGGAGCGGAGTGGCTTTCATCAGAGGGTCGGGATGCTGCGGCCCACCTTAACGCCCGTCCGGCGGGAAGTTCATCAACTTCGCGATGAGTTGCCGTCGTCGTAAAGCCGTGCATCATGCGCTGCCTTCCCGTCATGCACCCGTAGCTCAGTGGACTAGAGCAGCGGATTTCTAATCCGTCGGTCGCAGGTTCGATCCCTGCCGGGTGCGCTTTTTGGGATGTCGTGAGGACACAAGAGCCTTTCGCATCGGTTTCGCCGCGAGACACGGATGCAAGACTCCCGCAAGGCCGACACCCACGACCAGCTTGCCTCAAAAGCGGTTTCATGGCATGATCGCCTCATTATGAACGCCTTCGCCGAGCTCGAACAGGTGCTGAATCCCTCCGAACCCATCTTCACGGTAGAAGGTGCTTGGCGGCTGGTGAACATGCCGGCCAATCCCGAGCGCATTTCCCGCATGGAGGAGCTGGGAGGGAAGGTTGGCGAAGGCACCCTGAACTCTGCGGAGCGCAGCGAGTATGAGGCGCTGATCCACTCGTCCAAACTGATGTCGGTGCTTCGTTTGAAGGCCGGAGCTTTCCTCCAAAACCTCAAAGTGGCCTGATCTTGGACGCAAAGCTGCGAGATCGCGTCCGGGAGCGAGCGCTATGGCGCTGCGAATACTGCCGTCTGCGGATGCAGGATGAAATCGACGCCGCCTTTCACATGGAGCACATCGTGGCAAGACAGCATCGAGGCCCTATGACTGAGGAAAACCTCGCTCTGGCCTGTTCTGGCTGCAATCTGCACAAGGGCACCAACCTGTGCAGCCTGGACCCGGATACCAACCAGCCCGTGCGGCTCTTCGATCCGCGCAAGGACCGCTGGGAAGACCATTTCCGACGCGATGGAGCACGCATTCTCGGAATCACGGATGTCGGGCGTACCACCGCGTGGCTGCTCCAGTTCAACAGCGATCTGAATCTGCTCCAAAGACAGGCGATCCTCGAAAAGCGTGCGTTGGATTGAAATCACGGATTCCCCGCCACCTGCGGTTCTGCGCGTCGATTCAGGAACTGGCGGCTCTTCACGATCTCCAGCACGGCAGCGGAAAACTTGCCGCCGTTGGCTTTGAGCGAGGCCTGCATCTGCTGGAGGAGCTTTTTGTCGCTTGGCAGGGTCTGGCGGCCGAGGGCGTAGCCAAGGAGTTTGCGGGTGAATTGGGTGAGGAACTGGGGTTCGTTCTTTTTAAGGTAGTCGCGGAGGCCGGGGAGGCCGGTGAATTGGGTGCCGTCCATCATTTCGCCGGTGTCGTCGATTTTGCCGCCGGCTTCATCGGTGGGGCGGAAGCGGCCGATGGGGTCGTAGCTTTCCAAGGCGAAGCCGAGGGGGTCGATGCGCTCGTGGCAGACGGCGCAGGCGGAGTCGGTGCGGTGCTGCATGAGGGCCTCGCGCAAAGACGATGGCTTGCTGGTTTCTTTGAGTTCGGGGACGTTCGGTGGCGGCGGTGGGCTGCTGAAGCCGAGGACGACCTGATAAAGGTAATCGCCACGCACGACGGGGCTGGTGCGGTGGGGGCGGGAGGTCTTCGTCAAGATGGCGCCCATGCCGAGGAGTCCGCCGCGGTTTTGCTGAGTGGCTTTGACCTCGCGGTAGTCGCCGCCAGTGACGCCGGGGATGCCGTAGTGCTTGGCGAGGCGCTCATTAATGAAAGTGTAGTCGCCGCCGATGATGTCGGAGACGTTGCGATCATCGCGGACGAGATGGGTGAAGAACTCGACGGCCTCGCGCAGCATGTCGTTTCGCAGCTCGGGCGTGAACTGCGGGAATTTTTTCTCATCGACGGTGCTCTTCTCGTCGAAGCCGTTGAACTTCAACCACTGGCCCGCGAACTCTTTTGCCAAAGCGGAGGCCTTCGGATCGCGCAGCATGCGCTGGGTGTGTGCGGCGAGCACTTCGGGTTTGAGCAAGCTGCCGTCATCGGCGGCTTTGCGGAGCTGCCAGTCGGGCAAGGAGGCCCAGAGGAAATAACTGAGGCGTGAGGCGAGCTCGTGGGCATTCAGCGGCAGCTCGGTGGTCTTCGCGTCGGCGATGGGCGGCAGTGTCTCGGCTTTGAAGAGGAAATTGGGCGACACGAGCACACGCACGAGCACTTCACGCGCGGCGGATTCGCGGTCGAGCTCCTTCGCACGGCTGGTGAAGTAGAGGGCGTCGAGCTTTGTGGTTTCTTCCTCGGTGATGGGCCTGCGCCAGGCTTTGCGGGCAAACTGATGCAGGTGCCAGAGCAGGGCACCGTCGTATTCCTGCTGCTGTTGCTTGTTGAGGTTCGGCGTGGCGTTGTAGCCCCAGTCTTTTTTCATCGCGACGAGCATGTCCTTGTCCTGCTGACCGAGGAGCTGGCCGAGTTGATCATCGCTGAAGTAATAGACGGTGATGTTCGGCTTGCCGCCGCGGTAGAGGTTGTTTGCGACCTCTTCGAGGCGGCGCTCAAACATGTCGGGAAAGGCGGCCTTCATCTTGTTGAAGTCGTTCATCGTCTCGCTGGCGGCTTTGGTGCCGCGCTTCCAGATGGTGACCACACCGGGGATGATCTTCGACACGTCGCGTGGCTTGTCGGTGCTGAGCGTCCACTGGATGGTGGCGGCATCGACCTCGGGGTTTTGCATGTCGAGGCGTGTGTCCACCTTCAACCAATGCGCGCCTTCCGGCAGCGGCAGGGTGAAAACGGTGGGCGCGGCAAAGGCGAGCACCTGCGGCTCGATCTGGCGGCCAGGCTGCGGGTGTTTGCCATACACGCCGCGCATTTTTTCCAGCTCGGCAATGCGGGCCTTCAGTGCATCGAGATTCGGCGGCGGTGGGTTGGCAGCGGCCAGCTTCTTCTTTTCGTCGAGTGTCTTGTTGAGCCAGTGGAAGTAGTTTTCCTTCTTCTTGCCGATGCTGACCTCGATGTAGGTCACGAGCGCGATGTCGCCTTTGTTACCATCGCCGATGTCGCCAAAGCAGAGATGAACGTGCGTTTTGCCGTTCACAGAGGTCTGCATCGGATAGGGGCGGATGCCGTCACTGTCCTGCTGCTGGCGCTGCACGCCGCTGCCGGGCTTTTTCGGATTGTTCCAGCTCAGCATGTCGGCCTCAATGGCCTTGATGCGTTCGTGCGCGGCTTTTTCATCGGCTGGCAGCTCACGCCAGGCCACGCGGGTGAGATCGAGGAAGCGGCTTTTTGGCTCCACGCTGTTCACGAGGTTCCACCAGTTGCCCAGGAAGTGAATGCTGAGCTTCATGTCTTTCGCGAGCTGATCGAGCGGCGTCTTGGCATGCTTGTGCTTCCAGCAGGCGAGCAGGTAATCGCCCTCGCGCATCGGATCGAAGTCCTTCGGTAGATGCGGCGCGGCTTTCTGCTGATACCAGACATAGAGGCCCTGCTGCGCCTGCGCTTTGACCTGCTCCGGCCCGCGAAGGCCGATGCGGTTCGGATGAAACACGACGCCGGTGCCCGGCATGATCGTGGCATGATCCGCGAGCTTCCGCGCGGCGGCGAAATACTTGTCGATGGCCGCCGGGCTCATGAAAAGCACGTCGCCGGTGTTGGTGAAGCCTTCACCGCCACCGCCATCGGTCTGGAATTCTTTGGCGAGGCCGTAATCGCGTCCCGTGAGGTCGCGGAGGGTGTAATCATACTCGGCATTCGTGAGGCGGCGCATCGTCACCGGGCCTGGATCGCCGGACTTCGCCTCGGCCAGCAGATCGAGCGAATGTTGCACCCAGCCGATGATGCCCGCTTTTTCCTCGGGAGTGAGCTGTTTGGACTTCCTCGGCGGCATGTCGCCGTTTTCGATGGTGTCCTTCACGGTGTTCCAGATCTGGAAATTCACCGGCACATCGGGATTCGCCGCGAACTGCTTCAAATCGACATCGCCCTTCATTTTGTCGGTGTTGTGGCACTCGTAGCACTTGGCGGCGAGCATGGGTTCGACGGCCTTCCAGTCGGCGGAGTGGGCTGGAAGGACGGAAAGTACAGCAGGGACGAAAAAGACGGCGAAACGGCGCATGGGGGGGAGGACTACGCATGGAACGGGGCATCTTTCATGCCGGATTTGTGCTCCGCGTCGTCTCTCTTGCCGAAAGGGCCGGAACGTGGGTATTCTCGCCGCATGACCACGGTCGAAATCACCGCTGCACTCGATGTGATCCGCCAAGAGACGGATTTGAACGCCAAAGCTCTGCTGCTGGCCGGGTTGGTGTCGGAGTTGTTTCGCGAGCGGGGCTTTGAGCCGGTCGTGGTCGGTGGCTCAGCCATCGAGTTCTACACCGACGGTGCCTACATGTCCGGCGACACGGATATTTGTTGGACGGGCTGGCCGCAGCCTACGCCGGAGCAGATGGAGGAAATCATGTGGCAGATCCCCGACATCAAATCCCACGGTGGGGCCAAAAGCTGGGGCATCGAAGGCCTGTGGATCGATCTGCTGGGGGAGATTGATTACCGGGCGGAGAAGGATTTGGTGGTGCTTGAGACTCTGCTGGGAGAAGTCACGCTGATTCCCGTCGAAGATGCGCTCGTGGGTCGAGTGTATGCTGCTCGGTGTTATTGCAGCGGCTACGATGAAAAAGATGATGAGTGCGCCAAGAAACTCATGACCGCGGTTCTTTTGGGTCATTTGCCAATCGACTGGGAAGAGACGCGAAAGATCGCTGCATGCCCCAAGTTCAACTGCCTATCTGTTTTTGAGGCTTTCAAGACCGAGGTGGAAGCTGAACTGGCAAAATCCCGCTCTTGAGCTACTTCTAGCCGCATGACACCCACAACACTACCCATCAAACCCGACCGCCGTTGGACCTGGGAACAATGGCAGGCGGGCCGCGCGGAGCGGCGGCGCGTGGGAAATCTCGTGGCGCCGAAGAACATCCGACGCACGAAAAGCGAAGGTGATGAATACCTCCGCGAGACTTACGGCGGCGAGCGCGGGCCAAAGTTCAACAAGCCCTTCGATCCCTCGGCGGATGAGGTTTGAGGCCTCGTCCTACTCCTGCTTCATCTGCCAGATGATGAAGGCCATTTCCTCGGCGCTTTCGTGGAGATGCTCGTAGCGGCCGGATTTGCCACCGTGACCGGCTCCCATGTTCGTTTTGAGGAGGAGCAGGTTCTTGTCGGTCTTCAGTGCCCGCAGTTTGGCGACCATTTTGGCGGGTTCCCAGTAGGTGACGCGGGGATCGTTCAAGCCGGCGGTGAAAAGCATTGGCGGATAGGCTTTGGCGGTGACGTTGTCGTAGGGGCTGTAGCTGCGGATAAATTCAAACGCGGCCTTGTCGGTGATGGGATTGCCCCATTCGGGCCATTCGCCGGGGGTGAGCGGCAGTTCCTCATCGAGCATCGTGTTCAGCACATCGACAAAGGCCACGTGGGCCACGATGGCTCCAAAAAGCTCCGGTGCTTGATTGGCGACCGCGCCCATGAGCTCGCCCCCGGCGCTCCCGCCGCTGGCGGTGATGCGGCCTTTGGATGTAAAGCCGCGCTCGATGAGGCCGCGGGCGGCATCGACGAAGTCATGGAACGTGTTCGTGCGCTTTTGCAGCTTGCCGTCGAGATACCACTGGTAGCCCATGTCATCGCCGCCGCGAATGTGCGCGATGGCATAAGCGAAACCGCGATCGACGAGCGAGAGGCGTGACGTGGAAAAATCAGGCGGCGTGGCCATGCCGTAGGCTCCGTAGGCGTAGAGGTGCAGCAGCTGGCTGCCGTCCTTTTTGAAACCCTTCTTGGTGAGGATCGAAACGGGCACCTGCGCACCATCGCGGGCCTGGATCATGAGGCGCTCGGTTTGATACTGGCTGGCATCGTAGCCGCTGGGGATCTGCTGCACCTTCAGCGTCTCCAGGCGCTTTTCCGCGATGTGGTAGTCGTAATCCGTCGCAGGTGTGACCATGGACTCGTAGTCGATGCGTAGCTTCGACGTGGCGTAGTCGGGATTCGGACCAAGCTGCGCGGTGTAGCTCGGTTCGGGGAAAACAATGGGCTCCGGCTTCAAAGGCTCGTCGTAGTGGCGGATCTCGATCTGGTCGAGGCCGTCGATGCGTCCTTCGGTGACGAAGAAGTCTTTGAAGAGCCCGATGTCGGTCAGGTAATGCCGATCCGAGCCTGCGATGAGCGTTTTCCATTCGCCGGGCTTCTCCAGCGACGCGGTGGCGATGCGAAAGTTTACATGCTCGTCGTTGGTGTGGATGTAGAGCAGGCCATCACGCACATCGACATCGTATTCGCGGCCCACCTTGCGCGGACTGATGAGGATGGGCTCCGCGAGTGGATTCGCAGCGGGGATGAGGCGCACCTCGCTCGTCACCTGATCGCCCGTGCCGAGGATGATCCAGTCCTCCTGCACGCTGAGGTCCACATCGCAAATGAAGCCCACGTCCGGCTCTTTGTAGAGTAGCTTTGCCTTCTTCACGTCGTCGCCGAGGCGGTGGTAGTGGATGTTGTCCGTGCGCCAGTTGTCATTGGCATAGCCAAAGACGAGTCCGGCATTGTCGGAGGTCCAAACGAGGCTGGAAAGCGTGCCTGCAATGACATCTGGCAGGTCTTTGCCCGTGGTGAGATCACGCACATGAACCTCGAAGCGCTCCGAGCCATCGTCGTCGTAGGCGTAGGCCATGAACTGGCCGTTCGGGCTGATGACGAGGGCATGGAGTTGAAAGTAATCCTTGCCCTTGGCGAGTTCGTTTTGATCGAGAATGAGCTGGTCCGCGCCGCCCGCTGCGGGCTTCCGATAGTGACGCCGATACTGCGAGCCCTTCGTGTAGGTGGACCAGTAGATCCAGTGGCCATCTTTTTGCGGCACGCTGCTGTCGTCCTCTTCAAGGCGGTCTTTCATCTCCTCGAAGAGCTTTTGGACCAGCGGCTGCTGCGCCGCCATGTGGGCCTCGAAGTAGCGGTTTTCTTCCTTCAAGTAGCCGAGCACCTTCTTGTCGGTGACCTTGGGATACTTCGGATCACGCAGCCAGTGCCACGGATCATCGAGAGTGATGCCGTGATGGGTGAAAGAGTGCGGACGTTGTTGGGCGACGGGGGCAGGGATCACAGGAGGAGACACAGCCGATGCCACGGTCTGGATGACCGATAGCGCCAAGCATGCGGGAAGGGTTTTCATTCTCGCTCCTGTAAGCCGCAGGCTGAAACGGATCAATACCCGATCACCGCAGCCATGTGTCGAGGTGCTCGGCGACAAAGGCGTCGTCGCTGAGATGAGGATACGCGGCGCAGACGCGATCAATCTCCGCCATTTGGCCGGGGCTGAGCGTTTCTTGCTTGTCGAGGCACCAGAGGCCTTCGAGGAGGCCCTGGCGGCGGAGGATTTCGTGGAGGCCGGCGATGCAGCCGCGAAACGCGTTCGCGGCATCGAAGAAGGCGGCGTTGCTGTCGGTGACCTCGATGGCGCGGGCGAGCAGATCGGGCGTCACGTGGCCGCTGCGGCAGGTATCGAGGAGTTCGACAGCTTTTCGCGTCCACACGGACCAATGACCGAGCAAACCGCCGACGATGCGTTTTTCGACGATGCGGCCATTCACGCGGATGCGATGCGGCGTGAGGAGATCGAGCACGATGGTGTCGTCGTTGCCGGTGTAGAGCGCGATGTCGTCGCGTCCGGCCTCGGCGACGGCGTGGATGACATCGAGCGTCTGGTAGCGGTTGAAGGGCGCGATCTTGATGGCGACGACGTTTTCGATTTCGGCGAATTTTTGCCAAAACGAGCGCGGGAGCACTTTTCCACCCACGGCAGGCTGGAGGTAAAAACCGATGATGGGGATGATTTCGGCGATCTGGCGGCAGTGAGCGACCATTTCGTCCTCGGTGGCCGATTGGAGGGCGGCGAGGCTGAGCAACGCGGCATCGTAACCGAGATCGCGGAGCAGGGTGGCCTCGCGAATGGCCTGAGGCGTGAGTCCGCATACGCCGCCGATGCGCACGAGGCGTCGCGGATCGTTTTTAAATTCCTCGGCAGCCAAAGTGAGCACCGGCTCGAACAACGCATGCTTCGGATCACGAATGGCGAACTGCGTCGTATGCACGCCAACCGCGATGCCACCTGCTCCGGCGGCGTGGTAGTAGCGCAGCAGGGCACGCTGACGGCGCTCGTCGAGTTTGCGCGAGGCGTTCAGTGCCAGCGGGCAGGCGGGAATGACAAGGCCGCGATGCAGTGCGGCGCGGACATCAAAAGCGGCCATCGCGGGACTCGAAGTGAGTGGGTTTGCCGAGAGAGTCACCACCGCGTTGGATCCAGTCGGCGGTCCACTCGATGAGGTCGGTTTCGCTCACGAAGGGCGGGCCGAGGGAGAGGATGGAGCGGGTGGCATTGCTCAGCAGGGCGTCTTGGGCCTCAGTGCCGGTGAGCTGTGGCGTTTTGCCGAAGAGTTCGCCGAAGTGCAGGGCGGTTTCCCGCACGGAGAGGGTACGGATACCGGTGATGTTGAAGGCGGTGGCAGGGGAGGAGGCGTGGGCGAGGGAGAGGATCGAGAGCGCATTCGCATCGCCCTGCCAGATGGTGTTGAAGTGGCCCATGGTGACATCGACGGGCTCCTCGGCCCACACTTTGCGGGCGATATCGACGAGCACGCCGTAGCGCAGATCGCAGGCGTAGTTCAGGCGGATGAGCGAGACGGGGGTGCCGCGCACGCGGCTAAAGTGCTCAAAGAGGCGCTCGCGGCCGAGGCAGCTCATGGCGTATTCGCCCGCAGGATTCAGCGCGTCTTCCTCGCGGCTGCCGCCGTTTTCGACGGGCGTGAGACCATACACATTGCCCGTGGAGAAGGCGACGATGCGGCTGCGGCTGTAGCGTTCACACACAAGACCGGGGAGCCACGCGTTCATGGCCCAGGTGAGCGATTCATTGCCCGTGGCCCCGAATTTCATGCCCGCCATGTAAATGACATTCGCGGCGGCGGGGAGATAGGAGACCGCGTTCGCATCGAGCAGGTCTCGCGCGACGGTTTCGATGCCATGCGCTTTGAATTCCTCCTGCGAACCCGGCGAGCTGAAACGCGATACCGCGATGACGCGTCGCGACGTGCCTGCATCATCGCTGGCGCGTTTGATCATGCGAGCGAGCGAGGGACCCATCTTTCCTGCGGCGCCGAGCACGATGAAATCGCCCGCAATCTGCCGCATGAGGTCGATCACCGCCGGTGTGGGGCGTGAGAGGCGCTCTTCGAGGTCGGGGAGATCGTGGGGGGGCATTGGGAAGGACAAAAATGAATCATGCTGGATCACGCACAGGGTCTCCAGCAGAAAATGTGTTTGTCACTGCTCGATATCACGATGGCGGGGCAAGGCGGCGCAGTTCTGCAATCATTGCCGCAGGATCATTCACGCTGAGCATAACCGTGTAACCTTCCGTCGTGGGAAGGCGTGCGACGCGTGTTCGGTCGGTGACGTAAAGCAGGGCTTTCGCTCCGTTGCGCAGGTTGAACCAGCCAGCAGCGTAACCGGGCAGGCCGGTGCCCATCGTGCGCCTTGTGGGCTGGTGATCCTTGTCGGTGTTGAGGTTGGTGACGACCGCATCGTCGAGCTTGAGCGATTTGAGCGGGATCAGTCGGCCGTAGAGGTCGCCTTGGAGCCGCAAACCGTCTTCGGAGACGGTGAACTGTGCATGCCGCATGGACCGCGCGAGCCAGATCATCAGCAGGAGGGCACCGACGAGCACGAGACTGATGATGGCAAAGAACCACAGCGACTTGCTCGCGGCGGGGATCATGGGGAAGACGGTGGAGGCGGTCATGGTGCGAATTTGATCGTCGTATCGGATGATTCCAAGCAAAGAAAAACCCGGCAGCCTTTCGGTCTGCCGGGTTTTATGAGAGGTTCGGAGGAACGAGTTGGAAAAATCGTTCTACGGCTTAGCCGTTCGCACGCAGGATCTGTGCGAGCACATACGGCAGGATGCCGCCGGCGCGGTAGTAGTCGATTTCGACGGGGGTGTCGATGCGGACGATGAGGGGGATGTCGAAGGTGCTGCCGTCGGCTTTGTGGACGCGGAGGGTGGCTTCGCTCATGGGCTTGAAGTCGTTGGACAGGCCCAGGAGGTCGAAGGTGGCATCGGCGAGGTCTTTGACCTTGTCGTAGTCGGCCTTGTTCTTGAAGTTGCAGGGCAGGACGCCCATGCCGACGAGGTTGCTGCGGTGAATGCGCTCGAAGGACTTCGTGATGACGGCCTTCACGCCGAGCAGACGGGTGCCTTTGGCGGCCCAGTCGCGGCTGGAGCCCATGCCGTAGTCTTCACCGCCGAGGATGATGCTTGGCGTGCCAGCGGCTTTGTAGGCCTCGGCCGCATCGTAGATGCTCATTTCGGTGCCAGCGGGCTGGAGCAGCGTGTCGCCGCCTTCTTTGCCGCCGAGCATGAGGTTCTTGATGCGCACGTTGGCGAAGGTGCCGCGGGTCATGACGAGGTCATTGCCGCGACGGCTGCCGTAGCTGTTGAAATCGGCCTGCGTGACGCCGTGGTCGGTGAGGAATCGGCCGGCGGGGCTGGCTTTCTTGATCGCACCGGCGGGGCTGATGTGGTCGGTGGTGACGCTGTCGCCGAAGATGCCGAGCGGGCGTGCGCCTTTGATCTCGACGATGTCGCCGGGGGTCATGCTGAAGTCGGCGAAGAAGGGCGGATGCTGGATGTAGGTGGATTTGCCGTCCCACTCGAAGACCTCGCCGATGCTGCCCTGGATCTCGTTCCACTTCGGATTCTGCGAGGCGAAGTCGGTGTAGAGCTTGCGGAAGACATCAGGCGAAAGCGCGGACTCCATGGCATCGCGCACTTCTTTGAGCGTGGGCCAGATGTCCTTCAAATAGACGCCGCTGCCGGCGACGAGCTCGTCCTTGCTCAAATCAATATCGACGGTGCCGGCGATGGCGTAGGCGACGACGAGCGGGGGCGACATGAGGAAGTTCGCCTTGATGCTCTGATGCACGCGGGCCTCGAAGTTGCGGTTCCCGGAGAGCACGGAGGCGGCGACGACGTCCTGGCCTTTGACGACATCTTCAATGCCAGCGTCGAGCGGGCCGGAGTTGCCGATGCAGGTGGTGCAGCCGTAGCCGACGGTCTGGAAGCCGAGCTTGTCGAGCTCGACCTGGAGGCCAGTCTTGGTGAGGTAATCGGTCACGACGCGGCTGCCTGGGCCGAGGCTGGTTTTGACGGAAGGCTTCACGGTGAGGCCCTTCGCGTTCGCTTTCTTCGCGAGCAGACCGGCGGCGAGCATGACGCTCGGGTTCGAGGTGTTCGTGCAGCTCGTGATGGCGGCGATGAGCACGCTGCCATCGGTGATGGTGTCTTTCGTGTCGGCTTTGCTGTTCACGACGACTTCGGCGGGCTCGAAGGACTCCGCTTTGCCGAAACCACCGGCCTTCACGTCCGCGCCGAGGAGGTCGCGGAATTTGCTCTTCAAAGCGGGCACCTCGATGCGATCCTGCGGACGCTTCGGACCGGACACGCAGGGCACGACGCCGCTGAGGTCGATCTCCATCTCGGTGGTGAATTCGATGCTACCCTTCTCGGTGGGGATGCCCCACATGCATTGCGCTTTGTAGTAAGCCTCGACGGTCTTGCAAAGCTCCTCGCTGCGGCCGGTGCCGCGCAGGTAGGCGACGGTTTCTTCATCCACGCCGAAGAAGCCCATCGTCGCGCCATACTCAGGTGCCATGTTCGCGATGGTCGCACGATCGGTGACCGGCAGGCTGACCGCGCCGGGGCCGTAGAATTCGACGAATTTGCCGACGACGCCGAGCTTGCGCAGCTTCTGCGTCACTTCGAGCACGAGGTCGGTCGCAGTGACGCCTTCTTTGAGCGCTCCGGTGAGGTAAACGCCCACGACTTCCGGCACCAGGAAGGTCACCGGCTGGCCGAGCATGCCTGCTTCGGCCTCAATGCCGCCCACGCCCCAACCGACGACGCCGAGGCCGTTGATCATCGTCGTGTGCGAATCCGTGCCGACGAGTGAATCCGGATAATACACACCGTCTTTCTCCAGCACGCCCTTCGCGAGGTATTCCAGGTTCACCTGATGCACGATGCCGATGCCGGGAGGCACGACTTTGAAGGTGTCGAAAGCCTGCTCGCCCCATTTCAGGAACTGGTAGCGCTCTTTGTTGCGCTCAAACTCCAGCGCGAGGTTTTGATTCAGCGCCTGCTGCGTGCCGGCGAAATCGACCTGCACCGAGTGATCCACCACGAGATCGACCGGCACCAGCGGCTCGACCATCTTCGGATTCTTGCCGAGCTGCTTCACCTTCGAGCGCATGGCGGCCAGATCGACGAGAAGCGGCACGCCCGTGAAGTCCTGCAGCACGATGCGGGCGACGGTGAACGGGATTTCATACTCGCCCGGCGCTTTCGCGTTCCAGTTCGCGAGGTTCTTCACATCGGCTTCGGTGACCTTCTTGCCGTCCAGATTGCGCAGCAGCGACTCCAGCACGATGCGGATAGAAACCGGCAGCTTCGAGACGTTGCCGATGCCCGCAGCTTCGAGGGCCGGGAGGGAGTAAAACTTGCCGGCGGAGCCGTTGCCAGTGGTGAAGGTCTGAGGGGTATTCATTGCGAGGGAAGTCGAGGGAGGCGGAGATTTAGCCATGAGAGCAGGTTTGACACCTATTTTTTGGCTTTGCGCGGGCCGACAAGGCCTTTTGGCCGCGATTTGGCAGGCAGCGAGGCCACGACGAGGTCGTAGCTGTGCTGGGCGAGTTCGCGGATGAGTTTCGGGGGCACGGAGCCGTCGAGGACGAGGGTGTTCCAGTGCTTCTTGTTCATGTGCCAGCCGGGTTTGATGGCCTGGTATTGATCGCGAAGCTCCAGGGAACGCTCGGGATCGCACTTGAGGTTGATGCGGGCAGGATGGTCCTCGGGCACGGTGATGGCGAAGAGCTTGCGGCCGACCTTGTACACGAGCGCCTCGGGTCCAAAGGGCTGCGTTTCCTCAGCGCCGGGCAGGCTGAGGCAGAGGTCGATGACATCGGCGAGATCCATGGTGGGAGGCTAAAACGAGCTTCCGCTGGCGAAAAGGTCGGAAAGCGTCAACAAGCATCTCCATGACCTTTTTCGATGCCCTCGCCCTCAGTGCCGCCGGATGCGCGGCGGGAGCGGTGAATGCGGTGGCGGGCGGCGGGACAATGCTGACCTTTCCGGTGCTGCTGATGTGTGGCGTGCCGCCGGTGGCGGCGAATGCCACGAGCACCGTGGGCCTCGTGATCGGCACGTCGAGCAGCATCGTGAGCTTCCGCCATCATTTGAAAGCCGTGCGCCAATGGTTGCCGTGGTTCATCCCGGTGGGGACGGCGGGCGCGGCCTTCGGCAGTTGGCTGCTCACGCAGACGAGTGATGACCAGTTTTCAAAGCTGGTGCCCTTTCTCGTGCTGTTCGCCACGGTGCTGTTTTTCCTCCAGGGCTTCCTGAAGAAGCCGGGGGCCACCAGCCAACGGAGCACGATCTGGTTCTCGCTGGCACTGCAACTGCCCGTGGCCATTTACGGAGCCTTCTTTGGCGCAGGGATCGGCATCCTGATGCTGGCCTCCTTCGGCTTCATGGGCATGACCCACATCCACGAGATGAACGCGCTGAAAAACCTGCTCGGCAGCCTCATCAATGTGGTGGCCGCCGTGTGGTTCATCGCGGCGGGGATGGTGCAATGGCCGCAGGCGCTGGCCCTCACGGCGGGTGCTTTGATCGGCTACTACCTCGGAGCGCATTTTTCCCAGCGCATTGAGCCGCGCCGCGTGCGCCAGATGATCACCGCCATCGGACTGGTGATCTCCGTGGTGATGTTCTGGCGGCAGTTTTACCCGAATGGGTGAGCCTTGAAAAATCACGCGGCTCTTCCCCCAGACTTTTCTTGCCACCTCCGGCGGCTTCTTCCAAACTCGCCGACCCATGAAATGGCTCATCCGCATCCTCATCGTCCTCGCCGTCCTCATCCTTGGACTTCTTTGGTTTGGCTACTCGAAGATCGATGACCTCCTGAAGATCGGCATTGAAAAAGCCGGCTCTGAGGCCCTGCGAGTCCCGGTGAAACTGGAAAAAGCCAGCGTCTCCGTCTTCTCCGGCGCCGGCAGCCTTGAGGGACTCGAAATCGGCACGCCCGCCGGGTTTTCTACGCCCAAAACCCTCCGCATCGGTAAGACCGAAGTGGCCATTGATAGCGCCGCGAGCAAAGAGGACCGCATCGTCATCAAACACATCCGCCTCATCGAGCCAGACATCCATCTCGAGCTCGGCCCCGGAGGCACGAATCTCAGCCAGATCGCCAAGAACGCACGCAACACCGCCGATGCCATCGCGCCTGCGGCTCCAACGGCCAGCACGGCCCCCGCTCCCTCCAATCCGCAGCGGGACATGAAGCTCCAAGTCGATGAGGTCCTCATCAGCAGCGCCAAAGTCAATGCCAGCGCAGGCGTTCTCCCCGGAGCCAAAGCCGTCGTCACCCTGCCTGAGATCAAGCTCACGGGTCTCGGCACCGGCCCCGAAGGCCTCACGCCTGCTGAACTCACCGCCATCATTCTTTCCAGGCTCGCCGATGAAGCCGTCAAAGCCGGGGCGGGTGGTGCCGTCGAAAACCTCCTCAAAGGCGGAAACATCAAAATCGATACCCAGGAGCTCAAACAAGGCGTCAACGAGCTGAAGAAGCTCTTCGGCAAATAACTCGCCGTGGAGTTCAATGCGCCCAGAGCTTCTCCAGCAGCGCAAACATCTCAGGATCGTGCGTTTGCAGTTCCTCTCGCGTGAACGGATAAAAATCATTCCGCGAGAAGAAGGCCTCTGAGCACTCCGCGAAGTATTCCTGTGGGTTCGTCATCGCATAGGCGCGATCCATGTGACTGCGGCCTTCGCTGTCCTTGCGTTCGACGCGTTCATACTTGCCGCTGGCCTTGGCCTTCTCGTAGGCGTTCTTGATCTCCAGATTGCCAAAGCTCATGCGCACCGTGCGATTGTGATAGGCATGGGCCAGTTCATGCAGGGCGAAGTTCGGCATGCGGCGCGTTTCAGCTTCAAAGATGCGAACGTTGGTGAACTCCACCGCCTTTGCCATCGCGGGATCGCGGCCGTTCTCGCGCAACCAATCCGCACCGGGGTGATACTCGGCTCGTGGATGCACCTTCGGATACTCGGGATTGAACCACAGCGGCACCTTCTGCAATTCAGCCACTGCCTTCGCTGGAACGACACGCACGATCTCCTGAAGCTGCGCCTGGAGAAGCGGTAGCGCCTTGGCAAAGGCCGCCGCATCGACCTTCGTGCTCACATGCACCTTCCATCCTTCAATGATTCGCTCGTCATGCGATTTCGCATTCGTCGCGGCATCAGAGCGCTTCACGGCAGCGGCGCGGATGCTGGCTTTGACCTTCTCTAGCCGCTCAGGCCATGTAAACTTGGGCGCTTTGGCGGGATCGTAGCCTGTGAGATGGCCAGTGAGCCGTGTTGTTGGCTTCGTGTATTTCAGCTCGGTGTCTCCGAAGACCTCGCGGCAAAGCGCGGCGAGCCCCGGATCATACGCCAGTAGCTCAGCGCGTGTGTTCACCTGGTTGTGATCGTGATCGTCTTCACGGTTGTTATCGAACCAGCTCTGCACGCCCTCAGCAAAGTATTCGTGATGGTTCACGCTGGCATATTTGCCTTTCCACAGCCCGGCCTTCATCGCGGCTTCGTAGGATGACTTCACACGTCGATCAAAGGTGGCGTCCACATTCGATAAGCCACGCAGATGGATGTTGTGGGCGAACTCATGGATGAAAATGCACTCGGTGGAATATGGGTCGCCCTCATAAGCCAGCAGATTCTCCTCTGCGCAGGAGCAAAAAGGGTCCGTGGCGCTGCCGCCCATGCCACGAGCACGGGCATCGCGGTAGTCTTTGATCGACATGCTCTCGAAGCCCGGCACCGGCACCTTCTCCAGCCACGCCCACTCAGGCTGCTCGGTGGTGAATTCATCATGCGCCAGAATGCAAAGCCGCGATCCACTGGCAATCATCGCCTCCCGCACATCCGGCCGCTTTGCCAGCATCAGGTCAGCCAGATAGGCCGCCTCCTTCAACGCATACGGGCTCACCTTCGCCGAACCACAGATCGGATAGCCCTGTGCTCGCACGACCTGCGTGTAAAACGCGGGCACGCCATCCTTCGCCTTCGGATCATGGCGAAAGGCCTGCACCGGCACCTGGCTCACGACTTCCGTCTCTTTCCCATCATCCACGATGACAAACCGGTGTCCCAACGTCGTGCCGATGATGCTGTCCTTACCCGGCTCGATTTTGCCATTCGGCACCCGCTTACCATCAGGAGCCAACCAAAAGACCTCCACGACCTTGTCTCCTGCGTTGAGAATTTGCAGCTTCGGTCGGTCCAAAGCGAGCGCCGCCGTTGAAAAGGCAAGAAGGAGGAGTGGGGCGATTTTCATGCGAAACGATCCGGTGACATCAAATCGGGTGCCACAGGCGATTTCTCGCCACTCAGCACTTCGGCGACAATTTTGCCCGTCGCGGGAGCGAGACTGAGGCCCGTCATCGCGTGGCCTGTGGCCACGGTGAGGTTCTTCCAGCGCTGCGTGCGACCGAGGTAAGGCATGCCATCTGGAGAAACGGGCCTTAGGCCGCTCCAGGGCTTCACATTGGCGAAATCGCTTTCGGAGAAAGCGGGGAAGTAGTCAGGAAACGCCCGCGTGATGCCACGCACGCGACGCGGGGTGATGGATTCGTCGGTTCCGGCCATTTCCATCGTGCCGCCGACTCGTAGCGCACCCTCCATCGGCGTCACCGCGAGCCGTGCTTCGGTGCAGATGCTGCACAGTTCGGGAAGCTGCTTCGGATTGGCCAGCGTGAGGCTGTAACCTTTGCCCGCCTGCATCGGGAGCTTCAAACCCAGCTCCTTCGCCATCTCCGCCGACCACACGCCGCCGCACAGCACCACTTCTTGACCCTCCACTTGACCTCTTGACGTCTTGACGGCGCGAAGCGCCTGACCCTCCACTTCAAAACCACGCACCTCCGTCTCCCACAGCATCTCGACACCGAGTTTCACCAGCTCAGCCTCCACCGCCGCGATGAAGCGCCCCGGTGCAAGATGGCAGTCCTTTGGGAAGAACACACTACCACACACATCCATCGTCACGGCGGGATCGAGGGCAGCAGTGGTCTTCGCATCCAGCACCTCGGCGGGGATGCCGAGCTGGTTCGCCATCGCGGCCATGTGGGCTTCTTCATCGAGCGTCTGCTGTTTTTTGCACAGCATGAGCAAACCACGCTTCACCAGCCCGAAGTCGAGTCCGATCTCCTCATAGCATTGGCGACTCAGCAGGCTCAAATCGCGCAAAACAGGCGAGGCGGCATCGACGCGACCTTTTGTAGCCGCTTTCCAGAATTCGAGGCCCCAAATGATGAGGTCGAGATTGAGCCTCGGCTTGATGTAAAACGGCGATTCAGGGTTCCACATCCATTTCAGGCCCAGTTTGACCATTCCAGGTGCGGCGAGCGGGATAAAGTGGCTCGGCACGATCATGCCCGCATTGCCAAACGAGCAACCATCCCGCTGAGGCGGCTTCTGGTCGATGATCGTCACCTTCATGCCGCGACGAGCGCAGTAAAGCGCCACACAGAGGCCGATGACGCCCGCGCCGAGGATGGTGACCTGTTTGCTCATGAGTGTGGCATGAAGTCGCGGCTTCCGGCGAACGTCTTGGACGCTTTGGCGGTTTGCGCCCGGATTTTTGCCAAGCACAGACTCGACGCACTGCGCGTGCTCGTTAGCATCGAAGAATGGATCAAAACTGGATAGACAAAATCGTGATCGTCACCGGCGGTGGCGGCGGCATGGGGCAAGCAGCGGCCAAGCGTTTCGCGGAAGCCGGTGCGAAGACGTTTGTGTTTGGACGCACGCTGGAGTCGCTTCAAGAAACCGCTGCGCTGTCGCCAAACATCATCCCCATCGTCTGCGATGTCGCCGAACCGGCCAGCGTGACCGCCGCCGTCGATGAAGTCCTGAAACACGGCGTTCCCTTTGCTCTCATTCACACCGCAGGCATCAACACGCCAGATCGCTTCATGGCACACGCGGACCCCGCACGCATCGCCAGTGCGGAAACGTGGCAGAAGGTCATCGAGATCAATGTGCTCGGCGTCTCAAACATGATCCAGGCCGTCGCCAAACCGATGGCGGAGAGTGGCGGCGGGCGGATCGTCGTTGTGTCCTCCACAGCTGGGCATGGCTACGACTCGTATGCCGGCGTGCCTTACACCGCGAGCAAGTGGGCTGTTCACGGCATGCTTTTCACCGCCCGTATGCAACTCAATGCTCACGGCATCATCCTTTCCGAATATGCCCCCGGCGAGGCACTGACGCCGCTCGTGAAGTTACGCCCCGTGCAGCCCGGTGAAGATCACAAAGCCAAAATGATCAGCACCAGCGATTGCGCGGACACCTTGTTCTTCATCGCCGGTCAGCCGCACAGCATGAGCGTCATCCAGCTTCCCGGTTATCAACCCTTCGGTGGGATGCCACCGCAAATCACGGCACCGTGGCTCAGCGGTTTGGAGATCAAGCCCAAGTCGTAGCGGACTGACAGTCCAGCCGCTTTCACCGAGGCCGCACCTTGTAACTATGCTCCACCGCGCCGTTTTCGAGGTCTGAGCGTGTCACGCCGGGCACGATGCTGCGGACGTAGTCCACTTTGGCTTCGCTCGCATTCACGGTGACTCGCACATGGCCAGCGCTGCCGAGGATGACGCCGCCGTAACCGTATTCCTCGGCGCTGCGGGTGCCGCCACTCGTGTGACCGGGCTGCGGCACTTCTTGGTAGATGATGCCATCGAGCTCCTCTTTGACGAAAAGATGGTCGTGGCCGTGGAAGACGATGTTGACGCCGTTTTTGACGAAAAGCTCATGAATCGGCATTTCCCAGCCGGGACGATGCTCTTGGAAGCCCTCGCTGCCATCCGCGTTTTTGCCGCCCCATTCCATGTAGGCGGCCGGCTTGGCTCCACCGCGCACATCGCGGCCCAATCCACCGACCAGGTGATGGATGAAGACAAAACGCATCGCTGCCTTGCTGTTCGTGAGCGTCTTTTCCAGCCAGCGATACTGTTTCTCACCCAACGTCATGTCCCAGCCGGAGGCTCCGCGCCTCATGGTGGACCAAAAGGGATCGAGGCCGATGAACAGCGCATTTCCCCACTCAAACGCGAAGTAGCTGTGCTTGTCGTTGCCATCCGTCGGGTTCGGAAAGTAGGTGTGACGCATGCCGAGCGACCAGTCCGACATCTCCGGATCACTGCCACGCTCGCCATCGTGATTCCCCAGCACCATGAAAATGGGCACGCTGTGCGCGATGCGGCACATGTAGTAGCGCTGAGCCTTGTATTGCGATTCCGAGCGACGGAAGAACTGCCCAAACTTGTCCACCATCGTCGTGTCGCCGAGGTCGATCATGAAGTCCGGCTTGTCGGCGAGCATGTTGGCCAGTGTTTGCTGGTAAACACGCACGTCGGTGTTGTTGTCGAGATGCGAGTCCGCCTGCATGACAAAGCGAAAGCTCGATCCTGCCTTCCGCTGCGTGTGAAAGCTGCGCATCACATCCTGCACCGGCTCTGCACCCGCGCGGCGATAGATGAGGAGATAGTTGTAGCTCGTATCGGGCTTCAAGCCTCCGAGCAGGAGGTTCTGCGGCACGCCAGCCTTCAGCTTCAGCGGTTCGGTGCGTAATCGGGCCATTCCTGGCCCGTCTGACGGGGCAGGAATGCCCCGTTTACTTTCGCCATACTCGATGAAGGCCTCCATCTCTTCCCATGCGAGCACGTTGACCGTCACGGACTCCGCGCCCGGTCGGCAAAGCCACACATTAAAGAGATACGGCGGCACGACAGCGGACTCCACCTGCCCGCCCTGACCTGCGCCGCCTTTCGGCTTTTCATCTGGAGCGGCGGCGATCAGCAGCAGGGTGAGCGCTGAGATGCCAACCGATGTGAAGAGTGGTTTCATGGCTTTTTGCCTCCTTTTTTCCCACCTTTGCCGCCGCCCTTCCTAGCGGGCTCTTTGGAGGGATCAAAGTTGGGATTCGTCTTTGGCATTTCGGCTCCGACATCTCGCAGGTAGTCCGCGAGTTGCTTGACGAGCGTTGAGGTGAGTTCTGGCTTGGCCGCTGCGAGGTTCTTGCTCTCGCCGATGTCTGCTTTGAGGTCGAAGAGATGGTTTTCACCCGTTTCGTAGAAGTGAATGAGCTTCATGTGGCCGCTGAGGATCGCCGAGTGCGGTGAGTCGCCTTGATAATGCGGAAAATGGAAGACCAGCGGCTCGCGGGGTCGTTTCACGGGATCGGATGAGCCGCTGAGCAGATGCGTGATGTCGCCGCCTTCGAGTTGCGTTGGCAGTGGAGACTTCACACCGGCCCAGCGGCAGAAGGTCGGGAAGAAATCATAGCCGACGACGCGCTGATGGCACCACGAGCCTGCCGCGATGCCGGGTCCGCGAATGATCAGCGGCACGCGGATGCCGCCCTCCCACACATCGCCCTTGCCGCCATTCAGCGTGCGGCGATTCGAGCCGCCGTTGTCTGACATGTAGATAACGATAGTGTTCTTCGAAAGGCCCATGGCATCGACTTTCGCCAACAGTTCGCCCACACCACGGTCGAGGTCTTCCGCGATGGCGGCGCGGCCCACTTCCTTGTCATTTCCGCCGGAGGCGAGCTTCCGATATTTCTCCAGCAGCGCGGGTGTGGCGTTCTCGGGATAATGCAGCGCGTTGTAACTCATCTGGATGAAGAACGGCTTCCTAGCGGCCTGACTCCGCTTCATGAAATCCACCGCACGCGAGCCCATGCCGAAGATGTCCACCGGATTGGGCGGCAGATGTGGTGCGGCGTCCTGATTGCCCGTGTCGCCATCGCTCTCATCGTAGCCATGAGCGGCGGGTCCACCGCCTGAGAGATGCCATTTGCCGTAGTGCGCGGTCGCGTAGCCAGCCGACTTTAGCATCTGCCCGATGGTGATCTCGTCATCACGGATGCTTTTGCGATTGTCGCCTTCGATCAAGCGATGCCCAGGCTCCGCTGGTGCCGCCTTCGTCCATCCCAGCGTCGCCGGATTGCGTCCTGTTTGCAAGCTGATGCGTGTCGGCGAGCACACCGGCGCGGGCGCATACGCCGCGCTGAATCTCATGCCCTGCTCCGCGAGTCGCGCGATGTTCGGCGTCTGCACGATGCTGCTCTTGGAGTCCGGCATGTCCGAATGCATCTGGCAGGACAGCCCGCTCCACGCCTGATCATCGGAGAGCATGAAGAGGATGTTTGGTGGCGCGGCGGCGAGGGAACCGGAGGCTGCGAGTAGCAGGAGGAGAAGCGATTTCATATTCGTGCAGAAGAAGAGTTATCGTTGCGGCACACCACTCACATCCAAATCCGGCTTTGTGTTCCATCTCGGCGTCCAGCCGGGTTTTTCGACCTTGGTGCGGAAGATGACGGTGTTGTCGAGGGCGATGTCGTCGGTCCAGATGAACTTGGCACCTTCGAAGTCGCTTTCGAAGTAGGGCTGTTTGGGATCGACTTGTTCGACGGTGTATTCCTTCGCGTTTTTCCAGGTGCTGTCGTCGAAGTCCACGGCCCACCAATTCGCAGGAAGAGGTTCTTGGATGACTTTCGGGTTCGCGGTGTCGGCGTTGATGGGGCCGTGGAAGAAGTTCTTGGCCTTCCAGGTGGCGTTGGTGACGGTGCCGTCGGCGAATTTGATGCACAGGCCGGCATCGCCGATGCTGGTGCCGTATTCCATGCCGGTCTTCGGATCGGCGTTGTCCTTCGCGAGCACGGCGATGGTCATGGGATACTCGGGGAGGAAATCGACGCTCACGACGTTGTGCGGCGTGAACTGGATCGGATCGACAGCGACGAGGCGGCCGTTCACGTAGAGCATGAACCAATTGTCGGCATAGACGCTGAGTTTGATCGTGTCGGCGATGCTGGGCTTCACGAGGCCGTTAGCGGGACTAACGTTGCCTTTTCCTTTGCCGCCGCCTTTTTTGGGTTCTGCGGCAGCAGGGGGAGGTGGTGGCGCTTCCGCCGTTTTGGGTCCGACTTGTCCGACGGGTCGGGCCTGTCCGACAGCACCGCCGCTGCTGTGAACGACCCGTAGCGAAGAACTCGCCAGCACCTTGTCCTTCATCGCTGCGATGAGTTCTTCGCGTCCCGGCGTGCCAGCGACCTTCAGCGGCTCCGAAAGGGCATACATCGTGATCACATAGGTCTTTGCGCCTGGGCCTTTCGAGTGTGGCGGCTCGTAGCCGACTTCGCCTTTGAATCCGGTGCCGAGTTTGCCGATGCGCTGCGAATCCTTCGGCAGGCTCGCGGCATTCGCGGGGATGTCAGAGACGGTCCAATAACACTTCTTGTCACCATCAGGCGTCACGTGATCCATGATCAAGGCATAGCTTTGAGTCGAAGCGGGTGCGCCTGACCATTCCAAAGGCGGGCTGAGGCCATCGCCGTCGCCGGTGAACTCCACCGGCAGCTTCTGGAGGTCTTCGACGACGGAACTCATCAACATGAATTTGCCATCGCTGCTGCGGGGTTGATCCGGCAGCGCGACAAAGGCGTCCTGCTTGCCGCCACGACCACTGCCCTCGCTTTTCTTCATCTCTTCGCGGGCCGGTGGCTCGTCGCCACGGGGCCTCGGGGCGTCACCGGCAGGTGCGTTGCCAGCGAGTTCGTTCAACTCCGGTGTGTCGAGCTTGCCATCGCGATTGTGATCGAAGGTATTGAACTGCTCTTTGGCCTTCGCCATCGCCTCGGGGATGGCGACGCCTTTTTTCGCGGCGTTCGACTTCGCGTTATCGGCGAACTCCTGCGCGGTGACGATGCCGTCGCCATTCACATCGAGAATGCCTTCGATGGCGGCCTGCGGACGCGGCGGAGGTGGATCATCGCGGCGCATCTCGCCCTCGCGACCACCTTTTCCTTTGCCCTTGCCTTTTCCTTTGCCCTTCATGCCTTCGGGACCACCAGAGCCTTCACGCGGCGGGCCACCACCGCCGCCTTGGCGACGTGCGGTGTAAACTTCATCCGCCGTGCCTTCGCGACCATTGTCGAAGTGAAAGGGATAAGTGCCGTCGGCCTTGATCGAGTAGCTGACGCTGCGTTTGTCGCCATTCACCTCATAGCTGAGCTTGTAGCTGTCCTTGCCGGTGCTTTCAAAAGCGGTGATCTTGGCACCGCGAAGCGCCGTGAGGGCCTCCCGCACGCCTTGGGCTCGCGGTTGCGGATCGACTTGCTCGCCCGCCTCCACGACCTCGCCGTGGAAGCCGCCGATGACATACGGATACTTGTTCGACGCATGATAATGATAGCCGATGCCCGGCGACTCGTGGCCGTGGCACTCGTCGAGGTTCGCCACGGGCGAGCCATCCGGCTCCGTGAGGCCATAGATCGGATAACCATCGAGCGCATAAGCCACCGGCATGCCTTTGCCCGCCTGCGCCTGCAAATGCAGCGGCGCGATGTGGTAGTGGTAATCATCCGCACGACCGCAATGCCCGCCCCACTCGTCCAGCTCGCCGATTTCATAGCTGATCTCGCCGCGATTGTTCTGCGGGTTGAAGATCGGGATGCCATTCACCGCCAAAGCGATCGCGCCGCGTAGGAAGCGGCCTTTGATCATGGCGGGTTCCTTCGCCGGAACCGGCTTCAGCGGGACGCGCCAGGCATTGTCGTCGAAATACTTCTGCGGCAGCGGCACCTGTTGCTGCCAGGCCGTGATACCCACCATCATGTTGTGATCCGGCAGCCCGTTCGAGCCCACGTAGAGAAACTCGCCATCCGCACGCAGATCGAGCTTCGTGAAGGGCAGAAAGGCCTTCGCGGTCTGCGGCGCATTCGCCGCGTTCGCCACCGCAGCGGCGGCGAGTTGGACGACAGAGGCCGTGGAGGCCACCTCCGTCATGCCGCGCTCGCGTTTCCATTCCTCCAAAATATGCGCCCGCAGCGCCTCGCGGTCGGTAGTTGCCAGATCATGCGCGGCGAGGCTTGTCGCGAACAGCAGGAGGACAGGGAGCGTTTTCATGGTGTGTGATTCTAATCGCAGGCGAGTCAGGATGGCTTCAACGATTCAGCGGAGTTTTGTCAGGATTGAGTCAAGGAGTGTAGCTCACCCGATAGAATGCTCGCTGCCCGTTCACGCGGGCGGGAAGCGTATCGGTGTAAGTCGCATTGGTGTTTGTGTTCGTAAAGGTGAGCGTCTCAATCGTCTGCCAGTTCACCAAGTCGGTGCTCCATTGGATTTGATACGGTTTGTTGGGCACGGCGTTCCAGCGGAGGCCGATCTGGCCGGGGGCGACGTTGGCGACTTCGATGGGGGGGCTGACCTTCGGCGCGAGGACGAAGCTGTGGGAGATGCTGCGGTTGATGCGGGTGGGGGTTTCGTCGTTGAAGACGCTGGTGGCATCGGGGGGCATCGGATCGGTGGCGGTGCGGTAGCTGCGGACGTAGTCGGCCACGGCTTGATCGGGGCCGACGGTGACGCGGATGTGGCCGCTGTTGGGCAGGAGGTAGCTGGTGCTGTTCGCCCCGAGATTGACGTATTGGCCGTCCACGGCGCTGCCGAGGCTGGTGTAGTTCGGCGTGCCGGGCTGCGGGCATTCGAGATAGACGATGCCGTCCTTGGTTTGATAGCCGTAAAGATGGTCGTGGCCGTGGAAGACGACGTTGACCTTGTTCATCACGAGCAAATCATGGATGGGCATGTCCCAGCCGGGGCGCTGCGTGGCGAAGCCGGGGCTGCCATCGGCGTTTTTGCCGCCCCACTCGTATTTGTCGCTTACCTCGATGCCGCCGCGCGCGGCGTATTGGGGGGTGCCGGTGGCCGTCTGGGTGCTGCCGCCGACGATGTGGTGCATGAAGACGAACTTGTATCTCGCGCTGCTATTCTTCAGCGTGTCACGCAGCCAGTCATACTGCGCTTTGCCGAGGCTCCAGTTCCACGCGTCGTTGGAGGAGTTCGGATTGGTCATCGTGTTCCAGAAGGGATCGAGCATGATGAAGAGCGCCTCGCCCCACTCGAAGACGTAGTAGTCTTCCAACAAGCCGAGCGATCCGCCGGTGTAGTCCTTCGGTGTTGAATTGCCGTTGAAGAAGCCATCGGGTGTCGGCGCGGGGTAGAAGGCTTTGCGGGCCTTCAAGTCCCACGCGGGGATGTTGTTCTGCTTGTCGGTGGCGGCGTTGAAGAGGTAGCCGTATTCCGCCTCGTGATTGCCGAGGCCGAAGAAGAACGGGATGCTGTGGCAGGCACGCTCAAAGGCATTGCGGAAGATGATGGCGCGGTTGTTGATACTCGTCTGGTTGATCGTGACGCCGCCGCCCCACTTCGGTGGCACGCCGAGCAGGCCGTCGGCGAGCTTGTCGGTCATGAAGATGTCGCCCACGTCCATGTGGATGTCCGGCTGGTCGAGGCTGATGTTCGCCATCGCACGCCAGAAGAGCTGCATGTCGGTGTTCACGTCGATATGCGGGTCCGCAGTGACGGTGAAGCTGAAGGTGGTGCCGCGTGGCCGAGCAGTGTGGAAGCTGCGCTCACCGCGAGCATTGTAGAAGGGTGCACCGACATGGCGATGGCGCACACGGTAGTAATACTCGGTATCGGGCAGCAATCCGGTGATGGGGATGCGGATCGGGTTCTTGAACTCGGGCTTCGCGTTGTCGATGTTAAACGTCGTGGGCGTGGTGGCGAGCGTGTATTGGCCTGGGGCGGTGCCGTATTCGACAAAGACCTGCTGATTGGCCGAGGCGATGAGGTTCACGGTCACGCCGTCGGTTTTCGGCAAGGTGAGGAACTCCGCGCCGAGGATGGTGGCATCGGTGAGGAGATTGTTCACGGTGTAGATGTAGTTGCCGCTGCCGGGGCTGGTGGCGCTGGCGTTCGTGTTGTCGGTGGCGACGACTTTGAAATTGATCGTGGTGCCGCCGTTTTGCGCCGGAATGACCGCGCCCCAGACGCCGTCATTGGCCGCGCCATCGCCATGCAGGCCGTCGTCAAACATGGCGAGCGTGATGGTGGGAGGCGGGGCGGTGGTGGCGATGACGATGTCGTCGATGCTGATGCGCGGCGTGCGTGTGGGAGCCGTGGCGGCATAGCCGGTGGCTTGGAAGCGGATCTTCGTCTGCGTGCCCAGCTCCGCGCCCGCGAGGTCGTAATGGAAGAGCTGGAAGCCGTGATTCACCGTCGTGGCGAAGGCGGTGGCGAGCGGTGCGGCGCTGGTATTGGCATACGCGGCGGTGCTGAGCACGAAGGTGGTGGCGTTTGTGATGCTGCTAACCGTGGCACCACCGGGGAAGTAGTTCGCGGCGGCGTTTGCGGCGGCATTGGTCGCCGTGGCGTTCACGAGCGTGGCGGTGGTGCCGGTGACGAGTGTGAAGGACGTGTTTGGCGTGATGGTGCCGATGCGGGTGTTGTTCGGGATGCCGGTGGCGGTGATGAACATGCCTTCGACGAGGCCCGTGGTGTTCGTGCAGGTGGCGGTGCTTTGACCGATATTGATGCCGATGGTCGCATTCACCGGTGCGGCGAGCACGCTGCGGCCCGTGGTGAGGCTGGCGGTACTCGCGCAAGTCACCGTGGTGCTGCCTGAGACAGCGCCAGCGGCATTTAGCACGACATTGCTGAGCGACACCGTTTCAGCGTTCCAATCCTCGCTCAGACGCGTGTTCCAGGTCGCGCCGTTGTCGGAGGAGACTTGCAGCGTCCAGCCGCAGTTGTTCGTGGCAAAGAGATCGCGTGTTTGCACATAGAACTCGATGAAGCCGCTCGCACCCGTGGTGTTGATGGCATTCGTCGTGGTGAACATGGAGGCCAGCGGGTCCGCGGTGCCGCCGTTGAACTCCGCAGCGGCCGTGGTGGCGCTCAAAGTGAGCGCGGTGCCTGCCGTGGTGGGCGCGGCATTCATGGTGAAGGTCGTCGCACTCGTCACGGAGGCCACGGTGGCGTTGTTCGCCAAACCAGTGCCGCTGAGGGACATGCCGATCACGAGACCGGCGGTGCTGTCGCAGGTCACCGCCGTGCTCGCGGCGGTGGTGGTGGCATTCGTCAAGGTGACGCCGCAAGCCGTGAGCGTGAGTCCTGTGCCCGTGCCGGTGGCAGCCTGCGAGAGCACAAAGGTCGTTGCGTTCGTGATGGAGGCGACGGTGCTGTTGCCCGTTTGCGTGCCATTGATGCTGCCGGCGATGTTTGGACCGGTGATGAGCATTCCAGGCCACAGAGCGGCGGTGCTCGCGCAGGTCACGGTGGTGCTGCCGCTCGTCGTCGCCACACTCGTGAGGCTGATGGCGGTGCGATTCGAGGTGCTGACGGCTTGACGCACATTGCCCGCGCCGATGGTGGTCCACGCGTTGAGTGCTCCAGTGCCGTTCCAATTGTTCGACGAGGTGTTGTTGAAGGTTTCCTTCCAGATCGCGGTGCTCACAGGCGTGCCGGTGTCGTATTGAAGCTGCACGCTGGTGAGCGTGGTGCCGGGCTGTGGCGTGATTTGCGCCAAAACTGTCGTTGGATCGAGGTAAGTCGGCGCGGTGGGGCCGGTGCCGACGCTGACGATGGCGGGTCCGTTCGCGTTGTAGGTCACGTTGATGCTCGCGGAGCCGGTGTTGCCGCCTTGATCGGCGCTGTCGGTCGAGGTGGCCGTGAGCGTGTTCGCGCCCGGTGTGAGTGGCACGGTGGCGGTCCAGGTGGCGTAGCCATTGGAGGTCGTGGCGGCCACGCCATTGACCATGAGGCCGGTGAGTGGCGAAACGGTGTCTGTAGCTGTGCCGTTGACCACGATGCTGTTCGCAGTTGTGGTCGTGTTGTTGGCGGGCGCGGTGATCGTGATCACAGGCGTGCTGGCATCCTGCGTGGAGGAGGCGGTGTTGCCAAAGGCGCTCGTGGCCGTGCCATCGGTGGCGGTGCCGCGATAATAATACGTCGTGCCGCTGGTGAGGCCGCTGAAGGTCACCCTGGTGCTGCTCGTCGTCTGCGAGGTGACGCTGGCGAAGTCACTCGTGGTGCTGCGCTGGATCGTGTAGCCGGTCGCGCCGGGCACCGCGGTCCAGTTCAGTGTGATGCTGGTGCCTTTGGTAAAGGCGGGCAGCGTCAAGGCAGGCGCTGGCATGGTCACGGTCAACGTGCCTGCATCGCTCGTGGTGCTGCCGATGTTGTTCGAGACGACGACATCATACAAGCCTGCATCGCTGGGAGCGACGTTTGTCAGCGTCAAGGTGGCCGCATAAGTGCCTCGGACGGCGACCGCCAAATCATCGGTGATCTGCGTGACGATTCCGCCAGTGACATTCGAACCACCTTTGCGCCACTGCACAGTCGGTGTCGCGCCTGGCCAACTCGTGAAGGGCGCATACAGCGTGATGGTGCCGCCTTGAGGCACGCTGTTCGTGATGAGCGGCGGGCCGACATAAGGCTTCATGCTTTCAACGCTGATCGCCGTGATCGCATTGGTCAAGGTGGTGGCGATGCTCGCATACGCGCTGTTGGCGATGAGGTCCGTGGTCTCCTGCGGATCGTCCGTGAGGTTGTAGAGCTCAGGCGTGAGCACGTTGTTCACGCGGCCACGGATGAGTTTAAAATCCTTCGTGCCGCCATTCACCGGATCGGTGAACTGATAAATCGCAATCGGTGCCGCACTCACGGTGACGAGTGGCGAGCCACGCGATACGGTGGTGCTGTTGCTCGCGGAAAGCAGCGCGGGCCAAAGATTCACGCCGTCCAGTGGCTTCGTGTTTTGCGGCGTCACACCGATAGCCGCGCAGAGGGTGGGGAAAACATCGCCGACCCACATACACTGATTACTGATGACACCAGCCGGCAGCACACCGGGCCATTTGATGCCTGCGACTTCGCGCATCCCGCCTTCATAGCTGTCGCCCTTCGTGCCACGCAGCGGATCATTGAGCGAGCCTTTGGTTTCATCGCCACCGTTGTCGCCAAACCAGACGACAAGGGTGTTGTTGGCGATGCCTGCGCTATCGAGCGCCGCCAGCACCCGGCCAATCTCTTGATCCATGCCATCCACGGCTGCGGAGATGAGGCGTCGATTTGCATTGGTGACGCCGAGGTTTTGATACTTCGTGATCAAGCTCGCTGGAGCCGAAACGGGGCCGTGGATGGAGTTGAAGGCCAGATGCAGCAACATCGGCTGAGCAGGGTTGCGATTCTGAATGTGCGCGATGGCCTTGTCCGCGAGCAAGGTGGGCGACCAGCCGCCATTGCCTTGCGAATCGGTGTGTTCGCTCGGTCCGTCCTGCTGCACGCCATTCAGCCACCAGTCAGGAATGTCGAGCGATTCGGCCTCGGCGCTGTGGTGAGTGTAGTAATCAATCGCGCCGGAATATTGGCCATAGAAGGAGTCCCAACCGCGATTGTGCGGCGCATATTGAAGACCTTCCTTGATCACGCGCACCGGGCTGCCGTTCACGTTGAAGTGATAGACGTTCTTGTCGCTGCCACCGAGATGCCATTTGCCGCACATGAAGGTCTGGTAACCCGCCGCCTTGAAGGTCTGCGGCATCAAATGCTCGCTCAAATCAAGGCCACGCTCGTTGTTGGTGCCATGGCGGATCGCGTTGCGGCCCGTCATCAAGGTGGAGCGTGTGACACTGCAAACCGTCGTCGCATAGAAGCGCTCCAAGCGGATGCCCGTCGTCGCAAAGCTATCCATGTTCGGCGTCTGGATCGGCACCTGGCCTGCGGGCGTGTGATAACCCACATCACCCCAACCTTGGTCATCGGTGACGATGATGACCACGTTCGGAGCCGTCACGGTGGAAATCGTGAGCGCAAAAGCCTTTGTGGCACTGCGAGTGGCCGAATCGGTCACTTTTGCCGTAAAATTGAAGGTGCCGGCCTGAGTCGGCGTGCCGCTGAAAACACCGCCACTGCTCAACGTGATGCCATTGGGCAAAGAACCGCTGAAAAGGCTCCAAACATAGCCCGTGCCGCTTCCGCCCGTGGCGGCCAAAGTTTGGCTGTAAGCACCCGTCGTGCTGCCATTCGGCAAAGGCGACGTCGTGGTGATCGTCGGAGCCGAAGCGACGGTGTAGCTCGTCGTTGAAGAGGTCGTCGTGCCGCCTGCTGTGCCAGTGGCCGTGATGGCAAAGTTCACCGTCGATCCATTGGCCTGCGCGGGGATAGTGGCACTCCAGAGGCCTCCGCCGAGGTCCGTCATGGCAATCATCGTGGGTGCAGCGCCTGTCGTCAGCGTGACGGTGATGTCGTCGATGTTCGTGCTGGGCGGACGTGCAGGCGAGGCGGCGGTGTTGCCACTGAACTGGAAGCGCATTTTCATGTTCGCCGTCATGTCTCCGGCCACGAGGTCGTAGCGGAAGAGTTTGAAGGCATGATTCAGCGAAGCCAGTGTGGCACTGCCAGAGTAAAATGGCGCACTGCTAATTACGAACGAGACATTTGGCGTGATGGAGCTGATCGTCGTGTTGTTTGCGATATAGTTCGCCAGCAGCGTGATGCCTGGCGTGGCATTCGTCACCGTCACCGCCGCATTCAGCGTGAAACTCACGCCTGGATCAATGGCGGTGATTCGAGCGCCATTCGGGATGCCGGTGCCATTGGCTCCCGTGATGAACATGCCCACCGCGAGCCCGCTCGTGTTGGCCGTGAGCACCACGGTTGGGTTCGTCGTGCTGCTGGTGATGCAGTTGGCGATGGTGACCGCCGCGCCTTGGATCGTATTGCCCACGGTGAGCTTGCTCGTGTCCGTGCAGGCGATGGTCGTGGTGCCGTTCAGCGTGCAGGTGGCGCTGCTGCTGGCAAAGGTCTCGCTCAGCCGTGTGTTCCAGGTGGTGCCGCCATCGGGTGAGATTTGCAGCGTCCAGCCATTGCCCGTGCCGAGATCGCTATTCCGCACATAGAACTGCACATTGCCCGCCGTAGCCCTGCCCGCATTGATCGCATTGGTGGCTTGCGCCATCGTCGCGTCAAAGCTCGTCGTTCCATTGTTGAACTCCAGCGCCATGCCAGACGCTGTGAGCGTGGCAGGCACCGTGGTGATCGTGGTGCTGTTGGTGGTAAAGCTGGTGCCGTTGGTGACAGCCACCACCGTTGGGTTGGGCGGATTCGTGGCAAGACCCGATCCGGTGAGTCCCATTCCCGCCGCAAGGCCCGTGGTGCTCGCGGTGTTGATCGTCGGCACGGTGCCGAGCGTGCAACTCGTGAGCGTGACTCCAGCCGCAGTCAGCGAGAGCCCATTGCCACTGCCTGCCGCCTGGCTCAGCGTGATCGCCGTGCTGCTGTTCACCTGAGAGATCGTCGTGTTCGCCGCGATGCTCGTGCCGGTGATCAACATGCCTGGAATGAGGCCCGCCGTGTTATCACAGCTCACGCTCGTGCTACCATTGGTGGTGCAATTGGTCAGCACGATGGGCACCGTGCGATTGCTGGCACCGCCACGCTGCCGCACATCGGCTGCATTGCGAGTCGCCGTCACCGTCCATGGATTCATCGTGCCCGTCAGACCATTGCCAGAGGTATTGGCAAAAATTTCACGGAAGGCCGGCCCCGTCGTCTGCGCCCCAAGATCATAGCTCAGATTTACCCCGCTGATCGTCGCACCGAGTCCCGGCGTCACTTGCGCCGTGATCGTCACCGTGTCCGTGCTCGCGGGTGAGATGGGGTTCATCGTGATGTTCGAGATCGTCGGAGGCGGCACATTGCCCGTGCCCGTGAGAGCGATATCAAAAGCCGCGCCCACGCTGCTGTCACTGCTGGCGATGTGCAATGCGGCTGTCTTTGCCCCGGCGCTACTGGCATTGAACTGCACGACAAAATCCGAGGTCGCTCCGATGGCGATGCTTGATGCTGGCGATGTCGTCACGGTGAAAAGCGAGCTGTGCGTGCCGTCGATGCTCAAGCTGATGCCCGTGAGCGCGGTAGTGCCATTGTTGGTGATCGTGAAGGTCTTCGACAGCGTGCTGCCCACATTCACACTGCCATAGCCGACCGTGCTGAGGCTATCCGTCAGCGTCGTGACGCCTTGCGACACGGCGATCTGTGTCGGCGTGAGTGCGGCTGTGCGCACGGCAAAGACAGGATACGACGAGGTCTTCGGCTCATGGCTGATGATGCCCTGCGAATTGCGTTGTGGATTGGAGGTCGTATTCAATCCAAACTCCACGACCAGCGCGGCGAGTGCGTCATTGTTCTGCGTCGTCGAAGTCCAATACGAAGTCGCCGTGGCCGATGGGAAGAGCAAACGATGCGCTGGCGGCTTGATGTTCGTGAGGCTGGTGAAAGTGGTCATCGTGTAATCCATCAGCGACTCCATTTCCTTCACGTTCGGCATGCGCCAGTCACTGAAGCCCGCATCCGTGAGTCCTTCGATGTCTGCCAAAGCCGCTGACCATGTCGCCGCTGTGCGAGGCACCTGCTTCCACATCAAACCCGTGTCGAGGTCAGTGACGGTGCCGTCATTGTTGCTCACATAGTTGTGGCCGTTCGTCTGCTTGGCGCCGCGCACATAGCGGGCGTGATAGCGCAGGGTGCCACCCGCGCTGATGGTTTCCGACTTCGGCTTCGGCCCCAGACCGCCGCCTTCATTCGTGCACCACACATTCGTCGTGCTCGTGCCGTAAAGATCGCTACTCCACCAATAGCCCGCCCGTGCCACGGGATGGTTCGGGAAGAAGGCCGTGTTCAGGGCCGGGTTCGATACCTGATGATTGAACAGGCAGAACAACTCATGCGGTGTCGGCAGCCGCCAATCATTGTAGCCGCCCGTGGTCACGCTCGCTGCATTCGCGACGGCGTTTTCCCAAGTGGACTCGCCATTGTCCACGCTCTGCCAAATCAGGCCGGTGACGTTGTCGGTGATGGTGCCGTTGCCATTGTTGGTGAAAGCCTGGGCATGGATCGTGTAGTCGCTGTCCTCGCCATCACCTGCCGAACCGGTGAAATTGCCCGTCTGTGAGGTGTCAGGCAGCGCGATCATGCTCTTGCCACTCATCGGGTAGGTGGTGACGCGATTGCCATTGCTCGTGTAAGTCGTCGTCGTCGTGCCGGTGGTCGGATGCCGATAGGTCATCGTGTAGCTCTTGGGCACCGCTTTGCGATTTAATCGCCAGCACACATCATACGTCACGCTGCTCACCGTGTAACGCATGAGGAAATCATCCTCGCTTGGCGTGCCGCTCACGTTTTCGATGAAGTGACCGCTGCCATCCACACTCAGCGCCACGGGATTTTTGAACGCGATGATCGCCGCGCCTGGCACCTGCTGCGCCGTGTAGCCACCGGTGCCCGAGGCACGCATGTTCGACACGCTCGGCTGGGGATCGATCTGCGAGTCAAAATTCACCACCACGCCATGCATGGCATTCATCATGAAAGGGTTCGAAGGCGTCCAACTCGCCGTGCCCGAGTTGTAAGTGCCCCGCGCATGATAGTGATAGCCCCAGGTGCCGTGATCATGCCCGCCATCCGCATCCAGCGTCTGCATGGGCGAGCCATCCGGCTCCACATAGCCATACACCGGATAGCCATCGAGCGCCCAGGCGATGGGTTTGTCATTCCCCAGCACCGGGATCAAATGCACCGGATAGATGTGGTAGTGATAATCATCCGCCAGACCGCAGTGACCGCCATAGATGTCCAGCTCGCCGATGTCATAGCTGAACTGCCCGGTATTGTTGCGTGGATTGAAAATCGGCACGCCATCCGACCCTAGCGCCACCGCCCCGCGCAGGAAATTCCCATTCAGCGAGATCGGCGAGGCCGCAGGCACGGGCACCAGCGGCAGCTTCCACACGTTCGGCTGCCCAAAGCCCAGCGAGCCCGCGTTGTTCGTTCCATTCGTCGTCCCGATGAAATACGACACCGGCATCGGCACCTGCTGCTGCCACGTCGTGATTCCCACCATCAGATTCGGCTGCCGCGTGCGATCCGGGATGCCATCGCTCTCGACGTAAAAGTAGTTCGCGTCATTGTAGAACCGCAGCTTCGGCTTAAACGGCAAAAACGAAGCCGACATCAGCTCTCCATTTCCCGGAGCCGTCAAAGTCGAGCCCTGGGCGAGCATGGCGAGATTCGTCATCATCGACGCCACCTGCACTTCCTTCGTCACCACCGGCTTCGGTGCTGGTTTGTAGTCCGCCTTCGCCAAAGCCATCCGCTTGGCCATAAACTCATCCGCGATGTGCTTCCGCAGCATCTCTTTGTCCATCGGCAACCCGCCGGAGTCGGTGGTATGAGCATGCAGCGCCAGCGGCGCGAGGCAGAGAAGGGCAACAAAAGGTTTCATGGCTGCCCCAAGCTGCAAACCCCATGTCAGCCCCTCTTCACCAAGCCGAGGCAGAATTGTCGGATTTGTGTAAAGAGTGATGCAGGCTTCAGCCTGTACCTCGACAATCCTTCCCGGCAGGCTAAAGCCCGCACCACACTCCGCCATGCGCCTCCTCATCATCGACGACGACACCGAGCTCTGCCAGCTCGTGGCCGATTACCTCAAGCCCATGGGCTTCGAGGTCGAAATGGAGCACGATGGTGAGCACGGAGCCGAACGCGCCACCTCCGAGGCCTGGGCGGCCATCATTCTCGATGTCATGATGCCCGGCTGCGATGGCTTTGAGGTGCTCCGCCGTATTCGTGCAAAATCGAAGGTGCCTGTCATGATGCTCACCGGCCGCGGCGAGGAGGTGGACCGCATCGTCGGTCTCGAACTCGGTGCCGACGACTACCTGCCGAAGACTTTTTCCTCTCGCGAGTTGCTCGCCCGCCTCCGCGCCCTGCTTCGCCGCACGGGTTGGATCGCTGAGACAGCTCCGCAAGCCCCCGTCAAAGAACTCGTCATTGGCGAGCTGCGCCTCAATCCCGAGACGCATGCTGTCGTGCTCGGTGCCGAACCTTTGCAGCTCACGCCAGCCGAGTTCGGCCTTCTTTTGTCACTCGCGAAAGCCCACGGCCGCGTCAAAACCCGCGAGCAGCTCATTGAGGAGGTCGCCGACCGCGAGTGGGATGTCTTTGACCGCGCCATCGACATGCACATCTCCACCCTGCGCAAGAAACTCGGCGATGACCCGAAGGAGCCGCGCTTCATCAAAACGGTGCGCGGTTATGGCTATCAACTCGTGACTCCCAGTAACCGGGCCATTCCTGGCCCGGCTCAATGACGGGGCAGGAATGCCCCGAATACTTTATGAGCCGTCTCAAACTCCCGCTCTACGGCAAGATCCTCTCGTGGTTCGCCCTGAACCTCGCCGTGCTGGCGGTGCTCTTCGTTTTTTTCCTCAGAGCGCAGTTCAAGCTCGGGCTCGACTGGATGCTCTCCGGCGAACCGGGTGACCGCATCGCAGCCATCGGCGAGAGCGTGACCTTCGAGTTCTCTCGCCTCGCCGAAAGCGAGTGGCCCGCCCGTTTGAGCGAGCACGATCAAAAGCACGGCGTCACCTTCGGCCTCTTTGATGGACGCGGCGAGCAGGTCTTTGGCAAAGCCATCGCGCCACCTGCCGAGGTGCTCCCCAAACTCATCGACCGCCGTCCTCCCGGCGATGGCAGTCCGCGCCGTCAGCCCGGTCCCGTCTCCAAACGACCTGCCGATGCGCCGCCGAAGCCGCGCTTCATGCTGCGTGCGGGCGATCCCGCCCGTTATTGGGCAGGCATTCATCTCGACCTCGTCGCGCCAGGCGGACGCTCTCTCACCCTTGTCATGGTTTCGGATAGCATCAGCGGAGGAGGCCTCTTTTTCGATCTGCGCCCGTGGCTCTGGCTCGCCGCTGCCGCACTCCTCATCTCCGCACTCATGTGGATGCCCTTTGTGCGTGGCATTACCGGCTTCATTCGCACGCTCAACACCGCTGCGGGCCGCATCGCTCATGGTAAATTCGACGAACGAATTGAAAACCAGCGCAACGACGAACTTGGCGAACTCTCCACCTCCGTGAACACCATGGCCGCCCAACTCGGCGACTACATGACGCAGCAGCGCCGCATCACCGCCGATGTCGCGCATGAGCTGTGCAGCCCCATCGCGAGAATGCAGATGGCGCTCGGCGTGGTGGAGCAACGCAGCACGCCGGAGCAGTCTACCTACCTGCAAAAACTCGACCGAGAACTCCAGCACATGGCCAAGCTCGTCGAAGAAGTCCTCGCCTTCACCAAAGCCGAAACCATCCCCGACCGCGAAACGCCCGAAGACATCGACTTGCGCGAATTGCTCCAAAATGTCCTCGCCCGCGAAGCACCCGAAAATGGCATCCAACTCGAAATCGGCGACATCAAACTCCACAGCCTCCGAAACGCCCTCGACCGTGCGATTGGCAACGTCGTCCGCAACGCCATCCGCTACGCCAAAGACATCGAAATCTCCGCCAAAGCTGAAAACGGCCGCGTGATGATCCAAATACTCGACCGTGGCCCCGGCGTGCCCGAAGAGGCCGTCTCACGCCTTTTTGAACCCTTTTATCGCCCCGAAGCCGCGAGAGGTCGCAGCACGGGCGGCAGCGGCCTCGGCCTCGCCATCACGAAACGCTGCATCGAAGCCTGCGGTGGCACGGTGACAGCTTGGAATCGTGATGCCGGTGGGCTGGTGGTAGATATCTCACTGCCTTGGCTAGATGCGATTGAGATCAAGCCGAAGTGAGAATCACAAGCTCCACCCATCACGATACTCCGGCGTGAGCAGTGTGGTGGCTTCCGCATCGTTCGTGAATTTCATCGCGGCATTGTCCCACTCCAGGCGTGTGCCGCTGCGGCGCACGGCGATCATTCCCAGCAGGCCGATCTCGCTCAAAGAGCCGCCGTATTCGAAGCTGGAGCCTGCGGGACGGTTCTCGCGGATCGCGTTGAGCCACTCGTGCTGGTGATTGCCCTTCGGCACGCGTGGGATGGTCTTCTCCGGCACTTTGAAGCCCTTCATGCTCGCTTCGGGAATCAAGCGCACACCGCCCGCACCATGCGAGCCGTGCATGATCTTACCTTTATCGCCGATGACCACTGCGCCGATGCCGACGACCTTGCGATTGTCCTGCTTCAGTTCCTCCGGCGCGGGAATGCCGATCTCGCCGTCGTGCCAGATGAGCTTCACCGGCCCGCGATTGGCTTTCGCGCCGAACTCATAAGTGATGCGTGTGCCTTTGGGATAAAACGCCGCGTGTTTGACCGGATCGTAATCCTTCGTCTCCGCCGTGATGGCGGTGGGCATGCCGAGATCAAGCGCCCAGAACGACGGATCGACGACGTGGCAGATCCAGTCGCCGATGCAGCCGCTGCCATACGCCGAAAAGCCGCGCCAGCTAAATGGTGCGTATGCCGGATGAAACGCACTTGCCTTCAGCGGCCCTTGCCACAGGTCCCAGTCGAGACCCTGCGGCACCTCGTGCTTCTCCGTCTGGATCGCCTGCTGCTTACCGATCTGGCAATACACATCCCGGAAGGCATCACAGCCCGCGTGGATCTCCGACACATTGCCGATGGCTCCCGACTGCACCATTTCGACAAACAGCCGAATGCTGTCCGACGAATGCCCCTGATTGCCCACCTGCGTGATCACCTTCTTCTCCAGCGCCGCCTTCCGCATCGCCCGCACCTCTGCCACCGTGTGCGCCAGCGGCTTCTCACAATACACATGCTTCCCATGGCTGAGTGCTGCCAGCACGGCGACCGCATGAGTATGATCCGGCGTGGCGACGAGCACGGCGTCGATCTCGTTGTTCATTGCGTCGAACATCTTGCGAAAGTCGGCGAAGCGCCGTGCCTTCGGGAACTTCTTGAAGCTCTCAGCAGCTCGACGCTCATCGACATCACACAGCGCCACGATGTCCTCGCCCGCCATGTCACCCAAATCCGCCGCACCGCGTCCCCCAACACCAATCGCAGCAATACGGAGCTTGCTGGAAGGCGTTTGAGCAGCGCCCTGAGCACGCACGACATGCGCAGGGACAAACTGGAAACCAAAAGCAGTGGCAGCGGAGGTGGAGATGAAGGAGCGGCGTTTCATGGTGGGATTAGAAGTCCCTCGCCGTGCGTTTCTTTCGGAGTCAGCAGTGACAACTGCCGCAGCCCCTGCTTTTCAGCGCCGCGAGCTTTCGCTCGATCTCCAGCGAGGTCGGCGTGATGGCCAGACCACCGAGCGAGGTGCAGCGGTGCTCTCGCGGCATCATCGTGGAAACATGCTTCGCGGCGTCGATGACCTCGTCGAGTGGGATGAGCGGATCGTAGCCAGCGAGAGCCATGTTCGCGCAGGAGAGAGCGTTGCTGGCAGCCATGACGTTTTTGCCGAGGCACGGTGCCTCGACGCGATTCGCGATGGGATCGCAAATGAGACCGAGCATGCTCTGGAAGGCCATCGAAGCGGCCGCGATGGCTTGATCGCGTGTGCCGCCCGCGAGGGTGACAAGCGCCGCCGCTGCCATCGAAGCCGCAGAACCACCTTCGGCCTGGCAACCGCCGACTTCCGCCGCGAAGGTCCAACGTGTGGCGATGAAGACACCGATCAATCCGGCGGCGAGCATCGCTTTGGCCATGTCTTCTTCGCTTTGATTCATGGACTCGGCCATGGCGATGACCGCTCCGGGCAAAGCAGCACAGGCACCCGCCGTCGGCGCGGCCACGATGACGCCCATGCTGCTCTTCACTTCCATCATTGCGGTGACGTAAAGGATGATGCGGTTCAAGGCTCCGCCATCCAGTAAGAGGCCTGTCTTCATCATTTCCGCAAATCGCCCGCTTTGATGATGCAGCACGCGATCCTCGTAACTCGTGCCCGCGATGCCGCTCGCGATCGATTTGCGCAGGATGCGGACGATGGCGATCATCTTGTCGATGACTTCACGCTCGGTGAAGCTGCCGCGAGCACGCTCATACTCGATGGCGAGCTGCCAGAGCGGCGTGTTTTGGGCTCCGTCGTGCGTCAGCATGTCGGCGCAGCTTGTGAAGGGCACATGCATGTTCTTTCGTGAAGGCACCGGAAGGACGGGAGAGAGCCTTTTCACAGCGAATGCGTCCAACCCGGCCGATCCGACGAATCGGTCAGAGCGGACCTGCACAAGCTGCTGCTCGCCCAAGTCGTGAACAATCACTTCCTCGGCTTCAAAGGTTGGCTCGCATCCTTTGGGCAGCCAAATCAGCGTCTCATGATAGCCTCCATCCATGTGCAGTGGCGCAACATCAATGCTAAGCACCTCCATCATGCCGCCGCCGGTGGAGATGGCGATGAGCGAATGTTCCTCTCGGCTGTTTCTGAGTGTGAGCCGGTAGGTGTTCGGATGCGGATCACCGACATCGACGGTTTCGATGCGGAGCTTGATGCCAGCATCGGCGAGAGCTTGTGCGGAGTTTGGCAGACGCTCGTCATCGGCGTCCCAGCCGAGCAGGCCGCCGAAGAGGCCCATGTCGCTGCCCTGGCTCTCGTGCGTGGTCGGCAGCGAGCCGGAGCGATCAAACTCGACGAGCACGTCATCGATTTCCCCGTCCATTAAATCCCGCGCCAGCCGCCCGATACGCAACGCCGCCGCACAATGTGAACTCGATGGCCCGCGCATCACGGGGCCGATCACGTCGTTGAAGATGGAGACGGCAGCGGAGGTTTTCACAGAGGACGGTTTTATCACAGAGGCCATGGCTGCATAGGGAGGTTTTTAGCAAAGTCTCAGATGCCAAGCTCCTGGCACAGGCGGTTCGGCGTCCATCCAGCCTCACGCAGGCTTTTCAAGGAGCGTGCGTCATCGCGTTTGGCGAGGCGCTTGCCGGTTTCATCGGTGATGAGGCGGTGGTGATGCCAGCGAGGCACGGGAAGGCCCAGAAGATGCTGCAGCAAACGGTGCAGATGCGTGGCGGACAGCAGATCCTCGCCACGCGTGACGAGCGTGATGCCTTGCAGCGCATCATCCACGACGACAGCGAGGTGATAGCTCGCGGGCGTGTCTTTGCGGGCCAGTACGACATCGCCAAAGATCGACGGATCGGCGGTGATTTCGCCGCGAGAGATCTCGGTGAAGGTCAGCGGGGTGTCGATGAGTTGTAGCGCTTGGTTCACATCGAGCCGCAGGGCATAGGCGTCGCCGCTGGCGAGGCGTTTTTGACGTTCATCCGCATCAAGATGGCGGCAGGTGCCTGGATAAAGCGGCCCATCGGGGCCTTGCGGTGCGTTTCCAGCTCTGGCGATTTCGTCCCGGATTTCGCGTCGCGTGCAAAAACATGGGTAGAGCAGCCCTTTGGCCTCCAACTGGCCCAAGGCGGCTCGATAGTCTTCAAAGTGATCGCTTTGTCTGCGCACGGGTTTTTCCCAAGAAAGGCCCAGCCAGGCCAAATCCTCAAAAATGGCTTCTTCATACTCTGGCCGTGCTCGCGTGGCATCGATGTCTTCTAGACGGATCAAGAAGCGTCCGCCATCCGCCTGCTCGGCCGCAAACAACGCGGCGTAGGCATGACCGAGGTGCAGCCATCCGGTGGGGCTCGGTGCGAAGCGGGTGGTCTCAGGCATAAATTCACACGCCGCTGAGTTTGCGCACCACTTCACCCGCTAAGACGAAGCCAAACGTGCCCGTCACAAACGTCGCCGCACCGAAACCCGCGGCGCAATCGAGCCGCAAACCGGCTTCGGTGCCTTCCTGCGGTTCGTTTTTGCATGTGCCGTCGGCTTGAGGATAAATCGCTCGCTCGGTGGAAAACACACACGGCACGCCAAAGGCCATTGGTCGCCCTTCGAGACTCTTCGCGAAGCCAAAATCGCGCCGCAGGCTCTGCCGCGTGCCTTTGAGCAGCGGATCGGCTCCGGCAAAGCCGAGATCGGCTAGCTTCACCGCCGTGGCATCGCGTCGCCCGCCTGCTGAGCCGCTGGTGATGACGGGAAGGCCGCGCTGCATGCACTTCGCAATGATCAGCGCCTTGACGGAAGTGCGGTCAATGGCATCGACGACATAGTCGAAGCCGCCATCGAGGAGGCGGTCCGCATTCGATTCGGTCAAAAACTCGATCACGCGGTACACGCGGCAGTCGGGATTGATTTCAGCCACACGCCGCGCCAGCACCTCGACCTTCGGAATGCCGACGGTGCCAGCGAGTGCGGGGAGTTGGCGGTTGGTGTTTGTAATGCACACGTCATCCATATCGATCAACGTGAGCTGGCCGATGCCGCTGCGTGCCAGCGCCTCCACCACCCACGAGCCTACGCCGCCCACACCCACCACCGCCACATGCGCCGCCGCGAGACGTGGCAGTGCCGCCACGCCGTAGAGCCGCGCCATGCCGCCAAATCGTTGCTGGTAGGTTTCATCCATGCTCGTCCCTACCCGCAGGAGCATGACAGGCAAGTATCGCGCATCACTTCATGCCATCCGCCGCACCCCAGGGCTCGATTTGACGGAGATTCTTCGCCGCGAGTTGCGCGTAGCATTCTGGCAGATCAAACTTCGCCAGCACATCCCGCAGCATCGTGGCATACGGCCATTGCTGGTCCTCGTGAATGGCGAGTGCGTGGAAGGAAGTGAGTGCATGCTTGAGTGTCACCTGCTTCACCGCGGGCGAAAGCAGCGCGGCAAACGCCGCTGGCAATGCGCCCCAGCCATTGCCGACGAGGTGAATTTCCTCATGGCCCGCAGCAGCGAGCACTTGCACAACCCGCAGCACATCATGCACTCGCTGGCCGAGCAGCGGACGGTCGAGCATGAAGCTGTAGGCTGCGTAGAAGTAATGGCTGCCGTAGCGAGCGAAGAACTGATCCACGCCGCAGGTATCTGGCTGCGAATCACCGATGCCGCGCACATCACAGGCGAAGAAAGCCGCATCCGGCGAGGCAGCGAGAAGCTCCTGAACGAGCGGTTCATCACGCAGCTCGGCATCCGCCGAGTGATGGGAGATGTAGAGCGCGGCCTTCTTCAAACCACGCGGCAGACGGGAGGTGAGCGCCTCGGCGCTCAAGCGCGTGACCAGCGCATGCACCTCCGTTTCCGTCTCGACGGCGTAGGTGCAGTAGGCCTTGGCGGGATACTTGCGATTGCCCGCGCTGCGGAGAATGCGGTAGTCGGGGGCGGTTTTTGGCATCGTCGGCAGTTTCAGCACCTCACGCACGACGTTGAGATCGAGTTTGCCACGCTTTGAGACTAGCGACTCGGCTTTCTCCTTCGTGAATGACATGATCGTGCGACTGCTCATCGCGCCGACCTGACCTTGCGGTGTGCAAAGCAGGTTCGCGTCCTTCTCGATCGAGATCGCTGGCTCGACTTCAGCCATCTTGAGGCCGGTGGCCTTGCCGAAGAAGCGATACATCGCCTCGCGGTTTGGCTGCGAGTAGCCATGTGGATCGGGGCCAGTGTGCAGCGCGATATTCTCGGGCTTGCCGAGCAAGGTGTAGAGCTTTTTGAGCCGCTTGTAGGTCTCCGCGCTGCCACGGGCGTCGAAGTAATCCTTTTCCTGCGCCATGATGATCACGGGCTTCGGTGCCATGGCGGCGAGAAAGTCGCAATGATCGAGATCGAGTGCCAAAACTCGTGGCGGGCACTGCTCGTTGTCCTGTGGCAGTTCGTTCTCGGCATCACGACGAAAGGTGGTCACGAAGCACGATGGCGCGCCCATCGTGAAACGCGGCTCCAAACCGCACAACCACGTCGTCTGGGTGCCGCCGCCGGAATTTCCCGTCACGCCGATGTGCCGCTCGTCGATCTCCGGCCGCGTGAGCAGGTAGTCGAGCGCTCGAATGGCATCCCACGCGAACCACGCGCCGAGAAACTCGCCCACGAGCAGCATGGAATTGCCCATTTGATTGTGCTCCGTTGTGCCGCCGCTGAGGCGCGAACCGAGTTTCTCATTCAAATACTGAAATCGCTCGCCCTGGCCTGCGGGATCGATCAAAAAACACGCCATGCCCTGCCGTGCGAGACCCTGCGCAAAGCTTTGATACGCCTCCGCCGCCTTGCCATTGAGCGAGTGGCCGCACACGCCGATCACGCCTGGCACCTTGCTTGGTGTGTTCGTCGGTAGATAGAGATTACCCGTGACGATGAAACCAGGTCGGCTCTCAAAGTGAATGTTCTCGATGCGATAAGCCTCTCGCTCGATCACACGGGTCACCTTGGCATTCAGCGCCGTTTGCTCCGGGAATGGCCGGAAGCTCATGCGAATGCGTTCCTGCACTGATTTCACATAGGCCTCCGCATCGGCCTTCGTTTTCAATTTCGTTCGTTTCACATTTCCGCGTGCCTCAGCAGCTCGCACCTCAGTGACGAGCCAGTCCTGCATCATTCGTGGAAAGCGGTTGAGTGCATCCAACGTCGATATCTCGATAGGCTTAGAATCGGTTTGAGCCAGTGCCGGAGAATTCGGCGAGCCGACAGCGCATCCAAGCGTGGCGAAAACGGTCTTGGCAAAGAATTCACGACGATGGATCAGTGGGGATAGATCATTCATGGGAGCGATCTTTATATCGGCGATCTCGGCTTCTCTTTTCCGCCGTGTGGCGGGCCTTTTGGCCAGAAGAAGTCCAAACCTTTGTCAACCGTTCATTCGCGAAAACTTCATCGCTATGCATTGTTTGGCTTCTTTCAGGCGGATGATATAGCCCGACCCATGGCCACCGTATGATGCGGTGCTTGATTGCGATCTGAAAGTGGCCGGTTTTCTGCTGTCCGGGTCGCCTCCGCTTTGAATTCCTCAAAAAGCCACTTGTTCACAAAATTTTCTTTTCAAATAGCCGTAGTCTTGTAGAATTTAAGCAGTTTTAATCCAGTTTTTATAAAAATCTTCGCAGATTTGCCATGCATATTCGATTTTTGAGTGATGGAAGTGAGTACCGTTCTTATGGCGGGGGTAGCTTCTCAAAAAAGAAAGATTCCGGGGGAATCTTTTGGTGGACCATTTTGATCACGTTCCTGATGGGAGTGGCCACTTTCTGTTGGTTCTTTAGTATTATGGTCTTCTCGCACCCCGAGAAGCCCTTTAATTATCGTGTTCTCGCTAAATTTGATAAACTCGATCCCATCCGCCCCTTTTCGAAGTACTCGGTCCCAGGCGGGAAGTTTTTACCATCTCGCGATTTGCTCGCTGAATTTTTTGCATTTTCGCATGAGCAACTGGCGGTGAAGAACGACATGCTCAAGCGGGCTTACATCCGCAATTACAAGCAGGAGCAGCCCATCTACGTCACCGGGGAGTATCAGGTGCTCAACACGCGCCCTCTTTCCTCGACGGATGTGATCACCGAAGGTTGGGTCGTTCGTGCTCGTTCGGTAGAACTTGAAGATGTGGATGTCGAAATCGTCCTCCCTGGCCTGAAGGAGGCGGCCGATCCCTGCCAAGTGGGTGACAAGATCACACTCGATAAGAAGAATAGTTTCGCCGCTGCGCTTCATGTGCAGAAGTTTGATCATGACCGCCTTTGCGTGACACTCATGCCGATCACCTATCAAGGTGTGGGCATCAAGGATGGCAAAGCATGGAAGATGAATCCTCCGAACCTGCTCAACATGGAGGCCTTCTGGCCTATCTTGGGTGATCAGGAAGTCGGTGAGAAGGTCGCCATCCAAGGCGGAGAATAGTTTCTGCTTCTCGGGAACTTGGGCTGGCAAGCAAAGGCACATCTCTGGGCGGCGTAGTAGATCACCATTGTGATCAAACTGGTTTCATGCTTCGTGCTCTGCATCTCTGCGGCAGTCTCTGCGGAGGAACACTGGGCTTTCCAGCCGTTGCGTCCTGTCCGCTCGTCAGGAATCGATGAGCTGGTTGAACGCGAATTGGTGAAGCATGGCCTTACCTTTTCGCCGAGGGCGGATGCCCGCACACTGCTGCGACGTGCCAGCTTCGATTTGACCGGCCTGCCTCCTTCGGATCTGCCGCCGGAAATATGGTCAGCCGATGACTATGCGACGCTTGTGGATCGACTCCTCACCTCGCCACATTATGGTGAGCATTGGGCGCGGCATTGGCTGGATGTGGCGCGGTATTCCGACACCAAAGGGTATGTGTATGCGCGGGAAGAAAAGCACTGGGTGCATGCCTCCACCTATCGAGACTGGGTAGTGAGAGCTTTGAACGAGGACATGCCCTATGATCGATTTTTGCTGCTTCAGATCGCTGCGGATCAAGTCGTGCCAGCAAAGTCGCCAGATCTCGCAGCGATGGGCTTTTTGACGCTGGGCAGACGCTTTCTTGGCGTCACCCATGACATCATCGATGACCGCATTGATGTCGTCATGCGAGGGACGCAGGCGCTCACGGTCTCATGCGCTCGTTGCCACGATCATAAGTTCGATCCCATCCCCACCCGCGATTACTACAGCCTCTATGGCGTCTTCCAAAGTTCCGCTGAGGCGCTTGTCGCGTGTGAACAAGGCTTCTCCATCGAGCTGGACGCGTTGGAAAAGAAAAACCGCGAGCTGCTCACCCAACGCCGCGAAGAGCAGATGGCTCGCACTCGTGCCCATGCGTCGGCCTACATCGCGGCTCAGCGGGAGCTCGAAAAGTATCCCGAAGAGGTCTTCGGACAAATTCTCGACGCAAAAGACCTGAATCCCTTCATCGTCCACCGCTGGACGGCGTGGTTGGCAAAGCATCCCGGTATCAAGATCACGGATGAAGTGCTCAGTAGGGCTGATTCGCCGTGCTTTGTGCCGGACGAGCATATCGCCAACATCGAGATGTATTTCCCCACGAATGTCGTCGTGGAGCTTTGGAAGTCCCAAGCGGCCGTGGACCGGCATTTGTTGCAGAACAAAGCCGCGCCCGCCCATTCGACTGTCCTTCTCGATCGTGCTGTGCCGAGCACTGCACGCGTTTTCCTTCGTGGCACCCCTTTGACCAAGGGAGAAGTCGTCGAGCGAAAGTTCCCGAGCTTGTTTGGCTCACGCCCCGCTTTTACCAAGGGCAGCGGCCGCCTCGAGCTCGCCCAGGCCATCATCGATCCCGCCAATCCATTGACGGCTCGCGTCATGGTGAACCGCCTCTGGCAGCATCATTTCGGCCGCGGTCTGGTCGCCACGCCGAGTGATTTTGGGAAGCAAGGAAGCCTGCCGAGCCATCCTGAGTTGCTCGATTGGCTTGCCGCCGAGTTCATTCGCTCGGGCTGGAGCATGAAGCACATGCACCGGCTCATCATGCTCTCACGCACTTACCAACAGCGCAGTGACAAAGCGGATCCGCGTGATCCCGACAACCGGCTCCTCTCCCGAATGACGCCCCACCGGCTCACATTTGAAGAGGCCCGCGATGCTTGGCTGGCATCATCTGGGTGCCTCAATCTTCGCATGGGAGGCCGGCCGCTGTCCTTGTTTGCTTCTGACAACACACGCCGCACGCTCTACGCCCTTGTGGATCGTGAAAATCTGCCTGCCGTGATGCGAACCTTTGATTTTGCCAATCCGGACCTCTCGATCCCGCAGCGCACCGAGACCACCGTCCCCCAGCAGGCACTGTTCGGATTGAATCATTCTTTCATCGTCCAGCAGGCCCGAGCGCTAGTAAAAGACACCGCCGCCACCGCGAGCGCGGATGAGCGCCTTCGAATGATTTATGAGCGTCTGTTTCAGCGCGTACCAACTCCGGTGGAAGCCGCGCAAGCGGAGCAGTTCCTCCAAGTCGATCCAAGTCTCGTGCCTACCTTGAGCGATCATGCGAAAAGCTGGTCTTACGGCCATGGTGAATGGGTCGAGAAGGCAGGTCGTATCCGCGAGTTCAAATCCCTGCCTCATTTCACCGGCTCTGCCTGGCAGGGAGAGGAGCTGTGGCCGAACGCCTCCCTCGGCTGGGCACAATTGACCGCCCAAGGAGGCCATCCAGGCAATGATCGGCTCCATGCGGTTGTCCGCCGATGGACCGCGCCAGCAGATGGTCGCTACGATCTTTCCTCGACTCTGATTCATGAGCCTGAAGCAGGTGACGGCATTCGCGCCTTTGTCAGCCATTCGAGGCTTGGGAAACTCATGAGTACCCATCTGCATCATGCCAGCACTCGCCTGGATCTCGCCGCGATCCCTTTTCGTCGCGGCGAGACACTCGATTTCATCGTGGACATCGGTCACGGGCTCAACAGCGACCAGTTCCAGTGGGCACCCGTCCTTCGTTCATCGCAGGCAACCTTCACGAGTGGCGGCGGTGATGAGTCCACCGTGGAGGTCTGGGATGCCGCCAAAGACTTCAGCGAGCAACCGCGCACGCTTCTGAATCCGTGGGAGCAGTTCGTTCAGATCCTACTGCTCTCCAACGAGTTCATGTTTGTGGATTGAGGATTCGCCATAGCACAGGTTTGAGAAGCCTGAGTGTTTCAATGCTCACTATGCTCGGCCTTGTCGAGCCCGAGACCTGCTTCGATTTCATGCGCGGCTTCTTCGCGCCAGCGGAGGACTTTGGAGGGGAAGATGCCTCCGGCGATGAGGAAGACAACGATGACGGCCAACGGCCATCGTTCGCGTGGCAAGGCATCCGGGATGTCGATGACGTGCTTGGGCAGGACGCCGAGAAAGAGGATGTTGAAGATGCGCAGGAGATTGATGGCATTGAAAGCGGTGGCGATGGGCAGGGCGATGCCGATCCAGTGATGGTTCTCTAAGGCACCGTGGAAGATGAGGTCCTCGGCGCAGTAGCCGAGTGTGCCGGGTAGGCCGATGAGGGCCAGACCGCAGACGAGGAAGAAGGTGGCGAGACGTGGGGCCTTGGCGGCGAGGCCGAGGTGTTCGGTGGGATCTGTGCTGCCAGAGACGCGGACTTCGAGCACGCGGACGATGGCGATGAGGCCGGTGGAGGCTGCGCTGACGACGAGCCAGTGCACAAGCGCTCCGGTGATGCCTTCCGCTGAGGCGGTGGCGATGCCGGCGAGGATGAAGCTGGCCTGCGAGAGGCAGAGCAGGCCGAGCATGCGACGCGGTTTCTTTTCGGCGAAGCCGCGCAGGCTGGTGATGAGCGCGGTGACGAGCGCAGCGATGCTGAGAAACTCGAGGACGTGCTTTTCGGAGAGGCTGAGCGCGGTGGTTTCGCTGCGGGCGATGAGGAGGGCTCCGAGGTGGCCGTTGAAGAGCAGAGCAAGTGGCAGCAGCGGGCCGTGCTCGAAGGAACTGATCATCCAGCCATGCAGCGGGAAGAGGCCTTTACGCAGCACGACGGCGAGGATGATGAGTCCGAAGGCGAGGTTGCTGGCGTGGGAGATTTCGTCGATCTCGATGTGATGCAGCACGGCGATGGCGGCGGTGAGGGCGATGCTGCTGGCGATGAGGAAGCCTTGGGCGAGTTTTTGACTACGATCTTCGCCAAACATGCGCAGGACGAAGGGCAGGCTGGTGAACCACCAGCCGGTGGCGAGCACGGCGAGATTGGCGGCGGCGTAGGTGGTCTGAGTGGCGGCGGCGAGGAGCAGAATGCCTGCGAGGGCTTTGCCACCGGAGTCACGCTTCGGTGCGAGGATGATGACGAGGAGTGTGAGGGCTGCAAAGAAGGCCATGGGCACGGCGTCGAGGGCATCGGCCTCGAAAAAACTCAGCCAGGGGTCAAAAAGTCGTGTGTGACCAGCTTTGGCGACTTCGAGCGAGCAGAGCAAAAAGCTGCCGAAGGAGCAGCTGGCAGCAAAAATGGCCGCGAAGCGCGGATTGGCCGATTTAGAGGCCCAAAGAGCTCCGACGAGCAAAGAAACAATGCCGAGCGTGATGAATGGAAAGGAGAGGAAAGTCATGGAGGAGCGAAAAAATCAGGGTTTGCCGCCGCGAAACTCGAACACGCCGAGGAATCGCGCGAAGGCGACGACGGGGGCGATGATGAAGCGGTCCACGACCGCATCATAGAAGCCGCGGCCGAGCGCGATGCGGTAGAGCACGATCTGTGTTTGCTTTGGCAGCAGGGACTCGTAGTGCTCGCCGGTGGGCTCGAGGTGGCCGCCAGCGGCGGCATGCACGCGGTGGTAGTCATGCAGCATGCTGGGAGCACGCAGGAACTGCAGCGTGCGGACGAGGGCGTGTCCCACCACATGCAGGATGGCAAGGGTGGTCCAGCCCATGCCGATTTCAGCAAAGATGAGGCCGAGCTGCGTCTGTGAGGCATAGGCGAGCGAGGTTTTCGCATCCGCGCAGGTGCGATGAACGAGCGTGCCCAGGGCGGCGGTAGTGAGGCCGATGAAAATGACCAGGCCGGTGGCGATGGCGGAGGAATGCAGCAGCGGCTCGATGCGCAGAAGTAGGTAGGCGCCGGCATGCACACTGATGGCTCCGTAAAAGATGGCGCTGGAGGGTGTGGGGCCTTCCATGGCACGCGGCAGCCAGCCGCAGAAGGGGCCTTGGGATGATTTACCGCTGGCAGCGAAGACGAGCATGACCGCGACGACGGTGGCGGCGGTGCCGTTGAGGTTGTTGATGTGTCCGGGCCACTCGCCGTTGAACATGCCGTTCCACGAGGCGGTTTTGAACCAATGATGAGCCAGGAAGACGCCCATGAGCATGAAGAGATCCGCCACGCGATAGGTGGCAAAGACGCGGAGGGCGTTCTTCACGGGATCCGGCCGGTATTGGAAGAAGCCGATGAGCAGCACGCTGGTGATGCCGACGATCTCCCAGCCACCGAGCAGCACGTCGAGCGAGTCCGCCATGAAGACGAGCAACGCACCGAAGGTGAAGAGATGCAGCAGAAGGAAGAAGCGGAAGAAGCCGGGATCACGGTGCAGGTAGCGCACGCTGAAGCTGCCGACGATGCCGGCGAGGATCACCGTAATGCCGACGATGGGCAGCGAGAGGCGGTCGAGCAGAAGGGTGAGCGGGAACTCATAATGCGCGACCTTGAACCAATGGTCACCGATGGAGATGCGAATGGAGTGCTGCCCGCTCTGCCACATCCTCCAGGCGATGACGAAGGTGACGAGAGTGAGAAAAGCATACGCTCCCTTGGTGAGCCGTGACATGGCCCGTTCGGGTAGTTTCACACCCAGCAGCCACAGTAGCGAGAGCAGGATGAACAAGGAACCTGGAACGGCGACGAGGGTGAGGATGAGTGCTGAGAGAGACATGATAAATGGAGGCTGAATCTTTCTCCTGCTCTTCCTCCCGGTCAGAGGAGCTTTCGGGCATTCGAAAAGGAGAGAAGAGCAAGAGAGAAGAAATTACGCGGCTTTGGCGGGTCGGGGATCTATCCGCGCGACGGGCAGGTGCTCGATCTTGCCGGAGTAGTAGGCGATGGAGCTGGAGGCGACGGGCAGCGGTTCCTCATCACCGGAGAGAGGCTCCCATTGGCCTTTACCACGGTAGATTTCGATGTGGCTGTCCTCAGGGTCGATCGTGGCGAGCCTGATCCAGCGATTTTCCAAAAACTCGGTGAGCAGTGGATTGGCGTGTATGACGCTGAGCACACGCTGCGGTGTGGTTTCAACAACGAAGAGGATGCGCACGGGCTCGTGGATTTCGACCATCTGCAGCGGCAAACCGGTGCGCAGGTCGCCCTGGAAACCGTTCATGACGCCGACGAGGCCGGTGACGTTGTGCGGGAGCTTGGTGCCGCAGCCGTAGCCTTCGTTATCGACAAACGAGAAGTAGTACTCGAGGCTGATCCCGCCACAGACGGGGATGACGGCACCGAGCACAGCGGCGAGCGCTTTGTTTTCCGGGTCTTTCGGAGCGTCGTAGCTGACGAGGAAGGCACGGCGGTCAAAGAAGAGGCCGCGAGTGGTGTCACGCCGGCCAACGATGGCGACGGAGTTCGTGCAGTGGCCGTACTCGGGGCGTGGCTCGCCGAGTTGCTCGGCACGCTCCTGAACGTGGCGCAGGCCGGTGGCGGCGTTTCGGTTCGGCAGCGCGGCCTCGAAGCGCCGGGCGCGTTCGTGGGCGGAAAGTGCCCGCGCTTTGTCCAAAGACTGCCGCACACGAGCGAGGTCGCTGCGGTGTGTCTCTGGCACGGCCTCCAAGTCGTAGAGGTCGATGTTGTCGTTGCAGGTGTCGTGGTAGCCGCCGACGAACCAGGTATCGTCGGGGATGATGATGCCTTTAGCACGCAGGCCCTCACGCACGGGCGGGCGATTGGCCATGGCGGCAAAGAGGCGCGCGTTGGGTCCTCCGCGTCGCCCGCCGCACGCGCCGCAGTCGTGCGCGGATTCGTGTGGATTGTTTAAAGAGGTGCTGCCGTGACCGAGGACGACGACGATGCGGGCGTGGCCTTTGTGCAGACCGGCAGGGCCGAGCACGCTGGCGACGCGATCGACCTTTTCCTGCGTGCCAAAGCCGGCGAGCAGGCCGGTGGTGGCATCTTTGGAGGCCTCGCCGTCCTGTGTAAAGAGAAGCTCAGTGCGTGGCTCGGGGAGGAAGAGCGAGTTGAGCTTTTCCATCAAACGGGCGAACTCGAGCGGACGCAGCACGCGAAGCACGAGCGGAAAGAGAGAGAGGAAACCGAGGCACGCGGTGCTCACCCAGCCGCGAACCAGCGAGCGGCTGGAGACATAGCTGCCGCGCATGACGGAAGCCCAGGCGCGGCGCAGCGACTGACGCTTTTCGTCGATGTGCGAGTGATCGGCCACGGGCTGCTCACGCACGGCATGCGCCGGTTTGACCACGACGGGGCAGAGTGACACACCATGCGCATCATCAATGCCGGCGTAGTCGATGGCGCAGCCGAAGAAGCCTGCCGCGCCGTAGGTTTCGATGGCGGGATCGACTTCTTCGAGTGCGCGGCGGATGGACTCCTCGCGTTCGTCGATGCAAAAGATGGCCTGCGCGGCGAGGCGGTCGTTTTTGGGCTCCTGCGGTGGCATGGCGCGGAATTTCGACAGCGGGATGAGAATCTGCCGCTCATGGCGGCGCTCGTAAGCGATGTGGAGCAGGCGGCGACGCTCCAGTTCGTTGCAGGCGTGAAGTTCGTCGCTGAGGCGGGTGAAGCCGGCCTCGGGCAATGCTTTGAGCACATCACTGGAGATGCCGGTGAGCTGTGCGGCATCGAAAAGCCGTGCGATGGGCGTCAGCGGGTCGATGTGCGGCGGTGGCACGCAAAAGGAACGCCAAGTGGTGGTGTCGCCCGTGATGTCCTGTAGTGCGACGATGGTGTAGGTGAGGCGCAGCGCGAGGAACTCCATGAGCGAGCAGCGCACGCGATCATGCGGAGCGAGCGTGGGATCCACCTCCAACTGCCGCACGAGGCCTGCCCAGCCGGGCAAGGCGACGAGTTCGGCGATGAGGTATTCCTCCCAGTCGCCGGGGAAGACAGCGAGAATTTCCAGCGCATCGAGCACCACGGACTCGGCATCCATGTTTTTTGCCTCCTGCTGGCGAAAGGCCGCAGCCACGCCGCTGAGCCGCGCGGGGAAGATGGCGAGGGGTTGCGGCATGATCTTCCGCGTCGCACGCAGCAACCCTTCTTCACGCAACGGCATGGGCCAGTAGGCGATGCCCTGGTCCACAAACGCACCCGTCAGGCGGATGAGCGGCGGATGAATGATCAAATCCATGTCGATGCCATGCTCCGCGAGCACCGCGTCACGCGGGCGGATAGGCTTTGCGGCGGCAGCGGCGGTTTCAGGCCGCACGCGGGCCGCGCAGGCCTCCCACAGCGCTCGTGGCGTGTCACCAGCGAGCGCACGAGCCGCCGTGGCGTCGATCTCTTTACGGAAAGCCGTAAGCCAGTCGCTTTCTTCGAGTTGCCAGGAAATATTGATACCGTTCACGCGGCGCACACCGGGAATGAGCAGCGCACGGCGGAGCTGGCGGCGCGTGAGCTTGCCGGGGAGGATTTCCGCATCGTCCTCACGGCGCAGCGTGTCGTCGATGTCCTGGTCGAGGATGCGCCCGCGTGCGCGGTCCTTTTGGTAGGCCTCTTCAGACATGTACGGCTCAGTTTTAAACAACTGCGCGGCATCAAGCACGGCTTTTTCAAACGGGTCATGCTGGAAGGCATGCAGCGTGTTGTGGTGAATGAAGACGCCGATAGGGCCCTGCGCTGGCAGATAGTGTGCGGCATGGTCGAGCACATGGCGGAGATGCTCGCGGCGGTCACTGGGGATGGCGGATGGGGTTTCGGAATGGGAAGTCACGATGATCACCAACAAAGGCCAGTTCAATCGGCCCTGCCATCCCCTTGAGAGGGGGTATTCAGTCACGACTGGAGGGGGATACCCCCAACCGGGGATGAGAATACCCTGCCGAGGGGATGTTTTGGCGGCAGCGCCGGTGCGATGAATAGCAGCGTCCCGAAATATCTCCCCACTCCACTATGTCTGCCCCTGCACCCACCACCACAGTCACCGGCCCAAAGCCCGTCGGCAACTTCGCCGGATTCAAAGCCCACATGGGCAAGGATATGATCTCCGGCTTCCTCGTATTCCTCATCGCTCTGCCTCTCTGCCTCGGCATCTCCATCGCCTCTGGTGTGCCGCCCATCGCAGGAATCTTCACGGCGGTCATCGGCGGCATGCTCACTCCGTTTCTGAGCAACTCCGAGCTCACCATCAAAGGCCCGGCGGCTGGCATGATCGTCATCATTCTCGGCGCCGTACAGGAGTTGGGCTATGAAAAGGCCCTCGCCATCGGCATCGTCGCGGGAGCGATCCAGATGCTCTTTGGTGCGTTTAAATTGGGTACACTCGGTGAGTTCTTCCCAGTCGCTGCTGTGCACGGCATGCTGGCCGCTATTGGCGTCATCATCATCTCGAAGCAGGCGCACGTCGCCCTCGGCGTGGCCGCTCATGCCAAGGAGCCGCTGGAACTGCTCGCGGAGATCCCCCACAGCATCATGAACATGAATCCAGAGATCGCACTGATCGGCCTGATCTCCCTGCTCCTGCTGTTTGGCCGCCTCTTCATCAAAAACAAGCTCGTGCAGTCCATTCCAGGCCCCATGATCGTGCTGCTCGTCGCCACGCCGCTGGCCTTCGTTTTCGACATTCAGCATGAGCATATGTATCAGTTCCACGGACATGAATATGCCGTGAGTCCGAAGTACCTCGTCGCGCTGCCGATGAACATGCTCAATGGTCTGGCTTTCCCGGATTTCTCCGCCATCACCAGCATGGCCAGCATCAAGTGGATCGTCATGTTTGCCCTCGTCGGCACGCTGGAGTCCCTGCTGAGTGCCAAGGCCGTCGATCTGCTAGACCCATGGCAGCGCCGCACGAATCTAAACCGCGACCTGCTCGCCGTCGGTGCCGCTAACACCCTCGTCTCCTGCATCGGCGGCATCCCGATGATCTCCGAGATCGTGCGCTCCAGCGCCAACCGCAACAACGGCGCCCGCACCCGCTGGGCTAACTTCTGGCACGGCACCTTCCTGCTCGTGCTCGTCGCCAGCGTGCCGTGGCTACTCAATAACATCCCGCTAGCCGCCCTGGCCGCCATGCTCGTCTTCACCGGCTTCAATTTGGCCTCACCCAAGGAATTTCATCACATGTGGGCCGTTGGCAAAGGCCAGCTCTTCGTCTTCATCGTCACGATGATCGTCACGCTCGCCACTGATCTGCTCATCGGCATCGCCGCCGGCATCATCGCCAAACTGGTGCTCCATGTCATCAGCGGCACCTCCATTGGCAATCTCTTCAAACCCTCCGCCGTCTTGGCGCACTGTGAAGTCGCCGGTCATCCCGTCATGCGCGTGGAAAAATCAGTCGTCTTCAGCAACTGGCTGCCGCTGCGCAAAAAACTGCTCGCCGTCAAGGACCCTAAAGTCACGATTGATCTCTCCAGCACCCGCCTCGTCGATCATTCTGTGCTCAAGAAGCTCGAAGAAATGGCCCAGGACTGGAAGCTCGAAAACCGCGAGCTTATCATCGAAGGTCTTGATCTGCATCGTCCTGTGTCCGCACACCCGCTCGCTGCACGCGTTCTTCGTCCTACCGCCTGATCAGCTCTCATTTCATAATAACTTCCAGTTGGTGTTGATATACAGGCGGCGGCGATCTGGAACGCCGCCGCCAACTCATTCGCCATGCTACCCAAAATTCACGTCATGATCCGCCGTCTATTACTCACTGCTTTGCTCGCCGGCCTCACCGTTGCCCACGTCGCTTCCGCCGCCGACCACACGGAGTCGAATGAGAACCTTTGGCTCAACTACGTCGGCGATCATCCGCTGTTCGGCAGCAAATGGGGCCTGCATCTCGAATCACAAATTCGCCGTGCCGATATGGGCGAAAACTGGCAGCAACTCCTCCTGCGTCCCGGTATCAATTACACCCTCAGCCCCGCTTTGACCCTCAGCGCTGGTTACGCCTGGGTCGAGACTCATCCATATGGTGATATTCCCGTCGCCGCCGAGTTCCCCGAGCATCGACTCTGGGAACAGGCCACCTACACGCATAAAGCCCTCGGCCTCGACTTGACCCACCGCCTCCGCCTGGAGCAGCGCCGCATCGGCGAAGTCGCCCCCGCCACCGGCGATGTGACCAACTGGCGCTACGAAAACCGCCTCCGCTACATGCTGCGTACCACCATCCCGCTCAGCGATGACAAGAAATGGTATCTCGCCCTGTGGGATGAGGTCTTTCTCAACTTCGGCAGCAACGTCAGCATGAACTACCTCGATCAAAACCGCGCCTTCATCGGCCTCGGTCGCCAGCTCAGCCCGACGACCAAGCTCGAGATCGGCTTCATGGAGCAGACCGTGCAGCGTCGCGGTGGTGTCGTGTGGGAAAACAATCACACCGTCGCGGTGTGGCTCATGTCGAAGTGGCCCTTCGGCGGGAAGCAGTGAAAGCGAGTGGGAATTCTGAAATGTCGCGGCAGCGTCGTTGGAGTGCGGTGGCAGCGATGCAAGGGCACCTTGCATCGGCGACACCGCTGTCGAGCGCGGGAAGAATGCTCTGAGGTCGAAAAACACCGTCCGGCACACGACAGCGGTGTCGCGCCAAGGCTTGCCACCGCACTCCACGACGCTGCCGCGCCCTTCGGAGCGCCCATGCTGCTCCGGCTGAATCCCGGCGAGGACCGTGCATCACCTCCACCGGTGGATAAGTTATTCACTTTCCTCTGAGTTCCTCACTGCTGCAGCGGCACCACGGCCTCAATGCGCACCCCACTCGGTTGGGCGGCTGTCACGCTGAGTTCGCCGCCGCATTGGCGGGCGCGAGCACGCATGCCGACCATGCCGAGGCTCGGGGGGGCTTCGGACTCATCCGCAGGCAGGCCTTTGCCGTCATCGACGATGCTGAGACGAATGTGCCTGTCTTCGAGAGCGAGCTGGATGGTCACGCGCTTGGCCTCGGCATGACGGGCGATGTTCGTCAGCGCTTCTTGAGCGATGCGGAAGAGATGCGTCTCCGTTTCATCGGCAAAACGGCCGGGGCAGGTCGAGTCGTAGTCCACCTTGATCCGCGTGCGCTGCGCAAACTTTTCCGCCAGCCAGCGCAGGCCGGCTTCGAGGCCAAAATCATCGAGAATGACGGGGCGGAGCAGTTGCGAGAGCTCGCGAACGTTGGCGATGGATTCATCGACGAGGTGGAGGCAATCGGTGCGGAGTGAATCGAGGTCGTGGGTGCTGCCACGCGTGAGATTGGAGCGCACGGCGGCGAGCGATTGGCCGAGTTCGTCGTGCAACTCATGCGAGAAGCGCCGCGCGGCTTCTTCCTGCGTTTGCAGCATGTGCCAGGAGACGCGATTCAGCTCGTCGGACTGCCAGCGGATGCGGCGGAGGCTTTTGCGAGTGAAGCCGACGGTCAGCAGCGCACAAATGGCCGCGAGGATGAAACTGGAGCCGAGGAGCAGCGCGGCATCATCGCCGAGTTCCTGCGATTGCTGCTCGATCTGGCGTTCCGCTGCCGCGAGGCGATCGGAGCTGCTCTTGATGAGATCATTCACCAAGGCGACGACGTGATCGTGCAGATGAAAGAGCAGCTCCAGCTTGTCGCGCGGCACCTGAGCCTGCGTGGCCAGAACCTTGCGAGCCTCGGCGGTGAAGGCCTTCACGCTCGATTCGAGCTCCACCCAGACTTTTTCACCGGCGATGGCGCGGGCTTCATCAGCGAGCCGGGAGAGCTGTAGATCGCTCTGCTCGAGATTGCGCAGCAGCTTGTCGTTGTCAGGGCTCACCGGATGAAACTCCGCCACCTGGTGCAGCACCTCGGTCATCGCATTCTCCTCCATCTGCACGTCATGCACGAGGCGGGCGATGAGGAGCTGGTCACGCGCGAGTGCCGCCACGCTGCTGCGGATGCGCTGGCTCTGCCGCACGGCGATGAGCCCCGCTGCGCCGAGCAGGGTCATCACGAGCAAAAAGCCCAGCGCCAACACGCGGAGCACGTTGCTCTCGGTGATGCGGAGAAAGGAGAATCGCATGGCGGAGTATCAGTCGATGAGGCCGTTGCGGATGGCGAAGCGCACCAGCTCGCCGATCGAGTGCAGGTTGAGCTTCTCCATGATGCGGCCGCGATGCGCTTCGACGGTGTACACGCTCAAATTCAGCGCCGTGGCGATCTCCTTGTTCGTTTTGCTCTCGGCGATCAGTTGCAACACCTCGCGTTCACGCGGCGAAAGCAGGTCGATGGGATTGGTGACGTGTTTCCGGTAGTCGTCGAGCACGGCGTCGCTGACCTCGGGACTGAGCCAGCCTTTGCCGACGGCCACCGCACGCACGGCGGCGAGGAAGTCCTTTTCATCGCAATCTTTGAGCAAATAGCCCTTCGCTCCGGCCCGCAGCATCTCGCGGACATACACGCCGTCCTTCTGCATGCTCAGCGCCAGGATGCGTGTCTTTGGCAGTGCCTTCATGATTTGGCGCGCAGCCTCGATGCCATTGAGCTCCGGCATGGTCACATCCATCACGACGACATCCGGCGTGAGCTTTTCCGCCATCTCGACGGCTTCGCGACCATTCGACGCCTCGCCGACGACCTCCATGTCCCACTGCGCCGCCAGCAGCGCCCGAAAACCACTGCGCACGACGCTGTGATCGTCAGCGAGGAGGATGCGGGTTTGTTTGGAAGCCATGGGTTGGGAACGTAGGCGGCACCGTTCAAAGCGCAAAAAAGCAGGGGAAATTCTCACGCCATGCCCCACCATGCCGCCATGACTCAGGACGAACTCAGCCGCCTCCTCCAGCACGCGGCCTCCGCCACCCCGGCGGAGGTGCCGGCCGCTTTGGAAGGCTCGATCATGCAGCGTGTGCGCACGGATACGGGCCGCGCTCGGCGCTGGTGGATGCTCACCGGCCTCATCGTGATGCTGGCGTTGCTCGCGGGCATTACGACCGCCGCCTTCATCGGATGGTCAAAAGCCGTCCAAGACCCCATCCATGCCAAACCGCCTGCCATGCCGCTTTTCAAAGGAGGACCTCTGTGATGCACTCGCGGTCGAAATGGATGCTCGGGTCGGTTTTGATCTCCTGCGTGCTCGCGGGCCTCACCGCGTGGCTCGTCACGGATTGGACGCTGCATCGTCATGGCGAGAGCCACGCGAATGACCATGTGGAGACGGATCTCCATGCGTGGATGCATGAGCATCTCGACATCACACCGGAGCAGCATGACAAGCTCGATCCCATCGAAAGGGAGTTCGAGCAGCGTCGTGTGATGCTCAAAGCTCAAATCCGCGCCGCCGGTGTGGAGCTGGCGCAGGTTATCGGCGCAGCCAATGTCGATGAAGCACACATGAAGGCCGCGCTGGATCGCTTGAATCAAGGCCAGGCGCAGCTGCAACGGCTCACGTTGGATCATTTCTTTGCCATGAAGCGTCACCTGCGCCCGGCGCAGGCACGCAAACTCGTCGAATGGACTCATGATAGCCTCGCCCGCGAGCACTGACCTTTTGCTCCCAGCTGCGGAAGCCTCCGCCGGGCCGGACATCGAGCAGGAAAAGATCCTCGCCGCGCAGGCGGGGGACACAGGCGCGTTTGAATGGCTCGTGCGGCAGCATGAGGCGCGGTTGCTCGGCTTTTGCCGTCGCTGGCTACGCTGTGAGGAAGATGCCCGCGAGGCCTGCCAGGATGCGTTTGTGCGGGCTTGGCAGGCGCTGCCGGAGTTTGAGAGCCGCTCGAGGTTTTCGACGTGGTTGTATCAAATCGCTCTCAATGCCTGTCGAGATCGGGCGAAGGCCAAAACGACCCGTCAGCGCGACAGCACCATGACGCTCGAGGAGATGCCGGAGGCACCCGCCTGCCCGAAACCCTCGCCAGACACCGGCGCCGAATGGCGTGGCGAACTCGACAAGCTCCAACGCGGCCTCGCCCTGCTGCCCGAGAAGCTCCGCGCTGCGTTGATCCTTGTGACCATGGAAGGTCTGAGCCAAAAAGAATGCGCCGAGGTGCTCGGCTGCTCCATCCGTGGTGTCGAAGGCCGCGTCCACCGCGCCCGCCAGCTGCTGCTGGAGTGGTGGGAGGAGGAGAAGTAGGCCGTGATGAGGTGGAAGTCGATGCATCCGCCATTTTTGCCATAGCGCATCGCCGATGAGACACGTTAGGCTGGAGCATGAAATGTTTTTTTGCGCTCTGGCTTCTCACGAGTCTGGTAATGGCGGAGGACTTCGACGCGGTGCGTGAGGTGCTGCGGAAAGCTGTGGCGAAACATAACCCCGAAGGAGCGGTGGTGTGTATCGAGAGTGGCGAACGCAAAGCCGTGATGGTGGAAGGCCAAAGGGCGCTCGTGCCAGAGAAGGAAGCGATGACGCAGGATACAATCTTCGACGCGGCCTCGCTGACGAAGGTGGTGGCGACGCTGCCAAGTGTGATGCGGCTCGTGGAGCAGGGCAAAATCGAGTTGGAGGCGGAGGTGCGGCGCTACCTGCCGGAGATGCGGGCAGGAATCACGATCCGGCATCTGCTCACGCATACTTCTGGCCTGAAACCGGGGATTCCAAAGGAACCTGCGTGGAGTGGGTATGAGAACGGGATTCGTCGTGCCATCGAGCTGGAGCCAGATGGACCGCCGGATCGCTTCTTCCGCTACTCGGATATCAATTTCATCCTGCTGGGCGAGGTGGTGCGCAAAGTCAGTGGCATGGCGTTGAATGACTTCGCGGCGAAAAACATCTTCGAGCCGCTGAAGATGGATTCGACGTGCTTTGTGCCGCCGGAGGGTTGGAGGCCACGCATCGCGCCGACGGAGAAGGATGAGCATGGCGTGATGCTGCGCGGTGTGGTGCATGATCCCACCTCGCGAAAAATGGGCGGCGTGACGGGTCACGCGGGCTTGTTCACCTCGGCGGGTGATCTGGCGAAGTATGCGCGGATGCTTCTCGAAGGTGGTGCAGGCGTTTTGAAGCCGGAGTCGGTGAAGCTCATGACCTCGCCGCACACGGTGGCGACGGTGTTTGAGCGTCGTGGCCTCGGCTGGGACATCGATTCGACCTACAGTCGGCCGCGCGGGAAGCTGTATCCACTCGGCTCGTTTGGTCACACGGGCTTCACCGGCACGAGTTTGTGGATCGAGCCGGGCTCGAAGACTTTCGTGGTCTTCATGTGCTCACGTTTGCATCCCGATGGTCAGGGCAGCGTGCGGGATTTGTATGAGGAGATCGGAACCGCAGCGGCTCAAGGCATGTCGTTTGCCCCAAATGGCCCGCCATGGCCGCGAGATGAAAAAGAAGTGCCGACGGTGCTAAACGGCATCGACGTACTGGTGAGGCGGAAGTTCGCGGATTTGAAGGGGTTGAAGGTGGGGCTCATCACGAACCAGACGGGCATCGATGCGCAGCGACGCAGCACCATTGATCTGCTGGCGAATGCGCCGGAGGTGAAGCTGGTGAAGCTCTTCAGTCCGGAACATGGCATCCGCGGTGAGCTGGATCAGGAGAAGATCGGCGATTCAAAGGACAAGAAGACCGGCCTGCCCGTGTTGAGCCTCTACGGCGAGCGGCGGGCACCTTCGCCAGAACAGCTCGCGGATGTCGATGCGCTCGTTTTCGACATCCAAGACATCGGCTGCCGCTTCTACACCTACATCGGCACGATGCGGCTATGCATGGAGGCGGCGGCAAAGGCGAAGAAGACGTTTTTTGTGCTCGATCGTATCAATCCCATCGGCGGACTCGCGGTGGAAGGCCCGGCGGTGCTCGATGAGGAAAAGCAGACGGCCACGCATGCCATCCCGCTGCGTCATGGCATGACCGCCGGCGAGCTGGCAGCGATGATGAATGCGGAGCGTGCGTTGAATGGCGATTTGAAGATCATCCCGGTGGAGGGCTGGCAGCGCGGCATGCTTCACGACCAAACCGGCCTGCCGTGGATCAATCCCTCACCCAACATGCGCACGCTGAATGCCGCGCTGCTTTATCCTGGCATCGGCCTGTTGGAATTCAGCGTGAGTGTGGGGCGCGGCACGGACACGCCTTTCGAGGTGCTCGGTGCGCCCTATGTGAATGATCTGCGGCTGGCGCATGAGCTAAACAAACTCGGCTTAGCCGGTGTGCAATTCACGCCCGTGCGTTTCACGCCCACGACGAGCCTCTTCAAGGGTGAGACCTGCGGCGGCGTGCGCATCGCCATCACGGATCGCGAAGCTTTGAAGCCTGTCGAGATCGGCATCGCCATTGCCTACACGCTTCAGCGGCTATATCCAAAGGCCTTCGCTTTGGATAAGGTGAACACGCTGCTCAATCACAGCTCAAGCCTGAAGCCCATCCGAGCGGAAATCTCGTGGAAGAAGGTCATCGAAGCCTGGGCTGTGGACACCGCGGGCTTTGAGGCCAGAAGGAAGAGCTTTTTGGGATATTGATGCCTGTTAGTTGCAACGGGTCTGAACACCACCCTCGTGAGGCGAAGGCCTCCGCAGATGGTTTGTTTGGAGCATGAAAAAGCCGCGCAGGTTTCCCTGCGCGGCTTCGTGATTGATGAGGTCAGCGAATTACTTCGCGGCTTTCTTGAGGGCGTCGGCCTTGTTGGTGAGCTCCCAGGTGATGTCCTTGTCATCGATCTTGCCGAAGTGACCGTAGTTGGTGGTCTTTGAGTAGATCGGGCGGAGGAGGTTGAGCTGCTTGACGATGTCGGCAGGCTTGAAGGAGAAGACCTTGAGCACGGCGGCGAGGATCTTGTCGTCGCTGATGGTGCCGGTGCCGAAGCTGTCGATGTGGACGCTCACCGGAAGTGGGTGACCGATGGCGTAGGCGAACTGCACTTCGCACTTCTCGGCGAGGCCGGCGGCAACGACGTTTTTGGCGACCCAGCGGCCCATGTAGGCGGCGCTGCGGTCCACTTTGGACGGGTCTTTGCCGGAGAAGGCACCACCGCCGTGACGGCCCATGCCGCCGTAGCTATCGACGATGATTTTACGGCCGGTGAGGCCGCTGTCGCCCTGAGGGCCGCCGACGACGAACTTGCCGGTCGGATTGATGAGATACTCGGTGTCTTTCGTGAGCATGTTCTTCGGCAGGACCTTCTTGATGACCTGCTCGATGCAGAACTTCTCGATCTCGGCGTGGCTCACGTCAGCGGTGTGCTGAGTGGAGATGACGACGTTTACGATGCGGGTGGGCTTGCCATCGACGTATTCGACGGAGACTTGGGACTTGGCGTCGGGGCGCAGCCATTTGGCGAGCTTGCCAGCCTTGCGGATGCGGGTCAGCTCACGGCCAAGGCGATGAGCAAACATGATCGGCGCGGGCATGAGCTCGGGCGTTTCATTGCAGGCATAACCAAACATGATGCCCTGGTCGCCAGCGCCCTGTTCGCCGTGCTTTTTGCCTTCGGCTTTCTCAGCGTCCACGCCCTGAGCGATGTCGGGGCTCTGGATGGTGAGGTAGTTGTTGATGAAGATCTGGTCGGCGTGGAAAACATCGTCCACATTCGTGTAACCGATGCCACGGATGGCGTCACGGATGACCTGGCCGACGTTGATGACTTCGTCGATGGGCTTGGTGGTGCCAAGCTTCTTGTTCTGGAGCTTCGGGATGGTGATTTCACCACCGACGACGACGACATTGCTCTTCACGAAGGTTTCGCAGGCGACGCGGCTTTTCAGGTCGATCTTGAGGCAGGCGTCGAGGATGGCGTCGGAAATGGTATCGGCAACTTTGTCAGGATGGCCTTCGCCGACGGACTCGGACGAGAAGATGTAAGAGCTGGACATGGAGGTGGTCGTTTGGGTTATATATGGACGAATCATGATTTGTTGATGCGTCCGGCAGTGCGGAGAGTATTCCCCAAAGCGAGGGCGTCAACCGGGCTTTTCGGGCCGGTCATGACCGGCTTGTGCGATGCCGATGAAAGCTCGGCTCATTTCAGCCTCCACACCTTCACGTCATCCACCTGGGCGGATTTGTTCATGGCGAGGGTGATCATGCGTTTCGTGGGATGGGCGATGCCTTCACTGGAAAAAGTGCCGGTGTCGTGGCCGTCGATCTTCACTGACATCGTATCACCAGCGACGGTGATGTGCAGGGTATGCCATTCGGCGGCTTGGAGGTCGAGTTTGAAGGCTTTGGTCTTGGTTTTGAGCAAGGCGGCGAGTTCGGGGGACTTGTCGCCAGCCTGGCGGCGCTCGCGGATCTGGTTGTCCATGCCGCCGGTCTTGGAATCCATGATGGTGAGGGCTTTGTTGGTCACGCGGGCCATGCAGAGATGACCGGCGTGGACAGTTTTGAGTTCGCGATCGACGAAATCGACGCCGATGTCGTCGCCCGCGCCGAGTTTGAAGCGGAGCTGGACGATGCCGTCCTGGAACTCGACGTTGTGGAAGATGGCCACGCCGTGATCAGCCTCGGCATGCTTGGTGACGTGCATCACACCGTCGATGAGATCGACCTGCTGATGGCCTTTGGCCCGCCAGCCGCTGTTGCTGGTCCAGCCATTGCCGAGGTCTTCTTTGCCGGGTGTTTTTTCATCGCGGGCAAAGTCGTCGGAGAAGAGCAGCGTGGGTTCGGCGGCGATCAAATGGCCGCCAAAGATCGCAAGGAGCGCAAAGAAGGTGTTTTTCATGGTTTGAGGTAGTGGAGGTCGATGTGGTTGAGTCGGAGTGATTCGAGGTGGAAGTCGAACCAGGAGGCTTTGCGGCCGTCGATCATCTTCTTCTGGTTGTGGTCGAGGCCTTCGACCTCGAAGTAGCTGTGTGGCATGCTGGCTTGGGTGAGCGCCTCGTGGTATTCACGCACGGTGATGAGGTGATCGGGATCGGCGGTGCCGCAGGCCACCTGGATGCGGAGGTTGGCTTGGATGTAGGCGAGGTTCTTTTCGAGGTTGCGATACGGGTCATTGGCCTTCAGGCGCTCGGGATCGCTGCCGAGGTAGGAATTGGGAGCCTTCGAGACATCGGAGACGTGATACACGTTGCCGCTTTGATTGAAGAGCGAGGCAAACAGCTCAGGGAAACGCATGGCGAGGTGGGTGGAGCCGCGCCCGCCCATGCTGAAGCCCTCGATGCAGCGTGCTTGGCGATCCGCGAGCGTGCGGCAAGTGGCATCAATGTGCGGGATGAGCTCTTTGATCATCATTGTCTCCGCCATGAAGCGGCCATCACCGCTGTCCTGATACATGGTGGTGCGTCCGCCATTCGGGAAGACCATGATCATCTCCGGCAGTTTGCCCGCGAGGATGCCCTCGTGCAGCACACTGGCAGAATACACGCTGCGCGTCTCATTGCCGCCGGCACCATGCAGATGGTAAATCACCGGATAGCGGCGCTGCGTGTGCTTTTCATAACCGGGCGGCAAATAGAGGCAGTAGCCCACCTCACGCTTCATGGAGGCGCTGGTGAAAGTGTGATGCGTGACGTTCGCCGGCAGCTCCGGCACGGGCGACGTCACCCACATGTCATCAGAGTTCGTCGGGTTGGCCTTCTTTTTCGCCTTCTGAGCGTGCAGCGGCGGGCAGAGTGAAAACAACAGCAAAGCGATGACGAGAAAGCGCATGCGGCATGGAACGTCAGGGGCTTGGCTCTCTCTCAAGGGATGTGGTGACGCGGATTACCACGGCGGCGGCGGTGGAGCCGACGAGGTTGGAAACCATGTCCCAGGCGGTGTTTTCGTAGCCGCCGACGTTGGTGTTCGGGATGGTGAGCACGGCGATGAACTCCAGCACCTCGTTCAAAGCGCCAAAACCCATGCCAGCGGCGGCGCAGAGGGTGAGCATGCCAAAGGTGGGCCGCACTGCTCTACCATCCGGTTGGCGCAGGGCGTTTCGCAGGATGTGCCAGCACAGCCAGGTGGTGATGCCGAAGCCGTAGGCGTGCACGATTTGATCATACTTCAGCCGCTGTGGGATGAGCCACCAACTGTAGAGCACGGCTTGATCGCCATTGTAAGGCCAGCCAGCAGGCAGCGGCGTGAGTCCGCCCGCCATGTGAGCGAGTCCCCACATCGAAAAGGCCCACAGCAGTCCGGTGGTGAGCTTCACCCGGCTGTGCACGAGGCTCATCACGGCGATGAGCACCAGCATGACGACGATGTAAAAGATGAACTCGCCATTCCTCCGCGACACCGACAAGGCCGCCGCGATGGCGATGTAGGCACCGTTGAAGAGAAAGACGGGCAGGAGCTTGGCAGGCGGTGACGGGGACATGCACCAGCATGACGTTCCCAAGCATTCCGAGGCAAGCATTTCCTTGCCGAAGAATGGGCGAACGCAGGTCGTATATGGCTCTCCCATGCTCAAACTCCTCACTGCGATTGTTTTGATGTCCGCCACGCTGAACGCCGCCGATCCGGCGGTGACGAGGACGTTTTATGTATCGGGCGTGGAATGCGGGAGCTGCGTGTACATGGTGCAGCAATCCATCGGCGAGACAAAGGGCGTGGAAGATGTGCAGGTGGTGCAGATCATCGACAACTACGCTCAGGTGACCTTCAACCCGAAGACGGTGAGCGATCATCAAATCGCCCAGGCCGTGCGCGAGGCGATCCCGCTGCATGGCACGCCGTATCTGGCGACACTACGCGTGAAGATGCCCGAGTATGCGAAACACAAAGCAGCGGTCGATCAACTCTTCGCAGGCTGGAAAGGCTCGGTGACGCTGGTGCCGTCCCTGGAGGTCAAAGACGAGTTCGCGATCCATTTTGAGCCTTTGAAGGCCGACGCGAATAAGGCCGAGCCTCATGGCTGGAGCCTCGCGACCTTCACCGAGGCCATGAAAGGCCTCGGGGTGGACTTCACGCTGGTGCAGGAAGGTCAATAACTGAGCCAGGAGTGCAGCCACTTCGACGTGATCCTTGCCGAAGCGTGTGCTGCGCTTACTTTCGGACTCATGAATGATACCTCGCCTGCCGCTGACGCTCTTCAGATGGAGCTGTATGCCCGAATGCCTGCGAGGAAACGCGTGCGCCAAGCCATCACTCGCAGCGCTTCGTTGAGGAGGATGGTTTGGCAGCGAGTGGTCGAGGCCCACCCCGCTGCCAGTGCGGACCAGTTGCGCCTGGCTTTTGCCAGCCGGTGGCTGGGCGAGGAACTCGCGGAGCGGGTGTATGGAGGTGCTCAGCATGGATGAGACCTTGATGCTGGCCATCGAGGTGGCGATGATCTTTGAGAACCTGGGCGTGGACTACTTTATCGGCGGTTCGTTGGCCAGCTCGCAGCACGGGGTGCCGCGAGCCACGTTGGATGCAGACATGGTGGCGAGGCTGACGCCGACTCACGTCAGACCGCTGCTCCAGGCGCTGGGCGAAGCCTGGTATGCGGATGAAGCCGCGATCCGTGAGGCGATCTCGGCGAAGTCGTCGTTCAATCTCATCCATCTCGACACGGCGCAGAAGGTGGACGTATTCGTCTCCAAGGAACGGCCTTTTGAGCAGAGTCAGTTTGCTTCAGCCATGCGCCTGTCGCTTGGAGATGATGACGTCCAACACGATCCCTACTTCGCCAGCGCCGAGCACTCCATCCTGGCGAAGCTTGAATGGTTCCGCCTCGGTGGAGAACTCTCCGATCGCCAGTGGAATGACATCCTCGGTATCCTGCGAGTTCAGGCAGGAACACTGGATGAGGCCCGTCTGCGAGCCGAGGCGAGAGGACTCGGCGTCGCTGACCTGCTAGAGAAGGCATTCGCGGCAACGCCTCAATAGCTCAGCCACTTCTCCGCCACCGTCATCGGCATGCCTTTTTTCACGGCGCAGTCTTCGACTTGGGACGTTGCCGAGGTCGGTGGAGATGCCGAAGTAGCGGGCTTGGGGGTGATTGAAGTAGAGGCCGCTGACGCTGGTGCCGTCGCTGGAGGTCAAAGACGAGTTTGCGATCCATTTTGAGCCTTTGAAGGCCGACACAAAGATGGCCGAGCCACAATACTGGAGCCACGCGACCTTCACCAAGGCCATGAAAGGCCTCGGCGTGGGCTTCACGCTGGTGCACGAAGGTCAATAACTGAGCCAGGAGCTCAGCCACTTCTCGGCCACCGCCAGCGGCATGCCTTTTCTTGCGGCGTAATCTTCGACCTGGTCTTTGCCGAGGTCGGTGGAGATGCCGAAGTAGCGGGCTTGCGGGTGATTGAAGTAGAGGCCGCTGACGCTGGCACCGGGGTGCATGGCGAAGCTTTCGGTGAGCTCGCAGCCGGTTTTGGCGGTGGCGTCGAGGAGGGCGAAGAGGGTCTTTTTCTCGGTGTGGTCCGGCTGCGCGGGGTAACCGGGTGCGGGACGGATGCCGCGATACTTTTCGCGGATGAGTTCGTCGTTGCTGAGGTCGCCAGGCTTTTCGATGCCGCACTGGAAGCGGGCCTGCTGGTGCAGCCACTCGGCAAAGGCCTCCGCGAGGCGATCCGCGAGCGCTTTGACGATGATGCTGGAATACGGGTCGTTCACGGCATCGTAGGTCTTCGCATACTCATCACCACCGTGGATGGTGACGGCGAATCCGCCGATGTAGTCAGTGCGGCCGCTGTCCTTCGGCGCGATGAAATCGGCGAGGGCGTAGTTTGGCGTGTCTTTCTTGATCTGTTGCTGACGCAGCGTGTGCAAGGCGGTGCCGTTGGCGAGAACGATGTCGTCACCGACGCTGTTGGCCTCAAAGTAGCCGACGACGCCTTTGGCGGTGAAGCATTGCTCCTTGATGATGAGGTCGAGCAAGGCATTCGCATCGCGATAGAGCTTGGCGGCCTCGGCTTCGGCACCGGCTTTCTTGTCAGCTTCGTCCCAGGCGCTGGAGAAAGTTTGCTCCTTCGAATTCCAGCGGCCACGCAGTTCCCAAGTGTGGAAGAAGGGCGACCAGTCGATGAAGCGGCGCAGCTCTTCGATGGAAGGCAGGATGGTTACCTCTCCCAGTTTGGCGGGTTTGGCGATTTCGACGCTGCTCCAGTCGCAGGTGAACTTGTTTGCCCGAGCGGCGTCGATGCTGAGGATGTCGCGGGCCTTCTTCTGGCCGTATTTGGCACGCATTTCGTCATGCCGTGTCTCGTTTTGAGCCACGAAGGCGGCTTTGTGCTCCTCGCTGATCAAGGAGGTCGTGACCGGCACGGAGCGTGAGGCATCCAGCACATGCACCACGGGGCCGGAGTAATGCGGGGCGATCTTGATGGCGGTGTGCGCGGCGCTGGTGGTGGCACCGCCGATGAGCAGCGGCACTTTGAAACCCTGGCGCTCCATCTCGGAGGCCACATGCGTCATTTCATCGAGCGATGGTGTGATGAGGCCGGACAGGCCGATAACATCCGCGCCGATCTCCCGTGCCTTTTCCAAAATCTTATCGCAGGGCACCATGACGCCGAGGTCGGTGACTTCGAAGCCATTGCAGGCCAGGACGACGCCGACGATGTTTTTGCCGATGTCATGCACATCGCCTTTGACGGTGGCGATGAGGAATTTGCCCGCGCCTTTGGAGACGGGATTTTTGAGCTTTTCGGCCTCCATCGCCGGGGTGAGCACCGCGACGCTTTGTTTCATCACGCGGGCGGACTTCACCACCTGTGGGAGGAACATTTTACCTTCGCCGAAGAGATCCCCGACGACTTTCATGCCGTCCATGAGCGGGCCTTCGATGACTTTGAGAGGCACGCCGTATTTGACGAGCGCTTCCTCGGTGTCGGGGATGATGAAATCGGTAATGCCTTTGAGCAGCGCATGCTCCAGACGCTTCTCGACGCTGGCTTCACGCCAAGAGAGATCGGCTTCGGCACGCTTGGCTCCGGCGACGCCTTTGAACTGCTCCGCAAATTCGACGAGCGCCTCGGTGGCACCGGGATGGCGATTGAGGAGCACGTCTTCCACCTTGGTGAGGAGCTCCTTCGGGATGTCCTCATACACTTCGAGCATCCCGGCATTCACGATGCCCATGTCCATGCCGGCTTTGATGGCGTGGAAGAGGAAGGCGCTGTGCATGGCCTCACGCACCTTGTTGTTGCCGCGGAAGCTGAAGCTGATGTTGCTCACGCCGCCGCTGACTTTGGCACCGGGGAGGTTTTCTTTGATCCAGCGGGTCGCGTTGATGAAGTCGAGCGCGTAGTTGTTGTGCTCCTCCATGCCGGTGGCGACGGTGAGGATGTTCGGATCAAAGATGATGTCCTGCGGATTGAAGCCCACTTCATCGACGAGAATGCGGTAGGCGCGTTCGCAAATGCGGATCTTGTCCTCGTAGGTCGCGGCCTGGCCTTTTTCGTCAAAGGCCATCACCACGGCGGCGGCACCGTAGCGTTTGATGCTGCCTGCACGCTCGCGGAAGGCCTCTTCGCCTTCCTTCATCGAGATGGAGTTCGCGATGCCCTTGCCTTGCAGCATCTTCAATCCGGCCTCGACGACTTCCCACTTCGACGAATCGACCATGATGGGCACTTTCGTCACCTCCGGCTCGGTTTGCAGGAGCGCGAGGAACTTCGTCATCATGTCCACGCCGTCGATGAGGCCTTCGTCCATGCACACGTCGATGACGTTGGCTCCATTTTCGACCTGCTGACGTGCGACGCTGACGGCCTCCTCCAGCTTGCCTTCTTTGATGAGCTTGGCGAATTTCGGCGAGCCAGCCACGTTCGTGCGCTCGCCGATCATGAGGTAGTTCGCGAGCTTCGTGTGATTGTAGGCCATCGTGCCCGACAAACGCATGATCGGCTCTGGTGTCGGCACATGACGCGGCTCGATTCCCTTCACAGCCTTGGCGATGGCTTCGATGTGAGCGGGCGTGTTGCCACAGCAGCCGCCCATGATGTTCACAAAGCCCGATTTGGCGAAATCCGTCGCGAACTCGGCCATGTGATGCGGCAGCAGGTCAAAGCCCGTCGGTGCCAACGCATTCGGCAGACCCGCATTCGGATACGCGGAGACGAAGCAACCCGCTTTCGCCGCGAGCTCCTCGATATACGGCCGCATTTCATCAGGACCCGCCGAGCAGTTCATGCCGATGCTCAGTGGCTTCACATGCATCATCGCATTGAGATAAGCCTCCACGTCCTGCGCGGAAACCAGCGTGCGGCCCTTCACCATCGCGGCGGAGATTTGCACCGGCAGCTCGACCTGGTCCTTCTCAAACACTTCCTGAATGGCAAACAGCGCCGCCTTCGCATTCAGCGAATCGAAGATCGTCTCCACGAGCAGCGTGTCGCTCCCCCCCGCGATCAAGGCGCGGATTTGGTGCATGTAAGCCTGCTTCACTTGATCAAAGGTGATTGGGCGAAACGCCGGATCATCAGCATCCACCTGGAAGTTCAGCGACACCGTCATCGGCCCGATGGCACCAGCCACGTAGCGCTTCACGCCCGTGTCATTCGCCACGCGATCCGCCCACTTCCGGCACTGCTGTGCCGACATGAAATTGATGTCCCACGCGACCTCATTGACGTAGGCGTTTTCGATCACGCTCTGGTAGAACTCCGGGTCCTTCCGCCCACCGTGGTCACGCGGGTCTTCGATGAACAAATCGCTCTGCGCCACGGAGGTCGCCCCGAAGGTATTCGTCTCGATGATGTCTGCCCCGGCCTCCAGGAAGCGGCGGTGAATGTCCTCAATGATCTCCGGCTTCGTGATGCTCAGGATGTCGCCATTGTTGAGCAGGTCCTTTTCGTTCTTGGCAAAGCGAGTGCCGCGAGCCGCTGTCTCGTCGAGCACACCCTTGGCTTTATATTCGCGGATGGTCGTGCCCATGGCACCATCGATCACGAGGATGCGCTGGCGCATGGCGGCTTCGAGTTCGGGGCGGCAGTTGGGACGGGCGGGCATGGCCGAAACTAGCGCCAGACTGCGAAGGGTCAACCTTTCGCATCAACGCATCATGATTTGAGCATGTGAGGTTTATTCCATTCAAAAAGCCAAGCTTTTGCGGGGGCTAAAATCGAAAATTCACATTAGTACCCGTATTCTGCGGACCATGATCCGCGACCTTCTCCCGCTGCTCGCCCTTCTCGCTGCTCAACCGCTTCACGCGGAGTTCCAGGCTGGGGCGGCGGTGATCGACATCACGCCGCCGAAGCTGCCGGTGTTGGTGAATGGCGGGATGCTCAGTCGCTACCTCGACAAGATCCACACGCGGGTGAATGCCCGTGCCATCGTGGCCACGGATGGGAAGGAGTCGGTTGCCATCGTCGTGGTGGATAGCTGCATGATGGGACGTGAGCTGCTCGATGTGGCGAAGAAGGCGGCGGCGGCGAAGACGGGCATCGCCGCCGATCACATGCTGATCTCCGCCACGCATTCGCATACGGCACCGGCTTCGATGGGCTGCCTCGGCACGGAGGGGGATCCGGCTTATGTGCCTTTTTTGAAGGAAAAACTCGTCGAAGCCATCGCGGCGGCGCAAAAGGCGCTCAAACCGGCCCGCATCGGTTTTGCGAAGGAGGACGCGGCGGCCTTCACGGCGCTGCGCCAGTGGATCCGCAGGCCGGACAAGCTCGCGGAGGACCCTTTTGGCAACCTGAGCGTGCGGGCGAACATGCATGCTGGCCGTAGGTGGGATGATGTGACCGGCGAATCCGGCCCCGAGGACCCTGATCTCTCGCTCATCTCCATTCAAAGCGCCGAGGGCAAGCCGCTCGCCGTGCTGGCGAACTTCTCCATGCACTACTTTGGCGACAAGGACATCAGCGCCGACTACTTCGGCCTCTTCTCGGAGGGCCTCAAACAACGCATCGACCCGCAGGGCGGCATGGTCGGCATCATGTCCCACGGTTGCAGCGGGGACATCTACCGCGTCGATTACAAAGTGCCGGAGAAAGACCGCCCGAAGCCCACCATCGACGAGTACACCCAGGGCCTGCTCGACATCGCGATGAAGGCCTACACGCAAATCGAGTATCGCAGTGATGTCGATGTGGCCATGGCCGAGCGGCGCCTGACGCTGAAATACCGCGTGCCGGACAAACAACGCCTCGAATGGGCCCAGCGCATCGTCGCCGAGATGGGCGATCGTTTGGCGAAGACGCCGACGGAGGTCTATGCCCGCGAGCAGATCATCCTGCATGAGCGCCAGCAGACGGAGATCGTCGTGCAGGCGCTGCGCATCGGCCCCATCGGCATTGCCACCACGCCGAACGAAACCTATGCGATCACCGGTCTCAAGATCAAAGCCGCCAGCCCGCTGCCTCACACGATGGTCATCGAGCTGGCGAACGGTGGCGATGGCTACATCCCGCCGCCTGAGATGCATGCCTGGGGCGGTTACAACACCTGGGCTGCACGTTCCGCTGGCCTCGAGGTCATGGCGGAGCCAAAGATCACTCAGGCGGCCATCGGTTTGCTCGAAACGGTGAGTAAAGCCCCGCGCAAAGCCTGGGTGCTGCCCGCCACAGCCGCTGCGAAGGCCACGGCGGATCTCGGCCCGCGTTCGTTCTGGCGCTTGAATGAATTCACCGGCCCCGTGGCCGCCGATGTTACGAAGAACCAGCGCCACGCCAGCTACGAGGGCGGTGTGGCCTACTACCTCGATGGCCCGCCCGCCGGGCAGCGTGCGCCGCACTTTGTCGGCGGTCGTTTGTGCTCCGATCTCAGCGGCCTCGGCGATGACTACACGCTCTCGCTGTGGATCTGGAACGGCATGCCGAATGAGGCCCGCGACTTCTGCGGCTGGTTTTACTCCCGCGATCACAACCACGGCACCAGCGCCTTCGGCGAGCACCTCGGCATCGGCGGCAAAAGCGGAAACACCGGCAAACTCGTCTTCCAAGCTGGTGAAGCTCTCTTCGCCGGCAAAACCGAGCTGCCTCGCTGGACCTGGCAGCACATCGCCCTCGTGCGGAAAGGCGGCAAAGTGCTCGTCTATTTCAATGGAGCCCTCGATCTCGAAGCCGAGGCCCCCGCCGTGAAAATCCCCGCTCTCTTCCTCGGCGGCCGCAGCGACAACGCCGACAACTGGGAAGGCCGCCTGGATGAAGTCGCGGTGTTTGACCGTGTGCTCAGCGCTGAAGAGATCACGAAGCTCAGCCTGCGGTGAAGCAAGGCATCCATGAAAAGGGTGGAATGATTGGGTTCATCATTTTACCTTCGATGGCTGGTGGATCACATATTCGATCGGGCCGTCCGCGTTGCCGATGCGTTGATGTTTGTCGTTCCCCGCCTGCATCGCTGTGCGAAGCACTGCGGGCAGGGGCCTTCAGGCCTTGATCGGACGCTCCCGGACGGGCTAAAGCCCGAACGACAAACTGCCCGGCTGAACAGGCCGCCGAGCCTCTTTGAGTGGTGAAAATGCCACGCTGGCGAAGTTGACATTCCACGGCAACTCCTTGAACGCGGCGGCGCATCAAATTTGCTTTTCTTATCTGCGCCGCCCTTCTCCTCACCTCTCAGATACTTGCCACGGATCATGCCCCAGCTCGCTGACGTCTGCGTCAGGCCGCGCCCCACATTCTCCAGGCCCTTGAGCATGTTCGAGTTCTTCTTGGCGATGCCTCTTCCATCAAGTCCAGCCCGTCCCAGGTATCGCTCAGGCCCTGCCAGTAGGGCTTCGTCTGCTTGGCCTTGTCATTGATCGGCTCGGACTGCTGCACGATGCAGACCACCGCTTTACACATGTCATCCACGAGGCTTTGGGCCGTGGGGGCCTTACCTTTTTTGTGAGAGGCGGCCGCAGCGGTCTTTTTGGATGGCTTGCCTTCGAGTGGTACGGGTGACAGGCCGGCGAAGCCAAGACACGTGAGCAGCGTGAGAGTGCTGTGTGTTTTCATGGGGTGAGGGGGGCCGCTTTTCAAGCGCAATAATCGTGCCTTTGTCACGGGTATTGCTACAAACTTATGGACACATCCTCCCCGCCGCCGCCGCGGCGTGAATCACACACTTGAAGGCCCCGCCTGCGCCATCAGCTTCACCGTAGCCAGACCATTCCGCCATGGTTTGGTAGCTCAGCTCCTCCCAGCCGAGCTCACGGCACCAGGCGCGGTAATCGGTGAAATTGATGTCCGCCGTCAAATCCATGCGACCGGGGCTTTGCAGCAGCTCCGGCCAGTAAAGCCGCTGATGCATTAAATAACCTCGAAGGGTCCCGCCCGGCCTCCGGTGAGACAAAGCTGGAAATTCATCGCCGTAGTCGATGGTGAGCATCTGACCGCGTTTCCAATGCGCCGACCACTTTTGCATCCACTCGCGAATGCTCGGATGGATTTCGCATCGCTGGCCATCCGCGAAAGCCGTGTGCCGCAAGGCTGAAAACGGCTGCGGGTCGATTTCGAGCGGTCGCAACTCCTCTGGCACCCAAACTTCATGCCACCTCCCGCCGCGCCACTCGATCAAAGTGGCCGGAAAGGCATCGAGAAGCTCGTTGTGATAAATCCACGCATCCCCGCCCGTCGCCGCGAGCGCGGACTCGATGGTTTCATGCCACGTCACGCCTTTAAGACGCTTCTGCTGCTGCTCACGAAGCACGGGCGAGGTCTCGACGATGTGAAACCGCATTCGCCAGCGCCGCAGCATGCCAAGTGACCTCTGCACCTGCTCCATGAGCTGCCCGTTCCCCGCGCCGATCTCGATCACATTCTGCGCCCCCTTCAGCCATGCCGCGATGCGCTTTCCGAGCGCCGGCGAACGCGTGGCCGAGGTGCTGAAGTCTCCACGAGCACCGACGGTCTTGATGTTCCGCGTGTAGTAGCCGCGCTGCGGATCAAACAGCGCACGGCTCATGAAACTGGAGAAGGGTTCGGGCATGCTCGTGAGATGCTCGGCAAGAAACGAGCTTCGTCACCCGCTTTCGATGCCTCATGCCTGTTCTCGACCTTTTTCGACTCGATGGAAAACGTGCCCTCATCACCGGTGGCTCGCGTGGGCTCGGTTTGGAGATGGCGAAGGCCTTGAGTGAGGCCGGGGCGGAGGTCATCATCACGGGATCGAGTGAGGCGAACCTGCTCAAGGCCCGCGAGGAATGGCCCTTCACCACGATCCAAGCCGATCTCTCCAAGCCCGAAGAAGCCGAGCGCTTGTGCGAGGTGCTTCTGCGGGATCATCCGCCCGTCGACATCCTCATCAACAACGTGGGCGGTCGCCGCATCAACACGCCGACGGAGGATTTGGCGCTGAAAGACTGGCAGCGGATCATCGACCTCAATCTGACGCAGGCCTTTATCCTCACCAAACGCCTCGGCGGGGCGATGATCCCGCGAAAGTGGGGGCGCATCATCAACATCGCCTCCATCAACGCCCTCTGGCCTGGCAAGGCGATGCGCGGTCGCAGTTATGAGGCCTCGAAAGGTGCCCTCGCCATGTTCACGAAGGCCGTGGCGGCGGATTGGGCCGTGCATGGCATCACCGTGAACGCCATCGCGCCCGGTCCGTTTTTGACCGATGCGAACCGCCGCTGGATCGGCGAAAAGCCCGAGTTTGAAGCCGAAGTGGCCGCCAGTATCCCCGTAGGCCGCTGGGGTCGTCCTGAGGAGATCGGACCGCTCGCACTCTACCTCGCCAGCGAGGCCAGCAGTTTCATGACGGGCAGTGTTTTGGTGCTGGATGGCGAGAAACTGCTTTGGTGAATATTGAACTATGACAAACAAACACGAACTTCGCGGCGTCCTGCCGGTTTTCCAAACCCCTTGGCTGGAGGATGAGACGCTCGATCAGGAGACGCTGGAGCGGGAGATCGCGTGGCTTTACGACTGCGGCGCGAATGGGATCGTGATGGCGATGGTGTCGGAGACGTTGAGGTTGGATAGTGAGGAGCGGGAGGCGCTGGCGGCGGCGGCGTGCCGGTTGGGCAAGGATCGCGGGGTGGTGGTGATCAGTGTGGGCGCGGAGTCGTCGAAGGTGGCGGAGCGGTATGCGCGGCATGCGGAGAGCGTGGGCGCGGATGCCGTGATGGCGATTCCGCCGGTTTCCATCGGGATCGGCGAGGGGGAGCTGCTGGCGTATTACACGCGGATCATTGAGGCGATTGGCCTTCCGGTGATCGTGCAGGATGCGAGCGGCTATGTGGGCAAACCGATGCCGATTGGCATGCAGGCGCGGCTGTTGGAGGAGTTTGGGCCGGAGCGGGTGCAGTACAAGCCGGAGGCGAGCCCCATCGGGCCGAAGCTGAGCGAGTTGCGCGATGCGACGAAGGGCCGTGCTCGTGTGTTTGAGGGCACAGGCGGCATGGCGTTGGTGGATTCGTTCAAGCGTGGCGTGGCGGGCACGATGCCGGGCGCGGATCTGATTCGTGGCTTGGTGCCGCTTTGGAAGGCGCTCGAAGCTGGCGATGCAGACAAGGCGGATCGCATCCACGGGCCGCTAGCCGCGCTGGTTTCGATGCAGACGAGCCTGGATGGCTTTTTGGCGGTGGAGAAGCATCTGCTCGTGCGGCAGGGCATTTTCAAAAACACGCTGGTGCGTGGGCCGGTGAGCTTCAGGCTCGATGCGGAGACGATCCGGGAGGTGGAGCGGCAGTTTGATCGGATGATCACGGCGGCGGAGTCGTGATCGCGGCGCAAATCTCGAATTTCCAAGCGGGGTTTCCACGCCACTAGTGCGGGATGATGGACCAAAAAGCGCCCCAATCCCTCCTCGGCATGATGCCGGCGGAGGTGGAGGCTTTGATCAAGGAGATGGGCGAGCCGGGTTTCCGGGCGAAGCAGGTGGTGGAGTGGACATTTGTGCGTCGCGTGGCGGACATCGAAGCGATGACGAACCTGCCGAAGGCGCTGCGTGAGCGGCTGAAGGAGCGGCTGGTGACGCGGTCGATGTCCATCGCCACGGTGAGCGGTTCGGCGGACACGACGCGGAAGTTTCTGCTGAAGTTGAATGACGGTCGCTACGTGGAGACGGTGCTCATTCCGGCGAATCCGGCGCTTTACGGCGGCAAATCGGACCGGCGGACGCTGTGTGTGTCGAGCCAGGTGGGCTGCGCCTACGACTGCAAGTTCTGCGCCAGCGGGCTGGCGGGCTTCACGCGGAATCTGACGGCGGGGGAGATCGTGGAGCAGATCGTGCAGGTGGAGGCGCACACGGGCGAGCGGGTGGATAACCTGGTCTTCATGGGCATGGGCGAGCCGCTGGCGAATTTTTCGAACCTCATCAAGGCCATCGAGATCCTGAACGCGGAGTGGGGCATCGGCATCGGGGCGCGGCACATGACAGTGAGCACGAGCGGGCTGGCGCCACAGATCCACAAGCTGGCGGATTTCCCGCTGCAAATCCGCTTGGCCATCTCCCTGCACGGGGCGAGCGATCCGGTGCGGAATGAAATCATGCCGGTGAATCGCAAGTACCCGCTGGCGGAGCTTTTTGAGGCGCTGGAGGCCTGGAATGCGAAGCGGAAGCAGTTCCTGACCTTTGAATTCATCCTGATCGAGGACGTAAATGACGGCCTCGACCAGGCTCGGATGCTGGCCAAACGGGCGCGGAGCGTGAACGCGAAGGTGAACCTCATCCCCTACAACACGGTGGACGGTTTGCCCTGGAAACGGCCTTCCGAGCAGCGGCAGGATGCCTTTTTGGAGGTGCTGACCTCCGCCGGGGTGACGGCGACTTTGCGAAGGGAAAAGGGCCACGACATCGCGGCGGCCTGCGGACAGCTCCGGCTGAAGCAGGAAACGAGCGAGGGCATCATCGAGTCACCGATCCCGCAGAAACGGATCACCATTGGCGGCGGGGGTGGGAATTGAGCTTGTAAATTAATTAGGATTGCCATATTATCTATAAATTGGCATTCTGATGACCCTTTCCTCTCCTAAAGTTTGGCTGGCTGGCTGGCTTGCGGCGCTCATTCTGAGCTTCGCGGCCAAGGAAGCGCGTGCGAATGTCATGGTCGGAAACGTGGTTTGCCGGGACCAGAACGCGAATTTCCGCTTCGATCTCGGCGAGGGCGTGGCGGGGGTCGCGGTGCAGCTTTTTGCCGAAAATGACGATCCGCTCACGGCGCAGCCGGTGGCTTCGGCGGTGACGGTTGGCGATGGCTCGTTTTTGCTGCCGCCCGTGCCGGATGGCAGTTACATCGCCTTCATCCCGCCCGCAGAATTCGGGCTGCAGGGGGAATTGCAGGGTTCGCTAAGCCTGCCGGGCGTGATGGGCTACTCGACGGATGATGACGTGGGCGAGGATGGCTTTGATGATCCTGATCCGGCGATGAACGGCATTCGCACACCGACGATCACGCTGATCACCGGCGGAGCGCCGGACGCGCTGACCTTGGAAACGGGCTACCTTTCCGAGGCGGATGATGCCCACGATACGGATTCGGACCTCACGCTGGACTTTGGCTTCTACAAACCGGTGGCCGTGGGGAATCTGGTGTTCGCGGACATGAACTCGAACGGCCACGCGGATGAGGGCGAGGGCATTCCAGGGGTGCTGGTGTGCTTGTATTTGGGTTCGCAGGATGTGGAAACGGAACTGCCGCATCTGGAGACGCGCACGGATTCGCAGGGGCGCTTCCTGTTTGAGGATCTGATCGAGGGTGACTACCGCCTGATGATTCCGGCGATTGAATTCAATGCCGGGAAGCCGCTTTCGGGGGCCACGCCGATGAGCGGGGCCTCACCACTCACCGATGATGATACAGGCGAGGACTCGGCGATGTCGCTGCTCGTGGGCGTGGTGACGGATGCCTTCAATTTGACCGCAGGCTCGGCACCCAGTGAAGCGACAGGCGAGAGGGGACTCTTCGCCGACGCGGATAATCTCTCGAATGACAACTCCACGGACCTCACGCGGGACTTTGGCTTCACTTTCGAGGCCGGAAAGGCGGCGGTGGGGAATCTGGTCTTCGTTGATGACAATGGAAACCATGCCGCCGACCAGGGCGAAGGCCGCGATGACGTGGTGGTGATGCTGTTCGCTGAAAACGGCACCGTCCCCCTGGCCCAGCGCATCACAGCGGGTGGCGGGAGGTTCCTCTTCGAGAATCTGACGCCCGGCCGCTACTTCCTGCACATCCCAGCGGGCGAGTTTCGGCTCGATAAACGGCTTTACGGCACGGTTTCGATGACCGGCGCGGCCTCCGGTGATGCCGGCGCGGGCGAAGATGGGGTCGATGCGGTGAATCCGACGCTCACCGGCGTCTCGACGGAGGTTTTCGAACTCAGCGCCGCTTTGGAACCGACGGATGAATCGCAGGCTGGCACGCAGTTGGGCGAGTTCGGCCAGGGCGCGACGCAGGATGCCACGGTGGATGCGAATTTCGATCTGACGATGGACCTGGGTTTCACGCGGAATTGCCCGCGGATCTCGCTCACACCTTCCACGTTGCCTTCGATCATGTCAGGTGATCCGATTGACCAGAGCTTCTTCGCCACTGGCGGCACCTTCCCCTATACTTGGACGACGATGCTGAACCTGCCGGAAGGTCTCACGCTGAGTTCGGCAGGCCGTCTGACTGGGACGATCCGCCTTCCAGGCAATTACGAGCTGCGCCTGCGGGCGACGGATTTTTACGGCTGCAAGGCGGACATCACGGTGATGCAGGGAGTGACGGTGGAGGTGCCGCTTTCAGTCGGAAACCTGATCTTCATCGACCAGAATCGCAACGGTCGTGCGGATGAAGGTGAGGGCGTGCCGAATGTGACGGTGCAGCTTTACCAGCAGGGCATGAACCCGCTCGTGGCCCAGCCGGTGGTGGCTCCGGTGATGACGAATGCACAGGGACGCTATCTTTTCAGCGAGCTCGGCGCGGGCAGCTTCTTCGTGCATGTGCCGACCTCGCAATTCCTCGAAGGTGGGCCGTTGTATCAGCATATTTCGATCCCCGGTGCCGGAACGGACAACGATCAGGATGATGACATGGGCGAAAACGGCACTGACACGGCTCTGCCGGGCAGTTTCGGCATTTCGAGCACGGTTTTCACCCTCGCGGTGGACAGCGAGCCGACGAATGCGACCACGGAAACAGGCCTCGGTAATGATGACGACCTCGGCATGGACAATGACGGCGATATGACCATCGACCTCGGCTTTGTGCCGCTGCCAGCGCAGGGGCTGCAAGTGGGCAATCTCGTCTACGTAGATGCCGATGGCGATACGCGGCCGGATGCGGGCGAGGGCAAGGATGGCGTGACGGTGCAGGTATTCCGCCAGGGGGATAATCCGCTCTTCGTCGGGCCTTTGCAGTCGCAGGTGACGAGCGGTGGCGGCTTCTATCGCTTCACGGGCTTGGAGCCGGGGAACTACTTTGTGCATGTGCCACCCGCGAATTTCCAACCCGGCGGCGTGCTGGTTTCGCATGTGAGCGTGGCGGGCTTTGGCTTCGATACCGGGGCGGATGACAATGTGGACGAAAACGGGGTCGATGCGCCCACGCCCTCATCCACGGGTGTGTCGTCGATGTTCTTTGGTCTCGCCTACTACCTCGAAGCGAAGGATTCGACGACGGAGACGGGCATGGGAGCGGCGAACGACAATGCGGATGATCCCAATGGCGATATGACGATCGATTTCGGCTTCCGCGGGGTGTGCCCGACGATCACGATTTCGCCGAATGGCGGCTCGTTCAATGGCATGCAGGCGGTGGCGCTTGCGGAAACGATCACGGCTTCCGGTGGCACGGTTCCATATAGCTTTGACGCCATCGGTGCTCTACCTCCAGGCCTGGCGCTGAGCAGCACGGGCTTGATCTCCGGCACGCCGACGACGCCGGGCACGGTGACCTTCAGCCTCCGTGCCACGGATTCGCGTGGCTGCACAGCCTCGGTGAGCATTACCTTCACCACGGACCCGGCACCTGCTGGCACGAGCGTGGGGAACATGATCTTCATCGACCGCAACTCGAACGGCTTCGCAGACAGCGGCGAGGGTTTGGCGGGCGTGACGGTGAATTTGAAAACCTCGGCCGGAGGCCAGGTGTCGGGCACTTCGACGAATGGCAATGGCCTTTACGGCTTCACGGATGTGCCGCCGGGCACTTACTACCTCGAAATTCCTGCCGCGATGTTTGCCAGCACGGCTCCGCTCGGCGGGATGAAATCCATGCCCGGTGTGGCGGTAGGGGACGATGACATGAGCGAAGATGGCATCGACGCGGCTGACCCACGTGTGACGGGCGTGCGCACGGCGAATTTCACGCTGGCCATCGGCACGGCGCCCACGAGCACCAAGGGTGAGACCGGTCTCGACAACGGCACCGATGATGACCGCGATCCCTTCACGGATCTCACGATCGACCTTGGCTTCACGAATGCGCTGCCGCGCAGCTTTGCCCTGTGGCAGACGGAGAATGCGCTCAATGGTCAAAACGGCGCGAACGACAATCCCGATGGGGATCGGAACTCGAACCTGATGGAATTCGCCCTCGGTCAAAGTGGCGGCAGCAGCGTGGAGGATGCGCAGTTCCCCGGTTTCTACATCGAACGCACCGTGGCAGACACGCTGGATGCGGTGGTGTGCCGTCGCGCCGGAGGCGTGCAGGGTCTCGTGTATGCGGTCGAGGCTTCTGTGGCGAGCGTTTGGACTGGGCTGACGCTCACGCCGGTGGTGACGCCGAAGGCGAACGGCCTCGAAGAGGTGCGCTTCACGAACATCGAAGGTGATTCGCTGCTCACCGGTCTTGATGGCGGCGAGGTGCGCCTGCGGGTGGCTTTGGACGCGGATACCAACGGCACGCCGGAAGCGGAGGCGGTGACGCCGGTGTGGAGCTGGAAGCGTCGCTCACTGCCGCAGCGTCCGCAGACCTTCTGCATGCCGCTGGTGCGCAAAGATGTCTTCACCGGGGCGGTGGATGGTGTCATCACGGGTTCGACGCTCGATCTGACGACGGCGGTGGGCACGGGCTCGCTGGCTCCTTACTTCGTGGATGGCAAAAGCTACTACATCGAGGTCATCGGCGGTGATCATGAAGGTCACCGCTGGGACATCGATGAGGCGCAAAGCACCGCGACGATGCTGCGCATGGATTTGAGCAATGCCCGCAGCACCATGGCGACGCTGCCGATCACGCTTCAGGGCGATTTGATCGCGATCCGGGCGCACTGGACCTTCAACGACCTCTTCCCGGTGAGCCGCTTCAGCTCGAACACCTTGCAAAAACTGGCGGACCGCGTCATCACGCTGGATCGGGCCACGGGGCTGCTGCGTGAGTTCTGGCTCTTCACGAATAGCGGATCGCCGAAGTGGGTGCTGAGCGGGGATGCGAGGCTGACGAGTCAAAACGGCCGCGTGGTGGATGCGGCGGAAGGGGTCTTCCTGCATGCCCGCGGCACGCCGGTGACGCTGCCCCAGGCTGGGGTGGCCCGCACGAATGCCTTTGTGTGCCCGCTGCGTGCCGGGATGAATCTCGTGGGCGCTGGCTGGGCCGTGCCGATGAGTCCGCTGGATCGCAGCATGACGACGCTGGCCGGTTTCCTTGCCCATCCCGATGCCTCGCAGGCGGATCGCATTCATGTGTGGCGCGGGGATGTGGAAAGCCTGGAGGCTTACACGAGCTACACCTTCATGGATTTCGGCGGCAGCCAGTTCTGGGGCAAGATGGGCGATGCGGATCTGGTCGATTCCGGCCTGGAACCTCTCTTCGATGCCTGGCGGGCCGCTTTTGTCATCAGCCGTGCCGGAAACGCCACCTGGACGCAACAACCTCCGACGCCATGAAGAAGCTCCTCACCTTCCTTTTTGCCTTTTTGACTGTCTCGGACTCCGCGAGGACGATTTCGTGGCGCAGCGGCATCGGGGATGATCTCCTCAATCGCAGCGGCCTCTCGCTGGATGACTCGTTCACCTTTGAGTTGGGCGCTTTCGGGGCCGGATTCACGCCGAGCGCCACGAATTACGGGGACTGGAGCAGCCGATGGCATGCTTTTGGACAGGCGACCTTTGAGCCGCTGCTGGGCAATGGCTGGGAACCCGGGCTGCAATGCTTCACGAAGGACACCACGGTACTCGGCGGGTAGCTTTCGAGCGAATCGCTCCCGCTGGCGAGCTATGCCTTTACCGCCGGCACGCAGGCCTAGCTTCGGGTGTATGACAGCAAGGCGGTGGCCCCCACGAGCGAATGGGCGCTGGCCGGCGGCAGCACCTCCGATGATGCGCGTGACAGTGATGTGGATCTCACGGTGGACCTCGGCTTTCACTCGGAGCGGGAGGGTTGCTTTTACCTGCCCCTCACCGATACGGATCGCGATGGCGTGCCGCTCATCCAGTGGCTCACTGGCACCACTCTGGGCACGAACCTCGTTTTCGGCGGCAGCATCGCCAATATCGACCGCGCCCAGTTCGCCTATGATACCCGCACGCAGCGTCTGGATGTGCAGTACATCTTCAATCAATGGGGCGGCAAGAAGGTGGCGGGCTTCTACGGCATGCTCATCAACAACCTCTCCGCCTCCAACAGCATGAGCACCAACGTGCTCGCGGCTCCTGCCACCTATGCGCAGTGGCAGTTCGATCACGACGGCACGCTGCTCGATTACGCCCTCGCCAGTCCCTTCCGCCTCAAATCCTCCGCTCTCGGCGCTCACTGGGCGCTTCAGACTGATACCACCCTCGCCGATGCCGGTTCCACCATTCTCGCACCCGGTGAAGGTGTGCTTGTCCACAGCCGCAGCACCGAGATCACACTCCCCGTCAGCGGTGAAGTGCGTGCCTGGAACTTCGTCAGCACACTCCGCGCCGGATCACAGCTCATCGGCTCCGGTCATCCGCTCGATCAAAGCCCCGCCTCCATGTCCATGACATCCTCCGCTGGCTTCTCACCTGATGCGGACAGGCTTCAAATCTGGAACGGCGACTCCACCATGACGCGTCACGCCTTCCGCCGCACCCATGCCGGCACCGCCTGGTTCGATTCCAAAAACATCGAAACCACGCACGAAAGACTTCTTCCCGCCTTCCGCGCCATCTTCCTCACCATAGATCAATCCATCCCATCGTGGATCATGAAGCCTCAATGAAGTCAGCCTCTTCAATGAGGTAGAAAATCAATTGGTGCTAAGAAAGTGTTCCGTGCTAGCGTCTCACCACGTACCATGAAGCGCTTCATTTTTTCTCTCCTCGCCGTCGCCACACTCGCACACGCCGAAACCACCGTCACCATGACCGGCGTGCACAACTGCTGCAAGAGCTGCACCAACGGCATTGTCAAAGCCGGCACCAGTGTCGGTAAAGACATCACCGTCACCGCCGAAGGCAAGACCGTCACCATCACGACGAAAAAGAAGACCGATGCCAAGAAGGCCGTCGAGGCCATCCTCGCCGCCGGTTACTTCGGCAAAGTCGAGGGCGAGGAATCCACCGCTTCCAAAACATCCGCCAAGCCCGAGGCCAAGCTCACCAAGGCCACCGTCTCCGGCGTACATCTCTGCTGCAAAAAATGCGCCGATGCCGCCATCGCCGCTGTGAAGAATGTTTCCGGCATCACCAAGCACGACATCGTCGCCAAATCGGAGTCCTTCATGGTCGAAGGCGAGTTCACCAAGGCCGAACTGGCCGCCGCTCTGAACGCGGAAGGACTCGCTGGAGACATCCGCTAATTACCGCAACCAACAACATTGCGGAGCCGGGGTTCGCTGAGGAGCGGCCCCGGCTTTGTTTTTGGCCATGGCTGCCGCCATCGCTCACTCAACCTCCACGCAGGCCCCTCTTCAGCGTGAGAACATACTCACCAGCCTGCCCGTGAAGATCACCCGCACCGCTGCCGCCTCCACCACCTGCCCAAACCTTGGCGAAACCACGTTTCGCACTACCTCACAGGTTTGGACCGCATCCCCCTCGATGCGCAGCCTGACCTCTGCGCCGTCTCGGTGACTCAAAATAAACTCACGTGCATCCTCGCCACCGATGCGCCACTCGGGCGCCAGTTGCCACGTCACCACATGCGCCGTGCGACCACAAACCTCATCCGTGATGCGGGCACTCTTGCCCGCAATCTGCACACTCCGCTTGGTAAATGGCCCATCACACGCAAAACGCAACACGCACGCATCATCCACGATCTCCATCTTCGGCACATCGTGATGCTCTCGCCATAAAAACGGCCCCGCACGCATCGGAACACTCCGTCCACACATCGGCACCGGACCATTGTGAGCCTCCCAGGCCGCCAGACTCGCCCGCAAGGCCACATTTCCGTAGTAACCACCCGTTCCCGGATCAATCACCAGCGGCTCGCCATGGCTCCAAAGCGAGACATGCATCGCGTCGAGATGCCCGTGGGCCGCCAGCGTGCCAAAACCAAGCGGTGAAGCATCCACTCGCGCCGTCCACGCTTCATCACGCCAGATCGCATGACCGCTCTCCGCATGCGTGATCCACTTTTGCCTCACAGCTAAGGTCACTCGCGGTGCTTCACCCAGCCAGAAAGCCAGCGCGGCACCTTCTTCTTCGCCGAGCATCCACGCCCGCCATTCATGCTCCGCGTTTCGACGATCCAGCGTGAAGGGCGTCACCTGGGCATCATCGCTGTCCCCAAAGTCCCAGGCACCGAGGCTCACATCGCAGAAGAACTGCGCCGCATCTTTGAGCCGCTTCAAAATCATTCCGTGCAGCCCGTCCATCACGCGACCCGCCTGCCACGCCATCTCCCAGGCGAAGAGATGGTAATGCAGCGCCTGCTCCTTGTTTCCGCCATCCTCCGCAAACTGCCGCAGTACCTGCTCCTCCAGCATCGGCCACAACCGCTCCGGGCAGCAGATCACCTTCGCCAGCGACGGCCAGCGACGCGTCACCATCACCAGCGCCGCCAGCTCACCGATCAGATGATTGTTCGCCGACGATCCAAACGACCTCTTCCGCCACACCCACCACGCATGCAGCGGCACCAGTTCTTGCGCGATGCGATCCTGCTCCGCGAGGATCTCCGCATCACCACCCGCCCTCACCAGCGCATCGATCCAGCAAAAGTTGATCAACCGCAGTGCCCCTTCGAGCGGGCTGCGCCAGTGGATGCCGTTGGACGCCGGATTCTTCTCCAGCCAGTCACTCATCCATCGCTGCGCTAGGCGCAAAGCATCTGGATTCTCATTCAGCCAGCCATCCTGGGCCAGTCGCACCACCTCGCTCCATCGCGAAAGCTCCCACACGCAGCGTGCATCCGCGCCTTCGGGGAGTTCACGATGATTGAATACTTCCGCAGGCACCTCCACCCCATGCACCGGATCGAGATTCCAGTTGGGCGCATCGCCCACCGGCACCTCTTTCCAGCCAAACAACCACGCCCAGCGCCTCTTCACGGCCTCGCGTAGCCCAGCTGGTGCCTTCTCTTTCGTCGGCAGCCGCATCGAACTCAAGTCCACGGCCCCGAGCACAAAATCATCTAGCGTCCGCAGCGTCGTCGCCGCCGTCCACTCCTGCGCCTTCACCTTCACCCGGCCAGCAATCTCCTGCGGTGGCATCGCCCGCAGGCGGTGCCAGATCCAGCTTACTTTTCGAAAGGCGGTCATGCGTTGTTTCCAGTATATCCGCGGCGGTCGCTCGTTGGTACTCAGGGACTTTCATTCACGACACCGGCGGCGTGAGCCATTGAATGTTTGTCCAAATCGATCACGGCAGACCTCCTCACTGCCTCCACGACCGCAAACGTTAGCCGCATGCTTTGCCGCGACTGCGCATCCGGCAGCGGATGTGGCTTTCCATCCTTCAAAAAGCCCAGCCAGGCCGCCATCTCCTCTGCGTGACCCTTTGACGCATGCTTCGTGACCTTCACCTTCCGGTTTTTCCAAACCGTCAGCTTCATGAAGTTCTCGCACTCCGCCACGAGGCCATTCGCAAACACGCGGATGCTTTCCTTTGGAAACGCGCTGTCGCCCTCCGCCGAGTAAATCAGTTGGAAGGTCGAACCCTCCGCAAACTCCACCTGCGCTGAAACCGAATCCGCTCCCGCTCCCGCCTTCTGCGCCGAAACCCGCACCGGCCTGCCAAGCATGAAACACGCAAAATCGAGCATGTGACAGGCTTCGCCGATGATTCGCCCACCCTGCGCCGGATCAGCATACCAATGATCCGTTGCCAAAACACCCGCGCAGACTTGATACGACATCATTTTCGCTCCCGGAGCCCCATCGAGCCACTTTTTCATCTCCACCGCCGCCGGTGCAAAACGCCGGTTGAAGCCCACCATTAAGCTTCCCGTCGTTTCGACCATCGCCGCATCCATTACGGCCAGTTCATCCGGTGTCAGGCACAGCGGCTTCTCCACGAAAACATGCCTCCCGGCCTTCAGCGCCCTCAAAACCATCGCCGCATGCCAATCATGCCTTGTCCCGATGATCACCGCTTCCGAAGTCGCCTCTGCGAAATCCGTCGCCGCCTTCGCAAAACCGAACTTCTCCTTCACATGCCTCGCCGAAAGCCCCGTCCCATTCACCACCGTGCCGAGCGCCATCTTCCCCTTCACATGCAGGAGTAGCATCGTGCGCACGAAGTTTCCTGCGCCGATGACATCGAGTGTGGAAACGTAGAACGAGTTTTCCAACTCGCTCCCCGAACGAACTGGAAAGTTCGTTCGACGCTCGGTGCTTTCCGCCATCGGCTTTCCACCTGCGCACTCAATCACCACTCCCACTTCGCTCTCCAGCCGCGCATAAACTCCAACGACATCGCCAAACCCCACCCGCCGCGTCGTCACCGGCTTCAAATCAAGCTGCCCGCTGCGCATGAGCTCCAGGCACGCCTCAAAATTCCGATTCTCCGTCCAGCGCACATAACCTGCCGGATAATCCACGCCGCCCCACTCGTAGCTCGTGTCATATCTCCCCGGTCCATAGCTGCGACTGTAGCGCACCGTGATGTCCTTTTGGAACGCCGTCTTCCATTCCAGCGAGGCATCGTGCATGCCCACAATGACGAGCGTGCCGCGATCCCGCAGGCAAGCCACCGCTTGAGCCGTCACCTCCGCTGATTGACCACCCACACACAGCAGCACTGCATCCACGCCCATGCCGCTCGTCCATTCACGCACTGCGTTCGCCACATCCGCCGAGGCCACACGCTCCGCGCCCATCTGCTTCGCGGTCTCCAGACGTGCTTCATTCAAATCCACCGCCATCACGCGAGCACCGGCGATTTGCAGCAGCCTCGTCGTCAGCAAACCCATGAGCCCTTGCCCGATCACCAGCACGCGCTCGCCGATCTGCGTCTGCGCCTGCCGCACGCCCTGCATCGCGATGGCCGCGAGCGTCGTGTAGGCCGCCTGCCAGTCTTCCACACCTTCCGGGACCTTCGCCGCGAGCAAATCCGGCACCGCGATTACTTCCGCATGATGCGCACACTCCGCACCACCACACGCGACGCGATCCCCCACACGAAAACGCGTGTTCAAAGCATCCACTGCCACCACCACGCCCGCCGCCGAGTAGCCGAGCGGCGTCGGCGACTCTAAACGATTGCGAACCTTCTCCACTGCCGCCTTCCAGCCGAGCGTTCGCGCCGTATCGAGCACCTTACGCACCTGATCCGGCCTCGCCCGTGCCTTTTCGAGCAGCGACATCTTCGCCTGCTCCACCTTCATCCTTTCCGTTCCTGGCGAGATCACCGAGCACGTCGTACGCACGAGAACCCCCCCCGGCATCAGCACCGGCTCCGGCACCTCCTGCAACTCAAGGCGGCCGTCTTGATATTGAGCGAGCTGTTTCATCCGAGCGCCTCCTTGATCAGCCTCCAGATGAAGAGCGGGTTATTGCGAAAATAGCGCCCGGCGAGCCGTCGCGGCTCCTGGCAAACGCGGTAAAACCATTCGAGACCGAGACGCTGCATCCAGCGCGGTGATTGCTTCACGCGGCCCGTGTGGAAATCAAACGCCGCGCCCACACCAAACATAAGCGTCGTGTCCAGTCGGTCGAGATACGCGTGCATGAAGCGGTCCTGCTTCGGCGTGCTGATGCCCATCCAGATGATGTCAGGCTTCACTCCGCGCACCTGCTCGATCAAAGACATCTCCTCCTCACTGGTCAGTGGACGAAACGGCGGGCACTCCGCCCCGACGATCTTCAAGCCGGCAATCTTTTGCTCCAACGCCTGCTTCAACTCCGCCGCCACGCCTGGCATGCCGCCATACAAAAAGTGCGTGCGGCCACTCACCACACCACGACGCATGACTTCGAGCATCAAATCAGGCCCATACACACGATCCATGTCTGGAAAGCCCTTCATCCAGCCGATCCATGAAAGCGGCATGCCATCCGGCGTGATGAGAAAAGCCTTCTCCAGCACCTCGCGGAACTCAGGCTGCTCATACGCCTCCGTGAGCTGATGCACGCCCGTCACACAGACGTAGCCCTTTGTCTTCGAATCCAACGCCTGCTCCACCGCCGCACAGCAGGTCTCCATGTTCATCGCATCGACCGGCGATCCGAGGATGTGAAAGCGGGGGATCATGGTTTCAACGTCGTCACCAGCCAGCGATGCTTCCCGGCGCTGGTTTTCTCAATGTCATCCACCACACGCAGCGTGAGCGTGAAATCATCACCCAGCTTTCGTTTCAAACCGGCGTGGATGATGGTCTCGCGATCACGGGACCATGATGGCGTCGTTTGAAGATAGCATTCGACCTCGCCTGGCTGTTGCTGATGGAATTGAACGGCCTGCAGGCCATCAAAGAGGTCATCGTGCATGTTCATCGCCGTGAGCGAAATGCGGCGACCTGTGCGGCTGATGAGAAACTCGTAATCGCGACCGATCACATGCCCGTCGGCGCTCCACAGGTCACCGGTGCGATAGCGGATGAGCGGCATGACATGGTTGTGAAACGAGGTGGCGATGATCTCGCGGTTCCCATCGGAATCCGGCTCACCGAACTCGACGAAGCCATACGCAGGCCAGAAATGCAGCACGGAACTTCCCGAACGCTGCGCGGCGAGCACCGCTCGCTCGCTGTGGCCATACCAGTGCATCACCGGCGCTTCGAAATGGTCTTCCAACTGCCTTTGAGTCTCCTTGCTGAGTTTCTCCGAGCCGCAAAGTAGGGCCGTGAGCTTGAAATGGAGCCTCACACCCATCTGCATGAGCATCAGCGCCGCGCTGGGATAGGCGTGCAGATGCTGCGGACGAAAGCGGTTCAACTCAGCCACATACTCGGGCAATCGCTGGGGCGTGAGATGGTAGGAGGAAAGCACGAGCCAGTTTCGCGTGGCATCGAAAGTTGAAATGCGCCCATCCACACGGCTGGAGGTCACGCCACCCCGAATCACCGCCACACGATCTCCGGGGCGATAACCTGCCCGCGACCATGTTGCTTCGAGATAAGCCTGCTCCTTCGGGCGGCTGATGCCTTTGTGCAGGAAAAAGCTCACCGGCACCCCGCTGGAGCCTCCCGTGGTCATGGCGAGCCGTTGCGAAGCATCACCGCTCACCATTTGATCGCGATTCAAGATGATGTCCTGCTTCGTGAGCATCGGATAAGCTGCTAGCTGCTCTAGTGACTCAAAGCTCCCCGCCTTCTCAGCAGCCTCTTCGAAGCGTTTCGCGTAAAACGGCGCTCGTTGGGCTGCGAGCAGCGATTCGCGAATCGAGGCGATTTGATAGCGTCGCGTCGTCACCGCATCCCACGACTCGGATTCGGTCGCTTCACGTCGAAATCGCTCATAGGCCGCACCTTGCCGGATCGAGTTCGGAATCGCCCGATACGCCCTGCCCGCCAGCGTTTTCACCGGTTGGGGTGCCGCTTCATACAAACGAAGCAGCGGGTAGAGCGTGTCTTCGAGGTGCATTGTCGTCCGCGTCTCCGTCGCGGAGATTTGGGAAAGGGCCGCGAGGGGATCGCGGACTACTTTAAGCATCGCAGCGCCGCCACAGCGGCGCCGAAACCGTTGTCAATATTCACGACGGTCACACCGCTGGCGCAGGAGTTTAGCATGGTGAGTAGCGCGGCGATGCCATGGAGGTTCGCGCCATAGCCGATGCTGGTGGGCACGGCGATCACGGGTTGGGCCACGAGGCCACCAACCACACTTGGCAGGGCGCCATCCATCCCAGCCACGACAATAAGGAGGCTGGCGCTGCGCAGCAGCTCGAGCTTGGAAAGCACGCGATGCAATCCTGCGACGCCGACATCATTCACCCGCGTGACCTTCACACCGGCAAACTCAAGCGTCTGCGCCGCTTCCTCGGCCATGGGTTGGTCACTGGTGCCGGCACTGACAACAGCGACGGGTGCGTGCATGCGGCTGTGTTCCATCTGACCGATGCGGTAGAGCCGTGACACGGCGTTGTAACTGCCGGTGGGGAAGCTTTGCAGCAAGATCGTCGCCATCTCCGCCGGCACGCGCGTGGCGAGGGCGCTGCTATGTGCGGCGACGAGCGCGGCAAGGGCGTCGGTGACCTGCGTGAGTGTTTTACCTTCAGCGAACACGGCTTCGGGAAAGCCTTGGCGGATCATGCGATGGGTGTCCGCGAGCACATCGCCCGCCTCGGTGAATGGCAGCGTGCGCAAGCGCTCGATCGCAGTTTCAGCCGGCAGCTTGCCTTCGCTGACTTGCGTGAGGAGATCACGGAGACGGGCTTCGTTCATGCGGTGCGGGCGGCGAGGACTTCGTTCATGCTTCCGGAGCGGAGGCCGGCGAGGTCGAGGGTGATGTAAACATAGCCGAGAGCCTTCAGTGCGGCGTGGATGATGTCGCGCTGCTTCAAAACACGGCTGGAATCGGCCTCTGGCACCTCGATGCGGGCGACATCGCCGTGGTGGCGGACGCGCAGCTCGCGAAAGCCGAGGTCAAACAAGGCCGCCTCAGCCTTTTCGACCTGTAAGAGCAGTTTGGGCGTCACTGCGGTGCCATAAGGAATGCGGGAGGCGAGGCAGGCGGCGGCGGGTTTGTTCCAGTTCGGCAATCCAAGAGCCTTGGCAGCTTCGCGGACGTTCTGCTTGCTGAAGCCGAGCTCATGCAGCGGGCTCAAAATATTCAGCTCACGAGCGGCGGCGCGGCCAGGACGCAGGTCGAGTGTGTCCTCGGCATTCATGCCATCGAGGACGTGCTCGAGGCCGTTTTGCTCCGCAAACTGCCGCAAGGCTCGATACACATGATCTTTGCAGAAGTAGCAGCGGTTCGACGCGTTGGCTTGATAGCGCGGATCATCCGTTTCGGAGGTCGGGAGCAGTTCCAAGTGCGCGCCGAGGGATTTGGCGAGATTGATGGCTTCATCTTTCTCGCTTTGCGGAAGGCTCGGCGAGACGGCGAGCAAGGCGATGACGTTTTCGGAGCCCAAGGTATCCAAGGATGCCTTCAACACCAGCGCGCTATCCACGCCGCCTGAGTAGGCGACGGCGACTCGCTGGAGAGGCTTGAGGTAATGATGAAGCGCCGAGATCATGGCATCAGCTTCTTCTGAAACTTCGGCGCGAGGGTTCTCACGAGATCGAGTAGCATGCCGACGGTTTGCGCATCCGTGCGTTCGCGCTGGCCGGATTGCTGGGGATTGAGGCCTTGGGTGACGAAGGCCATGACGGAAGGATAGGCCCAGCGATGGTTCACTTGGCGGAAGACGCTGTCGCTGAAGCTAAGCCACTGGCGCTCCGCATCGCTGGTGGTGGTGACATCCTTGCCGACGAACCAGTAGATGTAGTGCGCTTTAAGCACGCGGCGATCAGCGCTGCGCTGGTCGAGCCGTTCGAGCGACAAATCACGAACATAAAGCTGCTGACCGGTGGGTAGCTCGACAGGCAGCACGCTGGAGCTGGTGATGGTCCAGCCTTGGCCGGGAAGGCAAACTTCGGGGCGATGAATGCTGCGTGTATCTTGACCAGCAATGACGAGCGAGGCGTGGGCGACATCACGCTCTTCGACACGTCGGCCAGGAGTGCGGTAAGTGCGTTTCAGTTGCGTCGTGTCCGCAGGAAGGAGTTTTTTCTCGATGGTGGATTGTTCCTCGGCCTCGCCGATATAAGTCCCGGCGACGAGCGGCAGCTCGGCGACCACGCCCGCATCTTCGCCTCCGCGTGCGGAGGGCGAGGAATGGCAGAGCAACGCGGTTGCAGCGCTGAGGGCGAGGAGGATGAGCGAGCGCCAGATCATGCGTTGGAGACGGCGATGCGTCTCACCGTGGTGGCGGGTTGCGTTTTGCCAAAACGATCCATCAGCCACGCGATGCCTTGAAGGCCCGCGAGGGCGACGAGGAAAACGACGATGCCGGTGAGGAAATGAAAGGTGGAGACCTCCTTATCGGCATCGCCGATAGCGAAGGATTGCCCAAAGAGCGTTGAGGCACCGAGGAGCACGAGGATGCGGCTCATGTTCGCCAGGACGGCGAGCGGAAAAGTCATGAGGAAGAGGAACCAGCGCTGCCGGAAGCTTTTTTGGCGATGGTAGCTGAACAAGGCACCGACCATCATCAGCGCGAAGAGGCTGCGCATGCCGGAGCAGGGCCCTTCGACGTTCAGGCTGAACAACGCCCCTGCCTCGCGGCCATGCGCTGGGCCGGAAAGCAGCGTGGTGCCTTCTTGAATGACGGGCATATTGAGAAAATTCAGCACGCCCGAGGTGAACCGGATCACGAGAAAGCGCATCTCGAAGGCGACGTTGCTTTCGAGGAAAATGAGTGGCCAGGTGAATCCGAGCATGAGCCACGGGAAGGCACCTTCCCAGGTTTTGCGAAAGCCCGCGAGCCAGATCGACGATCCAGCGATGAGCAGCATGAGGCCGCCATAACCGAGGTAAAAGATGTTGGCGCGATAACCCGCGTAGTAGAAAAACAAGGCGATCAAAATGACCACCAAGCCGAGATGCGACGGTTTGGACGGCACGGCGGCGATTTCCTCACGGCGACGCCAGAGTAGGAAGATGGCGATGGGCAAAGCGAGCGCACCGTGTTGCCAAGTGGGGTCCTTCCAATACATCAGCAAATTGGCGATGACGGTCTTCTTCACGGGACCATAGCCTGCGGCATACGGTAGCAGGGTGATGAGGATCACCGCCGTGGCGAGCAGCAGGACGATGGTGAGGAAACGCTTCACGAGAGACTTTGGTAGATGCGCTGGAGGCCGTTCCAATGGGCCTGCCACGAGAAATCCATCACATGCGCCCGCGAGGCCTCGGAGCGGCGCTGGCGTTCGGCGGTGTCATTGAGCAAAAGACGGCACGCGGCATTGCCAGCGGGTAGATCATCGAGATCAAAGTAGAGCGCGGCATCGCCACCGACCTCGGGCAGGCTGGTGGCACGAGAGGCAACGACTGGGCAACCTAGCTGCATGGCCTCCAGCACGGGCAGGCCGAAGCCTTCATGCGTCGATGGGATCAAGGTGGCAGTGGCATGGGCATACCACGCGGCGAGTTGCGCATCGCTGGCGCGGCCGAGCTCGATGAGCGTGGCATGCAGGCGGATGTCGTTGGCGAGGCTTTCGGTGAGCTTGTGACCGGCTCGCACGAGCGTGACCTTACCAAGACCAGCGAGCATCGCCGGAAGCGCAGCGAGGTTTTTTCGCGGAAGAGCACTGCCGACACTGAAAAAGTAGGGCTGCGTGCTTTGCGCTTGTTTGACCGCCTCAGGACAAGGTGGTGGAAGTTCGGTGCAGCCGAGCGGGACGACGTGGAGCTTGGCTGGATCGACTTGAAGAAGCCGGATTGCCTCGTCACGAGTGGCGGCGGAGTCGCAGGAGACGGCGTCAGCGAGGCGCAGGTTCATGATGGTTTGCCGGAAGCGCTGCTGCTGGGATTCGCTGATGCCATCAGGAGCCACGAGCGGGATTAAATCATGCAGCGTGACCACTTTGCGCACGCCGGGACGGACTCTCGGCAGTAGATCGGCGAAGCTGTGATCGAGGATGTGCAAGATGCCATCACGCACGCGAGAGCGAATGAGCGACGGGTAGCTCACACGGCGTGTCCACAAACGCTTCCAACGTGAGCCGGGTGGGGTATTCACCGGGCGCAGCGGCAGCAGCGGGGAGATGCCGCTCACGCGGGTGAGTTCGTGAGCGTAGCGGTTCATGCTTTCCCAGCCCATGACAAAGGGGGTCGGTGCGATGTGGACCTTCAGGGACATGATTCAAGCGATGATGCCTCGCCCAAAGAGGTCTGGTTCGGCGCAGAGGAAGTCGATTTCGCAGCTGGTGCCGACGGTGCCGTGGCGAACTTTGAGCATCAGACGGGCGAAACGGTAAATCACTTTGCCGAGTAAGCGGCGCATCTTTCCAGATCGGGAGGTGGAGCAGTAGTGGCGGCCCTGCACGAAGATGCGGGTGAAGCCGCAGGCACGCATGCCCTGCGCCATGCTGCCGGGCGTGAGGCCGAGCTCGTGGGTGAGATCGCCATAGCGCGTGGCTGAGGCCAGCGGGCTTTGTGCATTGAAGGTGAGCAGCCAAAGCTCGCCACCCGGTTTCAGCGCCTGCTTCGCGGCGGTGAGGAAGCGGAGGAACTCGTCCATGGTGAAGTGCTCGACGATGTCTTTCGCATGCAGGAGATCGAACGAGGCCGGATGAGCTTCGAGGAAGTCGATCACGTTTTGCTCGATCCAGATGCCGGAGGGCCGCTGCTGGCGAGCGAAGCCGAGATCGGAGGGTGAGAGATCCACACCGGTGAGGTTCGAGTAGCCTTTCGCCTGCAACCAGCCGAGCCACTCGCCCTTGCCGCAGCCGAGATCAGTGATGGCGGCGTCTTTTCGCGATGGGAGGCCGTCGTAGCTGGCCTCGTATTGCGCATGCTGCGTGGCGTCGTCGTAAGTCTTCTGCTCGCCAAAGGCGGAAGAGTAGTCTCGGTAGAGAATGTCGCGGTAACTTGTCATTGGGGAACGAGGGGGAACGTCCTAGCTTGCCTTGATCGCATGCGGCGCAGAAGTTCGCCGCGTTTGCCGAGTGTCCAGCGCTCCAGCGGAACTCCGATCAAGATGATGATTGTCAAGACCACCACGGCAAGCAGCAGCGTGAGCATGGTCAGGGAACCCGCGGGCACCAGATGGCGCATGGAGGAGGCGGTGAGGTCGAGCAAAGGCTGGTGCAGGATGTAGAGAGGATAGCTGAGCAGGCCCATCCATGCCGCGTATGAGCGCCAGCGGTCAAACCCGCGCCAAGTGCTGCCGCCGAGCAGGAGCAGGAGCCAACCAGGCAGCGAGACATAAGTGACGGCGCACAAAAGCATCGTGCGGGCATTGAGGTGCATCAGCCAAGCTTGAGCGCCATAAGCTGTCATCAGCAAGAGCAGACCGGCCCATGTCATCCACCCCTGCGAGCATCTTTGAAGAAAGTCCCACCAGTGGGCTAGGGCGGCGCCGCCCAGCCAGAGGGGGAACGAAGCGGCGATCAGCGCCAGGGCCAGCCAGGAAGAGTCCGCCGCACCACCATGGAGGCTTTTCCACAGGGCAAACAGAAGCCCGGCCACCATCGCGGACGCGGCGAAGGCAAAGGTAAAGGAGCGAACAAGCTTGTAGCGGCAGGACATCAGGATCGCGGGCCAGACGGCATAGTAAACCATCTCGTTGGTAAGGCTCCATGCGGGCTTGATTGCCGGAAGAACGCCAGTGATGCCCTGCGCCATGAGCAGGTGCCCACCTATCACGAGTGAACCCGGCCAGGGACTGGAGGCTAGCGCCAGAACCAAAGCGGCTAGATAAACAGGGTAGATGCGCGTGACACGAGCGAGCGCGTAGAATCCTGCCGCCAGTCCTGCGCCTTGCGCCAGTTGCGAGAGAATGGAGCGATGGATGCAAAAACCCGAAAGCACAAAAAAGCCTGAGACCCAGTATCCTCCCCGAGCAAGTGTGAAGTCCAGCACGGCGGGAAACGATGCCGAGGGCAACGCTAGATGCGCAGATTCCAAACCATGCGCGAGCAGCACCATAAGGGCGAGGAGGCCGCGTAGCATGTCGACAAACGTGATCAGCGCTTGATCCCGTTCCATGGGCGTTTGCGTGTTCATGAGGCCATGCGCTGGTGAATGAATCCGGCCCAGCGGGAAGCGACGGCGTCGTGGGTGAAGAGATCGCGGACGCGTTGAAGTTGTCGCGCGGCGAGGTTGGAGCCTTGCGTCACTTCGCGGAGGCGTTGGGCGAGCGTGGTGGCATCGCCGGAAGGGAAGAGGGCGGCGTCATCGGCGAGGACTTCCGGGATGGCACCACTGCGTGCGCCGAGCGTGGCAACGCCGCAGGCCATCGCTTCGATGAGGACGTGGCCGAATTGCTCTTCCCAGCAGAGTGTCATGCTGCGAACGGGTTTGCTGGCGAGGATGAATACATTGAGGCAACGGAGGAAATCCGGGATTTCCGAGTGTGTGCGAGGTGGGAGAAGATGCAGCCAGGGCTTCTTCGAGGCTTCATCCCGAAGCCAGGACTCCAACGCACCGGAGCCGAGCATAGCGAGATGAAGACCGCCGATCTCATTACAGGCCTGCACGATCTCACGGAGGCCTTTTTCTTCGGCGAAGCGTCCGCAGTAGCCGACGACGAAAGCATCGCGCGGAAGGCCGCAGGCTTCGCGAAGGGTGTTTCGAGCGTCAAGAGCGGCGGGTTGATGGTTTTCGAGATCGACGCCGATTTGTGGAGCGACGAGTAATTGCTCCTCGGAGATGCCGAAGAGCTTTCCAGCGGCTTGATTGCCCGCGATGACAAAATCGGTCGTGGCAGCAGCGGCGCGATAAATGAGGCGGAGAAGCATTCCCTTCCATCCGGGACGCGGGACATTTTCCCAAGTAAACTCGCCAAAGAGCGCCTCACGCTGATGAAGGCCTGCGAGGAGGCGTGCTTGCCAGCGAACGAAGGCCCAGGGTTCGTTTTCGACGAGCACGACATCGAAGCGGCGCCTGTGCATGATATTTCCAAGGCCACGATAGATGAAGGTGGTGATGCCACGACCGAGACGAGGCAGGCGGATGAGTTCGTAGCGGCGTGAAGGTGCATCGCTTTCGTTGTCAAAGTCCGCCGCGGAGCGTCCCAGCACGGCGTGAGTTTCGATGACGGAGGTCACGCAGACCAGATCGACATGTGCGGCGAGCGCCTGGAGCTTTTTGCGGTTTTCCAGAGCAGCGTAAGCATGGCTGATGAGCAGCAGCGAAGGTCTCATGCGGGCTGAAGCATCGCCGCAGCAGGCACGGCGGCAGAGGAGGAGGTTCCGGCGAGGATGTCGAGCCAGTCACGGCCTTCCGGCTGGATCGAATGCTGATCGAGCAAACGCTGCCGCGAGGCGGCGAGAGCGTCGCGAAAGGTGGCGGAGGCTTTTTGAGCTTCGAGATCGCGAAAAGCAGCGGCCCATGCCTCGGGATCGAGCGAATCGATGAGCGGCAGCGGGTAGCGGCAGGACTCGAAGAGTTCTGCGATGCCCATGCTGCGATTGGCGAGGATCGGAACTTCACAAGTGAGAGCCTCCATTGCGGCGGTGAGGCCCGCCGGTTCATCGCAGGGCAAAATGGGTAGCAGCACTGCGCAGCTCGAACGCAGCAGTGTGAGGTAATCGGGATGCGAGGTGTTTAAGGCGAGCTTGAAGAGCGGATGCTTGAGTTGAGCCGCAAAACGACGCTGCAAGGCATTCGCACGCCCCGCACGGGTTACGGCGATGCCATGAGCGAGAAGGCCGTCCACCAGCGCGTCATCGCGGCAGGCGTTTCCAGCGAGCAGACAAGCGTCATTCTGCGGTGAGCTATCCGGCTGATACCATTCGGTGTCGATCTTCCATGGGCGGAAGACCATGCGGCCTTCGCCGAGCAAGCTGGAGCCCATTTCACATTGCTGGCGGGTGATGCATTCGAGCTGAAAGGCTGGCGCGGCTTGTTTTAGCATCGGCGCGAGGCGGCGGACGGCGCTGTCGTGAAAGCAGTAGCGGCGGATGGCCTTGCCGGCTGTTTTGAAAAAGCCGACGCGAGCCAGCATCAGCAGCGCGGAGAAGTGCATGCCATCGAGGCAGTAGATGAAACGGGCGTCACGAAGGGTTCGGCGGTTTCTCCAAATGAGGCGGAAGGCGGTGAAGAGGCGTGAGGCATGGCTTCGCGGGCGCAGATGGTAGTGCTTCGTGACCTCGTCATCGGATTCAAACCATTCATCCACGACGGCGCAGCCTTCGCCCGGCATCGGATGGATGTCGAGGTAGCGGCGCGGGCGGTCCTTCCAGCTGCGCACGCCATAGGCTGCGAGCACGATGAGGGGCTGCAAGGTGGAACTCATGGCGTGGTCCGCAGCACCTGTTGGTAGCTGCGGGATTTAGCGAGGGCGGGAGAGGCGAAAAGCGCGTCCAACTGCATGATGCGCATGTCCTTTCGGTGTAGGTCAAAGACATCGACGAGCATGTAACCGTGGCGGCTGAGCCTTTCGATGTAGGCCCAGAGTGGCTGCTGGCCCTGGTAGCACTTTTCGAGAATGATCTCACAGAAGATGAGCTGGATGCGACCAGCGGCGAGCATGCGCTCGGCACCTTTGAGTGCTTCGAATTCGCCGCCTTGAATGTCGAGCTTGAGTAGGTCGACGATGGTGATGCCGTGCTGGTCGCAAAACTCGTCGATGGTGGTGGTTTTCACCGTCACGCCAGGGCCGGTGGCGGTGAGGCGGCCACCCCAGGCGTTCACGGCATCGGCCTCGACAGGCAGGAGTGAGTTGGTGGTCTCGGTGAGATTGGTGTGGAAGTGCTGGGTGCCGGATTCGGCAGCGACGGCGAGTTCGTGGACCTGCACCCGTGAATCACCGGCGAAACGCTCGCGGAGCTTGGCGGCAGGCTCGCTGAAGGGCTCGAAGGAATGAATCTGCGCATGCGGGAAGGCGGCGGCGTAGTCCTCAGTCATGCCGCCGATATTGGCACCCACATCGAGGATGATTCTGGCATCGCCGAGCAAGGCCTGCTTCACCGCTAGGGATTCGGAGACCTGGATTTTCGCGATGGAATAGCCTGCTCGTGCGAGGAGGTCCTGGATCAAGACTTTGAGACGGCGCAACATGGTGAAAGTGGTTGTTTAGATGCGGCGGAAGGGGCCGGGGCGTGGCAGTACTTGCGGTATGATGGCAAAGCGGGCTGGCGTGGGCGGTGTGCGCTCTGGCTCGCGGGCCTCGCTTTGCGCCATCTGATGATGCATCACGCAGGCATTGAGGGCACCGGCGATAAACCAGCAGAAGAAGTTCACGGGGAAGGTGGAGGTCACGCTGCCGGAGAAAATGTTGTGGAAGAGCAGGCCAAACTCGATGGCGGCCATCCAGATGGTGATCTGGAAGAGGCTGCTGCCGCGCATGCGCAGCAGGCTGGAGTGGAAGGACTTCAGCGCGATGCCCGCAGCGGCGGCGATGAGGAGCGTTGGCAGCCAGCCGTTCACAAGGAGCATGTTGGAGACGATGTCGTGACTGTGGACGACGTGCATCTCGTTCATGTCGGCGGCGGCTTTCGAGCCGTGGCCGAAGGTGGTCCACATGAGCGGGTTGTGCGCGATGTCGTGCATGCCGTCGAGGCGGGCGCAGATGGTCCAGAAGCGGGAAAACTGCTCGCCGATGGCGGAGCCGCCGAAGACCTCCATGGCGGAGAGGGTGAGCGATGTCACCCAGCGGCTAAGCTCCTGGGCAAAGATGCAGGCGAGCGCGAAGATGCCGAGCATGCCTGCGTAAAGCGCCGCCGTTCCCTTGCCGCTGCGCAGCACGGGCAGGAGTGCGAGAGGGATGAACCAGTTCGCATTCGCCATGCGGGCCATGCTGGCAAGGCAGCCGGCGACGAAGATGCCGAAGAGCACCCAGCTCATGCGGCCCCATTGATGGCCGCGATGATCGCGGTGGTAGCGCCGGATCATGAGCGCGAGGCAGGCGCAGACGGCGCAGGAGGTGCCGAAGGGCGAGCTGTCCACCAGCGTGGAGAAGGGCCGAGGGCGCACGTCTTCGAGATGCTTCGAGAGGATGGTGAGACCGCTGCGGAGGTAGTCGATCTCAAAATCGCTGAGGCCGAAGAACTGCTGCTTCAGGCCGTAGAGCGAGACGGGAACGAAGATGATAAGGGTGAATTTGAGGAATCGGATGATCTCCTCCGGCTTCGGCAGCACGCAGGGCACGACAAAGAGCAGGAACATGTAGGCGGCTCCGTCGGCGAGTTGTTGCGCGGCGGCGCTTATGCCGCCGGAGCGCATGGATGCGACGGCGGAGACGCCAAAGCCGAGGAAGCAGAGCAGGAGCGTCTTCATCTTGCGCGGCTCAAGGATGCTGCCGCTGCTGATGGAATTGGAGATCGCCCCGATGCAGATGCCAGCGAGTGTGAGCGGCGCGAGACCGCGTGCCCAGATGACGTCGTTCATTGTCACATGCCCGTCGAGGATCATGAGGCGCTTCAGCAGATCGCTGTAGGCCGCGTAGAACACCATGAGGCGGAGGGTGACGCGCGGCTGGAAGACGCCGAGGATGAAGGAGCCTATGCAGAGGAATTGCGCGAGGGAGCCGATGGCGTTCCCCATGTCCAGAAGGACGGAGAGCATCACATACAGTGATCCCATGAAGAAAAGGACGACGATGAAGGCCTTGCCTTGCATAAAACTAGGAGGAGCGGAGCAGCGAGCGAGCCTGGAGCAGCGTGAAGCGCGGCAGACCCATCACCGCACGGGTGAGAAAGCCGGACACATGGGTGCGCAGTCCGGGCGCGAGGTAAGTTCCAAGTACCCACGCGGCAGTGTAAGCAGCAAGCGTGGCCCATGCAGCGCCGAGTCCGCCATGCACGGGTATCCAGACGAGATTCAGCGCGGCATTGATGACGACGGCGAGGATAACGGAGGAGAGATTAGCCGCGAGACGATCCTCAACGGTCAAAATTTGGGTGCGTGCGACACCGACGGCATAGGGAATGAAGGCCCAGGCATGTACGCGGAGCATTTCGGCGGAGCGTTCATACTCGCTGCCAAAGGCCAACGGCAGCAGCGGCGCGGCCACCCACAATCCAATGGCGGCGAAGAGTGCTAGCGCCACCGAAGCGGAAAGGTAATCCACCACCCTGCGATGATACTCCGGCTCGTTTTGACGTGAGGCCATCAGGCGCGGCAGGAAGAGGGTGGCGAGCACACCGGGCACGAAGTAGGCCATTTCTGAAACACGCACCGCAGCGCTGTAAATACCGGCTTCTTCTGATCCGCGCAGCCATTGGATCATCGCGATGTCGAGACGGAAAAGAAGCAGCAGCGCGGCCTGCGAGGCTAGCTCCGGCCAGGAGCGGCTGATGAGCTGAAGAACTCGCGACCAGCGAAAAGCGGCGAAACGAACGCGACCGCCGTTTTGCCGAAAAACCACGCCGCAGAGAACGATGAAGATCCAGCCCTCCAGTGCATAGGTGAAGGCAAAGAACCAAAGTGGAGCCTCCATCCAAATGCCGACCGCGATGCACGCGGCGCTGACGAGAAAGCCGGTGAACTGCGCGGTGACCATGTTTTGCACGCGGTCGTTGGCCTCCAGCCACGCAAACACCTCGGTGGAGGGATGGGTGAGCAATTGCAGTGCATACACGCTGAGCAGGATCGCGGCTTCAGGCTGGGCGAACACGATCCAGAGCATCAGGCCGGTGAAGAGCACCACCGAGACGATGACGCGGGCGAGGATGGTATTGCCCAGCACGTCTGCCTGCTCATCCGGCAGGCGAACAAGCTCGCGAACGGTGTAGCGGCCAAAGCCAAGCTCGCCGATGCACACGAGAATCGAGACGACAGCCATGGCGACCCCGATTTCGCCGAAGCCGGAACGGCCCAAATGCCTCGCGAGAAGGCAGGTGAGGCCAAAGCTCAACGCGAGGCGCACGAGTCGAAACACGGTGGCGAGGGAAAGCGTGTGAAGGATGGAGCGGCGGGCGCTCATGAGAGTTTTTCGACCGTGAAGCCGGTCTGCTTCAGCGGCTCGATGGCGTGGCGATTCACAAAGACGGCGTCTTCACGCGTGTGTCTGTCGCGACGCAGACGACGAGCGGGGAAGTCCACATAGAAGGGACCGTCGAAGAGGCGCTCTGGCAGTACGGCACGCATTTCGTCCGTTGAGGCGTTCATCTCGGCGAAGACGAACTTCACGGAGTTGAGATGAGTGCCAAAACCACGCAGCACGGCGGGTTCGAGACCTTCGGTGTCGATCTTGAGTAGATCGGGATACACCCGCTTTCGCTCGCAAAAAGCCGCGCCGGTTTCGCAAGGCACCTGGATGGCGTTTTCGGTGTTTTCACCCTCGGCGAGCGCTTTGTTCACGGGACTGAAATCCTCGTTCGTGAAGGAAAGCATGCCGCCGGCATCTGAAAGGGCGATCTGCCATGCGTGGACATTTGCGCGGTCGTTTTTCTCAAGCATACGCCGCAAGGTGGCGAAGGTGGCAGGATGCGGCTCGAAGGCATGCACGCTGATTTCCGGGCTCTCGGACATGAGAAGTGAGTAGATGCCGATGTTCGCGCCGATGTCGAAGCAGGTGCGCACGAGGCCGCTGGCTCCAAGATGGCCGAGGAAGGACATGTTGTGGTAGTCGTAGCGGCGCTGGCTCCAGACGAGAGCCACGCAGCCGTTCATCTCGCGGCGCTGCTCGATGAATAGACGCGAGCGTTTGGTGATCTCGATGGCCGTGGGCAGCGGAAGAAAGCGCCGCACACCATGCCACAGCGCATGACGCATCAGCGCCGGCACTGGGCTCACGCCGGGATTCCTGAGGATTCCCTGGCAGGTGTGAATGAAGAGATTCAATCCCATGCGAGACGGTGTTTGGACGGCTCAAGCCGTGGCGTAAGCCTTTTCGACCACATCACAAAGCAGATGGCCGATGAGCAGGTGGCACTCTTGAACGCGAGCGGTGATGCTCGAAGGAGCTTTGAAGCTGAGCTTCGCGTGTTTGGAGCACGCGGACTCTTTGTCGCCCGTGAAGGCAATCGTGACGCATCCACGCTCGTTGGCCGCTTGGAGGGCGGTGAGGATGTTGGGGCTGGTCCCGCTCGTGGAGATGCCCAAGGCGACATCGCCGGGCTGGGCGAGGGCTTCAATTTGGCGCGAGAAGACGGTCTCGAAGCCGAAGTCGTTGCTGTGTGCGGTGAGAATGGAGGTGTCCGTCGTGAGGGCGAGACCGGCGAGGGCAGAACGATTGACACGGTAACGCACCACCAGCTCGGCGGCAAGGTGCTGGGCATCCGCAGCACTGCCGCCATTGCCGAAGAAGATGATCTTCTTGCCATTCTTCAGCGCGGTGAGCCACGCCTCGGCCAGCGGAGCGATTTGGTCCTGCATCGCGTTGAGCTTTGAGATCGCGTCTTGATGCTCACCGAGGTGCGTTTGGAAAAGGGAAGGGAAATCGCTCATGTCACGAGAAGGCTGCCAGAAGCTCGTCGGGGGTCAAGGTGGCGGTGCCGAGCTTGCCGACGACGATGCCGCTGGCGTGGTTGGCGATTTCGGCGGCGTCTTGCAGCTTGAATCCGGCGGCGAGGGCCAAAGTCAGCAGCGCGATGGCGGTATCGCCTGCGCCGGAGACGTCATACACTTCGCGAGCACGCGTGTGGATGTGGTGCGGGCTTTGACCGCGCTCAAAGAGCATCATGCCGTGCTCGCCGAGGGTGACAAGGACGCTGTTGACAGCCCATTTTTCGAGGAGGATGCGGCCGACTTCGAGCAGCTCGGTGTTTTGCGCGGGAGGGCCTGGTAGGAGATGGTCTTCGAGTCCGGCGGCGGCGAAGGCTTCGAGGCGGTTCGGCTTTACCAGCGTGACGCCACTCCAGGGCAGCGGATTGCGCGGTGAAGGATCGACGGTGACGATCAAATGGTGCTCGGAGGCGATCTTGGAGACGAGTTTCATCAACCCGGTGGTCATGAAGCCTTTGCCGTAGTCTTCAAGAATGATGGCATCGAGATCCGGCGCGAGGGCGCGGAGACGCTTTTCGATCTCGGCGAGTTCGTCGGCGGAGAGTGGCAGCAGTTTTTCGCGATCGACGCGGACGATCTGCTGCTGGCGGGCGGAGACGCGGGCCTTCGATATCGTGGGTAGCGTGTCGTGCACGAGCAGCGGTGCGGGATCGACTTTGTCGGCGATCAAAAGATCACGCAGACGGTCGGCGGCGCTGTCTTTGCCCACACGGCCCATGAGATGCGTGTGCGGCGAGAAGGGCGAGATGTTGCGGGAGACATTCGCGGCTCCACCGGGATAAAATTCTTCCCGCGTGACCTCGACGATGGGCACCGGTGCCTCAGGCGAAATGCGGCGCACATGACCCCAGATGAAGTGATCGAGCATCACATCGCCAATGACGAGGATGCGGCAATTCGCGAGGCTTCCGAGGCAGTTGCGGGTGAAGTTCATGCCTTTTTGCGACGCTCGCGAACGGCGGCGGCGAGTTCGTCGAGCATCGCTTCGCTGGTGAACCAGTTCACGCAGGCGTCGGTGATGCTCTGGCCGTAGGTGAGTGGCACGCCGAGTTTGGTGTCCTGGCGGCCTTCGACGAGGTGGCTTTCGATCATCACGCCAGTGACGGCCTTGCTACCGGCGGCGATTTGTTCGCTGAGCGAGGCGCTGACGAGCGGCTGCTTGCGGTAGTCCTTGAGGCTGTTGCCGTGGCTACAATCAATCATGACGCTGGCGGGCAATCCGCGTGCGCTGAGTTGATCGGAAGCGGTCTTGATAGATGCGGCGTCGAAATTAGTGCCGCCTTTGCCGCCGCGCAGGATGACGTGGCAGGCGTTGTTGCCCTTCGTGTTCACGATGGCGGCGACGCCGTCTTTGGTCACCGAGAGGAAGCTGTGCTGACCTTTGGCGGCCTCGATGGCGTCCAAAGCGACCTGGATGCCGCCATCGGTGCCGTTTTTGAAGCCCACGGGCATGCTCAAGCCGGAGGCGAGCTGGCGATGCACTTGGCTTTCCGTCGTGCGGGCACCGATCGCGCCCCATACCACGACATCGGCGATGTACTGCGGCGTGATGACATCGAGAAACTCTGTGCCGGCCGGGATGCCCATCTGCGTGAGCTCCAAAAGCAGGCCGCGAGCGCCGCGCAGGCCGTTGTTGATGTCGAAACTGCCGTCGAGGTGAGGGTCATTGATGAAGCCCTTCCAGCCGACGGTGGTGCGTGGCTTTTCAAAATAGACGCGCATCACGATTTCGAGGTCTGCACCATGTTTCGCCCGAGCCGCGAGGATATGGCGGCCGTATTCGAGCGCGGACTTCGTATCATGGATCGAGCACGGACCGACGACCACGAGCAGGCGGTCGTCTTGGAGGTTCAAGATGGCCTCTGACTTCTTGCGCGATTGCTCGACGAAGGCGGCCTCGGCATCCCGCAGCGGATACTCATGCATGAGCAGCGCAGGCTGGATAAGCGGGAGGATTTCAGCGACGCGTAGGTCGTCGGTGGGATGCGATTGGCTCACGGGACAAGAAAGGGGCAAAAGTGGGGAGTCAGTGTGGGGCGTACGCGAGCCGCGTCAATAAGAGGAACGGCGGCGAGGAGGCTGGATTGTTGAAGTGATGACCTTCCAATGACCCACCACTCCCAAACTCCAACCCTCCATCAAACCCGGTAAAGCTGCCGCCCTTGGTGACTCCTCGGAGGGAGGCACCTTGCCGCTGGGATGGGTGTTTCGGGCGCACGAGGCGGTGGCAAGTCTTCCCTGCTGATTTGCATGAGAATTATGTCAATTAGAGTAAATTGGCATTAGTTGAGTATTTTGGCAAACTTAAATATCTGGTCTTTTCGAGACGAAAGGCCCTGCCTAAAGCTCTTCTGAATAAAAGGGCCATCCCCTCGTCCTAGACCGACCATGAAATCGTTGCTGCTCCCTGCTCTCGCCCTGGTTTTGATCCTCGTCAGTTGCGAAAAAGCCTCGCCGCCGCCCGTCGCCGAGCTGCCCGCAGCAGCCCCCGTCGATGACACCGCACTGCGTGAGGCTCGTGATGCCCTCGCTCGGCAGGCCATGGAGGTCGAGACCCGTAGCGCCCTCCTCGATAAGCAGCTCGCCGACCTCGAAGCCCAGTTGCAGCAAAGCGAAAACGAAGCCCTTCGAGGCCAGTTGGAAGGCCTGCGGCAGCAAAACGACCAACTCCGAGCCCAGGCCGACACCGCCCGGAAGCAGAGCGATACCCTCACCCAGCGCCTCGCCGCCTCCACTCCGGCTCCGGCGACCGCTTTGGCACCGCCGACCGCACCGCGAGACTACGCGGTCTTTTATGAGCGACTCGCCCCGCATGGTCGATGGATCGATGTCAGCGGCCACGGCTTCTGTTTTCAGCCCCGCCTCGCCCGCAACCGCACCTGGAGGCCCTACGTCGATGGCTGCTGGGGCTGGTCCTCGCTCGGATGGACGTGGCAGACCAGCGAGCCCTTTGGCTGGGCCACCTACCACTATGGCCGCTGGTTGAATCTCACCTCGCACGGCTGGCTTTGGGTGCCCGGCTGTGAATGGGCACCCGCCTGGGTCGCTTGGCGGCAAAGCCGCGACCACATCGGCTGGGCCCCGCTACCTCCAGAAAGCGGCCCCTGTGCCCCTGTCCGTCGTGATTGCGATACCCGTTACAACCTCGGCCCCGCCAGCTACACCTTCGTCCGCACCACCCATTTCGTGCGGCCCAGCTACAGCGCCTGCATCCAGCCCGTTAGCTACAATAGCGCCCTCTTCCACCACACCGTCAACATCACCCAGATCGTCCCCTGCGGCGGCGGAAAACCCGGCGGCACCCCGCTCTATATGCATCACGGCGGCCCTCCTCGTCACCAGATCGAGGAAACCTGCCGCCAGCCCGTCCCACAGCCACAAATCCGCCCCGTCGAGCTAGCGCAGATGGCTATCAATCCTATCACCATCCAGCCCCCGAAAGGCTCGGCTCCCGTCCTCGCGATCGTGCAACTCCCCGCCGCCACCCAAAACAGGCTCCCAGGCCTGCGGCTCGCCGAGCGCATCGAAAACCCCATCCTCGCCAACCCTTATGCCGGCGTCCCAGCCAGTGCCCGTCCGGCCATCCAGCAGACCTTGGCAGCCGAGGTCAGGCAGGTCGTCCTCGCCGATTCGCCTAGGCCGATGGCCGTCAATGCCACGCCCGAAGCACCTGCCACCTCGCCAGAAAGCACTCCCAGCACCACCGAACCGATCCCAGCCCTCACCGCCAATCTCAGCGCGCCCATCGAAAATCGTGGTGCCCAGCCTCAAATCACCCCGCCGACCCTCCCGCCCGTCCAGCCGGAACAGCCTGCACTCATCGTAAGCACCGCGCCCAATCCGTCAGACCTGTCAGGCAAGTCCGACCCGTCTGACCTACCAGCCAGCGCCCCGCCATCTCCCCCGACGGCCACACTCACCCCCGCCCAGCCAGAACAGCCTGCCCTCGTGGTGAGCACTTCGCCTGCATCGTCAGAAAGGTCAGCAGGGTCAATAGGGTCCGCCCCTGCCGCTCCCACCAATATCGAGCCATTGACGCCTCCCCCGACGGCCACCCTTCCCCCCGCCGCCACCGAACCCGCCATCGTGCCCGTCATACCACCCGCCGCCGACGAAGCCGTCCTTGCGGCTGCCGAGCAGCAGGCCCAAATGGCCTCCGCCCAGCAGCAGCAGGTCGAAGAAGCCGCTCGTCGTGCTGCCGAGGAAGAAACGGCCCGCCAAGCCCAGATGCAGGCCCAAACCCAAGCCGCCGAAACCCAACGCCAGGCCCTGGAGCAAGCTCAGCGACAAGCCCAGATGGAAGCTGCCCGCCTCGCCCAGGAAGAAGCCCAAATGGCCGCCCAGCGCCAAGCCGAAGAAACCGCCCGCCAACAAGCCGAAGCCGCCGCAGTGGCTCAACGCCGTGCCGCCGAAGAAGCCGCTCGCCAAGCTCAAATGGAAGCTCAACGCCAAGCCGAAGAAGCCCAGCGCCAAGGTGCCGAGGAGGCCGCCCGCCAAGCGGCTGCTGCTGCGGCTCAACAGCCTTCACCGCCGCCTCAATGAGCGGGCGAAAGCCACATCCTTTCCGCAGGAGACAAAAATCGGCATTCACAAACCACGGCTGAGTGAGGTATGACTTCCCACTCACATGCGCCTCCTCCTTTCCTTCCTCGTCCTTGGCTCTTTTCTCCAGGCTCAGCAGCCCGCCACGCCCAAACCGAAGCCCCCGGCCTATCTCAGCGCGGAGAAGGCAGGTGAGGATTTCCTCATTCAAGGCGAGTACACCGGTCTTCTCGAAGGCAAACCGGTCGCCGTGCAGGTTTGGGCCAAGGGCCAAGGCGAGTTTGAGGCCATCGGCTACACCGGTGGCCTGCCCGGAGCTGGTTGGGACGAGGAGCGCAGCTTGCTGGAGCGTGTCACGGGCCGCCGCACCGCTGGCGAGGCCACCGTGACCTTCCGCACCGACTCCGGCCATGCCACCACCGATGGCAAATCGATGCACATCGACTCCGAGGGCGAAAAATCCACGCTCACGAAGCAAACCCGCACCTCACCCACCCTTGCTGCCAAGCCTCCCGCCGGTGCCGTGGTGCTTTTCGACGGTCAAGGCGTGAACCGTTTTCCGAACTCGCAGATCGACGAAACGCTCCACGCTCTCAAAGAAGGCATCACGAGCGAGGACACCTTTCACGACTGCTCCCTACACGTCGAGTTCATGCTGCCCTTCATGCCCGAGGCACGCGGCCAAGGCCGTGGAAACAGCGGCCTGTATCTGCAAGGCCGCTACGAGGTGCAGATGCTCGATAGCTTTGCTCTCGAAGGCAAAGACAACGAGTGCGGTGGCCTCTACAAGATCGCATCACCCCGCATCAACATGTGCTTGCCGCCGCTATCCTGGCAGGCCTACGACGTGGACTTCACCGCCGCGAAGTATGACGAACCCGGCCAGAAGCTCGTGAACGCCAAGATCACCGTGCGGCACAACGGCGTGCTCATTCACGAAAACCAAGAACTGCCCGGCCCCACCGCCTCCGCCCCACGCAAGGAAGACGCCACGCCCGGCCCTGTGTACCTTCAAAACCACGGCAATCCCGTCCGCTATCGGAACATCTGGGTGGTGCGGAGGTAAGCACTCAAAGCCTCACGCTGGCTGGCGTATATGCGCCCAGGCGTGGACATGCGGATCACCGCGGAAGTAGAAGACCGCGTTGGGTCCCTCGATCTGCCACACGTCCCACACGCCGTCCTTGCCCACGTCCTGATCCTTGAAGAAGGCCATGTGCAGGTTGTCGAAGCCGCCTGCTTCGATGTAGCTCGCGGCTTCTTTCGCATCATGCTCGCGGAAAGGCTTGAGCAAATCGCCGATCACTTTGCGCACGAGGTCTTTTTGGTCGGCGGCGAGGTCGCTCATTCGGATGCCTTCGAGGCCGGATTTCTTGCCAGTGAGCTCCACGGTGAGGTTTCCGCGTTCCTGACGCGATTTGCCGAGCAACGCGGCCTCCCGCTGCTTGCCATCGAGAGCAGCGAAGACCTCGTTTGCACGCTTTGCCTGATACCAGTAGGCATTGCCGGTATGATCCGGCTTCTCGTTGAAGCTGCCGGCGGCATGACCGTAGAAAATCGGGCCGCCAAAGGCCGCTCCTTTTTCGCTATCGCCATCGCAGCGTCGCGTGCAGTGGCGGCCGGTGAGCACAAACTCAAACTGCCCCGTGCCCGGCTCACCAAACAAAGCGATTGAGGCACTCGGAAAGCCGCCGTCGCCTTTGTTGTCGTGATCGAACTGGCGCCACACCTCGGTCTTGTATTCATCGCTGTGCAGCTTGTCGAAAATCTCCCGCACCATGGCCTGCTGGTCAGCATGGAGCACATCGCGGATGGGCTGCTTCACGATGTGCCAGTTGTTATCCACCTTAAGGCGGCGCGGATCACTCCAAGGCAGGCAGATGGAGGCTTTCTGCTTCTCATCGAGCGTTTTGTGGAGTTGCGTCACCAGCGTCTCCGAAGGCAGCGCGGCCGCCGGAGCGCTTTCAGCATAGGCGGAGCCCAAAAAGCCCGCCGCAGCCGCCTGAGCGCTGCGAGCGAGAAAATCACGACGGGAGACAGACGACGGCTGGAGGAGGGGTGGGGTGTTCATGGCGCGGTTGTATCAAACAACGCCATTCACGGGAAGTTCTTTTTGGTTGCCTCATGAAGGTGCTGTCAGACTGTGAGCGCCATGTCCTCCGATACTACTTTTCATGCCGCTGACTTTGAGTTTGCCCAGGATCTCCTCGCGGGAGACGAGCCGGCTTGGCGGCGGTTTGATGCGGACTATGTGCCCGCTATCGCCCAGCGGCTCCGCTGCATGGGAGCATCGGAGGCGGATGCGGATGAGGTACAGGGGCTGGTAATCGAGCGGCTGTGGACGCGGCAGAAACTCGCCTCCTATAGCGGCAATGGTCCACTGATGGGCTTTGTGCGCACGACAGCATCGAACGCGTGGCTGGAGTATCTGCGCAAGCATCGCCGCGAGGTGCATGCGAGTACGCTGGCGGGTGAGGACGAGGAAGGCGATGCGATGGACAGGATCGCCGGAGACAAAAACGACGCGCCGCAGGAGTCGCCGCTGGCGGAACTGCTGCGTGAGGCGTTGAAGTTCGCGTTGGAGCGGGCGGACGCGGAGGCGCTGCTCATCATGCGGCTTTCGCTGCTGCAGGACATCAAGCAGCGTGACCTGTGCGGCCTCTGGGGCGGCGTGCATGAGGGAACGATCTCGGCGAAGAAGAAGCAGGTCATGACGCAGATCCGCGATGACACGCTGGGATATATCGAGGAACGCGAGCCGAACCTTCAAATCAACTGGCAGGAGCTGCTCGTGGCCTGTGGTGAGGGCGCGGAGGCCATACTGGGGCCTGCGGGCTAACGGGCGAAGGCAATGGAGGACGGGAGTGGTGGAGGATTGGAAATTCAGAACTCCATCGCTCCAACACTCCAGCCTTCCGAAGATTCTTTTTCCTTTCTGCACAAGTTCCGTCCGCCTGCGCATCTATCTGCTGCCATCCCAAACCCTTATGAATGACGACCAAGACCTGCTCATCCTCACCCGCTTCCTGAATCGCTTCGATCCCGATGTGGAAGGTCGCGCGGCCGAACCGCCGCCCGCCGATGTCGCCGCTCGCCTCGATCGCTTCGCCGCTGGTGAAGCCGATGCTGAGGAACGCGGCAGCGTGGCCGGTTTGCTTAAAGAACACCCTGAATGGGTACGCTACCTCGCGGGCGCAATCCGGAAGCGGGCGTGATCAGGCTTCCTGCGCTAGCCTGCGCAGCAGGGCCTTCGCCTCCTCGACGCGCAAGTCTGGATAGGCTGAGATGAGCCTGGCGAGCCATCCCGTGAGGCGCGGCGCGGCGTAGCTGCTGCCGCTGACCACGCGATGGCCGCCGCCTTTCCATGGCACACGCACCTCGTGGCCATGGGCGCTGAATTCGACGAGACTGCCGCCACGACGCTGCCATACCTCCGGCGGCAGGCTGGCGAGGTTCACGGTGACGACGGTGGGAAACCAGCCGGGCCATTCACGCACGGAGACGTCGTGGTTGTTGCAACCCGCGACGATGTGCACGTTCCGCAGGTAGGCGAGATCAGTCCACTCTTTGTAGGGCATGACGAATCGTGCATCACCGGGGCTGCCGAAGCTGCAATTGAGGATGTGATAGCCGCGCTCGATGGCATGACGCGCCGCCTCCCACACGATGGTGCTGCGAGATTTCAAATCGCCATCGAGCACGCGGAAGCTGCCGATCTCGGCCTTCGGTGCGATGGAGCGGATGATGTACGCGATGGCGGTGCCGTGGCCCATGGCATCGCCGGTGGTGTTGGCGATGGCGCGGAGAAAGGAGCCGTCGATTTCAAAGGCTGTATCATCCGCCAGTTGGAGGAAGTCGAGGTCTGGATGCGTGGTTTCGATGCCGGAATCGAGCACGGCGATGCGCACGCTGCCGCCGTCCGCCGTGGCTAGAGCCGTGCGGACCTCGTTGAGGTGCAGTTCATCGATCCAAGAAGGCGCGGCCATGATTTATTCCTCGATGCGCATAAGCCAGCAGTTCAGGCGATGGTGTAGCAGGCGGCCGAGCTCGGCGGTGGTAGTCTCCATCGCCTTTAAATCGGCCACGTTGAAGCTCGGCGGCGGCGTGAAGCCCGCAGGGAAATCTTCGCGGCTTCGTGGCAGCGTTTTCAAATCGCCCAGTTCGGCGCGACGGATGAGGCGCACTGCGGTGATGACGCCGCACACCTGCCCGGCGAGGCGCAGCGGCACGGCAAGCATCGCCCAGGTGAAAACGCCCAGCGAATCATCCAGCGTGCGGTTTTGCATCTGGTTGAAGCACACCTCGCTCTCGCTCGAAGCCATGCTGCTGGTGAAAGCGAGCCCGGTGAGGCCGTCCTGCGCCGGCATGGAAAACTTGCCAACGAAGCCCGCAGCCTGCGGGCCGTTGTTCCAGCAGGGCGTGAGCGTGCGCCCGCCATCCGGCGTGAGCCACACACTGCCTTCATCCGCCTGAATCGAACGCAGCGCGTTTTGCATGACGGTGGCAGGCAGTCCATCGAGCAGCGCGGCGGTGTGGTCCTTCAATGCATGCCGCAGCCACTCATCATGCGAATCGGCCAGCCGCGCGGCCAGCGTGGCGAGTTCGGTATCAGGAAGGGCAGGAAAGGGACTGGGCATGGCGTGCGTGGAGTGTAGCGGAGGGTTCTGACGGCGTGAAGCAAGTTTTTTCCGTGTTGGCAGATGCCGCGCTTTCCGGCATCATCGCGCCGCATGAAACAGCCGCTTCTTGGATTCTTCCTCATCGGTCTCCGCACCGTCATGGCCGGCGGCGCGGTCGAGGGCTCGCTGTCTGTGGATGCCATGAAGCCTGCACCCTCGCGGCCAGGCTATGTGGCACCGCAGACGAAGGCTCCGGTGCAGAAGGCCGAAGCAGCACCGGCGATTGTTTATCTCGAGCGTGAGGATGAAAAGTATCCGCGCACGCGAATGGGCGAAAAAGTGAGCATCCGTCAGTCCGGCTACCAGTTCCGGCCGGCGATGGTGGCCATTCAAACCGGTGCGAAGGTGGAGTTTCCAAACCTCGACGACGAGTTTCACAACGTCTTCTCCTACTCGAAGGCAAAGCGCTTTGACCTGGGCCGCTTCCGCAAGGACGAGGCGAGCCCGCCGGTGCTCTTCGACAAGCCGGGTGTGGTGAAGATCTACTGCGAGATCCATCAGCACATGCGCTGCTTTGTCGTGGTGCTCGACACGCCGTGGTTTGTCACGACCGATGGCGCGGGAAGGTTCTCTCTCAAAAACATCCCGCCGGGCGAATACTGGCTGCGTGTCTTCCAACCGTCCGAAAAGCTGCTCCAGGAGCGTGTGACGGTGACCGAAGGCCAGACGACCAAGGTGAACCTTTCCCGCTGATCCCGCATGACCTTCCGCGCGAAGCTACTGCAGACCATTCTGACGCTCGTGATCCTCACGACGGCCGCCACGCTGGTCATCGCCCAGCGGCAGAATGCTGCCATGTTCCAAACGGTCGTGGATGAATGGTTCGCGGCGCAGATGACGGCGTTTCAACAAGCCCAGGAGCTGCCGATTGAGGCGGCGAAAGCGGAGGCGAGACGCCTCGCGAAGTCCGTGCGGCTCTTCGCGGCGCTGGAGGAGGGTGATCCGGAGGTAGTGTACCAAATCGCCAGTGATGAGCTGCGGCTGGGTGAGTTTGCATTCTTCCGGCTGCTCGATGCAGACGGAAAGCTCATCCCGCCAGGGCCCGATGCGGGCGCGGGCTCCTTCGCGGATCAAAACCTCATCGGCGAATGGCTGCCGCGTGGCAAAGGCAGTGCGGAGGCGGAAACCGGTTTCGTTGCCACGGAGCAGGGCGCGGTGTATCGCGTCATGGCCTGTGCGATCCGCAATTTTGATGAAACAGTAGGGACGCTCGTTCTGGGCCAGCCCATGCCACGCGAGACCTCGATCGTCATCGAAGGCCAGTTGATCGGAGACGGCATTCCGCAGGCCCTTCGAAGCCTCCTGCTGGCTCAAACCGGCAAAAACGGCCGCTTGGTGGCCGACGGCGTGGAGCATCGTTTTACGCGTTTCACGCTCAATGAAGGTTCCAGATATCCAGCGGCCGACTGGGTCTCCGTTTTCTCCATGGCCGAGCTGGCGAGGCAGCAGCGGGTGCTGGCCTGGCGCATCGTGCTCATCGGCGTGGCGGCCTTGTTGCTGGCGACGCTGGTGGCCGTGGCACTCTCGCGACAGCTCGCCCAGCCGGTTTCAGAACTCGTGAAGGCGGCGCAAAGTGTGCGGGCAGGTGATTACGAGGTGAACCTGCCTCCCGCACGCACTTTCGAGCTGAACAACCTCGGCAGCGCCTTCAATGAAATGGCCGCCGGGCTGGCATTGCGTGATCGTTACCATTCCGTGCTGCAAAAAGTCACGGACCCTCGCGTGGCCGAGGAGCTGGTGGCGGGCCGTGTGAAGCTCGGTGGCGAGCTGCGCGAGGTTTCGGTGATCTTTTGTGATATCCGCGGCTATACCGCGCTCAGCGCCGGCCGTGATCCGGTGGAGGTGATTCACCTTCTCAATGATCACATGGGAGCGCTGACGAAGATCGTGCAGCGCCATCATGGGGTGATCAATCAGTTCGCCGGGGATGCGATCATGATTCTGTTCGGCGCTCCGAAAAGCTACGACAACGACGCCGCGCATGCCGTGCGCTGCGCTTGGGAGATGATGCAGGAGCGTGAGCGGCTGAACCGCGGGGCGAAAGAGCCGCTCAAGATTGGCATCGGTGTGGCCACGGGCGTGGTGGTGGCCGGATGCATCGGCGCGGAGAGCCGCAGTGATTACACCGTGGTGGGCGAGAAGGTGAACCTCGCCGCGCGGCTGTGCAGCGCGGCTGCCGCAGGACAGATCATCGTGGATACCGAGACGCAGGCCCAAACGGCGAGCCTGGGCGCGTTTGATATTTTGGAGCCACTGTCGCTGAAAGGCTTCGCGCAGCCTGTTCCTGCCTTCCGAATCGCTTCCCTTGCTTCCACCGACTCATGAAAGCGCACCACTGGTTCATCGTCATGTTTTGCTGTGCCGCTCCGCTCCACGGTCAGGCCACGTTGGACAAGCTCGATGACCTGACGCGCTTCAATTCCGAGGCGCTGGGCCTGCATGCCGATTTATCCTTCATGACGGATGCCACGCTGTTCGCCGCCGAGCAGCCGGAGCAGGGACTGCTCTCGACGGATGACCGTGTGTTCTTCGCGCCGCGGTTGATGACGTTTCTCGATGTGCAGCTCGGTGATCGGATCACGCTGCACGGCCAAATGCGTGTGGACCGTGGCTTTGATCCTGGCGCGGCCCGCGGCGGGCAGGTGCGGCTGGATGAATATTACCTGCAAGCAAGGTTGTGGAGGAAGGACGAGGTGAATGTGCGCATCGGCAAGTTCGCCACGGCCTTTGGTTCGTGGTCAAGACGCAGCTTGAGCTGGGACAATCCGCTGATCACCGCGCCGATGGCCTATGAAGACATGCTGCCGGTGAGCGACGCACTGGTGCCGGGTGGTCTGGCAGGCTTTGCGGCACGGCGGGACATGCCTGACAACAAGGCGGAGTGGCTGCCGATCCTCTGGGGGCCGTCGTATGCCACCGGCGTGTCGTTGTTCGGTCGCGTGGACCTGCTGGAGTATGCCTTTGAGGTGAAAAACGCGTCCATCTCATCGAATCCGCAGTCGTGGGACGGCGTGCAGGACGGCTTTCACACGAATCCCACCTTTACCGGTCGCGTGGGGCTGCGTCCGGCACCCGAGTGGAGCTTTGGCACGTCCTTTAGCCATGGTCCGTATCTGCGGGAAAGTGCGGCAGCGTTATTGCCTGCGGGCACGAGCGTGAATGACTTCACGCAGACGACCTGGGGCCTCGACGCGGGCTATGCGCATGGGAAGTGGCAGATCTGGAGCGAGCTCATCGCCGCGCGATTTGAAGTGCCGCGAGCCGGCGGCGTGGAGGTGCTCAGCGGCTTCATCGAAACGAAGTACAAACTCACCGCTGATCTGTGGGCGGCCCTGCGATGGAATCAGGCCGCTTTTGGTGATGTGCCTGGTTTGACCACGGAGTGGGATCGCAACGCCTGGCGGGCGGATTTGGCTCTTGGCTATCGCGTGAGTGAGCGCGTGCAGGTGAAGCTGCAATACAGTATGGGTGACAAACGCGGGAATGACGCGGAGGGTCATCATCTCGGCGCGATGCAGTTGACCGTGCGGTTTTGAAGCTACGATCAGAGGCAGGCCAGCCATAGGATGAGCAGCATCATGGGAAGGAGGGCAAAGGCGGAGGTGGCGGAGGTATTGGTGGTGGCATTCATGGTGTTGAAGATGTGAAGGTGACTGGAAAGGCGGATCAGCGTGAAGCAGTGATGACGGCGGCCTGGGCGCGGTGCCGGGCAAAGGTGGCCGCTGCGGCGAGGGTGGAGATGCCGATTAGGACGGCGATGGCGGCGATGGTGAGGCGAAGGGAGAAGTTCATAAGAAGTGGCTTTCACAGGCTGGATGCGCGGCTTGGAGGAACTTGTGAGGAAAGTGGAGAAAAGTTTTTCGAGGCAGGCGGTGGGCACAAAAAAGCCCCGGCAGGGAGGCTGCCGGGGCTGGGTGGAGGCGCTGAATCAGCGGCCGCCCGTGTTGATGCGAGCGTTGATGCGCACCTGCATGGCCCGCATGTCCTCACCGATCACACGGACGTTGGAGCGGGTTTCGTCGCCGGCCGGTTGGACGAGGCTGCCGAGCTTGCCGGCACCATTGGCACCCGTGTTCACCGGGCCGGTGGAGCCGCTGTCTTCCTCGACAGGTTCGCCAGCCTTGTTCTTGCGAGTCTTGATGCCTTTGATGTCTGTGACCGTCACGATGCCGCTGCTGCCGGTGCCGACATCATCTGGCACGGGCTCAAACTCGACATCCTTGAGCTGTGCAGCGGCGTTTTCGTTGCTGGTGCCCGTTTTGCCCTGGCGGAAGATGCCAAAGATGCCGTTCGCCTCGTCTTTCTTGCCTTCCACGGTCAGGTTGCTGGTGAGAATGGTGCCGGCAGCGCCGGAGACCGCGCCACCTGTGGCACTGCCCACGGCACCCGTAGGAGTGCGGGTGCCCGCGCCTGAGAGGACGGAGCCGACAACGGAGCTCAGAAAGTTGATCGCGTCATCGACCATCGAGGTCTCCTCGGCCGGGTCATCACTGGCCGCGGCACCGCGGCTGGTGACCATGCCGCCGCCCACGGGGATGCTGGAGAGCGGATTCTTGTCATGCCCCCCGGCATTGCCCTTCACACCCTCCATGAAGCTGCCGGCGCGGTTCGGCACGCTGCCGAAGTTGTCACGGATGAACTTGTTTCCCTTGGCGCCGGCCTCGACGACCTTCAGGTCCACACCGATGCGCTCTTTGAGGTTCTTGAGCTTGCCAGTGTTGATCTGCGTGGCGGCGCTCACCATGGGTGTTTTGACGGCGGCAGGCACTTTCGGCGTTGTGGGAGCCTTGGCGATGGCCGGTACCTTGGTGACGCGGGGCGTGACAGGCACTTTAACCGCCGGGATCTTCACCACGGGCACTTTGGGAGCCGAGGGGACCTTCATCAGCTTGGGCGTGGCCGGAATCTTCGGGGTAGAAGGCGCCTTCACGACATTCGGTGCGAGGGGGATTTTGGGAGCAACGGGCACTTTGACAACCGGCACTTTCGGAGCTGCGGGGATGTTCACCACCTTCGGAACGATCGGTACACGAGGGGCGGCGGCGGTGTCAGCCTTCGGCGGGTTCTTGAGCTGCGGGATGGTGGCCGCCGGAAGCGCGGTGGTGGTGGCGAAGGCGATCATGAGGATCGTGGCAGTGATGCGATGCTGGAGTTTCATGGCGAGTGGAGTGTTGGAGTTGTGGAGTGATGAACCTTGTTGGTTTCAGGGCCTAGATGCGCGATGCGGAGGAACTTGCGCAGAAAGTGGGAAAATTTTTCGAGTGGACGGACAAGGGCATGAAAAAGCCCCGGCAGGGAGGCTGCCGGGGCCGTGAGGGATCAGAGGTGATAAGGCGACTCAAACGCCACCGCCGGGCTTCGGAGGCAGCGGGCCGGATTTGCGGCCGCCGGTGGTGGTGGAGTTGTCGTTGCGATCTGGGTCGATGTTGCCGGGGTTTTGCTGGATCGGTGTGCCTTGGGGAATAGAGGAGGGGCGGCCTGCGGCTCCTGCGGTGCCAGGATTGCCAATGAGGCCGAGCTTTTGATCCACGATGGGTATGCTGCGGTCGAAGGTCGCATTGCCGTCGCCACGGACGGGGTCGGTGTTGGCAGGATTGCCAGCTTGCTTGATTCCAAAGAAGGCCGCGACGCGGTCCATGAAGCCAGGATCGGATTTAGGATCACGACGACCTTCGCCATCGGTAGCAGGGATGCTTGCATCCGCAGCGTCGTCATCGGAGTCAGCAGGCGTGAGGATGTCATCGTCGTCAGAATCGGGGGGCGGGTCGTCCTCGGTGCGCTTGCCATCCGGTGCATAGAAGTCGTCTGCGGGCTCCGCATCGACATAGCCGTCACCTTCGGTGTTTTCGCCCTCGTTGGGGTCCACATCGCTGAAGTCAATCACGGCGGAAGACTGGTCGCTGGAGGAACTGGAAGAGCTGGAAGCAGGCTCGCTTGGGGTGGGCTCGGTGGAGGTGGTGGTGGAATCGCTGGAGGTGTTGTTGTTGCCGCCAGAGTTTCTTCGCCCGCCGCGAGGCATACCGAGATCCGCGTCAGGATCACGTCCGGGGCGGCCGCCGCTGCCGGTGTCGCTGTCGTCATTGCTCGAGGAGGAACCGCTCGGGGGAGAGGATGAGCCTTTGTCTCCACCGCTACCACCCATGTTGTCAGCGGGAGAGCTGCCATGCGGCGTCGAGACGCGGTTGAGATCGCTCTGCGGACGGAAACCGGCTTGCACATCGGCAATCACACTCAGACGGAACCCGGCACTGTTGCGGCCTCCATTCCTCAAGGCATCGGCAGCTTGGTCATAAAGATCACGAGCCTCTCTGAACTTGCCAGCGTCTGTGAGCGCATCGCCCCGCTTGGTGAGATCCGACACGGAAACCGGCGGGGCAGCACCAAAGGCATCGTCCACCCCTTTGTTGGCCACATCTTGAATGAGACGGCCGATGTCTTTCGGGTCACGCACCTTGCCGCTGGCGATGGCTTCCTTCGCCTTCACGAGTACGGAAGTGTCACCATTGACACCGGTGAGCTGGGCGGCAGCGTCCACGCGAACGAGATCCTTGATGCGTCCCCTGGTGACGGCGACGGGGACATCATCTTGGCTGGCAGCGTCTTCGAGCAGGTCCTTGGCACCAAGTTGGTCGTTGTAGTAGTCGGCCACGAGAAGTTCGTCGGCGATGAACTGGTCGCGAAGGAAGACGCCGTTTTTGAAATAGGGGTCACCCTTGTCGGACTCGGCAGCGTCGCTCTGCTGCTGGCGGCGGTAGGCGTTGGTGATGTCAGAGTAGTCCCGGGTCTTTTTGTTCTTTTTGGAAGTGTCGTCGCTTTGGTCAGCAGAACCGTTGCCGCCTTGAACGGTCATGATGCGCTTGGGTGGCGGGGCGCTTTGGCTGGAGGCGATCGGAGACGGCTTGGCGACGGGCAGGCGGGTGACAGGGCTTTTGACCAGCGCGGTAGCTTTTGTGAGCACGGCAACGGCGGGGGCTTTCGTCACGCGAACCACCGGTGTTTTGGCGGCCACGGGGAGCTTGGGAGCCACGGGTGTTTTCACGGCAGTGATCTTGGGTGTCTGGGTTACTTTGACTGCGACAGGAACCTTGGGAAGAGAAGCAACCTTCGGTACGACTGGGGTCTTCACCACTGGCACCTTCGGCGTGGTGGGAATCTTCACGATGGGCACTTTGGCTGTGGTCGGGATTTTTGGAGCGGCGGGCATCTTGACCGCCGGCACCTTCGGCGGTGTGAAGACCCGCGGTGCGGTGGCCTTGATGGCGGCGGGGGCTTTGATGTTCGGAATACCTGCCGCCGGGAGGGCGGAGGTGGTGGCAAAGGCAATCAGGAGGATCGTGGCGGTAAGGCGGTGACGGATTTTCATGGGGTGAATGGACTGGATTCACCGGGTAGATGCACGCCCCCGCCGGAACTTGTGCAAAATGACCAAAAAAATCCGGCTCGGCCTTTTCAGGCGCACGCCGGAGTATGGAAACAGATCGCTGGCAGCAGGTTTACCAGTTGTAGAACAGGCGCACAAAGACCGTGCCAGTCAGCGCATCGAAGTTCGAGCCTTGCAGCGTCGAGTCGGAGTCTGTGTAGCTGCCCACGGCATCCACGGCGAGGAAATCGAGCGGCTGCCAGGAGACCGTCAGCGTGGGCGTCCAGGCATTGTCACGACGCACGAGGCCTTCGAACTGCTCGTGGCTGTACTGCACGCTGGGGATGATGAAGAACTTCTTCCCCTCGAACGGGATGAAGGTGAAGCCGAGGTTGAAGTCGTGCTTGTGCTTGTCCGGCACCGGACCCTGCGGACTGCCGGAGTCCTGGTAGCTGTATTGATAGCTGAAAGTGGGGATGAGCCAGGACTTCAGGAACCACGAAAACTCGGTGGCGAGGCCGTAGGTGTAGGTGTCGAGCGTGCGGTCGCCCGTGGAGCGGTTGAAGAGGCGGGAAAACTGCCAGCTCAGGGGAATGGTCATGCTGACCTTGTCATTGAAGAGCAGGCGCTCATAGCTCAGCGCCTGGCGAAAGGTGCTGGTGATGAAGTCGTTCGCGGAATTTTCGCCTTTGCCATGAAGGAACCATGCCTGGTCGAAGCTGTTGGCCAGCTTCCATTGCTCATTGAACTGCGCATCGAGCGAAACACCCACGAACTGGGCGAACTGTGTGTCCGTGATCTCATCCTCCTCGGTGTTGAAGATGTTGTCCGAAGCGAAGAACATGGAGTTCGCGCGGAACTGCATGGAGAGGATCTCGCCGAGCGATTGCTTCCAGCCGGCCTTTTCCTCCTGCGTGGGCTCGGTGGCCAAGCCCGCTTCGGCGGCGAGACTGTTCTCCAGCTCGCGGAACATGCCGAAGCGATGGAAGCTGCCACGCCCGGTGGGGTCCTGGCGGCGGTAGGACTCGATCAGGGCGTTGCGTGGCGGCACCTGGGCGTGAACCAGGCCCGCAGCGAGGGAAAGGACGGCGATGGAGAGCAGGAGATACCGGGACATAGGCCGCCAGAGGTGGCCGCGATCTCCGAAAAGGCAATTCAGCGTTTGGTGGTCCCCGTTTTTTTATCCGCCGCCTTCGCCGCGAGCCTTCGGGTGGTCTCCGCTTCACGCAGGAGCCCAAGTCGATGAAAACTGCCCATGCCGGTGGGATCCATGCGACGCTGCGCCTCGATGACCTTCGGCGGCGTGGCAGCGAGGCCGGAAGTGAGGGTGGCAGAAAGTGCGGCGCAGGAGAGGAGCTTCGTTTTCATGATGAGTGTTGGAGATCCCAGTCCGAAGGGTTGTTCAAAGCTGGCCTACTTCTCCTTCTCCCACATCACCTGCATCAGATCACCGATCTGCTGGCGGGTCTTGAGGACAGCTTCTGCAGTGGGGAGTTCGTTGGGCTTGGTGAGCCAGAGGGTCTGTGTCTCGAATAGGGCGGCCTGCACGAGCTGGAGGAGGGGGCGCTGGCGCATCTTTTCGCTGATGCGGTCAAAGCGGTCTCGCATGAGCTGGAGGGTGGTGGTGGAGCCGATGCAGAGGTGGCGGGCATCGGTGCCGGGGAGGTCGGCGACGAGGGTGGAGGAGACTTCGAGCAGCCGCAGCCAAAGGCCGGTATCGATGAGCAGGGCCAGATCCTCGTCCTGCATTTCGCGCAGGAGGTGCTGAAGCTCTTGGTGCCCTTCGGCGATCTCCTGCTGGAGTTCCTTCCAATGCTCCATCTCGGCCATTTTGCCCTGAGCCATGAGGCGCGGCATGATTTTCTCGCCGAGTCCGAGCGTGCGGCAGTAGTTCACCATCTCTTGATTGGTGTTTCGATACTGCTGCGAATCACCCGCCTGCCAGACGATATAGCTTTCGGCGATCAAACTACCCAGCACGAGGGCCGAGCGAGAGCGGTCCGTCGAGGGCGTGGGCGGCGGCGGGCGGAAAAGGAGACGCCATCGAGCCTTCGCGGCCTTGCCGAGCACATCAAGGAACTCCGCCGGCGTCTGGTCCACCACCCCGATGATCGGCGAGACGGTCAGCCCGGGCTCAGGGGCCGCTGTTTGCCCACAAACCATCCCGCAGAAGGCGATCAGGCAGATCGCAGCAAAAAGTGGGCGCTGGCGGGGAATCATGGTTGGCGGGCTTCGACGAGGGGAAGCCCACTATTACTCAACTGTCACGCTTTTCGCCAAGTTTCTCGGCTTATCCACATCGCAGCCGCGGGCCACGGCGGTGTAGTAGCTGAGCAATTGCAGCGGGATGACGTTCAGGATCGGCGTGAGGTAGCTGGGGCAGTCCGGCACGTAGATCACATCCTGGGTGAGCCTTTCGAGTTCCGTGCGGCCTTCGGTGGTGACGGCGATCACGGGCCCTTTGCGGGCGAGTACCTCCTCGATGTTGCTCACGTTCTTATCGAAAACGGCATCACCGGGGGCGATGAACACACTCGGCATGTCCGGCTTCACCAAAGCGATCACGCCGTGCTTCAGCTCGGCACTCGGATGGCCGCTGGCGTAGATGTAACTGATCTCCTTCATCTTCAGCGCTCCTTCGAGAGCCACGGGATAGTTCGCCTGGCGGCCCATGAAGAGCATGCCCTCGGCGTGGCAGTGCTTCTCAGCGATGGCTTTAATCTTGTCCGCCTGTTTCAAAATGGCCACGATCTTGTCCGGCAAAGCTTCGAGCTGGTCGATCATCTCCAAACCATCCACGCTGGAAAGGTGATGGATGCGGCCGAGCAGCAGGCTCAGCAGCGTGAGGATCGTCACTTGCGAAGTGAAGGTCTTCGTGGCCGCCACGCCGATTTCGGGACCTGCGTGGATGTAAACGCCGCCATCGCTCTCACGGGCGATGGTGCTACCCACGGTGTTCACGATGCCGAGGCAGTGAATGCCTTTGCGCTGGCCCTCGCGCATGGCGGCGAGCGTATCGATCGTCTCGCCGCTTTGGCTCATCACGAATTGCAGCGTGTTCTTGTTCGTTGGCACATTACGATAGCGGAACTCGCTGGCGATTTCGACTTCTGTGGGCACGCGGGCGAGCGTTTCGATCAAATACTCTCCCACCATCGCCGCATGATACGCCGTGCCGCAGCCGGCGAGGATGATGCGGTCAATCTGAGCTAGCTCACGCGAGGTCATGTTCAGCCCGCCGAGCACGGCGGTGCATTCATCGCGGGAAAGGCGGCCGCGTATCGCATTGCGGAGGCTCAGAGGCTGCTCGTAGATTTCCTTGAGCATGAAATGCGGAAAATCGCCCTTCTCCGCCTCGTCGGCGCTGAATTCGACGCGGCTCACCTTCACCTCGGCAGGCGTGCCTTGATGCGATTGCACGTCGTAGTTGTCCTTCGTGATCGTGACGATGTCGTAATCGTTCAGATACACCACATCGCGGGTGTGATTCACCACGGCGGCCACATCGCTGGCCAGGAAATGCTCGTTTTTGCCCAGGCCGATGATCAAGGGGCTGCCCAGACGTGCGCCGACGATCACGCCGGGCAGGTCCGCATGCATCACGGCGATGCCGTAAGTGCCCTTCACGCGGGCGAGAGCGGCCTTCACCGCATTCACGAGGCGCAGCGTGCCGTCTTTCTCCGTCGATTCGTCAAAGTAAGTGCCCACCAGATGTGAGAGCACCTCCGTGTCCGTCTGCGAGACGAACACATGGCCTTTCGCCGTCATTTGATCACGCAGCGCCTGGTAGTTTTCGATGACGCCATTGTGAACGAGGACCAGCTTGCCACCCTGGTCAGGATGCGGGTGAGCATTTTCATCGGTCGCCGGGCCGTGCGTGGCCCAGCGGGTGTGAGAGATGCCCACGGTACCTTCCGGCTTCGCCTCCTCGACCGCGAGGCGCAAATTGTCGATGCGACCGGCCTTTTTCACCGTGTGCAGACCGCCCGTACCACAAAGCGCCATACCCGCCGAGTCATAGCCGCGATATTCCAGGCGACGAAGACCATCCAAAAGGATGGAACTGGCCTGACGAGTTCCGATGTATCCGACGATTCCGCACATAGAGGTCTTTGGGGGGTGAAATGGAGAGAGCGCAAAATCTACGGTCCATGTTGGAACCGCGCCAGTGAATCATGCCTTATGGAAGCATTTGATGGCGCTGCCTTGGAATGAAATAGAACGAATCCAGCCAGACGGCACCGCGAAAATGGATGGTTGCCCAGGCAGGGCGGCATGCCATAATCTCAGGAATGAAAACAGTCACACTCACTCTCGACGACGAGGTCTATGAGACAGCCATGAAAGCTTGCCAGCAGAGCCGCCGCTCGCTACCGGAGCTGTTTCGCGATCTCATGAGTTCGTGGCGAGGCACCTTGCGGGGGAAGGAGCAGGGTGAGACATCGCTCGCCGAGCTTTGGGCTTTCGTGGACGCCAAGCCGCTGCTCGAAGGCAGCGTCGCTCCCCTGAATCGAGACAGCCTTTACGAGCGTGGACTTTCTGGACACTAATGTGCTTGTTTATGCTGCCAGCAGGCGGGTAAAAGACGCGGCCAAAGCCGCTGCGGCACGCGCTCTCATCCAGCCAACGGGTCAGTGGATCTCACTCCAGGTTTTGCAGGAGTTTTATCGCGTCGCCGTGCATCCGCAGAAGCTCGCTTACAGTCATGACGAGGCCGTGCAGCTCTGCGGCCGCTGGAGAAAGCTGTTCTCGGTTTTCGAGCCGGATATGCCGATGTTCGATGCCTCAATCACGATCTGCGCTCGTTACCAGCTCAGCTACTTCGACTCGGCCATCCTCGCAGCAGCTGAGCGTTGCGGCTGTGATCGGGTACTCTCCGAGGACATGAACGACGGCCAGCAATACGGCAGCGTGAGGGTTGAGAATCCATTCCGCAGTCTGTGACGAGAATGTGCCCCATCCTCATCATTGGCCAAGGTCTCGCTGGCACGGCGCTGGCCTGGCGGCTGCATGAGCGGGGCGTGCCCTTTGTCATCGTGGATCGTGACGAGGTCGTCACCTGCTCGAAAGTGGCGGCGGGACTCATTACGCCGGTCACGGGCATGCGATTGAAGGTGAGCTGGCGGTTCGAGGTTTTTTATCCCGAGGCGCTGCGCTTCTACCGGCGGCTCGGGAAACAGTTGGGCACGCGTTTCTTCTTTCCGCGAGGCTATGTGCGTCTGCTCAAAAACGAGCAGGACCGCCAAAAGTGGCCCAAACGTCTTCGCGAGTCCGAGGTGGGGCCGTTTGTGCATCCGCAGGCACCGCAGCTCGATCCCGCCGTGGTCACGAGCCCTCATGAGGGCTTCCAGCAGCGCCACGCGGCCTGGCTGGATACCGTGACCTACCTGGAGGTCAGCCGACGTTTCTTCGGCGAGGCCTTTCAAATCGCCCATATCGAGCCCGGCGAGGTCCAAGACGATGCCGAAGGCGTCACTTGGAATGGCCAGCGGTTCTCGCATGTTGTGTGGGCGCAGGGCTGGCAGGCTGCGAAGCATCCGCTCCTCGCCTGGGTGCCCTTTCAAAATGCGCTCGGCACCATTTTGATCGCGAAAGCCGATCTCCAAGGCGAGCGCCGCATCCTCAACCGTGGCTGCTGGCTCATCCCGCGAGCCGACGGCACCCTGCGAGCTGGCTCCACCTACGAGTGGACCTTTCCCGATCCGCCCGCGCCTTCGGCCGCGATGGCCGCCGATCTCGAAACGAAGCTGCGGGCCTTCCTCGCCGTGCCCGTCGAGGTCCTCGACAGCCAAAGCGCCGTCCGCCCCATCATCAAAAGCCGTCAGGCCCTCCTCGGAGCGCATCCCAGCCATCCGCGTGTCGTTTTTTTCAACGGCCTCGGCTCCAAAGGCTCGCTCCGTGCCCCGTGGCTAGCCAAGCACCTCGTCGAGCACCTCCTCGGCGGCACGCCGCTCGATCCCGAGTTCGATTTGCAGGCAAATGATCCGTGAGGCCAAGCGGGTCGTTTTTCTCGCGGCGTGCATCCAATTGAAAAAGCTCCGCGTATCCGTACGTAGCGCTATTTCACGCTTCACCCCATGCTCAGCGATTTTCTCCAGGACCAAGCTACTCTTTACGTCTCGGGTTTGATGACCCCCGAGGAGCGGGCGAACTTTGATGTCGTGATCGATTATCACGAGGAGCTCCGCGAATGCGTCCTCGGCATGGCCGATGTCGGCACGAGCCTCATCACGGCTGCCTCGCCGGTCTCGCTCACGCCGCCAGCTACCCTGAAAAGCCGTGTCGCAGCCCAGATCGCCGCCCGGGCGATGGAGTTCAGCCCTGAGGGCCGCGTGCTTTGCGATCCCGAAGGCCGCGTGCAGTGGGTGAATGATGCCTTCACGGCCATGTGCGGCCACAGCCTCACCGAGCTGCGTGGGAAAAAGCCCGGCCCCTTCCTCCAAGGTCGCGAGACTGATCCCGCGTCCATCGACCGCATGCGCCGCGCCGTCCATCAGTGCCGCCCATGCACCGAGACGCTGTTGAACTACCATAAAAATGGCGATGCCTACTGGGTGCATGTTTCCATCGCCCCCATCCTCGATGATCGCGGCGAGCTGCTCTGGTTCGTGGCCCGCGAGCGTGAGATGAAAAACCACGCCGCTTCGCGAAACTGACGGCTAAAATGGGCCGTCATGCGTTTCGAGCGTCTGCAATCCATCGCCTCCAGTGTCGTCAAAGGCACGCTCGCGTCGCTCCCACCCGTCATCCGCGATGAGGCCGCCGCCTGTACCATCGAGTTCGCGGAGATGGATGCCCTTCTCGAAATCGAGTCAGACCTTGATCCCGATCTTCTCGGCCTCTTTGAGGGAAACGCCCGCTGCGATCCGCCTCCCGCCGCGCCGGACGAGATGGCCCGCATTCGTCTCTTCCTCGACAACCTCTGGCTCGATTGCGATGGCGATCTCGAAACCTACCGCGACGAAGTTCGCATCACCCTCCTCCACGAACTGGGCCACTACCTCGGCCTCGATGAGGACCAAGTCGCCGCCCTCGGCCTTGCCTGAATTCGAGCCTCCTCACTCCTCCGGCGGCTGGCCTTCGATCACCGTCGTATCAGCGAGTAGATCATGCACGCAGCGGTTGTCTTCGCGGAAGATGAAACAGGGATCGATGATGCCATAGAAGGGCACCACCTGCCCGTTGATCCCGTTCACGTAGGAGCGAAGCAAAAAGCCCTTCATGAGGCCCGGCTTCTGTCCGTCGGGAAAGGTCACGATGCGGATGCCGAGCCACTTTTGCCTAAGGTCTGCCTGCGGGTGGTCAGCAGCACGATATTCCAGACCTTCAGCCCGAGGAAAGCCAGCGCAGCCAGCACAAAGCCAGCGATCGCACCAGCGGGCACGTTCTGGGAGCCGGACTCCTCCATTTGGAACATCAAAAAAATGGCGATGACCGCCGGCACGCCGATGCCGATGATGCCCGTCAGGCCATCGAGCAGGCTCGCTCCGAATCGCGAGCCACGCGAGGCCGGCGTGAGACCTGGTAGAGTCGAAAGCACCTGGGATTGCGGCGCGGCATACGGATTCACGCTGCTCACGGGTGGCGGCATCGAAGCCGGAGGCGCTGAGGCGGCGAACTTCGATCCAACGGGCTGCCAATCCGTCATGCCCTCGGTCTAGCAAAGGTCACCGCTCTGAAAACGGCCCGTGGCGAGGCCTGATCGAATTTCTTCCTCGGCAATAGCGCCGATCTGCTGGCCGCCGCGTGCGATATGGTGAGTCAAATGCCCCAAATAGCCCGAGCAAGACCCGCCCATCAACAGCCTTTTACTTCCTGCCCCGCCCGCCCCATCTTTTCTTCCTCTGCCATGCGCCGTTTTTCCCTTCCCACCCTCCTCGCCTTGCTCAGCCTCGTGCTCGTCGCCTGTGAAAAGCAGCCCGCCGAGGTCGATTTCAGCGATCCGAACGTCGAAATGACCGATGAGGGCAAAACCGCTCGCTACAAAACCAGCCCCTACACCGGCCTCATCCGCCGCAAGCACTCGAACCAGAAGGTCGCCGGCGAGTATCCCTATGTGAATGGCAAGATGCACGGCGTCATGAAGGAGTGGTGGGAGAACGGCCAGCCATCCGCCGAGACTAACTTCGCCAACGGCCAGCGCCACGGCCTCAATCGCTACTGGGACATGAAGGGCAAGCTCACCAAAGAGCAAACCTACGACCACGACAAATCAACCAGCGAAAAGTACTTCTGACCCTTCGCTCTTAGCACCTCGCCATCCGCGTCATGTCCACCATCATCGCCCTGCTCGTCATCGCCCTCGTTTCGCTCCTCGCGGTGCGGGTGGGCTCCACGGCGCTGATGATGACCGGGCTCAGTTGGGATACCGCCAGCTTCCAGTCCTACTCCGCGTTTTTCGGTGTGGGCTTCACGACGAAGGAAGCGGAGATGGTCGTGAACCATCCCGTGCGCCGCCGCATCATCCGCGACCTCATTCTCGCCGGCAATGTGGGCCTCACCTCCGCCCTCGCTACCTTCATCGTCACGCTTCTCCAGAGCAGCTCCGATGGCGATGTCTTTAAAATGCTCGCGTGGCTGCTCGGTGGTCTCGTGGCCTTGTACTTCTTCTCCCGCCTCGGCTGGGTGCAGCGGGCACTCGATTACCTCATCCGGCATGCGTTGGAGCGTGCTGGCCTCGTCCGGGCGCTCGATTACGAGCTGCTGCTGCGCATCCAGCATGGCTATGTCGTTTCCGAGATCGAGGTGCTGCCAGATACCTACCTCGCCGGCCGCACGCTGCGGGATGCACGCCCGTGGGATCGCGGTGTCGTCATCCTCGCCATCAAACGCGATGGCGAGACCCATCCCGGCATTCCCAGCCGCGATGATCTCATCCAGCCCGGCGATGTCCTCACCGCCTACGGCAAAGAAAGCCATCTCCAGGCCATGACGCAGCCCGTCACCGCCTGAGCTTCCACGCGAACAAATCGCCTCGCTTCCCGCGTTTCCCTGTCATGCCCAAAAAGCTCCTCCTTCTCGCCCTCGCCCCGATTTCCCTCTTCGCTGCCGAATCACCCTTGCCGGCCAAAATCGAGTTCAACCGCGATGTGCGCCCCATTTTGAGCGACAACTGCTACTACTGCCACGGCAACGACCCGAAGCATCGCGAGGCCGATCTCCGCCTCGACCTCCGCGATGAGGCCGTGAAGGCCAAAGCCTTCCTTCCCGGCAATGCGAAGGATAGCGAACTCGTCTCCCGCATCCTCACCGAGGATGAAGACGACCTCATGCCGCCGCCCGATTCGCACAAGAAGCTCACGCAGCGGCAAAAAGACATCCTCAAAAAATGGATCGAGCAAGGTGCCGCCTACCAGCAGCACTGGGCCTATGAAAAGCCCATCAAAGCGGCCATCCCCGCCGGAGTGAACCCCATCGACCACCTCGTGCAAAAGCGCCTCACCGAGATCGGCCTCAAGCCCTCCCCGAAAGCCGATGCCCGCACCTTGATGCGCCGCCTCTCCTTCGACCTTACCGGCCTGCCGCCGCAGAAATCGGAAATCACCCATCTGAAATCTGAAATCGACAACTTGCTGGCCTCCCCTCACTTCGGCGAGCGCATGGCCATCGCGTGGCTCGATCAGGTCCGCTTCGCCGATACCATCGGCTACCACAGCGACAACCCGCACAACGTCTGGCCTTACCGCGACTACGTCATCCAGTCCTTCAACTCGAACAAACCCTTCGACCGCTTCACCATCGAGCAGATCGCTGGAGACTTGATGCCGGATGCCACTCAAGAAACCCGCGTCGCCTCCGCCTTCAACCGACTCATTCTCAGCACCGAGGAAGGTGGTGCTCAGGCCAAGGACTACGAGCAGCGCATGCTCACCGATCGCGTCCGCGCCATCGGCAATGCCTGGATGGGCCAGACCACCGGCTGCGCCCAGTGCCACGATCACAAATTCGATCCCATCACCACACGCGACTTTTACACCCTCGGTGCCTTCTTTGCCGACATCAAAGAACCGCTCATCGGCCGCCGCGAAGCCGGCATGATAGTCCTCGATGCCGAAGGCGAAAAAAAGCAGGCGGACATCGCCAAGCGCCTCGGCGCCTTGCAGGCTGACTTTGCCAAGCCGCGCCCCGAACTCGCGACAGCGCAAGCTGCGTGGGAAGCGAAGGCACTCGAAGCCACCACCGCCAACAGCCTGTGGCAGCCTTTGAAGCTGCTCACCGCCAGTGCCGCAAAAAAGAACGTCACCCTCAAAGCCGACAAAGACGGCATCGTGCGTGGCGTGATCGATAAAAAACGCGAGGAACGAAAGCAAAACGACGGCACCGAAACCTACACGATCACCACCAAGCTCCCGAAAGGCACCACCGGCATCCGACTCGATGCCTTGAAGGAAAAATCACCCGGCATCGGCCTCGCCTCAAATGGCAACTTTGCCCTCAGCGAGGTCGCTTTGAGCATCGGAAACAAAAACAGGCAGGAGAAGCTCCCTATCGCCCACGCCAGCGCCACCTTTGAGCAAAAGAACTTCCCCGCAAAGAACACCATCGACGGCATCGCCGATCAAAAGCTCAACGGCTGGGCCGTGCTCGGTGCCACCGGAGCGGATCAGTCGCTCTATCTCGAACTCGCCCAGCCCCATGCGGATGCGGGCGCCGTCGTCACCTTCACGCTGAGCTTTGCGCATGATGGCAATCACGAGATCGCCAACCTCCGCCTCAACACCACCACCGCCGCCGCGCCCATCCGCGCCCCGGCCATCGCGCTGCCTGCCAAAGAGATCGCCGACATGCTCAAAGCGCCTGCCGACAAACGCACCGCACCGCTAAAACAAAAACTCGCCGATGCCTACAAGCAGATCGCACCCGAGCTCGCCGCCCTCCGCACCCAGCTCTCCACCACCGAAAAAGAAAAGGCCGACTTCGAGGCCGCCGTGCCGAAGTGCATCGTTTCCGTCAGCGACACCACCAAGCGCACCGTGCGCATCCTCCCGCGTGGCGATTGGATGAACGAAAGCGGCGAAGTCGTGAAGGCCGCTCTGCCCAGCTACTTGCCCAAACCGAAAATCGAAGGCCGTGACCTCACTCGTCTCGATCTCGCCCAGTGGCTCGTTTCCAAAGAGAACCCGCTCACCGCCCGCAACGTCATGAACCGCCTGTGGAAGCAATTCTTCGGCACCGGCCTCAGCAAGGTGCTCGACGATCTCGGCGCTCAAGGCGAGCCGCCGGTGAATCCCGCGCTGCTCGACTGGCTCGCCTGCGAGTTCATGGACAGCGGCTGGGACATGCAACACATGATCCGCCTCATCGTCACCAGCCACACCTACCAGCAGGTCAGCACCTCCACGAAGGAACTCACCGCCGCCGATCCCTACAACCGCGAATGCGCCCGCCAGAGCGCCTTCCGCCTCGATGCCGAACTCGTGCGCGACAACGCCCTCGCCATCTCCGGCCTGCTCGTGCCGAAAATCGGTGGCCCCAGCGTCAAACCTTATCAGCCCGCCAAATACTGGGAAAACCTCAACTTCCCCACCCGCGAATGGCAGAACGACAGCGGCGAGAGCCTCTACCGCCGCGGCATGTACACCTGGTGGCAGCGCAGCTTCACCCATCCCGCCATGCTCGCCTTCGACGCCCCCAGCCGCGAAGAATGCACCGCCGAGCGCAACCGCTCCAACATCCCGCAGCAAGCTCTCGTCCTCCTCAACGATCCCGCCTACGTCGAAGCCGCCCGCGCCTTCGCCGCCCGCATCCTTCAAATCGAAGGCGATGCTCCAAAACGCATCACCTGGGCCTTCCAGCAGGCCTTGCAGCGCCAACCAACCGCCGACGAGATGAAGACGCTTTCGTCTCTGTTCTCCAAACACCTCACCGACTACCAAAAAGACCCCGCCGCCGCCGAAGGCCTGCTCCAAACGGGCACCACGCCTGTTGCCGCCAACTTGAACAAGAGCGAACTCGCCGCCTGGACCCACATCTCCCGCGTGCTGCTGAATCTGCATGAAACAGTGACGCGGAGCTGAGTGTGCCCGGGGAAAACGCACTACTCGCCCCTCACCCCAGCCCTCTCCCCGGAACAGCTCGAAGACCATGCGCCAACCCATCGCCGGGTAGAGGGAGCACTCTTTCTGGTCCCTCTCCCCGCCGGGAGTGTTCGGTAGCTCCATGGCATGATGCGGGGAGAGGCTAGGTGAGGGGCGCTGATGAAGCGCGATGTGCTTTCGCTGCCTTTCACAGCTTCAACAGATCCACCTGCTTGCCACTTCCCTCAATCACCGCCTGCATCGTCGTGAAGCTCCACGGGCCGCCGCCCTGCTTCGTTCCAACCGTGTGAATGCTCGCAGAGCCTTTTGGGCCTGAAACAGGCACGTTCACATCGGCGGTGCCGCTGCCGTTGTTGACCTTGATGCTCCCACTCACGAACCAGCCCAGCGTGATCGGCTCGCCAAGCTCCACGCGCATCACTTCCGATTGCTGCGCTGCCTTGAGCGACATCTGGCAGGCATCCGCGCCCTTCATGAAGGACATCACGAGCCAGAAAATCCCCACCATCAGCGCCAGCACGCCCATCACCGCGATGGCGCACCCGCCACAGCCAAACGCCACGCCCTTGCCCACTGCCGCTGCGTGCTCATGGCGTCAGCATGAAGCCAAGCTCGCCGGAGTTCAATTGCCCAAATAGCGCTTCAAATCGCCCGCGTAGCCCGCCAGCTCCAGAAACGCCCTGCCGATCACCTCACCGCGTGCATCCAGCACATCGCAGGCACCTTCCCAATACGGCAGCCCCGTGATCGACCCGCCCTGCTCCTGATCCTGCGCCACGGGTCTCAGTTCAAAGACACTGCCCTCGCTCTCGATGCCCACGCGGTTCGGATAAGCCGCGCCGCTGTGCGGGCTTTTCCAAGTCGCGAGAGCCTTCCAATCAAACGCCGCCTTCTTCAACGCGCCGTCCTTCGCGATCCACGTGAGCGTCGAGGCCGCGTCCGTGCTGCCATCCGTGCGCCGCATGCGATACACCATGATCTCGCGACCATCCTTCAGTTGGATCGCCGCCCAGTCCCAGCCTGCCTGGCCTTCATCGAGCTGCGAGCTGCTGAACTCATGATCCATCCACGCTTCCCCACTCACGCGATGTTCTTGTGCGCCGACCTTCACGCTGCCCGTCGCCTTCAATCGTGGAAACGTCAGATAATGACTCGCCGCGCTTTCATTCGCGCCTTTTCGCGAAACGCCTTCCTCGCCGAAAATCACCAGCGGCTTCACCACCTCCAGCTCCAGCTTCAACAGCGCGTCCGCCTTTATCGTCGCTGACACCGTGATGCGTTTCGTGGCCTCATCGAGCTTCAGGGACCAGTTCGCGTTCCGCACCTCCAGTATCGTCGCCGAGGAAAACGCATCCCAGCCTTCGCGGTTGAGCTTCTCCTCATGCAAAAACCGACCGCTCGCCGCATCCAGCAGCGCCGCATGCGCCAGATGCAGATGCGACACCTTCCCGCTCGCCGCCTCACGTCCCGCCTGACGAAAAAACGTCACCTGAAAGCCAAAACGCCGTCCATCTGCCCCATCGAGATGCCCCGTGAGATACCACCACTCCGTGCGAAATGCCTCATGACTCCCATGGTCCTTCGGAAACTCAAACACACGCCCCTTCTGCGGAATCGCGAAGCCATCCGGCGTCGTTTGGGCATGGACTGAAATAGCAAAACAGCACACGATCATCGCGACAGCGTTTTGGAGTGCGCCGGGCCTCCGGCGCTTTCGAAGGTCGGTGAGCGGAAACGACCAGCGAAGCAAAGTAGCCATCTCGCTCCGCCGAGATGAGCTGAGCGCTGGCAGGGATACCTCCCCAAATTTGGCATCGTCACCTTTGTGCGGAGTTCCAAGCTCATCTCGCGGAGCGAGATGGCTACTTTGCTGCCGCGTTCGTGATATGCCATCTGTGTTCATTCCTTCTCCTCCCATTTCATTTTCGCCGCCCACTTCCCCACCATCGCGGAGACGAGTGCGCCAACGCCGACGACGGCGATCAAGAGCACGCCAAACTGCCCCCACGGCATCGCAAAGCTCAGCGTCCAGCCAAAGCACTGCTTGTTCACGCGGTAGATGAGGAGCCATCCCAGCCAGCCCCCGGAGATCAAACCCATCACGGCACCCGCCATCGCCACGCCCGCGCCTTCCCAGGCGCTCGTCGCCGCGATTTGCCGAGCCGTCATGCCCAGCGAACGCAGCGTGCTCAAATCCGCGCGACGCTCCAACAGCAAGCTCGCCAGCGCCAGCCCAAGCCCCGCCACGGCCACAAACACGCCGATCACCTCCAGCGCATACGTCACCGAAAACGTCTGGCGGAAGATGCGCAGCGCCTCGCGCCTCAGATGCGCATTCGTGAACACCGAAAGGCCCGGATGCGCCTCCGCAAGGCGTTTCGCCACTGCCTCCGCATCCGCACCCGGTTTCAGCATCAAAGCCACTCGCCAGGCCATCTCGCCTTCAAACCATTGGCGAAAGGTTTCCTCCGAGATCGTCACCGCACCGCGTTCATTCCCATAATCCGCCTGAATGCCGTTCACGCGCACGCGATGCCCTCCCGGCAGCTCCAGCTCATCACCCACCTCCACTTCAAAGCGCTCCGCAAAGCTCTCACTGATGATCGCCCCTCCATCCCTCCACCACTCCATCACTCCAGGCTGCTTCACCCACGCATACGCATCCTGTCGCTGCGTGAAGGGACCATCCACACCGAGCACCATCGTCGGCGCTCCGCGCAGCGTGATGCTTCGAGCACGCAGCGCGGCCACCTCCGTCACCTCCGGCATGGCTCGCAGCCTCTCGATGGTCGCCGCGCTGATTTGATGCGTGCTGCTGGCGCTTTGAGCGCCGGCGCTGGACACATACAAATCGGCCTTCATGCTCCGCTCGATCCATCCGCGCATCGTTCCATCGAAGCTCGACACCATGATTGCCATGCCCGCCGTCATCGCCACCGCACTCGCAAGCGCCGCCACCGCGAAGCGATGCCGCACCGTGGGTCTTCGCAGATGGCTCATGCCGAGGCGCAGGGTGACGGAATCCGGCAAGCAACGTCGCCAGAAACTCTCCCTCTCCCCGGCAATTGGCTCCTTTACCATCTTGGGCTTGTTCCGGGGTGAGGGGCCTAGTTCACCGCCCGCCTGCATGCTGTTCCCCTCATCTAACCTTTCGCTTCGCGGCGCTTCGCTAGCCCCGCATCGAATCGAGGGACATGCCACATCGCTCGCGGGGAGAGGGACCTGAAATCTGCCAACGCGCGATCTCGAAAGCATAACACTGAAAGCCATCAGCTTCGCCGCCGCCAAACTCGTGCCCAGGAGCCAGCAAAGCGCCGCCGCATAAGCCGCCAGTGGCACCCGCGTGCCTCCGCTCAGCCTCCAGGCACCGAGTTGAGCCAAAAGCATCGCCACGGCCATCAGCGCCCATCCGAGCCACTCCGCCCGCCACCATCCGCCGCCGTTAAATACGGCCGCTTTGCGTCCCAGCATGTGCACCGGCGGTGTTCGCGACGCCTCACGCGCCGGCCACCAGGCCGCGATCAAGCTCGTCACGACGGCGATGCCCATGCTCAGCCAAGCTTCGCCGAGATGCAGGTCCGCGCTTTGCACGCTTGAGGCCCCATACAAGGCATTCACCGTCTTGCTCACGCCCCCCACCGCCGCCTGCGCCCCGAGCCAGCCCACGAGCAAACCCAGCCCGCCGCCGATGACACCCAGCAGCAGTGCCTCGATCAAAAACGCCCGCTGAATCACCGCGTCCGTCACGCCGAGCGATTTCAGCACGCCGATCTCCTCGCGACGCCGGATCACCACGCCATCCAGCGCCTGGAAAATCAAATACCCACCCACAAACAACGCCAGCAGCGACAAGATCGTCAGGTTCAGCCGAAACGCCTCCGTCATCGTGCCCGCCAGCGCCCGGCGATCCTCCGCGCCGCTCACCAGCCATCGCTGATTCGCCAGCTTGCTCAGCACCTCGCTCGTCTCCTCGCGCAAATCAGCAAACGCCTCGCCACGCGTCAACACCACCTCCACGCGATCCACCTTGCCCTCGCGCTGCATCACCTTCTGCGCCGCTGGTAGGTCCATCAGCAGCATCGTTTCCGGCAGCGTCGGCACGCCTGGCTGCTCCGTGATCACGCCGCTTACTTTCAGCGAAATCACCTGCTCGTGCATCACCACGCGAATCTCATCGCCCACGGCCTTGCGAAGCTTCTCGCTCACAAAAACACCTTCCGCCGCCTTCGCATCGCCGTTGAGACCCGCCGGAGCCTCACCGCGCAAATTCAGCAAACTCACGAAATCCGTGCCCACGAGCTTCCACGTCACGCCGGAGCCAATTTCGACTGTTTTGCCTTCTTCAAACGGCATCACCGTCTCCTCAATCACCGGCAGCAAATGCACCGGCCGCTCCGCCAAAGCATCGCGCATCTCACGCAGCCACTTTTCACTCAGCGAACCCGTCGTGCCCGTGATCGTGAAATCCGCCTGCCGCGTGATGCCGCTCGTGAACTGCTCGAAACCTGAAAGCGCCGCACGATTCGCCAGTCGCATCGCCAGATACACGCCAGAGCCTAGAGCCAGGATCAACATCAGCATCACCTGCTGCCGCCACGCCAGCCGCCAGTGCCGCAACGCACACTTTTCGAGAATGAGGCGCACCGTGCTCATCTGCTTTCGGATGCCTTGGGATCATACGAGTTCGCCGCAGAGGGGCAGAGGGGCGGAGGAGCGGAGTTTTTTAGGTGATTCAAAACCTCTGCCTCTTGGCTCCTTTGCCCCTCTGCGGCAAAAGCGAGCGTCCCGCCGCCTTCGATCAGTTCTCCATCCTTCATCCGCAGCACCCGCCCACATCGTTTTGCCGCCTCCTCACTGTGCGTGACCATCAACAAGGCCGCGTTCGTCTCACGGACGATCTCCGCCAGCAGATCGAGCACCTGCGCCCCAGTGTGTGAATCGAGATTCCCCGTCGGTTCATCCGCCAGTAGCAACGCGGGCCGGTGAATCACCGCCCGCGCAATCGCCACGCGTTGCATCTCACCTCCCGAAAGCTCCGACGGCAAGGCGGAGGCCCGATGCGACACACCGACACGCTCCAGCAGATCCCGCACACGACTTTCACGCTCCGCCGCAGGCACGCCGATCAACTGCAACGGCAACTCCACATTCTCCGCCGCCGTCAGCGTGGGTAGGAGATGAAAAAACTGAAACACCGTACCGATCCTCGTGCGCCGCACCCGCGCCAGACCATCCGCATCGAGCGCATGGAGCTTCTCGCCCGCCACGATCACCTCGCCACTGTCCGCCCGATCCACACCGCCGATGCAGTTGAGGAGAGTCGTCTTTCCACTGCCCGAAGGCCCCAGCAGCGCCGCTCGCTCTCCTGCCGCCATTTCGAATCCCACGCCGCGTAAAATGGGGCGATTTGCGTAGGCTTTGGTGAGGGAACGAACTTCGAGAACCATGTGAGGAGTAGTTACGCGACAGGCAGAGTCTGTGGATGTGGCGGTTTCTCTTCCCCTCACCTAGCCTCTCCCCGCATTCCAGCCAAGAAACAAGCGATCACCTCCTGCGGGGAGAGGAACCTGAACGCGTACTCCCTCTCCCCGCAGATGCCCACAATGATAAGATGAGCTAACTTCGGGGAGAGGGTTGGGGTGAGGGGCCGCTACACCCAACTTTAAGCAGCTGCTATTGCATCATCGCCTGCGCCTTCTCTGGCGTGGCGATGGCATCGCGGAAGGCGGCGAGGGCAGGGCGGGAGAGCGAGGGATCGTCTTCGAGGGTTTTATCGGCCAGTTGGCGGGCGAGGCGCACGAGACGTGTGTCCGCCAGCAGCTCGCCGAAGAGCAGGGGAGCCTCGCCGCTTTGCGCATGGCCGAGCACATCGCCGGGGCCGCGGCGTTTGAGGTCCTCCTCGGCGATTTGAAAGCCGTCGCTGGTCTCCTCCATGATGGCGAGGCGCATTTTGTTCTCCTCGTCTTTGTCGTCGATGAAGAGCACGCAGTAGCTCGTATGCGCCCCGCGTCCGATGCGGCCACGGAGCTGATGAAGCTGAGCCAGCCCAAAGCGACCCGCATCGTGGATGAACATGACGGTGGCATTCGGCACGTCGATGCCCACCTCGATGACGGTGGTGGAAACAAGCGCGTCGAGTTTGCCATCGCGGAAGCGCTTCATGACATGCTCTTTTTCCTCGGGGCTGAGTTTGCCATGCAAGAGGCCCACTTCGAGCGGGGCGAGCAGTTTGGACCATTCGGCATGGCCTTTGACAGCCGCACCGGCATCCACCTTCTCCGATTCCTCGATGAGCGGATACACGATGTAGCCCTGGCGGCCTTCTTCGATCTGGTCGCGCAGGAATTTCGCCGCCTCGGCCTGCTTGGTGCGGGCGCGGACCTTGGTGATGATCTTCACGCCATCGCGTGGCCGCTGGTCGATGGTGGAGACATCGAGATCGCCATACACGGTGAGCGTCAACGTGCGCGGAATGGGCGTGGCGGTCATCACGAGCACATCCGGCGTGGCCGATTTGCGAATGAGCTTCGCCCGCTGCGCCACGCCGAATTTATGCTGCTCGTCGATGACGATGAGGCCGGCGTTGGAGAGCAGCTCGTCGTTGAAAAGAAGCGCGTGGGTGCCGATGACGATGTCGGACTGACTCGATTGACCGGACTGACGTGTTTGACTGGTGAGGAGGGTGACGCTGAGCCCCAGCGGCTCCAGCCACTTCGCGGCGGTGCGGGCGTGTTGCTCGGCGAGGATCTGCGTGGGAGCCATGAGCGCGGCCTGGGCACCGCTTTCGATGGCGCGGAGCATGGCGGCGAAGGCCACCACGGTTTTACCGCTGCCCACATCGCCATGCAGCAGGCGGTTCATCGGGGCGGTGGAGGCCATGTCGCGATGGATTTCATCCAAACAACGCTTTTGAGCCTCGGTGAGCTGGAAGGGCAGTTCGGCAAAAAAGTCGCGCAGCAGCTCGCCAGTGCCTTTTTGCGCTCTGCCGCCCGCGTCCAGCATGCGGCGACGTCGTTGCGCCACGCGGAGCTGGTAGCCGTAGAATTCTTCGAGGGCCAGGTAGCGTCGTGCCACGGCCAGCACCTCGTTGCTGCTCGCGAAATGCACCTCGCGCAGCGCCTTCGCCCGCGTCATGCCGGCGAACTCGCCCTGCTCGGATGGTTTCGGCAGCAGATCGTCGATGAAATCGGGCGGCAGGTGCTGGAGCACATGCCACGCGGCCACGCGCAGCGCCTTTTGCGTCATCCCGCCGCGCAGGCGGTAGATCGGCGTGATACGGCCGGTGTGGATGGTGGCGGACTCGTCGTCCTCGCCTTTGATGATCTCGTATTCGGGATGGACGATGGAGAGGCGGCCTTTGAAGTCCTTGATGACGCCGTAAACGATCAGCTCCATGCCCTCGGCGAGCGATTTGGACAGCCACGGCATGTTCCACCAGCGCAGCGTGAGCTGCTGGCCGAGCAAGCCGCCCGCCTGCTGCGCCACGGCCTCGAAGGTGCCTTTGCCGCGACCGAAGAACTTGTTCGCACACTTCGTGACGATCACATGATGGCACGAAGGCGTCAGCGCCGCCTGAAACGCCAGCGCCTCCATCCTCCGCCGGTCCTCATGCCGCGATGGCAGATGCCATACCACATCCGCCATCGTGCTGATGCCCTCCTTCGCCAGCGTGCGTGTCACCTTCGCCGGCAATCCGGGCACGGCAGCGAGGGCAAGAGTGAGGTCAGTGGCAGGCACCCGCGCAGATGGTGCGAGGGTGAGGTGCTGTCAAAATGGAATGACGGAGACGAAAAGAGTATTGAAGAGATTGTCGGAAGGCATAGTCTCGTCGCATGATCGCTGAAACCATTCCGCAAATCCAGGCTATGGGCACGCAGGAGAAATTCCAGCTCGCCGCCGAGCTCTGGCAGGATGTGATGGAGCATGAGGACGAGGTGCAGGACCCGCCCGGCATCGCGGCTATGCTGGAAGATCGGCTGACCCGCTATCGTGCTGGAGAGATCACCGGCAGGTCGTGGGCAGAAGTGCGTGCGGCCATTCAACGTCGGGATTGAGATGAGCGCTCCGGTTGTCATCCTTTCGGGCGCTGAGGCGGATGTTCAACGCATCTACAATCGACTTACGGACTACCGAGACGGAGCAGGCGATGAATTTCTGGACCGCCTCGACAGCATTGTCCGCCTGCTGGAGAGTTTTCCTGAGTTGGGACGTCCACGCCAGCTTGGTTTCAGGCGCATTCTCGTTCCCGGGCATGTGTATGGTGTGTATTACCAGATCGAAGCGAGAGAAGTTATGGTTCATGCGGTGGCCGATCTCCGTCAGGACCCTGCTTGGTTGGATAAGTTGCTGCGTGAGAGATTGGAATGACGAATAGGATTGCGCCTCGCCGACGTTTCATTGCAGACTCGCCCCCGCATGAAATTCGTCGCCTGCCTCATCTGCTCCATCCTGCTCACCCAGCCGCTCTTTGCCGCGAAGGGCACCATCGGCGTCTCTTTGCTGACGCTGCAAAATCCGTTCTTCAAGGTCATCGGCGATAGCCTCACGGCGGAAGCCGCCAAGAGCGGTTATGAAGCGGTGGTGCTGAGTGCGGATCAGGATGTGGGGCGGCAGAGCAACCAGGTGAAGGACTTCATCGTGAAGAAGGTGGCGGCCATTGTGCTGAGCCCGTGTGATTCGAAGGGCATCGTGCCCGTCATCCAGGATGCGAACGCAGCGGGCATCCCCGTTTTCACGGTGGACGTGCCGTGCAATGAACCCGGTGTGCAAATCGTGACACAGGTGGCCACGGATAACTTCGGCGGTGGCAAAGAGGCGGGCAAAGCGATGATCGAGGCGCTCGGCGGTCGGGGGGGGAAGATCGGCGTGCTCGATTTGAAGCAGGTGGAGTCCTGCATCCTGCGCGTGAAAGGCTTCAAAGAGGTCATTGAGGCACACAACGCCTCCGCGGGGGCGGCGAAGATCGAAATCGTGAGCGAGCTGGATGGCGGCGGCGCGAAGGACAAGGGCTACAAAGTCGCCGAGGATATGTTGCAGGCCTTTCCCGACCTCGTGGGTCTTTTCGCGATCAATGATCCCTCCGCGCTTGGGGCTCGTGGAGCCCTCGAAAAGGCTGGGAAGGCGGACAAGGTGGTCATCATCGGCTTTGACGGCCAGCCGGAGGGCAAGCAGGCCATCAAGGACGGCAAGATCTACGCCGATCCGATTCAGTTCCCCGATCAGATGGGCGTGGAGGTGGTGAAGGCCTTCCTTCGCTACTCGAAGGGCGATGACCTGCCGCCGCAGATGCTCATCCCGACGAAGTTGTATCGCCAAGCCGATGGCGCGGCCGATCCCGAGCTGAAATGAACCTCTGGAAGGAACAGCTCTCACGCCTCGCGGCGCTGCTCGTGCTGGCGGTATTTTTCAGCGTCATGACACGGCGCGAGGAATTCCCGCAGGATGCCGCGGCGGCACGCGAGATCATCTCGGGTATCGGAAAGGATGCGAAAGTGATGATCGCCGTGCGCAGCGTGGCGGAGGACAAGACTTTCGCGGAGACTTTGAAGGCAGAACTCGGCCCGCGAGCCGTCGAAGTCGTCACGGGCGAGCCTCGCGATGCGCGGAAGGCACTCGACCGCGTCGCCGCAACTGGCCTCGATGTGATCATCGGCACCCAAGTGACGGCCGAGTGGCTTGTTTTCAGCGATTTGAAGGACGTCACCCTTTTGAAGCCCTCCAGCCGCACCTGGCCGGTGTTTTTGACGCGGGACAATCTGCTCAACATCGCCAGCCAGATCGCCGTGATCGCGATTCTGGCCATCGGCATGACCTTGGTGATCATCGCCGGCGGCATTGATTTGAGCGTGGGCAGCCTGCTGGCGCTCTCGGCGGTCGTGACGACGCTGATCATTCGCGATGCGTTTGGGGGTGAAAAGGCCTCGGGTATGCACATGACGCTCGCCTCGCTCGGCGGCATCGGTTTGTGCGCCGCGAGCGGCTGGCTCGCCGGTGGCATCATCACGCGGCTACGCATGCCGCCCTTCATTGTCACCCTCGCGATGATGCTCGTGGGCAGCGGCCTGGCTTATCGACTGGCGGACAATCAAAGCGTCTATCAGGTGCCGGAGAGTTTTATTTGGCTGGGACGCGGCGCGGACCTCATGAATGTGCCGAACGCGGTCGTGCTCATGCTGCTGCTCTACGCCGCCGCGCATGTGATGATGACGCAGACGGCCTTTGGCAGGCATTTGTATGCCGTGGGCGGCAATGCGGAGGCCGCGCTGGTTTCGGGTGTGCCGGTGAAGCGTGTCACAGTGATGGCCTATGCGCTTTGCGGCCTGCTTGCGGGTCTCGGCGGTGTGGCGATGGCCTCGCAGCTCAAGAGCGGCTCGGGTACTTTTGGCACCAAATATGAGTTATATGCCATCGCCGCTGCCGTGGTGGGCGGCACCAGCCTCAGCGGTGGTCGCGGCACGATGCCCGGCACGCTCATCGGGGCCTTCATCATCGCCGTGATTCAAAATGGCATGAACCTCACCAGCGTGGAGAGCAACACGCAGAACATCGTCCTCGGCCTCGTCATCCTCGCCGCCGTGGCGATGGAGCGGAAGAAGTAGGGCGTAGTGGGTTAGCCACAATGCCATTAAGCAATCCGGGTGGGGAGGAAAACAAAGCTGGCCCCTCACCCCAGCCCTCTCCCCGGAAAAGGGCGTTTCATTCAGACACGTTTTTCGCCGGGGAGAGGGAGACAGACGCTGACGCGGAGATTCAGGTCCCTCTCCCCCGCGAGAAGCGCGTTTCTTCATCCCGTGAACTTCGGGGGAGAGGTAAGGTGAGGAGTGAGGTTGAAGGCCGTTTCAGGACTGCTTAACGGCATTGGGGTGAGCCAGCATTTTCACACTCGTTTTTTGCCGCAGAGGGGCAAAGAGGCAGAGGACGCCAAGATTTCCTTCGGTTTTCATCTCTGCGCACTCTGCTCCTTTGCGGCAAACACTTTGGCAGGTGCAGCGTGATAGGCGTGAGATGTGCGGCTTAGGAAAGAACGGAATCGAAGTCGGCCGCGCAGGCGGAAAGGTGCGCATGGACAGCGCCGAACTCGCTGCCGAGAACGATGAATTGAGCCCCGAGGTCGATGAGGGTTTTCGCATCAGCAGCGGTGCCGACGGGGCGGCCCCAGGCTTTGCCGTGCTTTTGGCAGGCGGCGGCGATTTGTTTCTGCACGTCCATCATGACGGGATCATTCACGCCAGGAGAGCAGCCGAGGCGCAGGGACATGTCGCCAGGGCCGAGGAAGAGAATGTCCACGCCGGCGACGGCGGCAATGGCTTCGGCGTTTTCGAGTGCTGAAGGTGTTTCGATTTGGACGGTGAGGAAGGTCTCGCGGTTGGCGGCGTCGGTGTAGTCGGCAGGCTTGCCGATCCAGTAGTCGGCATCGCGTCCGCCGCCGCAGAAGCCGCGATCACCGAGTGGCGGAAATTTGATGGCTTGCACCAAAGCGCGGGCTTCATCGGCAGTGCCGACGTGTGGGATCATCAAACCAGCGGCACCATCTTCGAGGAGGCGGTAGAGGCCGTTTTTTTCCTTGGTGGGCGGACGCCACATGCAGTCGATGTCGGCGGCGTGATGACGGCCGAGCATGGTTTCGATTTCACGGGCCTCCCAGGCGCGGTGTTCGCCATCGAGCCAGATGCCATCATAGTGGAAGTGGGCGGCCATGGCCGGGAAGAAGGCGATGGGCGAGCCGGTGCAGCAGATGCGGGCGACTTTGCCAGCGCGGAGCTTGGCGAGGACTTTGGAGGGGCGCATGGGAATGAGGGGAAGGTTTGAATCGCTGATTCGATGCTGATAAAAGGCATTCACCAAACGGTCCAACCGCCATCGACGGCGAGATTTTGACCCGTGATGAAGGTGGAAGCATCGCTGACGAGAAAAGCGACGGCTCCGGCGATCTCGGGCGATTGGCCGACACGGCCCAGCGGCACTTTTTTCGACAAGCGCTCGATGAAAGCGGGCTGGTCACGCTGGATGTTCGGATTCGGGAAGGGACCTGGGCTGATGGTATTGCAGCGCACGCCCCTCTTGCCGAAATGCACGGCAAGATAACGCGTGAGCTGCTGGATACCCGCTTTGCCGACGCCGTATTCGACGGGGTTCGGATTCATCGGGGTCTCGTAGATGTGCGGGTCCGGCGAGACGGTGCCGTACATGCTGGAAAAGAGCACGAGGCTGCCGCTGCCACGCTCCGCCATGGCATTGCCGATGGCTCGGGCGAGCGTGAAGGTGGCGGTGAGGTTGCCGTGGTTCGCGTGATCGAAATCCGCCGCGGTGAGGTCGTCGAATTTTTTGGCCGTGGAGGCATAGGTCATGATGACAAGGCCATGCGGCACACCACGAGCGGCGATTTGATCCGCGATGAAGGCTTCGAGTGCCGGGATGTCCGCCGCATCGAGATCCGCAGCGGTGACTTGAGGGCCGCTTTGAGCCTTTCCGGGCAGATCCGCGCACAAAACGGTCGCTCCGAGCTGCGTGAGCAGTTTGACCACTTCCTGGCCGAGATAGCCCGCGCCGCCGATGACCCAGATGTCGCGGTTTTCGAGAGAGAAGGGTGGCTGGCTCATGATGGCGCGGATTCTGATTGCGAGCCTCGCGGAAACGAGCGTTTACTCGTGGTTCCACCGGGGCACCACATGAAGAAACCCACCTCCACCGCACCGAAACTGCCGCAGCGCCAGTCGCTCGTGGCGCAGACCGTGGACAGCTTGCGGGAGGGTTTGCAAAGCGGTCACTGGCAGGACTTTCTCCCAGGCGAACGCGAGCTGTGCGAGGAGCTGCAAGTGAGCCGCCGCACGCTGCGTGCCGCGCTGGAGGATCTGCAGCGCGAAGGCTGGCTGGAGGTCAGCGGACGTCAGCGCCGCAAGATCAAGCAGACCACCCAAGCGCCCCGCAAGACGAACGGGCCCAAGATTGTCGGCGTGCTCAGCTCCGCGTCCTTTCTCGGCATGCCCGCGCATGTGGCCTATGTGATGGACATGCTGCGCAGCAAGCTCACCGCCGCGGGCTACGAGGTGCGCATCCATGTGCAGCCCGCGTGCTACACGCCCTCACCAGCACGGGCACTGGAGAAATTCTTCGCGGAGCATCCCTACACCGCGTGGCTCGTGCTGAGTGCCCAGGTGCCCATGCAGCGCTGGCTGGTGGAGCAGCGGCTGCCATGTTTTTTGATGGGCTCCGCCGCGAAGGGGCTCACGCTTCCCTCGCTCGACACGGACTTCCACGCCGCCTGCCATCACGCCGGCACGATGCTCTGGCGCAAAGGCCACCGCCGCATCGCCTTCGTCGTGCCGAAAGGTCAGTATGGTGGCGACATCGCCAGCGAGGAGGGCCTCAACGAGGCGCTGCGCAGCCTGCCGGGCACGCAGCTTCGCATTCTACGCCACGATGGTACCACCTCGCATCTCTGCCGCCTTCTCGATGAGGTCATGCGCGGCGCCGATGCTCCCACTGCTTACTTTGTGGCTCGTCCGCCGTTTGTCATCACCACGCTCATGCACCTCATGCGACGCGGCAAACGCATCCCGCAGGATGTGGCCGTGCTCTCGCGTGACAACGATCCCACGCTCGACAGCACCAGCCCATCCGTCTGCCGCTATGGCATCGAGCCGAAACAGTTCGCCAGCCGCATCGTGCAGGCTGTGCGCCAGCTCGCCGAAAACGGCACCTCCTCCGTGAGCGGCATGCGGCTGATGCCCACCTACATGCCCGGCGAGACGGTGTGATTTTTCGAGTTCATCTCCCTTTCCTTCCCATGCGCCCCCTCCTCTTCCTCGCTCTTCTTTCGGTTCCATCCTTCGCCCAGGACTCCACGGCCTGGCTGGAGAAAAACGCCACGCTCATCTTCCACGAGGCCTTTGAGCGTGAGGAGGATGGAAACCTCGCCAAAGCCATCGGCAACGGTTGGAACAGCGCCACCGCCGATCGTGTGCCGAAGGTGAAGATGGCGGATCTCGATGGCGGCATCTTGAAGGTCGCGAGCGCCTCAGAGGCGGCGAAGCACTCGGCGCACATCCACCACGAGGCCGGTTTCACCGATGGCGGCGCGGTGGTGCGCTTTCGTTTCCCGGGACTCAGCAAAGGCGAGAGCTTGCAGCTCGGCTTTGTCGATCGTGAAACGAAGGGCGTGCATGCCGGCCATCTTTGCTACGGCATCCTCAGCCAGAGCAGCGTGACCCTCGTCGATCACAAAACCGGCATCATGAACCTCGAAAACCGCCGCCGTCGCGATGAGGCCGTGGCGAAGAAAGAAAAGATCCCCGCCGACCTGGAGGCGCTGCTCAAAACGAAAAGCATCAACGTGCCCTTCAAAGCCGATACCGAGTGGCATGAGCTTATCTTGATTACCGTCGGCGATGAAATGCGCCTCACGCTGGATGGCAAACTCGTCGCCCAACACCACTCCGAAGGTTTCGCGCATCCAATGAAGCGTTGGTTCAGCTTTCTGATCCCAAACACCGTTTGGATCGACGACGTCAAAATCTGGAAGATCAAATAACCATGCGCCTCCTCCTTCTCTTCGCCCTTTGCCCTTTGCTCTTCGCCCAGGCCGCCGAAAAGCCCTTCACCCTGCTCACCGACGAATTGATCGCGAAGCTTCCCGAGGCCCAGCGCAGCGAATGGACCGCCTACATCGCCCAATCGCGTGCCTTTGCCGCGGAGGAGCACCGCATCCTCGATGCTGAACACACCAAAGCCGATGCCAAGCCCGCGCCGGGCAATCGTGCCGAGTTTGAGCACGACAGCGACACGCCTGCGGAGTGGTTCGCCAGCGAGGAAAACCAAAAGCTCGCCGAAGTCGTCATCAGCTACCAGACACCCACCGGTGGCTGGTCCAAGGCCGTCGATTACACGAAAGGCCCGCGCCAGCCCGGCACGCACTGGACCGCGCAAACCGGCGACGCCTGGCACTACTGCGGCACCTTTGACAACCGCACCACGACCGAGCAGATCAAGTTCCTCGCCGGTGTCTTCACCGCCACGAAACGCGACGACGTGAAGGCCGCGCTGATGAAGGGCCTCGACTACATTTTCGCCGCGCAGTATCCGAACGGCGGCTGGCCTCAAAATTTCCCCATCGAACGCGGCTACCACGAGGCCATCACGCTCAATGACGACGCCATGGTTCACATCCTCGAGGTCCTCCACGACCTCGCCGAGGGCGACAACCACTTCGCTTTCGCCGATGCCGCGCTGAAGCAGCGGGCGCGGGTCGTGTTCGACAAAGGCATCGCCAACATCGCCGCCATGCAGGTCCGCATCGACGGCCAGCCCACCGTCTGGTGCGCCCAGCATCACCCGCTCACCCTTGAGCCCGTGAAAGCCCGCGCCAAAGAGCCGCCGTCCCTCAGCGGCGGCGAGTCCGCGAACCTCGTGAAGTTCCTCATGCGCAGCGGCCCCACCAGGCCCGAAGTCGTCGCCATCATCGAGTCCGCGCTAAAGTGGTTCGACGCCCACCGCCTCACCGGCCTGCGCAAAACCAAGACCGACCAGGGCAAGACCGACTACATCGCCGACCCCGCCTCCACCGATGTCCTCTGGGCCCGCTTCTACGATCTCCAGACCGCCAAGCCCATCTTCGCTGGTGCCGACGACGGCATCGTCTATCACACCTTCCACGAAATGGCCGCCAAAAACAAAGTCGCCTACGACTTCTTCAGCACCCGCCCCGCCGAACTCCTCGGCAAGGAGCTGCCGAGATGGAGGAAGAGGCTGGAGAAGGGGAAGTGAGTGAGGTGTTCATCACAGTGAACACAAGTGTTCATTACGATTGCACAATTTCGGGAAGGGCATAAAATCCCCCCATGCTCCTCCGTGAAACCCTACTCGCCGTGCTCGACCAGCCAGCGGTGCCTCCTGCGCCCACCGGCGAGCTGCAGCGGCATCGGCAGCCGGTTTGGGAACGCAGCCAGCAGCAGTCGCACGCGCTGGTGCTCACGGGCGTGAGGCGCTGCGGCAAAAGCACCTTGCAGGGCCAAATCAGGCAGACGGTGAAAGGAAAAGCCGTCACGCTCAATCTCGAAGACACGCGGCTCTATGGACTCGGCCCGGAGGACTTCGCGCCCCTGCTTGCCCTGCTCGATGAGCATCATTCCGATGCCTCGATCTATCTCGACGAAGTGCAGGAGGTCCCTGAATGGCAGCGGCTCGTCCGCGCCCTGCTCGACAAAGGTCGCCGCGTCTGCCTCACCGGCTCCAACGCGAGCCTGCTGGGCCGTGAACTCGGTTCCAAGCTCACCGGCAGGCATCTCTCACATGAGGTCTATCCCTTCTCGTATCGCGAATTCCTCGAATTCACCGCCCAACAGCCCGGCGCGGCCAGTTTGCAGGATTACCTAGCACGCGGAGGCTTCGCTGCCGCTCTCTCCGCAGGCGCTGAACAAGGCGCTGTCCTGCTGCGCGAGCTTTTGCGGGACGTGGTGCAGCGCGACATCGTCTCCCGCCATGCGCTGCGTGCCTCGCGACCTCTCATGACTCTCATGCTGCATCTGCTGGCCCACACCGGGCAGCCGCTGTCTTTGCAGGCGCTCGCCAAAGGACTCGCGCTACCCTCTGTGGCGCAAACGGGCCGCATGATCGAATATTTGCAGGATGCGTGGCTGCTGCTGGCCGTGCCGCGCTTCAGCACGAAGTTTAAACAACGCGTCGTCAGCCCGCCGAAGTACTACGCCATCGACACGGGACTCGCCGCCGCAAACACGCCGAACCCTACGCCCGACCTCGGCCGCCGACTCGAAAACGCCGTCCTGCTCCACCTCCGCCGCCTCGGCGAGTCGCCCACCTTCGCCGCCATGCCGAACGACTGGGAATGCGACTTCGTCACGCCCTCGCTCGCCATCCAGTGCTGCGCCCGCCTCACTCCCGAAAACCGCGCCCGCGAACTCCGCGGCCTCCTCCAAGCCTCCGCATTGCCCGGCGGTAGCAAAGGACAGCCAAGAGAGCTACTCGTACTCACCCTCGATCAGGAAGATCAACTCGAAGAGAAAGACCTAACGATCGGCGTCGTGCCAGCCTGGAAGTGGCTGGATTGACGCAGCACAAAAACAAAACAATCACTTCTCATGCCATGCCCATTCCGCTTTCCAAAAGGTGTCTCAAGGTAGCTGAACGGTTATTCGAAGAACCGCGACGTTCGGAGGTCATTCGCAGGCTGCTAAATGAAGCTTCAGAGAAGCTGCCTTTTTGTGAAAAAAGGAAACCAGACGATATGGATCAGATTCGGTTTTCGATCATGAAATTGATCGCAGAGCCAAAAAAGTGAGGATGATATCTTCAAACTCGCGAAGGAAGATTGCCGTGATGTGATCTTTGCGGCAGGCTTTGCCAACGAGCTAAGGAATCATCAAAACTGGTATGAGAGCCTTTTGGGTGGCGAAAATATAGAGAAGCGTATTCAGAAATCCTGGCGGGCTTTCTGGCGAAGATCTTGAATGCTGGTCCTCTCATCCCCATGCGCCTCCTCCTTTCCTCATTCGCCATTGCTTCGCTACGCTTACCCCTGCGGGGCAGCACACGCTTCGCGGTGCTGGCTGTCTCGCTTTGCTCGGCTCTGGTTTCGTCATTGGCGGCAGAGCCGCCGAACATGCTCCTCGGCACGCAGGCCATCGGCGGGCGGTATCAGTTCACGCAGGACGAGCCGTTGCTGGAGAGTGCGAAGCTGATCGCGGAGCTGGGGTCGGGCATCATGAAGTTCTCGATCTCGAAGCAGGCCTCGTTTGGCCAAACGAAGGCGAATGTGCGCGAGAGCCATCCCGGCCTCAAAACCCTCGCCGAGATCGCGGAGAAGGAGCCGACGCATCGCGCGGTGCTCGACATGCCATTCACGCACGTTTTCATCTGGGCTTATCCCTTCACCACGCATGGCAGCGCGGGAACCTTCAAGCCCGCAGAGCGAGATCTGGAGTATCGCGAGATGTTTGACCTCACCGCGCATCTGCTGCGCACCTACAGCGGCAGCGGCAAAAAATTCTACCTCGGCCATTGGGAGGGCGATTGGCACCTGCGGCCGCACTTTGACCCGAAACAGCCCTTCCCTGAGCACTTTGGCGAAAACTTCATCGCCTGGCTCAAGGTCCGCCAGCAGGCCATCGACGACGCGAAGCGCGACACGCCGTATCAAAACGTCGAAGTCTGGCACTACACCGAGGCGAACCTCGTCGAGCCCTACCTCAAAGGCGGCCAATGCCTCGCCAACGACATCCTCCCGCAGGTCGAGGTCGATTTCGTCAGCTACTCCTGCTACGACAGCCTCCAGCGCGGCATCCGCGACGATCTCCGCGCCACACTCAACCACATCGAGTCGAAGCTGAAGCCCAAGCCAGGCATCTCCGGCAAACGCGTCTTCATCGGCGAATACGGCTTCCCCGCACGACGCTACTCGCCCGAGGTGACCAACCGCAAAAGCATCGAGACCATGATCGCCGCCATCGAATGGGGCTGCCCCTTCGTGCTCTACTGGGAACTCTACGACAACGAAGGCACCCCCGAAAAACCCGGCGGCTTCTGGCTCATCAACGAAAAGAACGAAAAACAGCCCATCTGGCACACCCACCAGCGCTACTTTGGATGGGCGAGAAAGCACATCGCCGACTCCCAACAACGCACTGGCAAGCCCATCACCGACGCCGAGTTCCGCGCCGCCGCGCTGGAATATCTCAGGCGCTGATGAAACTCGCCCCAGGCGCTGCCAGCTCTATAGCGCTTTAAACTCCGTCACCTTCCCGGAACTCAAGGCGCTTCGACCATCCGAGGTGAGAGCTTCGTGACGATGGCATTGCCGCCCTCAGTCACAAGGTCAGCCGATTGCACCACCCGACCTGGTGCGCTGCAAATGAGAACAAAATGGATGAGAGAATCATGTCTCATCCAGTTTATATATATGCAAACCTCCCAGCATATAGAAATGCCATCGCCTCGACCCAACAAACGCAAAGTGGTTTCTCCCGTTCACGATTCGGGTTTCAGCACTCCGAGTCTGGACCGCGCTCTAGCGGTGCTGCAGTGCTTGGGTTCCGCCTCGGTTGGACTCACGCTTTCGGAGATCGCGGAGCGGCTGGGGCTGTCGGTGAACTTTGTGTATCGCGTCACGCAGTCTCTCGTTGCGCATGGGTATGTGGTGCGGGATGCGGAGAAGCGCTTCAGCATCGGGGCGCAGATGCTGGCGCTGTGCCAGCCGGTGGTGGATGATGTGCCTCTGGCGGAGGCCGCCTTGCCTGCGATGCGCTGGCTGAGCGAGCAGACGGGAGAGGCGGCGCATTTGGGCATCATCAGCGGCCATGAGGGCATCGTCCTGGAGCGAGTGATCGGACGGGCGTTGATCAAATTCTATGTGGAGCGCGGCACGCGTTTCCCACTGCACACGAGCGGTCCGGGAAAAGTGATGCTGGCCTTCATGCCGGAGGCGGAGCGGGATGAAGTCATCGCGGGCATGAAGTTCGAGCGCTTTCAGCCATGGACGATTTCGAATCGCAAAGACTTCCTCAAGTGCCTCGAACTGGTGCGGCAGCAAGGCTGGGCCGTGGATGCAGGTGAGCACCTAGAGGGTCACCACTGCCTCGGTGCTCCTATTATCGACGCGGAAGGAAACGCCATCGCCAGCCTGTGGATCTCGGGACCGAGCCAGCGGCTTTCGGAGGAGCGTCTCGCCAAGCTCGCTCCGGTCGTGAAAAAAGCGGGCGCGATGGCCACGACCGCACTCAACCCCTCGCATGTGAAAGCATGAAATCACTGATTCGTTCCATTTTTGGGCTGTTTCTGGCGCTTCCCTTACTTGCCAGGGCTGCGGAGCCCGATGGCGCGGCGTTCTTTGAATCGCGCATCCGGCCGGTGCTGGTGATGCACTGCTACGAATGCCACAGTGCGGAGAAGACCAAGGGCGGCTTGCGGCTGGACTATCGCGGCGGTTTTAAAAAGGGCGGTGAGGGTGGTGCGCTGGTGAATGCGAGCGCGCCCGACAAGAGCCTGCTGCTGCAAGCCATTCGCCATGAAAATGCGGACCTGAAGATGCCGAAAGGAGCTGATAAGCTGTCCGACGGTGTGATCGCAGATCTCACTCGCTGGGTGAGCATGGGCCTGCCGGGTTTGCCGGAGAATCCGCCGAGCGCCCAAGCCGCTGCCACCGAAGAATGGCAGGCCAAATTGACGAAACGTCGTTCTCACTGGGCTTGGCAGCCGGTGGACAAACCCACCGTGCCGACGCTGGCGGCGCATCCGGTGGACAGCTTTCTCATGTCGAAGATGCAAGAGAAAGGCCTGGAACCCGCCGCACCGGCAGCGCCTGCCGCCTTGTTGCGCAGGCTGAAATTCGCGTTGGTGGGCCTGCCGCCGACGGAGGAGGAGATGGAGAGTTTTGTTCGAGATATGGCCGAAGGCTCCGCTGGAAAGTCTCAAACCGAATCCCTCATCGACCGCCTCCTTCAGAGCCCTCAGTTTGGCGAGCACTGGGCCGCCTACTGGCTGGATTTGATGCGCTTTGGTGAGACCGGCGGCTATGTGCGCGATTACCCGATCCCGCAGGCCTGGCGTTATCGCGACTATGTGATCCGCGCCTTCAATGCGGATGTGCCGTATGACCGTTTCGCTCAGGAGCATGTGGCGGGCGACCTGCTCCCGCCGCGAATCAATACCGCAATGAAGATCAATGAGTCACCTCTCGGCACGGGCTTCATGCGACTGATGGAGGTTTCCTCGACGGCCTCGGACGTCGCGCTGGAAGAGGCGCAGATCGTGGAAAACCAGATCGACACGCTGGCGAAGGCTTTTCAGGGCCTCACCGTGTCCTGCGCCCGCTGCCATGATCACAAGTTCGATGCGATCTCCACGGCGGATTACTACGCGCTCTTCGGGACACTCGCCAGCTCGAGGCAGAGCCAGGTGATCATCGATGCCCCTGAGGTGAAGGACAGCGGGATGGCGGCCATGCAATCCGCCAAGCATCAGATGAAGGGCCGCCTGCTCACGCTATGGAAAGACGACGTGAAAAATGAGGCAGCGGCCATGCAAAAGTGGCTGCAAGCCGGGCCTGGAGGTAAGCTGGATGCCTCGTCTTTCTGGGGCCGTGTGCTGCTCAGGCAAAAGGTGGACCGCGCGGACCCGGGGCATATTTTTTGGCGCATCCGGCAGACGCCTGCGGGCGAGCGCTGGGAAAAGGTAGCCGCCACTTGGCTGGACGAGCAGCGGCGTGAGTCCGCAGCCCGCGAGGAGCGGAACCGGAGCAAGTTCAAGACCACGGCGGATTTTCGCGAGAGCGATGCTGGTTGGTTCCTCTCGGGTGTGCAGCCGAGCATGGTCTGGAGCGGTGGCAGCGATTTCACGCTGATGCCGGAGGGCAAGGAGTTGGTCGATCGCTTGGTGCCCCCGGGCCTCAGCTCGGATCGATTGACCCGCAAGCATGGCAGCATCGCTCGTTCGACCGACTTTTCGCTCGGCACGCAGTTCGTCAGCCTTCGTGTGGCGGGTGGTTCGTCGGCGCATGTGCGGCTGATTCAAAACAACTTCCAGCAGATGGAGAACATCGCTCACGCGAACAAAGTGCGGCACTTTGATTCACGCTTTCCCACCTGGGTGACGGTGCCTGTGGGGCATCAGGCTAGCTGGCAGGGACGTCGCTCGTATTTGGAAATCCTAACCAAGGATGATGCGGCCCATTTCCGCCGTTCCGATGAGGGCAACAAACCTTATCAACTCGTGGTCAATAACGCGACTGGTCGCTCATGGTTCGGCGTGGATCAGCTCGTGGAGCACCAGACTCCAGGAGCGCCCGAGAATGAGCTGCACCTGTCGCTGCGTCTCGCGCCTGCGAGTTCAGAGTGGAACGCCGAAACTCTCGCGGCTCACTGGCGCAAGGAATGTGATGCCGCGCTGGATCGCTGGGGCCGCAATGCGGCGAACGCCGATGAGGTGGACCTCTTGAATTGGCTGCTGGAACACGGTGCTTTGCGCAATCAATTGGAACAACTGCCCGGCGATATGCAAAAGCTCGCGGAGCAGTATCGAGCGCACGAATCCGCAGTGCCACGGTTCCAGCGTGCCTCGGCCATCGTGGCGGAGGGGTCGGGGTTTGATTCTCCCGTGCATCGTCGCGGCTCGCCAGATTCGCTAGGGGAAAAGGCTCCGCGCCGTTTCCTCGAAGTCATCCACGGTGCCGAAGGTTACACCACTGGATCGCAGGCGCGGCTGGAGCTCGCCCACGACCTCACTTCGACGCAGAATCCGCTCACCGCTCGCGTCATGGCGAACCGCGTGTGGCGTTGGGTCTATGGCCAAGGGCTCGTTGCCACCGTGGACAACTTTGGCGTGATGGGCGAAGCACCGAGCCATCCTGAGTTGCTCGATTACCTCGCTAACTATCTCGTCGAGCATGATTGGTCGGTGAAAGCTTTGATCCGTCATCTCGTCACGAGCCGGTCTTTCCAGGCGCAAAGCATCGCCTCCGCCAAGGCGCAGCAAGTGGATCCCGCCAACCGACTCCTCTCGCACATGCCGGTGCAGCGCTTGCGGGCCGAGGCGGTGCGCGATTCCATCCTCGCGGTCTCCGGCACGCTGGATCAAACGATGTTTGGCTACACCGGGCCAGCGAACCAGAGCGAGAGCGCTGCCGTGGCCAATCCGAAGCTGAGGCGTGGGGTTTACCAATACATCCGACGCGAGGCGCTTGATCACATGATGATCATGTTCGATGCGCCGGAGCCATCCCGCACGCAGGGCGACCGCGAGACCAGCAGCGTGCCCGGGCAGTCGCTGCTCATGCTGAACAGCTCCCTGGTCCACGAACAAGCCACCGCCTGGGCCGCGAAGGACATGAAACTACGCAAAGGCTACTCGACCGAGCAGCGCATCGAGCATCTCTTTGCCAAGGCGCTAGGCCGCCAGCCCTTCGCTGACGAGGTGCAGTCGCTCGTCGAGTTCATTGACGACCAGGCCGAGGCCTACGCTCTGCCACCCGCCGCGCGTGGCTCGGACCAGCGACTTTGGACGGACCTTTGCCACGTCCTCATCAACGCCAAAGAGTTTCTCTACATCCCCTGATCCGCCATGAAGCTCTCACCAATCAGCCGCCGCTCTCTCCTGCAAACCAGCGCCTCGGGCTTTGGCTGGCTCGCCCTGCAATCTCTCTTGGCAGACCGCTCCTTCGGCTCGCCCGTGCAGATCACCACACCTCACCTCGCACCGAAAGCAAAACGCGTTGTCTGGTTCTTCCTGGACGGCGGCCTCTCGCATCTCGACAGCTTTGATCACAAGCCGCGCCTCACCCAAGATCACGGCAAGCCGCTCCAAATCGCCGGCAAAAAAGAGGACATCACCGGACGCACCACCAACGCCATCCTCGGCAGTCCCTTCGCTTTTCAGCGCTACGGCTCGTGCGGCAAGATGGTGAGCGACCTCTTCCCGCACATCGGCTCCTGCGTGGATGACCTCACCTTTCTCCATGGCGTGCACGGCCCGTCACCCGATCACGAGAGCGCCATCGGCATGTTGCACGGCGGCTCGCTCTTGCAGGGCTTTCCCAGCGTCGGCTCGTGGGCGCACTACGGCCTCGGTTCGGAAAATCAGAACCTGCCCGGCTTCGTCGTCATGGGCTCTCGGAAGCGCATGTATCGCACCAATGGATTCCTGCCGCCGGTCCATCAAGGATCGCCCTTTTTCCAGGACCCCGCCCGGCCTCTGGCCGACCTCGTGATGGCGGAGAAGATCAAATCGCTCCAGCAAAACAAGATGCGGGCGGTGGGGCAGCTCGACCGCGACTTTCTGAAATTCTCCGCGCAGAATCAGATCATCGAGGCCGCGATCTCCAACCACGAAAAAGCCTACGTCATGCAAGATGCCGTGCCCGAGGCGACCGATCTCACCAGGGAGACCGCTACCACCCTCGCGCTCTACGGCGTGGGCACCGGGCAGAAGGAAACCGATGAGTTTGGCCGACAATGCCTCGTCGCTCGGAGGTTACTCGAGCGCGGCGTTCGCTTCATCGAGATCGTCAGCAACGGCTGGGACCAGCACGGCGACTTGAAGGATAAACACGCCCAGAACGCCCGTGCCATCGACCGGCCCATCGCCGGGCTCTTGAAGGACTTGAAAGGTCGCGGCCTACTTGAAGACACGCTCGTCGTCTTCGCCACCGAGTTTGGCCGCACCCCGAACACCGAAGGCGGCGGCAGTAAACCTGGCCGCGACCATCATCCCTGGGGCTTCACCATCTGGATGGCCGGCGCGGGTCTCCGTCCCGGCACCAGCCACGGTCAGCTCGACGAGTTCGGCTACTTCCCGGTCGACGGAGCCGTCGATATTCACGACATCCACGCCACCGTCCTACACCTCCTCGGCATCGACCACGAGCGCCTGACCTACCGCTACTCCGGCCGTGATTTTCGCCTTACCGATGTGCATGGCAAACTCGTGAAGGAGATCCTCGCGTGACCGGCTCAAGCATCCATCGACAGAAGAATGGGGACAGAAAAATGGCCTTATTCTCCTGTCCCCATTCTTCTGTCGATCAAATCCCACTTCTCGTGAAACACCTGCTTATCTTCCTTCTCCTCACCGCCTTCGCTCACGCTGAGGAGCGCTATCTGCTCGCGGCGGACAATCAGGTCATCGAGATCGACCGCACTGGCAAAGTCGTCTCCGTGCTGAAGCATCCCGGCCATAGCGGCATTTATGATGCGGCTCGACTACCGGACGGTGGCATCGCGTATGCGCATCGGGGCGGCTTGGCGGTGTTTGATGCGGCGAAGAAGTTGGTCATGGAGCACAAAGCCGTCGCAGGCCCCAAAGGTGCGGAAGCGAACAGCGTGGCGGTGCTCGAAGGCGGGAAAAAGTTCGCGCTCATGGACAGCGGCGTGAATCAGATCCGCATCGTGGATCGCAACGGCACCATCGTGAGCGAGACACCGCTGCCGGATCTCAAGGAGGATCCTCTGCACTTTCGCTATCGCATGATTCGTGAAGTGCCGGGTGCCAATGCCTTCTGGGTCGGGCAATACGGCCGCAAAACGGTGCTGAAGGTGGAGAAAGGAACGGGGCGCTTGTTGCAGACGATCCCACTCGATCCGCTGCTGAAGCCTTCGCCAACCACGAAGAAGGCCTTTGCCACGTTGCAGGCGGAGGATGGGTCGCTGTGGGTGGCCACGTCCACAGGCTGCCAGTTGCTGCACGTGGATGCAGAGGGCAAAAAGCTCGGCTGCTGGACCATCGAAGACCTGGGCCTGCAATGCCGCTACACGCTTGGCATGTCACGCTTGGCCAATGGCAATGTGCTCATGGCCTGCGGGGATTATCACATGCAAAAAGCCGAAGAAGGCCGTGATCTGCTGGCGGAGATTGATCCAGCCGGAAAAGTCGTTTGGAAGCTCACGCGAGATCAGTTGGTGGATCAGATCGACGGCTTCATTGATAAAAAAAGCGGCCTCGAAGAACTGCACATCACGAATGTTCACGTCTTTGACTCACCCGCTCCAAAATCAGCCTCCACGAGCCCGATCCACAGCTTCATTGATCAGCACTGCATCGACTGCCATGACGACAGCACGGCGAAGGGCGACTTCGACATCACCGCGCTGACCTTTGATCTCAATCAGGTAGAGACACGAGGCCGCTGGACGCGAGTGTTTGACCTCATCGAAAAAGGCGACATGCCGCCACCGGAAAAGTCGAAGGTCAGCACGGAGGAACGGCAAGCCGTCGTCAAACAACTCGCTGCCGACCTGCTCGCTGCCGCGAAGGCTTATGCCGCGAAGAATGGTCGCGGACCCGTTCGCAGGCTCACGCGGATCGAGTTTGAAAACAACCTGCGCGTGCTGTTGAAGCTGCCGCATCTCGACATTCGCGACAAGTTACCCGAAGACCGCGATTCACACGGCTTCACGAAGGTTTCTTCAATGCTCGATGTGTCACGCGTGCAGTTGGACGCTTATCTCGATGCCACCGAAACCGCGTTGCGCACGGCGATGGCGGGCGCCAAGCCACCTGCAGCAGCGGTCATGCAGCGCTTCTTTGGTTTGCAATTGTTTCCCGGCCTCAACACTTTCGGCGAGCGCGAGGCGATGTTCTTTGCGCGGGACAATCGCATGGTGCCCATCAATGCGCCGGAGCTGAAAGCGATGACGCCTGAGCAGCGCAGCGATCCCAGCTTGGAGATGGCGCTCTTTCGTTCCGCCACCTGGCCTTACTATGGCTACCCGCACGGCTTTCGTGCAAAGGCAGATGGTGCCTATCGCGTGCGGTTCAAAGGGCGAGCCGTGCGGCAGGTGCGTGACTTCCGTTTGGTGCCTGCCTATGAACCCAACGCCATGAGCTTCCGTGCGCGGCAGCCATCGGGACCTGATGTCTCCGGCGATGTGCGTGAGACCGGCGGCTGGATGGATCTGCAACCCGAGGCACGTGAGTTTGCAACGACGATTCATCTCAAGGCAGGCGAGACTTTTGAATACAGTCCGCTCGGATTGCCCGTGCCGTTCATCCGCACGGATGGCGGCTTCTTTTATGACTATCCGCCCATGCCGCCGGAGGGGCATCGCGGTGTGGCGATTCAGTGGCTCGAAGTCACCGGCCCCATCATCGAGTCGCAATGGCCACCGGCTTCGCATCACGTCTTGTTTGATGAGGTTGCGCCCGAGAAAGGCACCGCTGCCGATGCAGAGAGGTTGTTTCGGCGTTTCGCCGCCATCGCTGCGCTGCGCCCGATGAGCGAAAAGGCGCATGAGCCATTCATCAAGTTCATCCGAGCCAAACTCGCGAGCGGCACGACTTTTGTTGATGCAATGCTCGCGGGCTATCAAAGCCTGCTCTGCTCGTCACACTGCCTTTATCTCGCCGAGCCGCGTTCTGCATCTGAAGTCGTCCATTTCGACATCGCCGCGCGGCTTTCGCATCTTTACTGGAATCAGCGTCCTGATGCTGAACTCATGCAGCTCGCCAAGAACGGACGCCTGCGCGATGTCGCCACGCTCAAGGCCCAAACGGAGCGGCTCATCGCCGATCCTCGATTCGAGCAGTTCGTCAGCATGTTCGCCAACGAATGGCTCGATCTCCGCAAGCTGCGACGCGACGTCCCAGACGAGCGTTTGTATCCTGAGTATCGCAAAGACGACTACCTCGTGGATTCGATGGCGCATGAGACACTGGCCTTCCTGAAGGCGATGGTGCGCGAGAACTTACCCACCACCACACTCGTCACAGCCGACTTCACCTTTGTGAATGATCGTCTTGCTCGGCACTATGATCTGCCGCGTGTGTCCGGCTCCGCCATGCAGCGAGTTTCATTGCCTAAAGGCAGCCCCTTTGGAGGTCTCATCACGCAGGCCGCGCTCATGAAACACACCGCGAATGGCACCACGACCTCACCCGTGCTGCGAGGCGTGTGGATCATGGAAAAGCTGCTCGGCCAGCCGCCACCACCGCCACCCAAGAGCGTGCCCGCCGTCGAGCCAGACATCCGTGGTGCCACGACGATCCGCGATCTGCTCGCCAAACACACCTCGTCAAAAACCTGTGCAGCCTGCCATGCGAAGTTTGATCCCATCGGCTTCGCCCTGGAAAACTTCGATGTCATGGGCGCATGGCGGGATCGCTATCGTGGCATGGAACGCGGCGAGAAGATCACCGGCTTCGATCCTGCCGGACATCCTTACACTTACTTCGTCGGCCAGGCCATCGATGCCTCGGGCAAACTCCCCAGCGGTGAGACCTTCCACAACATCCACGACGTGAAACGCCTCCTAGCTGCCAACCCGCGCCAACTCGCCCGCAACCTCCTTCACCACCTCGTCCTGCACGCCACCGGCACACCCGTGGGCTTCGCAGATCGCGGAGAGGTTGAGAGCATGCTCGATGCGTGTGCCGCGAACGGCTATCGGGTTCGAGATCTGATCCACTCGCTGGTGCGGAGTCAAATTTTCCTCGGAACACAATGCATCCCATGAACGCACCACACATCGCCACTTCTCTTCCTCGTCGTCGTTTCCTCCGTGGCCTCGGCGTTACACTCGGACTTCCGATGCTCGAATGCATGACACCGGTCTTCTCCCGTGCTGCGGAATCGAAGCCACCCAAGCGGATGCTTCTGATCTCCAATAACCTCGGTGTGCTACCTCAGCACTTCTTTCCGAAGGACAAAGGCAATAGCTACACACTCTCGCCCTATTTGAAGGAACTCGCGGCCTTCAGGAACGACTTCACCGTGTGCAGCGGCCTTTCGCATCCGGCGGTGACGGGTGGACACAGCACGGAAAACTGCTTCCTCACCGCCGCACGCGACCCGACGGGCAGTGGCTTTCGCAACAGCATTTCACTCGACCAATTCGCCGCCGAGTCACTGGGCCAGGTGACGCGTTTCCCAACGCTGAATCTCGGTGTAAACATCGACAAGGCCAACCGCAGCCTCTCCTGGACACGCGATGGCGTGCTGTTGCCCGCCGAAGACAGCCCAGCGGCCTTGTTCCGCAAAATGTTCATCCAAGGCGATGCCAAGCAGACTGCGCTCTCCCTCAAACGCCTGCAAGAGCGCGGCAGCGTGCTCGATGTATTAGGCGAAGACATGCGCGGTTTCCAACGCGGACTCAGCGCCACGGATCGCTCGCGTTTGGACCAATACTTGACCTCCGTGCGTGAACTCGAAGAGCGCCTCGCCATCTCCGGCGAGTGGGAGCAGAAACCCAAGCCGCAAATCAAGACCACCGAACCCAAGGACATCGCCGACAAGGCGAGGTTCTTCCCCAAGATCCAGCTCATGCTCGACATGGCGCGGCTCGCTTTCGAATCCGACTCCACCCGCATCATCACCCTCATGGTGGACGGTTTCGCCACGCCTGTGTTTGAAATCGATGCACAGCATCGCACCCGCGACGGCTACCACAATCTCAGCCACCACGGCCAATCGAAGGAAAAGCTCGCCGAACTCGAAAAGGTGGACCTGCAACAAATGCGCCACCTCCGCGATCTCATCGCCGCACTCGCCGCGACACCTGCCGCGGGCCAACGCCTGCTCGACCACACCATGGTCCTCTACGGCAGCAACCTCGGCGATGCGAACGTCCACAACTGCACCAACCTCCCCGTCCTCCTCGCGGGCGGCGGATTCAAACACGGCCAGCACCTCGCCTTCGACACCCTGCACAACAAGCCGCTGTGCAATCTCTTCGTCACCATGCTCCAGCACCTCGGTATCGAGGCTGATCGCTTTGTCTCCAGCACAGGAATGATTTCTGAGCTTCACGCCTGAAGGTGCGCTCAGAGTGCGGCTGCCTCACTGCTGGGCGGATGAACGGTGGCACGGCAGTATGCGAGTGCCGCTCCTGCCCATCGTGGTCCGCTTGAGAGTGGATAAGGTTTCCCGACTCTGCTTTGATCCACACGACCAACGTTTGACCTGATGCGCCTTCTCCTGATCCTCTTCGTTCTCTGCCCTCTGCTCCCCGCTTTCTCGGCGGAGCCACGTCTTCTCGCGCACTACATGCCGTGGTATGCCACGAAGGATGTCAGCGGGGCCTGGGGCTGGCATTGGACGATGAATCACTTCGACCCGGAGCAGAAGAAGTGGGATGACCAGCGGGAGATCGCCTCGCATGATTACCCACTCATCGGGCCGTATGACTCGGGGGATGATCAGGCGCTGGAATGCCAGGCGCTGCTCATGAAGATCGCCGGGCTCGATGGTGTGGTCATTGACTGGTATGGCACGAGCGACCGCAACGACCACGCGATGAACCATCGCAACACGCAGAGGTTCATCTCGTGGCTGAAAAAGGCCGGTTTGAGCTTCGCGGTATGCTACGAGGACCAGGCGGTGAAGTCGCTCAAGAATGGCGAGGACGCGAAACAGGCCGAAAAAGACCTGCAATGGGCCGAGGAGCACTTTTTCGCCGATCCGAGCTACGTCCGCCAAGATGACCGCCCGGTGCTGCTCGTCTTCGGGCCGCAGCATTTGAGGTGGAAGTTCAATCTGGAGTCCCAACCGCTCGTGTTTGGTCTCGCGCATCTCGCGAAGGGAAACGGACTCGATGGCGCTTTCGCGTGGCCACCGGTCACGGGTGGCAAAGCTCTCAGCACCGATCAGTGGAAGACGGAACTCGGCCTCATTTATGCGCAGAAGCAGCCTTTCATCGCCACCGCGTTCCCAGGCTTCAAAGACATCTACAAACAAGCAGGCGTGCATGACAGCTACGGCAGCATCGCTTCGCGAAACGGCCTCACGTTGAGCGAATCGCTCACTCAGGCGCTCGAAAGCAAGGCACCGCTCATCCAGATCGCCACCTGGAACGACTACGGCGAGGGCACGATGATCGAGCCGACTCGCAACAACGGCTTCCGCCATCTCGAAAAGCTCCCGCGCTGCGGCAATCCGGCGGATCTGCGCCTGCCGGTCATGCTTTACCAACTCCGCAAACGCGGCGGCAATGCCACGAAGCTCGATGAAGCCGCCACGCTGATGTTTGCGTCGAAATTTACCGAAGCCGAGGCCATCCTCGCGAGCGTGAGCCGCGAACTCGGCAAACAAATCATCGACGGCGGCTATCACCTCACCGCGGAGTTGCTTTACCGCGAGGAGAAAGGCATCACGGCTGAGCAAAACCAGCGTTGCAGGCTCGATGTGTATGCACCGGCCACGAAGAAGCCGTTTCCCACCGTCATCTGGTTTCACGGAGGCGGTTTGACACAGGGCGAGCGCTCCATTCCGCTGCCGTTGCGCAATCAAGGCATCGCCGTCGTCACGGCGAACTATCGCGTCAGCCCCGGCGTGAAATCGCCTGTCTTCATCGAAGATGCTGCCGCTGCTATCGCATGGACCTTCAAACACATCGCCGACTTCGGCGGTGATCCGCAGCGCATCTTTGTCAGCGGTCACAGCGCCGGAGCCTACCTCACGCTCATGTGCGGCCTAGATAAGAAGTGGCTCGCCAAGCACGGCGTGAATGCTGACGACCTCGCCGGGCTCATCCCGCTCAGCCCACAGGTCATCACGCACTTCACCATCCGCGACGAGCGCGACATCGAGGAGACGCAGCCGATCATCGACGACCTCGCGCCGCTGTTTCACGTCCGCAAAGACGCGCCGCCCATCCTCCTCGTCACTGGCGATCGCGAAAGAGAACTCATGGGCCGCTACGAAGAGTGCGCCTACTTCTGGCGCATGATGAAGCTCACCGGTCACAAGGATACGATGCTGCACGAACTCGACGGCTTCGATCACGGCAAGATGCCCGAGCCGGCCTTTCCTCTGCTGCTGAAGTTTGTGGAAGAGGCAGTGAAGAAGTGACGCGATGTCGAGTTTTCGCCAGAATCGCCGTAGTCTGTGCAAAGTCATGCACGCCCCGGAAGACATCACCGCCACCCTGCTCGCCGAGCGGCTGCCGCTCACGGCGTTCTTTGCCAGTGTGACGCGAGATTTTCATCTGGCTGAGGATGTGTTTCAGGAGGTCTGTGTGAAGGCCGTGGCGCGAGCGGAGACCTTCGAGACGACGGCGCATGTCATGAACTGGGCTCGGCTCGCGGGAAAGAATCGCGCCATCGATATTCTCCGTGCTCGTGATGGCCGCTATGTGGGCCTGAGTGATGAAATGCTCGCTCTGCTGGCTGACGAGTGGCCGGAGAAAAGCCGTGTGGACACCATGCAGGAGGCACTGAGTCAGTGCGTCGAGCAAATCACGCCCAACAACCGTGAGCTGCTCCGCCTGCGCTACTTTGAGCGTCGCAACTGCACCGATGTGGCCGCGATCATGGGCCGCAAGATCGAAACCGTCTATCAAGCTCTCGCCCGCCTGCACAAAACCCTCGGCGACTGCATCCGCACCCGCCTTCAAACCGACTCCGGCTCATGAACGACACCGACTTTCTCCACCTGCTCATGCGTCATCAGGACGGCGTGCTCACGCCCGATGAGATGACCGCACTCGAAGCCGTGATGCGAGATGATCCCGCGAAACGCCAGCTCTTTGCCGAGACTCAACTGCGCTCGATGGTGCTGCATGATCGCTTCCGTCAGGAGGCTTTTCAAAGTGGCTGCGTCTTCAGCCGCACTCCGGAAAAGAAGCGTTTCACTTGGATCACCCGCCCCATCGCCGCGATGGCGGCAGGACTCGTCATCGGGTTGTTTAGCGCCTCCATCGTCTGGGCCATCTCATCGCCCAAGGCGACCACCGAGCGGCTTTCTTCCTTGGTGGACGGCAGTTTTGAGCAAAGGGCCATCGGGCGCGGTTTTCCGCGTCAAAGCGGTGTGTGGAGCGGAGACGAGGCGGACATCGTGGAGCGCACCGCGAGCGATGGACGGCAGGTTTTGCGATTTGTGAGTCCAGGGGCCGATGAAGCGGACCCGGCTGGCCCGGCCATCTCGTGTGACATTTTTCAAATCGTGGACCTGCGTCCGCTCCGTGCCGGGCTGGTGCCAGAGGCGGATGCGGTGCTGGAGCTGAGTGCTCGGTTTCTCGATGACAGACCGGCCAACACGAAACCCTCGGTCACCTTCACCGCGCAGATTTTTCTCTTCAGCGGTGATCCGTCCGATATGCATGCGAAGTGGCCCTTTGCCGCGCCGGAGTCGCTCGCCAGCGGTTCCTCGCTGCAGACCACGCTCGGAGGTGATGTGGGGCGCTGGCGGCATGGATCGACGCGTGTTTTCATGCCCTCTGAGGCCGGTTTCGCCGTCATCCAGCTCGCCGCCAGGCCCAACATCCGCCCCGCAGTGCTCGACTCACTTTATGCCGACGATGTGCGTCTCACCCTGAAGACCCAGCCTGCATTGCCCGTTCGTATAGCCCAGCGTTAGCAGGCAGTAGAATGGAGGCAGCCTTATTCCGATCATTCTTCTGCCTACAATCCACGCCACATCCGCATGAAACCCCTCCTTCTCACCTTCCTCCTCGTCACCCACCTCCACGCTGCCGAGAGCCAGCGTTTTGATCTCTCGAAGCGAGCCAGCGAGATCGATCCGCGTGCGAAGGAGCACCCGGAGATCAAGTTCACCTTCACCGATGACAAGGGCAAACCCGCCGACCTTCAACATGCCGTCGTGGATAGCCGTGTGCCTTCGCAGGGCAAACTCGTGATCTGGCTCATGGGGCACAATCAAGGGTTGTTCGAGCGCATCTCCAGCTACGGCTATCACGGCATCCAGCCGCATTACTCGAACGGCTGGTTCGCTGGCATCACCAAAGCCCAATACGAGGACGGCTCCGGCACTGTGTTGGGCAATATCCGCCTCGAAGCCGCCACGGGTGACGATCACAGCCCGCTGGTGAACATCCCGAAGTCGGATGGCATGATGGAGCGCTCGTTGCAGTTCGTGAAATGGCTCGTCAAAGCGAACCCCGAGGGCAAGTGGCAGCAGTTCCTCACCGACGACGGCAACGGCCTGCGCTGGGAGAAAGTCATCATGAGCGGCATCTCTCACGGCAGCACGACTTCGGCGCGTTTTGCCATGCGTCAAAAGGTGGACCGCGTGGTGATGTTTTCCGGCCCTCGTGACAACACCGAGACCTGGCAAGGTGGCCCCTCCGCCACGCCCTCGAACCGCTTTTTCGGCTTCACGCACATTCTCGACGGCGGTTGGACCGCCGATCACTACTGCCGCTCGTGGCAACTGCTCAAGATGCACCACCACGGCCCCATCGTGAACATCGACGCCGCCAAACCACCCTACGGCAACACACGCCGCCTCATCACGAACATCGATGTGAAAAACAACGCGGGCCGCGCCCACACCATCGTCGTGCCGGGTGGGAAGGATCTCATGGGCCAGTGGGTGTATGATGAGGTCTTTCGCTACCTCTTCACACACCCTGTCGATCAAAGCGGCCCCGCGGTGCCGATGGATGCGGATTGCGAGATGGATCAACCACAGCGGAAGTGAATCTGGAAACCATTCTTCTGCCTAAACTCAGTTCATTACTCCAAAACTCCACCTCTCCAATTCCCCGCGCCCCATGACCACCCGCCGCCATTTTCTCCGCAGCACCGGCACGCTCATCGCATTGCCTGCGCTTGATTCCATCGGCTTCAAAGCCTTCGCCGCTCCGAAAGTCGCGACACCACCGAAGCGCATGGTATTCCTCGGCTTTGGCTGGGGCGTGACGAATGAGACGTGGTTCCCGGACATAACGAAGGTCGGGGCCGATTGGCAAATCTCTGAGGGCCTCAAGCCGCTCGCTCGGCATCAGAAAGACATCACGGTGGTGCAGGGTTGTGCCAACAAGTTCGCCAATGAGGCGCATTGGGGCAGCACGTTCTGGCTCACGGGCGCGAATCGCTATGCGGAGCCGGGGCAGAGCTTCCACAACAGCATCAGCGCGGATCAGGTGGCGGCGGCGCATCTGGGGAAGGAGACGCGCTTTGCCTCGATCCAGCTTAACACTCCGGACGTGGCGAACTCCGGCCACGGACCCGGCTTGTCGATGGCCTGGGACCCGCGCGGCAAACCGATGGCGGGACTCGAAAATCCCGTCGCGGCATTTCATCGCCTGTTCTCGAACGACACCACGCCTCTGAGCGAGCGCCAGGCCATGCTGGCGCAGAAACGCAGCGTGCTCGATGCGGTGCTGGAGGATGCGAAGCGCGTGCAAAACGGTCTCACCAAGACGGACATCGACAAGCTCGACGAATACTACCAAAGCATCCGCGACATCGAAGTGCGACTCGGCAAGGACGAGCAATGGCTCAGCGTGCCGAAGTCCAAACCGCCCGTCTCCGAACCCAAACCCGGTCTCGCAGGCAAAGCGGAAATTGAAGTGATGTATGACCTCATCGTCGCCGCTTTGCAGACGGATAGCACGCGGGTGCTCACCTACCGGCAGCCGGTGGGCACGTTGCTGCAAAGTCTCGGCACCAAGGTCGCGCCGCATGACATGAGCCACTACAGCCCCGGTGATCGCATGGCCGCCTCGCAGAAGCGTGACACGACTCAGAGCGAGCTGCTCGCCGGTCTCATCGACAAGCTCAAGGCCACGAAGGAAGCCGATGGCACGACGTTGTTTGATCACATCGCCCTCGCCTACGGCAGCAACATCCGCACCATCCACTACCTCGACAACTGCCCCACCGTCCTCACCGGCGGAGCCGCGAACCTCAAACTCGGCCACCACCTCGTGCTGCCCAAAGACACACCGCTCTGCAACGTGTGGCTGACCATGCTGAACGGCCTCGGCATCGAAGCCGAGCGCCACGGCGATAGCACCGGCTTGGTGAAGGAACTCATCGTGTAACAGGCTGCATCTATAGACAGAAGAATGGGGGCAGGAGAATGAATGGCCCTATTCTTTTGCCCCCATTCTCTTGCCTATTGAATCTCATGACTCGGCTCGTCCTCGTCCTCGTTCTCGTCACCTTCAGATCCACGCTTCTCGCCGAGCCGCCCCAGGCCTTGCTCGATGCCAAGCACCGCTCCTTTCTCAAAGACAACTGCCTCACCTGTCACAATGCCGAGAAGCAAAAAGGCAAGGTCCGGCTCGATGACATCGCGTTCACGCTCGATTCAGTCGAAAAGGCCGATCTTTGGCAAAAGGTGCTGAACTCCATCAACTCGGGCGAAATGCCGCCGGAAGACGAAAAGCAGCCCTCACCTGCCGCCAAGACCGATTTCCTCGACGACCTCTCCCGCACGCTCGTCACGGCCCGCACAGCCCTCAGTGACTCCGGTGGCAAGATCACGATGCGCCGCCTGAATCGTCGCGAATACAAGAACACCATCCGCGATCTGCTCGGCGTGGACTTGCGGGTGAACGAGCTGCCCGCCGATGGCGGTGCGGGCACCTTTGATACCGTGGGCTCATCGCTCTTCATGTCGTCGGACCAGTTTGAGCAATACCTCGCGCTTGGTCGGCAGGCGCTGGATGAGCACTTCGCGCGGTTCATCGCGCCGACGGCGACCAAGCCGCGGTTGATGCACGTCGAAGCGGAGGAGCGCAATGCGCGCATCGCGGTATCGCTGAAGGAGCGCACGGATGCGCATGAGCGCTACGAAAAGTGGACGGCAGCGGTGAATGCAGCAGCGGCGAGGCCTGAGAATGCAGATGTCGTCGCGCAGATCCGCGCGGAGAAGAAGGGCGATGCGACGCATCTCTTCTTCGCGTGGCAGAGGATCCAAGGCGCGCCTTCACCATCGGATTTTGGCTTCACAGATGCGGTGCATGCGGACGAGCAGGGTCGGCGGAACTGGGTGCATTCCGTGCCGCAGCAGCTTGCTTACCTGGCGCATCCAGCGGCGAAGACAGGCAGCTTCCTGACCATCGAGGATGTGTTCGCGAATCCGTATCAGCCCTTCCGCATCCCTGGCGATTGGCCTGCGGGCGATTACGTCGTGCGGGTGCGCATCGCGGCCACGAGCAACACGCCCAAGGAGCGGCACTTCGTCGAGTTCGGCTCACAGCATGACACCGGCGTGCGTGCGGTGACGAGCAGCCATCAAGTCACTGGCACGATGGAGAAGCCGCAGGTGATCGAGATTCCGCTGAAGTTCTCGCCCGTGAACGGCCACGGCTTTTTCTTCCAGGAGAAAGGCAGCTATGAGTCCGAAGAGGTCGCGCATCGTCTCTTTGCCGAAGCAAAGAAGCGCAACGGCATCGGGCCGGAGTTCGCGCTGTGGATTGACTGGATCGAGGTGGCGAGTGCGAATGCGCCCGCTTTCACGAAGACCATCAAACAACGCCGCGAAGTCGAGCTGCATGCGAACGCGATGGTCGGCGGCACTTACAATGGCTACTTCAAAGGCGGCTACGAGGCGGCGAAGAAGTTCATGGAGACCAGGCAGCCGCAAAAGGGCATCCCGGACGAGCAGGAAGCGAAGTTTCGCATCCGTGGCTTTGAGCAGCATGGGCCGAGTTTTGAGCGTTACCTGAACGATCCGCTCACCAAGACCGGCGCGTATTTGACGATCTACAACGTCCACAAGGATGAGGTCATCACGCTGCCGCCAGATCAGCCCTCCGGCTGGCTCAAAACGAAGCACGAGGTCGAAAAAGCCGAGCCGGGCGATTACCTGCTGCGCTTCCGCATTGGCGCGGTGAAGGGTACGCCGAAGGAGCGGCACTTCGTCGCGCTCGGCAGTCGCAAGGCGGGCGATGAAGACTTCACTTTGATGCAGACGCTCCAAATCAGCGGCACCACCGACGCACCGCAGATCATCGAGGTGCCAGTGAGCCTCGCCGCCGATGGTCCGCGCACCTTTGTGCTGCGCGAGAGGCGGGATGTGAAGCTCGATCACGAACTCTTCACCACCGCGCAGAAAGCCACTGGCGTGGGACCGCCCTCCGCGCTGTGGATTGACTGGGTGGAGTGGAAAGGCCCGCTGGTGAAGCAGGCGCCCATCGCCAACGTCGAGCGCATCGAGCCGGAGAAACGCCGCGCCGATGTCGAGCGCGGTCATTTGCGCTTCCAATACCTCAACGAGCAATACGCCAAGTGGAAGGCCACCGGTGGCGATGAGAAGCGGCTGAAGGAGTTCGGCTTCACCGACAAATCACACGCGGAGTTCGCCAAGGTCGTGTGGGACAGCAACAACCGCTGGTTCCAACAATACCTCGACCGCCCGCTCTCGAAGACCGGCCTCTATCTCGACAACACCGTGCAGGAAACCTGCGAGCACGCCATCGATGTGCCCGCCGACCTCGCCACTGGCGACTACGTCATGCGCGTGAAGATCGGCCGCGTGCCCGACATGCCCACGGAGCGTGCCTTTCTCTCCTTTGTCGAAGCCAGCCCCATCGACAAAGACGACCGCACCTTCCTTGCGAACAAACAAATCACCGCCACGCTCGACCAGCCCGAGGTCATCGAGCTGCCCTTCCAAATCCGACCCGGTGGTCCGCGGAAGTTTATCCTCATGGAAAAGCGACCGCTGAAAAAAGAAACCATCAGCCTGCCCGGTCGCACCCGCCAGATCACCGACGCCAAACAACGCGATCCCGTGCTCTGGATCGACTGGATCGAGTGGCAAGGCCCGCTGAACAAGATCGAAACCGGATCGCAGGTGAAACCTGTGATCGCTGCTGGTGAAACGAATCCACGCTCGGTGCTCGAAACCTTCGCTGAACGAGCTTTCCGAGGCAAAAAGCCCTCCGCCGCCTTTTTGGACAAATTGAGTGTGCTTTACGATGTGCGCCGCAAAGCAGGCGATGCTCACGAAACGGCCCTCAAAGAGCCACTGAGCGTGATTCTGGCGTCACCTGGGTTTTTGTATCTTCAAGAAGCAGGATCGACAGGAGAATGGGGACAGAAGAATAAGACTTCTGAATCTCATTCTCCTGTCCCCATTCTCTTGTCGAAATCCGAACTCGCTTCCCGCCTCTCCTACTTCCTCTGGAGCGCTCCACCCGACGATGCTTTGCTCGCCGCCGACCTCACCAAGCCAGACATCCTCAGCCGCGAAGTGGATCGCCTCATCGCCAGCCCGAAGGCGGACGATTTCGTCAGCGGCTTCGTGCATCAGTGGCTCGGCATGGACCGTCTCGACTTCTTCCAGTTCGACACCAAGCAGTTCCGAGACTTCGACGAGAGCGCCAAGGCCGCCGCCCGCCGCGAAGTCTATGAAACCTTCGCCCACCTGCTGCGAAACAACGGCAGCCTCACCCAACTGCTCAAGAGCGACGAAATCCACGTCAACGGCCTGCTCGCCACCTACTACGGCATCGACGGCGTGAGCGGCGATGCGTTTCAAAAGGTCAAACTCCCCGCCAACTCCCCACGCGGCGGCCTGCTCGGCATGGCCGCCATTCTCGCCATGGGCAGCAACGGCGAGCGCACCAGCCCCGTCGAGCGCGGCGCCTGGGTGCTGCGCAAACTCCTCCACAATCCACCACCGCCCGCCCCGCCGAATGTGCCGCAGCTCGACCGACTCGCCGGCAAACCCATCAGCCCGCGCGAACGCCTCCTCGCCCATCAAGAAGAGCCCCAGTGCCTCCAGTGCCATCGCAAAATCGACCCCATCGGCTTCGGCCTCGAAAACTTCAACGCCGCCGGCAAATGGCGCGACGTCGATCACGACCCCAAAACCAAAAAAGACTGGCCCATCGACCTCGCCGGCCGATTCCACAACGGCCCCACCTTCCAAACCTACTTCGACCTCCGCGACCAAATCGCCGCCAAGAGCGAAAATTTTGCTCAAGGCTTCACCGAGGCCCTCATCGAGTATGCGCTCGGCAGGCCATATGGCTTCACAGATGCCGCGCTCGCGGATGACATCGTCAAAAGAGCCAAAGCGAAGGATTTCTCGATCCGCGAGATCATCGCCTCACTCGTCACCAGCCGGGAGTTTGGTCGGAAGTAAGTATGCGCGAAGAATTTCGACAAAAGAATGGGGACAGAAGAATCTGATTCCGATCATTCTCTTGTCCCCATTCTTCTGTCGATAAATCCGTGTCGAGTGTCAGCGCACCTCTCCGTATCAACCCAGATGATCCGCTTCACCTTCCTCCTCCTCGTTGCCTCCACCGCTGCCGCTCTCGATTACCCCCATGTCACCGCCGAGCCTCAAAAAACCGGCTGGCCGCTCACGGCGGAAGAACGGACCTATGTCGTCGATAAGCCGGAATACGAGCGTCGCCCTGGGCGCGAATCGAACAAGCATCTGCCGCAGCTCTGGCCTCAAGTGCCGACAGCGGGTCATTTCGGCGGTGACTCATGGCTGAAGCTGCACGAGGCACATGTGAAGACTGTGCAGGCGAATCAAGGCCCGCTCGATGTGTTGCTCGTCGGTGACAGCATCACGATCCAGTGGGGCGATTCCTGGAAGAAGCACTTTCCCGACCTCAAAGCCGTCAACATCGGTATCGGCGGCGACAAAACGCAAAACGTCCTCTGGCGTCTCGATCACGGCGGCGTCGAGGGATTGCAGCCGAAGGCCATCGTGCTCATGATCGGCAACAACAACATGTTCTTCACCCCCGAGACCGGCATCGAAGCCGCCGCGAAAGGCATCGAGATGTGCCTGAAGAACCTGCGAGAGAAGTTCCCCGCTGCCGCCATCATCGTGGCGAAGATTCTGCCGGCTCACACGCCCGGAAACGCCTTCTACGAAGACATCAAGAAAACCAACGCCGCCCTCGATTCCCTCAAGCTGGACAGCGATCCGAAGGTGAAAGTCCTCGATCTCTGGCCCGACTTCACCAACGCGGATGGCACGATCAAGAAGGACCTCTTCACCCCAGACAACATCCACCTCTCGCCAGCAGGTTATGAGGTGTATGCCGAGCGACTGAAACCGCTCCTGGCTCTGAATTAGCCGGATGTAGGCAAGAGAATGGGGGCAGAAGAATGAAAGGCCGATAAAAAAACTGATCCCAATTCTTTTGCCCCCATTCTTCTGCCTACTTCACCGTCATTGTCGAGTTCGGCCCGTTTCGCCGTAATGATGAGACCTGTCTGTCTCATGTTTCGCCACTTCCTCGCCTGCTTTCTTTCCACCACACTCTTCGCTGCGCCACCGACGGCGTTTTTGGAGCAGCATTGTTATGACTGCCATGATGCGGAGACGAAGAAGGGTGACCTCGATTTGACCGCCCTCACCTTTGACGCGGAGCATCTGGACCTGCTCGTCAAAGTGCATGATGCCGTGGAGCGTGGCGAGATGCCGCCGAAGAAGAAAAAGCATCCTGCGGAGGCGGAAAAGGCTGCGTTTGTGAGCGAGATGGACGCGAAGCTGATGGCGCTGGCAAAGGTGGGCGATCAGGGGCGGATTCGGATGCGACGGATGACGCGGGTGGAGTTTCAAAACACACTGCAGGACCTGCTGGCGCTGCCGAGGCTCGACATCACGGCGCTGCTGCCGGCGGATGGCCGCGTGGCGGGCTATGACAAGATGGCGGGAGCGTTGGACATCTCGCCCGCGCATCTCGCGGCGTATGAGGAGGCGGTGGAAAAGGCGCTGGATGCGGCGATCGCCACGAGCAGTGCACCGCCGCGAGTCTTCAAGAGGCGCATCTATCCGGCGGGGTTGTTCAAGTTTGGCGGGAACCTGCTCCAAGGGCAGTTCGTGCTGCTGAAGGACAAGCAGCCTGATCCGGCGCTGCCAGTGCGTGGCGGCTTTGAGGACAAAAAAGGCCATGTGGGTGATGCGGGCCCCGACTTGGAGGAAAGGCGCAAGCTGCTCGAAGCCGTGAAGAAATCGCAAAGCGCGGTCGGCTTGCTCAATCCGAATCTCGCGGGCTATGAGGCGGCGATGAATGTGTCGCCGATCTACGCGGGGATGTATCGCATGAAGCTCTCGCTCTGGGGCTTTCACTGGAACTTGGGCAAGCCAGAGCCTTGCACCGCGCCCCAGGCTGCGGTGCTGCGGGCGCATGAGGAGGGCAAGCAACAGGAAGGCGGGCGGTTGCTAAAAGCGTTCACTGCGCCGTCGATGAAGTCGAACGAGGCGGAGATCACCGAGTGGCTCGATGCGCATGAAAGCATCGTCTTTGATCCAGTGTCGGTGCCGTGGATGGGCCTGCGCGTGGGACAGGTGGCCGGACGCGCGAAGAAGCATGTCGGGCCGGGCTTGGCCATTGACTGGTTCGAGATCGAAGGGCCGATCAACGCCGTGTGGCCACCAGAAACCCACAAGCGTTTGTTTGGCGATCTGCCGATCAAGCCGTGGCCGCAAGGCAGTGAAGCGGTGCCGCCGCAGCGCGAGGAGGTGCGCAGCATCGGCGGCTATGTGCCGAGCATGCATTTCGATCTCACGCCACAGGAGCGTAAACCGCCGCTGGAGACCGTGCAGTCGGCACAGCCGGAAGAAGATGCCCGCAAGCTGCTCACGACGTTTTTGCCGAAGGCGTTTCGTCGGGAGGTAAAGTCCGAAGAGATCGAGCCCTATGTGGCGCTGCTGCGCTCTCGACTCGCCGCGAAGGACTGTTTCGAGGACGCGATGCGGCGTGTGTATGTCGCGGTGCTCACTTCGCCAGAGTTTTTGTTTCATGCCCCGGATTCGCTCGCGTCGCGTCTCTCCTACTGGCTCTGGAACGGCCCGCCAGATGCCCAATTGCTCGCCGCAGACCTCCAAAACCCAGCCGTGCTCCACAAAGAGGTGGATCGCCTGCTCGCGGACAAACGCAGCGACCGCTTCATCGAGGACTTCACGAATCAATGGTTCGAACTCAGCCGGCTCGATGAAACCACGCCCGATCCGCAGCTTTACCCCGAGTATCGCTTTTTGCTCCACGAAGGCATGGCAGCCGAGACGCGTGCCTTTTTGCGCGAACTCATCCAAAACGATCTCCGCATCACCGCGCTGCTCAAACCGGGCTTTGCCATGCTCACGCAACGCCTCGCCGAGCACTACGGCATCAAAGACGTGCATGGTGTGGAGCCGCGCAAAGTGCCGCTGCCACCGGAAAGTCTGCGCGGAGGCCTGCTCGGCCACTCGGCCATTCACAAGCTCACCGCCAATGGCACCACCACCTCGCCCGTGAAGCGCGGCGTGTGGGTGATGGATCGCGTGTTGAACGATCCCGCCCCGCCTCCGCCGCCGGGCGTCTCCGCTGTCGATCCCGATACTCGGGGCACCACCACCGTTCGCGAGCAGCTCGAAAAGCATCGCGCCGATGCCAGTTGCGCCGCCTGCCATGCGAAGATCGACCCCGCTGGCTTCGCTCTCGAAGCCTTCGATCCCATCGGTGGCTTGCGTGATCGCTACCGCTCCAACGGCCAAGGCGACGAACCACCCGAAAAAGGCAAAACCGACTGGCGCGTGCAATACAAGCTCGGTCCCAAAGTGGACCCCAGCGGCACCCTCACCGATGGCCGCTCGTTCACCGGCCCGAATGATCTGAATGTCCTCCTCACCAACGATCCCGCCCGACTCGCCCGCGCCTTCATCGCCCACCTCTCCCGCTACGCCACCGGAGCCGAAGTCAGCTTTGCCGACCGAGCCCAGATCCGCCAGATCGTCGAGAGCACGAAGAGCAACGGGTATGGGATGAGGTCGTTAATCCATGCGCTGGCTCGAAGCGAAGTCTTTATCGACAGGAGAATGGGGACAAAAGAATGACTTTTTTATCCCATTCTCTTCTCCCCATTCTCCTGTCGATTCTTTACTGTCATGCCTATTCACCGCACACTTGAACTCCAAAGCATCTCGGACAAAGCCTTCGCCGAAATTGACGAGGTAGTGATGCGTTGTGCTTACGCGAGTCAGAACCATTTTGGTCGCCTGTTCGATGAACGCATCTATGAGAACGATCTGGCGTCTCGTCTGCGTGCTCACGGTTTAGAGGTTCACACACAAGTCCCGGTCAAAGTCAGTCACGGAAGCTTCGAAAAGACCTACTTTCTCGATCTCGTGGTGAATCAGATGCTTTATGAACTCAAGGTCGTTGCCTCATTGCTCCGTGAGCATGACGCCCAAGCACTGAACTACGCGATGCTTCAAAACATCCGTCTCGTGAAGCTCCTGAACTTTGGCGAATCCGAGGTTCGCGGAAAACTGCTCCGCAATGCCATGGGTGAACCCGAACGTCATCAGCCCACCATGCGAAAGACTGGCTGGAGACCGTTGGGACCTCGTTGCACAGAGTTGATCGAACACCTCAAAGAACTCATCCGCGACCGGGGGACGCATTTGGATTATCGGCTTTACAATGAAGCTCTCATTCATCACTTCGGAGGTGAAGCCAATTGTTTGCTGCGGACAGAGATGATGTCTGGGGACTTGATACTTGGAACTCATCCCGTGCCACACCATGACGTGGAACATGGTTTCATCGTCACAGGCTTCACCCGGCCTCAACCCAGCTATCGGGAGCATCTGGAAGTGCTATTGCAACACGCTCCTTCGCTGAAGGGCATGCAGTGGATCAATCTGAACCATTTCCGGCTGGAGGTGACGACCATTCAGTCAGATTTCGACAAAAGAATGGGGGCAGAAGAATAGCCCGAAACAGAAATCCATAATCCATTCTCTTGTCCCCATTCTTTTGTCGATTCTCACCATGACAACCCGCCGAAACTTCCTCCGCGCTGCTGGCGCTTGCCTCGCTTTGCCTTCCATCGGGCGTGCGGCTGAAAAGCTGCCGCCGAAGCGGCTTTTCGCCATTCATGTGCCGTTGGGCATGATGCCGCAGTTCTTCTTTCCGAAGGCGGGTGAGACCTCCAGCCCGTATCTCGATCTCATCGCCGCGCATCGGTCGCATTTCACCACTTTCAGCGGGCTTTCGCATCCGGGCGTGGATGGAAATCATCACGCGGGCCAGTGCTTCCTCACGGGTGCGCCGCATCCGGGGCAGCCTACGTTTCGCAACAGCCTCTCGCTCGATCAGTTCGTCGCGGAGCAGATCGGGCTCGACACGCGCTTCCCCTCGCTCGCCGTTTCGGTGCGCAAGGGCGAGCACTATGCCGACTCCATCGCCGTCTCGCGCTCCGGCGTTGTTTTGCCCTCCGAAACGAGCGCCGAGAGGCTTTATCGCCGCTTGTTCGTCGCCGGAACACCCGAGGAAAAAGCGGTGACCATGCGCCGCATCGAAGCCGGTGGCAGCGTGCTCGATCTGATCCTCGACAAAGCCAAGCGACTCGAAAAAAGCACCGCCGCGGAGGATCGGGCGCGACTTGAGCAATACTTCCAAAGCGTGCGCGAACTCGAAGGCCGCCTCCAGCGCAACATCGAGTGGGAAAACCGCCCGAAGCCGAAGGTGGACTACCCGCAGCCCAAAGACATCGCCGATGCCAATGAGGTCATTGCAAGGTCGAAGCTTATGTTCGATCTCATCCGCCTCGCCTTGCAAACGGACAGCACGCGCGTCGTCACGCTCTCGCTTAGCACCTTCAGCGTCGTGCCGCATGTGCCCGGCGTGAAAAGCGAAACCCACGGCCTCACCCATCACGGCAACGAACCCGACAAGATCGCTGAGTTGAAGAAGATCGAAGAAGCCCAGATGACCGCCTTTGGCGACCTCCTCAAAGCCTTTCAATCCGTCAACGAAACTGGCGGCACCTTGCTCGAACGCACCCAGATCCTCTACGGAAGCTGCCTCGGCAACGCCAACTCCCACAGCAACCAAAACCTCCCGCTCATCCTTGCTGGTGGCGGCTTCAAACACGGGAAGCATCTTGCTTTCGACACCCAAAACAACACGCCAGTGGCGAATCTCTTCGTGTCCATGCTGGAAGGGCTTGGTATCGAGGCGGACAAGTTTAGCAGCAGCACGGGGACGATGTCGAGGTTATAGCTATCTCCATCGCTCCATGAAGTGGAGGTTACACCGTCTTTAAAGTTTATGGAGACAATTTAGGCAGTTTCTGCCAAGAAATAGGCCATGATTATTTACGGAACCGCCCTCCTCGCCGTGTGCCATCTGCTGGGCGTCATCATTGGCGATCTTCTTGGTCGAGCGCTCGGGATGCAGACGAATGTGGGCGGTGTAGGCATCGCGATGCTGATACTGATCTTCGTTCGCATCTATCTGCACAAGAGTGGCCGGCTCTCCGCCATTTCGGAGAGCGGTGTGCATTACTGGGGTGCCATTTACATACCGGTCGTCGTGGCGATGGCGATGCAGCAGAATGTGGTGGCAGCTTTGAAAGGCGGGCCAGTGGCGTTGATCGCGGCGGTGGGTAGCGTGGTGCTATGCGGGCTATTTGTGTCCTTCATCAATCGCATGGAACCGGAAACGGAAGCTGGGGAGGACGGCAAATGATGTGGGAAATTCTTGAGAAGGCCGCGAAGGAGAATGGACTCGTCACCGCGTTCGCCGTGGTGGGTTTGGTGATGCTCGTTTCGGGCGTGATCTCGCGGAAGCTGACCTGTGGTCGTGTGCAGGGATCGGCGATTGCCATCTTGATCGGCCTGGCGCTGGCGTATGTCGGCGGGAAGATCTCGGGCGGCTCGAAAGGGCTGGCTGATCTCGCCTTGTTCAGCGGCGTTGGCCTCATGGGCGGGAACATGCTGCGTGACTTCGCCATCGTGGCGACGGCGTTTGAAGTCCATGCGGAGGAGGCGAAGAAAGCGGGCTGGATCGGTGCCATCGCGCTGCTGCTGGGCACGGTGCTGCCGTTCATCGTTGGCGTGGCGGTGGCCTGGGCTTTTGGCTATCGCGATGCGGTCAGCATGACCACTATCGGCGCTGGTGCGATCACTTACATCGTCGGCCCCGTGACGGGTGGAGCGATTGGCGCGACCTCCGATGTGATGGCGCTGAGCATCGCCACGGGTGTGATCAAAGCGATCCTCGTGATGGTCTCCACGCCAGTCGCTGCCAAGTTTCTGCGCCTCAAGACGCCACGTTCAGCGATGGTCTTCGGTGGCCTCGCTGGCACCGTCAGCGGCGTGAGCGCCGGTCTCGCGGCCACGGATCGAAAACTGGTGCCCTATGGTGCGCTGGTGGCGACTTTTCACACTGGGCTCGGCTGCCTGATGGGTCCTTCCGTGTTGTTTTTTATCGTCCGTGCTTTGGTTTGAATCTTATGACTGAACTACTCATCATCGCCCGCGCTCGTTCGCACAGCAGCCACGTCGCCTTTCGCTCGGCTACGAGCACGCACACTTATCAGCAGCTCCTTGATGGCTCGGCTGCCATTGCGTCTGCGTTACTCGGGGATGCGGAAGACCTCAAGGAAGCCCGTGTCGCTTTGCTTGTGACGCCCGGTGCGGAGTATGTGGCGGCGCAGTGGGGCATTTGGCGAGCAGGCGGGATCAAAGTGCCGATCTGCCTCTCCGCTACCGAGCCGGAGTGGGAGTACGCCCTCACGGATTCGCAGGCGGGCCTCGTTTTGGCCGATGCAGCGAACGCGGCCAAGATTGCGACGCTTTGCGAAAGGCTCGGAGTTCGGTTGATGGTCGTGGAGGAGGTCAGGGGTGATTTGAAGCCGCTGCCGGAGATTGATGTGAACCGCCGGGCGATGATCCTCTACACCAGCGGCACGACGAGCAAACCAAAGGGTGTCGTGACGACGCATGCGAACATTCAGGCACAGATCGAGAGCCTCGTGACGGCCTGGGAATGGAGCGCGGAGGACCGCATCCCGATGTTTCTGCCCCTGCATCACATCCACGGCATCATCAACATCATCGGCTGCGCCTTGTGGAGCGGAGCGAGCGTGGAGGTCTTTCCGCGCTTTGATTTGGCTGCCATCCTCGACCGCGTGCGTGGCGATGCCTACACGCTCTTCATGGCCGTGCCGACGATCTATGTGAAACTCATCCAGGCACTCGAAGCCGCCAGCGAAGCGGATCGTGAGGCCATCGTGGCTGGTTTCAAACGCATGCGCCTCATGGTGAGCGGCAGTGCTGCCTTGCCCGCGAGCGTGCATGAGCAGTGGACCGCCCTCACCGGCCAAAAATTGCTCGAACGCTACGGCATGACGGAGATCGGCATGGCGATTTCCAATTTGTATCATGGCGAACGCCGCCCCGGAGCCGTCGGTGCGCCGCTTCCGGGCGTGGAAGTGCGTTTGAAGGCCGAGAACGGCCCCATCATCACTGCCGAGGATGAGCCGGGAGAAATCCAGGTGCGGGGCCCGACGGTGTTTCAGGCGTATTGGAACCGTCCCGAGGCCACGGCGGAGACATTTGAGGATGGCTGGTTCCGCACGGGCGACATGGCCGTGCTGGAGCTTGGCTACTACCGCATCATGGGCCGCCTGAGCGTGGACATCATCAAGAGCGGTGGCTACAAACTCAGCGCCCTCGAAATCGAAGCCGCGCTGCTCGATCATCCTCTCATCGCCGAGTGCGCCGTGATCGGATTACCCGATGACACTTGGGGTGAGGCTGTCACGGCGGCGGTTGTTTTGAATAGCGGCACGCTGGAGCTCGCCTCGCTGCGTGACTGGTGCAAAGGCCGCCTCTCCGTTTATAAAATCCCGCAGCGTCTCAAAGTGGTGAGCGAGTTGCCGCGCAATGCGATGGGCAAAGTGACGAAGCCTGCGGTGAAGGCGCTGTTTTGACCGTGAGTGCAGCTCTTTAGGAAGAGCTCGCTGACTTCGCTGGTGGATCGCGGAAGAAGATGAGGAAGAGCACCAGCACGCCGACGGCGATCCAGGCGGGCGTGCTCCAGATGGCGGCCCAGTCGTGGGTGATGTCTCCGCGAGGCGTGGTGAGCTTGTGGGCATCCATCACGCGGCCCGCGAGGTAGGTGCCGACGAGGGAGCCAAAGCCCCACAGGATGATGGCGATGAGTCCTTGAGCCGCGCCGCGGATGCGCTCGTTCGCCTCCGCATCGACGTAAAGCTGTCCGGCGATGAAGAGGAAGTCGTAGCAGACGCCGTGGAGCACGATGGCACCGAAAATGAGGAGCGTGCCGGTGCTGGAGGCACTGGCGCTGAGCATGAAGTAGCGGGTGACCCATGCGGCGATGCCGAGGAAGATGGTTTTCTTGTAGCCGAGCTTTTTGAGCATGAGCGGCAGCAAGATGAGAAAGATGACATCGGAGATCTGCGCCAGCGTCATTTTCTGCGCCATGTCCTCCCACTTGAGCTGCGTGAGGTAGGTGCCGAGGTTCACAAAGTAAAAGTACAGCGGGATGCAGATGAGGAACATGCACAGGATGAAGATAGCGAAGGCGGGCTTTTTCAGCAGCGCCAGGGCATCAAGGCCGAGCACCTCACCCAGCGACACATCTTGGCCTTTCTTCTGCGGCGGCGTGGCTGGCAGCGTGAGGGCAAAGAGGCCAAAAACGATCGAGGTGCCGCCTGCGAGGTAGTACTGTATGGATGACTGCTCCGCTTTGAGCTGGCTGAGCACCACGCCACCAGCGATCCAGCCCACGGCGGAGAAAATTTTCACGAAGGGGAAATCCTTCTTCGCATCGGCGAGGTGCGTCATGGAGACGGAGTTGCCAAGAGCGAGGGTGGGCGCGTAAAGCGTGCAGTAGAGGATGAGCGCGGGATACACCGTGCTGAAGGTTCTGAACTGCGGCATGCAGAGCATCACTAAACCACCCACTACCCCGAGCACCGCGATGATTTTCTCCGAGGCAAAGTAGCGGTCCGCGATGAGCCCGACGATGAAGGGCGAAAGGATGGCACCCCAAGCAAAAGCGCCATACGCGAGGCCGATCTCCTGCCCGCTGAAGTTTAGCGTGCCCAGGTAGGCACCGAGGGTCATGTACCAAGTGCTCCAGATGAAATACTGGAGAAACATGAAGACGGAGAGCTTGGTTTTGAGGGTGGTTTGCATGGCGGGAGGCTCAAAAAACGCTGCTGGGGCGCGAAGCTGTCTTTTGCGGATAAAACAAAGGCCCATGAGCCGGATGAGACTCATGGGCCTGAAGAACAGTTCGGATGTGAATCAGTTCAGATCGAGGCAGACGGCTTCGGTGGTGCTGCGGGCAAAGATTTTGCCGCCAGCGAGGACGGGGTAGCTCCAGACCTTGCCTTCGAGGACGTCTTTGCGGGCGACTTCGCTGTATTTCTCGGGGTTGGCGGTGGCGACGACGACTTCACCTTTGTCGCTGGTGGCGACGACCTTGTCACCGACGAGGATGACCTGGCCGGGGCCGAAGCCGCCCTCCTTCCACATGTCCTTGCCGGTGCGGATGTCCACGCAGGCGAGGGGGCCAGCACCGTATTCCTTGAAGCTGAACATGCCGTAGAGGTAACCGTCCTTCACGACGGGCGTGCTCCAGTGGTTGAAGCATTCGTTTTCACGACGCCAGATCTGCTCGGCGGAGAGCTTGCTGCCTTTTTTGCTGAGCTTAAAGGCACCGGCACCGACGCCGTAACCGGCGGAGCAATACACGATGTCTTCAAACACGACCGGGGAGGCGGCGGTGCTGACTTTATAGGGGAACTCGGCACGCCAGAGCACGTCGCCTTTCTTCGGCTCGACGCCGACGAGGCCGGTCTGGGTGAAGAAGATGGCCTGATGCACGCCGTGGATGTCGGCGAGGATCGGGGTGGCGTGGGTCATCTTGTCGTCTTCGCCCTTCCACAGGACTTTGCCGGTGTTTTTGTTCAAACCGATGAGGGCTTGGCCTTTGCCTCCGCCGGCGAGCATGAGCACATCGCCATCGATGAGCGGGGAGGCGGCGTTCTGCCACTTGATCATCTCGCCCTTGTTTTCCTTCATCACGTCGTGGTCCCACACGGCTTTGCCGGTGGCAGCGTCGAAGGCGAAGACATGCAGGAGGCTGTCGATGACATAGACTTTGTCGCCATCGATCACGGGCGAGGAGCGGGAGCCGTCGCCGCCTTTGTTGTCGCCCGCGCCGGCGTCGCCGCCGCCGTCATACTTCGGGATGACGCTGAGGGGCTTGCTCCAGACTTCCTTGCCGCTGGCGGCGTCGAGGCAGGCGAGCATTTCGCCGGTGTTGCCATCCGTTTCGCCGGTGACGAGGGTGTAGGCCTTGCCGCCTGCGACGGCGAAGCTGCTGAAGCCGAGGTTCGTGGGCGATTTCCAGACTTGGTTGAGGCTCCATTTGGCCCCGGCGAGGGCGGGGACGGCTCCATTGCCCGCGGGGCCGCGGAACTTGGCCCAGTCGGTGGAATCAGCGGAGAAAGCAGCCGTGGCAAAGGCCAAGCCGAGCGCGGTGGTGAGGTGGGTGCGTGTCATGATGTGGATGAGAAAAGGGGAACGCGGAGCGTGATGGGCTCTTTCCGTCCGCAGAATGATCCGTCGGATCGGACTAATCGGTCAGATAAGACGGACGGCTTCGAATGAGGCTCACTCCACCGGACGGCGGGAGCGCGGCTCGCGGGTCACGGTATCGCCGATGCCTGCGTTGGTGACGAAGGGGCCGTCGGCCATCGGGGCGGTCTTGGTGAAGCCGACATCGGGCATGTCGCTGGGCTTGCCTTCGAGGGGGAAATCCTTCCGCAGGGGGAAGAAGGGATAGCCTTCCCACATGAGGATGCGGCGCAGGTCTGGGTGGCCGGTAAAGACAATGCCCATCATGTCGTAAACCTCACGCTCGTGCCAATTGGCGGTCGGCCAGATGTCGCTGACGGTGGGGACTTCCACATCCTCGGCCACGGCGGACCGCACGCGGAGATGCTGGTGGTGTCCATAACCGTAGATCTCATACACCATCTCAAAACGCGGGTCTTTGCCCATGTAGTCGAGGCTGGAGACATCGACGAGGTAATCGAAGGCCAGCTCGTCGTGGCAGTATTTCAGCAGCGGCTTCGCGCTTTCGAGCGTGACGATGAGCGTGTGCTCGCCGCGAAACTCCTTTGTTTCGAGCACGGCGGAGCCGAATTTCTGTTTGAGAGCCTCGGTCATTTGAAGGGCGTTCATGATGCTAAAGAGGGTGAAATGACGAATGAATGTCGAAGAGGTGAATGACGAAAAGGGCGGAGACGGTTGGGGCTTCGGATTTCGGGCTTAGTTCGTCATTCGCCATTCGGGTTTCGTCATTCCGGCGCAGCCGGTCAGGCGGTGAGTTCAGCGATCAGCTCCTTCTTCTGCTCCACAAAAGAATGCTCGGTTTCGATTTTGCGCTGGAGGCGCATGAGGCCTTCAAGGAGCGCCTCGGGGCGCGGAGGGCAGCCGGAGATGTACACATCCACCGGGATGATCTGGTCCACGCCCTGAAGCACGGCGTAGCTGCGATACATGCCGCCGCTGCTGGCGCAGGCACCCATGGCGATGCACCACTTCGGCTCGGGCATTTGATCCCAGACGCGTTTCACGGCGAGGGCCATCTTGTAGGTCACGGTGCCGGCCACGATCATCACATCGGCCTGACGGGGGGAAAAGCGCATCACCTCCATGCCGAAGCGGCTCAAATCGTAGCGACTGCACGCGGCGGCCATCATTTCGATGGCGCAGCAGGCGAGGCCCATCGGCATCGGCCACATGGAATTGGCTCGCATCCAGTTGATGGCGGCATCGAGCTTGGTGAAAATGACATTGCCTTCGATCTTCGAATCGTAGGCGGCGAGCGTGTTTTCGGCAGGGGCGACCATGGGGGCGATGGCGGGGGTTAAGGGGGCGGCGAGGATTACGCTCCGCGCCGGAGGGCGGCAATCAGATTGTGAATCTTTTCACAAGGTAAAAACGCCCCCTGTCATACAATCCGCCCGCCCGTGTCACCCAAAGGGCAAATGAATGGACAGTGCCACCGCCGCCAGCCTCGAATCTCTGCACCCGGACGCCTTTGGGTGGTCGCTCCATTGTTGTGGCGGGGATGCGGGCCGGGCGGAGGACGTGCTGCAAAACGCCTACCTGAAGGTGGCGGCGGAGCGGGTGCGCTTCGACGGGCGCTCGGCCTTCAAGACCTGGTGGTTCGGCGTGATCCGGCTCACGGCGCTGGAGGAGCACCGGCGGGCGCGGTTTCGCGAGTCGCTGCTCGGAAAACTGCTCGCCAGCTTCACCGAGGAGCATCATCCCTCCCTCTCCCGGCAGCTCGAGCGGGACGAGCAGGCCGCGCAGCTCCGGGCCGCGCTCGAAAAACTGCCCGCGAGGCAGGCGGAGACGCTGCACCTCGTTTTTTACCAGGATTTGACGCTCAACGAGGCCTCGCAGGTCATGCGGGTAAGCCTCGGCTCCGTGCGCCAGCATTACGAACGCGGCAAAGCACGCCTCCGCGAGCTGCTGCAAACCTCCCCCGGCCATGAATGACGATCTGAAACCGCTCTTCGAGCATCTTCGCGAATCTGAGCACGCCGCCACGCCCGCCTGGCATGCGCGCTTTTTGCGTGCGCCAGCCCCCGAACCTCGCTGGGCACCGCGAATCGCCTTCGCGGCCGTTTTGGCCTGCGGAGCCGCTTTTTGGCTGCTGCGGCCTGCGGCGCCGAGTTTGGCCGATTTTCCACCGCTGCTTGATTCGGAGCCGCGCGAGCTATTCGCCAGCCTCGATACCCCTTCGACCGATTTTCTCTTGCCAACCCATCTGACCATCCACCTGCCATGAAACACCTCGTCCTTACTCTCCTCCTGACCGCCGCCACGGCCTTTGCCGCTCCAGAAGACCTGCTCAAGGCAGGCCTGCTCTCCCCGGAGATCATTCAGAAAATCAAACCCGAGCTCGAACTCACCGCCGAGCAGGAATCCAAGATGACCGCCATCGTCAGCGAGGCTCGCGAGAAGGGTTCATCCGTCGAATCCGCCCTCAAAGAGCAGCAAAAGACGCTGCATCAAATGCTTCGCGATCCCTCCACCACCGCCGATGCCGCCAGTGCCGTGCTCACCAAGGTGCTGGCCTCCGAGGGGGAGGTGAAGCAGCTCCAGCTCCGCACGCTCATCACCCTGCGTGATGTGCTCACACCCGAGCAGCAGAAAAAGGCCGCCAAGCTCAGCCTCTCCAAAGCCGTGGCCCAATCCACCGATCTCGAAGCCCGCGTCAAAGCCAAGGCGAACAAACTCCGCGCCGCCGTGGATGCCATCGCGGAAAAACCCACCGAGGCCATGGCCTATCGAGGTGAGGAAATCGAGACGATGATCAAAAACGGCGAATGGGCCTCCGCCGATGCCGCGCTGGATGTGCTCATCCAAGACTCCGGCATCAACGAACCCGAGGAAGCCGGCGCCGCGCCTGATTTTTCCACCTTTGAGCCGGGCGATACGAATCTCGACGCGCTGCAATCCCGCTTTGAAACCGTCAAAGAGCGGGCGCAGGAGATCATCTCCATCCCCGTGATGCGCCGCATGTTGAAGGCCAAGGAAGCCTTTGAAACCGCCAAAGCCGCGCAGGATGCCGAAGCCGTCGGCCGCATCCTCACCTTCGCCGAGAAGGAACTCGACAAGAAGTGAGCTCCCTCACGGTGCCAGCCGCTCCAGCCTCCACGCGCCTTCTTCCGTGCGTTCATCCTGGAAGCGGTCGTGCAGGCGATGCGGGCCGCCCTGCCAGAATTCGATCGTTCGCGGCTTCACGCGAGAGCTGCGGCATCGCCGGCGCGGCGATGATGCATGCGGAGATGGATGTGGCGAGGTGTTGGCTCGCCGGGCTGCTGCTTTACCAAGGGCTCCTGCTGCCGCCGGTGCTCGGCATCGGATCGTTTGTGTTTCCGCGCATGCTCGGCGGTGATTTTGGCGATCCCAAATCAGCGGCGCAAAGCCACGCAAAACTGCGGCGAGCCATCGCAGCAGCCGTTTTGCTCGTGAGCAGCTTTTTTCTCGAAGCGCATGGCCTCGTGGCCGTCGGCTATGCTTTGCGAGCAGTCGTCGCGGCGGGTGATCTGCTCATCGAAGTGCGCTGGAGGCCGCAGCAGCCGGATCACTCACCACGGGTCTGTTTTGGGCGCTGGCCCTTGGCTGGCTCGGTCTCGTGCTCTCGCCGTTTCACTATGGGCAGCATGTCTCCATCGAGCGCCTGCTCTACATCGGCGGTTTTGGCCTGTTGATGCTCATCGTCGGCTCCCGCGTGCTTTTCGGCCACAGCGGCGATTTGGAAGGTTTCTTCGCCCAATCAAAGTGGGTGCGCTTTTTGATCTTCCTCGGCATCCTGACCGCCACCACCCGCGCCACCCCCGCCTGGGTGGCCTCCACGACCGTTTCCGCCACATCTACGCCGCGTGTGCGCGGGGCCTAGTGAGATTTGCTCTGGCTGCTGTGGCATCGACGTCCATTGGTGATGCGTGACAAATCGGATGCCTAGCGTGACCAAAGCGTCGCATGCGGATTCTCGCCCGTGTTAGACCGGGCGTTAAGTTGGAGCCAGATGGACTCCCGCCTTCTTACCGCCCCACCCCGCCCCCATTCTCGATTCACCTCAAAACGTCATGCAGACGGGCCATGGCCGACGAATGTGCCAGGTTTTGTTCAGGCGGCGACACTTTGGAGAAATGATGCCGTGCAGGTGGTTCGAGATGCATGGGACTGGGCGTCGCGGCGAAGGCAGGCCTATGCGCTGGCGATTTTGACCATGCTGACGACCGCGCTGGCGCTGATGCTCGTGGACATCCCCCTTCTGCGCGAGATCCGTCACGAGGAGACCGGGGTGGGCATGCTGACGGTGCATCAACTGGCGCAGGCATTGAGTTACTGGGGTGACTTTCTCGGTTTCAACATGGCGGTGTTCGTTTTTCTAGGCGTGGCGGCCGTATTCCGAAAGTCGGTTTTTTTTCGCAGGCTTGTGATCATTGCGATGGCGGGTACCGTGATCTGCGGTGGCCTTGCCAATGTAGGGCGCTTTCTCACAGGCAGGGCACGTCCCTCGTATGAGGGCGAGCCGGGCTTCTACGGGCCGACGTTTCGCTCCCGGCTGCAATCCTTTCCCAGCGCCCACACGGCGACTGCCTTTGGCGCGAGCGTGCCGGTGGCGATCGCGCTGCCGCCGGTAGGCGTGCCGCTGGTGCTGATCTCCGCCGGCGTGTCGTGGTCACGCATGCAGAACAACCGCCATCACCCCAGTGATGTGTTTGTGTCCGTCTGCCTCTCGTTGATGGCGGGCGTGCCTCTCGGCGTTGTAGTCCGGCGGATGCGCACCGTTCAGCTTCAGCGTCGCCGGGCGAGCAAAACGACCTCCGTCCAGCTCGATCTTGCGGCATTGAATCCGGCAACGGACTGAACCTCCGTGTTGGGAAAGGAGCCACATAGCGCATCGACGTCCGCGGAAAAGTCCTTCGAGGGCGTTCCTGGTGTGCGCGAACCCGTGAGGGTCTTCAGCCAGTGATCCAGCGTCCATTCCCGGCGCAGCAGGATGACCGCGCAAGGGCCGGGCTGCTCGAGGTGCTGCCGTGCGGTGGCAAGATCGCCTCCCATCTGCCAGCGACGACCGGTGTAATAGACGAGGCTCGGCTCGTCGTAACCACATCCGAGACAGCGAGTCTCCGCCGGCAGAGCCTTGACCGTGTGTGCAGCCTGAATTGTCACCGAGGTGGTGCGAAGGCTGTCCGCGAAAGGCAGCAGCGCCGTTCCCAGGACCACCAGAACCATCCCCGGCAGAAGCAGGGCCCAGGAGCCGCGCCGTGTCCAAGCGTAGGCCGCGGCAGCACCGCCTCCCAGCAGGATCACGGCCAGCAAGCAAGCCGCCGAGCGAGCGAGCGAGCGCAGGGCCACATGCTCGATGGGAATGGTGAAGGCAATCACGACGGCCGCCAGCGCCAGCCCGCCGAGAGCGTAGGTGCCGTAAACCGAAAGTCCCGGGAAAGCCCGCCCCTCTTCAGTGCCCTCCTTCGCCCAGGCGGTGGCCAGCAGCACCACAAAGGCGGGATAGCCCGGCATGACGTAATGCGGCAGTTGCGTGGCATAGAAAAAGAACACGATTTGCGGTGCCACAAAACAGGCGGCGAGAAAGGCGGTCTCCGGCCGCCACGATGACTTCATCAGCTGCCAAGCCGGCAGCACAAAGAATGACCACGGAAACAGGCTCACCCAGGTCGTGAGCAGGTAGTAGCCGGGAATGAATTTTCGTCCGTTGAGTACCTCCACACCTCGCTGCACCACATGGCGCCCCATTCCGACCTGCCAGAACAATCCCTGCGTTTCGATCAGCGCGGGCACACCCCACGCCACCACCGGTGCCAGCATCACCAGCATGCCGGGCAGCACCCGTAGGCGGCGCCACGCCACGGCTTTCCTCCAGAACACAAACCGCCACAAAACCAGTCCTAGCGCAGGGACTATCCAGGCCACCGGCCCTTTGGCCAAAAAGCCCAGACCCAGCGACAGCCACAGCACCCAGAACCAGCGAGGCGAACGCGCCTGCGCATCCTCCAGCATCAGGAGCTCCATGAGCGCTCGGCATGCGAGCGTCACACACAGCACCATCGGCATGTCCGCCACGCATAGGCGTCCGTGGATCAGTACCTGGAGAGTGGTCAGCCACAGCAGCCCGCCGATCACCCCCGCCCGGTGTGTGCCGGCCACGCGACGCGCGAGTCCCGCGATGACCAGCGCCGTCAGCCAGGCGGCCACGAGGCCATGCATCCTCGCGGCCAGTTCGTTCATACCGAGCAGTTCATAGTGAAGACGCATCCACCAGTATGTCAGCGGCGGCTTGTCGAAACGGTACTCACCATTGAAATAGGGCACCGTCCAGGTGCTGCGCTCCATCATTTCCACCGTCGCCTGACCAAAGCGCGGCTCATCCCGGTCCATCAGCGGGATCACACTTGTTCCAGGCAGGTAGAGCAGCGCGGCCACTGCCAGCAGGATCCACAGGCCGAGCCGGCGGCATCGTTCTTCATTGAGCAGCAAAGGATGGGTTCTCACCCGTTCCCTTTCGGAATCCTGGCGGTCCTGTCAGGCAAAAGGGTATGACGATCTCGTCACAAACGGCATCGCACAAAATCGGCGCAACCTTCGGCGTCGGTTGGCGGAGCGTAGTCGGCGTTTGGGCGTTTGGTATGGCCATCAAAATGCCCGTTTTGGATTTGGAAGTCTCGAGGGTGCCCGCGATGGCCTACGATGGTTTTGAGGAGCGCCTATTTCTCGTCTTCTGGGAGGTCACGCGGGCTTGTGCGCTGGCCTGCAAGCATTGCCGGGCGGAGACGCAGTCGCATCGGCATCCGCAGGAGTTGAATCGGGAGGAGTCGAGCCGGCTCATCGGGCAACTGGCGGAGTTGAGGCCGCCGATGTTGATCCTGACGGGCGGTGATCCGCTGATGCGGACGGATGCGCTCGATCTGGTGCGGGAGGCGGCGGCGGCAGGGCTGCATGTGGGGCTGAGTCCTTCGGCGACGGCGCGGCTGATTCATGCGGACTTTGCGGAGATCAAGGCGGCAGGGGTGGAGCGAATTTCGCTGAGCCTGGATGGTGCCACGCGGGCCACGCATGATGCGTTTCGCGGGGTGAGCGGCACGTTTGACCGCACCATCGCGGCGGTTCACCGGGCGCATGCGGCGGATTTGAGTGTGCAGATCAATACGACGCTGACACGGGGCAACCTGAGCGAGTATGAAGCCTTCAAGAAGCTGATGTTTGAGCTGAAACCGGCGATCTGGAGCGTGTTTCTGCTGGTGCAATCGCTCGGCGCGAGAGCAGGCAAGCATCGCCCGGGCATGCGCTCGCCGTTGGGGATTCGCGATGGACGCGAGGTGATGTTCATTTCGCACACGGGTGTGGTTTCGCTGAGCGGCTTTCTGCCGTTCGATTGCGGTAATGTGCGCGAGGAACATCCGACGGAGATTTACCGGCATCATCCGCTCTTTGTTTCGCTGCGGGACAATCAGGCGCTGGGTGGCAAGTGTGGTCGCTGCGAGTTCAATTCGTGCTGCGGCGGCTCACGGGCACGGGCTTATGGCGTCATTGGTGATCCCTTCGCGGAAGATCCGGCCTGCGTGTATCAGCCGAAGGTGGCTGCGGCTTCTTATAAGGCGCTCGTTTGACCTCTTCGACGACGGGCACGTCCTTGTTCATCGCATCGAAAGCGGCTTGGAGGCGTTTCACTTGGTCGGGATGCTGCGAGGCGACATCGACTTGCTCGCCGGGATCGGCTTGAAGGTCGAAGAGCAGGCCTTTCGCGCCTTCGACGCCGGTCTTGAGGCCGGGGTGGGCATCGAGGTTGTATTGCTCAACGGGGGCGAGGATGGTGACGCCGTCGGGAAGGCGTGGATCGAGCCATTTGCCATCCGGGCCGGGTTTGAGATTCATTTCGCGGGCGGGCAGCAGGTGCAGCTTCCAGCGGGCATCGCGGATGGTGACGAGCTTGGGGCCTTGATGACCGAAAACGAACTCGTGAGGCGATTTGGCATCGCCAGCGAGTAGCGGCATCAGATCGCGACCATCGAGCACGCGGTCATCGGGCATCTTCGCGCCGGTGGCAGCGAGGACGGTGGTGAAAAGATCCATCATCACGGCCAGTTCACTGCTCGCCCGACCTGCGGGGATCTTGCCGGGCCAGCGGGCGATCATGGGGACGCGGTAGCCGCCTTCCCAACTGGTGCCTTTCATGCCACGCAGACCGCCGCAGCTGCCGCCGAACCACGCGCCGTTGTCGCTGCTGAAGAGGATGAGCGTGTTTTCATCGAGGCCGTTTTGCTTCAGCGCATCGAGCACCGCGCCCACGCTGTCGTCGAGATCGAGCAAGGCATCGCCGTAGAGGCCAGCGCCGCTCTTTTGGTCATTCTTCTTGGAGGCGGCGAGCGGCTTGTGCGGCATGGCCTCGGCGAAGTAGAGGAAGAAGGGCTTCTTGGCGTGTCGCTGGATGAAGTCGGTGGCGTGTTTTGCGTAGCGGGTGGTGAGCGTGGCCTGCACGACGGGATATTCGGCCACGGCGGTGCCTTCGAGGACCTGCACGGGACGCATGTCGTTCGAGTAAGGAATGCCGAAGTATTCGTCAAAGCCACGCTCGGTGGGCAGCGAGCCGGGTTGGTGGCCGAGGTGCCATTTGCCGACCATGCCGGTGGCATAGCCGGCGGCTTTCAAAATCTGCGCGAGGGTGATTTCGGCTTTCGGCAATGCCAGCGCATCCGCCTCCGCTCCGCCATCGGGCGCGGGATTCTGCGTCATGCCGCAGCGGAAGGGATAACGCCCGGTCATGAGCGAGGCCCGCGTAGGAGCACAGAAAGGCGCGGGCGCGTTGAACTGCAGCATCTTCACGCCTTCTGCGGCCATTTGATCAATGCGCGGCGTTTTAAACTTCGGATGGCCGTAGCAGCCGAGATCGCCGTAGCCGAGATCATCGGCAAGGATGACGACGACATTCGGCGGCTGCGCAGCCGAAGAAGAAAGCCAGAGGACGAAGAAGAGTAAGCAGGGGAAGCAGTTCATTCGCCATCATGAACCATCCGCCGGGCAAGTTACTTTCGCCTATCTGCCGATTTAAAGGCCGGAAGGGCGCTCGGAGGCTTTGCGGATGGCGGGGCCTTTTCGAACGGGGGGCTTCGAGGGATCAAAATACTCGCCACCGATGATTTCCGCTCCGTTTTTGATCATGATGAGCCTGGGGCGGCTGCCTTCGAGATCGCGGTAGTAGCTGCGCTTGGCGATCTGGCCATCGGGCTTCATGATGGTGTGGCAGAAGACACGGGGCTGAGCCATGAAGAGAAGGTGAAAGTGGTTTTTGCTGTCGATGGCCATCTGCGGCTGGATGGAATGGATGATGGGGCCGAGGAGCTGGGTGCTGAGACGTTCCTTGGAGCGATCATCGACCATGCGTGCGTAAAGCGTGACGGAATCGATGTCTCGAAAGATGATGGCCTGATAACGGCGGGCACGGCCTGCCTGGGGAAAGCCCTGCGGCACGCCGAAGGATTCATCAAACATGGGCTTTGAATCGGTGACGGTGATGCGTGAGCGATTGGTGGCGTAGTACTGGCTGCTAGGCGGGTGGTAGATGCTGGCGACGGTGTAAAAGGTGCCGACATCGGCGGTGGAGGCGCTGCCTTCGATCTCGACGGTGTGCCGTGTGGTGCTGCCCGCCTTTAAAGTAATGGCATCGCGGGAGCTGATGGGCACGGGGGCGAGCTGGCGTCCCTGCGAATCCTCAAACTGAAACTGCAACCAAGGCCGCGAACCGACGCCGCCGACGATGGCATCGGCTCCGGAGCGGTTCGTGATGGTGACGAAGGCCAGCAGCGGCTCGCCCTGAAGGAAGTTGCCTTTTTGCAGCGTGAGATTCGCGGCATACTGAGCCGCAGCGGGGCTGGCGAGAAGCAGGAGAAAAAGAAAGAAGCGCATGGCGGGAGTATGGGGGGAAGAGGGCCGAGGAGTCAAGGGGGCGTAAAGCTTCAGCAATCAGCCATCAGAGTTCATCCATCTGCGGTTCAATCCGTTGGCGAGGTTCGGAATGTCGATTGCTGAGTGGCGACTGCTGATTGTTGAAGTGGGGGACCTGCGCCCGCCTCACGGCGCGGTGTCTCGCACGGTGCGGAAGCCGCGGGCGGGAGCGGTTTCGAGGGCGGATTCGGGGAAGAGGCGAGCGGTGAGGAGCTGGTCGTTGGATTTGAGGCCGTAGTGACCGCCACGGGCGACGGGGACACGGACATCGGGGAACTCGGGATGCGAAGGCCAGGCGGCGTCTTGGTTTTCACTGGCGGTCCATTCTTGCACGTTGCCCGCCATGTCCTGCACGCCGTAGGGACTCACGTCCTGCGTGCTGCGGGTGACGGCGGCGGTGAGATTGAAGCCATCCACCTGGCCGCCTTTGGCATTGGCGGAGGTGGTGTAGTCATCGCCGAGGTTGGCGGCGTTGGGGCGTGGTTGATTGCCCCACGGGTAGCGGAGGCCTTTTTCACCACGAGCAGCTTTTTCCCATTCCTGCTCGGTGGGGAGGCGCTCGCCGCGCCATTTGGCGAAGGCGTAGGCGTCAAACCAATCCACCTGCGTGACGGGCATGTCGAGGGAGAGGGCCTCGCCATTGAAGCTGGTGCCGCTTTGCGCGGCGGCGTGGATGGCGGCCCACTTCGGCGGTGTGTGGCCTTCTTTGGTCTTGGGTTGCTCGGGATGGTCGAAACGGTTCGCGGGGCCTTTTTTCAGCTCGGCAAGGAACTCAGCATACTGAGCGATGGTGACCTCGGTTTGGCGCATCCAGTAGTCCGGCAGCTTCACGCGTTCGTTTTTTTGATACTCGAAGGTACCCGCCGGAATCTGACGCCAGGCCACGCTGGTGCTGGCGGCTTTTTTCGGCTTGGAAGAGGGCACGATGCCATTGGTGAGGGCACCCGAAAGGGCCGCGGCGATGAGGATGGCAATGCCGGCGAGCCACAGCCACCACGGGCGTTCACGAGCGACGGTGGCCGGCAGCGTCTCGGCCTCGATTTTCTTCACAATGCTGTGCTCGCGCATGGCATCGCGGATTTCATCGAGGGCATCGAGGAGACCGCTCCAGTCGTGCTGGCCGTTTTGCAGGGTTTCGAGCACGCCACGGGCTTTTCCTTCGTTGGCGACATCTCTGAGCAGGAGCAGCAGCGCCTTCACATCGGCCTTGGCATCGCGTTTGGCGGTGGTGGCTTGGCGGAAGATGTTGGTGATGCTGGCCTGGTGCTCGCCATCGACGTAAATATCACGCGGCGCGAGGCTGCGGTGATGGTAGCCACGGCTGGTGGCATGCTCCATGGCCTCGGTGATGCCGTGGAGCACCTCGATCACACGGCGTTCGGAGAGTCGCTCGCCGGATTCCTTGATCTCATCGAGCGTGCGGCCACGCGGAATCTCCCGCGTGTAGAAGAGCCAGCCATTCGCCTCACCCGCCTCATACAGCGGGGCGATGCGGGCAAAGGTGAGCGAGGCCTTCACGCGTATACGCTCTTTGAATTTCGCCACGACTTCCGGCTTCTTCAAATACTCGGGCTTCAGCAGCACGAGCGCCACCGGACGCTGCACGCTGACCTGGACGGCACGGTAGGTTTCCGCCTCGTTTTCGATGTACAGGCGGTCGAGTACCTGATAACTGCCCAGCACGGTGCCGGGCACCATGACGGGCGGCGGCTCGGAGGCATCCACCGGGGCGGTGAGCAGGGCCTGCACGCGCTGCACGAGCTTCTCCGGCGGATAAGGGCCGTCTTTGAGCACGGTGGTGCCGGCGAGCTGCTCCTCAAAGCCGCTCAAATCAAAGCGGGTGGTGAAAAGCACGCGCCCATGCGGAAAGCGTGCCCGCGCCGCATCACGCAACGCAAAGCCGGTGTGCCCGGCATCAAAGATGGCCTCGGTGACGAGTACGTCAAGCGCCTCCGCCTTCGCAATCCAGGCGGCAGCCTCATCCGCATCGGCGAGGGGCACGATGGTGAAGCCGGGAAGCTGCTCTCTCAGGAAAACGGCGCGGCTTTCGAGGAGGCTGGCATTGGAATCGACAAAAAGAAGAATCATCAGCGGGGGTGCCCTGCATCAGGGCCGGGCCACGGGCGGGAGGAGCGGGTTCGGCGAATTACCCGGCATGGCGGCGCCGGGAAGGCTCAGTTTCGCCTGCTCCAAAAGATCCCGCGGCTCGGCGGCGACGTCTTGGAGCTTGTTGTCATAATAGAGATGCAGCATGTAGCCGTGGTAAGTCTTCGGATTGCGCTGCGCCGCCTCCTCCGGCGTGGGCGGAGGCAGGGTGTAAACGATATCGACGATCTCCAGATCCGAGCCCTGCCAGTTCACCGGCTGCGTCTGCCAAGTCTCGATGAGTTCGGTAGAATTATCGAGCTTCGTGCCGCCATTGTGGCGGTAGTAAAAGAAGGCTTTCAGGTCGATGGCGTTCGGGTCGATGGACTTGCTGCCATTGCGCTGAATGGGCACGCGGAGCAGGAAGCGCTCGCCACCTTCCTTCACGGCGAAGTCACGTTTGATCTCGCAGGCACCGAGGCGTAGGCGCTTATCTGATTCGCTCGCTGGTGGCGATCCGATGGACGGTGAGGCCACCGTGTCCGCCCCCGGCACATTGCCGAGGCGGCGCAGCGCCAGATCGAAGTATTGCCCGGCCTTCGCTGCGCCTTGGAGCTGGATGCCGCGCCACATGTCCACCGCTTTGGTGTTCAGGCCCATCTGCTCGTAAACTTCGGCCGTCTCCGCCATCACGGCCGGGTGGTTTGGAGAGACCAAATCGGCCTGCTGGAGGGTTTGCAGCGCCTCCTGGGTATTGCCTGCGGTGCGCAGATCTTTGGCGGCGGCTAGCAGGCCATTCACATCACGACGCGGATCGACGGTGCTGCTTCTATTTGGAATGCTCTGCGTGCCATCGAGGCCTTTCGGCAGATCCTTTGGCATCGCACGTCCGGCACCGGGCAGTTCCGGTGGAGGCTCGGTGGTAGCAGGAACCTTTGAGAAATCGGGAATCGGCGGCGGCTTCATGCCACTACCGGGAAGAGACGGTGGCGGTTCACTGGCGGCGAGGCTTGGGACAGGCGGTGCTTTGCCAAAGGTGCCCATCGGGGGCGGCGCATTCGGTGAGACCGGCGGTGGGGCGAGGGCGGGCACGACGGGAGCCGCAGGCGGCGGCGTGATGAACTGCCCCGGCTCCGGCACGGGCTTCCGGGTGCCGGTGGCGGCCAGTCCGGGCAGCGGCGGCACCTCACGGGCGCTCGCGGCAGCCATTTCCGATTCGCTCGGGCTTTTCGCGGCTAGCAGCCAGATCAGCAGGCCGAGCTGGGAAACGGCCAGCAGGCCGAGTGAACCCCAGGCAAGCGCCGAGGAACGTTCACGATTGTGAGTGAGAATGGAGGAAGGGGGAGTCACGAGGGATTTTTACCGGAAAAAGAGCGGCATCGTATGGGTTTGCCGGAGATGTGTCAATCGTGCTGCCGGGCTTCGCACTTCGATTCTGGCATCTGATATGCCCGCTTGCCGCCAGACATCCCTTCGTCCAAAATCCACGCATGAAAGTAACTGTCGATATCAATATCAAGGATCTTCGAGACATGATTCGTCTCTCCGGTGAAAAGCGCCGCGATGCCGCCGTGCTCAAGTTTCTGTCCAACAGCCTTCAGCTTTCCCGGCGGAGGGAGGTGCTCGACAAATTCATCACCGGCGATTGGAGCACCGATGGAGCCACTGGAAGCGAAAAGAAGCAATCCTGGGCGTCGGCATCATGATCCTGCCTGATTCCGTTTTGTGGATCGACTTTATGCGGAAGAAAACACCGCAAAACATCCGGCTGGCCATCGCCCCGTATCTCGCCTCGCGAAAAACGATGCTATGCGAACCCATCCGCCTTGAAGTGATGCGTGGAGAGCGGAAACCAGACCGCCAAAAGGCCGAGGGGCTGCTCACCACGGTGCCGATGCTGCGCACTCCTGTCCTCATGTGGCAAAATGCCGAACGTTACGGCCAGATCTGCCTCGACTCCGGCCTCATCGTGCCGCCCGTTGATCTGCTCATCGCTTCCGTGGCGGTGACCTATAGCGCGGAGGTCATCACCTTTGATGGACACTTTGAGGCGATGGCAAAGATCATCCCCAAACTGAAGGCCAGAGTTTTGCTGAGACCACAGCCGGTTTGAAGACCCAGCTTGCCCTCAGCCAAAGCCATGCGAACACAACTTTCGTGACTCCGCCACCCATCTCCCACCTCTCACCCGTCCAAATGGCGGCGGCGCTGAGCCAGCGGGAGGGCTTTGTGTGGATGGATTCGTCTCTGCCGCAGCCAGGGGCGGTGAGCGTGCTCACGGCGGAGCCCATCGAGGTGCTGCGCGGTCACATCGAGCGGGATTGGAAGCTCGTCCGCGCCGCCCTGAGCCTGCCGCGAGCCACGCGGGGCGGCCTCTACGGCTGGGTGGGCTATGACGGGCAATTCGTGCTCGGCGTCTATCCGCACGGCATGACCTACGAGCACGACACAGGCCGCTGGTCCGCCTTCGGCGAATTCAAGATCCCTGATTCGGGATTGCTGATGCCTGATTCGCCGCCGCCCCTGGATTTTCGGCCGTTGGTGAGCAAAGACGACTTCACCCACATGGTGCGGAAGGCTCAGGACTACATCGCGGCGGGCGATATCTACCAGGTGAACCTCTCCTACCCCTGGTCCGCCGCCTGGCCGGAAGAGGCGGATGCGCTGGGTTTGTATCTGAAACTCCGCGAAGTCTCGCCCGCGCCGCACGCGGCCTTTTTGCGGCTCGATGAAACGGCGGTGCTCTCCGCCTCGATGGAGACGTTTTTGAAGCTCGACGGCCAGCAGATCACCACGAGACCGATCAAAGGCACGCGACCTCGCTTCATCACCGATGTGCAGCGGGATGTGGCCGCTCAGAACGAGCTGCGGGCCTCCGAAAAAGAAAAAGCTGAGCTGCTCATGATCACCGACCTGGAGCGAAACGATCTCGGCCAGGTGTGCGAATTCGGCAGCGTGCAGGTGCCGGAACTCTGGCGCGTGGAGAGCTTTGCGCAGGTGTTTCACCTTGTCTCGACCGTCACCGGCCGCTTGCGGGCGCACATCGATCACGCGGGCGCTTTTCGCGCCTGCTTTCCCGGTGGCAGCATCACCGGTGCGCCGAAAAAACGGGCCAGCGAAATCATCGCCGAGCTCGAAAAGCATCCGCGCGGCATTTACACCGGCGCCATCGGCTGGTTCGGCTTTGATGGCCGCAGCCAGTGGAACATCGCCATCCGCACCGCCATCCAAAAAGGCTCCGAAATCCGCTTTCACACCGGCTGCGGCATCGTCGCCGATTCCATCCCCGAGCTGGAGCACGAGGAAAGCCTGCACAAGGCGGCGGGCCTGCTCAAAGCAGCAGCGCAAAGAGCGTAGGGCGAAGGGCAAAGAGTCGCGAAAAGTTCCATGCGGATGGCAGAGCGAATCGCTGAACTCTCGCCCTTTGCTCTACGCCCTATGCCTTTCCCGCCCACAGCATCCGCACGCCGAAGACGACCAAGAGCACACCGAAGATCTTCGTGAGCCGTTCATCGCTCATGGATTTGAGCCAGCTCGCCCCGAAGTAAGCCAGCAATGAAGCCGAGATGGCGGTGATGAACGCCACCTGCCAGTTCACCAGCCCGGCGCGGACGTTTTGCGTGGTGGCCATGAGTGCGGTGGGAATGATGATCGCCAGCGAGGTGGCGACTGCGGTCTTCTGCGGCAGACCGAGCAGCAGCACAAAGCCCGGCACCATCACCACGCCACCACCCACGCCGCACAGGGCCGCGATGAGGCCGCTGACGACGCCGACGCCAAGACACTTCAAAACAAACGAGAGGGACATGCGCCGAACCAACCGCGAAAGCCTCGCCTCGCAACCCGCTTACTTCGCGCCGTTCTCAAACCAGGCGAGCAAATCGAGGATCTGCTCCGCCTTGAGGGCATTGAGCAAGCCCGCGGGCATCGGCGAGACCTCGGAGATGGTTCGCTCTTTGATCATCGCCTTGCCGACTTCGACGGTTTCAGGTGCGAGCGGGTTTGGTTTGAGCACCACACGCTCATCGTCCTCGCTTTCGAGGCTGCCAGAGTGCGTTTTGCCATCGCTCGTCTTGACGGTCACGAGGCGGAATTTCTCGTCGATGAACTTTGAGGGATTCAAAATGTGATCGAGCAGATCCTTGCGGCCAAAGCGAGCCGAGACCTGCACCAGATCCGGCCCGAAGGCACCCGCAGGCAGCGAGGCATCCGTGCTCACGCGATGGCAAAACACGCACTGCGCCCGCACCAGCGCATCACGAGCGCTTTCGCGGCTGCGGGACTTCGCGTCCATTTTGGCGAGTTGTGGCTCCAGATCGGCCAACGTCCAGTTTTTGAAGCTGTGACCCGGCAGCGCATGCGGTGACAAAGCAGCCGGTTTCGGCGGATGAATGGTCGCGGCGAGCTTCGTGGCCTCCTCGGGCTTCAACGCGGCGGCCAGCTCGCTCCGCGTGTCGCTGATGGCTTTGAAGAAGGTGGAGGCTCCGGTCATCTTTTCGGCCTTGTTCAGCGCCTCGAAGGCGATCTTGCGCTGATCGAGCGTCCAGCCCTCTTTGAGGTAGCGGAGCATGAAGGGATAAAACAGCAGGTCCTCCGAGGTCGTGGACGCTTGGAGCAGCGGCATGGTCTTCTCGATGACCTTTGGTGAGTTCAAATAGACCAGCAAGCGGCACAACTCGCGGTTTAAGAAGGTCTCCTCCGCCGGATAAACGGCCCAAGAGGCCAGGCGTGCCTTCTGCGCCGGCTCGCCCTGCCTCGCGATGGCCACGGCGATGACCCGCAAGGCATCCAGCGTGGGCTTCGGTGCGGCTTTCAACACCGCATCGAGCAGCGGTTCGAGGTCGGTCTTTTCACCGGCGCGGGCCAGGGCGAGCAGTTCGTGCATCTGGCCGTTCTGAAGCGCCTCCGCACGCCATTCCGCTACCGGGCGGTTTTCGAGAGTGAGGCGTTTTTGATGTTTCTCGGCATGTTTGTCAGACCAGTCGGACTGGTCGGACCCGTCCGACGAAGTGCCCGTCACCCGGTAAAGCCCACTCTGCGTGCCTCTCCCGCCGGTGATAAACCACATCGCGCCATCGGGGCCGATGCAGCCATCGGTGACGTTGAGCGGCCGGCCGGTGATAAAGTCCTCCTGCGTGACCACCTTCCCCAAATGCACCGCGATGATCCGCCCGTAGCTCCAATCGAGCAGGTAGAGCGCTTCTTGATACTTCTTCGGAAACGCCGCGCCGTAACCGAAGTAAATGCCCGTCGGCGAGGACAGGCCGATGTCGATCACGCTCGGCAGCGTGTCCGCATACCACGCGGGAAAGCGTCCGGTGCCGCGACGCCAGCCGAAATCAGCACCGGGCACGACGTGGAGCACGCGGGTGGGCATGTACCACGGCGTGCCCACATCGCGCTCCATGTCGGCGTCGAAGGTGAAAAGCTCGCCGCGTGAGTTGAAGGCGATGTCGAGCGGGTTGCGCAGGCCGCCGGCGAGCAGGGTGATTTTGCTGCCATCCGGTTTCACGCGGAGGATGTGCCCGGCGGGCAGCTCGACATTGCCGTCGAACATGCTGTCGTCCCATGGATTCGGGATGAGCTGGTCGCTGGCATAGTTTTTCAGCGGTGAATCCGGCGCGATGCCTTCCGGCAGCAGCACGTTGTTTCCATGCGCCACATAGATGTCGCCATCGGGGCCGAGCTTGATGTGGTTGCGACCGTGCCCCACGCCGCCGCCGGTGCGCATGAGTTCTTTGCGCTCGTCGAAGGTGCCGTCGCCGTTCGTGTCGGTGAGGCGGACGAGGGCCTTGGTGTTGTTGGCGTTCGCGAAGAGGGAGCCGTGCGCATAAAGAAGCCCGCGGCATTCGAGGAGTTCGTCGTCGATGACTTCGATCTGCTGGCGCTTGAGTGACGCGGGCACTCCTGCCCGCGACGATGGCTCCGCGCGGGCAGGAGTGCCCGCATCACCCAGAAACGTGAGGCGCAGCAGGCCCTTTTTCTCCTTCGCTAGGGTGAGACGTCCTTGCTCATCAAAGGCCATCGCCACCCAGGAGTCCTCCCCAGGCTGCGCGGAGCGGACGAGTTCGGCTTTGAAGCCGGGCGGCAAGCTCAGCGTGGCCGCCTCCGTGGCCTGATTCTGAGCTCCGGGCTTGGCGAGCTGCCAGGAGTTGTAGGCATCGAAGGCTTTTTTGAGGTCGAAGGGGTTCTTTGAGGGATCAGCCTCCGTGGAGCCGGAAACGACCGCGTTTTGCCATGAGGCATCGGTGACGATCCAGCGCACGGCGGCGAGGTCGCCGTTGAGTTCGAGCAAGGCGGCCACTCTGGCCTTCGCGGGCAAGCGGAGGCCGATTTCATGGGGTTGGCCATCACCGAGCTGCTCGGTCAGGTCAGTGCCGGTGGCGGTGGTCGTCGGCATGATGATGGACACGGCTTTCCCATCGAGGAGGACCTCCACAGGAGCCTCCGCGACTGTCAGCAGCACGGCTTTGAGCAGTTTTTCCGCATGGCGCACCTCGCGGGTGAGGGGAGTGGGCTTTTCCGTAACCAGCCACCATGGCGCAGGAGGGCGGTTAGCCATCTGGGCAGAGGCAGGGGAGGCCAATAGGAGGAGAAAAAACAAGGCACGCATCCCCATCCAAACGCCTCGCGGCCAGCGGGGCTTCCAACGCGCTGCGCCAACATTCATTGAAAGCCCTCCTGGCCGCCAGCGCACGCCTGAGTGGCTGAATCGAGGGTTTTGCGTCCTTGCGCCGGGGATTTTTGCGCCCATCATCCGCGCCCTCACTCATCACCCACGACCATGGCCGACATCTCCACCTCCGCTGCTGACAAAAAGGAAAAAGAATACTTCACGAGCACTCCTCAGGAGACGCCGGGCTTCTTCCTCAAAGGTTCCCACCAGTATGACTGGGGTCTCAAGAACCGCCTCAGCCAGGTTTTCAATCCCAAGGACGGTCGCACCGTGATGCTCGCCTTTGACCACGGCTATTTCCAAGGCCCCACCACCGGCCTGGAGCGTGTCGATCAGACCATCCTGCCTCTCGAACCCTACGCCGACTGCCTCATGCTTACGCGTGGCATTCAGCGCAGTGTCATTCCGGCCTCCACCCGCAAGGCCATCGCTCTTCGTGCCTCCGGCGGCACCTCGATGGTGAGCCAGTTCGAAGAGTGGGAAGGCGAAATCGACGGCAAGAAGGCCAAATTTGGCCGCCCCGGCTTCGAACCGCTCTCCAATGAATCCACCGCGCTGAACATCGAAGAAGCCATCCGCCTCAATGCGAGCGTTTTGGCCGTCCAAGTCTTCATCGGCAGTGCCTACGAGCGTCAAAGCCTCAAAAACCTCACCGACCTCGTCGATGCGGCTTCGCGTTATGGCATCGCCGTCATGGGCGTGACCGCCGTGGGCCGTGC
>CANGYJ010000003.1 GCA_947458455.1 Verrucomicrobiaceae bacterium | reverse complement strand
GCTGTCAAACTCCGCTGCGGCCTCATCTCGCTACGCTCGATGAGACCTCCGCTGCGTTTGACAGCGTGAGAGAAACAACCAACATCAAGATCAACCCAAGGAGGCTGGAACTACATTGATGATCTGTCCCACTCCAGGGAGCAGGCCACAGCCTTGGTTCATGGAACAGGAGAACGAAGACCTGTCATTCATCTGCTTTGAACCGGGCTTTATCCAGCCACTGCTGGAGGAAGCCCAGGCAGGCGCGCCAAAGGCAGCCTACGCTGTTAGCATCGTCGCGCACCGCATACGTGACCAGGCTCATGAAGTGCTTTGTGAAGACTGCAAAAATCTTCCTGGCCACCTTGCGGGGCTTTCCAGCGTTGAGTCACTCGCACGCCACTGTGGCTTCGCTGAGCTGGCCGACTACTGCGGGCGGCTGGCGGCCTATTCGCAGCGCCTCCCGGTCGGGCGGGAAGAGGCCATCGCGCGTGCGCTCGACCTGCGCTGCTGCAGCCCCGAGGCACCGAGGCGCATCATGGAAAACAAGGCCTATTTTCATTTGTTCATGGACGAATACCGCGGCGAGTGGCTTGTCGTGGATCGCATCCATGGGCAGATGCGCATGCAACGCACACCGGGATATTGAGACATCCAGAGTCCACCGCCTGGATGCAGGCTGGAGGGGCTCGGCGGAACGCTAACAAAGGTGCAGCCACATTTGATGAGTTGTAAGCGTTGCATGGTGAGGATGGGTGTAGGTGGTATTGCTGGGCCGGAGTTCGATAGTTGAGCGCCTGGTGAGGGCGCCGGTGGTTGTAGTTGTGGATCCAAGCCCGGATCGTATCCGGTGTCCCAAGCCCACCCGCCCCCCCATTTGCGGCACATTCATCATAACGTGAAGAACTGGAGCATGACAAAACACGACAACTGACGCTCACCACATTGCGAAATCATGTATTTGCACCCGCGATTCCCTTTGCAGGAAAGCTTGGAGATACGAGGGTTTACGCGCAGCACTCATGACACCATCACCCGCACAGTCCTCTGTGCGGCAGGTTGAAACCTCCGTGCCATCCTGCAATCAGGCGGCACGAGCTTTGGGGTGGTGCAGGAGATGGATACCACTTTATAAGACGAGGCCGAATCGACCCGCGACAGTCTTCAGCAAGGCAAAGAGCACGATAGTGAGCACGGCAGAGCCGCCCAGGGCTCCGTAAAAGCCCCACCAGCGCTGCATGGCCGGAAAAAGCAGGAACGTCGGCAGCGTGGGCAGCACATACCAAAAGATGTACCACATGTGATCCGCCGTCTTTTGTCCCCTCACGGCTGGATCACTCTCGAAATGCACCCAAAAGAGCGTGATGATAGAGACGAAAGGCAGCGCCGCCAACAAGGCCCCCGCTCGATCACTGCGCTTCACCGTCTCGCTCACGAGGGTGATGATGCCAGCACTGAGCAGGTATTTGAGGATGAGCTTCGTGGTCATGCTTTGTCAAAATGGAGGCCTCCCACCGAACCAGCGCGTCAACACATGACATAATGCATGAAAACAGCCACTCGAACTCAGGGAGCAACTGCCGCCGTCTGAGGTTTACGAACTTTTTGACCCGATGGATCAATGATGTCCACCGTCACAAACATGATCACGTTTTTGGTCTCGATCTGTTTGGTATTGCCTCGGAAGAGGCGGCCTACAAACGGCAGATCTCCGACAATTGGCACCTTATCGTCCACGATGTTGATGTCCTGGCGCTTGAGTCCCCCAAGCATGATCGTGGAGCCATCCCAAACACGAACCGATGTGGATGTTTTGCTCGTTTTGAAGATCGGCTGCAGGATCGAATTTTGGGTAATCACCGTGTCAGGTGTTTGCGTGGCACCAACTAACTGAACCGTAATAATCACGATATTGTTGATGAGGTTGATCGCAACTGGCACAATAACCGGATTGATACCTCCAGTGCGGATGATTGGTGAACCGTAATTTACAAAGCCTTCAAAATCGGTAACTTCAGGGGCAAGATTGAGTTCCACCGAACCATCCTCTCCAATCACCGGCTCCACTTCGAGCAACACACCCGTTTTACGCATCTCGAAAGCTGTCGGGGTGGTAGGCGTAGCAAGCTGCTGAGCAGGAGGGCCATATGATATGGTGGTACCACCTGCCCCCTGATTCTGCGGCACCTGCGGCGGATCAAACTCCGTCGGATAAATAACTTCACGCTGGAGTTCCACGGTGGCCTTCTGGCCATTCTTGGTTGTGACGCTGGGTGTAGCCTGGAGATCGATGCCCTTTTTTTGTGACAGGCCCCTCAAGACTCCTTGAAACTGGGGATCTGTAAACACACCGGCAACCGAGAGAATTCCGGGAGCAGGATCCCCCCCCTGGGAGGTCGAATTGCCTGTCGTTAGCAATTGATCGAGGCGATTCAAGTTGGCGGCAGAGTCCCCCGAACGCAATCCGGCGGTCACCGGACTAAAGCCCATCGCCGTAGTCGTGGTGGTTGGAGAAAGAAATGAAGTCACCGCAGGCACCGTCGTCACCGTCGAGAAGGGAAACTGCGTTAGATCTGACGTGCGGGTCGAACTACCAAAGGAGCCTCCACCGAAATCCACTTTGGGATTGCTGCCACCGCCTCCCATCAGCCAGTCAAAGCCTAGTTCATCGAGGTTTTTTTGAGCGATCTCCAGCACTCGCACCGTCACCGTCACCATCTTGGGGGCGGACTTCATGGCTTCTTCCACGAGGCTCTCGACCAACTCGACATTCGGGACGGTGTTGCGAACCACAAGAGTGCTGGTGCCGGAGGAAAAACTAGCACTGGAACCTTCGGGAAACTGGATGCCGCGGCCTTCGAGGAATTCTTTGGCCCCCATCCGCCGGATGGAAAGACCTCCGCCAGGAGTCGCCGCCCCGGCCTGGGCAAATGGATCCGCCCCCGGAGCGGGAGCAGCGGCATTGGTGGCGCTGTTTTGAATGAAATCCGGCGGCACACGATAGCTGCGGGTGATCATGGCGGAGTTCTTCTCACCGAGTGAGGTAAGCACCACCGCACGAGCCTCGACGCGATAACTCACACTCGCCGCCTCGGTGACATAGCGAAGGACTTCCTCCATGGGGATGTCCTTGAGAGAGAGGCTGATCTGAGCGGATTTTAAGTCATCGGGGATATTGAGCACGAAGTCGATTCCTCGGCCTTCGGGATCGAGATCGCGGCTGCGCAGGCGGAGGAGTTCGATGACCTCAGGCACCGTCGCCCCCTGAAATTCGATGCTAGGCATGCGGTAGGTGCGCAGCTTGTCGAGAATGCTCTCCCGCCCCTCCAGTGAGGACGCTGTGGCACGCTCGCGGGCACCGAAGAGAGCATTCAAATCCGTGCTGGAAGGCGGCACGGCATCTTCCCACAGGCGATCCACGCCCGCGATCATGGAGGCGCGTTTCTGATCATAGGCGGATTGAAGATACCTAATCTTGAGCTGCTCCACCCGCTCCGTGCCACGACGAGCGGCATTGTTATATTTGTCGATGCGAAGGACGTCTTGGTAGAGGCGGATGGAGAGATCGTAATCGCCGATTTCGAGGGCTGAGTTGCCCTTGAGCAGTAGTGCTTCGACTTTTTTCACGTTGTCCACATGCTCGGAGGTGAGCGCAGGAGGATAGCGATCTGGATCGGCAAGACGAGCACGGCAGGCGAGCACTTGCTTGTCATTCGGCGAGGCGGCGAGGAGCTTGGCGAGGAGCTCCTCAGCCTCAGGGCGCTTGCCGATGGCCATCCATTCCTCTGCACGGATGCAGCCAGCGGACACATAGCCTGCACGGGCGGCGGCTTTGAGTTCGTGCGTCAGCGGTGCCTCAGGCAGCGTTGTGTAGGTGGATTCGAGGAGGGTCAGCGCCTCCTCGGTCTTGCCCTCGGCCATGAGGTTGGAGGCTCGTTGAAGATCGGCTCCGGCGGAATCGACACGCATCTGGCGTTTGGCGGCTTCACGATCCGCGAGGCGGACCACGCTATCAGCCGCAGGAGCCGGTTGGAGAGCCAGCAGACTCATCACCCCGATGCAAAACCAGGGGGCGGGAGTGTGTTGGAGGCGGAAAATCAATGACATGCAGGGGGAAAGCGTCACGGAAAGGGACGGGAAAAACGATTGCATAACAGAACGCCCCGAGTTTCCAAAGGATTTTCTTCCAGCCCGCCTGACATTTCAGCCCGCCTTTCCCGGATGCCCGCCACCCTCCTCGCCCTCGATCTTTCCACCGCCCACGGCAGCCTCGCGGTGGTCTGCGGCGGCGAGGTGCGGTTTGAGGCCTCGTTTCAATCCGAGAGATCGCACAATGCCCGCGTCTTTGCCCCGCTGCGGGATGCTTTGGAAGCGGCCGGGCCTGACCTCACCGGCGTGGTGATCGGAAACGGCCCCGGCTCCTACACCGGCGTCCGCATCGCCATCGCGGCGGCGCAGGGGATCGCCCTGTCGCGCAGCGTGTGGTGTGTCGGCTGGTCCTCGCTGGCGGCCCCGGACATCCAAACCGGGCCAAACTACCGCGTCATCGGCGATGCTCGGCGGCAGAGCTTCTACCTCGCCGAGGTGAAAAACGGCCGCCTCAAGCCTGAGATCGAAACCGTCTCCCCCGAGATCGCCCGAGATCGCTGCGCGGATGGTTCCCCCTGGCTCACCTTTGATCCACAGGTGCCGCTCGGCCTTCCGCAGGTGCTTCAGGCACGCCCGAAGGCTCTCCACCTCGCTCAAATCGTGGCCACCTTGCCCGAGGCGGAGCTTCGTGAGCACATCGCCCGCCCGCTGATCCCGCATTACCTCGCCGAGGCCTTCATCACGAAGCCGAAACGCCCGCCGGGCACCGCTTGAGTCCTTGGCGACACGGAACGGTCCTTGCACGCGGCTATGCCCGCTCCATGTTCCGCGCCCTTTTCCCTTTCCCCCGCTCTCATGTTCAATTGGATCATCAAGAAAATTCTCGGCTCAAAGAACCAGCGCACGGTTCGCAAGCTCCAGCCCGTCGTCACCGAGATCAACCGCATCGAAGAACAGCTCCAGCAGCAGGACGAGCAGGCCCTGCGTGACCGCGTGGCAAAGTGGCAGCAGCAGTTCCGCGCCTTCCACACCCCGCCCTTTCTCGGTGGCGTGGCTTTGCGCATTGCCGATGAGCAGGCGGTCAATGCCTCGCTGGAAGGCATCGCCCCTTACTTTGAGGCGTTGAAGGCTCACTTTCCCTCTCTCGATGCCGAGGAGGTCAAATCCTCCGCCTTGGCTTCCGCGTCCTTGGAAGAGAAAAAAGCCCGCATCGACCGTGCTCGCGATGCCTGGAACGAAATCCAGCCCAAGTTCACCGACATCGAGCAGCAGATGCTCAACGACATCCTCCCCGAGGCCTACGCCGTCGTCAAAAACGCCGCCCGCCGCCTCTCCGGCAGCGACATCATGGTCTGCGACACGCCGCTGAAGTGGAACATGGTTCATTTCGATGTGCAGCTCATCGGCGGCATCGCCCTGCATCGCGGCATGATCGCCGAAATGGCCACCGGTGAAGGTAAAACACTCGTCGGCACCCTTCCCGTCTTCCTCAATGCCCTCACCGGCCGTGGCGTCCATGTCATCACCGTGAATGATTACCTCGCCCGACGCGACAGCGAGTGGATGGGCCACCTTTACAAATCCCTCGGCCTCACCGTCGGCGTCATTCAAAACGACCAGCACAGCCACATCCGCGCTGAGCAATACCGCTGCGACATCACCTACGGCACGAACAGCGAATTCGGCTTCGATTACCTCCGTGACAACGGCATGGCCTCCAGCAAGGACCAGCAGGTCCAGCGCGGCCATTACTTCGCCATCGTGGACGAAGTGGACTCCGTCCTCATCGACGAGGCTCGCACGCCTCTCATCATCAGCGGCCCCGTCGCTGTCGCTGAGTCCGCCCATCATTACGAGCGTTACAAGCCGCTCGTCGAGCAGCTCGTCCGCCGCCAGACCACGCTTTGCACGAAGATCATCACCGAGGCCAAAGAGCACGCCACCAAGGGCGAGCACGACCTCGCCGGCAAAAAACTCTTCCAGGTCCACCTCGGCCAGCCCAAGAACCGTGCCCTCCTCCGCTGCATGGAAGATCCCGAGCTGCGCCGCGACATGGAAAAGGCCGAGCTCGCCCTCTACCAGGACACGCAGAAGGTCGAATACTTCAAACTCAAGGAAGAGCTCTACTACTCCATCGAGGAAAAAAGCCACGACGCCGACCTCAGCGAGATGGGCCGCACCTTCCTCAATCCCGACGAGCCGGAGGCCTTCGTGCTCCCGGACATCGCCACCATCTATTCGGAGATCGACGGCGATACCTCGCTCACCGAGCAGCAGAGGATTCAGAAGAAAAACGAAACGCAGGATCGCCTTTCGCATCAGGGCCAGCGCATCCACCAGATCGGTCAGCTCCTGCGTGCCTACACGCTGTATGAAAAGGACGTCGAATACGTCGTCGAAGACAACAAGGTGATGATCGTCGATGCGCAAACCGGCCGTAAAATGCCGGGCCGCCGCTGGAGCGATGGTTTGCATCAAGCTGTGGAAGCCAAAGAAGGCGTCCACATCGACGCCGAGACCCAGACGCTCGCCACCATCACCATTCAGAACTACTTCCGCCTCTATCAAAAGCTCGGCGGCATGACTGGCACCGCTGAAACCGATGCGGCGGAGTTTAACGACATCTACGGCCTCGATGTGCTCACCATCCCCACCAACCGTCCGGTGAAGCGCCTCGATCAAAACGACAGCATCTACAAAACCCGCCGCGAGAAATTCACCGCCGTCATCGAGCTCATCAAGCAGCTCCATCTCAAAGGCCAGCCCGTCCTGGTCGGCACCGCCAGCGTCGAGGCCTCCGAGATGGTCTCCCGCATGCTGAAGCTGCAAAAAATCGTCCACAACGTCCTCAACGCGAAGTACCACCGCCAGGAGGCCGAGATCGTCGCCCGTGCCGGCCATCGCGGCGCTGTCACCATCTCGACCAACATGGCTGGTCGTGGCACCGACATCAAACTTGGCGAAGGCGTCTCCGAGCTCGGCGGCCTCTTCGTGCTCGCCACCGAGCGTCACGAGTCCCGTCGCGTCGATCGACAGCTTCGCGGACGTTCCGCCCGTCAGGGCGATCCGGGCGAGAGCAAATTCTTCCTCAGCTTCGAGGATGACCTCATGCGCAACTTCGGTGCCGCTGAACGCATGACCAAGATGATGGAGCGCTTCGGCATGAAGGAAGGCGAGGAATTGCAGCACCCTTGGCTCAATCGCAGCGTCGAAACCGCCCAGAAGCGGGTCGAGCAGCGGAACTACGTTTGGCGCAAACGCGTCCTCGAATACGACGACGTCATGAACCAGCAGCGCGAGGTCGTCTATGAATGGCGCAACGACGTGCTCAACAGCAACGACACCCGCCTTCTCATCAACGACGCCGTCGAAAAAGGCATCCGTGATCGCCTCGCGGAATTCATCCCGCAGGAGAAGTCCAACGACACCCCCGATTACGAAGGGCTCATCCACTGGATCAACACCACCTTCCCCATCGGCCTCAAATCCGAGGAAGCCGAATTCGCCGGTCGCGACTTCGAAGGCAACGTGCAGTTCATCAAGGACCGTATCCTCCACGCCTACGACGTGAAAGTGCAGGGCGGCAATCCCACCGCCCTTCAGGAGATCGAAAAGATGATCCTCCTCAATGCCATCGACCGCCTCTGGCAGGAGCATCTCTACGCCCTCGATGCCCTCAAAGAAGGCGTCAGCCTCCGCACCCATGGCCAGAAGGACCCGCTCATCGAATTCAAGCAGGAAGCCTTCTCCGCCTTCGCCAGCCTGATGACGAACATCAATGGCGAAGTCGTCGGAAATCTCTTCCGCAGCACCCAGCAGCTCGCCGCTTTTGAGGCCTTCCTCGCCCAGATGGCCCAACAAGCCTCCACCACCGGTGGCGGAGCCGAAGAAAGCACTCCAACACGCCGTGAACGAGAGGTCGAAGAGGAGCCCGAAGCCCCCGCCGATCCCGCTCGCGATGGCCCCCGCCTCATCATCCCGCAGCGCACCCCCGCCGCGAAGCTATCCAAATTCCAAAACGTCGGACGCAATGACGCCTGCCCCTGTGGCAGCGGCAAAAAGTACAAGCAGTGCTGCGGACGCACCGCGTGATCAGCCCACCTGATCGGCGATTTCCTCTGCCGGGTAGGTCCAGATCTCGCTGAGTGTCGGGTGATAGTGCGGGATCGTCATGAATTGCTTCGCCGTGGCTCGGAAATGTATGGCGATGGTCACTTCGTGGATCAGCTCCGTCGCTTTCGGCCCCACCACGCAGGCTCCGAGGATCTCGCCGGTCTCGGCATGGCCCAGCATCTTCACAAAGCCATCCGTCTCGCCCATCACCAAGGACATGCCGTGATCGTTGAAAGGATAGCTCGCCTCGACAAACGGCGTCCCGGCCGCACGCAGCTTTTCCGTCGTCGCCCCCACCACCGCCACCTGCGGATGGGAAAACACGCCAAAGAGCAGCAGGCGGTAATCCATCGCCTCATCCGCCGCCTCACCACGCAGCAGCCGGGCCGCGTTTCGTGCGACGATTTCTCCCTGCTGGATCGCCACATGCACCACGTCGAGCGGGCTGCACACATCACCGGCGGCGAAGATATGCGGCTGCGAGGTCTGCATGCGGTCATTGACGATGACTTTGCCTTTGTGGGCCGAAACAGCCGCCTTTTCGAGGTGGAGACCCTTCGTCGCCGGTTGGCGGCCCATCGCCAAAAGCACCTCATCCACGAGCACGACCTGCGTTTGACCTTCCTGGGTGAATTCGATGCGCTTTTGACCTTCCGAAGCCGAAATCGAATTCAGGTGCGTGCCGCAATGCACCTTCATGCCACGCCGTTCATACGCCGTGCGCACCACATCGCTGCATTCGCGGTCCAGGCCGGTCAAAAGCTGACCGTTACGTTGGATCAGCGTCACTTCGCAGCCCATCGCCTCCAGGTAATGCGCCATTTCGAGGGCGATGGCACCGCCGCCGAGCACCGCCACCTTCTGCGGAAGCGTCTCCGCATCCAGCACCTCGTCACTCGTCCAAAAACCCGCCTCCACCAGTCCCGGCACCGGAGGCACCGAGACCTCCGAACCCGTGGCGATCATGAAACTCCTCGCCCGCACCGCGAAACCCGCGCTGCCATCCCGAGGCTGCACCTCCACCGTGTGTGCATCCACGAAGCTCGCCCGTCCGCGATGCAGCACAAAGCGCCCATCTTCGAGTTGACCCTGTCGATAGCCCGCGAAGTCCGCGATCAGCGCCCGCTTCCGATCCCGGATCTGCCGCACCTCCACGCCCTGCGTGGTGGCCTTCAGCCCAAACTCCGCCGCATGCCGCACCACAAGCTGGCGGTTCGCGGATTCGATCAGCGCCTTGCTCGGCATGCAGCCGCGCAGAATGCACAGCCCGCCCAGCTCCGCCGCGCCATCGATCACCGCCACCTTCAGCCCCTCGCCATGAGCTGTCCGTGCCGCCGCATAGCCGCCGCTGCCACCACCGATCACCACGAGGTCAAAATCAAAATGTTCCATGCCACGAGGCTGCCGCTGCATGCTCTGAATTCAATCAGCTCTTTGCCTATTCACCGGATCTTCGCATCGGGCAGACCGCTCTTGATCCCTTCATCGAGGGGCATTTTGTCCGTTTGGGCATCGAGACCGGTGGAGAGCATGAGTTTGGCGAGTTCGGCTTTGAGCTCGGTGATGGTGGCGGCGAGTTTGGGATCGCTGATGAGGTTCTTCGTCTCGCCGGGATCGGCCTGGAGGTCGTAAAGCTCGGAGAGATGCTTGTCAGGGCTGCCATCGCCGTGCGGGTAGTGGATGTACTTCCAGCGATCCGTGCGAAGGGCGCGGACGTTGGGCGTGTAGGGGAACTGCTTCTCGTAGTTGTAGTGGTAAAACCAGCTCGTGCGCCAAGCGGGATCGCCATTTTGCACGAGTTTCACCCAAGACTGGCCGTGTGACTTCGGCAACGCAGGCGCAGCGCACATTTCGAGCAGGCTCGGGGCCATATCGACGGTGAGCGCCTGCTGCTCGATGACCTTGCCAGCGCCGAGAGCGGGATAGCGAACGACCAGCGGGATGCGCAGGCTGGGCTCGTGGGCGGTGCGTTTGTCCACCATGCCGTGCTCGCCTTCAAGCAGGCCGTTGTCGCCCATGAACACGATGATGGTGTTATCGAGCTGCTTTGTCTCCTCCAGCCAGGCACGCACGCGGGCCACGCTGTCATCCACGCTCAAAACGGTGCCCCAATAGCCATGCACCATGTTTTCAAAGTCCTTCACCGCCTCAGGACGATCATCGGGGAATTTCTTTCTCCACTCAAACAGCGGCCCGTAAATCCCATGCCAGGTATGGAGGCGTTGTTTGAGCCACGCGGGTTTGTCATCGAGCAGAAAAGCCGTGGCGGGATACAGCACACGCACATCGTCAAAGCTGTGCTCATACTTCTCCTCTGGCGTGTAGAAGCTGTGCGGGGCTTTTTGGCCGATGAAGGCACACCAGGGCTTTTCGGCGCTCTGCTTCTTGAGCCAGTCCAAAGCCAAATCGGTCACCACGGTGGTGTAGTAGCCCTTGATGACCTTCCGTTCCTTGCCGTGGATGTTCCACTCCGTGTCAAAGTAGCTCCCCTGCCCTTTATGAGTCACGAAATGGTCAAAACCGGGCCTCGGCTCATCGTTGTTCTCGCCCATGTGATACTTGCCAAAGTAGGCGGTGGCATAACCAGCCTCGTGAAGCAGGCCGGGAAAGCTCGGCATCGAATCAGGATACTCCGTGAAGTTGTTCGTCACGCCATGTGCGTGCGCATAAAGCCCACTCAAGATGCTCGCCCGGCTCGGCGAGCACAGCGAGGTGGTGCAGAAGGTGTTCGCAAAGCGCACGCCCTCGCTCGCCAGACGGTCGATGTTGGGCGTTTTGACATGATTCGAGCCGTAGCAGCCCAGCGCATCCGGGCGCAAGTCATCACAAAGGATGAAGAGCACGTTCGGCTGCGAAGCGGCGTGCAGGGTGAGAGCGGTCAGGAGGAAAAAGAGCGTGCGCATGGAGATAGGAAAGCCGTTGTATCGTCACGACGGCAAATCCTCAACAAAGACTTCGAAATCCGTTCGCCCCGTGGTGACGATCAAATCGTTGAGCCGTGCCTTGATGCATTCACTGCCGCAGTGATCTGAGCTTGGCTGCCTTGGAACGCTTGGCGATCTCCAAAATAATCTTCGGCGTCATGTCCTCGGTAAACACTTTGGAGCACTGCTCCAGCAGCTTCTGCTGTTCGGCGGATGTCGGAGGCGGTTGCTCCTCCAATTGGCCCGTTGCCGGGTTGAGTTTGTATTTTCTCATCGCCATGTCGGCCATGAAATGCGGCTTTCTTCCCGGAATCAACGGCCATTTTGAGGCTCACTTGGCGTGCTTGGCGATGAAATCAATGATCGGCGTCGAGTCATCCAAGCCGTGCGGATGGTGACCGATGCCGGGTTTGCGGATCATCGTGATGCTGCCACCGAGGGCTTTGTAGCGGGACTCGATGAGGCCGGTGTTTTCATCCCAGGGCACCACGTCGTCGGCATCGCCAAAGACATGCAGCAGCGGCACGCCGGCCTTTGCCAGTGGGGCGAGGCTATCGACGGGATTGCCTGGGTAGGCGAGAGCAGCGGCTTCGTCTTTGAAACCCCACAGCTTCAAGACGAAGCCCCAATTCTTCGGATCGCCCTTCCCTTTGCCTTTGCCGCCGGGCCAGCTCTTGAAGTCACACACGGGCGCATCGCCGTAGATGCAGGAGACCTTGTCGGGGTTCGCGGAGGCCCAGTTGTAGCAATACAAACCACCGCGGCTGAGGCCCACGAGCGCCGGTTTCTGGCTCAAGGCATAGCTGGAGGTCAGCTCGGCATGGCATTGGTTCCACAGCTTCACCGCGTCGGGGCAGCCGAGCATGTCGTTGATCTTCATATAGACGATGTGGAAGCCCTTGCCGAGCAGCGCGATGTCCGGCGCAGGTTTGTGGCCGAAGAACTCGCCATGCCAAACCCACGGGCGACCTGCGGCGACTGTTTTCGGTGCCACGACGGTCACGGCCTTGCCCGCGATGGTCAGCTCATGCTTGGCGTAGCCGTTCCACTCGCCTTTTTGATTCGGGAAAACGAGCTCTTTCGATGTCGCGAGCTTGCGAGCCTCCTCGTCGAGTTCGTCGGCCTTCTTCAAAGCCTCTTCAATCGGCAGACCCGCCGCATTGCCCGGACGCTTGTGGCCCACATGACTGAGCCAGGCGGGACGCAGAATGGCGTGCTTCTTTTTGATCACGGCGAGAATGGCCGCGCCATTCGGATGGTCCGGCGTGCCATCCTCCTTCACCTGGAGGCCCCAGGCATCGAGAACGGCACGCGCCATGAGCAGATGACCTTCTGGACCAGGATGCACGCCGTCTTTGGAAAAGGTGAACTGCGGGTCCGTCTTCCGCTTCTCGGCGATGACGGCATTCATCGGGCCGTGGATGTCGTAAACCGTCCACTTCGCCTCGCTGCGCATGTCGAGCAGCCAGTTCGCGTAGAAGTCGAGCACCTCGTTGTAGCCTTTGAAAGGGTGCGAGCCGTCCACTTTGTCCGCCGGAGCCACTTTCTGAGCGATAGGCACCGGATCAAACACCGGCGGCGTGAGATGAATGAGGCGAGCCCCGGCAGCAATGACCTTGTCGTGCAGCTTCTTCATGCCGTTTTGGAAGGCTTTGGTGCGTTCCGCGCCGAGCGGCAGGTAAATGCCGTCATTCATGCCGTAGCAGGCAAAGACGAGGTCCGGCTTCACTTTCTCCAGAGCACGATCGAGACGCTCGTGAAGGTCAGGACGCGGGAATTTGCCTCCCGCATGGCCTTCTTCGCTCAAGCCGCTCACCGTCTCGCTGCTGAGGCCGTGCGGGATGATCTCGATGTCCGACTCGGGATGCTGCGCCTTCAAAGCCGCGTCGATGATCTCGATGTAGCCACCGCCCTGCGTGATCGAATCACCGAGGAAGAGGACGCGTTTTTCTTTGGGCAGTTCTCCGGCAGACAAACCGGTGGCGAGAAGGAGGGAGAGGAAAAGATAGCGCATGAGGGGAACACACTACGATGAAAAAAACTCCGTTTGTTCATGTGGCCCAGAGGTTGTGCGAAGGATTCACGCAAGACGTCTTTCAACCGCTCGTTCACGGCGGGCCATGATGCGTCACCTTGCTTTTTTCTTTCTTCTCACCTGCTCCGCCGTCGCTGAAACGCGGTCGGATGTGCTCTTCATCGCCGTCGATGATTTGAACGACTGGACGAGCTACCTCGGCGGGCATCCTCAGGCGAAGACGCCGAACATTGACCGCCTCGTGGCACGCGGCACGGCTTTCACGAACTCCCACTGCGCTGCTCCCGCCTGCAATCCCTCCCGCGCCGCGTTGATGAGCGGCCTGCGCCCCTGGCAGACGGGCATCTACACCAATGGCGATCCCGCAGGCGGGGTGCTCAAGGACGTGATGACCATCAATCGCCACTTCCTAGCGAATGGCTACAACACCCGTGGAGCGGGCAAGATTTACCATGGCTACGGCAGCGAAGGCCGTGAGGATGGCTGGACAGAGTGGGCGGGCCTTTTCCCCAGCATCAACGATCACGACGCCAATCTGAACGGCCTCAATCGCGGCCACTTCGACTGGGGTGCCGTCAATGCCACCGCCGCTGACATGGGCGATACCAAAGCCACCGACTGGGCCATCAACCATCTCAAAACCGCTCCCTCCGATAAGCCGCTCTTTCTCGCCCTCGGCTATGTGAAGCCCCACCTGCCCTGGTATGTGCCCCAGATGTATTACGACCGCTTCCCGCTGGCCGAGATCCAGCTCCCGGTGACCAAAGAGGGCGATCTGGACGACGTGCCGACCGCTGGCAAAAAAATGGCCGGACCCGAAGGCGATCACGCGTCGGTTTTGAAGGGCGACCAATGGAAAAAGGCTGTGCAGGCCTATCTGGCGACCATTTCGTATCTCGACGATCAAGTGGGCCGCCTGCTCGATGGACTCGACGCCAGCCCACGGAAGGACAAAACGATCATCGTCTGGTGGACGGACCATGGCTGGCATCTCGGCGAGAAGGAGCACTGGCGTAAATTTGCGCTTTGGGAGAAAGCCACCCGTACCTCCATGGCCATCGTGGCACCGGGCATCTGCAAGCCCGGAAGCCTCTGCTCAGCGCCCGTCGATTACACCAACATCTACTCCACCCTTTGCGAACTCACCGGCTTGCCCGTTCCAGAGCATGTGAAAGGCGCTTCGTTGATGCCACTGCTCAAAGACGCTGCGGCAAAGTGGGACCAAGTGGCCGTCTGCACCCATGGCAAAGGCAACCACGCCGTCCGCGATGCGCAATGGCGCTACATTCGCTATGCGGATGGCAGCGAGGAACTCTACGACCACGCCAAGGATCCGTATGAATGGACCAACCTAGCTGGCGAAGTGGGAATGAGCGAGGTGAAGGCCCGCCTGGCGGCCGCCCTCCCTAAAGAGGAAATCAAAGCCACCTCCGGTGAGAAAGGCGGGAAGGGTTCGAAGGAGAAGCCGAACAAGAAGAACAAAGGGAAAAAGTAAGTTCGCATCACCACGTCGTGCCCACAATCCGGGTGTCGAGTCTGGTCTCTAGGCGAGGCCTGCTAGCCACCAAGATGCGACGTTCCACTTTGCGCACGCCATCGATTTCATAGTAGCGTTCACTGATGACCTTTCCGGAGTCTGCATTAGTGAGATAGCGTTCCGAAGGCTGGTGAGCGCACTGGGAGAGACAGACGGCGGTCAAGACAAGGATAAGAGCTTGGGTGATCATGGCTTGGTTTGGGTTGAGCTACCTTCGACCCCGACATGCATCGCACGTTCGCTTTTATGGCCTCCATAAAAGCATTCGCAGAAGCCCCGAGGATGCGTAGCATCCGCCGCCCGATGTCAGCCCCCGCATTTCTCCGAGAATTCGTCCGCAACTGGAAAACAGTGGGGGCCGTCGCGCCGTCGAGTCCCGCTCTCGCGGAGATGATGATGGAGGCATCACGTTGTGCGGAAGCCCGCCACATCCTCGAACTCGGCCCCGGCACGGGTGCCTTCACGCAGGCGATTGCTCGTGTGATGCCAGATGAGGCAAAGTATGTGGGACTGGAGCTGAACGAAGCGTTCGTTCACCGGCTGCATGAGGAGTTTCCCAGGATGCGCTTCGAGTGCTGCTGTGCGCAGAAGTTTGACCTCACGCAGCCGGATTTCAGCGAAGGCTTCGATGTGATCATCAGCGGCCTGCCATGGACCGCCTTTCCTGAATCGCTGCAAAAAGCCATCCTCGGCAATGTGCTTCCGCATCTGGCTCCCGGCGGCTGCTTTGTGACCTTCGCTTACTTTGGCTTTCATCGTCTGCCAGCCGGTCAGCACTTCCGCGAGCTCCTCGGCTCTCTCCTGCCCAATGTGACCACCACCGAGGTCGTGTGGGCGAATCTACCGCCTGCCTTTGTGTATGTGGCACGTCGCGAAGCATGACCCGGCGAGGTGTTCGTTGACGCTGCGGCACCGCCGTCCATGCTGATCACCGCATGAGCGATACAAACATCCAGCTTCCGCCCGTCGTGGGCATCATCATGGGCTCCAGTTCCGACTGGCCCACCATGCAAAACGCCGCGCAGGTGCTCGCCGATTTCGGCATTCCCTTTGAAAAGAAGGTCGTCAGCGCCCATCGCACGCCCGGATTGCTCTACGACTATGCCACCACTGCCTCGCAGCGTGGCCTGAAGTGCATCATCGCCGGTGCTGGCGGTGCCGCCCACCTCCCCGGCATGACCGCGAGCATGACCACCGTGCCCGTCCTCGGCGTGCCGGTGCAAAGCCGCGCGCTTAGCGGCATGGATAGCCTCTACTCCATCGTGCAAATGCCCGGCGGCATCCCCGTGGCCACCTTTGCCATCGGCAATGCCGGTGCTCTCAATGCCGGTCTTTTTGCCGTCTCCATGCTCGCCAATGAGGACCGTGCGCTCGCCAAGAAGCTTCAAGCCTTCCGCGAGCGTCAGACGCAAAAAGTCCTCGAAAGCCAGAGCGAACTCGAAAAGACCGTCTGAGCCTCATTTGCTGCCGACGAGCATCTGGAAGGTCGAAGCCGGGATGCCGGCGGCATTCACCAGCGCGGCTGAAGTGGCATCTTTCCAGGCATAACGCACCTGCGTGGCTGTGGCGCTGCCTTCACCGGTCAAAACGACCTTCTCACCTTCGAGGCGGGCCTCGGCCGTTTTGAAAACGCCATCCGCACTGGCCACCTCAAACTCATTCAGTGCGCCGTTGGCCTTCAAACCGGCGGCGTGATCGAAATGAACGATCAGCGATGATCCCTCACGCGTCACCATTTTCACCAGTGGCCCGCTGGTAGCCACCACAGGTTTGTCATACACCTTGCCCAGTGCCCACAGGGCCAGTCGCCGGCCCAAGTCCTGCTTGTTCTTCGGATGGATGTCCTTCAGCTCGCCGATGTCGAGCGTGATGGCCATGCCGCTGTTTGGGATGGTCGCCAAAGCCTGACGCATCTCATCACGCACGAGCGGCCAGCCGGTGCCGGGGCGGGTGAAGTTCGGCAGTTGCACCCAGGCAAAAGGAAACTCATCACCCCAGCGCTGCCGCCATTCCTTCGCCAGCAGCGTGAGCTGCTCTTGGTAGTAAGGAGCCTTGTCATCGGCGCTGTTCGCCTCGCCCTGATACCAGATGGCTCCGCGAAGCGTGTAAGGGATCAGTGGGGCGATCTTGCCATTGAAGAGTCCGCCCACGTTGCCTTTGCGTTGGCGTGTCTCGATGGGATCACGCGGCTTTTGCGGCAGCGGCATGTTGGCCGCACGAGCCGCTTTGACGGCCTCCTTCCATTTCTCCACCTGCTTCTCGTAGGCAGCCTTCACCGCCGACTCGTCAAACTTCGCATCCGCCGCCGCCATCGTTTCAAAGAAGCCTTTCAACTCGGGTAACGCCCGCTGCGCCGCCGCGTCGATCCAGCTTTCAATCGGCGTGCCCCCCACGGCGGAGACGATCAGGCCCACTGGCACCTTCAGCTCCTCATGCAAGGAACGGCCAAAGAAATACGCCGTGGCCGAAAAGCGCTCTACCGTCTCCGGCGAGCAGACGATCCAGTTCCCCTTTCCACCGCTCTGCGCTGTCTGGGCGGCACTGCTGCCTTCGGTGAAAACGCGGATTTGCGGCAGCTTCGCACCCGCCTTGCTCGCTTCGAGATCTTTCGCCCCTTTCACCTGCATGGCCATGTTCGACTGCCCGGAGCCGAACCATACCTCCCCCACGAGCACATCCTGAATGGTCAGCGTGTTGATTTTCAGCCTCTGCGGCTCGGGCGAGGCTTTTAAAGGATCGAGCTTCACGCTCCACGCACCATCCTGACCCGCCGTTGTCGATTTCTCCTGCGCCGCGAAACCCACCGTCACCTTCTCACCCGCCGCCGCCGTGCCCCACACCGCCACCGGTTTGCCCGCCTGGAGCACCAGGTGATCGGAAAAGATCGCCGGTACCTTCACCGCAGCCAGCAAAGGCAGGGGCAGCATCAAAACGGCAGTGAGCAGGGCGGATCGGGTCATCATGAGGCCGCTCGAAACGCCCGTTGCCCGTCTCACCTTCCAAAAAAGAACCGGGGCGGATCACTCGATCCGCCCCGGTATTCATTCGGTAGTACCAACAGCCAAGAAGGAACCACACTGAAAAAGCTACGACATGTCAGCCTTGCGGCTGTTCTCATTTTCTATTTCTAAATTCGCACAGCTTTGAGAGCATGTGTCAGACCGATGTAAGAGCTTCGCAAGGCCCTTGTAAATCCGCCGAAAATCAGCCCGCCCTGCGCCTCGATTCTGCGAACCGAGCATCGGTTCCCCTGCTCGCCGGTGGAATTGAACTGCAACTTTAGGGTTATGTCACGGTTGGAGCCGCGAACCTCCTCCCCATGACCATGAAGGCCTTTTACCTCTCGATTGCCCTGATCGCCCTCACGCGTCTGCCTGCCGCTGAAACCGCCTATGCGGGCATCTCGCCCGATCAACTCGCCTTCTTCGAAAAAAACATCCGCCCCGTGCTCGTCGAGCATTGCTACAAATGCCACAGCAGCGACTCCGAAAAGGTCAAAGGCGGCCTCACGCTCGATACGAAGCAGGCCTCCCTCCTCGGCGGTGAGAGCGGGCATCCCGGCATCACGCCCGGCAGTATCAGCGAGAGCACTATCTATCAGGCGATGACCTGGAAAGACGACGACATGCAGATGCCCCCGAAGCAAAAGCTACCGGACGAGGTCATCGCCAACTTCAAAAAGTGGATCGAGATGGGGGCACCTGATCCTCGCGAGCAAAAAGTGGCCAATGCCACCGGTGGCAAGCGTGTGATCGACATGGATGCCGGCCGCCAGCACTGGGCTTTTCAGAAGCCCGTAAAGCAAACGCCTCCTGCCGTGAAGACCGAAGGCTGGGCCAAAACTGACATCGACCACTTCATCCTCGCCCGCATGGAGCAGGCTGGCCTGCATCCCGTGCGAGACGCGGATCGCCCCACGCTCATTCGCCGCATCGCCTTTGATCTCACCGGGCTGCCACCCACACCCGATGAGGTGAAGGCCTTCGTCGCCGACACCTCGCCCGATGCCGTGAAACGCGTCATCGACATGTATCTCGACTCTTCCCACTACGGCGAGAAATGGGCGCGGCACTGGCTCGATGTGGCCCGCTACGGCGAGAGCAGCGGCAAAGAGGTCAACGTGCTCTACCCGCATGCCTGGCGCTATCGCGACTACGTCATCGAGAGCTTCCGAAAGGACAAACCCTATGACCAATTCCTCAAAGAGCAGATCGCGGGCGATTTGATGAAGTTCAGCACGAAGCACGAGCAGGCTGAAAAGATCATCGCCACCGGCTTTCTCGCCATCGGCTCCAAAGGGCACAACCAGCGGGACAAACGCCAGTTCCAGATGGATCTCGTCGATGAACAGATCGACGCCATGTCCCAGGCCATGCTCGGCGTCACCCTCGCCTGCGCCCGCTGCCACGATCACAAGTTTGATCCCTTCACCCAGCGTGATTACTACGCCCTCGCGGGCATCTTCATGAGCAGCGAGACGCTCTTCGGTACCTACAGCCAGCTTCAAAACGCCAATCCCAGCACCCTCATCGAACTCAATCGCGAGGCCGATCAAGTCGCCGCCCTCGCCAAGATCTCGCCTTCCGAAGTGGCCCAACTCAAACAGCGCTACAACGAAGCCAAACAAACCGCCGACAACATCCGCGAAGAGGTCCGCACCCAAAGCAAGGGCCAGCAAAACTCGAACACCGCCCAGAACTTCCTCCGCGTCCGTAGCTCCTTTGACCGTGCGGACAGCATGAAGGCCGATCTCGATCTCTTCTACGATGACGGCACGCCCAAGACCCTCGCCATGGGCCTGCTCGATCGCAGCACACCGGTCAATAGCCCCATCCTCATCCGTGGCGATCTCAAACAACCCGCCGACATCACCCCGCGTGGCCTCGTCGAGGTGCTTTGTGCCAAAGGCGAGCCGCTCAACATCGCTCAGGGCAGCGGCCGCCTCGATCTCGCCTACTGGATCGCCTCCAAGGACAATCCCCTCACCGCCCGCGTCATGGCGAATCGCATCTGGTCAAAGCTCATGGGTGCCGGTCTCGTCGCCACACCGGATAATTTTGGCACCATGGGCCAGAAGCCCTCCCATCCCGAGCTGCTCGATCAGCTCGCCGTCAGCTTCATGGAAAACGGCTGGTCCGTGAAAAAGCTCATCCGCGAGATCATGCTCAGCCGCGTTTACCAGATGAGCAGCACCCACGATGCCGCGAACTACGCCGTCGATCCCGACAACAAGCACCGCTGGCGCATGAACCAGCGCCGCCTCAATGCCGAGGAGATCCGCGATGCCATGCTCAGCATCGCGGGCGTCATCAATGACTACCCCATCGATGGCTCACCCGTCGCCCGTGCTGGCGAAGGCCGTGAAGGCATGATCAATCTCCTCCGTGAGGTGAACTCCAAGCCTCAGCTCTACCGCAGCGTCTATCTGCCTCTCATCCGCGATCAGATCCCCGAGTTCCTCAGCGTCTTCGACTTCCCCGATGCCAGCCTCGTCAATGGCGACCGCGAAACCACCAACGTCCCCTCGCAGAGCCTCTTCCTCATGAACAACGTCCAGGCGCAAGGCCTCGCCGATGCCTTTGCCCAGCGCATCGGCAAGATGGACGGCACGCCCGAGCAAAAACTCTCCCAGGCCTACCAGCTCACCTTTGGCCGCGAACCCACCCAAAAAGAGCGCGATGCCCTTTTCACCTTCTGGACCCAATTCCCGAAGGAGGCCGCCAAAAACAAAACCATCCCCAAGGACAGCCTTAAAGGCCTCACCCTCGCCACCTTCTGCCAAGCCCTCTTCGCCAGCGCCGAATTCCGCTACCTGAACTGACTCGCCTCACGCCCCCTTACATTCAGACCCAGAAGCTGACAGAAAAATGGGGGCAGCAAAGAGGATCACTCCCATTTTTCTGCCCCCATTTGCTGTCAGTTGATTGGAAAACTCACGCTGCCCGGTTCACCGCCGCTCAGCACGGCTTTGATCGACGCGAGTTCGATGTTCGTGTCCACGCCTGCGCCCCACTGCCGCACTCAGCAAGGCTTTGGACAGGCCGATTTTCACCGATTTCAGCCCGTTTTAGAACACAGAGCCCCAATCAAGCTGACAGAAAAATGGGGGCAGCAAACAGGATCACTCCCATTTTTCTGCCCCCATTTGCTGTCAGTTGATCGGAAAACTCACCCCGCCCGGTTTACCGCACTCAGCACGGCTTTGATCGACGCGAGTTCGATGTTCGTATCGACCCCGGCGCCCCAGACGAGTTTTCCGGTGGCGGTTTTGATCTGAATGAAGGCCAGCGCAGCGGCTTCGGTGCCGCTGGAGAGGCTTTGCTCGCGGTAGGTGGTGACTTCGAAACTCGGTGCACCGGCATCGGTGATGAGGGCATCGGCGAAGGCGGCGATGGGGCCGTTGCCTTTGCCGGTGACGCCGCGTTCCTTGCCATTCACGACGAGACTGCTGCGGCAGGTGAAGACGCCGTCCGCGCCGTCGGCATGGAAGTGGTAGAGCTGGTAGGGGGTCTCACGAAGGATGTATTCCTTCCAGAACATGTCCTTCAATTCGGTGCCGCTGACCTCGCGGCCGAGCTTATCGACGATGTCATTGGCGATGGGGCCGAACTCGCGCTGCATGTCCTTCGGTAGTTCGATGCCGAATTCGCTTTCGAGAAGATACGCGACGCCACCTTTGCCGCTCTGCGAGTTCACGCGGATGACTTCGCGGTATTCGCGTCCGATGTCGTTCGGATCGATGGTGAGGTAGGGAACGTCCCAGATGGTTTGGTGCTGCTCGTAGCCGCTGAGTCCTTTTTTGATGGCGTCCTGATGGCTGCCGCTGAAGGCGGTGAAGACGAGCTCGCCGCTGTAGGGGTGACGCGGAGCCACGGTCATGCCGGTGGTGCGCTCATACATGTGAATGAGGCTGCTCATATCGCTGAAGTCGAGCTGCGGATCGATGCCGTGCATGTACAAATTCATGGCGACCTGCACGAGGTCGAGATTGCCGGTGCGCTCGCCATTGCCGAAGAGCGTGCCTTCCACGCGGTCCGCTCCCGCAAGCAATCCCAACTCCGTGGCGGCGGTGCCGGTGCCGCGGTCGTTGTGCGTGTGCAGGCTGATGATGAGGCTCTCGCGGTTTTTGATGTTCGTGCAGATCCACTCGATCTGGTCGGCATACACGTTGGGCATGCAGACCTCGACGGTGTCGGGCAGGTTGAGGATCATCTTGTGCTGCGGCGTGGGCTGCCACACGTCCATGACGGCCTCGCTGATTTCCTTGGCGAACTCGACCTCGGTGGCGCTGAAGCTCTCCGGGGAGTATTGCAGCGTGACGTGCGTGCCACCCTCGGTGAGGCGATGCAGGCGATCCTTGATCATCTGCGCTCCTTTGACGGCCACAGCGATGATTTCCTCCTTCGACTTCCCAAACACATACTTCCGCTGCGCGGGCGAGGTGGAGTTGTACATGTGAATGACGACCTTTTTGGCCCCGATGAGGCTTTCGACGGTTTTTTCGATCAAATCCTCGCGAGCCTGGACCAGGCACTGGATGGTGACATCGTCGGGGATGCGCTTTTCCTCGATGAGGCGGCGGTTGAAGGCGAATTCGGTGTTCGAGGCGGAGGGGAAGCCAACCTCGATCTCCTTGAAGCCGCATTTCACCAGCGCATCGAACATGTCGAGCTTCTGGGAGACATTCATCGGCACGGCGAGCGCTTGATTGCCATCACGGAGATCGACGGAGCACCAGATGGGCGCTTGGGAGATGGTTTGAGAGGGCCAGCGACGGTTCGGCAAGGAGACGGGATCGAAGCGCTGGTATTTGGAGGACGGACTTTTCAACATGACGAAAGGGAGGAAACAGAGGTGGTAGGACCAAAAAAGGTGCCTGGGATCAAAAAACTGCCGTGACGTGACGGCAAGGGGTGCATGACGAGGAAACGCGGGCCGCCTACCCTTGCGTAAGTCGCAGGGAAAGGAGAAGCAGAGCCGTGGCGGGCGGGGTCATGGTGACGCGCAAGGAAGCAGAGATGATCCAGAGGTCAAGGCTGTGCTGTCTAAGTCGTCTAGCTTGTGGCAGGATCACTGCTTACCGGCACTTGCCGACTCTAGACCATTCCCTGACCTCCGCTGCCCACATGATTCCTGCTTTTCAAAAAGACACCGCGCTCCTCGCCGATCTCGCAGCAGCCTCGCCAGACGTGGACTCGCTCCATGTGTGGTGGACGGGGCAGAGCGGCTTTCTGGTGCAGTGGGGACCTGAGCGCCTATTTTTTGATCCCTACCTCTCGGATTCGCTGACGAAGAAGTATGCGCAGACGGACAAGCCCCACATCCGTATGACGGAGCGCTGCATCGATCCGGCCAAACTGACCGGGATCACCCGCGTGACGGCCAGCCATGTGCACACGGATCATCTGGATGCTGAGACGCTGCTGCCGCTGGCGGCGGCGAATCCTGGCCTGCGTCTTTATTTCCCGCATCCGATCCGCGAGGAGGTGCAGCGTAGGCTGACCGGCGCGGCCGTGAAGCTCATCGCCCATGGCGACCGCGAGGCGAGCCGCGAAGGCGACTGGGAACTCGAAGCGACCGTGGCGAAGCACAACGAGGTGCTGCGTGATGCCAGCGGCGAGAGCCATTTCATCGGCTTTCTCGTGAAGTGCGGCCCCTTCCGCCTCTTTCACAGTGGCGACACGCTCTGGCACGATGACATCATCGCCAAATGCCGCGCCTTTGGCCCCATCGACATCGCCTTCCTGCCGATCAATGGCAACCGACCCGAGCGCCATGTGGCCGGCAATCTCAACGGCACCGAGGCAGCAGCCCTAGCCAAGGCCATCGGCGCACGTCTGGTGGTGCCCTGCCATTACGACATGTTTGAGTTCAACACGGAGACGCCGGATGAATTCATCGCCACATGTCAGAAGATCGGACAACCCTTCAAAGTGATGCGCTGTGGTGAGAGACTGGATTTGAAACGCCTGGCGGCTTAACTCAAGGGCGGCTTGATGAAGGAACGGAGAGCGACGTGAGTGCCTTCGTGTGAGCTTTTCTTCGCTCGAAGAGATTCGGAGGATAAAAAAACCGGGCTGGCGATGAAGCCAGCCCGGTGTGGGTCGAGAGTTAAAGAGCTAACCTTGAATTAGTGCTCGTAGCCAGCCTCGCCGTGATCGGAGAGGTCGAGGCCGACGGACTCTTCTTCAGCCGTCGGGCGGAGACCGACGAGGAGCTTCACGATGAACGTGATGACCACTGTGGCGACGATGGAGAGCACGATGGTGATTCCGCATGCCACGAGCTGATTCATGAGGATGCCGCCCTGGCCGCCGGCGTCCACGATGGCCTTAGCGAGGTCTTTGTTCACATAGACGTTCACGGTGGTGAGGTTGCCGTTGACGGTGTTGTTGGCAAAGATGCCGGTCACAATGGCACCGAGGGTGCCGCCGATGCCGTGGACGCCGAAGGTGTCGAGGGCATCGTCATACTTGAGCAGGGGCTTGAGGACCATCACGCCGAGGTAAGGGATGATGCCAGCGAGGACGCCGATGATCATCGCGGACTTGGCGGTAACAAAACCAGCTGCAGGCGTGATGACCACGAGACCAGCGACGACGCCGGAGCAGAAACCAAGCACGGAAGGCTTACCTTTGTGGAGCTTTTCCACCACGGCCCAGACAAGGCTGGCAGTAGCGGCGGCGAGCGTGGTGGTCATGAAGGCATTGGCAGCGATACCATCCGCAGCGAGGGCGGAGCCAGCGTTGAAACCATACCACCCAACCCAGAGCATGCCGGTGCCTACCATGCAGAGCACCATGCTATGTGGGGCCATTTTTTCTTTGCCGTAGCCGGAACGTTTGCCAAGCAGGATGCAGAGCACGAGGGCGCTCCAACCAGAGGACATGTGAACGACGGTGCCGCCAGCGAAGTCGATCGCAGGAGTGGCAGAGCCAGTATTCCAGACGCCATTCATGAGGCCATCAAAGCCCCACACCATGTGAGCGAGAGGGAAATAAACCACGAACATCCAGAGGGTGATGAAGAGCATGATGGCGGAGAACTTCATGCGCTCGGCGATGGCACCCACGATCAAGCCGGGGGTGATGATGGCGAACATGAGTTGATACATGCTGAAGACGCTCTGGGAAGGCCAGCCGGCGTAGTTCGTATTTGGGGCACTGCCCACGCCTTCAAGGAAGAAGTATTTGAAGCTACCTAGGTAGGGTGCCCACCAAGGAGCGGCCCAGTCTGCTGCCGCGCCCTCAGGAGCCAAGTGCTCGCCGAAGACAAAGGAATAGCCGACCAGATACCAGAGGACGGTCACGAGACCGGCACAACCAAGGCATTGAGCAAGCACGGAGAGGACGTTCTTCGAGCGGACGAGTCCACCGTAGAAGAGGGCCAGCCCTGGCAGCGTCATGAAGAGCACCAGAGCGGCGCAGATCATCATGAAGCCGTTGTGCCCTGGACCTGAGATGGCGTTGAGCTTGCCATCCGCAGCAGGAGCCATGTTGTTGAAATACTGCTCAATATCCGCGATGCGCTTTTCGAGCGCGGCGGCATCTGGAGCGGCGGGTGCAGCCTCAGCCGCCGGAGCGGGAGCCGGGGCAGGCGCTGGTGCGGGAGCCGCGGCGGCCGGAGCCGGAGCGGGCGCAGCAGCATCCTGGGCACGGATGTCACCGGGGGTGATAGCGAGGGTGGCGATGGCGAAGACCGCAGCAGTTGCGATGCTGCGCCAGGTTCGAGGATGGTTGTTGGGTTTCAGCATAGGACGGGGTATGGAATTAGCTCCGAGAGAAGTCCAAGCACCCCCCGTGCCAAGTCGCTGAAACTTTTTTCAGACTCCTCTAAAGCTATTCGCCAAAGGTTCATTTTACGAGGGCACGAGCCATGGCCAGCCGAGGACGAAAATTGCACGATTGATGTTTCGAGTCCGATCCGGCATGATTCGCGCCATGGCCCAATACTCCGTCCAACCTGGGGATAATCCCTCCAAGATCGCAAAAGCCTTCGGCATGACCTTGGCGCAGTTTCAAAAGCTCAATCCGGGCTTCATCGAATATGGCACGGGCAATTGGAAAGTGCTCTTCCCCGGCCAGATCGTGAACGTGAATGGCGTGGTCACCGGCCTGCCACCGGAGACTGTGGCCACGGCGCCCACCAGCTTTGCCGCGCCGCCGCCGTGGATGCAGATCGCCATCATGGAGCAGGGTGTGCAGGAATGGGCCCAAGGAGATAACCCACGTATCGTGGAGTATCTACGGAGCTGCGGCCTTCCCGCGAGCCTGCTGCACGATGAGACGGCTTGGTGCGCGGCTTTTGTGAACTGGTGCATCCTCCGCTCCGGCTACAAGCCCCAAGGCAGCGCCAAAGTCTCCGACTGGTGGGGTTGGGGCCGCCCCGTCGCGGCGACTTATGGTGCCATCGTCATCACCCAATCATTGACCGTCGATCAGGCCAGCAGCGGCCACATCGGCTTTCTCCATGCGATGGATGCTACCAATGTGTGGCTGCTCAGCGGCAACTCGAAGAACCAAGTGCGCATCTCCGCCTATCCGAGGAGCAAGCTGATCCACAACGCTCCTTACCGCTGGCCTTATTGAGCCGCGTAAACGGTCGGATCAGTGATCCCCGCCAAGGCAAAAGCCTCGATGCGCTCCACGCAGGTGCCGCATTTGCCGCAGTGAAGGTCGTGACCTTTGTAGCAGGACCACGTTTGCGCGTAATCGACCCCCAGCGAGGCACCGAGCTTCGCGATGCCTGCTTTGTCGAGATGGATGAAAGGGCGCAGCAGCTCCACGCGGGCGTAAGTGCCCTCACGCATCGCCGAGGCCATGCCCTGCATGAAGCCCTCGCGGCAGTCCGGATAGATGGCGTGATCCCCCGCATGCGCGGCGATGACCAAGCCCTCTGCCTCGCGGCTTTCCGCGATGCCACAGGCAATGGCGAGCATGATGCCATTGCGAAAGGGCACGACGGTCTTTTTCATGTTTTCATCGGCGTAATGCCCTTCCGGCACCTCGCCGCCGCTTTGGAGCAGATCGGAGGTGAAGAGCCGATTGATGAAATCGAGGCTGATCACGTCATGCGGGATGCCGATCTGCTCACAGTGCCATTTGGCATACGGCAGTTCCTTGGGGTTGTGCTTCGAGCCATAGTCAAAACTCACCGCCCCGGCCACCTCGTGCTCCTTTCGAGCCCAATGCATCGCCGTCACGGAATCCATCCCACCGGAGAGCAGCACGATCGTCTTCATTCCGGCAAGCGCAGAGGTTCTTCAAGGTCTGGGAAGCGAGCCTCGCAAGTGAGCTGGATGCCGCCACGGGCACCGAACTTCCCACGCACCACGGCCTGCTTCGGCGCACAGGCTTTAATGAGATCATCCAGCACGCGGTTCACGATGGCTTCGTTGAAGGCGGCATGGTTGCGGTAGGAGGCGAGGTAGAATTTGAGCGACTTCGTCTCCACGCACTTATCGGCGGGGATGTAGTAAATTTCGAGGTGCGCCGAGTCCGGCTGCCCAGTCACGGGGCAGATGGAACTGAATTCTGGGGCGCTGAGGTGGATGCGGTAGTTTCGGCCCGGCGTGCGATTCGGGAAGGTCTCCAGCGCCGCCTGATCAGGCGAAGCGGGAAGTCGGTGCTCGGAGCGTCCGAGTAGTTTGAGGTCATTTTCCTGGCTCATGGGCTGCCAGCATGCCGCTGACCGTTCGTTTTGCAATCGCGTGGCCAGGTTTTGGCCGTCTCTGCGCCATCAGCACCGCCCCAATCACCTGCACCTGCTGCGCCCAGATTTGAACCGCTGACATGACGCTGGTAAATGGCTTCGGCATTAGCGTCTCATCAGCGTCATGTCAGCGGTTAAGAAATTCCAAATCTTGGTGGAGCAAGAACGACTCGGATCAGGCGACGGCGAGCGCAAGACGTTGCTGACACGACAGATGCCATACGAGACGTTGCCTGCATCCGGAGTCTTCATGTAGGCTCCTCCCACCGCTTCATTACTGTGAGTCCGGGTATATGAGCTGGCCAAATCTGGACGCGGTAACGGTCACGCCCCTCAAGGCCGTTCTCTGAGAGAGTGTCTAAGCCGCTGAACAAACATCTGACCGTGTAGTCGCCCGCAGCCACGGAAAACTCGGCAAGCGCTTCTCCTGTGCACTCGTGAACCTGTATTGTGCCACTGGATACAGACAAAGGACACACTACGACATGCTGCCACTCTGCGAAGTGGACGGAGGGCTCGCATGCCCAAATACTCACTTCAACTGGAACATCCATGTTCCGAACGGGGCAAATCACGACAACGCCAGTCTCGATCTTCGCTCGGTCGGCGACATCTTGATCGGTCCACTCTTCGGGCGCGTGGGAGTCGCACAACTCTGGATCCCACACATAAAACTGGTGATAGTCTGCGAACACGCTCAATTTCACACGATGGATTGGCTTCATGGCGATTGACGCGGGACTTAGTTCTTGGCCGAACGACTCGGATCAGGCGACGGCGAGCGGGAATGGAGCGGAGCGACATAGCTTGCCGAAGGCAACCCGAAGGGCAGCGCCGGGGCGCGCTGGCAACCGTCGATGACACGACAGATGCCATTCGAGCCGTTACCTGCATCCGTTTTATTCGGCGACTTACTCATGTTTGGATAGAATGTTGAGCGTGAAAAGAATGGACTCCGTAATCTTGCGGGCGGTGATCCCAGAAGGGTTCCCGCCCCCGGTGATACGGGTGGCGAAAAGATAAAGTCCCGATGGGGTGCTAACGCTGCCGATGAACCAACCGAGGATCGGGACGTTCTTCTGCGTGTCGAAGGCACTTCCGGTCTTGCCTCGGAAGACCGTCTGCCCGGCTCGCGATAGCGTCATGATGTCGAGCACCGTGTCCACACTCGTGGCGGCGAATGGCAACTTACGAGCGTGCAGGCGGCGCAGAAACTCCACCTGCTCGTCAGGCGAAATGGTCAGAGAACTCTGAAGCCAGAATTGGGTCACGCCGCCTGTCAGATCATTGTTGCCGTAGCCGACTTTTGGAATGATTTGCTGGTAGCATTCCAAACCGATGCGCGTAGCCAAAGCCTTATAATACCAAACGCAGGAAGCGGCAAAGGCGCTCCGCAAAGTCTGGTCATGATTCCAAGATTCAATGGAACGGCGTGTGCCATCCCAAGGGAGACTGAAATCAGCGCCGCTGGCCACACCGGTCTCCAAAGCAATCAGTGAGTTGAGCACCTTGAACGTCGAGCACGGAGATGTGCGGGTGCGGCATTGTTCGGGCTGGAAGCGGAGCCAGCGCTGCTTCGCCTCATCGTAGAGCACAAAGCCACCGGAATAAGAACCGAACTCTGATGAAAGGTCGCGCTCCACGGAAGTTTCAGCGGCGAACGCGCGCCCGAAGAAAAGCACCAATAAGTTAAGAATGTAACTCAGTTTCACGGGAGACATCTGAATTTGCCCAACGTTGTTTATCCACACTCAATTGTGGGCAAATCAGATTCGCTAGCAGTTTTCTGTGGAATAACCGGGTTGAAGTGGGGGAAAAGAAGGTCGTTTACGAAACGAAAGGATTTTCAATGAATGCACCGATGGAAGCGAAAACTTCTCCCAAGGTCAAGACTTGGGTGCGGCGGGTCGTCAAGGCAGCGGGTGTTTTCATGTCTGCGAACGGGGAGGTGGATGGCCGTTGGGCGCAAGGAGCGGGACTTGCTAAGTCCCGCCCTCGGGCACTTGGCAAGTGCCTCTTCTTTATCGCGGCACTCGCCGATCCAGCGGCCGACGAACATGGTGGAACTGAAAAGGGAGGAATGGCTCGGAGGCTTGTGCCATTTGCCATTTTCAGTTCCTCCCTTCTCAGTTCTGCCATCGGGGCTTGAGGTAGGCGGGACACGGACTGGAAAGTCCGTGCTACGGCTACAGTTACGGGGCGGCGCTTTTGGGAGCGTTTTTGCCGGGCGGGAAGAAATCGAGGGTGACGCCTTCTTTGCGCAGGGCCTTTTTCACTTCTTCGGCGAGTTGAGCAAAGGAGCGCTCGCGGAGGAGGTGCTTCTTCACGGCGGCCTCGCTTTCGGCATCGGTCTTGGCGTTTTCGACCTCGCGGAGGAAGGCGATCATGTTGGCGGCATCGCCTTTGCCATCGAGGTGGTAAAAGAAGTAGGTGAGGAGGCCGGCGGAGCCGTAATTCTCCGTGGCCAAACCGCCGCGGGCGAGGGCGGCGGACCAGCGGCCACCGTCGAGACCCATGAGTTCTTCCAGGTCGATCATCATGAAGGTTTTGCCGCCGGCCATGTTCTCCGCATAGGCCTTCACCTGGCGGTTGAGGCCGATGAGGCTGAATTTTCCGCTGCTGTTGTATTCGAGCATCTCGACGTACTCGGCGCTGCCCTCAATGTACCATTTCGGCAGCATGGGCAGCCAGTGGTTCATCATTTGGTGGGTGATCTCATGAATGAGGGTGCCGTTGTCCTGGGCGTTCGGATTCTGCTCCAGGGTCACGCGAGTGCCTGCGAGGCGCACGCCGAGACTGTTGAGCGGGACCATGAGGGCCTTCCCGCCGCGTGAGTACAAACCAGCGGAGCCTTCCACACCGCCGGCGTCCATGTAATCGGATTTGTTGGTGAAAAGACGCGCCTGGAAGATCTCGCGCAGGCGCTCGGGGGAGGGTTTCAAATCGAGCGGAAGCTGGCAGTTGAGCTCGTAGGTGGCCTCGAACATGCGCCCGAACTCTCGAACGACATTCGAGCCGAGCTTCGAATCGCAGACGAATTCATAGTGCGGGCTGCGATAGACGAATTCCTTCTTCGCCTCGTCCTCACGCACGATGACCACCTCCGGCTTGTCGGCGAGTGAGATGGTGCGTGGCCATTCTTTCAGGGCTGCGCCGGTGGTGCTCGCAGCTGTCGCCTGCGCTTTGACGAAGGCCTGATCCTCCGCACTGAGGCGTGCGAGGGGTACCTCGAAGGCACTGCCATTGGCGAGGCGAATTTTGACGGCCTCGGCGGTGCTGCTGATGAAAGCAGCCTCGATCTTGCGGCCATCCGTGCTCGTCCAAGTGCGGGAAGCGCTTTGGGCGAGCCCCAGGGCGGCGGAGAGCAGGACAAGAAGGGGGATTTTCATGGTCAGAAGGCCCCGATGCTAACGAATCGCCCGCGAACTGGCGAGCAACTTTACGCCTGGGTGGTGGTTTGCAGGCCTCATGATGTCTCAGGAACGCTCGCACCTTGCTAATCGCAGCCCACATGGAAAAATGTCCGCCATGCGTCCTGTGGTCGTTTTTTTCACTCTTTGCCTCTCTCTCGCCGCTCAGTCTGGAGACACACCCCCACCGCCGAAGAATGGCGAGCGTCGCGGCCCGCCGGGCATGAGTGGCGGTATCCGGCCTCCCGGCGGCTTTGAGAAGCTCACCGAAGAGGAGCGCAAGCTGATGCGTGATGCCTTTGAAAAGGCGTGGAAAGATCCCAAAGTCATCGAGGCTCGTGATCAGGCGCTGCGGGCGAATGAAAATGTGCGCCGGGTGCTGCACGAAGCGATGAGCAAGGAGGATGCGAAGGTGGCGGCGCTGCTGGAGAAGATGAAGCCACCCTTTGAGACCGATGACCGTGGCTTTCCCATCCTGCCACGGCCGGATTCACCGGATTTCGTAAAGGTGGCGGAGGCCCGTCTCGGTGCGGAGATGCTGTCGATGGCCAAACCAGGCAAGCAAGACGACAGCCGCCGCCTGCATGAGCGCATCATGCAGCAGCCGCGGATGCGAGAGGCCTTTGCGGTGCTCCTCAAAACGCCACCCGGCGAGCGTCTCGAATCCCTGCGCAAGGTGCGTGATCTCTACAAGCAACTCGTGGGCGAGGAATTCGCCCGTTTCCGCAAGGCACGCGAAGAAGGCGGACCTCCTCCGCCGAAGCCTGAAACCAAGTGAGGTCGATCAGGCCTGCGCGGGCGGGGCTGCGTCATCACGCTTGTTTTTCATGAAGCGGATGTCCTCGGCACGCTCGATGAAGACAGTGTCTTCGCAGATGTTTTTGGCGTGATCACCCACGCGTTCGAGAAACCGGGCGATGAAGATGAGGTGGATGTAGCCTTCCAGCTCGGTGCCACGGGTCTCCATGACAGCGATCAGGTCGCGATCGAGGGATTTCTCGGCGTTGTCGAGTTCCTTATCGAGCAGGCGGGCCGCAGCGGCGGCTTCGGAATCTCCGGCGATGAAGGCTTGGATGCTAGCCTCCAAATTGCGAGCGCAAAGGTCATACACAGGCTGCATGAGCTTCACCTCCGGCATCTCGGGCAGGTTATTGATCAGGCGCGCCCTTTTGGCGATGCTACTGGCCTGATCGGCGATGCGTTCGAGGTTGTTCGCCACGCGGATAGTACCCATCACGGCACGTAAGTCATGGGCGGTGGGCTGAAATTTGACGAGAACCTGCATGCCGAGCTTATCCACGGCCTTTTCGAGGTCGTTCACATCCTGATCGGCGGCGATGGCGCTGTTGCAGAGATCCGTGTCACGCTCCAGAAGGCCACGCATGGCGCAGGCGAGGTTTTTCTGGGCCATGCTAACCATGGCAAGCACGTCCTGACGAAGGCGGTCGAGGGACGAATTGAAAGTGGAAAGGATGTGCTCGTGCATCGGAAATGTGACTTGTAGGCCGGATACGAACCTCATCATGTAACGTTTTCGCCCCAAATTCGAGTAATTCTTGTCTCACCTCAGTCGGCGTTTCGGCGAACAGGACGAATGGCACCCGCAAAAGGCCGGACTTGTTCAAATCCAGTAACGAGACTAGTTTTACCGCCCCACTCCCCTTCCCCACCCCATGTTTGAATCCATCCGCAGGGCCAGATTGCAACGCCAGGGGCTTTCCTGCGGCAAAACGCGGCGCAAGCACCAGGAGGGTGATCTCTTCGATGAGATGCGGACGCATCCCTCGGCCAGCGTGGTCGTTTATGTGCTGTTTTTCATCGGCCTAGCCATCCTGCTCCGGCTGGGTGCCAGCGTGGCGGAGGGCGTGCCGCCGCCGGATTTCCTCGATTGGCTGAGCGTAGGTGCCGTGGGCACCGCCCTCGTGGTGCATCAGCGGGTGGCGCTGCGCAACGAGATGGAGGAAAACTCCACGCTGCTGTTGGTGCTCGGCACCCTGCTTCTCCACCTTGTGCTAGGGGTGCTGGTACTCGATTTTGGTGGAAGCCAAGGCTGGCCGCCTGCGCTGATGACGATGGCGGTACCGCATGTCTTTGCCCCATTGGTGCTCTCGGTGATGCTAGGGCGGAAGATCGGCCTCTTCGGGGCCATTTACTCGACGCTGCTCGGTTCGATGGTCTTTAGCGGCGTGCTGAACCCGATCACCTACCTGGCTACCTCTTCGCTGCTAGGTTTCTTAGCCGTCGTCTTCACCAACCGCGTGCGGAAGCGCAATCGCCTTTTCAGCGCCGGCCTCTATGCAGGCGTGGCCGCAGCCGTTTTCTCCTTCATGCTGCATGAGGCATCCGGCCTGATGGAATCCGTCAAAATCACCCGCATGATCGGCGTGCCATTCGTGATCGGCGTGCTCACCGGCATGGTGGTGGGTGGTTTCCTGCCCGTGCTGGAGCAGCTTTTCGGCGTGACCACGGAGGTGAGCTGGCTGGAACTGGCGGATTTGAACCACCCGCTGATGCGCCGCCTTTCCATCGAAGCTCCCGGCACCTACCATCACAGCCTCGTCGTCGCGAATTTGTCCGAAGCCGCCGCCGAGAACATCGGCGCCAGCGCCACGATGTGCCGCGTCTCGTCTTATTTCCACGACATCGGCAAGCTCTCGAAGCCGGAGTACTTCATCGAGAACATGGACCCAGCGGTGAATCCGCATGAGGATCTCACCGCCCGCATGAGCGCCCTCGTGATCATCGCCCATGTCAAAGATGGCGTGGATCTCGCCATCAAGCACAACCTCAACTCGCGCATCATTGATGTGATCGAGCAGCACCACGGCACCTCGCTGGCTTGGTATTTCTACCGCCAGGCCCTCGATCAGAAGGCGCAGATCCTCCGCCTCGTGGAGCAGGACAAAGCGAAGGAAGACGATGTGCCGCAGGTGAGTGAGGAGGTCTTCCGCTATCCCGGACCGCGTCCGCAATTCAAAGAGGCCGCCATCATCTCGCTGGCCGATGCCGTGGAGAGCGCCTCCCGCACCTTGGAAAAGCCCAACGCCTCCCGCATTGAGACCATGGTGAGCGAGATCGTGCAGGCCCGCATGCTCGATGGGCAGCTCGATGAGTGCGATCTCACCATCGCCGAGCTCGCCAAGGTGAAAGCCAGCTTCTGCAAGACGCTGCTGAGCATGATGCACGGCCGCATCAAGTATCAAAAAGCCGTCGAAGCCGCTCCCACGACCATGATCGCCCGGGATGAACCACGGCTCCTGACCACCGGCCCGACCGAGCCGCCCACCACCGCGACGATGAAGATTGTCGAGGCCTCCTTCGCCGGTCCGGAGGCTGAGGCGCAGGCGAAAAAGCAGCGCTCACGCCGTAAAACGCCGCCCGCCTCCGCCGCCTGATGCCCGCGAAACGTTCCGCGATGCCAAAGACTGCCCTCTTCAACCGGCAGAAGGCTTTTCCCATTCCCCTGCCTTGGCTGCGCCGCATCGCCAAAGCCGCGCTTCCGGCCTGTCTCGCCGCATCAAAGCCCCGCGAGGATGCCGCGCTCGCCACGCTGGAAGAAGTCGAAGTAAGTTATGTCTCCGATGCGGAGATCGCCCGCGTGCATGGCGAGTTCCTGGACGATCCGACGCCCACGGATGTGATCACCTTCCACCATGGTGAAATCCTCATCAGCGCCGAAACAGCCGCCCGACAAGCCCTCGATCACGGGCAGACTTTGGAGCACGAACTGGCGCTCTACCTTATCCACGGCCTGCTGCACCTCGCCGGCTGGCATGATGAGGAGGAAACCGAAGCCGCTGAAATGGCCCACACACAAGAAAGCATCCTTCAGCAGGCGATTTCGACGCCGAATGCCTCCTGAGGCGTCGTCACTCGTGGCGCAGGGCTTCCACGGGATTCATGCGGGCCGCCCGACTGGCCGGATAAATGCCAAAGGCCACGCCGGTGAGCACCGAGATGGAAAACGCGAGGATCGGCGACCACATCTTGATCACCGTTGTCACGCCCGCGAAGTGCTGCACGGCCATCGGAATGGCCAGCCCGAGCACCACGCCCAAAACACCGCCCACACCGGCGAGCAGCACCGTTTCGATGAGGAACTGCACCACGATATCCGCCTGCCGGGCACCGAGAGCACGGCGGATGCCGATCTCCCGCGTGCGCTCCGTGACGCTCGCCAGCATGATGTTCATGATGCCGATGCCGCCCACGAGCAGCGAGATGGCCGCGATGCTGCCCAGCACGATGCTAAAGATCTGCTTCGTCCGTTCCGCCTGCTTTAGAAGTTCCACCGGCACGATGATGCGCCAGTCATCCTTCTTGTGATTCGTCCTCATCAGATGCCGCAGCGCCTCCGCACGGCTTTCTACCTGCGTCACATCCTTCACGCGGAGCACCGCCTCGTGATACTCCACCTTCTCCGCCTCGAACGAACCCGTCCGGTAGCGGAAGAAGGTCTCTCCATACTGGTCCATCAGCGTATCAAAAGGGATCATCACCTGCGCCAGCGAGCTGCCAGAAGGATTCGCCGAATCCGTGCCCACCATCTGGCCTTCGTCCTGAATCACGCCCACGATTTGATAGTAGTAACCCTTCACGCGGACGGATTTACCCACCGGCGTCGAGAGCGGGAAGAGCTTCGCCACGACCGATTGATTCAGCACACACACCGGCATGCGTTCCTTCATTTCCAGATCGGTGAAGAAGCGGCCCTGCACGATCTCGCGGTTGCGCATCTGCGGATACACCGGCAGCACGCCCATCACCTGACCGTCGATGCTGCGGTCGAGGTTCCAGATGTTTTCCGAGATGAAACGACTCGGCACCACGATCGAAATGCCCGGCACCGTTTGCTGGATCTGCGTGATGTCCCGGCGGGTGATGCCGTATTCGCTGATGAGGCTGCGACTTTCCGCATTCGAACCCTGCCCGTCCGGCGGCTTCACACTTTGCAGGATGATGTTCTGGCTGCCGAGCTTGCGGATCTGCTCCTGCGCCTCGTGGCTGGCCCCTTCCCCGATCGCCAGCATCGCCACCACGGAGGCCACGCCGAAAACCACGCCCAGCGCCGTCAAAAACGAGCGCAGCTTATGCAGCCAGATCGTTTTCAAGCCCAAGGAAAGCGTTCGCCACAAATGCTGTGGCGACGCCACGAGTCTCAGAATCGGGTGCCGGGCTAAAAAGGACATGTCTCGGGGGGCTGAAACAACGCCTCTCCCTTCGCAAAACTTGCCCTTGAATGCCTCCACCGCCAAGATCGTTCCGAATCGCCCCAATCCAGCCGCAGATTGCGAAACGACGATTCCTAATGAGCCTCTTGCAATACCTCCCCGTCTCTGTGCTTCTCCGTGGCCTCTGTGGTCGAAAAATGCATTTCCACCACCGAGGGCACAGAGTAACACAGAGGGTTTGCAAGAGGTCTGATGATTGAAGTGCCCAAACCTCTCCAAGCGCCCGCTCTTCCTCTCTTCCCTTCAAAAATCAGCAATCGACATTTCCCCGTCTCCCGCCTCGCATGCGCCTTTTGCCGCTCATTCTCCCCTTTTTCGTCCTCGGGTGTGAACCCGCGCCGAAAACCGTGCCTACATTCGAGCCTCCCGCAGTTGTCTTACCCGCCAGCGTCAAAGAACTCGCCCCCGATGAAGCCGAGCGCTTCCTCGCCGAGCACGCCGAGGCCCAGTTGATCGATGCCCGCACCGAGGCAGAACGCAAAGAGCATGGCCATATCCTCCGCGCCGAATTCTTCGACTACCTCCACGGCCAGCCAACCTTCGACCGCCTCCAAAACACCGCCGACAAGTCCAAACCCCGCCTCGTCTATTGCGCCCTCGGCGGCCGGGCCAAGCTGCTCGCCGTCGAAATGACCCGAATGGGCTTCACCGATGTGCAGGTCCTTCAAGGAGGCTTCAATGCCTGGGTGGCCGCCGGCAAGGCCGTGGCTCGATAAACCCCAACTTGAAGCTTGGAAGCTGAAACTTTAAACCTAACATGCCGCCCATGTCCAAGAACCGCCTCTTGATCGTCCTCCCCCTCCTTCTGATCGCCGCCGCTGCGATCTTCCGCTACCTCAAGCTCTCCCAGCTCGTGCATGTGCCCGCCTTGGAAAACTTCGCCCCGTGGATGGCTCTCGCCTTCACCGGCACGCTCGTCATCTCCCACCGCGTTCCTTTCTTCGTGCTGCCGCTCCTGCTGGCCCTCATCGACCTCGCCGCCACCGGTTTGAATGGCGTCATGCATTGGGAAGCACTCGGCGTGTATGGTGCCTTTTCCCTCGCCGCATGGATCGCCAGCCGTTCACGCGGCAAATTGGGCCTTCTGGGCAGCCTCGTCGCCGTCATCACCTCCTCCATCGGCTTTTATCTTCTCACGAACACCATGTCCTGGTTCGTGGATCCAGGTTACGCCAAGACGCTCGCCGGCTGGACACAGGCCATGACCACCGGACTTCCCGGCCTGCCACCCACGATTTGGTTCCTGCGCAATTCGCTCCTGAGCGATCTCGCCTTCTCCTGCCTGCTGCTGGCCGCCTACAACACGGAAGCCTCCTTCCGCCGCCAGCACACCATTCCCCTGCTCCGCGCCTACGCCGCATGAAATGGCTCACGAGCTGCCTTTGGCTACTGATCGCCTCCAGGGCATCGGCGGACACCCTACATCTCTACACCTGGGCCGATTACATCAGCCCTGAGATCGTCGAAAAGTTTGAAAAGCAGCATGGCTGCGAGGTCGTGATCGATACCTTCGATTCGAACGAGAGCATGTACGCGAAGCTGAAAGCCGGAGCCACCGGCTACGACCTCGTTTTTCCCACCGCCTACATGATCCAGGTCATGCACGCCGAAGGTCTGCTGCAAAACCTCGATCACGCCAAGCTCCCCAACCTGCCGAACATCGACCCCGCCGTACTCGCCAAGGTGATCGATACCAAGATGGAGCACAGCGTGCCCTACACCTTCGCCTACGCCGCCCTCGCCATTCGGAAGGATAAGATCAAAGACGCCGAGCCCAGCTACGCCCTGTTTGATCGAGCCAGCCTCGCCGGACGGGTCACCCTCCTCGATGACATGCGTGAGAGCATCGGCGCCGCTCTCAAATCTCTCGGCCACAGCATCAACACACGCGACGACGCCCACTTGGCCGCCGCCCAGGAGGTGCTCATCCGCTGGAAGAAGCAGCTCGCCCGCTTTGACAACGAAGGCTACAAAGCCGGGATCGACTCCGCTGAGTTTCATCTCGTCCACGGCTACAGTGGCGACCTCTTCCAGGTGCAGATGGAGAACCCCAAGGTCGAAATCCTCATCCCGCGTGAAGGCGTCACCATCGGCTGCGATGAAATGGTCATCCCCAAGACCGCTAAACAGCCCGCCTTGGCTCACGCCCTCATCAATTTCCTCCTCGAGCCCGCCATCGCCGCCGAGAACATGGAGTGGATGGGCTACTACTGCCCCAACACCCCCGCCAAAGCTCGCCTCAGCCCCAACTTCCTCGCCAATCCCGCCATCACCATCCCCGCCGATCTCGCCGCCAAATGCGAAGTCATCCAAGACCTCGGCCCCGACCTCGCCAAATACTCCAAAGTCTGGGATGCGGTGAAATCGGCGAAGTAAGGCGGGTCGATGGCGGACCAAGGCTCCAAGGAGCGTCGTCAACTATCAATTTGCCTTCCTCCACCAAGAATTGTAGTTGCCTGCCATGCCAACGTTCCAGCCCGCCACCACGCTCGACCAAGTGCGCAAGAACTGCACCTTGCAGCCACTCGAAGGTGACATGCTGCGCGACTTCTGGGTGGAAACCAATGAGGCCCGCGACCACCTCAAGCACTTCCGCGAAGATCTCCGAGAGATTCTGGATGGTGACGAAGTTCAGCGTGTCCTGGTCCATGGTCATCAGGGCTGCGGCAAGAGCACCGAGATCAACAAGGTCATCTCCGAACTCGGCCCTCAGTGGCTCGTAGTCTCCCTGAACGTTGTTGATGCCCTGCCCGTGAGCGGGAATGAGGCCGCTGATGTCCTCCTCGCCGCGTGCATGAGGATCGTTGAGGTGGCTAAGGACAATGACCTAAAGCTCAATGAAGACACGCTGAAGCCCATCGTTGCCTTCTTTGACAAGACCACGAAGACATCCACCGAATCACATGCTGCAGGCCTCGACATCGAAGCCGGTGCAGACGCCAGTCAGACCTTCTTCGGAAAGCTATTCGGCCTCAAAGCCAAGCTCGTGTCCGATCTGAAATTTGGCTCCCGCTCCGAGGAGAGCACCATCCATCAGGTCCGCCAGAACAAAGGCCAGCTCCGCGACTATGTGAACGCCCTTGGCCTCGCGGTTGAGCTGGCTTGGCAGGAGATAGCCACCGACCGAGGCCGCGTCCTCCTAGTTATCGAAAACCTCGATAAGCTCGGCCTCGACGACGCTCACAGCATCTTCGTCAAAGACGGCCCCCTCCTCAGTTCCGTCAATTTGCGGGCTATCTACACCATCCCCGTCTTCACCTACTATTCAGCCGAGGCGACTGTCATTGAGGCCAGTTTCCCCCAGCGCCTCTCCGTGCCCATGATCAAGGTCAACGAGCGCAACGGCGACTCATGCGAGGAGGGCCGCACCGTTCTACGCGAGATTGTTCGTCATCGCGTCGCAGCCTCGATTCTCCCAGATGATGCTCTCGAAACCCTGATCGAGGGCAGCGGCGGCGTCCTGCGTGACATCTTTACCGCCCTCACACAAGCCTCCACCTTCACCGCGGTGCGTGCCAGCAAGGTCATTGAACGCTCCGCCATCGAGAGCGCCTTGGGCCGCATGGTTTCAGACATCGGCCTGCGCATCTGCTACCCGCATGAGCAGGAGAAGGAGCCGCAGCCGCTTCTTGAACAGCTAGCCAGCATTGCTGCCGAGCAGAAGCGAAACCTCCACGTCCCCGTGCGGGCCAATCCCGACATCCAGATTCTACTCAAAAGCGGTGCCCTGCTGGAATACAATAGCGAGCGCTGGCTCGGCGTCCATCCACTCGCCCTGAAGTATCTCGACAAGCTGCGCATCCATGTCAAACCCAGCGCCTGATCTAACCGAGCTGCACGCCGCGCTCAATCTCGCGCAGCCAACCCTCATCTCCCTGCGCTATCGCTCGGCCCTGGTGCTGGATGACATCTTGCGCACCATGCGCCAGCTCATCGCCCCGCGTCTTCTTCATGAGTTGCGCTATCAGGCAGGCGAAGAACGCGTGGAAGCTGCCGCCATTCAGCTCGTCGACAGCACCAGCCAACTCGCAGCAGACGACATCCCCGTCATCGCCCTCCGGCCCGAGCCTGGAGCCGATCCCAAGTCACCGGCACTCGCCACCTTTTGGAAAGTCGTCAATGGCCAGCGTGAGGCTCTTGGCAACCTGAACGCCATCGTCCTCATCTGCCTCGACGATGCCCACACCGCAGCCGCCTATCACCACGCCCGTGACCTCATCTCCTGGTGCGCCCCCAAGTTCGAGTTCGATGCCCTCACACCCATCAGCGATGACCGCCTCGCTTTGATTCAGAGCGAAAGCGGCAGCCATTCCTCCGGCAGCGGCGGGCGCTCCACCTGGGACAGCCTGCATCCGCTCTGGCGGCAGGCCCTCGCCTCAGGCAATCCAATTACCACAGACCACACCACCCGCATCGCCCTTCCGCTGCTGCAAGCTGCCGTGGACAACGGCATGGTCTCCGAAGGCCACGCCTTCGTGCAGGAAGCCAATGCCGCACACATCCCCTTCCGCGACGAACGCCAGCGCTCGCGATGGCTTGAAAGTTGTGGCAATCTCGCGGTGGCGCAAGGCGATCTGGCCGGGGCCTTGCGCAGTTTCACCGAGAGCAAGACCATCCGCGAACGCCTAGCCGCCAGCGACCCCACCAATGCTCAGTGGCAGCGCGCCCTCTCCGTCTCGCTGAACAACCTCGGCGACCTCGCTGTGGCGCAGGGAGATCTGACCGGAGCCTTGCACCACTTCACCGAGAGCAAGATCATAAGCGAACGCCTCGCCACCAGCGACCCAGCCAACGCCCCGTGGCAGCGCGGCCTCTCCGTATCGCTAATCAAACTCGGCAACATAGCGGTGGCGCAGGGCGATCTGGCCGGAGCCATGCACCACTTCACCGAGAGCAAGACCATCCGCGAACGCCTAGCCGCCAGCAACCCCGCCAATACCCAGTGGCAGCGCGACTGCTCTGTTTCGCTGGATAAGCTCGGCGACCTCGCGGTGTCGCAGGGCGATCTGGCCGGGGCCTTGCGCTACTTCACCGAAGACTATGCCATCGCCGAACGTCTAGCCGCCAGCGACCCTACCAATGCCCAGTGGCAGCGCGACCTATCCGTCTCGCTCATCAAACTTGGCGGCCTCGCGGTGGCGCAGGGCGATCTGGCCGGAGCCATGCGCCACTTCACCGAGAGCAAGACCATCCGCGAACGCCTAGCCGCCAGCGAGCCCGCCAATGCCCAGTGGCAGCGCGACCTCTCCTACTGTTGCTGGTTCATCGCCGCCGAGATCTATGAACCGCAGGAACGCTGGGCGGAGGCGCTGGAGCTGATGCAGCAGAGCCTGATGATCGACGAACGCCTAGCCGCCACGGATCCGACGAATGTGATGTGGCAGAAGGATGTGAAGGTGAGCCGGGAGCTGGTGGCGGAGCTACGGGAGAAGGTGGCTGGGAAGTAGGTGGGAAGGCCCCCCGTGCCTTCGTAATCCTTGAGCGTGTGGGCCCCAAAGAACTCGGCCCGCCGGGCCAAGCGGGGCACTTGGCAAGTGCCTCTCCTTGGGCCTTGCCAGGCACTGTCACGACCCTCAAAAGAACCGCATCAAGCTCACAAAGCCGCGCGATACAGCTCCACAAAGTCCTCCACACTCGGCAGGCGTGGATTGAACTGGGCGGTCCACTGTTTGGCGGCCATTTCGGCGAGGTCGCGGAGGTTTTCTTCTTTGACGCCGTGCTCGGTGAGGGTGCGGGGCATTTGGGCTTCCCAAAGGAGCTCGCTCACGCGGTCGGCGAGGTCGCCGTCGAAGTAGGATTCGTAGATGGCGGCGATTTCGGGCTGCTGAGCATTGAAACGGATGACGTGCGGCAGCATCACGCCCACGGCGTCGCCATGGGTGAGGTGGAAGAGGGCGGTGAGCGGGTTCGCGCAGGAGTGCGCGGCTCCGAGCATGCTGTTTTCGATGGCAATGCCCGCGTAGGCCGCGCCGAGGAGCATCATGCCGCGTGCCTCGGTATCTTTCGGGTCACGCAGCACACGCGGGAAGCCTGCATGGCAAAGACGGAAGCCTTCCCGCGAGTAAAGCATACTCAGGGCATTGCGTTTCTTCGTGACGGCCGTTTCCAGTGCGTGCGAGAGGGCGTCGATGCCGGTGCAAACGGTCACGCGGCGCGGTTGCGACACGGTGAGCTCAGGATCGAGAATGGCGGCCCTCGCAGCGGCCTTGGGATCGCCACAGGCCATTTTGACATGCGTTTCGGCGTCGGAGATGAGCGCGTAGCTTTGACACTCGCTGCCGGTGCCCGCCGTCGTCGGGATGGCGATGATTGGCAGCATAGGCTTCGTGGCCTTGCCGGTGCCCCAGTAGTCGTGCATGCGTCCGCCGTTGGTGAGGATGAAGTTGCAGCCCTTCGCCGTATCCATGCTGCTGCCGCCACCGAGGCCGATGATGAAATCCGCGCCAAAGTCCCGCGCCACCTTCACACAAGCATCCACATCTTCCGTGCTCGGATTTTCCCGAACCTCGCCGAAAATCTCGACCGCGAGGCCCGCTTCAGTCAAAAAGCCCGAAGCCCGCTCCGTGTAGCCCGCCTTCACGATCCCCGGATCACTCACCACCAGCACCCGCGAGCCGCCATACTCACGCACCAACTCTCCCACGCGTGAAAGCGTGCCATTGCCAAAAACAAGGCGCGTGCGCGGTTGGTGATCGAAGGGGATGAGGGCGTACATGGGGTGTAGAGCGAGAATTCCAACCGTAGATCAGGTTTTCCAACCCGAATCGGAGACAAACACGGGCTGGAAAGCCCGTGCGACGATGGCTCACGCGCAATCAATCGAGCGACGCTTGTAGAGGAACTCGAACATATTGCCCTCATGCGGCTGGTCCCAACTGATCTTCATGGTGCTGATCGGGCCGATGTTGAGGCGGTCGATGTCACCGCATTCGAGCAGGTCGTTGATGAAGGCTTCGTCCTGGGTGATGGCGGTGACGATGAGGCTGTAGCCGATGCGGCCAAGCACCTCGCTCTGCGGGATCTCCAGCACGCTGGCGTAGGGGCAAAGGAACTCGCGATTGGCGAGCGGGTGCTTATTGTCGGAGCACCAGATGATCGTCGGACGCAGGAAGGTGCCGCCTTGGAATTCGGTTTTGCGCGGGCCATTGCGGAACTGCGCGGTCACATCCTCTGCACCGGGCGTTTTGAGATCGTTGTCGATGGCTCCATCAATGTAGTCGGCCATTTTGACGTTGGCGAAGCCGGCGAGGCGGGCGTTTTCGTCGTCGGAGGTCGTCGGCATCACGGGACCAAGGCGCTCAGCGAGTGCGGTGGCGATTTCTTTGCCGTATTTCGGCACGATGACGGCGCTGGCATTGATGCAGGAACGTCCGCCGTTGTCGCTGATGGAGGCGACCATGACATCGAGGTAGTCCTTCCAGTTTTCGATCTTGTCTTCGCCGATGATGATTTTGCTCCAGCCTGGGCCGTGGACCTGCACGGAGGGATTACCCTCATACATCTTCGCCATGGCTACATCGCCGAAAACGAGGTTTCGGCCACTGAGTTTGACGACTTCACCGCTGCCTTCGTGGTCGGTCGGGTAGAAGCCAAAGGCCTCAGGCGGTGCGCCCGCGGCGATGAAGGCCTGAATAAGGCGAAACGGCGTCCACGGCTCCTCGCGGCCCGGTTTGATGACCACGGGGATCTTCAGCGCAATGGCTGGCAACCACAGCGAATTCACCGCCGGTGAATTCGACGGCATGACGAGGCCCAAAGATTTCGTGGTGGGGAAATACGACACTGGGCAGCCGGACTGCGTGCCAAAGCCACGATCAATGATGCTCAGGTCAAGGCCGCGAGTGAGGCCATTGAGGATCATTTTCATGTTCGTCAGCGCGAAGTGCAGCTTGGCCATGTTTCGCTTCACCATGACATGCGGCAGGCCGCTGGTGCGGGAAAGCGTAGCCACATACTCCTGCGGCGACTGCGTGTGACCTTTGTCGCCGAGAGGCAGCGTACCATTGAGGAAAAGCTCGCCCGCCTTCGCGGTGATGTCGATGAGTTGTTCGACGGTGAACTTCTTCAAAGACGCACGCGCCTCGCCGATCTTCGCGAGGTCCTTGCGCACGATGCCGGCATTCACCTGGCTGATTTCGGCGCAAATTTCGCCGGATTTGTGATCTTTGACCTGAGCCTTATCGAGCGACTCATACGGACGACCTTTGCGGAGAGCGGGGAGATGGGGGATGGACATCTATTTTTGGTTTGAGTTGGGATTTGTGATTTGGAGCGGGCTAAACGTCGGCGCAATCAGGATTCATACGACATGGCGAGAACGGCGGTTTTTGCCTGCTGAAAGAGTTCCTGCCAAATGGGATCATCGTTTGGAATCACGGCCGCCTGCAGGCAATCCTGCATCCCAGCACGGGAGATATGGTCCTTGGTGATCATCCACTGAATTTCCTCCATGTGCTGAGGGTCGTCTCCACGCATCATTTTGGTCAGAATCAGATCCAACGTCGCAGGGCGAAACAAACGCAGATGCTCTGTAACGGGACGTGTCAGTCTCACACGATGAGTGGACCAGTCAGCACGGAGGAATACCGAGTGCTGCTCGAAAATGTGCGAGAGATAGAGTCCGAACCGCTCAAGGGCTGCATTTGCTTCTTTGAGCGACTCCCAGAAGGCCAGATCATGATCCATCACCTCGGAGTATTCAGCCGGAACAACCGCATCCACATCGGCTGTGGCACCGAATCCTTCTGGCGGGTCGTCGTAGCCGAGCCACATGGCCGATTTGCCGATCAAAGTCAGTTCCACCGCGTGATTCAGTCGTGAATCCAACTCTCGCAGGATGAATGTGGGATTGTCGGAATCAGGCTGCATAACCAAGTCCCGTCACTTTGGCTGGGCGGAGCCATTTTGTGGGTCCGACGGTTTTGGGGGCAATCAGGCCGGGTATGGAAACAAAACGTGTGTGGTGGGGCATTACACCACTTTTTGGCGGCGCGGTTTCCGGCAGCAAAGCAAGCAACTCACTCCAGAAGGCATTCTCAGGCTCGTAACGAAGACCAGCGAGGGCGATCTCGCGAACGATGACCTCGCTGCGCTCGTATTTCGTATAGAGGGCCAGCTTGCGAACATCGTTGCTAGGATGACTTAGCATCATGGCTCCGATGCGAATGAACCATGGCTCATACGGATTGGCGATGGTGAGCAGGGCAAGAGCGAGTTGCTCATTCGAGAAAACTGCCTCGCTAACGCGCTGCTGGGGCGGATGGCCGATCTGCTCCATGTAATGAAAGCAGCCACGGGCCACAGCTTCGTCGATGAGGTCTTTTTCTGTCACCAACCCCACACGCTTAGCGCTTTGCCTCAAACACGACAGATGAGCCGTGGTGCCGAGTTTTCGCGCCAGCGTGACAGGTTCCATGATCGGAGTCTAACTCAATACACGCCCTCAACAATGGTCTTCTCCATCGCACCGAAGGGGCGGACGTCGGCGACGCCGTCCCAGGCGTAGGGGGCGCGGGGTTTGCGGCGCATGGCTTCATCGCGCTCGAGGAAGCGCGGCATGAAGAACTCTTTGGTGAGCGTGGTGAGCTCGACGCGGCCCCAGGCGTCGTAATCGACGGTTTCGTTGGTGGCGTTCGGGTTCACGATGCGCAGCACGGCACGTGGCTGCGGGGCGTAGTAAGTGATGGAGAAATTGTCCTCCGGCGTGAGCGGCACGCTGGCGGCGAGGCCCATCAAGGTATTGCCATAGGTGGGGTAGAAGCCGATTTTGCCTTCGAGGACTTCTTCCACAATGAAGCGCACATACTGCGGCGTCATGGTGGTGCCACCGACGAAGCAGCCACGGATGCCGACATCATAGAGATCGACTTTTTCAGCGAGGGCTTCGAGCAGTTTCGGGGTTGTAAAAATGGCGCTGATGCGGCGGTTTTTCAGGAGCAGCACGGCCTGATCGACGGCGTGATCCATGTACTGACGAGCGACATCGAACTGCTTATTCGCAATGACCTTCTTCACAAAGCGAGGATCGAGATCGACGAAGTAGCAGGAGCTGCCGCGATAGTTCGCCAGATGCTCCACCGCGAGACGCAGTCGCCGCGGACCTGTGGGGCCGACCATGATCCAGCTTTTGCCCTTCGGGAAATGCTCGTCGGCGAGCTTGTGACTGAATTCCTCGTAATCGACGCGGAAGTCGTTCCAGCCGATGCGCTGCTTGGGCATGCCGGTGGTGCCGCCGGTTTCGAAAATGTTGAAGGGCTTGCCTTCAAAGGCTTTGGGCACCCAAACCTCGGGCTGGAGGTCGCGGAGATACTCATCCTGGAAGTGGTCAAACTTCGCGATGATGTCCTCGTAGCTATTCACCACGCCACGCGGGTCGAAATTCTTCTTCGCCCACTCCAGCCAGAACGGGCAGCCGGTTTCCGGCGAGAAGTGCCAGTTGATGATTTCACGGACTTGGTTGTCGAGCTGGGCTTTGGCTTCTTCGGGCGTCATGGTGGTGGTTTATGAATGGGAGCGGAGTTTAGAGGGGGCGGACAAAACGAAAGCGGAAATCCACGCCTTTCCTTGTCCCGGGATAAAGTGCGCTGGGAAGGGCTGCTTGGATGCTTGTCAGCTTCGAATCGCTTGCCTAAGCTCGCCGCCGGATGAAACCACGCGCCTTCCTATCCTTATTCCTCTTCGTTGCCACCGCCCTGCGGGCTGAGATCACCACAACTGCCGTCGAATACACCACCGGCGGCGTGACCTGCGAAGGTCTGCACGTCGTGGAAAGCACCAAAGCCGGCAAACTGCCCTCCGTGCTCATCATTCACCAGTGGACCGGCGTGAGCGAGAACGAGAAAATGCGGGCCAAGATGCTCGCGGAGCTTGGATACAATGTCTTCGTGGCCGACATCTACGGCAAAGGCATCCGCCCGCAGCCGCCGGAGTCCGGCAGAGTGGCCGGGAAATACAAAACCGACCGCAAACTCTACCGCGAGCGCCTTCTCGCCGGGCTGGAGCAGCTCCGCAAAACCCCGCAGGCTGATCCCACCCAGATCGCCGCCATCGGTTACTGCTTCGGCGGCACCGGCGTCATCGAACTGGCCCGCAGCGGAGCCATGGTGAAGGGCATCGTCAGCTTCCACGGCGGCCTCGATTCCCCTGCCCCGGCCGATGGCAAGAACATCAAAGGCAAAGTCCTCGCCCTTCACGGGGCGGATGATCCCTTCGTGCCCGCCAAAGACCTCGCTGCCTTTGAGCAGGAGATGAAGGACGCCGGCGTCGATTTCAAACTCGTCCAATATCCCGGTGCCGTGCATGCCTTCACCCAAAAAGCCGCAGGCAATGACAACAGCAAAGGGGCGGCCTACAACGAATCCGCCGACAAAGCCTCGTGGGAGGAAATGAACCAGTTCTTCGAGCGGCTCTTCCAATAAGCCTCATGAAGCTCCTCGCTGTCCTTTTCTGCTGCCTGCCTCTTTTGGGCATGATTTCGGCTGCTGAGCCAGCGAAGGCAGCCACCGATTATGTGCGCTTCGTCGAGGGTGATGAAGGCGACAGCCTCGAAACGGCCGTCGTGCGCTTTGAATCGCCGCAAAAGGTCATCGTCGATCTCGTCGGAGCCATTCACATCGCCGACAAAAGCTACTACGATGCGCTCGACGTGCGCTTCCGCAGCTACGATGCCGTGCTTTATGAACTCGTCGGCCCGCCGATGAGCGAACGCACAAAGGAGCAGATGAAGCCCGGCGGCGGCAGCGGCAGCCTGCAATGGGTGGGCACCATGCAGACCTTCATGCGGGACACGCTGAAGCTCCACGGCCAGCTCGAAGGCATCGACTACGCCGCGAAGAACTTTGTCCATGCCGACATGACTTCCTCGCAGTTTCACGATACCCGCGAGAAGAAGCAGGAGAGCTTCCTGAAGCTCTACCTGAAGCTCTGGCAGGCCCAGCAAGCCGCCGCCGGAGACGATGCGGAGGCGGATTCCGAGGCGGCGGCGCTCGCCACCTTGTTTCGCATCCTAATGAGCAAGGACGGCTCGCTCGAACTGAAACGCGGCATGGCCTCGCAGTTCGACGAGGTGGAGAAGCTCATGAGCGGTGTGGAGGAAGGCGAAGGCACCGTCATCGTCGGCGAGCGCAACCGCGTGGCCTTTGAAGTCCTTGATAAACAGCTCGCCGCCGGCAAAAAACGCCTCGCCATCTTCTACGGTGCCGCCCACCTCACCGATATGGAACAGCGCCTCCTCAAACGCGGCTTCAAACGCACCACCACCAAATGGCTCAAAGCCTGGTGGATGCCGTATGAGTGATTAGGGATGAGAGATGAGGACATCCAGAAAGTCTGTGCATTCGCCTGCACAACAGTGATCGCACTCCACCCCTCACCAAAGAAGCCAGCCTTTCTTACACTCGTTTTGGCCGCAGAGGGGCAAACACTTTGGCAGGTAAAGGAGTGGTATAGGTGAGATATTCGGACATGCCTTGTCCGCACTCGTTGCCAGTCAGGGGCCTCCTTCTCACCTTTGCCCTCTGCTCCCCCTAAACTCCAGCTTGCACCTCCTCCATGCTCGCTAGCCTCCGCGCCCCGCATGTCCATCAAGCTCCGTCTCAACACCGCCACCGCCACCCAAGCCGTCCTCGCCAAAATCGGCAATCCTCTGCGTGAGGAGCCGCTGCAAACCTCGAAGGAGGTCTTTGAGATCGCGGAGAAGGACCAGGAAGCGCTCACGGCCTTGTTTGTGAAGCCATTCAAGAACCTCATCGGGCATCGCTTCACCCATCATGCCTCGCTCGATCAGCATGAGGTGAACACCTGCGCCAAAGCCATCTTCGCGGGCGAGGCGAATCTGCTCGAACGCGGCATCGAGATCGCCAAGCGCCTCTACGCGAAGTCGAACCATCCGAACATCAAGGCTGGTGATCTCTGCATCGCGCTGTTGAAGGAAATTCACATCGAGGGCGAGCTGGTGAACGGCCTCTGCATCCTCAAATCAGACAGCGTTACGCCCTTCCTCACCATCACCGCCCGCAATGGCGATCTGCGCCTCTCCACTGAGCAGGGCATCAATCCCGACAAGATCGACAAAGGTTGCCTGATCCTCGATTACTGGTCGGAAAAAGGTTATTACATCCTCACCTTCGATCGCGGCGGCGCGGACACTCGCTTCTGGGTGCGTGAATTCCTCGGCGTCGAGGCCGTGCCGGATGCAGCTTTCCTCACGAATGCGTATGCGAAGATGGCGGTGTCCTTCCTGGAAGAGAAAAAGCCCGTCGAAAGCGAAGAAGATGACACGCCACCTTGGGAAGCCGCCACCGCAGCGAAGGACGCGCTCGATTACTTCGAGCAGCGTGAGACTTTCCAGCTTGAGGAGTTTGAACGCGAGGTGCTGAAGGACCCGGAAACCATCAGCCGCTTTGGCGAGCACAAGGCCCGCATTGAGGAAGAGCAAGGCCAGGCGCTCGAAACGAGCTTTGAGATCTCCAAGAAGGATGTTACCAAGGCCAAGAAGCGCATCGCCGCCGTGTTGAAACTCGACACCGGCGTGGAAATCCACGTGAAACCCGCCGCCACCGACGACCAGCCCGTGCTCGAACGTGGTTACGACGAGCAGAAGGGTATGAAGTACGTGAAGGTCTTTTACAACAAGGACCTCAGCGCTTCGTGAGTCGCTTACTTGGCCGATGGCTGCGTGCTGAGCACCATCGGCTCAGCTTGAGCGGCTTTCTTTTCGAGCATTTCCAGGATGGAGGGAATCACGAAGGGCGGTGCTTCACCGCCGATCTTGCCGCCTTGAGCTACGAAGCGATTCAAATCGGCCATGGCTTCATCGGCACGAGGGTCGTTGGATTGAAGAAAGGCGTTCGCACGGAGGACAAGGGCGCGTGGATGCCAGGGGTAGGGCAAGCCAAGGCTTTACACGGCGGATAGCTGCGCTTCGATGGGCAGATGCATCGCCATTTCGATGCGGGCTGCGTGGCGCACCCCCAGAGCGATATCCACCGGATACTGAGCACCGAGAATGTTGAAAAGTTTGACCAGATCTTGCTCCGTCACGCTCAAGCGTTCTTTCGCGATGATGGGCAGTGATTTCAGAGATCGAGTGACGAGATCGATTTGGCACCAGGGAGACTGTTGCAGCATCTCGAATCCCTTTTGGAGGTGCTTCACCTATTCGACGGACTGACGTCGTTCGTCCGCACAGATGGCGCGGAGAAATTGGGCTTTGAGGGGCATGACAGGCTCGATTTTGGCGATGGCAGCCTCCTCAGCGGCTGACCCGAACCAGCGGCGTGGGGAGGTGCTCACTGGTGAGCCAGAGGGTGCGGCTATCGGCATCGTAAGTGATGGCTTCGAGCTGCCGGAGGAGTTCTGGGACGAGCCGCAGGGGCTTAGCCGCGAGAGCTTCGACGGTGGGCTTCCCAGCCGGGAGCTGCCATTCGTAGAGGCTGCTGTAGGTGCTGGCAGCCAGATGTGTGCCATCAGGGGAGAAGGCTGCACCAGTGCAGAGGCGGTCATCCGTGGGCCGTTTCCCCACTCGCTCGTGGCCAGGAAAGCTCACCTCTCCTACTTTTTCGAGGAGGACGGGCTTGTGCTTGTTTTCAGCACCTTGATCCGCCTCGGCGAGAGATTCCACCGTGGCGGGAAAAGCGTAGAGCACGGAGCGACCATCCTCCGCCTTGCTCATCACATGGAGGCGGCGTGTTTTGGGATGCACGAGGAGACCCTCAGCATTTCGCGGGCCGCCAGGATAGGTCAGATGCCAGTGCATGGAGGGGCCGCTGATCGTCTCCGGGACGACTTCTCCGGCAGCAGCGATGGATGGCTCGGGGACACGGTAAACCTGCACAGTGGGACGGATGTGGAGGTTGTCGCCGATGTCGCCGATGTAGAGCACGGGCTGGTTTTGCTCGTCGAGACCGCTGGCTAGGTCTTCCCAATCGAAATTGGCCGCGTCTTGAATGCGCACCTTGGCTCGCGTGCGGCCCTGAAGGTCGATGGCAAAGACGCAGGGCTCGCCGCCGGAGTCGTTCATCGTCCAAAAGATACCTTCATGCCGCTGGCTGCGGGCGAGGCCGGAGCTTTCCTTGATGCGGGTATCGGCCAGCGTGGCGATGCGCTCGCTTTTGGAAGGAGTGATGCCGTCCTGGGCCGGGAGGAGAAGGGAAAAGATCAAAGATGAAAGATGGAAGATCAAAAAGGGAGAGAAGGTGGGGCGAGGCTTCATCTTTGATCGTTTAGCTTTCAGATTTTCTTCCTCAGCCCAACGGCGAGGCCGGGCCAGGGAGCATGCGGTTGTAGTGCATCTGCACGCGGCTGAGGAACCACTGCCAAGTAGGCCCCGGACGGCCGCGATCCATGAGGAAGTGCGGGCAGTCTTTGTTGGGCACGCTCAGACCTTTGCGCGGCCAGTGGTAATGCCCCTTCACCTGACTGAGCGAGAGATTGTAGGCACGCATCAGATACGCAGCCAAGCGGGCCGTGCGGTCGATGGTGAGGCCGATGTCATTGCCCTGATGCTCGCACATCTCAATGCCGATGCTGTAGTTGTTTCCAGGGCCGTCGAAGTCAGCGTGCTCGCCTTGCTCACGGCAGGGGAGATGCTGCACGGCCACGTCCTGCTGCACCGTGAAATGCCAGGTGAGGAAACCGATGCGATTGCCGCCGGGGCGTTTCGTGGCCCGCAAAGCTCCGCGTTTCAGGGCCAGGGCGTGGTTGTAAGCATTGCCGGTGTAGTTCTGCGTGCTGTGGATGGTGATGTAACGCACATCCATCGGCCGGTAGTAACGCCGCCCCACCGTCCCGGCAGGGATGAGATCGAGCCTCACACGAGCCTCGGCCAGCAATTGATCCGGCGTCACCGGCCCGAGAGCACTATCATTGTAACGCGACTCCCACCGGCGGATGCGGCTGGTATCATGCGGCGTGGTGCAGGCCACCACGACAAGACCGATCGCAAGCAAGACAGGCAGCAAGAGAGTGACGTGACGACGCATGGCGTGTGTATTACGATTCCCCCGGCAAGGGTCAAGGCTCAAGACGGGCGGAGAGAGAGGTTATTCGCCGATCATGCGTGAAAGTTGGCGCTCAGAGATGCAGGAAGTGAATCGACTCCAAGCCATCGAATACTCGATTGAGGAATGTCGATTGTTGATTGCTGACCTCTGCCCTACTTCTTCTCGATCTTATACAGCGCCCCGATGGTGCGGATGAACAAAGCGCCCTCCGCCACAACCGGTGAGGACGTGATCATCTCAGGCATCACGTTGGTGCCCAACACCTCAAACTTCTCCGGGCTGGCTTTGACGAGGTAGCACTGGCCGGGATCGTTGCAAATGAGCAGCTTATCACCGAGCACGATAGGGCTGGGGAGGAAGCGACCCTGAAGGCGGTCTTCCCAAAGGTCCTTGCCGGTTTGGGCATCGGTGGCGGAGAGGATGCCACCACGGGTGATCTGGTAGTAGGTGCCGTCCAGCAGCACCGGGCAGGCCTCGCTGGCGTTGCGCTTGTCTTTATCCCAGACGGTGTGGCTCTCGGTGATGTCGCCGGTCATTTTGGCGTCGATGCGGATGGCGACAGTGTGGGCACGCTCGGAGCCGGTGTTGAGGATGAGCAGATCACCGAGGCGCACGGGCGGGATGGCGGCGTTGAAGCCTCCGTGACGCACCGTCCAGAGTTCCTTGCCGGTTTTGACCTCGTAACCGAAAGCGGCTCGCGAGCCGATGGAGACGAGGACCTCCGTGCCGTTCAAATCGAAGACGGCGGGCGTGTGGTAGGCCTTGCGCATGTCGCCATCGCGGGTGGGCTTGCCTTCCTTGTCGAGGTCGCCGTAGTCCGTAGTGCGGGGTGTGATCCAAAGAGTTTCGCCGGTCTTTTTGTTGAGGGCGGTTACGAACTGCTTGTCGATGCCGTCAAAGGTCAAAACGAGCAGGTCACCATGCACGAGGGGCGAGGAGCCGGGACCGCGAAAGTGGCGGGCATTGATGTCGCGGCGCTGCCACACGGTCTTGCCCGTGGCGGGATCGAGGCGGGCCGTGCCGTAAGTGCCGAAATGGACATAGAGCGCGTCCTCTTCAAGCACCGGCGAAGGCGCGGCGTAGTTGTTGAGCGGGTTGCCAAGCTCCTCGGGAGCCTCGTTTTCAAACTGGAGGATGTGATGCAGGATCTTCCCGCTCTGGCGGTCGATGCCATACACATACATCTTCTTTCCGTCCGCCGTGGCCGCAGTGAACCAGATCACCGCCCCGCCGATCACCGGCGTGCTGTGACCGCTGCCTTCCAGCGGCGTGCGCCAGGCGATGTTTTTATTCGTGACCCCATCCCATTCGAGCGGCAGCTTCGCCACATCCGCCGCAGGCACGATGCCATCGCGGGTGGGGCCAGCCTTCACCGGCCAAAAAACGGGCGTGGTGACCGGCTGGGCAGCAGCAGGCAAAGCGAATGCAAAAAGGGTGGCGAGGGTGGTGCGGAAGGACATGCGGGCGGAAATGACGAAGCCGTAGCAGGGATTCTTTCGATGCCAAATGAGGCCGCACGCCGTGAAACGAAGTTTCTGGATAAAAGGGCTGGTTTTTCAGATTGAACTGTCCCAGCATCGCCGCCCTCGCTGAGCCCCTAAACAGCCCCTAAACAGCCCCTAAACAGCCCCTTAACAGCCCCTTAACAGCCCCTTAACAGCCCTGCCGCAACCGCCTCGAACCCCACCCCATGAACGAACTCCTGCTTTGGTGCGCCGCCGGAATCGGCGCGAATGTGATCTTCGCCTCCTTCTTTGAATGGTCGATCCACAAGTTTGTGATGCATCGCCCCGTCGGCAGCTTCCGTTATGCCTTCCAAGCGCACGCTGTCGTGCATCATCAGGTCTTCAAGGCCGATCACACCTACCACCTCGTCCAGGAAAAAGACAAAGAGACCATCCCCATGGCCTGGTGGAACGGCCCCGTGCTCATCCTCCTCGGCTCCCTGCCGTCCCTCGCCGTCGCCCTGCTCACCGGGCACTTCGCCTTCCTCGTCGGAGCCATCATCGCCATCACCGGCTACTATGGCACCTATGAGTACATCCATTGGTGCATGCACCTGCCCAAGCAGCGCCGCGTGGAAAAGCCCTGGGTCTTCCGCCGCCTCAACGGCCACCACCTCCTGCATCACCGTTACATGCACAAGAACTTCAATGTGGTCTTTCCTCTCGCGGACTACTGCCTCGGTACCCTCATGGTCCGCTCAAAGACCCGCTTTGCCCAGGCCACCGGTCCCTCGGTGCCGTGTGTGCAGCCAGTGGAAGCGTGATCGGCCTGCATTCTCGACCACAGAGATCACGGAGGAACACAGAGACGGGAACGGTCACGCCCGGAACCCGACGCTACCCTGAGCATGGGCAGCTTTGACTCGCTCGTCTCCATTCTCTGCCCTCCTGCAAAAACTCGGTGCATCTCCGTGTCCTCTGTGGTGAACCTATCCCCGGAACTCCCCCCTCACGCAGACGCCAGCGCCGAGTGCGCCACCAGCTCGCGGTAATACCCATTCTGCGCCTGGAGCTGCTCATGCGTGCCGCTGGCAATGATGCGCCCATGCTGCATCACATGGATCACATCCGCCTTGGTGATCGTGGCCAGCCGATGCGCAATGATGAAACACGTCCGGTCCTGCCGCAGCGTGTCCAAAGCCTGCTGGATCAGATGCTCGGACTTCGCATCCACCGCTGAGGTCGCCTCATCCAGCAGCAAAACGGGCGCATCCTTCAAAAAGGCCCGCGCCATCGCGAGCCGCTGCCGTTCCCCGCCGCTCAGCAGCACCCCACGCTCCCCCACCTCCGCATCCAGGCCGCCCGGCATCGCTCGCACAAACTCCTCCGCGCAGGCCAAATGTAACGCACGCCACATTTCATCTTCGGAGGCGTCTTCACGACCGATGCGCAGATTCTCCCGCACCGTCCCGGCAAATAAGAACGCCTCTTGCGTTACATATCCCACCGCTTTGCGTAGTGACGCCTTGCTCACTTCCTTCAACGGCAGTCCATCCAGCGCGATCACCCCCTTCTGCGGCTCGTAGAACCGCGTCAGCAGTTGAAACAGCGTGCTCTTCCCGCTCCCCGTCGCCCCCACAAAGGCCACCGTCTGCCTCGGTAACGCTTCAAACGTAATCCCATGCAGGATCTCCCGATCCTCATGGTAGCCAAAGCTCACCTCGCGGAACGCCACCTCCCCCCGCACCTCCCGCAGCTCGCGGCCCGCCTCCAGGTCCTCCACGTCCTTCTCGTCTAGGATCTCAAAGACCCGCTTCGCCGCCGCCAGACCGTTCATGAGCGTCTGGTTCACCCCATGCAGCCGGGCGATCGGTTCATACAAAAAGCCCACCAGCAGGATGAACTGCATCAGTTGCCCCGGCGACATCTCCCCGCGGATGCACCATCCCGCCCCCGCCATCAGCAGCCAAATGAGACCCGCATTGCCCAGCAGCGTCATCGACGGCGCATAAAACGCCCACGCCGCCATCAGATGCGTCTGCCGCCGCTTCAGGTCCTCGCTCGCCACCGTGAACTGCGCCTGCCGCGCCTCCTCCGCCGTGAAGCTCTTCACCTGCCGGATCCCCGTGATCGTATCATGCAGCGTGTCATTCAGCCGGCTCGTCGCCTCCCGCGCCGCCGTGCTCCGGGGGGAGACCCAGCGGCTGTAAATCCACCCACCCGCCGCGATCAGCGGCGTCGGCGCCATCACGATCAGCGCCAGCCGCGCATCCACCACCAGCATCACCACCGCCGTCAGCATGATTTGCAGCACCGCCGTCGCCCCCTGCTCGATGCCCTCCAGGATCACCCGCTGCGTCGCCGGCACATCATCCGCCAGCCGCGTCATCACATCCCCCGTCGTCTGATGATCAAACCAGCGCAGCGGCAGATGCGCCATTTTGCGGTGCAGTTGACCCCGTAGATCCGTGATCATCGCCTGCTCAAAGGCGCAGCTCAGCCGCGTCCGCACATAAAACAGCGCCTCCCGCACCGTGAAGGCCCCCAGCGCCAGCAGCCCCGCCTGCCAGATCCCGCCCACATTCTTCGACGGGATGATCTCATCCATGAACCACCGCACCACCCCCGGAAACACCAGGATGAGCAGTGTCCCCGCCACCGCCAGCCCCATCTGCCCCGCCGCCATCCGCCAATGCCCCCGCGCAAACCCCAGCAGCCGACGCAGCGCGTCGTTGTTCGTCATCGGAGCCGTGGGGGAAGTCACCTTGCCAGTTTGCACGGCTCATGGATGCCGCGCAGGCATTTTTATTCAGCCACGAGGCAGAAAAGCGAAGGGCAAGGAGACTTGGAGATGGGGAGAAAGGGAGCGCGGATACTCCTGTCCGCAGTTCTTCGTTCGTAGTTCGGGCTTAAGCCCGTTCTGCCCCAAGCCAGGAATCGCCGCAAAGGATCGCAAGGACCGCAAAGGATAGAGCTTCGGTGTTCAGTGCTCAGTGCCATCTTCCTCGTTGATTCGCTTTGCTCTCCCTGCGGGCAGCCTTTGGCTGTCTGCCTCGCTTCGCTCGGCTCTCTTCCTCCTCCTCCTCCTCCTCCCGGTTCAGGTTTCAGGTGCTCCCCCTTCAAAAATCAGAAATCAGCATTCAGCAATCGAGTATTCCCTCGGGCCCCGTGAAGTCGTCCGCGACTCCGCTCGCGGCTCAAGGCAGGACAACCACGGAAGACACGGAACACACGGAAGGGCACAGAGGTTCTTCGTTCGTAGTTCTTCGTTCTTGGTTCATCCGATTCCAGCACAGATCCTGCCTGCATGACCCGCCGGGCGACACAACCGACCGGAGGGAACCGGAGCGCAGCGGAACCGGAACGCAGTGGAGATGGCCGAAGGCAAATAGCCGGGCCCATGTTCTTCCAAACGCACCGGGGCAAACTGCCGTTAGGCTGCCCGAAGGGTGAGCGAAGCGAGTCAACGGGGTGGAACAAGGGAGTCAACCGGGATGCCATGGGCGAGCGCCAGCAAGCGCTGGCCGCCCGGTTGCGCAGCGCGAGGCTGTTCTGAAGGCCTCTTTATTCACACCCACTCCGCATACAGCAACTCCGCCTGGGCCAACACGGTCTTCACGGCCTCTTCCTGCAAGTCCGGCGGGTAGCCGTGTTTGTTCAGGATGCGCTTCACCATCACTTTGATCTTCGCTCTCGCTCCTTCGCGGAGGGTCCAGTCGATGGTGACGCTCGTCTTCACCTGAGTGATCAACTCCGCTGCGATGAGCTTGAGTTTGTCGTCACCCATGGCTTGCACGGCGCTGTCGTTCGAGGCGAGGGCATCGTAGAAGGCGATTTCGTCGTCGGTCAGGCCGAGGTTCTCACCGCGCTTCGTCGCGGCGTCGAGGTCCTTGGCGAGTTTGATCAGCTCTTCGATGACCTGCATCGTCGAGATGGCCCGGTTGTGATAGGCGTTGAGGGTCTTCTTGAGCTTCTCGCTGAAGACTTGGCTCTGCACGAGGTTGCGCTTGGAGTGGACTTTGAGTTCGTCCTTGAGCAGCTTCTCCAACAGCTCGGCGGCGACGTTCTTGTGCTTGAGGCCGCGCACTTCGGCGAGGAATTGGTCGCTCAGGATGCTGATGTCCGGCTTGGGCAATCCAGCGGCGGTGAAGACGTCGATCACCTGGCCTTCGGTGGTGATGGCCTTGCTCACGAGCTGGCGGATGGCGGCGTCGATTTGCTCGGGCGTCTTTCGATTCTGGCTGCTCTGCTTGTTCAGCGCGGCTTGCAGGGCTTGGAAAAAACTCACGTCGTCGCGAATCTCCGTGGCTTCATCGCTGGCGGCGCAGAGGGCAAAGGCGCGGGAGAGTTCCGTCACCACCTGGACCCACCGCTTCTTGCCGTCTTCCTGTTCGAGAATGTGCTCCTGTCCGGCGGGGATGAGCGCAAGGCGTTCAGTGGGTTTGCCGGTGGTCCACTTGTCCCAGTTGAACCCGTGCATCATGTCGCAGGCGATGCCGTGTTTCTCCAGCATCACGGCGATGGCTTGGGCGGTGTCGAAGGTCGGGTTCCCCTGCCCTCCGCTCTCGGTGTAGGTGACGAGCGCCTTCTTGAGCTGATCGGCAAGGCCGAGGTAATCCACCACCAGCCCGCCGGGCTTGTCGCGGAAGACGCGGTTCACGCGGGCGATGGCCTGCATGAGGCCGTGGCCCTGCATCGGCTTGTCGGCATACATCGTGTGCAGGCAGGGCGCGTCGAAGCCGGTCAGCCACATGTCGCGCACGATCACGATCTTGAAGGGATCCTTGGCGTCCTTGAAGCGGTTCGCCAGTTTGCGCCGGGCATCTTTGCTGCGGATGTGCTTCTGCCACTCGGGGCCGTCTTCGGCGCTGCCGGTCATCACGACCTTTAGCGTCTCCGCCTCCCACTCGGGCCGCAGTTTGATCAGCGCGTCGTAAAGATCCACGCAGATGCGGCGGCTCATGCAGACGATCATCGCCTTGCCGTCCATCGCCTCCACGCGCTTCTCGAAATGCGCCACCAGATCGGCGGCCACGAGCGCGATGCGTTTCGGATCGCCCACCAGCGCCTCCAGCGCGGCCCACTTCGTCTTGAGCTTTTCCTTCTTCGTCAGCTCCTCGCCTTCGGTGATCTCCTCAAACTCCGCGTCGAGCTTCGGCAGTTCGGCGGCGTTCAGGCTCAGCTTGGAAATGCGGCTCTCGTAATAGATCGGCACCGTGGCCTTGTCGGCGACGGCGCGCTGGATGTCGTAGATGCTGATGTAATCGCCGAAGACCGCCCGCGTGTTCGCGTCCGTCTTCTCGATGGGCGTGCCGGTGAAGCCGATGAACGACGCATTCGGCAAGGCATCGCGCAGGTTGCTGGCGAAGCCGTAGGACATCTCACCGGTCTTCTCATTCACCTTGCCGCCGAATCCATACTGGCTGCGAAGCGCTTCATCCGCGATCACGACAATGTTCTGCCGCGCGCTCAGCTCGGGCATCAGTTCGCCCTTTTCCGGCATGAATTTATGAATGGTCGTGAACACCACACCGCCGCTCGCCCGATTCAGCAGCACGCGCAAATGCTCGCGCCCGCTGGCCTGCACCGGAGTTTGGCCGAGGATGTCCGCGCAGCGTTGGAACTGGCCGAAAAGCTGGTCGTCGAGATCATTGCGGTCGGTCAGCACCACCAGCGTCGGGTTCTGCATCGCCGGATGCCGCACCACGCGCGCGGCGAAGAAGAGCATGGAGAAACTCTTGCCGCTGCCCTGCGTGTGCCAGACCACGCCCGCGCGACGGTCGCCCGGCTAAATACCCCAAAGCCACGTCCTACCTCTGCCCGGACTCGATGGACGCATAAATTAACCGCTGCAATCCAGCGAAGTCGAGATGAGCTGCATCCGGAACGAAAGTTCCGACGCGGTCATTGACCCCGATGGATTCCGCAACTGACACCCCGTTTTTGAAGAGGACGAAAGCCTCATCGACGGCGGGCACTGCTGCGCCGTCTGCTTTTCCTTCCTCAATATGCTTTTTGAAGTAGCTTGCGGTTGTGGGGTCGAGCCGCAGTTGCTGGCCGAGAATCGCGACCGCAACACGACCGTCTCGAAACGCCGTCTCACGATACTTCACAAACAGTTCCGCGAAGGACACCCCAAGCCCTGCCAACACTTTCTTAGCATCATCGTTCGCCACTCGAGCAGCAGGACAGTCATCGCTCAGTGAGAACGCGGCGAGAATATTGGCTGCTATTTGGTCTCCACTGCTTCCTTCTGCAGCGGACCACTCGAAGAAGAAGCCGCGGTCAAGTTTCGCGGAAGTCGGAACCTTCCTGAAAACCTCCACAGCAATCTCTGGTTGTTCGGCTTTTCGAAACAGGTTCGCAACATTTGTCCGAGTCATTGCATTGTCATTTTCATGGTCGAGGACCGCTCTGGCAATCTCGAGCGCAAGGTCAGTTCTGCCTGTTTCAAAAAAGTGTTCGGCGATCCGGTAACGCCACGCCGCCAAGTCCGGAACAGTAACACCGTCTTTATAAGTGTCGATTGCGGCGGTTGCGAGAGTCAGAAAAAGAACGGATACATCCGTAGCAAAGTCTGTCGCCAAAACAGAAACAATGGCGTCTGCGATTCGCCGGTGACGCGTGAAAACAGATGATGATGTGACAGTAGCCGCAGCTTCTTGACCCAATGGCACGAGGACTTCCCGATGTAGTCGTGCCAGTGGACATGCCAAAGCCTGTGCCAGCACCGGACGAGACAGAAACTCCAAGCCTTCTGAATGCATCGCCGCGATAAATCCAAGGGCCTGCCGTAGCGTTGAGCCTCCAGGAATTTGTCGCAGGCTCAAGCGCTCCAACATCAGCCTCGCGTGGTTTGGTAAATCACTTCCGTGGCGAACGGCTAGCAGCGCACCAAAGAAAGCCCCTTGATTCGTCATCGCCTCTTCGTGAGCCTTTTTATCCAGGAGCGCAGCCCGCTTGTTTTCTGGGACGTTTGCCAAGTCTCCGAGCCCGAGCTTCCCGAAGCACGCCCAAGCCGCAACTACAGCCTCTGCGTCTGCCATGCCGAGGCCAGCTAAACGCTTCTGCTGGAAATCGCAGACGCTTGACCATTTGAGTTCATTCGCGTGTGACCCCAACCAGTCCGAGTCACGGCACGCTAAGAGAAAATGAACCCGTCCTTGGAGTTGGCTGGGCAGTCGAGGGAGGAGTTCTACGACACTTTTCGCGACGCGGTCAGCTTCGTCTATCACGACGAGCCAACGATGCTCCTTGCTCAATAGAGGAAGGATTTCCGCAGGCTGCAAGGGCTCGGCATCATCGCCGCGTCGTAAAATATGCCACTCGGGTTTATTCTGCACCACTTGGTGAGCCGCTTGAAGCAGCGCGGTTGTCTTTCCTTCGCACCCAGCGGCCAGCAAAACTGTGACGATGGGACGAGTGACAGTCTCTGCATCCTGAAAACGAGCAGTGAGGGCGGCAACTATGTTCCGGCGGGGAATGGAAGTTGACAGAGCAGTCGCCCATGACGGGGCAGCACCGTTGAAGAAGCGAACCGCTGCGTCCTCGTCTATTGGAACAAGATGCTGGGCGAGTTCGCTGGACTTGGAAATTGACCAGCCCTTTGGCACGGGCTTGGCGAGAGACACAGGGGATTGGGCAAGCTTCTTGGCTAGCTCAGTGCCCGGAAGCGGATAGTGCCACCAGTCGCCCTTACGGTGATTCTCGTGGAATGCTTCGGTTACAGGCACCCATGCCTGTTGGTTTGGAATCCAGCGGCGAGCTTGAAGGCGAAGTTCGCCTACATCCAAATCGGCTTCGGCCCACACAAGGCCATTTCGCCACTTCTCGCGTTCACGAGCTTGGAAGGCGGCTCCCGACTGAATAGCTAAGAAGTGATGCCCTCCGCCATATGTCGGCTCTGCCCATTCCTCATGAAGATGGCCGTGCAAGTATATTACGGCATTCTGGCCGAAGAGGCTCTTGATAGGTTTCTGCTCGGCAGGCAAAAGCCAGTCGAGCGGATGATGGCCTAACACGATACAAAGCTGCGCCTCCTTCAAGGAGTTCAGAGCTTGTTCGACCATTCCTTTGCCGGGTGTCAGCTTCCTCTCGTCGTGGTCATCCTTGCAAAGCCAAGCGGTGTTGATTCCCGCTATGCCGACTTTTGTGCCATCGAGCGTCAGCATCGTTGAGAAGGCTCCCGCAGCATTTACGAACGCCCCTTTGCACGGGGTCTGGTCGTTGTCGTTGAAGGCTTGGAAGCGCGGCAGAAGCATCTGCCGCGATTTGAGGCCTTTTTCGGTCGGGTCAAAGTGGCGGCTGGAATCCGATAGCATTTCCTCACGACCGAAGGCTTGGTTGTGGTCGCGGTCGACATCGTGATTGCCGGGAACAACGAAGGTTCGCTCGGCGATATTGTTTCCAAGTAGTTCCTGGAGCGGTAACACAAACTCCAACCACAGATCCTCATATTCGGATTTGAGGCCTTTGTTCGCCAAGTCACCAGTGATGAAGAGCAAGTCGGGTGCGAAGCCTTCTTCCTTCCGCTGTTTCACGTGCGCGATGTTGTAATCGAACATCTTTCGCCCCGCGTAGTCGTCTTTTCCAACGTGGAAATCTGAGAGGTGCAGCCAGCGAATTGGTGAGGCCATAAGTCAGTTGAGAGACGGATTCGATGGGGCACGGTTGACGCGGTCGATGAGGGTGCCGAGTTTGCGGGCGTCGATGAAGAGGGTCTGTTTGCGGCGGTCGCGGAAGCCGCGTTTGGCGTCGGCGGCTTTGTTTTTCGCGAGGAACCAGAGGCAGACGGGAATCTGCGTGCTGTAGAAGAGCTGGCCGGGGAGGGCGACAATGCAGTCCACGAGGTCGGCCTCGATGAGGGCGCGGCGGATGTCGCCCTCGCCGGACTGGTTCGAAGACATGCTGCCATTGGCGAGGACGAAGCCGGCCATGCCGTGCGGCGCGAGGTGGTGGATAAAGTGCTGCACCCAGGCGAAGTTGGCGTTGCCCTTGGGCGGGACGCCGAACTGCCAGCGCACGTCGTCGTCCTTGCGGAACCAGTCGGAGTCGTTGAAGGGCGGGTTGGCGAGGACGTAGTCGGCGCGGAGGTCGGGATGGAGGTCGCGGCGGAAGGTGTCGGCGTGCTCGGGGCCGAAGTCGGCCTCGATGCCGCGCAGGGCGAGGTTCATCACGGCGAGGCGGCGGGTGGTGGCGTTGCTTTGTTTCGGCTGCTGCCGCCGCAGCCTCACCCTGCGGGCTCGCGTTGCGAGACCAAATGGGCGCTGCCGCCGCGCCCATTTGTCCTGCCCGTAGATGCTGATGTCGCCGAGCTTGCCGCCGTGGGATTCGACGAATTTTTCCGACTGCACGAACATGCCGCCGGAGCCTCAGGCGGGGTCGTAGATGCGGCCTTTGTAGGGGGCGAGCATCTCGACGAGGCAGCGCACGACGCAGGACGGGGTGTAGAACTGGCCGCCGTTCTTGCCCTCGGCACTGGCGAAGCGGGTGAGGAAATACTCATACACGCGGCCGAGCAGATCGACGGAGCGGTGGGTCTTCTCGCCCTCGCTGGCGGCGGTGAGCTCGATGGTGGCGATGACGTCGATGAGTTCGCCGAGGCGCTGCTTGTCGAGGCCGGGGCGGGCGTAGTCCTTGGGGAGGACGCCTTTGAGGCGTGGGTTGTCGCGCTCGATGGCAACCATGGCGTCATCCACGATCTTACCGATGGTGGGCTGCTTGGCGTTGGCCTGGAGGTGAGACCAGCGGGCATCGGCGGGCACCCAGAAGACGTTTTCGGCTTTGTATTCGTCCGGGTCCTCGGCATTGGCCCCGGCGTAGTCGCCCTGGCCGGCGAGGAGCTTGGCGCGGTGTTCCTCGAAGGTGTCGGAGATGTATTTGAGGAAGATGAGGCCGAGGACGACGTGCTTGTATTCCGCCGCGTCCATGTTGTTCCGCAGCTTGTCGGCGGTGAGCCAGAGCTTCGCCTCGAAGCCGATGGTGGCGGTGGAGTTGCTGGACTCGGGCTTGGAAGATGCTTTGCGGGCCATGAAGGTATTTCTCTTATCCAAGCAGGGAGCGGAGTGGATGGCAAGACTTTGAGACGAGGGCCTGCCCGCATCGCTACGCGAGGCGTTGCGGGCGGGTACTGGAAGGAATCGGTGCGAAGAAACTGGCCTCCGGCGAAATCGGCGAACATGATGTTCATGGAAACAGTTTTCTGAAGCCTTCAAGCCCTCAGCGGAGTGGCTTTGGGGCGTTTTTCGTGGTTTTAGGGGTCTGGAAAGGACTCTTTGCCCTCAAAGAGCTGTGTGTTTGAGGGCAAAGACCGGTGTGTTTGATGGCCAAGAGGGGGCTCTTGTGGCGGCGAGGCGGTTTGGCGGGGAGGCGGTATCCGGGGCATTCTTGCCCCGTGGGTTCTAGAAGGGCCAGGAATGGCCCTGGTACATCCCGGATCCCTCATCGGACGTCCCCGATGGCATTTGGGCTGGAATGCAATCCAGCCCTCCGAGGGGGGAAGCCGTATCCGGGGCATTCTTGCCCCGTGAGCTTTAGAAGGGCCAGGAATGGCCCTGGTACATCACGGAGCCCTCATCGGTCGTCCTCGATGGCATTCGGGCAGGGCTTGCACGAAAACAACGACTCATCACCGCTCAGAGCCCGCCTTCTCACGGCGTCGCCAGCCGATCAGGATGAAGGCCAGGCCAGCGGCGATCATGAAGGTGGAAAAAAACTGCCCTTTGGTGAGGCCCATGATCATGGAAGAGCCGCTATCTGGCTGGCGCACGCCTTCGAGGGCGATGCGCACCACGGCATACAAAATGAAAAACAACCCCGAGATGATGCCATGCGGCATTTTGGGCCATTTCACGCGGATCCAGAGCAGCACCAGCGTGAGGAGTAATCCTTCGCCAAATGCCTCATAGAGCTGCGAGGGATGCCGGGGATGCAAGATCGCCTCCAATTCAGGCCGTCCACCGCGATGCTGCTCAAACCAGGCGATGATGTCAGGGCTGTGCTGGAGGTAGTCCGGCATGGGGGGCAGTTCCCCGCCCTGCTTCACGAAATCCTCATGCAGCAGCTCGGTAGGAAATTTCATCGCCCATGGCACCGTCGTCACCCGGCCAAAAAGCTCTCCGTTGATGAAATTGGCGATACGACCCAGAAAGATGCCGAGGGGGGCTCCGCACACCAGCGTATCCCCGATGCCCGTCCATGAGATGCGATGCTTTCGAGCATACCAGAGGCAGTAGAGAGCCACGCCCGCGATGCCACCGTGGCTGGCCATGCCGCCCTGATGCAGCATGAGAAAGACCCACGGACGTTGGATGAATTCATCGAAGTTGTACAGCAGCATGTAGCCGAGACGCCCACCCAAGATGACGCCAAACAAGGCCACGCCGGTGATGAAATCTCCCACGTCTTTCTCCGCGATCTGCGAGAGTCCTCGGCGAGCCAAAAATCGCATGACGAGATAGGTCAGGTAAAAGCCCGTCACATACGCCAAGCCATACCATTGGATGCCGATCGTCTCCGTGAACTGGATGATCTTCGGGCTCAGGTCGTGCAGATAGGTGGCAAACATGTCGCTAAGCAGTGGCGAGCCTTCTTCCGCCTTCAAACACCAAAAACGATGCACCAGGTGGAGCTTGGCGATGATTTTGAACAGCTTATTTTGGCCCTTCGATGACACGAGGCTTCACGATCCGCGTACTCCTTCCTCACATGACCCACCGCCGCCACTTTCTCTCCACCCTCGCTCTCGCTCCTTTTGCTGTTCGTGGTCAAGAATCGCCCTCATTCCCGTCCACGCGTAAGATCACGAAGGGGCCAGGCTTCCACTGGTTCGCCTACTACGACAAGCTCCAGTTCTCGCCGGACAACCGCTTCGTGCTCTCGAACAAGGTGAGCTTCGAGCATCGTTCGCCCACGGCAGACGATGTGATCGAAGTTGGTATGGTGGACATTCAGGATGGCGACAAATGGATCCCGCTGGGCAAGTCGAACGCGTGGAACTGGCAGCAAGGCTGCATGCTGCAATGGATTCCCGGCACGGAGTCGAAGGTGATCTGGAATGACCGCGAGAAGGACAAATACGTCTGCCATATCCTCGATGTGAAGACGATGGAGAAGCACACGCTGCCCGCTCCGATCTATGCTTTGAGCCCGAATGGCAAGGAAGCGGTGAGCTGTGACTTTTCCCGCGTGGCCGATTGCCGTCTTGGCTATGGTTACGCGGGCATCAAGGACCGCTTCTTTGACGAGATGGCTCCCGCTGGCAGCGGTGTGACGCAGGTGAATCTGGAAACCGGCGCGGAGAAGCTCATCGTGAGCCATGAGCTGCTTTCAAAGACCGGCACGGTGATGGAGAATCATCCCGATTCGAAGCATCACGCCTATCATTTGCTCGTGGGGCCGGATGGGAAGCGCTTCATCATGCTGCACCGCTGGACGCAGCCGAAGGGCGGCCATCTGACACGCCTCATCACGGCGAACATGGACGGCAGCGACCTGCGCATCGTCATCCCAAATGGCTACGCCTCCCATTTCATCTGGCGGGATGCCACGCACATCCTCTCGCAGGCCAAGGGCTGGCTGGGAAACAACGACTGGGGTGATTTCCTCTTCGAGGACAAGGACAGCGGCATCATGGAGGAGATCGGTCACGGCATCCTCGATAAAGGCGGGCACCTCACCTACCTCAAGAACAACGAGTGGATTCTCAACGACACCTACGCCCAAGGCGTGCGCCGCATTCAGACGCCGCACCTGTATCACATCGCCTCGAAGAAGCGCATTGACCTGGGCTACTTCCCGCAGCCGCCGGAATACAAAGGCGAGTGGCGCTGCGACTGCCATCCGCGCAGCAGCCGCGATGAAAAGCTCGTCTGCATCGACGCTCCCGACGGCGCAAACGGTCGCCAGCTTCATCTGATCAACATCGACGGGCTGCTGAGCTGAGGCTGCATGGATCTCGCTCCGAAAAAAGCACATCACTCTATTTTCGGGAGCGTCCTGCCAGAGGGCTTAGCCCGCATTTCTCACACCTGCCACGCTGCACCTGACAAAGTGTTTGCCGCAAAGGGGCAGAGGAGCGGAGCGCGCAGAGATAAAACAGAAGGAAATCTCTGCGTCCTCTGCCTCTTTGCCCCTCTGCGGCCAAAACGAGTGTGAGAAATACGGGTTCGTTGGGGTTCGCCTGGCGATGGGTCATTTCCACTGAGCACTGAGAACTGAGCACTTCGATCCCAGCGTGTGCGAAATGCAGGTTTAGCCTTCCTCCGCATCTGCCGCGTGCTTTGTCTGGAGGCGCAGCTCCACTTCCTGGATGCGAGCACGGACGACGCGGCGCACCTTGAACTCGGCCTCACCGAGCTGGCAGCGTTCGCCAGGCTTGGGAACATGCCCGAGATGGGTGAAAAGCAGGCCGCCGATGGTGTCGATGCCGCCTGCTTCGGTGTCGAGGTCGATGCCGAGTTCGTCTTTGAGATGATCGAGGCGTGCGCCACCATCGAGAAGGAAACGCCCGTGTCCGAGATCGCGGATTTCTGCGGCCTCGCCACGCCATGGAGCGGCATCGTAGAGCAGCCAGTCAGCGATTTCACGGCGGCTGATCATGCCTTCGAGGCCGCCGTATTCGTCCACGATGATGAGCGGCGTGGTTTTGTCCCGCAGGTGCTCATTGAGGGCATCGAGGATGGGCATCGTCTCGGGCACAAAGGCGGGCGTTTGCAGGCTGGCACGCCAGGAAGGACGCCCAGCGAGCTTCCACGCGGTGGCATCCACGATGCCGAGCACGCTGTCCGGCGTCTCGCCATAGACGATGACGAAGCGTCCGGCGGCCCGTTCGAGCATGGCGGATGTTTTGCCCTCGGAGTCCTCGGCAGACATCATCGGCAGATCCACTCGCGGCACCATGCAGTCACGCACGGTGAGTTCCTCGATCTCCAGCGCCTCGTGGATCATGGCGCTTTCCTCGCTGCCGAGGAGGCCCTGCTCCTCACGCATTTCGACGAGTGTTTCGAATTCATCACGGGTGACAGGCAGGCGCGTCTTCACATGCTGCGGCACAAATTTGAGCAGCAAGGCATCCGCCGTGCGGTCCACGATGCTCGTGAGCGGATCGAGCACGCGGCGCAGCGGGCGCAGGAGGCGGAGGCTGGCCAGCAGCACCACGGCGGGTGCTCTGGCAGCGAAAAATTTGGGCACCATGTCTCCGAGGATCACGGTGCCTAGGAATAGCAGGGAGGATGCCAGCCATGGATTCCAGCCCATGGCTTTGAGCGGACCGGTCACGATCCACACGCCGATGGCGGCCAGGGAGAGGTTCAGCGCGGCGGAAAGGAGCTGCGCCTGCTGCAACGGCGCAAAAGGGTTCGCGCTGATTTCCCGCAGGTGACGGGCCACGGAACCCTCACCCGCCGCCTGGAGCTGCTTTTCCACATCGCGAACGCTATGAATCGCCGTCTCCGCCGCGGAAATAACCGCGAGCAGGGCAAGGAGGGCGAAATAAAGCAGGAGAGCGGGAATGAGCATCGGTCTTGAGGCAAGGCCGCAGCCAGTTTGAAGCGCGGAAGGCCTGCGAGCAACCTTCGTTCTTGCCAGAACAGGACCGATTTGATAATCACCGCCTGCTTATGCGCCTTTTATTCGCTTCCCTTCTCCTGCTCAGCTCCGCCGTCATGCTTTCAGCGGCGGACAAACTCAAAGTCCTCATCGTGGACGGTCAAAACAACCATAAATGGGACATCACCACGCCGGTGCTGAAACATGCGCTGGAATCCAGCGGTGCCTTCACCGTCGAGGTGAGCACCTCCCCACCAAAAGGATCGCCACCCGAGGCGTGGCATGCCTTCAAACCCGACTTCACCGCCTACAAGGCCGTGGTGAGCAATTACAACGGCGAGCCATGGCCGCAAAATGTGCGTGATGCCTTCACGAAGTATGTCGCGGATGGCGGTGGCTTTGTCTCCGTGCATGCGGCGAACAATTCCTTCCCCGAGTGGAAGGAATACAACGACATGATCGGCGTGGGCGGCTGGGGTGGTCGAAATGAGAAGAGCGGCCCCTGGCTCTATGTGAAGGATGGAAAGCTCTTCCGCGATACCAGCGCCGGCAACGGCGGTGCCCACGGCCCGCAGCACGAGTTCATCGTGGAGATCCAAAACAGCGAGCACCCCATCACCCGCGGCCTGCCAAAGCGCTGGTTGCATTGCAAAGACGAACTCTATAGCAAGCTGCGCGGCCCGGCCGAGAACGTCGAAATCCTCTCCAGTGCCAAATCGGACCTCACCGCCGTGCAGGAACCGAACAACCTGGTGCTCAAGTATCACCAAGGCCGCGTCTTCCACACCACGCTCGGCCACGCAGACTACTCGATGCTGGATCGTGGCTTCTTCACGATCATCCAACGCGGCACCGAATGGGCCGCCACCGGTGATGTGGAGCAGACCGCCGCTGTGCCGGCGGATTTCCCCACAGAGACTGCCGTGAGCGTGGTGAAGCTGGAAGGCTATCCGAAGCAGGAGGCTCCAAAACCGAAGAAATAAGCTTTCTTCGCCTGAACCACTCTCGTTTGAGAGTGGTACCCCGAGAAGGACTCGAACCTTCGACCAATTGATTAAGAGTCAACTGCTCTACCAACTGAGCTATCGAGGCATTTGTGTTGGCGGACGCGTGTTTTAGACGGCTGGGGGGTGAACGCAAGCTGGAATTTGCGGCTGGGCGAAGGCGGCGGAAGATTCTCGCACCGCTTCGAGAGCCGTTAAAAATCCACAGAAGCGAAGGATCAAGCCGCGCATTGAAATGGCGTGTGGCTTGCTGCTATAAGCAGACATGAATTGGAACCTCAAATTCACGACCCAGAATGAAGAGCTGCTTTTCGTCGTGCTCTGCATCCTCGCTGGCCTGCTGCTGATCGCCTTCATCCGCATCATCCTGCTGCTGCGCCAGCGTCGGCAGATGCAGGAGCGTTCTGAAAAGCTCGAAAAGCAGATCCTCGACCAGCAAAAGAGCCTCCTCGACATCCGCTCCGATGCCAATGCCTGGCGCGGCGAGATGCAGCGGCAGTTTGATGCCTTCCGCGCCGAGTCCGCCAAGCGTCTCGACGATGCCGATGTGCGTGCTGCGGGCACCTTGAACCGTCTCGACATCGCCACCGAGCAGCATGAGCGCCGCGTCTTTGAACTCCAGGCCTCGCTGGATGCCGCCCGCCGCATGTGCTCGGAACTTCCCAGTGCCAAAGCCCGCATCATTGAGCTCGAAAGACTGCTCGCAGGAGCATCTCCGGCTGCCTTTCAGCATGAGGCACCTAGTTTCTGCGAGGAACAGATGGAAGAGCTAGCCGCTGCCACCAAAGCCGTTTCCGGCCATGGCAGCCTCCCCATGCTCCCCTCCATGGAAACGCTGCTCTCCCAGCCTTCCGCTGCGGAGCCTGCCCCGGACGAATCCGTCTCCCAGCTTCAGCAGCGCAATGCGGAGCTTCAACGTGCCCTCATCCTCGCCCGCCGTCGCAAGCCCGCCACACGAGCGAAGCCACGCGGTCGTTGAACCGCCTCTCATCACGGCTAAAGGCCAGGATGACCCGACTCCGCGCTGATCTCCTTTTGCTGGCCTGCGCCGCCGTGTGGGGATTCGCGTTTCTCTGCCAAAAGCGGGCGATGGAGCATGTGGGGCCGTTTTGGTTTGTGGCGATCCGTTCCGTGCTCGCCTGCCTCGCTTTGGCACCGCTGGCATGGCGTGAATGCCATGGCAAAAAAGGCCGCGTGCCAAGGTCTGAACTGCTTCGCGTCGGAATCGCTGCGGGCGTGGCCTTTTTGGGTGCGGCGGCCCTTCAGCAAACCGGCCTCGTCACCGCGTCCGTGACGAACTGTGGCTTCCTCACCGCCTTGTATGTCGTGATCACACCTTTCCTCGCCTGGTTGATGCTCGGGCAGAGGCCAGGACCGTGGATCTGGGTCGCGGCGGCGCTGTCGTTTTTCGGAACGTGGCTGCTCGGCGGCGGATCGCTCGCCGCCTTGTCACGCGGCGACTGGCTGGTCGCCGCCTCGGCCTCGATGTGGGCGCTGCATGTCGTCATCACAGGCATCGGAGCTCGCCTCGACATGGTCGCGACCTTCACCGCCGTCCAATTCGTCGTCGTCGCCTTGCTCGCAGGCATCACCGCCTCGTTTTTAGAACCGCTGAGCCTTGATGCGATGGTCCAAGCCGCGCCCGATTTGCTCTATGTGGGCATTCTATCCAGTGCGCTGACCTTCACACTGCTCGCCATGGCCCTGCGTGCCACCCGCGCCGCCGAGGCGACGGTGATTCTCTCCACCGAATCGCTATTCGCCGCCTTCGGCGCTTTTCTATTCCTCGGCGAACGCCTCCAGTTCATCGGCTGGCTCGGTGCGGGCACGATCTTCATCGCGACCATGCTCGTGCAGATGCCCGGAAGGTCAGCGGTGGTGAAGGAATGATTTTGTTCCCAAAGCATGCCCACCATGCTAAAAACCGCGCCGCATGTTTCCTCCCGTTCTTCGTCATGCCTTGCTGATCTGTCTTGGCGCTATTTTCGCTCGGGCGGAGGTACCGTTCGGGATTCATGTGGTGGATGAGCACTCCGGGCGCGGCGTGCCGCTCGTCACGCTGCGCACGACGAACCACCTCAGCCTCACGACCGATAGCGCGGGCTGGATCGCCTTCGATGAACCGGGGCTGATGGAGCGTGAAGTTCACTTCACCGTGAGCAGCCCCGGCTACGCCATTGCGAAAGACGGCTTCGGCTTTGCCGGGGTGCGGCTCACGCCGAAACACGGCACCAAAGCGGAGGTGAAAATCATGCGCACGAGCATCGCTGAGCGTCTCTACCGCATCACGGGACAAGGCATTTATCGAGACAGTTCGCTGCTGGGCATCGAAGCTCCTTTGCCGAGGCCGAATCTCTTCGCCGATGTCATGGGGCAGGACTCCGTGCAGGTGGCCGAGTGGAAAGGCAGGCTCTTCTGGCTCTGGGGCGATACGCAGCGGCCGAATTACCCGCTCGGCAATTTTCACACCACCTGCGCTTGGAGCGATGTGCCGGACAAAGGCGGCCTCGATCCCAAGGACGGCATCCACTTTGAATACTTCGCCGATGAAGCGGGCGCGGTGCGCAAGATGCTGCCGATCAACGAACCCGGCGCGGTGTGGCTCTTTGGCCTGCTGGTGTGCCAGGACGCGAATGGCGTGGAGCATCTCGTGGCACATTACTCGCGCTGGAAAGATCTCGGCAAGCGGCTGGAGCATGGCATCGCCGAGTTTGATGAGGAGGAGCAGCGCTTCCGTCGGGTGGCCTTGCTGGGCGAGGAATTCACGTGGCAGCACCCCCAAAACAACACCGTGCGTGCTCGAGGCACCGGCGCGGATGGCGTGGAGCGTGATTACTTCTACTTCGCCACGCCGTTTTGCGTCACGCGAGTGCCCGCGACCTATGAGGACGTGCAAAACACCTCCAGCTACGAGGCCTTCACCTGGTCCGACGAGATGAAAGAGCATGTCTGGCAACCTAGCGAACCACTCACGCAGGAAACGGAGGCCACGCTGATCAAGGAAGGCAAGCTCGCGAAGGACAAAGCCTATCTCCAGGTCAAAGAAGCCACCTCCGGCCAGCCGGTGACGCTTCACGGCGGCAGCGTGCATTGGAACGCGCATCGCCAGCGCTGGATCATGATCGCCGTGCAAAAGGACGGCAAGGAATCGCACCTCGGCGAGGTGTGGTATCTCGAAACGAAGCAGATCGAAGGCCCGTGGCGCAAGGCCGTGAAGGTCGCCAGCCATCCGAAATACTCCTTCTACAATCCCAGCCACCACGCCTTTTTCGACCAGCAGGGCGGCCGATACATCTATTTTGAAGGCACCTATACCGAGACCTTCTCCGGCAATCCCGTGGCCACGCCACGCTACGATTACAATCAGCTCATGTACCGCCTCGACCTCGATGATCCGCAGCTCAAAGCAGCGCAGGAGTGAGAGTGAAGCTTTGATGTGGCCCCTCACCCCAGCCCTCTCCCCGGAAAACGCTTCATCCGCGAATTTTGCTTCTCACCGGGGCGAGGGAGTTCGCTTTTAGGTCCCTCTCCCCGCTGAGAGCATACGATCACCTCTTCGGTAAGTTGCGGGGAGAGGTTAGGTGAGGGGAAGTGCCAAACTTCACGACTAGATAAGAGTCATCACCACAAAGCCAGCCTCATCCAGTGCGAGCCCCGCAGGCAAACTTTCGATTGCCAGACCAGGCAACAATCTTCCCAGCGTGCCAGCACGAACGCCTAACTGCGGTTCCTCGCCCTCCGCCGCAGGTGGATTCGGAACTTCTGAACTGATGAGCAAACCACTCGCTCCATCCAAATAACCACGCAGCACCTTCGGAGCCTGCAAAGCCGTGATTTGAGCCGCATCGGCATCGAAACAGAAAAACAAACGCTCACCATGTCCGGCCTGTGAAAGGCTCGCGAGGCTCCCAAAGGCCACCACAGGCGCTCCGCCAGCCTCCACCATGGTATCGATGATTTTCGTTCCTGGCAGCAGTCGCGCCAGCTCACGCACGGTGCGATGCACCACGCTTCCCGCAGGTTCGAGGCACAGCAGCACATCACCCGCACGGTGCCATTCCGTTTCTCGGAGCCTCAGAGCATTCGTGAAGGCCAGGCGATCCTCTCCCGCATGCTCCCACACCGGGCGTGCCATCATCGCCGTCTCACCCATGGCCAGCAGGCTGCGGCGGATCGTGGCTGCATCACCCGTTTTCGCCTCCACCGGCTCGCCAAAACATACCGTCACCGGATAGCGGAACTGGCGGGGACGTTTCTTGAAGAAGCCGCCGCCTTGAAAGGAAAAAATGCTCCCATAGAGCCCATCCAGCCACACCGGCATCACCTTCGCATGTCCCTGACGGGCCATCAGCTCGAAGCCCTTGCGCAGTTCGTTCACCATGCCGTGCCGCGTAATCTCTCCTTCGGGAAAAAGGCACACCAGCCCGCCTTCCTTCAGCGCCGTGGCCACCGTACGCACCGCATCCTTTGCCCGCGTGGCGGAGATCGGCACCGTGCCCACGTAACGCAGGAAGCCATTCATCCACCACACATGATACAACGCATCCCACATCACAAAGCGCAGCGGCCTCGGGCACGCCGCCGCCAGGATCAGCGCATCCATGTAGCTCACATGATTGGACAGAATCAGCACGCCACCACCGGCCGGCACACGCTCTGGATGGATGGGCCGGACATGGTAAACCATGCGCACCAGACCCAGCACCGCGCCAACGATCATTCGGAATAAAAGACTTCGCGGGGCCTCTGGAGCGGGAATTTCGGCGGGATCGGACATGCGCCCTGTCGATAGCAGGATTCGACCCACCGTCAAAGTATGCTGCGCAGGCTTTCACCATGCATTTCTATTCAGAAATTCGCGTTTCCAACCGTAGTATCAGCCCCTCCATGCGCCGTCTGTTTCTTGCCATCCTCCCTGCCCTGCCCCTGCACGCGGCGGTCCCGATTTCCTTCAACCGGGACATCCGTCCCATCCTCAGCGAAAACTGCTTCGCCTGTCATGGCTTTGACCCGAAGCATCGCGAAGGGGATCTGCGGCTCGATACCTTTGACGGCGCCACCGAAGATCGCGATGGCGCCCGCGGCATCGTGCCGGGAGATTTGAGCAAGTCAGACGCCTGGCAGCGCATCATCAGCGAGGACAAAGACGAGGTCATGCCGCCGCCGAAGTCCCACAAGCCGCCGCTCACCGCCAAGCAACGCGAGACGATCAAAGCCTGGATCGAACAAGGCGCGAAGTATGAGGCGCACTGGGCCTTCATCCCGCCGCAAAAGCACGCTGGAGATGGCATTGATCACTTCATCCAGAAGCGCCTCGCCGAGGAAAACCTCAAACCTTCTCCCGAAGCCGATCCCGCCACGCTCATCCGCCGCGTCTTCCTCGATCTGACGGGATTACCACCTTCGCCGGCTGATTTGTCCGATCTGTCAGACTGGTCCGATGCCAAATACATCGCCCTCGTGGACCGGCTCCTGTCCAGCAAACACTACGGCGAGCGCTGGGGCCGCTGGTGGCTCGATCAGGCCCGCTATGCCGATTCCAATGGCTACTCCATCGACGCCCCACGCCAAATTTGGAAGTTCCGGGACTGGGTGATCGACTCGCTGAACAAGGACATGCCCTTCGATCAATTCACCCTCGAACAGCTCGCCGGTGATTTGCTTCCCAAAGCCACCGAGAGCCAGATGATCGCCACCGGCTTCCATCGCAACACGCAGATCAATCAGGAGGGCGGCATCGATAAAGAGCAGTTCCGCATCGACAGCGTCTTCGACCGCGTGGCGACGACCGGCAGCGTGTGGCTCGGTCTGACGATTGGCTGCGCCCAGTGCCACGATCACAAGTTCGATCCCATCGCCCACAAAGAGTATTATCAGATGTTCGCCTTCCTGAACAACCAGGACGAGCCGGAGATGAAGGTCTTTGATCCCAAAACGGATGTGAAAAGCCTCACCGAGGAGTTCAAAGAGGTCGAAGCGAAGATCAAAGCCTACATGAAGGAGCACGCCGCCGAACTCGACGCCTGGGAAGCGGGCATCACACCGGGGATCAAGAAGAGCCTGAATGCCACCATCGTGAAAACCCTCGCCATGCCGAAGGCGAAACGCGGCTTCGTGCAAAACCAGACGCTCTTTGCCGCCAGCATCGGCGGCGTGGGGCCGTTTCGTGAGCTAAACGACCGCCACAAGGAACTCGACACGCTGCTCAACAAAGGCACCACGACGCTCGTGATGAAGGAAACGGCCAAACCACGCAAAACGACCGTTTTCATCAAAGGCGACTTCACGCGCCCCGATCTCGAAGTACAGCCCGGAACACCCGCCGTGCTTCATCCCTTCGAAACGACCTCGAAACAGCCCAACCGGCTCGATCTCGCGAAATGGATCATGAGCCCAAAAAACCCGCTCACGGCCCGTGTGATCGTTAATCGCGTATGGCAGCAGTATTTTGGCCGCGGCATCGTGGAGACGGAAAACGACTTTGGATCGCAAGGCACGCTTCCAAGCCATCCTGAACTCATCGACTGGCTCGCCACCGAGTTCACCGCGAAAAAATGGAGCCTCAAAGAGCTGCACAAGCTTATCGTGACCTCGAAGACCTATCGCCAAAGTTCGGCCAATCGCCCTGAGTTGATCGAAAAAGACCCGCAGAACTATCTCCTCGCCCGTCAGACACGTCTGCGCCTCGATGCCGAAGTCGTGCGTGATGTGTGCCTTGCTGCGAGCGGTCTTCTCTCGTCAAAAATCGGTGGTCCACCCGTGTATCCGCCAATCCCCGATGGCGTGATGGGCCAGGGCCAGGTGAAGCGTGTGTGGAGCGTGAGCAAAGGCGAAGACCGCTATCGCCGCGGCCTTTACACCTTTATCTACCGCGCCTCGCCACCGCCTTCGCTCACGGTCTTCGATGCGCCGGAGGGTTTCAGCTCCTGCACCCGCCGCATTCGCAGCAACACCCCGCTGCAAGCGCTCACCTTGATGAATGACAGCGGCTTTTTTGAGTTTGCCACCGCCTTGAAAAAGATCATCGACAAGGACGGCCTCGAAACCGCCTTCAAACGCTGCACCGCCCGTGCGCCGAAGCCTGACGAACTCGCCGTTTTGAAGAAACTCGACTCGCTCAATGCTGCCCGCACTCTCCTCAACCTCGATGAAACCGTCACCCGTGAATAAACTCCTCCTTTCCCTCCTGCTTTCCTCCCTGCCACTGCTCGCCGCTGATCCGGTGCGTGCTTTTATTGACGACACGCAGCCCGGTTTCCGGGATTTGAAGGCCGAAGACTTCACCAAGGTAAACAGCGCCGACGACACCTGGAGCTGGAAGGACGGCGTACTGCACTGCACCGGCAAGCCCGTGAGCGTGATGCGCACCGTGAAGGAGTTCAAAAACTTCGAGATGGTCGTCGAATGGAGCCATCAAAAGCCGGCGGGAAACAGCGGCGTGTTCGTTTGGGCCACGCCAGCCTCGATTGAGAAGCTCACCGCCGCGGGCAAGCCCGGCCTGCCGCAGGGCATCGAGGTGCAGGTGCTCGATCATGGCTACACCGACAAGGTGAAGGCCGCTGGCGGTAAGACCGATTGGTTCGGCACGAATGGCGATGTCTTTCCCGTCGGCGTGAAGATGACACCTTTCCCACCGCTCTCGCCCGATGGCAGCCGCAGCTTCCCCCGCAAGCACCTCGCCAAAGGCCACGGCGAATGGAACCACTACTACATCCGCGCCATCAACGGCGAAGTCCGCCTCTGGGTGAATGGCGGGGAAGTCAGCGGCGGCACCGCCTGCACTCCCGCCCAAGGCTTCCTCTGCCTCGAAAGCGAAGGCTCCCCCATCCTCTTCCGCAAACTCCGCATCCGCGAACTGCCATGAACCCGCTGCTTCACCAAACTCGTCGTCATTTCTTCAGCCGCTGCGGCATTGGCGTCGGCTCCATGGCGCTGTCATCGCTCATGGCACGCGATGCCTCGCTGGCACCGAAGAAGACTCATTTCCCGGCGAAGGCGAAGAACGTCATCTTCCTCTTCATGGCAGGCGGGCCGTCGCAGTTGGAGACTTTTGAATACAAGCCGTTGCTCACCAAACTGAACGGCAAGCCCATTCCTGAGAGCTACACCAAAGGGAAGCGCTTCGCCTTCATGGACAGCAGCCATCGCAGTGATCTACTGGGGCCGAAGATTGGCTTCAAGCAGCATGGGCAGTGCGGCGCGTGGGTGAGCGATTACCTGCCGCACACGGCGAAGATCGTCGATGACATCAGCCTCGTCACCACCTGCAAGACAGACCTGTTCAATCATGCGCCGGCGAAGATGTACATGAACACCGGCAGCGGACTTTTTGGTCGTCCGAGCATGGGTGCCTGGGTGACCTACGGCCTCGGCAGCGAGTGCGAGGATCTGCCGGGCTTTGTCGTGCTGCAAAGCGGCCCGCGTGGTCCGCGTGGCGGCTCCGTGCTGTGGGGTAGCGGCGTGCTGCCGACGACCTACCAAGGCGTGCCGCTGCGCAATCAGGGCGATCCAATTGTGAATCTCTCCACGCCCAATGAGATCAGCGCCGCCCAGCAGCGGCAGGTGGTGGATGCCGTGCGTGAGCTCAACCTGAAACGCCTCGTCGAAACAGGCGACCAGGAGATCAACACCCGCATCAACGCCTACGAAATGGCCTTTAAGATGCAGACCAGTGCTCCCGAGCTGATGGATACCAGCGACGAATCACAGGCCACGCTCGACCTTTACGGCATCAAAGATCCGAAGGAGACCAGCTTTGCGCGAAACTGCCTGCTCGCCCGCCGCCTCGTCGAGCGTGGCGTGCGCTTTGTGCAGCTCTACGACACGAATTGGGACCACCACGGCGGCCCCACCGAAAACCTGGAAAAACACATGCCGCTCAAATGCCAGGACATTGACCAAGCCAGCGCCGCGCTCGTCAAAGACCTCAAGCAACGTGGCCTGCTCGATGACACCATCGTCATCTGGGGCGGTGAATTCGGCCGCACGCCGATGGGCGAGGTGCGTGAATCCACCGGACGCAATCACCACATCGACGCCTTCACCATGTGGTTCGCCGGCGGCGGCTTCAAAGGCGGCGTTACGCACGGTGTGACCGACGAGTTCGGCTTCGGAGCCGTCGAGAACCCCGTCCACGTCCACGACATCCACGCGACGATCCTCCACCAGCTCGGCATCGACCACGAAAAGCTCACCTTCCGCTCTCAAGGCCTCGACTTCCGCCTCACCGGCGTCGATCCCGCGAAGGTAATCAAGCCGATCGTGGCGTGATGATGAGTGATGCGGGCACTCATGCCCGCACCGCCATCGACAGGTTGATTTACGAACTCACACGTTTGCTTTCAGCCACGCGAAGCTGCGTTCGCATTCGCCTTTTTGGTAGGCGATCTCGGCGTCTTTTTTGCCGGGGCCGTCGGGGGCTTTGAAGCTGTCGATCTTTTTGCCTTTTTTGGCGAGGGCAAGCCAGGCTTTGAACATGTCGCTATCGCGGTGGCCGGGGAAGATGGACCAGAAGTCGTCTTGGGTGATCTCGAAGGGGCGGGCGAAGCCGGAGATGGTCTCGACTTGAAGCGGCACGCCGGGGGCGAGCTCGGCGAAACGTTTAGCGTAGGCTTTGAAATCGATGAGGCCTTCGCCAATGGCGGTCCATTGCACGACGACGGCACCGTTTTCACCTTCCCAGAGCATGCTGTCGCGCACGCTGGAGCAGACGGTGACAGGGCCGAGCACTTCGAGGTGTTTCATCGGCTCTTCGAGCGCCCACACGGCGTTGCCGGGATCGATGTTGGCACCGACGTAGCCTTTGCCGGCGACCTCGATGAGTTCGCGCAGCTCGGCGGACTGCATATCGCCCGCGTGGTTTTCGATGGCGATCTTGATGCTTTCGGCCTCGGCTCGGCTTTGGTTGGCTTTGATGGCCTTGATGGTGTTTTCGATGTGCTTGGCGATGCCGCCATCCGTGGAGCGATCCTTTTGATTGCCGAGGTAGCAACGGGCGATGGGCGAGCCGAGCGCTTTGGCGATTTTGATGGTGAGGGCGAGGTGATCCACACCGGTGCCATTGGCGGCCTTCCAGGTGTTCGAGCTTTCGCAAACGCTGCCGGTGCCGACATAGACTTGCAGGTTGGCCTTATGCGCCTGCTCTTTGAGGCTCTTCAAATAAGCGTCTTCAAAGTTTTCGAACACGCCGAGTTCGGAGAGGAAGATGGAATTGAGCTTCAGTGAAGCGGCGTAGTCGATGTACTGCGCGGCTTTCCATCCGGTGGCGCGGACAGAGAAGTGATCGAGGCCGATGGGAAGGCTCGGTGTGGCTGCCCGGATGGTGGACGCGGCGGCGGTGGCAAACGTGGAGGCGAGGAAGGAGCGGCGATTCATGGATGGGGCGGATGCTAGCGGTGGGAGTGGGAGCGAAAAGGTGAAAATGAAAAGGACCGCAGTAACGCGGTCCTTTCCTAAAATGACATCTTTTTGATCGGCTCAGCGGATGATGATCTTCACGGCTCCCTGGCCCTGGCGGTCATCGTCTGAGCTGACGATGATCTGGGCGAGGTGGTGACCGCTGCGCCAGGTGGCACTGTTGATGGGTTTTACCTGAATAAGGTAAGCTCCCGTGCCGACGTTGCGGAAGGACGTGATGTTGTTGCTGAACGGAGCCTGCTGGCCGGGCACCTCGAAGTATTCCATCAGGGTGAAATTGTCCTTCGAGAGATCGGTCACGGGCCAGCCGCCGCTGCTGACGAGGGCGAGGATATTTGCCGGATGGGTATTGCCGTTCGCAGCGGCACCTGCGGAGGCCTGCGTGGAGACGGTGAGTGGAGTGCCGGCGGGAGCAGAGCCTTTAGTGATAGTCACTTTAAGAGTTGGAGGAGGTGTCGGAATCGACACGGAATCTGGCCCGGGGGTTTCAAAGACGGGTTTGAAGACCGGGGCGGGTTCAGGCTTCTTCACCGGCACTGGGGCTGGGTCCGGTTTGGAAGCTGGCGCGGACTTCGCTGCGGGTTTCGGCGCAGGTTTCTTGGTAGGAGTGGGCTTCGGTGTCGGTTTCTTCACCGGGGCAGGCTTTTTGGCCGGAGGATTCTTCGATGGCGCTGCCTGTTTAGGAGCAGGTTTCGCGGCGGTTTTTTTCGCGGGTGCCTTCTTGGGTGCTGGTTTCTTAGCCATGGTTTGGTGTGGTGGTTGAATTTTGCCTTTTTTTGAAGGCTAACAAGAATTCCTCCTGCCTGTCGAGAATCCTCTTGGGAGAAAAATCTGCCAAAGGTGACTGGAAAGCCGAAAATTCAAGCCTTGCAGAGCAGCGGCCCTCTTCATCGCCTCAAAACCAAGCCTCAATCGGCAACGGCAAACCCGACGTCCCCTTCCGAAGCCGCCGCCGCTTTACGAGCAATTATGTCGATTCCAAGTGTTCAATTGCTTATATTTCCAGAAATTCCGCTGACCGCAAGAATTCTCAAAACGAGCATTGCAAAGCCTCGTAAAGCTAGATTATAAGCATTAATTGAATTTTTAGCTGGATCGTGTGGCTTCAGTTTTCTCGGCTTCGCGGTCCTCGTTGCCTCAAGCTCCCCTTTCCCTCTCCCGCCATGCATTCCGCTGTTAATGCCCCGCCATTTCCTTTCGCCGCCGGTTTCCGGGCGAAGGAACGCGGTGTCTTGGAGACCATCGCCAGCAAGATTGCTAGAATAACCGAGGTTTTCCAAGTCGGCGGCTGGCCTTGGTTCGGGGCGACAGATGCGATGGATGATTTGGTGCCTGCCAATCGCGGCTTCTTGGAGACTCGCTTCTCAAGTAGCGGTTCCGGCGGGGCGGCAGGGTCTGATGGAGGCAGCAGCCCAGGTTTCGGCCAGAGGAATTTACCGTTTTATCATCTGCCCGTGCTCCTCGCGGAAACACTCGAAGCTCTCCAACCTGCTCCAGGCAAGCTCATTTTCGATGGCACCCTCGGCGGTGGAGGTCACAGCGAGGCGCTGCTTCAGCGCGGTGCCCGCGTGGTGGCGATGGACCAGGATGAGCAGGCTCTTTCCTATGCCAACGCCCGCCTGAAAGGCTACGCGGACCGCTTCTGCGCCCTGCGCGGCAATTTTCGTCACTTCCCGCAAATCGTTGAGGAGGCGGGTGTGTCTGGCTTTGACGGCATGCTCGTGGACATCGGCGTGTCGAGCCACCAGCTTGATGACGGTGCGCGAGGCTTCTCTTTTAATAAGGATGCGCCGCTCGACATGCGCATGGATACGGACGCGGATCAAACCGCCGCCGATCTGATCAACACCGCCGCCGAGGAGGAGCTCATGCGCATCTTCTTCGAATACGGCGAGGAGCCAAACGCCCGCCGCATCGCTCGTGCCATCGTGAAGGCCCGCTCTTCTCGTCTCATTCAGACGACCACGCAGCTCGCGGACATTGTCTCCACCGCTTCGCCAAAGCGCAGCAAGCGTCATCCGGCCACACTCGTCTTCCAGGCGCTGCGCATCGCCGTAAATGACGAACTCGCCGCGCTGCGTGACTTCCTCGCTGCCGCTCCGAAGTGGCTGAAACCAGGAGGCCGCCTCGCCGTCATCACCTTCCACTCGCTGGAGGATCGCATCGTGAAGCAAACCCTCGCGCACCTCTCCGCGCCAGAGTTGGACCGCCCGGAGTGGCCTGCGCCGAGGCCGAATCCCGATTGCGTGCTGAAATTGATCACGCGGAAGCCCATCGAAGCCTCCGAAGCCGAACTCGAACTCAATCCTCGCGCTCGCAGCGCTCGTCTGCGTGTCGCCGAACGTCTCCCATCATGAAATCGCGTCGCACCACCCGCTATCGCAACAGCCTCAGCCTGACCGCCATCGTGGCGATCCTCGTTGTCGTTGCCTCGCTCGCACTCGTGGGGCTCGGTATCGTGGTGAGTAAAAACCGCGTCCGCGCCCTCGGCGAGGAGCAGAGGAAAGTCGAAGACGAGATCCGCCTACTGCGCACAGAGATCGATAAGCTCGCGCAATTCAAAGAGAAGGCCTTTGCCTCGCAGCGCGTGCAGCCGCGCCTCACAAAGATCGCCACGATGCTACGCCCGCTCGATGAGGGCCGCATCCTCGTCATGCCAGCTACCACTTCCGCACCCGTCGCCGTCGCTTTGAGCACGAACGATGCGCCCGCCCCAGCCGCGATCCCCGTCGCCCGCGCCTTCGCGCAAAACACGCCCATACCTTGAGCCAGCCCCTCCCAGATCACACTCAGCTCCGTCGCGACCGCCCCCTGTGCAGTCGCATGATGGTCTTGCTGTTTGTGCTCCTCGCCGGTTTCTCCGTGGTCACCTGGAAGCTCGCGGTCATTCAGATCAAAGAATCACCTCGTCTCGCCAGTCTCGCCGCGAACAAATACCAGCGCCACATCACGCTGCCGGCGCATCGCGGCACCATCCGTGACTTCAACGACGACTTCCTCGCTTTCGACGAATCCTTCAGCGAGCTCCACACCGACCGCGCCCACCTTCGCGAGATCATCACCGTGCGTCAGCGCCTTGCCAAACTGCGTGGCGTGAAAGCCATCGAGATTCGTGAGACCATGACCGATGCGGAAACGCTTGCCGCCTACCACGATCACATCGCCACCGTGCTCGCCCAGACGCTGACGCTGCCAAAGGAAGAAATTCTCGCGAAGATCACCGCCGAAAAAGGCGAGGTCATTCTCGAAAAACTCATCGAGGACGAGCGGGCACAGCAGCTCGCGGAAATGCTGAAAAAGGAGCGCCTGTTTGGCATCTACCTCCGTCCGGTGGTCGAGCGCACTTTCCCAGCGAAAGATCGTCTTTCGCTCTTCATCGGCGACACAGATACGAAGACCAACCACGGCCTCTGGGGCGTGGAAAAACTCATGGATGGCATGCTCACCGGCGTGCCTGGAGAGCAGTTCATCGAGCGTGACCGCTCAGGCAACGAACTGCCGGCCTATCGCGGCAAGGTCATCGAGCCTCGCAACGGCCACGACATCCATCTCACCATCGACATGCAGCTCCAGGACATCGTCGAGGGCATCTGCGAGCGTGAATGGAAGTCCCATCAAGCCAAACGCGTCGTCATTGTCGTCACCGATCCCTTCACCGGCTCCATCCTCGCCGCCGCCGCACGGCCACATCGTGATAGCGAGAACGAAAAAGAGAACACCTGGACGAATCACATCCACGGCGGCCTCTACGAGCCTGGCTCCACCTTCAAGATTGTCACGCTCGCCGCGGCGCTTGATTTGAAGAAGGTCACGCCCACCGAGATCATTGATTGCGAAGACTGGCACTGGTTCGAGCCGAAGCTCAAGGTGTGGATCAACGACGACGAATCGAACGGCCGCCAGACGGTCAAAGGCGTGCTCGTCCACTCCAGCAACATCGGCACCTACAAGATCTTCAAGCGCATCGGCCGCGACTCACTACTCGATTACGCCAAGCGCTTCGGCTTCGGCCAGCGCACTGGCATCGGCCTCAGCGGCGAGCAGCCTGGTCTGCTGCCCATGGGCAAGTGGAGCAATCCCACGCAGAAGAACGTCTGCGTCGGTTACAACCTCAACACCACGCCGCTGCATGTCGCGCTGGCCTATGGAGCCGTCGCCAATGGCGGCACGCTCATGCAGGCCCGCATCATTGATCACATCACCACGCCCGAAGGGAAGGTGGAGCATGTGCCGCCGCAGCCCGTCGGCCAGGCCTGCACGGCCGCCACGGCGGCACAACTGCGTGAATTCCTCGAAGCCGTCGTGCTCGAAGGCACCGGCAAGCGGGCCTCGCTCGCGCCAGAAATCCGCGTCGCGGGCAAGACGGGCACCTCCGTGCGCTACGACGACAAGCTCAACAAATACATCCAGAACCACTACGTCACCTCCTTCGCAGGCTTTGCGCCGGTGGAGAAGCCGCAGGTTTCCTGTGTCGTGATGCTCGATGACCCGATTGCCAAGGATCATCACGACGTCCGTGGCGGCAAGGTCGCCTGCCCCATCTTCGCCGAGGTGGTGCGCGAGACGCTGCACCACCTCGCCACCCGCCACCAGAAGCGCCTGAACCTCGCGCAAAAAGGAGACGCCCAATAAAATGACTCTTCGCGATCTCATCCCTCATCTCGATAAGCCCATGACCAGCGGCTCGCTGGACACGGAGATCACCGGCTTGGCCTACGATTCACGTCTGGCAGGCCCGGGCATCGCCTTCGTCGCGCTTCGCGGCAGCAGCGTCGATGGCCACACCTTCATTCCAAAGGCCATCGAGGCCGGTTGTGCCGCCATCATCGCAGAACAAGCCCCGCCGGATGGCTGCACCACGCCTTGGATTCATGTGCGCCACTCACGCATCGCCCTCGCAGATGCGGCAGCGGCCTTGAACGGCCATCCGGGCAAAAACATGACGCTCATCGGCGTCACCGGCACGAATGGAAAAACGACCACCGCCTTCCTCGCGCATCATTTGATGAACCTCGGCCAGATGCGCTGCGGATTGCTCGGCACCATCTTTTACGATCTCGGCGGCCAGCAGGTGCCCGCCACGCACACCACGCCGGAGTCGCTGGAGATTCAGACACTGCTTTCACAGATGCGCGGCAATGGCTGCCGTGCCTGCGCCATGGAAATCTCCTCGCACGCGCTCGACCAGCATCGTGCACATGGCCTTTCATTTGCCTCCGCCATCTTCACCAACCTCACGCAGGACCATCTCGACTACCACGGCACGATGGAGAAGTACTTCGAGGCCAAGGTGAAGCTCTTCGACATCGCTGCCGCCACACCGCGTGCTTCGCTCGTGATCAATGGCGATGATCTCTGGGGCCGCAAACTGATCGAACGCTTCGCCAGCACCGGCCGCGTCATCAAATATGGCTTTGGCGTCGGTTGTGACTTCCGTGCGAACAACGTCCGCTATGACATGAACGGCACGCAGTTTGAACTGGATGCCAAAGGCCGAAGTTTCCTTGTGCGAACGCCGCTCATCGGTGATTTCAACGTTTACAACACGCTCGCCGCTTTGGCCGCTGTCAGCACTTCCGGCCTCAATCTACGTGAAGCCATCGCCAACATGCAAAAAGCGCCGCAGGTGCCCGGACGCCTCGAACGCGTCACCGATACCACGACCCGCTTCCAGATCTTTGTGGACTATGCGCACACGCCCGATGGCATTGTGAACGCCCTGAAAACCGTCCGCGCCCTCCGCCCCGGCCGCATCATCACCGTCTTCGGATGCGGTGGAGATCGTGATCGCACGAAGCGCCCCAAAATGGCCTCCGCAGCCGAGTTGGGCAGTGACATCTGCGTGCTCACCTCTGACAACCCCCGCACCGAGGACCCGCAGGCCATCCTGAATGATGCGAAGGCAGGTTTTGCCCGTCCAAACAGCCACGCCGTCATCGCTGATCGTCGTCAGGCCATCCAGATCGCCATCGAAAATGCTCGTCCAGGCGACATCATCTTCATCGCTGGCAAAGGCCACGAGGACTACCAGGACATCCAAGGCAAGAAACATCCTTTCGACGATCGCAAAGTCGCCCGCCAGCTCCTCTTCCAAACCAAAACCACCCGCGCCCAAGAACGCGAAGAGCGCGATGCCGAACGCGAAGCCATGCAAAACCAACGTGGTGGCTTCGGCCCTCCGCCAGACCGCCGCTTTTAGTCTCCCCATGTCTCCCACCTCTCTCCAGACTCTCGCAGCCTACGCGCACGCCACCGTGCATGGAGATGCTTCGCGTTTGGTCGAAAGCGTGAGCACGGACACGCGCAAAGTGGCGGCTGGAGATCTTTTCGTGGCGTTGATCGGCGAAAAGTTCGATGCGCACAGCTTTGTGCCGCAAGCCGCCGCTGCAGGCGCATCGGCGGTGGTGGTCAGCAAGATGGATCCGGCTTGGGGAACGCTTCCCTGCCCTGTTTTGGAGGTCGATGACACCTTGGTCGCCCTTCAGCTGATGGCTCGTGGATACCGCCAGCAGCACAATCCGATTATTGTCGGCCTCACCGGCTCGAATGGCAAAACTTCGACCAAGGATCTCACCGCCATTGTGATGGCGAAGAAGTTCATCACGCGTGCGACCTTCGGTAATCTCAACAACCACATCGGCGTGCCTTTGACGCTGCTTTCGCTCAAAACCGGCGAGCAATGTTGTGTCACCGAGATGGGCATGAATCATCCTGGCGAGATCGAAGTGCTCACGGACATCGCTGATCCCAATGCGGGCATCGTCACGAATATCGGCATGGCCCACATCGAATACATGGGCACGCAGGATGCCATCGCCTGGGAAAAAGCCACGCTGCCTGCGCAGGTGAGGCGCAGCGGCGTCGTCGTGCTGAATGCAACCGACAAGTACACGCCCGTTATCACCCGCCACTGCCAGGCCACCGTCTCCACCGCCGGCGTGAACGCAGGCGATGTGAGTGCCACGAACCTTCGCGCCGATGGCACCGGCACCACCTTCACACTCGATTTCAGCGGTGAGAAGGTCGAGACGCGCCTCCCCATCCTCGGTGAGCACATGGTGGCCAATGCCGCCCTCGCCGCAGCCATGGGCTGGCGCTATGGCATCTCGCCTGCCGACATCGCGGATGCCCTGAGCCATGCCAAACTCACCGGAGGCCGCGTGGAGCCGAAAGTCGTCCACGGCGTCCGTTTCATCGACGACAGCTACAACGCGAACCCCGACAGCATGATCGCCGGTTTGCGCACGCTAGCCACATTGGAGGCCAAAGGCCGCCGCGTGGCCGTCTTGGGCCGCATGGGCGAGCTCGGAGCCATCGCCGAGGCCGAACACAAACGTGTGGGCGAATTCGCTGCGTCACTCGATCTCACCGCGCTTTGCACCGTCGGCGGAAACGAGGCCGAATGGATATCCTCGGCCGCGAAAGGCCTTCACACCCGCCATTTTCCTGATCACGCCGCCTGCGCTGCTCATCTGCGCGAAGTGCTGCGTGAAGGCGATCTCGTGCTGCTCAAAGGCAGCCGCAGCGCCGGCATGGAAAAGGTTCTCACTCACTTTCAAACGTCATGATGTACTGGCTTTACGAACTGCGTGAATGGATGCTCGACCATAACTGGATGAGCGACGACGCCGCGCTCTACAAAATCCTCAACCTCTTCAAGTACCACACCTTCCGTGCGGGTGGAGCCGCCATCACGGCCTTCGTGCTCTCGCTGATGTATGGCGACAAACTCATCTGCAAGCTCATCTCCCTGAAGATGGGCCAGCCCATCCGCACCGCAGAAGAAGTCGGAAAACTTTTCGAGCTTCAGGGTAAAAAAGCCGGCACGCCCACCATGGGCGGCATCCTCATTCTCGGCACGATCATCCTCTCCACCCTGCTCTGGGCCAAGTGGGACAACGTCATGGTGTGGATCGTCCTCTTCACCACCATCGGGCTTGGTGCTCTTGGCTTCCGCGATGACTATCTTAAGGTCAGCAAGAAGAACTCCAAAGGCGTCAGCGCCCGTCTGAAACTCGTCTGGCAGACCAGCGTGGCCGTCATCGCGGGCCTGGCCTTTGCCTACCTCGTGCCCGCTGACGACGGCAATACGCTGCGTGCTCTTTATGTGCCCTTCGTGAAGGACGCTGTCATCACGGACATGGGCATTTTCTCCGTCGCCATGTTCGCTTTGATCATCGTGGGCGCTTCAAATGCCGTGAATCTCACCGATGGCCTCGACGGTCTCGCCACTGGCTGCTCGCTCACCACCGCCATCGCCTATGCAGGTTTTGGCTACATCTGCGGCAATGCCAAATACTCCGACTACCTCGGCGTGGCCCATCACACACTCGCCAATGAGCTGCCCATCATCGCCATGGCGCTTGCGGGGGCCTGCCTCGGCTTCCTTTGGTTCAATGCGCATCCCGCGAAGATGTTCATGGGAGATACCGGCTCGCTCGCTCTCGGTGGCTGCATCGCCGCGCTCGCCATTGGCTGCAAACAAGAGATCGTCCTGGCCCTCGTCGGCGGCGTCTTCGTCATGGAAGCCATGAGCGTCATCTTGCAGGTCTGGAGCTTCAAAACACGCGGCAAGCGCATCTTCCGCATGGCGCCCATCCATCACCACTTTGAGCTGGCTGGCTGGCATGAGAACCAAGTCATCGTGCGCTTTTGGATCATGTCCCTCGCCTTTGCCATGCTCGGACTGGCCACGCTCAAACTCCGCTAATGAAATACGCCTCCCAACGCTTCGCCGTTCTCGGTGCTGGACGCAGCGGCCTCGGTGCCGCGCGTTTGGCGCGTTTGCATGGCGCGGCAGTGACGATTTTCGATGAAGGCGACAAGGCGAAGCAGGTGGAGGATTTCTCCTGCGTGCTCGGCCAGCCCGCTCGCGACCTCGTCGTGAAGCCCGGCGACTTTGATCTCGTCATCATCAGCCCCGGTTTGGATCAGCACTGGCCACTTCCGGCCAAATTCACCGCTGCGGGCGTGCCGCTCCTCGGTGAAACGGAGTTCGCCTTCAATCTGACGGACATGCAGATCGCGGCGATCACCGGCACGAATGGCAAGAGCACCTGCACCGAGCTCATCGCGGCTCTTTTCGATGGCTGCGGCCTGAAATCCATCCCCTGCGGCAATCACGGCATGTCCTTGAGCGAAGTCGTCGCCAGTGGCGTGCGCTACGATGTGCTCGCGTGCGAGATCAGCAGCTTCCAGCTCGAAACGATTCGCAATTTCCGCGCCAAGGCCAGCCTGTGGCTCAACTTCGCCCCTGACCATCTGGATCGCTATCCCGGCATGGCGGAGTACTTTGCCGCCAAATCCCGCATCTTCGAAAACGTCACCGAAAGCGATGTCGCTATCGTTCGGGCTGGTGAGAGCGTTTCGAGCGGCCAAGCGCAGCGCTGGACTTTTTCCGCTTATGGTGCCGAAGCCGATTACAGCTACGGAAACGGCCATTTTTACCGCGAAGGCCGCGAGATCGGCTCCGCCACGAATTTGAAGGTGCGTGGCAAACACAACATGGAGAACGTTTTGGCCGCACTGATGACCGGCAAGGTCTTCGGCCTCGAATTCGATGCCATGCTGAAGGCTTTGGCCGATTACGAAGTGCCGCGCCATCGCTGCGAACTCATCCGCACGCTCGCCGATCGCGAGTACATCAATGATTCCAAGGCCACGAACCTCCATGCGCTCGAAGCCTGCCTGCTCAGCCAGGAGCGTCCCATCGTGCTCATCGCTGGCGGCAAAGACAAGCAGCTCGACTACACGCCTCTGCGTGCCGAGCTGAAAGGCCAGGTGCGCGCGATGGTCTTCATCGGCGAAATTTCGCAGCAGCTTGAGCAGACCTTTGGCGATCTACTGCCCTGCCAGCGCGGCGCGGACATGGTCGAGGCCGTTTCGCTCGCCAAGCAGCTCTCCCAGCCCGGCGATGCCATCATCCTGAGCCCCGGCACCTCCTCTTTCGACATGTACACCGGCTACGGCCAGCGCGGTGATGCCTTCCGCGATGCCGTGAACGCCCTCACCTGATTTCTCTCAAGCAAAACACAACCACCCGAACCCAGCGCACACCATGAAAACGAAAAAGAGCAAAAAGGACTCTCTCATCATCAAACTGATCGATGGAGATCGTCACAAGCATCGTGTGGCCCTCGTCACTGACGAAGGTGAATGGAACCAGCACGAACCCAACACCGGCATGGCCCGCATGTTTGTGGTCATGCTGCTCATCCACGTCGTCCTCATCGGCGGCATCATTGTGTATGATTTCATGGGCGAGGAAGAAGCTCCCGCGCAGACGATCACCCAGGCCGCTCGTGCGCAGACCAGTTACTCAGGTCTTCCTCAGGCCAGCCAGGAGGTCATCAATGCCCAGGCAAAAGCCGTGGCGAACCCCGATGAAGACACGGAGCAATACACCGTGGCCTCCGGCGATAGCATCCGCAGCATCGCGGAGAAGCACCGCACCACCGAGGAGAAGGTCATCGAGATGAACCGCCTCGATAAAGGCATTCAAATAGAGCCCGGCACGCTTCTCAATGTGCCCAAGCAGGCCGTCCCCTCCGCCGTGCCGGTCGATACCGCCACCGCACTCGCCATGACTCGCCAGTCACCGCCTGAGACGCAGGGTGAGTCTGTCAGGCCTGAAAATGCGCCTGCCAGCATCACCGCTTCCGAAGCGCCGCTCTCCCTCCTCGCTCCTGGTGAGTCCGCTCCGATTGGCAACAGCCTCAGCGCCGCCGCCGAAGCTCCCGCCATCGCCGTGCCTGCCACTGATGCCTCTCCCGCGCAGCAAATCATCGGCCGCGTGAACCCCGAGGCCATGGCCGCTCTCGCCAACGCCACCGTCGAAACCGAAAAAGCCATCGCCGCCGCGAATGACGCGCCTCCAGTCACCAAAGTGGAGCCTGAAGCCGCTCCCGCCCCTGCGCCGAAAGTTGAGGCCAAACCCGAACCGAAGCCCGAGCCGAAGAAGGTCGTCGCCAAGCCCGAGCCCAAGCCGCTTGCCAAGCCCAATCCTGTGCCCACACCGAGCCAGATGACCAAGCGTCTCGCCGACGCCCCGCCCGCCACCAAGCCATCGACGAAAAAATCCACCAAGGGAACTCCGCCGAAGCCCGCCGCCAAAGCCAGCTCCAAGAGCCACACCCTGGCCTCCGGTGAAACGCTTTACCGCCTCGCCTCGAAATACGGCGTCTCCGTCGCCACCATCCAAAAGGCCAACAACATCAAGAACCCCAACGCCATGCGTGAGGGAATGAAGCTCACGATCCCGGCCAAGTAAGTTCGTCGTTCGGGCTTCAGCCCGCTCAACGAACTCCAATCACGGGCTAAAGCCCGAACTACAAACATGTCCCGTCACTCCATCATCCTGCTTCTTGCCTCCGTCATCGGACTCCTCGCGCTGGGGATCACGATGCTGGCGAGCACGACGTTTGAAGTCGCTCAGGAAGGCACGGAGGATTATGTGACGGTGTGGAAGCAGTTGAGCTGGCTTGGCATCTCGCTCGGGGCTTGCGGGGCGGCGGCGATGATCGATTTCAATGCCTGGCAACGCTGGCGCTGGCACATCCTCATCGGCGCGGCCGTGCTGCTCGTGCTTTGCTACATTCCGGGCGTCGGTGTGAAGATCAATGGCTCGCGCCGCTGGATCGGCATGGGCTCGCTCCGCATTCAGCCCTCTGAATTCGCGAAGATCGCCCTGCTCATCGCGCTCTCGGGCTGGTTTGCGACGAATGAAACCATGGTCCGCACCTTTCGTCGCGGCTTCTTGCTACCCGGTCTCGTCCTCATCGGAATCGTGGGTCTAATTGGATGCGAGTTCGACCTCGGCAACGCCTTGCTCGCCTCCGTCGTGGGCCTTGGCGTGATGTTCGTGGCAGGAACCAAGCTGCGCTACCTGGCCGTCATTGTCGTGCTCGTCGGCGGCGGACTCGCTGCAGGCATCAAATTCCTGCCAAACCGCTTCGAGCGCGTGATGGTGCTTTTCGATCTCGAAGGCAACAAAGACAAGCTCGGGCTCCAGCAGTGGGTTTCGAAGCTCGCCTTTGGCTCAGGCAGTCTCGATGGCCGTGGCCTCGGCGAGGGCCGCATGAAGCTTTCCTACCTCCCCGAAGCCCACACCGACTTCATCTTCCCCATGGTGGGCGAGGAACTCGGCCTCCGCGGCACCGCAGGCACCGTACTCGGCTTTGCCGTGCTCGTGATGAGCGGCTTCATGGTGGCTGCGTATGCGCCGAACCGCTTCGGTAAACTCCTCGGCAGCGGCTTGACCTTCCTGCTCGGCATGGAGGCCCTCCTCAACATGGGGGTGACGACCGCTTTGCTGCCCAACAAAGGGCTTCCCCTGCCCTTCGTGAGCTACGGCGGCTCCAGCCTGCTCGCTGCGATGATCGCCATCGGCATCCTGATCAACATCCACCGTCAAGGCATCCATCTCCGCCGCGAAGACCTACCCGTCATCCGCCGCAAGCACCGCTGGACGCCGCAGTTGTGATCCATCTCGCGTTCACTCGCGGTTGATGAACTCATCGAGATTGATGAGCACTCGCGCCACCGCGACGAGAGTGGCCGCTTCGGCGGCTTGGGCGGGTAAAACGGCTTTTTGATGAGCTCCGAGCACTTGGAGAGCCTCTTGGCCGCCGCTTTGAACGCGGGCTTTTTGTTCGGCGTGGAAGGTTTGGAGGCGGGAAAGCTCCTCGGGGCGTGGTTCGCGGTTCAAGACGAGGCGGAAGAGTTTTTCGAGCCGGTTGTTGCCTTCACGCATGGCGCGGAGGGCGAGGGATTGGGCGGCTTCGACGAAGACGCCTTCGTTCATCATGGTGAGGGCTTGCAGCGGCGTGTTGGAGCGTTCGCGGCGCACGCAGGCGTCGGCGGCATCGGGAGCATCGAAGGTGGTGAGCGTGGGATAGAGCACGCTGCGCAAGGTGATGATGTAGAGGCTTCGGCGGTAAATTTCATCGCCGGGGCTGGCTTGCCAGTTCGACGAGCGGCCGACATCGAAAACGTCCTCGGGCAACGGTGGACGAAAGCTGGGGCCACCGATGGTGGGTTTGAGAAGGCCGCTGACGGCGAGGGCGGAGTCGCGCAGGACTTCGGCGTCGAGGCGAACGCGGTTTTGATGGGAGAGGAGGCGGTTGAGGGGATCGACGTAGAACGAGTTTTCCAACTCGTGGGGGTTGGATGAACGAGTTGGAAAACTCGTTCTACGATACGTTTCGCTCATCACGATGCGCTTGATGAGCTGTTTGCGGCTCCAGCCGTTGCGCATGAAGTCGGTGGCGAGCCAGTCGAGGAGTTCGGGGTGCGATGGGGCTTCGCCGCTGGTGCCAAAGTCGTCGGGCGTGTGCACGAGGCCGTGGCCGAAGAGCTTGCTCCAGATGTGATTGACCGCGACGCGAGCGGTGAGCGGGTTTTGCGGTGAAACAAGCCAGTTGGCGAGTTCGAGGCGTGTATTGCCTGCTTGAGCGGGCAAAGCGGAAAGGGTGGCGGGCATCACATCCGGGCCGCGGCGGGTGTAGTCGCCCGCGAGGTGGACGTACGTTTGGCGGCGGTCTTTGCTGACCTCGACGAGCAGCGGGGCTTTCGTCTTGGCGTCGTCGCGGTCCTCAGTGTTGTCGAAGAAGGCGTAGAAGCTGTAGTAATCGCGGATCGTGATGGGATCGTATTTGTGCGTGTGGCACTGCGCACAGCCGATGGTGAGGCCCATCCACACGCGAGCGGTGGTGTTGACGCGATCGACGAGGTTTTGGTAACGCGCTTCTTCTTTGTCCACGCCGGCTTCGGTGTTGAGCGCGGCGTTTCGATGAAAACCGGTGCCTGCGGGCGCATCGGTGAGGTCTCCGGCGATTTGCTGAATCGTGAATTCGTCATACGGCATGTCGTTGTTGAAGGCCTGGATGACCCAGTCGCGGTAGCGGTAGGCGTTGGGGCGGAGGCCGTCTCCGAGGAAGCCGTTCGAGTCGGCATAGCGGGCCATGTCGAGCCAGTGGCGGCCCCAGCGCTCGCCGAAACGGGGATCGGCGAGAAGGCGATCCACGAGGGCGGCGTATTTTTCGTCAGTAAGGTCAGTGCTGTCCGATGGAGGAGGCAGGCCGATGAGATCGAGGTAGAGGCGGCGGATGAGGGTGCTCGCATCCGCACGCGGGGCGGGCTGGAGGCCGTGTTTGGTCAATTCGGCGCGGATGAAGCTGTCGATGTCATGATGAGACTTCGGATTCTGAATCGGCTGAAAAGCCCAATGCGGCTCATACTTGGCACCAGCGGCGATCCATTGACGCAAAACGTCTTTTTCGGCGGCGGTGAGCGGTTTGGGGGACTTCGGTGGTGGCATCACGTCGTCGGGATTGGCGGTCGTGATGCGATGGAGAAAGGTTTTGGTGTCGAAATGCTCGGCGGGCATGTCGAGGCGCAGATCGGCCTCGCGGCTTTCCTCGTCGGGTCCGTGGCAGGCGTAGCATTTCGACGCGAGGATCGGGCGTACATCACGCGTGAAGTCCACAGCGTGAGCGTTGATCGCGAGGGCTGCGATGATGATGAGACGCTCAATCCACATAGCGCAGTTCATTGCTGGCGAGCAGGGCCTGGCAAAAGGCGGCCCAGGTGTCGAGTTCGCGGCGTGGGTGATAGGTTTGCGTCGAGACGAGCATCGAATCGGTCTCGCGGAGGAAATCGAGGCCGCGTTGGAGTTCGGCAACGGTGGCGTCGCGGCCCAAAGCGTGGCGATAGGCCGCGGCGATGCGTTTTTCGACCTCGGCTGGTGTTTGGAGCAGTCGCTTGGCGAAGTGGCGGGATTGTTCGATGATGAAGGTGTTGTTCAGCAGATACAGCGATTGCGTGGCGAGAGCGGAGTTGTCTCGCTGGGCGACGACGGTGGTGGCATCGGGCAAGTTGAACGGCGTGAGCTCGGGCGGCATCGAATTGCGCAGCATGAGCAGGTAGATGCTGCGCTGGTTGCTCGGCTGATGCAGGGAGGGCAGCTCATTGATGAGCACATCGCGATGCTGGATGATTGAACCGCTCGCGGGCTGCGGATTCAGATCGCCGGTGGCGAAGAGCATCGTGTCGCGGATGGTCTCGGCATCGAGTCGGCGACGCAGGTGATGCGAGAACCATGGTGCATCGCCGCTGCGCGAGGCCATCTGATACGTGCGGCTCAGAACGATGGTGCGGATGAGCTTTTTGATGCTCCAACCTTCGCGCAGGAAGCGGGTGGCGAGGTGATCGAGGAGTTCGGGGTGTGTGGGGCGTTCGCCGGAGAGACCGAAGTCATTTGGCGTGGTGACGAGGCCTTCGCTGAAGAGCTGGAGCCACACGCGATTCACGAAGACGCGAGCGGTGAGCGGGTTCTGCGGGCTGGCGAGCCACTTGGCGAGTTCAAGACGGCCGCTTTGCTTTAAGTCAGTGACGGTGCCACCGCCACAGGAACTCAAGAAGCCGCGCGGGATAGCGGCACCGAGTTTTTTGGATTCGCCGTCGATGTTAAGTTGGCAATCCTCGATCTTTTTCGCGTCACGAACGCCCATGGTGAGCGGTGCATCCGGTGCGTATTTGAAGGAGGGCTTGGCGGGCGGACGATGAGGCGGGTTGGCTTTGAGGATCGGCTCCAACACGGCGCGTGGGATGACTTTGGCGGCAGCTTGAAGCTCATGCAGCGGTGTCTGCGGCGCGGTGAGGCCCTGATGCGCGGCGGCACCCCACATCGTCTCGGAGCTTTTGAAAATGCCGGCGAGTGCGTAGTAGTCGCGTGTGGGGATGGGATCGGTTTTGTGGTCATGGCAGCGGGCGCAGGCGACACTGAGGCCGAGGATGCCGCTACCGATGACGTTGATTTGATCGGCGATGACATCCATCTCGAAGTTCTCGTTCATGGCCTTCGCTGGCTTGGCTCCGAGCGCGAGCAAGCCGGTGGCGATGAGCTGACGATCCCGCTGCGCGGCTGAATCGGCGGGAAGCAAGTCTCCGGCGATCTGCTCGGCGATGAAACGATCATACGGCATGTCTTCGTTGAAGGCGCGGATGACGTAATCGCGATAGCGCCACGCGTGCGGGAAGCTGGGATTGCGGCTGAGGCCGTCGTTGCCGTTCGATTCGGCGTAGCGGGCCACGTCGAGCCAGTGGCGGGCCCATTTTTCGCCGAAGTGAGGCGAGTTCAGTAGAGCGTCCACGTAGTCGGACGGGTCTGACATTTCAGACGAGTCGGACCGCGGGAGTCCGATGAGGTCGAAGGATAGACGGCGGAGCAAAACAGCCGTTTCGGCATCGGGAGCGGGTTGGAGGCCATTTTGCTCGATTTTGGCCAAGATGAAGGCGTCGAGGCTTTGGCGGGGCCAGGCGGTGTTTTTTACTTTCGGCGGCTTGGGGTCGGAAATGGGCTTGAGGGACCAAAGCGGCTCTTGTGGAGCTTTTTTGACGACTTTGGGCGGTTCGGTCCGTGGATCGGGTGCGCCCATTTTGACCCACTCGGCGAAATCGTTCACGATGTTGTCGGGAAGACGCTTCTTCGGCGGCATTTCGAGGCCGTCGTAGCGCACGGCTTGCACGATGAGGCTTTCATCCGGATTGCCTGGAATGACGGCGGGACCCGATTCGCCGCCGGCGATCATTTCCGAGGGCGCATCGAGCAGCAGTTTGCCGCCGAGCTTCTTCGAGGTCTGCGAGTGGCATTCGTAGCACTGCTTCACGAGCACGGGGCGGATCTTGGATTCAAAGAAGGCCCGCTGGTCCGGCGTCATGTCAGCCCCAGCCGCGAGGGCGGTGAGCAGGAACAAGGCTGGTGGCAGGGCTTTCATGAGGCCTCATCACTACGTTGAGAAGGGGCACACCTTGCGGAGAGCTTGGCTTCGCATAACGCGGAGGCATCGAAGCCATAGCGAAAGTCTATTTTCGTTCGGATCGAAACCATCGCAGGAGATATGATTGATCTGCCCAACCATTTCTCACCTCTCATGCTCACGCTGAACAATTGACACCCCTCTCATGACAAACCTCCAGCTAGCCATCCAGTTCTTTCTTCAACTCGGCATCATCCTCCTGGTTTGCCGTGTCGTGGGCATCATCGCCGCCCGTTTCGGCCAGCCGCAGGTGGTGGCGGAAATGATCGCGGGAGTGTGCATGGGGCCGTCGCTGCTCGGTTGGTTCGCTCCGGCATGGGGCGAGGCGTTGTTTCCGAAGGAGTCGATGAAGGTGCTGTTTCCGGTGTCACAGCTCGGACTGGCTTTGTACATGTTCATCGTGGGGCTGGAGTTCCGCATCGACATCGTGCGGAAGCGCTTCAAGAGCTCGATGGCGGTGAGCTTTGCCGGCATGGCGGCTCCGTTCGTGCTCGGTGCGATCCTTGGGTGGGCGTTCTGGAATCACACCACGCTGTTTCCGAAGGTCACCTCCATGCAGAACGCGATGATCTTCATGGGGGCCTCAATGTGCATCACGGCCTTCCCGATGCTGGCGCGAATCATCCACTTCAAAGGCCTGGCGGGCACCACGATGGGCACGGTGGCTATCGGCGCGGGGGCGATCGACGACGCGGCGGCCTGGGGCATGCTGGCGGTGGTGCTGGCAAGCTTCAGCGGTGATTTTTCTCATGCCGTGCTGAGCATCGGCGGCGGCATCGGCTATGTGCTGCTGGCTCATTTAATCATTCGTCCGCTTTTGGCTCGCTACGCCAAAGGTATCGAGGCCCGTGGCAAGCTGAGCGATGGCGAATACGCCTTCTTTTTGGCGCTGATGTGCTTCGGTTCCTGGTGGACGGATTACATCGAGCTGCACGCGGTGTTTGGTGCCTTCATCATGGGCAGCGCCATGCCGCGCGGTGTGGTGAACCGCACGCTAATCGAGCGCACGCAGCCACTGGCCGTGGCGCTGATCCTGCCGCTGTTCTTCACCTACTCCGGCCTCAATACCCGCCTGGGTCTCTTGAATAGCAGCACGCTCTGGCTGCTTTGCGGCGCGGTGCTCGCGGCGGCTATTCTAGGCAAAGGCGTGGCCTGCTGGGCCGCTGCACGCGCCTCCGGCATCTCCAACAAGGAGGCGATGGGTATCGGTGTGCTCATGAATGCCCGCGGCCTGATGGAGCTGATCATCATCAACATCGGCCTCCAAAAGGGCATCATCTCCGCCGAGATCTTTGCCATGCTGGCGATCATGGCGGTCATCACCACACTGATGGCCAGCCCCATCTTTGAGCGACTCGTGGGCACCGGCACCTTCAAAGGCGAGCCGGAGCCGGGGACGGAAATTTGAGGGCAACGTCATTTCTTGCCATCCGGTGGCTCGTGCCCTAGAACGGGCGTGCAACACACGCCAACAGCCGCCGCATGGTCACCATCACGATTCAGGAACTCTCGAAACGCTTCGGCGGAAGCACCGTGCTCGGTGGAGTGAACCTGCAAATCGAGTCCGGCGAGCTGTTCTTCCTGCTGGGGCCGAGCGGTTGCGGCAAAACGACGCTGCTGCGGCACATCGCCGGCTTTTACGAGCCGGATCACGGGAAGATTTTTTTCGATGAGGAGGATGTCACCCGCGTGCCCGCACATCTCCGTGGCACCGGCATGATGTTTCAAAGCTATGCGCTGTGGCCGCACCTCAATGTGGCGCAGAATGTGGCCTTCGGTTTGGAAGAGCGTAAACGTCCGGCGAAAGAGATCGAGCATCGCGTGGCCGAGGCGCTGGACCAGGTGCAGCTCGGCGGCCTTGGCTCGCGGAAGATCCAGCAGCTCTCCGGCGGCCAGCAGCAGCGTGTGGCGCTGGCCCGTGCGCTGGTGATCCGCCCGAAGTGCCTGCTGCTCGATGAGCCGCTTTCCAATCTCGATGCCATGCTACGCCACGAGATGCGGTCCGAAATTCGCCGCATCTGCAAAGAGAACGGCCTCACCGCCATCTACGTCACGCATGATCGCGATGAAGCGCTCTCGATGGCGGACCGCATGGCCATCATGGAAAGCGGGAAACTCGTGCAGGTGGGATCACCGCAGGATGTTTATAAGCATCCCGCCACGAAGATGGTGGCCGAGTTCATCGGCGAGACCAATTTGATCGAAGGCCGCGTGTTTCGCGAAAGCAGCCGACCGGGCTTCTTCGATGTGGAAACGAGCTTTGGCATGCTGCGAGGTCGGCCCAACGAGCACGGCTGGGCACCTACCAATGGCCTGCCGGTGTGGCTGAGCATCCGCCCGGAGGCGCTGACTTTTCACCACGTCATGGACAGCCCGAACCGCTTCCCCGGCCAGATTGTGGACACCACCTACCTCGGCTCCACCGTGCAGTATCAGCTCCAGGTGCAAGGCGGGCCGCTGATGAAGCTCACCGAGTTCAATCCCTTCATCGTCCGCCCACCCTGCGACGAGGAAGTCCGCGCCATGGTGGCGATGCATGATGTGGTGATCATTCGGAAGTAACCGCTTCAGGATACAGCACCCGCACGAGATACAGGCCGCAGGCACGAGCCCCCTGATTGCTCTGCTTGCCCGTGGGATCATTCAGCAGGCTCTCGAACCACTCTCGCGTCTCGCGACCTCTCGCCACATGGATCATGCTGCCGACGATAAGGCGCACCATTTTGTAAAGGAAGCCGCTGCCCTCGAATTCGAGCTCCAGTAGCTCGCCGCGCTCATGCACCTCGGCACGGTGGATGGTGCGCGTTGTTTTCTCCGGCAGCAGGCGGCGCTCCGCCTCCGGCATGTCGCCGCGATTGGTGCTCAGGCGGATGAAATTGTGCGTGCCCACGAGCTTGTCGCAGCACCAGCGCAGCGCCTCGATATCCAGCGGACCGTAAAGATGCCACGCCCGATCTGCCTCGAAGGGCGAAAGCATGCGCGGCCGCCAGAGGCGGTAGCGATAGACCTTTCCGATGGCATCAAAGCGAGCGTGAAACTGTGGCGACACCTCTTCCGCCTGCGTCACGCGAATCGTCAGTGGCAGGCAGGCATTCAGCGCACTCACCCACGACTCGCCACTCAGGCCGATGCTCTCCGGCACATCGCCATGCGCCACCTGAGCCAGCGCATGCACGCCCGCATCCGTGCGGCCACTGCCCTGAACGCCGGTCTCGATGCGCACCGCCCTGAGGATGGCCTTGTTCATTTCGTCCTGAATGCCACCGCCGCCCTCCTGGCTCTGCCAGCCCTTCCACGGCGTGCCGCAATACGAGATCGTGAAGCGCAAGCGCTTCCATCCCGGTGCCGGGCCATGGCGAAGACCGAGGCTGGTTTCAGTGCTGAAAGACAATGGGCTCTCCATCAAGGTTTGAAGGGATTCCTGACTATCACGCCGCCGTAATCCTGACCGTCGGCCATGTCCTCGCTGAGCACCTCGACGCACTTCATGCGCTTAGCTGTAGCGATGATCAGGGAATCCCAGTAGCGAAGCTGGTATCGCTGATGGATGGCAATGGCATCGCGAACCAGAGAAGGCTCGATGGACCCGATGCGAAAACCTCGTTCAAGCCGCTGGATCGCACTGAGAGCCTCCATGGGTGACATGAGCTTCTTTCGAACGACCACCGTGTGGAAAAACTCGCCAAAAACCTGAGTAGAGACACATCCTTCGCCGCCCTCCATGATGTTCTTCATTTCCTGCTGAGCCTTGAGCTGCTTCACAGGGTCCGTTTCGTCATATGAATACACGACGATGTTGGAGTCGATGAAGGTCATGTTCGCTCGTAGAGTTCATCGCGGTTCACATACCCTTTACCGCCCATGGGACGGCTCAAAGTGCGGAAACTTTCCTCCAGTTCCTCCACCAGCCTTTGCCGTCTCACCATCTCGGATTCCTCCGAGGTGCTCGTGTCCGTCAAACTGGCAAGAAAGCCGCCAATCATCGCATCCACGGAGGTTTTTTGAGCACGCGCCACCCGAGCCGCCTTTTCCAGCAGGCTGTCATCTTGAAGTTCAATCGTGAGAGAGGTCATGCATTGAAACTATCGGTTTCCCTCGGGAGATCAACCACCTCCTCATGTCCAGGAGGCCGAGGCTGGCTTCCAGAACACTCATGGGGCCACAGTGAGACCTTCGGCACGGGCCAGTAAACTCTGATGTCCGTCAAAGCTCAGAAAGCCCTTTGCTTTAAAGATGACCGCCGCAGAGACGTGCATCACATCCAGAGCTTTGCAGATGCATTTCGCCGAGGCATGGGCGGTGATGCGATGCGCCTGCGGATACCACTGGTGCGCTGGCACATCCCGTCGTTCCAGATACCCTTCCAGCAAGGCGCGGTGAATGCCAGCCAGCGCCTTTTGTAAATCCGCGGGTTTCATCCGACCATCGGCGACTGCGGATCGCATGGCGGTGTCCGCCTCCAGCAGTGTCAGCCTCGTCACCAGAATCGGAAAAGTCCGGCACTTCCTCAGCCATGCCTTTGCTTTCGGAGTGTTACTGTCGCGTCCGAAGGCTGAAACAAGATAACTCGCATCAGAATACCAGCTCACAGCCTGCGAAGCACGAGGACGGGGTTTTCGGGCAGTTGCGAGGCCGGTGGCAGCTTCTCATTCAACAACCAGCCAAGGCCGCTGGCATCCTTCGGCGGACTTGCCGCACGTTTCCTTGTCGCGGATGCCAAAGGCTTTTTCGGAGATGTGGCGGTGTTTGTTTTCATGCGGATAAGTTTGCTTTCGATTCGCCTGATTTCAAGCACCCACCGGATGCCAGGTCGTCTTGAACTCGATCAGCGCACGAATCTCCTCCGCGCCCTGCATCTTGTCCGCGAACCATTCGATGGGCTTCTCGGCCTTCAGCAGGTGCACACGCTTCACGCTTTCCGCCGCGCCGAGGCGGATGGCTTGGCGCTCCTCGGCATTCAACACGGCGCTGATGGCGCGGAGGTGCTCGTGCGTGGCAAAGGTGGGGATCAGCTCCGCTCGCAGACCGGTGAGCAGATTCACCACGCCACCGGGCAGGTCGCTCGTGGCGAGCATTTCGCCCAACAGGATGCTCGGATACGGCTGCGTCGTGCTGGCGAGCGCCACGACGCTGTTCCCGCTCGTGATTGCAGGCAAAATGAGCGACAGCAGGCCCAAAACGGGCGCGTCATCCGGCGCGAGGATGCCGATGATGCCCATCGGCTCGGTGACGGTGAAATTGAAGTGCGCTGAGGCTACCGGATTCACGCTTCCGAGCACCTGCTCGTATTTGTCCGTCCAGCCCGCGTAATGCACCACGCGCTCGATCGCCGCCGCCACCTCGCGTGAAGCCTCCGACTTCGAAACACCTCTCAGCGTGATGCTTTCCGCCAATTCGACGCCCCGCGCCTCCATCATCTCCGCCAGCCGATACAAGATCTGCCCGCGATTGAAGGCCGACCTCTTCGCCCACCCCGGCCCCGCCTTCGCCGCCGCCTCGACGGCATTGCGCAGGTCCTTCCGCGTGCACTGCGGGATGTTCGCAAAAAACGCCCCCGTGGCATCCTGCAGTTCCGCGATGCGTCCACTCTCACTGCGAATGAAAGCGCCACCGACGTAGCATTTGGGGGTTTTGGTGATGTGGAGACGGGTCATGAAAAGGAAGCGTTGGAGGTGGCGGAGCGGGCAAATGACGAAACCAGAATGGCGAATGATGAAAGTTGGGAAGTGAAACTCAGGGAAGATTGCTAGTGGAGCCCAAATGCCTAGCCAGCCAGAACAAGACTCCTGCAAAGGCAAACATCGCAACCACGCTGAACCAATACGATAGAGGGTGTTTAGTGCGGGACACGGTCCAAAAGTCTCCCACGGCCTCGTTGCTGGTCAGGACGTCCACGGCCGCGAAAAGAGCCGCCAACCCACCGCAACCGACAAAGCAAGCGCCCACCCAACTCCTTACTCCAACCTCAGGATGAAAAACCAGCGCGAACACGACGACACCGACCGCAACAGCCACGCTCGCAAACGCTAAAAGTCGAAATGGAGTCTTCATCTTTATAGAGTCATTCCCCAAGGCACGGGCTCGTCTTTCGGCATTGGGATTTGATTCGTCATTCCTCATTCTGGTTTCGTCATTCCGCATAGCGGTCTCACGCCATCTTGAGATAATCGAGCAGCCCCTGCTTCCCGCCCTCACGCCCAAACCCACTCTCTTTAAATCCTCCAAACGGGCTGGTGGGATCAAACTTGTTATACGTGTTCGCCCAGACGACGCCGGCTTTGAGCAGCGTGCTCATCTTGAGGATGCGGCTGCCTTTGTCGGTCCAGACGCCGGCGCTGAGGCCGTAGGGGGTGTTGTTGGCTTTTTCGACGGCTTCTTCGAGCGTGCGAAAGGTGAGGATGCTGAGGACGGGGCCAAAAATCTCCTCGCGGGCGATGCGGTGGCTCATGCTGACGTTCGCGAAGATCGTGGGACGGAAGAAGAAACCTTTCGTGGGCAGCTTGCAGGCGTTGTCGTGCTTCTCCGCGCCTTCCTCGACGCCGCTTTTGACGAGGTCGGTGATCTTGGCGAGCTGCTCGGCGCTGTTGATGGCACCGAGGTCGGTGTTTTTATCGAGCGGATCACCTACACGCAGCGTGGCGATGCGGCGCTTGAGCTTCGCGAGCACTTCATCGGCGATGCTTTCCTGCACGAGCAGTCGTGAGCCGGCACAGCAGACGTGGCCTTGATTGAAGAAGATGCCGTTCACGATGCCCTCGACGGCCTGATCGAGCGGCGCGTCGTCGAAGACGATGTTCGCGGCCTTGCCGCCGAGTTCGAGCGTGAGCTTCTTTTCGGTGCCCGCGAGGCTGCGCATGATGATCTTGCCCACCTCCGTGCTGCCGGTGAAGGCCACTTTCGAGGTGAGCGGATGATGGATCACCGCCGCGCCCGTTTCAGCGGCTCCGCTGACGATGTTGACGACACCATTCGGCAGTCCGGCTTCCTGGCAAATCTCGCCAAATTTCAGTGCGGTGATGCTGGTGGTCTCCGTAGGCTTCAAGACGACGCAATTGCCCGCTGCGAGCGCCGGGGCGATCTTCCACGCGAGCATGAGCAGCGGAAAATTCCACGGGATGACCTGCCCGACCACGCCGTGAGGGGCGAGCTGGCGTCCGGGGGCGAGGAACTCCAGTTTATCCGCCCAGCCCGCGTGATAAAAGAAATGCGCCGCCGCCATCGGCACATCGAAATCACGCGATTCCTTGATCGGCTTCCCCCCATCCATCGTCTCGGCGACGGCGAACTCGCGGGCGTGATCCTGCAGCAGCCTCGCGATGCGGTAGAGATACTTCCCGCGTTCTTTGCCCGGCAAACGGCCCCAGGTGATGAACGCCCGCTGTGCCGCCGAGCAGGCCGCATCGACATCCGAAGCATCCGCGAGCGCGATGTCGGCGATTTTGGCCTCCGTGGCCGGATTGATCGTCGCGAAGTATTTGCCCGAACGCGAGGGAACGAAGCGGCCATTGATGAAGAGGTCGTATTTCTTCTTCAGCTTCGGGTCCGCCGTCTCCGGTGCCGGATCAAACTCCCACAGATCGCCAAACACGAGTTCGCGGGCGGGATTCGGACGTGAAGGAGCTTTTTTGGCAGCAGCGGGCATGACGGGCGGAGTGTGGGAGATGGCCCGCGCTTTGCCAAGGAGGGAGTTTATCGGCTCGCGGCCCATCCACGCGGCTTGCCAGCCACGAATCACCGCTTACCGAAAGCCTCACGCATGCCCGAAACTCCCGCCTGGCGACTCGAACACTCTTACTCCCGCCTTCCCGGGCTTTTCTTCACCGAGGTGGAGCCGACGCCGGTGGCCGAGCCACGGCTGGTGATCTTCAATGCCTCGCTGGCCGAGCAGCTCGGCCTGCCGGAGGAGGAAGCGGCGGTTTATGCCGGCAACCGCCTGCCGCCCGGAGCTCGCCCCATTGCCCAGGCTTACGCGGGGCACCAATACGCCCACTTCACCGGCCTTGGCGATGGCCGTGCCATCCTGCTCGGCGAGCAGATCACGCCGGACGGCGACCGCTTTGACATCCAGCTCAAAGGCCCCGGCCCCACGCCTTACTCGCGACGTGGCGACGGTCGCGCGGCCCTGGGGCCCATGCTCCGCGAGTATGTGATCAGCGAGGCCATGCATGCCCTCGGCATTCCCACGACGCGCAGTCTCGCCGTCGCCAGCACGGGTGAAAAGGTCTGGCGACAGGACGGCGGCCTGCCGGGAGCGGTTTTGACCCGTGTGGCCGCCAGCCACATTCGCGTGGGCACCTTTGAATGGGCAGCGGCGCATCGCGAGGTCGAAGGGCTGCGGGCGCTCGCCGAGCACACCCGCCAGCGGCATTACCCGGAGATCGAAAACGATCCCGTGGCGCTCTATGAGGCCATTTTGGAACGTCAGGCCGCCTTGATCGCCCGCTGGATGCTGGTCGGCTTCGTCCATGGTGTGATGAACACCGACAACATGGCCCTTAGCGGCGAGACGATCGACTACGGCCCCTGCGCCTTCATGGACGCGTATCATCCCGAGACGGTCTTCAGCTCCATCGACCGCAACGGCCGCTACGCCTACGGCAACCAGCCGCCCATCGCCCAGTGGAACCTCGCCCGCCTCGCCGAGGCCATGCTGCCACTGTTTCACGCGGATGAAAAACAAGCCGTCGAAATCGCCAACGGCCTCATCCCGAAATTCGAGCCTCGTTTCAAACATCACTGGCTCGCCGGCATGCGGGCCAAGCTCGGCCTCCTCACCGAGGAAGCGGAAGATGCCACGCTCATCCAGGACCTGCTCAACGAGATGCAGGAGACCGAGGCAGACTTCACCAACACCTTCGCGGATCTCACCAACGGCCGGTTTGAAGCCAAAGAATGGCATCAGCGCTGGCAAAGCCGCCTCCAGCGCCAACCTCAACCGCGTGAGGAATCCATCGCCCTCATGCGTCGCCACAATCCCGCATTCATCTCGCGCAATCACCAGGTCGAGGAAGCCCTTGCCGCCGCGCAGGAAGGCGACATACAGCCCTTCCACGCCCTCCTCGATGTCGTGAGTCATCCGTGGGACCACGACCGTCACCTCCCAGACTACGCGAAACCCGGCACCGCCGCCGGTTATCGCACCTTTTGTGGAACCTGAACTGCTTCGACTCATGCCCTCCAACGTCCTCGGAACCCCGCTCAAACCCTGCTGCCACGATCCCCTGACCGGTTTCTACCGCGACGGCTACTGCCGTACCGGCCCGGATGACAAAGGCCTACACACCGTGTGTGCCGTGATGACGGAGGAGTTTCTCCACTTCAGCCGATCCCGCGGCAATGACCTCAGCACACCCGTCCCGGAGTTCGATTTCCCCGGCCTCCAACCCGGTGACAAATGGTGCCTCTGCATCACCCGCTGGGCTGAAGCGCTGAAAGCCGGCCAAGCCCCGCTCGTCGTGCTGGAGGCCTGCCACATCCATGCGCTGGAGTTTGTCTCCCTGGAGGATTTGAAGGCGCACGCGGCTTGAGCTCAGCCATCGGAAGAACCTGACGCCTCCAGCGTTGTTGAAGCTGCCCATGTTCCGCACTCTTCTCGCGATTCTCTGCCTCGCCTCGACCTGCTTCGCCCAGCAGCTCGACCTCGAAAAGATGTTTGAGGATCGGAACTTGGGGCCGGTGGCGGAACTGCTGGCGAAGGGGGACTACGAACTTGTCGCCCGGATTGGCGAGGCGGCGGCGGAGAGGGGGCTGAAAGCGGCGGAATGGCGGATCATGCGTTACAAGGCTCTCGTGGAGCTGGGCCAGATCGAAGCGGCCTTGGCGGAGGCGACCGAGGCGCTCAAAACCTATCCCGACAACTTTGAGCTGCTGATGCTGCGGCACGAGCTGGCGGCGGCGCAGGGACTCGACGAGTTGAAAAAAGATTCGCTGACTCGATTGAATGCCGCAGCCAAGGCGAAGGCACCGAAAGATCGCACGGCGATGGATCTGGTGATGCTCGGCAAGGCGGCGCTGGTGCTCGGAGCGGATGCGCAGAAGGTCATCGCGCAGTATTTCAAGGCGGCGCAGACGAAGGACGCGAAGCTGGAGGCGGCTTATCTGGCCGAAGGGCATCTCGCATTTGAAAAAGATGATGCCAAGCGGGCGGCGGATGTGTTTCGAGCCGGATTGAAGGCGCATGGCGAGACGGCGGACCTGCGTTTCGGCCTCGCGAAGGCCTTTGGCACGAGTGATCGCGAAAAGGCGGTGGAGAACCTCGCCAAGGCTTTAGAGCTGAATCCACATCACAAAGCCGCGCATCTGCTGCGAGCGGAGCTTCTCATCGGCGGCGAAAAATTCATCGAGGCTGAAAAGGCCATTCAAACCGTGCTCGACAAAGATGAGCAGCATCCGCTGGCTTGGTCGCTGCGGGCGGTGGTGGCGCATTTGTTTCAGGCGGATGAGCAGAAGGTCCAAGAGGCTCGCGAGCAGGCGCTGAAGCGCTGGGCGAAGAATCCGGCCGTCGATCACCACCTCGGCCGCTGCCTCTCGCGGGCCTATCGCTTTGCCGAAAGCGCGGCGCATCAGCGTCAGGCACTCGAATTCGATGCGAAGTATCTGCCAGCCAAGGTACAGCTCTGCCACGACCTGCTGCGGCTCGGCGAGGAAGACGAGGCCTGGAAGCTGGCGGCGACGGTTCGCGAGGAGGACGGCTACAACATTCAGGCGCACAACCTGGGCCTGCTCGAAAAGGAAATGGGTGGCTATGTGACGAAGTCCTTCCCCGATTTCATCCTGAAGATGCCGAAGCGCGACTGGCCGATCCATGGCGAGCGGGCGCTGGCCTTGCTGCGTGAGGCGAAGGCGGTGCTCGCCGCGAAATACGCCCTCGATTTGAAGCGCCCGGTGCTCGTCGAGTTCTTCGGTGCGCAGTCGGACTTCGCCATCCGCACCTTCGGAGCCCTCGGCGGCCAGGGCATGCTGGGCGTGTGCTTTGGCACCGTCGTCACGATGAACAGTCCCGGCAGCCTCGCGAATGGTCGCAACAACTGGGAGAGCACGCTGTGGCATGAGTTTTGCCATGTCATCACGCTCACGGTGACGAAGAACCGCATGCCGCGCTGGCTCAGCGAAGGCATCAGCGTGTATGAGGAACGCCAGCGCGATCCCGCGTGGGGCATGCCGATGGATGCCACCTTTCGTGAGATGGCTCTCGATGAGGAAAAGCTGACGCCCTTCTCACAGCTCAGCGGGGCCTTCATGAATGCGAAGTCGCAGGATGACATCATGTTCGCCTACTACGAGAGCAGCCAGGCGGTCGAGTATCTGCTCGCCACCTACGGCAAGGAGAAGTTCCAGGGCATCCTGCGCGACCTCGCTGCTGGAAAACGCGTGAACGACGCCATCGCCGCGAACTGCGAGGACGTGGACGCCATCGAAAAACGCTTCACCGCCTTCATCACCGCTCGTGCGAAGGATTTCGGTCCGAAAGCCGATTGGAAGGAACCGAAGCCCGAGGAACTGAATCCCTTCGATGACAGCAGCTTCAGCGAGTTTTTGAAGACGCACCCCAACAGCCTCTGGGCACTGCAACGACATGCGGAGGATGCCTTGAAGGCCAAAAACTGGCCTGAGGTGCTGCAAACCGGTCAAAAGATCGCGGAACTCGTGCCTGATGATTTCAGCGCGGACGGCGGTTACTCGCTTCAAATCCAGGCTCTGCGCCAAATGAAGCGTGAGGATGACGAAATCGCTATGCTGCGCCGGATCGCCGAGAAGTCCTCCAGCGCTCAAAGCACCTTCCTTCGGCTCATCGAGCTCGATCTGCCGAAGCAGCGCTGGAATGAGATCCTCGCGAACGCGCATCGAGCCACCGCGTTGAATCCCTTCCTCGTCACCCCGCAAAAAGCCCTCGCGGAGGCCCACACCGCCCTCGGCCAGCCTGCGGAGGCCATCACAGCCTGGGAGCGTGTCCTGATCCTCGATCCTAGCTCCGCAGCGCAGACGCACTTCAAGCTGGCCCGCCTCTGGAAAGCCACCGATGCCGCCAAAGCCAAGCGCCATCTGCTCGACTCGCTTTCCCTAGCTCCACGGAACCGCGAGGGGCTGGAGATGCTAGAGCATTTTAAATAATACTATAACCGCAAGAGGCAAAATAACCCATCGCATCCTTGGCTGTGATTTTTGAGAACGCTTTGCTGATGGCGGCATCGAGTTTTTCGGGCGTGTGTGCTTCATAGCTGCGCAGCAGTGCCTTGATCTTGCTCCACATTTTCTCGATCGGGTTGAGATCCGGCGAGTAGGCCGGCAGGAACTTCACCTCAGCTCCCACTGCCTCAACCAGGGCGGCTACCCGTGGGCTTTTATGCACGGCGAGGTTGTCCTTACTACGATGCCCCTCCCGCCACAGTGTCGGGCGGAGAACTTCGCCATCATAGGTCACAAACGCTTCCGTATCTGCCGCTCCCGGCAGGTGCATGCAGGCCGGGGTGCCATCCAGCCGGATGGAGGAGATCATCGTCGTGCTCTGCCAGCGTCCACAAGGGGCTGCCGCATGCGGTCGCCGCCATCGCGGCGCTCTGCCTCGCAGCCGGGTCATGTTGGTCTTTGCTCCGCTTTCATCCAGGAAGACCAGCCCCCAAGGCTCTAACCCGCCTTGCTTACGCTTCCACCGCCGCTGCGCCATGCGGACGTCTTCGCCGTCTTGCTCGGCGGCGCGGAGCGCCTTTTTTTATACGTCAGCCCCATGTCCACGAGCACGTGGTTGACCGCGGGCAGTGTGCACTTCAGTCCGAGGGCCTCACGCAACTCGGCCAGCGTCATATCCGGCTTGCGCTTGAGGTGCTGACGGATGGCGATGCGATGCTCCGCCACGATGAGCTTCTTGCGCCCGGCGAGGTGATGCCGGGGCTTGATACAGACGGTCTTGCGCCGCTGCTGGAGCAGCTTCTTGTACATCGCGTAGGAGACTCCCAAGCCCTGGGCGATCTGTTCCTGAGTGCCTTCACCCCGGACGTAGGTGCGAATGATGCGTTGACCGAGCACAAGAGAGAATGCTGCCATTCTAGTCTATGCACCAGCAGCCAAACTATTCGACACTATTAGTTAAAATGCTCTAAATCTACCAGAGCGCTGGCGGCGGTCACTAAACCGCCGCCAGCCAACAGCTTGACGCCAAACGATTTAAAACGCACACACACACTCTCACGCCCAACGTCAGATGACACGTTAATTTACAAAACATCTCGAAGAATAGTTCAGAACAGGGTTACCTCAAAATAGGCTTCTTGACGTGGTAACCCAGCGGTGATCTCGAATGGCTCGAATTGACGCCGTTAAGAGCCGCGTTGTTGTTGAGCCGACTCTCCCATTCCATGCTGCGTTATGTTCGTCCGAGCCAGACACCGGGCGCAATTGATGATTCATCCAACTCTTCAGAAGTGTTGCAGTTCATGCTGGAGAGTGGGGAGTACGGTTGCGAGGTAGTCATGCAAAATCCTGCTGGTTGTGACCCCGTGCCGCTTCCTAGCAAGATGATGACCGGCCAGTTTCATTAAGATCCCAATCCCCTTTGCATCCTGAAAGATGGATCACACGGGCTGTGCCTCGAGGTGCTGCGTGCGTCAGACACAGAGGACCCATTTTATCTGGTGGTGGTCAAGCTGCCCGCACGGATGGATCTGGGGGAGCGGGAGAAAGGGCTGCTGGACGGACTGTGCTGTGCCTTTAGTGCCACGTGCATCAATCGACAGCTGAAGAGTGCCGCCGGACGCCGCGAGCCACTTGGTGTGCTGTGCCGCGTGCCGCAGGCTTCAGACGGGCCATCAAGCCTGGACGCACTGGGGCCACTAAAGCGAACGCCGGCATTTTTAAATCCTGCGTCTCAGACGGCCTTTGCAACCTGCGCCATCAACAAGTATGGGCTGGCTCTGAAAAAAAATATTAACAACCCGAAGTAGAATGGTATATGCACTGCCACGACCATGAAAATCCATGATTCAAAAGCGCACAAACGCCTCACCGGCCTCGTCGAGGACGAGATCGTAACCCGCACGTACTGGGAATCGTTGCTTCGTAAACAGCCCGGGGTGGACTTCCTGAGATCGTGGGGCAGCGCGGAGGATTTTCTGGCGGATGGATCCCACGGAGAGGTGGATCTGCTGCTGGTGGATCTGGAATTGCCAGGAGCGAGCGGCCAGGACTTGATCTGCAGGTTCAAGCAGGAGAAGCCGGATGCCACCTGCGTCGTGCTCACCTCATCGAGTAAACCAGAGGATGTGTTTGATGCGATCCGCAGCGGTGCCTCAGGCTACCTGGTGAAAGGATCAGGCCCAGAGGCCCTGCTGAACAACCTGCAAAACATCGTGACGGATGGCATGATGCTGAGCCCGGGCATCGCACGCTTGTTTGTGGATGAGTTCCTCAAAGGTAGCCCTGTAACCCGTCCCAGCGCGGAGAAGAAACTCGAACGGCTGACGCCGCGGGAGTTGGAGGTTCTCCGGGCCGCCCAGCAGTTCGGCAGCGCCAAGGACGTGGCGGCTAAAATGGGACTGAGTCATGAGACCGTGCGAGTTCACATGAAGAAGGTTTATCAAAAGCTGCATGTGAACTCGAAAAACGAGGCGGTCGCCATTCTGGCGCAGGGATCGAGGGACTCAGCCGTCGGCTGAACCTGGCAGCCTGGCGGCCGCGCTCTGCACCGCCTTCACAAGCCTCCGAACCTGGGCCGACTTCACTTTTTGACCGTTTTTCACGGTCTCTTCCATCTCCTGGCATTCCTCCATGACCTCGGTGAGGCCGAAGACCGAGCAGGCACCACGCAGCGCATGCGCCTCTTTGCGCACTTTGTCATGATTTCCTCGGCGGAACTCACGGTCGAGGCGTTCGAGACGCTTGGGGGCCTCCTTCTGCCACATGTCCGCCAGTTCGGTGGCGGCGGTGTGACCGATTTGACTGATTAAATGCTGCATCGGAGTGCTTTCCACCAGAGGTGGGCCCTGTCCCGGCCCGGCTTCGAGAGCGGCATTCTCGAGCATGCTGAAGAGCACGGCGGCATCAAAGGGCTTGGAAAGATGATCGTCCATGCCTGACTCGAAACTGCGACGGCGCTCATCCGGGAGCGCATTGGCCGTCATGGCGATGATTTTGCAGCGTCGCTGGCCGGGGGCGGCTTTCTCGATCTCGCGGATTTGCCGGGTTGCCTCGTAGCCGTCCATGATGGGCATCTGGCAGTCCATGAGCACGACATCCGGCTGGGCGCGCTGGAAGGCGCTCACGGCTTCAGTGCCGTGCATGACCCACTCCGCGCTACAGCCGAAGCTCTCAAGCAGCATGATCGCGAGTTTCGCGTTGATGCGGTTGTCCTCGGCCACGAGCACCTTGAGACCTAGTTTACCGCTTTTCCGCTGTACCGGTGCGGTGGGCGCGGCGCTGGCCTGCTCGCTGTCTTTTCCGAAAATGATCCGCTGCAGGACGGCGCGGTGCATGGGCATGCGGATGGACACCTGCTGCACGGTTGTGTCACCGGTGCTATCGGCAAAGTCTGCCAGCACGATGCGCGGCGCGATTCCGGCCGCTTTAAGTCTGCATTGCCATTCGGCGAGGGTTAACTTCAACTCCGCGGAATCCCATGTGGCATCGAGAATCAGCACCTCAACACGGGCAGGCTTCACGCGGCAGCTTTTCACAAGCAGCCGTTCGCTTGGAAACTCCAAGACCTGCACACCGGGACCTTCCAAGCTGCTGCGCACGCTTTCCCGCATCCGCACGGAGCCGGCGGCCAGCCAAATGCGTATGGCTTTGTGGGCCTGACGCTTTGCTCGTGCCGGCTTGGCAGGCAGGCAGTCATCTGAATCCGTGAGGGTGAAAGGGTGACGTATCCAGAAGCGCGAGCCTTTGCCGGGCCTGCTCTCGACTCCAATCTCGCCGCCCATCTGCCGCATCATCTTTTGACTGATGGCCAGCCCCAATCCGGTGCCGCCGTAGCGCCGCGCCCGCGAGCTGTCCAACTGACTGAAAGGCCGGAATAACTTGGCAAGATCCTCCTCGCGGATGCCGATACCGGTGTCCTCCACCTGAATCTCGATGCCACCCTCGACCGGGAGTACTCGCAGGGTCACGCCGCCTTCATCGGTGAATTTGACCGCGTTGCCAGCCAGGTTCAGCAGCACTTGGCGCAGACGGCCGGTGTCTCCGCGGATCGTTTCGAGCAGTTCCGGCGAGATGACGCTGACGATTTCCAGCCCCTTGCTCGCCGCCTCCGGGGCGAGCACATCGACCACACCTTCGACCAGCTCTTCGATCAGCACATCCTGCTCCCGCAGTTCGAGCTGGCCGGCCTCGATCTTGGCGAAGTCGAGAATGTCATCGATGATGGAAACGAGGGCGCTGCCGCTTTGCAGCACCATGTCCACCATCTCCTGTTGGCGGTTGTCCAAATGGCTGGAGCGGAGCATGCCCGCCATGCCCAGCACGCCATTCATCGGCGTGCGGATCTCGTGGCTAATCATCGCGAGGAAGTCACTCTTGGCGTGGCTGGCGGCCTCCGCACGGTCACGGGCCTGACGCAGCTCCTCCTCGATCTGGCGGCGGCGCTCCGCCTCACGCCGAGCGGTGATCATGCTGCTGCAGGCTGCTAGATACGGGTCGAGCTGGTTGACAAGGTCTTGAGAGTATCCACCCGAACGGTTGGCGATGCCCACCAGTCCCACCATTTCCAGGCCGTTGAATACCGGCAGGCCAAGGAAACTCTCCAGCGGCGGATGCCCCGGCGGCAGGCCGCCCGCACGCGGGTCCTTCGAGGCTTCATTGGCGATCACCACCTCCCGACTGACCATCGCCGCGCCGAAGAGTGTCTTTAGATTCCTAAATTCCAGCCCGGCAGGTCCCTGGGACTGGATGAGACTGCGTGAGGCATCATCCCACGAGATGTCGCTGATGGCATAGGAGCGCAGGTAGGGATTTCCAGCCTCGTCTTGAAGCACCTCGCCGATGAAGCCAAAACGGCTGCCTGTGTGATTGACGGCGATCTCCAGCATCTCGGCAAACACCGGCGCCACATCCGAGGAGCCGATGAAGTGTTCCTGGGCCTTACGGATGCGATTCAGCAGGTCCACGCGGCGGTTAGCCGCTTGCTCGACCTGCCTGCGGATGTGGATGTCCATCTGCGTGCCGATCACTCGAAGCGGCTTGCCATCCTTCGAATGGTTCACGATGCGCCCTACATCCTGCACCCATTTCCAACTGCCATCTTTGCAGCGCAGGCGGTGCTCGCAGATGTAGTCCGGCGTCTCACCGGCGAGGCAGCGGTTCATTGCCTGCATCACGATGGGCAGGTCGTCCGGATGCACACGGTGCACCCAGCTGTCCACATGCTGCGGCCACTCGCCGGCCTCGTAGCCCAGCATCTGCTGAAGACGATCCGTGTAGAGCACAAAGCCGGTCTGCACGTTCCAGTCCCACACGCCCAGTCCATTGTTTTGAATGGCGAGCTGCCAGCGCTCCTCGGTCTGCTGGAGGGTGAGCTGGGCCTCGGCGAGTTCCGTGATGTCTAAAGCGACTCCGATGAGCCTCACGGGCACCCCATTCTCATCACGCTGGCATTCCGCATGAGAGCGCAGATGCCGCACCTCGCCATCGGGCCTGCGGATGCGGTAGGTGAACTGCACCGGCTCCGCATGGGTGATCGCGGTATCGAGGGCGGCCATCGTCGCCTCAAGGTCCTCTGGCAGCATTGCCTGCCGGCATAAATCCATGTCCACCGTTACGCTGTGCGGCTCGTAGCCGTAGATGCGGTATTTTTCATCGGACCATTCAATTCGGCCCGTCGCGATCTCCATGCTCCAGTGTCCCAGGCGGGCGATGCGCTGGCTATCGCTCAGCGCCCGCTCGCTGCGGCGCAGCGCCTCCTCGGCCTCCAGCCGGCCCAGCAGCATGCCGATCTGGCCGCCGATGTTTTGCAGGCTCTCCAGCAGGTCCGGGTCAAGACTGTCGAGGTCAAAGCTGAAAAACTCCACCACGCCGCGCAGCTTACCGTCCACATGCACCGGAAAGGCCAGCGCGGCATTCAGTCCGCAATCCGCAGCGGCTTTCGCACGCGGAAAGTTCGAATCCGCCTGCAGGTTCGTGATCCAGTGGCTACGCCCGTCCGCCCATACACGTCCTGGCAGGCCCGAGCCTCGGGTGAAATGCATGCTTCTGCCATGCTGCACAAAGGACTCTACGTTCACACCCGGCTGTTGCCAGGTCTCCCGCAGAACGAGCCGCTGCTCGTGCGAATCCACTTCCCAGAGGCCGCCGTGCGCCCACCCCAGCTCACCTGCGAGGCCTTTGAGCAGCAAAGGGATCACCTCCGAAAACTCCGGCGAGTGCGCCAGCACCGCCGCAGCGGAGGCTTCGAGACGGCGGCGCAGTTCCTGGCGCTTTTTTTCCGAAACGTCGGACTCCAGCGCCATGAAGTGGGTGAGCTTGCCATCGGCATCACGGATGGGCAGCACCTCGACCTGAACCCAATAAGGCGTGCCATCCTTGCGGTAGTTCAGGATTTCCGTGAGAAAGCCCGCTTCCTGCCGCAGCTTCCGGCCCATTTCTGCCGCCACCTGCATGTCCGTGCGCGGCCCTTGCAGAAACGAACCCGGCTTCCGGCCTTTGACCTCTTCGAGCGTCCATCCTGTCTGCCGCACAAAGCCCGCGTTCGTCCATTCGATCTCTCCGGCGTCGTTACAGAGGATCACCGCATTGTCCGTCCGCTCCGCCAGTAGGGCCAGCCTGCGTGCTTCCAACTCTTTTTCCACAAGAAGCTGCCGCTTAGCCTTCAGACGAGCGTTAAGCGTTTTGAGCTCCTCGTTGGCCACCTGGTGCGCCTGCACCACATGCAGCATGTCCTGAATCGGGTCATGTGGGGCAAAGTCAGACAGCGTCAGTCCCAGCCGGTCGAGATCATCCGGTGCGGATACCCACGGCGTGCCCAGAAACAAGCCGGCACCACCTGCCTCCACCATCACCTGGCCGCGCATCATCATGCCGGAACGCACCTCGCGCACGAGCAACAGCTTGCCCTGATTCTGGGCCAGCCACGCAGCCTCAAAAGCCCCATTTGGCCTGTGCATTTCAAACAGCCCCTTCACGGTCATCCCGGGCTCGATCCAGGTGCAGGCACGCCTTAGCGAGCGACCCGCAAAAATGAGCTCCTGCGCGTTATTCCACCGAAAAGCGAACGGAAAGACTTCCCTCAGGTATTCCCACTCCAGGCTCATGCGGCAGACTCCTCCCATCTCACGAGAAACACATCATGCTCCGCGCCGGCATCGAGGCTCTGCTCATGCTTCACGGTCACCGGCGTTCGATATATCTCACCCAGCCCCTCCAGCAGACCTGTCACAAAGGGAGCCAGCCCCCGCCGGTGGCTGTGGTAGTGCAGGCGCAGGCTGCCGGCCGTCACGTCCATGCATTCAAACTCCGGCGGCCGCAGATGCGGGAACATCAGCACGATGCGCGTGTGAAAATTGGGCAGGTTGATCAAAAACTCCGGCAGCGTGCGTCCACCCGCCTTCATCAGATGCCCGTAGCCCTCCATCGCCGTGTGCAGGATCCACCAACGACCAAAAGTGCGCAGAACCTCCGTTGCCGGTACCGCCAGCACCTCGGCCGCCGCGCCCACTAGGCGGTAAGTCAACTCATCAGGGTAGGGTTCATTCGAGATGAACATGTCTTCTTCCACGCCCGCCAGCCCACGAATCCGCTGCCACACATCCTCCCCATGCTGACGGGTGATGAGATCTTGGACTGCTTTGTTGACCATTCCGTACATAAGAAAGAGGATAAGAAAGTGGAGCGAGGAGGAAGTTGGTGTAGTAACCCTCGCCGCAGATTTTTTTCTTTGCCATCACGGAATATGGTTAAAATGGGTTAACCCATGCATTTACACGCTAAACTCTTGGCGCAAATGTATATTATAATAGTTGTTTCAAAATTGTAACTAAACGAACACCAATCCCGCAGTCGGCAGACGGAAAGACTTAGATATCACCTAAAAGCCCATTGCCAAAGCTGGCTGATCGTGATCCGGGACGCGCGTTCATGAAAATATCGTAAGCCCCGTCATCTAAGCCCCATGCCAATGCTCTTCAGATCGTCCCAACAGCAACAATCTGACCAGAACCAATTTCGCGATGTAGCACGAAGGATACTTGCTGTTATCGGCATGACGTTGGCCTTTATGACTTCTGTTGTGGTGCTCGAATACCTGCTGGGTGACGGGCAAAACCTGGAGAACGCAGCCCAATCGATCACCCAAAACATCTGGCCGTGGCTTCGCGCTGCCGGATTCTGGGGCCTTGCGGCCACCTTGCTGATCGTCTCCATCATCATTCTGATGATCAAGCAAATGCCCGACAACAGGAAGCCGTGAATCATGGCGGCCTTCCCGCGAGATGACGGATTCTGGTATGCGGCGCAGATCGATGCCGATCTGGCTCGGAACGGCCAGGCTATTGATGCGGCGGATTCTTCGATCGCTGCTTCAGCCCTGTAGTCATCACTCCCTGTTCTCATCCAGAACACCGGCCATTTTGCCCGCATCCGGGGGGGGGCAGGTTTTACGCGACTCGATCTTCCTGCCGGGTTGGTCTGACGCGATGAGGGAGAAATTCAATGGATGACCCAAAGACGGGTGCCAAGCCCCGCCTGTAACACAGCTTGTCCTGCCATGATCCGCTTTCTGCCATTCTTGTTTCTCGCCACCGCCGCCTCCGCGTGGGTAGCCAATGAAGTGAATTTTCCCGGCGTAAGGCCCGGTTGGGATCTCGGTGCAGTTTCCGGCAGCTACAAATTCACCGGTCCGGATGGTAGCAAGGAGTGATTTCATTTTGAATGGACCGCGCCCGCGGCGGATGGCGATTACAACTTCAAGATGGCCACCAGCAACAACTGGACCCAGGACTATGGTGGCAATCTGATCTCCCCGAAGAACGAGCTGGCGATCCTGTATTACCAGCCGGTCGGTGATTCGGCGGCAAAGCTCTCCGGCGGCGTCACCAGCGGGAAGCGCTACATCTTCATCGTCAAAGACCCTGGCCTGGCGAACACGTTCATCAGCGTGATGGAGCTGAGCAGCGCTCCAGTTGCGATTACGGGTGTGTCGCGGCATGCGGGCAAGGGTTTGATCACGATCAATCTCAACGGAACGCCATCGGCTAAGGAGAAGGTCTATGTGCGCTACAAGGACGGTGCGTGGAAGTATTCGCAGGTCATTCAGGCCACGGTGACGGAGAATTCGGCCACGGCGACGATCCCGGACATCAAGAACGGCAAAAATGACGCGTGGTATGTCTTCACCAGCACCTCTGCACCAGAAAAAATTCCACAGCAGCTCCGCCACGGATGCGCTGACGACAAAGGCATCGCCGCCCTGCGCTGCGACTTCGGCCAAGGACTGGTATGGCCGCGTGAACTGGGCACGCTGCATCAGCCCCGCGATCAAAAGCCTCAATGAATACTACTTCGATCTCAAAATCGGCGGTGGAGCACCTGAGGACAATATCTTCGCCGTCGCGAAGTATGAGCAGGCCAATGCCTCGCCGGCCTTCAAAGATGTCGTTTTGTGCTTCGCGAACCTCTTTGAGCATTCGGCGGCTCATTCCGCCACCATCAGCACTTTTGATCTTCGAGGCGGCGATCCGCTTTGGAGCCTGCTCGGCCTTTCCACCACGCGCAGCTACAACGTGCGCAATCCCGCCAGCAGCGGCGCGGGTGCAAATCTTTGGGGCAGCGCATGCACGGGTGCGGACATTTATAGCAACGGCGTCTTCATCAGCCTCGGCGGCGGTACGTTGAATCCCATCACTGCCGATGGCGAGTTGGCGCAGTTTTTGAAGATCGTCGATGTCACACCGCCCCCCCCGCCAGTGTGCCAAACACGAGCTACTACCAGATCGGCAATCAAGGCACCTTCGCCTGGACCAGCAACGCCGGCCCGCACGACAACATCACCGGCTGGCGCATCAGCATTGGCACCACACCCGGCGGCAATGATGTGGCGAATAACATCAGCGTGAGCAGCACCAGCTACCCATTCACCGGCACACCCGGCCAGACCTACTACGCCACGCTGAAAGCTGTGAGCGGCGCGGGTATTGAATCCACCGCTAGCAGCTCCGACAGCGGTTCTCCGAACCCCAACAGCACCACCACGCCAGTCAAGCTGCTCGCCCCGACAGCGGATGACGACGCGGATGGTCAAAGCAATGAGGCGGAGGCCGCAGCGGGTACCAATCCGCTTTCCAATGCTTCCGCGTTCAAGGTCAACAGCGCCGCTGTGCCTGCGAATGGCGAGTTCACGATCACCTGGGCCAGTATGGCTGGGAAAAAATACCGCGTCCAGCGCAGCGCCACTTTGGTGAGCCTGAGTTGGACGGACATCTCCCCTGAAATCACCGCGACCAGCGGCACGAGCAGTTACAACGACCCCAGTGCAGGTAGCGTGAGGCATTTCTATCGGGTGAGGTTGGTGCCTTGAAGCTGGTTGAGAACCTTGTCGCGCAGTTCAACGGCTGCGGAAGAGTCGCTGAAATGGTTCACCATGAGGGTGAGACTGATCTCGGGGCCTGAATCGGTTTGCAGATAGCCTGTAAAGGTGCGGATGCCGGACATGGCACCGCCTTTCCAGCGGAGCGGACCTTCGGAGAGCAAGGAAGCGCGGTAGGCGGCACCCTGCGGGCCGGTTTTGGCGAGGTGCTGGAGTTTGGCGAGATCGTGCGGCGTGATGAAATCAGCTCGCGAAAGGCCGCTGCCGTCTTCCATACGCAAACGGGTGAAGTCGAGGCTGCGTGCTTTCCAGTGTTCGCGAATGATGGCGATGGGATCACGCTGCTTTTGATGGCCGAGGAGGTGCAGGACGCATTCGGTCTCGTGGTTGTCGGAGGTGGCGTGGATGCTGGTGATGATGTCGAGCAGGGGTGGCGAGGTGTGTTGGAGCAGGACGACCTTCGCGGCTGTGGTGCTGGAGGCGAGGCGGCCATCAATCTGGATGCCGCGGGCGTTGAGAAGCCGCTGAAAATGATGCGCGGCAAAGGTGGCTGGATTTGGCACCGCACCGGTGACGGTGAAGCTCTTCGCATCGAGCGGCACGGTGCCACGAAGGTGAAGGATGGGCGTGTTTTCACCGCCATAAATCATGACGCCATCGCCGGAACCTGCCGCGCCAGTGATGACTTCGTTTCGGAAGGTGACGCCGGGCACCTCGGGATCGGCACCGAGAAAGGTGGCGGGTTGGCCGGGTGCGTTGCCAGGGCGAAAACGGGCGGTGTAACGGTTGTGGTTCAAATTGAGGGCGGAAACGCCACTGCCGAAACCATTGCCGATGTCTCCCCAGTTCCAGAAATCGCGGTAGAGGCTGCCTTTGAAGAGAGCGGAGTCGATGCGAATGCCGCCGGTGATGCGGCGGAGGCCACTGGCGTGAAGTTTCGCGGCGATTTGTTCCAGTGCGCCAAGGTCGAGCATCGGATCACCGCCGCCGACGAGGACGAGATCTCCTTCGAGGAGGCTGTTTTGCATTGGCGAAACCGCTCGAAGTGCGGTCACAAAGCGAAAATCGGGGCCGAGGATTTCGAGCGCGGTGGCGGTGGTGACGGTTTTGAGGGCGGAGGCGGGGATGAGGGCGGTTTGAGCCTGGTCATCGAAAATGACCTCGCCCTGCGCATCGAGCACACAGAGGCCGATGGCAGCGCCGCGAAGACCGGGGGAAGTTTTGGCCTCCGTGAGCAGGTTTCGGAGGTCGGCCTGCCATTTGGCCTCCGGCAGCGCTGGAGACTTTTCCGGGCCGCAAGAGGCCAGGAGAATGACAGGCAGCAGAAGGAGCAGGTTTCGCATCGGCGAAGTGTGGGCGCGGCTTGCGGTTTTGCCAAGCGCAGCCCATGCTGCACGGATGAAACTCGAGAAAGTGAAATTCATGCTGATGGCGGCGGACATGAAACGCGCCGTGCGTTTTTACCGGGATGTGATCGGCCTGGAGGAGGTGTTTGTGAGCGATTTCTGGTCGGAGCTACGCCACGGGGATGCGATCATCGCCCTGCACGGCGGTCACGATGGCTCGCGAAATCCCACCGGGCTGTCGTTTCAATTCGTTGATGTGATCGCCCAAGCCGAGGCGATCCGTCAGGTCGGTGCGACGATTCTTCAGGCTCCTCTGCAACGCGAAGGCGAGCCGATCCTACTCGGCATTTATCGCGACGCGGAAGGGAACGAAGTTTTCATCACGCAGTACATGGGATGAACCCAACCTTTTTTCCGGCAATTCGGGTCGAGGGATTGACACTGGAACGCCATCCCGCTTAATCTCGCCTTCCCCCATTTAATCCTCACCGGACCCATTTTTGTTTTTTCCCCTCTGATTTCATGTACTCGAATGAAAAATACCTTCTGGAACTGCTCCAAGAATCCGGGCTGCTCGTGGAACGCGACATCAAGGGTGTCGCCGCGAGCAAAAAGCCGGGCGAAAGCGTGCTGGAGACGCTGATCAAGACCGGCATCGTCTCCGACGAGCAGGTGGCGCAGACCGTGGCGGTGAATTCAGGCATGGAGTACATCGAGCTGCAAGGTTTTGCGCCGCCCCCCAGCCTGAAGGGCCTTGTGCCAGTGGAGGTGGCGATCCGTTACAAGGTGGCCCCGATAGGCACCAATGGCACAGCTCTCCAGATCGTGGTGGCGGACCCGTATGATTTTGAGACGCTCGACGCCCTGCCGCACGTTTTGCAGCCGGAGATTGAGTTCTTCTGCTCCACTCCGTCTCTCATCAAGCTGCTCCAATCCAACATCTACGGCAACGACGCCGTGGGCGGCAGCAAGATCAAAGGTGTGGGCATGGAGGCGGCGGGAGATGAAGACGCGCCGGTGATCAAGCTGGTGACCAACATGCTCACGGAGGCCTTCAAGAACAAGGCCTCAGACATTCATGTGGAGCCGATGGAGAAGGACATCCGCATCCGCTACCGCATGGACGGGGTGATGGTGGACATTGAGCATCATCCGAAGCGCCTGCTGGCGGCGATCATCGGCCGTATCAAGATCATGACCGGCACGATGCAGCTCGATGAGAAGCGTGTGCCACAGGACGGGCGTATCCAGATGAACTACAACGACAAAGAGATCGACATGCGTGTCTCGATCATCCCGACGAGCAATGGCGAGAGCGTGGTCATGCGTGTGCTGGACAAGAGCAGCCTGCGTCTCGGCCTCTCGGATCTGGGCTTCCTCTCGGATGATCAGGCGAGCTTTGAAAATCTGATCTCTCTGCCAGATGGCATCATCCTTGTGACCGGCCCCACGGGCTCTGGCAAGACGACGACGCTTTACGCCTGCCTCAACTTCATCAATCGCTCAGACCGCAAGATCATCACGGTGGAAGATCCGGTGGAATACGAACTGGCTGGCATCAACCAGGTGATGGTGAAAGAGGATGTGGGCATGACCTTCGCCGCCGCCCTCCGCGCCATGCTGCGTCAGGCACCGAATATCATCATGCTAGGTGAGATTCGAGACTTGGAGACGGCCTCGATCGCCATCCAGGCCTCGCTCACGGGTCACCTTGTGTTTTCAACGCTGCATACGAATGACGCCCCGAGTGCCGTGGCCCGCTTGGCGGACATCGGCATCAAGCCCTTCCTGATCGCCACCGCCGTGCGGGCCATTGAGGCCCAGCGCCTAGTGCGAAAGCTTTGCGGAGACTGCAAAACGGTCTCCTCCCTCAGCGACCGCGAGCTTCGCTCCTTGGGCCTCGACGCAGCGCAGGCCGCCGATGCCACGATCATGGGACCAGCAGGCTGTGGCAAGTGCCGCCAGCTCGGCTTCCGCGGCCGAATGAGCCTCGTGGAAATCTTCAAGATCGACGATGAGGTGCGCACCATGATCAACCAGCAGCTCACCACACCACAGCTTCGCAAACGTGCCCGCGAGCTGGGCATGCGCACGATGCGCGAGGACGGTATCCGCAAGGTGCTCTCCGGCCTCACCTCAGCTGATGAGGTCATCGAGGCCACGATGTCCGACTCGCATTGATCTGTCCCCTTCCCTGTTTCCGCCCCGCAACCGCTTCCCCCACTTTTTTCCACCATGACTGTTTCCAACGTCATCGACATGCTCATCAACCGCGGCGTCATCGACTCGGGTCAAGCCGACGATCTCACCCGCGACTGCGTCACGGACGGCAAAGACGTGCTGCAGACGCTCATCGACTACGGCATTTACACCAACGAAGACGAATTCTGGGGCCATGTGGCCGAGGAACTCGGCGCGGAGCACTTTGACCTCGCCACTTACGAGCCAGCCCCCTCCGTGGTGGCCCTCATCCCTCCGGGCATGGCACGCCTCTATGGCTGCTTTCCCATCACTCTCGATGGCCAGGGGCTGCATGTGGCCTTCACCGATCCGCTGAACCCGCAGCTCGCCGAGGATCTCCGCTTTGGCCTCGGCAAAAGCATTGTGCCCGTCGTGGCACGGCGCAGCCAGGTGCAGGCCCTCATTGACAAGCACTACGGCAGCAGCGCCCCGAGCATCGAGGAGATTTTCGGCCAGATGGGTAAATCTGGCGCGGCCCAGAGCGCTGAGCAGGAGGCCAACTCGGCCCCGATCGTGAAATTCGTCGATCTCGTGCTCGCCCAAGCCATCAAGGAACGTGCTTCGGACATTCATTTCGAGCCGTTCGAGCGAGAGTTCAAGATCCGCTACCGCGTGGATGGTGCTCTGTATGAGATGGCACCGCCGCCGGTCCATCTCGCCACCTCCGTCATCTCCCGCGTGAAGGTCATGGCGAACATGAACATCGCCGAGCGGCGCATCCCGCAAGATGGCCGCATCATGACGACCGTCAGTGGCAAGGCCATCGACATGCGTGTCAATTCCCTGCCCACACAGCATGGCGAATCCGTGGTGCTCCGCGTACTCGACCGCTCCTCCGTGAACCTCGATCTCGAGGCACTCGGCATGCAGCCCTTCCTTTTTGATTACATCGTCGAAACGATTCAAAAACCAAACGGCATCTTCATTGTCACTGGTCCCACCGGCGCTGGCAAAACGACCACGCTTTACGCCGCCCTGCGCCGCATCAACACCATCGATGCCAAGCTGCTCACCGCCGAAGATCCGGTGGAATATGAAATCGACGGCATCATGCAGGTGCCCATCAATGACGCCGTGGGCCTCACCTTTGCCAAAGCGCTGCGTTCTTTCCTTCGTCAAGATCCAGACCGTATCATGGTGGGGGAGATGCGTGACCTTGAGACGGCCCAGATTGCCATCCAGGCATCCCTCACGGGCCACTTGGTGCTCAGCACACTCCATACAAACGACTCCGCCGGTGCGGTGACGCGTCTCGTGGACATGGGCGTGGAGCCATTCCTCGTCGCCGCCACTCTGGAGGGCGTTCTTGCACAGCGTCTCCTGCGTACCATCTGCAAAAGCTGCCGCGCTCCCTACGAGCCAAATAACCACATCCTCACCCAGCTAGGCCTCAGTCGCGAAGACATCGCTGGAAAGCCTTTCTTCACCGGTTCTGGCTGTGGTGCCTGCGGAAACAGTGGCTACAAAGGCCGTAAAGGCATCTACGAGCTGCTCGACATCACCGATCCGCTTCGTGAACTGATTACCTCCCGAGCCCCCTCGCTCGTCCTGCGCCAAAAAGCCATTGAGCTTGGCATGGCCACCCTCCGCGAGGACGGCCTGCGCAGCATCTATGATGGCGATACCACCGTGGAAGAGGTGCTGAAATACACCTAACGCGCCAATTCAGGTCGGAAATTTCGCCGTGCGGGATTTCCGGCATGAATTTGAGATAGACAGAACGCTCGCTCCCTCGGTATAAGCACAGACACTCGAATTTTCGCCTCTTTCACGCCCCTCAACTATGCCCCGATTTCATTACATCGCCCTCGACCAGAACGGCCAGGAGACCGCTGGCGATCTGGAAGCCGCCTCTGAGGCTGACGCCTACAACCAGCTCCGCTCCAGTGGTTACTATCCAACCCAGGTAGCCGCAGAAGGTGCCGGGCAAGCCGCTGCGATCAAAAAACGCGCCACAAAAAGCACCAAGGGCAAAGACAAAGTCGTCCGCGTCGGGGCCAATGCCCGTGTGAAGAGCAAGGTGCTCATGATCTTCACCCGCCAGCTCGCCACACTCATTGATTCCGGCTTGCCACTTCTTCGAGGCCTCACCGTGCTCGGCCGCCAGGAACCCATTCCGGTGATGAAGGCCACCATCAACACGCTCGCTGAGAACGTGCAGACCGGCTCCACCTTCTCCGAGAGCCTCCAGCAGTATCCGCGTATCTTTAACAAGCTTTACGTGAACATGGTGAAGGCTGGTGAGCTCGGCGGTGTTCTCGAACTCGTCCTCAACCGTCTCGCCGAATACCAGGAAAAAGCCCAGAAGCTTAAAAACAAGATCGTCGCGGCGATGGTTTACCCCATCATCGTGATGTGCATCGCTGCGGGCATCATGGTCTTCCTCATGCTTGTCATCGTGCCACGCTTCGAGACCATCTTCGAAGACATGCTCGGATCGAAGGAAAAACTGCCTGAGCTCACCAAATGGGTCATCGGCTTCTCCCGTTGGATGTGGGACTACATTTGGTACATCATCGCTGTCGTCGTGACCGTATTTGTCTCTTGGCGTGCCATGGCAGCCACCAAAGGTGGTCGAGTCTGGATCGATGGCATGAAGCTCAAACTCCCGCTTTTTGGTGATGTGCAGCGCAAAACCGCCATTTCTCGCTTCACCCGCACGCTCGGCACCCTCGTCACCTCTGGCGTTCCCATCCTCCAGGCGCTCAACATCACTCGCGATACGGCAGGCAACGTCGTCGTCTCCAACGCCATCATGAAAGTGCATGACGCGGTGAAAGAGGGTGAGTCCATGGTAGGCCCCCTTGAGGCAAGCAACGTCTTCCCACCGATGGTGATCTCCATGGTGGACGTGGGTGAAGAGACCGGCCAGCTCCCTGAGATGCTTCTGAAGATCGCCGATGTGTATGAAGACGAAGTCGATAACTCCGTCTCCGCCCTCACTGCGATGCTGGAGCCGCTCATGATCGTGATCCTGGCTGTCGTGGTCGGCGTGATTGTTATGGCTCTCTTCCTTCCGCTCATTGACGTCATTAAAAATCTCAGCGGTGGTGGTGGGGGCTAGGTCGAAACGCCTCGCTGCCCCTCGCATCCAACCTTCTAACCCGCTTCGCCATGAAACTCCCCGTCACCCCCCGCCGGGCCGCCGGCTTCACCCTAGCTGAAATGATGATCGTCATCTCGATCATTGTCGTCCTCGCCGCCATGACCCTCGGTGGCTACAACTACGCCATGCGCGGCTCCAAACGCCGCACGACCGAGGCGACTATGACAGCCATCCAGTCTTCCCTGGAGCGATACTTCGACAAATTTGGCGAGTTTCCAGAGCCAGCGTCAGCGGACGAAACCGTCGAGGTCATGCCAGGCAAGAGTTATCGTATCGGTGGGGCCAAGTGTCTTTATCAGGCGCTTCGGGGAGATGGCTATGACGCCATCAAAGGCGCAGAAAACAGCGCCTCTGGCGGCAATTCTGGCTCGGCTGGCTCCGACGGAAACTTCGACGAGACCGAAATCCCAAATGTGCTCTTCAAGGACATGCCCAACACCATGTGGCGGAAATTGAATAATCAGCACTTCATGATCGTGGACGGCTTCTACCGCCCTTTTCAATACATCAAGGCAGCCCCTCAGAACACGGGCACCGCCGCTGGCGGAGGAGGTGGTAGTGGCAATCAGCAGGCCACCACGATCAACACCACCTATGACCTCTGGTCCTGCGGCGAAGATGAAATCAATATCAATACTCTCTCCATTGAAACCGTCGAAAACGAGGCTCTCGCCAATAAGTGGATCAAGAATTGGTAATTAAAAATGCCGGTTGAGACTCTACCCATCCGCTGACACTGGTGTTCCATGCCTATCGGACTCGCCATCGCGGCCATTTTATCGCTCTTCGCCAGTTTTTGGGCGTTGAATGTGGCTCGTGATCCACGGGTCTGGCGCCTTTGGTGGATGGATCTCCTCGCCGTGTTGGATGTGGATACGGATCGTGAGGTGCGCCGAGTCCAGGAGCAGCACATGTCCTTCATGTGCTACCTGCTTTTCCTGCTGCTTCTTGCCACCAGCCTCAGCGGTGCCTTCTGGACGGTGGATCTCGTCCGCGAATACAAACGTGAGAAAACCCGTTTCGAACGCGAATTGAACCTCAATCGCGATGAGATCGACAAGGTGCAAAGCAAGCCTCAAGGCCTCAGGCGCTGAGCACTGGCCTTCCGGGAACTGATTTCCCCATTGCATGCCCCCGGCTTCGCAGCCATGAACGAAGGCTCTCTCATGAACCGCCAGGAAAACCTCGAATCCATCTTTCGCGACGGCAAGACCGTCATCCTCCCCATCGACCACGGCTGCGCCATTCCCGTGCCTGGCCTCGAAAACCCTTTCTCCCTGATCGAAAAGGTCAATGAGTTCGTCGATTGCTATGTGATGAACCTCGGCCTCGCCCTTCGCGCTGGAGACATCCTCGCTGGCAAGGGCATCTGCCTCAGGACGGACGTTTACAACACTCGCACCGAAGGCCACGGCGCTGGCAGCATCGGCATGTGGGGCTGCGAAGACGCCGAAATGGTCGGCGCGAATGCCGTCATGAGCATGCTTTACCCCGGCATCGCCTACGAAAACGTCAATTTCCAAGAAAACGCCGATCTCATCCGCAGCAGCATGGACACGGACATCCCCGTCATCATCGAGGCGCTGCCTTACGGACTCGGTGTGAAGGATAAATACACCTGCGAGAACATCAAATTTGCCACCCGCTTGGCTGCCGAAATCGGTGCAGATGTCGTCAAGACTCCGTATCCCGTCGATGCCAAATCCCCGGATGACTTCCGCCGCATCGTCGAGAACTGCTTTGTCCCCATCATCATCCTCGGCGGCCCCGCCATGAATGACGACACAGATCTCCTTAAAACCGTCGAAGACGCCATGGAGGCCGGAGCCGCTGGCATCGCCATCGGCCGCAACGTCTGGCAGCACAAAAATCCTGCCGCCATCGCCCGCAGCCTTGCCGCCATCGTTCACGAGGATGCCTCCGCGTTGGAAGCCCTCGCGCTGCTGAAAGAACCCGTGCGCTGAGCCTGTTCCGCTCATCCCCATGAAAAAAGCCTTCCTCAGCCTCCTCGTCGTCGCTGCCCTGCCTGCCGCTGCGCAGGAAATGAAGAAGTTCGACATCAAAGCCGATGACTGGGCCGTGGGCGAGCCGCCTGCGGCAGTCTTCGTGCTCGATGGCAAGGTTTCCGTCGCCGAAAAAGACGGCGGCAAGGCCGTCATGATTGATCCCGGCACCGAGCTCGTCGAGGCCAGCGCCCAATTTGGCGATTCCGCCGCTGGAGGAGCCAGTATCCAAGCTCGCGTCTTCGCCAGCAAGAAGGGCCGCAGCACCCCGCGCTTTGGTCTCAGCGTTCACGGCATGGCTGGCTATCGCCTCTATGTGAACCCGGCCAAAAAGCAGCTCGAACTCGTCAAAGCCGATCAAACCCTCGCCACCGCGCCCTTCACCTGGACCTCCGATACCTGGCTGAACCTCAAAATCGAAGCCAAAAAGGCCGCTGGCGATGCCTGGAGCATCACCGCCTCTGCTTGGCCCGCCACGGAGGCCGCCGCTCCCGCGACCCCGCAGCTCAAGCACGAGGACAAGGGCCTCAAAGGCCAGGGCAAATGCGCCATCTGGGCCACGCCTTACTCGAATACACCCACCTACTTCGACGACATCCACATCGAGATCGAAGCCGCTCCGGCGAAGTAAGCGCCTCTCGCGCCTGCTTGACATGGCACCGCGCCGCTTCACACAAGACGGCCCATGCCCACCGACCTCATCGCCGATCTCGAATGGCGCGGCCTTTTGAAACAGGCCAGCGACCTCGAAGCCATCCACGAAGCGCTCAAAACCCCGCAGACCTTCTACTGCGGCTTTGACCCCACCGCGGACAGCCTCCACATCGGCAATCTCCTCCCGCTCATGGCGCTGCGCCGTGTTCAAGAGCACGGGCACAAAGCCATCGCTATCCTCGGTGGCGGCACCGGCCTCATCGGTGATCCCAGCGGCAAGGCCAACGAACGCACGCTCAACACGCCCGAAACCGTCGCCCAGTATGTCGAGAAGATCGGCGTGCAGGTGCGCACCATTCTTGATCCGCAGAACACCCTCGTCGTGAACAACGGGGACTGGATCGGCAGCATGAGCGCCGTGCAGCTCCTGCGGGACATCGGCAAAAACTTCTCTGTCTCCGCCATGCTCGCCCGCGACAGCGTGGCCTCGCGGCTGGAGAATGGCATCAGCTTCACCGAGTTCACCTACATGATTTTGCAGGCCTACGACTTCGTAAAGCTCTTCGACCTGCACGGCTGCCGTTTCCAGATCGGCGGCAGCGATCAATGGGGAAACATGGTCTCCGGCCTCGACCTCATCCGCCGCATGCGCGGCGAATCCGCGCACGTGATCACCTTCCCGCTCATCACCACCAGCAGCGGCAAAAAATTCGGCAAATCCGAGGCCGGTGCCATCTGGATGGATCGCCACAAGACCAGCCCGTATGCCTTCTACCAGTTCTGGGTGAACAGCGAGGACCCCGACGTGCCGCGCTTCCTGCGTTACTTCACACTGCTGTCTCAGGAAGAAATCACCGCCATCGAAGCCGAGCACACCGCCCGCCCCGAACTGCGCAGCGGCCACAAACGCCTTGCCGCCGAAGTCACCAAGCTCGTGCATGGCGAAGCCGAGCTGCAAAAAGTCATCCTCGCCTCCGAAGCCCTCTTTGGTGGCGCTGACCTTGCCACCGCCGACGTCGATACCCTCATCGAAGCCACTTCGTCCGCTCCGAGTTGCTCCGTCGATCTCGCCGCCATCCCCAGCGTGCCCGATTTGCTCGTCCAACTCGCCCTCGCCACCTCGAAGGGCGATGCCAACCGCCTCCTCAAAGGCGGCGGCTTCTACATCAACAACAAGCAAGTCGCCGCCGATACCCCCGCCGCCCTGACCGCCGCCGATTTCCTCGGTGGCAAGCTCTGCGTGCTGCGGAAGGGCAAACGAAACTACGCCACCGTGCGGGCGTGAGGCTTCGTTGACGTTCGGCGATCAATAAGCCATTCTTGGCCCATGACAGAGACCTTTGATCAAGCCCAGGATCTGGTGGCGGCGCTGCCGCGACAGGAGCGAGCAAGGCTGTTTGTCTGGATGGCTGAAGACATGGCAGACCAGCATCCAGGCATCGAGTTTGACCCGCGTGTCTGTGGCGGCTCAGCACGAATTGCTGGCACCCGCATCCCGGTGTGTTCGTTGGAGTCTTGGCGGCGGCTCGGCTCGAACGAAGCGGAACTGCTGAGGAATTTCCCCTCGCTCAAAGCGTCCGATCTGGTCAACGCTTGGCGTTACGTCGAGCGTCATCCCCATGAGATCGACCGTGAGATCCAGGAAAACGAGATGGCTGAATGACATGGCCCGGCTCTATGCGAACGAGAACTTTCCTGTCGAAGTCGTGCATAGGCTCCGTGAACTCGGGCATGACGTGCTGACGACGCACGATACCGGCAGGTCCAATCAACGCATTGAGGATGATGCCGTGCTGCGCTTCGCTTTCGAATCACATCGCTGTGTGATCACCATCAATCGAAAGGACTTCATGCGCCTTCATCGCAGCCATCCTGACCATGCAGGCATCATCGTCTGCACGGAGAATCGGGACTTTGAGGCATTTGCCCATCGTGTTGACGAGAAAATCAAACGGGAGCCTGAGCTAGCACGCAAACTGGTGAGAGTTGTCAGAGGCCAGAAAGCCGATCAGTGATTAAACACAAACTCCGCCGAGTTCAGCAAGCTCCACAGCACGTCCTCGACGGCTGTTTGGCGTGTCGCATCCTTCGCGGTGAAGGCGCTGAGGGCGAGTTTTTGTTCCTCGGCATCGGGCAGGCGTGCAAAGCAGGCGAGATAGAGTTCCTCGATGATTTGCTCGGGCTTCGCGTCGCTTTTGGCGAGGCGGGAGGCGCGACCTTGGGCGTTCACGAGCATCTCTTGCAGCTTGTTGGAATTCATGAGGTGCAGGGCCTGCACGACGCTGGGCTTCGCATCGCGTTCGCAGGGGCATTCGGAGCTGGCGTTGGGGCGGCCAAAGGCATCCATGAACTGGCTTTCGAGCTTGTGATTCCACGTTTGCTTGGCCAGCGCATCGGGCGGCATGCCGGAGAAGGTTTCTTTGACCTCGGTGACGGCGCAGACGGCATCGAGTAGCGTCTCGGCAGGCAGGCGGCGGCGGTAGCTGCGGCTGTAGTTCTTCAAATCGGCCGCGTTGGTCTCGTTTGGCAGGCTGCTGAGGCGGTAAATCTGCGAGCGCATGATGGTGCGCATGAGATGCTTCAAATCGTAGCCATGCTGCACGAAGTCGGCGGCCAGCCAGTCGAGCAGCGCGGGATTCGTGGGTGGATTCGACGCGCGGAAGTCATCCACGGGATCGACGACGCCGCGGCCCATGAAGCTGGACCACACGCGGTTCACGATGGCGTGCGCAAAGTGCGGATTCATCGGATTCGTCATCCAATCGGCCAAAACCGCCCGCGGGTCCTGCGATTCGGCGATGGGGATTTCCTTGTCGGCGGGCGGACGCGGCTTGAGCGACACTTTGGTGACGGGATGCTCGATGCTGGCTGTGCCGGGCGCGAACCACATCTGCTCCGGCTCGCCGCTGATCGGCGCGGAGATGCCCTGGCCCTTGCGCTTCATCTGCGTGAAGAACGCCGCCATCTGGTAGTAGTCCGTCTGGTCCCACTTCTCGGTCGGATGGTGGTGGCACTTCGCGCACTCCAGACGCACGCCGAGGAAAATTTGGCCGATGAAAGTCGCGGCGTCGATGGGCTCGCGTTTGTCACGCCAGATGGCCACGGGGCCGTTTTTGTGCGTGTTGCCCTCGGCGGTGAGGAGTTCGGTTACGAAGACATTCCACGGCTTGTTTTCGCGAAACGACTGCCGAATCCATTGATCGAGCAGATAAACCGGCTTCACGCCGACTCGCGAGGGGTTTGGGCGAATGAGATCACCCCACTTGATGGCCCAGTGATCGGCCCACTCGGCGCGTTCGAGCAGTTGATCGATCCACTTCTCATACTTCGATGGATTTTTATCGGCGAGAAAAGCCCGCGCCTCCTCCACGCTCGGCAGCATGCCGACGGCATCGAGCGAGGTGCGGCGGAGGAACTCCGCGTCGCTGCACGTCTCGCTCGGCAAATAACCAACTTTTTGCAGGCGGGCATAGACAAGCTTGTCGATCTCATTGCGCACCGGCAGCTTCGCGTAGCGCTCCGCAGGCTGCAATTTCTCCGCAGGCACATCCACGCGTGAGATCGCCACCTGCCCCATGTAACGCGCCACGATGACCGTCTCGCCGCTTTCGGTCGAGGCTTTGACTTTTCCATTCTCATCCACGCCCGCGATGGCTTTCTCCGTCGAGATGTAGTCCGCCAAGTCCGTCACATCGCGCGTCGAGCCGTCGCTGTACTTCGCCGTGACCTTCAGCGCGACCTCCTCGCCTTTGCGATACGTTTTTTCGCCCGGCGTGATCGCTACCTCGGCCAGCGTGGGCTGATTCGCCGTCTCGTAGGGCATGCCTTGGCGAATCCAGTCCGCGATCGTCTTCGCCCAGGCCGAATCCGGTTCAAATCGCTGCCCACCCTCGTGCTGCACGCGCACCGTGGCTTTTTGAAGGATGAGACTGTCTTCTGGCAGCGCGGGAAACACGCGACGGCCACGCGAGTCGTTCACGAACTCCATGAAGTCGCTCTTCGTGTCGAAAGCGAAGATCGAGAGACGGAAGCCCGCCTGCCCGCTCGATTTTGCATGGCAGGAGCCGAGGTTGCAGCCGGCTTTCGTGAGGATCGGCAGGATATCACGGGCGTAGGAGAGCTTCGGAGTGGGAGGGTTAGAAGTGAGAGGTGAGCTGTCAGAGGTGAGCTTGGTGACATTCGCCTTCTCATCGAGTTGCACGACCTTGCCGCTGTCGAGCGCGGCGAAGGTTGTTTTGGTCTCAGCATTCAACAGCGCTGCATACGGCACACCTTCCAGCGTCGTAAGCTTCTTCGACTTTCCGCTGGTGAAAGCCAACCGGACGCCGTCGTGCGTTTTGAGTTCGGTGATGTTGAAGACGGCACCGGCGTCCGTGAGGTAAGTGAGCGCGGTGGAGTCGGGCGACCACATCACGGCGTTCACGGGGGCGGATTTGTCGCCGAGGAGCATCAGCATCTCCCTGGTGGCGATGTCCCAGACCTTCAGCTCCTTGTCTGCGCTGCCGGTGGCGAGCCATTTGCCGTCGTGATTGAAGGCGAGCGCGGTGATATGGCCGACATGGCCTTCGATCTTCGCGATTTCCTTCAACGTGGCCGCGTCCCAAACCTTCGCGAGGTTGTCCGCGCCGCCGGTGGCGATCTGTTTGCCGTCTTTGCTTAAGGTGAGGCTCAAAACGTTGTCGGCATGCGCTTCGATGGTTTGCACCGGTTTTGACTCGCCGAGCTTCCAGCGATGCAAAACGCCCTTCACGCCCGCGGGGCCGTCCGCGAGGATCAGCGTCGATTTGTCGGCGAGGAAGGTCAGGCCCGTCACGCGACCTTCCAGCGGCGCGGCGAGTGTTTGAGCCACTTTCCAGTCGGCCGAATTCCACACCAGCACGCTGCGATAGCCTCCCACGGCCAGTTTGGTGCCATCACTATTCCAAGCGAGCGATTGAATGACATCCTTGTGTCCTTCCAGCGTCGCGATGATCGGGAAATCTTTCGTTTTGGCATCCCGCACGACCACGCGATTGCCAATGCCCGCCGCGAGCCATTTGCCATCGGCGCTGAGCGCCAATGTCGTCGCCGGAGCATGTCCGGGAGGCAACGCGGCCAATTTGTCCGCCGGAGTGAGCTCGCCAAATTTCTTCAACGCCGCCACATCCCACGCCGCACCGGCCTGCGCCCACGATTTGAGCAGATTGATCTGCTTTTCCGGGAGCTGCTTCTTCGGTGGCATGTGCTCATCCCCCTCCGCCGTGAGCGAGGAGATGATTTTGCCGCTCTTGATCACTTCGAGAGCCGCTTCACGCGTTTCGAGCGAGAGATCGCCCTTTTTCTTCTCCGCATTGTGGCAGCCCATGCACTGCGTTTTCAGCAAACCCATGGCTTGGGCCGTGGGCACACGTTTTTCCTCTGCAGCGAGCGAGGTGATGAGAAGCAGGGGCAGAAGTCGGCGGAGCATGGGCGGCGCAGACTACGGGCTTGGGTTGGTGCCTCTTGCCGGCCTGAGCACCTCATCCAGTTCAAAAAATATACCGCCGTGCTTGTGTTCCGCCTCACGGCTCGCGTATGCTTCGGACTTCGCGCCATCTTCTGCATGAAAAACCGACTTCGCTTCCTCCTGCTGTCCGCTTTTGCCATCGCCCTCCTGCCTGGGCATGCCCGGGCGGATGCCACCACGCCGCCGGAATGGGCGGGCATCGTCAATATCGAGGTCTCTGTGCTCTTCCCGGACTATCGCGAGCCTTGGAACGCCGGGCAGCCTTCCGGCGGCAGCGGCACGGGCTTTCTCATCGGCAAAAACCGATTTCTCACGAATGCCCATGTGGTGAGCAATGCCACGCGCATCCTCATCCGCACCACCGATGATCCGAAGCCGCACCCGGCCAAGATCGTCCACATCGCCCACGACTGTGACCTGGCCATCATTGAGGCGGAAAACCCTGAGACCTTTGCGAAGATGACGACGCTCGACTTTGGCAGCATCCCACGGCTCAACACCGAGGTCATCGCCATCGGCTATCCCATCGGCGGAGATCGCATGTCCGTCACCCGCGGCGTCGTTTCCCGCATCGACTTCCGCCCTTACAGCCACACGAGCGTGGATTCGCACCTGTGCGTGCAGGTGGATGCGGCGATCAATCCGGGGAACTCTGGCGGCCCCGTCATGCAGAATGGCAAAGTCGTCGGCGTGGCCTTCCAGGGCTTCTCCGGCCGCGTGGCGCAAAACGTCGGCTACATGATCCCCGTGCCCGTCATCAAGCGCTTCCTCACCGACATCGAAGACGGCCGCTACGATCACTATGTGGACCTCGCGGTGAGTGATTTCCCCGTCGAAAATCCGGCGCAGCGCCAGGCTCTCGGCCTGCAAGACGATGGCGTGGGCGTGATGATCGGCGATGTGGAGCCTGCGGGCACGGTGGGCGAGCTTTTGAAACCGGGTGACGTGATCCTCGCCATCGACGGCAATCCCGTTCTCAACAACGGCCTCGTCCGCATCGAGGGCGACCTCGTGAACATGAATGAAATCGTCGAGCGGAAGTTCGCGGGAGATACCATCCAGCTCAGCTACCTGCGTGGCGGAAAGAAAGAGGACGCGAGCCTCAAGCTGAAACGTTTCTCGCCGTATGTGCGCCTCGGTTCGCAATACAACCAGCGCCCGCGCTACCTCGTCTATGCCGGCCTCGTCTTCCAACCGCTGGATCGCAACCTCGTCGATGCCCATCAGATCCGCGATGCGACCGTGAACTACGTCTTTGAGCGTTATCTCACGGACAAACTCTACGTCGAGCGTCCCGAGCCCGTCGTGCTCACCAGCATCCTGCCGGACCAGGTGAATACCTGGCTCACGCCGTATGCGCAAAGCCTCGTCGATGAGATCAACGGCGTCACCATCAAGACCCTCGACGATGTGAAGACCGCTCTCGCGAAGAACGACAAGCCCTTCATCGAAATCCGCCTCCACGAGAAGAATCGCCCGCTCATCCTGAAGCGTGACCTCGCCGATACTGCCCACCCGCGCATCATGCAGACCTACAGCATCCAGGAGGACAGCTACCTCGGCCAAGAGTGATCTTTGATTTTAGAATCCTGATTTTTTAATTTCGCCATGCAACGCCTTCTTTTTCTCCTCGTCTGTGGTCTCTGCGTTTCTGCCGCCGCTCAAACGGCCGCGAAAAAACGCGTCGCCCCCTCCGCGCCCGTCTCCGCAACGCAGTCCAGCTCACTGCTGAAGGTGAACGTCACCGCGCAGCCCTACGATCTGCACCTGCCGTGGCAGAAGCAATCTCCCATCAACAGTCGCGGCCTTGGCGTGGTGGTCGCTGGAAACCGCGTGCTCGTGACGGCCCAGCTCGTGGCGGATGCGAACTACATCGAGATCGAGCTGCCGGATGGCGGACAAAAGCTCGCCGCGAAGGTCATCGCCGTCGATTACGAGGCGAACCTCGCCCTGCTGGAATCCGCCATCAACGCGGAGAAGGAAAAAGCCTTCTTCGCCGGGCTGAAACCAATGGAAGTGGATGCCAACGCCCGCATTGGCGATTCCCTCAACGTGTGGCAGACCGGACGTGTGGGTGATCTCATCGAGTCCCCGCTCACGATCAGCAAGATCCTCGTGCGTCGATATGTCGTCGAAGGTTCTGGCTTCCTCGTTTATGAGACCACCGGCATCATCCGCAGCGAGGCGAACAGCTTCACGCTGCCTGTCATCAAAGGCGGCAAGCTCGCGGGCATGCTCTTGAGCTACGATTCGAAGAACCAGGTCGCCACCATCCTGCCCGGCCCCATCGTTGAGCATTTCCTCAAAGACTTCGCCGATGGTGCCTATGAGGGCTTTCCTGGCCTCGGCATGGAATTCCAGGTGACGCTCGACGGGCAGCTCCGCGAGTATCTCGGCCTCAAGCCAGAGTCTCCCGGCGTACTCGTCACCGCCGTCATCAAAGGTGCCTCCGCTGAAAAAGCAGGTTTGAAGAAGGGCGACATCCTTCTCGCCATCAACGGCCAGACCATTGATGCGCGTGGCGACTACAAAGACCCGCGTTACGGTGCTCTCAGCAGCAGCCACATCGTGCGTGGCAATGCTTATGTGGGCGATGACTTCGAGTTGAAAGTCATCCGCGAGGGCAAAGAAGAAACGCTCAAGGGCAAGCTCACGCGGAAGAACCCGGATGACTATCTCGTCACGCCGTATCGCTTCGACAAAGGCCCGCGCTACATCCTCAACGGCGGCCTGCTCTTCCAGGAACTCTCCCGCCCTTACCTCGATTCCTTCGGCGAGCAGCAGACAGAGAATTCTGCGCTACTGCGCCTCAGCCACATCGCCCGTCATCCCGATGAACTCGAAGAAGCAGGCCTGAAGAAGCTCGTCTTTCTCTCCACCGTGCTGCCCACGCCCAGCGCCCAGGGTTACGACCAACTCGGCGGCATCGTGGTGAACAAGGTGAACGGCCAGTCAGTGGGCGATTTGAAGGATCTCGATGCCGCGTTCAAAGCCATCAAAGGCACCACGCATGTCATTGAGCTGGATGACTTCCCGCATGTGCTCCACCTCGATGCCGTCGCGGCGGAACAGGACAATCTGCGCCTGCAAGGTGGAGCCTACCGCATTTCCAGCCTGAAACGGCTGGAGTGATCGCCATGCCGCTGCAACGATGCAGCCGAAACGTGCCCGCCCCCCGCTCCAGTCCCAGCCCCGTCATCGCCATCACCGGCGCTGAGGCCGCCTGTTGCCTTGGCGAGGATTTGGAGAGCATCATGAGCCGAGTGAAGGCCGCAGAAAGCGGCCTCGCCATGCTCGGAGACTTCGGTTTGCCAAAAAAACGCGGCGGCTGGATCGCCGATCGGAAACGCATGCTGCATCAGCGCTATGGCCCGGCCAGTGCGCTTGCGGTCGATGTCGCCAAACGTGCCGTCACCGCACGCGGATGGAGCCGCGAGGAGTTGGCAGAGGCTTCAGTCTTCGCCGGCAGTAGCCGTGGCAATGCCGCCGGATGGCTCGAGGCCTGGCCGGGGCGCAAACGCCGCAAAATCTACGCCGCCAGCAACAACCTCCACAGCGAAATCGCCGCGGCCGTGAGCATCGAGCTTGGCATTCGCGGAGCCACGCATCTCCTCTCGAACGGCTGCGCCTCCGGCCTCGATGCGCTCGGCATGGCCATGCTGCATTTGCGCTGCGGATTGGCGAAACGCGCCGTCGTCGTCTCCGTCGATCTGCCGCTCTCACCGGCTCTTTTGACCTCGTTTGCCGAATCCGGCCTGTTGAGTGCGAGTGACCTCAACGATCCCTACTCGCCCAAAACGAGCGGCTTTTTCCCCGCCGAGGCCGGTGTGGCTCTTTTGCTCGAAACAAGCTCCAAACGCCCCGCCGAGGCCTGGTGCGAGCTCGCCGGCTACTGGACCACCTCCGATGCCTACGACCCCATCGGCGCTGAACCAACGGGCGAAGGCATCACACGCTGCCTCAGCGCCGCCGTGAAGGCTTTTCCCAAGCGCCGCATCGCCGCCATCTGCCCGCATGGCAATGGCACCCCTGCTCAAGCCGCCGCGGAAACGACTGCCTTGAAGGCTGTCTTTGGCGATGCGAACCAAAAGCCTTCACTGCACCTCCTGAAACCCTTCACGGGTCACTCCCTCGGTGCCAGCGGCGCTCTCGAAACCGCCATCCTCGCTCATTCAATGCGCGAAGGCCTTCTGCCACCGAATCTCCCGAACCTCACCGAGCCAGCGAAAGGCTTCATGGTGCCCGCCTTGGCTCAAAAACTCCGCCAAGACGATGTCGTGCTGAATTTGAGCGTCGCTATGGGCGGGCACAATGCGCTCATCGCCCTCACACGGTGAGGAATGAGGCTGGATTTTTCCAGCGCTGCCGTTCATGCTCGCGGCCCGTGTTTAATAAACTTCTTCAGCATCCCATCGTGCAGACGCCGCTCGCGTGGCTGCGGGCGCATCCGCGTGAGGGCGGTGTGCTGGCGGCCATCCTCGCGGTGCTCATCGGCCCCTTTTTGCTGAAGCCGGCGGATACCACGACGCCGCGCCATTGGGACCGGCGGCTCGTCATTGTGACGCCCCATCCGGGGCTGATCCGCGATGAATTTGGTCACGCCTTCGCGGCGCATTGGAAGGCGAAGACGGGCGAGACGCTTTACATCGACTGGCGAGTGCCGGGCGGAACTTCGGAGATCGCGATGCTGGTGAAATCGGAATTCTCCGCTGCCTTTGAGCAGCACTGGAAAGAGGAGCTGAAGCGCGAGTGGACGCCGGAGATCGCCCAGACGTTTTTGAGCGAGAAATCCGAGAGCGAAGCTCGCAAGACCTTCCTGGCCTCGAACATCGGCATCGGCGTGGATGTGATGTTTGGCGGCGGCGCTTACGATTTCGAGTCGCAGGCCAAATCGGGGGCGCTGGTGGCGGGTGATGGCGTGAAGACGGGCCTGAGCGCCGTGATAAAAACGCACCCGGAATGGTTTGGCGATGCGGCAATCCCCGAAAAGCTCAGCGGCGAGCCGTTTCGTGATCCAGCAGGCCGCTGGTGTGGGGCGTGCATCTCCAGCAGCGGCATCGTTTACAACAAGGATGTGCTGAAGCGTCTCGGCATCGAGAAGGAGCCGCAAACCTGGGCTGATCTGGCTGATCCGCGATACTTTGGGCAGATCGCCTGCACGGATCCAGCGAAGAGTGGCTCGGTAACGAAGGTCTTTGAGATGCTCATCCAGCAGCAGATGCACCTCGCTGTCGAGGCGGAGAAGACAAAGCCCACGTTTGGCAAAGAGAACCCCGAATTGGAACTCCAAACGGGAGTGGAGGCCGGCTGGATCGCCGGGCTGCAATTGATCCAAAAGATCGCCGGAAATGCCCGCTACTTCTCGGATACCTCCACGAAGATCCCGCTGGATGTCGTGCGTGGCGAGGCTGCTGCCGGGATGTGCATCGACTTTTACGGTCGCACCGCTCAGGATGATGCGCGGAAGGCGGATGGCACCTCACGGATCGGTTTTGTGGCTCCGCTCGGCGGCACCAGCGTGAGCGTGGATCCCATCGGCCTGTTTCGCGGCGCTCCGAATGCGGAAGTGGCCACGGCTTTCATCGAGTTCGTGCTCAGCGAGGCCGGGCAAAAGCTCTGGAGCTTCCGGCCGGGCACCCCGGGGGGCCCGAGGGCGCATGCGCTGCGCCGCCTGCCCGTGCGGCGGGACTTTTACACCTCGGCCAACCTCCCCCACATGCCGGACGCCGCTGAGATGCCCTTCGAGAAAGCCAGCGCCTTCGTCTATGAGGCTGAACGCACTGGACCAGCCTTCAATTCCATCCGCTTCCTCGTCCGCGTGCTTTGCGTGGACTCCCACGAGGAACTGAAAACAGCCTGGCAGGAAATCCTTGAGGCCGACATGAATGAACGTGCTCTCACTGTCCTGCACGATCTGAACCGCGTGAAATACGACACCGCCACCGGCCCCATCCGCAAAACCCTCTCCTCCCGCGATAAGATCCAGGAGACACTACTGGCCCGCCAGCTCGGAAATACCTTCCGATCACAGTATGCGCGGGCCTTTGAAATCGCCCTTCGCCGCCAATGAACACACTGTCCCCATGAACAGTTTGTTTTAGTCATTGTATCGAAACTGTGATTGCTTTCAGAAGGCCGATGCCGCACTATCGCGGCGCATTCAGGATAATTCACCGAACGAAAACTCATCCCCGTTCCACATGCTCCGCCTCCTCGCTCTGCTGCTCTGCCTTTCCTCTGCCGGACTCGTCTCCTGCGTCAGCTCCACGGTCGCCACCAAGAAAGGTGCCCGCATTTCCTCCGTCCGCACCACGGCCTACACCCACTCCGAATCCGATCACATCGTGTATGGCAAAGCGACCGCCATCGGCAGTGATTTGAAGTTTGGAAACGTCCGCAGCGCCGCCGCAGATTGGTCCGTCTATCCGGTGGGCACCATTTTCCAGATCGAGGGCACCCCTTACATCTACCAGGTGGACGATTACGGTTCCGCCCTCGTCGGCACGAACACCATCGATCTCTACAAGCCTTCCAAGACCGAGATGAACCAATGGGGCGTGCGTAATGTGAACATCCGCATCCTACGCTGGGGCTCCTTCAGCAAGAGCCTTTCCATCCTCAAGCCCCGCACGCACTGGGGCCATGTCGATAAAATGGCGGATCGCATCGAAAAGCAGAAGCGCATGTAATCACCCCGGCTTCCGGTCGTGACCAAAACTGAGCGTGCCGCCTACATCCAGCATCGTCTGGCGGAGCTGTATCCCGATCCACCCGTGCCGCTGGATCACACGGATGCCTTTACCCTCCTCGTCGCGGTGCTGCTTTCGGCGCAATGCACGGATGTGCGGGTGAATCAGATCACGCCCGCCCTTTTCGCCCTCGGCCGGACCCCTGAAAAGCTCTCGAAAACGCCCGTGGAGCAGATTGAAACCATCGTGCGGCCCTGCGGCCTCGGCCCGCAAAAGGCCCGCGCCATCCGGCAGCTCAGCGAAATCCTCGTCCGCGAGCACGGAGGTCAGGTCCCCGCCGACCTCACCGAACTCGAAAAGCTCCCCGGCGTCGGTCACAAGACCGCTCAGGTCGTCATGGCCCAGGCATTTGGCGTGCCGAGCTTCCCCGTCGATACCCACATCCACCGCCTCGCCCAGCGCTGGCAGCTCACCGCAGGTAAAAACGTCACGCAGACCGAAAAGGACCTCAAACGTCTCTTCCCCGAGACCGCCTGGAACAAGCTCCACCTCCAGATCATCTTCTACGGCCGCGAGCACTGCTCCGCTCGTAGCTGTGATGGCACCGTCTGCGAAATCTGCACCACCTGCTTCCCCGAGCGAAAACGGGCCGTGAAGACGAAGAAGGCCTGAGTCTTTTCAAATCGGCCTCAGACGTGTTCGTTCGTTCGGTGTGTTACAGACGGGGCAGATGGTGACCGCGTTTTTATCCTTGGGATCACGCAGGTAGGCGGTGGAGCAGATGCGGCACTGCACGGCCACATGACGGCGGTGCGTCTCACGGCGGCGCTCGCGGATGAAGGTCCAGAACCACAGGGCACAGACCACGGTGATGCCGAGGGCCAGGAAAATGAAGATGAGCGTGCTGAGCGGGACGGGAATCATGGGGCAGGCTGCCAGTGAAAGCCGAGCGTGCCCCACTGGCGAGGCGTTTTGGCATCCGGCTCGAAACGCAGAGCCGTCACACGCTCACGCAGAGCCTTGGCCGTGGCCGGATCTTCAGGGCTGAAAAGCGGCAGCACCTCCGTGACGCGGCCGGTGGCATCAATCGAGATGCTGAAGCGGGCGTTTTCAGGATCACTGAGAGAGACATCCTGTATCTCGAGGGAGGCTGGAGCACGACGGGCGATCTCGGGTCCAGGCACCGCTCTCAGGACGCCAGGCTTGGCATCGGCGGTGAGGGCTGCGGCGCGTGGCGTGACCTCCGGCAGCACGGGTGTGGAGGCGGAAAAGACCTTCGGCTGGCGCGGCGTGGCAGCTGGCGGCACCATGGTGCGGAGTTTCAGCTGAAAGCCTTCATACGAAGGCGTGAAGGATGGGAAGTGAGCCTTGGCAGCGAGATCCACCGGCTCGGCGGGCACGAGGCCGAAGCTTTTATCCTGCGCCCGGTGGATGAGAGCAAGGGCCTCCGGGTCCGAGGGATCAAGAACGAGCACACGCTGGGGCACCGCATCGGCCGTCTGCACGCTGGGGTAGGTGATGCGGAAGACGACGAAGAACAAGCCCATCAGCGTCGCGAGCAGGAGCGTGAGCAGCGTGACGTAGATCGTGGTGCGTTCCCGTATCTTCCAGGCAAAGGAGAGCATGCGCGGCGTGGGTGTTTACTGCTGGGGAGAGACGGTGGCCAGCGCCACCGCGTAGCCGTTTTGATGGGCGATGCTGGTGACCTCCAAAAGACGGCCGCCAGGTGCCATGCGGTCGTGGTGAATGATGGCTCGGCGCTCGCCATCGCGGTTCTTTTTGAGCACCTCCGGCAGCGTGTCGAGGGTGACCGGCTGACCGTCAAAGTAGATGGCGGCATCGGAGCCAGCTGGGATGGTGATGATGTGCGCCCGATCAAACCCCGTGAGCCGCGAGGTCGATTCCGGGAGGTCGATGTGAATGCCTGATTTCGCCACGAAGCCACTGCTGAACAGGAAGCAAATCATCAGCAGGATGACCGCGTTCATGAATGGCGCGGCAAACATCCAGGGACTCTGGCGCGGCAGGTTGGAGTGGAGCTTCATGTAGGTGAGACTGAAACCGGAAAACGGAGGCGCGGCAAGGGGAGAGATGCCGCCAAAAGGCTTACCTGATCCCTGCCTCGGCGAGGCGTTCTTGCAAATCTGCGGACAGAAGCGCCTGCTGCATCGGCTCGATCTTGCCCTGCACGAACTGATCGAGGTTGTAGAGCGTCATCTCGATGCGGTGATCGGTGACACGGTTCTGCGGGTAATTGTAGGTGCGGATCTTCTCCTCACGGCCACCGCTGCCGATGAGGCTGCGTCGGTTGGCGGAGTATTTTGCGGCCTCTTCCTGCTGCTTTTTCTCCAACAGGCGGGCACGCAGGATGCCGAGGGCTTTTTCCTTGTTCTTGATCTGACTGCGACCGTCCTGGCAGCGCACAATGGTGCCGGTGGGGATGTGCAGGACCTGCACGGCGGAGTCCGTGGTATTCACCCCCTGCCCTCCGGCACCGGAGGAGCGGCACACTTCGATGCGCACATCGTCCGTCCGCAGTTCGATGTCCACTTCCTCGGCCTCAGGCAGCACGGCCACGGTGGCCGCGGAGGTGTGGATGCGGCCCTGAGCCTCGGTAGCAGGCACTCGCTGCACGCGATGCACGCCGCTTTCATACTTCAGCACGCGATACACGTCTTCGCCGCTGATCTTGACGCTGGCTTCTTTGACGCCGCCCATGTCCGAAGGGCTTGTTTCGAGCGTCTCGACCTTCCACCCACGGTTTTCAGCAAAACGGGAGTACATGCGCAAAAGGTCACCGGCAAAGATGGCGGCCTCGTCACCGCCCGTGCCAGCGCGGAACTCCATGATGACATCACGGCCCTCCAGCGGATCAGGAGGCAGAATGGACTCCTGAATGGCTTTTTCGAGGTCCACGAGGCGCTGCTCCAGCACGGGAATTTCTGCGGCTGCCATCTCGGCTAGATCACGGTCATCGAGAGACTTGGCCATCTCGCGATTCTCGACCAGTTCGATCTGCGCCTTCTGAAACTGATCCCAGTATTCAATGAGCTTTTGCAGACCACGATGCTCACGAAGCAGCTCCCCGGCTTTCTTCGCATCATCGAAGAAATTCGGACGGCCAATGATGTCCTCGAGATCGGCGAACCGGGTGCGTTTGGCCTCAATGATCGGCGCGTAGTCCATGTGCGTGGGAAAGGCGGGTGGGTGGCAGATAAAACAAAACGGTGCCCGGCACAAGGCGCGGGCACCGTTTGGCTAAAAGGAGAGGGTGGAAAACTAAGCGCTGACTTCGGCAGGAGCCTCGGCACTGAGTTTCGGAGCGGTGCGGCGAGCACGGGTACTGCCGTAGCGCTGGGCAAACTTGTCCACGCGTCCGGCGGTATCGATGAAGCGCTGCTCACCCGTGAAGAAAGGATGGCAGGCGGAGCAGATGCCCACGCGGAGGTTTTGCACGGTCGAGATCGTGTTATAAACCGCACCGCAGGTGCAGGTGATCGTCGTCTCGAAGGTCTTGGGATGGATTTCAGCTTTCATGGGATGTTTTTGGAGGTCCACGTTAAGCCGACGAGGTGGGAAAGGTGTTCTTTCGCCGGAGCGTGGGGCGCGGATGGTAGAGGCGAAAGCCCTGCCGTCAAGCCCGCATCCAGGGGATGGCTTTCAGCTCACCAGCATGCCCCGCAGTCCCGGCAGCCACTCACCTCGCGGAGATACAGGTAGCCTTCAGCAGCCTCGTCACCTTCCAGCTCGATCTCCACGCGCTCGTATTCGCCACCCGCCACATCTTCCAAAACATCCAGCCGGGCCAGTCCGGCAGCATCCACGTCCCAAATCTCCCCCTCGATGCTCAGGCCCTGCGCATCCCGCACCATCCCGGGATAGCCACCGAGGTCATGCATGCGATACACCGGCTTCGTCCTCGAAGTCCTCACAAACTGCTGGCCCGCGATCCAGGAATGATTCTCCCCGCCGCGCTTCAGCGTGCCATACACAAACACCCGCGTCATCCCAGCTCGTCCTCCCTTTCTTGAAGCCACGAAGGCAGGTCGTAGCGCTTGGTTTTCAGCGCATCGGCACGGGAGCGCATCGCCGCAGGCATGTCGGGCTCGATGAGCACGGTCGAGGCCAATTGCGCCGCCCAGCGCGGCCAGAAATCCTCCTCCAGCTCCACATTTTGGACGCTGCCCTGATGCAGCAGCCCCAGCTTTCCGCGACGCTGCCCTGCCCCGGCGATTTTCACCTTTCCCCGCACCACATCATGCAAAGCGGGCGCCACGAAGCAGAACGGGTTCTCGATCAAATCCTCCGGCCCCGCCAATCGGCAGCCGCTGAAACCCGCGCTCACCAGCGCCTTCGCCAGCGAATCATGGATGATCTGATAGCTATCCAGCGGCCTCGTTTCCGCCCACGGATGCCCCGCCGGCACGATGACCGAATAGGTGAAATCATTTTCATGCAGCACCACGCCGCCGCCCGTCCAGCGACGCACCACCGGCCAGCCGGGAAGCGCCTCGGCCAGCTTGGGAAGGCTTTGCGCGTAGCCGATCGTCACCGTCGGCCGCTCCCAGCGATACACCCGCAGCACCGCATCCGTGCTCTGCTCCAGCCAGGCCTGATCAGCAGCCATGTTCCAGCCGCCTGCGTGCGGCAGCGGATCAAAATGAAGGATGAGACGGTCAAACATGCGCCTAGCCTCTTGCCACCCGCCACCGCGAAAAACAAGCGCCGCCTTCCACCATCGCAGCTGCGGGTTGCCACGTTTCAATCACCGTCTAGAACTGACGGAATGCTCATCGCCTTCTCCAAGCCCTACGATGTGCTCTCCCAGTTCACCCAGGAGCATCCCTCACACCGCACGTTGGCGGAGTTTGGCTTTCCGCCGCATGTTTATCCCATCGGACGGCTCGATCGTGATTCGGAAGGCCTCATTCTACTAGGCGATGAGGCCCGCTGGACGGATCGCCTGCTCAATCCACGCCAGGGCCATCCCCGCGCCTACCACGCCCAAGTCGAAGGCGAAATCACCGATGACGCCCTGAACCGCCTGAAGCGCGGCGGCTTGGATTTGAAGGACTTTCGCACCCTTCCCTGCCTCGCCACGCGATTAAATGCCGAGCCAGCGCATCCGCCGCGTGATCCGCCCGTCCGTTTTCGCAAAACGGTGCCCACCTCCTGGGTCGAACTCACCCTCACCGAAGGCAAGAACCGCCAAGTCCGCCGCATGACCGCCGCCGTCGGCTTCCCCACCCTCCGCCTCCTCCGCGTCCGCATCGGCGGCCTCACGCTCGATGATTTAAAGCTTCAACCCGGCCAATGGCGAGAGCTGAAAAGCGAGGAAGTATCTCAGCTTCTCCAGCACGGATGAGCGCTGTTTGTGCTCGTAGTTCGGCCTTCAGGCCGTTCTGGCCGCAATGACCTTCCAAGAACGGCCTGAAGGCCGAACTACGAACTCGTCAGACCAAGACACCAAGTTGAAATTGGACATCACCGCAGTGCCGCGTAAAGCTAGCGGCGGTCCAGCTGGAGTGATCGCTGGCCTTTGATCCGCAAGGAGAGAGGGCGAGAGGAAAGTCCGGACACCACAAGGCAGCATGCCATGCGCAAGCATGGGGGGCTTGGTGCAAGCCAGGTTCACAGACAGTGTCACAGAAAACAAACCGCCTCCGCGCAAGCGAAGGCAAGGGTGAAACGGCGGAGTAAGAGCCCACCGCCCCGACCGTGAGGAAGGGGGCACGACAAACCTCATGCGGTGCAAGACAGAACAGGGGAAATGGCCCGCCTGGCCGCAAGTCCCGCTCGCAAGGGTGGGATGGATAGCTCCGGGTAATAGTCGCGCGGCCGCCGCAAGGCGGAGGCAGTTCGGTCACTCCGAACTGACAGATAAATGATCACAGCAAGGTGCCGCGAGGCATTGAGACACAGAATCCGGCTTATGAAGGCTGGACCACCATGAGAGCGTCGGAGGAGACTCCGGCGCTCTCGCCGTTTCACGCAGGCAGCTTCGCCACTGCTTCCTTCATCCGCTTCAGCACATAATAAACCGTCTGACTGCGCAGACGCACCAGCTCCGCCCCGATCAGGCGCGGCACAAAATCCTCCGAAACGGCCTGCACCTCGCTCAGGGATGCCCCACCGAGTCCTCGGCACAAAATGACTCCCAGCGCCCGCGTGAGCGTTTGTACCTTCGGGCCAAAGCTGAGCGCAAAATGAGCCCGTGAGCCGTTTTCGAGCCGCAAATGCACGCCGACCTTGTCCGTGCATTCGGGATCGTGGCGCACGTCATCGAGGTCAAAGGTCTCGCCGGGCTTCGGGGCATGGTTTTCAGCCTGCGCCGCCATGGCGATGAGGTTCTCACGTCGCTCACCTTCCGGCAGCGATTCAAAGAAGGCGATGAGCTCGCTCAATGCGGCAGGATGAGCAGCCATAGTTACTTCTTCTTCGGCGGATTCAGATCGGCGATGGGCAGCTCGGCGAAGGTTTCCCAATGGGCCTCGCTTTGTTCTTGTGTCGAAATGCCATCGTGAACCCACAGGCCGTAGCGAAGACGCAGTTTTTGCCCCTCGGCGATCGCCACCGGGGCATCGAGGCTGAGGCAGCAGCCCATCCAGCCGTCATCGCGAACGTGAAAAGCGGTGGGGTTATGCGGGTTCATCGGATGGTTCATCAAGGTGATGCCAACAAAGCCATCGGCATCATTCGTGATGCGGCCGCTGTAGTCACACCAGCGGGCGGGCTTGCGAAAGACCTCCGCTTCGTTGAGCTGGCCTTCGGAGTTCAGGATGCGGCCACCGCCATCATGCACGCCGATGCTTTTGGCCACTCGCACAGCCACGAGACCGAAGCCGGTGGCTCCAAAAGTGGCCGTTTTCCCCTTCGGCGGACTCATTTCGAGGTCGATGAGCATGAACCAGCTCTTCGCGCCATCGAGCGGGCGGATCTCCGTGCGCCGCACCTCGATGAGCTGCACGCTTTTGTCCGCCTCACTGAGCCAGTGGTTCACCATGCGCATGCTGGCAAACTCGTCCGTGTCCTCGTAGCCTTCGCGGGAGACCTCCACATTCACGATGCGGCCCTGCTTCTTCGCGTAGTCGCCCCAGAAGTCGATCTCGTTGACCATGTTGTGCGTCACCCAGACGCTGTTGTGATGGGAATGCGTGAGCGGATCATGCGGATGGCCCATGCGGGTGAGGCTCACATCCCGCGAAGCACGGATGGGATGCCAAAAGGGGCGCATGTCCTGCGGATCAAAATGCATCGCGGTGAGCTCCCGGCCATCGAGCTGAAAGGAGGTGACGTGATGCGGCATCGGCACGGCCTGCACCCGAGGCACCGGCTTGGCAGAGGGGAGCTGGGCGGCGGTTGTGGCAGCGAAAAGCCCGAAAACGATCAAGAATCTCATGGTGGCGGCATCATACGTCGCCCCGGCCAGCTTTTCCCATTTCCTATTTCCCATTTTTCCTCTTCAATCCGCCACCTCATGCGCTACCAGCCTCTCCCCGCCGATCTCTTCATCGCCAACCGCCAGCGTCTCTACGCGAAGCTGCCGCCGAACTCCGTCGTGATCGTCCACGCCAATGACGTGCTGCCCACGAATGCGGATGGTTCCCTGCCCTTCATCCAGAACAGCGATCAATTTTACCTCAGCGGCATCGACCAGGAGGAGAGCATCCTCGTGCTCTTCCCCGATGCGAACGATCCCAAGCAGCGCGAGATGCTTTTCGTCCGTGAGACGAATGAAACCATCGCCGTGTGGGAAGGTGAAAAGCTCACCAAAGAACAAGCGACGGGCCGCAGCGGCATCCAGCGCGTGCATTGGCTGACGGATTTCGAGACGCCATTCCGCTCCGTCATGTGCCAAGCAGACCACGTCTTCCTCAATTCCAACGAGCATCCCCGCGCCACCCTGCCCACGGAGACCCGCGAAACCCGGTTCACCCGCCGCTGCATGCAGGAGTATCCTTTGCACGATTACCGCCGCCTCGCCCAGCTCATGCACGAGCTGCGTGTCATCAAAAGCGAGCCTGAAATCACCGCGCTTAACGAAGCCATCCGCATCACCAGCGATGGCTTTGACCGCCTGCTGAAGTTCGTGAAGCCCGGCGTGCATGAGTTCGAGATCGAGGCGGAGCTGGCGCATGAGTTCATCCGCCAGCGCGGACGCGGCTTTGCCTACACGCCCATCATTGCCACCGGCGGCAATGCCTGCGTGCTCCACTACATCACCAACCACTGCCAGTGTCAGGATGGCGAGCTTTTGCTCCTCGATGTGGCCGCCAACTACGGCAACTACAACGCCGACCTCACCCGCACGATCCCCGTGAATGGCAAATTCACCCCACGGCAGCGCCAGGTGTATGACGCCGTGCTGCGCGTCTTCAAACAATGCTGCCAGATACTCAAACCCGGCGTCATCATCCGCGAGTATCAAGAGCAGGTGGGCCTTCTCATGCAGGAGGAACTCCTCGGGCTCGGCCTCATCACGCCGGAGGACATCGCGAAGCAGGACCCGGACAAGCCAGCTTATAAAAAATACTTCCCGCACGGCACCAGCCATCCGCTCGGTATCGACGTGCATGACGTGGGCCACATGTGGAAGCCTGTGCAGCCCGGCATGGTGTTCACCGTCGAGCCCGGCATCTACATCCGCGAGGAAAAGCTCGGCGTGCGCCTCGAAAACAACATCCTCATCGGCGAAAACGGCAACATCGACCTCATGGCCCACATCCCCATCGAGGCGGATGACATTGAGGCAGCCATGCAGAGCAAATGACGAATCATGAAACCCGAATGACGAACCAGGCCCCTTCGCGAAATTCGGCATTCGGACTTCGACATTCTTTCGTCATTCGGATTTACTCATTCGTCATTCCTAGTGTCTCTCCCCCGCTTCCATCTTCCCGCTTCCTCCTGGACCTCACCGCAGCTCTCGCTCACGGATGATGAGGCCGCGCATTGCGGTCGCGTGATGCGAAAGCAGCCCGGCGACCGCATCGAGATCTTCGATGGCGAAGGTCGCGTGGCGGTGAGCGAGATCACCAAGGTCACCAAATCCGTCGTGGAGACTCAAATCCTCTCCGAGAGCCGTGTGGAGCCCTTCGCGACGGCGATTCACCTTTTCCCGGCTTTGATTAAAGCAGAACCGTTCGAATGGCTGCTCGAAAAAGCCGTGGAGCTAGGCGCGGCGAGCGTGCAGCCAGTCATCACCGAGCGCACCGTGATCCATCTCGATGCCGCGCAGGCCGAAAAGAAGCTCGCCAAATGGCGGCGGCACATGATCGAAAGTGCGAAGCAATGCCACACGCCCTTCGTGCCTCGCCTCGAAGCGCCTCGAACCTTCCGCAGCCTCGTTTCGACCATCGAAGCCTCTTTGAAGCTCATCCCAGTGCTTAGCGAGCACTCTCGCTCTTTGAAGCAAATCGTGCCCGCCAGCCCTCCAGAGAGCCTCGCCGTGCTCATCGGCCCGGAAGGTGATTTCACACCCGAGGAGGAAACCCTCGCTCAACAGGCCGGTTTTGTGCCGGTGACGCTCGGACCGCTGGTTTTGCGTGCCGAAACCGCCGCGATCAGCACGCTGGCGATCCTGGGGCATGAGTTGCGAACTCCAAGTACGTTGTTCACGCTTTAGCGTGTCACTGAAGGCACGCTAAAGCGTGAACAAAGCACATTAATCCTCACCATCCTCGGCATTCTTCCCGCCGGGGATGATGCCGCGCTTCGTGCTCGCCACGAAATCGGTAAAGGCCGCCGCTTCGGGCGTGAGTTCACCAGCGCGGAGTTCCTCGACGGCTTGAGCGTTGTTGAGGCCCTCGCGATACACTTTGCGGAAGGCGGCACGCAGCGCCCGCATCTGCTCGCGGGTGAAACCAGCCCGCTGAAGGCCGACGATGTTCAGGCCCCGAGCACGAGCGGGATTCCCATCGGCGGTGCAAAAGGGCGGAATGTCCTGCACGACCTTCGCGCAGCCACCGATGATGCTGCGCTGGCCGATGCGGCAGAACTGATGCACGGCCGTCAGTCCGCCGATGATGACGTGATCCTCCACGATGACGTGCCCGGCAATGGTGCCGTTGTTCGAGAAGATGACATGGTTCCCCACGATGCAGTCGTGGGCGATGTGGGCGTAGCTGAGGAAGTTGTTGTGGCTGCCGATGATCGTCTTGTCATTCGGCGAGGTGGCGCGGTGAACGGTGCAAAACTCACGGAAGGTGTTGTTGTCCCCCATTTCGAGCAAGGTGGGCTCGCCGCTGTATTTCAAATCCTGCGTTTGCTGACCGATGGAGCCGTAGGCGTAGAATTTGTTCCCTTTTCCGATCCTCGAAGGCCCCATGATCGTCACATGATGCTGAAGCCAGCAGCCATCGCCGAGCACGACATCGGCTCCGATGATGCAATACGGCCCGATGTGGCAATCCGCACCGATTTGGGCGGAGGGATCAATGATGGCGGTGGGATGGATGGAGTTCAAAGTTTCAAGTTTCAGGTTTTGCCTGCTTCAACGCTCGATGTGCATCAACGTTCGACGACGCTGAACATCAGCTCGGCCTCGGAAACGACCTGACCGTTGACGATGCAACGACCGATGGCGGTGGCGATGCTGCGCTTGGCCTTCGTCATCTCCGTTTCGATGATGAGCGTGTCACCAGGGAGCACGGGGCGACGCCATTTGACGTTATTGGCGCTCATGAAGTAGCCGATCTTGCCCTGATTCCCGGGCATGCGCAGCAGCACGATGCTGGCGACCTGCGCCATGGCTTCAAGCTGAAGCACGCCAGGCATGATGGGATGACCGGGGAAGTGGCCCTGGAAGAAAGGCTCATTAATCGTGACGTTTTTCATGCCACGGCACTTCGTTTCGCCCTCGAAGCCTATGATGCGATCCACCAGCAGGAAGGGATAGCGATGCGGCAGGATCTTCATCACGTCGTTGATGTCGAGCACCGCATCCCCGCTCGGGATGTTGATGGCCATGGGGACCATGCTGCGCATCGTGTCGTATTGCTTCACGATGGCGCGGGCCAGCTCGGTATTCGGACCATGACCGGGACGCACGGCGATGACGTGGCCGAGGATGCGCTTTCCGGAGAGCATGAGGTCACCCACGATGTCGAGGATCTTGTGGCGGACGAATTCGTCTTGGAACCGCAGTGGCTGCTTCGAAAGCAGCGAATCACCCCGGATAACGATGGCTGCCTCCAGCGTGCCACCTTTGATAAGCCCCTTTTGCATCAGCGGGGCGATGTCCTCATAATAAACAAAGGTGCGGGCGGCGGCGATTTCCTTCTCGTAGGTCTCGGGATTGATCTCCGTGCTGAAATACTGCGTGAAGCGGCCATCGGGGCCCACGTTCGTGCAGGAGATGCGGAATTTTTTATCGGGAACGATGGTGAGGATGGTGCCATCGCGAGTCTCCTGGTAGATCGGCTCGCGGATTTCGAAGACCTTGCGTGCCTCCTTCTGCTCGGCGAGTCCAGCGGACTTGATCAGCTCGACGTAAGGCATCGCGCTGCCATCGGCAATGGGCGGCTCGTTGGCATCCATCTCGATGATGGCATTGTCCACGCCCATGCCGGTGAGGGCGGAGATGACATGCTCCACCGTGTGCACATTGACACCACCCTCGGCGATGGTGGTGGCTCGCTCGACCTTCTGCACCTTTTCGGCCAGGGCGGGGATGAAGGGCTTGTCCTCCAGGTCCACACGGCGGAATTTGAAGCCAAAATTCTCCGGCGCAGGCTGGAGAGTGAGCGTGACCTGCTCGCCGGTGTGAAGCGAGGTGCCCGTCATGGAGACGGATTTGGCGAGGGTGTGCTGACGGTCGGAAAGGGCCATGGGCGTGAGTGGAAACGTGCTCGTTAGCGTCCCGGCCCGGCGTGGGCAAGGGGAAATCAGGAACCCGCCAGCCAACCGCCTCCACGCAGGCTTTTTTCAAAAAGGACTCGCCCGCATGCCTCTCCTCGCCGTCATTTTGTGTTCTTTTTCCGCACCATGAAGGCACTCATCACCGGCGGCGCCGGGTTTATCGGTTCTCATCTCGCCCAGGCGCTCTGCTCCAACGGTGCCCGTGTGGTCATTCTCGACGATCTGAGCACCGGAAGCCTCGATAACCTCGCCTGGAAAACGGCTGGCGACTCCATCGAGGTCATTCAAGGCGATGTGAGCGATGCCGCGCTGCTCGCGAAGGCTGTCGCCGGTTGTGATTGGGTCTTCCATCAAGCCGCCGTGGCCTCCGTCCCGGCCACCATCGACCAGCCAGTCTCCTCCAACACCATCAATCTCGATGCCACGCTGAACCTCCTCGTCGCCGCACGCGATGCAGGCGTGAAACGCGTGCTGTTTGCCTCCTCCGCCGCCGTTTATGGCGATGGCCCGGAGCCGGTGAAGCACGAAGCGCTGCCCGTGCTGCCGCTCTCACCCTACGGCCTGCAAAAATACGCCTCGGAACGCTACGCCCAGCTCTTCCACCGGCTCTACGGCCTGCCGACCGTCTCACTGCGCTACTTCAATGTCTTCGGACCGAGGCAGAGCTTCACCTCGGCTTACTCCGGCGTCATCGCCCGATTCTGCACTGCCATGCTGCGTGGCGAGACGCCCACCATCTTCGGCGATGGGCTGCAAAGCCGCGACTTCATCGCCATCGACAATGTGGTGCATGCCAATCTCCTCGCCGCCGAAGCGCCCGAGGCCCAGGCCGCCGGCCGCGTCTTCAACTGCGCCACTGGCGATGCCATCACGCTGCTCGACCTCGTGAATGAGATCAATCGCCAGACCGGCCAGTCGCTGGTGCCCATTCATCAGCCTTCGCGAGCCGGCGACATCCAGCACTCCCGCGCCGACATCTCCGCCATCCAGTCTGCCCTCGGCTATCAGGTCCGCACCACCTGGCAGGAAGGTCTGGCAAGGACGCTGGGGTTTTATCGCGGGCAATAGCCAACCACGGAATACACTGAATACACGGAAACAGAGGAAAGCAGACCTCTTCGCCCGCACCTTCCGTGTATTCTGTGTATTCCGTGGTTCCTTCCTTCTGAATGAGGTTCATCGACATCACCAATGGCATCATACAGTCGATGCATTGGCCGGGCAAACAGGCGCGGAGATAGGTCGTGCCGCCATGCACACCACCACCTCCCCTTCCCCGCTCATCCCTCGCTGGATCAAACTCGCTTACACCGCCTTCATGGCGGTGCTCATCCCCGTTTACTGGTCGCAATACGGCCCGACAAATTTTCTCTACTTTTGCGATATGGCGCTGATTTTGACGCTCATCGGCCTGTGGACGGAAAAGCCCGTCTTCATCTCCCTCGCCGCCGTGGGCATCCTGCTCCCGCAAGTCCTCTGGTGCGTCGATTTCGTCTTCGGCATCTTCGGCCACCAGCTCACCGGCATGACGACCTACATGTTCGATGATACCCGCCCGATGTTTCTGCGAGGTCTCTCCCTCTTCCATGCCTGGCTGCCCTTCCTGCTCTTCTGGCTGGTGACACGCCTCGGCTACGATCACCGTGCGCTGAAAGGCTGGTCAGCCACGGCCACACTGCTCTGCGTGGTCTCGTTTCTCTTCCTCCCTGCCCCCGGCTCCGCCGAGGTGTTGTCCGATCCGAAGCTGCCTTACAACGTAAATTATGTCTTCGGCATGAGCGAGACGGAGCCGCAGCGGTGGATGAGCCCGCAGGCCTATCTCATCACCTGGGTTGGCGGCTTGATCGCGCTGGTTTATCTGCCGACGCATGCCATTCTGCGCCGCCTCTGCCCCGCCTCACACGAAATCCAACGCTAATCCCCGATGACCTCGAACGATTCACAAGCTCCCGCCAACTGGCAGCGCGGTTTTTGGTGCCTGATGGGCACGCAATTCCAGGGTGCCTTCTCCGATAGCGTGCTGCGCTGGTTGGTCATCTACCTCGTCATCGCCAAAAAACTGCCGAAGGAGGAGCTCGATACGCTGGTCTCCGATTCGGGCATGTATTTTGCCATTCCATTTCTCCTGCTCTCCATGCTCGGCGGCTGGATGGCGGACCGCTTCAGCAAGCGCCGCGTGATGATCGGCGTGAAGATGATGGAGGTGGGCATCATGGTCTTCGCCGCCTTTGCCCTCGGCTCCGGCAAAACACCGCTGCAACTCGCCGCGATCTGCCTCATGGGCGTTCACAGCGCCTTTTTCGCCGCGTCGAAGTATGGCTCGCTGCCGGAGGTGGTTCCAACGACCAAGCTTTCATGGGCCAATGGCATCATCGAGATGCTCACCTTCCTCGCCACGATCTTTGGCACGCTGGCGGCCGCGTGGATGGCGCGGACCTTTGCGCATCAGCCCTCCATCGGCGGCTTCATTTTACTCGGGTTCGCCCTTCTTGGCTGGATGCTGAGCCTCGGCATCACCCGCGTGCCTGCGGCGAATCCCACCAAGCCCCTCAACCTCAATTTCATCGGCGAGCTATGGCGTGAATTCCGATGGATGAAGCAGGACCGCGATCTCTGGCGGGCGAATCTGGGCAACACCGGCTTCTTCTTCATCGCCGCCCTGCTGCAGATGAACATCGTGCTCTATGCCGAGCAGGTGTTTCACCTCGGTGAGACGGAAAACAGCGCCCTGCAGGTGGCTCTTGCCATCGGCATGGCTGTGGGCAGCATCCTGGCAGGCAAACTCAGTGGCAACCACGTCGAGTATGGGCTCATCCCACTCGGAGCCATCGGCATGGCCGTGATGGGTTTCATTCTTGGCATACCTGGCATCGAGCGGGCATGGTTCACCGTGGCTCTCGCACTTCTCGGCATCGGTGGAGGTCTTTTCATCGTGCCCATCGCCGCCGTGCTCCAACATCGTCCGCCCGCAGATCGCAAAGGCAGCGTGCAAGGTGCCGCCTCGTGGCTTTCCTGGGTGGGCATTGCCGGTGCGGCGCTCGTGCAAAAAGAACTCAACATGAGCCTCGGCTGGTCACCCGGTCAGGTCTTCTGGTTCTGCTCCGGCTGCGCCACCATCGCCGGCATCTATGTGGCAAAAACGCGGCCCAACGCACTGCCAAACATGCTCGCACGCTGGATGGGTCAAGCGCCTTCCGCGTAAAGAATCACCGAAACACCACATCCACGCCCATCGCGCTCTCTTTGGCGAAGCCGGGGATCCAGTGAGGGCGTTTCCAGGCGATGAGGCGGTAGATCATCGAGAGCAGATTCAGCGTGATGAGCCGGTCAATGATGCGATAACCACGGCGGCGGCGCAGGGCTAGCTCCAGCGCCCAGCTCAGGTAGCGGCGCTTCAGCCAGAAGGGTTTGAAGTCCAGTTTCACGCGGTAGCGGGCATGCAGACCACGTTTCGGCCACTTGGCTTTGTAGTCGCGTTTGGCTTCGCGAAGACGGGCTTCCAGCTCGGGGGTGAAATCGGTGAAGTAGTATTCACGGGCCAGCGCCAGCAACCGGAAGGTGTCCCGCATGAACTGAATGTCCGCCACCGGCACGCCGGCCTGCGGGGCCAGCACCAGCATTTGATCCAGCCGGTCCAGGCATCGCGCGGCGGCTCGTAAAGCGCCCTCCGGCTCCTTCACAAAGTGCGTGAGCAGCTTCTTAATGCTGTGATTGATGAAAATGTTTCCCCAATACACCTGAAGCTGCGGCGGGATGCGCACGCGGCGGAAGAAGAGCTTCTGACGCGCAAACTCCTCCGTGTAGAGCAGCTCACGCACGACCTCATCACTCAGCCGCAGCAGCTCCAGCAGCGCCCCGGCATCCGGCAGGCCGCGTTCGTTGGCAAAGGCTCGCACGGCGCTTTCGACGAGGCCGCCTTTCATCACCTGGATCGTGACAAAGGTGTTCAAGTCGATCCACAGCGCCTCGGCATCGAGAAACGCCAGCCGCCGAAAAGGCACCCAGCCGCCCGTTTGGCACCACACCATGCAGCCAATCACCTCAGGCGACTGCTGTAGCTCGCGTACATAGCGCTCATACTCCCAGCCGATGAAGCTCGGATACTCGCCGCAGCCCTCGTATTCACGACGTGTTTGCAGTTCCACGATCTTCTTCACCTTCGTGCGGAAGAAATTCTTGTTCAGCGGCAGGTAGCGAAAGAAATCGCTCTCGCCGTATTTCATCGAAACGACCAGCGACTCGCTCTCAAGGCCACCAAACACACGCTCAAACGTCCCTCGATGCCACATCAGATCGCCGATGGGATAAGCGCCGACTGTCCAGGTGCGAAAGACCAAGGTCCGCTGATGCTTCTCAAACACCGGCAGCAGTGTTTGGATCAGCACGCGAGCCTCAGACGGCGTTTTGACCGTCAATTCGCTGCGAAACTCATCATGCACGCCTTTCCCATCCGCCTCGCCGATTCTCGCGATCACACCCGCGACCTGCGGAAAGCCCGCGAGGAAGGAATCGAGCAATTGGGCCAAAAACTCGACCGGATCGCCCTTTTCGGCTTCGATTCGTGATTTCAGCGCAGGCGTCAAACTCATCACATCCATCGTGATGAACACCCGCAGCCCGTGCTCCGCAACAATCGCGAAACAGGCCGCAAACTCGCGTCGAAACGCCGCCACACGCTGCCGCAGCTCCGGCTCCAGCCATTCGTGATCCGCCAGATGCGCCACATCATCCAGTGACACCGCATTAAAGCCCCACGCCGCCGCCTTCTCACAAATCACCCGCAGATCTGCCTTCACGCGTGCCCACCAAACCGCATCCTCAGCAGGCACGATGTGCCACGGGATCTTCGACCAGTTGATCGTGCGTGCCTCATGCCCGCGAAAAAACGGGCCGATGGCGTCGATGAGGTGGAGGGAAGTCACGCGTTGGATGTGACGAGTGTGTTACGGTCCATGCGACCGTTCAAGTATGTGTCTAAAGAGTTTCAGACAGCGTGTTCAAATGGGCGTGCAGACTCACTAACGTTTGTGACAGCATCGTGTGTTGAGACTAATTCCGTTTTGAATCAACACAACTTTGTGTCACACGCTCATCTTGATAGTCCACCTCAGGCTTATGCCGACAATACGGCGTGTTCCATTCTTTATGATCAGCACCTTGCCGAGCTGCTGCACCTCTCGCGCCAGCGTGGCGTGGATGAGCATGAGGCCCAGGATTTGGTTCAGGAGCTTTTTCTTCGTATCTTCCACCTTGGGTTGTTTCGCACACTGGCCGAGCGGCCTTATCAGGCCCGCCGGGCTTGGCTCGCGCGCACACTGCGCTGGATGATCATCAACCAGCATCGCCACCGATCCAGGTTGCGCCGGGGCGGTGCTGTTTGCGTTGAATCCCTTGATGTTCTGGCCGATGAAGGGCTCGAGATCACTTGTGGCGAGGCTCCCGATGTACTGCACGACCGGCGATGGGCCATGAACGTGCTTAAACGCAGCTTGATCAGGCTTCGCACAACCATAAAGCCTGCCGCCTGGCCGGTCATGGAGGGCATCCTTGCCGACGACGGCCCTGCCGCGACTGGAAAGCAACGCGTGGCCGCTCATCGGGCGCGTATGCGCCTGCGTGAAATGATCCGCAGTGAAGCCAGCTGCTACCACGATCTCATCGCCGCAACGATTTCCAGCTAGCGAAATGACTTCCAGAGCTTCCACTCACATGAGCGTGATGTGCGAAGGCGCTGAATTACCTTCTCCGGCGCACCACTGCCGCCATCAGCCCGCCGAGCATCAAAACCGCTCGCGAAGGCTCCGGCACCTGGATGATTCCGATCGTGCCAGCGGTATAAAGGTTGCTCGTGTCCCAGCCGATCAGGCCCGTGAGCGTTGGCAGTTCCAGCATCGAAGCTTCAAATGTGCCGGAAGGAGCGCTGCCAGCAATGGTGGTCCAGTCTAGAACCTTCCAGGTGTCTCCTTCGGCGAAGGTGGTCATGCCGTTCGGATTGTTCACGCGGAGCTTCACATTGCTTTGCAGGACCAGCGTGCCGCCCCATTGCAGGGCATCCGCGGCGGTGCCGATGCCGCTGTTGTCGCCAGAGCCAGCTCCGGTGAACAGATCAAATTCAACCACACTGCCCGATTGAAACGTGGTGTTCATCGTGCCACTCGCCGGGGTGAAGATCAGTCTCTTGCCACTCGTATCGCCCGCATCGCCGACGGAAAGGATCGCCGCATTTCCAAAAATCACCGAGCCACCCGAGGCTGGAGAAACGCGCCCCGTGCCGAGAATGGTGCTTCCCGTGACCGTGACATCGCCGCTGCCCGTGGCGGAGCCGGTGGTGTTTTTCACCGCGACTGTGCCAGCTGTCACCGTGACCCCGCCGCTGTGCGTGTTCGCTGAATTCAAAGTCAGCGTGCCAGCGCCCTGTTTCGTGAGCAGACCGCTGCCGGTGACCTCATTGGTGAGGCTGATGCTACTTCCATTCGTGTCCAGCGTGCCACCGCCGGAGCCGAGGGTGATGCCTCGATTGCTATTGAAGGCAATGTTACCCGTGGCCTTCACGCCGCCGCCGTTAAGCGTGATCTGATCCGCCGAGAAGCTGCCCGGATTCGTTCCAAAGACGCTCTCGCCGCTTCCGGCGATGAAGCCGCCCGTGATGCTGGTCTTGCCAGTGTAGGTGTTGGCCTCACCAAAGGTTTGCGTACCGCCGCCGCTCTTCACGAGAGTGATCGAGCCGGTGATCGTGCCAGAGTTCGCGTCCGTGCCGTCGCCATAGCTATAGCTACCACTGCCGCCGAGGGTCAGCGTAGCCGCCGTGGAAGAAGTAACGGTGTTGTTGGAGGCCGTGGCATTCGTTCCGGTGACGGAGTTCAGTCCAGCGATCTGCTGATTGCGTCCGTTGAGGTCGAGAATGCCTAGATTAGAGCTCGCCGCTTGTCCCAGGCTGACCGTCGTGGTGGTGGGCAGGCGATCATTGCCCGTCGTGAGCTGCACCGTGCCGTTGTTGATCGCCGTGTCTCCCGTGTAGGTGCTCACACCGCCCAGCGCCAGCGTGCCACCACCCTGTTTGGCCCATGCGCCTGTTTCACCGCTCTTATTGGCAATGGCACCGTTATAGGTGAGCACACCGGTTCCTGGTGTGCTGATCCCGGTGCCTGCATTGTCACCCACAAAGATTTGGCGTCCAGCACCCAGAGCATAGGTCACGGTATTCGCCGTGGCTAAGCGGCCGCCGTCAATAATGATGTCATTCGCCGCGTTCCCGAGGCTGCCATCGGCGGTGAAGCGCACTTCGCCGCCGTTGATCTTGATGTCGCCAGTGAAGGTGTTGGCTGTGTTTGTGATCTCAAACCGCCCATCCGTATTGATATTGGCAGCGAAGGTGATGCCATTGCTGCCGCTGTTCGAGATGATACCACTGAAGGTATTGGCCCCGTTGTTGCCTTGAGTCAGGGTCCGATCAGCGCTTCCGAGACTCACATTGTTGGCAAACGAGAGGTTGGCCGAACTGCTTGCTATGGAAACTACAGTCGCCAGTTCACCAAACTGAACGCTACCGCCAATCACGATACCCCCGGCAAAACGAGTGTTATCAAAACTACGGGTGGCATTAGATGCAAGCGTGCCACCGTTAAGCGTCAAGAGGTTGGTTACTCCAGACCCCAGCCCGGTTGTTCCTCGTGCGATGACAGTCCCTGCATTGAGCGTAAAACCTCCTGTGAAAGCGCCTGCTCCTGTTCCGAAAACACCCGCTCCGCTTTTGATCAAACCTGTGCCTGCTGCGGTGGAGACACTGTTCCCATTGAGGTCGAAAAGCCCACCCGCGCCTACGTCGATCGTCCGCACATTGCCGCCTGTGGCAAAGGTGCTGCCGATGGAGGCAAAGTTCACCGTCACACCGCTAGCGACAGTGACATTGCCTACATTCGTCGTCGCCCCCATACCCGCGAAGGTATAGGTGCCCGAGGTGAACGAGACTGCGTTGTTCGCAGTGAACGTACTGGTGTAGGGCGCGGCGTCGGCAGTGTTGTTCCAACGCGCCGCATTCCAGGCCGTCGTGGCGCTGGTGGAGGTGTAGGACTGAGCTGATGCCATAGCGCACATCAGAAGGAAGAAGAGAAAACCGCAGACATAGATCGCGACCGCGCGAACGAAAACGTTGGTAGCAACGGAGTGAGGAATTGGGAGCATGGCGAACCTGAGGGGGTTAAGTTCGCCGCATGAAGTAGCTTCAATTGAACCAACGTCGCATGCTGCATCGCGACGTTTTTGGCAGTGAGTTTATTGTCACCAAGCAGCCGCGACTGCCCGTGCCAGTCGTCGAAATTGTTGCATGAAGTGGATTGATCCACGCTGCCTCGCGAAGTGAGTCGGGGATGAACTGGAAAATCCTCGCGCTCGCCGCTGTGACCGCGGCGCAGCTCGCCCCGGTCGAAGAAACATCGAATACACCCGAGCTGGCGCTGCTCATGGGCGATCTGCAACGTCTCACACACAAGCTCGCTTTGTCAGCGGATGCCGGAAACGCCGAGCTGGCCGCTTTTTACCTTCATGAAAGCCAGGAACAGCTTCGCAAGATCCAAACCGAAGCACCCGAGTATGAAAACCTGCCCATCGCGCTGCTGATCGACCGCTTGGCGCATCCGGCGTATGCGCCGATGCAGGAAGCAGTGAGAGTGAAGGATGTGAAGCGCATGCGTGAAGGCATGAACGCCATCGTCCAGACCTGCAATGCCTGCCACACCGCCACCCAGCATGGTTTCATCCGCATCACGCCGGGCACCGAGGTGAATCCCTTCAACCAATCCTTTGCTCCATGAAATCGTTCTTCGCCCTTTTGCTGTTGAGTGTCTCTTTGATCGCCGAAACACCGGATCGCGGCGTCGTGCGCATTCACGGCGGCATGAAGCAGCTTCTGGAAGCACGCGGACTCGGCTTCATCGTCGAGAAGGAAGGTTTCGTGCTCACGAACTATGACAATCTCGTCGAAAAAGCCTCCGAACGCCTCTTTGACCATTTCGAAGTCAGTTCCGGCTCGAAACGCTATGCGGCAGAAATCATCGGTGTCGAGCCGACGATCAATTTGGGCATCTTGAAGCTCCAAACCGACGAAACCTTCACGCCGGTTATTTCCGCCGTGAAACGCGAACCGGCACCCGGAGCGGCTTTGCTGGCCGTTTCGCTCGAAAACACCGCTTTGAAGCTCATCGAAGGCCAGGTGACCGCTTTAAACACCAAACAGTGCTACCAGCACAGTCTGGCTGCCACGATGTTTCGCGCCAAGCTCACGATCCCGGCTGAATCCACCGGCGGCCCCGTCTTCTATAGCGACAGCGGCGAGGTGGCCGCCATCTACACCGGTTTCAAACCTGCCGCTGAGCCAGGTCATGCTGAAAACACGGCGGAAACGCATCTGTTGCCCATCAACCTTTGCTTCAACATCTACGACAGTCTCAAAACCAAGCGCAGCCTCAAATCCCCGTGGACCGGCTTTGCCGTGCGACCTTTGAATGACACTGAAAAACGCTTCTTTCCGACCGCGAAGAAGCATCACGGCGGCATCGCCATCGAGGAGATCTGGGAAAACAGCCCCGCACAGAAAATGGGCATCCGCGAAGGCGACATCCTCGTCCAGTTCTCCTACAATCGCATCCTCAGCGTGGCCGACTTCCAGAAGTGGCTCTACATGTACGGCGTGGGCCATCCCGTGAAGCTCTACATCCTCCGCAACGGCCAGGAGTATCTCGTGGCTGACTATGTGATCGAGGAACGGCCAGAGTGGGCAAAGCCGAAGTGATCAACAACAACGCTACTTCGCCCGCATCCGGTTGTTCTTCGGCTGATGCTCCAGTTCGCAGAGTCCAAGCGCTTCCATGAGCGGCGGGATATAAACGCCGAATCTTCCTCGCAATCCTTTCTTCAGTCCATACCAGCCGCCGATGGGATTGTCCGCTGAACGGCCCCAGGCCTCCACGGTGCCGTCCTTGGCGGATTTTTGCTCGTCTGCGCCACCAAGGTCCATCCAGTCGCCATGCTTCTTGAGCATCGCATGGAGATCAGCAAGGCACCGAGCATCATAGTGCAGTACTGTCTTGCCCACGGTGCAGACGAGCACGGCCACGCCTTCCTTGTTCGTGTCCGTGTGCATGGTGAACTCAGCCGTGCCTGGAGCCGTCTTGAGCTGCCAGGGATCCTCTTTGGAGCGCGGGAGGAGTGACATGCGAGTATGGGGAGAGAATCGGCCGAGCTTGCAAGGGGATTCTGGTGGCGTTGATGTTGTCGTGATGGAATGAAGCTAAAGACGGCACGATTCGCCTGCGAATCCGATGGATCGAGAGCGTAGGTTTCTGAAATGAAACTGCTCCTAGCTCTGGTTATCCTTGGTTCCCCAGTCTTCGCCGCTCTACCCAAAACCAACCTCATCTTTTCCATCGACCAAGGCTTCGGCAACGGCGTTGTCGCGAATGGCGAGGTGGAGGCACTCACGCGAATAGTGCAGGTCTTGGAGCCGCTGCGAGAGCGCTACGACGTGAGTGTGCTGCTCAATCCGATGGTCAAAGACAAAGTGCGCCTCACGCTGGCGCTCGACACGCTGGTGGCGCATAAAATGCCCTTCGTGCTCGATGTTATCTCGTCGGATAGCTTCACCCTCGGCGCGAATGGTCCTGCGAATGCGCCGTTTGATTCCAGCCACGGCTTGTCGATCTCGCTGGAGCAGCTTGCCGAGCTGAAGACCACTTATGGTGCCTCGCTCGTCGGATTGCGTTTCATGGAAGTCTTTGGTCAGGACTACGGCATCCGGGCGATGAAGACCACGAACCCGGAACTGAAACGCCCGGGCGATAAGTTGCCTGCCGACACCTTCTTTCGCTCCGATCTCGCGGAGGGCTTCATCCGTTTCGCCAAAGAGCACGCCATGTTTGTGCAGTGGGCTGACTTTGGCTGGATGCCCTTTTCGCCGTGGGACAAGGAGATGCCCCGCTACACGGAGCAGGTCAAAGCCCTGCTGCGCCTGCATCCTGGCGTCGTCACCGTGACCTACAACAACAACGAGCCGAACGAAGCCTCCATTCCACGCCTCAGCACCTGGCACACCGCCGTCGAGTCCTTCCCCCAAGATGGAGCCGCAGGCTACGGCCTCTCGAATCAAAGCTGGCTCCACAACTTCACCTACATGGACACGAAGCCGAAGGAGATCATCGCCTGGACCCAGAGTGCCCTCGACAAAAACTGCCGCTTCATCCAGTTCGAGCCTGCGTGGTATTTCTTCAACCTCCCCGCTGGCACCTTTGAGCTCGGGGATTCAAACCAAGTCCCAGCTGGCACTCAGCTTGGCGAGGCGAAGGAGAGCTTGAATCAGTTAATCGCTTTTCTCCTCAACTTGAAACAGACTTCGCCATGATCACTGACTTCATTCCTCCCGCGTGGATTTGGGGTGCCGTGCTGGTGGCACTCATCGCCGCCGTGGCTCCCCGTCACTCGCTCACCAGTCGTGACCGCGACTGGTGGGAGGATCAGAGCGATCCCACGCCACGAGCCATCGGCATGACGCGGCTCATTAGGATTATCGTCCTGGTGCTCTAGCTACTCCTTTTTACTTTGGCTGGCTTCCCGAAGGATTGGCGATTCGATTGCCCAAAACGCCACCCACCCATCCAACCGACCTCGCGCTGCTTTCGCTCAGCAATCTTCTTGTGCCGCAACCGTGGGATACGAGCAACTTCACCGAACTCAAAGCCCGCTGGGTGTTCAGTTTGGTGCTCGCCAGAGACATCCATTCGGCCCCGCGCGTATGCACGGCCGCGAGATCGGCATCTGGATTGAATCATCGAAACCGAGGCCGCATTTCAAGCTCGCTGACACTGGACATCGTCGTCATGCGAGCCACTGATTCCGCCCTTCCCTACCACGCATGGCATCACAGCGAGTTCTCATCATCGGCGCAGGCGTCATTGGTCTCACTCATGCCGTCACGGCGAGAGAGGCTGGACATTCCGTCACAATCTTGGAGCGCAATGGACGTGCGCTGGGGGCTTCGATTCGGAACTTCGGCACGTTGTGGCCCATCGGTTGTGCGTTTGGGCCGGAGCGTGATCAGGCGCTGTTTGGGGTGAAGCGGTGGAAGCAGATCGCGGCAGCCGCAGGCATCTGGCACAGTGACAAAGGTTCGCTGAGTCTCGCCTACCGCGAGGAGGCGTGGAGTGTGCTGAATGAGTTCAGCGCGGCGAATGGTGACTTCGAACTGCTGGAGGCTGAGGAAGTCACGCGACGCTTTCCGGCAGCGAATCCGCAGGGGCTGCGCGGGGCTTTGTTCAGCAGCGAGGAAACGGTCATCCACACGCCAACGGCCATCCCGGCGCTGACGGATTACGCGAGGCAGCTCGGGGTGACGATCCACTTCGGCACGCCTGCGGTGAAGGTTCATGCGGACAGCGTGGACACCGCTGATGGCCGGACGTTTGCCTTCGATCAGCTCGTCATCGCCGCAGGTGAGGAAATGCGGCTGTTCTTTCCTGGAGAGCTGGCGTCGGCGCAGATCCAGCCGTGTCGTCTGCAAATGATGCGCACGGTGCCGCAGCGGGCGGGATTTGAACTCGGAGCCATTTTTGTCAGCGACCTGACGCTGTGCCACTATCCCGCGTTTCGTGATTGCCCCAGCACGGCCAAGCTGCGCATGCGGCTGGAGGCGGAGCTGCCGGAGCATCATCGCTGGGGCGTGCATGTCATCGCTGCGCAGCATCATGATGGCACGCTCACGCTGGGCGACTCACACGAGTATGGCCAGGACCTGCCGCCCGGCAGCCAGCCGGAGGTGGATGAACTCATCCTCGGCGCACTGCGTGACTTTGCGATCATCCCGGATCTGCGCATCGCCTGTCGCTGGCAGGGCATTTATTTGAAGAGCAAAATCGGCCAAACGCAGGTGGTGCTGCATCCGCGTGAGCGTGTGACCATGGTCACCGCGATGGGTGGACTCGGCATGACGCTGAGCTGGGGCCTAGCGCAACAAACCATTCAATCCTGGAACTCATGAACTTACCTGGCCTCATCATCTTCGACTGGGCTGGAACCCTAGTGGACTTCGGCTGCTGCGCGCCGCTCGCGGCCTTTCATCGTGCGTTCGAAAACGCGGGTCTGCCGATCAGCGACGAGATCGCACGCAAGCCGATGGGGGCCCACAAACGGGATCATGTGCGCGAGATCCTTCACTATGCTGAGATCGTCCAACGAGTGCGATCCGAGCTGAAGCGCGAGCCTGGCGAAACACTCGTGCAGGCCATCTATGACGACTTTGCGCGACTGCTGCCCGCCGAGTTGCTTGTTCACGCAGCACCGATTCCGGGTGCGGTTGAAACCCTGCATTGGCTGCGCGAGCGCGGCATTCGCATCGGCAGCACCACGGGCTACATCCGTGCGATGATGGATGTGCTGGAGCCTGTCGCCCGCGCATCGGGCATTGAACCTGAAGTCGTGATCTGTGCTGACGAAGTGCCGCAAGGCCGCCCTGCGCCGTGGGCTTGCTTCCGCATCGCGGAACAATGCGGCGTGTATCCCATGTCGCGCAGTATCAAGATCGGCGACACACCCGCCGACATGGCAGAAGGGCGCAACGCCGGCATGATCTGCATCGGTCTCAGCGAATGCGGCAACGAAGTAGGGCTGAGCCTGGAAGCGCTGCAATCGCTCTCAGCCGAGGAACGGCAGCAAAGAATCGAGCAGGCTGAAAAGCGCCTCAAAGAAGCCGGGGCGGATGTCGTGCTGAGGAGCATCGCGGAGCTGCCAGCTTGGATCGAAACTCACGCCGCATGAACGCCCGCGCCGCCATCTTTGACCAAGCAGGAAAACCTTTCCGCATCGCGGAGATGCCTTTGCCTGCATCGCTCCATGCCGGGGAGCTGGCGGTGGAGATCGCGCTGGCGACGATTTGTGGTTCTGACCTGCACACGCATTCTGGCAGGCGCATGGAGCCGACGCCTTGCGTGCTGGGTCACGAAGGTGTGGGGCGTGTGATCGCGGCGGGCGAAGGGCGCGAGCGATGGATGGGCAGGCGCGTCACCTGGAGTTCAGCCGATAGCTGCGGGCAATGCGCGGCCTGCACGCAGTGGAATCTGCCGCAGAAGTGTGAGCGTGTTTTTAAATATGGTCATGCCACGCTGCATGAGGCCAGCGGGCTGCATGGCACCTATGCCACGCACATCGTTCTCCGGGCTGGGACGCATCTCGTGGAAGTGCCTGAAAACGTGCCAGATGCCGTCGCGGCAGCAGCGAACTGCTCGCTCGCGACAATGGCGAATGTCACCGAGCATTTGCCATCGCCGTGCCATGTCGCGGTGGTGCAGGGTGCCGGTTTGCTCGGGTTGCACGGTTGCGCGTTGCTGCGGGCAGCGGGTGTCGAGCGGGTGATCGTGGTGGACACGGATGAAGCACGGCTCGCAAGTGTGGCGGATTTTGGCGGCGAGGCGATGCTGTGCGTGGACGTGCCCGCGAAGTGCGCGGATGTGGTGATCGAGGCGGCGGGCGTCCCATCTATCGTGAACGAAGGTCTGCGCTTCCTGCGTCCCGGCGGGCACTATCTTTTTGTCGGCATGGTGCATCCCGATTCCGCCTTGAACCTCACTGGCGAGGCGATCATTCGCGGCTGCGTAAGCGTGCGCGGCTTTCACAACTACGCGCCGCGTCATCTCGACATGGCCGTGGCATTCCTAACGCAATCAACGCTGCCGTGGGCTTCGCTCGTTAGTCCGCCGCTGTCGCTAGCGCAGTTGGACGAAGGCTTTGCGTTGTCAGCGACACGTCGCTGGGCGCGGGTGGCCATCTCGATGAGCCGGTGAATGTCACGGACTTGTCGCGGCAAACCTCTTTGACCTGGGTTTCAAACTTCAACACTCCACACCATGACTCCAACCAACCTCGACGACGTGCTGCGAACGTATCGTGAGCACGGTCATCGTCATTATGGTGAAGACGTGACCGAGCTGCAGCACGCGCTGCAATGCGCGACCTTTGCTCAGGAAGCGGGCGAGCCGCCGGTCGTCGTCGCTGCCGCGTTGCTTGATGATTACGGGCATCTTTGTCATCAGCTCGGTGAAGACATCGCTACTCATGGCGTGGATGCCCGGCATGAGCACATCGGCTATCAAAAGCTCAAGCCGCTCTTCACCGATGACATCGTCGATGCGTGCCGACTGCACGTCGCGGCGAAGCGCTATCTCTGCTGGAAGGAACCGGCCTATCTTGATGGTCTCTCCGATGCCTCGCGCACGAGCCTGCATCTGCAAGGCGGTCCGATGAACGCGGACGAAGCGCGCGAATTCGAGAGCGAGCCGCACTTTGACCTCGCCGTGCGAGTGCGCCGCTATGACGACATGGGCAAGGTGCCCGAGATGGCGACGCCGGACCTCGACTCGTTCGTCCCGCTGCTGCAAACCTTTGTCCGCTCCGCCGCATGAGTCATCATCCGTTGCTCACGCGCTGGATGGCGCGGCCCTGGTTCCTCACGCTGTGGTGTGTGCTGGCTGCTTTCGGCGCGTATGCGTGCATGTATGGCTTTCGAAAGCCCTTCACCGCCGCTGGATTCGGTGGTGCTGAGACCAAGGCATGGCTCGTGACGGCGCAGGTGATCGGTTACATGCTGTCGAAGTTCATTGGCATCAAAGTCATCGCTGAAATGACCGCCACTGGCCGCGCTCGCGCCTTTCTCGGCCTCATCGCCATCGCGCATCTCGCGCTGCTGCTCTTTGCGATCGTGCCTGCACCGCTGGATGCCGTCTGCGTATTCATCAACGGACTCGCGCTCGGCATGGTCTTCGGACTGGTGCTCGGTTTTGTGGAAGGCCGGTGCATGACCGAGGTGTTCGTCGCCGGATTGTGCGCCAGCTTTATCCTCGCCGACGGGGTGTCGAAGTCAGCCGGTGCGCTGCTTTTGCAAAGCGGCATCACCGAGCGCTGGATGCCGTTCACCGCCGGGCTTCTCTTTCTGGCACCGCTCTTGGTGTTTGTTTGGATGCTCAAGCAAATCCCTCCGCCCACTCAGGACGATGAAGCCGCACGCTCTCGCCGCACGCCCATGACCGCAGCCGAGCGCATCGCGCTGCTGAGGCGTCACGGTCTCGGCCTGCTGGGTATCGTGCTGGCCTATCTGCTCATCACCATCCTGCGCAGCCTGCGTGCCGACTTCGCCCCCGAGATCTGGGGCGGCCTCGGCCATGCATCGCAACCTGCTGTCTTCACTCAATCCGAGCTGTGGGTCACGCTCGTCGTCGTCATCGCCAATGGCGCGCTCGTGCTCGTGAAGGACAACCGCCGCGCCTTCTTCACTGGGCTGCTGCTATCCATCGCCGGGCTCGTCATCGGTCTGCTGGCGCTCTGGGCTCATCACCGGAGCATCCTTTCTCCATTCGCCTTCATGGTGCTCCTTGGCGTGGGCATGTATGTGCCCTACGTCGCCGTGCATACCACCATCTTCGAGCGGTTCATCGCCCTGACGCGCGAACGAGGAAACCTTGGCTTCCTCATGTATCTCGCCGATGCCATTGGTTATCTCGGCTATGTCGGCGTGATGCTCGCTCGCGGTCTGTTTCCAGGACGCGAACACTTCATCGGCTTCTTCGTGATGACCGCGTCGGGGCTACTGCTCTCGGCGCTGGTGCTGTTGCTCGTGTCGGTAGCGATCTGCTTCAAGCGCCTGCCGGCCGCCTCAGATGAGACCGCGCCCGCCGCAGCAAATCTGTGACCAACGCTGCCTTAGCCACCCAAAGAAGAGAGGTTTGATCAGCGTTTCATTGCCTTCTCATGCAGCCCCATCGTCTTCTCATTTTTGCCTGGATGGCTGCCAACGGTCTGGCTGCTCAAACACCTGATGCGCGAGTGATCGAGACGTTTTTCCATCAACCCGCCATCAGCGACGCCAAGGCCGCCGCCGCGTGCGTGATCGGTGAGGTGCATCCAGAGAGCGAGACGTTTTATGTGCGCATTGGGAATTACGGTAAGACCACGCTCATCGTGTCGCAAGCATGGGATGCAGGTGCATTCACGGGTTTGAAAGTGCCTGTCGGGTTTCAATTCGGGCCGATGGCAGACGTAAACAGCACCGCCGTGCAGGTGCATGGTCGCGAGGTTGGCATCTGGATTGATTCGGATCATCCACGACCCGCGCTCGGCTCGCTGCTGCCGATCACGCCAGCGTATTGGTGGTGGGATTTCGCGAAAGCGCCGATGCCGTTTGCCAAAGAAGGCGTGGAACTGGTGATTAGCTTCGAGATGAAAGTGCCCACGGCTTCTCGCGAGGGAGAGGCACAGCCCTACATCACCGTGAACTTTCTTTTCCTCGACACACGCTCACAGAAGCAGTTCTGGCTCGCCGCCAATCTCTTCGATATGCGCCCGGAGAGCCAGTTCCCCGACACGGTGCATTTCGATGGTTGGGAGGGCGGCACGCAGATTCCCATTCTCTACTCGGCGCTGAACAAGAAGAGCCAGTGGATGCATCCGGGCAAAGATTCGGCTCTTTTCACCTCGCAGCCGTTTGCGGAATATCGGCGCTATGACGTCCGCGTGACCGCTGCTGAGTTGAAGAACGCCATCCACGCCATGCAAGCTAGGTTTCCCGAAACATCTGCCGTTTCTGGCAACCCCGCCGATCTCCGTCTCATCCATTTCAATCTCAATCCCGAGGTCTTCGCTCCCAAAGGCAGCCGTGGACGGCTCGGGCTCACGCTTCGAGATGTTCGCGTGGAGGTGCTGAGCCACTGACCGCCAATCCTGCTGGAACAGCGTTTTGTCACACGATCAGTCGTTAAACTTTCGCATCTGGCGGCTTATGAATAGACCTCTGAAATGAACCTCACTCGTATCCTCACCCTGATAGGCATCGCATCGAAAAGCGTCGTGGCGCAGGAGGTGGTCTTCAGTGCGGAGCAGGTCGTGTTTTTTGAGAAGAATGTGCGGCCGGTGCTCGCGGAGCATTGCTACTCATGCCATGGCGCTGAGAAGGCGAAGAGCGGGCTGAGGCTGGATTCGCGGGAGGCGCTGTTGCGTGGCACGGATGTGGGCAAGGTCGTCATCGCGGGTGATCCTGAGGCGAGTTCCCTGATCAAATCGGTGCGCCATGCGCCGGGTGTGGAGCCGATGCCAACGAAGAAGCCACAGCTTGCATCGGCGCAGATCGAGGCGCTGGTGCAATGGGTGAAAATGGGGCTGCCATGGCCGAAGGAGGCGGCGGTGGGCCAGAACAAGCCCAAGTGGCAAGAGCATTGGGCCTTCAAGCCCATCGCCAAACCTGCAACGCCGACTTCGGTGGATGCCTTGGTTGCTGAGAAGTTGGCAAAGGCGGGCCTGGACTTTGCACCACCGGCGGATGCGAGGGTGCTGTGCCGCAGGCTGCATCTGAGCCTCACGGGGCTACCGCCGAGCTACGAGGACGTGGAGCAGTTCAAACAAGCGGCAGCGGGAGGCCTGCCGAATGCGGCGGCGGCGTTGATCGACAAGCTGCTGGCTTCTCCGCGCTATGGTGAGCGCATCGGACGCATGTGGCTGGATGTGGCACGCTACGCGGATACCTGGGGCTACGCGGGTCCTGGTGCGGACAATCGTCTCCCGAATGCCCACACCTATCGCGACTGGGTGGTGAAGGCGCTCAACGATGATCTGCCCTATGACCAGTTCATCACGGAGCAGCTCGCGGCGGATCATTTGCAGGCTCCCGGCAAGCCAGTGGGTTCTCTGGCGGCGCTTGGTTTTCTCACCGTGAATGACAGCTTCGTGGGCGATGGGACCTTGCAGATCGACGACCGTATTGATGTGATCTCACGCGGCTTGATGGGTCTCACCGTGTCCTGCGCACGCTGCCATGATCACAAATATGATCCGGTGCCAACGGCAGACTACTATGCGCTCTACAGCGTGATGAACAGTTGCGTCGTGCCACCGGAGTTTCCGATCATCGGCGAAGCACCGGATGCGGCGGCAGCGGCGGCGTTTAAACAGAAGGTGGCGGCGGTGGATGTGAAAAAGAAAGCGTTTCGCGAGGAGGTTTTCAGCGAACTGCGCAAGCCGGACAAAATGCGCGACTACCTGCTCTTTGCCCAGCGTGCGACTGCCATGACGCCGGACGCATTCAAAGCCACTGCGGCCACGGAGATGTTTCGCGAGAGTGTGGCGACGAAGTGGCGCGACTTCCTCACGACCTACGCGCTGGTGCCGCAACCGCATCCAGTCATGCTCGCGTGGACAGAGTTTGCCAAGCTACTGGAGCCTGAATTCGCAGCGAAGGCACCCGAGCTGGCCCAACGCCTCGCCAAACCCGAGAGCGGTGCGAATCAAGTTCTACGAGATATTTTGGCCACTAAACCGCCACCGAAGAACTTCGCCGATGTCGCCGCGTTCTATCAGCAGGCTTTCCTCGCATGCGTCAGCGGTCTCGTGCCGGAGAATCCGCCGTGGCTGGAAATGCGCGGACTACTGCAAACTCCCATGTCGCCGATGTCGGTGCCTGCGGATGGCATCGACCAGTTTTTCAACGTGAAGGACAGCCTGCGCATGCAGGAGATTGATAATGAGATCAAGAAGCTCGCTGTCGAAGATCCCGGCGCACCTCTTCGCGCCATGACCATGCAGGATCGTCCGCAACCAGCGGATGTGAACATCTTCATTCGTGGCAATCCGGCACGTCAGGGAGCACTCGCACCACGCGGCTTCCTGACGATGTTTGGCGGGCAGAAGTTCTCGAAGGGCAGCGGCAGGCTGGAGTTGGCACAGAGCATCACCAGCAAGGAAAATCCGCTCACCGCCCGCGTGATGGTGAACCGCGTGTGGATGCTGTACTTTGGCAAGCCTCTGGTGAGCCTGCCCAGCGATTTTGGCATGCAGACGCCGAGGCCCGAACAGGCGGAACTGCTCGATTTCCTCGCCGCCACCTTCATGGAGGAAGGTTGGAGCCTGAAGAAGCTGCAACGCCTCATCCTGAACTCGCGCACCTACCAGCAGAGCTGCGCCAGCACACCGGACAAAGACGTGAAGGACGCGGAGAACGCCCTGCTCTCGCGCTTTAACCGCCTGCGGCTCGACTACGAGCAGATGCGTGACTCCACGCTCGCTGTCTGCGGCTCGCTGAATGTCGCGAATGCAGGTGGACGCGCCACACCACTCGCCGCTCCGGAGGTGGACACCCGTCGCAGCCTCTACCTCTTCATCGACCGTGAAGTGCAGGCCAGCGTGCCCGCCATGTTTGACTTTGCGAATCCTGACATTCACAGCCCTCAGCGCTCTGTCACCACCGTGCCGCAGCAGGCCTTGTTCCTCATCAACTCGCCCTTCATCCAGGCGCAGTCGGGCAAACTCGCCGCCACGCTCCAGGCCAACACCGGAGGTGTCGTGGATGCCCGCACCCTTGAGGCGCTGTATCAGCGTGTGCTGCTGCGCGGCCCAAAACCGGACGAGGCCGAGATGGCGCTGCGCTTCGTGAACAGCGCCCCTGCCACGCCAGCTCCAGCGCCGCAGACCCCGCTCTCCCAGCTCGCGCAGGTGCTCCTCATCGGCAATGAGTTCCAGTTTAGTGATTAACGACAAAGGAATGCGGACAAAGGAATAAAAATCCAAAAAACATTCCCCTGTCCGCATTCCTCTGTCGTCCCTCTCCCCTTAAAACCATGACTCAAATCCCTTACCTCACCCGCCGCGACATACTCGCCCGCATCGGCATGGGCTTTGGTGCCATGGGCCTTGGCGATCTGCTCGCGGAGACATCATCCATTTCACTCAACCCGCTCGCAGCTCGCCAGCCGCCGCTGCCTGCCAGGGCGAAACGCGTAGTGCATCTGTTCATGAACGGCGGTCCGTCGCATCTGGACACCTTCGATCCGAAGCCCTCTCTCGATAAATATGACGGCAAGGCCATTCCCTCGCCGTTGAAGACCGAGCGTCCGACAGGTGCGGGCTTGAAGTCGCCGTATGCGTTTCAAAAATACGGCAAAAGCGGCATCGAGGTCAGCGAGCTCTTCGCCAAGACCGCGCAGCATGCGGACGATCTCTGCATCATCCGCTCGATGCACACGGACTTGCCAAACCACGAGCCATCGCTCGGTTTGCTCAACTGTGGCGAGGCGAGGCTCAATCGTCCCAGCCTCGGCTCCTGGATCACCTACGGCCTCGGCTCCATGAATCAAAACCTGCCCGGCTACATCGCCATGTGCCCTGGCGGCATGCCCATCCGCCGCACCAAAAACTGGCAGGCAGGCTTTCTCCCCAGTGCCTTCCAAGGTGCCTACGTCAACACCGACCACGAGAGCGTGGACAAGCTCGTCGAGTTCATCCGCAACGGCTCACTCGATAGCAAACGCCAGCGCGAGCAACTCGACTTGTTGCTTGCCTTCAATCAGCGCCACCTGGCCGAGCGGCAAAAGGACACCCAGCTCGAAGCCCGCATCCAGAGCTTCGAACTCGCCTACCGCATGCAGATGGAGGCCAGCGATGCCTTTGACATCATGAAGGAACCGGAGGCCGTTCGTCAGATGTATGGCGTGAAGCCCGGCCCGGAGGGTTCCTTCGCCCGTCAGTGCCTCATCGCCCGTCGATTGCTTGAGCGCGGTGTGCGCTTCCTCCAGCTCTGGACGGGCGATGGTCAGCCCTGGGACAACCACGATGATGTGCTCGACCACAAACCGCTCGCCGCCAAGGTGGACCAGCCCATCGCCGCCCTGCTCACCGATTTGAAGCAGAGGGGCCTGTTTGATGACACCCTTGTCATCTGGGGTGGAGAGTTTGGCCGCACCCCAGTCGTCGAGTTGCCTACGCCAGGCCTCAACGCTGGCAAACAACGCGGTCGAGACCATAACCCCTACGGCTTCACCACCTGGCTCGCCGGAGGCGGTGTGAGACGCGGCCACATCCACGGCGCGACCGACGAGTTTGGTTTTGCCGCCGCCGAAAAGCCCGTCCACATCCGCGATCTCCACGCCACCATCCTGCACCTGCTCGGCTTCGATCACCACAAGTTCACCTATCGCTACGCCGGCCTCGATTACCGCCTCACAGGCGTCGAAGAAGGACCGAAGGTCGTGACGGAGTTGCTGGCGTAAGTTTGCTTCTCGCCCATCACTTTGCTGTCTTCATTGCGAGCACCGGCCACCCATCCAATCGATTTCGCCGTGATCACCGATTTCATCCCTCCTGAATGGCTTTGGGGCACGGCTCTGGTGGCGCTGATCGCCGCCGTGGCACCACGCTACTCGCACACCAATCGTGACCGCGACTGGTGGGAGGATCAAAGTGAGCCCACGCCACGAGCCATCGCGATGTCACGGCTCATTGGCATCATCGTCCTGGTGCTCTCGCTACTACTTCTTGCTTTGGCTGGCTTTCCGAAGGCTTGGTAATGTGGTTGAGCCCTCTGGGCTCATCTGACGCAGCCGGGACGGCTGCGCCACACTGGCGTCAAGGGTGATGACGACTAGCGCGTCACGCGGAGGCGAATGAAGCGCTGCGGGCCGGGCACGGCATCGCGGATGACGAGGGCGCGGAAGCCGCTGCTTAAAGTGTCACTCACCTGCTCCGTGTGACCGGTGCCGGATTGCCATTGGGCGAGATCATCGGTGACCTCGACGGTGGGTGTGACACCGGCGATGCCGTGGGGAAAACGAAACTGGAGGTGCAACTGATGGCCTGGAGCGATAACTTGCACTGGGTTGGGTTCGCTGGCGGAGGGATCGGTTCCGAGCAGATACTCTAGAAGGTTGGGAGTGCCGTCGCCATCGGGATCGGAGATGTCGTTGGCCGGATTGGCAATGAGTCGTATCTGCCCCGGCGGCAGCGGGCCACTGCGGTGCAGATAGGCGATGATGCCCGTATTGTTCGTGATCGTGCCTGAAATATTTAGGGTGCCGTTCACGGTCACGGTTTGCCCATTGGTGTCGAGATTGCCGAACACCTGGAGATCGCCAGCGAAGGTAGTGCTGCTGTCAGGGGTCCATGTTTGCCCGGCAGGGATGGTGCCTGCGGCGGTGTCGGTGGTGACGAGCAGCGTGTAGCTCTGGCCAACCACGACGCTGCCGACGAAGCGCTCGATGACGATGGGATAAACGCCTGCGGTCACAGGGATGCCAGCGAGCAGGCCAGTGGCTGCATCCAGCGACAAGCCGGGCACGCTGGCACTCGTGGCGGCAAGGCGGAACTGCGGCTGTAGGCTGAAGACGCCGCTGCGCAGATTGGAGACGAAGGTGGTATTGATGCCACCATTGCCTGCGCCGGGTGTGGCGGCGCTGGCATTGCCGATGGTCCATTGCGCCGGGGAATCCACTCCTGTTTCGGTGTCGCCGCTGTAAAAGGCGGCCTTCGTGCTGCCGACCGAGGCGAGCTTGGCATCATAGACGTTGTCGTTGTTGAAGGACACGGCGTCCACGATCTGGGCGCTGGTGTTGCGAATGATGAGTGCTTCCGCGCCGGAGTTGCTGAGGCCACCCCAGGTGCCGCCGGTGAAGGCGCTGGTGTTGCTGTGGCCGATGACGAGCACGCGATCCGCAGGATCGAGATCGTCTGTCGCGGGCAGTATGGCATCGCGTTCGGTGGCTTTGAAGATGACGATGGTGGTGCCGGGTGCCACGGCGCTCCAGAGGGCGACATTGGCAAAGGTGGTGTAGGTGCCTGAACGATCCGCGAGGGTGAAGCCGCGCAGGTCCGTGGTTTTCAAAACGAGCAGCTCACACCACTCGCGATTGGCCCCGGATTGAGCCCCCTGGCTGAATTCGTTGATGATGAGGTCGCGGCTGAAGCTGGTGGCATTGCTGACGAGAAAGAGATCGGAGTCATAGCTGTAGCTCGTGCCGACTTGGGCGATGCGAGCGGGCCTGCGGTTCACAGTGACGGCATCGGTGATAAACGCGGCGCCGGTTTGCGTGTTCGCGCTCGGCGTGATGCGGCAGCGAATGACGCCGCCGCTGTGCACATCGCTGAGGGCCAGGCTTGCACCCGTGGCTGAGGCGATGTCGGTGAAGGTGAGGTTATCGGTGCTGCGCTGCCATTGATAGGCCAGGGTGATGGCATCGCCTTCCGGATCGCTGGTGCTGATGGTGCCGAGAGTGAGGCTTTGATCGGTAAAGACCGTGCCGTTTTGTGACAGCGTGGCGGCGCTGATCACCGGCGGCTGATTGACCGGTCCGGCGACGGTGCCATGCACAGTCAATGATGCGGCGGTGAGCGTGCCGGCGGTGCCGCTAGTGACATCACTCACACGCAGCGTCCAGGTTCCCTGCGAGTTTTCACCCCAGCAGCGCACGGTGCTCAAGGTCCATGCACTGTAGTCATTGCCGGTGTCGGAGTGCTTCTCGGTAAGGCGGCTCACCGTGCCTGCCGGTGATGTGAGCGTGACGACGAGGTGTCCGCGCGAGGCATGGCTGATGCTCACGGTGACGGTGGCCTGCTCCACGCGGAGATTGCTCGTACTGAGGTCAAAGCTGCGCGTGATGCCGGTGGCATTGTTATCCGGGATAGCCACGCTGAGCGCACTCTGGGCGCTGGTGGTATTCGTGGCGGCGGGCAGATTCGTCCAGCTGGAGGCCATCGTGACTGCAGCCTGGGTATTGATGAGACCCGCGCCATAGTTGTGGTTGAAATGGAAACCAGCAGCGTTGTTCACCCAGTCCGCATTGGCGGGATCCACCTTCGTGGCGCTGCGAATGAGGATCTCCTGAACATCGCGCCAACCAAGGTTGGGATTGGCCTGCAGCACAAGGGCGACACAGCCTGCGGCGAGCGGCGTGGCGGACGAGGTGCCGCCGAAGTCGTTCGTGTAGTTTGTATCGGAGAGTTCGCCTGCAACGCTGCCCGTGTTGTAACCACTGCTGCCGACGAGGTCGGTGGTGACAATGCCCAGCGGGCCACCGCTGGAGGGGGCCGTCACGACGAGGTTCGCCCCCGGCTCGCTGTAGTAAGAGCGTAGTCCGTCATTGCCCAGTGCGGCCACGGCGATGGTGTAGATGCTGTTCGCGTAGCCGTCGTAGTTCGAGTTGTCACCCACGTCGCCGCCATTTCCGCCTGCCCAAAGGATGATGCTGCCTTTTCCGCCACGACCGCTGGTGGTGGCGGATTGCAGCGCGGCCAGCGTAAGGGGGCCGGGGCCTTCGAGCGTGATGCCATCATCGGCTGGGCCCCAAGAATTGCTTTTGATCTGGATGATGTCGTTTTTATAACCCAGCGCCTCCGCCTCCTGCGCATCCGTGGTGGCGGCTCCGATCAATCTCAAGCCCACGAGCGTGGCCTCAGGCGCAGCACCGCTCACGCCGAGGTTGTTATTACCCCGCGCCGCCGCCACACCCGCGCAAGACGTGCCGTGAAAGTCCGCGCTGAGCACAGGATTCGGATCATCGGGGGTCGCATCGTTCCAATCACGATCATTCACGAGATCGGTGTTCACGCTGAGATCGGGATGCGTCGTTTGCAGTCCGTCATCGACGATGCCAATGCGGATGCCGCTGCCTTTGTAGCTGTCCCACACGGTGGTAACATTGACATCGCGATCCACCGCCGTCGTGTTGCGCAGGTGCCACTGCTGGGAAAACAAGGTGTCGTTCGGGACAAAGCGTTTGCGCTGTTGCTTTGCGAGCTGGGGATCGGCGGAGAGCACCTCCGCACGCGCACGCAATTCCGTCACCGCCAGCAGCGCCGCGCCCGAGTCCGCCGCTTCAAACATGACATAGCCCTTCACACTCGGATGCGTTCCCACGGCTCTCAATCCCATAGCCGCAGCCACCGCCTGCACATCCGTCCCAGGCCGCAGCAGCACCGCGAGCTGCTTTCGCACGATGCGGCGGGAACCATCGTCACGCGGCCTGCCTTGCTCATACAGGACCAAATCGCCCTTCAAAGTTACTGCCCTCACTCGCGCCGCCTGCGCAGTAGCCACCACCGCTTGCTTCTGCACCTGCTGCTGACCGCTGGCATCCTCCACCGCCAGTTCATCCGTGGCGACTTCATACACCCGCTCGCCATGCTCCGTGGCGATGCGATGCGCCTCCGGCAGTGTCACCAAAGACTGGGCCTGCAAAGCCAGGGGAAACAAACACAGAGCAATGAGGAGATGAAGGCGCGGCACTCAAGTCACCTCCGTGTTCTTCTCCAATACGACAGCGAGCCAGCCGCGGGCGGTATAACCATCGGCTGATCCGCCGAAGGCGGTAGTGGAGACGATCCACCAGCCTTCGGCGAATTCGGTCTTCAGATGCTCTTCGACATGGCCGTGTTTGCCAGCGTGGCCTTTGAACATGGTGGAGCCTTCGTAGGCCATGTTGTCGAGGTATATGGTGACGAGCTTTTGCATGCAACGTGGCTTATTGAAACACCACACGGTAGAATTTGCCGTCGAGGGTGATCGTGAACGTGTAGTCGAGGCGCTGGTAGTCGCCTTCGTCGGTGATGACGGAGGCGGTTTCCCAACCGGGGACGGTGGTCCAGATGCTGAGATCGCTGGAGACTTCGATGCGGACCTGCTCGGTGATGCCTTTGGGGCGGCGGAAGGTAAGGGTGAGGTTGTTTCCGGTGCGGGCGGCAGCGAGGGGCTCATCGTTACCAGCGGCGGGATTGCCGCCGAGGAGGAATTCGGCGTAGTTGCTGCGGCCGTCACCATCCGCATCGCCGTTTGGTCCAGTGAGGGCGGTGTTTTGGAGCTGGGCGAAGTTGAAGCGCTGCACCTGCCATTTGTTGAAGGACTGCACGGCGGTGCTGAGGAAAATGGCATCCGCGAACTGCGGGAAGTCGATGAAGGGATTGCGATTGCCCTGAGCGCGAATGATGCCGCTGACATTCACGCCGGAGTAGATGGCGTTGTTGCGATTGCGCTCATAGTCGGTCGGCGGATGCGCCGCGTGCCAGGCGAGCAGGGTGCTGAGGACGCCATGCGTGCCAGTGGCTGAGGTGTTGTTGGCGAGGATGAGATCACTGCTGAGCACATCGCTGCCGTCGTAGCGGGTCATCATGTAGAGAAGCGCACGGGCGACGACGCCTTTGTCGCGATCCAGCGGCTCCCAAGAATCGCCGTCTCTGAATGACTCCGGCGCAAATGAATCACTGAAATTATTCGTGCTCTCATCAAAGGGGAAATTCGAGCGCAGGCTGTTGACGGTGTCTTTGCAGGGGAAGAGGTGATGGATGTCGCTGTAGTCAGCACCTTCATCGCCGACGCCGTCGCTACGGGGCCAGACGTGCTCGCGGTTCCAGCTCGATGAGGTCTTGGGCAGGTTGGCGTTGGAGTAAAGAAGGCGCACGGCGCTGCTGTCGTTAGCGGCTTCATCAATGATGCGAATGACGTCGTCCACGGTGTTGTAATCAATGATGACATGGTCGTCGATGATGTTGTGGAGGGCAGTTTGCAGCGCGGAGCCAGTCAACCCGGACGCGGGGGCATAGTAGTTGGTCAAATTCGTGCTCGGCGGCAGCGTGACGCCGTTGAGCGTGAGATTCACGAAGACGAGGTGGTGATCAGAGGCGGCCACGGCACCGCTCATCGGATCGCCAGCGCCGGGCCAGAAGACGCCGCCAGTGGGCGTATCGAAACCGAAGATGGATGGAAGCGCGTAGTCCACACGCACACCGCCGCTGAAGTCTGCGGTATCATCCGGCTGCGGGCCTGCGCCACCAGCGGGGACAAAGGTGCTGTTCACCAGCGGGTTCGCTGGAATGACTGCACCGCCAACCGTGGCAATGCCGCCGATGAGCTGCTTGATGGCCGGATCGGTGCTGTCACCTTCGTTGTTATCCGCGTTTTGATCGCCGCAGATGATAAAGCGCGAGTTTGGAGCGAGGCCACCGCCTGGAGCGATAGATGTCTCGGTATCGTCGTAGATGTAGGTGGAGGCGGCGGGGTTGATGTAATCGGACCAGAAGCGGATTTCATCGCTGTTGCGGCGGCCATTGTGATCGACACCAGCGATCCAGGGCAGACCTGCTCCAGGCGCATCAAACACAGGCGGCGTGGGATGGCTGGCGAGGATGTGGACCGGCGTGCCATTGATGAGCACGGGCACATCGGCGTGATTTTTCGAGGAGAGGCGATACACGTTCAGCTCAGCGGGCGAATACCAGTCTCCCGTGCCGGCGATGTTTGGATTGTCCGGCAGCACGGCGCCCGGCATGTCTTTCCAAAGGAATTTCTGGAAGGTGCGGATGTTCGCGGTGTCGATAGGATGCTTTGAGAGCACCACAAAGGAATACTGGCCGGGGAAGGTGCCGAAGCCGAGGGCGTCCTCGCCGTAGCCAGTCGCACCAGGGGTGGTGACGACGCTGCCGTTGTTGTCGAGGTCGAAGCCGGAGGCGATGCCGGTGTTTGAGGGCGCGATGAAGGCATAAGGGTAATAAACGGGCGCCTCGCCGCTTTGACCGACTTCGAGGTAGTTCTCCTGGAAGCGCTTCAAGGCCTCGCCCTTCGCGTCGTAGTCGAATTCATTGATGAGGATCACGTCGGCGTTGTTGCGCTGGATGACTCGGGCGATGTTAGCGCTTTGCGTCGTGTTGACACCCGCGAGATCCGTGATCAAAGCGCCCGCAGTGGCGCGGAAGTGGCTAACGTTGTAAGTGGCGGCTTTGAAGTTGTTCGTGCTGGTGACGCCCGTGTTGGTGATGTTCACCGTGACTTGGTTCAGCGTGTGGTTGGTGCCGTCAAAGGCCTGCAAGCGCAGCTCATGCGAAGGCTGCGAGGCCATGTCGATGGCGTCCACATTGGCGATGGAGATGATGCCGGTGTTGGGATTCACTTTGAAGGCACCTTTGCCGATGCCGGCCTCGAGGAAGCATAGCTGGCCGCCTTCAAAAAGCTGCTTCGATGAGATGAGGCCATTTGTCACGCTGTGCGCCTGGATATCGAAAAGGAAGAGCGTGCCCGCTGCCTCGCCGAACAGTGATGACACGTCGATGATGCCAGAGGATTCCCAATTGCCCACATCACCCGGATTGGTGTCCGTGGAGCCGAGTGGCATCACCGTGCTGCGGTCTGTCTGTGTGAGGCGTGTGGCTGCGCCGGTGGTGGGATTGAGTTTCCAGATGGAAGTCTCAAAACCAGCCGCACCGAAGCTGCCCACTTGGTTCGACTGATCTTCCTGAACATAAAGAAAACCATCGTCCGCCCAGTCGAGGTTGTCAGGGCAGCGCAGACCTTCTTCAGGACTCATGAACTGGCCGCCACCGGCGTCATCGCCGTCGTAGGCGATGCGAATATTACCGGCGGTAGGCAAGGCGCTACCGTTGAAATCAATATCGAGCACATAGGTGTCTCCCCAGTTATCCAGTGGATACACGCTGCCACGCCCGGTGGAAGTGAAGGCCACGATGCTGCCATCCGCGGGGCTGGTGCTGAGATCTTCTGGACGTGAGAAAAGGAACGCGCCGAGGCCACTTGCCTCCGTGCCAAAGGTGGTGTCGTTTTTATAGCCTTGGGCATCGTGACCAGCGGTGCCCGCATTGGCGATGTTCCGTGCATTCACTGCGACCCAGGTGCCCGTGCGTGTGGCTCCAGTGCCGTTGAACTGCTGCGGCGTGGTATTGCCGCCGGTGGTCTTCCACACATAAAGCTGGCCGCCTTTGAGGCCGTTGCGCTCGACGAAGTTGGCTCCAGGGGCAGTGCTCTTTTCGCCAACATAAAGGATGAGCGGGCGAGACTGCGCATCATCACCCAAAAGGAAGGCCACATGGGTCGTGGTGCCCGTATCGACGAGCGCGGCATTTTCCCAGGAGCCGCGGCCAAAGTCCGGCAGCGCCCAAAGATCGCCATTCGAGGTATCGAGTGCCCACATCGTGCCGCCGTGTGGATGGCCGAAGAAGGTCGAGGTCTCCTCACCCATGAAGTAAGTGCGATCCACAAGGCCACGGCCTGCGCCCCACAGATTGGGTTCGAAAAGAGAGGACGAGCAAATGCGATCAAGGCCGCCCAGTTCGAGCTGCGCCGTGCTCGTGACCACCGCGCCCGTGCGGTCATACATGCGGGCGATGGCGAGACCGCCATCGACGACACGGCGCGTCGATTTATCAATGTCCCAGTAGCTGATGCGTGCGCCGCCTTTGGTGATCACCGTGCCGTTGGCGAGAGTGTAGGGATAGCCTGCGGAGCCGCTGGCGGGGAGTTCGATCTCGTGATTGCTGAAGACACGCACCGTGTTCGCATTCAGCGAAAAGGCGCCGAGACCGTCGAGCGTGCCCACGGGTGAGAAATTGCCTGTAGAGGTCGCATTGAGTGCTCCGGTGGCTCCGGTGATGGTATCGCCGATGGTGAAGATCGGCGTCACGAGGTAGCCATTGCCAGGAACGGCCTTCATCATCGCTGTGGCACCGCTGCCGCCAAGGATGCTGTATTTGATGCCTTCCTTGCCATTGATGTTCGTGTTGAGCTGACCCACCACCGTGCCCGCTGGAGCATTCTGCGAGGCGGCGAACGGCCCCAGGTTCGTGATCGGCGGCTGCGCGGTGTTGAAGTTCCACGTCGTCGTATCGGCGATGCCGACGAAATCATTGCCGGTAGTGTCTTCAATGGCTCCAGCGCTGATTTGCACATAATAACCCACGGCGGACTCCATTGAGGCCGTGGGATCAATCGTGACTGTTCCGAGATTCACCGTGATTTGGCTGCTCGTGACTGGGATGGTCTCGAAGACCGAGTTGTCACTGCTGCGGAGAATCGTGATCGTGCCGGTGGTGCCTTTTTGGACGATCTCATTGAAATTGATGCGCAGATTCGAAGCGATCGGCAGACCGCCGCTGCCATCCGCAGGTGTGAAAAAGATCACCGTCGGCGCGGTGGTATCTACACCGGTCGTTTCGTTCACCGTGAGCTTCAATGCAGGATCGCCAGGATCAAAGGTATTGCCCTTGCCTGAGAAGGTGATGGCATCAGGTGCATTGACCGCCGCGATGATCAGGCTGAAGTCCTCGCCCGTATTGATGCGGGCTGCGAGCGTTGCATTGGCCGTGGGGCTAAGCGTCAGCGTGAACGTGTGAAAGGTAGGGTCCACCGCCGTCGGTGTGTAAGCGAACTGGCCGAGCGAGATCGGGGCATTGGTGAACTGTGCGGCGTCGATGCCATTGGCCGTAGCTGGATTGAAGGTCTTCCCCGTGGGCGCATCCGTGGTGAGGAAGAACTCAAACTGCGTGCCCACGCTGAAGGTGCGATTGTTTTGACGAAGGGTGAATTCCGCCGTGTTGATCCCCGTGACCTGCGAGGAACCACTGAGACCGAAGTCAAGCTTGGTGAAATTAAACACACCCAAGTCGTAACGAGCGAATGTGCCCTGACCGCTACCCTCAGCATAAAATTCGGTCACTTGGCTAGCGCCGGTGGGATTGACGCGCCAGCCAGTGACGAATGTCTCGGAGACGTTTGGCAGCACCGAAGGAGCGATGGTGGTGAAGTTCCATGCCGTGGCACCGCTGATGCCCGCGTAGTCATTGCCAGAGGTGTCCTCAATGGCTCCTGCTGGAATCTCGATGTAGTAGCCGGTGGAGTTTGCGAAGTTCGCCGAAGGCGTGATCGTCACCGCCGCTCCTGCCACCGTGACCTGCGTGGAGGTTACGTTGATGCTCTCAAAGGTCGTGTTGTCGCTGCCGCGCTTGATCAGGATGCTGCCGGTGCCTTTTTGGACGTTCTCATTGAAGGTGACCGTCGGCGTCGAGGTCACGGGCACGCTCGTGGCATTGTCCAAAGGCGAAAAAGTGCTCGCGAGAGGTGCGATAGAGTCACTAGCCGAGACTACGATGTCATCAATACCGATCCATTCATCACTGCCGCCGGCGTTGGTGGTGATGATGCGCACTTCGACAAGCGCCTGCCCCACGACGGCACCCGGCAGGGTGACATTCATGGTTGTCTCCACCGTGGCAAGATTAGGACCCGAGGAGGCATCTGAAACATAACCCGCAGGCACATCCGTGAAGTCTCCAGTGCTGCCGATGCGGTATTGTAGCGCCACCTGCTGAGCGGCATTGTCAGCGCTGCCATCAATGTCGCGCAGCTTGTAGGAGACCGTTACGGCAGGAACCCCCGTGGTGTTGAGAAAGATGGAAAGGTAGGGCGCGTCCGCCGTGCCTGATCCTTGAAGGGCGACGACGGGGTTTGTGATAGCAAACTCGGCGACGCCACCTGCTGTGTTCGTATTTGGGGCAGTCTGATTGGCGATGACATCAACCACGCCATTGGATGTCACGATGGTCCGTGGATCCACGCCTGTCGTAGAGGTTGACGGAAAAAGATCACCGAGGTAGCCCGTGATACTCGGCACACCGCTCCAGCTATCATTGACAGTGATAAGCCCTGCACTGGACCAGTTCTGAGAGAACGAGCCGCCGGAGAGCACATGCGGTGTGGTGTCCGCCAATAGGCCGGACGCAGTCATTAAAGAGGCAATGAGCGTGAGTGGGGTCTTTTTCATGGCTTCGAATAGTCGAACCACCCCATTCATCACTACACCACACTCCGCATGACATGCTCCGTGAAGCCTTCGACACTGCCGTTTTGTTCACGCGAAAAAGTGTAACGGATCAGCACAGACAGCATCAGATGAACGAAACAGACGCAGAGAATCCCTGGCTCTTGCAAAGAGCCTCCTTGGAGCTTGTTGTTCACGCTGCACTCGGAGACACGCTAAAGCGTGCAAGACATACGAACCTGTATTCAAACACAGTTCAATTTCGGCTGCTAACAGCCTTTAGCAACGTCTCTTCGCATGCCTCAATGCGAATCAACTGACGCAGCCTAACGCGAGTGCGATGTGCGGCGACACGCATGGCGGGTGTGATCGGAGCATTCGCACCTTGCAAAGCAGACTCGAAGGCCATCCATGCCGCAGGCTTGATGCTGCTGCGCAGGCGTGAAAGGCAACGATCCAGCACCGCACAGGCCCACTGGCGGTCAAAATCACCCGCAGGCGTGCCTGCTGAGGAGAACTCGACGCCGTCTTCGATGAGCAAATCGAGCGATTCGAGCGCCTGACCACCGCCACGACGCAGTCTTGTCCTTCTGCGGTGCAGATTAATCAGCATCCAGCGCAGCGTACGCAGCAGCCACGCACGCTGCATCTCCTCTGAGCGAGAAAAAAGAGGCTGGATCATGCCGAACCGGAAGGCACGCAGAAACAACTCCTGCACCAGATCCCAGGCCTCATGTTCATCACAACCACGCAAGCAGGCGAAGCTCACCAGACTGGACTGGTGGCGACGATACAGGTGATCACAGGCGTGATCGACCGGACTGCCTGATCTTGCGACGGACATGAGAGGCAAATGGGATGCGAGCTTGGATGCAGGCGGGCCAGATCAAGGCGCTGTGTTCACCTGGATGCGGAAGAACTTGCGGTTGTTCGGGCAAATGGTGATGCGCCAGGCGGTGAAGACGGCGTCGTTGGTGATGCCGCGGTCGCGGGCGTCGCCGTGGCTGACGAGGTCGCCGGCGGCATCGACCATGCGCACGTCGCTGGACTGGAAGTCGTTGTCGTTGGCGACGAAAAGGAAGTAGTCCTCGGTGCTGGCGGTGGAGGTGTCTGGCACAAGGGCCATGCCTTCGGCCTTCTCATTCACGGTGAAGGCGTTTGGTGCGGCGGTGTTGGTGTTGAATCCAAATTTGGCGAGATCGGTGCTGGAGAGCAGGTTGACCACGACGGTGCTGCGGGCCGGGGTGATGGTTGTGCGCAGCGTTCCAGCGGGGCTGATCTGGTTTCCTTCCGCGTCGTAGAGGTTGAGGATGTTGCTGGCGGCTGAGAAGTCCACGAGATCGACGGTCTTCATCACCGGCGGATTGGTGTCGCCTTTGCCGAGGCCGTTGCCATCGCGTGGCAGCATCAGGATCTGCGTGTTGCTCAGGGCCACGATCTCAGACTGCGCGGAGGTGGCGTCGAGAGCGGAACCATTGCCATTCACATCGTAGCGTGGGAGCTGCACCGCGTGCTCGGCAATGAGCTCGGGGTTTTCGAGCTTCGCACCGGCGATGTCATAGACGAAGAGGCGGGTGTTCCAGCGGCCTACGGCACCGCTGCCAGTGTCCTGCACGAGGGCGCTCTGCATGAGGGCAAAGAGGCGGGTGTTGTCGGGTGAGACCGTCATGCCTTCGAGGCCCTGGTTGTTGCGGCGGCCATTGGTCGGTGCGCTGACGGAGTCGAAGTTCAGAGCGCCTGCCGGGCGGCGTGGTTGTGCGGCGCTGGGCAGTTGGATGATGCGGGTGAACTGCTTGGCGCTGTTGAAGCGGCAGATGTAGGTGCCGTATTCATCGGAGACGAAGCCGGAGCCGTCGGCAAAGAGGTGGATGGCCTCGGCATCAAAGCTGATGAGGCTTTCCTGAGCACCCGCAGGGCCGTTGGCAGCCGTGACGGTGCCGACGCTCTGACCGAAGATGGTGCTGACGCCGGTTGGATTCAGACCGGTGGTGAACTTCGTGGTGAGTCCGTCGAGGTAGGTGAACTTCGTGGTGCTGCCATACGTTGGCACGATCTGCGTCTGGGCGACCGGACCTGCGCCGTAATAAGGCGTGAAGGTGAATGGCACCTGATGCACGCGGGCGGCGTAGTTGGAAAAGGTGGTGCCGCTGTTGTAGCCGCGATCTGGCAGCACGTTGAAGGTGCCGCTGAACTGGCCGCTGCCGCTGTTGTAGCTCCAGCCGCTGATGGCGAGGCCGGAGGCGGCACCCATCGTTTCGCCAAAGCTGTCGAGCTGCTCGCCGGTGAGGCGGCCTGCGCCTACCATGCCATGATTGGTGATGGTGAGCTGGTCGATGGCACCGCGTCCGACGGCGGCGGTGAATGGCGTGAGGTAGGTGAACGGGCCCTGCGTGGTCGGCAGCGGATTGCAGAAGATGCGGTAGCGCACGGCGGTCTCCACGCCGTTCATAGTTTCGGTGATGATTTCATAATCCACACCAGGGGTGGCATTGGCCCAGTTGATGAGATCTTCAGAGCATTGGAGAAAGCCCGGGAAGACCGTGCTGTTGAGGTAAGTGAAGCGGAATTCGAGATCGTTGCCGTTCATCACCACTGTTGGCAGATTGTCGCGATCGCCACCGCTGTTCGGGCTGGAATTGAAGAAGTATTCCAGTGAGTCTGGCACTCCATCACTATCGGTGTCACCGCTGGCAGTGCCAGTGAATCCATTTTCGGCAAGCCAAGTAGCGAAGGCCGCTGGATCATCATTGGTGATGCTACCCGTGGCGGTCGCATCCGTGATGGCGGCGGTGCCTGCGGTGTTCACGACATTTGAAAGCGTCACGAGGAAGGTTTCATTCGGCTCGACGATGGTGTCGCCAGTGATGGCGACACTCACATTTTGTGTGGTGGAACCACCAGCGGTGAAAGTGACCGTGCCGGAACCGGCAGTGAAGTCACTGCCAGAGGTCGCGGTGCCGCTGGAGGTGGCGAAATCAACCGTGAAGGCTCCCAAGAGATCACTGCGGGTGACGGTGAAGTTCAGCGTGCTGCTGCCGCTGTTGCCTTCGCTAATCGTGGCATCACCGATGACGATGGTGGTGTTGTTTTGCGGAACTCCTAAACTGAGGTCGGTACTCGGCCCGCTACCGGTCTTGGTGACGGTAAAGTTCTCCTTCTGGAAAAGAGCATCAAGTGCCCCACTGCTCAGGGCGTAGTGGTTATTGTCGATCTCGCTGACATTGATCTTTTGATATTCGGCGTTGAAGGCGGAAGCCCCTGCGGTGAAGACCGTATAGCCATGAGCTGCTGTGTCGGCCTGGAACATCTCAGACGTGTTGTGCTTGATGATGGCGTCCGTTGCATTGATCACCGCCTGCTTCTGTGTGGTGTCGAAAGCGAAGTTGCCGGAAAGACCTGTGGCAGCCTGCACAGCCGGAGTCATCAGACCTTCCACCGTAGTGAAGGCGCCGCTCACGGCTCTGCGGAACTCTGAAGACGCCGCAGACGGCACGGTGAAATCAACCACCTTCTGGCCGTTGGTGGCGTTGTTCCTGCCGATGAGTTCAGCGTGAATGTCGCCGGAGACGATGATGGCGTCATGCTGGGCAAAGAGGTCGATCATTCCCTGGCGGAACTGCGGGAAGCCAGCAGGTTCATCCGCATTGAGGAGGAACTCGACGAGGAACTGTGCAGGCAGGCTGGCTGGAATCGTGAGAGCGCCGATGGTGCCTTGGGTTGGCAAAGTGATACCGGCGGGCAGGTCTCCGAGTTCGAGCTTGATTGGAGTATAAGGGGTGGAGCTTGCCACCACGCGCCACTTGTTGCCAGCCGCAGTGCTGTTTGCGAGCGCGGTGGCCAGGAAGGTCTGCTGTGCGGTATTATAGAAAGCCTGATCACGACCGAGCGTGCCGCCAGATAGGACGAACGCCTGGTAAGTGTAGCCTGCAAAGAGCTGGAAGGTCTGATTCACCACCTGGTAGCGGCTGCCGAAGTCGCTGAAGACGCTGGTCTTACCCAGGAGGTAATACGACAGCCCGCGTGGCATGGCGGCGAGCGCTGCTGCGTCAAACGGTGCACTCTGTCCTGCCGCGACGAACGCTTGATTGATGAAACCAGCATCCCGGAAACCGACGACATTGGCGTCGGCATAAGCTGCGCCCGTGGTGATCGGCGTCTGCCCCGCTGGGAGTGCGGCCATGGCGCTGTTGACGGAAGCTGCAATGATGGCCTTGAAGCCAGTCTTCACCGCCGCGTAGGCTGGATCATCGATATTGACATACGGAGCGAAGCTGCCGCGAATACCGGGCCAAACGGCTGCGGTAAAGGTGGGGACATTCAGACCATTGGCCGCAGCGAGAGTGGCAATGACATTGGCTTCCGTCATCGGAATGCCGGACGGGCAGGCATCTTCAGGAATCAAATGGTCAGCGCGGTTGGTGCGGATGTCGGTGAGGATGAGGTCGAGATTGGTGCCGAAGTTGAAGGCATCATAAATCACGGTGTTCGGATAGAGATCCGTGCTGTCGATCTCGAGGCCGTTGCCAGAGCCGGCCATGCCACGCTCCGTTGGGAGGAATTCCATCCAGGCCTGCTCACCGTTCCTCTTCCGGTTCGTCTGCTGTTCGTTGACCTTGCCGTCGAAATAGGTGGCGTTGTCCTTCCAGTTATCATCGCTGAATTCATGGTCATCCCAGATACTGATCATCGGGAAGAGTTCATGCACGCGCTGGAGCTGGGCGTCCTGACGGATGGTCTTGTAAACGTCGCGGTAGTTGCCGACCGATTGCGCGGCGTAGTTGCCACTGCCGAGGTTGATGGCTTCCGCCGGGTTGGAGAAGACCATGGCGCGCTCTGGAAGCGAGGTCTGGAAGCTCGGGTCGCCCGTGGTTTCATAGACGTAGTCGCCAAGGTTGAGCACGAAGTCTATCGTGTTCTGCTCACGCTCAGCAAGCTGGCGCAGGACGTTGAAGTAGCGGCCCACAAAGTCATTGCAGTTGATGGCGGCGTATTTCACCGTCCGCGCCGATCCTGCGGCTGGGGCGGTCTTGGTGCGGCCAATTGGCGAGCGCTGGCCGTTGTAGGTGAACTGGTAGTAGTAAGTCGTGTCCGCGGTGAGGCTGCCCACCTTGACTTTCACCACGCCGTCGTGCGCGGCTTGCGCGGTCAATGCGCCGCCGGTCCAAATGTTGGTGCCGCCGAGAGCAGCCGTCGTGCCCACATTCGCGAGCGTGCCCGTCGTGCTGACGTGCAGAGTGACCGTGCGGTTCACCGCCGTGTCGCCATCCATCAACCGGGTCCAGAGAACCACGCTGCTGGAGCGCGGGTCGCCCGAAGCAACGGACTGTGGGAAGTAAGGCGAGACTGAAAGCGGAGCCACCTGGATGGTGAAGTTCACGCTGTAGGAAAGAGCTGGGCTGCCGCCATCAGTTGCCGTGACTTTGACCACGACATTGCCGATGTCCACAGCGGTAGGGGAACCGCTGAAGCTGCGTGTCGAGGCGTTAAAGGTGAGCCAGGCTGGCAGAGCGCTGTCGTCAGCACGGGTGGCAGTGAGAGTGAGCGATTGTCCCTCGGGATCCGTGAAAGCGTCTGCAGGCAAGGTGTAGGAGAAGGCAGAATCCTTCGTGGCCGACTGGGCCGGAATCGCGTTGGTGGCAAAGGGCGCCTGATTGTCTGGACCCGTCATACGGACTCGATAGGCGAGCACGATGGTGTCGTTTTCAAGACCCGCGTTGTAGGACTGGATGTTACCAGCGGCATCCATGTATTGGCCGGTCTGGGTGATGAAGTCGTTGTCGTTGCCAAGGAAGAGGAAGTAGTCGTTCGGGTTGGCCGAGTCATTCGCGGACACGAGGCCGATGGCTTCCCACTTCTCGCAGATGGAGTTGATGTCACCAGGAGCGGCGTTGAGGTTGAGGCCAAATTTCGCGACTTCCGTAGCTGTGGCACCGAGACCGCCGAGCATGTTCAGCGATTCCGTCCAGGCCACTGGCGTGACACCGGGTGCAAGCACACCGGCAGGAGCGACGGCAGCGCCTTCCGCATCATAGAGACCATCAATGTTGGTCGCGACGCTGATGTCTGCGAGCATGACGGACTTGAAGACCGGCTTGCCGGCTGCACCGCGACCATTTCCTTCACGGGCAAGGACGAGGAACCGCGTGTTGCTGATCGCATGGATGCTGCTCTGAGCACCATTGCGGTTCACCGTGGTGCCGTTGGTGGTGGAGCCAGTGTCGTCAATGCGAGGGAGCTGGATCACATACTGAGCGATAGGATCGCTCGGTGCATCGCTGGAGGAGACGTCATACACGAGCAGGCGTGTGTTGGAGCGGCCCTGATTGCCACTGCCACTGTCCTGGATGGTGGCGCTTTGAAGCAGAGCAAAGAGGCGAGTGCCGTCTGGGCTTTGGGTCAGGCCTTCCATGCCCTGGTTGATACGGCGGCCATTGACCGGCGGATCAGCGAGGAAGTTCGTGGTGCCGACGGGGGAGTGCGGGATGAGCGCATCAGGGAGACGGAGCTGGCCGTCAATCTGCTTGCTGGCATTGAAGTGATACACAAAGGCACCGTATTCGTCACCCACCCAGCCGCTACCGGCCTTGCCGGGGCGCTTGTCGAGGACGAGGCCCTCTGCATCCATGGTGAGGCGGTTCGCCACGGTGCCATCGCTCTGCGTGGAGGCGGCGGCAGTGGAGGGAAGAGTCGTGCCGAGGAGGCTCAAGGTGCTGTCGGCCAGCGTGCCGGTGGTGTATTTCTGGCCTGCACCGCTATCATATGTGAAGCGTGTGGAGCCGGTGAAGGTCATCGCCACCTGGTTCTGCGCCGCTGTCGGCGAGGAGGAGGTGTAAGGCGTGAAGGTAAAGTCGAAGGCGTTGATACGCGCTGCGTAGTTCGAGAAGATCACGCCGCTGTTGTAGCCACGGTCAGGCAGGAAGTGGAACTTGCCGGAGAAGCCCGTGGGGGTCTTCACGAAGTCCGTGACCTGCATGTCGGAGATGGAGCCGAGCGATTCGCCGGTGGCGGCATCAATCGCATTGGCAGGCACGCGGCCCACACCCTGGAGGCCCAGGTTAACAAACTGAGTGGTGCCAATGGTGATGCCGCCGGAAGGCCAAGTGTTCGTGTTCGGCGTGAGCACATCACGATTCAAGTGCGTGTAAGGCGTGCTGATGATCGGCTCATCGTCAGCGATGGTGCCCTTGCCCTGAGCATCCGTGAGGGATGCAACGCCCACGGTGTTGACGATGCCGGAGAGGTTCACGAAGAACTGCTCACCACCCACTTCCGAGAGCGTGTCACCATTGATCGTCACGGCGATGGTGTCCGTGAGGGCACCGCCGACGGTGAAGGTCAGCGTGCCGGAGGCGGCCACGAAGTCGGAGGTATCTGCAGCGGTGTCGTTCGCGGTGGCGTAGGCGACGGAGAAAGCACCGGTGTTGTCGGAGCGCGTGACCGTGAAGGTCATCGTGGTGGTGCCGCTGTTGCCTTCCGTCACGGTTACATCATTGATCGTCACCGAGGAAGCCGTGCCGAGCACAAAGGCCGTGGTATCGAAGGGCAAGAGCGTGGTGCCATCACCAGCGTTACCGAGGTCGTTCCAGTTGGCGATGCTGTTCACCTGGGGTCCATAGGCGGCGAAGCTAGTCTGATTTGCGCGTGAGCCGCTGTAGGCCGCGCCGTCGGAACCGCTGGCGAGACTGATCGCCGTGGTGCCGAGCGTGAGACCCGTGTTCACAATCGAGGAAGCGGCGTCCGTGCTGATCTGGGCAAGGAAAACGTCTGCAACGTGGGTAGAACCTTGGAAGGCGTAAACCGCGTCTGCCGTGGTGCTTAATCCGGTGTTGGTGCCGTCGCTGATGGCTGCGGTGCCGGTGTTGGTCGTGATCGTCGCGCTGATGGTATTGAGCGTGACCACCGAGCCAGCAGCGATGCCGCCTGCGGGGGCGACCCAGATGAACTCGCTCTCACCGAAGTCATTGAACGCGCCGCCTGCACCGATGGCTGAGCCGTTCCATTCGTTGTCCGTGAAGTGGATCACCGAGTTGGCCGGGATGGCGGCGAGCGCGACGAAGGCAATGTCATCACTGCCATCCGCATTGTAAGCAGTGATGGCGATGGAGCCAGTGGCGAGCGGAGCCGCCGAGCGGAAGGCGTTCACCGTGTAGATCTTGGTGGTGCTGCCGTCTTGTGCAGTGACCACGATGCTGATGCTGTTTGCGCCTTCATTGAGCGTGATGGAGGCGGAAGGGCTGCCGGAGGTCACTGGCGAGCCATTCACGGTGATCGTGGCGTTCCCATGAGCCATGGTTGGCGTCACGGTGATGCTGGTCGTGCCAGCGACCTGATAGCTGTTGTAGCTGATCACTGCGGAGGAGAAGCTCGGCGAGAGCAGGCCATTGCTGAGCGTGAGAGCGCTGAGGTTCGCATTGTTGGAAGGAGCCACGGTGACAACAGCGGTGTTGCTATCAGCAGTGCCGTTCGTGTTCGTCGCCCGCACCCAGTAGCTGGTGGTGACGGTCAGGCTCGGCGTGGTGAAGCTGGTGCTGTCGGTGCCCACTGGATTGGTGGTGTCGGGGGCGATGCCGCGATACCACTGATAGTTCGGGGCGGGGCTGCCCGTGGCGAGACAAGTCAGCGTGGTGGCCGCGCCATTGGCGATGCTCACATTCGCAGGATGCAGGCTGAAGGAAGGCGGCGTGTTCGGCATGGAAACAACCGTGCTCGTGCCAGCGGTGCTGGTGTTGTTGCTTTCATTGATCTCCGTCACCGTGCTGGATGGATCGGCGGTGACAGCGCCAATCGGTGCGTTGTAAGTGGCAGCGGTGTTCGTGCTGACCGTGACGGTGAGCGTGGCCGAGGAGGAGGCATTGATGCTGCCACCGGTGAACTGGATGGTGCCAGAGTTGTTGACGGCGCTGAAGCCATTGCTGCCCGTGGCGGAACCAAAGGTAAGGCCCGCAGGCAGCACGAAGTTCACGGCCACACCGGTGGCGTTGGCCGTGCCGACGTTGTTCACCGTGATGGAGTAATCAAAGTTCGCACCCGTGTTCGCCGTTGCTGGCGCGGTGATGGAGGCGGTGAGGTCGGGATTGGCTGCCACAGCGACAGGTGAGAAAGCAACGCCGCGGAAGGCCGTGTTTGCTGCGGCTGTGGCGAGGAGAGCCGGCGTGCCGGTGAAGGCGGCATTGTGTCCACTGCTGTCGCTGATAGTCACCAGCTCACCACCACCTGCAGCAGCCGAGCCACCTTTTCGTGTCGCGTAGAGTGTAACCACACCAGCGTTCACGACACCCGTAAGCCCACGATAGTCGTCTGCATCGACACCCACGGTGCCGTTAGACGTCCAGGTGCTCGCTACGAGAGAATACTTTGTCAGCGCCAGAGACGCATCGTCCGCCACATACAGCGTGTCCACGCCAGCGACGCCAGCATTGAGGTCAGCAAAGAAGAACGAATAGGGCGAGCCGCCAGACGTCGGGATGCCGGTGAGGCTCGTGATGGTCTGGCCTGTCGTCTCCGGCAGGCCTGTGCCAACCGTGCCGAGACGCACCGCCGTGCCACTGGAAGTCGTCACATAAAGCTGACCACCCGCGATGCCTAGCTGACGCAGGTTTGTCACCGTGGTGCTCACATCCGTGGAGGTCGTAGCCCCCAGCGCCGCGAGGCGCACACCACCGTTGCCGCCGCTCATCCAAAATTTGGAGCCGTCCGAGGAGACAGCACTGCGAGGATTGTTCGCGCTCGCAAAGTCCGTCAGCGCTGTGCTCGTGTCCACCGTGCCAGCCGCATTCACGCGACCGATCACGCGATTCACCGCGACACTTGCCGTGCCCGCAAGCGAAACCACTGGCGGGGTGGCATCATAGCCAGTGAGCAGCAAATATTGCCCATCCGCGCTGCGGGTCAGCATGCCTTCCGAGGTCGCCGTGCCACTTGCCACAAGGCGCTTGTTCGCACCGCTCACCGTCGTGGGAAGAGGGATGGACTGCACGAGCGTCCCTGTGCTGCTATACTCGTCGAGGAAGACCGGATTGCCGGTATTGATCAGAGAACCCGTGCCAGAACCCACACGATAGATGACCACATTCCCTGGTGTGAATGCAGCCGCCTGAAGCGGCGAGCCTGATTGAATCATACACGCTGCGCTGACCACAGCGGCGAAAGTCGAAGAGAGTTTGAAGCGCGATTTCATGAGCATTGGTGGCTTGAAGCGCGCGATTCATGGAGGCGATTCGAGTTTGCGCTCGTGATTGCGTGTGACCTTTTCGTCTGAATTTACTCTTCCGTGACGACTGCGTTTCCCGGTGTTTTTAATGAACGTAATGATTGATTCAACGACGTCACAAAGATCACCAAAAAACAGCACTGTATCATTTAGGAAAGACTAATGAAGACATGGATCACATCTTCATCGAGCCATCGAAGCACAAAAAACGCCCGCGAGATGATCGCGGGCGTTTTCCACAGGAACCTGTCCGAAAGTCAAATCAGCGACGACGACGGAAAAAGAGACCCACCAGGCCAGCGAAAGCTAGCAAAGCACGCGAAGGCTCGGGGACGGCATACACGCCGATGCCGGAACCGGCGGTGCCGGTGCCTTCGTAGCCGGTGATGAGGATGGCGGAGCCGGTGGGGCTTTGACCGGCGGGGATGTACACCATGCTCTCGGGCGAGATGAGGCCGTTGGCCTGGCTGTTGAGGTAGCTGACGAAGGTGGGGTTGTTCGGATTGGTGATGTCATAGACCATGAGTCCGTTCTGACGCTCCATGCCGACGAAGGCGAGCAGGCTGCTGCCAAACTGGCCGATGGTGAGCGCCTCGGGCTCGGGGCCTTTGTCATCGGAACGCTGATCAAACAGCGCCGGGTTGCCGTTGTTCATGTTGAAACGGGTGGAATCGAGGCTGGCGAGGAGAGTCTCAAAGTTCGTGCTGGTGGACTGGCCGCTGTCCCACACCTTTGCGCCGGTGTCGGCGTTCCAGATGGTCATGGAGCGGGTGCCGATCATGACGGCTTCGTCGATCTTGCCATCATTGTTGGTGTCGCCATTCAAGCGGGAGACATTCAGACGACCCATGACGCTGTTCGCACGCGAGGCATCAGCGGCTAGGGAAGTCGAGAGGATGGTGTTCATGCTGTCGTTGCCGGAGGTATCGCCGAAACGGCTGATGTCGCGGTCATCGCCGCGGGCATCGCCCTCATTGACGGTGATGAGGTAATTTGTGCCGCTGTTGGTGAAGGCCTTCATCGTGTCAGGCATAGGCAGGCCTTTGACCGTGTCGTTGATGGAGATGGAGGTCGTGCCGCCAGGGCCGTCCTGGTCGGAGGCGTCGATGGTCTGGGTGATGGTGCCGAGGTTGTTCACCGCGGTCCATTTGTTCGTCGTGAGGTCGAAAGTGGCGATGGCGTTGTTTTCCTGAAGGGTGACGTGGACTTTGTTGCCCAACACGGCGGCGAATTCCGGCTCCATGCCTTTGAAGAAGTCGGCATCGCTACCGGCGAGCGTGGTGAAATTGGGCACGTTGCTGATGAAGGCACCGGCGGTGCCGAGTGCGGCCACGCTGGCATTGCGGATGCCGGCGAGGCTGACGCCGGTGTCGAGATTCGTGGCGGAGAAGTCAAAGGTGCTCACATTGCCACTGGTGAGCGCGGCGATCTGCGCGGTGCTGGTGATGCTGGCGAGATCGATGACGCTGATGGAGCCGGGTGCATTACCGGTGCTGGAAGGATTGGCGACGCTGGCATTGAACTCGCCCTCATTGACCACGATAAGCTTCGAGCCATCTGCGGAGAACGTGACACTATCTGGATGAAAGCCGACATCGAGCGTGACGAGCGTGCGGCTGCCGCCGGAGAAGCCACTGGTGAGATCGAAGAAGGCGATTTTTCCCGCGGTGGAGGTATTCGCCGTGGGAACCAGCGTGGCGACGCCGAAGCCGCGATTCGATGGATCGGCGGCGACACTGCTGATGCTGCTGAGATTCGCCGTGGCACCAAAGGTGGCCGAGTAGTCGATGTAGGCACGCTCGCTGAGCGTGGCACTGCTGGAGAGCGTCATGACCTGCACGCCAAAGGCGCTGGTGCCGGCATTGGCCACAGTGGCCAGGAGCGTGTTGTCCTGAGTGGTGTAAGAAACAACCTCGGAGCCTCCGGTGCGGGCGACATTGCCCTCGACGTAGGCATTCAGAAGCGTGATGGCATTCGCCGAGGAAGCGGCGAGCAGGAGGAGTAGAGTGATGGGTTTCATGGGAGGATAGGGTGTGGCAAGGCACCGCGCTTTTAGCCTTCTCCATGGCGACGTCGAAACTTTCGACGCAACGATTTCGCCATGTGGCAATCATGTGACAGGCGGCGCGTTGAGCTGCGTGACAACGCGGCAAGAATAGGACATGTCCAGCCCCCCCCCTCATCACCGCAGCAAGCGCCGTCACCGCACAAATCTATGGCCCATGCTTCTGCTGGCGGTAGTGGTGGCTGCGGCGGCATGGATGATCTGGCATATGTGGAGTATCCCCCTGCGTGCCGTGCCCGTGCAAGCAGTGCCAGCGGCAGCCGTGGTGAAGAGCGAGACTCCGACGCCTGTGACCGCTACTTCAGGAGTATCGTCATCTTTTCCCGCCAAATCGAAACCCAAACTGCCATTCGATGAAAAGAGCGTGATGATGCCACCGGAGGTGCGTCAGGAGTTTGATCTTGCCTGTGAAGTCCTAGGCCGTGCCTTCACCAGCGGCTCTTCGGTGGCACTCGAAGAATGCGTGCGTCATCCCGAGGTGACGATGCCACGCGTGCGTGCTCTCCCCGCCTCACGAGGTGTGCTACCGGTCATTCCGCTGGAGATCGGACCCAAGTTTGGCGTCACTGGCGAACTGCTGCTAACCACGCTGCGTTTGAACGATGGCTCTCATCGTCCGGTGGTAATGGAGAGGAAGGATGGCAGCTACCTGCTCGACTGGGAAAGCCTGACAGGATGGTGCGAGGCCTCGTTCACCGAGCTGCTCACCCGCCCTTCCGGCAAAACGGTGCTGCTGCGAGCGCAGTGCTCCCAATCAAGTGCAAAAGCTCCCTTTGGCGCGGAAAAGGGCACGGCCCTCGTGCTTTCGCATCCAGCAGAGCGTAGCTCCCTGAGCGCCTTTGCCCCGGAGAGCCTGCTGCAAGCCACCGCCGTCGGCAAAGCTCTCGCAACAGCACACGATACTCCTTTCACGCTACGCGTGATGGCGGACACCGAGCACGCCGCGCACGGCTGGGTGCGGGTGGTGGACGTCGTCTGCACCGGATGGGTTACAGACAAATAAATGGGGATCATGTGCCAATGATGTGACGCGGAGTTGTTTGAGCGCGATGGCTCAATACAAAAGAATGAATCATGACCTCTCCTGATCTCTCCCCTCACAGCCTGTTTGGCTGGCGGGACAAATCCACTTGGCAATTTCTACTTCTTTTGGCCGTGATCGGATTCTCCACGTGGATGATTTCCCACATGCGCGAGGTGGTGAATCCATCCCGCGAGAGCGAAACGGGGAAAATCGTGAAGACGAAGGAGATCGAAGCCGAGCAATCGCCTCGCGATGATTTACCAAAACCAAGAGAGCGACCGTTTACGGGCTATAACGTATCCAACAACTCACTCCCGGACACGGCTCGCGAATCTTATCAAGAAGCCTGCGCCGTCCTCCGCCGGGCTATCAGCTCGAATTCGTCCGCGCTGCTTTCCGATTGCGTGCGCCACCCCTCCATCACGATGATACGGCTGCGCGGCATGCCACCCTCCCGGCAAGTCGTGCCAGCGCTTCCTTTGAGCATCGGACCAACATTCGGCATCACAGGCGATTTGCTACTCACGACGATCCGACTCGCGAACGGAAACGACAGGGCAGTGGTCTTAGAAAGGACGTCCGAGGGCTACAAGCTGGACTGGGAGAGCTTCGCTGGATGGTGCGAGACGGACTTTGACGGGCTGCAAACTCATGTGGGGATGAAAATACATCCGAAGCTCATGCGTGTGCGCTGCCAACCCACCAGTGCCCTTGCGCCTTTTCCAGAACTGAAGGGTATCTCCATCGAGATCTCGCATCCTGCGGAAGCGAAGACACTACGAGCTTTCGCGTCTGAGGAGGCACTGCGGCGAAGTCCTGCTGGAGCGGAGTTAAAGAACTCAAGCGATGGCCCCTTCACCCTTCTCATCAAACCTGATCGTGACACGATCCAACATGGCTGGGTGAGGGTGGAAGAGATCATTTGTTCCGGCTGGGTGACGGACCGCTGATACCTTGTGTGACAGAATCGAATCTGAATTAAAAAGTCTATTCGTGACACAAATGCCATGTGGCAATCAAGTCACTTAGGAGGCATTGCAGGGCGGCGGAAAAATCGCGAAATCCTACAAATGGCTCTTTTTCTTCCTTCCTCCACCCCGACACGTCGCAAGCGCTGGCAGATGCCATGGGCCGCCATGGCTGGTATTATTTCAGCAGCTCTCTCCGTGTGGATGATCACCCAGGTGTATTTGCTGCATAAGCAACGCCAAGAGAAGAAGCTGGAGGAAATGTTTGCTCCTCAGCGCGAGCCGCGCCCGACTGCGCCATCACGCCGGAAAGAGTCTCCGAAACTCACGCTCGCCTCCCCAGGCCGCCCGTTGCAGTGACGAAAACGTTCATTTCAACTGGTTGGGAGCATCCAATGATGTGGCACAAGATGTAGTGGCAGCTACGCCACGCATGAAAACCAAGCTCCGCATCAAGACGCTCATCATGTCCGACATCCACCTCGGCATGGCAGATTCCAAAGCGGTGCAGGCCGCGCACATGCTGCGCCACTGCATCTGTGACCAAATCATTCTCAATGGCGACATCATCGACGCCTGGGCGCTGAAAACCTCCGGCAGATGGCGCACTGAGCACACGCACTTCGTGCGCACGCTGCTCAAAAAGTTGGAGAAGGAGAATGTGGAGGTCATCTACATCCGCGGGAATCATGATGACATCCTCGACAGCTTCCTGCCCTTCAAATTGGCCGGACTGAGCATCGTGAATGAACACATTCATCAGTCACCCCACGGGCGCTACCTCATCGTGCATGGTGACGGCTTCGACCACGTCACGACGAATCATGCCTGGATCGCCAAAGCTGGCTCAGTGGGTTATGATGTGCTGCTCAGGCTCAATCGGTTCTACAACCAGTGGCGTCGCTGGCGTGGCAAGGAAGGCTTCTCCCTCAGCCGCTGGGTGAAATCGAAAGTGAAGCAGGCCGTGGGCTTTGTAGGCCGCTACGAAGAACAGCTCCAAAACCTTGCTCGCTGGAAAAACTGCCATGGTATCATTTGTGGCCACATTCACACCCCGGCCGACAAGCAGATCGACGATATTCATTACCTGAACTCTGGGGACTGGGTGGAGAGCATGACGGCGATCATCGAGCATCACGATCACCGCTTTGAAGTCCTCAGCTATCACGATTTCTGCGAACGAACCGGCCGCCAGCCGAAAGGCATCGAGCCGAGCCACCCGCTAGAGGAGACGCGGAGCAGGCCATTTGTCCTGCCGATGCCAGCGGCGGCACCCGAGCTGATGGCAGCTTGAGTGCGGAAGCTACGATCATTTCATCTCATCATAAGGCACAGCTCGCGGAATCTGATTCAGGCGAGGGCTGCTGAATTCGAGAGCCTCTTCGTAAAGGTTTGAGCGGCCTTGCTCGATGCGATTGGGGCCATCAGGGGCGTCCGTGTCCTTCATGATGTGTGGCTGGATGAAGATGAGCAGTTCCTCGCGGGTGCTTTCCTTTTGGGTGGTGCCGAAGAGGTGCTTGATGACGGGGATGCGTCGGAGGAAAATACCACCGCGAGCACTGTCATTCACACGCTCGGTGATGAGGCCGCCGAGCACGACGGCGGCTCCATTTTTCACAGAGACCTCGGTGACGAGCTCCTGAGTGCCGATGGTGGGGACGGTGTTGCCTGAGATGTTCTGCGTGCCCACGATGTTGTCATTGATCTGGGCAATTTTGAGGGTGACCTCGTCATCGGAATTGATCAGCGGGATGACTTCGAGCTTCAAAAGCACATCGCGATATTCGACGCTGACGCTGTTGCTGGCCACGCCGCCTGCGAAGGCCCCATTACTGAGAATCTGAGCTGGCACGGCGATCTTCTGGCCGCTCTGGATGATGGCTTTGGAGGCGTTTTTGGCATACACGCTGGGCGTGGCGAGCACTTTGAAATTCCGATTCCCGTCCACAAGCTTGATGTAATTGCCAAGCGAGCCGACCTGGCCGTAGAAGTTGAGCTTGTTGAAAGCGAATTCTTTGAAGTTGGCCGGGAAGGCGATGGTGTTTGTCGTGGCCGCCGCACCGCCAGCGGCTGCAACCGCGGCATCACGGACGCTGAAATCATCGAGCAGCTTGAGGAAATCGAAGCCGTAGTTGAACTCGGTCCCGAGATTGAGCTGACCAATGATGGCCGAGATATAGATCTGCTGCGGGCGCATATCCATTTCGGCGAGGAGCTGCTCGATGCGCTGGATGTGCTCTGGCGAGCCGGAGACGATGAGGCTGTTCGACTGTGGATCGGCGATAAGAAGGGTTTTGCCCACAATGATGGATTCGGGCGCTCCCATGATATCGGGATCATCAAGGAGGCTTCGATTGGCATTGCTATTGCCGAGGCCGCCACCAAGACCGCCGGCGCCAAGGCCTCCGTTGGAGTTGTTGAAGCCATTACTGCCGCTGCTATTGCTAGCCGTATTGCGAGAGGCATCGGTGCCATTGCCATCGCGGCCCACGCTTTGATTGCTGCGCCCACCACGGCGGCCACCGCCACCTGAGCTGGCACCGCCGCTGTCGCTTTGGATGTCGGTATCGCGAGCGAGGGTATCGCGAGCGGAGGCAAGGAAGTCCCGCACATCGAGATGGCGGAGGCGGAATTTGCGGAAAGTATCGCCATCGTCCTGCTTATCGAGCTTTTCCACGAGGCTGCGGATGTAGGCGATGTCCACCGGGCGAGCGAAGACGATGAGTTCATTGGTGCGGCGATAGGGGATGACCTTGGGCTTGCCGGAACCACGATTCGTTCCGCCGGCGTTGGAGGCGGTGCTGATCGGGGTGGCTGTACCTGCGGGCATTCCAGGGCGTGCGCCAGCGGGAGCGGCAGGCACGGCGACGGCAGCAGCCGGCTGAGTGGCATCGGCACCCTCCTCGTCTTTTTCAAAGATCTCATTGATGATATCAGCGACGATCTCCACATCAGCCCGCTGGAGCTTGATGGTCTCGTTCGCCGTCTGCATCGGGGGCACGTCGATGATTTGAGCGATGCGGACGATGCTGCGGATGGTGGTGCTGTTTTCGGTGATGAGCAGGGCGGTGTCATTCGCCACCGGCATGAGGGCGCCGTAGGTGTGCGGTTTGATGGCCTCGGTGAAAGCCTTGGCGGCGTCCGTGGCGGTCACATAGTTTAGGGGAAGGACGAAATGGCAGATCTCCTCAGTGACGGGCAGTTCGGTGAGGGAATTGTAAACCGGCAGGCCGGCAGCGGGCACGTTGGCATTCGCCGAGTGGTTGATGAGCACGGAGGTGGTCGCGTCCCGATGAATGAACGTGTAGCCATTGAGCAAAAGAGTGGACTCGATGTAGGCGATGGCATCCCGTCGGGTCAGTAGGTGCGGCGAGATAATGCGCAGCGGATTGCCGGCGAGGTTGGAGTCAAGGATCAGCTTCCTTCCAGTGAGCTCCTGATAGAAGGGGATGATGGCCTGAATGGGGGCGCTGGGGAAGTTCACCTTCACCGAAGCACCTTCACCGATGGGTTGATACGCGCTGGCGGCAGCTGCGACAGCTTCCGTCGGGGGCGGGACAGCGCCCTGGAGCACAGGGGCTTGGCTTCGACCATGGCGGATGCAAAACACGAAGACGGTCAGGATGCAGGCCATTCGCAGGCGGGCGACAAGACTGGAAGGGGAAGTCGGCATGATGTATAATTATAGATATTATTGCTCATCTAGCTATTTTGACAAGATTTTTGCTTCATTTTTATTAAATTTCAATAAAACACTAATTACCACATGCCTCCTTTCAGGTTGATTCCGACCTTCATGGCTATCGAAAAGCCCATAACGAGGCCTTTGCCCCACCTCGCCTCGACGAATTGGGATTGGACAAAAGATGCCTTGCCTTGTAAAAATCACCAATTCTGATCCATGGGGATATAGCTCAGTTGGTAGAGCGTCTCGTTCGCAATGAGAAGGTCAGGGGTTCGAATCCCCTTATCTCCACCATCGGATTCCCGGCGAGCATTCCACGATTTTTCGTGACGTGATGGGCTGAAATGTGCTTTGAAGCGTCGTCTATGAAATTCCTGCTGCTGAGCCTTCTCACCCTTGCCACAATCTCTTCCTGCGTGCCCTTGACCCAGCCCGCCGCGAAAACGGGTTCCCTGACCCTGCCGCAGGAGGAAAAACGTGCATGCAAAGCTGCCCGCGTGATTTTTCCGGCAGGCGTTTACACTCCGGAGATCGCCTCAGAACGCGGCACCTACTATTTGGCCCCGTCTCCGATGCGCACCGAGGGTGTGCTGCTCGGCAAGGAATACCGAGGCGGTATTTTTGTAGCGAATGACGGCCGCCACGCCGCTTGGTTCGGCGATGCCCGCGATGATGCCGATGAACGCGCCGGCACGCTCCTCGGAGCCATCGGGGCCAGTGCGCCGAAACTTGGGGTCATCTCCCCAAGCCTTCCTTTGCAGCCGACTTCTACTCGATAATCCGTGGCCAATGGAAAATCCCCAACCAACCATGAAAACCGCCCTCCTGTGCCTTTTGACCGGCACCATTCTCTCCTCCTGCGCCTCGAAAACCCTCATCTCCGCGCCGGATTCCGGCACCCAGGGAATCATTCTGCCTACGGAGCAAATCGCTGAGCATAAATGGGGTAAAGTCACCTTCCCTGCTGGCCATTACCTACCGGAGGCAAAATCCGAAACGGGCATCTACTACGCCGCGCCAGAGCGCGTCAATACCGATGGCCTCCTGCGAGGGGGGCAGGAGCACGGCGGACTCTTCATCCAGAACGGCACTGGCTACCAGTATCTCTGGATCGGACAGCCCGGCTACCAGCTCCAGCAGGCCCCTGGCACCATCATGGGACAGTGGGGAGTGGAAACGCCTCTGCTTTATACCTTAAAAGAACGGGTCAAAATCGCCCCAGCGGGGAGGTGATAACGTTTTTTCGATCTCGGGTGGCAAGGCTAGGAGGTAGTACTTTGGTAAGCCTGCTGCTTCGGATTGAAATAATCCATAATTTCCATAATTGATTAGACCATGTCCTCGCCTGTCCTCACCTTCTCGATCATCACCACCGTGTTCCTCGCCGGCAGCTTGGTCGCTTCGAAGGAAGGGTGGCTCAACGGCTGGAAAATGCGCCTCACCGAGCTCGCCACTCAGTCCGGCCCGCCCTACACTGAGGCACGCTTCCGTATCGATTTGGTGGACCAAGTCAATTACGCCCGGACCGCCGAGAAAATGACCGCTCTGCGGGTCGATCCCGAGATGGAAAAGTGGCTCATGTCGAGATTCGAAACACTCGACCTCACTGATCTCAACAAGGTCACCAGCCAGGTCCAGGACGGCATGCCACGCTACTTCCGCGTCTCCATCTGCTCCGCCAGTAGTCCCAGCCTAAAAGAGCTGCTGCATCGCTTCCATGAATACGTCCACCGCGACCAGCCGGAAATGACCCACCTCGCCGTCGCCGTGCGTTCCCGCGCTGCAGGCCTCATGCACGAGGCCCTCGTCGTCATCGGCCAGCGACTCAATGACTTCACGCCTGAAGCTCTCACTCAGGCCAAGGAAAACACCCCCTTTTACAGTGTCTGCGTCCACTGCAAGCAGCCGCACTTCATGAACCTCTCGAACCAGCAGCGCAGCATGGCCCTCGAATGCCCCAAGTGCCGGAAAAAGTATGCCGTCATCGCCGCCGACTCCAAAAACCGCTTCCGCTATGTGAACGAATTCCTCACCGGCTACGCCCCGCCCGCTGTTTTCCCGAAAAACGAGTCCCGCGTGCAGCAGCTCTTCACCATCTGGTCCGCCGTTCACACCAACTGCCGCTACACCAACGATCCAGGCGTCAAAAAAAGCGAAAGCATGTATGCCAAAAAGGAGCAGCTCGACTCCTGGCAGTTCGCCGATGAAACCCAGCGCCTCCTCCGCGGGGATTGCGAAGACTCCTCCATCTACCTCGCCGATTGGCTCATGTCCCGTGGCTTCCAGGTCCGCGTCGCCCTTGGCCGCTACGGGGACATGGGTGGTCACGCTTGGTGCGTCGTGAAAATCGAAAATCGCGAATACCTCATCGAATCCACCGAAGGCAAACCCGATCCCTCCAATCCCCCGCTCGCCAGCCAGGTTGGCAGCCGTTATGTGCCTGAGGTCCTTTTTGACCGCTACGCCATCTACGTCCCCGCCTCCAGCAACCGCGTCTGGAAGGGTGATTATTGGTCCGCCAAGAGCTGGGTCCGCATCGAGCCCCGAACGGAGCTCGGCCACGATCCCCTGCTCTCACGAGGCACCGAGGAAGAAAAGAGCAAAGCCAAGAGCCTCGTGCAGGCCGCGAACTCCGCCGAAGCTTCCCGCGTCGGTCGAGCCACCGATGCCGCCACCGCCGTCCCCACTGCCACCAGCCTCGGCCTCGGAGACATTCCCCGTGGTGCCAAAGAATGGCGCATCTCCCGCGTCCCGGAGCACGAGTGAGCCTTCATCCAAAGGGCAGCCCCTGAAACCGCAGGGAGCAATCGACCTCCTTTATCGTGGATTGTGGAAAAGCGATTAACTGAAGCCCAATCAGGCTGACAGAAAATTACCTTCATTTTTCTGCCCCCATTTGCTGTCAGTTTCCGGGTCTAGTTCGTCAGAAGATTCACACGATTTCATTGCTCAGCCACGGCATCCACGCGAACAGCACGCATCCCATGCCCCACGTTCTCATCATCCACGAAGTCGCCGATTATCCTGCCTGGAAAAAAGTGTTCGATCACGCCGCAGGCATCCGCCAAGAAGCCGGCGAACGCACCTATCAGGTTCTGAAATACGAAGCGGACGCGAACAAGATCGTTCATTTCTCCACGTGGACCTCGCATGCCGACGCCAGAGCCTTTTTTGAGTCTCCTCGACTCGTCAAAATCCGCGAAGAGGCCGGCGTGAAGGCCCCAGACTTCATCTACCTTGACGAACTGGAAGCGGGCAGCCTTTAAATCAAATCCCAGGACCGCTCCGCCACCGGATCACGGCCTTCATCATACTCGATATGGTCGATGATCGTCTCCACGGTCTTGTCCTTGATTCCGCTGTCGATGATGCGCTGCGGCAGCAAGTGCGAGCGTTCATCCCGCCAGCCCAGCTTCGCGATGAAACGGTTCCACATGTGGCATTCCTCATCCGTTCGCAGCGTGCCTCGCTCCTGCACCCAGGCCATGATTTCCTCATCCGTGCCGCCTTGCAGCGTCCGCTCGCGGATCTCCGCATACGGCACGCCCAGAAAGCGGCAGCAGCGCCCGTCCAACGTGTAAAACTGCGAATCCCCCAGCAGCACCACATACTCCTCCGGCAGCTTTTGTGCCGCGTTCAGGCGTATCTTATCCAGCATGCGGCCGAAGTAGATGAAACGACCAACTTTAGCGTAGCAACTGCGGAGACCTGGAATTTGAGGCATGAAGGCAGTCTATATCGGCCACTGCCGCTTTGGCAATCCCTCGCATGACCGCGGTGCTGATAAAAACTCACCAAAGGCGTAGTGCGGAGACAGTTGTGGAATAGCTAGCCGGTTTCCCAATCAAGCACCTGAAGTTGGCTTTGCCGCCCATCAGCGTCCTCGAAGCGATAGGAGAAGTTGTCGGGGAGATTTCCAGCAGGGAACTGCCTTGAAGGCCTTGTTCTCTGTGCGATGACCTCTAAAATAGCTTCCGCCTCAGCCACTTCACCTCATGAGTTCATTCACCCATCGCCCCCTCGAAGAGATTTCTCTCTCTGGGTATAAGTCCATTCGTGAACTCAAGAACCTGAAACTCTCAGGCGGTTTGAATGTCCTCATCGGAGCAAATGGTTCCGGCAAGACCAACTTCATCCGCTTCTTCGAGCTACTCGGGCACATGTTCGATCCGAACAAGGGGCTGCAAAATTATGTGGCAGCGCGTGGTCGCGCCGATGCCTTTTTGTTTCGTGGCATGAAGATCACGCCTGAACTCAAGATGGGTCTCACCTTTGGCCGGAATAATTACCAATGCATTCTCAAGGCTGCTGATGACCGGACCCTTTTCTTTTCGACAGAAGCAGCTCCTTTCGATGGGCCACTCTATGGAATGGAGCCAAATTTCCAAGGATCAGGTCACTTAGAGAGCAAACTTGTCGAACAGCCTGCTCGTGCGGCGGAAAAGTGGGTGGTTAAGACTATCCGCAACTGGCGCGTGTATCATTTCCATGACACATCGCCGTCTGCTTCGGTGATGGGCCTTTGCAACATCGTGGATAACGATGTCCTGCATGGCAATGCCGCGAACCTGGCCGCCTTTCTCATGAAAATGGCCAAGGAACATCCGCAGAGCTTCGCCCAGATCACCGAGACGGTCCGGCAGGTGGCTCCGTTTTTTGGTGAGTTCGTTTTGAAGGAGGTCATACCCGGCCAGACGCAACTCTTGTGGAAGGACCGCTTCTCGGACCTGCTATACTATCCTTTCCAACTGTCCGGCGGCACGCTGCGCTACATTTGCCTCGCAGCACTGCTACTCCAGCCGAATCCACCTGCCACGATCATCATTGATGAGCCTGAGCTTGGCCTTCATCCGTATGCCATCAAGCTACTCGCCAGCCAGCTGCACGAGGCCGCAGCGAAAGCACAGATCATCGTCTCCACTCAGGCATCGCTGCTGCTCGATGAACTCACGCCGGAACAAGTGATCGTCGTCAATCAGCGTAACGGCGAATCCATCTTGGAGCGGCTAGACCCTGAAAAATTGGCCGACTGTCTCACCGAATACACACTCGGCCAGCTCTGGGAGAAGAACGAACTGGGAGGGCTGCCCTGATGAACTGGCTTCGGCTTTACATCACTGTGGAAGGTCAGGCGGAAAAGGCCTTCGCGGATCAGGCGCTGGCTCCTTATCTAGCAAACTTCAACATTGAAGTGAAACCCCGTGTCGTTCTGACCAATCGCAAACTGGGCAAGCGCGGCGGCATCTTGGACTTCGCCAAAATCGAGGGTGATCTGACACGTCTCATGAAACAGGACAGTCATCCCGAGGCTCGTTTCACGACCATGGTTGATTTCTATGCGTTGCCTCCCGAATTCCCAGGCTGGACGGAAGCACGCACAAAGGCCTTGCCGCAGGATAGGGTGACTGTGCTCGAAGAGGCACTTCGCCGCCAGTTTGGAGATGCCCGCTTTCATCCCTATATCCAGCTTCATGAATTTGAGGCGCTGCTTTACTGCGATTTGACCGAGCTACAGCACAGGATCGCCAACTCCGAGCGCGGTATCGCTACGCTCCAACAAGAAGTGGCGGGTTTTAGACCAGAAGAAATCAATGAAGGAGCCACTACAGCACCGAGCAAACGCATCATTCGCCCTTTGCCCGTCTATGAACGAAGCAAAGTCCGTGTCGGTGCAGCTGCGGCTGCAGCGATAGGTCTTCCGGCTTTGCGTGAGAAGTGTCCGCACTTCAACGACTGGCTCAGCCGATTGGAAAGTCTGGCTTGATTCTTATCACGACCTCGCCAGCCCCAGATACGCCTTCGCGTTCGCGTAGCAGATATTTTTCACCATCTGGCCGACGAGGACTTCGTCGTTCGGGATGAGTCCTGCCTCCATGTCGTTGCCGAGGAGGTTGCAGAGGGTGCGGCGGAAGTATTCGTGGCGGGGGAAGCTCATGAAGCTGCGGCTGTCAGTGAGCATGCCGATGAAGCGGCTGAGGAGGCCGAGGTTGCTGAGGGCGTTGATCTGCCATTCCATGCCTTCTTTCTGATCGACGAACCACCAGCCGCTGCCGAACTGCACTTTGCCGGGCGTCGTGCCGTCGGCGTAGTTGCCAGCCATGGTGCCGAAGACGTAGTTGGCGGCGGGATTGACGTTGTAGAGGACGGTTTTGGGCAGGTGATCTTCGGTTTCGAGGCGGTCGAGGAAGCGGGAAAGCGTCTCGGCCTGCGGCCAGTCGCCGATGCTGTCGCAGCCGACATCGGCACCGATCTGGCGGGCGAGGCGGCTGTTGTTGTTGCGCACGGGACCGAGGTGGAGCTGCATGGTCCAGCCTTTGGCGGCATTCAGGCGGCCCACATGCAGCATGATGTTGCTGGCGAACTGATCCTGCTCCTGCGCGGTGGCAGCGGTGCCGCTGCGGGCTTTTTGGAAGATGCGCTCGGCCTCGGCATCGCTAACGAAGTTGGCGTGGCAGTAGTTGAGGCCGTGATCGCTGAGGCGACCGCCGACGCTGTGGAAGAAGTCGTGACGCTGGGTGAGGGCATCAAGCAGGGTGGCGTAGCTCTTCACCTCGATGTTGCTGGCGGCGCTGAGTTTGTCGCACCAGGCGTTCCAGGCCTCGGGTGCATGCACGGCGAGAGCTTTGTCCGGACGGAAGGTGGGATAGACGCCGACTTCAAAGCCATCGGCGGCGCACTTCTGATGATGGGCGAGGTCGTCGATGGGATCATCGGTGGTGCAAAGGGCGCGGACCTGGAATTTTTTGAGGATGCCGCGAGCGCTCATGTCCTTCTGCGCGAGCATTTCCTGCGTCTTTTCCCAGATGGCGGGCGCGGTTTGCTCGTTGAGGAGGTCGTCGATGCCGAAGTAGCGCTTCAGTTCGATGTGGGTCCAGTGGTAGAGCGGGTTGCGCAGCGTCTGCGGCACGGTTTTGGCCCAGGCGAGGAATTTGTCGCGCGGGGAGGCTGAGCCGGTGATGTGGCTTTCGGGGATGCCGTTGCAGCGCATGGCGCGCCATTTGTAGTGATCACCTTCGAGCCAGATTTCGAAGAGATTGGCGAACTGGCGGTCCTTGGCGATGTCCTGCGGCGGGAGATGATTGTGGTAGTCGATCATCGGCTCGTTCTCGGCAAACGAGTGGTAGAGGCGGCTGGCGGATTTCGTGGTGAGGAGAAAGTCGTCGTGGATAAAAGACATGCGGAGGCCAGATTGGCGGGGTGAATCCGGGAAGCAACTGGTTCGCGGCCCACGCGGCCTCTTTGGCGCTGTGCTCGAAGTGCTCCAAAAAGGCTTTTTTAACAGCCGCACGAGCATTCATGGACGGCTCACCGAGCCCCAGCTTCGTCCCTGTTCATAGGCGTCAAAGTCGCACGCCCCGCTGATAGCACCTTGCGAAAATATAAAATCAGCCGAGACCTGCGCCCGCATGAAAACTCCTGCACTTCTCACACTCATTGCCTTGCTGTTCGCGACTATTTCAGCCTCCGCCCAGAACGAGACCGCGCACCACCGAGCGGCTTATGATTCCATCAACAAAGCCGAGGCCTCGATGAAGAAGGTCAAGGCGACCCACAAGGATGAACCCACGGAATTTGCTCTCACGGGTTACCTTCAGGGTGGCGAGGTGAAGAAGATCGTCTCCCCTTGCGGCGACGATGGTAGTGGGCCGATGAAGTATTATCTGGAGGGTGAGCAGCCTCTCTTCGTTTGCAGCATCTGGTCTAAAATGACCGATGACGGCAAACGCGGTGCCAAGGTCGAGGAGCGCCTCTACTTTAAAGACGGCGCGATATTCAAGTGGATCACCACCGAGAAGACGGCGCCCGTTTTTCACGGCGAGGACTAGCAGGCCACCACGGAAATGCACACCGTCAACTGCGCTGCCTTTGTGGCCGCTCTAAAGAAGGCGGCGTCGAAAAAATAACCCCCGCACACGATGCGCAGCCAGAAGCAAACCAACCGCAGCCCACGTCCCCTCAAGAATAAGCAAGGAGGCGACCGCTGGTCAGGCAATTCATCCGGTGGAGGGTTCATCCCTCCGCCGAAATTTCCTCAACCGGCCAAGAAGAAGCCCGACGAGAAGTGAGCCTGCATGAGGCGTGCCGAGCGTGGCGTTTGTGATCGGGCATGCCAGCTCCCCTGCCCTCCCGTCGTCGCTTTCTCATTCAATCTGCCGTCACCGCCCTGCTCGGAGCTTCCGCTCACGCGGCGGGAGGCCAAGGCAAGCTCATCGCCTATGTGGGCACCTACACCTCGCCGCTGAAAAACATGCGGCCCACGCAGGTGGACCTGCCTCCGGGCAATGGACGCGGCATTCATCTCTTCGAAGTGGATCGTGAAACAGGCGCGATGAAGCCCTGCGGGCTCGTCGAGATGGGTAACAGTCCCAGTTGCCTCGCGTTGAATCCGGCACGCACGCATCTTTACTCAGGAAACGAAACGGAACGCCTCGGAGACGATGAATCCGGCACTGTGAGCGCTTTCGCGATGGATCCGAAAACGGGCGACCTGAAGCTCGTGAACTCGGTTCGCTCCGGCGGCAAAGGCCCAGCGCATCTCACCGTGCATCCGAATGGGAAGCATGTGCTCGTGGCGAACTACTTCGGCGGTTCCGTGGCCGTTATACCCATCCTAGCGGATGGCAGCCTCGGCGAGGCCACGGACGTGAAAAAGGATGCGGATACCGTCGGCCCCACCAAAGCCACGAATGCCGCGCCGGGCAGTTTTGCCTTCAGCGGTCATGACCAGACGCACGCCCACATGATCGAGGCCGATCCATCGGGGAAATGGGTGCTGCATGTCGATCTCGGGCTCGATCAGATCCTCGTGTGGAAGTTTGATGCCGAGAACGGCAAGCTCCTCCCCGCCGAAACACCCTCCGTGAGCCTGCCTCCCGGTGATGGGCCGCGTCACTTCGCGTTTCATCCGAAGGGGCACTGGCTCTATTCGATCCAGGAAGAGGGCTCCACCATCGTGCTCTTTGATTTTGATCCGCAAACCGGCCGTCTCACCTCACGCCAGACGATCTCCAGCCTGCCGCCCGGTTATGCGGGCAGCAATTTCTGCTCCGAAATCCTCGTCTCCGCCGATGGCCGCTTCGTTTATGCGGGAAACCGCCTGCACGATAGCATCGGCATCTTCGCCATCGGCGCGGATGGCACGCTCAGCTATGTGACCGAGGAATGGACGCGTGGCGACTACCCGCGCAGCTTCACCTTCGATCCCACCGGCAGGTTTTTGACCTGTTGCAATCAGCGGGCCGATCACCTCGCTATCTTCCGCGTGGACAAATCGAGCGGCAAACTGGCCTTCACCGGTCACTATGTGCCGGTGGGCAATCCCTCGCAGGTCGTGTTTCACGAACTGTGAGTTCACCGAAAGGTTTTTGACGCGAGGCCCGCCGCGTGCTTGCTCGCCATGGCATGCACGACGCGAATTTTTTTCTCTCCGCCTTCATCTACCTAGCCAGCGCCGTGCTGATGGTGCCGGTGGCGCATCGTCTAGGTCTCGGCAGCGTGCTGGGCTATCTCATCGGCGGCGCGTTGATCGGTCCGTTTGCGCTGGGATGGGTCGGCGGCACGCAAGGGGAGGAGGCGATGCACTTCGCGGAGTTTGGCGTGGTGATCATGCTCTTCATGATCGGCCTTGAACTGGAGCCCGCGAGGCTCTGGCGCATGCGCGGGCCGATTTTTGGCCTCGGCGGCCTTCAGGTGAGCGGCACCGCTTTGGCCGTGATGGGCGCGGCGATGGCTTTCGGACTCGATGCCAAGCCTGCACTGGCCGCAGGCATGATTTTGGCGCTTTCGTCCACGGCCATCGTGATCCAGACGCTGCAAGAGAAGGCCCTGCTGCGCAGCGATGCGGGAAGCGACACCTTCGCGGTGCTGCTGTTTCAAGACATCTCCGTCATCCCGATGCTGGCGATGTTTCCCCTGCTCGCCAGCGGTGCGGCCACGGGCGAGGATCATGGCTGGTTGCAAGAGCTGCCGCATTGGGCGCAGCCGCTCGTCACCCTCGGTGCAGTGGCGGTCATCGTGATCGCCGGGCAGTTTGTGGTGCCACGAGGCTTTGCGATCCTCGCGAAAACAGGCCTGCGGGAGCTGCTGACCGCCGCCGCCTTGCTGCTGATCGTGGGCGTGGCCTTGCTGATGACCGAGGTGGGCCTCTCTCCGGCTCTCGGAGCCTTCGTGGCCGGAGTGGTGCTCGCGGGCAGTCACTATCGCCATGAGTTGGAGAGCAATCTGGAGCCGTTCAAAGGCCTGCTGCTAGGTTTGTTTTTCCTCGCCGTGGGTGCGTCACTCGATTTCAGCGTCATTGCGGCCAGGCCCGTGCTCATCGCGGCGCTGGTGATCGGTTTGATCGTGACGAAAGCGGTGGTGATGTATGCGGTCGCCACCGTGCTGCGACTGCGTGGCAGTCATCGCTGGTTGCTGGCGTTAGCCTTGGCACAGGGCGGCGAGTTTGCCTTCGCGCTGCTTTCGATGGCCATCCAGCAGCGCATCCTCGACGCGGAAACCTCGAAGCTGCTCGTCGCCGTCGTGGCGCTTTCGATGGCCATCACGCCGCTGCTCTTTGTGATCTATGAAAAAGTCATCGCGCCTCGCTTCATGGCCGTCAGTGCTCCCGCACGCGAGGCGGATGCCATCGACGAACATGACGCGCCAGTGATCATGGCGGGTTTCGGCCGCTTCGGGAACTTCGTGGGCCGCTTCATGATGTCGCAGGGCATCAAAGTGACCGTGCTGGAGAGCGATCCCGATCATGTGGACATGCTGCGTAGCTTTGGCTTCAAGGTCTTCTACGGCGATGCCACCCGTCTCGACCTCCTCCACGCCGCAGGCATCGCCCAGGCCCGCATGCTCATCATCAGCCTCGCCGACCGCACGAAGGTGGCGCAACTCGTCACCGAGGTGCGGGAGCGTTTTCCGAATGTCCGCATCCTCGCCCGGGCGCATGACTACGATCAAAGGTATGAGTTCATCAGCCTCGGTTTGAAGTCGGGGGATGTCGTCCATGAGCAAATGCACAGCGCCCTCGAACTCGGCGTAAAGGCCCTTCGCGTGCTCGGCAAGCCCGCCGAGGCCATGGAGGCCGCCGCGAAGCGCTGGAAAGGCTTCGACGAGGAGACCTTCCACCTCCTCCTGCCCGTCCATGACGACGTGGACGCCTACGCCAGCATCGTCCGCGACCGCCGCATCCAGCTCACCCAGCTTTTCGAACGCGACCGGACGAACACGGGCGAAGAACAGGGCCAAAACTAGCCGCGCCGCACTTGCGCGGGCACCTTCGCGTGTGCATGTCCACCGCTTCCCCGCCCGCCGCCCATGCCACGCCTTTCCACCTCGAAGCCCGTCCTCACCGTCCCGCCCTCCAACGCTAGCGTCATTACGCTGCCAAACGGCCTCGAAGTCCTCGTGCGTGAGGATCCTGCCCATCCGCTCGTTAGCGTGCAGGTGTGGATCAAGGCGGGCTCGTTGCAGGAAGAACAGCACACTGGCGCCGGCATCGCGCATTGCGTGGAGCACATGCTTTTCAAAGGCACGGAGAAGCGTGAAGCCGCACAGATCTCGCAGGGCATCCAGGCGCTCGGCGGTTATGTGAATGCTTACACGACCTTCAACCGCACCGTGTACTGGATCGACGGCCTCGCCGAGCACACCGATGGCTATCTCGACATCCTCGCGGACATGGTGCGCCACTCGAAACTCGATGGCGATGAACTCACCCGCGAGATGGATGTCATCCGCCGCGAGATGGCGATGGGCCACGACGATCCCGGCGATACCACCCAGCACCTGCTGATGGGCACCGTCTTCCGCCAGCATCCGCTGCGTCATCCCATCATCGGCCATCGCGAGGTCTTTGATCAAATCACCCGCGCTGATGTGGCAGGCTTTGTGCAGCGTCACTATGTGCCGAACAATGCCTTCGTCGTCATCGCCGGCGATGTGAAGTCTGACGAGGTCATCGAGGCCGTGAAAAAGCATTTCGGCACCTGGAAACGCCGCGCCTTTGATCCGGCGCTGCTGCCGCAGGAGCCACGCCAGCAAGGCAACCGCTATGCCGCAAAGAATTTCACCACCGATCTCACCCGCGTGGCCTTTGGCTGGCAGATCCCCGGCGAGAGCCATGCGGACAAAGCCGCGCTCGACGTGCTCGCCTTCCTCCTCGGCAGCGGCCGCAGCTCTCGCTTGTATCAGGATCTGCGTGAGAAAAAAGCGCTCGCGCATTGGGTCTGGGCCGGAGCGTGGTGCGCCGCCGAGTGCGGCCTCTTCACCGTCGAGGCCGAATGCAATCCCGCCGATACCGCGAAGCTCCGCGAAAGCATGACGCAGGTCGTCGAGCAGATGCGCCGCACCGGCCCCGGCCGTCCTGAGCTCGACAAAGCCGTCCGCGCCACGCTCAGCAGCCAAATCCGCACACTCACCACCGTGAAAGGCCAGGCCAGCTCGCTCGGCCATGGTTGGTTGCTCGCCGGATCGCTCGATTTCCAGCGCCAGTATCTCGCCGCTATCAGCTCACTCACGCCTGATACCATCCGCGAGGTCGCGCGGCGCTATTTGCTGCCCGAGGCGATCTCAACCATCCTCGTCGGCCCTGACGTCGAAAGCGCAAAGCCCCTTCAAAGCAGCTCCGAAAGCTCTCACGCCGAGATTCAGGCCTTCACGCTCAAAAACGGGCTCAAACTCCTCGTCGGCGAAAATCCGCGTCTGCCGCTCGTCAGCATCCGCGCGAACTTTTTGGCCGGCGTTCCCGCCGAGACCGACCTTACCGCCGGCGTCACGCAAATCTCCGCCCACATGCTGCTCAAAGGCACCAAGAAGCGCAGCGCCGCCGCCATCGCCGCCGAGCTGGAGAACCGCGGCGGCTCGCTCACCTGCAATGCGGACGCCCATCGCTTCATCCTCGGGGCTGATGTCATGCTTGGCGATGAGGAGGACGCGCTCGACCTGCTTTCCGATCTCATTTTGAATCCCGTGCTGCCCACTGCCAGCCTCGCCGATGTGAAGAAGCGCCAGCACGCCAGCATCCTCGAAGAAAAAGAGGACCCGCTCACCGTGGCGCTGCGCAAAGCACGCCGCGAGATCTTCGCCGGCCAACCCTTCCACCGCACCGCGCTCGGCAACGAGCAGAGCGTCACCAATCTGAAGCTCACCGATTGCCGCAACCTGATCCGCGCCAGTTTTGCCACACACAATGGCGTCATCTCTGTCTTCGGCGATGTGAAGGCCGCCGAGATCAAAAAGCAGGTCGAGAAGGCCTTCGTGAAGCTACCCAAAGGCCCTCGCCACACCACCCACAGTCGCACCTACCACGCCAGCGCCAAACCCGCCGCGTGGACCGAGCATCTCGACAAGGAGCAAGCCGTCCTCGTCGTCGGTTTCCGCACTGTCGGCCTCGAGGACCGCGATGTACATGCTCTCAGCCTCATCGACGAGGCCTGTAGCGACATGGGCAGCCGCCTTTTCAATCGCATCCGCGAGGAGCTGGGCCTGGCCTACTACATTGGAGCGCAAAACTTTGCCGCCATGGGCGCTGGAGCCTTCTACTTCTACGTCGGCACCGATCCGAAGAAGGTCAAACTCGCCGAGAAGGAACTCATGGCGCAAATCAACGACCTCGCCGCCAACGGCCTGCACACCGACGAGATCGACCGCGCCCGCGTCACCTGGCGCAGCTCCTGGCTGCGAGCCCAGCAAGGCAATCCCGGCATGGCCGACAGCCTCGCTTGGAACGAACTCAACGGCCGCGGCTGGGATTACCTCCAAAAACTCCCCGGCATCATGGCCGACATCAGCTCCAAAGAAATCCAACGCGTGGCCGCCAAATACTTCGGCGAGAAAAAAGCCTTCATCGTCCGCGTGCTGCCGAAGTGAATGCAAAGTGATGCGGGCACTCTTGCCCGCAACTCTTCGGCGGGAATGAAATCCCGCCCTCCTTGCGGGCAGGAGTGCCCGCATCACTGGATCAGCTCTGCCGCGCCCGAATATCCAAGAGCTGCTTCATCACATGGCTGAGCTTCCCGCTCCATTCGGCCATGCCGAAGGCATCATGAACGTCACGATAGAGCGCATACAGCTCACGATACACCGCCACGTTTTCAGGGATGGGGTGATACACCTTCTCGCGGATGGCGGTGACTTTGGATTGGAGGTCCTGCCAGGTGCCCGCTCCGGCGGCGACAGCACCGAAGATGGCCGCACCGAGAGCGCAGGTCTGCTCGCTTTGGCTGACTTTCATCGGTTTGCCGATGATGTCGGCGTAGATCTGCATGAGCGTGGCATTCTTAATGGAGAGACCGCCGGTGTTGATGACCTCCTCGATCTTCACGCCGTATTCTTCGACGCGTTTGATGATGGTGAGCGCACCGAAGGCGGTGGCCTCGATGTAGGCGCGGTAGATCTCATGCGCCTCGGTGTGCAGCGTCTGGCCGAGCAGCAGACCGGTAAGGCGCACATCGACGAGGATGGTGCGGTTGCCGTTGTTCCAATCGAGCGCGAGCAGGCCTGTGACACCGGGTTTCTGGCCTTCCATGGCCTTCTCCATGGCCACGAACTTCTCGCCCACCGTTTGGCCGTAGCTGTCAGGCACGAGGTGATTCACCAGCCAGAGGAAAAGATCGCCCACGGCGCTCTGACCGGCCTCGATGCCGTAGTAGCCGGGCAAGACGCTGCCATTCACGATGCCGCACACGCCGGGGATGTCCGCCAGTGGTTTGCTGGTGGGTGAAATCATCAGATCGCAGGTGCTGGTGCCGAGAATCTTTACCAACGTGCCTTCCTTGATACCCGCGCCAACAGCACCGGTATGCGCATCGAAAGCGCCGACACAGATGGCCGTGCCTTCCTGGAGACCGAGACGCTTGGCCCATTCGGCGCAGAGGCCGCCGGCCTTCGTATCGGCGGTATGGGCTTCGGCATAGAGACGATCACGCAGATCGGCGAGCTTCGGATCGAGCTTGGCGAGGAATTCCTTATCTGGCAGGCCGCCCCATTCGGCGCTGAACATGGCCTTGTGACCTGCGGCACACACGCTGCGCTTCAAGGTGAGCGGATCGGTATGGCCGGTCAAAACGGCCGGAATCCAATCGCAATGCTCCACGAAGCTGAAAGCGGCTTCGAAGACCTTTTCGTCCACGCGGTGCAGACGGAGGATTTTGCTCCAAAACCATTCGCTGGAGTAAATGCCGCCGCATTTGGCGATGATGTTAGGCCGCATCTCATGGCCGAGCTTCGTGATCTCCGCCGCCTCAGCATGGCCGGTGTGATCCTTCCACAACCAGACCATCGCGTTGAGGTTGTTTGTGAACTCCGGCAGCAGACCAAGCGGCGTACCGTCCTGATTCACCGGGATGGGCGTCGAGCCCGTGGTGTCGATGCCGATGCCGACGACCTGCGCGGGATCAAAGCCTGCCACCTTCGCCTTCGCCTGTTCCAAAGCGCCACGCGTGACGCTTTCGAGGCCGTCGAGGTAATCCTGCGGATTCTGTCGCGCCACATGCGGATCACGCGGATCGAGCAGGATGCCCATCTCGCCGCTGGGATAGTTAAAGACCGTCGAGCCGACCTCCGCGCCGTTGTCGAGGTCGATGAGGAGAGAGCGGCACGAGTTGGTGCCGTAGTCGATGCCGAGGGAGTAGCGCTTCATGCAGGGGTTGGGATGAGTGGCCATGTTGTAGCCGATTCATCCCACCATGCGAGCCAAAACCGGACGAGGTTTGTGACCTAGAAATGACCTTGTTGGATGCGAATCACCCAAACAGCGCTGCCACAGGCTTTCCGCCATCGGTGATGGGCACCGGGCGGGAGCCATCCATGAGTTCGTGCGCGGGGTCGATGCCCATGGCGGCGTGGATGGTGGCGTGGAAATCGACGAGCGGCACGGGGTTCTCGACGGGCTTCTTCGCGAGGTCGTCGGTGACGCCGTAGGCTCCGCAATGCTTCAAACCACCACCGGCCAGCACCATGGAAAAAGCGGTGCCTTGATGCCCGCGACCACCGCGACCATCAAACTCTGGCGGGCGACCGAACTCGGTGCCGACGACGATGAGGGTCTTGTCGAGGAGCTTCTTGTCCTTCAAATCGCGGATCAGAGCAGCCAAAGCGGTATCGAGTTCCTGGATGAGCAGGTGCTGGTTTTTGAAGCCTTCGTTGTGAATGTCCCAACCGGTGCCGTTCATGAAATTGAGGTTGTGAGAGACCTCGATGAAGCGCACGCCCGCCTGGACCAGACGACGCGAAAGCAGGCAACGCTGGCCGAATTCACCACCGTAGTCGTTGCGCAGCGCAGCAGGCTCTTCCTTGAGATTGAAATGCTTCATGAAGCCCGGTCCAGCGAGTCGAAGCGCCTCTTCCTGAGCCATCTGGTAGTCGGCGGCAGCGCTGTTTTTCAAGGCACGAGTCATGAGCGGCTTGAGCAGCTCCTGACGCACCTTGGCGCGGTCGTTATCGACGAAATCAGGCCGCGTGAAGCCTGCGGGACCGGTCTCGGTATCAGTGAGATAGACGTAGCCCGCTTTGGCACCGAGGAAGCCGGGGCCACGGCTGACGTTCGGATAACCGATCAAAATATACGCCGGCACATTTTTATCCGCCGCCCCACGCTGATGCGCGATGATGCTGCCGACACTGGGGTAAGTGACGTTGCCGGAGATCATGCGGCCGGTGTGGACGATGTTCGTGGCAAAGGCGTGCTCGTCGATGACGTGGTGGTTCACCGTGCGCATGGCGGTGACATGCTCCATGACCTTCGCCGTCTTGCTGAGGTGCTCGCTCACCCGCACGCCTGGCACGCTGGTTTCGACGGATTTGTAGAGCGAACCCGGCTTCGAAGGCTTGCTGAGGTTATCGCCGAGGTCCTTCGGGTCAAAGGTGTCGATCTGCCCCATGCCACCGCCGAGCCAGATGAAGATGCAGTGCTCCGCCTTGCCCTTCGGCGTGTGGACGGGCGTGTTGTTCGCAAACAACGGCGAAGCGCCGAGCGCGGCGGCGGAGGTGAGGAAGGAGCGGCGTTTCATGGTGGTGGGTTTAAGTCGTCGATAATTCGTTTTTTCCAGTAATCGGGGTGCCGTTTGTCGTGCAAAACAGCAATCACATACACAACACCATCGCCGCGTTGGCGGTAAATGATCGCATGATGGAAGCGTGGGATGTTGCAGCGACGGTATTCATGATAGGTGAAATGGCAGTGCTTGGGGTTTAATCTGATCTTTCGCATGGCTGCGCGCAGTTCCTCAACGAAGTCGTCAGCTGCCCAGAGACTGCGGGCCTCCAAATAATGCACTGACTCATCGATCTCTGCCTCGACTTCAGGATGCTGATGCAGCTCGTTCATGAAGGCGATTTTGAATGCGATCTAAAACAACGAATGCATCCTCGCACTGCACCTTGCCAGAAGTGATCTCCTCCCAGCGGCGATCCAGCGTGGCCTGCATGTCACTCGTGAGTGGTTCTTCGGAGGCATGAGCGCGGCTCAGATGATTACCGAGTTGTTCATAAAGATCCTCGCACTCGGCTTCAGAAAGCTGGGCGGCTTGTTGGAAGATGGCAGCGGTAGCAGTGCTCATGATGAAAGCGTATTCAAAGGGTGGTTCAACTCAAGGACTGAAAGCCCACTCCGGTGCATTCAGGATGGCCCAGAGGATGTCTTCGAGGCGTTGGCGCCAAGCGGGATCGAGCTTGTCGGTGGCGGGGTCGCCTTTGCGGGCGGCGGCTTCTTGGGCCATGCGGACGGTGGTGGCTTCGCCATCGAGGTGGTTGCTCCAGGAAACGTACTTCTCACGCTGACGGGTGGAAGGCATGGGGCTTGGAGCTTGGGGCTTGGAGAGCCGCGTTTCGTAGCCGGGGGTGAGGTGCTTCACATAGAGCTCTTTTTCTTCGGCACTGGGGCGGCGGGTGAGGAGTTGCAGGTAGATGTTTTCGATGAGCTGTTCGACGCTTTGCTTCTTCAAGGCCATCTGCGTGATGCCGTGGTCATCGCTGAGGCGGGTGAGCCAGACGCCGACGGTGCCGTTGCTCAAAATGGCGGGCTGGAGGACGTTCGGGGCGGCGTCGCGGATGCTGGTGGGGTCCTGGCGGGCACCACGCCAGCCGAAGGCACTCAAGACGTCGCCCACGGCCTGGATGCGTGGCAAAGCGAGGCTGGGGCGATCACGCTCGTTGCTGGTGCTGGTGAGCATCCAGCTACGGCGGGGTTTGCCGAGGTGGATGGCGTTTTTGAGGTCGCGGGTGTTGTCGATGTCGAGGCAGACCTCTTCGGTTTTGAAAGGCTTGCCGGTGGCGGCGAAGAGGCTGTCCACGATCTGCTCGGCCATGAGGCGACGCGGCGCGGGGGCGGCAAAGACGGGGCTGGTTTCCTTCAGCTCGGCATCGGTGGCACGCTGGTAGGCATGCGAGGTCATGATGAGGCGGGCGAGGTGCTTCAGGTCGTAACCGCCGCGCACGAATTCGCGTCCGAGATACTTCAGCAGCTCGGGATGCGAAGGCTTGCCCTTTTCCCAATCGGCCACGGGCTCGACGATGCCACGGCCCATGAAGCGTGCCCACACGCGATTGGCCATGACTTGAGCGAAGCGTTCGTTTTGCGGCGCGGTGATGAGCGCGGCGAGTTGCTCGCGGGTGCTGGTGGGATCTTCGGCGAGCTTGGCGGCGGATTCGTCGCAGAACTCGGTGAGCGACCACTTCGGCGGCACTTTGGCACCGACTTTGAGCGTGATGTTGATGAGCGGCTTGCGGCCGGTCATTTTGAAGCGATCCAAGCTGACGCTGCTGGTGAGCGGGACTTCGAGTTCCTTCGTGTTGAGCATGGCGGCGATCTTGAAGAGGTCCTCCTGCGTGCTCTTCGCGGCGGGGGCGTCGTGACAGCGAGCACATTTCATTTCCACGCCGAGGAAGGCCGCGCCGATGATGGTGCCCTTCGCCGCCATGGGCACATCGTTCTGCGAGGCGGTGGCAAAGCCCGCAGGGCCGCCGAGTCGCTCACTGCCCTTCATTTGCAGCAGTTCAGTGACGAAGAAGTCCATCGGCTTGTTGTCCCGCAGCGACTCGTAGAGCCACCAGCGGAAGGGGCCGGTGTTGTTCAGCGTGGGATTGAGGATGTTCGGATTTTCCGCGAGCACATCCTGCCAGTAGCCCATCCAGTGATCGGCCCAGCGTGGGTCGGCGAGGAGTTTGTCGATGAGGGCTTTGCGATCCGGGTTCTTTTCAAAGGCGGTGATCTCTGCCAGCGATGGCGTGACACCCACGGTATCCAGATATGCACGACGCAGGAACGTGAGGTCGTCGGTCAAAGCGGTGACTTCGAGGCGGTCGGCGCGGAGTTCGGGCCATGTCGCGCCTTCTTTGATCCAGGTGGTGAGAGCTTCGACCTCGGCGGCGCTGAGCTTTTCACCTTTGGGTGGCATGACTTCGTCTTCATCATGCGAAACGACACGCTTCAAGATGGCGCTGGCGTCCGGCTTGCCGGGGGTGATGGCGGCGCCGTCGTTTTCGCCGCCTTTGATGGCGGAGATGAGCGAGTCGAGCTGGAGGTCGCCCTTCGCTTTGCCGCCGCGATGGCATTCGAGACACTTCGTTTCGAGGATGGGTTGCACCTGCTTGAAGAAATCGACCGTGCCCTTGTGAGCCGTCTGCGACTTCACTTTCGCGAGGGTAGCTCCGATGAAGTGGTCGATGTCGTTGAGCTTTGGCAGGCCTTCGGGCAGCGCGGGCACTTTCACGTCACCAGCTTTCGCCAGCCATTGCTTCGCGGCCTCGCGGCGCTTGGCCCAATAAGGATCGGACTTCGCACGCAGCTCAGCACGCTTCTTGTCATTCACGACTTCATAGTGCGCGGTGCGTTCCGCTTCGTAAGCGGCCCATCCGGCATCGTTGTAGGGCACGCTGCGTTTTCCGGGTGTGAGGAGGCTCCAGCTCTCGGTGCCTTGTTTGGACCATGCGACGACGGTTTCGCCTAGCTCAGGCCTGCGAACGGCTTTGCCGGCGAAACTGCCCACCATCGTCTCCAGCACGATGAACTGCGGTTTGCCGGTGCCTTCGAATTCGCACCACGATTCGCGATTGCCCGGCGGCACAAAGCGGAAGTCGGGACCGAGGCCGAGGTAGCCTTTTTGTTCGGCCACGAGGTGGTGACCGTCGCTGTCCTTCGGCGGGAAAGGCGTGGTGAGGAGCGATTTGCCATCCACATAGAGATTCGTGGCTCCACGAGCACGCAGCAGCAGGCGATGCTTGCCCTTGGGGAAGGTCACACTGGCGGCAGCACGCAAAAGAAAGGGCACGTGGCGTTCCCCGCGCACACCGGTCTCGACGTATTTTTGCGGCACGTCAAAGAAGCCGAAAACGTCCTCGGTGTAGCTTTCGGCGACCTTTGGCGGCTCGCTGGGCCAGGCGTTGGTATCAGGCATGCCTTCTTCGGCGAGTTGCACAAGCACGCGGCCTGCGGGCACGTCTTTTTGCACCACGGGCGGCGGTGGCGGGATGAATTGATACTTCGCCTTCAGCGCATCGAGATCGATCGGGCCGCGATAGATCGCCACATCATCGAGCCAGCCTTCAAACGCGTGCGATGAGGCCAGGGTGGAGCCATTGCCGATCACCACCGCATCGCCATCGGTCACCGGGCCGCGATCCGTCGCGCCGCCCATGTCCCAGGTGCCGTCGGTTTCCTGGCCGTCGATGTAGCCTTTGATGCTCTTCGGCTTCCCGTAGGTGTAAGTCACCGCCACATGATGCCAGCCTGTGGTGGGCACGGTGTCCTTCGACCACCAGCGATGCCAGTCGCCCTTTTTGTCCGGCACATCCGCACTGCGGAAGAGAAAGCCGATCTGCGAGCCCGCCTTTCCATGCTGAAGGCGGAAGGCGTAGTTTTGATTGTTCGCGCCGAACTCCTTCGTGCCGAGTCGGCCCTTCCCGATGATGTACGGCGTGCCCGAGGCATCCGCCACCTTCACCCAGGCCTCCAGCGTGATCGTTTCATTCAGGCCAAAGCGCAGCTCCGGGCTGTCAGCGACCTTAATCGGTGATTTCACATCAAACTTCCGCGCCTTGTTCGTCTCCGAGAAACCCGGATACGTCGGCGCCCGCGGCCCAGCTTCCTTGCCATCATCAAAACGCCACTGCATCACCGGCGCGGAAGCAGGTTTGTCAGAGGCATCATTGCCCCCGCTGTCGTTTTGGGCACGGACAGCAGGGACAGAAAGGACGAAAAGGGCAGAAGCGACGAAGTGGCGGGGCGTCATGTGAGTATGAACGCGATTCAGCAGCCACTTTCAGCATTCCAGCCCCCCCACTTTCGTGAGGGGCCGGTTCCCTGCCCTACTTCGCGTGCAACACCCCGCGCATGATGATGCCGTGGCCGGGGAAGGAGCAGACGAAGGGGTAGTCACCGGCGGTGGGGAGGGTAAACTCGAGGGTTTCCTCTTTGCTCATGTCCAGCAGCTTGGTGTGGTGGAGGACGTCGTCACCGGCGGGGATGAAGCCTTTTTCGAAGCCGGCGGCGCCCATGACGATGGCAGCGTTCATGACGGCGTCGGCTTTGCCGGGCTTGGTGACGAGGAGGTTGTGGGGCATCACGTCGGTATTGGCGAAGGTAAGCTTGATCTTCTTGCCGACCTTCACGTTGAGCTCTTTGACGTCATACATGAGGCGTTCGCGGATGGTGGCGATACGGATGGTGGTCAGATCAGGCGTGTCGCTGAGGATGCCGGACTTCTGGGCCTTTTCCTCGGCTTCTCCGGCAATGACGCCGCCTTTGGTGCTGGCTTCGACGTTGAACCAAAGTTGCTGCACGACATTCGCGGCGTTGCGGGCGTGGAGTTCGGGGCTGGTTTGCAGTTTGGCGAGCAGCGCGGTGTCGCGGACGTTGTGCTGCTGGTGGAGCCAGAGGGCTTCGAGAAGGTGGTGCGCGTCTTCTTTCTTCGTGACGTCGAACTGCTTCATCCATTCCTTCGTGGCGACGATGACTTCGGCGGTGGGGCGTTCGCTGAGCTCGACGCGGGTGCGGTGGCGCACGCCATCGGCGGGATGCCGCAAGTTTTCGAGCAGCGCGGGGATGGGCTGGCCGTCGATGGCGACGGTTTTTTGCAACTCGCGGCCTTTGGCGGTCATGCGGTAGATGCGACCGTGTTTGTTGTCGCGGTTGGGGTCGCGGACGTTGTGCTGCATGTGGCCGATGATGACGTTGTGCCAGTCGGCGATGTAAAGCGCACCATCTTCACCAAAGACGGCATCGCTGGGGCGGAAGTTTTTGTCGCCGCTCATGAGTAGGCCACGGGATTTGTCCTCGGTGACGCTGCCATCGGCCTGCGTGACTTTGACGGTGAGTTCGGCACCGGCAGGCTCGCCCCAGACGCTGGCTTTGTCGCCATCGCGAGCGAGATCGTAGTGCTTGATGCCGAGGAAGCCGATGACGTTGCAGATGAGGAAGTCGCCCTGCATGTCTTCGGGGAAGTGGGTGCTGCTGACGACTTCGCTCGCGGTGACGGGGCGCACTTCCTTCTTGAGCAGCTCATACATTTTGAAGCCGTTGCCCTCGGGGCGCACTTGATACGCACGACCGCCGGTGCCGTCGGTGGCGTAATGATAGCCCCAAGTGTCAAAGGCGATGCCGTGCGGGTTCGGCGAGTTGTCGGCGTGCTTCGCGATGGTGAAGCGGCGCGGATCGAAGCGATACATGGCGCTACTGCCGGTTTGCAACGAGGGGCCCCACGGATGCTCGTGATTGTGCACCATGAAGACACCGCTCTGCCAGTAGATGCCTCCATCGGGGCCCATGACGAGGTTGTTCGCGCCGTGATGCGTGTCGGCGAAGTCCACGCCTTGCAGCATGATGGTGCGCACGTCGGCCACGTCGTCGCCATCGGTGTCTTTGAGGAAAATGATGTCCGGGGCGCAGGTGACGATGACGCCGCCATTCCAGAACTCAAAGCCAAGCGGATTCTGCACGCGGGCGAACTCGGTCAGGCGATCCGCTTTGCCGTCCTTGTTGTCATCGTGGCAGATGACGAGAGCGTCCTTCATCTCTTTGAGCGGCTCCCACATCGGGTAGGTGTGCCACACGGCGGCCCAGAGGCGACCTTTGGTATCCACCTGCATCTGCACGGGATTCACGAGCTGCGGGAACTGCGCTTCATCGGCAAACAGGCTCACTTCAAAGCGTGGATCAAAGGCCATGTGCTTGATCGCTTCCTGGCCGCTGATGTATTCGGTGCGGCCTTCCTTCATGGCGCTCGATGATTTGGATTTGCCACCGACATTGGAAATCACCGGCACGGGTGGCGGCACGTTGCTGTCATCGACTTTGAGGTCGCCGCCTTTGGATCGCGCCCACACTTTGGCATCGCGATTGCCGGTCATGACATCGAGCATCGTCAGCTCATGCTGGAGCACGACGGCGTTGGTTTGACCATCGGTGAAAGCGAGCGTCGAGCGGCCGCCCCACACGTCATTGCCATCGCGGGCACGGTAGCGGGCGTTCCAATGCACGTCCTTCTCCATCACGGCCTCACGCAGTTCTTCGAGTGAGGCGGAGGCGACGACTTCCTTGGCGAGCAAGGCCTTCGCGATGACTTCGGCGAGCTGGCGATTGCCTTCAGCGCTGAGATGCACGCCGTTGATCGTGAGCGGCTCCTTCGCGGCTTTGAAAAGATCGAGCGAAGGATGGAAGAGATCGACAAAACCCACGCCCGCTTCCTTCGCGGCGGCTTCGGTGGCCTTGGTGTAGGCTTCGAGCTGCGGATTGTGCTCCGCACCGCTCGGCACGTTCGGGTTCTTCGTGTCCTCATGCGCGATGGGGCTGAAGAGCACGATGCGCGGGAAGGTTTTGCCATTGGGCTTCGTGCCGCGCACATACTTCACGAAATCGACGAGCTGCTTTTTAAAGTCGTCCGGCTTGTTCTCGAAGGACTCGTTGTAGCCGAAGAAGGCGAACACGACATCCGGCTTCACATGGCGCAGGTAATCCGTCATGTGCATGTGCCCGCCGCTGCGCGGGAAGGAGTTCGGGCGGTCGCCGCTGGCGCTCATGTTGCGGAAGCGCACGTTTTGCTCTGGCAGGGCGTTTTGCAGCACCGTCTCCATCCAGCCATCATGCTGCATGCGGTCCGGCAGGCCATTGCCGAGGATCGCCACGGTGTCGCCCTTGCTGAAAGCGAAGGGCAGCGTGTCTTTGTAGTCCGCAGGCACCTCGACGAGCGCAGGCTCCTTCGCCGCTGCTGGCGCGGAACGACCGCCACCACCCTTCGCCGCCGGTTTGCCCGGTTTCCCATCAAAGTCCAAGTAAGCGATCTTGCCGCCGCCTTTGACATCCATCGTGAGCGAATCGCCCGCGGCGACATTCTTCAGCTCAAACACCGCTTTGCGCCCTTCATCGAGCAATTGCAGCGTGAAATCACCCAGACGATCCGGGAAGCCCCGACGGCTCCACAGGCTGATCGCATCCACTGGCTGTGCGGCGCCGAGATCGATCTCCCACCAGGGATTCGGCTTGTTTTCGATGGTGTGCGTCATGCCCTTGCCGTAGTTCGGGCTCTTGTCGCCATCCATCGCACGACTCGCGTCGCCGCCGTGTCCCGTGGTCGATTGCGTGGCCTTGCCGCCTTTGGCGATGTTTTTGCCACCGCTCAGGATCTCGATCTCGGCGATCTGAAGGCACTTTTTGTCACCGGGGATTTCGATACGGACAAAACGAGCGGGTTTGCCGGTCGCGATGGTGGGCTTGGCCGAAACCTCGGCTTTCGCAGCCTGCTTCTCTTCCTTCTTTGGCTTCTCAGGCTTCTTCGTGTTGTTGTTCGCTGGAATTGGGCTTTCAAAGCCGGCATACATCTCCGGCTTGATGCCGCGAGCATACGCGCCGCCGCCGAAGGTGTTCGGCTTCGCAGCACCGACAAAGGCGACGTTTAGATCCGCTTTGATCGCGTCTTCCAGACCCACAGCCCAGAACATGGCGTTCACCATCATGCGGCGATAGCCTTCGTTCGAGATGTCCTCTGATGTTCCGTAAAGGGAGGTGAAAACGCGGCCTACTTTGCCCGAAGCGCTTTTATAGGAGCGTGTCCACTCGCTCGGCTGCGGAGGCTGTGTCTTGGATGCAGGGGAGTCCTGTGTCATGCCATCCAGTGGCTGCGCCATCGTCAAAATCTCGCCATCGGTTGGTTTGCCGACGTAACCGCCTGCCTGCACCCAAATGTCCTTCACACCGCGCAGGATCGGATGCGCTGCCTTGTCCGGCACGAGGGCGATTCGAGTGCTCTGCACATGATTCTTACCGTAGTGGCCAACCCATGTCTGACCGAGCACCTGATGGCCGAACCCGAGTTCATAATCGGTCCCTTTGTAATCATACGAGTATTTCGCGAAGGGAGCATCCTTTGGCATTTTAAAGCCATGCGTCGCCGTGCGCATGCCGATCACGGGACCACCGCGGTTCAGATAATCATCGAAGTGCTTCATCTGCTCCGCGGGGAAGTTCTGGAAGCGCAGAAACACCACCGCGAGGTCGGCGGTGTGCAGCGCCTCGATGCCCGGCATGTTTGATTTATCCCCCCCGACGATCTCGCCCGACTCAGGATCAATGCCAAACAGGACGGTGCACTTGAAACCATGATGTTTGGCCAAGATGCGAGCCAACTGCGGCAGCGACTCCTCGGAACGATACTCATGGTCATCCGCCATGAAGACGATGTGCTTGCCTTTGCCAGGCCCTTCGGTGCCTTCATAGACTAGGGGCGCAGCCGTCGCGAAGGTGGCGACCGAGAGCAGAGTGAGGAGGATGTGTTTCATGCGGTTAGGAGGACTTCTAAGTCGTCGCTTTGCGGGGTGTTTTTGCGACAAAAGAGACGATTCGGAAACTGCATCCCGCATGAGAGATGAAAACCGGACAATGTTCCGTCGATGCGAAGAATCGAACACCGTCTCGCCGCCTTGCGAGCAGCGCTGCAGCGTCGATGCGATCCAATCAAGCTCATGGAGCCCATTCATCCTCCGCTGCTGCGACTGCTTGCTGCCACCCAGAAGGCTAAAGAAGCGAGCAGAGGAGCTTTATGGAGCTGAGCAAAAGCCGGAACCAGCGTCTTGCCTCAGGAAAATCAGGGTTCAAAAAAGATGACATGGCACCTGATCTCCCCATGGTCCGCACCCTTCCCTTACCGGCTTCATGCTTGTCTTCCAGAAGGCTGGCCCAAGCTTTTGGCTGTCCGCTTCGATTGCTCACACCGATACCATGAACCTGATGAAAGCGCGTCTTCACTCCTCCACCTGCCTTTGTCTGGCCGCCATCAGTGCCATGGCATTTGGGCCCCTTGAAAATGCCTCCGCCTGCACTGGCATCTCCCTGCGGGCGGCAGATGGCGGGGTGGTCGTGGCCCGCACCGTGGAATGGCCTTGGGGGATGCCAAGCATGACCGGCTGGTCATCTTCCCACGCGGCAGGGACTTCACCGCGCTCACTCCAGATGGACCTAAAGGCAGGCGCTGGACCTCCCGGCATGGCTTTGTCACCATCACCGCCTACGATCAGGACTACGGCCCGGACGGTCTGAATAAAGCCGGTCTCTACATCGGCATGTATTACTTTCCCGGCATCGCGGAGTTCGCACCGTATGATCCCTCGCAGGCTGGCCGTTCGCTCAGCGTCGGAGACTTCATGCAGTGGATGCTGTCCTCCTTCCGCACCGTGGCCGAGGTGCGCGAGCATCTGGACGAGGTCACCGTCGTCAATGTAGAGGACCCGCGCTTCGGCGGCGCACCACTCCCGTTCCATTGGAAGATCGCCGATGCCTCAGGCGCCTGCATGATCCTGGAAATCTCGCAAAAGGGCCGCGTTCAGATGCATGATGCCTTCCTCGGCGTCATCACAAACTCCCCGGACTACTCCTGGCACCTCACCAACCTGCGCAACCACATCGGCCTCTCCCCCGCTCCGCGTGCCGCCATCACCCTCGATGGATTGAAGCTCTCCCCCCTCGGCGGCGGATCAGGGTTCGCCGGGCTGCCTGGTGATTTCACCCCGCCGTCCCGGTTCATCCGCGCCGCGGCCTTCACCGCCTCCGCCAGGCCGCTGAAAACATCCCACGAGGCCGTTTTCGAAGCATTTCGAATCCTCGACAGCTTTAACATTCCCGCCGGCACCACCGCCCCGCAGGAAAAAATCGCCATGGACATCGCAGGGGCAACCCAGATCACCACGGCTGCGGATTTGCAGGAGCGTGTCCTCTATTTCCACACCATGTCCAACCGCCGTGTGCGCACGATCGACCTCAAACGCGTCGATTTCACCAAGCCGGGCATCACCGTCATTGATGAGAGTGACCATCGTGAAGAAGATGTGAAAGACCTCACACCTGCCGCCCGGCCCTGACCACCCCTGCAGCTTGAAAAGAAACTCATGAACTGCCACACCCTCCTCGCGCACCTGCACTTCCTGGCCCTGGCCCCGATGAGCCGCGTCGCCGTTATCTGTCTTTTTCTCGTCCTGCTGCCCCAGATCATGGCGCGGCTCAAGCTTCCCCCTGTCATCGGCTACCTCCTCGCCGGCATGCTGCTGGGGCCCGGGCTGCTCGGCGTCATGCTTGCTGAGGATTCCAGCACCCGCTTCTTCTCCGACCTCGGCAAGCTGCTCTTCATGTTCTTCGTCGGTTACGAGGTGAACCTCGAAGAGTTCCACAAATGCAGGCGCGATTCGATGGTCTTCGGCAGTCTCACTTTCCTCGTGCCCCTGCTTGGTGGCCTCATGCTCGGCCGGGCGGGCGGCTATGAATGGAATGCCTCCTTGCTCATCGGCTCCATCATCGCCAGCCATACCCTGCTGGCCTATCCCCTACTCGCCAAGGCAGGCCTCACGCATTCACGGGCCGCCGTCATCACCGTGGGAGGCACTCTTTTCACGGATGTCGCCGCCATGATCATCCTTGCCATCACCGTCTCCATTCACCAGACCGGCTTCTCTTGGGGGTTTCTCGCCGCCGAGGGCGCGGAGTTGCTCGTGTTTGTGCCGCTCGTTCTCTTTGGCCTCAGCCGCTTCGCAGCCTTCCTCCTCCGTCGCATCGGCAGCACCCAGGAGGCCCGCATCGGGATCCTGCTCGCTTTCATCATCGTCTGTTCCGAGGGTGCCCATCTCATCCACCTGGAGGGCATCGTCGGTGCCTTCCTCGCTGGACTTGCCTTGAAGCGCGTCATCCCTGCTGGCTTCGACATCAAGTCGCTTGAGCTTGTCTCACGCACTCTCTTCATCCCGGTCTTCTTTGTCGCCACTGGCCTCCTCGTGGATTTCGGTGTGCTGCGTGACACCGTCACCTCCCAGTGGCCCCTCGTGTTTGGCCTCACCGGCGTGCTCATTCTGGGCAAGTGGGTGGCAGCACGCCTCACCGGCCGCTTCACCGGCCTCGATCCCGCATCCATCTCCGTGGTTTGGAGCCTTTCCATCCCTCAGATGGCCGCCACTCTCGCCAGCGCCGTCGTCGGCTATCAGGCCCGCAACGCCGCCGGGGAGAGGCTTCTCGACGAACGCTTCATCAATGCCAGCCTCTTCATGGTCGTCGTAACCTGTGTGATCGGCCCGGTGCTCACCGGCCGTTTCATCCGGCGCCTGCCCGCCCCTTGATCCGCCCGCCGGGTCTCCATAGTGGTCCTGCTCCTGCGGAACAGGCCAAGCTACCGCAGCAGCGCGGTGGAGATGTGAAAGCGCATCGCCGCATCGCTCAGCTTGCCAGCGCGGACCATGCCGCCGTCATCGATCGCCCCCTTCGCGGTGAAGCGCTCCACCCCAGCCGGAAAATCATACGCGATGGTCGATGACGCATGTGTGCCGATGCCATTCGCATACACCTGATCCTCAACTTGGATCGGGCCACCCGCATTGTTTTTGCCGATCTGCGTGCGGCCATAACCACGCTCCTCGCCCTTCCATTTTAAGGTGGTAACGTCAATGCCCTTGCCATCCGCCAGGATGAGACGCGGCTCGATCCACGAGGCCCAATCGCACGAGATACGGCCTTGATCCGAAGCGACGAGATACAGCTCCTTCGCGTTCTTGATCGCCACGTCGATGTCGATGAGGCGCGGCTTCGGATTCTTCGCCATCATGAGCGGCGTCTCAAGGACCGGCTTCGCATGGCCCACCGGCATCGCACCCGCACCGCGAGCCACGGTCATCATCGCATCCAGCTCCGCCTGCGCCGGTGTTTTCGACGCAATCCCGCCCGCCGGAATCTCCAAACCGCTCACCCACGCCACGCCGTTTAGCATCGTCGTGCGGAAGCTATCGTTCGTCATGTTCGCAAAGAAATGAAACCCCGTGAAGCCAAAGCCGCAACCACCTTTCGTCCAATCAAAAGCCCACGCGAAATGCTGCGTCTTGCCCGCCTTCACATCGGCGAATGCGTCCGGGTTTCCACCGTGCGCACTCGGCTTGTCGCCCTCTTTGAACTTCACCATGTTCAGCGGCGCGATGGCACTGAGCACTGGCGTCACGCCCTTCATCTCCACACCAAGCGCATGTGGTCATACCATTCATCCTTCGCGGAAAAGGCCTCCACACCATAATGGATCGCCGCAAAGCCCGCGCCACGATCACAAGCCGCCTTGATGTTCACATCGTCCGCCGCCTTGCCGCCATGATTTAGCAGCAAGATGATCGCATCCGCCTTGGTGAGGTCCTTCGGCCAGTTGTTCTCCGGATACACCACCGAAAAAGCCTGCGGATAGGTTTCATTGATGCGCCGCGCCAGATACGAAGCCCCCGCGAAGAACTCATGCTGCCCCCCGCCCCCATGCGTGCCCTTCGCCGCGATGAACACGAGCCTCTTCGTGCCGGCCGCTGCGTTGTTTTGGCCGGTGTAGTCGAAAATATCGCGCGGCTGGGCGAATGCGGCTGCAGTGAGAAAGGCGAGAGCGAGAAGGGATTTCATGCGGGGGCGAGTAAGCCGTGTGATTATCCCGTGTTTTTACGAGGAAAGGCATGATTCGGAGATTGACCTTGATGACTTTGTTGACCGGATTGACGGTCGATGAGGTCACCAAGGTCAATCCCGTCACACTTGCCTATGCCTCAACAACTCTTCGACAAACACGGTGGCTTTCGGAGGCTGCATTCGTTTACTTTGGCTACTATCGTGCAGCTCGAGACCCTGCGTTTCTGCCGCCGCTTTCTGACGCACGACCATCGCGAGGCCGACGACAAGTTCTATGACCCCAAAGGCCGCCAATACGACCAAATGACCCAAGCGGCCCGAAGCGGCCGCCAGAACATCATTGAAGGCTCGGAGCGCTCCTCGACCTCGAAGGACACGGAGATGAAACTCACCGATCTGGCCCGCGCCAGCCTCAGCGAGCTGCGCGGGGACTACGAGATGTTCATTCTGGATCGCGGAGAGCTCCCTTGGTCGGTTCATTCAGCGGAGGCGAAGGCCGTGAATGCCATCTCTTTGGACGCGGCTGCCTTCTCCGATGACATGGTGCATGAGTCCGCCAAGCATGCGCTGGAGCAGCGACGCAAATACGCCCGCTGGCTGGATACCGCCGACCCCGTGGTGGTGGCAAACGCGATGCTGATCATCCTCGGACGAGCGCTGAACATGCTCAAAAGCCAGATCACCGCGCAAGGCGAGGCTTTCGAGCAAAGCGGCGGCTTCAGCGAACGCCTGACGACCAGAAGGCTCGAAGCCCGCGAGGAACAACGCAATGCCGAGCCGTCCCCCGCGTGCCCTCAATGCGAAAAGCCCATGCGCCGCCGGAAGTCCGCGAAAGGGGATTTCTGGGGTTGTTCGGCGTATCCGGAGTGCAAGGGGTTGCGGCCGATTTGACGTCAATGACGTCATCAAAGTCAATGCGGTCATCACTTCGTCATCGCCTTGATCTCCGCCTCACCCAGCACGCGGTCCCACAACGCAAACTCATCCATCGCACCACTCAAGTGGCGGATGGCGACGCTGCGGGTGCGGCGGTCGTTCCAGTTGCCGAGTTCGGCGATGCCGAGTTTGAGCGGCGAGGCGTCTTTGAGGGGCAGACGGGCCAAAAGAGCGCCGTTGGCGTAATGGCGGACTTCTTTGGCGGTGGGATCAAAAACGACAGCGAGGTGCATCCAGCGGCCGAATCGCTCGGGCGTGAAGAAAACCGGCGAGTCGTAGTCAGCGTGGCCTTTGCCCGCTGAACCGGCCACGCCGAGGCGGATGTGGCCTTCGCGGGTGATCTGCCAGTGGACTTTGCGGTCGCCCCAGCCTTCAGACATGAAAATGGAGTTCAGCGAGCGGTCGAGGCCGTTCACACGCATCCAGACGGCCATCGTGAGGGCCTTCGTTTCACCGGCGACGCTGAGTCGCACGCGGTCGCTGACGTTGCGAAACTCCAGCGCCCGCTTTTCCGGCCAGCGACCCGTGGTCCACGAGGCGCCGACGATGCTGCCGTCCTCGCCTGCGTGAGCGTGATTGCGCAACGAGCGGGCGGATTCATCGTCCTGGAAGTCGAAATGAGCCTTCAAACTCGGATCGGCATTCCGTTGGGCACTTTGCGCCTGCCAGCGCTCAAACTGCGAATGATCCGACAAAGCGGTGCGGGCATGGATTTCGTTCAGCGAGGCAAAGCTGGAGGCATTTGCCGCGCGAAGCTGCGATTCGGCTGCGAAGGCCATCGCCTGGCCTTCTTTGAGCGATTTCATCGACTCGGCGGCCTTGTGCAGCTCGACCTCGCCTTTGAAAACATGGACCTCAGCGCTGGCGTCATTCACATCGAGGCCGAATTCGGTGCCGAGATCGACGATGGTGCCTTTCGGGGTGTTGATGCGGAAACCTTTGGCCTGCGGCGGCACGTTGGCGCTGAGCTTGCCATGCGTGCAGGTGGCCTCGCCGCTGGAGATGAGTCGCAGCTCGGCGGGGCCTTCGATGACGACACGCGCACCTTGATAAAACTCGATCTGGGCGATGCCGGACTTCAGTTTGAGCAACCCCGGCGAAAGCGGCGTGCCGGGCGTGATGGCGGCGGAGTCCCATTCGAGATTCACGCCACGCGTGAGCACCGCGACGGAGGCCGTGGTCGCCTCCACATCCGATTTCAGCCACGACATGGCCATCCACGCGCCCATGAGCGCGATGCAGGCCGCCATGGCCGCCATGGCCGCCACGGTGGTGACGGTGGCGAAGGTAAAACGGCGCTTCGGCATCAACGCGGGCTGGATGACCTTTCCAGGCACCGCGAGCGGTTTCGTGGCGCGGAGCATGGCGTCCATCTCGAAGTGCTGGAGCAGTTTGGAGCCGAGTTGAGCGTCGTTTTGAAGCCGCGTGTGCAGTTCCTCCGCCTCGGCATCGGTGAGCGTGCCTTCGAGGTAGTGCTGGATGAGCGAGTCGGCTTCAAGCATGAGCGTGACCTCCCTGGTTCATGGATTGCTGGATGCACTCGCGTAGCTTTTCCCGCACGCGGGAAAGGGCGCGGCAGACGGTGTCGGCCTTCATCTGGATCTGCTCGGCGATCTGCGGCGTGCCGACATCGTCGTAATAATAGAGCTCCACGAGTTCGCGGCTCTTCTGCGGCAGTTTTTGCAGGCAGCTGCGCAGCACGCGGACCTCGTCCTCGTAGCGCGGCGGCGTCTCACGCTCCTCGGCGAGCAGGCGGATGTGATCGGCGAGCTTTTGCACCACCTCCGGCTGCTGCCGCGTGCGCTCCCGCCACAGCCGCATGGCGATGTGGCGCGTCATCGTGGCCAAAAGCGGCCGCGCATCGCTGCTGAGGTCCCATTTCGACTCCTTCGCCATGAATTCGAGGAAGACCTGCTGCGTGATGTCCTCCATCAACCCCGGCCAGGGAGCGTATTTGAGCGCCACGCCCTTCACAAAGTCGTGATGGGCGAGGAAAACCTGCGCAGCGTGGGTTTCGGCGATGTTCATGCGTGCGTGACTATCTCGCACGAAGCCAGCAAACCGGACACTGATTTTCAACGCGTCACCCGCAGCCTCACAAAGCGCCTGCCATTCACGCCAGCGGGCATCGTAGCTTTCCATTGCTGAGTCACGCCGTTGTCGGAGCCGGGAATGAGGGCTTGGATGACGCCAGTGGCACTCCAGGTAGTGAAATCATCGCTCCATTCGACGGTGAGGGTCACATCGGTGGCGGCTTTGTTCTTGGTGTAGAGGTATTCGAGGTTGGAGCCGTTTTTCGTGGCGGATTGCGGGACCACGTCGTTGGCGGCGGGGTTCATCTTGGTCGCGTATTCGAGGAGATTGGAGACGGCATCGCCGTCGGTGTCGGCGGTGTCGAGGGCGGTGCCGGTGTTGAGGACGCTGCCGTAGTGGGTGAAGCGCCATTGCTCGATGGGCGTGGTGAGGAGCGTGAGGACGTTGTCGTTGCCGTCGCCGAGCGTGTAGTTGATGCGGAAGGTGCAACCGTCATCGGTGAAGGTGCTGTTGTTGGCTTTTCCGGTGAAGGTGCCGGTGATGAGTCCGGTGCTGGTTTTGTTCAGGAGGGTGAAGGTGCTGCCGGGGGCCAAATTGGGGCCGAGCCCGTTTGTTCGATGTATTCCAGCCGAATATTCACCCGCTTGCCAGCCTCCAGATTCACCTGCCCGCGCATTTCCGGCCACGCCGCCGCAAACGTCCGGCTGGCGATCATCTGATGATTCACCCACAGCCGCCCCCCCCATCATCCGCCGTCACATAAAAAACGTATAAAGCCCCGAAAACTCCGGCTCCACCTGCCCCGACCACGCGCTGGAAGACGTGTCCGCATTCGTGATCGTCGTGCCTGATGGAATCGCCGTGCCAAAGCTGAAATTCACCGCCGCATCCGTCCGCGTCGTCTTCAGCGTGCGGAAAGTCGCGGTGTCGTAGTATTGCCCCGTGAGTCCCGTGCCTTGGGAAAAGGCAGAAACAGCGACGGCGAAGAGAAAAAGGAAAGCAAAGCGGAACATGCGGTTGGACCTGGAGCCCTGCTGTGACACTCCGGATGGCCGTTATATCGAAAAGCTTCCGAATTGGAAGAAGAAACCTCACTTCATGCGCGGCCATAAAAGCCATGCGCCCAACCCAAATGCAATGGTGCCGACCCAAGCGGGCACCAGGTGTTCCGCGTCGAGGTAGCCGATGGGATAATGCACGCCGAGAGCGAGCGCAAAACCAAGACTGCCAGCGACGACGAGCGCCTGCCAGACATGCCTCGAGGGCGGCCCTTTCCAAACCACGCAGAGGACGAGTAATCCGGTGGTGAACACCCCACCGCCGAAACCTGCTCGATCATGGGCGATCAGTGGCACTAGACGCGGATTGATGGCATTGAGCTGATCCAGTGTGTAGCCGATGAACTCGAGATCACTCGGCACAAACACCTCGATCATGCCCACGAACATGATCGTGGCACCCGCAGCCACCATGCCGCCACCCCAGGCCAGCCAGAGCAACCAACCCATGGCCGCCCGCGAGAGCCACACGGACGGCCACCAGCTTGGCGACCAAGAAAACGGCTTCAAACACAACCTTCGGGTGAGGCACAGGCCCATAGCGGTCACAGGCAGCAGCAGCAGCGTGGACCACGCGTGCCAACTATCGAGGTAGCCATAGCCGAGGTAGGTGAGGAAAGAGCCGAAACCCGTCGCATTCGTCAGCACCAGGGTCCACCACGCCCAGCTCTCGCCTTCGCGCAGCGGAAACATCGCCAGCCAGGTGTAGAGCACTGCAATAGCCAGCAGCACACCACCGAAGGACGCACGGTCATGAATCATGAAATGCACGATGCGGCATTGGTTCAGTCCACAAAGAGTCGCGGGCTGAATGCCGAGGAACTCCACGTCATGCGGCAAAAAATGCCCCGTGACCGACAAGAAAATCGCGCCGCCACCCGCAAAGGCCAAAGCCAACGCTGTCAGCAAAATGAGCGATCTCCCATCACCGAGGAGAGCTGCCAAAAAAGATCGGGAATCGCGGGTAGTCATCGCCATAGGATGATGGGCTTGATTCCTTGGTCTGCAAAGTATGGATCAAGCCGATGCGCCAGTTCCGACCAGCGCTGATGCGGCACCTTAGTCTTTGCCAATGAAAGCTACTTCGCGAATGCGCCATCACTGGCGGCCTCTAGATCATTCATGAGCGTGGCTTTCAGAAACTGCGTGGCCTTTTCTCGGAACTGCTGCTGGCGCTTTTCATCGACGAAACCGCAGGCGAGTTGGCCGAGGAGGTCGGTAGGCCATTCGGCGTCGAGGTGGGTGGCACCGGGGATGCGGTGGAGGTGTTTTTCGCCAGGAATGGCCTCGGCGATGGCTTGGGCGTTGCCGTGCCTGTTCCAGGGGCCGGGTTCGGCGAGAAGGAGGGCGGCAGGGGCTTTCAGCTTGGCGGCGGCTACTTTGCCTTGGCCGTTCATATCGACGGGATCGAGGCCGACCCAGGCATCCACGGGCGTGTGGGTGGTGGCGAGCAGGGTGGTCAAACCGCCCATCGAAAAGCCCATGAGGGCCACGCGGCGCTTGTCGCGATACTTTTCGACCAAAGCGGCCAAAACGTGGCCATTCAGCGCATGCTCGGCGAAAGCGGGCTGCGTGGGCACGGCGACGAGAAAGCCCTCTGCGGCCAAATGACCGCCCCAACCCGCCATGTAACGTTTCGATCGTAAGAATCCGTGTACCACGACGATGAGCGGCGCGTTGTCGTCCTTCGCAGGCTTGTAGAGGGTCACGGAGACGCGGCGGTCGGCGAGGTCGACCTTCGTGTGCTCTTTTTTCACGCCGGGCGGCAGCGGCGGGGACTCGGTGCGACTGGCGCAATGGACCAAAACAACCAGCAAAAGCAGGGAAAGGAGGATTCGGAGGAGCCAGCGGCGCATGGGACATCATGAACAACCTTGTTCACATATTCACAAAAAAATTGTGAACATGTTTAACATTTGTTAAATATATGGCGATGTCGAAAAAGAATACCCGCCGCTTTCAGCACGAGGCCACCACCCGGCCCATCGGCATCAACAACCGTGCCGATGCCCAGGCGAAATGGTGGCGTTATGTCTCCAAACAGGTCATCGGAGCCTTCCTGCTCTTCCCGCTGGCCCTAGTGACAGCAGCGACGCTGATGGTCATGCTTTGGCGGGCCTGCAAGGACATGGAATTCTGGCGCAGCCGGGAGTTCATCTGGTTCGCTGTCGGCGGGGCGAGCTGGGGGGCCATGTGGCACCTGAACGTGCGACCCGTGACGGCGTATGTGTTTGGGCATGAGATGAGTCACCTCGTCACGGCCCGGCTGTTCGGCGGGGAGATCTTCGATTGGAAGGCCAGTGCCTCGGGCGGCTATGTGGAGACGAACAAGTCGAACACCTGGATCACGCTCGCCCCTTACCTGCTGCCCTTTTATACCACGATCTTGCTGGTGCTCTTCGGCGTGGCTGGGCTCTTCCTCGAAATGCATGAGCCGATCAAGGTGTGGCGACTGAGCATCGTCCCGGCGCTGGTGTTTTATTACCTCGTGGGGCTTACGTGGTGCTTTCACGCCACCTACACCGCCAAAACGATCCGTCTGGAGCAGGGCGATCTGACGAAGAACGGCGAGTTCTTCTCGATGATGCTCATTTTCCTTTTCAACACGGGCGTCCTCATGTTCATGCTGCTTGCCGCGTCGCCCTCGCCCGCTCTCGGGCTCGGCGAGGTGGCGCACTGCTGGTGGGGAGTGGCTTCAGATATGCTGGGCTGGGCGCTTCCCTTTCTGTGAAGCCCCCCCGCACTCCCCTTCCCTCGCATGATCTATGGCATCGCCCTCGGCTCGAACCTCGGTGACCGTGCGGAGAACCTCCGCCGCGGCCTCACGCTGATCCGCGAAAGTGTGTCCGGTGCCACGATCCGCACCGCGCCGATCTATGAAACCGCGCCCGTCGATTGCGCCCCCGGCACGCAGGCTTTTTTAAACACCGCCATCGAGTTGGAGACGGACCTCCTGCCGCACGATCTCCACGCGAAGCTCAAGGCCATCGAGACCACCCTCGGCCGTCCACCCGTGCATGAGCGGAATTCCCCGCGCACGCTGGACCTCGACATCCTGCACGCCGGGCCCCTCGTCATCGACGATGAAGCGCTCACCATCCCGCATCCGCGACTGCCCCAGCGCCGCTTTGTGCTCCAACCGCTAGCCGATTTGAACCCCGGCCTGCGCCTTCCCAATCCATCCAAGACCATCGCCGAGCTGCTCGCTGATCTCGACGACGATCCCACTGCCGTGAAAACCTTCCTCCCACCTCTCTCAAACCTCGCCGAACTCCGCGAGCGGAAGCAGCTCGGTCAAAAGATCGCCGTCCTCACTGCCTACGATTATCCCACCGCCCGCCTGCTCGACGAGGCGGGGCTTGATTTGATCCTCGTGGGCGATTCCCTCGGTATGGTCGTGCATGGGCTGCCGGATACCACCGGCGTCACGATGGACATGATGGTGCTGCACACCGCCGCCGTGTGCCGAGGCGTCCAACGCACGCCCGTGATCGCCGATTTACCCTTTGCCAGCTACCGCACGCCGGCGGAGGCGCTCGCCAATGCGCGACGCCTAATGGCCTGCGGAGCCGCCGCCGTGAAGCTCGAAGGTGGTGTGGCTCATCTGCCGGAGGTCAAAGCCATCATCGACGCTGGCATCCCCTTCGTCGGCCACATCGGCATGCTGCCGCAAAGCGTCAAAGAAGAGGGCGGCTACAAAAAGAAGGGCAAAACAGCCGATCAAATCGCCGGGCTACTCGCCGATGCCAAAGCTCTCGATGAGGCCGGAGCCTGCGCCATGGTCCTCGAAAGCATCGTGCCGGAGGTCGCCACCCAAATCACCGCCGCCGTGAAAGCCAGCACCATCGGCATCGGCGCCGGAAGTGGCACCGATGGTCAGGTGCTCGTCACCCCGGATCTCCTCGGCTCCTTTCCTTGGTTCCGTCCGCCCTTTGCCAAAGCGAGAGCGGATGTCGCGGCTGAGACGCTGCGGGCGGTGGGAGAGTATGTGAGCGAGGTGCGTGGGTGAGGCCGCTGAGGCTGGTCTGATCCACCCAGTTCTTGTTGTTGGTGGGACCGCTGTGGAAGATTTTCCGCTCGGCGCGGGGTGCAGCAAAGGATGCCAGATGGATTCAAAGGTGTTGTCACCATACGCCACGGTCCAGTTCATGTTCGTGCAGCGCTGCCAGCCGGTGCCTTCGATCAGCGCTCGGAGGTGTTGCTGCCACCGGTGCCCACGGCGGTGAAGACCTGGCCGTTCGGCAGGGCCAAGCTGGTGCTGCACCAACGCGCATCCTGCATGTTGGGCAGGGCGCTCCAGGTGTTTGTGCGCCAGTCAAAGATGCGGCTGAGCACGGTGGCATTGCGTCTGCCATTCACCACCACGCGACCATGGCACACCTCTCCCCTGCCCTTTCGAGGCATTTCGTAGGCCCTTCTTCCTACCCCTGAACCACTCAATAAACGTCCCGGCGGTAACGCTTGGCGTCTTTGAGAGCCTGCATGTAGGCCACCGCCTCTTCGGGCGATTTGCCCCCCTGCTGCTCGATGATCGTGTGGAGCGCTTTGTCCACATCCAGCGCCATGCGGGAGGCATCGCCGCAGACGTAAAAGACCGCTCCCTGCTCCAGCCATTGCCAGAGTTCGGCGGCGTTTTCGAGCATGCGATGCTGGACGTAGATCTTCTCCGCCTGATCGCGGCTCCAGGCCGTGCTGAGCTTCGTCAGCGTGCCATCGGCCAGCCAGGCTTCAAATTCGTCCTTGTAGAAGAAGCAGCTCTTCTCGCTCACCTCGCCAAAGAACAGCCAGGCCTTGCCTTTCGCCTGCGTGGCCTGCCGCTCCTCCAAAAAGGCGCGGAACGGAGCGATGCCCGTTCCTGGGCCGCACATGATGATGGGCGTCTCTTCGTGCGGCTCCGGCAGGCGGAAACCTTTGCCGTGATTCACGAAACACGGAATCAGCGTCTCGCCCACCGTCACCCGCTCCGCGAGGAAGGTGGAGGCCACTCCGCCGCGTGCGCGGCCATGGCTGGTGTAGCGGACGGTGGCCACAGTGAGGTGGACTTCATCCGGGTGCGCCTTTTGGCTGCTGCTGATCGAGTAGAGGCGGATATTCAGCTTCTTCTGCGTGGCCATGAACTCCTCCGGCGTGAACTTCGCCGTGGGATTTTCGAGAAGCAGGTCGATCACAAAGCGTCCCCACAGGTAGTTTTTGAGTTCCTCCTTCTTCTCCGGCTGGGAAAGCTCCGCCAGCGGTGTGTTGCCGCCGGTTTTCTCGACGATGGCCTTAATGAGCTTGTTGTCGATCTCCGTGATGAGCGTGGCCGCGATCAGAGCCTGGCGGATCGGGACCTCGCTGCCGTTCTTTGGATGCTTCACGATCTCGCTGCCGGAGAAACCGAGCGCCGCGAGTGTGTCGGCAACGAGTTGCGGATCATTCGTCGGCTGCACCGCGAGTGAATCACCCGGCGTGTATTCGAGCCCGCTGCCCGCGAGGTCGATCTCGTAATGTGCCGTGTGCTTCGGAGCACCCGGGCCGCTGAGGTCGAACAGGCGCTTCACTTTCGCGATGCAGGGATTTTTGACATTGTACACCGGTTTACCGGCCTCGGGAGTGCTCATGGGAAGGCGCAGGCTATCGCAAAAGCGGGCACGATGTCAAAGCACGAACCTGATCTTCGCCAATTTCCGGTCTGTCACCTTGGCCCATGAATAGAGGACCGATTTTTCTACCAACCAAAACGATGATCTCATGCTCGTCCTGCATCACGCATCGCCTGCGAATTGCGGGCAAATGAGCGGCGATTTTTGAATCTTTGCCGCGTGGGTGGTTCTAAGCCTCCAACAACCCACGCAGGCCATGAACGCCAACCTTCGTCCACCGTTTCGGGGATGGAGCCGTGCTGAAGAAAGCCAGAAGCACGGCTCAGGGGGAGAAAACACGCCGCGCCTCGGCCTCGTGCTCAGCAGTGGCGGCTCACGCGGGATTGCCCATGCAGGCGTGATCCAGGTGCTGGAGGAAAACGACATCCCCATCGCCGCGGTGGCCGGATGCAGCATGGGTGCTTATGTGGGCGCTTTGTGGGCCGCCGGACTCGACGGCAAGGCCCTCGAAGAACGGGCTCGTGAGATCAAAGACCGCGCCACCTTCAAGAAGCTGCTCGATTTCATCGTCCCACCTTCCGAAGGCCTCATTCGGGGCGAAAAGATCCGCCAGCATCTAGAGCGAGATCTTGGCACAAAAACCTTCGAGGAGCTCGAGCGTGAGCTGATCATCGTCGCCACCGATCTCGATCGGCTCACGCCGCATGTCTTTGATCGGGGTCACGTATCCACGGCCGTGCATGCCAGCGCCGCCATCCCAGCGATCTGCGCTCCTGTGCATCTCAATGGCCGCCGCTTCACCGATGGGGGGGCGAGTGAGCCGCTGCCGGTGCGACTGCTGCGCCAGCACGGCCGCGTCGATCACGTCATCGCCGTGAATGTGATGCCCACGCCCGATGAGGTCGCCGCCACGCCGGACAAGGCCACGCGGAATCCCTTCGCCCGCCTCTTCCGCAAGGTGAACCTCCTCGCCGAGGGCAATGTGCTCGACACCTTCCGCCGCGCTTTGATGGCCGCGCAGCTCCGCCTCATCGTCAAAGAAGAGGCCGCAGCCGATGTGGTCATTCATCCGCGGTTCACCGCCTCGAACTGGCACGACTTCGAAAACTTCGGCCACTACCTCCAGGCCGGGCGTGAGGCCGCCACGGCGGCGCTTCCCGCCATCCGCGAACTTCTTTCTCAACCCACCCCCACACCCCTCGCACGCCATGAAACCCGACTGGAACTCCTCACCTCGTGAAGTTTGGCAACGCTGGCAGCTTGCCAAACTCCGCGACTACCTCGCCCGCCGCGTCCTGCCCTTCAGCAAGCATTACCACGGCCTCCTCGATGCCCGCGACATCCGTTCGTGGGCCGACTGGCATCGCGTGCCCTTCACCTCGAAGCGTGATCTCGCCACGCCGCGAGATTTTGTGCTCGTCCCCGAGGCCGCGAAGCTGCGCCGCGAGCCTGGCATGATCTTCGATGCGCTGCTCCATGGCAAAAAAGCCGCGCAAGAGCACGCCGAGCACGAATTCCGCCCCATCCTGCTCACCAGCACCACCGGTCGCTCCGCCGATCCGGTGCCGTTTCTTTTCACGAAGCATGATCTCGCCCATCTCGACCTCACCGGCACGCGTTTGATGCTCGCCGGTGCCTCACAGCGGGATTGGCGGCACATCAATCTCTTCCCGTATGCGCCACATCTCGGCTTCTGGCAGGCGCATCACGCCGGCCTCGGCTTTGGCACCTTCATGCTCAGCACCGGCGGCGGCAAAACGCTCGGCACCGAGGGCAACATCAAGCTCATCGACAAAATCCAGCCCGATGTCCTCATCGGCATGCCCACCTTCCTCTACCATGTCTTGCGTGAAGCCCTCGAAACCGGCAAACGCTGGACCAACCTCAAACGCCTCGTCCTCGGCGGCGAAAAGGCTGCCGAAGGTCTGCGAGCACGGCTGCGTGAACTCGCCGCCGCTCTCGGCAGCCCCGATGTGCATGTCATGGCCACCTACGGCTTCACCGAGGCCAAAATGGCCTTCCCCGAATGCGTCGGCGAATCGCACGAATCCTTCGGCTACCACCTCAGCCCCGATCTGGGCCTCGTCGAACTCATCGACCCGAAAACCGGCCACCTCGTGCCCGACGGCCATCCGGGCGAGATCGTCTTCACCCCACTTGATTCACGCGGCACGGTCGTGTTGCGCTATCGCACCGGCGACATCGCCGAGGGCGGCCTGCATTGGGAAAAATGCCCCAACTGCGGCCGCACCTGCCCGCGCCTTCTTGGCCCCATCTCCCGCGTCAGCGAGGTCAAAGAGCTGCACATCGACAAGCTCAAAGGCACGCTGGTGAACTTCAACGTGCTGGAGCACCTCCTCGATGATCAGCGCGGCATCGCCGCCTGGCAGTTGGAGCTGCGCAAACGTCACGACGACCCGCTGGAGACCGACGAAGTCCATCTACACCTCGCCGCCGAGCCCGGCATCACCCCCACCGACCTCGAACTCGCCGTCACCCGCCGCTTCCACGAAGCCACCGAGATCACCCCCAACGCCCTCCACTTCCACACCCTCCCCGAGATGCGCGAGCACCTCGGCATCGGGCGTCTCTTGAAAGAAGAAAAGATCGCCGATCACCGCCCGAAGCTGGCGGCGGCGATGGCTCTGAGTGCGTAAGCCCCCCCTCGCTCCTACTCCTGCGCCGCGCCGCCGGGTTGCTCGGGATTGAATGCCTTCACGGGGCCGGTGTATTCGCCGGTCACTTTCACGGCGGCGTTGTCCTGGAGGCCCACGAGGCCATCGGCGATGATGGTTTCACCTTCTGGGAGGCCGGAGACGATTTCGACGACGCCCGGTTTGCGCAGGCCGGTTTTCACTTCGACGCGCTTGGCTTTGCCATCGGCGATGGTGAACACATACGCCTTCGCTCCGATGGGCACCAGCGAGCGCTCCGGCACGGCCAGCGAGAAGCGCGGCTCCACACGCAACGCCACGAGGACGAGCATGCCGGGCTTCAGCGTGAGATCAGGGTTCGCCACCTCCGCACGGGCGGCCACGGACCGCGTGAGCGGATCGAGTCGCGAATCGAGGTGCGCCAGCTTGCCCTCAAAGCGGCGACCTTTGACCGTTTCAGCTCGGGCGACGATGGCCGTGCCGGGCTTCACGCTGCCGAGGTAGGTCTCCGGCACGAAAAAGTCGATCTTCACCACGTCGATCTTATCCAGCGAGGCAATGATGGTGCCGGGAGAAACGAGCGCACCCACGCTGATGCGGCGCAGGCCCAGCCAGCCATCAAACGGCGCGGTGATCACGCGATCCGCGAGGCGGGCCTCCGCCTCGTTGATCTTCTGCTTCGCGATGTCGGAAAGTGTGAGACGCTCTTGCAGCCTGGCTTCCGGGGCTGCGCCGTCTTTGACGAGGTTTCGCAGGCGGGCGATCTCCCGCTCCTCCTCCGCCAGCGTGGCCTTCGCGGAGGCCAGCATGGCCTGCTCTTCCGTATCGCTCAGCTTGGCGAGCACGGTGCCCTTTTTGACGAAGTCGCCATCCTGGAAGGACAGCTCGGTGACATGCTCGGTGACGTTGGAAGAGATGTCCGCCGATTCAAAAGACTGCACGGTGCCGATGGCATCCAGATCGAGGGCGAAGTTGTCCTTCGTCACCTTGGCCGTCGTCACCAGCGCCGCGCCTTTGGCCTTCGCGGCCATCTTTGGCTCCGCTGCGGCCTGCTGCTGCCGTTGCCAATACACCCAGCCTCCACCTCCCACCGCGGCGGTGATGACGAGGAAGACAAAAAAGCGAAGGAGAGCAGACGGACGGGCTTCGGACATGAGGAGGCGGAGGGATTGAAAACGCGGGCGGCAGGCCGGATTCGCGGAAAACTTCGTGGGGAGAGGTTTGCGTGATGAAAAGGGGCGGGCTAAAGGCCGGGGATGCAGGTCTTGCACAGCATTGAGGCGCTTTCCAGCCTTCGTGGACCCGTGGCGCTCGCCATCGGGGTCTTCGATGGCGTGCATCTCGGTCACCAGGAGGTGATCCGGGCGGCCTGCGATCATGCGCGGGCCCACGATGGCACGGCGGTGGTGATGACCTTTCACCCGCATCCGCTGCATGTGCTGCGCCCCGGTGCCGCTCCCCGCATGCTCTGCGGCGAGCGCCACCAGCAGCACATCCTCCGGGATCTCGGCGTGGGCACCTTGCTTCGCTGCCCCTTCACGCCGGAGACGGCGCAAACGGTGGCGCGGGACTTTGTGATGCGCCTCGTCGCGGCGGCGCGACCGCTCGGCTGCATCTCCGTAGGTCATGGCTGGAGCTTTGGCAAAGGTCGCGAAGGAAACATCCATCTCCTCACGGATCTCGGCTCCGAAAACGGCTTCGCGGTGTATGGGGTGCCCGCTTTCCGCGTCGAGAGCGAGGTCGTCAGCAGCACCGCCATCCGCGAGGCCGTGACGCGGGGGGATTTCGCCAAGGCCGCCCGTTTTCTCGGTCGTGCGTATGCCGTGATGGGCCGCGTGATCGAGGGTCAAAAACTCGGCCGCCAGCTCGGTTTCCCCACGGCGAATGTGGAGGTCGAAAACGAGCAGCTCCCGCCCCTCGGCGTGTATGCCGTGCAGGCCCGCCTGGATGGGGCCTGGCTGCCCGCAGTCGCCAATCTCGGCCGACGCCCCACCGTGGCCGAAAACGCCGAGCCAAATCTCGAAGTCCACCTCCTCGACGGGTCGGGCGATTGCTACGGTCAGGACATGGAGGTGCGTTTCATCCAGCTCCTCCGCGGCGAGATGAAGTTCGATGGCCTGGAGGCCCTCAAAGCGCAGATCGCGAGGGATGTCGGGGCGGCTCGGTTGGTCCTGAAACTTTGAGCTTGGAACTTCAGGCCATCCCCCTACCCTCGCCCTCCCTTTTCCGCCCCTTTTGTCCTTTTCGTCCCTTCTGTCCCTTCCCTCATGAGCACTGAAACTCCCGCCAAGAAAAACTACAAAGACACCGTCCGCACCCCGAAGACCGACTTTCCGATGAAAGCCGATCTCGTGGCCCGCGAGCCGCAGCGCCTCGCGAAGTGGGAGGCGGGTGGGCTTTACCAGCGCATCATGAAGCAGTCCGCCGGCCGGCCGAAATTCATCCTGCATGACGGCCCACCCTTTGCGAATGGCGATGTCCACATGGGCACGGCGCTGAACAAGGTGCTGAAGGACCTCATCGTGAAATCGAAGACCATGGCGGGCTTTCACACGCCCTTCATCCCCGGCTGGGACTGCCACGGGCTGCCCATCGAGTTCAAAGTGGTCAAAGAGGCCAAGGACCTCGCTCCGGCGGAGGTGCGCACGCGTTCGGAGGCCTACGCCCGCAAGTTCATCGACATCCAGCGCCAGTCCTTCAAGCGCCTCGGCGTCTTCGGCGATTGGGAGAATCCGTATCTCACCCTCACGCCCGCCTACGAGGCGGACATCATGCGCACCTTCGCGAAGTTCCTGGAGAAAGGCCTCGTCTATCGGGCCAAGCGCCCCGTGCTCTGGAGCTACGGTGCCCAAACCGCCCTCGCCGAGGCCGAGGTCGAGTACAAAGAAAAAACCTCCCCGGCGGTCTATGTGAAGTTTGAAGTTCGTAGTTCGGGCTTCAGCCCGTCCGGTGCCTCCCTCGTCATCTGGACCACCACGCCCTGGACCCTCCCCGCGAACCTCGGCATCGCGCTGCATCCCGATTTCAACTACACCGTCGGCACCTTCACGCACGCCGATGGCCGCAGCGAAAAGCTCATCCTCGCCGATTCACGCATCGAGGCCTTCCAAAACGAGACCGGCTTCAAGCTCGATGCCACCCAGCCCACCTCGAAGCTCAAAGGCAAGGATTTGAACGGCAGCGAAGCGCAGCATCCCTTCCTCCCGCGCACCTCGAAGATCATCAATGCCCTCTTCGTCACCGACGACACCGGCACTGGTGCTGTCCACATGGCTCCCGGCCACGGCACGGACGACTACATCGCCGGCAAACAAAACGGCCTCGACATCCTCTCGCCCGTCGATGACGCCGGCTGCTACACCGCCGAGTGCGGATTGCCCGAGTTCGTCGGCAGACATGTCTTCAAAAGCAACGAAGGCATCATCGAGATCCTCCAGGCCAAAGGCGCCCTGCTGGGCAACACGCCCTACGTTCACCAGTATCCGCACTGCTGGCGCTCGAAGACGCCCATCATCTTCCGCGCCGTCGAGCAGTTCTTCATCTGCATCAGCGACTTCCGCGCCGATGCCTTGAAGGCCATCGACACCGTGAACTGGCTGCCCGCCTGGGGCCGCAATCGCATCCACGGCACCGTCGAGAGCCGCCCGGACTGGTGCATCAGCCGCCAGCGCACCTGGGGCGTGCCCCTCCCCATCTTCTACGATGCCAACGGCCAGGCCATCATGGATGCCACCATCTCGCACAAGGTGGCCGATGCCGTCGAGAAGCACGGCACGAACCTCTGGTTTGAAAAAGACGACGCCTTCTGGAGCGACCTCGTGGGCCTCCCCGAGGGCAGCAAGCGCTGCAAAGACACGCTCGATGTGTGGATCGACTCCGGCTCCTCCTCCGTCGCCGTTTTGGACCGTCATCCCGAGCTGCACTGCCCCGCCGATGTCTACATCGAGGGCACCGATCAGCATCGCGGCTGGTTCCAGAGCAGCCTCATGGTCAGCGTCGCCGTGCGCGGCACCGCGCCGTATAAGACCGTCATCACCAATGGCTTCGTCGTCGATACCAGCGGCAAAAAGATCAGCAAAAGCGACCAGGGCAGCGACAAAGCCGCCAAGCCCATGACCGCCGATCACTACTACAACAAATACGGCGGCGACATGGTCCGCCTCTGGGCCGCCAGCGTCGATTACCAAAACGACGTCCCCTTCAGCGAAGAACTCTTCCAACAAACCGGCGAATCCTACCGCCGCATCCGCAACACCTTCCGCGTGCTGCTCGGAAATCTTCACGACGCCCCGTCAATCGGGTCAACGCCGTCAACAGAGTCCCCCTCCTACACCCTCATCGATCGCTGGATCCTCGAGCGTCTCCACGTCATCACCGCCGAGTGCCTCGCCGGATATGCCGCCTACGACTTCCGCAAGGTCGTCAGCACCATCACCCAGTTCGTCTCCGGCGATCTCTCCGCGCTCTACATCGACATCACCAAGGACCGCCTTTACTGCGACGCCGCGAACAGCCCCCGCCGCCGCGCCACCCAGGCCGCCATCCGCGAAGTCACCGAGACCTTGGTAAAGCTGCTCGCCCCCATCCTCGCCTACACCGCCGACGAGACCTGGGAATTCCTCGGCCACACCGACAGCGTCCATTTGCAGCCCTTCCCCGACGTTCGTAGTTCGGGCTTCAGCCCGTCCGGTTCCGACGACTCAGCCACCGCCGCCGTCGAAGACCTCCTCAAAGCCCGCGCCGTCATCCAGCAGGCCATCGAGGCCGCCCGTCAGGCCAAGCAGATCGGCTCCAACCTCGAAGCCACCGTCAAGCTCACCCTCCCCGAGGTCGGCTTCGGTCACACCATCTTCGCCGATGTGCCCGCGCTTCAGGAATTCTTCATCCTCAGCGACCTCCACCTCACCCGCGGCCCCGCCCTCGCCGCCACCGTCGAAGTCTGCACCAACCCCAAATGCGAACGCTGCTGGCGCCTCCTCCCCGACGTCGGCACCCACGCCGACCACCCGACGCTGTGTGGACGGTGCGTGGAGGCCGTTTCGTAGATTCGAGTGGCACTCGAATCCTCTTCTTCTGAACCAAATCACTCAGCACGATGGACCTCACCCCGTTCGCTCAACTCGAACTTCTCGGTGGCTTCATCATCCTGAGTGTCGAAGTCAGCGATGAACCGATGATCGACGCCATCGGCAGGGAAGCTCTCGCACGCACGTCCATCATCGGGCGTGAATTTGAAATCATCCTGGCCTCTGGCATGTCGGCGAAGGAGCTTTCCGTCACGCTCTATCACGAAGTTCTCGAAGCCGCCGCCGTGGCTTCAGACGATCCTCCCGAAGCCCTCATCGAGTTCAATGAAAGTGACTTCGATGCCGCTGCCTACGCCGCGCATGACCAGTTTGGTCCTGCCAGTCCGGCCACGCTGAACCTCATGTTGCGTTCCCACGGTTTTGACGAACCTTGATCCTATGCACGCTGAAAACATCCAGATCACCCTGCTCAAGCTCAAGGACGGCTCTCGCCTCCTTCGCCTCACCGAGCCGGAAACGGGCCTCGCGCTGGAACGCACACTCAATCCCCAGCGTCCCCTCCTGGCTCAGAAACAACAGCTCAAGGCCCTCTTCGAATCCATGATCCAGCGGGCCGATGTCCTGATGGCCGCATAAACCTTCTGCCCGCTTCAACTGGCATGCTCAACGCCCTCGCCGCCACCGTCGAAGTCTGCACCAACCCCAAATGCGAACGCTGCTGGCGCCTCCTCCCCGACGTCGGCACCCACCCGGAGCAACCGACGCTGTGCGGACGGTGCGTCGAGGCGGTGGGGTGACCTGAATACACCCAGATGAAAGATGTTGAATTGATCTCAAGAGGTTCATCAACCTGAATATATGAAACAGCAGCGGCAGCAAATTGAAGACGCGATTTGTTCTCTGACTGAATTGCTGCGAAACGAGGATGTAACTGAAGCTCAGTGCCAAGAGTTTTTTGAGCATCACAGCGTGGTTTGGAATGTTTTGGGGTTTGATCGGGCTGTCTCGCACCCGAGCCTTCCGAACGAAGAGGGCGGTTTCGATTATCCTGATTTTGTTGCGAATCATCGTTTGGGGAGATGGGAGGTTATTGAAATCAAAACGCCTGATTTACCTGTAACTAAGGCCCCAGGAAAACGACGTTCAAACCTGCGTGCTGAAACACATGACTTCTTGGCGCAAGTGGTTGGCTACGCCGAACGCTTTGCTGACTCAAAGGTGCGGGATCACTTCGAAAATGCTCACGACATTTCGATGCCGCCTTTTCCTCGGGTTCGTCTAATTGCAGGTGGCGGCAAACATTTTGAGCGAGTTCGAATTGAGAAAGAGATTCAACGAATGTCTCATCCAATTGAAGTATTGTCCTATGCCGACATTCTCAACGAACTACACGCTAACCGGGCAAACCTGATCGGACAGGACTAAGGGCAAGAAGGGTTGGTTCTCTACTTTAGCTTTCTGCCTCCATTGAGGTCCGAAATTCGGAAAAACTTGATGGTTACACTGGGGCCTAATGGGCATCTGAAGTCTGTGGAAATTTGGCTCGACGAACGATCGAGAATCGTGGTGGGTATTGAAATGCTCGATGGAACTTCAAGACAATTAGCGGTTATCCCCTCTGTGTCTGGTCGTGAACACAAAGTCATTGGGGTGATGGTTGAATTTATTCCATGCTGTGATCGCACGCTTTTCTCCATTCAAGTAAACGGCACCTACGAAGCGTCTGAGCGTTATGAGATCACTGATTGGATACCTGCAGATTGTTGGCCCTGCATTGTTGGAGCAAATCCTGAGTCAGGAACAACCTGTAATTTTGATCTTGCCGAACTAGTCGTTTTTAGAAAGCCGCTTGCGGTCGATCAAAAACCTGGGTTCTGGAGAAGAATGTATGATGATTTAAACTTGCATAGAACCGCCGGATTCATGCGAGTGCGTTTTTCAGGCAATCAGTTTTTGAGAAGTGCGGCGCATCCCATGTTTCCGCCCGAAGCTGGCTGCGCTAACGGTGATTTGGTGCAACCACAGAATGACTACCAGCCTTTGAGTTGGCCTGTCAAAGACGGAAACAAAACTTTTGTCACGAGATTCTACGATCAAACTGACAATAGAAAACGAGAAGGGAAATGACGTCAGGGAAATGACGTCAGGCTGCAACAGGCTGACCACTCACCCACCTTGCCATGGGCACTCAGGAGCCTTCTTCCCCGTCTCTCCAGTCACCTTCGCTCGCGCCTCCTCTTCCCGCCCGGCCTTGCCAGAGGCCCGACGTCCGCAGATGACCGCCTACGGAACACGCGGAACAAACGGAAGCCTGAAGTCTCACGCGAAGGCGCGAAGGCGCAAAGGTCAGCGGAGTCTCTGAATCTTGGCGGCTTTGCGCCTTGGCGTGAGATTTGGGCCTCAAGGCGTCACGCAGACGAATCCACCCAAAACGGTGAAATCTCCGGAGTTGGTGGTGAGGATCGACGACACGCCTGCCTCGCGGAAGGTGGAGGCCAGTAAGGTATCGAGAATGCGCTTTCGCCCGAGGTGATGCTGCCGCATCCAGGCAAAGAAGGTGCTCATGGAGAGAGTATCGGCACCGATTTGATCCACCTCCGGCGATTCCCACCAGATTTCCGCCCGCTCCAGTGCCGCCTCCATCGTCAAAGGCTGGGAGAAGCGCTTCGGGTCCGTCACCACATGCACGAACTCTGCCAAGACCTGCGGGGCGAGCGCAAAGCGGTCTCCAGCAGACCGAAACTGCTGAAACTTTAACCGCGCCGCCGCATGATCTGCGTGTTCCGTCACCTCGGCGGCCACCAGAAAGCCTGTATCAATCCCGTGAATCATTGAGCATCTCCTCCAGAAGATCGTCCTCGGCGCTCAAAGGTTTCAAGACCTTGCCCAGTTTCAAAGGCGGCAGATCCAGAGCGCTGCGTTGCTTTTTGGCCTTCCGAATCCGCAGCGAGTGAACGAGCCGCTCGAGATGCGACAACTCGCCTGCATCCAAGTGCGGGACGGCCATTTCAATCTGTGCCAAGGTGCTCATGCGAGAAAACTAGGCCTTCAAGAGCCGGCGGCAAGCAATCCTTGGGCTTTAAAGTTGCCTTACTTGGCCTCGCCAAAAAGGCCTCCACCTCGGCGAATTGCTTCAGCGCCTGCTCGCGTTTGAGCAAGGGCGACTTCGAGCGAGCCTGAAGCATCTGTTCGGCAAAGGTCTTCGGAGTCATGAGGCATTCAAGAGGTGAACGACGTGATGTTACCTCTCCGCCCCTGCTCTCGCCAAGCACTCTTTTCATGGGCGAAGCCAATCGCATCCCAAGCGCCTCCGAAGCCCGTGACCCACGAAGGCAGGCGACACGGTCCACCGATCTCCCGGCGGGTTCCTTTCAGCCGAAGTGCTGCATGAACGGACGGATTCGAACCGCTGATTAGACGCTTATCCCAATCCTCTGTCTCTGGATTCATCAGCGTCTCGTTAGCGTCCCGTAGCATAGGCTTTCCAGCCTGTGCTCTATGCTCCCCGTCCAGCACAGCCTGGTTACGCGGTCACGAAGGGAAAGGCTATGCTAGGGTCAATTCGTGCTCAACCCTCCCCGTCTTCGCGCCTTTGCGCCTTGGCGTGAGACGTTTCTGGCGTCGTCAAATCTAGCGAAGTCAGGAAACACCGGTCCAGTCCCCCAGCTTCAGTCCGGGCACACGGCGAAACTCATCCCGATTGCCCGTGACCAAGGTGAGGTCGTAGGCCCGGCAGATGGCGGCGATTTTGAGATCGTTGGGACCGATGATCTCGCCTCGGGCCTCCAGATGATGGCGGATGTCCGCGTAGTGATGCGCCGCCGCATCATCGAAGGGCAGTGACTCATACGGGCTGAGCCAGAACTCGATGACCTCGCGGCGTCGGGCTGCATTTTCGTATTTGTGCGCTCCGTGTCAGAGCTCGGCTTTGACGATGGAGCAGGTGGCGATGGCGGCAGCAGACTGGCAACGCCAGCGGGTAGTCAAAGTCGGGTTGCGGCCCTTGATGAGCTGAATCCAGACATTGGTGTCAGGCATCACCATGATTACCAGTCCTCGCGTTTTTCCGAAACACCCTGCTCAGGACGTTCCAAATCAGACCAGTCCAGTTCCGAAGCCATTTCGAGGCAGCGGGCGACATGCGCTTCATGCGCCTGAACGTCTGCCAGACGGCTTGCAGGCGCTGCGGGCTCGAAATCGACCACTTGCAGCACATCCCAGACAAGCCGCTCCACCGAAGCCGCTTTGGCCGGAGGCAGCGACTTCAGCTTCTGATCCAAACGCAGGGCGATTACGGACATGCGTGCTATTTACCTTACCACCTGATTTCTGGCAACACACGAGTTGGCAGCCCTCCTTGAGAGCCTGCGCCCCGCAGAGGCAGGCGGTTCCCTTGGCTCAGGCAGCCGCCTTCTCCAGGAACAGGGTGAACTCGTGCCGGTTGTAGGTGAGGTGAGTCTGCGCAAACAACCGCAGGCCCGCGGAACGGGCCATGGCGACGATTTCGCGAAACAAGGCGCAGGGGCCTGAGACCTCCTCGATGCGCGGCACTTTCAGCGTGAAGACCACCAGCCCGCCCGGCTTCAAGAAGCGCGAAAGACGGATCACATGCGCCATGGACTCCTCCGGCGGCCCGTTCATGTCGTTGAGCATCGCCTCATACGACGTGCCTGGCCTCGGCTCGAAGGTCCCCACGTCCGCGAGGAAGAATTTCAGACCGGGACGGCCGTCGAGACGCCGGTCCAGCGGCGCACGGTCGATGGCGGTCACGCGCTGGTCACGCGCGAGCAATTCGGAGGTCATGCCACCCGGACAGGCACCGAGCTCGATCCAATGACTGCCGGTGGGGAGCGGTGGGCGATGCAGCAGCAGGTAGTGCAGCGCCTCGGCGATCTTGGCTCCGGCGCGGCTGATCACATCCGGCGCGTCCTGATCGATGTACTTGCTGCCGCCGGGATACAGGCCGTTGCAGGCTCGCGGAGATTGCAGGCCGCAAAACAAGCCTTCTTTGCCGACGAGGCAAAACAGCGTCTCGCGCTCCGGCTGCTGCTCCTCGACGCTGCCGGCGGCCAATTTTGGAAAGACCTGCAGCACGCGTCCGCGCAGGTTCGACGCGAGCCCCTTGTAATACTTATCGGGCGACGTGGGATGCAGCAGGCCGATGAAAAGGCCCTGCGGCTGACGAGCACCAAATTTCTTCAGCAGCGTCTGCGCGGCCTTTTCGATGAAGCCGTCCATCTTCTGCGGGTTGCAGGGCCAGGAATGCTCCAGCGGCAGATTCCAACGCGCAAACTTCGCCACCTCCGAATCCCGGATGAGCCCCGGCGTGGTCGTTTTGATCGAATAGAAGTCCTGTCCCAACCGCGTGCAGCCCTGCGCACCGAAGCGCCTCAAAATGTCCTCGGCGATGCCTTCAAAGATCTCCGGGATGCGCACCAGCCAAGGCTGTGGCGGGAGATGAGCAGGCGTTACAACCATGCCATCAGCCGGGGAAACGGCCTGAGGAGATGGTGCCAGAGGAAACGGAAGGGAAGAATCAGTGTCAGGGTGCAAGAGACCGACTATGGACCTCAACGCGAAGCCTTCACCCCATTTGTGATCAAGCTGGACGCAGACAGGAAATGACGTCAGACGGCAACTGGCTGCCCCCCTTCCGCCTCCCAATCTCTTCCCAAACTCCCTCGAAGCCCGAGACTCGAAAAGACCACAAGAAAGTCCGTGTGATGTCGTTGTCCCAAATCCACGACCGGTCCTTTTAACCTCACGAACCCACCTACGATGAAATCCACGTTCTTGCTCCCGCTTCTCCTCCTCACGCTCGCTCTTACCCCGGTGCGTGCGGACACCTTTGATTCCCGCGCTGTGCTGGGAATGACCGCTGGCGTGAGTGTGGACGCGGCGATCAAACGCGGGAAGGCGGACAACAAACGCGTGCTGGTCTTCGTGCTCGACGAGAAGAAGACCAGCAACGCCTCACACATCAAAGGCATGCTGGAATTCGATGAGACGAAGAAGCTGGTGCAGGAGAACTTCTTGATTGTCGTCACCGACTTCAAAAACAAAGGCGTGCGCGACATTGTGGGCAAGGAACCCACTGACCGGCCAGTGTATGTGCTCTTCAACACCGATGGCACCGTGGTCCAGAAAGGCGTGACCGCCATGGGTGGCTCCGCGGGCAACAAACTGGTCAAAGAGTGGACTGGGAAATGACCCGGGTCTGATGTCGAAACTCATTCCAGACCACAGGCATGGCAGCCATCAGCGTCCGATGAGCGTCTTATCAGCGGTTCGAACTTCTTCGTGAAAAGACGAGACTGTCCACGAAGGAAACATCCATCGCTTCCGATACGGGAGATGGCTGCGGTGAGGTGAAACTCGGCATGTCGGGGTTTACTTCGACTTCGTCCCTGCCGAGGCCTTCTTCACGTCGCTTTTGGGTGGCTCGACATTTTTGCTCTCGGCTTTGGGAGCATCGGATGAGGGCGTGGGAGTAGGCGGAGGGGGGATGGAGCCGGTGGGAGCGGCTGCTGGAGTCGTGCCGGGAGCGGCAGCGGTGACGGGTGGTGGCTCTTCGGGCTTCTTGAAGGGATCTTCCCAAGTGTGGAGTTCAAAGCCGGGGCCGATGCCACCGAGGTCGCCGACGAGTTGAAGGCAGCGTTCACGCCATTTGACGAGGTTCGGGGCGGTGTTGGGCTTTTCGGCGGTGCCGGGGAAAAAGAGGTAGCTGACCTTCAAATCGTCTTCACCGCGACGGTAGGGCGTGGATTTGGGATTGATGGTCTTCGACATGAGCAGGGAGGCCTCGCCCATTTTGAAGCTGGGGCCATAATCACCGCAGATGGCAGGGTAGATTTTGCCTTCGTGAATGACGCAGGCGTAATCGCCAATCTGCGGGGTGTGTTTGTTTTGGTCGGCGTAACCGCGGAAGAGCAGGGAGATGACGACGAAGGGATCTTTTTCGGCGATGAGGAAGCTGCGGGCCTTCATCTCGCTGATCTGCACGGTGAGTTCTTGGATGAGAGCGTTCAGCTCACGGTTGCGGGCGGCGGAGAGGCCTTTGACGGCGAATTCGTCCTTGGCTTTTTTCAGCCGCTCATCCCAGCGGGCGACGAGCGGGTTCGGCGTGGCGGTGACCTTGGGCCAGGCGTAGCTGGTGCTAGGCTGGTAGTAATCGGACATGTAGATGTACTCGTCGAGCGTGGGCAGGCGGTCTCCATCGGAGCCATCGGCCACGACATCCATTTCGCTCTGCACGAGCAGGGCGCGGCGCTGGGTGGTGGGGTGGGTGAGCTCGAGGATGGTCTCACAGTCGTAGAAGTTGTGCCGGTCGAGGATCTTGTTGAGGCGAGTGAGATCGTTCTGCACACGGCTGGTCTTGCTCTGATAGAGCTTGTGGTAAAAGCCGCTCACTTTGGCGGTGGTGAGCATGGTTTCGAGGCCGGGGAGGATTTTGGGCAGGTTTGGATTGATGCGGGCCAGCTCGGGGAGGGTTTGATTGGCCTTCGGCACGCGGATGGAGAGCTGAAACTCGGCTTTGTAGGCCTCGGGATCGAGGCGCTCAAGGCTGGCAAAACTGCCTTCCTCGGTGATGAGGTTCGTTTTGACGGTGATGCCGTTGAAGAGCGTGGCGACATCCACGTCCTTGCGCGGGATGTATTTGTCCGGCAGCGGCGGCAGCACCTCTTTGACGACTTCGACCTCTTTGATGACCTCCTTCGTCACCGGGACCTCTTTGACGATCTCTTTGGGCACCTCGCGAGTGATGATGCGCTCCTTCGTGCTACGGGCGGATTCAATGATCTGCTGGATGCCACGTTTGATCTTTCCGGCGAAGGGCGTGAAGGGCAGCAGCAGCGCCACGAGCAGCACGGAAAAGAAGAGAAATTTCGTGACGGAGCCGATGCAGCCGCCGCGAGGTCTTGCAGCCGGTTGAAAAGCGGGCTCGGAGGGCGTGGGGGAGTTTTCCGGGGGCATGCGGCCAACGTTCAACGTTCAACGTGGAACGTTCAACATCGAAGTGCTCACCCTTCCTCCAGCCTGCCCTCTTTCAGCAGCAGGCGACGATCTCCGCGTTTGGCGAGTTCGCGGTCGTGGGTGACGACGATGAGGGTCTTTTGCGCTTCATCGACGACCTGCATGAGCATGTCGATGACGCCGGTGCCGGTGGTGGCGTCGAGATTGCCGGTGGGTTCGTCGGCGTAGATGATGCCGGGATCGTTGATGAGGGCACGGGCGATGGCCACGCGCTGCTGCTCGCCGCCGGAGAGTTCGGTGGGCAAATGATGGAGCCGCTCGGCGAGACCGACCTTGGAAAGCAGCTCGCGGGCGCGGTCATCGGCCTTGCGGCCGCCGATCATGGCGGGCAGGGCGACGTTTTCGAGCGCGGTGAGCTCGGGCAGCAGGAAGTAGTGCTGGAAGACGAAGCTCATCACCTGATTGCGCATCCGCGCCCGTTCCGCAGCAGGCGATTTGTAGAGTGAGCGACCATGCACGAGCACATCACCCGAAGTGGGCTGCTCCAGACCGCCGAGAACGTAAAGCAGCGTGGTTTTGCCCGCGCCGGACTGGCCGCAGAGGAAGACTTTTTCACCTGCTTTGACCTCCAGATTCACGCCGCGAAGCACGGGCAGATCATGCCCCGCCAGGTGGTAGGTGCGATGCACGTCGGTGGCGATGAGGGGCGCGGCGTTTTGGCTCATAGGGAAAAAGATGGGCGAGAGTCGGCAGGTGGCCGCGTGCGTCAAGACGCGATGCCCGCCAGGGTCCGCTGCCGCATAGCCTCATACATCACGATGGCGGCCGCGGTGGCGAGATTCAGGCTGCGGGTGCCCCCCTCCCGCATGGGAATGCGCAGCCAGCACTCGTTTTCGAGCAGTGAAGGCGGGATGCTGCGAGTCTCCGGCCCGAAGACGAGAAAAACCTCCTCTTCGGTGAACTCGGTAGCCCAGTAATCCGTCTCGCCGCCGCATTCGACGAAGAAGATGGCGCTCGGTGAGGGCATCGCGGCTCGAAAGGCCTCCCAGTCGTCGTATTGCCGCACATCGACGTGCTGCCAGTAATCGAGCCCGGTGCGTTTGAGGTATTTATCCTCCAGGCTGAAGCCCAGCGGGTGGATCAAATGCAGCCGCGCCCCGGTGGCGAGGCACAGGCGACCGATGGCCCCGGTGTTGTGCGGGATCTCCGGCTGGAAAAGTACGACATGCAGCATGGCAGCTCAGCCTTTGAAGACGAAGAACTTCCGACAGAAGAAATTCACCAGCACGGAGACGACCACGAGAATGCCCTGAGCCACGACGGAGTGGATGCCGTATTTGTGAATCAAGAAAGGTCCAGCCGCCAGCCCTGCGATGAAGCCGATGACGCTCACCAGCATGAAGTAGAAGAACTCCTTCACCCAATGGTGCCGCCCCTGCTTAAAGACCCACAGCACGTTCGTGTAGTAGGCGAAAAGGCTGCTGAAGACCACCGCGATGCAGTTGTTGTAGGTGGAGTGAAGCGCCCGGACCGCCCTCGGGATGTCGTTGTCGATGGCGGGATACAGCCACATCGAGCCCAGCATCCAGATCGTTTGATGCACCACGAGTGCCCCGACGCCGCAGATGCCGTATTTGATGAACTGGATCATCGGATGCGTGTCCCGGGCATGGATGCGTGCCAGGATCGCACGCCAGTCGTTTTGAGAAAAGAAGCGCCGAGCATCGGCGATGGTTTGCAGCATCCGTAAATCTACCCGCAAAACGAAAAGCCTGTCCAACGAAGACTTCGCGGGACAGGCCGAAGCGGAAGCCGACACGCGGCTTCTTAATAGGCGTGGTAGTTGCCGTAGCGGTCGTAGTAGCCCTGCTGCTGCGGCTGAGAGCGAGCGGGCACCCAGCGACCATTGCGATCGTAGTAGCCGGATTGCTGCGAACGCTGATCGTAATAACCGCCCTGCTGAGCATTGCGCTGATCACGCGAATTTCCGATCATCGCGCCGCCCGCCGCGCCTGCGGCGGCTCCGATGGCCGCGCCTTCCAGGCCGCGACCACTTTGATTGCCGATGATGCCGCCTGCGGCAGCACCGAGAAGGCCTCCGACGACGGCTCCCTGCTGGGTGCCGGGACTAGCGGCACAGGAGGCGAGAGATGCTGCGGTGAGGACGAGGAGGAGTTTCCTTTTCATGGTGGGTGGAGTGTAAGTGAGGAGGGCTGAGGTTTTTCAGCCCCGTCTTTGTCGGAGGCGGTAGCAGCCCTGTTCATTCAAGAGGAGGAAAAATGCTAGCACCAAAATCCATTTCTCGATTCACCCGCGTCTCCCACGCTTTGAATCGTCATTTGACGCCCTCCCCCCGCCGCATTAGAAACGCGGCGTTCGCCCCTCCCCTCATGCGCCCGTCCTTTGCTCTCTTTGCCTGCCTTCTCGCCACCGTCTCCATCCTCCGTGCGGAAGTCCTCCCCCTCGATCATGAGTGCGCTGGACTGGTGAAAAAATATCTCACCGCCGTCGTCGAGCAGGACTGGAAGACCGCTGCGGACATGATCGTCACCGATTCTCTTGAGCGCCGCCAGCGTGAAACTGTGAGCATCATCAAATCCGCTCCCACGATGACGGATGAGGCCTCCATGCTCCAGGGCTACAATGCCAAGGATTACAAAGAGCTCGAGAAGATGAGCCCGCAGGAATTCTATGTGGCTGACCGCAACGCCTGGCACCAGAAGCTCAAAATCGCCTCCGAGACCACGCTGCGCAAAAAAGAGACACTCAAGATCGAAGTTCTCTCCGCCGCTGCCGAGAAAGAGAAAGGTTACGTCCATGTCGTGGTCCGCACCTCGCAGGAAACGCTCACGGATAAGATCGAGGAGCTTTTCCTTATTTCCTTCATCCCGAATCCAAAGAACCCGAAAGGCTGGCTCATTTCCCCCGAGATGAAGGACCGCCCCGTCATCACGCCGCTGCCCGGCTCCGAAGGCGCCAAAAAGGGCGACGCGAAGTAAGATCAGGCCAGCAGGCTTCTCAGCTCCTCCAGCCGTACCTTGCCGAGGTCGCCACGAGGAATCTGGGCTAGCGCCACGACGGACTGAATCTGCTCAAAAGCTCGCAAGTGGAGGTTCAAAGCCTCCCGCAAGCGTCCTGCATCCGCCGCTGGCATCCCGCTCACGACGAACACCAGACGTGAGCCTGCTCGTGCATCCGGTAGATCGCACACGACCGCATCACCGGCGATGATTTGGAGGTCCAGCCGCAGCGCCTCGATGCGCTCCTGAATCGGCCCCAAGGCCACCAGCTCACCCAAAATCTTCACGATACCGGATTCACGGCCCGTGAACCGCAAAAAGCATCGCCCGCCTTCGCGAGCCAGCTGAACGCGGTCCCGCGTGCGAAGGCCTCTTTCAGCCTCAATCGGCTCCCAGCGCCATTCGGAGCCTTCACGGCTGGCGTAGCCCTTCGCCAGCGCCGGGCCTCGAATCGTCAAAACGCCTTCCGCATCCGTTTCAGGCTCCCAAATCGGCAAAACTTCCATCCGGCCACCTTCAGCCACCTCGGAAGCCACTTGCGAGGCAGTCTCCGTCATGCCGTAAGTCGTCCGCACCGGCCAACCGAGCTTCAGTGCCGCCTGCCGCACCTCCTGGCTCAAGGCACCGCCGCCCACGAGCACCCCACGAAGCCTTTTCGGAGCTACGATGCCCGCTGAAACGAGATCAAACACCTGCGTCGGCACCAGCGAAGTCAGCGTCACACCCGTTTCCTGTGCTTTGGAGGCAAAAGCCTTCACATCCCATTTTCCGCTCAGCGTTTCCACCGGCACATCCGCCGTAAAAGCCCGCGCCAGAATGCCAAAGCCGCCCACATGCCACAGCGGCAGCGCCAGCAGCCAGCGATCCGCCGTCGTCACCGCGAAATGAGCATTCACCGCCCTCGCGGAGACCAGCATCGCAGCCTTCGTTAGCCCCACCCACTTCCGCTGGCCCTCCGTGCCACTGGTTTGAAACAAGCACCAGCCCTGCGACCCATGCGCCCGCTCCATCCGCGTGGCCAACCCCTCGGCAGATTCACCGGGAGAGCACGCCACATGCGTCTGCTCCCCATGCCAAAATACCGCCGTGAGATACTCGTTCATCATTCACCGCTGATCATGGCCGCCGAAGCGCCGGCGTCACCTCCGAATTTCCCAAGGCATGCGGCCTCGTCCTTCATTCACCAGCACGCAGCGGAAGCCCACGCTATCGCTGCAGTAGCTGTCTGGATCATGCGTGCGGTGGGAGGCCAGCAACGTCTGCGGGCGGGCACTCTTCCACGAGCCACCGCGTAGCACCCGCCAGTTCGTGCCCGGACGAAAGAGGTCCTCGCACCACTCCCATAGGTTTCCGCTCAAATCGTGGATGCCAAAATCATTCGCCACTGAGGCCCGTGCCTTCAGATCGCCGCCAGAAAGCCCATCCTGATAGTTCTCGATGAAATTTTCGGGGAAATCCGCCCGTGACTCCCGCCCACAAAGATTCCCCGCACCACGCGGTGGCGGCCAAGCGGTGCCCCAAGGATATAGGCCTTCCAAGCGATTCGATTTAGCCATGGGTGATTCTTGGGCAGATTCGAGCTGCCCAATACCTGCGGCACAGCTCCACTCGTGATCGGTGGGCAGACGGTAACGCTGACGGATGCTGATGAGACCTTTTTCACGTTCCAACCGCGTGAGCCAATCACAAAAAGCCACCGCATCCTTCCAACTCACCTGTGAGGCAGGCTTTGCAGCCTCCTTCGCAGCCAGCGAAGGAAGGTTTTGGAAAAGCGCGAGATGGCCGCGCTGCGTCTCCTCGCAGGCAAAAAGCACTTCGCCATGGCCCACCGGCACTTCGGCAAAAAGCATGCCGAGACTGTTGGTGAACGCGAGAGGTGGTGGCAGACGTCGGAAAGATGGTGAGGTACAGGCACTCAATGCCATCACGGCAAACAAGGCCAGCAGGTGAAGCAGGCGGATGAACATAAAGAGTGAGCAGGAGGCACGAGGTTTCGAGTGACGTGCCTCCAGCGCATGCAGGCTAGCAGGGAGCCACCCGAAAAGGCCAGAAAAAGCCCGGCGGCCTTTCGACCACCGGGCGTGAGTTTTACGAGGCGAAGATCAGATGCCAGCAGCGCTGTATTCCCATCCAGAACGGACGGCGGCGCGTTTGATCATCTTGTTCGCATCGGCGTTGTCGGACTCCTGCTTGGCGCTGTCCCAGCCGATGACCTTGCCGGGATTGCCGATGGCGAGGTTGCCGAGGAGGCAGAGCTTGGTGAGCGGCACGGAGTAGTCGAAGTTACTGCCGGCGATCTTGTCCTGCTCGATGGCGCGGACGAGCTCGAGCTGCGGCTTGCCGGGGGCGAGGGAGCGTTCGAGGGTCTTGGGCGTCTCTTTGAAGAACTTGGCCAGTTTGGGACGGTTGCCGACGATTTCGAGGGCTTCGCAGTAGTCGCCGGGGTTGAGGATGGTGTCCTCGTCACCCACAATCATGAAGCCGCCGATCATCTTGTTGAAGTCGCGACCGTCTTCGAGCTTGGCGGGACGAGCGGGCTTCATCGGCACATCGCCGTTTTTGCCTTCATACCAGTGCAGCTTGATCTCGCCGTATTTGACGTGCTTGAAGTGGCAGATGACGTGGGACCAGGCGGGCCAGCTCATGTCGGTAAGGTCGCCCACTTCGGCTTCGATCTTGTAGGGTTCGCCGAGTTCGCAGGCCCAGAAGGGACCGTCCATGATGTGGCAGCCCATGTCACCCATGGCTCCGGCCCCGAAATCGACGCTGCCGCGCCAGGCGAAGGGGTGCAAACCAGGCATGTAAGGATGTTCCGGCACTTGGGCGAGCCACTGTTGCCAGTTCACATGCGCAGGAGCCTGACCGACTGCTTCGGCGACTCCATTGGCCTCGTCCTTCTTGCGGGGCTTCGGAGCGGCTTTGCCGGTATAAATGTCCTTCGCCGCGGTGCCTTGAGGCCAGATGGGGCGGTTGGTCCAAACGTGAATTTCCTTCACGTTGCCGACGACGCCGGCGTTCATCCATTCCTTGAGCTGGCGGATCTGCTCGCCGGTGTGGCCCTGATTCCCCATGTTGGTCTTCACGCCCTTCTTTTTGGCGGCGGCGTGGAGTTCATTGGCCTCCCAAATGCGGTTCACGAGGGGCTTCTGCACGCAGACGTGCTTACCGCGCTTGATGGCCTCCATGGCGGCCGGGTAGTGGGCGTGGTCGGGCGTGGAGACGGTGACCATGTCGATCTTGTCAGCCATGTCGTTGAACATCTCCTGGAAGGAGGTGAACATCTTGGCACCCGGATACTTCTTCTGGGCGTCCTTGAGACGGTTGCCGTCGATGTCGCAGATGGCGACGACGTTGGCACCTTCACCGGCGATGGCGATGTCAGAGGCGCCCTTGCCGCCCGCACCGCCGATACCGGCGACGTTGAGCTTCTTGGCGGCGTCCTGGCCAAGGAGGAGATTGGGGACGAAAAGGCCACCGGCGGAGAGCGCGGTGTTGCGGAGGAACGCACGACGGTTGGGGAAGAGAGAGGTCTTCATGGATGGAATGGGTCGCGAGGATAGCGGTGAGGGCGCAGTGAACGCAATGGGAAAGGCGGATCGTACGTTGGAATGCGGCAGGACTGGCGAACGCTGATTTAATGGCACTAAATCAGCTTCACTTTTTCGGGCTGGGAAAAGTCGATCAAGACCACCCGATGAAAGGCGATATTTGCCTGATTGCGATACTGGCTAAAAAACAGTTCGTCATCTCCCAAGTCGCCTGCTAGAAGCTGCGCACAATTCTATGAAAAATAACCTCTTAAGTTCTCAAGCGGATGTTCAGCGTGTTGCTGAATCGAAAGATGGCATCTGCGCACTGGATCAGGCAATCAAGCGCGGCCTGCTCCTCTCATTGGTGATTGGTGGCGGCATCTTGGGTTTAAGCGGATGTGGCCCTGGCGGCGGTGGTGATACCATTTTGGTGGGTGAATTCGCCTCGCTCACAGGTAAGGAGGCCACCTTTGGCATCTCCTCACATGAAGGAACGCTGCTGGCGATCGAGGAACTCAATGCGGCTGGCGGTGTGCTTGGGAAGAAGCTCGAACTCAAAACGGAGGACGATCAGTCGAAAGCGGGCGAACCGGCCAATGTCGTGAACAAACTGATCTCGAAAGACGGTGTGGTAGCGATTCTTGGCGAAGTGGCATCGAGCCGCTCACTGGAAGCCGCGCCGATCTGTCAGCAGAATGGCATCCCGATGATATCACCTGCGTCCACCAATCCGAAGGTCACGGAGACAGGCGATTTCATCTTCCGGGTGTGTTTCATCGATCCCTTCCAAGGCACGGTGATGGCGAACTTTGCCACCAACACCTTGAAAGCGAAGAAGGTGGCCGTGTTCACCGATGTGAAGAGCGATTACAGCAAGGGCTTGGCAAAATTCTTCAAGGAGGGATTCACCAAAACGGGTGGTCAGATCGTGAGTGAGCTGGATTTCAACGGTGGTGACAAGGATTTCAAAGCCCAGCTCACCGCCATCAAAAGCGCCGCGCCGGATGCTGTTTTCGTTCCTGGCTACTACACAGATGTCGCGCTGATTTGCATCCAGGCGAAGCAGCTCGGCCTCGATGTGCCGCTCATCGGCGGTGATGGCTGGGAAAGTGACACACTAGTGAAAATCGGAGGTGGCGCCGTCGAGGGCCACTACTTCTCCACGCATTACTCCTCCGATGCCGGATCGCCAAAGGTAACCGCTTTTGTCGCTGCCTATAAGAAGCGCTACAACGGCAAGCTTCCCGATGCGATGGCGGCTCTCGGTTACGACTCAGCCATGTTCCTCGCTGATGCCATCAAGCGCGCAGGCAGCACCGAAGGTGCCAAAATGCGTGATGCACTGGCCGCGACGAAGGAATTCGATGCCGTAACTGGCAAGATCGCCATCAACGGCCAGCGTGACGCGGTGAAATCTGCGGTGATTTTGCAGGTGAAGGGCGGGGCGTTTAAGTTTGTGGAAACCGTAGCTCCGTGAGCTTATTTTCCCGCCAGCCATGAAGACTATTTCCATCGAATGCCCGGACGACCTCGCTGAGGAGCTCGCAGAGTATGTGCGCGAGGGCTGGGCGCGGAACTCCGATGAGGTCGTGGTCACAGGGTTGCGGCGCTATCTCTATTCGCACCGTCCTGAACTTCAGGAAGCACAACTCTTGAACGATGTGAGATGGGGTTTGCAAAAAGACGATGAATGAAGGTGCTGTGGTCATTCTGGATGCTGGTCCGCTGATTCATTTGGATCAGCTTGGCTGTCTCGATCTGCTGGCCACCTTTCCTCGCATCTACGCACCTCAAATTGTCTGGGATGAGGCCATCCGCCACCGCCCACTGCTTCAGGCTGGTGACATCCCGACGTTAAGCGTTCAACCCAATCCGGACACGGGTTCAAGCCGACTGGTCGCATTGATCGCGTTGCATGATCTTGATGAAGGCGAAGCTGTGGCCCTGGCATTGCTGGAACAGATGGGCGCGGGCATTTTTTTAACCGATGATGCGGCGGCCCGCATCGCAGGTAACGCTCTTGGCTGCGCGGTGCATGGCACCCTCGGCGTGCTGATTCGTGGCTTCACGCATGGTTTAAGGAGTCTCGTCGAAATCCATCGCTTGCTTGCGGAATTACCGTCGCGCTCCAGTCTGCACATTCGAAGGTCCGTCCTGGACAAAATCATCGCCCAGCTTCCTGCTCTCTGATCCCGCCCCATGGAATGGTTTTCCCAACAACTCATCAACGGCCTCGCGCTGGGTTCCATCTACGCCCTCATCGCGCTTGGCTACTCGATGGTCTATGGCGTGCTGCGGTTCATCAACTTCGCGCACAGTGATGTGCTCATGCTTGGGGCGTATGCGGCGTTTTTCATCGCTCCGGCCATCGAGAAGATCATCCCACTGCCATCGCTCACGGGTGCCTTGCTCGTCACGCTGCTCTCCGCGCTGATCTGTGCTGGCATCGGCATCCTGATCGAGTTTCTGGCCTACCGGCCCCTGCGTTCCAGGCCAAAGCTCACCGTTCTGATCACGGCCATCGGCGTGTCGTTGTTCATTGAGTTTACCTGCCAGCACAAGGCGGTGTTTGGTGCGGATACAAAACCGTTTCCGCAACTGCTGCCCGCCACGGACTTTCATCTCGCCGGGCTGGTGGTGAGTAGCAATGATCTGGTGGTGGTGCTCGTCACCGCGCTGCTGCTGGCCGGCTTGTGGTTCATCGTTCATAAAACCAAGAACGGCATGGCCATGCGGGCGGTGTCCTTCAACCAGCAGGCGGCGGCGCTCATGGGCGTGAACATCAATCGCATCATCGCTTTCACCTTCGGACTTGGCTCGGCGCTGGCGGCGGTCGCGGGCATTCTTTACGCGTTGAAGGCACCCGGCATCGAGCCGCTCATGGGCGTGCAGCCGGGCATCCGCGCCTTCATCGCGGCGGTGCTCGGTGGCATTGGCAATCTGCCGGGCGCGACGCTCGGCGGCTTGTTGCTAGGGCTGCTGGAAACCTTCGCGGGCGGCATCTCCGGCTTGTCGAGTTATCGTGATGGCATCGCCTTTGCCATCCTCATTCTCATCCTGCTTTTCAAACCCGCCGGACTACTCGGCAAGGCCACCGTCGAGAAGGTGTGAGTCGAGTTGATAGTCGAATGTCGATGGTTGATAGCCAGAAAAAATCCAAAGCGAGCCTTCCGATCATGCCGTTAACCATCAACTCTCGACCATCAACTGCGCTGCTTGATAGCCAGAAAAAATCCAAAGCGCGAGTCTTCTAACTATGCCATCAACCATCAACCTTCAACCATCAACTGCGCTAGCCGGGGCGAAGCGCTGGCTGCTGGCGGGCATCGTGCTCGCGGTGGTGGTTTCGCTCTTTTCGGCGCAGTTTAACCGCTACTACCTCGGCATCGCCATCGACTGCGGCATCAGCATCATCCTGGCGGTGAGCTTGAACCTCATCAACGGCCACACCGGCCAGTTCAGCCTCGGTCACGCAGGTTTCATGGCCGTGGGCGGTTATTCGGCGGCCAAGCTGACACTGGTCTGCTCACCGATGGTGCCGGACAGCCTCAAGCCGCTGCTCTTTTTGGTGGCACTCGTGCTGGGCGGCTGTGTGGCCGCCGTGATCGGCCTCGGTGTCGGAGTGCCTTCGCTTCGGCTCAAAGGAGACTACCTCGCCATCGTCACGCTTGGTTTTGGCGAGATCATCCGCGTGGTGGTGCAAAACATGGAAAGCGTGGGTGCCGCGAGCGGACTGAAAGGCATTCCCAAATACACCACGCTCGGCTGGACCTTCGCCCTGGCTGCCGTCACGATTTATGTGATCGCCTCGCTGGTGAACTCGACCTACGGGCGCGGCTTCATCGCGGTGAATGACGACGAGGTGGCCGCAAGCTCGATGGGCATCAATCCTGTGCGCTACAAGGTCACCGCGTTCGTCATCGGCGCGTTCTTCGCCGGCGTCGCCGGTGGCTTGTATGCCCACCACAAGCAGTTCCTCTCCCCCACGGGCTTCGATTTCCTCAAATCCATCGACATCGTCGTCATGGTCATCCTCGGCGGCATGGGGCGCACGGTGGGAGTCATCATCGCGGCGATTCTCCTCACCTTGCTGCCAGAGGTGCTGCGCCAGTTCGCAGACTATCGCATGATCATCTACGCGCTGCTCATCATCGGCCTCATGATGCTGCGTCCGCAGGGCTTGTTCACGATGGGGCAGAAAAAGAAAGGAGCCGCGGCGGTATGAGGGTTGATGGTTTTGAGTTGATGGTTGATGGCCTGAATGATTTCAGGTTCTTCGGCCTTTTGGGGAGAAAGCAGTCTTTGGCGCTTGGGATAGCCCTGCTGCGGCTTGGTTCCGGCCATCAACCATCCACCATTCTCCATCAACTCCCATGACTCCTTTGCTCAAACTGGACAAAGCCAGCATCCGCTTCGGCGGCCTCACGGCGGTTGGCGATTTCAGCCTGGAAGTGCATGCCAATGAGTTGGTCGGTCTCATCGGCCCCAATGGCGCGGGCAAAACGACGGCCTTCAATCTTATCACCGGAGTTTATCAGACCACGGCAGGCTCCATTCACTTTGGCGGCCAGCCTATTTTCGGCATGAAACCTCATGTGCTGACGAAACTCGGCATCGCTCGCACCTTTCAAAATATCCGCCTGTTCGGCTCGCTCTCGGTTTTTGACAACGTGCGTGCCGCCACGCAGTTGCATCGCCCCCATGGCATCCGCAATGCGTTGTGGCGCGGTGCTGGCTTCCATCATAGCGAACGCGAGGTCGAGATGCAGGTGATCGAACTGCTCGACATCTTCGATCTCGCGAAGCTGCGCGATGAAGAAGCCAAAAGCCTGCCCTACGGCGATCAGCGTCGCCTGGAGATCGTCCGCGCCCTCGCCACCAAGCCGAAGCTCCTTCTTCTCGACGAACCTGCCGCGGGCATGAACCCGACGGAGAAAGAGGGACTGATGAAGCTCATCCAGTTCATCAAAGACAAGTTTCAGATCGCCATCATGCTCGTGGAGCACGACATGAAGGTGGTCATGGGCATCTGCGAAAAGATCGCCGTGCTCGAATACGGCAAAAAGATCGCCGAAGGCACGCCTGGAGAGATTCAAAAGAACCCGAAGGTCATCGCGGCCTATTTGGGAACCGAGGAAGAGGAGGAGGTTGGTTGATGGTCTGAGGTTGATCGTTGATCGTCCAAGGCAACCGGCCATCAACCATCAACTAAAAACCATCCACCATGTTCGGCTTTCCGGCCATCAACCATCAACTAAAAACCATCCACCATGTTCGGCTTTGAAAAACTGGAGGTCTGGCAGAAGGCAATTGAGTTTGCCGACCTAGTGTATTCGAGCACACGCGGTTTCCCTGCGGATGAGCGCTTTGGCCTGACCAATCAGATGCGGCGGGCGGCGGTTTCGGTTTCTTCCAACATTGCGGAAGGTTCTTCGCGCATCTCACGCAAAGACTTTGCACGCTTCATTGAAATCGCCACCGGTTCGGTGTTTGAGGTCGTTTCGCAGTCCTTCATCGGACGTCATCAAGGCTTTCTCACGGAAGATCTGTTCCAACAACTTTACACCGCAGCCGAGCAGCAAGGCAAGATGCTCAGCGGCCTGCGTCGCTCGCTTCTGGAAGATGCGTGATCGACGACCCTCTCTGGCCATCAACCATCCACTTTCAACCATCAACACCCTCCGCCATGCTTGAAATCGAAAACTTGGAAGTCTCCTACGGCTCCATCAAAGCGCTGCACGGCATTTCGTTGAAGGTGCCGGAAAAAAGCATTGTGACATTGATCGGCGCGAACGGCGCGGGCAAGTCCACCACGCTGCGGGCGATTTCAGGCCTCGTGAAGTCCTGTGGCGGCACCGTGCGCTATGACGGCGAGGACATCACCAATCAGCCTGCCCATGCGATTGTCGCACGTGGTCTTTGCCATGTGCCGGAAGGTCGCATGGTCTTTGCGAACCTCACGGTGGAGGAGAATCTTCACATGGGCGCTTACCTGCGGCACGACAAGGCAGGGATCGCTGAGGACATCGAATACGCCTTCACGATGTTTCCACGGCTCAAAGAGCGCATCAGCCAGCTATCGGGCACGCTTTCCGGCGGAGAGCAGCAGATGCTCGCCATCGCCCGTGCTCTGATGAGCAAACCGAAGTGCCTGATGCTCGATGAGCCCTCACTCGGCATCGCGCCGATGCTGGTGCGCTCGATTTTCGAGCAGATCGTCGTCATCAACAAGGAGCGCAGCCTGACCATCCTGCTGGTGGAGCAGAATGCGAATTTGGCGCTCAAGATTTCCGATTACGGCTATGTGCTGGAAACCGGTCAGGTGCTGCTCCAGGATAAATCTGAGGCTTTGCGTGCCAACCCGCAGGTGCGGGAAGCCTACCTGGGAGACTGATCACGCGAAAAAAGCCCTTCGCCAGACTTGAAAGCCCGCCCGCAGCCTCTAGTGTCCTGGCCCCCACGACCCGCTGCCTCATGGTGTAATGGTAACACAGCAGATTCTGAATCTGTTATTCAAGGTTCGAATCCTTGTGAGGCAACCACTCCGCTCCGCGGAATCCATTGATCAGATCAGCCCGGGATCCCAGGCCTCCATGGCCATGCAGGCAGCCCCCAGGGCACCGGCCTCATCCCCCAATTGGGACGGGCGAATCTCCAGCGGCATGTTCTTCAGCGCTGGGAAGAGCGTTTTCAGTTTCCGCGTGATTTCATCGCAAAAACGGCAGCCCAGAGCCGTCAGCGGCCCGTGCAGGAAGTAAAGGTGGGCATCGATGAGCAACTGCGTCATCCCGATGACTCGGGCGAAATCCTCCGTCACCGCCTCCCACGCCTCGCTCCGCGTGCCAGCGAGGCCTTCGAGCGCCAAGTGCAGATTCGCAGGTGCAGACGTGCCCGGTGGGCTGCCCGTGAGGCGACGCCAGATCGCAGGCGCAGAAAGCAATTCATGCATCTGCGTGGCGGAATCTCCCGCAGGCCAGGGCCACAGGCCGATCTCACCCGCCGCCTGATGCGTCCCACGCATCAGAGCGCCATCCTTCACGATCGCCAGGGCAAAGCCGCTACGAGGCCCGAGGATCACATAATCCGGCGTCTCACGCCCACCGCCGAACCAGCGCTCCGCCAGCGCCACCGTGCGCAGATTGTTTTCGAGCGAGGTCGGCACCTTCATGGCCTCATTCAGCAGCCTACGCAGCGGCACATCCCGCCATTCCGTAAACGACACACTGTAGCTGGCGATACCCGCCTCGGGATTCACCAGCCCCGGAGCACCGGCGCCCACCCCCAGCAGCTTTCCCGGCACCTTCGCTGCTAGGTCATGGAGAACGCTTTTCAGCTCCTGAATCACCGTTTTCACCCCGATACCAGGAGCCAACGGATGCGTCTCCCCATGCATCGGCCTACCGGCAAAATCCACCGCCACCACCTGGATGCGTGCCCCCGTGAATTCCACCCCCGCAAACCAGCCGATGCCATTCATCACCTCCAGATTCACCTTCGGGCGCCCCGCCAGCCCTTTCACCAAGCCGGATTCCCTCAAGATACCGGTGGCCAAGAGCTGCTCCACATAGAGCCCCATCGTTGAAGGAGCCACCGCGTGCAGCTTCGCCAGCCGACCGCGCGAAGTCGCACGTCCGCTCCGCACACTCTCAATGATGCGGGCATGAAGATCATCCTGGGAAACCTTGAGCGTTCTCATTGGCGACACATGCACAGTCGTGGACGTAGCGTCCAGTCCATGTTGCCCACACCGCATCTTTCCGGCCTGCCAGCTTGCCTTTTGAGCCGCCAGACATGAAAAACAGCCTCTCGCCATGACCATCAATCCGCTTTCCGCGCAAGCCCCCTTCACCACCAAAGACGGCAGCACCATCCGCAGCATCCTCGACCGCACGAACGCCCCGGTGCAGAACCAAAGCCTCGCCGAAGCCACCGTCCCCGTTGGCCAACCCACCGAGCGCCACTACCACCGGCTCAGCGAAGAATTCTACTTTATTCTCGAAGGCCACGGCAACATCGAGATCGACGGCGAATCCCGCCCCGTCACCCCTGGCGACGCCATCCTCATTCCTCCCGGCGCGTGGCACCAGATCACCGCCACTCAAACCCTCCGCTTCCTCTGCTGCTGTGCGCCACCTTACAGTCATGCGGATACATTTTTCTAAGAAAATAGCACAATAATGGATGGCATTATGAACTCATTCCGAACTTTTTCGGCACACCAGAGTGCGGGGAATGTGCGCAGGGATGCATGCCTGCGGATTTGTCCAGGAAAGGCTCAAAAGTAATTACTTAGCAGAAGTGCATTCAGCCCTTCGGGTTCGAGAGCATGATCACCGTCCCTTGTTTCCAGCAATCCCAATCGTGCCCACCCTCGATCTCAATTAGTTGATCGGGCTTCAAGATGTAGCGCGCAAAGAATCGATTGCTGGCCAGTAGTCTGTCGCTTTTTCCCACCGCGAGTGCGATGGGAAAAGGCGGGCCTGAACGAGAAAGCCACTGGCGCTTTATTTCGATCCACATTTTCTGAAGCGCCTCGGCCTTGCTGCGCGGAGTTTCCACTGGGCTCTCCCATTTTTCCAGCCCGCCAGCTCGCTCAATCTCAGCCAAAAGCTCCTTCTCTCCGACAAACGGCGAGAGGAGGAGCATTTCATCCACCTCCCCAGGGAAACGAAGGGAGTAAGTGAGTGCCCCAAGTCCACCCATCGAGACGCCGATGATCGTCACACGCAACCCCTGTTTTTTTGCCGGGCTAATGATTTCCTCATGCAGATAGACATCTGCCAGCCCCCGCATGTAATAGCCCAGATGCAGATCAGGAGCCACGATTCGCGCCAGGGGGCGCTGCTTCCGGACAAGGTCCACGATGCCAAATTGAACAAACTCCTCAGGCGGACTTAAGCGCCCCGGCAAGAGTAGCACCAGTTCCCGGGCCTCGTTGCCTTGGGAGTCAAATTGGAGCTTCCGTAGAGGTCGTGTCGGTCGGGGGAGAAGCAGTTGACAGGCCGACATCGGCAGAGCTGCCAATGCCGTCAACAAGCAGAGCAATTGGGAGCGCATCATGAACTGAGAGCGGTTGTGCCTTTGGTGGCCTGATTGTGGTTTCGGTGGGGGGATGGTTTGTGCCTAGCAAAGGCTGGCTCCGATGCGCAACATAAGATCCTCTTTTTCAGCCTCAACGCTTTGTTGAAGTTGCGCCATATGTCCGGATGAAGTCGAGCTCGACCTGGAAAGGAGCCTGCTTTTTATCGCCGAGCAAAATACTGACGCGACGAACCTTGGAGGTATCCAGCCGCACCTCAGGCAGGTCGAGGCCTCGGAAGCTGCCTTTAAAGTCGGCAAAGGGAGCCTTCACTTCGATCCACTGGCCCTTTTCGGTGGCGAACTCAGCCGCGAAGGACACCTCCATGCCGCGAAAAAGGGCATCAGTAGCGAGTCGAACCTGATATGTGCGACCATCGCCCTTCACACGCAGTAGCAGGCCGAGATGGTTGCTGAGGTCCAGCTTCAAATCGCTGCTGCGGAAGGTCGAAAAGCCACCGTTATTCTCCAGCGATAGCATGCCACTGAAAAGCATCGTCCCGGCTTGGCTCGGCGTTAGTTTGCCCTCTGACAGCCCACCCATCACTCCATCGTTCACAACCTGCCAGTTCATGCCATCTTTGCCGTCAAACTCCGTGACCGACCGTGCCAGAGCCGTGGTAGGTCCATCCGCCCCCTTGGCACCGCTAGAAAAACACAACACAAGACCGTAGGCTGCAACAAGGGTTTGAGGAAGAGATACGGTGACCACGGGTGAAAAAAACGTCTGTTGAGCCGAAGCGGATTCAGCGCAATTGCAGTGTGGTGCAGGCAAGAATGGGATGGGGCTCGGTTCGTTGCAGCGCTGGCGGTAATGATCAGACAATGAGACAATGCAAGCAGGGGGCAGCAGTTTTGGTCCGTTACAGGCATGGCATTACCCGGGCCAAAATGATCTGTCACCTCCTGGAGCGGTTTCTAGCAAATCTATCCACTCCATCCAAGGATGGAAGTGTGGTTAAACGCATCTCTGTCAAATTCTACGAGGTGTTGCGCTGACCGGCACAGTGTCACGCGGCCAAACCCCACGGTCCACACCTCCAGATCGATGAACCTGAGTCCGCGTGCCAGAGGTGACAACTTCCCTTCCGATCTCCTCCACTTGTACAGCGCCTGACAAGCGAGCGTGGATGAAACTATTTCACGCCCATTAAACACCCATTTCCCTCCGCCTGTTTCAGCCTCATAATGTCTCCGATGAACGGAGTCACAACTCAACAGCAAGGCCATGCGGCATTTCCCAAGGGATGGCCACCCTCCTTACTTTTGGCTGGGGGATTTTTAATGCTGCTCGGGGCGGCCCACTTGGTCATGCAGGTAGCCTACCCCAGGGACTGGGGCAGCCCCATTGGCTGGCGGAAGCCGATCTTGTTCGGCATTTCTACTGGTAGCACGCTTCTTAGTTTGGCCTGGGTCATCAGCAAGTCTCCGCCACGTGGACCTTGGCTGCCATGGGCCCTGGCTGGAGCTTCTGTGATTGAGGTGCTTATCATCACCGTGCAGACTTGGCGCTCCGTTCCGGCTCATTTTAATCAAGGTGCGGCCCTCGACCAAGCCCTTGGCTCCGCAGTGGACTTGCTGCTGCTCATCCTCTCCGCTGCCATCTTCGTGGTATGGCGACGCACATTCAAAGGAACAATGGCAGATCCTGACTACACCCAAGCCATCCGCTGGGGGATGGCCTTCCTGGTGCTCAGCTGCGGTTTCGGATTTGCCCTGGTGGCCTATGGCACGGCAAGGCTGGGGGCGGGCCATGCTCCTGACATCATCGGCCATGCGGGCGTACCAAAGTTTGTGCATGGCATCGTGGTTCATGCATTGCAGGTCCTGCCAGCCTGGGTCTGGGTGATTCGGCTGATGGGTGTGGACATGATGGGGAGACTCACCAGCCTGCGGTATGCCGTCCTAGGCTTCTGCTTGCTGGCGTGCTACGCTCTATGGCAGACGTTGAACGGCTACGCCAGATTTCACCCAAACCCGGGCGGCACCCTACTGTTAGCAGCCACTGCGGCGTGTGGAATGCTTGCCATCTTCGTGTGTCTGCGCAAGGAACCCGCATCCTCAGGGCCGTAGCTGAGCCTCCTTGCAGACGTTGCTGAACTTGGTCAGTGAGCAGACGTAAGAGCTGGCGCAGTAGGCATCCTCCTCCGTGAACCACGCCTCCGGCAGCGATAAACCTCATGCCGGAAGAGACTTTCTTGCGGGTTCTCTCTGGGATATCGGGTGGCATTATTCTTTAAGTGTGACGGGCAGACTTGAAAATGCATCTCAGCTAAGGCTCACCCACTCGTAACTGACATTGTGAGCGTATTTTTAATCCCCGGCCTTGGCGCTACCTCAGACCTTTTTGCGGACGATCAATTCCCGTTCCTGAACCGTACGGTGGACTACCCGGCACTCAGCACACCTGCCGTTGGCTTATCCGAATATGCACGTCAACTAATTGCTGACAATGGCATCCAGCCTGGGGACAGCCTCATCGGAGTTTCTCTGGGTGGCCTGATTTCGTGCGAGATCGCAGCGCAGATGTTCATCTCCAAATTGACGCTGGTGTCCTCTTGCACCGATTCCCTGCACCTAGTGCCGTTCATTCGCAAAAATTCGACAACTCAGCCGCGTCGTGCCCTGGCGGCTCATGCAGAAAGTGCTCTTTCCAGCTTTTGTCTTCAGCAGCCATCGACGAATGGCACTCGCGATTTTCCGAATGGCCGATGCCAAGTTTATCCGCTGATTCTGTCTGAATGCAGCCGCCTGGAAGAGTCCTGCAGTTCATCACGACACGATCCAAATCCACGGAGACAGAGCCCCCCTTTTCCCAATCGCGCTCCAAAAGATCGACCACATCATCAAGGGTGGCGACCACCTCATGATTTGAGTCATCGGGCAGAAATCCAACCGCTGCTCATCGCGAGGCATCAGGCCTCCGCGCAGACTCATTGAAAAAAAACACCAGCCGCGATCCGGCGAAGCAAAATGGTCATTTCAGCCTCAATGCTGACAGATTCCGCGATCCTACCCGCCACGATTTAGTAGGATCCGAGTGAGTGAAGAACTTCCAACTTGTCGAATATGGGGATTTCGTCCCCATGTTCCCATCGGCGGAGTTGTTGATCAATCACGCCGACTACTTGCGCCAATTCCTTCTGATCCATACTTTGGCACCGCCGTGCCTTCATCACAAGATCCGCAGTGGTTTCTTGGCCGAAAGGGTAGTAACCGAGGAACGAAAGGATGCCCGGCCACTCCGAGATCGACCAATCGGACGTTTCTCCTTCAGAGTCATCCCAGGCCGGCGGGTATGAAGATCAAGAGCCTCCGGGTTCATCGGTTCACTTAAGGGGTTGCGGCTCTTGAGAACGGCGATCTCGGACTGAAGGAACGACTTCCTCGTCGAGCTGGCCGCACCATGGATCTAGGCCGTGTTTGAAAACCTGCCAGCAACGATCAGGCGAAGCAAAGTGGCTATCTCGCTCCGCGAGATGAGTCTTAGGCTTTCGCCAGCCTGTTGAATCCCCACCACGCGTCAACTTGGGGCTTTGAGAAGCGCCCAGCTCATTTGCTGGCGCTTCGCGTCACGCTTCGGGCAGCCTACGGCTGGCTATCTCCCTTCGGTCGGTTCGACGGAGCGAGATGGCTAATCTGCTGCCGCAGCATTCGAGTGCCCTTGATGGTTTTCAAACACGGCTCTGGTGGCGTAGCACCTCTTCCTTCACCGCTATCCACTTCTCGTTAATTTCTGAAACCATACTGCCACCCTGTTTTTTTTGAAGACGGCAGCTTGGCGCGTGTGGTGGGTTAACCCGCGAGAACCGAAACCACCGCGGCTCATCTCATGACCCATCGACTCAAATTATGGACTGGTATTGTCCTCAATCTCGCCCTCTTCGCCAACCCACTGCTGGCCCAGAATGCCCTCCCCTCTCCTTCCCTCCCTCCGGCATTGAAAAACTGGGAACAAGACAAACCGTGGACGGTGCTGCGGGAGATCACGACCAAGTTAATGGCCCACTTCCAGCAATATTATCCCCAAGGCATGAGCCGGGACAGGTTGGATCAGCTTGCAAGAATCTGGGCAGCCCCTGACATGAGGGATGCGGCGCGGTTCTGGTCCAGTCCAGGAATGTTCCGTGAACTGGAGTCCTTCCAATCAGCTCATGATCCCAGAGCATTGGCTCGTCGCGAATACGACGGCATCCTCACGGCGGATGACCTTTCACGCTGGCTGAACTCGAAAGACGCTCCGGACAATCAGGACGACTTTGATCAATTTCTGAGTGAAGGGGCGGTGATCGGAGTGGGCGCTAGCTACAGTCACCTGTTGGGAGAAGTCGGCCCTGATTTCTTCAGCTTCCCCAAGCTGCCGGATGGCAGGGCCAAATACAACGTCGCGCATAAGGTGGCGGTCATGCAGCTGCTGTGTGACGACATGAGGCGGCTGGAAGCAGGTGTGGCGGCCGGTTATTGGAGGAGACTCCAATCAACGAAGGTTCCCAGGTCTGTGAGCGGTCTGCGCGCAAGTCTCAACGTTCGCATCAACAGCCTGCTTCAAGATCCGGAGGTTAAGGATTGTTATCGAGTGCAGCGGGCGCAGCTCCTGAGCGCGATGGTTGGTGCCCCGGCCTCTGCCGCCAACGCTTCCTATCTGGCGAATGGAACCGATACGCGCACCCGCGACAACCGCCTCTATCAAGCCATCGCCAACCATTTTCGATCCAGCTTCAGTGTCGCCGCATTTTTCACCCCTTCGTCCACCGCCAAAACGTCCGTACTTCGCCGTGCGTTGAACGCGGGCGGTTCAGTCCGGTTCACGGGCGTCCAGCTGCTTCGCTTTTCATTCCAGTACAAACTCCAGCGTGAGATTCTGGGGCCCGCCATCCGTCCCCCCTTGGTTCAAGCCGAGAACTTGGGCGACGACTTCAAACAAACCGTGCCGTCCTATTACCAGCAGATTCTGAACGACGCCAAGACAGCCTGTTCGGGGGAGACGCTCCGCTCCTTGCTGCGGCAGGAACCCAGTGTGGAAAGAGCCATGGCAAGGTTCACCGAAGAGATGTCGGGATTTACCGCCTGCCTCACCGCAGCAGATTACGCGGCGGTTACCAAGGGCTCTCTAGACGCGGTTTCCACGGCTCTGCTGGAGGAGTCCGTTTCACAACTCAAGCCAGCGGTTCTGCAATCCACCTTGCTTGATGCCAGCAACAATATGGATCCCGTCAAAGTGGCGGAACTGCTGCAGATGATGACTGATCTTGATCCCAGTGTAAGCTCGGACGGAGAGGGCAAGCCTGTGGTGATTCATGATATGATCCAGGTGTTCAAGTTTGTGTGGGATAACGCCGCCAAAAACCCGACCTCGGTGCTTTCCGCCTTGCAAAGAGCTAAGATTTACGCAAACGCCGGCACCTTGCTCCCGAACGCGTCTAAGATGGCCAACACCGGCGTGTTTCACTTGGTGTCTGGGGTCTTCGGAACGATTGGCTTGATCGGCAAGACGGTGGGAGATCCGGACTCCTTAGCCTCTGGCCATCAGATGGCTTCCACCGTTGCTTCGGCATTCAAGGTCACCAGCACCCTGGCAGAGGCCTCCACCAAATATCTCAAGAATCATCTTGAAACGATAACCACGAAAAATTTCGAAGGGTACAAGCTCAGGCTGAATCGAGCGGGAGGGATGGCCAAAGGTGTTGGCGGAGTCGCCGGAGCGGTTGTTGGCATCATCACGGTGATCGGCGGAGCTGAAGCCTTGGGGCAAAATCCGCTGGCAGGCTCTCTCAACATCGTGAGCGGGGCACTTGCTATTTTGGAGTCGGTTTGCTCGGTGGTGGACGGAGTCGCCGTCATGGCGGCCACATTGTCGAGTGTGCAAGAGACCGTTGGCATCGCCCTGGGCATCTCGGCAGTGTTTTCGATCGGTGCCATGGCCTTCTCCGTCATCGGAACCTTTGTATCGGCGGTCTCGCTTTTCATTGGCATCATCCAAGATGAAGCGGCCTACAACGACGCTCGAAGATTTGCCGACCTTCTTCAGAAATCACCGGTTTGCGCCATGCAAAAGCTGGGCTTGGTCGCGATTGGAAACTACATCTTATCGTCTCAGCGGCCTGATGGAGCCGCTGTTCTCGTCAAAAATGGGCAGGTCAGACTATCGCTGTCCAGCCGTGGCAAGCCCTTCGATGAAGGGGAGGAGATTTACCTTTTCCCCACGGGAGCCAGAACCCTGCCGGGTATTTATTATCCATCGTGGATCGCCCCCACGCTGAAGATCGTCGTGTCCAAAGAACAAAGTAACCTCGGGGAGCTTACCCTCAATCTGCCCGGGGACTGGGTTGGCGCGGGCGCGGATGGGGAGTATCCCAACCGAATCTATTGCCGTGTCATCCCGTTGGGAGAAAAACCACCCTACGGCGGGAATGAAAACAGGGTGGAGGGCTATTTCGTCACGGACAACTGTTACGGCGTGGCCAGCACCAGCGTCACTCTCCGCGTCGAACGGACGCCTCCAGTCGTCGGGGGAATCTCGCAAGACTGGGAGGCCGGCGGAGGAAAACTTCTGCGCGGAAGCACGGAGCCGCGTGCCATCGTGACCCTGACGGATGACGCTGGCAATTTTAAAGGATCGGTACAGGCTTCGAATAGTGGAAGCTGGCAGTTTATCACCGCGCCCTTTGCCTGGAATTTTTACAACCCCGAGCTGTGGAAAATCACCGCCACAGACACCCTGGGCAACTCTTCGGATGCCGTGTACTACCAGATCGACGCCCGCCCTACCCCCGCCGCTTTGAAGCTGACCAACGCGTGGGTCCATTCCCAAGGATTGTTCCCCCAGTTTCTGGGCACAGGTCAGCCGGGCTTCCAGGTTAAAATCATGACGCCTAGACGTGAGGTGCTCGGAACCGCCATCGTTCGGCAAGATGGAGCGTGGTCCAACGAAACCAGCACCGCCGCCGGCGTGCGGCATGGCCTGCTCAGCAGCTTTATCTGTGAAATTCAGGCGTATGACCTCGCCGGGCGTCAGGTGTCCCGTCTCGTGCGGACACTCACCAAAAGCAGCTCAACGTTCCCGGGGCGTCCGACGATGTATCAGATCAAATGATGCAATGCCTGGTTTGGTGATCGAAAGACGTTACGATCGGGCGGCGGGTAGATGCCATGAGACAGAACGGGCGAGGCGCATGGCATTCGAGGTTCGCCGCTGCCTTGGCCGTGTTTGCAAACTCGGCGTAGCCCCTCACCCCAGCCCTCTCCCCGGAACAGCTCGAAAACCCTTCGACCACGCCTCGCCGGGTAGAGGGAGCACGCGTAAAGGTCCCTTTCACCGCCGGGAGGATTCGATGTTTTCCATGGCATGATGCGGGCTTCGTAGCCCGTTACTTCACGGTCTGCAAACCCGGCGGATCAGCTCTTCCTAACTTTTCGAACACTCCAACCCACGGGCCATTATCTTCGTGGTTCAGACTGCACACACGGTGGTCGGTGTGTTGAGAATGAGGCAACAAAAGCAGCTCAGAGGGTGGCTTGGCATCAATCCTTCGTCACACTCACGGGCGTGCCGGAGAGCACCCATTCATAGAAGAAGCGGGCTGGATTGCCGCTGGTGAGGGGCATGCGGATGCAGCCGTGGGAGGCGGGATAGTCCGGCACGCTGCTGAAGCCGTGGATGAAGATGTGGCGGTGGAGCTGCACGCTCCAGGGCATGGGGGCGTTGTTGTAGAGGCTGGAAAAATGCAGCTTGGAGCGGTAGGGGCCGGCGTGGAATTTCCCGGCGGGGGTGGCACCGTTGCGTCCGGAGCTGATTTTCGTTTCGAGCACGAGGCGCTCTCCCTGCCAGCCTTTGAGGCGCTGGTTTTTCAGGCTCACCTCCACCCGTTGCGCTCCGGCGCGCAGCGTGAAGCCATGAAAGAAGCCACCTACTTTCACCTCCCCTTCGGCGTTCATAGCCGCGACGACGGCCCCTGCGGTGGCGAGTTGCTCGGTGCTGACCAGTTCCGTGCCATCCACCAACTGCCGAAGCATGCCGGGGCGTAGTTCCAGGGTATTTAAGCGGGTGACGTGGCATTGTGCATCCCGGACGATTTCCCAGTCGAGTTCATCGATGGCTTCATGGACGGGCATGAAGAGCTTGCCTGGAACGGTGGCAAAGGTGATGGCGTCCAGCGTGCTAGCGAGGCCCACGCTCACAAAGTTCCAAAAGCCCAGCAGGATTAGAAACGAGGAGCGCATGGTCATCACGGATAACGCGGGAACTGCGAGAAGTCCGGCTTTCGTTTCTCGACGAAGGCTTTTTTGCCCTCCTGGGCTTCTTCGCTCATGTAATAAAGGAGCGTGGCATTGCCGGCGAGATCGAGCAGGCCCATCTGACCATCGCAATCGGCGTTGAGGCAGGCTTTGAGGCAGCGCAGAGCCATGGGGGAGTGCTGGAGCATCTCACGGCACCATTGAATCGTCTCCGTCTCCAGCTCGGCGAGTGGGACGACCTTGTTGACGAGGCCCATGTCCAGCGCCTGCTGGGCATCATATTGGCGGCAGAGATACCAAATCTCCCGCGCCTTCTTTTGCCCCACGATACGGGCTAGGTAGCTGGAGCCAAGGCCACCATCGAAGCTGCCGACTTTGGGGCCGGTCTGGCCAAACTTCGCGTTATCCGCGGCGATGCTGAGATCACACACGACATGCAGCACATGCCCGCCACCGATGGCATAGCCTGCCACCATGGCCACGACGGGCTTCGGCAGCGTGCGGATCTTCCGCTGCACATCGAGGATGTTGAGGCGTGGCACACCGTCATCGCCCACATAGCCGGCCTCTCCACGCACTTTTTGATCGCCACCGCTGCAGAAGGCCAGGGGGCCTTCACCGCAGAGGATGATGACGCCGACATCACGGTCCTCATGCACGATGTCAAAGGCCTCCAGCATCTCTCGAACGGTCAGCGGCCGGAAGGCATTGCGCACCTCCGGCCGGTTGATGGTGATCTTGGCGATGCCGTCGCTGGTTTTTTCCAGCTTGATGTCGGTGAAGGTTTTGATGGGGGTCCACATGGTGAATGCAGGTCTGAATCAGGACAGGGGCGAGATCAAGCGCCGACATCGGCGGAGAGAGGTCGGATGGACCAACGAGCTACTTTTTCAGCAGATCGCGGATCTCGGTGAGGAGGACAATGTCCGCGGCTGGAGCAGGAGGAGGCGGCGCGGCGGCCTCCTCCTCCTCCTTCTTCTTCAGAGCCATGAGCTTGTTGGCGGGCTTCACGATCACAAAGAAGATCACCGCTGCCGTGATCAAAAAGCCGATAAAGGCATTGATGATGATCCCGACGTCGATGTTGTTTGCCACGGTGGCTCCTTTTTCATCGACGTAAGTGCCGATCTTCCAAGCCAGGCCTTTTCCCATGTCACCACCGCCGCCGGGCAGCCGAAGAATGGGCTCAACGATCCCCTTGGTGAAGGCGGTGACGATAGTGCCAAAGGCTGCGCCGATGATCACACCGGTGGAGAGATCGACGACATTGCCTTTGAGGATGAACTGTTTGAATTCTTTGAGCATCAGGATGGATGGGCTGTTGGGTTGAGGGCTCCATCAGACCACGCTGCGTGCCAAAACGTCCAGCTTTTCTCAGCGCAGCGTGCGTGGAATAAATAAGGCCTGCATCCCAGCTGCTTCCGCCGCCTTCAGGCCGCTGTTTCCATCTTCCAACACGAGGCAATCCACCGGGGCGATGCCCATGCGCTCGGCTGCGAGCAAAAACATATCTGGTGCCGGTTTCCCCAGCCGCACATCCTTCGGCGTGATGATGATCTCGAAGAGGTCAATCAGCCCGGTGGCCGTCAAACAGCCCCGCACGGTGTCCTCCGCGCTGCCGGAAGCCACGGCGATGGGGAAACGCCCCGCCACCGATCTCGCGAAGGCCGCCACCGGCTCCACTGGCAGCACCTCGGGGATGCGGCGATGAAAAATCTCCGCCTTCGTCTCATCCACGGCCACGGGATCGATGCTCGTGCCGTGCATCTCATTGAGGATGCGCACCACATCCTGCTCCTTCACACCGGCGTGACCGTAGAAAAACTCTTCCGTGAACTCAAATGCCGCCCCATGCGCTTTCAGTGCCTCACACCACGCGATGTAATGCAGCGGCATCGAATCGACCAAAGTGCCATCGCAGTCGAAGATGAAGGCTTTGAAGGGGTAATCGGGGATTTGGAGGGTCATGAAAAAAGGGAGAGGTGGAGCCGGATAGGAGCACTGAACCTTCACACCGCCATCACTCTGAGTAAAAAAGGCTCAACCAGTTCATGAAGGCTTCAAACTTCTCAGGATGGGATCAGCCTGATGCAGCCTTCCCCCGGCCACGTCCCGAATTCTTGCTATGCAGGCCATCTACTGCTTGGATAAAACACCTCCCTCATGGCCGACGACGCAAAACAGACCCTCCACACCCAGCTCTGGAACATCGCCAACACGCTGCGTGGGAAGATGGGGGCGGATGAGTTCCGGGACTACATCCTGGGCTTCATCTTCTACAAATACCTCTCCGAGCGCATCCACCTCTTCGCCGATGACATCCTGAAGCACGACGGCGTGACCTTTGCCGAGCTGGATGAGGCCAAGGCGGAGCACCGGAGATGCTGGAGGCCATCGAAAAGGAGGCCGTGGACCGCCTGGGCTATTTTTTAAAGCCCGCCGAGCTGTTTCACCGCGTGGCGGAAAAAGGCGCACGGAAGGAGGACAACTTCATTTTGGAGGACCTCGCCGCCATCCTGAAGCACATCGAGTCCAGCACCATGGGGCATGACAGCGAGGAGGACTTCGAGGGGCTGTTTGAGGACCTCGACCTCGGCTCGTCGAAGCTCGGCAAGACCGAGAACCAGAAGAACGAACTCATCGCCAAGGTGCTCGTGCATCTGGACAAGATCGACTTCCGCCTCGCCGATACCGAGGCGGACGTGCTGGGGGATGCCTATGAGTATCTCATCGGCCAGTTCGCCAGCGGCGCGGGGAAGAAGGCCGGGGAGTTCTACACCCCGCAGGAGGTCAGCACCATTTTGGCGAAGATCGTCACCACCGGACGCAAGAGCCTGAAAAGCGTCTATGACCCCACCTGCGGCTCCGGCTCCCTGCTGCTGCGGGTGGCGAAGGAGGTGGAAAACGTGGGCCACTTCTACGGGCAGGAGATGAACCCGACGACCTACAACCTCGCCCGCATGAACATGATCCTGCACGGCGTGCATTATCAGCGCTTCGACCTGCGGAACGAGGACACCCTGGAGCATCCCGCCCCCGAGCATGCCGACCTGCGCTTTGAGGCCATCGTGGCGAATCCGCCCTTCTCCGCGAACTGGTCCGCCAGCGAGGTGCTGAAGGGCGACGACCGCTTCAGCGCTTATGGCAAGCTGGCCCCCTCGTCGAAGGCAGACTTCGCCTTTGTGCAGCACATGGTCCACCACCTCGACCACGGGGCCACCATGGCCTGCGTGCTGCCGCATGGCGTGCTGTTCCGGGGCGGGGCGGAGGAGCACATCCGCCGCTACCTCATCGACACCTGCAACTACCTCGACGCCGTCATCGGCCTGCCCGCCAATATCTTTTACGGCACCGGCATCCCCACCTGCATCCTCGTCCTGAAAAAAGGCCGCGAGCACCCAGACGACATCCTCTTCATCGACGCCAGCCAGGGCTTTGAAAAGGTGGGGAACCAGAACTACCTGCGCCCCGAGCACATCGAGCGCATCGTCACCACCTACCGGCAGCGGGAGAGCCACGAAAAGTTCAGCCACGTGGCCGACCTCAGCCAGGTGCAGGAAAACGAGTTCAACCTCAACATCCCCCGCTACGTCGATACCTTCGATGAGGAGTCGCCCATCGACCTCGACGCCGTCGCCACCCAGCTCCGCACCCTGGAGGGCGATATGGCCGCCACGAATGAGCAAATCGCCGCTTTTTGCCGGGAACTCGGCATCCAATCCCCTTTTTGAGCCATGATGATCCACGAGGGCTGTATTTTATCTCACGCAAAGGCGCAAAGGCGCAAAGGCCTGAAGGCTTCTGGGAACCTTTGCGCCTTTGCGCCTTTGCGTGAGCCTTCTGATGTCTTCCAGGAACCACGAGCACGGAGTCTCTCGGCCGTGTCCAGGATCGCTCGGGAGGTATCCGCGTGAGCACGACGATCCATACGCCATCTCTCAAGTTCTCTCAGGACGAGAAGTGGAGTTCACATCGCTTGTGTGAACTAGGCACCTTCAAATCTGGAGTTGGCTTCTCAGAGAATGAGCAGGGGGGCAAAGTTGGGGTGCCGTTCTTCAAAGTCTCAGACATGAACCTGCCTGGAAACGAGCGGGTAATGCGCACAGCCAATCATTATGTAAACGAGGAGCAAATCCGTCGAAATGGATTCAAACCAATCCGATCTACGGCTATACTGTTCGCGAAGGTTGGAGCTGCCATTTTTCAAGAGCGTAAGCGAATCGCCTCCGAGTTTTTGATGGATAATAACATGATGGCTTTCTTGCCATCTTGGTTGTCCATCGACTTCGCCAAGCACCTTCTCGATACTGTTCGCTTGTCAGCTTATGCCCAAGTGGGAGCCCTGCCATCCTACAATGCATCTGATGTTGGAGCGATTCGAGTTCACGTTCCCACGCTCCCCGAGCAGCAAAAGATCGCGGCGTTCCTGACGGCGGTGGATGGGCGGATCGAGCAACTGAGCCGGAAGAAAGCCCTGCTGGAGGCCACCAAGAAGGGCGTGATGCAACAGCTCTTCACCCAGACCCTCCGCTTCCAAGACGACCACGGCCACGACTTCCCCGATTGGGAGGAGAAGACGCTGAAAAGCATCTGCTCGACCTTTAAAAGCGGGAACGGCATCACGGCGGATGAGATACAAGATTCGGGCATTTATCCTGTTTATGGAGGCAACGGCCTGCGGGGCTACACAGATCGTTTCACCCACGAGGGTGAGTTTGTGCTGATTGGCCGACAAGGAGCGCTGTGCGGAAACATCAACCGAGCATCCGGTAAGTCTTACATCTCCGAACATGCAATCGCCATAGCTGGCAATCATCTCGCCTCGACTGACTGGCTAGAGCATCGTCTGGATCACATGAAGCTGAATCGTTTGTCCGAGTCATCAGCTCAGCCTGGACTGGCCGTAAACAAGCTCGAAAAACTGAAGCTACTCGTTCCCGGCCTGCCCGAACAAACCAAGATCGCGGGCTTCCTGAGCGCGTTGGACGGAAAGATCGCGGCGGTGGGAGAGCAGATGAGGCAGACGCAGGCCTGGAAGAAGGGGCTGCTGCAGCAGATGTTTGTGTGAGGCGGCTGATTTTGAACCGCTGATAGGACGCTAATCAGCCGCTAATGAAGAGCTTTCTGGATTAGCGTCATGTCAGCGTCTCATTAGCGGTTTAAAAAGTGCTGGTCTCGAGATGGCCGCTCTAACCCACCGATTGATAAGGTTCGTTTCGTTGACAAAAGTTGACAATTGTGACGTTTTCGGGCACAACAGGCCGCAATTTAAAAAAATGGAGAAACGACTCAACATGACCAAGCTGCAGGAGGCGGCCGAGTCGAAGGGACTCAACCAGTCCGGCATTGCCAAGGGGCTGGGTGTGACGCGTGCCTCGGTGTCGAAATGGTGGAAGGGCAAGTCCTTCCCCCGTCCTGCCGAGCTGCTGGCGCTGGGACGCCTGCTGAAGCTGCGGCATGATGAACTGGTGGAACGTCTCGTGCCGAAGGACCAGCCATTGGTGGCCTTCCGCAAGCGTGCGTCCTGCAAAACGACGGAGGAGCACATCGCCCGCGCCCAGAACATGGGCCGCTTCTTGAAGCCTCTGGCCGGTTACCTGAGCGTGGATGAGTTTCTGGGACCACCGAGCCTGAAGAGCCCGTCGTGCGATTACCGCTACCTTCAAGATCTGGCGGCCCGCATCCGCCGGGAGGCTGACATCGCCGAAACGGCTCCGTTTGACTTCAAAAGCCTGATCCAGCTCTTCCAGAAGTATCAGGCAGTGATCATCCCGACCCTGTGGGGGCACAAAACCAAGCACGAGAACGCCCTGCACATCCATCTGCCGGAATCGCGAACCACCTGGATCTACCTGAACCTCGACGTGGAGATTCACGATTTTAAATTCTGGATGGCGCACGAGCTGGGGCACGTGCTGACGGTCGATCTGCTGCGCGAAGGCAAAGACCAGGAGGCGGAAGACTTCGCCGATGCCTTTGCCGGAGCGCTGCTTTTTCCTGCGCCTCTGGCCGAGGCTGCTCTGGCCGACTATGAGCGGGCAAAGACCGACCAGGGACGCCTGAAGGTACTGGAGAAATGGGCGAAGGAGCACACCATCTCCCCGAACTCGGTCTATCTGGAGATCGAGAAGCGGGCACGAGAGACGAAGGGTTCGTTCGTAACCATTGAGTCCAAGACGCTCTTCCCTGCCATCGCTGCCTTCAACAAAGGCTACAAGACGCTGAGCACCGAGCTTTTTGATGGCACTCAGCCGACGGCGGATCATTTCATGCGCGTGGCGCAGGAGAGTTTCGGAACAGAAGTTTACGGAGTGCTTGGCAAATACGTCCGGGAAAAAGAGGCCGGACCGGGAGTGATCGCCACCATCCTGGATGTGAGTCCGATGGATGCGAGAGCCTATCTGGAGGCTCTTTCAAACTAACCCAAGGATGCGGAGGCACGAAGTGGCATGGCACAAAAAGAATCATCGTCGATTCCAACAGCTACTTCAGACTGGCACAGAACATCCATCCCCTGCTTTGCCAGCCATTCGGGAAAGAGGATCTCACCCTCTACATCCATGCGGAACTCAATGACGAGTTTCGGCGTAGCCCACTGCTAAAGAACAAATTCCACTGGGTGGTGGAGACGAAGTATGCCGAAAACCGCAGCCGCTCCATCAGCCTCACTCTGGAGCAGAAAGCTGAGATCGAAGCGACCTATGATTTCATGTGGGAGCATGTTCAAGATGCCTTCCTTAGGCCCTACGGCAAAGGCCCCTCGCCCATCGACACCCGGATCGTGGCGACGGCGCATGTGCTAGGCATTGCTGTGCTCACCGATGACCGGGACATGATCGAGCTGGCAAAGGAGTTCGACGTGAAAACCATCTCAAGCCTCGGCGTGATGAAGCTGATGCTGGAGGCTGGGCACATTGACGACGAGAAGGTGGATCAAGTGGTGGAGCAGTGGATGTATGAAAACGACATCCCGCACCGCGACTGGAAGAAGGCGTTTAAGAGGTTGTTTGGTCGCGAGGCTCCGGTTAGTTTTTGACCCGCGCTGCCAGTGGGTGGTGCCTTGACGCTTGAACTTTAAACCCTCCACCCTGAATGTCAGCCCATGAGTCTTTCGGAACAACTGCGGGAATCCCGCTCCAAACACACGTTGAAGAGCTACGACGCCGCTGTGAAGCAACTGCGCGTCTTCAAGGCTGTGCTACCCATTACCTCGAAGAAGTCCGAATCTTCCGAGCCTATGCGGCTGAAAGAGGACTCTGTGGTTTACCAAGTGCGTTCCCAGAGCTAAGCCGTGCCCCTGACGACGAGGGCAATGAGCATCAAGTGTGGTTCCAGCCGGAGACAAACACCTACCTGAAGGTGACATGGCCGGACTTCTTTGGCATGCTGGTCCTCTACCGGCAGGACGAGGAGGAGCGGGCCTCGCCCATCGCCTACCTGGAGCGCTGGCACCTGCACAATGACCTGTTCGGGGACAATGTGCGCTTTCTCGGCGCGATGGAGGAAGATGGTAGGCTGCGGCTGGTGATTCAGCAGCAGGCCATCGCGGGAGAACCGGCCACGCTGGCTCAAATCAACGACTTCTTCACCAGCAACGGCTGGAAGCGCTTCACCGCCGGTGGCGAGGTGGCCTACTTTGATCCCGAACGCCAGGTGGCGATCTCCGACACGCACCGGGGAAACCTGATCCTCATGGAAGGCGGTTTGCTGGCTCCCATCGACCTCCGAGTGCAGCCCCTTTCCGGCGCCCTGCTAGATTATGTGGTGAAAGCCTGCCGGTCGTGATTCAACTTCTACCTTCATGCCAGCCGTCCTCCCATTCACCCAGCCAGAGCAGGTCCTCGAAAACGAGCTGGTGGCGCAGCTCGTGGGTCTGGGCTTCACCAAGGCGGCGGTGAATGATGAGCCGACGATGCTGGCGAACCTGAAAGCGGAGCTGGGAGCCTTCAACGGGCTGCAACTGTCCGAGGTGGAGTTTAGCAAAGTCTTGAACCACCTGAACCGCGCGGCGGGTGTCTTTGCCAAGGCGAAGACGCTGCGGGACCGGATGCAACTGAAGCGCGATGATGGCAGCACGGTGTGGATCAGCTTCTTTGACAGCGCGAACCCGCTCAAGAATCGCTACCAAGTGACACAGCAGGTGACGGCGGAAGGCACCTTCAAGAACCGCTATGACGTGACCATCCTCGTCAACGGTCTGCCGCTGGTGCAGATCGAGCTAAAGCGTCGCGGACTGGAGATGAAGGAGGCCTTCAACCAGATCCAGCGCTACCAGAAGCACAGTTTCTGGAGCGGGCAGGGCTTGTTTCAGTTCGTGCAGCTCTTCGTGATCTCGAACGGCGTGAACACGAAGTATTACGCCAATGCCCGGCGGCAGAGCTTCAAGCAGACCTTTTACTGGGCGGCGGAGGACAACAAGACCATCCGCGAGCTGCCAGCCTTCACCTCCGCCTTCCTGAATCGCGAGCACCTGGGCGCGATGATCGGCAAATACATCGTTCTCAACGAGACGGACAAGGTGCTCATGGTGCTGCGCCCGTATCAATACTACGCGGTGGAGCGGATCGTGGAGCGGGTGCTGAATCCGCCTGCCGAAAACCCGAACGGCTACATCTGGCACACAACGGGCAGCGGGAAGACGCTGACGAGCTTCAAGGCGGCGCAGATCCTCACCGCTCTGCCAGGGATCGCCAAGGTGGTCTTCTGCGTGGACCGGAAGGACCTGGATTACCAGACGATCAAGGAGTTCAACGCCTTCCAGAAGGACAGCGTGGACAGCACGAACGACACGAAGAAGCTGGTGCAGCAGTTCAGCGATGAGACGAAGCTGATCGTGACCACCTTGCAAAAGCTGAACACGGCCATCAGCAAGGCGCAGCACCTCAAGCAGATGGAGAAGCTGAAGGGCGAGCGGATTATCTTCATCTTCGACGAGTGCCACCGCAGCCAGTTCGGCGACACGCACCGGCGCATCACGGAGTTCTTCACGAACCACCAGATGTTCGGCTTCACCGGCACGCCGATCTTTGCTGAGAACGCAGTGACGAAGGACGGCAAGAAGCACACCACGAAGGATCTCTTTCACCAGAAGCTGCACAGCTACGTCATCACGGACGCGATCAAGGACGAGAACGTGCTGCGTTTTGCCGTGGAGTACGTGGGCCGCTACCAGAAGAAGCCAGGCAGCGCCACGAACGTGGACATCGAGGTCGAGGGGATCGACACCAAGGAGTTGATGGACTCGCCCCAACGCCTGGAGAAGATCGTGGACTATGTGGTCGAGCATCACGCGGTGAAAACACGGAACAAGGAATTCACCGCGATGATGTGCGTGAGCAGCGTGGACGTGCTGACGAAGTATTATGAGCTGTTCGCCGCCCGCAAAGCTGCCGGAAAGCACAAGCTGCGCGTGGCGACGATCTTCAGCTACACCAGCAACGAGGAGGACAAGGACGCAGACGGCATTCTCGATGAAGGCGGCGAAATCATCGGCGGCGAGGGCGGTGATCCGCACACGCGGGAGAAGCTGGAGAAGTATATCGGCGACTACAATGCGATGTTTGGCACCGCCTTCTCCACGAAGGACACGCAGAGCTTTTACGGCTACTACCAGGACATCGCCAAGAAGGTGAAGGAGCGGAAAGTGGACCTGCTGCTCGTGGTGAACATGTTCCTCACCGGATTCGACAGCAAGACGCTGAACACGCTGTGGGTGGACAAGAACCTGAAGCACCACGGCCTCATCCAGGCCTACTCCCGCACGAATCGCATCCTCAACGAGGTGAAGAGCCAGGGGAACATCGTGGTCTTCCGCAACCTCAAGAAGCGCACGGACGATGCGTTGGCGCTCTTCGCCGATGTGAACGCGAAAGAGACCGTCTTCGTGCCGCCTTACGAGGACTACGTCTCGAAGTTCAACGAGGTGGCGATGGAGCTGCTGAAGCTGACGCCCACTGTCAAAAGCGTGAAGGATTTGAAAGACGAAGAGGCCGAGATGGCCTTCGTGAAGATCTTCCGCGAGCTGATGCGCCTGCGGAACATCCTAGAGAGCTTCTCCGAGTTTGACGACAACGATTTGTCCCTGCCTGCCCAGCGCTTTGCCGACTACCGCAGCGCTTACCTCGATCTTTACGACAAGGTGAAGTCCGAAAACACCGTGGAGAAGGCCAGCATCCTTCATGACGTGGATTTCGAGCTGGAACTGCTCCACCGCGACATCATCAACGTGCAGTACATCCTGCAACTGCTGGCCCGGCTTTATAACGCCGATGCCGAAGAGGCTCCGAAGCTCCGCAAGCTGATCCTCGACAGCGTAACCGGCGACGTGGAACTGCGCAGCAAGGCCAAGCTGATCGAGAAATTCATCGAGGACAATCTGCCCCAACTCGGCAGCGAGGCGGAGATCCCCGACAGCTTTGAGGCCTTCTGGGAAAAGGAGCGCGTGGCTGCCTTTGACCAACTGGTGGCTGAGGAAGACCTCGATGCCGACAAGCTCAAGAAGGTGATCGACCGTTATGTCTATACCGGCCAGGCACCTCTGCCTGATCCCGACATTGCCGAGATCATCCTGAAACCCATGAAGCTCATGGAGCGCGGCCCCTCCAAGAAGCGTGTCTTTGACCGCGTCGTGGACTATGTGGCGACTTTCATCAAAGGCATCGCGGCGTGAAGCGACAACCGATCTGTGTGGTGTCGTTTGTTGACGAAGGGCACAAAAAAGCGGCGGGATTGCTCCCGCCGCTTGGAAAGTGCCTGTGAAGGTTACTTCTTGAAGATGATGGGGATGATGAGGATGGCGAGGATGTTCACCACCTTGATCATGGGGTTCACGGCCGGGCCGGCGGTGTCTTTGTAAGGATCGCCGACGGTATCGCCCGTGACAGCGGCGGCGTGGGCGAAGCTGCCTTTGCCGCCGTGATTGCCTTCTTCGATGTATTTCTTCGCGTTGTCCCAGGCTCCACCGGCTCCGGTCATGGAGATGCCGACGAAGAGACCGGTGACGATGGTGCCGATGAGCACGCCACCGAGCGCCTGGTAGCCGACGAAGGCCATGCCGATGACGAAGATCAGCGGCAGCAGCGCGGGGAGGATCATCTGCTTCAAGGCGGCGCTGGTGACGATGCCGACGCACTGAGCGTAGTCGGGTATTTCAGTGCCGTTGAGGATGCCGGGCTTGGCGGCGATCTGGCGGCGGACTTCGATCACGACGGCTCCGGCGGCGCTACCGACGGCACTCATGCAGAAGGCGGTGAAGAGGAAGGGCAGCAGACCTCCGATGAACATGCCGATGATGACTTCATGGTTGGTGAGGTCAAAGGCGACCTTGTGGCCGATAAAGGCCTGCAAATCTTCCACATAGCTGCCGAAGAGCACCATGGCGGCGAGTCCGGCACTGGCGATGGCATAGCCTTTGGTGACGGCTTTCATGGTGTTGCCCACGGCGTCGAGCTCGTCGGTGATTTTACGCACATCTTCTGGCAGACCGCTCATGACGGCGATGCCGCCCGCGTTGTCGGTGATGGGGCCGAAGGCATCGAGAGAGATGATGATGCCGGAGAGGGAAAGCATGGAGACGACGGCGATGGCGATGCCGTAGAGACCTGCGAGTTCAAAGCAGCACCAGATGGACGCGGCGATGGCCAGCACGGGCAGCAGCGTGGCGTGGTGTCCGACGCTGATGCCGGCGATGATATTCGTGGCAGGGCCGGTTTCAGAAGCCTTGGCGATGAGCCGCACGGGCTTGTGGTGCGTGCTGGTGTAGTAATTGGTGATCCACACCACGAGCAGCGTTAGGACGAGCCCGATGAGCGTGCATTGGAAAAGGGCGCTGCTGGTAACGCTGACACCGTTGAGCATGACAGTGGCTCCAAAGACAGAGCTGGTGGCCCACCAGAAGAGTCCGGCGCTGATGAGGGCGGAAACAACCACGCCGCAGACGAGGGAGGTGGTGGGGCTTTGCTTGACGATATTCACCCAACCGATGCCGATGATGGAAGAGATGATGGAGAGTCCGCAGAGCACGAAGGGATAAATGACGGCCGCGTTGGCCGATTCCGCACCGGCGGTGAGGGCACCGACGAGCACGCCGCCGATGAGAGACACCGCGTAGGTTTCGAAAACGTCTGCGGCCATGCCGGCGCAGTCGCCCACGTTGTCGCCCACGTTGTCGGCGATGGTGGCGGGGTTGCGAGGATCGTCTTCGTTGAGGTTTTGCTCGATTTTGCCCACGAGGTCAGCGCCCACGTCAGCGGCCTTGGTGTAAATGCCGCCACCGAGACGGGCGAAGACGGAGATGAGCGAGCTGCCGAGGGCAAGGCCGATCAGCGAGTCGATGGCATGCTTGCCTTCCGGGTGCATGCTTTTGACCACCATGTAGAAAACGCCGACGGAGAGCAGGCCGAGCGCCACGACGAGCAAACCGGTGACCGCGCCGCCATTGAAGGCCACTTTGAGAGCCGAGTGGCTGCTTACGGAGGCGGCCTGAGCGGTGCGGACGTTGGCACGCACGGCGATCATCATGCCGATGTAACCGGCGGCGAGGGAGCAGACGGCCCCGACGATGAATCCGACGGCGGTCACGGCATCCCGCAGATACCAAATGGCCGCGAGGATGACGAGAGCGATGGGCACGATGGCCACGATCTGGCGGTTGAGGTAGGCTTTGGCACCGGCCTGCACGGCACCGCCGATTTCCTGCATTTTGGCATTCCCCGGCGAGGAGGCGAGGATTTGGCGGATGAGGATCAGGGCCACAACGAGGCCCACCGCAGCGAGGGCGATGGAGAGGATGAGTCCATTTTGGAGCAGGAAGGCGAGAGGCATTGTCGGGGTCGAGTGTCGGTGGTTGGGTGCCCGGTGACGGGTAAAGCGGCGCAGTTTAGCGGGAGCCAATTTCTAGGCAACCCTTTTGGTGCGTCTGGGGCCGCAAACATACGACCGGAGGAGCCGAGGCTTTCCGGAAGGTGGTAGAAGTTCCGAGTTTCGAGTGCCGGGAGGCCGTCTCAATGGGCCTCTTCGATGCTGGCATCGACCTTCTTCAGGGCGGCCCAGAGAGCGGGGTCTTCGGGGTGGCCGTTGAAGAGGACTTTGCCTTCGGGGCTGATGAGGATCATGCGGGGGATGCTATCGATCTCGAAGAGCTTGGTGAAGGGCCGCTCGGCGGGCTCGATGAGCCAGGGGATTTTCATGTCCTGCTCCTTGCGGATGCGTTCAGCGATGCCGAGGGCGTTTTCATCGTCCTTGTTCATCGCGGCCACAACGATGCCATGGGCGGGAAGCGATTCGCCCTTCTTCTTGAGCGAGGGCATGAGCTGCATGCAGGGGCCGCACCAGGAGGCCCAGAAGTCGATGAGGATGGCTTTTTTACCGGCGACGACATCGCCGAGCGTGGTGGCTTCGCCCATGGAATCCGTGATGGGCAGCTTCATATCGACGGTGAGGGCGGCCATCATTTCGGCGCGGCGTATGGTTTCAATGGCTTGGATGAAGACAGTGGCCTGGCCGGGCTGGAGCCAAATGGCCTCCAAAATGTGCTTTTTGAAACCCTCGGCATCCTTGTCGTCCTGCGCCTTCAACGCCCGGATGTAGGAGGCAAAGGACTGGACGGCTTCGGCGTTTGGCATCGCGGCGGCTTGAGCGGGATCAAAGTTCGCCGCGAGCACTTCCACCTCGGGCAGGAGTTTCGCCAAATACGCCGTGTCTTGATTCCGCAGGCCCCAGACGAGTCTCGCCTCGATGATTTGCTGGCGAGGGATGCCGAGCTTGTTGGCCTCTTTGGCGAGCTCGGCGAGTTGTTCGGCGGAGTTCGACGGGGCGAAGAGCTTTTGCAGCGCCTCTTTGGCCGCGCTGGCGGCCTCAGCATCAGGTTTATCGGTGCCATCGGCCGTTTGGGCGATGGCAAAGGATGCCGAAAGCAGGATGGCGGCGAGGGGGAGGAGCGTGCGGAGTGAGAGGCGCATGAGGTGGGAATCGTCCACGCCGGGCCGCGTTGTGTCGAGAGGAAAAGCTGTCGCGTGGGGTTCCAGCCTACCGTTTCACTACTTCGCTGCCATCTGCGACGCTATCCGGTGGATGGAGAAGAACCTCATCGCCGGATTCGAGACCCCTGAGCACCTGCGTGAGTTTTCCATCGGTGCGGCCAGCCTCGACGGTGACGGTCTTGGCCTTGCCTGCATGGAAGAGAAAGGCCTTCCACTCACTGCCGACGCGGAAAAGAGCACCCGCAGGCACGAGCAGCGTCTCATCGCTTTTCCACACGGCCACGCGGACCTCGACGCGGTAACGATCCCCGAGCGCTTTGAGGGCGGGCGTTTGCTCTTTGAAGTCGCTGAGCACGAGCACGCGCTGTTCCTCGACGCCGAGGGCGGAGACTTTGGTGAAGGCGGCAGGCTCGATGCGGCGCACACGGCCAGGCGCGGGGGCTCCACCCCATTGCTCGATGGTCACTTCGGCATTGAGTTGGATATTCACGGCATCGCGGGAGAGGATCTCGGCTTCGATTTCGAGATCCGTCGGATCTCCGATTTCGAGAATGGCAGCACCTGGGGCGATGATGGTGGCGCTCTCCTGCTGGACGCGGAGGATGAGGCCCGTGACGGGCGCTTTCAATTCGATCACGGCACCGCTTTCGGAGGGTTTTTCGAGTTGGAGCAGGGCGGCCTTGGTCTGGACGAGTTCGAAGTCCGCCACTTGCAGGGCGAATTCGGAGGCGCGGACCTCGCGAGATTTCATTTCCGCCTCTCGCTCAAAGGTATCGCGGTCCGTCTCGCTGATGGTGCCTTTGTCCGTGTTGGTCTTGATGCGGTCCCAATTCGATTGGGCGTATTTGAGGCCGGTGCGGGCCATTTCGAGAGCTTCCTGCGCCCGGCTGCGGCTGGCCGTGGCGGCATCCACGCGAGCCTGGGCCTGCGCTTTGCTGCGGGTATCGAGCAGCGGTGCCATGCCTGGCTCGATGCGGGTGAGAATGGTTTCACCTGCTTTCACGGCATCACCGGGCTTCAAACTCACCCGCTGCATGCTGCCGCCCACCGGTGCGGCGACGATGTAGCGATTGCGAATGCGCGTCTTACCTTCCTCGCTCACGAAAACGGTCAGCGGCCCCGGTTTGACCACACCTACCTCCACCTCGACGGGCCGTGGGCGCATGGCCTGCACGACGAGGGCGATCAATCCGGCCACGATGAGCAAGGTAATGAGGCGGCGCAGTAGGCCGCGGCCGCGTGGTGGGCGCTTGGCCTCCCACGGCGGCTTGCCGTTGGCGGTGGGACGGGCGTGGGGCGGTTCGGACATTCGGAGGTGCTGCATCATGCGCGTGGCCGATGAATGCGCAGGCGATTTCTTCGGCTTCGACGAGCCTTTTGAGCGTGAAATGACATTCCAGCGCGGCGCGGCTCGTTCTGGCTCCCTCACCATGAAGACGATCCTGACTCTCACCGCCCTGCTCGGCTTCACCCTGGCCGTTTTTGCGGATCACTGGCCCATGTGGCGCGGGGCGAAGGGCGATGGCACCTGCACCGAATCGAACCTGCCAGAAACGTGGAGCGCTGCGGAAAACGTGGCCTGGAAGGTGAAGCTGCCGGATCGGGGCAATTCCACGCCGGTGATCTGGGGCGAGAGGCTCTTCCTCACCCAGGCCATCGAGAAGGAAGGGAAGCGCCTGCTGCTGTGCTTTGACAAGAAAACTGGCAAGCAGCTCTGGGACTCGGGCACAATCTACCGCGAGAAGGAGCTCACCCATGCCACGAACCCTTACTGCGCCGCTTCACCGGCGACCGATGGCGAGCGGGTGATCGTGTTTCATGCCTCCGCCGGTGTTTTTTGCTACGACATGAATGGCAAAGAGCTGTGGAAGCGCACGGATCTGGGCAAGCAGCATCACATTTGGGGGAATGGCACCTCGCCCGTCATCGCGGAGGATCGCGTCTTCCTGAACTTTGGTCCCGGCGCGAAGACCGTTTTGTATGCTTTCGATAAAAAGACCGGCAAAACGCTTTGGGAACACCACGAGCCCGGCGGTGATTCCGGTGTGTCGGGCAATAAAAACTGGCTTGGTTCCTGGAGTGACCCGTTGCTGCGGAAGATCGGTGATCATGAGGAGCTGCTGATGTCCTACCCTGGCCGTGCCTGCGCCTTTGACCCGATGAATGGCAAGGAACGGTGGACCTGCGGCGGCCTCACGAAGCTGGTGTACAACTCGCCCGTGTTTGCCGATGGCCTCATGATTGCCATGTGCGGTTATGGCGGCTCGGCGATGGCGATCAAGCCCGGCGGCAGCGGCGATGTGACAGAGAAAAACCGCCTGTGGTATGAGCCTAAGGTTCAGCAGCGCATTGGCAGCGGCGTCGTGTATCAAGGCCATCACTACATCCTCACCGATGGCGGCATCCTCGAATGCCGTGACATCCAGACGGGCAAACTCGTCTTCAACGAACGCGTCAAAGGCCCCGGCCCCGCCGGCCAAAACTGGTCCTCCCTCGTGCTCAGCGCCGATGGAAAGCTCTACGCGGCCAACCAAGGCGGCGACTGCTTCGTCTTCAAAGCCGCCCCGAAGTATGAGATGCTCGCCACCAACACGCTCGGTGAAAAAATCATCGCCTCCATCGCCGTGAGTGACGGCCATCTCTTCATCCGCAGCTACCAGAGCCTCTGGTGCATCAGGAAGTGATCTCATCTGGAATCGCAGGAAAGTCTCCCATGAACGCGGAGGTGATCTACGATCCGAACCCACTCCAAGCGGTGATGTTCGTGCTTTTTGAGGCCTGATGAAGGGAGGAAGGAACCGGAAGGCCGGAGACCCGCTTCGACAGGAGAATGGGGACAAAAGAATCAAGCCATTCTTCTGCCCCCTGATGCTCAGCGAACCGTGGGGCTTACTTGGCGAAGTGCTTGCGGATGGCTTCGACGAGGCCGGGGATGGTGTAGGACTTGGCTTCGACGGCGATGGGTAGCTTGTGCTTTTGGAGCGCTTTGCTGGTGACGGGGCCGATGCTGGCGATTTGGCAGTTTTCGGGGAGCGCCACGCCAAGCTCAAGGAAGTGATCGACGGTGGCGGCGCTGGTGAAGGTGATCATGTCAGCACCTTCGTTCTTGAGGCGGGCGAGGGCTTCGAGATTGTCCTCACGCTCGGCGACGGTGCGGTAGGCGACGGCTTCATCGACGATGGCTCGCAGGCCGGTGAGTCCATTGGCGATGACTTCACGCGTCTCCTCGGCTTTGACCCAAAGGATGGTCTGGTTTTCGATGTCGTGGTGGTCTTTGAAGGCTTTGACAAGGCCTTCGGCGACGAAATCTTTCTCCGGCATAAGATCGACGGCGAGATGGCGTGCTTTGATCTTTTCGGCGGTGCCGGGTCCGATGCAGGCGATGCGGGCACCGCCGATGCTGCGGGCATCGTTGTAGAGCTTGTCGAACATGGTGAAGAAGGCATCGACGCCGTTCGGGCTGGTGAAGACGATCCAGTCGTATTTGTGGCAGTCCTGGACGAGCTCGCCAAAGCTGAGCAGGTCGTTCGGCTCCTCAATGCGGATGGTGGGCAGCTCGATGACATCCGCGCCGAGATCGGCGAGCTGGCGGCTAAGCACGCCGGCCTGCTGTCGGGTGCGGGTGACGACGATGCGCTTGCCAAAGAGCGGGCGGTTTTCGAACCAGTTGATGTTGTCACGCTCGGTGACGACATCGCCGACGACAGCGACGGCGGGTGCCTTGAAACCGGTTTCCTTGACCTTCTGTGCCATGGTGCCGAGCGTGGCGGTGAGGGTCTGCTGGCGGCCGGTGGTGGCCCAGCGGACGAGGGCCATGGGTGTTTCGGCCTTGGCACCGTGCTTGATGAGTTCGCCGGTGATCTCTTCCATGCGCTCGACGCCCATGAGGAAGACCTTGGTGCCTTCTGCCTGGGCGAGTTTGGCGTAGTTGAGGGAGGTTTCACTCTTGGTGGGGTCCTCGTGACCAGTGAAGATGGTCAACTGGGAGGCGTGGGAGCGATGGGTGATGGGAATGCCGGCATAGGCAGGCCCGGCGATGGCGGAGGTGATGCCAGGGACGATTTCAAAGCGCACGCCCGCTTCAGCCAGCTCGGCTGCCTCCTCGGCGCCACGGCCGAAGAGCACGGGATCACCGCCTTTGAGGCGGGTGACGGTCTTGCCCTCGCGGGTGAGCTTGACGATGAGTTTGTTGATTTCCTCCTGAGGGAGGGTGTGATCGCCGGCTTTTTTGCCCACGTAGATGCGCTCCACATTGGGCTTTCCATGGCGGAGGATATCGATGTTCACGAGGTAGTCGTAAACGAGCACGTCCGCTGCGGCGATGCACTCCTTCCCTTTAATCGTGAGCAGCCCGGGATCGCCCGGACCCGCGCCGACGAGATAACAAATGCCAGTGGAAGGAGTCTTTTTTGCCATGAGGGCGGCCACAGTGCCGAATGCGGCGGAGGCTGCAAGGGCGGAGCATGCGGGAAGAGAGCCAATTTGGCGATGGCGCTGTGGCAGGACTCCGGTAAACCCCGGCCCGCCTAGGAGCATGTTCTGGATTTAAGTTATTCCCAACTGGCTCTTTTGCCTCATCACCCTGGCGTTTTTCACCGGGTTCTCCATCCTCGTTCTGCTGGTGACGAGGCCTTACATGCACCGCCTGCTGAAGGACAACGATGAGAGCCATGGCTTGGTGAGCTTTTTCCTCTCCGCTTTCGGTGTGTTTTATGGTCTGACGATCGGCCTCATCGCCGTGGCGACGGGGGAGAGCTTCAGCTCGGTGGAGGCCACCGTCTCCCAGGAGGCCTCGGCCATCTCTGCCTGCTGCATGGACATCAGCCGGATACAGCGCCGCACTCGCACGAACTCAAGGGGCTGATGAAGGGGTAGGTGCGCTACACCATCAAGGATGCCTGGCCTCGCTCATCGGTCTGCACGTTTTCCTGATCGCCGCGATGGATTACCCTTTTCGCGGGGAGTTCAGCGTCAGTGAGGAGGCCTTCGAGATCATCGACGAGCGCCTTATGTCCATTCCGGCGGCCAAGTAACGCCACGCAACATCATGGCGTGGCAATGCTGGCACTGGTCCTCACATTCTGCGCAGGCGCATAGGTGTACCCGGAAAGGGTGATGCCGGTGACAGTGAAGGTGAAGCTGCCACGATTCCTAGTGCGTGCGGAGGCAAAGGAGATGGTGCCACTACGACTCGTTGTGCCGGAAACGGTCCCGCTCGCGAGGCCGCTCCAAGTCCCGGTGACCACGGCGTTGCGCACGAGGGCACCGTTTTGATTCCGCACGGTGACGGCGGCGGTGGCGGCATAGCCCTGACGGGTGCTGCTGAGCGTCATGGTGAGGTTACCCACATAGACGACATTGTTGCTCTGCACGACGATGACGACGGTATCGGCCACAGAGGAGAGGCCGGAATTATCCACCACGACGAGGGACGCGGTGTAGGTGCCGGGAGCAGCGTAGCTTTTCACCGGATTGGCGACGGTGGACGTGGTGCCATCGCCAAAGTCCCAATCGTAGGCGGCGATGGTGCCATCGGGATCGTAGCTGCCCGTGCTGGAAAAGCTGACCGCGAGCGGCGCGGCACCCGTGGTGGGCGCGGAGGCATCTGCGACGGCGATGGGAGCCACGCCCGTGAAGGGGACCACGCTGCCGGTGAGGCTGAACTGCCCGAGGCTGCCATAGTCATCGTAAGCGGTAAGCGGGCTGCCGGTGCCCACTCCATCCACGGCGAGGTAGTAGGTGCCCTGCGTGAGCGTGGTGCTGAGCGAAGCATCGAGCGTGGCTGGATTGGCGGAGGTGACGAGGTTGCCAAAGCCGTCGTAAAGGGCGAGCTGAAGGTCGAGATTCGGCGAGGGCGCGGCGGGCACGGCCGAGAAGCTCACCGGACCGGCTCCAGTGGTGAAAGCGAAGAGATCCGCATCCGCACGGCGCTCAATGATGCCGCTGGCGCTCAGCGAGGTGCCGGTGAGCGGCGTGGCGTTCACGATGCTGTCTCCATGCGCATCGGTGCGGTAACCGGTGATGCCCGCGATGATGGCGGTATCGTCCTGAAGGTTGTTTGCCAGAGGATAATCGCCTTTGCTCCATTGGCTAACTTCCTGGTAGTAACCCACGCCCATGATGGGTGCCCAGTTGGCATGGCCGGTGTAGTAGCCGACAGCTGCTGTGGTACCACTCGCCACTTGCCCATCGTGGCTGAGATTGAAGGTGTGGCCGGCCTCATGGCTAACGGCTTCGGCAGTGTATTTGGCGTTGCCATTGCCGAGCTGGGCGGTGAAGACGAAGCAAGGCGTGTCGGAGTTCCAAGTGAAGGAATTCAAATAGGCCACGCCGCCGGCACCGGCTCCATACCAGTCGTAGCTGCTGCCGCCGATGCACACGCGGACGCCGAACTGCGCATCGGTGCTAGTCGTTTTGCGTAGTGCCTCCACACCGGGGTCCTGCGTGGTCACATTCACATCGAAGGGGGCGTAGTCTTCCGCCACGCGCTGCCAGATGGAATAGATATTGTCGAGTTCCGCCTGAGCGAAAGCCGTGCTCACCGTGGCATCATTGGAATAGGGCGGCGTCACGATGTTCGCTCCGGCCGTGAAAGCGGAGTTCCATGAGGTGCCGGAAGTCGTGTGACCATCGAAATCGAGGTAGATGACCTTCGTAGCACCGGGCTTGCTGTGCAGGGCAAAGGTCTCGGTGGGGGTCAAAGCGGCAGCCGTGCCGCTGCCGGAGGCGGTGGTGGCCTGAGCGATGGCGTTTTGCAAAGGAAGCAAGCCTTCGCAGACAAAGTGCAGGCGGCCCTGCTTGTCGGAGCAAAGGGTTTTTTCCTGGGCGCAGAGCTTCACGAAATCGGCGGCGCTGCGATCATACCAAGCGGCGACCTGGGTGAGCTTCGCCCCGAGTAGCGCGGGGATCTCCTGCGCACGCCCATTGCGGGACAGATGCTGCTGTGGGAAGTCTTCCCCGCGGCGGTTGGTCTGGGCCTGGAGAGTAGCGGAGGCGAACAAGGCAGCCGCCAGTCCGATCGTATGAGTGAGGGTGATGAGGCGCATGGTGGGAAGGGTTTTTTTACCCAATTATTATATAATTATCACAAAACAACATTCGGCGTCAATGCTTTCATCAGCCTTCACCCGAACGAGGGGCATCGGCCTCCCCCCCCTGCCCTGCCCGAAATTCCCTTCAACCCGTCGTTGCCGAAAGCGGATCGCTTCGCCTAAGTGTGCCATTCCTTCACTTATGGACGACCAAGCTACCGTTCTCATCGTCGATGATGAAAAGCACACCCGAGATGGCCTGCGCCTGTCGTTGGAGGATGATTTCGACTGCTACGTCGCCTCCAACGCGGCTGAGGCCATGGAGTACCTCCGCAACGACCGCATCGACGTGATGCTCACCGATCTCCGCCTTGGCGAAGACGATGGCATGAAGCTCCTCGAAGCCGCTCTCGCCCTGCCTAAGCCGCCGGTCTGCATCATGATGACCGCTTACGGCAGCGTGGATACCGCCGTGGAAGCCATGCGCCGGGGGGCCTACCACTTTGTCACCAAGCCGCTGAACCTCGACGAGGTGGAGCTTTTGATCAAAAGAGCCCTCCGCAGCCGCACGCTGGAGCACGAAAACGTGGCGCTGAAGCAGCAGGTGGAGCGAAAATTCTCCATCGAGGGCATTTTAGGCCAGGCGGAGGTCATGAAGCCCATCATGGATACCATCCAGCAGGTGGCCCCCTCCCGCGCCACGGTGCTCATCGAAGGCGAAAGCGGCACCGGCAAGGAACTCGTGGCCCGAGCCATCCACAACCTCAGCGGCCGCCCCAAGGCCAGCATCGTGGCCGTGCATTGCGCCGCCCTTTCTCCGCAGATCCTCGAAAGCGAACTCTTCGGCCATGAGAAAGGCTCCTTCACCGGAGCCCAGGAGCGCCGAATCGGACGCTTCGAGCAGGCCAATGGCGGCACGCTCTTCCTCGATGAGATCGGCGAAATCGACGCCAGCACGCAGGTAAAACTTCTCCGCGCCCTCGGCGAGCAAACGATCGAACGCGTCGGCAGCAGCAAGCCCATCTCTATCAACGTCCGCGTCATCGCCGCCACGAACCGCAACCTCGCCAAAATGGTCGAAGAGGGCAAATTCCGCGAGGACCTCTACTGGCGTCTCCGTGTCGTCACACTGCATCTGCCACCCTTGCGAGAGCGCAAAAGTGACATCGCCGTGCTGGCCGATCACTTTTTGAAGGAACTCGCCAAGGCCAACGGCAAGACCTACAAAGCTCTCGGCGATGATGCCCTGCCCGCGATGATGAAATACGACTGGCCGGGGAACATCCGCGAACTGCGCAGCGCCATCGAGCATGGCGTGGTGATGAGCAACAGCAGCCGCGTGATGCTCAAGCACCTCCCCGCCTATCTTTTGAATCCCGGCGGCCTTTGGGTGCGCAAAGCCCCCGCTATCGAAGCACCTGCTGAGGCCGCTCCGCAGTCCAAAAGCGATCTCGATGTCGAGGAAGCGGAGCACCAGCTCATCCTCACCGCCCTTCAGCGCAGCGGCAACAACCGCACCGTGGCCGCCGAACTCCTCGGCATGAGCCGCCGCACCCTCCAGCGCAAGCTCAAGGAGATGAACATGGTCCGCACCCACCGGCGAAGGTCGAAGGCGGAAATTTAAAATCCGAAAATTGCGGGCGGATTTCGGCTGATGCCCCCCAGCTTGAATCAAAAGGCTCTTTTACTTCAACAATCAGCAATCGGAGTTCATCCATCTGCGGTTCATGCCTTCCGCATGGCTCGGAATTTTGATGGCTGAATATCGATTGTTGATGGTCGAAGTTCAAACTGCGGCATGACCAGATTTCGAGGCTCGGATCCCCCCCCTCTTTCTCCATTTGCACACACCCGCACGCCTCCCATGGTGCCTCACCCCATGGCAAGCATCACGAACGAAAAACTTCTCGCCCATACCCAGTGGCTCGATGGCGATAACAAAACCGGCCGCCGCCTCAATGAAACCGGCATGAATCTGGCCGGAGCCGTCCTCAACGACCTCAACCTCGCCAAGGCGCACTTCATCGGCACCACGATGACAAAGGCCAATTTAGCCGGCACCAACCTCAGCGAGGCCGATTTCAGCGGAGCGAACCTCGACAGCGTCAATTTCGCTGGCGCAAACCTCACCGGGGCCGATCTAGGCGGCGTCTCTCTGCGCAATGCGAACCTCACTGGAGCCAGCTTTCGCAATGCGGATCTCTCCGGGGCCAATCTCGAAGGCTCAAATCTCACCGATGCGGACTTCACCGAGGCCGATCTCATCGCCACGAACCTCAACCGCACCACGCAGACCGGTCTCATCATCACCGGAGCCAAACTGGCGGACACCCACGGCCTGCGAGGCTGAGCCTGAGCGCCATGAAACCCTCCTGGTCCATCCGCCTCGTCCGTTCGCTATTTTTTGCGTTGTCCGTCTTCGTCGGTATCGCCATCGCGCTCGGCATGGGGGAGCCAGCCTGGGTGGGCGCTTTGCTGGGGCTTGCCTACATGGGCATCCTCATCGGGCTCGACATCGTCTTTGCACGCTTTTCGCTGCGTGATTTCTCCCACGCTACGGTGGGCCTCGCCATCGGGCTGTTTTGCGCCTGGCTGGTCACCCGCATCGGCGTCTTCCAGCTCGCTTACTTTCAAAATCAGCCCAATGCCGAGATGCTGCGCACCATCGTGGAGGTCTGCATCTACGGCTCGCTGGCCTTTCTCGGCATCAGCTTTGCGCTGCGCAGTGATCGTGATCACTTTGCCTTCCTCATCCCTTTCGTGCGCTTTCGCCGCGAAGGCTCCGAAGGTGAACCCGTCGTGCTCGATCTCAGCGTGGCTGGTGACAGCCGCGTGCTGCGCCTTCTCAGCACGGGTTTCCTCAGCGGCACCGTCGTGGTGCCACGGTTTGTGCTCGATGAACTTCAACGCCTGTCCGAATCCGAGGACCCCATCACCTCGCACAAAGGTCATCGAGGCCTGGAAATGATCGAAAAGCTCCGTGGGATGCCCGATGCACGTGTTTCGGTGCATGAGAATGCCGGTGGAGCCGATCTGGCCGTCGATGCACGACTCGTCTCGCTCGCCCGCGAGGTGAATGCCCGCCTCCTCACCAATGATGAAGGCCTCGCGAAGGTCGCCCGCCTTCGCGGCATCACCGTGCTGAGCTTTCCTGAGCTCACCACCGCCCTCACGGTCGAACTCGGCGTGGGAGATGAACTCACGCTCGCCCTCACCAAAACCGGCAAAGACAAACATCAGGCCGTCGGATACCTCGACAACGGCACCATGATCGTCGTGAACCAAGCCGCCGCCCTCCTCGGCCAAACGGTGCAGGTCGTCGTCTGCGGTGCCCACAACACCACCGCAGGCCGCCTCATCTTCGCTGAACTCAAAGCCAAGCTTTGATGACGCTCAGCGTGCGCCTCGAATCACCGGGGCCAGCCACTTCGCGGTATCATCGACAATGACGTTGTAACCAGCCAGATTCGGATGGCGGTCACCGGCCCAGCCGGGCAGATGGCCGAAGAGGCCATCGAGACAGTTGTCGAGCACGACGACCTTCGGCTCGGTGCCCTCATGCACAACGTAGGGCGTGGCGAGCGGGCGCAGATTTCCGGGGATCTTCGAAAGCGAGAAACGGCGGTAGTTCAGGCCATCCGTATTCTTTTTCAGCTCGGCGAGGTAGCGCGGGGCGATGTCGAAGAGCGTGAGCTTTTCCTCGGCGGCGATCTGTTGGATGAGGGCGTTGAGGTCCTCGTGCAGATTATCGAGCGCATAGGGAATGGCCGTCATCGGGATGAGCATGGCCTTGGGGTGGTCTTGACGCAGGCGAGCGAGCAACTCCCGAAAATCCTTCGGGAAGGCGGTTTTGAAGTCTTTGACCTTCGCGGCATCATTGAGCCCGTGGCGGATGAAGATGAAATCGGCCTGCGCCTTCGTCTTCACCGCTTTGTCGTAGCGGGTATCGAGCAGACGGCGGATAAACTCGCCGCTGACGCCTTCGTTGTAAACATCACAGGGCGGCAGATCGCCCTCGGTGGCGAGTTTGACGCGGAGCATGTCCTCGAACTGCGGCTCATCGGGCGCGAACTTCTTCGGGATGCTCGCCTCGGTGGTGCTGTCCCCGAGGAGGACGATCTGGAGGCGTTTTTTGCCCGCCGTGGCCTCGCTGAAGGCAAAGGTTTTGCCGCCAATGAGCTGATCCGAAGTGATCGTTGGGCAGATGAGACGCTCCACATGCTGCGTGAAAAGCTCCGTGCCGCGTGTGTGGCTCACGAAAGGCCAGCGTGCGGGGTTGTACATCGTGTCGGCCATGTCACGCATGAGCACGACATGCTTCCCGTTCTTCGCCATCTGCCGCAGGCCAAAGGGGCGACCGCTCACGCACATATTCAAGTGCACGCCCATGAGGATGACGTTGTCGATGTTTCGCGATTCAAGGAGGTTCCAGATCTCGGCGCCGCTGCCGCTGATAGCATCCTTGGCCTGGTCGATGCGCAGCGTGTCGATCTGTTTGGACCACGGCGATTTGGGCGTGTCACGGAACCTCCGTCAGGCTTCGGCCAAACCACACGTCAGATATTTCTTTGCGGACCTGATTTTGGAGTGTGTCTCATGCGAGGTGTTAGCAGAAGGTTTTCCTGAGGTGGTTTGCTTCAATTCCTTCGGTTTAATCGGGTCAGAGAACGTCAACGACCAAGCCCCAGTCGGTCGCGGCGTGGAGGTTTTTGGGCGTCACTTGATCAAGCAGGTCATCAAGAATGATCTCCTTCCGAGTAGCATTCACAATAAGCCCAGAAACACCGACTTTGAGTGCCACAGAATCGCCAGCTTTAACGTGAATCTGCTTGGCGACGACATGCGGGATGCGGATTGCGAGGCTGCCCCCCATTTTTGAATCGTGGCTGTCATCTTTCTAGAGGAAGCCACCCAGAAAGCTTGTCAATGAGGCCTGCTTGTTTCGTCACCAAGAGAGATCAAAGGCTCCACGGTCACGTTTTCGCTGAGGGCGTAGCGTTGGCTGCCGGGGTAATAGACGCAGAGGTGGTCGAGCTTGAGGTCTTCCTGGGCGATGCGCATGGAAGGCGTTAGCATGGGGGCGTCGGCTCGTTTGCATTCGATGCCGATGCGTTTGCCATCCTTCATCAGGAGCAGGTCCAGCTCGGCGTGGTTGTGGGTGGCCCAGAAATAGGCCTCATCGGGGGCATGGTGGCGGATGGCTTCCTCGATGGCGTAGCCTTCCCAGGAGGCTCCGAGCTTCGGGTGAGTGAGCAGTTCATCAGAGCTGCGGATGTGGCTGAGCGTGTGGAAGAGTCCGCTGTCACGGAAGTAAATCTTCGGGGCCTTCACTTGGCGTTTGCCCAGATTTTCATGCCAAGGCTGGAGCTGACGCACCATGAAGACACCGCTGAGCGCATCCAGGTAGGTCCGGCAGGTGGGAGCCGAGACGCCCAGACTTGCAGCCATGGAGGACGCATTCCAGGTCTGTCCATGATAGTGGGCCAGCATGGTCCAAAATCGCATCATCGCAGGTGCGGGCATGTTCAGTCCAAAGGTGGCCAGATCTCGCTCGACGAAGCGACGGACGAAGTTTTGCCGCCAGGCGTGACTGTCGGTGTCATCTTCAGCCAGAAAGCTGAGTGGGAAGCCACCACGAAACCAATGGGCAGACTGCTGGGCCGCGCCGACTTCAGCCAGCGAGAATCCGCTGATCTCAATGACCTCCATGCGCCCTGCGAGGGACTCGGAGGACTGCCGCAGCAACTCAGGGCTGGCGCTGCCGAGGATGAGGAACTTGGCTGGCAGCGGCTGGCGATCCGCCAGCACTCGCAGCACCGGAAACAGGTCCGGCCGACGCTGGACTTCGTCGATGACCACGAGTCCGCTCAGGCTTTCCAGCGTGGTCTTGGGCTGCTCCAGGCGGGCGAGGCTCACCGGGTCTTCCAGGTCAAAATACGCAGGCGACTCCGGCTTTAGCAGTTCCCTGGCCAGCGTGGTCTTGCCGCATTGGCGCGGCCCGACGAGTGCTACGATCCGGCTGCGCTTGAGGGCTGTTTGGATGCGGTTGGCGAGATTGGCTCGGGTGATCACGCTCGGAAATTGCCATGAAAAACGAAAATGTCATTTTCATTTTTCATGGTTAATACGTTAGGCTATCGGCCCCACGTCGATCCCCGACGTGAACTCGTTCGTGGTCAGGCCTACAGCGGTGGCAGTGGCGAGTGGCTTGCCAGCTTGGCAGCACATTCGCTCAAACGCCACCATGCTCAGCGTCATCTTGATGGATGATTTCCAGCAGATTCACGGAGGCCCGCAGATTTCTCTTTGCCCTCATCTGCTGGCCTCCGTGAATCTGCTGGAGAAAAAGCCCGTTTCACCAAAATGGATGCCTTGAGTCAGGGTGTCTTTCGCATCTCGATGGAATAATTGCGTGTCGGCGATGGCGGGGACAAAATGGATGTCTCCATGAAGTTCTGTTCAGCTCTGCTCTTCCTCACTTTCGCATCCGCTCATGCGCTCGACCTGCCACCGGGAGGCGTGGATGTGCGTGGCAATGCGGCTTTGCAGGCAAGTGTGTCGGCGGCGGTGGGTAAGGTGGAATCGCTGGAGATCGGGAAACGCATCACGATCACGAAGGCGGACCCGGCGAAGGCTTACTCGGCGCAGTTCAGGGCTCCGGTTGAGGCTGAGATCACGAAGAAAGAGCGTGTGATGGCGATCATCAAAGCGCGCGTCGTGGGCACGGCGGAGTCGGGTGAGGTGCTGGCGAAGCTTCAGCTCAAAGGTGCGCCTTACACCGCCTTGGGGCCGACGATTGGCGTGGGCATTCATCGCGAGTGGACGGAGCAACCGGTGGTGTTTGTGGCGGAGGATGCGGTGCCTGCGGACAAGGCGGCAGTCGTGCTGCTGTGCGGGCACAAGGAGCAAAGCATCGAGGTGGAGAGCATCCGCGTGCTGAAGTATCCCGCGACGATGGACGTGGCCTTGTTTCCAAAGGCGAAACTCATCAAACGCACTTACGCGGGCCGCGAACCCGATGCGCCGTGGCGCAAAGCGGCGCTGGAACGCATCGAACAGCATCGAAAGAAGGATTTGGCGATGATCGTGAAGGGCGACGGCGGCCAGCCGCTGGCGGAAACGGAGGTCAAACTCTCATTGAAGCGTCATGCCTTCGGTTTCGGCTCTGCGGTGGTGGCGAAGCGTTTCAGCAGCGAAAGCGAGGATGATCGCCGTTACCGCGAGATCGTGGAAAAGCTCTTCAGCATCGTCGTTTTCGAAAACGATCTCAAAGACGGCAACTGGGCACCGAATTTCAACGAAGGCAGAAAAGCCAAACGCAACACAGAGATCGACACCGCCTTCCAATGGCTCGCGGAGCGGCACATTGACGTGCGCGGTCATTACCTCATGCAGGTGGCCGCGCCCTTCAATCTGCACAAGATCAAGGACAGCACTGAGATCCGCCAACGCACGCTCGACAGCGTAAATGAGCGCATGGCCTTTGTGCAAGATCGCGTCATCGAGTGGGATGTGATCAATCATCCCATCGCCTGGGGCGGCGCGGACATGCTGAACAAGCGTCCCGGTCTCGAAACCCTCGACCGCGAGGTCTTCACGTTGGCCCGCTCGCTCACGAAACTGCCCTTCTTCGTCAATGAAGATCAGGTCTTCCGTCCCGGCCCGCAGTGCGATGACACCTTCACCTACATCGAGAAGTTAAACGCCGATGGCTTCAAGGTCGCGGGCCTCGGCAATCAGGCGCACTTCCACGAGAGCTACCTGCCGTCTCCTGAACATCTGCTAGCCGTGACGGATCAGTTTGCGAAGATCGTTCCGCATCAATCCATCACCGAATACGACATCGTGACCACCGAAGACGAAAAACTGGCCGCCGACTACACGCGGGATGCGCTCATCGCCGTCTTCAGCCATCCGGCTTATACGAGTTTTCTGCTGTGGGGTTTCTGGGAAGGCTCGCACTGGAAGGCGGAGGCCGCTTCATGGTCCAAAGACTGGTCCATCCGCCCTCGCGGCGAGGTTTTGGAAGAATGGATCGGCCGGAAGTGGCACACGGAGGTCACGTTGAAGACGGATACGAAAGGTAAGGTCTCGTGGCGTGGATTTCCTGGATGGTATGAAGTCACCTCGCAAGGCCGCACGAGTTTGGCGAGGACAGAGTAGGCTCGTTCGCCAGAACGAGGGGTTCCCGCATTCTGGCGAATACGCCTACAGCTTGTCGTGCATCTCGTGGACCTTCTTCGCGATGCGGTCTTCGACGTCCTCGGCCCATCCGGCAGCGGCTTCGTAGCCACCCTCCTTGAGCACACGGAGGCTGGGCATGTAGCCGGTGTAGTCGTTCGAGTAACCGGCCACCCACACGCCTGCCTCACCTGCAAACTCGAGTTTGAAGCGCAATGAGTAATCCACCACCACCTCGCTGCCGAGCGTGATGAAGGTCAGATCTTCGCCGATCTTGATCACCTGCACGGGATAATCGTGATCGGCACGCTTGTTGTTCGCGTAGCTGAGTTTGATCTCCTCGTACGCGGCACGGATCGGCCCGGCGACGGCACGCGGATTCACGCTGAGCGCCATCTCGACAGCATTCGAGAGCGAGCGACCATGCTGCATGGAGAGTTCCAGATCGGTGACACCCGGAACGACATCGCTGCGGCGTGGATACGGGTTTTGATCACCACCGCAGCCCATCAAAAACAAGGCGGTGAAGCCCGGGCGATGCTCCTGAAGGTATTCTTGCGCAAAGCCCGCGTAGTCGCCGCACCAGTTGTAGAAGCCGAGGGAGGTGTTGTGGCAGGCGTAGCCGAAGAGCGTGGCCTTCAGCGTGCCGTCCGGAGCTTCGACCCGCAGCGCAGGCACCTCATGATCGACCGGACCGTTCGGATTCGGAGCCTTGTTGGCGTTCGGATGATCCGGTGGCAGCGTATAGTCACGACGGCGATTCATCGCGAAGCCACAGCGGGCCTTGTTCCAGGTGAGGCGGGCCGGTTGCATGTCCGTCAAAGCTTTGCCGATGAGGGCCACGAGGTCGCTTTGCAGCTTCTGCGTGTATTCCCAGGCATCGCGAGCACGCTGGTCATCCTTTTCCGTGAGCGGCGTGGTGCGCAAAGACGGCCCGCTGTGCGTGTGCGAGGCGTTCATCACCAGATTGGCCTGCGGGAGCTTGAATTGCTTTTCCGCCACCGAAGCCACCGCACGGCGCATGAGCTGCGGCACGCCGATGAGATCCAGCGTGACGAAAACGAGCTTGTTCCCCTGCTCGTCCTGAATAGCCAGCGCCTTCGCAAAAAGCTCCTGTACTTTCCCCTCGGCCGGTTTTTTCCTCGCCGCATAGCCGGCCATCCACAACATTTTTTGCGGCGTGACCTTCAGCGTGGCCGCCCCGGCCTTCCAGTTCGCCGGAACATGTGGCGCGAGCGACTTCGCCGGTGCCGGAGGTGACAACGGCGTGGCTCCCGGAGGCGCGGCGAGCAGGGTTGAGGCGCAAAGAAGGGCAGCAAGGAGGATTCGAGGTAGCATGAACCTTCTACGCCGCCCGATGGCCGGTATTGCCGCCCCAGAGGCAGTCTCAAATCGGCCAGAAAACCGGTTGATTCACCTTTACCAGCCGCCTATAGACCTTACCCCAACGACTTCGCGCGGTTAGCTCAGTGGTAGAGCATTACCTTGACATGGTAGGGGTCACAGGTTCGAACCCTGTACCGCGCACCATCTCCCTCACGAGAGATGATACTGATTAGAAGCACCTGGAGTGATGGAGTCGTGGAGTGATGGTCTGCGACAAAAGCAGCACTCCATCTCTCCAGTACTCCCCCCGCATTGAAACGATCATTGGATTTGCCCGACCAGCACGACATCATGCGCCACCCCAGCCATGCAGTTTCGCCATCCCAAGCACGACGTATTCATTCCGGACAATACCGATCCCTGGACCGCGCTGCGTCGCGTGACACATCTCGGCATCGTTTCGCATCAGGACGACCTCGAGATCGCCGCTTACCACGGCATCACGGAATGTTTTCACGACAAGACCAAGTGGTTCGGCGGTGTCGTCGTCAGCGATGGAGCCGGCAGCCCGCGCAAAGGGGCCTATGCGAGCTACACCGATGAGGAGATGCAAAAAGAGCGTCTTCTGGAGCAGCGCAAAGCCGCCTTCGTGGGCGAGTACAGCATTCAAATTCAGCTCGGTTACCCGAGCGAGGAGGTGAAGCGCCCGCGCCATGAGCCTTGCATCGCCGATTTGAAATTCATCCTGGAGCATGCCCAACCGGAGATTTTGTATCTTCACAATCCCTGCGACCGCCATGACACGCATGTGGCCACCTTTCTCCGCTGCATCGAGGCCCTGCGTGATCTCCCCAAAGAGATGCGCCCCAAGAAAGTCTATGGCTGCGAGGTCTGGCGGAAGCTCGACTGGCTGCTCGCGGCGGACAAAGTCATGCTCAGCGTGGACAAGCATCCGCATCTGCTGCGCCCGCTCCTCGGTGTCTTCGATAGCCAGATCGCCGGCGGCAAGCGCTACGATCTCGCCGAAGAAGGCCTGCGCCACGCCAACGCGACCTACTTTGACTCGCACACCACGGATGGGGCAGAGTCGCTGAACTTCGCCATGGACATGACGCCGCTCATTGAGGACGACCAGCTTGACATGGAGCAGTTCGCCACCCGCTTTGTGCGCCGACTCGAAGACGATGTGCGTGAACGCGTGCGCCGCTTCATGTGATGGTGACAGCGTGGCCGCGCTTCGAAAGGATCAGCACGGCAGCCAGCACGCCGAGAGCGGCATTGATGCCCCAAAGCAAATCGGGACGATGATCGTAGAGCGGCATGCAGACCGCTCCCGCAAAGGCGGAGAGGGCCATCGTGATGTTCCGGCCTAGACGATCCGCCAGCCAGCCACCGAGCCATGCGGCTCCAAAACTACCCACCTAGTAAGCGGCGATGGCATAGCCAGCCTGAGCTGCGGTGTTTCCGTTTCGTGTGATGAACAGGGCCAGGAACGGCACGACGAAAACACCGAACCGATTGACGAAAGTAGCGCCTACGAGAACCCAGAAGGGTCTGGGCAGGAGTTTGAGCTGTTGGAGAAGAGGCATCGCGGAATCTTTCTCTTCCTCCTACTCCTCCTCTTCCTCTCGAATGGAACGTTTAACGACATTCCCATGCGGGGAGGAGGAGTATGAGTAGGATAAAAAAACGGGCCGGCTCATGTGAGCCGGCCCGTTGAAGGCTTGGAAGGTTGCTGTGTTCGTTGCGGATTACAGGCCTTGGCTCACAATGTATTTCACGAGATCGACGACTCGGTTGGAGTAACCCCACTCATTGTCATACCAGCTCACGAGCTTGAAGAACTTGCTGTTAAGCTCAATGCCGGAACCGGCGTCGAAGATGGAGCTGTGCTGGTCGTGCATGAAATCGGTGCTCACCACTTCGTCGGCGGTCCAGTTGAGGATGCCCTTGAGGTAGGTCTCGCTGGCCTTCTTCATGGCGGCGGAGATTTCCTTGTAGCTGGTTTCCTTCTCCGTCTTCACGGTGAGATCGACGACGGAGACCGTCGGCGTCGGCACGCGGAAGGACATGCCGGTGAGCTTGCCCTTCACTTCCGGGATGGCGAGGCCCACGGCCTTGGCAGCGCCGGTGCTGCTCGGGATGATGTTGATGGCAGCGCTACGGCCACCTTTCCAATCCTTGGCGCTCGGGCCGTCCACGGTCTTCTGCGTGGCGGTGTAGCTGTGGATGGTGGTCATGAGGCCTTCAGCCACGCCGAAACCTTCCTTCAGAAGAACGTGCACCACAGGGGCGAGGCAGTTCGTCGTGCAGGAGGCATTGGAAATGACGTGATGCTTGCTGGCATCATACTTTTCATGGTTCACGCCCATGACGACGGTGATGTCCTCTTCCTTGCCTGGGGCAGAGATGATGACTTTCTTCGCGCCAGCGTCGATATGGCCCTGGGCCTTGCTGCGCTCGGTGAAAAGGCCGGTGGATTCGATCACGATGTCCACGCCGAGTTCCTTCCATGGAAGGGCGGAGGGACCCGCACGGACGGCAAGGCATTTGATCTCATGGCCATCGACCACAAGGATGTCGTCCTCAGCCACGTCGGGGCTGCTCTTCTTGGAGTAGACTTCTTCCTTCGCCTTGCCCTGCGTGGAGTCATACTTCACGAGGTAAGCGAGGTTGTCCGCAGGGACGAGGTCATTGACGGCCACGACCTGGATCTCTTTGCCCAGGAGGCCCTGATCACAGATTGCGCGAAAAACGAGGCGGCCGATGCGCCCGAAACCATTGATGCCGATTTTGACCATAGTGTGTTCGATTGAGTTTGTATTTTTTTGAGGGCGGCAGACCTAGCCCGGCAGGGGGTCATGTCAACCGTGGAGGCTTGCAGCCGCAGCACACCGTCTGCCAATCACCGGACTTTCGCCATTGCCCCGCTCCGCTTAGGCGCTACGTCTTCGCCCAACTCATGTTTGTCGATCAGATCAAAGTTTATGCCCGCGCCGGTAAAGGTGGCGATGGGTCCGTGCATTTTCACCGTGGCAAGTTCCGTCCCAAGGGCGGTCCCGACGGAGGCGATGGTGGCCGTGGTGGCAGCGTCATCCTCGAAGTCGATCCCAGCACGGACAGCCTGCGAAATTATGTCTTCAACGGCAAGCTCATCGCTGAGGATGGCCAGGGCGGCCTGGGCAGGCAATGCACCGGGCGCAGCGCCGTCGATAAAGTCTACAAAGTGCCGCCGGGCACCGTCGTGAGCCGCATCATTGAAGAAGAGGATGCCGAAACCGGCGAGCCGATCCTCCGCTTTGAGCCCGTGGCGGATCTCGTCGAGGTGGGATCGCATTTTGTGCTCTGCAAAGGCGGCAAGGGCGGCAAAGGAAACATGCATTTCAAAACGAGCACACACCAGGCACCGCGTGAATTCACCCCTGGCACGCCAGGTGATGAAGGCAGCTTCCACTTTGAGCTGCGCAGCATCGCCGAGGCAGGCCTCGTGGGGGCGCCGAACGCGGGCAAATCCACGCTGCTCTCCAAGCTGAGCGCCGCGAAGCCGAAGATCGCGAACTACCCCTTCACCACGCTCCAGCCGATGGTGGGGGTCATTGAGTTTGCCCCCTTCCGCCGTGGCACGCTGGCCGACATTCCGGGGCTTATTGAAGGGGCGCATCAAAACATCGGCCTCGGCCATGATTTCCTGCGCCATATCATGCGCTGCCGCGTGCTGCTTTTCGTCGTCGATACCGCTGGCACTGAGGGCCGCGATCCCGTGGCCGATCTAGAAACCGTCCGCGCCGAGGTATCGCTCTACTCGAAGGAACTCTCGAAGCGCCCCTGGTGCATCCTTGCCAACAAATGCGATCTCCTCGAAGCCGAACCGCATCTCGCCAATCTCAAAGAGCGCTTCAAACGCGTCAAAATCCATCCCATCTCAGCCCAGACCGGCCAAGGCCTCGACAAGCTCCGCGCCTGGCTCGATGACAAGATCGGGTATGATGTGACGAAGTGAGGATTTTAACTCCTCACTTTTCCGCCGACACGGGCGTGTAGGAGGCGGCGAGATCGACTTTGAAACGCCAGTTGATGATCTCGGCTTGCGTGGCGTCTTGGCGTTGGAAGGTCAATGAGGCCACAACTTCCTCGCGGCGAATGCGGTAAGGAAACTGGTAGCGCACGCTTTTCGAGGCCTCGTCATAAAGGGCGGGCACGGTGCCGAGGCCGCCGATGCGGAGCTTCACGCTCTCGGGGAGCACGGCACCGACGTTGGCGAGGCTAGCCTCGATCATCGGGCGGCGATCCGTGATGGTGGCATCAGGCTTCGGGGTGAGCTCGACGATCAATTTCCCGCTCTCGTCCTTTGCATCGGCGAGGAGGAATTTGTTTGAGGCGACATCACCACGCCCACGGAAGCTGGTGGCGAGCTTGAAGTTCGTATCGCTATCCCCGTGGATGATGTAGCGGCCGAGTTTTCCATTCGGCGTCTCCCAGCCGACCTTCTGACCGTTCACCGTGACGAGGCTTTCGTAACCGATTTGAAGACCGGTCTCCATGATCGCATCGTCAAAGATGCCGTATGGATAGGCAAAGGAGGGGATCTTCACTTTGAGGTTCTGCTCGAGGAACTCACGAGAATCCTTCAACTCGGAGAGAACCCACTGCTGAAAGTCCGCATCGGACATCTTCCCCTTCGGCTTCTTTTTGAGGCTCTCGTGGGAGACGCTGTGGCTGCCGATCTCGCAGCCGTGCTGCATCATCTCCTTGATTTGGTCCCAGTTCATCGAGCGACCACCGATGTTCACATACTTCTTGTAAAGATAGACGGTGAATGGGAAGCCAAACTCCTTCAGCACGGGATAGGCATAGGTGTAAACGCCTTCCCAGCCGTCGTCGAAGGTGATGACGATGGACTCTTGCGGGATGTTCTTTTCGCCCTTCTTCCAGGCCATCACATCGGCGAGCGACACGACGGGGATCTGCGAGTCTTTGATGACCTGCATCTGCTCGCGGAACTTTGATCCCGCGATGAGCATCGGGCTGCCGCCACGGTCACGCACGTCGTGGTAGCCGAGGACGGCCACGTTGGCGGATTTGTTCAGCTCAAAGGCGGGAGCGGCGGGGATCACCGGCTCCGGGGCGGCCGCTTCGAGCATGGCGGAGTCCTTCAGCTTCTTTTCGATGAGCTCCTGCTCGGGTGTGAGCTGCGGCTCGGCGGGCTTCGGCGCGGGTTTGGGAGGCAGCGCACCGCTTTTTTCCGCGAGACGCTCCAGCTTGTCCTGGATGCGCTTGCATGCGGGCAAGGCCGCAAGGGACAGCAGGGCAAAAAGTGAAAGCGTGAGGCGATGCATGCAAGAGGAAGGCTACGAGGCCGGTTTGGCCGGGGTGATCAACAGATGGCGCAAGATGAGGCTGGAACTCGATTTGTCACCCGCCGTGATGCGCAGATCACGGCCACGAAGATCGGCCGGCAGCGTCACACGGCCCAGGCGCAGCACGCGGAAGGTCTCGGCATCCTTCGTGATCTTTTCCACCGGCAGCTCCATCTCGATCTGCTGGCCTGCAAGGTCTGCCATGAGCTTCAGCGGTGCGGAAAGCACTGGGCACGCATACTCGAGGTGCAGCTCGTAACTACCCGCAGCCATGAATTCCACGCGCCACTCCATCTCGCCGATCTTCGCGGTCGCTTCGACGGACACGCTGCCTTTTGAAAGCGCGGGCGAGAGGGCGATGACGGCCTGCTCGGCTTCTTTGGGCTTCGCTGGCGCTTCCGGCATGGGCATCGGCATCGGCATGGCAGGTTGTGGAGCACGAGCGGCGGCGAGGTCGATCACGCCGCCGCGTTTCAGCAGTTCCTGCACACGGGCGATCTCGGCGAGATAGGAAGCATTGGCCGTGGTACTCACGGCCCCTTTTTGCAGGAAGATCAAATACTGACTGATGAGCGGAATGTGCCGCGTGCTCAGCTCCCGCTGATAAATAGCCTCCATCTGCTCCAGCGTCGCAGGTGCGACCGTCTGCGCCTGCAAGGCGGTGACGGCGATGAGCAGAATGAATGCGGAGCGGATCATTTCTTGGAGTTGTTGTCGTGGCTCAACGCCCAGGCCCCGGAAGGCGGCACACGCGTTTTCGCCGCCTGCTCGCGGGCGAAGAGGGATTCCAACAAGGTGTTCTCACCCACGCTGGTTTTTTTGTTTATCGGCACATACAACGCCGCCAGCCCCTGATCGAGCAGCACATTCTGAAACAGGCCCACATCCGGCAAAAATACCAACGCCTCCAGTTCGTCCGCGCCTTCACGCATTGGCCGGGCCACGAGGCGCAGTTTCTTGCCACGCAGATAACCTGCGGTGAACTCTTGCGCGGCTCGCCCGACCGCCAGCGCATCCTCCGTGTCGATGCGAAACCTTGCCGCCATCGTGTTGAGGATCTTATCCTCGCTTTTCACCGGAGCGCATACCACCCAGAGCAGGCGAACCTTCAGCTCGCGGCCTTCGTGCTGCACCTTGAAGCGATCTCCGGTTTCCGGAGGCCCCTCGGCCAATGTGGCCTCAATGACCTCATCGAAGCCATCGAGATTCCCTGCCGTATCCGCCAGCGAACGCGGCGGCGAGAAGCGCGGCTTCTCATTCTTTTTCTCTGCCAAACGCTCCAGACGATTCATCTCCGCCTTCACCTCGTTTTTATCTTTGGCATCCACACGCTCCAAATCATTGCGATAAGCCTCCACGACGGCTTTTTGCGCCATGGCGAGTTCGCTGGCCAAAGTCGAGCGAATGGCCTCCAGCGTCGCTTTGGCATCCACCGGCTCCACTGGGGCCAGCGGAGCTGTTTCCGTTACCGGAACGAGTTTGAGACCTCGGAGGCGGATGATGTTCGCGGGATAGCCATTGGCGGCCACGAGACGCAGTGTGGTGGGGGAGCGAGTGAAGGTCATCTCTGCGCTTTGCACCTTCACGAAGGTGGTCTCATCCGTGCTCTTCGTGATCTCGATGCTCGCACGATTGTTCGCCGCACTCGTGAGGCCTGTCACCTCGCCAAACTCGAAGACCGCCTTGTCCTGCGGCTGCAATTTGGCGGAAGCAAAAGCCACCGGCGCATCGGCCATATTTGCCTCAAACTCGAAACGATACTTACCCGGTGTGAGCCGGAAGAGAGACCACTCCACGCCGCTGCCACTCGACCGAAAATTCCCCAGCGATTCGCCCGAAGCCTGCACGGAACCCATCATGCGCGTGCCAACGAGCGAAAGTGGCACCGCGTTCGTGCTTTCTGCTCCTTCGTAAATGGTCGCGAGCTGCTGGCGACGCTGCTGAAACTGCTTCGCCTGCTCATAATCCCCCGCCGCAGCCAGCGCCGTCTCACGAGCCGCAAGAGCCAGCAGATACTGCTCCGTGACCTTCTGCGAATCCGCGAGCGCCTTGGTCAGCAAAACCTGGCGAGCCTCCGCCAAATCCGCAGGCTCCTGCGCCGCGACGCTGGAGGCAGCAAGGAGAGCTAGAAGAACACTGGAGAGCAGCAAACGCATGAGAGGAAGGTTCAACGGGAGGCTGGCACGAGCGTCACGCCGAGGAGTTGCATGAGATTGTCTTTAAAAAGGGTCGCGGCGGTGAGCGTGAGCGTCGTGGCACCTTCGCTGAGCTTCAGCGTGCCGAGATTACGTTCCTCCGGCCCCTTCAGCGTGGTCTCGATGGGGCCGGTGAGCGTGAAGCGAGCTTCCTTCGCCGTGAGGCTGCCGCCTTCCAACGGGCCGCAGCGATAGCGCAGCACCACCTCGTAGCCACCGGGAGGCAGCGTGGGAAGTTTCCACTCCGCCGAGGCACCGGGCCGTGACCATCCCGTGATGGCTCCGCCCTCGCGTTTCACGTCCTTGAGCACGGCGGAGTCGATGGAGAGCGTGATCTTCTCGCCGAGTTGAGCGGATTTCATTGAAAGCTCGCGGGATTGCAGCAGCAGCAGTTCCTTGTCCAGCCGCTCGATCTCATGTTGAAGCTTCAGCCTCTCCTCGCGGGCACGAACAGCTCCATCGTAATCGCTCGCCGCAGCGAGTTTTTTTTCCAGCGTCGCTAGTTCCGACATCTGTCGCTTCACCGGTCCCAGCGTGGCCGCGATCCACGACCGCTCAAAGTTCAGCCTCAACGCCGCCACGTCCTGCGCGCACGCCGTGGCAGCCAGGCCCGCGCCAAGCAGCAGGCAGGCTCCCAGACGGCGCAGAGACACAGCAGTTTCCATTCGATTGAAGGGAGCCGAGAGTAGCGGGAGGCTCGGTTTTGCACAAGAGGCAATCCCTGGTTCATGCGCTCACGAGAGCTTGTCGCGGAAATCCTCGTAGCGGAAGCGGCGGACGACGCGGTATTCCTTCTTCGCCGGATCGTAGATGGCGATGTCGGGATGATGCACGCCGTTGAAGGTCGTCGTTTTGACCATCGTGTAATGCGCCATGTCCGCGAAGACGAGGCGCTGGCCGATTTCGAGCGGCTGAGGGAAGGAGAAGCCGCTCAGGACATCGCCGGCGAGGCAGGTCATGCCGCCCATTTTGTATTCATGGGCGAATTCACCCGGCATGCCGCCGCCGAAAATGTGCGGACGGTAAGGCATCTCCATCGTATCCGGCATGTGGGCGCTGGCGGAGAGATCGAGGATGACGGTGGGAAGGATGTCGCAGGCACTCTGGTCGTCTTCGGACTCTGGCGTGAGTATATCCTCGGCGCCTACCCCCAAGATGTGGATATCGATGGGGAACATGAAACCTTCCGAATCGCGGAGAATATTCGCTGGTCGAGCATCGACCAGTGTAATGCCGTCAATCGAACGGAAGAAGGTATGCTGGCGCTTTTTGGTGAACCCAAGGCCGCTGAAATAGGCTTCAATCTGTTCATCCGTAGCTTCTTCACCTTTGACATAGGGCTGGCTGGTCAAGATGCCGATACCGTCAGGTTCAATCACAATACCCTCGAAATGCCATTCAAATCCAAGCAGCACATCATAAGCAAGGAGGTTCTCCAAGTAGGCAACCGCTTCACCTCTGGCACCAAAATTAGGTGGACGTGTGAGTTTAAGAACCCTGCCAGATTCCGAATCGACTAGGACTTCGTGTTCATTGCCACCTTCGAGTTCTCCGAAGAAAGCAGTCCCAACTTCGAAGACTGTGGGCGAGATGAGGCATTTGCGATCTTCCGCCCACGCAAGAATCGATTCGGTCTCGGCAAAGAACCGTTCCGCCGCATCTGCTCGATCATTTCGTCGAGTGTCATCTCGGAGACGGCGATAGAGTTCCTGCGCAAGGCTTCTTGCATCGTCTGCCGTGCGATAGGTGAAAGAATGGGCTGGGCTTTGGGCATGGGCGAATGTGTTGTGAGGTTTGGAAATGGCAACGGAGGTTTTGCGGGCACCGACAATATCCTGCACCTCGGCGATGAGGTAACCAGTGTTGAGGCCGACAGCCTCGCCGGGCTCGAGATAGACGTGTTCTTTGCCCCAGCGGGCTTTGAAGGTCTTCAGCACGCGGATGAGGCGCTCGAGATCGTAATCGCTGCGAGAGATGTGATGGCCACCGCCCATGTTGATCCAATCCACCTGCTCGATGAGCTTCGGAAAGCGCTTCTCCACGGCACCCACGACGCGTTCGAGCACATCGCTGCCCTGCTCGCAAAGCGCATGAAAGTGCAGGCCCTCAATGCCGCTGAGGTCCTCGCCTTCGAGAGAATCCGCCCGAATGCCGAGACGGCAGCCGGGCGAGCACGGATCGTAGAGGGAGACCTCCACCTCGCTGTGTTCCGGGTTCACGCGGATGCCGGGGCTGGGAGCGTTTTGGCCCGCAGCACGGGCCGCCTCGATCATCGGGCGAAATTTGCGCCACTGGGCCAGGGAGTTGAAGCTGATGTGGTTGGCGATGGGCAGGATCTGCTCCATTTCCTTGGGCTTGAAGGCCGGGGCATAGACGTGGACTTCTTTGCCAAATTCGTGATAGGCCAGAAGCGCCTCATTCAGTCCGCTGGCACAGCAGCCGCTCAGATACTGACGCACCAGATCGAAGGTGCTGAACATCGAAAAGCCCTTCAAAGCCAGCAACACCTTCACACCGGCCTCACGCTGCACGAGGGCGAGACGTTCCAGATTTTGGCGCAGCAATCCGAGATCGACGACGAAGGCCGGGGTCTCGATGCGATGGATGTCAAAGGCCGGGGCGGGCTGGTCAAAGACGTGCGGAGGAGTGAACATGGGCTGCGGATAGTGAATGGCCCGGCGGGAATGTCGAATGACGATTGCGTCCCGTGCTCTCAGCGGAGCACGAGATCCTTCACCCGGCGCGGGATCATGGCATTGCGCACCACATCCGGGCTCACGCTACGAAGAAAATCCATCAGGATGACAGGCGACTCGACGATCATCCGCTCAATGAGATCGCGGCGGTGCGTCCAGCGGGAGTTTTGATGCAGGTAATCGAGATCAGCGAGGATTTCCTCGACATCATGCTCGCTGAAACCGGCGAGCTGGAAGGCATAGGGATCGATGAGCGGCATTCCAGTGTCCTCGTGGGTGGAGATGGTGGGTAGGGCTGGGTTCGAACCAGCGTAGGCGTAAGCCAGCAGATTTACAGTCTGCCCCCTTTAACCGCTCGGGCACCTACCCATCTCCTTCCTTGCGGAAGGGCGGCGATTATGACGGTGCCGGACGGGAATGCAACCCTCGATTTGAAGGAAGTTTGAGGAAGGTGAAAGCAGCCGCGCAAGACTCACTTTTCCGCCAGCAGGAGCTTCTTGCAGTGGGCGAGGCCGCCGAGCTTATCGGCGGGCAGCTTCGGCCATGCGAGTTTCATTCGCTGCATCTCATGGAGGATGGCGGAGCTGACGATGAGACGCATGTTTTTCTTGTCATCGGCCGGGACGACATACCAGGGGCAGTCTTCCGTGCCGGTGGTGCGGATGGCATCCTCGTAGGCGTGCATGTACTCCTTCCAGTGGGCACGCTCACGCACGTCGGCCTCCTCAAACTTCCAGTTTTTGCTCGGCGTGTCGATGCGGGCCAGGAAGCGCTTCTTTTGCTCGTCCTTGGAGACGTGCAGGAAGAACTTCACGATGCGGATGCCGTTGCGGTGGCTGTAGGTTTCAAAGTTGCGGATGTCCTTCAAGCGGTCGTCGAAGAGCTTGGGGATGTTCTTCACGGTCTTGTCCGGCAGGCGCTGGATTTTCGTGACGATCTCGGGATGCACGCGACAGACGAGCACCTCCTCGTAGTAGCTGCGGTTGAAAATGCCGATGCGGCCACGCGGCGGCATGACGCGGTTCGTTCTCCAAAGAAAGTCGTGGTCCAGCTCAGCCTCGGTCGGGCGTTTAAAGGCGTGGCATTCCACGCCCTGCGTGTTCACGCCGCTCATCACATGCTTGATCGTGCTGTCCTTCCCGGCGGCATCCATGGCCTGGAAAATGAGCAGCAGCCCCTGGTGGTTCTGCGCATACATCTTCTGCTGGAGTTCGTCGATCTCGACACGGAACTCCGCGATGAGTGATTCATAGTGCGCATCATTTTGATACAGGTCCTTCACCTTGGTTTTGGCCTTCTTGATGCGGAAGGGCTTGCCATCCGGCACCCGGAAATCGTCGAGGTCGAGTTTGAGCTTCATGAAAGGGGTTGGTTCGGGTTATCGCGGCACGCCCATTTCCTGACGGACGCCGTTGCCTTTGTCGCGGACGCGGGAATTGGGGAAGTTGGCCGGTTCGGTGGTGTAATGGCGATGGTTCTCCGGCTTCACACGGTCGCCATTGGCCGTCGGCGTCTCGAACCAGACCTTGGAGTGCTCCACATCCGAGCAATCCTGGATTTCCTTCCCCTTGTAGCGCTTCGGCCACATGACGGACCCGTTGTCGAGGTAAGCCCATTTTTTGGAGACGGTGATGGTGCCGATGTGGGAGACTTCATCCGTGGCCTCGTCGATCACCTCCGCGCTCCACTCGGTGCCTTTGCGGCTGCTACCGCTTTTGAAAAGCCGCAGCCGGTAACGTCGCCCCACCTGCCAGTCGTAGGGCATCATGGTCTGACGGACCTCCCCTTCCCCGCCGAATTTTTTCGCGAGACCCGGCCCACGAGCCCCCAGCGCATTCCAAATCGAAAAGATCGCCACCTTGCCCTCGCTGCCATCGGGGCGTCTGCCGAGTGTTTGCAGGCCCAAGTAGGCCGTCTCACCCTTTTTCAGCGTTACCTGATGCGACCAAAAATAGCCCACGGCAACTTCAGGCTCCAATTCGATGACCCGCGTATGCTCAAAGCTGAGGAAGCCCTCCTTGCCATCGTCATTCACCGGCAGTGCCAGCCAGTTCCAATCGGTGTAAGTGCCCGTCGGCCCATGGCGATGATCCGCCGCGTGAGCAGCGCAAAGGCCTGCCAGAAGCAGGGATGCGATGAAAAGAAGACGGCGGACGTTCATCATGAAGGGCAACAAGAGCATGCCGCACCCGCGTTTCATTCCAAGGTGGATTTTCTCCGCCCAGCACAAGAATACCACGACCGGAAACTTTCCGCGCTTCACGCCTCGCCGCTCTGCCCGTATTCTGTTCTCATGAAACGGCTCGCCTTCTTCCTCTTCGCCCTTTGCCCTTCGCTCTTTGCCCAAAAAGACGGCATTCAAACGAAGACCACCTACGCCAAGGCCTACGGCGAAACCAAAAACGCTGTCGCCGTCGATCCCGGTAAGGATCTGCCGCGTTATCCCGCCGTGGAGCCGAAGGACGCCATCGGCACCTGGCAGGTGAAAAAGGGCTTCAAGCTCCAACTCGCCGCGCATGAGCCGCAGGTGCGCAGCCCCATCGCCATCTGCTTCGACGAGCGTGGACGCATGTTTGTCTGCGAAATGATCGATTACAGCGAGCTGCGCGATGTCACCCCGCACCTCGGCCGCATCTCGATGCTGCAAGACAAGGACGACGACGGCTACTACGAGACCAGCCAAGTCTTCGCCGACGACCTTCCCTGGCCCACCGGCCTCATATGGGCCAATGGCGGCCTCTTTGTCGGAGCCACGCCGGACATCTGGCGCTTTGAGGACAAGGACGACGACGGCAAGGCCGAGGTGCGCGAGAAGGTCTTCACCGGCTTCGGCACCGGACTGAAAATCCTCAACGTGCAGGGCCTCATGAACAGCTTTCAGTGGGGACAGGACAACCGCGTTCACGTCCTCGCCGGCGGTGGCAATCGCGGCGTGATCACCTCGCCGAAGCGTGGCGATTTGAAGGGCATCGAGCTTGGGGGCAAAGACTTCTGGTTTGATCCACGCACGCTCGAATTCGGCCTCGAAGGCGGCGGGGCGCAATACGGCATGAGCTTCGACAACTACGGTCGCAAGTTCGCCTGCTCGAACAGCGACCACCTCCAATACTGGGTTTACGACGACCAATACGCCAACCGCAATCCCGACTACCAGATGCCGCCCGCGAGACAGAGTATCGCCGTCGATGGCGGCGCGGCGGAGGTCTTCCGCCTGAGCCCGGACGAACCCTGGCGCATCATCCGCACGCGCTGGCGCATCGCTGGCGTGGTGAAAGGCGCGGTTGAGGGTGGCGGACGCGTCAGCGGTTACTTCACCGGTGCCACCGGTACCACCATCTATCGCGGTGATGCCTACGGCCCCGACTTCGTAAACAACAGCTTCACCGGCGATGCGGGTGGCCAGCTCGTGCATCGCAAGATCATCAAACCCAGCGCCGACGGCATCTCCTTGATCGGCGAACGCCCCGCCGACGAACACGGCTTCGAATTCGCCGCTTCCAAAGACACCTGGGTGCGCGTGGTGAACTTCGCCAACGCCCCCGACGGCTGCCTGCACATCTGCGACATGTATCGCGAGGTCATCGAGCATCCCTGGAGCATTCCGGACGAGATCAAGAAGCACATTGATCTGAACAACGGCAATGACCGTGGGCGCATCTACCGCATTGTACCGGAAGGCTGGCAAAGAGCGAAGGGCGAAGAGCGAAGAGGAAACATCGCCGGAGCGAGCACGGAAGAACTCGTGAAGCTCCTCAGCCATCCGAACGGCTGGCACCGTGATACCGCGCAGCGCCTGCTCTTTGAGCGTCAGGACAAAGCTGCCGTGCCGATGCTGAAGAAGGTGCTCAGTAATGGGGGCATTCCTGCCCCCAGCAAAGAGGGGACAGGAATGTCCCCGATACCTGCGCTGGCGAAGCTGCATGCGATGAATGTTTTGGAGTCGCTTGGTGCTTTGACGGCTGCGCATGTCATCACCGCTGCAATGGATGCCGATGCTCAGGTTCGTGAGGCGGCTCTTCGCCGTGTTTCCAAGCTGGATGATGCAACACTGGCGTCACTGGCGGCCGATGCTTCACTGCGAGTGCGTTTCCAAACAGCCTTGGCCGCTCCGAAGAGTGCTTCACGCGATGAGTGGCTCGCCAAGATGGCTCGTGAAGGTGTAAGCGGGAAGTGGATGAGCGCCGCCGTGCTCGGAGATGCTGGAACCGGATTGTTTGAGCAGCTTCGCAGTGATCTCGTCAAGCTGGAGCCAGCTTTCGCTGAATCGCTGATCATGCTCACCGCGGCTGAAACCAAGGAGACGGCTTCATTGATCGCGGCGGTGACTCAGGAACCTGTCCAAGCAAGCTGGGTGAAGGCTCTCGGCGATGGTTTGCGTCGCACGGGCTCCAGCCTCAGCAAAGCCGACAATGACGGCAAACTGGCCGCGATCCTCACCAAGGCCGCGCAAACCGCTGCCAGCACTCAAGCAACCCCATCCGACCGCCTCGATGCGATTGAGCTCCTCGGCGTGAGTTCGTCCAAAGAAGCTCAGGCGGCTCTCATCGCCTGCCTCGGCGAAAAACAGCCCGAAGCCATCCAATCTGCCTCGATTCGTGTTTTGGCTTCAAATGGCTCAGCAGCCATCACAACGGCCTTAATCGGCAATTGGCCCTATTTCGGCCAGAAGGCTCAAAGTGTCGCTATGGAAGCACTTTTAGCTCGCGATGACCGGGCGGTGGCTTTGCTCGAAGCGAATGTCGTCAAACCGGAGGCGTTCTCGGCGGCGCAGGTGCAGGCACTGCTCAAGCATAAGTCACCTAAAGTGGCTGCGGCAGCGAAGACGGCGCTCGCTTCGGTCATTCCGCCGTCACGCGAGGAGATGGCAGCGAAGTTCAAACCGGCGGTGGCGACCAAGGGGGATGCCACGAAGGGACAATTGCAGTTCATGGCCCGCTGCATGATCTGCCACAAGGCCGGTGCGAATGGTTTCACAGTGGGCCCGGATTTGATCACGGTGAAGACGAAGGGCCGCGAGGCGCTGCTGGAGGCCATTTTGATGCCACACAAGGAGGTCGCCTCGCAATTTATCGCCTACACGGTGAACACGAAGGACGGGCAGACCTTTGCCGGCGTGATCAGCAACGACACCGCCAACAGCATGACTCTGAAAATGCCCGGCGGCATGGAAAAAACCCTCCAGCGCTCGGAGATCAAAGGCAGCAGCTCCAGCGGCCAGAGCCTCATGCCCGAAGGCCTCGAAACCGGCATGACCGTGGAGGACATGGCGAACTTACTGAGCTTCATCGAAGGGCTTTGAGGGTCCAGGTTTCAGGTTGAGGCTGCTCCCAACCTTAGCTCGCATTTCTCACAGATATACGCTGCACGTTCCAATGTGTTTGCCGCAGAGGGGCTGAGGAGCAGAGGCCGCAGAGGTCAGAAATGGGATATTCTCTATGTTCTCGGTGGCATAAACTCAGCCCCCGAACAGCCAGCCGCTAGGCAGGGGATGAAAACAGAAGGAACCCTCTGCGTCCTCTGCCTCTTTGCCCCTCTGCGGCAAAGACGAGTGTGAGAAATGCAGGTTAGGTGGACAACTCGCTCTTTCTTCACGTGCCGCCTCACTCCTTCCTTGAAACTTGGAACCTAAAACCTGAAACTCCCCGCCTTTCGTCCTTCTGATTTCCTCATTCGTCATTTCCCATCATGCCTCCCGAACACGAAGCGCTCCTCATCCTCACCCGCGAGCAATTTCCCGCGCTTCGCGACTTCGCATGCGAGGTCGAGCCCATCGTCAAAGGCGGCTCGGACCGGCATTTTTACCGGCTGAACTGGGCCAACGACGCCCACGCGCCGATGATCCTCATGGTTTATACCCTGGCCCGGCGGGACAATCCGAAATTCGTCCCCGCCACGCGTCGCCTGGCCAAGCTCGGCGTGCAGGTCCCCGGCATCCAGGCTTTTGACGAGCAGCGCCTCTGCGTGTGGCTCGATGATCTCGGCCGCGTGGATCTGCACAGCTTCCGCGAGCGCCCCTGGAGCGACCGCCAGCCGCTGTATGAGGCCACGCTCCGCGAGGCGGCAAAGATCCACGGCGTCACCGAAGATGCCCTCTCTCGCACCGATCACGCGGAGCTGGAGCCGGAATTCGATGAGGCGCTCTACCAGTGGGAGCAAAACTACTTCCTCGATCACTACGTCCGTGGCTTCCTTGGTCGCGAGTTCCTCGACAAGGCATACGACGCCGCGCACGAGACGCTGCGCCGTCTCCGCCGTCGGCTGGCCCGGCTGCCGCGCTGCCTCGTGCATCGCGATTTTCAAAGTCAGAACGTCCTGATTCGCGGCGAGCAGGCCTGGTTCGTCGATTACCAGGGCCTCCGCCTCGGACTGGCCGAATACGACCTCGCCAGCCTGCTCTACGATCCTTACGTCACCCTCACCCGCACCGAGCGCAACCAGCTCCTCAGCTTCTACGCTACCCATCGCGGCCTCGACCCCACCGAGCTGCGCGAGGTCTTTTATCTCTGCGCCGCCCAGCGCCTCATGCAGGCCCTTGGAGCCTACGCCAACCTCAGCCGCAATCTCGGCAAACCCCACTTCGAGCAGCACATCCCCGCCGCCATGGCCAACCTCACCGAGGTCTGCGCGGAGGGTGAAGCGCTGGAGGAGTTACGGACGCTGTTTGCGGGCGGGGTGTAGAGATGAACGAAAGACTAATGCCCCATGAAGGTGTGGGCGAGTTCATGCCACCGCTCGATGGTGATGCCCTGATGTTGATCGACCGAGAGTGGATGATTTATGGGTTCCGTGGTGAAAAGGGGAACCCATCCAGGCGCCTGGCTTTGCACCGAAAGTTTCAGATTCACAGTGTCAGGATAAAAAGGCAGTCGTGAGCTGAGCCATCCGAAATAGGGTGGATCGTTTTGCCTGTCCGCGTCATTCCACCGGTCCGTCATGTGCAAGAAACTCGTTTCGCTGAGAGATGACCAAACTGCCAACGCCAGAGTTTCAGAGTGTCCCAAAATGGGAATCTCCAAATGCCCTCGAATGAAGAAGTGTTTTTCATCGGTCGCGGGTGAGTTCGACTCTCTGCTCAAACTCGTGCTCAGACTCCACGAGTTCTCTCCACGGAGCTTCGCAGCCAAAGCACGTTGGCAGCTCGTCGTGTAGCGAATCACAAACCTTGCATTTCCATGTCATGGGTCACTGCCGACGCATTCTCCGCGATCTCAAGACGGGTCAGATCTTGGGTCAGGAAGAGGTTTTAGTTCCCTAAAGCGGAAACATGGGCCTGACACCCACCGCGATGAGCCGGTTGAAAACCGTCAACAATCAGTTTTGGAGACTCTGCGGAACTCTGCGCCCTCCGCGGTTAGTTTTGGACTCACCGCAGAGGTCGCAAAGTTCCGCAGAGGATCTGAAAACGGCTCTCAAACAAATTGTCCGATGATTTGAAAACCAAGCGCTGATTTCAGGCAAATTGCTCTCCGCCCTTTGCCCTCCGCTCTCCGCCCCCGCCCTTCTCCAAATCACCAAACACCCGGCACGCCATTTGCATCTGAGGCCGTCCACCGCATCATCGCGGTTCTTTCATGACTGCCCAACGCTCCGCTGGCATCCTCGCGCCTGTTTTTGCCCTCCGCTATGACCATGACTTTGGCATTGGCGATATCCGGGCACTGCGCCAGCTCATGGACTGGGCGGTGGAGCATGGTATCGGAATTGTCCACCTGGGGAGCGCTGCCTGACACGATGAAGCCCCGCCAGGGATGCCTGGGGGGCTTGTCATGCTGGAGACGCTGGCGGTGGCTCAGCGGCCGTTGTTGATGCGGGATTCCACCTTCACGCGGAGGGTTTCGAGGGCGGTGCCGAGGGTGACGGTCTCCTTGCCGGCGGCATCCTGCACGGGCTGGGAGAGGCTGCCGTGCCTGCCGGTGCCGGTAGCGCCGGCATTCAGGGAGCCGCCGGTGCCGCTGGTCTCGTCCTGAGCGGGCTCGGAGGCCTGGTTCTTTTTGGCCTGGATGCCGCGCAGGGTATCCCGGGTGATGACGGCGCTGCCACCGCTGGATTCACCCTCGGGGGTGGGGGTCTTGGTAGAACCGCCGGAAGGGCTGGTGAGCGGCTTGTTGGGGACAAAGGGCGCGGCGACTGACATGCCGGGCATCACATGTTCTTTGCCCTTTTCATCGACATAGACGGCCGTGCCGTTGGGATAGAACCGCAGTTCGGTGCCATCCGTGTAATGGGTGGATTCGCTGCCGTCCTTGTTTTTGACGGTGGTGGTGAAATCGTGGTTCCGTGAGGGCTTGGAGGCATCAGTGCCGCCCTTGCCAGCGTCACTGACGAGGCTGTTGCGGTCCCCGCGCATGCCTGCGGTGGGATCGTTGGAGAGGGGATTGCGGTCGTGCTTGGCAGCGCCCTCCTTCAGGGTGCCGAGGAGGCTGCCCGGGCGCTGGGTGGCGGGGGCGGTGCCTGTGGTACCGCTCAAGAAACGGCTGCCCGCGCCCCCGGTCTGGGTCAACTTGCTGGGATCGATCTGGATCTTCTGCTTCAGCTGGTTGAGGCGCTGGGGATTGAGGCTCGTGCCTGACGCGACTTTTGGAGCCGCGGCCACGGGAGGCACTTTGGCGGGGGCGATCTTGGGGCTGGCGATCAGGTGGGGCTTCATGATGCTGCTAGGCTTGGGGCCACAGGAAGCCATGGGGAGGGCTGCTTTGGGCGAGGGGCCCGGCCTGAGGACCGCGGCCACCTTGGGGATGACCGGGGCCTTGACCAGCGTGGGAACCTTCGGTGCCTTGGGGGCTTGGGCGGCTGGCGGGATCTTCACGATCCGAAGGGCGGCGGGCGCTTTCGAAGGTACCGGCTTGATCTGCGGGAGTGTGGCGGCGGTCAGCGCGGTGGTGAGGGTGAGGCTGGAAAGCAGCGTGGCGAGGAGGTGGGGATGGTGTTTCATAGGATGGCTGATTTGGAAGTGGAACCGGGGTGGTTCACAGGGCAGATGCAGCCCGCGGCGGAACTTGTGCAGAAAGTGGATTTTTTTGCCCTGCCAATCGTCTGGCGTCGGGCGCTGAACCTGCCGCCGAACGCGGCCAGCCGGGTCCCTGCGGCGGTTGGCTGGCAATCTGGCACCATGAAGCCCCGCTAGGGATGCTTGGCAGGCCTTGGCATGCAGGAGGGGCGGGCAGGGGATGCCCGGGAATGAAACAGCGGATCGCCCCGCTGTTTGGCTCTCCTCGTTTTGGCCCGGCCTGCTCGACAAAGGTTCAGATCCGAAAGCCATGGCTGCCTCCCCGGAGGACAAACTTTTTACATCCATCCGGGTGCATCGATCTGCCGCGTCCGGCATAAAGCGGGCCGTTTGTGTTTAATGAAATGAATTGTTCAACCGCCGACACCATGACCCACCCATCTGCTGCATCGCCCCAAGCATCCTCCAGTGATCGCCGCTCCTTCCTACGCTCCGTCAGTGGCCTCGGTGCCATGGCGGCGGGAGCCGCGGGCCTGAGTCTCACTCCTTCGACCGCCTCCGCCTTGGAGATCGGCCCTTTGGACGAGGACAAGCGCCGTGCCAACGCCTACAAGCTGAGGATTGAAGCTGCCAAAGCACAGATGGACCTCGACTTCCAGGCCCATCCCTCCACCTCGGACGACACGATCTACCCCAACTTCATCGGCTCCTTCACCAAGGCGCTTCCGCACAATGCCCTCGGCGAAGTGATTCCCTCAGCCTACCACGCGCTGCGCAAAGCGATCAGTAATGGGACGCAGGCCAGTTTCAATGCGATCCCCCTCGGTGGGACGGTCAAGCTCGCCAATCCGCAGGCGGCCTTCTCCTACACGCTCGAAGGTGCGGACTCCCATTACCACGGCATACCGGCCGCGCCGGCGCTCAGCAGCGCCTGTTGTGCGGGGGAAATGACCGAGGTGTACTGGCGCGCCTGGACCCGCGACATTCCTTTCATCAACTACGCCAGTGACATGCACATCGCCGCGGCCGCAGAAGATCTCAGCGGCCTCAGCGACCTGCGAGCGCCCAAAGCCGGGGCCTGGGTCACAGCCGACACAATCTTCCGTGGGCCGACCTCAGGCGACCTGACGGGGCCGATGATCTCCCAGTTCCTCTACAAAGACATTCCGTTTGGGGCCACCACGATCGTGCAACGCTACCGCACCACCGTGACGGGCAACAATCACATGACGAGCTTTGCTCACTGGCTGGCCGTCCAAAACGGTTCCCCCGCCCCCACGTCTGCCACTCTCGATCCCACGCCGCGCTACATCGCCAATGGGCGGGATCTCGCCGAGTATGTCCATGTCGATTGGTCCTACCAGGCTTTCCAGAGCGCCGCGCTCATCCTTCTGGGCTTCGGCGGCGGAGCACTCGATGACAACAACCCCTACAAAGCCATCGCCAACCAGGGGAATTTCGTCACTTTCGGCGGCCCGATGATCCTCGACCTCGTGGCGCGTGCGGGCATTGCCGGTCTCAAGGCCGCCTGGTATCAAAAGTGGCAGGTTCACCGCCGTCTCCGTCCGGAGGCCTACGCTGGTCTGGTTCACAATCACGTCACCGGTGCCCAAAGCTATCCGCTTCATGCGGACGTGCTGAATTCCGCCGTTCTTCCCCTCCTTCAGGGGGTTTACGGGTCCAGCCTGCTGCCCATGGCCTACCCGGAAGGCTGTCCGACCCATCCGGCCTACCCGGCGGGCCATGCCACCATCGCGGGTGCCTGTGTGACCGTGTTGAAGGCCTTCTTCAAAGAATCCTTCGTGATCCCGTCCCCCGTCCAGTCCGACGCGGAAGGGCTCCATCTTCTGCCATTCGCAGGCGCACTCACCGTCGGGAACGAACTCAACAAACTCGCTTCGAACCTTTCCCTCGGGCGTGACTCGGGCGGCGTCCACTGGCGCGCCGATGGCATCGAGGGCATGAAACTCGGTGAGGAAGTGGCCATCCAGCTGCTGCGTGATCACAAGCTGCTGAACAACGAAAGTTTCACCGGCTTCAGCCTCACCCGCTTTAACGGCAGCACCGTGATCATCTGATCCGGTGGGAGAAAAATAGGGAGCGGCCGGTTCGCCGGCCGCTCCTTTTTTAATGCATGATGAGGTAAAAACGGTCGCCTCGGCGGCGGTCAGCGCGGTGGTGAAGGTGAGGCTGGAAAGCAGCGTGGCGAGGAGGTGCTGAGGGGTGTTTCATCGCATGGCTGGTTTGGTATGGGAACCGCGGTGGTTCCCAGGCCACATGCGGGCGGAAGGAGGGCTGCCCCCGACCCAGGTAGAAAACGCCAAACCGGCCATGCATCGATGCATGGCCGGTGGGCGGGCGTGGGTGATGATGGGCCGGGGGCGGCGGCAGCGGTTCACTGCATGTCGTAGGTCAGGCCATCGGAGGCGGTCAGGCTGGCGTTGAGCAGATTGACGGTGAGGGTGGCGAAGGGGCTGCCATTGGCGAGGCGTAGCGGGAGGTTCACCGCGGGGAAGTTGTTGCCCCACTGGGCGGCGCTGGGCTCCACCACGGTGCCCTGGCCCGTGATGCGGTTGCGGTCGCCGATCCAGTGCTTGAAGGTGGTGGCGCCGGTGGTGGCGTTGAAGGTGAAATCGAAGCCGTGAATCACCACACCGCCCGTGGCCTGAACCTCTACCGCCTGCCAGCTCACGGTGCGGGAGGCACCGCTGACGGCAACGAGATTGGGGGAGGAGGCGAGGTATTGGCCGCCCAGCATGAGGCGCAGCGGAATGGGATTATTGAAGCCCTGATTCGGGCCGATGAAGGTGCTGGCTTGGAGCGTGCCAAACGGGACAACCAGGATCGGGCGGGCGGCATCGAGCCCGAGGGTGATCTGAACCAGGTGGCTGCCCGCGGTGGTGCCGACGTCGAACCAGTTCACATTGGCCGCTGTGGAGGGCACCGCCGCCACGATCTGGCCTGGAGCCAAGCGTTCCACGTTGTCGATCTTGACGCTCACTAGGTTGAACTGGCTTTCATTGGCAAACGAGAACCCCACGGAGGTCAGCGTGAAGTTCACCTGGGAAAGGCTGGTGGCCGCGCCCATTTGCAGGCGCATCGGCCCGCTGCGCGCTCCAGCCGGCACGCGGACGGTGTAGGTCTCATCATTGAGGCGCATGAGATTCTGCGCCTCGACGAAAGAGCCCGCAGAGGCACCGGTGAAGAAGATCTTGGTCGTCTGGGCACCCGCCAGGCCGGGGAAGCGGCCGGCCAAATTCGGCAGCGGAACCGGGCGGAGATTTCCCAGCATGGAGCTCAATGCCAGATCATTCCGGGTGAGCTTCACGGTGATGGTTTGCCCCGCGGAGGCCTCGCTGGGGATGAGCCCGGAGATCTGCGTGAGCAGGCGGAGGCTCTGGGCGCAGGCGGAGCTGGCGGAGGCGGCCAGCAGGCTGGCGGCGGCGGTGAGGGTGAGGAGGAGATGACGGCGTTTCATGGCGGAGGGGAGTGGATGTTTGGATGATGGTTTGAAGCGGCTTTAGCGCGCTTACCCCCTTCGGATGCCGCCCCGGTCCGGAACTTGTGCCGAATCTGAAAACTTTTTTCGCCTCCCCACCCACCCTGGCTGCCGGCTTGTTTTTTGGTGGGTTGCCCCAAATTCATTTTGCATGAGCCGGGGTGGGCGTGTAGACGCTGCCTCCTCATGAAGAACACGCTGCTCACTTTCCTGTCCTCCTTGGCTTTGGTTGTCGTCTCCCATGCCGGCACCCCGTCCGCCCCCACGATCGCCGCTGCCGCGGATCAGCCCGCTGTCTCCGGCCTCAATGGCAAGGTGGACTCCTTTTATGGTGCGGTGAACCGCAGCTACATCCGGGGCACGAACGCCGCCCTCTCCTTGCCTGTTGGCCAAAATTACGGCCTGCAGCTCGACGGCCTGTATGCCCGCGGCTTTGAGACCGACATCTATGGCTACGGTGCCCACTTCTTCCGCCGCGATCCTTCGAAATACCTGCTCGGCCTGGCTGCTGGAGCGATTCAAAGCACGGACTTCAACGACGTGCTCGTGGGCGTGGAAGGGGAACTCTATTTCAAGCACTTCACGTTGGGGGCTTTCGCCGGCTACAACAACTTTGATACGCGGGTGCCCTCCGCCTTTGCCCCGCGAGTGAATACCTCACGTGATTTTGTGGCGGCACGTGTTTACGCGGCGGCCTACCCCATCGACAATCTGATGATCTCCGCTGAGTGGCAGAACCGCTTTGGCAAGAACTTCTGCATCGTGGGCCTGGAATATCAGACGCCGGTGCGCGGAATGAGCGTGTTTGTGGACGGTGGCCTTGGGGACAATGATTTCCGCCAGTTGACCGGCGGTCTGCGCATCTACTTTGGCGGCGATAAGCCCCTCAAGGCACGTCACCGTCAGGATGACCCGGAAAACATCACGAGCATCTTCTCCGGCACGGGCGGAGCCGCTATCTCCGGCCCACGGGCCCAGACGCCGGCACCCGCCCCCCTGCCACCCACCTGATTTTGGCATGCATCGCGACCCGTGTGTTCTGTGCGCTGGATCGCTCTCAGATGTCCCTCAAACCCAACCCGTGCTGCCAGCAGCACGGGTTCTTTTTTGCCGGCCTGTTCCCGGCTGCTTCATCGCCTTGACCTGTTGCCAGCTGCCCGCCGTGCCGCGCAGGCCGATCACCTTCTCCAATTTACCTGACACCCGGCACGCCATTTGCATCTCGTGACTGGCCGCCGCATCCTCGCGGTTCTTTTATGACTCCCCAACGCTCCGCTGGCATCCTCGCGCCTGTTTTTGCCCTCCGCCATGACCATGACTTTGGCATTGGCGATACCCGGGCACTGCGCCAGCTCATGGACTGGGCGGCGGAGCATGGCATCGGCTTTGTCCAACTGCTGCCCATCAACGAGACCGGCCCCGACAACAGCCCTTACAATGCCATCAGCTCCGTGGCGCTCGATCCGGTGCTACTGGAGATCTCCCTTTACACGCTGCCAGAGCTGACCACCGCCGACATCGCCACCGCGAAGGCGGGCGAGGACTTCAGCGGCGATCTGGTGAACTTCCCCGCCGCCCGCCGCGTGAAGACCAAGCTGCTCCAGCTCGCCTTCTCCCGCTTTGGCAAAAACAAAACCCGCGCGAAGGCCTTTGCCACCTTCTGCGAGGCCGAGGCTGCGTGGCTGAAGGACTACACCATCTTCCGCACGCTCATCGACCAGCACGGCAACGAACTCTGGGATCACTGGCCCGCCGATGCCCGCAGCCGCGTCGATCCCGACGGACCGGAGGCCACGTACCATGCGTGGGTGCAGTGGATCGCCTTCACGCAGTGGCGTGAGCTGAACCAATACGGCACGAAAATCGGCGTGCGCCTCATGGGGGACATCCCCATCGGCGTGAACTACTACAGCGCCGATGTCTTCGCCAATCCGCACCTCTTCAACCTCGGCTGGAGCGGCGGCGCTCCGCCGGAGAAGATCTTCAAAGACGATCTCTTCGTCCAAAAATGGGGTCAGAACTGGGGCATCCCGCTCTATCGCTGGGAGGTGATGGAGGCGGATGGCTTCGCGTGGTGGCGTCAGCGCATCGCGAAGCTCACCGATGTCTTCCACATCTTCCGCATCGATCACGTGCTGGGCTTTTACCGCATCTATGGCTTCCCCTGGCGTCCGCAGCGGAATGCCGAATTCCTCCCGCTCACCGAAGAAGAAGCTAGGGCCCGCACCGGCGGCCCACTGCCGCATTACATCGAGCACGCCGACGACACCCCGGAGCACTGCGCCGCCAATCGTGCCGCGGGCGACAAATACCTGCGCATGATCCAGGACGCCGCCCAGGGGGCCGAAGTCGTGGGAGAGGATCTCGGCGCGGTGCCGGACTACGTGCGCCCGCATCTGCTGGAGCGCGGCATTCCCGGCTTCAAAGTGCCGCAGTGGGAGGTCACGCCCGATGACAAGGCTATCTCCGGCCTCACCTACGACGAGTGCAGCTTCACCACCTACGCCACGCACGATCACCCGCCCATGGCCGCGATCTGGGATGGCTGCCGCCACCACATGCACCACGCCCCCGAGCACGAAGACCGCATGAAAGCCGGCCGCGAGATGCGCCTGCTGGCCGAATTCGCCAGCATGCTGCCCATGAATGATTACCCGGCCTACAACGACACGATCAAATGGCAGCTCATGCGCGGCCTCCTCGCCAGCGCCAGCCGCTATGCCGCCATCATGATCACCGATCTCTTCAGCATGACCGACCGCTTCAACGTCCCCGGCGTCGTCAGCGATGCCAACTGGCGCACCCGCTTCCCGTATTCGACGCCGCAGATGCGTGAGAAAGCCGAGCTGAGCGCCGAGGCGGTGAAGTTCAGAGACTTGGCGAAGGAGACGCGGAGGGCGTGAGGGCTGGATCACGGGTTGCGTTTCCGATCTCGGGAGTTAGCATCTGCGCATGCCTACCGACCTTTCCAACATTCAGCTTCCCCCCCCCGGAGCGAAGCTGCGCCTCCCGCCACCGAATGAGCGGGAGCTAAGTTATGAGGAAAAGTATCAGCAAGTGCGCCGCCATCTGCGGGATGATGAGGAAGGCGATATGTCCGTTCAAATGAAAGCCCAGCTCCATGGCACCCATGCTCAGCCAGCGCGACTTCGCACAGTTGCTTGATGGTCCGGCGGCGGAGCGTGAAATCGAACGGCTGGCCAAAAAACGCGGAGGCTGGCTCGATGTGGCGCAAATCCTCAGTCGCAGGATCAATGGCACCGTGGATTGGGAATCACTCGGACCGGCTGGCTCCCGATTTTCGGTGATCGGCAGCCGGGGAGAGGCTGTTCTATTCGATGACCGCCTGCATCCCGCTAACATCATCAAACTCCGTGGCCGCGAGGAGAATGGCTATGGCACGGCGGGCTTCGGATGCATCCTCGTCCGAAATCCCCGCGGCATGATCGACTATGGCCCAGGAACCATGGAGCAGGCGGTGGAGCGTGAGCGGCTGAGTTGGGAGCATTTGGGATTTGGCTGCACAGTCGAATCGCTCATCGGTGAGGGTGTGGGTATGCTGCTGGCGCAGCGTTTCATCGCTGGCACCACGCCGACGGACGCGGAGATCCGTGACTGGATGCTGCGCAACGGCTGGGAGCCGCTGCGTGAGCACCGCGAAGTCGTCGTGACGCTGCGTGACCATGCCTGGCAGCGTGATGGCATCGGAGCCTTCGATGCGAATGACACCAACTTCATCAAAAGCAGCGCTGACGGCCAGCTCTACCCCATCGACCTCATCGTCTGGCCGATGCCGGATTGAACGCCGCCACAAAAAAGGCCGGGAGTCTCCTCCCGGCCTTTTTTGTGATTCATTCACCTCACATCTTCTTCACTTTGAAGCTGCGGAAGACGACCGGATCACTGTGACCGGCGAAGCCGATGTGGCCGCGGGTGCGGTCGAGGCCTTTCGGGGGGTGTTTGATCTGGCTGCGGTCAAAGGTGGCGATGTCGGCATCGAGGATCTTGGTGCCGTTGAGGGTCACTTTGATCTTTTGGCCTTGGATTTCGATCTCCTGGAAGTTCCACTCGCCGACGGGGCGGAGGTAGCCGTGCTTCGCGCCGACGCAGTGGTAGATGGAGCCGTGGTATTGATAAGGTTCGAGGCCCTTCTTGCCAGCGGCGGCCTGTTTTTCGTTGTAGCCATCGCTGTCGATCACCTGGAGTTCGAGCCCATCGGCGGCGGAGTGACCGCCGAGAGGTGTGCGAAGCGCGATGCCGTTGTTGCCGGCCTTCGGCAGCTTGAACTCGACGCGGATGATGCCGTTTTCGAATTCATCCATCGTGAGGAGATCGCCGCCTTTGCCGGGCTTGCAGGTGATGGCACCGTCCACGACTTCGTAGCTGTCCACGGCCCCCTGCCAGTTGCTCAAGTCCTTGCCGTTGATGTGCTCGACGAAGCCATCCTCGGCCCAGCGGGCATCGAGTTCCTTGTTCACCTCTTCACCGGGGATTTCGCGGATGAAGACATTGCGCCAGCGGATCTCGCTGCCGTGCGTTTGGAGCTGGATGGGGCCTTTGGAAAAGGCGGGATCGACCATCCATCCGTTCGGCTTCTTCGCACCGGCGTCCTTGGCCTCCACCTTGCCATAGGCCTGGTAACCGGCTTTGCGGTTGGCGAAGAAGTTTTCGAGCACGGCGTTCTTCACGACGACTTCGCCATTGAAGGTGATCGTGGCACGCTCGCCGATCATTTTGACGTGGAAGCGGTTCCACTCGCCCAGCGGCTTGTCCATGAGCTTGAGCGGGTTCTTGCCTTCGGGGTTCTTGTTGTTCCAAAGACCGCCGGAGCCGAAGGGCTTGCCGAGCGAGACGGCTTTCTCGTCCTTCTCGGTGAAGTCCCAAATCTGCACCTGCGGGATGCCGCGCAGGTAGATGCCACTATCGCCGAGAGGAAGCATCTTGTAATCGACCCATAGCTCAAAATCGCCGTAGTCCTTGTCGGTGGTGAGGTAGAGGCCTTTGCCGTCGTTCACGAGCTCGCCGTTTTCGACTTTCCAGTGGGCGTTGAGGTGATCGCCCTTGTCGTTGCCCTTGGCATCGGTGAGGCCGCCTTCGATGGATTTCTTTTTGTAGGCCGCCTGTTCGTCGGGCGTCATTTTCCACAGGTCGGTGGGATCTTGCGTGCCCCAGCCATACCAGCCGGAGAGGTCCTTGCCGTTGAAGAGGGCGGTGAAGCCCTCCGGCGGGGTGTTGTTATCGGTCGCCAAGCCCACGGAGACCGTGGCCAGAGCGAAGAGCAGGGAGAGCGATGATTTCATGGTTGGAAAACGAGCTCAGGAGTCGCGGTGAGGCACCGTCATCTTTCAGTGCGAGCCTCATTGCGTGAAAGCGACGGGCAAAGGCCACTCCTCTGTGAAGAGTAGTGGTGCTCGGGAAGGGACTCGAACCCTTAAGCCTTTCGGCACAAGATCCTTAGTCTTGCGCGTATACCAATTCCGCCACCCGAGCAGGGTCTGCGATTTGCAGGGCGCGGATCATAGCCAGTTGAGTGTGGATGCAAGGCATTTGTTGCCGAGTTTTGGCGAAGGCAATAGCCAGCCGCGCCGACCGTTTGAGTCCAGCCATGCGATTCACGTTCTCCGCTTTTCTTTTTGCCGCCGCCACGCTCTGCGCGAAATCTCCTTACCCGGAGAAAACGCCGGACACGCCGGGGAACCGCATGCTGAACGCTTACTTCGCCAGCGAGACGCGGCAGCAGGCACAAAACGGCGGCGTGGCGGACATCAAAGACGCAGACGATTGGAAAAACAAAGCGCCGGAGTATCGCCGCCAGCTCGCGGAGATGCTGGGGCTCGATCCGATGCCGGAACGCACGCCTTTGAACGCCGTGAAAACCGGCGAGGTGAAGGGCGAGGGTTACCTCGTGGAGAAACTGCACTTTCAATCTATGCCGGGTCTTTATGTGACGGCGAATTTGTACCTGCCGGAGAAGGTGGAGAAGCCGCTACCGACCATTCTGTATGTCTGCGGCCATGCGCTGAAGGTGAAGGGCGGCATCAGCTTCGGAAACAAAACGGGCTACGAGCATCATGGTGCCTGGTTTGCCCGTCATGGCTATGCCTGCCTGATCATCGATACGGTGCAGCTCGGTGAGATTCGCGGCGAGCATCACGGCACCTACAGCAAAGGCCGCTGGTGGTGGTATTCGCGTGGCTACTCGCCCGCCGGGCTGGAAGCGTGGAGCTGCATGCGAGCGCTGGATTACCTCGAAACACGGAGCGAGGTGGACAAGACGAAGTTCGGCGTGACCGGTCGCAGCGGCGGCGGAGCTTACTCATGGTGGATCACAGCGCTGGATGAGCGCATCAAGGCGAGCGCTCCCACGGCGGGCGTGACCGATCTGCAAAACCAGGTGATCGACGGCTGCGTCGAGGGCCACTGCGACTGCATGTTTTTCGTGAACACCTACCGCTGGGACTTTTCACGCCTCGTGGCCCTCGCCGCGCCGCGTCCGCTGCTGGTGGTGAACACAGATAAGGACACGATCTTCCCCATCGACGGTGTTTTCCGCCTCTATCAGGACGTGCGGCGAGTGTATGAGATGCTCGGTGTGGAAGGAAATCTGGGCCTGCAAGTGGCCGAGGGACCGCACAAAGATTTGCAGCCGCTGAACATGGGCGCGTTTCATTGGATGGAGCGTCATCTCAAAGGCGCGGACCCGATGCAGGTGATCGACGAAGGCGCGAAAAAGAGGCTGGAACCTGAGGCGCTGCGTGTTTTTACCGACCTGCCGAAGGACGAACGAAACACCAAGATCGACGAAACCTTTGTGCCGATGGCCAAGGCTCCCACGCCGCCAACGAATGAGAAGGACTGGCAGCAGGTGAAGGATGGCTGGTTGAAGTCGCTGAGTGAAAAGACCTTTCGCGGCTGGCCGCAGGATGCAGGCGGCGTGAATGCGGCGCAGGAGGGCAGCATGGTGCGGGATGGCATCGAGATGTCCGCCTTCGACTTCGAGCCACAGTCCGGCTACCGCCTGCGCATCTTCATCACGCATCGCGATGGGTTGCGTCCGGAGGATCTGGAGCTCGTGGCGCTGAATGTGCTCGATGAGGAAGGTTGGGACGCATTCTGCGCCACCTACCACAAACGCTTTGGCAAGCTCATGGAGGCCTTCCCCGGCCTGCCGGACGATGAGAAGGCCTTCGAGCAGGAGAAGCAGATGTTCACCTCCAACAAATGGGGCATGGCCTATGTGTGCCCGCGTGGCGTGGGGCCGACAGCATGGTCGGGCAGCGAAAAAGCGCAGACGCAGCGGCTGCGTCGCTTTTACCTCCTCGGGCAGACCGTGGATGGCATGCGCGTGTGGGACATCCATCGGGCCGTGGCGACGATCCGCGGCATCTCGGGGCTCAACGACACGCCGCTATGGATTCAGGCACATCGCGATATGGCGGCCGACGCCGTCTATGCCAGCCTCTTCACCGATGGCATCAAGCGCCTCGACCTCCACGACCTTCCCACGACTCACAATGGCACCGTGGACGGCGAGGTCTCCCCTGCCCCGGCTTTGCTCAACGTGCTCAAAACCCTCGACCTGCCCCAAGCCGTCGCCATGGCCGCGGACAAGACGCGCGTGGTCATCTACACGAAGGACAAAACCTCGTGGGAATGGCCGGCGACGCTTTTGAAGAATCTCGGCAAGGAGAAACAACTCCAGCTCCGCGAGCCAGCCTCGAAGCAGTGAGCGGTGGACGGTTCTTCGCTTGTAGTTCGGGCTTCAGCCCGTCTTTGGAGTTCCGCAGAACGGGCTGAAGCCCGAACTACAAACAGACTCACTTCTTCATCAGGTGCGCATACTTTTCGCTCCAGTCATCCGGCAGGCGCATCGGGCGGCCTTGCGGCATCTGGACGAGGGCGAGGGATTGGCGGCAGGTGATGAGCAGCGAGTCATCGGCGGGGCGGCGAACCTCAAAGGCGCACCAGAAGCGGACGCGCTCGACGGTTTCGAGTCGTCCGTGAATGACGATCTCATCGCCGAGCTTGGCAGGGCGTTTGTAATCGATCTCCGTGCGAACGACGACGGGGTAAATCTGCGTCTCGGACATCTCACGCAGTTTCATGCCGAGCTTCGCGGCCAGGCGGGTGCGGGCGGTCTCGATCATGCGCAGGTAGGCGATGTTGTGGACGACGCCACCGCAGTCGGTGTCGAAGAACATGATCTCCTCGCGGGTTTCAATCGTGGGCGTATGCATGGCTTTTATTTCGTGGAAAGCGCGGCGAGGGATTCGCGGATGAGGGTGGGGCCACGGAAGACGAGGCCGCTGTAAATCTGCACAAGCTCAGCTCCATGCTGGATCTTCTCCGCCGCATGTGAACCTTCGACGATGCCGCCGACGCCGATGAGCGGGATGGTGGGCTTCAAAAGCATGCGGAAGGCCTGAAGCACGAGTGTGGACTTCTCGCGCACGGGAGCGCCGCTGAGACCGCCGGTTTCATTCGCGAGGCGATGCCTGGCGACGGCTTCACGAGCGATGGTGGTGTTTGTGGCGATGACACCGTCGAGATTGATCTCGTTGATGACGCGGGCGAGTGACTCGATTTGAAGGTCGTTTAGATCCGGGGCGATTTTCACGAGCACCGGGACCATTTTGCCGTGCTCCTTTTTGAGCTCTGCCTGCTCCTTCTTCATCGTGGTGAGCAGGTGGCGCACGGCATCCTCGGCCTGGAGGTCTCGCAGGCCCTTGGTGTTCGGGCTGGAGATGTTCACAGTAATGTAGTCGGCAGTGCCGTAGGCGGCCTTCAGGCAATAGAGGTAGTCGTTGACCGCGTTCTCGTTCGGCGTGTCGAAATTCTTGCCGATGTTCACGCCGACGACGGCCTTGGAGCGGCGCTTTTCGAGGCGCTTCACGGCGCTGATGATGCCGGGATTGTTGAAGCCCATGCGGTTGATGAGGGCGTTGTGCTCCGGCAGGCGGAAGAGGCGCGGCTTGGCATTCCCGGGCTGCGGACGCGGCGTGAGCGTGCCGACCTCGACATGCCCCAGCCCAAGCGCAGCCCACGCATCGGCTGCGCTGGCGGATTTATCCATGCCTGCGGCAAGGCCGAGGCGGTTTGGGAAGGTTAAACCCATGCATTGAACCGGCTGGCCCGCTCCGAGCGGACGCAGCAGCCCCAGCTTGTGAGAGATGACCATCATTTTGACGGTAAGCGAGTGCGCCATCTCCGCGTCGAGGAGAAAGAGCCAGGGTTTGAGAGCAGGGTAGATGCGTTCGAGCCAGGTCATGATTTAAAAGAGGGATTTGATTTTCGCGGCCATGGCGAGGGCGAGCTTTTGATGAGCTGCCGCATCGAGATGAATGCCATCGACGGGACTCGGCGTGACGATTTCCTGCGTGTTTAAATAAGCGCAACCGAGGGCGGCGGCGACGGCTTCGTAGTGCTTTGGCAGTTGCTGGCTGCGAGCCTGGGCGTTGCTGAGCTTGGCTTCGAGGTCAGGCAGGTGGGCGAGCTGGCCAACGGTCGGCGGGCACAGGAGAAGCAGGCGCGGCGGTTTGGCCGCGAGACCGGCGTCGCTGCTCAAAATCGTCTGGGAGAGGATTTTAACCCCGACAGCGATTTCGGAGGGCGAGACACCAAAGACATTCTTGAGGTCGTTGGTGCCGAGCATCAGCACGACGAGGTCGAGGGGCTTGTGGGATTCCAAAATGGCCGGGAGGATGGATTTGGCATTCCGGACGAGGGCAAAAGGATCGTCGTGAACGGTGGTGCGGCCATTTTGACCTTCCTCGATCACGCGGAAGCCTTCGCCGAGCTCGCGGGCCAGCACACCCGTCCAGCGCACATCATGCGGGTGACGCCGAGGATGGCTCTCGGTGATGCTTTCCGGGATGAAGCCCCAGGTGTTTGAATCTCCAAAACAAAGGATGTTTTTCATGCGCCCCTCTTTATGAGCAAGAGAGGCCGGAGCGCACCGGAAAACTGTGAAAATCTGGCTTGCGCGAGGTTTCTTCTGTGGTAGGCATCCCGCCCCCCTGCTCCGGCAAGGGTTCCTGATTGTTTCTTTCCTCAGCAATCTTTCTTTCCCATGCGAGTCCGCACTTCCGTCAAACCCCTCTGCGAGCTATGCCGCGTGATCCGTCGCGCTGGCATCGTCCGTGTCGTCTGCAAAAACCCACGCCATAAGCAGCGTCAGGGTTGATCCGCTTTTCACCTCACAAACCACGTCTTATGCCCCGCCTGCTCGGAGTCGAAATCCCCAACGACAAAAAGATTGAATACTCGCTGCCCTATATTTACGGCATCGGTCTTCCCATTAGCCGCAAGGTTCTTGCTGCGACGAACATTGATCCGAACACGCGTGCCGGTGAGCTCACCGATGAGCAGATCGCTCTCATCACGCAGGTTATTCAGGGTTTGAAGCTTCCGATCGAAGGCGACCTTCGCCGTGAAATCCAGATGCACATGAAACGCATCCTGGGCATCAACTGCTACCGCGCTCACCGTCACCGCCGCGGCCTTCCAGTGCGTGGTCAGCGCACTCACACGAACGCCCGCACTCGCAAAGGTCCGCGTAAGACCGTCGGCGCTCAGAAAGCCTCCAAGTAACCCTCAACGCGACGCACTTTACCTACCATGGCTGACGAAATCATCCCGGCATCCCCTGCTGAAGCAACGGCTGCTCCTGCCGCCGCTCCTGCTCCCGCACCCGCCGCCGCTCCTGCGGCTGACAAGCAACCCACCGGCGGTGACCGCCAGGTCTCCCAGAGCATCTGGGCAGAGATCGGAGGCGAGGAAGAAGGCGCCAAGATCATCAAGGCCAAGGGCTCGAAGAACGTCTCCACAGGCATCGTTCACGTCAAAGCTACCTTCAATAACACCATCGTCACGGTCACGGACAAGACGGGTGCGAAGATTGGCTCCTCCTCCTCTGGCAAGATGGGCTTCCGCGGCTCCCGTAAAGGCACCGCTTACGCTGCTCAGGTCGTCGCTCAGGATGCCTGCCGTCAGGCAATGGGTCACGGTCTCCGCGAAGTGGAAGTCCGCCTGAATGGTCCCGGCTCCGGTCGTGAGTCCGCCGTGCGTGCTGTGCAGGCCCTCGGCATCGAAGTGACGGCCATCAAGGACGTCACCCCGATCCCGCACAATGGCTGCCGCCCGCCGCAATCCCGCCGCGTTTAATTCGAATCCCTTTCCCTCAAACCTGACTCATGGCTCGCTACACTGGACCTCGTGAAAAAATCGCCCGCCGCTTCGGCGTGGCTCTTTTCGGCCCCTCCAAAGCCCTCGAACTGCGCAATTTCCCCCCGGGACAGCACGGTGCTCGCAACACCCGCCGCAAGACTTCCGAATACGGCACCGCCCTCATCGAGAAGCAGAAGCTCCGCTTCCAATACGGCGTGCTCGAAAAGCAGTTCCGCCGCTTTTTCGCCGAGGCCCAGCGTCGCAAAGGCGTAACCGGTGAAATCCTGCTTCAGATGCTCGAGCTCCGCCTCGACAACGTCTGCTACCGCATGGGCTTCGCCAACACCCGCTTCGCCTCCCGCCAGCTCGTCGCCCACCGCCACATCACCGTGAACGGCAAGGTCGTGAACATCGCCAGCTACCAGTGCAAAGCCGGAGACGTGGTCTCCGTGAAGGCCGCCCCTCGTTCCCAGCAGCTCGTGGGCAAGTTCCTCGAAATGACTGCTGGCAGCCCCAGCGCCGACTGGATGACCGTCGATCGCGACGCCATGAAGGGCACCGTCAATCGCGCCCCTGTGCGTGAAGAAATCGCCCCCATCGCCAACGAGCAGCTCGTCGTCGAACTTTACTCCCGCTAATCTCCAGCCGAGTTCAGAATCACCTTCAAAAGGGACGCTTTAGAGCGTCCCTTTTGCTTTTCATCCATCCAGCTCAAAACTCTCCCATGCCCATGTCCCCCGCTCGCCTCGAACTCATCGGAAACGAAGTCGCCATCATTTGGGGTGATGGTCACGAGCAATTTATCGCGATGGAAAAGCTGCGTGCCGCTTCTCCTAGCGCCGAAAACACAGGGGAACGTGATCTGCTCGGCCGCCAGATCGGCGGAACGAATCAAAAACACTTCCCCGGCGTCACCGTGCGCGACTGGCGCATCATCGGAGGTTACGCCGTCCAGTTCGATTTTAGCGATGGGCACAACACCGGCCTTTACACCTTCGATTACCTTCGGGCACTCGATGCTCCGGCGGGTTAAGCGGATTAGGCTTCGGATGACTCAGTCTCAGCGGCTTCCTTCTTGGGCTTCCGGGCCTTGGGCTCCTTGGGTGGCGCAGAACTAAACTCTTTGCGAAGATGGCTGGGGAGGATGCCAAGGGCCTCGCGATACTTTGCGATGGTGCGACGGGCCACTTTGATGCCCTGCTTATCGAGGAGGGCGGCGAGCTTGTCATCGCTGAGAGGCTTATGCTTGGACTCCTGTTTGATGAGCTCGGAGATGGCGTTTTTCACGCTCGTGTTGCTCATGTCCTCGCCGGAATCGGTTTTCACGCCGTGAGTGAAGAAGTACTTCAGCTCAAAGACGCCGTGTGGCGTAGCGATGTATTTGCCAGCGATGGCGCGGCTAACAGTCGTCTCATGCACCCCCACATCAGCGGCCACGGTAGCCATGTTGAGGGATTTGAGATGGCCGAGACCCTTATCGAGGAAGTCACGCTGGTGGCGGAGGATCTCCGTGGCAATCTTGTGAATGGTCTGCTGGCGCTGGTGAATGCAGCGAATGAGAAATTTACCCCCACGGATCTTATCCCGCACATAATCACGAACCTCACCGGTGCTTTGCGCCTGGCTGAGGAGGTCCTTGTACGTGTTGCTGATGCGCAGACGAGGCAGGTCATCATTCGTCATGATGGCCACCCACTCCCCATTGAGCCTCTCGACGACGACATCGGGCGTGACGTAGTTGTTATCTGAAACGGCAAACCTCTGCGCAGGACGAGGATCGAGCGTGCCGATGAGGTCGCCAGCGCGGGAAATTTGTTCCACTGGCACACCGAGCTTCCGGGCGATGACGGGATAGCGTTTATTGGCGAGATCGTCGAGATACTGATCGAGCACACGCCAGGGCAGCGTGCCTCGTTTTCCAAGACGGTCGAGCTGCACCATGAGGCACTCACGAAGATCCTCGGAGCCGACGCCGACGGGGTCAAAGCTTTGGAGCAAGCGCTTGGCCTCTCGCAGTTCATCAATCGGAATGGCCTGCTGGAGGCTGATGTCGTCGATGCGGGCGTTGAGGAAGCCACGGTCATCGAGATTGCCGATGAGATATTCCACATGGCTGGCGATGCGGGCGTCTTTCACATCTGCTGTGTGAAGCTGGGAAACGAGATGCGCCTGGAGCGTCGTGGGAGCCACGATGGAGTCCATCATGAACTGCCAGCGTTCCTGATCATCGCTGCGGCGAGCGGCCGTCTGCTGGCGGCTTTGCTGCCAGTATTCGCGCCATTCCTCGTCCATCTGCGTGAACTGAGAGATGTCCTCATCACCGCCGCTGCGATCATCGGGATCGTCCGGGATGGCATCCTCCAGGGAGGTCTCGGGAGCCTCCAGCTCGAGCACCGGATTGACCTCGATCTCCTGCTGGATGATTTGGCGCAGCTCCAGCGTGGGAGCCTGCAAAATCTGCAAACTCTGCTGCATCTGAGGCCCGATGGCGAGCTTCTGTGACTGTATCTGCTGGAATCCTTGAGTGGCCATGGTTGGTGGTGCGGCCAGCACCCAAACACCAGCCGCTATACCACTAAAAGCAAAGCACAGGCCAGAATCCATATTTTTTTCCGAATCAGAAAAATGAAGGCTCATGGCATGCCAAAAAAAGCGCCCCGGAGGTCATCCGGGGCGCAAAAGGGGTGAAATACCGATTTAGCAGGGCCTCACGGCACCTCGAAGACCTTCTGCGTCGTGGGATCGAGAGCGAGCGAGCCGCTTTCGAGGCCGGTGATGTCCAGTTCCTTGTAAGGCGGATAGGGGCTGATGACACGACCTTGCTTACCGGTCTTTTTGCCTTTCAAGAAGGAGCCTGAATTGCTCGATGAAGGGAAATTGGCCGGTGGCTCCTCTTTGGGTTTCGCGGTCTCCGAACGGCGTGTGGTGACGACTTCTGGCTCTTTGGGTTGAAGAGGGGGTGGTGGCTCGGTTTTGGGCTTTTTCGTCGTGGTGCTGCTTTTGGAGGGCGTTGAAGAAGGCGTCGATTTGGGCGCCTCGATGCGAGGTGGCGTGTATTTGCCCTTCGAAGTACTTTTTGATGTGGGAGGTGGCGTCTTGGTGCTCGGTGGGTGCTGCGGTGGGTAGTTGTAACGCGGCTGGCCCGTGGAAGCGGGCGGTGCCTGATAACGCGGCTGCTGAGGATAAGAAGGAGGCTGCTGCTGATAGTAACCGGAAGACGGCGGCGGGGCAGAATACTGGCGCGGCTGGGCCTGCCCTTGATTGTAGCCATAGTTCGGAGTCGGCTGGGCATAGCCCTGGTCTCCATAAAAGGTGCGGCGCACCCACTGGCCTACTTTTTGCCCGATCTTCGGGATCATATCGAGAGGGCTCTCACGCTGAGCAGGAGGCTGCTGATAGTTGTAGTAGTTCGGCGGCGGCTGCGTGTAGCGCGGGGGCTGCTGATAGTATCCTTGCTGCGCGGAGGCCGTGCTGCTCAAGAGGAGGACAAGGCCCAGAGCGCGGGTAGCGCGGCCGGGAGAAGGCTTCGAGTTCATAGTTATTTAGTGTTTCTTAAGTTTCTAACGACTTCAAGCTCGATTTTGGCAGCTTATCGAGCCGTCTCATCGCGCAGAATGCATGGACGCGAGGCTCCCATTTTTGTTCAGGTAGACTCACGGCAGCTACCCGAGTGCCTGATTCATGCCTGAGCTACCGGCCTAGCGAGGCTGATCGTGAACTGCGTGTGGCTGCCTTCCGCCGTGTCCACACTCACCTCACCGGCCATGCCCTGGATCATGCGGAAGCAAAGGCTCAGCCCCAGGCCCATCCCCTGCCCCACCGGTTTGGTGGTGAAGAACGGATCGAATATCTTCGCAAGATTTGCCTGCGGGATGCCGGTGCCGTTGTCTCGCACGATTAACTCCACGTGGGATTCGTTTTCGAAAGCTGTCAGCAGGATCTGCGGTTCCGGGCGACCATTGAGGGCATCAAGACTGTTTTGGATCAAATTGATCACGATCTGAATGAGATGATTTTCATCGCCTTAAGCCACCAGGCCCCCCGGCACTTCATCCACCAGCGTCACACTGCGATCACCGATTTCCTTGTTGAGCAAGCGCAGAGCCTTCCGCGTGATCTCGTGAAGATTCACCGGGCGGCATCCACGGTTTTCCGGGTGGGCAAAGGGGCGCAGATAGCTCACAATGGCCGCCACACGGTCAATGCCCTCGCCGATGTCCGCCGCGATGCGGCTCACCGATTCAGCCACATCTTCCGGCATGTTATTGCCCTTCTTTTTCAGCAGGAAGATTCCCGACTGCACATAGCTCAGCGGGTTGTTGATCTCATGCACGATGCCCGCACTCAAGCAACCGATGGAGGCCAGCTTCTCGCTTTGATCGAGCTGTAGCTCCGTTTCGCGGAGGCGTTTCAAAGTAGCCGTCAGCTCCGCATTCCGCTCGGCCAGCTCCTCCCGCTGGTCTTCGATCTTGCAACGCGCGGCGAACTCTCGCAGGCGGATCGCATGATACTGGCGACTGCCAAAGTAGAGCACCACGCAGTTCAGCAGGATGAAGCCGGTGTTGTTCACGAAGATGCCCAGAGCTCGTGGATCGGTGCTTCCGATGAGATTGGGCAGGGTGGAGGCAAAGTAGGCCAGCAGCACGAGCGCCAGCGTGAGGCCCGCGTAGTAGCCGCTGCCCGGATCACCGCTGAGATACATCATGCCCGCGATCATCACGGTTGGCAGCAGCGGCAGCACGATGGGATACACGCGGCACCAGCGCTGGCCCCAGGAACCGTTCAACGCCAGCAACAGCGGCACGCAAGACGCCGCACAAGCCAGCCGCAGCACCAAAAACTCCCACTTCCGCTGTGGGTAGGCCATCCAATCGAGGAACCAGCACAGCGGCACCAGGATCATCACAAACCACGCCCCCATCCGCGCATTGCGCAGGTTCAGCTCTTGCTGCTCCTGGGCAAAACGGCTCTGGTTTGAGTCTGAAAAGCTCTCCGGCATAAAATTTCACGGTGCTTAATGATGAAGCCTTCTCGCTGGCAAGCCGCGTGGCGTGTTTTTGAGCCTGCGAATCGACTCCCCACGGATTTTTTCAACCGAGCACACAAAAACACCTCGCGTGCCCGTTAAGCCCCCTGAAAGCCCCTTCTGAAACCCACGCCTCCTCGCATGGCCCCTGCCTTTGATTGGAAACGCACCTTTGACCAGCTCGCTCCGCAGCTCGTTCTCTATGCCCGCCAGCTCGTTCAGACGAAAGCGGATGCCGAGGACGTGGTGCAGATGGCCTTCGTGAGATGGTGGCGGAGGTTTCCCGATGGCGATGCCCAACACATCCCCCTGCTCTACGCCGCCGTCCGCACCATCGCCCTCGATCAGCGCCGCTCGGATAACCGCCGCGTGACTCGCGAAGGAAAATCCGACATCGCCATCGCTGGCGAAAACGCTCCCTGCTTTGATCCCCAGCCCGAGCAGCGTGAAACCGCCGAGATCATCGAAAACGCCCTTCAAGATCTCTCCAAAGAACAGCGCGAAGTCGTCACCCTGCACCTCTGGGGTGGCCTGACCTTCAAAGAGATCGCTGCCATCTCCGGCGAGTCCATCAACACCATCGCCGGCCGTTACCGCTACGCTTTGAACAACCTGCGTAAGAAACTCACCCCCGTCCGCGACGAGCTCGTCACCAGCGAACCACCCGCTTCCACCGCCTTCAACGTCTTGCCCTTCACATCCCAATCGGAGGTTCTCTCATGAAACCTGATTTCCACGCCCCTGAACTCGAAAACCTACTCCGCAGCCTCGCGCCCGCCGCCGTCTCGCCTGAGCTGAGTAGCCGCGTCGAAGAAGAGCTGCGTCTCGATATGAGCTGGCTCTCACAAACGACGAAACGCCCACACACCGTGCGTTGGCTAGCGCCCGTGACCTATGCCGCCCTCGGTGCCGCCGCCGCCATCGCCGTGATGAGCACCTTCTCCAGCGGCCTCACCTTACCGGCATCCACTTCACAGCCCACCGTGGCCGTCTCCGCGCCTCAATCCGGCGTCATGCCCGTCTCCACCATCAGTGAATGGGACGATGTGCAGGACGAAGGCATCCGCTACACCGCCGATCGGATGCCGCAGAAGCACGTCCGCGTCCGTGGCACGGAGCGGCATCTCTACATCGACCCTCGCGATGGTGCTGAGATCATCGTCGAGTATCCGCGTGAGCAGTCCCTCGTGCTGCCCGTGAGCTTTCAGTAAGTCCATCCATCCGCCCCCATCCACCATGAAACTCCACCGCACCCTCCTGCTGGCACTTGCCGCCAGCGCCACCGCACTTAGTGCGCAAGAACCCGGCGCACCGCAGCCTCCAGATGCACCCAAGCCGCCTCCACCACCTGAATCCCGCCCACAAAACCGCGGCGAGGCGGAACAGAAAGCCGTCGCCTATATGGGCGTGCTCACGCGTGAGGTGCCTGTCGAGCTGCGCAGCCAGTTTGGCCTGCCCGAGGGCTTCGGCTTGATGGTCGAGGAAGTCATGCCGGATTCACCGGCGAAGACCGCTGGCATCAAGACGCACGACGTGCTCGTGAAATTTGCCGATCAGCAGCTCGTGAACATGGAGCAGCTCCTCACTCTCGTGCGCAGCAAGAAAAAAGGCGATGTCGTGCCCCTCACCGTCATCACCGGTGGCAAGGAAACGCAGCTCAGCGTCACACTCGCCGAGCGGATGATGCCTGCCAATGAATCACCTCACAAGCCACGCGGCTTTCCCGGCATGCCACCGCAGATGCAGCACTTCTTTGGCGGTGGCGGCCAGGATATGCGTGAGCAGATGGAGCAGGTCCAAAGACAGATGCGTGAGTATCAAGAGCGCATGCAGGACTGGGGACGCGGCGGACGCGAAGGCCCCATGCCCGGCTCGCCGCCTCAGCGTCGCGAGGGTACCCCTCGTGACGGCGACCGCCACGATGGCCCAAGTCCTCGCGATGGCGAAAAACGCTCTGAGACCCGTGTCGAGGCCCACAGCGCCGCGAACATCCTCCGTCGTGATGAATCCGGCGAATACCAGCTCAAGAATGAAGATGGTAAACGCACCTTCATCGCCCGTCCGAAGGAGGGTGAGGAGCAAAGCTGGCCGGTGAATACCGATGCGGAACGCCAGGCCGTGCCGGAGAAGTTCCGCGAGAAGCTCCGCCTCTTCGACAACGTGCGTCAGGACTTCCAATTCGAACGTCGTGAAGGCGGCCCACCACGCTCGCCCGAAGGTGGACCCCGCGAAACACCTCCTTCAGCTCCCAAGGCCCGCGAGAGCTCCGTTTGAGCTACTTCACCGCCTCGGCGAAGCCAGCCTCTGTTCGCTTCAACTCCGCCTGCAACGCCTCACGCATCTGCGTGAGGCGTTTTGCATGTTCGGAGGCTGTGATGACATTCCGCAGTTCTTCGGGATCATTCTTCAAATCGTAAAACTCCTCGCCGGATTCGCCATCGAGGTAGTGGATGAGCTTGAAGCCATCCTGCACGAGAGCGGTGTACATCGGCACGCCTTGATAATGATCCTGCGGACGGCGGAGTCGGATCGTTTCGGTGGTGGTGCTGCCGTATTCATTGCCCATGTGCTCGTAAAGACAGACGTGAGGCCATGCCATGGATGGGTTTTCGAGCAGCGGCGTCAAATCACGACCGTGAACGGCGAGCGGCGCTTTCACGCCCATCATCGTGATGATCGTGGTCATGAGGTCAGTGCCGTTCACCGGCGTGGCGCAGACTTGGCCCATGGGAAAACGTTTCGGCATGCTGACGATGAGCGGTGAGCGGTAGTTCGCATCATACGGGGCCAGTTTCGTGCGGAAGCCGTGGTGGCCCATGCTGAAGCCTTGATCGGCCGTGTAGATGATGAGCGTGTTGTCATACTGGCCGGTTTCTTTGAGCGCGGCGATGAGCTGGCCTACGCCTTCATCGATGGCGGGCACGCATTCGTTCATCTGATGCACCCATTCGTCGTAGCGCTTGCCCTTTTTGCTCTCGCCGAATTTTTCACCGCCTTTGCCGGTGACGGGATAGCCATCCTCACCGCGTGCCCAGGCCTGCATCTTGTCGAGATAGGCTGGCTTACCTTCGCGAGGCGGAAAGATGTCCGCCGGGACTTCGACGGCACCATCTTTGTACATGCCGAGATGGCGCTCCGCAGGCTTCGACGGGCCGTGGATGCTGCCGTAGCAGAGCCAGAGATACCAAGGCTTGGATGCATCTCGGTTTTTACCTTTGATGTAATCGATGGACCACTGGGTGTAGTTGTCCGCCGGATAGCCTTCGACGGTCTTTTCGACGCCATCGATGCTCAGGATCTGCGTCTCGTAATAAGCCCCGGCGTTCTCGGGATGCTTCGGGCGGTTCCAGACGATTTGATGATCCCAATCACGGCCCCAGCCGCTGTCCGTGCCCGTGTGCCATTTACCGATCTGCGCCGTGTGATAGCCAGATTTTCGCATCTCCGCCGGAATGAAGGGCGTTTTGGCCGGATCGTATTTGCTGCCGGGATACTGCCCCTCCATCGACATGCTCTCGATGGCATGCGGATGGCGTCCGGTGAGCAGCGTTGCACGCGAAGGCATGCACCACGAGCCGAGGTAGGCCGCATGAAAGCGCACGCCGTTTTTCGCCAGGGCATCAATATTCGGTGTCTTCACCCACGGCCAAGATTCCGGGTAGCAGCCGACCGTGCGATAGTTTTGATCGTCCGCGTAGATGAAGAGGACGTTGGGCCGCGAAGCAGCCTGAACGACGAGAGCCGATAAAAGAAAAAGGAGGGCGAAGCGCATGACGCGCTGAAACGACCCGACCCGGCGTCTTTCTCCGAGAAAATCAGAACTTCCAAACCGCCGCGAGGCTGAGGACGAAGGCTGAGGAGAAGTTTAGGCTGGCATCGGAGCCGTTCGCGATGAGATCAAACTGCCGCATGTATTGGTAACGGGCGGAAGTCATGATGCCAAACTTGGGGGTGATGTTGTAGGTGAGGCCAAGACCAGCGTAAAAACCGGGGAGGATGCGGTTGTGGCTGGAATGACCACTGGTGGTCTGGGCACCTACGCCCGGCACATTCACCGTCGTCTGCCAATCGTAGCTGCCAGATGCCACGCCAACAAGAAAGCCTCCTTCGACCATCAAGTCGATCTTCTCGGTAATGGGAACATCCACATAGCTGCCGATGCGGGCGATGAACATCTGGACCTCAAGATCCCGTGTGCCGCTGATGGTGGCGGTGGAGACGCCGAGGGTGCGGGTAGCGGTGCCGGGAATAGTTCCATCATTGATGTTCAGGTTCGGACCCAAAAAGCTGCCGGTGAAGGGTGCGGCGGGGAGCAAAACGAGACCACCAACAGGCAGCGCAAAGCTATCCGTCACGGCGACAAGGCTGGCTGAGAGTGAATCGGTATTAGCGACATCCACGCGGGCATATTGAAACCCCGTGTGGAATCCCCACGAGGCACTGCGTCCGCCTGCGCTAGGCAGGAAAGAGAGGGCACCGATGCGCAGATCGGCGCGGAGATCAAAACCGGCCCCCGCAGCCACATTACTCTCCGCAACATCACCAGCTTGATTCAAGCCTCCGGCGACGGTGGTGAAATTGATGCCACCAAGACCACCGAAGGCCGCAGGGTCCACCTGCGCGGCGCTGTTGTAGGACCAGAAGGTGGTGGTGCCCCCCAGATTGCCCGAGGAGTCGATCTGCACCGAACCGTTGGGGTAGATGAAACTGCCTGGTGCCCCGAGAGCGGGCACCGGGAAGGGGTTTTGGAAGTTGCCGAAGCCTTTGAATTCGGCCTTGAGGCCGATCATGGGGGCGTAACCAGCGGAGACACGCCATTGGGCATGCGTGAGCGTGGCCGTGGCGGCGAGGAAAAGGAGGACTCGGGAGAGCAGCATGGTATTCCTGATTTAAGATTTAAGATTTCAGATTTCAGATTTCAGATTTCAGATTTCAGAGTCCTATCCTCAAGGGGAGGGAATTTCAGTGATGATATAGAAGCGAGCCCCGACAGGAGTATCCCGTGTGAAGGGTGCCCCATTATCCTGCCACTGCTGGCGGTTGCTGCCAGCCTGGATCGGCGTGGTACATTCCAGCCACTGATTCGGATCGAGGCCGTTATTGTAGTAGATGCGATACCATTTGCCGTAGCTGCTGTCCCATTCCAGCACTCTCAGACCCGCAGCAGTGAAGCGGATGACGGAGGGCAAGACGACGAGTCCGGCGGGCAGCGGCCCTGGCACGATCGAGGGATTCACGGCGATCACCGTCAGCACCGGAGCAAAGGGATTCGGCATCAGACGAGTGCTAGTGTAGAAGCTGAGCGAGAATTGCACCGTGGCCAACGAGGCGACGGGATACGGGTAGTCGATCTCGAAAATGCCCGGGGCGATAGTGCGGGTGGCATTCCATAGGCGCAGGGAAGGATGTGCTCCGAGGAAGGCGGAGACGTTCACTCTGAGCCTCAAACCGTTGATCGCATTGGCGGTGGTGTTCTGCACGGGCACCTGAATGTTGAAGAAGCCATTCACCTGGCTGTATGGCCAGCCACCGACCGGCGTGGCAGGCATGGTGGCGGTCGGATCGATCGTGCGGGCAAAGACGCGGAAGGTATCCGTGACGGTGCCGCCATTGTTGTCGTTGGCGTGGATGGTGACATCGGTTTGACCAAAGGCGAGGGCGGTGAGGGTCACACTGGTGCCGCCGGTGAGGACGGCGGTGGCCTTGGTGGGATCCGTATTGCCGGTGACGCTGAAGGTGAGGGTGTCGAGGTCCACATCCGCGAAATGAGCGCCGAGTGGCACGACGACGGCGGGCAGTCCGACGACGGCTGTTTGGTCCGGGATGCCAGGGGCGACGACGGTGGGGGCGTTATTGACCTCGATGGTGAGGGTGGCGGAGGTGTTGATGGCTCCGTCGAAGACATTCAGCACGAGGGTGTAGATGCCAGCGGTCATGCCTGCGTCAGCGCTCACATCGGCGGTGACGGCACCGGCGTTGTTGACGATGTTGGTGATATTGATGCCGGGTGGCACCGTGGTGGCGGTGACGACGAGGGAGCCTGCGGCGGTCTCCGCGTCACTCACGGTGGCGATGGGGCTATTGATGCCCGTGGTGACGCCCGTCAGACGGAGGAGGGGAACACCAGGAGCAGCGGCGAGAGCCAGACCGCGATTGTCATCCGGGCCGTTGATGGGGCCAATGGGCGTCCGGGCACCGGTGGCGATGTCGATCGAGAACATGTTTCCGGAAATGTCCGATCCCAGCATCGTCGCGGTCGGTGTGTGGAAACCCATGGCAAACATCTCGCCGGAAGCCGAGCCGATGGGAGTCACCACGTTGGTGGTCAGGTTCACGCTTTCAAAGAGTGCATTGCTATTTCCCGAGGAGTGGTAAAGCAGACCGTTCGGGTGGAAGGCGATGGTTTCACCATCCGCGCCGTTGCCCAAGGCGAGCAAAAGCGTGGCCGAGGCATCCACCGTCGAGAGGGTGTAGAGTGTCTCGGGAGTGGTTCCACCTTGTCCCGTGCCGCCGATCAGCGTGCCATCCGGCTTGAAGGCGAGGGTGGCAAATTGCAGTCCGCCAGTGAAAGGTCCGATTTGGGTCGCGACGCCGGTGGCGGGGTCGATGGTGACCAGACGCCGCGCCGATGCCCCCCCCGTTGTCTGAATCACGCCATAAAGGACACCTGTGGTCGGATGGGCGGCCAGTGATTGGGAATTCGTAACAGTGAAGCCAGCCAAGGTCACCTGACGCGCATTGGAGATGGTGCCCGTAGCGGGATTGATTTCGTAAATCTGGTTATCCGCGGCTACGCCGTAGCCATTGGAAATGCCGTAGAGCACCGGAGGACCACTGCCGCCTGCACCAAGAGGCACGGTGATCTCCGGCGCAGCATTGATCGTGCGGGCGAACTGCGTGGCGGCGATGTTGTTATTCCCGGCGACGTCCTGCGTGGCTCCAGTGGTGATGTCAGCCGTGACGATCAAGTTTGAGCCGGTGGGGTTCAGGTTAAAGGTGTAGGTGTCTCCATCGACCGCGACGAAGCTGCTGACGGTCGCATTGGTCACCGTCACCGAGCCCGCGACGAAACCGACGACCGTCTCACTGAACTGAGCGGTGACGGCAATCGGCACATTCGGAGTCGGGTTCGGCACTGCGCTGGTCAAGGCGACGGTCGGAGCCACGGTGTCGATGGCGTAGTTCGGGCTGTCGGCCATTCCGATGCCGGGGTTGGTCGCGATGTCGGCTACGCCGGTGAGAGCGAGGGTGATGAGGTTGGACGCATCCTCGATGCTCGCTGTTGGCGTCAATGTGCCCGTCCAGGTGATGCCGCCGTCGCCACTGCTGACGCTCGGGATGCTGCCATTCGGCACGGTCAGGTCGGCGGAGTCGAAGCCGGTGACGGCTTCGGTGAAGGTGAAGGTGACTGTGGCGGTATCGCCGATCTTGAGTGCGGTATCGCTGATCGCGATGGCGCTGGCGAGAGCAGGCGCGACGTTGTCGTAGGTCACGGAGTTGTCCGTGCTGGTGGAGGCGGCGTTGGCGGCGCTACCGGCGCTGATCACGGAAGCGGCCGGGATGCTGGCGATCACGGTGCCAGAGCCTGTCATGCCGCTGACGGCGACATTGTAAGTCGTCGGGCCGCCGGTGATGGAGGCCGACGTAGCACCTGCGGTGCCGGTGAGGGTCACATCGGCAGCGTCATCGAAATCGGTCACGGCCTCGCTGAAGACAGCGGTAAAGTTGATCGTGGTGGCATTCGTGGGATCAAGCTGGGCGACGGCCTGATTGAGGGTGACGGTCAAGGTGTCGTCATTGGTGATGGTGCTGGTGGCGGGTGCGCCGGTGACGAGGTAGCCGTTGTTGGGGGCGCTGAGGGTGACCGTGAAGGCTTCATCCAGCTCCGCCAAGACATCCCCACTGACGGGGATGGTCACGGTGGTGGTGGCGCTGCCATCCGCGATGGTGGCGGTGCCAGTAGGCAGGGTGCCACCGAAGTCAGCGGCGTTCACAGCGGCTCCGCCCACGGTGTAGGTCATGGCGACGCTGCCCGTGGTGGCACCGGTGCGGGTGATGGTGAAGACGAAGTTTGTGGTGCCGGAGTTGCCTTCACTGATGGCGGCGAGGTCGGCGATGGAGACGGACCTCTCGATGACCTCAATGGTAGGCAGCGCAGCCAAGGTGGCGGGGATGGAGGAGATGGCACCTGCGGGCAGCGGGGTATTGATGCCCAGGGCATAGTCAAAGCCCGTCGAAAGCACCTCATGGACGACCAGAACCACCGTGCCGCCCACTGGGATGGTGAAGCCAAAGCTGGCAGCACTGGGGAAACTACTGCCGGCATCAGCCAGGTAGTTCGTGGCAGGATTGGCAGGATCAAAGCTGCCAAGGTAAGCGACGACAAAACCATTGTTGCCAGTGGAAGTATTGAACCACACATTCACATCCTGGGCCGCACCCGTGGTGTTGGTGATGGTGTGGGAATCGTAGCGCCGGGCACCGCTTGTGGTTAGCATGCCAGGGAAGACTTTGTTTGCGCCGGGCACTGAGGCAACGCCGTTCCGGTTCATGCGGCCCGTCAGCGTGGGATCACCCGCACCGACCGTGCCGGTGATGAACCGGCGGTCGTGAGTGAAGGTGCTGATCCCGGAAATGGAAACTAGAGGCGGAACAAAGCCTGGGGTCGTGTTCAACGGTGCCTCGGCGCTGGTGAGTACGGTAAGCATGCCGCCCTTCACCCCGATGCTGGTGCCGGTCACATTCACGGTCAGCGTCGCGGTGGCTCCGGCGGCCAAGGTGCCGCCAGAGAGGCTGATCGTATTGGTGCCGGCGGTGGCCGTGAGGGTGCCACCGAGGTTGTTCACCTCGCCGTTGGGCGTGGCGATGGCGAGTCCGGGCGGCAGCGCATCCGTGAAGGCCAGGCCAGTGAGCGCAGCTGTCGGATTGGGGTTGATCACGGTGTAGGTGAGCGAGGCAGAGCCGCTGATCGCCACCTGCGGCGCACCATAGGCGTAGGAGATGGTGGGCGGCGTGTAAGTGGCCCGGCTGAATGGTGCCGCTGCCGTGTTGCCATTGCCTGAGCCATCTACTGCGGTATTCGCAGCGACATTGGCTGTGACGGGCAGGCCTGAGCCGTTCGGTGTGAGCACCAGCGTATAGACTGTGGATGAGACTGCGTTGAAAGAGCCAATCACCGCATTGGTGGTGGCGATGTCTCCGAAGGTGAAGCCGGTCACGGCTTGACTGAAGGTAGCCGTGAGGGTGAAGGCCACGTTTGGTGCTGGATCGGCCACGGGGCTGCTCAGCGTGACGGTGGGGCGCAGGGTATCGATGACGAAGTTGTTCGAGTTCGTGGTGCCGGTGCCCGCATTGCCTGCCGCATCGGCGACGCCGGTCATGGCGAGGGCGATGACGTTCGTGGCGGCCTCGGTATCCGCACTCGGGGTGAAGGTGGCGGTCCAGGTGATGCCGTCACCGCTGCTGACAGGGGTCAGCGTGCCGTTCGGGATGGTGAGGTCGGCATTGTCAAAGCCGGTTACGGCCTCAGAGAAGGTGATGGTGACGAGTGAGGTCTCGCCGAAGAGCAACGTGGTATCCGCGACGACGATGCCCGCTGTAGGAGCGATGCTGTCAAAGACGACGCTGTTATCCGTGCTGGTGGCAGCGGCATGGCCCGCGCCACCGGCGCTGAGGGCCACATTGCTGCCCACGCTGGCAGTGACGGTGCCCTGGGCGGTCATGCCGCTGACGGCCACATTGAAGGTCGTGCCGTTGTTCGGGGCGATCTCCGTCACGGTGCCAGTGGTGGGCGCGGCGGCTCCGCCGACGGTCACATCGCCTGTCACGAAGCCGGTGACCGGCTCGCTGAACACCACAGTGAAGTTGATTGGGCTGGTGCGGGCAGGATCGGCCTGGCCGGAGGCTTGGTTGATCGTGACGGTGAGCGTGTCGTCGTTGGTGATCGTGCTGGTGGCAGGTGCGCCGGCGACGACGTAGCCATTGTCTGGGGCCGTGAGAGTCACGATGAAGGCCTCATCCAGTTCCGCCAAGGTATCGCCGCTCACCGGGATGGTCACGGTGGTGGTGGCATTGCCATTGGTGATGGTGGCGGTGCCGGTGGGCAGGGTGCCGCCGATGAAGTCGGTGCCGTTCACCGCCGCGCCGCTGACGGTGTAGGTCATGGCCACTGCGCCGGAGGTGTCGCCGGTGCGGGTGATGGTGAAGACGAAGTTCGTCGTGCCGGAATTGCCTTCGCTGATGGCGGCGAGGTTGCCGATGGAGACGGATTTTTGCAGCTCAAAGGCGCCGATATCGACCGTGCCGATGGCGCGGGTGAAGCCGGGGCCGCGCTGGTCCACGTCGATGACTTCGGTCGTATTGAGGTCGCCATCGAGGTCGAAGGTGTCCACGGGGAGCAAAGCGTTGCTGCCTGCGTTCAGGGCGGGGCTGCCAGCGAGCAGGGCGCAGGACTGAGTGAAGCCTCCGTTGTTCTGCAAAGGACCGAGCAGGGGAGCGATAGCGGTGCCGGAACCCACTTGGTTGTTGTTGGTCCCGTTGGTGATGCCCGTCATGTTGGTGTTGATACCGATGAGGTTGAAGGAGCTTGTTGAAGCTACCGCACCGTTGACGTCATTCGGGGTCGTGCTCGGGGAGGCTGCGGAGAAGTTACCTGCCACGATCGTGTTTCGTAAGTTCAAGGTGCCGTTTCCGCGCGAGATGCCCCCGCCCTCGCCTCCGACAGCGCGGTTGGCTGTGATCGTGCAGTTGGTGATGGTCACCGTGGGAGTGTTGGCTGCGAAAAGCCGCAATCCGCCGCCTCCGCCGCTGCCGCTGCCGCCAGCCGTCACGTTGCCAGAGAGCGTGCAGTTTACCAAGTCCACCGTGCCGTTGGTTGCCACGGCAATGCCACCTCCCGAGCTCGTGCTGGCGGTATTGAGGGAGATCGTGCTATTGGTGATCAAGGTCGTTGTTGAGGCGGTCAGGATGCCGCCGCCGACTACACCTGCTGTGTTCGATTCGATGGTGCAGGAATCGATACTCAACTGGGTTGTGCTTCCGGTAAGGATGCCACCACCGCTATCGGCTGAAGCACTTCCATTGGATATTGTGAGCTTTTTCAGGCTCGTCGCACCACTGGAGACGTTGAAGATGCGGAAGGCGGGGGCACCGATATCGCGGGTGACGGTGACGCCGGAGGATCCCCCATCAATGGTGACATTGCTGCTGATACCCAGTTCCGCCGAGGTCAGAGTCACGGTCGTGACTCCCGCCTGGAAGGTGATGGTGTCCGTGCCGGCGATGCTGTTGGCATTCAAAACGGCCTGGCGCAGCGAGCCGGTGCCGCTGTCCGCCGTGGTGGTGACAAGGAGGCCGTTCTCGGTGATGGTGACGGTGGCGTTCGCGGGTGATCCGGCGACGTAGCCGCTGGCGGCGACGACATTGAGGCGGGCGGTTTCGGCGGCTTCGGCGGGATTGGGGGTCTCGACGAGGGCGGTGAGGGTGACGGTGGCGGTGAGCTGGCCGTTCGGGATGACGATGGTGCCTGCGCCGGTGCCTGCCGTGAAGGTGAGCGTGCCGCTGGAGGTCAGATTGAAGTCCGTGGCCGCTGTGGCGGTGCTGGAGGCATCGAGCTGGAAGCTGACGGTGAGGGCACCGGTGCTGCTGCCACGGGTGAAGGTGTAGAGGCCGGTGGCTCCATCTTCGACGGCGGTAGGCGTGGTGGCGGCGATGCTGACGGCATCGACGATGCTGCGGGTGAACTGCGTGGCGGCGGTGTTGTTGTTTCCAGCGGCGTCTTGAGCCGCGCTACCGGCCACATCGGCCGTGACGGTGACGCCGGGGCCGCTCGGAGTGAGGTCGAAGGTGTAGATGGCTCCGGTGCCTGCGAAGTTGGTCTTCGTGCCGCCTGCGACGGTGATGTCGGTGAGGTCGAAACCGGTGACGGATTCATTGAAGGTCACGGTGACGGGGATGACGGCATTCGGGGCCGGATTGCCCGTGGTGCTGGTGATGGCGACGGTCGGAGCGGCGTTATCGACGGTGTAGGTCTCGTTGGTGGCGGGTGCGGTGCCGGGGAGAGCGTTGCCAGCGGCGTCAGCGATGTTTTGACCGCCAGCGAGGGCGAGGCCGACGGTGCCGTCAAGGCTGGCGAGGTTTCCGCCACTGAGGGTGATGTCATAGGGGCCAGTGCCAGTGATGCCGCTAATGGTAGCGGTGGTGCCACTGACGGTGAAATCGGCGGCATCGACGCCGACGACGGTCTCGCTGAAGGTGGCGCGGAAGACGAGGGTGTCGGCATTCGTGTTCTGAGCCGAAGGTGTCTGCCGCGTGATGCTGGAGAAGACAGGGGCGATCTTGTCGATGGTGTAAACCTGGCCGGTGAAGGGAAGGTTCGTGACATCGTGGCTGAGTGCGCCGGCGTCATTGGCCATGTTCAGGCCCAGGGTGCCGCTGCCGGTGCCGGTGGAGGCGGTGACAGTCCAGGCGGTGGCCGGCTGCGGCCCGGTGGCGACGGCACTGGTGATGGAAGGTGCGGTGAGGCCGGTATTGGCGAGGGCGAAGTGCGAGGTGGCGAGATTGCTCACGCCGGTGCTGAAGGTGACGGTCCAGGAGACGTTGGCGGCATTCGTGGGCGAGGTGCCAGCGACGATGGAGACGACGGTGGCATCCGGACGCTCGACCGGTGTGGTGGTGGGATTGGCGGCTCCGGCGAAGGCGGGGTCGTCGGTGAGGACGTTGCTGAAGTTTCCGCCGCTGACGGTGCCCTGGCTGCTGATGAGCTGGGTATTGGCCGGATCATTCACCAAAACGGTGCCGACGATGGTCACGCTCTTGCCCGGAGGCAGATCGCCAATGGCAATGGGAGCGCCGAGGAAGCGGCTGGTGTCGTCGGTGAAGGGCGTGGCTCCTGCGGCCTCGCCCGGCGCTGGCAGGCGGCGCTCGCCGGTGCTGAGGTGGCCGTACATGATGCTGCGGCGGCTGCGCAGGTCGTAACGGTCCGGCAGGCCGAGGGAGTGGCCCATTTCGTGCATGAGGGTCGTGAGAAGATCGACGCCTTGGATCGTAGAACGGACTTTCAGTCCGTTGTCTGCTGAAACGGGTTGAAAACCCGTTCTACGTTCAAATTCGGCGTCGTCGCTGGGCGTTTCGTCGATGAACCAGGCGTTTCCGGCGGCGGTGCGGCTGATCTGGATGAGATCACCGCTGGCCTGGCCGAGGTGGAGGGTGTTGAGGTCGGAAAGCTCGAAGCGGAGGGCCTGGAGGCGCTGTTTTTGCGCGGGGGTGAGGCCAGCGGCTTCCCAGCGGGAAATGGCCTGGGCGGCGAGTTTTTCGAGTGTGGCCTGCGTGAGGGCCGTTTGAGGCGCAAAACGGCCTTGGGGGGCTTTGGGGGCCTTTTTGACCGTTTTGACGGCGCTGACTTCAATGACGTCATTGAGGTCGCTGTGGTCCTTCACCGGCATGGGCGGCAGTTCTTCGGCAAAAAGCAGCGTGGAAGGCAGCGGCGGGTTCGTGGCGCCAGCACCGCGGAAGATGGCGACGGTGGCGGGAAGATCGACGTAGGCGCTGGCGACGGTGCCGGCGGTGTTGTTGTTGTTGAACAGGAAGGTCTGCACCGCTGCGAGGGAGGCAAAGGCGACGCCGTCCGCCGGGCCGCCGGCACCCGCGAGCTTGATGGTGGAGGCTCCGTTGGCACCACCACCGATGAGGATGTCGTTCCCATTGTTTGGGTCACCAGTGCTGAAGTCGTTGCCGGTGATGCGGGCGAAGATGTCGATGTCATCGTTGCTGGTGGGGGAGCCTGCGGCCAAGGCAAGGCCCGCAGCGGCTCCTGGGCCGGGCTCGGCAGCGGTGTTGCCGGTGCAGGTGAAGTTGAGGTCGTAGTTGCCGCCGGTGTTGTCGGCGTAGATACCCGCGTTGCCGCTGTAGTTGCGGATGATGTTGTTGGTGACGGCCACGTTCACCTGGCCCTTGGGCGCGGTGGTGTTGTCGGCAAAGGAGAAGAAGATGCCATTGCCTGAGGCCGAGCCGGAGCCAGCCACACCGGTCACGCCGATGATGTTGTTATTGATGGTGCCACTGAGTGCGGTGGCGACGGTGGAGCCAGCACCGGGTGCTCCCAGTTGCAGGGTGATGGCGCTGCCGTTGGCGTCGCGCATGCTGTTGTTCGAGATGTTGAAGGTGGTGGTGCTGAATCCGGCGACGGTGATGTTGCAGCCACCGAGGTTGTTCTGCGGGTGGTTGTTGGTGATGGTGTTGTTTTGGAAGATCGTATCCATCGCGATGCCGAGCGTGGTGGTGGGCTCCTGACCGGTGAAGTTGGCCGCATTGCCCGGTGTGCCGACGAAGGTGCAGCCGGTGACGGTGGAGTTCAGCACGGTGTTTCCGCTGCTGGCACGGCGTGCCACGACGGTGAGCGCGGCATTGGCCGCTGGCGTGGTGGTGAAGTTGTAGCCGAAGGTGCTGTTGGTGATCGAGAGGCGGTTGAGCGTGCCGCCGCCGTTGCTGAGCTGCATGTTATCCGTGCGTCCGGCACTGATGAAGCAGTTATCGATGCTGGCGGTGCCGGTGAGGCCGAGGATGCCGTCGGTTTGATTGCCAAAGTAGATGGCACCTTCGCCGATGCTGCCGTTGTTGGTGCCTTGCAGATTCGCCGCGATGGAGCCGACGTTCGTGGGCGTAGGAGAGCCGACGGTGCAGTATTGCAGGGTGAAATTCGTGACGCCAAAGCCGCGGATGCCGAAGTTTTGATTCACGCCGCTGATGGTCATGCGGCGCAGCACGACATCACGCGTGTTGTTGAGGTAAATGCCGATGCCCTGGGCGTTGTTGCCGTCTGCACCGCTCTTGTTGGCGATGGTGCCGCCGCTGCTGTTGCCGCCGGGGGAGGTGTTGGTGCCATCACCCGTGACGGTGAGGCCGCCGCTGGTGCCGGTGGTGTCGAGGATGATGCCATTGCCGGTGCCGCCATTGGAGGAGATGCTGCGGAAGGTGAGGCCACTGGCACCGATGGTGGTGTTGGTCACGTTCAAGGCGGCTGCGGTCGTGGTGGTGAGCGTGTTATTGGCCCCCGTGACATTCACCGTGCCGCCGCCGGTGGCGGTGAAGGCCGCGTTGGTGGTAGTCGTGAGGCTCAAACCGCCACTGAAGGTGATGGTGGAGCCCGTGTTGCTCGTGAGGGAGATGCCGGTGCTGCCAGCGCTATCGGTAATGGCTCCGCTGAAGGTCACCGAGCCGCTGGTCTTGCTAGTGACATTGACAGAGCGGCCCGCGCTGTTGGTGATGGTGCCGCCGTAGCTGATCACGGCGGTGCCGCCGCTGACGAAGAAGTCATCCCCGCTGGTGCCGCTAATGGCACCCGTGGTGATGGTAAGGGTGCCATTGACACCGGTGAGGCTGACGCCGTTGACGCCGTTGGTAGCGGTGAGGCTGTCGATCGTGCCATTCACGGTGCCGTTCGCGAGGTCCAGTTTGCGGCTGGTGCCCGTCATGGTGGTATTGCTAATGTTCAACGTGCCAAATGCCCCACTGCCGTTGTTGGAGGAGATGGCGCTGTTGGTCACAGAAAGGCCGCGAATGGTATTGGTTCCGGTCGCGCCGCTGAGGGTGATAGCAGCACCGCCCGCATTTTCAAAAACAGGCTTGGCTGTGGCCGCCGCCAACGTCACCCCATTGAGAACGAGAGCATCATTCGCCCCCCAAAGCGTCTGATCGAGAAGGAAGGCGAAGAATCCATAATTCGAGCTCCCCGTAGCCACATGGAGTGTATCACCCACGGCATCCGGGCCGGTGGCTCCTGAGACGTTGGTCGTGGAGGTGAAAGGCCGCGCGGAGGTGCCGTTGGCCACACCATTCGCTCCGGCGTAGCTGTTGTCGATGTACCAGACCTTTTGCGTGCCCGCGAGGACGGTGTCGGCTTCAGTGACGTTGATGACCACGGTGCCGATGCCGGTGAGGTCGTCCGCATTGCCGGCGGTGCTGTCCGTGCCGTCATCGCGGATCGTGTAGGTGAAGGAATCCGCGCCGACGAAACCCGCTGGCGGCAGGTAGGTGAAGGAACCGTCGGAGGACACGACAACGCTCCCGCCATTCGCCGAAGTGCTGTCCGAGGCGGAGAGGGTGAAGGTATCGGTCAAAAACTCGCGGTCATTGGCCGTGACCTTCACCGCGCTGGTGACAAGCGGGCCAGAGAGCACGGTGGGGGTGCCTGCGGCAAGCTGGGTATTGACGATGGTGGTGTAAACATCGTCCTCGGCCAGCGGGGAGACGTTCACGGAGCCGGGGACGAGCGTGGTGTTCGCCGGGATGGCATCGGCGAAGTCCACGAGGGTGGCATTGCCGCCGCCGGTGTTGGCGATGAGGGTGCGATACTGGATGGGGGCACCGGGGAGCACTTTGCCCGCGCCGTTCGGCGTGAAGATGTCCACTTTGGAGGCCGCCATGGCAGGCGTGCTGCCGCTGGTGGTGAAGTAGTAGAAGAGGCCGGAGCCCGTGCCGGTGCCGAGGCCGGTGACGACGGAGACATCGAAAATACCTGCCGTGCCGACAGGAAGCGTGGCGGTGATCTGCGTGGGGCTATCCACCGTGAAGGTGGTGGCGGCGGTGCTGCCGAAATTCACCCCGGTGGCTCCGGTGAAGTCCGTGCCGGTGATGACGATGCTGCTGCCACCGCCGATCAGGCCGCGAGCTGGAGCCGCCGAGGTGATCGTGGGCGCTCCCGGAGGGGCGCTGCGGGTGACATTGATGGTGTAGGTCTTCTGTGTGGTGCCATCCTGCGCGGTGACACGTACCTGGAGGGTATTCGCCCCCACATTGAGGGCCAAAGCACCGCTGGGCGTGGCGCTGGTGATGCTGGTGAAGGCCCCGCTATTCACGCGAGCCTCCAGCGTGGCATTCGCCTGCGCCCGCGTGGCCGTGACGGTGACGGTGGCGGTGGCATTTGGCACGCTCGGTGTGCTGTAGGTGATGGTGCCCGCGCCAAAGACCGGTGAGAGAGCACCCGCCGTGGTGGTCAGTGCCGCGAGATCCGCATTCGCCGAGGGCGGAGCCGAGAAGACGAGGTCATTGCCCGTGCCGCCGCTGTAGCTCTGCTGCGCGGTGAGGGCGCTGCCGAGGAAATTCGTCAACGTGGGGCCAGTGAAGGTGCCGGTGATGGCGTCCGCCGCGTCGTTGTCGAGGATGGTGAAGACGTCCGTGCCATTCCAAATATAGCCACTAGCGTTCATGGCGAGCGTAGCGTTGGTGTTGATGTCCACCGCACCGACCACAGTCATTTTGGTGAAATTCGAGGCGCTGGAGATGGTGGAGGTGAAGCCGCCGGTGGCCGCAAAGGTGGTGTTGTTCGCCAGGGCCAGAGTAGCAACACTGGTCGCTGGGGCGATCACAGCGCTCACGTTGATCGTGCCGCTGTTGCTGTCACCCATGGTAATCGTCGGGGCATTCAACCTAGCAAACTCAGCCGTCGAGATTCCCAAGGTGGTAACCGTGTCAACCGCCAAGCCCATGTCGATGGGGCGGGTGGCGCTGTTTTGCTTCACCGCAATGCTGCCTCCAACGGCGTTTGAGGAGATCGTAGTCGTGCCACCCAGGTTACCCACGAGGTTCATGGTGTCCGCCTTGAGGGTGATGGTGCCTCCAGTGCTACTGACAACGCTGGTGGCACTGCCAGTTGATGACGGGAAGCTCAAAATGCCGTAGCCCACAACTCCGGAGGGAGTGCCGGTGCCCGTACCCGTGATGCTGATGGGTGCCGCGCCTGTGGAGGAGATGTCCACATTCGAAGCCAGCATCACCCCATTATTGGTACCCACTGTGGCAGTACCGGTGATACTGATCGGGCCAGTGCTGGTGTTGAGGCGCACATAGCGAACGGAAGCAGGCGTAGCGGAAGCGGCTCCTGAAATTTGCACGCCAGGGCAGGAAGTCGTTGAGCCCCCCCCAGTGCCGGTAATGCTGATGCTGCCAGTGCCGGTGCTGATGGTTGCATCGGGTGTGGCACCGTTGCTGACCGTAAAGAAGACGCCAAAGCAGTTGGTGGTGCCGCTGGGGAAGCCACTGCCAATGATGGATACATTGCCCCCCGTACTGGCGGGTCCGGCCGTGGTCGTGGTGATGCCCATGTTGTTCACCAGCACCCCTGCGGTATTGCCCCCGCCAATCGTCCCGACAGAGGGCATCGTGGTGGGGTCAGAGCCACCGCCGATGGTCACATCGCCACCCAGGGTGGTGATGCTGGAATTGCTCTGGAACACCACCGCACCACCATTGGCCCCGTCACTATCGGAGTTCACCACCACGTTGAGCTTATTATTCGTGGTGAGAATGGTGCCAGAGATGCCTGTCCCGTTGTTCATCAGGCCGATGCTATGCTTTCCTTTGAGGGTGAGCGTGGCGTTGTTGCCGGCGTTCTTGGTGATGGTGCCGCTGATCTGAATCGAGCCCAGGGTACAGAGGGGAGCAACGCTGCCCTGAATCACGTAGCCGGGCAACGTGCCCCAGGTACCCGTCGTCGCTGACGGCACAGCCGTGGCATTGTTCCAGGGTTGCACCGGGCCAGTGCTGTCGCCATTGGCCTCCAGCAGGATGTCGCCACTGCACACAATGTTACCCGTCGTGGCAAAGGTAGGAAGGTTCTGCTTGCCCAGCACAATGAAATCCGCCCGAAGGGTGAGGTTCTTGTTAAGTCCTGGCAGGGTAAAAGTGGTGTTGTGAATGTCGATCACGTCGGAATCACCTCCGCGGCCATCGACGACGAAATGGCCCGCCATCGCGCTGCCGAGGCCTTGGAGGTTGAAATAGTCCTGCTCCACATTGTCGCCCAGAATGGTCAGCGTGCCGGTGACAGTGCCCAGTTTGGCGCTTTCCAGTCCGCTGCTGCCAAATGTGACTTCCGTGTTCACTCCCGCATCCACCGCCGCGACAGTGGTGATGACGTTTCCGCTGAAAACAGACGTCGGATCGACGGTGATGGTGAAATCGGTGAAACTAGCCGCGCTCATATCCACCGGCTCCAGTCCGGTGAAGGTGACGGTATTGCCCGTATCCAGCGTGAGCGTGCCCGCTCCCGGCGATCCAGTGCCATAGGCACCGCCAGAGGTGAAATCGCCGTCTATGACGAGCAGATCTCCCGGCGAGGTCGTGGGAGCTCCGCCATTCACCGCGATACCGCCCGTGGGGCAGATGTCGCCGTCCGTAAAGTTCAGCGTGAACACATCCGCGAGGGCACTGCCGGTGAAAACAATGCTCGTGACGCTGGAGACGGGCACCCGCACCGTATTCGCATTCACCTGGGTACCGCCCGCAGGCGCTCCGAGGGTGCGTGTGGCATCAAAAATCTCCAAAAGGTTCGGAGCCACGAAGCGCAGCACCACATTCGCAGCGTTGGCGGAGCCGCTGGCATTGATGGTCAGCGTGCCGGAGGAAAGCGTCGTCGGGATGTCCGCCGCCACATCATCATTGGTGATCGTGCCCAGGCCCTGATTGTCGCTGATGGTGGCGTTGGAAGCGCTGCTTATGTTGACAAAGAAACTCTCATTCGTCTCGACCGAGGTCTCGCCAATGACGGCGACGCTGACGGTCTTCGTCGTCTGTCCAGGCGTGAAGGTCAGCGTGCCGCTGGTGGCGGTGTAGTCACTGCCTGCGGTGGTGGCCGTGCCATCGGCGGTGGCGTAGTTCACGGTCACGGTCTTGCCTGAGGCGGAGCTGAGCGTCACGGTGAAGGAGAGGTTCGCGCTGCCCGAATTGCCTTCGGTGAGCGACACGTCGTTGATGCTCAAGCTCGGTGCCGCATCATCATCTGTGATGGTGACGGTGACCTGCTGGCTGCCGCTCTCCGTCGCACCATTGCCGCCGCTCACGCCCGTGATGTCGAGGATGACGGTTTCGTTGTCCTCATCCAAGGTATCTTGGGCTGCCGTGACGGTGGTGGTGCCGGTGAGCTGATTGGCCAGGATGGTGATGGTGGTGGAGGCCAGCGTGTAATCCGTGCCACTGCCCGTGGCGGTGCCGGAGGGGGTGAGCGTGACGGTGGTGCTGGTGCTGACAGCCGCGCTCAGCGTGGCGGTGATGGTGGAGACGCCAGCGGCTTCCGCGATGCTCGTGGGCGAGGCGGAGAGCGTGACGGTGGGTGAGAGCGTGGCGAAGCTGATCTCGTTGCCGTAGCTGGTATTCACGCTGTTGATGGCATAAGCCCGCACAAAGACCGTCGTGCCTGCGGGAAGGCTGTTCACCGTGGCGCTAAAGACACCCGTGCCGCTGCCGTTTTGCACCTTGTTATCCGCCGTGGTCGGGCCGGTGGAGGTCTTCCAGACGATGCCGCGCTCTGACACGCTCGCTCCGCCGTCGGAGGTCACATTCCCACCCAGAGTGGCGCTGGTGGCCGTGACGGCGCTCTGGGCAGCCGTGGTGACGGTGGGGGCGGTGGCGACGGGCCCCGTCGGCACACCTTCAAAGATGCTCAGGAAGATGTCGTCCTTATTGTTAGTGTTGTCGTTGTCGTCGCGGACGACGATGGCGTAATTGCCGCCCGTGAGGCCGATGATGCCGAAGGGATCCTGCTGGTCGATGATCCCCGTCGGCTCAGCCACACCTTCGCCGTGCGCCTGCACCGTGGCGTGCAACGCGACGCCGCTGTTGTTAAAGATGCGCGTGTAGGTGTCGCCACCTGTGTTCGTGCTCGGAGCTCCAGGCACCGGCTGATCGTTATCCGTGTCGTTCGTGTTGAAGTTCGAGTGCCAGGTCACGGCAAAGCCGCCGCCAGTGATGGCGCAGACGAGCGGGGTGTTCTGGTTGCCGCTGAAGTCAGGATTGATGTCGCCATAGGGGAAGAACGGCCCCGCGCGGCTGGTGCCGTCCGCATTGAAGACACGCACGGCGGCGGAATAACCGCCATTCGGTGCGACACCGTCAAGGCTGGTGCCCGTGCCATTGTTAAGGGAGTCACGCACGCGGATGGCCACGGCATAGCCGCCATCGGTGAGTGCCGCCATTCCATGGCCATTCGTGTCGAGGTCATCAAAGAGGGCGTCCGAGGCGGCCCCGCCGACCATGATGCTCGGGTTGCGCGGCGTGCCGTTGGCGTTGTAGGCACGGGCGAAGTAGTCGTCGGTGTTGCCCGTGTTGTCCTCGTCGTCCTTCCAGACGATGGCGAATCCGCCATCGGTCAAGGGTTTGATCGCACTAGGTACGTCTTCGTCAGCGGTGCGCAGGTCATTCACCCGCACCGTGCTGCTGGTGGACGCGCCTGCATTCGTGTAAACACGCACATAGGTGTCACCACCGCTGGTGCCGTTGCCGCCGATGCCGACATCACTGTTGCCGCCGTCATCAGAATTGTGGTTTGAATTCCATGTCACGGCAAAACCGCCGCCACTGAGCGCTGCCAGCGCCGGAGCGAGCTGGCTGCCAGAGGCGTTGGCATTGATGTCCAAATAAGGTGCAGTCGCCGAATTCACCGCCGCGCCGGAGGCATTGAAGACCTGAAAATAGGAAGCGCCGCCGCCATTCGGTGCCGTGCCATCCGGACTCACCCCTGTCCCGTTGTTGGCCTGGTCACGGACGGCCCAGCCGATTACCACGGTGTTGTTCGACAGCGCGACAAGGCCGCTGGCCGCCCCGCCGAAGGACTGGAAGTCCTTGAAGAAGGCATCCTGGCCCGCACCGCCAAGCCGGACGCTCGCCGCCGCAGGCGTGCCGTTCGCGGCAAAGACGCGGAGGAAGAAATCATCCGTATTCGAAAGTGTGGCGCCCAGGCCAGCCGCGTTGTCATTGCCATCCTCCCAAAGAATCGCAAAACCGCCGCCGCTGAGGCCCACCACAGCTTTCGGCGCCTGCGTGTCGGGCACGCCGTTGGGATCATTGTCATTTACCCGGAAGGTGCCGCTTACCGCCGTGCCGCTGTTGTCATAGACTCGCGCCCAGGCATCACCGCCAAAGCCGAAACCATCGTCAAAGGTGTCTCCGGGGCCGAGTGCGGAATTCCACGTCATCACAAACCCGCCGCCGGTCAGCGCCGCCACCATGGGCGTGTTCTGACTCCCCGTACCGTCAGAGTTGATGTCCAGATAAGGGCGCGTCGCCGCCGTCACCGCCGTCCCAGTGGCACTGTAAATACGGAAAAAGCACGCCTCCAACTTCCCATTCGTCCCATCCGGCGAATCTGGCGACGGAACCGGTGCCGCGAGGTTTTCCCGCTCGCTCCAGACCACGACCACACTGCCATTGCTCAGCGCCGCCATCCCCTGTGCCCGGTTGTAGTCGAGGAAGTAGGGATCGAGATTGTTCGGCTGCCCCAGACCCGGATTGGCGGCATCGAGCAGCTTGTCACCTGGCGCGGCGTAGGAAATGACGGCGGGCGTCGCGGCGAGCAGCCCAACGAGGGCCAGCAGACGGGAGAGGAAGGTTTTCATGCAGTGAAGAAAGCGTTTGAGGGCAAAAAGGGAGATTCAGAGTCCGAAGCAGGGTCCATCACCCCCGCGGCGGGAACACGCCCTGCAGGGCGATGCAGAAGTTCGCGGTGAGGTAGGGCATCATGTTGTTGTGCGGCTGGTGTGCTCCAGCCGGTGCTAGAGCCTGAGGGGACAGGGAGACCAGATTAGCGCTCGTGTTCGCATACAGATTGCCACTTGCCACGCGGTTCAGGGTATTTCCCGCCGGACTGGCCGATCCACCGAGGACAACGGCTTGCGCCTGTAGGGTGTGATTGTGCGCGGGGATCTCACTCTCCAGCAGCGTCTCCGTCTCAGAGCCGCCCGTCTCTCCCAGATCATGCAGAGACAAGCCCGGACCCTGCCCCGGATGCATCGGCGCACGGCCCTGGAGGTCCGGCAGGGCGAAGTTCGATGACCCATTGCCACCGTAAGTCGTGCCCAGGAGGGAGAAGAGCGCGGTGTTTTGTGAAAGGGGCAGAAGCTGCCCATTGCAGAAGGCCCAACCACGCGGAGCGAAGTTGAAGCCAAAAATGCGGATTTCCGCGACGAAGGGGTCAGCCATAAAAAATCAGGTGGGTGAGGGGAAAATGCCGAAGAGGGAGATGATGAAATTCACGCAGAGATAAGGCTGCATGTTGTTGTGCGGCTGCGATCCGCCGACGGGCGTGATGCTTGAGGCGTTCATCGCCACCGTGGCCGTGCCCGCGCGGTAAAACTTCGCCGCCGCCTGCCCCGTCAGCGCATTATCTGGGCTGGAGCCAGTCGGGATATCCGCCGAGGCCAGCAGCGGATGGCTGTGCGCCGGGATTTGTGGCACCGTGAGTATCACCTCCTCCACACCGCCCGTCTCCGCTAAAACGACACCATTCCCCTGATGGATCGGCAGCCGGCCTCGCAGATCCGGCATAGCGAACGTATTCTGCCCATCACCGCCATAGGTGGTGCCGATGAGATTGAAGAGCGTCTCGTTTTCCGCGATCGAAAGCAGTGAGCCATCACAAAACTGCCAGCCCGCCGGGGCAAAGTTCCCCGCGAACATTCTGATTTCACCAACGTAAGGTTGAGCCATGGGAGAGATTTAGGTTTGAGATGGAAAGATGCCCTGGAGGGCGATGCAGAAGTTGATCGCCAAAAACGGCTGCCTGTTCTGGTGCGCCTGGCTACCGCCCGTATTCGCGATCGAGGAGCCCCCCGTGGCCACGAGATTCGCGGCAGGTGCGTAGCCGTTGTTCACAGCGGCCAGCCGGTTCCCCGTGGGCACGTTCAACGCGGCTGGATCACTCGTCGCCTGCACCGTGTGCGTGTGCTGCGGCAGTTCCGCAATCGTCAGCGTGTGGGCCTGCGCTCCGCCCACCTCGCCCAGAGCGTGACCATTCCCGAAATGAATCGGCGTGCGGCCCTGAAAATTCGGCAGGGCGAAGTTCACTGTCCCGTTCCCACCAAAGGTCGTGCCCAAAAGAGAGAAAAGTGCCTGATTCTGATTGATCGGCAGCAGCTGCCCATTGCACAACGCCCAGCCTCTCGGCGGAAAGTTAAAGGACATTATACGAATTTCGGAGAGGAAAGGTTCAGCCATAAATTTATTTTTGGGTTATACGCAACAATTGCGCCAACGTCCAAGTGCGATTGGTCAAATGTCGAAATATTTTCAAGACAGGGCCTAGGCTTTGTGATACCGGCAAAATCATGGAAAACGCCGCTGCTGATCCCTCCCGCCGCCAACTCATCGCCTGGAGCGGGGCCGCCGCTGCCACGGGACTCGCCGCTTATCTCGGATGGCCCGCCGGTGAAAAAACGGTCGAATCCCACGCCTCTGCCCCGGCGCAAAAAGCGGACGAACGGCAAAAACCCGCCGAAGCGGCCCCCTTGCCCGCAGGGCCGTTCAACCGCGATCTTTTTGTCCCGCACCTCGGCAGTGAATTCACCTTCAAGCAAAACGCCGTCGCCAGTGCTGCCTGCAAGCTCGTCGAAGTCAGCCCCGCCACGGTGATGAAGACCACCAAAAGCACCTTCGCGGCCTTTACGTTGCTTTTTGAGGCCCCTAAAGCTTTCCTTAAAGAGGGCGGCACCTGCCACGTCAGCCACCCACAGCTCAGCGAGATGGATTTCCACCTCACCCCCATCGGCGATGGCAAAAAGAAGCACCTTCTTGAGGCCTGCTTCACGCTGAAAGCGTAATTCCTTCAACAATCAGCAATCGGCGTTCATCAATCTGCGGTTGGTTCGGAGGCTGGGGATATTGCGGAGCGATGGATTGACGACTGCTGAATGTCGATTGCTGATTGCTGAACTCCTAACCACTCGTGACGCCCTCCCTCCGCCCCACCACGCCGGAAGACACTGCCTTCCTCGCCGACGTCTATGCCAGCACCCGAGCGGAGGAAATGGCCCCCACAGGCTGGAGTGACGAGCAAAAGGCCGCTTTTTGTGCCATGCAGTTTCAGGCGCAGGATACTCACTACCGCCAGCACTACCCCACGGCGCAGTATTTCGTCATCGAGGCGGAAAAAGTGCCCGCAGGCCGTCTTTACGTCGATCACTGGGAAAAAGAGATCCGCATCATGGACATCACCCTTTTGCCCGAATTTCGCGGCCAAGGAATCGGCACCCATTTTCTCCGCGATCTACAAAAACAGGCCCAAACCGCCTCCAAAGTGCTCTCCATCCACGTGGAGACCTTCAATCCCGCCAAGCGCCTCTACGAGCGTCTCGGCTTCCAAATCACTGAGGACAAAGGCGTCTATCAATTCCTCACTTGGCAGCCTGAAATGCACCTCAGGAAAAAATCGCCTCAAACTCAGATCCCTTTGCCCCGTCACCCACCTGCGTGATGAACATCTCTAGTTCGCCCAGCGATTCGTTTTTCATGTGGTAAATCCCCTGCGGTAGTCGAAGCCCCTGCGGGCCGCAGAACAACAACGAAAAGGGATCTCGCAGCGCCTCCGTTCGCCTATGCCCTAGCAGTTTGGCGTCGTGCAACGTCAGCACTGTTTCGCCAATCAGGTAAGCCTGTCCAATGAGTGGCTCAAAATGGTCGTGCGTAAGTGGATCGAGTGTAAGCATGGGAAAAAATGATACTACGGGACACCATGTCCCTTGGCCGCCACCCACAGCGCATACCAGTCCTCTCGCTCGAGGTGGATGTCAGCAGCCTTCACACAGGCGGTGACGCGGTCGAGTTTATTCGTGCCGATGATGGGCAGTGAGCAGGACGGATGCGCCATGATCCAGGCGTAGGCGAGTTGATCGAGGGTGGCACCGCCATATTTGGTGCTGAGTTCCGCCGCCTTGGCCAGGAGGCCTTCATGCTTCATGAGATCGCCTTGGGCGAGTGGGGACCAGGCCATGGGCAGGATGCGCTGCCTCTGACACTGATCGAAAACGCCGTCGTAAATGGGGTCCATGTGCAGGAGGCTGAACTCGACCTGATTCGTCACCAGCGGCTGATCCATGCGGGAGTTCAGCAGCTCAAACTGATGCACATTGTAGTTCGACGTGCCTGCGGAGCGGATTTTACCCTCCTTGAGCAGTTGGTTGAGCCCCGCCGCCGTTTCGTCGGCACTCGTCAGCCAATCGGGACGATGCACGAGCAGCAGGTCGATGTGATCAATGCCCATGAGGCGGAGAGATTTCTCACAGCTCTTCACGATCCGCGCCGCCGTGAGATTGTAGTGGGCGGTCTTCCGCTGCGGATGAAACTCACAGGGCACATAGATGCCGCACTTCGTCACGATCTCGATTTTGCTGCGGAAGGCCGGATCGAGCTTCAAGGCGCCGCCGATGGCCTCCTCGACATGGTAGAGTCCATAAATCTCCGCCGTGTCAAAAGTGGTGATGCCCATGTCCGCACAGGCCTTGAAGCGGCTGAGGAGGGCCTGGGGCGTTTTATTGGCCGCATCCTCATCATCGAGGATGCGCCAGGTGCCGTAAACGAGACGTGAGAACTCAGGGCCGGTAGGGGAGATGCGATGGCGGGTCATGGGGGAGGGAGGTTGGAGTGCTGGAGTGCTGGAGTGCTGGAGTGCTGGAGTAATGGAGCCTGCGAGATTGGCAGAGAGAGCACGTCTTCGTCAACGGCACATCGAATCAGGCCCATCACTCCCACCATCCCTTTCTCCATCACTCCACAAAAAACGGCGTCTCTTTGCGGAGACGCCGTCTTCGAAAATGATTCGAGGAGATTACTTCGTGAGCGCACCGACCTTGAGCGCGAGGCGGCTCTTGAGGCGGGAGGCGGTGTTCTTCTTGATGACGTTGGTCTTGGCGGCTTTGTCAGCAGCGGAGGCATAAGCGCTCAGGCTGGTGCCAGCGGCAGCGGCATCTTTTTTCTCCACAGCGGTGAGCACGTTTTTGCGCAGGGTGCGCATGCGGCTCTTCACCGTCTGGTTGTGTGCCGTGCGGACGGCGGTTTTGCGGATGTTCTTTTCAGCGGAGCGGATGTTGGCCATAGAAGGGGGCGGGGAAAGGGCGGCGAGAATAGACGCCCACCTATCCCTGTCAAACTGGAATCCTGCTGATTCCCGCCTCCCCTACCCTGCCCGATCCTTGGAAAGCCTCTGACATTCCATTTGACGGATGCTGTCCAGCCCCTAATCTCAGCGCCCTTTCCCCACCCCACTACGTTTACACCATGACTGAAGTCCAAATCCGCAAAGGCGAACCTGTTGACCGCGCTCTCAAGCGTCTCAAGACCCGACTTGAGATGGATGGCATCCTTGAAGAAGTTCGCCGCCTTCGCGCCTTTGAAACCCCGAAAGAGCGCTATCGCCGCAAGGCCCGCGCCTCCGCGAAGCGTGGCAAGATCCGCTACCGCTTCACCCTGCCGAAGTCTCCAGACGCCGCCGAGGCTCCTGCTGCTTAAGCTTCACTGATCCTCGCGATCCCTTTTAAACGCCGCCGTCAGCTCACGCAGCCTGACGGCGGCGTTGTTTTTCCGCCTTGAGCTGGCCGCAGCCCGCCGCCACGTCGATGCCGCGCCGCTGACGGATGGTACAAGGATAACCAGCCTCTTGGAGAAGCCGGTGAAACTCATTCGCAGCCTCTTCCGCACTCTCGACACCTTCATAACCTTCGGTGCGGTTCAGCGGAATGAGGTTCACATGGGCATCGAGACCTCGCAGCAGCTCCGCCACACGCTGCGCATGCTCCGGCGTGTCATTCACGCCATGAATGAGCGTCCAGGCAAAGAAGATACGGCGGCCCGTTTGCGCATTGTAGCTGCGGCAGGCCGCCAGCAGGTCCGGCAAAGGCCAGCGCTGATTGGCGGGCACGATGGCGCTGCGTTCCTCATCCGTGGCGGCATGCAGCGAGACGGCGAGGTTGTAAGGCCGACCTTCCTCAGCCAGTCGGAGAATGCCAGGCACGACGCCGACGGTGGAGATGCTCACCTTCGACGGACCGATGTTGATGCCACTGGTGTGCGTGATGATGTCCAGCGCTGTCATGACGGCATCGTAATTGTGCAGCGGCTCGCCCATACCCATGAAGACCAGATTGCGCAGCCGCTTCCCCTGCTCCACGAGCACGCGGCGGGCATGATGCACCTGCGCCACGATCTCACCGGGCCGCAGATGCCGCACAAAGCCCATCTGCCCTGTGGCGCAAAACACGCAGCCCATCGCACAACCGGCCTGCGTGCTGATACAGGCCGTGTGACGGCCGTCGTAGCTCATGATCACCGTTTCGATCTCCTGGTTATCCGTCAGCTTCAGCAGTGATTTTCGCGTCAAACCATCGCCACTCGGCACATCCAGATTCAGCGGCGGCACATCGAGTGTCCAAGTACCGGAGCTGAGATTGCTCACCAGCCAGCGGCGCAACGGCGGGGATAAATCCTCGCGAGACAGTGGATCAGCCAGCGAGCGGAAGTGCAGCGTGCTCCACAGCGTCTTCGCATGCAGCGAGGCCAGCCCCTCGGAGACCAGCAGAGCGGTCATCTGGTCAAAAGTGAGATCGTGAAGGCTGCGCGAATTCATTTTCACATCATTCAAGGGTAATGCCATCACGCAGCGTGTGCTCTGCGGCCTCGGCGGCGGCTTCGCTGCGGGCATGGATACGGGCAAGGACATCGCCGATGTCCTGTTGCGTGCCCGTTTTGGCCAATTGATCCACGCCAACCGCGAAATCGACCGGGTCACTCGCCTTGGAACGCCCCGCACCGAGGTTCAGCACCGCGAGACCAGTTTGATAAGCATCCATGCGAGTCAGCACGCCGGAGCGATCCGCACGCACCTCGCGAATGACCGGCGCTCGATGCACCTGCGCGAGCTTTTCGAGCTTCGAAGCATCTCCGCCCTGAGCTGTGACGATCTGCTGAAATTTGGCCCACGCCGAGCCATCGCGCAGAAAGCCGCGCAAATGCTCACGGGAGGAGATGGAGACCGCTCCGGCCAAGTTCAGGCAAATCTCCTCCAAATCGGCCGGTCCCCTGCCCTGCAAGCATTCGACGGCCTCGATAACTTCGACCGCATTCCCAGCGGCATGCCCCGTGGGCTCGTTCATCGCATTGATGTGAACGCTCGCTTTCAATCCGAGCACCTTCGCCGTGCTCACCATGCTTTGCGCCAGCGCATTCGCCTCCTCGTAGGTGCGCATGAAGGCTCCCGTGCCGTGCTTCACATCGAGGATGAGTCGGTCGAGACCTTCGGCGAGTTTTTTACTCAGAATGCTCGCCGTGATCAGCGGGATGCTGGGCACCGTGCCCGTCACATCCCGCAGCGCGTAGAGTTTTTTATCCGCGGGACAAATGCTCTCCGTCTGCCCGATGAGCACGCAGCCGGTCTTTGCGATCACCCGATGAATCTCCGCCTCATCCAGCCGCGTGCGAAAGCCGGGAATCGAATCCAGCTTATCCAACGTGCCGCCGGTGATACCCAGGCCGCGACCCGAGATCATCGGCACCCACGCCCCATCACAAGCCAGCAGCGGCGCGATGATGAGCGAGGTCTTATCGCCAATGCCACCCGTCGAATGCTTGTCGATGCGCATCGGCGCATGCGCGGGCCATTCCAGCGTGCAGCCGCTGTGCAGCATCGCCTCCGTCAGCGCCGCCGTTTCCTCCGCCGACATGCCGCGAAAGTAGATTGCCATCGCCAGAGCACTCATTTGGTAGTCCGGCATCTCCCCGCTCGTGAACGCCGTGATCACGGCATGGATCTCCTCGCGGGTAAGCACCGCGCCATCGCGCTTGGCTGCGATCAGGGAGGGAATGTGCATGGTGGATTAACGTCCGCCGAAGAAGGGAATGCCCAGCTTTTCTGCGAGACGGCAGGGGCGGCGGAGGGCCTCGGTCATGCGCTGGGCTTCATCGGGGCCGCGGAGGTCTTTACAATCGGGGTGAGACTCGGGCGAGGCGATGAGGCCGAGCTGATGAAGGACGTGCGCGGTGCTGTGTTTGTAAGGCGAGGCGCTCAGGCGGTCGTCGAGGCGGAAGACGAGGTCTTCGAAGGACTGGAAGGCCTCGAAGAGCTTGTAAACGCGGGTGTCGAAGCGGCCGGTGCCAGTTTTGAATTTCTTATCGGCCACGGAATCGAGCAGCCACATGTCTTTGGCGGCGCAGATGAGCGGGCAGGCACTGACGCCGGCCCCGATGAGCAGCGGCAGCCCCATCTTGATGGCGGCGGCGATGCCGTAATCATCGCCACTGTGCGGCGAGAAGGGCAGCTTCTGCTCTTTGCACATGGCCGCCCAGTAATGGAAGTGCGGTTCATCGAGCGTGCTAACCTTTCCACCGACGTATTTCGGATGCATGGCGATCTGGTGGAATAGCCACGGATCAAACGGCGAGGCCCATGACACAAAGGAAGGCTCCAGCGCATGCGCGATGGCCGGATGCGTGCAAAGCTCCGCAATCTGAAAGTAGGCATCGCGGCGCGGTTCGGAATCGAGGATGTTCAGCAGCCGCGAGGTCATGATCATCACCTCGCAGTTGTCGTGCGGCTGGGCGAGATCGAGCAGCGGCAGGTAGCGCTCGGCTTTGAAGGCGGTGTCCCGCTCCGCCCCGCGTGCGGTGACGCCGGCGATGAAGCGCTGCTCGGGAAATTCCGCCCGGAAGCGGCGCAGCACCTCGGCGTAGAGTTCATTGCTGAGGTCAAAGATGTAACCGGTGTCCGCATTGAGCACGAAGACGATCTCCACGCCGTAATGCGCCGCGCACTGCTGCATCCAACGCACGCTTTTGCTGAAGCCCTCCCAGTCCGGCTGCTGGTCCTTGAACGGCAGCAGCGTGGCCACGCACAGGCGAGCCTTCGTGGTGTGATCCGCGAGTTGCTCCTCGCTCGTGTAAGCCCAGACGGTCTCCGACCAGGCGGTGGAGGGCTTCAAATCGGCGGGAGACGTGATGAGATCGCGGGTGGAGGACATGGGCAAGGCCACTAGCTAGGCGGGACGGGCGCGGCGGGCAAATCGGAATGCCTTATCGTCAGCATCGCAAAGGCGGATGATCGGCTGAAAAATGGCAAGCGATGTGAGAACGGCCCGTAGAGCGACGTTTGAATGCGTGGCTGCCCTGCGCCAACGGACGATGAGCCCCACTGGGAACGACTGAAAGTCCGCGTTGCATGCGGGCTTTTTTCCGCCAAACTAGACTCATTACCATCATGAACACCCCCACCCATCTTGTCGCTTTCGGCCCCCTTGGCACGCCCGAGCTGATCATCATCGCCATCCTCGTCCTCGTGCTTTTCGGTGCGAAGAAGCTCCCCACCTTCGCCCGCAGCCTGGGCAAGAGCATGGGCGAGTTCAAAAAAGCCCGTGAAGAATTCGAGCACGAGCTCCACAGCGCTCAGATCGAAGCGGAAAGCCCCAAAGCCCCGGCGCAGCCCCAGGAAAAGCGCCAGCCAGTGGCGAATGTGGACGTCTAAAGGCCTCCCATCCCATGAATCGTTTTTTCACCACGCGGCGGGCATTTTTGCCCGCCGTTTTCTTTGCCCTCGCTGCACTCGCCCCAGCCGCTGAGCTGGAGAGCGTCGTCTTCTGCTCCTACAACGTCAAAAACTGGCTCACGATGGACCGGTTTGATCAGGAGACGAAAAAGATGCTGACCTCCGCTCCGAAGCCGGAGGATGAAAAGCAGCGCGTGGTGGAAATCCTGGCCGCGATCAAGCCGATGGTGCTCGGCATCTGCGAGATCGGCACGGCAGAGGATCTGGCGGATCTGCAAAAGCGGCTGAAAAAAGCGGGGCTCGACCTTCCGCATACGGAGGTGGCCCATGGGGGTGATGACACACGCCGCCTCGCTCTGCTTTCGGCCTTCCCCATCGTGGCGAGAAGCTCGCAAACAAACCTGACCTACCAACTCAAAGGCCAAACGATGCCCTTTCAGCGTGGCATTCTCGATACCACGATCAAATTCACCAACACGATGCAGGTGCGCTTTCTGGGCGTGCATCTCAAATCGAAGCGGGAGATCGAGGAGGCAGATCAGGCCATGATGCGCCGAAATGAAGCCCGGCTGATGCGCAAGCACATGGACGCCATCTTTGCCGCAGACGTGAAGACACGCCTGCTGGCCTACGGTGACTTCAACGAACACCGCAACGAGCCTGCTATCGACACGATCATGGGCGACCGTCAAAGTGATACCGGCATGCTGGATGTCTTCCTCCGCGACAAGCAGGGGGAGGTGTGGACACACTTCTGGGATACGGCGGATACTTACTCGCGGCTCGATTACCTCTTCGCCAGCCGCTTGCTGCGCCCGCATCTCGATTATCGGCGCAGCTTCATCTACTCCTCGCGGGATTTTGACAAGGCCAGCGATCATCGTCCTATCGTGACGACGATCCGCATCGAGCCGTTTGTCTCGAAGAAGGACTGATCACTTCAGCTCGAGCAGGCGTTTGGCTTCTCCGAGGATGAATTTTGCATCGGTGAAGGGCGTGTAGCTGATGTCCTGCCAGCGTTGATTGCCGGCTGTATCGACGAGGATGGTGGCGTGGAGCGTGTCTTTTTCGAAATCGTCGTAGGCGCGAACTTTTTTGAAGGCTTCGAGGCTGCTATCGCACAGGATGGGAAAGGGCAGAGGAGCGTCTTTTTTGAGATTGAGCTTCGAGCGGATGTTTTTGGCCACGGGGCTTGGCTCAATGGTCACGCCGACGAGCTGGATGCCCGCCTTTTCAAAGTCCGCAGCGGTTTTGGCGAAAGCCTGCATCTGCTCGACGCAGTGGCCGCACTCGTGACCGAGGTAGAACATGAAGAGCGTGGGTTTCTTCGAGGTGAAATCGCTGCTCTTCACGGGCTTGGCATCAAGATCGATGGCCTCGAAGACAGGTGCGGCAGGCGGATGCCAGTGCATGGGGCCGAACTGGCTCAAATCCGCAGGGCGCACGCCGGAATCGGTGCGTTTGGGGGCTTCGGCGGGCCAGTTGGCATCCTTGGCAAAGGTGGTGGTGAGGCGCTGGAAGACGGGAAGATCGCGATCCATGGCAAAGGCGAGCTTCTTGACCTCCTCGAAGGCTTTCTTGGCTTCGTCGGCCTTGCCTGCGGCGTGAAGGATCTCCGCTTTGGCGATGGTGCCCGCGAGGTCTTGAGGGAAGTTTTTCGTCAATTCAGCGGCTTTAGCTTTGTCGTCGAGCTTGAGCCAATAGCGGGCCAAGCGGTCCTTCGGGATGTCGCTGTCCTTGAGAGCTTCGAGGAGCTTGGTTTTGCTCTCTTTGCTCGCTTTGGGTGTGAGGAGAGCGATGAGCAGTTTGAGCTCGGAGAGGGCTTTGGCTTTGTCGTCGGGCTTTTTGGCTTCGGGGGCTTTTTTGGCTTCGCCGGGCTTGGTGAGGGTGCGTTTGGTTTTATCGGTCGAATCGGACTTATCGGTCTTCTCGGACTTTTCGGTGGGTTTGGGCGGCGTGATGATTTCGATAGCCTTCAAGGCTGCCGTGATGCCCGGAAGATCGTTTTGCTGATACGCGGTGAGGCCAACGGCACGGAGGCGGGTGATGTCGTGGCCGGGATGGCCGGCGGGCGTGGCAGTGAAGGCTTTTAGCTCATCCCACAGCTCCCATTTGGTGAGCGTCTCGATCAGGCGGGTGCGTCCGTAGCTGGCGGAGGTGCCGGATTTGTCGAGGGTGTTGTTCGATGGATGACGAGGGTTGGCGATGAGGCTTCGGGCGAGGGCGAGGGCGTCTTTGACGCGGCCGAGTTCGTTGAAGTTCCGCACGAGCCATTCCTCGTTGTGGGCGTAGTTATGGATCTGATCCGGCAGGATGAAGCTGTGGATCATGTAGGCGTGATCGACGCGGGTGCTGGCCTGCTGCTGCCACACGGCATCATCGAAGCGTTTGAGCTTCGAGTAGGTGTGGCCGGGCATGTGCCACATGTGGGCGATGCCAGGGGATGCCTGGCCGCACTGCGCGGCGGAGGTGGCGGCGCGGGCGGGTTTGCGGTCGTCCCACAAATGAATGCGGTAATGATGCGCCGGATGATTCGGCACGGCGGCAAAGATTTGATCGAGCATGGCATCGACGACCTGGGCACTGGAGATGGGCACATCGCCTTTGCCGAACCAGATGCGCCAGACGAGGAAGGCCTTGGCCTCGATGTCCTTCGGATCGTCCTGCACGAGCGTCTCGAAATCGCGGATGCAGTCGAGCTGGCGCTGCTTTTTGTCCCGCTTGTCGTCTTTGTAGAGGTTTTCGAGCACGGCGATCCACTGCTTTTCACGGGCGGTGGCCTTGTCTTTGAGCTTCAGCGCTTTGTCGAGGAGGCCCTTGGCACGTTTGTCGTTGTTCACGTTGGCCATGGCCATGCCCCAATAGGCCATGGGACATTCAGGATCGAGCGCGGCGGCCTGCCGGAAGCTGCGCTCGGCCTCGAAATACCAGAAGCCGTGAAGCTGGCCGATGCCCTGGGTGAAAAACTGCTGCGCGTCCGGGTTCTTGGTGCTGATGGGGAACTTCACCGCCTCACCGCAGCCCGGAATGAGCACCGCCGCCTGCCGTGGGCCCTCGTTGAAGGCTTCACCGTGGGCGGAATGACCGGGCAACTCGTCGGCGAGGCTGGTGAGAACGAGGAACGGGAGAAGGAGGAGTGAGCGCATGGGGAGGCGGGGATTGAAAACGGAGAACTGAAAATTGAAAAATGCCCGGGGGATAACCACCGGGCATTCAACGTCATGCTTGGCTGCGAATGAATCGCTTACTTGCCGTAACCGTCCTTCGCTTTGCCATTCTCATCAAGGTGACCGGTGGTCCAAAGGAGGCCGCGGGTGATGAGATCGAGGTAACGAGCATCCGAGACGGTAGCGGTGTTGTGGCCGATCGTGGTGGAGAAGATCTTGGTCTTGTTCGGGCCGTATTCATTGGTCCAGGCGACGACGGCAGTGGCCTCGGTGGGCTTGGCATCGGGTGGGAGCTTCTCGCCTTTCTTGGCCTTCGGCGGGACGATCTGATTGCCCGAAGCGAGCGCCTTGCCGGTGAGGACCTGGACGTTGTTGTAGAGTTCCTCGTTGATCGTCTGCCAGCCTTCGAGGCCCTGGGTGATGGGGTGCGTTTTGTCGGTGTAGGTGATGGTGATGGGCTGCTGAGGACCATGGCCGGTGGACTGGAGGCCGAGGTATTCATACCAGCCGGCGTTGTCAGCACCGGGCTTCACGGCTTCACGGAAATTGCCCGAGCGGTAGCTGTGCATGGCGCAGTGGAGGTTCAGGGCAGGTTTGCCAGCCTTATGAGCACCGAGGATGGCACCGACGTAGGCGGGATCGGTCACATCGGCGCTGCATTCGTCGTGAATGATGACGTCGAAGTCCTTGTCCCAATCCTTGGCCTTGTAGATCTCAAAGGTGGCCTTGGTGCTCTTGTCGGGATTGTAGGCGATATCGACAATGGCGTGGATGCGGGACTCGATGCCTTCTTTAAGCGCCATGGGCTGCTTGTCGTATTCGTGGCAGCAGCCACCGGCGACGATGAGTACGCGGAGGGGCTTCACCGGCGTGTCAGCGGCGCGGGCGAGAAAGACGACGGCTGACAGGCCGAGCGTGAGCAGAGGGAAGAGAAGTTTCATGTGGATGGAAAGGGCGGCGATTGCAGCGTGAAAGGAACGAACTGTCGAGGGGAAAATTGCGAGCGCTTTGACAGGGACTCCTTCCGGGCCATGTCTGCGAGCCATGGGCGAGTTTTTGACCTTTGATGAATTTCTAAACTGGGACGCAGTGGCGGGGCGCTTCACGCCGCCAGCACGGCTGGCGGTGATCGGTGATCCGATCTCGCACTCTCGAAGCCCGCAGATGCACAATCCGGCTCTCAAGGCCCGTGGCATCGAGGCGCAATACATCCGCGTGCAGGTGCCACAAGGCAGGGTGGCGGAGGCGTTCCGGCAGTTTGCGAAGTGTGGCTTTCTAGGCGTGAACATCACCATCCCGCACAAGTTTGAGGCGTTGGCAGAGGTTGATGAGATCGATCCGCTGGCGAGCCGTCTCGGTGCAGTGAACACCCTCGCGATCCGCGAGGGGAGGCTGATCGGCTACAACACCGATGGCCCCGGCTTCCTGCGAAGTGTGAAGGAAACCTTCGGAGCCGAGGTGAAGGATCTGCGCGTGCTCATTCTCGGGGCGGGCGGTGGCGCGGGGCGGGCGGTGGCGGTGCAAAGTGCGCTGGTGGGCTGTCCGAAGCTCGTTTTGGCCAATCGCACGGTATCGAAGGCTGAAACGCTTGCTGGAGAGGTGACTTCTTTGTCACCAAAAAACGAGGTGAAGCTCCTTTCGTGGACCGATGAAGCGCTGGCTGGCATTTTGCCTGAGATCGATCTCATCGTGAATGCGACCTCGCTCGGGATGAAGACAGGTGATGCGCGGCTGGTGCCCGCCGAGGCTTTGCTGGCCCGCCATCTCGTCTTTGACATGGTTTACCGGGCGGATGGCGAGACGCCACTGCTGGAGGATGCGACAATGGCAGGGGCAAAGGTCGTCGATGGCCTCACGCTGCTGCTGCACCAGGGAGCGATCTCGTTTGAGCACTGGTTTGGCGGGACTGCGCCGCTGGATGCAATGCGTGAGGGCTTGCGGAATGCCTTGAAGGCGTGAAAGGTGCCAACCTATGCTGAAAGCGAACCAGCACTTCATCTTGAGTTTCTTCGGGCCGCCCGTTTTCGCGGCGCTGGCATGCTATGGAGTGTATTTGCTGAACTTTTGGCTCGAGATGAAGACGCCCGTGCTGATGACCGCGTTTCTCGCCACGGCGGTGATTTTCAATCTGATCGGTCGCTGGGCCATTCGGGCCTTCATACCGGTGCGTTGCCCCTACTGCAAAGGCCGCACTTATGAGATCGAAGGACGTGGCAATCGTTTTATGTGCCTCGTTTGTGGCCGGGATCATTGAACTTGCACTTTTGGTCTTAGTGGGCAACATCACGGCGCACTTTCCCGCCTTTCGACAGGCCTGATTTGGCACTCAACCCAACCCAATTTCCAAGTTCGTGGTCAAAGCATCGTATTTCTCTCCCGGAGCCCTGCTGTTCTTCATCATTCATCTTCTTGCGGCCTCGGCTTTTTTCATGAAGCCTGAGCCCTGGATGCTGGTCTTAGCCGTTGGCCTTTTCCTCATTCGTAAATTCGGCATCACGGGTGGCTACCACCGCTATTTCTCTCACCGCTCCTACAAGACCTCGCGCTGGTTTCAGTTCGTGCTCGCTTGGCTGGGTGGTATGTCGGCTCAAAAAGGTGCCTTGTGGTGGGCTGCCCACCATCGTCATCATCACCAGCATTCTGATCAAGCGGAGGACATCCACTCGGTAAAACAGCAGGGCTTCTACTGGGCCCATGTGGGCTGGATTTTGGCTCCGGACTATGAATCCTTCGATGCGAAACGAGTGAAGGATCTCACCAAATTCCCCGAACTCGTTTTCCTCAACACCTACCACTTCATCCCGCCACTCGTGCTGGCCCTAACCTGCTGGTGGCTGGGTGGTCTGACTGCCTTTTTGTGGTGCTTCTGCGTGAGCACGGTGGTCCTCTACCACACGACTTTCTTCATCAATTCCCTCTGCCACATGCTCGGCAAGCGCCGCTACGAGACGGGCGAATCCAGCAAGAACTCCCTCATCCTCGCCCTCGTCACCCTCGGCGAAGGCTGGCACAACAACCATCATTACTACCAGCACTGCGCCCGCCAGGGCTTCCGCTGGTGGGAGATCGACATCACCTACTACGTCCTGAAAGTTCTCGGCTGGCTGCGCATCGTGCATGACATCAAAGAGCCGCCGAAGCATGTCGTGGAAGCCACCATCGACCGCGCTACCCCCTCCGCAGCGTGAGTTTTCAGTGCGAAATCAGCCGCAGGAAAGTCTCGGGCGAAAGAATTGTTGCCGTCAGGCATGAAAGCTCTTACTCTTTGGCTGCGTTCGTTGCGCGGCACTGAGTGGATGGTTATCTAATTCCCCTCACAGGCCTTTCCAAGTTTCCCACTGCATGATTTGTCAATCCCAGCGCCCACACCATCCGGATCACCGGGGGAATGAGGCGCGTCTCATGCCGATGGCGGGCTGGTGCTGATGTATGATCCAGAAAGCACGCCCCCAGCTCCAATCTTTCCTGCGGGATGGTTCCCGCTCGGAAAAATCGTAAACCAACACGGAGGTCATTTATTAGCAATCCATTCCAAACCCTGAGCAGCGGACAATTCGGCGGCCTACCGCCGCGGCCGCAACCACCCCAACCCGGAGCCTGGCAGCCGCGCCCTCAAGGCGGTACCGGGCCTCGACCGCTAGGTGCGGGTGGCGCGGCAGGAGCAGCAGGTGGCGTCCGGCCCGGAGGCATCCCTTCCGGCCCTCCGCAGAACCGTCCAGCCGGTCAAGGCGCTGGCGGACCTCGCCCCTTCGGTGGAGGTGGTGGCCAGGGAGGAAATCGTCCAGGCGGCCCCGGCGGTCGTGATCGCGACCGTGGTCGTCACTCCAACGAGCTGTATCGCGTCAACGAGCGCATCCGTGCGCCGAAAGTGCGTGTCGTCGAGGAAGACGGGCAGCATCAGCTTGGCATCCTGCCCACGCATCAGGCGCTGCGCATTGCCCGTGAGCGCGGTCTGGACCTCGTGGAGGTGGCTCCGCAGGCCGATCCGCCCGTGTGCAAGATCGTCAACTACGGCAAATTTAAGTACATCCAGGAGAAGCACAAAAAGGAAGCCCACAAGCATCAGAAGGGCGGCAAGGTGAAGGAGATGAAGTTCCGTATCGGCATCGACCCGCACGATTACCTCATCAAGATCACTCATGCCGAAGACTTCCTCGCCGAAGGGCACAAAGTGCGCATCCAGCTCCAGTTCCGCGGCCGCCAGATGGCCCATCAGGAGCTCGGCCATCTGCTCGCCGGCAAGATCAAGGAAGACCTTAAAACGATGGGCCAGTGCGACCAAGAACCTAAAATGGCCGGGCGTAACATCAACATGCAGATTAGCCCTCTTCCGGGCCAGCAGCGTCATCGCAAGTTCAAGCCCCATCTCAAGGGCATCACCGAGCATCACGACCATAAGTTCACCGAAGGTCACGATCCACGTGAGAACAAGCACGACGAAGAAGATCACGAAGACGAGCATCACGACGAGGCACCGCGCCAGCCGCAGCCCCCGGCGAAGAAGGTCATCGAGGTGCCGCTCGAATAAGGCTCCAAGTAGGCTTTCACGATCACTCACGAGGCGGAAGACGAAGTTCTTCCGCCTCTTTTTTGCCCTCAAGCCACTGCTGCGGCCAGCTCACGCATCGACTGACCCATGTCCGGCGGGCCAAATGAGGATGTGCCGCAGACGAAGAGATTCGCACCGTGCTGTTTGGCGATGGGCGCTGTATTTGTGTAGATACCGCCATCCACTTCGAGGTGGAATTTGAGGCCGTGCTGATCGCGATAATCGCGTGCGGCGGCCAGTTTTGGCATCGTTTCCTTTTCCATGAAGGGCTGACCGCCAAAACCCGGCACCACGGTCATCACCAGCAGCAAGTCGATGTCATTGACAAAGGGGAGCGCGGCTTCAAACGGCGTGCTGGGATGCAGCGCAATGCCCGCGTGCAGACCGGCAGCACGGATGCGCTTCAGCGTCTCGGCCACGGAGGAGTCGTAATTTGCCTCAACGTGGATGGTGATGTTATTCGCACCGGCTTTGATGAACCGCTCCAGGTAGTGATCGGCGCGGTGGATCATCAAATGCACGTCGAGATACATGCCCGTGCATTTCCGCACCGTTTGCACCATCTGCGGGCCGAAGGAGATGTTATCCACAAAAGTGCCGTCCATCACATCGAGGTGCAGCCACTGCGCACCCGCGTCTTCAGCCCGTTTCACTTCGGCGGCCACTTTCGACCAGTCAGATGCCAGCAAGGAGGGGAGGATCAGATTTGTCTCGTGCGTCATTCGGCTCCTTTAAAGGGCCTGGCTTCCAAGTTTCAAGTTTCAAGTTTCACGAAGCACGGTTAGAAACCGCAGATCTTGAGCCTGGAACCTGACATTCTCATCCTCGACGACGCCTATTTCATGCGGGAAGCCCTGCGGCAGGCCCGCAAAGCCGCCCGGCAGCATGAAGTGCCCATCGGAGCCGTCATCGTGCATGAGGGAACCGTCATCGCGAGAGCCTGGAACCAAGTCGAGACCCTCAAGGATGCCACCGCGCACTCCGAGATGCTGGCTCTCACCCAGGCCCAGAGCGCCGTCGGCGATTGGCGGCTCACTGATTGCGATCTCTACGTCACCAAAGAGCCCTGCCCCATGTGCGCCGGAGCCATCATGCACTGCCGCGTGCGGCGCGTGATCTTCGGCTGCCCCGATCCCAAAGGTGGGGGTGCTGGCGGCTTCTGGAATCTCCTCCAAGCCCCCAATTTGAATCACCGCTGCGAAATCACCCAAGGCGTGCTCCAAGACGACTGCGTCATGATCCTGAAGGAATTCTTCGCTGAGGCTCGCAAACGCCGCGCGGAAGGTCGCGAGCACCAAAAAGGCATCGCAGGCACATCTGCGGATGCTTTCCGCTTCGACGGGCCTTGAAAGTTCCTACTTCCGGTTCCAGTGCCCCAGCTTCACTTGGTAGTCCGGGGAATGCGCACCAGACTTCACATGGTTGATGAGATGCGTCACCACCAGCTCGCCATTCTCCATCACCACTCGCAGGTCGGCACGATCACCCTCTTTGAGTTCCATTCCTTTGCGCAAAGCAGCCGTGATTCGGGTCATGCGGGTGCGTAGTCGGCATTCAGCGCTTCGACAAGGAACGAAGTGCGAGCATTTCGGCGCTGTATTCTCTTTTCGTATGTTGTGATTGCCCGGGTATCTTGGCCGCATGTTCACGGTTCACCTCGCTGTCACCTGGTTCATGGTCGGACTCATCTGGGTCATCCAGCTCATCGTTTATCCGCAATTCCTACGCGTCGGCGCGGCGGAGTTCCGGGCATATCACTTCTCCCACTGCCTGCGCATCGGTCTCATGATCGTGCCGCTAGTGCTAATGGAGGCGGGATCAGCCGCGTGGCTGTTTTATCAGGGCCTGCGAACCACTCCCTTTCTCATTAGCTTGGGGATAATCCCCTTGATTGGACTCAGCACGGCCATCTGGCAGGCACCGGATCACACGCAGCTCATGCAGGGGTATGACAAGGGGGTGATCCGCCATCTCATCCTGACGAACTGGATTCGCACCTTGGGATGGACGGCGAGGGGTGTTCTGTTGTTTTTTACCGGGGCTTAAACTTGGTCGCGGCCAAGCGGCCATTCGATCTCGGTCTCACCGTGCATGATCTCGGCAAGGACAGGCACATCAGGTAGGAAGTGCTGAAGAACCATGCGGTTGCTGATGCTGGCGGGGTCCCTCTCGTCTTGAACTTGGTTTAAAATGAGGCCGGCACAGGTGAGGCCCCTAGCCTGGATGTTTTTGACGGTGAGCAGGGTGTGGTTGAGGCAGCCGAGCTTGTTGTTCACCACAACGATGACGCGCAGGGCAAAGCGCTGGGCGAGATCTGCCATGGTAGAGAACTCATTGAGTGGCACTTCCCAACCACCCGCACCTTCAACGAGGACATGCTCGTGCCGCGCCGCGAGGGCGTGAAAGGCGGTGACGAGCTCAGCGGCATCAAAACGGCGGTTTTCCATCATCGCAGCGGCGTAGGGTGCAGCGGGGATTTTAAGCCAGACGGGGTTCACCTCGTCCAAAACGAGCCCAGACGGGCTGTGACTGGCATTGAGCAGATGGATGGCATCGTCACGCGAACCGCAAACGAGCGGTTTATAGCCTGCGGCGGTTTTGCCGAGGCGTTTGAGGGCTTCGAGCAAGAGGCAGGTAACGTAGGTTTTCCCTGCGTCCGTATCGGTGCCAGTGATGAAGTAGTGGGTGGGCATGCTGAGCTACTGGAGGCGATCAATGCGCACGCGGCAGATGCCGTGGGATTTGCTAAGGCCGATGGCTTCGGCGGCTATCGGCGTGAGATCAATGATGCGGCCGCGAATGTAGGGGCCGCGATCATTGATGCGGGTCACGACCCAGCGTCCGTTGTGAAGATTGGTGCAGCGGACGAGGCAGCCGAGCGGCCAGTGACGATGGGCAGCGGTGAAGGCCGAAGCACTGAATCTCTCCCCACTGGCGGTGCGGCGATCCGTGTACAGAGAGGCGATGCCATGCTGGCTCTCGACGATGCGTGCGGAGGCTTGAGGAACCGGTGGCTTGGAGGATGAGCAGGAGGCGAGGAGACTGCCCAGCACAGCCGCTAGAATGCAGAAAACCGAATGACGAGCGGTTGTCGTCATTCGGTGGTGATGGCTCGGGCTGAGTGCCGATCTGATCATTTCTGAGCGGCGGTGTCTTCCGGATGGATGAGACCGTAATCGCCGTCCTGGCGGCGGAAGAGGATGGCGAGCTTGTGATTCTGCTGATCGTGGAAGACGACGAAGGGACGCTGGCTGATTTCGAGATCGACGATGGCCTCATCGGGAAAGAGCGGACGGATTTTGTAGGACTCCTCGTGGACGTACGCGGGCGTGACGTGCTCTTGCTCGCCCTGGTGGACGGATTCCTCGTGAATGACGTGCTCCTGAATGTGGCGGATGGAACCATCTTTGCGCGGGCGATGGCTCTTGAGCAGGCGAGTTTTGAACTTCCGCATGCGGCGGGCGATCTTGTGGATGCTCTCGTCGATGGAGGCGTAGATATCCTCGGTGGTGGACTTCACTTCGATGACGATGTGATTGGCGCAGAAGAGAATGATTTCGGCCATCTGACGGTGGTGGCCCTGCACGTCGAGGATGACCTTCGCCTCAATGATGCGCGGATAGTCGAGATGGAGACTCTCGATCTTCTTGTGGGCATACTCACGGATGGCCTGGGTGATCTCGACATGGCGGCCGGTGACGATGATGGGGAGGTTGACGTTGTGGACTTGCATGGTGGTTTGGGGTTAAAGATTTCCGGAGCGTTACGGAATATTCAATGTTGGACGCTGGATGTTCAAGGACGGGTTACATGGAGAAGTCTTGTCCTAGATAGAGACGGCGGGCCTCGTCGTCGTTCACGAGAAAATCCTTCGTGCCATGGCGGCGGACTTTGCCTTCAAAGATGAGGTAGGCGCGGTCCACGATGTTGAGAGTCTCGCGGACGTTGTGATCGGTGATGAGAATGGCAAGGCCGGCCTGGCGGAGCATGCGGATGATTTCCTGGATCTCGCCCACGGCGATAGGATCGACGCCTGAGAAGGGTTCATCGAGCATGAGCAGCTTCGGCGAGGTGACGAGGCTGCGGGCGATGGTGAGGCGGCGCTTTTCACCACCGGAGAGGGTGATGGCGAGGTTATCGGCGACATGGTCGATGCCGAATTTTTCCATGAGGGACTGTGTCTGCTCGGCGGCTTCGGCGCGGGTGTAGTTCTGCGTCTCCATGACGCCGAGGATGTTTTCGCGAACGGTGAGGCGGCGGAAGATGGATTCTTCCTGGGGGAGGTAGCCCATGCCGAGCCGTGCCCGCATGTACATGGGCTGGCGGGTGGCGTCATTGCCATCGAAGAGGACTTTCCCGCCATCGGGCTGCACGAGGCCCACGATCATGTAAAAGGTGGTGGTCTTACCGGCACCGTTTGGGCCCAGCAGGCCGACGATCTCGCCTTTTTTGACCTCGATATCCACGCCGTTCACGACGGTGCGGCCGTCGTATATTTTTTTCAGGCCCTCGGTGTGCAAAAGCATCTCACCATCAGGCACCGTGGTGCCATCGGACATGCTGGAGGAGGTTTGGACGGAGCGTTCGGACATCGTTCGCGGCTCAGGGCCGTGCGGGTGCGGCAGGCGTGGGGGCAGGTGGCTGGGAGCCGGGCGCGGCAGCAGCCTTTTCATCGATCAGGGTGGTGCGGAAGACGCCGCCATCGGCTTTGAGACGGCCGGCCTGATCAATGACGATGACGCAGCGGGGATCGGTGGCTTCGAGGAGCTTGCTGCCGCGTTGGACGGAGGGCCAACCACGGAGGGTGATATTGCCGGTCTTGCCTTCGTAGATGGCCACTTCATTGCAGTGGCCGATCTGGAGTTCGCTGTTCTCGTCGAATTTTTCGATGGTGACCATGGTGCCGCGAGCGTAGGCGATCTCGATGCCACTGTCCTCGCCACCGAGAGCTGGACTACCGGCGGCTTTTTTCTCAGTGCGTGAGGCGAGGATGTCTCCATCACCGGACTTGAGTGCTTTCTTTTTGCCATCGGCTCCCGTTTTTTCCTTCTCCATGTGGATCTCGAGTTCCTCGCACTCAATGAAGGCATTGGGGTGGCGGGCGCGGACGTTTCCCCGGTAGATGCCGATGCCGGTGTTGGCATCAAAGTAGGCGGATTTTGTGGCGGTGATCTCGGTGCGTCCTGCCTGGGTCTGCCGGGCGGATTGCGGATCATCGAGAAGCAGTGGCTGGAGTCTCTGCGGCAACGGCCCGACGAGTGGAGCGGGAGCTGCGGGACTGGCGGCGGCCACGGTTTCCGTCACGGTGGGTGTGGCGGGGGGGGGCTCGCGGCTCTGCATGGCTCCCTGAACGGTCTGGACGGCTTTTTGGCGGATTTCGGCCGCTTTTGAGCCAGTGGCCAAATCCTGGGCTTTTTTCTTTAAATCATTCGGTAGAGCTTCCAGGGCGGCGCGGGCGGCAGCCTCGGCTTTTTGACGGGTTTCGTCGGAGACCTTATCCTTGTTGCCATCGATGGCTTTTTTGAGCGAGTCGATGAGCGTGGTTTTTTTCGGCGGTGGCTCGGCGGCAGGGGTCTGCGCAGCGAGGCTACCCGCAGAAAGCGAGAGCGCGGCGAGGCAGAGGATCGTGACGCGGCGGATCATGGTTTGGTGGGCTTTTCCTCGCTGCTTTTGGCCTTGGTGTCAAAGATGACCATGCGGATGTTTCCCTCCATGAGACCGCAGTTCGTGGTGGTATCGAAGATGAGGTTATCTCCCTCGATGGTGAAGTCTTGGCGACTCACGCGGCCACGCTGCGTGCTGCGCAAGGTGGAGGTAGACATGTTATAAAAGGCGGTGGAGAGATCGATGCGGAGGTTTTTGCCAGAATCAGCGCCGAACTGCTCAAAGACAAAGCCCTCCGCGTAGAGGCGCTCGCCATCCACACGACGCACGACATCAGCGGTCATGAGCGAGGTGCGGCGACCGGTGGGATCAAAGGAGGGTAGCACGGCTCCGGTGTTTTCCACGCCGAGGGGGATGTTTTGCGAAAGCACGCTGGCGAGGCTGCTGCTGGAGGTCTGGGCCTTTGCCAAAGCTAGCAGGCAGGTGCAGAGAATGACGGCGAGGAGGCCGGCACGCCGGTGGCGCTTAGTCGATGGAGCGGGTGATGGCATGGATCTGGCGCAGGGATTCGACGACGGAGGCGATTTGCGAGAGAGGGATCTGATTGGGGCCATCGGACATGGCCTTGGCAGGATCAGGATGGGTCTCCATGAAGACACCATCGCATCCGGCGGCTACAGAAGCGCGAGCGAGAACGGGCGCGAGCTTGCCATCGCCTCCGGTGGCGGTGCCAAGACCGCCAGGACGCTGCACGCTGTGTGTGGCATCCATGACGACGCGGTATCCAAGCTCCCGCATCCAATAAAGCGAGCGCATGTCAGCCACGAGATTGTTGTAGCCGAAGGTGGTGCCACGCTCGGTGAACATGAAATTCGCACAGCCAGCAGCAGCGAGCTTGTCGGCGATGTTTTTGACATCCCACGGGGCCATGAACTGGCCTTTCTTGACGTTCACCGCCCGTCCGGTCTCGCCAGCGGCCACGATGAGATCCGTTTGGCGGCAGAGGAAGGCGGGGATTTGCAGGAGGTCGATGTGTTTCGCGGCCTGGCGGGCTTCCTCGGGCGTGTGGACATCGGTGGTGACGGCCACGCCAAACTTCGCGCCGACTTTAGCGAGCAAGGCGCAGCCATCATCGCAGCCGATGCCGCGATACGAGGAGATGGCGCTACGATTGGCCTTGTCGTAGGAGGCTTTGAAGATCCAACGCCAGCCGCGAGGGCGAGCGAGGGCGTCGAGCTTTTCGGCGATGTCCCAGATGAATTCTTCACTCTCGATGACGCACGGCCCGAGCATGAACACGGGCTCCACGCCATCCATTGTCACTGAACCAATCTGCACCGCCGGAAGATCAAACATCCCTGGAAAAAGTTAAAGAGTTGAGGTGGCGGCGGAAGAGCCGCCGCGCTGGCAAAATCCTAGCCGCTTCAAAGGCGATGACAACGCCTTACTTCTTCGCCGCCTCGTCACGCTGCTGGACGTAGGCCTCGCGAGCGGAGATGTAAGGATCGACGGCCTCTTTCGTGGCGGCATCGTACTTTTCGAGCTGGTCCGGCATGGAGCGGAGGGTGTTCGCGGGCGGCGGAATGAGCATCCAATCATGGTTGGCATTGCCACCATGGAAGTAGAGGCCGTAGTTCGGTGGATTCAGCGCATAATCGCCAGCGAGACCGACGACTTCTCGGGCGCTGCTGGGGCCGAGCAAAGGAAGAACAATGTAGGGACCATGACCGATGCCCCACTTCGCCAGCGTTTGTCCGCTGTCCTCGGCGGGAAGGTCAGCGATGTCAGGCACCTTGTCGGAGACACGCAAAATGCCGCCGAAACCAGCGACGGTGTTGACGAAGAATTTCTTCGTTTCGAGGCCGGCTCGCTGGCCTTTGCCCTGAAGCACGCAGTTGACCACGCGGACGGGATATTTGGCGTTCTCGAAGACGTTATCGACACTCTTGCGGAAGATTTTCGGCAGGATCTTCTCGTAGCCCTTTGAGACGGGACGGAAGATCACCGTGTAGAGGCCGTCATTGAGCCAGAAAGTGGCGCGGTTGAGTTTTTCCAGCGGATCAGAGACCTTCACGGTACTGCCGTAATCATCGAGCGCATCGGTGGCCTCCACGGCCATTGGTTTTTCACCCGCCTTAGGCTTCTTGGCCGCCAGATCGGCATTCACCACTGCCTGCGGCGTGGCGCAGGAAGCGAGTAAAGCGGTAGAGAGAGCGAGCGTGAGGATCTTTTTCATGGCTGCTTGGATACGGACTGTTCGAGGGACTTGATCACCGCATCAGCGCCGCCCTTTTTGTAAGTGGCATCGAGCTGGGAACGGTAATTGGCGATCATGCTCACGCCTTCGATCACCACATCGGTGATGAGCCAGCCGGGCTGCTCCATTCGGTAGGTCACGGTGTAACGGCTCCCTTTATAAACCACCGTCGTCGGCACATCGACACGACCCGTAGCTGGCTCCGTAGCGGTGCGATACTGGATCTGCGGCGTCTGGCCGGGGGTAAATTTGTTGCTGTAGGTGCGAATGACGAGTGTGGTGAAGAGCTGCGTGGCCTTCGATTTCTGCGCGGCACTGAAGGTGTTCCAACCAGGACCGACAGCACGACGCGTCATTGTCTCAAAGCTGATGTTTCGCTGAAGGAGCGGGCGCACATTCGTGGCGATGGCCGCTTTGCTGCCGGAGCTGTTCGCCAAGGCGAGCACCTGATTCACGGCTCCCTGGAGTTTTGCCTGCGCCTCAGCCGTGGCGGCGGAGGTAATTCCTGGAAGGACCAGGCAAGCCATGGAGAGGATGAAGAAGAAGCGAGAAATCATGGCGGAGATGCTGGAACCTGTTGTGGCTCTGACTCCGCCCCCTTGTCAACACTTCCGAAGGCCATTTTTCCGATGAGCGACTCCAGATCGACCGACGATTCGGTATCCACAATGCGGTCGCCAGGTTTCAAATACGTTTCATCGGCACCGGGAGCGATGGCGATGAATTTGTCACCGATGAGGCCGGTGGTCTTGATCGAGGCGATGGTATCGGTGGGCAGTTTGAGATGCGAAAGCACCCGCAGCGAGACGATGGCAGTGAAGTCCGCCGGATCGACGCGGATGCTTTCCACACGGCCCACCGGCACGCCGGCGACGACGACATTGCCACCTTTGCTTAGGCCGCTGGTGTTCGTGAAGCGTGCCTCGATGACATAGGTATCACCGCCGACGAGGGCACCCGCGCCGAGCTGGATGGTAAGCCACGCGATGGCGGCGATGCCGATGGCGACGAAGAGGCCGGCAAGGAGTTCGAGCTTGGTGGGTTTCATGAAGCGGCGGTGGTTTGTCGAAGAGCGGCCACGCTTTCTCGCAGGGCGGCGGCGCTATCGCGGAAGGAACTGACAACGGGATCGGTGGAGGTGGTGAAGGCAGCGGGAGGGCCTTCGAAGAGCATTTTGCCGCCATCGAGCAAAGCCACGCGGTCGCTGGCGATGAGGGCCTCGTCGAGATCGTGTGTGACGACGACGGCGGTGAAGCGGAACTGGCGCTGATATTTCAAAATCATCGTGAAGACGGCGTTTCGGCGCAGCGGGTCGAGGCCGGCGGTAGGCTCGTCAAAGAGCACGAGCTCAGGCTTCGTCACGATGGCACGGGCAAGGGCGAGGCGCTTCTGCATCCCACCGGAGAGCTGCGAGGGATAGCGGTCGTGATGGGCGTCGAGTTCGAGCTGTTTGAGGGCTTCGAGACTCTGCACACGGATTTCCGCGTCGGAAAGGCTCGTGGTCTGTTCGAGTGGCAGGGCCACGTTTTCCAGCGCGGTGAGCGAATCGAAGAGGGCGTTGCTTTGGAAGAGAAAACTGCAGCGGCGGCGGAAATCGGCGCGGGTGGAGGCATCGAGGTCTTTGCCATCGAAGCGGATGCGGCCCGCATCAGGCGTGACAATGCCGGCGAGGCATTTCAGCAACACCGATTTACCCGTGCCGCTGCGGCCCAGAACGGTGACGAGGCTACCGCGTGGCACATCGAGCGAGGCACCTGCGAGCACGACATTGTCCTCGAAGCGCTTGTGGAGCGATTCGATGCGCAGCAGCGGCTCGGGGGTATCGGTCATCGGTGAAGCAAGAAGGAGGTGATGACGTCATCGAGGGCCAGCACGAGCACGCAGGAGAGCACAACGGCGCGTGTGGTGGCGGCGGAGACGGCTCGTGCGCCGGTGCCCTGGCCGAGATGCGCAGAAAAGCCCTGATACGAGCACATGGCGATGGTGATGAGGCCAAAGGTGCCCGCTTTGACAAAGCACTCCGTCAAATCGCGGGCCTCGATGGCCTTTTCGACGGCGGACCAATAAACGCCTGTCTCAAGCCCGAGCATGGCGGAGCCGGATAAATAACCACCGTAAAGCCCAATGAGCACAAAGAGTGCCGTCTGCATCGGGAAGACGATCAACGCGGCAAGCAATCGCGGCGTGACGAGATAGCCTTCGCTACTCACACCCATCGTTTCGAGGGCGGCGATCTGTTCGGAATTCCGCTGAATGCCAATTTCCGCCGCGAGAGCGCTTCCCGCCTGCCCCACGAGCATCAGAGCCGCGAGCACTGGTCCCAATTCACGCACGAGACTGAGCGAAACGAGTGCTCCGAGCAGGCTTTCGGAGCCAAAACGGTTCAAAACATAGTGCCCCTGAAGTCCGAGCACCAAACCGGTGAAAATACCCACAATGAGAATCACCGGCAGGCAACGCGTTCCCTGCTCAAAAATGGCCCGCAGGAGCCTGCGGGGCAGTCTTCGAGTTTTCGTCACGGCTGCGAACGAACGCACCGTGAAGCACGCCATGCGCCCCATGCCGCCCAGAAGCCGTAAGAAAGGTCTGCCGAGGGCTGCGAGCATGAGGAGCGATAAAGCGCGTTACTGGGAATCTTTGCTCACCTTCTCCAACAAGGCATCGACAGCGGCCTCTTCGGGATCGGGAGCACGTTCGGCGGCGGAGAATTTGAGACGCTTCATCTCGGCATCGTGAGTGATGCTCACCTTGTCGCCTTCGCGGATGTCCTCGCGGAGGAGATGCTCGGAGAGCGGATCTTCGATGTGTTTTTCCACGGCACGGCGCATCGGACGGGCGCCGTATTGCGGATCGTAACCTTCCTTGATGAGGAATTCGCGGGCACCTTCGTCGAGCGTGATCGTGATGTTCTTGCTGACGAGGCGCTTGGTGACCTTGCTGACTTCGAGATCGACGATTTTGGCCAGCTCGGGCTTCTCGAGCATGCGGAAGACGACCAGTTCATCGAGGCGGTTGAGGAACTCGGGCTTGAAGTACTTCTTCGCGGCCTCGTTGATTTTGCCTTTGATGCCTTCGTTGTCGGCGCTGTCCTGCTGCATGGCCATGAAGCCAAGGCTGGTCTGGCGCTTGATCTGCTCCGCACCCACGTTCGAGGTGAGAATGATGATGGTGTTTCGGAAGTCGATCTTGCGGCCGAAGTTGTCGGTCACCTGACCTTCTTCGAGGATCTGAAGCAGGAGATGCATCACATCCGGGTGGGCTTTTTCCACTTCGTCGAAAAGCACAACGGAGTAGGGCTTGCGGCGCACGGCTTCGGAGAGCTGGCCGCCTTCTTCATAACCGACGTATCCGGGAGGCGCTCCGATGAGACGTGAAGCGGTGTGTTTCTCCATGTACTCGGACATGTCGATCTGAATAAGCGCATCGGCGGTGCCAAACATGAACTCGGCGAGGTTCTTCGCGAGGAATGTCTTGCCGACGCCGGTGGGGCCGAGGAAAAGGAAGGAACCGATGGGGCGGCGCGGGTCTTTGAGGTCCGCACGCGAACGGCGCAGGGCCTTCGAGATGGCGAGAACGGCCTCGTCTTGGCCGATGACCTTGCCTTTGAGTTCTTCGCCCATGCGGAGAAGCTTTTGAGCCTCGGCTTGCTCCATGCGCTGGAGCGGCACACCGGTCCATTTCGAGACGACGGACATGATGTCGTTCTCACTGACATCCACGATGCGCTCTTGGCTGGTATTGCGCCAGTTTTCGAGAACGTCATCGTATCGCTTCTTGGCGTTCTTTTCGCGGTCGCGGAGATGCGCAGCCTGCTCGAAGTCCTGCTCCTTGATGCTGCCTTCTTTCTCGACGCGAATCTCTTCGATCTCGGCCTCGATGTCTTTCAGCTCCGGCGGGCGGGTCATCGCGGCGATGCGGGCCTTCGAGCCAGCTTCGTCCATGATGTCGATGGCCTTATCCGGCAGGAAACGGGAGGTCAAATAGCGGGAGGAAAGGGTCACCGAGGACTTGATGGCGTCATCGCTGTACTTCGCCTTGTGATGCATCTCGTATTTGCCGCGCAGGCCCATCAAAATCTTGATGGCGTCCTCGACGGAGGGTTCTTCGACCTTCACCTGCTGGAAGCGACGTTCGAGAGCGCTGTCCTTTTCGATGTGCTTGCGGAACTCATTGAGCGTGGTGGCACCGATGCATTGCAGCTCGCCACGGCTGAGGGCAGGCTTGATGATGTTGGAAACATCGAGAGCACCTTCCGCACCACCGGCTCCGACCATCGTATGCATTTCGTCGATGAAGAGGATGACGTTCTTTTGACGGCGAATCTCATCCATGACGGCCTTGATGCGCTCTTCAAACTGGCCGCGATACTTCGTGCCGGCCACCATGAGGGCGAGGTCGAGGGTGATGACGCGCTTATCGCGAAGGATTTCAGGCACATTGCCTGCGGCGATCTCTTGAGCGAGACCTTCGACGATGGCGGTCTTGCCCACGCCAGCTTCGCCGATGAGCACGGGATTGTTTTTGGTGCGGCGGCACAGGATCTGGATCACGCGGGCGATCTCCTCGCTGCGGCCGATGACGGGGTCCATCTCGCCTTTCACGGCCACTTCGGTCAAGTCGCGGCCAAAGGCCTTCAGAGCGGGCGTTTTCTCGTTCTTGCCCTTCTTTTCATTCGGCGTGCCACCACCCGGGGTGACGGCTTCCTTGTTGCCATTGCCTTCTTCCTCTTCTTCCCCGTCCTCGTTTTGGGAGGTGAAGTTCGGATCGAGTTCGCGAAGAATTTCGCTACGAGCCTTGTCGAGGTTCACTTCCAGGTTCCGCAGCACTTGAGCGGCCACGCCTTCACCTTCGCGAAGCAGGCCGAGGAGGATGTGCTCGGTGCCCACATAGCTGTGGTTCAGCGCCTTGGCTTCCTTGGAGGCCAAGGCGAGCACCTTCTTCACTCGCGGCGTGTAGGGGATGTTCCCCACCATCTTCGTCTCCGGGCCGGAGCCGACCTGCTGCTCGACTTGCAGGCGGACGGTTTCGAGCTCGAGGCCGAGCTTCGTCAGCACGTTCACCGCGACGCCCTGGCCGAGCTTGATCAGCCCGAGCAGCAGATGCTCCGTGCCGACGTAGTTGTGGTTGAAGCGATCCGCCTCTTTGCGGGCGAGTGCCAGCACCTGCTGGGCACGAGGAGTAAAGTTGTTCATCATGGTAGGCGGAAAAGGGTTCCGGAAGGTTTAGTCAGCGGAAAGTTAGGAGTGCTGGAAATGGAATGCAACCACGGGGCAGCACAATTCCTTCGTCGCAAGAATGAGCCTGGATTCCCCTTTGCCAGAAAGGTTGATTGGAAGGCTTGAGCCGTTCTTTGACAATGGCGGGCTGCCAGCCACTTAAACGATCACCCCGATGCCGCTCCCGAAACCGCCTCAAACCAGCCGCCGCAGGCTTGCGACGCTATTTTTCGTGACGGCGATGCCGATGGGCATGTGGGGTGTGCCTTTGAGCACGGTGTTCAATGCGCATGGTCGCGGTCATCTCGTGCCATGGGTGCTCTCCGCATCCAGCATCGCGGCCTTCATTTCGCCGCTTTTCACGGCAGCACTGGCGGATCAGCGCATGGCTCCGGTGAAACTCATGCGCTGGCTGGCGCTGCTCACGAGCATCACCCTCGTGCTCACCTGCACGGCGCTGGAGTGGAAAATGTCGGACGCGGCGGTGCTCTTGGCAGTGCAGCTTCAGGCTCTGGTGTCTCTGCCAATGTGGAGCATCGCCAGCAGCATCGTGTTTTCCCAGCTTCAGGACGCGAAGCGTCAATTCGGCCCGCTGCGTGCCTTTGCTACTGCGGGCTGGATGGCGGGCTGCTGGATGATCAGTCTCGTGCTGCAATCCGATGAATCCCTCGTCGGTGCCTACACCGCCGCCGGATTGTGGCTCGTCGTCGGCGGCATCACCTTCCTGATACCTGCCATTCCACCGACGGATACCAGCTCACCTCGCACCTGGGTGCAAATCCTCGGCCTGGATGCGCTTTCGCTGCTGCGGCATCGCGATCACCGCATCGTCTTCATCACGGCGGCGCTCTACTGCATGCCTCTAGCGGCTTTTTATCCTTACACCGCCCTTCAGCTCAAAGATCTCGGCGTCACCAGCATCGCCGCGATGATGTCCCTGGCGCAGACGACAGAGATTCTCGTCATGCTCGTGCTCGCGGGGCTGATGACGCGTTTCCGCTTAAAGTGGGTCTTCCTCTCTGGCATCCTCATCTGCGTGGTTCGCTATGCGCTGAATGCCGTGAACACGCTCCCCGCCGTGCTCATCGGCACCACGCTGCATGGCTTTGCCTTCACACTCTACTTCATCACGACCCAAATATATCTCGAAGAACGCATTGATCCGAAATGGCGGGTGCGTGCCCAGGCCCTTCTCTCCCTGCTGATGAGCGGCGTGGGGAATCTCTTCGGCTATCTCGGTGGCGGCTGGTGGTTCAAAGCCTGCTCGACAGACAGCGCAGGCACCAACTGGGAACTCTTCTGGATCGGCGAAACAGCTCTCACCGCCGCTGTGTGCCTCTTTTTTGCCCTCGCTTACAAAGGCCGTGGCACACAAGCTTCATCCAGCTTGAAACCTCAAACTTGACCCCTTAGTCCTGCCCCATGTTCACCGGCCTCGTCGAAACCACCGGCAAAATCCTTTTTCTCGAACCTCGGGGCGAGAGCGCCCGGCTCATCGTCGAGGCGCCGAGCCTCGCGCCGCAGCTCACGCTCGGTGAAAGCGTGGCCGTGAATGGCTGCTGCCTCACCGTGACAGATTTCGATGCCTCCGCAGGCACCTTCGCCTTTGATCTGCTGATGCAAACGCTGCGTGTCACCAGCCTCGGCGATCTCTCCACCGGCTCACTTGTCAATCTCGAGCGTGCCATGCGCCTCGGCGACCGCTTTGGTGGTCACTTCGTCCAGGGCCATGTGGATGACACCGTTCGCGTGATCGACTTCACGCAGCACGGCCAGGATCACCGATTGGAGGTCGAGTATCCCGCGAAGCATCACGGCCTCGTCATTCCGAAAGGCTCCATCTGCCTCGATGGCATCTCATTGACCGCTGCGGAGGTCGGAAAGGACAGCATCACCTGCTGGATCATCCCGCACACCCTGGAGGTCACCCACCTGCACACCAAAAAAACCGGCGACCGCCTCAACGTCGAGTTCGACATGCTCGGGAAGCACGTCCGCGAACTGGTCAGGCTCTCCACAACCTCATGAATGCCGCCTGCCATCTTCTCGCCGCCGCCACGGGCAGGCCTTTGTGGCCCGTCGTGTTTGGGATGACGCTGCTGCTCTTCTTCGGACTGCCCTTCGTGCTGAGAAATCTCTGGCCCAGCATGCGCCGCCGCACGGCCTGGCTCATCTCGCTGGCGGTGATGTTCGTGTTTCTTTTTGTCATGACACCTGCTCGCGTGGCGATTTCGAACATTCTCCGTGGTGGACAGTCGATGTGACGCTCCCCATCATCCCGCATGCGCCCCATCCACGCTCTTTTCCTCCTCGCCGCTGCTTTTTCCACTCACGCCGCCGAGACGCTTGTCTCCGATGCCAAAACCTTCGAGGAAGCCGCGAAGACCGCCAAAGCCGGTGACCTGCTCGTTTTGAAAAATGGCGAATGGAAGGACGCCCGCCTGAAATGCCGTGCCAGCGGGTCCATCGACGTGCCGCTGACCATCAAGGCCGAGACGCCTGGCAAGGTCATCCTCACGGGTGATTCGCGATTGCAGATCGGTGGCCGTTTCATCCTCGTGGAAGGCCTTTCCTTCCAAAATCCCACCGGCACCGAGTGCATCGAGCTGCGCATCGACACCGATGAAGTCGCCCACGAATGCCGCGTGACGCAATGCGCCGTGGTGAACACCCTGCCCGCGGACGAAAAGAGCCAATCCGCCCGCTTCGTCTCCATCTACGGCCGCGAGCATCGCGTGGACCACTGCCGCTTGGAAGGAAAAACCACGCTTGGCACCTTGATGGTCGTGTGGCTCAGCAACGAGCAAAAGGACTGGGGCCGCCATCGCATTGATCACAACTACTTCGGTGCCCGTGAACGCCTCGGCAAAAACGGCGGCGAGATCATCCGCCTCGGCGACAGCGAGACCTCCATGCTCGAAGCGAAATGCGTGGTGGAGCACAACACCTTCGAAAAGTGCAACGGTGAGGCCGAGTGCATCTCCAACAAATCCTGCGGCAATCTTTACCGCCGGAACACCTTCCTCGAAGTCTCCGGCACGCTCACGCTGCGCCATGGCAATGGCTGCACCGTCGAAGAAAACGCCTTCCTCGGCAACAACGCCAAAGGCACCGGCGGCGTCCGCATCATCGGCGAAAACCATCTCGTGAGCCGGAACTACTTCGAGAACCTCACCGGCGACAAAGAACGCAGCGCCCTCTGCGTCATGGCCGGCATTCCGAACACCCCGCTCAACGGCTACGCCCAGGTCAAAGACGCCCGCATCGAGAACAACCTCTTCGTGAACTGCAAAGTCCCCTTCGCCTTCGCCGTCATGGGCGATAAAACCGCCACGCTCGCTCCTGAGAATACCCTCGTCCCCAACAACCGCTTCAACACCGCCAAGCCCAAAGCCTTCCCCGATCACCCCGGCCTCCTCTGGGATCAGAAAGACCTCAAAAAGCCCGCTTGGATCGATCAACGCGAAGAAGCCGGTCCTTCCTGGAAGTAATCAGGGCATTCCTGCCCCGAAACATCCGTCCGATCCGTACGATCAATCGGCCCTGGTCACTTCCCTCTTCGGCGGCATGCACAGCAGCGCCTCCCCGAGCAGCGCAATCGCCATCAGGAAAAGAAACGTCCTCCAAACCTCACTCGCCAGGCTGCTTTCGTCCTCCACGCGGTCTTCGATGATCTGATGATCCAAACCGGCCAAAAGCTCTCCAAGAGCCGTCTTGCCGAGAAAGTCGGGCGCATCCTCGCGAAGCGGGCGATTGATCGCGACGAGCTTGTCGCCGCTTTCGGCGATTCCGGCCCGCAGAGGCAGTTCGGTGCTCAAAACGGCTTCACCGCGTCTTTTCCACTCACCGGCACCGAGAGCATACGCACCGGCTTCACGTTGTTGAGCTTTGCCGAGGCCTTTGGAGCCATCATTCAGCGCCCGGTGAAGCATCGCGAACATCACGACGCCATCGCGGGCCAAGGTGGAGGCTCCGGAGCCGGGCAGCGTGCCAAGGAACCAGGCTTGGTTTTCGCCCGTCGTGTTCGCTCGCATGAGCAGCGGCTGATTTTCACCGAGACGGGCCAGCGGCGTGCCTTCGCCGAGGATGTCGCAGCGGCGCTGCACGTCGAGATCACCGAGCGGCAGCGCGGTGCCGCTGCGGGTGTTCGCGAGCAGGCCCGCGTCGTTGCGCCACCAGCTCACGGTGGCCGGTTTGCTGTCGCCACTCCATGCGCCCCAATGCAGGCCGGCGAAGGCATTCGTGTTCGGTGTCTCGGGTGGCAAAAAGAGCACGCAGCGGGCATTCGCGAGCTGTTTGGCGATGAGGTCGCCCTCCTTCGGCAGTGGCGCGTGCCAGACGATGAGCGCGGTATCGTCCCACGCAATCTCGGCGGCTCGCGAGGGCGGTATAACGGTGCTGGCATATTTGCGGGTGGGATCGGCAGCGGCTTCGAGCGCGGCTTGCAGCGGTGTGAAAGTGGCTTCGTCCTCGCTGACGATCACGCTGCGAAGCACGGGCGGCTCGGCGAAAACGAAGTGGAAGACGTTGTCGCTCGGCGAGGCATCGGCGGGCAATTCGACGCGGCCGTGGCCCTGCTTCATCGTTTTGGCGATGGGAATGGCGTGCGCCTGCAACACGAGCTGCGAGTCCTTCATCTCCGCTTTGAAGGTCGTGCTCAGATCCCCCACGACGAAGCGCAGCGGCAGTTCGAGTGGCTCCTTGGCCGAATCCGGCCTCGTGACACGCACATCGAGCAGCAGTTCGGCTTTTTCCGCCGTTTCGCGACGCGTCACACGCTCGACGCTGATGCTCAAATTCTGCTCCACAGGCTGCGCATACGTCAGCAGATGAAAGCGCACGCCTTTGAGGCTGGCGAAGCCGCTGCGCAGCGCCTGCCAGCGTCCGCCGCCGGCATCCCAATCGCTTTGGCGCAAATCGCTGAGCACCCACACATCCGTGCGGCCCGTTTGGTTCTTCGAGATGTAATCCAGCGCACTTTGCAGCAGCCCCGGCACATCCGCACTCGTGTCCGTGGGGCCGGTGATCGGCAAATCGGTGAGCGACTCCGGCTTTTCGAGCGCCTGCGGCTGGAGATGCGCATTTTCGATCAGTACCAGCTTCGACCGCGTGCCCACCGTGTCACGCAACGCCTGCGAGAGCTTCGCGAGACCTGCGCTGCGCTTGCTGCTGCCCGTCGCTAAATTTTGCTGTTCCATGCTGGCCGAACGGTCCAGCAGCACGATCACCGTGTCCGGCACGCCTCCGGTGAGCCCGAGCAAACCGCCCGCCATCGGCCGCGTAATCACAAACAAGATCGCCGCCACCGCCAGCACGCGAAACGCCAGGATCAAAACCTGCCGCAGCCGCGACAGCCCCTTGTTCATCCGCTGAGCCATGCGCAAAAACATCATCGCCGCCCACTTCACCTGCCGCCGCCGATACAGGTGGATCAAATGAATGACCACCGGCAACGCCGCGAGCGGCAGGGCGAGAAGCAGCGCTGGGACGAGGAAGGTCATGGCTGGCGCTCCCCATTATCATTGTGGTCATCGCATTTGAGCTGTGACCTTTTGTGATCCGGGATTGCTCTAAACCTCCAGTAAATGGCTGCGCACAACAAGCTTATCCCAAACAACAAATTCCACCACAATCGCGGACCCGAAACTTCCGACCAGATCAAAAAACTGAATTGGATGAGTGCCCCCATCAACATCAGCCAGTGCGCTTTTGAACGCCCCCACATCTGGAAGCGACGAACAGCATTCTCGATGGCATCACTCATCACCTGCCCCCTTTCTTCTGCACGCGACTGAGCAGGAACTTCACGAGCACGTCGTCGTATTTCTCGTGCAGCTTCACGCGGTGATAGTCGATGGCGGTGGTGCGGATGAGGTCGTCGATTTCGGTCAGGTATTGCTTCACGGCTTCGCGGTAGTTGCGGGCGATGAGGCTGGGGTCGGCGAGGAGGGCTTCGCCGCCCTCGAGGTCGATGAAGCGGGCGGGACGGTCGAAATCGAAGTCGAGTTCCTTCTGATCGAGCAGGTGGAAGAGGGCGACGTCGTGCTTGCGGAAGCGCAGGTGCTGGATGGCCGTTTTGAGCTCGGCGGGAGGGACGAAAAGATCGCTGAAAATGACGACGAGGGCTCGCTGGCGGATTTTTTCGGCGGCGTCGTGCAGCGCGGTGAGCAGCGTGGTATCGCCAACGGGCTGGATGGAGCCCATTTGATCCAAAACAAGGCCGAGATGGCTCGCGCCGCGTTTCGCGGGGATTTCGACAGGTTTTTCCGCGAGCGACCAAAGACCGACGGCATCGCCCTGCTGCGCGGCGATGTAGCCAAGCGTGCCGGCGAGCTTCTTGGCGTAGTCGAAGCGGCTCGTGGTACTGCCTGCGGGTGTGAAGCTCATGCTGCCGCTCGTGTCGATGAGCAGGCAGAGGCGCAGATTGGTATCGGCTTCGAATTCCTTGATGTAGAAACGATCGCTGCGGCCCCAAGTTCGCCAGTCGAGGCGGCGCGTGTCGTCGCCGGGGACGTACTTGCGGTATTGGGCGAATTCGAGGGAAGAACCGCGAACGGGACTTCGATGCTTGCCGGAGACGCTGCCGAGCATGGCCTGGCGGGCGTTGAGGGGGAGGGCCATGAGGCGGCTGAGGACCGCTGGATCGAGGAAAGATCGTGAAGTGTCAGCCATGTTCGTAGCCTCCTTGTTTCGTCCTCGTCCTCCTACTCGAACTCGTCCTCGATTCTATGGCCCTCGAAGCCCCAGGCACATCATCGAACCGATCCACCAGCTTCGTCAGCATGCTCACGATGCGCAGGAGCATCGCTTTTCCTTCCTCGACCCGCTTTGCCGAACACGCTCGCTTGGCGACCAAAGCGTCCAAACACGCCGCGCACTCGGTGGCTGAGCCTCGGGCATCGTCGAAAAACCGTGCGCGGAGCTGGCTGACACGTTTGCCGTTGCCCTCGGCGGTGTTGAGAAGGGCGGAAAGACTGGCGCGGTCGAGGTGATCAAGAGTCTCGGCGAGACGAGCGCCTTTGATGTCGCGAAGTTCTTCAAAGAGATCCGTGAGCCACGCGATGACAGAGAGCTCGAGTTGGTAAACATCGAGCTTTTCGTGGTCGAAGAGGGCGGTGGGCATGGCGATGGAGGATCGAGGACTGGGAGGAGAGCGGAAGGGCGGTTCGGAGCGTGAGGAGGAGTGGAACGGATTGATCGAGGACGAGTTCGAGTAGGAGGACGAGGACGAACGAATGCGGCTACGCCTTCGCCAGTTCTTCGACGAGCCTCTTCGCCACATCACGACTCGTCACACCATCACTCTCCGCCGTGAACGTCGTCATCACACGATGCCTCAACACCGGCTCCGCGACTTCCATCACATCTTCGAGACGCACCATGTAGCTACCATTCAGCGCAGCTCTCGCTTTGGCACCGAGGATCAAATACTGCACGGCACGAGGGCCGGCGCCCCAGCTCACCAGCGGCTTCAGCCATGCGGGAGCCTCACTGCTCGCGGGACGTGTCTTCCTCGCGAGATCGACGGCGAATTCATAGATGTGATCCGGCACCGGCACGCGACGGACGAGATCCTGAAACGCCAGAACCTTGGCTCCATCCATGATGTGCTCGAGTTGGGGCAAACTTTGGCCCGTGGTGCTTTTGGCGATGGCGATTTCTTCGTCGCGGCTCGGGTAATCGACGCCGATCATGAACATGAAGCGGTCGAGCTGGGCTTCGGGCAGAGGATACGTGCCTTCTTGCTCGATGGGGTTCTGTGTGGCGAGGACGAAGAAGGGGCTGTCGAGCGTGTAGGTGCGACCGGCGACGGTGACTTTGTGCTCCTGCATGGCCTCAAGCATGGCGGCCTGCGTTTTGGCGGGGGCGCGGTTGATTTCATCGGCGAGTACGATGTTGGCAAAGACGGGGCCTTTGGCGAATTCGAAGGCGCGTTTGCCGCCGGGGAGTTCCTGCAAGATGTCGGTGCCGGTGATGTCCATGGGCATCAAATCGGGCGTGAACTGAATGCGGCTGAAACTCAAGCTCATTGTTTCCGCGAGGCGGGAGATGAGCAGCGTCTTGGCGAGGCCAGGAACGCCCATGAGCAAGGCGTGACCTCGCGCAAAGAGGCAGATGGCGAGCTGCTCAACGACCTTGTCCTGGCCGACAATGATCTTTTTCAGCTCGGTGCTGAGTTTCAAATACACTTGGCGGAGCTCATCAATGGCGGCGACGTCGTCTTGCGGAAGGACTGGGTGGGACATGGGAGTACAGCACCAGAAAACCCAAGGAATGACAAGGACGGGTTTCCGTTTTGGAAATGAAAAGAACAAGCAGGCCCCACCTTCGGCCTCTCCCACCTACCACAATTCAGAACGCACCTTTGCTTGTCTCCCCTGCCCTGCCTCTCCAAGTCTCCCTGAATGCGCATCCTCATCGCTCCAGACAAGTTCAAAGGCAGCCTCTCCGCCACTGTGGTAGCGCAAACCATCGCGGAGGCCTTCCATGAGCATCCTGGGAAGTTCGACCTTGATCTCTGCCCCATCGCCGATGGTGGTGAAGGCACCGCCGAGGCGATTATCACCGCGAAAAATGGCTCCTGGGTCGAATGCCAGACCGTCGATGCCCAAAGCCGGCAGGTGGCCTCGAAATATGGTCTGGCAGCCGAGGAGGCCGTCATGGAAATGAGCGCCGCCAGCGGCCTGGCCAGGGTGAGTGATCTCCCGCTCGATCCCGCGACTGCCAGCACCTACGGCACCGGTTTGATGATGCTCGATGCCATTCGCGGCGGAGCCAAACGAATCATCATCGGCATCGGCGGCAGCGCCACGAACGATGGCGGCACCGGGATGGCCCGGGCACTCGGCTTTCGCTTTCTCGACGATCAAGACACGGAACTCGAAAACCTCCCACTGGACCTCGACAGGCTGCATCGCATCGAAAAAAGCGCCGGTGTTTTCCTCGAAGTACTCGTCGCCTGCGATGTCACGAATCCGCTGCTTGGCCCCGAGGGCTGTACCAGCGTTTACGGACCTCAAAAGGGCGTGGAGGACTTCGGCTTCTTTGAAAGCCGCCTCGAACGACTGGCACACATTGTCGAGCGTGATCTTGGCGTGAATCCAGCGGAGGTTCCCGGAGCCGGAGCGGCAGGTGGGCTTGGCTTTGGCCTCATGGCTTTTTGCGGAGCCAAGCTCACCAGCGGCTTTGATTTGATCGCCGACCTCATCGATCTACGCCGCCGAGTCGCGGCGGCGGATTTCGTCATCACGGGTGAAGGCCGTATTGATGCTCAGACGCTGCATGGCAAAGGGCCGATGGGCGTGGCCCTCATGGCTCGTGAATTGGGAAAACCCGTCGCCGCGCTCGCGGGGCTCATTGAAGCCCGTGAAGCTCTCGCGTCTCATTTTGATCATCTCATTCAGGTGAAACCGGACGCCATGCCCATCCCGGAAGCCATTCAAAACGCCCGCGAACTGCTGCTCGCGGCTTCACGCACCTTGACCGCGAGACTGACGACGCCTACCTCCGCCGATGCACGATGACGCCACGATGCTCCACCACCCCGATGCCCTCACCCGCCTGCGCTATGTGGTGCATCGGCTGCGTGCGCCGGGAGGTTGCCCGTGGGACATGGAGCAGACGCATGAGTCGCTGATCCCGCATGTCATTGAGGAAGCCTACGAGGTGGCTGAAGCCATCCGCGGCGGTGATCCGGCCCAGATTTGCGACGAACTCGGCGACATCCTGCTGCAACCCGTGCTGCATGCCGAGATCGCGAGTGAAAGCGGTGCCTTCGATCTCGACCAGATGGCCCTGGGCCTGTGCGACAAGCTCATCCGTCGCCACCCGCACGTCTTTGGCGATACCACCGCCGCCACGAGCGACGCCGTGCTCACCCAATGGGATGCCATCAAGCGTGTGGAAAAGGGCACGCAGCACGAAGGCATGCTCCACGGCGTGGGCGGCGGCCTTCCAGCGCTGATGCGGGGCCAAAAGCTGCAAAAAAAGGCCGCTCGCGTGGGCTTTGACTGGCCGGATGCCGCGCCGGTCTTCGACAAGATCCGCGAGGAGGCCGCCGAACTCGAAGAAGCCGTGCAAAGCGGCGATAAGAAGCACATCAAGGAGGAACTTGGCGATCTCTTCTTCAGCGTCGTCAATCTTGCCCGCAAGCTCGGTATCGAATCCGAATCCGCCCTCGCCGCCGCGAATGATAAATTCGTGAAACGCTTTCACGCGATGGAAACTCACCTCCGCGATCACGGCAAGGAACTCGGCAAGCTCAGCCTCGCGGAGATGGATGAGGCATGGGATGCGGTGAAGCGAGGCGTTTGACAAGCCGGAGGCAGGAAGCCACTTTCGCCCATGCACACGATTGAAATCGACGACGAGACCTACGCCGACCTGGAGGCCCTTGCGAAGAAGGAGCATGCCAGCATCGGCAGTGTGGTGAAAAACGCCCTGAGCCGGCTCCCAGGCCTGAGAAAACCAGCGCCAGTAGTGAAGTCGGCACTTGGGTATAGGATTCCCGTCTCGCCCAGCGAGCCGTTCACGTTGGAAGATGTGCAGCGGATCGAGGATGAAAACGACTTGAGAGGACTGGCATGATCTGGCTCCTCGATGGCAGTGTTCTCGCCGCCCATGTCTTGTCTGGGCATCCCGAGCACTCACGGGCTGAAGCATGGTTTTATGGGCTACAGGATTCCTTTGCCACATGCCCGGTGACGCAGGGAACTCTTTTGAGGCTACACATGCATCTGGCCATCGACAAAAGCGCGTCAGCAGCCTGGAAGGCACTCGAGGGCGTCGAGTCACACCCGCTCCATCGCTACTGGGCTGATGATCTGCCCTACCGCGAGGTGCCACACCGTCAAATCCAAGGTCATCGACAGGTGACGGATGCCTGGCTGATCGAGCTGGCTCGCCGCAACGATGCTAGAGTGGCGACACTGGACCAAGGCATGGCGGCGACCTATCCCAACGACGCTGTTTTGATCTGATGGATCTCAGCGGCTTTCCATTTTCCAAGCTCTGGACGCAGGTGCGTTCCAAATCATGGCTGTGGCTGTTTCGTCGGCAGCAGATCGAGGATGGCGGGCGTCTTTTAAAGCATGGCGACGTCGGGCTGGCGGGCGTGCATGTGTGCTCGGAGAGCGAGGTGGAGATCATCGCGGGTGTGGGCGCAGGTTTGTTCAACACAGCGTCCGTCACGGTGCATCTGCGGCTGCGGGAAGATGGCTCGCTGGCCATGACCTCGCACTGTACCTGCGTGCAGGGCACACTCTGCCAGCATGCGGCAGCCTTGATGCTGATGATGGAGATCGAGGAAGGCCGTCAGCGCATCGAACGAATGGCCCGCACCCACGAAAAAGCCTCGCCCATGCCTCACAACGAGGTGGCAGAGCCGGAGATAAGCAACGAGCTACCGCCCGCCGAGCCGAGACCGGTGCTGGTGGTGCGTCGCATCGCGGCGCAAGTGCCGCAGATCACTGCGAAGCGCGGCATCGGCGGCTGGGTGCCCCGCAGCATCGCCATCGCGCAGCCTTTCGCGGAGTATGAAGGCTGCCCGCGGCGCTTTGAGATGCTGGTACGCAGCCCGGCGCATCAGTGGACGGATGAAGAAGGCGTGAAGCACACCGTGGTGCGAAATCTACGTTCTGAGCGGCTACTCCTGACAGATCTTTCCTCGCTCGGTTTCAAGCCTTTCGCCGAAGCGATGCCGGGCACGAAGACAGAGGAGTCCACCCTCGGCTACATGACGCCATCTGGAGATCAGGCCTTGTTTTGGGCGCAGTTTCTCCAAGAGCAGACAACCAAGCTCAGCGAATCTGGCTGGCGTGTCGAAGTGGCGGAGGACATCGGCTTTCAAATTCACGAGGCAGGCGAGGATAAGTGGTTCAGCGATTTGCAGGGTGATAAAGGCGGCAAGGATTGGTTCGCACTGGATCTCGGCGTGGAGATCGAGGGCCGCCGCATCACGCTGGTGCCGCTGCTGGTCGATTGCATTGATCAGGGCCTTACGGCGACGGTTTTGGAGAGGAATCTCGATCAGCGCTTCCTGCTCTCGCTCGGAGGGGATCGTGATGATGTGCTCTCCGTGCCTGCGGAGCGGCTGCTGGTGCTACTGCGCTTTTTTGACGAGCTGCTCTCGACGCGTCCCGTGCGCAAAGACGGCAAGCTCCAGCTCGACAAACTCCGCGCCGCACAGCTCGCCACGCTGGATGGGCTGCCGATTCGTGCTCCAGCGGAGCTTTCAGCGCTTTCACAGCAGTTGGAGAACTTCCAGCGCATCACGTTGATCGAACCGCCGAAGTCGCTGAAGGCTAGCCTGCGTGATTATCAGCGTGAAGGTGCCTCGTGGATGCAGTTCCTCCGTGAGTTCGGCCTGCACGGCATTTTGGCCGATGACATGGGCCTGGGCAAAACGCTGCAAACATTGACCCACATCCTCATCGAGAAGGAAAGCGGCCGCATGCAGCATCCCTGCCTCATCCTGGCCCCGACGAGCGTTTTGCGAAACTGGATCAACGAGTCGATCAAATTCACGCCCACGCTCAGCCTGCTGCTGCTGCATGGGGACAGTCGGAAAAATGATTTCAAATTCCTCAAGCAGTACGACCTCGTGGTGACGAGCTACCCGCTGCTCGTGCGGGATGCGGAAGTGCTCACGGCCCAGGACTGGCACATCGCCGCCCTCGATGAGGCGCAGAACATCAAGAACCCGAAAAGCCTCGCCGCGCAGGTTTGCGGCAGTTTAAAGGCCCGCCACCGCCTCTGCCTCACCGGCACGCCGATGGAAAATCATCTCGGCGAGCTGTGGAGCCTCTTTCACTTCCTCATCCCTGGGCTGCTCAGCGATGCGGATACTTTCCGCCAGCATTACCGCAACCCCATCGAGCGTGATGCCGATGCCGACCGCCAAAAGCAGCTCCGCACCCGCCTTCAACCTCTCATGCTGCGCCGCACGAAGGATGCCGTGGCCAAGGAACTGCCACCGAAAACCGAAATCCTCCACACCATCACCCTCGGCAAGGCGCAGACCGATTTGTATGAGACGATCCGCGCCGCGATGGATAAACGCGTGCGTGAAGCCATCGCCGCCAATGGCCTCGATAAATCGCAAATCATCGTACTCGATGCCTTGCTGAAGCTTCGCCAGGTCTGCTGCCATCCGAAGCTGCTCAAGCAGGAGACCGCGCAAAACCTCGAAGAATCCGCCAAAACGGCCTATCTCATGGACGAGATGCTGCCCGAGCTCATCGAGGAAGGTCGCCGCATCCTCATCTTTTCGCAGTTCACCGAGATGCTGGCGCTTATCGAGGCCCGTTTGAAAAAAGATGGCACGCCTTTCGTAAAGCTCACCGGCAGCACCAAGGATCGCGAGGCACCTATCCGCGAATTCCAAACGGGCAGCGTGCCTGTCTTCCTCATCAGTCTCAAAGCCGGTGGCGCGGGCCTGAACCTGACCGCCGCAGATACTGTGATTCACTACGATCCCTGGTGGAACCCCGCCGCTGAGGCGCAGGCGAGCGATCGTGCACACCGCATCGGCCAAACGAAGCCCGTCTTCGTCCACAAACTCATCTGCGAAGGCACCATCGAGGAACGCGTGGTAGCGATGCAGCAGAAAAAAGCCGCTCTCATCGAGGGCCTACTTACCGGCCGCACGGACAAGCTCCAGCTCACGCAGGCGGACATCCAAGCGCTTTTTGCGGTGGAGTGAGGGCCGGAAATGGCCCCGACGTGGCGAAAGGGCATTTTTTGAATATTTAGGCCTCCAAATCTTTATCATCCATTAATTTCATACGAAATATATTTTTTATATTGTGGAGTTGTTTATTTTATATTAATATTATGTAAATTATCAGCCATGTGTAACTCGTCTTTGATTCATTTTGGCACGGCAGCCGTTACTGCCGTCGTTTTGTCGTCCTGTGCGCTCCCCAAAGGAGGCTTGTTCGCCAGCAAAAACCCGGCAGCGGTGAAATCCTGCCCTCCTCTGCAAAGCGGCGTTCGCTACGAAGTCCGCAAGGCCCTGGCCACGACGGTCCCTTTCCGCCCGAAGGAGCTCAAAGGCTACACCTTTGTGCTGGATACCCCCAAGCCCGCCTTTGAAAAGCCGCCGCTCATGCTGGCCTCCGCCAGCCGCCTCGGACCCAGCATGCGAGTGCGTACCACGGCCTACACGCACTCCGAGAGTGACCACCTTGTCTATGGCGTGAAGAATGCCATCGGCACCAATTTGAAATACGGCATGGTCCGCAGCGCGGCGGCGGACTGGTCCCGCTTCCCGGTGGGCACCCGCTTCTGCATCGCCAGCGAGCCGGGCATCGTCTATGAAGTGGATGACTATGGCAGCGCCCTCGTCGGCACCGGCACGATCGATCTCTACAAGCCCAGCCGCAATGCGATGGATGACTGGGGTGTACGTCATGTGGATATCAAGGTGCTGCAATGGGGCTCCTACGACCGCAGCGCCCAACTGATGAAGGACCGCACCCGCTGGCCGCATGTGCGCCAGATGCTCAACAGCATCCAGACGCAGATAAGCGCCGCTGGCGTTCCCTCTAAGCGCCAGCCTCTCACCGCCTCGCTCTGATCACCCGGCAAAGCAGGCGATAACTCGGCATGAAAGCGGCGTTTAAGCCGCCACATCATGCGACCACCCGCGATCCTGCTAACCTGCCTGCTTTGGGCTCCGACTCTCCTGCCTGCCCAGGACAAACCAAAATCCGGTGGAGGCTGGGCCTCGCCGAAGCAGATGCTCCAGGCCCAGGAAGGCCTCTCACACGCCTCCGCTGAGGATCGGAAAAAGCTGCACCAGGCCGTGACGCGAGCCTTTGGCCTCAAAAACCTCGCCCAAGGCCGTGCCGCCGCCAAAATCGAGGAAACGACGGTTCTTTGGGCCATCCTCGATCCGCAGCCCGCCAGCGTCCTGCGCGAGGATGGCACCCTCATCGGCGAGATGACCTCTCTCGGCGAGGACGGCCTCCAGGTATTGGCACGCGAGATGCCGAATTTCACCGATCTCAGCTACCGCATCGAGGCTGGAGGCATGCCGCGCATGGCTGGCAATGCCCGCATTGAACATTTCCCCCTCACCGCCAATAGCCAGCCGCAGGCCGACGTGCCGAAAGGCCGACTGGAAAAGTTCGAGTGGAAGGACAGCAAGGTCTTCCCCGACACCGTGCGGGATGTCACCGTCTATCTACCCGCCGGCCACCAGCCCGGCGAAGAGACCTGCCTCATGGTCTGGCAGGATGGCAGCCGTCATGCCGACCCCACCGGATCTCTCCGCGTGGCGGTCGTTTTCGACAATCTCATCCACCAAAAGGCCATGCCGCGCACCGTGGGCATCTTCATCGACCCCGGCCGCAAGCCCAAGCAAAAGCCCGGCGACAAGGCGGCGAACCGCAGCTTCGAGTATGACTCCCTCGGCGATGCCTATGGGCGCTTCCTTCTCGAAGAAATCATCCCCGAGGTGGAAAAACGCCACGCCGTGAAACTCCGCGCCACACCGGATGCCCGCGCCATTGCAGGCGGCTCTTCAGGCGGCATCTGCGCCTTCACCGCCGCATGGGAGCGCCCGGACAAATTCGGCAAGGTGCTCTCCTGGGTCGGTTCCTTCGTCGATCTGCGTGGCGGGCATGTTTATCCCTCACTCATCCGCCTAACCGAGCGGAAACCCATCCGCGTGTACCTGCTCGATGGCGAAAACGACCTCGACAATCCCTTCGGCAACTGGCCGCTCGCCAACAAGCAGATGGCCGCCGCGCTGAAATTCATGAACTACGACTTTCGCATCGACTGGAACCCATGCTTCCACGGCAGCAAAGGCATGGCCCCTGCCCTGCCCGAGGCTTTGCGCTGGCTCTGGCGCGATGTGAAATGAGGCCGTATGCCGCACTTCCAGCTTGTGCGCATGAAACACGGCCTAACATGCACGATCTCGAAACCCTGGAGGCTGTGATTTGACCTTTACCCCCCGCGTCTGGCTGCAAAACGTGCTTCACGGCACGCAGCGCATCGTCTCGCTCGCACGCGCCGTCGTGTCAGACAGCGCCCTCGATCCCTTTCCGCTGCGCCGCGCCTTCCTCGGGTATGGAAAACGCACCGCCACCGCCGATTTCAAAGCCGGAGCCACCGTCGCCATGCTCGCCATTCCGCAGGGCATGGCCTACGCCCTCATCGCCGGGCTGCCGCTGCACTATGGCATCACCTGCTCCGCCATCGCCGCCCTCATCGGGCCGATGCTCTCCAGCTCACGCCACACCATTCTCGGCCCCACGAACGCCACCGCGTTCATGATCTTCTCCTACTTCGCCGCATATCCGCAGCTCGACCGGCTCACGCACATGCCGCTGCTCGTCTTCATGACGGCGGCGCTGCTCCTGGCGGGTGCCTTTCTCCGCGTCGCGGACCTCACTCAATACATCAGCCGCACCGTCATCATCGCCTACGTCACCGGCGCGGCGCTGCTCATCACCGCCAGCCAGCTCCCCTCCGCCTTCGGCATCACTGTGGAGGCCCTCAATGATGGCATGCAGCCCGCCATCACGCTCCCAGGTCACATTTACCGCGTCCTGCGCGCGCTTCCTGCCTCGGACTGGGCCAGCGTGGCCTGCGCCGCCGCCACCCTCGCCATTTATCTCACCTTGAAAAAGTGGCGTCCACGCTGGCCGAGCTTCTCCATCACGCTGGTGGCCGTTTCGCTCGTGTTCTGGCTGCTGGCCGGTTTTGGCGTGCATGCCACCACCTTCAAAGACGCCGCGTTTTCATGGCGGGAGTTGCTTCCAGTCTTCCCTGATTTTGTCTCTGCCGAGGCGCTCACCGATTCCAGCCGCCTTTTCGGACTCGCCATGGCCCTCGCCTTTCTCGCCACGATGGAGACGAGCGTCATGTCCCGCACCCTCGCCGGACGCGGCGGACATCGCGTCGATCAAAACCAGGACATGCTCGGCCTCGGTGCCGCCAACCTCGCCTGCGCCTACCTCAGCGGCATGCCCGCCTCCGGCTCGCTCACCCGCTCCGCGTTGAATTACCTCAGCGGAGCACGCACCGTCATCGCCAGCATGTGGAGCGGCCTTTTTTGCCTCGGCGGTGCTCTCACACTCGGTGCCGCCGTCGCTCATGTGCCACGTGCCGCCCTCGCCATGCTCGTCATCTGTGTGGCCGTCTCGCTTTTCAATGCCCGCCACATCCGCATTTGTATGCAGGCCACGAATTCGGACGCGGTGGTCTTTCTCGTCACCCTCGCCGCCACCTGCATGATGCCGCTGCATGTGGCCATTTTCCTCGGCGTGGCCGTCTCCGTCATTCTCTACCTTCGCAAAGCCAGCCAACCTCAACTCGTCGAATACTCCTTCAATGAGGAAGGCAACCTCGCCGAGGCCAGCAAAGGCCGCCAACATCCTTCGATCTCCATCGTCCATGTCGAGGGCGAACTCTTCTTCGGTGCTGCCGAGCTCTTCCGCACGCAGGTCCAGCGCACCTTTGCCGATCCCAATCTGCGCATCATCATCCTCCGCCTCAAAAACGCCCGCCACCTCGATGCCACCAGCGTTTTGGCCCTCGAAGAACTCCTCCGCGTGCTCCGTGCCGATGACCGCCATCTCATCATCAGCGGCGCGAGCAAGGACGTGTATCGCGTGCTGAAAAACTCCGGCCTCGTCGATGTCGTCGGGCGCGACAACATCTTCCTCGCCAGCCCCGCGAATCCCAATCTCTCCACCCGCAGCGCCCTCAAACGCGCCCAGGACATCCTCGGCATCAAAGACGCCGACGTGCGCATCTACTTCGATCCCACCAAGCAGGCGAAGCCGTGAAGCGGGATTGCATGAAAAGCAGCGAAGACACCGAGAATCTCCATCTTGTGACCTCGGCGCTTTAGCTCGCCTTTCTCACACATACCACGCTGCACCTCCAAAGTGTATGCCGCAGAGGAGCAGAGGACGCAGAGATGAAAATAGAGGGAAACCTCTACGTCCTCTGCCTCTTTGCCCCTCTGCGGCCAAGACGAGAGTGAGAAATGCAGACTAAGTGCCTCGATGGTTCAAAGCTCAGGCTTTCGAAGTCCTCATGCCTTGCGTGTGAGCAGGCAGCAACATCGGGGGAATAGACAACACACAATAGACGAGGCACGGCGGCAGCACTATCGTCTATTTTCTATCGTCTATTCCCTCCGCAGACAGCCCCTGCTGCGCCACCATCGGCAGCGGAGCCACGATGTTCACCGGCCAGGGCGCAAACTTCTCAATGATGCCCGGAGCCAGCTCTTTACCGCTTTCGTAAGCCTTGCGGAACATCTCCAGCTTCGCGTCGATATTATCGACATGATGCAGCGCCACCGCCTCCGGTGTCTTCGGTAACACCGGCGATCCAAACTCCAATGCCCCGTGATGCGCCGCGATGAGATGCAGCAGATGCAGCCGCACCGCATCCGATGCCGGCTCCAGATGCACCCACTCCGCCGCCTCCGGGCGCTCCATCAGCTCACGCCATAGCTTGTTCACCACCTCCAGCCCCAGCGGAATGTGCCCCAGCATCTCCGCCGTGAGGTTGTATGGCTGAGCAAAGCTGTTCTCCGCATGCACATTTTCCCAAAGCTTGCCGCAATCGTGAAACAACACGCCCGCAATCATGAGATCGCGATTCAGCGCTGGATACACACCGCAAATCGCCACTGCGCAGCGCATCATCTGCGCCACATGCTCCACGAGACCACCACGACGCGCATGATGGTTCCGACGTGCCGCCGCCGTTCGCTTGAACCTCTCGCCATGTTTGTCCAAAAACATCCCGCAGAGCACATTCAGCCTCGGATCGCGGACTTCAGCGGTGAAGCGCACGATCTCGTCATAGTCCGCCCTCTGCCGTGAAGCGAGTTCAGAATCACCATTCAGCAGCGCCTGCCGTTCCTCCTCGTTCAAAAGCCTCAAACGCGGCTGCTTCGGCTCCAAGCCATATTTACCTGTATCCATCCACTGCGCCGCCAGCTCGATGAAAGCGCCACGAGTGAGCTGACCGGCATCCAGAAACATCGGGTTGTTGTCAAAAACGCGCCAAACCAGCGCATCCGCCGCGTCCGCCAGCTTCAGTTCCACATACGGAGCCCCCGTGCTCGTCGTCCGCTCCATTTTTTGCTCCACCTGCACATGCACACGATACGGCTGCGCCTGCGCGGAGGCGATCTGCTTCAATTGGGAAAGCGTGAGCAAGTCCAGGTCATGGTCGTCATTCATCCGGCGAGGCTAGCGTGATCCTCACGCCCTGTCATCCATCTTCACGATGACATCGCCTCCACCATCCGCCGGCCCACTTCCTCGCACAGGCCAATGAACGTGCGCTCCGGCAAATTCATCGGACGCCCCTTCAGCGTGGAGACAACCCAGCGGCGCTTCAGTTTGCCCTTCGGCAAGGCGAGCGGCACGAACTGCCCCGCTTCGATCTCGTTCTTGGCGATCCACCTTGCGGCGATCGCGACACCGATGCCGAGCTTGGCGAGTTCTTTGGTCGCCTCCGAGCTGCCCAGCTCGATGAAGTTGTTCAGCCGCACGCCTTGCTTCATGAAAAATTCCTGGATCAGCGCGAAGTTCAGGCTGCTGCTGTGGATGAGCGCGTTTGAGAATGTCATGCTCGGCGCGAACCAGATCTATTTCACCGCCAGCAAGGCTGAGCGTTGCCAGATGGCCGAGTGCGAGCTCAGCATCGTCGGTATCGCTCGTGCGTTCGCTCTCCAGCCCAAAAGACTGCTGCTCGACAAGCCTTTCGCCATGCTCGACTCCCTCACGCGCTACGAACTCCAAGAAGTGCTGCTCGAACTCTGGCGGCGCAATCGCATCACCACCCTCATGGTCACGCACGATGTCGATGAGGCCATCTTCCTCTCCGACCGCGTCGTCATGATGACCGACGGCCCCGAAGCCGAAGTCGGCGACATTTAGAAGATCCCCTTCGAGCGCCCTCGCAGCCGCAAAGAGATCATGGAAGACCCGCGCTACGACGAACTCCGCGAACACCTCATCACCTTCCTCAACGAAAAATCCCACATCCGCCCCAGCCGCGAAGCCTCCTTCGTGCCCTCCGCTGACATGGCAGCGGAAATGGCCGCACATAGCATGCCTGCTGCGGCTTGAAAAGAGTGCTATCTCGCCGCCACGCTCCCGCTGAGCGGCACGAAGTATTCAAAGTAGCCGAGCATCATCTCGTCCACAGTTTGGCTACCCCATTTGACGAGCTTGGTCGGGTCGGGGTTGGCTTTGTTTTCGGCGCTATTGTCATACACGGCGGTGATGGTCAGGGTGCTGCCGCGTGGGATGAGCTTGGGCTGTTTGTAGTCGTAGCGGAGCTGCCAGTTGAAGTCATAGCGGGGGATGTCGAGCAGGGTCTCGGTTTTGCCGTCGGCGTAGGTGACTTCGTATTTGAAGGCCTTCCCACGAATGTGCATGTGCGCCATGTAGCCGGTGATGGGGATGTCGAAGGGCACGCGGCGTGTCTGCGTCTCGACGTGGTGCGAGGCTCCGGGCGGGATGGCGATGCGGTTGTTCGCGAGGGCGAGGGTCTTCACTTCATACTGCGGCGCGGTCTTGGCAAAGACGAGGCCCATGCGCAGGCGCTCCTTCTTGGCCTTGCCACTCGGGGTGTAGTGAATCTGGAAGCTGACGCGTGCACCGGCGGGGATTTTGCGGGCGAAGCCTTCGGGATACACGCAAGCGCCGTTGCCGGGCACATAGATGGCCCAATAACCGCCTGCGCCTTCCTCGCGGTCGCGGGCATCGCTGCCTTTTTCATGCACCTGCACGATGACGTGATGCACCACGTCGCGTTCACTCGGCAAGATTTCATACGCGGTGACCCATTGGTCCTCGGCGATGTCGGTATCGACGACATCGAAGGCGTAGGGCATGAAGCCGTCGGCCTTGATGTCATACGCACGGCTCAGCGGGATGACGAGGTCGGGCGTGCCGATGCTCCACTCGGCGGGGTAACTGCGTTTCGCGGGTGCTTCGGCCACGTTGCCGAGCGGTCGGTCGCTGGACTCGATCCACGCGAGCAGGTCGGCTTTGTCCTTGGCGGAGAGGGAGCAATCATTGACCCAGGGGTTCCTCGCGGCGTCTTTGTCCAAGGCAGCGAACCACGGTGGCATGGTGCCTTCTGAGATGACACGCTTGATGACCTTGGCGCGGTCTTTGACCTCAGTGAGGTCGTCGAGCGCGAAGGGCGCGATGCCGCCATCGCGATGACAGGTGACGCAGTTTTGCTGAAGGATACGGGCGACATCGCGGTGGTAGGTCATTGGCGATGCGGTGAGCTTCGTTGCGCTGGCGAAATCGAGTTCGCAACCCGGCGCGGCAGTCGCGGCGATGTGTGGCGACTCGTTCTTCAAGAACGCCGCGATGGCATCGTGCAGGTAGCGATGCTTCGACGCGTCGAGGTTGTAGTTGATGCCATACTGGTCATCGAAGGCACCGCGATAGACCAGCGTGCGTGTGGCATCGAGCAGAAAGACCTCCGTGGTGGTGCGGGCCTGAAGCGCGGCGGTGAGTGTCTTCTCTTTGTCATGGACGTAGGGCGAGGTGAGCCTGTGCTCGGCGAGCTGCGCTTTGATTTCATCCGCTGTCTCGCTGGCAAAGGGATTCACCAGCAGCATCACGAGACCTTTGCCCGCGAGTTCCTTTTCCAGCTTCGCCACGCTGGGGATGTAGCGCTTGCTCACGGGGCAGGTGGCGCTGGTCATGATGATGACGATGCCTTTGCTGGTCTTCAACTCGCTCAAACGATGCGACTTGCCCGCGAGATCGGTGAATGATGCATCCACGATCATGCGCCCGATGCCGACATCGCCCGGCTTGAGGATTTCTGGTCCACTGGTGACCTTCTTCACGTCCTCGGGTGTGATCGCAGGTGCCGCTGATGGCATCCCTCGACCACCGCCCGCGCCGCCGCGTGCCACGATCTTCTTCACCATCGCCAGCTCCTCGGCGTCGATCACGCCATCGGCATTCGAGTCCACGCGATTGAACCACTGCGCCCCGGCAGATTCCTCGCGGGTGATTTTGCCATCCGCATTCACGTCGAACTGCTTCACCATCGCGTCGATCTGGCTGACAGCGGGTGAAGGCGTCGGCGTGGTGCCCGGAGTCGTGGTCGGTGCCGTTTTGCCGGAGACCTTGTTGTATTCGTCCAAGGAGATCGCGCCGTCTTTGTTCAAGTCGAAGCGCTCAAAGGCCTGCGTACTCGCCAGTTCGTCGGTGGTCACTTTGCCATCGCTGTTTTTGTCGTAGCCGGAGAAAATCGCGTCCGCAGGCGCGGTGGTGGCCGGTTTGGTGCCGGGAGGTGTTTCACCGGGCTTGGTTGGCGTGGTCGGAGTCGTGGTTGGCTTCATGCCGCCCGCGACTTGCGTGTATTCCTCCAAAGTGATCGCGCCATCCTTGTTCACATCAAAGCGCTCAAAGGCCTGGGAGTTTGGCAGTTCCTCCGAGGTAACTTTGCCATCGCTATTTTTGTCGAACTTCTGGAACACGCCGCCGCCGGGTGATTGAGCGGAGGCGATGGAGAAGCCCGCGAGGGCGATGAGGAGAGTGAGGGTCGTTTTCATCAAAATGATCGGCGTGAAGTTTCAAAGGGTTGTTCCGCGAGAGGGCAAAAGGTGGACAACTTTCTCACATCCCGCAGAAGGCTGGCGGTTACATCCGAGTGATGAATCATTTGGTGCCTCTCCGATTGCGGTAGTAGGTCTGCACCTCTTCCAGCGTCGCAAAGCCGTCTTTGTTTGCATCCACGGCATCGAAGAGGTCTTTTTGCGGATACTCCTCGCGCGTGAGTTTGCCGTCGTTGTCCTTGTCAGCGGTCTTGAGAGCCTCTGCGACGCGATTGCCCGCTTTGGCGGTGCCTTTCTTGGGAGCAGTTGCGGTTTCCGTGCGGGCATCCTGGCGCTTCCACTGCGCGGGTTTCATGCCCTTCTCCCATTCGGCGAACTTGGCGGCGAGTTCGTCGAACTTCGCGACTTCTTTCGCCGCGAGGTCGGTGGTTTCACTGAGGTCGGTTTTGAGGTTGAAAAGCTCGGCGCTGCCGCTGCGACCTTCCTGCACGAGTTTCCAATCACCCACGCGGATGGCCTTCTGCGTGCCCGCACGCCAGCAGAGGAACTCATGCGGTGCTCCGGGACTCTTCGCGTTGACGAATGGCAGCAGATTCACGCCATCGAGCGGTTTATCCTCGGGAATGGCGATGCCACTCGCGGCGAGCGCTGTCGCATGGCAATCAAAGCCCATGACGGGCTGAGTGTAAGTGCCGCCCGCTTTCACCTTGGCCTTCCACTGCATGAGAAACGGCACACGGATGCCGCCTTCGTAGAACTGGGCCTTCTGGCCGCGCAACGGGTCGTTGCGCGAGGTCGTCTGCGTCGTGGGGCCGCCGTTGTCGCTGTAGAAAAAGATGAGCGTGTTTTCCTCCTGGCCGAGTTCGCGCACCTTCGCCAGCACCTTGCCCACGGCGGCATCGAGTCCGCTCAACATGCCGCCATACGTCCGCCGCTTTTCATCCGTGATGCCAGTGAGCGCCGCTGAATACGGGTTCTCATCCATCGGCGAATGCACCGCATTGAAGGCGAAGTAGAGGAAGAACGGCTTAGCCGGGTTCTGGGTTGGTGGTTCTTCGTTCTTGGTTCCCTGACGGCGCTCAATGAAACTCACCGCTTCATCCGCGAACTCATCAGTGAGATACTTCGTCGTCGTCACCGGCTCGCCGTTGCGGACGATGGGATCGTTGTCCGTCTTGCCCGGCAGATACGTCCGTGCGCCGCTGAGGAATCCGAAGTGGTAATCAAACCCGCGCTCATGCGGACGCAGCCCCTCTTTGAAGCCGATGTGCCACTTGCCAATCATGCCCGTGGCGTAACCAGCACCTTTGAGCTTCTCCGCCAGCGTCGGGATCTCACGCGGCAAACCAAAATTGTCCGCCGCATACTTCTCCGGCCCCGAGTTCGCCTCAAAGCCGAAGCGATGCTGATACATGCCGCTCATCAGCCCCGCCCGCGACGGCGAGCACACGCAATGCGTCGCATAACCATCCGTGAATCGCACCCCGTTCTTCGCGATGCTGTCGATGTTCGGCGTCGGGATGTCCTTGCAGCCGTTCACGCCGATGTCGGCATAGCCGAGGTCGTCGGCGAGGAAGATGATGATGTTCGGGCGCTGCTCCGCCGCGAATGACGAATGAGAGATGCAGAATGACGAAACGAAGATGAGGGCGAGGAAGCGTTTCATGGAGGTTCTTTTCAGTTCGGTGTGGCCTCGCCATGCGGGTAGCGGTAGTCGGCCTTGGGGTCGGTGGAGACTTGCTTCGTGCTGCCGTCGGCGAGGGTGTGGAGGAAGAGCTTGCGGTCGGCGTGATAGACGATGGCTTTGCCGTCCTGGGTCCAGCGCGGGTAGTCGAACCAGACCTGCTTGCGCTCGGCATTGGCGAAGGGTTTGACGTTGGTGATGGTGCGGGCCTTCACATCGAAGTCAGCAACATAGAGGATGCGTCCGGGGTTGGGATTGGTTTTGCCGGGATGGTAGTCGAAGCAGATTTTCGTTTCATCGGGCGAGATGCTGACGCGGTCGAGAATGCCGGTCTTGGCGAGTTCGCACTCGACGCGCTCGAACTTCGGCTCGCCACCGGGATTGGGCGTCATGAGGAAATGGCCGTAACCGAGCTTCGGCGGGATGGCGGAGACGAAAAGGCGGCCATCGCTGACGGCGGAGTGAACCCAGGCGTGGGCATTTGGGTCGGTGAGGGCGATTTCTTCGCCGGGTTTGCCGCCGATCTTGCCCGCCATGATGGTGTAGCCGCCTTTGCCTTTGTTTTTGCGATTCCAGACGGGCGTGTTCTTGCCGTCACGAGTCCAGGTGGGATTGAAGTCGGTGAAGGTGCCATCGGAGAGCACATGAAAGCCGGTGCCGTCAGCATTGATGATGCAGAGCTGGGTGATCCAGTTGCTCACCACGGGATCGTTCTTGAGGCGGCGGAAGAAGACGAGGTGATCGCCCGTCTTCGACCACGAGGGTTTGAAATCCCAATGCCCGGTGGTGATGGCCTTGCCCTCTGGCTTACCGAGGACGGTGATGTGGATTTCACCGTCTTTGTAATAGGAGGCGCGGTAGGGTTCGGCGGCATTTACGATGGAACCGCAGAGGACGCCGAGAGCGCATAGGAGCGCGGCGATGGAGTGGTGGAGTTTTGGAGTCATGGTTGGCGGCTCGGGTTGCGAATCGAATACAGATGCCGGTCCGTGCGGAGGATGAGGCGGTCGCCGACCAGTGCGGGCGTGCCCATGCACATTTCGCTGTCGAGGGAGGGATTCGTGTGCAGCAGCTCGAACTTCTCTCCGGCGCGGAGCACATGCGTTTGGCCGTCTTCGTCGAGGCAGAAAATTTTGTCGCCCACGGCCCAAGGGGACGTGGTGAAGCCTGGGCCGCGTGGCAGGCGCTCTTTGAGGTAAAACGGCTGGCCGGTCTTCGCATCGAAGCAGCTCAGCAGGCCGCGATCATAGAGCACATACAGTTTGCCCGCGTGAACGAGCGTCGTCGGATTGTAGGGCGCGATGCCGGGGTCCCACCACGCGATGAACTCGCTGCTGCGCTGGCCCTCGGGCGGGGTGATGTCACCGCTGGCACCGGGTTTGATGGCGTAGAGCGCTTTCAGTTTGTCGCCCACATAACCGGAGCTGACATAAAGCAGCCCGTCCGCCGCGTAAGGCATGGAAATGGTGATGCTGGACATGCCGCGCAGGGACCAGAGCAGCTTGCCATCCAGGTCGTAGCTGCGCACCGCGCCGCTGCCTGCGGTGACGATCTCCGTGCGCTGCGCGTGCTGCCACACAAAGGGCGGCGACCAGTTGCTCTTTTCGTCACGGGAGGTGCGCCAGACTTCTTTGCCCGTCAGCTTGTCGAGCGCGAGCAGGTAGCTCTGCTCGTCGTTGTCGCACTGGTAATACAACCGTCCTCCATGCAGCACTGGCGAGGCCGCCGTGCCCCAGCCCGCGCGGGTGCGGCGCGGCTCCAGCGGATGCTTCCAGACTTCCTTGCCCTCGAAATCAAAGGCCCAAATGCCCACGCCGCCGAAGCAGGCATACACGCGCTCGCCATCCGTGGCGGGCGTCTCGGAGGCGTAGCTGTTTTTGACATGAATGGGCGTCTGTGGACGGCCTTGATGCACCGTTTTGTCCCACAGCGTCTTTCCCGTGGCGAGATCCAGGCAGAACACCTTCCACACATGCTCCGTGTCGGGAATCCCGGGCCGGTTGCCGCCGAGGTAGAGTCCCTTCTTTGGCGCTTCGGTTTCTCCACGATTGATGACCGTGGTGACAAACACCCGCTCCCCCCAAACCACTGGCGAAGACCATCCCCGTCCCGGAATCTCCGCCTTCCACTGCACATTCTCCTTGGCCGACCAACGGTCGGGTAGGTTCGTGATGCTGGAAACACCCCGCGCATCCAAGCCGCGAAACTGCGGCCAGTTTTCGGCGGCATGGGTGATTGAACCACCGAGGACACAAAGAGCACAGAGGAGAAGTGGAGTGATGCAGGGGTAGAGTTTTGGAGTCATGTTCAAAGGGATGTTCCACGAGTAGGCGAAACGTGGACACCCTTTTCACATCCCGCGGATGGCGTGCGGTTACTGCCTGCGGGGAAGAAATCTCAGACATCCTGATCCCGTCCCCGCTATTCTTGCCTCTGCTAGGCCTCTTTGGAATCAAGATGATCTCGACAGCGGCCCGTATTGAGAGCGAGACGCCCTCAATACCAGGGGCTCACTGAGTTTCCTGCGAGGTCAGGATGTCTGAGGCTTGGTGGAAATCGAGCGGCTGCGGCATGGCGGATGAGATGTTTGAGGCTACTTGCGAAAACCTTTCTCGGCCCCGGCGCGTTTGCCGCTGTCCTTGAGGCTGCCGGGTTTCCATCCCTTGGCGATCTCGATGTCAGCAGCGACCTGATCGGTGATGGCGGTGATGTCCACGTAGCCGAGGCGGTTGTAGAGAGCCGGGACGTAGTTGGCATCGCGGATGGCGGCGTAGTGCTTCCAGTGTGAAAGCGCCTCATTGAGGTGACGGAGTGCGGCGGCGTGCTCGAAGCGGTCGCTGCTGGCATCAAACAAGGCCAGCGCACAGGCCCCGCGAATCTTCGCCGCGTAGTAGCGACCGAGCCACGCGAGCGCCTCGCAGTCCTGGACATTCTTTTGCAGCTCAGGATCGGCTTTGGCGGAGTCGCGCAGCGATTCGAGCGAGACAAAGGTTTGCGCGGCGGCACCTTCGAGACCTTCCGCAATCTCCAGCGGCGTCGTTTCGAGCATCGACGCACGTGAAAGCAGGCGCTTCCGCCAGTCGCGGATGCACAGCACCTCGGCACCGGGCATGGCGCTGCCTTCCATGAACTTCGCCACGGTGTAAAAGCCTTCGCCTTTGCTCCGAGGATGACTCCAACAGGCCTCGGGGAACCATTTGAGGTCGATATCGCCCCAAAAGAAGCGTGTGATGAGCGGCATGACCTGCGAGGCAATTTGCAGAGCGTTGAAAAGCGAAGCGGAAGAGGCTTTCGGATGCTGCGCGGCGAGCAGTCGCTCGAAATGCGAATCCGGCAGCGTGGGATCGTAAGCAAGGCGGCCCCACATCGAGAAGGAATACCACTGCTTCTCCATGACGAGCGGCCATTTGCCTGCGGCGGGGTGTCGATCGAGGAACTCGCGGCCCCAGCAGTAACCATCCGGCCCCATGTAGAAACCGGCGCACTTGTCACGCGGCGGCATGTTGAGGATGTATTCGCGGGCGTAGGCCGGATCGCCGAAACGGAAGGTGTAGATGTCGTCGTTGCGCACCGTGAGCCAGGTGCGGCGACCGGGCGCGATGCCGTCGAGCAGAGGCTGGATGAAGCTTGGATTCGTGATCGAATACATGTGCGCCACACTGTATTTGAAGCTGAAATCAAAGGTGCACGGGTAGCCTTTGAAGGCGTCGAGGATCTCACTCTGCGCCGTCCAGTGGAAGCGATGGATCAGATTGAAATCACGTTTGGGTTCAACCTTCAACGCATCGCGCACGCCTTCGCCATAGGTGTCCCACAGCCACTTCTCTTTCTCCTTCGAGTCCATGTCATGCGGCATGCCCTCGCCCGCGGTGATGCCCATGCCACCGAGAAGCGGGTAGGTCTTCACCATCTCACGCACGCTGGCTCGAAAATACGCTTTCGTGATGTCGTTCTCCATGCTGTCGGTGATGCCGTGCTTTCCATCCGCGCCGAAGGTGAAAACGTTCCAGGTGAAGACATAGATCGTGATGCCGCGATCAGCGGCTTGCTGCATCACCCAGCGCCAGAACGCGATCTTTTCGTCCATCGTGATCTTTTTCACCACTTCATGGTTCGCTAACATCTCTGGCCTGACAAAGTCCTCTCCAGAGAAGCTGAACGTGTCATCGAGCTTCGCTTTCGTGCGCCAGACATCATCGAGAGCCACCTCGGGGAACTCCGGCACCTTGACCATGGATGGAAAGGGATGCAGGCTCCAAAGCGAGAGCACGTTGTAGCGATGTCGCGCCATGGCGTCGAGGTAGCTGATCCAGAAATCGCGTTCCCACACCTCGGGGATATTCGCCTGCGCCGCGTCAGAGGAGTCCGTGTAGCTTGGCGTGCGCAGATCGAGCGGGATGTTGAACTTGATGCCGCGCTTCTCGATGTGCGGCTTGTTCTCCGAGCTTTTGAGCGACTCGAATGTGCCAATGCGAATAGCCTCAGCGATTTCGAGGCCGCCATACATGGCTCCGGCTTGATCCGCGCCGATGACTTGGATTTGGTCGCCGTTGCGTTCGATGCGGTAGCTTTGCGCAGGGGCGTTCGCCTTCTTTTCGACGGTGAGAGAGACATTCGCGGCGATGCCCTTGGCCGCAGCCTCGCGCTGGATTTCATCGGCAGCGAATCGACCGGGGCCACCAGTCGAGGGATCATTGGTGAGCTGAAAGCTGGCTGCCAAGACCTGGCCGACCAAAAGCTGAGCCCAAAGAAGAAGCTGAAGGCTAAAGCAAGTCGAAGAAAAGTGCATGATGATGGATCGGTCGAATTGAAACCCGTCGTTTTTGGATACTGACATCAACGATTCAAAAACGGCTCACTGAGCACAACAGCCTCGATCAGCGAGCGCAGGCCGTATTCTTTTTTCGCGAGTTCAGCAACCATCCGCTCCACGGTGGCCTCGTCGAGCGCTTCCATGCGGCGGCCGCAAGCATAGGTAAGGAGGCAGTCGGTGAGCATTTTGGCGAAGAGGTCTTTGCGCTGCACGAGGATCTTTTTCAGGCCGGACACGTCCTCGAACTTCTCACCGCTGGGCAGTTCGCCGCTGGAATCGATCTTGGTTTTGCCGATGCGGGGACGCCAGTCGCCGATGGCGTCGAAGTTTTCGAGCGCGAAGCCGAGCGGGTCGATCTTTTGATGGCAGCCGTAGCAGTTCGGCGACTCACGGTGCTTGCTGAGCAGTTCGCGGATGGATTTGGCTCCACGCACATCGGGATCGATGGCAGGCACATCATCCGGCGGCGGCGGTGGCGGGGTGCCGAGAATGTTTTCGAGCAAAAACACGCCGCGAGTCACGGGCGAGGTCTCGATGCCATTCGCGGTGATGGTGAGCACGGATCCCATGCCGAGCAGGCCGCCGCGTTTGTCGGTCTTGAAGCTGACTTTGCGGAACTCGTGCGCCTTGGCGGGCTCGCCGATGTCGCCGAGTTCGTAATGCGTGGCGAGCGCCTGATTGAGAAAGCTGTAGTCGCTGTCAAGGAAGTTCACGACGCTGGCATCGCGGTCGATTAGGTCGCGCATGAACATTCGCGTCTCGGTCTTGAAGGCATCTTGGAAACCCTTGGAATAATATTCCTCAAACTCTCCGCGATCCGGCGGCATGCCACCAAGGTTGCGAAGATTCAGCCAGCTATCGAGGAAACTGGCGACGAAGACATCGGAACGCTTGTCTTTGAGCATCCGTCGTGTTTGCGCCAGCAATACCTCCAGCTTGGTGAGGTCCTGGCTCATCAGCTCCGCATCGGGCATCGTGGACCAGAGAAAGTAGGACAGTCGCGAGGCGAGCGCCTGGCTGGTGAGCTTCTTCGAGTCGTTTTGAGTCTCGTGGGAGAGATAAACAAAGCCCGGTGAGCAAAGCGTGGCCTTCAGGGCTGCCTTGAAGCCTTCCAGCGGCGAATGGCCCTGCTGAATGCGTTTCTCCGCAACGGCCATGAGGCGGTTCATTTCGTCTTCCGTGGCTTTTCGGCGATAAGCGCGGTTAGCGAAGGTTTGGAGCAAAGAACGCATTTTTTCTGCTTGGAAGGTTTCGGTGCCCAAAACGGCTTTTTGCGAGGCTGGAGGCCATGTTTCAGCGAGTGGGCCGCGAACCTTCACTTCGTCGATGCGGATGTGCGGGTGTTTGTGAACGTGCAGCGTGATCTGTCGTGCGGCGACGATGCCGAGCTTGCCCTTTTGCTTATCATCCTCGTCCATGAATTGATCCCACAAGTCTTTGTGCTGCTCCGCGATTCGGAACCAGGTGCCACGGGCATCATCGGGGCCGTTTGGGAAGACAAAGCGGGGCGTGTGCCCGGCATCGAGCCAGACCTTCATCGTGATCCACTTGGCCTCGCCATCGTCAAGCGCCACCTCGGCGAGCATCGGCTGCTGCGGCTGAGGCAGGTCGAGAGGGCCGATTTTGGCATCACCAGGCACGATGCCGAGGCGGAAAGGTTCGCGTGGATCAATACCGAACCATTTGGGGTCATACGGATGCTCCCGGTTCATGGCTTTGACGAGAACCTGGACCTCGTAAAAGCCATCTGCTGGCACGCCATCGAGGAAATCCTCAATCACGCCGAATCCAGCCGTGTGCTTGTCGGAGTCCATGCACTCCTCCACGAGCAGGTGTGCGTTGTTGTAGTCCTTCTCCTTTCTTTTCAGGTTGGACCTGAAGTTCTTGGTGAAGTGCCACGCCTGCTCCTTCACCTGCCGCTGCTGAGCGAAGGCCTTTTCCACCACCGCATCCGCGGCATCGAGATACTGGTCGAGGAGGTAACCGGAGGTTTGCAGCACATCGCCGAGGTTTTCCATGTGCTCGGCGGATTGATCGCGTGGGAATTTCGTCGTTGGATCAAACGCCGCCATATTCAACGAGAAGAGATCGCTGATGGTGTGCAGGTATTCCGTGCGGTTCAACCGACGGAGAACGCTGCTGCCACCTGTGCTGGCGAGAGTTTCGCGACCTTGGGTGAGAGCGAGGCTGGCTTGCTCGATGAAGGTTTTGAGTTCGTCTGCGGAGGGCTGCTTCGACTTCTTCGGCGGCATTTCGCCGAGGTTGATTTGATCCAGAATGTCCTTGAGATCGATCAGGGTGTCCACCTTGGCGACGGGGAGTGCCAGCGTGTCGAAGCGGCGGTCGCCTTTCTGTTTCTCGGTGCCGTGGCATTCGTTGCAGTAAGTTTGGAGGAACTGTGGGATCGCGTTGCCATCACTAGCGGCGATAACCGGAACGATAGAAGACAGGAGCAGAGCAAATGAGAAGCGGAGCATATGACTTTGGTCTGAGGCTTATGCGAGGTCGGTGAGTGTTCCCGTGCTCGTCCCGAATGCCTCCACCTCGGCACCGAAGTGTTGCAGCATGGAGAGATAAAGATTGCAGAGCATCTGACGGCCCGGCCCCTTCGCGGGATAGGCTTTGTGATCGCCATGCTTGAAGCCGCCACCCGCGAGGATGATGGGGAGATTGCTGTTCGTGTGGGCGTTCGCATTGCCCATGCCGCTGCCGAAAAGGACCATGGAATGATCCAGCAGTGTGCCGGAGCCGTCCTGGATGGATTTGAGCTTGGCGAGGAACTTGGCGAACTGCTCCACCTGATAGCGCTCCATCTTGATGAGGCCTTTGATGGCGTCGGGGCGTTGGCCGTGATGGGAGAGGCCGTGGTAGCCGCCGCCCAAGCCGAAGGCGGAGGCCTCGAAATCACCGCCGATCTCCAACGTGGCAATGCGCGTGGAATCCGTCTGCAAGGCGAGGGCGATGAGGTCATACATCACCGGCAGGTCGGCGACGAAATCCCGGTTCTTCGGCTCCTGCATCTTCGGGTCCGGCTTCGGCACGCTGGCCCATTGGCGGCGCAGCTCGATCTGCTTCTCCACATCGCGGACGGAGGTGAAGTATTCGTCGAGCTTTTCCTTGTCCCGCTGGCCGAGTTGGCGCTGGAGAGATTTTGCGTCGCCGTTCACGGCATCGAGGATGGAGCCTTTCAAATCGAGCCGGTCCATGGATGCGGCGAGACTTTTGGCATCTTCATTGATGAAGAGCTTCTGGAACAACTCTCGCGGCGTGCTGATGGGCGGCACTCGCGTGCCGCTGCGGGTCCACGACATCAGACAGCCGCCATGAATGCCGCTCTCGGAGCCGAGCGTGAGCGATGGAAACCGCGTCGCGCCACCCATCGTCTCTGCCGCACGTTGATCGACGGTGATGTTGCCCTCGGGCATGCCTTTCGCATCGGAGGTGCGCACGCCGCTGAGAAAAGAACTCATGGCAAAATGCCCGCCTTTGACGCCGTGATCGAGTCCTGAGTAGAGCGTGAAGTCTTTTTGATGCGGCTTGAGAGCTTCGATGGATTCCGGCAGCTCGTAGTCCGCGCCTGCTTTCGTCGGGAAGAAAGCCGGTGGATAAAAACCGAGCAAATTGCCGATGCACACCATGCGCATGGGGAAAGATGCGGCGGCGGCTTTGCCCGCGAGCGACCCGACGGCGGCGTTTTGTGCGAAGACACGACCTCCGAGCGATTCCAGCAAAGGCAATGCGAGGCTGATGCCCGTGGCACGCAGAAAGAAACGGCGATTGGGTGTGGCGATGGAATCTGTGTTCATGGAAGAGGTTGGGAGGTGAGCAGAGTGACCTGCACGTCATCAAGGTAGTGCATGAAAGGCGGCTGAGCAGCGTCCTCGGGAGGCACGGCACCGAAGATCAGCACGAGTGTCTTCGATCCCGGCGGCAGGCGTAGATTCATGCTGAACGTATGCCAGCCCGAATCTCCGGGCACCGTGTCAAAGCGCTGCGATTCAGAAACCACGCCATCGCTTTCCACCTTCGACCAGAAGTTCTTCATGGCAGCCTCCGGCACCTCATCCAACGCGATGGCACGGATGAGGTAACGCGAGCTGATGTCGCTGTTCATGGCGCAAAATGAAGCGGTGACCTCCACCTGCATCTCGCCATTCATCACGGCCAGGGGCTGCGAACGCAAATCGAGCACCTGATAAGCCCGCGAGGTGTGATTCTTGACGTTCTTTTCCCTCGGAATCGGCTCCAGCCGAAGCATTCGCTGGCCCTGCAGAGGCTCCACTCCGTCCTCCGCCGAGACCACCCTGGCCGAATCCATGCCCCATTGGCCGATGGCATGCGGCAGTCCATCCTCCAAAGCCGCGTCACTTTCCCAGCCGGGATCAAAAACCACCAGCGGCATTCTCTTCGCCGCCGCCTTTTGGTTCACAAAGCCAAACACGACCGACGTGCAAAGCATGCCAAACACAATCCCCGCCGCCGCCGCGGTGAGCGGACGCCAGGAGAGCCAGCGAGGAGAGCGGATCGCCGCGGGTGCTGTCAGCAGCTCGCATGTCGCGTCCATCGACGAAGCCTTGGATTCCAGGGCCAGATCGAGATTCGTGTAGCGCAGATACAAGTGTGCCGCGTTGTCGTCTTTTTTGAGCAGCTCTTGAAGCGCGGCGGCTTCATCGTCCGTGGTGAGTCCGGCCATGTGCCGCTGAATTAGATCGTGCCAGTTTGGATTCATGCGTGTTCCTCCTGTGCGAGTGTGCGCTGCACGCAGTCCAGCAAGGCCTGCCGGATACGGTGGAGCAGTTTATAAAGGGCCATCGGCGACTGCCCGCGCTGCGTGGCGAGATCATCCATGCGGGTGCCTTTGGTGTAAGCGGTGAGCACCAGCTCGCGCTGTGCGGCGGGAAGTTTATGCAGGCAGCCGTCCAGGGCCTCGCGCTGGGAGAGATGCTGCGTCTCCTGCACCAGCGCCAGATCCGCGAGCCGGTTCACCAAGGCATCACCAAACACATGCCGGTCACGCTTTCGGCGCTCCAGATGCCGCAGAGCCGCGATCCGAGCCACCCCGAAAGCCCAGGGCCGGAAATCCTCCACGCTGCTAAACTTCTGCCAAAGAATCACAATGACCTCCTGCATCACCTCCGATGCTTCTTCCCGCGTGGGCAGCATCGACCGCACAAACGTGTGCAACGCCACCTCATGCTCCGCATAGAGGCGGAGAAACTGGTCATGCGGAGGATGGTCTGATGGCTGCGACATTGTGGAGGCACATCATACCTCCCGTTTTGCGGCGTCATTTGCCAAAAAAGTTTCAGAGTCGGAGAATAATCGCGGACTGCCGCTCGAGCCAAGGGCAGCAGTCCCACTGCTCACTTCATCTCTTCCACAGCGCCGTCAGCTCCGCCTCGGTGACGGAGCCATCCTTGTCGGCATCGAGCCGGTCGAAGAGTGCGGCGGGAAGTTCGTCGCGGCTGAGTTTGCCGTCCTTGTTGGTGTCGCGTTGCTGGAAGGGACCGCCTGCACCACCAGCGCCGGGTTTGCCGGGTGTTCCGGTCATGGGCATCGCGGGTGCGGGGAGGCCGCAGGCTTCGTTCGCGAGGGCGAGGAAGGCGGGGTAGGTCGAGGCTTTGTAGTGCTGCGTCTGCACCATGAAGAGCGTGAAGGTGCGCTTGCTGCGGTCCACGACGAACTGCGTGCCGTCCGCGCCGCCCCAGCCGTAGCTGCCCGCGCCGTTCACGATGCCGCCGAGGCCGTATTTCATCGTGGGATGTTTCAAATGATTCTCGAAGATCAAATCGACCGTTTCGGGCTTCAGCACTCGCACGCCGTCGAGTTCGCCGCGATTCAGGATCATGAGGCAGAGCCGCTCATAGTCGCCGATGGTGCCGAAGAGGCCGTGACCGCCGAGGCAGAGTGTGGGCTTGGTGCTGACCTTGGCGAGGTCGGTTCCGGGCACGAGCACGCCGGGGCTGGGCTGGCCGTAGATTTGGCAAAGGCGGCCTACTTTCGCCGTCGGGACGTGGAAATCGGTGTCGGGCATCTTCAGCGGGCCGAAGAGACGCTCTTTCAAAATGACATCGAGCGGCTGGCCGGTGAGGGCTTCGAGGTAGCGCCCGAGGATGTCGAGGCCCATGCCGTAGTTGTAGCTCGTGCCGGGCTGGAACATCAGCGGCTCCTTCGCCACCGCCTCGGAAAACTCTTTCAAGGTCGCGCCCGGCTTTGTCATCGCTTGATACGCCATCGCCGCCGCAGCCTGCCCGCCGCCGTAACCGAGGCCGCTGCTGTGGCTCATCAACATGCGCGGCGTGATGGCCGCTTTCGCCGGAACGACCGCGCCGCCTTCCTTCACCTTCGGCTCCGCCCACTCGGGGCAATGTTTCGCGATGGGTTCGTCGAGCGTGAACTTGCCCTCGTCGTAAAGCGTGAGCGCCGCGAGCGCAATGACCGGCTTCGTCATGCTCATGAGGCGAAAAATGGCGTCTTTGTCCATCCCCCGACTCTGCTCGATGTCCGCCATGCCAAAGGTCTCGAACCAGCCGCGCACGCTGTCCTTGTGAATGAGGGCGCTGATGCCCGCCACGTTCTTCGCCGCGACATGACGCTGCATCTCAACATCGAGCTTGGCGATCACATCTGCCTTCAAGCCAGACTTCGTGAGTTCAGGACCATGCGGACGCGGCTTGAAGTTCTCCGCCGGAGGCAAGGGTGCTCCGGTGGAAACACCCATGCCTTTCCATTTCGAGGCTTGGCCGTGGACTTGAACCGCAGAGATGCAGAGAGCGCAGAGGAGGAAAAGGGAGTGGTGGAGTTTTGGAGTCATGGTTTAAAAAGTCTTGTTCCGTAGGTTGTCGCAAGGGGGGGGCGCTCACCACCTGCCAAACTTCTCCAGCAGCCGCGTGTGAATCTGCCGCAGGCTCTCCGCCCAGTCTTTTCGCAGCTCGCCGCTCACGCTGCGGATGCCTTGTTTGAGCTGGCCGGTGGGCAGGATGGCGTCGCGGTATTGGCATTTGAAGTAGCCGAGGATGTAGGGCTTGGCGAAGGCGCTGGTGAGATAGGCTTCGTAGGCGGTGGCGGCTTCGGTGGGCGTGGGAAACTGCGGCCACATGGTGTTGGTGTGGCCTTCGACGGGAAAACTGAGGCTCCAATCGGAGAGAATGATGGGCTTGCCGGTCATGGCGTGGACTTGGTCGAGGATGTCGCCCTTGAGCGTCTTCTCGTAGGGCTGGAAGGAGATGACATCCACCACCTTGCCCGCCTCGGCGATGATCTCCAGCGGTGCACCGGGGATGGTGTTGTAGCGCTCGCTGAAGAGGAGCTTGCCCGGAGCGAACTCGCGATACGCGGCTGCGGTGACGGTGTAGAGTTCTCGCGCGATGAGGACGTGGAAGGCGTCGTCCTTCGCAGCAGCGTTTTCCTTTTTCCACGACTCGTAGCGCACGCGCCCCGGTGCGCCGTCGGGCAGTGCACGGATGAAATCGACATAACTCATGCCGAACTTCTGCTTCTGCTGGCCGGGATTCCACACAGGGATGTCCGTCCACCAATAGCCGATGCAGTGGGCATCCTGCGCGGTCTTGGCGGCGATGCCTCGAATGTGCTTTCGCAGCCGCGTGTGAAAGGCTGGATCAAACACATCCTCGTAGAGATGCTTGCGCTGTCCCTGGCCCGTGACGGTGCCGGGGGATCCGGGAAGCCGATCGGCGTTGTGGATGTAGTTGAACTCACCGATGAGTTCCGGGACGTAGCCGACGGCGTTGAACTTCAACTCGCGCAAATCGGCCCGCAGGTGCTCCAGCGCTTGTTGCCTGGCCGGGCCGAGCTTTCCCTGCCATGCCCCGCTCGCGTGAGAAAGGCCAAGGATGAGGAAGGGCTTGCCGTCCGGGGTGACGAGGTGCTGGCGGCCCTCCGTGGTGCCGAGGGTCCAGGGTCTCGTGTCGGCGGCGTGGATGTAACCACAGCAGGCACTGAGGACCACGGAGAGAAAGCGGCATTTCATGGCGCGGTTGCAGCGGCTTTGGGATGCTTCTGAAAAAACTCCCACATCAAATCATTGGCCGAGATGTCCTTCGTCGCTCTGCCGAGCATGGCGACGGTGGGTTCGTTGCCGGGCCAGGTGTGGCCGCCATTTTCGATTTCGATGAGCACCACTTCACTTCCGTCCTTGCCGCCGCTCCAAGTCTTGCGGGTGCATTTCATGCCGTCATCGGCCTTGTCGGGCAGTGCGACGACTTCGGGCTCTGGCTTGCAGCCGTTCGCTTTCACCCAGCTTTGGATGGTATGCTCGACGGATTTGAAATCGGTCACGCCCTTGCCACTGGCTGTGCCTTTGCCGAAACCGCCCTTGAAGGGTGCAAACTCATCACCCGTGCCGTGGAAGTGCATGACGGGAACGGGGCGTTTTGCGTTCGGCGCGTCCATCATCAGCGGGCCGCCGACCGGCGCGATGGCGGCGATGCGGTCGGACAGCTCCGACGCGACGTAATGCGACATGATGCCGCCATTCGAGAGGCCGGTGGCGAAGACGCGGTTCGTGTCCACGTTCGCGACCTTCGCGAGGTCGTCGAGCAAAGCGCGGGTGAAGCCGACGTCGTCGATTTTGTTTTGCATCGCATAACCGCAGCAACCGCCGCCGTTGAAAGTGAGCAAGTAATCCTCCAGCTTTCCGGTGCCATAGGGATACACGACGATGAACCCAGCCTCGTCCGACTTCGCATTCATGCCCGAGAGACGCACCATGCTCTCGGGATTGCCTCCGCCACCGTGAAAGACAATGACCACCGGCGTGGGCTTCGCGGCATCGTATTTTTCGGGAACATGCACACGGTAACGCCGCTGCAAATCACCGACGGCAATCGTCCGCGTTTGCTCGCCCGCCACCAGCTTTGTCGCCGGTGATGACGGCGTGCTCGGCGGACGCGCTCCGGCCAACAGATGCGCCCGAAACTCATCGAACGTAATCACCCCATCACCATCCTTGTCCGCTCCCTGGAGCTTCGTCTTGAGCTGCTCAAACTGATTCACCTCATCGGCAGACAGCTTGCCGTCGCCGTTGCTGTCAGCCCGCTTGAATCCTTCGGTGAGCTTGGAACTCTGCGCAAGAATGGGGAGCGAGAAGGCTGTGAGGAGGATGGTGAGAAGATGGATGGCGGAGAGTTTCATGGATTGATTTTTAAGCGTGTTTTCGGTCGGTGGTTGCGGATTGATTTCTTGGAGAAGTGGCCCGTCGGCTCGAAAGAGATGTGAGTTCCTTGAGTCATGGTTGACGCGCGGCCGGTGCCGCTTTTTCCGACGGAGCTTCCTTCACCACGACTTCGCGCACCTCTCCTTCCTTGAGGTTCACATCGAGATACCGCTCGGCGGCAACGTCCGCGACATTCACCTTCCTGCCACCGGGCAGGCGCACTTGGAGATTCACGCGTGCGATTTTTCCCAGGCCAAAGTGCGCTTCGAGGGCGCTGCTCGATTTGTAACCCTGGTTCGAATAAATGCCGCGCATGCCCAGCAGCTGGTCCGTGCCGGGTTCGCGCACTTCGACACTCGCGCCGAGGAGTTGCGCATCGCTGACGCCGGAGAAGCGCACGCGCAGCCAGTGGTTGTCGCGCGCACCGCGAGTCCCGGCGTTCATGAAGACCATGCTTTCGTAGCGGCGCGGGTCGCTCGCTTTCCCCGTGTTGTCGGGGTCGGCGGCGATTATTAAATCGAGCAAGCCATCGTTGTTGAGGTCAGCCGCCGCGCCGCAGATGCCCGTTCCGTTCAGCCCGGAAATGGTGGTCGGCTGCGGCTCGAATGTCCCATCGCCGCGATTCAGAAACAGGAACGAGCGCGTTTCAATCGCTTGCGACTCCAGCCGGTCGAACACGACGATGTCGAGCCAGCCATCGTTGTTGAAGTCGCCGAAGACGGCATCGGAATACGAGGGCCGGTTGTCGAGTGGGTTCTTCGGCGTCAATCCGGGCTGCGAGCGAATCTTCCGCGCCGCAGGGTTGAAGGCCTTCACGGTGGCGCTGGGTGCGGCATCGAAGAAGGCAAACCACTCGCGGTAGCTCTGATTGAGCGGCCCCAGCCCGGACTTCGCGGTCGCTTCCTCGAAACGAAAGCCGCTGCGGTTATACCAGAACCGCGCGCCGACATCCTCCGTCGCGGGCCGATTGAATGGGTCGCCACCGCCCACGGCCAGCGCGTCGAGCAACCCATCGTTGTTGACGTCGCCAAAGACGAGATACGGCAGGCCCGGCGCCCGCGCTTCCGTCATCGGCACGAGCCGCTCCGCCTCGCGGTCGTAGCGCAGTCGGGCCTCAGAGGCGAAGCCGTTACCCGTGACGTTCTCGAACTGAAACCGGCCCGTCTCAGCGAGAAGGTTGCGCCAGTTGAAAAGGCCATGCCGATACTCCGCCGGCGAGTAGGGCAGAGTCGGTGGCTGCGAGAAAACAAGCAGCACGTGGGTGCTTTGAATCAGGTCCAGGTCGCCGTCTTTGTCGATGTCACGCAGCGCGAGATTCGGGCCGGCTTTGTCCCGCGCGCTGTCGTGATAGAAGCCGCCGAAGTCCGGGATGAGGTCCGTGCCACCGATGTCGGCGAACTTCCCGCCCGCGAATTTTCCATCCTTCGGCTGAAAGACGAACAGCGCCGACTTCGGCAGTCCCTCGAAGGTATTCACCACATTGTCAGCCCCGAGCGCGATGTCGATGAAGCCGTCGCGATTCACATCGCCGAGGCTTACCTGCCGGTTGTAAGCTAGTTGATTGAGCGCGCCGTATTCGACGGAGACATCGCGGAACCGGTCGAAGCCACCATCGCTCAAAAACAAACTGCAGCCGATGGCCTTGGAACCCTCGCGAATCTTTCCGTTGCTCATCGGTGCCTGCCGCGTGATGAAAACATCGAGCAACCCGTCGCCATTAAAATCCGCGAGCGCCGGCACCTGAGCGCCGCGCCAGCCCTGACTGAGGTCATCGGGAGTGGCTGCCGACCCCGTGAGCGTCACGGCCTGCGACTGCAGCCGGAATCCGCCGAAGTTGAGCAGCAACCGCAGCCTGTCTTTCGGATTGCGTGTGCGTTTGACCCCGCCGGTCTCATCGCCCCACGTCGCATCGAGAGCGAAGGGCTCCGTGGTCACAGTGAGGATGTCGAGATAGCCGTTCTTGTCGAAATCGCCGAGTGCAAACCCATTCAGCCCTTCGCGGAAATCCGTGAAGCCCGGAACATGAATCGCCTCGAACATCTGCCCGGTGCCCGCCGCATCGCGCGTCGCATCGCTGTCCGGAAGCGCCTTCGGTTGACCTGGCGCAATTTCCGCTGCTGGCATCGGAGCGGCAACCGGCTTCATCGGATGCGCTTGGAAAAACTCCCACATTAAATCATTGGCTGAGATATCCTTGGTGGACTTTCCGAGCATGGCGAGCGGCGAGTCCATGCCGGGCCAGGTGTGCCCGCCGCCTTCGATTTCGATGAGCACGACCTCGCTGCCGTCCTTCCCGCCGCTCCAGGTCTTGCGCGTGGACTTCATGCCATCGTCAGCCTTATCGGGCAGTGCAACCACTTCGGGTTCGGTCTTGCAGCCATTTGCTTTCACCCAATTCTTTATGGTAAAATCCACCGACGTGAAGTCTGTCGCTTCAAGTTTCGCACCTTTGCCCAAGCCGCCCTTGAACGGTGCAAACTCATCCGCAGTGCCGTGGAAATGCATCACGGAAACGGGACGTGTGGGGCGACATGCGTCCATCATCAACGGCCCGCCGACCGGCGCTATGGCCGCAATGCGGTCGGATAACTCCGATGCGACGTAATGGGCCATGATGCCGCCATTCGAGAGGCCGGTAGCGAAGACGCGGTTTGTGTCCACGTTCGCGACCTTCGCCAAATCATCCAGCAACGCGCGGGTGAAGCCAACATCATCAATCTTCTTTTGCATGGCGTATCCGCAACAGTCACCGCCGTTGAAAGTGAGCAGGTAGTTGTCCAGCACCCCCGTGCCAAAGGGATACACCACCATGAATCCCGCCTCTTCCGATTTCACATTCATCCCTGTGAGGCTCACCATGCTCTCAGGATTGCCGCCGCCACCGTGATAGACCACGACCACCGGCGTGGGATTCGCCGCATCATAGTTCTTCGGCACATGCACGCGATAACGACGCTGCAAATCGCCCACGGCGATCGTTCGCGTGTGCTCGCCCGCAGTCAGCTTTGTCGCTGGTGATGACAGCGATGACGGAGTGCTCGGCGGACGCAGCCCGGCCAACAGATGCGTGCGGAATTCCTCGAAGGTAATGAGGCCGTCGCCATCTTTGTCCGCTCCCTGGAGCTTCGTCTTGAGTTGCGAAAATTGATTCACCTCATCGGCAGACAACCTGCCGTCGCCATTGCTGTCAGACCGCTTAAACCCTTCGGTGAGCTTAGGACTCTGCGCCTCTGATTGCGACGCGATGCCGAAGGTGAGAATAAGGAATCGAAGTTTTTTCATGGTCGTGGCTTGGATAACGCCTTCGCTTCTTCCTCGGTGACGAACTCATCCTTGTCCGCATCCAGCCGGTCAAAGAGCGCGGTGGGGAGTTCGTCGGGGCCGAGTTTTCCGTCGTTGTTTTTGTCGCGCTGTTTGAAGAGGTTGCTCGTGCCGCCTCCACTTCCCCCCATGCCGCCTTTGCTGGCGATCCCTGCGGATTCGTTCACGAGGGTTTTGAAGGCGTTGTAAGTCGGGGCGCGGTAGTTTTGGGTTTGGACCATGAAGATGCCGAAGAGCTGGTTGGTGCGGTCGAGCCAGAACTGCGTGCCGTTCGCGCCGCCCCAGGCGTAGCCGCCTTCGCCGTCCACTGCGCCCCCGAGGCCGTATTTCTGGCCGAGTTCGGGCTTGAGATGGTTTTGGAACATGAGATCGACGCTCTCGGCCTTCAGCACACGAACGCCGTCGAGTTCGCCGCGATTCATCATCATGCGGCAGAAGCGCTCGTAGTCCTCCGTGCTGCTGATCAAGCCCTGGCCGCCGAGAAAGAGCGTGGGCTTCTCGGTGAGCTGGCTGGCCTCGCGTCCACGACGCAACACACCCGGCTGAGGCTGCGTGTAGATCTGGCAGATGCGGGCTGCGTTTTCAGGATGCACCCGGAAGTCGGTGCTGGTCATCTTCAGCGGGCCGAGGATGCGCTCCTGGAGCACTTCATCGAGCGGTTTGCCCGCGACGGCTTCGATGTAGCGGCCCAGCACGTCGATGCTGTGGCCGTATTGCCAGCCGGTGCCGGGATGAAACTTCAGCGGTGCTTTGGCGAGGCCTTCCAAGAACTCTTTGAGCGTCGTTTTCGCGCCTCGGTTGGTGGTGGCGACGGGTGTGAAGGTCGCGCCTTCGTTACCGGCCTTGCTGAGCGCCCCTTTCTGGATGTCACCGTAATACAGACCGCTGCTGTGGCTCATCAACATGCGCGGCGTGATGGCGAACTTCGCGGGCACGAGCTGGCCGTTTTCCAACACCTTCGGCTCGGCCCATTCGGGGCAGTGCTTGGAAATCGGCTCATCAAGCGTGAACAGGCCCGCGTCGAAGAGCGACATGGCACAGGCGGCGATGACCGGCTTCGTCATGCTCTGAAGACGGAAGAGGGCGTCTTTCGGCAGTGACTTCTGTGCCTCGATTTCCTGCCAACCGAAAGCCTCGAAGTAGCCGCGCTCGCCTTTGTGATGGATGAAGCCGATGACGCCGGAGACTTCCTTGTTCGCCACGGCTTGTTGCAGCGCGATGTCGAGCTTCGCGAGCACCTCGGGCTTCAATCCGGCCTTCGTGGCTTCATCGCCGTGCGGGCGGGGTTTGAAATCCGATGCTGCAGCGGGAGCGGCTGTCGATGGCGCGGTTGTTGTCTTCCCGCCAGCGGCCTTGATCTCCGCCGCTTCTTCACGCGAGAGCATTCCATCGCCGTCCTTGTCATGCTTTTTGAAGAAGAAGGGATACGGAAACTCCTCCTGAGTGAGCTTGCCGTCGCTGTTCTTATCGAGCTGCTGGAAGCGGTCAGGCGCGGCGGTTTGGGCCTTGGTTTGAACCGCAAAGACCCAGAGAGAGCAGAGGAGAAGTATGGAGCGGTGAAGCTTTGGAGTCATGCAGTTGAAATGGAGGCTCACGCGATGATTCCTTTCACCACATTCCCCTTCACTTCCGTGAGGCGCATGTCGCGGCCAGCGTAGCGGTAGGTGAGCTTCGTGTGCTCCAGGCCGAGGAGGTGGAGGATGGTGGCGTGCCAGTCGTGGATGTGGACGGGGTCGATGACGCTCTCGTAGCCGAACTCGTCGGTTTCGCCGTGGCTGTGACCGGGCTTCACACCGGCACCGGCGAACCAGGTGGTGTAGCCGGTGTGGTTGTGATCGCGACCGTCCTCGATCTGTGCATACGGCGTGCGGCCAAACTCGCCTGCGAAGATGACGAGCGTGTCTTTGAGCAGGCCGCGACCTTCGAGATCGGTCAGGAGGCCCGCGATGGGGCCATCGACGGCGGCGGCGTGTTTGCCGTGGTCTTCGGTGAGGTTGCGATGCTGGTCCCAGCCGCCGTGATTGACCTCCACGAAGCGCACGCCGGCCTCCAACATGCGCCGCGCCATGAGGCACTGGCGGCCAAAGTCGTCGGTGGTGTTATCGCCGATGCCGTAGAGTTTTTTCACGGTGTCGGATTCGCTTTCGATGTCGAGCACGCTGGGCAGGGCGTCTTGCATGCGGAAGGCGAGTTCATGCGACTCGATGAGGCCTTCGATGGCGGCGTTCTCTGGCTGGCGTTGCTGCGCGGCTTTGTTGAGCTGCTGCACAAAGTCGAGCTGAGCGCGTTGCTCGGGCCGCGCGAGCTGCGGATGCGCGAGATTGCTGATTTTGGCCTGGGCGATGGGAGCGCGTCCATTGCCGATGCGGGTGCCTTGATAAATGGCGGGCAAAAACGAGCTGCCATAGTTCGCGGGACCGCCGTTGCCGGGATTCGGGCTGAGGGTGACAAAGCCGGGCAGGTTTTCATTCGCGGTGCCGAGGCCGTAGGTGATCCAGGCTCCCATGCTGGGACGCGGTGCGGTGGGGATGCCGCAGTGCATTTGCAGGAAGGCGGGCGGATGATTTGGCACGTCGGTCTTCATGCTGCGGATGAGGCAGAGCTTGTCCGCGTGCGTGGCGATCTGTGGGAACAGCTCGCTGATCCACAGGCCACTCTGGCCACGCTGCTTGAACTCCCACACCGGAGCCATGAGCTTGCCCGTGGGCACCTTGCCCTTGCCGATGGGTTTGCCCGCGTATTTCGCCAGCTCGGGCTTGTAATCAAAACTGTCCACATGCGACGGCCCGCCGTCCATGCAGAGGAAGAGCACGCGCTTGGCCTTCGCGGGGAAATGCGGCTGCTTCGGCGCGAGTGGTGCTGCGTTATCTGCGAGTGCCCGCTGAGTGGCAAGAGCGCTCAAAGCGAGATAACCAAAGCCTGCGCTGGTGTTTTGCAGCCATTCACGGCGGGAGAACGCGGGGAGTGCGGAGGTGGAGTGTTGGAGAAAGGGATTCATGGCGGTGAGAATGCTTGGTTGGTGCTGTTTTGGCGGCTTGACGGAATGATGGCATATATGCTATCACCTAAACAATGAGTCCGAGGGTGGTCATCGACACGAATGTTCTGGTTGGCGCGGCCCTGAGCCGAGGCGGCGGGGACAATCGTGATGTGCTGCGAGCCTGTTTGAAGGGTTTGGCACGGCCAGTGATCGGCATGGCGCTTTTCAGCGAATACGAGGACCTGTTTGTGCGCTCGGTTTTGATGGCGAAGAGTCCGCTGAGCGAAAAGGATCGACTTACCCTTCTGGAGTCCTTCCTCTCGGTTTGCGAGTGGGTGAAGGTTTATTACCTCTGGCGGCCAAACCTGCCGGACGAGGCGGACAACCATCTTGTCGAACTCGCTCTCGCCGGTGGTGCCACCACCATCGTCACCAATAATCTCCGTGATGTCTCGCGTGGCGAGCTGACTTTTCCTTTCCTGAACATCCTTACACCCGCTCAATTCCTCAAAACCCTCTAATCTTATGAGCACCGTCACCATTCGTCTGCCTGATGATAAGCACTCCCGGCTCCGCCAGCTTGCAAAACACCGCGACCTCAGCGTGAACAAACTGATGGAGGAACTCGCCACCATCTCCATCGCTGAGTTTGACGCCGAAAGCCGTTTCCGCGCCATGGCTGCTCGCGGCTCTGCCAAGAAGGGCCTGGCCTTGCTGGACAAACTCGATGCGGCTTTTGGGCGATGACTCTTAGCATCAAGTAACCGCTTCGGCTGTTGGAGTTCTGTTTTCATATTAACTCCTCGCCAAGAACTCATGACTGGCCCAGAGGCTCTGGCAGAGGGCGGCCCAGCCTTTGGCGGCATCGGGTTTCGTTTTCACAAAGGCGAGCGCGGCTTCGATCTCGGCGTCGGTGGGTGGGCGGTTGAAGATGCGCTCGTAGGCGAGCTTCACGCGGTGTGGCTCGCTTGTCGGGCGTTCGGTGAGGAGGGCTTGCGCGGCGAACTCGGCCATTTTGATGACGTAGGCGCTGTTCAGCAAATAAAGCGACTGCGAGGGCACCGTGGTCTGCGGACGCTGGCCGGTGACGGTGCTGCCTGCGGCCATGTCAAAGAGCGTGAGCGACTCCAGGGGCGCGTTGCGCATCACGGGCAGATAGACGGAGCGATAGAGGAAGATTTGATCGAGTGCGCCGCGATTCTGCGTCTGCACACCGGTCACATAACCTTCGCCATACATGGCGACGGCGCTGCTGGTGGGCGGCGTGAGGTCGAGCTTGCCAGCGGTGAGCAGCATGGCATCGCGGATGGACTCGGCATCGAGGCGGCGCGGCGTCATGCGCCAGAGCAGCGTGTTGTCGGGATCGACTTCGTGGTTCTTCGCATCGTGCGCGGTGCTCAGCGCATAGACGCGGCTGGTCATCAGCTCGCGGATGAGTTTCTTCACCGACCAGCCCTCCTTCATGAAGCGCGTGGCGAGATGATCGAGCAGCGCTGGATGCGTGGGCGCTTGGCCTGACAAACCAAAGTTGTCCGGCGTGGCGACGATGCCTTGGCCAAACAAATGCAGCCACACGCGGTTCACGATCACGCGAGCGGTGAGCGGATTGTCCGGCGATGAAATCCATGAGGCGAGTTCTTTGCGACCACTTCGGTTGGGGATCGCGGTGTTGGCTTTGGCGAGCATCGGCAGGCCACGCGGAACCATGTCGCCGGGCTTTTGTACTTCGCCACGCAGCAGCAGCGCGGAGTCACGCGGCTGCTTGCGCTCCATCACACAGGTGGCGAACTGCTTCGGCGTGCCATCGGCTTCGTAAGCGGCGAGATGGGACTTGTCGGTGGCGAGCCGTAGCCGCGTCTGCACAAACTCCGACGAGGCAAACATGCGTTGTTTTGTCAGTTCGGCCAGGCGAGCGGTCTTCTGCGCGATGGAGCCTTCCAGCTTGCTGCGTTCTCGCGGTGTGAGGCGTTTGAGCGCATCGGGTTGTCCTGCGCTGGCAGGCAAAGGCACGAGGGTGCTGGCGTTGTTATTCTGAATCATCTCGACCGTGCCAAACTTCGTGTCCGTGCTGCGGAAGATGCCCGCGAGCGCGTAGTAGTCGCGCTGCGTGATGGGATCGTATTTGTGATCGTGGCAGCGGGCGCAGGCCATCGTCGTCGCGAGGAAGGCTTGGCTCACGGTGTCGATCTGCTCATCCACCACATCCATTTCAAACTGGAGCGGGTTCTTCTCGATGTGCGACTTCGGCCCGATGGCGAGGAATCCCGTGGCGATGAGCAACTCCGCCCGCTCCTTGTCATCGCGAGCCTCAAACAAATCGCCCGCGATCTGCTCGCGGATGAACTGATCAAACGGCATATCCTGATTGAAGGCCTTGATGACATAATCGCGATACCGCCACGCCTGCGGATAGGCGAAGTCCGTCTCCTTGCCGCTGCTCTCCGCATACCGCGCCACATCCAGCCAGTGACGCCCCCAGCGCTCGCCAAACTGCGGCGACTTCATGAGTTCATCAATGACGCCCTCAATGCGCGACTCACTCGGCGCGGCGAGAAACGCCTGCACCTGCTCCGCCGTCGGCGGCAGTCCGGTCAGGTCAAGATGCACACGACGAAGCAGCGCCGCAGGCTCCGCATCACCGACTGGCGCGAGTCCTTTCGCCTCCAACTCCGCCAACACAAAGCGATCCACCTCCGAGCGCGACCAAGCTGTGTTCTTCACCGTTGGCGCAGGCGAATCCTTCACTGGCTGAAACGCCCAGTGCGCCAGCCGCGCCTCCATCTTCTCATTGGTCGTCACTGCATTCGCCGCAGGCATCGGCACGCCACGCTTTACCCATTCTGTGAAGTCCGCGATGATCGAGTCCGACAACTTCCCACCCTGCTTCTCCGGAGGCATCTTCAAATCTTCATCTGCGTGACTCAGCGATGTGATGAGCAAACTCGCCTCCGGCTTCCCGAGCACCACCGCCACACCGCTGTCGCCGCCTTTGAGCAAGGCATCCCGCGAATCGAGCGCAAATCCCGCCTTCAACTTGTCCGCTTCCGCGCTGTGGCACTCGTAGCAGCTCTTGATCAGCACCGGGCGGATCTTCTTCTCAAAGAAGGCCAGATCGGCATCTGGGAAGCGAGTGCTTTGGTCGGCTGAGGCCTTGGCCGATGGCTTTGGAGCTTCCGTTTCCGCCGGTGGCCGCTTTGCCTTGCCCTGACCGCCTTTGTTTTGGCGAGGCTTGGCAATGTTTCGATACTCCTCCAGCGTCAAAGCGCCGTCTGCATCCGCATCGAGCTTTTTGAATGAAGGCTCCAAGTGATCGGGATGCTCGCGAAAGTAGGGCGTGTTGTCTTTGAGCACGGCAAACTCCTCGCGGCTCATTTTGCCGCTTTTGTCCGAATCCATCGTCTTGAAACCTTCTTCGAGACTCGGAACTGCTTTGGCCGATGGCGCGGTTTTCGGCGCTGGTGTTGTCTCAGGAGCCGTGCTGGCAGGCTTCACCACCGCACCCTTCAAATGCTCTTCAAACCAGGCGATCTCCAGTGCGCTCGCTTCCTGGAAACCTTCGCGGTAGATGCCGTAGTGAGTGATGCCTTTGACGACGTGATACTTCGACGGCACGCCGCGTGCGGCGATCTGGCGCTGGGCTTCGGCGACGACTTCGTTGTTGCTCAGTTCCTCGTTCTCCGCGACGACGAAGAGCGCAGGCACGGCAATCTTCGCAGCGGCTTCGAGGGCGCTGAAGCCGATGCTCTTGGCCGCGTTCGTCCGCATGTTCGAGTATTTTTCCATCTTGCCGGTCATCTTGCCCGTTTCGAGCGGCACCGGCTCGGTCTCGCCGCGTGCCTGCTGCGTGTGCAGTTTGTAGGCGGCAGCTAGCGCACGGTCGCGATTGGCCCCGCCGAGGCCGGGCACCTGGGCGACGACGCATTTCACGCGCGGATCATTGCCCGCCATGTAGGTCACGAGACCGCCGCCGTAGCTGCTGCCCATGATGCCGATGCGCTGCGGGTCCACCGAAAGCTCGCCCGCGAGGAAGCTGATCGCCGCGCGGATGTCCTCCGTCTGGTCGGTGTAGTTCATCTGCCAGCGCAGAGCTTTCACTTTGATCGACAGCTCGCCTTTCTCGTTCGGCTTCGGCTGCGGATCGACGGCCATGAGCTGGCTCTCGCTTTCGCCCCAGCCGCGATAGTCAAAAGCCAGCGCGACATATCCCTTCTCCGCAAAGATCGGCCCCAATCGGCCACCCGTGCCGCCCTTCGTGCCACCTGTGCCCGCACAGAAGACGATGGTGGGCAGCTTCTCGCCCTCTTTGCGGTTCTTAGGCAGGTAAAGATCGCCCGCCATTCGTGTGCCATCACTCCAGATGGTGATGGAGCGTTTCTCGACACCTTCCGGCAAAGCGCCGCGAGCCGCCGGTTCGTTCGGATTCGCCGAACCCGGTGCAGGCGCACTCGATTTGGCCTTTGCAAAATACGCCGTCAGTTCCGTAGCCGACGCAATGCCATCTTTGTCCGCGTCGATCTGATCAAACAGCTTCGGCATCTCGTCCCGCGTGACCTTGCCATCGCCATTGCGGTCGATCTTTTTGAGACCATCCGGCAACGCGGCGTTTTGGGCGAGTGACTGCCATGCGATGAGCAGCGTGAGAGTGAAAAGGGAGAGTTTCATGGCTGTGGGGCTTTGCGTTGAAGGCGTTCTTGATTGGTCTGGCGGATGATTTCTCGCTGCTCGGGAGTGAGCTGCTTCCACATGTCGAGGCCGTGACGTTTGAAGGCATCCGTGACCTTTTGCGCGGACTCTTGCTGGATGGCGTTGAAGTCGGAGAGCAGGCGGTCGTAGCTCGGCTTGAGTTTCGCCTGCTGCACAGGCGTGGCGTCGATGCGGGCGAAATCCTGCGCCATGCGTTGCTCCAGCCAGCGCTCAGCCCATTGCTGGCTGCGGGTCCAAGCGGGACGGCCCGAGTGGATGCGGGCGGACATGGCGTAGCCGCACAGTCCGCCGAGGCCGAAGAGCACAACAAGGGTGACGATGATCTGGCTGATGAGTTTCGTTTTCATGGTGAGTCGGGGAGTTGGGTTTCCAGCATGAGCTGAGCGAAATAGGCAGGCTCGGTATCCGTCTCGGTGGCGATCTCCTCCCGCTGCGGCCAGGCGAGCCATGCGGAGGTGACCAATCCGACCGCGAGCGCCGCAAAGGAAGTCCGCGCCCACAAGCGCAGAGCCCAGAGCGCCGCGTCCTCTTCATGGGAGGCACGAGGCGCACAGGCAGTGAGCCAGCCGGCGATCCAGCCGCGCAGTTTCGCCGCCAAGGACGGCTGCGGCGTGCGCACGATCACGGCAGAGGCGGCTAGCGCTTCCGGCAGCGCGGCTTCGAGAAACCAATCGCGCCGCAAAACCTGCCGCGCCTCCGGTTTGGCTAACAGGGCGGTCAGAGTGCGCATTTCATCCGCCGTGAGCGATCCCTCGCGCCAGCGGTGCAGCAGGTTTTGCAGTTCGTCATTCATGGGAAATCAGGTGAGTTGAGAAAGTTTGCGCTCCACGCATTCCGTGAGCATTTGGCGCAGTCGATAAAGCGCTTTTGTGACCGCATCGAAGCTCTGGCCCGTGGCCCTCGCGACCTCCTCGACGGACTGCCGCCCATCGTAACGCAGCGAGAGCATCCGGCGCGACTTCTCCGGCAGAACAGCCACGCAATCATCCAGCGCCTGCTGCCGCCGCTGCCATTCGTCATCGGCATCATCCTCCGATTCAGCAAAAGCCGTCTCCACCTGCGTCAAAAATGCCTCCATCACTTCGCTATCAGCCACCACCTTCGCCGTTCGCTGTGTCCGCCAGTGCTTCAGAATGAGATTCCGCGCCACTCCCCGACACCAAGCGGCTTGATTTTCGATAAGCGTGCTCTTCTCCAGTTCCGCCGCCAGCCGCACCCACACCTCCTGAATCACATCCTCCGCCGCATGAGCATCTCGAAGCAGCCCGCCCACGAACGCGCCCAACCGGTGCCGGTCGTGGATAAACTCGGCAGCAGCTCGCTGGATGATTTCGGATTCGCGGGACATTCCAAGGGATGTTCCATGAACCCGCGAAAGGTGGACAAAGTTTTCTGGAGAAAGCAGGACAAAAGCATGTGGCGATTGGGGGGGAGCGGAACCAGGCATGTGGGCATTCCCAGCATGCATCTCCATCAGCGTTACTTGTGTCCCATCTGCAAGCCTAAGCGCCCGCTCGCTCATTTTTCATCCACCCTACTTTCTAGACCAAAACTTTCGCAAAGCCCGGCTCAATACCCGTGCGCAAATTGGATGTCGAGGGTCTGCAGGTAGGTGTGCAGGCCAGCATCCTGCACGGGCAGGACGATGGCGTCTTCATCGCTCTCATTGTGATGGGAGTGCCACCAGCCGGGCGGTGTCACGAAGGCTCCTCCGGCCACCCAGTTGGCACGCACGGGATTGATGATGTTGCCATCGCTGTCGAGATCACGCCCGATCATGGTATAGACGCCTTCGGTGGCCTTCACGGCGAAATCGAGGGCGATCGAGTTGTGCCGGTGGGCCTTCTGTTTGCTCTTTGCGGGCAGCAGATTGTAGAGCGACCACATGGTGTGCGTGAGCGTCTTCGTCTGCGGGCAGTCGGGATTGGCCAGCAGGATGCCGTTGCGGTTCTTATCCTTGCCCTCGTTTTCCTTCCGCACCTTTTCCAATTCGCTCGTGAGCAGTTCACGGGAGAAATAGAGCGGGCGGAACCTCGGTGTCGTGGGCTTGGCACCGAGGAAATCCATCAGCGGCTGGTCGTTCACCCAATAGAAGGCGCTGTCCTCGCTCGCCCGATGCAGGATCTCGCTGGTGATGGGAAGCGCAAAGAGATCACCCATTTTCCAGCTCAGCTTCTTGCCATCGATCACGCTGAAACCCGCGCCACGGATGACATAAAAGACCTGGCTGCTGGCATGGCAGGCGATGGGTAGTTCGTCACCGGCGGCAATGTGAAGGTAGTTCGCCAAGAGATTGGGTCCGGTGACCGGGTAGCTCGTTTCAAGCTTCTGTGAGAGATCCAACGGGATGACCTTGGTCTCAGCGATGTGATGCATCGCAGGCGGAAACACCTCAATGCCGATCTTCGGCATCCGCGGATTCGCCGCGCTGCCATACTCGAAAAACAAGCCGTGCTTCTCCCATTCTGGGTTGCAGGTCGGGGCGGTGTCAGAGGTAGTCGGATTCATGGGGCTAGAGGGATGTTCGTCGAAGAATAGACATTGTTGGGGCGGCAAGGGAAGCGCTTTGTCGTTCCAAGCGTTGGCCGAGGTGCCGCCGGGCAGATAATGACGTCGAGTTTTCTGCCATGGGTCATTCATGAACGGAATTCATCCAAACGACGCAAAGGATTCAAGCTGCTGCTGGATTGGAACCCGGATGATGCGGCGAAGCTGGGCGTGCGCGATGGGCAGCGGATGCGGGTGATCTCAAAACGGGCGGAATTGACTGCATTGACCCGATTGACGAGCTGTGTGAAGCCCGGCGAGGTATACCTTGGGCGGGTGAATCAGCTCACGCACGCCAGCTTTGATCCCCACAGCCGCCAGCCGAGTTACAAGCACTCGGCGGTGAGGGTGGAGGCTTACAAGATGACGCCTGGCTCGTAGCTGGCGGCCTCAGGATGCTCCTTGGCGATGGCGGCGACGCGGGCGCAGAAGGCATCGACCTGCTCAGGGGCATCGCCGGTGTTGTTTTTGCCAGCGGCGACGAGGCGCTGCATATCCTCGGCGGTGAGGGTGAGGCGCTCATCGGCGACGAGTCGGGAGAGGAGATCGTTTTCGCGGACTTTGCCGGTGCGCATGTCTTTGGCGACCTGCACGGCGTGCTCTTTGATGACCTCGTGCGCGGTTTCGCGTCCGGCTCCGGCTTTGACGGCCTCCATCATGACGGTGGTGGTGAGAAGGAAGGGCAGGTAGCGCATGAGTTCCTGCTCGATGACGGATTCGAAGACCTCCATTTGGTTCAGGATGGTGAGGAAGGTCTCCAGCAGGCCATCGAGAGCGAGGAAGGCATCGGGCAGCATCACGCGGCGCACCACGGAGCAGGAGACATCGCCTTCGTTCCACTGATCGCCAGCGAGACCGACGGCCATGGCGAGATAGCCTTTGAGGATGACGTGGAGGCCGTTCACACGCTCGCAGGATCGGCTGTTCATCTTGTGCGGCATGGCGGAGGAGCCGACCTGGCCTTTAGCGAAGCCTTCAGAAGAAAGTTCATGGCCGGCCATGAGGCGCAGCGTGCGGGCAAAGCTGCCGGGACCACTGGCGACCTGGCAAAGCGAGGCGACGACCTGCATGTCGAGGCTGCGTGGATACACCTGGCCGACGGCTCCAAAGGCGGCGGGCATGCCGAGATGATGCAGGATGCGGTTTTCGAGTTCAGAGGCCTTTTTCGCGTCGCCGTTGAAGAGAGTGATTTGGTCCAATCGAGTGCCGACGGCACCTTTGAGGCCGCGAGCGGGATAGGTGGCGATGACGTTTTGGAGGTCGCCAAAGGCCAGCAGGGTTTCTTCGCCGAACATGGCGAGACGTTTGCCCAGTGTAGTGGCCTGGGCGGCGACGTTGTGAGTGCGGGCGGTGAGGGGAATATCACGCGTCACGGCAGCGCGGCGGGCGATGCCAGCGAGCACGGCCACGGTTTTGCGGCGGATTTCGAGCAAGGCGCGGAAGACCTGGAGCTGCTCGACATTCTCCGTGAGGTCGCGGCTGGTCATGCCTTTGTGGATGTGCTCGTGCCCAGCGAGATCGCAAAACTCCTCGATGCGTGCCTTCACATCGTGACGGGTCACCCGCTCACGCTCCATGATGGAGGCCACGTTGATTTGATTCTTCACCTTTTCGTAGGCCTCGATCACGCCGTCGGGCACGGGGATGCCGAGGTCACGCTGGCCTTTGAGCACGGCGATCCAGTAATCGCGTTCGAGCCTGACTTTGCCCTCGGGCGACCAGAGGGCGCGCATGGGGGCGGTGGCGTAGCGTTCGGCGAGGACGTTGGGGATGGAATCAGACATGGGGGCGTTGGTTTAGAGAGCGTGGAGTGAACGTTCAACATCGAACTTTGAACGTTCCACATTCAAGCCCAACCGTGTCGAGAGGCTTCGATGATGGAGCTTCGACGTTGAGCGTTGGATGTTGAAAGTTCTTCACTTCATCGCGGCGGCGGCGGCCTCTTGAAAGGCCTGGCGCATGGGGGAGGCGTCGCCGGTGGGTTTGAGGCCGGTGCGTTGGATGAGCAGAATGTAAATTGTCTTGGTGGTGGGATCGATCCAGCCCTGCGTGCCATGAGCGCCGCCGTGGCCGAAAGTGCCGGGTGAGAGCATGGCGGTCACACCCGTGGGATGGCGCACGACTTGAAAGCCCAGCCCCATGCCCATGCCATCGGAAAAGCCGGCCTTCATCTCGCCAGTGTGGTTGGTGGCCATGAGTTGGAGTGTCTCGGCGCGGATGAGGCGTTTTTTGCCAACGATTCCGCCATCGAGGATCATCTGGTAGAGTTTGAGTAAATCCTCCGCGGTGGAGAACAGGCCGCCAGCCGCCAGCGGCGCACGTTTTTTGTTCGAGTACGGCGGCGTGAGGTAGCGGATGCCAACGGGTTCGAGGCCTTTGCCATCGGCGGAGGGCTTGTAGGAGGTAGCGAGTTGGGAGAGCTCTTTTTTGTCCGGCCAGAAGGTGGTGTGGCGCATGCCGAGTGGCTTGAAGATTCGCTTCTCCATGAACTCCGCATACTCCTGACCACTGGCGATTTCGATGAGGCGGCCGAGGGTGTTGATGCCGGGATTGCAGTAGGACCATTTGGAGCCGGGCTCGAACTGCAAGGGCGAGAGTGCGTAGGTGATGACGGCTTCCTTCAAACTGAGCACGTCGAGAGCCTCGCCATCGAGGGGTGAATGGCTCACGAGGCCACTGGTGTGGGTGAGGAGGTCTTTGATGGTGACAGGCCGGGCGGGCTTCACGAGCACGGTTTGCTCTGCGGTCTTCTCTCGAATCATGAGCTGGCCTTTGAACTCGGGCAGATGTTTTTCGATGGGATCATCGATGCTCAGCTTTCCCTCTTCTTGCAGCATCATGATGCCGAGGGCGGTGATGGGCTTGGTCATCGAGGCGATCCAGAAGACGCTGTCACGCTCCATGGGTTTCTTCGTGGCGATGTCCGCCAGGCCGACGGCTTCAAAGCTGAGCACCTTGCCTTCGCGAGCAAGCAAAGTGACCGAACCAGACAGCGAGCCATCCTCGACGAATTTTTGCATCGCCTGCGGGATGGCGGCGAACTTGGGATCGGAGACGAGGGCCGGTTCCTTGGCGGAAAGCGCCGAAACAGCGGCAAAGAGGGCGAGGAGCGTGGAGCGAATCATGGCGGGGAAGGAACGTTCCCTCGCCCTCTATTTCATCAGCGGAGCCAGCAGATGCTCTTCGGTGATGAGACCAGCAGGGAGGCCGCGGGCATCGGTGACGATGGCGAGGCGGCGGCCTTGCTTGCGGAGGCGCTGGAGGGCGCGGATAGCGGATTCGCTGGCGTGAATGCTATCGAGCGTGCGCATGTGCTGACGCACGAGGCGATCAGGCGGGAGCTGGGTGGGCAGCTCGGAGGTATCGAGCACGCCGATGAAGGTGCCATTGTCACCGAGGACGGGAAGGACGGGCGTGTTTTGCTCACGGGCAAGGATGAGCGCCGTGTGCAGAGGCAGCTCGGCCGCCAAGGCCACGCTTTGCGTGAGCGGCTGCATCACATCCGCTGCGGTGAGGCGATGAAAATCCAAAATGTGCTCGATGAGCCGCGTGGCGGGCAGAGAGAGCTGGTGCTCGATGCCGAGGGAACGAGCGAGCTGCTTCAAATCATCCCGCCGCTGGCTTTCGGTGGAGGTGGAGATGCCTTCGATTTCACGCACCGGGGTGGCTTTGGAAGGCGAGAAAGCCCGAAAGACAGGTCTGGCGACGCCGACAGCATGCAGCAAGAGCCAGACGCTGCGCAGCGAGCGGAAGGGAAAGCGGCGGAAGAGCTTCTTGGGCACCACTTCGAGACCGATGAGGAAGATCGGCAGCGAAAGCAGGAACACGATGCTGGATTCCAACACACTGGCATGGCGCACGAGCGGCAGCGCCACGAGCAGGAAGACGGTGAGATTCGCAATGTGGTTCGCCACGGTGATGCAGCCGAGCAGCGCATCACGATCCTCAATGAGCGCCAGCAGGCCGCGAGCACGCGGATCACCATTGGCAGCAGCGTGACGCACTCGCACCCGGCTGACGGCCATCACGGCGCTCTCCAATCCTGAAAGCAGGAAAGACAACAGCAGGCAAAGGCCAATGGCGAAGTAGGACATCATCAAGGTGGCAGCGCTAGAAACGGGCCGAGGAGGAGATTTTCTCCGAACAAGCCCACGAAGCGCTGAAAGGGGAGTGATGGAGTGAAGGTGCTCAACCAGCTCGGCAAGCCGAGCTTGGCATCACTCCAAGACTCCATCACTCCCGCGACCAGTATCAGAGATACTCGTTGATGAGGTTCTCGCACATTTCCTGGCGACCGCTGGCGATGAAGGGCTCGCCATTGGAGAGCGTGTAGGCCTCCAGTTCGGCGAAACCGACCTCGCCCTTCTCGATCTTGGCACCGATACCGGCGTCGAAGGTCGAGTAGCGCTGCTTGATGATGCCATCGAGACGACCGTCTTCGATGATGCGGTGGGCGATCTTGAGGCCGCGGGCAAAGGCATCCATGCCGCCGATGTGGGCGTGGAAGAGATCGACCGGCTCGAAGGACTCGCGACGGCACTTCGCATCGAAATTGAGGCCACCGGTGGTGAAGCCGCCCATCTTGATCACTTCGATCATGATCTGGGTGGTGAGGTAGATGTTCGTGGGGAACTGGTCGGTATCCCAACCGATGAGTTCGTCGCCCGTGTTGGCATCGATGGAGCCGAGAGCGCCGGCAGCGGCGGCCACTTGCAGCTCGTGGCGCATGGTGTGACCAGCGAGGGTGGCGTGGTTGGTCTCGAGGTTAAGTTTGAAGTGCTCGGTGAGGCCGTATTCGCGGAGGAAGTTCAGGCAGGCAGCGGCATCGGAATCGTATTGATGCGTGGAGGGCTCACGTGGCTTGGGCTCGATGTAGAAGGGGCCTTTGTAGCCGATCTGCTTCTTGTAATCGACAGCCATGTGCAGCAGGCGGGCGAGGTGATCGACCTCACGCTTCATGTTCGTGTTCCAAAGCGTGGCGTAACCTTCGCGGCCGCCCCAGAAGGTGTAACCTTCACCACCGAGACGGTGGGTGACATCCATCGCCTTTTTCACCTGAGCAGCGGCATAGGCGAAGACGTTGGCGTTCGGGCTGGTGGCAGCGCCCTGGCAGTAACGTGGATGGGCGAAGAGACAGGCGGTGCCCCAAAGGAGCTTCTTGCCGGTCTGCTGCTGGGCTTTTTCCAATTCATCAGCGACAGCATCGAAGGCTTTGTTGGATTCGGCCAGCGTGGCGCACTCAGGGGCCACGTCGCGGTCATGGAAGCAGTAATAATCCACCCCGAGCTTGTCCATGAACTCGAAGCAGGCCCACACACGACGCTGGGCATTGGCGATGGAATCCGTGCCATCATCCCAAGGGCGTTGGGCGGTGCCACCGCCGAAGGGATCGGAGAGCGAATTCCGCATCGCGTGCCAGTAGGCCACGCCAAAGCGCATGTGATCACGCATCTTTTTGCCACCCACGACTTCGTCGGCGTTGTAATGCTTGAACGCGAGCGGGTTGCGGCTCTGCGGTCCTTCAAACTGGATCTTCTGGATGTCAGGGAAAGCTTCTTTCATAGGTGGGTGGAGTTGGGGCGGCTATGGGAGCCGGAAAGCAAGCCAGCGCAAGGCGCAAACCCGGCCAAGTCTTGGGTGAAATCGGCCACGGCTTTCACTTCTCAATGCTCACCGTGCGGCGCACTCGGTAGGGGTAATCGTGAAACATGAAACCGGTCTTCCCATCGTCGAGCCGTGTCTGGATGTTGTCTTTGTAGATACCTTTGATCTCCGTTTCGACATCGAGCATATCAGCCAGCCGACGAGTGAGGGAGATACCAAAAGAGATTTCGAGACTGGACAGGGTATTCATGGGTCGCTCCATGGTGAAGCTGCCGGAGATGAAGAGCTTCGCGTGAGGGCCGTCCTCACGCTCCTCGATGCTGCCGAAGGTGGCTTCCACATCTTTGAAGATCGGCAGGCCGTAGGCTTTGCCACGCGGCGCGGGAATGACGGGCTTCCATGTTTCTCCTGGTCGCCGAGCTTGGGCGCCGAGAGCAGCGGGCACGATCTCCATCATGTTCGCAAAGAATTGTAGATCGAGCAGCGCAGCGTTTTGACGTTCGATCGGCTTCATGCCTTTGAACTCGAAGTTCCAGCCGCCACCGCGCTGTCTCGCGAGCAAGGTCACCCCATGCAGAGCACCTCGCTTCTCCTGTGAGGCCGGAGCGGCTCTATTCAGGGCGAACTGCGTCTCCTCGAACGCATGCTCACGCACCTCGATCTCCTCCGCACCACTGCCCTGCACGCGGCGCATGAGATGATGCCGCAGCAGCCAGCGGGCAGCCACGGAGCGTTTTTCACCCGAGGCCTGCTGGAGTGTGGCAGTGCCCTTTTCGACGAGGATCTCGCGTTTCTCAAGCAGGACGGTGCCGCTGCGCAGGCCCGCCTTGCCACTGATGGGCACCGACTTCGGCTGCTGAGCCTGAAGGCTGGTGGCGATGCAGAGGAGCAGTAGAAGGAGGACTCTCATGGCGTGTGGTTCATCATCGGCGAAACCTCGGGAGTCACAACTCTCTCGATTGCCGCTAGTCGGTTCTCATCCGAGTTTTTCCTCGCCGTGAAATTCCAACGAAGGCTTCAAACTTTGTGCTTGCACGAACGTCGGGGCACGCCACTATCACCACCCTCAACCCCGCGGGTGTAGCTCAGTGGTAGAGCACTTCCTTGCCAAGGAAGATGTCGCGCGTTCGAATCGCGTCACCCGCTCCACTTTCTCAGAAAGTGGAACGTCCCCGCAATCCCACGGAAATAGCATGTTTGTCTGGTCGAAACTCTCCGCCTCGAAATGGTCGGATGCCTGGGAGGAGCGCTTCGCAGGTGCCACGGACCTCACGCTCGTCATTTCCAGCTTCCCTGGCCGTGAAACCATCCGCGTCGAGGCCTACTGCCCGAAAAAAAGCCGTGCTGATGCCATTCAAAAGATGTGGGGCGGCTCCGTACGAGAGCTGAAGACCAAAAACTGGGCCGCCATGGCTTCAAAGGCCACGCCGCCGCTCAAGGTGCGCGATCGTTTCCTCGTCTGCGCCACTCGCTCGACCTCCGAACTCGCCAAACTGCGCCGCGAGCACCCCGGGCGCGAGATTCTCTCCATCCCGGCGGATATGGCCTTCGGCACCGGACACCATGAGACGACCTCCACCGTGCTACGATTGCTCGTCGATGCGGCAGATGAATTTCGCCGCACCGACAAAGTGTGGACCCTTGCCGATCTCGGCTGTGGCAGCGGCATCCTCGCCATCGCTGCGATGAAGCTCGGTGCTCGCAAGGTGTGGGGCTGTGACTACGATCCACAGGCCGTGCGCATCTCCAAAGAGAACGCCACGCGCAACGACACGCCGAAAGCACGCTTCACCCGCCTCGATGTGCTCGAGTGGGAACCCAAGGAGCAGTGGGACATCGTCGCCGCGAATATCTTCCATGATGTGCTGGAGGCCGCTTTTCCAAAGCTCGTGCAGTCCGTAGCTCCCGGCGGCCTTTTGATCCTCTCCGGCATCCTGCATGCTCAGGCGGACTCCTGCCTCGCCGCAGGCAAAAAAGCCGGTTTCAAGGCCGACCGCATTCTGCGCAAAGGCAAGTGGGTCACGGCGATCGGCCATGTGAAACCTCGCTGAGGATCTGCCTGGCCATTCGGCTCGACATTCCTCATTCGTCATTCACTTTCCCCGCCCTCATGCCCGCCCTGAATCTCCACGATACCCTGTCCCGCACCGACCGCGAGGTGAAGCCACTCGATGGCAAAACCCTGCGCTTCTACTGCTGCGGCCCCACGGTCTATGGTCCGGCGCACATCGGCAATTTCCGCACCTTTGTGGCTCAGGATGTCATGCGCCGCGTGGTGGAGGCCTCCGGCACGCCCACCCTGCATGTGCGCAACATCACCGATGTGGATGACAAGACGATCCGCGACTCGCAAAAGGCCGGTCTCAGCCTCATCGACTTCACTCGCGGCTGGACCGAGAAGTTTCACACCGACTGCGCCTCTTTGAACCTGCTCCCGCCGACGGTCGAGCCGAGTGCCGTCGCACACATCCCGCATCAGATCGCGATGATCGAAAAGCTCGTCGCCAAAGGTCACGCCTATGCCGCCGCAGATGGCAGCGTGTATTTTCGTGTGTCCTCATACAAAGACTACGGCCGCCTCAGCCACCTCGAGGACCGCGAACTGCGCCTCGGAGCCTCCGAAGCCGCCAGCGCCACGGATAGCGATGAATACACCAAGGACTCGCTCACCGATTTCGCCCTCTGGAAAGCACGCAAACCCGAGGACGGTGCCAATTACTGGCCCAGCCCGTGGGGTGAAGGCCGCCCCGGCTGGCATCTCGAGTGCAGCGCCATGATTCTCGAATACCTCGGCGAGGACTTCGACCTGCACAGCGGCGGCGTGGACCTCATTTTCCCGCATCATGAGAATGAAATTGCGCAGAGCTGCTGCAGCACGCACGGCCACTTTGCGCATCATTGGATGCATGTGGCGCATCTCATGGTCGATGGCGGCAAGATGAGCAAAAGCCTCGGCAATCTCTACACGCTGGCCGATCTCCAGCAGCGCGGCTACACCGCTGCCGAGGTGCGTTATGTGCTCATCTCCGGCCACTATCGTGCGCCGCTGAATTTCACCTTCCACAGCCTCGACTCCGCCCGTCAGGCCCTCCAAAAGCTCGCCAAGGCTGACAAAGCCCTTTCGCAGCTCACTTCTCACCTCTCGCCTTCTTCTCCCGGCCCCTTCCAAGACGCCTGGGAAACGCTGCTCAACGATCTGAACGTCCCCGGCGCTCTCGGTGGCATCTTCAGCGTGCTCAACAAGCTCAAGCCCGCCGCCATTTCCGCCGACGAAGCCACCGCCGTACGCAACGGCCTGCATTTCATGCTCAGCGCCCTCGGTCTCGTGCTCCCTCCCGTGCTGGAAGAAGCCACCGCCGATGTGCCTGCGGACATTCAAGCTCTCGCTCAGCAGCGCTGGGATGCCAAACAGTCCAAAGACTGGGCCACCGCCGATGTGCTTCGCAAAGAACTCGAAGCCGCTGGCTGGCTCATCAAAGACAGCAAGGAAGGCTTCACCGTGGTGCCGAAGGCGTGATGCGCTCGTCGTTCGGCCTTCAGGCCGTGCTTGGGGACTCCTGGACGGGCTAAAGCCCGAACTACAAACAGCTCACGGCTCATCGACAGAAATGCAGGCTAGAGCGCCATCGCCCACAGCACCTTCAGGTAACGGCCATCGGGACAGTTGGACATGACGGGGTGATCGGCACCAGGGCCGGTGCGGTCGAGGATCTGGAGGCGGCGTTTGCTGCGATGAGCGGCCCGCATGACGATCTCTTCAAACTCGGCCACATCGAGCAAGCCGGAGCAGGAGCAGCTCAAGAAGAGGCCACCACGCTTCAGCAGGCTCAGCGCCACGACGTTCATGTCGTAATACTTGTTCCGGCCGAGCTGACCTTCCTCGGGTTCACGAGAGAAAATGAGTTTGGGTGGATCGAGCACCACCGCGTCCCACGATTCACCGTTTTGCTGCATCTGGCGGCCCCAGGTGAAGGTGTCGCCATGCGTCCAGGTGAGGCGAGTTTGGTTGAGATCGGCATTCTTCTTCGCTTGCGCGATGGCTTTCTCATCCAAATCGACGCCGGTGACATCTTCACAGTCGCCAAGCACCTTCGCCGCGAGGGCGAAACCACCCGTATAAGTACACAAATCGAGCACACGACGCCCACGGGCCATCTGCGCAAAGCGGAGGCGATTCTCCCGCTGATCGCAGAAGAAGCCGGTCTTGTGCCCGTCTTCAAAATTCACCGCGTAACGCACGCCATGCTCACGCACGCGGACGCTCTTCGGAGCCGGGTCATTGGCCTCCGGCACGTCCACGCGGCGGATGTTTTCGATGCGGCCGATTTCAGGATCTACCTGAATGACGTGCTGCTTCGTGCCCAGCTTCTCATGCAGCCGTGGTAGCCAGCGGCGCAGCCGACTCCAGATGCCGAGATTCGTCACCTCAATGGAGAGCGTGTCCGCATAGCGATCCACGACGAGGCCGCTGAGGCCATCGCCATCGGAATGAACGGCCCGCCAGGCATCGGAGACCTCGTTGAGGCGCAGCGTATTGAGTCGCAGATCCAGCGCGGCATCCAACCGCGCATCGAGGCTGGCTTCGTCGAAGTTTTCCGCGTGATGATCCAGCACGCGGAGCGGCACACGGGCGTTTGGATTGAAGAAACCGGTGCCGAAGGGCTGGCCTTCCTTGTCATACACATGCACGAGCGAGCCAGGACCCGCATCCGGCGAGACGGCGGTGATCATGTTCGGATACACGGCCGGATTGAAGGAGAAATACTTCATCTGGGCCCACGGCATGCGCCAGGTATCACTGCCCGGCACGGCGATGACGGGAGCTGGAGGAGGCGGGCGGCGGGTGGGGCGATTGGGACGCGGCGGGGGGCGCATGAGCGTCTATCGGGTCAAGCAGTCACGAGGTCAAGGCAGCGCGTCATTCCCCCACCACGCTGACGACGATCTCCCGCGTGTGCGGGGCTTTGCGATGCTCAAAAAGGAAAATGCCCTGCCAGGTGCCGAACGCCAGGCGACCCTCCATCACCGGCACGACCTCGGAGGTGCGAGTGAGAGCCATGCGCAGATGGCTCGGCATGTCGTCCGGGCCTTCGTAGGTATGCACGAAGTAAGGCGTATCCTCCGGTACCAGATGGTCAAAGAAGGCGTGTAGGTCCGTGCGAGCCGAGGGATCGGCGTTTTCAAAGATCACCAGGCTGGCGCTGGTATGGCGCACCATGATCGTGGCGCTGCCCGTGCGGATGCCGCTGCTGCGGACGATGTGCTGGCAGCGCTCGGTGATCTCGTAAGTGCCTTTTCCGCGAGTGGAAATGACGAACTGCTCGGCGTGGGCGGGCATGGGCTGAGCTTACTTCGCCAGCTTGTAGATGCCGCCGTTCCAGTCGAGGACGAGGATGTCACCGTTGGCGGCGGGGCAGAAGGCGGTGGGCTTGATGAGGACGGTGGGCTTCTTCTTGGGATTGTCGGCCGGGGTTTGCGGGCTGGTGAAGAGGAGTTCGTTGCTGAGCACCTTGCCGCTGTCGTCGGCCTTTAAGGCCCACACCTTGCCGAGGACGAAATCGCCGTAGATGTAGGCACCGGCGAGCTCGGGGAGGACGGTGCTGGTGCAGACGTAACCGCCCGTGATGCTGAGGCCTTCACCGTGGTTGTAGCTGTGGATGGGCTCGATGAATTTGGCGTCGGCAGGCGGGGTGTCAGTGTTAAGCGTGAAGGGGCCGGGGCCTTCGCGGAACTGCCAGCCGTAGTTGCCGCCGTTGGTGATCCAGTTGATCTCCTCATAGAGGTCCTGGCCCACATCCGCGCACCAGAGGTGGCCTTTGGCGTCGAAGCTGAGGCCCCAGGGATTGCGGATGCCGGTGGCGTAGATCTGCGGCAGGGCGTTCACGCCGCTGGCATAGGGATTGTCGGCGGGGATGCCGTAGGCGTTGGCATACTCGCGGCTGTTCACGTCGAGGCGAAGGATCTTGCCGTAGAGCGTGGCGTTGAGCTGCGACATCTTGAGTTCGCCATTGCGCTTCGAGTTGTCGCCCATGCCCATGTAGAGGTAGCCATCGGGGCCAAAGAGGATGTTTCCGCCGTGGTGGTTCCAATTGATCATCGGGATCTCCAGGATCACCCGCTCGGTTTTCTCGTCGGCCACATCGCCATTGGCCTTCATCTCGGTAAGGATGAGGCGCTTCGGCTTCTGCATGGTGTAGCAGAGGTAGAAGAGGCCGTTGTCCTTGAACTTCGGATGGAAGGCGAGGCCGTTGAGACCTTCTTCAAACAGGCCGTCCTTCGCTTCCATGCCGCGAGGGCTCAGATCGAGGAAGATCTTGGCCTCGGCGGCATTCTGATCGGTCGGCAGGAGGAGGATTTTGCCACGCTGAAGGGCCAGGAACTGGCGCTGCGTGCCGTCCTCCGGGATCACCATGGCGATGGGCCGCTCCGTGGGGAGTTTTTCATACACACGGACGAGCTTGTGTGTGTCCGCAGCAAAGGCGGCAACAGCGGAAAGGGCGAGGCAGATCAGGGAACGCATAGGTGGGAGATAGAAAGCGTAGCGCGGGGGTGTCTTGCAGGGGAAGTGGTTTTTTCAGGGATTGGAGTGATGGAGTATCGGAGTATTGGAATGTTGGTCAGCACTCCAGCACTCCAGCACTCCAGCACTCCAGCACTCCAGCACTCCAGCACTCCAGCACTCCAGCACTCCAGCACTCCAGCACTCCAGCACTCCAGCACTCCAGCACTCCAGCACTCCAGC
>CANGYJ010000002.1 GCA_947458455.1 Verrucomicrobiaceae bacterium | reverse complement strand
TTGAAGGCTGTGACACGTCAGCCTGCGGCCCATGTTCACAAAACAACGTCTGCACGACCTGCGACTGCCAGATTGAAGGCTGTGACACGTCAGCCTGCGGCCCATGTTCACAAAACAACGTCTGCACGACCTGCGACTGCCAGGTCGAAGGCTGTGACACGTCAGCCTGCGGCCCATGCTCGCAAAACATCTGTACTGGATGTAACTGCGGGGTGGATGACTGCGATACCTCCACTTGCACTGAAGGTTGTCGCTGGTCCTGTAGCTGCGGCGGCACCCAGTTTACACCAAGTAAGTGCAGTGGATGCACCCAAGATTCAAACTGCATGGAGTACGGCAGTGACCCGTGCTATCAAATGAACTACTGCCAGTGCGGCTGCGGAAGCTGCGGCGTTCTCACCGAAGAACAAACCTGCGAAACCATGGGATGCTGCACCTGCGGCTGCGGTCATTACTCCTCATGTGGCGTTGTTTGCACTCAAGAGGAGTGCTTAAACGCTTCATGCACTTGTGGCTGTAACAACGACCCCTGCACCCAAGACGGCGATTGTGTGGATGGTAACTGCAAACCGTGTGAGTGTGCTTACGAAGGAGAGCTTGGCTGTGACTGCACAAGTCAAAGTGGTTGCGACGATAATTGTCAAGATTGCAAGTTCACAATTGATCCAACAGGTAGTGTCTGTGATGATTATAGTGGAGAAACGGATTCTAAGCATACTGCCACGGATACGGCTGTAATCGCTCCTTCAAATATTCCATTCGTGGAGCAGCCCGCTGCAAGTATTGTAACAAAATACAATTATTCGTATGCAGATAATCCGACAATTGTCAGTTGTGATTTTGATGGCTACTTTGAAATGGTAATATCTCTGCCTGCTCCGGGCGGTGGCACCTATTCCGGAGGCTTGGAATTCGAGGTTTCGAATGCGACAGCAGAAAATGAGCAAAAAATAGAAGATACAAGGGATTACAACTATGTTTTTGACGCCGAATTCGAGCTAAAATGGACCATCTATGTAGTTCTACCATTTTTGGGCAAAACAACATTTGATAGCGGGACAATTCCTGACGGAAAAGTCATCGGTATTAATACACCGTCCCACGCAATCCCAGGGAAATGCCAATGTCCAAAACCCTACTGTGACTGTGCTGGGTTCCCAGAATAAGTTTATTCCTATGAGAACAAAGCTTTTTGCTAAAATTAGTTTCGCAGGTTTTCTGCTGGGAGTTACGTCACTCAAGTTAACTCCATTATTGATTCAGAAATTCTCTAGCAATGCTCAGATACGTCTCCAGTGGAGCATTTACAATGTGTTCTTCTCATTCATAGCCATCGTATTTTTTTTATTACTTTCAATTATTTTTACTGCAATTTTTTTACTTCAGAGCTTCCGAAAAAGAAAAAACCAACAGGCCGTTTCTATTTTATGAGAGTTAATCTATGTCCTCCTTGCCCATAACCCAATGCAGCTCCGGTTGGTTGCTCAACACTGCTTTGGTGACAACGTTGTTAGCCGCGTTGCTTCCGCAGGTACAGGCAAACCTTTCCTATCTCGCCTTTGTCGTCGGAGTTCTTGCCCTTCTCAAAGCGCAGGCACTCATTAAGCCAGCTTCTATTGGCAGTGTGACTTGGGCGATGGTTCTCCGTCATTTGTTTGGCCCGGTGATCCTGCCGGTTTACGGCCTAGCTGCGGCGGGTCTGCTTTGGCTGGATGGGACCAAGAACGGCGCAGGCTGCTCCCATTGCGGGAGTGATGGCAGCGGCTGCACCTCCTGCCACGCGGAGACAGCGGCTTCACCGGCTGCGAAGCTGGCCCCTCCTAGCATGTGCGGAGGAAGCTGTGGCGCCGGTGGAAGCGGTGGCTGCGGGAGTGGCGGCTGTGGCAAAAGCGGGGGGGGCTGCGGAAGCGGCTGTGGAGGCGGCAGCAAGAAGCCCGCGACAGCAAACGCGAAGGGCGTGGCGAATGTGAACATCCCGCCACCACGCCCAAAGATGAATCCTGTGCCGCCCGCTGCGGCAAACCTGCCCGGTCTAAACGGTCCGAATGCGCGGCCTCTGCCTGCTGGTGTTCTGCCCAACGCGGCAGTGGCGATGCCGGAGGGTGTGGCACCAGCGGCTTCGCCGGGCGTAGAGCAAAGGGCGAAGGGCGTAGAGTCAGCCGCGCCAGCGGCCAATCCTTCTCCTCCTCTTACTCCGACTCTTCCTCCCGGCGGAGCCTCCGTAGCCAGTGGGCAGACTCCAAGCCCCATGCCCCAGGCTCCAGGCCAACCTGCTCCGGCTGCACCCACTGCGGCGTCAAAAGGTGAGGTCATCAAAATTCCACTTCCATCGCCTGCCACACCGGCTACTCCTGTGGCCGCCCCAATTGCCGCCGAACCTCCGAAGTGAACGAGTGCGAGCCTAATCGTGTTCCTCTTCGCTCGCTGCCCTTCTCGCCCAACGCTTTTCCGCCATGCCCCACGCTCCTAGCCCCACGCTTCCACGCCTCGCAAGGCGTGTGCTGGTGCTGCTGCTCTGCCTTTCGTTGGGCATGCACTGGGCGGTGCTGCAGGGCGTGGCGTGGACGGGGATGTTCCTCGCCAACTTGAACCAGGGCACGGTGACCGAGGCGGTGGAGAAAACCTTTGATGGCGAGCATCCCTGCCCGCTGTGTTTGGCGGTCAAAGAAGGTCAAAAGCAGGAAAAAGACGACTCGAAGCCCCTCACGGCGAAGTCCGTGAAAAAGTTTGAAGCGGTGCTCGTGGCGGAAACGAGGCTCGTGGCACCTCCAGCCGAGATTCGGAGCTTTCCTTGGTTGGTTTCCAGCTTCGAAGGACGGTCTGAGAGGCCGTCCATGCCTCCGCCGAGAGTTTGAGTAGGTGCTCAGAGGTGCCCGGAAAGTGGAACAGGTTTTAAACCTGTTCTCTCCGCCGCATCGAACTTGCCCGCTGCTTCAGCAGCGGTGGCCTCTTCCGGACAGGTTGCAAACCTGCCCCACTTTCTCCTCAACCCGCGCACGCGCCTTGTCGCGTCGCCATGTCATTTTGTATGAAACGATTCTCTTCTTACCTCTCCCTTTTCACATCCTTCCTTTCTGCCGGGCTGGTTCAAGCCCAGCAGCCCGCCACCACGCCAAAAACCCTTCCCGAGGTCGTCGTCACCTCCACCAAGGATCCTTCCAAAACCGTTCCTTCCATCGAAACACGTCGTCAGCAGATCGCGGCGAGCACGCCAGGTGGTGCCAGTGTCACCAGTGCCGAGGAATACAAAACGGGGCGTGCCGCCACGCTGAAGGACGCACTCGATTTCACCCCCGGCGTGCTCGTGCAGAGCCGCTTCGGTTCCGAGGAGGCTCGCATCGCCATTCGTGGCAGTGGCATCCAGCGCACCTTCCATGGCCGCGGCCTTTGGCTGATGCAGGACGGCATGCCGCTGAACCTCGCCGATGGCGGCTTTGACATGCAAGCCATCGAACCGATGGCGGCGCAATACGTCGAAACCTTCCGTGGGGCGAACGCGCTGCAATACGGCGCGGCCACGCTCGGCGGCGCGATCAACTTCGTCTCGAACACCGGCTACTCCGCACCGGCCTTCCAGACCCGTTTTGAAGCCGGTAGCTTCAACACCTTCCGCGGCCAGATCTCCTCCGGCTTCGTCTCCGGCAACGTGGACGGCTATGTGAGCATCACCGCCGCTCACACGGATGGTTTTCGTGACTGGAGCGAGCAGCAAAGCCTGCGGGTGATGGCGAACATCGGCACCAAGATCAGCTCGAACCTCGAAAACCGCTTCTACATCACCTGGGTGGACAGCAAATCGCAGCTCCCTGGTGCGCTGACCAAGGCACAAATGGAGGCGAATCCACAACAGGCCAACGCTGCCAGCCCTGCCAATCGTCAACGTCGCGACTACCAGCTCCTCCGCCTAGCCAACAAGCTGACTTATTCCGATGGCGATAACACGCTGACATTCTCCACCTTCTGGAGCTGGAAGGATCTGGATCATCCGATCACGCCCTTCGTGGGATACATTGACCAGCTTTCAAATGACCTCGGATTCGATTTTCGATATGATGGTCGAGGGTCATTCCTTGGTATGGCAAATGATCTGACGCTTGGCACAAGCTTCATGTATGGAGTGGCCGAGGATGCCCGGTTTGCAAACAACAGCGGTAACCGTGGAGTCAAAACCGCTGACAACAAACTACAGTCCATCAACTGGACCCTGTATTTTCAAGACAAACTGCATCTCACCGACCGTCTCTCGCTCATCGCCGGAGCTCAGGTGCTCTATGCCAGCCGCGACATGAACGAAGAAGTGATCTTCGGAGCCAACAACTCGGACCGCCAGGAGTTCTGGGGTTTCAGTCCCAAGTTGGGGCTGCTCTTCGATGTGAATTCGAAGTCACAGGTTTATTTCAACGCCAGCCGCAGTCTCGAACCGCCGACCTTTGGCGAACTCACGAGTGTGGGGGCTTTGCCTGCGCTTCTGCCGCTTCAAGCGCAAAGCGCCACCACCCTTGAACTTGGCACTCGTGGTCAGACAGACCGCCTGTCCTGGGACTTTAGCTACTACTATGCCTGGGTGGATCGCGAACTGCTAACACTCGGTGTGCTGCCGTTTCCGGGAAACACCATTAACGCAGGTAAGACCACGCACCAGGGCGTCGAGTTCGGCCTCAGCTACGATGTGCTGCGGAATCTGGCCACGGCAAATGACACGCGTTTCGACCGCCTCGTGCTGCGAAACAATTTCTTCTGGAATGACTTCCGCTTCAAAAACGATCCCACCTTTGGAGATCGCCTACTGCCGGGCTACGCGCCTTATTATTACCGCGGCGAGCTGATGTATGAGCATCCCTGCGGCTTCTATGCCGGGCCAAATGTCGAATGGTCACCCGTTCGCTACGCAGCGGACATGGCTCGCACGACTTTCGCTGATCCGTATGCGCTGCTCGGCTTCAAACTGGGCTACAAGACCCAGAAAGGCGTGTCCTTCTTTGCCGAGGTACGAAACATCACGGATGAAACCTACAGCCCCACCACCGGCGTCGTGACCAATGCCATCGCCACGCCCGCCGTCTTCCTCCCCGGCGATGGCCGCGCCTTCTACGCGGGCGTCGAATTCAAGTGGTAATCATCGCTCCTTCTCATGTCTCCCAAACTCATTCGCAAACTCCACCGCTGGCTCGGCCTTGCCTTCAGCATCTCCGTGCTGATGGCCTCCGGCAGCGGTGTGCTTCATAACATCATGACCCGCACCCAGGCGCCGCCACCTCAGGCGAAGCCCTCAGGCGGAGGCATGGATGTGAAAGCCATCCAGATCAGCGTCGCCGACGCGGTCGCCAAGCTCGGCGGCAATGCGGAGGCGCAGGCGGTGAACCTCCGCGGCATCGGCGGCCAGCCCTGGTATCAGATTTACGTCAAGGATGCCAAGGGACCGCAATACGTCAGCGCCATCGATGGCCGTGTCGATCCGGCGCAGGACGAGCTTTATGCGGCGGAGATCGCCCGAAACTTCCTCGCAGGGGCTGAGGTGAAGAAGACGGATTTCCTCACCGCCTTCAACATGGAGTACCTGAACATCTTCCGCATCCTGCCGGTGCATCGTTTCGATGCTAGCGATGCGCTGGAGACGCGGGTGTATGTCTCCACCACGACGGGCAGCGTCACGCGGCACACAGACAAGGAGCGGCAGTTTGAGGCCACCATCTTCACGATGTTTCACAAGCTCGGCTTCATCCGGGATAAGGACATGCGTGACCTCGTGCTCACCGTGCTGACCTTGGGCACCTTCCTCGTGGCCCTGCTCGGCGTCTGGCTTTTTTTCGCCACGCGGCCGCGGAAGAGTTGAGATTCGGATTTCAGATTTCAGATTCCTAGCTTCTCTGCCGGGCTAATGCCCAAACCACTCATCGCCGTCACCATGGGCGACCCCGCCGGGGTCGGCCCCGAAATCTGCCTGCAACTCCTCGCCCATGAAGAGGTGCTGGCGATTGCCACACCGGTCATCTTTGGCGATGCGCGGCTGCTGGCCCGTTGTGCGCGGCAGACTGGTTTGCAGGCTCCACCGCGCATCGTGAGCGAGATCGAGTGGAGCGAAAAATGCCGGGAGATCGCTGGGCCTGCAGTTTTGGACCTCTTTGGCTTCGATGCGGAAGGTTTTGAACCGGGCAAGGTCAGTGCCAAAACGGGTGCGGCAGGCTATCGCTATGTCGAAAAGAGCATCACGGCCGCTTTGGCAGGTCAGGTGGCCGCAGTAGCCACCGCACCGCTGAACAAGGAGGCACTGCACGCCGCTGGCATCACCTATCCGGGGCACACGGAGATGTTTGCGGAGAAGATGGCCTCGAAACGCTCCTGCATGACGTTTTACTCGCCGGAGATGATTTGCAGCCTCGTCACCGTCCACATCGGATATCAAGATGTCGTCCCCGCGCTGACGACGAAGCGCATCCTCGATGTCATCGAGCTCACCGCAGAGTCCGCGCAGCGAGTGAAGGGTAAAAAGCCGCGCATCGCCGTTTGCGGGCTGAACCCACACGCAGGCGAGCATGGTCTCTTTGGCCGTGGCGAAGAGGAAAAGATCATCGTGCCTGCCATCGAGGCGGCTAAAGCCAAGGGCATCACCATTGAAGGACCTCTGCCACCGGATACCGCCTTCATCCCCGCCCGCCGCCGCACCGTGGATGCTTACATCTGCATGTATCATGATCAGGCGCTCATCCCGCTGAAGGCGCTGGCCTTTGATACCGCCGTGAATACCACCCTCGGCCTGCCCGTGCCGCGCACCAGCGTGGATCACGGCACCGCGTGCGATATCGCCTGGCAGGGCAAGGCGAACGGCAGCAGCCTCGTCGAAGCCGTGAAGCTCGCGGCGAAGATGGTGGCGTGATTTATCCCGCGCTTTTGCGTGACCGATCCGGCCCAGTTTTCGACCTTGAAACGGCCATTTCGAGCCGGTAAGAAACCCGCTCCCGCGCCCGGTCGCTTCTGGCGCACTCTTTCAACCCTACGCTCTCAGCTCTTCGCCCTTCGCTCATGAACAACACCCTCCTCTCCAAAGCCGCCAATGAAGCCCGTGGTCTCGCCATGGATGCCGTGCACAAGTGCTCCTCCGGCCACCTCGGTCTGCCCCTCGGCGCGGCGGAAATCGGCGCGGTGCTCTTCGGCCAGGCCCTCCAGTGTGATCCCGCCGATCCGAAGTGGCTCAACCGCGACCGTTTCGTCCTCTCCGCCGGTCACGGCAGCATGTTCATCTACTCCTGGCTCCACCTCAGCGGCTACGCCTTGAGCATCGACGATGTGAGCAAGTTCCGCGTGCTGCATTCCATCACGCCCGGCCATCCCGAGTTCCACGAAACGCCCGGCGTCGAGTGCACCACCGGCCCGCTCGGTCAGGGCGTCGGCAATGCCGTCGGCTACGCGCTCAGCAGCAAAATGGCTGCGGCGAAGTACAACACCGCCGAGCACAAGATCATCGACAGCCACATCTTCGCTCTCGCTGGCGATGGCTGCCTCCAGGAAGGCGTGGCCCGTGAAGCGGCCTCCTTCGCCGCTCACAACGGCCTCGATAACCTCATCCTCATTTACGATTCCAATGACGTCACCCTCGACGCCATGGCGAACATCACCCAGAGCGAAGATGCGCTTAAATTGTGGCGTGCGCTCGGCTGGGATGCCGTTCAAATCGACGGTCACGACCTCGACGCCATCGCCAAGGCCATCCAGCGGGCGAAAAAGACCGACAACGGCAAGCCGAAGATCATCATCGCGAAGACCACCATCGCCAAAGGCATCCCCGAAGTCGCCGGTACCGCCAAAGGCCACGGCGAAGGCGGCGCGAAGTTCGTCGATGCCGCGAAGAAAGCCCTCGGCATCCCCGAAGGCACGCATTTCCATGTCAGCGAAGACGTGAAGGCCTACTTCGCCGATTTGAAGGCCAAGCGCAGCCGCATCCACAAACGCTGGAGCAAGATGTACAAAGAGTGGAGTGCTGCCAATCCAGCCCTCAAGGCCGAACTCGAAGCCGGCAGCGCCAGCGCCGAGGACCTGCTCAAGGTCATCCCCGAGTATCCCGCCGAAGGCAAAGCCGCCACGCGTAACAGCGGCGGCGAAATCTTGAACCACCTCGCCAAGGCCGCGCCGAAGCTCATCACGGGCAGCGCCGATCTTTTCGGCTCCACGAAGAACTACATCAAGGATGGCGGCGACTACTCCGCTGCCAATCCGAAGGGCCGCAACATCTGGTTCGGCATCCGCGAGCATGCCATGGGCGCCATTTGCAATGGCATCGCCTACGACGGCATCTTCCAGGCCAGCTGCGCCACCTTCCTCGTCTTCGCCGATTACTGCCGCCCGAGCATCCGCCTCGCCGCCTTGGCCAAACTGCCCGTCACCTACATCTTCACGCACGACAGCGTCGGCGTCGGTGAAGACGGCCCCACCCATCAGCCGGTGGAAACCGTCAGCGGTCTCCGCGTGATCCCGAATCTGGACGTCATCCGCCCTGCCGATGCCGAAGAAACCGCTGCGGCCTTCTCCGCTGCCTTCAGCCGCACCGATGGCCCCACGCTGCTCGCTTTGAGCCGTCAGGACCTCCCGCATCAGGGCGGCGTCAGTGCCACCACACGCCGCGAAGGCACGCTGAAAGGTGGTTACGTCCTCGTGCAGGAAACCGCGCCGCTGGAAGCCATCGTCATCGCCACCGGTTCCGAAGTGCAATGGGCCGTCGAAGGCGCCAAAGGCAAGCCCGGCGTCCGCGTCGTGAGCCTGCCCTGCTTTGAACGCTTCGACCGCCAGAGCGCCGAGTATCGTGAAAGCGTGCTCCCCGCGAGCTGCACCAAGCGCGTCGCCATCGAAGCCGGCGTCTCCGGCCTCTGGTGGAAATACGTCGGCACGCAGGGCCAGATCATCGCCATCGACCGCTTCGGCATCAGTGCCCCCGGCAACACCGTCTTCAAGGAACTCGGCATCACCGCCGAGGCCGTGGCGCAGGCGCTGGCGTGAGTTGTTGTCCCGCTCATCGGCGAGCTACTATCTGCCCCCCGTTGTGAAAGCGACGGGGGGCTTGTTTATATCCGTTCGTGCAAAATTCAGACCTCATGCGGTAGCAAGACCCACCGCGAGAGGCTTTGAAGACATTTTATGGGCTTGAGCCAGCGATGTCGTCATAGCTTGCGATGACCTCCCGCCCTTTCGTTTTTCTCTCCTGCCTGCTTTCGTTGCCTTTGGCGGCTCAAACCGTTTCTGAAAGCGTGACGGAGCTGCAAGAAGTTGTCATTGAGGGGAAGGCGGAGTCGCTCATTGGCATCGCCACCTCGGCGTCAAAAGGGCAGACGAATGCGAAGGAGCTGATGGAGCGGCCGTTTTCGCGTCGGGGCGAGCTTTTGGAGAGCGTGCCGGGCCTCATCGTGACGCAGCACAGCGGCGATGGGAAGGCGAACCAGTATTTTCTCCGCGGCACGAACCTCGATCACGGCACGGACTTCGCGATCTACGTCGATGGCATGCCGGTGAATCTTCGCACGCATGCGCACGGCCAGGGTTACGCGGACCTGAATTTCATCATCCCGGAGCTGGTGGGCGAGCTGGAATACTGGAAGGGCAATTACTACGCTCAGCATGGCGACCTCAGCAGCACCGGCGCGGCGAGATTCAAGCTGGTCGATTCGCTGCCGCAGGGCATTCTCTCCACCACTTGGGGCGAGTACGAGTACACCCGCACGTTGATCGCCGATAGCATCCAGGCAGGCGTGGGCATGCTCACGGCGGCCATCGAGCATCAGTTCTACAACGGGCCGTGGGACCTGAATTCCGATGCCACCCGCTGGAACAGCCTGCTACGCTGGCATTGGCATGATGACACGGACCGCGTGAACATGACGCTCATGGGCTACAAGGGCGACTGGATGAGCACCGACCAGGTGCCGCAGCGGGCGCTCGATGCCGGTGTGATCGGCCGCTACGGCAACATGGACCCCACCGATGGTGGCAACTCGCAGCGCTACAGCCTCAGCTTTGATTGGGAACGCCAGGAAGGCCGCACCACGACGCGGGCCAATGCCTACGCGGGCTACTACGACCTCGATCTTTTCTCGAACTTCACCTACTTCAAGGACAGCCTCGCGCGTGGCGACACGCTGGGAGATCAGTTCGAGCAGAAGGACGGCCGCTGGTTCGTCGGCGCGGGTATTTCGCGGGACTGGCGCTTCGATGCGCTGGGCCACGAGCAGCGGCTGACGATCGGTTTTGCCACGCACCATGATTTCATCAACGCGCTCGGCCTTTACAACACCTCCGCCCGCCAGCGCTGGAACACCGTGCGCCAGGACGACATCTACCAGGCCACCTACGGCCTCTACTCGGAGCTTGAGTTCAAACCGGTGTCGTGGTTCCGCGTCATCCCGGGGCTGCGGGCGGACCTGTTCCACTTCAATTCCCGCAACGGCAGTCTTCCGGACAACAATGGCAATCTCACCAAAGGCATCGTCAGCCCGAAGCTCGCCATGGTCTTCGGTCCTTGGGCCAAGACGGAGCTGTATCTCAATGCCGGCCTCGGCTTTCACTCGAATGACACCCGCGGCGTGACCATCATGACCGATCCTTCCACCGGCCTGCCGGCGGATCGCGTCGATCCCATTGCCCGCACCTACGGCGCGGAGTTTGGCATTCGGAATGAATCCATCTCGAAGATGGTGAACACGCTCTCCTTCTGGTGGCTGCGCAGTGACTCAGAGCTGCTCTACGTCGGCGATGCCGGCACCACTGAGCCCGGTCCTGGCAGTGATCGCCTTGGCATCGAGCTGGCCAGCTACTGGCGGCCCACCGAATGGGCCATGGCCGACCTCGAGGCCACCTGGACCTGGGCGCACCTGCGCACCGCGAACCCTCCCAGCGCCTCCATCCCCGGCAGCATTCCGTATTCGCTGAACGCCGGCTTCACCCTCGGCCGTGAGGAAGGCCTGTTTGGCTCCCTTCGCGCCCGCTACTTCGGTCCGCGACCCCTCACGGAAGACTATGCCGACATCCACGCCCGCGATTCCCTGCAAGTGAACGCCCGCGTCGGCTACCGTCGCAAAAACTGGGAAGTCGCCCTCGAATGCCTCAACCTGCTCAACCGCGCCGACAACGACATCGCCTACTTCTACGAAAGCCAACTCGCCACCGAAGCCGCCCCCGTCGAAGACCGCCACGTGCATCCCATCGAGCCGAGGATGCTGCGGGTGTCGGTGACGTGGCGGTTTTGAGGAGGGGGGCCTTTTGAACGAAGCGTTCGGTGAACACTATGACTGATTTGGTGAGCTTACAGCCAGATAGAGGCCGATGAGAGCTAAAACACCTGACATTAAGTAGCCACCATACTTCAACAAAACCGCCCCATAATCTGGAAACGAAGCTGAAACACGCACTGGCGATTGAACTTCCAGGAGAACATAGAGACCGATGACCATCCCCATGGCAATGAGCAGAATACCTTTATTGACTCGTTGCATTTCAGTGTGGGATCGGTTTTTGGCCAGACTTTGCCTATCTACATTCAACTATGAACGAATCCAATTCGCCCACAGTTATTTGAGCGGAGGGCGGACATTCTCACGAAAAGCAAAGTTGTGAGATGAATAGGCTGACCGTAGCCAAAAAAGCCGCCGCAGATCAAGCCTTGGATGCGATGGGTTTGGGCCTGAAAGGCCCTTGGGAGTCCAGCTCAGGCTCGAAGAGCCTGGGTTCGTGAAAGGCATGACTGCCGCACTCTGAAGGAGTGCGGGAAACCGTTCGCCGTGCCTCCGGCGTTCTTTTCAGAGCACCCGGCGTTGCGGGTGCCATTCCCAGGGTCTGCGTGGCTTCACCCCTTCACCCCTGGGCTGGATTCCCGGAGGCCTTCAGCCTCCCCAGGTGCGATCAGGCGAAGCAAAGTCATCCTCTCGCTCCGCGAGAGGAACGAGACGTGTGGGAGGCTGAGCGACGAAAAAGCTTCAAGGCATTTCCCCTGCCTTGCTCACACACCTTTTTGCCGCCGAGGAGCAAAGAGGCAGAGGACGCCACGATTTCCTTCTGTCTTCATCTCTGCGTGCTCTGCTCCTCCGCCCCTCGGCGGCCAAACCTTTGACAGGGGCAGGCGGCGAGCGGTTGAGCTTTAAAACGGGAATGGCCGACCACGGAATACACGGAACACACGGAAAGAAGAAGCGCCCAGAGATTCGATGAACTCACTCTTAAAATGAGATGGGCATTGAGTCTGCCCACCTCATGTTTCCGTGTCTTCAGTGTATTCCGTGGTTCAAAATCTGTGGATTGGGGTTGAGGGGCTTGCGAGAGCCTTTCGCTCATCTTGCGGAGCAAGATGGCTACTTTGCTGGCACGTTTTTCGAGAGCCCAGGGTCGTTTTCAAACCCAGCTTAGCTCACGAGGCTCATCTCGACCTGGCGTTCCTGGTCGTTGAGTCGATGCCGTGCCTGTTTTAGGTTTCGCCGATTTTGCTGCCATGGAAAGAATGAGAACGGAAGACTCCCGCGTCCTGGCTCGTTCATGCTGCCGATGAAAAATCTCGCTCTGCTCTGCCTCCTGCTCGTCACTACCTCCGTCCTCGCTCAGCAACCGGCGGCTGATGACGCGAGCTTTGTGCCTCTTTTCAATGGCAAGGACCTCACCGGCTGGAAAACGACCGGGAACTGGCTCGTCGAGCCCGATGGCAGCATCTCGCTACATCCCCGCGAAGGCGAAAAAGGCTGGCAGCGCTATGCCGCCTACCTTTCGACCAAAAAGCAGTATGGCGACTTCGTGCTCGACTTGGAATTCAAGATCAACGCCAAGGGCAACAGCGGCGTCTTCATGCGCGTCGGCGATTTGAAGGACCACGTCAAAAGCGGCTTCGAAGTGCAGATCCTCGACACCTACGGCCTCGCCAAGCCCGGCCACCACGACTGCGGCGGCATCGTTCACGGCACCGGCCCGTCCAAGAACATGGTCAAACCCGCCGGCGAGTGGAATCGCTACACCATCACCGTCCAAGGCCGCCGCGTGAAGGTCGTCTTCAACGGCGAGCAGGTCATCGACACCACCCTCGAAGCCATGAACATGGCCGACCGGCTCGCTCTCGGCCACATCGGCTTCCAGGACGAGGCGCTGCGTGTGTGGTATCGCAACGTGCGGATCAAGGAGCTGAAATAGCGGTCTCATAATGTACCCTCTGCGAAAGTGAAGGTGAAGAAGCGGAGGCAGTTCGTCCCGGAGGGACGCAAGAGATTAGCCGGTGGTGAAACCACCGGTTCACAACGCCATCGAAAGCTGCGCCCTGAAAGGGCGCGAGAAGCATTCATCGAAGCCAAAACACTTAAACTGGCCTTCTCGCGCCCCTTCAGGGCGCATGTCAGTCGCGGCTTGGATTCCGGTGGTTGCACCACCGGCTCATTTCCGTGGTCCCTCCGGGACAGGAAGGAAATGACTCTACGCATCGTTCACGCTCCACCATGAGATCGCTCCTCGTCCTCCTTTCGTCATTCGCCATTCCTCATTCCTCATTTTCGGCGCAGCCGAATGTCCTCCTGCTCATGTCCGACGATCTCGCGGCCACGCTGGGCTGCTACGGGCATCCGCAGGCTCAAACGCCGAACCTCGATGCGCTGGCGAAACGCGGCGTGGTCTTCAACAAGGCCTTCTGCCAGTTCCCGCACTGCAATCCGTCCCGTTCATCCATGATGACGGGCATGCGGCCGAACACGACGCGGGTCACGAACAACGAGGACAACCTCTACACGAATCATCCCGGCGTGCTGACGATGCCGCATCACTTTCGCCAGAACGGCTACGCCACGGCCCGCTGCGGCAAAATTTTCCACCTCGGCGTGCCGACCGGACTCGAAAGCATGGACGATCCTCAGGGCTGGGACTTTGGCACGCCTTTCCAAAGCGAGCTGCCCTTTCCAGCGGACCGGAAAAGCCTCGTGAAGGTGAAGCGAGGCAAAAAAGAAGGCCTCGGCTGGCAGGAAATCCCCGGCGATGACGATCAGCTCGTCGATGGCATCTTTGCCAAAACCGCCATCGAGTGGCTCGGCAAGCGGGAGAAGGAAAAGCCCTTCTTTCTCGCCGTCGGCTTTCACCGGCCTCATCTGCCGCTGGTGGCTCCGGCGAAGTATTTTGATCTGTATCCCTTCGAAAGCATCACGCTGCCCGATGCCCCCGCCGATGATGAAGCCGACATCCCCGAGCCTGCTCGCAATGGCGCGGTGCCAGGCTACACGCTCACCGCCACGCCGGAGCAGCGTCGCGCTGCCATCCGCGCCTATCTGGCCTGCGTGAGCTACGTGGATGCGCAGGTCGGTCGTTTGCTGGAGTCGCTCAAAGCCGCCGGACTCGATGACAACACGATCATCCTCTTCACCTCCGACCACGGCTGGCATCTCGGCGAGCATGGCTTGTGGCACAAACGCAGCCTCTTCGAGGAAAGCGCACGCGTGCCCTTCATCCTCGCGACGCCCGGCATGAAAACCGCCGGCCAGCGCAGCGAGAGCCTCATCGAGCTCACCGATGTCTTCCCCACGCTCTGTGATTTGTGCGGCGTGTCATCGCCCAAGCAGATGGAGGGCAAAAGCCTGCACCCCTTCCTCGAAAACGCCTCCGCCGAGCTTCACGACGCGGCCTTCACGCAAGCCCGCCGTGGCAAAAACGCCGAGCACTGGGGCCGCACCATCCGCACCGCCCGCTGGCGCTGCACCGAGTGGGACGAAGGCCGCAACGGCCTCGAACTCTACGATCACGACACTGATCCGCACGAGTACACCAACCTCGTGAAGGACCCGAAGCATGCCGAGATACTCAAAGAGCTGCGTGCGAAGCTCGCCGCCAAACTGCCACCGATCGTGATGCGTGCGCCGTGAGGCAGGTTCACTTCTTCTTTTTGCCCTTCTTGGGTTTCTCGGGGGCTGACTGCTCAAACTGGCGGTCGAGATCAGCAGGTCGAGCATCTTTGTATTGATCGAGGACGGCCTGGAGTTTGGCTCTCGCGGGCTTCTCGCCGGTGAGCGGAGTTTTTTCCTTGGGATCGGCTTGGAGATCGTAGAGTTCGCCGGTGCGGTAGAGCTTGTGGTGATGGTCGAAGGCCAGCTCCTTCACGCTGAGGTCCTTGGACTGTCGCGGTGAATACCACATGTAGATGGCTTCGCGAGGCGTGCCGGGCTGGCCTTGGAGTTGAGGGAGAAAACTGATGCCATCGACGCCCTCGGGGGCGGGTGCTCCGGCGGCGGCGCAGAGGGTGGGAAGGAAGTCGGCACAGGTGATGAGATCGCGATTCACGCGGCCTTGCTTCATCACGGCGGGCCAATTGACGATGAGCGGCACATGATGGCCGCTGTGCGTGGTGCTGCCTTTGCCACCGGGGAAGTCTGCGCCTTTGAAGCGGGAGATCGCGCCTTTGCCGGTGCCGTTGTCGCCGGTGAAAAGGAGCAGGGTGTTGTCTCGGATGCCCAGCTCGCCGAGTTTCGCATCGAGACGGCCGATCAGCTTGTCCATGTAGGTCACCATCTCGGCGAAGTGCTTCCCATCGCGTTGTTTGGCCTCGCTGCTGATCGTGGGGTTCCAGTCCGGGCTGTCGGGCGTGGGTTGGTAAGGATCGTGCGTGAGGATCATCGGGTAATAGAGAAAGAAGGGCTTCTCTTGGTGCCGCGTGACGAAATCGAGCGCGAAGTCGTTCACGAGGTCGGGGCCGTAGCTGCCCTCGGGGTATTGTTTTTCGTCGCCGTTGAGTTCCAGGCCGGGGTTGGCATAGCGTGGCGGGCGACGTGTGTGCTGCCAGAGCAAGGCCTCATCGAAGCCAAAGTGCTGCGGCGCATCTTTCTCGTGACCGAGCTGCCATTTGCCGCAGATGCCGGTGGCATAGCCCGCCTTCTTCATGAGATGGCCGAAGGTCGTCTCCGTGCGCACGAGCGTGCCGAAGTTCAGGTAATTGCGCACATTGTATTTGCCCGTCATGAGCTGCACGCGGGTGGGCGTGCAAAGCGGCTGCGAATGGCAGTGCTCGAAGCGCATGCCAGAGGCCGCGAGGCGGTCGAGATGCGGCGTCTGATACGACTCACCGCCATTTGCGGTCACGCACTCGTAACCGAAGTCGTCCGCCATGATGAGAATGACGTTCGGCTGGGCGGCGTAGAGCAAAGGGCCGAGGGCGAAGAGGAGGAGTAAGAGGCGGATCATGCGAGCCCTGTGAACGCGGAAGATGGCGAGGGTTATCGCTGATCCTATGCTGAGAGAGATGACCCACATGGACTGCGGCAGCCTGCTGGCCTCCATGCTTCCATCCAATTCTCGTCCGCATCTGCGGCTCCTGCCCAGGCGAGAGCCGCCCAGAAGGGTCGATCACGAAGAGACTGCGGCGGCAGCAGGGCTGCCTCAGGAAAGCGGCAGCAGGCTGCCGCAGTCCACGTTACTTCTTTGCCTTCTTGCCCTTTCCTTTGCCCTTGGGCTGGTCGGCGAGGGTTTGTTTGGCGAGGGCGGTGAAGGCGTCGGTTTGCTTTTGCCAGAGGTCGGCGAGTTCTTTGGCCTTTTCGGGCATTTTGGCGGAAAGATCGTGTTGCTCGGCGCGGTCGGTTTGGAGGTCGTAGAGCGACCAGGCATCGCCTTGAGCGGCGACGAGTTTCCAATCGCCGACGCGGATGGCCTTGTTGCCTTCGTGCAGCCACCAGAGTGAGTCGCGGGTGATGGTGTCATCCTTGGCAAAGGCAGGCACGAGGCTCTTGCCGAGCGCTTCGGGGATGGGCTCGCCGTTCCACTGTTTCGGCTTCTCGATATCGAGCAGGTCGAGCACGGTGGGGACGAAGTCGATCACATGCGCGGGCGTGGTGCGCAGTTCGCCTTTCGCTGCGATGCCGGCAGGCCAGTGCACGACGAGCGGCGTGCTGATGCCGCCTTCATGCACCCATGTTTTATGGCGACGATGAGGTGTATTCGCCGCGCTGGAGAAACCGGGGCCGAGGCAGAGGTAGGTGGCAGCGCTGCCGGGAGGCGCGGCGGGATCGTGGCCGCCATTGCGCACCATGATCTCGGCACTGGCGCCGTTGTCGGAGGCGAAGAAGATGATCGTGTTTTCAAAAGCGCCCATCGCTTTGAGCTGCGCAAGGATGCGGCCGATCTCCTGATCCATGCGGTCGATCATCGCGGCGTGGATGGCCATCTTCGTGGCCTGGAAGCGACGCTGCTCATTGGTAAGCTCGCTCCATGGCAGCGGACGATTGATCTCGCCGGGGCCAAGTTTTTCGAGGTCATCGGGAAAGGCATACGGCGGGCCGACTTCGCGCTCGAGGGCGGACAAGCTTGTCTTCGTGAGGCCCATCTCCTTCTGGCGGGCAAAGCGGGTCTCGCGCAGCTTTTCCCAGCCATCGAGATACTTGTCCCGATACTTTGCGATGTCCTCCGGGAGGGCGTGGAGCGGGAAATGCGGCGCAATGAAGGGGATGTAGTGGAAGAAGGGCTTCTCGGCGTGGTTCGCGGCGTGATCCTTGAGGCAGTCGATGGCGTGATCGGCGGTGGCGATGGTGGCGTAGTAGCCTTTTTCATCGGCAGGCACCGTCACGGGCACATCGTCGATGGAGTTGCCTTTGGCGGTGAAGAAGTTCCCCTGGTTCTTCATGTCGAGCGAGTGGTCGAAGCCGCCATCGAGCACGGGGCCGTCGATGTGCCACTTGCCGCTGTGGTAGCTGCGATAGCCTGCGGGCTTCAAAAAGTGCGGCAGCAGCGGTGCCCACTTCTGGCGCACCCCCTGACCACCACCGCCTAGCTCCGGCAGCGCATCACGATGGATCTGCTGCGCATAAAAACCGCTCATCAAAGCACTCCGCGTGGGCCAGCAGCGGGCGGTGTTGTAGAACTGCGTGAAGCGCAGGCCGTTCTTCGCGAGTGAGTCGAGATGCGGCGTGGCGATCTCGCTGCCGTAGCAGCCGAGGTCCGAGTAACCGAGGTCATCGGCGAGGATGAAGACGACATTCGGCCGCTCCGCAGCCAATGACGAAGACAGAATGACGAATGACGAAACGAGGCAGAGAAGGCGTGTCATGGGTAGATCGAGTTACTTTTTCTTTTTGGTCTTCTTGGCGGGCGTAGGAGGTGTGGGAAGGTCGTCGCCGGGTTGATCAGAGAAGCGCCAGGGATCATCCAGGCGACGCATCTCACTCAGAAGCAGCTTTTTCATCTCCGTGAGCTTTGCGGCGCGCTTGGGATCATCAGCGAGATTGGGTTTGCCATGCTCGGGGAGGAGTTCGTCGGGGTTTTCGGCGAGGTTGAAGAGCTGGGTGTGCTTCGATGTGCCGTCGGCAGATTCGTATTGGATGAGCTTCCAGTCTCCCTGCTTCACGCTGCGCATGCCGGGCTTCGAGCCGCCGCTGTAGGCACCGAAGAGCACCTCGCGCATGGCTTGTTTTTCACCGGTGAGCACGGGTTTGAAGCTCGTTCCTTCGTTCGTCTTCGGCGGCTGGATGCCCGCGAGATCGCAAAGCGTGGCGAGCAGGTCGAGGAGGTAGATGTTTCCTTCCACGCGGCGGCCTGCGGTAATGCCGGGGCCTTTGACGATGAAGGGCACACGCCAGCAGTGCTGGTAGAGGTTCTGTTTTCCCATCAAGCCATGATGCCCGATCGCGATGCCATGGTCGGCGGTGTAGATGATGTAGGTGTTATCCAGCTCGCCCATGTCTTCGAGCTTCTTCAGCACGCGGCCGATCTGGATGTCGATGTTCTCGCTGCATGCATACTGGCGGCCGATCTCGTTGCGGATGCTCGCCTCGTCACGGTTTCCCCACACACCGCTCACATCCACCTCGTCACGTACCCTCATGTCCGTGTTGTCGAATGGATGCTTCGGCAGGTGATTGGATGGCAGGGGCGGCTGCAAGGAATGCAGTGAGGGCAGACTCGCTTTGTCCGTGTGATTGGTAGCACCATATTTTGCCAGCAGCTCCGGCGTGCCATCGCGGGTGTCATGCGGATGTGAGAAGCCGAAGTCGATGAGGAAAGGCTTCGTGTCCTTTGCCGCCTCGCGGTCGTTCAGGTAGTTCAGAACTTGCTCCGCATGCCAGGCGCTGCCGCTTTCAGCGGTGCCACCGCGCTTTGAGGCATCTTTGCGCACGGTGAAGAGCTTGTTGGCGGCCTCGTAGCTGTTTCCCTGCTTGCAGGTGCGCATGGTGGCATAGCCTGCCCGATTGAAGATGGCCGGCATGGTCTGCTGCTCCAGCGCGGGCGGGCTTGTCTTGGCCGCCCAAGGCGAAACCGGCAGATGCCACACCGACCGCCCACACATGATCATGTGCCGCGAGGGCGTGCACACCGCGCCGGATGACGATCCCATGTGATACGCGCCATCAAAGATCAGGCCCTGCGCCGCCAGTTTGTCTAGGTTCGGCGTCTCCAGCGTCGATTTCGGATTGTACATCTTCAAATCGAAGGGCGATTGGTCATCGACGAGGATGAAGAGGATGTTTGGCCGCATCTCCGCCGCAGCAGAGACGACCAGCGAAAGGAGCAAGAAGGCAAGGAAGCGCATGGGCTGCTCAAAACGTCTCGCGAGTCTCCAACTTGCCTTCTTTGCAGGCAAAACGAGTCGCTTTCATCGCGTATGTTAGCCCCCCCGATGAAATCTGCTGCCTTTCTACTCCTCACGACGTCCGTCTTGGCTGCGGAGCCTGTGCTCACGTTTGAAAAGGACGTGCGCCCCATCGTGAAGGCGCACTGCACGCACTGCCACGGCGAGGAGGAGAAGCCCGAAGGCGGCATCGATCTGCGCCTGCGGCGCTTCATGGATGAAATTGTCGTCGTGGGCCAGCCCGCGAAGAGCAAACTCGTCGAGGTCATCCGCAGCGGCGAGATGCCGGAGAAGGGCAAACCGCTCACGGAGGCGCAATTGGCCGTGATCGAGAAATGGATCACTCAAGGAGCAAAGACCGCGAAGCCCGAGCCGCTGGCTCTCGCACCTGGACCGATCATTTCAGAAGAAGATCGCAATTACTGGGCCTTTCAGCCGGTGAAACGGCCTGCGGTGCCCCAAGCGGCGAACACTCGGAATGCCATCGATGCGTTCGTTTCGGCCAAGCTGACTGAAAAAGGCCTCTCGATGGTTCCTGAGGCGGATCGACGCACGTTGATCCGACGTGTGACGCTCGATCTCACAGGCCTGCTGCCGACACCCGAGGAGGTCGAAGCATTTTTGTCGGACTCGTCTGAGGATGCTTACCCGCGCCTCGTGGAGCGCTTGTTGGCTTCAAAGAATTACGGCGAACGCTGGGCGCGGCATTGGCTGGATGTCACCGGCTACGCGGACTCAAATGGCTACACCGAGGCCGACAGCCTACGCCCGCATGCGTGGCGCTTCCGAGATTATGTGATCCGCTCCATGAACGAGGACAAACCCTGGGATCAGTTCATCCAGGAGCAAATCGCGGGCGATGAACTCGCCGGCGCGACGCATGGCGACTACCAGCAGGCCGTGCTCGATCCCAAACGCACCGATCAGCTCATCGCCACCGCCTTTCTCCGCATGGCTCCCGATGGCACGGGCGACACCGTGGATGATCCGAAGCTCGCGAAGAACAACGTCATCGCCGAGCAGATGAAGATCCTCGGTTCCTCGCTCATGGGTCTCACCGTGTCCTGTGCGCAGTGCCACGATCATCGTTACGATCCGATCACGCAGGCCGATTATTACCGCCTGCGGGCCGTGTTTGATCCGGCGTATCATTGGGAGGCCTGGCGTGCGCCAAACAGCCGCCTGTACTCGCTTTACTCGCCGCAGGAGCGTGCCAAAGCCGTCGAGATCGAGGCGAAGGCCAAGGAGATCGAGGTCACGGCACGCGCGATGTCGAAGAAGTTCCTCGATGAGATTTTCGAAGTCGAAATCAAGAAGGTGCCACAGGCCGAGCAGGCGGCGTTTCGTGTGGCTCGCGACACGCCCGTGGGCAAACAGACGCCGGAGCAGAAGGCGCTCATCAAAAAGTATCCCTCCGCCCTCGCCACCTACTCGCTCAATCTCTACGACCAGAAGAAGCAGGATATCGTCGATGCCAAGATGGCCGAGGCGACCAAACTGCGTGCCACGAAGCCTGCGGAAGGCTTTGTGATGGCGCTCACCGAAGTCAAAGGCCAGGTGCCCGTGTCGAAGCTCTTCAATCGCGGCGATCACGATCAGCCAAAGACCGAGGTGAAGCCCGGCGAGCTCAGCATCCTCGCCAATCCGATGATCGAGCCCTTCAAGCCGGTGCCAGTGAGCAGCGGCTCCACGGGACGTCGCCTCGCGTATGCACAGTGGCTCACGAGTGGCAAACATCCGCTCACGGCCCGCGTCTTGGTGAACCGCTTCTGGATGCATCACATGGGTCGCGGCCTTGTGAACACGCCCGGTGATTTCGGACGCCAAGGCGAGCTGCCGACGCATCCCGAACTGCTCGACTACCTCGCCGATGAGTTTGTGAAGAGCGGCTGGAAGCTCAAATCGCTGCATCGCCTCATCCTGCTCAGCGCCGCGTATCGTCAATCCTCGGTGAATGATGCCGCGCTGCGTGCCGATCCCGAAAATCGCTTCTACGCTCGCTTCAAACTCCGCCGCCTGGATGCTGAGACGCTGCGTGACTCCATGCTCGGCATGACGGGATCTCTTGTTCAAACCAGCTACGGCCCGCCCAGCGGCATCGGCCGTGATCCGCAGGGCCGCGTGATCACCGGCATCGACAAAGGCACCATCACGCTCAACAAAGTCGATCCAGCTGGCGCGGCCGACTTCCGTCGCTCGATCTACGTGCAGATGCGCCGCAGCAAGCCGCTCACCGTTCTCGACACCTTCGACGCCCCCGTGATGCAGCCGAACTGCGAGATGCGTGCGCAAACCACCGTCGCGCCGCAATCGCTGCTGCTCATGAACGACACTTTCGTGCTCGATAGCTCACGCCGCCTGGCCGACCTCGTCGAAAAAGATACGCCGAAAGACCGCACGAAGCAGCTTCATCGCCTCTGGAGCCTGCTATATAGCCAACCCGCCACCGAGGCCGACATCGCCAAATGCCTCGCCTACCTCGACGAGCAGACCCAAGCGCTCACGCAATACCACCACGACATCCAGCACGCGAAAGGCGTGGTGCCGAATCCGCCGCAAGAGGCCATGGCGAGCCTCTGCCAGATTTTGTGCAGCTCGAACCGCTTCCTGTATGTGGAGTGAGACCCACTCACATGAGGATTCCTTTTCTCACCTCCAGCCCATCGGCTGCGTCCAGGCCATCTCCTTCTGGTCTTTGATCGAGGGATTCGGGTGCGGCTTTGAGGAGGTGATGGAGGCGCGGAAGTAGAATTCGTTGCCGCTCGGCGTCCATTCGATGACGGGACCGGTGAGCGTGGCGAGGGTCTTGCCGATGTCGTCGGAGTAGCGTTTGCGCACGGGATGGAAATCGCCCTTGGGCGTGGTGACCTCGGTGGTGGTGGCGTCGAAGCCTTTCAAGGTGCCGCGGATGACGGTGGTGTAGGTCACGCCGGGCTCGGCGCGGATTTGGATGCGGAGTTTGCCACCGGTGAAGCTTACGTCATCAAGGGTGACACCGCTGCTGGCATAGAAATCGCCGCGCTTCATGGCTTCGGTGAGTGCGTTGGCCTCCAGCTTCTCGGCGCGGACCATCACCCAGCCGCGGCCGGGGCTGCTTTCCTCGCCGTGATAGTGATGAGAGTCATCGGTGCCCACGCCGAAGAGAGGCGCGGCCTTGAACTGCGTGAGGCGCAGCGTGTTGGCGATGTCCCAGATCTTTTCGTGGCCGTCGCGGAGCTCATCGCCCTCCCACTCGATCATCGGGTGGCCGTTGTAGATCTCGAAGAAGTTCTCCTCCGTCACCGCAGCCAGGTCGTCGGCGGTGAGCGCCCAGCGGAAGTTCGGATGGTTGATGTGGGTGAAGATGGGCACGCCGAGGCGCTTTGACTGCTCGGCGACGAGCTTCAAATTCGCCCGCATGGTCTCCTGGATGCTGGTGAGGTCTTTGAGGGGCTGGATCTCCTCTTGGAGGTTCACCGCGTTCATGTGGATGGGGGCTTTGTTGAAGGAAGCGCTGATCTCCTCCGCCTTCACGAGGAGAAATTTGCCTGGCTCATCAAACTTCGGCGCATACTCGCGCATCTCCCGCAGGCGGACCTCGGTGGAGCCGTCTTTTTCGCGGGTGATGACCCAGGCATCGCCAAAGAGAGCTCGATATTTTTCCATGGTGGTCTTGCCGAGAGCCTTGCGGCGCTTCTCCACGGCCTTCACATCCATCCACACTTCTTTGGCCTGGAGGATGTTGTGATCGCTGAGCGCGAGGAAGTCGTAGCCGCGCTGCTTGTACCAGTCGATCACCATCTCGGCGAAGTCATTGCCATCACTCCAGAGCGTGTGGGTGTGCGTGTTACCCTTGAACCATTTGGTTTCGGCGGAGGCGGGAAGAACGGTGAGAAAGAGCAGGGCGAGGAGGCGGTGCATGGCAGCCAAACGGCGGGAAACAAAGGAAGTGACAAAAAATTAGCACCCCGCCATGCTCGCCAGATGAAACCTCTCCTGCACGTCCTCGCGTGGCTGTCATTCGGCAGCGCCTTGTTTGCCCAAAAGGCACTCACGCTGGCCGCCTCTGCGCAAAGCATCGCGAAGAATTTGCCGCGAGGCTGCATCGTCACCGGCGAGTGGCGGGACGGAAAGGCGGTGTATGCCATCTCAGGTCCCGACAAGCCCGCGAAGGTGCCGGCGGAGAAGATCGTTTTCGAGATCGGCTCCATCAGCAAGACCTTCACCGGGCTGCTGCTGGCCCAGGCGGTGCTGGAGAAGAAGCTCACCTTTGAAACGACGCTCAAGCAGGCGCTCGATGCGAAGCAGGCTTTCGCCGATGACAAGGTCGCCGCCATCACGCTGGCGCAGCTCACCACGCACACGAGCGGCCTGCCGCGCATGCCGGACAACGCGGATTTCAGCGTGGCGGACCCTTACGGCACTTATGACGTGAAAAAGCTGGGCGAGTGGCTCGCGAGTGTGAAGCTCGAAAAGGCCGGGCCGCCTGAGCTGAGCTACTCGAACGCTGGCGTGGCCATTCTTGGGCATGTGATCGAGCGGGCGCTGGGGGATTCGTGGGCCAATCTCGTGCGTGATCGCCTTTGCAAACCGCTCGGCATGCTCGACACGATGCCAGTGCCGACCGCAGAAATGCGCCAGCGCCTGGTGCCGCCCTTTGATGGCAAGGCGGAGGCTCACGAGTGGACCTTCAAGGCCTTCGCACCGGCTGGTGGACTGCGCAGCACGGCGGCGGACCTGATGCTCTTCGGTCGCGCTTTGAATCACCCGGAGGCCTCGCCGCTGCGTGAGGTCATCCAGCTTGCGGTGAAACCTCTCGCCGAAGGGATCGGCTGCTGCTTTTTCCTCGGTGACGATGTGATCGCACACAACGGCGGCACCGGTGGCTACCGCACGCTGCTCGAAGCGAAGCCGAAGGCGGATCAAATCCGTCTCGTGCTCATCAACAATGCCGAGATGGAGCCGGTGATGGTCACGCGACCGCTGGATCGAGAGGGCTTCAAAGCCGTGGAAGGTCCCAAGCTCAGCGAGGCGGAACTGAAGCCCTACATCGGCATCTTCCAGCTCGACAAGCAGGCCAAGCTCACCTTCGTCATCCGTGAAGGCGCTCTGTGGTGCAAGCTCACCGGGCAGGCCTTCCTGCCGTATTTGCACGAGAAGAAGGATGTGTTCTTCCATCGTGGCGTGGCAGCGCGGCTGATCTTCGGTCGCGATGCCAACGGAGCCATCACGAGCGTCACGCTGGATCAAAACAATCAGAAGCAGGTGGCGGAGCGGCTCGATGAAAAAGCGCCGGAGTATCTCTTCCGGCCGGCGAAGGAGCTCGAAGAGTTCACGGGCGTGTATGATTTCTTCCCGCCGGACAAGATCTTCACCATCGAGCTGCGTCGTGGCCTGCTTTTTGTGCAGCTCACCGGCCAGCCGTTCCTGCCGGTGTTTGAGACGAAGAAGGGCACGTTTGAGTATGACGTGGTCTTTGCGTCGATTGAGTTTGAGCGGGATGAGGCTGGCAAGATCAAGCGCCTGCACATCACGCAGAACGGTCTGAAGCTGCCAGCGCTGAAGCGGGCGAAGTGAGCCTCGCCCACCGCAGGTGATCCGACTCTGACTCCTCCTCCGTCTCCGCCTCGAATCCGGGCGCATCAGGACGCTCAAACCAAGGCGGAGTAGGAGGCGGAGACGGAGCAGGATTCCAAGCTCTCACGCGTAGAGCAGGTAACCCTGGCGCTGGGAGCGGAAGCTCTGCACCCAGCCCTGCCAGCGGGAGGCGATGACATGACCGGGCGTGCCGCGAAGGAGATCGCGATGCAGCGATTCGCTGCCGAAGACCTTGTTGAAGAGGTTCAATTTGGAGCCGCTCATGTTGCGAGCGGCTTTGCCACCGGTAAGTCGGTTGATCTCGGCGAGGAGCATCACATCGAGGCCGGTGAGATCGGCGGAGTTACGCGGATGGATGTGCAGTTTCACGCCGCCGAAACCTTCCTTGCGATACGGCGAGTAGGTGACGCCCGGCGTGTTCCAGCGCTGGCAGGTGGCGAGCAGTGCCTGTGAATTCACGCCGCTGCCACCGGCATAGCCAAAGGGATTGTCCGAGCCGATGCCGACATCCACTGCCGCCGCGCCGCCGAGTATGCCGGTGGCGACGTAATAGAACGGGGAGGTGGCATACGGAATATTCGGCGAGGTGGGATGCCAGCGCAGGCCGGTGTCCTGCCAGGTCATGGCGCGGTTCCAGCCCTGCATTTTCACGGTGGTCATGTGCGGGACGCGGCTCACCCAGCCGCGAGCACAGGCCATTTGGGCGATCTCTCCTGCCGTCATGCCATGCACATAGGGCACGGGCACCTGGCCGACGAAGGACTTCCACTGCGATTCGAGCGGCGGACCTTCCACCCGCCAGCCGCCCATCGGATTCGGCCGGTCGAGCACGACGAAGAGTTTTCCATTCTCCGCCGCGGCCTCCATCGAGACGATCATCGTGCTGATGTAGGTGTAGCTGCGGCAGCCGATGTCCTGGAGATCAAAGACGAGCACATCGATGGGAGCGAGCATCGCGGGCGTGGGCTTGCGGGTGGGGCCGTAGAGCGAGTAAACGGTGAGGCCGGTGACGCTGTCGCGTCGCGTGGCGACATGCACGCCGGCCTTGATGGAACCGTCGATGCCATGCTCCGGCGCATAAAGCGCGGTGAGGCCTCCGCCAAGCGTTCGCTGCATGAGCTGGCGGGTGCGCTCACCTCGGCCGGTGAGGCTGGTGTGGTTCGTGATGAGGCCCACGCGTTTGCCGCGCAGCAGGTCAAAGCCACGCGAGGCCAGCACATCCACGCCGAGCATGAAGGGCCCGCCTTGTGTGGCCGCCTGTGGCTGCTGGTAGGCCTGCGGCATGGGCACCTGGCAGGCGGGGAGCAGGGAGGAAAGAGCGAGACCGGAGGCGAACTGACGACGCGTGAGATTCATCGGTGCTGCCTATCGCCGAGGGACGGCTCGTGGGCAACCCGGACTGCATGGGAAGCCTATTGACACTTCCTCGCGAATTTGGTGAAATGAGGCGTCAACCAAACCAAACACCATGAAAACCTTCTTTCTCTGTGCTTGTGCTCCTTCTGCGGCGGCCGTCTCTCTGATGGCCGCTTTTTTTATGTCCGCGGGTTCCCTCTTCGCGGCGGATGACCTCAACGCGGCGTATCAAAAAGGCCGCGAGGCTTTTCACAAAGGTGACTTTGCCACGGCGCAGGCCTTTCTCACGCAAGTCGCTGCGGCGAATCCAGGCCACACGGATACGCAGAACATGCTGCGCTACATCAAAGCCCACGCGAAGCCGGAAGCCTCCACGCTACGACGCGACTACGCCGCCGTGACGATCCCGAAGATCGAAATGGAAGAGGTCACGCTCACCGAGGCACTGGCTGGTCTGCGGCTGCTATCAAAGAATGCCTCCGCTGGAAAGGTAAGCCCGAACGTCATCGTGAAAGGCACGGATCTCAGCACCAAGAAGCTCTCGCTCTCGCTTTCCAATGTACCGCTCTCCGAGGCGCTCGAATACCTAGCTCAGCTCACGGGTTCCAAGGTCAGCTATGAAAAGCATGCTGCGATCCTCAGCGATGCCACCGTGGCCGTGGAGACGGCCTCGAAGGCGAAGTGAGGCTGCTTTGAGTTCGTAGTTCGGGCTTTAGCCCGTTTCACGGAACTCCCAATCGCGGCCTGAAGGCCGAACTACCAACAATCAACGTCACCTGCGCTCCGTGCGCGAGGTCGCGAGGCCGACAGCCATCGTGACCGCGCAGCCCAGCAGGCTGAACCAAACGAACGAGATCATCTGCGGCGGCTTGGCAGCGGTGAACCAGCCGCTTTGATAAAAGAACACGCCAAGAAGCACGGCAAAGCCAGTGAAGCAGCCTGTCAGTGCTCCGCGGGTGGTGGCTCTCTCTGTGAACATGCCGAGGAAGAACAAACCGAGCAGCGGTCCGCCGATGAGGCCGATGACGGTGTTCACGGACTCGACGAGATTGCCCGGCATCGCGGACACGGCAAAGGCGAGCGCCATCACGAGCACGCCATAGCCGACGGTAATCCAGCGGGCGTTGCTCACCTTCGTTGAAGAAGCCCCATCGGCGACGCCGGTGAGGCGCTGCTGGAAGTCGATCACTGTAGCGGAGGCCAGCGAGTTCAATCCCGCGCTGATGGTGGACATGCTGGCGGCATAGATGGCGGCGATGAGTAGGCCGGGAAGACCGGCGGGCAATTGCGTGACGACGAAGTAGGGCAAGATTTGATCTTCCTTCTCGATCAATCCAGCCGCCAGAGGATCGCCGTGGATTTTGTAGAAGGCGTAGAGGACCAGACCGGTGCCGTAAAAGAGCACCAGCACCGGCAGCACGAACCACAGCTTGATCCACAGCGAGCGCTGCGATTCCTTCAAACTGCCGGCGCTGAGGTAACGCTGCACGCTGACCTGATCGGTGGCCATTTGCACGAGATGCAGGAAGGCGCCGGCGATGAGGATGGCACCGAGGTTCACGCGTTCGGCGGGATTGAAGGAGAGACTCACATTCATGCGGCCATCGGCCACGACGGTCTCCCACATGCCGCCGAGGCCGCCGGGGATTTTTCCCAGCGCCACGATCACGATGAGGAGCTGGCCGCCGAAGAGCACGATGAGCTGCATCACATCCGTCCAGATCACCGCCCGCATGCCGCCGAGCGCCGTGTAGAGCGTGGTGAGCGTGCCGGAGGCCAGGATCGTGAGCCACAGCGGCAGGCCGGTCACTTTTTCGAGTGCCAAAGCGGGCGCGTAAGTGGCCGCTGCCAGCCACAGGGCCACGCGGAAGATGAAGAGGCCGGAGGCGAGCAGGCGTGTGGGCAGCGAGAAGCGCTCTTCAAGGAACTGATAGGCGGTGAAGTAGCGCGATTGATAAAACTTCGGCAGCATCCAGAGCGTCGTGAAGGGCGTGGCGATGAAAAACGCCAGCACGATGTAGGCGAAGGCGAAACCGTTCTTGTACACATCCGCCGGACCGGCCAGGTAGCTGATGCCAGAGAAGAGCGCCGCAAGGATCGACATCGCCACGAGGATGCTGCTCATGCCGCGACCGGCGAGGAAATAGTCGCCGAGTGATTTCGAGCCACGCGCTGAAAACAGCCCCACGCCGACGGAGGCCGCCAGATAGCCGCCGAAGATGCTGTAATCGAGCCAGGAGAAGTGCGTCATGGGATGAAGGCTACCGGAAACACCCACGTAGCGGCAATGCCTCATTTCGTGGTTTCCTCGCGGAGCCACTCGTTTCGCCGGAAAGTTCGGGTTCATGTTTGTAGTTCGGCCTTTAGGCCGCGATTGGACGCTCCTGAACGGGCTGCTGCGGAGCCGCGAAGCGAACCCCGAACTACAAACTGCCGGGCGATCATCGACAGATAGTCGAGGCATCACAAGAAAGCGTGATGGCTGGACTATTTCCGCACCCACCAAGATGAGTCGAAAGTTCGGCGATGCTGACGACGACTCCACGCCATGCCTGCCGACTCCGTTTTGCCCTATCCCGATATCAAGCCGGTGGGGCATGCCGATTTCTACTTCGCCACCAACGCCACCTTTCGCTTCATCAAGCAGCGCCATGGCATGGAAGGCCTGCGGCGCTACTGGCAGGACATCGGCCACGAATACTACCGGCCGGTGTCAGAGCAGTGGAGGGAGAAGGGGATGGCTGGAGTGGTGGAGTATTGGAGAGCCTTTTTTGCGGCGGAGCCGGGTGCGGAGGTGGAAGTGCATGAAGCGCCGGACGAGGTGCAGCTGGAAGTGAAGGTCTGTCCGCTCATCCGGCATCTGCGGGAGCATGGTCGGGAAATCGTGCCGGAGATCTGCCAGCATTGTTATTTTGTGAGCGAGGCCATCGCGGAGCCTGCGGGTCTCGCGGTGCGTGTGTGCGGCGGCAATGGAAGCTGCACGCAGCGCTTCGTGAAACGTCACGCGGCGCTCGAACCGCAAAACCTGGAGGACATCGCCACGGCATCATGATCGGCTGCTACGACTTCTGCGGGCATTACGAGTGGACCTTCGAATGGTTGAACCGCACGGGCGGACACGAGCTGGTGAAAGCCTACTGGGACGAGGCCATCCATCGTGATTCGCAGCTTCATGCGTCCGAATTGATCGGCCAAAAAGGCTTCGAGGGCATGAAGGAGTATTGGGGGCCGACGCTGGCGGATGAAGGCGCGGTGTATGAGCGCACCGTGACGGAGGAGGTCTTCCGCATCGACATGCACGAATGTCCCTCGAAGGGCTTTCTCATTCGCAACGGCCTTCTCCAATATAACGACTACTGCGATCACTGCATGGGCTGGATCGGCCCCTTGATGAAGGAGGCCGGTTTTGTCATTGATCACGAGCACAACCACCGCGGCCAATGCTGGTGGGAGATGCGCCGCAAAGAAAACCCCGCCCCCGCCAGCGCCCCTGGCGAACTCAGCGGCGAGAGCGATGTGCGTTTGAAGCCCGGCTGGAAATCTGAACACACCGACCACTATGAACGAGCGACTGATCCCGATGACAAAACGACTGTTTCGTGACCTTGGCTCGCGTCAGCGTCCTGGAGTGCGCCGGACCTCCGGCGCTTTCGAGCGTGTTATGGCCTTCGCAAAGCTCCAGAGGACTGGAGCACTCCAAAACGCTCTCGCGCTGATGATGATCGCGACCGTGGTGATGGCTGCAAGGCCTGCTCTAGCTCAGTGGGAGCCGCTCCCGCCACTGCCGGAGCCGAACGGGGGATTCGCGTGCGGACATCATGGAAGCCTTATTGTGCTGGTTGGGGGGACGAACTGGGCTGGTGGGAAGAAGAACTGGTTGAACCACATCAGGCATTTCGATTCCATGACCAAGACGTGGAAGCCTGAATTTGATGCCAGGCTTCCGGGAGGCCCATCAGCTTATGCAGCGGCGTGTCAGGTGAATGAAAACAGGCTCACATTAGTTGGAGGGACTGACGGGAAGGAATCACAGGCAAAGCTCATGATCATTGATTCCATCAAGACCTCGGAAGGATCTGCCATTAAAGACCTTGGAGACGCCGTTGTGCTTTCTGCCGGGGGCGATGTTTCTGGAAGAACACTGATCGTAGGTGGAACCTCGGATGCGGCAAATTTGGCTGGAGTGACCCGAACGACCCATGAAATCGTGTTCATCGACGAGCCTTGGAAAGACCGTCACTGGCTAGCCAAAAGCCTCGCCGATTATCCCGGCAAGCCCTTCGCCACGGCGGCATCGGCGGTAGTGGGGGAGGAGTTGTTTGTGTTTGGCGGGATGAACTACGATAAGGTCAACCAAGCGGCGCTGAACACGGCCGAGGCCTATGCTTTCTCGCCGGAGAAGAACGGGTGGCGCAAACTGAAGCCGCTGGCAGCTCCGACGCGGGGTTTGACGGCCGTCACGCTGGACGAGAATCACATCTACATCGCTGGCGGGTATCGCGAGGACTTCACGGCGGAGGCGGTGATCTATGACGTGAAGGCGGACAGCTATCGAAAAGCCGTCTCGCTGCCTTACGCGGCGATGGTGGGCTTGGTGAAGATGGGGGAGCATGTCTATTGCCTCGGTGGCGAGGACAAGAAGCAGTCGCGCACGGACAAGTTCTTCCGCATCCCGGTGGTGGAGCTTCTCAAGTGAGGAGCGATTGCAAAAGGGCCCCACCAACGGCAGTCTGCCCGCGTGAACGATCATCAACTGCTCATCGACGTCGGCAATGGCCGCACGAAATTCGGCCTCGCGACGGCGGAGGTCATTCTGGATCGTCGCGAGCAGGCGACGCGGGAGATTTCTCCAGAACGGGTCCATGAATTGACCGCTGGTTGGTCATTCGATCGCGTGGTGCTTTGCAGCGTGGTGCCGAAAGCGGTGGAGGCTTTCCGCGAGGTGTTCGGGCATGCTTTGACGGTGCTGCGGCATGACACGCCGATGGGCATCGGCATTCGCTACCCGAAGCCCGAAACCATCGGCCCGGACCGCCTCGCGAATGCGGTGGCGCTGGCGCACATGCATGGCGCACCGGGCATCGTGATCGACTTTGGCACGGCGGTGACCTTCGACATCCTCAGCGCGGACCAGCATTACATCGGCGGTGTGATCGCCCCTGGGCTGCGGCTGATGACGGACTATCTCCATGAGCGCACGGCGCTGCTGCCACGCGTCGATCTGAGTGAACCCGTGACCGCCATCGGCACGAGCACGAAGGACGCCATCCTCGCCGGAGCGGCCATCGGCTATCGAGGCATGGTGAAGGGCATTTTAGAGGCGCTGCGCAAAGAACTGGCCGCGCCGAAGATCGTGGCCACGGGCGGTGATGCGGCCTGGATCATCAGCGGGATGGAGGAAGACATCGCGGTGGATGCAGACCTCACGCTGCATGGGTTGCGGCTGGTGGGAAATCAGGCTGCGGTATGCCTCGATTGACGTTTCGCAGCCCGTTTTTCGAGCTTGGGAGCGGCGAGATGATGTCCTCGGAGATTGAGCGCCTCACGGCTTGGCGTGCGGTGCCAGTCGGCTTCGAGTGTGGTGGCGACGAGATCGCGATCTAAAGCGGATTCATTGACCAAAAAGTCGAAAAGGGTCTGGGCGAGCACGTGGAGGGCGATTTGATGGGTGCGAGCGAGTTTGGCGTGCAGCCAGTCGCTAAAGCGCAAAAACTCGGCGAAGGGCGACTCGGCGTTTTGCCACATCAGTTTCAGTGTGGTGGTGAAATGGCCGCTGTTGGCGACGATGTCCCAGTATCTCGCGAAGCGGCGCATGCGCTGCATCTGCTCAAAGGGGATGTCACGCGTCGAAAGGATCTCATAGGGCGGATGCGGTGCGTAGATCATGCGATACTCTTCATCATGGCGCACGATGGGTGTGCCGCGTAAGCGCTTGAGGATGCCGATTTGGATTTCCTGCGGCCCAAGGCGCACGAGGCGGTCAAAGCCGCGTCCGAAGCTCTCGATGCCTTCGCCGGGCAAACCGACGATGAGATCGGCGTGGATGTGGACGCCGGTTTCTTCGCGGAGGAAGCGGAAGTTGTCCGCGAGGCGGTCGAGGTTCTGCCGGCGGCTGATGTTTTTCGACGTGGCATCATCAAAGGTCTGGATACCGACCTCAAACTGCACCGCACCGGTTGGGAACTGCCGGATGAGGCCACGCAACTGCTCGGGTAGGCGATCCGGCACCATCTCAAAGTGCAAAAACAGCCCCTCACGCCAGCGGTCGAGGAAAAACTGCAAAATCGCGGTGCTCGTCGGCAGATGGAGATTGAAGGTGCGGTCCACAAACTTGAACTGCGTGGCTCCGCGATCCAACAACCGCTGCATCGACGCCAAAAACGCCTCCGTGGCAAAGGCGCGGACGGGAATGTCGAGCGACGACAAACAGAACTCGCAGGTGAACGGGCAACCGCGCGAGGCCTCGACGTAAATGACGCGGTTTTTGAGGTCCTCGTCCGTGTAGAGTTCGTAAGGCGAGGCGAGATTGTTTAACGCGGGTAACTCGGCGGCGATCACCTTCGGTAATGACGAATGAGGAATGACGAATGGCGAATGAAGCTCCAATTCAGGCAATTCTTCGTCATTCGCCATTGCTTCGCTTCGCTCACCCCTGCGGGGCAGCATCCGCTTCGCGATGCTGGCTGTCTCGCTTTGCTCGGCTCTGGTTTCGTCATTCAGCAAGTGGCGACACACCTCCGCAAACTTCACATCCGCCTCGCCCGTGATGACATGATCCGCGAGTGCGACGATCTCCTGGCCTTCGGTTTCATACGAGACCTCCGGGCCACCGAGGATAATGATCAGCTCCGGGCGAATGCGTTTGAGCAAGGCGACGACTTCGGTGGTTTGCTCGACATTCCAAATATAGACACCGAAGCCGACGAGGCGCGGCTCTTTGGCAAGAATGGCCTCCACGATCTCCAGCGGCTGCTGGTTGATGACGAACTCCGCCATGCAGGCTCGATCCTGCCATTCTCCGAGGTTCGCCATGAGGTAGCGAAGGCCGAAGGAGGCATGGATGTATTTGGCGTTGAGCGTGGCGAGGACGATGTCCGGCATGGGCGGGCACGGTGGCCGAGTCTTCGCGATACGGCTACTTTTTCTTCCCTTTGCCCTTCTTGCCGCCGCCTTGAGCTGAGTTGCCTTCCATCAAATCAGGGAGAGGCAGGTAGTCCCAATCGAGGATCATCTTTTCGGCGAGGGCGGCGCGGAGTTCGCGCTCGGTGGCGGCGAGTTCGGATTTGCCGCTGAGGTTGTTCAGCTCGGCGGGGTCGGCTTCGAGGTCGTAGAGTTCATAAACCGGACGCGGCGTGGTGAAGTAGCTCGCCTTCATGCCGGGCGAGAGTTTTCCAGCGGCATTGGCCTCCTGCATTTGCTTCCACGCTGCACCACCGGCGGAATCGACGGGCGAATAGGGAATCCACGGCGTGCCGTTGTAGATGAACTTGTAGCGATCACTGCGCACAGCGCGGGCGAGGTCGTAGCCTGCATTCGTCATGTCCGCCTGCACGGGCGCGGAGCCGTGGGGGCCACGCTCGACGAAGAGGTGTTTCCTTGGCGTGTGCGTTTCACCCTTAAGCAGGGGCAAGAAGCTCACACCGCTCATTTTGGCGCCGGCTTCGAGTCCAGCGGCATCGAGCAGCGTGGGTGCGAGGTCTTCGCCGCTGATGAGGGCCCGCGAATCGCCCCCGGGCTTCACGACGCCGGGCCAGCGGACGAGGAAGGGGACGTTCGAGCCGGGATCGTAAAGCGAGCCTTTGCCGTGTGGCATGGCCATGCCGTTGTCACCGCAGAAGACGATGAGCGTGCTGTCCATGAGGCCGCGTTTTTTGAGCACCTCGAGCACGCCCGTGACGGTGCGGTCCACGCGGTTCACCTCGGCGCAGTAGTCGGCGAGCTGCTCACGCACGCCGGGCAGATCGGGCCAATGCGCGGGCACTTTCAGCGAGGCGGGATCAGGACGGAACTCGGCGGGCGCTTTCCACGCGTGATGCGGGTCGCTGAAGTTCGCCCACATGAAGAAAGGCTTGTCCGCAGGCTTCTTGTCCAGAAAAGCGGCGACTTGGGCTGCCACTTCGATGTCTGAGCAGGTGTTCAGTGAGTCCACGCGGTCGATGAAGGTCTTCAACTGGTGCTCCTGGAAGACTTTCGCGGCTCCTTGGCCGATTTTCGTCGCTCCATCGAGATGGAAACTGCGGCCGCACACGCCGGTGAAGTAGCCGCCTTGGTCGCGGAGCAGTTCCGGCAGCGTGATCTCATCACGAGGCAGCGGTGCAGAGAATCGCGTCATGCGTGCGGCCACGGGCGAGCGGCCCGTCATGAGCGTGGCACGCGAGGGCACACACTGCGGCGCACCCGTGAAGAAGCGGTGGAATTTCATCCCCTCCGCCGCGAGCTGGTCGAGCGTGGGTGTTTTGACGTTGGGGCTGCCGTAGGTGCTGAGGAAGGGGTAGCTGTGGTCGTCGCTGAGCAAAAACAAGATGTTTGGCTTTGCCGCAGAAGACGAAGCGGCGAGGGCGAATGACGAAAGGAAGATGAGGAGGCACTTCATGGCGGCGATGAAACGAAGGTAGGCGGCTGAGATTGCGGTGAATATCCCCCTGCGCTCGGCCGTGACACGCTCGTCACCCAATTGTTTCGGCGAATGTCACATTCCCGCCTTTGACAGAGCGAGGGCCAGCCGCTCTAAATGGCTCGCCGCCTCACGGAAAGCTCACTCTCCCACCTACTGACCATGATCTCCCTTCAAAAGTTTTTTGGCAAAACGGACGTCTTTTACGATCTCCTCGAACGCAGCGCCAAAGAAGCGCAAAATAGCGTCCACCTGCTGAAAAGCCTCCTTTCCAAGCCCGCAGGCACTCAGGACTTCGAGAGCCTCAAGAATGCCCGCCGCAAGGACAAGGCCATCACCCAGGAGATCGACGAGGCTCTCTGCAAGACCTTCGTCACCGATCTGGAGCGCGAGGACGTGGAAGCCCTCGCCAACGCTCTCTACAAGATCCCGAAGACCGTCGAAAAGATCGCCGAGCGCTATGAAATCTGCGCTGGAAAGCTCGACGGCGTGGATTTCTCCCAGCAGATGGCCTTTACCCAGAGTGCCGTAGACATCGTGGTGACCATGGTGGCCGAGTTGCGCCGGAAGATGCACCTGGAGAAGATGAAGGAGCACAACGCGAAGCTCCAGCAGGTCGAGGGAGATGCCGACAAATACATCCTGGCCCTGCTGAAGGACCTGTATCAAGGCAAGCACGATCCGCTCCGTGTCATCATGCTGCGTGACCTCTACGACCTGCTGGAAAAGGTCGTCGATCGCTGCCGCGATGCGGGGAACGTGCTCTCGCACATCGTTTTGAAATACACCTGATCCGTCACCACGCGACTCATGACGACCGCCCTGTTTCTCTTGTTTGTGGTGATGTTCGTCGTGCTGGCCTTTGAGTATATCAATGGCTTCCACGACACCGCGAACGCCATCGCCACCGTCGTCTCCACGAAGGTGCTGACGCCTCGCCAGGCCCTGCTGCTGGCTTCCATCACCAACCTCATCGGGGCCTTCTTCGGCCAGGCCGTGGCGAAGACGATCCACAGCGGCATCGTCGATGACAAAGTCGTCGCCGTGACCACGCTAACGATCTTTTGCGCCATGATGGGTGGCATCATCTGGAATCTACTCACCTGGTGGTTCGGCATGCCCTCCAGCAGCACCCACGCCCTCGTCGGCGGCCTCATCGGGGCCAGTCTGGGCGCCTCCAACGGCAACTGGGACGTGCTCATCTGGTCCCGCGAAAAGATCGACAAGGTCAGCGGCAAGGTCAGCATGGAAGGCATCTATCACAAGGTGGTCATTCCGATGATCTCCAGCCCGCTTTTGGGACTGACGGTGGGCTTTGTCGTCATGGGTCTGCTCTTCCTGCTGATCCGCAACTGGCGTCCGCACACGGTGAACAAGACCTTCGGGCACCTCCAGATCGTCAGCGCCGGTTACATGGGCTTCGGTCACGGCATGGCCGATGCGCAAAAAACGATGGGCGTCATCATGCTGACCCTTTTTGGGGCCACGGCCGCTGGAGAGCTCGATGGACTGCCTTCCTGGCTCAGCTTTCTCAAAGTCCCGGACAAATCCGCCTCGATTCCCCTCTGGATCATCCTGACCTGCGCCCTCACCATGGCCGCCGGCACCTACGCAGGCGGCTGGCGCATCATCAAGACCTTGGGCCATAAAATGGTCAAAATGAAGCCGGTGCATGGTTTCGCGGCGGAGACGACGGCAGCCACGATTTTGGCCGTCACGGGAGCCATGGGGATGCCGGTCAGCACGACGCACACGATCACCACCTCCATCATGGGCGTGGGCGCGGCGAAACGCTGGAACGCCATCCAGTGGAGCCTCGTCGAGCGCATCGTCTGGGCCTGGGTGATGACCATCCCGGCCACCGCGCTTCTGGGCTGGCTGATTTACAAGGTTTGCGGCCTGTTTGGAGCCTGATTTCAGGGCAAAAGAAGCCTGCCTGACATTCACTTACAACTCACTCACCGGCACCTGACGCTTCTTCTGGCTGTTATGGCAGGATGCAATTATTCCAGTTGAGTGGATTCTTCTTGTTGTTGGACAACTCGATAACCGGGGTGGCTCAAAAGAGCGCCACCCCGGTTTGTTTTCTGGAATTTATATATTTCAGATGACCAAATCTCCGGCGGACCTAAATTATGCGGCTCTGTAATGCTCCGCCGTCGTTCCACCGTCCTCTTCATCGTCCTCGTCGCCCTGCCGCTGGCCCTGCTGGCATGGCTGGGGACGTATTTGATGCGGGATGCCGCCAAACGCACGGATGCCTCCATGCAGGCGATCCTGGCCGAACGTCTCTCCTCGGCGGATCACCAGCTCGTCCACGACCTGCGGCAACTCACGGATGAACTCGACGCGATCTCTGCGGGTGCGGCCAGTGCCGCGACCGCATGTAGTGGGCTCATCCAGCACCCGTGGACGGCCCGGGTCTGGTCCCTGGATGCCAGCGGGAAGCTCAGCGAGCTGCCCGGTAAAAATGCCTTCGATCCGCCAGGCGGGCTGGAGCCAATGGAACTGATGGCGGAACTCAAGAGCCGGGCACGCTCCTTCGGCCCTAGCCCGGAAACGATCGTGGCGGATCCGCGTGGCGGGCCTCCGTTTCAGCGGATTTCTCCCACTTTCATCGCCAGCTCCAGCACAGAACGCCGAAAAGCCCCCTGGCAGACGTTTCAGAAGCTCGGCGGCTATCACATCCACGAAATCACCACGCCATCCTCGACTCCCCGCGCCGTCAGCGGCTGGCATGTGGCGGAGCAGACCTTCATCTATTGGAAAAAATTCCCGGACGGCAGTTTGTGCGGGCTGCTGCTGGATACCCACCGGCTCATGCAGGGCCTATTTGCCCGCCTGCCGCACCCAGGACGGGAGGTGCCACCGGGGCGGATGATGCTCGCCAGCCTTCGCGGGGTGCCGCTGCACCAGTGGGGCAAGCGACTGGAGGGCTCCGAGCGGCCTCCGGCGGCTCACCGGGCCTGTTCGGAGCCTCTCAGCCAGTGGGAGCTGGCCTACTCCTCCGCCGATGAGGAATTCCCAAAGCCCTACCTTTTCCCCATCATGCTGGGCATGGGCTCCGGCGTGATGCTGATCATCGTGCTGGCCTGGCTTTATTTCCACGAAAGCGCCCGCGAGTTGAGCGTGGCGCAGCAGCGGGTGACCTTTGTGAATCAAATCTCCCACGAGCTGAAGACGCCGCTCACGAACATTCGCCTCTATGCGGAGATGGCATCGCACCGCGCCGAATCCTCCGGCGATGCGACGATGAAACGCCAGCTCTCCGTGGTGGAAACCGAGACCTCCCGCCTCGACCGGCTCATCCAAAACGTGCTCAATTACGCCCGCCAGCAGCGGGATAAGCTCACCATCTCGCCCAAACCTGTCTCGATCGACGACATCGCCACGCGTGCCATCGAGTTTTGGAAGCCGATGCTGGAGGCAAAGGGTTTCGAGATTCACCTCGATCTGCACGGGCCGCCTGTCCTTCATGCCGATGCGGATGCCATCTCGCAAATCCTCGGGAATCTGCTCTCCAACGTCGAGAAATATGGCCTCGCGGGCCGCCATGTGGGCCTGCGCACGGAGGTGGAAGGCAGCGTGGCCCGCCTCATCGTCGAAGATCGCGGCCCCGGCATTCCATCGGGCAAGCGCAAAGCCGTCTTCGAGCCCTTTGAACGCCTCCGCAGCGACCTGAACGAAGGCGTCAGCGGCACAGGCATTGGATTGACCATCTCCCGCGAACTGGCACAATTGCATGGCGGTAAGCTCGTCGTCTGCCCGCAGTATCGTGAAGGAGCACGTTTCATTCTCACCCTTCCCATTCAACCCTCCACCCCACCATCATGACCAAGATCCTCATCGCCGAAGACGACGAACACACCCGCGAGGCCCTCCGCGAAGTGCTCACCATGGAGGGCTTCCAAGTCGTGGCCGCCGCTGACGGGCTTCAAGCCGTGGATTTCTTCCGCGTCGAAAACCCCGATTTCGTCTGCCTTGATGTCATGATGCCTGGCCTCAACGGCTACGAGGTCTGCAAACAGATCCGCAAGCAGGACGAAAAGGTGCCGATCCTCTTTCTCACCGCCAAAGCCGAGGAAATCGACACGGTGCTCGGCCTCGAACTCGGTGCCGATGACTACATGACAAAGCCCTTCGGCGTGAAGGAGATCATCGCCCGAATCCGCGCCATCCTGCGCCGCACCGCCACCCGCGTGAGCACCAGCGTCACCACGAAAGGGGATGAGGTCTTCACCATGGATGACCTCCGCATCGTGCCGGATGAACTCCGTGCCTACCGCGGCGAGTTGGAGATCCAGCTCTCCCCGCGTGACGTGAAAGTCCTGCGCCTGCTTTTTGATCGCCGTGGCAAGGTGGTGGACCGCAACACCCTCGCCGACGAGGTTTGGGGCGTCGATTATTTCCCCGAAAGCCGTGCCCTCGATCAGCACATCTCGCAGCTCCGCAAACGAGTCGAAAAAGACCCTTCGCAGCCTCGCGTCATCCGCACCGTGCATGGGGCGGGCTATCGCTATGAATAATTTTTAGTCATGTCCTACCCCGGCCCGCCACCCCATTCTGCCCTGTGGCGGCTGGTGAGGCCGCTGATGCGGGCGGCGGAGGAGCTGGTCTTTCCGCCGGTGTGCGTGGCCTGCACGGAGCCGCTGGAGCGTCTGGCGGAACGGCATGAGGAGGTGAATTGGCTCTGCCAAGCCTGTCTGAAAGCCATCGAGCCGCAGGTGCCGCCGTATTGCTCGAAATGCGGTGAAATGTATGACGGGGCCTTCACGAACGCCTTCCGCTGCTCGAACTGCGAGGGCCAAAAGCTGGAGTTCGACTTCGCGGTGGCTTCCTGCACCGCCCGTGGGCCGGTGCGGGAGCTGATTCACCGCTTCAAATATGGCCGCAGGCTGCATTTGCGGGCTTCCCTCGCCGTCCTCCTGCGCCGGGTGCTCGACGAGGAGCGGCTGCGGGCCGAAAAACTCAACGAATGGCTTCTCGTGCCCGTGCCGCTGCATCCCGAGCGGGAATCCGACCGCGAATTCAATCAGAGCTGGGAGCTCTGTGTGCGGCTGGGGCAGTTCACCGGCATCCCGGCCGCCCAGGCGCTGGAGCGCATCCTGCCCACCGTGAAGCAGGCCAACCTCAACCGCCGCCAGCGGCAGGAAAATCTCCGTGGGGCCTTCCGCCTGCGCCCACCGCGTTGGTGGCAGTGGTATCTGCCCTGGCCGCCGGACCTTCATGGGCGGAAAATCCTCCTCGTGGACGATGTTTTGACCACCGGCAGCACCACCAGCGAATGTGCCCGCGTGCTCAAGAAAGACGGTGGGGCCGAAAAAGTGGTGGTCATCACCGTGGCACGCGGCTAGCATCGCCGTCCGCGTCCGGCTCAGGCTGGTCCGGTCCTGTGTGCTGGCAGGGCGGTTTACCCCGCTTTGTTGATCCCGCGAGTGCCATTTCGGGGAGAGCCGCTCAGGTCTGGTCTGCCACCGTCGGAAGCCACTGAACGCCACACACAACACCATGGGATTTTTCAAAAAACGCAGCGTCGATGAACTCGGCGAGAAGAAGAAGGACATGCCTGAGGGCCTTTGGACCAAATGCCCCTCATGCAACGAGAGCCTCTTCGAGGACGCCCTCACCAAGAACCTCCGTGTCTGTAACCACTGCGGCTACCATTTCACCATCAGCAGCGGCGAACGCTTGGCAAGCCTCGTGGACGAAGGCAGCTTTCAGGAGATGGATGCCAAGCTCGACAGCGTGAACGCCCTCGGCTTCAAAGGCTACCTCGACAAGGTGAAGGCTTATCAGCAGAAAACCGGCCTCGGCGAAGCCGTCGTGACCGGACGGGCCCAGATCGAGACGATCCCCGTCCTGCTCGCGGTCATGGATTTCCGCTTCCTCGGAGCCTCCATGGGCAGCGTGGTGGGTGAAAAAATCACCCGCGCCATCGAAGTGGCCACCGCCGAGCGAAAGCCCGTCATCGTCTTTTCCGCCTCCGGCGGCGCCCGTATGCATGAGGGTATCCTCAGCCTCATGCAGATGGCCAAAACGAGCGGTGCGCTCGCCCGCCATGCCGAGGCACGCCTGCCTTACATCTCCGTCCTCACCCATCCGACCACCGGCGGCGTCACCGCCAGCTTCGCCACCCTCGGCGACCTCATCATCGCCGAGCCGAAATGCATGATCGGCTTTGCTGGTCCCCGTGTGGTGAAGGAAACCACCCACGCCGATCTCCCTCCCGGCTTCCAGACCGCCGAATTCATGCTCCAGCACGGCCTCGTCGATATGATCGTCGATCGCAAAGACATGCGTGCCACGCTGGCGAAGGTGCTGCGTTACACGGTGAAGTAGGCCCCCAAGCCCTTCGCTTGCGCTTTCCACTGCATCGGCGAGACTCCGCGCCCTTTTTTGGGCTGTACCATGCCGTTTGAACTTCTCGCCACCGATTCCTCGTCCCACGCCCGCCGTGGTCGGTTGACGACGCCCCATGGCGTGGTGGAGACGCCGGTTTTCATGCCGGTAGGCACGCAGGGCACCGTGAAGGCCGTGCATCCGCAGGAACTGAAGGCACTGAATTCACAGATCATCCTCGGCAACACCTACCACCTCTTTGTGCGGCCCGGCATGGAGATCATGAAGGAGGCCGGCGGCCTGCATGCTTTCTCGAATTGGGACCGGCCCATCCTGACGGACAGCGGCGGCTTCCAGGTCTTCTCGCTCGCGAAACTGCGCAAAATCAAAGAGGAGGGCGTTCACTTCCAAAACCACCTCGACGGCACGCCGATGTTCATCGGGCCGGAAACCTCGATGGAGATCCAGGCGACGCTCGGATCGGACATCGCGATGCTTTTCGACGAATGCACGCCCTACCCCTGTGAGGCCAAAGAAGCGTCCAAAAGCCTCGATTTGACGCTGAGGTGGGCGAAGCGCTGCCGCGAGTGGATTGATCAAAACCGGCCGCAGACCGGCGGTGGGCCGCAGCAGCACTTCGGCATCGTGCAGGGCAGTGTTTACGAGGATCTGCGCAAAAAATCCGCCCGCGAACTCGTCGCGATGGGTTTTGATGGTTACGCCATCGGCGGCCTGAGCGTGGGCGAGCCAGAGGAGGACATGATGCGCATCGCCGAGTGGGTGACGCCGCTGCTTCCCGCCAATCAAGCCCGCTACGCCATGGGCCTCGGCACGCCGCCGCAGGTCATCGAGCTCATCGCCCGCGGCATCGACATGTTTGACTGCGTTTTGCCCACGCGGCTGGCCCGCAACGGTACCGCCTTCACCCACGACGGCATGATGAACCTGCGAAATGCCTGCTACGCCCGCGATTTCCGACCCATCGCCGAGGACACGCACCCGCTCTGCCAGGGCTTCTCACGCGCCTACATCCGGCATCTCGTGATGGCTCAGGAGATCATGGGTTTGCGGTTGATTTCTCTTCATAACCTGCATTTCTACGCGTCCCTCACGTCCAGGGCACGTCAAGCGATCGAACAGGGTTGTTTCGCCGAGTTCCGGGCGGAGGTGGTCGCCCGCTACAAACACACACCCTCCTCCGATTCCGACTCATGATTTCCTCGCTCTCTCATGCCCTCGTGCTGGCCCAGGCCGCAGGCGCTCCGCCCGCCGGTCTCGGCAATCCGCTGTGGATGTTCGTCATCATGATCGTGATGATGTACTTCATCGCCATCCGTCCGCAGCAGAAGCGCGCGAAGGAGCACCAAGCCCTCATCGCCAGCGCCAAAGTAGGTGACCACGTCATCATGGAAGGCGGCGAGCACGGCATCATCACCAGCCTCAAGGAGCGTACCGCGATGGTCAAAGTGGCCGACAACGTGAAGATCGAGTACGAGCGCACCAAGATCGCCGTTGTGACGAAAAAGTCCGATGTCGTCGAAGCCGAGGCAGCCTAACCCTGGCCTCTCCAGTTCCCTTTTTAGCTTTCCCCAACCATGAACGCCTACGCTACCTTCCTTATCGGAGCCACCCTGATGCTGATGCTGCTGATCTATGTCGGCACCGCCGTCCACAAGACCAAGCGCCTCGTCGGCACGCTGCTCATCGCCCTCACGGCGGCCTCCTCCCTGCTCACCATCAAGAGCGTCGGCATCCCGCTGGGAATCGACCTTCAAGGCGGCAGCGAGTTCATCGTCGAGCTCCAGCCTGGCAAATCCGATGACGGCACCGCCAAGCCGGTGACCTCCGTTTCCGTCCAGCAGGCCATCGGAATCCTCGAAAAGCGCCTCAACGAAGGCGGCAACAAGGATCTCACCATGCAACCGCAGGGTGAAACCCGCATCGTCATCCAGATGCCCGGCGTGAAGCCCGAGGAAATCGACGGCATCCGCAAAAAGATCCAGCAGGTGGCTCATCTTGAGTTCCGCATGACACACTCTGATTCCGGCTACCAGCAGAAGGAAGACGAGCTGAAGGCCAACAAGGCCAGCGGTGTGCGGGATCCTTCCTTCGAGCTTCTTCCCCAGAAGCCCCGCAAGGACAAGATGGGCAAGGAAATCCCCCAGCCAGACCTTGTGGTGAAGCGCCGCGCCGAGTTTGAAGGCAAACACGTCGATCGTGCCGGAGCCACCTTCGATGCCGAAGGCTGGACCGTGCTGCTCAAGATGAACAGCGAAGGCACGAAGCTCTTCGACGCCACGGCCGAGGTTAATCAAGGCCGCCGCATGGCCATCATCGTGGACGGCGTGGTGATTTCCGCTCCGGTGCTTCGCGAGAAGAAATACAACGGCAATGCCAGCATCACCGGCGACTTCGACCAGGAGGAAGCCTTCACGCTTTCCACCTTGCTGAACAACCCGCTCGAAAACCCGATGCGCATCCAGTCCGAGAGCACCGTGTCCTCCGCTTACGGCCAGTCGTCCATCGACCAAGGCAAGTGGGTCGGCATCGCCGCTCTCGCGCTCACCACGCTGTTCATGGTCTTCATCTACCGCCTCGCTGGTCTCGTCGCCATCATCGGCCTCGTGGTGAACATGTGCATCCTCTTCGGCGCGCTGGCGCTGTTCCAGTTCACCCTCACCATGCCCGGTATCGCCGGTCTCGTACTCACCATCGGCATGGCCGTGGATGCGAACGTGCTCATCTACGAACGCCTGCGAGAAGAAATGGAAGCCGGCAAGACCCTCGCCGGCGCTCTTGAGGCTGCTTACGAGAAGGCTTTCTCTGCCATTGCCGACTCGAACATCACCACGCTCATCTCCGCCGTCATCCTCTTCGCCATCTCCGGCGGCCTCGTGAAGGGTTTCGCCGTCACGCTGATGATTGGTCTACTCTCCTCGATGGTCGGTGCCCTCATCGTCACCCGCGTGATCTTTATGTGGGTGGTGGACAAGAACATCCTCCACACGATCCACACCACCCGCATCATCCCAGACAAGGTCTTCGATATCCTCGGTAAGGCTCCCACCTTCATCATCGCCTCGCTCGTCGTCACCGCCATTTCCTTCGCCACCCTCGGGGTGAAAGGCAAAGCCGGCCTCGGCATCGACTTCCGCGGTGGTGGCCGTGTGGACGTCGTCCTCGCTCCCGGCAAGGCCATCGCCGACACCGAATTCGACGCTCTCATCAAGCCTCTCAGGCAGCCCGTCACCCAAGAAAGCCCGCAGGGCGCTGAAATCGGCACCTACTACCTCCAGCGCAAGGCTGATCCCGCCACCGGAGCCACGAACATCTCCATTCGCTGCGAAGAGCTCAGCGGCGCGGTCATTGAGAACGCCGTCAAAGGCAAGTGGAAGGATGGCACCATCACGGGTACCAGCATCGCCACCGTCGGAGCGGTCATCGGGGATGAAGCCATGGTTTCCTCCCTCTGGGCCATGGCGCTCGCCCTCGTGGCCATCTTCGTTTACCTCATGTTCCGCTTCGAGTTCGCCTTCGCCCTCGGTGCCAGCGTCGCCCTCTTCCATGACGTGCTCATGGTGCCCGGCCTCTGCGTGCTTTTCGGCCAGGAGCTGAGCATCATCCACGTCGGTGCCTTGCTCACCATCGCCGGTTACTCGATCAACGACACCATCGTGGTGTTTGACCGTATCCGTGAGGAAATCCATCGCGGCAGCGGCGGCTCCCTGCGTGACACGATGAACGAGGCCATCTGCAAGACGCTCTCCCGCACGCTCCTCACCGGCCCCACCGCCCTCGCCCCGATGATCGTGCTGCTCTTCCTTGGCAATCCGGCCATGCTCGAGTTTGCCATGCCGATCACCATCGGCGTGCTGCTCGGCACCTACTCCTCCATCTTCATCGCCTCCCCGCTGGTGCTCTGGTATGCGAAGAAGACCGGCACCAGCCTCAAGCGCCAGGTGCTCGATGCTCAGATCGAGGCGATGCGGGCCGAGCAGGCCATCGCCGCCGCTCAGGCCGCTGGTGCGAAGGTCTAACAGCCACTCGACAGTATCTATCCCTCATCCGGCGGACCGCTCAGGTCCGCCGGATTTTTTGTATCCAAGGTTTTCTGATTGCTGCCTGCGAGTCTTTTCTGTAAAAGCGCCGCGCCATGAATTACCACGTCGCCAAAAATGGAGCCCAGCTCGGGCAGATGTCCGAAGAAGAAATCACCGGCCGCCTCGCCACAGGTGAGCTTTCCGCTGGCGATCTCTGCTGGACCGATGGCATGGCCGAGTGGCAGCCGCTCGGATCGAAATTCCGCTCCCCTGTCTTCGCTCCGCCGCCTTCCGCCGCCGCCAGCATCAATCCCTACGCGGCACCGTCTTCGAATGTGCTCGTCGATGGTGGCAAACCTAGGCTAGGAGAGCAGCCCGGCTTCTGGTTGAGATTCGTCGCTCATTTTATCGACCAGATCCTCATGAACATCGTGGGCATGGTTTTGGGGTTCGTCGTCGGAATTGCCTCGGTATCCGTGCAGTCGCAAGAGATGCAGACTGTCGCCACAGTGCTCGCCATGGTGCTTGGCATGGTGGCCACCTGGCTTTACTACGCCTTCATGGAAAGCTCATCAAATCAGGCCACCTTCGGCAAAATGGCGCTCGGCATTGTGGTGACGGATTTGAACGGCAACCGCATCTCCTTCGCCCGCGCCACCGGCCGCTACTTCGGGCAGATCGTTTCAGCCTTCACCCTTTGCATCGGCTTCATGATGTGTGCCTGGACGGAGCGCAAGCAGTGCCTGCACGACATGATGGCTGGCTGCCTCGTGTTCAAGAAGAGTTGAGCCTTACCGCCTACTCCAGCACCTTCTTCGCCATCACCGGATCATCCGTGGTGATGCCATCGAGGCCGAGTTTGGCATAGCGGGCGATATCCGCAGGCTTGTTGATCGTGTAAACGACGGCGGTGAGGCCTGCGGCATGGATTTGGGCCACCATGGCCTCGCTCCAAGCCCAATCGGCACCGAGATCGAGGCCGTCGAGTCCATCGGCTTTGGCTTTGGCAATGACCTCGGTGAGATCGATAGGTTGCTTGGTCTTCTTGTCCTTGCTGCCGGAGAGTTGGAGCACGGGAATCCATGGCAGCGCCTTCTTCGCAGCGATGCAGGAATCCCGCTGAAAGCTGATGATGACGAGCTGCTTAGCTCGCGGCTGGAGCGGCTCCAGCACCTTCACCAGGGCCGGGACAATCTCCGCGCCGGTTTTGATCTCGATGACGAAGCGTCCACGTTCCGCTGGCATCGTCGCGAGAGCCTCTGCGAGCGTCGGAAGACCTGAAAGCTCCGCGAGCTTCGACGCGGCGATGACCTTGTTCTCGCCGGGGAAGGTGCGTTTCGTGTCTTTGTCGTGAATGACGACCACTTCACCATCCGCCGTGAGATGAATGTCGAGTTCGCAGGCATCCGCGCCGCTCTTCCAAGCCAGTTCGAAGGCCTCAATCGTGTTTTCCGGTGCCTTCGCCGAAAAGCCGCGATGAGCGATGATTTCGACCGCAGCGGCGTTCATGGCGAGAAGGAGAAAAAGCAGAGGTTTCATGTCAGAAAGGGAGATAGCCGCAAAAGAGCGCAGAGATCGCAAAACTCTGATTCTGTTCTTTTGCGCTCTTTACGTTCTTTTACGGCCATTCCCATCACACCAGTTCCGGCCGCGTGAAGGCCGCGACGACGGGATACCCTTTGCTTTCGATATTCTCGCGGCCGCCTTCCTGGCGATCGACGAGGATGAGGGCGAAAGCGACCTTTCCGCCTTCTTCCTCGATGGCCTGGATGGCCTTCAAGGTGGAGTCACCGGTGGTGATGACATCATCGACGACGACGATGGGCTGATCGGGCGTGAAATTGCCTTCGATGCGCTTGCCGCGGCCGTGGCCTTTGGCCTCCTTGCGCACGACAAAGGCCTGCACGGGCTTCGCATCGCCCGCCATGCTGGAGCTCATCGCCACAGCGAGCGTGATCGGGTCCGCGCCCATCGTGAGACCACCGAGCGAGCCGATGCTGAGGCCGCGCTTCGCTTCTTCCCGGCGCAGCAGATCATGCAGCACGCGGCCGACGAGCACCGCGCCGCGTGAATCGAGCGTGGTGACGCGGCAATCGACATACAAATCACTCTCCTTGCCGGAGGCGAGGGTGAATTTGCCGGTTTTGACGGACTTGGCTTTGAGGATCGTGCGGAGTTCTTGGCGGTCAGCTTGCAGGGACATCGTCGGTGGGGGTGGGTTCGGGGTTGGAGGAGGGTTCAGTTTGATGGGACGGATCGGTCCAATCGGACGTTTCAGCAGGAACAACGCCATCGACGGTCAGCGTGACGCCGACAGCCTTTGCCGCATCGGCCGCAGGGCCGCCGAAGGCCAGGATCGTAGCCACTTCCTCCTGCATCTGCACGAGTTCATCGAGCTTCAGCTCGGGATCACGCACGATAAAGATCTCGCCGGTCTTCTTATTTTCGTAAAAGAGCATCTTGTTCCCATCGATCTCCTTTTCGGCGGTCTGGGTGAGCTGGCGTTTCCGCTCCAGCATGAGGGCGAGGATGTAGCGGGCGTCCTCGGTCTTGGGATCACCCTCCTCGATGAAGCGCTGCAGCAGCTCCTGGGCACTCGCTTTGGAAGCGATCTCCGGCTTCGCATCCGGCTCCACCTTTTGGTAAAGCGTGCGCCAGGCGGCGATGGGCTTGCGAACTTCCTTCTCAGCGGGCCAGGCCTCGGCGCAGATGTCGCGGCGAGCATACTCGTTGAGGGCCGGATCGAAGTAGATGGCGGTGTGGAAGACCTCGCCGTCCTCGAAGAGTCGCTCGGTGACGGCGCAGGCATGGGCTCGGCTGCGGATATGCCAGTTCTGTTGCATCGGAGGGCTTGGTTATGAAGTCGACACAGGGGGTTTCAAGTCGAAGTTGCCCCCGTCGCGATTGCGAGGGCGGGCGATGGGCGCGGTTTTGCGCTTCTTGGGCAGCAGGCGGAGCTTGGGCAGGTCCCGGTTGTTGGAGCGGAAATAGAAAAGGATTAGGCCCAGGCTACCAAAGAGCAAGTGAGGCATCCAAACGGTGAACCAGCCGGGCAGATGGCCGCCTTTGCCGAGATTGAGGAAGAGGTTGTTCACGAACATGAACACGAAGAACACAAAGATGCTGCCCGCGATGCCGCCGACCGCGCCTCGTCGCGAATAGGCCACGCCGAGCGGCACGGCAAAGAGCACCACGGCCAGCGCCTGCCACGATAGGGCAAAGCGATGCCACAGATGCGTGCGGAAAGGTGCCAGCTTATCGTCCGCAGCCTCCGGATGCGCTTTGAGGTAGGATAAAATCTCCGGCACGCCCATGAAATCCGCCTTCAGCGCATAGCTGACGAGGCTCCACGGTGTCTCCTCGATCTGCGGCGCTTCGAGGACGAACTGCCCCTGGTTGTCTGGCGAGAAGGGCGGCGTGCCGACGGGATTGCCCTCTTGGTAGAGCACCTCGTTGCCATCAAAGAAGCGCCAGCCACCGCGCGGCGTCCAGGTGGCCGAGCCAGCCAGAATGGTGCGCGAGGGGCTGCCATTCGCGGCTTCCTCACGCATCTGCACGCCGCGCATGCGCTGATTCCCGCCACGCAGGGAGACGGGGAAGGTGCCCACATACCAGGTGCGGCGGCTCTGAGGATTCCGAAACATGATCGAGTCCGCCATGATGGAATCCGGCGAGTTCTCCGTGAGAGCACGGACGATGGCCTTGCGATTTTTTTCCGCTCGCGGCGCCCAGTAGTAATTCGCCACCATGCTCAAAAACGCCGTGTAGATCGTGGCGAGAAAGATGGGCCGCAGCACACGGGCGAGGCTTTGACCCGTGCCGAGCAGGGAAATGAGCTCGTTCGCCCGGCTCATCTTCGTGAGCGAGTAGAGCGTGGCCAGAAGCAGCGCCACCGGGATGATCGTCACATAGATGTAGGGCAGCAGTCCGGCGTAAAAGCCGAGCACGTCTGCGAGCTTCGAATGCGCCTCCTGGAAGTCTTTAAGGTTGTCCAGCAGGTCCGCGATGATCCACAGCGAGGTGAAGGAGACGAAGCAAAACACCAGCGGCTGGAGGAAGGAACGCAGCGTGTATCTCTCCAAGATCCCGCACTTCAAATAATAGCGCAGCGCCAGCGGCATCGAGAGCACCGCGATGGCCAGCAGCACCTGCTTGAAGTAAAACGCGGCCGGCACTGGCGGCTCACCCATCTCCGTCATCTGCGCATGCGCGATGTAATCGACCAGCTCGCTGACGATGGCCCATCCGGCGATGGAAAAGGCCGCCACGGTGATGGGGAATTGCAGGCGCTTCGGTTGGTTCCACCGACGCCAGACCACCAGCAGCAGCACGGCGGAGCCGATGGAAATCCATAAATTGAAATAGGGCAGGATGCGGGCCAGGCGCTCGATGCCATAAGGCACCGGCTGGCCGGAGCGGGCAGCCATTTCGATGGCCTCGTCCACATCCTCATCGGGATGCGTGCGATGCCAGTCCTGCGAGATCGCCACCATCAGCAGGCCCAGAGCGAGCACGAAGGACCCTCTTCCCAGATAAGGAAGGTGAATCACCCGCTGCCACGCGGCTCGTGCGCTTTGAAGCCATTTCATGCCGTGAAACCGCCACTTCGGCCATGCGCCGGGATGCGTCAAGGCTCGTGGCCCCGGTTGACGGCCCCCACCGCCCGAGCCAGAGGCTCCGGCATGCCCGCCCACCCGCTCATCCAGGCCGCCGAAACCCTCCGCGAGGCCCTGCGCCCGCTGAAATTCGCCCCGCCGGTCGATTATGTGTATCAACCGCTCGATTACGCCTGGGCCCCGCACACCGCCTACCTCTCTCGCTTTGGCAGCGGCCGCAAAAAAGTCGTCTTTGTCGGCATGAATCCCGGCCCCTTTGGCATGACGCAGACCGGCGTGCCCTTTGGCGAGATCGCCGCCGTGCGTGACTGGATGAAAATCCACGAACCCGTGGGCAAACCGCCTCGTGAGCATCTCAAACGCCCCGTGCTCGGCTTTGACTGCCCGCAGTCCGAAGTCAGCGGCAGACGGCTCTGGGGCCATTTCGCGGCCAAATTCGGCCCGCCCGAGCATTTCTTCCGCGAGCACTTTGTGGCCAATTACTGCCCGCTCGTCTTCATCGAGGCCGGCGGCAAAAACTTCACGCCTGATAAACTCCCCGCCGCCGAGGCCGCCGCGCTCAACGAACCCTGTGATGCTCATTTGCAGGCCGTCATCACCGCCTTGCAGCCCGAGTGGGTTATTGGCGTCGGTGCGTATGCCGAGGCCTGCGCCGTGCGTGCGGTCGAAAACCTGCGTGGTGGCTTCAAAACCGGCCGCATCCTGCATCCCAGCCCTGCTAGCCCCGCCGCAAATCGCGACTGGGCCGGTGCGGCCACGAAACAGCTCGAAAAACTCGGCGTGTGGTAGCCACTTGGTTGACCGGGACAGGCTTCACCCGCAGCTTGGGGTCTCCCGAGCTTCTCGTGAACCTGGATTGGGTGCGCCTCGCCGAGCTGGCAGGTTCACGCAATTTCCCTGATGGCAGCGTCATGTTTGCCATGATCGAGATGGAGGCCAGCTTCTCGGCCAGTTTCACATCCTGGAGGGCAAACTCGAGTCCCTCGTCAAAAACGCGGTCCGCTGGCACTGGCGCTGCGCCAACGCCGAAAACGCCCTCGGCTGCTCCCAGGTGGCTTTTGAGCCGCACGACGTGGCCTGAGCGCTACCACTAGTCAGGGTCAAAAATGTGCTCGGAGAGCATGCTGGACCTCACCGACCTTTTCTTGCCCCCCATCTTGACCTCGCCTTGACCTCTTGACCCGCCTTTTTACCTCTGCCGCCCCCATGTCCGCCAAAATCATCTACACCCTCACCGACGAAGCCCCGCTCCTCGCCACTTATTCGCTGCTGCCCATCGTGAAGGCCTTCACCAAGGCGACAGGCATTGAGGTCGAAACGCGCGACATTTCCCTCGCTGGTCGCATTTTGGCGCAGTTCGGGCAGCAGGACGATGATTTGAGCTACCTCGGCAAACTTTGCCTCGAGCCGACCACCAACATCATCAAGCTCCCGAACGTCTCCGCCTCGCAGCCGCAGCTCAAAGCCGCCATCGCCGAGCTTCAGGCCAAAGGCTACCAACTCCCCGATCTGCCCGAAAACCCGCAGACCGACGAGGAAAAGGAGATCAAAGCCAAATACGCCAAGGTCATGGGCAGCGCCGTGAATCCCGTGCTGCGTGAAGGCAACAGCGATCGCCGCGCTCCGAAGGCCGTCAAAGACTACGCCAAAGCCCACCCGCACTCGATGGGCAAGTGGTCCGCCGATTCCAAGACCACCGTCGGTACCATGGGCAAAGACGATTTCTTCTCCAACGAGAAATCCGTGTGCGTCGCCGATGCCACCGAGGTCAAAATCGAGTTCGCCGGCAAGGACGGCACTCAGAAAGTCCTCCTCCCCAAACTCGCCCTCAAAGCTGGTGAGATCATGGACGCCACCAAGATCAGCAAGAAGGCCCTCGTTGCCTTCTTCGAGCAGCAGATCGCCAAGGCCAAGGCCGATGGTGTGCTCTTCTCGCTGCACATGAAGGCCACCATGATGAAGGTCAGCGATCCGATCATCTTCGGCCACGCCGTCAGCGTCTTCTTCAAAGACCTCATCGCCAAGCACGCGGCCACGCTCGCCGAAATCGGTGTGAATTTTAACAACGGCTTCGGCGACCTCATCGCGAAGCTCGACAAGCTCCCCGCCGACAAAAAAGCCGAAATCGAGGCCGACATCCAGGCCGCGTATGCGAGCGGACCCGCTTTGGCCATGGTGAACAGCGACAAAGGCATCACCAACCTCCACGTGCCCAGCGACGTCATCGTCGATGCCTCCATGCCCGCCATGATCCGCGGCGGTGGCAAGATGTGGGACGCCGCCGGCAAGGAGCAGGACACGCTCGCCGTCATCCCGGACAGCAGCTACGCCGGCATCTACCAGGCCACGATCGACTTCTGCAAAAAGAACGGTGCCCTTGATCCGAAGACCATGGGCAGCGTGCCCAACGTCGGCCTCATGGCCCAGGCCGCCGAAGAATACGGCAGCCACAACAAGACCTTCGAAGCCCCCGCCGATGGCACCATCAAAGTCACCGACGCCACAGGCAATGTGCTCTTTGAACACGCCGTCGATCAGGGCGACATCTGGCGTGCCTGCCAGACCAAGGACGCCCCCGTGCAGGATTGGGTCAAACTCGCCGTCAACCGCGCCCGCGCCTCGCAGACCCCCGCCGTCTTCTGGCTCGACAAAGCCCGCGCCCACGACGCCCAGATCATCGCCAAGGTCGAAAAATACCTCAAAGACCACGACCTCACCGGGCTCGACATCCGCATCCTCCCGCCCGCCGAGGCCTGCACCTTCTCCTTGGAACGCATCGCCAAGGGCCTCGACACCATCAGCGTCACTGGCAACGTCCTCCGCGATTACAACACCGACCTCTTCCCCATCCTTGAAGTCGGCACGAGCGCCAAGATGCTCTCCATCGTCCCGCTCATGAACGGCGGCGGTCTCTTCGAAACCGGCGCTGGCGGCTCCGCGCCGAAGCACGTGCAGCAGTTCTGCGAAGAGAACTACCTCCGCTGGGACAGCCTCGGCGAATTCTTCGCCCTCGCCGCGTCCTTCGAGCACCTCGCCGACACCTTCAAGAATCCGAAAGCCAAAGTCCTCGCCGACACCCTCGACGCCGCCAACGGCAAATTCCTCGAATACGACCGCAGCCCCGGCCGCAAACTCGGCACCATCGACAACCGTGGCAGCCACTTCTACCTCTGCCTCTACTGGGCCCAGGCTCTCGCCGCCCAAACCGCCGACCCCGACCTCGCCGCGACCTTCAAGCCCATCGCCGAGTCCCTCACCGCCAACGAGAGCAAGATCGTCGCCGAACTCCTCGCCGTCCAAGGCCAGAAAGCCGACGTCGGCGGCTACTACAAACCCGACAACGCCAAAGCCGATGCGGCACTCCGCCCGAGCGCGACGCTGAATGGGATCTTGGCGGGTGTGTGAGCCAACTCTGAACTCTATACTGAAAAACTGGTGGTTCGCGGTTAGCTTCGCGAACCACCTTTTGTTTTGATCGTCACCCACGGTTTTGCAGCCATCATGAACGCCTTCATCAAAATCTTTATCCCCGTTGGACTGGTCATCGTCCTGGCATGGTTTGCTTGGTGGGCAGCCGTGGAAAAAATCACTCCGCAAAAGGTAGAGCAAGGCCAAATCGGAGATTTGTTCGGCGGCATCAACGCATTGTTCTCAGGGTTGGCATTAGCGGGCGTAGTGACAGCCGTTGTGCTTCAAAGTCGTGAATTACAGCTTCAACGTGAAGCGATGAACAAGCAAAATGAAGAACTCGAGCTCACTCGGAACGAGATCAAACTGCAACGCGAGCAGCTAGAGCTTCAACGTGAGGAGCTTCGCCTAAGTCGTGAAGAGTTTGAAAGAATGGCCAGCGCTAACGAAGAGGCTGCAAAAGCCTTGTCCAAGCAGATCAAAATGCAGGTCCTCGCATCAAGGATAAATGGGCTCAGCAGCCAACTTGAGTCTGCTAATTCCCGAAACCTCGCGCGTGCGACAGTCAAACACAACATCAGCCAAGAAGGAATGGATTTGATCATGGGTCGTGAAGAGAAACTCGCCAAAGCCATATGTGAATTGGATGAGCAGATGGGGATATGATGCTCTGAAAGAGAGACCCAACCAGCGAGCTCGGTCTTGGACGTCACTAGAAGCAGCTGTGATGAGTTCGAGATTGCCAGCCTCCGGGTGACCGGTTATTTCTTCCGCATGTCTTTCGAAGCTCTCACCCGCGAAGTCGCCGCATGGCCTGACGAACAAGTCAGGCGCTTCCAGGCTTTTCTGGTGACGCTGCGTCATCAGCGCGAGCAAGGCACGCTCGAAAAGCTGGGGGCCAAGCTCGACGACCCTGATCCCTCCCGTTGGGTGACCTTGGAAGAGGCTGAAGGACGCCTTGGCCTCGCGGATGCATGAATTACCGCCTGCTCATCGACTACGAGGCGCTTGATGTGCTCGCCAGCCTCAAAAAGCCAGTTCAGCGGCTCATTCATCAGCGGCTGCGTCAGATCCAAGACTTTCCCTCCCATTGGGCCGACTACGAGGAGCGGGAGTCCAGTGGTCGGCCACTGCATGTCAGCATTGTCGGCGATTATGCCATCACCTATTGGGAAGACTTCGCTGATCGGCAGGTGAAGGTCCTCGAGATCGCCCGTGCGGACCGGTAAAGGCGCACTCGTGAGGCACCAGGCAGCGCCCGGCATGAAAACGTCATGAACGGGTTTGCCCCGCTAGTCTCATTTGATACTATCACGGCATGCGACCGCCTTTTGAAGTCACCCCACGCTCAGCTCGGCTACTCTCGGAAATCGAGAGGCGCATCGGGCGTCATGAGGGCGCTTTGAGGGCTCCGGCGAGCCCGATGCTGCGACGCTCGCTGCGCGTGCGCACCATCCAGGCAAGCCTCCAGATCGAAGGCAACACCCTCACCGAAGAACAGGTGACCGCCGTGCTTGAGGGCAAACGTGTCGCCGCGCCCGAGCGCGACCTTCGCGAGGTGCGCAATGCCATTACCTGCTACGAAAAGCTGCTCCGATGGCATCCCGGCACCGCCAAGCACCTGCTCGCCGCGCACAAGATCATGATGGCCGGGCTCGTGAAGCAACCCGGAGCCTGGCGCAGCAAGGGTGTCGGCATCGCCAAAGGCAATCAAATCGCCCACATCGCCCCGCCCGCCGCGCGAGTGCCCGGTCTGATGGAATCGCTCCTCACCTGGGTGCGCACCGATGCCGAGGTGCCCGCGCCCATCCGCGCGGCCGTGTGCCATTACGAAATGGAGTTCATCCATCCCTTTGAAGACGGAAACGGACGCATGGGCCGCCTCTGGCACAGCCTCATCCTCCAGCGTCATCATCCCCTCTTTACCCAAGTGCCCGTCGAATCCGCCATCCGCGACCGCCAGGCCGATTACTACGCCGTCCTCGGACAGTGCGACAAAGCCGGACACTCCACCGCTTTCATCGAATTCGCCCTCGAACTCACCCTGGAGGCCCTCAAGCACGTCATCACGCCGCGTCAGCCGCGCATGAGCTCCACCTCACGACTCGAAGCCGCCCGTCATCACTTCGGCAAAACCACCTTCACCCGCAAAGACTACCTCCACCACTTCCCCGGCCTCTCCCCCGCCACCGCTAGCCGCGATCTCCAGGAAGCCGTCTCAAATCGCCAAGTCACCCGCGAAGGCGACAAAGCCACCGCGAAGTATCGCTTTGCATGATCTCCGGCGGCCGAAGGCCCGTCATGAAAACGTCGATAAACTGTCATTAAACTGCAGGAAGGCGTCATAGGCCATCAAGCGGCCGACGGGCCTCATGCTTGACCAACAACTTGACTTATACTTCACCAATCTGCTGCTTTCCTGCCTCGCGACTCCGGTATCACGACAAACGCCGCCGAGCCGATCACGGGGTGGCAGGCTTCGCGCATTCCTTCAGGATATCGCGGAGGGATTTGCCGTCGAAGGTGAGATTTTCGAGGACGGCGAGTCCTTGGTGGACGCGGACTTCGGCGATGATGCCTTTGGCGTCGCGGATGGATTCGGCGAACCATTTGTCCGCCTCGGGGGCGAGGGCTTCGTTGAGGTAGAAGCGGTCGAAGGGCCAGGTGACATTCGCTTTGCCGGCCGATTCCCAGTTGTAGGTGACGCGAACGTAGTCACCGGAGGTGGGCGGCTGGGCGTGGATCTCACGGAGTGTGATGAGGCCGTCGGCGGCGGCGGTTTGCAGGGTGGCGCAGGCGCACTGGCCTTCGAGCAGTTTCGAGTCTTTGGCGATGGGGGCCTCCTTCTGATCGGGGCGCACGGCGAGGTAGTGGCCACGCAGGAGATCGTAGGGATCGGGGGCGGTGCATTTGAGGCGGATGAGCGTGCCGTTGGTCAGCGTGCGTTCGTATTTGAAGATCTGCGAAAGCGGCGCGGCCCACTGGGCCAGCGAGACGAGGGCAAAGAGGATGAGCGCGAGCGATTTCATGTCTTTATAGGGGCGAGGCGGGTCTTCAGGCGGCCCATGGCGATGTTGAAGGCGAGGAAGGCCACGCCGATGACGATGAAGGCGAGTCCTTTGGCGAGGAGCGAGAGCTCGCTCTCGAACATGCGGGCAATGAGCAGCACGCAAAGCAGCGCGGCGCCGAGTCGCGGAGCACCACGACGGCCGCTAAACTCCAGCACGATGAGCGTGATGCCAAGTACGAGCAGATGCAGCGTCATGAGCCAGGGCACAGCGATGGCCGCCGAGGAGCCAAAAATGAGTCCGAAGAGCGGCGTGAGGATGATCGAGGTCACGGCGAGCACGGCCCAACGGCTGGTGCGGATGGCGTGGAAGGCGAACAGGCCGGGTGAAGTCATCCCAGTTGTAACCGATGATGGCGATGAGGCCGGTGCCGATGAGCAGCGCCTCGAGTGCTCCCATGACGAGCTGGGCCACGCCGGGCTGCGAATCATCAAAGGGATGCCGCTGGCGTAGTGACGTAGCGTTTTCGGCGGTGAGGAGGCCGTCGCGTTCCCATTGCGGGAGTTGATCGTGGAGCCAGCGATGGTGAGCGGCGTTCATGAAGGCCGGATGGAAGCCGAGGCTAGAAGGTGAGGCGAATTGAATTTCACATTCCTCGCATCAACCGGCTGAATAACCTCGTCCTCAACGCGGCTTGCGGGCGAGGATGCCGATGAGCAGGCGTTCGAGCACGAGCTTGGAATCGAGCGAGGAGGTGACGAGCTTCACATTCGCATCGAGGCAGGCTTTGAAGGCCGCGTGGAGTTCTTCGAGCGTGAAATTTCCTGTTTCAGGCAAAGCGAGAAACATCGGGTAGGCATTGAAGCCGGTGCCGTCTTTTTTGCGTGGCAGGTGAGCGGTGGCGGAGGACGGCAGGCCGTCGAGCGAGGCGCAGAAGCCGTTGTAGTTGAATTTGTTCAGCTTGTAGCGGCTGCCGAGGTCCTTGATAAGAAGGAGGCTGCGCACGCGGGGCACGATGGCAGCGAGCAGCAGGCCGATGGCGTTCTGGCCCTGATACATGAGCGTGCCGAGCAGGTCGAGTGCTCGCTGGATGTCACGCTTGCCGATGGCATTGCCGAGATCCCACAGCACGCCCGCACGGCTCATCGAGACGAGCGTTTGTACGGTCTTCAGCCCGGCGCGGCGGCGCTCACCGAGGTAGAGATCGATCTTGATGAGTTCGTTCTCGAGCTGGCGGGTGTCGTCGCCAGCCATCTGCACGAGCAATTCGAGGGCGCCGGATTCAAAGGTGATGCCGAGGTCCCTCGCCCGCTGCGTGGCCATGGCGAGCACGGGACCTTCCCAGCCTGCCCGCGAGGTGTCAGGCTTGTCGAAGACATCGATGTTCGCGAGCTTGGAGATGCGTTTGAAGGTATTGCGACGCTTGTCGATGCCGCTGGTGCTGATGACGAATTTCACATCGCTGCCGAGACCTGACTCGACGACATTGAGGATGCGCTCGAATCCATCCACGGCGGCCTGCGAACGGCCGGTTTGCGTATCGCCGAGGAAGTTGGCGTATTTGAGCCACACCACCTTCGTGCCGCCAAAGAAGGGCAGCGTTTGCAGCGCCATGCACACATTCGAGCAGATGGTTCCGGCATGCTCGGAGTTGTCGGCAGTGCCGTCGATGATGTCGTTGGAGAAATCACCCGCGTCCGGTGGGGTGAGCTGGCGCACGGTGAGCAGGGCGGCCTCCTTCACGCGTGCCTCGTCGCTGCCCATGAAGACATGGATCGCGGCGGTGGGGCTGGCTTTTTTCGGTGGAGGCATGCGGGAGTGGCGGGCGGCATGCTTGGCGAGATTCAGCGACTCGGCAAGCCATGCTCCGGGCACGTTTTTGCCGCTCGCACAATCCGGGCGGCGGGCGTAGGCATCCCGCATGGCTACTCCGAGCGACCGTCCTCACATCATCGCCGTCTTCTGCGATTTCGAAAACCTGGCCATCGGTGCCCGCGAGGCCAAGTACGACCGTTTTAACATGACGAAGGTGCTCGACCGCCTGCTGCTCAAGGGCAGCGTCGTGGTGAAAAAGGCCTACTGCGACTGGGAACGCTATAAGGGCTTCAAGGCCACGATGCACGAGGCGGCCTTTGAGATGATCGACATTCCGCATGTGAGTAAGAGCGGCAAAAACTCCGCAGACATCCGCATGGTCGTGGACGCGCTCGACCTCTGCTACATGAAGGGTCACGTCGATACCTTTGCCATCGTGAGCGGTGATTCCGACTTCTCGCCGCTGGTGAGCAAGCTGCGGGAGAATAACAAGACCGTCATCGGCGTGGGCGTGAAGCAGAGCACGAGCAGCCTTTTCATCGGCAACTGCGATGAGTTCATCTTCTACGACGATCTCGAGCGCGAGGAGGAGAATGTGAAAGCCCGCGTGACGCAGGCCAAGCAGGCTGCCGCTCCCGCCGTCAAACCAGCCCCGAATGACAAAAAGCAGGCTGAAAAGCCCGCTGGCGATCCTGAGGAGGCCATCCGCCTCGTGATGGAGACCATCGATGCTCTCCTCGCTCGCGGAGATAAAGACGCCGTGTGGGCCAGTCATGTGAAGCAGGCCATCCGCCGCCTTCAGCCACAGTTCGAGGAGCGCTTTTATGGCTTCCGCAGCTTTAGCACCTTGCTGGAGGCCGTGCAGGCGCATGACCTGGTGAAACTGGAAAAGAAAGGCGATAGCGGCTACCTCATCCGTGCGGTGGCGGCGGGGGAAGTGTAAGTTTTGCCTGCCTGATGGATTGATGAACAAGGATGGCTGATTGTTGAAGTGCCAACGCTTCGCGGTGGATTACACCTCAACAATCAGCAATCGACATTCAGCAATCCTCAATCTGCTGCCGCTCTAACTCACCGGTTCACCCACCGTGACCCCAACGAGAGTCCCACCTGCCAGTTCCGCTCGTGCATGTAGCTGTAGTCCGTCTTGCCTTGAGCGCCGATCATCCACACGCCCGTGCGGCGTTTCCACTCGCGGCTCATGCTCTCGGCGGTGTGGCAGCCCCAGCTCTTGCAGTAGGCGTTTTTAGCGAAGGCGCTGCCGCTGATACGCCCGAGATCCTCCTGGTGGAGCCAGCAGACGGAGTTCGCATACACATCCGAGCTGTAATCGAACATGAAGCTGAATTTGTTCGAGTGGCCGAAGTACTCGAAGCCGGAGATTTTGGTGCTCCAGCGGCTCATGCCGCCATTGATGTAGCGGATGAGTTCATCCGTGCTGCGAAACCACACCAGCTTGATGAAGGGGTAGGCCTTGGGCACGGATTCCACGTTCTGCGTGAGTGGCTGGCGCTCGGAGGCGCCTCGGCGGACATAACCATCGCGATACACCAGCCAGGTGATGTGCGTGCCAGCCGGGGCGGTCTTGTGAATCTCCTGCATACGCACGCGGGCAGTGCGGATGAAATTTCCCCACCAGCGGTCGTGCTGCTCCTGTGGCTTCCGCAGGTCCTCAAAAGTCCGCACCGCCGGACCGCCGCTGACGACGATGTATTCCGTATCGGCGACGGCGGAGGTGATGGAGACCGCGAGGAGAGCGAGGAGAAGCCGGAGACGCATGGCAGGGCAGAGGATTACTTGGTTTCGACGAGTTTGAAGTTCTTGAACTGAACCACCATCGGTGGGCCCTGATGGATCTGGAGGGCCAGCAGGCCTTCCTTGGGCGCATTTGCGGCATCTTCATCGGTTACGTCGATGGTCTGCATGCCGTTGATGAAGTGCTGCACATGGTTGCCCTTGGCGACGATGCGATACTCGTTCCAGTCTTCCTTTTTGATGGCGGCCTGGATGGCGACGTTGTCACCCACGGTGCCGTTTTTCTCGACGGTGGGCTTCTTGGCATCGGCACCGGGTTTGATGGTGTTTTTCTCACCGCGAAGGGCCAGGATGCCGCGACCACGCTCTTCATAGAGGATGCCGCTGTATTTGTCGCCCGCTTCGAAATCGGCCTGATAGCCGCTGATGATGGGGCCGAAGGCTCCGGGGTCGAGTTCCTTGCTGCGATACTGCACGCCGGAGTTTCCCTTCTCAATGCGGTATTGGAAGGAGAGTTCGAAATCGGCCACTTTGCCGCCTTTCCAGACGAGGAAGGTGTTGTGCTTGATGATGCCCTTTGTCGGATCGGCGGGGTCAGGCGGGGTGATGCCGGTGATGGTGCCGTCCTTCACGCTCCAGAGGTCTTTGTTGCCTTCCCAGCCGGTGAGGTCTTTGCCGTTGAAGATTTCCACCTCGCCAGCGGCGGCGGTGAAAGTGAGGGCGAGGAGGGCGGCGAAGGTATGGAGCGGTTTCATGGATGGTTGAAGTGCGGGCGAGGATTAACGCTAGCGCCGTGGATTGTCTAGCGGCGGAGCGGGGGCTTACTTCGCCAAAAACAGCTCAAGGGAGGCCTTCGCTGGCTTGGGCTCGCCAAAGGTCATCGAAAGGGTGGAGCCATCTCCTTGGATGATGCGGAGGAGGTACATGCGTTTGCCGCCGGGCTCGATCTGCATGTCGATCTGCCGCAGATGCTTTTTCACCAGCAGCGGCTTTGGAACGAGTGTGATCGTGGCAAACTTGGCCTCCTGCTGAGTGACTTTGACGCTGAAATTGGCCGTGAGCGAGGCGGTGGCCATCTCCCGACCACTGAGAAACTTGATCCAGGAGCGGGCGCGGCGGTCGTCGGGGTTCAGCTCCTGCCACGCGGCGTCCTTACCTTCCTGGAGGAGGGCTTTTTCGCCGTTGAAGATCATGATCGTGCTCGGCGGGCTGCCCAGCTCCCAGCGGAAGCGGCCGTCCTGCATCTTCCAAAAGCGGCCTTCGGATTTCATCGGCTCCTTCAGCGCCGGCGTGGTGCGCACCTGCTGAAAGGTAACGTGGATGTTTCCCACCGTCTTCTGGTCCGCCGCCCACTTTTCAAAGACCGGCGGCAGTCCCTGCGCCGCGCAGGAAAGCGTGAGAAGGCAGAGCGAGAGGACGAGGCGGATCATGCGGGTGAGGCGGGGTATTGGAGTCGTGGAGTGATGGAGTGATGTTCAGAGCCAATCAACACTCCATTGCTCCAACACTCCACTACTCCGCTTTCAAGTACGCGATGAGATCCGCCATCTGCTGCGGGGTGATCGCGGCTTCGAGACCTTCGGGCATGAGGGAGATGCCGGGGCTGGTGAGGGATTTGATCTCGCTACGCAGGACGGTGTCCGTGCCGCCATCGGCGCGTTTGAGGGTGAGATTGCCCGCCGTCTCGCTGGCGATGAGGCCGCTGAGGGTACGACCGTCGTTCGTTTCGACGAGGTAGAGCGCGAAGTTCGGCGAGACCTCGCGATTCGGGTCGAGGATGTTCGTGACGAGCTGCTCGGCCGTCCACGCCTTGATCGTGCCGAGGTGCGGACCGACGTCGTTGCCCTTGTCCGCGAACTTGTGGCAGACCATGCAGGCCGTTTCGTAGATTTTGGAGCCGCGAGTGGCGTCTCCGGTGATGCGGGCACTCTTGCCCGCAACCACGCTCTCATTGCGGGCAGGAGTGCCTGCATCACTTCCCAGCATCGCCGTGAGATACCTCTCGATGACCTCCTTCCGGTTCGCCGACGACCCATCGCCGATGAGCTTCGCGATGCGTTCCGCCAGCGCAGGGGTCTTCTGCCGCCCCAGCGTCGCCTTCGCGGCGACGCTGAGCTGCGCGGGCGTGATCTTCTTCGCCTCGATGGCATCCAGCAGCTTCGCGATGCGGTCCGTGCGCGAGAGGAGGGCGGTGACCGCTTGTTCACGAACCACGGGAGTCAGACCTGGCAATGCCTCGACGATCCACTCTCCCACTTTTTCGCTGATCAAGGATGCGAGCACCTTTAAAGCTGTCTCTTGCTCCAAAAGCTCTCGCCAGGGAGACAACATTGGTTGGAGGGCTTCCATCATTCGATCGGCTGGCACCAAGGCGGCGAGGAGTTGCAGTTCCGTTTCGAGCCGGTCTTTATGGACCGCGCCAGTGCGAAACAATCTCAGGCGTTGTTGAGCCATGTATTCAAATTCCACCCGGTGAGTCGTCTCGCCGAAATGAAGCCCCATGGGCCTCAATCCATCCTGCATGCCCATAATGAGGTGATCTCCATACCGAAACCAAAGCGGCAGCTTGTGCTCTTGTACATACAATCCTTTGTCGTCGGATGAGAGGAGCGGGATACTGATCACTTCCGGTGCCAGCAAGAAGGACAGTCGTTTGGCTGCTTCCTCTTTCGTTTTTGAAGCTGCGAGGGTCATGGAAGCCAGGCGACGCAAAAAATCGGGGTTCCAATGCTGACCCTCCACAAGGTCCGATTTGATCACGCGATGGCAAACCTCCAGCAAATGCGCTGGGTCCATGCTCAGCACTGCTGCGCCCAACCACGGATCATGGCTGGCCTTGCTCATCAACGCCAAGGTTTCGGGCGCAGGCAGTTTTTTGGCCTTTTCGACGAGTTGAAAAGCATCTTGGAGCAATGGTTGTGGCGTTTCTCTTTTAGCAGGCCGGCCCTGCTCAAACAGCAAGCGCTGGGCGGTTTCGCGGTGCCAAGCGTTCGGGTGGTCGAGGAGGGCGACGAGGTCGGTGGTGCTCGCGAGGCTGAGTTTGGGAGTGTGGTGCAGGCCTCTGGCCTGTGATGAAGCAGCCGGGACGGCTGCACCACTCTTCGGCGCTAAACGCCAGATACGGCCTTTGTCGCGGCCGCGGAGAAGATCGACGGCGGTGTGGATGTCGTCGGGGATGCTCCAGGGGTGCTCGATGACTTCGCGATACATGTCGCAGATGTGGAGGCAGCCGTCGGGGGCGTTGACGAAATTCACGGGGCGGAACCAGAGGTCGTCGCTGGTGCAGAAGTTCTTGTTTCCATCGACCTGCACGGCTTTGAAGGTGACACCGTCGGGGACGAGCTTCATGCGGTAGAAGAGATTCCCGGCCACGTCGGCGACGAAGGCGAAGTCGCGATACTCTTTCGGATACGCATCGCCGCGATAGACGGTGATGCCGCTCGATGAAGTGACGACACCGGCACCGACGAGTTCGCTTTTTGGCAGGTGGCTGCCTTCCTGCACCCAACGCTTCGCGCGGAACTCGCGCCAGGGCTCGGCGGGGCTGGTGCGCCAGACGGGGAGCTGGTCGCCGGCCTCGGCGCAGTCGTTCAGGGCGCTGGGGACGACGAGGTAGGGATTCCGCGCGAGGTAGCGATACGGCAGGACGACGTGCTGGCAGGGATTGCGGATGTTGCAGAGGAAGCGGTTGCCCCAATCATCGAAGGTGTTGCCAAAGCGTGCGCCGCCGCTTTCGAGGCGCACATCGCCGGTGCTGGGGTCGAAGGAGAAGTCGTTTCGCTTGATGGGCAGCGGTTTGAAGTCCTTCGATAGCGGCATGACGCTCTCGCTGCCGGGCACGCGCTGGATTTCGCCGCCGTTGCTGCCACCGGCGATGTAGATGCGGTGGTCGAGGCCCCAGATGGGGTTGTTCATGACGGCCTGCACGTTGAGCTTTTTGAAGCCGGTGAAGACCTTTTGCCGCACATCGGCCACGCCGTCGTCATTCGTGTCTTTGAGATACCAAACGTCGGGCGTGGCGGTGACAAAGAGGCCGCCTTTCCAGCACGCGGCCCCGGTGGGCCAGGAGAGGCCCTCGGCGAAGACGGTGGCCTTGTCGAAGGTGCCGTCGCCATCGGTGTCGATGAGCAGGCGCACTTTGCCGATGTGGGCATCCGTGGGGTTTTCCTGACTGGGCTTGTGCGCGGCCTTGTCGGTGTAGGGGTAATCGTTCATCTCGCACACGTAGGCGCGGCCATCGGCATCGTAGGTGATGGCGACGGGATCGGTGACGAGCGGCTCGGCGGCGATGAGCTGCATCTCAAAGCCGTCGAGGACGTGGAAGGTCTTCTCGGCGTTCTTTGGCTCTACGGGCGGTGTGGAAGGGAGATCCAAGGCCACGAGGGAAAGCCACGGAAGGCCTAGAAGACTCGACAATAGGAACGGACGCATGCTTTCAAAACGCAGGCTGTGTAGGGTGTATTACCCCCTCTCTCGCGGGATGAAGGTGGGAGGAATATGCCGCTATCGAAAGGCACAGAACTGCTTTGTGCGCCTCGGAGGGCTGGGAAAAAGCCGGTTGACCCCTCGGGGGCTATGAACCAGTATCGCCGCCCCTTAAACCAGACCACACTCATGCCCGCCAAAATCTACACTGAAAAAGACGCGAGCCTCGCCCCCCTTAAAGGCAAGACTTGCGCCGTCATCGGCTTCGGCTCCCAAGGCCACGCCCACGCCCTGAACCTCAAAGAGAGCGGCGTCAAAGTCATCATCGGCCTCTACCCAGGCTCCAAGAGCCGCGAAGTGGCCCAGGAAAAGGGCCTGAAGGTCATGGACACCGCCGAGGCCGTGAAGGCCGCCGACGTGATCTTCGTCGCCGTGCCGGACACCAAGATCGGCGGCGTGTACAAGAAGGACATCGCCCCCTACCTCACCAAGGGCAAAACGCTCCTCTTCTCCCACGGCTTCGCCATTCTCTACAAGACCGTCGTCCCGCCGAAGGACGTGAACGTGATCATGGTGGCCCCGAAAGGCCCTGGCCACATCGTCCGCCGTCAGTACACCGAAGGCAAAGGCGTCCCTGCCCTCATCGCTATCTATCAGAACGCGGACAAGCAGGCCAAGAAGATCGCTCTCGCCTGGGCGCACGGCATCGGCGGCACCCGTGGCGGCGTGCTCGAAACCACCTTCAAGGAAGAAACTGAAACCGACCTCTTCGGCGAGCAGACCGTGCTTTGCGGCGGCGCTAGCGCCCTCGTCCAGGCCGGCTTTGAAGTGCTCACCGAGGCTGGCTACAGCCCTGAGATGGCCTACTTCGAGTGCTTGCACGAATTGAAGCTCATCGTCGATCTCATGAACGAGTCCGGCATCGCCGGCATGCGTTTCTCCATCTCGGAGACCGCCAAGTGGGGCGACGTCAAAGTCGGTCCGAAGATCATCGACAAGTCCGTCAAGAAGCGCATGAAAGCCGCTCTCAAAGACATCCAGACCGGCAAGTTCGCCAAGGAATGGATCAAAGAGACCGAAACCGGCTACAAGAACTTCAACAAGCTGCTCAAAGCAGGCGAGAAACACCCGATCGAGAAGACCGGTGCCCGCCTCCGCAGCCTGATGCCCTGGATCAAGAAGCGCGACATCAAAGGCCAGCAGGCCAGCTACTCGTAAGAGAGCGTCCAGACGGTCAAGCATCGTCCAAGAGTCAAGAAAGGCGCGGACCGGAAACGGTCCGCGTTTTTTGTGCGTGGGCCGCTCATGCGGCCTTTTGACCACCGCTTGACCGTTTTGACGAATCCTTGACCGCTCGGCTTCATCCTGCGTAAACTCCGCGTCTCCCATTCCGTTAATTCCAGCCCATGAACTCATCCATCCTCGAAAACGCCTCCCGTCGTGACTTTTTGAAAACCGCCACCAAGGCCACCGCTGGCCTTTCCGTGCTCTCCGGCATCTCCCTCCCGTATGTGCATGCGGCGGGCAGTGATGAGATCAAGGCGGCGCTCATCGGTTGCGGTGGTCGCGGCACGGGAGCAGCCAGCAATGCCATGACGGTGAAGCAGCGCATGCCGCGCCTCGTGGCGATGGCGGATGTCTCGAAGGAACGCCTCGACGGCAGCTTTGAAAACCTCACGAAGAAGCACCCGGACCGCATGTCGGTGTCCGAAGACGCGAAATTCATCGGCTTTGATGCCTACAAGCATGCCATCGACAGCCTGCGCAAAGGTGACGTGGCCATCTTCACCACGCCGGTGGCCTTCCGCTGGGTGCATTACAAATATGCCATCGACAAGGGCGTGAACGTTTTCATGGAAAAGCCGATCTGCACAGACGGCCCCACCGCCCGTCGCTTGCTCGCTTTGAACGAAGAGGCCAAAAAGAAGAACCTGAAGGTCGGTGTCGGTCTCATGTGCCGCCACTGCCGCGTGCGTGGCGAGCTCTTCGAGCGCATCCAGGGCGGTGAGATCGGCGATCTCTTCATGCTGCGTGCCTACCGCATGCAGGGCATCATCGGCAGCGTCTTCACCCCGCGCCGTGACCCGAAAGCGCATCCGAACGAGCTGCTCTGGCAGATCAAAAACTTCCATAGCTTCCTTTGGGCCTCCGGCGGTGGTTTCAGCGACTTCAACATCCACAACATCGACGAAGCCTGCTGGATGAAGAACGACTGGCCGGTCGAGGTGCAGGCCAGCGGCGGCCGCACAGATCGCGGCGACAACGTGGACCAGAACTTCGACCACTACTCCTGCGAGTACACCTTCAAAGACGGCGCGAAGCTCTTCCTCGAAGGCCGCACGGCGTTGAATGTCCACACGCAGTTCGCCACCCAGGTGCATGGCACCAAAGGCTGCGCCATCGTCTCCACCGCCGGCCACTTCCCCTCGAAAGCGATGTCCTTCAGCGGGCAGGACTTCACCAAGCGTGAAAACCTCCTCTGGCGCGGCAAGCAGCCAGAAGGAAACCCCTACGATCTCGAGTGGGAAGACCTCGTGAAGGCCATCAGCGACGACAAGGAATACAACGAAGTCGAGCGTGGCATCAAATCGAGCGTCACCACCGCCATGGGCCGCTGGGCCGCTCACACCGGGCAGCGCATCACCTACGAAGACTATATCAACAGCCCCTTCGAGTTCTCCCCCGGCGTGGAAAACCTCACCATGGACGGTCCGCCGCCCATCGTCGCCGACAAGGATGGCAATTACCCCTTCCCGAAAGCCGGCCAATTCAAGGACCGCGAATACGCCATGGAACCCCAGGCGAATCCGTTCCCGCTGATCAAGTTCGGCGCGTAAGCCTCATCGCCCTTCACCACCGCCGGATCAGACCGATCCGGCGGTTTTTTTGCGCCTGTTCAGAGCATCCGTTCGGCGGCGGCATGCATCATCTCCAGGAAGATGCCCTCGCAGCGGATCGGGATGACATCGAAAGGCACGATCTCGCCGTCGTCACAGCGCATGACGTTCTTCTCCAGCCCATCAAAAAGCGCCACGCCATCTTCTGGGCGGAACAACGTCCAGGCGCTGATGAAACGAAAGCCGTTTGCGAGCATCTAGGCACTGATTTCAGCGAGACTCGCGGGCCGCCCTTGGGCGATGAGCTGGGCTGTGACGGCATGCAGCCGCTTTTCCGTCGCGATGAAGCCCGCCAGCCGCGTGTGGCAGCGCGGGAGAAAAGCTCATTCAGCAGCAAAAGCCGCCGAAGGTATTGCAGCGGCGTTCCCCCCACCGTCGTGAACCAGTGGCAAATATCGCGATACCGCGATTTCGGCAAACAGGCGGCGTAAAAGCCGAATTCCGGCCCGATGGTGACTTTGACGATGCGGTCGAGGTATTCGCGTGACTGCACCAAATCGTGTTCCCGGCCCCCTTTGACGATCCGGGGCAGATTCTGCTCTGAAATCAGAAAATCAGCCTCCGCCGCCCATTCGCGAAGCGCGGCTACTTGCCGCCCAAGTTCGTCTGAATCAAAGGTGCGCCCATGTTCTTCTCGACCATGCCCCACAGCTCGTCGAAGCCCATCGTAGGCGGCTCGGAGGAGATCGACTCGACTACTTTGGAGGAGTCTTTGTTGGAGACTACCTTCTTCAAAGCGGGCGGAGGTTGGATCGGAGGACTCCATGCGGGCATGGTGGCGACGGCGGACATGAGCTCAAGGTAACGGACAAAAGCCGCGCGGCAATCAATTACTCCTCGGTCACCAGATGCACCACGCCGGCCGGATTTTTGATCCAGAACGCGGCCATGCCATCGGGTAGCGGCTCGATTTCATCACAGCGGGTGATGTGGGCCGCTTTGAGCCGATCAGCCGCTGCGGCGATGTCCTTGGTGCGGACTTCGAGCCACACTTCGGATTTGGCGATACCCTCGACACGGTCAATCCAGAGGTGTTTGCCGCCGCCGTAGTCGAAACGCACGGTTTCGGCCTCGCGGCTCACCACACGGAAACACAGCATCTGCTCATAAAACGCAACCACGGCCTCAAACTCGGCCGCAGGCACTTTCATGGCGATGTTGTCGCCGGGTTGGAAGAGTGGAGTGGTCATGTCACGGGTCTTTTTTGACGGATGCTTTGGATGACTGCGTCAAAATCCGGCCCCACGAATGGATCGGCCTCCATCTCCGCATCTCGCCGCTCAACCTCGGCTAGCCAGACGCTATCCATGACTTCCCGCACTTCATCTGACGTGTTCATCTTGGACGTGTCCATGTTTTGTTGGGGTAGAGAAATTCGCGCCAGCGTCGTGGAGTGCGGTGGCAAAGATGCAAGGGGCACCTTGCATCGACGACACCGCCGTCGAGCGCAGCTAACATGCTCTCAGGCCTCAGCGAACCGTCCGGCAGACGAAAGCGGTGTGGCGCTGACGCTTCCCACCGCACTCCACGACGCTCACGCGATACTCGGTGCTCCCGAATGCTCGTGGTGCTTAAGGGGGATACCTCACCCCGCCGCTTCCACCTTTTCACCGGCGAGCTTGGCGGCGCGTTCGGCGAGTTCGATGTGGAATTGCTCGGGCGTGGGCTCGGCACCTTTGGTGCGGGTGCGGGCGAACCAATCAGCGAAGATCTCGCCGGGCTGGCGCTCGGCTTTGAAGGCTTCGAGGAAGGCTCGTACTTTGCCCGGAATGTCATCGCCGAGGACGGACTTGAATTCGAGGCCGGCGAGGGCGTTGCCACGGATGCTGCCACCGACGAACATGGCGTATTTGTTCGGCGCACGACCCACGAAGCCGAAATCGGCGTTGTAGGGACGGCCGCAGCCGTTCGGGCAGCCGGTCATGCGGAAGAGGATGGGTTCGTCTTCGAGGCCGAGTTCCTTGAGGATCGGATCGATCTTGTCGAGGATGCCGGGGAGGGCGCGTTCGGATTCGCTGAGGCTCAAACCGCAGGTCGGCAGGGCGACGCAGGCGTGGGCGACTTTGCGGGCGCGGGTGAATCCAGCCTCATTGGCATGCACGACGCCGTGTTTGGCGAGGATGGCATCGACGGCGGCTTTTTGCTCGGGGGCGACATCCGCGATGATGAGGTTCGTGTTAGCCGTGACGATGAAGGGCAGCTTCAGCGCCGTGGCGATCTCGGCAAAGCAGGTGCGATACTGCGGACCGTTTTCACGATCGACGACGCGGCCCATGTTGATGTAAACGCAGCAGTAGAGCTTGCCGTCGCCCTGCTCATGCCAGCCCATGTTGTCTTCGACGCTGTCAAAGCTGAGCGGCTTCGGCGATTCGGTGGTGATGCCGGGAAGGCGGCGCACGACTTCGGCGCGGAAGCCGTCGAGGCCCATGGTCTGCACGGTGTATTTCAGGCGGGCGTTTTTGCGCTCGGTGCGGTTGCCGTGGTCACGCTGGGTGGTGACGACGGCTTCGATGGCATCGACGACGTTCGCACGCTGCGCATAAAGCAGCGGCTGGCCGAGGAAGGGGCGTGTGGTGAGCTGGCCGTGGCTCATGCCAAAGCCGCCGCCGACGGTGATGGTGTAGCCTTCGACCTCGCCATTCACGACGTGCGGCACGAGGCCCACATCTTGGGAGTAGATGTCCGAGTCATTGATCGGAGCGATGGCGACGCCGATCTTGAATTTACGCGGGAGATACACTTTGCCGTAGATGGGATCGTCGCCTTCGGGAGCCTTCGTTTGCTCGCGGACGGCTGGATTGACCTCAGGATCTTGAATCCAGTTCGGGTCGATCTTTTCGCCATCGAGCCAGATATCGGCATAAGCGGTGGAGCGCCAGAGGAAGCGCTGGCTGATCTCTTCGGTGAGCTTTTGCGTGTCGGCATGCACGGCGTCCTTGATTGGCGCGGCAGGACCCATGGTATTGCGCACGACGTCGCCGCAGGCGCCCATCGTCGAGAGGCCGCTGTGGCAGACGTTGCTGATGACTTCCTTCACGCCGCCTTTGAGCACGCCGTGGAGCTGGATGCCCTGGCGGTTGGTGAGGCGCATGTTGCCCATCGCCTTGGTGCAAAGAGCGTCGTGGATCATCCACTGCTCAGCGGTGATGCGGCCGCCGGGCATTTTGCTGCGGATCATGAAGCTCCAGGCCTTTTCCTTCTTCTCCTTGGAAAGCTGGGCACGCAGATCGCGGTCATCCTGCTGGTAGGAGCCGTGGTGCTTCATGAGGATATTGCTGTCCTCCGGGATGCTGGGGGTGCTGGTATCAGCGAAAAGCTCGGCGAGCTGGCCACGGAGGCCGACGGAGGCGAGCTTGATGTCTTCGACGGAGGCTTTGGACATAAAAAAGAGGGTTTGGCAGGTTTTGAGGGCCGCCAGAGTGCCTCAGTTTGAGGTGAAAGCAAGGAGAGGGGGCATCGAATGCCTTCCCGCGTCACATCGCCGGTCTCGCCAGCTCTTTCCAGGGCCCCTGACGGAGCACGATGTCCGGCACGAGGGAACGCCAGCGTTCATCGCCAGCCTCGATCATTTGGCGGACTTCGGCGCTGGTGTGGAAGATGTAGTCCGCATGCGGATCCTCCAGCGGGCGAACGCTGTTCGTATCCAGCAGATAGCGCAAAAGATGGCGCTTCTCGGGGCTGAGCTTCGCGTCATCGGCCCCGAGCACCTTGCCGGTCATCGGATCGCCCATGGGATAGACATAGGCGCGGACCTGATTTTTGAAGAGACGGCCAAAGGACTCCAGCAGGCCGCCTTCGAGGTCGGCGCACCAGCGTTCGTTGAAGAGCTCCTGGAAGAGCGGCTGGCCCAGCACGATGGCGATGGGCATCTGCGTGTGGCGGGCGAGGAAGGCGCTCACGCGGTGGAACTCGGGATACTTCGAGATGAGCACGTTTTTACCCAGGGCCTGGAGCACGTCCGCACGGGCCAAAAACTCGCTGTCAGGCACCTCGCAGCCGGAGGCGAGCAGGTTATGCATCGTCAGTTCGAGGATCTCCACGTTGTCGCGGGCCTGGTCGCCGAAATCGGCGAGGAAGGCGGCCTGACCACGGGCGATCATGTCGAGGTTCAAATTGGTGATCGGATCAAAGCTGCCGCGTTTGAGGAAGACGGGCCTCTTATAAAGCACATCGCTAGCCTGCCAGATTTCCCCATTCGCACCGAACAAGGCGGCGTCGGCAAGGCCGAGACGCACGAGTTTCAGCGCCACGAGGCGGTCTTGATAGTCCAGCGAGGAAAAGGCGGGGCCGCTGAAGTCGATCATGTCGATCTCCACGCGTTTCCGCGTGAGGCCATCGAGCAGGCTGGCGAGGAATTCGTCGATCGAATCGCGGAAGTGGAAGGCAGCGTAGAGCAAATTCACGCCGAGAATGCCCACGGCTTCCGACTGGCGGGAGTTCGCATCGTCAAACAGGCGCACATGCAGCTGGATGTCATTGCTCGGTGCACCGGGCTCGCTTTGAAAACGCAGGCCGATCCAGCCGTGGCATTCTTGATTCGTATCGCTGTAGGCGCGGGCGCGGATCGTGTCCGCCATGGTGAAGAAGCTCGTCGTCTCGCCACGCTTGCCCGCGAGGCGTTGGATGAGCATCGGATACTCGTGCTCCATCATCGAGCACATGCGCTGGCGGGAGACGTAGCGCGTGGCCTTGCCATAGATCTCATCGCTGATCACCATGTCATAGGCGCTCATCGTCTTGGCGACGGTGCCGGAGGCTCCACCGGCGCGGAAGAACCAGTTCGCGATCTCCTGGCCGGCCCCGATCTCCGCGAAGGTGCCGTAGATCTGCTTCGAAAGGTTGATTTTGAGCGCTTTTTCAAGCGTTCCGGGTCGAGGGGCGGAGGTCATGGCTGGGCTGCCATGATGAGCAGGCCACGGGCCGATGCACGGAGCTTTTCTCCGCATCTGATTTCCGCAATTTTACCCAGCAAACCTCAGCGGCGTCCTTCTGGGCAAACAAAATACGAATCTCCGCTGGCGAGCACGAAGCCCATTCGATGGGCACACGATCCCGGCGCATGAGTGCGAGGCTCAAAAGCAGCGCCGTATTGAATGGCAAGCAAAGCGGCAGCAGTCCGGTTTTCACCAGTTGATCGCTCAGACACGGATGCGCCCAGGCCATCGCACAGGCGAGCAAAAGCATCCAGAGCAGGCTGCGAGCATTCAGGCGGAGATAATGACCACCCAGCGCCACAAACATCGCCACCAGATTCATCGCCAGCGAGGCATCGGCGAAGCCGGGAAGCCATCGCGAGCCCACCAGGCACATCGACACAGCCATCAGCGCCATCCCCGCGCTCGTGCGTGAATGCCACACGATGCCGATGAACAACCACAGCCAGCACAGCAGCACGCGTGACGAGGTGAATTGCGCCGAAAGCGAGAGTTCACCGCTCAAAAAGCCGCTCACGGCCATCGCCGACTGCTTGGCCTCGCCATCGGCCAAAGTCATCGCGAGACCCCGCCAAGCATCCGCAAACAGCGGCGCACACAAAACCGCCATCGTGAAGTGCCGACGGGCTTGCTCGGGCTTTTGCTCCGCCAAAGCACACCAGCCCAGTCCAGCCCACGAATCGGCAAAAAAGCCGTCGAGCGCCACCGCACGGCGAAACGCCATCTCGGCATCCTCGATGCGGTTTTCGCGAAAACGACTCCAGCCGAGACCGTCGTAGGCATCGGCCACGCCGGTTTCGAGCGTGAGCACGCGTGAAAAGGCCTGCTGCGCCCCGATTTGATCGCCGCGACGAAACAAACTCCAGCCAAGCCCTGCGCAGCGGGAGGCTTCGGCCTCATCGGTATGCACTTCGGTCTGCAAAAAGTGCCGCTCGGCCTTGTCGAGATCGTTCGCGAGAAGTGCCCGCCAGCCTCGCGTGAGCTCCGCGTCATGCACGCCCGCCGCCATCAGCGTCAAAATCGCCACCCAAGCGGCGGCCACATAAGGCAGACTGAAAAGCACATAGGGCGAGCGTTTTTGATGCATTCGCTCTGCCACCGGCAGGAAGACCTTCGCCATGAGCACTGATCCGAGGACCGTCGCGGTGATTTGCGCCCAAAGCAGCATCTGCGGAAAGTGGATCCACACGAGGCCGAGCAAGGCTCCGTTGAGGCTGAGGAGTCCCGTCTTCAAAATCGCTTCCTCTTTTGTCAGCCTCCTGGCCGTCCACGACATCACGCCAGCGCCTAGCAGAGCCAGCAGTGCCGCTTGCGGCGAAAAAAGGATCAGCCCGATGAGCACGCAGAGACCTGTGTCGCGATTGTTGGACACGAGCATCTGGCCGAAGCCACGCAGGACATCATGGAAGAGCGTTTTCATGCGATGGGAGGCATCGAAGCCGAAACCATGCGCCCGCTCGGGCGAGAAAGGGTAGAAGAAGGGAGGTGGCTCATGGCTACCCGCATACAAACCGCGTGGGTTTACAGGATGGCCGGGCTGAAGATGAATTGGTGTTTATCTTTGCTTCCCGGCCTGACTGCGGCATGCGTAGCCTCGCATGACTGTTGATTGGAAAACCTGGAAGCCCTCGATGCTGGCGACGCTGATGTTCATCATCGACGAGGCGCGGGGCGAGGTGCTGCTCATTCGCAAGAAGCGCGGGCTGGGCGCGGGCAAGATCAATGGGCCTGGTGGCAAGATCGATCCGGGTGAGACCTCTAAGCAGTGCGCCATCCGCGAGACGCAGGAAGAGTTGGGCGTGACAGCGATCTCGCCAGTGAAGCACGGGGAGCTGTGGTTCCAGTTTGTGGACGGGCTGAGCCTTTATGTGGATGTTTTTCTGGCCACAGCCCACGAAGGCTCGGCCATCGAGACGGACGAGGCGATTCCGCTCTGGACGCCGCTGACGGCGCTGCCACTGGAGGAGATGTGGGCGGATGACCGTTTCTGGCTGGAGGCGCTTGTAATTGGGCGGAGGCGCTTCATCGGGCGTTTCACTTTTGATGACGACACGATGCTATCCCATGCGATGGAATGGCTGGACTGAGGCAAAAATCAGGCCTTCGAGCCGGGCAGGTTGATTTATGTGACGGACTCGTCTAACTCGCCGCCCCATGATTGAAAGCCTGAAGATTCTCAGTGGCTCCGCGCACCCCACGCTCGCACGCCTGATCGCCCAAAACCTCGGCACCGAGCTCTGCGCCGCTGAACTGACGACCTTCCCGGACGGTGAGACGTTTGTCCAAATCCACGAGAACATCCGCGGCAGTGATATTTTCATCGTTCAGCCCACCTGCCCGCCGACGAATCAGAATCTGATGGAGCTTCTCATCATGGTGGACGCCGTGCGTCGTGCCAGTGCCGCCCGTATCACGGCCGTTTTGCCCTTCTTCGGCTACGCTCGTCAGGATCGCAAAGACCGCCCACGGGTGCCGATCACGGCCAAATTGGTCGCCAACCTTCTCGTGGCCGCGGGTGTGAACCGAGTGCTCACCGTCGATCTGCACGCGGGTCAGATTCAGGGCTTTTTTGATATTCCTGTGGATCATCTCTACGCCGCGCCGGTGCTGATGAAGGCCATTCGCGAGCGTGGCATTGACCAGGACCTCGTGGTCGTCTCCCCCGACGTGGGTGGGATTAAAATGACGCATGCTTTTGCGAAGGCGCTGAAGGCTCCGATGGCCATCGTGGCGAAAAACCGGGTCAGCGCCGAGGAAGTGGAGGCGCACAGCGTGATCGGTGACGTGAAGGGCAAGAATGTACTGCTCGTGGATGATCTCACCGAAACCGCCGGCACCCTCACTGCGGCCGCAAAGCTGCTCCTGGAGCACGGCGCGAAGCGAATTTATGCCGGTGTGACCCACGGTGTGCTGGGAGAAAAAGGCCGCGCCCGCATCGCCGCATCACCGATTGAGGAGCTGCTGGCGACGAATTCCACACCGCAGGCCACGGGGGAAAAGGTGACCGCTTTGGATATCGCTCCGCTGCTGGCGGACGCCATTCGGCGCATCCACGGGAACGAGTCCGTGACATCGCTGTTTGACATCCGGGGCTAGGCGGGTAGTCTCCGCGCCCTTTTTCCAGAACCCACCACCCCGGAGACTTCAGTTATGGCCAAAATTCTCGATCTCAACGCCGAACCCCGCACTGCCGCCGGTTATCGCGCCGTCAACCGCCTGCGCAAGGCTGGTAACGTCCCCGCTGCTCTTTATGGCCGCAAGACCGCTCCTGCACAGCTTCAGGTGCATGCGAAGACCTTCTCGAAGCTCCTCGAAAACTCCGCCTCGGACAATATCCTCGTCTCTTTGAAGATCGCCGGAGGTGCCGCTGACCAACTCGCCCTCGTGCAGGAAGTGCAGCATGATTACCTCAAAGGCGGCATCCTCCACATCGATTTCCACGCGGTGGCTCATGACGAAGAAATTCACGCTCACGTGCCAGTTGTCACCACCGGTGAGGCTGCTGGCATCAAATTCGGTGGTCTGGTGGAAGTCATCCATCACGATCTGGAAGTGCGCTGCCTTCCGAAGGATCTGCCTGAGTCCATCTCGATTGATGTGACGGCCCTCCAGCTCAACGAGTCCATCCACGTTGGCGAAATCAAGCTTCCTGAAGGTGTACGCACCCGCCTCGCCGCCGACGTCGTCGTCGTGCACTGCAGCGAGCCGAAGGTCGAAGCTGAGCCTGAGCCTAAGGCCGCTGCTGCCGCAGCTCCTGCTGCCGGTGCCGCCAAGCCTGCTGCTGGCGCAGCTGCTGCCAAATCTGCTGCCGCCCCGGCCAAGAAGTAAACCCGCACCTCCCTGAGATGTGGCCGAGACTGTCGATAGCACGGGCCGTGGCCTAAACCTCCCGCCCCTGCTCATCGTCGGACTCGGCAACCCCGGAGAAACCTACCGCGACACACGTCACAACGTCGGATTTATGGTGCTGGACGAACTCGCCAAACGCCTCAAAACCACTTTCCGTGAGGAAAAGCGTTGGAGTGGCTTGCTCGCGAAATTCGATGGTGGGCACCTTTTGAAGCCGCTGACCTTCATGAATGACAGCGGCCGCTCCGTGCAGGCGGTGGGACATTTTTTCAAAGCTCCGGCCGCACGCACACTCATCGTTTATGACGATGTGGATCTCTCGCTTGGCCGCCTGCGCTTTCGCAGCAATGGCAGCGCCGCAGGCCACAATGGTCTCCGCTCGCTCATCAGCCATCTGGGCACGCAGGATTTCCCCCGCCTCAAAGTGGGCATCGCCCCGCAAGAGGGCCGCCCCACTGGCGAACGCATGGTGGGCCATGTGCTCGGTAAATTCCGCCCCGATGAGCAGCCCGCGCTCCAGGACATCATCCAGCGTGCGGCTGACGCCGTGTCGATGACCTTGCAACGAGGCCTCGAGCAGGCGATGAACGTTTTCAATCAGCAGCAACACGCGATTTAACCCCAAACCACACCCAAGAACATGAAACGCCAATATGAAGCCCTCATCGTCCTCGATACGAAAGGCAAAGAAGAGTCTGTCGAGCAGCTCGTCAGCACTGTCAGCAAAGATCTCGAAGCCGCTGGCCTGAAGATCACGCAGATCGACAACCTCGGAAAACGCAAGTTCCCCTTCAACCCGCGCCACGTCGAAGCCGGCACCTTCATCAATTTCCACTGCGAAGGCGCTCCCACCGCTGTGGATGCCGCCCGCTCGAAGCTGAAGCTTAACGACAGCGTCTATCAGCAGCAGTATCACAAGAAGGTGGCGTAAGCCGCGTCTTCGCCCATCTATTTGAGACCTTTTCAACGCCCCGTGACCGCCTCGTGCGGCCCGGGTTCTTGTTCTGTTCATGTCTCGTGGCGAAAGGTCTGGCTTGGCAAAGATGCTTAATATGTGTTAAGTTAAGCTCGTCGTGCCTCTTCCCAATCCCAGCGAAGTCATCGAGACTCTCCAAAAGGTGCCTCCCAGCCTTTGGGTCACCGCCGGTGGTGTGGGCTTCATTGCCTTCGCCGCCGGGCTGGCCTTTTCACGCGGCGTGGTGCGTCAGCTCGTGGGGATGTTTACGTTGGCGGCATCCGTGGGCGTGAGCTGGTATGTCTTCCGGCATCGGATGGAGATCTTCGGTGCCTCCGCCACGGGCATGAGCACGGACCGGCTGCTTTTCCTTTCGGCTGCGGCGGGTCTTCTCACCTACTTGCTGTGCAAAGCCGGTGTGTACTTGATGACGGCCTTTGGCTTTATCAATCTGCTCGGTGGTCTCAATGGCTGGAAGGGCGTGCTGCTGAGCGCTTTGCCCTCCGGCTTCCTGATGTGGGTGGCCACGATGGCGCTGCGGTTGCTCGGTAGCATCGATGGCATGGAAAGCGCCGCGGAGGTGGCGAAAAAGGGCGTGGACGTGCAAACGCAAGCCCGCTCCATCTGGACGAGTCTCAGCCAGAAGCTGGACAACAGCTTTCTCGGTGCCGTGGCGCAAAAATTTGATCCTTATGACCTGAAAGCCACCGCGAACCTTTCTCGCCTGCTCATTTTGTGGCCGGAAGGCACGATGTGGGAACGGCTCGCGGCGCAGAATCCGAAGACAGCCGTGGCGCTGAACCATCCGCGCATCGTGGAGCTCGGCACCGATCCGAATGTGCGAAAGCTGATCGAGCGGCAGGATTTCGCGGGGCTGATGCAGCTCAAGCAGGTGGAGGAAGCGGCCCGTCATCCAGACCTCGAACCGGTGCTTGGAGGCCTCGATTTGGAGGCGGCGATGGATGCCATCGTGTATCAGAGGCCGCAGCCGGTGCGCTTGCACTGAGTTTTCCTTCGCAAAATGGCTTTGAAGCTCATGTGAAGGCGGCGTTGACAGTGAGCGCATCGCTTCAATATATGCGGCCTCATGACTCCGGCGTCTTTCCCCGCTTTTTTTCGACTCACCTTAGCTGTTCTAGCGGCGTTGACGCTCGGTGCCTGTTCCTCTTCGGTGACCGGCCCTGGCGGCAAGATCACCAAGGTGAAATACTTCCACCTTCAGCCCGGTGACCTCGGCCAGGCCCAGCAGCGCACCCTGAGCTTTGAGCGCGAGCACATCTTCTACGGCGCCATCACCGCTCAGGAGATCAATGACCGCTTCGGCCACTACTATGCTTTCTCTTGGAAGGTCGATGACCGCACCAGCCCCGTCACGGTGCGCTTTCAATACCGCTTGGCAAAGACCGGCCTCAGGGACTTTTCGCAGGAACAAGTCGTGGACGACATCGATCGCTCCAACCTCTCTCGTTTCGAGGTTAATGGTCCCGAGTATCGCAACAACGGCCGCATTACGATGTGGAAGGTCACCCTACTGCGTGACAAAGAGGAGCTCGTCAGCCAGCAATCCTACCTCTGGAATTAATCCTGCTCACGCCCGGAACTCCGACATCGCATACATGAATACCCCCGCTTCTCGCATCCTCGTCGGCATGATTGGCCGTGTGTTTTGGATGCGCGTGGAAGGCAAAGGCACCTTCCAAAACAGCCTGCAGGCCAAGACAGCCTTTCAGGGCATCCTGGCACGCGGTGTACGCAGGCTCGTCGTCGATCTCGACCGCTGCCCTATGATGGATTCCACCTTTCTCGGCATGCTAACAGGGGCTGCCCTCAGTGTGAAGACCGCCACGTCGGCAACGCTCGAAGATGAAGGCCTCAGCGTGGTGAACGCCAACCAGCGCAACGTGCAGCTCCTCACCAGCCTGGGCCTCGATAACATCCTCAGCCTCGACATCGACGGCAAAATGTGGGCTGCCGAGCGTGAACTTGCCTGCGCCGCCCTTCAGCAATGCGCGGACGCCCAGCCCTGCCAAAAGGAAGTGCAGACGATGCACATCCTCGATGCTCACAAGACCCTTTCCGGCATCAACGCGGAGAATGAAGTCCGCTTCCACGATGTCATCGAGTTCCTTGAAAAGGAGCTCCAGGCACAAACCGCAGATTCCGCTCCCGTGCCTGCTTGATGGCGCCTGCCCGGAGGTGCCGGGCCGCGCCGCACGCCCCATGACCACCTTCCTTCTCATCTTTCTCGTGCTGCTCATGGCGGCGGCGGTTTTTTACCTCGGCCGCCTCTCGCGTAGTCAAAAGCGCCAGCTTACGGATCTCCGTGCCGAGGAGGAGGCCATCGTCGCCGAGGAGCGCCGTCTTTTCGGCTTTCTCCACGAGCTGGGGGAGGCCATCTGGCGGGAGGATCAGCAGCTCAACATGCACCGCCTCATCGTCGAGGGTGCCATGCGTGTCACCCAAAGTACCGGTGGGGCCATTTACACCTTTGATGTTCCCACCAAGCGCCTCGTTCCGCGTCATTTCAGTGAGTTTTGTGCCCATCTTCACACCGTGCCGGAGCATGTGAATCTGCAGGCCATGGAGAATCCCGGTGCCGTGCTCAGTTTCTTCCGCCGGGCGGATATTTCTCCCGTGGAGGGCACCCTCGGCCGCATTTTCTCCGCGCAGAAAAGCGAACTCGTCGCCGATCTCGATTCCAGTGATGGCACCACCGCTCTCGTCGGCCCGCTCAGCTTTGGCTCACGCCGCCTCGGGCTGCTCGTCCTCACCGTGTCGAAAGAAGCTCGCCGCTTCAACGCGAACGACTTCGAGGTCTTCTCCTCCATTGCCGAGCAGTCCGCTGTCGCCCTCGCCAATGCCCTTGCCCAGCAGGAGGCCGCTCGTGCCCGGGCCGATCAGCGAGAGATCGATACCGCCGGCGAAATCCAAAAAATCCTTCTCCCCGATCGCGATCCCCAGCTCGAAGGCTTCTCCATCGCGGGCAAAAACATCCCCGCTCGCCGCCTCAGTGGCGATTACTTCGACTTCATGCCGCTGCCGGATGGCCGTTTTGGAGCCGTCATTGCCGATGTCTCCGGCAAAGGCATGCCAGCCGCTCTCATCACCGTCATGTGCCGCTCGCTGCTTCGTTCCGCTGCTCCGGGAGGTGCTAGCCCTAGCGCCGCCCTCGGCGTCGTGAACCGCGCCATCGCCCCAGACATCAAGGAGGACATGTTCATCACCATGACCTACCTCACGCTGCGTCCCGGCACCAGCTCCGTCACCCTCGCTCGTGCCGGGCACAATGCCGCTCTCCTTTGGCGGGCCGCCACCGGCAAAATCGAGGCCATCCACCCGCCCGGCCTCGGCGTCGGCATTGATACCGGCTCTGTTTTCGAGCGCGTCACCAAGGACACCGCCTTCGATATGCAGCGCGGCGATTTCCTCCTCCTTTACACCGATGGCGTCAACGAGGCCGAAAATGCTCAGGGCGAGGAATTTGGCGATGAACGCGTCCAAAACGCCCTCGCCCGTCTCGCCCGCCTCGCCAGTGCCGCTCCCCGCACCATCATCGCTGGCATCCTCGAAGAAGTCACCACTTTCACCGGCGGTAAACGTTCCCACGATGACATCACCTTGATTGCCCTGCAGAAGACGACATAGTCGCGCCCCCCACCCCCCCCAAAAAAAGCCGCCATGACCGAGCAGAGTCCCGATTCCGCGACCCAGCCCCCTTCTGAATTCCACGCTCCAGCCGACCCAAACCCTGCTGAAGCCTCTCCTGCCACCGAAATGTCTCCCGAAACCGCCCCCGAGGCTCCGCAGGACCCCATCGCCCTCCTCACCGCTGAGGTCGATAAATGGAAAGATCTCGCCTACCGCTCCCAGGCCGAGCTCGACAACTTCCGCAAGCGCAGCGCCCGCGAGGCCCAGGAAACCCGCGCTTACGCCAATACCGATCTTCTCCGTGCCCTCCTGCCCATCATGGACAATTTCGAAATGGGCCTCGAAGCCGCCCGCGCCGAATCCGAGAAGTCCATGATCTTCATGGGCATGAGCATGGTCCAGCGCCAGATCGCCGATTTCCTCCGTGACATGGGCGTCACTGAGGTCGAGTCCCTCGGCAAAGCCTTTGATCCGAATCTCCACGACGCCGTCTCCACCGAGGCAACCGCTGAGCACGCTGAAGGCACCATCCTTCGCGTCACCCGCCGTGGCTTCAGGCTCAAAGACCGCCTCCTCCGCCCCACCAGCGTCATCGTCGCCGGTCCTGTGGCGTGATTTCAAATCTCCAATCTCTAATTTCCAATCCCCATCATGGCCGACAAACGCGACTACTACGAAGTCCTCGGCGTCTCGCGTGACGCCACGCCGGACGACCTCAAAAAAGCCTACCGCAAACTCGCCGTGAAGTTTCACCCGGACAAAAATCCGGGTGATAAGACCGCTGAAGACAAATTCAAAGAGGTCAGCGAAGCCTACGACATCCTCAACGATGCCGACAAACGCGCCGCCTACGACCGCTACGGTCACGCTGCCTTCGCCGGTGGCATGGGCGGCCCCGCAGGTGGTGGTGGCGGCTTCCACAATCCCTTCGACATCTTCAACGAAGTCTTCGGCGGCGGCGGTGGTGGCGGCGGCATTTTTGAAACCTTCTTTGGTGGCGGCGGCGGTGGCCGCTCCCGTCGTGCCGATGGGCCTCAACGCGGAGCCGATCTCCGCTACGGCCTCGAAATTTCCCTCGAAGAAGCCGCTCATGGCGCTCAACGAGAGATCGATTACGAACGTCAGGTCGGTTGCAAAACCTGCCGGGGTTCCGGCTCCAGCAGCGGCTCCGGTAAAAAATCCTGCCGCACCTGCGGCGGCGTCGGCCAGGTCATCATGTCACGCGGCATCTTCCAGGTCCAGCAGGCCTGCCCGGATTGCCACGGCGCAGGCGAGACCGTCACCGATCCCTGCCGCGACTGCCGTGGCACCGGCATGGGCAAAGAATCCGCCCGCGTCCGCATCAACATCCCTGCTGGCATTGAGGACGGCTCCCGCCTTCGCTCCAGCGGCAATGGCAATGCCGGCCTCAAGAACGGCCCCTCGGGCGATCTTTATGTCGTCATCCAGGTGAAGCAGCATGAGATTTTCGAGCGTGAAGGCGATGACCTTCACTGCCAGATGCCGCTCTCCTTCACCTCCGCCGCCCTCGGTGGCGAAATCATCGTCCCCACCATGGGAGCGAAGGCCACCGTCAAAGTGCCCGCGGGCACCCAAAACGGCACCACCTTCCGCCTTCGCGGCAAAGGCATGAAAACCCTCGGCTCCGATCACCACGGCGATCTCTACGTCCACGTCCAGATCGCCGTCCCCACGAAGCTCAGCGCCGAACAGCGGACAAAGCTCGAAGACTATGCCAAATCCCTCGGCGAGACCACCTCGCCCATGGAGGAGTCCTTCTTCGAGAAGGCCAAAAAGTTCTTCCGCTGACCTCTGTCGTGCATGGTGGACTGAAAAACGCAGCCCATGCCCGCCCAGCGTCCTGTCAAACTCACCCCGGTGCTGCGGCACTGGTTTGAGCAGCGTGGATGGAAGCCGCTGCCGTTTCAAAAAGAGGTCTGGCAGGCCTACGCGGCAGGAAAGAGCGGTTTGATCCATGCACCGACGGGCTTGGGCAAGACGCTGGCCGCTTGGTTAGGGCCGGTGATGGCGCACGGAGAGGAGAGCGGCCTGCGAGTGCTCTGGATCACGCCGCTGCGGGCATTGGCGGCGGATACCGTGCGCAGCTTGCAGGAGGTCGTCGATGGCACGCAAAAGGTGGAGGCACGCACCGGAGATACCTCGAGCAGTGTGCGGGCAAGGCAGAAGACCAAGCCGCCGTTTGCGCTGGTCACCACGCCAGAGAGTCTTTCGCTGCTTTTGACCGATGAAGCGCAAAAAGCCAACCTCAGCGGTCTCCGTGCCGTCATCGTGGATGAATGGCATGAGCTGCTGGGATCGAAGCGCGGCGTGCAGACGGAGCTCTGCCTTGCTCGCTTGCGGTCACTGAACCCCCAACTCCGCGTGTGGGGCCTTTCGGCCACGATTGGGAATCTCGATGAGGCACAACGCGTGCTGCTCGGCCGTGCTGCGCCAGACGGCGTGCTCATTCATGGTCAGGATCGCAAGCGCATTGATGTGGAGACGCTGATGCCGCAGGAGGTGGAGACCTTTCCATGGAGCGGTCACCTCGGCATCAAGCTGGTGAAGACCGTGGTGGAGCGCATCCAGGCCGTCACGACGACGCTCCTCTTCACCAACACGCGGGCGCAGACGGAAATCTGGTTTCAAGAGCTGCTCGAGGCGCGGCCGGACTGGAGCGGGCAGCTCGCCATGCATCACAGCAGCATTGATCGTGAGGAGCGGGAGATCGTGGAGCAGCGGCTGCGGGAGGGTACGGTGAAGTGCGTCGTCTGCACCTCCTCGCTCGATCTCGGCGTGGATTTCTCCCCCGTGGAACAGGTCATTCAGGTGGGCAGCCCGAAGGGGATTGCGCGGCTTTTGCAGCGTGCGGGCCGCAGCGGCCATCGTCCCGGCGAGACCAGCCGCGTGCTCGGCGTGCCCACGAATGCACTGGAGATCATCGAATTCTCCGCCGCCCGTGAGGCCATGCTGGCGCGGCGCATTGAGCAGCGACGGCCTGTTTTGAAGCCGCTCGATCTCCTCGCGCAGCATCTCATCACCATCGGCCTCGGCGGCGGCTTTCGGGCGGAGGAAATGCTCGCCGAGGTGCGTGGCACGCATGCCTTCTCGCAGCTCACCGACGAGGAATGGCAGTGGACGCTCACCTTTGTGACCACCGGCGGCGTCTTGAAGGCCTACCCGCAATATCAAAAGCTCCACCTCGATGAAAACGGTCTGCTCCGTCTCACCGATCCCAAGATGGCTCGCATCCATCGCCTCAGCATCGGCACCATCGTGGCCTCCGCCTCGGTCTCCCTGCGGTTGAAGAATAGCCGCCGCCTCGGCAGTGTGGAGGAGTGGTTCATTGCGGGCATTCGGCCGGGGAAGTGCTTTGTGTTTGGGGGCCGCATGTGGGAACTCGTCCGCGTGCATGCACTCGTGGCGACGGTGCAGGTCCCCACGAAAAAGCAGGCGCGGGGCGAGATTCCGAGCTGGCAGGGCGGGAAAAGCCCGCTGTCCTCCGAACTGAGCGCCGCCGTGGCGGAAAAGCTACGCCGCTACCGTGCGGGCGAGCGTGATGACACGCCGGAGATGCGTAAAGTAGCCCCCATCCTCGCCATCCAGACGAAGTGGTCCATCGTGCCGAATCCCGATGAGCTGCTCATCGAAACCACCGTCACTCGTGATGGGCATCACGCGTATGTTTATCCCTTTGCTGGAAGGCTCGTCAATGGTGCCCTTGGCACGCTCATCGGCTATCGTCTGGGCCGCGAGAGGCCGCTCTCCCTCCGCGTCACGCCGAATGACTACGGCGTGGAGCTTTTTAGCAATACACCCTTTGAATGCGATGAGGCCCGCTGGCGTGAACTGCTCTCCCCGGATGACCTCCTGGCCGACGTGCTAGCCTCTGTGAACGCGGCAGAGCTGGGCCGGCATCATTTTCGCGAGATCGCGAGAGTGGCTGGCCTCATCCTCAGCGGCACGCCCGGCTCACCACCCACTTTGAAGAGCCTGCAAACCAGCAGCGGCCTGCTGTGGGATGTCTTCTCCCAATACGACCCTGGCAATCTACTCCTCGCCCAATCGCAAAGCGAGGTGTTGGAGCGCCAGATGGACTTCCACCGCCTCGCCGATACCCTGCGCCGCCTGCAAAACCGCCAGCTCATCCTGCGTGAATGCCCCCGCCTCACGCCGCTCGCCTTTCCGCTGTGGGCGGACCGCATCTCCCACGCCGTCGGAAAAGACGATCCTGCCGAAGTGCTCGCGAGGATGCTGCAAGAACTCGAAACCGCCGCCGCGAAGCCATGACGATCACTTTCGGCCAAAACGATCTGCACCTTCTCCCCGAAGGAGCCGCCTTCGATGCGGCACGCGGCTTCCTTTTCGTCAGCGACCTTCATTTGGGCAAAACGGCGGTCTTTCGTGACGCCGGCCTCCCTTTGCCGGAAGGCCCCGATGAGCGCATTTTGATTCGTTTGGCCGATTTGATCGCCAAAACGAAGGCGAAGAGCCTCGTCGTGCTCGGGGATGTGTTTCACGCGAAATCCCCCGGCACGCGGCTGGTCGTGGAAAAACTCGCCCACCTTCGCCGCGAGGTGCCCTGGCTCATCGTGCCCGGCAATCACGACCGGCATGTGCCCTGGTCCGAATGGCTTCCCGGTGCCGAAATCCTCGAAGAAGGCGCTCTCATCGGCCCTTGGCGTGTGCGTCATTTTCCACCGAACGATCCTGTGGAGCCGACGCTGTGCGGCCACCTGCATCCCGGCGTCTCTTTTGGCCCGGCAAGGCAGCGCAAAGTGAAGCTCCCCTGCTTTTGGCAGCGTCGCGGTGCCCTCGTCCTGCCCGCTTTCGGCAATTTCACCGGCCTCCGACTCATCCGCCGCGAACCCGCCGACCGCGTGTGGGTCAGCATCCATGATCAAATCACCGAGCTGCCTTGACCCAAGGCCGTCAACCGCCTCGGTAAGCAAGACGCCCAATTTTATCTCTGGCACCCGCGTGCTTCTCCGCGCACAATTCCGCCCATGAAAACGGCCCTTCCTCCGATCCTGGAGTCCAAGCTCGCGGACTTTCGCCGCCGCGTTTGGGTAGTGAAGGTTTTGGAGGGCATCCTCGCCGGCCTGGTGGGCTTGCTCGGCTCATGGCTGGTGCTCTTTGTTTTGGATCGCGTGATGGAAACGCCCTCGTGGATGCGCTGGACGCTCATGCTTGGTGGTTCGGCGGTGCTGGGGCTCGGTTTGCCGCTCAAATGGCATCGCTGGGTGTGGCGGCAGCGGCAGTTGGAAGATGCCGCGCGGCTGTTGAAGCGCACCTTTCCCCGGCTCGGGGATCAATTGCTCGGCATCGTGGAGCTTTCACGGCATGAGGACGCCAGTCGCAGCGAGCGGCTGGTGCAGGCGGCCATGGCGCAGGCGGCGGAGGCCGTGAAGGACAAGGATTTCACGCATGCCGTCCCCGAGGCACGGCATGCACGCTGGGCTTGGGCGCTGGCTGGTGCAGCATTGCTCACCCTCGCGGCAGCCTTGGGTGTGCCGGAGGCCGCGTGGAATGCCGCGCAGCGCTGGGCGATGCCCTGGAAGAACATCGAGCGCTTCACCTTTGCCCGCATTGAAGCGCTGCCCAAAAAGCTCGTCGTGCCGCTGGCGGAGCCGGTGAAGCTCACGGTGAAGCTCGACAAAGGCACTCAATGGTCACCGCAGGTCGCGAAGGCCAGCATCGAAGGCCAGCCGATCATTCAGAGCACGCTCAAAGACGGCGCGTATGTGCTGGCGCTGCCGCCGCAGAAGAATGATACGGCGTTGAAGCTCTCGCTCGGTGATGTGCGTGAAGAAATCGCCGTGCTGCCACGGGCGCGTCCAGAGCTCACGACGCTCGCCATTTGCACAAAGCTGCCCGCGTATCTGAAATACCAAACGCAGCCGGTGATCGAGGTGCGCGGCGGTTCCGTGAGCGTGCTGAAAGGCGCTTTGGCCTCCATCGAGGCCACCGCGAGCCGCGAACTGGCCAGCGCCACGCTTGATGGCCAAACGCAGTCCGTTTCTGGCGACAAGATGACCACCACCTTCAGCGAACTCGCCGCTGACGCGGAAAAAACCATGACGTGGAAGGATCGCGAGGGTCTGGAGCCTCGCGAGCCGCTCGTGCTGCGTCTGCAAGCCGTGGAAGACGAAGCACCGAGGCTGGCCGCGCGTCGCGAATCGCCGGAGCAGGTCGTTTTGGACACGGAAGTCCTCGCCTTTGAAGTCGATGCGCAGGATGACTTCGGCATTCAACGCGTCGGCCTTGAATGGCGCAGCGTGAATGATGATTCGACGAAGGGCGACAAGATCGCCGCCGCCGGTGAACCGGAGAAAAAGACCCTCAACGCCAAGGTCACCTTCTCCGCCATCCGCGATGGCGTGGCACCACAAACGCTCGAAATTCGTGCCTGGGCCGAAGATTACCTGCCAGGCCGTAAACGCGCCTACTCCAGCTCTTTCCAGCTTCAGATTCTCAACAAGACCGATCATGCCCTGTGGCTCACCGAACAGTTCGGCAAGTGGCTCGAATCCGCCCGCGAGACCTACGAACGCGAGCAGCAGCTCCACGCCACGAATCGCGAGCTTCGCCAGATGAATGCCGCCGAGCTCGACCGACCCGAGAACCGTCGCAAGATCGCCCAGCAAGCCAGTTCCGAGACCGCGAATGCCGCACGACTCGGAGCGCTCAATCAAAGCGGCCGCAGCCTCGTCGAGCAAGCCACCCGCAATGACGAGTTTGATGCCCAACGCCTCGAATCGTGGGCCACGATGCTCAAATCACTCCAGGACATCGCATCCAAGAAAATGCCGAGCGTCGCGGATTTGCTCAAACAAAGCGCCGGAGCAAAAAGCCAGCCCAGTCAATCCGGTCAATCGGGTCAACAAAGTCAAAAACCCTCCACTCCACAACCCGCGAACGAAGCCCCCAAGAAGCCCAACATGCCCAGCCTCACGGATCGTGAAGCTTCGATGAGCAAGCCTGCTGAAGCCAAAAACGATCCGAATGCCAAACCGGCACCGCCAAAGCCCAGCACGCTGAAATTGCCGACGACGCAGATGGCCGCCGCAGCACCGAAAGAAGGCAAAAAAGCCGAGGAGCAGCCGCAAACACCCGTGCAGCAGAAAATGGATGAGGCCATCGAGGAGCAGGAATTGCTGCTCGCGGAGTTCGCGAAGGTCTCGGACGAGCTCGCCGCCGTTTTGGCGAGTTTGGAGGCCAGCACCTTCGTGAAGCGGCTCAAAAAAGCCTCACGCGATCAATTGGTCGCCGCGAAGGATTTGAACACGAAGACGCTCAGTGCCTTCGGTTTGGAAAAACAGCCCGTCAAAGAAGCCGCGAGCATCGCCGAGCATGAAAAAGGGCAGAGCGAGACCGTGCGTGTCATCCAGAGCGATCTCGAAGCCTACTATGCCCGCAAGCCGGAGATGCATTTCAAGACCGTCATCGGCCAGATGAAGGAAACGCAGGTCGTGAAGGCGCTGCACACGCTCGGCGATCAGGCGGCGGTGAATCTCAGCGGCAGCAGCATGGCCGGCGCGGAATTCTGGGCGGATACGCTCGACCGCTGGGCGGAGGAGATGGTGGCCGCCAGCGAGTGCAAGGCCTGCAGCTCGTGCAGCTCAGACAGCCTGCCGCCGGAGATCGTCCTCAAAGTGATGAAAGCCCTGCGCGATGAGATGAAGCTGCGCGATGAGACCCGCGAGGCCGAGAACGCGAAGCCCGCGCTCGATACGATGGTTTACGCGAAGCAATCCAACGACCTCGCCTCCAAGCAGTTCGGCATCCGCCTGAATGTGCGCGGCGCTTTCGATGACATTTTGCACCTGCCTTCGGCCAACGAGAAGTTCGGCAAGGAGCTGAAGCTGCTCGATGCCGTCATGCAGGTGATGGATGAGGCCGGCAGCCTTCTCGACAAGCCCGAAACCGGCGCTCCCGCCATCGCGGCCGAGACGGAAGCCATCGAACTCCTCCTCCAAGCCAAGCGCCCCAATCCCAAAGGCGGCGGCGGTGGCGGCAGCAATCCCAGCGGCGGTGGCAGCGCCGCCTCGACGGGTCTCGCTGCCTTGGCGGATCTCGGCGAAGGCGGCGATGCCGCCACGAATGTCGATGCCCGCCCCGTCGGCCAGGCCACGGGCAAGGCTGGCCGCGAGCTGCCAGAGGAATTCAAGACCGGCCTGGATGCTTACTTCAACAAGCTGGAGGAAACGAAATGAGGAATGGCGAATGGCGAATGACGAATGGCCGCTGGCGCATGCTGGCAGCCGCATTCTGCATTCTGCATTCGGCATTCGGCATTCACGCCGCGCCCTTCAACACGCGGGCGGAGTCCAAGAAATCCCTCGGGCCGGATTCGGAGAAGGCGCTGGAGAAGCTGGCGGAGGATGGCTTTGCGGGAAAGAAGGAGCAGCTCACGCGGCAGTTGGAATGGGTGCTGGAGCTGGCGGAGCAGGAGGTGAAGATCACGCCGGCGGAAAAGGCGGCGCTTTTGAAGGACGCGGAGCCTTTGATCGAAGCGGCGATCAAGGCGTGGCGGCCGCGCTACATCGAATCGCTGCGTTTTTACATCGTCAGCTACACGGATGATGCCTCCGCAGCGCGGCGCATCGCCCAGTGGAAAATGGATCAGGCGGAGAAGCGCCTCACGGTCGAGGGCTGGACCTTGCCGGACCTCTCGCCGGCGTGGCAGGAACTCGTGAAGAAGCATCTCGGCGCTGAGCGCGGCGAAAAAGCCATCGCCATCCGGGCGAAGCAGCGGGCGGAGGTGAAGGAAGAGATGCAGTCCTTCCTCGAACGCTGGGCCAGCACGGGTCGCGTGCCGATGGATGAGGAGCTTCGCCTGCTCATCGAGAGCTTGAGAAAGGAATTGAAACTCGAGCAGCCGAAGGTGGACGAACTCTTCAACGCCGCGAAGAAGCTCGTCGATGAGCATGTGGCCTCCGAGTTGGTCGCGGGTTTGGATTTGCTCTCGTCACTGCCAGAAGAGCAGCGTCTCGTGGCGATGGGTCAGGGCAATAGCTTCGCCACACGTTTTGTGCGACCGAAGGGCACGGATATCGAAAAGAAATGGGCGGAGGTCATCACGAGCCTCCTCGGTGCGGAACCGGTGAAGCAGTGGCAGCAGCTCGTGGCGGAGCAGAAGGCCAAAGAAGAGGCGGATCTGGTCGATTCGCTCAAGCCGAGCGAGGCGCAGGCGCAGATGCAGATGGAGGAGCTCATCGGTCGCGAGGTGGACAGCTATGTGAGCGGCCTGAATCTCGATGATGAGCGCAAAAAACAGCTCGAAGCCCTTGGAATGCAGGCGGTGACCGCGAGCATCGCGGCGGCGAAGAAGCAGTGGATCAAGACCATCCAGGGCTGGTCCACGGCGGACCGTAAATCACGCAAGAACTACTACTTTGGCGTGACGGATGAAGATCAGCCGCCCAAGCAAAAAGTGTGGGCGGAGGGCTTGAAGAAGCTCTTCAGCGAGGACGAGCTTCGGAATATGCAGGAGGGCCTTGCCCAGCGGAAGACACGCATGAGTGGTGCCCTCGCCGCGGCCACCTTGGTGGAGATGGACAAGACGCTCGCCCTCAGCGTGAAGCAGCGTGCCGACCTGGAGCCCCTGCTGCGCCCGCTGATGGAGCCGCTGCTGCGGGATGAATCGCAGGAGTACTGGAGCTACCAAGCCTACCAGCTTTGCAACGCCGCCACGAAGGTGGAGGAGAAGCAGCTCACGACGATCCTGGATGACGTGCAGATGAAGCAGTGGAAGACACTCGTGAGCACGGTGCCAAACAACAGCCGCAGCGGCGGCATCACCGTGACCTCCAGCGAGATCGATCCCGAGGAGGAAAAGCCTGACATCGAATGGGAAATCTCGCGCCACCTTCATCAGCTCGGCGTCAACGAGCGGAAACGCCTGCTTGAGGTCATGCTGGCCAAGGTGGACGATGCGAAACGCGTGCTCAGCCTGCCTGAGGACAAAGTGAAACGCCTCACCACCGCCGCCAAAGGCGCGGTGGAAGCTTCGATGGAGGAATGGCGCACACAGGTAGAAAGCTGGGTGCGGAACTCGGTCGAGCGTGCCACGTCCGCCACGGTGAAGGCCACGCTCGCGAACCTCGCCCGCTCCACTTACAACACGCAAAGCAAAGGCCCGCAGACACAGGATCGCTGGCGTGAGACCATCACCACGCTGCTTTCCGAGAGCGAGCAAGCCGCCTGGAAGAAGGTGCTCGATGCCCGCAAAGATTACCGCACCGCCGCGATGGCCACGATGAGCGTGAACGAGCTCGACCGCCGCCGCCGCCTCACGCCGGAGCAGGTCAAAAAAGTGCATCAGCTCGTTTCCACGGTGCTCGATGACTACCTGCCGGACATCGAGCGCTACATGAACCACTCCTGGCATCTGCAATACTACTACGCCCTGCTTCCTCTCGCTGGCGTGAAGGAGGCCGATTTGAAATCCGCCCTCACCGAACGCCAATGGAAGCTCGTCCAGGAACGCGATCTTTCCGACGCCCTGCAATACTGGGAAGGCATCGAGAGCTATCACAAGCAGCGCCTGGAGCAGGACAAGAACGCGGAAGGAGGCGCGGGCGTTTTTGACGAATGAGAACGACCCTTGGCAGGAAGGACGAATGGCGAAGGACGAATGACGAGTGCCGGAAGCTTCGACATTCGGGTTTCGGGCTTCTTTCGGCATTCCTCATTCTGATTTCGTCATTCACCGCGAATGCAGCGGACCTTCGCTTCGGCGGCGCGATTCCACACGAGGTCGAGACGATCTACGAGCGCGGCCTCTCCTGGCTGGCCTCGAAGCAGAATGACGAGGGAAGCTGGCAGGGCGGCAATGACGGACCGGGTGTGAACGGCATCTGCGTGATGGCGTTTCTCGCCAGCGGAGATGATCCGAACTTCGGAAAGTATGCGCGAAACATCCGCCGCAGTGTGCGGGCCATTTTGAAGTCGCAGCAGGAGTCCGGTTATTTCCCGCACAGCATGTATCACCATGGTTTTGCCATGCTGGCGCTGTCGGAGGCCTATGGCGCGGTGGATGAGGCGCTGCTGTGGGAGGGTGAAAAGCCCGTGCGCACGATCTCGCAGGCGCTCGATCTCGCCATCCGGCTGAGCGGCACCTCGCAGAAAAACAATCGCTGGGGTGGCTGGCGCTACTCGCCGGAGGCTCGCGATGCGGATACCTCCGTCACCGGCGCGATGCTCATGGGCCTGCTCGCGGCGCGGAATGCCGGCATGGAGGTGAGTGACGAGGTGATCGAGGCCGCGCTCGAATACATGCGCCGCAGCACCAGCAAAGATGGCAGCGTGGCTTACAGCGGTGGTTTTGGCGGCATGGGCGAATCGATGAACCGCAGCGCCATCGCCACGCTCGTGGCTGCGGTGGCCAAGAAGAAGGATACTCCCGAGTACAAGGCCACGCTGGAGCACATCAACACGCGGCTGGAGCACCAGGAGGGCCACTACAAAGAGTACTTCCGCTACTACATGGCTCAATCGCTCTTCCAGGGGGATTACGATGCCTGGGTGAAATGGAACATCGCCACCGTCCGCAGCCTGTCCGAGTCCCAAGGCGAAGACGGCGGCTTCGGCGATGCTTACCAGACGGGCATGTCCCTGCTCGCCGTGGCTTTGAACTACCGCTTCCTACCGATTTACGAGAGGTGAGCTGCCCCGTGAAGTGAAAAACGATCAAAGCCTGTCACGCCAAGAATCAGGCCGTCGTTTGTGGTGCATGATGGCGACGATGCGAACATGCTGGCCTGCTTCGTTGTAGCGGTAGAAGATAGAATAGGGGAAGCGTTTGAGCCGAAAGATGCGGACTCCGCCCTTCACGGGTTGGTAGCTGTCTGGGCTCTTTAGAATCGCTGCCACCACGGCTTCCACGGCCTCAGTGAACTCCACACCCAGGCGGTATCGTCTCTCTTCATACCAGGCAGCCGCCTCCTCATATTCTTCGAGAGCATCGGGGTGAAACTCGAAGGTCATGACTGCGATCGCTTGAGGATGGACTCACGAACACGACGGAGACCCTCCTCTCCCGGGATACCCTGGACCGCCCCGGACTCCAACTCGTCAGCCCTGCCGACAGCGGCCGCCATCTGTGCCTCAAAGATGGAAGGATCTTCGGGCACGCTCTCCAGCAGGCGCTCCACGAGCACGATCCTGCTATCGCCGGTAAGGCAGAGCGCGTCCTCCAGAACTCGATCAAGGGTAATCGTCATGGATCAAAGTATGGATTGCTGAACGGCAGGCAAGCAGCCGGTGAACTGAAGTTCCCATTTTCCAGCTTGTGCGTAAACGAGGTTTGCGACGACAATCCGCGGTGCCTATGAAACCTCACTCACGCCGCTTTCGCCTTGTTGCTGTTGTTTGGCCGCTGCTCCTGCTCGCGGGGATGATTGGATGGGAGGTGTCTCGGGAGCGAAAAAGAACTGGAGTGACCGAATTGACCCGAGTGACGACTTTGAGCGAAAAACAGGCTCCGGCAGTGGTGGATGATTTAAAGGCTGAAAAAACGTTTCGGACTTGGTTTGGGGTTTTCCAGACGGCCAATGAGTCGAAGAGGGCAGCGATGCTGCCGGAAGGTCGGGCGGTGCTGACGCAGCGTCGGGGAAGGATGGCGCGGTTGATTCGGGAGGACCCGGAGCAGGCGTTGAAGGAGTCGCTGAAGCTGCACGAGTATGAAAGGATGCCGCAGGAGCTTCGCGGGATGGTGGAGAAGCCGTTCAGCGCGGCGGCGGCGTATGAATACTATCCGGTTTGCGGCGCTCCGGCGGGCATGGCGGACCACATTGCCGCGCTCAATCTGGAGGATGGCCGCTTCGAAGCCTTCACGTTTGGGCGTCGCACGGGAGTGATGAGCAAGCACTCGATCCCGGTGCAAGGCATCACGCTCGATGGCGCGGCGGCGATGCATGACCTGGCCTTGAGAAGGCTCGACGCGGCGGAGGTCGCCACGGCGCAGCGGCTTTTCCCGATGGGGCAGAAGGATGCCGCGAAGAGCTTCCTCAGCGGTGAATCGCTCGCGGTGGCTCCGGTGGTGGCCCTTGGAGGTGGTCGCCTGTATCACTTCGCGAACGAGGCGGAGCTCACGCAGCTCAACGAGGCTCTTGCGAAGCTCGACGATCTTCCGGGGCCGAATGCCGGCTCCGATGTGCTGTATCAAGCCAAGGCCGCCGATGGCAGCAGCGGTGGTTTTGATCTTTCGGGTGCTCAGGCCGCCGAGCAGATGCAGGCGGACGCGTGGACGGAGAATCCCAAGAACGTCTTCTTGATCCGGGTGGACTTCAGTGATCTCCAGGGCCTCTCCTACTCGCAGGTCACCACGGCGAATGTGATGAACGGCGTGGTTTCTGATCAGATCCGCGACATGTCCTACGGCAAGACGTGGATCATCGCGGGCGCGAGCCAGAACCTCTACCGCATGCCGCAGACCTCCTCCTACTATGTGAATGGCGGTGCCAGCCGGAACAGCGAACTGCTCCGCGATGCGCGAAACACCTTCCGCAACACCCGCAGCGGCGGTGACGCGTCCATCAACATCGGTCCGGTAAGCAACACCGGCAACGGCGACGGCGGCGGTCTGGGCTCCTATGACATCGTGGGCGTGCTGTTTGGCGGCCTGGGCCTTTCCAGCGGCGGTGTGACCTACGCAGGCCTGGCCGGTGGGGGCAACCTGTGGATGCAGGACTCGATCAGCCGCAACACATTTACCCATGAGTTTGGCCACAACTATGGCATCGGCCACTCCGGCTTCTGGCAGACCAGCGATGGCAGCATCTTCGGCACCGGATCGAATGTCGAGTATGGCGACGACTACGACATCATGGGCGACGGCGGGGTGCCAAAAGGCCACTTCCATGCGCAGGCCAAGGCGAAGCTGAACTGGCTGACCTCCAGCGAGTGGAGCGACGCCACCGCCAGCGGCTCGGCGACGTATCGCGTGCATCGCATCGATAGCCGCTTCACCACCGGCACGCCACGCGGCGTGCGCCTCACCCGCAGCGCCGTCTCCGGCAGCGAGGAGTATCTGTGGCTGGGCTACCGCCCGCTCTATGAGGGCCTCCCGTTCCTCGAAAAAGGCGCTTACCTGGTGTGGCAGCGGCCCGGTCAGTCACGCGGCTGGCTCGTCGATACCACGCCAGGCACGAGCGGTGTCAAATCCGATGCCCCCATTCCGCTCGGCCGCACCTTGGCGGATGCCTCGTCGAATGCCTTCATCACGCCGCTGGCCCTCGGCGGTAGTGGTGACAATGCCTGGCTCGATGTGCGGGTGAATTTCGGTCCTTTCCCCGGCAATGCCGCGCCCACTGCGGGTGCGATTAGCGGCCTCGCCACGGTGCCCGCCCGCACGAGCAATCTCTACTCCGTCTCCGCCAGCGATGCGAATGGCGACACGCTGGCCTACTCTTGGGGCACTGGCGATGGCAGCGTGCCGGACAACTCCTCCGGCATCGCGCAGACGTGGACCGTCGGCGGCAGCTACACGCTGAATCTCACCGTCAGTGATATGAAGGGCGGCACGCTCCCGCTTTCCAAAGCCGTGACCGTGACCGATCCGCTCGATACCTGGACGACCGGCAGTGTGGGTAGCAGCGAGTATCTGGAGCAGATGGTGTATGCCAAGGGCCGCTTCGTGAGCGCGGAATACTTTGGCACTATCTTCCTGAGCTGGGACGGCGTGACGTGGAGCAACGTGGGCGACCCACCGGATATCGACCGGCCGAAGCTGGCCTACGGTGCCGGCGTTTTTGTGGCTGCGGGCAGGAGGGATAGCGTACCGGCCGCCGCGCAGATCACCTGGTCCCTCGATGGACGCCGCTGGAATCAGGCCGTTTTCCCCAATGGCGTGCCGTATGTGCGATCGGTGGCGTTTGGTGGCGGCACATTCGTGGCCGTCGGTGATGACGGCACGGTCTTGACCTCCGCAGATGGCAAAAGCTGGAGCGTGACCACCCTCGCAAGCGCCCCTGACTTCCGCCACCTAGCTTGGAGTGGTAGCTCGTGGGTCGCCGCCGCCTTGCATCCGACCAGTGGAAATGGCGAGGTGATCTGGACCTCGCCCGATGCGGCCTCGTGGACGGAGCGCCCGTCGATCGGTTTTGATGTGTATCAGCTCCTACGCGCCTCCGGCCAGCTCTATGCCATCGGCTGGTATGGGGGAGTGCGTTTTTCCACCAATCAGGGGGTGACCTGGACGGAAGCGGCCCTGCCTCCCGGCACTCGTTGGAGCACCTTCCTCATGGCCGCAGCGGAAGACGGCGCCCTCCTCTGCACCGCCCGCGCCATGGATGAGCCGGGCACCTCGAATGCGCTGCTCGTCTCCGTGGACGGCCAGCGCTGGGTGCGTGCCAGCGGCAACACCAGCGTGGTGAACGCGCACGCGCTCGCGTGGGGTGACGGACGCTTCCTCACCGTTGAGGACGGCGGCGTGACACGCCGCAGCGGTTCCTTCTATCCCTCGAATGCCACGCCGAATGCCAGTTTCACCACCGCACCCGCCTCGGCGAATGTCCGGCAGCCGGTGCATCTTGCCGCCCATGCCACGGACAGCGATGGCGGTGCGCTGACCTACGCGTGGGATCTCGGCTCCACGACCGAAATCCTGGATGGTTTCGAGATCGCGCCCACCTTCAGCTTCGGCGGATCTCCCAACGTCACGCTGCGGGTTAGCGATGGACGTGGCGGTCTGGCCATCCTGAACCACACCATTTCCCTCACCGATCCCGCGAGGACGTTCACGAACCGCTCCGTGTCCACGACGGTGGGTGATTTGAAAGACGTCGCCGCGGGCGGTGGCCGGGTGGTGGCGGTGGGGACCCTTTACGATACGACGTTCCAAGGTCCCTGGGCATGGTCCGCCAACGGCACCTCATGGACGACGGGCGAGTTTGGACTGAATGAGCAAATGTACGCCGTCACTCATGATGGCACTCAGTTCCTCGCCGCAGGCCAAGGCAACAACGGTGCCTGGCGCGGCCTGGTAAAGACCTCGCCGGATGGCGCGACCTGGACGCAGCGCTACTTTACCGGCAAGGAGCTCTATGCCATCGCCCATGGCGGCGGCGTTTACCTGGCAGCAGGCAATGATGGCAATGTCATCCGCTCCACCAACAGAACCAGCTGGTCTGCGGTAGCGATCCCGGGAGTGACCACGAACGAGACGTTCGAGGGCCTCGCCTGGAACGGCAGCCTCTTCCTGCTCACCGGTTACACCGGCAGCAACGGCACCACGAAGGTCTTCACCTCCACCGACGGCCTGACCTGGATCAATCAATCCGCCGGCGCGGGCGTGGCGAGCTGGCAGGATCTGCGCAAGTCCGCCTGGCTCAATGATCGCTTTGTCAGCAGCGGCTGGTATTCCAAGCTGCGTGTCTCCACCAACAGCGGGGCTTCCTTCACCACCACCCGCACGGACAGCGAGGACACGCCCGGCCTCGCCTACGGCGGCGGAGTTTACCTGGCCTCAGGCATCAATCGAAGTGCTTCCGACGCCGACATCGACCTCCTCTCGCTCAACGGCACCGACTGGTTCTCCTATCCGGCCCCGACGACGGCGGACCGCAGTGCCGCCGTCTTCTTCAACAGCACCTTCATCACCGTCGGTGCGGCGGGTAGCATCTGGCAGAGTGCCACGCTCACGGGGGCCAGCGGGTTCGCCGCGTGGCAGTCCTCGAACTATCCGAGCGGCGGCATTCCCGCCCTCGCGGACCGCGATCCTGATGGCGATGGCCTCAACAACTTCGCGGAGTATGCGCTGGGCCTCGCCCCCGGCACGCCGAATGGCTCCATGGGCCGGGCCGTGGAGCAAACCGGCCGCACCAGGCTGCATCTCGACCTCCCACAGCCCGCGCCAGCCGATGTGCGCTACATCATCCAAGGCAACTCCAGCCTCACCGGCGGCACCTGGAGTGAAATCGCCCGCAAAAGCGGCACCGGAGCCTGGAGTTGGTCCGCCGGTGGCACGACTCAAGTCACCACCGGCGCTGCCAGCGGCGGTAAAGTGCCCACTGAGGTCGGCGTGCCCGATTCGCAGACCTCGCAGCCACGTTACTTCATGCGCCTGGTGATCGAGCAGCTCTAGGGAATGGTGCCAGCAAGGCTGCTGAGTCGTATCCGGGGCATTCCTGCCCCGTCGGTGGGGCCAGAGCCTCCCGACTAACCTCACAGGTCAAAGAGAAAAACAAGGCCGGGTAATATCATGATTTTGTCTTCTCTGGGAGGGTGTCTTGGAAGTCACACTTCATGCCCCCATCCAGCCCAGCGGCGTTCAGGTGCTTCGGGTTTCCTCTCGGCGCCCTCTGCCCCTCCGCTCCTCGGCGGCAAACACGAGGCAGGTGCAGCGTGGCAGGCGTGAGAAAGGCGAGGTGAGCCATTTCGACAGGAGAATGGGGACAAAAGAATGAAAAGCCATTCTCCTGTCCCCCATTCTTCGGTCGATTCCGGGTTCATCGTTTCTCCCGCGAAGCAGGGCAGTCCGCAGCCCAACAACCGGAACATTTCATGTGCCTTTTGCAGACCGGGACCTTCCCACCCGCCTTGACTTCTCCCGCACTCCTCGGACACTCACGCCGCTCGTCCGACCTTCGCTTGGCTGGATGGGCCTTGAAGAAACCGTGGGCGGAGATGATTCGGACGCGGTTTATTGTGATTAAACAACGTTGGGCGAAGAATGAAAAAATCCCATATCATTTCCGAGATTCAGCGTCTTGCCGCCAATAGCAGTGGAGCCGCTCCGGGATGGCGCAAGCTACAGAAAGAAGCAGGAATCAATTATTCAGATTGGTGCGGTGTTCATTGGGCACGTTGGAACGACGCTTTGGCCGACACTGGTTTTGCGCCAAATCGGCTTACAGAAGCGTATAGCGATTCAGTGTTACTCGACCACTACGCTAGGCTTGCGGAGGAGCTGGGTCACTTGCCGACTGGGGCTGATCTGCGTTTGAGGACCCAAAGTGACCCCGGTTTCCCGAGTGACAAAACATTCGGGCGCCTGGGATCGAAATTGGAGATTGCCAGCATGCTCATACCCCACTGTCAGAGGATGCCAAATTTCGAGAAAGTTGCCCTATGGGCATCAGAGTATCAGGCAAAGCACAAAGAGGAAGAAGTGCACGAGCCAAGCAATTCCGAGCGAATCTCAGGCTATGTCTATATGCTGCGCTACGGAAAGAGGTATAAGATCGGATTCACCAATTCTCCCACGAGAAGGTTTCGCAAGGTGAGTATCGAATTACCTGATGAGACACATCAGATTCATACGATAGCAACAGACGACCCGAACGGAATCGAAGGTTATTGGCACAAGCGATTCGCCGCGAGACGTATTCGGAATAGCGAGTGGTTCGAACTCACAGGCGAAGATGTGCGCGCTTTTAAGCGCCGCGTTTATCAATAGAGATGAAAGAAACAGAACCGAACAAGGGCACCACAGACAACTCCGGGGTTGGCTGTCGGCATTGACCACCAATTGCTGCACAAGGGCGAACTAAGCACCCTCTTCCTTGGCCGATCCTCACATTGAAAAACTTCACAGGCCTTCAGCCATCCCTGCTCGATGAGCAAAACGCCCCACTTCCCGGCAAGGCACCCGCACGAACTTCCGCGCTGACCCGAAAATTTGACGTGCGTTTTGCGGGCTGGGGCCTTTTCATCGGGGATGCTCACCCGCGTGCCTCGTCTGGCTCTCCACATGAATCCGCTTCTCTTCCTGGGCGGGTTCATCGCGACGTCGTTGCCAGCATCCGAACTGGAATGGAAAAACGGCGAGGTGGTCGGAGGTGGCATCGTCAGCGGCACGGAAAAGGAGCTCGTGTGGCGGGTGGATCCGCCGCGCTTTGGCGAGCCGTTGGAGCTGCGGCTCGAGGTGCTGCGCTCGATCGATCTCAAGCCGGACGCGAACAAGGACTGGAGCAAGGACGAGATCACCCAGGAGCCGCTCAGCATCCGCCTGGATGATGGCTCGCGGCTGTTTGGCACGATCACCGGCTTCGATGCAAAGAACGTGACGGTGAAAGCGGCGCGGTTCGGCACGGTGGCGGTGGCACGCAGCGCGGTGACCAGTGTGCAGCGCCTGAATGGCAGCGGCATTCTGTTGGCGGGCCCCGGCGGGCGAAACGGGTGGAAGCCGGAAAACGAGAACAAGCAGCACCTCTGGCGTCATGTGCCGGGCGGTTACATCAGCCAGATCGGCTGGAATCATGCCGCACGGGTCGAGATGAAGCTGCCGGAACGGGTGGAGCTGCGCCTTCGCCTGCGCTCGCAGGCGCGGCCGGACTTCAAACTCGAGCTCGCCTCCGAAGAAAAGCAGCGCTGCGTGATCGAGACCTGGGACAACGAGATCGTGCTGCAAGGTCGCGAGTTTCATGTGCTCAACACGCTGGCCGATGACCAGCGCAGCGTGACGCTCGGCCTCTTCTGGGACCGGAAATCGGGCCTGTGTTCGCTGTTCGATGGTTCAGGCAAAAAACTCGCGGAGACGAAAATGCCGCCGGTGGTATCCAGCGAGGCCGAAAAGCCCGAAAAGGTCGAAAATCCAGCGCCACAGGTCGGCGGCCTCATCGGCGCCATCGCCGGGCTGGTGCAGATGAAGATGGCCAATGCCCGCCCGGCCACGCCGAAGACGGAGATCCCGCTCTTTCCCGGCCTCACCCTCAAAAACAAAGGCCAGGACCTCACCCTCGATGAACTGCTGCTGCGCGAGTGGGATGGCAAGCTGCCAGCGGAGATCACCGACGTCGTGCCGCGGGTCGAGCTGATGGATGGTCGCGTGCTCAAAGGCCGCATCGTGAAGGCAGACGCGGAGACCTTCACCGTCAAAGCTGGCGCTCGCGAGACTTCGCTGCCGTGGAGCCAGCTCGCCGCCGCCCATCAGGCGGAGGACAACCTCAGCGGCAACTGGTTCATCTCGCCACAGATCGCGCTGAGCTACACCGATGGCATGTGGGTGCGTGGCGATCTCGTTTCGATGACCGATGGCCGCGTGGAACTGCGCACCGCCTTTGCCGCGAAGCCCGTGACCTTCCAATTGAAGGGGGCGATGCGCATCGAGCTTCGTGTGTCACCACCAGAAGGCACGCCAAAGATGCCGCCGCTGGCTCAGTTTGGGAAATTGACCGTCGGTGGCAAAACGCTCCACGGCACGATGCAGGCCGATGGCGGCCCGATGCCGCGCTGGAAGCCGATTGGAGCCTCCAAATCGGTGTCCGTGCTGCCAACGAAGGATCTGGAGATCACCCGCACCGGCTTCAGCGAGGTCGCTTCGCGTGCCAAAGCGCTCTTTTACCTCAAAAACGGCGACATCCTTCCCGGCAAGCTTCGCTCGATGGATGAGCAGCGCCTCGACATCGAATCACCCCTCTGCGCCACCACCTCCTTCAAGCCCGAGGAACTTCACGCCGTGCATTTCTCCGGCGAGCCGCTGAACGCCTCCGGCTTCAAGGACAAAGGTTGGCGCGCCATCCGCGGCACGAAGCAGCAGGTCACTTTTGCCGATCAGCATGCCGAGATCGAGCCCGGCGGCTCGCTGGCGCATCCCACCTTCTCGCAGGTGAGTGAGATGAGCTTCCGCATCGAAAGCAATGGCTTCTCCGCGCTTCGCGTGCGCCTTTTCACCAATGGCACCGATCCCACCGGCAAGAGCCTGAACCTGCTCTTCGGCCAGATGAGCAATGAAACCATCTTCGGCGTCGAGAAGCAGGCCGATCAGATGGACAATCAAAACCGCGTGGCCGCCCCGCGCAACGTGCCGGTGCGCATCGCGATGAAGGATCGTTTTGTGGAGGTCTCCATCAATGGCGTGCCCGTGCGCCAGATCGCGGTGACGCCGCAGATGAAGAGCGGTGGCGGCCTCATCCTCGAACCCTTCAGCCTGTGGGGCAATGGCGAGCGCACGGTGAAGATCACCCACTTCGAAGCGAAGAGCGGCCCCGGCCAGATCGCCCTGCCGAATGTCGATCCGAAGGCCCGCGAGCATGCGCTGCTCATCCCACGCTTCCGCCGCGACTCACCACCGAAGCACGTCCTCGTCGCCGCCAATGGCGACCTCCTCCGCGGCGTGATCGAGGCCGCCACGAGCCAGCACTTTGCCGTGCGCAGCGGCCTGGAAAACGTGCAGGTGCCCGCCGATCGCGTCAGCGCCGTCATCTGGCTCGAAAAGCCCGATGCAAAGCCCGCGCCGTCCGCCGCATCACCTGCCACGAGCACGCACACACTGCTGCTGAGCAATGGCGGCCGTCTCGCCCTCAATGTGAGCCGTTTCGACCTCGATGCCGTGACCGGCAACGCGCCGCGACTCGGCGAGGTGAAGGTGCCCATGAATCAAATCGTCACCGTGCTCACCACACCGCCGGAGGAGAGCGCCCTGCTGCTCAGCTTCCGCGAGTGGAAGCTGGCCTACACCCCCGAGCCCGTGCTGCCCGAGGCCGGCGGCGAGAGCTCGCCCATGCTCACCCAAGAAGCGCCCACCTTCACGCTGCCACTGCTCGCCGGTGGCGACTTCGATCTCGCCAAAGAAAAGGGCAAAGTCATCGTGCTCGACTTCTGGGCCACCTGGTGCGGCCCCTGCGTGAAATCCCTGCCGGATATGATCGCGAAGATGGCCGAGTTTGATCCGAGCAAGGTCCGCTTCATCGCCGTGAACCAAGCCGAGCCGACCGACCAGGTGAAGACCTTTCTCGAAACCCGCGGCTGGAAAATGGACGTTGCCCTCGATGCCTTCCAACGCGTGGGCCAGCAGTTCAAAGTCGAAGGCATCCCCCACACCGTCATCATCGACGCCGAAGGCAAGGTCGCCTTCGTGAAAACCGGCTACTCGCCCGATGGGGCGGAGAAGCTGGCGGAGCAGGTGCGGAAGCTCATCAAGTGAATCTGGAAGCGTGAAAACGCTAGGCCGTGTTTGAAAACCATCCGGAGACTCCGAAGACGCGTCAGCCGGGTAGCCATCTTGCTCCGCAAGATGAGCGAAAGGCATTCGCTTCCATGCAGGATCCTTGGCGTTCATGAACCGTTGAGTTGGCGAAGCGTCCCGCTCATCTCGTGGAGCGAGATGGCTACTTTGCTTCGCCTTGCCGAAGACAGCAGGTGTTTCAAACGCGGCCTAGCTCGGATGCTTCACCAGCTCCTCCGGCGTGTTCGCATTCCGAAAGAAGCCTTCGTCCTCTTTGGTCAGTTCATGCACGCGTGGTTGGCAGGCTTCGATCACGCGTTGAAGAGCGAGGCGATGCGCTGCGAGGGCCGTCTGCATGGCTGGTAGCATGCTGGGCTGGTAAACCGCACACAAGGCCTCGAAGCCATGCGGACCGCGAAAGAAGCCACCGGGCAAAATGCACTCCCGGAGGAACTCGATCGTCATCCACGGCATATCGACAGCGAGCACGAGCAGTGGCCTTTGGACGAGTTCGAGGCAGCGCGTGATGGCTCCAAGCGGCCCGTCATCGGAGTTGGGAGGATCGAAGAGGCATTCGGGAGCGGTGGAGGACAGGTTGAAAACCTGTCCCACTTTCTGTTCCTCGCGGCAGGAGATCAAAAGACGCTCGGGGCCGAGTTGTTGAAGCTTTTCGAGCTGCACCTGGCAGAGCGGACGGCCATCCCAATCAATGAAAGCCTTGTCGCGGCCCATCCGGGTGGAGCGTCCGCCGCAGAGCAAAACGGCCGCGAAGCTCATGACACGCGCAGGATGCCGTCGGTGAGAATTTTGGCGCGGAGACCGCCGTGACCTTTGAGCGCTTCTTCCGCGCCTTCGGCGAAGGCCTGGTTCATCCAGTAGCACGGAGCGCTTTCCTGCGTGCCGAGGAAGCGCACGCCCTGCACCTCAAACTCGACGCCGATGAGCGTGTTGAGGTCCACCCCGCGGGTGAGGATGTTTCGCCTGAAAACGGAAGGCGGCAGGTGGGTGATGGCCAATTGCTCGCAGAGCCGTTCATACTGCTCCACCTCGAAAAAGGTCACCTGGCCTTTGTAATCTTCCTTCCAGCCGAAGAAGCGGTCGCCACGCAGGCCTTTGCCCGCCACGCACTCCACCTCCGGCACCTCGATGATCGGTGCGGTGCCCGCCGGCTGATCATGGTGGCCGAAAAAGTTGTGCTCAGGGGAGATGTAGAGGTGGCGAAGGGTCACGGAGGGGATTGGAGTGCTGGAGTAGTGGAGTAGTGGAGTATTGATTGAGCATTCGCAAACAACACTCCACCACTCCAGTTCTCCACCACTCCAGTTCTCCACCACTCCAGTTCTCCACCACTCCAGTTCTCCACCACTCCATGACTCCCCCTCCCCAACCTGTCCGTATCGGCCTCATCGGCGCTGGTGGCATCGTCAAATCCCGCCACATGCCGGGCCTGCGAGCCATTCCCGGCGTGAGCATCACGAAGGTGTGCAATCGCAGCACCGCCAGCGCGGAGGCGTTTGGTCGTGAGTTCGCCCCGGAGGCGCAAGTCGTGGCCGATTGGGGCGATGTGTGCGCGGCGGAAGATGTGGATGTCGTCTGGATCGGGGCGCATCCCTATCTCCATGCTGACGCCACGAACCTGGCGCTGGCGAACGGCAAGCATGTCTTCACGCAGGCCCGCATGGCCTCCAGCATGGCGGAGGCGCAGCTCATGTGGGAGGCATCCATGCGCTTTCCAGAGCTGGTGACAGCGATTTGTCCCGCGCCACATGGCATGAAGGGCGGCGAGCTGGTGAAGAAACTTCTCGCCGAGGGAGCCATCGGCACGCCACATCAGGCGCTGCTGCATAGCTTCAGCGATTCGTGGCTCGATCCGCAGGCTCCGGCACATTGGCGGCAGCAGTCGGAGCTGAGCGGCATTCAAATCCTCACGCTGGGCATTTATACCGAGGTGCTGCAAAAGTGGCTGGGCCACATCGTGGAAGTCGAGGCTCGCGGAAACGTGGTCATCCCGCAGCGGGGCGAGATCGAGGTGGAGATTCCCGACTTCGTGAACGTGCTGGCGAAGTTTCGCAGCGGCCTGGAGGCCACGATGCTCTTCAGCGGCGTGGCCGCCCATGCGCCAGGAGACAAGCTGTGGCTCTTTGGCTCCGAGGGCACGCTCAGTTATGACTTCGTGAGCGATGAACTCTGCCTCGGCCCACGCGGCGGCAAGCTGGAGCCGCTCGCGATTCCCACCGAGCTACAACGCACCTGGACCGTCGAGCGTGATTTCATCGCCGCCGTGCGTGATCCACAGGCACCGCGGCCTTCACCCAGCTTCCTCGAAGGCATCTGCTACATGCGTGTGGTCGATGCCGTGTGGCAGGCCATGCATTCGCAAAGCGCGGCGAGGGTGGCGTGAGGGCTTTTCGTCTCCAAAAGTCTCTCGCAGGCTAAAAACCACTTTCCGCCCATTCCTCATTCGTCATTCTGCTCATTCGTCATTCCCACCCCCGCATGCCCAATTACATCCTCACCATCGGCCTCGAAGTCCACGCGCAGCTCACCACGCGCAGCAAGATGTTCTGCGCCTGCCCGGTCGAGTATGGCGCGGAGCCGAACACGCACACCTGCCCCACCTGCCTTGGCCTGCCGGGCGCTTTGCCGGTGCTGAACAAGGCCGCCATCGAAAAGACCCTCCTCACCGGTCTCATGCTCGGCTGCTCCACGCCGCCCGTCGTGAAGTGGGACCGCAAAAACTATTTCTACCCGGACATGCCGAAGAACTACCAGATCAGCCAGTTTGATCTGCCTTTGTGCCTCGGCGGCGGCGTGCCGCTCTATGATTTCGCCTATCCCAAAGACGCGCAGAAGACCATCGCCAATCCCGGCAAGGTCGTGAAGCTCACCCGCATCCATTTGGAGGAGGACGTGGCCAAATCCACCCACCACGACAAATTCACCACCATCGACTTCAACCGCGCCGGCACGCCGCTGATGGAAATCGTCAGCGATCCCGACATCGACAGCGCGGAGGAAGCCGTCGCCTACCTCGGCAGCCTGCGCCAGATCATGCTCTACGGCGGCGTCAGCGATGCCGACATGGAAAAAGGCCAGATGCGTTGCGACGTAAACATCTCCGTCCGCCCCGAGGGCACCACCGAACTCGGCGCCAAGATCGAGCTCAAGAATCTGAACTCCCTCTCCGCCGTCCGCCGCGCCATCAAATACGAAACCGAGCGCCAGATCGACTGCCTGAATCGCGGTGAGAAGCTCATCCAAAGCACGCGCCGCTGGGATGATGATCGCGGCGAGACCACGCTCATGCGCACGAAGGAAGACGCGCACGACTACCGCTACTTCCCCGATCCCGATCTGCTGCCGCTGCACACCGCCGGTCTCCTCGCCAGCGTGAAGCCGCACGTCCCCGAGCTGCCCCACGAAAAACGTGCCCGCTTTGAGCGCGACTACGGCTGCTCCGCCTACGATGCCAGCGTGCTCAGCAGCGAGCAAGCCCTCGCTGCGTGGTATGAAACCGCTGTGGCAGCCGACACCGCCGTGCCCGCCAAAAAGATCGCCAACTGGGTCCTCAACGACCTCCTCGGTGCTCTCAACGACCGCAGCCTCACCATCACCGAATGCCCGCTCGCGCCCGCCGCACTCAGCGGTCTCGTTTCGACCGTCGAAGCCGGCAAAATCAGCAACAACCAGGCCAAGGAAGTCTTCGCCGAGATGCTCGACACCGGCAAACCCGCTGCGGACATCATCAAAGCCAAAGGCTTCGAGCAAGTCAGCGACACCGGCGCTCTCGAAGCCATCGTCGAGCAAATCCTCGCCGCGAACCCTGACAAAGTTGCCGAGGTCCAAGCCGGCAACGACAAGGCCATGAACTGGTTCACCGGTCAGGCCATGAAAGCCAGCCAGGGCAAAGCGAACCCCAAAATGGTCACCGAGATCGTGCGCAAGAAGGTGCTGGGCTGATTTCGCCCCAAACGTGTCCGACATGGTTCTTGCGGCCGCTTCGTAGTTCCTGCTACAAACTGCCTCCCCACCATGCGTCCGCTCCTTTTTCTCTCCTGTTGCCTTCTCACTGCCGATCTCTTTGCCGCTGGCCAAGAAATCGAAGGCGAACGCAAAGCCGCTCAAACCGCCTGCCCCACGCCCGAGGAAGCCCGCGCCAAAATGAGCGTGCCGGAGGGCTATGAGGTCCGCTGCTTTGCCCACGAACCGATGGTGCAAAATCCCGTCGCCATGACTTGGGATCATCGTGGCCGCCTGTGGGTCGTGGAGGCCTATGAATACCCGAACGGCTCGCCACACCCCGCACCCTTCGGCGGCGAGGCAAAGGACGATCAATACCACCCACTGCCGAAAACCGGCGACAAGATCCCCCGCGACCGTGTCATCATCCTCGAAGACTCCGACAACAACGGCGAAGCCGACAAGCGCACCGTTTTCGTCGAGGGCCTCAATCTCGCCTCCGCCATCCTTTGCGGCGACAACGGCATCTACATCGGCCAGCAGCCGCACCTCATCCACTTCCGCGATGACGACGGCGACGACCAACCCGAAGCCTGGCGTGTCGTTTTGACCGGCTTTGGTCGCGAAGACACGCACGAACTCGTGAACAGCTTCACCTGGGGCCCCGACGGCTGGCTTTACATGACCCACGGCGTCTTCACCAACAGCAAAGTCCGCCGCCCCGGCCAACCGGAGAGCGAAGGCTTCAAGTTTGATGCCGGTATTGGCCGGGCAAGGCCGATGAGTGTGGTTCAGCCGTCCCGGCTGAAATCTTCAGAAGCAGCCGGGACGGCTGCACCACAATGGGAATTCGAAGTCTTCGCCGATGGCACCAGCAATCCCTGGGGCTGCGACTACGACGCGGCAGGCAACTTCTTCGTTAGCGCCTGCGTCATCGACCACTTCTTCCACATGGCCCCCGGCGGCATCTACGTCCGCCAAGGCGGTGCACCGGAGAATCCGTACTCGTATGAGCTGCTGCCCAGCATCGTGAAGCACAAACACTTCCGCGCCGCCTATGCCGGCGTGCAGATTTACCAAGGCGGCCGCTATCCCGCCGACACCCACGGCCACGCCTTCATCGGCAACATCCACGACAACGCCATCCACGAGGAAGTGCTCACGCCCGTCGGTGCCACCTTCAAATGCGAGCCGCGTCGCGACTTCCTCCGCGCCAACGACGGCTGGTTCCGCCCCGTCAGCACCCAGACCGGCCCCGACGGCTTCCTCTGGATCATGGACTGGTGTGACAAGTATCCCTGCTACCAAAACGCCAAGGCGAATCCCGAAGGCGTGGATCGCGAGCGCGGGCGCATCTGGCGTGTCGTCTATGAGAAGGGAGCGCGGACACTCCTGTCCGCAACGAGCGAAGCGAGCCCCAAAGAAGCGGACAAGAGTGTCCGCGCTCCCCTCGACCTCAAAAAACTCTCCACCGCCGACCTCGTGAAGACCCTGGAGCACCCCAACAACTGGATGCGAAGGATGGCGAGGCGGATGCTGGCGGAGAAGTCGTCCACGTCTGATGATGCTTGGGCAACTCAAGCCAAGCAAAAGCTCGAAGGAATCATTGGGGGCGATAAATCTTCCGTAGCGAGGATCGAGGCGCTACAAACACACGCTCTAATCCATGCTCATCATCATGCTGTAGATGAAGAACTAGATTCCCTTGCCATTCGCTTGTCGAAGGACCCTGATTCAAGAATCAGGATTTGGGCGGCCAGGGTGGCTGTTGATAGCATGAATGGCGCGCCTTTGTATCTGCGAGACCTTGCCAAGGATTCCGACGATGCTGTTCGTTTGGCAACAGCAGTTGCTTTGCGACGTTTCGCATCACCGTGGCTTACCAGAAGCCCGGCAGATCGTGCTAAACGAGGCGCGATCGCCTTCAGCGACCATGCGATCGGCATGGCAGACTCTTTTGATGCATTCTTGCAGCGAGAAGCAATGCCGGAGGATAAGCTTTTTCCATTCATGGTTTGGGCCTTTGTGGAGCCTGACTTGTCTAGCGGACCTGCCAGTTGGCTTGAATACTTTTCGCAAGTTTTGAAACCTGATTCACCCCTCTCCCGCGTCCTCTCCCACAAAGCCATGCGCCGCTTGTGCGACACGCGGAAGACCGAGAACCTCGATCTCGCCGTCGAGTTTTGCGACAAGATCGCGGCACACGACATCCTGATGGCCCATGCCCTCGACGGCCTCGTGAAAGGCCAGGAAGGCGGCGTCATCAAGCCGGTGAAGGATGTTTCGGCCAGCCTCGCGAAGTGGCGTGCGTCGTCGAATGCGGACGTGCGGAAGCATGCGCAGACGCTCGCGGTGCTGTGGGGCGATGAAGTGGCGATTTCGAGCCTCGCGGCGATTTTGACGACGGCGAAGGCTCCGAGCAAGGAGGTGATCGAGGCGCTGCAACGACTGCGCGGCGTGAAAAGCCCGACGTTCCGCCAATCGCTGCTCCAACTCATCCGCGAAGGCCTCAGCAGTCATGGGCCGGAAGTCGCCGTGGTGGCGATTCGGGCCGCAGCGGAGCTGGGCGGGGATGAATTCATCACGCCGCTGCTCAATGTGGTGCAGGCCTCCGGCCTGCGTTCCGATCCGCAGTCCAGAGGACTGCACCACACGGCCGCCATCGAGGCGCTCGCGAGTCGCGAGGCGTGGACGAAGGCGCTGTTGAATGCCATCGCGGAGCAAAAAGTGCCTGCGAGCGGTTTCCCCGCTCCGGTGCGACGTGCTTTGGCGACGAGCAAGGACAAGGCGACACGCGATCTCGCCTTCCAAGTGCTCGGTGCCTGGCAGGATTCCTCGGAAGATGTGAAATCCCTCATCGCGCAAAAGAAGCAGGCCTGCCTCACCGGCGAGCCGGACCTCGCGAATGGCAAACTGATGTTCACGGCGACGTGCATGGTCTGCCACGAATTCCATGGCGGCGGCCAGAAGGTGGGGCCGGATTTGATCGGCAGCGGGCGCAGCAATCTGGATGCGATCCTCGCAAACGTGATCGATCCGAATCAAATCATCGGCAACGGCTACGAGAACTTCACCGTGAGCACGAAAGACGGCCGCACGCTTGCCGGACGCGTGGTGGAAGACACGCCGGGCCATGTGAAGCTCCTCGGGGCCGGTGGTGCGGCGCAGGTCGTGCCGCGCGATCAAATCGCCTCGCTCACGAACACGAAGCAGAGCCTCATGCCGATGGGATTCGGCAATCTGCCCGATGCGGTCTTCCGCGACCTCATCTGGTATATTTTGGCTCCGCCGGAAGAAGGACCGCTCACGCCCGAAAAGAAGAAACTGCTCGTCCAGGGCGTCGAAGTGCCTGAAACAGCCGCGAAGCCCAAAGGCACCAACTGGCGTGCCATCGACTGGGAAAGCGTCAGCCTATGGAATCCTGATTGGAAGGTCTCTGCGCCCGATTTTGAGCGTACCCCGGTCAAACTGGCCGAGTACCATGGCAAAACAAACGTGCTGCTCATGCATCCGTTCCCAGACAAGAAGACGCCCGCGAGCTTTGAGCGAAAGCTGAAGGTCGAGAAGACGAAGCTAACCTTCCACGTGGCTGCGGATGATCGAGGTGACTGGGTAGTCAAGGTTTTGATCAACGGTCAAGAGGTCAAGACGATGACCGTGGATCATGACAAGCCGCGCTGGAAGACCGTTGAGGTCGATCTGGTGAAATGGAAGGGCCAGGAGATCACGCTACGCCTCGAAGGCCACGCCAATGGCTGGAGCATGGAGTTCGGCTACTGGCAGGGGATCACGCTGGAGTAGAGCTTGTTTGAAAACTTGGCGTCGCCCCTCACCCCAACCCTCTCCCCGGAGAAACTCGAAGACCATCGAGTTGCCTACTTCCGGGGAGAGGGAGTGCGCTTTCCGGTCCCTCTCCCCGCTAGCGGCCCTCGACTGATTCTATCGTGCGACGCGGGGAGAGGTTAGGTGAGGGGCAGGAGAATCATGTGCTTTCCAGCGGTTTCAAACCCGACTGCACGCTTTGTGAATTGCTCACTGAGCACGACGTAGAGTCGCATGACCACGCCGCCTTGCCGCGCATGCTGACGACATGACCAAACACCTCGTCGCTGGAGCCTTGCGCCTGTTTTCAGGCTCGGTGGCGCGTTGGCAGGGCTGTGGGCCGGAGTTGAAGCAGCGGGTGTATTTCGCCAACCACACAAGCAACCTCGACGGGCCGGTGCTGTGGGCCTCGCTGCCTCCGCCGGTGCGGATGCTGACGCGGATGGTGGCCGCGAAGGACTACTGGAGCGCCAGTCGCCTGCGCATGAAGCTGGCCTGTGAGGTCTTCAACGCGCTGCTCATTGAGCGAAAGAAGCCCACACCGGAGTGCAATCCGCTCGATGACATGGTGAACGCGCTCGGTGATCGCCACTCGCTCATCATTTTCCCCGAAGGCGGTCGCCAGACGACGCCGGAGCCGCAGCCCTTTAAGGGCGGCCTGTATCATCTGGCCCGGAAACGGCCGGATGTGGAGCTGGTGCCGGTGTGGATGGAAAACCTCAACCGCATCCTGCCGAAGGGCGAAATCCTGCCCGTGCCGATGCTAGGCAGTGTCACCTTTGGCATGCCGATGCGTCTGGAGGACGGCGAGCCAAGACCAGAGTTTCTCACGAGGGCGAGGAAAGCGGTGATGGCTTTGAGAATGACGAATGTCTAAATCCGAATGACGAATGAAAGCGCTCTCTGATCCTGCACTACTCTACCTGCTCGGCGGCACGCTGGGACTGCTCATCGTGGCATCGTTGATTGGCTTCGCTCTCGCGAAGAAGGCCGTGACGGATTCCACGAAGGCCACGGTGGCGAATTTGAATGCCCGCACGAATGCGTGGTGGCTGATGGTGGCGGTGTTTGCGACGGCGCTGATGATCGGGCCGCTCGGGACGACGCTCATGTTTGGCTTCAGCTCGTTCATGGCGCTGCGGGAGTTCATCACGCTCACGCCCACGAAGGCGGGAGATCACCGCACGCTCTTCTGGGTGTTCTTCATCGTGACGCCGCTGCACTACTCCTTCCTCGGCACGGGCTGGTATGGGATGTTTGCCATCTTCATCCCGGTGTATGCCTTTCTCGTGCTGCCGCTGCGCTCGGCATTGGCGGGTGATTGCGAGCGCTTCCTGGAGAGAACGTCGAAGATTCAGTGGGGCCTGATGGTGTGTGTGTATTGCATCAGCCATGCGCCAGCCATTCTGATGCTGCTCAACATTCCCGGCTTCGAGGGGCAGAACGCGAAGCTGCTCTTCTGGTTCGTCACTGTCGTGGAGCTGAGCGATGTGATGCAATACGTCTGGGGCAAGCTCTGTGGCCGACGGAAGATCGCGCCGACGGTGAGCCCGAGCAAAACGTGGGAAGGTTTTCTTGGTGGTGGCGCCACGACGGTCGGCATCGGGGCGGCACTGTGGTGGGCCACGCCCTTTTCACCGCTGCAAGCCGCTGGCATGGCCGTCATTGTCGTGCTCATGGGCTTTGCCGGCGGTCTCGTGATGTCTGCGATCAAGCGTGACCGCGGCGTGAAGGACTGGGGCGGTGCCATCGCTGGTCACGGCGGTTTCATGGATCGCCTTGATTCGCTCAGCTTTGCCGCGCCGGTGTTTTTCCATGTGACGCGGTATGTGATGGATGCGTAGGCGGTTCAGGGTAGGCCGGATGTGTTGGGCGCAGATGACTCCGCTACTTTCTTCGTCAACCTCGCCCAACGATCCGGCTCGTGCCGTGAGCGAATGCCCAAAAGACAGCCGGATAGTTCGGCGAAGGTCACGTTGAGTGTTCGTGATGCGTTTTGCGCCGAACACATCCGGCCTACGTCGGATACCTCACGGCATCTTCGGCTTCACCGGCGTCTGCGTGTCCTTTTCGACGGGATAGACGGCGTTTTGGGCTTCGAGGTCGGCGATAAGGCCCTGCATCATTTTCTTCAACTCGGCCGGATGAGACTTGGAGAGGTCGTTTTGCTCGAAGGGATCGGTTTGAAGGTTGAAGAGCTGGTAGTGGCTGCCGCCGCTGACGGCGTCGGTGGGGAAGTAGTGGTAGATGACCTTCCACTCGCCATCGCGGAAGGTGGTGAAGTAGTGCGTGCGATGCGGCGCATGCGGGTAATGCATGAGGAATTTTTCCTCGCGGCTGCTGTCGGGCTTGCCGGTGAGCAGGGTGTCGAGCTTTTGGCCATCGACGGCATGCGGCGCGGGTGTGGCGATGCCGGTAAGGTTCAATAGCGTGGGGAACATGTCATAAACGGCGGCCTGCTGGCTCTGCACGACATTCGCGGCGATGGGCAGGCGTTTTTGATGCTCATTCGCAGCATCCGATTTTGCCCAGGCGGCGATGAAGGGCACGCGCATGCCGCCTTCGTAGTGCGAGCCTTTTTTGCCACGCAGCGGTTCAGCGCAGGCCACGGCATGCTCGTGACCGAGCGGGGCATCACTGCCATTGTCACCGAGGAAGAAAACGAGCGTGTTTTCGGCGATGCCGAGGGCGTCGAGGTGGTCGAGGACATCGCCGAGGGATTTATCCATGCCTTCGACGAGGGTGGCGAAAGCCTGCGCATTCGCCGGTTTGCCCGAATTCGCGTAATTCGCCGCAAAACGCGGATCGGAATCGAACGGCGCATGCACCGCATACTGGGCGAAGTAGAGGAAGAAGGGCTTCTCGGCCTTCACCGCATCGCTGACATGCGCTTTCGCTTCGAGCGTGAGCGCCTCGGTGAGGAAGATGTCCTGGCCATGGTATTTTTCGAGGCCTTGCACGGCATGGCTGCCGCGTTTCACCTTGGCATTGGCCTTCGCGGGGCGGTCGAAGTTTTGCTTGCCGTAGTAGCTTCCCGGTGCGCCGATGGAGCCACCGGCCACGTTGATGTCGAAACCGATCTTTGAGGGATCCGCCGCATCAAATGCTCGCGGCGCGAAGTGACCTTTGCCCACATGGATCGTGCGATAGCCGCTGGCTTGCAGCACACCCGGCAGCGTGACATCGCCCGGCTTAAGGCCTTTCCAGTTCCACTCGGCGGGACCCTGAGGTCCGGCGTTGTCGTTGTCAGGATTGATCCAGTTCGTGGTGCGATGCCGCGCGGCATTCTGGCCGGTCATGATCGAGATGCGAGTGGGCGAGCACACGCTCATGGCACAGAAGTTGTTGAAGCGCACGCCCCGCGCCGCCAGCCGCTCCATGTTCGGCGTGCGGTAGTAATCGTTCAGCGGGTATCGCTTCGGCTTTCCCTCCGCGTCCGTCAAAAACGGCACGGAGGTGTCCATGACGCCCATGTCATCGACGAGCATGATGATGATGTTGGGTGGGGCCGCGAAGAGCGTAGGGCTAAGGGCGAAGAGACAGAAAAGCAGGCGGGAGAGCATGGTGAGAGGTGAACGCCCAGCGGCAGGAGAGTTTTCAGCCGCTTGGTCGGACGGGTCGGACACGTCGGACCAGTCTGACGAGGCTCAATTCCTCATTCGCCATTCTGCATTCATCATTTCTTTACCCCTCCCAGCTCCTTCCATCCCATTTAATCACCCTCTCCAACAGCTTCACCACCTCTTCGCTGAAGCATTGAAACAGCACCTCGCCCTTTTCAGCGGTGGCGCTGCGGGGGTCGCCGACGTGGCCGGGCTCGCTGCGGTCGGGCATGATCCAGCCGCGGCTGGCTGGCTCGAAAGGGTTGCCGAAGGGCACGTCGTTGGTCTTCGCGAGATCGCCGACGAGTTCGGGGCGCAGGCGCAGCACCATGCTGGTCTCCCATTCGCAGGCGTGGCCCATGATGCGCTGCGAGATGCTCGAATCGCGTGCCCAGGGCTCTGCACCGAGGTTCCAGTAGGTGGTGAAGAGCAGCAGCAGGTCTTGGCGCTCGCGATGCTTTTGTCGCGTTTCAAAGACGGACAGCTTGCCGGGCACGTCATTGCCGCCGTGGCCGTTGAGGATGATCAGGCGCTTGAAACCATGCGCGATGAAGTTTTCCAGCAAGCCGTTCAGCAGATCGAGATACACGCGCGGCTCGGCGGAGAGCGTGCCGGGGAAATCCATGTGGTGATGGGAATTTCCCAGCCACATCAGCGGCGCAAAGAGCACGCGATCACCCATCGCGGCCTCGGTGCGGCGCACGAGTTCGTTCGTGAGCATGCTATCGGTGAACACCGGCATGTGGCGGCCGTGCTGCTCCAGCGCGGCCACTGGAAAAATCACCGGCGTGTCACGGCTCAGCGCGGCGACCTCGTTCCATTTCAAATCGGCGAGCTGCATGGCGATTAGCGGACTTCTTGAATCAAGATGGTGTGCGTGACCGGCTGGAGTATCTTGCGGACGTTCGCGTCTTGCTTCGCATGTTCGTCGGCGAGCTTTTTCTTCAGCTTGGCGAGAGCGGTGGCCACTTTCGGCTCCTCGGCGGCTTCGGCGGCGATGACGCGCATGTGGGTGACGAGGTTTTTGACGAGCGTGGTCTCAAAGGCCTGCTTCTGACCGACGGCGTTGGTGAGGTTGGCGAAAGCACCGTCAAACGGCGTCTTGTCAAACTCGGCGTTCAAGTTGATGCCGTCTTCGAGCTGGTTGCGGGTGAATTCCTTGGTCTGCTGGCCCCAGGTGACTTTGGCCTTTTCGCTGCTCAGGCCGATGACGTGCAGCATGAGGCGGTTGAGGTCCTGATTGAAGCTGGTGAAGGGCACGATGCTGCGGTTGCTACCTGCGCTCTTTGGATCGGCATCAAAGCAGAAGGGCCATTTGTCGCTGACGATCTGGATCGCGCCCGGAGCGAGCTTCACCGGCTGGATGGTGTGGCCTTCGCTGGCGTTGCTTTGGCCTTTCATGTTCAGCGTGATGACACCGATCTCGCCGTCAAAGCCCAGCGCCTTTAAGAAGGCCTGCGCCATCAAAAGCTGGCCGGAGGGTGCGGGATGGAAGCCATCACCACCGAAGGGAGCGTATTCCTTGCTAAGCGCTGCTTTCGATTTCGGCAGCGCGTCCATCATCGTGTCATGCACGTTCGCAAAGGGCTGCTTGTTCTCCTCGGCCAGCTTTTTGGCGATGTCGCGGAGTTGCGCGAGGTTTTGGTTGTAGAGGCTGCCTTCGATGGTGGGGCGCTTGAAGAAATCCGGATCGACACCGCCGGGCGAGCCGACGGCCATGGCCTTCACGCCGACTTTCTTCAGCTCGGCGATCACCGCACGCATGTTCTTCTCATACTCGGCGCCGATCTCCGGTGCGTAGGGCTTGTAGCTGCCGTCGTTCATGCCGTAGCAGGTGGTGGCGACATTCGGATTGAAGACCGCGAGATCATTTTCGAGACGTGCGGCGAAGCCGCCAGCACGCTCACCACTCCAGCCAAACTGGAAGACTTTGATGTCCTTCCGCCCGGTGCAGGCCAGCAGGTAGGTCTCGATATATTTCGAGTAGAGCTTCTGCTCCGTGATGCTGTCGCCAATCACGGCGACGCGGGCGTTGGCGGGCAAAATGGACTCGGCGCGAAGGCTGAGGGCGGCGAGGAAGACGGCGAGATACGGAAGAATGCGCATGGCGAACTTCATACCGCCAAAAAGCGGGCGATTTGGCAAGGAATTGTTTTCGACTCACCGCTTCACCCGCACCTTGAAGCCGGTGAACTCGGCATGCACATCGCGGGAGGGTGCCCATTCCGCGCCGCTGCCGCCGTGGAAGGTATTGAAGAGGATGGAATCGACGCCGTAGGTGGTGCCTTTGCGCCATTGGAGATCGGTTTTCTCCACCATGAGCTTGTCATCGGCCCAGATGCGGAGCTGGCCGTTTTTCTTGCCCGCCGCATTCATCTCCACCTGCAGGCGGAGGGTAACGGGCTTGCCGGGCACAAAGCGGAAGTCCTCAGGGAAGTCGAACTCATCGCCATACTTTGACGGCTGGTGCATGTGATACACATAGGCTTGGCCGCGACCGTCCTTCCGCCACATCACGCGAGCGGAGAAGCCGTCGAGACCGTTCACGGCATCGCCGCCGGTGATGGTTTTGGGGCCGCCGCAGAGTCCCGGGAGCTTGCCGCCCTTCACAAACTCAAAGCCTTCTTCAAAGCGCACGGTGTAGCGCAGCTCCGCCGCCTCGTGCTCGCCGAATGCGAAGCGCCATCCCGCGCCGCCTTGCTCCGAGCCGACGCTGCCTTTCGGATACAACACCCGCAGCCAGGAGCTGCCCTCACGCGTCACCAGCTCGCCATGGCCTTCCGCGAGGCCGTCCTCATACTCGCAACCCGGCCAGTCCTTTTTCCACTGCTCGACGGTGTAGGGGCCGGGAGAGCCGGTGAAAGGGAAGGTGAAGAGCGGCTCGGCGTGGAGGACGGAGGCGAGCAGGAGAATAAGAAGCGGCTTCACGGGACAGGGATGAATTCAATGCTGTGGATGCCGTCTGCGACGTTTTGAGCCGCGAGACGCTTGTCGAAAGTGGCAAGTTTGACTCCGTATTTTTTCGCCAGGGCCAGCAAGTAGATGTCGGTGAGCTGTGAGGAAGAGGTGTTGTCCAACGACACAGCGGCGCTGGAATCCGCTAATGACAGATCATCCGGGAGAAACTGAAAGCCGACCGACTGACGGAGCGAATCGAGCGGGGGCAGTGCCGCCTTGGGCGAACCTGGCCCGAGAGGATAGTTCCGATGACCGTAGATGCGCAGGTAACCATTCTCAGTCAGTGGACATGTGGCCAGAGGCGGCCTGCCTTTGCTAGCAAACCATCGTTCGTAGGCATCATGAAATTCATGGGTGACATCAACCGAGGCGATCAACGCGTTGACATCCAGCAGAAAACTCATGATTAAACTCCCAGTTCCTCGCGCAGTTGGTTCACGAACGCGTTTGTGGTGACCGTGGTGTCTCCCGGCGGGCGCTTGCGGACGAGAAAGCCGAACTGGTTTTTTTCATACAGCTCCGTCGCAGGGATCGCTGGAGCCGGAGAAGGCGGATCAGGCTCTTTCATCTCGCGGCTGAGGGCGGTGACGATGAGGTCGTGCACCGTTGAGCCGAGCGAACGAGCACGCTCTGCCGCTTTCTGATACAGAGGCTCCGGGATGTCGATGGTCGTGTTCATGGCAGAGAATGCACCGCAGGACGGCGGGAAGCAAGCGACGCTGCGGGCTCCGATAACCCGTTCCGCTTTACTGCACCGGCGAAAAATCCACCGCCTTCATGTACACGCTTTTCACGCCTTCGGCCTGGGGTTGAATGGTTAGCGGCCCGCCGTTGGCGGCTTCGCTATCGCCTTTGGCTTTGATCCAATCGGGATCGGCGCGGAAGGCGGTGAAGGAGGCGAGGCCGGCTTCCTTGCTGTCGTGGGCGAGGATGTAGATGAGCTTGGTGCCGGCGCCTTTTTCGGCATCGGTGGGTGTCCAGTAGGCGAGGTGGCTCATGCCGTGCTTGCTGAAGAGCTTCATCGTGTGATCGCGGAAGCGGGCGTGGAGGGCGTCGAGCTTGCCGGGAGGCGTGGTGTAGGTGCGCATCTCGAAGACGCGGGGCTTGGCGCTCTTTTCCACCTTCAACGCGGGCGAGTAATCCGTCGGCGTCATGAAGATAGAGTCGATTTTGGCGACGATCTTGCCATTCGCCTCGCTGGCCTTTGCTGCGGCTTTCCATTCGGGATCGGCCCCGAAGGCCTTGAAGCTCTCCTTGGCGGCCTCGCGGCTCTTGTGCTCCAACACATAGATCAGGGTCGTCTTGGAGCCGTTTTCCTCACCGACGGGCACCCAGTAGCCCACATTGCCCATGCCGTGCTTTTCAAAGAGCTTGCAGGTGTGGTCACGGAAGCGGGTGAGCAAGGCATCGAGCTTTCCTTCGTGGCAGGTGTAGATGCGCAGCTCATACACCGGATCGGCGAGGACGGGTGCAAAGGCGGCGAGGAGGGCGGTGGTGAGGATGAAGAGGGAGCGCATGGCGGGCGGAGGCTAGAACGGCGTTGCTACACGAAACAATCGCCACTTTTTGTTGGACGCCTCCCACCTGCGCCGGAGTATCGGCTTCCCTCTTCCGCATGACCCAGATTTTCGATTTCATCGCCCACGTCGATCAACACCTGCAAACCTTTGCGGAGCAGCACGGCCCGCTGATTTATGCGCTGCTGTTTGCCATCGTGTTTTGCGAGACGGGCCTCGTCGTCACACCCTTCCTGCCGGGTGACTCGCTGCTGTTTGCCGTCGGAGCCTTGGCCGCGCAGGGTTTCATGCGCATCGAGATCATCATTCCGCTGCTCGTCTGCGCGGCGATCCTGGGCGACAACGTGAACTACTGGATCGGCCGCAAGTGCGGCGGCTGGATCGTGAACCAGCGCTGGTTCAAACGAGATTATTTGGCCAAGACGGAGGCCTTTTTCGTGAAGCACGGTGGCCGCGCCATCGTGATCGCCCGCTTTGTGCCCATCGTGCGGACCTTTGCCCCATTTACCGCCGGGTTTGGCCACATGCAGTACCGTCGCTTTTTGATGTTCAGCCTCGGCGGCGGGCTGTTTTGGGTGATCAGCATCTCCATCCTCGGCTTTGCCCTTGGCAACATCCCCATCATCAAGAGCAACTTCAAGCTCGTCTCCCTCCTGATCATCGTCGTCTCCGTGCTGCCGATCGTCATCGAGGTGGTCAAACACAAGCGTGAGGCTGCCCGCAGCCCTAAATGACCGCTCCGCGCGGTCGGGTGACAAAGTGCTTGCGCGAAAACCCGAAACGGCTATTCATCCCGCCCCCTTCCCCGGAAGGGAACATGATTCCTGAGTAGCTCAGCGGTAGAGCGGGTGGCTGTTAACCACTAGGTCGTAGGTTCGAACCCTACCTCAGGAGCCATTTACGGCAGAGTAGCTCAGGGGTAGAGCAGAGGACTCATAAGCCTTTGGTCGGGAGTTCAAATCTCCCCTCTGCCACCAATGGATGGCTCGCTTCGCCAAAAGTCCCCGCGAAGCCTTCGCCCGCTCATAGCAGCGAGCTGTCGTCCGAACGCTCCAGGCGGCCGATCTTCTTTTTGATCGTCTCCAGCAGCACCGTCATCTCATGCACGCAACGGAAGCATTCCTTCTGCGTCTCCTCGTCCGCCAGTCCGGGCACGGCGGGATGAATCTTCATGAACTGAAGGGCGATGTTTTTGCAGGCTTCACGGATCTGGGTGATGGCAGCGGGGCGTTCCATGAGGCCTGCTTAGGCGCAGCCGGGGGTGCCGTCAAATGCCCGGCGCAGAGGCAAAGACCTGACGAAAGCCCCGATTGACCCGGCATCGCGGACGGGTAGTCTCCGCGCCTCCATGAACAAACTCCACATTGCATCCTTGTTTGCCGTTGTTTCCATGCTCGGCCAAACGCACGCTCAAGAAGTCAAAAAAGCCGAGCCCGCCAACGCTGCACCTCCCGCAGTGGACATGGAGAAGGTGAGCTACTTCATCGGTAAAAACGTCGGCGGACAGTTTGCCGGCCAGAAGGAGAAGATGGATCTCAGTGCCTTCATCGAAGGCGTGAGTGATGTGCTGGGCGGCAAAAAGCCCGCAGGTTACGCCATGGGCATCGGCCTGGGCCAGCAGTTCAAGAACGAAGACATCTCCATCAATGCCGACAAACTCAAAGCCGGCATGGAGCGTGCCACGGGTGCCGCCACCGGAGCTGAGCCTTACACCAAGGCAGAACTCGACGCCGCGATGGATGGCTTCAACAAGCTCATGCAGAGCAAGCAGCAGGCAAAAATGGCCGAAGAGCAGAAGGAAATGGCCGCCGCCGCCGGAAAGTACAAGGAAGAAGGCCAAAAATATCTCGCTGAGAACGGCAAGCGCAAAGGCGTGACCACCACCGCCAGCGGCCTGCAATATGAAGTGCTCAAAGAAGGCACCGGACCCAAGCCCGCCGTGACGGATAGCGTGAGCGTCCACTACCACGGCACGCTGATCGACGGCAAAGTCTTCGATAGCTCCGTCGAGCGTGGCGAGCCTACCTCCTTCCCCCTCCAGGGCGTGATTCGCGGCTGGACCGAAGGCCTTCAACTCATGCCCGTCGGCTCCAAGTGGCGCTTCCACATCCCTTCTGACCTCGCTTACGGCGACCAGGCTCAAGGCGATGACATCCCACCCGGCTCCACCCTTATCTTCGACGTCGAGCTCCTCGGCATCGTGAAATAAGCCCCGCCACATTTTCGACCCAAATAAAAAGGGCGGCTCCCACGAGCCGCCCTTTTTCGTGTCCAGTTCACTTCCCGGCCTTTTTCAGCAGCTCGGCGGATTCTGCGGCGCTGAGTTCCTTCACATGGATGTTTCTCCAGCGGATCTCTCCACCGTGCGTTTGCAGCATGATCGGACCTTTCGCGGGCATCGGTTTGGCGCGGTCCCAGAAGTTTTCCATCACCGCACCATCCACCACGAGCTGTTCGTTGAGCCACACCCAGGTCACCTCCCCGATCTGGCGGATTCGGAAACTGTTCCACTCGCCGAAGCCCTTATCGGCCAGCACCAGCGGATCGCGGCCGGGCTTGCCAGGTGTGTTGTTGAAGAGGCCACCGGAGCCGAGGTGCGGCTTGCGGTCCGGCTTCTTTGGATCAAAGACCTGCGTTTTGTCCCAGATCTGCACCTGAGGATTGCCACGGAGGTAGATGCCGCTGTCCGCTTTGGGCACGGTTTTGTATTCGATGAGCATCTCAATGTCGCCGAAGTCGGCGTCGGTCGTGGCGTATCCGCCTTCACCATCATTGACGAGCTCGCCGTTTTCCACCCGCCAGTGCTTGGCGAACTCCTCCCGCATTTTTTGCAGCGCGGCGGCTTTCTTTTCGCCTTCCAGCTTCACCACACTGTGCGGGTTCAGCCCGTACCAGCCGGTGAGATCCGTGCCGTTGAAGATCGCCTTGAAGCCCTCCGGAGGGTCGGCGTGTAGAACGGTGGCAAAAACTAAGAGAGAGAGTAGCGAGGTGAGTTTCATGATGGTGAAAGTCAGTTCGAGGTTTGTGGCTGTCTTCTTTCAGAAGGGCGGCAGCATCCGTCACCCGCGTCTTGCATCCCGGCCTCTCCGCGCCACACTGGCGGCCCTTTTCCCACCGCCATGCCCAAGAAAGCCGCCTCCACCGAATCCCTCCATCGCAAACACAGCGCCATCGTCGTCGATGGGCCGGAACGTGCCGCCAGCCGTGCGATGCTGCACGCCGTGGGCTTCAAGCGGGAGGACTTCAAGAAGTCGCAAATTGGCATCGCAAGCACTTGGAGCATGGTCACGCCGTGCAACATGCACATCGACCGTCTCGCCAAAGAGTCTGCGAAGGGTGTCGATGCCGCCGGTGGCAAAAGCGTCATCTTCAACACCATCACTATCTCTGACGGCATTAGCATGGGCACGGAGGGCATGAAATACTCGCTCGTGTCGCGTGAGGTGATCGCGGACAGCATCGAAACCGTCGTCGGCTGCGAAGGTCTCGACGGCTATGTCGCCATCGGGGGTTGTGACAAAAACATGCCCGGCTGCATGATCGCCATCGCCCGCATGAATCGCCCCGCGGTCTTTGTCTATGGCGGCACCATCCTGCCAGGCTGTGTGGGTCCCGAAAAGAAGGACGCAGACATCGTCACCGTCTTTGAAGCCGTGGGCCAGCATGCGAACTGCAAGATCAGCGACAAGCAACTTGCGGACATCGAGGAGCACTCCATCCCCGGCGAAGGCTCCTGCGGCGGCATGTACACCGCCAACACCATGGCCAGCGCCATTGAAGCCATGGGCATGAGTCTTCCGAACTCCGGCGCCCAAGCCGCCGTGAGCAGTGACAAGCTTATCGACTGCTTCGACGCCGGCGCGGCCGTCATGAACATGATCAAGAAGGGCATCACGCCCCGCGACATCATGACGAAGGAGGCCTTTGAAAACGCCATCACGCTCATCATCACGCTCGGCGGCAGCACGAACGCTGTTTTGCACCTCATCGCCATGGCCCATGCAGCCGGCGTGAAACTTGGCATCGATGACTTCACCCGCATTGGTAAAAAAACGCCCGTGCTGGCCGACCTGAAGCCCAGCGGCAAATACTTCATGAACGACCTCGTGAAGATTGGTGGCACCGTGCCGCTCATCCGCATCCTGGTGAACGAAGGCCTCATGCACGGCGACTGCCTCACCGTCACCGGCAAGACGATGAAGGAGAACATGAAGAACTCCAAGATCTTCTGGCCGAAGAGCCAGACCATCGTCCGCCCGCTGAGCGACCCGATCAAGAAGGACAGCCACCTCGTCATCTTCCGAGGCAACCTTTGCCCCGAAGGTGCCGTCGGCAAGATCTCCGGCAAAGAAGGCCTCAGTTTCTCCGGCAAGGCCATCGTGTTCGAGTCCGAGGAAACCGCACTCCAGGCCATTTTGAACGACAAAGTCAAAAAAGGCCACGTCATCGTCGTCCGTATGGAAGGCCCCAAAGGCGGCCCCGGCATGCGTGAGATGCTTTCGCCGACTTCCGCCATCATGGGCAAGGGTTTGGGCAAAGACGTCGCCTTCATCACCGATGGTCGTTTCAGCGGCGGCAGCCACGGCTTCGTCGTCGGTCACGTCACGCCAGAAGCCTTCGTCGGCGGCCCCATCGCCGTCATCAAAAATGGCGACCCGATCACCATCGACGCGGAAACACGCCAAATCACCCTCGGCATCCCCGCCAAGGACCTCAAAGCCCGCCTCGCCAAATGGAAGCAGCCGAAGCCTCGCTACACCCGTGGTGTGCTGGCGAAGTATGCCAAGCTCTGCACCAGCGCCAGCCTCGGCGCGGTGACGGATTTAGGGCTGTAAAACCTTCCGTGGGGCGCTTTCGCGACCTCTTGCAGCCATCTCCTGGGTGACAAGCCGGTCACGAGTCGAAAAACCGCTTGCCGCCGGGGTGGTCGCCGCTACCATCGCGGTCCCTTTCGCCCGGCCATTCTGGACGGGACAAAGGTCACCTATCGCCCGATCCACCGAATCAGCTCCTCGTGAGCCAGAGCGCCGCCTTCACCGGCCGCGTGCGGAAGAAAAGGCACTCTAGATACCCACATGTCATCCCCCGTACTCGTCGAACTCGTCGAAGCTGGCGTCCATTTCGGACATCAGACCAAGCGCTGGAATCCTAAGATGAAGAAATTCATCATGGGCACCAAAAACAACATCCACATCCTCAACATCGAGGAGACCGTCAATCAGATCGACAAAGCCGCCGACTTCCTCAGCGAACTCGCCCGCAAGTCCAAGAAGATCCTCTTCGTCGGTTGCAAACGCCAGGCCCAGGAAGCCGTCAAGCAGGCCGCTGAAGCCTGCCACCAGTTCTATGTGAACCACCGCTGGCTCGGCGGCACCCTCACGAACAACGAGACCCTCCGCAAGTCCATCGCCCGCCTGAACTACCTCGAAGACATCGAGAAGAAGCCTGAGTTCAAGCAGATGTCCAAGAAGGAACTCGCCTCCCTCAACCGCGAGCGCATCAAGCTTGAGCGCAACCTCCGCGGCATCCGCCACATGGACAAGCTCCCTGACGCCGTCGTCATCGTGGACGCCGCCCGTGAGCACATCGCCGTCTCCGAGTCCCGCCGCCTCAAGATCCCGATCGTGGCCCTCGTGGACACGAACGCCGATCCCTCCGTCATCAATTACCCCATCGCCGCCAACGACGACGCCATCCGCTCCATCCGCATCATCCTGCAGAAGCTGATCGACCCCGTCATCGTCGCCACGGCGGAGATGAAGAAATAAGCAACCCTCATCCCCAACCCCAGACCGATCATGGCCGAAGAAATCTCCGCGAAAATCGTCATGGCCCTGCGTGAAAAGACCAACGCAGGCATGATGGATTGCAAAAAAGCCCTCAAGGAAGCCGAAGGCGACCTCGAAAAGGCTGAAACCATCCTCCGCAAGAAAGGCATCACCAAGGCTGAAACCAAAGGTGACCGCCAGACCAAGGAAGGCATCATCTCCTCCTACATCCACATGGCAGGCCGCATCGGCGTGCTCATCGAAGTGAACTGCGAAACCGACTTCGTTGCCCGCAACGAAATCTTCCAGGCCTTCGTGAAGGACATCTCCCTCCACATCGCCGCCTCCAATCCGAAGTTCATCGGTCGTGAGGAGATCCCCGCCGATCTCATCACCAAGGAGCGCGAAATCGCCGCCGAGCAGGTCAAGGGCAAGCCCGAGGCCATCGTTGAGAAGATCGTGCAGGGCAAGATCGACAAGATCTTCGCCGAGCAGTGCCTCCTCGAGCAGGCCTTCATCAAGAACCCCGACATCACCATCGGCGACTTCGTGAAGAGCAAGATCGCCGAACTCGGCGAAAACCTCGTCGTGCGTCGCTTCGTGCGCTACGCCGTCGGTGAGGACATCTAAGAGCTGCTCAGCAAGAAAATTACACCGAAGGGCGGATCGCGAGATCCGCCCTTTTTTCATGTTTCCGCCGTGCCTGAACCTGCGCTAGCCTGCGCCTCGAAATGCCCGCCAACCGCTTCTACAACTCCTTCGACACCGCCACACTCCACGAGCGGAAAGTCTTCGACGGCGAATACCGCAGCGCCTTCCAGATCGACCGCGACCGCATCATCCACAGCAGCGCCTTCCGCCGCCTCCAGAGCAAAACGCAGGTCTTCCTCTCCGGCGAATACGACTTCTACCGCACGCGTCTCACTCACAGCATCGAGGTGGCTCAAATCGGCCGCAGCATCTGCGGATGGCTGCGCCAGCAGGGCGGCGTGCTCGATGACGAATGCTTCATTGATCCCGATCTGGTCGAAAGCGCCTGCCTCAGCCACGACCTCGGCCATCCGCCCTTCGGCCATGCCGGCGAGCGCACCCTGCACCGCCTCATGGAGCCCTACGGCGGCTTTGAGGGCAATGCGCAGACCCTCCGCATCCTCACGCAGACCCTTTTCAGCGAAGGCCGCGCCGGCATGAATCCCTCGCGGGCCTTGCTCGACGGCGTCCTCAAATACAAAACCCTCTTCACCGAGCGCCCTGCGGGCAAAACCAACCACTACCTCTACGACGACCAGGAAACCTGGCTCGATTTCGCCATGGGCGGCCAGGCCTTCCCTGTCGAGCTCACACCCGGCAAGGCACGCAACGGCTTCAAGAGCATCGAATGCCAGATCATGGACTGGGCGGATGACACTGCCTACTCGCTCAATGACCTCGCCGATGGCATCCGCGCCGGCTTCATTAACGTCACCCACCTGGAACGCTGGGCCGAAAAACAGTCCCTCGATGCCTCGCAGGCCGAGTGGGTCGCCTTCCTGTGCAAAGCCATGCGTGAAGACCGCGTCGAAGGCCGCCTGAATCGCCTCATCGGCGATTGCATCCGCGCCACGAAGCTCGTCCCCACCGCGAACTTCCTCAGTGCTAGCACCCAGCGGCATCAGTTCGAGCTTCAGATCGACCCCGCGCTCCGCGCCCGGGCTGATCTGCACAAAAAAATCTCCCTCGAGCTCGTCTTCCGCAGCCCGCAGCTCCAGCAGCTCGATCACAAGGCCGATCACATCCTCCAGCAGCTCTTCGGCGTCCTGCGGGATCGCTACATCGAGCCCGCCCAGCCCAAAGGCCTGCGCCTCATCCCCGAAAACATCGAAAGCGAGATCGCCGCCGCGCCCGATGCCAAAACTCGCGCCCGCCTCGTCTGCGATTGGATCGCCAACATGACCGACCGCTTCGCCTTCCGCACCTACCGCCGCCTCTTCGACGCCGAGTTCGGCTCGATCACGGATTTTGTTTGAGTAGGCTCAATGATGTTATCGTCTTCCGATTGTGAGTTCCGTTCCCGCAGAAAAGCTTACTCCGCTTCATTTTCAAAAGTGTCCTGTTTGGACTTTTCTAAACAATGACGCACGTGGCGAAACAATGGTGAAGCCGCTATCGAAGTTACCGGTTTGTGATCTAGACGGCTGTTTGATAGGAACACAAGTGACACTGGCTAACGGCCAGAAGGTGGATGCTTTGATAGGCAACGTAAAAAGCAGTGATGCGAGGCGGACAGACTTAGCCATCACCGCGGCTTTGTTCAGAGGCACCCAAAAGTTTGACTTAGCTAGGCGCTTCGACTCAGATTATGATCGCCGTGGCCCAGACGCTTTGAGTCGGTTTCTGAACCTTCCCATCAATGAGGTCTTCCCAATTTCCTACGATCTCACTGCGTTTTCGGAAGGCGTAGTCGAGGCTTTGAAAGGGAAGATCGAAAATGCTCCCAAGCTCGTGCTTGAGACTGAGCAACTGCTCGAATTGATTTTCGGATAGTTGCTCTTTTGAGGGGGCTGAAATCGAAAATTCATCTTAGCACCCGTATTCTGCGGACCATGATTCGCCGACCTCTTCAAAAACCTAGCATGCCTCTCGATCCAGCCCGGTGCAGCAAGGCTTCATGAATCGATTAGGCTAGAATGATTTGAAATCCTACAAGCGGAGCGCAGCTCCGAAAAAAATTCTCACCGCTTTGAACACGCTCAACGGGCCCGAATCTAATGCCAGCACAGTGATTGCGGGCGTGAGCCCCATGAACTGGGTCTTGAGAGTGATTGGTTGTTAACCTGTTGAGGGTTGATGCCCAAAAGCAACGACGGAGCCGGGCGGAATCGGGAGCCGCCCGGCTCCCATTGCGTCGGCGCGGAACGCTGGCACTGTCCGCCGCATGAGTGTGGATGTTGTGTGTGCCATTTTGAAACGCGGAGAAACCGTCATGATTGCCCGTCGGCCCGAGGGCAAGAAGCTCGGTGGCCTGTGGGAATTCCCCGGCGGCAAAGTCGAGCCCGGTGAACGGCCCGCAGCGGCTCTGCACCGCGAGCTGCATGAAGAGCTGGCCTGCGAGGTCCGCATTCTTCGCGAACTCCCCGCCTGCGAGCATGCTTACGATTGGGGCACGATCCGCCTCATCCCCTTCGAGTGCGAGCTGACCGCGACAAGCCCGGAGCCGCATCCGCATGAGCACTCGGCGCTCGCTTGGGTGACACTCACGGAGCTTTCACGCTACGAATTGGCACCAGCGGATCTGCCGGTGGTGGAGATGCTGCGCGACGGATGGAGTGATGGAATCGTGGGGTGATGGGGTGATTGGATTTCCAATCCTCCACGACTCCATCAATCCAGTACTCCCCTGCCCCAGTCGATCAGCCAATCTCAAAGATGCCCTCGATCTCGACGGCGATGTTACCAGGAAGCGATCCCATGCCCACGGCGCTGCGGGCACCGATGCCGTTTTCCTCGCCCCACACCTGGCCAAAGAGCTCGCTGCAGCCATTGATGACCTTCGGATGCTCGCCGAAATCCGGCGTACTGTTGACCATGCCGAGGAGCTTCACCACGCGCTTCACGCGGTCGAGGCTACCGAGTTCGCTCTTCAGGGTGGCGAGCATCGCGAGACCGACTTGGCGGGCGGCGGCTTTGCCTTCCTCCAGGCTCATGTCGGCACCGACTCGACCGCAGATGTAGTCATCGGGGCCCCGGTAAGGGCCGTGACCAGAGACGTAGGCCACATTGCCGACGATCACGACGGGCTTGTAAACGCCTCCACGCGGCGGCGGCGGTGGCAGGGTGAGTCCGAGAGTGGTGAGCTGGGCTTCGGGTGTCATGCGTCGTTGAAGAGGTGTTTGTTTTTCCAAAAGTAGCTGAAGCCGGAGACCAGCGTCAGCAGCGTGGTGAAATAGATGATCGCCGTGGGCACCCAGGCGGGCGTGTGAGTGAAAAGCGGCTTGGCGAAGCTAAAAAGCGTCTCCGCCGAGGCACGCTGGACGAGGAACCAGCTTACCGTGATGATCTGCCAGACCATCTTGTGCTTGCCCAGCTTTTCCGCTGCCAGGATGGCACCCTGCCCTGCGGCGATGAGGCGGATGCCGGTGACGCAAAACTCCCGCGCCAACACCACGATGGCGATCCACGCGGGCAGATCCCCCAGATCGACGAGCAGGATGAAAGCGGCGGCGATGAGCACCTTGTCCGCCAGCGAATCGAAGAGCTTGCCGAAGTTCGTCACGATGCCCCGGGACCGGGCGATGGAGCCGTCGAGGTAGTCGGTGATCGAGGCCAGCCCAAACACCAGCGCCGCGATCGAGAGGTGATTCGACCACGGCAGATAAAAACACGCCACAAACACCGCCGTGAGGACGAGGCGGGCGAGGGTGATCTGGTTCGGAAGGTTCATTCGGGCGGGCTGCTTCTAGCGGGAGATGCCGGAGCGTGCAACGGGCGTGACGAGGAGTTTTCTGCTCGTCATGGGAAAAATCGAGGCCGGGTTAAAAATCTTCAGGGCACGGCGTGCAATCACGCTCACATGTGCCGCGCCAGCGTCCTGGAGTGCGCCAGTCCTCTGGCGCTTTTGCACGTCTCACGGCCTGCGAAAAGCTCCAGAGGGCTGGAGCACTCCAAAACGGCAAACGCACTTGGAAGTCATTCATGGCATCGCTCTGCCTCACTCCTTCTCAAACAGCAGTCTCAAGCTGTTCAAGCACACGAGCACCGTGCTCCCCTCATGCGTCAGCACGCCGAGGCTGAGCGGCACGATGCCAAAGAGCGATGCCACAGCCATGATGATGACGCTGCCGAGGGAGATCACGATGTTTTGCTGGATGATGCGGCGGGCGTGGGCGCTGATGCGGCGGGCGGAGAGGAGCTTTTCGATCTTGTCCTTCATCAGCACGACATCGCTCTGCTCCAGCGCGGCATCGCTGCCGCGGGCCCCCATGGCGACGCTGACGTGGGCGGCGGCGAGGCTGGGGGCGTCGTTCACGCCATCGCCGACCATGGCGACTTTGTGACCTTGCTGCGTGAGCTCGTGAATGGCGGCCACTTTGTCCTCAGGATGCAATCCGGCACGCACTTCGCTGAGGCCGAGCTGCTTCGCGACCTCGGTGGCGGCAGCGCGGCGGTCGCCAGTGAGCATGATGGTGCGCACGCCATCTTTGGCGAGGCTTTCGAGCACCGCACGACTGCCGGGGCGGACTTCGTCCTTGAGCAAAATGCGGCCGACGATCTGCTCGTGCAGCACCCAGACCTCGCTGAAGCCCAGTGGCGCATCGGGAACGCCCGCCAAGGCATCGCCGAGAGCGCTGTCATGCACGAGTTCACGCCTGCCCACATAGCTGAGGCCGCTTTCGGTGCGTCCGCGGAGTCCCTGGCCGGCAATGGAGTGAAACTCGGCCAGTTTTTCCGCCACGAAGCCCTTCGCCTGCCCATGACGCGTGATGGCGCGGGCGATGGGGTGGTTCGAGTTCGATTCCAGATTCACCGCGATGCGCAACACATCGTCTTCACGGCCGGCGGGGAAGGATTCGATCTTGGTCACCTTCAGCTCTCCCTCCGTGAGCGTGCCGGTCTTGTCCATGGCGATCACATCCACCTCGGCGAGCTTTTCGATGGCCGCACCGCCGCGAAACAAAATACCATGCCGTGCTCCCCACGCGATGGCGGCGAGAATGGCCGACGGGATGGACAAAACGAGCGCACAGGGGCTCATCACGACCAGCAGCGTCATGGCCCGATAAAACGACGACTTCGACGCGGCGGTGTTTTCGAAGGGCGGAATGCCAAAAACGAGCCACCACACGAAAAACATCAGCGCCACGATCCCGAGTGTCAGCAGCGTGTAACGCGTGCCAAAGCGGTCGGTGAAGCGCTGGCTGGGTGCGCGCATCTTTTGCGCCGTTTGGATCAGCGTGATGATTTTCGCAAGCGAGCTTTGCGTGGCCAGTTTATCCACCCGCACCTGCACGAGGCCCCAAAGATTCAGCGTGCCGCCAAAGATGGCCGCACCGGTTTCCTTCGTGATCGGCATGGCCTCGCCAGTGAGCGTGGATTCATCCGCCGCCGTGAGTCCGGAGACGACGCTGCCATCCACCGCGAAGAGCTCGTCCGGCTTCACCACGATCACATCGCCGATGCGCAGCCCGGCCACGCCGCGATCCTCCGTCGTTCCATCCGGCAGCAGCACATGGGCGAACTTCGGCGCGGCCTTCGTCAGCGCATTGATCTCGCGGTGCGTGCGGTAGAGCACAAAGTGCTCCAAAGCGCCGCTGGTGGAGAAAAGGAAGAGCAGCAGCGCTCCTTCCTCCCAAGCCCCAATCGCCACTGCACCCAGCGCGACGGCGAGCATGAGGAAATGCACATCCAGGCGGCCTTCGCGGATGTTTTCCCACGCATCCTTCGCCGCGTCCCAAGCTCCGGAAATGAGCGAAATGCCAAACAGGGCCTGCGAGAACCACATCGGCGCCTCGGCGAACTTTTCGACCAGGTAGCCCGCCACCAATGCCAGGCCACAAATCGCCGCCTGCACGGCCAGCGTGCGCCATTCCTCATCGCTCTCCTGCTCCATCTCATCCGCCTCCGGCCATTCAAACTCACGCCACTTCCAAAATGAAGGCGCGGTGGGACAGGAGGGTTTGCCGATCTGCACCACGCCGCTTTTTTGGCTCACCTCCAGCAACGCGGTGTGTTCCGGCATCTGCTTGAGCCACTTTGCATCAATGCTGCGAAGCACCTCGGCGAGCTTTGATTGGAGCAATTCCCCATCCACGCGGCCTAGCGTGGCCATCTCGACCTTCTTTGATGTCGGATCGAGCCGGATCGCCTCCACGGCCGGCTCGTCGAGCAAGAAGGACTCGAGAGCGAGCATCCAAGAGGTGTCGGCTGAGTAAGGCATGTCGGCCATTACAAGAGCCCAGGCGGGTCATCAAGCCATCGGGGCACATTTCCGGCATGAATTGACACGGTTTGCCGCAAAGGGGCAGAGGAGCAAAGGGCGCAGAGATCGGGTTCATCCGGGAATTTGGTGCCTTCTTCCGACGGAAGATCGCTTGATGTCCCCTCACCTAACCTCTCCCCGCATCATGCGTTGAAAACATCGGGCACCGTTCGCGGGGAGAGGGACCGGAATATCCGCATCGGCTCTCGATTCGCGTGAGCTTCTGCCATGTGAAGGTAAAGCAGCCTAAACTCATGCCGTGCACTTTCCAGTTCCTCTCCCCGCTGGTCGTATCCGTCTGCTTTTTGGTGGGATGGCGGGGAGAGGTTAGGTGAGGGGAGCCGCCATTCGCCCGTGGTCGAAGAATGCACGAATTTCCCGGATGCCTCCTCTTTGCGCCTCTGCGGCAAAAAACGAGGTCGGTCGGCAGACTGTCTCCTACTCATTACGCGATCTTCACCACGCCCACGCTCGTGTTGTCCTGGCGCTCGTAGTTGATGCGGCGGATGGCGAAGATGATGGCGTCGGCGATTTTATCGGCGGTGGTGTGCTTGCCGAAGGCGAGGAGTTCTTCAAGGGCCTTGTCGCTGAGGGTGAAAATACCGTCGCTGGCACCGATGATGATGTCGCCCTTTTGCAGGGCGATGGGGTGCGGAGGCGAGTCGATCATCGCCATGGGCATGCCAAGCAGGGCGGATTGCAGGGTGTGGCGGTCGGGATGGTTCGCGGCCTCCTCAGCGGTGATTTCACCGCGTTTGGCCCGCTCTTCGATGAGCGGGGCGAGCGAGTGGTCCTGATTGATGCGGTTGAGTTTCCCTTCGCGGAAGAGGAAGAGCGGCGAATCGCCCACGCTGATCCATTCCATCCATTTTTGCGTCACGAGTGCGCCGATCATCGTGGTGCCCATCGGCGGCGCCACGGCGGGCATGCGGTCGGTGATGTAGCCGAGGGTGCTGTTCGCGGTTTGCAGGGCATGGTGGAGCTTTTCCGCCGGATAACCGTCCACCTCGTGGTAGGCGCGGACAAAGGCATTCACGCCGATGTAACTGGCCACGCTGCCACCGGCATGGGCACCGAGACCGTCGCCCACGACGAGCATGAGACGCTCCAAGCTGCGCTCGCCGGGCTCGGCGGCATCAGCAAAGGCGTAGTAGTCCTCCTGGTTCTCACGGCGGCCGCGATACTGGCGGGCGGCAAAGTCCTGCTCTTGGATGAAAGCAGGCTCCGTGACGGACTCGGCGACAAAAACGGGGGCAGTCTTGCTGGCTTGGGGGGGCTTGATGTCGTCGGTGATCACTCGGCGCTGAACTGGAAAGAGGTGGTGCTTTGATAAACATCGCCGGGATGCAGCACCACGGGCGGGAAGGCGGGCTGGTTCGGGCTGTCGGGATAATGCTGCGTCTCAAGGCAAAAGCCGTGGCGCTTTTCATACACATGGCCGCTCTTGCCAGCCACGCCTTTGAGATGATTGCCGGTGTAAAGCTGCACGCCGGGCTCCGTCGTCATCACCGTCATGACGCGACCGCTCTTCGGCTCGCGAACTTTCGCGGCGAGGCGCAGGCCCGTTCCGGCGCGGAGGATGTAATTGTGATCGTAGCCTTTGCCCTGCACGAGTGCTTTGAAGTCCGAACCGATGCGGCTGCCGATCTTCAGCGGCACATTGAACTCCAGCGGCGTGCCCACGATGCTCGCGATCTCGCCGGTGGGGATCAAAGCGTCATCCGTAGGCGTGTACTCGGTGGCGGCGATCATCATCTCGTGGCCCAGCACATCGCCGCTGCCTTCGCCAGCGAGGTTGAAGTAGCTGTGGTTGGTGAGGTTCACGACGGTGGCCTTGTCCGCAGTGGCGCGGTATTTGATTTCGAGCGTGTTGTCCGCTTTCAGCGTGTAGGTCACGAGGCATTCGAGCGTGCCGGGAAAGCCCTCCTCGCCATCCGGGCTCGTGTAACGCATCTCCACGCCCACGCGGCCGTCTTTTTGGAAATCGGAGGCCTTCCAGACCTTCTTCGCAAAATTCTCCACACCGCCATGGATGTGGTTTTTGCCCGAGTTCGCCGTCACCTGCACCTCCTGGCCGTTGAGCTTAAATTTCGCCCCGCCGATGCGGTTGGCGTAACGGCCGGTCAAAGCGCCGAAGTGCGGATGTTTGCCGAGGTAAGGCTCCAACGTGTCAAAGCCGAGCACCACATCGGCGAGCTGGCCTTTATGGTCCAGCACGCTCAGCGCCACGATAATGCCGCCGTAGTTCGTGATCTTCGCTTCCATGCCCGCGGCGTTCTTCAGCGTGAAGAGGCGCACCTTCTCACCGGCCGCCGTTTTTCCCCACGTGATGGAGTCCACGGAGGCCTTCTCCGCCGCCATCGAGACGGCGGCGAGGATGAAAAGGCACAAAAAGGGCGCGAATCGGCTCATGGTGGGGTGTGAGCGGCGATTTTGGCGGTTGGCGGGCCATAGCGCAAGGAGTGAAAGTGGCCCTTCGCGGCCACTTTTCATGTAACCTCCGCTGCCGAGTCCCTCAGGCAACCGGTGACAGGCACTCCTCATCCACGGATCCCTTCCACGGTCTCGATCCTGCCGGCCTCATGGCTGCCGCCGCCATGCCGACCGATGGCGACGCCGACACGCTGCCTCTGAAACGGGCCGATTTGCCCACGCTGGAAGAAATCGCCACCGCGTTTCCCGATCTCGAAATCCTCGGCCTCATCGGCCACGGCGGCATGAGCGCCGTCTTTAAAGCACGGCAGCCCAAGCTCGACCGCATCGTCGCCGTCAAAGTGCTGCCAAAGTCCCTCGCGGCCACGCCGGGCTTTGCCGAGCGGTTTAATCGCGAAGGCCGCGTGCTGGCAAGGCTCAGCCGTCCGAGCATCGTCGCGGTGCATGATTTTGGTAGTGTGGTGCAGTCCTCTGGACTGCGCTCTGACCAGCCCAGAGGGCTGGACCACACTTCCGAGCCATTGCACTACCTTATCATGGAGTTCGTCGATGGTGTGAACCTCCGCCAGGCCATGCGGGCGGGCCGTTTCACCCCGGAGCAGGCATTGAAGATCATCCCGGCCATCTGCGATGCGCTTCAATTCGCCCACACCCAGGGCGTTTTGCATCGCGACATCAAACCGGAGAACATCCTGCTCGATTTGAAGGGCCGGGTGAAGACCGCCGACTTCGGTATCGCGAAGATCCTCAATGAAAAAGGCGGTGACATGCTGCTCACGCAAAGCGGCGCAAAGCTCGGCACCGCGCCCTACATGGCCCCCAAGCAGATCGAGCAGCCTTCCAGCGTCGATCATCGCGCGGACATCTACAGCCACGGCGTGGTCTGTTACGAGATGCTCACCGGCGACATTGGACTCGATTTGATCTCCTTCACGCCGGATGCATTTCCCAAGCCATGACTTCCTCCTTCCACAACACCCGCTGGAGCTGGTCGCACGCTCACGCGGAAGCGACACGCAGGCCGCAGCGGCGCTCAGCGAGTTGTGTGAAGCCTACTATGCGCCGGTGGTGGCATTTCTGCGACGGGAAAGGCGAGAAGACGATGCGGCGAGAGAGCTGGCGCATGATTTTTTTTGCCGAACTGCTCGCCGGTGGCGCCATCGAAGGCGCGAGGCCGGAGCGTGGTCGCTTCCGCAGTTACCTGCTCGGGGCCTTGAAGCACTTCGCGGCCGATCAACGCGATGAAGCCATCGCGGCAAAGCGCGGCGGCGGTCTCGAACATGCGGAGATGGACGAAGAAATGGCCGATGCCGCCGCAGGCATGCCGGATGCCGAGTTTGACCGCCAATGGGCGCTCACCGTGCTGGCGAGAAGTTTGAACCGTTTGGAAGCGGAAATGGCCACCGAAGGCAAAAAGGCCCATTTTGATGCCCTGAAGCCCTGGCTCACCGTCGAGGTCGATTCGACTCCGCAGGCGGTCGCCGCTGAAAAGCTCGGTTTGAGCCTCGAAGCCGTCAAAGTGGCGATTCACCGGCTGCGAAAGCGTTTCCGCGACGCGGTGAAAGCCAAGATCGCCCAGACCGTGAGCAATGACGGCGATGTACGTGAGGAGCTCGATGCGCTCATGCAAGCGCTGCGAAGTGCGTGATGGAGGTTGCGCATTCTGACGGAGGCGCTGAGATTTTCCCCTTACATGGGCGAGCTGGTGATTCTTCATAAACAACTCGGCGACACGGTGCTGCTGGAGCCCGTGCTGCGAAAAATCGCGCTCGTCACCGGCGAGCGGGTGCATCTCCTGTGCCCGCCGCAGTGGCGGCCGCTCATCGAGCTCATGCCGCACACGCAGTTCGCCACCGGAAAGCGCCGCTGGATGCCAGACAGCCTCCGCGCCTTCGACCCAGGCGGGCGCACCACCCGCGCCGCCGCCTTCACCTTCTGCCGGGAAAAGGCCCTCCTCGTGCCCGAGCCGGGCTGGGTCACCCGCACGCACCGCGCGATTTATTCGCAGATGGAGGTCATCGCGCCCGGTCGGCGTGATCTCGCCCGCTGGCTGTGGGATGCCACCTTGCCAGAGATCAGCACCGGCTACGAGCCGCCCGTGCTTGAGCGACCGCCGGAGGACTGGACACGTGAGGGCCTATGCCCGGCGGAGCCCTTCCTGCTGCTCCACCCCGTCACCACCTCATCCACCAAGGCCTGCGAGCCGGGGCAATGGGCCACGCTGCTGCGTGCCGCGCATGATTTCGGCCTCAAACGCATGCTCATTACCGGCAGCATGGATCCCTGGCACTACGAGCACTGCGCCCGCATCGCCCAGCAGGCCAAAGAACTCGGCGTCGCCGTCGAAGATGTCTCCGGCATGACGATGGTGCCTGAATTCCTCCACCTGATCTCGCGTGCCCGCTTGGTGCTCAGCGTGGATGGCGCGGCCTCGCACCTCGCGCGGGCCTTGGATGTGCCCAGCCTCACGCTGCAAGCCGTGGGCACACCCTCCGCCGCGGAAAATCCGCGTCACGCCCACCTCGCCGCCGGTTCGGCGAACGCGGTGAAGACGCTTCACGAGCTGTTCACCGTCACCGATGCCATGCCTGACACCTCGGCCACGGGCCCGCTGCCCGCCTCTTTGCGCGAAGGCATCACCGGCAGCCTGCGTGCGACGCGTTGAATTTTCACCGCAAGAAACATCGCGGTTGCAAACCGGCGGCAAACCGCCAGAATCGCTCCCCTCGCCGCCAAGGACGCCTCAAAACGCCCAAGGTGTGCGCCAACAAGGTCGGGCCGTAGTTCAGCCTGGTAGAACGCTTGCATGGGGTGCAAGAGGTCGTGAGTTCGAATCTCGCCGGCCCGACCATTGTTGTTGGCACGGCGAAAGATGACGCCAGCGGATCGGAATAGCCGCAAAAGAGCGCAGAGATCGCAAAGAAATGAGCCTTCTCATCCAAGCTGTATCCCGGTCTTTTTGCGTTCTTTGCGATCCTTTGCGGCCATTCATTACGCGATTCGTCCGATTAGCCGCAAAAGAGCGCAGAGATCGCAAAGAAATGAAGGAGCGCTTTGGACGTTCTCAGGACCTGCGAACCCAAATCATCATGAGAACGATCTTTGAGCTGTGTGACCTGATCCGCGAAACGGCTTACGCCATCCATGAGTACCATGGACACGGCCATTTGGAGAAGGTTTATGAGAACGCCCTCGCTCACAGGCTTCGGAAGCTCGGCCTCGACGTGAAACAACAGCATCCCATCACGGTATACGACGAGGATGGAACCGTCATCGGCGAGTACTTTGCCGATCTCTTTGTCGAAAACTGCCTCATCATCGAACTCAAAGCCGTCAAATCCGTCGTTAATGAGCATGTGGCGCAGGTGATCGGCTATTTGAAATCCTCCCGCATCGAGCACGGCCTGCTCATCAACTTTGGCAGCTACCGCTTCGACATCCGAAAGTACGCCCTGAACCCGAAATCCCAACCAATGACCGCCTCATCCAAACTCCTTTCTCTTCTTTTTGCGTTCTTTGCGATCTTTTGCGGCCATTCCTCCGCCGCCTCGCAGCCGAACGTCATCCTCTTCCTCGTCGATGACATGGGCTGGATGGATAGCGGCGTGTATGGCTCGAAGTATTACGAGACGCCGAACATCGACCGCTTTGCCGCGCGAGCGATGCGCTTCACGAATGCCTATTCGCAGCCGTTGTGCTCGCCAACGCGGGCTTCGCTGCTCACGGGGCAATATTCCGCACGACATCGCATCACCAGCGCCACCGGACATACGCCGCCGCAAGAAGCCGGGCATGTGTTCTTGAAGGGCTCTGCTCCGCCGAATGCGCCGATGCTCACGCCCGAGAGCAAGAACTACCTCGAACCTTCCCAAATCACGCTGGCGGAAACCTTGAAGCAACACGGCTATCGCACCGCGCACATTGGCAAGTGGCATCTCGGCCTCACGCCGCCGCATTGGCCGGAGCAGCAGGGCTTTGACGTGGCCTTTCACTGCAATCCCGATCCCGGCCCACCCGGCGAGTATTTCTCACCCTACGGCGTGAAGCCCGAGGGCGTCGCGAATGCCAAAAACAAGATCGGCACCATCACCGACGGCCCGGTGGGCGAATACATCGTCGATCGTCAGGCAGCCGAGGCGGCAAAATTCATCCGCGAAAGCAAAGGCGGCCCCTTCTTCCTCAATCTCTGGTGCTACGGCGTGCATGGTCCGTGGGGACACAAAGAAGAATACACCAAGGCCTTCACCGCGAAAAAAGATCCCACCGGCCGCCAGGGGAACCCCATCATGGCCTCGATGCTCAAAAGCGTGGATGAGTGCTTTGGCCGCATCCTTGATGAATTGGAGACACAAGGCATCGCCGACAACACGCTCATCATTTTCACCTCCGACAACGGCGGCAACACGCACAGCAACACCCTCGCCGAAGGCAAAAAGTCCGCCCACGAAGCCTGGCAGAAGTGGGCAGGCCTCCAGCCACCCACGATGAACACACCGCTGCGCGATGGCAAAGGCACGCTCTACGAAGGTGGCACCCGCGTGCCCTTGATGTGGTCCTACGCCGGCAAGATCGCGAAAGGCAGCACCAGCGAAGCTGTCGTCGGCTGCATCGACATTTATCCCACCGTGCTCGACTTGCTCGGCATCGCCAAACCCGAGAAGCAGGTCTTTGACGGCGTCAGCTACGCCCAAGTGCTCAAAGGCGAAGGTCAGTTCGATCGCACGGCCTACTTCAATTACCACCCGCATGCCGGAGCCAACAAAGCTGGCGGCGTTTGGGCACGCAGCGGCGACTTCAAACTCCTGCGCTGGTTTGGCAATCCAAGCACCCACGAGCTCTACAACCTCAAAGACGACCTCAGCGAGTCGAAAGACCTCGCCAACGCGATGCCGGACAAAGTGAAGGAACTCGACACCCTCATCGACGGCTTCCTCAAAGACACCGGCGCGACCTTTCCGCGCCCGAATCTCGCTTACAAACCCGTCGCAGCCAAAACACCCTCGAAAGCCCCCGATCCGCTCGGTGGCTGGAAAGAACGCGGCTGCAAAGCCACCCTCACGGATGGCATTCTCACCATGAAAGCCACCGGCAAGCCAGAGGTCTCCTTCCTCGGCCACGCCACCGGCAAAATGACCGGTCCAGCCACGATCAAACTCCGCGTGCGCAGCGAAACCGGCGGCGCAGGCAAGATCGACACCTTTCCCAAAGGCTCCGCCGATCCCACCGGCATGATTTCCACACCCTTCGAAGTCAAACCCGGCGACTGGCAGGACCTCTCCATCGACCTGAAAATGACCGGCCAGCTCGGCACCCTCCGCCTCTACCTTCCCGACAGCGACATCGACTCCATCGAGATCGCGCCCGCCAAAGGCAAAACCGAGCACTGGAACTTCTGACCTTCATCATTCATCATTCATCATTCATCATTCATCATTCATCATTCATCATTCATCATTCGTCCTTTCCCCTCATGATCCGCCACACCGTCGTCTTCCGTCTCAACCACGCCCCCGGCTCCGAAGCCGAGCGTGACTTCCTCCGCGCCGCGTGCGAACTCACGAAGATCGACGGCGTGCAGAAGTTCGAGTGCCTCCGCCAGACCAGTCCGAAGAACAACTTTACCTTCGGCCTGAGCATGGAGTTCGCCGACAGCGCCGCCTACGCTTTCTACAACGATCACCCCGATCACACCGCCTTTGTCCAAGGCCGCTGGATTCCCGAAGTGGCCGAGTTCATGGAGATCGACTATGTGCCGCATGCGCCGTGAAACCTGTGAACGCCAGCTTCTTGCTCAACAAAGAACCGATCCCCACCTCGCCCACGCTTTTTGAGCCGGGCGAGGGCGCGGAGACGCAGTTTCTCGGTGTCGTGCGTGGGGAGGAAGATGGCCGCCCGATTTCTGGCATCGATTACAGCGCCTACCTGCCCATGGCAGAAAAGATGCTCGGTGATCTCATCGAGCGTGGTGAGCGTGACCACGGCCCGCATCGCGTCTTCATTCAGCATCGCCTTGGTTTCGTAGCCGCCGAGCAGCCCAGCATCATCATTCAGGTCCGCACCAAACACAGCGCCGAAGCCTTCGACCTCTGCCGCTGGTATTTGAAGGAGATCAAGACCTGCGTGCCCATCTGGAAGCGGGCGGTGTTTGCGGCATAGCGGAGTGATGGAGTCATGGAATGCTGGAGTGATGGTTTGCCAGAACGCCACTTCTCCCATACTCCACCACTCCAGCTCCACCGAAGCGTTGCAGCCCTCCGAAACCGCTGCTAGCTCAGGAAAGCCATGCCAACCCCCGCTTTCCACTACCAGCCCCTCCTCGAACTCGGCACCGACGACACCGAATACCGCCTGCTGACGAAGGAACACGTCCGCGTCGAAAAGATCGGCGATAAAGAGCTGCTCGCCGTCGATCCCGAGGCGCTCACGCTGCTGGCGAACCAGGCCTTCCACGACATCAATTTCTTCCTGCGGCCGAAGCACCTCAAGCAGGTCGCCGCCATCCTCGATGACCCCGAAGCGAGCGAGAACGACCGCATGGTCGCCCTCACGATGCTCAAGAACGCCGACGTGGCTTCCGCAGGCTTGCTGCCGTTTTGTCAGGACACCGGCACCGCCATCATCATGGGCAAAAAAGGCCAGCAGGTCTGGACCGGTGGCGGCGACGAGGCCGCGCTCTCGAAGGGCGTCTATCTCGCCTACACGGAGAACAACCTGCGCTACTCGCAAAACGCCGCGCTGAACATGTTCGACGAAAAGAACACCGGCACCAACCTGCCCGCGCAGCTCGATTTGTATGCCACCGATGGCGATGCCTACAAATTCCTCTTCATCGCCAAAGGCGGCGGGTCGGCGAACAAAGCCTTCCTCTACCAAGAGACCCGCGCCGTGCTCAATCCGAAGAGCATCGTGAAGTTCCTCAGCGATAAAATGACCTCGCTCGGCACCGCCGCGTGCCCGCCTTACCATCTGACCTTCGTCATCGGCGGCACCTCGGCCGAATCGACGATGAAACACGTCAAACTCGCCTCCACGAAGTATTACGATGGCATCCCCACCACCGGCAACGAGCACGGCCGCGCCTTCCGCGATGTCGAACTCGAAGCGCAAATGCTCCAAGCCGCCCGCGAGTGCGGCATCGGTGCCCAGTTTGGCGGCAAATACTTCGCTTTGGATGTCCGCGTCATCCGCCTGCCGCGTCACGGCGCGTCCTTGCCCATCGGCATCGGCGTTTCCTGCTCCGCGGATCGTCAGGCGAAAGGCAAGATCACGCGTGACGGCGTCTTCATCGAGAAGCTCGAAACGAACCCGCTGCAATACATCCCCGAGGAGCTGCGCCACCGCAAAGACACCAACGCCGTGCGCATCGACACGAACCGCCCCATGGCCGAGATCCGCGCGGAGCTGAGCAAGTATCCCACCACCACGCGCCTCCTCATCAACGGCCCCATCATCGTCGCCCGTGACATCGCGCATGCGAAGCTCAAGGAGATGCTTGATGCCGGCAAGCCGCTGCCGGATTACTTCAAGAACCACCCCGTCTATTACGCCGGTCCCGCCAAAACACCCGCCGGCATGCCCAGCGGCAGTTTTGGACCTACCACGGCGGGCCGCATGGACAGCTACGTCGATCTCTTCCAAAGCCACGGCGGCAGCATGATCATGATCGCCAAAGGCAATCGCGGCCAGCAGGTCACCGACGCCTGTAAAAAGCACGGCGGCTTCTACCTCGGCAGCATCGGCGGCCCTGCGGCCATCCTCGCGAAGGAGAACATCAAAAAAGTCGAAGTCGTCGAGTTCCCCGAACTCGGCATGGAAGCCATCTGGAAGATCGAAGTCGAGGACTTCCCGGCGTTTATCCTGATTGATGACAAGGGGAATGACTTCTTCCAAACCGTCGGGCCGGGGTGCTCGGTGAAGCATTGAGCTAGCCTATCGATTCAAAAACAATGACACCGTCGCCTTCACCTAAACTGCTGCGAATCCACGGATGTGAACTGGCGGAAGAGATACGGCTTGGGCGTTGGAGTCACCTGAAGGATCTTTTAGAGAAGCCTGCTTCTGCCTGCGTAGAATTGATTGATGAATTGAAGGTCAGATGCCCAGGCTATGACCTCGAAGAATACGAGCAAGCTCTGACGAACGGGCTCTTCGAAACCAGATAGCGCATGAATCTCTTTCGCCCGAGCCGGAGGCTCGAAAGATGTTAGCCGGTGGTGAAACCACCGGAACCGAACCGCCCCAGACGGCCAGCGCCCCGGCAGGGGCGCGAGAAGCGTGCGCATGCCCTCGGCGATGTTCCCCGCCAGACCCCGCCAGACCCCGCGTGCCCTTCTCGCGCCCTTTCAGGGCGCGGCTCATGTTTCGTGGACGCTGTCCGGTGGTTGCACCACCGGCTAATTTCTGGCGTGCCTCCGGCACGGGCGATTTGGTGGTTGCGCGGTCATTGCCCATCTGAAACCCTCCCGCATGGCCTCGACGCATCTCTCGTTGCATTACCATCTCGTGTTCAGCACGAAAAACCGGGAACCCTGGCTCTCGCCGACGCATCGGCCACGCGTTCACGAATACATCGGCGGTATCCTTCGCAACATGGACGGCGTGGCGCATGCGGTGGGCGGCACGGGCGATCACCTCCACATCGCCGCCGGTCTGCGGGCGACGCATTGTCTGGCGGATGTGATGCGAGAGGTGAAGAGCGAGTCCTCACGCTGGATTCACGAGGAACTGCGCCTGGCGGGCTTTGCGTGGCAGGAGGGCTATGGCGCCTTCACCTTCGCCGCGCCCGATTTGGAGGCGGTGCGGGCCTATGTGCTGAACCAGGAGGAGCATCATCGCGTGAAGACCTTTCAGGAGGAATACGTGGCGATGCTGAAACGTGGGATGGTGGCCTATGGGGAGCGATTTTTGTGGTAGGCAGCATCCCCGAGCCGGAGGCTCAAAAGAGATTAGCCGGTGGTGAAACCACCGGAAACGAACCGCCCCACCGTCCCCGATTCGGGGTGCGCCCCGGCAGGGGCGCGAGAAGCGGGCGAATGTTCCCCGGCGATGTTGCCCACCAGACCCCTCGTGCCCTTCTTGCGCCCTTCCAGGGCGCGACGGCAATTAGGGGTGGTGGGGCGTGCCTGTCCGGTGGTTGCACCACCGGCTAATGTCTTTCGAGCCTCCGGCTCGTGAGGCAGGCGCGATTCAAGATCATCTTGGCAAAATGCCAGTTTGATCTTGGCTTTCGCCCAGCACGCTCAAGATGAACAAAGCATCCAAAGAGGCTGCTTTATTCCGTTTATCCTTCACCATGCCCACCCCCATCCGCGTCACCATCTGGAACGAATTCGTGCACGAGCGTCAAAACCCGGTCGTGGCCGAAATTTACCCCCAAGGCATCCATGGGCTGTTGGCGGAGGTTTTGGGCCAAAACGACGATTTCATCATCCGCACGGCGACTCTCGATGAGCCTGACCAGGGCGTTTCGCAGGCGGTTCTCGATGAAACGGACGTGCTGCTGTGGTGGGGACATGCAGCGCACGATCAGGTGCTCGATGAAACGGTCACGCGGGTGCAGCAGCGGGTGCTAGCGGGCATGGGATTGATCGTTTTGCACTCGGGGCATTGGTCGAAGGTCTTCAAGCGGCTCATGGGCACGAGCTGTGCGCTCTGCTGGCGTGAGGCGGGCGAGCGGGAACGCGTCTGGGTGGTGAATCCGGGGCATCCCATCGCGGCGGGGCTGGGCGACTGCATCGAGATCGAGCAATCGGAGATGTATGGCGAACCCTTCGGCATCCCGACGCCGGACGAGCTGATCTTTGTGTCCTGGTTTCAAGGGGGAGAGGTCTTCCGCAGCGGCGCGACGTGGACGCGCGGCAGCGGTCGCATCTTTTACTTCAGCCCGGGGCATGAGGTGTATCCCATTTACCATCATCCCGAGGTGCAGCGAGTGATCGCCAACGGCATCCGCTGGGCGCGGCCGCAGGGTTCACCGGCGAACACGCCGCGTCATGTGCCGGTGGAGCAGGCGCGGGAAAAGATCGAGGTGCGAGGCGGCACGGTGCATGTGGCGGATGGAAAGCTGGCGTAGCAGGCCGGGCAAGGAAGGCACTGAGAATGACCTTGCCTGACCGGCCTCTGTGATGGCATCGTAACTGCTGTCAGAGGTTGTTTACCCTCACCCGCCTCTCTCTCGCTCATGCGTCCCCCCTCTCCCCCAAGCCCCCGAGGCCGTTCCATCGCTGGAAACAGCCTCGTGCCCATTTTGATCATCGTCGCCGCGCTGGGCATCAGCACGGCGATTTTCTTCCTCTTCACGAAAAAGAAGATGGAGGCCGAAAAAGCCGCCGAAGTGGCTGCGGCCCCGGCTAAAAGCTCCGAAGAGCCATCGAAGGGCACTCCCGGTGCTCCGGCACCAAAGACCGCAGCGGATGGAAAACCGGCGGCTCCCGCTGCCGCGCCCGCCACCACGGCGACGACACCTGCGATGCCCGCCAACGGCTCGCAAGAAACCCCGCCTCCGGCCTCGTTTGGCTTTGCCCGTCCGCTGGACCTCGGCAAGCAGATGGCCCGCAGCCTCGCCGCAGGCGATTTCGCGGCCGCAGGCAAGCTAGCGGCCGCCTCCGATCCCGAGCAGGCCGCGCTGGCGGCGCAGTTGATGCAAAAACTGGCCGAGCTGGGCTTCAAAGCTGGCTCGGAGGATCAGGTGGCTCTTCTCGGACTCGTGGAGAACCGCACTCGCCTCTCGGTCCCCCTCATGAAACCTGGCAGCGCCGATCCAGTGCGTCTCCAGCTCGATATCGAACGCGATGAGCGCATGGGCTGGAAAATCGCCAAGATCACCCTGCCCAAAGAAGCCAGCGCCGCGCTGGCGGCTCTCACGCCTCCTGCTTCTCCCGCCGTAGCAGCGGCCACAACTCCCGCGGCTCCCGCAATGACACCCGCCCCCCCCGCCCCCGCTCAGCCGGGTGCTCCACCCGTGCCTGCAGCGCCTTCGGCTCCCACCCCCGCAGCCCCGGCCATGGCCGCGAAGTCCCTTTTCGCTGTCGAGGAGACACAGGATGCGCTGAGCTTTGCCAGTGACTTCGTGCGCCTGCTGCTCGAGCACGATTTCTCGTCCGCGAAGAAGTATGTGGATGAGAAAAAGGTGCCCGTGGAGAGGCTCGTGGGTCTCTGCATCGTCTTTGAGGAAGGGCAGTACCGCCTGAAGCCCAGCAAGCCGCTCATCGTCACCGTGGCGAACCCTGAGGTGTCGTGGGTGATCGCTCAGGTGGAGTCTGAGTCCCTCCAGCAGAGCACGGAATTCGGCCTGGAGCTGAAACGTGAGAGCACTTCCAGCCCGTGGAAGGTCGGCGGTGTGAATCTCTCCCAAATTCTCGGTTCCTTTGCCCAGAATGCGAACAAGCTCGGCATCCCCTACACGCCCATCGTGCAGAATCCGAAGGGCGGTGAATCTCTGGCGCTCTACTTTGAATACGACCGCGCTGAGCTGCACCCACGGGCGCAGAAGCAGCTCGAAGTCGTCGCTGGCATGCTGAAGGCCGATCCGTCGAAAAAACTCCGCATCACCGGCCACACCGATGCCCGCGGAGACGATGCCTACAACGTCAACCTCTCTCAAAGCCGTGCCGAATCCGTGAAGCAGCAGCTCGTGGCTCTGGGCGTGCCCTCGGATCAGGTAGAGACCACCGGCCTCGGCAAGGCCCAGCCCCTCGGCCCCAATCAAAAGGCCGATGGCTCCGACGACCCCGCCGGCCGCTCCCGCAACCGCCGCGCGGAGATCTTCCTGGATTTCTGATCGCTCATGCCTGGCCCGCTCCTCATTCGTCACGAAGGGCACACGCCCCGCGAGCGCAGCACCTGCGGCTGGCGTGACCGGCTCATCAGCCGTGAGGATGAGGCGCTGCATCCGGCCGCCTGGGCGCATGCGGTGGATATTGATGGGGCAAAGCTGCACTACCACAAGCGCTCCACGGAACTCTACTACGTCCTCGAAGGCGGCGGCACGGTGGTGCTCGATGGCGTGGAGCAGCCCGTGAGCAAAGGCTCGCTCGTTCACATCCCGCCTGGTGTCGTGCACGGGGCTCGCGGTCAGATGCGCGTGCTCGTGGTGGGCATCCCGGACATCGCCGAGGATGATTATTTCGAAGTGGGCGAGGTTTGAAAGCCACTCTCACGCAGTCGCCGCACGGCTTCCGCATTGGAGCCAAAGGCAAACTGCTCCAGCGGCACCTCGTCGAGCTTCATCGGCATCCATTCCATCACCTCGGCAGGATCGGCTCGAAGGCCGCAGAAGCTCTCCACCCGCGCCACAAAGAAGAGATCAATCGTCGGCCACACAAAGCCCTGGAAGAGGTAACGGTTGTTCAGCGAGACAAAGTACCGAAACGCCTCCGGCGGGATGTGCAGGCCGGTTTCTTCACGCGTCTCACGGGAGGCCCCTTCTTCACCACTTTCCTCCGGCTCGATCACACCACCGGGCATGCCGAGCAGGCCCAGACCCGGCTCATGCCCCCGGCGGATCACGAGTAGGCGTTCCTGCGCATCGAGGATCATCGCCACCGCCGCCGGGATGGGCGTGATGAAATGACGGAAACCGCAGCGCTCGCAGCGGGATTCGCGATCACTCACGGCTTTCAAATCGGGCGAGCCGCAGTCAGAGCAGTATTGGTAGGGTTTCGGCATGGGGGAGGCGCATCAGAACGCGAGATTCCTCGTTGGCGAGCGTCTATTTCATGTTCATTCTCCCGCCCCGATGAATGCTCCCCTGCTGCAAACCTGGCTCCGCCTTTCTGATGGGCGGCAGCATGCCCTGAAGGGCACCTGCGGCATTGGTCGTCACCCCACCAACACGCTCCAGCTTTCCAGCAGCGAGGTCTCCCGCCGCCACGCCATCATCCAGGCGCAGGGCGAGGCGGAGTTTTGGATCGTCGATCTCGGCAGCGCCAATGGCACCTACATCAACGGCCGCCGCCTTTCCCAGGCCGTCCGTCTGCGCAATGGCGATGTCATTCGCATCGCCGATGTGGAACTCGAATTTGCCACGGAGATCCTGAGCGCCATGCACCCTTCTGGAAAAGCCGTCATGGCCTCCACCATGATCCGCATGGAGCAGGCTGAGTGCTGGCTCATGGTGGCCGACATCGAAGGCTCCACGAAGCTCGCCCAAAACACCGCACCGGAGAAATACCCGCGCCTCACCGGCACCTGGTTCAAAGAGTGCCGCCAGATCATCGACGACTGCGGCGGCCACATGTCGAAATACCTCGGCGATGGCTTTTTCTGCTACTGGACCGGCGGTGAGGGCAGCCACATCCGCGTGCGCCAGGCCATTGCCAACCTCCGCGCGGCTCAGGCGACTTCCTCGCTGCCCTTCCGCGTCGTTTTGCACCATGGCAGCGCCGTCCTCGGCAGCGTGCCCACCATGAGCGAACTCAATCTGCACGGCCCCGAGGTGAACTTCGTCTTCCGTATCGAAAAAATCGCCGCCAACCTCGGCCAGCGCATGCTCTTCTCCGAGAAGGCCATGCATCAGCTTCAGGCAGAAAACGAGGTCGTCCTGGCGGGTGAAAGCCCCGTGGATGGCTACACCGGGAATTTTAAGTTTTACGCTCCGCTAGGGCCGAAGGCAGCATGAGCGGATGGCGAAGAGGCAGGGTGCCTGTCGGAACGTCTGCCTACCTCAATCCAGCCAGTTTTCGACCGTCAAACCCGGCACCTGGGTGAAGTCCCGCAGGTTTCGTGACAACAGCAGAGCCCCATGAGAGCAGGCGATGGCGGCGATCTTCAAATCCATCGTGCCGATGCGCCGCAAGCTCGCGGAAAAGGCATGGAAAATCTCCGCCGCCTCGGAGTCGAAGGCAAGAATGGTGATGTCGGCAAAGTCGTGAATGGCGTTCTCGAACTGCTCATAGGCCCGGACTTGGTCACGGCCGGTTTTGCAACGGTTGATCTCGGCGGTCCATCCCTGCGTGATCTCCTGCACGGTCACGATGGTAGTGAAAGCATCCGCATCCCTCTCGCGCAGCCTCTCCGAAAGCTTGCCGCCCAACTCGGTTTCGTGCAGCATCTCACGGTAATGATTCGTATCGAGAATGACGAACATCGTCTCAGTGCCCTTCGCGGTTCATCTGCTCCCGCCATTCCTCGCCGAGCTTGAAGGCGCTCAGGGACAAATCGTCGTTTTTTGCACGACCGACCAGTTTCATCCACGACCCCTTCGGCTTCGGCACATAACGCAGGCGCGGCGGGTTTGGCGGCTCGGTCTGGACGGGTGATTCGATCTGGGCGGTGGAATCCATGTGGCAATGGTGCCTTCAAAGTCTGATGAAGCCAAGTTCATTGTTGAGCCGCTCATTTCCCCAAAGGCCACACACATCGCATTTCGCTGTTTTGTAACGGATCGCAATGCTCCACCACCACCCCGCATGGACGATCCCGCCTTGGCACGCTCCTGACGCAAGGATTGCGCCTTAGCGCCCGTTTTTTGCGGCCCCAAGCCCTCCTTTGCCATGAAGAATCGTCTCCTCACTGCCGCGCTCGTTTTGTCTGCTGTGTCTGCCTCCGCGCAGGCACCGAAGAAAGATGAGGGCATCGATCCATCCAAGCCGGTGTCGTTCTACAAACACATCCGGCCGATCTTCCAGGCGCAGTGCAATGGCTGCCATCAGCCGGCGAAGAAGAAGGGCGATTACATCATGACAGAGTTCGCGGCCTTGCTGAAGGGCGGCGAGGAGGCGGTGGCGGTGGTGCCGGGGAAAGCGTCGGAGTCGAATCTGCTGAAGCTCATCAAACCGGATGCGCATGGCAAAGTGGAGATGCCGCAGAAGGCGGATGCGCTGCACGCGACGCAGATCGCATTGATCGAGCGCTGGATCAATGAAGGCGCGAAGGACGACACGCCGGCCTCGGCGAAGGCGCAATACGACATGGCGCATCCGCCGGTGTATGTGACCGCTCCGGCGGTCACGTCGGTCGAGTATTCGCCGGATGGCGCGATGATCGCGGTGGCTGGTTATCATGAGGTTTTGGTGCACCAAGCGGATGGCAGCGGCCTCGTGGCGCGACTGGTGGGACTTGCGGAGCGCATTCAGAAGCTCGCGTGGTCGCCGGATGGCAAAAAGATCGCCGTCACGGGTGGCAGCCCGGCTCGCATGGGCGAAATCCAGATTTGGGACGTGGCGGCGAAGAAGCTCGAGCTGTCCAAATCGCTCACCTTTGACACCATCTACGGCGCGAGCTGGTCGCCCGATGGCAAGCAGCTCGCGTTTGGCTGCGCCGACAATGCCGTGCGGGCCATCGACACCGCCACGGGCAAAGAAACGCTCTTCATGGGCGGCCACAGCGATTGGGTGCTCGACACCGTGTGGGGCGTGGATGGCAAGCACGTCGTCTCCTGCGGTCGCGACATGAGCGTGAAGCTCACCGAGGTCGCCACGATGCGCTTCGTCGATAACGTCACGTCCATCACGCCCGGCGCACTCAAAGGCGGCGTGCAAGTGCTCGCACGGCATCCGCAGCGCAACGAGGTGCTCATCGGCGGCACCGACGGCGTGCCCGCGATTTACCGCATGGAGCGCCTCACGAAACGCGTCATCGGCGACAACGCGAACCTCATCCGCAAATTCCCCGCGATGCAGGGCCGCATCTTCGGCGTGGACTTCGCGCCCGATGGCAAGCGCATCGTCGCGGGTGCCTCGTTTGAAGGAACCGGCGCGGTGAACATTTATAGCAGCGAATACGACAGCACCATGCCGGATGCGGTGAAGAAGCTCGTCGAAACCGTGAACGGCAAAGGCAAGGAACTCGACGACTGGATCGTCAAAGACGTGAAGCAGCTCAGCAGCACGCCGCTGCCGAGCGGGGTGTTCAGTGTGACCTTCTCGCCCGATGGCAAAACCATCGCCGCAGCCGGTCAGGATGGTCAGATCCGCCTCATCGATGCCGCCACGGGCAAGATCGCGAAGGAATTCGTCAGCGTGCCGCTCGTGAAGGAAAAAGTGCTCGCCGCCAGCGATGTGATCGCGGACGACACCGTGCGTGTGGACGTGAAAAAGGACGACAAGGTCGAGACGCTGCACACCGGCCCCACCGTGGCCTCCATTGAGGTCGAGCCCGCAAATATCAAGATCGCCAAGCCCAGCGAGTATGCGCAGATTTTGATCACCGCGAAGATGAGCGACGGCACGCGTGCCGATGTCACCCGCATGGCGAAAATCACCGCTGCGAAGGGCGACGTGGTGCAGATCGACTCACGCGGCATGGTGCGTCCGGACAAAGACGGTGCCACCGCCATCAACATCAGCTTCATGGGCCGCACTGCGAGTGTGCCCGCGAATGTCAGCGGCCTCAATGTGGCGCTAAAGCCGGATTACGTCCGCGACATCATGCCCATCACGTCGAAGCTCGGTTGCAATCAAGGCACCTGCCACGGCGCCAAGGAAGGCAAAGCAGGCTTCAAGCTCTCGCTGCGTGGTTACGATCCCATCTACGACGTGCTCGCTTACGCCGATGAACTCGCCAGCCGCCGTGCCAACGTTGCCTCGCCGGAGCATTCGCTCATGCTGCTCAAAGCCAGCGGGGCGGTGCCGCATGAAGGCGGCCAGCTCACCGTGCCGGGCGAGCTTTACTACGAATCGCTCAAAGCCTGGATCAGCCAAGGTGCGAAGGTGAACCTCGCCACGCCGCGAGTGACCAGCATCGAGCTTTCGCCGAAAAACCCCGTCATCGAGCGCATCGGTGGCCGCCAGCAGCTCCGCGTCATCGCCCGTTATGCCGATGGCTATGTCAAAGACGTCACCGCCGAGGCCTTCCTCGAAAGCGGCAATGGCGATGTCATCGAAGCCGACAAAAAAGGCCTCATGACGAGCCTGCGTCGCGGTGAGGCACCCATCCTCGCCCGCTTTGAAGGCGCTTACGCCGCCACCACCATCACGGTGATGGGTGATCGCACCGGGTTCGCGTGGAAGCAGCCGGAGACTTGGAACAAGATCGACGAACTCGTCGCCCAGAAGTGGCAGCGCATGAAGATCGAGCCTAGTGGCGTGTGCAGCGATGAGGACTTCCTCCGCCGCATCCACCTCGATCTCACCGGCCTGCCGCCGAAGGCCGAGGAAGTGCTCGCCTTCATCAACGACAAGCGTGATCTCCGCTCGAAGCGCGGCGAGGTCATCGACAAGCTCATCGGCAATCCTGACTTCATCGAGCATTGGTCCAACAAATGGGCCGACATGCTTCAGGTGAACTCCAAATTCCTCGGCACCGAAGGTGCAGCCGGCCTGCGCACGTGGATCAAGCAGCAAGTCGCCGACAACACGCCGTATGATCGCTTCGCGTATCGCATCGTCACCGCCACCGGCTCGAACAAGGACAACCCCGCCGCCGCTTACTTCAAAACCGTGCGCACGCCGGAAGAACTCGTCGAAAACACCACGCACCTGTTTTTGGCCACCCGTTTCAACTGCAACAAGTGCCACGATCATCCCTTCGAGAAGTGGACGATGGATCAATACTACGAAACCGCGTCCTACTTCGCCCAGATCAATCTCGCTGGCGATCCGCAGGCCAAAGGAGCCACCATCGGCGGCAGCGCCGTCGAAGGCGCGAAGCCACTCTATGAAATCGTGAGCGATAAAAAAGACGGCGACGTGCTTCACCTGCGCACGAACAAGCCCGTGGCTCCGAAAGTGCCGTATGACGCCGCACTCGTCAGCCAGGCCGCCACCACCCGCCGCGATCAGTTTGCCACCTGGATGACCAGCCCGGAGAACGATTACTTCGCCATGAGCTACGCGAACCGCATCTGGGGCTACCTCACCGGCACCGGCGTCATCGAACCGCTCGATGACATCCGCGCCGGCAATCCACCGAGCAATCCCGAGCTGCTGCAATACCTCACGAACGAGTTCATCCAAAGCGGCTTCAACGTGCGCCACCTGATGAAGCTCATCGCCACCAGCCGCACCTACCAGCTCTCGCTCAGCACGAACAAATGGAACGAGGACGACAAAACGAACTACAGCCACGCCAAAGCCCGCCGCCTGCCCGCCGAGGTGCTCTTTGACTCCGTCTTCGCCGTCACCGGCAGCATGCCCAACATCCCCGGCGTGCCCAAAGGCACCCGCGCCGCCGCTTTGGCCGATGCGCAGATCAAACTGCAAGATGGCTTCCTCACCAACTTCGGCCGCCCGGCTCGTGAATCCGTGTGCGAGTGCGAACGCAGCAACGACGTCAATCTCGGCCCCGTCATGGCTTTGATGAGCGGTCCCACCGTCGGCGATGCCATCAGCGATTCCGGCAACGCCATCGCGAAACTCACCGCCGAGATCCAAGACGACCGCCAGCTCGTCGATGCCATCTTTGTCCGCATCATCAACCGCCACGCCACGCCGAAAGAGATCGACGCCGCGCTCGAAAGCATGGCCGGGCTCGATTCCGAGCACAAAACCCTCGCCGCCGTCGCCCAGGCCAAAGAAGCCGAGCAAAAGCCCTTCATCGCCAAAGCCGAGCAAGATCGCCTCGTCGCCATCAAGGCCGCTGAAGCCGAATTGAAGGCCTACCAAGCCAAAATCGCCCCTGAAAACGCGAAGAAGGAGGCTGCTCGCCAAACCGCCATCCAAACCGCCGAAGCCAAGGTGAAGGCCGCCTTTGACACCGCTGCCCTGAATCAGCCCAAATGGGAAAACTACCTCGATCTCACCACCGAGTGGCACGTGCTCGACCTCAAAGCCCAGCGAGCCGGTGGCGTCGAAAAAATCGACGTCCTGCCCGATGGCAGCCTCCTCGCCACCCCTTACGCCGAAGGCAAGCAAACCACCGGAAACTACCTCCTCCTCGGCAAATCCGACCTCCAAGGCATCACCGGCATCAAACTCGAAATGCTCCCCGACGACCGCCTGCCCTCCAACGGCCCCGGATTGGCCCCCGACGGCAATTTCGTCCTCGGCGAATTCGTCGTCACCACCGACGCCGCCGACGTGAAACGCAAACGTGGCTCCGGCGTGGCCCAAACGCTCAAAAATCCGAAAGCCGACTTCGAGCAAAACAGCTTCCCGATTGGTGAAGCCCTCAAAAAAGGCAATCGCGACAAGGGCTGGGCCGTCAGCCCCGACACCGGCTTCCGCCACGAAGCCATCTTCGCCTTCGAGAAGCCCATCACGAATGAAGGCGGCACCAGTTTCAGCATCCAGATGACCAGCAACTTCCAAAACGGCAAATACAACCCCGGCCGCTTCCGCCTCTGGGTCACCACCAGCCCGCAAATCCGCTTCGGCGTCCCCGCCGATGTCGCCGCCGCGCTCAAAGCCGCAAAACGCACCCCCGCCCAAATCGCCACCCTCACCGCCCACTTCCTCAACCAATTCCGCGACTACCAAAGCCAGAAAAAGACCCTCGCCGCCGCGAAGAAGCCCCTTCCTGTCGATCCTCAGCTGATCGCTCTCGAAACGAAGCACGTGAACGCCCAAAACCCCATCGTCCTCAACCCCAAACTCATCCAACTCCGCCGCGATTCCGATTTGAGTGCGAAGCAGCTCACGAACAAGCGCCTGACTGCCGCGCAGGACTTGGCCTGGGCCTTGATCAACTCACCGGCGTTCTTGTTTAATCATTGATCGTCGAGACTCGCGTCAGCGTCGTGGAGTGCGGTGATAAGCGCTAAAGCGCGACACCGCTGTCGCGTGCAGGACAGCGTGCAAAGTCCCAAGAGCATTCTTCCCGCGCTCGACAGCGGTGTCGCCGGGGCAGGCTTGCGCCTTGCCCCTCTGCCACCGCACTCCACGACGCTTCGCGAAATCGAAAAGTCCTCAGCGATTCATGCGTTTCGGCAGCATGAACGTTTCACCTCCCATCGCTTGGCCGCATGCGCCGACGCATAGGCTGACGGAACGTGGCACCTACTTCGTCACGGCGGCGACCTATCTCAAAGCGCACCACTTCCGAACGAAAGAACGCCTCGATGTGCTTCATCGCGGCCTTCTCCGCGTCTGTGCGGATTACGGCTGGCGACTCGAAGCCTGGGCGGTATTTTCAAATCATTATCACTTCGTCGCCGAATCGCCCGGCAGCGCCGAAAACCTCTCCGCGATGCTCGCTCATCTTCACGAGAAGACCGCGAAGTGGATCAACCGCCAGGACAAGACGCCAGAACGCAAAGTCTGGCATAACTACTGGGAGACGAAGCTCGATCTGCCACGCGGCTACTTTGCCCGGCTGGCCTACACGCATCAAAACCCGATCCGTCATGGCCTAGTGACGAATGCCAAAGACTATCCATGGTGCTCCGCCGCGTGGTTTGAATCTGAAACGCCCGCTGCGATGGTCAAAACGATCTATCGCTTCAAGTCCGGCCGAATCGCCGACGACTACGAAGTGGAACTCGAATAGCCGCGCCAGCGTCGTGGAGTGCGGTGGCAAGCCTTGGCGCGACACAGCTGTCGCGTGCCGGACGGCCCCATCCGGCCTCAGCGCATTCTCCCCGCGCTCGACAGCGGTGTCGCCGATGCCAGGTGGCCCCGGCAATCTTTGCCACCGCACTCCGCGACGCTTCGCGAAGTTCGCACCCGGCCCCAGCCTTGCCAGCTTCCAAACACAGCCTAGCATGGGCGCTCCATGCGCCGCCGATCTCTCCAACGACGTTCCTCCCCTCTCCGCTGGCTGGGGTGGCTGGCGGGGTTCCTTCTCATCGCGGTGATCGTGGGCGTGATGGCGATGCCATCGCTGGTGGTGGGTTATTTGCAAAGCTTTGTGCGCAGTGAGGGCTTTCGCGTGAAGGCGGAGGAGATGATCGCGGCGAAGATGGGCGGCTCGGCTCGGCTGGCGGATATTCAATGGCAGGACGATGCGGCACGCATGAGCGAGGCGAGCCTCGAAACGGCTTCCGGTTTGCAGATTGAGGCGGTGGGGCTGCATGCGGCGCTGGATTTCAGCGCGGTTCGTCGCGGCTCGTGGAGCATTCAAAGTGCGGGAGCGGATTCATTGATCGTGACGAAGCATCCAGCGGCCAAAGCGTCGCCGAGGCCGGAGGAGGTCTCGATGGGTGCAGCCGCGCTTCCAGGCTGGCTGAGCCAGTACATCCCGAAAACCACGGAGGTGGATGGTTTCGACGCAGAACGCTTTTCCTACACGCAAAACGGCTGGCAGGTGGAGGAAGCGCGGCTGCACCTCGGAAGCTACAACAGCGCCTCGACGAGCAAGGGACGCTACTCATTCCTCGGCACGCTGGATGGCGGCACGCTGCGGATACCGGTGACGCCACCGGGACAAAAAGAGCCGCTGAAGCTCGAGATCGATCGTGCCAGCTTCCGCCTGACGGATGAGAAACTCCAAATCACCGAGTCCACGCTGCGCTGGAAGGATCGCAGCAAGGGCACGCTGCGCGGAAGCCTGCGCTTTGGGGGTGAGTGGCAGGTGTTTGTCCATGCGGAGCAGGTACCGACGGCGGAGTTTCTGAGCGAGGAATGGCAAAAACATCTCACGGGGCATTTTGAAGGGGATGCGGAGCTTTCGGGAGCCAATGGCCAGCCGATGAACTGGAAGGCGGATGTGGCGCTGAAAGATGGTGTGCTCTCTTCCCTGCCCATTCTCGACAAGCTGGCCACCTACACGCGCATGGAGCGCTTCAAACGACTGGCGCTGGATATTGCCACGGCAACGGTGAGCCCGCACAGCAGTGGCGGCACGCGGCTGGAGAAGATCGTGATTCAATCCAACGGCCTCCTTCGCCTCGAAGGCACACTCACGCTACTGCCGGGCGATGCCATCGAAGGTGGCTTCATGGTCGGCGTGACACCGGAAACGCTTCGCTGGCTGCCGGGAGCGCAAAACCGCGTCTTCATCGAAACGAACCCGCAAGGGCCACCGGGCTTGAATTGGGCTCGCGTGAAGGTCGCCGGCACTCGCACGGCTCCGCAGGAGGATCTGAGTTCACGTTTACTCGGCGCGGCGGGCATGTCCCTGCTGCTCGATACGCCGGGAGCCATCGTGGACAAAGCTAGCGAGACGCTTTTGAAGCCCGTGCTCGGTGAAGACGCCGCGAAGCTGCCTGGCGCCATCATCAACGGCACCACGAAGACGCTCGAAGAAGGCGTCAAAACCAGCACCGACCTCATCAACAAGGTCATCCCTCTTTTTCCCGGCAAATGAACGTCCATCACCTCGAACTCTTTTATTATGTGGCCACGCATGGCGGCGTGAGCGCGGCGGCACGGCAGATGCCCTACGGCATTCAGCAGCCAGCCATCAGCGCCCAGATTTTGCAGTTGGAGGATGTGCTCGGCGTCACGCTCTATCAGCGGCGACCCTTTCAGCTCACGCGTGAGGGACAGCTTCTTTATGATCACATCGCCCCCTTCTTCAAAGGCCTCGGCGATGTGGCGGACCGCATCCGTGGCGGGGGTGAGACGCGGCTGCGCATCGCCGCGCCGGAGATCGTGCAGCGTGAGTATCTGCCGGAGCTGTGCGCTCGCATGCAGCGGCGTGTGGAAGGATTTCACTTCACACTCACCGATGGCCGCCAGCAGCAGATCGAGCAATTTGTGGCCGCGCAGGAGATCGACATCGGCCTCTCGACGCTTACGGACAAACCGCCGCCGAATGTGGAGACACGCGAGCTGCTGCGCCTGCCGATGTGCCTGCTCGTTCCGGCCAAAAGCAGCCTCAAGAGTGCCGCGCAGCTTTGGGAAAAAGAGCGCATTGAGACGCCGCTCATCGCTTTGACCGCCAGTGATCCACTCGTTCGCGAGTTCCAGTCCGGCCTGCGACAGCACGGCGTGGAATGGATCACAAGTCTCGAAGTTGGCAGCCTCGATACGGTAGCGCGATACGTCGCTGGTGGCTTTGGCATCGGCCTCTCGCTGCAAATGCCGCGGGTGGAAGCTCCTGCGGGCGTTCGTGTGCTGCCGCTGGATGATTTTCCCACGCTAGCTTTCGGCGTGATGTGGATCGGGCGCCTGTCACCTCTGGGTGAAGCCTTCCTGGAGGAGGCGCAAGCCATCGCCAAAGGGCTCAAGTAGCTGTTTTCGCCCTTTTCGGAGATTTCGCTCTTGGCGGCCAAAACGCCGTTTGATAGCCTCAACGCAGTTTTTGACCTTATGAACCCACAGCTCGTCACCCGCCTCTGCGTCGTTCTTCTCGTCATCATCCTCGGTCTGCTGGTGTATCGGTGGATCATGCAGGCCAGTGATGGCATGAAGCTCGTGGGCTTCATCCTTCTCGGTGGCATCGGCGGCATGCTGGCCGTGAAATATCTGCTGCCTTGGATCGGTGATGCCATCGGTGAGGGCATGTATTCCTCCGGTGAGCAGATCGAGCAGGACGGCCTCATGAAAGCGGCGGCTTGCATTTCGCAGGGCGACTACGCGGGGGCGCTCGATCACTATCAGAAGATGATGCACGAGAAGCCGGAGGACCCTTTTCCAGCCGCCGAGATGGCAAAGGTCCACGCGGAGCGCCTCCATGATCCGCACACGGCCATCCAGGTGCTCACGAACCATCTGCAAAGCCGCGAGTGGTCCGTGGATGATGGGGCGTTTCTGCTTTTCCGCGTGGTGGAGGTGCAGACGAACCACCTGCACGACTTCACGGCGGCACGCTCGACGCTGGAGCGAGTGATCGCGAGCTATCCGAACACGAGACACAGCGCCAACGCCCACCACAAGATCACGGAGTTGGAGCAGGTGGAGTTTAAATTCATCCAGGAGCAGCGGGCGAAGGCGGCTCAAAGCATCTGAATCCACTCGAAGCCATGAACAGAGCACTTCAGCGATGGCTGGCCACCTGCCCGCTGATGGCGCTGGCCGTGGCGGGTGTGATCGGGATCGTGCTGGCGGAGCTGGATGTGGTGGCGATGCGGCTTTGGATCTTTCCCGCAGCTCTCACGGTGATGCTGGCAACGCTGACACATCCACGGAAGTGGCTAGGATTTGCTGCGGCAATGCTCGGATGCGCGACCCTGCATGTGATGCATCTGGACAGCACCTACCGTCATCCGTTGCGGCTTCATCTACTTGAAAACGACGGCTCTCTCGAAGCGGTGGTGGAAGGCAGCCTCACGCCGGATCATGCCTCCTCGACGCCTGAGACGATCAAAGCGTTCTGCGAAGCCAGTCGCGTTACGCTGGAGGATGGCACGGAGTGGCTGCTACCGGTGCAGTTGAAGGTCTCGCTGCCCATGGAGAGGGCGTTTCCAGGCGCTGGCATCTACCAACTGCGCGGACGGCTGCGGCTACCAGTGGGACGAAAGGCTCCCGGCACATTCGATGCGGCGGATCATGCTTTGCGCAGCGGATTTGCTGCTGAACTGAAGGTGTCAAAGCTGGAAAAAATGCCCGGTGATGGTGCGGTGTGGACCTGCGCCCTGCTGGATGCCGCTGAGCAGAGCCGCCAATGGATCAGCCGGCAGCTCATGCTGGATATTGATGATGATCCAAGGCTCTCCGGCGTGATCCGAGCGATGGCGCTGGGCGTGGCGGACGAAGCGCAGGATGACATCGAGGACGCGTTTCGTGACAGCGGCACACTGCATGTCTTCGCCGTGAGTGGCCTGCATGTGGCGATGCTTGGCATGATCGCCTGGCAGGTGCTGAAGGCATTCGGCCTGCGCCGAGGCGTGGCTTTGTGGGCCATCGTGCTGATCGTTTTCGCCTACGCTTTCATCACCGGCTGGCGGGCTTCGGCAGCGCGAGCGGCGCTGATGGTGGCGGTGGTGTTTTGCGGCCCTTCGGCGGATCGGGACTCCAGCGTGCAAAACAATCTCGGACTCGCTTCGTTGCTTCTGCTGGGCGTGGATACGCAGCAGCTCTTCATGCCGGGCTTTCAGCTATCGTTTGGCGTGCTGTGGGCCATCGCGGCGCTCACGGGTGTCTTCATGAGCCCGATGGCGCGGTGGATGGAGCTGGATCCCTTCCTGCCGCTGGAGTTTGCGAGCAGATGGCAAAAGCTGGCGCTAGGCGTCCGCCGCTGGTTCATCGGCAATGCCTGTGTCTCCGCCGCAGCATGGCTGGGAAGTCTGCCATTCATTCTCCTGCACTTCCAGGCGGTGACGCCGGTGGCACTCATCGCCAACAGCGTGCTCGTGCCACTCTCCATCGCTGCGCTCGCGGTCACCTGCATGAGCATCCTGGCCGCCCTGATCAAGGCCACAGGCATGCAGATCGCCATCAACAACGCGAATTGGTTTCTCGCCAAGGCGATGGTGGTCTCCGCGACTTGGTTCGCCAGCCTTCCTGGGGCCAATTTTCATCTCAACACTACAACCACACCCACCGATGAAGCGATCTCCTGGCGAGTGCTGGCGATGCCGGATGGTGGCGCGGCAAATCATCTGCGTCTCGGCGCGGCGCACTGGCTGCTGGATACCGGGCCTGAAGATCGGTTTCGCCCAATTCTGCATCGTTACCTTCGTCATGAAGGCGTGAACAAACTGCGCGGCATCATCCTGAGTCACAATGACGCCGCCCACATCGGTGCCGTTGAAGAGGTGCGTGCGGTTTTTTGCATGCCGGAGCTCTTTTGCAGTGGTCGCGAGCCGGGGCCGTATGATGCGCGGCAGACGATCCTGCGCCGATTGGAAGCTACCACGCCGCTGAAAAAGTGGATCGCGGGTGATAGGCTGCCTTTGAGTGCGGATGCCAGCCTCACCTGCCTGCACCCTTCCACCACCAGCCGATCCATGCGTGGCGATGACCGGGCGATGGTGCTGATGGGCGTTTTGAATGGCTGGCGAGTGCTGTGGATGAGCGATGCGGGCTGGCTGACGGAAAACGCCTTGCTCGAATCCAGCCAGCCTCTGCGCTGTGACGTGCTGATCACGAGCCAGCATGCCACCGATGCCTGCGGCACTCAGGAATTCCTCGACAAAGCCATGCCCCGGCTGGTGATCCGCGGCAGCAGCGGCTTCACGCGAGATCACACGCCACCGCCAGACACGCTGGCGGCCTGGTGCACGGAACACGAGGTGCCGCTATGGCTCACCGCTGAACTCGGCAGCATCGCGCTGCAGTTTTCTGAAGCGGCTTTGAACGCACGCACGGATTCGGAAAGCCTGCCGCCGATGAAGCTGAACAAGGAGCGTTAATTCTTCGCATCGGGCCGCTCGCCGAGTCGTGCAGGCACTTCGCGCATGCGGTTATTGCGAATGACTTCGAGTTTCACGACGGCACCAGGCGGTTGCGTGCGGATGATCTGCAAAAGATCGGCCGGCATGCGGAAGGACATGCCTTGGAATTTCGTGACGACATCACCCGGCTTCAAACCGGAGGCGGCGGCGGGCGAATTGGCATCCACACGGGAAATAAGTGCGCCGATGGGCGATGTGCCCCAAACATTGTCGATCTCGATCGGGTCGCTGATCACTTCGATGCCGAGGTAGCCACGACCGAGCATGCTTTTACCAGAACGCCGGGCCTGCTCGCGCAATTCGAGCGCTTGCTGAATGGCCGTGACGACCATCTTCACACCGTTGGAGGGCACGGAAAGGCCCACGCCCTGCCAGGCACGCACGTTTTGATCTCCGCGATAAATGGCCACGTTCACGCCGACGATTTTACCATGGATGTCCACCAGTGGGCCGCCCGAGTTACCTGGATTGATGACGGTATCGGTTTGGAGATAATCCATCTGGCTGTCACTGAGATGGCGGTCACGGGCGCTGATGATGCCCTGGGTGACGGTGCCACTGAGGCCGAAGGGATTACCCACAGCGAAGACCATCTGGCCTACCTTCACCTTGTCAGAATCACCAAACGAGAGAGCGGGGAAGTCTTTGCGTTCGCTCTCGATGCGCAGCAGGGCGATATCCCGCTCCTCATCGGTGCCGAGCACCTGGGCGGAGAAGATTTGATTGTCATTGGTGGTGACGGCCAGTTCGGACACATCCGCGACGACGTGGTAATTGGTCACCACGAGGCCGTCCTTGCTAATGATGGCTCCAGAGCCGAGGCCGGGGATTATCTCAGGACGACCTGGAACCAGACCGAGCAGCGGATGCAGCATGGCCTGGCCAGGAGTGACCTTACGCGTGGTAATGCTCACGACGGAGGGCAGGACGGAGGCAGCGAGTTTGGAAAAGGCGTCGTTCATCCGCAACAAGGCGCGGGCGTCTTCGGCATCGAGCTTGGAACTGGCATCCTCGGGCACTTTTTCTCCCTTCAAAAGCTGTGGCAGACCGTAGCGATCCGAGTCCTGCCTCGAATACGAATACAGACCTCCAGCAATCGCGAGGATGATGAGGGCAAAGACGACGCGTCGTGCGAGTTCCATGAGGCATAGTGAACCTTCCCGCGCTTTCCGCCAAGCGCCAAGATGCCGAGCTTAGCCCTTCCCACCCGCATTGAGCTCGACAGCAGTCTCCGCGAAGGCGGCAGCGAGTTCGAGCCAGGCTTCGGCGGAGGTGTCCCAGCCGCCGCTTACACGCACCACGCGGCGCAGCTCCTCAGGTGAGGTGCCGAGAGCGGTGACGACGACGGATGAGCCCTCCTTTCCAGAGCTGCAAGCGCTGCCAGTGGAGATGGAAAAGCCGCGCCGTGAGAGCCGCGTGAGCCATTTCAGGTTCTCATGTCGTGGCATGACGAGGAGCGAGGTATTCCAGAGACGCGGCTTATCGGCGGAGATGAGGCGCAGACCTTCAAAGGATGCCTGCATGGCCGATTCAAAGGCATCGCGGCCTGCGCCATCGCATCGAGCGAGCTGGGGCGTGATCGTCTCCAATGCCGTGACCATGGCCTCGATGGCGGGATAGTTCTCCGTGCCAGCGCGGCGGCCATTTTCCTGCGGGCCGCCGTGGATGAGGCGGATGCGCTCGTTTTCATCGCGAAGCACGAGAAAGCCCGCACCCTTCGGCCCACCAAATTTATGCGCCGAGCCGCTGAGGTAATCGCAGGTGCTGAAATCGGCCTCCAGCTTGCCAAGCCATTGAGTGGCATCGGTGTGAAAGGGGATGCCTTTGGCACGGCAAAGTAGCGAAAGCTCCCGCCAAGGTAAAAGCTGACCGCTTTCATTGTTCGCCGCCATCACGGAGACGAGTGCCACGCCTTCAGGCATCTCACCCTCTGCCTCGAAGGTCGAAACCTTCGTCCATTGCCGTGCGGCTTCGCGGACGCTGGGATGCTCGATAGTGGAAATCGCCGTTTTTTGGCCTGTGAAGGCTGAAAAGAGCAGGTTGTTTGCCTCCGTGGCTCCCGAAGTGAAGACGATACGCTCTGCTTCCACCCGAAGTAATTCACCCAGCCGCTCCCGTGCTGTCTCGAGCTTCTGATTGGTGATGCCCGCCTCACGGTAGAGACTGGAAGGATTGTGCCAGTGCTTTTCAGCGGCTCGCAGCCAAGCCTCGCGTGCCTCGGGCAGCAGCGGCGTGGTGGCATTGAAGTCGAAGTAGCCTGTCATGGCACCACTGGGAGGCTCAATCTCTTCTGAAATGGCGGATCATGCCGATCATGACGCCTTGGATGAGCAGCTCGCGAGCGGGCAGGAGGTCTGGATACTCCTCATTTTCGGCTTTGAGAACGGGCTGCCCGTTGCTGACGAGGTAGCGTTTGAGGGTCGTCTCACCGTCGATCAATGCGGCGACGATGTCTTTCTCACGCGGTTCCTTGATTTCGAGGATGACGAGATCACCGCTGCAGATGTGCGCCTCGATCATCGAATCACCACGCACTTTGAGGGCAAAGCTTTTCGAGGCACGCGGGATGCCGAGCGTGTTGATATCGACCGAGATGCAACCTTCGGCGTGCTGGGCTGCATCGCTCGGCATGCCGGCGGGAATGCTGCCGAAGACGGGAATGTCGATGATCTCAGCACGATCGAGGTCTTCCGGAAAAACGACGGCGCGGGCCATGTTGGGATGGCGGCGAATGGCCCCTTTTTTCTCCAAAGCTCTCAGGTGACTCATCGCGGCCGTCTGACTCGAGAAGCCGAAGTGACGCTGAATGTCCCGCGTGGAGGGCATGACGCCGTTGGTGCGCTGGTAGCCGCGAAGGTAATCGAGCAGTTCCTGCTGACGTGCGGTGAGCTGAGGGGCGCTGGCGGAGAGGATGGGGTTCATAACGGCGCGTTTTGTTGTTCGCTCGAACATTCGCGACCAACAGGAATTGAGCAAGAGGTTTTACTCCCCTCAAATGAAGGCATGGTGGGAGGATGAAATGGCTCTCTCCATGGCTCTGCACACTACTATTTTGCCCACTCCTCCCTGCTCAGGAGACTTCACCGCTGACGCCCGCAGCTGTTGAGAAGGTGGGTGAGCTGCCGCCTCTCACGAAGGCGCTCAATGAGAAGGCCGCCGTGGCCTTCTCGAAGGGTGATTGGGCCGGTGCACGCAAGGCCTACAACGAGATGATCGAGATGGACCCAAAAAACGCCCTCGTGTGGGCAAACCTCGGTGCGGTGGAGCAGCAGGCAGGTGATGCGAAAAAGGCCATCGAATGCTTCGAGCAGTCCGTGGAGCACAATGCGGCACTCGCTCAGTCCTGGGTGGCGCTCGGACTGCTGCGGTTGGAGGCGGGTGATACCTATCTAGCGGTCTCCGCGCTCTCGCGGGCGATTCACGAAGATCCCGAAGATGCAAGGGCACATAACTACCTCGCCATCGCCGCGAAAAACCTCGGCTGGGCAGGAGCAGCGGAAGCGGAGCTGCAAAAGGCCCTCGAACTGAAACCGGATTACGGCATCGCACACTTCAACCTAGCTTTGATGATGCTGGAGCAGCGCCCGCCTTCCATCGAGCTCGCCAAGCGGCACTACGAAAAGGCGCTCTCGCTCGGCGTGGCGAAGGATGAAGCGGTGGAGCGGAGACTCAAAGAGTGATGAGAGACTGGAACCTCATCTCTGAACTCGACGATCTGCATACGCAGGAGCTTTGGCGTGAGCTGCGACCGCTCGATGAGGTGAACGGCGTGATCGTGAAGCGAGAAGGCCGTGAGTTGATGAATTTTTCCTCCAACGACTACCTCGCTCTCGCTGGCTCCGATGAGATGTGCGAAGCGCTGGCGGATGGTGTGGCGAAGCACGGCGGCGGCTCGGGTGCCTCGCGGCTCGTCTGCGGCACGCATCGGGCGCACATGCAGTTGGAGGAGGCGCTGGCGGATTTTAAGCGGACTCAGGCGGCGCTGTGCTTCAGCAGCGGCTTTGCCGTGGCTCTCGGCACCCTTCCAGCCCTCATGGGTAGCGGTGATACGATCCTTCTCGATAAACTTTGCCATGCCAGCCTCGTCGATGCCGCCCGGCTGAGCGGCGCGGTGATCCGCATCTTCCCACACAACCATCTCGACAAGCTCTCCCGCCTGCTCGAAACCGCCGCCGGCCGCGTTTTGATCATCACGGAGTCTATTTTCAGCATGGATGGCGATGCGGCGGCCCTGCGTGAGATCGTGGAGCTCAAAGACAAGCACGGCGCATGGCTGCTGCTTGATGAAGCGCATGCGGTGGGCGTGCTCGGACCCCAGGGGAGGGGCCTTGCGGCAGCGCTGGGACTGGAAAACCGCATCGAACTACACATGGGCACGCTGAGCAAGGCTCTCGGCCTGAGCGGCGGCTACCTCGCCGCGTCTCGGCCGGCGATCGATCTTCTCATCAATCGTGCCCGCAGCCTCATCTACTCCACGGCGCCACCACCTCATCTGGCCTACGCGGCGGGTGAAATGCTAAAACTCATCGCGGGCGAGGAGGGCGAAAAACGCCGCCAAAGACTTCACGAGCACATTTCGATGCTCAGCGGACTGATTCAGACTCCTGCGCACCCGGCGGCGATTTTGCCCATCATCCTCGGCGGTGAGTCCGTGGCCCTAGAAGCATCGAAAGACCTTCTGGAGGCCGGTTTTCTCGTGCCAGCCATCCGTTTCCCCACTGTGGCGCGGGGCCGAGCGAGGCTGCGCATCACGCTCAGTGCCGGGCATCTGCCGGAGCAAATTTTGAACCTCGGCAGGTATTTAAGCCCAGTTGTTTCAAAAAATCATAAAACAGCCCCAGTTTGGCACGGGGGCTGCTAAGCAAGTGGAGTCAGTCTGCCTGCCGGCAGGCGGCAACCTCAACACCAACAAACTAAACTCGACCAACATAATGAAGCTCAATCGACTCAACTCGATCATGGCCAAGTCGGTGGCGACTCTCGCCGTCTGCACAGCCCTGAACGCCACGGCAGGCACCGCTCCTGCCCCAAAAAACCCCGCCCCTATCGAACCCGCCCCCACGGCTCTTTTCGACAGCATCGGTGCTACCCTCGACGTCGCCTACGACTCACGCTACTACTTCCGTGGCCTCTGGTTCGCTGACAACATCGTCACCACCGCGCTGAACCTCTCCATCCCAGTCACTGATAAGCTGACCTGGGGCGTGGGCGCTGCCTACATCTCCACGTTCGACACTCCCTTCGTGGCCGCAGCAGTCGCTCCTTTGGGTTCGGCTGACAAAGGCTTCGATTACTCGGAGCTCGATTTGATCACCTCCCTCAATTACAACGCCGGCTGGGCCAAGTTTGGCGTCCAGTACCAGTACTACTACTATCCGGATTCCTATGCTGGCTCCTCGCCCTACGGTGTTGGTCCTGGCGGTTTCGGCACCGGTGGCCCAAATGCTGGCAATGACCCAGAATTCGGCATCAGTGGCGCTCACGAGCTTGGTTTCACCATGGCCATCCCTCTCGGAGCTGCCAATATTTACCTTGGCTATTACTACGACTTCCAGGTCGGTGGTTCCTACTTCCAAGCCGGTGCTGATTACACCTTCGCGGTCACCGATTGGATGAGCATCGTTCCCTCCCTTCAGGCTGGTTATGGCCTCGATTACTACACCGGTAATCAGTCTCCTGTCCTCACCCACCTGAACGGCCAGCCTTTGAATGCGAACACCTCCGGTTTCACCCACCTCCTCGTGTCCGTGGCTGCTCCCATTAAGCTCACCAAGTCTGCCACTTTCACGCCTTATGTGGCTTGGAATCACAGCCTTGACCTTCGCTCCTCGCTCAATCTGACCGAGCACAACGAAGTGTTCTGGGGTGCTCGCTTGAGCATCGCGTTCTAATTCGTCGCGGGACTGGTTCTCCCGCTTCAGCACTGATCAAATGGTTAGGAAGCTCCCGGTCTGTTCGCAGGCCGGGAGCTTTTCTTTTGCCGTGAGGAGACATGCTCGCTAGCCTCAGCGGCCTCATGGCAGACCAAAAATCCCTCAACTGGAACTCGCGCAACGTCACCCGTGGCTGGCAGCGCGGCATCACGGCTTTCTACTGGGGGCTAGGCTTCAAAGAGGAAGACTTCGACAGGGCGCAAATCGGTATCGGCACGCCGCTACTGGATGGCAATATCTGTAACGTGCGCGCGCACGAGCTGGCGAGGCTCCTCGCGCAAGGCTGCGCCGAGGCAGGAATGATCGGCTTTCCCTTCGGCGTCTCGCCGGTTAGTGACAATATCACCCAGGGCAACATCGGCGGTGCAGCTTCGCTTTGCTCGCGCAACCTCATGGCCAATGGCGCGGAGATGATTTGCACCGCACACAGCTACGATGCGATCATCGGCCTGCATCATTGTGACAAGAACGGGCCGGCCTTCGCGATGGCGTTGGCACGCACGAACTTCCCCGGCCTCATCGTCAATGGCGGCAGCATCATGCCCGGCTGCCATAAAGGTCAGGCGACGAGCATCCTCGATGTCTATGACGCCGCCGCGAAGGAAGCGCAGGGCACGATGAGCTGGGACGAGAGCGAGCAGATCATCCGCACCGCCTGCCCGGGGCCCGGCGGCTGCGGCATCGCGGCTTCTTTTAATACCTGGGGCATCACGCTCGAAGCGATGGGTCTGAGTCTGCCAGACACCTCGTCCATGCCGGCCATCGAGGCCGGAAAGCGTGAGGAATGCCTCCGCGTCGGCAAAGCCGTGCGGAACCTTCTCGAAAAGAACATCCGCCCGCGTGATATCATCACCAAGCAGTCGCTCACGAATGCCATGACGGCCATCGCCGCCATCGGCGGCAGCACGAACGGCGTCATCCACCTCCTCGCCGTCGCCCGCGAGGCTGGTGTGGACTTCACGCTGCGCGATGTGCAGGCCATCTGCCGCAAAGTGCCAGTGCTGTGCAGCTTCGCGCCACGCGGACGCGGCACCATGGTCGATCTGCACCGCCTCGGCGGCACCACGATGCTTTTGAAGCACATCCTTGATGCCGGACTGTTCGACGGCTCGTGCCTGACCGTCACCGGCCGCACTTTGGCCGAAAATCTCGCCAGCGCCAAAGCGGTGCCCTTTCCAAACGCCCTCATCGCCCCGCACGACCAGCCTTTCAAAGACTATGCCGACATCCAGGTGTGTTTTGGCAACCTCGCGCCGCACGGCATGGTCTTCAAAGTGTCCTCCCTCAAAGAGCCGCGCTTCAGCGGCCGTGCCATCTGCTTCAACGACAGCAAAGGCGTCTTTGAAGCCGCCGCGCAAGGCCGCATCAAGCCCGGCCACATCGTTCTCATCCGCGGCAGCGGCCCCGTGGCACTCGGCATGCCGGAAATGCACGTCGCCAGCGCCGCGCTCGCTGTGCCGGAACTGTATGGTAAAGTCGCGCTCATCACCGATGGCCGCGTCTCCGGAGTCTCCGCCGGTGCGGTAGGCGTGCATTGCACCCCGGAGGCCGTTTTGGGCGGCCCCATCGCCAAAGTGCAGGACGACGACGAAATCGAATTCGACCTGCTGAAAGGCACCATCGAGGTCAAAGCCGATCTCGAAGCTCGAAAAGCCGAAGTCGTCGAAGTTTCGCATCCCTTCGGCTACCTCGCCGATTTCGCCGCCACCGTTTCGCAGGCTCATGAAGGTTGCGTACCGAAGTGGACGCTCTCACGCCCCCCGTCACTCCAGATCACGCCGTAGCGTCCTGGAAGTGCCTCTGCCCGAGGTGATAGGTGAGACCCTTTTGTCCTCGAAGATGAACTCGAGCTAGATCGGCTCTCAGAAATTAAGTCCGTCAGATCTTCGCGGCATGAACAGGTTGGAAAACCTGTTCCACGTTCCGGGATCACTTCACCACGACAGCGGCTGCGGGAGGCGTGAGAACCTTTTGCAGGGGGCGGGGATAGACGCCGAGGGCGAGGATCACGAGGGCGAGGCCGCAGGCGATGGCTTTGGTGAGCGGAGTGAGGGTGAGGGCGGGCTTTTCGCTGCCTTCGGTGGTGTACATCGCCAGGATGATGCGGAAGTAGTAGTAGAACCCGGCGGCGGCGGCGATGACGGCGCAGGTCAGGGCTCCCCAGTAGCCGTGATCGACGAGGCTGAGGAAGACGAACATCTTGCCGATGAAGCCAGCAGTGAGCGGCAGGCCGGCGAGGCTGGCGAAGGCGATGGTGATGACGAGCGCGAGGAGCGGCGAGCGTTTGGCGAGACCCTGGAAGTCGCCAAGGTCCTCGCCCTGGCCGTTCACACGCATGAGGCCGAGCGCGAGGAAGCCGAGTACGGTCATGGGCAGGTAGGTGGCGAGGTAGAAGGCGACGATGCCGTTGCTGCCGATGTCGAAGCGGCCGCCGCTGCCACAGGCGAGCGCGAGGAGCAGGTAGCCGGCGTGGCTGATGCTGGAATAGGCGAGCAGGCGCTTCACGCTGGTCTGGAAGATGGCGGGCAGGCTGCCGAGCAGGACGGTGAGCGAGCCGCCGACGAGCAGGAGGCTCTGCACCTCGCTGCCGATGATGGAACCGGGGGCGGCGAAGGCATCGAGAGCGCGGGTGAGGACGACGAAGCCGGCGGCCTTGGATCCGACGGAGAGGAAGGTGGTCACCGGGGTGGGCGCACCTTGATACACATCCGGCACCCACATGTGGAAGGGTGCGGCGGCGACCTTGAAGCCGAGGCCGACGAGCAGCATGGCGGCGCCGAAGAGCGCGGCGGATTTGCTGGTGGCGGGATTGGCGAGTGCCTTGCCGATGGCGTCGAAATTCATGCTGCCGGTGGCACCGTAGATCCAGGCAATGCCATAAACGAGCACGCCGGTGCTCAAAGCGCCGAGGATGAGGTATTTCACGCCGGCTTCGAGGCTGAGGGCGCTTTTGCGGGCAAAGGCGACGAGGACGTAGAAGCTGATGGTGACGAGTTCGAGCGTGATGAAGATCGTGACAAGGTCGCGGGCGGAGGCCATCCACATCATGCCAGCGCAGACGATGAGCGGCAGGCTGAACATCTCGGCGAGTTTTCCATCGAGCGTGAAACGCGTAAGGTAGGGGGCGCACTCAAGCGTGAGCCAAAGCACGAGCAGCGTGATGACGAGGGCGAAGCCTTTGTAAAAGAGCGCCAGGGTATCGATCTGGTGCCAGGGCTGCATGAACTCGGGAAGCTGCGTGCCGCAAAGGGGCAGCAGCACGAGCGCGAGCGCGGTGCCGGCCATGGCTGTGTAGCCGAGCGTGCGGCGGGAGATCTCCGGCTTAAAGGCCTCCAGCAAGAGGAGGACGAGGCCGAGAAGGGCGAGGCTGGCTTCGAGGGTGAAGACGGACATCGGGGCGAATGGCAAAGGGCGAAGAGCTAAGAGATCGGGGAGGCTTTTTGTCGTCCTCGTCCTCCTACTCGAACTCGTCCTCGATCAAATCGGCTGGGAAGAGGTGTTTCGGGGGCGCGGGACTGAAAATTGAGAATTGGAAACTGAAAAATGAAAATGGGGCGCTAGGCGATCTGCGGCTCTGATTTCTGACTTCTGTGGTTCTGGGGCGGCGGAGCGGGAGAAACGAGGACGAGTTCGAGTAGGAGGACGAGGAGGATTTAGGAGGCCGCCAGAGCACCCTTCAGCAAATTCAGCAGCAGCCAGGGGCAGCAGCCGGTGAGCAGGAGGGTGGCGGCCATGAGGATGAGGGGAAGGCGCTGCGGCAGGGCGGGGTCGCTCATGAAGAGGCCGGTGGTGGCGCTGCCGTGGAAGATGTGGCGGTAGGCGCGGAGCATATAGACGGCGCTCATCACGACGCCCCACAGGGCGAGGATGACAGTCCAGTGCAGGTTCGTGAGCGTGCCGCTGAAGGTGGTGAAGCTGCCGGCGAAGACCATGGCCTCGCCCGCGAAGTTGCTGAGGCCCGGCAGGCCGATGCTGGCGAAGGCCCCAAAGGCAAACAGCACGGTGAAGGCCGGTGCGTGAGAGGCGAGACCGCCAAGCTTGCTGTATTCGAGGGTGCCGAGTTGGTTGCGCATCTTGCCAGACAGGGCAAAGAGCAGCGCGATGGACACGCCGTGCGCAAACATCAGAAGCACCGCGCCTTTGAGGGCGATCTCGCTGCCTGCGGCGAGGGCGAGGAAGATGTAGCCCATGTGCATCACGCTGGAGTTGGCAAGCGTGTCGTCGAGGCGGCTGGCACGGATGGTGACGAGCCCCATAACGAGGATATTGCCCAAGAGCATCAGGAGCAGCGCGTTTTGCACCCAGGGGACATTCGCGCCCTGCGGCAGCAGTGGCAGAGCGATGCGCAGCAGGCCGTAGAGACCGAATTTCTTCAGCACGCCCGCATGCAGCATGGCGACGGGTGTGGGCGCGGTGGCATAGGCGGGAGCGGCCCAGCTATGGAAGGGGAAGAGACTGACGAGGGTGCCAAAGCCGAGCAGCAGCACAAAGAAGATTACGCCCTGCTTTTCGACCGGCAGCGGGGTCAGCTTGGCCTGCGCACGAAGGGCTTCGAGGTCGAAGGTGAGATCGCGACCGCCGCTGAACTCGACGACGAGCCACACAAGGCCCGCGAGCAGCACCAAACTGCCGACGCCGAGATACACCGTGGCTTTCCAGGCGACTTTTTTGCGCTCGATCGGCTCCGCGTGGCCGTGGAGGGCGATCATGAGGAAGGTCGGAATGAGCGCCAGCTCGTGGAAGGCGTAGATGAAGAAAACATCGGTTGTCAGGAAGGCTCCCAACGCGCCGCCGCCGATCAAAAGCGAGGCGACGTAGAAAATGGCCGGGCGGTCCTGGATCTGCCAGACGGCCGCAAACATCACGATGGCGGTCAAAAGTGCCAAAATAAGCGAGACACCATCCGCGCCGACGGAAAAGCTGATCGCGGGATTGGCGAGGACTTCACGAGCCTGGGTGAAGGCGAGGCCGGTGCTGCCTTTGGCGGCGTATTGCCAGCTCAGGGCCAGCACGATGACCAGATTCGCCAGCGTGGCTCCGACGGAGGCGGCACGGGCAGGCGCTCCGAACAGCACCGCGAGAGCGGCGAGGATCGGGAGCAGGATGACGATTTCGAGAACGCTCATTCGGAGATGGGATCAATGGGTGCGGGGCAGCACAAACACGACGAGATAAACCACGGCGATGATGCCGCCGCCCAGCAGGAAGGTGTAACCTTGCAGATGCCCGCCCTGGAGCATGCGGGTGGCCGAGCCGATGCGGGCCACGATGGCCGCTGGAAGTCGGGCGACGAGGCCATCGACAAAAATGCGCTCAATGCCGGTCACGAACCATGCCAGACGATCCTGGCACTCGCGGACGATGACGGCGTAGATCTCGTCGAAGTAGAATTTGTTGGCGAAGAGCTTGATGCGGATCGGGTCGGCATCCTTGCCCTTGTAGAGCAGAAAGGAGCTGATGGAGCCGATGAGCAGCACGGCAACGGAGGTCCACAGGACGGTATCGTGACCTTCGACATGCTCAGGTTTCATCGCCTGGAGGAAGTCGGAGAAAGGCCCCCAAGCAGAGAAGATCGAAAAGATGGCCAGGAGGGCCAGAGGCAGCGCCATGACGAGCGGCACTTCGACGGCGTGGTGCGCGGATTCGGTGCGGGCTTTGCCGAAGAAGGCCACGACGAGCAGTCGCGTCATGTAAAAGGCGGTCAGCGCGGCGGTAGCGGCACCGGCGATGAAGAGCACGCGGCAGCCGCTGTCGAAGGCGGCACCGAGGACGGCTTCCTTGCTCCAGAAACCGCTCAGCGGCGGCACACCCATGAGGGCGGCAGTGCCGATGGCGAAGGTCCAAAAGGTGATCGGCATGTGCTTGCGCAGGCCGCCCATTTTCCAGATGTCCTGCTCATGGTGGCAGGCGTAGATGACGGCACCGGAGCCGAGGAAGAGCATCGCCTTGAAGAAAGCATGCGTATAAAGGTGGAACATCGCCGGGTGGCCGGGATGGGCACCGTGCGCGGCGTGACCATCAATGGCGGCCATCGAGACAGCGCCGACGGCCATGACCATGTAGCCGAGCTGGCTGAGCGTGGAGTAGGCCAGGATGCGTTTGATATCGCCCTGCTGGGTGGCCATCAGCGCCGCGAGCAGCGCGGTGAAACAGCCGATGCCTGCAATGGTCTCGGCAGCCAGCGGTGTGACGATCACAAAGCTCACCCGGACGAGCATGTAGACGCCCGCAGCCACCATCGTGGCGGCGTGGATGAGCGCGGAAACCGGCGTGGGGCCTTCCATCGCGTCCGGCAGCCAGACATGCAGCGGAAACTGCGCCGATTTGCCAACGGCCCCCATGAAGAGGCACAGCGCGGCGACGGTGATGATGCCGGGATTGTTTTTCAGCACCTCAGCCAATGGGCCGCCGGTCACAAAGGCGTCGCGAAGGTTGTCGATGTTCAGATCGCCCTTGTTCAGGCCGAAGAGGATCAAAATCCCGATCATGAAGCCAAAGTCGCCAATTCGGTTCGTGAGGAAGGCTTTTTTGCAGGCCTCGGCGGCACTGGCCTTCTGATACCAGTGACCGATGAGCAGGTAGGAGCTCAGACCGACGAGTTCCCAGTAGATGAACATCATCACCAGATTCCCCGCCAGCACGATGCCGGTCATGGAGAACATGAACAGAGACAGCGAACCGAAGAAGCGCGGCTTGGCCTCGTCGTCCTTCATGTAGCCCAGCGAGAAGATGTGCACGAGCATGCCGATGAAGGTCACGATGAACATCATGCCGCGGCTTTGATCGTCGATCATGGCATCGATCCCGGCCTGGAAGCCCGGCACGTCGATGAAAGGAAGGATGCTCACGGTGCCTTCAGCACCCTTGGTGGCGAGCAGCGCGAGGCTGGCGAGGAAGCAGATGACAGAGGAACCCACCGAGATGAGCACGCTGGCGTTTTTCAAGGCCCGATGACCCAGCAAAATGATGAGCGCCGAGAAAAACGGCAGCAGCAGCAGGATCGTGGGAAGGAACTGGCCTGGGGATTGGGCGTCGGCGGGAGGCATGGAGCGGCGTTCGAGAGGTGCGGGTCAGCCTTGGAGCTTGGTGATGGCCTCGGTCTCCACGCTTTGCTTCGTGCGGAACAGAGCGACGATGATGGCGAGGCCCACGGCCACCTCGGCGGCGGCCACGGTGATGGTGAAAAAGACGAGCGACTGCGCGGTGTAATCCGGCAGGCCGTTGACGAGATGGAAGCGGCTGAAGCCGACTAGCGCCAAGTTTGCGGCGCTGAGCATCATCTCCAGGCACATGTAGATGATGAGGATGTTCCGGCGGGCGATCACCCCGGCCAAACCGAGGGCGAAAAGCATGCCGCTGACGACGAGATAATGGCCCAATGTGATCATGCGGCACCTCCTGAGGTCTTTTCACGCTTGCTCAGCACCACCACGCCCACCGTGCCCACGAGCAGCAGCAGACCGACGACTTGGATGTGGAAGCCGTATTGGTTGAAGAGGGTGAAGCCGATCAATTTGGCATCGGGAAGCGTCCCGGCCTTCAAATCATTCGCGATGGTCGGCAGCTTCGCCGCGCCTTCCGCCTTGCTGGCGGCCTCCACGAGGGCAAGCGGGGTGTTTTGCAGCGATTTTTCCGCCAGTTTCGTGTGACTCACGACGGTCATGATCTGCGTCACGAGTAAAACGGCCACCACGATGCCGCTGACGATGGCGGCCAGATTCGGCTGCTTGCCTTCCTCCGCCTTGATGTCCAGCAGCATGATGATGAACAAAAACAGCACCATCACCGCGCCGGCATAAACGAGAATTTGAATCGTGCCGATGAAGTAGGCATCCAGGCTCACGAACAGGGCCGCCAGCCCCACAAAGCACGAGGCCAGCGCGAGGGCGCTGGAAACCGGGTTCCGCGCCGTGACCACCATGAGCCCAAAGCCCAGGGTGATGGCAGCGAGGAGGTAAAACAGAAGCGGAGGCATGCGGGGAAAGGTCGAAATCCGAATGATGAATGACGGATGGGGCTGGTGAAGCACGCCAAAGGCCAAAAAGCACACGGGAAGCCGATGATGCGAGCGAGGGCGAGGGGCGGCAACCGCATTTTGTGAAAAATTTCACAAAGTCGCCCGGTGAAGCCGCTGCCGGATGTAGAGGCAGGGTCTATTTCCCGCTTATTTTGGCCTCGATCATGAAAAAGATGAGCTGGTCTGGCTTGGCAGGCTGCGGCTGGCCTTGGAAGGGTTTGTCCAAGGGGAGCTTGTTGGGGCCTCCGGCGAGACCACCGAGCAGGAGGCACTGGCCAGGCTGGAGATTCACGGTCGTCGTGGTCTTCAGCGACTGGAAAACGGGCTGCTGGATGTTGCTTTCCGCGACGGTGGCTTGCCGCAGGTTGCCCTCCTCATCGGCGGAGACGGCCTGGATGGGTTTGCCGAAGTTCACCAAGCCCTCGAAGGACACCAGCTCCGGTGCCAAGACCAGATCAATGCTGCCATCGGCCAGCAGGGTGGGCTGGAATTCGATGCGGATGCCCAGCGGGCGCATTTCAAAGGCCGTGGGCGTGGCGGGTATGGCCGTCACCGTCTCCCCAGGCTTCAATGTGATCGGCTTGCCCTCGGGCAGGTTTTTGATCGTGCCGGGATCAAACTCGGTCGGGTAAATGAACTCGCGCACCATCTCGATGGTGGCGCGATGCTGGTCCTTTGTCGTTACGGTCGGCGTGCTGAGGAGTTCCACGCCTTTGGCCGAGTTCAAAACCTCGATGACAGCCTTGGCACGCTCTGGACTCAGGAGGCCCAGGTTTTGCATGCCGCCAGCAGGATCAATTACCAGGCCAGCGGAAAGGAGGGCCGGGGAACGAGCCGGAATGCTGAGCACCTTGGCGTTGAGGGTGATTTGTGGATCAGCAGCATGGGCGGCCGTGACCGCTAGCAGGGTGAAAAGCAGCATTTTCATGGCAAAGCGGAGGCTGCCATGCCGGGAGGGCCCCTGTCAGCAGGAATCTGTGCCGTGCCGATCTTGTCCGCCATGCCGCGAAATTTGCGCCCTTGGTGCTTGAGCCGACGGCTATCGGCGGCATCATCGATGACCATGTCCCTCCAGTTTTACCATTACCTCCATCTCATCGGCCTCATCCTCGTCTTCGTCGGCTACGGCGGACTGCTTTCTTCCGAACGGGCCAAATCGGCAATGATGTGGCATGGGATTGGATTGCTCATCAGCCTCGTGTCCGGATTCGGCATGCTGGCGAAAATGGGCATCATGGGCTCGATGCCGCTTTGGATTTGGATCAAGGTCTCCCTGTGGCTCGTGCTTGGCTTCCTGCCGGTGCTGGCGAAGAAAAAGATCCTCTCCGGCGCCTCCGTGGTGAAACTCGCCATCCTCGTCGGCGCGGCGCTGGCTTATCTCGGCTATTTCAAGGCGGTGATCTGATTTCCCCCTTGGCGGGAGGCCGCCGTGTGTGTCAGAGTACCGTTTCACAGCTAGAAACAGCCAGCTCATGACTCCCGCCGCCGCTCCCCCGGTACTGAACCGCCCTTCACCGCCTTCGGTGGAGGACATCATGCGCATGATGCCGCTGGGGCGCTACTCCGTGCAGGCCCGCGTGGGCATGGGTGGCATGGGGACGGTCTTTCGCGGCACCCAGCTCAGCCTTGGTCGGCCCGTCGCCATCAAGGTGCTGCGACTGAGCGATGGCTACGACTACGCCTTTGAAGACCGCTTCCGCCGCGAGGCCAAGGCGATGGCCCAGCTCAGCCATCCGAACATCGTCGCCATCTACGATTACGGCCATCTCGGCAGCGAGTTCCTCTACTTCGTGATGGAGTTCGTCGATGGCATGGACATGGGCGAAATCATGCGCCAGGGCCGCATGACCACCGATCTGGCCCTTCAGCTCATCCCGCAGATCTGCAAGGCCCTCGAATACGCCCACTCAAAGGGCATCGTGCATCGCGACATCAAACCCGCGAACTTCATACTCACTCGCCAAGGCGAGATCAAAGTGACCGATTTCGGCCTCGCGAAGAATTTCGTCAAAACGCCCACCATGGTCACCGAGACGCACATGGTCATGGGCACGCCCGAATATGCCTCTCCCGAGCAGTACGACATGCAGCGCGAGGTCGATCACCGGGCCGACATCTACGCCGTGGGTGTCATGGCGTATCAAATGCTCACCGGTGCCCTGCCGCGTGGCTCCTGGCTGCCACCCTCGCAACTCCGCCCCAGCCTCGATGCCCGCATCGACGGCATTTTGACGCGGGCGATGATCCAAGATCGGGCGCAGCGCTATCAAAGCATCACGGACATGCGCCGCGCTTTGGAAGCCATCCTCGTGCCGCCGCCCAGCCAGCTGCTTCAGCCCGTCGCCCCCGTCGCCAAGCCGAAATCCGCCTCCCACCGCATTCTTCTCCTCGAAGACGATCTCCTCGTGCGTTACCTGCTCCGCCACACGCTCGAATGGGCCAAGCACGAGGTCCACGAGACCGGCGACGGCAAGGAAACACTCCGCCTTTACCGGGAGGCCATGCAAAAAGGCCAGCCGTATGACCTCGTGATCCTCGATCTCACCATTCCCGATGGCATGTGTGGTCGTGAAACCATGATGCACCTCCGCCGTATCGATCCGCAGATCCTCGCCATCGTCTCCTCCGGCTACCGCGATGATCCCGTGATGAAAGACAGCGCCGCCTACGGCTTCACCGCCGCCTTACCCAAGCCTTATCAGCGTGAGGCGCTCATCCAGCTCGTGAACAGCGTGCTGGCCGTGGGCAGCAAGAAGACGGCTTGATGGCGGTGCAGGTCTTCGAGGAGGCTATTCTCACGCTCGTCTTGGCCGCAGAGGGGCAAAGAGGCAGAGGAAGCCAAGATTTCCTTCTGTTTAATCTCTGCGCCCTCTGCTCCTCCGCCCCTCTGCGGCAAACCATGTGACAGGTGCAGCTTGGGATGGCTGAGAAATCCGAGTCAGCAGCTCACTCCTCCTGCGGCACTTCGATGGCGGGTTTCACTTGCTCGACGGCGGTGCTGAAGGTGCAGGCGGTGCCGAGGCAGGAGTTTTGGAGCCATTCGCCGACGAGTTTGATCTGCGGGGCCTTTTCGGCGGCGGCGGCAAGGGCGGTCTGGGCGAGGGCGGGATCGTCGTGCTGCGGGGTGAGGGCGGCGATGGCCATGAGGTCGGCAACGGAGGGCTTTTCCTGACGTTCGACGATCATCTGACGGGCCTGCAACGCGGTGGAGGTGTCGTCGAGGATCTCTCCCAGCGTGGCGATGTGGCGGAGGTCGGCCTCGGCGAGGTTTTCGGTGGCGATGCGTTGCAGCGCGCGCAACGCGGGAAGGTGCTGACCATCGGCGGCCTGTAAGGTGGCGAGCTGCTGGTCGAGCGTGGGGCGCGCATCGGCACGGCTGGCGGCGGTGGCAAAGACCTCCACGTTTTCGCCATGCATCCAACTGTTCGCGGTGACCTCGTTCGCCGTGGGCATAGCGATCACGGCGGAGTCTCCGGCGCTACGAGAAGGCGCGGGCGTGAGGCTTTGCACGCCGATGCGAGCGCAGTAATCGAGGGCTTCGGAGCCGGGAGCGCCGGTGGCAAGCCAGAGCATGAGCGAGACGCTTTTGCCAGCCGGGAGCAGAGCGCTGTGGATGTAACTCATCGAGCCAGCGACTTCGCGTTCCATATCGAAGCGGTTGGTCTTGGCGTGCTCGTTGAGCGGGCCGTTGATTTTATCCTCTTGAGTCCACTGCGTCGGCTGGGAGAAGGAATAGGAGGCGGCGGCCACATGCGGCATGTCGAAGATGGCGCGGGCGAGCTGCTCAAAGTGCGGCGCGTCCTCAGGCTTCTGCCCCGGACGCCAGCCACGAAGGTCCGCCTCGCACACAGCGACGGTGAACGGCAGAAAGTAGCGGCTCAGGATGCGCTCACGCACCACTTCGGCACACAGGCGGAAGCCGGGAAGAGCGGACGGCATCGTGAAACCCTCGGCGCTGAAGGCATTGAAGAACACACGGCGGCCATCGAGCGTCGTCGTATCTGGCGCGGGAGTGATACCGCCCTTTGCGAGCCATTCAGCGGTGAAAGCAAAGAGGTCTGCCTGCGGCCCCGCCCAGAGTGCGGCAGGCTCCATCCAGGCGGAACTCCAGGCCGCGTGAAACACCTGATCAAAGCGATGCTCCGTGCCGGCGGTGTCCTGGCCGCGCACGGTAAGGACGACCTTCGCATCGGCAGGCGCTTCGAGATCGAGGAAGCCCATCGCCCGAGCGGTGGCCTTCACGCCGCTGCGCGTCCTTCGTCATTGTGAGGAATTCGAGACGGAAGCCCAGCCACTCCAGCGGCGCATGGAGGCAGCGGGCGGCCAGCGTCATATCCGCCGCAGGCACGGCCTCGCCGGTGAGGGAGGCATCCCAGCCGTGCAGCACCAGCACGCGGCGGCTGACTTCTTCCACGGGACCGAGATTCACGCCATCGAGCGGCGGCGTGGTGATGAAAGGCATCACGCCCATCGTGTGAAGACGCTCAGCGGCCTCGCGGATGGTTTGGTGATCATGCGCGGCGGCGAACTCGACACCAAACACGCGCATCCCAGCGGCGCGGGCATGGCGCAGCACGGCGGAGATTTCACGGGCGGAATTGAGCGCCCCCAGCTCGGTCGCGCCATTTTTGCCACCCTGGGTATGCACCCCGAGCGCCAGTACGCCATGGGCGATACCTGAGGCCTCGGCACCGATGCCGAGGCGGGCATCGAGGAGGATCTGCTTGTCCTGAAAACGCTTTTTGAGCGCCTGCGCCAGCTCCAGCACGGCCTCACGCCAGGCTTTGCTGGCTGGTTGATGGCCAAGGCTGAACACGAAACCATCGAAACCCTTTTTCGCGGCCGGATCGGTCGCCACCGCCCAGCCGAGCCAGCCCGGCGGCGAGGGATCCGCCACGATGAGCTGGTTCTTTTCGCTGCCGGCGGTGAGCGTCACCGCTTGTCTCGCGGCCAGCTTTTCCTGGAAGGTATTGGCCTTCATCTCGGCCACGTTCAGCATCGCGAGGAAGCGGTTTCCGGCATGTGCCCGGGCTCCAAATCCGCCTCCGCCTGAGCATTCAGGACGCAGAGGTCAAACGCCGCGAGCGAAAGCGCATCGGGACGGGTCGAGAGATCCACGAAGAAGCTGCGCGGCACCTCAAACTCCACCGCCATCACGGGCGAGCCGAGCAAAGCGACTGCGCAGAGGCTTTTCAGCCAAGCGGAAGCCCGGTCACGCAGACCGATGCAAAGGGGGAGTGAATTCGAGGATGTCATGGCTGTTGGTGAGCAGGTTTTTCAGAACTGCGAACAGCCACACTTTAGGCACTCGAATTATAGAAAAATAATCACAGCGCTTTTCTCACTTCTGCGTCTCAATCAGCGCCAAACGGATCGCTTTCGCCATCTGTCGCAGTTCCTCCTCCGTCACGCAAAGCGGCGGCATGAGGACGAGGGTGTTTTGGATCGGCCGGGTGAGCAGACCGTGCCTCCGAGCCGCGAGACAAACCGCGGCTCCGCTGGCTTCCACGTCGATTCCGGCGATGAGACCGAGCTGACGTGTCGCGAGCACACCGGGCGTGTTTTGAAGCTCCGCGAGCATCTCGGCCAGAAGGGCGATTTTGGGCTGTAAATGCTCCAAAACAGCCTCGTCACGGAAAACGCCCAAACTAGCGAGCGCCGCCGCGCAGCCGAGCTGGTTCGCGGTGTAACTGTGACCGTAGAAAAAGGTGTTTTCAGGCCCGTGGAAGCCTTCAAAGACGCGTTTGGTCGTCAACGTGGCCGCCATCGGCAGATAACCACCCGTCAGCCCCTTCGCGAGGCAGAGAAAATCCGGCACCACATCCTCGTGCTGACACGCGAACATCTTCCCCGTGCGGCCAAAGCCCGTCATGACCTCGTCGAGGATGAGAAAGACATCCTTCTGGCCGCACCAGGCATTCAGTTCACTCAGCATGCCCTTCGGCCAGAGGCGCATGTTCGCCACGCCTTGGATCAACGGCTCGATGATAACGGCGGCGAGGCGGTTTTGATCGTCAGCGGTCAAGAGGTCAAGAGCGTCAAGACTCGCGACCCGGAGCACGCGATAGCCAAACTGGTTGGCGCTGCCTTTGAAGGTCGGAATGCCGCCGAGGCTCGCCGCGCCGAGCGTGTCGCCGTGGTAGGCGCGGTCAAAGGCCACGATGGTATCGCGTTCGGGCCGACCCTTCTGCCGCCAGAACTGCAAGGCCATGCGCACCGCGCATTCGATGGCCGTGGAGCCGTCATCGGAGAAAAACACGCGCTCCATCTTCCCGCCCGGCAGCAAATCGACGAGCGCCTTCGCCAGCAAGGCCGCCGGCCCATGCGAAAAGCCGAGAAACGACGTGTGCGCCACCTTCCCGAGCTGCGCCGCGATGGCCGCGTTGATCGCCGGGTGGTTGTGCCCGTGGATGTTCGTCCAGATCGAGGCATTCCCATCGAGATACTCGCGCCCGTGTTGATCCCGCAGCACGCAGCCCTGCCCGCTTTCAATCATCACCGGCTCATGCTCCTCCGCCGTCCACGCCTGCATCGGCGTGAAGGGATGCCATGAATGGCGTTTTTCGAGTTCAGCAAGATTCATCGGCCCTAAAGAGAGCAGGGGAAGCCCGACGGCAACCTTTGCCATGGATTCCGCCTTTCCAATTCGCCCGTGATGGGCAAAATGCCGCCATGGGAACCTTCAACGTCGCCGTCAAAGTCGAGAATGTCGTGGAGCGGAATCAATCCTTCACGATTCAGAAAATGCTCGTGGACACCGGCAGCGAGTACACCTGGGTGCCCGAGCCTTTGCTGGAAAAGATCGGCGTGAACCGCGAAAAGAAGGATCTGGCCTTCGTGATGGCCAACGGCCAGCAAATCACTCGCAGCGTGGGCTTTGCCATCGTGCGAGTGGACAAGGCGTTCACGGTTGATGAGGTCGTTTTTGCCGAAAAAGGTGATCTTCTCCTGCTTGGTGCTCGCAGCTTGGAAGGACTAAATCTGGTCGTGGACTCCCGCCAGAAAAAACTCGTCGCCGCCGGGCCGCTACCGGTCGCGTGAGCGGCAGAGCCTTTCAAACTCGTCATCCTCCGCCTCTTTGCTCCTCTGCGGCGAATTTGAGCGTTCTAAGACGAACTACCGGCCTTTGGGTCATCGACGTTCACCCCGTCTTCAGCAGCTCGTAATCAATCGCATGCAGCCTCGGCTGCTTGGTGCCCATGCGAGGGACGCAGTGCAAAAGGGCCTTGGTGTAGGCGTGCTGGGGATTTTTCAGGATTTCGTCCACGAGGCCGGTTTCGACGATCTGGCCGCGAAACATCACGGCGACACGATCCGCGACGCTGCGGATGATGCCGAGATTGTGCGTGATGAGGATGATGCTCATGCCCAGTTCGCGGCGGAGATCGGCGAGGAGGTCCATGATCTGCTTTTGAATGGTGACATCGAGCGCGGTGGTGGGTTCGTCGGCGATGAGGAGCTTGGGCTGGCAGCAGAGAGCCATGGCGATCATCACGCGCTGCTGCATGCCGCCGCTCAACTCGTGCGGGTAGGCATGCAGACGCTTCTCAGGCTGTACGATGCCCACTTTATCGAGCCAGCGCACGATCTCGGCATCGCGATCCGCTTTGGAGACATCGGGGCGGTGCAATGCCAGCGCCTCGCCGATCTGGGTGCGGATGGTGAGCACGGGATTGAGGGAGGTCGTCGGCTCCTGGAAGATGTAGGCGATCTCTTTGCCGCGCACCTTGCGCAGTTCATCGGGCTTCAGCGTGAGCATGTCATGCCCAGCGAGGGTCATCGCGGCCGCACGAATCGTGGCGGGCGGCTCAGGCAGCAGGCGGGCGAGGGCGAGGGCGGTGGCGCTTTTCCCGCTGCCGCTTTCTCCGACGAGGGCCAGGGACTCGCCTTGCTGGAGGGTGAGATCAATGCCCTTCACGGCCAGCGTCGGCTCCGCGTCGTGGCGACGGAATTCGATTTTCAGATCGCGAATGTGGAGGAGAGGCTCGGCGGGCATTCGGCCACAATAAAGACGGACGCGGATGTGTCATCCATGATCTCTCACCGGGCGGCTCGCCGCTCAGTAGAGCAGGAAGCTGATCTCGCTGTCGGTGAGTTGGGAGCTATCCTCGACGGCGAGGAGGGCCTCAGTGTGCAGAGAGCTTTCCCAAGCGGCCTCGGTCTCGGCAGGGAGAGGCGATTCATCGAGAAGAACAGGAGTGGTCTCAAGCACGGGTGCTTGGACGATCATCATCGTCTGCTCGGGCTGCATGAAGGTGAAGGCGAGCACCAGGGCCGCAGCGGCTCCACCGGCGAGGCTGAGACCACCAAGGGCGGTGTTTTCCTGCCACCAAGCCTTCAAAGAGGCCAGCCAGCCACGCTCCTGCGGCGTTTGGCGGGCGAGACGGACGACGTTCCGGGTGAAATTCGGGCGCACCTGCACGTCCCGGGCCTGCTGGAGCAGTTGGCGGAGAGGATCTTGAGGTGAGAGCGGTTCCATGACGAGATTCAAAAACCGACGTGTCGGCCTGAAGTTGCAAAAAAACTCAACCGGGAGGCCATTCGAGGCTGCGACCGGCCAAAAGATGGACGTGGAGATGCGGCACAGTCTCGCCGGCATCGCGGCCATGGTTGATGACGAGGCGGAAGCCTTTGTCCCGCGCCTTGATGCCGAGCTTTTCGGCGATACGGCCCGCCGCGAGCAGCAAGGCGCCGAGCGTGGCCTGATCTTCCGGCACGGCCTCGCCGACACGCGGGATGAGCTTCTTCGGCACGATGAGGACGTGAATGGGAGCCTGCGGATTGATGTCGTTGAAGGCGGCGACGAGGTCGTCCTCATAGACGAGCGGCGCGGGGATCTCACGGTCGATGATTTTTTGGAAAAGGGTCTTTTCGCTCATGCGGTGTCGAGTCTAGGCGCGGTTTGAAGAGCTGGCAATGGCGGTGGAAAAGAGGTGCCGAACACAAAAAAAGCGGCCCGGAATTGCTTCCGGGCCGCTGGTGGGGGTTTTGGGTTTTGATTCGCGAGGCGGGTTGGGTCGCCGCGCGGTCAAAGGGGGATGAACGAGTTGGAAAACTCGTTCTACGAAGCCTTACATCATGCCGCCGTGGTCGTGGGCGTGGCCGGCGTCGGCTTTCTCTTCCTTCGGAATGTCGGCGATGAGGCATTCGGTGGTGAGGAGGAGGCCGGAGATGGAGGCCGCGTGCTGGAGGGCGCTGCGGGTCACCTTGGCTGGATCGACGACGCCTGCCTTGATGAGGTCTTCATACTTGGCGGTGGCGACGTTGTAGCCGTGGTTTCCTTTGCCCTTCTTCACTTCGGACACGATGAGAGCGCCTTCGACGCCCGCGTTGGCGGCGAGCTGACGGAGAGGAGCCTCGATGGCACGAGCGACGATTTCAGCGCCGGTCTTTTCGTCACCTTCGAGCTTGAGGTCGCCAAGGGCGGCCTGAGCGCGGATGAGGGCGACACCGCCCCCAGGAACGATGCCTTCTTCGACGGCGGCACGGGTGGCGTGCAGGGCGTCTTCGACGCGGGCTTTCTTTTCCTTCATCTCGGTTTCGGTGGCAGCACCGACGTTGATGACGGCGACGCCGCCGGCGAGCTTGGCGAGACGCTCCTGGAGCTTCTCACGGTCGTAATCGCTGGTGGTTTCGGCGATCTGGTTCTTGATCTGCTGCACGCGGCCCTGGATGGCATCGGTGGAGCCTTCGCCTTCGACGATGACGGTGTTTTCCTTGCCGATGGTGATGCGCTTGGCACGGCCGAGGTCGGTGAGCTCGATGTTTTCGAGCTTGATGCCGAGGTCTTCGGTGATGCAGCGGCCACCGGTGAGGATGGCGATGTCTTCGAGCATGGCTTTGCGGCGGTCGCCGAAGCCAGGAGCCTTCACGGCCACGATGTTGAGGGTGCCGCGCAGCTTGTTCACCACGAGGGTGGCAAGGGCTTCACCTTCGACGTCTTCGGCGATGATGAGGAGGGGCTTGCCGGAGCGAGCGACCTTTTCAAGCAGAGGCAGCATGTCCTTGAGGGAGCTGACCTTCTTCTCGTTGATGAGGATGTAGGCGTTCTCGAGGTTGCACTCCATCGTCTCTGGATTGGTGACGAAGTAAGGGGAGAGGTAACCTTTGTCGAACTGCATGCCTTCGACGACTTCGAGGGTCGTTTCGATGGATTTGGCTTCTTCGACGGTGATCGTGCCTTCCTTGCCCACTTTGTCCATGGCTTCGGCGATGATGTTGCCGATGCTGGCGTCCCAGTTGGCGGACACAGTGGCGACCTGGGCCACTTCCTTGCTGTCCTTCACGGGGGTAGCGATTTTCTTCAGTTCGGCGACGAGGGCCTCAGTGGCCTTCATGATGCCGCGCTGGAGCGAGATCGGGTTGGCACCGGCGGTCACGTTGCGAAGGCCTTCGGCGTAGATGGCCTCGGCGAGCACGGTGGCGGTGGTGGTGCCGTCACCGGCGATGTCGGAGGTCTTGGAGGAGACTTCCTTGATGAGCTGGGCACCCATGTTTTCGTAGGGGCATGGAAGTTCGATTTCCTTGGCCACGGTGACACCGTCTTTGGTGATCGTGGGGGAACCGAATTTCTTTTCGAGGATGACGTTGCGGCCAGCAGGGCCGAGCGTGGCCTTCACGGCCTTGGCGAGCTTGGTGACGCCGCGGAGCAGCGCCTGACGGGCGGTTTCGTCGAAGTGGAGTTGTTTAGCCATGGTATGGGTAAGAGTTTAAAGTTTCAGGTTTAAAGTTTGAGAGGGGATTAACCAAGGATGCCGAGGATGTCGGTTTCGTTGATGATGAGGAGGTCGTCGCCGGCCACTTTGACTTCGGTGCCGCCGTACTTGGAGATGAGGACTTTATCGCCCTTCTTCACGGTGAAGAGGGTGGTCACGTCCTTGCCTTCGTCGTCTTTGCCAGTGCCGAGGGCGATGACTTCGGCCTCCTGGGGTTTTTCTTTGGCGGTGTCAGGCAGGAAGATGCCTCCGGCGGTTTTTTCTTCGCTGAGGGAGCGCTTCACGAGGACGCGGCGGCCGAGCGGGGTGATGGTGTTAGCCATAGTATGTGCTGGGTGTGTTTGGGTTGGTTGTGTTTGTTTGTCTGACCGACTCCCGGCCCTGCCACGAGAGTGTTTGTGAACGGGGGCGGTGGTCGGTCGGAATTGTTGGGGGAAAGGGGAGTGAGGGAGGGAATGTCGAAATCCGAATGACGAATTCAGAATCGGGGCGTGCCGGAGGCACGAGAGAGATTAGCCGGTGGTGAAACCACCGGATCACGATGACTACCCATCGTGGGGGAAGGCTGCGCCCTGGAGGGGCGCGAGGGGCGGGCGGAGGACGGTGACGTGGAGTCGCCGCACGCTTCTCGCGCTCCTGCCGGAGCGCGGCGGGAGGAGATCAGGGTGCTGCCGCTTGAACCGGTGGTTTCACCACCGGCTAATGGCTCGCGTCCTTCCAGGACGCCGTTCATCGGCGATCCGGGACGATGATGCAGTTGCCTGGATGGCAATGACTGGATGCTAGGCTTCATCTATGCGTTTCGAAGGGCGTGAGCTTTTGCCAGGAGGTCCAGAAGCACATCTTTGTGCTTCTTCAGATCATCACTTTTCACCCGGACACAGTAGCGTCCCCAGGTTGTGTCATATCTGATGAGATCGAGACCGGCTTCCTCAATAAGAGCTGTGTTCTCGTCCGTTTGTGGAAGCAACATTTCGAGATTCATCGCGGACTTCTTCGGGCGACAGATGACAAAATTTGTCGCCACACCCCCTACAGCCATGCCGATGTAATACTTGTTGTACTTCAATTCCAACTTTGGCTCAATTCCGCGAACCAAAGTCAGGAGGTCATCAGCAAGTTTCACCGTAGCCGGGGTTCCTTTGGTATTTTCCCAATACGCTCTATCGGTAACAGCGGCTACCTCCTCATCTTCATCCACCAGTCCCTGGCTGAAAACATCAAGGATTTTGGTGAAGTGAAGCCCCACAGTATTGTCAGGCAGCTGGATGGCCGACATCTGAATCGCGATCAGCGGGATGGAACCGTTGAACAGGCTGATGACATTGAAAAAGCGCGAGGTGATGTCTTCCGCAATGATCACAGCACAGTGCTCATACTGCGGATAGCGTTTACGTTCGACATCCCAATACTCGATGGTGCGAATGATGTGCTTCTCATCGGTCGCGCCAAGCTGCAGCTCGACTTCGTAGCGTTTGGCGGCTTCTGGTTCTTGAAGCAGAATGTCCAAGCGGCCGCTGCTAGGTTGAATCCGCTCCTTGTCCTTCAAAATTAGTTCGCCAAGGCCAAGAATCGCAGGATCAGAAGCAATGATCTCCTGAACCCATTTCTCATTCAGAGAAGGGTGATCTTTCAGGCTGATCTTTTGGAGCTTCTGATGCTTCATGGAGCTGTTTGTGGTCAAACTTGGCCGAAACTTACTTGTCCTTGTCCACGACCTCGAAATCCGCATCGACGACCTTGCCTTTGTCTTGCGTCTTCGTCTCTGGGGCAGCGGCGACATCGGGGCCTGCGCCACCCATGTCGGGCATGCCACCGGCACCGGGGGAGCCGGCTCCTGCGGCGGCAGCGGCTTGGTAGGCGGCGGCGAAGAGTTTTTCGATCTCTTCGGTCTGGGATTTCATCGCATCGGTGTCGTTGGCGTCGATGGCGGACTTCAGCGTGGCGAGCTTGTCCTTGATGGGCGTGAGCTGCTCGGCGGGGACCTTGCCTTCCCACTCCTTCATGGTCTTCTCGATCTCGTAGCTGAGGCTGTCGGCCTTGTTCTTGACCTCGACGCCTTCTTTGCGTTTGCGGTCTTCTTCGGCGTGCTCTTCGGCGTCGCGCTTGGCTTTTTCGATCTCGTCGTTGCTGAGGCCGGAACTGCCCTGGATGGAGATTTTCTGCTCCTTGCCGGTGGTCTTTTCCTTGGCGGAGACGTGGAGGATGCCGTTGGCGTCGATGTCAAAGGTGACCTCGATCTGTGGCTGGCCACGGGGCATCGGTGGGATGCCGTCGAGCTTGAAAGTGCCAAGCGTTTTGTTGTCACGGGACATCGGACGCTCGCCCTGGAGGACGACGATCTCGACGCCGGGCTGCTGATCGGCGTAGGTGGAGAAGATTTGGGAGTGCTTCTTCGGGATGGTCGTGTTGCGGGCGATCATCGGCGTGGCGACACCGCCAGCGGTTTCGATGGAAAGCGTGAGCGGGGTCACATCGAGCAGGAGCACGTCTTTGACATCGCCTTTGAGCACACCGCCCTGGATGGCCGCGCCGATGGCGACGACTTCATCCGGGTTCACACCCTGATGCGGGTCTTTGCCAGCGAGCTTGCGGGCGGTCTCGACGACCTTCGGCATGCGGGTCATGCCGCCGACGAGGACGAGTTCGTCGATCTTGGAGGCATCCAGTTTGGCAGCGGCGAGGCAATCCTTCACAGGCTTGATGGTGCGCTCGAAGAGGCTGTCGGTGAGCTGCTCCATCTTGGCCCGCGTGAGGGTCTTCATGATGTGCTTCGGCCCGGTGGCATCGGCGGTGATGAAGGGCAGGTTCAAATCGTAGCTCTGGCTGGAGCTGAGGGCGATCTTGGCCTTTTCCGCTTCTTCTTTGATGCGCTGAAGGGCATCCGGCTGGCCGCTGAGGTCGATGCCACTGTCGGTTTTGAATTCGTTGACGATCCAGGTGATGAGGGTGTTGTCCCAGTCATCGCCGCCGAGGTGCGTGTCGCCATCGGTAGCGAGCACTTCGAAGACGCCGTCGCCGATTTCGAGCACGCTGATGTCGAAAGTGCCGCCGCCGAGGTCATAAACGGCGACTTTTTCGTCGGACTTGCTGTCGAGGCCGTAAGCGAGGGCCGCAGCGGTCGGTTCATTGATGATGCGGCGCACGTTAAGGCCCGCGATCTCACCAGCGGCCTTCGTGGCATTGCGCTGGCTGTCGTTGAAGTAAGCGGGGACGGTGATGACGGCCTCGGTGATGGTTTCGCCGAGCTTGGCTTCCGCATCGGCCTTCAGCTTCGCGAGGATCATGGCGCTGACTTCCTGCGGGGAGTAGGTTTTGGTCTCGCCGCCGACTTCGACCTGCACATGAGCATCGCCATTGCTGGCGGGGACGATCTTGTAAGGCATGCGCTTGTCGGCCTCGGTCAGCTCGGTGAATTTGCGGCCCATGAGGCGCTTCACGGAGAAGACGGTGTTGCGGGGATTCGTCACGGCCTGGCGCTTCGCGGCCTGACCGACGACACGCTCGCCGCTTTTGGTGAAAGCGACGACGGAGGGGGTGGTGCGTGCGCCTTCGCTGTTTTCGAGCACCGTGGCCTTGCCGCCTTCGAGGACGGCCATGCAGGAATTCGTGGTGCCGAGGTCAATGCCGAGGATTTTGCTCATGATGTGTGTTTGGGGGGGAGTGAAGCGGGTGATTTTGGTGCACTCTCCCTGGCTGAAAGCGTGCCAAGTGCCCTCGGTGGCGCTGGAGGCCTTGATTTCACGAGATTCCAGCGTTTTGAGGGTGGTAAGAGCCGAAGTGCCAAAGGCTCAAAAAGCGGTCCAAAGTGCCACCGAATGGCACAATTGGCTGGCACTTGGCACTTTGAGTCTGCTCACAGCGCCTCTTTGAGCAGGCGGGCCAGATCGTGGCTGGCGGCTTGGCCGACTTCGACGACTTCGGCGTGGTGCAGGGTCTGTGATTTCAGGCCAGCGGCCCAGTTCGTGAGCATGGAAAGACCCGCCACCTCCATGCCGAGCGCCCTTGCCTGAATGGCCTCCGGCACGGTGGACATGCCGACGGCATCGGCCCCGAGCGTGCGGAGCATGCGGATCTCGGCGGGGGTTTCGTATTGAGGCCCGAGCAAGGCGGCATAGACGCCCTGGTGAAGTGTCAATCCGAGCGCCGTGGCCGCGGCGAGGAGCTTTTCGCGAAGCGTGAGGCTGTACACCTCGCTCATGTCATGAAAATGCGGGCCGCCGAGGAGGGGCGTGGTGCCCTGGAGGTTCAGGTGATCGGTAATGAGCATGAGGCCACCGACGTGGAAGGAATCGCGGATGGCTCCGGCGGCATTCGTGAAGATGACACGCTTCACCCCGAGCTCATGCATGAAGCGGATGCTGGCGGTGACTTCCCATGCCGTGAGCCCTTCGTATAGATGCCGACGGCCCTGAGCGAGGAGGATGGGCTTTCCTTGATGCCGCCCCAAAACGAAGCGTCCCGCATGCCCCGGCACGGTGGAGGCGCTGAGGCCGGGCACGTCAGCATAGGAGACCTCCGCCTCGATGCCAAATGCCTCGGCGACGCTGCCGAGACCCGAGCCGAGTATGATGGCCGTTTCCGGGCGAGCGTTTTGGAAGGTGGCGAGCATGCAGGAGGATGGTGGAGAGGTGAGTTACCTCAGAAACGGGAATGACTGACCACGGAATACACTGAATACACGGAAAAGAAGGGAAGTGACCACTTCACCAGACTCATTCAAAAGGTGAGAGAGCATGATCAGAAATGGGCCTGATCCTTCCGTGTATTCTGTGTTTTCCGTGGTTCCTCATTTCTGAATTTAGGGTTACGCCTTCAAGGCATCTGCGGCGGCGGCTTCGAGGGGGCGGGAGCCATCGCCGCCGAGTTTTTCGTCGAGGGCTTCGAGGCGGTGAATGAGATCGGCTAGGTGTTTTCGAGGGTACATGCCTCCGGCGGCTTCACAAAAGTGAGTGCGGCAGCCGAAGGGGCGATGCGCATAAACGGTGCAGCGGCCATCGCGGCCGAGGAGTGGGCAGGCACCCTCGGGGTGAGCTTTAAGCTGGGTGCGGCCACTGGCGCGGATGCCTTTGGCGAGGTACAAAGCCTCGCCTAGAGTAAGGAGCGGCGTTTTTCCCGTGAGGCGGAAATGGCAGCAGCCACTGCGGAGCTGGCAATCACGCGGGAGGGGGCGGCGCTCGATCTCGGCATAGATAGCCTCGATCTCCGCCGCGAAAGGGGCGGGCGCTGGGCGGGAGGCAGGGCGGGAGGCAGGGCGGCGGGACATGCGGTGGGCTGGAATGAGCCGAAGATCGCGGTGAGCGCATCATTTTTGATGTCCGAACAATTGAAGTTTGAGAAATTTCCGTTTCGCCGCCATCTTTGCGGCTAGCAGCACGCCGGACGAATCTCTTCGGCTGCCGCTCCCACCCCCCGCCACCTCCTCCCCGCCGCCTTTGCATGAGCCTGCCTGAAATCGCCGGACATGAACTCCAGGATCTCGTGGGGAGCGGACGCTGCGGAGCGGTTTACCGGGCTTCCGCCGCGAATGGCAAGGCCTGCGCCGTCAAAGTCTTCAGCTCGATGGCGATCAATCGGAAGGCTCTCTCGACGGCCTTTCGCGCCGTGCAGCAGATGCCCCACCACCGCGGCGTGCTGCCGGTGGATAGCTTTAGCTTTGAAAAGAGCCCCTACTACTGCGTCATGCCGCTGGTGGGCGTGATGACCAAGGACAGCGCTGGCCGCCGCCAATGGCAGACGCCCACACTGGAGTCTCTCTGCTCGGGCCTGCCGCCGGATCAGGCCTGGCGGCACATTTATGAGATCGCCGATGCCCTCGCTTGGCTGCATAAGCACGGCCTGCCGCATGGCAATCTGCGCCCCTGCAATGTGCTGCTGGAAGATGATGCGGAGTCCTCGATCCGCCTCGCGGATGTCGCTCAGGGCTGGGTGGGCGGCATCCATCATCTGGAGCTCACGGATCATTTCATCCACCTCTGCCCAGACCAGATCGAGAACCCGGACGGCGTCTTCGCCGGTTACGGTTCCTCGTGGGATGTGTATGCCTTTGGCGTCATCGCCTATCGTTTGCTGACCGGCACACTGCCGAGAGCGGCGGCGGCCTGGCAGGAGCATCTCAGCATCGCCCAGCGGCAGGCGGCCACTGGGCATGCGTATTCGGTGAATGGTGCCGCTTTGCTCTCCGCCGTGCGATCTCAGCCAAAGATCGTGTGGCCACGCCCCGCCCAATCGAAATGGGAAGAACGCCGCCGGAACATCATCGAACGGGCTCTCGACCTGAACGCCTCCGCTCGCTGGAGCGATGTGCGGGAGATGGTGCGGGAGTTTGAGGTGCTCGAAAGCGATTACCTCCTCGAAGAATCCCGCGAGCAGACCATTCAGGAGCGGGTGAAGCAGGCCAAAAAGGTGCTTGTGCTGCAATCGACCGCCGTGGCGCTGCTCTCCGTGCTGTTGCTCGCCACGATTTACGGCTTCGTCACGCTCCGCCGGGCTCAGAACGCCGAGCTGACGATCCAAAACATCAACGACGTCCACAAAGTGGAGATCGATGCCCGCGAAGGCCGCATCGCCACGCTCACCAGCGAGCGTGACATTGCCCGTCAGGCCAAGGCCACGGCGGATTCGAACCTCCAGCACTCCCAAAACGCCGTCGATCAATTCCTCACGCAGCTCCTGCAAACGCCCACCGGCAATGCCGTCGAAGCCGATTTCTCCCGCGAACGCCTCCAGGACGCGTTGAACTACTGCATGCAAGGCCTGCCCGCTTTGGAAGCTGATCCGGCCCTCGGTGTCGAACGCCTGCGAGCCTATGGCAACATCGGTCAGGTCCACATTCGCCTGCGTGACACCGCCAAGGCCATCACCTACCTCACGAAAGCCCGCGAGCAGGCTGCCGAACTCATCAAGAACGGCAAAGAAAGCACTCAGGGGCCGCTGCATCAGCAGTGGTTCGGCCGCTACAGCCTGCTGCTCTCGGACATCCGTGCTCGCGAAGGCCGCCACAGCGAATCCCTTGCCCTGCTCCGCGATGCCACGACGAATCTCGAAAGTGGTCTCGCCGCCGATCCGAAGAACCGCCTCGCCCGCAACGAATGCGCCCGCGCCTCGCTCGAATTTGGCCTGCGCAGCCTGCGCAATGGCGACACCGCCGATGCCGAGACCGCCTTCGCACGCATCCCCGTGGTGCTCGATCCCCAGCTCATCGGTGCAGATCTCGGCAACGACGAGAAATTCATCATCGCCCGCGCCAAATTCGCCAAAGGCATCAGCCAGCGAGATGCCGGCAAGGCCGAAGAAGCCCTCAACACCCTCATCGATAGCGTGAAGGACATGGGCGAGCTCGTTCTCGGCAGCAGCCCGCGAAATCAAGATCAGGCGCTGCTGCTCGCGGAGGCCTACACCGAACTCGCCGAACTCATCGCGAAGAATTTCAGCGGTGCTGATGCCAAAGAAGCGCACAACCAAGCCGTGCCGATCCTTTTGGAACTCAACCGCCTCCTGCCGGATTGGGCCGAGGTGAAGTATCTCCTCGCCCGCAACTACGGCGCTCTCGCCGCCCTCTCGCGTGATGCCGGCCAGCCCAGTGAAGCCAGCAAGAAGAAGCAGGACGCCATCCTGCTCGTGAACGAGATCCTCGCCGACGACAAGACGAACGCCCGCTACCAATTCCTCCTCGCCAAGCTGCGTGGCGAATACGCCGAGATCGTGGCGGACCTCGGCAAAGCTGCTACCGCACTGCCCATCGCCAAACAAGCCGTCGAACTGCTGCAAACTCTCCTCGCCGGCCAAACCGATACGAAGCTCACCCCCGAGCGGAAGATGTGGGAAAGCCAGCTCGCCCAGCTTCACGGCATCCTTGGCCACTCCAGCGAGGCCGCCGGGCAAAAACCCGCCGCCTGCGAGTCCTTTAAAAGCGCCATCGCCATCTGGGAAAAACTCGCCGCCTCCTCCGCGAATGATGAGGTGGTGCAAACCTCCCTCACTTGGAGCAAGGACCGTCTCGCCCGACTGAAATGAGCCTCGCCGAAAAACAGCGCCAGCTCATCGAAGATCTCAATTTGATCCCGGACGTGCAGGAGCGGCTCTCCGCCCTCACCAGCTACGCCTCCCGCATGCGCCTCGATCCCGCGCAACAAACGGAGGCCAACCTCGTCCCCGGCTGCCTTTCCCGCGTCTGGCTTCACGGCGAGCTTCGCGATGGCCTCACCCGCTTTGATAGCGAGGCAGATTCACCGATGGTCAAAGCCCTCGCGGCTGTTTTGTGTGATTTGTATAGCGATGCCACGCCCGCCGAGGTCGTCGAAGTGGAACCCGAACTCTGGCAGCAATGCCACTTCACCAAAATGCTCACTCCCACCCGCCTCAACGGCCTCGCCAACGTGCGTCGCCTGATCCGTGAGAAGGCCGCAAGCTGGGTGTAAAACCATTCAAGACGCTTCATGCCTCGATGAGGATTTCATGGGCGACTGCGGCCGGTGATCTTGGATTGCTCGAGGAGGGCTTTGAGTTGTTTCACTATCTCGGGCTTCTGGGAGAAAAGGTTCGTCGTCTCCCCAGGATCGGAAGCGAGGTCGTAGAGTTGGGCCGGGGCTTCGGCGGCGCTTTCGGGAAGGGCAAAACGCTTCAGCTCACCTTGGTCGTAGTTGTTTCCGCCGGAGCCGCGATGGTCGAGGTATTTCCAAGCACCACGCCGAATCGAAAGCGTACGGGCACCACCGAAGGCCTGCGTGATCAGGCAAGGTCGAATGGGGGCCGTGGCCTTGCTTTCGAGCACCGGCAGCATGTTGAAGCTGTCCTCCGCCGCATCGTGCGGTAATTCCGTGCCGGTGATGGCCGCCACCGTAGCCATGATGTCCGTGAGGCAGATGGTTTGATCGCTGATCGAGCCACGTTTCACTCGACCAGGCCAGCGCACGATGAATGGAACGCGGTGCCCACCTTCCCACGAGTCTCGTTTGATACCACGCCACGGTTTGGCTCCATCATGCGCATGATCCGCACGCATGTGGACGACGCTCGCCACCTCGGGGCCATTGTCACTGCTCAATATCACGAGCGTCTCCTCCGCGATGCCCGCCTTCTCGAGCGTGGACATGAGTTCGCCGACGATGTAGTCAAACTCGTGAATGAAATCACCATGCGGTCCCGCCAGCGTTTTGCCTTTGAACTCCGGCGCCGCAAAGGACGGCAGATGCACTGCCTGCGTGGCGTGGAAAAGGAAGAAGGGCTTGTCCGGTGACTCACGCACGTGCTGCTGGATGAACTCACGGCTTTTCTTCAAGAAGACCATGTCCACCTCCTCCATCGGAAAATCCGGCGCGATGAATCCGGCACGGCAATCATGGGCATACGGATGCTTCGGCAGCTTCGATTTATCGATGGGACCGGTGGGCGGCACGGGAATGTGATCGCCGTCGATGAACGCATAAAGCCACTCCGTCGTGGGACAGCAGGCGGTGCCGAAGAACTGATCAAAGCCATGATCAAGCGGCCCTCCCTCGATGCGGCGCGAGTAATCGATTCGCTGCACGGCGGCCCGTTCACCGGAGTGAATCGCTTTACCCGCTTGATCGCGAAAGGTGAGACCAATGTGCCATTTACCGACCGCCGCTGTGGCGTAGCCCTGCTTCTTCAACATGGCGGGAAGCGTGAGCCGACCCAGGGCGATCAGCGACGGACCACCCGTGCCCTGAAACACCGTGCCGCCGCTCGGCACGCGAAAGGCCATCTGCCCCGTCATGAGGCTGTAGCGTGAGGGCGTGCATACCGTGGCGGGGCTGTGAGCATCCGTGAAGCGCATCCCCTGCCCGGCGAGGCGGTCGATGTGCGGTGTGGGCACTTTGGATTCGGCGTTGTAGCAGCGCACATCGCCATAGCCGAGATCATCGGCGAGGATGAGGACGATGTTCGGCCGCGAGGCGGGCGTTTTCTTCGCAGCAGCTTCCGTTACCTTGATCTCCTTGGGTGCGAGCGTCCGCATCTCGGCGAGCTTGGCAGCGTGATCGGGCTTCGCGGCGAGGTTGGTCCACTCGTGAGGATCGTTCGCGATGTCGTAGAGCTCTTCCTCATCGCCTTGATAATGGATGTAGCGCCAACGTTCGGTGGTGATGGCGTAGTTCTCGGGCTTGTCGAGATGGGTGATGGCCGCGTGAGGCCACTCGGCGGAAGGATTCGCCAAAAGCGGAACGAGGCTGCGGCTTTCGAGGCCGTCTTTCTCAGGCAGGCCGCAAAGTTCGGTCAAGGTGGTGAATAGATCGACGAGACTGACGGAGCGATCACACACGCTGCCAGCCTGGGTGCCTTCAGCGAGACCGGGCACGCCTTTCGGCACGCGAATCATGAGCGGCACGCGGGCGCAGGCACGCCAGCCGGTGAATTTTTGCCAGTGTTCCTTCTCACCGAGATGCCAGCCGTGATCACTCCAGAGCACAACGATGGTGTTGTCACGCTGAGGACTGCTTTCCAGCGCATCCAGCACGCGACCGAGCATCGCATCGGCAAAATGAATGGACGCAAGATAGGCCTGAATGCCTTTCTTCCACTGCCCATGCTTTTGAATGTGCTCGAAGTAGCGATTGCGTCCAAGTTTTTGACCAGTTGGCGGCACATCATCGAGATCGTCGGCTTTGTAACCGGGCGGGAGCTGGATGGAATCGAGCGGAAACGGCTCGAAATACTTCTTCGGCACAAACCACGGCTCATGCGGACGGTAGAGCCCGCAGGCCAGAAAGAAGGGCTGCTCGTGCTGGCGCTGCAATTGCTCACCAATCCACTTCGTCACGCTCCAATCGCCTCCAAACTCCTCATCTGTGACATCAAGTGCTGCCCAATCAGTCTCGACGTATTGCCATGGGCCTGCTCGCGGCAGATTCACCGGCCGCTGTTTCGGATCAAAGGTGTCTGGAAAGGGATTGTCCTTCGCTTTGTCAGGGAAGTAATCGTCCCAGCTCGGCGGATCGATGACGTAATGCAGCATCTTGCCCGAGCCTGCGCTCCAGTAGCCGTTTCGAGAAAAGTAGCGCGGCAGCAGCTCCGCCTCCGGCAGCACCTCACGCATCTTTTGCAGGTTCGAGTAGAGCCCGGAGCGATGCGGCGGCAGCCCGCTGAAAACGGCGGTGCGTGAGGGATTGCATGAAGCCGCTGCCGTGCAGGCATTGCGAAACAGCACCCCACTGGCCGCCAGCCGATCCAAGTTCGGCGTCTTCGTCTGCGGATGCCCACCCAGGCAGCCGATCCAATCATTCAAATCATCGACGGCGATGAAGAGCACGTTCGGCCTCGCCGCTTGGAGCATGGCGCAGGAGGCGAAGAGGCTGAGGAGCGTGAGAAAAAGACAATTCATGCGCGAGAGGCCGGGCTTTTTGCCAACTCACAACATGCGGATGCAGAGCGGAAAGCGATACACCTTGCCGTCCGCCGCCTTCACGAGGCCGATGATGGTGAAAATGAATGAGGCGATGCCGATGAGGACGGCGATCAGCACGGCCGAAATCATGGCATAGATGAAATAGGAGATTTGAAAGTTCAGCAGCTCGCGGCCCTGCGCATCCAGGTAGGGGCTTTGATCTTTTTTCATCAGCCAGATGATCAGCGGGCCGATGATGGGGAAGCCCACGAGGCAGAGGATGTCCATCACCATCCCGAGAGTTTTGTCATCCTGGGAGGCGATGGGAGGAGGAAGAGCGCTGTTTTCCATGACCCCGGCAGGATAAGGGGAAATCAGCCCGCAAGGCCAGCAAAAAGCCTGCTCAAAGCTCCCCGGCCAGCGTCACGGCTCCCGTGAGCACCACATTCCCCGCGTCATCGCGGATTTCCCCGGTCACCTGGCCGAGTGTGCCCATCACCGCATCCAGCTTCGCACTCAGATGCAGGCTCTGGCCGGGCGTGATGCTGCCCAGTACCTTAATTTGGCGCACGGCGGTGAGGCGCAGGTTTTTCAGCGGCGCGATGCCGGGCCGAGTTTGGACCAAAATGCCGCCGAGCTGCGCCAGCGCCTCGATCATGAGCACGCCGGGCATCAGCGGGGCATGGGGAAAATGGCCACGGAGAAATTCCTCATCACCTTTGAGCTTCCACCACGCCTTTCCTGCGATGCCGGGCTCCAATTCCGTCAACTCGTCGATGAAACGAAACTCAGGACCGTGCGGGAGAGAGGAAAGGGCTTGGAAAAGGTCGGGCTCAGATGCCATAGATGCTCTCATAAACATGAACGAGAGCGGGAGCAACGATCAAGGAGGCGCTGGAGGCGAGAGCACCTGGCGCTGGAGGCATGGGCCGAGAAAGCTTTTCACCATCGCGATGAGCCTGACCTATTGGATGATCGGAGGCCTGCTGTTCGTCCTCGTGGGCCTGATCTGCGCCCCTCTGCTGCCGCGAGTGAAGTCCCAAGCCCTCGGCCAGTGGCTGCTGCAAAGGGCGTTTCGCCTGTATTTGCTCCTGCTACGCTTCCTCAACGTGCTGAAGGTGGAGCACCACGGCATCGAAAAGCTCCAGCGTGCCACCGGCGGCCTCATCCTGGCACCGAACCACCCCGCGATGTGGGATGTGGTGTGCATCATCTCACGCATCCGCGGCCTGCGCTGCATTTTGAAGGCCTCCCTCATGCAGAATCCCATGCTCATCGGCGGAGCCACCCTGGCGGGATTCATCCCGAATAAACCCGTCCACCGGATGCTCCAGCGATCCATCGACGCCCTGCGACAAGGGGATCGCCTCCTCGTTTTCCCCGAGGGCACCCGCACGCGAAAGAAGGAAGGCCTCGTGAGCCCTTTCCAAGGTGGCGTCGGCATCATCGCCGCGCAGTCCGGCGCTCCGGTGTGGCCGCTGTTTATTGAGACAGATAGCGATTTCCTCTGCAAGGGCTGCCCCCCATGGCGGATGCAGGACGCCTGCGTCCATGTGCGCATCACCGTGGGCGAACCCCTCGCCTGCGGCGCCGATGAAACCGCCCAGCAGTTCGTCAAACGCCTCGAAGAGACCTTCATCGAGGCTTTGGGCAAGAAATGAGGCTTTCGGCCTGAAAATGAGCGATTTGAGGCGTTGCACTCACGGTGCGGCCTCTTACCCTCCGCGCCCGTTTTTTACCCCCAAAACATGGAGCAACCTTTCCCCGGACAACGCTGGGTCAGTGACACTGAGCCCGAGCTTGGCATTGGCGTCATCGGCAAAACTGAATTTGGCCGCGTTCAAATCTACTACCCTGCCGCCCAGCAGGCCCGCACCTACTCACTCTCCGCCGCACCGCTGCGTCGCGTGAAATTCCAGGCGGGTGATGCGGTAAAGACGCATGACGGCCGCTTATTGAACGTAACCAGCGTCGAGGAGCGCTCGAACATCCTCTTCTACCTGAGCGACGACAGCGAGATCAGCGAGGCGGAGCTGTCGGACACGATCACCTTCTCGAAGCCGGAGGATCGCCTCAAAGCCGGCCAGGTGGATGATTTGCGTGCCTACGATCTGCGTGTGGAGGCGCTGGAGCGCCGTGCGGAGATGCGCCAGAGCCCGGTGCGTGGCTTCTGCGGTGGTCGCGTGGATTTGCTGCCGCATCAAATGTACATCGCCAGCGAAGTGGCAGGCCGTCTCGTGCCTCGCGTGCTGCTGGCGGATGAAGTGGGCCTCGGCAAGACCATCGAGGCCTGCCTCATCCTGCATCGCCTGCAACTCACCGGCCGTGCGGAGCGAGTGCTCATTCTCGTGCCGGAGGCGCTGGTGCATCAGTGGTTCGTGGAGCTCTTCCGCCGCTTCCACCTGCTCTTCGCCATCTACGACGAGGACCGCTGCGAAGCCCTCGAAGCCAATGGCGAGGTGAGCAATGCCTTCCTCGAATCCCAGCTCATCATCGCGAGCACGAAATTCCTCGCGAATACCCCCAACCGCGCTCAGCAGGCCCTCGAAGCCGGCTTTGACCTGCTCGTCGTGGATGAAGCGCACCATCTCGAATGGAGCCCGGAGAAGCCGAGCGCGGAGTATCAGCTCGTCGATCAACTCGCCGCGAAGGTGCCCGGCCTCCTGCTGCTCACCGCCACGCCGCAGCAGCTCGGACCCGAAGGACACTTCGCTCGCCTACGACTACTCGATCCGGCTCGCTACGCGGATTTGGGGCAGTTCCTCGAAGAAAGCAGTCACTACGAAGAAGTGGCCGCCGCAGTGGATCGCCTCGTCGAAGGCAAAAACCTCACGGCGAAGGACGAGAAGCTCTTCGCCAAGAAGTCCACGCACCTCCGCGATCTGCTGAAGGAGACCAAAAAGAAAGTCGAAGGCAGTCGCGAGAAGCTCATCACCGCGATGCTCGACGAGTTCGGCACGGGCCGTGTGATGTTCCGCAACACGCGAGCCGCTTTGACCGGCTTCCCGCAGCGTGAGGCGCATCTCGCGCCCATCGATGCGGGTAGCGATGCGTTTGAAGCCAAAGTGAAATGGCTCGCCTCGCTCATCAAACAGCTCGGCGATCAAAAGGTGCTGCTCATCTGCCGCACCCGCGAGCTGGCCAGCGACATCCACGAGCGCCTGCTTCGTGAGATCAATATCAACGCTGCCCTCTTCCACGAAGGCCTCACGCTGGTTCAACGCGACCGCCATGCCGCGTTCTTCGCCGATGAGGATGGTGCCCGCGTGCTGCTCTGCTCCGAAATCGGCAGCGAAGGCCGCAATTTCCAGTTCGCGCATCATCTGGTGCTTTTCGACCTTCCCCGCGATCCCGAGCTGCTCGAGCAGCGCATCGGCCGCCTCGACCGCATCGGCCAGACGAGCACGATTCATATCCATGTGCCGTTTGTGAAGCAAACCGCCGAGGAAGTGCTCGCCCGCTGGTATCACGAAGGTTTGAACGCCCTCGAGAAAAACCTTCATGGTGCCACCGAGATCGCCCAAGGCCTCACCGAGAGCCTGGAAGCCTTGCTGGCGGATTTTCAGGCGAAGCGCTTCACCGCCTTCCTCAAGGAGACGCAGAAACTGCGCCAGCAGGTGACGCAGAAACTCGAACGCGGCCACGACCGCCTGCTCGAGCTGAACTCCTGCAAGCCTGAGCGTGCCGCCAGTGTGATCGATGTCATCCGCGAGCAAGACATCAGCCTCGACTTCGAGGCCTTCTTCATCCGCCTCGTCGATCACTTCGGCCTGCACGTCGAGGAACACGCCCCGCGCACTTACTTCCTGAAGCCCGAGGACATCAAAACCGACCGCTTCCCTTCCATGCCCGAGGATGGCCTCACGGTCACCTTTGACCGCACACGGGCACTCAGCCGCGAAAACGTCTCCTTCCTCACCCAGGACCATCCGCTCGTGCTTGTCGTGCTCGATCTCCTGCTCGGCAGCGAGGACGGCAACAGCAACTTCGCCGTGTGCAAGCATCCGAAGAGCGAGTGCCTCTTCCTCGAAACGCATTTCATCGTCGAATGCGTGGCACCATCCGCATTGCATGTGGACCGCTTCCTCTCGCCCTCGCCGCTGCGCATGATCGTCGATCACACGCAGGCTGACCGACGTGAGAACGATCCACTGGAGGAGGTTCGCCTCGAAAAGAGCCAGCCCACCGGCCTCTTTGAGAAAGGAGCCATTCGCAACAAGCTCTTCCCCGCCATGCTCGCCAAGGCCCGCAAGCTGGCCGAGGAAGATCTCGCCAAGCTGGTGACCACCGCCAAGGAAACGATGCGCCAGCAGCTCCAGACCGAGATCGACCGCCTCGAAGACCTCCGCCAGCTCAACGACCATGTGCGCCCCGAGGAAATCGAAGCCCTCAAGAGCCACATGACCGAGATCGAAACCGCCCTCGACACCGCCAACGTGCGCCTCGACTGCCTCCGCCTCGTCTTCCAGACGAAGGAGAAGTAGCGGCGGCATGCTTTGATCACTCCAGCGGATGCACCGGGGCGAGAATGCGCTCTCGATCCATGCGCAGCTCCACCTCGACTTTGTCGCCATCCCCTTTGCTGCCGCGAATCTTCTTCGGCACGGGCAGAAACTGCCCGCCGGACTTGGTGTCATTCCAAATCGTGGTCTTCCAGGTTTTGCCATCCACGCTCGCGATGACGGGCGTCATACCCCACGAGCCGGTGACGGGCAGTTTGAGGCTCTTCGGCAGCGCCGTAAAGGTCCAGCCGCCTTGGCCGCCGGTATGAAAGAGGGTGGCCGTGAAGCGATGCGTGAGCTCGAAGGGATCGCGGACGGGTTTCATGACGCCTGCCTCACAGCTTCACTTCCCAGCCTTTGCGGTAGCCGCCTTCACGGCCCCAGAGCGCCTCGGCGGCGGCGTTATCGATGATTTTGCCGGTCTTCGGATCGCAGCGGACGACGGTGTGGGTGCGGTAGGCCATGTTCCCGAGGTGGCACATCATGGTGCTCTTCTGACCTTCTTCGATGGGGCTGTTCAGCTTGGCCTCGCCTCGGATGGCGTCGAGGAAATTGCCCATGTGAGAAACATCCCCGGTGCCGGCGGTGCTGGCTTTGCCTTTGCTGATCTCGACGCCTTTCGGATCGTAGATGCTCCAGGTATCGCGGGAGATGGCCATGGTGCCTTTGTCGCCATAGAAGACGACTTCGCCGAGGTTTTTCTCCGCAGTACGCGGATGGCAGGAGCTTTGTAACCACTCGCAGCCTGCGTGACCGAAGTCATAGACGGCCGTGCCGGTATCTGGCGTCTCCTGGGCGTCATCAAAGAAGTAGCGGCCGCCATTGTAAGTGGTGCGCAGCGGATACTCGCCCTTCAGGCCCCAGCGCAGGATGTCGAGCGAGTGGATGCCGTTGTTGCCGAGCTCGCCATTGCCCCAGTGCCAGAACCAATGCCAGTCGTAGTGAGCCATCTTTTTCGGGTCGTGCTTCGCGTCATCCGGCACAGGACCTTGCCACAAATCGAAGTCGAGATCCGCTGGCGCGGGCTTTTCATTCGTGGCGAGCGTTTTGCGGCTGTTGTAATAGAAGCCACGGCCAAAGCGCACCTCACCGACAGCGCCTTCGTGCAGCGCGGTGATGGCGTCCTTCATCCAGGTGCGGCGCTGATTACCCATCTGCACGAGGCGGTCGTATTTCTTCGCCGCAGCCACGATCATCTCCGCCTCGTTGGCGTTTTGGCTGCCTGGCTTCTCGACATAGACGTGCTTTCCTGCCTGCATGCAAAGCAGCGCGGCGGGCGTGTGCCAGAAATTCGGCGTGGCGATGAAGACGGCGTCGAGTGTCTTGTCATCGAGGAAGCTGCGGAAGTCCTTCACGCCCTGGCAGGACACCTGTTGCGTGGCATTCACCATCTTCAGACCGCTTTCGAGGCGCTTCGAATCCACCTCCGCCAGGTAGGCGATCTCCACATTCGGGATCTTCAGCAAGGCGCTGACATGCTGCATGCCGCGGCCGAGTGCGACGACTGCCACCTTGAGCTTTTTCTGCGCCGCATCCGCCGCACGGAGTTGGGTAACGGCAGAGGCTGCGGCAAGCGCAGACGTTTGATGAAGGAAAGAGCGGCGATTCATGATGGTGGCAGGAATCGCCAACCGGGCGCTGGCTCTTGCGAGGTTTCAGCTGGCACCTACCGCGGCAGACGACCGAGCATCTCACTCTTGAGGCTTTCGGGATCGCGACGGAGATCCGCCACGCCGATGACGACAATGCCACGGGGCTCTGGAACATAGAAAAGCCCCAAGTGACGACGACGCAGCACCAGTCTGCGCACTGGCAAACGCCAGTTCGGAGCAAGCAAAGGAAAGCACAGCAACAACACCGTGGCCTTTTCGATCTCGGTAAGCAGCCGAAGACCATTGCCATCCGAAGAATCTTCCACTTCGGCGAACAAGCGCTGCAAATCTGCTTCTGCAGCCCAGGTCCAGATGACCTCCCTTTTCATGCTCTGGAGGCGAGGAGGCGGGATTTGACCTCAGACCAAGTCGAAACGCGCTCCGGGTGCAGTTGATATTCTTGCCAGCGCTTCTCCACAAACTCCGCCAGTGCTGGATTCTCCGCAGGCGAGTCATCCATCACATCCTGCCACAGCTCAACCATGAGGGTGAGCTTGTCCTCGTCAGGCAGTTGCGCGAGTTCAGGGTAGCGTTCGGAGATCATGTGGATGAGGTTATTGAAGCGTTATAAATGAGTCAACATGCTAGAATGGTTTCTTTGATTCTGGCTCCGGTGTTACGGTCGATGAATCTATTCGTGCGGTGAAGTCAGTGCTTCGAATCCGCTACTTTGATCTGACGCAAAGCATACCCCAAGCCTCCACCAACGGCTGCTGGCAGGCCGGAAAACATGAAATAGACTAGCATTCCTAGCAGCCAAGAAGACCAAGCTCCGCCTCCTTGACGTGCATTTGCCACAATCGCCTGGAAATGAAAATCAGACCAATCACGCAGGCAAAGAGCCAGGGTGAATCCTGCGGCAGCGCAAAAGCACAGGAGTCCGAGAAGGCTCCAGCGCCAGCAAATACCGATCACCATACTCGTGAATAGAAATGGGAGGATGGAGAGAAAGAGTTCCATCGTAACTCGGCTGCTATTTCAATAGCCTCTCCACCTCCTCCACCGTCGTCACGGGGGCCTGGCAGGTGAAGTTTTGGCAGAGGTAGGCGGCGGGTTGGCCTTCGAGAGGTTTCATGCCGGCGAGGGCTTCGTTGTGCTCGGAGAGCCATTTTTGGGCTTCACCGCCATCGGCGTGCAAAAGGGTGGCGTTGGGCAGGAACTGGCGGCGGAGGTGCGCGGCGAGCTTTTGGAACTCGGGGGTCCTTTGGTCGCCGGCGAGGACGATTTGGGTTTTGCCGCGGTGGAGGAGGTCGAAGGCCATCGACATGACGGGGACGGCGGAGGCGCTGTTTTGGAGCGTGTTGCCGAAGAGGGCGAAGATCTTCTCGGCCTGTGCTTGGTAGCTGTCCTTGGCAAGGAGGGCGCTGAGGCGCACGAGGTTGAGGGCGGCGAGGGAGTTCGGGGATGGCTCGGCGCCGTCGTAGTCCTCTTTGATGCGGAGGACGCTGTGCGCCATGTCCGTGTGGACGCTGAAGTAGCCGCCGTTTTCTTTGTCGAGAAACTGCGCGTCCATCTCGCTTTGCAGGGAGACGGCCCACTGGAGCCATTTCACGTCAAAGGTGGCTTCATACAGGTCGAGCAAGCCGTGGATGAGGCAGGCGTAGTCGATGGAGAAGGCTTTGGGGCCACGCTGACCTTCACGCCAGGAGCGGTGCAGCTCTTTGCCGGGTGCGGCGCAGAGATGATCGTGGATGAACTGCGCGGCCTGGCTGGCGAGGGTGATGATTTCGGCATCGCCGAGGGCGGCTCCGGTGCGGGCAAGGCCAGAGATGGTGAGGCCGTTCCAGGCGGCGATGATTTTGTCGTCGCGATGCGGACGCGGGCGCTTGTTGCGGGCCTCGATGAGTTTGACGATGGCTTCATCGATGATCGTTTTAACTTCGTCGGCGGTCTTCTTGAAGTATTCGCCGGTCTTTTTGAAGGAGACGGCGCGGAAGAGGGTGTTGAGGCCTTTGAGTTCGCCGTGTGGATCGCTCTCGGGACGAGCGTTGCCATCGCGACGGGCACCGTAGGCGTAGCGGAAGATATTGCCGTGCTCCTTGCCGAGGATCTCGTCGATCTCGGCGGCTTTCCAGACGTAGAAGGCACCTTCGGTTTTGTGCTCGGACTCGGCGGTGGCGAGGCTATCGGCATCCTCGGCGGAGAAAAAGCCGCCGTCGGCGTGGCGGAGATCGCGTTTCAAATACTCGATGGTGCTGCGGAGAATGGTTTCAAAGAGCGCATTGCCTTCGGTGAGCTTCCAGGCCTCGGCGTAGGCGCTGAGGAGCTGCGCCTGATCGTAGAGCATCTTTTCGTAGTGCGGGATGTGCCAGTAGGCATCGACGCTGTAGCGGTGAAAGCCGCCGCCAAGGTGATCCCGCATGCCGCCATTGGCCATGGCACGCAGCGTTTTGGCGGTCATCTCCATGGCCCAATCACTCTCGTGGCTGCTTTCCTTGTCCTCGCGCTTCGCGAAGGCGCGGTGGATGCGCATGAGGAGGTTCAAGCCGGTGGGCCGGGGGAATTTGGGAGCGCTACCAAAGCCGCCTTCGTGGTAGTCAAAGCTGCCGCTGAGGTCGTCGTAGGCTTTTTGCATGACCGCGGCGGGATCAATGTCGGTGACTTCTTTGTTTTCGTTGTCGAGATGCTCCTGGAGCTTCTCGACGGACTTGCTGGCGCGTTCCTCGACGCCGGTGCGATCTTCCTTCCAGATCTTCGTGAGCTCGGTGAGCAGGTGTTTGAAGCCGATGCGGCCGGGTGTGTCCTCCGGCGGGTAGTAGGTGCCACCGTAAAAGGGTTTTAATTCCGGCGTGAGGAAGACGCTCATCGGCCAGCCGCCCTGACCGCTCGCGGCCTGGACGTAGGTCATGTAGGTGAGATCGACATCGGGCCGCTCCTCGCGATCGACTTTGACGGGGATGAAGCTCTCGTTGAGCAGCTTGGCGGTGTCTTCGTTCTCGAAGGACTCACGCTCCATGACATGGCACCAGTGGCAGGTGGAATAGCCGGAGGAGAGGAAGATGGGTTTGTCCTGCTCTTTGGCGAGTTGGAAGGCTTCTTCGCCCCAGGGCAGCCAGTTCACGGGGTTGTGGGCGTGCTGGAGTAGGTAGGGCGAGCGTTCCTGGGCGAGGGCGTTCGTGTGTTTCGGCGTGCTGGTGGCTGGGGCACTCATGGGGGAGCGGAACGTCCGCATGCAGGCGGGAGTTGCAAGGGGCGCTTCGAGGGTTGGAGAGGGAGTGATGGAGTGATGGAGTAGTGAGCATGCCACTTTCAGCACTCCCAAACTCCACCCCTCCATTTCCCCGGCAAAAAAAGAGGGGACGCCTCGCGGCGTCCCCTCCGGGATGGAACTGGAGGCTGGAGGCTCTTACGAACCGCCGGGGCGCCATTCTTCGGTGGCGAACTTGAAGGCCTGCTCCAGGCCGACGAGGTCGGTGCTGGGCTTGAGGGCTTCGAAGGCGGCGCTTTCCTTCTGGATGTCGGCGTCGCTGTAGTTCATGGCCTTGATGGAGAGGCCGATCCGGCGCTCCACCTTGTCCACCTTGATGACACGGGCTTCGACTTCGTCGCCCACGTTGAGCTTGTCCTTGACCTTCTCGATGCGCTCCTCGCTGATCTGCGAGATGTGCACGAGGCCGTCGATGTCGTCCTCGAGCTCGATGAAGGCGCCAAAGCTGGCGATCTTCGAGACGCGGCCCTTGACGACTTCGCCGACCTTGAAGCGGCCGTCGATCTCGCTCCACGGATCGGTTTCGAGCTGCTTCATGCCGAGGGAGATGCGCTGATTGGCCTTGTCGATGCCGAGCACGACGGCTTCGACTTCCTGGCCCTTCTTGAGCATTTCGGACGGGTGGTTGATCTTGCGTGTCCAGCTGAGGTCGGAGACGTGGATCATGCCGTCGATGCCTTCTTCGAGTTCGACGAAGGCGCCGTAGGCGGTGAGGTTGCGGACCGGGCGGGTCATCTTCGTACCCACAGGGTAGCGAGCGTCGATATCGTCCCACGGATTGGCATCGAGCTGACGCACGCCGAGGCTGATCTTGCGCTCGTCCTTGTTGATGCCAAGAACGACGGATTCGATGATCTGGCCGACGGCGAGAACATCGGACGGGCGGGCAATGCGCTTCGTCCAGGAGAGCTCGGAGACGTGGATGAGGCCTTCAACGCCTTCTTCCACTTCGACGAACGCACCGTAGGCGACGAGCTTGGTGACCTTGCCACGAACCTTGTGACCCACGGGGTAACGGTTCTCGATGTTTTCCCAGGGATTGTTCTGGAGCTGCTTGAGGCCGAGGGAGACACGCTCTTTCTCGCGGTTGACCTCGAGGATGACGACGTCCACGGCCTGGCCGATGCCGACCATCTCAGAAGGATGGTTGAGGCGGCCCCAGGACATGTCGGTGATGTGAAGCAGGCCGTCCATGCCGCTGAGGTCCACGAACACACCGAAATCGGTGATGTTCTTGACGATGCCGGTGACGCGGTCACCCGGGGTGACGGAATCGAGGAACTTCTGGCGCTGCTCGGAACGCTCGGCCTCGATGACTTCGCGGCGGGAGAGAACGATGTTTTTGCGCTCGTCGTTGATCTTGACGATCTTGAACTCGAACACCTTGCCGACGTATTCGTTGAGGTCCTTCGGCGGGATGATGTCGATCTGGCTGCCGGGCAGGAAGGCTTCGACGCCCACGTTGACCATGAGGCCGCCTTTGACGACGCTCTTGATCTTGCCTTTGACGAGACCGCCGTCCTTGAAGACGTGGTAAATTTTTTCCCAGTTCTGGCGGTGGGCGGCTTTCTCTTTGGAGAGAACGACCATGCCTTCGTCATTTTCGAGACGCTCAAGCAGGACTTCGACTTCGTCGCCGACCTGGATGTCTTCGTCTTCGAATTCGTTCGACGGGATGGCGCCTTCGGACTTGTAGCCGATGTCCACGAGGACGACTTGGGGTTTGATTTCGAGGATGCGGCCCTTGACGATGGACCCCTCGGAGAGCTCGCGGAATGAACCTGCGATCAGGTCGGCGAGCGATGCGTTTGCACTCATGTGATGTTATTTACGGGTTGGGAGCGTTCGGTGGGTGAACCGCTGATGTGCTTCCGCTCCGGAGGCACACGGCGGGCTTTCGTCCCGCAGCACCAGAGGGTGCCCGGACAAGAGGGCCGCCATAGTCGGGGCGAACGTCGTTTTGGCAAGGCCGAAGTTCGGGGTGGGGCGCTGCCTTGCTTTCCTCGACGAAAGCCGTTTCAATGGCGGCCCTCTGCCCCCATGCCCCCCGATTCTCCCCTACCCCACCTAGCCAGCCCCACCGGCGGCCTGCCCTCCTCTGTCCGCTGGGCGCAGCTCATGCTGGCGGACCGCCTGAGGCCCGGTGATGTGGTGGTGGATGCCACGATGGGGAATGGGCATGACACGCTCTTCCTGAGCCAGTGCGTCTCGCCAGGCGGTCAGGTGTATGCCTTTGATGTGCAGGCGGCGGCGCTGGAGGAGACGCGGAAGAGGGTGCCGCTAGAGATGAGCACGCTTCTCCATGCCGGGCATGAAAAGATGGCGCAAAACCTACCGCTAGAGCTTCACGGCAAGATCGCGGCGATCATGTTCAACCTCGGTTACCTGCCCGGCTCAGATAAAAGCTGCATCACCCGCACGGAAACGACGCTGGCGGCTCTGGCGCAGGCCATCGAGCTGCTAAAGCCGGGCGGTATCCTCACGCTGGCGGTGTATCCCGGCCATGAAGGGGGTGCGGAAGAAAGCCGCGAGATCGCCAAATGGGCCGCCGGCCTCGATTCGAGACGATTCGAGGTGCAGCACCTCCGACCGGTCAATCGCAGCGCCGCTCCGCCGGAGTTGTGGACGCTCTGGAAGACCGCTCCGATGAAAAAATGACTCCAGGCCGGGAATTCCGGCGAAAGTTTCTCATCTCACACCACGCATGATGCACACGCCATCACACCAGCCATGAAATCCCTCGCTAAACTCCTCACCACCGCCCTCTTTGCCGCCATGAGCCTTCCTGCCTCCGCCGCTGATACTCCCTCTGCTGCTGCCAAAACCGAAAAAGCCTACATTGGTGGCGGCTGCTTTTGGTGCGTCGAGGCGCAGTACCTGATGCTCAAGGGCGTGAAGAAGGTCGTCAGCGGCTACTCGGGCGGCAAAACGATCAACCCGACCTATGAGGACATTTGCACTGGAGAAACCGGGCACGCGGAAGTCATCGAGATCGAGTTCGATCCAGCGGTGACGACCTTTAAAGAGATCGTCGAACTCTTCTGGGACGCTCACGATCCCACCAGCGTGACGAAGGAGCCGATGGAGAAGCACGGTAAATTCCTCCCGAAAGGCACCCCCTACCAAGGCAATGACTACGGCACGCAATACCGCTCCATCATTCTCTACACCAACCCCGAACAGAAGCAGATCGCCGAGGCCTCCAAGACCGCCTTCCAGCCGAAGTTCAAAGATCCGATCGCCACGGAGATCGTGCCGCTGGTGAAGTTTTACAAGGCGGAGGACTACCACCAGAACTTCCAGGAGCGGAATCCCAACCAAGGCTACGTTCGCGGTGTGGTGACGCCGAAGGCGGAGAAGTTCAAGCACACCCTGGAAGACCAAGGCAAGCTCAAGGACGAGAAGAAATAATCCGCCATCCTTCCCTCATGTGCCCTCGTCCCTGGATCATCGCCGAAACGAACTGGAAGCAAGTCAAAGAGACGCGTTACGAAGTGGCTGTGCTGCCGATGGGGGCCACGGAGGCGCATAACTGGCACCTCCCCTACGCCACGGATTCGCTGCAAAATGACGCCATTGCCGCCGAGGCAGGTCGCGTGGCCTGGGAGGCCGGAGCGAAGGTGGCCATCCTGCCCAACATTCCCTTCGGCGTGCAGACCGGCCAGCTTGAGATCCCGTTTTGCATCAACATGAACCCGAGCACCCAGATGATGGTGCTCGAAGATGTGATCGCCAGCCTCGAAGGCGTGGGCGTGAAAAAGTTCGTCATCCTTAACGGCCACGGCGGCAATGACTTCCGTCAGATGCTCCGCGAGCTGCAAGGTAAGCATCCGAAGATGTTTCTCAGCACCGTGAGCTGGTTCAACGCCGTGAAAGGCGACGACATCTTCGACATCCTCGGAGATCACGCCGACGAGCGTGAAACGAGCCTCATCCTCCACCTTCACCCGAACCTCGTTTTGCCGAAAAGCGAGTGGGGACCCGGCACGGACAACCGCTGGAAGCTCCAAGCCATCAACGAGAAGTGGGCCTGGGCCCAGCGTGACTGGCTGAAAGCCACCAACGACACCGGCAGCGGCGATCCGCAGCATTCCACCGCTGAAAAAGGCCAGCGCTACCTCGAAGCTCTCGGAGCCAAGATCGGCTCTTACCTTGTCGAACTGGCGCAGGCGGACATCACGGCGCTTTACGAGCGGCCGTGAGCCGTTTTTCAGCTCGGGCGGACCTGGGGCTGAATGCGGGAGATCATCTCGCGGACATGCTGGGCCTTAAAAGCACGCGGTTTGAGCACGGCGAGGCTTTTGGCGGGCGAGCCCCAGCGCAGGACGCGGATGTTCACCTTTCGAGTGCCCCAAAGATTCATCAGTCCAGTGCTGGGCTGATAAATATCGATGGTGCGGGTGCCGACGAGGGCGCGGCCGTAATCATCCACCACATAGACGCTGGGATCACCCTGGATTTGGAAGACCGTGCCCAAAGGATAGATCGACCAATCTGCGGCCGCACTTCGGATGGAGCCGGCTTTCAACTGAGTGCCGACGGCAGAACGGGCACCGTATTGAAGGTGATCCGCCTCGGAATGGGTGTAGGCGGTGGTTCTGACGCCTGGGATGATCTGTCCGGCTGAGCGGATCGGCGTGGGGGTGGCTGGCGGAGTCTGGAGCTTTCCAGCGAGCGTGCTGGCACACACAAACGCGATGCAGAGGGGAACGGAGACGATCAAGATGAGCTGGGGTAATTTTCACGCTCCGCCAGGCAGGCAGAAGAGCCAGCCCGGCGAAGGGGCCGCGATGGTGTCGAGTGCACCGGGGGGTGTCAAACCGTGATTTGGCCGTCTCCAAGACCCTCCATCCGACTCGACTTTAATAATGACGGCTTATTTCAATGCCGCCGTGACACTTTGAAAGCTTGTTTTCCGGCTGTGGCGTAAGTTCGCATCCTTCCCAGCTCACGAAAAAGGGGCTGACGCAGATGCGACAGCCCCCTCGGGAAAAAATCGATGCGATGACCAAGCTACTCCCCTTTCGGCTTCTTTTTGCCCAGAAGGACCACCAGAAGGAGAACCAGCACCACGGCCCCACCGGCGACCGTGAGAATGGTATCCATGCTGATGGTGGACTCTTCCTCAACGGGAGCTGGTGCGACTGGAGCAGGAGCAGGAGCGGGAGCCACCGGCTGAGCGTAAGCAGCCTGCTGCATTGGGACACCTGCCTGCGGCGTAACACCACCGGCAGGTGGCGGTGTCATGCTAGGATTGATCGGCTGCTGCACGGGCACGGTGCCAACAGGCACCTGCTGAGGCTGGCCGACGACGCCCTGAGGGGCGGCGTTGACAGGCTGAGGCATGGCCGCTGTGGGTTGGGCAGGCGGCGCCTGACCACCCGCCACGGCCAAGGCACGAGCGACGGCCGAATCGACTCCCGGTGCGCCAACGCCCGGTGCAGCAGGATTAACGGCTGGAGCACCAATGACGGCATTGGTGGCGGCAGCCTGCTGCTTCATGGCATACTCCATGCGCTTCTGTTTGAAGCCGTTCATGTAGATTTGAATGATGGGCCCATACTCCGGGTTTGCCGGTGCAGCCTTGATGGCTTCCGCCAGCGCCAACTCACCATCGACGATTTTGTCAGCGTAGAAGTGAATAGTGGCTTGATGCAGGTGCTCACAGATTTTGGTGATTTGAGGGATATTCACCTTCTGTAGCTTGGTCTTCTCAGCGAAGACATTCTTCTGCAGGTCTTGCAGGAGCTTGAGATTGTATTTGTAAGGTGTGAGCCATTTGCTGTCTTTTCGCTCCAGCTCCTCCCTGGTATCCGCATCGCTTACTTCTTTGTCGATGGCTGATTTGGCACGGGTGAGATCAGGCTCGATGAGGCGTTTGAGGCTTTCGTCACGCTGCTTTTGAAGCACGGGCTGGTCCTTGATCATCTGCGAGAGCTTCGCGTCGTAGTTGGTCAGGATGGCGAGAGCTTCCTCCACGGCCTTGGGATAGTAGATCGACGCGAGGTGAAATTTCTTTTTGTCCGTAAGCTGATCAAACTCACGCAGCGCGGCGCTCCAGTCTCCTGTGGCAGCCTTGTCATTCATGGCTTGGCGGATCAGATAGGCATCCACATTGGCTTTCTCCGCCCGGGCTTCTTGGGCAGTGAGCCAGCGGCCTTCCAGCTTGATGCCTCCCGAGACGACCTTTTCCTTTTCCAACTGGAGCTCATCGATCATTTTTTTGATCTCATCGGCCTGCGGAGTGCCGGGATAGCGGTTCACGAAGGGGCGGAGGCGGTCCTGAATAAGCTGCTCATACTTTTCGGCGGTCATCAGGTCCACGGTAGGCACCAGCTTGCGCAGTTCCTTGATCTCCACTTCCTCGGGCATCTCCTTCAAAATGCCACCCGGGGCGATTTCCGCCATGGGGATGAATTTTTCATCCATGATCTTGGCGGTGACCTTGTACTTCATGAGCACGCCTTCCGGCTTTTGCTCCAAAATGGTGCCCTCGAGTTTCTTGCCATCCTTGAGGGTAACAATATCGGCGCGAAGCAGGCCGGTGGAGGTGGCGGCAAGCGCTAGGAAAAGCAGGGAACGGCTCAGTTTCATGGTGTTGGGAATGATTTCGGGAAAAGTCGGGACGAACGGGAAAAATAATCAAAAAGCACCTCGCTCGTAAAGAGAGGATTCGAGCTGGAAGGGATTATTTTTGGCGACGCTGAAGGATGATGCGCTTGAAGCGAGCCTCGCCGCCTTCGCTGACGCTGGCGACCATGGGGTCATCGACGAAGACATTGTGAATGAGGCGGCGGTAGTAGCTATTCATCGGCGGTAGCTCGGCAGGCTGGCCGGTGGCTCGCACCTTTTCGGCGAATTCTTTGGCGCGGGCGATCATTTTGTCCTCCCGCATGGAACGGTAAAACTCCACATCCACCCGGATGCGCGGAGCCTTCGGCATGTGGCGGTAGAGAATGCGGTTCACGAGGTATTGGATGTCCTCCAGCACCTCGCCGCGGCGGCCGATGAGAGCATCGCTGTCTTTCGTCAAAACCTGGAGTGTGGGGCCGTCCTGGCCGTCATCCTGCTCGATCTGGGCGGTGAAGCCCAGATAACCGAGCATGGCATCGAGAATGTGCTGAGCGTGTTCGAGGGCGGAGGCGTTCATGGGAGAAAGAGAGCGGGAAGTGAGGTGACGGAGCCCAATGCTCGGCGGAGCTTCAAAATGACGAAGGACGAAACCAGAATGACGAATGAATGACGAAGCACAAATGCCGAATGACGCCTTGTGAGGCCCATTCGGCATTCGTCATTCGGATTTCGTCATTTTCCAGCTAACCTCCGAGCTTCGGCGGCTTGTTGCCGGGCTTCTTCTTGTCCTTTTGGTGGCCCATGGGGTTGAAGAAGGGACTTTGCGGAGCCGGTTTGGGCTCACGCTTCACCTTTTCGAGCACTGGATCAGGGACGTAGAGCTTCATGATCCACGTTTGGGCGATGCTGAAGAGATTCTGGGTGGACCAGTAAAGGGCGAGAGCGGAGGCGAAATCATAGCTGATCCACAGGAAGATCAGCGGCATGAACATGAAGATGCGCTGCTGCATTTTGTCCACCGTCTGCGGCTGTGGCGTGAGCTTCATCTGCGCCACCATGGTGATGCCCATGATGATTGGCAGGGGGTTGATGTTGAAGCCAGCCAGTTGGGCGACGGTGTCCGGCGCGGAGAGATCCTTCACCCACCAGAGGCCGTGGCCGCGAAGCTCGGCGGCGTATTCGAGCATGCTGTAAAGGCCGATGAAGATGGGGAACTGGAGCAGGAGCGGCAGACAGCCGCCGAGCGGGTTCACACCGTAGTCACGATACAGCTTCATCACCTCCATCTGCTGCTGCTGCGGGTTGTCTTTATACTTCTCCTGCAGCTCCTTCATCATCGGAGCCAGCAGGCCCATGCGCTTCATGGTGCGCATGGATTTGGCGTGGATGGGCCAGATGCAAAGACGGACGAAAATGGTGAGGAGGATCACCGCCACGCCCCAGTTCCCCGTGACGCCGTGCATCCAGCGCATCACGCTGACGAGGACGATGCTCACCGGCTTGAACCAGCCGTAAAACATCGCGTAGCGGCGCTGGCGGTCCGTTTCCTCGTCGATCTTCTTGAGGCGGTGATACTCCTTCGGGCCGAGGTAAACCTGATACGTTTCCGTTTTGCTAGCGCCGGGGGCCAGATCGATGACAGGGAGGCTCATCGAACCCTCATAAGCGTAGTCTTCGATGGCTGCGTTCTGCGGATGCCCGGCGAGCGGTGCAGCTAGGCGACGGCGGGAGGACCAAAACTTGGCCGGCACGCCTTTGTCATCCGTCGTTCGAGTGAGGATGTGGGAGTAAAAGCGGCTCGAAACCCCCGCGTAGCGCAGGTTGGCATAGGACTGGCGGAACTCCGTGGTGGCCTCGCTGAGCCAGCCTTTGCCGTAGTAGCTGGAGATCTTGTAGTCCGCATTGCCATTGTCGTTCCAGAAGAAGCTCTGGTAGCGCTCATCGGCATGATTCAGCGCCGTGGAGGCTCCCGCGAAGAGGTAATACTCCTCGGAGCGATGCTGCGCGGTGCCAGTGTTCGTCAGTGTCACCGTGAGATTCAGCAAATGGTCATCACTGGAAGCTCCCTCGGTCAGCATGAAGGTCTTTTTCACGCGGACACCCTCGGCGGTGGTGCCTTCAAAGCTCACCGAACGATCACTCTGCTCCAGCATCTGGTAAGTGATGACATCGGCGCCGGCAGGCTCGCGACGGATGGCACCGATGGGTTCGATGGCATGCTCGTTGAGCGTGATGTGGTCCGCCGCGCCCAAAATGGCACGGGCGATCCCGCCGCCCTTGGTGCTCAACTCATAGCTGACCGTGGCGGTCTTGAGTGTGTGCTTCTGCTCGGGGGTAGAAGGAACTGCGGCAGTGGCTTGGGCGGTGGGTTTGGCCGCCTCGGGCGTGGCTTCGGCGGCTTCTTGGGGAGCCTCGGCCTTCTTTTTGGCCTCCTCGGCGGTCCGCTGGGCGGCGACGAGCTTCTGATTCTCCTGCATGTAATAAAAATTCACCCCCATGAGGAGAATGCAGGTGACGATGACGATCCAGCCTTTGCGATCCATGAAATTAAGAGGAGAGGAGAGTGAGGTTTGGGAATTAGCGGGCCGGATGAATGGCCGTGAATGCGCCGGTGGCGACGGAAAAATCAGGAATCATTTGGATTTCAGCGATCCGGCCAAGCCGAGGTAATCGCCGCAAAGGATCGCAGAGAGCGCAAAGAGGAGATTCGAGGTTCTTTGCGATCCTTGCGTTGTTTGGCGGCCATTTGACAGCGTCATGACGGGTTTTTGGGTGGCACCGGATCGTGACCATGGCCACCCCAAGGGTGACAGCGGCCGATGCGGCACAGGCCCATCCAGGAGCCACGAAGCACGCCGTAGGTCTCGACGGCTTCGAGAAAGTAGGCAGAGCAGGTCGGTGTGTAGCGGCAACCGGAGCCGGGACCTCCAAAAGCGTGAATCACCGGGGAGATGATCTTTTGGTAGAAGCGGATGAGGACTCGAACGACCCATTTCATGACGCGGGTGGCGCGGCGGGAGAGAGGAGGATGCCCAGGCGTTTGGCCAGTTTCAGCCAGTCGCGTTCCAATTCCTGCAAGGTGGCTCCCGAGGCACGCCAGCGCCCGATGACAACAAAATGCCAACCGGGGGCGATTTCCGCCTGATGAGCCCGGACGATCTCACGGAGTAGGCGGCGGATGCGGTTTCGCTTCACCGCAATGCCTAGCTTTTTGCCCGTGATGAGGCCGTAGCCGAATTCGGCTACGTCTTCGTCTTTGAGGACACCTAAAACCAAATACTTTCCTGCGTAACTCGCCCCCTTCTCCCGAACACGAGCGAAGTCGCTCGCGTGCTTCAACCGCAGATGGGAGGGAAGGCGCATGGCCGGCATGCCCGGCGGGCGGAAAATCAGGTGTGCTGCTGCGTGTGGCGCTTGAAGTGGATTTCCACGCCCTTCGGCATGAGGCGCTTACGGCCAGCGGCACGGCGGCGGCGGAGAATGTCGCGGCCGTTTTCCGTCTTCATGCGGGCACGAAAGCCGAACTGCTGCTTCCGGGTGCGCTTGGAGGGTTGGTAGGTCCTGAAGGTCTTGGGCATGGTGTTCTGGGGTGGTTAAAGGGTTCTCGAAGGAGCAGAGTCATACCGCGACGGCCATGACCCCGGAAAAAGGGTCGAGAGACTACCGGGAAGGGCAGGTTTGTCAACCAGTGCTTCAAGGTGGACTTCCCGCCGCCTTCGCGGCCATCTTTTTGCCTTTGCCCCTGGGCTTCTTTTGGCCGGGTAAAGCATCGCCATAGGCCGACCAGCTCGGATTGAACTTCGGCGTGGCCTCGGAGGACACGGGCTGGCCTTCCTTGCCCTTGGTCACGAGGACGTTCGCGGCCATGTCGTGCCATTGTTTGGACAGGCGCTGGACGATTTCGGGATGCTGGGCGGCCACATCATGGAGCTCGGCACGGTCGTCGGGCATGTGGTAGAGCTCCCAGGGCTGGCTTTGAAAGCTGACGAGCTTCCATTCGCCATCCCGCAGGCCGCGATCCGTGGAAAATAGCAGGTGAATGGGCGGACGGGCTTTGATTTCACTACCCGCGAGGATGGGGGCGAGCGAAACGCCGGCGAGCGGCGTGGGTTCGCGGTCGGGGAAGGTCGCGGGCACTTTCGCTCCGGCGAGTTCGGCAAAGGTGGGCAGCACATCGACAAGGTGCGCGGGGCTGCTGACGACGCTGCCAGGCTTCTGCTTCAAGCCCGCTGGCCAATGCAGCACGGCTGGCGAGGAGATGCCGCCTTCGAACTGGTTCTGTTTATAGAAGCGAAAGGGCGAATTCCGCGCCCAGGCCCAGCCAGTGCTATCTCCCCAGTGCGTTTTGGGATCGTGCGGCTCGGTGTTCGGCGTGGCGCCGCCGCGATGGAAGGGGCACGCACCGTTGTCGGAAACGAAGAGGATGACGGTGTTGTCGAGTTCGCCTGCTTGTTCGAGGTCGGCGATAAGACGCCCCATTTCCTGGTCAATACGGTCAATAAGGCCCGCATAAGCCGTCATGAGTCGAGTTTCCTCGCTGCGTTGCTCGTCGTTGAGCTTCGACCACTCGGGAATGTGCTCGGGGCGTGGCGATTCGGCGCTGTCGGCAGGCAGCAGGCCGATTTGCTTCTGTTTGGCGACACGAGCGGCGCGGATGACATCCCAGCCAGCGTCGTAACGACCGAGGTACTTTTTGAAATCCTGCTCCAGCGGCTGAAGCGGCGCATGAGGAGCATTGAAGGCGATGTATTGAAACCACGGCTTCTTCGCGGCACGAGCTTCAGCGATGAATTTCAACGCGTGATCGACATTGGCGATGGTGGTGTAGAAGCCTTTGTCGGGAACGGTGAAGGGCTGGCCGTTCAGGCGGAAGGTCTTGTCGCCGAGGTAGTAGTTCGTGGCACCGGAGAGATGGCCGAAGTAGCGCTGGAAGCCGAAATTCGTGGGTTCTTTGCTGAGATGCCATTTGCCCGTCATCGCCGTGAAGTAGCCAGCCGTTGCGAGCACCTCGGGGATGATGACTGCACGACTCAACGCCGTGTCACCTGCCTGGCGGCACCAGCGGCCGCTGAGCAGGCTCACGCGGGATGAATGGCACTTCGCCGTGTTGTAGAACTGCGAAAATCGCAGGCCGTTGGCGGCGAGTTTGTCGAGATTGGGTGTCTCGATCTCGCTGCCGTAGCAGCCGAGATCGGAGAAGCCCATGTCATCGACCATGACCAGCAGGAAGTTCGGCTGGGACGCCAAGAGCGAAGGGCAGAGGGCAAAGAGGAAAAGCAGCAAACGCATGGCAGCACTGGCAACGCGAGCCTGCATCAAAACTTCCTCGCAATGCCGCCGATCCACGGCTCGTTTGCAAGCCATGACTCGATTCCTTGCCGTTCTACTCTTCGCGCTTTGCCCTTCGCTCTTCGCGGCAAAGCCCAACATCATCGTCATCATGGCCGATGACCTCGGTTACGGCGATCTGGGATGCTACGGGGCGAAGTCCGTGCAGACGCCGAACATCGACCAACTGGCCGCGAAAGGTCTGCGCTTCACCAGTGGCTACTGTTCGGCTTCCACCTGCACGCCGACACGGTTTTCCCTGCTCACCGGCACGTTCGCGTTTCGTCAAAAAGGCACTGGCGTGGCTCCACCGAATGGTCCCGCCTTGATCAAATCAGGCACGGAGACCATCGCCTCCATTTTGAAGAAAGCAGGCTATGCCACGGCAGTGATTGGCAAATGGCATCTCGGCCTCGGCGATCCAAAACCAGACTGGAACGGCGATTTGAAGCCCGGCCCGTTGGAGATCGGTTTTGATCACTGCCTGCTGCTGCCCACCACGAACGACCGCGTGCCGCAGGTCTATGTGGATGATCATCGCGTGCGAAATCTCGACCCCAAGGACCCGCTGTGGGTGGGTGACAAGGCCCCGGATGAAAACCATCCCACCGGCATCACGCATCGCGACACGCTGCGCATGAACTGGACGCATGGGCACAACCAAAGCATCCACAACGGCATCGGCCGCATCGGTTTCTACACTGGCGGAAAGGCAGCACGCTTCCGCGATGAGGACCTCGGCGATGCTTGGATCAACGAAACGAACCGCTGGATTGAAGCCCATGCGAAAGAGCCCTTTTTCCTCTACTTCGCCAGCCACGACATCCATGTACCGCGCATGCCGCACGAGCGTTTTCAGGGCAAAACCACGCTCGGCTACCGTGGTGACGCCATCGTCGAGTTCGACTGGAGCGTCGGTGAGATCGTGAAGACGCTCGAACGCCTCAAACTGGCCGACAACACTCTCATCGTGCTTTGCTCCGACAACGGTCCGGTGCTCGACGACGGCTATGTGGATGGCGCGGTGACCCAACTCGGCTCCCATACGCCTGCCGGCCCCTTTAGCGGCGGCAAATACAGCGTTTATGAAGGCGGCACGCGCACGCCGTTCATCGCCACCTGGCCTTCTCGCATTCAGCCCGGCATCTCCGATGAAGTCGTCTGCACCGTCGATCTTGCCGCCAGCTTTGCCGCTTTGACCGAGACTCCTCTCGCTGAAAACGCCTGCCTCGACAGCCAAAACATCCTCCCGGCTCTTCTAGGCGAAAAAGGTGCCAAAGGCCGCGATTCGCTACTTCAGCAAGACAACAACGGCAACAACCTCGGCCTGCGCATGGGCGAGTGGAAGCTCGTGCGGATGAAATCGAAGGGCAAATCCCAGGCCGTGGTCACGATGAAGACCCGCGATGAAAGCCAGGCCCCGCTGCACCGCCTTTACCATCTGCCGGATGATCCCGCCGAGCTCAAAGACCTCAGCGCCGAGCAGCCCGAGCGACTGAAAACGATGATCGCGAAGATGGACAAGATCGTCGCGAAACCGACGCGGCAGTAAGCCGCTGCCCGGCTCTTCTCTACATCGATTCCAAGGCCTCTGACAGCACCTGGGGACAGACAATGTTGTCTCGGTTTTGCTGTCCCCGTTTGCTGTCAGCCTCACCGCTCCAGCCAGAGCGTACTGGTGCGGAAGTCGAGCGTCATGCGGCTGCCATGCCAGAAGCGGGAGCCGATGCGCTTTGGCCCTGGCATGACGTAGAGCTGCGGGCTGTCATACGTTTGCCCGCAGAGCGAGACGGCAGGTCCGCGAATGATGCGGGCACCGGCCTGATCCGCCCGCACGCTGCCGCCCACGCCCTTCAGCATCAAACCGCGTCCCATGCCGAGTCCTCCCTGTGCCTGACCGAGCCGTGCGGCGGTGCTTTGATCAATGACAATGCCCCACGACGAGCCGGTATCGACCACCGCATCCCAGGAGATGCCTCCGGCACTCACGCGGATCATCGGCAGGCCGTTCACGAGGCGAAAAGGCGTCCGCGTGAGGCGGCGGCCATCGGGAATGAAGGAGCGGCCAAAACCCAGCTCCACGCGGTGGGCGCGGTAATCGTAGGTGACGAAGCTGCAGGACCGCAGGAGGTGATCGATGCCCAAAATGGCGCTGCCGAGTCCGCCTGGCCGCTGGCTGGTGCTGGCCCGGATGTAGCAACTCACATTCTCCGTGTGCCAGGGGCCAAGATCGAAGCTGCGCATGATGCCCTGCTGTGCCGCCGCGCTGCCGTGAATGCCTTTGATGCTCGTCCCATGGCCCGTTTGAGCGATCTCATTCATCGCAGCGAGATTGGACTCGATGACGCTGACGGAGGCTCCGGTATCGAGCAACATGGAAACGGGCCGGTGACGGTTGATGCTGGCATTCACATGCGGCGCATCCGCCCGGAAATGCAGCGGCAGCACGAGGTCCGCACCACTTCGCGAGGGCAGATAGGCTCCGGGCATGACGCAGGAGGTCAGGAGCGAAAGGAGGGGCAGGAGCAGATGGGGTTTCATGGAAAGGTTCTTGAGCCGGAAGGGCAGCGATGCAGTGATGACCGTGATGGACGAAACGCAACCAACCGATGCCCCGAACGACAATTACGAGCTGCTGGACAGCGGCGGAGGTCGTGTGCTCGAAAAATGGGGTCGCGCGGTCTTTGCGAGACCGGGCCAGCAAATCTGGTGGCGGCGCAAGCTGCCCGGTGGCGAGTGGAAGAAGGCGCTGGACCTCAAACGCGATCTGAAGCAGCCGCAGAAGGTGCGCTTCGGGCAGCTCGTGTTTCTCATCGGCGGCCCTGGCGGCAGCCCGCGTGCTCTTGGCCCCGAGTTGCATGAATCGTGGGATCGCGTCACGGCGATGTGCGCGGCGTTTTCGGCGAAGATGCGTCGGCCAGCACGGGTGCTGCATCTGTTTGGCGGCGTGGGCGGTCACACACTAGCCGCCGCTCAAGGCGGAGCGAGCGTGGCGCATGTGGAGGCGCATCAGGAATCGCTCTCGCGTGCTCGTGAGAATGCCACGCTGAATGCCACGACGCTCGCCAGTCGTGACATCCGCTGGGTGCTGGATGATCCGGTGAAATTTGCGCAGCGTGAAAAGGCTCAAAATGCCCGCCATGACCTCGTCATCGTGGATCCGCACAGCTCGCGGGAAGCGAAGCATGGCTTCGAGCCGGAGCGCGATCTCGCACCGCTGATCGCCACGGCGAGCGGCTTGCTCAGTGACTCGCCGCTAGGCCTTGTGGTGGTTTGTCGTCAGGGCAATCTCTCGCCCACGACGCTGCAAAATCTCATGAAGCATGAGCTGAGCATCTTCGGCGGCACTTTTGCCAGCGGTGAGCTTTTGCTGCGTGGTGCCGAAGGCGTGCCACCAGCGGCCTGCGGCGCTTTTGCCCAGTGGCAGAAGTGATCAGCGGCGCTGCTGTGGATGATGACCGTGAACAGGCTTGGGCTTGTTGATGGAGGCGCGGCGCAGCTTGTCCATCATGGCAATGCCCATGCCGTGCTCAAACATCGGCTCGGCGATGATTTCATCGACGCCGAGTTCATCGAGGCGGCGCAGGCAGTGGAAGAAGCGCACGGCGGCCTCCGGGAGCTTTCCGCTGCCGGGGCTGAGCATCATGACCTCTTCCCAATCATGCAGGCCTGCATAGCCATCACGCTCCTCCCCGCTGAGGCTGAGCAGAGCATAGGTTTTACCTTCCTCCGGCTGAAAATCGGAGGGACGGGTGAGCAGGCGCAGCGGGGTGCGCGGGGCGTAATGCTTCGCCAACTGGCCGGGAGCATCCGAGGCCTCATCAAGCAAGGTGCGCGGGGCGAGCTGCACTTTGCCATAGGGTTTCAAATCCTCCGGTGTGAGCGGGCCGGGCCGCACGATAGTGATGAGGGGCTTTGGACTGCCGGCCTCGATGCGGATGATGGTGGATTCGAGGCCGTGGAGACTGGCGCCGCCATCGACGATGAGCGGGATGCGCCCATCGAGTTCCGCCTGCACGGCGGCGGCGCTGGTGGGGCTGATGGAGCCGAAGCGGTTCGCACTCGGCGCGGCGAGCGGTTTGTCCAGCGCGGCGATGATGCGGCGAAAAACGGGATTGCTGCTCACGCGGACGGCCACGTTGGGCAGCCCAGCGGTGACGAGATCGGGCACGATGGGTTTTTTCGGCAGCAAAATCGTCAGCGGGCCGGGCCAGAAGCGCTCGGAGAGTTGCTTCACGACTTGCGCAATCTCCGCCGGCACCTCGGCGACGGTATCGAGCTGGTTTTTATGCGGCAGATGCACGATGAGCGGATCAAAGGTGGGCCGTTCTTTGGCCTCGAAGATCTTCGCGACGGCGGCGGCGTCGAGCGCATTGGCGGCAAGGCCGTAAACAGTCTCCGTGGGCAGCGCGACAACCTCTCCACTGCGCAGCAAACGCACCGCCTCCTCGACGGCATGGTGCAGAAGCGGTGGCTCGTCGGTAGGGAGGATGGTCGTTTGGATGTCGCTCATGAGGGTCGTGCCGGGCTTTCGATCATGGCCCAGGCGTTGTGATTGTGGATGGACTCGAAGTTTTCGGCCTCGACGCGGAACCAAGTGATCCTCGGATGGCTTTTGACCTTCTGGGCGACGTTGCGCACGAGATCCTCGACGAAGACCGGATTGTCGTAAGCGGCTTCCGTGACGAATTTTTCATCAGGACGCTTCAGCAGGCTGTAAAGCTGGGCGCTGGCGGAAGTTTCGACGAGTTCGATAAGGTCTTCGATCCAAACTGGCTCATTAAAGCGGATGGCGAGGGTGACGATGCCGCGCTGATTGTGTGCTCCGCGGGCGCTGATGGCCTTTGAGCAGGGGCAGAGCGTGGTCACGGGCACTTCGACGGTCAAAACGAAGTCCGTCTGCTCTTTGTCGGCATTCACTTCGAAGATGACGCCGTAATCGAGCAGGCCCTCGGCTCCGCTGACGGGCGCTTTTTTGGCGCGGAAGTAGGGGAAGCGCAGCTCGATGTGCGCTTTATCCGCATGGAGTTTCTTGATCAACTCACGCGGCATGGCAGCGACGGTGCTGACGGTGAGCTCGGTGCCGTGGGCATGCAGCACCTCGACGAAGCGGCTCATGTGCGTGCCTTTGTATTGATGCGGCAGATCGACGGCGAGGGAGACCGTGGCCACGGTGTGCTGCACGGCGCTATCACGATCGCGGATGCGCAGGGGGAAGCGCAGGCTACGAACGCCCACGCGGTCGATGGGAAGCTGGCGGTCGTCGCGTTCGCTCTGGGTGTCAGTAAGGGCGGACATGGAAGGAAAAGCTGGGAGACAAAAATCCCACTGCCGCCGGAGCAACAGTGGGATCAAGATGGGAAATCAACGCCGAACCGGATCAGGGCAGGAGGTTGATGGAGCGCGCACGCTTGACCTCACGGACGACCTTGCGATGAAGCCAGGCGGGGAGGCCGGTGACGCGGCGGGGAATGAGCTTGCCGGATTCCGTGGTGAAACGGGCCAGGATCTCAGGGTTGGTATAGACGACCTTCTCCACGGGGATGTCCACGCGGCGGCGGGGCATCTTGCGGTTGTGACGGCGCAGGTTGGAGAGACGTTCTTTGGTCTTCGGTTGCATGGTAAGGGACGGATTAGCGGATTTCGCGGTGCAAGGTGCGCTTCTTCATGAAGTGATTAAACTTCACTTTCTCGAGGCGGTTCGGCGTGCGGACGCTTTTCTTGTTGCGCGTGGTCACGTAGCGTGAAGTCGGCATTCCTGCGGCTTTCGCTTCGGTGCATTCAAGGATGATGATGTCTCGCGGCATAAATTTTGGGGCGCGGAGGCTAGGTTACTCTTTACTAAAGTCAAGCGACTCTCCTGAGTTGTTCGAATTCGAGCTGCTGGTGGTGGTTTCTTCTTCGTCTTTGTCGTCGTCTTTGTCGTCATCGGCACCGTCATCGAGGCCGAAGAGACTGTGGACGGGGCGATTCCAGGAGCTTCGGCGGCCTTCGCGTTCGATTTTCTCCTGCCATTTAATGCCGTAACGAGCGAAGGGCATGGCTTCGAGGCGCTCCTCCATGATTTTTTCGCCGGTGCCTTCGCAGATGCCGTAGGTGCCGTTATCGATGCGCTTGAGCGCCTCGTTGATCTCGTAAAGGGCGTCCTGCTCCTTGCCGAGAAGGCTGAGAGCGAAATCGCGGTCGTAGGCATCGCTGCCAGCATCGGCCTGATGCATGCCGAAGGCGGAGGAATCACCGCCGCCGCCCATGGTCTCACTGGCCACGCCTTCGATGGAGTTCATGTAGGCATCACGTAGCTCGATGAGGCGCTGCTTCTGCTTTTTGAGGAAAGGGGTCATCTTCACCGGACCTTTGGCGATCTCGATGGTGGCGCCTTCTTCCTCGGCCACGCGGCGCGGCGTGCCGGTCTTTGGGCCGGTGCTGACCTTGCCCTTCGGAATCGTCACGGGAGACTTAGAGGAGGGCTTGGCAGACTTTGCTGGAGCAGTAGGCTTCGCCGGAGAAACGGGTGCAGGAGCTGGTGCAGCCTTCTTTTCAGGAGCTTTCACGACTGGCTTCACCGGCTCTTTGGGGGCGGGCTTGGCCGGGGCTGGTGCCGGGATTTTTTTGGCTGGAGCCGCTGGCTTCTTAGCTGGGGCGGCGGTTTTCGCTGGCGCTGCTTTTTTCGCAGGAGCGGCCTTTTTGGGGGCCGGCTTGGCCGCTGGCTTCTTGGCCGGGGCGGCTTTTTTGGGTGCGGGTTTCGCAGGAGCTTTCTTCACAGGTTTGGGGGCAGGCTTTTTGGAAGCGGGTTTCTTAACAGGGACAGGTTTCCCTTTCGGCTTCCCTGCCGGTTTAGAAGGCGCTTTCTTGGCGGGCTTCGCAGCAGGCTTCTTGGCCGCTGCTTTGGACTTTTTCGCAGGCATGGACGGGCAGGGTGTTGAGTTCCGAAGGATGTTTTCAAGCAGCCCGCATCGGCGGGCCGGAAAAAGAGGCGCGGATTCTGTCTCGCTTGCCAGAAAGCGCAAACGGATATTCCGAAGCGTCACGATGCTTTGGAAGCCCGAATTTTGGCCGGTTGCCGCGTTTCCAGCCTGCCGTAAGCTCCCCGCCATGAGCACTGACCCCTCCTCCAGCTCCCCCGTGACCCGCCTATGGTCCTTTATCCGGGCCATCCTCGATCTCGTGCTCGATCTGAGCTTTAAGCGCCTCGTGACGCCAAAGCTCATCCGGGTGGTCTATGCGCTGAGCCTCGTGGGTGCGGTGATCTACACCTGGCGCTGGATGGATAGCTTCCTGGGCTTCATCACGGCCCCATTGGCTCTGCTGGCCTATGCCATCGTGGCCCGCGTGACGGTGGAGCTGATCCTCGTCATCTTCCGCATTGCCGAAAAGATCGCCCCGCTGGATGAGAATGCCCCGCAGGCAGAGGATGTGCTCTCGAAGCTCAAGAAATGAACTTCCCGGGATTCAAAATCCCGTTCGGATCGAGCGCCTTCTTCAACGCGGTGTGCATCGCCCTAGCCGCCTCAGGCACCGCATGCGGATACCAGCGGGCTTTCGCGATGCCGATGCCGTGCTCGCCCGTGATGGCACCTTTCCAGGCGATGATCTGATGGAAAAGCCGGTCAAGAGCGGCCTCGGCACGCTCGCGGATGGGCGGATCGTCCATCGTGGGCACCATGATGTTGACGTGGATGTTGCCATCGCCCGCGTGGCCAAAGCAAGCCACGGGAAAGCCAAACTCGGTCTGCAGCTGCTCGGCGAACTCGACCAGTTCCACCAGCTTGCCACGTGGCACAACGATGTCCTCGTTCAGCTTGATGAGGCCTGTGTTGCGCAGGCTATAGCTGAACTCACGGCGCAGCTTCCAAAACGCCTCGCACGCTTCCTCGCCCATCGCTTCTTCGAGGCAGATGCAGCCGAGTTCACGCACGAGCTTCGCCAGCAATTGCAGCTCACCTTTGACCGATTCGCTCTGGCCATCGATCTCGACAAGCAAATGGGCATCACCCTTCGGCGTGACGGATTCGCCGAGATACTCGCGAGCCGCACGAAGCGTGAACTTATCCGCGATCTCCAGCGCCGAGGGCAAAAAGCCGCTGCCGAGGATGCGCTGCACGGCGTTCGCGGCTTCCGCGAACGAATTGAAGCCCGCCGAGAGCATCGCCCGCATCGGCGGATGCGGGATGATGCGCAGCGTGGCCTGCGTGACGACGCCGAGCAACCCCTCGCTGCCCACCATGAGGCCCACGAGGTCAAAACCCGTCTTGTTTTTGTGACAACGACCACCCGCCTCCACGATGCTGCCATCCGCCAGCACCGCCTGCAAGCCGAGCACGTAATGCCGCGTGACGCCGTATTTCAGGCAACGAGGCCCGCCGGCATTCGTGGCGATGTTTCCGCCGAGGCTGCACTCCTTCAGCGAGGCCGGATCCGGCGGATAAAACCAGCCCCGCTTCCGCACGGCGGCCTGCAACTGGCCGGTGATCACACCCGGCTCGACGACGGCCACGCCATCCTCCGTTTTGATCTCCACGATGCGGTTCATCTTCGCCAGCGACAGCGCGATCCCCCCGCGTGACGGCACACAACCACCCACATAACCGACCCGAGCACCCTGCGGCGTCACGGGAATCTGATGCTCATTGGCAAAGCGAAGCGTCTTGGACACATCGTCCACATTTTGCGCATGCACCACGACCTCAGGCGGGTTCGAGGCGAACCACTTATCCGTGCTGTGCGCGGCGAGATCGTCCGCCGTGGTCGAGACGCGGTCTAGGCCGAGCAGGAGAGAAAGTTGATCGGCGAGAGAGGCCATCACGCTTAAACCGTCAGAATTTCCTTTTCCTTGGAAACGACGTGCTGGTCGATTTCGGCGATCTTTTTGTCCGTCATCGTCTGCACATCTTTTTCGAGGCGGTGAAGATCGTCTTCAGTGATGCTGCTATCCTTCTCGCCAGCTTTGAGAGTCTCCAAAGCATGGCGGCGGGCGCTACGAACGCGGACTCGAGCTTCTTCGCCGAGCTGTTTCACCATCTTCACCATCTGCTCGCGGCGCTCCTGTGAAAGGGCGGGGATCGGCAGGCGGATCACCTTGCCCTCGATGCTGCCATTGAGGCCGAGACGGGACTCGCGGATCGCCCGGTCAATGTCCTGCAATGTGCTGGAATCAAACGGCTCGATGCGGATGAGGCGTGCGTCCGGCGTGGTGATCATGGCGAGCTGCTTCAGCTTCATGTGGCTGCCGTAGCTGTGGACGTGAACGTCCATGTTTTCGACAAGGGCGGGGCTCGCCTTGCCCGTGCGCACGGTGGCAAATTCGTGAATGGCGTGCTCGACGGCTTTCGTCATCGATTCGTCGCATTCCATAATGGTAAGTTCAGCGTCCATAAGAGGTCAGGGATAAGTTGGTTCCTCCCTTTCTTGGACGCTCCCGCAGGGAAGCTCAAGCGCATTCCTCCGTCTTCAGCCTGCTACGCCCCGGTCGCATCCACCAGCGTGCCGATGTGCTCGCCGGTGAGGGCGCGGCGGATGTTGTCCGGCTCGTTCATGCTGAAGACGCCGATGGGCATGTTGTTTTCCATGCAGAGGGAGAAGGCGGTGGCGTCCATGACCTTGAGCTGACGCGTGAGGCATTCGTGGAAGCTGATGCGGTCGAATTTGACGGCGTTGGGGTTTTTATTCGGATCGGCGTCGTAGATGCCATCGACCTTCGTGGCCTTCAAAACGATGTCGGCGCTGATCTCGCTGGCACGCAGCGCAGCGGTCGTATCGGTGGAGAAGAAGGGATTCCCCGTGCCGGCGGCGAAAATGACCACGCGACCGAGTTCCAGATGACGCATCGCCACGCGGCGGATGAAGGGTTCGGCCACATTGTCCATCTTGATGGCGCTTTGCACGCGAGTGGGCACATCCATGGCCTCCAGCATGCTCTGTACGGCCAGCGAGTTCATCACCGTGGCCAGCATGCCCATGTAGTCTGCCGTGGCACGCTCCATGCCTTTGTTCGAGGCGCTCACGCCACGCCAGAAATTGCCGCCGCCCACGACGAGAGCGATTTCGAGACCGGTTTGGTGCGCCGCTTTGATCTGCGCCGCCATGTCCTCGACGATGGGCGGGCTGATGTTATCCGTGCTGCCCGGCTGCCTCAATGCCTCGCCGCTTAGTTTAAGAAGAACACGACGGAATTTGCGAGGAGTAGAATCAGACATGGAGGAGAGCGAAGTTGAACCATAAAGCATGCAGCGCGGAGCCTTGCAAAGCTAAATCTACCTTCGGAGGTCACCGCATTTGAGGGTGTTGCCGCCTGCCTCTCACAAAACCTTGCCGATACCGCGAACCTCCGCCATTCCTCCCCCCACATGAAGGAAGACCCCACCATCCCCGCTGACGCTCGTTTTGAGACCCGTGCCATCCACGTCGGCCAAGACTGGCGCAGTGAAACCGGCGCGGTGATCCCGCCGATCTACATGACCTCGACCTTCGAGACGGGAAACCCCGGCGGCTTTGACTACACACGCAGCGGCAACCCCAACTTCCGCAACCTCCAAGCCACGCTCGCCTCGCTGGAGAATGCGAAGCACGCCACTGTCTTCGCCAGCGGCATCAGCAGCATCAGCGCCATCATGTTCTCGCTCAAAGCGGGCGATACCATCCTCAGCGAGCAGCAGATCTACGGAGCCACCTACCGCCTGTTCGAACGCGTCCTGCGCCGCTTCGACATCAAAATCAAATACGCCGACCTCACCAATCCGGCGAACTACGCCCTCATCAAAGACCTCAAACCCGCCCTCGTCTGGCTCGAATCGCCCACGAACCCGCTTTTGAAGATCCTCGACATCAAGGCGATCTCCGATGCTGCGCACAAAGTCGGCAGCATCGTCGCCGTGGACAACACCTTTGCCTCCAGTCTGCTCCAGCAGCCGCTCGACCTCGGCGCTGACCTTTCGCAGCTCAGCACGACGAAGTACACCAACGGCCACAGCGACTGCCTCGGGGGTGCCGTTTGCACCAACAACGACGAGTGGCAGGAAAAGATGATCTTCGCCCAAAAAGCCCTCGGTTTGCAGCCAAGCCCGTTCGACGCCTGGCTCGTCTCACGCGGTGCGAAGACGGAAGCGGTGCGAATCGAGCGCCACAGCTCGAACGCCCTCGAACTCGCCAAACGCCTGCAAGACCGCAAAGGTGTCAAAGCGGTGAAGTATCCGTTTTTGACCAGCCACCCGCAGTACAAGCTCGCCAAGAAGCAGATGAAACTCGGCGGAGGCATGCTGCTCGCCGATTTCGGCCTCAGCTACGCCAAGACCCTCGATTTCATCCGTCGCCTGCGACTCTTCACTCAGGCGGAAAGCCTCGGCGGCATCGAAAGCCTCGTCGCGCATCCCGCCAGCATGACGCACGCGTCCTTCCCGAAAGACGTCCGCGAAGCCGCCGGCGTCACCGATAGCCTCGTGCGCTTCTCTGTCGGCATCGAGCACGTCGAGGATCTTTGGGAGGACATTGATCGAGCACTGAAGGGGAAGTGAACGGCTCTGTCTGACGGGTCAGACAGGTCGAACGTATCTGAAGTGTCTTATTTGGACAGCGTCATCACGCACTCGAGGTGCTTCGTCTGCGGGAAGAGGTCGAAGGGCTGGACTTTGTGCAGCTTGAAGCCGGCTTCGTGGAAGAGAACGAGATCGCGCATCTGGGTGGCGGGATTGCAGCTCACATAGACGACGGCTTTCGGGCCGAAGACGAAGAGCTGATCGAGAAACTCGCGGCTGCACCCGGCCCGCGGTGGGTCGATGAGCACCACGGTCTGCGCCCCAGCATGCGGAACGACCTCAAAGACCTTCTGCGCATCGGCGGCGAGGAAGCGGCAGTTCGTGATTTCATTGATCTGCGCATTGTGCGCGGCCTTGGCCACGGCCGTTTCGGAGATTTCCACGCCGATGACCTCTTCAAAGGCCTTCGCGGCGGAAAGCGCGAATAGGCCGCTGCCGCAGTAGGCATCCACCAGAAAGCGGGCACCACAGGCCTTGGCCTCGTCCACGGCATGCTGAACGAAGGCGGGCAGGATGAAGGGATTGTTTTGGAAGAAATCGCCGGCCTGGAACTCAAACTTAATGCCATCCACCTCCTCAATGGCGATTTGATCGCTCTGCGTGAGCACGCCGTTCTTCGCCGCACGCAGCAGCAGCGTGGCACCGCGTTTGAATTGATCCGACCTCGCTTGGATGCCCTCGCGGAGAGCTGGCAGCGCCTCATTGATGGCCGACATGGCGATCAGGCACTGAGGCACATCCAGAATGGACATGCGTGTGCCGATACGGAGAAAGCCGATGTCCTGGATCTGGCCTTCACGCGGCTTTTGAAAATGCGGGGTGATCTTGGACCGATAGCCATATTCCACCGGCGAGGGAATGACCGGCAGCACCTCATGCTCGATCTTCGCCATGTGCCGCAGCAGCTCCGTGACTTGATTTCGCTTCCAGATGAGCTGCTCCTCATACGCGAGGTGCTGATACTGGCAGCCGCCGCACTGCCCAAAGAGCGCACAGGGCGGCTGCAGACGCTTCGGTGACGCTTCGAGCACCTCCATGAGGTCTGCCTCGCTGTAGTTCTTGTGATTGCGGAATATGCGGCAGCGCACTCGCTCGCCGGGAAGCGTGAAAGGCACGAAAACGACCCAGCCGTCCACGCGTGCCACGCCCGTGCCTAAGTTCGTGAGGTTATCGATGATCACTTCCAGCTCCTGATGGTACTGGAAGGGATGAGGCAGGAATTTTTTCGGTCGTTGGGGGGCGTCCATGTGGGGCAAAATGTCGCCCTCGGAGTAGCCCTCTATCGCCTAATGTCTATCGTCGATTCCCGGCATGCTCAGCTTCGGGGAAATCGTCCATCTTCGCACCCTCCTCGCGGCATTCATACTCCGCCACCTCACCTCGACCGAAACACCTCGCTCATCAGGCACTCGACCATGAGCGTTTTCAGACCGAGGCCTTGCTTCTTCACTTTATCGTGGAGCTGGTCGATGAGGAGGTCGTCGTTGAGCTCCATGGTGCGGCCAGTGGTGTAGGTGAGGAACTGGCGGATGAGGTGGCGGCTGAAGAGGTCGGCACGGGTGTCGCGTATCACCTGTTTGAAGCCGGTGAAGTCGGCGTAAGTTTCGCCAGAGGGGAATTCGCCGGTGGTGTCGATCTTGGGAGCGTCTTTAGCCTTTTTGGGCTTCGGATAGGTTTTGCGCCAGCGGCCGACGGGATCGTAGGCTTCGAGGCTGAAGCCGAGCGGGTCGATCTTGCGATGGCACTCGGCGCAGGCGGCATCGGCGCGGTGTTTAGCGAGACGGTCGCGGATGGTGGTGGCACCGCTGACATCGGGATCAATCGCGGGCACGACATCCGGCGGCGGAGGTGGCGGGATGCCGAGAATGTTTTCGGTGACCCAGACGCCACGTGTGACGGGTGAGGTCTCGACGCCGTTCGCACTCACGGTGAGCACCGCAGCCATGCCGAGCAGGCCTCCGCGATGCGTGTTGCCTTTGAGGCTGACTTTTTTGAAGCCGTCGGCGAGGCGCAAGGTCTTCGCCTCGGGCAGTTCGTAGAGTTTGGCGAGTTTCTTGTCCACGAAGGTGTGGTCGCAATCGATGAACTGGGCGACGGAGCCGTTAGTTTTGAGCAGATCGCGGAAGAAGAGTCGCGCCTCGTTCTTCATCGAGCTGGGCAGGTCTTCGGCGTAGTAGGAGCGGACAACTTCACGTGGCGGCGGCTGCGAACCGAGATCGCGGAGATTGAGCCAACTGTCGATGAAGCCGTTCACGAAGCCTCCGATGCGTTCATCGGCGATCATGCGCTGGATCTGCTTTTTGAGCTCGGCGTCCTCGCTGAGCTTGCCGGACTTTGCGGCGGCCAAAAGCTGGTCATCCGGCGGCGCGGACCAAAGTGCATACGAGAGGCGCGAGGCGAGGTCGTAGGGTTTGAGGCGCTTTTCCGACTCGTCGGTGATCTCGCTGAGGTAAAGGAAGCTCGGCGAGCAAAGGATCAATTTGAGCGCATCGAGCGCAGCCTGACGTGGCGCGGCCTTTTCGGCGATGCGTTTCTCATAAAGCGCACGAATCGGCTTTTTGTCCTCCTCGGTGAGCGGACGGCGATACGCCTTCTCGGCGAAGGCATTCAATTGATCGAGCGCCTTGGCCTCCTGGAAGCCGTCTTTGCCGAAAACGGCGACTTCTTCGACGCTGGCAGGCGTTTCCGGCACGGGACCGTGGATGGCGATCTCACTGATGCGGATGTGCGGGAGCTTGCCCTCCTTCAAAATGTGCGCACGACCGACGCCTGATGAGCCGACATCGCTTTTGAACTCGTCTTTGTACTTTTTGTTGATCGTGACGACAGAGGCACGGGATTCAAAGGGGCCGTTCGGGAAGATGAAGCGCGGTGTTTGCCCCGCCTCCAGCCACACGCGGAATTTGAACCACGTCGGCTTGTTGTCCGGCACCACGGCGGTGGCGAGCAACGGCTCGATGGCCTGCGGGTAGTGGATGTGGCCTTTGGTGACATCGCCCGGCACGACGCCGAGGATGAAAGGCTCGGAGAAGTCGATGCCGAAGATGGCGGGATCGTAATGCGTGTCGCGATGCAGCGCCGTGGCCTCGACTTCGAGGTCGTAGAGGCCGGAGACGGGCACGCCTTTGAGGAAGTCCTCGATGTGGCCGTAACCACCCTGGCGCGTGTCTGTGTTTGGCTGCTCGTAGAGATTGAGGTAGCGGTAGTTGAAGGCGCTTTTGTGCGAGCCGCTGAGTTCCTCGTATTGCACGAAGTGGCTGTTGAACTTCCAATCCTTGGGCTCCATCGCCGGTTTGCCGAGGCGTGTTTCGACGAGGCGGTTCGCGGACTGAAAGTATTGATCCACGAGGAAGCCGGAGGTCACGAGCGACTTGCCGATGGTATCCATGTGCTCGGTGGTTTTCTCCTTCGGAAAATCCGCCGTGAGGCCCAGCGTGTCCACGCGACGGCCAAACAGCACCGCGAGTGTGTTTTCATACTCGCGGCTGGAAAGGCGGCGCATCACCGTGCGGCTGCCGGTGGCCTGAAATTTCGCATGCGCGGCCACGGTGCCATCACGCAGCGCTCGGATCATCGCGATACGCTCGTCGTCCTGCGGCTGATCCGCCTTCTTCGGCGGCATCTCCTTCAGCGTGAGCTGGTCGATGATGTCGCGTGCCTCAATGAGATCCGCGACCGACTTCAGCGGCAGCGCGAACGCATCAAAAGCGCGGTCGCCCTTCTGCACATCCGCGTCGTGGCACTCCAGGCAGTATTTGCCGATGAACTGCTGCACGAGCTTCGGGGTGTCGTCCGCGGCGTGGGACAAAGTGGTCGCAATCGCGAAGCAAAGTAGCCCTCTCGCTCCGCGAGAGGAGCGTGTGGCGGTGAAAGGAGATTTGGTCATCGAGCGGAAAAACGTGAGGTGTTAGCGAGAGCGTTGTGCTCATCTTGCGGAGCAAGATGGCTACTTTGCTGGCGCATCGGCGGGAGGGCACTTCTAAACTGCCCATCGGCAGCTGATATAACGCCAAGTTTCTGAATCTAGGATTCTTTTGCGTGCAATGCCTTCTGTTGGTGCCGAAGGGAGCACTTACGGAACCGGTTTGGCCCCAAATCCAGGCCGTCCCTCGCGGATGAGTTTTGAAAAATCAGGATCAAGGTCCGCTGCCAGTGCCACGGAGTTGATGAGCGCTTTGGCTTTGAGTTCTGCCAACGGAAGGCCGTCGGTGAGAATCGCCCCGCGCTCCGCCAAAAATTCGTCCAGAGAGCCATTGATTAGGATTCGCCAGTCCCAATGAGCACGCTCCTGAGAGGGGTGTTGGGCACGAATGCTCGTGGTGCAGTTGGTGGTGATAGCATTGTACCAGCGAGGGTGTTCTTTCAGGCTGTTGAGGGAGTGGATATATTCCATGAAGCGCTCACGCGCTGCGAAGGGACCAAACGCGGTGCGGTAGAGGCGCGTGGTCTCGCCGTTGGTGAGTTGGGTCCGCACCCGGATCACATCGCGCTCATCTGCCACAATGTAGATCAGCTCAAACTGCCGGTAGATGCCGCCGATGGCAGAGTAGCCTTCACCGACCTCCTTCCGCGTCTCGATGGAAAAACACACGGGCGGCGCATCCGCGAACTGAAAGCTGACGATGGGGTGCGCCATCAGCGGATCGCCCCATTGGTTGATGAAAAGATCCACCCCGGTGAGCTGGGTGAGATTCACGGTATGGGTCTCCCATCTCGGCGAAGGTTCTGTGTTGCCTGCCTTGTAGTCAAAGTTGCGCACGTGATGCAGCGTCACCGAATCACCAGCCACCTCCGCCCAGGCCACTTCGGCGTTGTTTGGCAGCCATTGGCGGTCATTTCTGGGCTGAAGCGTCAGCCACCAGCCGAGAACCACGGCAAAGAGCGAACCCACTGCGGCCAGCTTTTTCAGCATGGGCCGCACCCAGACGAGCACGGCCACGACGGCGATGAGGTAAGCCCATGGCACCACCACACGCCCAAACGGAAAGTCGAAATGCAAAGCACCGAACGCCCAAACCACGCCGCCGAGCGTGATCAACCAAGCGATGCCTTTGAGTGCGATGGATGCCAGCTTTTTCATCGAGGCGCCGACAGTGTCGAGTTGTTACGGAAAAGACAATCTAAACCTCCGCTGAGGACTTGCAGAGTGCCGATCAAGCGAGCAAAGGCATTAGTCCCATTCCGGAAAAAAGGCGAGTCCCGCCTCATTTTCACACGGCAAGGGCAAATTATTAACCTTTCCATCCACGCAGCGTCATCCATGAAGATCCGACTCCTTGCACTCAGCTGCGCCCTCTATCCGCTCGCCAGTTGCAGCACGATTCATACCGGCACCGCTTCCGGTTCTGCTGCCCAGCCTGCCCCACAGATGCCGACCGCCTCGGAAGTGATCGCCAGATTGAAACAGGGCAACCGCCGTTTTGCCACGCATCACCAGAAGCACCCTGACCAAAACGGGAAGCGCATTCACCAACTCGCCACCGGACAGCATCCCATCGCTTGTATTTTGGCCTGTGCAGACTCGCGTGTGCCGCCGGAAATCATCTTTGACCAGGGTCTCGGTGATCTCTTTGTCGTGCGTGAGGCCGGTCATGTCGCGGATGATGCCACGCTGGGCAGTCTGGAGTATGCGCTGGAGCACCTCAAGACGCCCGTGATCGTCGTGCTCGGCCACGAGAGCTGCGGTGCGGTCACGGCGGCGCTGGATGTGACGGACGCCCACCAGAGGGCAGAGGGAGAGGTGCAGAAGCTGGTCGAGGACATCCGGCCCGCAATTTTAAAAGTCGGCAAACACGGTTCGCATGATGATCGTATCGCTCGTGGGGTGACGGAGAATGTGAAGCTGGTGATCCGTCAGCTGTACCGCGACCCCATGATCACTGAGGCGCTTAAGAAGGGCACGGTCAAAATCATCGGTGGCGTCTATGACCTGCACACCGGGCGCATCACCTGGCTGTGACAAGCCCTGATTCACACACAAATCCATGCTCTCCCGCATTTTTTTACTCATCGCTCTGCTTTCGCTGGGCTTGTCATCTTGCAGTTCACCGCCGCAAAACCGCACCGCTGCTCATGGAGCCAGCTTGGACATCCAGAATGACAAACTCAGTGCAGCCCTCGCTGAAGCCGAGCGGATCCTAGCGCGCGGGATCGGATCGGCGGAGCAGCGGCAGGCTTATGCGACGGTTGTGGGGCGTGTCAGCTCGCTGTGGCTTTCACTTTCGGACGCCAAACGATCCAAAATGAACGTGGGGCCACGCTACATGTTGGAATCGCGTTATCCGGCTCATTTGCGCTTCGACGAGCTCATTCCCGCCGCGTCGATCAAGAGCAAGGAGTTCAAAACCCGCCATCTGCGTGACGGCGTGGGCGCGCCAATGGTCGCCCATTGGAAATATACGGCGGAACGAAAAGCCTCCGAGCCATTCATGCCGGAAGCAGGCTACATCTCGCCCGTCACGGCCACGCTCGACTTCAGCCAGGCCGCCCACGGACGACACACCGCGATACTCACCCTGCATGATGCTCGCGTGACGGACGCCGTCCGGTTCCAGGGGAAAAACCAGCCGCTCGCAGCTGATTTCTCCGCTCATGGCGAATACCTCGCCTCCATCAAACAAGCGCGGATGGCGGGACTCAAGGCACTGCTCAGGAGTGCGAACTACATGGACAAGCTCGGCCTACTCTCCCTGGAGCACCCTGCCCCAGGCAAAATCCCGCTCGTGCTCGTCCACGGCCTCATGTCACGGCCTGCGACGTGGGAAAACGTTATCCATGAGTTTACGATGGACCCGCTGATTCGTCGTCACTATCAGATTTTTGTGTTTCGCTATCCATCCGGCGTCCCCATCGGATATAGCTCGGAAAAACTGCGGGAAAACCTCGCCACGTTGCACAGCATTCTTGTCAAAGAAGGAGCGGGAAGCACGGCGAGAAACATGGTGCTCATCGGCCACAGCATGGGCGGACTCGTGAGCAAGGCGCAGGTGCAGAGCAGCAGCGAACAACGCTGGGGCTCGGCCCTCGGCACCACGCCCGAGCTTCTCCGCATCGGCCAAAAGGAACACGACAAGCTGAGGAAGTTTTTTGAGTTCGAGGCCAATCCCAACATCAGCCGCGTCATCTTCGCCGCCACACCGCATCGCGGCAGCGCAGTCGCCGACTCGCGACTGGCTCATTTTGGCCGCAAGCTCGTCAGCCTGCCAGTTGAGGCCTTCGGTGGCACCTTGCAGGTCGTGCAAAACATCGCTCAACGCGATCCCATGCTCTCCAAAGTCTTCGCGCATGGCATGCCGACGAGCGTGGACAATCTCTCCCCGCACTCGTTTTATGTCAAAGTCGCCAACACACTCCCTTTCCGCGCTGGCGTGCATCTTCACTCCATCATCGGCAATCATGATGGCAAGGCACTTACTGATCCGAAGTGCTCCGATGGCTTTGTTCCCTACATCAGCTCCCACCTCCAGGGCGTCGAGTCCGAACTCATCGTCACCTCCGACCACAGCGTGCATGAGCGCCCTGAGGCCATCCAGGAGATGCGGCGCATCCTGCATTTGCACCTGAAGAAACTCGGATTGAAGTAACGCCTCTCTTTTTCACACCTCCATGCCATGAGACACCTCTCCTCACTTCTGCTCCTCCCGCTCTGTCTGGCAGCTTGCAAAAAAACACCACCTCAATTGCCTTCCGGGCCTCCGGTCGTTCAAGTCGCCAAACCGCTCCAACGGGACGTGCCGGTGGTGGCGGAGGTGATCGCGCAGACAGAGGCCACCGCGAATGTCGAAGTCCGCGCCCGGGTGGAGGCCATGGTGGAGAAAATCCTCTTTGTGGAGGGTTCGGAGGTGAAAGCGGGCGATCCGCTCTTCTTGCTCGATAAGAAGCCCATCGAGCAAAGACTCGCCGCGGTGAAGGGCAATCTCGGCCAGCTGGATGCCGCGCTCGGTCGTGCTAGGCAGGATGTGGAGCGACTCACGCCGCTGGCAAAATCAGGCGCGGTGCCGCAAAAAGACCTCGATACCGCTCTCGCCGTGCAAAAACAGGCGGAAGCCGCTTTGGACACAGGCAAAGCGCAAGTCACCTCTGCGGAGCTCGATCTCGGCTACACAGATGTCGCAGCACCAGTCGCGGGCATCATCGGGGCCAAGCAAGTGGACGTCGGCTCACTCGTCGGCAAAGGTCAGCCCACGGTGATGGCAACGATTTCACCTGTGGACCCGATTTGGGCCAATCTCGAGGTCAGCGAGGTCGCTTACCTCAATAGCGCGGGCAAAATGAAGGATCCGAAAAACTCGCCCGCTTTTGCCCTCGTGCTGGCCAACGGCCAGGTGCATCCGCACCTCGGCAAACTGGCCTTTGTGGACCGTCTGGTCGATGCGACGACCGGCACGCTGAAAATCCGCGTCGAATTCCCCAATCCCGAAAAAATCGTGCGTCCGGGCCAATTTTGCCGCGTGCGCGTGCTCACCCGCACGCTGCCAAACTCGCTGCTCATCCCGCAACGTGCCGTGCAGGAGCTGCAAGGGCTGCACAATGTCTTCGTCGTCGCGGCGGATGGCAAAGCGGCCTTCAAGCGGGTGAAGATGGGACGCCGAATCGGCTCTCTGTGGGTGGTGGAGTCCGGTTTGACCGCCGAGGAGCGAATCATCATCGAAGGACTGCAAAAAGCCCGCGATGGCGGCCAAGTGGAGGCGCAGGACGTGCAGATCGACGACGCCCCGTTGCTCGAATTGCTCGCCAGCGTGCCTGGAACGAAAACCGAGCCAGCTCCGAGCGCCCCGGCCCCGAAAAACTAAGCCACCCTCCACCCACTTTTAGACCCGATGGCCGAATTTTTCATCCGCCGCCCCATTGTCGCAATGGTGCTCTCGATCCTGATGGTGATCGTGGGGGCTTTCACGCTCACAGGACTGCCCATCTCGGAGTATCCCGAGGTTAGCCCGCCCGTCATCAATGTCACTGCGAACTATCGTGGCGCGGCCTCGCAGGCCGTGGAGTCCTCTGTGGCCACCCCCATCGAAGGGCAGGTCAATGGCGTGGAAGACATGATCTACATGAAGTCGGTCAATGCCGCTGATGGCTCTATGTCCCTCACTGCCACGTTTGATCTCGGCACCAACTCGAACATCAACCAGGTCAACGTGCAAAACCGTGCCTCGCTGGCCTTTCCACGCCTGCCGGAGGCCGTCACACGCGAGGGCGTCAGTGTGAAGCGCTCCAGCCCGGACATCCTCATGGTCATCGGCCTCTTCTCGCCCAAGGGTAGCTATGACGCCGTCTTCCTCTCCAACTACGCCACGCTCAACATGGTCGATGCCATCGCCCGTGTGAAAGGCGTGGGCGACGTGAAGAACTTCACCTCGCAGGACTACGCCATGCGGCTGTGGATCGACCCGGACCGCCTCGCCTCGCTCAAACTCACGCCATCCGATGTCGTCGCGGCTGTGCGCGAGCAAAATGTGCAGGCCGCTGCCGGACTCGTGGGCGCGGAGCCAGCAAGGAAAGGGCAGGAGTTTCAATACAACGTCGTCGCCAGCGGCCTGCTGCAGGAGCCGGAGCAGTTTGAGCAGATCATCATCCGCTCCAACCCGGATGGCTCGCAGGTGAAAATCAAAGATGTGGCCCGGATCGAGATGGGTGCGCAGGTCTATAAAAGCACCGCCAATGTGAATGGAGCACCCGCAGCGGCCCTCGGCATTTATTTGGCCCCCGGAGCGAACGCCCTCGCCACGGCGGACGCCATCAAGCAACAGCTCGCGTTGATGGAACAGAGCTTCCCACCGGACGTGCAGCTCCAGATCACGCTCGACTCCACCCGGCCCATCAAGGCCTCCATGGAGTCCATCGTCCACACCCTCTTCGAGGCCATGGTGCTCGTCATTTTCGTCGTCTATCTCTTCCTCCAGAGCTTCCGCGCCACGCTCATCCCCATGCTCACGGTGCCCGTCGCCCTGCTTGGCACCTTCATGGTTTTCCCGCTGCTCGGCTTCTCGGTGAACACGCTCACGCTCTTTGGCCTCGTGCTCGCCATCGGCATCGTGGTGGATGACGCCATCGTCGTCGTGGAGGCCGTGATGCACCACCTCGAGCACGGCAGCAGCCCCGTGGAGGCCACGAAAAAAGCTATGAAGGAGGTCTCCGGCCCCGTCATCGCCATCGCGCTCATTCTTTGTGCCGTCTTTGTGCCCGTCGCCTTCATGCCCGGCCTCACGGGCACGCTCTATCAGCAGTTCGCCATCACCATCGCCGCGTCCGTCATCTTCTCCGCGATCAATGCGCTCACCCTCAGCCCCGCCCTCGCTGCCATGCTGCTGCGCCCGCCCGCACCGCAGCGCGGGCCGCTGGGAGCCTTCTTCCGCCTCTTCAACAAGACCTTCGATGCCGTGACGGCACGCTACACGGGCGTCGTCGGCTTTCTCGTGCGTCGTTCTGCGCGGGCCATGCTCATCCTCGTCGCTGCCAGCATCGGCATCTACTACATCAGCCAGGAGGTGCCCGGTGGCTTCATCCCGGATGAGGACAAGGGCTACTTCTTCATCTCCGCCGAGCTGCCGGATGCCGCCTCCCTGCAACGCTCCCAGGCCGTGGGCAAAAAAATCGAAGACCTGCTCGCGAAAATGGAGGGTGTGGAGTCCTACCTCAACATCTCCGGCTTCAGCAGCATGACCGGCGTGTCCTCGCCGAATGCCATCACCTTCTTCGTCAGCCTCAAAGACTGGCACGAGAGGCAAACGCGGAAGACCCACGTCCGCGGCATCATGTTCCAGCTCATGGTGCAGTTTCAAAAGATCCCCGAAGCCCGCATCATACCCTTTGGCCCGCCCGCCTTGCCCGGCTACGGCAATGCCTCCGGCTTCAACTTCATGCTCCAGGACCGCAGCGGTGGCAGCATCGAAGAACTCGCCGCCACCTCGCAAAAATTCCTCACCGCCGCAGGCCAGCGCCCAGAGCTGAGCCGCCTCTTCACCGGCTTCCGCCCCGCAGTGCCGCAGGTGAAGGTGGACCTCGACCGCGAAAAGTGCCGCGTGCTCGGCGTGAATGTGAACGACGTCTTTACCACCCTCCAGTCCTACCTTGGCGGAGCCTATGTGAATGACTTCAACCGCTTTGGCCGCATCTACCGCGTCTATTTGCAGGCGGAGTCCCAATTCACCAGCAAGCCCGAAGACATCGCCAAATTCTATGTGCGGAATAAAAACGGCGACATGGTGCCGCTCGACACCCTCGTCAAAGTCACACAAACCAGCGGTCCCGGCTTCACCACACGCTACAACCTTTTCCGCAGCGTCGAGATCAGCGGTGCGCCCGCGCCCGGCTACAGCTCCACCCAGGCCGTGACTGCCGTGGAAGAAGTCGCCCGCGAGGTGCTGCCCGCAGGCTTCGGCTATGAGTGGACCGGCCTCACCTACCAGGAAAAGAAAGCCGAGGGCCAGGCCATCTTCATCTTTGGTCTCGCCATCATCTTTGTCTTCCTGCTGCTCGCTGCGCAGTATGAGAGCTGGTCTCTGCCCTTTAGCGTGCTGCTGGCCACGCCACTCGTCGTGCTCGGCACCTACCTCGGCCTGCTCATGCGCGGCTTTGAAAACAATGTCTATGCCCAGATCGGCATCATCATGCTCATCGGCCTCGCCGCGAAAAATGCCATCCTCATCGTCGAATTCGCCAAAATGGAGCACGAAAAAGGCATGCCCTTTATGGACGCCGCTATTCAGGGCGCACGGCTGCGCCTGCGGCCCATTTTGATGACCTCCTTCGCCTTCATCCTCGGTGCCGTGCCGCTCGCCATCGCCACTGGCTCCGGTGCCCAGTCTCGTCAGGTCATGGGCACCGCCGTCGTCTTTGGCATGACCATCGCCACCCTCATCGGCGTCTTCGTCATCCCCGCCTGCTATGCCTTTGTCATGCGGCTCACCAGCGGTGGCAAAAAGCCAGCCACAGCCGCCACGCATTGATCCACTTCTTCCTTTTTTCCCTGCATGTCCCGCTCACGCTTTTATCTTTTCATCCTCACCGCCGCGCTGCTCACCGGCTGCAAAGTCGGCCCCAATTACAGCCGTCCAGACCTTGCTGAACCCTCCGTCTTTCGTTTTGGCGGCAAAAAGAGCACCCGCAGCCTCGGCGACCTCGAATGGCGCAGCGTCTTCCAAGACAGCGCCCTGCGTGCCCTCATTGATGAAGCCCTCGCCAACAACCTCGACCTCCAGGCCGCCTCCGCACGCGTGCTCCAGGCCCAGGCCAATCTCGCCGCCGTACGCTCGCAATTTCTCCCCACCATCGGAGCTGGCTACAACTACAACCGCAGCGACCTCACCAACTTCACCAACGCCACTCAGAACCACAGCATCGGCATCACCCTCCTCGACTACGAAGCTGATTTTTGGGGCAAAATCCGCCGCTCCTCGGAAGCCGCCCGCGCCCAAGTCCTCGCCACCGAAGACGGCCGCCGAATGGTGCAGGTCGGCCTCATTGCAGGCATCGCCACCGCCTACGTCACCCTGTGCGAGCAAGATCACGAGCTCGGAATCGCCCGCCGCACCCTCGCCGCACGCACCACCTCGCTCGGCCTCATCACCCAGCGGCAAAAAGGCGGCCAAAGCCCCCTCACCGACGTACGCCAGGCCGAAGTCCTCATCGCCGAAGCCAACGCCGCCATGCGCACCATCGAAAAGCAGATCGCCAAGCTCGAGCACCAGATCAGCTACCTCGCCGGACGCCCACCGGGAGCCATCCGCCGCACCCGCAGCTTCGACTCCATCCAAATCGTCAGCACCGTGCCGGCAGGCCTGCCCTCCGACCTGCTCCAGCGGCGCCCCGACCTCCGCGCTGCCGAGCAGCTCCTCATCGCCGCCACAGCCAATATCGGCGTCGCCCAGGCACGCCTGCTCCCCAGCTTCACCCTCACCGCCAGCGCCGGACTACGCAGCCGGGAATTTTCCGGCCTCTTCGACAACCCCACACGCATCTGGCAGCTCGGCCCCGCCGTGAACGTCCCCATTTTCACCGGTGGCCGCCTCATGGCCGCCATCCGCGGCAGCAAAGCCGCACGCGACGAAGCCGAGGCCAACTACCGCAAAACCGTCCTCCAGAGCCTACGTGAAGTCTCCGACGCCCTCATCTCCCGCCAAAAAAGCGCAGGCGTCCGCGCCGCCCAATCTCAAGTCGTCCAAGCCCGCCAGTCTGCCCTCGGCCTCATCCGCGAGCGCTACGACAACGGAGCCTCCGCCTACCTCGAAGTCCTCTACAACGACCAAGAACTCTTCGCTGCAGAACTCTCTCAAGCCCGCGCCCGCCTCGATGAAATCGCCGCCACCATCGAACTCTATCGCTCCCTCGGCGGCGGTTGGGACAAATCGAGCATTCCCGCCGCAAAATAGACTCCGATACCACCCGCTCAAGCAAACCGCCCCGTGCTGTTGCCGAACGAATCGGTCTCCACGCCCATCTTCTGGGCGATATCGACGAAGAGATTGCACAGCGGCACCTTGTTGATGCCTTCACGCGGCACTTCGCGGAATTCGCCGTGCTTGTAACCGCCGCCAGCGAGGAGGATGGGCAGGTCGGAGTTCTTGTGCGAATTGCCATCGCCCATGCCGCTGCCGAAAAGCACGGTCGTCGAGTCGAGCAGCGTACGCTCGCCATCGTTCATCTTCGCGAGCCGGGCGACGAATTTGCCATAGTGCTCGATCTGATACTTCTCCAGCGTGATGAGGTCCGCGATGGCTTCGGGGGCGTTGCCGTGATGCGAGAGGCCATGCCAGTCCTTTTTGATGCCGAGATGCTGCGGCATGAAATCGCCGCCGATCTCGAGCGTGGCGATGCGCGTGCTGTCCGACTGCAAGGCGAGCGCGATCATCTCATACAGCAGCGGCAGATCCTCGACGGCGTTGCGATTCGCGGGCTTGTCGAAGGGCGCTTTGGGCTTCGGCTGGTTCGTCCAGCGTTGGCGCAGTTCCAGGCGCTTTTCCACATCGCGGACGGACGTGAGGTATTCGTCGAGCTTGTCCTTGTCCTCCTTGTTGACCTGCTTCGAGAGGCGGTTCGCTTCCTCCAGCACGGAATCGAGAATGGAGGCCTGCACCTGATTTTCCTGCATGCGACGCGCCTGACGCTCCTTCGAGTCGGTGACGAAGAGTTTCTCGAACAACTCCGCCGGATTCGTCACCGGCGGCACACGCACGCCCGACTTCGTCCACGCGATCTGACAGCCGCCATGGATACCGCCTTCCGAGCCGACCGTGAGCGAAGGAAAACGCGTCTCAAAGCCCACTTCGTCCGCGAGGAACTGATCGATGGTCACATTGCCATCCGGGCGATTTTGCGCCTCAGAATGCAGCACGCCGGAAAGGAACGAATGCACCGCGAAATGACCACCCTTCACGCCGTGATCCAGCCCACGGAGGACCGTCAACTTGTCGCGAATGTCCCACAGCGGCTCCAGCAGCGTCGTCTTCTCGTAATTCCGGCCGGTGGTCGTCGGAAACAGGCTCTTCGTCTGGTAGCCGAGCAGATTCCCGATCGCCACAAAGCGCCGAGCGCCCATGCCCGCTCCTTTCGCGGCCTGCACGGAGCCGCCCACGGTCTTGGCCATGAGCGAAGACATGCCCGGCAACGCCAGTGTGGTGCCGAGAGAACTGAGGAGAAAGTGACGACGATTCATGAGGGATTTTGGAGCCGAAGTGAACGCAGAGCTAAGCGGGCTTATTGCAGCTATTGCTTCGTGCTCAGTTCGCACTCACGGCTTCAGCCTGGCCCGCATGCGGTAAAACAGCTTCGCTCCGGCGATGGGCATTTCGGCGCGGTGGAGGCCGTCGGCGATGTGGGTGGCGATGGCGACGGTGTCGGTCCAGGTGGCGAGGTCGGGGCTGCTTTCGACGTAAATCTCGAACTGATCGAGGTAGCTCACCGGCCACCAGCTTTCGATGCGGATCGTGGCTGCGGCGGGTGTACTACTGCGTGTGCTGCTGAAGGTGAAGCTCACCGGTGCTCCGGTGGGCGAATGGGCGGCACGTAGCGGATCGGTGGCGGCGAGGTACTCGTGCAGGAGGCTGAAGCCGCTGGAGTCACCGATGTCGAAGGCCCCACGGCTGAGGTTGCCGTAGTGAAAGCGCTCCCAGGCATCGGCGAGCAGGTCGCCGTCGCTGTCGGTGCGGTCGGGCAGCTCGATGACTGTCAGGGTGGCACGGGCGACGGTGATGGTGGCGTAGCCGTCGCGTGCTGCTGTGTCCTCGTAGCCGATGACCTCCATGACGCTGCCGCTTTGCAGGTCCCACTGCTCCGGCAGCTCGTAGGGCGTGCCTTCGAGGTCGATGAGGCTGAAGGTGGTGCCGCCGCCGCTGAGCTGCGCGAGGGTGTTTGAGGCATTTTGGCTGACAAAAGCGAGCGTGCGTGTCACCGCGACGCGATTGAGGCCGCTGGTGTAGCGGAGAAAGCTGGCCTTCATGAGCGCATCGTTGGTTTCGGTGCTGCTGAGGCTGGTTTTGGCCTGGTAGGCGGCTGGGAGGGTGGAAAAGAGCAGCACCTGGCGCAGCGCATCCAGCGGGAGGTCGTACATGCCGGGTTCGGCGTTCGAGAAGACGGCGCTGATGCGGTAGATGTCGCGGGCGAGCTTGCGCAGGGCGGTCATGCCTGCATCCGCCGGTGTGGTGACGGCGCTCTGCATCTGCGCATGAACGCTGTGGGCGACGTAGGGCGGCGGCCAACTGGCGTTGAAGTAGACACCGGTGTCCACGGGGCCGGCGAGCTCACGCAGCTCGGTTTTGGTAATGCTGCGAAAGGTGTTCGAGCCGCGCTCGGTGGCACGCCAGGGGGTGAAGGTGGCTTTGTTGAAGGAAGTGCCGCGCTGGTTGAGTCCTTCGCCCAGGACCATCTCGGTGAGGGCAAAGGCGAGCACGTCATCCGCATCGAAAGAGGCGTCGGTGATGCTGGCGGGTGTGGCGGCGGCGTGGGCGGCGCTCGCGGCGGTGATCCAGCGGGCGGACTCGGCGCTTTGCGTGGCGGCGGTGTTGTAGGTGAAGCTGACGCTCACAGGCTCACGTGCGGGCACGGGGATGATTTGTACGAGTTCGCGGCCTTTGTCCTGATCCGTGTCGGCGGTGTTGATGGCAAAGTGCGTGCTGGTTTGCACGATGAGGAAGCGCTGATTTTCATCCACCGGATGGCATTCGACGACTGCGGCGGTGTCCGCGCCTTCGAGCACGTCACGACCGAGCAGCGTGCCTTCGACGTCATAGACGCTGACTTCGGTGCCTGCGAGCGCATGGACCGTGACGCTGGTGCTCGCGGGGTCGATGGACTTGGGCGTGACGGTGAGGGTGATCTTGTCACGCGAGTCGGAGCGCAGCAGCGGCTTGCTGGCGCTGCTGGAGGGATTGGTGCCTGCGAGCAGCTCCGCGAGGTCGCTGTAGCCGTCGCCGTCGCTGTCGGCACCGCCTTCGGGGTCGAGGCCGTTGCTGTTTTCGACGAAGTCGGGCACGCCGTCGGCGTCGCTGTCCTGATCCTGCGGCTCGTTGGTGAGATCATAGCTAAAGCTCACGATGGGTGATCTGTCGCCGCTTTGCACGACGTAGGCTTGCAGCGTGGTGTCACGGGAAATGAAGATAGGCGTGCTGTAGGCGGAAAAACTGCCGCTGGTGCCTTTGCGGTAAAAAATCGTGGCTCCAGCAGGCACAGCGGCGGTGAGGGTGACGCTGACGGCCTCGCTGTAGGAGCCTGCGACGGGCTCAGCGATGACGTCATTGCTCCAGGCACCTGCGCGGCTGCTCAGGGCGAATAAACTGGTGTCCGGCGTGATTTGATTCACCAGCGCCGCAGCACTGCCGAGGGGCAGCGGGGTGATGTCCGCACTGAAACTGCTGCCCAGGCCGGTGGCGGCACTTTGATAGCGCAGCGCCGTGACGGTGGGTGGTGCGCCGGCGAGATTGGCGAGCGTGGTCCAGTCACCGGCACGCAGGGCACCGAGGAAGAGGGCGTTTTCATTCCGCAGCGGCGCGGAGTCAAAGAGCAGCACCGTGGGCGAGCTATTGCGGGGACTAAGCGTGTTGAGCGCACCATGTGAGAGCAGTGAAAGGGTGGTGCCGTCGTCATTGAAGAGGGCGTAGCGGCCTGTGGAGCCGTCCGCGCCGGTGGTGGTGAGTAAAAAGTGGCCGCCATCCAGCGCCACCGCGCCGGAGACGCTGCCACTGAGGCCTGCGAGGGAGATGGCGCGTGCGCCGCTGAAGCCGGTGCCATCCGCGTAGTCGAGCGAGCTGGCGGTGCCATTTCCATAGGCCACGAAGACACGGCTTTGGCCGCTGCTGAGGAGGTAGGTCATCAAAGTGGACACGGTGGCCGGCAGCGTGTGGTTCGTGGCCGTGCCGATGGTCCATGCGCCTGCACTGCCGCCGAGGCGTGCTCCTTTGACCGTGGCGCTGCCGCTTTCCCAGATGAGCAGGTCTGCATAGGCCGATGCGCCGAAGAAGCCGGTGGCCCACCAGCCAGAGGGCGGCGCGGGGATGTTGAAGCGCTCCGTGAAGACGTTCCCGCTCACTTCGCCGACGCGCAGCCGGTTGGTGGTGCGGCTCATGACGCCGAGGATGGGTGATGCGCCGGTCTGCGGCACGAGGGCGTTCGGCTGCACCCACTGTTGATTGATGGTGCTGCCGGTTCCGGGCGCAGCGATGGTCGTTCCGTCGTTGCGCAGGCTCACCAATGTGGTGGCGAGCGAGCCGGTGCCAAAGCCGTGCGTGATGACGAGGTCGTCATGCGCGGTGTTGCCAGAGCCGGGCACGTCCAGTGCGGTCACGGTGCGGCTGCCGGGGCCGCCATTGACAGGGATCGGCGTCGTGTGCGCGGGATCCTCGGGATAGAGCAGGTGAATCTTGTTCGCGTTCGGGGTGGTGAGGGCCAGCGCGTCCTTGTTGAGGCTGTCAAAGCGGCCACTGGTCACGCCGCTGAGGTTTTCCATGCCGGTGGCGATGTTTCCACCGCTCACCACGCTGCCGGGCGTCACGCGGTAGAGCACACGCACCATGCCGCTGAAGCGGTCGAGGATGGCGAGATCGACATCCCCATCGTCATCGTAGTCGCCGGGTGCGAGGAATTGCTCCGCGGACTCGGTGATGAAGTTCGCTCCGTGCAGCAGCGGCGCGGCGCAGAGGAGGGCAAAGAGAGAGAGTTTCAGCTTCATGGCAGCGTGCGGGTGGTGACGGTGTTGGTGGGGATGACGCGCTCGATCTCTTTGTCAGGTCCGTAGCGCACCAGGAGGTATTGATAGGCCGCGCCAGTGAGCACGGGATGGCGGTCGAGCAGCATGATGTCGTGCTTGGCTCCGTTGGCTTGCAGGCCGATGTAGGGGTCGTGGATCTCGATCTGTGGACTGCCGCCGCCGATGGCTTTGTAGGCGATTTCTTCCATCAAAGGCGTCACCTGCACCAGATCGCCGGAGACGCTGGGATACTTCGCATTGGGGATTTGCGTGCGGTACATCACCACGGGCAAAATGAGGCCTGGATTGGTTCTTTGGCCCTCCTCAGCCGTTTTGGCGGCACTGTTGGAGTACAGGTAACTTTCCGGCTCGGAGGCGGTATCGACGATGAGGATGTTCATGTTCGTTTTGTTCTCTCCGACGACCTGTTTGGCCTGCTGCGGGATTTCGCCGATGCGCACGCCCACGCCTTCCCACTGCGCGGCGGTGGTGGACATGTTGTTGGGGTAGTTGATGTAGGCGGCGCTGATGCTGCTGTGAAAGCTGCCCGTGGCAGGCGCAGGCCGTGCGGGCCAGGGCACATTCACGTCCGTGCTGCTGCCGGCGCTGAGCCAGCTAAAAGTCTCCGCGTTGCTGAAATCACCGCTGTTGCGCTCGGAATAGCCGCCGGGGCCGACGGCACGCACCAGCACGGTGTACTCCGCGCCGAGCTCCACCGGCACATCAAAGCTGAACTGCGAGGTGGCACCCGCAGGGGAGAGGATCATGACATGCGGCGTGTCATAGACGCCGAAGTCGGTGCCGGGAGAGTCCTCGATGCTCGTATTCGGATGCGTGGCCTGGTCTGCGGAGAGCGTGCTGGTGCTGGAAAGCAGCGCACCGCCGCCCTGACGACCGATCCAGACTTCAAAGCGCTCCACACCGCTCGGTGGGCAGAAAAACTTCACCCGCATCTGCGGGGTGGCGCTGCTGCCCTGGCGGCTGAGCGGGGTGAGCATGGGCGTGGGCAGCGTGCCATTGACCTCGACGCAGTGGACGAGCCAGTACGGCCCTGGATTGCCGCTGGAGTCGGTGACTTGGATATAATAACACACGCGGCAGGGCGTGGTGGGCAGGGTGTCATCCGTGATGGCCTCCAAAGCGCCCGCGCTGGTGGTGTCATGATTGAGGAGCTGGTAGTCGCCTTCATCGATGCGGCGGTAGGCGCGGTATTCGGCGGCTCCGGCGGGCATGGTGACCTCGATCACGACGTTGTTGCGCTCCACGGTGCCGTCGCCGTCTTCGTCGCCGTTTTCGCTGCTGTCATGCTCGTCACCGCCGATGCAGAGCTGGCGCTGCACCTCCCCCTCAAAGTTCAGCACGCGGCGCTTGCCAGTGATCTGCGTGAGCTGGTCGTTGGTCGAATACACGATGGGGGACACCGCGCCGTTGTTCAGGCCGATGCGGCAGCCGATCTGCGGCTTGGTGGTGCTGTTGGCGATGGCAGTGAGGATTTCCGCTTTGGAATTTCCCGCCGGGGGATGCGTGAAGCTCACCCGACCGATCAGCACTGGTGCACTGGCCCCCATCTTGGTATAAAACTCCGCCCAGGCGAGGCGGCGCTTCATCGGGGGAGTCATCGCGGGCTTTGCTTCGCAGGAGAGGCGCAGTTTGATCACCGCATTGCTGAACTGTAGCTCGTCTTCCTGGCCAAAATTCAAAAAGGTGGCCACCGGCGTGTAGCAGATGGTTTTGATGCTGCTGACTGGTGCCCCCGTGGGGCCGGTGTGGTCATGCAGGTGGCCGATGGCGGTGCCGCTGGCTTTGCTGACGTTGCCACCGCACACGGAGTTGTCCCGCGCACGGATTGTATAGTAATAACCGACGCCTTCCTGCGCGGGCATGGCGGGTGTGGGCGTGACGAGATTCGCCCAGGCGGGCGGCGCAGTGGTGCCGTCGTCGATGAAGCTGTACTGCGTGGTACCAGCGACATGCGGGATGATGGCGGCGAGATTGTAGTCGGGGATTTTTTCCACCGGATCGAGGTCGCGGGACTTTTGCTGCATCTCGCCGATGCTGCTCCAGCGGTAGAGGTAGTAGTCTTTGATGCCGCTGCTGTCCGCGGGCGCGGTCCAGCTCACTTTCAGGCGTTGTTTGCGTGCTCCGGCGATGCGGTTGAAGATGTTTTCCACCTTCACCGCTGCGGGCGGCATGGGCGGCATGCGGTCGCAGAGGGTCACGAGCGGACTGGCGGGCGAGACCACGCCATCACGCCCCAGGATGTCACGCGCGGTGGTGAAGTAATAATACGCCGCCCCATCGGCGAAAGGCGTGCCGCTAGCTTGGTGGCGGTTGTTGTCGTCGGCGAGGAAGTAGGTCTCCTGGTCGGTGTCGTAGGCGGCTTCATTCGCGGTGAGCTGGCGCTCGGTGATGATGGGCGTGCGGTTCACACGGGCGACAAAGGTGGGGCTGCCGCTGACGGCGGCGAGCAGCGCGGTGGTGGTGGGCGCGGTGAGGTGCCAGTTCAGCCCTTCGGCGAAGGTTCGGCTGACGCGGAAGAGGTTAAAGCCGTGCTGCATGAGGCTGGCGTCACGCAGCGGGTCCGGCGTGGCCCAGCGCAGGCGCACAAGGGCGTCATCACGCGGCGTGGCGGGTAGAATGACGGCTGCGGCTGTCGCGGGCGGTGGTGTGAGGTGGTAGGGCACGCTCAGCGGTCGCCCTGGGGCGGGTAGTTGGGTCACGGAGGCGGTATTGACCTGCACACGGCCGATGACGTCGAGGTCGCGGTTGTTTCCGGCATCAAAGGTGCGCAGTTCAAAGGTGTGAATGCCCACACTCACTTCCAGCGCGATGGCGTGGCCGCGTGCCATCGCCAGCGCAGGGTGGCTGGCGGCGATGGTGTCGAGCACGGCGGTCTTTTCCGCGTCGCCATGTGCACCGGTGATGACAGCGGCGATTTTTTTCTCCAGCGCGATGCCGCTGTCGGTGAAAAGCGGGCCGAAACTAGCGACGATGGCCGCATTGAGCAGGGTGAGATCGTCACCGAGCTGCTCAGCACGGTGCAGCAGCGCACCGATGACGGCGGGGTCGGTCTGCGCCTCGGTGATGGAGACCCGTGCGTAGCTGGTGGTGGCCGTAGCGGTGCCGTTTTTGCGATAAATGGCGATCTTGTCCGCAGCGAGCGCCAGCGGCTCACTCGCACGCCAATAGAGGTAGGCCCAGCGTGTGCCGCCGGTGGTGATGGTGGTGCCCACGGCGGCCACATTTGGCGGGATGGAGCCACTTTGCGCCCCAAGCGGCGAAAAGGCCGAAAACAGCGCGAGGAGCGAAAAAAACGGAAGAAGCAGTTTCATGACAAAAAGGGCAAAAAGTCGGTTGGAGGCTGTTGGGGGCAGTTTGAGGCTCGAAAATCAGTAGTCGGCATCCCAGCCGCCATTTTCATAGGTGAGGCGCACGGTCTTGTTGAAGCGTTTGCAGAAGGGGCAGGCTCCGACTTTGCCCTTCACCTTGCCCGCGCCGGTGAAGCGGAAGTCGTCGCCGCTTTTCACACCGACGAGGTCGATTTCGCCCTTCACACTGATGACGCACAGCGCCTCGCCAGACACGCCGGCGTGGATTTTGCCACCGTAAGTGGGCCCTTCGGCGAAGTAGAAGATGCCGGTGCCTGCGCTGGCGCTGATGTTGAAGACGCAGCCGAAATCGACCAGCGGCCACGTGCCTTCGCCATAGACATAACCGCCGGTGAAGGGCGGTGTGCCCAGCACGCTGCCGACATCAGGATCGATCTCCAAGATAGGATCAATGGTGCAGGTGCGGCCAAGGAAAAGCCCGCCCGCAATGCCGGAGCCGCTGAAGGTGAGCGAGGCCGCACCGCCGATGTAGGCCTCCTCCACGCCGCCGCCGCTGCCACCGACGCTGAGCATGGTGGTGACGTAGAGTTCCTCCACGCCCATGCCTTCGAAGTCGAGCGAGCCGCTCTTCAGCTCGAAACTGCCGCCCACGCCACTGGGGAAGGGCGTGGAGGCCACGTTGAGATTGAATTTGCCCTCCAGACCGACCTGCAAATCGACGCCGCGCCAGGTGAGCTTCGTGTTCGGTGTACCGAGGGTGACTTGGTAAGTATCCGCCGCAGTGGTGGAGCATCCAGCAGGTCCATTCGTCTCCAGATTGAGGATTTCGAGGTAGGCGTCGAACTGCTGCTTCTCCGCCGCCATCTCCCACTCGAAATGGCCGTCCAGGCGCAGCATGTCGAGCGAGTCGTTGTTGATGCTGGCGAAGCCATTGATGCTGCCCGCGCCCATCTTGTCGCCGAGATCGCCGAGCAGGCCGTTGATGTTGTCATCCACACCGGCGAGGGATTCGGTGACGACGTCGCGGATGGCTTTGTTGATTTCCGCAAAGACGCTGTCCACCGCGCTCTCAAAGGAGCGGTGCAGGTCGTTGAGCCGGTCACGCAGCGCATTGCGGATGTCGGTGATGAGTGTGCTGGTGTTCAGCGCATCGGCGATGTGGGCGCGGATGCGCTGCTTGAGCTCTGCCTTGAGCGAATCGAACTGCGCGTAGTCCTGCTGTGCCACTTCGGCGAGGATGAGCTTCATCTCCGCTGCGGAGTCGTCGGCGATGGTCTGGAAAAGCGCCGCATTCGCTGCAAAGAGGGCATTGATCTCCGTCGCGAGGTCCGTGGCGCTGCTGATCTGGGTGCGCAGCGCGGTGATCTGCGTGTTGAGGCTGGTGAGCGTGCTGGTGATCGTTTCCAGCGCGGGTTCGGCCTCGGCGAGCAGGTTGTTGAGCTCAGTGGTGAGCGTGGGCGTGACGGTGAGGTCCGCCAGCGTCTCGATGATCTCCGAGCCGAGGGATTGGAAGACGGTGCGGTTGCCCAAGGCGTCTTCAAAGAGGATGCCGGGATCGACTCCGCCGCTGCGTGGCACTTCGCCGATGAAGGCATTGATGAGGCCCTGCACTTTGGCGAGTTTGCGGTCCACTTCGCTGAGCAGATTGATCGCCGAGGCTCCGCCATTCATGGCGGCGAGCTGGCTGCGCAGTACAAAGCCTGGCACCGGCCCGGGAGCACCCGTGGCACCGAACCAGGCGTCGATGAGTGCATCCGCGTCCGCATAGGCCGTGGCGGCGGGATTTTGCAGTTCGCTCTCCAATTCATCAAAGAAGAGGTCCAGCGGCGTGTCGATGGCGGCGTCGAGGATTTGATCGGTCAAGTCTTCCGCTTTGTCGCTGACGAGGTCGCTGAAGTCATCGAGCCCGTCTTCCAGCGCCGCGAAAACATCATCGCCAGCGGCTTCCACGACGGCCTGGGCCATGCCAGTGCTGTCGCCGAGCTCGTTCACGAGCAGATTGCCGATGCTGATGCTCGGCAGACCGTCGTATTGAATGCCAAAGCTGATGTCCGCCGTGTCCGGGCCGAGGTAGTCGAGCTGATGCTGCGCCTGGAGCACGAGGAGGTTCGCATTCACGGTGGGGGATGCGGCGGTGAAGTAGCGCAGCGTGGTGTCCCAGTTCAGCGGGTAGTCGAACTCCACGATGCCGCCCAGCCAGGAGCGCTGCGCACGCGGCAGGTAAGCCTGCGCGGAGGCTCCAGCGCCGCCGTTTTGATAATCGGTGAGCGTGCTACCGGTGAAGCTGTCGTGACTGGTGTCGAAAGCGGTGGTGTTGAAGGGCGTCTGCGTGGTGGCGATCTTCCAGCCGTGCGCAGGCCAGCCGCCCATGATCGGCAGCGCGGAGGAGGTGTCTGCCTCGACCGCTTTGACCTGGAGATGCGCCTGGATGTCCTCAAAGAAGGGCACGTTGATGGTGCCAAAGAGATTCCACAGGCCCTGGCCGCTGCTGGTGCGTGTGTGGTGGCTCAAATACGCCTGCTGCACCGGTGTGAATGTGTAATCACTGCCCTGGCGACCGGTGAGGGTGAAGGACGCAGGCAGCGGGAAGCGGCTGGTGATGGGATCGGCCGCGGAGGGCTTTGCATCCGCCTCACGGATGAGTGCCCCGGTGCTCAGAAAGCCCAGCGTGCCCGCCAGCGGGAAGTCCAGGTGCGAGGCATGCCCCTGCATGCCGATGGTGAGGAAGCCGGTGCCTGGATCGCACTCGCTCGCACGCTCAAAGGCGATCGAGAGCGGCGTCATGATCGCATTCCAGTGCTGCAACGTTTTATCCGTCTCCGTGGCGGGCACCTCGCCGCCGTCCAGCCCGCCGAGGCAGGTGAGCGTGAGGTTTTCAAAGCCAATGCTGAAGTCCGAATACTGCGGCAGGTCGATGCTGCCATTGAAGCGGCTGATGACGTTCTCCCCGCCGAGGAAGGAGAGGCCCATGGTGCTGATGGTGAAGTCATAACCGTAGAGCGTGGCCGTGTCCGCGACGCTGGCAGGATCAGGATCATGGATGCCGCTGACGCCGCCGTGACGGAGGTAGTACTTGGAGCGGGTCTTCATGTCATAGCCCATTGCCTCGCCGGCGATGAGGCTCATCGCGGGCATGAGCGGCTGCGCACGCAGATTCAGCCCCGGATAATCCGCCGCACCCGTGAGGTAGCCCACATCCGCCGGACGCTCCGCATTGCTCAGATTCGCGGGATCAAAGCCGCTGTGGTGCAGCACGCCGGGCTTGTCCGCCGCGCTGGTGGTGGAGACGCTGTCACCGCGCAGGAAAGTGCCCGCCATGAGGAAATTCCCATCCGTGAAGGAAAGCACATGCGAGTGCGCGAACTGCGGCGTGGCCGCAAACATGCCCCAGGCCAGCGCATTGCCGCCGACGGCATGCGTGCTGCGGTCCTTCGCATGCAGACCACCGTCCGCCGTGAAGGAAAGCGTGCCGCCGTCCGGCGTGATGTTCATGGAGTCAAAGCGTGTGCCCAGGCCGCAATCCCCCGCGTCCCAGCAGTGCTGCGCGTAGGCCACGCTCACCGCCACACCGCTGGCGAGCGTGCTGGAGGCCGGTGTGACGAGGTCGTTGGTGAATTTCAAGGTGCCAGCGGCATTCCATTTCAGCTCCACATCATACGGGAAGTGCGTGCGGAAGTCGCCCACGGCCACGCCGAACTGCGCGGTGAGTCGTGCATCGCCATTCGTGGCACCTTTGCTCAAAGTCATCGCGGTCAGCGTGCCGTCCAGGTCGTGGTAGTAGTTGTCATTGCTGCGCTTCGTGGTCATCGACGCATTTTTCAGGCCCACCGTGGCCGCCAGCTCCGTGTCGAAGGGCTTTCTCACCGCGTAGGCGCTGACCTCGGTGAAATCAAAGGTGCCCGTGCTCACATGCCAGGTCACATCACTCACCTCGCAGCGCACCGGCTTCGTCTCCTCCGCGAACCACAGCGTGCCCGCACGCACGGGATTGCCCGTGGGGGCCAGCGCGGAGGAAAGCGTCACACCGGTGATGTCCAGCTCATTGTCCAGCAGCCACTGGTCCCGCGTGCTGCTATAGCCCATGCCCACGGGCAAAGTGACCTCAAAACTCGCCGTGCCGCCCGTGCTGCTCAGCACGATGCCGCTGCGTGCAAAGCCCAGGCCGCCCGCCGTGCCCGTGTCCGGCACCGGACCGCTCACATTCGCCGTGCCGGCGAAGACTTCCGCATGCCCATCATCAAAAAGCCGCAGCGTGAGGCCGCTGGCGCTGAAGCTGTATCCCACCGGTGAATCGACGCTGCCGCCCGTCACGCCTACCGAGCCGGACTGCACATAATTTGCCCCCAAAGTGACCCCCACAGGCCCCGCGCTGAAACTGGTGAAATGCGTGGCGATGTTTCCCCACTCCAAAGCCCCGCTGTAGTGCCGCAGACGCTGATTCGCCAGATTTTGCGCCTCCCCCTGCTGGTAGCCCAACGCCGCGATCCCCTGGTCAAACGACATCGCTTTGGCGTAGTAGGTTTTGGAGAAACTTTCGAGCTGCACGGGCGGATCGACCTCCAACGTGTGCACCTGATTCACCACCACGGGGGATTTCATGAAAATGCCGCCATCATGGCTGTCGATGTCCACCGCGATGACGCTGGAGACACCCGCCGTGGGCGTGGTCTCCGCGTCCGTGCCCACCTCATGCAGTTTCGCCTCCACTTTCGTGTTCACACTGGCCGTGCCCACGGCGGAGCCCCAGGCGTCATAGCGGTGCAGGCGGATCGTCACACTCAGCGGCACCGCATCCAGGCTCGAATCCGCCTCCAGCAGGTAAGTGCGGCTGTAGGAGCCGGAAACGACCTCCGTGATCACATTGCGATCCAGGTCGGTGGGATTCGTGCTGGTGAAATGCAGGTAAGTCCGCCCCGTGGCCTCCACATCACTCGCCGTGGCGATGTAGGCCCCGCCGCCCAGATCCCGAAACACCGCCAGCTTCGCCCGATAGACCTTATTTTGGTCCAAAGTCACCCCCGCAGGCAGATCGAAGGAAATGCTCCGCGTCACCGCGCCGACCGTTGGCCCGGACATCGTCTGCGAACTGTCCGTGTGCACCGCCGTGTCCGTTTCATCGATCAGCGACCAGCGCAGCTCATACGTCCCCGCCAGTGTGAGGCTCACCTGCGCCTCCATTTCCAGCAGATGCCGGTTGGAAAGGCCATTCCCATCCACCGCATCCGCCTCGATGACATAATACGGAGCCGTAGGCTGATTCGTGACGACCACCCCGCTCACCGAACTAGCCCGCGCAGCGGCGGCAAGGAGCAACAAAACGCAGGCGGAACGGAAAAAGGCGACAGGGGACATGGCGGCAGGATTGGGCATTAAATCGAAAGAACTTTACTACTCTCTCACCATTCTGGAAAAAGAGTTACATCCAGAATTTCACGCCGGAGATTTTTTGGGGAGGTCTGCCAGGGTTGGAGGGAGCAAAGAGCCTCGCAAAAAGCCGCAACATTCGCCCCAACCAGCCAGTTCACAGGCCTCGCCGATCATGAAACGCCTATTGTTCCTCCTCGCCCTTTGCCCTCTGCTCTACGCATTGGCTGCTCAGCCCAACATCGTCGTTTTCATCTCGGATGATCACAGCCAGGTCGATTCGCAGGCCTATGGCTCCACCGAAGTCCGTACGCCGAACATGAAACGGCTCGCGGAGGAAGGATTGAAGTTCACGCACGCCTTTGTCGCCTCGCCAGCCTGTGGACCGAGCCGCACGGCGATGCTGACGGGACTTTGGTCGGCTCGCAATGGCGCAGAGGCCAATCACAACGCCAAAAAACCCGAGGTTCCATCTCTGCCGACGGTGCTCCGCAGTCTCGGATACGAAATGGCGATCATTGGCAAGGTCGCGCATGGAGACTGGGCCAAGTTCTATGACTTCGATACCGTGATCGGGCCACCGGTGGGCGTCTCGGACACGGCCGAGGTGGCGAAGTTCCTCAGCGAGCGCACATCGAACAAGCCGCTCTGCCTTTTCGTCGGCACACGCCATCCGCATGTGCCGTGGAGTGAAGAACGCAGTTACGATCCGGCCAAAGTCACGATCCCGCCCATGCATGTGGACACCGCCGTCACACGGGAGCAGCGTGCGGGCTACCTGACCGACATCACCAAGTCCGACACGCTGCTCGGCGAGGTCCGCACCCTTGCTAGCGAGAAAATCATTGGCGACACACTCTTCATCTACACCGCTGATCACGGCGGCCAGTGGCCCTTTGGGAAATGGAACCTCTACGATGCCGGCATCCGCATCCCGCTCATCATCGCCTGGCCCGGCACGCTGAAACCGGCCACCACCAGCGATGCGATGGTCTGCTGGCCCGACTTGCTCCCTACCTTCATCGAACTCGGCGGCGGGAAAGTTCCTGAAGGTATCGACGGCAAATCCTTCGCCGGAATCCTGCGCGGCACTGCCACCACGCATCGTGACCACATCTTCGCCACGCACAGCGGCGATGGCGACTTCAACGTCTATCCCATCCGCTCCGTCCGCACCCGCGACTGGAAATACATCCGCAATCTCCATCCCGAATTCCAGCATCACAGCCACATCTCACGCTCCACCGGCCCCAGTGGCCTCGCGTATTGGAAAACATGGCTCACCGCCGCCGAAAACGATCCCAAAGCCGCCGCCACCGTGAAGCGCTTCACCACGCGTCCCGCCGAAGAACTCTACGACCTCGCCGCTGATCCCAATGAACTCCACAACCTCGCAGCCGATCCAAAACAAACCGAGCGGCTCACCACCATGCGCAGCGATCTCGACGCCTGGATGAAACAGCAAGGCGATACCCAAACTGTCTTTGGCAAACCACTCCTCCAAGGCGAACCCGTCACGCTCATCGACCCCGGTGCCGCCAAGAAAGCCAAGGCGAAAAAGAAGAAACAACCATGAAATTGTTGATTGCCGCTCTTGTCCTCACCACCGCCCACCTGGGCGCAGCGGGTCTGTTCGATGAAACGAAAGCGACCACGCTGTTCGCTTTCGACAACGTCTCGATTCCGCACACGCAGAATTTGAAGCTCGAAATGCGACAGCCGGAGCGGTTTGAAGGCAATCCTGTGGTGAAGCGTGGATCGCCAGGCGCAGTGGATGCGCAGGGCGTGCAGTTTTATGGCTCGATCATCCAAGACGGCGGCAAATACCGGATGTGGTATGTGGCCTTTGATGATGCTGGGAAAGGTGCGGTGGCCTCGGAGCGCTGGCGAGCAGCGTATGCGGAGAGCACGGACGGCGTGTCGTGGGTGAAGCCGGAGCTGGGCTTGGTGGAGTTTCGCGGTAGCAAAAAGAACAACCTTGTGGATGTGGGCGCAGCCTGGGGTTTTGTGAACCTGAAGGTGATCAAGGATGACGTTGATTCCGATGCTTCGCGGCGCTACAAGATGGTCACGCATGTGTATTTTCGCCATCACACGCGGCTGGGTACGCTGCTGCCCTTTGTGAGTGCCGATGGGCTGACGTGGCGGCCTGTCAAAGAGGTCAATCCGGTCAAAGGCGAGCTGCGGAAGCAGGGTCTGCTGGTGCCGGGCTTTCATCTGGAGCCGGCCTGCGGGCTGTATCAGTGGGACGGGCAGTATTTTCTCACCGCGCAGAACGCGATGCCACACACGCATCACTACCAAGGCCGGGTGGTGCGGCTGCATCGCAGCGCGGACTTTGTGAATTGGTCGGCCACGAGCACGCTGGCCTTTGTGCGGACGGCGCAGCATGCGTATCTCGGTGCGGGGAAGAGTCGCGAGGGGGAGCAGAACCACGAAGGCATCGCGGTGTGGCCTCGCGGGAATGTTTTGCTCGGCGTGTATGGCCGCTGGCATGGCGCGGCGGCGTGGAAAGATGTGTCGGTCGATCTGGGCTTCGTGATGTCGAATGATGGTCACACCTTCCGCGAGCCGCAGCATGAGTGGACGATGCTGGAGCGCGGCAAGGATGGCCAGTGGGACCAAGGCGGCATCATCCAAGGACAGGGCTTCGAGAACATCGGCGAGAAGACGTTTGTCTATTACGGCTCCTGGGACCCGCGAGCCACTGGCGGGCCAGAAGTGAAGCGCGGAGGCGTCGGAATCGCGGCGTGGCCTCGCGATCGGATGGGCGACCTTGTGTTTGATGCCAGCGGCGAAGGGCCGGGAGATTATCAGATGCCGAAGGTGACGGCGGAACTCGTTACGGCGGCTGTTTCGAGGCCGAAGGAAGGCATTTTCGTGAATGTGGATGGTTTGAGCGAGGCGGCTGTGTTGCGCGTGGAAGTGCTCGATGAGGTTGAGAGGCCGCTGGAGGCGTTTTCAGGCAAAAACGCGGCGGTGGTGACGCAAAGCGGGTTTCAGGTGCCGGTGGTTTTTGCGTCGAAAGTAGCGCTGCCGGACAAGGTGCGGCTGCGGGTGGTTTTCGAAGGTGCGAAGCGAGCGCAGGCGAGGCTAAGCGCGGTGTATGTGAGGTAGTTCGTTTGTAGTTCGGGCTTTAGCCCGCTCTGGGAACTCCCAATCGCGGCCTGAAGGCCGAACTACAAACATGGATCATCCCAACCTGCGCCGTAATCGAGCACGGGGAAGGCCTTCCAGATTCTCGCGGCCTCGTCGGTGCCTTGTTTGGCGAGATAGTCCCTCGCGCTCGACCAGGGCCAGTCCTGCCATTTGGAGACGTAGCCGTGACGCACAGGGTTGTGATGGAGGTAGTTCAGGGTGGCCCAGCCGTGGGCTTCGTTGCGGATCTGGCGATCTGAGACACTGTGCCAGACGTGACGTCCACGTTGGTTGTCCTCACCGTTCCAAGAGAAGGAGGATCGGCCATGTAGTTTTCCGAGAGTCGCGAGTGTCTGCTTGAGATCACTGGTTTCGACATAGACGTGATAGTGATTTGGCAGAAGGCACCACGCATGAAGTCGGCAGGCCTCCAAAGCGGCCAGCAGCTCTTCGGAGAAAGCATCCATCCGCTCAGGCGTGGCTCCGATGATCGGCTGATGTTCGTAACATGCCGCTGTGAGGTGAAACTCACCGGCTCCACCGAGCGGATGCGGCGGTGTGTGCCACGGGCGGCTGCGGAGTTTCCGCCACTGGAGGACGTTGTCCCGTTCTTCGTGAGTCATTCGCCGCCACGCGTACATGGCGCGAGTTTGTCGTTCGGCCTTCAGGCCGTCAAGGTTCGTAGTTCGGGCTTCAGCCCGTTCTTCGACGTCACAAACCACCCAGAACGGCCTAAAGGCCGAACTACAAACACGGAACGGGCTAAAGCCCGAACTACGAGCAGAGCTTCCGCGCTTCCGCGAGTGCTGCATCGACCTTGCTCACATCCTTGCCGCCGCCGCGGGCGAAGTCCGGCTTTCCGCCGCCTTTGCCGCCGACGATCGGGGCGATGGTTTGGATGATTTTGCCGGCTTGGACTTTGGATTGATGGTCTTTGCCGACGTTGGCCATCAAAGTGACGTTGCCGCCGCCGGTGGCGGCGAGAACGATGATGCCGCTGAACTGGCCTTTGAGGGCGTCGTTGAGCGCCATGGCGTAATCGGCATCGACGTCGCCGAGGTTGGCGATGATGACGTTGCCTTCGGCGGTGGCGAGGAGGTCTTTGGCTTTGCCGCTGGCTTCGCGCTGCTGGGCGGACTTGAGGGCTTTTTCGAGCTCTTTTTGCTGGGAGAGCAGTTGGTCGAGCTTCTTCTCGAGGTCGGCGGTTCCTTGGGCGCTGACTTTACCGGCGAGGAGCTTGAGGAGGTCGGCATCGGCTTTGGCGGCGTTGTAGGCCTCCATCCCGGCGATGGCTTCGATGCGGCGCACGCCGGCGGCGACGGCTCCTTCGGCGACGAGGCGGAAGAGGCCGATTTCGCCGGTGTGGCGGGTGTGGGTGCCGCCACAGAGTTCCATGCTCCAACCATCGAGCGCATGCGCTTTGCCGCCGATCTGCACGACGCGGACGTTCTCGGGGTATTTTTCGCCAAAGAGCTGCATGATGCCGCTGTTGGCCTTGGCGTCGGTGTAGGGCACTTCGGTCCAGGAAACGATGTCGTTGGCGACGATGCGCTCGTTGACGAGTTTTTCGATGTCGGCGAGCTGAGCGGGGGTCAAAGCGGCGCTGTTGAAGTCAAAGGTGAGCTTGTCCGGCGTGACGTTGGAGCCTTTTTGCGTGGCGTCTTGGCTGACGACCTCGTGCAGCGCCCAATGCAGGATGTGCGTGACGGTGTGGTGTCGCTCGATGGCGTGACGACGTGCGGCATCGACGGCCACACGCACGCTGGAGCCGACGGCGGGGGCGTCTTCGCCTTCGATGAAGTGCAGCCAGGTGTTGCCGACCTTCGTCGTGCTGGAGATAGGGAAGGCGTTCGCGCCGATGATGATCTGGCCGCTGTCGCCGATCTGGCCGCCCATTTCGGCGTAGCAAACGCTGGAGTCGAGCACCACCGCCGTCTTGTCCTTCATGGCGACGACTTCGAGCACTTTGGCGTCGGTTTCGAGCGCGTCGTAACCGAGGAACTTGGTGGCGTCCTTGGTTTCGATCTCGCTGACGGAGACGACCTGCTTGTTCTTCTGACCGGCTTCACGAGCGCGTTGCTTCTGCTCGTCCATGAGCTTGTCAAAGCCTGCGGTGTCCACGGTGAGACCGCGTTCACGAGCGAGGAGCTCGGTGAGGTCAATGGGGAAGCCGAAAGTGTCGTAGAGTTGGAAGGCAAAAGCGCCACTCAGAGATCGGTCTGATCCGACCGATCCGACCTGATCTTCGAAAAGCGCCACGCCGCGGTCGAGCGTCCGGTTAAACGCCTCTTCCTCCAGCTTCAGCACGGCTTTGACCTGATCTTTCTTCACACGGAGTTCGGGGAACACATCGCCCATGTGCGCAGCGAGGACATCGACCAGTTTGTAGAAGAAGGGCTCTTTAAATTCGAGCGTGCGGCCATACTTCACGGCTCGGCGGAGGATGCGGCGCAGCGTGTAGTTGCGGTCGCTGTTGCCGGGCTGGATGCCGTCGGCGATGGAGAAGCTGAGGGTGCGCAGATGATCGGCGATGACGCGGAAGGCGACGTCGATCTTTTCCTGCTCGGTGACGGGGATGACGTGCCCCTGCTCGTTCGCTTTGGGCAGCGTGCTTTGGTAGTGCTTGCCGCTGAGCTTCGTCAGCTCATCGAAGATGGGTTTGAAGACATCCGTGTCGTAGTTGCTGATCTTTGCGGTTTCGAAGTCGGTGAAGTTCTTCGTGCCCTGGATGATGCTGGTGAGGCGCTCGAAGCCCATGCCAGTATCGACATGCTGCGCGGGCAGCGGGGTGAAGGTGCCGTCGGGGTTGGCGTTGTATTGGATGAAGACGTTGTTCCAGATCTCGATGCAGCTCGCGTCGCTGCCATTGACGAGCTTCGCGCCTTCACGCTGGCGGTCCTCGCTCAGCTCGATGGGGCCGGGGGTGAGGTCGATGTGGATCTCGGTGCAGGGGCCGCAGGGGCCGGTATCGGCCATCATCCAGAAGTTGTCCTTCTTGTTGCCGTTGACGATGTGGATGTCGGGATCGAGGCCGACGCTGCGGAATTTTTCGGCCCAGAGGTTCCAGCTTTCTTCATCGCGGTCGGCAGGATCGCCTTTCTCTTTGTTCGGCTGGTAGATGGTGGCGAAGACGCGGCTCGGGGGGAATTTGAAGCGCTCGACGATGAGCTCCCAGGACCACGAGATGGCTTCTTTTTTGAAGTAGTCGCCGAAGGACCAGTTCCCGAGCATCTCGAAGAAGGTGTGGTGGTAGGTGTCGAGGCCCACGTCTTCGAGGTCGTTGTGCTTGCCGCCGGCGCGGATGCACTTTTGCGTGTCGGCGGCGCGGGTGGGCAGGCCTTTGGCCAAAACGCCGGGCCAGGTATCCACGTCTGCGCTGCGCTCACCGAGGAAGACGGGGACGAACTGATTCATGCCCGCATTGGTAAAGATGCGTGCGCCGTCGCGGCTGGTGTAGCCCACGTTGTCACTGGGGACGATGGTGTGCTGCTTCGACTTGAAGAAGTCGAGGAAGGTCTGGCGGATCTGGGCGGCGGTAGGGACGGCGGACATGGGAAAGAGGGCGCGGATGGTAGCGGGGGCGGTTGATGGGTCAAGGAGGCAAGGGCGGTGGGTGGATGAAGCGATGCCTTGACCGTCGAAAGAGCGGATGGCATCCTCACCGCATGAAACTGACTGCTGTGTTCGAACCCGCGCCTGAAGGTGGCTACACCTGCTGGGTCGAAGAGATTCCTGCTGCTATCTCAGAAGGCGAGACGCTGGAGGAGGCGCAAGCAAACCTGATGGAAGCCGTGCAACTCGTGTTGGAATGCCAGCGTGAGCTTTCCGAGGAAAGCAGGAGTCCACGCAGCGTAAAACGCTTCTTTGAACTCGCTGCCGCATGAAACTGGCCGACCTCGAGCGGCATCTACGAGAGCATGGGTGCGCTCTGTATCGCCAAGGCGGCAGCCATGCGATCTGGTGGAAGCCAACCTCTCGAAAACTCACCAGTGTGCCCCGGCACCGCGAGGTGAAGGAGACGACCGCACGCGCCATCTGCAAGCAACTCGAAGTGCCGCTGCCGTGATTGGGCGCAGACGTTCCTTGCATCCTCCGCGAGGACGTTCATAGCTCGCCGTCCTATGTCGAAAGTCACCCTCGGCCTGGTTCAGAGCCGGGCCTTTTCCTCCAAAAAAGAAAGCCTGCGCCAGCATGTGCAGCTCATCCGCGACGCGGCGGCTCGTGGCGCTCAAATCGTGTGCCTGCAGGAGCTTTTCAACACGCCCTACTTCTGCATCACGCAGGACACGGAGCTGTTTAACCTCGCCGAGGCTGTGCCAGGCCCCACGACGGAGGCTTTGGCCCCGCTGGCGAAGGAACTGGGCGTGGTGATCATCGTGCCGCTCTTTGAAAAACGCGGCCCGGGCCTCTACCACAACACCGCGGCCGTGATCGACGCCGATGGCACCGTGCTGGGCAAATACCGCAAGATGCACATCCCGCAGGACCCGGGCTTTGAGGAGAAGTTCTACTTCACGCCGGGCGACCTCGGCTACCGCGTGTGGGACACGAAATTTGGCCGCATCGGCGTGCTGATCTGCTGGGACCAATGGTATCCAGAGGCCGCGCGCATGACCGCGCTCATGGGCGCGGAGATTTTGTTCTATCCGACGGCGATCGGCTGGCTGCCGAGCGAAAAAGCGGCCCTCGGCAAGGCGCAGCACTGCGCTTGGGAGACCGTCCAACGCGGCCACGCCGTGGCGAACGGCTGTTTCCTGGCCGCAGTGAACCGCGTGGGCACCGAGCAGCAGAGCGAATTCTGGGGCCAGAGCTTTGTGACGAATCCGTATGGAGAAATCGTTGCCAAAGCCTCGGTCACGGATGAGGAGATTCTCATCGTGGAGTGTGATTTGCAGGCCGTGGAGGATTTTCGCCGCATCTGGCCGTTTTTCCGTGATCGCCGCATTGACACCTACGCACCCCTGACCAAACGCTACTTGGATGAGCAAAGCTAATTACCCGCAGAACTACCGTCTCCCCGCCGAATTTGAACCGCAGGAGGCGATCTGGCTTTCGTGGCCTTCCAACAAGGAAAGCTGCCCGAAAACCTTCCACAAGCTCCAGGACAAGTTCGGCGAAATCGCCAGCGTCATCAGCCGCTACGAGCGTGTGCGCATCAATGCCCCGATGCTCGCCCACATGAACATCCGCCTCTCCATCGCCGATAACGAGGGAGATCTCTCCCAGGTGGACATCTACGAGCACAACACCAACGACGTGTGGTGCCGCGACCACGGCCCGATCTTCATCAAGCACAACGAGACCGGCAAGGTGGCCATCACCGACTGGGAATTCAATGCTTGGGGCGGCAAATTCGCTCCGTGGGACCTCGACAACGGCATCCCGGAGAAAGCGGCCAAGGTACTGAACATGGAGCGCTTCACCTCCTCGATGATCCTCGAAGGCGGTGCCATCGAAACGAACGGCAAAGGCACGCTGCTCACCACCGAGGCCGTTTTGCTCAATCCGAACCGCCACGGCGGCAAGCCCGGCAACAAGGCCGACGTCGAAAAGGAGCTGAAGGCCATGCTCGGCGTCAAAGACATCGTCTGGTTCAAAAAAGGCATCGAAGGTGACGACACCGACGGCCATATCGACGACATCGTGCGCTTCGTGCGCGAAGACGCCGTCATCTGCATGGTCGAGCCACGTGACACCGACCCGAACCACAAGGTTTTGAAGGAAATCCGCGAGCGTCTCGACGACGTGAAGGCTCCCGACGGTGGCAAATTGGAGATCATCGAGATCGAAATGCCCCAGGCCATCGAAATGAAGGACTGGCGCCTCAGCCGCCTGCCCGCCAGCTACGCGAACTTCCTCATCCTCAACAACGCCGTGATCGTCCCCCTCTTCGGCAACAAGAAGAAGGACGCCGCCGCCGAGGATAAGATCGCCGAATGCTTCCCCGGCCGCGAAATCATCTCCATGATGGCCAAGGACCTCGTCACCGAAGGCGGTGCCTTCCACTGCATCGCGATGCAGCAGCCGAAGTGAGGCTGAAGGCTCGATTGGGCCGCAGAGGGGCAAAGAGGCGGAGGACGCAGAGTTTTTTGTGTTCCCTGACTGCTTTGGATCATCTTTAAATCTCTGCGCCCTCCGCCCCTCTGCGGCGAGTCCGAACCACCCAACGCCTTGAAGGTCATGCTCACCGATCCCACGCCTTATGAGAACGAGTTGGCGACCCGGATCATCGGCTGTGCGATGATCGTTCATCGACACTTCGGGCCAGGAATGATCGAGAGCGTGTATGAGCGGTGCTTCTGTCATGAACTGGCCAAAGCTGGCTTGGACGTCGTCTGGCAGAAACGGCAGCCCATTGTGTATGACGGTATCACTTTCGACGACCCGTTCCGCATGGACATCGTAGCGAACGACACCATCATCGTCGAAAACAAAGTCGTGGAGGTCGTCGTCCCGCTTCACAAAGCCCAGCTCCGCAGCTACCTGAAGCTCGCCAACCGCCGTCTCGGCCTGCTGATCAATTTCAACGTCGAACTCCTCAAAGACGGCATCCATCGCGTCGTGAATGGCGAGGCCACTTATGATCTTTGAGATCAAAATCTCTGCCTCCTCTGCTCCTCCGCCCCTCTGCGGCAAACCCGAACCTCCCCCAGCCTTATGCCCCGCCCCGATAACCGCCAGCACGACCAACTCCGCCAGATCGACTTCATCGTCGATGTCGCCCCGCACGCCGCAGGTTCGGTGTTGATCGCTTTTGGCAACACACGCGTGATTTGCGCCGCCACGATTCAGGAAGATGTGCCGCGCTGGATGAAGGTGCAGAACGTTAAAGGCGGCTGGCTCACGGCGGAGTATTCGATGCTGCCGTATTCGACTTTAGACCGCAAAGAACGCGAAAGCAGCCGTGGGAAACCCGATGGCCGCTCGACGGAGATTCAGCGCCTCATCGGTCGCAGTCTTCGCGCCGTGATCGATCTCGAAAAGCTCGGCTCCCGCACGCTGAACATCGATTGCGATGTCTTGCAGGCCGATGGCGGCACCCGCACGGCCTCGATCACGGGCGCTTGCGTCGCCGCTGCCATCGCCTGCAATCGGCTGCTCGAAAAGGGCAAGATCACCCGCCAGCCGCTCAAGAAGAAAGTCGCCGCTGTCAGCGCCGGCATCGTGAAGGGCGAGACGCTGCTCGATCTCTGCTACGTCGAGGACGCCGCCGCTGATGTGGACTGCAACGTCGTGCTCACGGAGGACGGCGACTTCGTCGAGATCCAAGGCAGCGGTGAAGAGGCCACCTTCACCCAGCCGCAGCTCGATTCCATGCTCGAAGTCAGCCGCAAAGGCATCCGCGAGCTCTGCGCCCTGCAAGAGCAGATCATCCAGGCCGCCATGCGGCCCGCCAGCGGCGGCCAGCTTCAAAACCTGGCGAATTTCTTCGCGAAGAAGTAGTCCGCGCTGCGAAGCCCCGAAGGGAATCCTGTCGCGGCGGTAAGTGGGTGCCTTCTCGCTCCAGCGCCAACGTGGAGGCTTTGGGGCACGATCGGGCTTTGCGTCTGAAAACTCACCAAACGACGTTCGCCGCGAGTGAACTCGCGGACTACGACCTTGCAAGATGGCTGACGAAGCGGAAAGTCACCGATTTCTCGCCCGCACCCTGCTTTCACCACCTCCGCCCATGCCCGACTGGCTCGCGATCATCCTCCTCGGCATCATTGAAGGTGTCACCGAATTCCTGCCCATCTCCTCCACCGGGCATCTGCTCATCCCGCAGAACCTCGGCTGGCTGCCAGCGAAGAGCGATCTCTTCAATGTGGTGATCCAAAGCGGGGCCGTTTTGGCGGTGCTGGCTGTTTTCACGCAGCGTGTGAAGCAGCTCACCACCTCGCTGAGTGATCCGACCACGAAGGACTACCTCGCCAAACTCGCCGTGGCTTTTTTCATCACCGCAGCCGGCGGCCTCGTGATCAAGAAGCTCGACATCGAGCTGCCGGAAACGATTCCACCCGTCGCCTGGGCCACGCTGATCGGCGGCATCGTCATCCTCGCGCTGGAGGCGATGCAAAAGGGCCGCGAAGGCATCACGGGCATCACCTGGACGGTCGTGATCGCCGTCGCCGCCGCTCAATTGCTCGCGGCCGTGTTTCCAGGCACCTCACGCTCCGGGGCCAGCATCCTCATGGCGATGGCGCTGGGCATCGCGAGGCCTGCCGCCACGGAGTTTTCCTTCCTGCTCGGCATTCCCACGCTGCTCGCGGCGGGCGGTTACAAGATCCTGTCTGCCTTCAAAGACGGCGAGGCCGCCGGTGAGGACTGGGGCATGGTGGCGCTCGGCACGCTCGTTTCCGCGATTTCCGCCTTCGTCGTGGTGAAATGGCTGATTCGCTTCGTTCAATCCCACACCTTCAACGGCTTCGCCTGGTATCGCATCGCTCTCGGTGGCGGCTTGCTAGCCTGGGCCTACTTTGGATGAAAATGACATGCTGATCCGCCTTCGATCCTGGTTCCGACGCTCGGTCTTCCAGACCTACCGTTTCCTCAAACACCCGCGCAAGCTGCGGGAGCGGCCTCTCATGCGCTGGTTCGCCCGCCACTTTCTCGACAAACGGGTGTGGAAGCCCACGCAGCACACCTTTGCCGGCGGCATGGCCGTCGGCTCCTTCATCACGCTGCAATTGCTCCCCATCCAGATGCCCACGGCCACCATCGTGTGCGCCCTCTTCCGGGTGAACATCCCCATTGCCCTGGCGCTGTGCTGGGTGAGCAATCCGGTGACCGTGCCTCTGCTGGCCTCCGCCGAATATGCCATCGGCAAGTGGTTCCTCAGCTTTTACACCGCTGTGCCCACCACGCCCTTCCCGGATCACCTGCCAGATTCCGCCATCGAGGCCTGGATGGTGCTGAAAGAGCATGCGCCCGTGATGCTCATCGGCGGTCTCGTGCTCGGTGCCATCTGCGCCGTGGTGGGTTATGTGGCCAGTTGGGGCATTTGGGAGATCGGCCACCGCATGGAGCTGGCAAAACGCACCCGCGAGCTCACCGAGAAGGTAAAACCGGCCCATTCCTGAGATTTCGTGCTTGCCAGGAATAAAGCCTGCTTGGCATGCTCGTATCCACAAGCGCACCCGGCCACCACCGGCCGCTTCAATCATCCAACAACACCACCAAACTCATGAAATCACTCGCCACCCTCGCCCTCATCGCCGCCGTCTTCAGCCTTTCGAGCTGCAAATCCTGCATGTTCGCTCCGAAGAAAGAATGCTGCAAATCCGGCACCTCCGCCTGCTGCGACAGCAAAAAGACCACCGACTGCAAGACCTGCAACCATTGAGCCACCCGCTCGATTTTCCCCACCAAGCCCGGCGCAGCAATGCCCGGGCTTTTTTGTTGGAGTGGTGGAGTATTGGAGCAATGGGCTCCGCAGCCCAACCACCACTCCATTACTCCACCACTCCACCACTCCACCACTCCACCACTCCATTACTCCACCACTCCATTACTCCACCACTCCATTACTCCACCACTCCATTACTCCATTACTCCATCGCCCCGAGCCCCGCGTCCCGCCCGATCTTGCCCTCCACTGCGCCTCGTTTGGCGTGAGTTCATCAAAGATGCACGGCGCGTGCAAGTTAAGCCGTCGCCTGGGAGTAAACCGGGGCATGCGACTCAGCCTCTTCACCGATTATTCCCTCCGCGTGCTCATGTTTGCCGCGCTGAAGGGCCAAAGTTTTTCACTCAGCGAGGTGGCGGAGGCCTATGACATCTCCCGGCATCACCTCGTGAAGGTGGTGAACTACCTGGCGAAGCTCGGCTACCTCGAAACACGTCGCGGACGCGGCGGTGGCGTCTCGCTGGCGATGAAGCCGGAGGACATCCGCGTGGGCATGGTCGTGCGCCGCACGGAAGGCACGCCGCCCCTCGTCGAGTGCTTCGACAAGGAGCACAACACCTGCATCCTCAACGGCTCTTGTCGTCTCAAAGGCGCTCTCGCCCAGGCCGTGAACGCCTTCTACGAAACACTGGACCGCCACACGCTGCGTGATCTCATCGCCGGGGCCGATGGCTCCCGCATGCAGCGCCTTTTGATCTCTTCCTCGTCATGAAAACGCTTCTGACACGCGGCCTCGTCACGCTCAGCCTGCTCGCCACCGCCGCGCAGGCCGAAAACGAATACGAAAACGCCCCCATCCACTACTCCGACACCGCGCCGAACGATGCCGCGCAGCGCCTCGAGCGCCTCATGGCCGAGGGAAAGGTCAAAATCGACCGCACCGATGCGTGGAGCATGCTTCAGGGCGTGCTGAAGGCATTCGGTATCCCGCCTGAATCGCAGGTCATGGTCTTCTCCAAGACCAGCAAGCAAAACGACCGCATCAGCCCACGAACCCCACGCGTCATCTATTTTGGCGACAACGCCTATGTGGGCTACAGCGTCGGCGGAGCGCTGGAAATCTCCACCATTGATCCGAAGCTCGGCCCCATCTTTTACCTCCTCGATCCCGATACCGAGCCGAAGAAGCCGCTGCACTTTGAGCGGGATCAAAGCTGCCTGAGCTGCCACGGCGGCCCCTTCACCCCGGAGGTGCCCGGCGTGCTCGTGCGCTCCGTCTTTCCCGGCCCCGAAGGCCATCCCATCATGAGCCAGGGCAGCACCGTCGTGGATACCACCACGCCGTTCAGCGACCGCTGGGGCGGCTGGTATGTCACCGGCAGGCATGGCGATGTGCTCCACCGCGGCAATGTGACCGCCATCGAGAACAAGGACCAGAGCGTGGACATCGACTTCAAAGCCGGTGCGAACGTCACCAGCCTCGCAAAGCTCTTCGATACCTCCCCCTACAAACGCAAAACGAGCGACATCGTCGCGCTCATGATCCTCGAGCATCAGACGAGCGTGCAAAACATCCTCACCAAGGCCAACCACACCTCTCTGCGGGCCATGCACATGCAGACGAGCCTCCAGCGTGAGTTGGGTGAGACCATCACACCCGAGCCCGTGGGCACCGCCCGCCGCATCATCGATCACTGCGCCGAGGATGTGCTCGACGCGCTGCTTTTCAAAGACGAAGCCGCTTTGCCCGGGGGCGGCATCGAGGGCGATCCCGCCTTCCAGACCGCCTTCGTCAAACGCGCTCCGCAGAGCAGCGATGGACGCAGTTTGAAGGACTTCCAGCTCCTCAACCGCCTCTTCAAGCATCGCTGCAGCTACATGATCTACTCCCTCACCTTCCAGCACCTCACCGCACCGCTGAAGCAGACCATCCTCGCCCGCCTTTGGAACGTGCTCGACGGCAACGTCCAAACCGGCAGCTACGCCTACCTCGGCGAAAGCGAACGCAGCCACATCCGCCGCATCCTTGCCGAGACCCTTCCTGGTGCGCCCAAGGAATGGAAGAAGACGCTGGCGGCGAAGTGAGGCCGCCTTCGTAGCGGCAAACGTCCGTTTGCCGACTCGGCGTGCCCCCCCCCCTCTCTTCCACATCCAGCCTCACGACGAGGACTGCACCACCCGCGCCCCGCGCTGCCAAGTAAAATAGGACCACACCCAGTGCAGAAACACCGAGGCACGATTCCGCATGCCCATCAGGAAGAGCAGATGCACAAACAGCCACATCAGCCACGCGATGAAGCCTTTGACCTGCATCCCGGCAAAGCTCACCACCGCCGCGCTGCGGCCGATGGTGGCCATGCTGCCCTTGTCCCAGTAGCCAAAGGCAGGCCGTGAATCACTCAGCGGCTCCTCGACGATCATCTTGGCGATGAACTGCCCCATCTGAATCGCCGCCGGACACACACCGGGCACTTTGACGCCGTTCTTGTCCGTCAAACTCGCGATGTCTCCCGCCGCGAAGACCTCGGGATGACCCGGCAGACTCAAATCCGGCCGCACCTCGATGCGACCACCGCGATCCAGCGGAATGCCCGCCAGCGTGCGCGTGACCTCGCTGGCCTCCACGCCCGCGCCCCAGACCACGAGATCCGTTTCGAGACGCTGATCCCCCGCGAGTACAAAGCCCGCGCCCAGGTCTTTGACCGGGCAGTTGAGGTGAACGGTCACACCCATGCGTTCGAGACGCTTGCGCGTGTATTCAGGCAGCTCGCCAGGAAACATCGGCAGGAGCTTTGGCCCCGCTTCGATGAGATGTACCCGTGCCTGCGCCGGATCGATGCGGCGGAAGTCATCTTTGAGCACCACATTCGCCAGTTCCGCCAGCGAGCCCGCCATCTCCACCCCCGTCGGTCCACCACCCACGACCACCATCGTCAGCAGCCGCTCGACCTCCGCCGGATCAGCGGACGACTCCGCCTTTTCAAAGGCCAGCAGCACCTTTCGGCGAATCGCCATCGCATCATCCAGGCTCTTGAGGCCTAGCGTGTGTGGTGCCCATTCGGGATGGCCGAAGTAACTCGTTTTCGCGCCCATCGCGATCACGAGGAAGTCATAATCCAGCACGCGGTCCTTCAAATGCACCTGCCGCGTCTCCACGTCGATGCGGGTGACCTCGTTCATGATCGTCGTGACGTTTTTGTGCTCCGAAAGGATCGAGCGCAGCGGCTGCGCGATCTCCGTCATCGCCAGCCCGCCCGTGGCGACCTGATAAAGCAGCGGTTGAAATAGATGATGATTCCAGCGGTCCACCAGCGTCACGCGAAAGCGCTCGTCATCGAGACCCTTGGCACAGGCGAGACCGGCAAAGCCGCCCCCGAGGATGATCACATGTTTTTCACTCATTGGGTTATTTCAGTTCAATGTTATCAATCAATCTCGCCGAGCCGAAAAACACCGCCACGGCGACCAAAACAAGCTCGGTGGCTTCGGTGGGCTTTTGCAGCGTGCCGGCATCCACGACTTCCACATAGTCCACGCGGCCCGCAGGGGCTTCGGCGGCGATTTGATCGCTCACGAGGCGTTGAAGCGCCTTGCCATCCCGCTCGCCACCTTTGACATATGCCTCACGAGCTTTCATGAGCGCCGCACGCAGCACCGGGGCCTGCGCACGCTCTTCTTCGCTGAGATAGCGGTTGCGACTGCTCATCGCCAGACCATCGGCCTCACGCACGGTCTCGATGCCGTGGATGACGACATTGAAATCGAGATCCCGAACGAGGCGACGGATGATGGCGAGCTGCTGGTAGTCTTTTTTGCCGAACACCGCGTCATCCGGCTGTACGAGGTTGAAGAGCTTGGCCACGATGGTGCAAACGCCATCGAAATGACCGGGGCGGCTGGCTCCGCAAAGCGTCTTCGACAGGCTGGTCTCGAAAAGCTGGAGGCTGCGGTCCGCCAGATACAGATCCTCGGCCTTCGGGGCAAAAATGGCATCCGCGCCGTTGTCGCGGCACATACCGAGATCCTCAATGAGAGTGCGGGGATACTTCGAGAAATCCTCCCCCGGCCCAAATTGCGTGGGATTCACGAAGATGCTGACGATGACATTGCCTGCCTGCCCGGCCAGCTCGCGAGCGGCACGGATGAGAGCTGCGTGGCCCTCGTGCAGCGCCCCCATGGTGGGCACGAAGACACAGCGCGTGCCGCGATTGATGCTCGTCCAGGAGCGAAGCTGACGAACGTTGTTGATGATGTTCATGATTTGAGATCGCGGGATTCAAACACCGCGTAGCCGAGGGTGAAGAGAGTGATGTTGGTGGCGAAAACGACCGCAAAGCCCCGGAAGACGAGCGGCCAGTCGATGGTCTCGGCCAGCAGACGCGTCCAGGCCGCCATGTGGCGGGTGATGAGCAGGTGCTGGTAGCTTTCCATGAAGCCGCTGTTTCGCAGGATGAAATCGACGAGGATGTAGGAGAGCGCTCCAATGGTGGCAGCAGCCGGTTTGATGGGAAAGCAGGAGAGGAAAAAGGCGATGCTGGCCATGGCCGTCATGCTCAAGCCAAGGCCCAGCATGGCAAAAGCGTAGCGCTTGATACCCTCATCCCAGTCGTAAAAGGACACGATGTCCATGTCCATGATGAGCACGCAGAAGCCGCCCCCCCAGCCACGCAGCGCGAGGCCAAGAATGAAAGCCGTCCAGGCGAGAAACTGGATCAAGAAGAAGGCGTAGCAGAAGCAGGTCAGGTATTTCAGCAGCAGCACGCGAAAACGCGTCACCGGCCGGGCCAGCAAGAGTCGCAAATGGCCGTCCTCGCCTTCCTTTGCCACGATGTCACCCGCCACGAGCGTGAGGTACAAGGCCCCCAGGAAAAAAACAGACATCGAAACGACGATGAGGGACACAGTGAGCGCCGAGAAGTAGTAATCCATGTTCTCGCCGGAGCCGACGATGGCCTTCTGCACCGGTCCGAGGCCCTTCACCTTGATGAGCCAAAGGATGAGCAACTCCAGCAGCACAAAAGCCCCGAAGCCAATGTAGGTGCGGCGGCGGGCGAAGAGCTTCAGCAGCTCACCGCGCCATTGCTGGAAGAACAAAATCATCAATACCCATCATGCAGGCTCAGCGCCCGCAGGCAAGGCTCACACCAGCAAATCCTTCACCACATGCCCGTGAATGTCCGTGAGGCGGTAATCGCGGCCTTGGAAGCGATACGTCAGCCGTTCATGATCGAAACCGAGCAGGTGCATCACCGTCGCCTGGAAGTCATGCACATGGACTTTGTTCTCCGCCACACTGAAACCGAGTTCATCCGTGCTGCCATAGTCGAATCCGGCCTTCACACCGCCGCCGGCCATGAAGAGCGTGTAGCAATCCGGGTAGTGATCGCGGCCCAGCACCTTGCTCGCGGCCGTGCGGCCCTCGCGGAACGGCGTGCGGCCGAATTCGCCGCCCCAGATGACCAGCGTGTCTTCGAGCAGGCCGCGCTGCTTGAGGTCTTTGATCAAGGCGGCCACCGGCTTGTCCGTGGCGGCCATTTTGTTGGTCAAACCGGTGGTGATGCCCAGACCTTCACCCGTTCCGTGGAAGTCCCAGCCCCAGTCGAAGAGATTCACGAAACGCACGCCTTTTTCGATGAGACGACGCGCCAACAGGCAGTTGTTCGCAAAACTCGCCTCGCCGGGCTTCGCGCCATAGGCTTCGAGCACGTTTGGCGACTCCTTCGAGATGTCCATCACCTCCGGCACACTCGTCTGCATGCGATACGCCAGCTCATACTGGGCGATGCGTGTGACCGTCTCCGGATGGCCGAATTCGGCGACTTGCTGCTGATTGAGCGCCTGCAACGTATCGAGCGTCTTGCGGCGCATCTCGCGGTTCATGCCCGCCGGATCACTCACGAACAAAACGGGATCGCCCTTGCTGCGGCATTGCACACCTTGATACACGCTCGGGATGAAACCGCTGCCCCAACAGCCCTGCCCGCCGCTCGGCTGCGTGCCGCTGGAGATGAGCGAAACAAAGCCCGGCAGGTCCTGATTCTCCGTGCCCAGGCCATACGTCGCCCACGAACCCATCGAAGGCCGCCCCTGCCGCGCATGCCCGGTGAACAGCAGCAGCTCCGCCGGCGCATGATTGAACTGGTCAGTCGTCATCGACCGCACCATGCACATCTCGTCCGCGATCGTGTGAAAGTTCGGGCACGCATCACTCATCCAAAGGCCACCTTTGCCGTATTGCGCAAACGTGCGCGGTGTTCCCATTAGCTTTGGCACGCCGGTGGTGAAGGCAAAGCGCCGCCCTTTGAGAATCGAATCCGGGCAATCCTGCCCGCTGCGCTTCACCAGCTCCGGTTTGTAATCAAAGAGGTCGAGATGCGGGGGGGCCCCGCTCATGTGCAGGTAGATCACCCGCTTCGCCTTCGCCGAATGGTGCCCATGCTTCGGGATCATCGGGTTAGAGGATTGCGGCAACGCCGCAGCCTCCTGCTGCATCGCATGCATCGCGATGGCCCCGAGGCTGAACTGCCCCGTCGCCCCGAGAAACTGGCGGCGCGTGGTGAACTGGAGTTGGTCGTGGAGAATGGGGTTCATGGGGAAATTTGCCTTTGAGGTCACAAATTGTGACCTCAAGTTTGGCGGGTGTTCAGGGATGGAATCCGATTTGTTTGCGAGGCGCTGGCGGAGGCGGAGCCAGGAGTGGCATTAGCTTCTTGTAGATGTCGCGAAGGGAAGCGTCGTGGATAAGGAGCGTGTTGTCGATCTCGGCCAGACGCTTGAGTATCGAGGCATTCGCGGCGATTTGCTCACGGATTTCGATGAAGGCCCGGATGACATAGACGCTCATCGAGATGGCGCGGTCACTGTTCAGCACCGAGGCCGCCATGAGGGCGCCATGCTCGGTAAAGACGCGGGGCGGTTTGCGACGACCGCCGCGCCCCTCCGGCTTTGATATCACAGATTGTGATATCAAAAGTAGAAACTCCTCGCGACTGACGACGAAGGAGAAATCTTCAGGGAATCTTTTCAGGTTACGTTTGATCGCCTGATTGAACGCCATCGTCGTGACGCCATACAGCGCCGCCAGATCGGAATCCAGCACGACACGCTGGCCGCGCACGGTGTGAATGGGGATGTCGATGGATTTTTGGGCAGCCATGGCTTCGGATTGAATCACCTCCGCATCAAAAACTCATCCAAATTCATGACCACATTCGCCACGGCCGTCCAGGCGGCGAGTTCGACGACATCAGCGCCAGCTTCCACAGGTCCGAGCGGCTCGGTGGCCATCTTCGTCGCAGCGGCGGTGTCCTTTTGATACATCTCGAGGCTTTCCGCATGAAGCTGCGTCAAGGCGGTCAATTCGGTCGCCGTCGGCTCACGCGAGAGACAGAGGCGGAACATCAGCGAAAGCCTGTCCTTTACGTCTGTTCGGTCCTTTCCGTCCTTCAAGACGATCCGCCGCGCCATCGCCTGATGCGTTTCGATGAAGACGGGGTCATTCAGCGTCACGAAGGCCTGCAGCGGCGTGTTCGTGCGGCTGCGGCGGATCATGCAGACCTCGCGATTGCCCGCGTCGAAGGTCGTGAAGCTCGCATACGGCGAATTGCGCCGCACCTCCGTGTAAAGACTGCGGCGGTGAGCATCCTCGCCCTTGCTAACCTCCCAGTCGTTGCTGCGACCAAACGCGGTGCTCAGGCCGAGATTCGGTGTGACGGGCCGCACGGGCACGCCGAACATCTTCTCCGAAAGCAAACCGCTCACGGCGAGCGCTTGATCACGCAGCAGTTCGCCGGTGGGGCGGAAACGCGGCCCACGAGCCAGCAAGCGGTTATCAGGATCATCCGTTTGTAGTTCGGGCTTTAGCCCGTCAGAACGGCCTGAAGGCCGAACTACGAACGAAGAGCTCTGCTGATATGCCTCACTCGTCACCATCAGTTTCAGCAGGTGCTTGATGTCCCAGCCGCTGTCCATCAGCTCCGCAGCAAGCCAGTCGAGCAGCTCGGGATGAAACGGCAGATCGCCCTGGCTGCCGAACTCTTCGCTGCTGCGCACGATGCCGGTGCCGAACAGGCTTTCCCACAGACGATTCACGGCCACGCGGGCCGTGAGCGGATTGTCGCGGCTCACGAGCCACTTTGCCATCGTGAGGCGGTTCTTCGGCTCGTTCGCGGGCAACGGATTGAAAACAGCAGGCGTGGCTTCCTTCACTTGATCGCCGAGCGACTGCCAGTTCCCGCGAAGCTGCACTTTCGTCACGCGGCGCTGCTTCGGATCAAGGTCACGCATGATCGGCACCGTCACGGGCTTGATCGCGGAGAGCTCTTGGGTCGCGGCAACGAGTCGCGTGCGCTCGGCGGCAGATTCTTTGGCGATGTTTCGCACATAATAATCCACGACGACCTTCTGCTGCTCCGGCGTGCGTTTCGGCAGCGCCAGCGCGGCGATGACATTCGCGGGAATCTTCGCCGCCTGCTGCACGCGGGCATCGCCGGTGAAACTGAGGCGGAAATTCCCGAGGGTGTGCTGCTTGAACTCGCTCTTCTGCTCCAAGGTCACGCGCAGCTTTGCGCCCGCAGGCACCACGACGGGTGAATTTGTCAAAAGCGTGAGCGTGTGCGGTTTTTCCGCCGCGCCACCGACGGCCCAGCCCTTGCTTTTCGGAGCGAGGAACTTCACGGTCTCAAAACCGCTCTGTTCGTAATCAGCCAGTGCCGTCGTGAAACCCACCGACACCGGGCCGCTCACCGCAAAAGCCTTCTCCTTCACCGGCGCAGGCGTCAGATCACTCTTCCAGACGATCTGGCGCTTCTCATCAAGCAAGACGACGCGAAAGCCTTCCAATCGGGTGTGAACATTGCCATCCGTGCGGTTCCACACCACCACGCGATCCACCGGCTTCGCGGCCTTCAGATCGACCTCCCACCACGGATCGTTGTCGTTGCCACTCGTGTGCGACACGCTGCCGTTCTTGTACTCGCCGCTCGTGTTGCCGTCGTTGGCGCGTTTCGCCGCGGCATCCTGATACTGGCTGCTGTGACTCGCCACGCCCTTCGGCGCGAGGTTCTCCGCGCCGCTGAAAACCTGCACCTCAGCCAGTTGCAGCATCTTTTTAGCCCCCGGCAGCTCCACGCGCACAAAGCGAGCCTGCGAAGCCGCCTTCGCATCCGGCGGCACCACCTCGGCCTTGAGGCTGGTGAGCACAAAATTGCCGAAACCGGCCTGCGGAGTCGTTTCGAGCCTCAGAGCGCTCAGTTTATCACCCGTGAGCGGCAGTTCGACCGTGTAGCTCGCCTTATCCTGGTTCTTCGCAAGGATCACGCGACCATCGTTTTCGATCTTCGCGCCGCTTTCGCTCACTTTGACAGGCTTCGGGCTCTGCCAGCCCAAATCCCGCGCAAAGCCGCGGTCCCACGCGTCGAGGCCCGCGAGCCATTTCGCGTCCGGTTTCGTGAATTTCGACTCCAGCGCCGCGATCTCGGCTTTCAGCATCTCGCGCTGCTTTTTCGTCTCCGGCGTGTCAAAGCTGTGCAGCGGCACCTCGTCTTTTTTGTCGCTATCGGCGCTTTGATTGAGGAAGGCGTAGAACTGGAAGTACTCATTGATGGTGAGCGGATCGTATTTGTGCGTGTGGCACTGCGCACAGGCCATCGTGGTGCCCATCCACACCGCAAAGGTCGTGTTCACGCGGTCGATGATCGCCGCGTTGCGGAATTCCTCGTCATCCGTGCCGCCTTCGTTCTGCGTCATCGTGTTCCGATGAAACGCGGTGGCGATGAGCTGGTCGTCCGTCGGGTTCGGCAGCAGATCGCCCGCGTTTTGCTCAATGGTGAACTGATCGAAAGGCATGTTCGCGTTCAGCGCACGGATGACCCAGTCACGATAGGCCCAAATCTCCCGTGGCTGATCACTCGGATAGCCAGAGGAGTCCGCGTAGCGTGCGAGGTCCAGCCATTGGCGGGCCCAGTGCTCGCCGTAGCTGGGTTTATTGAGATAAAATTGCACCGTATCGCTCAGCTCGGACCGTTCAAAACGCGCCAGCTCCTCCAGCGTCGGCGGCAGCCCAGTCAAATCGAGCGCCACACGGCGAATCAGCGTGGCTCGGTCCGCAGCTGGAGAAAACGATAGCCCTTCCTTCTTCAGACGCGCCGCCAGAAACGCATCCACGGGATTCTTCGCTCCGGCAGGCACCGCCGGCCTAACCACCTTCTCATAGCTCCAGTGCTTCCCCCACTTCGCGCCCTGCTTGATCCACTCTTTTAATAAAGCGACCTGCGCCGGTGAGATCGTCTTGTGCTGCTTCGGCGGCGGCATGACCTCATCCGGGTCCGTGCTCACGATGCGCTGGATGAGGGCGCTTTTCTCCGGATCACCCGGCACTACGGCGATCACACCGTCGTTGCTCGTCTTCGCGGCGGTTTCGTCGTCGAGACGGAGGTCCGCCTCGCGTTTTTTATCGTCGGGGCCGTGGCAGAAAAAGCAGTTCTCGCTCAGGATCGGGCGGATCTGTTTGGAAAAGTCGATGGGCTCCGCCAGGGCGGAGGAAACGAGGGCAAAAGTGATGAGGGGGCGGATCACGGCGCACTCATACGCTCGTCAGAAGCGATTTTCGACGGTGGGCAGCATTCTCCATATCGGCGAAGGCCCGCCGGGCATGCTTCTCCCCTTGCCAATTCCGCCGCGAGTCCCTAGCTTGGCGGCCCCACTCGCATGAAAATCGGATTCAACCTCCTTCTCTACACGGGCCACGTCACCGAGGCCAATTACCCCGTCATCGAAAAACTCAAGAAGGCCGGCTACGACGGCGTCGAGCTGCCGATTTTCGATGTGAGCAATCCCGCTCACTTTGCCAGCATCGGCAAGGTGCTCAAAGACAACGGCCTCGAATGCACGGCTGTGACCGTTTTGCCCGATGAAGCGCACAATGCCATCTCCCCCGTCGCCGCGAACCGCCAGGGTGCCATCGACCACCTGAAGCGCGTGCTCGAATGCGCTCACAATGCCGGCGTGCAGACGCTTTGCGGCCCCTACTACCAGGTGCTGGGCCAGTTCACCGGTGCCTTCCCCACGGAAGCCGAACTCAACCACGCCGCCGAAGTGCATCGCGCCATCGCGCCGGTCGCCCAAGCTGCAGGCGTGAAGTGCGCCATCGAAGCGCTGAACCGCTTCGAGAGCCACCTCCTTAACACGATGGAGCAGGCCGCCAGCTACGTGAAGCGTGTGGATCACCCGAATTTCGGCACGATGTACGACACCTTTCACGCGAACATCGAAGAGAAGAACCCATTTGCAGCCATCGACACCGTCTTTGCCTCCGGCAAGCTCAACCATGTGCACATCTCCGAAAACGACCGCGGTACGCCCGGTCGCGGCCACATCAATCTCACCGAGCAGATCCAGCACCTCAAAAAGATCGGCTACAACGGCTGGATGACCATTGAGGCCTTCGGCAGCGCCCTGCCGGACCTCGCCGCCGCCACCCGCGTCTGGCGTGACTTCTTCCCCAGCACCGAGCAGGTCTATGAAGAAGGCATCCAGGTCATCCAGAAGGCGCTGGCCTGATGAAAATGACGAATGAGAAATTCCGAATGACGAATTAAACCCGAAGCCCGAACCACCGCCTCACCGCTCGTTCGGGCTTCGAATTTCGACATTCCTTCGTCATTCTGAATTCTGAATTCGTCATTTTCCGCTCTCAATCACGCACAGAACTCTCTCACTCCACACGTTATCCAACCTCTCATGAACCCACCCACCAACTCACCTGCGGCCACCTCGCGCCGCGATTTCATCACCAAAACAGCAGGCGCTACGGCAGCCACCGTCGCCAGCACGGGCCTCACCGTCGCTCAGTCGGCCAATGTCGCCGGTAGCGACCGCGTCAAAATCGGCCTCATCGGCTCCGGCGGCCGTGGCTCGGGCGCTGCTGACCAGGCGCTCACCACGCCAAATGCCAATTTCGTGCTCCATGCCGTGTGCGATGCCTTCAAAGAAAAAGCCGAAGGCTCCCTCTCCAACATCCGCAACAAACACGCCGAGCGTGTGCAGGTGGAAGACCGCATTTACGACGGCGTCGAAGGCTACAAGAAGGTCATCGACTCCTGCGACCTCGTCATCCTCACCACGCCTCCTGGATTCCGCCCGTATCACTTCGAAGCCGCCATCAACGCCGGCAAAAACGTGTTCATGGAAAAACCCGTCGCTGTGGACAGCCCCGGCGTGCGCAAGGTGCTCGAAATGGCCAAAGTGGCCGACGAGAAGAAGCTCAAGGTCGTCGTCGGTCTCCAGCGCCGATACCAGAACTGCTACATCGACGCCTTGAAGCAGGTCAAGGAGCAGGGCATCATCGGCGACATCGTCTCCGGCCAAGTGTATTGGAACGGCGGCGGCATCTGGTTCCGCGACCGCAAGCCTGAGATGAACGACCTCCAGTATCAGCTCAACAACTGGTACCACTTCACCTGGCTCTGCGGCGATCACATCAACGAGCAGCACATTCACAACATCGACGTCGCCAACTGGTTCATCGGTGGTCACCCCGAAAAAGCTGCCGGCATGGGCGGTCGTCAGCAGCGTGTGGACAAGAAATGGGGCCAGATTTATGACCACCACTACGTCGAGTTCACCTACGCCAACGGCGTCCGCGTGAACAGCCAGTGCCGTCACCAGAGCAACACCAAGCCCGACGTGCGTGAAGAATTCACCGGCACCAAAGGCAAGCTCTACCTCGACAACAGCGGCAAGTGCTACGCCGTCGATCACAAGGGCAACACCATCTGGAAATACCGCCCCGCACGCGGTGGTGACGCTGGCGCTGAAGGCAAAGGCAAGAAGAACAAAGGCGGCACCGCTGGCGATCCGAACCCCTACCAAGTCGAGCATGACACCCTCCAGGCTGCCATCCTCAACAACACGCCCATCAACAACGCCTACTACGGCGCTGAGAGCACCATGACCGCCGTCCTCGGCCGCATGGCCACCTACAGCGGCCAGGAGATCACCTGGGATCAGGCGCTGAACTCCAAAGTGCAGCACATGCCCGCCATCATCACTGCGGAAAGCGAGCCTCCGGTCAAACCTAACGCCGAAGGCTGGTACCCCATCGCCATCCCCGGCCAGAAGGTCGAAGGCGTCGAAGTGTTCTAATCCAAGTAACGGGGGCATTCCAGCCCCCTACCCAACGACCTGGCCCAGGAATGGCCCGGTTACCGCCGCAGCGTGCGAAAGTGCGCTGCGGCTTTTTTGTGCCTTCGCGGCCCTAGATGAGCTCCAAAGCCTCTTCCACGCCCGCGCCATCATGCACCATCGCCATCAGGGCCCGCGTGATGCCCTGCGGATTCGGATGCTGGATCACATTGCGACCATACACAATGCCCGCCGCACCTTGATGGAGCAGTCCCTGCGTGCGTTCGAAGATCTCGCGCTCACTCACCTGGCCTCCGCCGCGCTCCGAGGACACTTCGCGAATCATAAAGCCTCCGTCAAAATCCCCACCAGCTCTTCATGACTAAGCACTACCGGATTGGCCTTCATGCTGCTCGCTGCGGCGGCTTTGCGGGCGATTTCATCCAGATCGCCATCGCTAAGGCCCCAGGCACTCAGTTTTGGAATGCCTAGACGTTCGGTCATGCCTCGCAGCCAGTCGATGGCATCGCCGCCAAGAAGTTCATCCACGCGATCAAACTTCTCGCGATTCACGACTCGCTTCGCATTCGCCGCCCAAACAGGGGCCAGCAGAGCCGCACACACGGCTCCATGCGGCGCATGAAACATCCCGCCGATCGGCGCAGCGAAGCCATGCACGGCACCGAGGCCCGCATTCGCCAGCGCCATGCCGCTGTAGAGAGCACACAGCGCCATGTCCTCGCGAGCGTCGAGGTCGTTTCCATCGTGACAGGCCTTCTCCAGCGATCTCACCGCCCGCTGGATGCCATCGACGCAGAGCGCATCCGTCATCGGCTGCGCTCGTGAGCACACGAAAGCCTCCAGACACTGCGTGAGCGCATCCATCCCACTCGCTGCAGTCACATCAGGCGGCACGCCACGTGCCAGCTCAGGATCGATCAGCGCCACACGCGGCAGCATGCTCACATGCCGCAGGCTCGCCTTCACGCGATGCACCTCACTGGCGATCACCGCATTCCGCGTGGCCTCCGCGCCCGTGCCAGCCGTCGTCGGCACGGCAATGAAAGGCAGCGGAGCCGCATCGAGCGCCTTCCCTTCCCCGATCACCTCGATGTAGCGCATCAAATCGCCCGGCTGCGTTGCCATCGCCGCGATGGCCTTGCCCGCATCGATCACACTGCCGCCGCCGATGGCCACCACCACATCCACGCCTTTCGCCAAAGTCACGCCGCGCTGCACATCGCCCACCGTGGGCTCACCGGGCACCGCGAAACGTTTCGCCAAGGGCAGCACGGGAAAGCGATTCGGATCACTTCCCGTCACCAGCAGCACCTGCGGCCCAAAACCCGCGCACAAGCCCTCCAATTCGGACACCACTCCGCGTCCGAAAACAATCCGCTGCGCCGTCGCAAACTCGAAACGATTCATGTCAGCGCCATAGCCCGGCTTCGAGTGCCGCGCTACGTCGTTTCAAAGAAGGCGGATTCACGCACGCCTCACTTTTCATTTTCAGCACGGTTTGCCACTTCCCACCGCTTCGCTACGCTCGGCGTCCCCATGGCAAAGAAAACCGCCCGCAAACTCATCGCCGACTCCATCCGCATACGCGGCGCACGGCAGAACAACCTCAAGGGCATCGACCTCGACCTGCCGCTCGGCCAGTTGAGCGTCATCACCGGCCCCAGCGGCTCCGGGAAGTCATCGCTCGCCTTTGATACGATCTACGCGGAAGGCCAGCGCCGCTATGTGGAGACCTTTTCGCCTTACACACGGCAGTTCTTCGAGCGCATGGACAAGCCGAAGGTGGACAGCATCGAAGGCATCCCACCCGCCATCGCCATCGAGCAGGTCAACAACATGCGCAGCACGCGCAGCACCGTCGGCACGATCACGGAGATCAATGACTACCTCAAAATGATCTTCCCGCGTCTCGCCGAGGCCACCTGCCCCGGCTGCAAACGCCGCGTGAAGCCCGAGACGCCCGAAACCATCCTTCACGACCTCCTCACGCATCACAGCGGCTCGCAGGCGCTCATCCTCTTTCCCGTCCCGGTGCCCCAAAACGCCGTCACCGCCGACTTCGCCGCGTTTCTGCAATCCCAGGGCTTTCTCCGCCTCCATCTCTACGGCCAAACCCTCCGCCTCGACGAACTCGGCACCCGCAAACTCCCCGCGCAGGTCCTCGTCGTCCAGGACCGCCTCACTCTCGAAGCCAAAACCAAATCCCGCCTCTCCGAATCCCTCGAAGCTGCCCTCCGCCACGGCAAAGGCCACTGCGCCGTTTCCTTCGACCAAATCATCAATCATCAATCACAAATCATCAATTATTCGACTGACTGGTCCTGCGCCGATTGCTCCATCACCCTCCCCACGCCCACCCCCGGCCTCTTCTCCTTCAACTCCCCACTTGGTGCCTGCCCCACCTGCCGCGGCTTTGGCCGCACGCTCGGCATCGACATCGGTAAAGCCATCCCGGATGAGTCGCTGAGCATCAATCTCGGCCTCGTGCGCCCTTTCCAGAGCAGCAGCCACGGCGAATCGCAGCTCGATCTCGAACGCGCCGCCCGCAAGCGCGGCATCGACATCCACAAGCCCTTCGACGACTACACCGCCGAAGAACGCGATTGGCTCCTCAACGGCACCTGCGACGACCCCGAGCTCGCCTACAATCGCGGCGAGTGGTATGGCGTGCGCGGTTTCTTCAAGTGGATGGAATCCCGCAGCTACAAGATGCACGTGCGCGTCTTCCTCAGCCGTTACCGCGCCTACACCGAGTGCGCCGCGTGTGATGGCGGCCGCTTGAAAAAAGAAGCCTACGCCTTCCGCATCGGCCCGCACACCATCGCGGATCTGTGGCGCATGCCGGTGAGCGAGCTGCATCCGCTTTTACAGAGCTGGCCGCTCAAAGAAGGCGATCACGCCGCCATCATGCTGCGCGATGAAATCGCCAGCCGCGTCAGCTACATGGACCGCGCCGGCCTCGGCTACCTGAATCTCGACCGCCAAACGCGCACCCTCAGCGGCGGCGAACTGCAACGCGTCAACCTCACCACCTGCCTCGGTGCTTCGTTGGTGAATACCCTCTTCGTCCTCGACGAACCCAGCATCGGCCTTCATCCCCGCGACATCGGCCGTCTCATCGGCGTCATGCACGGCCTCCGCGACAAAGGCAACACGCTCCTCGTCGTCGAACACGAAGAAGCCGTCATGCACGCCGCCGACAACCTCATCGACATCGGCCCCGGCCGAGGCGAGAAAGGCGGCGAACTCGTTTTCAACGGGCCGCTGGAGAAGCTCTCGAAGACGAAGGGCTCGCTCACTGGGGATTATCTTTTTGGGCGGAAGAGCATCCCGGTGCCGACGGAACGACGCCCCGTGAGTAATCGGGCCATTCCTGGCCCATCACGGGGCAAGAATGCCCCGGCTACTCTTTCCATCCGCTCCGCCCGCCAAAACAACCTCCGCAAACTCGACGCCGATATCCCGCTGAACGCCTTCGTCTGCATCACCGGCGTCAGCGGCTCCGGGAAATCGACGCTCGTGCACGACGTGCTCTACCGGAACCTGCAAAAGCTGCGCGGCGAAGTCTGCGAAGAAGAACCGGGCCGCGTGGGCAGCATCAGCGGCTGGGAGCAGCTCGGCAGCGTGGTGATGGTGGATCAATCACCGCTCGCTCGCACGCCGCGCTCGACGCCGGCGGTGTTTGTCGGCGCTTTTGATCACATCCGCACGCTCTTCGCCGCGTGCGATGATGCGGCCACGCAGGGCATCATGCCCGGCTTCTTCAGCTTCAACAGCGGCGAGGGTCGCTGCGAGCGCTGCATGGGCAACGGCTTCGAAAAGATCGAGATGCAGTTCCTCAGCGATCTCTATGTCACCTGCCCCGAGTGCGAGGGGAAGCGCTACAAGCCGCATGCGCTCAAAATCCTGCTCCACGGCAAATCCATCCACGATGTGCTCAGCATGACCATCGACGACGCCGTGCCGTGGTTCGCCACCATCGAGCATCGCGCCGTCGCGGCGATCAATCGCAGCCTGCAACTCGTCATCGACGCCGGACTTGGCTACTTGAAGCTCGGCCAGCCGCTCAACACCCTCAGCGGTGGCGAAGCCCAGCGCCTCAAACTCGTCGGCCACCTCCTCGAACCACAAACACCGGGCAAAAGCAGCCTTCTCCTGCTCGACGAGCCCACCACCGGCCTCCACTTCGACGACATCGCGCTCTTGATCAAGCTGCTCCACCGCCTCGTCGATGAAGGCAACAGCCTCGTCGTCATCGAGCACAATCTCGAAGTCATCAAATGCGCCGACTGGGTCCTCGACCTCGGCCCCGAAGGCGGCGCGGCCGGAGGCAATCTCGTCATTGCCGGCACGCCGGAGGACGTGGCGGAGTGCAGTGCGTCGCACACGGGCCAGTACCTTCGAGATCTGCTCTTCCAATCAACGCGAGAGCGTCCTGGAGTGCTCCAGTCCTCTGGAGCTTTTCGCGGGCCTGAAGACGCTCGAAAGCGCCAGAGGACTGGCGCACTCCAGGACGCTGCCGCGAGCAATTGCATCTCCATCCGCGGCGCACGCGAGCATAACCTCAAAAACATCTCCCTCGACATCCCGCGCGACGAATTCGTCGTCGTCACGGGCCTCAGTGGCAGCGGCAAATCCTCGCTCGCCTTCGACCTCATCTTCGCGGAAGGCCAGCGGCGCTTCCTCGACTCCATGTCCGTCTATGCACGCACCTTTGTCGAGCAGATGGAGAAGCCGGAGGTCGATCTCATCACCGGCGTGCCGCCCACCGTCGCCATTGAGCAGCGCATCTCACGCGGCGGCGGCAAATCCACCGTGGCCACCGTTACAGAGGTGTATCACTTCCTGCGATTGCTCTTCGCGAAGCTCGGCACGCAGCACTGCCCGCAATGCGCCGTTCCCGTCAAAAAGCAAAGCGCGGAGGCCATCCTCAAAACCATCCAGGGCCACCTGCGCATCAGTGGTGGCCATTTACTCGCGCCGCTCATCAAGGCGCGAAAAGGCTTCCACACCGATGTGGCCGAAAACGCCGCGAAACACGGCATCGAGACGCTTTGGGTCGATGGCGAGTTCCGCGACACGATGGGCTTCCAACGCCTCGAACGCTTCAAAGAGCACAGCATCGACGCCGTCATCGCCAAGGTCGCCAAAGGCGAAAATGCCGATGTGTTGCGTCCGCACATCGAAACGGCCCTCAAGATGGGCAAAGGCACCATCAAGCTGCGTCTCGCCGACAAAACGATGCACGTCCTCAGCACCGAGATGAGCTGCCCGAGCTGCGGTTTGAGCTTTGAAGAGCTCGATCCGCGCCTCTTCAGCTTCAACAGCCCGCACGGCTGGTGCAAAGACTGCCGAGGCTTCGGCTACGTCGGTGCCAAACGCGATCTCCACGACCGCAACGCCGACGTTTCGATGCTGGAAGCCGAGTTGGAAGAAGAACGCCGCTTCAACAGCGACGACGACGAAAACGCCGCTCCACGCCAGCTCTGCACCACCTGCCACGGCAGCCGCATCAACGAGATCGGCCGCGCTGTTCAGCTCCAGAAGAGCACCATTCAAGACTTCGCCAATCTCACTGCGGGCGATGCCTCCAAACTCATCGCGAAGCTCAAATTCGACGGCACCGAAGCCATCATCGCCCGCGACATCGTCACGGAGATCACCCAGCGCCTCAAATTCATGCAGGAGGTCGGCCTCGGCTACCTGCAGCTCAATCGCAGCGCCGACACGCTCAGCGGCGGCGAGGCGCAGCGTATTCGTTTGAGCGCCCAGCTCGGCAGCAACCTCCGTGGCGTGCTTTACGTCCTCGACGAGCCCACCATCGGCCTGCATCCACGCGACAACGAAAAGCTTCTCAACACCCTCGTCGCCCTGCGCGACAAAGGAAACAGCCTCCTCGTCGTCGAGCACGATGACGAGACGATGAAACGCGCCGACACCATTCTCGACCTCGGACCCGGCGCGGGCAAATTCGGCGGTGAAATCGTCGCCCAAGGCACGCTGGCGCATCTCTTGAAGTCCAAGCAAAGCGTCACCGGCCAAAGCCTCAAACATCCGCTCAAGCATCCCTCACGCGGATGCCGCCGGCCTTTGCCATCCGCGAAATCGAAGGACGGCTGGCTCCGCGTCACCGGCGCCACCGCGAACAACCTCCAAAACATCGACGTCAGCATCCCGCTCGCTCGTTTGACGGTGCTCACCGGCGTCAGCGGCAGTGGGAAGAGCAGCTTCATGCACGGCGCACTCTCGCCTGCGGTGCGTGAAAAGATCAGCAAAGCCAAGATCAAGGTCACGAAGGCCTGGAAGAGCGTCAGCGGCTTCGAAAACCTCCAAACCGTCCACGAAGTCGATCAAAGCCCCATCGGCAAAACCAGCCGCTCCTGCCCCGCAACCTACGTCGGCATCCTCGACGACATCCGCGCTCTGTTTGCTCAGGTCCCGCTCGCCCGCACACGCGGCTACACCGCCAGTCGTTTCTCCTTCAACACCGAAGGCGGCCGCTGCGAGACCTGCGGCGGCAATGGCGAGATCAAAGTCGAGATGGCCTTCCTGCCGACCACGCGAGTCCATTGCGAAACCTGCCACGGCCTGCGCTTCAACGCCGCCACGCTCGAAATCGAATACAATAGTAAACACATCGGCGACGTGCTCCGCATGAGCATCACCGAAGCCGCCGAGTTCTTCGCCCCCGTGCAAAAGATCGCCCGACCGCTCAAACTGCTCGCCGACACCGGCCTCGGCTACCTCCAACTCGGCCAGCCCAGCCCCACCCTCAGCGGCGGCGAGGCCCAGCGCATCAAACTCGTCACCGAACTCCGCAGCGGCGACGGCAAAACGATCAAAGAGCAGCTCAAAGGCATTCAAAAAGCCGGCAAACGCAATCTCTACCTCATCGAAGAGCCCACCATCGGCCTCCACATCCGCGACGTCGCCCGATTGATCGACGTGTTGCACCGCCTCGTCGATGAAGGCCACACCGTCGTCGTCATCGAGCACCACCCCGACGTCTACGCCGAAGCCGATTACCTCATCGACATCGGCCCCGAAGCCGGCCCCGAAGGTGGCCAACTCGTCGCCGCCGGAACGCCTGAGGAAGTGAAGAAGAGCAAGGTGAGCCGCACGGCGCGGTTTTTGTGATGCGTAGCGTTGACCAACTAATCGCTTGATCGCCCATTTCCGTCAGGAAGGGTGGTGAGTCATGAAAATGCGCTCACTAATTCTCACGATATTTCTTTCTGGTGTTTCAATACTAACAGCAAACGAAACGCTTGAGGAGTTCTCCGTGGATTCAGGCCTTTGGAAGTGGAGCAAAGGAGGAGGGAAAGGTGTGTATGCAGTGCAGAACGGAAGACTGGAGTTTTCAACAAACCGTGGGCTGACGAAGAATGACTCAGCCACTCACTACTTAAAATTGCCCATTGGTCGTTACGATGAGTCCTGGGAAGTTCAGGCTGACGTATATCTGGGCACCTTCGTTTTAGGCGGGAAGAATCCATACGCAGGTTTGGCTTTGTTGGTGGGCAATACTTCACAGCCCGCCAGAGACTTTATGAGGCTTCAACTGCGCAAGGGCGAGAACGAAAGACGAGCGTTCAATGCTGATGCCTACCAAGGAGCAAAAAGTTTGGGGTCTGAGTGGAATGATACCAAAGCATTGATGGCTACACTCAAGATAAGCTTTGATGGCAGAACCAAAACACTGACTGCCAGCTATGATTCAGACGGCCCCGGAATTGCGTCTGCATTCGTCACCATTCACAGCATCAACATCAGAAGTGGCCCTGAGAGCTGGCAAATGAGAGACACGGATGTTTTTGAGTTTTCACTCGTCAGCCAGACAACAGGGACAGTTGTGACTTTTGGCGACATGTATTTTGATAATGTAGTGATCAGAAACCTCGGAAAGTAATCCTCGAAAGCACAACCAATTTGTGCCTATGCATACTCAATACGAATTCATCGCCATCACAGCAGAGCGTCCCGTGCCGCAGTGGCATCAGGAGACCATGGATCAGCGCTGGAAAGACTATCAGGCAGGCAAAACGAAGCGGATGACGCTCAAGCAGCTCGAACAACGCCTCGCCAAACGGTAAAAAGCCAGTCCGTCGAGTTCCTGGAGCATCCTTTTTAAACGCGACAGCGTCGTGGAGTGCGGTGGCAAGCCTTGGCGCGACACCGCTGTCGTGTGCCGGACGGCGCTCAAAGGCCAGAAAGTATTCCTCCCGCGCTCGACAGCGGTGTCGCCGGGGCAAGGCTGCACCTTGCCCCTCTGCCACCGCACTCCACGACGCTGTCGCAAGTAAAGTCACCCCCACTTTCCAAACGGCCTCTCCGACAAACTGGCGTTCGTGTAGCGAAAATCGTGCGAGACTTCGTCGCCGAGCCAGTCGGGGCGGGCGAAGGCGGTGTCTTCGGCCTCCAGCTCGATTTCGGCGACGATGAGGCCGATGTTGGAGCCGTGGAATTCGTCGTTCTCCCACAGATGGCCGCCGTGGGGGACGAGATGCCTGGTTTTGTCGATGAGGGGCTGAAAACAGAGCGGGAGGAGTTCGAGGGCGGTTTCCAGCGGCAGTGGGAACTCGATCTCAGTTCGCGAAATGCCCTCGGTTTTGCCTTTGACGGTTATGAAGGCGTTTTCGCCACAGATGCGCACGCGAACGGTGCGCTCGAGATCACGCGAGAGATAGCCCTGGGTGATACGGAGGCTTTGGGTGATGCCCGTGCGCCAGCACGCGGAGGTGAGGAGAAATTTGCGTTCGATTTCGGTGAGCATGGCGAGAATGGCGTGCCATTGAGATATAAAAAAGCCGGGAACGTGGGTTCCCGGCTTGGATCGTTTTGGATGAAGCTTCTTAATTCAGGCTGGCGAGGACGCGTTTGATGTCCTCGGCCTGCTTGTCGGTGCTGGCGGCGTAGTCCTGCCAGACGACCTTGCCGTCTTTGATGAGGAAGCAACTGCGCTTGGCAAGGTTGAAGAGGCCTTTGGCCATCTTTTCGACCTTGAAGCCTGCGACGATGGTGCCTTCGGGGTCGGCGATGAGGTCGTAGGGGAGGGTGAATTTGTCTTTGAAGGCCTTTTGAGCCTCAGGCTTGTCAAAGCTGACGCCGAGGACCTGCACGCCGTCCTTGGTGAGATCCGCAAAGGCATCGCGGAGGGAGCAGGCCTGCTTGGTGCAGCCGGGTGTGTCTGCCTTGGGGTAGAAGAAGACGACGGTGGGGCCTTTTTTATAAACGTCGGCGAAGTTGACGGTGGCTCCGTCTTGATTGAGGCCGGAGACGGCGGGGGCGACGTAACTGACTTTTTCACCTTCTCCCGCTTTGGCGGTGCCGAGGAAGGTGCTGAGGAGGGCGGTGAGCATGAGGAGGCGCGTTTTCATGGGGTGGATGGCGTTGGGAAAACTATTCGATGCTGACTTTCACGCCGGGAAGGGCAGCGGCGAGATGTTTTACGCCGGCCTTGGTGGCCTTGGATTGCCAGAGGTAGATGTTATTGAGGCTCTTGATCTTGGCGAGGTGCTTGAGGCCTTCATCGCTGACCTGGGTGCCATACAAATTGATGCTGTGGAGCTTTTTGAGGCTGGTGAGGGCTTCGAGACCGGCATCGCCGATCTTGGTCTGACGCAGGTCGAGGGTGACGAGACGCGGGAGCTGGCCCACGCTCTTCAAGGCGGCATCGGTGATGACGGTGCGGCCGAGATCGAGGGCGACAATGTTTTCTTTGAGCGGCAGGACGCTCTCGACCTTGGCGTCATCGCACTTCGAAACGCCGGTGAGGAAATCGACGCGTAGGAGCGGGCTCTCCACTTTCACGGCAGCGACTTGGGCACCGGCTTCCTTCGCGGCTCCGAGCACGGCATCGCTGAGCGGCTTCACTTCTTTTTCGAGGGCGGCGAAGAGCAGATCATGCTCGCGGGGCTTCACCGGCTTGCTGGAGCTGGTTTGCGCATCGGCGGGCATGCCGTCCTTGCTGCCGATCCAGCCGCCAAAGTCCGCGCCTTCCTCAATCCACTTCTTGAGCAGGGTGATTTCCTCCTTGGTCAGATCTTCTCCCTTCGGTGGCATGTGAGCGTCGTCGTCCTTGGGCAGGTTCACGGACTCGTAGATGCCGCTTTTATCCGGTGCGCCTGCGGTGAGCACGGGGCCGTTCTCGCTGCCCTTTAATATAGCCCAGGAGGCATCGAGACGCAGGCCGGCCTTGGGTTCCTTCTTCTTGCCGTTCTCCTCGTAGGGAGCGCGGTGGCAATCGACGCACTTCTTGTTCAGGAAGGGGAGGATCTCCTTTTCGAAGCTCACCGCCGCAAAAGAGGAGGTGGCGAGCAAGAGAGAGGCAAGAGGGAGCAAGGCAGGGCGTATCACGGCGGGAAGATTGGGTTGGGGCCGAGGGAAACGCTTGCCTGCATGCCTTGTTTCAGGGAAATAGAACTGGGCTACTCCTCCCGCACAGCCATGAGCACCAAACGCGCCGCCGATACCGAAGCCGACTCCCTCCTCCGCCGCAGCACGCTAGCCATTGTGATGGGCGGTGGTGCTGGCACACGTCTCTTCCCTTTGACCAAAGATCGAGCCAAGCCGGCCGTGCCGCTCGCGGGTAAATATCGCATCGTCGATCTGCCAATCAGTAACTGCATCAACTCCGGCCTGCGTCAGGTGTATGTGCTCACGCAGTTCAACAGCGCCTCACTGAACCGTCACCTCAACCGCACCTATCGTTTCGATCAGTTCACGCGTGGCTTTGTCGAGGTGCTGGCCGCGCAGCAGACGCCGGATGGCGAGCGCTGGTATCAGGGCACTGCCGATGCGGTGCGGCAAAACATGCGCTACTTCCTCGAAGGTGATCACGAGCACTTCCTGATCCTCAGCGGTGACCAGCTCTACCGCATGGACTTTCGCAAACTGATGCGCCAGCACATCGCCAGCGACGCGGACATCACCATCGCCACGCTCCCCGTCAATGAGAGCGATGCCACCGGCTTCGGCATCATGCACAGCGACGAAAGCGGACGCGTCACGGAGTTCGTCGAAAAACCGAAGGATCCCTCCGTGCTCGCCAAGATGCGCATGCCCGGGGATGTCGTGAAGGCCCTCGGTATCGACGACGATGAGCCGCGCTATCAGGCCAGCATGGGTATCTACCTCTTCAACCGCAAGGTCCTCGAAGAGTGCCTCGACAACAAGCTCAACGACTTCGGGAAGAACATCATTCCTACCGCCATCAGCGAGCGCCATGTGCATACCTACAACTTCCATGGCTACTGGGAGGACATCGGGACCATTCGCAGCTTCTTCCAGGCGAATCTGGATCTCTGCCAGACCGTGCCGCCCTTCGATTTCTTCGACAGCGTGGCCCCCATCTTCACCCACAGCCGCGCCCTGCCCGCCAGTAAGCTGAACGGTGCCACCGTACGTCAGGCGCTCATCGCCGATGGTTGCATCATCACCGATGCGCACCTCGAAAACGCCGTCATCGGCGTCCGCTCCCGCATCGAGACGGGCACCACCATTCGCAAATGCATCCTCATGGGAGCTGACTTCTACGCGGGTGCTCGCGGCACCGATCCAGATCGTCCACCTCCCGGCATCGGCCGTAACTGCCGCATCGAACGGGCGATCATCGACAAGAACGTCCACATCGGTGACAACGTCGTCATCACCCCCGAAGGTAAGCCCGACCATTACGACGGCCCGAACTGGTACATCCGCGACGGCATCGTCTGCGTGCCCAAAGACGCGGTGATCGCTGATGGAACTTGGATTTAAAGTTGTCCGACATGCCTGAAGAACGTCCCGAAGTGCTCATGGCGGCTCCGCTGCCAGATTTTCTCCGCCAGCCGATGGAGGCTGTGTATCGCGTGTGTGAGCTGGCCAGCTCCTCCGCGAACGTGCGGGCCATCGTGCCGCTGGGTGGCACCGTGCTGAGTAAAGAGCTGCTGGCAGGTTTTCCAAAGCTGGAAATCATCAGCGTGATGGGAGTGGGCTATGACGGCGTGCCGATCCCTTGGTGCAAAGAGCGTGGAATCCGCGTCACGAACACGCCCGATGTGCTCACCGATGATGTGGCGGACATCGCCGTGGCTTTGGTGCTGATGACGAGCCGTCGCCTCATCGAATCGAATCGCTTTTTGCATGATGGGAAATGGCTCAGCGGTGCTTTTCCGCTCGCTCATGCCCTCCGCGGCAAGGTGGCGGGCATTCTCGGGCTTGGACGCATTGGGAAGGCCATCGCGCAGCGCCTCGAAGCGCATGGCATGAAGATCGCCTACCACGGAAGGAAGCCGCAAAACGCACCGTGGAACTACTTCGACAATTTGAAGGCGCTGGCGGCGGAGAGCGATTTTTTGATCGTGGCCTGCCCTGGAGGGCCTGGGACTCAAAAGCTCGTGAACGCGGATGTGTTGGCCTCTTTGGGTTCTGAAGGCACGCTGATCAACATCGCTCGGGGGAGTGTGGTGGATGAGACGGCACTGATCACCGCCCTGGAAAATGGAACGATCCGCACTGCTGGCCTAGATGTCTTCGAAGATGAGCCGCGTGTGCCAGCAGGACTCATGAAGTGCGAACGGGCCGTGCTTCTTCCGCATGTCGGCAGCGCCACGCACGAGACCCGCCGTGCCATGGCGAATCTCGTTCTCGACAATCTGGCCGCGCATTTCGCGGGTCGTGAATTGATCACGCCGGTATGAGATAGCCGGAGCAATCTAGTTTTGAATATCATCTGAGGGCCTGCGTCGGAGGTGGCGCTATGAGAATTCACCTTCTGAAACTCCTCGGTGGCGCTGTGTGCGCCGCGTCACTCTGCTCGTGCTACGTTTATGACGATCCGCTGACGTGGGCGGACCCATGCCCGAGGACGTCCTATGGGCGATCCTACTACTCACCGCCGGTCTATCGAAACTATGGCTACTCCTCGCGAAACTGCGTGCCCGTGGTGCCACATTGTGCTCCTCCACCTCCTGCATGCCACAGCCCTTTTGGCGGCGGCTTTCGCGGCCATCGCGGGCACTTCTAAAGCTCAGCCCAGCTGATTGCGCATCATGTCCGCCACCTGGGCGAAGAAGGCGCCGATGAGCGGAGCCTCGGTGGCGGGGATTTCGACCTCGCGCATGGAATAGCCCATCAAATCGAGCCAGCGATCACGGGCGGCGAGGTCGATGGGAAAAGACATGTGGCGGCCACGGAGACGCGGATGGCCGCGTTCTTCAATGTAGGTCTGCGGACCACCGAAGCGATAGACGACGAAATCGGCGAGACGCTTCTCGGAACCTTCCCAGTCGTTCGGCGGATACATGGGGCCGATCAGATCATCAACGCGCACACGCCGATAAAACGCGGCGACCATGGCGCGGAGCTTTTCCTCGCCGACTCGGGCACAGAGGGTGGAGATTTCATCCATGCGAGTCGGGCTGTTCGGTTTCGACGGGCGTGCGGAGGAAACTGCCCCAAATCGTGGCTGCCAGCAGGAAGCTAAGTACGAGAAGGCTGAGGCCGGTCAGGACGTGGAAGTTGGTGATCCAGAAGGATTTGCCGGTGAGGATGACGAAGATGCCGAGAGTGACCTGGATGGGCGGCAGATACAGCAGCAGCGTGGGCACAAAGCGAAGGCTGGGGATGGTGGCGAGCCAGCGATGCGCCTGGATGGCGACGAAGATAACAAGCGTTGCCGTTCCGAAGCCCCAGTATTTGTGAAGGAAGAGCACAAAGGCATCGGCGGGGAGTGTTGGCGGTATAAGGTGACCTTGGGTGGTGAGGATGTCACTGGCGCAGAGAGCGTGGCGCTGCGTGTGACGCAGGGTGGCACCGAGGACGAGCTGGGTGAAGACGACGACGAAGAGGGTGAGCGACCACCATCGGGCTTTCCGGGCGCTGCTGGCGCTGAGGCGGAGCTGGCCTTCCTCCCAGGTGCGTGAGGAAGCGAAGGCGATCAGGATGAGCAGGCAGAAAAAAAGCTGTCCCAGCGTGCCATGCACGATGCCATAGGCGTTGGACATTTTCAGCACACGGAGGCCGCCGAGCGAGGCCTGCAAGATGACGAGGAAAAGAGCGAGTGTGGTGAGACCCCGCAGTAAATGCCACTTTTGACCAAACCAAGTCATGAAGAGCCAACTGAAGGCCAAGAAGAGGATGAAAGCGGCCGCCGTAAGGACGCCCATGTAAACGAGCACCAGGTAGCCGACTCCGGTGATCAGAATGATGGCGGCCTCGACCAGGTTCGATTGGTGCTTCGCCATGGCCCAGAAGTATTGCCCGAGGACGAGAAAGCCAATGAGGGTGGCAATCCAGCGGTGCCCATGTTCCAAAAGCAACGCGGGAACACGATACCAGCCCTCGGGGTTGATTTTGCCGAAGCACAACGGCCAGTCGGGCACAGCGAGGCCGACATCCTCGGTGGTGACTGCTGCGCCCCACCAAATGAGCACCACGCCGACGGCGAGGGTGAGGAGGGAGTGGCGATGAAAGGCGCGGGACACGGCAGGGGAATGACGAATGATGAATTCAGAATGACGAATGAATGCCGAAGAGTGCCTCGCAGAGCAGCTTTCGCATCATTCGGTCATTGTACATTCGTCATTGCTGCCACACCGGATGCTTTACTTGGCTTCGGCAGCCTTCTTCGCGGCGCTGGCGGACATTTCTTTGCTCCAGTCTTCGAAGTCTTTGGCGGGGATGACTTCGAGGACGGCCTTCATCTGGGCGTGGCCGGGGCCGCAGAGCTGACCGCAGATGATGTCCCAGGTGCCTTCTTTGACTGGCTTGAACCACATGTGAGACTTCACACCGGGGGTGGCGTCCTGCGCGGCACGCATGGGAACGAGAGCGAGGTTGTGAATGACGTCTTTGGAGGCGACATCGACGATGACAGGACGGCCAACGGGCAGTTTCATGGTGCCTGGATTGACGAAGTCATCCTTGCCGTTCGGGTCGTGGAGATCTTTACCGGTGGTGTTGCCGACAGCGGCGTTGATGTTGCGAAGGTCCCAAGTGCTGAGGGCGGTGTCGTTACCGGGATACTGGAAGTTCCAGAGGAATTTTTCGCCGAGGGCACGCATCTTGATGGTGTCCGGGGAAACAGGATACTCATCGGCCTGGCGGGACCAAAGCGGGAAGGCGAAGCCGAGGAGAAGGATGGCCTCGACGATGACGACGCCGATTTCGATGTGGGTGGTGGCATGGCCGGTGACGCCGTGGTAGTCGCCCTTAGCATTTCGCTTGGAGTTAAAGCGGTAGAAAGCGAGGCAGAGGTAGGTGCTCCAGCCAATGAAAAGGGCGAGCATGAACCAATGCACGAAGCCGAGCATGTGGTCCACGAGGCCGCCGTGCTCGGAGGCGTTCGGGGTTTGACCGATGAATTCGTTGATCCAGGAGACGCTCATGATGGGATTGGAGATTTCAGATGGGAGAGTTCAGATGGCGGCGGCCAGGGTGGCGGCGTGCTTTTTCTGGCGGCGGACGAGGGTGAAGACGACTCCGCCCCCGCAGAGGAACATGAAGGCGAGAACGCCGAGCATGGTGAGGATGGCAAATCCCTGCGCCTGACCGACGAGACTGCCCTTGTCAGCGAGACAAGTAGCGCAAGCGAGGGTTGGGAGCGTTGGGAGCATGCGGGGCGCTGAGAGATTGAAAATTGAGAAATAGCTCTGTCGCTCACACGACGATCGTGCGCATCTTTTGGGTGAGATAGAAGGTGCTGTAGGCGAGGAGGATGAGGCAGAGCCAACCGGCGTAGGGCTTCAAATACAGGGTGCCGGCGGCGCTAGCGTCCTCAGGCATGAAGTGCAGCCAGGCCCAGAATGCCGCGTCCGCCAGGGTGGCGATGGCAAGGAAGACGAGATGGAAGTACTTCAGGGACATGGAACGCGGAAGGGATCAGGGGGCTTCGAGCTGCTCGGCGGGCTGGAGGGGCTTCTCAAAGTTGTGATCGACGAGTGGGTCGCTGTTGGAGAAGATGAAAAGGACGAATAGGACGATGCAAAAGGCCGTGGTGAAGGCGAGGAACTTGTAGATGAGCGGACGCTCATGATTCAAGTGCATGAAAATCAAAGCGACGAGCGAGGCCTTGATGGTGGCGACGATCATGCCGAGGATGATGTTCATGCTATGGGTGGGCAGCTCGACAAAAGCGAGTGCTACCGTGATGACGGTGCCAACAAGGAGGAGAGCCCCGATGAAGAGGTACTTTTTAACGTGCTTCTGAAGCTCAGCGGGATCGGCGGAGTCGGACATGAGGTGCGAAGGGGGGGTGAAGGAGGTGTGAGGGGCCGCTTAGAGGAGGTAAAGCAGCGGGAAGAGGAAGATCCAGACGAGATCGACGAAGTGCCAGAAGAGGCCGCCGACTTCGATGCGGTTGGCGAAGTGCTCGGTGTCCTCACGCATCATCTTCCCGTTGAAGAGAAGGAAGTAGAGCAGGACGAGGGCACCACCGACGACGTGCATGCCGTGCAGGCCAGTGAGGGTGAAGTAGATGGCGTAGTAGGTGTTGAGCTTCGGCGTGTAGTTGGAGAAGAAGGTGACGTCCTTTGGCTCGATGACGACTTTGGCTCCGTGACCGCTGCTGTGACCTGCCTCGGCGCTATGGGCATCGGTTTCGGCTCCGCCGTGCTCTCCGGGGGCCGCGCCGGCAGCTGGCGGATGCTGGCCTTCAATGTGGAGGCCGAAGGCGTGCTTCTGGAAGGTGGCAGACTTGGCAGGATTACGGGTGGTGCCGCCTTTGCCGTCACTGTACTTAGTATTGAAGTCGTGGATCTCCTTGTCGCGATTCAGGATGTAGTGCTTCTTCCACGCCTCGCCGAGGTAGCGAGCGTCAAAGGCGATGGAGTTCTCGCGGTTGGCGGCGGACACGCTGCGGAGGTCGAGGGCGTCGGCGGTGAGGGTGATCTTGTCGTCGATGAGCTTGCCGGTGACGCTGGTGCCATCACGGAAGATGGCGCTGTCAGCGGTGTAGGTGAAGACATCACTTTTGCCAAAGACGAGCTTGAATGGCGAGGCGGCGATGAGCTTCACGACGGCGCTGTCACGCCTTTCTGCTTTGGCTTTGGCAATGGCGTCGGCACGCAGCTTGGTGAATCCAGCGGCGTCGAGGGTAACATCGCTGCCTTCAGCGGTTTTGAAGGCGGGGATGGTGCCTTCGGCGAAGGGAAGCACATAGTTTACGGGGTCGGAAGTGACGGCGCTGTGCTTGACGGGGATGTTGAGATTTAGCTCTTGGATTTCGCCAAAGGTGATGTGGTAGCCGTGTTCGAGGTGGCCGCTGAGGATGGAGCCATCGGTGAGGGTGACGCTGTAGTGCTCGAACTTGGCTTTGTATTCGAGGAATTTGTTCACCATGAAAACACCGGCGCAGATCACGGTGATGGCGAGCAGGAGCTGGCAGCGGCCGAACTGGCGCATCTTGGCGGCAGCCCAGGCCCACACGACGGTGACGGAGGAGGCGATGAGAACGACAGTGTTGATGAAGCCGAGGTCCCAGCGCAGCTCGTGGATGGGCCAGGGATAGTCCGCGCCGAGGCGGAGGAAGATGTAGCTGGAGAACAGGCCGCCGAAGAGCATAACTTCAGAGGCGAGGAAGAGCCAGATGCCGACTTTGGCGTTGTAGAGGCCGGTATCGGGACGGGCGTGAACGGTGTAAGGGATGTCCATGTGGAGTTCGCGGTTCTCGGTTCGCTGTTCTCAGTTGAATTAGTGATGGGCGTGGCTGGCGGAGGCGGTTTTAACCTCGTCGCTGCCGTCGGGCTTGGGCTTGCCGTGTTCGCTTTCCCACTGCGGGAAGAAATCGGTGGGATGGCCTGGAACGCTGTACTCGTAGGGACCGCGGTGGGCGTTCACATCGAAGACGAAGTTGCCATGCGGAGGCGGGGAGGGAGTGGCCCACTCGAGGGTGGTGGCGTCCCAGGGATTGTCACTGGCGACTTTTTTGCCGCCTTTGATGCTGACCCAAAAGTTATAGATAAAGAAGACCTGGCCGAACAGCAGCACGATGGCACCGAAGGTCATCACGATATTGAGCGAGAGCATGTTGTCCGGAATGTCGAAACCGAAGAACGCACCGATTTTATGCGTGAGGGTGGTGCTCCAGTTTTGGGACTGGGCGGTCTGCTCGAAGTATTTTCCGCCGTCATACCAGCGGCGGTGGAAGCCAGCCATGCCCTGGATGAACATGGGGGCAAAGATGAGGTTCATGCCGAGCAGGGAGGGCCAGAAGTGCCACTTGCCGAGGGTGTCGTTCATGAAGCGGCCGGTGGCCTTCGGATACCAGTGATAGACGCCAGCGAAGAGGGCGAAGATGGTGCCGGGAGCCACGACGTAGTGGAAGTGGCCGATGACATAGTAGGTGTCATGCAACGCAAGGTCGATGAACGAGAAGGCGAGGGGCAGGCCAGTGAGACCGCCAATGCCGAACATGGGTAGGAAGGCGGAGGCGAAGAGCATCTGCGTGTTGAAGCGGATGGAGCCGCCCCAGAGCGAGATCATGAGGCCAGTCAGCAGGATCACGGATGGCACGGAGATGAGCACCGTGGTGATCTGGAAGTAGGTGGACATCATGGTGCCCATGCCGGTGAGGTACATGTGATGAGCCCAGACGAGGAAGCTGAGGAAGGCGAGCGTGAGCAGCGCATAGACCATCATCTTGTAGCCCCAGAGCGGACGGCGGGCATTGCAGGGAATGACATCGGTCAGGATGGCGAAGGCGGGCAGGATGAGCACATACACCTCAGGATGCGCCAGGAACCAGAACAGGTGCTGATAGAGCAACGGGCTGCCACCGCCTGAGATGTCGAGGTGCTTGCCGCCTTCCATGAGGCCTGTGGGCAGGAAGAAAGAGGAGCCGAACAGGCGGTCGGAAAGCTGGAGTAAGGCGGCGACTTCCAGCGGCGGGAAAGCGAGCAGGAGCAGGAAGCCGATGATGAACATGGCCCAGCAGAAGAATGGCATGCGCATCCAGCCCATGCCTTTGGCGCGGAGGTTGATGACGGTGGTGACGACGTTGACGGAACCGAGAAGGGAGGCAGAGATGTTAAACACCATCGACATCAGCCACCAGGTGTGGCCGTGATTCCAGACGTTGGTGACGCCGATATTCATGGTAGAGGCCAGCGGCGAATACATCGTCCAGCCGGTCTGCACCGGGCCGGTGCCGATGAAGAAGCTGGCCATCATCATGACGCAACTGATGAAGAAGAACCAATAGGAGAGCATGTTCAGCTTCGGGAAGGCCATGTCGATGGTGCCGATCTGGAGAGGCATCACGAAGTTCACGAAACCAGCGAAGCCGAGCGGCACGACGCCGAAGAACACCATGATGGTGCCATGCATGGCACCGAGCATGTTGTAGAGCTCACCGTTGAGGGAGCCATCGGCATTCAACCAGCGGCCGAACATTTCCTCAAAAACGAAACCCAGGCCCGGAATGGCGCGAATGACTTCTACTCCCGGCACAGTCACGCCTGGATAAGCGATGCTCCAGCGCATGAGGAGCATAAGGAAGAAGCCGAAGAGCAGGAACAAGAGACCGGTGATGGCGTACTGGATGCCGATGGTCTTGTGATCGGTGGAGAAGACGTATTTCCAGATCCAAGCCTGCTTGTGGTGGTCGTGCCCGTGGTCGGCGGCGTGGGAGTGATCGTGGGTCGTGGCGGCGCTCATTTCAGTTCAAAGTTTCAGGTTCAAAGTTCAAAGTTGGAACGCTTTCGCGTGGGCGAAGGTGAAGTCCGCTGTGGCGGTGCCTTTGCTGATGGTGACTTGTTGCGAGAGAGGCTCCGCGAACTGCGGGTGCCAGGCTTTCACGGTATAGGAACCATCGGCGAGGGAGCGGTTGATGGTGTAGGTGCCATCGGCGGCGGTGACGGTGCTGTGAATGCCGTCATGAACATAGATCCAGGCTTTCATCCAGCGATGTACGTCGCACTCAAGGCGGTAGATGCCGGGCACGGAAAAAGTTTCGTCATTCGCGTCTCCCTGCGAGGCCTGGGCGAGGTTAGCGAGGTTTTCGCCGCCATGGCTGGTGCCGGGCTGATGACGGGCGATGCGGATGTTGTGGAAGGTGAGATCGCTGTTGTGGAAGCGAACGACCTGCCCGGGCTGCAAGGCGAGGGTGTTCGGCACGAACTCGCAATGGGTTTGGTCAACCAGCGGCGATGTGGCGGGCACGTTGGAAGCACGCGGGCTGCCTTCGACGGTGACGACGACATTGGCAAGGCCCCCATCGGCCGCGACTTTCCAGCTCGGGTCGATGATTTCGCCGTGTCCGGTGCAAAAGGGGTTTCCGCCAACATCGACAACTTTGCGCAGCGAGGAGGCTTCGATGCCAGTGAGGGTGATTTTACCGCTCAGGCTTGGTTTTTCAGCAATTTCGACGGCTGGAGCCAAAGGTGCCTGCGGGAGCTGCGAACCTTGATCAGCCATTTTTCCGCAGCTCGTGTTCGTGAGGCACAAAACGACTCCCAAGGCGGTCAGTAGCGCCTGGCGGGAGGTGTCTTGTGTTACACGACGGGTCATCTCGGGGTTCGTGAATTACTTCTTGGCAGCCGGAGCGGCGGTGGCACCTGGGCCAGCAGGGATGTCTCCGGGGACGTTCTTGTCAGCAAAGGGCTTCAAATCGGCCTCGGTCCACTGGGTGGCGCGTTTTTCTTCAGAGCGGACTTTTTCGACCATCTCCTTGGTGATCATGGTGCCTTCGTTGCCCCAAGTGTTGCGGACGTAGGTCAGCACGTTGGCGAGATCCTGGGCGGACATGGCCGCGCCGAAGGCCATCATGCCGCCGGGGGTGTTGTATCCCTGACCTTTGACGGTGATGGCGCCGACGAGACCATGCTGAGCCACGCGGATGAGGCGCTCGGTGCCGCCTTGAACCCACTCCGAACCGGCGAGCGGTGGGAACTGGCCGGGAATGCCATTGCCATTGCCCTGATGGCAGCCGCCGCAGACGGCGTAACCACTGGAACCCTTCTTCATCGCCAGAGCGAAAGGATCGAGAGCGTCTCCAGCGCCGCGACCGCCGGGGCGCACGTCATCGGCTGGCGTGGCTGGAGGGAAGGGATTGCTGGTGCTGAAGCTGAGGCTGCCGGTGTTTCCGCCGAGCTGGCCACCCGCGATGATCGAGACGAGCATCAGCAGGAAGATGGCCCACATGGGTGCGGGGGCATTGGAGGGAGCTTGGTCGGCCTTTTCACGCTTCACAGCGGCGTGAATGCGGTCGAGGTCGGTGGAATCGGGATGGGCGGGGGCGCTCATGGAAAAGGCTGAAAAGATGAAAGCTAAAAGATGAAACTCACTTCTTCGCGGCGGCAGGAGCGGCGGCGACGGTGGACTGTCCGGGGACGGGAAAGTCTTTTTTCAGGGAAAGCAGGTATTCGACCAAGCGGTCAGCCTCAGCCGTGGGGACGACTTCAAAGCCAGTAGGAGGGGCAAATTTACCGGTCAGCTTCAAAGCACGCTCTGAAACGGGACCCTGGATCTTCTGGAGCTTGTAGAGGTGCTTGTAGGCGGGCATCGTGCTCCAATCGTGGAGGGAATGCGGCGCGTAGAGCTTCTTGTGAAGCACGGAGGCGGCGGGGGCACGCCAGCCGTAGTTGGTGAGATCCGGGCCGATACGCTGGACACCGAGTGGAGCGAATTTTTCGCCGAGGTAGTCGCGGAGGGTGTTGCTGCGGATGGCGGTGGCGGGGCGGCTTTCCTGATCCTGGCCCCAGCCTTTGACCCAGCCATCCAAGCCGAGCTGAACGGGACGGATCATCTGGGTGTGGCATTGGTTGCAGCCTTCCTGAATGTAGATGAGCTGGCCCTGGCCATTGACGACGGCCGGTGGGTAGAAGCCTTCGACGCCATCCTTGTCCTTGTCATAGGCGACACGGGTGAGGCTCTGATACTGGATCGCCGGAAGGACGATGAGCAGGAGCCAGGGAAGGGCGAACGCGGCGGCGAGACCGAGGATGAAGGAGCGGAAGTTCATCATGCGTGGGAGGCTTGTGCAGGGGTGTGCGTGTCGTCATGACCGTGGTCGCGGTGGAGGAGCGTCGGCGCATTGCTGCGGCGGCCAAGACCTGCGACCATGAGCATGAGGTGGAGAAGGAAGAAGATGTTCGAGAAGCTGATGAGCGCCCAGGCGATGGCACGGGCCATGACGTAGGGACGGGAATTGATGACGTGATTCATGAAGTCCTGGTTCCAGTGCTCAGGATTGTTCAAATCAGCGCCCTGCTGCCAGCCGGCGACGAGGCTCATGATGACGATGGCGCTCACACCATAGACGGAGAACCAGAAGTGATTGCGGATGAGGCGGACGCTAAGCCATTCACAGCCAGCGAGGCGCGGTGTGATGTAATAAATGGCTCCGAAGGCGCACATGCTGAAGAAGCCGTACACACTGACGGTCTGGAAGGCATACCAGGCCTGGGTGAACTGCATGGAAGCACCGGTCCAAAAGGCGCTGCTGAGGGCCAAAATGACGCCGGTGACCGGCAGGAAGAGGGATCCGAAGAAGATGAAGCGCAGGGTGGGGCTGTAGCTGACGGCGTCATGCTTGCCGAGCGTGGTGAGGTGGTGGTTCAGACCGACGAGGCCAAAGGGCACCAGCAAGATCACGCCGACGGCGGAGCCGATGGCGACCATCCAAGCTGGCAGCGGGCCGCCCATGAACTTCTGCATGCCGGTCCAGCCGCCGAGGATGGCGAGCGCCCAGAAGCCGAAGCTGGCGAGCTGCTGGCTGGCGATGGGCTGGCCGGTGATTTTTGGGATGAAGTAGTAAGCCGCACCAACGCCGACGGGGACGAAGAAGAGCAGGATCAAGCTGTGAACATACCAAGCATTGATGCCGGCACCGAGAGCGCCGAGGCCGGGGAGGCAGTGCAGGGCCACATTGGCCGTGATGAAGATCCAGGGGAACCAGAAGCAGGCCGCCAGGATGTACCAGGTGCTGACCATGAAACCTTCCGGGCGGATGGCACGGCCAAACATGCGGGCGATGGGCCAGGCGTAGGCGAGGAAGCAAATCAGAAGGACGGGCCAAACGAACTTCGGCATTTCGAGCCATTCCATCGAGGTGCTTTTGCCCATGAGGATGGACAGAAGGCCGACGGTGATGGTGATGTTCCAAAAAACGCCCGCGGCGAGCATCGTGGCCTTGCCGGTGCGGAGTTCCTGACCGCTGCGGCGGGCCATGATCCAGAGCATGATGCCAAGAGCAACCTGGACGCCCCAGCCATAGACAAGCGCATTGATGTGGACGGGCTGAAGGCGGCCGTAGGTGATGAATTCACAGTCACCGAGGAAGGTGGGAGCGAAGAGCTTCGCGGCGGAGAGCACGCCGAGGATGGTGGAGAGCATGAGCCAGAAGGCACCGTTGAGGAACAAGAACAGCACGGGCCCACGCACCGATTTGTCGATGGCGGCACGGCGCTGGTTGTCGGCGGCGAGGTCCGGGGAGTTAGAAGTGGAATCCATATCGAGTGGGAAAGGGCGGAGTGCTGATTACTTCGCAGGAGCTGCCGGAGGCGCAGCTGGGGCCGGTGCGGCTGCGGGAGCCGCGGCTTGCTTGAGCTGTGTGGGGGAGCCGGGGACGACCTGTGGGCTGGCCGCGACGGGCTTGGCCTTGAGGGTGGTGAGGGCTTTGGTGAAGACTTCGGCCTTCTTCGCGGCGTCTTTGAGACCCATGGCGGTCAGATTGGCGTCCTGGAGCTTGGTGATCTCCTCCTTGGCAGCGAGGCGCTCGGCGATGCGGGGATCTTCCGGCGTGCTGGCGGTGGACTGGAGGATGCTGAAGAGCACGGCGAAGCCCGCGAAGGCTCCCAGCACCCACAGGAAGGTGGCACCGGCTTTTTTAGGTTGTTCAGGCTGCGACATGGGATCGAAACGGGGTGCGGATCAGTTGATGACGTTCACGGACTCGATGAGGCGAGGGTCACGCCAGGGATACAGGCTGTATTTGGACAGGCCGCGGAGGAAGAGGAAGCCCATGGTGCCGACGACGGCGCAAAGAGCGGCCACGTCTTGAATCCAAGCACCATCGACCCACCAGCCGATGCCGAGGGAAGGGCCACGCTCAGGGATGACGTTCCAATACATGTCCACGAGGTGCATGAAGATGACCCAGAGGCAGACGAAGACCATGACGTAGGGCTTCTTTTTGCGAGCCTGCGAGAGGAGGGCCAGGAAGGGGGCGATGAAGTGGCCGACGACGATGAAGATGGAGACGCCACGCCAGCCTTCGGTGTTACGCGTGAGGTAGAAGCGGGTTTCCTCGGTGATGTTGGCATACCAGATGAGGAAGTACTGCGAGAAGGCAATGTAGGCCCAGAACACCGTGAAGGCGAAGAGCAGCTTGCCCATGAGGTGGTAATGCTCCTGCGTGACAACTTTTTGCAGGTAGCCGAGGCTCTTCAGCCAGGTGACGAGCAAAATCGTAAGCGCCATGGAAGACCAAGCGCTGCCGGCGAAGATGTACACACCCCACATGGTGGAAAACCAGCTGTAATCAAGGCTCATGAGCCAATCGACCGCAGCGAATGTGGAGGTGAGGGCAAAGAAAAGCAGCCAGCGGCAGGAGAACTGACGCGAGGAGATGGTGTGCTTGATGTCGCCATCCTGCTCCTGGGCGAGGGACTTCTTGCGCATCACACGGGCGATGTAGCCGAGGATGAGGAAGTAGAGCACGAAACGTGTCTGCCAGGAGAAGGGCGGGATGAAGTGGTTGCTGATGTTCAGGTAACCGAACTTCGAGTGGAGAATGTGAAGGTGCGGATTGTCGTGAGACATGTGATGCAGCGCCTCTTTCACGGTGCCACCATGCTCGGCGGCGTGGTGGGCGGCTTCACGATGATGGTTCATCCACTCGTAAAGGTGCTTGTTCACCGCCGGAATGAGCAGCGGGCTGGCGAGAAGGCCGAGGATGACGACCATGTTCGCGAGGTTTTCCCACAGGCGGCGAATGGCGACGCCCCAGCTCGAGTTCGAGGCGGCGTGTAGCATGATCCAGAAGACCCCGCCGACGCAGAACGTGAAGGTGAAGAAGATCGCGAACAGCCAGGAGTAGGCGAAGGTGTCCGTGTTCTTGAAGAAGAAGAACGCCGAGGCGGCCAGACCGAGCACGCCGAAGAGGCCGAGGGCCCCGATGAGCTTGCCGCCCTTGGCGGGTTCGAATTTTTCACCGCCCTGGGGCAGATCGTTGAAGGAGACGTGGTGACTCATGCCGGAATTCGTGTGATGCCGTTATTGAAGGGTGGCTCCGCTGTCCTTGGCGGCCTGCTGAAGGGCGCGGATGTAGGCGACGATGGCCCAGCGGTCACGGAGGGTGATATTGCCGCCGTAGCCTCCCATGAGGCCTTTGCCGTTGGTGATGACGTCGAAGATGGCTCCGTCGGCGCGGAAGGCGGCGGCGTTGGCTGGGTCGGTATTGCCCGCCTGCTGGAAGTTGAAGGCGGCCATGATGCCGAACTTCGAGGTGATGCCCTTGCCATTGGCGCTGGCACCGTGGCAGACGGCACAATGGATGCCGTAACGCTGCTCACCGCGTTTGATGAAGGCGTCGTTGAAGACAAGCGGATCGCTGGTGATCTCCGTGGGGAGGCCGTCTCCGTAGAAATCGCCCATTTTGCCGGTCTGGTAGTAGCTGAGGCCGTTGGTGAAGGCGAAGCGCGAAGGCTTTTCGCCATCGGCGGCAGGCTTGGCGGGGATTTCGAAGCCCATGGGCACCGTGCCTTTCACAGGGAGGCGGGCACCACGGCCATCGGCGAAGAATTCGCTGGCGGCCTGGTATTTGACCTTCTGCTGATGATCCATGTCGTCAAAGACCTCGATGGGAGTCAGTTCGGACTTGGAGCCGCGGAGGCCGAAGGCGCTCACGATGATGGCGCCGATAAAAAGGTAGCTGAGGAAGAAGTACTTCATGGTCGTGCGGTTGCCCGGGGCTTAGATTTCGTCCTCCACGAGTTCGACGTTCTTGCCGCCGGCCTTTTCGAGGAGGGCCTTGGTGCCGTCCTGGCTGAATTTGGGGTCGCGGGCCTCGATGCAGACGAAGAACCCGTCATCGGAGAACTTGGCGAAGCGTTTCGAGGTGAAAAGCGGGTGATTCCAGCGTGGCAGGCCCATGAGGGCGAGCAGGCCGAAAAGGGTGGTGAAGGCCGAGAACAGGATGGTGAGCTCGAACATCACCGGGAAGAACGCGGGAAGCGTCCAAATATCGATCGGCTTGGCCTGAACGACGGTCGGGTAGGTCTCCACGATGTCCTCGACGAATTTGAGGCCGAGTGTCTGCCCCCAGAAATTCGTCTGCGTGACGGTTTGAAGGATGAAGGCCACCGTGGTGCCGGTGATGCCGCCGCAGAAGACGAGCTTCGGCAGGATGGAACGGGGATTGCCCATGGCGGTATCCATGCCGTGGACGGGAAAGGGCGTATGGACATCCCAGCGGCTGTAGCCCGCGTCGCGCACATGCTCGGCGGCATGGTAAAGGTCCTGGACGTTATCAAACTCCGCCAGATAGCCGTGTACTCGTTTTAAGGTGGTGCTCACGTGGATGAGAAAAGTGCGGGTGTTAAAGGGAGCGGGAAATGACGAATGAGTAAGACCGAATGACGAATCTCGAGGCGGCGGTGCCACAAAGCTTGGTCGTGCTGTTCGGAGTGAGGGTCATCGTGAGGGGATCAGTTTCGTCATTCGGATTAATTCATTCGTCATTCAGGCGGACGCCGCTTTCGGCACATGACGATCAGCGTAAAGCATGAGGTCTTCCTCCTGGATACCTTTCTCGCCGCGATCATCGAAGTGAGGATCGGACTGCGGCAGCACGCCTTTGACTTCGCCGATGGCGATGACGGGCAGGAAGCGCAAGAACAACAGGAACAGCATCATGAAGAAGCCAAAGGTGCCGATGAAGGTCCATTGATCGACCCAGGTAGCGCTGTACTCGCCCCAAGAGCCCGGCGTCATGTGACGTTCCAAGGTGGTGGCGATGATGACGTAGCGCTCATACCACATGCCCATGTTCACGCACATGCAGACGAACATCACGACGACCATGTTGTGGCGGAAGGGGCGATACCAGAAGAGCTGCGGAGCGAAGACGTTAAAGCTGAACATCAGCGCATAAGCCCAGGTGGACGGTCCGGTGAGGCCACGAAGGGTGAAAGCGGCGGCTTCATACGGATTGGCGCTGTAGTAGGCCATGAAGAGCTCCATGCAGTAGGCGTAACCGACGATCGTGCCCGTGAGCAGGATGATCTTCGCCATGTTATCGACGTGCTTGGGCGTGAGAAGATCGTCCAGGCCGTAAATGCGGCGCACGGGGATCATGAGCGTAAGCACCATGGCGAAACCGCCGAAGATAGCGCCAGCCACGAAATAGGGCGGGAAGATGGTCGTGTGCCATCCAGGGACGATGGAGGTGGCGAAGTCGAAGGACACGACGGAGTGCACGGAGAGCACCAGCGGGGTCGAAAGGGCCGCGAGGAGCATATAAGCCGTTTCGTAATGGCTCCAGTGGCGATTGCCGCCGCGCCAGCCGATGGCGAAAAGACCGTAGAAGAATTTTTTCAGGCCCGGACGGCAGCGGTCACGCAGCGTGGCGAGGTCAGGCACAAGGCCGAGATACCAGAAAACGGCGGAAACGCTGAAGTATGTCGAAACGGCGAACACGTCCCAAAGCAGGGGCGATTTGAAATTCTGCCAGATGGCGTTGGCGTTCGGGATCGGAGCGAGGAACCACACCATCCACACACGACCGACGTGGAAGGCCGGGAAGAGACCGGCGCACATCACGGCGAAAATGGTCATGGCCTCAGCGGCGCGGTTCACGGACGTACGCCACTTCTGGCGGGTCAGGAACAAGATGGCCGAAATGAGCGTGCCAGCGTGACCGATACCGATCCAGAACACGAAGTTCGTGATGTCCCAGGCCCAGGCGACCGGCTGTTTCTGGCCCCAGACACCGACGCCGGTGCTGATGAGGTAAACGAAGCAGAAGGCCATCACGCCGCTGAGCAGCACGGAGGGGATGAACAAGATCCACCAAAGGGCGGGCTGCTTGTTTTCCACAATGCCGCAGATGCGGTTCGTGATCCACGAGTAGGACCGGTTGTTCAGGACCAGCGGCTCGCGTTCGAGGATGCGCGGTGTGTTCGAGGCTGAGGCTTCCATGCGACGAGATTAGTATTGGTTGTTGCTCCACACGGCGATGTTTTCGGCGCCGGGCATGTTCTTGTTCGGATTGCGCAGGCGGGCGAGGTAGCTCGTGCGTGGGCGGGTGCCGATGTACTTGAGCACCTGGTAGTTGCGTGGGGAGGCCTTGGCGGCGTTCACGCTGCTCTTCGCATCGCCGAGATCGCCGAAGACGATGGCTTCGGCCGGGCAGGACTGCTGGCAGGCCGTTTTGACGCTGTCGGTTGGCACGCGGAAATTTTTCGAGTCACGCTGGACCTGCTTTTGCAGGATCTTGGCGCTTTCGAGACGCTGCACGCAGTAGGTACACTTCTCAATGACACCACGCATGCGGACGGTGACGTTCGGATTGCGCTGGAGGCGGATGCTTTCGTCTTCCTTGAGGGAGCCGAGGGGGCCGAAGTAAAGGTTGTTGGCCTTGATGCCAAGCTTCTCGGTCTCGACGAGCGGGTTGCGCTTGTTGTAATCGAACCAGTTGAAGCGGCGGGCGGTGTAAGGGCAGTTGTTCGCGCAGTAGCGGGTGCCGATGCAGCGGTTGTAAGCCATCGCGTTGAGGCCGTCGTCGGTGTGGACGGTGGCGTTCACGGGGCAGACGGTTTCGCACGGGGCGGCTTCGCACTGCTGGCAGGCCAGCGGCTGATGCACCATCTCGGCGTTTTCGAGCTGCTCAGGCGTCGGATTGTCTTCTGCCCAGGTGGACTCTTGCGCCACATTGTTGATGCCGGTCTTGGCGACGGCGAAGTAGCGATCCATGCGGATCCACTGCATGAGACGGCCTTTGCGGACCTGATTCTTGCCGACGACCGGGATGTTGTTCTCGCTCTGACAGGCGACGATGCAGGCGGTGCAGCCAATGCACTTGCTGAGGTCAATGGACATGCCCCACTGGTGCTTCTTCTCGTAGTCGAAGCCGTCGGGATTCTCCTCGGACTTCACACCGACTTGGCCTTTGTAGAAGGAAATGTTCTCCGGGATGTGACCGTCCATGCCGGTCTTCTGGGCGAACTCGGTGTCCTCGTTGAAGGTCTCCAAAGTGCCCTCGCGATACACCGCGCGGCCTTCCATCGTGTTTTGCGTCTGCGTGATGGCGAGCTCGGCGACGGTGCCAAGCACCTCAACCTTCGCGCCGCTGATCACGAACTGGCTGGGGAGGCGGCGCAGGGCGTAGCCGTTCACGCCTTTTTCGCCGCCGACGGTGCCGACGTTGCCTTGGCCGTAACCCAGCGGGATGGTGATGGAATTGGAAACATGGCCCGGAGCCTCAATGGCCGGGATTTCGATCTCCGCGCCGTTGACGCGGATGACGATGTGCTGGCCGTCTTCAAGGCCGAGGCGCTTGAAGGTGGCGGAGCCGACCCAGGCGGCGTTTTCCCAGGTGAGCTTCGTGATCGGATCAGGAGCTTCCTGGAGCCAGGCGTTGTTGATGTAGCGACCGTCGTAAACGCCGGAAGAAGGCACCAAAACGACCTCAATGGCCTCATCGGTCGGCAGAGCAGCCGGTTTGGCCTTGGAAACGATCGTGCCGACGGCGGCCGCGTTCACGCTGGCATTCGCCCGGGCGTAGGCGGAGGCTTTCAGGAAGCCATCGCGAAGGGTGAAGTTCCATTTCGACTCGTCGAGACCACCGGCGACCTGCGCAAAGGTGTCGCGCACAGCCGTGTAGCCAGCGTCTTCGGCCGGAGCAGCGCCATCGGCAGGCTTTTCAGCCGGGCCGAGCTTCTTGCGGCCGAGGAGGGCCAGAAGGACATCGTTCTCGCTCGATCCGTCGTAGAGGGGAGCGATCATCGGCTGGACGATGGAGTAGGTGCCGTCAGCGGAACGAACGTCATTCCAAGACTCAAGGTAGTGCGTGGCCGGAATGTGCAGCGCCGCATGCAGGGCGGTCGAATTCAGCAGCGAGCCGACGTGAACGAGCTTCACACCCTTTTCAGTGATCAGCTTGGCAAAGGCAGCGGCGTCCGGAGCATCGTAGAAGAGGCTGGCGGACGTGAGGGAGACGAGGGTCTTGAGCTGGCCGCCGGAAACATCGGCCTGAAGGACGGCGATGTCGCCCATGTCGGGCTTCGGAGCCTCCTGGAGGAGGTCGATGGCGGAGCCGTAGGCGCCGAGCGCATTGTTGATGCTGGCGACGAGGGCGTGGACCTCGGCGGAGCAGCGGGAACCGGCCAGAACGACGGCGGAACCCTTGTTGTCGATCAAATCGCGGACAGCGGGGGCGACCCAGTCCTTCAGTGCCTGCGGGGCGGAGGCGGCGAGCGCCTTGCCGGAGGCGTCACCGAGCTGCTCGGCGATGAGGGCGGCGGCGGCGGGGATGAGAGCCGCTGGGATGGCCTTGCGATGATCCGCCATGCCACCGGTGAGGGTGTAGCGGTTTTCGAGGACGTAGAGGCGGTTCATGTCCTTCTCCGCTGCCTTCGTTTCCTTCGCACGATGCTTGGTGAATTCCTTGATCGACTCGCCAGCGACGGGATCGACGCCGAGGAAGTCGCAATCGAGCGCCAGGATGCGCATCGCCTTGCTGAATTTCACGAAGGGCTTCACGCCGGCTCCGAGCACTTCCTTATTCACGGCCTGGGCGTCACCGCCGACGGCTTCGTAGCTGTAGAATTTGGCCTGCGGGAAGGCCGTCTTCACCTCGCCGAGCAGGCGGAGGTAGGTGGGGGAGGTCGTGGCACCCACGACGATGCCGAGACCAGAACCAGAGGACTTCTTCGCATCGGCGGAAGCTGCGGCGATCAGTTCGTTGGCCTTGGCCCAGGAGATGGCTTTGCCAGCGCCGAGGGGTTTCTGGGAGCGGTCCGGATCGTAGAGATCGAGGACGGAAGCCTGCGCGAAGGAATCAATGCCGCCACCGAGAGGGTGAAGCGGGTTGCCCGAGACGTGCGTGGGGCGGCCTTCATGCACGGTGACCACGAGGGGCGTGGCACCGCCGCTGCGAGGCATCGTGGTAGCGAAAAGCACCGGCTTGCCCGGCACCATCCACTCGACGTGCTGCGTGTAGGGCAGGATGGTCGTGATCGGACGGCGGCAGGAGGCGAGGCCCATCAGGCCAACGCTGGCACCCATGATTTTCAAAAAGTCGCGACGGCCATTTTCGGCCTCTTCGGGCGTGAGGGTGTCGCCAGCGGGAAATTCGCGGCCGAGATCCTTCAAGAAGCTCTCACGACGCTCGAGCTCAGCCGTGCTGCGCCAGTAGCGCTTCGCGTTCTGCGGCTCCTCGGGATGAATCCAATTGCGTTTCATGTGTCGGGGAAAGGTGGGGGCGCGGGGTTAGCGATGGCAGGCGGTGCAGGAATCCGGGGGCTGGATCTGCCAGTGCTTCTTGAGTTGCGTGCCCACTTCTTTCTGGGTCACATCTTTGCCGTAAGTCTTCTCTGCGAGGGCCACAATGGCGTCCAGGCCATCTGCCTTGGCACCTTCGCCACCGATCACCTCGGCGATCTCGCCCGCGGTCACTTTTTTGTCGAGCAGGCTTTTGTAGAACTCTCCACGCTTGAGGTCGGAAGGCTTGAAATCGAGCTTCGTCACATAATCCAGCGGGCGGAGGTTTTTCTCCGGCTGGCGGTGGCAATCCAAGCACCAGCCCATCGACTGCGGCTGGTCGTGGCGTACGACTTCCATCTCATTCACCTTGCCGTGGCAGGACACGCAGGAGATACCGCGGTTCAAATGGGCGCTGTGGTTGAAATAGACGTAGTCAGGAGCCTTGTGGACCTTCACCCAGGGGATGGATTTGCCCGTTTCGTGGGCTTTTTGCACCAGTTCCAACTTCGGCGAGGTGGCGCGGATGGCACCTTTGCCTTGGCCGTGGCAATTGAAGCAGGTCTGGTTCGTCGGGACGTTCGAGTGGCTGGAGGCCTCGCCAAAACTATGGCAAATGCGGCAGTCCAGACCGAGCTGGCCGGCGTGGATTTTATGCGAGAAAGGCACCGGCTGAGTCGGCTCATAGCCCACGCGGGTGTATTTCGGAGTGAAGTAGTAAGCGACGCATATGCTCACGCCCAAAGCAATAAACACGACGGCGATGCCTACCTTGAGAGGAAGCCAGTTGGTCCAGCGCGGAAAAAAGTTGCCCATAAATTGCGGTCGAAAGAGCTTGTGAAAAATTTCACAAGGAGGCTCAGAATAGGATTGGCGCAATCCCCGCGCAACCGGAGAAATAAGATTTTTGAAAAAATCCCGCCCCCTTCGGCGGGCGAAGGCAATTCCCCTTCTGTCCCAGTGGTTTTCCAACCCGTTTTTTTAGCCAAAAAACCGCCAAACCTCAAAAGCCCAGCGGCTCTTCATTTTTCGACCGTCTGCGGGGTTTGGAAGCGGCCAAACCAAATGTCACCCAACGACGCAACGTTCCTGAGTTTATTTGGAAATCCCGACAAGCTGGACGAGCTGAACAACGCCCTGCGGCAGCAGGACGGGGGGCTGTTTTACGGAATCCCGCGCGGCGTCACCTTGCCAGAAACGCGCCTTTGAATCATCTCGTGGGTTTCCTGGAGGCCGAAAATCTTCTCGGGCACATACCAATCCTTCAGCGGGCCGCTGGAGTCGGCCTCGTGGAGGAGTTTTGACATCCTATCGGCGGCGGACTTGGCTTTGAGCATCCAATCGTCGTGAGCGGATCGGTCGGCCCTGGCGAGGTAGGCTTCCGCGCAGGCGGCGGTGCATTCGGAGGCGGCGGCCAGGAAGCGAGCTTGCAGGCTCAGGCTTTGATCGAAGAAGAGACGGCCTTGCTCATCGAGCTGCGGACTCAGGGCATCGCAGCGGTTGGCGACTTCGGCGAAGCGCTGGGCGGCGTGCTGAAGGCCGAGGCGCACGGCATTGGCCTTGGAAGTGGTGCCGTTGTCCTCGGGCACGATGCGGTAGTAGCCGATGCCACGATCCCCGAGCAACTCGGCCTCGGGCACGGCATCGATGGTGGCACGCATGAGATCGCGGGCGGCACGGGCGATGCGCAGATCGTGGAAGAGGTACTGGCGCGGGAAGTCGGGAATGTCGGACTTTCGTTGCTGCCAGTAGGCGCTGAAGAAGTCGCGGTAGAGTGCGGCGATGGGCGGGCCGTGCTTTGCGCCCCAGTGGTGCTGGCAGAAATCGGTGAGGAAGCGGTCGCTGTCATAGCTGGCAAAGTCCCACATCATGCGGGCGTGCGCCGAGAGCGTGAGGGGGAACTCGCGGGTGTTGCCGGAGTTGACGATGGAGAGCTGCACGTTCGGTCCGCAGTCGAGCAGCATGCGGTGGTTTTGCTCCATCTTCCAAGGGCCTTCGCCATCAGCGAGATGCGAGCCGGTGTTGGTGAACTGCACATTGAAGTAGTAGCCGAGCGGCCGTGAGGGCGGGGCGCGATAGCGACGGAGATCGGGCGCGGGAAAGTGATCGTGCCGCGCTGCGCTGAAGTTCCAGATGAGGCTCGGCAGCTCCGGCGGATGCAGCAGCCCGACCGCCATGTAATCAGAGGCCTCATCATAAATGACGGTGCGCATGAGCGGCTCCGGCTGGCTGGTGACGCGCTGCAACAGCGCCACCTGCCGCTCCAGGACCTCCTGAAGCACGCGGGCACGCGCCACATCGTCTGGCGGGGCATCGCTGAAGGTTTTGTAGTAGCCTTTGTCGCCATCGCCACGAAGACCGATCATCCAGATCATTTCGACCTTCTCTTGCAGCGCGAGGCGGATGTGATGCTCCCAAAACTGCTCCAGCAGCGCCATGTCCGCGAGACGCAACGGCGGCGGGCTGGCGCGTCCCTGCTTCTGCCAGAACTCCGGCCAGTCGCGCAAGGAGGCTCCAAACGGTGCAAGATGCGTGGTGGTCACCACCAGCCCGCGATCCCGTGGCACACGCAGTTTGCGTAGCGAGTCATCGGAGAACTCGCCGATATCGAGCAGGTTCAATTTGAGCCGCAGCATCGTTTCGAGCTCGCGATCCCAGTGGGCGGCGTAATCGCGCTGAATCCAAGGTGAGAGCAAATCCGTGTCATTCGGGAACCAGCCACGCCAGCGCACCTGCGGTGACTTCCAGGTGAGCTTCGTTCCATCCGGGATCTCGATGTGCGACATCGTGCGCGGCTTCCAACCGGCCCAAAACCACCACGGCGGCATGTCGAGAAAGTGCTCGCTGAAGCTGTAGATGGCGTAAATCACGCCGCGCATGTCCGAGCCAATGAGCCGCACCTGCTCGCCCTGCCGCAGGATGGCATGCGCCTCGGAACCGGTGACATCACCGTCCGCGTTCGAGCTGGAGATGATGATGGCGGGGCCGGAATCGGCGGGAGCTTTGGAAACAAGGGGCGAGGCCTTCTTCAGCACCCATTCGAGATCACGGCAAAGGTCCCGAGCGGCCTTTTGGACTGGCAGAGGCTCTGACGCACTCACCACCACCGGAACACCGGGCGGTAGGCGGGTGGCTTCGGCGAAGATCGCCGTGCCGCCGATGCCCAAAAGGGCTGCGGCAAACCGCATCAGGCGGCGGAAGGCATGGCGGGCGTTTATGGGAATGGCATAAACCCGACGGGCAACATGGCAAGGCAGCATCCAGAAGCGCTCACGAGCGGTTCCAAGCCCCGAATCCAGAAAGCACCCCGCTTCTTTGAGGCGGGAATACAATCCTGCCCTCCGGGGCAACCTCACTCGTTCACCGGAATGGCCTTGGCGGGTTCCCGCTTGGCTTGGGCGAAGATGAGGGTGCTCATCTTGGGACGCCAGTTGTAGCCGATGCCAAAGGGGATGGGCGGCACGTCGCCGGCCTTGTACACGGCGGCGAGATCACTCTGATATTTCTCTTTGAAGCGGGCGATGGGGCCGGGATACCAGCCGTAAGCGGTCGGGGTCCAGACTTCGCGGGGAAAATCCTTCCACATCACGCCGGTATCGTCCTGGAGGAGGGTGGTGCATTTCGCCAAAAGGAGATCCCGCACGAGGTCGAACTCCTCCAGGTGCATCAGATAGGAGGCGGACTTGGTGAAGCCGTTCGGAGCACCGAGAGCCTCGCAAAAGCGGACGAAGCCGGGGTCCTGCTTGATCATGTAGCTGGCGAGGTTCGTGGAGAAATAGTACACCGTCTGCTTTTGGCCCGCCTTGCCAGTGAAGCCGATTTTGACGCCGGGATGCTTCGAACCTTCGTGGGGGCCTTCCTTGCCGTCTTTGTCGAGGCCGATGAGCTCCACGGTGTCGATGTGGCAGCCGCTGCGGGCGAGGAAGGTGTAGATGACGGGGATGGTGCCGTTGAGCTTGGTGGCGTTGGCGGAGAAGTCGTTCTTCATGTCCGAGGTGATGAAGAAGCTGAAGCTCAAAATGGCCTCCAGCGAGTTGCGCAGGTTGCGCAGCGAATGGTCGAGCGAGTCGCCGCCGAGCTGCGTGACATCCGGCGGGGTGCCCACGGGCTCGATGCCGCAGAGGACGTAGGTGCTGGCGTTCGGGTAGAAGGTGTTGGCGTGGAGGAAATCCGGCCCGCTGAAGACGTAGAGCAGCGGGGCGGTGTCCGCCACGAGCTGCGGATGCGTTTCCTGCATCCAGCCACGGATCGAGCCGAGCTGGCGCTTCTCGATATCTTCCCAGGCGGTGTCTAAACCCTTCGCGTGGCGGGCAAACTCGCCCCGCTGAGCCAGTTCAAACAGCGGGGAACCTTCCTGCGGCGGCAGACCGGCGAGAAACCGCGCCTGATCGTCGGCGGTGGGGGTGGATTGAGCGAAGGAAAACGAGACGACGGCGAGGGCGAGGAACGAGACGAGGCGTTTCATGATTCAGTCGAAGGATGGCGCGGCGAGACGAAGTAGATAATCCAGCCAAGCAGGATCAACGCCATGCCGGCCAGGGTTTCTTCAGGATGCTTTTTGGCGACGAAGATCATCATCCACAAGCTGATGCCGAGGAAAAGCAGCGGCGTGATGGGATAGCCCCAGCAGCGATACGGCCGCGGGAGGTCCGGCTGCTTGATCCGCAGCACGATGAGGCCCACGACGGTGGCGAACGAGCCGAGCTGAATGCTGAACTGCACGCAGGTGAGCACCGTTTCAAAGCTGGCAGTGAGCAGCAGCGTCACGACGATGGAAAGCTGCACAAACAAGGCCGCCACCGGCACGCCGCGTTCATCGCTGACGGCTAGCGGGGCGAGCAGTTTGAGGTCCTGGCCCATCGTTTTCATCACGCGAGGCCCCACCCAGGTCATCGCCGAGATGCTCGACACCAGCCCGAGGCAGATCAGCGCCGACATCACCTGCCCGCCGGTGTGCCCGAAGATGCGATCCGCCGCCACATGCCCCACATCGAGCTTGCCATCCAGCTCGCTCATCGGCGCGGCGTAGAGGAAAACGGCGTTCAAGGCGATGTACAAGCCCGTCACGAGTAGCGTACCAAGGGCGATGGCCTTCGGCACATTCTTCTGCGGATCACGAATCTCCCCCACGATGTAGGTGGCCGCATTCCAGCCCGCGTAGGCATACATCACATACACCAGGCTCACCGCGAAGGGCGTGCTGCCGACCAATTTGCCATCGCCCGCCTTGGGCAAAAAGCTCACCGCCTGCCCCTCGCTGATGACGAAGCCGCTGACGATGAAAACGAGGATCAGCAGCACTTTGAGCCAGGTGGCCGTGTTTTGAAACTTCGCCGCCACATGAATGCCGCCCACATGGATCAGCGTGACGATCCACACCATCACGAGCGACCACGTCGTGGCCGGCGCATGCGGAAAGATGGCGCTGAAGTATTTGCCAAACGCCATCGCCGCGAGCGCAATCGGCGCCGCAAAGCCCACCGTCACCGAAAGCCATCCCGAAAGGAAGCCCACCGCCGGATGGAAGATCTTCGAGAGGAAATGATACTCCCCGCCCGACCTCGGCAGAGCCGCCGCCAGCTCGCCATAGCACACCGCCCCGCAAAAAGCGCACACGCCGCCGACGAGCCACAGCATCAAAATCGCGAAACCAGATGGCAGCCCTCCCACCTGAAAGCCCAGCGACGTGAAGACGCCCGTGCCGATCATATTGGCCACGACGACCGCTGTGGCCGTGAGGAGCGAGATACCATGTTGACGAGGCGCGGACGGCATAAGAATCAAAGCTGACGGGAAGAAGCTTCGTTGCAGTAGAAGTGAAGCCGACCTCAAGAAACTGTTTTTTGAGCAATTCGAAGGCTTTTTCAGCACTACAAACAAACCGAGGTTAGACGCTGCATTCGCCACGGCTCATGTGCTCGCATTCGAATCCAAGGTGTGTCATAAGCTTTGAAGCCTTAGAAAAGCGTGAAGCCTTTCAATCTCGAGTTTGCGGTTTCGATACCAGTCAGTCGACCAAATACGGAATATCTTCCAACCGCGGTTCTCCAGGATCTCTTGGCGGATGCGGTCGCGATCTCTGGCGATGGGGTGGGAATGGTAGGCGGCCCCATCGCATTCGATGCCGCAGAGGTATTGGCCCGGTTGATCGGGATGAATCACGCCAATGTCGATGAAGAAGCCCTGGACGCCGACTTGATAGTGAAACTCGTAGCCTAGTCCGAGCAGGCTACGAGCGACGGATTCCTCGAAGCCTGAGTCTGGGGTTCCCTTGAAGCCTGCTGTGCCAGAGTCAGGCAGATGGCCTGTCTCGGCATATTGCAGATACTTGCGGAGAAAGGTGCGACCAGATTCGGCTTGTTTCATGTCCTGTTGAACGTTGTCATGCACCATGCTGGTTACCAGATGGATACGCTTCCGAGCACGGGTGAAGAGCACATTGAGGCGACGCCAGCCACCAGCTTTGTTCACGGGGCCGAATCGCTGGTGCATATCACCAGCGGCGTTCTTCCCGTAGGTGGTTGAGATGAGGATCACATCACGCTCATCGCCCTGGACGTTTTCGAGATTACGGATGAACAAGGACGTCTTGGAGGTGAACTCGGTTAGTGCAGCTTCCAGATCGGGGTCGTCTTTGCAGGCCTTTTCCCATCTTTCCGAGATCAAATCCTGCTGGACAGCATTCATGGCGACGACGCCCAGAGTTTCACGATCATCCTCATGGCGTTGGAATTCTCTGAGCACATGCTCACGCATGATTTCGACAGCTTTGGCGGCCTCGGCTGGGTTCTTGCGATCCTGTAAGCGACCAGTCTCCAGAAAGTGTCGCACGATACCCAAATCATCACTCGCGTGCCAGCGGGACGGCGGAACGATCAGGCTGGATTCATAGAAGCTTTCGTTGGAGAAGGCGATCAGGCTCTGATGCTGGCTGCGGTAGTGCCAGCGCAGCGTTTCAGCCGGTAGTTGCTTCTCGAAGGTGTCGAGGATGGAAGTCATTTCGAGCGCAGCACTGTTTGATGAGACCATTTCACCGTCTTCGTCTTCGACCTCATCATCCGCATCGTTTACACCAAGAGCTTGAAAGACATCCGTGGGCGGCATCTGCTTCGAGTCTCCGACGATCACAATCTGCTTGGCGCGAGCCAGTGAGCCGAGAGCATCCTCGGGCCGCACCTGGGATGCTTCGTCGATGATGAGGAGATCAAACTCCACTTTCTCTGGCTCAAGAAACTGAGCGACAGCCTGTGGCCCCATCATCCAGCAGGGCATGAGATATTTCAGAGCAGTGCCACTCTGCCTCACCAACCGGCGCACTGGCACATGGCGCGTCTGTTTGGACATCTCATGGTGCAGCATGGACATCTCGGTGAAGTCCTTGGTGGAGCCTCTGCGATGGCCGGAAGGAGCTTCGCCATGCTTGCGAAAGATGCTGCGATCCACCTCCTTTTGGAAGGAGTTCAAAACACGTTTGTCGAGTGAGCGGAATCCATCACGATGCTCTTCGAGCTTTTGGCGATGATAGGTCTTCAACTCTGGATGCTGAGCGAGCACTTGCTCGATGAACTGATTGCTGAAGCCGAGCTGTGCAGCCTTTTCGATGGCTTCGACTTTGAGATGATGTTCGCGACACCACTCCCAGAGAGATTTGCCGCCAGCTTGCTCGATAGCGCGTTCGCTTTCATGCAGGTGATACCAAGGCAGCAATGACGGCACTGCTTCCATGGCGGCATCAAGCTGCGAGAGAATCATGCCCACACTTCGCCCCAAGTTGTTTTGGGACATGGGCGCGGTGTAGGAATCGAAGACAAAGACTTCGGCTAGCGGTGACATGGCTGCCCGCCAACCATCAATGGCTTTTGTGATAGTTTGGACGCGCTCGATGACTTCCAGCACTCGCTGCACCGTCGATGCAGAGAACGCCCAAACCTTGATTGCGTGTGGCAGTGCCTCGACGTCTATGATCTGTCTAAGCCAAGCGATGGCATTGGCAATCCGCTGTAGGTCAGTGGCGAGCAACCCCTGATGCCAGTCGCCGAGGAACATCGGCTTGGCGGTGAGTTCTGATACGGTGGCCGCGTGCTCTCGGAGAGTCAGTGCTACGGAGCACAGGAGCGGCACCGAATCTGTAAGCGTCGTCGGTGGCAGTTTGAGCTCTGCAAGAGCTTTGACCAAGCTGACAGCCGTCTCTGCTTGTGTGGACAGGTCCTTGCTCAAGGTCTGAGTAGAAAGCTGTCGCAACGTGGCCTCATCCTGCCGGAACAAGGTCGATGCTAGAGCCATCCATTCATTCATATGAGCCTCAGCCTGGGCAGCAAGGCTAGCAACTATCGATGACTGGGCAAAGATCGCGTCTTTATGCTCGGAAATGAATTCCTGGGCAGAGACAATACCGAACTGCTTTACCCAGTCCGCGACGAGCGAGGCTGCTGCATCTAAAGAGCCCCAGTCAGTTTCCATCCCAGAAAAGGCAGGGCCGAGCAACGATTTGGCATCCTCAGAAGCAGCAAATTTAGCAGCATCAGCTCGCCAATTCTGCGCTCGGTCCATCGATAGTATGGCGGCGGCTTCGTTCGCGGGTCGCTTCAAGAAACAGGCTCGCAACTGCTTACGAAACTTGTTCCCGCGTGTGCCTGGTAGCCAGTTAAACCAGCCGCCAGAGGTCAGTCGTAATTCACGCGATAAGTCACTCCAAGTTGCAGCATCCGGTAGGTCATCCAGACGCACCTCAGCTGAAATCGTATCTCGCTCCGCTGTTAGGGTGCTATGCTTTCTTTTTGCGATTGTTAGTTGAGTGAGGCTTGATGGATGCAACAGAGCAGAATCAAGGCAGCGCCACACGCTCGGCGACGTTTGTGCCAGACGTGAACCGAAAGCAGCCAGTCTGCTGCCTGCTGAGAATGTCTCATCCGTTATCGGCACATGAATCAACTCAGCCAGAGACGTCAAAGTCGAGGTGCGGGCGGCGAGCGTGTCACGCAGCCAGAGCACTTGCTCGCTAGAGTCTGACAGATCTTCCAGCGTCACATGCGGTATTCTTGAGATAAGCGTGCGCTCGATTTGCTCCGCTGCTGCTCTAGCTTGCTCAATCGTTGTCTTATCGATGCCGGAGTTTTCGGATAATGCTCTCGCTTCATCCGGCTGCGGCATTCGCCACGCTGAGAGTGCTGCGATATATTCGTCATATCGGGACAGTGCGGTGAAATCAGTCGCTAATTCATGGCACATGCACTCGGCCAATTCGGGCGCTGGCCCAGGCTGGAAACGCTGATTCAGGTCAATCCAGTGATCCGCTGTAGGAGCACTCCACTCATCCGGCAGCGGCAGGCGACTTTCCGCTTGCTGCCAATTCAGTGCAGCCTGCTTCGCTGTGCCCAGCGTGCGCCGCACCGCTTCCTCCATGTGGGGGCCGGGCAGTTCACGAGGACATGATCCCAGCCACGGCTGAGCTGCGAGATGCACCCCCTCCGCGATGCAACGGCCAGCAACCTTCAGAGCATCAATGAGGGTGCTCAACTCGGCATAACCAGCTTCTCGACTCATTGAGAGGGCTGGCATTGAATCGATAACGATGTCTTGGCCAGCCAACAGTTCCTCTAGTGCATCCAAAAGCTGCGAACGCCTCCATACAGCATCATGAAAGCTCGATTCCAGGCTGTTATCCGAATGATGGATGGACGCACCATAGTTACCCAATGCGATGCGATGTTGATTGAGACGCTGACGGTCGGCGGACAATTGGGAGGCTGGAGCAGCGGAGGCGGCTTGGTGAGCAAGCCGCTTCTTTACTTGGTCTATCACCTGCCTCGGGGTCGCTTTCGCAGAATGCAGTTCCAAGCAGTATCGCCCCAAACCCGACTCTTCCATGCGCTGACGAACCACGCTGAGGGCCGCCATCTTTTCTGCGACGAACAGCACTGACTTACCTTTTGCGAGCGTCGCCGCGATGAGATTTGTGATCGTTTGGCTCTTCCCCGTTCCAGGCGGCCCCTGGATCACCATGGGATCACCTCGTAGCACTCTCACGATGGCTCGCATCTGTGAACCATCAGTCTCCAGAACGGTAGGAACAGGGTTGATGTGCAGTGCAGAGGTCACCTCATCATCTGTCACGGATGGGGTCGTGTCCTGATCGCGACCATCCAAAGCCGCTTGAATCCATTCCTGGCTCACCAGGCCTGACGTAGGCCATTTCGCAGGATCGAGATCGCGATACATCGCCTCCTTAGCAGAACTGAAAAAGGCCAGCCTTGCCCCTCGGACCACTTTCCAACCAGTATTCACTTCGGGAGGGAGTCTGCGTATCGCCCGCTCCACATTCTCCAGATACTCTTCAACGCTAGCGTCGTCGTTCTCAGCATCAAAGGATGGCAGGCTTATTTGGCCGGGGAGGCTCTCCAATTTGAGGCGCAGCGCCACATTGTCGGCGATGTCCTCGCCATCATATTTGACTGTGAAGCGATAGGCCATCATCCGCGAGGTTAATGCTGGCCGTGAGGCTTGGGGGCGGCCTCGGCGCGTGGGCTGGTGATCATTTTCCAGCTCGAACTCATCCGAAGCTGCCTCTACGACCACCTCACGCTTCACTTTCGACAAAGCCACGGGCACCAGAATGAGTGGGGCATAGCGTTTTTCATCGTCTTGTCGCTTTGGGTCTGTCCATTCGAGGAACCCAAACGCCATGAAGCAGAGATTACTGCCGAACGCGTCGAGGCACTCACGATACTTGCGAAACAGAGCCGTCATTCGGTTCTCGGTCTTCAGCATCGAGTCACGCGACCGCAGAATGCCGTCTTCAATATCGCGTGTGGCGTCTTCTCCGTTAAAATCCACGCTAGGACGTGTTGGCGGCGGCTGTGCTTCATCCTCTGATGGGTCGGTGGATTCGTCTTTCGACTCACCCTTTGGCACCCCTTCCACTTCTAATTCCTTTTCACTGGCAACGAGCCATTGATACAAGGTATCGAGGTCGCAAGGCTTGAGGGGTAACGTCTGACTGCCAAGGTCACGATAGTTCAGCAGCCGGCTTCTGAGCGATACGTCTATGAGCTTTTCCCTCAACGGTTTTAACCGGGCGAGAAGAGCGGATGTGGGTGTGCTAGTTCTCTCGGGAGTAGGCATCTGGTTCTTTAACCGCCGCTGCAATATATTATCAATCTTTTCATACAGTGCTCTAGCCCTATTCGACGAGCGCAACGCTAGCTCCTGTTTTAGGTTGAGGAGGTAATCGAAGTCATTGCACCTCGCTTCGACGACCGCCTCAAGCTCGGGAACAGTAGAATTGATAAAGGGGCGAATCATGTTGGGCACTGGAAAACCGGATCTGAGATCTTGAGAGAACGCGAGTCATGATGCGCTCACTCTCGCCTAGCCGTCGAGAGGCTTTGATAACAACGCCTCACTTCCTCCGAAACGTTTCGCTCAGCACCAGCTCAGTGACGAAAGTCTTCAAGCCACCGCCTTGCTTCAATGACTTCGCGACGATGTCGGCGACGGCTTTGTTGTCGGCATAAGTCGGTGCAGCGCCGGTGGCGTAGGTGAGGAGTTTTTCGGTGAGGCAGCGTTGGACGTCGGCGGGCTGGGCGAGGAGGAGTTGTTTGAAGTCTTTGATGTCCTTGAAGGCGCGGCCGTCGGCGAGTTGGCCGGTGGGATCGACGGGGAGGGAGACTTTGTATTGCCAGACGCCACGGTTTTCGACTTTGGCGGCGGGCTTGTCGCCCTTCTCCTTGCTGCGGTAGCGATCACGCCAGCCGCCGATGACGTCGAAGCTCTCCAAAGCGAAGCCGGGCGGGTCGATCTTGGCGTGGCAGCCGGCGCAGTTTTCGGAGGTGCTGTGTTTGGCCAAAATTTCGCGGATGGTGCTGGCGCCACGGGTGTCGGGCTCGACGCCGGGAATGCCGGGTGGGGGTGGTGGCGGCGGCTGGCCGAGGAGTCGCTTCATCATCCAGCCCCCCCGAAGCACGGGCGAGCTGACGGTGCCATTGGCGGTGACTTTCAAGATGCTGGCCTGCGTGAGCAAGCCGCCGCGCACGCTATCAGCCGGGAGCTTCACGCGGACGAATTCCTCGCTCTTCGCGACCTCGGTGCCGACGCCATAATGCTGGGCGATGCGGCGATTCAGCATCAAGAAGTCGCTGTGAATGAAATTCGCCACCGGGAGGTCGTGGTGGAGGATTTCAGTGAAGAAGGCCTCTGTTTCGCCGACCATGGCATACTTCAGCATCTCATCGAACTCGGGATAAAGCGTGGCGTCGGGCGAGGTGGCGTCGATGCTGCGCAGGTCGAGCCATTGACCGGCGAAGTTCTTCACGAAGGCTCGGCTGCGTTGGTCGGCGAGGAGGCGATTCACCTGCGCTTTGAGCGTTTCGGGCTCGTGGAGTTTCTTGGCAGCAGCGAGGCGCAGGAGTTCATCATCCGGCAGCGTGGACCAGAGGAAGTAGGAGAGTCGTGAGGCCAAAGCGAAGTCGCTGAGACGTGGCCCCGGCAATTCATCGAAGAGCAAAAACTGCGGCGAGGTGAGCACGCCGCGCAGGCCGAGCTTGGTGGCGTCCACAAAGCTGCCACCGCCCGCGAGGGCATCGCTGGCGAGTTTGACGAAGCGATCTGCCTCACCGGCCTCCAATGGGCGACGAAAGGCCTTTGCGGCAAAGTTTTCGATGACTGTTTTCAGTGTCGCGACGGGATCAGCGGGCTGCAATTCGTAGCCGATGGCCTTTTCGCCATCCCAGGGATTTTTGATCTTCTTTTTGTCGATCGGCACGACGGGCACGTCGCCAAAAATCGACTTCACGGAGGGCGGCGGCCATGCCTGAGCCTCCAGCGGGCCTTCAATGTCCACCCACTGCACAGCGAGGCCGCGACCGGTGAATAGCTTTGTCGTGTCGGAGTCGCTGAGGCGTTTGCCATCGGCATCGTAGCCGACGCTGAAGGGCAGGACGAGCAGGTGCTCGCTGCGATTGATCGGCGCGATGACTTCCACCTCGCGTGGCTTGTCAGCGGTCATGTCCCAGGTGCCGAGCAGGCGCTTGCCGACTTTGTAATCGTTCGCGTAAAGCCGCAGCGTGATCGGTTGGCCCGCGCTCTGATAGCCGTAGGCGGAAAGGCGGATGCGATGGCTCCCTGGACGGCCCAGTTTGAAATTTGAGAGGCCGAGCATGTAATCCGCATCCGTGAACATGACGAGCGCATCATCGAGCGAGCGGAAGACCTGGCGCTGACGCTGATACTTCTTCTTCGGATCAGCGGGTGGATCATCCGGGAGCTTCAGATTGTCGATGATGCTCTTTTGGTCCTTGTAGCTGAAGCGCTGCTTTTTCATCTTCACCGGCACGCGGAGGTCCACGGCGGCATCGAGGGCCGCATCCGCCGCTTCGAGGTATTTCTCAATTTGGAGCTGCGAAAAGCGCAATCCCTCCGCCACGGTGTCAAAGCCATGCATCGGCGTGTCCTCCGGCAAAAGGCCCGCGAGCGGCAAGTCGATGTGCAGCAGGTCACGCACGGTGTTTTCATACTCGATGCGGTTCAGCCTGCGAACCAGCGTGCGGCCCTGGGAGGCGGTTTGTGCGGCACTGGTGTCTCGGAGCTGGCTATCGAGCGAGTCGAGGAAAGCTTCGGCGAGGTTTGAATCTGGCCGCGCCTTCTTCTTCGGCGGCATTTCGCCATCCGCGACGCTGTCGTGGACCTTGACCCACTTTTCGAAGAGCTGAGGGTCACGCAGGTCAAAGGTCAAGGAGGTCAAGTCGAGGCCGCCTTTCTTCACGTCGGCATCGTGGCATTCGACGCAGTGCTGGTCGAGGAAGGTCGTGATGGCCTTCGGCGCGGCGGCGAAGGCAGGGACGGAAAGGACGAGAAGGACGGCAAGGACTCGCATGGTGAATGCGGCTTTATGAAGCGAAGCCGGCATCACGCAAGGCGGGGAACTGGGTGCGCCAGGCGTGGAGGATGGCGGGATCGATCTCGGCGCGGAGGACGTGCTCGTGATCGCCGGCATCGGCGATGATGACGCCGTGGGGATCGACGACGAGGCTGCGGCCGGGATAGGTGAAGCTGGGATCAGTGCCGCACTGGTTCACGCCGATGACGAAAGCGAGGTTTTCGATGGCCCGGGCTTGCAGCAGGGTGATCCAGTGCTGCACGCGCTTGATCGGCCATGCGGCGATGAAGACGAGCAGCTCCGCTCCAGCCTTCACGGCGTCGCGGGCGAGCTCGGGAAAGCGCAGATCGTAGCAGATGAGCGGCGCGATTTTGAGCCCCTGCCACTCGATGACCGTCACGCCCTTGCCAGCGGTGTGGGCGGTGCTTTCACCGCCGAGACTGAAGGGCTGGTTTTTGCTGTAGCGGCCCAAAACCTGGCCTTCGGGCGTGATGAAGAGGCTTTGGTTCATGCAGTGGCCTTCGGTGTCTTGGGTGACGAGGCCACCGATGACGGCGCAGCGATGCTCGCGGGCGATTTCGATGAGGAATTGCTCGGTGGCGCCTTGCTCAGGCTCGGCGGTGATTTTTGTTTCGACGCTGAAGCCGGTGGCAAACATCTCCGGCAGCACGATGAGCGAGCCTGGAGCGGGTTTTGCATTCGTGATGAGCTGGCGGGCCTTGGCGAGGCTGGCTGGCTTGTCCTCCCAGACGGAGTTCATTTGGACGAGGTAGGTGGTCATGGGGGAGGCAAAACGGATTGATGAATGATGAGCATTCGATTTTTGAGGGATGAAGTGCTTCCAAAAAGGGAGCCACCTCTGCAATCAACAATCAGTTGCTCGACAATCGTCAATCAACGTGTGGCTGACAACATTTACGGATGGGATGCATTAGCAGCACCCGTTTCATGCCTTGATCATCTTCATGATGGCGGATGGGCTGGCGGCTTTGATTTTACCCGTGGCAAATTCTGCCCGTGCCTCCTTCACCGCGCTGATTAATTCCTCACGGCGCTTCTCGGCCACCCGGCGGCGCAGGGTAGCCGAGAGTTCTTCCTGCTCATCAAGGGACAAGCGATCCGCCAGATCCAAGGTGCTCGCAAACGTGCTCATGGCCGGACATTCACGCAGGGCATTTTCATTTCAAGGCCTTATCACAACCGCTCCGGCCTGAGCCTTTTGCTCGTTTCGGGATCGCTGGTGCGGGCGCGGACGGTGATGAAGGCGCTGGCGGAGAGGATGGCGGCTCCACAGAGGAGGGAGAAGGTCTGGAAGGTCATCACCTTGAGCAGCGCGAAGGCGAGGAACGGGGCGACGAGCCCGCGCAGGCCGGTGAGAAAGGTGTGAACGCTCATGTACTCGGCCACGGCATGCTTCGGGGCGAGTTTCGTGACCCACAGCGCCCAGGTGACATTGCCGCCGGCGTTGGCCATGCCCCACAAAGCCATGCCAAAGGTCCACCAGGCGACGCTTTGGCCGAGGTAGAAGCAGAGGATGCCCGCGGCGAAGAAGACATTCAGCGCCGCTCGCACGCCGAAGAGGTGAAAGCGATCATACACGAGCCCCCACGGATACGAGAAGACGAGACGGGCGAGGACTGGGACCACGCAGGTGATGAAGGCGACCTGCTTTTCCGGGAGATTGATGCCGTGGACGGGATTGGCGAGGTATTCGACGAAGAGGCAGGCGGCGGCGAGATTGCCCACGCCCATCATCATCCAGGAGATGAGCAGCGTGCGGAAGTCATGATCCTCACGCACCCAGCGCCAGGCGCTCCACAGGCTGGTGCGGGCATTTTCCTCCGGCTGCCACGGGGTGGCGGGCAGGCCGTAGGTCCACAGACCGCTGACGAAGCCGCTGATCGCATACGCCCACAGCAGCCAGGTGTAGTTTTTCAAATCGAGATCGAGCAGCCAGCCCGCCATGTAGCCAAAGGCCACCGCCGCACCGGCCCGCGTGACGCCGGCAATGGCGTAGAGCTTGCCCCGGGCAGCCTCGGGGTAGTTCATGCGGTAGATCTGCGTCATCAGCGGGATCTGCATCGAAAAGCAGAAGATGCCGAGACCGAGACCCAGAAGGTAAAGCGTGGGCGAATCAGGAAAGGCGGCGCTGACGGCCATGCTGGCCCCGCCGAGCATTTGCACCTTCGCGGCCGTGCGGGCGATGGTGCTTTTCGCCCGCAGGAGCAGCGGGACGACGAACAAGCTCGTGACCATGCCGCCGCTCGTCGCGGCGAGAAAACTCGCTTTGGCCATGTCACCCATCGCGAAGACGCGAACGGCCACGAGCATGCCAAAAGTGGCCGTGAGGGTATCGAGCACACCCGCAGGCAGCGAGCGCCAGAGCTCGTTGCGAAAGGTGCGCGTGGTGTCGTGGGTCACGCCTGCTTCATGGCATGCGTGAGGTGGGGAGTCCAGCGGTGGTGAGGAGCGGTTTAGGCGGCCTTCTTCGTCTTCTTGGCAGCGGGAGCGGCTTTTGGAGCGGCGGCTTTGACGACTTTGAGCTTCGGGGCGGGCTGGGAGGCGGTCACCCATTCGGCGTAGTGGAGCCAGGTTTCGCTGCCTTCATCGCGAAGGTAGTCGGTGTCTTGCAAGAGGCCGCGTTTGTGGAAATCGAGGATTTCCGTTTTGGCGAAGGGGCCGAATTCGACGAAGGCGCGGCTCAGGGTCACGAGGGATTTCATAGGCTTTTTTGAGTTCTGGTTTGGGTTTGGGGGCCGTGCGGTGAACCCGGTGGCCCTCTGTCTGAAGCAAGAGGTCTGCCACAATTTGGCTGTGATATGCCGCGTAGCTTGCGCCCCGAAAATCTTGCCCTTAGAGTACCTGAGCAAAATGATAGTGTGTCTCGAATCCTCAGTCCTCGGCGGTTACCTCACGAATGAAGTGCCGGGGTTGGTCACGGGCATGCTGCACCTCACCGGCCAGAAGCAGCCCGTGCGCATCGAGCTGGTGGGAAACTTCCTGCGGGACATCGCGGGCTGCCGCGTGGACTTCCACAATCCCCTGCCGGAGATGAACGAGGCCAGTGTGGATGCCATCACGCCTCTCCAGCGCGGCTACACCGGGGTGATGACCGCCTCCTACCGCGTGGGGAAGATTCCCCGCCGCCGGGCTGGCACGGCCGCGAGCGCCTTCCCCGTGCCGCCGGGGCTCAAAAACCTGCTTTTCTTCGAGTGGTTCAACCAGGACAACCAGCGCGTGCTCATCCAGAGCTGGCACCTGCAAATCCGCGTCTCCGCCCCCCGCTGGCAGCTCACGATGGAGGAGGAAAATACCCTCCTGCGCCAGAACCGCGCCCGCCGGAAGCACTTCCTGCTCGGCGAACGCGGCCAGGACGGCGCTCTCGCCGATGCGCTGCACAGCCCCGGCTTTGACGACCCCTTCCAGCCGAAAAATCCCGCTAGCGATCCCTTCCAAGCGCCCGCCGGAGGCAAAAAAGCCCCGCCAGCGACAGAAAAGCCCTCGTCCTCCGCCGATCCCGCCAAACGCTCCGCCGCGCTGGCCAAAGAACTGCGCCGTTTCCAGAGCCTGCTCGTCTTCAATGACGAAATCCGCACGCGTCCGGCTGTTTTGCGCCTCCTTTCCACCGTGGCGGATCTCGGCGCTCACCTCGTGCATGTGCTGCGCCAGTTTGCCGAGGCCGCGAAGCCCGAGTGGACCTTCCTCGTCACCGATCTGGAGCAGAGCCTTCCCCTCTTCGCCGCCGCCCTGAACGCCACCGACAAACTCGTTCAGCAACACCCTGCCGGAGCCGATATCGAATGGCTGTCAGGGGTGCAGGCCAGCCTGCTGAACATCGAACTGCGCATGCGGGAGCTACTCGGGCTGCTGCGGAATTGAAGCGAAGAGCCAAGGGCGTCGGCCGAAGAGTTCCAAACCATGGAAGAACTGAAAATGGAGGAACTCAGCATGGAGGAATGGATGGTGCGCCTCTGGCATTTCCTCCATTTTCAGTTTTCCATTCTCCATTCCTCCATCCTCTTCTCGCATGCGTTTGCCCTCCGTCGCCATCCTCGTCGATACCTCGCGGTCGTATGGACGCGACATCGTGCGCGGCATCCGGCGCTATGTGGCCGAGCACGGGCCGTGGTCGCTCTATTTGGAGCCGAGAGATCTGCGCAGCAGCTTCCCAGAGTGGCTTAAAAACTGGCACGGCGATGGCATCCTCTCGCGCACGGTGGATGAGACGATGATTCGGCAGCTCAAGGCCACGAAGCTGCCCGTCGTCGAGCTGCGCACGAGCATGCTGAAGCATCCTTTTCCCTTTGTGGGCATCGACAACAGCGTCATCGGCTCCCGCGTGGCGGCACATTTTCGCACGCTCGGCTTCCAGCACTTCGCCTGTGTGCAGGATGCCTCGGAGAATTTCTTCCTCGAACGGCGGGATACCTTCATCCAGGCCGTGAACGACGCGGGATTCGAATGCCCCGTTTTCCAATCCAAACACAAAAACTGGGAGCAACATCAGCGAGACCTCGCCACCTGGCTGCGTGACCTGCCGAAGCCCGCCGGCGTCTTTGCCGTCAACGACCAGATGGGCTTCTGGGTGCTCGATGCGGCCCGTCGGGCAGGCCTCGCGGTGCCGGAAGAGCTCGCCGTCGTCGGCGCGGAAAACGATAACATGCTCTGCGAAACCGCCTCGCCGCCGCTTTCCAGCGTTCGACTTCGCGGGCAGGCCGTCGGCTACGATGCGGCCCGGGTCCTCGACGAGTGGATGACGAAAAAACGCCTCCCGAAGCCAGGCGAACGCCACCTCCACGCCCCTGGCGACATCGTCACCCGCCAGTCGAGCGACATCGTGGCCGTCGAGGACCCACGCATCGCCGCCGCCCTGCGGTTCATCCGCCAAAACGCCACCCAGCCGCTCGATGTGGCCCGCGTGGCCCGCGAATGCGCCCTCTCCCGCAGCGTGCTCGAACGCCGCATGAAGGCCCTCATCGGCCGCAGCCCCGGCGAAGAGATCGCCCGCCTACGCTTTGCCGCCGTGGAAAAACTCCTCCTCCAAACCGATCTGACGCTCGACGCCATCGCCGCGAAATGCGGCTTCACCCACCCTCAATACATGGCCGAAGCCTTCCGCAAGCGCACCGGCATGACGCCTGGCACGTTTCGGCGAAAACGAGCCGGGTGAGTTATTTCACCTTCAGTTCCGTCATTCGCCACTCGTGCGCTTTCAGGGTCAAGGGGCGACGCACGGTTTCGAGGAAGTGGCGGGGCCATTCGGTGCCGTTTGGGCCGGGCTGGAAATCGCTGAAGGTCACATCGACATCCGCGCCAGCGGTCGATTCGAGGCCGTTGAGCGTGAACTGCACCCGGCGCAGCCGGTGATCCCGCTGGCTGATCCAGGCGATGACCTTGTCCTCCGCCGAGCGGCCCACGCCGGGCTTCAGCGTGCCGAAAACCAGCGAGCAGGGATCACCGTCAATCTCCTGCCGCTGCATCGCCAGCCACAATCTCCAATCGCTGCCGCGTGCCAGGAGATAATCCGCCCCGAAAACGAACATCGTGTAAGCATCCGCCACGAGTGCAGCGGCATCTTTTTCCACCTCGGTCGCCGGGCGGTATTCGCTGAAGTTCACCTCGATCTTCCCTGGCGTGCGGACCACGTTTTTAATGCCTCGCGGTCCCGTGTGCGTCTGCTCCACCCGGCTCAAACGCGGGAAATACACCTCGCGGGAGCTTTTCCGATACTCGGCATTCACCAGCTCCGGTTGCATCTTTTGCACGATCTTCGTCCACTCACCGGTGAAGGCCACCTCCACTTTCTCCGGGCTCCGCCAAGGCTTCCCCGCCTTCGCCGCACTTTTTTCGAGGAGCTTCACCGCCTCATCGCTCACCTTGCCAGACGACGAATTGGGGTTCGGCAGGCTGGTGCAGGCGGCCAGCAGCAAGCAGGAGAGAAGCAGGAATTTGAGCATCGCTGTTTGTACGCCTCCGCCCGGCGCTTTGGACGCGTTTTGCTTTCACCAGGTTGAAAAACAAAAGACCCACCTGCGGATGCAGGCGGGGCTTTGTTCAACAAATGAAGCGGTCTGGGCGAGGTAAATTAGCTCGCGGAGGAAGCCACGGCATCGGAACCACGCTCGCCGGTGCGGATGCGGATGGCATCAAGCACAGCGCTCACGAAGATCTTGCCGTCACCGATTTTGCCGGTGTTGGCGGCCTTCTGGATGGCAGCCACGACGTCATCGCCACGGCTATCGTCCACGACGACTTCGATCTTCACTTTGGGAAGGAAATCCACGGTGTATTCACTGCCGCGATAAATTTCAGTATGGCCCTTTTGACGGCCAAATCCCTTCACCTCCACGACGGTCATGCCTTCGACGCCTACCTCAGCGAGGGCTTCTTTCACATCCTCCAATTTGAAGGGTTTGATGATTGCTTCGATTTTTTTCATGGTTAACGGCAATTAGATATGTGGTTTCTGGGATTGCAACGATGAGGCCGACAGAAGGATGATGTTTCCCGGCTGACCGGTGCGCATAGTTCTTTTAGCGGGAAGCGTGCCAACTTCCAGGCAGATTTTTTTTGAAACCTATCTGTCGAGACCCTTGGCCGACGAAAAAATGGCACTTCATACCCCGGTTGCCAAACCGCTCGGCCTACGGTATCCCCGCCGCCATGCTTACCCGAGCCCTTTTCCGATTCCTCGCCCTCGCGGCCACCCTTTGCCAGGCCCAGGAGGAGACGATCGAGGTGCGGCTCCGCTGGGAACCCGGCCAGTTTTACCTCCAGGAATCGGACACGGATACCACCACGCTCCTCACCACCATCGGCCAAAAGCACGATCAGAAGCTCCGCATGCGCCAGACGACCTCCATCAAGGTCACGAAAAATGACGCGGGTGAGCAGCTCGCCCGCGTGAGCATTGATTCGCTCAAGGGAGAGCTCCTCCAAGACGGCCTGCTGCATCCTTTTGACTCCGCCAAGATGGCCGATGCCCTCCCCGTGCTGCAAAAGGCCGTCGGTGGAGCCGCCGGACGTAGTTTCACCCTTGTTTACAATCCGCAGGGTGATTTCCAAGACGTGCGGGACATCAGTTCCATGGTCAGCGGCGGTGAAAACCCCGATCTCACCTCCATCGCCGATGCGAAGCAGCTCGCCACCCTCTACCGCCGCTCGATGGAAATGGGCCTGCCCAAAATCCCCGTCCGCCCGGGCGACAAATGGATCAGCGACGAGGTCATCCCCTTTTCCGAAGCCGGTCAGGTGCAGGTGAAGCTCAAATCCAAGTTTGAGGGCATCGTGGACCGCAACGGCCGAAAACATGCGCAGATCGCCTTTGAAGGCACGATGGAGACCCAGCCTGACGAGGGCACGAAACGTTCCGTGAAAGTCGCCGCCGATTCCAAAGTCTCCGGGCAGGTCTTCTTCGACCTCGAAAGGCAGACCGTCTCCCTTTCCGTCCTCCTCGCCGTCGTGAATCTCAACGTCGATGGCAAAATCCTTCCCGTCCGCCAGCAAGTGACCACCCGCCTCGTGGCGATGAAGCAGGCGAAGTAAACGCCTCAGCCCTCCAGCCACATGAAGCGCCTCGCTCTTTTCCTCGCCCTCGCCTTTTCAATCCACGCCGCAGATGCGCCGCCGAAGTGGAAGAAGCTCAATCCACAGACGCCCGCCGGCTTCACCTTGAAGACCCTCGAGGTCGAGAAGCATCCCGAGCACCACGTTGAGCTCTACGTTTACGTCCCCGATGCGCCCGGCACCTACCCATGCATCCTCGACATCCACGGCGGCGGCTGGAAGGCCCGCCAGGTGGAGGCGGACAAGCCGATGATGGAGCGGCTGGCGCAGCGCGGCTTCGTCACCGCGCTCGTGAGCTACCGCCTGTCCACTGAGGCGAAGTATCCCGCCGCCATCTACGACTGCAAAGCCGCGCTGCGCTGCCTGCGTGCGCATGCCAAAGAACTCAAACTCGACCCCCAGCGCATCGGCTGCATGGGTGGCAGCGCCGGCGGCCATCTCTCCGGCCTCACCGCCATGACCAGCGGCCTCACCGCGTTTGAAGGCGACGGCCTGTTCAAAGATCAAAGCAGCGCCGTGAAGGCCTGCATCGTCATGGCCGCCACGCAGGACCTCGTCGCTGCGAACAAGGACAAGACCCATGAAGGCGCGGTGCTCTTCTTTGGCTCCACTGCTGCCGAGAAACCGGATCTGTATGCCGCCGCCTCACCGATCACCCATGTGCGGGCCGGCGTTTGCCCCACGATCTTCATTGAGGGCGAAAAAGACACGCTCAAAATCGGCCGTGCGGAGATGATGGAGAAATTGAAGGCTCTCGGCATCGAAACCGCCGTCCACACCCTCAAGCACGCTCCACACCCTTTCTGGATGAGCGATCCGTGGTGTGCCGAGACCGTGGACATCGCCGATGCCTTCTTCAAAAAGCATCTCGGCACGGTGAAGCATTGATTCTTGCATCGTCAGTGGTTCACGCCATGAGCAAAGGCATGACCGATGCTGATTTCACCCCTGCCACGGCTGCCGAAGTGCGGCAGCTCCGTGATCAATTGGATGCCCAGGGGAAGAAGCTGGTCTTCACCAATGGCTGCTTCGATTTGCTGCACGCCGGCCACGTCCGTTACCTGGCCGATGCCCGCGCTTTGGGCGATGCGATGGTCGTGGCGCTGAACTCCGATGCGAGCGTCCGCGCCCTCAAAGGCCCCGACCGGCCACTGAACAACGAAAACGACCGCGCGGAGGTTTTGTGCGCCCTTCGAGCGGTGGATGTGGTGGTCGTTTTTGGCGATGAACGTGCCACGAGCCTCATCGAAGCCATCCGCCCGCATGTGTATGCCAAGGGCGGTGACTACACCGTCGAGTCGCTGAATGCCGAGGAACGAGCTGCACTGCAATCCGTGGGCGCGGAGATCCGCATCCTGCCACTGGTGCCCGGCCGATCCACCACGGCCACCATTCAAAAAATGCACGCGCCCCAAGGTGGCAAGCTGCGCCTCGCCGTGCTCGGCAGTGGCATCGGATCGAACTTCCGCGCCATCGTCGATGCCATCCAAGCCGGAAAACTCGATGCCGAAGTCGTGGCGGCCATTTCCGATCAAAAAGACTCCGGCTTCCTCGCCATCGCGAAGCAGGCGGGACTTCCCGCGCACTTCGTCGATCCCGGCACGAACCCCAAAAAACTCGGCGAAGCCGCGCAGAAGGAGATCTTCGATCATCTCGAACGGGCGCGGGTGGATGTCGTCGTGCTCGCCGGCTTCATGCGCATCCTCAAAGAGCCGGTGATCAGTCAATACTCAGGCCGCATCGTCAACGTCCACCCTTCCCTGCTGCCGAAGCACAAGGGCGCACATGCCGTGCCGGATGCGCTAGATGCAGGCGATACGGAAGCCGGCTGCACCGTCCATCTCGTCACCGCCGAAATCGATGCTGGTGCCATCCTCGAACAAGGTCGCGTCCCCGTCCTCCCCGGCGATACCGCCGCCGTGCTGCACGATCGCATCAAGCAAGTCGAGCATGTCCTGCTTCCCAAAGTGCTCAACGAATGGCGTGAGCGTGGGCTGGCCGTGCGGTAGGTTTACTGCACGCTGACGACCTTCGCCGTCACACCGGGCCGCATGGCGACAAGGTCCCCTTCTCGCCTTCCGACGAGTTTTTGCCCCATGGGAGAGCTGGGCGTGATGATGACCACTTCGCAGCCTTCATGAAGGATCTCCGTGCCTCCAGCCGCAGGGCCGATGAAGTAGTGATCGAGGCCGCCAGGACCTTCCAAAGCCACGAGAGAGCCCAAGGAAGCTGCGGAGCCTTCATCAAGTTCGATACCCGAAAGCGCCGAAAAGGCCTGCACGCCCTCCTGAAGCTCCGTGACACGTTTTGCCTGCCCACGGGCAATGTAGGAGGCCTCCAGCGTGCGCGTGTCGTATTTGTTTTCCGCCTTGCTGTCCGGGTCAGTCGCTGCAGCGAAGGCCCCCTGCGCGGCACGCATGAGCGTGTCGAGATCGGCTTGCAGCACGGCGCGGAACTGGTCGAGGACGGCTTGTTTGGTCACGGGAAGGGCCCTTCCCGTGGGATGGAATGAGGAGCGCTTCAAGATCAAATTCACCGCGATGAGCGGTCGCTTGCATCACGGCGGCTTCGTGCCATGAGCAGGGCATGAATTTTGATTTTGCCCGCTCTGAAAAACTCGTCGCCATGGCGCGGCGTGTCGTCGGGCGAATGGTGGGGAGTGTGAGGTCATGAGCGGATTCACCGGCACTCTCAATCCCCAGCAACGGGAGGCGGCCACGCATATTCACGGCCCGCTGCTCATTCTCGCGGGCGCTGGCACGGGCAAGACACGTGTGATCACGGCTCGCATCGCCCACATGGTGAACGAAGGCATCGAGCCGAAGCACATCCTGGCGGTGACCTTCACCAACAAGGCCGCGAACGAGATGCGGGAACGTGTGAAGGGCATGGTGCGGGATGGATTGGGCAAGAAGATCGGCGTGGGCACCTTCCACGCTTTCTGTGCAAAGCTGCTGCGCGAGTTCGCGGAGCATGTGGGCTACAAAAACAACTTCGTCATCTACAGCCAGTCGGAGCAGGAGAGCCTGATGAAGCAGGTGCTCAAAACCTTGCTCACCAGCGATGAATCCATGGACGCCAGCGTGATGCTCTCACGAATCAGCAAGGCGAAGAATGATGGCAATAGCATTGGCAACGCTGAGGAATCCACCGAGGCGGCGATCATGGAGCGCTACCAGGGCGAAATGCGCGGCCGCAATGTGATGGACTTCGACGATCTGCTACTCCTCGGCGTGCAGTTGCTCGAAAACACCGCCGAGGTGCGTCGTCAGGTGCAGGCACGGCATCGCTATGTGATGGTGGATGAGTTTCAGGATACGAACTCTCTCCAGATGCGGCTGCTGAAGGCCCTCGTGCCACCGCCCTTCAACGTGTGCGTCGTGGGTGATGACGATCAAAGTATCTACGGTTGGCGTGGAGCGGAGATCACCAACATCACGCAGTTCGAGAACTTCTTCCCGAATCCGCACGTCGTGAAGCTGGAGGAGAACTACCGCAGCACGACGCAGATCCTCCACACGGCGAACAGCCTCATCAAATTCAACGCCGGCCGCCGCCCGAAGAGCCTCTGGTGCCGCACAGAGAAAGGCGACAACGTACAGCTCGTGATCACCGCCGATGAAAAAGAAGAGGCGGACATGATCACGAAGGAGGTGGAGGCCATGCACTTCCGCGATAAACGCGAGTGGGAGCACTTTGCCGTGCTCTTCCGCACGAATGATCAATCCCGCGTGCTGGAGCAGGCCTTCCGCCAGCGCAAGATCCCGTATCGAGTCGTCGGTGCCCGCAGCTTTTTCGACCGCCGTGAGGTGAAGGATATCGTCGCCTACCTGAAGGTCATCGCGAACCCGCATTCGGACATCGACCTGCTCCGCATCATCAATGTGCCTGCTCGTGGTATCACGCCCTCGATAGCTGAGCTGGCCCGTGAGCGCAGCATGGAAAAGCACCACAGCGTTTGGGTGGCGCTTTGCGATCCAGACTGGCAGCGCCAGGTGCCGGAAAAGGCCCGCTTGGCCGTGACTGGCTTCGTTTCCCTCATCACGAAGTATCACAGCGCCGCCAGCACGCCCGGCACCCTGATCGGCCAGATGACGGAGATGCTGCTGGAAGAGACGCAGTACCTTCCATGGCTCAAAAAAGGCGCGAAAACGCCCGAGGACACGGTGCGCTGGGAGACCGGCGTGAGTGAGATGCTCAAGACGGTCAACGCTTACGACGAGGCAAATCGTGCGGACGGCCTTGGCGGCTATCTCGATCAAATCAGCCTTGATGACGAGCGAGAGGACAAGGACGACATCGAGAAGAAAAAGGGCGTGTGCCTCATCACGATGCACGCTTCCAAAGGCCTCGAATTTCCCATCGTGTATCTACCCGGCCTCGAGCAGGGCATCCTCCCGCACCGCCGCAGCTATGAAGAAGGCCGCGTGGATGAGGAGCGCCGCCTTTTTTATGTGGGCATCACGAGGGCAAAACAGCGCCTCACCATCAGCTACACCCGCAACCGCGTGAAATGGGGCCAGAAGCAGACCTCATTGCCGAGTCCTTTCTTGAAGGAACTCGACCGCAAGTTTGTCCAGGAAATGGACTACACCCGCCACATGAATGAAACCGTCACGCAGGAGGAAAACACGAACTTCTTCTCCGGCCTGCGAGCCATGCTGGCAGACGGCTAACCTTTACTGGTTATAGGTGGGATCGTCGTAGATCGATCCGGGGAAGTTTTGTCGGCTCAGCGCACCGCCCTGCGAGGACATGCGTGACTGCATCTGGCCGGGAGAGAGCTGGTTGCCGCCGCCAACGCCAGCCGCCGAATTGAACTGCAGCTGGGACGGCCGGTACATCGACTGGCCACCCGCGCCGCCATTCATGGCACTGGGTGTCATGTTCATGACAGATGCGGCAGGCGTAGGGATGCCCTGTGCCTGCCGCTCCATCTCTGCTAGATTGTGCTGATTCCAGGCCAGCGTGTGCGCCCGCTGCACCACCTTGTCGTTCAAATCCGCGAGCTGGGCCTGATATTCGGCCTCCGAGAGCACATTACTCATGTGCAATTCGCCAATGCGGGCAAATTCTGACTGGAAGTCACGCTGGGCCTGATCCTTGTAAATCTGCATCTGCTCTCCCATCGGGATCGAGTCCATGGTCGAGGAAGCGCAGGAGGCCAGCACGGCGCAGGCGAGGAGGTTCAGGGCGGTGGTGAGTCGGCTCATGTGGCAGAGTAGGCAATGTTTGTGAGGCTGGCAACGCTTCCGTTCAATCCATCGTTTGAAGCCCGGCGTATCTTCTTAAATTTCCCTCACACGCTTTGGACCCCATCGACACAGCCCTGCAAGCCCCCGAGCCACGCGGCAACTATCTGCCGTATCCGGCATCCCGCCTCGCGCCGAAAATCGTCCCCCAGGACCTCACGAACTTCAAATCCCGCGGCGTTTCCCGCGTGGAACGCGAGCTCCAGCAGGAGATGGTCGAGATCCAGGAGCGCTACATGGATGTGATCGACGCCTTCAACTGGAACAAACTCATCTACGAGGCCCAGTTCGGCTTCGAGCCCGTCTGCGGTGAGGTCTATCACCTTTACGAAGTGGGCAACAAACGCCATCTCAGCATGATCGAGCCTGAAAAATGGCACCAGCGCTGGATCGGCAGCTTTCGCCTGAATGCCGATGGCCGGTGGCAGGCGGAAAAGACCTCACAGGACTTCGATATTCGCCATTGGGTGAGCACAAGGGTGGGCTGAAGCCCACAATGACGAATGGCGAATTCCGAATGACGAAGCATGATTCTTCATTCGCCATTCCCATCCATGATATCTTTTTCAGACATCGGCCTTCGCCTCGGCGGCCCCAGCGGCATCCAGGAACTCATGGACGACTGTGGTGAGGCCCTCACCACCACACCGGATATGCGCATGCTCGGCGGTGGACAGCCGGCGGCCATCCCGCAGGTGCAGGCCCTCTGGCGTCAGCGCATGAGTGGAATGCTCACCGATAGCAGCATCGATAAAACGCTCCTCAACTACGACCCGCCCGGCGGCAATCCGCTCTTCCGCGAGGCCATGGCGGCCTTTTTGCACCGTGAATGTGGCTGGGACGTGACCCGCGAAAATATCGCCGTTTTGCCCAGCAGCCAGAACGCCTGCTTTTTGCTCTTCAACCTCCTCGCGGGCGACACCGCCGGCAAGAAGCGCCGCGTGCTCTTCCCGCTGCTACCGGAATACATCGGCTACGCCAATCAGGCGCTTTGCGAAGGCCAGTTCACCGCCTGCTTGCCCAAAATCGTCGAGACCGCGCCGTACGAGATCAAATACCACGTCGATTTCGACCGCCTGCAACTCGATCCGTCCATCGCCGCCATGGCCGTGAGCTGCCCCACAAATCCCACCGGCAATGTGCTCACGCCAAACGAGTTCGACACCCTTCACGCCCTCTGCACGGCCCACGGCATCCCGCTCATCATCGACAACGCCTACGGCCATCCCTTCCCCGGCGTCATTCACAACGGCTTCCAGCCGAAGTGGCAGCCCGGCATGATCTTCAGCATCAGCATGAGCAAGGTCGGCCTGCCTGGCGTGCGCAATGCCGTCATCGTCGCTGATGCACCCATCGTGAAGGCCTTGTCGAACATGAACGCCATCGTCAGCCTCGCGAATGGCAACCTCGGCCAGTCCATCCTTACTCCGCTGCTGAAAGACGACACGCTCATCAAGCTCGGTCGCGATACCATCCGCCCGTTTTATCGCGAACGCAGCGACCACGCCAAAGCCATCCTCACCGCCGCCCTCGGCGAAAAAGTCCCGTGGGCGCTTCATGCCCAGGAAGGAGCCTTTTTCCTCTGGCTTTGGATCAAAGGCCTGCCCATCCCCGCCGCCGAGCTCTACCGCCGCCTCAAAGCACGAAAAGTCCTCGTCATCCCCGGCCACTACTTCGCCTACGGCCTCGACAAACCCTGGCAACACCCTCACGAATGCCTCCGCCTGACCTACTCGCAGCCCCCGCACATCGTGCAGGAGGGATTGGAGATCATCGCGGAGGAGGTGAAGAGCTTGTTCTGATGCCCTTGTTGACGCGATACCACCTCACCTCCCGCGCAGCAACGGCATCAGGTAGCCGAGCAGGATGGCGGCCACGAGGGCGATGCCCACCCAGAACCACAGGCTCTGCTGATTGCCGCTCACACTGCCCTTCGGCTTCGCGGAGCCAAATTCGCGGGCGATGAAGTCATCGTAATCGAACTCATCGTCCGGCAGATCGAGGCCGTCGTAGGTGGAAGACGAGTCCGCATTCTTCCAGCCGGACTTCTCACAGGCGCCGCATTCCTCGCAGGCCGCCTGGCCTTTGGGGACCCATTCGCCGCAGACGGGGCATTGACCAGGAGGTTTGAAGCGTGCCATGCTGGGCAGCATGGCCTTCGTTCGTGCTCTTGCCATTCTTTTCAGCCTCCTTCTCGTCGCCGCAGCGGCGGGATTCTGGTGGTGGCGTGCTCAAAGCGCCTCGCCTCAAGCTGCGGTGCCGTTTGATCCGGCCTTCCAGCGCCTCACGCCCGAGGAAATCGTCAGCCTACCGCTCGCCACCCGCTTTGACATGCCGCTCGGCTCGCAACACGGCGCACTCACCTACAATGCGCGGCCCTTCCGCATTGCCCGGCACCTTGGCGATGACCTCAACGGCATCGGCGGCCAAAATTCCGACCTCGGTGATCCCGTTTTCGCCGCCGGAGCGGGCCGCGTCGTTTACACCGGCATGCCCGGCTCCGGCTGGGGAAAGATGATCATCCTCGCCCACCGCCTCCCGCTCGGTGATGAGGCCGGCCCGATCGTGCAGACCATGTATGCGCACCTCGACCAGATCCTCGTCAAAAACGGCCAGAGGGTCCAGCGCGGCGAAAAGATCGCCACCGTCGGCACGGCGGAGGGAGTCTACCTAGCCCACCTCCACTTCGAAGTGCGCCAAGGCCCCTATATCAATCCCGCCGAAGGCTACGCCGATACCCCGCTCAACCGCCTGTCCCCCGAAGCCTTCATCACCGCCCGTCGCGGCGCTGGTGCTGCGGATCTCGGGCCAGCCCCCAAGTTCAGCGAATAATCACCGCCAGTTCCTACCGCACCTTCTGCGAGCTACTTTCCAGCGGTGCTGCCCTTTTTGAAAAGCCAAGCCCATGTCCTCGCAGATGCGGCCCAGCGCATGGAAAGCGGGATCGGCGGCGGGCAGAGGAGGATCGGTCTGGCGTAAGGAGGAGGGACGAGCCGGGTCTTGCAGCAGGGCGAGGATCTCAGGCTTCCCTTCGGCGGCTTCGAGGGGTGATTGCGACATCCCATCACCCCAGCGGCCCGTGTCGCGATTCGCGCCGTGTTTCAGGAGCACGCGCAGACCGTCGGGCGAGGTTCGATAGATCACTTCCATCAGAAGCCGCCCCAGGTTTCGGTGAAAAGGGCCTTGTTATTGAGGTGCGTCGCCTCGGTTTCGAGCAGCAGGTCCAGCAAATCCCAGTTCTCCTGTTCGCAGGCCGTCTTGAGTTGAGAGCGATAGATGAGAGCCATGAGCGAGAGGGTGGAAGATACGCTTTGGGGCGGCACAAGAACCGTGATCCCGATGGCATGCGTAGGCCTCGGCTTGCCTCGGGCAAGCTCCAACTCGCTTGAAGGTAACACCCCAGGAGGTGGGATAAGCGCAGAGAAAGGCGAGCTGAAAAGTATGCTCCGCGGTTATCCTAGTTCTGCGGTGCAAAATGCTTGGGCAGACTTGGTTCGTTCGCGATCAGAGTCATCATTTCTCAGACAGCCGCGTCTTGCTAGAGCGAGTGACCCGCAGGACAATCGGGTTTTCAATTCACTCGACCTGCCGCGATCCTTTGCAAACGCGAAAGCTGGTTCGCGCTGAAGGCCATTCCAGGCCGCTTCAGCCATTCGTGTGCTGCTTGTCCGATGTCCGCACTATGGTCAGCTTGATATTTGAGCAACTGCTCCCAGAGGTCGATACATTCATCCGGAGTGGCCACTTTCTTCCAGGCTGCAAGCACGCTCTTTCGCGTCTCGGCGGATAGCGGAGGATCAACCACCAACCAGCGCACGAGGGCTGCGTAGCGCTCTGGATCGGCTGTCACCGGTTGCATCCCATTCAGACGCATGTTGGAGGGGGTCCACGCTCCATTCACCACCTTTCGCTGCATCTGGATCAGCTCGGGGTAGCGCTGCGCTAGCTTGTGTGACTCAAGCATGAGCCACCTGTCGTAAGCAGTGATTATGGCGGGCCGGGCAACGATTTCTCTGGGTGTTGGCGAAGGTTCGCCCGTGCTTGGCGCGGCCGATGTATATCCTGAGGGCCGCTCTGGGGAACCGGGCGGCTTCTCGGCTAGGGTTACTGCGGCGCTCGGGCGCTGGGGCGATTTGAGGGATTGTGTGGGCTTGGCATGTGAGAATCTCATCCTCATCGAGGCCAGCGGTTCCACCACGGCGCCCATGGCTGCAGGCGCGGAGCGGTGCATGTTGTCCGACTTGATGGTGGCAGACGTTGTCTCGGCCATGGTAGCCTTGAAGGAACGGGCCTGGGGCTTTGCTGTCACCACATTTGCGGATTTGGCCGTGTTGGGCGGCATGGCGACATTCGTCTTCACCGGGGCTTGGGATGGAGCTTGTGTCTCGGCAGGGTTGATCTCCTGGACTGAAGGCCTCGGCATATCGGCCATCTTCACGGGCAGGCTTGGCTCCGCACTTTCGCCAGCCGCCACGGCGGTTTCGGGCTTATTCCCCGTCATCAGCCAGATCAGTGCGCCGAGGGTCGTCAGCACTGCGGCGATCCGGCCCCAGGGCAAAACTTCGCCGAAGCACTTCATCGCGGCGCCTTTGCGCACACGCCTTACATTATGTGCCGCAACGGCGTGAATCGCCTCCGTGGGCATCTCAGGCACAGCCTGCATCGGGAGAGTTCGTGGCATGACAGGCACGGGCGTCGTCCCCACCGATGGGCGCGTGTCCTTCCAGACATCCTCAGGCACCGAGTTTCGAAACACCTCACGCACCTCCTCATCGATCAAGGCCGTGCGCACGGCCGCCACCGAAGGCCGGACACAACTGCGGGACCAGTCCTGCAACCGCTTCGGATCACGCAGGTGGCGCTCCCAAAAAAAGCGCACGGATTCAGTCTGGCTGCGAAGGAAAACCCCGCACTTCAGCCAGACCCGGACCGTTCTGGCGGCGGGGGCATTCTCCGTTTCTGGCATCATTTCGATCAACCGTCCGGCCAGCTCTGGCCGTTGGAGCGCCAGCCTTCGGGCCAGATCCAGGATAAAGGCACGCGCTAGGTCATTCTGATACCGAGCTGGCTCCGTGAAGATCTCATCCGCCAGCCGTGCCAGCTTATGGTCTGCCTTGGGTTGGTCCCATAGATGGACGACTTCGGATGCGAGAACAGCGCACCCGCACTGGAGTTCCAAGGCCACGTCAACCGCCCGCGCCACCACCTCCAGAATCTCCCGGCGATCACGAAAGATTTCAATCAAGGTGTTGGCAGCGCACGACGCGTCCTCTCCGGGCTGAAATGCTTTCGTCGTAAAGCGGACGAATGCAGCGCCATGATTCTCGCCACGCTGAAGGTCATCGCGGATTGCCTCGGCAAGCAATTCGAGCTCGTGCCGCAGGCCTTTCGGGCTTGGCAACAGGCCTGGGAGCGTGGATGCTTCTGACATACAGAGCGGTGGACCTAGAATTACCCCCATTAACTACCTGACTGACGGCACGCAGCGTGAGCCTGCAATTGGGTTAACCCATTGATTGTGGCATGACTTTAGAAGCCCTCATGCGCACCAGCGGTTTGTATCAGCATGCTCGGGAAGGAAATACTGTCCTAGAGAGCCGGTGTCAGGGCTTCTGATGAGGCGCTGCAGATCGCCTGCTGGTCTTGATAGCCCCGTCTAAAAGCGGATCACGCACACGTCGCAGTCCAGCAGCGTACAGCCGGTGTCCTTCGTCTGCCGGAAGCGGGCCGGGAATTTGGTAATCATGCGCCCGTCCATCGGCGTGCTCGAGGCGCACCAGTTGCACCAAACCGCCACAGGCCCGCGCCGACCAGGAAGACGAGGATTAAGTGCCGTTGGGTTCATTTGTCAGACAGTTGCCGGACCCGTTTCTCCCGAAAAGGGTTACCCATGTCCCCGGTCAATCTGTTACCTATGTTCCCGGTTCATACCAGTTTAAGGAAGTCTAACTCTGCATCCCGTTGTTTTGGTCTTTATCCAAGTTCAAAAGTAGTGATTCCAAACACCTTGTTGATGCATGAATTAGGCGCTTCGCCCAAATACATTCGAGCGCATTCAAAAACGTATCTGGCTTCATATTTCCGAACAAGTTCTGCCGCTGCTTTGTTGGTGACAGGAATGTCCAGAAAGACTCGCTGGCCAATAGATGCATTGAGACAGGCTCGATACAATTCCTCCGCCACTTCACTTGTATCGGCAAATAGAGGCCCAATCTTGTAACCTTCGATTGCCTTTCGAATCACTGCATAACCACACAGCTGGTTATCCTGCCTGAATTTGAAACCTTGGCTATTGGGGGTTCTCAACCAACTGCGTAGAAAAACCTGCCTTCCATACCCGACACAGCCTCTGTCGTAATCGATCAGTTGCTCATGGTCATGGACGTTGATGGTCGTTATCCGATGACTGACATCGAATGCGCCTCCCACACGCTCATACCGCTCATCTCTGAATGCGACACGGAAACCGCCCTTTTCGTAGAATGGCTGCATAGCTACCACACCATCCATCCCAATCGCTGCCCCGTGGTGCAACCTCCGAATGAGTAGATCTCTTCTCAGATGCCAGAGTTTTCTGCCAATACCTTGCCCCCTATGCTTGGGATGCACGATGAAAAGTCCCATGAATCCGAAAGTCTGATTGTAGGAAACCACAGCACCTCCTGCAATGAGAGTGTCGCCCGCGTAAAATCCATAGAAGCCTTCGGGGTCCGTTTCCCAAAAGACTTCATGATCATGCAGCCCTGGATTCCACCCCTCGGCCGCTGCCCATGTCACCAAAGTTTGTAAGCCTTCTTTGGTAAGTTTTCTGAGTTCGAGATTTTTCGCATCAATCATTATCACTCTTATCCATTAATGTCAGATTCTTATGGTTTTGAGCGCTTTCAACGAAACGCTCAAGTGAAAGTGGATGATAGCTCAATCATCAGGTTATCTCGAAAATAAATTCGCGCCACGACATCGTTCCGAGAAGTTAACGACTCGAGTCAAGGTCACGAGTGCCTTCGATCGCCCTTCCAAGTTGGTAGCCTTCGATGAGGAGAGGTAAGGTTTCATCGACGAATTCGAAAAACGGCAACTCACCTTTCTCGATTTTGGCGTTCAAAACATCCCTATCCAATAGCTGTTGGGAAAGGTCCAAATAAGTTCCTCCCATCAAGTGTCTAAATTCATGTTGGAAGATCACGGCAGCAAATCCATCCAATCTTCCCTTCTGCATTTCACCTTTCTCGTTCTGACTTTCATACTCAATCCACTCAAAACTTGCTACATTACCTCTAGGTTCTCCGTGAGCGCTGAGGCAGCCATGCCAAAAGTTTTTTCGCAAAGTCGAAACTCGGGTGATTTTCGGATTGATAAATACTTGCTTTTCTACAGGCCCCAAGACGCTGTATCGTGGATTATCCACCTTCGCTTCAATGATAAATAATTGAAGTCTTTTACCGATTTGGTTAGCTGCAATGCCCACACCTGATTTGCTCTCCATGATCGCATACATGCGATCGATTAGCGTATTCAGTTCCGCCGCATTGAACTCTTCGTCTGTGATCCTTCTTGGGGCTAAATAAAGCGTGTTGTGTTCACGCCCAGCAGAGCCAATCGGAACATGCTGAACGACCTTAAATCCATCCTTCGGCACCTTCAGGGTCAGCGCCTCATTTTCATCGTAACAAGATCGGCATGGGGTAGTCATCGAAAGGCGATCAAGAATGGTTTTCCGGGCGCTTTAGTGGATGAGTTAGGCTTGATGGCTATCTTAAGGGTTAGCAAATTGCTTTTCAGTGGCTGGGTCACATTCATGCCGAATTTCAACGCCCCTGAGCAACGCTTTCCTACCTCATGGCAGATGGTATTTGTCAGACGGTTACACCCTGGCCCCGTTTCCTGCTCCTTTCCAGAGACTTTCAAAGCGCGATCGCCTGCCTGCCATGCCTCTCACCTCACTGCACGCCATAGCCGACCAGCAGCACCAGCCGAGCGACGATCCAAAGCCCGAAGGCGACGAGCAGGAACTTCATGCCCTTGCGCACGTTATGCAGCTTGGCCTCCAGCACGATGGACTTGGAATGAATCTGCCCCAGCACCGAGCGCTTGACCCCGTCATTGGACTGTTGGCAGAACAGGTCCGCGTAATCATCGACGGGGATGGCCGCAATCTGACGTGAAAAATAGAGGTTGGGATGGCGGTTCAAGTTAGCCGCCTTATTCACGGCGCGCGGATAAGCAGCAGCAATACCACGCCCGAAGGCGCAGCTCATGCAGACGATGAACAGCAGGTAAAGCAGCAGCACCACGCCCTCAAAAACCTGCATCTGGGCAAAGCTCGGCGTCCGCACGCCGGTTCCTAGGTTCACCAGCATGGCCATCAAGACGGCGGAGGTGCTGAGGGTGATCTGCGCCTTGAGGTCAGCTCGGTTGATCTGCTGTTCCACGTCCTGGCAGAGCATGTAAATCAAGCGCGTCACATCGACCTGCGTGTCCTTCACCAGCGTGTTCACGGTGCCGAGCAAATTGGCGGCAGAGTTTAAGGGTTCAGACTTTTGCATATTTGAAAACACTTTTTATAAACAACACCGCGATGGGTCGCAAGGTGGAGGGATGAATGTACCAAAATAGTCACCTTCCATCACTGCCCGGCCAGCGCACTGTTCGGCAAATCGAAGGTTTTCTGCTACGAAATGGCTTTTGGGGGCAGATCAAATGCCTCGCGTCTTCTATGCATTCGCTCGTGCCGCTTCGTTTTGTCACGCAGTTGAATCTTGGCACCGTTTTCCCGCTCGTTTATCCGCTGGTTTCCACTCCTTCACGACGTCACTCGAACAGAGGTGGATGGTTTCTCGCGCCGTGGAGGATTCGGAGGATTTCAACCTCCTCAGACAGCTCTCGGTAAAAAAGCAGGTGATTGGGGTATCCCTGGCAAGGGAGGAAGCGGATGCCCACAAAACGAGGCGCACTGAAACGCGGACGAACCCCCAAGTCTGGCTGATGACCAAGGCTCTCAGCAGTATCCAGAATGTCGTGGCACACAGCCTCGGCGGCCATGGCATGTGCCTAGCGGATGTAGCTCACGATCTCCTCCAGGTCATCCAACGTGGCGGGATTGAATACGACCGGCTTCATGCGGTCTGCTTGCGCAGTTGGGCCAGGGGAATGCGCTGACCGGGATGGGACAGCGCCACATCGAGCAAGGATTCCAACGCAGGAGAGGCGCGGCGGCCAAAGGCCGTTTTTACAGCGGTTTCCAAAGCACGCTCAATGTCGGGGAACTGACCGTTGGTAACTTGTTCCCGGAGCAAGGCTTCGACTGGGGCAGTGAGCGTGGCTGTCATGATGCGAATCGTAAGCGACCGTCGAAGCGCGGCAAGCAAAGACTCAAGGCACCTTCACCCAACGCCAACTCATCAGTCCCGCGTCCAGCCGCCAATCACCCGCACCTGCGCCCAGCCCACACGCCACCACCACAAGCCCGCGCCGAGCAGGAAGACGAGGATGAGGAGCGGTTGGCCTTCAGGCCTGAATGATCGTCATCAAACCGGCCAGTTCATTGAAATGCGCATCCTGGCAGTAAAGCGGCAGGCCGTGGCTTTTGGCGGTGGCGGCGATCCAGAGGTCGTTTTCTGGAATGGGCTTTCCTTTGATGGCGAGAGCTTGCTTCAGTTGGGCATACGCGGTGGCGGTGGCGGTGGCGTCATCCGGCAGGAGGATGACGACATCGCGAGAAAATCGCTCCCACTGCTCGATCGCGCGGCGGCTGTTCCCGGCGCGTTGGAGGCCAAAGCGCATTTCACCCAGGGCCGCGAAGGAAGATAAAGCTCCGTAGCCGCCTTGAGCGTGGCGGCAATCGCAGGATCGGCCGTGCGCATGTGCCGGACGATGACGCTGCTGTCGAGGGCGAGACTACCAGGCGTTTTCATCGATTTGACGGCATTCGGCCAGGGCAGCTTCCAAGGCCTCGCCTTCGCCACCCGCAAGGCTGCCGGAGGTTTCATCGATCATGCGCTCGCGCCGCGCACGCCGCTCTTCAAGAAGGGTATGAATGTAATCCGCCGCTTCCTCCAGCCGGTCGGCAGGCATGCGGCGCAGTTCGTCGATGAAGGGCAAGGCAGTCATCATGCCCGGAGTTTACCCGCACGGGCCGGAATTGTCGAGATGCTTCCCTGGACGGTAGGGTGTGATCCAGCCTCCGCGCCGTCCGCACCTGCCCCCAGCCCGCACGCCACCGCCACAAGCCCGCGCCGAGCAGGAAGACGAGGATGAGGAGCGGTTGAGATGGTTTGTAAGCCAGTTGCAGCCTCACGTCGTTTTCAGTATACGATAGTAGCCATGCTGAAAAACATATTATCCAACATCGGTTACCAGCTTCCGTATCTGATTACGTTAATCGTCGCTTTGGTGCTACTGATCAAACGAAGGCAGCGGCTAGGCTTTGCATTCCGCCCAGCAATTACAGGCTTTGCCATTCAACTTATATGGTCACTCATATCATTCTTGTGGCGGTGCAGACCGTATGTAGCAGATCAATCATACCAGGATGCAATGGCCGTTAATATGATCGTGGTGATGATCGGTAATCTTTGCGCTGTCATTTCCACATCTCTGATGCTGCTAGCTATTTTGCGGCGCTAGTCATACCGAGAAGCATATGAAGTTCATTTGGGATCCATTTCTTCGGGGTGTTCTTTTCACCCTCTTTGTTTTTTGCCTGAGCACACTAATGCGCAGATATGTTAAACTGAGGTTCGGCCAGTTTTCGCGTCTTGGCATCTTGTTTGCCGTTTGGTTATGTTGCAACCTCGCTCAAGTATTGGTGGGGCCGTCATGCATACCAGGTATCGCGGAATGGCTTTTTGTTCCATTCGCGCCTGTTGCCTTCTCAAACATTTACTATAACCAAATTACCCTTTCTGTGCATGATCATGAGATCGCACATGATCTTGCGCTCAAGATGGCTTGGATGCATTCATTAGTGCTCTGGATATTTGTATCTTCACTGGTTTATCTTTGGTTTTCCCTCCCAAAGAAAGTGCCAGCCACACTTAAGCCAAGTGGCTCATAAATTTCGAAATGAGGAGCAAGCTCACCCAAACAAACTCATCTGCCCCGCGTCTGCATCGCTGACGGCTTTCTTCCTGGTCTTCGCGGGCACGCTGGTGGCGACGGGGACTTCTTTGACGCTTTCGGCGGGCTGGTGGCCGGATTCGAGTTGCTGGAGGACTTCTTTGGCTCGGGCGATGACGTTTTCGGGGAGGCCGGCGAGTCTGGCGACCTGGATGCCGTAGCTTTTTTCGGCGCAGCCGGGGAGGATCTTGCGGAGGAAGATGATCTGCTGGTTCCACTCCTTCACGGCGACGTTGTAGTTCTTCACGGCGCGGCGGCTTTGCGCGAGCGCGGTGATCTCGTGGTAGTGGGTGGCGAAGAGGCAGCGGGCACCGATGTGATCGTGCAAATGCTCGGCGACGCTCCAGGCGATGCTGAGGCCGTCGAAGGTGCTCGTCCCGCGACCGATCTCGTCGAGGATGACGAGGCTGCGCTCGGTGGCGTTGTTGAGGATGAGCGAGGTCTCGTTCATCTCGACCATGAAGGTGGACTGGCCGCGTGCGATGTCGTCGCTGGCACCGATGCGGGTGAAGATGCGATCAACGAGGCCGATCTCCGCGCTGGCGGCGGGCAGGAAGCTGCCAATCTGCGCCATGAGCGTGAGCAGCGCGGTTTGGCGCAAATACGTGCTCTTACCGGCCATGTTCGGGCCGGTGATGAGGATGAGTCGGCTTTCCTCAGGCTCCAAGGTGACGTCGTTCGGCACGAAGCGCTCGCCGCTGGTGAGGTTCTGATCGAGCACGGGATGGCGGCCGTCGCGGATGAAGAGGTTCCGCGTCTCATTGAGCAAGGGGCGCGTGTAATTGAAGAGCCGCGCGGTCTCGGCGAGCGAGCCGAGTGAATCGAGCACGGCGATGGCTTCAGCGGTTTCCTGGATGTGTGCGAGGTGCTCGAGGACGCGGCTGCGCAGCTCGATGAACTGCTCGTATTCGAGCGCCTTGCTGCGCTCCTCGCTGCCGAGGATCTTGTCCTCCATGCGCTTCAACTCGTCGGTGATGTAGCGCTCGCCGTTGACGGTGGTTTGCTTGCGATGGTAGTCGGCGGGCACGCTGCCGACGTTGGCCTTGGTGATCTCGATGAAGTAACCGAAGACGGCGTTGTATTTGATCTTGAGGCTCTTGATGCCGGTGCGCTCGATCTCGCGCGCCTGCAAATCCGCGATCCACTGGCGGCCGAGCGTGGAGGCATTGCGAAGCTCATCGAGCTCCGGCAGCCAGCCCTCGCGGAAGACGCCGCCTTCTTTGATCTGCATCGGCGGCTCATCGCAGATGGCGCGTTGGATTTCCTGGCAGATGGGGGTGAGGTCGTGGAGGCGGTCCAGCAGTGTGGTGCAGGCGTCCCGCCTGCTCAGAGCAGCCGAGACGGCTGCACCACTCTCCAGCAGCGCTTTCAAAGCGGGCACGACCTCCAGCGAAACGGCGAGCGCCTGCAAATCACGGCCATTGCCGCTGCCTTGGCTGAGGCGGGAGCTGGTGCGTTCGAGGTCACGCACTTCTTTGAGTAGGGTGCGCACCTGGCTGAGGAGCATGGGCTCGTCGAGGAAGGCGGCGAGCATGTCCTGGCGCTGCGTGAGGGCATCGAGATCGCGGAGGGGATGCAGGACCCAGTGGCGGAGCTTGCGGGCACCCATGGGGGTGCAGGTGCGGTCGAGGGCGCTCAAAAGGGTGTGCGCATTGCCGCCACGGGCGCTGACGAGTTCGAGGTGGCTCTGGCTGGCGGCGTCGATGAGCACGACGTCGTTGGTTTGACCAACGCGGAGGCGCTGGATGTGATCGACACTGCGGCGGAGCTGGAATTGCAGGTATTGCAGGATGCAACCGGCGGCGCAGATGGCGGCGTTCATGCCGGTGCAGCCGAAGCCATCGAGCGATTGCACTTTGAAGTGCTGCGTGAGGCTGTGCTGCGCCTGATCGAGCAGGAAGAGGTAGCTTTCGATGGGCTGGGCGCTGCTGGGGCTGCCGAGGGCGTCGATCACTTCGCGCTGAGTGTCGCTGAAGAGCAGTTCGCTGGCCTGGAGGCGCTCGAGTTCGTCGGCGAGCTCGGTGGTGTCTTTGAACTCGGCGACTTCAAACTCGCCCGTGGTGTGATCGACATAGGCGAGGCCGAATTTTTTGCCTTCGCGGAACACGGCGGCGAGGTAGTTCGGGCGGTTCGAGTCGAGCAGGTTGAGGTCGCTGATGGTGCCGGCGCTGAGGATCTGCGACACGGCCCGTTCGACGATTTTGCCCGGCACGGGATCGGTGGTCTGCTCGGCGATGGCGACGCGTTTGCCGGCTTTGATGAGCTTCGCGATGTAACCCTGCGACGAATGATGCGGCACGCCGCACATGGGCACCGCGTTGCGTTTCGTCAGCGCCACATTGAGGATGGGCGAGGCGACCTTCGCGTCCTCGAAGAACAGCTCATAAAAGTCGCCCAGGCGGAAGAAGAGCAGCACGTCCTCCGGAAGCTCCCGCCGGATGGCGAGGTATTGCTTCATCATGGGAGTGGTGGCGGCGTCGGACATGGAGGGCGTCAAGAGGTCAAGAGGGGCGGGGAATGGTCAAGGGGTGGGAAGGGCAAAAATCGTCCTCGAACTCGTTCTCCTCCTCGTCCTCGATCAAGTGGCATGGCAAGCACGGAAAGCGGTCAGGCAGCGGAGCGGGCGGATCGAGGACGAGTCCGAGTAGGAGGACGAGGACGATGGAGGTAGCGAAGGGTCACTCGGTATCGTTTCGGCGAAACCACACATAAGGCAGCACGAAGCTGGACGTCAGCAGCACCGTGATCACGCCGATCATGGTGGTGAGGCCGAGGGAGATGAGGCCGCGATTGCTGCCGAGGGCGAGGGAGCCGAAGGCGAGGCCGGTGCTGAGGCCGCAATAGGCGAGCGAGCGACCCAGCGACGCGGCATGCGCGGCGGTGGCGCCTTTTTCACGCAGGGTGTGCATCATGTGGATGGTGAAATCGAGCCCGAGGCCGAGGCACAGCGGCACGGCGGCAATGCTCATCAGATTCCAGCTCAGATCGAGCAGTGCCATGGCACCGAGCAGCACGATGGCGGTGATGATGAGCACGCCGGCCGCATGCAGTCGCTCACGTCGGCCATGGAAGACGAGCACGAAGAGCACGAGCGCGATGCCTGCGGTGGGCAGGCACACGCGGGTGATCTCACGCTCCAGCAAGGGCTCCAGCGAGACGCGGAGGTAATTCCAGCCGGCGGGATGCACGCCGGGGATGGCTTCGAGCTTGGCGAGCAGCGGATCGTGGATGCCTTGGGGGAGGGAGAAGGAGCCGAGGGCGGTGGTGCCGGAGAGGAGGGATGAGAGATGAGGAATCAGGGATGAGGGCTGTGCGTCGCGCCACTTCGCGAGGACCTTTTGAGTGAGGGAGAAAGCGGTGTCGGTGAAGCCGGCGGTGTCGAGGGCGGTTTGGAGGAGCTTCTCGTTGGCGGCGAGCTGCTGGAGTGTTGGAGTGTTGGAGTGTTGGAGGGATGGATTGGGGATGAGGGCGGTGGGCAGCGTGTGGGGGATGTCGGTGAGGAGCTTGGAGGCTGCGGCGAGGGTTTGGCGGAGTTGATCGGTGTTCGCGGCGTGGAAAAGGAGCGGGATGGTTTGATCGGAGGCGATCATTTTGGCCTCGATCTGCTCGGAGGTATCGAAGGCCTCGCTTTGCTTCGGTCGAAGCACGGAGGAGCCGAAATCGGCCTTGGGGAGGCCTTTGAGGATGATCGCGGCGGTGGCGGTGAGGAGCAGCGCGGCGAGGAGCCAGGTGAAGGTTTTTTGAAGGGTGAGACCGAGACGTGGAGCGGAGGTTTCGCACGCTGAAGCGTGAACCACATACGGCTTCATGCCGAGCGGCAGGAAGCCGAGGAGCATCACCGCCGCGCCGATGAGCACACCGAGGGCGGCGAGCAAGCCGAGCTGCGCCACGCCGGGAAGCTGACTGAGGCCGAGCGTGGCAAAAATGGCCGCGATGGTCACGGCGGACCACGCGACGCCCGGCAGCACACGACGCAGAATTTGTCGATACGACTCACGCGGATGCTCCGAGGCCGCGTGGAGGCCGATGACGCCAAAATCCTCGATGAGACCGGTCAAAATGGCGGCGAAGCCCATGCTCATCACATTGAGCGAGCCGTAGATGACACCCGCCGCGCCGAGCGTGAGAAGATTGGCGCACAAGATGGCGAGCAGCAGCCAGAAGAGCGGCACGATGCGGCGATGCAGCAGCCAGAAGAGAAAGCCGACAATGAAGGTCACGGCGGAAATGGACTGCCGCATGTCGGATTCCATGCCCGTGGCGATCTCCGCCTGAAACGCCGGATCGCCGGTGAAGCCGATTTGGACCTTCGCGAGCGCTTCATCGCTCTTTTGCCAGGTTTCGCGGATGTCTTGCCGCAGCTTCGTGAGCCAGGCATTCACCGTGCGGTAGTCCGCGAGCGCGGCGGTGGGCGGTTGGATGAAAAGCAGGCGCAGGGTGCCATCGGCGGAGGTGAATTCATCGCTCGGCATGTTGGCGTCGTCGCCGGAGGAAAGCATCGCCATGGCACCGCGGGCGATGCCAAAGGGATCGTAGCCGGTGAGCGTGGCGTTTTGGAGATCGAGCGAGTTCGCGGTGGCTTCGCGGGACTTTTCCAGCAGCGCAGGGAGTTTATCGGGAGCGAGCGAAGCGCTCAACGCGGCGACTTTTTCCGGCGGCGCATTGCGCCACAGCCACGCGATGACCTCGGCGATGACTTCAGGATCGGATTGCAGCAATGACTTGTGTCGCACGGAGGCGGCGAGGTCTTTTTGGGTCGCGAGATGCTCCGCGAGCGAATCGGCGGCGACTTCGAGCAGCTCGGCGTCCTCGCTTTGCAGCGTGACGATGAGCTGATCGCTCTTCAAATCGCGCAGCAGGCGAGTTCCCTCCAATCCAGGCAGATCCTTCGGCAGCAGCGAGAGCGGATCGACATCGAAATCGAGCCGCGAGATACCAAACCAGCCCGCGAGGGCGACGAGGAGGATGAACAAGAAACGCGAAAAGGCGGCGGGCATGGCGTTTGAAATGAGCATTGATTCGCGAGGAGGCATCTTATAACCTCGCGCTAGAAAATTTCACCGACCGACAGCCACCCTTCATGGAATCATCGACGATCCAGCACATCCTTTTCGTGGCCGCCGCCGTGGTGTTTGCCTTTGCCTGCCGCACGTCGGAGAATCGTTACATCGCGAAGCTGGGAGCCATCGCCATGCTGGGGGCGCTTTACCTCGCGGGCTATTACATCACCGATGAGCAGCATGCAGGCGGGGCGCTCTTTGTGGGTGGCTGGTTTCTGGTGCCGTGGATGGAGATCATGTTCCGCGTGCGGCGCCTGCGCTTCCCGATCAAGAGTGAGGTGGTGCATCGCTTCCCGCCTTCACGCGATGTCTTTCCCGATCTCGGCGAGCTTTCCCGCGAGGCGGAGGATGCGGGATTCGTGCAAGTGGGTGATACCGGCTGGATGTGGAGTGAGACGGAGCATTTCATGCGGCTCTTTTACCATGAGGAAAAGCGGGCGCAGGCCTCCGTGGCGCTGGCGAGGCAGGGTGAGATGGGCTTTTCCTATGTGAGCCTCACCACCCGCGGGAAGAATGGCGTGGTCTATACGACGACGAACTACCCCTTCCCCACGACGATGAAGCATCCGCCCAAGCATCTCGTGAACCGCTACGAGGACGCGGATTCCTTCGAGGACCTCCTCACCGACCACGGGGACTTCCTGGAGGCGCTGGCCGTGACCACGGAAGAGATCGCCGAGCAAGACACGGAGTATCTGCATGCCTACATCCAGCGTGACATGAGCGTGCAGGTGGATCACAACCTCCTCGAAGGCCTTATTGTGAAGGCCGGCAGCAGCGAGTTTCGCTATTCCTGGCGCGGGTGCTTCTACCTCTACTGGCAGATTTTGAAGGACATGGTGCGGGTGTGAGCCATAAGGGACTCGGCCAAGGCCTACTTCTCCGCGGTGACGAGCACGGTCTGGAAATGCGGGCTGCGAGTCTCCCGATGGACGACGCCCGTCTCGATGGTGCGGAAGCCAACGGCGGACATCATTTCGTGCAGCGCCGCCTCCGTGAAGCCCAGCCACACATCGGCATAGAGCTCGCGGGCCTTCTCAAAGGTATGCTGGAGTAGATCGAGCACCACGATGCGGCCGCCGGGCTTTAAAATGCCAAACGCACCGCGAAGCGCCGCCTGGGGATTCTGAGCGTGGTGCAATGCCTGGCTGAGGAAAACGAGGTCCACACTCGCCGGTTCGACGGGCGGCTTTTCGAGATCGCCAAGGCGGTATTCGAGATTGGTGAAGCCATGCTTCAAGGCGAGCTCCGCACCGTAGGTCACCATCTTTTCGCTGTTATCCACGGCGATGACTTTTTTGGCCCGCTGAGCCAGCAGTTGCGAGAGCGTACCTTCCCCCGCGCCGAGATCCGCGATGACCAGCGGCGGCATGAGCTTCAAAAGAGTTTCGCCAAGTGCCTTCCACGAGCGGCCGGGGATGTAGTGACGGCCAAATTTACCCGCGAGCGCATCGAAGTAGGCTTTGGCTGTTTCGGCACGCTTGCGCAGAGCGATCTCGAGGGCGGTAAGATCCTTCGAGGCTTCACGCATCTCGGCACCCGCAGCCTTGATCAGAGCGAGGAAGTGCTCGTGGGCTTCACGCTCCTTCTCCGCCGGGCTTTCGAGATGGTAGAGACGGTTCTTGCCGCTGCGGCGATCACTCACCAGCCCCGCGCCTTTGAGCTTGGCGAGCTGCGCGGAGATGTTTGACTGCGGCAGGGATAAAATTTCCTGCAGCTCGGCCACACTGAGTTCTTCTCGCTCGAGCAGCAGCAGCAGCCGCACCCGGGTGGGATCGGCGATGAGGCTTAGCGATTTGAGAATGGAGGCCATGCGGCGGAAAGGTGCGGATGCTAGCGGTTGGCCGTGGCTCCGAAAGCTCAATAATCACGGTTCAGCAGATAATCCGCCAACTCGCGAAGCCGCGTGCCTTTCTCGCCAAAGATCGCCAGCGCATCATGTGCCGCCGTCGTGAGGCGATGCGCCTCCGCTCGTGAGGCGTCGAGGCCGAGGAGAGCCGGGTAAGTGCTCTTCTCGGATGCCACATCCTTGCCGGCGCTCTTGCCGAGCTTTTCGCTCGTCTGCGTCACATCAAGGATGTCGTCGATGATCTGGAAGGCGAGGCCGGTGGCCATGCCGAAGTCGTGCAGCGCCTGCAATTGCTCCGGCGTGGCATCGGCGCTCATCGCCCCCAGCGTGATGCTCGTGGTGAGCAGTGCGGCCGTTTTACCCTCATGAACGAAGCGCAAATCATCGAGTGGCAGCTTCTTTTGCTCGCCTTCGAGGTCAGCCACTTGGCCACCGACGAGATGAAGGCTTCCCGCTGTGCGAGCGAGTTCGGAAACCAAGCTCGCTGCTGTGTGACGGCTCGTCGCGGGTGTTTGCGCCGTGAGCTCAAAAGCCAGCGCCTGCAACGCATCGCCGGCGAGCAGCGCGATGGCCTCGCCAAAGACGATGTGGCAAGTGGGCACACCGCGGCGCATGTCGTCATCATCCATGCAAGGCAGATCGTCATGAATGAGCGAGTAGGTGTGGAGGCATTCCACCGCGCAGGCACTCGGCATCGCCTTTTCGATCGTGCCGCCACAGGCTTCCGCCGCCGCCAACGTCAGAATCGGGCGCAAACGCTTCCCTCCCGCGAACACGCTATGCCGCATCGCCTTGTGCAGCGAAACAGGCCGCGTCTCTGCCGACGGGATGCATTGATCGAGCGCCACGTCGATGATCTGGCAGCGCTGGGTGAGGTAGGTCTTGAGGTCGGACATGGGTTGCTATCGAGCCGCAACCTGTGCCGATTATTTGAACCAGCGCAAACGCAGCGAGTTCAAGATCACCGTGAGGCTGCTTAGGGACATCGCCACGCTCGCCAGCATGGGGCTGAGGAGGCGGCCGGTGAAGGGGTAAAGGACGCCGGCGGCGATGAGGATGCCGATGGCGTTGTAGAGGAAGGAGAAGGCGAGGTTTTGCCGGATGATGCGCAAGGTGGCGCGGCTGAGAGTGAAGGCGCGGTGGAGGGCGCGGAGATCGCCTTTCACGAGGGTGACGGAGGCGCTGTGCATGGCGGCATCGGTGCCGGTGCCCATGGCGATGCCGACTTCCGCGCCGCTGAGCGCGGGGGCGTCGTTGATGCCATCGCCGACGTAGGCGGCTTTCCGCCCTTGTTCCTTCATCTGATAAACATGCACGAGTTTGTCATGCGGGCTGAGCTCGGCGGCGACTTCGTCGATGCGCAGATCCTTCGCCACGCGGTCGGCGGTGGAGCGGGTATCGCCGGTGAGCATCTTGAACTTCAATCCGAGGGCGTGGAGCGCGTCGATGGCGGGCTTGGTGCTCTCTTTGATTTTATCGGTGAGGGCGATGAGGCCGAGCGGGCGGCCATCGAGCACGACGAGCACGACCGTGAAGCCGCTGGCCTGAAGCTCGGCGGAGCGGGTGGCACATTCGGTGTCGATGAAGACGCCTTTTTTCTTCAAGAAGGCGGCCTGGCCCACGAAGACCTCCGTCTCACCGACGGTGCCGAGCACACCACCGCCGGGCACGGCTTGAAAATCCTTCACCGCAGCCAGCGGGATGTTTCGTTCCTTCGCGGCGGCGACGATCGCGGCGGCGAGAGGATGCTCGCTGGCCGTTTCGACGGCGGCGGCGCAAGCGAGGAGATCGCGAGCGGACAAGCCGGGCAGCGGATGCACTTCGACGACACTCGGTTTGCCCTCGGTGAGCGTGCCGGTCTTGTCGAGCATGATGGTGTCGATGGTGCCGAGGCGTTCGAGCGTCTCGGCATCCTTGATGAGCACGCCGAGCTGCGCACCGCGACCCATGCCAGTCGTCACGGCCATCGGCGTGGCCAGACCAAGCGCACAGGGGCAGGCGATGATCAAAACGGCCACCGCGTTGACGATGGCAAAGCCAAGGCTCGGCTGCGGTCCAAACTCCCACCACGCGAGGAAGGTCAAAATCGCGATCAAGACCACCACGGGCACAAACCAGCCTGAAACGCGATCTGCCTGTCGCTGCACCGGGGCGCGGCTGCGTTGTGCCTGGGCCGTGAGGGCAATGATCTGACTCAAAAGCGTGTCCGCGCCGACTCGCTCGGCTTTCATCAAGAGCGTGCCATTGCCATTCACGGTGCCGCTGGTGACACGGCTCTCGGCTTTCTTCATCACCGGCATCGGCTCGCCGGTGAGCATGGATTCATCAATGGTGGAGACGCCTTCGAGCACGAGGCCATCGACGGGGATTTTGCCGCCGGGCTTGATGCGCAGCACATCGCCGGGCTTCACGGCATCGAGCGGGATTTCACTTTCGACGGAGCCATCCACGAGATGCGCCGTCGGCGGTGCGAGCTTCATTAATGACTCGATGGCGGAGCCGGTGGCGCGGCGGGCACGGGATTCGAGGAGCTGGCCGAGCAAAACGAGCACGGTGATCACGGCAGCACTCTCGAAATACACCGGCGCATGCCCGTGACCGCCACTGTGCGGCAAAAGATCCGGCACGCCGACCACGAGCGTGCTGTAAACCCACGCGGAAAGCACGCCGAGGCCGATGAGCGTGAACATGTTCGTCTTCAGCGTGGCGAAGGAGCGGGCAAAACGCACCAGCAGCGGCCAGCCGCACCAAAACACGACTGGTGTGGCCCACACGAGCTGCATCCACGCCGAGGCATCTGCGGGGATGTCGCGGATCACCGGCAAATCCATGCCCATGCTCAACACCACGACGGGCAGCGTCATCAACGCCCCCCAACGCAAGCGCCACCACAGCTCGCGAAGCTCAGCAGAACCGCCATCACTGCAGCACTCAGGCGTGCTGCTCACGGCCAGCGGATTCTTTTTGAGGTCCATGCCGCATTTGGGGCAGGCACCGGGCTTGTCCGAGCCCACGCCCTCGCACATCGGGCAGATGAAGGCGGCGGTTTTGGCAGCAACCGGAGTCGAAACGACCTTCACGGCATCATCCGGGTTCGGAGATGCGCAGCAACAGGAGTTGGGCGCGTGCGGTTGCATGACCCTGAGACTACGCAGTCCGCCGTGCAGGAGCTACAAGAAACCGCGCCGGCGTGGTTACTTCTTCGCCAGATCGAGCACGAAGAGGAGCTGACCATCCCGCCACTTCGGGCCGCCGATGAAGAGCGGGCTTCCGGGGTGCAGCACGGCATCCGTTTTGACGAGCACCTGCTGCTCACGCCAGACCTGGAGGTGGAGATTCATGCCGCCATCTGGCGCGGGGCCTTTGGAGTCGATCTTCAAAAACAGATCGCGGGAGGGGACGACCCACGATTCATACTCGCGAAACACATCCTGGACGTGCTGGCCGATGATCTCAAAGTGCGTGTAAGGCATGAAGACCTTCCCGAGACGGCCGAAGAGGTCTTTTTGGTTCTCCGGTGCCTTTTCGGAGCTGCCAGTGAGCTTGGCGGCATCCGTCGTGGCATAGACGAGGGCACCCCAGACTTTGCCATCGGTGGCGGGTTTTTTGGCGGGAACCGGAGCGGGCTGCTGAGCAGGGCAGAATGATGAATTCAGAATGAGGAAGGACGAAAGAATGAGGAAGCACCAGGCACGAAGCCACGCTTTGCGGGGATGTACTTCGGACTTGGGAATTGGATATTCTTTCGTCATTCTGAATTCCTCATTCATCATTGGAGCAGGGTCGGTTGGCCTTTGGCATTCATCGCCACGACGGCCAAAACAGCGCCGTTTTCATCAAAGAGGGTCGTCGTAGCCAATTCGGCATCGGATTCGGCGCGGTGGACGCGGAAGCCGACGATCTTTTTCTCGGCAGGGACGGGCTCTAGGCCATCGAGCATGAGGACGGTGGCCTGAGCATCGGAGGAGTGGAAGACCTGGGCGTGAACGGCGGGATTCGGCGTGTAGGTACTGGCGATGGTGCTGGTGCCGCTGGAGCTGTTTTGCGTCCAAACAAGGCCCGCGATGGCAAACGCGGCTGCGGCTGCGGCTGCTCCGGCCAGCCAAGGCATGCGCAGCCAGGAGAACCAGCTAGCGGTGGATGCGGCGGCCTTTTCGCGTTCACGTGCCTCGTCGAGGTCCATCTGGGCGATGCGGACCTGGATTTGCGAGTTGAAGAAGTCCGCGTGTGGCACGGGCATCTCGGCGGGGAGGTGCGTCTTGAGACTTTCGCTCAGTTGGCGCATGGATTCGGCCTCGGCGGCGAGCTCGGGGTCGTTTTGGAGGGTGGCCTCAAAAGTGCGGCGTTCATCGGCGGTCATTTCACCGTCGAGCCAGCGGATGAGATCGTGGTTTTCATCAGACGGGGTTTTCATAGGTGTCCTTGAGCATTTCCTGGAGTTTCTTGCGGGCGTAAAAAAGACGGGACATGACGGTGCCGAGCGAGCATTTCATCATCTCGGCGATCTCTTCATACGAGAGACCTTCGATTTCTCTGAGCACGATCGCCTGGCGGTGATCCGGCGAGAGGCGGGCGATGGCGTCCTGAATGCGGCAGCCGAGTTCTTGGCGCTTCATGGCCCGATCCGGGGCGTCAAAGCCCTGCGGCGCGGTGCGGGAGCCGGGCATCGCACGGTGCTCGGTGCGCTCGTCATCGAACTCGCCATCTCCCTGGATCTTTTTCTTCCGCAGCCAGTCGTAGGTCACGTTGTGGGCGATGCGGTAGAGCCAGGTGTAGAAGGCGGCATCCAGCTTGAAATTCGGCAGGGCCCGCCAGGCCTTGATGAAGGCCTCCTGCGCGAGGTCCCAGGCCTCGGTTTCATTCTGGATGAGATGGTAAGTCATGGCGTAGATCCTCGACCGGTAGCGTGTGACGAGCAGATCGAACGCACGCGTGTCTCCCGCCTGGCTCCGTTTGACGAGATCGACGTCGAGTGGCTCGACGGGATCAGTCGCGGCAGGGGCGGCGGCGGACATTTTCAGGTTAAAGGCGGGTTTCGGACGCCGGACGCAGCCGGTTTATTCAAGCCAGGGGACTCGAATCAGGGGATTTTGAGCGCTTGACCTGGGCGGATGAGATCGCTCTTGAGGCCGTTGGCGGCCTTGAGCTTCGCCACGGTGGTCTTTTTCTTCAACGCGATGGCGTAGAGCGAATCACCCTTCGAGACGGTGTACTTCGAGACGCTGGAGGATTTCGGCTTCGACTTGGATTTCGACTTCGAGGAGCTCGTGGTGGGCTTTTTCGACGAGCTGCTGCTCGTGGATGAGGCAGCAGGCTTCGATTCGGCACCGCCAAAGGCATACGGATTGGCAGGAGGCTCGGGTGGCGGGGCCTCGGCCGTCACAGGAGGCGTCTGGTAGGAGGGCGGCGGCTGGGCGCCGGGCTGCACGTGTCCACCCTGGCCGGGGTAGGGATTGTAGAAGCCGTCGTTGTAGTTCGAGGCATACGGATCGCTGACGTTGGCAGCAGGATCGGCGGGATTCTGGCAGGACGCGAGGGCCAAACTGGCTGCGAAGGCGATGAAACGGGCGGTTTTCGTCATACGGGCGGTCATGATGCGGGAGGCGGGGCTGTTTTCAAGGAGAGAAGCAACCCGGCACCCAAGCATTTGATCCGTGCCGCAAACGCGAGGATGGATGCCGCGCATGCTTTTTGATCTGCCCTTGGCCGCTGCTGAAACGATTCCGCCCATCTTCGCCCTGCTCGCGGTGATGCTGGGCGGCGTGGTGCTCGTGTCGCTGTTGCTGCTGCGGCTCCAGCAATCGCTGCTCGCCGGCTATTTCCTCTGCGGCGTGGTCATTGCCAATTCCGGCATCATGACGCTGCTCGGCGGAGGTGATTCGCAGGCGCAGATTGCCAACATGGCGGAGTTTGGCGTGGTGCTGCTGATGTTCACGCTGGGCCTGGAGTTCTCACTGGGTGAGCTGAAATACCTGCGGCGGCTGGCTTTCGTGGGTGGTGGGTTCCAAATGGGCCTGTGCATCGCACTGGCGGCGGCGGTGGTTTTTGGCTTTGGCATCGGCTGGCAAGGCGCGGTGGTGCTCGGCGTGGCGCTGGCGATGAGCTCCACGGCCGTGAGTTTGAAGAGCTTTCAGGATCTCGGCCTCGAATCGAGTCCCGGTGCTCGCATGGCGCTGGCCGTGGCGATCTTCCAAGATCTGTTCATCATCGCGTTCTTCCTTCTCGTGCCGCTCATTTTGCCGCAGCCGGGTGAAACAAAGGCGCTGGGAGCCAGCCTGGGCAGTTTGGTGCTGCGTGGGGCTTTGTTTGTCGTCTTCGCCGGCGTGGCGGCACGCTGGATCATTCCCTGGCTGCTCAATGCGGTCACCCGCACCCGCAATCGCGAGCTCTTCACGCTGACTGTCATCGGCTGCTGCGTGGGTCTCGCGTTCACCGGTGGGCTGCTCGGGCTCGGGCTGGCTCTCGGGGCCTTCGTGGCGGGCCTCGCGGTCAGCGAATCCATCTTCAAGCACCGCATCCTCGCCGATGTGATGCCGCTGAAGGATCTGTTTTTGACACTTTTCTTCGTCACCGTCGGCCTCATGATTGATGTGAAGATGGCCGCGCAGCACTGGCAGCCGATCCTCGCGCTCACGCTCGTGCTGATGCTTGGCAAAACAGCCCTCATCACCACCATCGCACGAAAGCTCGGCCTCGCGCATCGCCAGGCGCTGATGGCGGGCATTGGTCTGTGCAGCGCGGGTGAGTTCTCGCTCGTCCTTTTGCGGCTGGCGGGCGAATCCGCGCTGTGGAGCGATTCGACGCAGCAGATCCTGCTTTCCGCCTCCGCCCTTTCGATGGGCCTTTTACCGGCCGCGATGCGCTTTGGCACCCCACTCGCCATCTGGCTCGAAAAACGCGGTTGGGGTCGCCGCAAGGTCGCGCTGAGTGATGCCGGTGAGCTCCGCCAACGCGTGAAAGGCATGCACGATCACGCCATCATCTGCGGCCATGGCCCGGTGGGTGAAAAGCTCAACAAAGAGCTGCTCGATAGCGGCGTGACCACACTCGTCATCGAGCTGAACGCCGAAACCGTGCGCCAATTGAAGCGCCATGGCCAGACGGTGCTCTTCGCCGATGCCACGCATCAGGAAACATGGGAGCTCACCCAGCTCGCCAAGGCTCGCCTCGTCGCCCTGACCTTTCCCGATGCCCTCATCAATGCGCAGGCCCTCGCCATCATCCGCGAATCCCGTCCCGACATCCCCGTGCTCGCCCGGGCGAGGTTCGCCAGCGATGTCGAGCGCCTCAAACGCCTCGGTGCCACCGTCGTCATCAACGACGAGCAAGAAGCCAGCCGCGCCGTGGCGGATGCGGCGATCACTTTGCAAGGGGCGTGAGCACCACGCGCTGCACATCGAGCACGGCGGACTTCACTTTGGTCACGGGATCGACGGCGAGGAAGGTCTTGCCGGCTTGGGTGATCTCGAGCTGGCCGAGTTTCGCTTCCTGCCAGTTTTGGAAGCCGCCGGTGTCCGCCGTGGTGAACTTCCATTCGGTGCCGCCGCTCTTCACAGTCACTTCACTGCCGTTGTTGCCACCGCCGCAGCCGTAAAACACGCTCACGTTGAATTTGCCGGGCTTGCTGACTTCGAATTCCCACTCGGCGAAGTCCTCTTCGCTGGTCCAGAAGCCGAGGCAGTTCTTCTCGGGCTTGGGTTCGTAGCGCATGGCTTCGGACCAAGTGGTGGCGGTTTTGGCTTCCAGCGTGATGCTGCCATCGGCGGCCTGCACGCTCATGGGGCCTTCGGGGGCGGGAATGAGGGCCAGCTCATGGATCTCGATCTTTTTCTCAGCGGCGCTGGCGGGTGCAAACAAGGCGAAAGCATAATCGCCGGGCTGATCGACATAGATTTCACCGAGGTAATGCTTCGTGGGTTCGGGGGCAGCTTGGAGCGTGTTTTTGAGCGCCTGCTGGCCAAAGCGGAACTGCGTCTGCGTGCTGGCGAAGGGCATCGTGTAGGTCAGGCGCACGTGATAGCGGCCCCCGCGCTTCGCTTGGAAGCTTTTCCAGTTCCACTGCTCCCAGTGCTCGCGGGGATCGTGCTCCACCTCTTGCTTGCCAAAGACGATCACACCGCGCTTCGGCAGGTCGGCCCGCTCCACCGGCTGATCACTGCCGAAAGCGCCCACATCCACGGGATTGGCGGCCTTTTTGAAGATCTCATCGGTGTGCTGACCGACAGGCTCCACGGCAGCTTCGACCTTCTTTTCGACTTTGGGGGTCTCGACGGGCTTGGGGGCTTCCTTGGCGACTTCCTGTGGTTTGTCACAGGAGGTCAAAGCGAGCGCGGCGGAGAGCGTGAGGAGCGTCGGGAATTTCATGGAGGGCCGCCATGATGGGCCGGGCGGCTATTGCGGCAAGCACATTGCCGTGTACTGCTGGCGGCCGCATGAAACTCACCTCCTGGAACGTCAACGGCATCCGTGCCTCCCTCAACAAAGGCCTTCGTGAGTACCTGACCGGCGGTGATGCCGATGTGATCTGCCTTCAAGAAACGAAGGCGCAGCAGGAGCAGGTCGATCTGAGCTGGTTCGAGGGTTACCACGCCGTCTGGAACAGCGCGGAGAAGAAGGGATATTCCGGCACGCTCATCCTCAGCCGCCTGCCCGTGCTCTCGCAGTCGCTCGGCCTAGGCATCGGCGAGCACGATCGCGAGGGTCGCCTCATCACCGTGGAGTATCCCGATTTCTATGTGGTGAATGTGTACACGCCCAATTCGCAGGCCGAGCTGGCTCGCCTGAGCTACCGCCTTTCCTGGGACGATGCCTACCGCGCCTATCTAAAGAAGCTGGAGCAGAAAAAGCCCGTCATCGCCTGTGGAGATCTGAACTGCGCCCATCAGGAGATTGACCTCGCCAATCCCAAATCGAACCGCATGAACCCCGGTTTCAGCGATGAGGAACGCGCCAGCCTCACCCGCCACCTCGAAGCGGGCTTTCTCGATGTCTTCCGCCAGTTTGATCCGAATCCCGGCCGCTACACCTGGTGGACGCAGCGCACGCCGGATGCCCGCGCCAAAAACATCGGCTGGCGGCTCGACTACTGGCTGGCCTCCGAGAAGCTGCGCCCCGCTTTGAAGCAATGCCTCATCCGCGATGACATCCACGGCAGCGACCACTGCCCGGTGGAGCTGGTGGTGGGGTGATGCTTCCTTTTACCTCCGCAGACCCTGCATGCGAGCGTGGAAGGCTTCGAGCATCGGGGCCATCTCCAGCTTGGCGCTGAGCGGGGCTTCTTTGAAGAAGAGGCCCATGTCCTGGGTGAAGTTCTTCTCAAAGCCGGCTGGGTCCATGTCCATGAGCAATTGCATCTCCGGGTTCTTCGCGGCGCGTTTCTTCATGTCGCGGTGAATGGTGCCCACGATGCGGCGGCGGTCCTCGGCAGGGAGTTTGTCGATGCCCTTCATCACGGCGTTGAAGTGCTCCTCGACCACGCGGCCGATGTACTCGCCCTTTTCCTCGTCGCTGAGGGATTTCATGAAGCGCTCGATGGTCTCTTCACCATCCTCACGCATGCGGGCACGCTGGGTGAAGTCGAGCTTCACGACTGAGGTGATCACCTGATCCAGATGCTGCATGCGCTGCTCGTGGCCGAGGCGCTCGTCTTCGAGCCAGGGTGCTTCGTTCATGAGGGCCAGCGTCTTCTCGGGCGTGAAAACGTCATCTTCCGTGGCCCACATCACCGCCGCCACACCCGCCCACACGAGAGCGAGAAAGGCGATCACCTGGAGCCAGAGGCGCTGAGTTTGCATGCGAGATCAACGTTTGCCGAAGCGGCGGCTCACGATCGAGAGGAACTCGCCGGACTCCTCGACCTTGAGCATCTTCGTGAGGGCAAAATAGACCACCGCACCGGCGGCGATGGTGACGCCGAGCGTGCCGCAGCGGGCGAGTGTACTCAGATGCGTCCAATCCGCCATCAGCGTGAATTTCGACGCGAGGCAAAGCCCGCCCATCGCCGCAGAGGCGAGGCTGATGCGGCCCAGCGAGGTCAGCAACGAGGTGGTTTCGAGGCCTTGAGCGAATTTCCGCATGGCGAGGTAGAGCACGCTGAAATTCAGCGCCAGGCCGATGGCGGTACCCCAGGCGAGCGCGGTGTGGTCCCACTTCAACACGAAGACGGTGAAGGCATTCGCCCCTGCGGTGAAGGCGATCACGGCGAGCGAGGTGTACATCGGGATGAAGCGCTTGCCGATGGAGTAAAAGGACGGCTGCAGCACCTTGATGGCGGCGTAGAAGACGAGACCGAAGGCGAAGGCCTGGAGCGGCGCGGCGGTTTGAGCCACATCAAAGGCACTCACGCGGCCGTGCTCGAAGATGACGGAGATGATCTCATGTGAGAGCAAGGCTAGGCCGGCGGCGCAGGGCAGCGTGAGGAAGAGCACGAGGCGCAGGCCCTTTGCCAAAGCACCGCGAAAGGCTGGCGTGATGCCTTCGGTGGCCAGACGTGAGAGCATCGGCAGCGTCACCGTGGCCACGGCCACGCCGAAAAGGCCGAGTGGGAGTTGTTGAAGCCGCTGCGCATAACCCAGCCAGCCTGCGGCAGCCTCCTGGCCGGGTGTGAACGAGGCAAAGATCGAATTGAGAAACACATTCACCTGCGTGCCGCTCGCCGCGACGAGCGAGGGCCACATCAGATGCAGCACCTCCTTCACGCCGCTGTCTTTCCAGCCGAAGTCGATGCCGAAACGGAAGCCGACGCGCTTCAACGAAGGAAGCTGCACCGCGAGCTGCATCAGCCCGCCGATCAGCGTGCCCACCGCGAAGCCTGCGAGGCTCTTTTCGGTGATCACACCGCTGCGAAACGGCGGGTCGATGATCCAGGCGCAGGCGTAACCGCCGATGATGCAGCCGAGGTTGAAGAACGCGGAAGCCACCGCCGGGACGAAGAAGACCTTTTTGGCATTCAGCATGCCCATCACCAGCGCCGTGAGGGACACGATGGCGATGAAGGGATACATGATCTGCGCTAGCCACACGCCGAGAGCCACGCTGCTTTCATCCTTCCAGCCCAGCGTGAGCAGCGGGAAGATCAGCGGGGTCAGGGCGGTGCCTGCGGCGGCCACCATCGTCATGAAGCAAAGCGAGAGAGACATCATTTTGCGTCCCAAAGCCCACGCGGCCTCATCACCCTCGATTTTGATCTTCTTCGAAAATGTGGTCACGAAGGCCGTCGAGAGCGCTCCCTCGGCAAAAAGGTCCCGCAGCATGTTCGGCGTGCGGAAGGCCATCGTGAAGATACCGGCGAATTTCATGCCAAACACGCCGCCGAGCACCTGGTCACGCACAAGTCCGAGGATGCGGCTGCACAGGATGGCGATGGAGACGATGCCGGTGGATCGGGCTTGGCTGGACATTGGGGCACGAATCAAGCCCGGAGCCTGCGTGAAAGCAAGATGTGCCGCGTGACAGCCCGGTGAATTCGCGATGAAGGCAGCCGCGTTTGCCACTTCTCAAACGTGGCCTAGGATGCGGCGATGATCGAAATTACGAAAAAGCCCTTCGGAAAGCTCGCAGACGGCCGCGAGGCCTCGTTGTACCTCCTCAAAGTGCCCGATGGCATGAGCGTGGCCTTGACCGACTTAGGTGCCACCCTCGTGCAACTGCATGTACCGGACCGCCGAGGCGTGCTCAAGGATGTGACGCTGGGTTACGATGACGTTCGCGGTTACGAGGAAGGCCGCTCGCACTTCGGCTGCACCACCGGTCGTTATGGCAACCGCATCTGCGATGGCCGCTTGCCAGTCGGCGATGAGGTGTACCAGCTCGAGCGGAATGACGGGCAGCAGCACCTGCATGGCGGCGTGACCGGCTTCGGGCAGTTTCTTTGGGAGGCGGAGGTCGTCACCGATGGTGTCCGCTTCTCCCGCGTGAGCCCGCATGGCGAGGAAGGATACCCTGGGAATCTCACCGTCCATGTCACTTTCACGCTGACCCCCGCCAACGAGCTCTCGATCCGCTACGACGCGGTGACGGATGCTCCCACGCATGTGAATTTGACGAATCACGCCTACTTCAATCTCGCCGGGCACAACGCGGGCACCATTCTCAATCACAAGCTCTGCCTCGCCGCGAAGGCTTTTATCCCCGTGGACGACACGCTCATCCCCACCGGTGAGATCGCCGATGTGGAAGGCACTGCGCTGGACTTTCGTAATCCCACCCGCATCGGCGACCGCATCGACTCGACCGAGCCGCAGATGGTGCTCGGTCGCGGTTACGATCACTGTTTCGTCGTCGATGGCCGCCCCGGCACGCTGCGACTCGCCGGAAGTCTCGTCGATCCCTCCAGCGGCCGTCTGATGGAGGTGCTCACCACCGAGCCGGGCATGCAATTCTACTCCGGCAACTTCCTCGATGGCACGCAGATCGGCAAAGGCGGCGCGAAGCATCCCTTCCGCGGTGGCTTGTGCCTCGAAACGCAGCATTTCCCCGATTCACCGAACCAGCCGGCCTTTCCGAGCACGCTGCTCGTCCCCGGTGACCGCTACGAGACGGAGACGATCTACCGTTTCACCGTCCTGCCCTGATCGGAGGGTGGAAAGCCGATAGGCGCCGGTGGTAAGTTTGCCGCGTTGCCTTCGTCTTCATGCCACAACCATGAAGCACTTCCTGCTCGCCCTCGTTTCGTCATTCGTCATTGCTTCGCTTCGCTCACCCCTGCGGGGCAGCATACGCTTCGCGATGCTGGCTGTCTCGCTTTGCTCGGCTCTGCATTCGTCATTGGCCGCAGAGCGGCCCAACATCCTCGTCATCCTCGTGGATGACATGGGCTTCAGTGATCTCGGCTGCTACGGCTCAGAGATTCCCACGCCGAATCTCGATGCGCTGGCAGCAGGCGGCGTGCGCTTCACGCAGTTTTACAACACCGCCCGGTGCAGCACCACGCGGGCTGCTTTGATGACCGGTTTGTATCCGCACCAGGCCGGCATGGGTTATCTCGATGGTTTGAAGCTGCCGGAGTCCAAAGGCACCCACGCGAAGCTCGATGACCGCTGCGTGACGATGGCGGAGGTACTCGGCTCGGCGGGTTATCACACGTCCATCGTCGGCAAATGGCATCTCGGGCAGCCTAACGGCACGCCGCCGTGGGAGCGTGGCTTTCAGCGCACGGCGACGACGCAGTTTGGCGAGCTGTATTTCCCCAAAGAACGCAGCAAAGATCCCTGCAAGTGGGTTTACCTCGATGGACGGAAGGTCGCGGCCGATTCACCGGAGGTCGGCAAAGGCGAGTGGTATTCCACCTTCATGTTCACGGATTGGGCGCTGAAATTCCTCGATGATGCCAAAGCGAGCGGAAAGCCCTTCTTCCAATACTTCGCCCATGGGGCACCGCATTTCCCGCTGAAGGCTCCGGCGGAGGTGATCGCGAAATATCGCGGCAAATACAAAATCGGCTGGGACAAGCTGCGCGAAGCGCGACACCAAAAGCAGATCGAACTCGGCATCGTGGATGCCAAATGGCCACTCAGTCCGCGTCCGGCGGATGTGCCCGCGTGGGATTCGCTCAGCGAGGAGGACAAAGACCGCTACGATCACCTCATGGCCATCTACGCCGCCATGCTCGACTGCGTGGATCAAAGCGTTGGTCGCATGATCGCGGGATTAAAAGAACGCGGCCTGTTCGACAACACGCTGATCTTTTTCATGAGCGACAACGGTGGCAATGCCGAGGGCGGTCCGCGTGGCATCACGCAGGGTGAGGTGCTCGGCGGCCCGGACAGCCATGTCTTTCTCGGCATGACCTGGGCCACGCTGAACAACACGCCCTTCCGCCGGTATAAACACTTCACGCACGAAGGCGGCATCAGCTCGCCCCTCATCGCACATTGGCCCGCCGGCATCCCAGCGGCCCGAAAGGGCAGGCTAGAGCACCAGCCTGCGCATCTCATCGACATCATGGCCACCGCTTGCGACGTGACTGGTGTCGTCTATCCCGCCGAATTCAAAGGGCACAAGATCCTGCCAGCGGAAGGCCTCTCGCTCATGCCTGCGATCCACGGCGAGCCGCTGCATCGCGTGAAGCCGATCTTCTGGATGCACGAGGGCAATCGTGCGCTGCGCACCGGCCCGTGGAAGCTCGTGAAGAAATTCAAAGGCCCGTGGGAACTCTACCACATCGACGACGACCGCACCGAGCAGCAGGACATCATCGGCAAATTCCCCGCCCTCAGCCAGCACCTCATCCGCCAGTGGGAAGACTGGGCCGCCAGCAGCTTCGTCGATGAATGGATCGGCGAAGCCCGCAACGACTGGGGAGAGGAGCACCGCCGTGAAGGGCAGCCGAAGAAGAAAGCCAAGTGACTCCTATCGTTTATTTTTCGAGAGCTGCTCCCATAGCTTCCGAAGGTCAGTAAATTTGCGGTGGCATCAGGCTTGAGGCGTCATACAATCGCGTTCGTATGGCCACCGCCCTGAAATCCACTATCGAAAGCGTCGTCGCAGAAGTGCGTGCCCGCCGAGCAGGACGACCATTGGCCTTGAAATCCGGCTGGAAGGAAGCCTTTGGCACCGTGCCGGATGACGCGTTGTTCCGTGAAGCCGCTCGGCTGGGCGAACAATGGCGTCAAAAAGAAAACGAGCGGCGATGAGCTTCGCGATCCTCGATACCAATCACTTGCGTGAGTTTGTGGGTGGCTCTGTGGCCGGTTCACATCTCAAGAAACGAATTCAAGACGAGTCGGCGGATGTCTTTACCTGCATCGTCGTCGTAGAGGAGTCTCTTCAGGGATGGATGGCCTTACTCAATCGAGAAAGGCCAGGCCCAGCTCAGGTGGGCACTTACGGACGCATGCTGGCGACGCTGGATGGCGCGATGAAACTGGGTGTGCTGCCCTTTGATGACGAGGCCGCCGAAGTGTTCTCAGCGCTGCGGGCCGAGTTTCCTAGACGAGGCACCATGGATTTGAAGATCGCCGCCACCTGCCTCGTGCACGACGCACTTCTGCTCACGCGAAATGTGGGTGACTTCCGCGAGATCCCCGGACTGCGCTTTGAAAACTGGCTTGATTGAGCCTACACCTGCTTACTTCTTCGTCGGGTTTTCCATCGTCATGTAGGTGCGGCATTTGCGGGCACCGTCGAAGGGATTGAAGCTTTCGATCTTCATCTCTTTGAGCGTGGTAGCACCATCCACCTCCTGCACCTTGGTCACCTGAAAGCGTTTGATGAGTTTGCTGTTCCAGTCGTAGGCTTCCATTTTCGCCGCGCCGCCGCTGCCTTGATGTACCCAAATATCGACGGTCCAGTAAGGGCCCTGGCGTTTGAGGTTCGGATTCGTGACGCGGACTTTCCAGCACTTCTGGCCGGTGACACGCTCCTCCCCGAGATGCTGCGGACGCGGCCAGTAGAGAAAGCCGAGCGAGAGGTCGAGGTAGTTGAGCTCCATGTTCCGCACCTTTTTGTCCATCTGCGAGGCGGGCACCTCGCTGGAGCCGCCGGGGCGCACCTGATAGAGCGTGGCGGGCGTGGTGTTGAGATCGAGGTGGACGATCTCCGGCGGCGGATTTTTGAAACGGAAGCGCATCACCTGCTTCTCCATGTTCAGCTCCATCGGTTCCACACGGCCGCTGGCGTCGTCACGGAGCACGCCGTCCATCTTGTGGTTTTGCAGGGCGTAGCTGAGGCGCACGATACGCAGGATCTGCTCGGCAGTTTTGGGCTGGGGATCTTCGGCGCGGAGGCTGGAGGCGAAGGCGAAGAGGCAGAGGAACGTGAGGCGTTTCATGTGGAGCTGGGTGGGGAGGGACGCTTTGACATGAGCCCTGCGTCCTCTATTCAATGGGCGAATCCGCCATGCAGCGCCAACGCTTTCTCTTCATCGGCCTCGCCCTGCTCACGCTCTGGCGCTGGGCGCTGCTGCCGACGCTGGAACTCTCTCCCGATGAGGCGGCTCTCGCACTGGCGGCGAAGCATGGAGCGTTCGCCGATTCGCCGCTGCTCGTGTGGATGGTGAAGGTGAGCACGGCGGTGTTTGGCACGGGTGAGTTTGGGGTGCGGTTCTTCGCGCCGTTGATGGCGTTGATGGCTTCGCTGGCGGTGTGGCGGTTCACGCGGGGTTTGTTTGATCCGATGATCGCCGGCTGGGCGGTGGTGGTGCTGAATGTGCTACCGGCTTTCAACCTCGCTGCCGTCTCGCTCACGCCTGGAACGGCGCTTTTTGCCCTCACCGCCGCCGCGATGCTCTGCCTGCGGGTGGCGCTGCTGCATGCGCATCCGCTGCATTGGGCGTGGTTTGCCACTGGAGCCTGCGCGGCGGCGTCCGTACTCGTGGCTCCGCCGGGTTTGGCCTTGGTTTTGGGCATCGCCACCTCGCTCGCGTGGCCGAATCGGCTCCGCCATCATCTGCAATCGCGTGGCTTCATCGCCATCGTGGTGATGTGGCTGGCGGCGGCGGTGCTGAGCCAAAGCTGGCGGGCGTTTGAAATGCCCGCGCTGGCTCTCGCGCCGAATCTCTTCCGCTGGATCATGCTCGCCTCGCCGATGCTGATCACGCTGCTGGTGCTGGTGGGGCGGATCATCCTGCCGAATGTGGCGCTCGTGGGCATGCGAGCGCTGCCGCTGGGCTTCACGCTGCCGATGGCGGCACTCGATCTGCTGTACGGCCCGTGGGATCGCTGGCCGGATACGGGTGGCGCGGCCTGGCTGCTACCGGCGGCCATCGTGTTGGCGCATCAGGGCGCGGTCTTCGGTGCCATGCCCAGCGAGCAGAAGATCAGCCTGCGCACGATCGCCATCGTGTGTGCGGCGCTGCAAAGCGTGTTTTTGATGCACAGCGATCTCCTGCGCACGCTGGGCGTGCCATGGCGCTTCGCGGGCAACCTACCGCCGCAGGCGGAATGGAGCCGCTTCTTCATCGCGGACCCTTCCTCGGTCATGCGAGGCTGGCGTGAAAGCGCCCGGCTCTTCGATGCAGCCCTCGAAAAGGCCCCGAAGAGCTTCTCGATGGCCTCGAATGCTCAAATGGCCGCCGAGCTTGAGTTTTACTCGAAGAGCGGTTCGCGGTTTGTGGACCTCGCCGACCTTCAAAAAGCTCAGGATGTCCTTTTCATCACCGACGAGCCTGCGGCCGTGAAGCCACCGCCCGAGTTGGAGGCTCGTTTTGCCTCCTGGGAGCTGCTTTCCGTGGCCCGGGTGATGCACGCCGGGAATGAAGTGCGCTGGCTGAAAATCTTCTCTTGCCACGACTACCGCCCGCCGGAAATCTAAGCGTCCAATGCCCGCCAGCCCCGCCATCTCCGTCGTCGTCCCTCTCTACAATGAAGAAGGCAATGTCGCGGAGCTTCAGCGCCAGATCGAGACCGCGCTGGCTACCCGCGATTACGAGATCGTCCTCGTCGATGATGCCTCCACGGACAACACGCTGGCGAACATCCCCGGCGGCGAACGCGTGCGGGTGATCCAGTTTGAGAAAAACAGCGGCCAGAGCGCCGCCATGCACGCCGGCATTCACAGCGCCCGTGGTGATGTCATCGTCACCCTTGATGGCGATCTTCAAAACGACCCCGCAGACATCCCGGCGATGCTCACGATGCTTAACCAAGGCTGGGATCTCGTCTGCGGCTACCGCCAGAAGCGCAAGGACACTGCCTTCAAACGCCTGCAAAGCCGCATCGCCAATGCCGTCCGCGCTCGTTTCGTCGGCGATGGCGTCCGCGACACTGGCTGCACGCTCAAAGCCATGCGCCGCGATTGCCGAGAGGCTTTGCTGCTCTTCAACGGCATGCACCGCTTCATTCCCGCGCTTATTCGGAACATGGGCTGGCGTGTCACCGAGCTGCCGGTGAACCATCGAGCGCGTGTGAGCGGCGTGAGCAAATACGGCTTCGGCAACCGCGCCTGGCGGGCCACGATGGACATGCTCGGCGTCCGCTGGCTGAATAGCCGCCGCACGCAGTATCGGATCAAAGCCTGAGGCTTCCCATGAATGGTCACAGGCCGTGACCATGAACTGCGCATTGCCGCCCGCCGGCTTCCCTCCTTCCTTCGCGGCCATGCCTCTCCTCAGCCACGCCGATCTCCTCCAGCTCAAGCGCTGGAACACACCCACCATCTACAACGGCTGGGAACAGATCACGAAAGGCAACTCCGGTGCCGCTGCCTTCAACATCGAGGAGACACGCGATTTCATGCCGCAGATGGGACCCATGGTCGGTTACGCCGTCACCGTCGTCATCGAGCCGAGCAACAAAGCGCACCGCGAAGCCAATCCAAGCGCTGGCAACGAATACCGGCGCTACATCGCCAGCATGCCGGGGCCGAAAATCGTCATCGTGCAGGACCTTGATAAGCCACGCGTCATCGGCTCCGCCTGGGGTGAGGTGAGTGCGAACATGCACCGCGCCCTCGGCTGCGTCGGCACCATCACCGATGGGGCCATCCGCGATGTGGATGAAATGACCAACGCCGGCTTCAAAGCGCTCGCTCGACGTCTCTGCGTCGGCCATGCCCATGTGCATCCCGTGCGCTGGGGCTGCGAAGTGGAGGTCTTTGGCCGCACCATCCGCCCCGGTGATCTCATCCATGCCGACAAGCACGGCTTCCTCGTCATCCCACCCGAAGACCAGCCCACGCTGCTCGACGCCTCCCGCTTCATGGACAGCAACGAATGTGAAACCGTCATCCCCGCCGCCCGCAGCGCCACCGGACTGTCCACCGATCAAGTCCTCGCCAACCTCGAAGCCTCCATCACCCAGTTCAGCGCCAACGTGAAAGCCAAATTCCGCCGCGAAGGCGAGTGGTGACTCCTTCGTCCTTTCTCATTCCTTCACTATGAAACTCCGCCCCTCCCGTATCCTCCGCGAACTCCGCGCCGGTCAAAACAGCACCATCTTGAAGCTCAACCTCGGTGATCCGCGCATCGTCGAGCTCGCCGGGCTGGCCGGAGCCAGTGCCGTGTGGCTTTGCAATGAGCACGTGCCGAATGACTGGCTCAATTTGGAGCACCAGATCCGCGCCGCCAAGCTCTACGACATGGACACCATCGTCCGCGTCAACAAAGGTGGTTACAGCGAGTATGTGAAGCCTTTCGAGTGCGATGCCACCGGCATCATGGTCCCGCACATCACCAGCGCGGATGAAGCACGCAATGTCGTCGATATGGTCCGCTGCCGCCCGATGGGCAGCAAAGCGCTCGACGCCGGAAACATGGACGGCCTCTTCTGCCAGGTGTCGCTGGCGGATTACGCCCATCACTGCAACACCGAGAAATTCGTCATCCTCCAGATCGAAAGCCCCGAGGCACTCGAAGTTGTCGAAGAGATCGCCGCCGTGCCGGGATTCGACATGCTGCTCTTCGGCGCGGGTGATTTCAGCCACCGCATCGGCAAGCTCGGCCAGGCCACCTGCCCCGAAGTCGTCGCCGCCCGCAAACGCGTCCACGCCGCCGCCGTCAAGCACGGCAAGTATGTCGCCGTCGCCTCCCTCTTCGGTCAAAAAGACCAGCTCATCGAAGAAGGCACCCGCGTCTTCACCCTCGGTGCCGATGTGATCGAACTCGGCAACGCTTTCCACAAGATGGTGAAGGACTTCGGTGGCGGTGCTGCTGCTCCGAGCAGTGACTCCGTGTATGCGAACAAGTAAAACAGCGGAGTGATGGAGTCGGGGAGTGATGGGCCGTTGATCCAAAGCCATCACCACTCCAGCACTCCAAGACTCCATCACTCCTCCCATGTCCTTCCCCACCTTCTCTCTCCAAAACAAAACCATCCTCCTCACTGGTGGTGCGGGTCTCTACGGTCGAGGTTTGGCCGCGATGCTGGCTCAAACGGGGGCCACGCTTATCCTCGCGGCTCGGAATGTGGAGAAACTGCAAGTCGTGGCGGATGAAGAGACCGCGAAGGGCCACACGGTCTTCGCTGAAGCGCTCGATCAAGGCGATGAAGCTTCCGTGATCGCTTTGCATGATCGGATCCAAGCGAAGTTTGGTCCGCTGCACGGCCTCGTGAACAATGCGGTGCTGCGTCCGATGAAAGGGGCGAACGGCGCGGTGGAGCAGTTCGCCGAATCCATGCGGGTGAATGCCACGGGCGTGATGCTCATGCACCGTCACTTCGGCCAAACGATGGCTGAAGCCGGACGTGGCAGTATCGTGAACATCGGCAGCATTCAGGGCATGATCGGCCCGAGCTACGAACTCTACACCGGCACGAACATGGGCGACATGCCGCCGGATTACTTCTTCCACAAAGGCGGCATGGAAAACCTCACGCGCTTCTACGCCGCGCTTTACGGCCCGAAGAACGTCCGCGTGAACAACCTCGCGCCCGGAGGTTTCTTCAACAACCAGCCTGAGCCGTTTTTGCAGCGCTACTGTGAGCACACCATGCTCGGCCGCATGGCGGATGAGACGGATCTTGGTGGCGCGGTGATCTTTCTCCTCAGCGATGCTTCCCGCTACATCACCGGCGTGAACTTGCCTGTCGATGGCGGTTACACCGCGAAGTGATTCGGCGCTGACTGACGGCGATCCCACAGCAGCTTCATCGCGATCACGCCGAGCCATGGTGCGAGTCCGGCGATGACGAGGCCTTTGTCATAGGAGCCGGTTTGATCGGCGATCCAGCCGAAGAGCGTGTGCAGCGGCGAGGTGACGGCCCATACCCACATGCTCAGCAGGCCGGTGACACGGCCCACATGCGTGGCGGAGACTTCCTGCACAAAGCTGTAGTAGCAGGGAAACAGTGCCAGCGCCCCTCCACCAATGATGAGCAGCACGCCGAGCAGCAGCCAACCCTGAGGCAGCCAGGGGATGAAAAGACTCAACGAGGTGAGCAGGCAGGCGGTGGCATACACACGTCGCCGTGCGCCATGCGCATCCAGGCCGCGTTTGGCCAGCCAGATCGAAATCACCCCGGCAAGAATGCAGCCGACATCCGTGGCGATGTAGTAGGCACTTTGAAAATTCAGCGCGGCGGCCTCGCTGTAGCCGCGGCCGGTTTGGAGGAACTTCATCATCCACACGCGGTAGATGTGCCACACCGTCTGCGTGCCGGTGATGAGCAGCGCCAGCGCCCAGAAGCGCCGACTGAGGATCCAAGCGAGGCTTCCCGGTCCACCGGAGGCTTTTTCAGGCAGAGGAGCCGTCTCCAGCTCGCGAGGACGCATGGAGATAAACCACACGACGACCCATCCGAGGCCCACGGCACCGACGATGACAAAGGCCCCGCGCCACGAGCCGATGTCATCGGTCATGAGGGCTTTCATAATTTGCGGCGTGATGATGGCCCCGATGCTGGCACCGCTTTGGAGCACGCTGTTTCCCATGGTGCGATCTTTTTCATCGAGAAGTGCAAAGGTGGTCTTCAGGGCGCAGGGCCAGTGTCCGGCCTCGAAAAAGCCGAGGCACAGGCGGCACACGAGCAGCTCGGAGTAGCTGCTCGTCCACCCGGAGATCATGCCCATGACGGACCAGCCTGCGAGCACGACGGGGTAGAGCCAATAGACCTTCAAACGATCCGCCAGGAAGCCGAAGACGAGTGATCCAGCGGCAAAGGCCCAGCCGAAGACCAGTTCGAGATTCCCATACTGCTCCTCGCTGAGGCCGAATTCCTTCGTCACCCGCACGGAGGCATTCGCGAGCGTGACGCGGTCCATGTAATTGATCGTCGTGGCCAGCAGCAGCAGGCCGCAGACATACCATTTCCAGAAGTGAGGGCGGGTGGGCGGCATGAGGGGGAGGATAGTTGAAGTATCGGACGACAAGCTACGTTACCCCACACCCCTGCCTATGTTCCGTTCGATCTTTTTTCTCGCTGTCTTCACTGCCTCGCTCTTCGCCGCGAAGCCCAATGTCCTCTTCATCGCCATCGACGACCAAAACGACTGGATCGGTCATCTCGGCGGTCATGCGATGGCGAAGACGCCGAACCTCGACAAGCTGGCCGCTCGCGGCACGACCTTCACCAATGCGCATTGCAACATGCCACTGTGCAATCCCTCCCGCACCAGCCTGCTCCTCGGCCTGCGCCCGACCACGACGGGCATTTACGGCCTCTCGCCATGGTTTCGCACGCTGCCGCAGTGGAAGGACCGCGTGGCTTTGCCGCAGCATTTTGAGAATCACGGCTATCTCACGGCTGCCACCGGCAAAATCTACCACGGCGGCACGGGTGGCGGCGTTGGCAAAGGAAAGGGCAAAAACGCCGCGAAGAAGTCAGCCGATGCCAAGCCGGAGTTCATGCTCACCGCGCCGTATGGCGGCGTGGGCACCAAGCCGCCGCAGAAGCTCGTGAACCCTACGCCGATGGGCAACAATCCGCTCGTCGATTGGGGCGTGTGGCCGCTGGACAATGACGACACTGGCAAAGGCGACTACCAAGTGGCCTCGTGGACGGTCGAGCAGATCAAGAAGGCACCAAAGGACCAGCCTTTCTTCATCGCTGCGGGTTTCTTCCTGCCGCATGTGCCCTGCTACGCGACGCAGAAGTGGTTCGACCTGTATCCCGATGACGACAGCGTGCTGCCGAAGATCATCGAGAACGACCGCGCCGACACGCCGCGCTTCTCGTGGTACCTCCACTGGCATCTGCCGGAGCCACGTTTGAAGTTCCTCAAGGAAGCCAACCAATGGCGCAATCTCGTCCGCAGCTACCTCGCCTGCACGAGCTTCACCGATGCGCAGATCGGCCGCCTGCTCACCGCCCTCGACGAGTCCGGTCATCGCGATGACACCCTCGTCGTCGTGTGGGGGGATCATGGCTGGCATCTCGGTGAAAAGGAGATCACCGGCAAAAACACCCTCTGGGATCGCGGCACCAAGGTCCCGCTTGTCTTTGCCGGACCGGGCATCACGCCCGGCCAGCGCTGCAACCAGCCCGCCGAGCTGCTCGACCTTTATCCCACGCTCATTGAGCTCGCCGGTTTGACGAAACGCGATGACCTGGAAGGCCTCAGCCTCTCTCCGCAGCTCAAGGATTCCGCCACGAAACGCGAGCGCCCCGCCGTCACCAGCCACAACCAAGGAAACCACGGCGTTCGCAGTGAAAAATGGCGCTACATTCATTACGCCGACGGCAGCGAGGAGCTCTACGACATGGTCAACGATCCGAACGAATGGACCAATGTGGCCGCGAAGCCTGAAAACGCCGCCATCATGGCCGAGCATAAAAAATGGCTGCCGAAGATCGACGTGCCACCAGCTCCGAACAGCGCCAGCCGCGTGCTCACTTACGATAAAAAGACCGATGAGGCCGTGTGGGAAGGTAAGACCGTGAAACGCGGTGACCCGATTCCGCAATGAGCCGAGGTGAGAAATAAAAAAAGGCGGGCTGTGAGGCCCGCCTTTTTCGTGAAGCATGGGATGCCTTATCGGCAGCGATAGAAGCTGTTGCTCGCAGGCCAGTAGGCGGGGCGGTACACATAGCTCCAGCCGCCGTAGTGGCTCATCGGCTGGCCGTAGCTCACCAGCGGGCTGCTGTAGTTGTTGTATCGGCTGTAGCCCGGCTGGTGCCACTGCGTGGTGTAGGGATAGGCATCCCAGGTGGAGCCATAGTAAGGGCAACCCCAGCCGTAGTTCGAGTAGTAGGGGCGTGCGTGCCGCGTGTGATAGGTGCTGGTGATGTAGGACGAGCGGCGGTAGCTGGGCGAGCAGGGATCGAAGCGGGTGTTGGCGAAGAGCCAGCTGTTGGCCTGGGTGTTTCGTGTGGCACCTGCCAGGACGGAGCTGAGCAGTGGCGGAGTGGCCTGTCGGCGGGCGATGCCGCTACCGAGGACTCCCGCACCGTAGGGATGGGCGCAGGAGGTGAGGAACAAGCTGCTGCCAACCAACAAGAGAGCAGCGAGGCTTAAGGTGAGCGTTTTCATGGGCGTCAGGAGCAAGAGACGCTCGTATCGCACCAGAACTCGACCTCTCTGGCAAGTGGGAAGCCGGATGTGAAGAGCAGTCTATTTCTACTCGACCTGCTCGTTATGAAAAATCCGCTCAAAAGGCCCAGATCTGGATCGGCGAGCTATCCTTCGGACGCTTCGCGGAATCATTGTTCATCATGACCTCGAACTGCCGTGCCCACTCCCGGATAGCGAAGCGGGCCTGCCCGGTGGGAAAGGCTTCCTGCACGGGCAGCACGATGATCGTCTTGGCTTCCTCTTTGTCCGCAAACTCAAACACCGACTTCTGGCTCTTCGGTTCGATCAGGCGGCCTTCGATGGTGGTGGCGGCACGCTCCGGCTTCCAAAGGAGATCACCCACAGCGGGGAAGGTGATCAAATCAATCGTCTCACGAGCGAGGAAACCGCTAAAGGCAGCTGGCTCCCACTCGAGGAGATGTAGGTCGAGTGTCATCGCATCTTCCGCTGGCGCATCGACGATTTCATAGCGTGGAGTCTTCGAGTCTTTGAATGCCTTGATGAATCGCTTCTGCGCATAGCTGGCTAGCTCGACGAGCTTTTTCTGCCGCCGCTCATCGCTGAACTCCACTCTGGCGAGGTAGTTCTTCATCGGGCGCACGGCATCGATGCGCACGGGGCTGATGTAGAGCTTCCTGATGGCCTCCGCAGCGGTCTGGTGTTTCTTGTCGGAGGTCCACCAGTTACCCAGAAAGGCACTGCGGGAGCGGTCCTCCTTCAATTCACTGCCGTGACTGAGAAAGCTGGAGGGCTTCACGCTCACGGAGGCGAACACACTCTTCGTCGTCTTGCAGGAGCAGAGAAAGGAGGTGGCGAGCGCCAGGAGGATCAGGCAGGCGCGGTGAATGAGAGTCGGGGCTGCGGCAGGCATCATGGTTGAGAGCGAGAATGGGGGCCATATTCCATTCCGGTAGCCATTTCTACCCCGGAGCGGTCCTTTCACCCAAAAGAATCGTGTGACGGTTTGCGCCCGGAATGCCGGGGTGGTAGATTTCTGCCCTTTTTCGCTCCCCCATGGCCTGGCTCTCCTTCATCGGCACCCTCTTTCTCGTCGTCCTCGTCTTCAATCTCATGATCGTTGTGCATGAGTGGGGCCATTTTCTTGCTGCCCGCTGGCGTGGGCTGAAGATCGACAAATTCTACGTCTGGTTCGGCAAACCACTGTGGAAGAAGAAGATCAACGGCGTCGAGTACGGCCTCGGCAGCATTCCCTTCGGCGGCTTTGTGGCCCTGCCACAGATGGCCCCCATGGGTGGCCTCGAAGGCGAAGTCGATCAGGACAATCTTCCCACCATCACCCCACTCGATAAAGCCATCGTCGCCTTCGCGGGTCCGTTGTTTAGCTTTTTGCTCGCCTGCGCCTTCGCGGTGGCCGTGTGGCAGTTTGGAAAACCGCAGAGTGAGATGCACTCCACCACCATCGTCGGCCACGTTGCCAAAGGCAGTCCGGCGGAAAAAGCGGGCATCCTGGCTGGGGATGTTGTCAAAACGGTGGACGGCCATCCGGTGAAACGTTTCGAAGGCCTCGTGGACAGCGTGCGCTGGAGCATGGTGGCCAGTGAGGGCGATACGATCCCCTTTGAAGTCGAGCGAGCTGGGCAGGCCGGCTTGCTGAAGTTCGACGTCGATCCGAAAGCGTGGCCGGAGCTCAAGAAAGAGGAAAAAGAAGAGAAAGCCTCCTGGTGGAATGCCATCTTCAAACGCCCCGAATTGCGAGATGTGGGCCTCATGGGCCAGATGACCCCGATGGTGGCCAAGGTCATGCCCAGCGGCCCCGCCGCGGATGCGGGCCTCCAGCCTAGCGATCTCGTCGTTCGTGCCGATGGCAAGTCCCTGCGCAGCATGATTGACCTCGGTGATCACATTCAGGACAAGGCCAACAAAGCGGTGCAACTCGATGTCGAACGTGACGGCCAGATCATCACGCTCGCCATTACTCCGCGTGTGCCTGACAAGAACAACATGAAGGAAGTCGGCGATAAAACCGAATTCCCCATGGTCGGCATCGTGTGGGATGTGGAAGGCAAGCGCACCACCATCAAGCCCGGCCCTACGCCCGTGGAGCAGGTGAGTGATGCCATGCGCCACATGGGAGCGCTGGTTTCCAAGCTCCTCTCACCCAAATCCGACCTCAGCCCCGCGCACATGAGCGGCCCCGTCGGAGTCGGCCGCCTCTATTACAAGCTCTTCCAGCACCCGGATGGCTGGCGTCTCGTGTTGTGGTTCAGCGTCGTCTTCAACATCAACCTCGCTATCATGAACATGCTGCCCTTCCCGGTGCTCGATGGTGGGCACATCACCATGGCGGCGCTTGAGGCCATCCGCCGCAAGCCCCCGCAGGGCAGGCTGCTCGAATACCTGCAAACCGCCTGCGCCCTCATGCTCTTCGGTTTCCTCATCTTTGTGACCGTGAAGGATACGGGTGACTTCTTTGGTGGCGGCAAAAAGAGCGATGGCAAGGGCCTCGAAATCGAATGGCTGCCCAAAGAGAAGCGCACGGCCACGCCTTGAGGCGAATTCATTCCCCTTTCCGCGTCTTCTGTGTATTCCGTAGGCTCATCGAATGCACGCCATGCGCCGCCGAGTCCTCATCCTCGTGGAAAACCTCCCGGTCCCCTTTGACCGGCGGGTTTGGCAGGAAGCCTGTGCGCTGCGGGATGGCGGTTACGAGGTCACGGTGATCTGCCCGCGCATGCGAGGCCACACGCAGGCGGAGGAGGTGCTCGATGGCATTCAAATCTACCGCCACTGGATCGCGGCGGAGGCCCGCACGCCGTTCGGTTTCCTCCTCGAATACGCCAGCGCCCTCGTCGGCGAGTTTTGGCATGCCTGGAAGGCGATGAGCCGTCGTGGCCGCTTCGATGTGATTCACCTCTGCAATCCGCCGGACCTTCTCTTCCTCGTGGCTCTGCCCTTTAAGCTGCTCTTCGGCACCCGCGTTGTCTTTGATGTGCATGACCTCTGCCCGGAGATGTTCGAGGCCAAATTCGATGCGCGTGGACTGCTCTACCGCGCCGTGCGTCTCGCCGAGCGGGCCACGCTGGCGCTGGCGGATGTCGTCATCGCCACGAATCAAAGCGTGCTTGCCGCGGTGACGCGTCGTGGGCATCTCCACGCCGATGCCGCCTTCGTCGTCCGCACCGCGCCGAACGCTCTCGATACCGCCGCGCCTCGTGATGAAGCCTTGAAGCAGGGCAAAACGCACCTCGTCGGCTACATCGGTGTGATGGGCAGTGCGGATGGCGTCGAGTACCTGCTCAAAGCGGCGCATCACCTCGTGCAGATGCAAAAAAGAACCGATGTGCACTTCCTCCTCATGGGCAGCGGACCAGAGTATGACGCTCTCCTGCGCCTGCGGGATGAGTTGGGCCTCACGGCGCAGGTCAGCATGCCCGGTCGTGTGAGCGATGCCTTTCTCTGCTCCGCCTTGCAGACGATCGATCTCGGCATCGCCTGTGATCCTATCAATGCTTACAACGACCACTGCACCATGAACAAGGTGCTCGAGTACATGGCCTTCGCGAAGCCCGTCGTCATGTTTGGCACCATCGAGGGTCGCCACAGCGCTGGCGAGGCTGCGGTCTATGTCATGGAAAACGATGCCGTGAAGCTCGCGGAAGCCATTTCGAGCCTCCTCGATGATCCCACGCGTCGCCAGCAGATGGGCCGCGCCGGCTTTGACCGCCTCACCACCGAGCTGAACTGGCAAAAAAGCACCGCCAGCCTTCACGCCGCTTACGAGCGGGCTTTGCGCTAGCCCTAAACTCAGAAATGAGGAACCACGGAAAACACGAAATACACGGAAGGATCAGGCATGGGTCATATCTTGTTCGCTCACCTTGTGGATGACTCTGGCGAATTGAGCACTGCCCTTCATTTCCGTGTATTCAGTGAATTCCGTGGTCAGCCATTTCCGTTTCTAGGCTAACTGCCTCAGCCGCGAATCGGCGGTCCATACCAGACGTAGCACATCAGATAAACGATGATGCCGGTGACGGAGACGTAGAGCCAGACGGGGACGGTCCACTTGGCCATGCGCTTGTGCTTGTCGAAGCGGTTCCGCAGCGCCGGGACGACGGTCATGATGATCAAAGGCAGGCTCAGCACGGCCAGCGGGATGTGGGTGAAGAGGATGGTGAAGTAAATGGGCCGCGTCATCCCGGTGCCGGCGAACTTCACATGCCCGGCGTGGTAGTGGTAATACAGGTAGCAGCCGAGGAAGGCGGTCGAGAACAACAGCGCAATGACCATGCTGGCGATGTGCGGCGTGCGCTGGCCTTTTTTGATCATGACGAGGCCCAGAATGATGTGCAGCAGGGCGCAGGCGTTGAAGATCGTGTAGAGCTTGGGGAGTTCGAAGACGGTCATAGGGGCTGGGGAAATGGAGAAGTGGAGTTTTGGAGTAGTGGAGGTCTGAGTCACATCAATCCACGAATCCAGCCCTCCATCACTCCGATGCTGGGTCAGTTCACTTTGCCATCGCGGTAGTCAATGAGCCAGCGGAGGTCGCGGCGGAGCTGCTCGCTCCAGTATTGGGCGGTGGTGGGATCGGCATTCATCACGTCTTCGAGGCGGCGGACGTGGCCTTGGTGATCGACGACGGCGATGCGCAAATCGTGGATGTATTTGTCATCGGGGCCGAGGCGATCCTTCTCCGGCATGTCCTCGACGGCGCGGAAGCCAAACTGGCGCGTCATGTAATCGCGCACGTTCTTCTTATCTCCGCTGAGGAACCACCAGCGGGCATCGGCGGGGATGTTGAGATTGCTCGCGAACTTCGAGAGCATCTCGGGCGTGTCGTCAGCATCGAGCGAGAAGGACAGGAAGTGGATCTCCGGATGATCAGCGAACTCGTCGTAGAGTTTTTTCATCAACGAGGTGACCGCCGAGCAGCCGCGAGTGCAGCGGGTGAAGACCCACGAGGTGACGAGAATTTTACCCCTCAACTCGGCGAGATGCACTTTCTTCCCGCTGCGCTCGGTGAGCTCCAGATCGTTCGAAAGGCGGCTCATGATGGGTGGGCGTGAGGGCATGCCAGCAGCCTCCGCCTTGGCCAGGTCCATCTCCTGACGCTGGCGGAAGATGAGCCAGTTATAGAACACCACCACGCCGAGCATCACCATGATGATCGGGATCCAGATGGACCACGGATTCAGAGGCTGTTTGGCAGGTGGTGAGGAGGGTTCGGACATGGAGCGCGGAGGTTACGAAGGAAAACGGCCTTTGGATCAGCGTTTCCAGGCCAGCACGGTGACGATCAAAATGAGCGGCAGATAGGCGAGCGTGCAAAAGAAGAGCTTTCGCGCCGTCGGACGTTCTGGCTGGCGATTAAAGCGCAGCGCCAGCCAGCCGAGCCAGCCGCTGAGCAGCAACGCAGGTGGCAAAAACCACGCCAAACTCACCGTGGCCGTGTAGGCGGGATAAAGCATCAGCAGCAGCGTGGCGAAGGCGTAGGCGAGCGCATGGCGGGAGGTCTTCGCGCCGTGCTCGTCCTCGTTCGCCAGCATGATGAAGCCGCCTTTGCGATACTCGTCCCGATACATCCAGTTGATCGCCAGGAAGTGTGGGAGCTGCCAGAGAAAGAGCAGCATGAAGAGATAAATGGCTCCCGGCTCCAGCATGAGCTGCCAGCGGAAGTACGGCGTGATGCTGGTGGCCGGCCCGGCCGCCCCGGCCCAGCCGATGAGCGGTGGCAAAGCGCCTGAAACCGCGCCAACAAGCGTGTTGATGGCGTTTTGGCGCTTCAGCGGCGTGTAGATGAAAAGATAAACCGCCAGCGTGGCCGCCGTGAGAGCGGCCGCTTCCACATTCACGCGATTCGCCAGATGGATGAGCGCCAAGGCGCTCAAAAACCAGCCCAGCCCAAACGCCGCCGAGGGACTCACGCGACCCGATGGCAGGGGCCGATCCGCCGTGCGCTGCATGCGGCTGTCCGGCTCGATCTCCATGAGCTGGTTAAAAACGGCGGCACCAAAGGCGGCCAGCGTGCTGCCAAAAATCGTGTGCGCCAGCAGCCAGAAGTCCAGCGGACGGGGTGCCCGCAGCCAGAAGCCGACAAACGTGGTCACGATCACGAGCGCACTGAGGCGGAATTTCGTGAGAGTGAGGAGATCGCGGGCGGTCATGGGTGAAGGCAGTCCTTAGCGAGAGCAGCGATGGGGGGAAAGGTCAAGCTCACGGGACAGTGAACCCGCTTTCGATCCGCGCTGCGGAGGCTCCAAATCCTCAGGCGAAGTCGATGATATGCTTCTTGCCGTGCTCGTCGTGGGCGGGATTAAGGCTGCGGAGCTCGAACTCGGCTTTTTCGGCGGTGGCACGGACGAGCACCCAGCCATTCGGGCGGTCTTTGCCAAAGGTGTAGGCCACGGGCGGCAGGCTGAGCACGGGAAGGCCGGTTTCGGCGTGCTTGGAGAGGTTCCAGTGGTGGATGTGGCCGTGGATGAAGCCTTTCACTTTGTCGTGCGCGGCGAGGACTTTGAAAAGGGCATCGCTGTCCTGGAGGCAGGCATTTTTCTTCTTCTCCTCCATGCTGGAGAGCATGGGATTGTGATGGGCGCAGACGAGGGTGGGCTTGTTCGGCAGGCCGCGCAGGGTGCGGTCGATCCAGCCGAGTTGGAGATCACCGAGCAGGCCGGGAGTTTGGTTGACGCTGTGGAGGGAATCGAGCAGCACCCAGTTCATCGTGGCGCTGGAGACGACGGAGACGTGCTTATCCGCCACGGGCACCTGGCGTTCGGCATTCGGTGGACCGGGCGGGAGGACGGCATTGATGAAATTTTGGCGGCTGTCGTGGTTGCCGAGGGTGCAGTGGACCTGGATGGAGTTGCCGGTGAGGGGCTCCATGAGCCGGGTGAAGGTGGCGTAGTCCTCGGTCTTGCCATCAAGCAGGGCGCAGTCGCCATTCACGATGACGCCGAAGGGTTTTTGGCCGATTTTGAGCACCTGATTGACGCAGCGGGTGAGATTCTCCGCCATGCAGACCTCGCGGGAGAAGGCTTTTTCATCCTCGGCGATGTGCGGATCAGAAAACAGCACCCAGAGCTGCTCGGGAAGCTCGGCGGCCGGCAGTTTCGCGGCGAGCGAGGCGAATCCGGCTGCGGTGGCCTGCTGCATCCAGCGGCGGCGGGAGGTGGTGGGAAGGGTGATGGGCATGACAGCTGAAAAAACGCGATGAGAGGCGGGGTTACTTGCGGCTCAGCTTGCGAAACATCCAGGCGCCGATGCCGAGGAAAAGCACATTCGGCAGCCACATGAGCAGGTGAGGCATGGCACCGGGCTTTTCTCCGAGTGCCTCCGCCAGGATGATGAAGCTCATGTAGGCCAGTGCCGTGGCGATGCCGATGACAAAGCCCATGGAGGTCTCGCGACGCTGCGCGGTGATGCCCAGCGGGATGCCCACGAGGGCAAAGGTGATCGAGGCGAGGGAGAAGCTGTAGCGTTTGTTCAGCTCCGTGTGCGAGAGGGACTTCTGTAGCGGCGTGAGCTCCACCCCGGTGAAGCAATCCTTCCCAGTGCTCACCTCCTGCGAGAGGGCCGGCGTGGATTTCATGCTGGCATTGATGCGCACGGTGTCCTCCTGCAGCTTCGCCAGCGAGAAGGAGAGCCATTTGCTGCCAAAACCCAGGGCCTGCGTCTTATCGCCCGCGCCGCTGCCCGCCTGCTCGAGGTGCTCATCACGGAGATTGAGCATGAAATCGAGAGAGCCGGGCTTCGCATGCAGCGTGGCATCCGTGGCGCGGATGTAGGCGGTGGTGGCCCCGGAGATCTGCATGATGTGCAGGTCTTTGAGCTCGGTGCCGTTGCGCTTACCGGTGTAGATGCGGTAGCCGGGCATCTTGTCGAGCACCTGACCTTCCTGGAAGAGCGTCTCGGGATTATCCGCCACGACACGATAAAAGAGGCGCTTCATGCGGTCCTTGGCTGCCGGAGCCAGATCGACATTCACATAAAAGCACACGGCGCTGAGCAGCACGGCCATTCCGAAGACCGGCAGGCAGATGCGCGGCATGGACATGCCGGTCATGCGCAGGGAGACGAGTTCGTTATCCGCCGAGAGGCGTCCAAACACGAGCAGGATGCCGGTGAGGAAGGCCCAGGGGATGGTGTAAATCAGCGAGAAGGGAATCACCAGCGCCACAAACTCCAGCACGACGGAGATGGGCAGCTCGGTATTCCCCAGCAGCTCGTCGAGCTTCTTGTAGACATTCCCCAGCACCATCACGCCGCTGAGCAGCGCCACGCCGATCAGCGTCGCCATGCCGATCTGGCGGGCGAGGTAGCGGTCAAAGATGCGGAAGGGCATGGGGCGGATTGGTTCGCGGTTCTCTGTTCTCTGTTATCCTGTTTCGCAACTCGTAACCTTTCGCCTACCACCGCGTCTCTTTCGTCCTTTCCGTCCCTTTCGTCCTTTCTATATGCTCCCACGCATGCCCGAAGCCCCCGCCACCATCGAACCGCCTGACGAGCTCGCGGAAGGCTTTTTGCAGTTTCTCGATGCCGAGCGGCGCAGCTCTCCCCGCACGCTGGAGCTTTACGAGACGGCTCTGCGGCAGTTCCGGCAGTGGCGCAGGCCGTTCAAAGGCTGGGATCAGCTCAGCTCCGATGACTTCCGGGCCTTTCTCTTTGATCTGATGAAGCAGGAGCGTGCCCGCACCACCATCCGGCTGCAATTCGCCGCGCTGCGCAGCTTTTTCAAATGGCTCACTCGCCGCCGTGGCTGGAAGCACAATCCGCTCATGGATGTGATGCTCCCCAAAATGGAGAAAAAGCTGCCCGTGGTCTTCACCGTGACCCAAATCGACGACCTCCTCTCCCTGCCGCTCAAAACGCCGAAGGACAAGCAAGCCCCTATCTGGGGTCCGCCGCGTGATGCCGCCATCCTTGAGCTGTTTTACTCGACCGGCATGCGCTTGAGTGAACTCGTCGGGCTCAATGTGGAGGACATTGATGTCATCGGCGAAGTCGCCCGCGTCTTTGGCAAAGGCCGCAAAGAGCGCCTCTGTCCGCTCGGCAGGCCCGCCCTGGAGGCCATCCAGCGTTATCGGCATCAGGCAGGCGTGCAGAACGGCCCTCTCTTTCTCAGCAAGGTTCGCCGCCGCATGACCCGCGTGGCCGTGGCGGATGTGGTGGGAAAATACTGGCGACTCTCCGGCCTCGCCGTCCACATGACGCCGCATAAATTCCGCCACAGCTTCGCCACCCATCTTTTAAACAACGGCGCCGATCTTCGCAGCGTGCAAAGCCTCCTCGGCCACGCCAGCCTCTCCACCACGCAGATTTACACTCACGTCTCCACCCAGCGCATGAAAGAGGTCTATGACCTCGCGCATCCGCGGGCGTGAACATTTTGACCTATGTTTGACCGCTGGCTCCCACCCTCCCAAGACCATCTGCCGCTCACCTGGTGGCGGCAGCAACCCGTTTACCTCGCCGCGATCCTCGCACTCGGGGCCTTGGCCAGCATGATCCTCACCGCCCTGCTCGGGCCGCAGATCTCCACGCAGTTCATCTTCAGCTACGAGAGCTTATTCCGGCAGCACCATCTCTGGACGCCCTTCACCTACCCGTTTTTCAATCCGCCCAGCCTCTGGACCCTCATTGGCTGCTACCTCCTTTGGAATTTTGGCGAGGCGGTGGAGCGCCACATCGGCCGCCGTGCTTTTGTGAGGTTGCTGCTGCTTCTCTGTCTGGTTCCACCGGTGGTCATTTCCCTCTTCGGCATGCTCGGCATGGGCGCTTTTGCCTGCGCAGGCATCATGGCCATCGAGTTCGCCATCTTCATCGCCTTTGCCACGCTCTATCCCACCGCCAAGGTCAGCATCCTCATCGTCACGCTCGATGCCTGGGTGCTCGCTGCCATCCTCGTCGGCGTGAATGTGCTGCAATCCCTCTTCGTCCGCGATTTGAGCTCGCTCATCCTTTTGGCCTCCACCGTCGGCACCGCGTATGCCTTCATCCGTTTTGAGAAGGGCGAGCTGAAGCTCCCCTCCATGCCACAAACCTCTCCCGAGCCCGCCAAAGCCGCCCCGCCATCGAAACCGGTCGCTCCCACTGTCGATGACATCCTCGACAAGATCAGCCATCAGGGCATGCACAGTATCACCGCCGAAGAGCGCCGCATCCTCGACAAAGCCAGCCAAGAGATGCGAAAGCGCCGCTAGCGCAGCACCGCCCGACAGGGAGCACCATCCGCGCCCTCAATCTTCAGCGGCAGGCAGATGAGGTCGTAGTAACCCGGTTTGATCGCCGCGAGGTTCAAGCCCTCGATCACCCAGATGCCAGCGCCGAGCATGATTTGATGCGTTTCGACCACGTCCTTGCCGTAACCGCCAATGCTCAGGTAATCCACGCCCACGGTCACGATCTTCAAATCGACGAGGAGCTGCGCGGCGTCCGCCCGGATGGAGATGAAGTCCTTGTCGAACTCGCTCATCGCCCAGCTTCGCGTGGAATTCCGCGTCTTGAAAAGCAGCCGCTGACCCGGCAGCAGGCGCAGATCCTTCAAATCATCCGCCGTGATCTGGCTCTCCACCTCAAACTCCACCACCCGGCATCGGCCGATCACCGGCTCCAGCGGCATCTGCTCCATCGTCAGGCCATCCGCCACAAAATGCCGAGGCGCATCCATGTGCGTGCCCGTGTGGGCGCTCATGGAAAGGTGCGTGAGATTGCACACCGCCCCCTCCTCCATCTTGTTCACCCGCGTGATGCGACACTCCGGGTCACCTGGCCAGTGCGCCATGCCATCGCGCAGCGGCACGGAGATGTCTTTCCAAGGGCGTTTCATAGATAGGATTTGGTTAACGTCCTTGCGAACCTGGTCTTATTCTGGATTCACTCTGTTTCTACCGCCGCATGCCACCACCCAGAAACACCCCCAAAGCCGAAGTCCTCCGCGGACTCGTCGAGCGTGTGGTGTTTCACAATGAAGAGAACGGCTTCTGCATCCTCAAAATCATCCCGGATGGCAAAACCGGCACGGTCAGCCTGCTCGGCAAAGCGCCGCGTGTCGTCGCGGGCGAGGAATTCGAGGCTCGCGGCGTGTGGGAGCCGAATCGCGACTTCGGGCCGCAGTTCGAAGCCGATGACTTGAAGCTGAAACGGCCGGATTCGCTCGGCGGCATCGAGCGATACCTCGGCAGCGGTTTGATCAAAGGCATCGGCCCGGCGCATGCGAAGCGCATCGTCGAAAAATTCGGCCCCAAGGTCTTCGATATCATCGAGAACGAATCGAAGAAGCTCGAAGATGTCGAGGGCGTGGGCAAAAAGCGCCGACTGGAGATTCGCGAGTCATGGATGAAGCAGAAATCGCTGCACAGTATCATGCTCTTCCTCCATCAGCATGGCATCAGCTCCTCCCGCGCCCTGCGCATCTACAAGACCTACGGCGATGAAGCCCAGGCGGTGCTCCAAGAGAACCCTTATCGGATGGCGCAGGACATCCGTGGCATCGGCTTCAAAACCGCCGACGACATCGCCTACCGCCTCGGTGTGGCCAATGATGCCCCGGAGCGCCTCAAAGCCGGTCTTTTGCATGTTTTGGAGACGGCGGCCCAAAACGGCCACTGCTGCTTCCCCGAAGCCAAAACCATCGAAAAGGCTCTCGAACTCCTCGGTGCCTCCGACGAGCTCGTTCGCTCCCAAATTGAGCCCCTCATCGAAAGCAGCCAAATCGAGCGCGTGACCAGTGATGCGGGCACTCCTGCCCGCCATGAAGACGCTGACCCTGCGGGCATGCTGCGAAGCCGCGAAGCGAATGCCCACACCACTTTTCTCTACCTCCCGCCCCTCCGCGCCGCCGAGCAAAGCATCGCCGCCAGCGTGAAAGCCCTCGCCGCCTCGCCCGCCGCCTATCCGCCCATCGACGAAGATGCCGCGCTGGCCTGGGTGATGAAGAAAACCGTCACCGAACTGGCCGAAAGCCAGCAGCGGGCCGTGCGTGAGGCACTGCGACAGCGCCTGCTCATCATCACTGGAGGTCCCGGCGTCGGCAAGACCACCATCCTGCGCAGCATCCTGCTCATTTTGCAGAGCAAGCAGGTCAAACTCGTCCTCGCCGCGCCCACCGGTCGCGCCGCGAAGCGACTCAGCGAAAGCACCGGCCTCGAAGCGAAGACCCTCCACCGCTTGCTCGAATACCAAGGCGAGGGCGACTGGGGGCGACATCGCGGCAAGCCGCTCGTCGGCGAGCTCTTCGTCGTCGATGAGGCCTCCATGATCGACGCGCCGCTCATGGCGCAGTTTCTCTCTGCCCTGCCACCGGGTGCGCATCTGCTTATCGTGGGCGATGCCGATCAGCTCCCCTCCGTCGGCCCCGGCATGGTGCTGCACGATTTGATCGCCAGCGGCGCGGTGCCCTGCGTGAAGCTCACCGAAATCTTCCGCCAGGCCGCCAGCAGCCGCATCATCACCAGCGCCCACGCCATCAATCGCGGCCAGGTGCCCGATTTGAAGCCCGCCAGCCGCAGCGACTTCTTCTTCCTCGAAGCCAGCGAGCCCGAAGAGATCCGCGATTTGATCGTGCAGCTCGCCCACACCCGCCTGCCAGCCAAATACGGCTTTGATCCCATCGCCGATATCCAGGTGCTCACGCCGATGAACCGCAACCTCCTCGGCACCGCCTCACTGAACCACTCGCTGCAACTCGCCCTCAATCCGCCCAACGAGGTCAAATTCGAGATCGAGCGCTTTCAAACGACCTTCCGCGTCGGCGACAAAGTCATCCAGACCCACAACAACTACGACAAAGAAGTCTTCAATGGCGACATCGGCCACATCACCGCCATTGATGCCGATCCCGTGAAGCTCCACGTCCGCTTCGATGCCCAGCGCACCGTCGAATACGAACCCGGCGAGCTCGACGAGCTCCAGCCCGCCTATGCGCTGACGATTCACAAAAGCCAGGGCAGCGAGTTCCCCTGCGTCATCATCCCCGTCAGCACGCAGCACTACGTCCTCCTCGAGCGCAGCCTCATCTACACCGCCATCACCCGCGCCAAAAAGCTCTGCATCCTCGTCGGCGATGAGCGCGCCCTCTCCCTCGCCATCAGCAAACAAGAAAGCCGCAAGCGCTTCACCGGGCTGCGGGAATTGCTGTGAGGGTGTTCAATTCCTGAACGGTTAGCCAACCCTTCTCTCGCTACGGCACTTGCGCTTATCACCGCCGCTGCATGGCGCGGTCCACGAGGCCTTCATAAATTTTGCGGCGCTCGTCGAGTCCGAGGCCTCGGTTGCGGTGGCTGATCATCTCGCGGTTGATCTCTTCACGCTGGTTGACGTTCAGGCGGGAGAGTTTTTCGACCATCTCGCGTGGCGGCTGACGGGGATAACCGTCGGAGGTGAAGCCTTCTTTGTAGTTCACGGCGGCAGCACGTGCCTCACTGATCTGCGCGGTGGTGAGCGTGCCTGATCCGCCGCTGCTGCCGCTGCTTCCTTTGCCGCTGGCACCGGACTTCGGGGGACGTGGCGGTGGCTTTTGATAGCGGATGGAGACGATCTCTCCGCCGCGAATTTGAATCTTGGCGATCCAGGTTTCTGCCTTGGCCGAATTTCCGCCGACGCCAATCAATTGCCAACCTTCGCGGTTCGGAATCTTGGAGACGATTTGGGATTCCATCGTCTGGGTGTCCATCAGGGTGGCGAAGGTGTCCTGATCAAATTTGGCCACGCCCGTGAGGATGATGGAGTCGGAGAAGCCGAGCGAGCGGGTGAAAGGCGGATTAGCCATGAGGGCCTCGAAGGTCTCCTCTCGCATGGGCCGTGGGATGGCTTCGTCATCCTGCGCATGGAGGCTGCCGACCATGCCAATGGCCATGACGACGAGCTTTAAGGCCAGCTGGATGGGTGACGACAAGGAACGCATGAGCTTGGCAATACGGCGGTCAGCTGGCGGACCATGCAAAAGCCAAGTGGGTCACTCGGTTCAGGTCTCTTGCGTGCTCGGTTTCATGGCCTACATGCACGCCCACCATGAAAAAGAATGCCCTGCGCATCGGCCTCGCGCGTCACTTTCCCGTTCCGGTGCCTTGGCCGAGCCGCCGGTGCACCTCGGCGGAGCTTCAGGCATGGCGGGCGCACTACGACATCGCGGAGGTGAAGCCCTTTCCGGTGGCCGATGAAACGCCGCGCTGGTCCCGCTGCTACACGAGCGATCTGCCGCGGGCGGAAACGACGGCGCGGGCGCTGTTTCGCGGCGAGATCACGCGGCTGCCCACGCTGCGGGAGGCGGAGTTTGGTCCGTTTGGCACCGGTGAGCTGCGGCTGCCGGTGTGGGCTTGGCGGATGGTGATCCGTTTGGCTTGGTTGAGCGGTCATGCATCGCAAAGGCATCTGCGCGATGCCTTTTTCACCCGCGTGAAGGCGGTGGCGGATCTGATCGAATCGCAAAACGACGAGGTACTGCTCGTCTCGCATGCCGGGATGATGCTTTATCTGCGGAAGGAACTCATCCGTCGCGGTTTCGCCGGCCCGCGCATCGGCATCGCGCAGCATGCGCGGGTGTATGAGATGATCCGCTGATCAAAACGGTAGGTCATCGTTCCGCACGATGGTTTTTGGCCTCTCGGGTCGCAGTGGCGTCCGACCGCCGTTTCGCTTCCGAAAGGGCTCAAACACGATGTCACTGCCATCGACCTTCATTTGATACACCATGCGCAGCAGCACACCGAGGCGGCCTTTGGGAAAGCCGGCCTTGTTGGCAAACCACGCGAGGTACTCGGCCGGGATGTCGAAGATGGGAGCGCCATTGGGCGGGAAGTGCTGCGGCCCAAATTTGCCAAAGGGCATGCAGGTGCGGCCGATCTCTTCGAGGTCGTGGCGCATGCGTTCGGCGAGGTCGCTCATGTCGTGTGACCTTTACCGGGGCTGCAAATCCTGCGCAATGATCCTTTGCGCGGCGGCGGCTTTGCGTGAAGAAAAGCCGCCTCCGATGACCGACCTCCTCCAGCACCCGCTCTGCCATGCCGCCGACCTCGGCAAGGCCATCCCGCCGCACGAATTTGGCGTGTCGGTATGCCTGCCGCTTTGGAGACACGTCATCGGCTACGAGGAAAAAGATCCTGCGATTGTGGCGAGCTTCCAAAGCGGCTACCCGCGCTTCTGCTGCCCGCCGGCCATCAGCTCGCTCTTCGCTCTGGCGGAGCGTGAGTTTGCCAAGGAAGGCGAGCGCTGCCTCGTCTTCCCACGCCTCGTGCATGCGCAGAGGTGCCTCGATTTCATTCAAACCGGCCATGCCACCACGTGGACGGATGAGCGCCTCGGCGTGGCCATCTTTCCTGCGGCGGCCTATGATGAAGCGCGGCGCTTTTGGCGCTTCTGCGGTGAATGCGTGAGCACCCGCCAGGCAGCGGATGCGCTGGGCACGCACCTCGCTGGCGTCACCGCAGCGCAAGGCCACGAAGCCAATCAAACCATCCGCGCCCGCATCGCCGCGCTCGCCGGGCAGCAGCCGGAAGATGTGTTTCTCTTTCCCAGCGGCATGGCGGCAAATTACGCGGTGCATCGCATGCTCACCACGCTCTTCCCCGGTCGGAAGACCGCCCAGCTCGACTTCCCCTATGTGGATGTGCTGAAGCTGCAGCAGCGTTTGGGCAGCGGAGCGCACTTCCTGCCGATGATTCAAGAGAGCGAGTATGATGATCTGCGTGCGTTGCTGAAACGTGAAGCTCTCGCAGGCCTCTTTTGTGAAGCGCCGAGCAATCCGCTGCTGCGCTGCGTGGACTTTGAACGCCTGCTGGAGATCCGCCGAGAGGCGCAGCCAGACACGCCGATCGTCGTCGATGACACCATCGCCGCCGTGGCGCATGCGGATGCGCATCGCGTGGCCGATGTGGTGACCACCAGCCTCACGAAGAGCTTCTCGGGTGCTGGCGATGTGCTCGCGGGCAGTGTCGTGCTGAACCGTCGCTCACCGCATCACGCCGCGTTTTCCGCCTTCCTGCATGCGCATGCCGATCATGAGCTGTGGCGCGGCGATGCCGTCTCTTTGGAACAACACAGCCGCACCTTCGTCGAGCGTGTCACCCGCATGAGCCAGAACGCCACCGCACTCGCCGAGCATCTCCGCTCGCATCCGGCGGTGGATCGTGTGTGGCATGCCAAGGTGGATGGCGGTCGCGGCTATGAATTCATCCGCCGCGACAACGGCGGCTACGGCTGCTTGTTCTCCTTCACCTTGAAGAACCCCGAGACACGCAGCCCCGTGGTGTATGATGCCCTCCGCGTCACGAAAGGCCCCAGCCTCGGCACGGATTTCACGCTCGCCTGCCCTTACACGCTGCTCGCCCATTACGACGAGCTGCCATGGGTGGAAAGCGTCGGCGTGAGCCGCTGGCTTCTCCGCGTCTCCGCTGGCCTCGAAGACACGGCCGACCTCATCGCGAGGTTTGATGAAGCGCTCGCGGCGTGAGTTTCAGGTTTCAGGTTTCAGGTTTCATGAAACCTGAAACGCCCTCACTTCTTCGGCTCGACGGTGATCGCAGCCGTCGAAATCTCCGCTGGGATGCCGCGGAGGTGTTGATCGAAGAACTGCTGGATGCGCTGATCGAGCTCCGGGCTGCGGAAACCGTGGCCGCCATTCGTCATCGTGATGAGGAGGGATTCCACACCGGCTTTCTTCAAGGCGGCATCGAGTTCCGTAGCCTGCTCGTAAGGCACAAGCGGGTCTTCCGTGCCGTGGGCGGTGAGGAAGGGCGCATCGCCCGCGGAGATGTGGGTGACGGGTGAGGCTTCCTTCGCGGCTTCCTGCTTTTCCTGCACGCGACCGCCGAGCAGCAAGGCCTCAGGATAGTCCGGCGTGGTGCGGTCCACGGTGCTTTTTTGGGTGACCATGGTGAGGAAGTTCTCCGGGCCGAAGAAGTTCACCACGCAGGCGACCTTGCTGTCTTGATCGGTGTGCTTGCCGAGCGTGCCTTCGAGCGATTTCACATCGCCACTGGTGCCGAGGAAGGAGACGAGATGCCCGCCCGCAGAGGAGCCCCACACGGCGATCTTGCTGGCGTCGAGCCCGTGCTCTTTGGCGTGACCTTTGATCCAGCGGATGGCGGCTTTGCAATCATGGATCTGCGCGGGCCACTGCGCCTCGCCGGTGAGTCGATAGCCCACGGAGACACCGGCGTAGTGACCGCTGCCCACAAAGCGGCCCACGTTACTGATGCCGCCCGCTTTATCGCCGCCCTTCCAGCCGCCGCCGTGGATGAAAACGATGACCGGCAGCGGCTTGTCGCTCGCCCGCTTCTTCGGCAGGTAGAGGTCGAGACGCTGGCGTGGGTTCTCGGTGTCCGCGTAGGCGATGTCGCGCTTCGCGTCGATGCCCTGCGGGGTGAGGGCGTTGTTGAGTGCCTGCGCGGCTCGGTTGAAGATGGCTTCGTGCTCGGTCTTCGAGACAAAGCCGTCCTTGTCGGCATCCACGCGGTCAAAATTCTTCCGCAGACCTTCCGGCAGCTCTTCGGGACTGAGTTTGCCATCTTGGTTGCGATCCCAGTTGGTGAAGGGATTGGGCCGCTGCTGGGCAGCGGCGTTGAGTGACAAGAAAGCGAGGAGTGGAAGGAGCTTTTTCATGCGAGCGCTTCAAACGGCGGCGGGCGCGGGAAGTTTCGGCGTCGGAGGAGATGGAGTGGTGGAGAATCGGAGTGCTGGAGTGTTGAGACTTCGGCATCACCCCACCACTCCACCACTCCACCACTCCACCACTCCACCACTCCACCACTCCACCACTCCACCACTCCATCACTCCACCACTCCACCACTCCACCACTCCACCACTCCACCACTCCACCACTCCACCACTCCACCACTCCATCACTCCACCACTCCACCACTCCATCACTCCATTGATTCTCAGCCCCTGAGCCCTCTTGACCTTTCCCCGTCGCTCCGATAAAAAGGCCGCCATGAGGACCCCCACCCGTCTCTTCTTCGCTCTCGCAGCTTTCTCCGGCCTCGCCATGGCCCAGGCGGAACTGCGCACGTTCACCAGTGCGCAGGGCAAAACCGTCCAGGCCCGCGTGCTCGGCATCAGCGGCGCGAATATGACCATCGTAACGGCGGCGGGCCAGCAGTTCACGCTGCCCATCACGTCCCTCTCGGCGGCGGATCAGCAGTATTTGAAGTCGATGCCCGCCACCGCTGCCGCGCCTGTAGTCAGCAAGGCGACCTTTAAACCCTCGCCCAATGACAAGCTGGAGCCTGCGGCGGTGAATGAAGCCATCGGCCAGCCGCTTTTCTCGGAGACCTCGCTTTGGGACAGCCCAGCCGAGGAGCTGGCGCAGAAGCTCGACCTCCCGGCGGAGTCGAAGACGAAGGTCGCGAGCAGCTTCCGCAGCTACACGAAGGACGATTTCCAGATGTTCGGGGCGCATCCTTTCTCCGTCGCCATGTATGCGGAGAATGATCGCGTGACGTCCTTCTCGCTCGTCTTTGCCAACAAGGGCGATCTCTTCAGCGCCAAGGGCAGCGGTGAGATGCATTTCGACAAGGACACCCCGCCAGCGAAGGCCGCCGCCATCGTCAAAACGGCGATGGACAAGGACGTGGCCGCCATCACCGCCACGCTGACGAAAAAACTCGGCGAGCCAAAGAAGGAGCGCATCGGCGATTCGCAGTCCGTGCGGGAAAACATGCTGCGCTGGGACTGGCGTGGTCACAGCATCCTGCTGGCCGATGTGGAGGGCGAGTACGTCGGCATTCAGATCGTGCCGAGTGCCTTTGCCGATGCCGGCGGCAAGGTGGAAGACACCGTGGACAAGGTCATCAAGGCTCGTGCCCTCGCGAACCTCGAAAAGCGCGAAAACGGCGATGTGGTCATCGGCGACATCCCGATGGTCGATCAAGGCCCGAAAGGCTACTGCGCTCCCGCCACGGCAGAGCGTGCCATGCGCTTCCTCGGCATCCCGGCGGACATGTATATCATCGCCAACAAGGGCAACACCGGCTTTGGCGGTGGGACGAGCATGCAGGCCATCTTTGAAGGTATGGGTAAGCAGATCCGCAGCAAGAACCGCTCCGCCGACGCCTGGCAGGGTGAGCTGAAATTCAAGGAACTGCAAAAGCACATCGACAAGGGTGTGCCGGTCATCTGGACCCTCTTCAGCACGGACGACTTCAACAAGACCGCCAACGAGCGCACGAAGGCCCGCAAAACCGTCACCAACTGGGCCGAGTGGAAGACCAAAGTCACCGGCGAGGCCGCGAGCAATCCCATGCGCAAAGACAAGGAAAGCGGCCACGTCGTGCTCATCATCGGCTACAACAAAGAAACCAACGAAATCGCCTTCAGCGACAGTTGGGGCGAGCGTTACAAAGAGCGCTGGATCACGCTGCAAGAGGCCGAAATGGTCTCCCAGGGCTTCTTTTACACGGTGGGCTTTTGATTCACTTCGCCATGAAACGCCGCACCTGGTTCCTACTCGCTTTCGCCATCCTTTCGGTAGAGGCGCAAAGCACGCATGAGCAGGCGGAACAATCGCGGAAGCAGATGCCAGAGGATGGCAGCCTTGCTTCGCGGCTCGTGCATGCGGCGCTGGATCGCACGCATCAGGTCGTGCGCTATGATCCGGTCTATGTGAGGCTCGATTATCCTGGCGGTGATGTGCCAGCGGGCACCGGCGTGTGCACGGACGAGGTCATCCGCAGCTATCGGAAGCTCAGTTTCGATCTACAAAAGCTCGTTCATGAGGACATGAAGCGCCACTTCGCCGCCTACCCGAAGCATTGGGGCCTCTCCGCGCCGGATAAAAACATCGACCACCGCCGCGTGCCGAATTTGCAGATGTTTTTCAAGCGTCAGGGAGCTTCGCTGCCCGTCACGCTAAACGGCTCTGACTATCTTCCGGGCGATCTCATCACCTGCACCGTCGCCGGGAAGCTCCCGCACATTGCGTTGGTCGTCCCCGCGCCTGATGGCGGCAGCACGCCCTGGATCGTCCACAACATCGGCCAGGGCCCGCAGTGCGAAAACCGCCTCTTTGAGTTTCCGCTCACCGGCCACTACCGCTGGCAGCCGAGACGGTGAGAGGAACCACGGAATACACAGAATACACGGAACAGAAAAAGCGGCACATGCCCCACGGAGCTGCTATCGAAACCCTCATTCTTACTTCCGTGTATTCTGTGTATTCCGTGGTCAACCATTCCCGGCCAGGGTGAAAGTCCACACGTCTCCGCCGCTCACATCCACACCACCGGCAGCGGCAAAATCATCGCCAGATCCGCCAGCACGCGGTGCTGCTCGACGCTCAGTTTGCCACGGAAGCGATGCAGGATGGTCATGAGGGCCAGACCGACAAGCGCCGCCGTGGCGGGAGCGAGCAGGACGGCATCGAAGGTGCCTTTTTGAATGAAATAAAGCACCGCCACCATCACCAGCACATTGCCGCCGAGCAGGGTAGGATGCGCGGCGTGCCAGTGCGCGGATTTGCCAGCGGCCTCTTCTTCTTTCGCGGCGAGGGCGCTCAGGTTCGCGAGGAACAGCAGCGTCAGCACCGCGCATTCCAGCATCGGGTCCGCCCAGGTCTCCGGCATCGAGAAGAAGCGAATGCTCGCCGTGCAGCCCAGCGCAAAGAGCAGCGCCGCCGCGTGGGGTCGCGGCATCAGCGCCGGGGCGATGCGGGCCACATAGATGAAGAAATACAGCGCTACAAAGACCGCGATGCTTACCGCCTGCCACAGGATGCCTTCCGGGATTTCCTTCAAGGCGATCCATGCCGCCGCCGCCAGCGCCAGCGGCATGAGGAGCGCCATAAAGAGCACGCGATGCCGCCGGTAAAACGCATGCCGCACATCCAGCTCCGCCTGCGGCTGGCGAAAGGTGTCCCACAGCCGGTCGAGCACATAGATGATCCACACCACCAGTCCCAGACCCGCATGCACCATCGGCATCAGATGCAGCCCGTGCGCCTTCGCGAGGCCCATCTGCCACAGCACCGCCACCAGCGGCGCCTCCAGGCTCAGCACATGCGGCCACAACCACCACGGCGGTGATTTCTCAGGCAAAGAAGGGCGGGTCGGGAGTTCGGCGGACAAAGCCCGGAAATCTGGCGTCTCTTCCCTCTTCCGGCCAACATCATTTCTCCAAAACTCCATCACTCCGTCTTTTCTCCCCGCACTCCCGAGCTAAATGAACTGCATGCGCCTCCTCCACACCGCCGACTGGCATCTCGGTGCCCGCCTCATTGAGCGGGACCGCCTCGCTGAGCACGCGGCCTTCGTGGACTGGCTCATCGAAACGCTCCGCACCGAAAAAATCGACGCCCTACTCCTCAGCGGCGATGTCTTCGATGCCGCGAACCCGCCGCAGGAGGCCGTCGCGCTCTACTTCGACTTCTTGAAGCGCCTCGCTGATCTGAAAACGGTGAAGGCCATCATCACCGGTGGCAACCACGACTCTGCCTCCCACCTCAACGCCCCGCGTGATCTGCTGCGCCGCTTCGACGTGCATGTCTTCGGCCACGCGGGCGAAAACAACCTCGTCGATCTCGGCGGCGCGGTCGTCGCCGCCGTGCCCTTCCTGCGTGAGCGTGACCTCCGCCAGGCCACGGCGGGTGAAACGCTCGCCACCGTGCATGAGCAGGTCCGCGCCGCCATTCGCGCCCACTACGCCTCGCAGCTCGCCACGTGTCGCGCTCTCGCCCAAGGCCGTCCCGTCATCGCCATGGGCCACCTCACCGTCCTCGGTGCCACCACCAGCGACAGCGAGCGCGACATCCACATCGGCAACCTCGGCTCCGTCGGCGCGGACATCTTTGACGGCTTCGACTACACCGCCCTCGGCCACCTACACCGCCCGCAACGTGTCGCCGGCCACGAAACCATCCGCTACAGCGGCTCCCCCATCCCCCTCAGCTTCTCCGAAGCCGCCGATGCGAAGTCTGTAGTCATCATTGACACTCAAGATCATTCTCCTGTCCCCATTCTCCTGTCGAAATCCGACCCGGATCGACAAAAGAATGGGGACAGAAGAATTGAAGTTCAGACTCTGCCGATACCCACCACCCGCCAGCTCGTCCGCGTGAAGGCAAACCGCGCGTCCCTCACCGCCGATCTCGCCAACATGCCTGCCGGAGCCTGGGCCGAGGTCACCGTGAAGCTCGACGCCCCCGAGCCCGATCTCGACCGTCAGGTCCGCGAAGCCGCCGCAGGCCGCTTCGAGGTCCTCAAAGTCCTCGCCGACCTCCCCGTCTCCGAAACGGCCCCCTGGCAATCCACCGCCCCCACCCTCCACGACCTCCAGCCCCGCGATGTCTTCCGCGAACTCCTCCACGAAAAGCACATCGAAGGCGACGAACTCACCGCCGTGTTTGATGAGCTGCTAGCGTTGAGGGAGGAGAGGGCGCTTGGGTGAATACTCGAAACGATCTAGTTTCAAAAATCAGAACAGATTTCCAGACCAATCCAAACCCGTATCAGTAAAACCTTACACCTAGCCATGCCACTTCACATCAAGCACGAGGATAAGCTGAATATGCTGCTATGGGGATTGTTCGGATTGAAGCTTTTATCCGGATATGCACTCAAGTGGGTGCCTTGGGTGGCTCAAGCAGTCATTGCAATTGCGGCCATTTCCATTGGGTGGACGTTGGCGATATTTTGTTGGCGATTGACGCATCTTGACCATGAGCCACGAGTCTATCGACGCCCGACTGATGGGGATTACTGGAGGCTTTTTGTCTGTCTGTGGCTCGGTTACGGCCCTCTTGCATCACAGTCAGAGTCATTGTTTCTTTTGATGTCACTCATAGCTGTTCCGACTCTTTTTTTGTTGGTCACCATCGGAATAGCTGACGCTGTGATTGAGAAGAAGCTGACGCCACTCGTTGCTGGATGCTTCGCTTTTGTATACTTCCTTTTTGGTTGGCAGAAAGTTGCTCTCATTGAGCATTATGGCGTCCCAATCATTGGGCACTTTCTGGAGAAGCCTAACTTTAAGGCAAGGTATTATGTGGAGGTTGAGCCTGAGAGTTCCGACAAGAAATACAAGGTGTTGGCGGATATTCGAGTGCAATCACGGTCTGAATCCGAAGAGACGGGTGAAGACAGATTCGGCATGACTACTTATTCCACATTCACATATCGTGAAATTTGGATTGAACGTTTCCAGTTTCCAAATGGCGGATGGATTGAAGTCGAGAATCAGGATGAACCGCTTTCTATCGATGATCCCGGTTTTGTAACCGATAAGGCTGGGAGAAGTTGGTATGTTCGAATGACTCGTGAAAGGACAAACTAGTCATGGGCCGTGCAGACTCAAAATCGATAGGCTCGTTTAGCCCACCACTCCCTCATGCGCCTCCTCGCCGTCCGACTTCAGAATCTAAACTCGCACTGCAGATCGCATGAAGAGCGGTTTGATGAGGTGCCGTTGAGGGAGGCGTGATCCTGCCGAGCCGGAGGCTCGCAAGAAATGAGTCGGTGGTGCTACGAAGTCGCGAAGCGAAACCACCGGAACCACGCCGACACCCCATTCATCCTCCGCTGCGCCCTGGAAGGGCGCGAGAAGGGGACGAAGGCCACACAGCCATCGAACCCAGAAACGGGAATGGCCGGCCACGGAATACACTGAATACACGGAAAACGAAGAGATGCGTCCACTTCACCACACTCATCCAAAAGCTGTGAGAGCATGATCAGATCTGGGCCTGATCTTTCCGTGTATTCTGTGTATTCCGTGGTTCCTCCTTTCTAAATTTAGGCGGAATGCTTCTCGCGCTCCCTCCAGCGCGTGGTGGTCATGGGAGGCGATGTCCTCGACTCCGGTGGTTCCCGATGGCTGCGCCATCTTCACCACCGGCGACCTTCTGGCGAGCCTCCGGCTCGGACGGCTACCAGCCCACGCATCCTGTCGGTGGCCACGAAAACCTTCTCCAAACCAAGGCGCTTGGCTCGCCTGATTTCTGCCCTGGCTGAATCCGCTCTCGACATCTGGCGGGGCTTTGATGTAATATCCCGCCATGCCTTCGCTCTTCCAAGAAACGCTGTTTTACCAGAACCTGTATGCCACGCCTGCCGACTGGCAGCGCGATTTGTTTTATTCGGTGGTCAGAGCCGGACACCTCAAAGCGGGCATCGATCACCGCATCGAGCGGGAGACTTATCCCGGCCATGAATTCATCCTCTGCCTCAGTGGCAGGGGCTGGCTGCGGGTGGCGGGTAAGAAGCATGACGTGGGCCCCGGCTCGCTGGTGTGGGTGAACTGTCACCACCCGCATGCCTACGGCGCGGTGACGCGGGAGCCGTGGGAGCTCTACTGGCTACGGGTGGAGGGTCGCCCGCTGGATCGCATCTCGGAGCTGCTACAGATTCGCTCGCAGCCGGTGTTTGAGAAGGTGGATGCGAAGGCCGTGGCGCTGGAGTTTGAGCGGGCTTTTGAACGCATGACGGGTCAGCGGCCGAGTGATGGAGCGCTGACGAGCGCGGCGGTGGCGGCGATCATTGGCATCCTGTTTGATGCGCGGCTTTCCGAGCCTGGCACCATCCAGCCGGAGCTGCCGCTGGCGGTGCAAAAGGCCGTGGAGCGCATGCGCCTCTACTTTCACATGCCCACACGAGTCGTGGAGCTGGCGCAGCTCAGCGGCATGAGCGAGAGCCACTTCAGCCGGCAGTTCAAAGCGGCGCTCGGCACGAGCCCGATCGACTGGCTGCGCCGCGAGCGCATTCATCAGGCGAAGCGCCGCCTCATCGAGAGCGATGATCCGGTGAAGGAAATCGCCCGCCAGGTGGGCTACCACGACCAGTTCTTCTTCTCCAAGGACTTCAAGAAGATGACCAAGCTCACGCCGACGCAGTTCCGCGAGCAGGAGAGGCAGGGATGAACCCATCGACACGGCCAGATGACTCAGTCCAGCTTCACCCGTCTTCTTGTTCGCGTGCAAATCGGCTCGCTTGTCGCCTTCATCCTGGCGGCAGCCGTCGCGGTGTTCGTCATGCTGCCTTACTTTGCCGATGGGGCCGTGATGCAGCGTGAGGGCAGTTATGTGGACCGAACCGGATCGGTGCGCACGAAGGTGGAATTCGAAAGGTACTCCGTGCGTGAAAGCATCGCGCGATGCGCTGGCGTGTGCGGGCTAGCTTCGGCGGCCACGTCGATGGTGGCGGGCTTTTGCCTGCGCAGCCGGTGAGCAGGCGAGTGGATGCCAATAAAGGCTTGGCGTTTCGTCGTCATCGTGAGAGAACGCTTTTCACCTTTCCTGAAAACCTCTCTGCCCACCATGAACGCCCCCGTGAAGCATCCGCCTGGATTGATGACACTGTTTTTCACCGAGATGTGGGAGCGCATGAGCTACTACGGCATGCGGGCGCTGCTGGTGCTGTTCATGGTGGATCAGGTGCAGGGGGCCAAACTGAGCGATGCGCAGGCCACAGCGGTTTACGGACTCTACACGGCGCTCGTGTATGTGATGGCGCTGCCGGGCGGCTGGGTGGGAGATCGCCTACTGGGGATGAAGCGGGCGGTGTGGTGGGGAGGAGTGGTGATCGCTCTCGGGCACATCACCTTGGGCATTGAGCGGCCAGAGGCGTTTTACATCGGCCTGGTCATCGTGGCGGTGGGCTCGGGGCTGCTGAAATCAAACATGAGCAGCATGGTGGCGCAGCTTTATCCCGAGGGCGGAGCACGGCGAGATGCGGGCTACACGCTCTTTTACATGGGCATCAACATCGGCGCCTTCATCGGCATGATCCTATGCCCTTGGCTGGCGCAGCGCTTTGGCTGGCGCTGGGGCTTCTCGGCGGCGGCGGTGGGCATGGTGTTGGGCTTGGTGCAGTTTCATCTGACGAAACATCGCATCGCCCACATCGGCGTGCAGCCGGAGCATCCGGCCGCGCACATGCGTCGTGACAAACTGCTGCTCATCCTGAGCATCGCCGCCATCGGTGTGTTGACGGCCCTGTGTGCCACGGGCGTCATCGTCATCGACCCGGTCTCGCTGGCGAAGGCCACCGCCACGATCATCTCCTGCCTCGCGGCTGCTTTTTTTGCCTGGGCCTTCCTGCTCGCTGGTCTCACCTCCGATGAAAAGAAGCGCATGGTGCTCGTGGTCGTGCTGTTTGGAGCCTCGGCGCTGTTTTTTGCTGGGTTTGAGCAGGCGGGCTCGTCCTTCAGCCTCTTTGCGGAGCGCTACACGATCCGCACGGTAGGTTCGCTCGGCACCATCCCGGCGGGTCAGTTCCAGTCGCTGAACTCGCTGATGGTCATTGCCCTCGCGCCGGTGGTGGCGATGCTGTGGAGCAGGCTGGCACGGCGCAAAGCGGAGCCGCTCATGATCACCAAATTCGCCTGGGGTTTGTTTGCTCTGGCGCTCGGCTTTGTCGTGGCCGCCTTCGCTGCGCAGAAGGCGCTGGCTACCGGTCCGGTGCTGCCCACCTGGCTGATCTCCATCTACCTGCTGCACACGCTGGGTGAGCTCTTCCTCAGCCCGATCGGCCTCAGCGCGGTCTCCAAACTGGCTCCCGAACGGCTCGCGGGTCAGACGATGGGCATCTGGTTTCTCGGCAGCTCCTTGGGGAATATCCTCGCTGGTCTGCTGGCCGGGGAGGTCACCGGCGATGCCTCCGCGCAGATGCCGCACATCTTCATGCAGGTCGTCTATCTGGCCGGAGCCACCGGCGTGCTGCTGCTCATCCTCTCGCGACCGCTCAGCCGACTGATGAAGGGCGTGAGTTAGGTTTCAGGTTACAAGTTTCAAGCGTGGGCTGCGTTAGCATGCACCTGAAACATGAAACTTGGTACTTCTGCCCTCTCACTCCTCTTTGCCGTCTCCGCTTTCGCGAAGCCGAACATCGTCTTCATCCTCTGCGATGATCTCGCGCAGGGCGATCTCGGCTGCTACGGCCAGAAGATCATCCAGACGCCGAACCTCGACCGCATGGCGAAGGAAGGCACGCGCTACATGCAGGGCTATTCCGGCACCACGGTGTGCGCTCCCTCACGCTCCGTGCTCATGACGGGCCTGCACACCGGCCATTGCCCCATCCGGGCGAATCGCGAGGTGCAGCCGGAAGGCCAAAAGCCGTTGCCGGAGGGCACGATCACCGTGGCGCGGATTTTGAAGGATGCCGGCTATGCCACCGCCGCCTGCGGAAAGTGGGGCATGGGCATGTTCGATACGAGCGGCAGCCCGCTGAAGCTCGGTTTCGACCACTTCTACGGCTACAACTGCCAGCGCCACGCCCACAGCTACTTCCCCACCTACCTTTACGACGACGACCAACGCTTCGACCTGCCCGGCAACAACGGCAAAGGCCTCGGCAAGACCTACGCGCAGGAGCTGATCTCCGGCGAGGCATTGAAATGGGTGCGTGAGCACAAGGACACGCCTTTCTTTCTCTACTACGCCATCACACTCCCGCATGGTCGCCACGAGATCGACCAGCTCGGCATCTACGCGGACAAAGACTGGACGCCCACGCAGAAGGCCTACGCGGCCCAGGTGACCCGGCTCGATAGCGATGTGGGCCGCCTGCTCGATCTGCTGCGGGAACTGAAACTCGATCAAAACACCCTCGTGATGATCGCGGGCGATAACGGCTCGTCCTTCGATCCGAAGTCCGAAGTCGGCAGCCTCTTCAACCAAGCCTCCAATGGCCTCCGCGGCTACAAACGCGGTCTTTATGAAGGGGCCTTGCGCCAAGCCGCTCTGTCTTGGTGGCCCGGCAAAGTGCCCGCAGGCCGTGTGAGCGATGAACCCTGGGCTTTTTGGGACTTTCTTCCCACCGCCGCCGAGCTGGCCGAAGCCAAAATCCCTGCTGAATGCCGCACCGATGGCCTTTCACTCGTGAACTACCTCCAAGGCGGCCCCGCCCCCTCACGCGATCATTTTTACTGGGAGCTTCACGAGGGCACCTCCCTGCAAGCCGTCCGCCTTGGCACCTGGAAAGCCGTCCGCAACGGCCCCGAAAAGCCCATCGAGCTCTACGACCTCTCAAACGATGCCAGCGAGCAAACCGACCTCGCCAAGCAGAAGCCCGAGCTGGTGGCCAAAGCCGAAGCCCTCATGAAATCCTCCCGCACCGAGCATCCCGATTGGCCGCTCGTGCAGCGTGTGGCAAAGAAGAAGGGACGGAAGTGACCGAAGCGACTCAAGCGACACGGCCTACCGCCCACGGCCCACCGTTTACCGCTCCTTCTCCTCGTCCTTCACTTCCATCTCGACCCAGTCATCGCCATCGCGTTCCATGCGGAGGCCGTTGATGATCATCACGAGGCCGAGGCCGCCGATGAAGAGGGTGGCTTCGAGGATGAAGGGCGTGGTAATGAAGGCGAAAAGATAGCCGACGGCTTGGAGCACCACCTCGCGGGCCGTTTCATTCACCCGGCAGGCGATGTAGAGGCCGACGAAAATGGCGAGCGACCAAAGAAGCGGGGTGATCCACCAGCGGCGGCGTTCAACGGCGGGAGCAGTCATGGCTTAGAGGCCGTCACCGGGTTGCAGCACCGTATAGCTGCGGGGTTTCGGCTGAAGGGTGATCGGATCCACCGGAATCGCCAGCTGCACCTGCTCTCTGAGCGGAGCCTCGTTGGCCATGTTCATCGGCTGCTCCACAGCGGAAGGCAGTTTTTGATCCTGCACCGTCTGCTGCTTCGTGAGCGTGCGCTGCGAATCCATCTCATACTTTCCAAAGATGCCGCTGGCCGCCAACACGCAGATAAAAACAGCCAGTGCGGCAGGAACGGGAGATTTGATCGTTTGCAGTCGGCCCACCACCGGATCGGCGAGTTTTTCCATGCGCTGCGGCTTTTCACGGAGCCAGGGGCCAAAGGAGTCCACCAGGTGACGGTAGTCCTGCGGGCCGCCAAGCACCGCAGAGGGCAGCTCTTCGAGCACCTCGGCGGCATTCACGTCGAGAAAATCGCTGTAAAGCTTCAGGAACGAACGGGCATAGGTCATGCTGCCGAAGGAGGCGTAATTTTCCGCCTCCAGATGGATCAGCCGCTGTGAGGGGATCCGCGTCTCATGCGCCGCATCTGCAAGCGAGAGCCCGCGAGCTTCGCGGGCGGCTTTGAGACGCTGGCCTAAGGTAAGGTTCATGAGTGTCTGTTGGACGGGGTCGAATCTGACACGCTGACGAGCGGGATGCGATGAAATTTTTTTCAGAAAATGACCAACTAAATTCTGGAGACTATAAGCCGCAGGTGGCCGCAGAAATACTGGGTTCACCGCATCCCGGCGCTATGGCGCTTCCATGCGGAGCATCACTCGGCGCAGGCGATGGACTGGACCGCCGGGGCGCGGATGCATTTCTTCGAAATCCTGGCTCTACGCAGCACCACCGTCATTCCGATGATCGTGCTCGGCTTTAGCCAAGGCGCCGTGAATGCCTACGTCCTCGTCGTTTACCTCTACGCCGCCTTTGTACACTCGAATCTCGGCTGGAAGTTCGGCTTCCTCGAAAAGTTGCTCGTCACGCCACGCTTCCATCATTGGCATGACGGCATCGAAAAGGAGGCCATCGACGTGAATTTCGCCGTCCACTTCCCCCTCTTCGACAAGATCTTCGGCACCCACCACATGCCCGAAAACGGCCGCTGGCCCTCGGGCTACGGCATCGGCGGCCATCCCGTGCCCAAAGGCTACTGGCAGCAGTTTTTGCATCCGTTTCAGAGGAAGAAACAATGATGCTGGACTTGGCGGGTGGATTTCGTTTTGAATGGGTGTTCGCATGCACTGGACCCAAAACTACGATCCCCTCGGCCATCTAATTCTCTCCTCGCTCGTGGCGGCGGTGCCGGTGGTGGTGCTGCTGGGGTTGCTGGCGTTCTGGCATGTGCGAGCGCAGTTCGCGGCGCTGGCAGGTTTGATCGCGGCGCTGGGGATTGCGGTGTTCGTGTATCACATGCCCGCGCCACTGGCAGGCATGGCCGCGGTGAATGGCGCGGTGTTTGGCTTGTTTCCCATCGGCTGGATCGTGCTGAATGCGATGTTCGTTTACAATCTGAGTGTCGAGACCGGCCAGTTCGCCGTGCTGCAGCGTCAAATTGCGGGCTTTTCGAGTGACCGACGCATTCAAGCCCTGCTCATCGCGTTCAGTTTCGGGGCTTTCATCGAAGGCGCGGCGGGTTTTGGAGCGCCGGTGGCCATCACGGGCGCTTTGATGATCGGCCTCGGCTTCAAACCTCTCGAAGCCGCGAAACTGGCGCTCATCGGCAACACGGCACCGGTGGCCTTTGGCTCGCTCGGCACGCCACTGACGACGCTGGCGGACATCACGGGTCTAGATCTGCTTTCGCTCAGCGCGATGGTGGGACGGCAGTTGCCGCTGTTCTCGCTCATCGTGCCCTTTTGGCTGGTGGCGGCACAAGCGGGATGGCGCGGCATGCTGGGCGTGTGGCCGGCGTGCTTGGTGACCGGCGCGAGCTTTGGCGTGATGCAGTTCGTGATGAGCAACGACCATGGCCCGTGGCTAGTGGACATCGTCAGCGCCGTGGCGGCGATGGTGTCGCTCGTGCTTTTCATGAAGGTGTGGAAGCCGAAAACGAAGACGGCGGAGGCCTCCGCAGTTCCTGGCGCATGGAAGGCTTGGCTGCCGTGGATATTCCTCACGACCTTCGTGTTCCTCTGGGGCATGCCGCAGGTGAAGACTGGCCTCAACAGCCTCTTCAATCGCGAGATCGAGGTGCCGCTGCTGCACAAGGCCATCGAGAAGGTGCCGCCGGTCGTCATGCACGCGGAGGTCGAGAAGGCGGTGTTCAAATTCAACGCACTATCAGCCACCGGCACCGCCGCGATGCTCGCGGGCCTGCTGGCGGGCCTGTGTCTCGGCCTGAAGCCGGGACGGGTGGTGAAAATCTACTTCGAGACCATCTGGAAGCTGCGTGTCTCTCTGCTCACCATCTCGCTGATGCTCGCCCTCGGCTATGTGACCCGATACAGCGGCACGGATACGACGATGGGGCTCATGATGGCCTCGACCGGATGGTTGTTTCCGTTCTTCTCGCCGATCATCGGTTGGCTCGGCGTGGCTCTCACCGGCAGCGACACCTCTTCTAATGTGCTCTTTGGCAATCTCCAGCAGGTCACCGCGAACCAGCTCCATCTCTCACCCATTCAAATGGCTGCGGCGAACAGCAGCGGTGGGGTGATGGGCAAAATGATCGACGCGCAAAGCATCGTCGTGGCCAGTGTGGCGACCGGCGGGCATCCCGAGAGTCCCGATGCAGGCACGGTGCTTCGCAGTGTCTTCTGGCATAGCATCGCGCTGGCGCTGCTCATGGGCCTGCTCGTCATGGCACAGGCCTACTGGCTGTCCTGGACGATCGTGAAGTGATCCCGCTTACTTCTTCGGGGGCACCGCAGGCTGATTAGGCTGGAAAGGTTTTACCTCCGGTGCGGCGACGGGCTTCGGCGCATCGGCGGGCCGCACGGTGACCTCGGCCTTCTTCACGGATTGGAAGAGCAGGTTGTAGTTATGACGAATGGCCGCAGGAAAGGACACGCGGCCTGGCTCGACAATTTTTTCGCGCAGCAACTTCGAGGACAGATCGGCCACGAGGTCCGTGCCGATCTTCACCGCCCGATCCACATACGGCGTGGTCACCGTCGTCGAAGCGGCGGCGGTGCCTTTGATGAGATCACTGCTGATGGTGATGCCTTGCAGCGCGATGCTGCTTTGCGCCGCCACGATGGCTCCATCGGGTGAAATCGTAACCTCTAGGCTGGCGTGGTCATCGGACGCGAGGAAGCCGCGCATGTGATCGATGCGGAGGGAGACAAACAACCCGCCATCCGGCGAAGGAGACACCTCCGGCTGGTACGTGCGGTAGCTGGCGCCCGAGAGCTCATACTCCATCGCACGGCCCTTGAGCACCTTGGCCCCATCAAGGCTTTTGAGAAACGTCTCCGCGTCGATTTCCACCGCCATCATGGTCGAGGCGGCGAGCAGCAGGCTGGCGAGGCAGGCGCGGAGTTTCATCGCCGCATTTTATGCAGTCCAAAACGGGCGAGTTCAAGCCATGATATAGGCGGTGGCCCGGCCTCGTATGCCTCGCGCATGAAATTCACCGCCGCGCTCTGCCTCCTCGCCTTCACACTCCATGCCGAGGACTGGGCGCAGTTCCGCGGCCCCAATGCGAGCGGCATCTCCAGCTCCAAAAACCTGCCGCTGGAGTTCAGCGCGGACAAAAACATCGCGTGGAAGGCACGGCTCGGTGATGGCGTGGGCTCGGCGATCATCAAAGACGGCATCGTCTATGCCAGCGGCCTGGCGGGCGACTCAAAGGCCGCGATGCATGCCTTTGATGCCGCCACCGGCGCTCCGAAATGGCGCACGGAATTCGAAACGGGCACGCTGCCACGCATCACGCCGCCAAACAGCCACGCCGCCGCCACGCCGGCCACGGATGGCGAGCGTGTCTTCATCCATTTCAGCACCATCGGCCTGTTGGCGTTTGATTGCGCCACGGGCAAGGAAGCGTGGCGCTACTCGATGCCGCGTCCGGCTTACCTGATGGACTGGGGCGCGGCGTCCTCGCCTATTGTGCACGATGGCATGGTCATCTTTTGTCAGGATGATGACCTCGCGCCCTTCCTCGTCGCCGTGGATGCCAAAACGGGAAAAGAAAAGTGGAAGACGCTGCGCAAGGACATGCTCGCCGGCTATGCGGTGCCCGTCATTTGCCAAGGCGACATCGTCGTGGCCGGCAGCGGCAAGATGAAGGGCTATGACCCCGCCACCGGCGTGGAGAAATGGACCTGCAACACGCTCCTGCGCACCATCATGGTCACGCCGGTCGTGCAGGACGACATCATCTACATCGCCGTGCAAAGCTACGGCGACAGCACTCGCACACTCAAACATGCGCTGCTCGAATGGCTCGACACCAATCAGGACAAGATCCTCGCCCGCGACGAGACGCCGAAGGAATTCCACGAGCGCTTTGACGCTTCCGACAAAAACAAAAACGGCCTCATTGATGCCGACGAGATCGACACCGCCTTCCAAAGCCCCGACAACATGGCCGCTGGTGGAAACATCATCCAGGCCATCCGTGGCGGCGGCAGCGGCGATGTGACGAAGACACATCTGCTCTGGTCGATCGATCCCAAGACGCCCTCGAACATCTCCAGCCCGCTGTTTTACAACGGCCGCCTCTACCTCGTGAAAAGCGGCGGCATGTCGAGCTGCTATGACGCCAAGGACGGCAAGTCGCTGTGGGATCGCAGCCGCCTCGGCAACTTCGGCGACTACTTTGCCTCCGCCGTCGCTGCCGATGGCAAAGTGTATGTCGCGGGCAAAAACGGCTTCGTCGTCGTGCTCGAAGACGGCCCCGAATTGAAGGTGCTCGGCAAAAACGATCTTGGTGAAGAAATCATCGCCACACCAAGCATCGCCGATGGCCGCATCTATGTGCGCACGCGTGAAAATCTCCTCTGCATCGCTCAGGGCGGCTCCGCGCTCGCGAAGGCTGAATCGAAGCCCCAAACGCTCGAACTCGCCTCGCGACCCGTCAGCGGCTCTCGCGTGTGGAATGGCTACACCGGCACCGCGATGGGCCAGGAGTCATGGAGCGATGAAGAGCTCGAAAAACGCCTCCAGCAGCTCAAAGTGCTCAACTACACCGCCGTGGCCGTGCCGAAGAGCGTGAAGCCCTTTTCACCCATCCGCGTCCATGGAGACACGGCCGGCCGCAAAGCCTTCGCAGGTGCCAAAACCTTCGAAAATGCCGGCGTGGCCGCCATCACGGCCCGTTTCCGCGAAAAAGCCGCGAAGATGGGTTTTGAGGTCATCGAGGCCGAACCGCTTCCCGGCACTTTTTTGCCGCAGATGGAGTTCACCGATGAAAAATCCCTCAGCGACCTCATCACGCCGATGTGCGGCGAAGGCGTCGCCGAGCGCCTGTGGCTGGGCTTCCAAGAGATCGCCAAAGCGAACGCCTTGATCGAAAAACACGCCGCCACACTCGGCCAGCCATCGCCCGACATGCTCACGCGTCATCTTGATTCCAAAGACCCACTGCCCGAGTGGGTCACGCAGCTCAAAACGCACTACCTCACCGCGATGAGCGAGTTCTACCGCGCCAACACCCGTGCCCGCGAAGGCAGCCGCACGCTCACACTTTACTACGCCAAGAAGCTCGAGTTCGCCTTCCACTTCGCGAGCTGCCTCGAAAACCTCTACAAAGCCCACGAGACCCGCGCCGAGTCCCTCGATGCCGCCGTCGAGTCCATCTACAACGCCCTCAATTCCCTCGCCGATGCCGCTCGTGATTCGAGTGATCGCGGGACGATTGCGCTGCTGAACGAACACGGCTACCGCGTGCTGCGAAAGGCCCAGTGATGAAAAAGCCCGCTGCCAAAAAAGCCAAACGCATCGTCCGCACCAAGCCGGACGCTTCCATGAGCTTCAAATCGCTCGTGGACGCCATCCAGCACGTCCACACCGAAAGCGCCGCCGTGGTGAACCGCACGGTCAACACGACCCTCACGCTGCGGAACTGGGTGATCGGGGCTTATATTCACCATTATGAACTGCACGGACAAGACCGCGCGAAGTATGGCGAGGGATTGATCGATGCCTTGGCAAAAAGCCTCGAATCCACCGAAGTGACCAACGCCGGGCGGAGGCAGCTCTACCTTTATGTGACCTTCTACCGGACCTATCCCCAGATTGTGCAGTCAGTGACCGCACAATCCTTTTTCGCTCTGTCTAGAGTGGAAAACAGTCCATTTGCAATTGTGCGGACACTGTCCGCACAATCTACCAACTCAATTGTTCGGACAGTGACCGAACAATCTGGGAAAGACGAAAATCTCCGTTTAGTAACCGGGAAATCAGAGAAGAACCAAAAAGTGCGGACACTGTCCGCACAATCTGCGGAGACAGTCGCGGGAGACTCTATTGGGCACTGGTTGGCGGAAATTCAGAAGCCAGTGGCCTCTAAATTCACCACGGGTGGACAGCTATTGATCGAAAGACTGTCCTTCTCCCACTTTGAACTTCTGGTTTCCATCGACCAGCCGCTCAAGCGTGCCTTTTACGAGATCGAGTGTATTCGCGGCAACTGGTCGGTGCGGGATTTGAAAAGGCAGATCGGGTCGTTGTATTTTGAGCGTTCGGGGCTTTCGAAGGACAAGGAAAAGCTCTCGAAGATGGTGAACGAGGGCATCGAGGCGGCGGAGCCGAAGCTGGCGATCCGTGATCCGTATGTTTTTGAGTTCCTGGGGCTGCGGGCGAAGGACGCGGTGGCGGAGAGCGATCTGGAGGCGGCGCTGATCGAGCACATGCGGGAGTTTTTGCTGGAGCTGGGCCACGGCTTCTGCCTTGAGGCGCAGCAAAAGAGCATCGTGATCGGCAAGACGCGCGGGTTTGTCGATCTGGTCTTTTATCACCGCATCCTGAAGTGCCATGTGCTGGCGGAGCTGAAGATCGAACCCTTCACGCACGAGCACCTCGGTCAGCTCAACACCTACGTCACATGGTATCGCGAGCACATGATGTCGCCGGGGGACAATCCACCCATCGGCCTGCTGCTTTGCACGGACAAGGACCACGCGCTGGTGCGTTACGCCACGGCGAGCGTGGACAATAAACTCTTCGTTTCCAAATACGCCGTGGAGCTGCCGTCTCAAAAGGAGCTGGAGACTTTCCTGCACGCAAAGCACCTGGAGATGCTCGGGAACACGAAAAAGTAAGATCAACCTCTTGCCGCTTCAGCAGCTCAGCGAGGCCGACGTGTCTTGCTGAAGGCCGAGCGACGCTTGGGGCGTTCGGGCTTCTCCGTCCGCTTTGGACCAGCCGGGCGAGGGCGGCGTGGGGCCGCCTTTTTGGCGACTTTTTTGGAGGGCGCGAAGGTATCCGAATCGTCTTGGACGGCCGGTTTGCGAGCGGTCGTAGGACGAGCACGTTCGCGAGGTGCGGCAGCGGTTTCTTTGAAGAAACGCTCCACATCAGCAGGCTTCAATTCCTTCCACCCACCGAGCTGAAGGCCGCGCAGTTGCAGCCAGCCGATGCGGATGCGGGTGAGACGCTCGACCTCGTAGCCGAGGTGGTAAAACATCAGGCGGATCTGGCGCTTGAGGCCCTGCTTGAGCACCACATGTGCTTTGTTTGGCTTTTCCAGCCAGGCACGCTCAGCGCGGGCGTGACCTTCCTCAGTGAGCATGCCCTTGATGAGCTTGGAGAGCACCTCGGGGTTCAGCGGCTGGTCCACGACCACCTCGTATTCTTTTTCCGCCCCCATGCTGGGGTGCATGAGACGGTGGGAGAGATCCCCACGGTTCGTCATGAGGATGAGGCCTTCGCTCTCCTTATCGAGCCGGCCCACATGATGCAGGTTTTGATATTTCAGCGGCAGGAGATCGTAGATCGTCATGCGCTCGTGCGTGTCGCCATGCGAACAAATATAGCCGCGGGGCTTGTTGATGGCGATGACGATGGGCATCTCTGCCTGGACGGGTCTGCCATCGACCACGACTTTGTCCTCGGGGGACACCTGCGTGGCGAGGTTCTTAATGACGTGGCCGTTGATGGAGACTCGTCCTTCGAGGACGATCTGCTCGGCTCCGCGTCGGGAGGCGACGCCGCACTGGCTGAGGTAGCGGTTTAGGCGCACGAGAAAGCAGGGCTGGCGGGGTCAGGATCGCGCCGCCACAAGGCAGGCGCGATGGCTTACTCCGACTTGGTCTTTGGCAGGTTGGTGGGAAGGCGGCCTTCCTTCCAAAGCCCACGGGACTTCAGGAGTTTGATGCGTTCGCCGCGTTTCAAAACGCTGCGCTTGGTGCCGACGGAGCCGGAGGTCTTGAGGCTGCGATGCTGTGACATGACGGTGAACGGGGTAAGAAGGGGGTGGGCTGAAAAAGGGCGCGGAGACTAACCGCGACCAGCTTGGACGCAAGGGTTTTGTTCCCCTCGACCTTGGCCCGCGAGGTCAAAGGACGGCTGGAGAGCCTTTTCAGGCCACCGCGTTCATGTCGAGAAGGGCCTTCACGAAGCCTTTGGAACGGTAAAACTCCACTTCGGCAGCGCCGGCGGCTTCGAGATCCGCCCGGATAGCAGCGGCGGGGCGGGCGGCCTGGACGTGTTCGCGGATGAGGGCCGTTTTGCGGGCCTGGAGATCGAGGAAGGTGGGATCGACGACCGGCGTGGCGGGCCATTTGCCCGCGGCCTGACCTTCCCGGAGCACCTGCTTGAAGGGCTGGCCGATCTTTTGCGCGTGCTGTTTGGCATCGTTGATGCCGGCGAACCATTCCGGCTCGACGAGGCGGTAGTAGTCCCGCATGGCCTGCTTGTTGAAGTGGACCACGAGCTTCCGGCCCTCCACCTCAATGAAGGAGGTGCCGCGGAAGGAGTCGGCGTCGATGGTATCGACGAAGAGCAGGTCCTCGCCATCGACGGCGAATTCCCACTTCAAATCCCACAGCAGCAGACCGGCGGTCTCCAGCAGCTCACGCACCGCCCAGCCGCCAAGGATGGACATCTTGATCGTATCGAGGAAGTCCTGGCTGCTGAGGCCGCTCATGATGAGGGCTTCTTGCTTGCTCACGGCTCGATCTTCCGGCTCGTATTTGCTCGTGAGATCATACACGGGGCGCTCCAGCATCTCCCAGACCTTCATCGGCTTTGTGAGGCCCATCTCCTGCTCGTAGGCACGCTTCGCGGCGTCACCGAGGCTTTGATACTTTTTGAAGATGGAGGAGCCGCTCGTCACGCCAAAGCGCACGATGTACTCCAGCGGAATGACGTAGCTGCTGCTCTGGTGGAACTGGGCGTAATCAAAAACAAACGTGCCGAGCATCTGGCGCTGCGGCGGATGCATCACGGGGAAGCGGCGCACCACATTGAAGCAGCTCGGATGCTCCGGCATGCCCTCGCGGACAACCGCGCCCGTCACCGCATCCACCATGCCGATGTGATGCGTCACCGCACCCTGCTCCAGCATCTTTTCAAAAGGCCCCGTGAGCAGTTCCTCGCGCAGTTCGGGGGCCATTGAGGAGGCCTCGATGGCCGCTTTCACGCGTTTCCACGTTTCCGGCTGGGCGAGGCGGGAATACATCGCGTGGCGAAAGATGGCGCGATTGAGGTCATTGCCCTCGATTCTGAAAATGGAGCCCACGTCGAAGACAGAGCCGGCCTCCGTCGTCTCGCACACCACAAAGCCGGGATGGCCGGGAGCGGCGTGGAGATTCTGCACGGAGCCGCGATAGACGGGCTCGCCAAAGCTGCTCAGATCGATCTTCGTGGGCGCGGGGGCGGGATGGGACATGGCGGGCAGTGAAAACGCCGTTTCCACCTCCATGCAAGTGCCGAGCATGCTCGCATGGCCGAATCATGCTTGGCTTTGGACAATCAAACCCTGCCGCGTCTAGATCCCCTCTGCCGCGTTCATAGCGGGCCATGATCCAGACCACCACCGTCGGCTCCTATCCCATCCCCGAATGGCTCGCCGCCCTGCCCAGCGAGCAGGCCGTCATGGATGCCACCCGCGTCGTCTTCGACACGCAACGCCAGGCCGGGATCGACCTGCCCACCGACGGCGAGCTTTACCGCTTCGATGTGAACCATCCCGACACGAACGGCATGATCGAGTACTTCGTCCACAAGCTCGGCGGCATCGACCGCCGCGTGGGCCGGGCGGATACGGCGGCGTTTCGTGCCAAGCACGAGATGGCCTTTCGCAACAAACCTGCCGCCGTCGTGCGTGGGCCGATCACCGAGGGCGTGCTCAATTTGCCCGAAGACTGCGCCCGCGCCGCGAAGGTGGCCGGTGGGGCCTTCAAATTCACGCTCACCAGCCCCTACATGCTCGCACGCACGCTGCTGGATGCGCATTACCACGACTTCGCCGCCCTGAACATGGCCATCGCCGATGCCCTGGCCGCGCAGGTCGCCAATTTGCAGTGCGACTGCGTTCAAGTCGATGAAGCCAACATCCCCGGCAACCCCGCCGATGCCCCCCTCGCCGCTGCGGGCATCAACCGCGTGCTCGATGCCGTGAAAGGCCGCAAAGCCGTTCACTTCTGCTTTGGCAACTACGGCGGCCAGACGATCCAAAAAGGCGAATGGGCCACGCTCCTCGCCTTCTTGAACTCACTGCATGCCGACCACCTCGTGCTCGAGCTCGCGCATCGTCCGCCGGCCGATCTCGATGCCCTCAAAGAACTCGATCCGAAAATCGGCGTCGGTCTCGGCGTCGTGGACATCAAGGTGAACCACATCGAAACCGCCGACGAGATCGCCTGTCGCATTGAGGCTGCGGAAAAGAAGCTCGGCGCAGGCCGCGTGAAGTTCATCCATCCCGACTGCGGCTTCTGGATGCTGAAACGCAGCATCGCCGATCGAAAAATCGAAGCGCTGGCGAAGGGGCGGGATCGGTTTGAGGGGCGTTAAGCGAAGGCTTTGGAAGGCTTGCCTGTCTTGGCCCGATCACGGATGGCCGGCACGCTCGACTGACTGCGGAACCAGGCCATGCGCTCGGCAATGCTCATGCCTGCGGTGCTATCGGCCACGGCCTCTTTCCACTTCCGGCTCTCAGCCACGGCGTCAAACGGCGTGGCCTCATTCTGGCTGTTCTTGGTCTGCATAAATGATCTCCTTGGGGCTGACGATACGGATGATTGGCAGGCCGCGCAACACGTTCACCGCATTGAATCCATCCTCGCGACGCACGTTGACCAGATGCTTGAAGTTCCAGCTCACGATCAAACGGATGCCGTGAACCGCGGCCATCGCCACGTGCAACGCATCATCTGCGAACTTGGGCGGCACGACGGCGGCCTGCATGTAGGCTTCTGCCAGCTCTTCGACTTCGTCACTGGTGTCGAGGATGTTGGCAGCATTAAAAGTGTCGGCAAAAACCTGGCGCACCTGGGGCGGTGCGTTCTTCACCTCCGCCTCGGCCACGATGGAGGTCATCAATTGCCAGTGACCGGCTTCGGCCTGCTGCCACAGCAGGCGCGTGTCGGCCATCCACAGCGGATCGTGATACCCGCCGATCACGGAAGTGTCGATATAGAGCTTTCTCATGCTTGGCATGCTGGCCTGTTACGTTCGGTTTGGCGAACAAAAGTGATCGGACACCCCCTTACCACAACCTCAAGGCCACCAGCACCTTGTCATCCCTCGCAAACAGCATCGAACCCGCGAAAGCCGGATGCGCCCACGTCTTGCCGATGATCTGCCAGCGGGCGAGTTCCTCGCGTTTTTCGGGCATGAGCTTCACATAAACGAGTTCGCCGCTGGCGTTGAGCAGCGCGGCGAGGTTCTGCGGCTCGTCCATCCACACGAGGCTCATCTGCGGATTGCGATCCTTCGGCGTGAGCGTGTTGTCATCGCTCCAGAGGATCTTGCCGGTCTTCAGCTCAAAGGCTTGCAGGCCATGGTTTTTATCGAGCAGGTAAACGACGCCGTCTTTGAAAAACGGCGCGGACATCAGGCCGCAGATCTCGGTTTCGTTTTCCCACAGCAGCTTCGCGCCGTCGGCATCCGGGCGCAGCGCCTTCGTGCCATGCCAGTAGCCGGAGACGAGCAGCACGCCATCGCGGTAGAGCGGCTGGGCAATGCTCACACCGTAGGTGATCTTGTAAGGGTAGGTCCAAAGCACCGCGCCGCTGTCCGGGTTCAGGCTTTGGATGTTTTCCGGTCCCCAGGCAATGAGCTGGCGCTGGCCTTCGTGCGTGATGATCTCTGGCGTGCAATACCCCGCCGGATCAGGACCGCCGCGCCACACTTCCGCGCCTGTTTTGGCATCCAAAGCGATCACACTGCCGTTCTTCGCGCCCACATGCAGCAGCACGCGACCCCCATCAAGCACGGGCGAGGCCGCCAAGCCCCACGTCGGCACCTTCGCGCCGCAGGTTTCCACCGCGTTCACCTCCCACACCACCTTGCCACTCACCGCGTCGAGGCACAACGCCATGCCGGTGGCTCCCAGTGCATAGGCACGGCCCTCGCTCACGTTCACGGAGGCTCGCGGTCCCGTGCCGTAATCCATCCCGCCGTAGCTTACTTCCCACTCGTGCTGCCACAGCGGCTTTCCACTCGCCGCATCGAAGCACAGCACGCGCTCCACCTCCTTCGGCGACTTCTGACGATCCATCAGATAGACGCGACCTTCACTCACCGTCACCCCGCCAAAGCCCGCGCCGATCTCCGCCTTCCACCGCCGCTGCGGTTCCTTCTTCGCAAAATCCGCCGGCAGCCCCTTCGGATTCCACCGCCCATCCGCCGTGGGACCACGCCAGCGCGGCCAGTCCTGGGCCTGCGAGATCGAAATCGCGATGAGGAGGAAAAGAAGAGCTTTCATGTGCCTCGAATACGTTCCAGCGAAGGGAAATTCAAACTGGCGGCTTGTTCCAGCCTCCTGTATTTTTGATTTTCAGCCTCTCCGCCTCCTTTCACGCTCTCATGGCCACCCCCACCATCATCTTTGAAGACGGACAAGAGATGGCATTCTCCGGTCCTGAGCGCCTCACCATCGGCCGGGCGGAGGACAACAACGTCATCGTCGATGACGCCGAGATGTCCCGCCATCATGGCGAGATCATTCTGCATGCCGATGGCACCGCCGAGGTGCGGGATCGCGGTTCCCGCACCGGCACCTTCATCAATAACCAGCGGGTGAACAGCCAGATCCTTCGGGATGGAGATCGCCTCTCCTTCGGTCCGCTGCATGTCGTCTTCCGTCTCAAAAAAGCCCCGACCACCGTCACCACCCGCATCCCTCTCCGCAACGACACCGCCCAGCGTGAAGCCCAGGCTGCACTGGATGCCATCAAAGCCAGCCACGCCGCGAAAGCCGCCGAACTCGATCAACTCACCGCCGAGGGCGATAAGGCTCAAGCGAAGCTCACCCAGCTCACCACAGACGCTGCCAAGGCAAAAGCCAAGCTCGATCAACTCACCACTCAGACCTCCGCCGCTCAGTCAAAGCTAGACCAGCTCAACGCCAGCGCCGTCGAAGCTCAATCCAAGCTCACTCAGCTCACCATCCAGGCCTCCACCGCTCAGTCAAAGCTCGAGCAGCTCACGACCGCTACCACCGAAGCTGAAACGAAGCTCAGCCAGCTCACAGCGGAAACTTCCACCGCTAAATCCAAGCTCGATCAGATCAAAGCAGACGCCGCCAAAGCTCAGGCCAGCTTTGATCTCCTCGCCGCCGCCACCGCCAAGGCACAAAATCGACTCGATCAGTTCACCGGCGAAGCCCAGGCCGCTCAATCCAAGCTCGATCAACTCACCGCGCTTCACGCCGAGGAAGAAAAGCATCTCCAGCAGACTCGCGAGGCCACCGCGCAGGAAAACGCACGCCTCGATGCCCTTCGACAGCAGCTCAGCAAATCGGAAGCGCAGCTGCAGGAGCGCCAAACAGCCCTCAAACAGCACGAAGGCCAGATCCGCATCAGCCAGGAGACGCTGAACCGCCTGCAAGACACCACGGTCAAAACTGAGCAGGTCATCGCCATGCTCTCCGCCCAGCAGGAGCAAAAGACCGCATCACTAGCGAAGATCACGAGCGAGGCAGCGGAAGCTCAGCAGCTCCTGGAGGCCCTTTCCAAGCGCAAAGCCGAAGATACAGCGCAAGCGGAAGCCGCTCGCCGTGAGTTGGATGCCGCACGCTCGGAATCCGCGAAGCTCCGCGATCAGGCCCGCATCGCGGAGGAATCCCTTTCGAAGCTTCAAGCAGCGGCGGCGAAGTCCGAAGCCTGGCAAAAAGAACGCCAAGTCGCTCTCGATGCCCTCAACTCGCAGTACGATCAAAAAACGACCGGCCTTCAAGCCGCTCAAAAACGCCTCGATGAGCTTCAAGCCCGCGAAAATGAGGCCACCGCCCGTCTTCGTGATCTCGAGCTGAAAACCTCGCAGAAGCAGAAAGAGCATTCCACGAGCCTCGCCAGCCTTGAAGCCGATCTCACCGCCAAAACCACGCAGCTCAAGCAGGTTCAAAAAGACCTCGAAGTCGCTGAAAACGATCGGGCAAATCAACAAAGCAAGATCGAGACCTCTCTTCGTGATCTCAAGCGAAAGCTCACCACCGCAGAAGAGCAACTCACCTCCGCCCGCCGCACGCTGGAGGAGGAGAAAGCCGAGCTCTCGGAGGTTCGCTCGCAGCTCGAGGTCGCTCAATCCAAGCTCGTCGTGGAAAAGCAGGAGAGCGAAACGCACACGCTCAAACCGCAGACCTCCCGCACCACCATCACGCTGCGTTTGTTTTTGATGCTCGTGCCCTTCGCGGTGCTCGGGCTGGCCTCATGGGCCTCCGAGCAATCACGCACGGTGCGGGCGATGCGCGGTGAGGGCGTGGTGGCCATGCTCAGCGATCCAAAGCCCGCGATGCATCCCTACGCGCCACGCACGGAGGCGGAGCGGCAGATCATTGATCTCGTCCACGAGCCGCTCATGCGCGTGGGAGGTGATGGCACGCTGCAACCCGCGCTCGCCGAGCTATGGCGCTGGTCGCAGGATGTGACGTGCTGGTTTGCCGATGAAAAGATCGCGAAGCAGGCGCAGGAGCGTCTTCAGGCACAAATCGGCGAGAGCAATCGCTGGGCGGAATGGCGGCTGAGTGCCGTGCGCCTCGCGGCAAACAGCCTCGTGCTCAATTTCAATGACGCCACACACGCTGGCACCCCGAAAGCGCTCGAAGTCATCGGCGATCTCCAGCCGCAAACCGTCGCCTTCTGGCGCATCGAATGCCAGCAGCCGCTCAAAGAGCTCGCGGCGAGCTTTTTCAACAGCTCGCCGCTCGCCAAGCAGATCCGCCGCATGTGGTTTGATCGCGACAATGTCTTTGAGATCGTCACCGTCGGGCCGGCGCAGCGCTTGCTGGATGAGTTTCGCAGCCACCTCGCCGCGAGAGTGCCCACCGAGGTGCGCATCAGCCTGATGGGCGAGGTTTCCGCGCTCAGCGAGCCCGTGCTCGATCTCGACATGCGCCAAGGCCAAACCTGGCATGATGGCACGCCGGTGACCGCGTGGGATGTGAAGACCACCATCGAGCAGGTGAGCCGCCGCCCGTGGCTGCTGCCGAACCGCGAGGCGCTGCGCCACATCCAGGACATGGAGATTCAAAACGGCGGGAACCAACTCCGCGTGACCTTCCGCAGCCGCTACGGTCCCGCGCTCTGCGTGTGGGCGGGTCTGCCGGTGCTGCCCGCCTCATGGTGGAAGGCGCATGAGCAGGATGATGACAAGGCCTTCACCCTCTCGCCGCCGCCTGGCGCAGGCTCGTTCCGCCTCACCCATCTCGATGCACGCACGCTCTCGCTCACGCCGGTGAGCACGCAGCAGGAGTCACCGCGCTTTTTGTTTCACTTCAATGCCTCGCCGCTGATGACGGAAGTCGGCCTCGGCACCAAAACCACGAACCTCGTGTGGCCGGCAACCATCGCGGGAAACCATGACGATCTCCTCGCCTGCCTCACGCCACCGCATCGCCGCCTCGTGGTGCTTTGGAACACGAAAAGCCCCGTGCTGGCCGATGTGCGCACGCGTGAGGCGCTGGCCACGATCACCGATGTGGCCTCGATCACTGCCGCGCTGCCGGGAAAGCATACCCTCTCCGATGGCAGCCTCTTCCCACCCGGCATGTGGCTGCACACGAAGGCACCACGCGTGCCGTGGAGCGCCGCGAAAGCCAAACGTGTGCTGGCCGAGGCTGGCTGGCTGCCGGGTGTGGATGGCATCGGAAGAAACGCGGGGCACAAATTTGAATTCGCCCTGCTGCTCGTGGCCGGTGATCCCGTCGTCTCGCAAACGGCGCATCAACTCGCCGCGCAGTGGCGTGAACTCGGCGCGAGCATCCGCGTGGAGACGCTCGCCTCCGCTGATCTGCTCGCGGGTCGTCTCGCGAGCCGTGAATTCGACGCGGTGATGCTCGAACAAAGGTTCGAGGTTTCGTGGGATCAATTTCCCTGGTGGCACTCCTCGCAGGCCAAACCGGGCGGAACCAATTTCGCCGGCATCGCGGACCCGCAGACGGATTTGCTACTCGAAGCACTCGCCACCGAGTTTGAACCCGCCGCAGCCGGTGAACGCGTGAGGCAGCTCGAAGGCCGTTTGCTGCCGCTGCAGGCCATGCTGCCGCTTTTTCACACCGTCGATCATGCTGCCGTGAATGCCACGCTGGCGGCGAACAAGCCACGCACCTCATGGACGCTGCGCGAGCTGGCCTTCAAATCGAAAACACCTTCCCGCACGCCCTCCACGCTCGAATTGAAGCTGCCTGACGAATGATCTCCACCGCCCTGCCGAATCCGCCACGCTGGCTTCCGGTGCGCATCGTGCTCGGTGGCATGCTCGCGGCATGCGTGATCGCCCTGAGCGGTGGTGCGGGCTGCTTTGCCGCATGGTCAGGGCTTTTCGATCCCGCTCTGCTCGCACGCGGCGGACGCAGCGCGATCGTTTTCGCCATCGCTCTGCTCACCTCAGCCAGCGCAGGCTACACGCTCTCATGGCTGGCGGAATCTGGCGGACATGTGGTGACGAGCATCGTGGCCATGCTGGGACGTGCGGTGGCCCTTTTTCCCGTCACGGCCCTCGCGTGGAGTCTCGTGGGCTGGTGGATCGGAGCGCTCGGCAAGCCGGTGGAGACCTTGATGCCCTTCCAGCTCGGCGCGGAACTGAATGACTGGCGCTTGATGTTTGGCGCGGAGCTTTGGGAATACCTCGCGCCCGCGCTGGTGCTCGCCGTGCCATTGTTTGGCGAGGTGCTCGGCGGTGTTGGCAAGCCGCTGCGAGCACGTTTGCAATCGCTCTGCCTGCACGGCATCGCCTGGCTGATCCTCATCGAGGATGTGCTGCACTTCATGGGCTGGGGCGGCTGGATGGCGCAGGCCATCCGCGCCGGTGAAGCCGCGAACGTGGCCGCTGGGGTGGCGATGATCGCCTGGCTCTCCGCGGTGTTTTGCACGCTGCTGAATGCCTTGCCCGCGAACCAAAGCACCGGCGCGGGACCTCTCGCCACGATCAGTTGGCTGCCCTGGCCGCTGTGGGTGCTGGCGCTGAGTGTAAGCCTCGCCTCACAGCAGTTTTTGTGGCTCATCATGTGGCTGGTGATCGGCGTGATAAGCTTTCCGTTGTGCTTTGCCAAGCTACGCGGACAGCCAACAGCACAGCAGACCTTTCATCTGGCCTCTTGGAGCTTCGAGACACTCTCGCAGCTCGTCGTGTGGCTGGCCGCCATCGCCACGCTGCATCCGCAACCGCTCACTGGCGGCGTCATGCGCACCTTCCAACCGCTGTTGATCACCACGCCCGCCCAGGCCGCCCAAACGCTCGCCGATCCCACCCGCATCCTAAACGCCGGCCTCGTGCTTCTCGGTGCCTCGTTCGTGCTGCATTTGCTGAGCATGGCGTGGCAGTTCATCGCCGCACGTAACGCCACGCCAGCCCAGCCATGAGCAGTGCTCCGAGCACGACTACCCAAGCCCAACTCCAGCCTTCGTCACGTTTGGCCTCCTCCTGCTGCACAAAGGGATCCTCCGCGAAACCGGTATCATACGTGTACTCCGGCTCCTGAAAGCTGAAGGGCACCTCCATGATCTGCCCGTCCTGCTCATACACGCCGCGAATGGTCTGCATCGGCCCGGTTTGGTCGAAGAAGGCGAATTCGATCCAGAAATCCTCCAGCACCGCCTTCTGCGGCAAAACGAAGGTCACATCCACATTCCGCGCCGCATACTCGATCTCCGGCATGGGCGGTGTTTTGGCGAAGTTCGGCCACAAGTAGCTGAACGCGGCTTTTTCACCCCAGGCGACCGGTTTTTGATTCACCTCCAGGTGGATGTGCTCGTTGAGGTACTTTGTGAAAACAGGTTCCGCGGCCTTCAGCTCGTCCACACTGAGCTTTTGATCGCCATCGGCATCCACCCGCACGCATTTGGTCACCGTGAGCAGATTGAAGGTGAAGCGTACCTCCAGCGCATGCGGCGTAAGCTTCGCCTGCATCTCGCTTTGATCCGCCGGATGAGCCTGGGCGGATGCGCCCATGAGCATCACCGCCAGCCAAGGAATCGAGAGAGGTGGTGGAAGTCGCATCTGAGTGATCACTCCATCGCCCGCTTCCACTTCATGAGCCGGTTCGCCAGCTTTTGGGCGGTGGCTTCTTCGGTGAGGCCGTCGGCGAGGGTGAGCTTCTTGCCGAAGGTGGTCTCAAGACGCAGGCGGTAGAAGTGGACGTTGCCGGAGCGCATGTAGTTATCGTGCATGAACTGCACGATGTGCCGCGGCTCGAAGGTCTCGGTTTTGGAGAAAAAGGGGCCGACTCGATGGGTGAGGGTCATCGTGCTGCCGCTGAGTTGCAGGCGACGCGAATGGAGGAGCAGATACACGGCCAGCAGCAGGATCGCCGGGGCGGTTAGGCCCCAGACGAGCTTGAAGATGAGGGGGGCGTTTTGCGCAAAGATCATGATCATGGCTCCCATCCAGATCGTGCCGAAGAAGAACAGGAAGATCGCGATGCCGCGATTCCGGCCCGGCGGGCAGGTGAGGGACTCGGGCGTGCCCTCGGCGGTGAAGCTCGCCTGAATGCCGCGTGCCTGGAGGCGGGCGAGGAGCTGCTCGGTGAGGTCTTCTTCGACGACGGGCTTTGCCACTGCCGTTGCCGCCGCAGTCATGCGCATTTCTTCACGAGCATCGCCAAAGACCGGCAGAGGCAGGGTCACGGGCTTGGTTCCCTCTCCGGCGATGACTTCCATCGTCCAGAGATGCTCGCTGCGCTCATGCGAGACCGTGATGAGAGGCCCGGTGCTGGTGCCGGGCGGTTCGGAAGGCAGTTCGAGGCGCAAAGGCAGGCTGCAGCCGCGGTCCTCGCGCTGCGCCTCGCTCGCGGAAAGTGTTTCGGTGTGCTCCCACAGTGTCTCTTCGCTCGTGGAGCTGCTTTTGCCACTGCCGCGAGTGACTTTGCGAATCGCCCGCGTGCGCACGGAGAGCGGCAGGAGAGGACTCAGTAACCGCGAGAAGCGCAGCCGACCCTCCAGCACATCGCCCGGATGCAGCGGCCATGAGCGCGGCTCCAGGGTCACCACGCCGATCAGGCGCTTCGTCTTCATCCGACTCCACACCGCTCGAAGTGGGAAAAAGGCGATGGCGAGCGGCAAGAACGCCAGCAAGGCCATCAGCGATTCCTTGAGCACGCCGCTGACGATCACCGCCGCCGCGAGCGGAGCCTGCACGAGCATGATCCATGCTGCCACGGCCAGCAGGGCCTTCGAGCCATCCCCGCTCGCCGTGACCTTTCCATCCGTCCACTCGAGCTTCCAGTTCCAAGGCTCACCCGGATACTTTTGCTGCCGCGCCATGATCTTGATCCCTTCGCGGGCCATCCCGATGCCACCCACTGCCACGAAACCTCCCGCCAGCGGAAACAGCGTGGGAAAGAGCGACATCATCAAGAGCAGCCCCCAGCGCAAATCGTTGAAGAGAATAGCCTCACCGGGCTGGGCGGGGTTCACGAGGCAGCGGAAGGGACGGTCCTGCTCGCGGGCGAGGCGCAGCTCGTCGTAGTGACGCTGCTGGAAGTCGCCAAAGTTATCGCCGCCGCCTATCAGGCTCACCTGCTCGCTACGGAAGCTGCGCCCTTGGTAATCGTAGCGGTAGCTTGCCTTGGCTTCGTAGGTCGTGCTGTCATCACCGTACGAGGCCGCCAGCTCCGCCGATTCGATCTGGCAAGGCACTTCCTCCCACGAACGCGCCACCCACCAGCCAGTGATCGCCGGAAAGTAGAGAAACAGGCCGATCCCCATGCCCGCCAAGATGAAGATGGAGCCAAACAACGCCGCGAAGCCTCCGCCGAGACCCGCCGCCGCGCTTCCTGCCTGATGTCGTGTGATTTCCGCCATGCCCAGACTCTCGCACAAAGCGCCTGACACACGCAAGAGCCGCGTATTCTCCGCGCATGCCTCCCGCTATGCCTTCATTTCATCCTTGGGGAACCTCGCATCAAATCGTGCTCGCTGTGGTGGGCCTCTTCCTGATCACGCTGCTCGTGCTGGCACGCACGCGTTTCGCCAGCCTCGCGGAGCGGGCGCTCGGCACGATGCTTCTCGCGCTGTATCCCGTTGGGCTCATCGTCCATGGTCTGTGCGGCTCCCTCACGGCGCAGACCATGCTGCCGCTACAATACTGTGACATTGCCACGATCGCGGGTGGGCTGGCTCTTTGGACGCGGCGGGCGTTTTGGTGCGAGGTGGTGTACTTTTTCGGCATCGCCGGCACGCTCCAGGGGCTGCTCACCCCGGCGCTGGTGTATGACTTTCCTGATCCACGCTTCTTCCTGTTCTTCGTGATGCATGGCGGCGTGCCGGTGACCTCGCTTTACGTCGTCAGCGCCATGCGGCAGCGGCCGCAGGCGGGCGCGGTGCGGCGGGTGATGAGCTTTTCGCTCGCCTGGTATGCGGTGACGGCGCTGGTGAATCTCACGCTCGGCACGAACTACGCTTTCCAATGCCAGAAGCCGCCGCAGGCCAGCCTGTTCGATCATCTCGGCCCCGTTCCCTGGCACAATGTCTCCGCGATGGCGCTTGGCCTGGCCGTTTACACGTTGCTCCACCTGCCTTTTGCCGTCCGCCGCAAAGGCTGAGATGTCGCTTTGCATTTCCCAAATCGACCTGATAATCGCCGCCCCAAATCCAAACCCGCAACGCACGCCCCACCGAAATGAAAGCTCCCGCCTGGTCCATTGAAGACTCCGCTGATCTCTACGGCATCCGCGAATGGGGGCATGGCTACTTTGATATTTCCAGAGCGGGCGATGTGATCGTGAATTTGAAGGACAAGACGAAGACGAAAGCCGTCTCGCTCGCCTCCATCGTTCGCGATCTGCGGGAACGCGGCACGCAGCTCCCGCTGTTGGTGCGCTTTGGCGATTTGCTGCGTGGCCGCATCGACGAGCTGAACGAAGGCTTTGCCTCCGCCATCGCGGAAGGAAAATACCAGGGCGTCTATCGCGGCGTGTATCCCATCAAAGTAAACCAGCAGCAGGAAGTGATCGAAGAGATCACCCGCTATGGCCGCAAATATCACTACGGCCTTGAGGCTGGCAGCAAGCCGGAACTCATCGCCGCGCTGGCCTACATGCACGACCCGCAGGCCTACATCGTGTGCAATGGCTACAAGGACGAGGAGTTCATCGATCTGGCGCTGTATGCGCAAAAGATGGGCCTGCAGGTCATCTTGGTGCTCGAAATGCCCACCGAGCTCGATTTGATCCTCGAACGCTGCAAAAAGATGGGCGTGCGTCCCACGCTCGGCGTGCGCTTCCGCCTCAGCGCCGAGAGCGCCGGTCACTGGAGCGGCAGCGGTGGCGATTCGAGCGTCTTTGGCCTCAATATCTCCCAGCTCATGCACGTCGTCGATCACCTGCGTGAGCAGGGCATGCTCGATTGCCTGCGCATGCTTCATTATCATCAAGGCTCGCAGATCCCCAACATCCGCGCCATCCGCCAGGCGGTGACGGAAGCCACCCGCGTGTATTGCGGCCTCGTCCATGAAGGTGCTCGCATGGGCATCCTCGATCTCGGCGGCGGTCTCGCCATCAGTTACGACGGTCAAAAAGGCGCCAGCGCCGCCAGCAGCAACTACGGCACCAAGGAATACTGCGCCGACATCATCGAAGCGATCACCGAAGTCACCGCCGAGGCCGGCGTGCCGCACCCGGACATCATCACCGAATCCGGTCGCGCCATCGTGGCCTACTACAGCGTGCTGGTGATCAACATCCTCGACATCAACCGCTTTGAATCCCGCTCCGACATCAGCGAGATCCAGATCAGCAAGGATTCCCCCGCCCTCCTGCGCAATCTGCACGAGCTGCGTGTCGAAAGCACCCGCAACGCCGCCAAGACCGGCCGCGACCGCCTTCAGGAGATCTACAACGACGCCGTCTATTACCGCGACAAGCTCCGCAGCGAGTTCAACTATGGCAAAGTGAACCTCCGCCAGCGTGCCCATGGCGAGGAGCTCTACTGGGACATCTTGAAGTGGGTCTCCGACATGCGGGAGCAGTGCGAGCACGACGGCTCCCAGATGGAGCGCCTCGAAACCATCCTCACCGATTACTACTACGGCAATTTCAGCGTCTTCCAGAGCCTGCCTGACCTTTGGGCCATCGATCAAATTTTCCCCGTGATGCCGATCCATCGCCTCAAGGAGAAGCCCACACGCAATGCCGTGCTCTCCGACATCACCTGCGATAGCGACGGCAAGATCGACAAATTCGCCCTTGCCGACGGCATCAGCCGCAGCCTGCCGCTTCACGATCCTGAGATCGAAAAAGGCCACGAATACATGCTCGGCATCTTCCTCGTCGGTGCCTACCAGGAAACCCTCGGCGATCTGCACAACCTCCTCGGCGATACCAACGTCGTCTCCGTCCACGTCGAGAACGGCAAGGTCAAATACAGTGAACTCGAAGGCGACAGCGTCGCCGAAGTGCTCACCTACGTCGAATACGAGCCAAAGGACATGGTCACCCGCTTCCGCCACCTCGCCGAAAACGCCGTCGCCACCAAGCGCATCACCGCCACCGAGCGACGCGAGATCATGGACGTGTTCGAGGCCGGACTGCGTGGGTACACTTACTTCGAGAGCTGAAACGGCCTATGCGAAGAGCAAAGAGCGAAGGGCGTAGAGCCGCCGATAGGACTTCGCATGCCTTGAAATGACTCTTTGCCCTTGGTTCTACGCTCTTTGCGTTCCTACCGAAACACCAGCACGAAATGGCTGCCTTCGCTGGGCTCCTGTCCCTGAGTGCCGTAGCTCTAGGGCTACGACACTTGTTATCTACTATAGCTTCACGTTGCTTGGCATGACAGATACATTGAAAATGAAGGCCCAAGATTCGGACAATTTGCTCGGCTCTTTTCTCAATCACCTCCTGTCAGTTTTCTTGGCGCTGACACCATTTCCTCGCAGTACCAGCTATAAAACAGTGCTTTTATCAAATTCTGACTTCAACCCGCCCCACGATTTTAGCAGGTCACGAGCATCTGATTGCCTCTTTAGTAACGCTTGAGAATCCTCAACCTCAGCCTGTAAGCCGAAGTGATCAGGAGGGACGAGCTGCAAAATCAATAACGCCTCATCCTGCAAGTCTAGATTCTTCAAACACATTGCAGCCCCAAAAAGCGCAAAGCCAAGGCCACGTCCACTCGGGTAATTCTTGCAGTATTCAATGTACTCCCTGAGAGCATCAATATCTTTGTTTAGTTCGTAAAAAGCATCGGCCTTAGCGATAATTATTCGACCATGTTTTTTTTCTTCATCACTCAGGATTTCAATGTCTTGAAGTGCTTTTGAATAGTCCTTTGCGTCCAATATTTGGAGCACGGCTAGCTGTTTTTTTGTCATAAAAGGTCAAAAGGTCACCAGTCAAGAAAAGTGAAAAGTAGCCTGGCAAATAGTGCCTCACCGAAACACCAGCACGGACTTCTGCTGGCCGTCCACGAAGGTGGCGGGCATCTGGATGGCTCGGTGGAGGAGTTTCAAATATTGGGCGCAGGGGATTTCGCGGCCGCCGAACATGGCGAGGTGGGGCGTGGTCCACTGGGTGTCGTGAACGATAAAGCCGCGCTCGTGCAGGCGGCGCTGGAGGCAGGTGAGGGCCACTTTGGAGGCCTGCGTCTCGCGGCTGAACATCGACTCGCCAAAAAACGCCGCGCCGATGCTCACGCCATACACGCCGCCCACGAGGCGACCTTCACGCCACACCTCCGCGCTGTGCGCGTGACCGATGCGGTGCAGCTCCTCGTAGGTATCGAGGATCGTTTCATTGATCCACGTCGATGGGCGGTCCGCACAGGCACGCACGACATCGCCAAAGGCCGTGTTCCAGCGCACCTCGAAGGGGTGGTTTTTGAAGTAGCGCTCAAACCGGGTCGGCAGGTGAAAATCCGCGATGGGGAGGATGCCGCGCATCTTCGGCCGATACCACGAAACCGACCCATCATCGTCCCCCATCGGGAACACGCCTTCACAGTAGGCGTTGAGGAGGTCGAGCGGTTCGATTTGCGGCATTCGGGAGTTTCAGGTTCCAAGTTTCAGGTTTCAGGTTAGTTCACGATGCATGCAACTTGAAACCTGGAACTTGAAACTACTCCCCGAATGAACCTCGCCCTCCAGATCACGATTTTGCGCATCCTGCTCATCCCGGTGTTCATCGGGCTGGTGATCTACTATGGCGAAAGCGTCCGCGAGGGCGCGGCGAATGAATCGCTGCGGCATTGGGCGGCGGCGGTCTTCGGCATCGCGGCCATCAGCGATGCCATCGACGGCTGGATCGCCCGGCGTTTCAATCAAATCACCCGCCTCGGCACCCTCCTCGATCCGCTGGCGGACAAGCTGCTCATGCTCGCAGCCATCGTCACGCTCAGCTTCACCTCCTGGCCGCAGCATTTCCCGCTCTGGTTCCCGGTCATCGTCATCTTTCGCGACATGGCGTCCATCGGCGGGGCCTTCCTCGTGGATCATTTCGCGGGCAAATGCGTCGTGAAGCCGCACTGGACCGGCAAAGTGGCCACCTTTTTCCAAATCACGGCCATTTCGTGGGTTTTGCTCGATGTGAGGTTCGTGGACCGCGTGTGGCCCACGGCGCTGGCGACCTTGTTCACGGTCATTTCGGGCTTCCTCTACCTCGCAGATGGTGTGCGGCAGGTTAAAGCCGCCGGGCAGGATTGACTCATGCCTCGCGGCATGCTCTGTGAACGATGCTCAAAACCGTCGCCATCGTCGGCCGACCCAACGTCGGCAAATCCGCGCTTTTTAACCGCCTCGCGGGCAAAAACATCTCCATCGTCCATGACCTGGCCGGCGTCACCCGTGACCGCATCACCGCCCAGTGCCGCAAAGGCCCCGCGTGGTTCGAGATCATGGACACCGGCGGTATCGGTGCGAACACCGAGGATGTGCTGACCGATCAGGTGCAGACGGAGGCCTCCATCGCTCTGGATGTGGCGGACCTGCTCCTCTTTGTCGTCGATATCATGGACGGCGTCACCACCATCGATGCCACGCTCGCCCGCGAGCTGCGCCGCACCACGAAGCCCGTCATCCTCGTCTGCAACAAGGCCGATTCACCTTCGCGGAAGCTTCACTCGGGCGAATTTGCCCGCCTCGGCTTCGAGAGCTATGTCGAAGTCAGCGCCGCGCATGGCAAAGGCATCGACGACCTCATCGCGATGATCGCCGAAAAGCTCGATTTGAAGGAATCGACCGAAACAGCGGACGCCATCGCCGGTGACAACGTGCGCCCCTTGAAGCTCGCCATCGTTGGCCGGCCGAACGCGGGCAAATCCTCGCTTGTGAACGCCGTGCTCGGCGAGGACCGAGCCATCGTAAGCGAGGTGGCTGGCACCACGCGAGATGCGCTGGACCTTGAGGCCACCTACAACGGCAAGCGCTACCAGCTCATCGACACCGCCGGCATCCGCCGCCGGGCCAAGCTCGATAGCTTTGTGGAGATCTCCAGCGTCGATCGCAGTATCCAAAGCATCAAGCGGGCGGATCTCGTGCTGCTCGTGGTCGATTGCGCCGACGGCGCGAAGATGCAAGACCGCAAGATCGCCCAGATCATCATGGAAACGCGCAAGCCCTGCATCCTCGTCATGAACAAGTGGGACCTCTTCCACCCCAGCGGGAAGCAAAAAGACCGCGTCGAGCACCTGGAGGAGATGATGCGCCGCGAATTCTTCTTCCTCAGCTATGCCCCGCTCATCGCCATCTCCGCGAAGAACAAGGAGCACATCGGCAAGCTCTTCGTGCAGGTCGAAAAGGTGCGCCAGGGAGCTCAGAACCGCATCAGTACCGGCGCTTTGAACCGCCTGCTCGGTCAAGCCATCGAAAACACCCCCGGTGCCCTCGGCCGCAGCACACACAGCTTCAAGCTCCTCTACGCCACGCAGGTAAACGAGGCCGCCGATTTCGCCATCCCCATCCCGCACTTCGTCCTCTTCGCCAACCGCGCCTCCAGGCTCACCGAGGGCTACACCCGCTATCTCGAAAAAGTCATCCGCGATGAATGGCCCGCCCCCGGCGTGCCCTTCCGCATGAGCGTGAGGGGCAAGGGACCGAAGAAGGAGCGGTGAAAACGGATGCGTCGCCGGAAGGACGTATTTGTATGTTGTTCACGCTTTAGCGTGTCCGGGGGGGAACGGGGAACACGCTAAAGCGTGAACAACGTACCCAGAAACACCTCAAGCCAGCAGCGGCCTAAGCATGTCGCAGATCTCCGGCACCTTCACGAAGGGATCTTCTTTCGTCTCGAACTCCAGCGTGAACCAGCCTTGGTAATTCGCATCGCGCATGATCTGGATCACGCGCTTCACATCGCTGGCCTCGGCCTCCTTGGCTCCTTCACGTTTGATCTCCATCTTGAGCTGCACGTTGACGGCGTAAGGCGCGATCTTGGCGAGATCGGCATAAGGATCGGCGGTGTGGAAATTGCCGCTGTCGAGATTGATGCCAGCCCAGGGGCTGTTCGCGGCCTGCACCATCTTCACGAGATTGTCTGGCAGGGCCACGATGCCGCCGTGGTTCTCCAGACCAAGGAAGACGCCCTTCTTGCCCGCGTAGTCGAGACACTCTTGATAAGAGGCGAGGCAGTTCGCCACGGCTTCTTCCTCACTCATGCTTTTCTCCTTCGCTCCGGCAAACACGCGGATGTGCGGTGCCCCCATCACGGCGGAGTGGTCGATCCACTTCTTCGTGTAGGCGATCTGCTCGCTGAGCTTGTCACCCTTTGGCAGCGCGAAGTTATTGCCCACAGCCGTGCCCGCGATCTGCACGCCACGCAGGTAGGCGCGGCGTTTCACTTCGAGCAGGAAAGCCTCATCGACTTCCGGCGGGAAAAAGTAGCTCGTCAGCTCGGCTCCAGGGATGTTGTTGTCGCCGCACCAGTCGATGAAATCGAGGATGCTCCACGGCGTGCGGTCGCCTTTGGGCTTCTGCGGCTTGTCACGCATCCACTGGAAGTATTCGCGGAAGGAATACGCCGCGACACCGAGCTGCATGCGGCTTTTGCCGGGGCGCTGGATCGGCTCGATCGCCGGAAGGGAGGTGACGGTGAGCGCACCGAGGCTGGTGGAAAGGAAATGACGACGGGAGATCATGGCGGGGCTGGATGGGAGGCTACTTAAACGACGCGGCAAACGGAAACTTGGCATCGCTGGGCTTTTAGCGCACATTCTGAGGCATGTTCACCTTCGTTGAAGCCCCGTCCTTCACCGACCACCTACCCGACGTGCTTTCCGACGAGGAGTACAGGCGGTTTCAAGGATATTTGTCCTCGATGCCTGAGGCTGGCGATGTGATCCCCGGCCTTCGCGGGTTGAGGAAAATTCGTGTCGCAGTCAAAGGGCGGGGCAAACGAGGCGGTGCTCGTATAATCTACCTGCACCTTCCCAAGGCCGGAATCATCTTTCTATTCGCGATTTACACGAAGAACGACATCGCCGATTTATCCCCCGAACAAAAGAAGCGGCTCCTGACCGCCGTCGATACCATCAAGAAGCACTATGAAAAACCGTGACATCGAATTCAACGCCGAAGAGCTAGTGCGGGCCGTCGAGGCCGTGGCAGATCATGCCTCTGGAAAGAGCCGTGTGAAGCTGCGTGTCTCGCGAGTCACCGCCACGAAGCCTGCACCATCGGTGACACCAGCACAGGTCAGAGCCATTCGCTCACGACTGAAGGTCAGTCAGGCCGATTTTGCTGCCGTGCTGAATGTGCCGGTCGTGACCGCTGCGAGTTGGGAACGTGGACAGCGATCTCCCAGCGGCGCGGCCCTCCGTTTGCTCCAGATCGTCAGAAAGAATCCCGAACTCATCACCAAGCTCAGCGCATGAAGTCCCGCCTCCTCCTCGCCGCCCTGTTTTTCAGCTCCCTCGCCCACGCGGAGCCTGTGAAAGTCAAACTCTGGCCGGAGGGGGCGCCGCTGGCGAAAGGAGACACGGATAAAGACCAGCCCTTCATCAACGTGTGGGCGGCGTCGAAGGAGAAGGCGAATGGCGCGGCTTTTGTGGTGTGTCCTGGCGGTGGTTATGGCGGGTTGGCGGCGGATCACGAGGGCGTGCAGGTGGCAAAGTGGTTCAATGGCATCGGCGTGTCCGCCTTTGTGCTGCATTACCGCCTCGGCACGAGCGGCTACCACTTTCCCACGCAGCTCATCGACGTGCAGCGGGCCATCCGCCATGTGCGGGCGAATGCGAAGGAGTATGGCATCGACCCGGAGCGCATCGGCATCATCGGCTTCAGCGCAGGTGGTCATCTCACCTCGATGGCGGCGACGATGTTTGACGAAAAGCCCGCAGGCATGACGAATGATGCCGTGGATCAGGTGAGCGCCCGTCCCACCGTGGCTGCGCCGACGTATCCGGTGATCTCGATGATCGAGGACTACGGCCACAAAGGCTCGCGGAAGAATCTGCTCGGCCCGAATGACAACGACGAGCTGGCGAAGCATGTCAGCACCGAGCTGCGCGTGACCGCGAACACGCCGCCGATCTTCATCTTCCACACCGATGACGACACCGTGGTGCCTGCGGAAAATCCGGTGGCCTTTTACCTCGCCTGCCGGAAGCACAAGGTGCCCGCCGAGCTGCACATCTACAAACCCGGGCTGCACGGCGTGGGCCTTTATCTCGGCGATCCCGTGCTCGGAAGCTGGAGCGGTCATCTACGCGACTGGCTGCGCAACCAGGGCTTCCTCAAGCCGATGAAGCGCACCGCCATCAACGGCAAAGTCAGCATCAATGGCAAGCCCGTGAGCTGGGGCAGCGTGATCTTCGCCTCCGAAGATCCCTCCGCGCCCGTCGCCTGCGCTCGCGTGATGGGCGGCAAATTCAAGCTCGATGACAAGTCCGGCCCGGTGGTCGGTAAGGTCAAACTCACCGTCAGCTACAGCGCGGCGGATGTGCCCGGACTCGAAACGGCGGATGGCACGGTGACCACGAAGGAACAGAAGCCCGGCGCAGGTGAATGGAGCTTTGAAGTGATCGAAGAAGCCAAGGACATCGAGCTCTCGGCGACTCGTTGAAGTTCACTTGGGCGTTTTCACGGCTCCCAGCGCGGGTCCGTTGTCTGCTGGCATGGAGGCATGCCATGCCAGCAAGGCTTTGTACATCCGCTCGACGATGTCGGCATGCTTCGCGGCGAGGTTGGTGGTTTCTCCGCGATCGTTGGCGAGGTCATAAAGTTGCGGTTGAGTGCCGTCATACTCGCAAAGCAGCTTCCAGTGCCCGTCACGCATGGCGAGATCCGGCAGGCGTTCGGTGAGCTTTTCACTCACCGTCTTGCGATCCGGCGGGCGACGCCAAAAGATGGGGGCTGTGCGTGAAACCTCGTTTTTGCCGAGCAGCGCCGGAGCGATGTTTTCACCATCAAAGGCGATTTCTTTGGCCTCAATGCCCGCGATGGACAGCAGCGAGGGAGCGAGGTCAAAAGCGGCGAAGATGGATTTGGTATTCACGCTGCCTGCCTTGGCTTTTTCGACCCAACCGGGGCCCCAAACGATCAGCGGAGAACGCGTGCCACCCTCATAAAGCGTGGTCTTCGAGCCGCGAAAGGGGCCTGCGCTACCGGCACCCGGCTCGGGGCCGTTGTCCGAGCAGATGAGCAGCAGCGTGTTGTCACGAAGAGCGGCATCGGAGCGCAGATGATCGAAGAGCCGGCCCAACTGGCGGTCCATTTCTTCCAAGACGGAGAGGTAGAGGCCACGCTTGCCAGCAGCCCATTTTTCAACCGGCGGCCACCAGGGACCATGGACATCATCCGGCCAGAGATTGACGAAGAAGGGCTTGTTTGCCTTCGTGGCTTTGTCGATGAACGGGATCGCGGCGGCGATGAAGCCGGTGGTGATTTTGGAGCGCTGCATCCACGTCACTGGCTGGCCGAGGCGCTCGGCATCGGCCCAGATTTTGCCGGGTTCCGCATCGCCGGGCTTCATCGTCATGGGCAAAAGCTTCGCGCCCATGCCTTCGAAGTTCGTGAGTGACTCATCAAAGCCATACGCGGTGATCGGCGGGGCATCATCCACATCCCGCTGACCTCCGAGATGCCATTTGCCGAAGTGGCCGGTGGCATAGCCGCTCTGCTGAAGCAGGCGGGCGAGCGTGGGGGCCTTCGGATCGAGCCACTGGGCACAGCCGCGTCGCTCGTTGTCTGCCCGGTTGTTGAGGTAGGAATGGATGCGCCAGCGCTGTGGATACTGCCCGGTCGTCAGCGCACACCTCGACGGCGAGCAGATGGGCGAGTTCACATGAAACTGCTCGAAGCGAATCCCTTCCGTCGCGAGGCGGTCTATATTCGGCGTCTTCGCGTCCTGATTTCCAAAGCAGGAGAAGTCTCCCCAGCCCATGTCGTCGATGAAGACCATGACGAGGTTTGGCTGCGCCGCGTAAAGCGAAGAGCAAAGGGCGAAGAGAAGGATGAAAAGCACTCGAAGCATGCGCATGAAACGCACTGGCTGCAGCCGCATTGCACAGGCATCTGCGTGATGCTTTATTTCTCTGCTGGCACTGGCGGACGATGCCGGGCGATCATGGAATGGAAGTCTCCGAGGTTGTAAGGGCCGTAGTAGGGCTGGCTCAGATCGACTTCGGTGATGGCCACGGTGCCCCATTTCTCACCGCGAGTGAGCGGACGGCCTCCTTGATCGTAGATGGCCGAGTACATCCAGCCATCCTCGGGCTTCATGAAGGTGCTGCTGACGACGAAGACGTGGTTTTCACACGCACGAGCCTGAGCGAGCAGCGGATTACAGCCCCAAACGGGCCAGGCGATCACTTCCGCGCCATTCTTGGTGAGTTCACGGGCCACCTCGGGGAAGAAGCCGTCGTAGCAAACCATGAGACCGACTTTGCCAAAGGCGGTGTCGAAGACGGGATAGTCCTTGCCAGGTGAGATGCCTTTCGCGGCCTCGCCAGGCGGGAGGGAGACTTTGCGATACTTGCCGATGAGCGAGCCATCGGGGCCGAGGAGCACGGCGGAGTTGTAGATGAGGTGGGCCTCACGCTCGTAAAGGCTGAGCACGAGGTGAAGGCGGTGCTGCTTGGCAAGTTCAGCGAAATACGAGGTCGAAGGGCCGGGGATGGACTCGGCAATCTCCTCTGGTTTCGCCTTTAAACTCGCACTGGGGATGGTCTCGCCGAGCACGACGAGGTCGGCATGCTTCTCCGCGGCTTCGGCGATGAGCGGGGCAAACTCAGCGCAGTTTTCACGTGGGGATTTGCCGCTTGGTTTGTGATGCACCGTGGCGAGGCGCACTTTGCGCGGTGCGGGAGCCTCGGTGGGCGCGAGATCGGCTCCATGCCACTCGACGCGGCCTCCCGGTGCCCACTGTAAATGCAGCTCGACGATGGCTTGGGTGGCTTTCGAGGGCACCCGATACACGCCGGTCACGCTCGTCCAGCCTTCGGCATCGGTGGAGCCATCGGTGGGATACTCGGGCTCGGCACTGGGCATGGGCAGGCCGGGGTTGAGATACTCAGGCGCGGCATCGAGCTTCACGCCTTGGCCATTGGCATCCTGCCAAAGAAGGCGCACAAGGCAGCTCTGGCGCAGGTTGGCGATGCCGGTGGTCTTCCGCTGCACCTGGAAGCGATAAAACGTGCCGCCCTTCACCACGAAGCTCTTTTGAAACCAGCCATCGAGACCTTCACGCGGATCGTGGGTGATGGTGAGCGTGTTTTCCGCACCACTGCTGAACTGCGGGCGGATTTCATCGCGTGGACTCTCGGCAGTCCAACCGTGAAAATCAGCAGCGTGGAGAGCGGCGGCGCTGAGCAGGTAGAGGAAGAGTTTCATGGTTATGGGGTGAGTGGATCAAGATGTCATTGGGCAATGACGCTCAACGTCCGCACAACAAACGCCGCAACTCATCGATGTGTGGCTGGCGAACGCGGGTGCGGCGGCTGAGGAAGAAGACTTTTTCATCGCCGAAGAGATGAGACACATCGCTGAGGCCAATTTCACCACGTTTGGCCATGCTTTTGAGTTCGCCTTCCATGTAGTTCCGGCTGGCACCGAGGATGGCGGTGCCAAAACCGAGGGCCACGTAGGGGAGGACGACGTTGAAGACGTTTGCCTCGAGCGTGACGTTGAGTTCCGAGAGCAGCCCATGGCGAGAAAAGACGGCGTCGATCTGCGGGCGAGAGCTCGAGCGCTGCGGTGGCAGGAGCAGAGGCTCGGAGACGAGATCACGCAGCGTGAGCCGCTTCTTTTTGATGAGCGGATGCTTCGGCGGCAGCAGCGCCACGATGGGAAAGGTGGTCATCGGCACAGCGTGCAGTTTACCCGCCTCGTCACTGAGCCGATCCATGTGGCCGACGAGCGCCACATCCGCCTCGTCCTGCACGAGCTGCTCAATGGCGGTGCCGGAGGTGACGCTGGTGATCACGATGCGCACATCCGGATGGCGGCGACGCATCTCGCCAAGGGCATGCGGCAGCTCATGAGCGAGCACCTGCGGCGGCGCGGCGATGCGCAGGGTGCGGTGTGCCTCATCCTTCCGCCGTGAAAACTCCGGGATCACCTTTTCAAAATCCTCGATCATCGGCTCCACGATTTCAGCGAGCAGGGCCCCATCCGGCGTGAGGCGCACCTTACGGCCCTGCACCTCAATGAGCTTGCCGTCCGTGTCCCGCTCCAGCGCCCGGATCTGCCGCCAGATGGAGGAGCGGGCCATGCCAGCGGCATCGCCGGCATTCACAAAGCTGCCATGACGAGCGATGTGGATGAGAGCGCGGAACTGCTGAATACGCGGCTCTTTGAAGGCAGGAGAGTGTTTTTCGCTCATGGGCGGGACCCGTCGGTTGCGGCGGTGCAACGAGTAGCCTTCATGCCGCCGCGAGCAACCTGTCTGCGAGGGCTTTTGGCATTCATCGCAAGATCACCTTGCCTGCCACCGCACGACGCAGGTATAGACGCAGCCTTATGAAACTCGGCTTCGTCACCGCCATCCTTCCCGAGCTCTCGCTGGAGGAAGTCCTCGCCTTTGCTCGGCATGAAAACCTCCCCGTCATCGAGGTCATGTGCTGGCCAGTAGGCCGGGCGGAGCGCAAATACGCGGGTGTCACGCACATTGATGTGACCACGCTCACCCAAACGAAAGCGGAGGACATCCTGGCGAAGTGCCAGGACCAAGGCGTGGGCCTCAGCGCCCTCGGTTACTACCCGAACATGCTCGATCCAGACCCGGAAACCGCCCGCGTGGCGGTGGCGCATTTCAAGAAGGTCATCACCGCGGCACCGAAGCTGGGGCTGGCGAATGTGAATGGCTTTGTCGGTCGTGACTGGACCCAATCCGTCGATGAGAACTGGCCGCGCTTTTTGAAAACGTGGAAGCCGCTCATCGCCCTCGCGGAGGATCATGGTGTGAAAATCGGCATCGAGAACTGCCCCATGTCCTTCACGCGGGACGAATGGCCCGGCGGCAAGAACCTGCTCACCACCCCGGCCATCTGGCGCCGGGCTTTCAGCGACATCGACTCGCCCAATTTCGGCCTCAACTACGACCCCAGCCACTTCATCCTTCAAGATATGGACCCGCTCAGCCCGCTAGCGGAGTTCAAATCCAAGCTCTTCCACCTCCACGCCAAAGATGTGAAGATCGACCGCGCCGCTTTGAACGAGGTGGGCCGCTTTGATTTCCCGCTGCGCTGGCACCAGCCGCGCATCCCTGGGTATGGCGAGATCGATTGGGCCAAGTTCATGGCCGCGCTCATGCGCACAGGCTACGACGGCCCCGTGTGCATCGAGGTGGAAGACGATACCTTCGGCAAAACGCTCGAAGGCCGCATGAAGGCTCTCAAAGTCGCCCGCAATGTGCTGGCACCCTACTTTGGCTAGTCATCGAGCTTTTTCGCTCCATCACCCTTCTTGAACTGCCATGAAGTCTTCTGCTCACCACGGCGGAAAGTCATCAGATGAAGCTGATCGGCGAAAAGCTCCGTGAAGAGCGTCATGTGCAGCGTGGAGCCTTTCAGGCCCTCGGGTAGGCTGAGTTCGAAAAAGAGCGTCACCGTCGGTTCGTCGCTCTTTTGAGTGTCCGCATCCAGTTCACGCCCGACCCAAGTCAGCTCGGCTTTTTGATCAGCCGCCGTGCTGACAACGAAGGTCTTCGCCAGATACTGGCGGATCTGCGCATCGAGCACCTCCGGCGGCGTCTTCTCGAAGCGCAGCTCCCGCTCGGTGTGGCGGATGAGGGCCAGTTCGAGGTCGTTCACGAAGAGCGTGAGGCTCACTTCGAGCTTCTGCGTGGCTGCGTTCCATTCCATCTCACCGCTCGATTGGTGAATCGAATGCGCCTGCAAGCCTGCGGAGGTGAATCCGAGGGCGAGAAGAATCAAAACGAGGCGGAGCATGCGCCGCGAGGCTGCCGCCGCCGTCTCGAAAGTCAATGCGGGCCGCCCGGTGAACCTTCCCTTGCCAAACCGGGGCCGAGTCCCTAACCTCGCGCCCCTTATGACCGAAAAATCCAACGTGAACTGGGCCGAAATCGAGGCCAAACCCGCCTTCCGAAGCCTTTTGGGACGCAAGGCGAAGTTCATCGTGACCGCCACGATCTTCTTCCTCGCCTACTACCTCGCTCTGCCAATTCTCGTCGGCTACTGGCCGGATCTGATGAAGAAGCAGGTCTGGGGCAAGGTGAACATCGCCTACGTCTTCGCTCTCTCGCAGTTCTTCATGGCCTGGATCGTGGCCTTCATCTACGTCCGCGTGGCCGCGAAATGGGACAAAGAAGCCGCCGCCATCATCCACGGGCATTGATCCGCTCTTCGTTCGTCCTTCTGATTTCGTCACTCGTTCCTTTCTCCTCCCATGTCCGTCCCTCTCATCATGTTCCTCGCCTTCGTGGCGCTCACGCTGCTCATCACCTTCTGGGCAGCCAAGAAAAACACCGGTGCCAGCGCCTACTTCGCCGCTGGGCGCAGCATCACCGGCTGGCAGAATGGCCTCGCGGTGGCGGGTGATTACATGAGCGCAGCCAGTTTCCTCGGCATCTCCGGCATGATCTGCTTCAGCGGCTACGATGGCTTCATGTACTCGGTGGGCTTCCTCGTGGCTTACATCACGGTTTTGCTCGTCGTGGCCGAGCCGCTTCGCAATGCGGGCAAATACACCATGGCCGATCTGCTGGCCTACCGTCTCAAACCCCGCCCGGTGCGGGCGCTGGCCTCGCTGAGCACGCTCACCGTCTCCACCTTCTACATGATCGCCCAGATGGTGGGCGCAGGGGTGATCATCAAGCGTCTCATCGGCCTCGATTTCGCCCCGGCGGTGATCGGTGTGGGTTTGCTGATGCTGGTGTATGTCGTCTTTGGCGGCATGCTGGCGACGACGTGGGTGCAGATCATCAAGGCGCTGCTGCTGATGGCTGGTGCCATGCTGCTGAGCTATCTGGTGCTCAAATTTCACCACTACAGCTTCACGGCGTTCTTTGAGGCCGTCTCCAAAGCCGACTACGCCGGCACCGCCGAGCCGAAAAACCTGCTCGAACCCGGCCTCAAATACGGCGTCGCCGTGGCGGGTCCGTGGGGACCGCTGGATCTGGTCTCACTTGGTTTGGGTCTCGTGCTGGGCACGGCTGGCCTGCCACACATCCTCGTGCGCTTTTACACCGTGCCGGATGCGAAAACCGCCCGCTCCAGCGTGGTGTGGGCGATGGCGATCATCGGCCTCTTCTACATCATGACGACGTTCTTCGGCTTTGGAGCCGCCACGATCCTCAAGAAAGCCCTCATCACCACGGTGGATGGCAAACCGGATACGAACATGGTGGCTCCGATTCTGGCTCAAGTGCTCGGTGGCGAGCTGTTCTTTGCCTTCATCAGCGCGGTGGCCTTCGCGACGATCCTCGCGGTCGTCGCCGGTCTCACGATGAGTGCCAGCGCCAGCTTTGCGCATGATTTTTACTCGAACGTGCTCCATCACGGCAAAGAAAACCGCCCCGGCCAGGAAGTGAAGGTGGCCCGCATCACCGCCTTCTGCGTGGGCGCAGTGAGCATCGGCATCGCCATCTACCTCGGCCCCAGCGTGAACGCGGCCTTCCTCGTCGGTCTCGCCTTCGCCGTCGCCGCCTCGGCGAACCTGCCGGTGATCGTGCTAAGCGTGTTCTGGAAGCGCTTCAATACCACCGGGGCCGTCTGCGGCCTCAGCGTGGGCCTCGTCTCCTCCATCGTGCTGATCCTGCTGAGTCCGAATGGCATGTTCGGCAAGGCCGGGGCCCTCTTCCCACTCGAAAACCCAGGCATCGTGAGCATCCCGCTCGGCTTTCTGGCAGCTTGGCTCGGCACTCTGCTCACCGCTCGCGATCTTGAGGCCGAAGCCAAATTTGCCGAACTCAGGGTGCGTGCTCACACCGGCCTCGGCTCGGAGAAAGCGACGGCGCATTGATCCACTGTCTCCGCGATCACCGACCAATGGTGATCGTGGCACTGCCGGGCGAGCTGATCATCGGCGCAGGTGGTGCGACGAAATTCGGCCCGATGCCGGGGACATGCCCAAGCCCTACACCGACGCGGACATTGCGCCCGAGGTTGAAGCTGCCGTTGATCTGATAGCCGGGCCGGGCGTAGCCGAGTGACGGATAAACCGGCGGGTAAAAGGCATAGCCACCGCTCGGTGGGACGTAGAGGCCGCCGCTGCCGGGCACCAGCGGCGCGATGCCGACGCCATCCCAGGAGCGCAGGCGGTAGCCGTGACCGTTCACGGCGGGGCCGTGGATCGGGTTCACCGCCACGCCGTTAAAGATGGCGGGTCCATAGTTCGGATAACCCCTCGACTGATCGAGCATCATCTGCGTCTGCGCCTGCATCGTGCGCATGGTGTTCACGAAATTCGCGGCCTCGATGGCCTCCTGCTCACGAGCGAGATACTCCTGAGTGCGCTTCTCCCGTTCCTTCCGTGCCTCGACGATCTTCTTCGCATACGCATCGGCCTTTTTGCGGTCGTAACCATACTTCGAGCGCAGGGAGGCTGGTAGATCGGTGAAGAGGATTTTTGCTGCACCACTGCGGTGAGTGAAGGAAATGCCATCGGGATGCACCTGGGCGATTTTGCAGTCGCGGAAGGTTTTGCCACGCAGCGTGGTGATGGTATCTGCCGCCGCAGCGGCGGTGAATGCGGCTAGGGCCGCGAGAGTGAGGAGCGACGAGTATTTCATAAGCGAAAGCCTCCAGAGATGAATGCCGCGCATGTTCCGGGACGGACGCGGAGGCGTCTAACGCGGCATTGGCGCAAAATTATGGCGAAGAAATCAGGCGGGATTGACACTCAGGCCACGCCATCTGCTCAAAGCAGCCTCGCTCAAGCCATGGGGCAGCTCAGCCAGAAGGTCGTCGTGTTGTTCTCCGAAGCCACGCCGAGCTGAATACCCATCTGGTGGGCCAACATGGCGGCGATGGTGAGGCCGAGACCGAGGTGATTGCTGTTTTTCGAACCGTGGAAAGGGCGGAAGACCTCCTGTATCTTCTCCGGGGCGATTTGTGATCCGGTGTTGCTCACGAGCACGTCCACGCGGCGCTGATCGGCCGGAGTGATGACGCCTGGACCGCAGATTTTCAGGGCACAGCGGCCACCGCCCTTCTGAGCGGCTTCGGCGGCGTTTTTGAGCAGCTCCACGAGCAGCTCCTTGAACTTGCTCGGGTCCACCAAAGCCGCGGGGAGGCCCTGCTGCACATCCGCCTCGAGCTGCACGCCGGCCTTTTGGAAAGGCTCCATCACGCTGCCTTCGATGAGGCCAAGGTATTCGTTCAAATTCAGCGCCTGCGGGCTCAGCTTGGCACAGCCACCCGCAGCACGGATGCGTTCGCTGAGGTTCGTCACGCCCACACTGGCCTCGCGGATGTGCTGCATGTTTTCGGTGACGCTCGGATCGAGGTCCTCCGTCATCAAAATGAGGCTGCTGAAGCCTTGGATGACGGCGAGGAGGTTGTTCAGCTTGTGCGTGAGACCGCGGAGAAGCTCCTGATGGAAGCCTTCGCTGTTCTCTTGGCCGAGGTTCAGGGAGGTGGGGAAGTAGAACTGCATGGCGGGCGGTGCGGGAGAGGGGAAAGGCGGAAAACCGGCCCAGTGATGCATGCTTGCGGCAGTGAGGGCAAATGCGTTTTTCGCCCCAAAAGTGTCGCGAACACTCAATCCGCTGGCGGAATGCCATGAATCTCCCACAATCGCTCCCACATGGCCCTCCTCGAAGTTCGACACCTCACCAAGCGCTGGCCCACCGGCCGTCTGGCGCTCGATGACGTGAGCTTCGAGGTCAAAGAGGGTGAAATCCTTGGCCTGCTCGGCCACAACGGCGCGGGCAAAAGCACCATCATGGGCATCACCCTCGGCATGGTGCGGCCTGACATCGGCGAAGTGCGCATCGGCGGCCGCAGCGTGCAAAAAGACCGCTCCACCGCCCTCCGCCAGATCGGTGCCATTTATGAAGCTGCCCACTTTTACGACTACCTCAGCGGCTGGCAGAATCTCCGCGTCTTCTGCTCTCTCTCCGGCTGGTGGGATGAGGCAGAAGTAAAACGCGTCGTGCAAATGGTGAACCTCACCCGTGCCATCCAGCAAAAAACCGCCACCTACAGCCACGGCATGCGCCAGCGCCTCGCCCTCGCCCAGGCGCTGCTGCCGGAGCCACGCCTGCTGCTGCTCGATGAACCCACCGATGGCCTCGATCCCGAAGGCATCCGCGAGTTTCGCGAGCTCATCCTCCACCTCCGCCAACACCACGGCCTCACCATCATGCTCAATTCCCATCTCCTCGGTGAAGTGGAGCAGATGTGCGACCGCTGCGTCATCATCAAAGACGGCCAAAACGTCTTCGAAGGTCCCCTGCCCTCGCAGGAAAAAACCCGTCGCATGTTCCAGCTCGAAACCTCTGATATGGGCCTCGCCCGCGAGGTCATGGACCGCGCCGGAGCCAAAATGGACAAACAAGGCATCGTCGAGGTGCCTCTCACCATGGAGCCGCACGATCTCGTGGCCGCTCTCGTTCGCGGTGGCGTGCCCGTGAGTGCCTGGCAGCCTCACCGCCGCACGCTGGAAGAACTCTACATGGGCCTTTCCGCACGTTGAAGCATGGCCTATTCTCCCCTTCTGATGCACCCCAGCACCCTCGCTCTCATCCGTGCCGCCATCGCCGAGGACATCGGCTCTGGCGATGTGACCTCCGAATACTTCATCCCGGCCGATTCCCGCTCCCGGGCGGAAATCGTCGCCCGGGAGCCAGGCGTCGTCGCCGGCATGGAAGTCGTCGAAGCGGTGTTTCGGGAGATTGATCCTCAAATCGAGGTCAAAGTCCTCATCGCCGACGGCCAGCCGTTTGAGCCGAAGAGCATTCTTTTGGAGGCCCAAGGCTCCACGAGATCGCTATTAACCGCCGAACGCACGGCGCTGAATTTTCTCCAACGCCTCTGCGGCGTCGCCACGCAGGCCCGGCGCTATGTCGAAGCCGTGAAACCGCATCCGGTGGAGGTTTGGGACACTCGCAAAACCACGCCTGGCTGGCGCCTGCTCGAAAAAGCCGCCGTGAAGTGCGGTGGAGCCACCAATCACCGCATGGGCCTCTACGATCACGCGATGGTCAAAGACAACCACCACGCTGCCAATCCCAGCCTCGAAGCTCTGCAAACCAACATTCGCCGCCTCCGCGCCGAACGCCCCGGCGTTCGCGTGCAGCTCGAAGCGGCCAGCCTCCAGCAGGTGCGTGATTTCCTCACCCTCGAAGGCGTGGACATGCTCCTGCTCGACAACATGAGCGTGCCGCAACTCCGCGAGGCCGTGCAGCTCGTGAACCGCCAGCTCTGGCTCGAAGCCAGCGGCGGCATCACTCTCGACACCATCCGCGATGTAGCAGCCACCGGCGTCAACGCCATCTCCGTGGGGGCCCTCACGCACTCAGCCAGGGCTCTCGATTTGGCTCTCGATCTCTACTGATCGTTTTACTTCAACGCCGCATACACGCGATGCACATCGTCATGCCCGTCGAGGGCCTGGAGGAAGTTCGTCACCTCCTCACGCTGCTCATCCGTGATCTCGGGGTATTCCTTCGGCTGGTAGCCAAGTTCCGAGCTGGTGATCTGCCAGCCAGCCGCCTTCAGCGCCTTCGTCACCGCATCCAGCGTGGTCATTTGCGTGAAAAAACGAGCGCCCACATGGCCCGCGTGCTCCTCGTCCTCGATTTCCATCGGCTCGACGTTTTCCGCCTCGGCTTCGAGCGCAGCCTCCTCGATGTCGAGGGACTTGTCCGCGTGATGCGCCTCGATGAGGCCGCAGTGGTCAAACATCCACGCCACCTTCCCCATGCTGCCCGCCCGGAAAAGCACACGCACTTCGGAAGAGGTGCGGTTGTTGTTCTCCGTGAGGCATTCCACGATCACCGGCACACGATGCGGCGTGAAGCCTTCATAAATCACCGTCTCATACTGCACCGCATCCGCTCCGGTGCCGCTGCCCTTCGCGATGGCACGCTCGATGGTGTCCTTCGACACACTCTGCTTGCGGGCATTCACCAAGGCCGCCGCCAGACGCGGATTAAACTCGGGATGAGCTCCGCCCAGCCTCACCGAGACCTGAATTTCGCGGACCAGCTTGCCCACGATCTTGCCTTTTTGATCCGCGGCCAGTTCCCGCCATTTTTGCTTCCATTGTGCGCCCATGTTGTGTCTTCAGGTTGAGAGTTGAAGCCGCCATAAACGATGAAACGGCCTCGAATGCAAGCTGCCGCCTGGATTTGGGGTGTTGATAACAGCAACGCGGGAGGTAACTTCCGCGCATGACTCACCTTCATTCGCGAATCACCGTCAACCCGAAGCAGTGCGGCGGCCGCCCGTGCATTCGCGGGATGCGCATCCGGGTGACGGATGTGCTGGACCTTCTCAGTAACGGCCTCGGCCAGGCGGAAATCCTCGATGAGATGCCCGATCTGGAAGCCGATGACATCAAGGCTGCGGTGGCCTATGCGCGGCAGCGTGTGGACCACCCCGTGCTCGCCGCCGCATGAACCTCTGGCTCGATGCGCAGCTTTCCCCGAGGCTGGCACGCTGGATCAACCAGCAGTTTCCAGGCGTGACGGCCAGCGCCCTGCGTGATCTGGGGCTGCGAGACGCCGATGACTCGGAGATCTTCCAACAGGCACGCTCCGCTGGAGTGATCGTGATGACAAAGGACCGCGACTTTGTCGATCTCCAGGCACGTCTGGGCAGCCCGCCGCAAATCATCTGGCTGACTTGCGGCAATACGTCCGAACAAGCGTTGCAGGTGATCCTTGTGAAACATCTTCAAACTGCAATCAGCCTTCTCTCCGGCACCGATGATCTCGTGGAGATCTGCGGCCCCTAAACCGTCAGGACAAATCCGTCGCCAGCACCGAATTCGCCGCACGCATGGCCAGATCCTTCGCCTGCGCCACGACCCGCAGAGCCGTGGTATCGAAACGATAGGCGTGGCAGCTCGGGCAGGTCACCGCACGCATCACCACGATCGAACCGCAACCTTCGCAGACTTTATACTGCTCCGGATGCGAGGCGATTTTCTCGGCCTGCTTGATGCGCGATTCAGTGTTGTCCAGGACGGTGCTCATTTGGATGATCGGATGCTACGACGGTCTCACGTTCGCGCAACTCCCGGCATCATCACGACGCAAGTTTTGGGCCTTGCTTCGTGAAAGTTAATCAACCAAGCCCCGCCACACTCCAGCCATCGCGATATGTCCGCGTGAGCTGGGCATTCAATTCGGGCCTGTTGGCGATTTTGCCCGTGGCGGCATCCCATTCGATCCAGTCACCCGGATTCCGCTCGGAGAGTACGCCAAGCAAAACGGCCTCCGTGACCGGGCAGCCATAGCTCGGCAGGTCGGTGGCGGCTTTTTCGCCCTTCATGCAGGCATCCACCCAGTCGGTGTAATGATTCGCGATCCGTGTCTTCGGGTAGGTGAAGCCCGTGAAATTCGCCTCCGGCACCAGCCAGGGGCGCTGGCTGTGCGGTTTAAAGATGCCGCCGTTATCGCCGATGAAGAAAATGCCGCTCGGCGTGTCCTTGGTGAGCACGGAAGGCTTGATGACACGCTTGTCATAGTCGTAACCACCATCCGTCCAGGTCATCTTGATCGTGTCGCCCGCCGTGAGCGCCGTGCCGGGGAATTCGAGCTCCAGATGGCGCTTCATCGCATACAAATCACCCTTGCTGCCCTCATCGAGGCAGCGCACGCGTTTCGGTGCGGCGAGTCCAAGACACGCAAACACCACGTCGAAGTAATGGCAGCCCATGTCACCCATCATGCCGACACCAAAATCCACCCACGAGCGCCACATCGAAGGATGATACGCGCCTTCGAGAAACGGCACCTCGTTCGCGACACCGAGCCACAGGTTCCAATCCACATTCGCCGGCACCGGATCGGCCTCCGCCTTGCGCTGCGTGACCTTCGGCCACCAGCTTGCCTTCTTGTTCTCCCAGCAGATCACCTCCTTCACCTTGCCGATGGCACCGCTCTTGATCAAATCGACCGCCAGCGAGGTTTCGATGCTCGAATGCCCCTGCGTGCCCATCTGCGTCGTCACACCCGCCTTCGCGGCCTCCGCGCTCAAAATCCGCGCCTCGTGCAAATGATGCGTGAGCGGTTTTTGAAGGTACACATGCTTCTTGGCCCGCAGCGCCGTCACCGCCTGCGCTGCATGCATGTGATCCGGCGTGCCGATCGTCACCGCATCGACCGAATCACCCAGCTTCGCGATCATCTCGCGGTAATCCCGAAACGTCGCCGTGCCTTCGAGCCGCTCCTTCGCCGCCGGGTCCTGCAGCTCCTTCCGCCGCGACGACATGCCCTTCGTCGCCAGCTCCAGCGTCTTCGCATCGACATCACACATCCCCACGATCCGCACCTTCGGATGCTGGAGCACGCTCATCATCGTCACTGCCCCCATCCCACCCACCCCAATCGACGCCACCTGAAACATCGAGTTCGGCGACCTCGCGCTCAAAATGGCAGGCGCGGAAACATAAGCGGCAGTGTGTTTGAGAAAGGAGCGGCGGTTCATGAGGCTGGGTGAACGTCACCTTATGGCATGCTCTCTCACGCGACAGCGTCCTGGAGTGCTCCAGCCCTCTGGAGCTTTTCGAACGTCACCCGGCCCACGAAAGCGCCGGAGGCCCGGCGCAGTCCAGAACGCTGCCGCGCTTGTCAAGTTCCTCAGCTTTCGACAAACTTGCCCCATGCCAAGAATCATCGACTGGCCTCACGCGCCTCCACATCGACTGACGGAACGCGGGACCTACTTCGTGACAGCCTCGACCTACCTGAAGGCACATCACTTTCGCAGCCCACAGCGGCTTGAAATCCTTCAACGAGGTCTGCTGACTGTCGCCAAAGACTACGGCTGGGATTTGGAGGCATGGGCCGTCTTCTCGAACCACTACCACTTCGTTGCCAAGTCACCGGACGATCCCGCCAACCTTCAAACCATGCTCAAGGAGCTTCACGTGAAGCTTAGTGGCTGGGTGAACCGCCTCGACAAGACGCCAGGCAGAAACGTGTGGCATAACTTCCGCGAGACTCAGCTCACACACCCGACCTCTTACTTCGCCAGGTTGAACTACACGCATGGAAATGCCGTTCATCATGGCTTGGTGCCTGTCGCCAGTGATTACCCATGGTGCTCAGCCGCATGGTTCGAAGAAACCACCAGCCCCGCGATGGTGAAGTCCATCCGCCGCTTCAAGACCGACAAGGTCAAAGTCGAAGACGATTTCGACATCGATCCCGACTGGTAATCGCGAGCATCGCGACAGCGTCCTGGAGTGCTCCAGCCCTCTGGAGCTTTTCGAACGTCGCCCGGCCCACGAAAGCGCCGGAGGCCCGGCGCAATCCAAAACGCTTCGCGTCAATTCTCACGGCATCGGCTTCGGCTCGATGTCCGTCGGGTTAATCCAACCGGCCTTCACCGGTTCGCCGCGCATGAATTTCTCGTAGAAGCCCACATTGCCCTTCGAGGCGTGCTCATACTGGTCGAAGAGGCCGCCCTTGCCCTCCATGCGAGGATCACCTTGGGCTTTCAGCTCGGCGTGAAGTTGATCCTTCAATGCAGCCGCACGCGGATCAGCGGGCCGGTTCTTCACGAAGTCGGGATCGTTCTTCAAATCATAGAACTCAAGACTTGGACGCAGGCCGAAACAAAGCTGCCAGAAGGGATCGTTCGGGTTCTTCCGATGAGCGTCGAGGATAAAACTCTTCGTCGCCCCGGCATCGCAGTCCATGTAGCCGGTTTCAGGATTGCCACCGGGCCAGCGACTCGGCTCGAAGTTCTCGATGAGCACGCTGTCCTTCGTCACCAGCGCACGAATCGGATAGCCCCAGTCATTCGGGCGGCCCACATCGGTGCGCTCGCGGCCGAGGAGCACATGATCACGCGTGTGCTTCGGCGCATTGGCGAAAAGATCCATCAGGCTGCGGCCAGGGCTCTCTGCCATGCCTGTCTCGCTCCATGGAATTCCAGCCACCTCGATCAAGGTCGGTGCGAGGTCGATGAAGCTCACAAAATCCTCCATCACACGACCCGGCGCGGTGATGCCCTTCTTCCACATCACGGCCAGCGGCACATGATTCGCCTGCACATTGGAGTTCCCCTTGCTGCGCGGGAACGGCATGCCGTGATCAGCGGTAACGACCACGAGCGTGTTTTCAAGCAGGCCGCGTTTTTCCAGCTCCGCCAGCATGCGGCCAAGGTGCGTGTCGAAATGCTCGACTTCAAAGGCATAGTCGAGGATGTCATTCCGAACGACCTCGTTGTCCGGCCAATAGGCAGGCACATGATCGACATCACTGAGCTTCTTGCCGCCCTTTTTCACGCCGCTGCCGAATTCATAACCGCGATGCGGTTCGATGGCCCCATACCAGAAGCACCACGGCTTTTCCGCCGGCGCGGCATCGAGGAAGTCGGTGAAGTTCGCCGCGTAGTCGCAGTTGCTGATCTCGTCGGTGGCGGGCTTTTGCTTCTTTTTGTTCCAGGCCTTGCCCGTCATCTCACGCGGCTTGCCATCGGCATCCTTCGCCGAGCCAGGTCCCCAGCCTTTGGTCGTGTGACCGACGTTCCACCCCTTCTCCGCCAGTGCTTCGCCCCAGCCTTTGAATTCCGGCGGGAAGTAGCAGATGTGGTTCGCCGCCTCCTTGAGCTGCCACGAATTCCGCCCCGTGAGGATGCAGGCACGCGATGGGGCGCACTTCGCATTCGGCGTGTAGGCATGACGAAAGAGCAGGCCCTCTTTCGCCACGCGGTCAAAGCTCGGTGTCTTCACCCAGGGGGTGCCGTAGGCGCTCGCGTGAGGACCCCAATCATCCGCGATGGCGAAAAGGATGTTCGGAGTCGCGGAGTGAAGCGACGAGCAGAGGGTGAGCAGGGCGATCAGGTGTTTCATGAGCTTCATTTGTTCGTCAAAGCCGTCTCAATGCTCGCAGCGACAGCTTCAGCGAGCACTTGGTAGCCTTCGGGGGTGAAGTGAACGTCATTCGGGCGGCCATGTTTCTCCATGATCGGCTTCGCCGTGCCGTAAAGGTCATCGATAGCCACATCACTCGACTGCATGAGCTGCACGGCAAGCTTGTTGCGCTCCTCGACGCTATCGAACTTCCGCGTCGGCGAGAGCACGCCGTCCATCGGCACCGGCGTGGTGGTGGCAAACACCAGCTTCGCGCCCGTGGCCTTCATCTGCGTGATCAGCTTCCTCAGATTCTCGATGTATTGCTCACGCGTGGCACGCTGCGTCGTCTCGGAGGTGTACTTCGCGTCGTGGAGGCCGAAGTTGAAGTGGATCACGTCCCACTTCCCCTTGCCGAGCCACGCCGTCATCTTGTCGAGGCCCACCTCCGTCGCGCCGCCGTTTTGCGGGATGCGATGCACGTTCGCTTTTCCCTTCAGCCTCTCTCGCACCGCCACTGTGTAACCGATGGAGATCGAATCGCCGATCAAAAGCACGCGTGGCAGCTTTGGATCGTCCTTCACCGGCCTCATCGCATCGTTTCCCTTGGAATCCGAGTCCGCAGCGCTTTCGCCCTCGTTCACCTTGTCGAGCCCCAGCTTCTTCAATTCGGCTTTCTTCGCCAAAAGCGGCTCCAAGGCCGGATCCATGCCCAGCATGGCCTTCTTCAGCGTCGCCTCATAAACCGCCGTCGCCTTGCGAAAAGCCTTCCCCGCATTCTTGTCGCGATCCGCCGCGAACTTCTTCCGATCCTCTGAGTAAGCCGTCCGAGCTTCACTGTAGATCTTCGCCGCCTCCCGCATCGCTGGCGTGCGCTTCGCCGCCAACTCGACCTCGGTCAGATGCTGTTTTTCCGCCTCGGTGAGAGCTCCGACAACGACGAGGAGAATAAATAGAAGGGCTTTCATGACTTCTTTTTGGCTTTGGACTTTTCAACTCGGCCGGTGGCTTTGAGTGATTCGGCTCCGAGCCGTAGCAAGCGAGGAACGAGAACCCAATCCTCAGAGCAGCTTCTTCCGCTTGAAGTACACGATGGGTACGATGGCGGAGAGGATGATGGTGACCATCACGAGGAGGAAGGCGAAGGGGTTCTCCTGCGCGGGGAGCTTCACATTCATGCCGTAGATGCTGGCGATGAGCGTGGGCGGCATGAAGAGCACGCTGGCCACGGTGAAAATCTTGATGATCTGGTTCTGCTGGATGTTGATGAGGCCCAACGTGGATTCCAGAAGGAAGGTCATCTCCTGCGTCTGCTGATTGGTGTATTCGTCGAGGCTTTTGATGTCTCGCATCACGCTGCGGAACTGCGCCGCCAGATCACCCCGCATCCAGGTGGCGGCGTTGTTGAGGAAGAACTGGAGCATGCGGCTGAGGCTGAGCAGGCTCTCCCGCAGGTTCGCCACGAGGGCGCTGCGGCGGCCGAGCAGCTTCACGACCTCGGCGAGGTCTTTTTCCACACCCGCATCCGTCTTCTGCGTGCTGCGGGAGAAAATCTCGTGGCAGATTTTCTTCAAATCACCTTCCACGATCTGCAAGGCATCCGCGATGCGGGCCACGAAGAGCTCCATGAGCAATAGAAACACCGCATCACTGGAGACAGGCATCGTACACTGCCGCCGCACCTGATCGAGCAGCACACGAAAGGCCAGCGGATCGGCATAGCGGACGGTGGTGAGGCAATCCGGCGCAATAACGAAGGAAATAGAGGTGCTCTCCGGCTCGGTGGTATCGAGACCCACGGGAATCCACGCCGTCATGTAGAGGGCACCCTTCTCCGCGTAGAGTCGGCTGGATTCCTCGATCTCCTGCATTTCCTCACGCGTGGGGAGCTGGTATTCGAGCCACTTTTCCGCCTCTAATTCCTCCGCACGTGCCGGGTTCATCAAATCGAGGAAGACAAGGTTGTCCGGGAACGGACGAATTTTTTCGTCGTTCCAGTCGATGAGCTGTCCTTGTTGCGTGATGAGCCGAACCATGCGCGGGCGGTGAGTGAAGGGCGGGCAGACTAGGCGCGGAGGAGGAAACTGCCAACGCAAAGGACAGTCCGCGCATCATTCTTCACACAGAGGCACTTTTGCCTCTCACCTCCGGTACATCATCTGCCCCGTCCTGGCATCGATGTAAGTGCCGGGACCGCCATTGACGGATGGCGCGGGATAGTTGTAGCCAGGAACGATCGTGCCAGGATGCACGGGCTGGCCGCCGATGCTTTGATAGCTCTGCACGCCGCCGGTGGAGCGGATGACGCCACTGGAGCTGCGGTTGCCGAAGGGGCCGGATTCGTTCTGATGATACATCATCGTGCCGCCGGGCTGCCCCATCGCGGCGGCATTTTCTTCGGCCCGGCGTGCCTCACGCTCGGCGTGGCGAGCACGATCCGCCTCGGAGAGCTGAAAACTGCCTGCGCCTCCCTCTGGATTGGTGGTTTCACAGGAGGAAAGGATGGCCGCCGTGGCGAGCAGAAGCACGATTTTCAGTGTTTTCATGCCTCGATAGTAACATGCAGGCCTTGTCGCGTTGAGAATTCTTTGTCACGATGGGCGCATGCAGCCCGTCGTCGTCTCTCATCCGCTCGCTCAATGCCATCTCACCGAAATGCGTGATGCCGCCACGCCGCCGCATCGTTTCCGCAGGCATCTGAACCTGCTCGGGCGCATGCTGTTCCTCGAATCCACGCGTGATCTGCCCGTTGCGCCCATCCGCGTGCGGACGCCGCTTCAGGAAACGAGCGGGGTGAAGTTTGCCCGCCCGATGGTCTTCGTGCCGATCCTGCGTGCGGGCCTCGGTTTGCTCGATGGCATCCTCTCGCTCGCGCCGGATGCCACGGTGGCGCATGTGGGCATCAAGCGGAACGAGGAGACTGCCCTGCCACAGCCTTACTACACGAACCTCCCGCCCGTGATCGCTGAGGCGGATGTGTTCCTGCTCGATCCCATGCTGGCCACGGGTGGCAGTGCGGTGGAGGCGGTGCGCCAGTTGAAGACGGCGGGTGCTTCCCGCATCACAATGCTCTGCGTGGTGAGCTGCCCCGAAGGCATCGCCGCGCTCTCCAAAGCCCATCCCGATGTCTGCATCGTGACCGCCGCCATCGACGACGGACTCAACGATCGCAGCTACATCGTCCCTGGCCTCGGCGATGCCGGTGATCGTTACTTTGGGACCGTGTGAATGCGTGAGCTTCCTTCACAAGCATGAGCATCCACCTCCACCCCATTCACTGGCTGGCTCTTTTTGGGCTGGTGGTCGCCGTGGTACTGCTCGTGGGCGCTTTTCGATGTCGTGGCAGCGTTTTTAAGGTGTTGCTCGTGATGTTGGCCTGCGTCTCGGCCATGCCAGCCGGGCTGGTGGTGCTCGTCAGCTACCCGGAGTGGGTTGATCCGCGTTTTCGTGTGTACAAGGATTTCTTCGCGGCGATCCAGCCGGGCATGTCACGGATTGAGGTGAAGGTGCTTTTGGAAAAACACTATCCCGAAGGCGGCGCACGCTCACGGCCCATCGTCTTCCTCGAAGATGAGGACAGTCTGAATTTCTTCATGCACCCCGAGACGGGCCGGACGGAGCCGAATTGCGAAGGCATCCTTTTGAAACTCGATAACGACCTCGTGGCCGCCAAAACTTACTCGCCAGATTGAATGAAGCCGCTTTTGAAACGCCTCCTGCGCCTGGCGATCATCGCCATGCTCACGCCGGTCATCTTTCTGCTGAGCTGCCAGTCCTCGCTCATCTACCACCCACGGCCGAATGAGCCCGGCATGACGGAGCACTTGGAAAACAATCGTGGAGAGCGCATCACCTACCGCACTTCACAAGGCATGCAGACGGCTTGGTATCGGCCACCGTATCGCGGCGATGAGGCCACCGCGCCGCTATGGATCGCTTTTGCTGGGAATGGCTCATTGGCTCTCGATTGGATGTATCTCGCCGGCATCGCCGATGGGCGCTTTGCTTGGCTGATGATTGATTACCCCGGCTATGGCGAATGCGAGGGCCAGCCCACGCCAAAAGCCATTCGCCAGAGCAGCGTGGCCGCGCTCGAGCAGCTCGCGGTGCGGTTAAAGATCTCGCGTGAGGTCTTAACCTCCCGCAGCCTTGTCATCGGGCACTCGCTCGGCGCGGCGGCCGCTCTCATGACCGCCGAGGACCTCGGCATCCATCGTGGCATCCTTATTTCCCCTTTCACCAGCATGACGGACATGGGCCGCGAGGTGCTCGGCTGGCCGCTCTGCTACCTGAACATGCACCGCTTTGATAATCGCCAAACGCTCTCCGCTATCTGTCAGCACCCCGATGCCTTTTTCACCCTCTACCACGGCACAGGCGATGACCTCATTCCCTCCCGAATGAGCGCCAAGCTGGCGGCGGCACATCCGGGCAAAGTCACCTTCCATCCCGTGCCCGGTGGTCACAATGACGTGCTGCTGCACCTTCAACCGCAGCTCAGAGCCGAAATGCTTCGGCTGAGCAGCCTAAAGTAAACTCAGCGATTCCCTTCCGTGCCGGGCGTCACCTGCCCACTGCGGATTTTTGCCTTCAGGCGAGACCAGAAGTCGTCATCCTCGGGATTGAGTTCCGGTTTGCGCACCTCGCTAGGTTTGTTCTCGATCTTTGGCACGGTGGGTGGCTTGGCCTCACCGCCATCGCTGCGTGAATCGGAAAGCGAACCGCCGTAGGCGGCGAAGTTGTTCACGGGCACGTCATACTTGCGTGAATCCACCGCTAACTTGCGGCGGGTGTTGATGAAAGCCGTCGGCGAGTAATAGACGCTGTTGTCACGGGCAAACTGGGAGCGGTTCATGCCCACGCAGAGATCTTTGCGCATCTCGAAGTGCAGATGGACGAAGTACATGCCGTTGTTTCCACCCATGGTGCCGACGAGCTGGCCTTTCTCGACGAGATCGTGCAGCTTCGCGACCCGCTGGTGAAGGTGCGCATAGAGCGAATCGACCATGGCGATGCGCCCATCGATCTCACGATAGACGTGGCGGACGATGATGCAGTTTCCCCAACCCACGCCGATGTTTGCTGAGAAGATCACCACGCCACGGGCGCATGAGTAGATGGGAGCACCCAGATCGCTATCACCACCACCATTGCCATTCCAGTCTTCGCCGAGGTGACCGTTGGGGAAGTAGCCACGGGCTTTGTGATAGCCAGCGGCATCCGGCTTGCCCACAGGGAAGTCAAAGCCATCCGCGAGACGCACTCGCAGGGTGCTGCCGGCCTGCGCAAAGCCCTGCACGGTAGCCGCCAGCAGGCAGAGCATGGCCAACAGGAGACAGCGGGCGGGTTGGTGGTTGGTTTTGGCGAGGTGAGGCATGCCCGAGAAGAGCGAAAGGGATTGGAGGCTAGCGCAAGGAGAGCGAAAGGCCAGCAAGGAATCACCCTGCGGCGGCTTCACTTACTCTGAAAAATCTCACTCTGCACGATGGCGTAAATCAGATCCCGCATGGCATGGCCCTGGGTTTTGGATTGAGCCACGAGGCGGTCGATCTCGCTACGGTCAGAGAAACCCATCGGGCGGCCGGTGGAGAAGGTGAGGAGCTTTTCGATGACACAGCGGGCCACCTTGTCCTGATCGGCGAGGAGCAGGTTTTTGAGGTCGGCGAGGTTTTGGAAAGTTTTGCCATCGGTGAGCACGCCTGCGGCATCGACAGGCTGGCCGAGCCGGTAGCGCACCTTGCGGCCTTCGACCTTCAAATCGACCTTTTCACCTTCGCCGAGGCTGCGAAAGCGCTCCCGCCACCCGCCGATGACATCGTAATTCTCGAGTGCGAAGCCTGGTGGGTCGATCACGCGATGGCAACCTTGGCAGCTTTCCATTTCGCTATGCTTCGCCAGTTGCTCGCGAAGCGTGGCAGCTCCGCGAATGTCCGGCTCCACGCCTGGGATACCGGGTGGCGGTGGTGGCGGCTCCATGCCGAGAATCCGATCCATCACGAAGATGCCACGCACCACGGGCGAGGTATTCGTGCCGTTGGCGCTGACCTTTAAAATGCTCGCCTGTGTCAAAACACCTCCGCGATGACTCTCCGCAGGCAGTTTGATCTTTTGCAAATCCACGCCGCTCACGCCGGGAATGCCGTAGTGCTTGCCAAGACGATGATTGAGCATCGCAAAATCGCTTTGGATGATGTGATCAAGGCTCAGATTTTCCTCGATGAGATGCGTGATGAAGCTGCGGGTCTCACGCAGCATGCTATCGAGCAGCAGGCCGTCATACTCGGGATAGAGCTGCTTATCCGGCGTGGTGAATTCGATCTCGCGGAGGTTAAGCCAGCCATCGGTGAAATCGGCCACGAAGCGTTCGAGCGTATCCGCCTTGAGCAAGCGCTCGGTTTCCATATGCAAGACCTCCGGCTGGGTGAGCTTCGCAATGTGCAGCGCCTCATCCGGCATGCTGCGAGTGAGAAAGTAGCTCAGCCGTGTGGCGAGCTGGAGGTCGCTGAGTTTGCCCGCAGGCTCCTTGAGAAACAAAAACTCCGGTGAGCACAGCATCGCCACCGCCGCAGCTCGCATGGCAATAAGGAAATCTTTTCCCTCCGCGAACTCCGCCTCGAAGAGTTTCACATACGGCTCCACTTCCTCCGCCGTGACGGGTCGGCGAAACGCGGTGCTGGCAAAGGCAGGGAGAAGCTTTCGAGCATCCGTGGCCGGATCGGCTGTGTCAGCCGTGAAGCTGGGCTTGTAACCTGCTTTGCCCTTCATCCATGGTTTTTCAGGTGCCAGCTCGCGGAGCTTGGCATCGCCCAGAAGTCTCTTTTGACCACGAGGCGGCCATTCGGTGATGAAGGGGCCTTCGAGCTCCACCTTCATCAACGCGAGACCTTCGCCGGGATATTTATCCGGGCCGTCTTTGACGGGCGAATGTCCATCTGGACCATTGAGACCCTGTGGACTGATCCAGAGGCCTTTGCCTGCATCGAGATGCAGGGTGATCTCGACGGTGCCGGGCTTTCCCGCCGGCAGCTCGTGGTAGCTGTGTGTGATGTTATCGGCATTGCGGAAGTTGAAGCTGCCCGTGATGAGCGCCAAGACGACTGGCTCCTCGATTTGATAACCGTAGCCAGTGACTCGCACTTTGTAGATGCCGGAGGTTTTGGCGCGGACGTTCGGGATGACGGTGCTGGGAAATCCGCCTTCGTTGAAAACGACGATCGCGCCGTCGCCGCGTTTCAGCCAATGCTTACCAATGGCTTCCTTGTTGCGGTCGCTTTCGAGGGTGGCGGTCTGCGTGATCCTTTCCGGCTGCTGATCGGCGAAGAGGGCGGCATTGATCGCTAGTTCGGCGGCTTCCATGTAGCGCTGCATCTGGATACCGGAGATGGAGAGCGCTTCGCCGATGTTGTCGAAACCTGCGGCACGTCCGTCCTCCGGCAGCATGTCGATGACATTCACCTTCACTCCGAGGAGGTCATCGAGGGTGTTTTGATACTCACGGCGATTCAAGCGACGCAGCACAGTGCCTTTTTGCGCCTTGGATTTTGCCACGAGATCAGCACCGAGAGCGGCCATGAAGTCCTGCACCTCGTCCAGGCTTGGCTGGCGCTTCTTTTTCGCGGGTGGCATCTCACCCGCCGCCACGCGATCAAACACCCGAATCCACTTTTTCAATGCGACCGCATCTGTGCCAGCGGTGGAGACGGCAGCCAGATCGAGCCCGCCTTTCTTCGTCTCCGCATCATGGCAATCCATGCAATGCGTGTCGAAAAACGGCTGCAACGCCGGAACGGCACCGCAGGCAACGTGACAGGAGATGAATAGTGCTCCGAGGCTTTTCATGGCGTTGGGGAACGATGCGGCAGCGCCCTTTCTGACGGCTGGATGGCATCAAACGATCACAAGCACGATGGCGCTCATCATCAGCAGTGTGCCAATAAGCCGCCAACGCATTACCTTTGGCCCCAGATGTTGCTCGGCGTTCTGGAACCAGTGCCCGATCATCCAAACGAGCAGCACACTGAGCAGACCGCGTGATGCGTAAATGATGTTCGCGTTCGTCGCTTTCCCAAACACGGCCAGGGTGCTCACAAACGTGATGCTCTGCACCCCTAGCAACGTGGAGCCACCTAACAGCCAGGGCCAGGCTTTGCCAGGAATGCGGCTGAGCGGCGCGGAGAAACGGAAGATGAGACCGAAGGAGAGGATGGCATTGATCCAAAAGATGCATGGAAGCAGCCGACCCGCTCCCCAGGATGGCCCCCACTTCTGCACCAGCACATCAAAGACCGCGAAGGCTACCGCACCGATGCCGCCAGCAATGAACGTGATGAGGAGATTGCGTGGCGGGTTTTCTGCATCCTTGCGATTGAGGCAGGTAATGCCCAAAACGCTCAGGAAGGCCGCGATCCAGAGCTTCACGCCAACGGCTTCGTCGATTAAAAAAGGCGTGAGGAAGGCCACGAAGATGACTTTGAGGCCAAACACCGGCACCGCCACGGAGACATCGCCTTTTTCCAAAGCCAGAAACTGCGAGAGCTGCCCAACGAAGAGGCACATCGCGATGATGCCCGGCTGCCACAGCAGCTCTTTTTCCACCGGCGGCCCGCCAAGCAACCAGAGCAATGAAAACAGCGCCGCGACGATGAGGTTCGCCATAAAAGTGGTGCGCCATAAACCGACGCCGAGATCGCTGGAGCGCTTCAACACCAAGGCTCCAAAGGCATAAAGAAGGGCAGCGAGGAACGGGAAGATCGTGGTAGCAGCGGCGGGAGACACGATGCGCTCTAGTTCAGCGGCGCAGGCTTGTCCATGCCGGGAGCGTCTCATTGAGGATGCTCCCATCCGAATACAAAAAGCCCTGTGAGGTTTCCCCCACAGGGCTTTTGTTCACGGAGGTTAATCCGTTACAGCGGCTAAAGCCGCCGTGTAGTTACTTCTTGGCAGCCTTCTTGGCGGCCTTCTTGGCAGCCTTCTTGGCGACTTTCTTAGCAGGGGCCTTCTTGGCAGCCTTCTTGGCGGCTTTCTTTGCAGCTTTCTTAGCCATAGTGTTTGTCCTCTTGGTGTTGTTGGTTGCTTTGTTGTTTTGTTTTGCCGAGGCACCAGCGGAACTGGAACCACGGACATTTTTACCGGTGGCAGCCTGGGCGGCGGCGCGCTTTTCCTCGATGGCAGCCTGCGCAGCAGCGAGGCGGGCGACGGGAACTCGGAAAGGACTGCAACTGACGTAGCTCAGGCCCACCTTGTGGCAGAACTTCACGGAGTCAGGATCGCCACCGTGTTCACCGCAGATGCCCAACTTGATGTCGGGGCGGGTGCTGCGGCCTTTGGTGATGGCGGTCTGGATAAGCTGGCCGACACCAGTGACGTCGAGCGTAGCGAAGGGGTTCTTTTTGAAGATCTCGTTCTCCGTGTAGGGCATGAGAAACGAACCCATGTCGTCACGGCTGATGCCGAGGGCGGTCTGGGTGAGGTCGTTCGTGCCGAAGGAGAAGAACTCCGCAGTCTGCGCGATCTCGTCAGCGGTGAGAGCACCGCGAGGGACTTCGATCATGGTGCCGACCATGTAGGCGAATTTGATCTTTTTCTCGGCCATGACGGCCTTGGCGACGTTGTGAATGATCGCCACCTGAAGGTCGAGCTCCTTCTTGAAGCCGACAAGCGGAACCATGACCTCGGGCTTCACCTTGATCTTCTTCTTCGCCACGTCAGCGGCGGCTTCGAAGATGGCGCGGGCTTGCATGGCGGTGATTTCCGGGTAAGCGATGCCGAGACGGCAGCCACGGTGACCGAGCATGGGGTTGAACTCATGCAGAGCAGCGACGCGGGACTTCACTTTTTCGACAGAGACGCCCATTTTCTTCGCAAGGTCGGCCTGAGCGGCTTCTTCATGCGGAACGAATTCGTGAAGGGGTGGGTCGAGAAGACGGATGGTCGCAGGCAGGCCTTTGAGGGATTCAAAGATGCCGGTGAAGTCTTCACGCTGATAAGGAAGTAGCTTCGCGAGGGCTTTTTCGCGATCAGCGACGTTGTCAGCGAGGATCATCTCACGGACGGCGTCGATGCGGTCACCTTCAAAGAACATGTGCTCCGTGCGGGTGAGGCCAATGCCCTGAGCACCGAACGCGATGGCGTTTTCGGTTTGCTCAGGATTGTCGGCGTTCGTGCGGACCTGGAGGCGGGCAGCTTTGCCGCACCATGCCATGAGCTGTTGGAAGTTTTTGAACTTCTCGGTGCCCTGCGCGGCCTTGTCGCCGTGAAGAGCACCCGTGACGATGGAAGACGGTCCGGTTTTGATTTTGCCGCCATAGATCGTGCCGGCGGTGCCGTCGATGCTGAGGCTGTCTTTGCCTTCGTGGAAGACTTCACCCGCGATGGTGACGGTCTTCTTGTCGTAGTCGATCTCGACGGCGGAAGCACCGCAGATGCAAACTTTGCCCATCTGGCGGGCGACGAGCGCGGCGTGGCTAGAGACACCACCTTTGGCGGTGAGGATGCCAGCGGCAGCGATCATACCACGAAGGTCTTCCGGGGAAGTTTCATTGCGGACGAGGAGAACAGTCTCACCGGCTTCTGCGGCTGCAGCTGCCCGGTTGGCATTGAGGTAGATGGTGCCGGAGGCAGCACCAGGGCCGGCAGGAAGGCCTTTAGCGAGTTCCTTGGCTTTCTTGATCTCGCTGAGATCGAAGTCAGGGGCCAGGAGCTGCTCGAGCTGGTCGGCAGGATTGCGCAGGATGGCGGTTTCCCAGTCGATGAGCTTTTCCTTCACCATGTCCATGGAGAACTTCAGCGCGGCAGCGGCGGTGCGCTTGCCATTGCGGGTCTGAAGCATGAACAGCTTACCCTGCTGGATGGTGAACTCCACGTCCTGCACGTCTTTGAAGTGCTTTTCGAGGATCTGACGAACTTTGAGAAGCTCAGCGTAAGGCTTCGGCATAGCCTTCTTGAGTTCGATCACTGGCTCAGGCGTGCGGACGCCGGCAACGACGTCTTCACCCTGTGCATTGATGAGGAACTCACCGTAGAATTCATTGACGCCGTTGGCAGGATTGCGAGTGAACGCCACGCCAGAGCCGGAGTCGTCACCCGTGTTGCCATAGACCATCGCCTGCACGTTGACGGCAGTGCCCCACTCGGCGGGAATGTTGTATTTGCGGCGATACACGATCGCACGGTCATTCATCCAAGAACCGAACACAGCACCAGCGGCACCGCGAAGCTGATCCCATGGGTCATTTGGGAAAACTTTGCCTGTGCGCTCTTTGACGAGCTGCTTGAAGAGGCGGACGAGTTCTTTTTGGTCGTCAGCGGTCAGGTCGCTATCGACGATGTCTTTGTGGTACTTCTTGTGTTTGAAGCCTTCGATGACGACTTCGAAAGGCTCATGATCTTCGCCTTCAGTCTTCTGAACGCCGAGAACAACATCACCATACATCTGAATGAAGCGGCGATAGCAATCCCAAGCGAAACGCTCATTCTTGGTCGCGGCAGCGAGAGAAAGAACCGTCTGGTCATTGAGGCCGAGGTTCAAGATGGTGTCCATCATGCCTGGCATGGAGTCACGGGCACCGGAGCGCACCGCGACGAGAAGCGGCATGCCTTTGGCATCACCGAATTTGGCGTCCATGATTTTTTCCATGGCTGCGACGCCGACTTCCATCTGCTTCTGAAGTTCGGCAGGGTAGCTCTTCTTGTTGGCGTAGAAGTAAGTGCAGACTTCCGTGCTGATGGTGAACCCGGGAGGCACAGGAAGACCGATGCGGCTCATCTCCGCAAGGTTTGCTCCTTTGCCGCCGAGAAGCGCTTTCATGGAGCCGTCACCGTCCGCTTTTCCTGCTCCGAAGGAATAAACGTATTTTACTTTCTTTGCGCTGCTGGTTGCTTGTTTAGCCATGGTTTTAATTTCGGTCGATCAATGTGATCCGAGTGTGTTGTCGATGTTTGAGTGGGATTGAATCGGCGATTTATATTGATGGATTATATGATGCAAGCGTTTGTTGACAATGAAAACTTCAGTGTCGCATCACAACACCACCGTGATGAACCAGCGCGAGACATTCAGACACGGCTATTGACGTACGGATTCTTTTCCTGATAAAAGCTATTCGTCATCACATGCGTCGAAGGTATCCCAACTCCATGTCAGCATGACGCCACCAACTCAAACCGCCCATTGCTCATGAAAACTCCAGCTCACATCTCCTCCCGGCGAGGCTTCACCCTCATTGAACTCCTGGTCGTCATCACCATCATCGCCGTTCTCGCGGGCCTCGTCATCTCGCAGGCCCCAAAGATGATGGAAGACGCCCGCAAGCTTGAGGTTCGCAATGCGATCATCAGTCTCAAGACAGGTATCAGCAACTATCAGGTCGAATACAACCGTTACCCAATCGACCCGGCTCTACTCGCCAGCGGTGGCGGTGATGATGCCCAGCCGATTTTGACAGATCAAAACTCCACCATCGTTGACACCTTGATGGGTGACGCGGCTCAGCAGCCGGGCGCCGCCAGCGGAAGCAGTGGCGGCAGTATCAATCTCAACCCAAAGGGCATCGAGTTTGTGACCTTCAAAGTGGCGAAGAATGGCCGCAATGGATTGGTGGGTACTCAGTCGCCTTTCAGCCTGCTCGATATGTGGGGCTCTCCTTTTTATGTGCTGCTCGATACCAACTTGGACCGGAAGCTTGAGAACCCTGATGTCATGAATCAAGACCCTAAGATTTCCCAAAGCCAAGTCAGCCCGCCACCGCAGTTCCTTCCCACGGACGTGGCGATCTATAGCATCGGCAAAGACCTCGTTCAATTGACCGGTGACGATGTTGCCTCCTGGCGCGAGTAAAATTCTATCGTCACCCCTTCAGCGGCGGTCTCCATGCGGAACCGCCGCTTTTTCATGCTCACGCGTATTGCGCGAGCAAATCAGCCGTCTTCGCCGGATCGACCTTCTCGAAGAAATCGTCCTCCACCATGCAAACCGGGCCAAAGCCGCAGCTCGCGAGGCATTCGGCGAATTCGATGCTGTATTTGCCGTCGGCACTCACCGCGATCGGGTGATGGTGATCGATGTGCGAGCGGTCGATGTTCGCCGTTTTGCAGAAAGACTCCATCAGCTCGTAGCTGCCCGCCATGGCACAGGAAAGCGTACGGCAGACGCGGATGTGATACTTGCCCGGAGCGCTTTGACGGAAGCCGGGATAGAAAGTGACCACTTCGAGCACCTGAATCGGCTCCAGGCCGAGTTTTGCGGACACCCAGTTCACCACCTCCTCGCTGATGTAGCGGAAATGATGCTGCATGAGATGCAGCAGCGGCAGCACCGCACTGCGTTTCGACACCGGATAGTGCGAGATGGCCTCATCCATCTGCTTCTCCAATTCTGCTGAAACTTCAAAGGCCATGCGTGGGTCGGTCAAAATCGGTTGAGGGTAAAAAATCAGCGGTCGCACTCGCCCATGACGAAGTCGAGGCTGCCGAGCACGGCAGGCACGTCGCTGATCATGTGGCCAGGCAGCAGCTTGGAAAGAATGCAGAGATTCAGGAAGGAGGGGCTGCGGATCTTCAGGCGATGCGGCACACCGCCACCGGTGCTGTTGATATAGAAGCCCAGCTCGCCCTTCGGATTTTCGGCGGAGAAATAAACTTCACCTGCCGGAGCGTCGATGCCCTGCGTGGCGATGATGAAGTGGTGGATCAGCTCCTCCATCTTCATGAGGACCTTCTCCTTCTTCGGTAGCAAGCCCTTCGCTTCAGCCACATTGATCGCACCGCCGGGCAGATTCTTCAGCACCTGGCGAAGGATGCGCACGCTCTGGCGCATCTCTTCCATACGAACGAGGTAGCGATCATAGCAATCGCCCTTCGTGCCCACCGGGATGTCGAACTCATACTTCTCGTAGTCGAGGTAGGGGTGCGCCTTCCGCACATCGAACTCCACACCTGAACCGCGCAGATTCGGCCCGGTGATGCCATACGCGATGGCTTCATCCCGCGAGATGACGCCGATGTCCTGCGTGCGCTGAATGAAAATCGCGTTCCGGGAGAGCAGCTTGTCGATCTCATCGATCACCGGCTCCAGCTCGTTCAAGAAAGTCGTCACCGCAGCCTCAAACCCTGCTGGCAGGTCACGCGTCTGGCCACCCACGCGGGTGTAGCTCGTCGTGAAGCGTGCGCCGGTGAGTTGTTCGCACAGATTGTAGATCTTCTCACGCTCCGTGAAGGTGTAGAGGAAGACCGTCATCGCGCCCACATCCATCGCGAAGACCCCGACACCCAGCATGTGCGCCGAAATGCGGGCCAGCTCGCAGCAGAGCACGCGGATAGCCTTGCCACGCTCCGGCAACTCCCATCCCATCAGCTTTTCCACCGCCAGCGCATAGGCCACGTTGTTCGCCAGCGGCGCGAGATAGTCCAAGCGGTCCGTGTAAGGCACGAACTGGTTGTAGTGCATGTTCTCGGCGATCTTCTCATCACCGCGATGCAGGAAGCCCACATCGGGATCGGCCCTCGTGATGATTTCACCGTCCAGTTCGAGGATTAGGCGCAGCACGCCGTGCGTCGCCGGATGGCTGGGGCCCATGTTGAGGACCAATTTCTCGCCCACGATGTCCGTCGTGGTCTCTTCCACGGATTCGAGATGCCGGGCGGCCTTGGCGGCGGTATCGGGAGCCTCGTATTCTCGGGTGACAGTGGGCATGCGTTCGGAAAGTGGGGAAGTGCGCGACTTATTCGTCGCCCACGAAAGAGCGGCAACACGATTTTGTGAAAAGTTTCACAAGCTCCCCGCCCCACCCACAATCCGCCCTCGCCAACCCCTCTCCCTCTCTATAGTAGGCGCACGCATGGCCCGTCAGACCTTTCACGCCCTATCAGCCCCTCTTTCCAGCCTCTGGAAAGCCCTCGTGTGCCTGGTCCTCCTCACCTCTTGGACCTCCGCCGCCATCGAAAGCATCCCCGCCCCGGCCGATGGCATCTACGACGACACCCGCGCCCTGAGCGATGCCTCCCGTCAAACCCTCGCGCAGGAGATTCGCTCCCTCGTCACCGATTTGAAGTGCGATGTCTGGCTCACCGCCACCAGCTTCTCCACCGGCGGCCTCACCCCGCGTCGCCAGGCGCAGGCCACACGTATCCGCTGGAGCGGGGACAAAGCGGCCATCCTGCTCGGTTACGACCGCGCCGCGAATGTCCTCGCCTTCTCCCTCTCTCCCGACCTCTGGAATCGCTACCCCGCCTCATCCCTCGCCACGCTCGGCCTTGAGGTGAACCGCACCATCGCCAACACCCAGCTCACCCTCGAAGAGCGCCTCACCACCATCGTCCATCAGGTCGCCAAGCAGTTGCGAGAGCTCGAAACCGTACGCCTCAAACAATCCGTGTGGTTTCCGAAGGAAGAACGCGGTTCCACCCTCCTCCTCCTCGCCGTTCTACTCGGCGGTGCCCTTGTCGCCGCCATCCTCGGCATCATCTCACGCGCCAGCAGCCACACCGGCGGTGAGCAGCTCAGCTTCCCCGATGTCAGTGTCAGCACTCGCTTTGGCGCCCCCTTCGGTGGAGGTCTCATCGCGGAAATTCGCACACAGCCACCAGCGAGATAGCCAATCGGGAGTGATGCCTTCCCAATCCTCCATCACTCCACGATTCCAACACTCCATCAATCCCGCCGCAACTGCTCGCTCGAAGGCTCATCACCCTTCAGGCCCTTTTCCTTCAGCACCTTGTCCACCATCTCGATGTACTTCAGAGGATACTTCTTCCGCTGATACTTGCGAAACATCAGATCCCGCAGCGCCAGCCAGTCATCGTCCGTCGGATTTTCCAAAGGTTCCCAGCCTGGCATCTCCGGTTCGATCAGGTAATGCCAAACCCAGTTCCGGAAGTCCCAGTAGGCACGCACATAGCGCTTTCTGCGGGGTTCGATTTGCTCGTGCCATTCATGCGCCTGGTTCTTTTTCATGGATTCGTGTGCAGCCAGCATGCAATCGTCCGCCTGCGCATGCAACCCCACACACGCTCCGCTTTGCCGCCGCTCTTCGCCTACCTCGCCGCCGTGCTGGTGGGCGGTGCCCTGCTCGCGCCGATCCTCTTCGACCTCGGCAAATGGGCGCAAAGCTGGCTCACCGCCTCCTCCATGCACAATTGGGGCATCGTAAAGTGGCTCCTCAGCGAGATCGAACGCGCCCACTTCACTCGCTACTTCAACCGCGCCGTCCTCGTCCTCGCCATCGTGCTCATCTGGCCGCTGTTGAAGGCCATCCGGCTCGATCGCAGCGTTCTGCCCGCTTTCGCGCCCGCCGCCTCCGGCCTCAAACAAGGCCTCACCGGCTTCCTTTTGGCCGCCGGACTCCTTTTCGGCCTCGGCCTGCTTTTCATCCAAAACGGCATCTACACGCTCAAACCCGACGCGGCATGGTTTCGCGTCTCCTCGCACCTCACCGCTGCCTTTGGTGCCGGCATCATCGAAGAGCTGTTTTTTCGCGGAGCCCTCCTCGGCATCCTCCTGCGCACCATGAAGCCCAAAACCGCCTTCATCTGGTGCACCTTCATCTTCGCCATCGTCCACTTCCTACGACCACCCGGCGACTGGCAGCTCGCCGATGCCGACGTCCGCTGGCACAGCGGCTTCGCCGTGCTCGTGCGACTCTTCAGCGGCTTTGGAGACCTCCGTATCTTCCTCGCCGAATTCCTCACGCTGACCGCTGTCGGCGCCGTCCTGGCCTTCACGCGACTCCGCACCGGTCGTTTGTGGCTCCCCATCGGCCTGCATGCCGGCTGGGTGTTCGGTTTGAAATACTTCACCGCCCTCACCCTCACCTCCGAGGCCCTCAACCGTGGCGAAACCCTCCCCTGGATCGGCACCAACCTCAAAATCGGCCTCGCTCCCTTCGCCACCGTGCTTTTCACCGGCTTCATCGCCTCCCTGTTCTTCCCTTCAACCATCAGCAATCAGCAATCGGCCATCGACATTCCGCCGCCACGCTAACCCACTCGATTCCGAACCTAATGAAAAGCGTGCGTCATCTTTTCTTCCTCATTCTGGCACTTCCCCTCTTCGCCGCCGAGCCCAAGGACCGCCTCATCCGCGAAACACCCGCGCTTTCACCCGAGGCCGAACGCGCCGCGCTACACGTCCCCGAAGGCTTCGACGTCCAGCTCTTCGCCGCCGAGCCGCAAATCAACAAACCCATCAACCTCGCCTTCGACGCCAAAGGCCGACTCTGGGTCTCCTCCACCGTCGAGTATCCCTACGCCGCCGACAAGAAACGCTGGTCCGACCCTCAAGGCACTCGCGTCCAAGACAGCCGCGATGCCATCAAGATCCTCGAAGACACCGATGGCGACGGTCGCGCCGACAAAGTCACCGTCTTCGCCGACGCCTTAAACATCCCCACCGGCGTCCTCCCCTGGCACAAGCCCGAGCACAAGGCTGGCTGCATCGCCTTCAGCATCCCCAACATCTGGTACTTCGCCGACACCGACGGCGACGACCGCGCCGACCTCCGCGAAGTCCTCTTCGGCCCGCTTGGCTACGAAAAAGACACCCACGGCATGTGCAGCAGCTTCCGCCTCGGCCTCGACGGCTGGGTCTATGCCACGCACGGCTTTAACAACACCAGCCGGTTTGAAGTCCGCGCCGATCGATGGCGAGACGATGGGAAAATAACGAATGAACGAATTCCGAATGACGAAAGAAGCCCGAATGCCCCAAACCCGAAATCCAGCGATTCGTCATTCGAGCCTCGTCATTCATTCGTCATTCCGCATTCGTCATTCGACATTCCTGGCCGCCGTCTCGAACTCCAATCCGGCAACGTGTTTCGTTTTCGTCCCGATGGCTCCAAGGTCGAACGCTACACCAGCGGCCAGGTCAATCCCTTCGGCCTCGCGTGGGACCGCTACGGCAATCTCTACAGCGCCGACTGCCATAGCTCACCCGTGTATCAGCTCATTCGCGGAGCCTGCTATCCCAGCTTTGGCAAACCGCATGACGGACTCGGCTTCGCGCCCGTCATGTGCCAGCACACGCACGGCAGCACCGGCATCTGCGGCATCGTGTATCTCGACGGCGGTGTGTGGGGCCCCGAGTGGGACGATCACATCCTCCTCGGCAACTGCGTCACCTCCCGCGTCAACCACGACCACGTCACCTTCACCGGCTCCACGCCCAAAGCCAACGAGCAGCCCGACTTCATCACCAGCGATGACCCCTGGTTCCGCCCCGTCGATCTCCAACTCGGCCCCGACAACGCCCTCTACATCGCCGACTTCTACAACAAGATCATCGGCCACTACGAAGTCCCCCTCGACCACCAGGGCCGTGACAAAACCCGCGGCCGCATCTGGCGGGTTGAGAAGAAAAGTGGTGCCACCAAGCGCCAACCGATTGCCCAGCCAGACCTCAGCGACTGGCGAAAAGCACTCGAAAGCAGCTCACCCAACACTCAACGTGCCATCCTCGCCAAAATACTCGATTCGCCCAAGCACGAAGCCTTGCCGTTGTTGCTTCAAAACATCCACAAAACATCTTCTTCCGATCCCAGCCTCGTTCTCGCCTATCGAATCGCCCTTTGTGATCATCTGAAGCTTCCAGGTGCCTTCACCAACATCGAGCAAACGCACCTCGCCCTCGTCACTGAAATCGCCACCGCCGTGCCCAGCGCTGACGCAGCCGCGTTTCTGCTTCAGCGCCTTCAAACCGGCCACAACATCACTCCCGCCCGCCTCACCCACATCGCCCGCCACGGCGATCCCGCGCTGCTTTCCAAGGCCATCGCTCTCGCCAAACAAGCATCACTCCAAAACTCCACCACTCCGCTCCCACTCCTCACCGCCCTCCACGACGGCCTCAGCGAGCGCGGCACGCCTCCGCTACCTGAACTCCTCTCTTGGGCACAAGACCTCGCCAAACAGCTCCTCGAAGCCGCTTCACAAACACCCACCCCCGCCTGGACCAGCACCGGAAACGCCAAATGGTCCCTCCAGCCGCGAAAACTCGCTGACGGCACCGAAGTAACCGTCTTGCAAAGCATGGCCAAAGGCGGCGGAGACGAAGAAAGCGGCACCGGCACGCTGAAATCCAAATCCTTCGACGCACCCGCCAAACTCACCCTCTGGCTCAACGGCCACCGCGGCTTCCCCACGGCCAAACCGCACGACAAAAACCTCGTCCGCGTCATCGAAGCTGAAACCAACCGCGAACTCGCCCGCGCCTTCCCGCCACGCGATGACAAACCCAAACGCATCGAGTTCGACCTCTCCAAGCACACCGGCAAACACATCCGCCTCGAAATCATCGACGGCGACGACGGCAAAGCCTACGCCTGGCTCGGCCTCACCCGCATCGAGCCCGCCGTGATCAGCGTGAACGACTTCCAAAGCGAAGACAACACTCGCGAGAGCCTCAAAACCCTCGCCACGATGCTCCAGCACAGCGCCCCGGCCGCCTTGCGTGAAAAACTCGCCACCTACCTCCCACCGCGACCCGCCCCACCACCGCTCCCGGTCTCACCCGAGCAGCGCAAACAGCTCGACACCCTCATCGCCGCCCGCGTCGCCGCCTTTTCCAAAGCCAAGCTCGATCTCGAAACCGGAGCCAACGTCTTCAAGATGAACTGCGCCGCCTGCCATCAAATCCAAGGCGAAGGCGGCCTCATCGGCCCGCAGCTCGACGGCATCGGCACCCGTGGCCCCGAGCGCCTCTGCGAGGACATCCTCGACCCCAACCGCAACGTCGATGCCCACTTCCACCTGCACACCCTCACCCTGAAGGACGGCACTACCTTCGCCGGCTTCCTCAAAGCCGAGCTCGGCGAGGTCAAACTCCTTGTCGATGCCACGGGCAAAGAACACCGCCTCTCCAAAAAAGACATCGCGAAGTCCGAAGTCACTCCGATGTCCCTCATGCCGCCCACCTTCGGCCAGACGATGGATGAAGCGACATTCCATGATCTACTGGGCTACCTACTGAAAAACTAATCCCTTCATGATCATGTCCCTGCGCCTTTTTTGTCTGTTCATCGCTTTGTCCTCCAGCCTCATGGCAGCCGAAAAACTGCCAAAACCTGGCATTCGTGGCCAACTCAACTTTTCCGAGTCTCCGCCGCATTCCGATCCGCTGGAGGTCAAACTCCGCCTCAGCGCCGCCGAGACGCCACCGGCCTACGACGTGAAAAAAGAGCTCTTCGACATCCTCCTGCCGAAAAACTACCGCGACAGCGATCCGCACGGCCTTTTCATCTGGATCAGCGCCAGCGACAAACCCACCATCCCAGCCGAATGGGAACCCGTCTTCGCCGAAAAAAAGCTCATCTTCATCGGCGCTCACCAATCCGGCAACCCACGCAGCGTCTTCGACCGCATGCGCCTCGCCATCGACGCGAACTTCAACGTCCGAAAGCTCGCCAACGTCGATCCTGCTCGCGTCATCATCTCCGGCTTCTCCGGCGGCTCCCGCGTCGCCAGCATGCTCGGCGTTTGTTATGCCGACATCTTCCCCGCCACCCTCTGCTGCATGGGTATCAATTTTTACACCGATGTCGCCTCGCCCGACGGCAAGCAAACCTTCCGCCTCGGCTACCTGCCGCACGACGACTTCGTCAAAATGGCAAAGCAGGAATGCCGCTACGTCCTCATCACCGGCGAAAAAGACTTCAACCTCCCCAACACCCAGGCCGTCTTCACCCACGGCTTCCAAAAAGAAGGCTTCAAGTCCGTCGAGATGCTGAACATCCCTGCCCAAGGCCACTCCCCGCCGAAAGCCGAGTGGCTCAAGAAAGCCATCGAGTTCATCGACAAGAAGTGATCAATCCTTCCGCTTCAACTGCGGGAAGAGGATCACATCGCGGATGCTTTCGGCACCGGTGAGCATCATGATGAGGCGGTCGATGCCGATGCCGATGCCGCCGGCGGGCGGCATGCCGTGCTCGAGGGCGAGGATGAACTCCTCGTCGATCTTTTGCGTCTCCTCGCCGGCCTGGTGCTCCAAGCGCTCGCGTTGGACGATGGGATTGTTCAGCTCGGAGTAGCCGGGGCTGATCTCCTGGCCGTTGATGACGAGCTCATAGACATCGACGATGGAGTTGTCCTCGGCGTTTTGCTTCGCCAGCGGCACGAGCTCCTTCGGGCAATGGTTGACGTAGAGCGGATCGAACTGCTTCGCTTCGATCAGGCGCTCGAAGACGTGCTGGGTGACTTCGTAGTCCTCGAAGTTCGCTCCGATCTCGACGCCGAGTTCCTTGGCGCGGGCTTTGCGCTCCTCGGGCGAGTAGTCATACCATTTCGGGTCGATGCTCTTGAGCAGATCGGTGTAGCGGGCACGCTTCCACGGGCGGGCGAGGTTGATGGTCTTGGTGACGTTGCCCTCCTCGTCCTTGTGCTCGATCTTGAGGCCGCCGCAGAAGTTTTCGGCGAGATGACAAATCATGCCTTCAACGAGGTCGGCCATCTTTTCGAAGTCGGCGTAGGCCCAGTAGGCCTCCAGCATGGTGAACTCCGGATTGTGACGGCGGCTGAGGCCTTCATTGCGGAAGTTGCGGTTCAATTCGAAGATCTGCGTGAAGCCGGCCACGAGCAGACGCTTCAAATACAGCTCCGGCGCGATGCGCAGGAACATCGGCTGGTTGAGCGCATGGAAGAAGGTCTCGAAGGGCTTTGCGGCGGCACCGCCGGGCACGTCCTGCATCATCGGCGTCTCGACTTCCATGAAGCCGCGCTCCTGCATGTAATTGCGGATGGCGGCGACCATCTTGCTGCGCGTGACGAAGATCTCGCGGCTGCGATCATTGGAAATGAGATCGAGGTAGCGCTGGCGGTATTTGATCTCTTTGTCGGTGACGCCGTGCCACTTGTCCGGCAGCGGACGCAGCGCTTTGGACAGCGGCGTGAGCTTCTTGATGTGGATGGACTTCTCCCCGCGCTTCGTGATGAAGGTGAAACCTTCCACGCCGACGAAATCGCCAATATCGACGAGGCCGGAGAACTGCGCGTAAGCCTCATCACCCACGTCGGATTTGCTCAGGTAGCACTGCATGCGGCCCGAGATGTCGCCGAGGTCGAAGAAGGTGGCCTTCCCCATCTCGCGACGGCTCAAAATGCGGCCCGCGACGCTCACGGTGAGGTTTTCCTCAAAGTTCGCCTTCAACGCACCGGGTTGATGCGTGGTGTCATAACGACCGCCAAAGGCATCCACACCAGCCTTGACCAAGCCGTCGAGTTTTTCGCGGCGGATGGCGAGGAGTTCAGACTCAGAATGTTCGGGGGCGGCTGGCGGTGGCGTGTTCGGCTGCATGATGGGCCGGAGCCTTTAGCCATCCTGAAGAAGTTCGCCACCGAAGGTTTTCGTTCATGCCATCCGACGAAACTCATCGGGAGTGAGTCCCGCAGCTTTGGCGATGTTACCCATCGTGATGGCGTGGATCGGATTGTGTCGTGGGATGGGCAAAGCGTCAGTTCCTTTGCCCATGATGGTATGCTTCCCCTCGCGGATCACTCGCCAGCCAAGCTTTTCCAGCACTCGTATAGCATCCTTGTGGTTGATTCCTGGAAGCTTAGGCATAGGCGAGCTCCACGTCGGCAGTTTCCACATGCAGCCCTTCTTCACGCCACTGATCGGCTAGCAGTTCCTGGCGGACCTCCAGCACCTCACGAATGGCGTCACGGATGTTATCCATCGCTTCGGCGCGGGTGCTTCCCTGAGTCCAGCAGCCGGGTATGGATGTGCAACCGGCTGCAAAGCCTTCCTCGGTTTCGATGAGAACAACAGGGTATTTCATGCCGGGAAGTTAACGACCAACATGCAGGCTCGCAACGCCTTCTTTGACTGGCAAGCCGCAGCTCACTTCATCGCCCGCACATGCTCGAAGGCGGCTTGCTGCATGAACTTCACCGCAGCAGGGGTGTTCGTGTGGCCGGCGAGGGTGTCGATGTGGATCTTTTTCGGCACGGGGAGGGCGTTGTAGGCGGCATAGACGCTTGATGGAGGGCAGGTGGTGTCGATGAAGCCGATGGTGACGGCGGCGCCTTGGCATTTGGCACGGGTGGCGAAGTTCACGCAGTCAAAGTAGCGGGCGGCTTGCAGCGCGGCGGCGTCCGGTTTGCCATCGGGGCCGTTGGGGACGATTTTCGGCCAGCCGTTGATGCGGTTCGCTTGGCTGCCGGTGTGGTCGCAACCGGCGGGGACACCGGCGCAGATGAAGGTGACGCGTTCATCGAGTCCGGCGGCGGCGAGGGCCTGAAAGCCGCCCTGGCTGCTGCCATAGACGATGAGCGTTTTGCCATCCCACTCCGGCTGCGCGGTGAGGAAGTCGATGGCGCGCATGAGGCGGAGGAACATGCCTTTGAAGTAGATCGTCTCGCGGTCCTTGCTGCCGGACTTGGAATAATCCTTCAGCTCGCCGGTTTGCAGCGCGGTGTAAAACGCGGCCGGTTGGCCGTTCGGGATGCCGTGGGCGTTGATGTCGAGCGAGAGCATGCCGCCTTCATTGAGCGCCCAGCTCACGCTGCCTAAACCGGAGCTGCGTACCCCTGCGCCATGCACATGGAGGATGGCAGGCAAAGATTTCGGCTTCGCGCCTTGCGGACGGCCGAAGTAGCCGGAGACGGGCTTTCCGCCGAGGCACTCGACTTGCAGATCAAAGGCCTCCACGCCCTTCACCGCCGTGGTGACGGGTGTGAGCGTCGATTTGAGCGGCACTTTGGCGAGAGCAGCTTTTTGAGCGGACCAGAAGGCATCGAAGTCATCCGGCACGGGCATGCTCGGCTTGATTTGCAGCGGATCGTAAGCCGCAGCGGCCAGCGCGGTCGTTTTGCCGCTGGTGGCGCGGAGTTGGAGAAAGCCGGGCTCGTCGAGCTTGCTGGTGAGAGCCAGCTTGCCCGCATTGATCATCACCTTCTTCGCCGGTTGTGGCTGGAGGCCGTCTTTGCTGAAAACGAGCGATACTTCCGCAGGCTGCGAGGCCTCGATGGTGAAGGTGGCGGTCTTGCCGACCTTGTACATCGCCTCAGGACGATCTGTGGTGACTTTGAGCGTGAGCTGCTGCGCTTGAGCACAAGCAACGAGGAGAAGAAAAAGGGCCGGAAGCTTCATGGAAGAGTTCAAACCCGAGGACGAAGGCCATTCTTGCGCCTCAACTTATTCACACTGCATGCACGGCGCTTGAATCCACCTCACGGCACGGTATCGCAAGCCTTCACATGGATTGCCGCCAGGATGAAATCGTTTCCAGCCTCATGACCTCGTATTGCGAGGTCGGAGGGATCAACCACGTCGATTGCGGGAACCTGCCATCGAAGCGGGCCATCGCGTCGCTGTGCGAGGATCTGCTGCACGTGCTCTTTCCCGGCTTTTTCTCCGAGGAGGCCGTTTCATCGGACGAGCTGCAGCTCATGACGCACGAACTGGTGGCGGGCATTCGCCAGCGGTTGAACATCGAGGTGCGCCGCACGGTGCGCCTGAATGGCGAAACGGCTCCCGCTGAGAGCGAGGGCCTCGTCTGCCGCTTCATGCTGGCGCTGCCGAAGGTGCGGGCGCTGTTGCAAACGGATGTGGAGGCCGCTTTCGAGGGCGATCCGGCCGCGTGCAGCTTTGAGGAGATCATCCTCGCCTATCCAGGCCTGGAGGCGATCGCCATCCAGCGCACGGCGCATGTGCTTTACAAAGAGAACGTGCCGCTCATCCCGCGGATGATGACGGAGTGGGCGCATGGCCGCACCGGCATCGACATCCATCCCGGCGCGGAGATCGGCACGCACTTCTTCATCGACCACGGCACCGGCGTCGTCATCGGCGAGACGGCGGCGCTCGGTAATCATGTGAAGCTTTATCAAGGCGTCGGCCTCGTGGCACGCTCGCTCGCCGCCGGGCAGGCTTTGCGTGGCAAAAAGCGTCATCCGACGCTCGAAGACTACGTCACCGTGTATGCCAATGCCACCATCGTGGGTGGTGATACCGTCATCGGTGCCCGCAGCACCATCGGCGCGAATGTTTTCATCCTCGAATCCGTGCCGCCTGACATGCTGTATGCACTCGGCGAGCAGTCCCATCAGGTGAAGGAGAAAAAGAAGAGGTGACATGGCCATGCTGAGTCTCTCGCAGCTCTTTTTTGACTTCACCGCCTCGCCGAAACGAGCGCCGATCCGCACGCTGCGGGAGTTTGCGCCTGCACCGGAGCCGAAGAAGGCCGAGGTGGAGCTGGTGGGCGTGCGGGATGAGGAACTCGAAGCGCAGGCCGGAGCCTGGCTGGAGCAGCTCGGCATGCCAGGTGCCAAAGGGCTGCTGAAAGTGGAATGGAACACCCGTCTGCGCAGCACGGCGGGCTATGCGCATTACCCGCACTGGCGCATCGAGCTGAATCCACGACTGCGAGATTTTGAAGGGCAGGTGGAGCGCACGCTGAAGCATGAGCTGGCCCATTTGATCGCCTACCATCGCAGCGGACGCCGCATCGAGCCACACGGCACGGAGTGGCGGCAGGCCTGTGCGGATCTCGGCATCCCGGGTGAACGGGCGCGACACACGCTGCCGCTGCCTCGCAAAGAAGTGCATCGAAAGCTGGTCTATGCCTGCCCGTCCTGCCAGCAGGTGGCGCGGCGTGTGAAGAAGTTTCGCAAGCCCGTCGCGTGCAAAAAATGCTGTGATCAGCATGCGGGCGGTATCTTTGATGAACGGTTCAAATACCGGCTCGTTTCCAAAGAGGGCTGAATGGGCGGTTGAAGGCCTTTCCTTCCCTGCCTACATCCACGCATGGCCACCATCGGCACCCCTCTTTCCTCCACCGCCACCAAAGTCATGCTCCTCGGCTCCGGGGAACTCGGCAAAGAAGTCGTCATCGAGCTGCAACGCCTCGGCTGCGAGGTCATCGCCGTCGATCGCTATGCCAATGCCCCCGCCATGCAGGTGGCGCATCGCAGCCATGTGATCTCCATGCTCGATGGCGAGGCGCTGCGCCGCCTCATCGAGGTGGAAAATCCCGCCCTCATCGTCCCGGAGATCGAAGCCATCGCCACGGACACACTCGTCGAACTCGAAGCGCAGGGCCTCAACGTCGTCCCAACTGCTCGTGCCGCCAAACTGACGATGAACCGCGAAGGCATCCGCCGTCTCGCTGCGGAAGATTTGGGACTCAAGACCTCGCCGTATGTCTTTGCCAGCACCGAGGAGGAGTTCCGCGCGGCCATTGAGAAGATCGGCATGCCCTGCGTGGTGAAACCGATCATGAGCAGCAGCGGCAAAGGCCAAAGCGTCGTCAAAACCGCGTCGGACATCGAGTACTCGTGGAAGTATGCGCAAGAAGGCGGCCGTGCCGGCAAAGGCAAGGTCATCGTCGAAGGCTTCGTCGAGTTCGATTACGAGATCACCATGCTCACCGTGCGCCATGCCGGCGGCACCTCGTTTTGTGCGCCGGTAGGCCACACGCAGATCAAGGGCGACTACCGCGAGTCCTGGCAGCCGCATCCAATGTCGAAAAAGGCCCTCGAAGCCGCCGAGCACATGGCCGGAGCCATCACCGGCGCTCTCGGCGGTCGCGGACTCTTCGGCGTGGAAATGTTCATCAAGGGCGATGACGTCATCTTCAGCGAGGTTTCGCCTCGTCCGCATGACACCGGCCTCGTCACGCTCATCTCGCAGGATTTGAGTCAGTTCGCCCTTCATGTGCGAGCCATCCTCGGCCTGCCCATTCCAAACATCCATCAGCATGGTCCCAGTGCGAGCTGCGCGGTGCTCGTCGAAGGTGAATCCAGCCAGGTGCGCTTCGGCGGCCTCGACAAAGTGCTCGCCGAACCGAACACGCAGGTGCGACTCTTCGGCAAACCGAACGTGAGCGGGCAGCGCCGCATGGCGGTGACGCTCGCTCGTGCGGAAAACATCAACGAAGCCCGTGCGAAAGCGCATCGGGCTGCGCAGGCGATGCAGATTCAGCTCTAATCATGAAGCCTCGGCATAGCCGGGCTTCAGCAGCAGGCGATGCGCCAAGCCGCCCAACACCGCACCGAGCACAGGAGCGAGGATGTACACCGTCAGCCAGCCGATGCCGTTCGCGGTGAAAGCAACGCTGCCCCAGCCGGCGACGGCGGAGAAGAGGCGTGGGCCGAGATCACGGGCCGGATTGAAGCAGGCCATCGTGAGCGGGCCGCAGATGGAGATGAGCAGCGTAACGGTCAGACCGATGAGCACCGGCGCATGGTGCGCGGGGCGTTCTTTGTTCCGTTCGTCGGTCACCGCGAGGATAACGAGCATCAAAACGGCAGTGGCGATGACTTCGATGCCGAAGGCGCGGAAGTGCGTCACGATGGCCTTTGCCTCCGCGAGCGGTTTGCCGCCTGGATTCGGGAAGAACTCACCAAACACCATCGCGGAGCCTTCGCTGCCTGCGAGGCCGCGTGTGAGGCCGTTGGCGGCTTCGTGGATGCTCAACGCATCCGCGAAGAAGAGAAACACCGTCGCAGCCGCCAAAAAGGCTCCGCCGAGCTGCGCGACGATGTAGGGCAGCACGCGCGACAACGGAAAACGCTGATGCACCGCGAGCGAGACGGTCACCGCGGGATTCAAATGCGCTCCACTAAGCGCGGCGGTGCTGTAAATGGCCAGCGCCACGCCGATGCCCCACACGATGGCCACTTGAAACACGCCCGACTGCGCCCCGGTCGTCACCGAAGCCGCGACAACGCCGCAGCCGAAGAAGGTGAGGATGAAGGTGCCGACGAGTTCGCCGAGGAAGGCGGTGCGGAGAGATTTCATGCTTAGGATGCCTTCATTTGATCACGACGACCGTCCGCATACGCGGTGAAGACGGCTTTGATTTCATCCCGCACGCGGCGGAAGACGTTCATGATTTCCTCCTCGCTGCCGGTGGCGTGGGCGGGGTCGTCAAAGGGCCAGTGGTGGCGGTTGAGCTGGCCGGGATACATCGGGCAGGCTTGGTCGGCGTTGCCGCAGACGGTGATGACGGTTTCCACATCGCGGACGAGGAAGTCATTCATGTGCTTGCTCGTGTGCGCGGCGATGTCGATGCCGATTTCAGCCATCGCTTTGATGCCGAGCGGATGCACGTAGCCCGCGGGCTTCGATCCAGCGCTGGCGACTTCGAGAATGTCGCCCGCGACATGGCGCAGCAGGCCTTCGGCGAGGTGGGAGCGGCAGGAATTGCCGGTGCAGAGGATGAGGACGAGGGGTTTGGCGGTGGTCATGGGAAGGAAGAAATCTTGGAGCTGTCGAAATGACGAATGAGGAATTTAGAATGACGAATGAAGTCCGAAGGAGGGAATGACGAAGTTAATGTGCCGTTAGAGCATTGGGGCTTGGGCCTTCATTCGGCCTTCATCATTCTGGTTTCGTCATTTTTCGCGCTAGCAGCACTTCGAGCCCGGTGTGCAGCATGAAACGGGTTGTGGAGCCGGAGCACACTCGCCTGGCAGACAAATGCCACGGGCGAGGCAATCGGTGTGCTTCCAGCCGCAGCGGAAGACGAGTTGGTCGTCGATGATCTCGCTGCTTTCGACGGGGAACTGCGCGACGACGCCGTCTTCGTATTCGATTTCGACCGGCAGCTCATGATTTGGCAGCACATCGCCCGCTTTGTCGAAGATGGCGGCTAGTTTGCCGGAGACGAGTCGATGATCGACATCGTCATGCACCCAGGTTTGCAGCAGGCAGGTCTCCAGTGTGCGCCGGGTGCCGCCGCAGTCGATGAAGCGCTTCGTGACGTGGCCCACCTCGGTGATGTGAAAGTGCGCGGGGATGAGTCCGCCATCCGGCAGCAGGAAACGAACGGGTTTGTCAGCGTGGGTGCGCAGCGCAGTGAGGAGGTCAGTGATATTCATGGGGAAAATTAGCAGCAGGTGGTTTTTTTGCCGCCGCAGGCCAGCTTGTCCACGCAGCGGAGGAAGTCACCGAGGCAGTCGCAGGCGAGCGAGTAGTAGATGTTCAGCCCGCGCTTCTCGCAGTTCAGCACGCCAGCCTCCCGCATGAGGGTGAGATGCTTCGAGACGGTGGACATGTCTGCGCCGACGAGGTCTTTGAGATCGCACACGCACATTTCGCCCTTCATGAGCGCCTCCGCGATGAGCAGGCGCGACGGATGACCAAGCGCCTTGATCACGGCGGCGCGGGATTCGGATTTTTTGGCGGAGGTTCTAGGCATCTGTTTGCTTATTTTGCAGCTCAGGAATGAAAGCAAGCAATGTATCGTTGCGCAAATCCGTGACGACTAGAAGGTGAAGACGAAGTTGATCTTAGCGATGACGCTCACGCGGTCGCGATCCGGGAAGTTCGCCCAGGTTTCGAGGACGATGTGCTTGCTGAGGTCATACTTGGCGCCGACGGCGGTGATGAGGCCGCGTTGATCGCGTGACTGCACGAGGTCGGCGTTGAGGTTGAAATTGCGTTCGAACACTTTGAAAGTGCGGTCGATGCCAGCGAGGAAGCTGCTGCCATTCGTCTGGTAGCCATAGCCCGCGTGGAGGCGAGCAAAGCCGAAGTCATGCGCCAACATCGCGTAGCTGAAGGGATCGCCTGCGCGGTCGATGTCGGTGAGCGCAATGCCTGCGATGCCAACGGCGAAGATACCATGCTCCCAGGGCGAGAAACGAGCCTTCGTCTGGAAAAACAGCGGACCGCTCAAGCCGGTGCCCAGCGGGCTATCCATGCCCCATTCCACATGCACGGGTTCAAAGTCCCAGCCCGTTTTGAAGCCCATCCAGTGGCCGGATTTGCCCGGCTCGCTCGTGCCGAACTGGTTCGCACCGCCGAAGCTGCTGAAATACTGAACGGCCACGGTGCGATGCGGCACGGTGTCAGCGGTGGGGATGTTGTTGAGCCCCGTCGGCGTGGCGAATGCGGCTCCTGCGAGCAGAATGCCAATGGCAAAGATGAGTGTTGTCTTCATAAGAGGGGAGTTAATGCACGCCGACCGAGGCTAAGTAGCGCTCTGCCTCCAGCGCTGCGGCACAGCCTTGGCCTGCGGCGGTGATGGCTTGGCGATAGACGTGATCAGCGACGTCGCCTGCAGCGAAAAGTCCCTCGGTCTTGGTGTGCGTGCCCTTGATTTGCACGATGTAACCGTTCTCATCTTTATCGACGAGATCGCCGAGGAACTGCGCATTTGGCACATGGCCGATGGCGACGAAGACGCACTTCAGTTCGAGTTCGCTGTTCTCACCAGAGACGAGGTTCTCCAGCGTCACAGCACGGACTTCACCTTTGTCGTCGGTGAGGTATTCCGCGACAGTGCTGTTCCAGATCGGCTGAATCTTCGGATTGGCGAGCGCTCGCTCGGCCATGATCTTCGAGGCACGCAGACTGTCGCGGCGATGAATGAGATAGACGGTGGAAGCAAACTTGGTGAGAAAGCTGGCTTCCTCGCAAGCGGAGTCACCACCACCGATCACCGCCACCGGGACGTTGCGGTAGAACGCACCATCGCAGGTGGCGCAGCTCGTGAGACCACGGCCGATGAGCTGCTTCTCATTCGGCAATCCCAAATGACGGGGTGATGCACCGGTGGCGATGATGACGGCTTTGGCCTGCCGAATCGTGCCATCTTCGGTCGTGATGTCGAAATACCCTTCTGCTGTCTTCGCCACGCTGCTGACCAGCGAATACTCAATGCGGGTGCCGAAGCGCTCTGCCTGCGCCTGCATGTTCATCATCAGTTCCGGTCCCATGATGCCGTTCGGGAAGCCGGGGAAGTTTTCGACCTCGGTGGTCGTGGTGAGCTGACCGCCCGGCATGTTGCCGGAGAGAATCAGCGGCTTCAGATTGGCACGCGCCGCATAAATGGCGGCGGTGAATCCCGCGCAGCCAGTGCCGATGATGATGAGGTTTTCCATGACAGTGTGAGGTGCGGATGCGTGACGATCAGCCTTCGAGAAAGAGCATCATTTCGTCGGTGCGCGTGTAGTCGCTTGTCTTGTAAAGCAGGTTCCCGGCGGCATCCATGATGACGAAGAATGGCAGTCCTACCTTGAGCTCGGGAAAGCGGCTGTCGCTTTGCCAAACTTTAAAGTCCGGTGACGTGTCGCGGATTTTCAGCAGCACCACGCCACTCAAAGCCTTGCCCAGCGCTTCGTTGGAATGAGTGAGTTGTTCAAAGGCTTTGCAGTTCGCGCACCAGCTCCCGTAGAAATCCACGAACACAGGCTTGCCACTCTTTTTGGCCTCAGCCAATGCGTCGTCGCGATTGAGGAACCACTTCAAGTTGCCACTTTGCTCGACTTCAGGACCGACTTGCGATGCGGAGGCGGTGGTTTGTGCAGTCGCTGCGACCGGTAGAATGCCGCGTGCCAGTGACAGGATGGAGATGACCGCCAGCAGTGTGAGAAGTGCACGCTCCATGCGCTGGCTTTGCTCAACTGAATCCGGCTGCAAACGAAAGACGGCAAAGAGCAGCAGCAGCGCCCCCGCAAACACCAGACCGATGGCGGAAGATTCAAAGCCGTAGCCTGACAAGCCCTTTTCCAAATACACATAGGAGAACCAGGCGATCAGGGCGCCCAGTGCCCACTGCACATACTTCATCCATGCACCAGACTTAGGCAGCCGTGCTCCGAACAAGCCGACGACCAGAAAGGTCGTTCCTAGGCCTATGCCAAAGGCGAGCATCTTTGCGGCAGCGGTGAGCGCCGCTGCAAACGCGAATCCGCCCGAAGCATCACCACTCGCAATGCCGATGAGAATGCTGATCACAAACGGCCCGACGCACGATGACGAGAGCAATCCAGCACCGAGTCCCATGACGAAAGTTCCCAGCAGGCCCGGTGTCTTGTCGCCAATCTGACCACCACCAAAAAAGTGAAAGTGCAGCAATCCGCAGGTCGCTAGTGCGAGCAGGAGAAAGATTGCCGCAATGGCGAGATTCACCGCAGGCAGTCGCAGCACCACGTTGAACGCCCCGCCGCTGACGCCCGCGATGAGGCCGAAGATTGCATACATCGCCGCCATGCCGAAAAAATAGGCCAGTGGATGCGGCCAGCGGGCGCCACCGGGTTTCGCCCGACCCTTCACGATGCTGGCGGTGATGGGATAAAGCGGATAGACGCAGGGAAGCAAACTGGCCAGCAAGCCGCCCAGGAACAGAAACACAAAAGCCATCGCCGAACCCGAGTGCGCCGAGAGTTGGCCTTCCACCCAGGCGTTCATGGACGAAAGCGGATCCGCCGCATGCACCGTCAGTGGACTGGCGAGTGCCAGCGTAAGAATGAGGCATTTCTTCATATGCATGCGTTATGGATTGACCTGCTTCATCAGGAAAAACATCTCGCGGGCGATCTGGCGGCAGCGCTCGTCGTAGGTAGCGGCCTCCGCCGGTGTGTTGTCGCTTACTTTGGGATCCACAAACGGGATCGCCACACGCAGCAGGCTGCCTTCCACCACGGGGCAGTTCTTGTCGGCATGATCACAGGTCATCAGTGCCACAAAACTTTCCTTCGGGTTGCCTTCAGCTGAATAGATTTTCGAGAAGGCACGGATGGGTTCGGCCTGTTCGCTGTATTTCACCAGAAAGACTGGGTTCTTCTCTCCAGGCGTTGAGTTTGTGATGGTGAACCCCGCACGGGTCAATGCGGCCACGGTGCGCTCGTTGCATGCCGTGGCTTCGACACCGCCGGAAAAGGTCTTCACGCCCGCCACATCATAGTAAGCAGCGGCAGTCTGCGCCCAAATCTGGCTCATGTGGCTGCGGCGGCTGTTGTGCGTGCAGATGAAGGTCAGTTGCGGCGTCTCCTTCGCCTGAACCTTGGAGCGGATGAAAAGCGCAACCTTCTTCAAGGCCAGTTGCCGCTCAGCTGGAATCTGATCGAACTCCTTCGTGGACTGTTCGATCAATGGCTTGAGACTTGGAAGAACATCCGTGTCTTTGGCGGACAATGAAGTGGTGGAGAGCATTACCGCAGCAGAAAGCAGCCAGAGGGGATTTTTCATGTGAGAAGGATTGGTTGATCGATTAACTATTTGGCTTTTTAGCCAAGTAGATGAGCACAGCAATCAAAATCTCTGTGACAACTGATTCACCCAGCGGAACTGCTTATTTTTCCGCGTTCACCAGCAGGCAAAGCAGACTGGCACCTGCCCGCCGATCTCCGACAGCGTGCTGACAGCATCAAGGGCAGCACAAGATTGGCACTGCATACGTGCTTGGCTACTCCACCCTTCTTGATTGATCTTGGTAACTGGGGCTAACACCCCATGACATTCCTGTCGTGATCCGAATATTCTGTCCCCTTCCTCCATGAAAACCATCCAGGTCTTTGATCCGCCCATGTGCTGCTCCACGGGGATTTGCGGACCGAGCATTGATCCTGATCTCGTGAACTTCGCGGCATCGCTGTCGCAACTGGCAAACATGGGCGTGAAAATCGAGCGCCAAAACCTCGGCCAGCAGCCGATGGCCTTTGCGAAGAACGCGGCAGTGAAGGCGCTGCTCGAAAAAGAAGGCACCACCGTGCTGCCAGTCATCTTCATCGACGGCGAGGTTTACATGAAGGGCCGCTATCCGAACCATGACGAGCGGCCGGTGTTCTTCCGCACGGTGCTGGGCATCCAGGAGGAGGCAAAATCATGAAACTGCCCACGTACCAGCCTGATGCCGCCACATCGACACGCTTCCTTTTCTTCTCTGGCAAAGGCGGCGTGGGAAAAACATCCCTTTCTTGTGCCACAGCGCTGCGATTCGTCGAGGCGGGCAAACGCGTGCTGCTGGTGAGCACGGACCCGGCATCGAATCTCGATGAGGTGCTCGAAACGAAGCTCACGAATGCTCCCACGCCCATCGTGGCTGCGCCGGGACTCGATGCACTCAACATCAATCCCGTCGCGGCCGCCGCGGCGTATCGCGAGCGCTTGATCGGCCCCATGCGCGGCCTGCTGCCGGAGGCGGCGCGGCGCAGCATGGAGGAGCAGCTTTCCGGCTCCTGCACGGTGGAGATCGCGGCGTTTGACGAGTTCTCCGGCCTCATCGGCGATCCGAATGCCGCGAAGGCTTATGACCACGTCATCTTCGACACCGCGCCCACCGGCCACACGCTGCGGCTCATGAGCTTGGCGAAGGCTTGGGACCAGTTTCTCGATAAAAACACCAGCGGCACATCCTGCCTCGGCCCACTGGCCGGATTGGAAAAGCAACGCGTCATTTACGAGGCCACGGTGAACACGCTCGCCGATGCCACCGCGACCACGCTGGTGCTCGTGAGCCATCCGCAACTCTCCGCGCTGCGAGAGGCCGAGCGCACCTCGAAGGAACTGCGGGCGCTCGGCGTGGCGAATCAATGCCTCGTCATCAATGGCAGCTTTGAAACGAAATGCCCGCAGGATGTCACCGCGCAGGCCATGCAGCAGCGCGGCCAGGCCGCCATGCAGACGGCGCAGGCCTTCATTGGCAGCATGTCCAGCTTTGTGGTGCCGCTGCGCTCCATCAACATCCTCGGCATCGGCGGCTTGAAGGTCCTGCTAAGCGGAGAGGCCCCATGGACTGCGGCAGCCTGCTGCCGCTTTCCCGAGCCAGCCCTGCTGGCGCCGCCCACCCCTGAGTCAGTCTTTTCCGATAGCGTCGCTCCATCCCCGGCAGCAGGGCTGCCACCACCCAAAGCGGCAGCAGGGCTGCCGCAGTCCATGTCGGAGGCCAGCTCTTCACTTGTTTCCCTCGCCGATCTCGTCAGTGGCATCGAGCAGCAAGGTCACGGCGTCATCATGACAATGGGCAAGGGCGGCGTGGGCAAAACCACCGTGGCAGCCGCCATCGCCGTGCTGCTCGCGAAGCGTGGTCACAGCGTCCACCTCAGCACCACAGATCCCGCGGCGCACATCGCCCAAACGCTTGCCGGGCAGGTGGAAGGTCTCACGACGAGCAAAATCGATCCCGCGGCCGAAACCGCCGCTTACACCGCCGAGGTCATGGCGAATCAAGGCACGCAAATGGATGCCGCGGGCCGTTCCTTGCTCGAAGAAGACCTCCGCTCGCCCTGCACCGAGGAGATCGCCGTGTTTCGCGCCTTTGCCCGTGAAGTGGGACAAGGCACGAAACGCTTCGTCGTGCTCGATACCGCGCCCACCGGCCACACGCTGCTGCTTCTCGATGCCAGCGAGGCCTACCAACGCGAACTCGAGCGCCAGGCCCGCAGCACGCAGCCCGAGGAAGTCCTTAAACTCCTCGAACACCTGCGCGATCCCGCTTTCACGCACATCCTGCTCATCACCCTGCCCGAGGCCACGCCCGTGCACGAAGCCGCAGCCCTCCAAGCCGATCTCCGCCGTGCCCGCATCGAGCCTTACGCGTGGGTCATCAATCAAAGCCTGCAGCACAGCGGCTCCTGCGATCCTTTGCTGCAACGTCGCGAGTACTCGGAGCACCGCTACATCGACGAAGTCGTCCAAAAACAAGCCACCCGCAGCGTCTGGCTCCCCTGGCAGGCTGAGGAGCCCATCGGGCCGGAGGCGCTGGCCCATCTGGCGGTCACGAGTGTGAGTGGGACGCTCGTTTGAAGCAGAACCTGAGGGGAAGTCTGACGACTTCCGCTACAAGGCGGCATTCGTAGTGGCAAACGTCCGTTTGCCCTCCGGGGTGCTCTAGGCGGAGAGTTCCTTGATCACGATTCAAATCGCGTGCCGGAGCAATACGAGCCGATGCGGCGCGTCGTGGCACCATCGGCGTGCGTTTGAGCGAGAGCAGCCTGCACACGAGGATCGGCGGTGCTGCCTTCGATCTCGATGTAGAAGCGGTATTTGTTCGGCTGGCCGCGGATGGGGCGGGATTCGAGGCGCTTGAGATTGATGGAGCCTTCGCTCAGCGGCGTGAGGAAGCGGCAGAGGCTACCGGGGCGGTCCGGCAGCTCGACGACGAGCGCGGTGCGGTTGTGCGTGGTGTCCGGCGAGTTCGCGGTGTGGCCGAGGAGGAAGAATTGCGTGATGTTTGGCACCTCACCGGCGATGGGAAAGTGCAGGATGCTCAGCGCATGCCGCTCGGCGTTTTGCCGTGGGCCGATGGCGGCGGCTCCGGGCGTGGCGGCGGCTTTTTCGGCGGCCTTGGCCGTGCTGGGCTCGACGATGCGTTTGGCATCGGGGTAGTGCGCTTTCAGCCAGTCATCGCCATGGAAAAACGGCATCGCGTGGGAGTGGATGGTGCGCACCTCCTCGCCAGGGCGACCGAGCAGGGCCAGCTTCACATCGAGGGTCAGTTCTTCGACGATGCTGAGCTGGCAGCGGACATCGAGCAGGCGGTCCACCGTGTCGATGATGAAGCCGCCGGAGGAGTTTTCGATGGGCACGATGCCGAGGGCGTCCGGGCGGCTGCTGAGGAAGTCGAAGACATCGCCGATGTTGTCCCGCAGGCTCACCGTGGCATCGGGAAAGCGCATCCGCGTGATGAGGTGCGAGAAACTGCCCTCAGGTCCCAGGCAGGCGATGGTGTTGGCGGCGGTGTCGCTCATGAAAGTGCCGCGCATGCTGCCGTGGGGCGGTGGTGAGGTCAAGATGTCACGCGAGCACGTTGCGTGCGTGTCTTGGCAAGCCGGAGGCTCGAAAGAGGGTAGCCGGGGGTGAAGCCCCCGGAACTTGGCGTGTGTCTAGGCAAAGGTTTCGCGTCCCGGAGGGAGCGCGAGAAGGATGCGAGGAGTCACAGGACTCCGGTGGCTTCTCGCGCTCCCTCCGGGGCGCGAACACCCAAGCGTGGAGGTTGAGGCATCGTTTCCGGTGGTTTCACCACCGGCTAGGTTCTCACGAGCCTCCGGCTCGCCCTATCTGCCGCCGTCCCGTGATGGGCGGGTCTTCCACACGAGAGTGACCACAATGAGGGCGAAGAAAACGAACCAGACGGCGCTGTTGAGCACGAAGCGGTCGAGCTTCAGACCACCCATGCCGATCCCAGGAGCTTGCTCGCAATACCACACTGGAAACCCCATTCGACGAATGATTCCTACGGCCTCCACATCCGAGTCGTCGATCTGCAAGGTGATGAACCCCGAACAGTAGGACGTCACGATGGAGACAGCGGCGGCTCCGGCGAGGGTAAACAGCCCCAGGAGAGAAAGGAGAAAAGCTCTCACGCAACGATTCATGGCATCTGGTATGGTCGATGACTACTTCTCCATCCACTTCCGCACTTCGTTCACGTTGCTTTCATCCATCACCTGCTCGTCGAGGAGCTGGGTGAGGAGTTCGGAAGCGGTTTGGGTGTCGGATTTGAGGAGGAGATGAAGGAGGTAGGTGTGGAGGAAGGTGACTCGATCGTCTTTTTCGAGGGTGGCGGTCTTTTCGAGGAGGGTGTCGGGGGTGATGTCGCCATAGAGGAGGGTGGCTTTTTTGAGGGCGGCCTTGCTCTGGCTCTGGCGGAGGAGGGTGGCGGTGCGCTAGTGGAGGAGCATGAGATCTACGGGCTTTTCTTTGGTGCCGTCGTGGAGGAGGCGAAGGCGTCTTCTCACTCCAGCAGGGTCTGCATCACGCGAAGGCTTTCTTTGGCGTCAAAGATGGCCCGCACCGGCACGCGAAAGCCTGCGATGACGCTGCTCGCGATCTCACCGCTACCGGATTTCAGACGCAGCTCGTAGCGGCCGTCTTTCTCGATGTATTGCTCCACCCATTCCTCCTCGGCATCGATGATCCAGTATTCACGGACGCCGTGCGCCTCGTAGTCCTGGAATTTCACGCCGCGATCACGAGCCTCGGTTCTTTCGGAGAGCACCTCGACGGCGAAATCGGGGATGGGGAACTTCATCGTGTCCGGCTGGATGGCGGCGGTTTTTTCGGGGCCGAAAAAGACGATGTCCGGCTCATAGTCGTTGCGCGGGAAGACGCAGAGGCTCTTTTCGTCCATGACCTCGCCGAGGTCGCGGGCGATGACGTAGCTTTGCACCATGCGCAGCAGATTGTCCTTCACCCGCACATGCCGTGCCTTGGCGGGGGAGTGCATGATGACCTCGCCGCCGATGAACTCCATTTTGCAGTCGTCGGTCATGTCGTGGTAAAACTGGCGGCGTGCCACCGTCTCCCGGCTCAGCCGTTCATTGATTTCCTGCGCGATGTCCGGCAGCCTCGGCGAGGCAAAAAGTGCCGCGAGATCGAGCAAAGGCGTGGATGGCATGGGCGGATCATAATCTCCGCCGTTTTGGCTGGCAAGCCTTCACTCTGTACCCCGGCGGCTGGCACGGGCTGTGCTTTAGTTTGCAGGACCAGCCCATGTCCATCCACGTCGCTCTCCGTCACGTCACCAAGTACAAATATGACCGCCCCATTTCGCTGGGGCCGCAAGTGGTCAGGCTGCGACCAGCTCCGCACTGCCGCACGCCTGTTTTGAGCTACTCGCTGAAGGTCACGCCGGAGGAGCATTTCATCAATTGGCAGCAGGACCCGCAGGGGAACTACCTGGCGCGGCTGGTTTTCCCGGAAAAGACGACGGAGCTGAGCATCGAAGTGGATGTGGTGGCGGACATGTCGGTGTACAATCCGTTTGGCTTCTTTCTGGAGCCGCAGGCGGAGCGGGTGCCTTTCAAATACGATCCGGTGCTGGTGCATGAGCTGGAGCCGTATCATCGCAAGCTGCCGCTGACGCCGCTGCTGGGCGAGTACCTGCGCGAGATCCGGCAAAAGCTGCACGGGCTGAAGGAGCCGATGCACACGAATGACTTCATGGTGATGATCAACCAGATGCTGTGCGAAGATGTGAGCTATCTGATCCGCATGGAGCCGGGGGTGCAGGCGCCGGAGGAGACGCTGGAACTGGGCAGCGGCTCGTGTCGTGACTCGGCGTGGCTGATGTGCCAAATCATGCGGCACATGGGCATCGCATCGCGTTTTGTGAGCGGTTATTTGATCCAGCTCAAGCCAGATGTGAAGTCCCTGGACGGCCCGAGCGGCACCGAGGTGGATTTCACTGACCTTCATGCCTGGTGTGAGGTGTATCTGCCCGGCGCGGGCTGGGTGGGCCTCGATCCCACCTCAGGACTGCTGGCGGGTGAAGGCCATCTGCCGCTGGCGGCGACGCCGGACCCCACCAGCGCCGCGCCGATCACCGGCGGGCTGGAGCTGTGCGAGGTGGAATTCGAGCATGAGATGAGCGTGACGCGCATCTTTGAATCCGCTCGTGTGACGAAGCCTTACACGCCGGAGCAATGGGCGGAGATCGAAACGCTAGGCCACCGCATCGACGAGGATCTCATCCAACGCGATGTGCGCCTGACGATGGGCGGCGAGCCGACGTTTGTATCCATCGACGACATGGAAGGCGCGGAGTGGAACACGGCGGCCGTGGGTCCGAAGAAGCGGGAGCTTTCCCATGTGCTGGTGAAGCGCCTGCGAAAGCAGTTTGGCCCCGGCGGGCTGCTGCACTTCGGCCAGGGCAAGTGGTATCCCGGCGAGCAACTGCCACGCTGGGCGCTGGGCTGCTACTGGCGCAAGGACGGCGTGCCCATGTGGCGTGATGATTCCCTCATCGGTGATGAATCGAAGAACTACGGCCACAGCGAGAATGAAGCGTATCGCTTTGGCATGGCGCTGAGCGCCGCGCTGGGAGTGGATCCCAAGTGGCTGAAACCCGGCTACGAAGATGCTTTCTACTACCTTTGGAAAGAGAAGCGTCTGCCGGTGAACGTCGATCCGCTGAAGTCGAACCTGAAGGATGAATACGAGCGTAAGCGACTGGCCCGCATCTTTGAAGAAGGGCTGAACAAGATCACCGGCTTCGCCCTGCCGCTGCAACGCACCGAGCAGGGCAGAGAACTGCGCTGGCAGAGCGGCCCGTGGTTTGTGCGAGATGACACGATGTATCTGATCCCCGGTGATTCGCCCATGGGCCTGCGCCTGCCGCTCGACAGCCTGCCATGGGTCAGCGCCAAAGATTACCCGTGGATCTATCCCGCCGATCCACTGAACGACTGGCCGGATCTGCCGCCGCGTCCCGAGAGCCGTCAGCACTTCCTCGGTGCCGTGGCGGATTGGCTGGAGGACATGCCCCTGCCATCCAGCTATGGCCAAGGCATCCACGCAGGCCAGGGCAAGCCGGAGCGGGTGAAATTGGAGCCCTTGCCAGCGAACTCGCCCGAGCGTTTCCCGCAGCCGCAGGAGTCCGCCGCGTCGGTGATCCGCACCGCCGTGTGTCTGGAGCCGCGTGGTGGCCGCCTGCATGTCTTCATGCCGCCGGTGGAGAAGATCGAGGACTACCTCGATCTCGTCGCGGCGGTGGAAGACGTTGCGGCGGCTTTGAAAATGCCCGTCATGATCGAAGGCACACCGCCGCCGTATGATCCACGCGTGAACGTGATCAAGGTCACGCCTGATCCCGGCGTGATCGAGGTGAACATGCATCCCGTGACGACCTGGAACGAACTCGTGAGCAACACGAAGACGCTCTACGAAGAAGCGCGGCTCACCCGCCTCGGCACGGAGAAATTCATGATCGACGGCCGCCACACCGGCACCGGCGGCGGCAATCACATCGTCTTTGGCGGTGCGCAGCCGAAGGACTCGCCCCTGCTGCGGCGGCCTGACCTGCTGAAGTCCCTGCTCGGCTACTGGCATAATCATCCGAGCCTCAGCTACCTCTTCGCGGGCCTCTTCATCGGCCCCACCAGCCAGCATCCGCGTGTCGATGAAGCGCGCAATGATGCGCTCTTCGAGCTGGAGCTCGCGTTCGAGGAATTGAACCGCCACACCGCCCGCAACGGCCACACGCCACCGTGGCTCGTCGATCGCATTTTCCGCAATCTGCTCTGCGATGCCTCCGGCAACACGCACCGCACCGAATTCAGCATCGACAAGCTCTTTGATCCCGGCAACGCCACCGGACGCCTCGGACTCGTCGAGCTGCGCTCCTTTGAAATGCCGCCGCATGCGGAGATGAGCCTCGCGCAGCATCTGCTGCTGCGTGCCGCCATCGCTCGCTTCTGGGACCAGCCGTATGAGCAAAAACTCGTGCGCTGGGGCACTGAGCTGCATGATCGCTACCTGCTGCCGCATTTCGTCTGGGATGACCTCACCGACGTCATGGCCGATATGCAGAGCTACGGCTACGATTTGAAGGCCGAGTGGTTTGCACCGCACTTCGAGTTCAAATTCCCCGCCATCGGCCACATCACCCAGCGCGGCGTGAATCTGGAGGTGCGCACCGCTTTGGAGCCCTGGAACGTCCTCGGTGAGGAAGGCAGCGCTGGCAGCACCGTGCGCTTTGTGGATAGCAGCCTCGAACGCGTGCAGCTCAAAACGAAGGGCCTCGTCAGCGGGCGCTACATCATCACCTGCAACGGCATCGAAGTGCCGCTGCATCCCACCGGCACCGTCGGCGAGCACGTCGCCGGCGTGCGCTACCGTGCCTGGCAGCCCGGCGAATGTTTGCAGCCCACCATCGGCGTGCATGCCCCGCTCACCTTTGACATCGTGGACACCTGGAACGGCCGCAGCATCGGAGGCTGCACCCATCACGTCTCCAATCCCGGCGGCCGCAGCTACGACGTCTTCCCCGTGAACAGCTACGAAGCCGAAAGCCGCCGCCTCGCCCGCTTCTTCCCCTACGGCCACACGCCCGGGCCGATGAAACCGAAAAAGATCGAAGGCATGGCCGAGTTCCCGATGACGCTCGATTTGAGGAGAGCGTAGCCGGGCAGGGCGCATAGGTCAGAAGGATCAGACAGGTCGGACGAGTCAGACTCGTCCGACAATCCGTCGAGTTCTTCTTCGCCTTCAAACTCGCCAGATAGGCCGCAGCATCGCGGATCTCCGTTTTGGTGAGGATGCCGAGTATGGGGGCATGACGCTGATGGGTGGGCGATTTGCCAAGCCACCGCCTAGCACTGACTTGTTGACGGTTGGCAGGCGGCAAGGCAGACTTTCTTCATGACTGTGACGCTTCCCGCTGTTTTCGAATCCTTTGTGCGGCAAAAAATTGCCACCGGACTCTATCAAGACGCCGATGAAGTCGTGGTGGAGTCTTTGGGGCTCATGCGACAGCAAGAACGCTGGAAGATGGCGGTGACAGCCAAGATTGACGAAGGGCTTCAGGATATGGCCGAAGGCCGCTTCCTGACGAGTGAGCAGTCCATAGCAGACATGGAGGCATTCAAGGCGAACTGGCGTGCCAAGGCGTGAAAACCGTCCTGTTCAGCCGTGCGGCTCAATACGACCTGCAAGACATTTGGATCTATGTGGCTGACCATCATCCTGAGGCCGCTGATAGGTTGGAGCAGGACATTCGTGACGAGATCACGACGTTGTCGGAGATGCCGGACCTCGGTCACCGCAGGAAAGACCTGACCAAGCATGACCTTTGGTTTCACACCGTCAGGAAAAACTACCTGATTGTGTTCAAGAGAAGCGATCCCTTGGAAATCATCCGAATCCTCCACGGTGCAAGAGATGCGGTCAGGGAGCTTGAGTAGAATTTTATCAATGACGGTAAAGCCGATGCAGCCTGAAGCCGTTTCCAATCGATAATCCATCGACTCGATATTCTTTAGTTTTAGACTTCGCCGCTATGACTTCGCTACCCAACCACTTAGCCCATCATCTCGAAAGCGCTCTGGAGCGATGCAAATTCACGGAGGCAGATCGCAAAGCTATCCGCCGAGAAGCGACTGAATGCTGGTATCTCCATGTAATACAAAAGGGAGAGCAAGCTCTTGGGCGCAGCAAGATGGGCGGCCTGCCAGACCTGCCCAATGACACTCCTTGGCCCCGGGGACAATGCGGGGCGCTATCGTTCATCATGCAGATTCGACTGGATGATATAGATGTGGCGCTGCCCTTTGGCATGCCGCGTCAAGGCATGCTCTACTTTTTCGTGGGTGACGACGAACTCGCGAAGAACGTGGAACACAAGCTCATCTGGACTGCCGATTCTTCGAAGCTTCAACGAACCATGCAGCCGCCTTTGGCAGAGATGAGTCCAGATTATGTGCGAAGTGGAGAACTTATTCCCCACTCCATCGAGATCATTTATGGAGTGGATGTACCCATATGGGGGTTTCCAGGTAAACTGGAAATAGACAGCAAAGATGATGCCGTTGAATTGATGACACAGTTTGAAGCCCAGCTGAGAGGAACGTCTGAAAGAGAGGTCGTCGCTGGCAAACTCTTTGGTTTTCAACCAGGAGAACATTCAATTCGCGAGGAAATAGCCCTTTTGTCATTGGACTCGTCCGAGTCCGCTCCGCTAGCAGAACTCGGCCATGATGTTTGGGATCGACTGTCCAAAGCCAGAGAAAAATACTCGATTTCTTACCACCAAGTCCAAGAGGCGATGTCTCAATGGTGCCAGATTCTTTGGATTGATTCTAACTTCCGTGTTGGTTTCAATATTTGGGACGCTGGATCTTACTCCGTGATGATAGGACAGGATGACATTGCGAGTCGCGATTTCGATAAGTCCCACACCATGCTTGAAACCTGCTAAGCAGTGAAGCATGAAGGAGGCGGGAGTCGATAGTTGAAAGCATTTGTCAGACGATACTTGGGTGTGAGACCTCACTTCTTCTTCGCCTTCAAGCTCGCCAAGTAAGCCACCACATCGCGGATCTCCGTTTTGGTGAGGATGCCGAGCATGGGGGGCATGACGCTGATGGGTGGGGTGGAGGTGGCGATTTGTGCGCGGGGAACCTTTTGCGTTTTGCCGTCGGGGGAGCGGAGGATGATTTGGGTGGCGTCTTCTTTGTCGAGGGCACCGGAGAGGCTTTTGCCGTTCTTGAGGGTGATGGAAACGAGGCCATAACCGGGGGCGACGACGGCGAGCGGGTTCAAAAGGGATTCGAGGAGGTATTTTCGATCTTTGGTGCTGCCGATGGTTTTCAAATTCGGGCCGACCTGGCTGCCTTCTTTGGCCTCGACGGTGTGGCAGGCGATGCAGTTGGCACCGAGGTGATTGGTGACGAGGTCGCGACCGCGAGTGACATCGCCGCCTTCGAGGAGTTCGGTGTTTTGAGTTTGGAGGGTGGCGAGCTTGGGTTTGAGGCTTTCGCGGGTGGCGGCGGCTTCGAGGATGTCGAGCTGGATGGCAGCGGGGGCTTTGTTTTGCGCGAGGAGGTCGAGCCATTCGGTGATGACGCTGTCGTCTTTGGAGGCGGCGAGCAGCGAGAGGGCGAGTTGCTTGGTGGTGGTATCGGCTTCCTTCAACGCGGTGGCGGCAGCGGCGATGGCGCGGTCGGGCTGATGGGCGAAGAGCTGCTTGAGGGCTTCGCGGCGGAGTTCGGCGGGGGATTTTTTATCCAAGGCGAGATCGAGCGAAGGTCCGAAGTCGCCGGTGCTGGCGAGCATCTTCAAGGCACCGGCGCGGAGGCTGCTGCGGGCTTTCGCATCGGCGACGATGCCCTGGAGCACGGCGGGCTCGACGCGAAGCTGGAGCTGCATGAGCAACTCGACGGCTTTGGCTTTGAGCTGGCCGTCGGTGAGGTCGAGCAGCGAGTCGAGACGCGACTGGACGAGCGCGGCGAAGGCTTTGGCATCGCGCGGGGCGTTTTCATGCGCGTGGCCATCGATGCGGTCGAGGCGCGGCGGATGGGTGAAGACGAGCAGGAGGTCGAGCGCCTCGCTTTGCAGTGCGGAGGGCTTCAAAGCGGCCTGGATGAGCGGTTCGGCGATGCCGAGGCGCAAACAGGCATTCAGCCCTCGACGCGAGTGTCGCGTGGTGAGGGCGGGAAGAGCCTCCGGGATGCCGGCGTCGTCGTGAATGGCGCGCTCGGCTTCGTCGGGGAATTTGGTGAGAAACTCGGCGACCTTTGGCAAGCGCTGCCGGGCGAGGGCGAGGAGGTTGCAGAGGCTTTTGTCCTTCACGAGCACCTTGGCATCGGCGCAGCCCGCGAGGCCGGTGACGATGGCGTGGCGCATGAAGGGATCGTTTTGCTCCTTCGCGGCGAGTTGGAGCAGTTTGGGCGTGGCGGCGGGGTCTTGGAGTTTGCCGAGGGCGATGGCGGTGTGGAAACGGACTCGTGAGATGTTCGAAGTGAGAAGTGAGATGAGTGCGGGATCGCGAGTGGTGCCGTCGCCGAGGACTTTGGCGGTTTGGGTGAGGATTTCGGGATCGGAGTCGGTGAGGAGTTTGGTTAATGTGGCGGCTTCGATCTTCTTGGCGCGGAGACCTTGGCCGAGGCCCCAGATGGCGTGGATGCGGGCGAGTTGAGCGGCTTTCTTGTCGCTGGCGATAGCTTCGAGGGTTTTGAAGTCCCCGTTTTTCACCAAGGCGAATTGAGCCTGCAAACGGACGCGTTGGTCCGCATGCGACAGATGAGACGGATTCGTCTGATGAGGATTGGCGAGGAGTTTGGCGGTCTCTTGACGCTCGGGGCTGTTTTGGCCGGTGGGATCGTCGGCGAGCCAGATGTGGCCGAGTTCATCGAGCGGATAGCCGCCGACCCAATCGGCGATGAAGAGGCCGCCGTTGTTGGCGAAGGCCATGCCGATGCCCATGAGGCCGGTGTGGATAACGCGTTCGTTTTTCATGACGAACGAAGCGCCGCTCGGAGCGAGCTGAAACGCCGTCATGACGCCGCTGGGGAATTGATCGAGGATGAAATGCCCGCGCAGTGAAGCGCCGAGCGCGGTGCCTGGCTCGTGCGCGAAACCAGCGGGGCCGTTCGAGTAGTTTTGCAGCGGCGGGGTGATGAAAAGCGGCTGCGTGGCATGCGCGGGCTTCCACAGGCCTTCGAGCATCCAGCGGCTCTTCTCTTTTTGATACTGATGGCCGCAGCGCCAGCCGGAGTCGCTGCGCTCGGTGATGTACACGAGGCGTTCTTTTTCGCCGGGGAGGTCGGCGTCGTTGTCCACGCCGAAAAGATTGCCAAAGTCGTCGAAGGCGATCTCCTGGATGTTGCGCAGGCCATGCGCGAAGACCTCGAAGCCGCTGCCGTCCGGCTCGCAGCGCAGGACGCAGCCTTCGTGCGGGTAAAACCACTTCACGCCTTCCTTGCTCGTCACGTTCACGCCTTTGTCGCCGATGCTCCAGTAGATGCGGCCATCCGGCCCGATGCGCGGGCCGTGCATGTCATGCCCGGCATACGCGATGTGCATGCCAAAGCCATGCGCGACGACTTCACGCTCATCGGCGACGCCGTCGTCATTCGTGTCTCGCAGGCGCACGAGATCCGGTGCGACGGTGACGTAAACCCAGCCGTCATGATACAAAATGCCCGCCGCGATGCCGGTGACGACGCTGTTGAAGCCCTCGGCGAAGGTCGTCATCTGGTCGGCGGTGCCGTCGCCATCGGTATCGCGGAGCTGGTAGATGCGCTCGCTGTGCACGGTGAGGTCCTTCCAGTCGATGGAGCCGTCTTTGTTGTGATCTTTGAGTCCGCCGCGTGGGAGGCGCAGTTTGCCGGGAGCGAGTTCGCGTTTCAGGAAGGCTTCCTTTTCCTCCACGCTGGTCAATGAGACGTCATCGGCGATCCACATCGAGTGCTCGCGGATGTCGAGATCGGCCACTTTGCGCCGTGTGGTGGCGGCGACATAGACGCGGCCCTTTTCATCCGTCGTGACGGCCACGGGATCAGGCACGTTGAGATCGCCAGACCATTTGTGGAGTTCCAGAGCGGACTTGGGCGCGGGCTTGGCGGCAGCTTTTTTCTCCGCGGCAGCGCATGGCAGGGCCAGCAGCGCCGCGAGGGCGATGAGCGAGGGTTTTTTCATGAAAAGGGAGGATCGAGAAAACAGGAGGGAAGCGTTTGTTCTTGCCGCGTCGTAGCGGACTCGTCAAAGTCGAGTCTTCGTTCGTCACGGCGAACGCGATTCATCAAACCAACCCACATCCCATCATGAGCCAGATTGTTCCTCTCATCAGTTCCGGCATCGCCGGCCCCCTCGGCGTCCTCCATCTTCCCCGCCTCTGGCAGAAGGCCTCCCTGGCCGATGCTGGCAAGCTCCACGCTGACTATCCCGGCATCGGCTGCGGTTATGACCAGATGACGCTCGACGCGCTGGGCATCAACATCGATACCTTCAAGACCTTCATCGCCACGAAGCCGAGCTACCCGCAGCTCGAATCCTGGATCAAGGCGCAGCCCGGTGTGATCCTCACCAAGGCCAGCATCTACAAGCACAACGCCGCCATCCGTGGCTACATCCACGGTGACGACGTGCGCAAAGGCATCCTCGACGCCGATGGCCTCGCCGACGACGGCAGCGTGAACCCCGGTGCCGTGGATCTGAACAACCTCGACGACTGGCACATCTTCTGGGCGCAGGAGATCAAGGCGTAAGTCTTTGGCTAACGACAACGAAAGGCGCAGGACGATGAGTTCTGCGCCTTTTTGCTGCCTGCGGAGCGCAGCAACTCAAATCCCTGCTTCCATCACCTTCATCCAGCGGGAGCGGAAGGGGCGGTTCTCTTCCATGAGCTGGGCGGCGAGAGTGGTCGAAAGTTGATCCAGGCCTGCGGCGCGGGCGAAGACGGCGGCGAGTTCCTGACGGTTGTAGAAATTCGTGGAGTCGGTGATCTGCGTGGTGAAGCTCTGCGCCATCTCGATGAGGCTTTGGGGAGCGATGGAATCGAAGGGAATGGTGAGCGTGCCGCCATCGACTTTGATTTGAAGATCGCCGCCGAGCGCGGCGAGGCTCGCGGTGCCGGTGAGCGTGACGCCGCTGCGCTGCGTGAGCGTGCCGGTCCAGCCTTTGGCAATGAGATCGAGCTGGAGCTGCTTGGTGAAATCGCGGGCGGAGGTGTAGAGGTAGAGGCGGCCTTCGACGGCGGTGCGTACGTCGATGCTTTCAAAGCGCAGACCGGTGAGCAGATCGATGGCGCGTGAGTAATCGAAGCCATGCACGAGTGAGGGCAGCAGTGCGGTGACCTCGGCGAGCTGGGCGAGATCGGCCTTGCGGCGGGTTTCTTCCTCACGGCGTTGCTTGGTCTGCTCGTCGAGCCGCACACGGGCGAGTTCACGCTTCAGGCCGGCCTCCATCTGCTCAATGCTGGTGCGGAAGGCACCGCTGGATTTGATCTTCTCCCGCGTCTGCTGCACCTCGGCGAGAGCGGCGCGGAGTTCATCGAGCGTGTTCACTTTGCGCTGCTTCAATGCGGTGCGCAGGAGATGGAAATCGGCCTTGTAGAAATCGACGAGCACGCGGTACAGCGCCACCCAATCGCTCGAAGCCGTGGCGGAAGCGGCGGAGGCTTGTTTGAGCTCCGCGAGGCTGGATTGGAAAAACTCCAATTCGCGTGCGCCAGCCTCGGCATCCCCGAAATGCCATTCGGCGAGGCCTTGGGCGAGGTAGCCGAGCAGTTCTTCGTTGGTGGTTTTGTAGCCGAGTTTCGCCTGCGGCGTGCCGAGGCCGAGGCCTTTTCCCATGCGCTGGCCGACGGTGGCAAAGAAGTTGCCGAGGCCATTCACCGCAGCGAGCGTGTCCTTCTCCGCGCCTTTGATAGCGAGGTCGTGGAAGGCTTCCTCGGCTCTCTTTCGATCACCAAGCATGAGGGCACAAAGCGCCGCATTGAAGCGAGCCCAGCACTGCGTGGGCTGTCGCGTGTCTCTGGAATCCGCGATGCGTTCAAACTGATGCCGCGCCTCGGCGAAATGGCGCTCGCCGAGCATCTGCTGGCGGGCTTCGAGGAATTTTTCGGTGACGGTCTTCTTGCTACCAGCCTCGACCGTGACGCCATCGCCAGCAAGTGAGCCTGGTTCGTTGGTGGTGAGCTGCCGCGCGATGTTTTTCGTGGTGCTGCGCTGCCTTCCTTCGCCGAGCAGCCATCCCACGAGGAAGGCCAGCATGATGGAGGCCGCCACGGTGCCGATGAGGCGGGCACGACGCGAGATGAGGCGGCGGCGGATGCCCGTTTGATTCAGCAAACCATCCGCGAGGCGCAGCTCTTCGACGACTTCATCGTAGTTCGAGAAGCGGTCCTCGGGCTTGAAGCTGAGCATGTGGTTGATGACATGCTCCGTGCGGGCCGCAAAGCGCAGGCCGCTATCGCCGAGGGTGACGCGGCGGCTTTTGATGCGGCGCAGCTCTTCAATGGCGTGCGTGTCCACCTGATGCGGCGGCGAACCGGTGAGGGCGTGGAAAAGCGTGGCGCCGAGGCTGAAAATGTCGCTGCGGTAGTCCTCCTCGTTTTGGAGGATCTTTTCTGGAGCCACATAGTAGGGCGTCGCCCAGATCTCGGTGCTGCGATCCGGGCCGCGAGCGGTGAAGAGAGCGAGACCGAAGTCCACGACCTTGGCGGTGCCCGTTTCGGTGAAAAGGATGTTCGCAGGCTTCACATCGCGATGGATCAGCCCTTGATGCTGCGCGGCCCGCAGGCCTTCGGCGACCTCGTGGCCGATGCGCAGGGCATCGCCCTCCGTCAGCTTGTCCTCACGCCGGATGCGCTGCTCGAGGCTGCCGCCGCCCACGAGCTCCATGGCGAGGTAAAAGTAACCTTGGTCGTAACCCACGGAGTAGAGCTTGATGACGTTCGGGTGCGTGATGCTGGCGGTGATGAGCGCCTCCTGGCGAAACTGAGCCAAACGAGCCTCATCCCGGCTGTAGGTGCGGTTGAGGATTTTCAGCGCCACCCGGCGGCCGAGCGTCTCGTCCTCCGCCTCGAACACGCGGCTCATGCCGCCCTCGCCGATCTGGCGCACGATCATGAAATGGTCGAACCGACGCCGCACTCGCACCATCTGGCCGCAAAACGGACATTTTAACTTGGTGAATGGCTCCAGCGAGGTGACATCAATCTTCTCCTGACACACGGGACAGGTGCTGAGAAAGGTCTGTTCTGGAGGGGAGATCGTCACTTTGGATTCACGGCCTAACGCCGCCAAGGGACGCTGGTTGTATGCCAGAAATTACAGATTGCCTAATTAATTTGAATATTGAGTATGAGATATGGACTGGACCGTCACTGAAGCTGCTGACTATGGCCTGAGACTCGACAAGCACCTCACCCAAAGGTTGCCAGATTTGTCACGCACCCGGCTCCAGGACCTCATCAAAGAAGGTCACATCACCCTCAACGGACGCACCGTGAAAGCGGGTGCCATCCTCAAGCAGGGAGATGCCATCCACGTCACGATCCCGGAGGTCGTTCCCGTGGAGGTCAAAGCGCAGGACATTCCCATCACCATCCTCTTTGAGGACAGCGACATCGTCGTCATCGACAAGCCACCCGGCCTCGTGGTGCATCCCGCCGAGGGCAATCCCGATGGCACGCTCGTCAATGCCCTGCTGCATCACATTGATGACCTCAGCGGCATCGGCGGCGAGATGCGCCCCGGCATCGTGCATCGTCTCGATAAGGACACCAGCGGCTGCATGGTCGTCGCCAAGCACGACATCGCGCACCGTCGCCTCTCCGAAGCCTTTTCGGAGCGCCGGCTTTCGAAAATCTACCTCGCCGTCATCAACGGCGTGCCGAAGGAAGGCAGCGGCCGCATTCAAAACATGCTCGGCAGGCATCCGGTGGACCGCAAACGCATGGCCACCCTCTACGATGGTGCTGGCAAAGAAGCCGTCACCGAATGGACGATGCTCGGCGAGCATCAAAGCTGTGCTCTCATTCAAAATCGCCTCCTCACCGGCCGCACGCATCAGATTCGCGTCCACATGAAGGAAGCCCTAGGCCATCCCATCCTCGGCGATCCCATCTACGGCCATCCCTCGCGTCAAAAGGTGCCAACACCTCGTCTGATGCTCCATGCTTGGAAACTCGCCTTCCAGCATCCCATCCACGATCAGCCGATGAGCTTTGAAGCCGTCATCCCGCCGGAGTTTGAGCCGTGGACGAAGGTGGCGGGGATATGAGAGCCTTCTCGAAAGGCGCACCTATCAAAAAGGGCAGCGTAGTGGCGCTGCCCTTCGGAAATTTGAGGTTGTTGACGCGGCTTAAACCGTCTTGCGCTTGCGCTTGAGGTGGAGCTGGGCGCTGGCGCGTTGAATGGCGGCCATGACGACGGCGACTTCTTCCTGCTGCTCGCCGGGTTTGAGGTCGGCAAGGGACTTTTGGGCGCGGGCAAGGGCTTCTTCGACGGCTTTTTCGTCGATCTTGTCCGCATCGATGGCCATGTCGGTCAGGATGCGGGTGACGGAGCCGGTGACTTCGACCAAACCTTCGCCAACGGCCATTTCGGTCGTTTTGCCGCCCTTGGTGATGCGCAGCTCACCAGGAAGCAGCGTGGTCACGAGGTTGGCATGCGCGGCGAGGACGCCCATTTCGCCTTCGTAACCCGGAAGCACGACGGTATCGACCTCATCGGAAAAGATGCGGGCCTCTGGGGTCACGATTTCGAGTTTAAGGGGCATGGTGGGGAAGAATGACGAATGACTAAATCAGAATGACGAATGAAGGACTAAATGGCGAGGCTGGAATGACGAAGTGAGCGGCAGAATTCGGACTTGGTCATTCTTTCGTCATTCGTCATTCGGATTTCGTCATTTTCGGGCAGCGAAAAGGTCTCAAGACTTCTTCACAGAATCAATGCCGCCCTTCATGTAGAAGTTGGCTTCGGGGACGTTGTCGTGTTTGCCGTCGAGGATTTCGGCGAAGCCTTTGATGGTGTCGCTGACTTTGACGTATTCGCCTTTGGTGCCGGTGAAGATTTCGGCGACGTGGAAGGGCTGGGAGAGGAAGCGCTGCAGCTTACGAGCGCGGAAGACGGTAAGTTTGTCGTCTTCGCTGAGTTCGTCCATGCCGAGAATGGCGATGATGTCCTGAAGGTCTTTGTAGCGCTGAAGGACGCGCTGGACGCCACGGGCGACGCGGTAGTGCTCTTCACCGACGATTTCAGGCGCGAGGGCCTTGGAGACGGAGGCAAGAGGATCGACGGCCGGATAGATGCCGAGCTCGGCGAGAGAACGCTCAAGCACGACGGTGGAGTCAAGGTGAGCGAAGGTGTTGGCCGGGGCGGGGTCGGTCAAGTCATCGGCAGGGACGTAAACGGCCTGGAAGGAGGTGATGGAACCGGTCTTGGTGGAGGTGATTCGCTCCTGCATCTGACCCATTTCAGCGGCGAGGGTGGGCTGGTAACCCACGGCGGAAGGCGTGCGGCCGAGAAGGGCGGACACTTCGGAACCGGCCTGGGAGAAACGGAAGACGTTATCGACGAAGAAGAGCACGTCCTGGTTCTTTTCATCGCGGAAGTACTCGGCCATGGAGAGGGCGGAGAGGGCGACGCGGAGACGGGCACCAGGAGGCTCGTTCATCTGGCCGTACACGAGGGCCACTTTGGAGCCGGGCTCGCTGATGTAACCACCCTGGTCGTTCTTCACGATGTCGTGGCCGTTCTTCTTCACCTTGATGACGTCGGACTCGATCATTTCGTGGTAAAGGTCATTACCTTCACGAGTACGCTCGCCCACGCCGGCGAACACGGAGTAACCACCGTGGCCTTTGGCGATGTTGTTGATGAGCTCCATGATGACGACGGTCTTGCCGACGCCAGCACCGCCGAAGGCACCGACTTTACCACCCTTGGTGAAGGGGCAGATGAGGTCGATGACCTTGATGCCGGTTTCGAGGATCTGAGCGGAAGGATTCTGGTCAACGAGAGCAGGAGCGGCGCGGTGAATGGCGTAGCGCTTTTCGGTCTTGGGAGCTTCTTGGTCATCGCAAGCGTCGCCAGTGACGTTGAAGATACGGCCGAGCACTTCTTCGCCGACAGGGACGGTGATGGGGCCGCCGGTGTCGAGGACGTCCATGCCGCGCTTGAGGCCTTCGGTGGAAATCATGGCGATGGAGCGAACCCAGCCGTCACCGAGGTGCTGCTGCACTTCGCAGATGAGGCGTGCGGCCTTGCCACCCTGCTCGAACTTGATCTCGAGGGCGTTGTAGATGGCCGGAAGCTTGCCGGAGGCGGAGAAATCCACGTCCACGACGGGACCGATGACTTGGACGATTTTGCCGATGTTGCTCATGTTGGGTGATTTGAAATTTGAATGTGAAACTTGGGATTACTCCAGAGCCATCTTGGCTGTCGTGATTTCGAGGAGTTCGTTGGTGATCGCGGCCTGGCGGAGCTTGTTGTACTCGAGGCTGAGGTCCTTGATCATCTGCTTGGCGTTGTCGGTGGCGTTTTTCATGGCCACCATGCGGCTGGAGTGCTCGCTGGCGCGGGATTCGAGCACCATTTGATACACGGTGTCGTTCACATACTGCGGCAGCACGGACTCGAAGACGACCGCAGCGCTGGGCTCAAAGGTGTACTCGGTCGTGGCGGTCGCGGTCTCGATCTGCGGGGCGAAGTCACGCTTGCCACCGAGGGTCACCGGATTGACGGGCAGGATCTGCTCGACGGTGGGGACGACGGTGACGGTGTTGATGAAGTTGTTGAAGACGACGAGCACCTTCTTGTACTCACCTGTAAGGAATTTTTCCTGGAGGAAGCGGCCCACGCCACGGACCTCGGCGAACTTGGCGGGGTCTTTGATCGGGAAATCGGCCAGCAGGTGGCGGCGGAGGCGGTTGATGGCCTGGACGCCTTTTTTGCCGACGGTGACGTAATCCACGTCTTCAGTGCCGAAATCGGTCGTGATGAGCTTTTTGAAGAGATTCGTGTTCAAGGCTCCGCAGAGGCCTTTGTCACTGGAGACGAGCAAAACGAGCACTTTGCCGCCTTTTCCTTCGCTGAAGAAGGGGTGGAGGCCTTCTTCGGCTTTCTCCTTCAGATTGACGAGAATCTTGTTCAGCATCTCGGCGTAGTGACGACCGTTGGCGGCCTGGTCCTGCGCTTTTTTCATCTTCGCGGCCGCGACGAGCTGCATGGCCTTGGTGATCTGGGCCGTGTTTTTGACCGATTTGATTCGGCGTCGGATGTCGCGTGTGGAAGGCATGGAGCGGAGAGCAGAGGGCTAAGGGCGGAGTGCCGAAAACTTATTTCCAGGAGGCTTTGAAGTCGTCGAGGGCGGACTTGAGACCTTCTTCGACCTTGTCGAGAGCCTTCTCATTGGCGAGCTGGCCCATGAGGTCGGCTTTGCGGGTGGTGAGGTAGTCTTCGAGCTTGGCCTGGAATTCCTTCACGCGATCGACGGCGACGCTGTCGAAGTAGCCTTTCTGCATCGCGTAAAGCGTGCTGACCATGATGGGCAGGCTCTTTGGCTGATACTGCTGCTGCTTGAAGAGTTCCACGATGCGGGCACCGCGGTCGAGCTTGGCTTTCGTGCCGGCGTCGAGGTCGGAACCGAACTGGGCGAAGGCGGCGAGCTCGCGGAACTGGGCGAGGTCGAGCTTCGTGGTGCCGGAGACCTTCTTGATGGCCTTCGTCTGCGCGGCGGAACCCACGCGGGAGACGGAAAGACCGACGGAGATGGCGGGGCGGATGCCTTGGTAGAAAAGGTCGGTTTCGAGGAAGATCTGGCCGTCGGTGATGGAGATCACGTTCGTCGGGATGTAGGCGGACACGTCGCCGGCCTGCGTCTCGATGATCGGCAGAGCGGTCATGGAGCCACCGCCGTAGTTTTCGCTGACGCGGCAGGAACGCTCGAGAAGGCGGGAGTGGAGATAGAACACGTCACCCGGATAGGCTTCACGACCGGAGGGGCGCTTCAGGATGAGGGACACCTGGCGGTAGGCAACGGCCTGCTTGGAAAGGTCATCAAAGACGATGAGCACGTCCTGTCCCTGATCCATGAACCACTCACCGATGGCGCAACCGGCATACGGAGCGAGGTATTGGTTCACCGCGGAGTCGGAGGCGGACGCGGAAACGATGGTGGTGTATTCCATCGCACCAGCGTCTTCGAGGGTCTTGACGACACGGGCAATGTTGGACTGCTTCTGGCCGATGGCGACGTAGATGCAGTAGAGGGGCTTGTGGCCCTGGAGCTTGCCCTGCTCGGCGGCTTTGTTCTGCTGCGCCTGGGAAATGATGGTGTCCACGGCGATGGTGGTCTTGCCGGTGGAGCGGTCACCGATGATCAACTCACGCTGACCACGGCCAATCGGGATCATGGCGTCGATGGCCATGATGCCGGTCTGCACGGGGACGGACACGGATTTACGGGCGATGATGCCAGGAGCGAGCTTTTCGACGGGATACTGGGTTTCACACTTGATCTCGCCTTTGCCGTCGATGGCCTGACCGAGGGCGTTCACGACGCGACCGAGGAGGCTCTTGCCGACGGGCACGGAGAGGAGGCGGCCGGTGGTCTTCACTTCATCGCCTGCCTTGACGTTTTCACCGGAGCCGAGAAGCACGCAGCCGACTTCGGTTTCTTCGAGGTTCAGGGCGAGGCCATAGACGCCGCCGGGGAACTCGATCATCTCATTGAGCATGACATCGCTGAGGCCTTCAATCTTGGCGGCACCGTCGCCGATTTCACGGACGATGCCCACATTGGACTTCGTGACGGCGGTCTTGAGGCCGGCGATTTGGGATTCGATCTCTTGCAGGATGTTGCTCATCTGATTTTGGATTTAGGATTGAAGAATTTAGATTGGATCGTGAAATTAAGCGGCCAGGGATGTGGCGAGGCCTTCGAGACGGGCCTTCACGCTGCCGTCCCAGACGTCGGAGCCGACTTTGACGCGGATGCCGCCGAGGAGCTCGGGGTTCACGCTGAAGTCGAGGGTGAGCTGGCGGCCGTATTTCTTGGAAAGGCTGGCCTGGAGCTCGGTTTGCGTGGCCGGGGCCAAAGCGGAGGCGCTTTCGACCAACGCACGCTGACGATCGACCTCATTGGCGATGAGGCGGGAAAAGGCGTCGAGCATGCCGATGTAACCACGCGGCTTACTGCTGGCGATGCCGGACACCACGGTGCGAACGCGGGACTCGTCGAGCTTTCCGTCCACCATGCAGACGCGGAAGAGCTGACGGGAGGTGCGGCGGGCTTCCTTGGAGATTTTCATGGTGGCGACGCGTTCGGGAGGAGAAAATTAAGCGGAGACCTGAGCGGCGGTTTCCTGGTTCAGGCGGGCCTGATCGTCGGTGTTCAGCACCTTGCCGGTCACACGGCTGGTGGCGTCGGCGACCATGCGGCCGAACTCACGCTTCAACTGGGACATGAGCTGCTCTTTTTCCAGCTCGGCGGCTTCACGGGCCTTGGCGAGGATGGAATTGGCACTCGCGACGGCGTCCTGCTGGCGGCGTTCTTGGAGAGCCTTGGAGGCTTCATCAGCTTCCTTCACGAGGCGGGCTGCATCAGCCTCCGCCTTATCGAGGATGGCCTGGGAGTTCTTGGCGGCCTCAGCGGCATCTTTGGTGATTTTTTCGAGCTTCGCCTCACCATCAGCGATGCGCTGACGACGCTGCTCCAGCATGCCAAGGATGGGGCCGAAGGCGTATTTCTTGAGGATCGAGAAAACGATCCAGAAGATGATCACCTGGGCGAAAAACTTGGGCCAGGCGAGGCCGAATTTCTCGACAAGCGCGTCAACTTTGCCGGCGGCAAGGATGGTGGGCAAGCTGGTGATCATAGGTGGAGCGAAATGGATCTGGAAACGAACGAAAAGGAGAGGGAGAAAGGGTGGTGGCGAATCACGCGGAGTGATCCGCCACCGGGAAGGCAAGAATTACAGACCGCCGAGGTAGGCGATAATGCCGAGACCTTCAGCGAGGGCCATCGCGATAATGCCGAGGGTCAGGATGTTACCGAAAGCGCCGGGGTTGCGACCGACTGCTTCCACGGCCTTGGAGCCGACCATACCGACGCCGATGGCGGCACTAGCACCACCGAGGGCCATCGTGAGGTTTCCAGTGATGCCGGAGGCGGCAGGGGCAGCGTGAGCGGCGGCTTCTTGGGCCATGGAGAGGAGTTCCATTGTCATAGTGTTTTATCGAGTTGGGTGTTGGTGTTGTGTCGTCTGCGTCCACACGTGGTGCATGGTCCCGCAGGCAAATTCAGAGATTAATGATGGTCGCCTTCTTCCTCATGACTGTGATCGTCATGGGTGGTGGAGAGCTGGATGTAGACCGAGCACAGGAGGGTGAACACGATGGCCTGGAGCAGGCCGACGAGCAGCTCCATGAAGTAGAAGGGAAGCGGGAGCGCCACGCTGCCAAGGAAGCTCATCACCGGGCCCTTGGTGTTCATCATGTCGCTCATGATGTGGAGCACGTTTTCACCGGCGAAGATGTTCCCGAAGAGACGAATCGAGAGCGTCAGCGGACGAATCGCGATAGAAACGATTTCGATCACGCCGACGAAGATGAACACGAGCGCCACGATCAGCCCCACCACGCCTTTCAGGCCGCCTTTCGGACCGAAGGTGTGAACGATGAAGCCCCAAACGCCGACTTCTTTGATCGTGAGGAAGAGCCAGACGAGGAAAGCGGAGAGCGCGATACCGGCGGTGGCATTCAGGTCAGCCGTCGGCGGACGCAGGAGCGGATCGTGTGCGGCTTTCACCGAGAGGAAGCCTGTGCTTTCACCCCAGCCGATGGTTCCGACACCGGGAAGAAGGCCGAACCAGTTCGAAACGAGGATGTAGATGAAAAGCGTGCCGAGCAGCGGGAAGGCCAACTTCGCCTGCTTTGCCCCGATGATGTTCACCACCTGGCCGTAGAGGAACTCGATGATGAACTCGAAGAAGTTCTGCGCCTTGTGCGGGATGAGCGACATGTTCTTCGTCGCCTTGCGGGCGAACCAGAGGACGATCCCGAGGACGCAAAGCGCCACGAGCGTTGAATTGGTGATGAAGCCCATCACTCCATCCTTCGCAAACAACTCCGCCGCCTTGCTGCTCACATTCGCGAGCACGGGAGAAAAGGAAGCAGATTGGATTGGGGAAAGCATGGCGCGTGGTGGTAGCCCAAAACGGGGGAAGCAGATTGTTCTAGCCAGCCAAAAACGGTTGGGCAAGCCCTTTTGTGAAAATTTTCACAAAGTCCCCGAAAGGCCGGTTTTTCAGGCTTGCGAAGCAATTGGCAGCGCTGCGACTACTTCTCCTCGGAGGCTTCTGCGGCGGCTTTGGAGGCAGCCAGCGCCTCCTCCTCCTCTTCGAGCTTCTTTTCCTGCTCGCGGGCCCTGGGCAGTGCTTCGGCGAGCAGGCCGGTGGGCACCGCCACAAAGCCGAGACCGAGCAGGAGGACCACCGAGGTAAAAAGCCGGCCGCCCATCGTGATCGAATACACATCGCCGTAGCTCACCGTCGTCAGGGTGACCATGGCCCACCACATGGAGTCCGGCTGGGCCTCACATTCGAAGTGGTGAATGCCCACCGCCGCTAGGTAGAGCACGATCAACGCCGCGCAGCCAAAAAACACCAGCTCCTCCCGGGCGATCACGAAGGCGTGGCGGTAACGGCTAGCGGCTTTGCTGCAGCGGGTGAGCTTGAAGAGCCGGAACAGACGCATCATCCTGAACACACGGGCGCTGCGGAGATCCAAGCCCGCGCTGAGGTAGAAGGGTAGGATCGAAAGTAGATCGACGATATCGTAAAACGACACGGCATAGCGCAGCAGCGGGCGATGTATTCGACGGTGAAGATGGCGATGCTGACCACCTCGATCATTTCCAGCCAGTAAATCTGCTCCTCGGACAGGTTTGGCAGCGTCTCCAGCGCCAGTGTGATCAGATTTACAACGATGAGCGCCTGGAGGATGAAATCGAGCCAGCGCCCGAAATGAACATGGCCGTTTTCGTCTCTGCGAATCATGAGGTGCGAAGGAAGATTACGCCCACTCGAGCGTGAACACATAGATGGTGGTAGCTACGAAGATGAAGAATCAGATGGAGAAGAACCAGCATCGTTTACCTCGAGTTCGACGGCGGCGTGCTGCTCATCGTCGCAGGAGAAGAGGTCTCGCTTGTCTTTTTCCTCACCGCCAAGGCCGATCCCGATCTGGCTGCCAGCACCGGCTCCGTGCTGATCAGCGATCATGCCGCCGCCCTTGCCGCAGCCTCCAGCGATGCCAAACCCGCCACCACCGGCATTGAGGAACTCTTCGTCACCTCCCCCAAGGCCCTCACGCAGATCACCGACAAGGCCGAGCCCGTCGTGAATCAATGGGGCAGCTTGAGCAAAGCCGTCGAAGGCATTCTCGGCAAGGTCATGGGCCGCGGCCAAGCCTCCAATTTGATCGACCGTACTCTCGAAGCCTCGCAGACCAAGGACCCCTACCGCCTGCCGGCTACCGAGGTCAAAAAACTCGCCGCCAGCATCCTCGAGCACGTCCCGAACACCGCCAAGCGCCGCCAACTCCTCACCGAACTCGAAGCCTCGCTGGCTGAACTCCAACTCTGACCGCCCGCATGAACCTGATCCGCCTTCTCATCATCATTTCCGCCGCCCTAACCTGCGCCGCTCTCGCTGCGGGATAGGACGCCGCAAAGATCGACACCAAACTCGACGTCATCATTACCAAGCTCGACAAGATCGCCGAGAACACCGCGCCTGGAAAGCCAGCCGCCGCACCAGCCCCCGCTTCCTCCCCTGCCCCGGTCGAAACCGCCGCCAAGGCTGAGATCGAAGCCGTGCAGCTCCATTTGAACTACGTCTGGATGATTCTCGCTGGGGCGCTTTTCTTCATGATGCAGGCCGGCTTTGCCATGGTCGAGCTGGGCTTTGCGAGAGCGAAAAACAGCATCAACATCGTGATGAAGAACTTCCTCGATTTCTGCATCAGCTCGCTCGTCTTCCTCTTCGTCGGCTTTGGCCTTATGTTTGGCACCAGCGCCGGCGGCTGGATCGGCACGGATTCCTTTTGGCTCTCGAATTTGCCCAGCGATGACAAGCTTTGGTCCTTCTGGTTCTTCCAGGTCGTCTTCGCTGGCACCGCCTGCACCATCGTCTCCGGTGCCATGGCCGAGCGCACGAAATTCGTCGGCTACCTCATCTATGCCGCGCTGCTTGCAGGCATCCTCTACCCGCTCTGTGGCCACTGGGCCTGGGGCAGCTTTGGCGGTGCCTTCGGCGTCGGCGGAACGAAAGGCTGGCTCGAAAACATGGGCTTCATCGGCTTCGCGGGCTCTAGCGTCGTCCACGTCTGTGGCGGAGCCTGCACCCTCGCTGGCATCATCGTCATCGGGCCCAGGCATGGCCGCTTTGCCAAGGATGGCACGCCTCGACTCATTGCCGGGCACAACATCGCGCTCGCCGCGCTCGGCGTCTTCATCCTGTGGTTTGGCTGGTTCGGCTCAACGCCGGCTCCACCCTCGCCGGCAATGCCAGCATCGGCCGCATCGCCGTGAACACCACCATCGCTCCCGCCGCCGCTTTGTCCGCGATGATTTCCATGTGGTTCGTGCAAGGCCGCCCGATGTGGGCATCACGCTCAATGGCAGCCTCGGCGGCGCAGTGGACGTCACCGCCTGCTGTGCCAACATCTCCCCTGCCGTCGCCTTCATCGTTGGCATCATCACCACCGTCGCTACCATCGCTCTCGAACGTGCCCAGCTCGACGAGGCCGTCGGCGCGGTACCCGTACATCTCTGCAACGGCCTGTGGGGCCCATCAGCGTGGCCCTTTTTCGATCAAGCCGGTTTCGATGCTCACCAATTCGGCGTGCAGACGCTCGGCACCTTCAGCATCGCCCTCACGGCCTTCGTCATTTGCTTTGGCATCTTCAAGCTCGTCGATCTCCTCGTCGGCCTCCGTGCCAGCGACACCGAGCAGATCGACGGCCTCGATTTCGCCGAACACGCTGCGAACGCCTACCCGGACTTCCACACGACCGAGCAGGCGTAGCAGTCTGTCTCATCAAGACGCATCAAACACCCGCACACGGAGATCACGCATCGCAAAGAGTTTCTGCTCTCCCTCCGCCGCTTCCAAGCCACGCACCGCCCGCGCTCCGTCTTTCCGATTTGAGCCAAACCGACCCCGCTGCGCCTTGAAGATGCCGTTCACAAACTCCCGGCCTCCCAGCACCGCCCCATCCGTGAAATAGCGCATCCGGCAGGTCAGGGCCGCAGCCACCGGCAGCCTACCGCCGCGTTTTAAAACCTTCCTCGCCTCCTCGCGACTGATCGCCGCTGCATTCACACCTCCAGACCCCGTCTTTGCCGTCACTCCCCAGGTGAAAAGCAAACGCCGGTAGTGCTCCAGCATCCCCACATCCGGCTTCACACCATCTAATTGTGCTCGCACTGCCAGCTCAATGCCACCGCGAGCCATCTTGATCCCCACCAAGGCCTCCGCATACCCACACCAGCGATAGTCTTTCGGATCCTTCACCAAACCGGCCCGCACGGGATTCAGATCAATGTAGGCTGCCGTCATCGCCAGCGCATTTCCACCGCCTTCCACCAGCGTGCTTTTATACCGCTCCTCCCAGAGCGTGCCCTTCCGCTGATGATGCTTGTTAAACCACTGGGTGAAACGCTGTTTCAGCGCTTTCATGAACGAGCTGATGTCCCACATTCGAGCCGTCCAGCCATCAATGATCTTTTGAGCTGCCGCATGAGCGCCAGCCTTGCGAAGTTGATCGATTTCAACCCGCACCAAATACGCGGTCGTCTTCCCCAGTGACCTCGAAATGATTCCCAGCACCTCAGCCTCGGAAGGCATCACGTCAGGCCGACGCGGCACCTCTATCAACACATGAAAGTGATTCGAAAGCACGCAAAAAGTCACCACGCGGATCTGGCAAAGCTTCTCATACATCCGCATGAGACCCACAAACATCTCCCGCTCCGCATTCTTGAGGACAAAGTCCCGGTTCACGACACGGGAAACGCAGTGGTAATAGGCCAGCGGGTGATGTTGAGGGGCCTTAAGTCGAGCTTGTCGCATGGCAACGAGTAGCCGGAGGAACCAAATGGCGCAACCTATGTATAATAAAGGGACAGACCTTTTATAATATATGCAAAGCGGGGTATGTGATTTTCGTTCCGGTGGTGTGCATATTACTTCAACGCTGCCCGCAGCACTGGCTCAAACACATCCGCCTGGCGCATGAAGCCCAGATCGGTGGCGTGGGAAGCATCGTTCGCGCCTTCGGCATCCGTGCCGTAAAGCGCATCACCACTGATATAGCTGAGGCTGGGCACTTTTTCAGCCTGGAGCTGCTCAAAGGCAGCTTTGAGCGCTGCGTGGTTGTCATCGTGAAACTTGGCCTTCGCAGGAGTGATCCACGAGTTCGTGAAACGGCGGTCCTCGACGAGGATGATTGGCGTGGAGGCATGTTTAGCGCGGAGTTGCTTCACCAGCGGCACGCATTTGGCCGTCACGTCTGCTGGACCCATGTTCGGGCAACAGTCGATGACGATGGCGGCGGCATCCAACTCGTTGATCAGATCGCCCACGGCGGCGTCCATGCGACCATTGCCGGAGAAGCCTATGTTCAGCACCGGATGGTCGAGACGACGACCCAAAATCGCCGTGTGAACCATGCCTGGCCGCGAAGCATTGGCACCATGGGTGATCGAGGTGCCGTAAAACACGATGGGCTTCTCACGCGGAGATTGGCCTTCAAATTTTGCGTCCTTCGGCACACCGATCTCCAGTTTCTCGATGCCGTTGTAGAGTGGCAGATACGCCGCAAACTCATGCTCGCCCGCTGCCAGATCGCTGATCATGACGGCTTCCACATGCTGTTTATCCGGCTTCGGGCAGGCGACCCAGCGCCACTGGCCTTGGGCATCGCGAGCATAGAGATCGAGACCGCTGACGCCGGTCGCCGGGATGGCGGGAAGGGCCAGATTGGCCTTGGAGAGGTCGTAACGGCAGTAAATCGCCTTCGCGTCGGTTTTGAAGCGCACCATCATCCCGGCCGAATCACGGCTGAGGCCCCAAACGGCCGGTGTCACCGTCTTTTCGGCCTTCGCCGGAAAGCGGTCAAACCAGCGCTTCCGCTCCTGATCACCCCAGCCACGGCCTTCCACGCCCCAGGTCGTCACATCATGCCAATGCGCATCCACGGGAACGGTGGGGCCTTTGGGCTTCGCGACAGCTTTGGGCGTTTGCGCCACGGCCATCGCCGCCGTGAAGAGGAGGGTAAGAAGGCAGGTGAGTTTCATGAGACTGCTCGAAACGCCGTTTCGATGCTCTTCCTCACGGCCTCGCACCTTTTCAGGCCAGATTTTCCCGTGGCCCAGTTGGGCCATCACTCCTCATCCGCCAGCGAACCGCGTTTGGTCGGCGCAAAGAGATAGCCCAGCACGCCCTCGGTCGCCTTCCAAAAGCCGATCACCGTCGTGACGAAGCACAAAATCAACAGAGCCCGCGTGATGTCTCCGAACCACTCCCAAAAGGCATAGAAAACGCCGATCCCGGCGGTCATCAGGAACCATCCTGCCAGTCCTTGGCGCACGGCATTGCCCCGCAGGCCAGCGACGCGCTCCGCCTGGGCCCGGGCATACATGGCCTCCGCTTGGGGGCCGGTGATGCCATTGACCTCCAGTTTCGCGAGCACATTCTCGCGAGACTCATCCCAGATCACCATGCGGTGAATGATCTGGTAGATGCGCTGCTCATGCTCCGGCGTCATTCAGCGGAGTATCAAAACGGAATGTCATCGTCTTCCATGCCGTCCGTGATCGGACCCTCGCCGAAGTCATCATTCTGCTGGGCGGGAGCCGGGCGCTGCTGGGGACGTTGGGCCGGAGCCGCCCCCCCCGCGCCGCCACGCTGGGGCGCAGGACGCTGCTGCGGGCGATTGTATCCGCCACCGCCGCCGCCACCACCATATCCTCCTCCGCCACCACCGCCGCCGGAGTAGCCGCCGCCTTCTTCATCGCCGCCACCGCCGCCCGCAGGACCGCGATCTCCACCGCCCTGGGCGCTGCCAAGGAATTGCATGGCTTCACCGACGACCTTGAGACGCGTGCGCTTTTGGCCGGTGGCCTTGTCTTCCCAGGAATCCATCTGAAGGCGGCCCTCAATGAAAACAGGGCGGCCTTTGTGCAGCCACTTCCCAGCCAGCTCGGCCGTGGTGCCCCAGAGGGTGACATCGACGAAGGTGACTTCCTCGACCTTCTCGCCGCTTTCGGATTTGTACACGCGGTTCATGGCGAGACCGATGTCGCAGACGGCGCTGCCTTTGGGAGTGTAGCGCACCTCGGGATCACGGGTGAGGTTGCCGATGAGCATGACTTTGTTCAGGGAGGCCATAGGAGGAGAAAGTTGAAATGCCATCTTTGCCGGGTGCTACCCCTGACGGCAATGTTTTTTTGTCACCAAGACGGTCCGAGTGCATGCTGGGGCCGTGCTGGACCTTATCGACGGCTTCATTCTCCATCTGGCCACGGAACGCGGCCTCTCCGTGAACTACCAGCTCCTCGTGCGGCGGTTCCTGGAGGCCTTCGCGTTGTGGTACAAACAGGTGCATGCCTCCGCATCACCTGCTCAGGTGACGACGGACCAAATCACGGACTACCTCGCCCGCCGGAAAAAGGACGGCCTCGCCACCTCCTCGGCCCGGGTAGAGCTCATCGGGATCAAAATCTTCTTTCGCTGGCTGGCGGCCCGAAAACACATCCCTGCCGATCCCGCCGATGCCATCCTGCCCCCGCGACCCGAACAGCACCTACCAGATACCTTGAACGAGCAAGACGTTCGCCGCTTTATCGAATCCATCAACGGCACCAAGCTCCTCGACCGTCGAGATCGGGCCATGCTGGAGCTCTTTTACGCCAGCGGCCTGCGGCTTTCCGAGCTGCTGGATGCCCGGCTGGAGAATCTCAGCATGGAGGAGGGCTGGATCCGCGTGACGGGCAAAGGAGCCAAAACGCGCCTCATTCCCGTCGGCAGCGCGGCCAGGGAGGCCATCGCGGCTTACCTGGAGCACGCACGCCCCGCCTTGGTGAAGGCGAAAAGCTCCAGCCATATCTTCCTCTCGATTCGTGGACAGAAACTCGGCCCGATGCGCATCCGCCACATCTTCACCGAACGAGCCGCCGCCTGCGGCCTGGAGCAGCACATCCACCCGCACAAAATGCGCCACAGCTTTGCCACCCATCTCCTCAATCACGGTGCTGACCTCCGCGTCATCCAGGAGATGCTCGGCCATTCGGACATCGCCACGACGCAAATCTACACCCACGTCGATCAGGCAAGGCTGAAAGAGACGCATCGGAAATTTCACCCACGGGCCTGAGCATCTGCTTTTGCCTTCCCGCACGGCATGATCTCGTCTAGTTGCGAATCATGCCTGCCAAACCCTCTTCGCATCCCGCCCTCGCCCAGACCATCGGTGGATTGCAGATCATGTTTTACGGCCTCGGCTCCATGCTCGGCGCGGGCATCTACGCACTGATCGGCAAAGCCGCCGCCGGTTTGGGCAATGCGGTGTGGCTCGCTTTCCTCATGGCGATGATCGGCGCGATGCTCACCGGCCTCTCGTATGCCTGCGTAGGTGGTCGCTATGCGAAGGCGGGCGGCGCGGCTTACGTCACGCAGCGCGGGCTGCGCAAACCGCTACTCAGTTACGTCATCGGCATCGCCGTGATGATGAGCGGGCTCACGAGCATGGCCACCGGCTCACAGGCGATCATCGGGCAGGTTCGCGAACTGTTCGCGCTCACGCTCGATGACACCGCCATCAAGCTCGCGTCCATCGGCGTCGTGTTTCTCGTCGGCTGCGTCATCTATCGTGGCATTCGCGAGAGCATGTGGCTGAACATCCTCTGCACCGTCGTCGAAGCCACCGGGCTGCTCTTCATCATCGCCGTCGGCGTGCGCTACTGGGGCAGCGTGGATTACTTCCAATCCCCCGGCGATACCGTGGAGGGCGGCGTCGGCTCCGGCATCACCTTTGCGCTCATCATGCAGGGCGCGGTGCTCACGTTTTATTCCTTCATCGGTTTCGAGGACATCCTGAACGTGAGCGAAGAAGTCAAAAACCCCGCCAAGAACGTCCCCTTCGGCCTCATCGGCGCCATGATCCTGGCGACGTGCATTTACATGGCCGTCGCCATCACCGCCGTGTCCGTCGTGCCGTGGCAGGAACTGGCGAAAAGCGATGCACCGCTCATGGAGGTGGCTCGCCGGGCTGCACCGTGGTTCACCGGCATCAAGCCAGTGTATGCCTGCATCACCATCTTCGCCATCGGCAACACCGCGCTCTTAAACTACCTCATGGGATCACGCCTGCTCTACGGCATGAGCCGCCAGGGCCTGTTGCCCGCCGTACTCGGCAGCGTGCATCCGGTGCGTAAAAGCCCGCACATCGCCGTCTTCGTGCTTTTTGGCATCGTCTCGCTGCTCATCCTCAGCGGCAGCGTGAAGCAGCTCGCCGAGTCCACCGTGCTGCTGCTGCTCATCGTGTTCACCGTCGTGAATATCTCCCTCGTCGTGCTGAAACGCCGCCCCAGCGAGCCCCGCGGCGGCTTTGAGACTCCGATGCTCGTCCCCGTCTTCGGAGCACTGGTCTGCGCCATTCTCATCATCGTCCGGGTGCAGAGTGCCATCACCGGCGCAGACAAAGCTCAGCAAACCGCCCCGCTTATCGCCGGAGCCATCCTGCTCATCAGCGTGGTGCTCTATTTTGCGCTCAAGCCGAAGAACCCGGTGGTGGTGGAGGATTGAGCCAAGGAGCGGCACTTGCCAAGTGCCGCAGCAGCCGGAGGGACTTGGCAAGTCCCTCTCCTTGTTGCCCAGAGGCCCCTTCCATGAGCCAGACCGCCCATCTCCACAGATGGCCTCGGGCCTCGCGATGCCGCTCGGATTCAAAAATAGCACCTTTGGGCACATCGTGCCCGCCATCAATGCCATCAAGGCCGCGATGCAGTCGCAGACCTTCCTCGGCGTGAGCGAGGACGGCGTGGCCTCCGCCGTCACGACGAGGGGCAATCCTGACTGCCACCTCATCCTGCGCGGCGGCGAAAGCGGCCCCAACTTCGGCGCGGACAACGTCATGGAGACCATCGACGGCCTCGAAGCCGCGAAACTGAAACCCGCGATCATGAGATCAACTCTTGCGCGGCCAGTCCATCACGGATGCGTGCATTGACTGGGAGACGACCGAGAAGCTGCTGCGAGAGGCGCATGCGTCGCTCAAATGACGAAACCAGAATGGCGAATGAGGAATGAAGCCCGAATGTTAGGACTTCGTCATTGATTCGTCATTCCTCATTCTGGTTTCGTCATTTCTAACATCTTCCACTCGCCTTCCGCGAGATCATCCAGCGTGTACTCGCCGAAACGCTCGCGGTGGAGCTTCTCGACGTGCCAGCCCTGGCTGGCGAACATGCGGCGGACTTGATGGTAGCGGCCTTCGGTGAGGGTGAGGCGGGCGGTGCGTGGGGAGAGGATTTCGAGTTTCGCGGGCAAACAAGGCTTCTCCTCGCTGCGGAGCATCAGATCGCCCCTGGCGAAGGTTTCGATGAGGGAGGCTTCGAGATCACGATCGAGCTCGGCGAGGTAGGCTTTTTCAATTTCCGCCTTCGGGGAGGTGAAACGATGCACGAGCGGGCCGATATCCGTGACGAGCAGGAGGCCGCTGGTGTCCTTATCAAGCCTGCCCACGCTCGTGACGGCGGGATTGCGGCGCAGCCATTGATCCGGCAGCAGCTCATAAATCGTCGGTCCCTCGCCCTCGCCATGCGTGCAGACGTAGCCGGCAGGTTTGTGAAGCATCGCCAGCAATCCATCGAGCGCTTCGAGCGGCTCGTCATCGACCGTGACGGCCTGGGGATCGACTTTTTGATCCGCCTTGGTCAAAACGAGGTCGTTTTGCTTTACGCGACCCTTTTTCACGAACGAAACGGCCTCGCGACGCGAGCAGTAACCGAGAGAGGAGAGGACTTGATCGAGGCGGCGCATGAAGAATGGGAATCGCGGTCACGCTCCGCGATTCCCACGCCGGATTCAATAGCCGTAGTTGAAGGGATCGCTGTATTTCGGATTCGTGGCCACCGAGGTATCCGTGAGCGATTTCATGAAGTTCACGAGGTCCGCCTTCTGCTGCGCGGTGAAGTTTGGACGGCTCACACCGCCGCCCTGCTGCGGTGGGAGGCGCAGCGGCGGGGAGAGGTTTGGGTTGTTCACGACCTGCGTGCTGTAGAAATCCACCACCGCCTCCAGCGTGGCAAAGCGGCCGTCGTGCATGTAAGGCGCGGTGAGTTCGATATTGCGCAGGGAGCCGACCTTGAACTTGCCGTTGTCGCCCGTCTGGCCGGTGACGGCACCTTTGCCACGATCGACGTAGGGGAATTCGAGACCGTTGTTAAAGATGTTCGGGCCGGGTACGAAGTTATCCGTGCCGTGGCAGGCGCTGCAATTGCCCGGCGCATTGAAGAGCTGGCGGCCGCGTTCTTCGGATTGAGTCCAGTTCGCTCCAACGGCGAAATTCGCCGTGCGGGCGCTATCAAAACGTGAGCTCACGGAGATGATGGAGCGCACAAACTGGGCGAGCGCCTTCGAGATGCGATCCGAGGTGACACCGGGCGTGCCGAAGACTTGCGTGAAGAGATCGACGTAGAAAGGCTCGGCACCGAGGCGTGTCACCAAGTCCGGCAGCGTCATGCCCATCTCGACGGCGTTTTGAATCGGCTGCAGCACCTGGATTTCCAGCGTGGCGGAGCGTTCATCCCAGAAGAAGGACTGGCGCTGATACCAGCGGGCATTGCTCAGGCCCATTGAATTGCGATCCGTGCGTCCGCCCTGGAAGCCTTTGCTAAATTGATCGGGATCGGAGAAGCCGTGCGCCTGCTGGTGGCAGGAGGAGCAGGACACCGTCTGGTTCAGCGAGAGGCGCTTATCATAGAAAAGGATGCGTCCAAGTTTGGCACCGGCGTCGGTGGTGAGGTTCGTGGCGGGCATGTTGCTCTGCGCGGCGATGGGATTGACGGCGAAATTGGCAGGCAGCGTGGGGTTGTCGTAATCGTAAGGCGAGACGGGCAGATTCACCGCCGTGGCCAACGTGCTGGTGATCGTACTCTGGAGTGCGGCGGAGTAGGAGGTGCGGTAAAAGAGGTTCGCCGTGGACGGTGCATGCGCCGTGGTGCAATCGAGCCGGCCATTGTGGACCTTGTAGTTCTGCACGTTCGTCCAGTTCACGAGGTCGCGGGAGCTTTGCAGCGTCCAGACGTGATCACCGGGATCAAGGATGGTGACGCGGCTCGTATTCACCGCCGCGCCAGGAACAAAGGTGATCGAGGAATCTGCCGGAAGCTGTGCCTGAGCCACCGTGGCGACGGAAAGGGCAAGGAGGAGGTGAAGACGGGATTTCATGGGAGGGATGCTTGTTACTCCCGAGTTAGTCCCACGAGGATAAATGGCTTTGGGGGCCGAAGATGAATAAGAAGTTATTTTTGCGACTTTTGTCCGCACTCGTCGGACGAGTCTGACCTGTGCGACTCGTCTGACATGCCCGCCCCTCACTTCCTCACATAAAACAGCGCCCGGTCGTGGCAGAGGAGGACGAGGTCGAGTTTGCCGTCGGAATTGAGATCGAGGGCGGTGTAGTCGTGGGGTTCGTTTTCGCGGCCGGATTTGCCGCGGAAGTGGGGATCGGTCTCGAAAATGCGGAAGTGGAGGCGGCTGGTCCATTCCTTGGCTTTTTCATCGGGCTGGAAGAACTCGATGACGCGACTCTTCGCGGTGTCGAGCAGGGCGAGATCATCGGCTTCGAGGCCGGAGAAGGCGGCGGGGATCAAATCACTGGGCTGGGTGTCTTTCAGCTCGCTGTCGAAGGTGCTCACGGTTTCGAGCTGGAGGGAATCGCCATCCAGCGGGGTGATTTGGAAGCTGCTTTTGCCGAGCAGGAGCAAGCGCTGGTTTACGAGACGGATCAAATCGGGCGTCATCGCGGGCAGCGGATGGCTGTGCTGGCTGCGGTAAACGCCATCGGCTCCGGCGGCGAGGTCGTAGAGTTTGCTGTGGGCGGTGTCGATGAGGGTGACGCGGAGTTTTTTATCGGCACCGCGGTTCAGCAGGGCGGTGTGGATCTCGGCGCTGGCATCGGGGGCATTGAACTGCTCCACGATGCTCGCTTTGCCATCGGCGCCGACGCGGAACACGCGGGCGAGCTGCTCGCGGGCGATGACGAACTCGTCTTTGCCATCGCCATCGAGATCGCCGGTGGTGAGGGCGCTAGGGGTGAGCTTGCTCACGAAGGTATCCGGGATGCCTTCGACGCGTTTGAAGGGCGTTTTGGCGTCGGCGGTGCTCAGGAGCACCTGCATGGCTCCGATGCTGGAAAACACGGCGAGATCGCCTTTGCCATCCTGATTGGCATCGAGCACGCGGAGCGCGCTGACGCGGCTGCTGCCGGTCAAAGCGGTCATTTCGAGGCTGGCGGTGGTGAACTTCTTTTCTTTCGCGGTGATGCTGAGGAGCTGTGGCTTCGATTTGATTTCCACGACGGCGTGAATGGTTCCGGCGAGGGTGCCGATGCTGCCGCTGGTGAGCGTGAGCAGCGTCTCGCCTTCTTTGGCTTGATAAACGATCTCGGGATAGCTGAGACGGCCTTCGTGCCATTTGGCGATGCCGATGGCTTTCTCCGTGGCGCTCAAAAGGATGACGTCGTTCTTCTGATCGCCATCCGCATCGGCGATGAGCAGCGACTCGACTCCGCCGAGGATGGGAAACTCACGCCCCTGACTGAAGCCGCCGTTTTTCTGGCCGCTGAAGAGCCACAGGCGGGCGCTTTTCGGCTCGGACATGATCACATCGGCCTGGCCATCCCCGGTGAGATCGCCGTAAGCCACGGCGCCGCCTTTGCTTTCGGTGGGCGGCATGGCGTAACGGATGGTGGAGGCGCGGTCGCTATCCGGTTCAGCCTTCGCTTGAGTCAAACGAGCCACTTCGATCATGCCGGTTTCGTTTTGAATCCATCCCACGCCGGTCTTGCCGCCTCCAAGGCGCAAGGGATGCAGCCAGTGACGGCTGGTGGGGATCTCGATACGCCATTCCTCGCCGAAGCTTTTGTCGCCCTGCTGGAGGCGCACGAGCAGCGCATCACCCTCCGGCGCGGTGTAAAAGAGATCGGGCTTCGAGTCGGCATTCAAATCGGCCACATGCAATCCGGCACAGCCGCTTTCGCCGAGGGCGTAGGTTTGCGCATCGGCCCATTCACCGGCCTTGTCTTTTTGCAGCAGCACCATGAGCCGCGTGTCGGTGAGCAGGGCGAGATCGGTTTTGCCATCGGCATTCAAATCCGCGGCGGCGAGCACCTCGGTGTCTTCGGAGGTGGAATCGAGCGCGATGTCCTTTTTGAGCGTCCAGCCGCCTTTGCCGTCTTGCATGCGGAGCGTGAGCTTGTCGTCATCGGTGATGATGGCGAGGTCGGGCTTCGTATCGCCATTCCAATCGCCCACGGCCATGGCAAAGGCCGCGTGTCCGATGACGAGAGGTTGTTTGTCGAAGCGCGAGACTTCAAGAATGGGGTTCCAGCGATCCTCACGGGAGGTTTTTTCCGGCTCGCCGGGTTTCACGCCGTCTTGGCGCTGAAGCAGGATCTCGATGCGGGCGCGGTCCGAATTGATGATGGCGATGTCCGTGAAACCATCGCCATTGAAATCGGCGGCGCGGGGCGAGCCGGTGGCCCAATCGAGTTTCACGACTTCGGGCCCATCGAAGTAGAGGGGGGCGGAAAATGCGCTCGTGGCCAGTATCAGCGCCGCGAGCATCCATCGTCCTCCTACTCGAACTCGTCCTCGATCAAAGCGTGTCGCAGACAGGTTCGTCCCCGGCTTGATCGAGGACGAGTAGGAGGACGAGTTCGAGGACGAGTAGGAGGACGAGTTCGAGGACGACATCGTGCGTGAGATCGTGTGAGTTTACTTGGCTTCCACAGGCGTCGAGAGCATCTGCACATGCAGAGCATCGGGATGAGAGTAACTGCCGCTCATCATGGTGCCGAAGTACTTCTGGAAGGTGGCATCGGAAGGACGGTTTTTGGAGTCCACGATCTTCGCGAGAGCATCGCCAGCAGCCTCGGCGGGCTTGGCGTCGTCATCGCCGCCTTTCGCAGGGCCTTTGCCGGGGCCTTTTTTCTTGGTGGCGGACTTCTTCTGCCCGGCGGTCTGCTTGGAGACCATCTCCATGGCGTTGAAGATGGTGCTGATCATCTTGCTCGAATCGGTGACGCCGAGGCCGTTGTAGCCTTTGGGCAGCAGGGCGACCTGTGCCTGAGCGCGGGGCGTTTCCCAGATGCTGCCGCCGGAGGGGTCCTTCATGCGGCCGATCACTTTGCGCAGCGCATCGAGCTTGCCGCTGCCGATGAGGAGATACTTGCCGGTATTTACATAAGCGATCTCCGGCATCGCGGAGGTGCCAGAGCCGCTGCCGCTGGCTTTGAGGGTGTTCAGCTTGTAGCCGAGGTAGTCACTCTCCTCGAAGGCGGCGAAGCCCATGCCGCCGAGGGCGTTTTGGATGCCTTTGAGGGCGACGCCGAGCTTGTCGCCGTTTTTGATTTTGAAGCCCATGACATCGCTCTGCACTTTTCCATCGCTGTCGCTGACCTGGAAGTTCGCACCGTCGAGGCTGCCAAAGAAGTCATCGCGGATTTTGAAGCCGTTTTGCTGCTCAAAGCCAGCGAGGTACATACCGGCCATCATGCCCATCTGCGGGCTGACCTTCGTGAGCATGCCCATGAGGCCATCATACATCTTCAGCCACTCGACGGTGGAAACCTGACCGCTGGCCACATCATCGGCGATGAAGGCGGGAAGCTCGACATCCTTCGCGCCGCTCGAAACCCAGGAGAGGATGCCCGTGGGCTTTTCGGGATGGAAAACGAGCACGTCGGAGCGGGAGCGGTCATCGGCGAAATCGAGCGTGATGGCGATGCCTTTGATCTCATGCAAGCCGACGGCCTCGATGATCTGCTCGGGCTTCACATCGCCCAGCGGGTTCGGCGCGGCCTTCTTGCTGTCCTTGTTCTTTTCCGCTTCGGCGAGGCCTTGCTTCGCCAAATCGAGGATGCGGGTGCCATTGAAGTAGAGCGTCACATCGGCCACGCCCTCGCGGAGCTGCGCGAGACGCTCCAAATGGCCGCGAACCTCATCGCTGGCCTCGCCGCTGCCGGATTTCACCGCGCCGATCATGTATTCCATGAGCTTGCGGTTCGTGGCCTCGATCATGACGCCATCGACGAAGCAAAACGAATCCACCCACGGGGCGTCCGCCTCTTCGGAAGAGGTCGCGATGCTCACGCTGACGCCCGCGATGTCGATGGTGCTCTCCTTGAGATCAGGATGCTGCTCCTTCTTCAAGTGCTCGCGGTGCTTGCGCTTGTGCTCCTCCTGCTGCGGCTGGTTCTGCGAAGCATCGCTGAGGCCGATGAAGGGAATCGATTTCGTCTTCTCCATCTCGGCGGCATCGCCAGGCACGAAGAAGGCCACGGCGGGGCCGGTCTCATCCTTCAGCGTGTCGTAAAGGCCGGTGCCATAGACGCCTTTGAAGTATTTATCCCAAGGTGTCTCGCCATCTTCCTTCATCGGTTCGAGCCAGCGCTTCGACTCCTCGTCCTGCATGAACTTGCCAAAGGAGCTCTTGTCCCAATCGGCGAGCAGCTCCGGCATGTTTTTGAAGGCGAGAATGCCGACCGTGTCCTTCGGCATGAGGTTGATCCATTGCTCGACCTTCTCCGCCGCGAAGGCGGGAAGAGCGAGGAGGAGGGCGGTGAGGAAGAGGGTGCGTTTCATGGGGAAGGGGGCGAAGGGCGAAGAGCGGAAGGACTTCAACAATCAGCCATCGGAGTTCATCAATCTGCGGTTGGATTGGGGGTCGTTGGCGTGGCGTAGCGGGGAAATGACGATTGCTGAATGCCGATTGTTGATTGTCGAAGGATTCATCAGTGGCGTGTGCGTGCAGCGGAGGCCATTCGTCATTCCGCCGCAGGCGGCGGAAGGTAGCGGAAGCCGGCGTTGGGATTGCGGGGATCGAAGGCGAAGGCTTCGCGGTTTTTGAGGAAGAGCTTCAGCATGTTCGCGGGGATGGAGAAGCCGAGGCCTTCCACGCCGACGCCGGCGGCTTTCATGTTGTTCACGCCGACGACCTCGCCTTTGGAGTTGAAGAGCGGGCCGCCGGAGTTGCCGGGATTGATCTGCGTGGTGCTTTGGATGTACCAGCGGCCGCTGTTTTCACGGGCGCGGATGCTGACGATGCCCTGCGACACGCTGCGCTCCAATCCAAGCGGGCTGCCGATGGCGAAGACTTGCTGGCCCTGCGTGAGCGCATCCGAATCCCCGATGGGCACGAAGGGCAGGCTCTCCACGGCTTTTTCATCGTCGATCTGGAGGATGGCGAGGTCGAGGTAGCCGTTCATGGCGATGATCTTCACCTTCGTGAAGGACTGCTTCTCCAGGCCACCCTGCTTCTTTTTGTATACGAGCACGGTGATCTCTCGCTCGCCGGCGATGACGTGCTGGTTCGTGATGACATGGCCCATCTTGTTGATGATGAAGCCGGAGCCGAGGCCCGAGGCCGTCTGGATCTGCACGACGGCCTCGGCGACACGTTGGACGTTCTTTTCGACCGTCATGGCCTCGCGAGCTGGCTCGACGAAGTACATGTCTTCGCTCTGCGCGGCGGCTTTTTGGCCTGCGGCGGCCTTATCGGCCTCCTTTTCAATGCGGGCGATGTCCGTGCGAGGGAGCGTGAGAATGGTGGTGCCGAGATCGAGCACGAGAGAGTCTTCACGTTCCTTCAACACCTCGGCACGAAGCTCGGAGCCGTTTTTGAGCACCACGAGCACATTTTCAGCCGCCGGAGCGGCCAATGCGAGCAGGCCGAACGCCGCGAGCGGCACGAGAAGGGACTTTTTGGAGATCACGGTCGGAAAGCTACGCAGCCCCGCGAAGAGAGACGAGGACTTTTTGAGCCAGTGAAGGCAAAAGACGCACTTCGGGAGCCTGAGGAGCCGAAACGATCAATCGGCTGGGTTTTCCAGCAGGCGCTCGACATCGCGGGCGAGCTTCTTGGTCATGGTCTCGGTGATCTCGGGCTGCGGATGGAAGACGCTGTAGTAACCGCGGACGCGGCCCTGGCGGTCGAGGACGACGATGCGGAGATCATGCTCGTAAAAATCGAGTGTGTTGAGGCGCTTCTCTTCGGGGATGAGGCGGGGCGCTTCGAGCTTCTGAGCCTGGGTGAGGTAATCCCACACGCCCTGCTGCGGACCGGTGAGGAACCACCAGGGATCACCCGGCTTCACACCGATGCCCTCGGCGTAGCTTTGGAGGAAGCTGGCCGTATCCCGCTCGGGGGCGAGGGCGAGCGAGAGCTGCTGGAAATCGGGATGGCTGCGGTGGGCTTCGTTGAGTTTCCGCATCTCGGCGATGATGGCAGCGCAGCCGTGCGGGCAGACGGTGTAAAGGGAAGCGCAGACGGTGACTTTGCCACGCAGCATGTCTGGCAAGATGCGGGGCTTCCCATCCCGCTCCGTGAGGGTGAGGCTGCCGGTCCAAGCAGGTGCCAAAACGGGCAGCGGAGGCTTCGGCAAGGTGCTGACGGCCATGCGGCCCAAGTAAAGGACCGCGACGAGCACACCGACGATGCCGATAAGCATGCCGATCCAGCCTTTGCCGCCTGAGGAGGATGCCGCAGGCGGGGAAACGTCCGGATCGAGCTGGCTCATGAGGGCTTACTCCGCAGGAACTTTGAGAAGTTCGGCCTCGGTCCACATGGCGGCGCGGGCTTTTTCCGATTCGCGGATGGCTTTGACCTGGTCTGGCGTGACGGCGGAGGCACCGGCACCATACTCAGCACGCACAAAGGTGAGCACATCGGCGATCTGGGTATCGCTGAGGGCGGCACCCTGCGGCGGCATCAGTGGGGCGGGGCTAGTGAAGGGAGCGCCGTTGATGTTCAAGGGGCCGGTGAGGCCGTGGAGCACGATGCGGATCATGCGATCGGCCTTTTTGGCCTTCACCCAATCGGAGCCCGCGAGCGGAGGAAACATGCCCGGCAGGCCGAGGCCGGTGGGCTGATGGCAGGCAAAGCAGACCTGCATGTAAACGGTCTTGCCGCGTTCCTTCGAGGCGGAGGAATCACCACCCGCGGGTGCTGCTGCAGCAGGAGCCGGGGCGGGGGAAGGCGCGGCAGCAGTCGCCGGAGCGGCAGCGGCGGGTGCGGGTGCTGTAACGGGAGCGGCGGCGGCTTTATCTTCTTCTTTGGGCTTCGGCTGGAGGGCTTTCATCCCGCCCAGGGCCAGAGCGGTTGCGAATAAGAGAGTGAAGGAGGCCAGGCCGATGCCGAGGAGGCGGTTGAAGAGATTGAAGAACGACGGGGAGGGCGAGGAGTCGGATTGCATGGATGTCGATGAACGGGGAGTTTGGGGGGAAATCGAGCCTGCGACGATGCCCGCAGACCGCATTTCATCAATCAGAAAGCCGGTTTGAATGGCTCAATCGCACGATTTGAGGCCCGCCAGCGCCACCCCGACCTAAAAATCAGCAGGTTCCTGATTTGCAGAACCTCAAAACGAACGCATTCTGCGGACCCCTTTCCCCCCGAAAAACGCCCTCATGAGTGCCTCACTCCCCTACCGCGCCAACGCGGACTTCCTTGAGTCGAAATACACCGACTGGAAAAAAGACCCTGCCTCCGTCGAACCACTGTGGTCGTCATTCTTTGAAGGTTTCGAACTCGGCATGGCCAAACTGGCCGCACAACCTGCGAAAGGAACCGAGGGCACGCTCTCTGAAAAGACGCTGAGCTTCCGCATGCGCGTGACGAACGCGATCCATCACTTCCGCGCTCTCGGTCATACCGCCGCGCATCTCGATCCGCTCAGCGCCCAGGGGCCGGACATCGCCTCGCTCTCACTCGCGGGCCTTGGCTTCACGGATGACGAACTCGAAGAAGACGTGCAGACGCACTTGTTCCGCGGCGGTCAGCCGATGAAGCTCAAAACGATGCTCGGCGAACTACGCCGTATTTATTGTGGCAAGACCGGCTTTGAGTTCTGGCATATCAACAACCCCGAAGTCCGCGCTTGGCTGCTGGACCGCGTCGAGGTGACCGAAGCACCGAAACCAGCCGCGAAGGAGCAGGTGGATGCACTGCGCTGGCTGCTGGAGGCGGAGTCGTTCGAACGCTTCCTGCATCGTCGTTTCGTGGGGCAGAAGCGTTTCTCCGTGGAAGGTGGCGAGTCCTTGCTCGTGGCGCTGGAGACCGTGCTCGAAGGCATGCCAGCCTACGGCGGCAAAGAAATCGTGCTCGGCATGGCCCACCGTGGCCGCCTCAGTGTGTTGGCGAATTTCCTGCGCAAGCCGCTGGAGTATCTCTTTTACGAGTTCAGCGAGAACTACGTGCCGAACATGGTCAGCGGTGATGGCGATGTGAAATATCACCTCGGCTTTGAAACCGTGCGCCAGACCAGCGGCGGTGATTCCGTCGGCGTGATGCTCGCTCCGAATCCGAGCCACCTGGAAGCCGTCGATCCCGTGGTGGAAGGCATGGCGCGAGCCCGTCAGCGTGCGCTGGGCGATACAAAGGACCGCAAGAAAGTCATCCCGGTGCTCATTCATGGTGACGCGGCTTTCGCTGGCCAGGGTCTCGTCGCTGAGGTGTTGAATCTCTCGCAGCTTCCCGGTTACCGCACCGGCGGCACGATCCACCTCATCGTGAACAACCAGATCGGCTTCACCACGATGCCGGAGGACGCCCGTTCGTCCCACTACTGCACCGACGTGGCGAAGATGATCGAAGCGCCCGTCTTCCATGTGAATGGCGATTGCCCGATGGAGGTCGTCCGCGCTGCGAAGCTCGCTCTGGAGTTCCGCCAGACCTTTGGCCGCGATGTCATCATCGACATCGTTTGCTACCGCCGTCACGGTCACAACGAAACCGACGAGCCCGGCTTCACGCAGCCGAACATGGCCCGCAGCATCGCGCAGCATCCGTCCACCGCGACGCTCTTCCGTCTCGATCTCGCCAGCCAGGGCCTGCTCGACGAAGCGGGTGCCGCCGCGTTGCAACGCGAGCTCGATGACGAACTCGAAGCCGGCGTCACCACGCTCGCCGAGAAGGACAAGAGCGCCAATGGCGGCAATCCATTCGAAGGCAGCATGGCCATGCCGCAGCCTGCCTATGACTACACCCCGGTGAAAACCGGCGTGGAAGCGAAGAAGCTCAAAATCGTGGCCGAGCGCCTGCTCGAAGTGCCGGAGAGCTTCAATCTGCATCCCACCATCGCGAAACGCTTCCTCGCCGCTCGCAAGAAGGCTGTGGAAGCTGGCGAAGGCTTTGATTGGGCTTACGCCGAGTCGCTGGCTTTTGGCACCCTGCTCACCGAAGGCCACGGCGTCCGCCTCAGCGGCCAGGACGTGCGTCGCGGCACCTTCAGCCATCGTCACAGCGTGTTTTATGATTCGCAGACGCGTGATCGCCACATCCCCCTGAACAATTTGCAAGCCGAGCAAGGTCGCTACTGCGTGTACAACTCGCTCCTCTCCGAGGCCGCCGTCTTGGGCTTCGACTACGGCTACTCGCTGCTCGCCAGCAACCTGCTCGTCTGCTGGGAAGCGCAGTTTGGCGACTTCGTGAACGGTGCGCAGGTCATCATCGACCAGTTCATCGCCTCCGCCGAAAGCAAGTGGCAGCGCCCCTCGCATGTGACGCTGCTATTGCCGCATGGTTACGAAGGTCAGGGCCCCGAGCACTCCAGCGCTCGCATGGAGCGCTTCCTGCAGCTCTGCGCCGGTGGCAACATGCAGGTGTGCAATTTCACCACGCCTGCGCAGTATTTCCACGCCCTGCGCCGCCAGCTCAAGCGCAGCACCCGCAAGCCCCTCGTCGTCATGACGCCGAAGAGCCTGCTGCGTCATCCGAAGTGCGTCAGCAAGCTCGCCGACATGGCCGAAGGCACCACCTTCAAGGAAGTGCTCGACGACGAGCACCTCACCGTCGCGCCGGAGCGCGTCACGCGTCTCATTTTGTGCAGCGGCAAAGTCTATTACGACCTTCTGGAGTTCCGCGAAGAGCACAAGATCAAGAACGCCGCCATCATCCGCGTCGAGCAGCTTTACCCGCTGAACTACGAGATGCTCAAAGAGATCGTCGCCAAGTATCCGCGAGCGCAGAAGAAGTGGATCTGGTGCCAGGAAGAGCCCCGCAACATGGGTGCCTTCTATTACATCCGCCCCCGCCTTGAAGAACTGAGCAATCACAAGCTCCGCTACGCCGGCCGCGAACGCTCCTCCAGCCCCGCCGCAGGCTCCAAGGCCATTCACTCGCTTGAGCAAGACAAACTCGTTGAGGATGCCTTCAGCGTGTGATCCGTCATTTATGATTTACGATTTATGATTTACGATTTGGAGCCACCAGCGAATGCCAAACATGCTTCTTGGAGTGCCGAGACGCATGAAGGCAGTTTCAAGCTCGATTTCGTCTTTTGGCGTAGCGAGAAATGGTTTCTCGGCTTCTTGAAGCAGTTTCCTGAGCATTGGACTCAAGGACACACACAAGCCGACCTTCGCAGACACCTTCTCGACATCTTCCGCACCCGCACTTCCCCAGATTTCATCTTTTAGTTTTCATCTTTTATCCTTCCTCGCACACCATGGCTGACATTAAAATCCCCGCACTCGGCGAATCCGTCACCGGAGGCCAGATCGCCAAATGGCACTTCAAAAACGGCGACTTCGTGAAAGTCGGCGACATCCTCCTCACGCTCGAAACCGACAAAGTGGCCGCTGAGGTCACCGCCGAAGCCGCAGGCACTCTGACTATCGCCAAACAGCCCGGAGACGATGTCGTCATTGGTGATGCCGTCGGCCAAATCGCCGAAGGAGCTGCTCCCGCCGCCCCGGCCGAAGCTCCGAAACCCGCTGCACCAGCCCCCGCGGCCGCCCCAGCTCCGAAAGCCGAGGAGAAGCCCACCAACATCACCAAGTTTGAAGTCGTTCCGAAGCCTGAACCGGCTCCCGAACCCGCCGCAAAGCCTGCGCCTTCCCCCGAAGGCCGCGTCACGCGGAAGAAGATGTCCCCGCTGCGCAAAAAGATCGCCGACCAGCTCGTCACCGCTCAAAAGACCGCCGCGATCCTGACCACCTTCAACGAGTGCGACATGTCGAACGTCATGGCGCTGCGTTCCAAACTCCAGGATGCCTTTGTCGCCAAAAACGGCGTCAAACTCGGCTTCATGAGCTTCTTCATCAAAGCCGTCGTCGAGGCCCTCAAAGCCGTGCCGCAGATCAACGTCCGCGTCGAAGGCGATGAAATCGTCCACCAGCACTACTACGACATCGGCGTCGCCGTCGGCACCGAGCGCGGCCTCATCGTCCCCGTGCTGCGCGATGCCGACCAGAAATCCTTCGCCGAGCTCGAGCAAGACATCCTCGGCTACGCCAAAAAAGCCAAAGACGGCAAACTCCAAGTCTCCGACCTCACCGGCGGCGTCTTCACCATTTCCAACGGTGGCGTCTATGGCTCCCTTTTGAGCACACCGATCATCAACCCGCCGCAAAGCGCCATCCTCGGCATGCACAGCATCCAGCAGCGCCCCGTCGCCATTGATGGCCAGGTGGTGATCCGCCCGATGATGAACCTCGCCCTCAGCTACGACCACCGCGTGGTCGATGGCAAAGAGGCCGTGACCTTCCTCATCCGCGTGAAGGACTGCATCGAAAACCCCGCCCGCATGCTGGTGGGGGCTTAATCGCTTCCATTGGCTTAACATGGGTCGGGCTGGCGGGATTCGAACCCACGACCTCTTCGTCCCGAACGAAGCGCTCTACCAGGCTGAGCCACAGCCCGCCGTTTGGTCATTGCTGACAAAATCTGCGGAATTCACACGACCGTTTCATCGTATGCGGGGCCGATTTGTAACCTTTCATTGTCGGGGCGCAAGGCGGGAAATGGTGACCCGTTCACATGAGCGAAACCGGGTCCACATCCCACACGACGATGACATCTTCCGGCAGACTGGTGGAGCGAATGACCTTGTGAAGATGGCTCGTTAACACGCGAATTTTGTCCGAACGCAGCAAGAGCTGAAAGCGAAACTGGCCGTGCGCCTTGGCCAGCGAGCTGGGGGCTGGCTCGCCCATGACGGTGCCTTCTGGCAGACCTTCTGTGAGGCGCCGATGAAGCGTTTGCAGGGCAAACTCGGCCCTCGCCTGGTGCTTTCCGCGGGCGCTGATGAGGACGACGTGCGTGAAGGGTGGGTATCGAAAAGCCTGCCGATGCTCAAGCTCCTGCTGCGCGAAGCCTTCGAAGTCGTTGTGACGAGCAAACTGCACCGCCGGCGTATGCGGGGCATAGGTCTGCACCATGACTTCACCCATGATCTCGCCCCGCCCGGCGCGGCCCGCCACCTGGACGAGGAGCTGAAAGGTGCGCTCCGCTGCCCGAAAGTCTGGCAGGTTCAAGGCGATGTCCGCATTCAAGACGCCGACGAGCGTGACGTTGGGGAAATCGAGGCCTTTGGCGATCATCTGCGTGCCAATGAGGAGATCGAGCTTCTGGGCGCGAAAGTCCCGCAGCATGTCACGGAGCTGGTTTTTACGCTGGATGGTGTCCGTATCGACGCGGGCGATGCGGGCTTTGGGGAAAAGGGCGCGGATGACCTCCTCGACGCGTTCCGTGCCGAAGCCGGAGAATTTGATGGCCCGGTCCGAGCACGCCGGGCACTTCGATGGAGGTAGCCGACGTGCGCCGCAGACGTGGCAGACGAGACGCTGCTCTTCCTTGTGCAGCGTCATCGGCACGCTGCAATCTTGACACTGCACCGTTTCGCCGCAGGCGGTGCAGGTGAGGGTGGTATTGAAGCCTCGACGATTCAGGAAGAGGATCGTCTGCTCTTTTTTTTCGAGCCGAGCGGTGATGGCGGCATGGAGCTTGGCGGAGACCATGCCTGCATGCTGCGGAGCCACAGCGGTGCCTTTGCGTCGCTCAAGTCGCATGTCCACGATACGGATATACGGGAGCTTTTTGCCATCGGTGCGCCGGGTGAGGCGCAACAGCTCGTATTTGCCACGAGAAGCGTTTTCGAAGGACTCCAAGCTAGGCGTGGCACTGCCCAGCAAGACGAGGCATTTTTCGACTTTCGCCCGCACCACGGCGAGATCACGGGCGTGGTAGCGCGGCGTCTCGTCCTGCTTGTAGGAAGGCTCGTGCTCCTCATCCACGATGATAATGCCCAGCTTTTCCAAAGGCGCGAAAATGGCACTGCGCGCACCGATAACGATGTCCGCGCGGCCTTCCTGAACTTTGAACCATTCGTCGTGGCGTTCCCCATCGCTCAAGTGACTGTGCAAGACCGCGATCCGGTCCTTCCGAACCGAAAAGCGAGCTTTGAAACGCTCGATGGTCTGCGGGGTAAGGCTGATTTCAGGCACGAGGACCAAGGCGGTGAGGCCGTTTTCGATCACGCGGGCGATGGTTTGGAGGTACACCTCCGTTTTGCCGCTTCCCGTCACCCCATGCAGCAGAATGGGGCGGGCTTCAGCGGGCTTTTCGAGGGCTTTGAAGACGGCGTCTGCAGCCTCTCGCTGCTCCGCCGTGAGTTCCAGCGGCGCGGATGGCATGAATTCCTCGTCTTGAAAGGGATCACGTTCCACGCGAGCCTCGCTGCGGGTGAGCCATGCGGCCTTCAGCAGCGGTTTTAAAATGGCGGCGGCTCGTGGCAGTTCCCGCCGAAGCGTGCTCATGGCCGCTTCGCCCCCCGCCGCTTGGATCATTTCCAGCAGGCGGACCTGCATCGGAGCAGCCTTGCGCATCTTTTCCAAGGTCTCTGGCGGCGGCATCGCCTTCAAATGCAGGCGGCTGTCCATGATAAAAGTCTCCGGCCGGTCCCGCACCACCTGTGGCAGCATCGTCCGCAGCACCTGATGCGGGGCGACCATGTAATACTCCGCCATCCAGCGTGCCAGCCGCATCAGCCCGGGCGTGAACATCGGCCGTGAACCAACAATGGAAGCCAACGGCTTGAGTTTTGACCGGTAAGGCGAGTCCCCGAGTAGCTCAATCACCACCGCCGACACCCGTTGGGACTGCAGCGGGACCATCACCCTCGAACCCACAATCAACCGATGCACCATCTCTTCGGGCACGAGGTAATCCAGTTGCATGACCGCCGAACCTTCCAACTGAACCCTGGCCACGCCACCCCGTACGAGTTCTGCCGCTACGACAGGCTCCAGGGTCTTCCCAAACAAGTCCACCTGTTCGGACAAGCGGGCTGGAAACGGATTTGAGGCGGGCTTCATGAGCAAAAAAAACCTCCCGGCTTTCGCCGGGAGGTTCAACCAAAAAGGTTGGGATCGCGCTAAGCGATATTAGAAGCGAACGTTGAGGCTGACGCCACCGAAAACAACAGGCTGAGTGGTGTTGCGGGGTGCGTCTGCGCTGTTGTCAAGCTGACCCAGAGGTGCGTTGACGGCGATGTAAGGCGTCAGGGTTGCACGGCTGTTGAGTTTGACTGGAAGACGGAAACCAGCGGTCACAGCGGTCCAACCGGTGAAGTTGGATTCGCTACGGCTGAGCTGCCAGTCGAAGTTTTTGCCATAACCAACGTTGACGAAAGGAACGAGGCTGATGGAATCCGTGATAGCGATGTTGGTGTTAGCATCGATATCGAAGTACCAAGAGAGGTTCGAGATGTCATAATTAGCGCTGGAGGCGAGATTGATCGGACCCAGAGCGGTGGCAAGACCGAGGCTGAATTCGTTTCCATCATTCATTTCACCAAGCGTGTTGATGGTGCCCATGTTACGGAAATAGCGATAGCCCAAGGAGGCAGTCACAGGACCGAGATCGTGCTGCAGAGCGGCACCCAGCTGGAGGCGCTGAAAGGAGAGGTTGGCATCATCACCAAAGGTGCTTTCGTCGCCAGCGAGTGAACCGTAGTTCACGTCCCAAGCGAGGCGGGTGCCTTCGAGGAGGGGGATAGCGCCACCAAGGGAACCGTCCACCCAATGCTGGCCCATGTTGAGGCCACGCCAGATGTAGTTGGTGTGATAACCCAGGCCAGCAGTGATGCCGAGGTCATCGTTGACGGCGGGCTGCACAGGGGCGGGGTTTTTAGAGGCGGGGGCTGTTCCGGCCACAACGGGAGTGGCGGCCAGAGCCAAGAAACCCAGTGTCTTCAGCAATGCGTTCAATTTCATATGTCTGATCAGTTTGGTTGGTTTGGTTGGTTGAGGTCGGACACTCGCATGGCTCAAACTTCAAGCATCATGCTCGAAGCAAGAATTACGTGCGCCGTTAGAATCAAAAATTAGCAGGGACTGTAACTTCTGAAAAGCATAATTTTCATTTTTCTGCATTTTTTGGTCTTCGGGCTGCTATTTAAAATCCCATTTTTTCTTCGCCGCAGACCACTATTTCTCTCGCCGTTGTGAGTGTTCATCCCTCGTCTGTGCGAAGAAGACGAACCGTCCTATGTCCGGCTGAAGCCCTCTTGGCTGTTGATTCTATGTCGCGAGTCCATTTTGAAAATCTGCTCTAAACGGCGGGAAAACGCTTCTGCGTCGATTATCAACTCCTCTGAATCAACCAGCCAACGATGGACGGCTATCGAACCCCCACCCGTGACCCCGAAACCTGGCTCGATCTCGCGCCCTAGGCCTCGCAGGCGATGGCGAGGCAGGTGCGGGCCTGGATTCAACGCTGGGAGCCGGATCTCATGGAGGCAATCAAATGGCACATGCTCTGTTTCAGCGGGCGGAAGCTCGTCTGCGGCCTCAGCGCCTGCAAAAAGCATCTCGGCATCACCTTTTTTCGCGGCACGGAGCTGCGGGACATGGCGAATCGAACACAAGCATCCTCTCGATTCGTATGACCTCGCTGGAGAAACGCGATGCGCAGGCGCTGCGGCGGCTTTTGCATGCGGCGGTGGCCCTGGATGCCGATGAGACCGCCAAACCGCCACCGCCGAATACACGCGAAGAATGGCCGATGCCCGAAGTTTTGCCGATAGGCCTGAAAAAGAACAAAAAGGCCGCCGCGTTCTTTGAAACGCTGCGGCCAACCTATCAGCGGGAATACAAGGTGTGGATCAGCACGGCCAAACAGTCGGAAACCATCGCCAAACGCCTCGCCGAGACGCTGTAGGCACTCTCGCGTGGAAAAAAGTGGGCGCAGCGTTGCGAGTGAGGCGTCTTACTCCTGCAAGAAGACGAACACGCCCTTCTTGTTGCCGATGACGACGTCCAATTTGCCGTCCTTGTTCACGTCGCCGGGAGTGACCTGGGTGCCGACGCCACTGTTGTCGTCGATTTGATGCGGGATGAATTCCGCGCCACCTTTGCCATCGCGTTTGATCTCGAACCAGTAGAGCACGGGGGCGGCGTTGGGCTCGTCGTCCTTCAGCGGGCCGTGAGCCCAGCGGCGTTTGCCGGTGACCACATCCATGACGCCGTCGCCATTCATGTCAGCGAGCTGCATGGCGTGGAGCTGGCTGAACTTCACGCCAACGGGGCTTTCCTCGACGGTTTTGCTCATGAGTGTGTGCTGCTTGAAGCTGCCGTCCGCGTTTTGCTCGAACCAGCCGAAGCCGTAGCCATGGGCGTCGTAGCCGGTGATGACGTCGTTGCGCTTGTCGCCGTTCACGTCGTAAACGAGCAGGAAGGAGCCACCGCGGCCGCCTTCGACGGTGAAGAGCTGCGGATGGAATTTCCAGTCGCTGTCTGCCTTCGTGTCAGCGGGTTGTTCGCGCCAGCCTTCCTTGTCGAGGATGTCGGTGCGACCGTCGCCATTCACATCGCCCGCGCCGTAACCATGCGTGTAGCGGAAGTACTTTTTGTCGTTCTCCGGCGACTTCGGCGTGATGGGGCGGAAGCGGGCTTTGCCCAGCGGATTGGACCAGTCGATCTCGGCATAGCCAAGCTGGCCATTGGTGGAGGGCTGCTTGCCGCTGCTGGAGTGCGCGAGGATCTCCGGTTTGCCGTCGCCATTCACATCAAGGAAGTCGGGTGATTCGCCGTCGGTGATGTCAAAGATGGTGTGGCGGGTCCACTCCTCCTTTTGGTTCTGCGGGTTCTCAAACACCCACGTTTCCTTGCCAGGCCAGGAGTAGGCCAGGATGTCGCTCCAACCGTCGCCATTGAAGTCGTAGGTGTAGGTCAGGAAGAAGTCGCTGTAGCCCTTGGCGGGATCGTAGGGCTCCTTTTCGAACTTCGGCGCAAAGCTGACGCGATCCTTGAAGTCCGGGCCTTGCCAGATGAAGCGGCCGGAGCAGATGTCGTTGTCGCCATCGTGATCGAAATCGGCGAAGTGAGCGCCTTCGGCCACAAACTCCTCCGTGAGGGTGAATTTCTTGAACTTGAGCTCCGCGGCGGAGGCAGCGGCAGCGAGGCAAAGCAGGAAGGCGAGTGATTTCATGAGGTTGAGAGAGGTCAAACTAGACGGTGAAGGTGGTTCTTGCACCTCATGAAAAGCCATGGCGACTCAAATACCATTCCCGAGCAGCCTCCCGCGATCCGGCCTGCGGTTGCAAATCCGCGCTGCGCCGGGATGATGGCGGATCATGTTTGAATCCCGCACCGAGCCTCTCGCCCCACGCCACGTCTTTCTGCGGCGGGCGGCGAAGTTCTTCGGCCTGGCCTTTGTCGTCATCGGCGTGGCACTGGCGATAGGCGTGCTGGGCTATCACTTCATCGCTGGCTTTGGCTGGATCGACAGCCTGCTGAATGCCTCAATGATCCTCGGCGGCATGGGGCCGGTGGGGGAGTTGCATTCGGACTCGGCGAAGCTGTTCGCCTCCTTTTACGCTTTGTTCAGCGGGCTCGTATTCATCTCGGTGATCGGCATCGTGCTGGCACCGGCGGCCCACCGGGCGCTGCATCTTTTCCATCTCGACGAAGAGGATTCCATCTCATGAGCCAGCCCAAAACCGAACGCGTCGTGATCATCGGTGCCAGTGACAATCCCGAACGCTACAGCCACAAAGCCCTGCTCCTGCTCAGCCAGCACGGCCATGAGGTCGTGCCCGTGCATCCGAAGCTCAGCGAGATCGAAGGCGTGCCTGTCATCGCCGATTTGAGCATGATTACCGGCCTGGTGGATACCGTCACGCTCTACGTCGGACCGGCGATTTCGTTGACGTTGAAGGACAAACTCATCGCGCTAAAACCCCGACGCGTGATTTTCAATCCAGGCACGGAAAATGCACCCTTGCAGGCCGCCTTGACCTCCGCAGGAATCGCGTGCGAAGAAGCTTGTACCTTGGTGTTGCTACACACCGGCCAGTTTTGAACACGACCGCTTCGCAGAGCGTCTGAGCGCCGCAAACCCCAGAGACATGTTGGATATCCAAAGAGATCGAATTTACGAAGCCAGCCGCCTTCGCGCCCATGGGGCCAGCGAAGAGGAAATCGAAGCCCTCAAAGCCAAGGGCAAGCTGCCCTTCCGGCCCGCCTTCATCGGAGGGAAACGCAAAGCTCGCCGCTCCGAAGTACCCACCGGCACCTTCGAGGTGCCGACAGGCTCCTTCAACCTGCCGAAAAACGCCTGATCGGCGCTTCACTCCTCCGTCACCGGCTTCTCCGCGTTCACGAAGAGCGCAAAGACCCCCGCGAGCACAAACGCCCCCGCACAAAGCCACACGCCCTCGTGGTAATCGTGATTCGTATCGAAGCGTTCCAGCACCGCCGTGAAGAGCATCGGCATGATCGCCGCGCCGAAGTTCCCCCACATATTTCCCCAGCCGAAAAGCTGCGCCTGATACTTGCCACTGATGTCCTGCATCGTCGTCCACATCGCTGGCAGGCCGAAGTCGCCAAAAAACGCCACCATCCCAAAGGCCAGCAGGATCGTCCACGGCGTGTCCATCCACAGCGCCACGAGGTAAAGACCTGCCGCGATGAATTTCGTCACCGACATCGGCAGCATGCGGCCCAGCCGACGACCATGATGCCGCGTGAGGTAATCCGTGCTCCAACCGCCCACCATGATCCCGCCGATCCCGATGAAGAGCGCTCCGCTGGTGATCCAGCCGTTCGTCACATCATCGAAATGCTTCACGTCCTTCAGGTAACGCGGAAACGTCAGCGCCGTGAAGGCCCAGCCGATGTTCGTGAAGAATTGTACCGCGTTCGCCATCCACAGGCTGCGACTGCGGCAGGCCGCCCGCAGAGGAAAACGCCGCGCAGGCTCGCGACTCGGCTGAAAGTCCCCGCGACCCTCCGCCAGGATGGCGATCTCGGCCTCGTTGCAGCTCGGGTGGAGCCGTGGATGGTCCCGGAAGACCCGCCAGAAGAACAGCGCCACGCCGATCCCCGCCGCGCCATACACCCAGCCCGCCCAACGCCAGTCGCCCAGGCCCACGATCACCTTCACCGTCAGGATCGGAGCCAGGAAAAGCCCCGCACGACCTCCGAGTGTGATCAGGCTGCTCGCCACGCCACGACTTTCGATGTGCGTCCATCGTGTCACCAGACTGCTGCTGGCCGGGTAGTAGCCCGCCTCCGCCAGACCGCACAGCAGCCGCGCCGCGAACAACGTCCAAAAACCCGTCGCAAAACCCGTCGCCGCCGTGAAGAGCGACCACGCCGCGATGTACACCGTGATCAGCGCCCGGGCACCGAAGCGATCACTCAGCCAGCCCGCCGGCACTTGGAAAAGGGCGTAAGCCCAAAAGAACGCCCCCGTGATCCAGTCCGTCTCCTTCTTGCTGAAGGTAAACTCCGCCTCGAACGAGTCCGAGGTCAAAATCTGCGCCAGGCAGATGCGGTCCAGATACATCAGGAAGGCCACCACCGTCGCCGTGGCGAGGATTTGATGGCGGACGGCAGTAGGTCGAGCGTTTTCCATGAGAAGCGGGAGGCAGGGCGAGCGTTGGCAGCCTGCCATGAAAGCCGTTCCGCTGTCCATTCTTCTCCTCAGCCTGCACTTTTCCGCCTTCGCCGCCGATAAAACGCCGAAAGAAATGCGCCCCAAGCTCCTCCGCGAAGGTTCCGTACTCGTCGCCGATGACTTCAGCGCTGCCGAGATCGACAAGGGCTGGCGCATTCCGAAGGGCGAGTTCGCCGGGAAGGTCACGCTCCAAAACGGTGCCGCCTTGATCGAAACCGGCGTCGGCAGGCAGGGCTCCATCTACCGCCAGTTCGAAGCTGGCACCACCGATACCAGCATCCAGCTCCTCATGAAACCCGTCAGCAGCACCTGGATGGGCGTCCGCTTCATGACCGATGGCGAGGAGGGAGCCAAAAACTGGAAAATCGCCACCCTCATCTACGCCAACGGCTTCGTACGCGTCGTCGAACCCGATGCCTCCGCCGATGCCGCCAAGCTCAAAGTCCTCCAGAGCGCCAAGACCGACATCAAACTCCGCGACTGGTGGCGCGTCAGCATCGAGAGCCGCGACGAAAAACTTCTCGTCCGCGTCAACGGCAAGGACATGGCCGAGCTGAAGCACCCCGGTACCGCCGGCGACAAAAAAGGCGTCCTCGTCAACCTCTACGGCGGCACCGGCCTCATCGACGAAGTGAAGGTGATGGCAGGCGGGAAGTGATCTCGCTCAGCGCTTTCGTGAGCGATTTCTGCTTTCGTCTTGCATGCTTCCTGCGCTGGAAGGATGGTTTGCCATGACTGCGATCAAAAACCTCGTCACGCTGCTTGTTATCGCCCTACTCGGTTCTGGAGTGCTGGGCTGGTTCCTCTTCCAAACCCGCACCGACAATGATGCCCTGCGTGCCCAACTGACCCGCCTCGAAGGGGAGCACACGGAGGCTCTGAAACAACGCGATGAGCAGATGCAGCGTGCCCTTGAAAACCAGGCCGCGAAGCACCAGCAGACCATCGACACGATCAACGCGGAGCACGACAAGGCCGTGACCGCCATGCGCCAGGGCGAGCGCCAGCGCCTGGCCGCCGCCGCGAAGGAGTTCGACAACATCTTTGAAGGCAACAAGGCCACGCTTGGCTACCTCAACAGCCTCGAAGACAAGGTGAAGGCCGGCCAAACGCTCGCCAAGGCCGAGGTGGAACGCCTCACCCTCATCACCACCGGCCTCGGCTACCTCAAAAAGCAGTATCAGAAGCCCATGCAGGAGTTCAAAGAGCTGCAGGACTACTTTGAAGCCCAGGCCGCCAAGGTGACCGAGAAACCGAAGGGCAATTTCTTCAAGCGACTCTTCAGCAAAGAGTTCCGCGAGGCCGAAAAGGAATACGAGCGCAGCGAGGGAGCCCGCCAGGCCTTTGAGCAGGCGCAGGGCGTCTTCACGCAGGTGTACTCCAAAGCGCAAAAGGCCATGGGCAATGTGAGCCTCGATGCCGATGCGCAGATCAAAAAGCTGCAAGATTACCTCGACGAGAAAAAGCAGCAGAACCCCGAGGACCTCAGCGCCCTCTTCAGCCAGGCCCGCAAAGCCCTCCGCACCCATCAAGAGGTCCTCGACTTCGAACCCGAGGCCGGCCCCGCCCCCTCGAATAAGCCGCAGCCGTAACGTTAGCGGCAGTCATCACAGCGAGAGAGTGTCTATTCGATGAGTCGCCTTTCTTGCCGAAATAATGCGCCCGGTGGAAATACGTTAATGGTCGATAAAGCATCTGTTCGGTGATTATCGTTCAAGCCTCAATGACTGACGCCAAGACTTTCCATTCTAAGCCGCTTATCAGGCTCATCGCTGGATGTTGCCTGCCGCTCATCTTATCCCCACTGCTCCAGTATCTCGCAGTTGCGTCGTTTGGTTCTACGGCATTTCTTTGGTTCGAGATGTTCATCATCTTGCCGTTCGCTGTGGCATTGCTGACCTTAGTTAATGCGCCGTTTCTTCTTTTAGTTCCACGTCTTCGTTCATTTGCCATTCGCCTTCTCATTGCGCAAGCCGTCTTCGCAGCTGCCACAGTCATCGGACTTCGGTTTGGCGGGGCTATACGCATGGCTGCGTTTCACAGTCTCGCCGAACGCAGTACCCCGCTCGTGCGAGCTATTCGTGCCTATGAGTCTCGGCACGGCACTCCACCTCCCGGCTTGCCTGCGCTCGTGCCAGAGTTTCTTCCGAGCATTCCCATCACCGGCATGGCTGCATATCCACAATACCAATATCACGTCGGCCAAAAGGCCGCTCATTATGACGGCAATCCTTGGGTGCTTGTCGTCGATACTCCAAGTGGCGGCATCAATTTCGATACGTTTATGTATTTCCCACGCCAGAATTACCCCAAAACCGGCTACGGCGGGAGTCTCGAACAGATTTCAGATTGGGTCTATGTTCACGAGTAGCCGAGAAAGACCTAAACGGTAAGGCCTCTGCATCGAACCCCCGCCTTGCATCCCCGCGCCGACTCGCCACCATGGCGGCCCTTTTCCTGCCATGGCCTACATCAACGAAAACTACAACAAGCTCAAAGCCGGTTACCTCTTCCCCGAAATCGCCCGCCGCGTGAAAGCCTTCACCGAGGCGAACACCGAGGCCGCGAAGCGCCTGATCCGCTGCGGCATCGGCGATGTGACCGAGGCTCTCCCCGAAGCCGTGCGCACGGCGATGCACAAAGCCGTCGATGAGATGGGCGACCGCTCCACCTTCCGCGGCTACGGCCCTGAGCAGGGTTACGACTTCCTCCGTAACGCCATCGCCGAGAACGATTTCAAATCACGCGGGCTGAACATCGAGGCCGATGAGATCTTCATCTCTGATGGCAGCAAGTGCGACACCGGCAACATCCTCGACATCTTCGGCGCGGGAAACAAGATCGCCATCACCGATCCGGTGTATCCTGTTTACGTCGATACGAACGTCATGGCCGGAAACACCGGCGATGCCGATGACAGCGGCGCTTACGCCGGCCTCCACTACCTCAAATGCACGCCCGAGAATGGTTTCGTGGCCGACATTCCCTCCGAGCCGGTCGATCTGGCCTACCTCTGCTACCCGAACAACCCGACGGGTGCCGTCGCTACCCGCGCCCAGCTCGAAGCCTGGGTGAAATACGCCCTCGCGAACGGCACCACGCTCCTCTACGACGCCGCTTACGAGGCCTTCATCCGCGATCCTGAGCTGCCGCGCTCCATTTATGAGATCGAAGGCGCTCGCGACTGCGCCATCGAGTTTCGCAGCTTCTCGAAGAACGGTGGGTTCACCGGCGTGCGCTGCGGCATTGTCGTCATTCCGAAGGGTCTCATGGGCAAGACGAAGGCCGGTGGCAAGCAGGCCATCCATCCGCTCTGGAGCCGTCGTCACAGCACGAAGTTCAACGGCACCAGCTACATCGTCCAACGCGGTGCCGAGGCCATCTACAGCCCCGAGGGCAAGGCGCAGGTCAAAGCGCTCATCGAGCACTACATGGGCAATGCCGCGCTGCTCGTCGAAGCCTGCAAAAAAGCCGGACTGCAAGTCTTTGGCGGCGTGAACGCCCCCTACGTCTGGGTCGGCTGCCCCGGCGGTCTCACCAGCTGGCAGATGTTCGACAAGATGCTCAACGAAGCGAATGTTGTGATCACCCCCGGCAGCGGCTTCGGCAGCGCCGGCGAAGGCTACTTCCGCATCAGCGCCTTCAACAGCCGCTCGAACGTCGAAGAAGTTTGCCGCCGCATCGCAAACTTGTGATTGGCGAATCTATCACCGTCCGTTAGACTCCAGCCATGCCGGTCTTGGAAGCCATTGAACGAGACATCCGCCAGCTCCCACGCGAAGAAGCGAGGGAGCTGCAGGACTGGCTGGCAGACTATCTTGACGATCAGGAAGAGCTTTCTTTCGACTTCGCAGCCTCGATTGATCGCGGTAAAAGGGACTTGGAGGAAGGACGCTCTCGTGTTCTCCGCCCAGCCAATGCTTGAAACACCATGCGCCAGGCGACCGAGGTCTATTCCAAAGAGTTCGACCGGGTCTTCCTAGCTTTGTCATTGGCTCTCCGTCAACGAATCGAGGTGCGCATTCGTGATCTCGGCAGCCGTCTGGAAACCTATCCGCACCTGCGATTGCAGGGGCGTGAGGAGTTCAAACTCCATGTGGGTGACTACCGTATCATTTACGAGTTCGATACGAGCAAGAATGAGATCTACCTTCTCGCCATGGGTCACCGCCGAGAAGTGTATCGGTGATCACGGCAGCGCCTGAAACCTCAAAAACGCCTTCGCCGCCACGGCGGCATTCACGGTCATCGTGCCATCGGGATTCGTCGTGATCTGATTTTCGGGCACGTCGGTCCAGTCGAGGAGGTTGGTCGAAGATTGTACCTTCAACCTGCCCCATTCGGTGAAAACGGGGCGGGGGCGGTAGGTGAGGCTCAGAGCGCCGTTTTGCATCACGGGCAGCGGCATCGTGGGCTGGTCGAGGGCGAACTCGATCAGGTTCGGCACGCCATCGCCATCGGAATCGCCGGTGAAGGGGCCGCTGAGGCCTTGCGAGGTCATCCATTCGGTGAAGGGCAGGTTCGGATCGAGGCCGAGGACGGTCGTGGTGAGGTAATCATCGTCCAGCGGCAGGATCGGCGTGGCCGGGAAGGTGGTGTTGAAGGTCTGCACGACCATTTGGGCGATCTTCGCATGTGCACAGGTGCTGGGATGAAAGCCATCGCCGCTGAAGACATACCTCGGCCGCGCATTGGCATCCGCCACACGGTAGAATTCGATGCCGTAGAGGCGAAACGGAACGGTGATGAGCGCCTTCGTCATCGCATACACGCCCGGCACGAAGCCGATGCCTTGCGTTTGTGCCCAAGTGGCGAGGCTGGCATTGAGTGCGTCCATCGCGGTGCTGACACGGGCGGTGTAAACGGGATGCGTGGGATGGCCCTGCTGCACTTTCGGCGTGCAGCCGACATGCGGCACGCTGACGAGCACGATGGGCATGGAGGGCTTCAAAGCCCGCACCCAGCCCACCAGCCATTGCAGATTGCTCAACGTCGTATTCGTGACTTCGGGGCCGACGACGCCGTTGTAGAGGTTTGCGTAGTAGCTATCGGCATCATTGCCTCCGGCGAAGATGACGACGCGCTCCACATCGAAGCGAATGTGGTTCTTGAGCGAGTTCACCCACCAGAGCTGATTCACAACATTCGTGAGAAGGCTTTTCAGCTCGCCCGTCGTCGCCCCGGGCACGGCCCAGTTGTGGGCATGGCCGGTGGCTCGGATGTCCGCCCAGGCTTTGAACTCACCCGTATCAAACCAGTCCGTGCGATGCTGGTGAAGGATCTCGATCCAGTTCCGGGCCTGCCAGGCAGCCGGATTGGTGGGAAAGAGGCCTGGAAACTCCGCCTCATACTCCTTCGTGAGGCTATCGCCGAGGACGAGGCATTGCTCCGCTCTGGCCGTGGTAAACAGCAGCAGGAGAAAGCAGGTGAAAAGGCGCATGGAGGGTGCTCAGACGAACCTTCGTCTAAAAAGTTCAGCCCACACCCTTTTTGAAGGCCTTGGTCGGTATAAATCACTCTCCACATCGGCTTCAAAGCTGCTATGAAAGTATTCCCTTGCTTACCGCCGAAGCTCCAACCTCTCCCCTCGAACGCCTCCTGCCCGGCTACCGGCCGGATAGCGCCGCCTTTGATGAGATGATGGATGAGCGCGGCCAGCTCCGGCCGCATTGGAAGACGTTTGGGAGTTTCCTTGCGCAATGTGGGCCGCAGGACTTCGCCTCACGCTCGGAGGCGGTGCAGCGTCTGCTGCGTGACCACGGGGTGACGTACAACATCTACGACGATGCTTTGGGCACCAGCCGACCGTGGATGCTCGATCTGCTGCCGTTCATCGTCAGCGCGGATGATTGGACCAAGGTCGCCGAGGGCCTCGATCAGCGGGCACGGCTCATGAATGTGATCCTCGCGGACATTTACGGTCCGCAGCGGCTGCTCCGCGAGGGCTGGCTGCCATCCACGCTCGTGCATGCGAATCCCGGCTTCCTGCGCCCGGTCGTGGGCGTGCTGCCAACGGGCGGGCGATTCGCCACCCGCTTCGGCTGTGATCTCGTGCGTGGCCCCAAAGGGCAATGGATGGCGCTGGCGGACCGCGTGCAGGCGCCCAGCGGCGCGGGTTACACGCTGGAAAACCGCATCATCCTGGCGAGCGTCTTTGCGGAGGAATTCAATGCCTCGAAAGTGCGGCGGCTGAAGTCCTGGTATGACCTGAAACGGGATCTGCTGCGCAGTCTCCAGCCAAACCGTCGTGGCACGGCCGGCAGCCTCATGCTCACGCCGGGGCCTTACAATGAGACCTACTTCGAGCATGCCTTCCAGGCTCGTTACCTCGGCTTCCCGCTCGTGGAAGGGGCCGATCTCACCGTGCGTGACCGGCGTGTCTTCCTGAAGACGCTGGAAGGCCTGCGGCGTGTGGATGCGGTGCTGCGGCACATTGATGATGTCTATGTCGATCCACTCGAACTGAACTCGGACTCCATGCTGGGCACTGCGGGCCTGCTCGAGGCCTGGCGCAGCGGCAGTGTGGCTCTCGCGAACGGCCTCGGCTGCGGCGTGGTGGAGTCGCCGGCCATGCATCCCTTCCTCCCCGGCCTCTGCCGCAAGCTGCTGGGTGAGGAATTGAAAATGGCCTGCGTGCCGACGTGGTGGTGCGGTCAAAAACGCGAGCTCGATCTCGTCATGAGCGATCCTGACCGCTGGGTGATCAAGCCCGCCTTCGTCCGTGGCGCTCGCGATCCTGTTTTTGTGCGTGATTTGGACAAGGAGCAAAAAGCACGGCTCCTGGATACCATCCGCGCCTCGCCGCATGATTACATCGCGCAGGAGATCCTCCCGCTCTCCACCACGCCCACGCTCGTGCAGGGCAAGATGGAGCCGCGTTCCCTCGTCTGGCGTGCCTACACCATCGCCAAAGGAGAGACCTTTGAAACGATGCCTGGCGGTCTCACCCGCGTGAGCCCGGAGCCACACCGCTGGCTCGTCACCATGCGCAGCGGTGGCATCAGCAAGGACACCTGGGTGCTCGGCGATGCGCCGAGCGAAAATGTGCGCCTGCATCCCGCGCCCATCGTCATCCGCCCGGCACGGCCACCCGGTGGCGTGCCCAGCCGTGTGGCAGATCATTTGTACTGGCTCGGCCGCTATGCCGAGCGCCTGGAGCAGACCGTTCGCGTGCTGCGCACGACCTTGCATCGCTTCTCTGGGGAAGGCTCCACCGAGAGCAATCGCGAGGTCGCCGCCTGCATCGTCCTCATGACGAAGCTCGGGTTTATGCCCGCCGGTGCCCGCGATCTCCGTGAGCAGCTCTCCGCCCTTCTTCAAGATCCCAAGCGGGATGGCAGCGTGCCGGATCTCATGAGCCGCGTGCGCTACAATGCCGCCGCCGCCCGTGATCGCCTCTCCGATGATACCTGGCGGCTCTTCAACCGCATCGAGCGGGATGCCCGCATGCCCGCCAGCGGCTTTTCCGTCACCCGCGCCATCGAATCCCTCGACACCCTCGTGCTCGATCTCGCCGCCTTCAGCGGCATGGAGCAGGAAAACATGACTCGCGGTCACGGCTGGCGTTTCCTCGAAATCGGCCGCCGCATCGAGCGGGCGGATGTGATGCTCAGCCTCCTCGACGTGGGCACCACACACGCACGCACCGATGAGATCGTGCTCGGCCCGCTGCTGGAGATCGGTGACAGCACCATGACCTACCGCCGCCTGCACTTTGCCCGGCCCATGCTCATCCAGACGCTCGATTTGCTCCTCCTGGAGCCTGGAAACCCGCGCAGCGTCAGCTTTCAGCTCCATTCTCTCGACCGCCTCGTGGCCAAGCTCCCGCATGATCCCACCCAGGACACCGGCAACCGCGAGCGTGAGCAGACGGACGGACTCCTCTCCGATTTGATGGCTTTGAACCTCGAAAAGCTCGCCACCGCTGGCGACCTCGTTTTTGAGGTCACCCCCCACTTCTGCCAAAAAATGGCCAAAGGCATCGAAACCCTCTCCGACGTCATCACCGAGCATTATTTCAGCCACGCGACCGTGCGCGGCAGGCAATGAACGCTGCCGGGAACGGTGAACTGAGAACCGCGAACATCACGATGCGCTACAACATCATCCACCGCACCACCTACACCTACGAAAGCCCGGTGACGGTGGGCCATTACACCGCCCGGCTGGAGCCGCGTGCCCTGCCGCAGCAGGAATGCCCGTGGCACGAGCTGCACATCCGCCCGGAGCCAGTGGAGCGGGCCAAGCGGGCGGACTACTTCGGCAATGCCACCGTGTATTTTGAGATCGCCGGCTCGCATCAAAAGCTCGAAGTCATCTCCCGCAGCCTCATCGAGGTGAACCGCATCGAGCCTCCCGATCCCTCCTCCACGCTGCCCTGGGAAAAAATTCGCGATGGCTGCCGGGGCGATGGTGCCCGCCCGCTGCTCCTCGCCGGTGAACTGGCCTTTCCCTCCGCCTTGATCCCCGTCGGCCCCGCCTTCGCCGACTATGCGCGACCTTCCTTTCCGGCCAAACGCCCCATCCTCGAAGCCGTGTGCGATTTGAACCGCCGCATCCACGAGGATTTTGTCTTTGATCCCGCCGCCACCGATCACACCACCCCCGTGGTGCAGGTGCTCGCCAAACGCCGCGGCGTCTGCCAGGACTTCGCGCAGGTCATGATCGCCTGTTTGCGATCCATCGGCCTGCCTGCCCGCTACGTCAGCGGCTACCTCGAAACCATGCCGCCGCCCGGTCAGGTGAAGCTCGTCGGTGCCGATGCCTCGCATGCCTGGGTGAGCGTCTATTGCGGCGATGGCATCGGCTGGATGGACGCCGATCCCACCAACAACATCCTTCCCGGCGAACGCCACATCACCGTCGCCTGGGGCCGCGACTTCAGCGACGTCAGCCCCCTCCGCGGCGTCACCATCGGTGCCGGCGAACAACGCCTCCAAGTCGCCGTCGATGTCCTGCCGGAAGGCGGGGAGTGAGGCGAACTCGTGAAGGTCAGGGACGCTCGTTTTTGCCGCAGAGGGGCGGAGGAGCAGAGGAGGTAGAGGCCCTGATTGATCAAGTGGCCTCATCTGTGAATCAAAAGCCCAGGTTCGTTTCGCAATCGTCTCTTGTGACGTAGATTTGATATTTCAGCTTTTGTCCATTCGCCCATGCAATGAGTGCTTCGATCAGGGTTGAGTAAGTGGTTTGGTCCAGTTCTAGCTGATACGGCCAGATGCCAATCTGATCTTTGGATCCAGAAAGATCCTCGCACTGGATCTGATGCTCCACTCCATCTCGAGAGGCTCTCAAGTCATGGCAATACATGTGCACGTTCCGCCGAAAGGTGAAAGTCCACTTGGTTTCAAGCTCTGTGCCCATCTGAAAACAACGGATGGGCACTTGTTTCTTTTCACTCCATCACCTCGTTCGTGGTGAGTAAACTCAAGAACTCCGCGTCCTCTGCCTCTCCGCTCCTCTGCGGCAAGAACGAGCGTTCTCATCGCCCTCCTTTCACACCCCAAAAAACAAGGCGCGGGCCTTTCGGACCGCGCCTTGATGTGGATGGGCTGGAAGCGCCGGATCAGCCGAGAGCGGCTTTGACCATGGTTTCGAGCTTCACGATGTCCTTGGCGAAGTTGCGGATGCCTTCGGCGGTCTTTTCGGTGGCCATGGCGTCTTCGTTGAGCAACCAGCGGAAGGTTTTTTCATCGCTGCCGATGCGCTCCATCGTGAGGGACTTGGCGTTGGCGGCATTCAGCTTCGGCGTGATGGCGTCCTCGCTGGCAGCGAGCTCGCCGAGAAGGCCGGGGCTGATGGTGAGGAGGTCGCAACCGCAGAGCTCGGTGATCTCGCCCTTGTTGCGGAAGCTGGCCCCCATGACCTCGGTGGTGTAGCCGAAGTGCTTGTAGTAGTTGTAGATCTGCGTCACGGACTGCACGCCGGGATCTTCCGCCGCGCCGTAATCCTTGCCGGTGCTCTTCTTGAACCAATCGAGAATGCGGCCCACGAAGGGGGAGATGAGCTTGATGCCGCCCTCGGCGCAGGCAGCGGCCTGGGCGAGGCTGAAGAGGAGGGTGAGATTGCAGTTGATGCCTTCCTTTTGCAGCACCTCGGCCGCTTTGATGCCTTCCCAGGTGGAGGCGATCTTGATGAGGATGCGCTCGCGGGAAATGCCGGCCTTTTCATACATGCCGATGATCTGGCGGGCCTTCGTGAGATTGGCTTCGGTATCGAAGGAAAGGCGGGCATCGACTTCCGTGGAGACGCGGCCAGGCACGATCTTGAGGATTTCGAGGCCGAAGGCCACGACGAGTTTGTCCATGACCGCATCGACGCCACCGGCTTTGCCATCGGCGACAGCTTGGTCAAAAATGGCCTTGTACTCCGGCTTCGAGGCGGCCTGGAGGATGAGGGAGGGATTCGTGGTGGCGTCCTGAGGCTTGTAGGCCTTCATCGCCTCGAAATCGCCAGTATCGGCGACGACGACGGTGTGCTTCTTGAGCTGATCGAGCTGAGTCATTGGGGTGTTTGGCGTGGGTAGGAGGTTACGCGGCCCGCGAGAATACGGGAGAGCCTTCCTTTGGCAAGAAGGCGAATGGGCAAGAAGCCGATTCTGTATTCGGTTTTGCCGCAAAGGGGCAGAGTAGCAGAGTGGGGCAGAGACCGGATCGGACTCTTCGCTCTTTGCTCTCCGCTTCCTACCGGCGCAGCTTCATCTTGAGGCGCTTCCAGGTGGGCACGTCGAGGTCTTCGCCTTCGACCATGGAGGGCTCCGTGTCTTTGAAGCGGCCGCGGTCTTCTTCGCTGGCGAGGCCGAGGGAAGGCTGCTCGATGGCGATGGTGCGACGCGGGGTGATGGTGGTTGATGGGGCCGGTCTTGGAGCGGGGGCGGGCTCTTCGCTTTCAAAGACGATCATGTCGTCCTCGGCGACGGGCGGTGGCTCGGTCTGAAGAGTGACACCGCGAGCGACGACGGAGGCCAGAATCTTGGGCTCGCGAGCGACCTCCGCGAGTTCACGAGCGACGGGCGTGCGGACGGGGAGCCGAGCGGTTTCAGGCTCAGGGGTATGCACCGGGGTGCTGATGAGTTCCTCCATTTCTTCTTCGACGGCAGCCTCCGGCTCGTCAAAGGCTTCTTCGGCCTCCGCTTCGGGTTCGAAGGCAGGTTCAGGCTCGGGAGCGTGAATGGCGGCGGGGGCCACAGGGATGATTTCCTCGGCTTTGAAGAAGAAATCTTCCTCGACGGGCTTGGGCAGCGGCGGTGGCATGCTGCGGACCTTTGGCTCTCGTTTGGGAGCCGGGGCAGCCACTGGCGCTGGCGCAGCTTCGGCACGCGGAGCCATCATCTCGGCGGGCGGTGCGGCGGTGGAATGCGCGGTGAGTTGAGCAAGGCTGAGCGAGCTGATGAGCGTGACGGCGACGGAGTCACCGAGCTTCGGATCAATGGCGAGGCCAAACAGGATGTGCGTTTGGTCCGGCACGTTTTTGCCGAGCTGCTTCATGATGCCCTCGACTTCGACGAGTGTGAGCGATTCGCCACCGGCCACATGCACGAGCAAGGTCTCGGTGTGGTAAAGCAGGCGGCCCTGATCGATGAGCGGGCTCTTGAGCGCTTTTTTGACAGCTTCCGCACCGCGATTCTGACCGCGAGCTTCGCCAAAACCGAAGAGGCAACGACCATTCGCGCTGCGCAGCGCCGCGGTGAGATCATCGAGGCCGAGTTTCACGAGGCCTGGCGTGGCGGTGATGGTGGAAACAGCCCGCAGGGACTGGGCGATGAGCTGGTCAGCCTGGGTGAAGGCTTTTTGAATGCCGTCTTTGGGGAGGATGAGCTCACCCATGCGGTTGTTTTCAAAGAGGATGAGCGCATCGCAGCGCTTCTGGAGGAGTTCGAGCGATTCCTCCGCCTGGCCGATGCGGCGGCGGCCTTCAAAGCTGAATGGCATGGTGGCCACGACGATGACGAGGGCACCGGTGTTCTTCGCGATTTCGGCGACGACAGGTGCCGCACCGCTGCCAGTGCCGCCACCAAGGCCGGCGCTGATGAAGATGATGTCATGCCCATCGAGGGACTGACGGATCTGCTCGCGGGAGTAGAGAGCAGCTTCGCGGCCGAGATCGGGATCACCACCGGCACCGATGCCTTTCATGAGCTCGACGCCGAGCTGCACTTTGCACGGCGCCATGGCATGGCCGAGCACGCGCACATCGGTGTGCATGCAGACGAGTGTGGCCTCGACGATGCGATCCAGCGTGATGCGATCAATGACGTTCGAGCCGGCACCGCCGACGCCGACGATGCAGATGCGGGGGGCGCCTTGAGCAGGAATGCCGGCGGCCAGGGTGCGTTGATATTCGACCATAAGAGTGTTGTTGTGGATTGCGGGCGAACGCGGGTTTGCGCGGTGATCTCCTCAAATCAAAGCGCGAAAGATGAAAGCAGCTCTTGCATGCGTCTGCCAAGCCTTTTCAGCGGTGAGAGGTAAGGTTTTTCAGCATCGAGAATCTGTGCGTAACGAATGAGCCCGATGGGCGCGGAGAACTGCGGGTTTTCAAAGGTGGAGGAGATGCCGCTCACCGGCGCGGACCCTGCACGGGTGACTTTGCGGCCAAAGACCTCCTGCGCGACGTTTTCGATGCCTTTCATCAAGCTAACGCCGCCAGTCAAAAACACGCCCGCACCGAGACGGTGAAGATGCGGCTCCACCGCTGCCTTGACGGTCTCCATGATCTCTTTGGTGCGGAGATACATGACCTCGTTGAGGAAGGCTCGGGGCACCTCGCCGAGCACGAGGCCGGTTTCGTCTTCAATGTTGAGCAGTTCACCTTCGGGCACGTCTTGGTAGTCGGTGCTGCCTTCTTCGATTTTGAGCTTCTCCGCACGGCCATTGGGGATTTCGAGGGCCATGGCGACGTCGTTCGTGATGTGATCGCCACCGAGCGGCACACAGCCGGAGGCGGTGATCATGCCGTCATCATACAAAACGTAGTCACAGGTTCCAGCGCCGAAATCGAGCATGAGGGCTCCTTGGGTTTTGGCCTCTCGTGTGAGCACGACCTGTGCCGCAGCGACGGGATTGAAGACGACGTCTTCGACTTCGAGCGGGATCTCACGCACGCAGCGGATGGCATTCTGAATGCGGCCACGGATGCCGTGGATGATGTGGTAATCGGCCTCCAGCATGCGGCCCTCACGGCCGATGGGCTGGCGCACGCCTTCGACGCCATCGACGATGTACTGTCGCGTGACGCTGTGGAGAAAAACGTTCTGCTGCGGGATGCTGACGTTGCGGGCGATCTCTTTGGCCTCTTCGACATCGTCTTCGGTGATCTCCACCTGATCTTCGGGGAGGCGGTGGCAGCCGCGATTGTTCAGCGATTGAATGTGAGCGCCGCTGACGCCGAGGAAGACATTGCGGATCATCACGTCACTGCGGTCTTCGGCACGCACGAGAGCGTCGTTGAGGCAGGTCTGCACGGTTTCAAAATCGACAATCTCGCCTTTGCGCACGCCACGGGAAGGTGCCTGACCCACACCGAGGATTTTGATGGCTCCGTCACGCTTTGCCTCACCCACGACGACGCAGATTTTGTGCGTTCCGATTTCGAGTCCGGCGTAGATGGTGCTTTTGGCCATAAGTCAGTGGGCGGTTCAGGGTTTAGCGGTTTGCAGCCAGGGTGAGGCCGCTGACATCGGGCGTGCCATGGAAGGTGGCGGGCGTGTTGCCCTCTGGGATGAAATGGAGCGTGGCGATCTTCCACTGGCGGGCGCGGGCCTCCTTCATGAGGCGGTCGTAACGTTCGAGCTGCATCTCCACATCATCGACGCCGAAGGTGATGACCTTTGGCTCGGACTCGGCGGTGGCGTAATGAGCCTCGATGGACCACGCATTCGGGATGGTGAGCTTCCTCGCAATCTCAGCCGGGGCCTGGGCGCGGGAATTGAGCTCCTTGGCCAGTTCCAAAGCGGTGTGCAGCAGCGGATCGGAGAGCTTTTTGCCATGCTCGATCCTGCTCACGGCATCGAAATAAATGACCGGAAGGGCTAGGTATTCCTTCGTAACGACCTCACAAGGCATCGGCACGCCTTCGGCATCGATCAGGCAGCCGGTGCCGCTGAGCGGGGCGTAATATTTCTGCTTCGCACATTCCAGCCAGGCCACGGGGAAACGCTGCTGCACTTTGATGGTGAGGCTGCCGTTGTAATCCCGCTGGATGTGCACGCCTTTGACCTGCGGCAAGCGTTCGAGACGGCTGCGCACCTCACCGAGATTGAGCGTGAGCAAATTGGTATCGAGCGTGAGGGCGGTGGCACCGACGAGTTTTGGCACGGAAAGCGGGCCGCTGGTCTGCACATCGAGCGCTTTGAGTAGGAAACGGGCGTTTTTCTCGAAGGCCTCTTCCCAGACGAGCTTGCCCAAGGCGACGACGGTGATGGCAATGATGAGCCAGAGGGCATTTCGGTAACCTTTGCGCCGTGCCATTTCCGCCTCCTGCTGGCGGATGACCGGGGATTCCGGCTCGTAATCGATCACATGCGGCACGGCTGCCTTGCGTGAACGCGAGGGGCGGCGAGCAGGAGATTTCGAGCCTTTCTGGGGAGAGGGCATGACGCGGAAGGGGGCAGAGCTTGGTATTTAACGTGTGTTAAATAGTTCATCGCCAGTCCGAACGCCATAATTATTCGTGATAAAATGGGGCTGCCAGAGGGGGAGCCGGGGTGATCCAAGTTCCAGATTTCGAGTTTCAAGAACGGAAGCCCCGCTTCACGGCTTCAACTCGACGACTTTGTAGCAGCGATGCTCCAGCAGCGAGGGTCGCATGTTTTTGACCTCGGGGCGCATCAGGTGGGGATGCACATACCAATAGACAGGCAGGACGGGGGCCTCGTTGAGCATGAGGGTCTCGGCTTGTTTCAGGATAGCGAGGCGTTTGGCGGGATCGCCTTCGAGGAAGCTTTGCTTGATGAGGGCGTCGTAGGCGGGGTTGCTCCAGCCGGTGTTGTTGTTGCCATCGCTGGACTGCCAGAGGGTGAGAAAGGTGGTGGGATCAAGGTAATCACCCACCCAGCCGGCACGGCACACGTCGAATTTCAGCGCCCGCTGGGATTCGAGATAGACGCCCCAATCTTGATTCAACACGCCCGCAGGGATTTGGAGGTGCTGCTTCCACATGGCCTGGATGGTCTCGGCCAGCGTGCGGTGCGATTCGCTGGTGTTGATGAGGATCTCGAAGGGCGGGAAACCTTTGCCATCAGGATAGCCAGCCTCAGCGAGGAGTCTGCGGGCCTCGGCGGGATCGAACTTCATGATGTCGGGCGCTTGATAGTCCTTCACGGTACCAGGCGGGGTGAGGCCGGTGGCAGGTTTTTGCCCGCCGCGAAGCACATTTTTCACGATGCTCTCCCGATCAATCGCCAGCGCGAGGGCTTTGCGGACGCGGACATCGTTGAAGGGCTTCTTTGTGACGTTGCAGCGGTAGAAGTAAACGCTCAGCAGCGGGTCGGCATGAAATAGCGGTGACTTGCTGGCGATGTAACCGGGGATCTTCGAGAGCGGTGCCTCCAGCGTCATGTGGATCTGGCCGTCGAGAAAAGCTCGCTCTTCCGTGGGTGGGCTGCTGATGGGCACAAAGACGATGCCGTTGAGCTTCACGGTAGCAGCATCCCAGTAGTGCGGATTGCGCTCCACCTCGATGTTTTGGTTCACCCGCCAGCTTTTGAGTTTGAAGGCTCCATTGCCCACGAGATGGCCGGGACGCGTCCATTTGGTGTTTCGCTGGTCCATCGTGCCGTGCTGCTCGATGGCGTGCTTTGGCACGGGGAACCACGAGTAGTGCTTCAGCATGCTCGGGAGATAGGGTGCGGGACCTTTGAGCGTGAGGCGCAGGGTGTAATCGTCGATCACCTTCACGCCCACCTGGCTGAAATCGCTGATTTTGCCGGTGTGATACTCCTCGGCGTTCAAAAGCGGGTAGAGCATGTTGGCGTAATCCGCACCGAGCTTCGCGGTGAGGATGCGCTGGTAAGCGTGCGCGAAGTCGTGGGCCGTCAGCGGCGTGCCATCGCTCCATTTGCCCTTCGGCTGGAGCTTGAAAGTCCAGGTGGTGAAATTTTCCTGCGTCCAGGAGACCGCCGCGCCAGGGCCGTCGGCATCGGGATCGTCCGTGCCCGGTGCGACGAGTCCCTCGAAGATCGAATGGAAGATCAAATGCTCCGGCTGGCCGCTGGCGAGATGCGGATCGAGCGTGGCTGGCTCGGAACCATTGCCGAGCAGCAGAATGCCGGCCTTCGTGGCCTCCTCCACCCGCGAGGGACGATGCGTGCGAACGTGATGAAACCACATCACACCCATCACAAGGGCGGCGAGAAAAAGAAGGCGGATGATCCAGCGCATGAAGACGAACATGGCACGCCGCAGAACGGGCTAAAGCCCGAACTACAAGCTACGAACAAAAACGGCCCCGCTCATGCATAAGCGGGGCCGCGTGGGTTTTCCTGGGTTCTGATTCCGGCGCTACTACCTGCCGAAACCAAAGCTGAAACTGAGACCGCTACGAGGGCGGCCAGAATAGCCGCTGTGGCCGTGCTGAGAATGGCTGTAGCCGGAGGAGTATCCGCGGCTGGGGGTCTGCGGAGGAAGCGTCACCCACTGGCCGATCGGTTGACCACAACGATCATAACCGACGATGCGATAGATGGCGACGATGGGCGTGCCGCAGGAGGTGTAACCGACGACGCGTGTGGCGCTACCGCCACGGCAGAAAGGATCAGCCTTGGCGGTGGTGGGAGCCGCGACACCAAGAACAGCGGCGGCGGCAAGGACGGAGAGGAGTGTTTTCATGGGGTGAATGGAAAGATTGATTTCCGCACCTTGTGACGAGACCTCTCGCGGCCTATTCAGGCACCTTGAAAATATTTTCAAGGTGCTGGCTCACCGACCGACGGAGCACCCATCTCACGCTCGTGATACTGCAAGGTGCGCAGACGACGGCGCTCGATGTTCCGGGTGGTGAGTGGAAGCTTCGCCACTTCGTTCATGTAAGCATCGAGAGTTAGCGAAGACCACGGGGTGATCGTTCGTAGGCCCGTGTGGGTGAACATCCAGCTGGCAAACCGGCTCCACTCATCGTCGATCTTTGGCGGCACGAGTTCCTTCAAGGCCTCCAGGCCTGGATGATCCAGCATCTCCACGGTGCCTTGTGCCGTCATGCGGCGTGAGACATAGGTCTCCGCCAGTTTGAGAAACCACTCCGGCACCGGCGCGGAAAGGGCGGGGGCAATGTCATGCACGAAGATGCTTCCACTGCCGATGGAAAAGGCCACGCGGCTGCCATCCTGGTTCAACGTGAGCGTGCGGCCGATGTTGGGCAGCGTAAAGGCCTCGCCCAAAAATCCACGTGCCTCAAAATCACCCACAATCACCTGCTGATGGGTGCAGCAGGCAAAGCGCCTTCCATCTCCGCTGAAGATCACACGCTCCACAGCATCATCGAGACGCAGCGGGTCGATCAATGGAGCCAGCGAGAGCGCCTTCCAGATGGCCACGGTGTGATCCGTGGACCCAGTAATCAAGGCAAGGCCGTCCGGGCTGAGGGCCAGCGAGGTGATCGCGCTTTGATGCAGCGGCACGGCGATACCTCGCGGATCTTCCTGGCCCTGAATCACCCGCACATGGCCGTTACCTAGACCGAGGGCCAGGCGTCGCGTCCCGGCATGCATGGCGATGGCGGAGAGGCGTTCCGCCGTCATTTCATGCGCCTCTTTCTCACCCTCCCACCACACACGCAGATGACACTGCTGCTGCAAATCAGGCGACGAGGTGGCCCACGCGGCTCCACGGCCATCCGGTGAGATCGAGGCCAGCGTCCAAGCATGGGCCGAGGACGCGGGAACGAGCGTGCGCAAAGCGCTTCCATCCATGGGAACCTCCACCAGCGATCCATCGACCAGCACGGCACGGATCGAATCTCCTGTGCCAGGGCCGAGCGCCATCGCGGCCTGGTTCCAGCGACGTGAATCGAGCAGCGTGGCCTTCGTGCTGTCCCACAGCCCCGCCACGCCGAGTTCGTTCGATTCCACGAGCGTCCTGCCATCCTGGCAAAAGGTCGCGCAGGCACGGTCGCGCAGCCCAGGCGGTGTAATCGGCCCGCCATGATCAAGCACGATGCCAAACATGGTGTCCTGCGGCAGGGTGAGCACCTCCAGTCCACGGCCAAGGTCACGCCGCACGGCCATCGCACGACCTTGCGTGCTCATGGCGATGTAACGCGCACGCTGCGGCTTGCGCACCGTGATCGCTCCCTCGCCCGCCTGCCGCCACATGCGCACGGAGGCATCCGCATTCACGATCAACGCGCTGTCCCCGCTGCGTGTCATGGCGATGTGCCGCACCGCGCCGGCGGATTCCACCGGCGCTTTTAGTTCGACGCGAGTCTTCAAATCAAACCACTTCACACGCAGGTCACGCGCCCCGCCGGCCGTCAGCATCATCGGATTACCCCGCCCGGAAGCCAGAGCCACGGCGGTGATGGCGCTGTCATGTAGATGCGTGATGGGCAGCATCAAGTCGTTGTCGGAAAGGCAGGCCACATTCCCCAGTGAATCACCCACGGCCGGCATCGCGTTGCCGGAACTGCTCACCGTGGTCACTTCGCCAGGCATTTTCACCAGCAGGCGTTGGTCATTCGGATTGAACACCGAAAGTCTTCGCACCTCCCCCTCCTTGCTTCCGGCCACGATGAGACGTTCCTGGCCTTGGATCAGCAAGCAGGTCACCGCGCCAGAGACCGCGCCCACACGCTTCGGTGACCTGTCGTCCGATGCGCCGATGATCCACACGGAACCATCCGCACAGCCCACCGCCGCCAGCTCACTGCTCGTGGTGATCGTCACGGCCGTCACCGTGGCGGGAGGCGTCCACTTCTTCTCAAAGGACGGCTCCTCGGGGCGCAAAAGCCGCACCTCACCGCCTTCCTCAGCCATCACGAGGAAGTTTCCACTCGATGAAAGCTCCAGCGCCAGCAGCCGGGTCTTCAGCGGCAGCTCACGGCGATTCCATATGCCTTTCGCGTGTCGAAAAAGCATGGCCCGCTGCTTCCCATCCTTCAAAAACACCGCCGCCAGCACATGCCCACCCGCTGAGACAGCCCCCAGATTCTCCTGTACCTCACCCCACGCCGGATCGACAGGGATCACTGTCTCCACCGGCTGCGGCGTATCGTCTTGAAGCAGCATCATCTGAAGATCTGCCGCGGCCGCTTTGAACGATGAATCTTGCCGCAAAGCACGCACGAGACAGGCCACGGCGCTTTGGGAATCACCCGCCGCTTTAAACTGCTGCGCCGCCGCGTAATCCGCCCGGCTCAGGGTACGCCGCAGCTCCGCTTCACGGGCTTCGATCACGAGCTGGCGATCCTCGGCGTTCGAGCGGGCTTTTTGCTCCTTGAGATACAAGATCGTGCTCGCCGTGAGACCACCCACCACCGCCAGCCCTGCCACACCGGCACTCACCACAAAGGGCAGATGCCGCCGCGTGAATTTCTCCATCACATACGTCCACGACCTCTCACCCGCGAGCACCGGCTCATCATGCAGGTGCCGCAGAATGTCATCCGCAAACGCTGCCGCGCTGGCGTAACGACGCGTGGAATCCATCTCCAGCGCCTTCAGCACGATGGCATCGAGATCCCGTTTATCCGTCTTCGTGAGCAAAATGGACCTCGGCAGCAGCGATGGCGGCGTGACATGCTTTGCCACCGGCCACTGGCGAGCTTCATCATTCGCCTTTCGCTCGATTTGCAGCGGCGTCGAGCCCGTGAGCAGCTCGTAAAGCACCACGCCCAGCGCATAGAGATCCGAGCGAGCATCCACATGATGAGCGCCCCAGGCACTCTGCTCTGGGCTCATGTAGCCGGGCGTGCCCACGGCCTGATGAATCGAGGTCATCGCACCCGTCTCATCCGCATCCTCCGCTTCCGGCGAAACCTCCAAAGCCTTCGCGATGCCGAAATCAATGATCTTCACCACCCGCTCGGAGCCTGCGCCGGCCACGAGAATGTTCGACGGCTTCAAATCGCGATGCAGCACTCCTTTTTCATGCGCATGCTGCACCGCCTCGCAGATGGAGCGGAAGATTTCGAGCCTCTCATCGAGCGTGAGATGGTTGTTCTCGCAGTAAGCCGTCACCGGCTCGCCACGCACCAGTTCCATGGCAAAGAACGGCTGGCCGTGCATCGTCACGCCGCTATCCCAAAGCCGGGCGATACCTGGATGCTCCATCCGCGCCAGTGTTTGGCGTTCCGTTTCAAAACGTGCCAGCACATGGTAGCTGGCGATTTGTGGCTTCAGCACCTTGATGGCCACCTCGCGCTTCACCGGCTCGCGTTGCAGCGCCCGGTAAACATTCGCGAAACCGCCCTCGCCGATCTTTTCGATCATCGAATGCCTCGGCACCCGCGGCATGTCTCCCAGCGCCGGAGCCTCCGTGATTTGCGTCTCCGCCTCAGGATCGGGCTCTTCCATCAGACCACGGAGCATGCATGCCGGGCAAAAGAAGCCTGAACCGCGTTTTTCGAGCGGTGTGCCGCACACATCGCAGATGGAGACCGGGGAGCTCATGAAGCGAGAAAATGACGAATGCAGAAGGACGAAGGACGAAGGCATGAGGTTTCCCGCAGGCCAGTTTCGTCATTCGAGCTTCGGATTTCTTTCGTCATTCGGGAATTCGTCATTCGTCATTTATCCCCACCACGGAGTCGTCAGTTACTGTACAATCCCAAAAGATGCCGCAGCTCATCGTCCACATCGGCTTCGCTGCCCACCGTGGCGGCCACATGCTCGCGTAAAAGCTCACGAAAGCGCTTTCTCAAGCGATGCACCGCCACGCGAGCCGTGCCCTCGCTCATGCCGAGCTTTTCGGCGGCGACGCCGTGCTGCGCTTCTTTGCCGTGAACCATTAAAAACTCACTCAGCACCGCAAACTGCTCTTTTTTGCCGGTGAGCGCCTGTTCGAGTTCGAGAGCTTTAAACGCATGATCGAGCAAGGCCACGGCCCAGCGCCGCTCAAAGAAGGCATCCGGGGAAAGGCCATCGCCATGCTTGGCGCACACGGCTTCGACTTCGGTGGTGTCAAAATCCACGCGTTGCAGCCTGCCGCCGCGTTTCACCGTCATTTCAGCGCGACGCCAGTTGGAGATGAAGCGCTTCATCGCTCCGAGCAAGTAACTGCGCATGCGGCCCTTCTCGCTATCGGCATTCTTGAGCGTCTCGTCCTGCATCAGATGGGCGAAGAAGGATTGCGTCACATCTTCCGACTCCGCCGGGCTCATGCCATCCCGGCGAGCAAAAGCATACAACGGTGCCCAGTACATGCGGCAGAGGCCTTCCAGTGCCCGCGTATCCGAAATCCCTGCCAGCCGCACCTGCGTCCATGACGTTTCGGGGAACTGGCCGGCGCGGGTGAAATTCGATGTCATAGCGGGAGATAGAATGGGAGCATCATTGCACGGCGGAAGCAATGCCGATGCCGATTTCCACCGTCGGCTCCTTCGCATCACGCATCGGCGGAGAGGTGGGCGCACCGCCCTGGGATTGTAAATCGGTGCCCACGGACCAAATCCAGCCGTGACGGATGTCGTAATGCAGCGGCGCGGCAGAAAAGGGATCCAGCGGTACATCGAGCAGATACTTGGGCCGCAGGCTTTCGAGCGTGGGCGGCAGCGTACGCTGCTCTGCCACACAGCGGCGCATGGCAAAGAGTGTGAGCACCAGCCCGCCACGTGCCTTGGCGAGGCCGAGCTTGGCTGGTAGCGAGCGATAACCCGCTAAGCGGGCGGCGGCGTAGGATTCACCGGCCGAGTTTGGCTGGTAGCCCTGCTGATGCAGCGCGGCGGAATCCTCCACGCTGATGAGTCCCGTGTTCGCCAGCGGTGCCTGCGCCTCCATTCTCAAGCGGCGAAAATGATCGACGAAGAGCTGCAAGGTGGCGTGTGGCTTGAAGAACAAACGCCCCGGCCGCTTCAACTGCGCCCCGCCCGGCATCGTATCGAGCGGCTCACCACTCGCGGGACCAAAGATGAGCTTCTTTTCATGCAGATAAAACGCCCCGAGTGCCTGCACCAGCGTGTCATTCAAGGGCAGGCAGATGCTGTACTGCCGCTGATACTGCCGCAGCACCGGCTCCGGCAGCCGCGTCTGTTTCAGCAGCTCCGCTAGCACCTGCGCAGCCTGCTCCTGCGCCTCCAGCGAACGCGTGTAAAAAGACGGCCAAGCCCAGATCTCTTCGAGGCGCTTCGCCAGATCCGCCAGATCGATCGCGGCCACATACGCGGCCTCTTCCTGGCCCAGACGGGCGTGATAGGCGCTCTCTGCCTGCTTCAGTGCAAACACCACCGGCCAACGCGGATCATTGCCGTGGTCTGCCGCATGCCAGGAGGCGTGCGCCGGATGCCAGTCTGGATCTTCGAGAAGGTCACGCAGATTATCCAGTGCCGCGCCATTGCCTTTGAAGAAGCGGGAAAGCGTGGGCGTATCCCACATCCACGGTGGTGTGGCGGGCATCGCACCCGCTGGCAAAGGCACGACGGCATCCAGGAAGCGCTTCATCTTCTGCGGCATCTGGATCACCGGCGTCTGGTCCGCCACGCGCAGCGGTCGCAGATCATCATCCGCCCCTCGAGGTTCATCGTGAAGGTACTGCCAGGCCACAAAGACAAAGAGAAGCAGCCCCAGGCTCAGAATGATCAGCGCCGGCCACGAGCCCTCCCGCTCCGGCACGGGCTGTAGACGACGGACCCTGGGCACATACGCCTCGCGTGGCTCGGCTGACTCGACTTCGATTTTTGGCTTGGCAGGCTCGGCAGCGGGTGGGGGAGCGGGCGGTGGTGTAGGTGGTAATGGCCGGATCTTTTTCAGATCCTTCGGAGCCTCCTGCCAATCCGTGTCCAGCTCCCAGGGGGATGGAACACGCTCCTTTCCGCCCATGCCGGACCGAGGCGGCGCGGCAGAGGATTCAGGCGGGAGGTTGTTTTCCATGAGGTGGCTAGTATGAACGCACCCTCGTGGCCCGGTCAATCTGCCATGCAGAACCCGCACTTGCGCAATCGCGCGAACCGGTTACTATCGCCCCCGCCTCCGGGCAAAATGGTGACCGTAGTTCAAAGGTAGAGCCCCAGATTGTGATTCTGGTTGTTGCGGGTTCGAATCCCGTCGGTCACCCCATTTTCCTGATCTACCGAGGCATTTCTACCTCGGACTATCGGCGCACAGCGAAACATGGAATCCCTTGAGAGCATCCTCGGCCACTCCTTCCGCCAGCTTCGACTTCTCACTGAGGCCCTCACGCATGCGAGCGTAAGCTACGAGTCTCAACGCTCCGGCCTGGACAACCAGCGCCTCGAATTTCTCGGTGATTCCGTCCTCCAGCTCGCTCTCAGTCATGAGCTTTTCGCCCGCCTTCCAGATGCCGATGAAGGCCGCCTCACCAAGGCCCGCGCCCATCTGGTGAGCACCAAATCGCTCGCCCGCCTCGCCAGCGAGATCGGCCTCGGCCCACACCTCATCATGGGCCGTGGCGAGGAGACCAGCGGCGGCCGCGAGCGGGATTCCACGCTCGCCGATGCGCTCGAAGCCATCATCGGGGCCATTTACATCGATGCCGGGCTCGATACCGCCGCGCAGTTTGTCATCCGCGTGCTCGGCACTGAACTCGACCAACTTGGCAACGGCCTCATCGAGTCCAATCCCAAGGGCGATCTCCAAGAACGCCTCCAGGCCATCAATTCCGAAGCGCCCGCCTACCGCATCATCGGCCAGACCGGCCCGGATCATGCCAAATTCTTCGAAGCCGTCGTCACCTGGGGTGACCGCGAACTCGGCCGTGGAGCCGGCAAGAGCAAAAAAGAAGCGGAAGTGCAGGCTGCTAGCGCCGCTCTCGCCAGCCAGGCCTTCGATTCTCTCACCGCCAGCCCCTCGTGAACAACCTGTGAGCAAAAAGACCAACAACTATCAGGAAGCTGCGAAGAACCTCGATAACCCCAAGTTGGAGGCACCTGCTCACAGTCATCCCCATTTTCATTCACAGGCTTGGTGCTCGTGGAACGGCCCATTTTCAGCGATGGAACACATTTCTTGAGCTTATCCACACCCCTTACGGCTATGGAATGATTTGCCCTTAATTCTTCATCATCATAGAGGATGTGAAGAACCCTTAAACACCCCCTACGCAGACAGCCTTCATGCATGAAAACGCTCTTTGCCATCTTTCTGCTCTTGGGCACCACTCTCCTCGCTAACGATAAGATCCCCGTCCGCATCCAAGCTATCGCGCAGATGCTCACGGCCACGCAGCGAATGAAACTGCTCGATCTGCTGAACAAGGGCCGCGATGACTCGTTGAGATCCATGCCTGGTGTAGGTAAGACACGGCTGGAGGCCATCAAGAAGGCACGGCCCTTCAACGACATCACGGAAGTCACCCAAGTGCCCGGCGTGGGTGAGGAGACCTTCATCGACCTTGTGAAGCACGCGAAGGCCGGCTTTCCCAAAAAGGTGGCGGAGTAGCTGCAGACAATTTTTGACAACTCCCGGCTCGCTTCTGAACGCGGTCACGCTTCTCTCTAGCCCCGATGAACAGGCACGAAGAGCCATCGAACCTGATGACACGCCGCGTTTGGCTGCGGCGCAGTCTTGCCATGATGCCGTTGGGCATCGCTGGATGCGCTGGTGGTGGCCTCATGAGTCCCTCAGCAAGCAAAGTGCGAGCACAGTGGGAGTTTAGGAACCGCTTCATGGCCTCAGGAGCCTATCTCCGCTATCGTCCCCATGCTGCGCACGGTCGCGCTTGGACGCAGCGCTATGAGCAGGCCTACCGCGCCTACCGTGGCGATCCTCGGGTGGGCTATGCAGTGAAAAATCTCGCCACGGGTCGTTACCTTGCGGAGTTTCAGGCGGATCGTTTGTTTGTCGGTGGTTCGATGCCCAAGCCAGCCGTGGCGGCTGTCTTGCTTGAGCGAGCGCAGGGAAACCTCAGCCGTGAGGAATTCCAGCATATCGTGCAGGCCTGTGACAAGAGCGAGAACAGCTCGTGGTTCTACCTGCTCTCCCGCATCGGTCCGTATGACGAGCATCACTTCCTTTCTAAATATGCGCTGCCGAATGTGGCCATCCGCGACAATGTGCTCTCGCCGCGCTTCTACGCGGAATTTTACGAACGCTGCGTGAACTACCGCCTCGATCACGGCTGCGAATTGCTCCTCGAAGCGATGCGGCGGGATCAATACGGCCTCGGCCGCTGGGTGCTGCCCGCCAGCATCACCTACATCGGTGGAAAGACTGGCAACTACGGCGAGTGGGACCACGAATCCCTCTTTTTCTATTACGGCAGCACGCCCTACGCCATCGTCCTCTTCACTCGTGGGCATTTTGCGCCTCCAGGACAGGATTGGAAGCTCGGTGCCATGATGGGTGGCCTCTTCCGCGACTACTGCGCTTGACTTTATGCCGCGTGGAAAGTCCAAAGCCTTTGCCAACATCCGTGCGGAGGTCCTGCGCCTCGTCGCCCTCATCCCATCGGGAAAATTCACCACCTACGGCAGCATCGCCATCCACATGAATGTGATGGCACGGCATGTCGCCTTCGTGCTTGCTCGTCTCACGCCGGAGGAATCCGCCTCACTGCCCTGGCAGCGTGTCGTCTCTGCCGATGCTCGCCTCAGCCCGAACATGGATGCCACCCTTTCGCGCAAGCAGCGCCTCCTGCTGAAAGCCGAAGGTCTGAGCATCGACAAAGCGGGTTACATCCAGGATGCCGATGCGCACTTCCACCACCTAGGCGTGCGGAGAAACATCCGCTGGAGTGAGGTCGAGTAGCGCTTCAAATCAAGCTGCGGGTGCTGCCACAGCCGCTTCCGGCTTCTTCTCCTTCCAGGTGCTCTGGATGTAGATTTCGCGAAGGGTCTTGAAGTCGATCTGCGTCGGGCTGTCCGTCATCAGGTCGCTGCCTCTGTTGTTCTTCGGGAAAGCGATGACTTCGCGGATGCTGTCTTCGCCGCTCACCAGCATGGCAATGCGGTCGAGACCAAGGGCGAGGCCGCCGTGCGGCGGAGCACCGAAGCGGAAGGCGTCGAGGATGTGGCCGAATTTGTGGGCCTGCTCCTCTTCATTCACGCCGAGGACGCTGAAGAGCTTGGCTTGCAGATCCTTTTCGTGGATTCGGATGGAGCCGCCACCGAGTTCGTAACCGTTCAAAACGACGTCGTAGGCTTCGGCGCGGACTTTGGCGTATTCACCGGCTTCCATGAGCGGGATGTCTTCCGTCTTCGGACGGGTGAAGGGATGGTGAACGGCCACCCAGCTCTGCGATTCGGCATCGTGAGCGAGCAGGGGGAAATCGACCACCCACAGGAAGTTGTAGGCGGTGCTGTCCTTCGTGAGTTCGGTCATGTTGGCGATCTCGACACGCACGCGGCCGAGGATGTCGCAGGCTTCCTGCCAGGTGCCAGCGTAGAAGAAGATGAGGTCGTTTTCGACGACGCCGAGCTTGGCGATGAGCGCCTTCTGCTCGTCCTCGCTGAAGAACTTCCACAGCGGGGATTTGTATTCGAGCACGCCGTTCGCATCGCGCTCCACTTTGATGAAGGCGAGCTGTTTGACCTTCATGCCAGCCTGTGTGGCGATCTCGTTGAGGCGGATCATCTGGCCGGTCGTGATGCCGGCGAAGCCCTTCACGTTGATCGCACGCACCACACCACCGTTTTCGATGGTGCTGCGGAAGATTTTGAAGCCGCTGTTGGCGAACACATCGGCCATATCGACGATTTCATTGCCGTAACGCGTGTCCGGCTTGTCGGAGCCGTAGCGGTCCATCGCTTCCTGATAGGTCATGCGCGGGAAGGGCGACGGGATGTCGCGGCCGGTGCCAGCTTTGAACATGCTGACGAGCAGGCCTTCGACGAGGTTCAGGATGTCGTCACGCTGGATGAAGCTGGCTTCGATGTCGATTTGCGTGAACTCGGGCTGGCGGTCAGCGCGAAGGTCTTCGTCGCGGAAGCAGCGGGCGATTTGGAAGTAGCGTTCCAAGCCAGCGACCATCATGAGCTGCTTGTACTGCTGCGGAGCCTGCGGCAGGGCGTAGAACTTGCCGGGGTTCAAGCGAGCCGGCACGAGGAAGTCGCGGGCTCCTTCCGGTGTGGGGTTGCTGAGGATCGGCGTTTCGACCTCGATGAAGCCAGCGGCGTCGAGGTAGTTGCGGGCGGAGTTGGTGATCTTGTGGCGCGTGCGGATGTTCTTGTTCATGCGCTCGCGGCGCAGGTCGAGGTAGCGGTATTTCATGCGCATGTCCTCGTTGGAGAGCTCGCGGTCGAGCTGGAAGGGCAGCACGTCGGCCTTGTTGAGCACTTTGCACTCGGTGGCGACGATTTCGACCTCGCCGGTGGGCAGCTTGGCGTTTTCGGTGCCGGTGAGACGGGCGGCGACTTTGCCGGTGATCTGCAAAACGTCCTCGTCACGCAGTTCATGACTCTGAGCCGCGAGTGCGGCATTTTCTTCCGGGCGGAAAACGACCTGCGTGAGGCCTTCGCGGTCGCGGAGGTCGATGAAGATGACGCCGCCGTGGTCGCGGGCCGAATTCACCCAGCCACAGAGCGTGACGTTCTGGCCGATGTGCTCTTGGCGGACGGCGTTGCAGTGGAGAGTGCGGTAGGCGTTGGGGATCATAATGACGGGCGGGAAAAAGGCGCGTAGAGTCGGCACATTCGGCCCGGGCGCAAGGGAGAAGGCGGCTTGCCGGGCCGGGCCATTTTTTCCTCGCTTCCGCAGGGGAGCATCCCTTAGAGTCACGCACACCCCCGAAACCTTTCCGCATGGCACGCCGCGCTCAGTCCAGCATTTCCCTCAAGCATCTCCTTGGTCTTGTCATGATCCTCGCCGTGCTCGGTGGGGGCGGATACATGCTCCTGCACCGCACGAGTGATCCGATGACGGGCATTACGGAGCTGATGACCTCCGAATTTCTCGAAAACGCCACCGCGCTGAGCGGAAACATCTACAAGGTCGAAGGCCTCGTGGATGACCGCCTCGATAGCGGCTGGCGGCAGGCCGATGGGCGGATCTTCAGCGTTCAGGTGAGCGATGGCAGTGGAAATACCTTTTTGCCCGTGTGGGTGCCGCCTGACTACGAAGGGGCCAACATCCAGCGTGGCCAGCGCTACACCTTCAAAGTCCGTGTCCAAGAAAACGGCGTCCTCGAAGTGCTCGAACTCCTCAAAGTCTAACCCGTGACCGTCATGAAACCCGCGTTCCGCCTCCTCGCCCTCGCTGTTGCCTGCCCGCTGGCTTTGACTCATGCCCAGGTGCTTCCCGGCCCCGCCCCGGCGGGTGCCATGCAGCCCGCTGCACCCACGACGACCACCTCGAACAACAACTACAACATGGTCCCCGGCAGCGCGGCGGACCGCCAGACGGACACGCAGACCGGCCTCACGAACATGCCGATGGGCGATCCCGGCAGTGAGAACGTGGCCTTCAATGGCAAGCTCTGGAATGTGACCAACAACCGCCTGATGCGGTCCCGCTTTGAGACCTACCTCACCACGCCGGAGGCCATCTCCGCCGAGGATCAGGCCTACCGGGACATCATGGCGCAGATGATGCAGCTCCTGGCCCCGACCAACAAACCCGGCCCCGATCCGATGAAGGCCTTCGCCTTGCTCCCCGAGGCCGGCACCTACAAAATCGACGGCGGCCTGTGCAACTCCATCGCCAACGCCATCTGGGACGTGTGGCTCTCCCAGCGCAAACAGAACAACCTCAAGGCCGCTAACGTCGCCATGGATGAACGCCGTCGGCAGCTCGAATGGAATGCGCAGATGAGCAATGACACCACCAAGGCGGGCAAGGTTTCCTCCTCCGAAAAAGGTGCCCAGGCCAAAGCGGATGCGAAGGCGCAGGCGGATGGGGCCACCTTTGGCCGCACCAGTGGTTACATCAAAGGCATCGCCGAGATCGAGGCCCGCAAAAAGATGAATGAGGCCGCCACCGGACTCTCCGAGGTCTCCAGCAAGATCCAGTTCCAGGCGCTCATCGTTCAGATGTTCCTCCAGCGCCGCTTTGAGCACGCCGTCATCGCCTGCCGCTTCTATCCGAACCTCTTCAAGGACGGCGATAGCATCCTCCAGCTCGACAAAGACGCTGATCTGCAAAAAGCCCTCTCCGGCTCCTTCGGCGTGCCGCCCACCGTCACCATGATCGACGGCCTTTCTTTGGAGGCCATGCGCACCGTGGATGAATCTCTCGTCTCCTTTGAAAACCTCGTCGCTCGCACGGACATCGACAGCGCCAGCAATCGCCTCCTCGAGGCCTTCGGCGTCGGCGAGTATCTGCCCCGCGTGCGCCGCCTGCCGATGAAGGAAAAGAGCAAGGTGCTCGATTTCGTGCGCAAGAAGAACAAGCTCCTCGGCTTCCTCGAAATGAGAGACTTCGCCGAGGCGGAAAAGACCGTGCTGGAGCTCAAAAGCGAGGCGCAGGACTTTGAATACGCCAAACCACTCGCCGCCATCAACACGGCGAAGTCCGTCAGCTCCCTTCACATCAGCAAGGCCCGCATGGCCATGGCCACGAAGGACACCAAGACCCTCGAAATCGAGATGAAGGCCGCCACCGAGATCTGGCCCACCAATCCCGACCTCGCCAATTTCAGCGGCGAGCTCGTCAAAGGCAGCGACATGAAATCTCAGGGCATCATGGAGTTTGACCGCCTCATCAGCCAGAAAGGCTACCGGCAGATTTTCGATAACAAACTCCAGCTCGCCATTGCCGTGCAGGGGGATGCCGCTCGCGAGAAGCAGCTCGAAAAAGTGCTCAACGACATGGGCCGCGTCGAAATCGTCATGGGCGGAGCCAAAGAACTCGCCGCCACCAGCCCCGCCGCCGCGTGGGAGAAGGTCGAAAAGGAGTCGAAGCTCTTCCCCGATGACAACGCCCTCAGTAAGCTCCGCGCCGATCTCGGCATCCAGGCCAGCGAATTCGTCACCGCCATCGAGCGTGGCCGCCAGCATGAGGAGAAGAAGCAGACCGGCTCCGCCCTCGCCTGGTATCTAAAAGCCAAGCGCCTGCATCCGCCCAGCGAACTCGCCCAGGCCGGTATCAAACGTCTCGTCACCGCCGTCCGTGCCGGCGATCAGCCGCCTGAGCCCGCCGCGCCTTCTGCGCTGGAAGAGAAGTGAGTTGGAGCCAGAGTTTCGCGATAGAACGGGAAGGATCGGAACCCAATCCAACAGACAAAAAATGGGGACAGAAAATATCCTTTTTTCTGTCCCCATTTTTTGTCAGCTTCTGAGGCCTTCCGTTCGGAGTTCGGCCCCACACCCGTGCGGCAGGCATTGACGGCGGAGGTCGTCTTCCGCTAAAACCGCCGCATCACCATGAAATACGTCCTCGCCCTCGATCAGGGCACCACCAGCTCACGCAGCATCCTCTTTGATCACGACGGTAAGGTCGTCGCCGTCGCGCAGAAGGAGTTCCCGCAGATCTTTCCCAAGCCCGGCTGGGTGGAGCATGATCCGCAGGCCATCTGGGACACCCAGCTCGTCACCGCCCGCGAGGTGCTCGTGAAGGCCAAAGCCACCGCCGCGGATGTCGCCGCCATCGGCATCACCAATCAACGCGAGACCACCGTCGTCTGGGATCGCGAAACCGGCGGGCCCGTGGGCAATGCCATCGTCTGGCAGGACCGCCGCACCGCGCCGATGTGCGATGTCTTGCGCAAAAAGAAGCTCGACCGCCTCATCACGCGAAAAACCGGCCTCGTCGTCGATGCCTACTTCTCCGCCACGAAGGTCCAGTGGATCCTGCAAAACGTCAAAGGGGCCAAACAACTCGCCGCGAAGGGTCGTCTCGCCTTCGGCACCATCGATAGCTGGCTGCTCTGGAACCTCACCGCTGGCCAGGTGCATGCCACCGATGTCTCCAATGCCTCCCGCACCATGCTTTTCGACATCCGTAAAGGTCGCTGGGATGAAAAACTCCTCCACCTCTTCGGTGTGCCCGCCTCCATGCTGCCCGAGGTGCGGGACTCCAGCGGCCTCTTCGGCCACACCACACTCCTCGGCGGCTCCATTCCCATCACCGGCATCGCCGGCGATCAGCAGGCCGCGCTCTTCGGCCAGGTCTGCGTGCAGCCCGGCATGGTGAAGAACACCTACGGCACCGGTTGCTTCATGCTCATGAACACCGGCTCCAAACCCATCACCTCGAAGAACAAACTCCTCACCACCATCGCCTGGCGCATCGGTGGCAAGATGGAGTATGCGCTCGAAGGCAGCGTCTTCATCGCCGGAGCTGTCGTGCAATGGCTGCGGGATGGTCTCGGCATCATCCAAAACTCCGCCGAGGTCGAAACGCTCGCCGCCAGCGTTCCGGACACCGGCGGCGTCTATCTCGTGCCCGCCTTCGCTGGTCTCGGTGCTCCGCATTGGGACGCGTATGCTCGCGGCACCATCGTCGGCCTCACTCGCGGCACCACCCGAGCCCACATCGCCCGTGCCGCCCTCGAAGCCATCGCCCTCCAAGTCGCCGACATTCTCCAAGCTATGCAGGCCGATTCCGGCATCAAACTGAAGGAACTCCGCGTCGATGGTGGTGCCTCCCTCAACAACCTCCTCATGCAGATGCAGGCCGATCTCCTCGGCGTCCCCGTTGTCCGTCCGAAGGTCAACGAAACCACCGCCCTCGGCGCCGCCTGTCTTGCCGGCCTCGCCACCGGCTTCTGGAAAAACCAGGCCGACATCGCCAAGCACTGGAAGGCCGATCAAAAGTTCACCCCCAAGCTCAAACCCACCCTCCGCGCCGCCAAAACCGCCACCTGGCAGCGAGCTTTAGCGAGAGCGAAGGCGTGGGAGGAGGCGTGAGAGTCATCATAAACAATGCCCAAGTTCCACGTCAAAAACACATTCATGGTCGAAGGCAGACCGTATTTCGTGCTGGCTGGCACGATAATGGAAGGCACGATCCGCCCAGGCATGGTGGTGGGTGTTCCCTTCCACTCGAGCCTGATGATGACGGCTCAGATCGACTGTATTGAGTTCGCCCGTCGGCTAGGCGGGCATGAGGACACTTGCTTGTGCATCCGCTGTGATGATCCAGACGAGTTGGCCGTTTGGCGAGGCATGAATCTCGTCGATGAAACGCTGGAGGTGGTCGCAGGTGATATTTCAGCCCAACCACTGAACCGCTAATGTGACGCTGATAAGACGCTAATAATCAGATTCAGCCATCAGCGTCTTATCAGCGTCACATGAGCGGTTAGAACCCTTCAGGACAACCACGCGATCCAGACTTGAACCGCAGAGGTACGATGGACACAGAGAATTCCAAAATCAGGCACCTCTGTGTCCATCGTACCTCTGCGGTGATTCAAAGTGGCTGAGCACTTCCAGGTGTTTTTGTCGGATGCCCCACATCCCGCTGATAGTTTCATGTGAAGGCCTCGATTCTCGGCACGAAATGCGCGTGCCTAGCCTGAACCTGCCGCTTCCCTCCGGCGAAATCGTTGTATCATCGCCGCATGAGCACTCAGTCTTCCGTCAAACCCCGCCGCCGATGGTGGCGTTGGGTGATGGTGGTTTTGATGGGCATTGGTCTGGCGCTCGCGGGCATCGGCTGGTGGGCGTGGACGGAGCGGGTGAGGCTGGTGAATCTCCTGCTCGACCGCGTGGTGCCGGAGATCGTCATCGAGGTGAAGACCATCGAGTTTGACGGCCATGAACTCCAACTGGACCAGATGCGAGCGTGGTGGCGTTCGAATGGCACGGAGATTGTCACCATCGAGCAGGCTCATTGGTCGCCGCACTGGCGTGAGTTGCGGGCAGGCAAGCTCGGCAGCATCTCGTTCGAAGGCGCGAAGGTGGACGTGGACCTGGAACGCTTCCGCCAGCTCTCGAGTGGCGGTGGTGGCAGCAGCCAACGATGGAGTATCGATCACCTCGAACTCACCGAGACACCGGTGACCATTCGCGATGCGAACGGCCTGCTTTTTTCGGCGAAGATCGAGACGCGAATCGAAGGTGTCGTGATCGGTGGGGCTTCACCGCAGGTGCAAAACGCCCATTTGAAGGCTCGCGATATCGTCTGGCGGGATCATCCCTTGCTCGCGGAATTAACGCTGAATGCGAAAACGACCGCGCAAGGCATCGAGGTGAGCGAGTTACATGCAACGAATGCTTCCATTGATCCTGCGTGGTTTGCCTCAAAGGGCGGGAGCAGCTCCGGCGATGTCTGGCCCCATGAGGTGCGGGTGCTTTCGGCCTCGCTGCAAAACGTCCGCTTCACCGCAGCGGATCTGGCGGGGCTGAATCTCGGCTTTCGCTTCTCGTGGAAAGGCCGTGAGCTGCTGTGGCAGCGTGGCTCGGAAGTGAAACTCGGTCTGCATGAGCTCGACGTGACGGAATTCCAACTGCGTCCAGCCAACGGGGAAGGGGAGATCGGCGCGGCGGCCCTGCACGTTGAGGCACGCGGGCTGGAGGCCGTGCTCAACTCCAAGCTCATCCAGCCTCGCGTACGCTGGACGCAGGCTTTGGAAGATGCCCTGCTGAAACACGGCGGTTCATCCAGCGGACGGAAGGTTCAAATCGGCTCGCTGAGCCTGGAGCAAGGGGATGTGGCTTTTGAGGCGACGAAGAAGCTGCCGGTGAAGGGGTCGTTCCAAATCGCCGCCGAGCTGCGGGAGGTCGATTCGAGCCTTCACTCGGCGCAGAAGCAGCAAATCATGATTTTGGAGCTGCAAACGGCCTGGCAGGCTTTTGAGCCGTTTTTGCAGATGAAGGTGCTGAAGGCCGAAATCGTGCCGGATGAGCTTCGCGAGCGTTTTCATATCGACTCACTCCACCTCGACGAGCCGCGTCTCACGCTGAATCCAGAGAACGGTCCGTGGTTTGAAAAGATCACCGCCGCCGCAGAACCTGCGATGAAGGAGTTACCCTTCTGGAAGCGCCTCGGCTTTGGCTCGCTCGAAATCACCCAGGCCACCGCTCGCGTGGTGGTGCCGCTGGCGGATCGAGTCGAGGTGGAGACGGCTTTCGAGGTCAAAACGATGGCCAGCGGCCTCCACCAGCTCACCGTGCAGGAGGCTCGCGCCATGATTCCCTCGCGGGCGAACGTGCCCGTGGCCTCGCTGAAGACGGCGGTGGTGGAAACCAAGCTGCCGGAGATGTGGCGTGAGCATCATGTGGAGCGCATCGATCTCGCTGGCGGCCATGTCGATGTCGGCGATGCGCTCATGACCTTGTTTCGAGGTCCGGCGGAGATCGTGGAGGAGAAGGCGCAGGCCGTCGCGCAGCGCTGGCATGCGGGCGAAATGAAGATCAGCGACTTCGGTGTGACGCTGGAGGAGATCGCGCCGCAGTTCCCGCCGGTGCATTTCAATCTGAACTTCGCCACGAAGGACACGCCGCTCGATCTCGAAGGCCTCGCGGAGAATGTGGAGCCACAGCGCATCACCTTGAAAAACCTGCGCATTCCCTCGCCCCATCGTCCGCTGAATGCCGTAGCGGAGATGACGGAAATCCGCGTGCATTACACGCTCGATGGGCTCCTTCATCGCGTCATCGACCGCGTGGAGATTATCGCGCCCACGCTCTTCGTCGGCGAGGATCTGTTTTGGTATGTGGAGAACTACCGCAAGTTCATGAAGGGCGAGCCTGAGCTGGCGGACACTTTCGTGGGACCCGTGCAGCCACCGAAACCGGAAGCTCCCGGTTGGCGCGTGGACACGCTCTCGGTGAGTGACGGCCACCTGACCATCGCGCCAAAAGGCGTGCCCATCCGCGGCCTCGGCGAGCCGTTTCCCTTCAGCTTCAGCACGCGGCTGGAAAGCGGCGAACTCCAGGCCGAGCTGCAAATCCCGCAGGAGGACCGCGAGCTGGCCAACCTGAAGCTCAAATTCACCAACCTCCGTGGCAAGGTGAGCTTCAACCTGCCGATGCGTGATCGAAACAACAACGTCGTCGAGGTCTTCCAGGCCGATCGCATCCAGTGGAAGAACCTCCACGCGGACAACACGCACCTGAGCATCACCTACGACCGCAACGGCATCTACGGCAGCTTTTACGGCAAAGCCTATGCCGGCGATGTGAACGGTGCCTTCAACATCTACCTCGACGACAGCTACACCTGGGACGGCTGGATCGCCGCTACCAAGATCAACAGCGGGCCGGTCACGAAGCTGCTCTTCCCCGAGTACTTCACGATTGATGGCACCGTCACCGGCAAGATCGTGGCCACCGGCGATGGCGATGAGCTTTACCAGGGCGATGCCGAATTCCTCAACGACGGCCACGGCCGCTTCGAGATCGCCGCGCTGAACAGTCTCATCAACGAACTGCCCGCTCCCATGCGTGGCGATATGGCCGATCAAATCCGCCGCATCGGGCTGGAAACGCTGCGTGACTTCGACTATGACAGCGTCGATGGCAAAGCACGCTTCTACGGGCGGGAGGGCCGCGGTCACCTGCGGTTCAAAGGTCCGGACGGCAAGCGCACCATCGAGATCAATGTCTATGATCACCGTCTCGCGGCCAGAAAGAATCCCTAGCCTCACGCTCCTCCTCGCGTGCGGCCTTCTCGCGGCCTGCAAACAGATGCCGGAGGTGCCCATCACTACGCCGAAGCCGCTCGAGGTGAACCTCAACATGCGCCTCGACGTGTACCAATACCGTGGAGATGAACCCGCCGACAAAGAAGCGGGCAAAGCCCTCGACGAGGCCAACAACCGCATGCGCAACCGCATGGCGGAGATCTTCAATTTCAAAGCCAACGAACTCGTCGGCGAGAACCACCGCGGCCTGCTCGACATCCGCCAGGTGCCCGCTGGCAAGTGGGGCGAGGACGTGAAGAAGCAGGTGAGCGCCGAGAACGAGGATCGCATGCTCCTCATGCGCCAGAAGGCCAAGGACTCCGGCCGCGCCCTTCAGGAAGTGCAGGACGAACAATGGAAGATCCGCACTCGTCAGGCGAACGCCAAAGAATGGATTGAAGTCCCCGGCAAGAACCCCGGCACCTTCCAATGGATCCGCGCCGGCGAAACCACCTCCGAGCCGGAAAAACCTGCCGAAGAACCTGCGAAGGAAGCCGACAAGCCCGTCGAGGCGAAGCGGGTTCCTTAGCGGAAACTATGGCGTTGAAGACGATTCCCCAAGGATTCGATAACACCCGTGGGTGAAGACTCGCGGCAGCGTTCTGGAGTGCGCCGGGCCTCCGGCGCTTTCGAGCGTCCACAGGCCTGCGAAAAGCTCCAGAGGACTGGAGCACTCCAGGACGCTGCCGCGATTTCGTATGCCCGACTGCATGCTTACGGCTTAGACTTCAGGCGAAAGAAGTCTCTGCTCGGCCGCTTCTTACCTATTTCATGCGTCTCCTGCTTTGCGCCGTTCTGCTTTCCTTCTCCTCCCTCCCTGCCCGTGACATCCACGTCGGCCAGGACGTGCCGACGATTCATCATGCCATCAAGCTAGCGATGCCCGGCGATACAATCCATCTCGAACCCAAGGTGTACCGTGACTACGCGGGTTTCTACGGCAAGAAGGGCGAGCCGAGTAAACCGATCACGCTCGATGGGCATGGGGCGACGCTGGAGGGAAGTGATCCGCTTGATCCCGCGAAGTGGCGTGAGGTCTCATCTGGCCTTTTTGCCAATGATGATCTCATGCCAGCACTGAACGAGGCAGTCATCGGGAGGTGGTTTTTCCTCTTTGATGGCAAGATGCAGCTCATGGGCCGCACTTCGAAAGGTCGAAGCGCTCCGCTCAAGAAGCCGGAGGAGCTTCAACATGGCGAGTGGACCTTTGTGAAGGACCCAAGCCGCGAGAAACCACCATCAAAGGCGATTTACGGCACCTTCTTCATCAAGCTGGCTCAGAACCAGAAGCTCGTGAACGTCTCCGCGCCGATGCGCAGCGCGGGTGTGCAGTTCAGCGGAGACAATGCGCATCTCGTCATCAAGAACCTCACGGCAACGCATCCCTACAACGACGGTTTCAACATCCATGGCGATTGCCGCGACGTGGTCTTTGAAAACATCCGCGCCATCGAATGTGGCGACGACGGCATCAGTGCGCATGAATCAGCGCAGTATCGCGTGGATGGCTTTGTGAGCATCGGTAACAGCACGGGCATCTGCGACACCGGCACGGCACAGACGAGCTACCACCGCGTCTTCATCGCGGACTGCCACGCGTTTGACCTCTATTTCCTCGATGACGGTCGCTATCGGCTCACGAATGCTCTCGTGCTGTCCCAAGCACAAAACCCTTTCAGCGTGACCGGCCGTGAGGATAAGCACTGCGAGCTGGAAATGGACAACGTACTCGTCCGGCGGCTCGCGGAACCCCAAATGGGCCTCATCGCGAAAACAGCCGTCGTGCGGGCGAAACGGCTCACGATGGAAAATCTCACGTTCGATGCTCGCGGTGCATTTCAGAGCGAAGGAGCCGCTGAAGTGGCCGAAATCCTCGAATCATTCGGCGATGAGATGCGACAGGAGGTTTTCACTCGTCGCGGCTTTGCGCTGCCACCGTGAGGAGTTCCGCCAGCTCACGCAGCACGGTGGTGGCATACGTTCCGCGTGGCAGATCAAAGCTGAACTGCAAATCAGCATCCGGTAGCGAGATGAGAGCGGGATTCAGCGGACGCAGCCGCATCACACGTCGTTCTTGGCGCAGCCCCGCAGCTTCCAGGCCAGCGGTGAGTTCAGGAAAGCGTGCTGCTACCTCCTGTTCCAGCGCATGCACCTCATCCGCGCTGTGTAGCTCGCCACTGCCCCAGAGCGGCGCGGTGAGCTCCACCTTGCCCTCGGCGAAGCGTTGCGGTTCATCGCCGCGCTGATTGCTGATGAGCAGCAGCGTGCCGTTGTCAGGAAAGCCATACACCTCACCCGGCAAGGCATGATCCCAGATGCCGCGCTCCATTCGCTCCGCCACGACCGCATTGAAAAGATGGCTGCGCACACTGGAAAGCAGCAAGCCACGCAGCAGACGATCCCCCGGCGTGAATTCACCGCGAAACATGGCGAGCGCCTTTTCCACATTGCGGCCTTCGTGGCCGAAACGCTGGCTGCCGAAGAGGTTTGGCACGCCATCGAGCACGATCTTTTGCCATCGCTGCTCGGCTGCCGCGAGGTCAAAGCTCGGCTCACGCAGTCGAATGGTGAAGCGATTGCCGAAATGAATGCCGCGCCGCAGCTTGCGGGTGTTTCGGGTGATTTGCAGCACACGCAGGCCTTCCGATTCGAGTGCCGCAGGCTCCGGCGAGGGCTGCCCCGGCATGTGCAGGCTGAACCACTGCCGCGTCACTGCCTGCCGGTCCTTCAATCCGCAATGACTCACCAGCCTCCGGCGCAGCCCGAGCGCATCCGCCAGCCGTGCGCCTGCCGCATTGCTATCCAGATCACGCTTCTCCACCCACACGAGGCAGTGCTCACCCTCACCCGAGGGTTCAAAGCCCAGCAACTCCTCCACGATGAAGTCCTCTGGCTGCACCTTGAATCGTGCGCCGCCGAGCGGACCTCCATGCCGGTAAGGCGGTTCGATTGAATCCATTTCCATGAGCCCTCACCTTACCCTCACGGGTGAACGAAGCTACTTCGCAAACATCGCGTGCTCCTTGTTTCCGCCGCTGAGGACGTAGGCGAGGAGGTCGAGGATCTCGTCTTTCTTGAGCATGGCGAGGAGCATCGGGGGCATGGGAGAGACTTTGCTGAGTTCGATGCTCTTCACTTCTTTGCGATCGACGTTCACGCGCTGGTTGGGGTCGGTGAGGTCGGTGTTGAGGGTGACGCCGTCGCCGCTGAGATTCACCACGACGCCGGTCATGATGCTGCCGTCGTTTTTGGTGACGACGATGGGGGCGAACTGCTCGTTGATGACGTTGCTGGGGTTGATGATTTGATCGAGCAGGTCGTGCGGGCTGTAGCGACCGCCCGCCCCGGTGAGGTCGGGGCCGGTCATGCCGCCGGCGTTGCCGAAACGGTGGCAGGTGTAGCAGGCGGCGGCGCTGAACATCTTCCGGCCGTTGTCATAGCTGCGGCCTTTCATGCCGGTCTTGGCGGCGGCGCTGAGTTCATCGAGTGTCCACATCGTCGGCGTGCGGCCCACAAACATGGCACCGACGTTTTCGATGGCGGATTTCACCTCGGGCTTCTTGGCGATGAGTTCGGCGAACTGCGCGGTCTCTTCCGGCGTAAAGGTGGCGAGGCTGTCTTTGCGGATGAAGTCGATGAAGATGGCGAAGCTGCTGCCACCTTTGTAGTTCGCGGCTTTGAGGAAGAACTCGAGCTGCTGCTTGCGCAGTTCCGGCGTCCAGCCGGCTTTGAGGAAGCGCAGACTGCGGGCGTATTCGACCTGCGGCTCCTGGCTTTCGGCAGTGGCGATGAGCGCCATGCCTTTCGCGGCGGCATTCGGTGCCTGGAGGTGGGCGAGCGTTTCGGTGAGCAGCCAGTTGAGCTCGAAGTTGTCCGCCGGATACGCGGGATCGAGCTTGGCGATGATCGCGGCCACGGTGGCGTCGTCCGGATTGCCGAAGCGATGCAAAACGATCTCCGTGAGGCGCACGTAGGCGAGGCGTTGCTCGGGTGTGAGCTTGGTGAAGTCGTGCTTGAGCATCGCGGCCCAGAGTTTGTCACGCATGGCGTTGTTCACGACGTGATCAGCGGCGCGATGCGTGGGGCACATGCCAGTGGCACGTGTGAGGGCGAGAAGGGCTTCGAGTTGCGCGGTGACGTTGGTTTCCGCGAGGGCTTTGGCTTCCCATTCAGCGACGGGCTGGTGCTCCAGAGCGGTGCGTGCTGCAGCGCGGATGTAGCGGTCGGTGCTGCTGAGAGGCGCCCAGGCGGTGGAGACGGCTTTGGGGTCTTGTTTGCCGTGGAAGGCTTCGAGTGAGCGGCGTGTGTAGCGACCAGACTCTTCTTCACCTATTGATGAAGATCGGACGATGGTCATTGGCGCAGTGCTCTCTTTCCCCGCATAACTCACCCGATACAGCCCGCTCTGCACGCGGCGGCCGCCGATGGTGAAATACATCGCGCCGTCTTTGCCGATGATGGCATCGCTGACCGGCAGTGGGCCGCCGGTGACGAATTCTTCCTTCGTGGCGGTGTAGGTGCTGCCGTTGGGCTTCAGATGCACGGCGTAGATTTTGCCCCAGCTCCAGTCGAGCACGTAAAAGGCCTCTTGGTATTTCGCGGGGAACTTCGCGCCGTAACCAAAGGTGGTGCCGGTGGGCGATCCGGGGCCGATATTCAGCGTGGCAGGCAGGTTGTCATAGTAGAACTCGGGATACTTGCCTGCGCCGTTGCGCCAGCCGTATTCGCCGCCGCTGACGACGTGATTGATGCGTGTGGGGCGATACCACGACGTGTTGAAGTCATACTCCATGTCGGCGTCGTAGGTGAAGAGTTCGCCATCGCGATTCACACCGCCGTCGAAAATGTTGCGGAAGCCGCTGGCGAAGATTTCCATGTTCTTGCCCTCGGGATCGAGGCGGTAAATGATGCCGCCAGGAGCCATGACGTGGCGGTTGTGGCCGCGACCATCGGGCATGCGCGGAAGGAGATGATCATCCCCCCAAAGCTTCGCCACGGGCGAAGAAGCAGGTGTTCCGGCGACGGGGCCTTCTTTGAGCACGGCGTTGTTGCCGGTGATGAGGTAGAGGCCTTTGCCATCGGGTGTCTTCAAAATGGCGTGCACGCCGTGATCGCTGCTGGCGTCGAATTCACGCAGCATCTCGACCTTGTCCGGAATCTCGTCGCTGTTGCTGTCGGTGATGCGGTAGAGGCCGCTGGGGATCTTTTTCTCGTAATCGTTCACGCCGACATACAGCGCTCCGAAGGCAAAGAGCATGCCGTTCACGCCACGGATGTCGGTGGGCAGCTTTTGCACGTCCGCGGGCTTCAGCGGCTGGCCTGCGGCAGGTGCGGCGAAGCGATAGAGGCCGCCATATTGATCGCTGGCATAGATGCGGCCTTGATCGTCGGTGCACAGGTTCACCCAGGAACCCTGCTCACCGCCGGGCACGCTATAAAGCAGCTCCACCTTGAAATTCGGCAGCGTTTTGATGTTCGTGACCGGCGTGGCCACATTCGCGCCGATGGCCGGTCCGACGGCTTGCGGGCGATTGGGCTTGGCTTTGCCCTTTCCTTTGCCTTTGGCGTCTTGAGCCATCAAAGAGCACGGCAGAGCCAGGGCGGAGAGGAGCAGGGAGGTGAAAAGCAGTCGTTTCATGGTGGGTGGCGTGGTTAAACGTCCGTTTCTCACGAAAGATGCCAGCAAAAGCTGTGTCGGATCTGGCAAGGTGGGCATTTTATCCTACCTCAACCGCAGACGATTCAAATGCTCACTTGCAAAATGCACTTGTGCCCGGCTATACTCATACCACATCTCTCTTGTTCACCTCGGTGACAGGACGCGGGGCAGCTCTTTCGGGGGCTGCCCCAGCATTTTTTAAGGGGAGGACGCTGGCATGTGTCATGGAACCAGCTCGCCAACGCCCAGCTACCGCCTTCGCTGGCGGACAGCCACGGCAGCTTCGTGAAACCGCCTAATTGGTGAGCCGAAGGGAATCGTTTCTCCTTTTGAAAAGGATAAATTTTCAGCAGCTTCTCCGCCGTGGAAGGAGAATCCAGGTCCCTAATCCAAGATGACTCACTTCGCCTTCGCTGCCTTCTTCCCCTTCTTCGGTGCCTTCGCCTCGATGATCTGCGCGTCGCTGGGGATGGGGTGATTGGCGAAGTCGATGACACCGGCCTCGGGCAGCTCTTTGAGCATCACGTCCTTGATGTGGACCTCCATGGCGGGGCCGCGGTGGATTTGGATGGCGATGAGGCCTTCGAGGGAGCGTTTGGCCTCTTCGAAGTCGGTGAGCTCCATCGTCGTTTTGCCGTCGATCTGATGCACGAGGTGGTTTCCCTTCGCGATGATGGTGTACTCATGCCACTCGGCGATATCGGCCTCGACAGGGTCACGCTCGCTGGCGAGCCACTTCACGCCGGAGGGGTCGATGACGACGCTCTGGCCGTTTTGCGAGACGATGCCGCGTCCGCCTTCTTCATACATCATCGCACGGTAAGGCGCGTTCGGGTGGATGTCGCACTGGTAGCCGCGGATGGACCATTTTTTGTCGGTGTTCTCGCTGCTGCGGTATTGGATGCCGGTGTTGTTGCCTTTCTGGCGGATTTTCGCCTTCAACGCGAAGTTTTTCACCTTCCCGCCGCGCCAGATGAGGAATTGATTATACGCGAGCTGCTCCGGTCCGGTCGTGTGGCCGACGATCTCGCCGTTCTCGACCTTCCACAGCTCGGGATTGCCATCCCAGCCGGTGAGGTCTTTGCCGTTGAAGAGCGGTTTGAAGCCGTCCTGGGCGAAAGCCGGGGACAGCAGGAGCAGGGAGAGGAAAACGAGGCGTTTCATGGTTGGTCGCGTGGTTAAACGCGGCCTTCACACAAAACATGCCAGCAAAAGCTGTGTCGGATCTGGCAAGCCGCCTCAAGCCATGGCAGTGTGCAATTCCAACACCAAGCCGGGAACGATGTCCGCCTGATCGCGGAAGAGGTCGTCCTCCTCAAAGGCGGGCCGGAAGCGTCCTTCGAGTCTGTTGATATCCGAGGTTAGCTCACGCAGACGTTCGCGTGCCTGGGAGCTGAATGCCTCTGCGTGGCGTCGGGCGAGGAAATGCACATCAAAGAGATCTCGCGCAGCGGTTCGGTTCTCCAAAGCGTTGATTTTCTGCTCGATCAACCGGCTCACGCGATAGGTGCGCACGCCAGCGACCTCGATCACGTCGTTCGCGGCGGCTGCTGCATCGCGGCAGGACACTTCCACTTTCAATCGGCCGAGCGTCGTGCCATGCTCGTATTCGAGACGGTAGCGCTGGACGGTGTCCGTGTCCTTGGTGCGTGTGATTTTGAGCTGCCGAGTGGTGCGGGACAAGGCGGTCTCAATGCGGCTCTCGAGATTGAGCTTCTTGGGCGCGTCGAAGTCGAGATCCTCCGAGAAGCGATCAAGGCCGTAGCAGACGAGCAACGCGGTGCCGCCCTTGAGCACCAGCGGTGTGTCCTGCACCGAGTGCAAGACCTCGCGCATCACGCGGAGATGGCTTTGCTGGGCTTCGGTGAAGTTCATTGGGCCTGCAACCAGTCTGCCATGATGCGCGCCTGCTCCGAAGCACCGAGTCGGTCACGCAGGTCGCGAAGCACTTCCTGCAAATGAGCCTCCTCGGCCTCCGAGTCGGCAAAGTCCTCAATGCGCAGATGTTGCAGGCTTCGTCCCTGCTGCAAGTTGGCGAGCACCAGGTCCATCAACGCGCGGTCACGGTTGGCCGCATAAAAAGCGCGGCTGGGCGGCAGCTCCACACCACTGCGACGGAGGATGTCCGAACACTCGCGCACTCCTGCGGAGCCGAGCAGCGCCGAGGTGTCGGGGAAATTGCGACCTGCGACTCGAAAACTGGCCTTGCCGCCGAGAAAGGTGTCCGTGAAGTGCCAGTTCACAAAACAAGCCTCCCCGTCCGGGATCGTCATCGCGGACGTTCCGGTGAGGTAATGCTGAGGAGTTGTTTCAGGCAGGTGACTCATTCGGGGGCCATCTTAGGCCTCTCCTGGCCTGCTGGCAACGGTAGCCTGCCCGTGTGAATGGCACCAAGGCGCCAGCGTAGAGCCTGAGGGAGTCAGCTTTCCAGCTCGCAAACGCAACGCGATCACCTCTTGAACATCTTCCCGCGCTTGTCCCCACCGGACAAAATGTAGGCCAGCAGATCGGCGACTTCGTTGGGGTTCATGGCGTTGATCAAACCGGGAGGCATGAGCGAAGTCGGCGAGACTTGGCGGCTTTGGAGGGTGTCGTGGCGGACGTCGGTGGTCTGGCCGGGGGCGGCGGGGTTGGTGGCGACTTGGAGGATGCCGCCTTCGTCGGCGGTGATGCGGCCGATGACGGTGCTGCCGTTCTTCAGCGTGAGGATGCTGCTCTCGTATTGGTCGGAGATGACCTTGCTGGGATCGACGATGTTTTCGACGAGGTCGCGCAGCGTGTAGCGATTGCCGGCGGCGGTGAGATCGGGGCCGACTCCGCCGCCCTCGTTGCCGAGTCGATGGCAGGCCTGACAAGCTGCGGCGATGAAAAGCTCGCGCCCGCGGTCGAAGTTGCGGCCGCTTTGCACATTCGAGGCCAAAGCGGTGACTTCATCGACGGTGTAGGCCTTGCCGGGGCCTTTCGGTGGTTTGATCGCCTCGGGCTTGGTGGCGATGAACTTGGGTGTGGCAAGCACAGCGAGCTGTTTGCGCTCCTCCGCGTCCGGCACGGAGGCAAGCGCATCGTTGCGAATGGTGTCGAGGAAGCCGCGGAACTGATTCCCGCCGAGCCACGGACCCGTTTTGGCAAACCACTCGAAGAACTCGCGGCGCAGCTCGTGCGTCCAGCCGTTCTTCGCAAAGCGCAGGCCATACGCATAGGCGATCTGTTGTTGGTTGGGCCGTGCATCGCCGCTGCGGAGGAAATTCGGGCCGTAGCGGTCATTGCGAGCCATGCGTTCGACGGAGAGCCACGACACGGGATCGTCCTTCGCCGTGCGCATGAGCTGGATCGTCTCCGCGATGACTTCGGAGGAGCCAAGCGCCGCCAGCGTGCGCGACAGCTCGCGATTCAAGTTGTTCGTCTTTGCGGGAAACAACGCATCGAGCCGTGCGATGGTCTTCGCGAGCGAATCACCTTCCGGAAGGCCGTTGCGAGCAATGCTAATTTGATACACACGCACGAGCGCGAGCTGCTGCGCGGTATCGAGCTGCGCAAAGTCGAGCGTATTGAGCGTCGAGAGCAGCGCGGCCTGATGTTCTTTGCCGCCCATGCGAGCGAGCGCGACACCGCTTTCGATCACCGCCCAGGGCTCGCTTTGCTTCAAAGCACGTGCGGCCCAAAGCTTCGCGGGTTGGCGCTCGATGGCCACACGGGCGGCGTAGCGCACGAGACGATCCGCATGACCGAGATGTGGCCACGCTTGGTCGATGGCCTCGGGGCCGGTGCCTTCCTCGTGCAGCCGCTCCAGCTCGACACGCAGCTTGTGCTCCGGCGTCTCGACGGGCGCGGCGGCAGGCGCGGTGCTCTCTTTGCCCTCATACGTCACGCGATACAGCGCCGACTGCGTGCGGCGTCCGCCGATGGCGAAATACATCGCGCCGTCCTTGCCGATGACGGCATCGGTCAGCGGCAACGGCTTGCCATAGACGAACTCCTCCAGCTTCGCGTCGTAGCCCGCGCCCTTCGGCGTGAGCACGACAGCGTAAAGCGTGCCGTAGGTCCAGTCGCAGGCGTAGATGGCATGTTGATACTTCGCGGGAAACGCCGCGCCGAGTCCGCTGACGACGCCGGTCGGGCAACCGGGGCCCACATCGACGAGGGGCGGAATGATGTCCGGGCAGTAGCCGAGCAGTTTTCCTGACGACTCGCGGAAGCCGTAGTCGCCGCCGCTGACGAGGTGATAGATGCGCGTGGGCCGATACCACGGCGTGCCCGCATCCCATTCCATGTCGCTGTCATAGGTGAAGAGATCGCCGAGGGCGTTGAAGGCCGTATCAAAATGATTGCGCAAGCCGTCGGCGATCATCTCAAAGCGTTTTCCATCCGGCGAAACCTTGCACGTGAAGGCCTGCGGCTCCGTGTCGGAGAACTCAGCGCCCTTGCTCGTGCGCGGCACCACCTGATCATCTGCAAACGGCCTCGAGCCGCGTGTGTGCTCGATCGGCGGCTGCGCGGTGCCATTGCCACATGCGATGTAAAGGCTCTGTCCATCAGGCGAGAGCGTGATGCTGTGATTGCCATGCTCGCCCTGGCCTTTGATCTCGCGCAGCAGCGTCTTCTCATCGAACTGGCCCGCGCCCTTCGTGTCGCGCAGTCGATACAGGCCCGCGACATTCGGCTTCTCATTCACCAACGCGTAAAGACTGTCGAAGGCATACAGCAAACCATGTGCGCCATTGATCTCGGCGCTGAGTTTTTCCACCTGCGCCTTGTCACCACTGCCCACCGGCGGCGGCGTAATGCGGAACAGACCGCCATATTGATCCGTGGCGAGGAGGCGACCGCGATCATCGACCGTGAGGCCCACCCATGAGCCTTCGCTCTCTTTCGACACCTTGTGCAGCATCTCCACCTTGAAGCCCGGCAGCGTCTTGATGTCCTTTGGCGCGATGACTTCGTCCGAGGTCGGCTTCGTCTCTTTCTGCCGTGAGCGATCAAAAATTTCGCCATACGGCTTGTTGCCATACGTGTTCACCACCTTCGCCGACTTCCAATCCTCCGTCGCCGGTGCCGCGGCGGACCACGATGCATCGGTGAAGATCACGCGCTCGCTGCCATCCGCGAGTTTTAGCGTCAGCACCGCGAGAAAACCCGCCGCGCTGCCTTTGTTCGTCGCCTCGGCCCGCAGCTCGTTTTTGCCGCTGCGCAGCAGCTTCGTCACATTCGCCTGCGTGGGCCGCTGCCAGTCGGGATTCGTCAAAACAAGCTCCCCATTGAGAAAAACCTCCGCGCCATTGTCGCAGCTCACACGCAGCATCGCCTCCTTCACCTTCGCCTCGCCGAGATCGAATTCCTTCTTCAGCCGCGCGGCGCTTTTCGAGTCCGGTGAGTCGCTCCAGAGCCATTTCCAGTCCGATGAGGCCTTGATCGGTGCCGCGGCCGTTTCGGCCTTCGATTGCGCCTTCGCCTTGCCTTTGCCCTTCGACTTCGCGTCCGCCTTTTCCACCGGCTTCGCATTGGCGATCACGGTCTTATCAATCACAGGCACCGGAGCCTCCGGCAGTTCCTTGAGCATCACGTCCTTGATCTGCACCACCATCGCCGGACCGCGATGAAGCTGAAACGCGAGCAAACCTTCGAGCAATTGCGTCTTCGGCCCGAAGTCGAGCAAATCGATGGTCATCTGCCCGTCGATTTGATGCACCACATGATTCCCCTGCGCGATGACCGTGTATTCATGCCACTCCGCGATGTCTACGCTCACCGGCTCACGCTCGGCCACGAGCCATTTTTTGTCCTCGGGGTCGATCACCACGCTCTGCCCGTTTTGCACCAGGATACCGCCCCACTTCTCGCCATAGACCATCGCGTTGTTCGGCGCGGCCGAGTGGATGTCACACTGATACCCGCCCACCGACCACTTCCCCGCCTCTGGAAACTCCCGGCTGCGATACTGAATGCCCGTGTTGTTGCCCTTCTGCTTCACCTTCGCCCGCAGCTCGAAGTTTTTCAGTACCCCACCACGCCAGATGAGGAACTGATTGTATTTCAACTGCTCCGGCCCCGTCGTGGTCCCCACGATCTCCCCATTCTCCACCTTCCAAAGCTCCGGATTCCCATCCCAGCCGCTGAGGTCCTTGCCGTTGAAGAGAGGCTTAAATCCATCTTGGGCAAAAGCAGGGGCCAGCAAGAGCAGGGAGAAGAAGACGAGACGTTTCATGGTTGGTCGCGTGCATAAACGCGTCCGTCTGAACAAACATACCAGCAAAAGCTGTGTCGGATCAGGCAATCGACTCGCTCATTCATCAACGGGCTTCAAATCATAGGCAGTTCGCAGCGCTTCTTCGAGTCGTTCCATCTCCTCAGAAGTGATCATCGAGAAGGCTGGCAGCTTGCGTTTGGAGTTGGATAAACGCCCTTCATTCTGAAGACACAGCTTGATGAAAAGGTTGGCCGTCGTTTCGGGCAGGTCCACCACGTCACGCATGGCTTTCCTGGCAGCGTCATAGCGGTGCAGGTAGCGCAGCTCAGCGGGTAGTTCCGTTTCGATGGTCTCCTCGATAAACCGATAGAGGGCCTCTGCCATCTCGGTGCAGTCCACATAACGGAAATGATCCAGCGTCTCATTGAGCACCTTCATGCCACCCTGCGCATCGAGATCATAATCAGTCCGCTGTTTCAAAGGCACCGAAAAGGCTTCCAGCGAGGCATCATACTGTGCTGGCCGGTTCAGGATCACGGCAGAGACGGGTAGGAGCACGCCGGGTGGACCGAATTTCCGGCGGGCCAGCACATGATGAATCAGGAAGCGATGGATGCGGCCATTCCCATCGAGAAAGGGGTGCATGAAGACAAACAACCAGGCCACAGCGGCCGCAGCGGCGATGGGCGGCACGAACTCAGTCTCTGCAAGCTGAGCGGAACATGCCAGCCAGTGGCGCATCAAGAAATCGATGTCCTCGGGCTTCGGTGGCACGAGATGAATATCCTCCATGCCTGGTGCGAGCGTTTGCCCGACGTAGTTTTGGGCCTGCCGCCAACCATCTGCGGCAAAGCGAGGGTCCACGATGGCTTTCTGGAGGGCAACAAGAGCCTTTTCGTTGAGAAAGTCCTCCCGGGCTGATCGCTCCAACTGCGCCATGAACAGCTCGGCTCGCTTTTGAGTGGGCGTCTCCCTCTCGATCGCATAGCTGGTGCGTGTTTCCTTGGCATACAGGAAACGCATGGCTCGATGAAAAACCTCCGGTGGCACTTCCTGAATGGCTCTGGCGCAGCGGGCGTGCAGTTCTTGATCACGTTCCGCCTTGATTGCCGGTGTGCGGCGCAGCACCGGGGAAAAATCCAACGTGTGGAGCAGGTTGTCCATGATCCGCCAGCGAGACTGCCGCGTGCCTGGACGGGTGAAGTAAAGCTCCCGGTCCATGAGATCGACGTAATTACCCATGCGCATGTCCTCAAACGGAAGCCTTTGGCCCGAGAAAAACTCGAATAGGTAGGCGATCCTGCGTGCATAGATGCCTGAAGGTTTCGATGACACATACGCGGTGACCTCCTGGAGCGGCAGGCGCGGCAACACCTCGCGGAGCAAGGAAAGGTGCAGACCCTCGCGCTTCAGGCCAAATTCGAGGTGGTCGAAAATCGTCTCCGCGCGATGCTGGCCCTGCGCATAGACTTCGATGAGCCTGCCGCGCTCCTCCCGGCTTTTCCGGCTTGTTTTGCCGACGTAGGACTCGACATGGTAGGGCATCGGATTGACCTTAAACTGTCGGCACAACCACTGATAACCGATGGGTTCGAGATGGGGGTCAGCATTCATCGTGAGCAGAGCGAGCAAGGCGGAAGGCCTTCCATTACGCTGGCCCATCCGGTCTCGAAAATCATTACGGAAATCGGATTTTCATTTTTTTGAACAAATCTGGTCTGAAAATCATTACGGCGGCCATCCTTGCGTCCCGGATTCAGGCTCTGAAACCTAATGTCGGGTCAGGCAAGCGGTGTGTTTTGGGCTTCGGGATTGATTCTTGACGCAGCCGCGGATCGCGGATTTCCTGCTTTCATGAGTCTGAAACATGATTCTGAAGATTATTCGCCCTTCGGCAGTAAGCGCCCTCGATCATTTCAGGGTAGCCAAGCCCGAAGGGCTTTTCTTTTCCCACCATGGCGACCTCCTCTTTCAAAATTGGAAACAGGGATTTTATCCGTCGTTCGGCATTACCCACCAGTGTTCTGAATCGTGCAGAAGGTGGCTCTCTGTGGTTAATGTATTCTGTGGAGGGTTTCCCGTGTGGATGGGGTGGGGGGACTTCTTTGGAGCGAGAGCCGTAAGAGCCTCGATTCGCAAAAAGTGGGACGAACGTCTTGCCATCTGATCCCGATAAGCGTTTCATGCGACATCACACCCGCCGCGCCTCTGCTTGCATGCGTAATTCGGCGGGTTTTTTTGCCTGCATGTCACGAACCTGACCCAACGCGTCACTATCATTTGTGATATTTGGTCCTGAAAAGATCGGCCTCATGCTCACCGTGTGCCATCACTGGCTCGGCAAGGTCAGCCCAACGTCACAATGGAAACAACGCCTGTGGGCCTTGTTTGATGAATATCCCGAAATCCCGCTCGCAGAAATGGGTCTGCCGGACTCCTTGCGGACGCATCCACTTTGGTTTTGAGTGCAGCGGTCACTCGACTACCTGCTGGGGATCGGTGGGGCGACTTTGCGATGAATTGAAACTGCCACTTTCAATTCCTCGCTCTTATTGAAACCCAACCTGCGAATTCTTCGCCAGAGGCTGAGTGGCAGCGAAAGCTGGCGACACCGTTCGTGCAGATCGTGTTTGGCGCACGCCAGACGGCGAAGTCCACCCTTCTCAAGGAGCTGATGCCGAATCCGGCGGCTACATCATCTGCCGCTGTGCGTATCCCATGCAGCTCCACCCACAGACCACGGCGCTGCCGTGGTTTTGTTTTTGAGGCATGAGGCCATTCACCTCATAGATCGCAAAAGGACTCAGATTCTTTTCTTCGGCTTCGCGGCGGCTTTGGCCTTGCTTTTGCGTGGCTGCGTCCGGGCCTCGTCTAACGGCAGTCGCTTCTCACCCACGCTGACAGACCATTCTCGCAGCATCGCGCGGTGACGCTCGATCTCGGAAGTGAGCGAAGCTTCGGCGATGAGGTTCTTCATTTCATAGGGATCACTGCGCAGGTCGAAGAAGGCTTCCTCGTCGTCGGTGGAGAGCATGTATTTAAAGTGATCCGTGCGCACCATGCGGTGACCGGTGCCGGCTCGGCTTTCTGGCGGGCCGACGCATTCTGTGATGACATAATCGCGCACTGTCGCCTCCGGGGCGTTGATGATTGGGCGCAAGGACTTGCCTATGAGCTGCGATGGCGCGGTGACTCCTGCGAAGTCGATGACAGTCGGGAACACATCGAGCGACGACACCAGCGCCTCGCTCTTCGCGCCTTTCACGGGCAGCAGCGGCGAGTGGATGAACATCGGCACGCGCACGGATTCCTCGTGCATGGTGATCTTGTTCCCCAGGCCGTGATTCCCGAGGTGATAGCCGTTGTCGGAAAGGAAAATCATGATGGTGTTCTCATAGAGTCCGGCGGCCTTCATTTGCTCCACGAGCGTGCCGATCTGTTCATCGAGCATGCTCACATCGCCGAAGTAGGCTTTGATGACCTCCTTCATGGCCTCCGCCGAGCGCGGCGGTCCGCAGGTCAGGCCAGGGGGTGCGCCTTTGTAAATCCTTAAGGGGCCATCACGGAAACCGATGGCACCAGGAGCCGCTTGATTGAAGAAGCTGTGCAGCGGCGGCGATTCCATCCAGTTCGGATCGAGCGTGATGACGCTGTCCTTGTAGAGGTCTTTGAAATGCTGCGGCGCGGTGTAGGGCACATGTGGATTGTGCGGCGTGAGCCAGAGCAAGAACGGACGCCCTGACTTCGACTCCCGTTCCAAGAACTTAGCCGCCTCCGCAAACGTCTCTTCGTCATTGGCAGCTTTGATCTCGCGTCCCTCGGCAAAGCCAAAAGCCGGCGGCTCACCCAGATGCGACTTCCCATACAGCGCCGTGTGATAACCTCCCTGCCCCAGCACCATCGGCAAGGTCACGAAGCGCTTCTCCTCCACCACGCTCTTCTTGAACCCCGCCGAAGCCAGACCGACCGAGCCATGCTGCTGAGGAAACATGCCCGTGTAAATGCTCGCCCGGCTCGCCACGCAGATCGGCGAGGCCACAAACGCCCGATTCAACCGCAGCCCCTCCTTCGCCAACCGGTCGAGGTTTGGCGTCTTCACCACCGGGTTGTTGTAACCGATGGCTCGATAAGTCTGGTCATCGGTGAAGATAACCACGAAGTTCGGCTTCTTCTCAGCGAAGAGCGGAGAACAAAGGGCGAAGAGAGCGGCAAGTAGAAGAAAGCGTTTCATGAGCGCGTGCTGAAACGCTGGCGTTTCGCGAAACCTGCTCGCAAAAGCTTCCTCAAGGCCTGCCCGTGACTTCGCGGAGGAATTTCCACAGTTCGAGCGTCGGCGGATCGTCGGCACCGCCGAGGTCGGAGCTGATGGTGCCGTGGGTTTTGCCTTCGGCGGCCACAACGCGGGCGGCGATGTTTGATTCGATCAATTTGCCTGCGATCCAGTGGGCTTGAGCCTTGGTGTCATCGCGAGAGGCCACGTGCAGGATGAGGAAGGGCGGAATGCCTTTGTCTTTCGAGACGTAATGCACGGGTGAAACCTCGCGTTGAGCGGCTTCCTCGGTGCCGAAGATGGTCTTGAACGTCTTGGAGATGCCGTCATCGACATCGTGGATGCGCTTCGGGATGTCGTAGGCGGAGACATCGAGCGGCACGCAGCCTTTGAGGCTCGTCATCGGCACGTCGGCGGCTTTCAGATAACGATCGTCGGTGCAAAGCAGCGCCGCGAGATGCGCTCCGGCGGAGTGGCCCATGATGATGAGCGAATTCGGATCGCCGCGATGCTCCGCGGCATGGTCACGCACCCAGCGCACAGATTGAGCGAGGTCCGCCATGAGGTCCTTCACGGTCACGGCGGGCACGAGGCGGTAGTTCACCGACACGAGCACGAATCCTTTGTCCACAAAGGCCTGCGGCTTCTGCTGGAGCGAGGCTTTGTCGCCCTTGGACCAGCCGCCGCCGTGAATCCACACGATCACCGGGTGGTCTTTGCCATCTGGCGGTGAATACACATCGAGCGATTGCAGCTTGTTCTTCGCCTCGGTGTAAAAGAGGTCATGGTGAACCTCTGGCGTGACGGCGAAGGCGGAGGTGGTGAAAAGCAGAGCGAGCAGGGAACGGCGCATGCCGCGTGAAACGTCACGCCTGCACGAAATCACGCATCGCATTCAGCATGACGACCACGGAGCAGGCTCCGGCATCCGGGAAGCCGATGCAGCCTTCACCGAGCGTCTTGGCACGGCCAAACTGGGCGATCATGGCCTTGCTGGCTTCTTTGCCAGCTTCCGCCGCAGCGGCGATGGCAGCGAGAGCTTCCGGGAGAGGCAGATTCGTGACTTCCTTGGCTTTTTCAGCCGCGGGGACGAGCGCATCGAGCATCGTTTTATCGCCAGGTTTGGCGCCACCACGCTTCATGATGCCTTCAGCGGCGGCTTCGAGGAAAAGCGGCAGGTCCGGCGGATCGAAGCGACCCGCGGTGGCCAGCGCTTTGCCGCCCGCACGGAAAAGCGTGCCGAAAATGGCTCCTGAGGCTCCGCCCATGCTCGTCATCATCGCGGTGCCGGTGGTCACAAAGACCTGCTCGACCGCTGTGGGCTCCAATTTCTCCAACTGGACCTTCACAGCCTCCATGCCGCGCTGCATGCCGAGGCCGTGATCACCATCGCCGAGGTCGCGATCCGCCTGAGAGAGCATCGGTTCAGCTTCGATGATGGCATCGGCCACCTTCAGCATCATGAGGCGGACTTGGTTGGGTTTGAGTTCCATGGTGGTCGGAGGAGGTGAGATGGAGTGGTGGAGTATTGGAGAAATGGAGTGGTGGATTGGGACATTACTCCACGACTCCATCACTCCAAAACGGGCCGGCTTACTTCGTGCCAGCGGCCTTGAGGTCGTTGTACATCTGGAAGCCCTGCGCAGGGGTGAGGCCTTCATGTACCACGCCGCGAACGGCCTGCATCATGCTGATCGGCGCGTCGCTCTGGAAGATGTTGCGGCCCATATCGACGCCGTTCGCGCCCTGCTGGATGGCGTTGTAGCACATCGTCAGCGCATCGAGCTCCGGCAGCTTCTTACCACCGGCGATCACGATCGGCACGGGGCAG
>CANGYJ010000001.1 GCA_947458455.1 Verrucomicrobiaceae bacterium | reverse complement strand
GCTGTCAAACTCCGCTGCGGCCTCATCTCGCTACGCTCGATGAGACCTCCGCTGCGTTTGACAGCGTGAGAGAAACAACCAACATCAAGATCAACCCAAGGAGGCTGGAACTACATTGATGATCTGTCCCACTCCAGGGAGCAGGCCATCGAAACATCCATCTACATGGCCATGCACACCACAATCATAATCGCCATCGCCATCTGAGTCGCAAGTCACTGAGTCATGGCCATGCCCGGCGTCGGGACAGGCTTGACCATAGCAGTCAAGTTCATGTCCATGCGCTGTACACGCAAAGACGCGGTCATATATCGTGCCATGGCCGCTGCTGTCACAATTGGTGCTGTGTGTCGATGTACAGCACTGGGAGCCATGCCCTCCGCACTCATCGATATACTTGGGGCAGGGTACTAAATGTCCCTGGCATGACCCTGGTCCAAGATTCCCACTGCCGCAGCAGGAATCGCAGGTGACGTTCAAATTCCCGTTACAGGTCGTACAGGTATCTCGACCACAACTGCATCCCCCACCTCCACCAACATTCTGAGGATTGAGAGGCTGTGAGCTCGTACTCTGTTTGAGACGGACCATGCTGTACTGCGGGAGATTGGTGGAGGTCTGCGCATCCGCCGCCATCTGCGCCCGGTAGCGGTTCATGAGGCCGCCGGTGGTGGCGGCGTTCAGAGGCTTGCCGGTGGCGTAGAGGCGGGTGCGGTCGTGGGTGTTGCTCTCGCTCTTCGGGATGCGGGGATGGGACTGGAAGCGGTATTCAGTGAGGTTGCTGAGGGTGTCTTTGTCAGGGTCACGGATGGCATCACGAGCATCCCGGAGATTGAGGCGGTGGCGGTGCTCCCAGTGATCCGGCATGCCATCGCCATCGGTGTCATCATCGAGTGTGGTGGCGGAGGAGCCGGGGTTCTGGCAGGCTTTCCAGCCGAGGCTCCAGGTGGTGTTGGTGTATTCCAGATCTGGGGAGCCATGGGTAGTGGCGGAGAGTGGATTGAGGCCGAGGCGGATTTCCTCGATGTTGAGGAGGCCGTCATGATCGGCATCCTGTGTGGCGTCATCGGGATCATAGGGATTGAAGCCCCAGTAGGACTCACGGGCATCCGTGATGCCGTCCCGGTCCTGATCGTAGGAGGTGAAGGAGACGGTGAAGGCCCAGCCAGCGAGGTAGGCCTCCAGGTCCGAGTGGCCGTCCACATCGAGATCCGAGCCTGCATCCGCATCACTGGCGGGATCACGACCATACCAAGCCTCGACGAGGTTGGGAATGCTATCGAGATCGGTATCTGCGAGGTTGACCCGATCATAATCGATCTGCTGCTGGCCGGGATGAGAACGGGAGAGGAGCGGGTTCTTCTGATAGATGAAGATTTCTTCGTGGTCGGTCAGGCCATCGGAGTCGGTATCCACGAGGAGGGGATTGGTCTGAGCCGTGCGCTCCTCGCTGTCGGAAAGGCCATCGCCATCGCTATCGTGGAAATAAGGGTTTGTGCCGGCGGTGTATTCATCGGCATCGGTCACACCATCTCCATCCGAATCGGGAGGCTCGGAGGAGTCGTTGATGCCATTTCGATTCCAGTCTTCCCAGAGGGAGGCGTCGGTGGGATCGCTGTCGTTGGCGTCCATGGTGCTGTCTTCATCGCTATTTGTATAATAGGGATCGGGAGGAGAGGTCGGATCGGGTGGATAGGTCGGCGGGATATCCTGGCTGTCGTTGGTGCCATTCCCGTTCCAGTCTTCCCAAAGTGAGGGGTTGTAGGGATGGCTGTCTGAGGTGTCAAAATAACCGTCCCCATCGCTGTCGGAAGGTGGCGGCGGCTCCTGGCTGTCATTGGTGCCGTTGTCGTTCCAGTCCTCCCAGAGGTAATTGAGGGAGGGATGGCTGTCGGAGGAGTCATAATGAGTGTCCCCGTCGCTGTCCGTCGTGGTCGGGTCAGGAGGCGTGCCGGTGCCACTGCCGGGATCAGCGGGCGGCGAGGTGACACCGCTATCCGTCGGGGCGTAGTCCCAAAGATTGGAAGTGCCGTCTCCGTCGAGATCGCGGTAATAATCAGTAGGGAGAGGGGAAGGTGGCGTCTGGCCGTCGTAGCTGACATTTAACGCGAGCCCGGACTGCCAAGCCCAGTATTCATCATGATCGGAATGGCCATTGCCATTGCTATCCCAATTCCAGGGATCGGTGGTGCCAGCCCCGTAGTAGAGCACGCGGGTCAGGTCCCGTTCATCCGAATCCGTGAGGCCATCGTAGTCGCTGTCTTTTTGAAAAGGGTCGGAACCAAAGACCACTTCCTCCGCATTGGTCAGGCCATCGCCATCGCTGTCACCCTCCCACCACGAATCTCCCACAGGCGGATCAGTGATCTCCACTTTGGCGTTGGTGGTCGTGTCCCAGGTCCAGTAGGAGCGCACCGTGGGGACGGGCCAGAGGATCATGCTGGCGAGCAGATAGCCATGGAGGAGCCAGGCACGGCGGGAGAAGCGGCGGAAGGAGTTCATGGTGGCGAACGGATGATTTTCCCGGATTTCCGCGCTGGTATAACCCGGGCCACCGGGGAGATGGCAAGCTTTTAGTTCCTAAAAGTTACGATGATTGAAAAAATTTAATCACTTAGGTTGGAACTTATCTTTGTTATATTGTTTTTCGTTATTACCCATATGTTTATAAAATTAACACTCATGTTCATACGCCGAGCACCTTTGTGTTATGGGGAAGAAGCAGCCTGCCGGGGGGGGGCGAGGTGCGGCAACACCACGCCCGCTTCTGGGACAGCGATCAGCTCAACGGTGCCTGGTGCGATGTGGCGAAAGAGACGGTGGGGACCTTAGTCCTGCGGGCATCGACGATAGCGAATCGACGAGGGACGATCAGCACACCGCCTCTCCGAAGCGGACAGTCGGCGGGAATACAATCCCGCCTTCCGTGCGAGCCGCCAGAGGGCGGCTCGCCGGAACCTAAGGCGCGGGCTAAAGCCCGAACGACGAACCCAGAATACTATGTTCGCCCCCAAGAAAAAGAAGGCCATGGTCTTCACCAGCGTGCGTCACTTCCTGCCTGGATCGGAGGCCGCGCCGATGCGAAATCAGTTCAATAGCATGAAAGCGCTGGCGGTTGGCTGCGCGACGAGTGTGGATCTCGCGAACGCGATTCAGACGACGAGCAGCAATAGCAACGGTGGGTGTAACATCGCGATGAACGTCGATCCTAACTACAATCAGAATCAAGTTGCAGATGGTTGTGAATAAGCTGGAGGAGCTGGTCTACGCGCTGAGGCGGTGAGAGTAATATGGTGTCCGCTTTGCCTGCGTGAGGAGGGCTTATTTCGCGAAGGGCTTCCTTAGAGGAAACGGGAGGGGTAACTGACTGATCACAGGTTCGCATTCATGAACTCGCAGCATCGGCTTCTTTCAGAAAGCGTTTCACTTTTTCCGGCACCTTCTTGATCACAGCCTGCCGATCAAGATTACACGGTTGTTGGTTCCCATTCGCCGCCGATTTCAACGCCAGCCATCTCTCCGTGGATTGGGGCGGTCGTTCGTCGGGTGAGTTATGCCCAAATCCGGTCGCGGCGGGCAAAGAATGTGAACAACTGTTTCTTGCTGGTTGGAAGTCTTCCCGCTTGAATCAATTCATGAAAATCGCTCGCGATCCTTTCGCCACTTCAGGCAGGGGACTGCTGTCTTTGATTGATGGGCTGCTCACGGCGGCACAGCGGGATGTGCGGCGATTAAAAACGCATGAGGCCGTGGCCACCCATCAGCTCCGCGTGCGGATGAAGAAGCTACTCGCCCTTCTCAGGCTCGGGCGGGACTGCGTGCCAGAGCAGACGTTTATGGCCATGCGCATGCACATTCGAGCTGTGAAGAATGCCTGCGCGGGCAATCGGGATGTGGTGGTTCGTGATAAGCTCGTGGAGAAGCTCTCACGCCGTTTTCATCTGTCGCCACAGCATGCGTTCAACGCGGATGGAAGCCGGCTGGTACCGCCTTCCAGTTCGTTTCTGCGTCATCAGCTCTGTGCGCTGGAGCAACTCGTGGAGAGAACGAGCATCGAAAGGCTGACGCCCGAACAAATCGTGGCCGCGCATGCCCGCACCTATCGAAAAGGGCGTCGTCTGATGAAATTATCCTTCGAGAGTGTGGCGGAGGAATCGCTGCATCGCTGGCGGCATCGGGTTAAGGATCTCCATTATCAAACGCTGGCTATCCGGCATCTTCCTGGAGCCTGCCGTCGTGTGCGGCGAGCACGCAAACTCGGCGGTTTACTGGGCCGCGAGCGAGATCTGGCAAGCCTAGCCTGTGAACGGGCCTATGCGGTGAAGCGCGGCGCATGGAGTCATCTCATCCACGAGCATCGCTCCAAACTTCAGCAGCGCATTTTGCTGCTCGGTCATCGGCTTTACGATCCGGCTGCGCAGCAGTTTCATCACAAGATGGAACGCCAGCTTGAGCTGGTGTGAGCTACTCCTGCTCTTCGGCGAGCTTGGCGGCTTCGCGTTTGAGGATGCGGCCCACGCGGTGTTTCGCCAGATAGACCTGGGCAGCATTCACACCGAGTTCTTTTTTGACACGCTCAGGACTCCAGCCTTTGAGGACGTAGCAGGAGAAGATTTGAAACTGCCGAGGAGAGACGAGGGCCTTCACGCGTCGCAGCGCGATGTCCATGATCTTATCCTGCCACTCGCGTTCCCAGAGTTTTTCGAGGGCCACGCCGTTTGGATCGGCACAGCGATCAATAGGCGCGGTGCGGCGGTCATCAGGCTCTTCACCGGCGTAGAGATTAGCCTCACGATCCTGCTGCTTTTTGCGGCGGCGGAATTGATCGAGGATGCGCCAGCGTGCTTGATTGAGGAGGAAGGATTTAAAAGAACCCAGGCTGGTATCGAACTTCTTCTTTTGTAGGTTCTTCGCCACGCCGATGAAGGTCTCTTGGACCACATCACCCGCTTCGTCATCACTGAGGCCTGCTTTGCGGGCCACATGAAAGACGAAAGTGGAGTAGATGCGGTAAAATTCGTCCCACGAGGCCCAGTCGTCCCAGTTATCGAGCCGCTCGATGAGCGTCTTCCGCGTGGGCGGCGAGCCGCTCTCCTTCAATTGCTTGAGGATCTGCTCTTCGTTGGGGATTTTCGGGTCTTCTTCAGCCATGAAGCATGCCGGGTGGCACCGGAGTGGGGCGAATGGTAGGGCCGGATTGTGAACTGGCAACGCGCCCTTTTGCAGGTTTTGCGATCAGGGTTTCGACTCGGGGCGGCGGAAGAGGCCTTGATACCACTTCTTCTTCGGAGGCTCAGGAGCGGGCTGTGGCGTGGCGACGGGCACGGCGATGTTTTGGGGGAATTTCTGCGCGGCATCTGCTCCCACGCTGCCTCGCAAATCCTCACGCATGGAGGCCTGGCGCATATCAGCTTCGCTCTCGACGACCTGCGGCTGGATGAAGATGATGAGTTCCTTGCGCTCGGTGTTATCCGTGTCCGTGCGGAAGAGCTTACCGAGTCCGGGAATGCGACCGAGGAAGGGGAGGCCGCTGGCCCCCTTGGTCTTGGTTTCGGAGATGAGGCCGCCGAGCACGATGGTGTTGCGATCAGGCACGTTGACGGAGGTGACGAGCTGCTCCGTGCCGATGACGGGCACCAGATTCGGCGAAATGGTGCGCTCGTTGACGATGGTGTCGTTGATCTGTGAGATGGTGAGATTCACCTCCCCATCGGGATTGATCAGCGGGACGACTTCCAGCTTCAGCACGACATCGAGGTAAGCCGTGGTGGATTGCACGGTGCCCTGGTTATTGACGTTGTTACCGAGGACCGAGGTGGTGGTCTCGGGGTAGGGGACCTTCTGGCCGGAGGTGATGGTGGCCTTGCGATTGTTCAAAGCGAAGACGCTGGGGCGAGACAGTACTTTGAAGTTCCGTGAGGTTTCCAGCGCCGTGACGAAGATCTCCAAGCTGTCTCCCACCGCACCGTAAAGGCCAAGACCGGTGGCGGGGCCAAAGGCGTTCGTGATGGCGGCATTGCGCAAATCGTTGACCGCACGGCCAACGGTGTTTCCAGAAAGAACATCCGTGCGGCTAGTCACTCCCGTGGCGGAGAAATTCACGCCATCGCCAGCGCGGGAGAGGCCGGAGAGGTAATCAATGCCGCTGGTGAGGCCATCCGTGAGCGTGAGCTGGCCGATGACGGTGGAGAGATAAACTTGGGCTGGCCTCTGATCGAGGCGGTCGAGCAGCATGGTGGCTTTATCGACGCTCTCCTTTGGCCCGATGACGATGATGGAGTTCGACATCGGATCAGCAATGATTCGGGTCTTGCCGACGAGGACGGAAACGGGTGCATTATCGACCGAGGGACCGGTGATCACATCTGCTCGCGATCCAGATGAGCTAGTCGTCGAGCTCGCCGTATCGGAAGTAGCAGCGGTGCTGGTGCTTCCGATCTGGCCGCCACGCGTGTTTTGTGTGTTTCGACCACCGAGGAGCTGGGAGTTGTTGCTGGCGAGGGCCTGCTGGCGCTGCTGTTGAATGGTGCCACCTCCGGGGAGCTGCACGGTGCCAGCAGAGGGATCTTGAAGGAGATCCGTGATGGAGCTGAGCACATCGAGTGCGGCGGCGAATTTCAAACGGCGCTCGTAGGGCTGCTGCACATCCACGGGCTTATCGAACTCAGCGATCAAACTGGCGATGTAAGTGTAGTCTGCAGGCGAGGCGATGACGAGAATCTGGTTCAGCCGGGTATCCGCCACCACCTGGGCGCTGGGCTGCGGGGCTTGGGCATTGTTACCTTGCTGCTGAGGTACACCGTTGATGATGACGGGCGGCGGCTGGCGGTTGTTATTGTTATTGTCGTTGTTGCCGCGATCACGATCTCCGCCGCGTCCATCACTGGCCGCGGAGCCACGAATGGTATTCACGCCCTTGGATTCTTTTTCCTGAGCTTGAGCCGTGAGCGTGGCCTGAATGATCTGCGCGATGGTGGCCGCGTCACCATATTCCACGCGGATAAATTTCGTCACCAGCGAGGAGCCGGTGTCTGCCAGATCAATGCTCTCACGGATGGAAATGAGCTGTTTCACCACGGTAGCGCTTTCCGTGATGAGAAGGCCGGGCGGCGTAGCCACTGCCGTGATGCGGCCATAAGCCCCCAGGCCCACATGCCCGCTAAACATTTCCGCCGCGTCCTCCGGGGCTAGGTTGTCCAGCTTCATGAAGTAAGTCACGATGCTTTCGCCTTCAGGGATGTCCTTCGGGCTGGTGTAAAAGCGCACGCCGTGGGAGAACTGCACCGCATTGGCGCTTTGATTGCGTGAGGGCAGCACCTTGGCGCTCTTGCCGCCGGGTTCGTAGATGATGGCGTATCCATTGGCGAGCAGCGAGGCCTCAATGAGCTTGATCGCCTCCGGCTTCGGCACGGGCTTCGGCGTCACGAGGCTGATCGTGGCCCCTTCAAAGATGTTCGTGTCCTTGATCAGCGTGTAGCCGGTGAGTCTCTCGTAGATGGCGAGGATGTCTGAGACCGGATTGTTGACGAATTGCATCATCACATCGTCATCGGAGATCTGGAAGGACTCGCCTTCAACGCCATCGCCACCTTCACCTGGACCTCCGGGACCGCCTCGACGTCCGCCAAAGCCGCCGCGATTGCCGCCAAAGCCTCCCGGAGGGCCAAAGGCACCCGGCGGTGGAACCACCGGCGGAGTTCCATTAGGCGGAGTCGTCGCCGCAGGCGCTGCGGGAGCAGCGGGTGCGGATGGCGGGGCAGCGGGAGGAGGTTTTGGAGCGTCTTGAGCGAGGATCAGGCCGGAGGCAGAGAGCAGGAGAAGCGGGAAAAGAGACTGGCGGGACATGTGGAAAGATAAAAATGGACGGATTAAAGCAGGCGTGCGGCGTGAACGAAGGAATTAGCGTTTCTTGTCGTCCTTTTCGATCTTGTCGAACATGCTGCGGATGGCGTTACGCCGATCTTCTTCGGAAGCGTTGCGGAACTTTTCATTGCTGAACATCTCACGCATGCCGTTCCTGAATTTCTCCTTCGCGCCATCCGAGAGAGATTCATATTTTTTGCGATCTTCCTCGCTCGGGCCTCGGCCACCGCGATTGAATTTGTCACCGCCGGGAGGCGGGCCGCCATCTTTGCCCCCCTTACCTTCCTTTTTGTCCTTCCTCATCGCATCCGGCGTGAGCGCCGCCGCATCGTAGCGGATGCTCACCGGCTCACCGCCGATGCTGACCTTCGCGGAGGCTCGATTGATATCCGCCGAGTGCGTGGCCTCCACCAGCGTCCAGCCGCGTAGGTTCGGCTGATCGGTCACCACGAGAGATTCCTTCTTATCTTTGTCAAAAAGGGTCACCACTGGCTTTCCATCCACATAGGCCACGCCCGTGAGCACCAGCGAATCGGAGACATTCACGATGCGGGTGAAGGGGGAGTTTTGCACCACCCCAGTGAGCGTATTGAAATCAAACCGCTGCGGCAGATCCGGGTCCACCGGCCCTGCAGGCGCCGTGGCAGCTCCAGCGGAGGCACTGCCTAGCTCCGGCATCATCGCGGCCTCCTCGTCTTCCGTGGGAAAAAGGTCCGCCGTGCTCAGCGGCGGCTCTGCCGCAGGCGGGGCAGGGGCCGGCTGCAGCGCTCCGAGCCGAGGCGCGGCGAGACAAAGCACGGTGAGCAGGAGGTGGGAAAGCTTCATGGGGGCTTGGGTGACGCTGGGAACGCAGTTCAAACTCCGGTCGTTCGGAATTGTTGTGCGAGCGAGCAGCTTTTCATGGGCGAATTCATCCATCGTCCGCGCTGGGACTTGCGGCGAGGCGTTTCCCCAGCATGAAAACCGCTCCCATTCCTATGAAAATTGTTCTCACCGGCGGCGGCGGCTTCCTCGGCCATCAACTGGCCCAATCCATCCTGAAGCGCGGCATCCTCAATGGCCGCGAGGTCTCCCAGATCGTGCTCCTCGACGCCGCCTTCCATCGTGAAATCCCCGATCCTCGCGTCCAAACCGTCTCCGGCGACATCAGTGATCGCGACACCGTCTTTCGCGCCGTCGGCAGCGATGCCGAGGTCATCTTCCACCTCGCCTCCATGGTCAGCGGCGAGTGCGAAGAACGCTACGACGACGCCCTCCGCGTGAATCTCGATGGCGGCCGAAATGTCTTCGAGGCCGCTCGTGCCGCCGCAGGCCGCCCACGCGTCGTCTTTGCCAGCAGCGTCGCCTGCTATGGCGGCATCGATATGTCTCAAATGATGTCCGATACCACCAAGCAGATCCCCCAGACCACCTATGGCATCACCAAAGCCATCTGTGAGATGCTCATCAACGATCACACCCGCAAAGGCCACTTCGATGGCCGCAGCGTGCGCCTCCCCACCGTCATCATCCGCCCCGGCAAACCCAATGCCGCCGCTTCCAGTTGGGCCAGCGGCATGTTTCGTGAGCCTTTGAACGGTGAATCCTGCCTCCTGCCCATCCGTCGGGATCAACCCCATCCCATGACCGGCTACCGCACCGTCATTGAGAGCTTCATCGCCCTCGCTGAGGTCGAAGAAGCCCGACTCGGCAAAGATCGCGCCTATGTGCTCCCCGCCCATCGCGTCACCCCGCAGATCGCCGAGCAGGTCATCCGCGAAGTCGCCGCCGAAAAAGGCATCACCCTCGGCCCCATCGTCGATGCCTTCAATGAACGCATCCAGGGCATCGTCGATAATTGGCCGCAGCAGGTCGATGGCAGCCGCGCCATCGAGATCGGTGTGCCGCCCCCTCCACCGCTCAAAACCATCGTCGAGCAGTATGTGGCCGACTTTTTAGGCCAGTGATCCGGCCCTTCGGCCTCACACATCCTTTTCCTTCGCCGCCTTCTTCGCCGGGATGAAGCCCTCTTCACCCTCCGGCCACTTCGCCCCCTCCAGAATCCAGCGGCGGATCAGCGATACCTCATCCATTGGGATGCGATGCCCCGTTGCTGGCATCGCCTTCTGATCCTTCGCTGGCAGCGTCAGCGTCACCAGCAGCAGGCTGCGATCCGGTGCGCCCGGGATGATCACCGGCCCGCCCGTGCGCTTGCGCGACGACAGCTTGCCACTTTGCAAATTTAGATCCCCCAGCATCGACTCCGCGTGATGACACTCCACACAGCGATCCGCGAGGATCGGCTTGATCTGCCGCCCAAAATCCACCGGCGGCTCCGCCGCACCCGCGAAAGAAGGGATCAAGAGCAGGGCGGCAAAGAGGGAAGTCGTTCTCATGCCTCAAGCATCACAGAAACACCTCCACGCGTCTAGCGCTCGTTTGTCCGTCAATGCGCTCATCTTGTCACGCCCGCCCGAGAAAGTGGAATATCGAAGACACGGAAGGAATGGCTGCAGTGGGAAGTCGTCCGCGACTCCGCTCATGGCTCAAAAAGGTTCACCGCCAGACCCGCCCGCAACGCTTCGCGTAGCGATGCAGGCGGAGAGATCGCAAGGACCGCAAAGAGAGAGACTTAGAGTGGTGAGAAGGCAGAGGTTCGTCGTTCATCATTCGTCGTTCGGGCTTTAGCCCGTTATGGAGCTCCTCAATGCGCTTAGCGCCCAGAATCATGGTCTTGATTAGACCGCTCGCTTTGCCGTCGGAGAGCCGATGAAAAAAATCCATCCATCGCCTCATTCTCGTGCTTCTCCTGTCCGCTCAGGCCTCCTGCACCACCGCTTACGATGCCTATGGGCGTCCGCGGCAAGTCGTGGAGCCTGGAGCTGTGCTCATCGGCGCGGCTGCCATCGGCTTGATTGCTTACGGCCTAGCCAACAGCAATCGAAGTGAGCGCCGCCAATCCAACAACCACTGCTCGAACAACGGCTACCTCACCTTGGCAGGCCGAGCAGGCTGTGGCAATGCGCCAATCCAACAACCACTGCTCGAACAACGGCTACCGCCATCGCGGCGGCTACGGGCACTATTGAGCCGGCGTGAGAAATCGGGGATGGCAGTTCCCGCTGGTTGACTGGCATGCGGCGTGCTGCATGCTCGCGGCCCCCGCATGAAATTTGCCCCTTCGATTGGATTGATGTCGCTGCTCGCCGTCTCGGCGGCTGCCCAGGTGAAGCTGGAAGACGTGAAGGACCACGCCAGCCTGGAAAAAGTGGCCGCGCAGCTCGCGGCGCAGCCGCATATGGCTCCGTCGCAGAAACTCGATCCGTTTTTTGAAGGGCTGAAATACGACGGCCATCGCGATATCCGCTTTCAGCCTCAAAAGGCGATCTTCAGCGATCTCGGCGATGTGTATCGCATCGAGTTTTTCCACCCCGGCTGGATGTTTAAGAAGCCGGTGCGCTTTTACACCATGCGGGATGGTGCCACGTCGGCGGTGCTGTTTGACCGGGGACTCTTCGATTATGGCAAGCTCCAGGTGCCGGAGAAGGTCACGAATCCGGAAGGCTATGCGGGCTTTCGCGTGGTGGCCCCGGAGGCGCTGCTGAAGCGCCGCTTCGAGTTCCTCGTCTTCATGGGGGCCAGCTACTACCGCGCCGTGACCACGGAACTGGGCTACGGCATTTCCGCCCGTGGTGTGGCGGTGAATACCATCGGCGGTGAGCCGGAGGAGTTCCCGGATTTCACGCACTTCTGGCTTGAGGCCCCAAAGCCCGGTGCCACCTCGGTGAAGGTGCTGGCGCTGCTGAATGGTCCCAGCATCACGGGGGCTTACGAATTCGAATCCACGCCGGGGAAGACCACGCTGATGAAGATCAAGGCCACGCTGTATCTGCGCAAGGCGGTGAAGATGCTGGGCATCGCGCCCTTCTCCAGCATGTTCTGGTTCGGCGAAAACTCGCACCCGAAGCCCTACGACTTCCGCCCCGAGGTACATGATTCCGATGGTCTCCAGGTCGAGATCGAAGGCGGGCCGTCGATCTGGCGTCCTCTGGATGTGAGCCGGGACATGCGCCTGAGCCTTTTCGAGACCGACAAGCTGAAGGGCTTTGGCCTGGCGGAGCGGGACCGGGACTTCAACCACTTCCAGGACCTCGAAGCGAACTACCACCGCCGCCCCGCCGTGTGGGTGGAGCCGGTGAGCGGCTTCGGTGCTGGCTCGGTGACGCTCGTGGAGCTTTCCACCGGCGAAGAAACCTGGGACAACATCGTGGCCATGTGGAGCCCGAAAAACCTTCCCGCCACGCCCGCCGAGCCTCTCCGCGTGGCCTACAACCTCCACTGGCTGGATCAGCACGAGCCCGGCAAGCTCTGCAAGGTGCTCAATACCCGCCGTGGCTTCGTGATGGACTCCGACGATCATCTTTACGTCATCGACTTCTCCGCTGGTGAAATGCCCGCGCCTGCCAAGGCCGACTGGGTGCCTGACATCGACCTTCAAATCAGCTCCGGCGAGGCGAAGATCCTCGATAAGCGCGTGATGAAAAATGCCGAAACCGGCGGCTGGCGTGCCTTCTTCAAGCTCGATGTGCCGGAGAAGACCAACCTGCTCGAAATCATGAGCGAGCTCAAAGATGGCGAGAAGGTTATTTCCGAGCGCTGGATGTATCAGTGGCGTCGCTGAAACCTTTCCGCCCTTTGCCACGCATCATCCAACCAACCTCTTCATGTTCTCCCGACGCTTCTTTGCTTTTGCTGCCCTTCTTGCCCTCACTGGTTGTCATTCGTCCGAGAATGGCGGCCTGCCGGTGAACCTTATCGAGTGCGATGCCGGTGAATCAGCAATCCGTCATGTGATCCAAAACCTGCCGGAACTGAATCCCGGCGTGGCCAAAAACTACAGCATCGTGCTCGGAGAGATCAGCCGCGATGGCATGATGACGCCTGCGACGACGGAATTCGTGAAACGCCTGGCGGATCTGAAGCTCGACTTCGTCAACGCCATCGACTTGAAGGCCATCGAGCCGGATCAAATCGTCGTCGATAACAAAAACCGTCTCGCCACCTTCGTGCTGCAGCTCCGCGTGCTCCGCCAGCTCAGCACCACCACCTGGGAGGCCGAGACCGGCTGGAGCTACAAGCGTGAGTTTGGCCGTGCGAAGCTCCGTCTCGAAAGCAAAGACGGCAAAATCACCGTGGTGGCGTCTGAGAAGCTTTCGTCCTGAGTTTCTTCCTCTTGGCGAACCATCGGGCGATGAGGAAGCCCTTCAAAATCAGCGCCACCATGCCGAGCACGACGAAGATGCCGATGAGGCGCTTCGTCTCCTCCTCGGCGGCGAGGCCTGGATTGAGCGGCGCGGCTTCGGCGAGCAAAAGCGTCAGGTTGGTGAGTTGCGTGGCAAACATCGCGTAGATACTGGCTCGCCATGCCGCGTCTTGTCATCTTCCTTTTCCTCTTCCTTTTCCTCTCCGCTTTGGCGCACGCCGCCGATTGGCCCATGTGGCGACACGATCCCGGCCGCACGGCCGCCACGACGCAAAAAATGCCTGCAGAGCCTCGCCTCATTTGGAGTCGCGAGCTGCCGCCGCTGCGCCCGGCCTTCAAAGAGCCACGCTTGCAGTTTGATCGCAGCTACGAGCCCGTCGCTGCCGGAAAGCGCCTCCTTGTCGGCAGTTCGCGTGAAGATTGCGTCATCGCCTTCGAAACAGACACCGGCACCGAGCTTTGGCGAGCCCTCGCGAATGGCCCCGTGCGGTTCGCACCTGTCATCGTCGGTGAAACCGCCATCTTTGGCTCCGATGACGGCCTCGTCCGCTGCGTGAAACTCACGGACGGCACCGAGGTCTGGCAAAAACGGGCCGTTCCATCGAATCGCCTGCTTCTCGGCAATCAGCGCCTCATCTCCGTGTGGCCCGTGCGCGGCGGTCCGGTGGCCAAAGAGGGCCGCGTTTACTTCGCCGCCGGCGTCTGGCCGCTCGAAGGCACTTTTGTCTTTTGCTGCGATGCCGCCACTGGTGCGGAGATCTGGCGCAACGACCGCTGCTCCTACCTGTACGGCGTTCACCCACATGCCACCGAGGCCATGGGCGGCCTCGCGCCGCAGGGCTACCTCCTCATCAATGGCGGCGACCTCATCGTCCCATGCAGCACCGCCTATCCCGCTCGTCTCGATCTCAAAACCGGCGACATCAAAGAGTTTGAGCTGCCTTCTGCCGGCCGCTACACCGGTGGCTGGTTTGCCTCCACACCCGCCGAAAAAGAAGCCGCCAAGCTCCGCCGTCGTGGCCTCCTTTTCGATGAAGCCATCAGCGCCAAGCGCCACGAGGACAAACCACGCGCCGAAGGCCAGAAAGGCATCCAGCGCACCGTCCACGCCGCCGACACCGAAGTTCCCTTCGACACCTTCACCAACGCCCACAGCGTCATCCTCGCCGATGACAAATGCTTCGTCGTCACCACGGATGGTGTTCTCAAGGCTTTCGGTTCAGGCAGCGGCGAAATAAAGCGCTGGAAGCGCGAGATCGTCCTCGAAAAGGCTGATGAAGACCTGGCGAAGAAATGCATCGACGCCGCAGGCACCACGCGTGGCTACGCGATGCTCACCGAGCCCGCCAAGCCCGGTTTCATCGAAGCGCTGCTCACCAACAGCCAGTTCCACCTCATCGTGTTGAGCGACGACAGCACTCTGCGCACTCGCCTCGTCAAAACCGGCCTTTATGGCGAACGCGTGGCCGTTTTGTCGCCCAAGTCCGAACTCCCGCGCTACTTCGCGAACATCATTTTTGGCTCCAAAGCCATCGGATTCGCGCTGCGGCCGCTGGGAGGCAAACTCGTCAGCTTGGAAGGCAAACTCCTCCACACCCGCGGCCCACTCACCGGCTCCACGAACTACCTCGCCGATTGGAACGCGAACGAAGACCCGCTGGTGCAGGCACCGCTCGGCGTGCTGTGGTTTGATGATGCGTTGCGCAACTTCAAGCGTGCGCCGCAGCCGAAGATCGTCGATGGCGTCATGATCACGGCGGACAAGGACTGGCTCGATGCCAAGAACCGCCAAGGAAAGGTCGATTACAAGCTCCTCGCGCCCGTCTTCAGCGACATCTACACCGGCCGCGTGCTTGATGAATACGAGCAGCCGGAACTCCGCGCGAAATTCGGCACCGTGGACCAGCAAAGCATCCAGCAGGCGCAGTATCGCCCACCCACGCAAGAGAACGACTGGTCTCCCGATCAGCCGAAATCAGGCTTCCGCATCAATCCGCTCACGCTCGAACAAGAACCACGCGTCTTTCCGAAAAGCTACGGTTGCGACGGCGGCTTCGACTACGGCGGCATCTTCACTTTCCGCAGCGGCACCGCCGCGTTTTACGACAAGAAGGTCGAAAGCGGCACCATCCACATCAGCGGGCCGCGCAGCGGTTGCACGAACAGCATCGTGCCCGCCGGCGGCATCTTGAACGTGCCTTACTTCTACGAAGGCTGCACCTGCAGCTACCCGCTGCCGATGGGACTCGCGCTTTACTCGATGTCCGAAGACTTCGAGCAATGGGCCACCTGGGGTGCCGTGCCCAAAGCCGCCATTCACGGCAAAATCCAACGTATCGGCATCAACCTCGGTGCTCCCGGCGACCGCAAAACACGCGACGGCACCCTCTGGCTCGATTTCCCCAGCGTGGGAGGTCCCTCGCCCGAAATCGACTTCGTCACCGAGCCTGCGAAGCTCGAGTATTTCTTCCAGCACTCGCTCTGGATGAAAAAAGGCACCGGTTGGCCGTGGGTGGCCGCCAGCGGCGTCAAAGGCCTGCGCAGCGCCAAACTCAGCGGCCTCCAAAATGGCCGCTACACCGTCAAACTCGTCTTCTCATCGCCGGACAGCTCGAAGCATCGTTTTGATGTCACCATGCAGGGAAAAATCGCGCTCACCCATCTTCAGCCCGCTGAATTGACCGCTCAGACCGAGACTCTTTCTCACATCGAAGTTACCGACGGTATGCTGACTTTCTTTCTGACGCCCAGCGAGGGCGAAACCTTGCTCAGCGGCATTGAGGTGATCCGCGAGTAAGCCATTTTTAAGCGGCGACCATCGTGTTTGAGCGGGTCAAAGCGCTCCAGAAGGACTCGATGAGGAGATTGTTGGCGCGGGGTTCGGGCGCCAGCGGGGCATTGATATCGAGGTGATTCAGGCCGCGCAGTTCGCTCATGACCTCATCATAGGCAGGCAGATGGTTCCAGCCGAGGGAGGTTTCGTTGGAGGCGGTGGGGGAGGAGAGCGCGAAGACGTTCATGGGATTATTGGGGATGAGAGGTTTGGGGGTGATTTGGGGGCTTCGCGAGGGATTGATTCGCAGGTTTGTCGGGTGGCTTGTTTTCGAGAGCGAGAATCGTGTTACAAAAATGAGCATTTGAAGCCAGCAGGATGACGGGCAATGAAGCCAGTTATCCTGCGGCTTTTGGTGCGTAGGGCTTGTGTTGGAGCTTGTTGGCGGCGTAAACAGCTTGCTGAAGCTGAGCGGGAGCGCTGGAGCCGACGGAGGCGAAACGGCCGTCGAAGCGAATCTGGGCGTTGCCGGTGGCGGGAGCAGGGGGAGCGGCGACGGGGGAGGCACGTGGGGAAGTGTGGGAAGCGGCGGCCTGCTGGGCCTGGGAGGCGGCGTAGTAACCGGCGGCGTAATAGCCTTGTTGAGCGGAAGCGGGGACAACGAAGACCGCAAAGAGGAGGGCGGCGGCGAGGAGGATGTTGCGTGAGGCGTTCATGGCGTCTTTTTATATATAAAAAAACTAAGATTATAAATGTTACAAGGGTAATATGGAAATTATATGATCAAATTGTAAAAATGAGAATAGAAAAGCCTGAAAAAGGCCTAGAAGGGTAAGGGAGGAGGGTGAAGTGAGACGGAAAGGGCGGGTAGATCCCTTTGGAAAAGTTGCAGACGGTATTTAGAAAATATGGAAAAACCTGTTTGGTTCGAAATGGAGCGTTAAATACAAGGGTGCCAGAGGCTCATCTTGGTTTTGGAGGCCTTTGGAGGCTCATCATGGTAGAAATGAGAAAAACCGTATCTCATGCAAATGTGAGGGGGGGGGGCAGACGGCCATGACCTAGCCGTAAATGCTTCAAGCGTGGGAATAGTCCCTTTTGGGACGGAAGTGATCTGAGTGACCAGAAGAGGGATCGGTGAGGAAGCGGAGGTCGAATCTCGGTTTAAAGATTTCGGGCTGTAGTTTTGGCATTCGGCCCGCATGGCGTTTGACCGCCCGGACCTCACGGCTAGGCTTGTGTCGATGTTTTTTCTCTCCTGGATTCCCGCCCTCCTGTGCTTCGCATGACACGGGTATTCATCATTGCCGGAGAAATCAGCGGAGACACTCATGCGGCGGGTTTGCTGCGTGAAATGAAGGTGCTGGAACCGGAGTTGCAGGTCAATGGACTCGGCGGCCGTCAGATGCGGGAGGTGGCGGGGCAGGGAATCGAGGACTGGGTGGAGAAGGCGGGTGTGGTGGGCCTGTGGGAGGTGCTCAAAATCTACCGTTACTTCAAAAAGAAGAAGCTGGCGGTGGAGGCGCAAATCCTGGCTGAGCGGCCTGAGGCGGTCATCCTCGTAGATTACCCGGGCTTCAATTTGCGTGTGGCGAAGTCGCTGCGAGCCGCAGGCTACGCGGGGAAGATTCTCTATTACATCAGCCCGCAAGTTTGGGCCTGGAAGAAGGGGCGCGTGAAGGTGATGGCGAAGGTGCTGGACCTCATGATCTGCATTTTCCCCTTCGAAAAGGCTTTTTACGAGAAGAGCGGGTTGCGCACGGAATTCTGCGGTCATCCGATGGTGGATCGCGTTCAGACGCTCCGGCGAGATTGGAAGCGTGAGACTGCTCTGGTGGGCTGGTTTCCTGGAAGTCGGCTGAACGAGGTTCGGCGCTTGTTTCCGGTCATGGTGCAGGCCTCGCAGGCCATCCGCTTGGCGGTGCCGGAGGCGCGTTTTGCGGTTTCAGCGGCCAATGAGGCGCTCGCTGGGCACATGCGCACGATGGCGGATGCCCTCGGCGTGCCGGAGGCGAAGCGCTGGATCGAGGTGGGCACCGTGTATGACCTCATGCAGCGCTGCGAGGCGGGCGCGGTGGCCAGCGGCACGGCCACGCTGGAGGCGGCCTGCTTTGGGCTGCCCTACACGCTCGTCTATAATGTAAGCTGGCCCACCTACGTCGTTGCCAAGCTCGTCGTGCGCATCAAGCATCTTGGCATCATCAACATCCTCGCGAAGCGCGAGGTCGTAAAAGAGCTCGTGCAGCACGATTTGAATCCCGATACCCTCGCGAAGGCCACGTCCGAGCTTTTGATGCAAAAACACCGCCGTGAGGCTCTCCAGGCCGATCTGGCCTCCGTCGTCGCCATGCTGGGCAGCGGCGGTGCGTATCAGCGGGCGGCGCAGGCCGTGCATTCAGCCATTCATTCCTCATGACCGATTCTCCTCCTCAGGCCTCCTCCGATCCCGGACGCTGGATCCGGGCCGCGCTCGTGCTTTTTCCTGCGGGCACGGTGATACTGGGCATTGCCAGCTTTGGCATCTGGCAGTGGAAAAAGGACCGCGAGGCCGATCGCAGCTTTAAATATGCGCTGGCCTTGAAGCGAGACATCAGCCTCGGCGGCCTCGAAAAGCACACGAACCTGCTGCGGGATGTTTTGAAGCAAGCCGACGCCTTGCAAGCCGTGCCTGGTTACCTCCAATCCACTCTTGGGGAGGAAAATATGGGCTACAGCGTACGGCGGGATCGCTTCGAAGCGGCGGGGGCCGAGTGCTCGAACATCGACTCCGAACTGGCGGGCAAGCAGATGCCTTACGATGTCACGATGGTGCTCGTGCCGTATGGTGCGGGCGAGGAATCCGCCGCGATGGCGCTTGCCACGATGCTTTCGATGGCGCACGAACTCACCGGCCAGCCGGTGCTGCGCACGCTGCGTTTTGCTACCGTGCCTCGCGTGCCGGCTGCATTGGAAAAAATGGCCGAGCGGCTGCGGGCGGAGGGTGATCGGTTGAAATACCTCCACGTACTCGGAGCCATGCCGGAGCGTCTGGAGGAGATTTGGGGTCTCAAAGCCCTGGGCACAGCGATTGAGGTGCCCGTTTTGCCAACTTCCGCGATGGATGCGGTGGCTTTTACAAAGGCGCTGCGGGACAAGGTGCTCGCTCAAACCGGCCAGCCCTGAGTCCGATCAGGGACGACGTGCTTGCGAGAGTGCTTCGGCCTTCAGCTTCTGAATGGTGGCATCACCTTCGGCGATGAGTGGGTCGAACATGGGGATCTCCTTCGCGTTTTGGCCCTGCTCATGTTTGCGGAAGCCGAAGAGGTAGGTCTCGTTCTGGGGACGCCAGCGATTGAAGAAAAGGGTGTCCTTGGCGATGACCGCACGGCGGAGATTTTCGAGGGCGGGGGAGGGGGCTTCCGGCATTTTCAGGCCCAGACCTTCGACGAGCTTCGAGGCGAGCTTTTCGTAACCTTCCTGGGTGTAGTGAACGCCGTTTTCGGTGAGTGATTTGGAGGCGAGGCCAGGTTTCGGCATTCCGCCCATGAGTTCGAACCAGTCCACGAAGAAGGCGTTTTGCATCATCGCGAATTTGCGCAGCGCATCGCGGAGGCTGGAGAGGTTTTTGTTCTCGGTGGTGAGGTCAGGCAGGGGGGCTTGGAGGTTTACGAGCGGCGGCGGTGCCACCACCACGATGCGCACGCCGGGGGATTTCGCCCGGATGAGGTCAATGAGGCTGCGGTAACCGGTGAGGAAGTCCGGCAGGCCTTTGAGGCGTTCAAAAGCCAGCTCGGAGCCGTAGCAAAGCATCACGACGGTCGGCTTGAGCATGTCGAGATGACCCGAGAGACGCTGCAGACCTTCCTCTGGCGGGCCGAAGTAGGAGCGGGCATGCCCGAAGACGGTATCACCGCTCCATGCGAGGTTTCGCACGCTGACTTTGGTATCTCCAAGTGCGAGAGCCAGGCGAGGCTCGAAGGCACCGTAACGCTGCTCACGTTCGAAGACAGTGTTTCCCAGCAGCACCAGCTTATCGCCGTCCTTGAACTCGATGGCGGTTCGCTCGGAGGCTGGTGCGGCGTCCTGTGCGGGCATCCAAACGGCGGTGCAGAGGAAAAGGAGGGAGAAGAGAAGCTTCATGACAGTGGCGGGGCGGGAATGGAGCGCGAGGCGGTGGAATGTCCAGCCTCACGTTCTGCGATTGAGTAGACGAGGCGGCGCATTGCATTCGTGCCACGCCTCGGCGAGGTTTTACGCACCTCACCACCATGATCTCACGTCTTGCCCTTTTCCTGCCAGCCTTTGTCCTGGCTTTGACCAGTTGCGAAAAAGCCGCCGCGCCGAAGGACGAGACGCCAGCCAAGCCTGCTGCTGCCGCGGTCCCGCCTCCGGCACCCAAAGCTGAAACGCGGAAAGAGAGCCCCGAGCAGCTTCAGAAGCTCCAGGGCACGCTCCCACGCCAGGATCCCGAAAAGGCGAAATTCATCGCCGTGCCCAGCACGCCGCCTGATCCGAAGACGGAGGAGAAAAAGCCCGAAGAGATCAAAAAAGCCGACGCAGCTAAGTAACGCCCGTTTTCATGCCTGAGATCACGCTTCAAAACTTCCATGGCGCGGCGCTTGAGCCGTATCTCGATGCCCTCGGCGGCCTGCGAATCGCCGTTTTCCGCGAGTATCCATATCTCTATGACGGCAGCCTCGAATACGAACGCGAGTATTTGCAAAGCTACCTCCGCTGCGAGCGCAGCCTCGTCGTGCTGGCCTTTGACGCAGGCCGCGTGATCGGTGCCACGACTTGCCTGCCGATGGTGGAAGAAGGTCCCGAGTTTCAGGCGGCCTTCGTGAAGGCGGGTGGCTACGATTTGAGGGACCTCTGCTACTTCGGCGAATCCATCTTGCTGCCGGAGTATCGAGGGCTCGGCCTCGGTAAAGCCTTCTTCCAGCGCCGCGAAGCTCACGCCAAAGCCATCGGTGCCCGCATCGCCACCTTCTGCGCCGTGGACCGTCCGGCGGCTCATCCGCTGCGTCCGGCTGGGTATCGCACGCTCGATCCATTCTGGCAGAGTCAGGGCTACACCAAGCATCCCGAACTCCAGGCCACCTTCATCTGGAAGGAAATCGGCGAGGAGGCCGAGTCACCGAAAACGCTGACGTTTTGGTTGAAGAACCTCTCCGCATGAGCACGAAGCACTATGACCCTCGACGAACTCCGCCACCAAGTCTGTGAAGCCAACCGTGCCCTGCCCGCCAGCGGCCTCGTGCGCCTCACCTGGGGCAATGTGAGCGGCATCGATCACGCCAGCGGCCTGTGGGCCATCAAGCCGAGTGGTGTGGACTACGACCAACTCACCCCGGCGGACGTCGTCGTGCTCGATCTCGAAGGGAAAGTCGTCGAAGGCAAGCTGCGGCCATCGAGCGATACCAAAACGCATCTGCACCTCTATCGCGAGTTTCCGAAGATCGGCGGCATCGCTCACACGCACAGCCTGCATGCCACCATGTTTTGTCAGGCTGGCCGCGAGCTGCCCTGCTACGGCACCACGCATGCCGATCACTTCCACGGCACCGTGCCCCTCGTGCGGGCGCTCACGCCCGAGGAGGTGAATGCCGATTACGAGCACTTCACCGGCGTGACCATCGTCGAGCGGTTGCGTGAGTTGAGCCTCGACCCGCTGGAGATGCCTGCCGTGCTCCAACTCCATCACGCGCCCTTCACCTTTGGCAAAAACGCCATGGATTCGCTGAACAACAGCATCGCCCTCGAAATGTGCGCCCAGATGGCCCTCGGCAGCTACTCGCTGAATCCCTCACTCGCCTCCATCCCTTCTCACATCCTCGAAAAGCACCACCTGCGAAAGCACGGCCCTGGGGCGTATTACGGGCAGAAGTAGGCCATCATGCCTCCGCCTCGGAGAGGCGGTGTACTTCCTCCTGATGCTTGAAATACGCGGCCAGGATGTCGTCGAGCTGGGTGAGGCTGGCGACGTGGCTGAAGTGCTGGCGGAGCCATTTGCCGCCGGGGATGGACTTGGTGTAATTCATGAGGCGATTGCGCATGCTGCGGATCATCTCGAATTCGCGGCCTCGGCCATCGTGGGCGATGGCTTGTTGGCAGTGGCGGCGCATGAAGTTGAAGCGGTCTTCAATGCTAGCGAGAGTGGCGTGCTGGCCGGTGGCGAGGAAGTGTTTGGCTTCACCAAAGACCCACGGGTTTGTCATGGCAGCGCGGCCGATCATGATGCCGCGGACGTTGGTTTGCGAGCGGCGGAGTTGGACATCGTGGCCAGTGTGGATGTCGCCATTGCCGATGACGGGGATTTTCACCGCATCGGCTACTTGGGCGATGACTTCCCAATCGGCGACGCCGGTGTAGCCTTGCGCCCGAGTGCGGCCATGCACGGCGATGGCTTGGATGCCGCTGTCCTCCAAAAGGCGGGCGACTTCGACGGCGTTGATCGTTTGAGCGTCCCAGCCGATGCGCATCTTGGCGGTGACGGGGATGGGCACGGCTTTGACGACTTCGGCGGCCACGCTTTGAAGCAGCGGGCAGTCTTTGAGCAGGGAGGAACCGCCGTTTTTGGAGACAACCTTGTTCACCGGGCAGCCGAAATTGATGTCGATGAAGTCCGGCTGCTTCCAGTCGATGATTTTTCGTGCAGCCTCGCCCATGCGCACGCCATCGGCTCCGAAGAGCTGCACGCCGAGCGTGCGCTGGCTGTCGTCGAATTCGGTGTAGTGCCGGGTGCGGTCGTCACGCTGGAGAATGCCCTCGGCGCTGACGAACTCGGTCACCATGACATCGGCACCGAGTTCTTTGCACATGCCGCGAAAGGTCACGTCCGTCACACCCGCCATCGGGGCGAGGTAGAGGGGAAAACGGTCAGTGGCGAGCCAGGGGAGCATGTCGCTGGCTGATAAAATGGCGAACGACGAATGTCGAATGCCGATTGGCTCAGTTCGCGGTAAGGCGGATGTTGCGGAACCAGGTCTCGTCGCCGTGCTCGGTGAGCATGATTTTGCCCAGGCCGGGGGCAAATCCTTCCTTGTTCTTGAATTTGCTCTTCGCGATCATCTCCTTCCACTCGGCCGTGGTGGTATCCGCTTCGCTGGCGAGGGCGCCGTTGAGCCAATGCTGGATTTTGCCGTCCTGGACGATGATTTTGCTGCTGTTCCACTCGCCAGCGGGCTTCACGAGCTTGCCTGGGATCGGCTCCTTGATGTCGTAAATGGAGGCGGTGGTGTGGCTGCCACCTTTGAGGCCGTCGGGATGGCCGCTGTCGTCGATCATTTGGTATTCGATGCCGAGCCATTCTTTACCGCCGACCTTGGTGACCCAGTATTTGATGCCGTTGTTACCCTTTGGATTGAGTTTCCAGTCCCATTCGAGGACGAAATTCTTGTATTTGTTTTTGGAGATCAAATTGCCGCCGCCCTTGCCGGCGAGGTGGATGACGCTTTCTCCCTCGGCCTGCCAGCCACCGGTGGGGGCTTCGCCACTTAGATTGGTGAAATCAGCGAGCGTGAGCTGCACGGGGTCAGCGGCGAGCGAGCAGGAAACGAGGGCGAGGAGGGCGAAAAGCGGGCGCATGGTGGGTGTAGGCGGCATGAAACGCGTGGCGGGCCGCTCTGCCATCATCTTTTTCTTGGAAGCTCAAATCACCTTCGGCTCGCGCATGCGGCCTAAGAGCACCTCACGGGTCAGCAGGCCGAAATTTGGCTCGCGGCGCTTCAAATCATCGCGGGTGCCAATTTCCCATTCGAGGCGGAGGTATTCGGCGATCACGTTGGCGAGGCTGAGGTGGAAAAAATTCCCCACGGCGGCCCAGACGATGGCGAGATGGCCTTCGGCGCTGCCAGCGGCGATGTGATCGCGGAAGTGGCCGAGCACGCCCTGATAGCGGGCTTTGTGGGTGGATTTGAGCAGGATGCTCCCAGCATCCCGGCTGCGCTTGTTTTCAGCGCTGCTGAGCTTCGTGCTCAGTTCAGCATCGGCCGCGAGGAGGGCGGCGAGATCACCCGCATGAGCGGCGGTCCAAGCGGCTTCGAGGGCGGGGGCTATTTTTTCAGGAAACAGGCCTTCGCTGAAGCTCTGCCAGCCGCCACCATTCATGGAGAGATGCTCGGTGCGTGCTCGCACGCTGCCGAGCAGCCAGCGCACCCAATCGAGACCGCGTGCCCATTCCTCCACGATCTCCACCTCGCCCCGGTGGTCCTCCGGTGGCGGTAAAAGAGTGAGGGTGATGGGGATTTGCGGCTTCAATTTCTCCGCTCATAGGACAAACTATCGCCATGAGCAAAGAAACATCCACGCCACACTATCTGTGCCAGCGCTGCGGCAACTGCTGCCGCTGGCCGGGCGATGTGCGCATCACCGATGAAGAGGTGGCGGGCATTGCCGCCTTTCTGGGGCTGAGTGAGGCGGAGTTCACGGCGCAATACACTCGCCTCAACGCCAATCGCACGGGCCTGAGCATCATCGACAGCCCCGGCGGGGCGGGGGAGTGTGTCTTCCTCGAAGGCCTCAATGTGTGCCGCATCCAGCCGGTGAAGCCCATCCAGTGCGGCGGCTTTCCAAATGAATGGCGCTTTCCAGGTTGGAGAGATGTTTGCGAAGCCATCGAGGCGAGCTAAGAGAACATTGAACATTGAACATTGAACTTTGAACTTTGAATTTTGAACCTGAAACTTTGAACTGCGAATGAAGCCCCAAACCATTGTCACCCTCGATCTCGAAGGCGTTCTCGTGCCGGAAATCTGGATCGCTTTTGCTGAAAAGACTGGCATCGCCGAGCTGCGCCGCACCACGCGGGACGAGCCAGATTACGACAAACTGATGGCGGGCAGGCTCCAAATCCTTGATCAGCATGGCTTGAAGCTGCCGGACATCCAGCAGGTGATCGGCACGCTCTCGCCGATGGAGGGGGCCAAGGCATTCCTCGATGAGCTGCGTGCCATGACGCAGGTCATTATCCTGAGTGATACTTTCGCGGAGTTTGCGCAGCCGCTGATGAGCCAGCTCGGCTGGCCGACGATCTTTTGCCACCAACTCGAAGTGGCCGCCGATGGCCGCATGGTGAATTACAAGCTGCGGCAGCCGAACCAAAAGCAGAAGGCGGTGGCCGCCTTCAAATCGCTCAACTACCGCGTGCTGGCTGCGGGCGACTCCTTCAATGACACGACGATGCTCGGCGAGGCCGATGCAGGCTTCTTCTTCCACGCCCCGGCCTCCATTCAGGCGCAATTTCCCCAGTTTCAGGCCTTTGATGACTACTCAGAACTGCTCGCGGCGATGAAAGCGGTGATGTGACGGGATAAACGTGTTTTCGTTGTTGCCCAAATCGTGTGGACCAGCTCAGAATGGCCGTCGCATGATGAATTTTACCTTGTTGATGAAGATGGGCCGAGTGGCAGCCGCTGCCGTCGCCGTGATGAGTCTGGGTGCCTGCTCCACACCGGAGGAGACGGAGGCAGCTCAAGGCTGGTGGATCGGTGATCGTGTGGCGGGTTCACCGCGCATCACGATCGATCTCAGCCGCCAGGTGGTGCGGTTTTACAAAGGTGGTAAGCTCGTGGGGGCCGCGCCGATTTCATCCGGACGTGAAGGGAATGGCACCGTGCGCGGGAACTACCGCATCATCGAAAAGGACGCGGATCATCGCTCCTCGATCTACGGGTCGTTTGTCGATGGTCACGGGCGGATCGTGGAAGGGGATGTGGATGTGCGGCGGGATTCGCCGCCTCCGGGCACGCATTACCTGGGAGCCAGCATGCGGAGCTTCATGCGCATCACGGGCGGGATTGGCATGCATGAGGGCTATCTGCCGGGCTTTGCGGCCTCGCATGGCTGCATCCGACTGCCATCGAAAATGGCGGCGATTTTTTATCGAGCCACACCGCTGGGCACGCCCGTGGAAATCGTGGGCGACGCACCGGATGGGCATCTCACCACTTGGCTGCCCGTGCCGCATAAGCTGAGCCGCGAGGACATCGTCATCGCTCCAAAGCAGGAGGAGGATACGCGTCCCAAGGTGCAGGTAGCCATCGCCGAGCCACCGCCGCCACCGGCACCCGTGAAGCCCAAACCGGTGGAGCAGCCGAAGATGGTCGAAGTAGCCGTGACAGCGCCTGGGCCCATCCGTGGCGAGACGCAGATCCTTGGCACAAAGCCTGCGCCGCAGCCGAAGAAGGTCGAAGTGGCCTCCGCCGAGCCGAAGAAGGGGTCGTTTTGGGGCGGTATGTTTGGTGGCGGTGCTGACGAGCCAAAGCCAGCCAAGCCCGTGAAGGCCGAAAAGCCTGTGGCAAAGCCCGCGCCTGTCATGGCAGCGACTCCAGCGCCGTTGAAGCCCGTGGCGGTCGTTGCAAAGCCTGTGGTGGTCGAAGAGCCGCAGCAGATCAGCTTTCAGCCGCTCGCCAGCCTCGATCAAAAGGCGAAAGGTTCCGGCTGGGGATTCTCGAAGAAGTCAGCAACTCCGAAACCGCCGAAAGCCTCCAAGAAGAAGCAGCCTGTGGTTCGCGGGCAGACGTATTTCCTGCCGGGTGTGAATTGAGTTCGCTGGCTATCCCAGCAGCCTTTCGCCATACCAAAGCATGCGCGGCAGGTGGAAGGGCCCCTTCCACATGTTGCCTTTCAGCGTCACGGAAGGATTGCCATCACGGTGGAGGTAGCCAAACCATTCGCCGTGCTGTGGATCGGGGAAGTGCTGGAAGCTCCAGTCATGCACCATTTGATGCCAGCGGGCGTATTTGGCATCCGCGGTGAGGTGCCAGGCGAGCAGCGTGGCGATCACCGCCTCGTTGTGCGGCCACCAGAATTTCATGTCGTGCCAGTATTCCTGCACTGGCTTGTGGAAGACATCGCGGAAGTAGAAGAGGCCGCCGTGCTCCTTGTCCCAGCCGCGTTCCCACATGGCATCGAGGATCTGAAGGCCGAGGCGGATGTAGCTTTTCTCCGAACGCCAGCGCCCTTCATGCAGGATGAACCACGCACACTCCAGCGCATGGCCGGGATTCAGCGTGCGACCCTCGAAGTGATCGAGAATGGAGCCATCCGGGGCCACGATCTCCATCAGGGCACCGAGGTCCGGTTTGAAAAAGAAGCGCTCGATCTCCAGGATGAAGCGGTCCGCCCATTCGGAGCAGGTGTGACCGCTGATTTTGAGGTCGCCGAGGTTCACGCGGAGTTCCTGCGCCGTGGCGATGCCGATCATGAGGGCTCCGATGCCCATCATCGGCCGCGTTTCGGAGTCGATCTTCGGCTGCATGAGCCCCGGCTCGAAGCTGTGCTTTAGGTAGGTGGCAAAATCACGCTTCGCCATGTCCGCGTAGCGTTCATCGCCGGTGGCCTTGGCATAGGCGGCATGCGCGATGGAGGCAAAAGCCTCGCTGAAGACGTAGCGCCGCATGCGCAGCGGCTTTCCCTCGCGGGTGACGGTGAAGAAGAGCTTGCCGTTGGTGGCGTAGCCATGCGTTTCGAGGAAGGAGAGGCATGAACCGGCTGCGGCGAGCCATTCGCGCTTCTTTTCGACGGTGTTGTAAAGCGTGGCAAAGGTCCACGCCGCTCGCCCTTGGAACCAGATGCTCTTGTCTGTGTCGAGGATCGAGCCGTCGCGGTCCAGCGAGGTGATGATGCCGTCGTGCTCCTCATCCATGCCATGCCGCAGCCAGAACGGCATCACATCATCGAGCAGCGTGGAGCGGTAGAGCTGCTTCAAATGCTCACGGTGAGCCGGGGAAGAAAGAGAGCGTTCAGCATCGAACATGGGTCATTGAACGCCGAAGGGCAGGGAAGGCACAAGCGGGAACTTGGCGTCACGCTGTCCTGTGCCTCGCTTGGTCTTCCATGAGCGGGATTTGCGAAGGGCTATGATGATGGGCGGCTGGGGCGTTCAGAGGGGTGACGCGCAATTCAACCACCACCACCTACCAATCTTATGAAATCGTTGTTTGCTCCTCTGATCGCCAGCTTGGCGATGGCCACCACGGTGCTCGCTGCCTGGCCGATCAATGATATCTGCCCTGTCGATGCCAAGGCAGCCCGTCCTATTTACCGCATGAAGACCGCCGATGGCCCGGTGGCTTTTTGCTGCATGGACTGCCTCACCGCCTTCGAGAAATCTCCCGGCAAGTATCCGGTGAAGAAAAAGGACGCCGCGAAATAAGGCGTGGTCGGGGCCGTTTGCGTTTCGCATGCGCACGCTGGCCTCTCTCCTCGTTCTGACCTTTGCCACACTCGCCCCCGCTGCGGATGAAATCCTCGGCCAGGGCGAGTTTCGTTATCAAGTGGTGCCAGAATGGGGGCGCGAGGCTTTGGCGAAGGTGAATGTGAAAAACGGCCATGCGGTGGTGATCGACTCGAAGGGGCGGTTGCTGTTTTTGACCGATGACGCCCGCAACAATGTGGTCATCCTCAATGCGGAAAGCGGTGCTCTCATCACCCACTGGACCGCTCGGATGCCCGGTGCGCATGGCCTGAGTCTCGTGCGGGAGGCGGATGGCTCCGAGGTGCTCTTCATCACCGACACGCAACTCCATCAGGTCCGCAAACTGACGCTCGATGGCCAGGAACTGGCCGTTTATCCCTGGCCCGCCGAGGCGAAGCTGCATGCGACGGAGGCTGAGTATCGCCCCTCAAAGACGATTCACTTCAGAGACGGCTCGTTTGCGGTGTTTGATGGTTACGGGAAGGATTACATCTTCCAATACAAGCCGGATGGCAGCCTGCTCCGCACCTGGGGCGGGGATCTTGGCGACGAAAAAGACCGCCTTGAACACTGGGGGCCGCACGGCGGGGCTTTCGATGATCGCGATGGCACGCCGCGAGTGGTCATTGCGATGAGCGATCAGCAGGAAATCCGGCGCTTCAGCCTCGACGGGCAATTCATCGACCAGATGCCTTTCCCCGGCGGCAATCCGCGTGACATCATCCCTTTCGGCCCTTTCACGATCATCCCGCATCTCGGCGATCAATGGCCAAAGGTGAAGGAATCCCCCGGTTTCATCTCCATCGTGGATGCGCAGTGGAAGATCGTCTCGAATATCGGCGCTCCGGCGGCCGAGTATCAAAACGGCGTGCTTCAGCCCATGCAGAGTGACCGGCGGACGTTCATCCATCCGCACGGCGTTTGTGCCGACGCGGCGGGAAACCTGTTTGTGGCGCAGTTTGCCTCGCCAGCGGCTCCGCTGCTCAAGTTGAAGCGGGTGAAATAATGGGGGCGAGGCTCTCCGAACCCCTGGGCGGCGTGGCAATCTAGGTTTGACTCATTGCCGGGCCTCGCTTGAGATTGGCGACCTTTCGCATGGAACTGAACTCGATCGTTGAAGCCCTCCTTTTTGCCTCCCAGGAACCCCTGGGCGTGCCGCAAATGTGCACGGCGGTGAAGGAGACGGCCAAGGACATCCTCGGGGCAGCGACGGAAAGCGGCGAGGCTGGTGAAGGTGCGCCCGTCCCGGAATGGGTGGCTCCGTTGGCCGAGGTGACGGAGGAGACCATCCGCGCTTCGCTTGATGCCCTCATCGCCCGCTACGAGCAGGAGAAGCATTCCTTTACCATCGTGGAGAGGGTGAATGGCTGGCGTATCTGCGCCCGTGGTGAGTATGCCGAATGGTGCCGTGCCCTTTATCCGGGGAAAAAGGTGCCGCGTCTCAGCCAGCCTGCTTTGGAGACTTTGGCGATCATCGCCTACCGCCAGCCGATCACGCGGGCGGGCATCGAGGCGGTCCGCGGCGTGTCCGTGGACACGATGGTGCAGCAACTGGTCGATCGTGGTCTGGTGAAGATCGAAGGCCGGGCGGATCTGCCGGGCCGTCCGCTGCTTTATGGCACGACGGAGGCTTTCCTGGACCATTTTGGCGTCAAATCCCTCGATGAGATGCCCAACGCTCAAGAACTGCGCCGCGTGAAACTGCCCACCGCTGAGGAAGGGCAGGCGCAGCAGAATGCCGAATCGCCTGCGGAACAGCTCGCTCTGGCCCCGGTGGCCTCTCAAGAAGCCCCCGCCGCAGCGGAAGAAACCCCCGATGGCGAATAACCCAACCGGAGACTCTGCGGAAGCCATGTCACTTGATGAAGTCCGCTCGAAGATTGATCGCATCGACCGCGAGTTGCTGCGGTTGCTGAACGAACGTGCTGAGCTGGTCCACGAGGTGGGCGAGATCAAACGGAAGGACGACCTCGATATCTATGTGCCCGGCCGCGAGGATCAGCTCCTGCGCAAGCTGGCCGCTTTAAATGCAGAGCAGAAGGGTCGCCTCACCGAGCGGGCCATTCGTGCGATCTTCCGTGAGATCATGAGCGCGGCGCTAGCCCTTGAGGACAGCCTGAAAATCGCCTTTCTCGGCCCGGCTGGCTCGTGGACGCATCAGGTGGCGGTGAACAAATTCGGCCACTGCGTGGAGTATGTGGCGGAGGCGAGCACGGAGGCTGTTTTCAACCGTGTGGCGGCGCATGAGGTCGATTACGGCGTGCTGCCCATCGAGCATTCCAGCGAGGGCGCGGTGCATCACACGCTCGACCATTTAGCTGGCAGCGAGCTACGCATTTACGCGGAGATTTTGTGGAAGGCGGATGCCGCCGTGATGCTGCGCGATGCCTCGAAGCCAGTCACGGCCATTCACGGTCATCCGCAGATGATCGCTCATTGCCGTCCATGGCTCGTGGAGCAGTTTCCCGGTGCCCGTTTGATCGAGTGCTCCAGTTCCAGCCTCGCCGCAGAAGAAGCCGCCCGCGAGGATGGCATCGCCGCGCTGGGCACGCCGCTGGGAGCGGAACTGCATGGCCTGCGGGTGCTGGCCTCCTCACCGAAGGCCTACGCCACGCAGACACGCTTCATCATCCTCGGCCGCCGCAGCGGTCCGCCCTCCGGCAATGACAACACGATGCTCATGGTCGATGCGAGCGACCGCGTGGGCTCGCTGATGGAGATTTTGCAGGCCTTTGCCTCGCGAAACGTCAACGTCCGCCAGATCGAAAATCGCCCGATGCCCGGCGATGGCCGCCAAGCCCGCTTCTTCCTCGAAGTAAGCGGTCATTTCGAAGATAGCGGCATTCAAGATGCCATCAGCGGCCTCGGCAGCGCCTCCGCGAGTGCCAAGATCCTTGGCAGCTACCCGGCTCCGAGCTGGGTGGAGGAGCGCTGATCCGAGTCGATCACGCCTTCTCCTCCGCCCGATAAGCCTGCGCCAGTAGCGTGACCGGCTGCGTGACAGTCTGACCAGAAGCACGGAGGCCGTTGGCGAGCTGGAGATGGCAGCCGGGATTGCTGGTGGCGACGACGCTGACGCAGGTGGACTTCACGCAGGCCACTTTGCGGTCGAGGAGCTTCCGGCTCTGCTCAGGCTGGGTGATGTTGTAGATGCCGGCGCTGCCGCAGCACCAGTTGGACTCTGGGAGTTCCTTCAAAACGAGGCCGGGAATGCTTTGCAGGACCTGGCGAGGTTGGGCGACGACCTTCTGACCATGGCAGAGATGGCAGCTCTCGTGGTAGGTGACCTCGCTGATGCCTGCGCCAGCCTGCGGCTTGCGAAGGCCAACCTGCACGAGCCATTCGTGGATGTCCTTCACCTTTTTGTCCCACTGGGCCGCTTTGGCCGCGTAGAGCGGATCACCATGCAAAAGATGGCCGTAAGTCTTCAAATGCGAACCGCAGCCTCCGGCATTGGTGATGATGGCATCGAGTGAATCGAGATCGAAAGCGTCGATCTGGCGGCGGGCTAGTTCGCGGGCCAGTTCCAACTCGCCATTGTGGGCGTGCAGGGAGCCGCAGCAGCTCTGCGAGCGAGGCGTCACGACCTCGCAATCGTTCGCGAGCAGCACATCGACGGTGTCGCGGTTGATGTCGGAGAAGGCGAGATCCTGCACGCAGCCAGTGAGCATGCCGACGCGATGCTTTTTCCCGCCCTCAGGCGTCTCGACGGGCTCAATCAACTCATCGGAGAAACTCGTGGCGATTTTCGGCGTCTGAGGCTCCAAAGCCACCAATGAGGCTGGCATGAGGCCGAAGAACTTCATGCGGCGCATGAAGCGGTCGAGGCCGGTGGCTTGATAAAACCTCAACATGCGTCCCACGAGTCGCAGCAGCCACGGGCGCATGAAAAGCGTGTTCAGGGTGAGCCAGCGCCAAAAATCACGTTGGGTGGATTGGGCGACTCCGGCCTGCTCCACCTCGGCGCGGGCGGTTTCGAAGAGTTCGGCATAATTGACCCCCGCCGGACAAGCCGTCTGGCAGGCTAGGCAGCCGAGGCAGTAGTACATCTCATCCGAAAGCGCTTTCGTGACTTCCAGCTCTCCATCTGCCACCGCCCGAAGCAGGGAAATACGGCCGCGAGGGCTGTTTCGCTCCATCTTCGTCTCGACGTAGGTGGGGCATGTGGGCAGGCACATGCCGCAATGCATGCATTGCTGCAGGACGGAGTAATCGAGGTCTTTGAGAAGAGAAACGGCGCTCACGAGGATGAGGAGAGTCCCATACCCCACGAGGAGGCCGTTTTATCATTCGATTAATGCTGCGAGCAGAACTCCTCGAAGCGGTCCATGCCCGAGTTGATGATCTCAAGGCTGGTGGCGTAGCTGAAGCGGATGGTGTGCTCGGAGCCGAAGGCGACGCCGGGAACGGCGGCCACGCGCTGCTTGCTGAGGAGCTTCTCGCAGAAATTCACGCTCTTGATGCCGGTCTGCTCAATGTCCACGAGGAAGTAGAAGGCACCCTTTGGCTCGACGACACGGACGTTTTTGAAGCCGGTGAGGCGGCTCATCATGTATTGGCGGCGGACGTCGAACTCGTCACGCATGTCGGCCACGATCTGCTGATCGCCCTGGAGGGCGGCGAGGGCACCGTATTGCGCGAAGGTGGTCGGATTGCTGGTGGTGTGGCTCTGAATGGTGTCGATGGCATCGGCGATCTTCTTCGGAGCGGCGGTGTAGCCGAGGCGCCAGCCGGTCATCGCGTAGGCTTTGGAGAAGCCGTTGATGGTGATGGTGTGGTCGAAGATTTCCTTGCTGATGCTGGCGATGGAGACGTGCTTTTCACCGGCATAGACGAGCTTTTCGTAGATTTCATCGCTGAGGATGATGATGTCTTCGCCCGCAGCGATTTCGCCGATCTTGGCAAGTTCTTCCTTGGAATAGACGCTGCCGGTGGGGTTGCCGGGGCTGTTGATGATGATCATCTTGGTCATCGGGGACATGGCGTCCTCGAATTCTTCTGGCGTGATCTTCCAATCGTTTTCGCGCTTCGTTTCGACGATCACAGGGATGCCGCCGACAAGGCGCACCATCTCGGGATAGCTGGTCCAGTAAGGGGCGGGGATGATGACTTCGTCACCGGGATTCACGACGGCGAGGATTGCGTTGTAGCAGGAATGCTTGGCGCCGCAGTTCACGCTGATCTGGGATGGCTCATATTGGAGCTGATTGTCCACGAGGAACTTGGCGGCGATGGCCTCGCGAAGTTCGAGGATGCCGGCGCTCTCGGTATAGCGAGTTTTGCCGCCCTGGAGGGCTTCGATGGCCGCAGCGGTAATGTGGGCGGGGGTGTCAAAGTCAGGCTCACCGGCCCCGAAGTTCAGCACATCGACCCCCTGCTTCTTGAGCGCCTTCGCCTGGGCGGTGATGGAAAGGGTCATGGAGGGGGCGACTTCGGCGATGTTTTTGGCGATGAAATCCGACATAGGTGCAGGGTGGTGTGGCTGGTAAAACGAGGGCTACTACAAAGGCGGGGAAGCGTGAATGGTCAAGGCTCGCTTCGTTTCTCTTCAAGCGGCGGAGAACTTTGCCAATGGATGGAGGCCTAGTCTTGGCGGCGAACGTGAAGAAAGAGGTTCACACCAGACGGCTCGCATTGCACGGAGATGGCTCCGGGAGCCGCACGGGCCTCGCGGGCCAGTTCGACAAGCTGCTTTTCCGCGCGAAGCGTGAGTACCCATTCTCCGAGCAGTTCCAGGTCATCGCGGCTGGATCTGAAGGGGGGATTTCCTACCACCACCTCACCACCAGGCCGGGTGAGGGCGAGGAGGGATTTCAGCAAGAAGACCTCGGTCAATCCGTTTTCGGTGTGGGTTGCAGGGTCGAAAATCTCGTTCAGTATCACATGACTGGCTCTGAAGGCTCCTGGATCAGCTCAGCCAGCCATGTGGGCACGCAGGGCTGGTCGGAAATGTCTGTGGTGCTCGACACACAATCCGACACGGTCAATGTGGGTGTGCGTGCCTATGACGACCTCACAGCTACCCTCGGTTCATCCGTTTCCATCCTCACGGGACAAAGCCTGGGCGTGAACGCCGATGCCGTCACCGAACTCCGCTGGGATTTCCGCAGCGGCACGCTGGATAACGGCGCTGAGCTATAAAAACTACTTCGACGATTTCAGCTTCAACGTGGCCCCCGTGCCGGAGCCCGGCAGCGTCCTTGTGGTAGTGCTCGGTAGCTTGATGCCAATCCGGCGGCGGAAGTCGGCCGTGAAGTGATTCAGGCTTCACCCATTACATGCTTTAGGCCGCTAGGGGTGGATCAAACTCAATCCTACTTTTTGAAGAGCACCAGCTCGTGAAATCCCCAGCTGTTCCCGGAGATGCCCGTTTGGGTAATTCGGATGAATTTGGCTCGATGGGGAGAAGGAAATACCACTTCAATGACAGGTGATTTTCCATCTTGAGTGACCACAGGCGGCTCCCATGAGTTACCGTCCTTGGAGAGTTCCACTTTGAATTGGCGTGGGTAGTCCTGCGAGTTGGCCTGGCTGTCCATCGCGAGACCCGTGATATCGATTTCAGATGGCAGTTCGACTTGGAACCATTCCCCACCCTTCATCGGCTCCCCAGTGGCCCAACGGGTACCTTGATTGCTGTCCACGGCTCTGGCCGCATCTCCTTCTTTGTGGCTGGCGGTGAGCTTCCAGGCATTGCGCGGCTCCACCCACGGCAGCTTGGTCTTCAATCGGTCCTTCACCGGCGAGGCTCCACCCTGAATATAATGGTCACGCAGGCGGCTTTCCGCGAGCTGCACCTGATCGAGCTTCAAAGCACTCGCATAGACGAGCAGCTCCGCCAGGTAGCCATTAAACTGCTCGGGCCCCGCTGCGGCTGCCTTGCCATCCTCCGTCGTTACCCGGCCTACCGAGCAGCGGAAAAGCGGTCCTTGGGGGGCATCCACTTTGGCTGTGCCGGAGAATGCCCGCCCATCCGCGTCCTTGGCACGAAACTCGACCGAACCACTCACATTCCAAACCAGCGCCCACACGCAGGCTGCGGTGGCATTCACATCTCGTGAAACGATCTTGGCACAGGACGCCCCCTGCTTGATCTCGGCCACGAGGTTCTTTTTGTCATCCACCCTCACCACGGCCCCTGCACCTTGGTCATTACCGACTTCTAAAATGCGCATCGGCAGCTTGCTCCCATCCGCCTGAGTGACGGCCAAAATACTCAGGCCGGCCTCACCGAGCACGGAGTCCTTCCCGAACGGGAAAGCCGTCTCATGTTCTTTCGGGTTCACCAGTTCGAGCCCAGATGGCTTTCCATCACGAACGCGAAAATCGAGCACCCTGCGCCCCCCCTTGGGGCCGGAGCCACTTTTGGCCACCGGCCAGTCCACCAGCTTGGGTGCGTAGCTGGTGTCGTTTTTCGCCGCACGCAGGATGTTGTCATTGCCGCGTTCCGAAATGTCCCGCCATTCGAGGATGGCCTCGTTGGTGTTTGCCTTGGCTAGATTGCCGTCGCCACCTTTGCGGGAGCTCAGCGTGCCGGTATTGCCCACATAGAAAAGCGTGATGTTGCGGTCCGAAGGCGGATAAATGCGGTCCTGGGGTAATTGGAAGCTCACTTTAGGCGGCTTGGAGTCCACGATGGTCGAGATGATTCGCCCACCAGAGCCGCCTGAAGAGCTGTCGCTCAGCCAAAAGTAACCCACGAGAATCAGGGCCAGTACGCCGCCCCCGATCATGACCAGTTTGGTTTTGGCTAGGCTGGTTCTCGTTTTGGCTGGAGGTGCCGTTTTGCGGGTGGGCGTCACTCGCTGGGAATGCGCCAGCGGAGCCGCTGCGGTGCGCGGCGATGGCCGTGAAAGCGCGGCAGACAGCGGGGTGGTGATCGCCGCCATTTCCTGCACGGGCTGCGCTTCCAGAACCGGCTCCGCGTAGGTCATGGACTGGGGGTCCATCACCGGAAAGTATCCCGTGCCCACGGGCACCGCGCCGGTGCCAGGATACATGATGGGCTGTTGCATCGGCTGCGCGTAGCCCGGGTACATGCCCATGTAGGGCATGTAAGGCACCATCTGGGGCATTTTTTCCCAGGCACGAAACTCCTCGATGGCCTGCTGCGCACTCGCGGGCCTGTCCTCCGGTTTTTGTGCCATCAGGCGCATGCACCAGGCTCCCAACCATTGTGGTACATGCGGGGCGATGATGTGCAGCGGAATGAGATCGTGGTTGATATGCTTGTCGATGACTTGCGCCATCGTCTCGCCATCGAAGGCTTTTTTACCGCTCAGCGCTTCGTAGCAGACGCAACCGAGAGAGTACAAATCCGTGCGTTCGTCCACCGGCTGCCGGGTGAGCTGCTCCGGGGCCATGTAAAAAATGGAACCCATGACAGAACCCTCCTGATCCTCCGTCTGCTTGCGGGCGCGGAGTCCCGCACGGGCCAGACCGAAGTCGATGATCTTTGCCTGCATCCGGCCGCCTGGCAGGCGCTCCACCTTGATATTCTCCGGCTTGATGTCGCGGTGCAGAATGTGATGCTGGTGGGCCGAGAGCAGGCCTTCGAGTGTCTGAGAGGCCAGTTCCTTGAAGTCATCATAAGGAAGCGGACCACGGGCCACCACATGGGCCAAGTCTTCCCCCTGCAACAGCTCCATCACCATGAAGAGACCCTCGGCGTCGCTCGCCACGTCAAAGATTGTCACCACATTCGGATTCCGCAGCGAGGCCAGTGTGTCGGCCTCCCGGCGCAGTTCTGCCGCGATGGTTTTGTCTTCCGCCGCCTCATTCGCAGTGAGCAGTCTTTTCACCGCCACCCATCTCTTCAACTGGCTGTCATAGGCACGAAAGACCGCTCCAACGCCGCCAGCGCCGAGTTTCTCATATATTTTGTAGCGATCCGCCATCCGTCCTCGGAGTGTGAAAAAAGTGTGTTAAAGACCAGCAAAGCCCATCCGCCGCCCCTTTGGCAAGCAGGATGTTCCTCGCTGCGCGAATTTCCCTCCCGCTGGCCGCTCTGCCTGCAATGGTATTTTTTGGTTGTCGGGTTCACATCATGTGTGGTTTAGTACGAATCCTCATGAAACGCATCTTCACCACCCTCCTCACGGCGGCCCTCTTTGCAGGCTCCGCCAATGCTGGCACTCCACCTCCTACACTGGCCGCAGCTGCTGACCAGCCTGCTGTTGACGGCGTCAATGGCAAGCTCGACGCTTTCTACGGTGCCGTGAACAACAGCTACATCCGTGGCACCAGTGCCGCCATCTCCCTCCCCGTCGGTCAGCACTACGGTCTTCAGCTTGATGGACTTTATGCCCGCGGCTTTGAGACGGACATCCTCGGCTACGGTGCCCACTTCTTCCGTCGTGATCCCTCGAAGTATCTCCTCGGCCTCGCCGCTGGTGCGCTTCACAGCACGGATTTCAACGACATCCTCGCCGGGGTCGAAGGTGAACTCTACTTCGACAAATTCACCATCGGTGGCTTCGTCGGTTACAACAACTTCGACACCCGCGTCCAGTCCACCTTCGCCACTCGTGTGAATACCGAGCGTGATTTCATCGCCGCCCGTATTTTCGCCGCTGTTTACCCGATCGATAACCTCATGATTTCCGCTGAATGGCAGAACCGCTTTGGCAAAAACTTCGCGGTCGTGGGGCTTGAGTATCAGACACCCGTTCGCGGCCTCGCTCTCTTCGTTGACGGTGGCCTGGGTGACAGTGACTTCCGCCAGCTTACTGGTGGCGTCCGCTACTACTTCGGTGGCGCTAAGACCCTCAAAGCCCGCCATCGTCAGGATGACCCCGAAAACATCACCACCGTGTTCGGAGGCACGAGTGGTGCCGGTGTCTCTAGCCCAGGTTCTTCCGCCCCCTCGGCCCCTAAGCCCCTGCCGCCAACTTAGTTTTAGCTGATTTTTCAATCTTTCCGAAAGGCCCCATGCACTGCATGGGGCCTTTTTTCTTTTAAAGGCTCTCCTTCTTGCCTTTACCCTTCTTCTTTTTGTTGGGGGGCGCGGGGAATGAAGGTGTGTTTTTCGTGGGCATGGGGGCATGAATGGCTTCGCGCCAGGCTTGGAGATTGCTGTGGAGTTCCTTGGCTTTAGCCGGATTTTCGGTGGCGAGGTTCTTGGACTCTCCAATGTCGTTGTGGAGGTTGTAGAGTTCCAAGCGACCGTCTTCGAGGTATTCCATGAGCTTCCAATCGCCTACCTCGACGAGGCTGACGGGCGTGGTGCGCCAAGTGTTTTCGCCAGCGCCGAGGTAACCGGGGAAGTGCTGGTAAATGGCTTCGCGTTTCAAAGACGCGCCTGCATCGCGGAACAGGGGTGCGAGGCTTTCGCCATCGAGCGGCTGCCCTTCCGGCGGGGCGGCATGGGCGATCTCGGCGAGGGTAGGCAGCACATCGACATGGATGGTGGCCACGTCACAGCTCGTTCCAGCTTTCGCGATACCTGGCCAGCGGACGATGAAGGGCACGCGGGTGCCGCCTTCGTAGAGGCTGCCCTTGCCGCTGCGCAGCGGGGCGTTGTCGGTGATGTCGCCCGCGCTTTTCAGGATGCCTTCGCGGGCGTAACCGCCCACGCCGCCGTTGTCGCTGGTGAAGATGAGCACGGTATTTTCAGCGAGTTTTAGTTCGTCGAGCGTCTGCATGACGCGGCCGACGCTTTCATCGACGCTGGCGATCATGGCGGCATAGACCGGGTTCTTGTGACCGCCGACACCGGGTTTGGGCTGGAACTTCTCGATGAGGTCCTTCTTCGCCTGATGAGGTGAGTGAACGCCAAAGTGCGGCAGGTAGAGGAAAAAAGGCGCGTCCTTGTGCCGGGTGATGAAATCGACGGCCTTCTCGGTGAGGAAGTCGGCGAGGTATTGGCCTTCCGGCACCTCCGTCTTGGGGTTGGTGGCAAAGTTGAAGTGCTTGCCCATGCTGACGATGGCCTCGTCAAAGCCTCGCTTGCCGGGATGATGACCACCTTTTTCACCGAGGTGCCATTTGCCGAACATGCCGGTGGCATAACCCGCCTTTTTCAAAACTTGCGCGACGATAGTTTTTTCTAGCGGCAGCTCGGTGACATTGTCGGCGGGCCGCAGCGGACGGCTGGACCAGTCAAAGCGGTCGATGCCGCCGACGGTATAGATGCCGGTGCGGGCGGCATACTGGCCGGTCATGAGCGCGGCGCGGGTGGGCTGGCAGTTTTGGCAGTGGTGATGCCGCGTGAGCTTCATGCCCTGCGTGGCGAGTTTGTCGATGTTCGGCGTCTCGTAGTAGTTGGAGCCAAAGCAGGCCACATCCGTCCAGCCGAGGTCATCGGCCATGATGAAGATGATGTTGGGCTGCTTGTCCGCCGCAAAAACGGCGAGCGGCAGGAGAAAGAGGAAGGCGAGTAGCTTCATGCGACCCGCTGGAACGAGCCCCATGAAGGTAACTTGCGCTGAAAACTAGACGTCGTCGTCTGCGTCGCTGTCGCCTGTTTTCTTGCCGCGGAGCTTGGCTTCCATGAAGGGGTCGAGGTCGCCGTTCATGACGTCGTCGATGTTGCTGGTCTTTTCGCCGGTGCGGTGGTCTTTGACCATCTGGTAAGGCTGGAAGACGTAGCTGCGAATCTGGCTGCCCCAGCCGATGTCGGACTTTTCACCGTATTGTTTGTTCAGCTCAGCGGCGCGTTTGTCCTCCTCGATCTGGTAGAGCTTGGCCTTGAGCATGGACATGGCCTTGGCGCGGTTCTTCGGCTGCGAACGTTCGATCTGGCAGGCCACGATGACACCGCTCGGAATGTGTGTGAGGCGCACGGCGGTCTCGACCTTGTTCACGTTCTGGCCGCCCTTGCCGCCAGCGCGGTAGGTGTCCACGCGGAGATCCTCATCGCGGATGACGATGTCGATTTCCTCTTCGGAGTCCGGGGTCACATCAATGGAGGCAAAGGAGGTGTGACGCTTCTTCGCGGCATCGAAAGGGCTGATGCGCACGAGACGATGCACGCCGCGCTCGCATTGCAGGAAGCCAAAGGCGTTTTCGCCCATGATTTCGAGCGTGGCGCTGCGCACGCCCACTTCGTCGCCCGCCTGGAAGTCGATCATCTCGACTTTGTAGCCTCGGCGGTCGCACCAGCGCTGGAACATGCGCAGGAGCATGTCCGCCCAGTCGCAGGCTTCCGTGCCGCCCGCGCCGCTGTGGATGGTGAGGAAGGCGTTTCCGCGGTCAAACGGCCCACTGAGGAGCTGCTGGAGTTCGAAATCTCCCACCTCTTTGACAAGTCGGGTGTGCTCGTCCTGGACTTCACGCCAAGTTTCCATGTCGCCAGCGTCTTTGGCGAGTTCGATGAGGCCATCGAATTCATTCGCCCGGCCTTCGAGCTGCTCGAGCGGGATGATTTTCTTTTTGATGACATTGGAGCGGTCGATGGACTTCTTCGCCGCGTTCGGATCATCCCAGAAAGAGGGGGCACCCATGCGATCTTCGAGCATCGCCAGCTCATCGCGTAGTCTCGGGACGTCAAAGATACCTCCGGAGCTCGCCCAGGCGCGCTTTCAGCGACGCCGTGTCGAGTGACTGGAGGTCTGTCAGGATGGATTTGGAGTTCTTTTCCATGAAGGGAGCCCTGTCCATAACGCGAGGCTGAGAGGGCGCAATGCTTTCTTCGTGAGATAAAGCCGGCGCATCGAGGGCGTAGGTTTGTCACCCTCATGTCCTCCATCATCCAGCCTCCTTCTCTCGTTCGCTGCGCCGGTCCGTTATCGCGTCGTGGCTTCATGCAGTTCGGTCTGGCCGGCATGGCGACAATGAGCTGGCCCGGACTGCTGAAACTGCGTGCGGAGAATGCCGCAAAGCCGAAGTCTGAGCGCAAGTCGATCATCATGGTGTGGCTGCCGGGCGGCCAGTCCCACATCGACACCTACGATCCGAAGTCGGACTCTGGCAGCGAGTATCGCGGTCCCTTCAAAACGATCAGCACCAAGGTGCCCGGCACGCTCTTCACCGAGCTGCTGCCGATGAATGCGAAGATCGCGGACAAGTTCACCATCGTCCGCTCCATGCACCAATCCGCTGGCGGTCATCCCGCAGGCACGATGCAGATGTTTTCCGGGGATTCCGATACGCGTGACAAGCCCAAACCGCGTCTGCCGGACTGGATGTCGGTCGCGCACTACCTGCGAGCCAAAGAAGGTGGACGCGCCAATCCGCTGCCAAACTACATCGGTGTGCCAGCCGCCTCGCCGGAGTATTCCAGCCCGGCTTATCTGGGCGATGCGTATGCGCCTTTCGCCGTGAGCGATGATCCGAACCGCCCCAGCTTCCAAGTGCCCAACATCGGCCTCTTCGATGATGCTGAGACGCGTCGCCTGAGTGACCGCGTGGCGCTGCGCCGCAGCCTCGACAAAATGGAGCGTGCGTTTGACCGCGAAGGCGAACTGGGGGCTCTTGATGAGTTTGAAGCCCAAGCCGCCACGCTGCTCACGAACCCGCAGACGCGTGATGCCTTCGATTTGAACAAGGAAGATGCCGCCACGCGGGATCGCTACGGTCGCAATCGCTGGGGACAGCAGCTCCTGCTCGCCCGCCGCCTCGTCGAAGCCGGTGTGGAGATCATCACCAGCAGCCTCAGCGGTCCGTTGTGCGGTCGCGTGAACAACTGGGACGACCACGCCGTGAACCAGCATCAGTTTGAAGCCCTGCGTTTCCGCATGCCGACCTATGACCGAGCCGTCTCCGCCCTCATCGAGGACATTTACGCTCGCGGGTTGGATAAACGCGTCCTCGTCGTCGTCACCGGCGAGTTTGGCCGCACGCCGAAGATCAGCTTTGACCGCAGCACCGGGGCAGGGGATGCCAGTGCTCCCGCAGGCACCTTGCAACCCGGCCGCGACCACTGGCCGCGTGCCTTCACCAATGTGTGGGCCGGTGGCGGTATCCAAACCGGCGGCGTCATCGGTGCCTCCGACAAGCGCGGCGAAGATGTCGTCGAACGTCCCTGCAACGCCAGCGACTTCCTCGCCACCGTTTACCATCACCTCGGCATCGATTACACCAAAGTCACCCTCGACGACCTCAACGGCCGCCCCGTCCACATCGTCGAGAATGGCAAAGCGATCCCCGAGCTGATTTCGTGACGCTAGCGAAGACTCGCGTCTTTCTCTGCCCGGCCCGTTCTTCGTAGCGGTGGGCGTCAGCACGCCGGGTGACGATCACTTCACGATCTTCAGCACGCGGTTGTTGTAGCTGTCGGTGATGTAAAGCTCGCCGGTGATCGGGTGAATGGTCACACCGTGCGGGCGGGCAAGGGCGCAGGCCTTTGGATCACCGCCGGGAGAGCCTTTAGCGTGTTTGCCAGTGCCAGCGAGGCGTTCGATCTTGCGGGTGGCGGGGATGTAGCGGCGCACGAGATGGCTTTCGGCATCGGCGATGATCACGGTATCATCTTTATCCACGCAGAGGTGCTTGGGTCCATCCATCGTGGCCTCCAAAGCGGGTCCGCCGTCGCCTTCGCCGCCTTTTTTGCCGCTGGCGTTCACCACGGTGCGGATCTTCCCATCGGTGCCGACGACTCGCAGCGCATTGCCGCCGCGTTCGAGGATGTAGATCTGGCCTTGGCGATCCACGGCCACGGCACGCGGATCGACGAGCGGTGCTTCAATGGCGATGGCACCATCTTCGGGGCGGCCTTTTTTGCCGTTTCCGGCCACCACGGAGCAAATGCCGCTGGCGAGATCGACGACATGCACCTGCTGCAAATTCGCGATGTAGAGTTTCGTGCCGGTGAAATCGAGGGTGATGCAGTATGGGCCGGTGCCTTTGATGTTTTTACCGGTGGCCTTGAAGCCGGGCAACGTACTCACGGTGCTCGTTTTGAGGTCCACCTTCCGCACGACACCGTTCCAGGTGTCACCGATCAAAATGTTGCCATCTGGCAACACGGCGAGGTTGTGCGGGCCGTTGAACTGCGCCTGCAAGGCGGGACCGCCATCACCGCTGTAACCGGCTTTTTCCTGCCCGGCGATGTGGATGAGCTTTCCGCCGTCCTCGACGCGGAAGAGTCGGTTTCCGCTGACCATCTCCACGACATACATCGTGCCTTTCGAATCGAACTCCGTGCCAAAAGGCTCCTTCAATCCTTTGCCGACGACTTCGACGATCTTTTCAGCGTGCAGCGATGTGGCGAGGGCGAAGATGGTGAGCAGGGAAAGAAGCGGCTTCATGGTAGATGCCCTCATACGAGCATGCGAGGCGCATGCGTTCAACCTTCCGCGTCAGTTTCCAAATAGAGAGCGGCGCTTCTTCGGCGGCTCGGTGGTGCTGGCGGGAGGTGGTGAGGCCTCGCTGCTGCCGCTGGCTCTTCCAACACCGAGGAGTCTCGGGGACCATTTGGTGTTCGAGACGGTTCCGGTGCCGTGGTAGGCAAGCAGCTCGCTGAGCAGGAAGGTGGGAATGGCTAGCAGGCCGCGGATGCGCACCTCTGCATCGAAATCGAGGTCATCACGGATGAAGTTCACACTGCCTCGCGAGGTGACACGGAAGCTGCTGGTGAGCGCCACGAGATCCTTCGTGGTGAGGTGGCCATCAGAGACGGTGAAATTGCAGGAAGCCTCTTTGGCGATGTTGTAACCGGCGATGGGTCTCGGCAGTAAAGCACCGATGATGGGCGTGAGCGGGCCGAGGATGGGCACGGAGAGCAGATTGCCATTCACGATGATGAGCACGCCGCTTCCTTTGAGCGCCTGCCAGTCATCCACGCGCCCGGTGAAGTTCAAATGGCCGGTGAGATCTCCTTCGCTGGTGTCATCGTTTTTGGAGTAGGTCTGCGCAAACTGGCGGAAGCTGATGGCATCGAGGCGCACCTCGCCTTGGTAAGGGTTCGGCGAGCTGGAGGTATCAAACGAGCCCTTCACCGTCACGCCACCGCCGAGCACCTTGGCTTTGACATCGAAGGTCACATCCTGGCCGCGTGCCTTGACCGCCGCATTCAAGCTCGTGAAGCCGAGTTGCTTGCCAAAGACCTCATAGGGAAAGAGGCCAGCATTCACATCCACATGGTAGGCGATGAGGCCTGGGGTTAGGTCCGTCTGGCCCACAGCGCGGAAAGGACGCTCGAAGAGCCGCCCCTTCACATCGAAGGATAAAATGCTGTCTTTGATCTTCACCACGCCATCCGGGGCTTCGATGGTGTAATCCTTCCGCCACAGTTCGTAAAGGCCCACCCCATCGGATTTGCGGAAGGTTACGGTGTAATCGTTAAACTTCGGTTCGTGCATGCCGATGGTGCCATTCACCGTGACCTCCGTGCCATCCGTGAGGCGATACTTCTCGATATGCGCCGAGGCCTTGGGGGCAAAGCAGCGAAGCAGATCTGCCGTATCGCTAGCGGCCTGCAGATTGGTGAGCCGCACCCATTTCTCCTCATCGTTCAAAAACACATCCTCCACGGTGGCGGGACCTTTGGGATGACGGATGCGCACGTTGCGGAAGTTTTGGAAGAAACCCTGAAAAGCAAGATCCGCCTCCATTTCCTCTAGAAACACACCGTTGTAGTGGAAGTTCCGCAGCACGCCATGGCCAGAGTTCACGCCGTCCTGGAGGATGAAGGAAGGCCCGGCCCCCGTCACATGCACGTCGATGTGGGATTTCTCATCAAACTGGAAGCGGCGGATCACATCACGGGTCTTTTCACGCAGCACAAAGGGCAGCAGCACATTCGGGTCCATGCGCAGCGTGGCATCATACTTCACGCCCTGGGTGCGGTGCTGCATGAGCTGGAGCAGCACCTGCCCGGTCTTGTGCTTCAGCACGGCATCACGCACATAAAAACCGTCTGCGTTCACGCCGATGCTGGCGCTCATGCCTTCAAAAACGGCCCCACGAGTGCCGAAGCGCTTGCAGTCCACTCTTCCGGTCACCTCCGCGGGGAAGACCTGCTCCTCCTTCGGCTTGCCCTTGTTCCGCCCCGGATACCAGAAGCCCTCCAGCGCCAGCTCCGGCGGCTCGTAAAACACCGCCTCACGCAGCCCGTCCACATCGAAGAAGGTGCGGGCGAGTGCCGGAATGTCTGCGCTGGAGCTCAGCCGAAAGCGTGCCCGCTCCGCACCGATCCGCCAGGTGGCCGTCGCTTCGATCTGGCCGAGATGATCACGCAAATGCAGGCGCTTCAAATCGATCATGCCGCCATCGTATTCCGCATCCGCGATCCACTCGTCCCATTTGTAATCCTCGTATTGCAACTGCTCAGCCCGGAAGGAAAGCTCCGCCTTCAGCTCCTGCGGCTTGTTCAGATCACCGCTGACTTCGAGGCTGATGAGCGGTTTCTTCGGCGATTGAAACCGCGCCAGCCAGTCCAGCCCGTTTTGGATTTGCGCCCGATGCTCACGCATCATGCTGAGGCGCTCGACGGCGCTTTTTTTCTCCTCATCCGGCTTCGCCTCACCTTTCGGGAGGGTAAGCACGCCGCGAATGTCCAACCGGATGCCGGAGAGCACGCCCTCCGCCTGGCGGATATCCACCTGGCTGCCGTTGAGTTCTGCCTTCGCGTTGAAATCCTCCAGCTTGATCACCGTCAGCTCCGGCCGCTCGGGGTCCACCGGCAGTGCGACGGAGGCGTGGCTCAGCTCCAGGGATTCCACATTCACCCGGCCCTCCATCAGCTCCGCCACATTCACCTCCAGATGCAGGCTATCCACGCTCGCGAGCTGCTGCTGGCGTTCGCGATCATTGAAAAGCCTCACCTCCCGCGCCATCAACCCACCGAAGGGACTGACCATGAGCCGGTCAAAATCCAGGAACACCCCATGCTTGGCCAGCTCCCCCGTCACAAAAACCCGCCAGCGATTGCTGAACGAATCCGTGAAGGCGTACACCCCCGCCGCCAGCAGAAAGCTGGCAATCACGAGCAAGATGACGCTGCGGAGGAATCGGAACACGAGACTGAGAATAAAAAGGTGAAGGAGCAAAGATAAAAGATAAAAGTGCCTGAATGCTCACTCCGTCCTCTTTTGGCTCCTCCCACGTCTCCGTTATCCGCGGCCAGCCGGCGTATGAGGACGCGGCACTGCTTCGCGGGCAAATCGAGGCCGCCATCGCCGCCATCGAGCTGCCGGGAGACTTCATCCAGCCGGGTGAGCACGTCGTCATCAAGCCAAACTGGGTCAAGGAGCACGATACCCGCACCCCGCACGAGGAGGCGAGCTGGCTGGCCATCATCACGCATCCCGCCTTTGTCCGCGAGGTGGCCCTCTGGGCTGCCCGGCAGCTCCGTGGCTGCGGACGCGTCACCCTTTGCGATGCGCCGCAGAGCGATTCGTCTTTCGATGCCATCCGAAGGCTCCACCGGCTCGATGACCTCATCGAGGAATGTCGACGCGACTTTCCGGGCATCACCTTCACGCTTTTCGACATGCGCTGCGAGGAGTGGAAGGTCGTCGATGGCGTCACCGTCTCCAAACGCGAGCTGCCGAGCGATCCTGCGGGTGCCGTGGATGTGCATCTCGATGAAAAGAGCGAGTTCTTCGGCTTCCCCGGCCTCGGCAAGCTCTACGGAGCCTCCTACGACTTCGCCACGACGAACCGCCAGCACAGCGATCCGCATCACGAATACCGCATCTGCCGCACTCCCATGGCTGCCGATGTGCTCATCAACCTCCCCAAGCTCAAAACCCACAAAAAAGTGGGCCTTACCGTCGCTTTGAAAAACCTTGTGGGCACCACGCCCCGCACGAACTGGCTCCCGCGGCATACCGAGGGCACACCAGCGGAGGGTGGGGATCAATTTGCCGAATCCAGCTCGAAGCGGGTGCTGGAGGGCTTTCTCATGCGCAGCGCCAAAAAGATCCTCTTTGGTCGCCACTTCCTCTCCTGGCTCTTCGTGCCTCTCAAAAAACTCGGCCGCCTCGTCTTTGGTGACACGCAAAAAGTCGTCCGCTCCGGCAATTGGCATGGCAACGACACCGCCTGGCGCATGATCCTCGATTTGCACAAATGCTTCAGCTACTTCGACGGCGATGCGAAACCTCGCACGAAGCCCCAGCGCCAGCTCATCCTCGTCGATGGCCTCATCGCCGGGGAAGGGGATGGCCCCATGGCCTGTGATCTCAAGCCCTGCGGCGTGGTTCTCGCGGGCACCCATCCGGTGGCCGTCGATTGCGTGAGTGCCCGGCTGATGGGCTTCGATTGGCGTCAAACACGCCTGCTCGCCGGTTCCTTCACGCTCAAAGAACTGCCGCTCGTCGCCTTCCAACCTTCCGATATTCGCGTGAGTTCCAACAACCCCGATTGGAACGTCGATGCCTTCGAGAAAATGACCCACACCCTCGACTTCCGCTGCCACTTCGGCTGGCACGGCCACCTCGAAAGTCCGGAACGGCGATGTGCTTCGCGTCACCTACCGACCTAGCGTATCAGGCTTCGACCATAAAATCCGCGCCACGAACGTCGCTCCCTCGGCTCCGCGTTTGGCGCTGTCCTTCATGAACATGCCCTCGCAGACGGTTACCCAGGATTCGTTCTCGCTGATGCGGGCGCAGCCGAAGTTTCCAAGCTCCGCGCCCCGCTCCGGCACGACGACTTTTTCGGTCGAGCGGATGATCTGGAGCTTCTCGGCATCGACGCGGGCCATGAAGAGCGGCGCACGATGGCGGACGATGTGGTCGTTGTTTGCGCCGCGTCGGGTATAGACGAGGAAGAGGCCATCGCGGTGCGCCAGCCAGTGCTGCTGCGTATTGTAGCTGCCCAGTTCAGCGCCCTCGTCGAAGGTCCAGGGCTTTGGTTCGGCAAAGTGCAGGCCATCATCGCTCACGCTGACATAGCCGCGCACATCATTGCGCAGCGTGAGATAGTAGCGACCGCCAAACGCGATCAGCGATGGCTCATAAAGCCCACGCGCTACGTCGAGGCGCAAAACATCGCCGTTTCGCTCATAGACGAGTTTTTCGCCGTCAAAGTGGCATTCGGCCACCGTCGTGCTGAAGCGGCTTTTGGCGCTTTTACCGATGTAGAGCGGCACGAGCAGCTTCCCGTCGTTGTTGACGACCCACTGGGCGCAGGCGTTGCGGGCGAAATTGAACTCCTCGCTCTCTGGTAGCTCCAAAATCTGCCACGACGTCCATTTCGACGTTTTCGGGTCAAAGACGGCATACACGGTCTGGTGCGCTCGCTTCACATCATCGAGCTGCTTGCCCTTTGGGCTGTAGCGCACGCGGCAGCCGATGGCGATGAGCTTGCCCGTCTTCTCATGCCAGCCCGGCGTCACATCGGCCACGCTGAGCGTCACGCCATCCGCCTGCGGCTGCCAATCGATCTCCGGCGGCAGCACCGGCCCGCTCCAGGCTCCATCCACGCCATCGCGCCGCATGAAATGCAGCCCGGAGTAGTAGTCGGAGACCTTGAGGTGTTTCTGAATCGTCATCACCACCCCACCCGGCACGGCGGCGGCACGTGGATGGAACCACAGGAACTTGCCGTCATCATGCTTCATCACCTTTTCGAGCTTTACGGTGTAGTCGAGCGGTTCGGCCGCGAGCAGAGTTTGCACCGCCGAGAGGAGAAGGACGCAGAGGATGAGTTTTGGCATGTGAACGGATACGCGTCTTGTGCAGGAGACTCTTCAACGATGCGGTGCTCGAATTCGCGAGAGCGTCGTGGAGTGCGGTGGCAGAGATGCAAGCTACGCTTGCATCGGCGACACCGCTGTCGAGCGCGGTAAGAATGCTCTGTGGCCTTTGATCGCTGTCCGGCTGGCGACAGCGGTGTCGCGCCAAGGCTTGCCACCGCACTCCACGACGCTGCCGCGCATGCGAGGATTCAAGATCAATCCATCCAGCGAATGCAGGAAGCCATCGGCACTTCGACGGGTTCGCCCTTCGTGGTGATCGCGCCACTGGCGGCGTCGATCTGGAAAACGGCGACATTATTCCCCGGCATGTTGGCGCAGAGGAGCCAGCGGCCATCGGGGGGGATGAGGAGGTTTTGCGGGCCTTTGCCACCGCTGGGTTGGATGGCGAGGAGCGTGAGCGTGCCGTCGTCGGCAATGCGGTAGCTGGCGAGGCTGTCGTGGCCGCGATTGGTGCCGTAGAGGTGCTTGCCATCGGGCGTGATCTTTAAGTCGGCGGTGTAGCTCTTGCCGGTGAAGTCTTTTGGCAGCGTAGCGATGCTTTGCTTCTCCTTCAGCGTGCCATCAGCGGCGCTCCAATCGAAGACGGTGATCGTGTTGGCGAGTTCGTTGATGAGATAGACGAGCTTGCCGTTCGGATGGAAGGTCAGATGACGCGGGCCGCTGCCGGGCGTGAGTTTGGCGAAGGGCTGCGCGGTGTTCGGCGCGAGTTTCGCGGTGGCGGCGTCGAGCGTGTAGATCATGACCTTGTCGATGCCGAGATCGCAGGCGAGAGCGTGTTGGCCATCGGGGCTGATGACGAAACAGTGCGCGTTGGGTCCTTTCTGGCGCTCGGGGTCGGCACTGGAGCCGCTGTGCTGGAAAAACGATGCCGATTCGCCGAGAGAGCCGTCGCTCTTCACCGGAAACGAGCTCACATTGCCGCTGCTGTAGTTCGCGATGAGCACGGTCTTGCCCGTGGGATCGACTTCGACAAAGCACGAGGCCGTGCCGCGTGTGTTTTGGCGGTTCAGCGGTCTCAAATCGCCCCCACGGCCCTCGATAGCAAAGGCAGCAACGAAATTGTCCTTCCCGCCGAATTCGTCGATCGAATACAAGAACCGCTTGTCCGGCGAGATCGCCATGAAAAACGGGCTCTGCATGCCCGTGGTGCGTTTCAGCGGCTTCAGTGTGCCTTTTTCCGAATCGAGGCCAAACGCATGAATCCCTGCCTTTTCGCCCGAGGCAAAGGCCGAGACAAAAACGACAGGTTCAGTGGCAAAAGCAGGCACGGCGAGCAACACGAGGAGAATGGAGCGCATGAGGTCCAAACGGACTTGGTACTTCAAATCTCACTCAGCTTCGGCATCACAAACGGCGCGCGATACTCGCGAGTGAGCAGCGCATTCGCGGCGGGGTTGTCGAGGAAGCTTTCCTTGTCGCCATCGACGCGGAGATGCTGTCCGAGGTTGAGTTGGGTCTTGTCGAGATCGACTCCGGCTTCGGTGAGGTAGTGTTTCGTGCGCTCCAGCGTGTCCTGCACGTCTTCGTGAGCTTGGATGTCGCTGAGATTCTTTGAGATGTCGTTCACGGAGCTTTTCGAGCCGAGGCGATACGAGATGTTCGCGATGTGGCAGAGCGCGGTGCTTTGATGGCCTTCCTCGATGTCGGCGGCGAGGTCGGTGTGCTTGCGGCTGCGGACGGCGCGGAGGAAATTGGCGAAGTGGTTCTCGGATTTGCCTTCAAAGGCGCGGACGAGATTGCCTTTGGGATCAAAGAGGCTGGTGTCGGCGATGATGCCCTCGCTGCCGTAGAAGAACCACATGGATTTGATCGTGGGATGAAACGGCACGGTTTTGAGGCCGCGTGTTTCGGAGACGATGGTCTTGTCGCCGAAGTCGAAGATGCCGACCTGCGAGTTGGGTGTCTCGGCGACATCCGTGTAGCCGAGGCGACCGCCGTAGCTGAGCACGCTCTTGCCCAAACCGGTCACGCCGAGGCCCCAGCGGCAGATGTCGAGTGAGTGAACGTTGTTGTTGCCGATCTCGCCGTTGCCGGTGTCCCAGAACCAATGCCAGTCATAGTGGAACTTCGGCCGCGTGAGCTTCGTCATCGGCGCGGGACCGGCCCAAAGGTCGTAATCGCAGCGCGGCGGCATCACACACTCCGCCGGGCCGCCGATGCTGCCGCGTCCGCTGTAGATGATGCTCTTCGCGAGCTTTACGTCGCCCAGTTTGCCCTCGCGCATGAACTTCACCGCCTCGGCCAAAGCGCCGCGCGAGCGATTTTGAGTGCCGGTTTGCGCGATGCGCCCCAGCTTTCGAGCCACCTGCACCATGCGGCGGCCTTCCTCGACATTCTGGCTCACCGGCTTCTCGACATACACATCCTTACCCGCCTGCATCGCCCAGATCGCCGCCAGCGCATGCCAGTGGTTCGGCGTGGCGATGAAAACGACATCCACCGCTTTGTCTTCGAGCACCTTCCGCAAGTCCTGCACCTTTTTCGGCATCGGCCGCTTCAACTCGACCAGCAACGCGCCCACCTCATCCGCGCGATCGAGATCGGGATCGCAGACATACGCCACATCGCAGTCAGCGAGCCTCGCCAGCTCCCGCGCATGTGCCTTCCCGCGAATCCCGCAGCCGATGATCGCTGCCGTGATCTTCTCATTCGCCGAAACCGGTGCCGGATCGGCTCCGAGCAAGTTTTGCGGCAAAGCGACAGCGGCAGCAGCCATCAAGGATTCTTCAAAAAAGCGTCGGCGTGTGGGTGTGAGCATGGTCTTCGATTGGTTAAATTACTTGATGAGCTTTGACGCTTCTGCCTTCGCCTTGGCGAGCACATCGGCTAGCGCGACGGGTTTCCCGCCCTGACGGAGGCTTTCATCGGCGCCTTCCATGAAGGTGAAGATTTCGATCGTCTCGGCTTCGCTCACGGGTGGGGTGCCGGTGCGGAAGAAGGTGCCGATCTGACGGCAGAGGGCTTCGTAGCTGATGGTTTTGGCACCTTGACGCACACCGGCGCCGCCGAAGACGAGCGCTCCGAACTCTGACTTGCCTTTCACGATGCCGCGATAGGTGCCGACACGGCCGTCTTTCCACACGCCGGTGACTTGATCGGTCACGGGGCCTTTGGTACGTGAAACGGTCTCGCAGCCGGTGCCCATGAGCGCGAAGAGCGACTCGATGCCGTGGATGGCGTAGAAGAAGAGGTCCGGCGTGCCGCTCTGATACGAGCACGGGCCCCAGGTCGTCACGCTGAGGATGTCGCCGATCTCGGGGTTCGTCTTCATGGCGATCAAATCGGCTCCGAAGCGCGAGGACGAGCTGGACCAGACCTTCACGTTGCTCTTCTTCGCGAGTTCAAAGATCGCGATGGCCTCCGCCAGCGTGCCAGCGACGGGTTTGTCGATGAAGACGGGCTTACCCGCTTTGAAAATCTCCCGCGCTTCTTGCAGATGGATGCGGCCATCCACGCTCTCCAGCAGCACCACATCGACCTTCGCGAGGAGTTCCGGGATGGTTGGCACGATCTCCACGCCCATGTCGCGAAGCTGCTGGGTGAACTTCTCTTTGCGATCCTTGCTGGCCGGCATGTCTGTGCCGCCGGTGTAGCCGGTGGTGACTTTGATGCCTGCGAGTTCGCCCGATGTCTCGCCCTTGTTGAAGAGCTTCGTGAAGGCTGGGACGTGGGAGGTATCGAGACCGATGATGCCCGCTCGCAGCGGTTTGAGGTCGTCTTGAGCGAAAGTAGAACTGGCGACGAGGAGGGATAGAAGGAGGCATTTCATGGGCACTCCTTCAAAAGCAGCCAGACGGGGGATTTGATCAAGATTTCCAGTCGAGCAAGGTGACTCGTTCACGGGCTTGATCACTCCCACGTCAGATCGGTGCCGACGGGGAGGAGGCGGATGACGCGGGCGAGGTCCCAATTCGCGAGGCGTAAGCCACCGATGCTTTCTTGCCGCATCATGTAGCCAGGAATGCTGGTGCCGTGGAGGCCGTAGGGCAGGGGTTTTGGATCGTTGGCTTTGGCGAGATTGATCCAGGCGATGCCTGCGGGATTGTTCGGGCCGGGGGCGAGCACGAGTGGTGCTGGCGCAGGCATGGCGGGATCGCCGGTGCTGGTGAAACGGGGATGCGGGATGACATCGAGCACCTTCCAGGTGCCTCGCCCACGCAGTCCTGGGCGAGCGACGAAGATGGGCATGCTGGCGATGACTTCCTCGCCACGACGAATGATGAGGCGCTTCAACTCAACAATCGTGGCCTTGACAGCTGCGGCGGGATCAGCGGCGGGCTGTACGGGGGCAGCGAGAGCGTTTTCGATTTCAAAGGGGATCACATTGGGCACGAGGAAGGTGGTGCCAGGGGCGTTGGGGGATTTGATATGCGGATTGATGCGGCGCAAAAAGGCCTCGGAGGCGTGAAAGCGCTCAGAGACGAATTCCCAGCCGCTGTGGTAGGCAAAGAAATCCTGCGAGGTGAGATCACTCAAAGTCACCACGGGAGGTGGAGCTCCTTTGTTGCGGCTGGCTTCCTCCGGCATGGGGTCAATCCAGCGGAGATCGTCCGGGCGCAGTTCATACTCGGTGTAGGCTCCGCCGATGGCTTTCATCTGTTCGGAGGGCTGGCCTTCGGTCGTGAAGAGCTGACCTGGGCGGGCTTTTTCGAATGTCTTGAACGCGGCTTCATACACGGGGCCGGTGGTGCCGTCGATGGGACCGAGGGTGAAACCCTGCCGGTCGAGAAAGACCTGCGTCCGGACGAGTGCCGCCGCGCCCCAGGCTGCCGGGGGCAGGGCACGCTTAGGCTTGGTAGCGATCAAAACGGGTGGCGGGGCCGATGCGGCTGGTTTTGCGCTGCTGGCGGCGTTTTCATTGTCGTCCTTCGGTGGCGGAGGTGGAAGCATGGCCTTGATGTCTTCGATGCCAGGAATGCGAAGGGTTTGACCGATGCGAATGACATCGTTTTTGAGCGAGTTGAAGGTCTCGATGTGCTCGACCGTGACGACATATCGCCTGGCAATGACGGTGAGGGTCTCGCCGCGGGCCACGGTGTGATCGAGGGCCTTTTCAGGAGCCGTGCGCACGGGAGGCTTGGGCGCTTCGGCAGCCTTGCGGTCGGTGGTCGATGCTGCGGGAGAGAGAGTGGCGGCTGCCATGGCCCAGGCACCGGCATCGCCTGGCTCGATCTGCCATTTCCATTTCACCGCCTGCTCCAGTCCAGGCTCGACGGTGGCGGGCGGCGGCGGGGCGGTGACATCCTGGGCTCTCGCGGTGGCGAGGATGAGGAGCGGGCAAAGCCGGAGCAAGAAGGGGATTTTCACGACCATGCGGCCATACAAGGCGCAAACGCCGCGAGCACAAGCGGGCGTTGCGGCTTACTTGCCGAGCACCTGCTTCAGCACCTCGATGCAGCGTTCATTCTGCGGCATGGTACCGATGGAGATGCGCACCCATTCGGGAAGCTTGTAGGCAGCCATGGCGCGGACGATGACGCCCTTGTCCATCATGGCTTTGAAGACGGCGTTGCCATCGCCCACCTTCACGAGCACGAAGTTCGCGTAGCTGGGGAGGTATTCGAGGCCCAACTCACCAAACTGCGCTTGGAGATAGTCGCGGCCTTCATCGGTGATGCGCTTCGTCTTGGCCTGATGCTCTTCGTCCAGCAGGCCGGCGAGAGCACCCGCCTGGGCGATGGAGTTGAGGTTGAAGGGCTGCCGCGTGCGCTGAAGCACATCGATGAGCTCTTTGTTGGCGATGCCGTAGCCCACACGGGTGCCTGCGAGACCTTGGATCTTCGAGAAGGTGCGGAGAACGACAACATTCCGGCCCTGGCGGACGAATTTGAGCGTGTCCGGTGGGTTATCGAGGAATTCATAATACGCCTCATCAAACACGACGACGACATGGTCGGGCACTTTCGCCATGAAGCGGTCGATCTGCTCCTGTGTGACGAGCGTGCCGGTGGGGTTGTTTGGGTTGGCGATGAAGACTTCCTTCGTCTCTGGCGTGATGGCAGCCGCCATCGCATCGAGATCATGCACATAACCGGGGTCCGGCACCTCGATGGTGTCGGCCCCGAAGACCTTCGCCATGAGTTTATAGACGAGGAAGGCGTGTTCAGCGGTGATGATGTTGTCACCCGGCTTCAGGAAGGCATGCCCGATGAATTCGATCACCTCGTTGGAACCGCAGCCCATGATGAAATTGCCCATTTCGAGGTCAAACTTCTCGGCCAGCGCATGGCGCAGCTTCCACGATGCGCCGTCCGGGTAGATGTGAACTTCTTCCACCGCCTTTTTCATGGCCTCGACGGCTTTGGGCGAAGGTCCGAGAGGATTTTCGTTGGAGGCCAGTTTGATGATATCCTCCGGCTTCAGGCCGCGCTCGCGGGCGACATCCTCGATGGGCTTTCCGGGTTCGTAGGCGACGAGATCTTTGAGCTGAGTGTTGGCGAAGTTCCAGATGGACATGGCGTGCCGCCTCCTATGGCCGGAATGTGGCCTGTGGCAAGCTCTCGGCTCCACTCCTTCGGATAAAATATCTGAGGTCATTCCGCCAGCCGCCGCCGCATCGCGTCCATCAGCACCTTTTCGGCCTGTGGGGCCACACGAATGGCCTTCGCATCCGGCGTCGGCTTTCCGATCTCCCGCGTGGAGGACGGAACTGACATAGATTAAAAAAGAAGGCGAGTATGCGGATGCAATAGAAATGCAGCCAGCAACTCGGCTTGTCCATGCCAGGCTCAACCCGGCGTTACCACGAAACCACGATGACGCTTCAGCATGCCCTTATCGAATGAGGCCAGTGATTTGCAGCCCATGTCGCGGCAGCGGTCCACGATCAGCTCATCGGATAAATCCGCGCCTTGCCGTAGGGCTCGCAGCGCACCGCGAATGCGGCCCTCGTCTTCGAAGATGAGGTTGTGAACGGTTAGCAGGCGGCCAAAGGCCTCGGCTACCTCATCGGGAGTCCAGTGGTAGAGCGTGCTGAGCACCCAATCGACCTCCACGAGCACGAGATCCGGGACGAAGAAGGTCGCGTTTTTCTTCAGCAGCATCGCGAGCACGGCACGCAACTGCATCTCGTCGTCTTGCGCGAGGTAGCGGATGAGCACGTTGGTGTCGATGCCGGTCATTTGGCGGATTTCTTGAAGCGTTTGGCTGCTCCTGTGGCGACGGCCTTTCGCATGGCTTCGACTGTGACCGGTTTGGCAGGCTTTCTCTTCGGAAAACTGTCCGCGATGTCCTTGAACGTGGCCGATTTGGCACTGAGTAGCACTTTGCCTTCTTCCGTGACCTCATAGGAGAGCATCGCCTGAGGCCGCACGCCGAGCAGCAAAGCGATGGCCTTGGGCAGCGTGGTCTGGTTCTTGGAGGTGAGCGTGGATGAGTAAGTCATGCACGGATTTTCACTGTAATCCGTGAATTGGTCAAGAAGCAAGGCTTCGATTGCCAATCGAAGCTACGCAATCAGCCCCTTCACCACCTTCGCCGGATTCACGCCAGTGAGGCGGAAGTCGAGGCCTTGGAAGCGGTAGCTGAGTTTGTTGTGATCGAGGCCGAAGAGGTGCAGGATCGTGGCGTGGAAATCGTGGATGGACACGGGATCGCGGGCGACGTGCCAGGCGAAGTCGTCGGTCTCGCCATACACCTGGCCGCCTTTGATGCCGCCGCCAGCCATCCACAGGCTGAAGGCCCCGGGATGGTGATCGCGGCCCGTGACTTTCTTGAAGCCCTTGCGATTTTCGCCGAGCGCGGTGCGGCCGAATTCGCTGCCCCACACGACGAGCGTGGTGTCGAGCAGGCCGCGTTGTTTGAGGTCCTTCAGCAGTGCAGCGATGGGTTGATCGACCATCTGGCAATTGTGCGCGAGCTGCGGATCGAGCGCGCTGTGATGATCCCACGAGGCGTGGATGATGTTCACAAAACGCACGCCTCGCTCGACCATGCGTCGTGCATTCAAACAATGACGCGAGAACGTTTGAAAATTGCCGATGCCGCCGAGGTTGCTCTTGATGGGCGGCTCGATGCGATTCACGCCGTAGGCATCCAGCGTGGCTTGCGATTCCCCACTGAGATCGACCAGTTCAGGCGCCGAACTTTGCATGCGGAAGGCGAGTTCGTAGCTGTTGATGCGGGCGGCGATCTCTGGATCGCCAATGTGCTCGTGCTGGAGTTTGTTCAGGTCGTTCAGCGCACGGATGCTGGCGGATTGCATCTCCGGCGTGATGCCATCGGGATTGGCGAGATTCAAAACCGGTGAGGTTCCATTGCGAAACATCACGCCCGCATACGACGACGGCAAAAAGCCGCTCGACCACGTCGAGCTGCCGCCGGGCAGGCCGCGGCCCTTGCTCACCATCACGACATACGACGGCAGCTCCTGCGAGGCATTGCCGAGGCCGTAAGTGACCCACGAGCCGACGCTCGGACGTCCGAGCAAAGCCGCGCCGCAGTTCAGCATGAGCTGGCCGGGGAGGTGGTTGAACTGCGTCGTGTGCATCGAGCGCACCAGCGCGATGTCGTCGGCGCAGGTGGCAATGTGCGGCAGCAGATCGCTGATCTCCATGCCGCACTGCCCGTGCTTTTTGAAGACGCGGCTCGTGCCCATTACCGTGGCCGATTCCTTCTGCAAAAATGCAAACTTCGCATTGCCCACGATCGAGTCCGGCAACGGCTGGCCGTCGTATTTGTTCAGCAACGGCTTCGGATCAAAGAGGTCCATCTGCGACGGCCCGCCTTCGAGGAAGATGAAGATGCACCGCTCCGCCTTCGGCGCGAAATGCGAAACCCGAGTGGAAAGCGGATTCTCGGGGCTGCTGGACTCCCCCGCCAGCAGCCCGTCCTGCTTCAACAACGACGCCAACGCCAGCGTCCCGAGCCCACACGAACTCGTCGCGAGGAAATCGCGGCGGGTTTGCGTGAGGTGTTGTTCGAAGGGGGACATGCGGTTGAGGTTACGGCTGCTTGGCGGCAGCTATTGCTGTTAAGCGATCTTGCTCAAATCCTGAGCACGCACCCAAAGCAGGGCGAAGTCGGTGTAGGTTTGGTGGTTTGTGCTTAGGCTGGGAGATGTTGGGGGATTTTCGCATGTAGCACCGAGGCTATGAGCAAGGACAAGATGAGAAGACAGCGCGGCATGGTGAGGGGCCGAGAATACGCTGGCGAAGAGGTGGATCGCTCGGCGGATATCGTGTGGTGCAAGTCCTCTGGACTGCATCAGATCAGCCCAGAGGGCTGAACCACACTGGAGGAGGCTCTTGCAGCCGAGGGATCACAGTGCTCGGGCGAGGAAGCGTCGCTCTTCGGGGAGGAGAAGGGTGAGGGGGACTTTTTCGGCGATCTGGAAGGCACCGGAGGTGTTTCCTGAGATGGCGAGGAGGCCGGCATAGACGGCGCGGGCACCAGGGGGGAAGGTGTCGTAGGATTTTACGCGGTCGAGCTCGGCGGCGATGTCGCCGTAGCGGGCCTGTCGGTAGGCGGAGAGGGCACGGAGGAAGGCGAGGGCGACGTGGCGGTCCGGGGTGATGTGGCGGGCGGGGATGTCCCGGGTGGCATCGAGGGCCTGGATGGCGACTTCAATATCGGTGCCCAGGATGAGGCGGAGGTAGTTGGCACGGTCGAGATAGACGACATCGGTAGGCTTGAGGCGGAGGAGTTCTTCGCTGGAGCGAAGCATGGCGAGTCCGTTGGTCTCTTTTTGGGCCATCTCATAGACTTTGAGGAGCATGTTCTGACTAGCACCGGCATGCTTCTTGGCGACGCCTTGGTAGAAGCGGCGTGAGAGATCCCAGTAGCCGAGGAATTCGGCCATTTCGGCGGATTTGAGGGCGGCGGCCATGCTTTCGCCACGGCCGGTTTCGTCAAAGACGGTGTTGAGAAGGTGGCGCGGGGTGCTGCTATCGTCGCTAAGGTGGCTTTCTGCCTCGGCGAGCCAGATGCGTGCCTGGACACCTGGAAAGGAGGGATCGAGGCGCCCGGAGAGGAGGACTTTGACCTTTCCCCACTGGCCGAGGCCGCGAAGGGCGGTGACGTAATGAGGTAGGATGGAGCTGTAGGAGGCAGCGGTTTTGTCCGAGACCATGCGAAGGATGCGCTCATGCTGTTTTTCCTCCGCCAGCCAGGCGAGAAGAGGCGGGAGATGGGCGGCGGGACGGCCTTTCCACCGGCGCAGCTCTTCATTGACGATCTGCTCACGCTCGTGGGGATGGAGGCGGATATTGGCGGAGAGGACTTTGAAGCGGCAGGATTCGGCCTTGAGCTTGTCTCCGATGTTTTCGACGAGGAGCATGAGATCAATGGCCTCCTGGGCGGTGAGCTGGCGGTGCTGGGAGAGGAATTCGATGGCGGGGACGGCCTGATCTCCACCGCCTCGAGCGATGGGCCAAAGGCGCTCGCGGGCGGGGCCGCTGAGGGAAGGATCGCCACTGCGGGCATCGAGGAGAGCGAGGTCGAGGACGCTCTCCGGATTCTCGGGATCGGCGAGGAGGGCTTGGCGCTGGGTGAGGAAGGAGCGGGCGGCGAGTCCTTCGGCCTTCTGGATGGCGGAGAGGAGCTCGAGGGCGGGGCGTTTGGAGAGCTGGTCTTTGGTGAAGCGGTCGTAGATATCGTGGGCCTTTTTGATGTCAGGCAGATTCACATAGGCGCGGCCGAGCCTGGAAATTTCCTTTGGCAAAAGCTCTCCCTTTTCGTCGAGCTGCGAGAGGAAGCGGATCATGGTGCGGGGCTCGGAGCCGGTCTTTTCGACAAAATCGATGGCGATGCGCAGCACCTCGGTATCCTGCGGAGCCCAGCGGTTGGCTTCATGGAGGGAGCGGGCAGCGTTGGCCCAATCCTCAGCGGTCATGAAGCGGCGCACTTCGGCAATGTAGCTGCGGCCCCACCAGCCCCTTACCCCAGCGGCGATATTTTCGAAATACAGCCACCACAAGCCCGCGAAAATGACCATGCCGATGGCGGTCCAGAGCAGCAAGCGGCTGGAGGTTTCCTCGGCGATGCCCGACTCGGAAAGCGCGGGGGGAGTGGACGGAGGGCTAGTCTCAGGCGTGCTCATCGACCGGATTGTGTGGCTGGCGCTTCGAGGAGGCGGGGATTATTTGAGTTCGAGCACGAGACGAAAGCCCAAATCGGCACGGGTGCTGGTCTGCGCGGCGTGTTCGCGGGAGGAGGTGAGGAGGCGGTCATGCTCAAACATGAGCCAACTTCCGCCTCGGATGACGCGTTCATCAGCCGCTGCGGGCCAAGCGTCCTCGATCCATTCGGAGACGTTGCCTCCGATCTCATGGAGGCCGAGGGAGTTGGGCGTCGATTTATCCGTGGGGGAGGTGTAGGAATAGCTGTCGCTAAAACCGGGGACGCGGGTGGCATCGAGATTGACGCTCATGATGGGCGGCTTCCACTCTTCGGCGCTGCGAATCGGCCAGGGGAAGTGCAGCTTATCGGCCAGGTGGCGCTCGGCGGGGTCCTTCCCGGTTTCGCCTTTCAGCCCGGCGGCAAGGCTCCACTCGAGGTCTTTAGGGAGGCGGTAGGTGGCCCCGGCGGGGATGAGCTGAACCTTGCTTTCGTTTTCGGTGAGCCACTTGCAGAAGGTCTTGGCATCATCCCAGGAGATACCGGCGGCGGGATGGGTATCCCCGAGGAGGAAGGGCGGCTTTTTAACCCAGGTGCCATTGGTGGCCTTCAGCCAGGCTTCGTAATCTCGGACGCGAGTCTCCGTGGTGGCGATGAGGACTTTGGCTCCACCTTCCAGCGGGACGAAACGAATACCGAGGGTGTTGGTGTAAGTGCCGCCAGCAATGGCAGGAGAGAGCTTGGAGGGATCAGGAAGCTCGGAGCTAACGCCACCACCAGCCATTTTCTGACGGAGGGCATCGATGGCAGCTTTGTCAGTGCTGTCCGCATCTCGCATGCGCTTGATTTGGTCATCCACGCTCTGCTTGTTGGCAGCTGCGTTTTCGGCCAGAACCATGGCCGTACGCTGTTTGTCCTCAAAGACGCAGCGGAATCCCACGGTGGGCATGCGCATATCTGCCGGGACGGTGTAGCGGTAACCGCTGACGAGGCATTCCCGGCGAAAGTAGGCCCAGGAGCCGCCCCGAAGGATACCCTTGGGCGTGGATCGCACATCCGGCTTCTCAGTCCATTCCCAGGCATTGCCTGCGAGGTCATAGAGACCTTCGGGGGTGGCCGTAAACTGTCCCACTGGGGCGGTGAACTCGTAGCCATCCGAATAGCCGTCGATTTCATGCTCGGCGTAGTTCGCCGCTTTCGCGGGCGGGGGCCAGATCAGGCCCCAAAGGAAGGTCTGGCTATCGGCCAGCTTGTCTTCAGCCGTGAATGCTTTGCCCTTACGGGCGGCCGCCAGCCCGGCAGCGGCATCCCATTCCTCCGGCGTGGGCAGGCGGTAGGACTGGGCGTTGTTGATGAGGCTTTCCTCACGCTCCTTTTCCGTGAGCCAGTTGCAGAAGGTGATGGCGTCCTGGAGATTTACCCCGACGACGGGGTGATTAACTTCCTGTTTGAAGTGCGGCTGGAAGGACCAGGGGAATTTCCTCGCTTTCAGAAACTCGTTCCACTCACTCACCCTCGTCTCGTAGGTGGAGAAGAGTACGGTAGTGCCAGGAATGGGCACAAAGCGCATGCCCAAGGTGCTTTTGCGACCTTCCTGCATGAGATCGGGCTTGGTAGGGGATGTCGCGTCCTGAGCTGGCAGGGCAGTGGTGAGGAGCAGGCCGCCAAAAGCGGCCCAAGTCAGGCGTGAGTAAGGTGAATTCACAGGCATGGAAGTGGTTATTTAGTCGGTACGGGCAGCCTGGTCAGCAAGAATTTCGCTCGCATCAGGCTCAACCGGTTTTTCGGAGCGATTTTGCCCTGAACTTTGTCTTTGCGCTCTGGGCCAACGTGGTACACTCGACCTCTTTTTTCTGAAAATTAGCCTTCCACAACCCCGGCAAGCAAAGGCTTTTGGTCCGTCATTTTTTGACCCTGACCAAAGGCGGCAGCGTACCTCCATTTATTCATGATTGTCCTCGGTCTCAACGCCTTTCACGGCGATTCCTCCGCCGCCCTCGTTAAAGATGGCAAACTCATCGCTGCCGCTGAAGAGGAGCGCTTCCGCCGCATCAAACACTGGTCCGGTTTGCCCACCGAGGCCATGAAGTGGTGCCTCGCGGATGCCGGGCTCAAATTGAGCGATGTCGATCACATCGCGATCAACCGAAACCCGAAGGTCAATAACCTCCGCCGCGCCCTCTACGTCCTGCGCCGCCGCCCGAGCCTGAGCCTGATCTTCAAGCGCCTCGCGAACATGAAACGCGCCGCTTCCTTTGAGGAGAACGTTCAGGCTGCTTTTCAAGGCGAGACGCTCCGGGCCAAAGTGCATCATGTGGAGCATCATCTGGCCCATCTTGCCTCCGCCTTCCTCGTTTCGGACTTTGATGAGGCCGTGTGCCTCTCGATTGATGGCTTTGGCGATTTCGCCAGCTCCACCTGGGGCATGGGGCAGGGCAATGACATCCAGATCGATGGCCGCGTGTATTTCCCGCACTCGCTCGGCATCTTTTATAGCGTCATCACCCAGTTCATCGGCTTCCCTTACTTTGGCGATGAATACAAGGTCATGGGACTCGCCCCTTACGGCGAACCCAAGTACATGAAGGAGATGCGTGAACTCGTCCACATCCAGCCCGACGGCACCTTCAAGCTCAACCTCAAATACTACCGCCATCACGACGAGGACGTTCATTACACCTGGGACAACTGCATTCCCGAAGTGGGCACTCTCTATAAGAAGGAGCCGATGGAAGCGCTCTTCGGCCCCCAACGCGAAAAAGGAGCCGCTTTGGAGCAGAAACATCGCGATCTCGCCCGCAGCGCTCAGGCCATGTATGAAGAAGCCTTCTTCGCCATGCTGCAAAGCCTCCACGCGAAGTATAGGTGCGATGACCTCGCCTTCGCCGGTGGCTGCGCCATGAACTCCGTCGCCAACGGCAAGGTGTACCTCAACTCGCCCTTCAAGCGCATGTATCTCCCCGCCTCCGCTGGCGATGCCGGTGGTGCTATCGGATCTGCTTTTGTCGTCAGCAGGCAGCAAAACCCGACGAAATATGTCATGGATCACGCCTACGTCGGGCCCCGCTCCACCGACGACGAAATCAAATCGCTGCTCGACTCCCGCGCCGCCGACATCCAGGCCGAAAACTGCACCGTCCGCCGCTATGACGACGAAGGCGAGCTTTGCAAAGCCACCGCCACTGCCATCACCGAAGGCAAAGTCATCGGCTGGTTCCAAGGCCGCATGGAATGGGGTCCGCGTGCCCTCGGCAACCGTTCCATCCTCGGTGATCCCCGCCGCGCCGACATGAAGGACATCCTCAACCTCAAGATCAAGCGTCGCGAGTCCTTCCGCCCCTTCGCCCCGTCCATCATGCGTGAATACGTCACCGAATGGTTCGAGCAAGACGACGATGTGCCCTTCATGATGGAAGTCTTCCAAGTCAAACCCGACAAACGAGCTCAAGTGCCCGCTACCACCCATGTCGATGGCAGCGGCCGCCTCCAAACTGTCCACCAAGAGACCAATCCGCGCTACCACCGCCTCATCGATAGCTACCGCCAGATCACCGGCGTCCCGATCGTCCTGAACACAAGCTTCAACGAAAACGAACCCGTCGTCTGCAAACCCCAGGAAGCCCTCGACTGCTTCCTCCGCACCAAGATGGACGTGCTGGTGCTCAACGACTGGATCGTGACCCGCTGACGCGGGAATGACGAAACCAGAATAGCGAATGACGAAACCATGATCTCCCCGCTCATCTCCTCATTCGTCATTCGTCATTCTTCATTCCGATGAAAGGCATCATTCTAGCCGGCGGCTCAGGTTCCCGCCTTTATCCGCTGACGCAGGTGGCTTCGAAGCAACTCCAGCCGGTGTATGACAAGCCGATGGTGTATTACCCGCTCACGGTGCTCATCGCCTCGGGCATCCGCGAGTTCTGCCTCATTTCCACGCCACAGGACATCCCGCGCTACCAGCAGCTTCTCGGCGATGGCAAACGCTGGGGCATCACCATCGAGTATCGCGAGCAGGTCAAGCCAGAAGGCATCGCGCAGGCGTTTTTGATCGCCGAATCCTTCATCGGCAGCGATCCAGTCACCTTGATCCTCGGTGATAACATCTTCTTCGGTGGCGATGCCTTCCCGCGTGCCTTTGCCGAGTTCAAATCAGGTGCCACCGTCTTTGCCTACCACGTCATCGATCCCGAGCGTTACGGCGTGGTCGAGTTTGGTTTTGATGGCAAAGCCCTATCTATCGAGGAGAAACCCGAGCATCCGCGTAGCAACTACGCCGTGCCCGGCGTGTATATCTACGACAACGAGGTCCTTGCCATCACTCGTGCGCTGAAGCCCTCGCCGCGTGGTGAGCTGGAGATCACCGACATCAATCGCGAATATCTCCGCCGTGGCACCCTGCACGTCCAGCGTCTCAGCCGCGGCACCGCATGGCTCGATGCGGGCACGAGCACGAGTCTTCACGATGCCTCCGCTTATGTGCAGACGATTGAAAAACGCCAGGGCATCAAGCTCGGCTGTCCTGAGGAGGCGGCGCTGCATCGCGGCTTCCTCAGCATGGATGAATTTGAAAGCGTGGTCGCTGCCATGCCAAAGTGCGAATACCGCGAGTACCTGAGCGGCATAGCTGCCGATGTGCGCCGCCTTGGCATCGGCGCTGCTTGATTGATGGCATGGTTCCTCACCCCGTCCTCTCCAACCGCTACTCGGCTCCCGAAGAGAGACCCGATTATGTCAAAAATCTGTTCGATCAAGGTGCTGAGCACTACGATCCCGTGGTGGGCTGGGGCTTTTGGGGCACGGGAAACCTCTACCGCAAGGACGCGCAGCGCCGCCACGGCCTCAAGCCGGGGATGCAGTTGCTCGATGTGGCTTGCGGCACCGGTTTGATGGCCGTCGCCGCGAAGGAAGTCCTCGGCGGTGATCAAACCATCACCTGCGTGGAGCCCAGCGATGGCATGCTCGCCGTCGCCCGGAAGAAGCTCAACGCCACCTTCATTCAAAGCGGCGCGGAAAGCATGCCGTTGCCGGAGGCTGCCTTCGATTTCCTCACCGTCGGCTATGCCCTGCGCCACTTCGCCGATTTGGAAGCCACCTTTCGCGAGTTCCACCGCGTCCTCAAACCCGGTGGCAAAGTCCTCATCCTCGAAGCCACGCGTCCTGCCAGCAAACTCGGCTCCTGGTTCTTCAAGCTCTACTTCGGCCGCATCTATCCCTTCTTCGTCCGCCTCTTCACCCGCAGCCAAAAAGCCGAAGAAATGATGGTCTATTTCTGGGAGACCATGAACGTCTGCGTGCGACCCGATGACGTACTCAAAGCCTTCCAAGCCGCAGGCTTTGAAAAAGCCGAACGAACCCCCGTCATCGGCTGGTTCAGCGAATACACCGCCGTTAAATGATCCGCCGTTTTCACAGATTCCGCCGATTGGCCCTTCTCTGTGAAATCTGTGTTATCTGTGGATAAAAAATGAATCTCTTAATCACAGGCGGTGCTGGTTTCATCGGCTCGAATCTCATCCGGCATGTCATCGACAAGCCGGGTGTCGTGAAGCTCGTTAATCTCGACTGCCTCACCTATGCCGGTCATCTCGAAAACCTCGCTGGCATTCAAGGCACGCATCCGCGTTACACTTTCGAGCAAGTCGATCTCCGCGACAAAGACGCCGTCCACCGCGTCGTTTGCGAGCATGATATCACCCACGTCATGCACCTCGCTGCCGAAAGCCACGTCGATCGCAGCATCTCTGGCCCCGGTGACTTCATCACCACGAACATCAACGGCACCTTCAACCTCCTCGAAGCCTGCCGCGCTCATTGGCAAACCAAGAACCAGGAACCAGGAACCAAGAACCGGTTCCACCACGTCAGCACCGATGAGGTCTTCGGCTCTCTCGGCGAAACCGGTTTCTTCACCGAAACGACGCCCTACGCTCCCAATTCGCTTTATTCGGCCTCCAAAGCCTCCAGTGACCTCCTCGTTCGTGCTTACCACCACACTTATGGCTTGCCCACGGTCATCACGAACTGCTCCAACAACTACGGCCCGTATCAATTCCCCGAGAAGCTCATCCCCGTCGTCATCCAGAGCATCCAGGCCCGCAAACCCATCCCTGTCTATGGTGATGGCATGAACGTCCGCGACTGGCTCTACGTCGGCGACCATTGCGAGGCTCTCTGGATCGTTCTCACCTCCGGTAAACTCGGCGAGACCTACAACATCGGCGGCCACAATGAGAAGGCGAACCTCCATCTCGTGCAGCTCATGTGCGATTTGATCGACGAGTTAAAACCTGAACTCGGCGGCAACTCCCGCAGCCTCATCACCTTCGTTGCCGACCGCCCCGGCCACGACCGCCGCTACGCCATCGATGCCTCGAAAATCGACCGCGAACTCGGCTGGCGTCCCGCCCACACCTTCGAGGCCGGCATCCGCGAAACCGTGAAATGGTATCTGGAGCAACAAGACTGGGTGAAAGCGGTGAAAGGCTGAGCTTAGCAGTCGGTGTCATCCCCCGTTATCCTTCCGCCATGACAACGCTGCAAATCCCCGTCGATGACCGCTGGCTCCTGCGTGCCGGAATGACCTTCAACGAGCTGGCTGGTGAACTGCGTGATTTCCTGGCCGCGAAACTTGACGAATCAGGCCGCCGCACGCTCGGCCAGGCCGCTGAGATGGCCGGTCAACTCGTCTGGAGCTTCATGGAGACAATTTCCCGCATGGGAGTGTCCGTGATCAACATGGACCTCGACATGCTCAAGCATGACCTCGCTGCTGCCTGAGCCTCTCATCATCTGCGATGCCCGCCCGCTCATCCTGCTGGCGAAAATCGCTCAGGCAGGTCTGGTATTCAAACTCGCTCATCAAGTGTGGATCCCCGATGTCGTCTGGCAGGGGAGGAACCGCGCATGCAAAAAATCGCTTCGAAACTGTTCCTGATTATTCTCTTGGCTTCCAAGGGCAAACCGGTAATCTCGCGCCCTCCTTTTCCGACCTGTGCCGACCACCCCATCGTGCAGACTTCTTCGATGGGTCCCCTGCGCACAGGGACGACCTAGGGCGGCAGCGTGTCATGATAGGAGGCCTAGTCTTGCATGAGGCTGCGCAATCTCTTCCGCCCGCTTTATCTTGCGGGTCGCATTCAGAATTGGCTCTATGAGCGGAGGCACCCTGATCATCCCTGGCTGGCCCCAGCGGCCATCGTCTGGCTGGAGCAGCATCTGCGGCCAGACATGCGTGGTTTTGAGTGGGGCAGTGGTCGCAGCACCTTGTGGTTCGCGAAGCGTCTCCAAACCATCACCAGCATCGAAAGCGATGCCGCTTGGTTCGAGCAGGTCCGGCAAATGGTCGCCGGACTCTCGAAGGTGGATCTCCGGTTCGTGCCGCTGGAGCATGCGGACGCAGAGACTTATGCGTTTGATTACCCGGTGCTTCCTGCCAATGCCGCCGCCATTGAAGCGGTCCCGGATGATTCACTCGATTTCGTGGTCGTCGATGGCTGGTATCGCCCCGTCTGCACACGTGCGGCATTGCCCAAGCTCAAACCCGGTGGCGTCCTCCTCATCGACAACACCGATTGGAAGGACCCGCCCCATGTGCATGTGCCGAAGGATTGGCCGCTCGTTCATCAGAGCCGCAATGTGATGACGGAGACTTCCATTTGGAGGAAACCTTGAGAAAGCAGGACCTGCTTGAAAGCGAATCGTGAGTCTTCGACACAAAATTCAACACTGGGCCGTGCAGGCCAGTGGTGTGCTGTTCACGCAAGTGGGCGTGCAGGGCATCGGCGCGGTTACGGGCTTGATGCTGGTGCGCTGGATGCCGAAGGACGAGTATGCCTGGCTGACGATCTGCGGCTCTTTGCTCGCCACCATCGGCCTGCTGGCGGATGGCGGTATCGCCACGGCGATCACGGCAATGTCCGGTCGGGTGGTGGGGGACAAAACGGCGCTCGCCCAGGTGGCGGATGCCTGCCTTTCGGTGCGCAATCGGCTGGCGCTGCTTTCGTTGGTGCTCACGTTGCCGCCGTTTTATATCCTGTTCACACGCACGCAGATGTCTCCTGGCATGGCGGCGTTGGTGGTGGGGTCCGCTGCGGTGATGCTTTGGCCGGTGACGAGTTCCAAGTTCCTGCCGGTGACGCTGCGCATCGCTGGTCATCTCAAAAGCACGCAAATCATGGAACTCAGCGGCGCACTTCTGCGCTGCGGACTTACGGCCATTGTGCTCTTGGTCGGCTGGCGACAGGTGTATCCCGCCTTCCTTGCCACGGTGGCTTCCATCGGCTTGCATGCGTGGCTGGCACGCCGGGGCGTAAGTCGCGTGACGGCTATGGCCCCAGGCACGGACGTCCAGCGAGCGGAGGTCTGGGGCTTTGTGCGGGCACTTTACGCGAACCACATTTTCTTCTGCGTTCAGGGACAGATCGCGACGTGGATCATTTCCTTCACCTCCGGGGTGACCGAGATTGCCGACATTGGGGCGCTTTCGAGACTCACCGTCTTCTTCTCGATCTTTGGAGCCATGTTTCACTACCTAGTCTTGCCAAACGTGGCATCCACCAAATGCCCGGTGTTGGTTCGGACCAAGTTCATTGTCTCAATTTTAGGGACGCTGGGCGCGGTGCTAGCGGTCATCGCCACATCCTGGCTTATGCCGGGACCTTTTTTGTGGATTCTAGGAGGCCTCTACTCTCATCTCGGGCAGGAACTACCGCTGGCTTTTGCTGCACAGGGGCTTGGTATGATCAGCGGGGTTACTTGGACGTTTATGCAGGTGCGTGGTTGGGTGAGTCTTTCTTGGCTGAATATCCCGCTCACACTGGTTGGATATGTAGTGGCGGTGCTGGTGGCCGATCTTCACACGGTGTCTGGGGTGCTTCTGATGACCGGGCTTGCGCTTCTACCCCCGTTTCTATGGGCTCTCGGCTATGCTTGGATGAATCTCTGTCGAGACATCTCAGCAGTAAAACCATTGCCGCCTGTGGTTTGAGTGCGTGCCATTCATTCTATCATGTCAGTATGACGGCTCATCCGATTGAAAAAGTGCTGCGAGGCCTTCGCCGCGTCTTTGGCATCCCCGAGTCGCGGTCCAATCTCTCGCTGCAGAGTCGGCTCTACACCGCGTGTCTGGAGTTTATCACCTTGGGCCATGGGATTCCGCGGGCGATCAATGGTGAGGCGGAGATCCGGATGGTGCCTATGTGCCGTTTTCTGTCCTCCAGCTACGAGCCGGATGTGTGGAAATGGCTCAAGCAGCGCACCGTGCCGGGTAGCATCATTCTCGATGTGGGTGCTCAGTTTGGCATCTACTCGATGCTGGCGGCTCGTCACATCGGTGCTGATGGCCGCATCTTTGCCTTTGAACCTTCCCCCGAAACGGTGGCGGTGCTCCGCCGCCATTTGAAGAACAATGGCATGACTGATCGTGTGGAGATCGTGCAGGCGGCTGTCGGGTCTGAGCAAGGCGAGGTGACATTTTATATGTCGAGCACCGACCCAGAAAATACGATTGCGCCTAGAGTTGGAGGTCCGCCAAATCTTGCGCCTGTGAAGGTGAAGGCGATCACGGTGGATGGCTTTTGCCGCCAGCGGCACTTGAAACCCACCATCTTGAAGATCGATGTCGAGGGCTGGGAACTCCAGGTGCTGCGCGGGGCCACGGAGGTGGTCCAAGATCCGGCGCTCAACATCTGTGTCGAAATGCATCCTTATGCGTGGGAAAGCGCGGGCTATACCGCAGCAGACTTCACGAGCTTTGTGGAGGCCAACGGCTTCGAAATCGTGCCTCTCACCGGCCAAGCCTCCCCGCTCACCGAGTATGGTGAGGTCTGGCTCAAGCGGAAATAACCCAAGAAACTTTTCATCATGCTCAAAACGCTCTTTTCCATTGCTCGCAGCATCTCTCGTCCACTCGGCATCGAGTTGATGAGGTATCCGCAGACCGAGGCCCAGCCGACCGATCTGCCGCCTGATATGCTCAAAATTGTCCAGCAGGCGCGTCCCTACACGTTGACCTCCTTGCATCGTCTGGCCTCCACGCAGGATGCGGTGCGTTATGTGGTCAAAAACGGCATTCAGGGCTCGCTTGTCGAGTGCGGCGTGTGGCGCGGCGGAAACATGGCCGTGGCTTCGCGTACGCTTCAACTGCTCGGAGACACGAGCCGTGATCTTTATCTCTATGACACCTTTGAAGGCATGTCTGAGCCGACTGAGCATGACGCGGACTACGGCGGCACCTCGGCGGCCAAGCTCCTCGCCGCCGAGCAAAAAGGCACTGGCGTGTGGTGCGAGGCCGGCATTGAGGATGTGACGCAGGTGATGAAGGAGACCGGTTACTCGATGGACAAGGTGCATCTGGTCAAAGGCAAGGTGGAGGACACCATCCCAGCCACGATTCCGAATGAAATTGCCCTGCTGCGCCTCGATACGGACTGGTATGAGTCCACGCTGCACGAGTTGGTGCATCTTTACCCACGGTTAAAGCCCGGTGGCGTGCTCATCATCGACGACTACGGCCACTGGCGCGGTGCCAGACAGGCGGTGGACGAGTATTTTGAAAAGAACGGCATTCGTGGCCTTCTGAACCGAGTTGATTATACCTGCCGCATCATGGTCAAACCCGTATGAGCCTGCTTTCCCGCATTACCCAGCGCCCGCGCCTTTACAATCGCCTCCACGCCCTCGGCGTGGTGAATGCTTACAGCCAAACGCATCCCGAGGAGCGTGCCTGCCTGTGCCGTCATATCACCAAGGCAAAGGCCGCCGTCGAAATCGGCACCTTCATGGGCCTCACGGCTGCCGAACTAGCCTGTGCGCTACCGGCAGACGCCACGCTGTATTGCGTGGACCCTTATCCGGGCGGTGGCGAGCCTTTGCAGCAGATCGCCATGAGGCAGATCGCCCGTGCTGGAGCATCCTCCAAGGTGCGTTTCGTGCGTGCGGATAGTGCTGGGGCCGTGGCAAGCCTGCCTGCGCAGGTCGATTTCTTCTTTGTGGATGGGGATCACAGCTATGAAGGCCTCGCGGCGGATTGGAAGGTCGTGAAGCAGCTTCTCAAGCCCGGTGGCATCGCGGCGTTTCATGACACGGGTCGTGCGCCCGAGGCCATGGTCCATTCGGAAGGCTCCATCCGCTTCTTTGAGGAAGTCATCGCCCATGATCCGGAGTTCATTCACCTGGAAACGGTGCGTAGTTTGAATGTGATCCGCCGAAGCGTCTGATGAGCACTGAGCGCAAAATCCGCCTTCTTCGCGTGGCTCTCGTCCCCGGCACCTATCGGGGAGGGATGACCCGCACCATGGTCCTCACCACGAACCACCTCCGGGACATGGGGTTCGAGGTCGATTCGCTCTATGAGGAGGACATTCCTTCATGCGTGTCCAAACGCATGCGTCGGTTCACTGGGGCCTCGGAGGCTGCAGATGCCGCTGCCCGCCACATCGCTCAACATGGGCCGTATGATCTCATTGAGGTACATGAACCTCTGGCGGTCGGATTTGGACTGCGGCTGAGAAAACCACGCCATCAGCACAAGCTCATCGCTTTCTCCTACGGCATCGAAGATCGCGGCCGCCGCATCATGCTGGATTACGGTGCCTCCCACGGCATCCAGACGAAGCTCAAGAGCCGCTTGCTAGCCCTGCTCCAGTCCAAAATCAGCTACACGGGCCTGCCGTGGTGCGATCATATCGTCACCTCGAACAGCGAGGATGCGCAGTACCTCGTGGGACGCGGCACCTTCCGCCCGGATCAGATCACCGTGCATCACAGCGGCGTGGATGATCATGTGCTGGCGAGTGGTCAAAGCGTTTCCGGTCCGCGTGGGGATGTGCTGTTCATGGGCCTGTGGATCGAGCGTAAAGGCACGCTCGACATGGTGCCCGCCATCATTCAATTCCTTCGTGCTCATCCGCATCGCCGCTTCACCGCCGCAGGCTGCATGATCCCCGAGGAAGAGGTCATCCGCGCCTTCCCCGCTGATCTGCTGCCGCGCATCACCGTGCGCTCGAAGATCGAATCGGACGAGGAACTCGCCCGGCTCTATTCCTCCCATGGCACGCTCATCTTGCCCTCCTTTCACGAGGGACAGCCGCTCGTGCTCATTGAGGCAGCGGCCTTTGCCATGGCCATCGTCACCACCGCCACCTGCGGCATGCTCGACTTCGTCGATCATGAGAGGAATGGCACGCTTATCCCGGTCGGCTCCACGGCGGCCATTCTGGATGCTTTGAACCGCTACGAAGCCTCGCCCGAACTCGCCTGGCAACATGGGCAGGCTGCTCGTGAAAAAGCGGCCACTCACACCTGGCGTCTTTCCGCTGAAAACCTCGCCCGCTCCTACCGCCGGCTGCTCGACTGAGATCAATACCACCTCCTCACGCATGAATACCCTGCTTCGACGACTTGCGCATCCCCGCCAGACCCTGCGCGGCGCTTTGAACCGTCTTCGCATCAAGCGCACCAAACTGTCGCTGGATGCTCGTTACCGCGCCGCAGGCGGAACGGTGTGGTCCCAGCACAACGGTGCCTGGCTGCCGTATCACGGCGATGGCGACCAGCAGGAGATCTACTATCAGATGCACGGGGCCGAGTGGTTGGCGGCGGAGACCGAGATCGTGAAGAAGTGGCTGCCGAAAGGTGGCAGCGTGGTGGATGTGGGCGCGAACACCGGCTTCACCGCACTCGTGTTTTCCAATCTCATCGGACCCGAGGGGCGTGTCATCGCCTTTGAACCTTCGCCCATTATTTACCCACGCCTCGTGGAGGTCATCGAGAAGAACGGGCTCAAGGATCGAGTGGAATGCCTGAACCTCGGCTGCGGCACGGAGGCCCGCACGGAGACGCTCATGGTGCCGGTCTCCTCCGGCAATGCCACCATCAAACGAGATGGCGTGGAGCTGCACGGCAGTGTCCGCGAGGTGCAGATCAAGATCGACTCGCTCGACACGGTGCTGCTGGATCGCCTCACGCGGCTGGATTTCCTCAAGATCGACACCGAGGGCTTCGAAGATCAGGTGTTGGCGGGTGCGGAGAAGGTCGTCGAGCGCTTCCGCCCTGTGTTCTACATTGAGCTGTCGCAGGAGTACAACAAGTCATCGCAGGCCGCCATCGCCTGGCTGAAGGCCCGTGGCTATGTGTTCGAGAAGGAACCTGATCTAAGCGCAGCTCACAATGGAGATAACTTCATCGTGTACCCTTCCGAGAGGGCACGCTGAGGTTCTTTGGAAAGCGCCTGCTTCTGCGATTTAAACATGGATGTGCCGCGTGGAATCTCTCTGTGGGTGCTGACCGCCCGGTTTGCCCCGCAGAACTGCGGCATCGGCGAGCAGACGCAGTTTTTGCTCGGCCAGCTCTACGAGCGGCAGGGGATTGACGGCGGCGTGCTCGTGGCGAGTCCGCAGTGGGAGGCTGAAAAAGCCCCCGCCATGCCTCGCAGCCAGCGCTGGACCGGCAGTCCACCGCCCGGAACGAAGGTGCTGATGCTGCAATACTCCGGCTATGGCTATGCCAAGCGCGGTGCGCCGGTGGAGCTGGCGATGCAAATCCGCCGCATGCGCCGTGAGCGGCCGAAAATCCGGCTCGTGACCATGTTTCACGAACTCTTCGCCTACGGGCCGCCGACGAGCAGTTCGTTCTGGCTTTCACCGCTGCAGCGTTGGGTGGCTTTGAGCCTCGCCAGGCATTCGCATCAGGTGATCACCAACCGCGCTGGTTCCGCCCGCTGGCTCGAAAATCGCATCCCAGCGCATCGCGGTCGCATTCATGCCTCGCCGGTGTTTTCCAATTTGGGCGAGGCTTCCGACGCGTCTTCACCCTCGCAGCGGGAAGCGCACCTGGTGTTCTTTGGTTATCAAGCCGAGCTTTGGGATGCCGGTTTCACTGGGCTGCGCCGCGTGATTGAGGCGCTCAAACCGGCACGCGTCTCCATCCTCGGGCGCTCCGCAGAAATTCCGGCGGAGGTGTTTGGTGGCATTGCCGTGACCCGCACCGGCTACCTCGGTGCCGAGGAAGTCTCCACCATCCTGCGCACCGCTCGCTGGGGCTTGGTGGCTTACAATCCTGAGTACCTCGGCAAATCCAGCCTGCTAGCCGCCTTCATGGCTCATGGAGTCGTGCCCCTTCTGGTGGATGGTCATCTGCCACTCTCGGAAGGCTTGGAACGTGGGGTGCATTTGCTCGCCGTGAACGAGTTGGGTTCCACCACGCGCGATCTCGACGCCATCTCCGCCGCTGGCCAAGCCTGGTATCTCCCTCACAATCGCGAGCACACCGCCGCCGCCTTTGCGAAACTGCTGCTCGGAGCTTGAGGTTGCCAAAATTCATTTCGAGCCGCACTTTTGGCCATGATAGTTGCTGTGAAACCGAGTTTTACTCTTTCTCCCGCTGAAACCCGTGGGCGCTATGCCTTCACCGTGAGGGACTACCATCAGTTGGTATCCTCCGGCCATTTCACGCGGGCTGATCGCATCGAACTGATCGAAGGAGAACTCACCATCATGCCCCCCATCGGTCCCGAGCATTCTTACCACACCATGCGGATCACCAACACGGTTCCTTTCAAGCTGCCAGCCGGGGTTTGGCTGCGTATGAACGAGCCTGTCACGATTCCCGACCACTCCGAACCTCAACCCGATGCAGCAGTCGTGAAGGAGCGCGAGGATGGCTATCGGAAAGCGCATCCGATGCCAGAGGACGTGCTACTCATCATCGAAGTGGCGGATACCAGTGTGGAGTTTGATATGAAGGTCAAATCCCTCCTCTACGCCAGAGCTGGCATTCCCGAATACTGGGTGGTGGATGTGAAAGCGGGTTGCCTCCATGTCTTCACGGGTGCTTCAGTGGAGGGCTATCAAAACTGCCAAATGCTGGGCGCTGAGGACAGCGTCATCTGCCAGTCCGTGTCCGGACTTCAAATAACGGCGAAGCAGTTGCTGGGCTGATACGGTCCTTGAATCAGGTGTTGCTTACCTGACTAACTTCATCGTTTCCGCCCAGTTAACGCTTCAGCGCACTTCAACAATCAGCAATCAGAAATCGGCAATCGTCATTCCCGGTTCCGCCGACCGAGTGTCCCCCGAAACAGAAGGTTTCTGAACTCCTATTACTGATTGCTGAAGTTACTCCCAGTTCCACAATCAAGCCGCCATGGTTTCCGCTGCTCTGCGGTGCTGTTTAGTGTTTCTTTAACTTGATGCGCATCGCTTACTTCCTCACGCATCCCATTCAATACCAGTCGCCGCTGATCCGGCATCTCCGGGTGGGTGGTGTGGATGTGCATGTCATCTATGGGAACGATGCCACGGCCCGCGCCTACTTTGACAAGGGCTTTGGCCAGCAGCTCGCCTGGGATGTGCCGCTCTTGGACGGGTATCCCAGCACGGTGCTGAATGCGGAGGATCCGAAGGGATCACCCAAGGAGCAGCTTGTTCACTTTGAGCGCCAGATTTCGGCTCTGCTGAATCAAGAGCACTTCGATGCGGTTTGGGTGCATGGTTGGGCGCATCCTTTCACTCAGGCGGCTTGGCGACAGGCTCGTAGCCGCAAGATTCCCCTCATGCTGCGCGGGGAGACCTTCCTCGGCTGCGTGCGCGGCGGGAAACTGCGGCGGCTCGCTCACAAGCTTATCTTCAGCCGCAAGTTTCGCGAGGTGTCCGCCTTCCTCGCGGTCGGTAAACTGAATGCGGAACTTTACCGCGCTTACGGCGTCGAGACTCGCCGCATCTTCCGAGCCCCCTATGTCGTGGACAATACCTTCTTCCAAAAACGCTGCCATGAGGCCGCGCCGAATCGCGAGAAGCTGCGAGCGGAACTGGGCATCGAACCGGGCCGCCCGGTGATCTTGTTTTGTGCCAAGCTGATCGACGTGAAATCCCCCGAGGTTTTAATCCGCGCCGTCGGCGGCATGGCTGGCGATGTAGGCGCTCTTGCCAAAGTGCGGAATTCTGAAGCCCGCGCTCTGGCGAACGCGCCTACAGAGCCTATGTTGCTCATGGTGGGCGATGGCGAGCTTCGGGCTGCGTTGGAAAACCTCGCCCAAGAGACCGCGCCGGGTCGGGTGAAGTTCTTGGGCTTCCGCAATCAGTCCGAACTGCCTGCGCTCTATGATTTGTGCGATGTGTTTGTGCTTCCTTCTGGCTTCGAGCCCTGGGGGCTGGTCGTGAACGAGGTCATGAATGCGGGCAAAACCGTCGTTGTGAGCGATCAGGTGGGCAGCGGACCGGATTTGGTCAGGGAAGGGGAGAACGGCAGCATCTTCACGGCGGGGGATGTGTTAGGTCTCACGCAAATTCTCGACCACTGGTGTGGTGACGCGGCCGCCCGTGAGCGAGCTGGGCTCCAAAGCCTGGAGATCATCTCCCAGTGGGGCTTCGACGAGGTGCTGGCGGGACTCCGCGAGGCGATGAAGCAGCTCCCGGACCTGCATCGATAAAACCGAGTGATTTGGATCAAACTATGAAAAAGCTCATCAAACGTGTTCTCGAAAGCGTGGCTCCTGAGTGGACCACGGCGCTGCTTTCCGCCAAAGCGCGGGCACATTCGCATTGGGTCGTGCGGGAGTGGGGCTGCGGTCCGGTGCATGAAAAGCTCATCGGGCGCTTTGGCACGGCTGTGGTGGCAGGTCCGTTCAAAGACGTGATTCTCACCCCGATGACCCACGCGGAGCAGATCGGGCCTTATTTGCTTGGGGTGTATGAGAGCGAACTCGATGCCGCTTGGGCCACGGTGTGCCGTGGCAACTACAGCCAGCTCATCGACATCGGCGCGAAGTTTGGATTCTATGCCGTGGGGCTGGCCCGGAAGTATTCGCAGGCCGAGGTGGTGGCTTTTGACACCGACTGGTGGGCACGCAAGGCGGTGCGGGAGATGGCAGTGGCCAATCAGACGCCCAATGTGAAGGTGGAATGCTTCTGCACTCCTGACTGGCTGGCACAAAACACCCGCGAAGGAGCTTTCATCATCAGCGATTGCGAAGGCTTCGAGGGCGTGCTGTTCAGTGATGAAGTCATCGCCAAATTGACCACGGCCACCTTGATCGTGGAAACCCACGATTGCTCGGTGCCTGGCGTTTCCGAACGCCTTCGCAAGGCTTTCGAGAAGACGCATGTGGTGAAAATCGTCGGCATGGACGGCAGCCGCCGCACTCCGGAGGTGGATCTGAGCTTCCTCGCCTCCGATCGCGAACGCGAACTGGCCTCCCAGGAGGTGCGACCGGATCAAATCTGGCTCCTGTGCCTGCCCAAAAGCGGGCCGAATGCCGGTCTGGCGGCGGCTTAGAATCATAGACCAATCAAATGATGCAGGTTCCACCACAGAGCACACAGAGAGACACAGAGGCTCTATCTCAGACCTCTGTCCTCCTCAGTGCCCTCTGTGGCGAGAGCACTGCATTGATTCCAATTGTGATGCCCTCGTCATGACGGAAAAGCGAAATGACCTCTGTGTGGCCTACAGCGGGGTGCACCAAGCCTATCAACTAGCGCTCGCGGCACATGAGGAAGGTGTTTTGCAGGCGTTCTACTGCTCGATCTATAATGCTCCTGGCAAGTGGGGGCACCATCTGGGGCGGGTGATCGGACAGAAGGCGCTGGCGAGCCGGAAGGTGGAGGGTTTTCCTCCGGAGAAGGCCGTGGAATATCCATGGCCTTTGCTGATGAAGGGGCTTCGAGACAAGATGAACCCCCGCCGTGCCAATGACTGGATCAGCGTGAACGATGCCTTTGATCGCTGGGCGGCCCGAAAGCTGGAGAAAAACCCGCCGAAGGTAGTGGTGGGTGGCGAGACTTGTGATCTGCACCTGCTGGAAACGGCCAAACGCCTCGGCGTGATTCGCGTGCATGACTGCCCACAACTTCACCCCATCTTCCTCGAAGAAGTCCTCAAGGAGGCTGGCGAACGGGCAGGCATGGCGGTGACGTTTTCCCCTGACCTGCCTGCCATGGCGGAGCGCAAAAGCCGCGAGTATGAGCTGGCGGAAAAGCTCCTCATTTATTCGGATGTGCATCGTCGAAGTTTTCTCCGTGGCGGCTTTCCTGAGGAACGGCTGTTTCAATGTCCGCTCTGGGTCGATCCTGCTTTGTGGCATCGCGATGAGCCGGTGCGGCTCACCGATGCCTCGCAGCCGCTGCGGCTGCTGTTTGTCGGCTCGATCAACCTGCGCAAAGGCATTCCGTTCTTGTTTGAGGCGCTCAAGAAGTGTGGCAAAGCGGTGAAGCTGACCCTGCTGGGCCCACGAAACCCGGAGTGCGAGCCGCTGCTGCGCGAGGCGGGCGATTCGATTGAGCTTCTCGGCCCGCAGACCAAGGCCGAGCTGCGCCAGACCTATGCCCGGCATGATGTGTTTGTGCTGCCCTCGGTAGCGGACTCCTTCGGCTTCGTCTCGCTGGAGGCGATGGCCTGCGGCCTGCCCGCCATCGTAACCGAGAACTGCGGTGCCCCGGTGCCTGATCCCTCCTGGCGAGTGCCGCCGATGGAGCCTGATGCCCTGGCCGCCCGCATCCTGATGTATGCCGAGAACCGGGCGCTGGTGGCTGAGCATGCTAGCGTGGCCGAAGGCTTCGCGGCTCAATTTGGCCCGGAGACTTATCGACAGAACATTCGCGGCCTTTACCGCTCGCTGCTGAACTAACGTATTCCCCTCTCCATGAACAAAGACCTTGAAGATTACCGCATGAAAGCCGCTGAGGTCACCCGTGGGACCAGTGCTGAGCCCGTTTATAACCTGGTGCTGCGAATCTGTCGTGAGCGCGGGCTGCATGGGAAGGTGCTCGATTATGGATCGGGCATTGGCACGCTGCCTGGCATCCTTCACGCGGCGTTTCCCGAGGCGGAGATGTGGGCGGCGGACATCCTGCCGCGTCCGGCGGAACTGAAGCCGGAGATTGGCTGGATTCAGGGGGATCTGAACAATGCGCTGCCATCTCCTGATGGCTCGTTTGATGTGATCGTCTCCTCCGAGGTGATCGAACATTTGGAGAACCCCAGGGCCATGTATCGCGATCTCTTCCGTCTGTTGAAACCCGGCGGCCTGCTCATCGTGACCACGCCGAATCAGGAGAGCATTCGTTCGCTCGCGGCGCTGCTGCTGGCGGGGCACTTCGCCTACTTTTCGGACAACTGCTATCCCGCGCACATCACGGCGCTGGTGCGCAAAGACTTCGAGCGCATCGCCAAGGAAGCCGGGTTTGGACCGGTGACGTTTGAGTTCTCCGACATCGGCGGCATTCCGAAGGCTCCGAACGTGAAATGGCAGGCCGTGCTGCCTTTCCTCAAAGGTCGCTGGTTCAGTGACAACATCGCCGCCATCTGTACGAAACCGAAGGCATGAGCCGCATCGTCGTCTATACCCGCACCTTCTTTCCCGTCATGGGAGGTTTGGAGCGGAATACCTTCACCCTCTGCCGGTTGCTGAACGAATGGGGGCATGCTGTTACCCTCGTCACCGAGACGATGGAGGAGGACAACCGTGACTTTTCCTTCCGGGTGATTCGCACGAGCAGCCAGGCGCAGATCATGCGTGAGGTGCTGAGGGCTGACCTCGTGCTCATGAACGGCGGCATTTCGGTGAAGGTGTGTCTTCCCGCGCTGCTTTTCGGGAAACGCTATGCGCCGATCTACCAATCGTCGGATTTGTTTGTGCGTGAAAATGACCGTGGCCTGGGAGCTAGGGTTCGTTCCTTCCTGGCAACATGGGCAACGCTGCATGTGACCGTCAGCCGCTTTGCCAAAGGCCGGCTGGAAAAGCTGCTGCCGGGAAAAAAATGCCTCGCGGTGCCCAATCCGATCGACGCGGAGCTTGTGCACCTCGTGGAGGCATCCGCGCCTGCGGAGAAGGAGTTTGATCTCCTGTTCGCGGGCAGGCTGATCGACGGAAAAGGCATTTTCCATCTCATTGAAGCCCTTGAGATGCTTCGCGACCGTTTGACGCTGCGCGTGGCCTTTGCCGGTGAGGGCGAACATCAGGCGCAGCTCGTCGAGGCGGCGGCCAAGCGCCAAATTTCCATCGAACTGCTCGGGCGGCTGGATCGGGAATCGCTGATTCAAGCTTATCGGAAGGCCCGGGTGCTGGTGGTGCCTTCCTCGACGCACACCGAAGGCAATCCGCTGGTCATTGCCGAAGCGCTCACCTGCGGCCTGCCGGTCATCGCCTCCGATCAGGGAGCCATGGTGGAGGCTATTGGCGACGCGGGCTGCTGCTTCAAGCGTTACGATGCGGCTGATTTGGCCCGGCAGATCGAGTGGATGTTCAGCGGCGGCCACCTCGCGGAATGCACCCGGCTCACCGCAGCGCGTCGCGTGGAGTTTTCACTCGATGCTTACGCACAGGGAATTCGTGGCGTGCTGGCGGCTGCCGGGCTGCTGGCGTGAACCTCACGGCGAACACCTTGCCTTTGGCTTTTTACAGGACACCTTGCCCTCCGATTCCAGGTCCAACCCATTATCCTAGCCCATGAGCTTCCTTTTCGCTGCCAAAATGACCACGATGGAGCTGGCCACCTACGGTCTGCTCGGAATGTCTGTCGTGACCCTGTGGTCTTACTCGAATTGGCGGGCGGCGGTCAAGGTGGCCTTGATCATCGCGCTGTTTGAAGGTGCCATCCGCAAGTGGTTGATGCCGGGAGCTCAGGAGCTGGTTTACTTCCTCAAGGACATCTTCCTTTTCGGGGCCTACCTCAAATTCATGATCTCGCCGGACATGGACGTGCGCTCCTACAAGCTGAACCTGCCGGTGATGATCCTATGCATGTTTGGCGCCTTGCTATTCCCGCCAGCGCTTAACCCGAACATTGGCTCCGTCCTGCTGGCGCTCTACGGAGTCAAAATCTACCTCTATTATGTGCCGCTGGTCTTCATGATGCCCTATCTTTTCCGAACCAGAGACGAGATGGTGCGGCAATTGACCTGGTTTGCGATGCTGGCCATCCCGATCTGCATTTTGGGAGTTCTCCAATTCAAAGCTGGGGCTTCCAGCCCGCTGAATGTTTACGCCCAATCTTCAGCGGAGAATATCAGCGGCTTCGGCTTCGGTGAGAAAGTGCGTATCACCGGCACCTTTTCCTACATTACCGGCCACAGTACCTTCGTGGTCTTCTTTTCCACGCTGTGCATCGCGCTGCTTGCCATTCCTCAAACACGTTTCAAGTGGGTGCTCACCTTCATCGCGCTGCCGCTTCTGGCATCCAATGCCCTGATGAATGGTTCACGATCCTCCATGTACACCATCGGCCTGATCGTGATTGCCTTCCTTCTCGCCTCAATGTCCGGGCGGCTGGTGGCATCCAAGAATTTCACCTGGGTGCTCAGTGCCGGGGTAGCGGCTTGTGTGGTTGGTGGGGCTTACTTTTTCTTCGAGGCTTATTCCATGTTCTCGACCCGAGCCATGGTATCGAACGATAACGTCATGTATCGAGCGGTGGAGCATCCCCTGTGGTCGATCCAGCAGTCGGTGAAGGATGGAGGTATCATGGGTTTCGGCATAGGGATGGCTCACCCAGCCTCGGACGGTATGCGGCGTGCCTTAAAGATTCCCGCTTCGAAAAAGAAGTGTCCGGTGTATGACCAGGAGGTTGGGCAGATCATCGTGGAGGTAGGCCCTATCTCTGCCATGGCCTGGTATGGCATACGAATCATTCTGCTGTTTTGTGTGTGGAACGTATTCTTCCGCTGCCGTGACCCGGTTTACAGTCCCATTCTGTTGATGGCAGCCGCAGTTAGCACGCCCTATATGATTATGGGTGTCATTTACAATCACACGGCCAACATCCTTCTCTTCGCCGTGAACGGCTTGGCCTTCTCCATGCTGCTGGAGCCGCTGGTGAAGCGCCGCTACAACCGCCCCCAGGCCGTGCCGGTGCATGCGCCGAAATTGTCACCTGGCACGAATTGATCCCGCAGGCCCGCCTCTCTTGCTACGTTGTTGAACTCCCCGCCATCCGCCTCATCCGAGTCCCGTTCCTTGTGCCCCATCACGGCCATCGTGCCTGCCTGTGCCCGTGTTGAGGCCCTCTTGAAAACGCTAGCCATTATCCAGCAGTGCGAACCGACCCCGGAAGAAATCTTGGTGCATGCAGATGGTGGCAGCTCGGCCATCCTGGCGGCGATGAGTGAGCACTTTCCGGCGATTCGCGTGCTCGTCAGTGATCACCTGCTCGGCCCTGGCGGGGCGCGGAACCGCCTCATCGCGGCGGCCCAGCACGAACTGGTGGCGAATTTTGACGATGACTCCTTCCCGGACCAGCCGGACTACTTTGCCCGGGTGCTGCGGCTGGCGCGGGAATTCCCAGAAGCGGCGATGTACAGTGCGGCGAGCCAGGACTTTGAGAAGGCGATGCCCGGACCGCATGCCATCGCGGTCAGCTCCGGCTGCGGCTGCATCTTTCGCAAGAGCTGGCATGCCAAGACGCGGGGTTTTGTGCCGCTACCTATCGCCTATGGCATGGAGGAGACGGACATCAGCCTACAACTGCACGCCCTCGGCGGGGTGATCGTGCATGCGCCGGACCTGCATGTGAAGCATGACAAGCCGCCTCCCGTGGAGGTGAGTGCCCATTCCAATGCCACGGTGATCGCGAATATGGCTCTGCTGCCCTACCTACGCTATCCGGTGCTGATGTGGCCGGCGGGTTTCTGGCAGGTCCTGCGACGGGTGATCTATGTCATCAGCTCCGGCTGGCCCCACGGCGTCTGGACTGGCATTCAATTGATTCCCAGCCACCTTTTGGCCCGCCGCAGCGAAATTGCCCGTGTCTCCTACCGTTCCCTAGTGAGCTGGTTCGTTCTGCGCCTGCGGCCCCGGCCCCTTTCAACGCTCCCCGTCTTATCCTCTCCAACTGCATGTCCCTGAAACACAAATTGATCCGCCTCATTTACCCTCATGGCTCCGTGCGCACCGTGCGTCGTGGCCCGATCTCCGGCGTCCGCTTTGTGGTCTCGCCCGGCATGGGTGCCACCTACGCCTGGGCTGTGGATGCGATGAATCAGAGCTTTCTCGTGGAGAAGGTGAAGCCGGGCAGCGTGGTCTATGATGTGGGTGCGAACCGCGGCCAGATGGCGCTGTATTTCTCCCGCCTCGTGGGGCCTTCGGGGAAAGTCTTCTCCTTCGAGCCAGCACCGGACAATTTCTCTCTTCTGGAAAAAAACCTCAGCCTCAACCCTTCCGCCGCCAATGTGAAGCCTTTCAAGCTGGCTCTCGCTGCGGACAACCGGCCACGCCAGTTCTGCTACGACACCCAGGGGCACACGATGGGCACTTTTGCCGACAAGATCGCTAAGCTGGAAAAGTGGACGAACCAGTTCGAGGTGCAGTGCGACACGCTGGACCACCTCGTCTCGACCGGCCTGCCCAAGCCTGACCTGATCAAGATCGACGTGGAAGGGGCCGGAGCCGAGGTGCTCAAAGGCGCTGAGCAGACACTGCGCAACCACCGCCCGATGATTTACATGGAGGTGCATGCCTCCAGCACCGCCGCGCCCGAGTGGGAGGCGCTGCAACGGCTGAAAACCGACTTCGGCTACCAGATCAATGACATCAACGGCACCTTCGGCGAGAATCGCGGTCCCCTGTGGGGCGCGGCGGCTTGGTGTGATCCTGTTTAACCTGTTTTCCTCATGCTTACCCGTCAGGCCAAAGATCTCTTCTATCGTGTCGCCGGACCGCTCATGCGGCTCAATGGCGTGTTCTACAAAGCTTTTCGCTCACCCGCGTCCCGGAATCCGGGCACGATCCGTGTGCAGTTGGGCCCCGGGCAGCGCCACTACCTGGACGGCTGGATCAATGTGGACGCGAACATGTTCACCGCGAAGTGCGATGTGTGGTCGGACATCTCGAAGCACCTGCCTTTCCGCGATGACTCCATCGACGCGATCTACTCCCACCATGTGATCGAGCATCTGCCAGATCTGCCGACGCACTTCCGCGAGCTGCACCGGGTGCTGAAGCCAGGCGGGGTGATCCGCGTGGGCGGACCGAACGGTGATGCGGCGATGCGCGAGTATGTCGCGGGCAACTCGGCCTGGTTCTCCGACTTCCCGGACTCCCGCAGTTCCATTGGCGGGCGATTTGAAAACTTCGTCTTTTGCCGTCAAGAGCACCTCACCATCCTCACGCCGAGCTTTTTGGAGGAAATCGCCACGGAGGCGGGTTTCAAGGACGTCCGGGTCGTGCAGCCGATCACCGGGACGGGTGATCCCGCGATTTATGACAGCCAGGTGATGTCCCACGAATGGGAAAGCACGCCGGAATCTCCGCACACGCTGTTGATTGAGGCGAAAAAACCCTAAGGGCAGTCAAAGCCAGTCAAGACTAGTCAAACCATGAGAACTCCCGAGACTGTCATGCAGCCAAACGTATGAAAAAAGCGCTCATCACCGGCATCACCGGCCAGGATGGATTCTATTTGGCGGAGTATCTTCTTGGACTCGGTTACGAGGTGCATGGTCTCGCCCGGCAGACCGGGCTGGAGCACATCAAGAGCAACCTGCTTCAGGATGTGCCGCCGGAGCTTTACCAGCGTTGCCATCTGCATGCGGTGAATCTCGATAACTTCCCGGGTCTTTACCGCCTGATCTCCCGAACCCCGTTTGATGAGTGTTACCACCTCGCCGCCTCCAGCTTTGTGGGCGAGCGGTTGGCGGATGGCTACCAGACGATCCAGAACAACATCGCCAGCACGCACTACCTGCTGGCGGCGATCCAGGAGTTCCATCCGGGTTGTCGGTTCTATTTTGCCGGCACAAGCGAGATGTTTGGCCGACCAGGCCACACACCGCAGTCGGAGGATGAGCCATTTATGCCACGAAGCGCCTATGGCATCAGCAAGCTGGCCGGTTATCACCTCGTGAGGAACTACCGTGAGTCTCACGGCATGTTCTGCGGCGTGGGCATCCTTTACAACCACGAGAGCCCGCGCCGTCGGCCGGAGTTCGTGACGCGAAAGATCACGATGGCCGCCGCCCGCATCTCCCTGGAGGGCCGCGGAAAAATCCAACTCGGCAATTTGGAGGCAAGGCGGGACTGGGGTTACGCGCCTGACTATGTGAGGGCGATGCACGCCATCCTCAATCATGACAAGCCTGAGGACTTCGTCGTGGCGACCGGCGTGCTGCACAGCGTGGCAGACCTCTGCGAGGCGGCCTTTTCCCATGTGGGCCTGGACTGGAAGGCGCATGTGGAGACGAATCCGGCCTTTTACCGGACGGAGGAGGGCATCCCACTTTGTGGCAGCGCGGAGAAAATCGAGCGCGAGGTGGGCTGGAAGCCCACGACACCTTTTCAAGAGATGGTCCATCGGATGGTGGACGCGGATCTGGCACGCCTGAGTGCCGGGCGATAAAAACGAACGGTCAAAATCACGATGAGTGGTTCTTTGAAACCCATCCACATTTGGGCGCCTGGCATCCGGGATGACACCGGCGGCATTCAGGCCTTTTCGCGCTTCTTTGTGAAGGCCTTGCGTGAGGGTTACCCTGACCGCCCGATGCGGGTCTTTGTGCGAAATGAGACACTGGCACCTGTAGACACGCCTCTAGCGCAGGGGCTGGACCTCCATTCCTTCGAAAACCTTCCCTCCAAAGTGCGCTCGATGGCGCTAGCTGCCCAGGCTTCCTTCCACGCGCTGCGGGAGCGGCCCGCCTGCTTACTCTCGACGCATCTGCACTTTTTCCCCGCGATGCGAGTCATGCGTGGACTCACTGGGGTGCCTTATGGCGGAGTGCTGCATGGCATCGAGGCCTGGCGTATCCGCTCCAGGATTCGCCTGCGTGCCATGCAGGAGGCAAATAAGCTCCTTGCAGTGAGCCAGTTCACGCGGGATCATGTGGTGCGTGAGGGCGGCGTTTTTCCGGAGCGTGTCTCGGTATTTCCAAATACTTTTGATGCCGCTCGTTTTGTGCCGGGGCCTAAACCAGCGCATTTGCTGCAAAAGTATGGACTGCGGCCAGACCAGCCGGTGCTCCTTACGGTGAGCCGTTTAGCCCTTTCTGAGCGTTACAAAGGCCACTGGCAAGTGCTGATCGCCCTCAAACGAATCCTTCTGCAGATCCCAGATGTGCATTATCTCGTCGTGGGGACTGGAGATGAGCTCTCGCACCTGCGGGCTGGGGTTCGCATGCTGGGTTTGGAGAAGCATGTGACGTTTGCTGGCTTTGTTTCCACCGAGGATCTGGCGGACTATTACCGGCTTTGTGATGCTTTTGTGATGCCCAGCACGAAAGAGGGCTTTGGCATCGTGTTTTTGGAGGCCTCAGCTTGCGGCAAGCCGGTTATTGGCGGCTTTCTCGATGGCTCTTACGATGCGCTGGATGGGGGCCGCCTAGGCATGCTCATTGATCCGCACCACCCGGCGGGTATCGCAGATGCCATCCTCTCGGTGCTGCAAAAAACGACGGGCAACGCCTTGCTCGATGACCCGGCGGCTCTATCGACAGCGGTGAAGGAGCGTTTTGGTTTTGAGTCCTTCAAACGCCAGCTCATCGAAGAGGTGCGGCCGTTGGTGGAACCTGAAAAATCTAGCTCCGTAGGCGTCAGCGTGCCTCAACGGCCACCCCAATGCCTTCCCAAGGCTGCGGCGGGACGTAAGCCCCGCATTGCCGTGCTCACCCAGCTCAATTCCCCTTATCAGGTGGAGTTTTTTAACCGTGTGGCGGCAGTGGGGGATTGTCATCTGGAGGTTGTTTACCTGACTCACCGCGATAAAAACCGCCAGTGGGCTGCGCCGGACATCGCTCACTCCCACATCATCCTCTCCGAGACGCCGCATCTAGCAAGTAATGCCATCGACTCGCTCCTGAATGCTGATTTGGCTGTTTTTAATTACTATACGAGCCGCTTTGCTTGGCGGTCCATCCGTGCCAGAGCTGCCACCGGCCAGCCTTGGGCGTTCTGGGGAGAACGCCCCGGCTTTCTGCAACTAGGTGCCACCGGCACTTGGTTCCGCTGGCTGGCTTTGAAACCTTTGCACCGCTATCTCGCACCGATCTGGGGTGTGGGGCAGTTTGGCATTGAGGGCTATCGTGTCGAGTTTGGCCAAAAACGGAGCTATTACAACATGCCCTACTATTCCGAGCTCGCCCGCTTCCAGCTTCCCCGAACCACCTCACCTCCCGGTGCGAGGACCTTTGTCTATTCCGGCACGCTTTCTGAGCGCAAGGGGTCAGACGTGCTGGCCATGGCCTTCGTTAAGGTAGCGGCTGAATACCCGAATACGCGGCTTGTCCTAGTGGGTAGTGGTCCCTTGGAAACGAAGGTGCGGGAGATACTCGCGCCGGTGGCGGATCGTGTGGAATGCTGCGGCTTTCAGCCTTGGGAAGAACTGCCTCGCTTTTACGCCAAAGGAGACATCTTTTGCCTTCCCTCGCGCTACGACGGCTGGGGCCTCGCTCTCGTGGAGGCGCTCTCAGCGGGGCTGCCCTCCATTGCCACGGATCAAACCGGGGCCGCCATTGACCTCATCGCGCCGGGGCACAATGGCTGGCTCGTGAAAGCGGGGCATGTTGAAAGCTTAGCCACGGTCATGCGGCAGGCTTTGAGCCTTCCTGAGGAGTCTTTTTCGGCCATGCAGCAGGCGGCTTTGAACTCTGTCCACATGCAAGGAATCGAAAAAGGGGCGCAGAATTTCATTCGCACCTCCTGTGAGGTAGTTTCCAGTTGGCGACCGTGAGCAATAATCTTGTAGCGGTAGATGCCACATCAATCCTTGGTTGATTCTCGACTTTATTTTTTAATATAGTATAAAGCTTTTCTAATGTGCGGTATCGCTGGCATTCTAGATCTCAGTAGCTCCCTATCGGATGCCGATAGGCGTCTCGCTGTGCTGCAAGCCGCTCTGAAACATCGTGGGCCAGATGATCGCGGTGCTTGGTCTTCTCCCTCCGGCGTGGCCCGCCTTGCCCACACTCGCCTTTCGATTCTCGATCTCTCCGCTGCGGGTCACCAGCCGATGGGACTGCCAGGCGGTCGCTTCACCATCACATTCAATGGGGAGATCTACAATTTTCGCGAGCTTCGGGCCGAATTCGAGCAAGACGGTGTGCCTTTCCAAACGAGCACGGATACCGAGGTGCTTCTGCGTCTCTATGAACGATACGGCCAGGGCATGCTCGATAAACTTCGCGGTATGTTTGCCTTCGCCATTTGGGACGAGCTGGAGCAAACCTGTTTCCTAGCCCGCGATCCCTTCGGCATCAAGCCGCTCTACTACTCGAACCGAGGTGGTGTCTTTGCCTTTGCCTCCGAGCTTCGTGCCCTTCATGAGGCTGGCTTTGGCAGTGCGGGGGTCGATGCGCAGGCACTCATGTCCTACTTTGAGAGCGGCAGCGTGGCAGAACCACGTACGCTGGTTCAAGGCATCTGCAGCTTGGCGGCCGGGCACTGCCTCGAATGGCGTAACGGCGTCATCGAGAACAACGCTTGGTGGCGCATCCAGTTCCCCGTGGAGACCTCTACCTCGGAAAAACCCTCCACTACCCTCCGTGACGCCCTCCTCGAAAGCACTCGCAGGCATTTCGTCAGTGATGTGCCCGTGGGCATCTTTCTGAGTGGCGGGGTGGATAGCACCGCTCTTGTGGCACTCGCTCGTGAGATCGGCATCAAAGACATCTCCACCTTCTCCATCGGCGTGGATGATCCTGGGCTGGATGAAAGCAGCGTGGCACGCCGCACGGCCGCGCACTTCGGCACTGATCACCACGAACTCGTCCTCGGCGAGGAAGCGGGTAAACGATGCTTTGAGGAATACATCCAGCACATCGATCAGCCCAGCATCGACGGGTTTAACACCTTCACCGTCTCCTCCTTTGCTCGCGAAAAAGGGATCAAAGTCGTTCTCAGTGGTCTCGGAGGGGATGAGATGTTCGCTGGTTATCCCAGCTTCACTCAGGTGCCTCGAATGGTGCAGATGGCAAGCATGCTCGATCTCATTCCGGGCATACGCCACCATATCGGCGTGAAGTTGGAATACCATACGGATTCCCACCGTCTGCGCCGTGTGGGAGCCTTCCTTCAATCCGCTAACACCGTGCGGAATGCCTACCGCGCTTTCCGCGGCATTTTCTCCCGCCGCGCCGCTCGCATCCTCGCCACACGTTACGCCGGGGTGACACTCTCTGAATTGATTCGTTCCAGTCTTGAGGAGGCACCTAGCAATTCGGCTCCCACGCCAAGAGATGAGGTGAGTCTCTGCGAGCTCTCCCTCTACATGCGTAATCAGCTCCTCAAGGACAGCGATGTGATGAGCATGTCTCAAGGACTCGAGCTGCGAGTGCCCTTCGTGGATCGCACTCTCTTTGAGACCATTGCACACATCCCCTCCGCAAGCCGTCTGCGCCAAGGAAAAAAACTGCTACTCGAGGCGTTGCCCGAGATTCCCGAGTGGGTCGTCAATCAGCCCAAGCGTGGCTTCTTGTTCCCCTACCAAAAGTGGGCCGCAACCACCTGGGGAGGCATGTTTGAGCAGACGAATGCCCGCCTCCCAGTCAAAAATCCAAGCTGGTATCAATCGTGGGCCGTCTTCATGCTCGACCGTTGGTTTGAGCAGCGTGGCCTTTCTCCTGCTGCCTGATGCGTGTCCTGCACGTTATCCCCTCACTCTCGCCGAGTTCTGGCGGGCCTAGTTTTGCCCTCCCGGCCATGGCGAATGCGCTTTCTGCATTCGACGTCCAGGTCACTGCTGCCGCGACGGATGACGACGGATGTGGAAAGCATCTCCCCAGCATCACCTTGGGCAAAATCACTCGGCAGGAAGGTTATGAGACCATCTACTTCCGCAAGCAGACGGAGTTCTACAAATGCAGTCTGCCGCTGCGAAGCTGGCTGCGGGCTCATGTGAGCGAGTTTGATGCCGTGCATATCCACGCTGTGTTTTCTTTTGCCAGCCTAGCGGCCGGACGAGCTGCGGCCTCCGCAGGCGTGCCTTACATCGTGAGACCGCTCGGCGTGCTCAACCGCTGGGGCATGGAAAACCGCCGGAAGTTCGTCAAAGCACTCTCCTTCCACTTTTTCGATCTACCAATGCTCCGCAAAGCCGCTGCCATGCATTACACCAGCCGCATGGAAATGGAGGACGCCGCCCGTTTTGGCCTAAAGAACCTCCAGCGGGTGATTCCCATCGGCATGGATCTTACGCCCTTCGATGCTCTGCCACCTCGCGAGGTCTTCAGCGCTCGTTTTCCCGAGACCTCCAACACCCGGAACATCCTTTTCCTCTCCCGCATCGACGAGAAAAAAGGCATCGACCTCCTCATTGATGCTTTTGCCCGTATCGCCCCGCATCGCCCGGACATCCACCTCCTTATCTGCGGCGGAGGTCATCCACCCCTCATCGAGAAATTGCAAGCTCAGGCCATCTCGCGCGGTATCGCTACACGCATCACTTGGGCCGGCCAAGTCACGGGTGAGCTTCGCCTTGCCGCCTTTTCGGCTGCGGAGCTGTTTGTGCTACCCTCGCACTCCGAAAATTTCGGCATCGCCCTCCTTGAGGCCATGGCTGCAGGACTTCCATGCCTCTCCACCGATGAGGTGGCACTAGCCGCTGATACTGTCAAAGACAAGGCTGTACTCCTCACCGCCCGTGAGCCTGCCGCCATCGCCGCGAAGTTTGAAGAACTGCTTGATTCACCCGAGCAGCGCCACCTCCTTGGCCAATCGGCCCGCATCCTCGCCCGCTGCGATTACTCGCTGCCAGCGATGGGCAAAGCGTTGCAAAACCTGTATCGCGAAGTCTTGAAAAACTAGTGTGAAACTCGATGCCATCACACCTCTCGTCCTCACCTGGAATGAGGAGCCTAACCTCAGGCGCTGCCTGGAGCGTCTTCGTTGGGCCAGGGAAGTCGTTATTCTCGACAGCGGCAGCACCGATGCCACTGCGACCATAGCCACCGAGTTTCCGAATACTCGACTCCTCGTCCGCCCCTTCGATGATCACACCACGCAGTGGAATTTCGGCGTCGATGCCGCCTCCACCAACTGGATTCTCTCTCTGGATTGCGATTACGTCTTGTGCTCCGGTTTCGAGGATGAACTCAGCAAACTCGATGAAGCCACTGCCAGCGATGCCTTTTACGCCTCGTTTCGCTATTTGATCTTCGGAAAGGCTCTTCGCGCCTGCCTTTACCCACCGCGTGCGGTGCTCTTTCGCAAAGACCGCTGCCGTTATGTGCCCGATGGTCACACGCAGATTTTGAGCATCCCCGGCCCCACCGCTCATCTCATGACCCAAATCGATCACGATGACCGCAAGCCGCTCAGTCGCTGGTTTTCCTCGCAGGACAAATACGCCAAGCTGGAGTCCGAAAAGCTCACCGCCCTCATCCAGTTCAGCCTACAGGATCGGATTCGTCGCACGATGATCCTTGGCCCTATCGTCGTTTTCCTCTACACACTCCTCGCACGCCGCACGGTCCTCGACGGGCCGCACGGCTGGTTTTATGCCTTTCAGCGCACCCTTGCCGAGATCATGCTTTCGCTCCGCCTTCTGGAAAAAAAGATTGGCAAAACTCGCTGAATTGCCCACAAAGAAATCCTCCCAAACCGCAAACGACCTACTAACCACATGACTCAAGACAATCTGATCACCGTCGCCGGAGCCGGCGGCTTTATTGGAGGCGCGCTCGTCGCCGATCTCCGTGCCAAAGGGCACACACGCATTCGTGCCATCGACATCAAGCCCTTCGATGAATGGTATCAGAAGTTCGACGACGTCGAAAACCATGTGCTGGACCTTTCATTGCTCGAAAACTGTCGCGTCGCGGCCAAGGGCGCTCAAACGATCTATAACCTTGCCGCCGACATGGGAGGCATGGGCTTCATCGAAAACAACAAGGCCCTCTGCATGATCACCGTTCTCATCAACACGCACATGTGCATGGCTGCCAAGGATGCAGGCGTCGAACGCCTTTTCTACGCCTCCTCCGCCTGCGTTTACAACGGCGACAAGCAGAAGGAATACAACATCCCCGCCCTCAAGGAAGCGGATGCCTATCCCGCCCTCCCTGAAGATGGCTATGGCTGGGAAAAACTCTTCTCCGAGCGCATGTGCCGCCACTTCCGCGAGGATTTTGGCCTCAAGACCCGCATCGCTCGCTACCACAACGTTTATGGTCCACACGGCACCTGGGACGGAGGTCGTGAAAAGGCTCCTGCCGCCGTTTGCCGCAAGGTGGCCCTCGCGCAGATCTCTGGCAAACATGAGATCGAAATCTGGGGCACCGGTGATCAGACCCGCAGCTTCATGTATATCACCGACTGCGTTTACGGCACTCAGATGCTGCTCAACAGCGACTTCGTGGAGCCCATCAACATCGGCAGTGCCGAAATGGTCAGCATCAATCAACTCGTCGATATCGCCGAGGAGATCGCCGGCGTGAAATTGAAGCGCAGCTACAACCTCGGAGCACCCAAAGGTGTCAACGGCCGCAGCAGTGACAACACGCTGATCAAGTCCGTTTTCAACTGGGAGCCCTCCACTCGCCTTCGCGATGGCCTGGAGCTGACCTACAAATGGGTCCACGACGAGATCAAAGCCGGGGCAAAGTCCCGCTAAGCCAGTTCACCCTTTCTGGGCGATGTCACACGGGCCGGAGATTGACCTCCGGCCCGTTTTGTTTCAATACGCTACCAACATTGTCATGCGAGTCCTCCTCATCAATCAGTGCTTCCACCCCGATCATGTGTCCACGGCCCAGCACCTCACCGATCTCGCGGTGGGACTGGCGGAGGCAGGGCATGAAGTCACCGCCGTGGCATCCAGCCGAGGTTACGATGATCCCACACGGCGTTTCCCGGTGCGGGAGTTTTGGAATGGTATCGACATCCATCGCATCTGGACGCCGGGGCTGGGTAAAAAGGCCAAATGGCGTCGGTTGGTGGATTTTGGCCTCTTTTGGCTGAATGCGGCCCGCATCCTTCTGTTCATGCCACGGCATGATGTGACAGTGTGCCTCACCTCACCGCCGCTCATCTCCACGCTCGGCACGGTGGCGGCGAAACTCAAAGGCGGTGCCGTGGTCCCGTGGGTGATGGACCTCAATCCTGATGAAGCCGTGGCGGCTGGCTGGCTCAAAGCGGGCGGGGTGGTGGAGCGCACACTGACCTTCATTCAAAACTGGAGCTTCCGGCAGGCGGCGCGGATCATCGCGCTGGATCGCTTCATGGCGGATCGCTTGATCGCCAAAGGGGTGCATCCGCAGGTCATCCACACGGATGCGCCGTGGTCTCACGATCAGGCGGTGCGCTTCGATCCACCGGCTCGCGAGGCCTTTCGGGCTAAGCATGGGCTTTCCGGCAAGTTCATCGTCATGTACTCGGGCAATCACAGCCCCTGCCATCCGCTCGATACGGTGCTGGCGGCGGCTGCGGCCCTGAAGGGCGAGGATCACATCCACTTCCTCTTCGTCGGCGGTGGTAGCGAGTTCAAGAAGGTGCAGGCGTTTCAAAAGGGCAAAGCGCTGCCGAATATCACCTCACTGCCTTACCAGCCGATGGAGGAGCTTTCCGGTTCGCTCTCCAGTGCGGACCTGCATCTCGTCGTGATGGGCGATCCTTTCGTCGGCATCGTGCATCCCTGCAAAATCTACAACATCCTCACGCTCGGCATTCCGCTGTTGTTCGTTGGGCCGGAGCAAAGCCATGGCGGCGACATCGTGCGCCGTTTGAATGATCCTGCTTACGCCCGCCTGGCTCAGCACGGGGAGGTGGATCGCATCCTCGCGGAAATACGCTCCGCAGCTGCTTGTGGGCCGCAGCCGCCGAATGCCGCCGCACAGGCTCTCGGAGCTGAGTTTTCGCATTCGGTGCTTTGCCCACGGCTGGTCAAAATTATTGCCGAGGCTTCGTCGTAAGCCCCCTCGACTGCAAAGCCTTCAATGATCCAAGCGGGCCGGATTCATCCTCCGGCCCGTTTTGCGTAGTGCAGGGGGGGGTGGCGGCTCAATCAATCTTACTTGGCGGCGTTTGCCGCTGCATTTTGACGTGCATCGTGGATGTCCTTGCGGCGGAATCCTTGCACTCGGCCATTGCCACGGAAGAGATACACCTTTTTCACATCTTCAATGGTCATGATGACCCATGGGGAGAGGAGGTTTCGGCCGTTCTTGGTGTAAACAAGGGTGTCAGCGAGGAAGACGCAGGAGTGGAAGGCGTCACCCGTGGCATTGTCGAGGAAGAACAGGATGTCGCCAAACTGGTAGGGGGCATCAATGGGGATGAAGTTTTCGAGGACCTGGCTCGTGGCGAGGCGGGAATCGAGGAGGTATTGATGAGGGTCGAAGTTATAAAAGTTCAGGCTCGTCCAATGACAGTCTGGGAGGAGGCCGTTTTTTGCCATGTCGAGACCTGGGTAGGTGTAGAGCAGCTTGCGAGGCTGAGCGGGCAGGATGTGGGAGAGGCCGAGATCCTTCAGCGTGTCTGATTCAATGATGGATTGGATGATGGGCTCGATGTCCTTGCGGCGGATACCGACGCCGAATGACCAGTAAGAGAGCAGATCCGTCACGTTGGTGTTTTTATCGAGCTGGAGGCGGATCATGAGGGATCGCGTGCGGGTGCAGGCCTTGAAGATGAGACGCGCTTCCGAATCCGATTGAGCAAAGTTGAGCAGGACAGGAATGTCGCTGAACGCGATGGTTTCTCCGCGCACATAGCTTAGTTGCTTGATCTTCTGGATGAGCTCGGGGCGGAGCTTGCTGGTCCGGTACCATTCCTCAATGGAAGTGCCAAAGATCAGCACGGGGTCCACATGGTATTCATTGGAAGATACTTTGGCGAGTTCCTTGTAAATCGCAGCGCGAATGCCGGTGGGGAGGTTGCTAACAAAATCGAGGGTTGGCAGGATGTGAACGTATTCGCCCTCCCGGACGAGGCTGGCAATGAGGGGTTTGATTTGGTCCTCGCTGAGTCCGGCGTCGGCAAAAACCTTGGGGATGGATGCTTCGCTGGTGGCGGGTAAGGTCCATCGCGTCTGGGTGCTGGGCAGGGCAAAGCCTTCCACGAGGGCCGGCGGTGCCTCCAAGTAGATATAATCCCCCATGAGCTTCCCCCAGGGCCCATCCGAGGATTGGTAGGGAGCGGATTTGGTTGGCTGCTCAGTGGTCGCTGAGTCCGTGGCCAGCATTGGGTTTCCCGGCACGAGGACGGAGGGACTGCCGAGAAGCGAATCGATCTGCGGGATCAAACGGCCAGTGTCTTGGCCGGAGGAACTGGCCTGAAAAAGGGTAAGTAGCAAGAGGGCTGCGACAAGGCCTCTCGACATGAGTGGAACAGGTGGCCGTGAGGTTGTGGCCGTGGCGTTAAGCATTACAAACAGTTGGGTGTAATAATGTGGCGGGAGGTGCCACTCTATAGACGGACACGAATTTCCTGCATGCAGTATTTTCCATGACATTCACTGGAGGTCGTTCTTGTCACGGGAGTAGCGGTAAACGTTTTTGTTGGGGTAGCGGCCGCCTTGGAATCCCTGCTGGCGTTCCTCGGCGGGGTGTTCCATGATCGTGCGATGATTTGGCGGGCAGCGGCAGCATTGGCGGTGGTGTTTTGGGCGGTGATGACCGGCCTGCTCATTCGTGATGTGTATTTCCCGGATGAATCCCGCTTCGCCATGGTGCCACCCGGGCTGGTTCTGGACCGCTTTTTGAAGCAGGCAGAGGTCAATGCCAACACCCTGCACCTCTACCATGGCTCTGAAAAGATCGGGCATGCCAATCTGACCATCGGCTCCAGCTGGGCAACGGGGGGAGGTGCCCGCTACCACTGGCTGGCGCGGGGTGTGGTGGAGCGTTGGCAGAGCAGGGGGGAGCGCATGGATGCCACCTGGGAAATCAATGGCGTGAGCGATGCGAAAGGGGATTGGCTTCACATGGAAATCATGGCGGTGCTACCCAAGCAGCATGCCTCATTCAAAGTGGCGTGGCTGGAGGGCGAAAAATTCCCCTCGGTGAAGGTGACGCAGAATGGAAAGGCGGTGCTCGATACGCAAAATGCCGGTGTTTTGATGGCTCTGGGTCTCGCTGGCATGCAAAATGGCGCGGGTGGGTCATGGGCTCAGGCGCTGGCACCTCTCACTGGCGATTTGCCTGAGGCTGGGACCTTCCATTTTACGGCGCGGGAAGGCGGCATCACGCTAGCGGGACGTGAGCGGCGGTGCTTCCTCGTTACGGCACCACTGCCTGGCGGCCAGCAGGTGCGGATGATCTTTGCGGAGACGGGCGAACTGGCCAGGATCGATCTCCCGCAGGATTACCGCCTGATCGAACCGCTCATCCACGGCATGATCCCGCCAATCGAACCCGCTTCCCCAGCTCAATGATTGAAATCGAAGACCTCACCATGCACTACGGTGGCCTGAAGGCCCTTGATGGCCTCACACTGCAAATTCCTGCGGGCGAGCTGTTTGCCTTTCTCGGTCCCAATGGAGCCGGAAAGACCACGGCCATCAAACTGCTCACCGGTCTCATGAAGCCGCTGCGAGGTCGCGTGGCCATCTGCGGGCATGACATGGCAACTGCGCCGCTTCAGGCCAAGGCCGTGCTCGGCTATGTGCCGGATGTCGCGGTGTTTTATGAGAAACTCACGCCCATCGAGTTCATGCGCTTTATTTCCGATCTCTTCGAGATGGACCGCAAAAGGGCGGCGGCCAAGACGGACGAGCTTTTCACGAAATTTGCCCTTCATGAGCATGCGGGGAACCGCATCGAGAACCTCAGTCACGGCACTCGCCAGCGGCTAGGCATCGCCAGCGCCTTGCTGCATGATCCGAAGGTCTTCATCATCGATGAGCCGATGGTGGGCCTCGATCCCATCCACTCCCGCACGGTGAAGCGTGAACTCAAGGAACGCAGCCAGGCTGGCATGACCGTGCTGATGAGCACTCACCTTTTGAATGTGGCCGAGGAGCTGGCGGATCGCATCGGCATCCTGCATCGCGGCCGACTCGTCGAGCTGGGCACTCTCGCCGAGGTCAAACAACGCCATGAGACCAAGGGACAACGCCTGGAGGACATCTTCCTCGGCATGGTGGAGGAGCGCTCGTGAGCAAACCGGCGGCCACCACCTTTCGCGATTATCTCCTCATGCATGCCGTCGTGGTGGCCTGGGGCTTCACCGCCATCCTGGGCAAATGGGTCACGCTTCCGCCCGTCGATGTCACCATCTGGCGCACGGGCTTGGCGATGCTCGTTTTCGCCCTGCTGGCTCGCCGACATGGCGGATGGCAGGTGCGGGCACGCGAGGCTTGGCCACTCGTCGCCGTCGGTGCCGTGCTCGGAGTTCATTGGGTGCTGTTTTTCTGGTCCGCCCGGCTTTCCACCGCGTCCGTGTGCCTCGCCGCCATGCCCACCGGCATGCTGTGGGCATCGCTGATCGAGCCGCTCATCGATGGCACGCGCCGCTGGCGGCCGCTGGAGCTGCTCGTAGGCCTTACGATGGTGGGGGCAGTGTGGCTCATCTATCAGGTGGAGTTTAGATACTGGCAGGGATTTACCGTGGCCATCGCCGCAGCCATGCTGGCGGCCGTTTTTGCCACGCTCACGAAGCAGCAGGTCAGTCACCGGCATTGGAGCGTGATCGGCATGTTTCAAATGGCTGGCGCCTTGGCCGCCTCGTGTGCCTGTCGGCCTCTGCTGGAGAGTGAATTCCTGCCCACCATGCCCGATGCTGCTTCCGCAGTGGGTCTCTCCTTTCTCGTGCTCGTCTGCACGGTGGCCGCTTACGCAGGCTTCATGAAGGCGCTGCGCACGATGAGCGTCTTTTCGATGAATGTGATCTACAATTTGGAGCCGGTGTATGGCATCCTGCTTGCCATGCTCATCTTTGGCCGTTCCGAGTTCATGAGCATCGGCTTTTATCTGGGAGCCTCCATCATCATGCTCAGCGTGCTCGTCCTTCCCTGGCTGCGTCGCTGGGTGGAATGACTCGTCGTTAGCTCTCCTTACGCTTCAGTGTGACGCGATGAATGCCACTGCGTAGTGCGGTGACATTGAAGTTCACCAGCAGCCCCGCCCGTAGGCCACTGAGGCGCAGATGGGATTCAAACTGGAGCTTATCCAGTGCTGTGAGCTGCTCCTGCGCCCGCACCAGGAGCAGGAGTTTATCCTGCACCATAAAATCCAGCATCACGCCGCCCTGGATTATCTTGCCACGGTAGTCAAAGGACAGCATTTCACCACGGCGGAAGTCCATCTCGAGGTCACGCAGCTCGACGGCGAGGCATTCTTCATAGGCCTCGCGGGCCAGGCCGGGGCCGAGCTGGCGGTGAACATTCATGCAGGCTCCGATCACGACATGGGGAAGGTCAGCTTCATTCATAGCGTGAAAGTAGCACGAAGTTCGAGGCGCTGCCATGAAATGAGCCGCCGTGCCTTGCGCCGGGCGGCATGCGTGACACTATCGAACCCATGGGTCGCATACCGGAAGAAACCGTCAACCAAGTGCTCGCCGCCACGGACATCGTGGCGCTGATTGGGCGTTCGGTGAAGCTGCGCCGTGCCGGGACGAACTGGGTGGGCCTTTGCCCCTTTCACAATGAGAAGTCGCCATCCTTCAACGTGAGTCCCACACGCGGAACCTATCACTGCTTTGGCTGCGGAGCGGGTGGCTCGGCGATCCGCTTTGTGATGGAGCATGATGCCCTGTCATTTGTGGAAGCGGTGAAGCGTCTCGGAGATGCGGCGGGCATTCGGATCGAGGAGGAAGTGTGGGATGCGAATGCGGAGGCGGAAGCAAAACAGCGGTCACTGCTCACGCGGGCGAACAAGGAGGCGGCGGAGTGGTTTCACCTGCTGCTGATGAAGCACCAAGCCGCCGCACCCGCTCGTGAATATCTGAAGGCTCGCGGCATCAATGGGGAGATGGCGAAGCGCTGGCAGATGGGCTACTCACCCGATAACCGCACCTTCTACCGCGAGTGGATGGCGCAGCATAAGCTTAATGATCAGGTGATGGTGGAAGCAGGCATTTTCAGCGTGGCGGATCAAGATGAGCAGGGACGCGGCGGGCGGTCGTATCCGCGCTGGCGTCACCGGCTGATGTTTCCGATTCGCAATGACAACGGGGATGTGATCGCCTTCAGCGGGCGCATCCTCGATAAAGATCAAAAGGGCGGGAAGTATGTGAACTCGCCTGAGACGCCGCTTTTCAGCAAGAGCCGTGTGCTCTTTGGCTTCGACAAATCGAAGCGCCACATCGCAAAGGCAGGCCAGGCGATCATCTGCGAAGGTCAGATCGATATGATCATGGTCTTCGAGGCCGGATTGCAAAACGTCGTGGCAGGGCAGGGCACCGCCTTCACCGAGCAGCATGCCAAGATGCTCAAGCGCCTCTGCAATGAAGTCATCCTCTGCTACGACAGCGATGCAGCGGGGCGCAAAGCGGCAGAGCGTGCGTTTGAGATTCTCTCGCCGCATGGTCTTTCCGTCCGCGTGGCGGCCCTGCCTCAAGGTGAGGACCCGGATTCACTGATTCGCAAGCAAGGTGCCGATGCGCTGCGAGCCATCGTGGCGGAGGCTCCGGAGTTTTTGGAGCATCAAATCATGCATCTGCGGGCCAGCACCAAAGGGGAGGGCATGGTGGAGCGAGTGCGCATGGCCGAGCAGGTGGCCTCGGCCATCGCGATTTTTACCGGTGTTGCGCAGCGGGTGGCCGCCGTGAACAAGGTGGCAAAGCTGCTCGAAGTACCTGAAGAAGAACTCAACCGCTTGGTGGCCCGCGCCGCGAAGGACAAAAAGGATGCGCCGAAGTCCGCTGGTGGTGCTGAACCTGCCGCGAAGCCTGATGAAAGTGCGAAGAAGCTTGTGGTGGCCCAAAACCCCAACGCCATCCTTTTGAGCCAGCTCGCCCTCGCCGATGCGGAGGTGCTCTACTGGCTGCGGGAGACGGATTGCGAGGAAATCCTCAGCGAGGTGCCAGGGACAGAGCTGCTCGCCATCCTCTGGCGCAGCCGCTACGATCCACTGGATGAATTTGCCCGCACGGCTTTCATGGCGGGGCAGGAGCGGCATATTGAGGCGGCCTTCAGCATGCTGCTGGCACGCAAACGACCTCCCGGAGGTATGTTGGATGCCCGGCAGACCCTGGACGCTCTCGATGTGACGCGGCTGCAAAACCTGGTGCAGCGCACCAAGGGGCAATTGAGGCACTCAGGACTCTCCGCACAGGAAATGGAAGTCATCCAACACCGGGTCATGGAGCTTAATTCGAGGCTGAAAGAAAGCCTTGACCGTTTGCGGGGGCCTCCGAATAGTCCGCCCGCTTCCAGCCAGAAGTAATTCTTCCGGAGAGAACCCCCAGCGGCGCGTATGGCTGCATCTAAATCGAAACATCCAGGTATCCACGCTCCCTCCTCCATCACGCATCCGGCTGGCTCGTCCTCTGAGATCCCCGTGAAGCGTGGACGTGGTCGTCCGCGGATTCATCCGCCGAAGGAAAAGCTGGCTTCACCCGTCTCGGCGGATGGCTTGCTGGTGAAGCGTGGCCGTGGCCGCCCGCCGAAGTATCTCCAAGGCCAGCGGGTCTCCGGCCCTTCCGTCACCCATTCAGATATCAATTCCAGCGAGGTTCAAAGCCGCCTCCGCATGCTCATCCGTCTCGCCCGTGAGCAGGGGCATCTCTCCTGGGATGACCTCAATGACACGCTGCCATCCGGTTTTGTGACCGCGGATCTGATGGATGAGCTCATGACTCGCCTGCGGGCGATGGAGATCCGCGTGCTCGATGATGGCGAGGTGGAGCAGGCCCGTCGTGAAACGGCTCGCGAACGCGACGCCGAATCCGCGAAGCTCGATTCATTGGATGATCCGGTGCGCATGTATCTGCGCCAGATGGGGCAGGTGCCGCTGCTTACTCGAGAGCAGGAAATCGAGATCTCAAAGCGCATCGAACGTGCCGATAACGGCCTCCGCCACTGCATGCACCAGCTCGGCTTTGTGGCCGAAGCCTACATTCAGCACGCCGAGAATCTCGATAGCGGCGCGGAACGCTTTGATAAGCTAGTCTCCGATCACAAGGCGGCTGAGCGTGATAGCTACTTCAAAAAGCTACGCAGCCGCCTTCCGCAGGCCCGCGAGCAGTTCGAAAAGTGCTCAGCCCTCTACGCTTCGCTCGCCGAAGCTGGCCCGCGAAAGAAAGAAAGCGTGCGGGCGGAGTTCGAGGCTCTACGCGGAACCCTTTTCAAACTGTGCGAGAAGTTCCACTTCAAGCAGAAGGTGATGGAGGACTTCATGTCCCTCACCCAGCAGCGCCTCGCGGAGCTCGATACGCTCGAAAAATCTCTGAACGAGCATCCGCGCCGCCATGCCGAGCAGCACGCGGTGCGTGATTTCGAAAATGGCGTTTGGATGAGTGCCTCTAGCTTTCGTCATGAGGCGAAGAGCGCCGTGAAGCTGGTCACGGAGTCCACTAGGGCCAAGACGGAGATGATTGAATCCAATCTGCGCCTCGTCATTTCCATCGCCAAAAAGTACACGAACCGTGGCCTGAGCTTCCTCGATCTCATCCAAGAAGGAAACATGGGCCTCATGCGGGCCGTGGAGAAATTCGAATACCGCCGCGGTTACAAATTTAGTACCTACGCCACCTGGTGGATCAGGCAGGCCATGACGCGCAGCATCGCCGATCAGGCCCGCACTATCCGCATCCCGGTGCACATGATCGAGACGATCAACAAGCTCATGCGGGTCTTTCGTCAGCTCAATCAAGAGCTGGGTCGCGAGCCCACGCCGGAGGAGATCGCCGAGGAGATTCAGATCCCCGTCGAGCGTGTGAATGCCGTGCTGCGCATGTCCCAGCCCACCATCTCCATGCAGGCCAAAGTGGGCGGTGATGGCGGTGAGGGCGATGTGGAGTTCGGTGATTTCATCGAGGACAAGGAAGCCCGTGACCCCATGGAGCTCACCTCCATGCATCTGCTCCGCGACAAGCTGCGCGATGTGCTCCACAGCCTCAATCCACGTGAGCGTGAGGTGCTCGATCAGCGTTTTGGCCTCAGTGATGGCGGTCAGGGCCGTACCCTCGAAGAAGTGGGCAAGCAATTCAACGTCACCCGTGAGCGCATTCGCCAGATCGAGGCCAAAGCCCTCCGCAAGCTGCGGCATCCCACTCGCCTGCGGAAGCTCGGTGGCATCATGGTGTCGTAAAAGGCTGTAACATCCGCTCCTCTTTGGGTTTTAGAGAAGCCATGCGTCTCCCGCTTCTGTTCTCCATGCTGGCATTGCCAGCGCTCAGCCAAGCTCCCTCGTCACCAAACGAGGTGCGCATCACCGAGGAAGGCGGCCTGCGGCACATCCGCTCCAATGGCATCCCGGATCATGCGGCTGGCCGTTTCCCCAATGCACACAACCCGAACAGCATCCGCCCGCAGGATTACCACTACACCGTGCCGCTCAAGCCAAAGCCGCAGGAGAAGCCCACGCCCTTTCGCATGCAGCCCTTTGGCGTGGCGGTGAATGGCGTGGTATTTGATCCCTTTGCGGCGGAATGGTGGCGCGGAGATCCGTCCAGCGGCTGGCAATACGAACCTCATAGCGGCGCGATCGATCTGGGCCTCGATGAGCACAATGCCCATGTGCAGCCGAATGGTGCCTATCATTACCACGGTATCCCCGACGGCCTGTTCAAGCGCCTTTGCAACGGCGATAAGCGCATGACCCTTCTCGGCTGGGCGGCGGATGGTTTTCCCATCTACGGCCCGCTCGCCCATGCGGAGGCTGAGAATGCGCAAAGCCCGCTCAAGACGATGAAATCTGGCTACCAGATCAAGAATGGTCCTCGTCCTGCAGATGCCGCCCCTGGTGGAAACCACGATGGCTCCTTTGTGCAGGATTACGAATGGGTGGCAGGCCATGGAGACCTCGATGCGAGCAATGGTCGCACGGGCGTCACGCCTGAATTTCCTCAGGGCACCTACTACTATGTGCTGACGGATCAGTTCCCCTACATTCCACGTCAATTTGTGGGCAAGCCAGACGCCAGTTTCGAGCGTCGTGGCCCTCCGCGAGGTCCGGGCGGGTTTGGTTTTGGCCCACCGGGGGCGCCGCCCGGCTTTGGTCTTCCACCGGCGCGTGGACGCCGAGGCGGCCCAGGGTTTGGGCCGCCGCCTCCACCACCGAGGTGAATGAGGCAAAACAAAAGCGGTATCGGGAGACCGATGCCGCTTGGAGAAAGGAATGCAAAAAAGCTATTGGAGGATTGCTTCACGGTCTTCACGCGGCTGAAGATCTTTTCCAACATTTCCAGGCTCTTCTCGCCGTCCTTCTTGGAGATCCAGTAGGTGATGGTGAGCATCTTGCTGTCACCCGCTTCGGAGAAAAGGAAACCCACGGAGGCAGGGCCCCATTCTTTCTGGTTGGCGGTCCAGGAGATTACTTTCCACTCGCGTTCACCCGTCTTGAAATCTTTTTTTCTGTGGTGGCCTCGTCAATCTTCACTGCATGCTCAGCCAGCCATTCGGTGCTGCCATCAATGGCTTCGTTGAGTTCATCCTCGGAGGTCACGACCTCAAGATAAAGGGTGGCGACGTTGTCTGGGAGATTCAGCCAAGACGCCTTCACCATCCGCTTCAGGTTCCCCGTTGTCTGGGATGGTCACGGTGTTGGCGGTTCGTCCCGGGGGACTTTCAGCGTGCCGCCAAAAGCCATTGAGGCCAGGAGGGTGAGTAGGAGGGGCGCGACGAGGGATTTTTTCATGAATATGGGCGCGTCAAAACGCATGCGCGATGACGACGGCGTGGCGCGGACACTCAAGCGGCCATTCTTGCGATTGATTTATTCTTTTATGGCCTCTGATCAGCCTCTGAACACCAGCACATGATGCTGGGCAAAGCGCTCCACGAGTGTGGATTCTCGAAACGCAGCATTCGTCCCCATCTGCTGGAGATCGGCCACGGTTTCGGGAAAATCGTAAGCGGCCACGTGGGCGCAGGCGGCGTCGATGTCCTCAGGGCGCACCGCCGTCCACTGGCTGCGCATGGTGTGAAGGTAGGTGTCGAGGTATTGCTGGCGTGACTCCCCTTCCTCGCGGGCAATATCGACAAGGATGAAGACGCCTCCGGGAGCGAGCACACGGGCGCAGGCATGAAAGAGCTGCTGTTTCTCTGCCACACCGAGGTGATGCACGGCAAAGCTGGAGAAAATGGTATCGAGGGAGGCTTCTTCACGCTCATGCAGAGCGTGGAGCATATCCTGACAGTGGAGCGTGATGTTCTCCAAGCCGCTCAAATGACTGCGGGCTTCGTCGAGAGCCGTGGAGGAGAGATCGACGCCGTCATAGCGGGCGGGTGGAGCCGCTTTGAGGCAGGGGGCGAGGAAGCGTGTGTTGCCACAACCGAGATCGATCATGGAATAGCCGCCGTTCTCACGCCGCTGCTGGAGCAGGCTGGCGATGTGGACGTAGATCTCACGATGGTACATGTAGTTCTTCTCCGAGAGCGCGTCGTAGAGGCTCCAGGAAGTGCGGAAGAGGTGCGTTTCGTCGTCGGTCATGGGTGGGGCATTCTTGGGTAGGATCAATGAAGGCGATGATAACGCTCACACGGTGTGATCGCAAGGCCACCCGGGCTGAGGACGCTGCGATCATGGCGCTCCATCAGGGTAACGGCAGGGCCGCCAGGGCTGAGTGGATGACGGCGTGAGACGACCCAGCAGGACGTGAGCGCTGTGGCGGTGAAAAGAAGGAAAAGGGCTTTCATGGCGGCCTATTGAGCCATCTGAGCGTAGAGGTTTCGAGTGCTTCGCTGGGTTTTGCGAGACATTTTTCCTCCGGGCTGTCATAAAGCTGCACACACCTATCCAATCTAGGAAACTCCGCATCGCCTCCTTCCGCTTCGTTTCCTTCCTGGCTCTCGCCGCTTGTGTAAAATCCCCTGAAACTCAACAAGCCGCTGAGGATGCCAAGAAGGCCGGTGAGGCGGTGAAAGAAGCGGGGAAGTCCGGCATGGATGCCGCGAAGGTGGAGGTGGAAGCGGCGAAGGAAGCCGCCGCGAAAAAAGCGGCCGAACTCAAAGAGGCGGCGGAAAAGAAAGCTGCCGAGCTGAAGGACAAAGCCGCTGAAAAAGCCTCGCAGGCCGCTGCAGCGGTGGAGGCAGCCGCCAAGAATGTGCGCGAGGCGCTGCAGAAGTAGCCCTGTTTTTATTTGGCCTTCTTCTTGCCACCTTTGGCAGGTGAGGCGGCGCTGCGGCCATCCGGCTTCGAGGGATCGAAAGCCGGGTTTTTCGTGGGCATGAGGGCACCCACCTCTTTTTGCCAAGCGTGAAGCTCGGCGAGCATGGCATTGACGCGTTCGGGTTCTTGCTCGGTGAGGTTGGTTTTCTCCGAGAGATCATCGCGAAGGTTGTACAGCTCGTGGCGATCTCCTTCGAACCAGTGGATGAGTTTCCAATCGCCCCGGCGGATGGCGGCTCCGGGAGCGCCGCCTTGATTGCCGTAATGTGGGTAATGCCACAGGAGGGCACGTTCAGGGAGATCGCCGCTGTCTTCGAGCAGCGGGCGGAGGCTGGTGCCGTCGATCTTCGATTTGGCTTGAGCTCCGCACAAGTCGCGGAGTGTGGCGAAGTAGTCGATGCTGCACACAGGTGTTTCGATGATGCGTCCGGCCTTGAGCACGGCAGGCCAGCGGATGAGCAATGGCTCACGAATGCCGCCCTCGTAGAGCCAGCCTTTGCCACCGCGAAGGGGGAGATTGCTGGTGGGTGAACCTTCGCTGGTGCTGAGGCCGCCGTTGTCCGAGGTGAAGACGATGAGTGTGTTTTCCGCGAGGCCGAGCTGGTCGAGCTTGCTCAAAATCGTGCCCACCGCAGTGTCCATCGATTCCACCATGGCAGCGTAGGTGACGTGTTCCTGCACGAGGCGCACCTCGCGTGGCTCCTCGCGGCCAAATTTCGCGGTGAGGCCGAGTTTTTGCCGTTTGGCTTCATACTTGGCTTCGAGTTCCTTCTTCGCGTTCAGCGGGGTGTGGACATCGTAAAAGGCGTAGCAGGCAAAGAACGGCTTGTCCTTGTGAGCCTCGATGAACTGGCAGGTCTCGGCCGCGAGTCGATCCGCGAGGTGTTCGCCGGGCGGGCCGTCTCGCAGGCGTGGGTTGTTGTAAGGCGTGAAGTATTTGCCGGGGCCGTAGGGACCGCCTTTTTCGACGCCGCCTTGGTTGATCTCGTAGCCTTGGTCCTCGGGATACCAGCCTTCCATGCCGAGATGCCACTTCCCAGCGAAGAAGGTGGCGTAACCCGCCGTCTTCATCATCTCGGCGAGGGATACTTCCTCGTGGGCGAGGCGGTCTTGATATGGCGCAGGTAGCAGTTGGGTGTTTCGTTTCCAAAGCTCCGGCTTCAACGGCGAGCCGATGTAATCCGTGATGCCCGTGCGCTGCGGCCAGCGTCCTGTTTGGAAGGCGGCGCGGGTGGGCGAGCAGACGGGACAGGCGGCATAGCCATTCGTGAACAAAGCGCCTTCTTTCGAGAGACGGTCGAGGTTCGGCGTCTCGTAAAAGGTGCTGCCATAGCAGCCGAGATCTTGGCGGCCGAGGTCATCGGCGAGCAGCAGGATGACGTTGGGCTTCGGAGCGGCCTCCAGGGAGGTCATGAAGGCAGCGAGCAGCGCGAGGAAGAGAAAACGAAACATGACGGCTGGGAACGCGTGGGGCAGGGGAGACCTTGCGTCGTAAACCAGCGGGTCGGCGTGCGATCATCCTCACCGGCCGATGGATTGAAGATTGTCGAGCCATCGATTTTTGATTGTTGAATTGAGGGCTTCGCCCAAGACGTCATACACCCCAAAAATCAACAATCGTTATTCCTGCATCATCAATCCAAGCCCTTGACGCTCACTGCCACATCACCTCACAGCCATCCGGCAGGCAGCAGCGCCTTCACGGCGGCGTAGAAAAGCAGACCGTAAACGAGGTAGATGACGAACAGGAAGCCCACAAGCATCGCCAGCAGCATGAGCAGGCCCAGGAAGAAGCGCAGGGTGCTTTGCTTAACCTGCCCGTGATGGCCGGCCTGCCAGGTGGTGAGGATGGCGAGGTTCCGCGAGTTCGATTTGTAAAAGGCGGTGAAGAAGGCACCCGCGCCGGGGATGAGACCGAGGAGGAAATTCAGCCCCATATTGGCCGCCATGCGCAGAAACACCGTGAAGCTCACGCCGCTTCGCAGCGCCTCCAGTAGAATCACACCGCCCGCGCCCGAGACGAGCAGGTCCCCTACGCCGGGAAACAGCGCCAGCACCGGATCGAGTCCAAAGCGGATGTTCGTGCCCGGGATGCGCAGCACCTCATCGAGGTAACGAGCCAGGATTTTCGCCGTCGCATGATGCGCCGGATCACCGCTGCGAGCGAGCTTCTCGGCGATGGGATTCAAAAGCGGGGCGTGAGAGTCTTCTTCAGGCATGACGGCCGCAAACATGCCGCATTTCGGCGGAGACTGCCACCGGCCAAACGCATGAAATTTGAGAGACGATATAAATCCGTGAGCGTCTGTTTGATGGAGGATGAATGAGCCTTCGATTTTCGAGGGAGGAAGAGATTTGGAGTGCGGCAACAAAAATGTAGGTTTGCGCGAATTAAGAAGGCGGTGAGCGCTGGTGCAAACGTGATGCTCAAATATGGAGAAACTGAGAACTGAGAACTGAAACGGAGCGGCGAGGATGATTTTGGCGCAGGTGGAGGCTTGAGAAGGCGGCGGTGAGCCGCTACGATCTGTCACCATGCGTTTTCCAGCCCTCACGAGTCTGTTTCTTTTTCTGCTGCCTTTTTGTGCCCTGGCCGAGCTGCCGGAGGTGGTGGTGAGTCAGCTCCGGGTGGATGTGCGCGGTGCCATCATCCGACTGGCTCCGAAAGGCTACACCCCGCCCGTGCAGGAGGTGGATGAGACGCTGAACCTAGTCGTGCGTGAGATGAATGCGGTGAAGGATCCCTTTGTGCTGACCCCGGAGGAGCTGGTGGCCTTCCGCCAAGATGAAACGGGTCTCAGCTACGAGGAGCTCTCGCGGGTGATGAATGCGCTGAAGAAGGGCGTGAACAACAAGCCGCTGCCTCACCTGCTGGCGTTTTACGATCACCTGTTGGATGGCCGCGCTCTCTCGCCCCGCCAGAAGATCCTCTGCTACCGCATGACGATGCACGCGGCGGCTTCGTCGAAGGTGGAGATCCCGCCTGCGCCTGTGGCAAAGCCTTGATCAGAGTTTCCGGCCGGGAAAGCGGGTGCAAACGCCGCCACCGGCGATGATGGCGGGGAGCTGCTCGGCGTGGCGACCGCTGGCGATGATGCAGGTGATGCCGGCATTGACGGCGTCCTGCACGGCTTGGAGCTTGGAAATCATGCCGCCGGTGCCGAGCGTGGATTTTTCCTGCTCGGCGTGGTGGAGCACATCGTCGATATTGGTGACGACGGGGATGGGACCTTCCTCGGGCTTTTTCATGTCACGCAGCAGGCCGGGGGCGCTGGTGAGGAGCATGAGAGTGGTGGCTCCCCAGAACTGCGCCACGCGGGAGGAGAGCTTGTCGTTATCGCCATAGCGGAGTTCCTCGACAGCGACGGAGTCGTTTTCATTGATGACGGGGACGACCTGGGGGAACTCCAGCAGCTTGTCGAGCACGGCCTTCACCCGTGGAGAGCGGTCGGCATTTTCAAAGTCCTCATGGGTGACCAGAAGCTGCGCCACATGCAGGCCATGATCGCGGAGCAAGCTCTCGTAGGCATGCATGAGGTGCGTCTGACCCACGGCGGCGAGTGCCTGGAGCGTGGTGACATCGGTGGGGCGCTGAGAAAACTCCAGCGGCTTCAACCCGGAGGCGACGGCACCGCTGCTCACGACGACGACGGCGTGACCGGCCTGTTTGAGCAGGGCGACGGCTTCGACGAGCTTGCGCAGTTGCACGGGGTCTGGCTCGGGCGTGCTCACGCGGGTGAGGATGCCGGAACCGAACTTCAAAACGATGCGCTGAGGGGCTGCGGAGGACATGGGGGGGCGGAGTATGGCGGAGGCCGGGCATTGCGAAAGCACTTTTCCACCATGGGGGACTGCGTGCCACGCTGGACATCCAGCGGCGGGTGCGCTTCCATCGGCGGATGCGATTGATTTTATTCCTCTGCCTGCTGCTGCCCCTCACGGGCTGTGGTCTGCTGAAAAAGAAAACGCCCCCCCCCAAGGATAACCGCACCGGTCAGGCGCGGCTCATCGGCGTGATCGAGATGGTGAACCCGGAGCAAAGCTATGTACTCATCAATTGCGACGCCCGGCCCACGCTGGATGCGGGCACGGTTTTGATCGGCCTCGATGCGAACGGGCAGAAATCGAAGCTCGTCGTCACGCCGGAGCGGAAGGGGAATTATCTCACGGCGGACATCCAGGAAGGCATGCCCTCCGTCGGCAGCCTGGCGCTGCAAAAGATCCGCGATTCCGATACACTGCCTGCTCCACCCAGTGAGGCTCCGGCTGTTGAAGCCACGACACAGCCCGCGTCGGCGGCACCGGCGTTTGAGATGCCTGGTGAGCGTCCACCCCCCATCCCGGAGATCCAGTTTCCCTCGAAGCCTGCCTCTTCTTCTCCTGCTCCTTCCACCAGCGGAGACCTTCCACTGCCCAAGCCGCTGGAGACAGTCCCTTTACTTCCAGAGATCCGATGATTTCCGAACACGAGGCTTTGCAACGCGTGCTGGCTGCGGTGAAGCCGATGGAGGCTCAAAAGCGGCCGCTTCAAGATTCGCTCGATGCTTTCGCAGGCGGTGATGTGATCGCCCGCGTGCCAATTCCCGGTTTTGACCAATCCTCCATGGATGGCTATGCGCTGCGGGCGGCGGATGTAGCTCTCGATTCTCTGCCCGTGATCGGCGAGCAGCCTGCGGGGCTTGATCTGGGGCTCGTCTGCGAGCCGGGAACCTGCCTTCGTATCTTCACGGGTGCTCCGCTGCCTGCCGGAGCGGATGCCGTTATCATGCAGGAAGATGTGCGCCGCGAGGGCGAGGCCATTCGCTGCCACGAAAGCGTGGTGAAAGGTGAAAATGTGCGTCGAGCAGGGGCCGATGTCTGCGCGGGTCAATTCGTGCTGCGACGCGGCGAAAGGCTCACAGCGGCTCGTTTGGGCCTTTTGGCCTCGCAGGGGCTGGTGGAGGTCGAAGTGACGCGAAAACCCAAGGTGGCCGTTTTGAGCACGGGCGATGAATTGATCGCCCCTGGCAGTGGTCCGCTGGCGGCGGGGCAGATTTACAATTCGAATGCGATCATGCTAGCAGGCCTCCTGCGCCGTCTGGGTATCACCGACATCACGACGGAGCACTGCGCCGATGATTTGCTGGCCACGACAAGCTGTCTGGAACGTCTCACGGCCTCGCACGATGCCGTGATCCTCAGCGGCGGTGTCTCGGTGGGTGATCACGATCAGGTGAAGCCCGCTCTCAAGCGTCTCGGCCTCGAGCCGGACCTGTGGCGGGTGAAAGTGAAGCCCGGCAAGCCCTTCCTCTTTGCCAAAAGTTCGCGTGCTTTCGTCTTCGGACTGCCTGGCAATCCCGTCTCGTCCTTCGTGGCCTTTTTGCTCTTTGTTCGTCCCGCCATGCTGCGCCTGATGGGAGCCTGCGAGGCTGAAATCGAGCCGCTGATGCTTCAGGTGCCGCTCGCGGAGTCGATGAGCAATGACGGGGATCGCCCGCACTACATCCGGGGCCGATTGGTGAAGGGCCGCTTTGAATCCAGCGGCATGCAGCAGAGTCACGCGTTGCATGCGTTGGCCCGCGCCGATGCCCTGCTGAGGCTGGAGGCTGGGGAAACGATTGCGACCGGTGCCTGCGGCACCGTGTGGCGGCTGGATTGAAACAGTTGCGCCACTTTGGGGCCGCTCCATGCTCACTGCCCTCATCATGGAACACGTCCTCGTCATCACCCGCGCCCTTCTGGATCAACTCGGCAGCTTTCAAGGCTTCCAGCCGGACGCGGATCGTTATCTGCATGCCATGCTCGCCTCCGGCGCGAACCATTTCATGGAGCGTCCCGCTGCCGAAAATGATCCCTCGCACAAGCAGCTCATCCCGTATGCCGTGTTTCATCACGCGGGCCGCTACCTCACTTACACACGTGGAGGCAGTTCCGGTGAGAAGCGCCTCGTCGCGAAGCGCTCCATCGGCATTGGTGGTCACATCAATCCCATCGACGCCGCTCAGGACAGCCTTGGTGAGACGATGTATTACAACGGCGTCGAACGTGAGATTGCCGAGGAACTCGTCCTCGGTGGCACGTACACGCAACGTGTGATCGGCCTCATCAATGACGATTCGACGGAGGTTGGCAGCGTTCACCTCGGTGTGGTGCATTTCTTTGAACTCTCCAGCGATGACGTGAAATCGAACGAGGACGCCATTCAGGATCTTCGCTTTGAGACGCTGGAGGATCTCCACGGGAGCCGCGACCGACTGGAAACTTGGTCCCAAATTTGCATTGATCATCTTTGGCTGGCCCGGCAGTAGGCCTGACGCTCGCCCCGGCAAGAAGTCCTTGTCGCCACCGAGTAAACCTGTTTTGCTTCGATCATCTCATGGAAGAATCCACCCTCAGCGCACCTTCAGCCGCCTCACCCGCCATTCCTTCCGAACCTCCCGCGGGAAGCAGCGCCGCCGAGGATCGTGATCTTGTGGCTCGCGCTCAAAATGGCGATACCCGCGCCTTTGACGACCTCATCCGTAAATACACCAACAAGCTCTACGGCCTCGTCTATAACATGACCTCGAATCGCGAGGACACGGCAGACCTACTCCAGGAGGTTTTTGCCAAGGCTTATCGCTCGCTGGGCCGCTTCCTGGGGAAATCCTCGTTCTATACCTGGATTTATTCCATCGCCGTCAACATGACGCTTAATCACATTAAGAAGCGTGGGCGTCACATGAAGGTAAGTCTGGACGATGTAGATACAGGGATTGAGAACGATCCAGACTTTATCGCCGTGACCACCGCAAAGACCGGTGTGGGCCGCGAAGTGAACATCCATGAGCTGCAAAAAAGACTGAACGAAGCCATGATGAAGCTGTCTGTGGATCACCGCACGGTGGTGACTCTGTATGACGTTCAGGGTCACCAGCATGCCGAAATCAGCAGGATGCTAGGAGTCTCCGAAGGCACCGTTCGCTCCCGCTTGTTTTACGCTCACCGCCAGTTACAAGCCTACCTCGAAGACTTTGTAAAATAACCTTACTCCCGCGATAACCAACGATACCCACGCCATGAACGACGAAGAGTTCGAAGACATTCGCAAGCTGATGCGCCTCAAGCGCCATGAAACACCCGGTGAGGGCTTCACGGATAGCTTCATCAAAGTGTTTCACCGCCGCCAGCGTGACATCGCGCAGCAGCAGTCCGGCTTGGACCGCTTCCTCCAAATGCTCGGTGATAAATTCGAAGCCTTCCTCAATCCCAAATGGGGCTTGGCTGCTGCCGCAGCCGTGATCGCCCTCGTGGCCGTCATGCTCAATGGCTTCAACGAAGCTGCCCCTCAGCCCGCCCAGGCTGTTACCAAGGTCGAAGACGCCAAAAAGAAGGCGGAAGAGAAGAACGAGCTTCAAAATAAGCCCAATGGGGTCGCCATTCCGATCTCTGACCTGAAAGATTCAAAATAGGACGCGGGCATTTAGTGGTCGCTTCGGTTCCAGGCGGGAAACTTCTCTTTGCCATCGGCTTGAACGGTGTCTAAAATCATCGCTGTTCATGGGAATGCCTTCCACCAGCCTCCAGATCATCCGAATTATCAGCGGACTCCTCAGCGCGTAACGCAGCCGGGAGAGTCCGTTTCGTTTTGATCTGGTGACCTTCCCGCACGATGGCCGGATGATGCACCAGGGGCGTTGCACTCTCCCCTTTTGCCAGGGCCATCGGCACCACCTCCTTTCTTTGATTCAAATGACACCAGTTACCATCTACGACACCACCCTCCGTGACGGCACCCAGGGCACCGGCATCTCCTTCAGCACCCTCGATAAAATCCGCGTGGCCGAAAAGCTCGATGAATTCGGTGTTCACTACATCGAAGGTGGCTGGCCCGGCTCAAACCCCAAGGACGCCGCTTTCTTTGAAGAAGCCGCGAAGCGCACCTGGAAAACCGCCCGGATCACCGCCTTTGGCATGACCCGCCGTGGGAAAATGAAGGTCGAGGACGATCCGCAGGTCAAAATGCTTCTGGATGCGAAAACGCCCGCCGTGACCATCGTGGGCAAAACCTGGCCGCTGCATGTCACGGAAGTCTTCCAGGTCACTTTGGAGGAAAACCTCGCGATGATCGCGGATACGGTTGCTTACCTCAAAAAGCACGGTCGCGAGGTGCTGTATGATGCCGAGCACTTCTTCGACAGCTTCCGCGAAGATCCCGATTACTCGCTCAAGACCATCAAAGCCGCTTCCGATGCCGGCGCAGACCTCGTGGTGCTCTGCGAAACGAATGGCGGAGCCTTGCCGGAATTCGTCGAAGAGGTCACGAAGAAGGCCATCGCCCATCTCGGCAAGCCCGTGGGCATTCACACGCATAACGACGGCGGCGTCGGCGTGGCCAATGCACTCGCTGCTGTGCGTGCGGGAGCCTGCCAGGTGCAAGGCACCATCAATGGCTACGGTGAACGCGTCGGGAACTGCAACCTCGTCACCATCATGCCGAACCTCCAGATCAAGATGGGCATCCTGCTCGGCATTGATCTGACGCACCTCCGCGAGCTCGCCCATTTCGTGGATGAACTCGCCAATGTGCCGCATGACATTCGTGCGCCTTACGTCGGCCTCGCCGCTTTCACGCACAAAGGCGGCCTGCACGTTCACGCGGTGCAAAAGCTCGCTCGCACTTATGAGCACGTCGATCCCACCCTCGTCGGCAATGAGCGCATCATCACTATCTCAGACATGTCCGGCCAGTCGAACGTCCTCGTGAAGGCGGAAGGCATGGGATTCAAATTTGCCAAGGGCGATCCCAAGGTGCAGAGCATCCTCGCCGAGGTGAAACGCCTCGAAAGCGAAGGCTGCGAATTCGAAGCCGCCGAGGCCTCCTTCGAGATGCTCATCCGCAAGCAGCTCCGTCAATACACGCCTGCATTTTCACTTCACGAGTACCACAGCACCCACCGTTTCCGTGGTGGCGAGCACGGCTTTGAAAGCTGTGAGGCCACCATCAAGATCGACGTCAACGGCCAGCTTGTTTACACCGTAGATGAAGGGGACGGCCCGGTGAACGCCCTCGACAATGCCCTTCGCAAAGCCCTCATCCCCGCGTATCCCGCCATCCAACGAATGCGTCTCGCCGATTACAAGGTGCGCATCATCGACAGCAGCAGCGGCACCGCCGCCAAGACTCGCGTCCTCATCACCAGCACCGATGGCAATGCCACCTGGAGCACTGTCGGCGTGAGCTACAACATCATCGACGCGAGCTGGAAAGCCCTCGTCGATGGCATCGAGTATTTCCTGAGCAAGCAGGCGGCGTAAGCAGCCAACAAAAAAACACCGCAGAGGAAACTCTGCGGCGTTTTTGCGTTCAATCGAGAAGCGGCGATCACCAGCCGTGGGCGTCACGTACCTTCATCATGGTGTCGAGGATGGTGTTCCAGGTGCCGGGGGTTTCGAGCACGGCGTTCGGGAACATACAGCCATCCCAGCAGATGTGCTGGATGCCACGAGCGGCGGCATCCTTGAGCCAGTAGCCGGAGGCCTTGACGACGTCGAGCTTGCCATTGGGATCGTCGGCGCGGCAGTGCTTGCCGGTCTTGTCGTGGCTGCCGGCACCGTGGACGGTGCCATCGTTCTGGGCGACGTGGAAGTCGATGGTCCAGGGCCGGAGGGCATCGGTCATCTTCTCGTAGGCGGCCCAGAATTCGGCGTCGGAGTAGCCTTCTTTGACGAGGGCATGCTCAGGAGCGTTGTAGCCGAGCGTGTAGAGGTAGGTGTGGGCGAGGTCGGCCTGGAAGCCGAGAGCTTCTGGCATGCCCACGCCTTCGAGGACGTCGAGCATGTCCTTCCAGGAGTGCATGCCAGCCCAGCAAATTTCGCCTTCGGCAGCGAGGCGCTCGCCGTGGTCTTTGGCGATGGCGGCGGCTTTTTTGAAGGTGTCCACGATGCGGGCGGTGTTGGCCTTCGGGTTTTCCTTCCACTTGGCGATGCCGAACTCAGCGGAGTCGATGCGGATGCAGCCGTATTTGCGGATGCCGGTGCTGTTGAAGACCTTCGCGATGCGGCAGGCCATCTTCACGGCGTCGAGGAACTTCGCTTGTTGGGCGTCATCGCCCATGGCGCTGTCACCCACGGTGCCGGGCCACACAGGAGCCACGAGGGAGCCGACGGAGAAACCGCGGCTGGCGATCTGATCGGCGATCTTTTTGATCTCGTCGTCGCTGGCGTTCGGATCGGTGTGCGGGAGGAAGAGGAAGTAGTCGATGCCTTCAAACTTCTGGCCGTTCACATTCGCGGCGGCGGTGAGGTCGAGCATGCGCTCGAGGCTGATGGCGGGTTCTTGGCCTTCGCCGTCGCCTTTGCCGACGAGACCTGGCCACATTGCGTTGTGAAGTTTGGGGGCGGATTTGCTCATGAGTAGTAGGTGGGTTGAGAAATGAGGCCGCGAGGCTAGCGGCTGCTTCTCGGAACGCACCAAAAAAGTGCGTCATTTCAGCCACGAAAGCCTTCGGCTGCGTGAAATGCCTTTCCATCGTCATTCCATGCCCGGTTCAACAAGGTTTCACGGGGCCCCGACAGCATGGGGCCGATGAAAATCATCCTCCTCTCCCTGCTGGGAGTCGTGCTGGCCTCCACTGCCGCCACGGCTCAAACCAAACTCGACGAAAGCGAAGTCCGCATCAGTTACGCCGAGCTCAAACGCCTCCTCGCCGCCACCCAACCCGCTGCGGAGGTGAAGGTCAAAGCGCCCCCGCCCGTACCTGCCTCACTGCTTTCCGCCGTGTATCGGCTAGAGGCGAAAACGGGCGAAATCATCGCTGAGATGCAGGCGCAGAGCTTCGCGGAAGGTTGGCAGGCCATTCCGCTTGCCGGAGCCTCGACGGGAGCCGTGAGCATTGATCCCGCCGATGCCCGCGTGGTGGTGCAAAACGACCCACTTTGCCTCCTCACGGATCAACCCGGCTTCATGAGCCTCAAACTGACCTTTCCGGCCGTTTGGCCGCAAACGCTTCATCTGGCTCCGAGTGCCGTCGCGGCCCTCGAAGTGGCTTCATTGCCCGAAAATCATGTTTTGCGTCTTTCGAGCGGCACGATCATTCGGCAAAACGGTCGCCATGCGCTGCCTGCGAGCGGCGGTGAGGTTACGATAACCTTGGTGGATGCGAAGAAGGAGCTCACGCCGCTGGCCGATGAAGCCATCCTCACCTCCGCCACCTATGCCACGCAGGTCGTTCGCGATGGAGCGGTGCTCACCGAGGGCGCGCCGCTCGTTCGTCATGATCCCCCGCTACGCATCCTCGTCACGCTGCCGGAGTCCTCGCAGCTTCTTCAATGCCGCGTGAATGACGAACTCATCCGCCCCGCCGTGCAAAACGGCACACAGCTTGAGATCCCGCTTAATGATCCATCCACCGACGGCAGCGAATCGAAGATCGAACTCTCCTTCACCAGCACGCTGCCCGCCCTTCAACCCACCGAAGGCGAGATCAATCTCGCCCTGCCGCAGACACCGCTCTTTGCAAAGCAGATCGACTGGCAGGTGCAACTACCCACCGGCTTCGACACCACCGCCATCGGCAACATCGAAACCCTCCCTCCCGCTGCCGACGCCAAACCCGGCCTCCACCTCCGCAAATCCCTCTGCCGCGACCAACAACCCCAGGCACGCGTCAGCTACCGCAAGCAAACGCCCAACATCCAACGCTGAACATTCAACCATCAAGGAGCGGCACTTGCCAAGTGCCGGGCTTTCTCACGGGACTTGGCAAGTCCCGCTCCTTGCCGCCCACCACCACTCCACTCTTCCATCACTCCATGAAAACCAGCCACCTCATCTGCATCGCCATCATCTTCGTCGTCACCTCCTTTGCTTGGTTGTTCCTTGGCGGCACGATCACCACCCGCACTGCTCACATCCGTGACATCACCACCGATGGCGTGCATGACCGCTGGGGCCCCAACCTTGTGCAAAAGCATCCCACCGCCAGTTACAAAGCCAGCGACGGCAATCGTGTCCTGCTCCAACCGGCCACGAGCGACGTGAAGGTGTCGCTCAACTACCAGCCGGTGAAAATGGGCCTCTTTTGGCAGCGGACCTACGGCACGATCTTTGATGGCGGTTACACCTTCAAGAATGACACCACCATCACGCAAACGCTGCACATTGATCTCGAATTGCCGACCACCAAAAGCATGCTCGACAAGGTCAGCTTTGTGATCGGCGAGGGCGAGAAGGCCCACAAATCGCTCGTCACGCCGGAGCAGGGCATCATGACCGAAAACGTGGAACTCGCTCCCGGCCAGTCTGTGCCCGTGAAAATCAGCTACGAGTGCCGTGGCACCGATTCCTGGCGCTATGCCTTTGCCGATGCCAGTCGCATCCGCGATTTTCAGCTCACCCTGACCACCGATTTCACCGACGTGAACTTCCCCGTCAGCTCGCCGACCGATCGTGACCTCGCAGGGAAGGGGATGAAGTTCATCTGGAAGTATGACGACGCCATCTCCGCTCCCGGCATCGCCATCGACATGCCGCGTGAGTTGAATGCTGGCCCCGTCGCCGCTCAGATTGCCTTCTGGTCGCCGCTTTCGCTGCTGCTGTTCTTTGGTGTGCTGGTCATCACCGTCATCGTGCGTGGCATCCGTCTTCACCCGGTGAATTACGTTTTCCTCGCCGGTGGCTTCTTTGCCTTCCCGCTGCTCTTCAGCTACATGCTCGATATCTTCCCGGTGTATGCTAGCTTTGCCATCGCCGCCGTCGTGTCGCTGGCGCTGGTGAGCGGTTACCTGCGTGCCGCCGCAGACGAGTTCATGTTCCGCATCGCCCTTCCGGCGCAGTTTGCCTACATGGTGCTCTTCAGCGCCAGTTTCTTCTTCAAAGGCCTCACCGGTCTCACCCTCACGCTTGGCGGCATTTCAACCCTCGCCGTGCTCATGGCCCTCACCGCGAAAGTGGACTGGAGCGAGCGGCTTGGAGGTCTTTCGCCGAAACTCGCGTGACCCTTCGTCATTTCTTCCTCCGTCGAGATTCTTCCTTGGCAGCGCCGTGACGAGCTTTTAGAATGTTCACATGACAACACTCGAAAAAATCACCTTCGTGGTCGCCGAGGAAGAAGACGGCGAGGGCTATTATGCCTCGTGGGATGATCCCGCCGGTGGTGGGATCACCACGAATGGCGGCACGCTTTCCGAGCTTGAGGCCAATATCACGGATGCTGTGCTCTGCCATTTTGGCGAGCAGGCCCGTCCGCGACGCATCACGCTGAAATTCACGGGCGAAATGGCCCTGCAGGCTGCATGAAATTCCCGAGAGATCTGGATGGCCGGGAGGTCATCACAGCTTTGTCTCGGCTGGGCTTCGTGGTTCAACGTCAAACAGGCAGCCATGTGCAACTCTCAAGTTCTGGGCGCCATGTTACCGTCCCTTTTCATTCGCCGGTGCGCATCGGAACTCTGAAAAGCATTCTGCGTCAGGCCGGTGTATCCATCGAGCAATTGCTCGATGTTCTGTGATCTCTGAACGCGTTTGTCATTCACCCCCGCCATGTCTCCCAAAATCCTCATCGTCGAAGACGAGCCGTCCATCGCTGAAAACATCGTGTATGCGCTGGAGACGGATGGTTTTGCCGTCACGGCCGTGACCACGGGCCGTGAGGCGCTCGAAATGGCCTCGCAGCAGGAGTTTCAGCTCATCATCCTCGATGTGGGGCTACCGGACATGAGCGGCTTTGAGGTGTGCAAAACGCTCCGTCTTACCAAAACACTGCCGATCCTCTTCCTGACGGCTCGTTCCTCGGAGGTGGACCGGGTCGTCGGCCTCGAAATCGGCGGCGATGACTATGTGGTGAAGCCTTTCAGCCCTCGCGAGCTGGCCGCCCGCGTGCGGGCCATCCTGCGGCGTGTTTCGACGATGCCGCTGCCGCCGGGGAAGGCGGGCGCGGTGCTGCCGCTGGTGATCGACGACATCCGCTGCCAGGCGGTTTACTTCGGCACGGCGCTGGTGCTCTCGCGTTATGAGTTTCGTATGCTGAAGGCCTTTGCCTCGCATCCCGGTCGCGTCTTCACGCGGGAGCAACTGATGGAAGCGAGCAGCGAGGAGCCGGATGCGAGCATGGAGCGCACGATCGACACGCATGTGAAGACGCTTCGCGCCCGCATGCGTGCCGTGAAGGGCGGCATTGATCCCATCGTGACGCATCGCGGCATCGGCTATTCTTTGCTCGAAGAGTGGCCGACGGAGTGAGTCGTTACTTCGCCGGGATCTCGTTGAGCGTGTAATAGCCCACGGCATGCAGCAGCGACTGGCCTTCGGTGTTTTTCACGCCGTCGAGGTGCAGCTCGTGGATGTGGCCTTTCGTCAGTGGCGAGATGGTGAGGTGAACGGACTTACCATCGGCAGCGACTTTGGCCGCGGTGATCTTCGGCAGGATCTCGTCGATCTCATCGCCGCCGTATTGCTCGCGGTAGGCATAGGTGAACTCGCGCATCGAGTAGCTCTTCACATCGGCGGCGGTCGCGGGATTGACGGGCTGGGTGAAGGTCAGCTCAAAGCCATCCGGCTTCGCCCGCATCTCATGTACTTCGAAGGGCGTTTTGCCGGTCCATTCGCACTTTTCAAAGCAGAAGGGCTTGCCGCCACGAGCCCCCCAGCCGCGATCACTGCCGCCGGTGAAGACGCGACCTTCCTCATCCATGCGACCGCCGATGAGACCGCTGGTGAAACCGCTGCGGAAGGGAAAGACGACGCCTTGCTTGATGCCGTTGACTGTTTCCAAGAACACGCGGCTGAGGTTGCTGTGGCTCTGATCGGCCACGAAAAGCTGTTTCGCGAAGGGACCGAACTTGCCGCCGCTGGTGTCGCAAATGATCGCCGAGGCGGAATTGCCGATTTTGCCATGCACGAGATACACAGCGGGCGGCAGCAGCTCTTTGATGCGCTCACGTTCCTTCACCATGCGGCCGGGATCACCACCGGGACGGGCTTCTTTGCGGCCGCGGTCCCCTTGAAAGGCCTCGGGGATGGGATCGACAGGGCGCGGTCCCATGTTCGGTGCCTGATCATACCAGATATTGCCGCCGGGATGACCTTGGAAGCTGCCGGGCACGAGATGCTGGAGGGTGCAGGAGCCATGCCAGGGGCCTTGGTTGTCGCAGTAGTAGGCCTCGCCATCGGCATCAAAGCCCACACCGCCGGGGCTGCGGATGCCGGAGCAGGTGGGGATCATTTTTCCCTCCGGCGTGATGCGCAGCGCCCAGCCGCGAAACGGCACCTGGCTGCTGAACGAACCTGTCAGGCATAGCGTCACCCAGAGGTCGCCTTTGGGGTCAAAGCGGCTGCCGATGGCATACTCGTGGTAATCGCCGGAGACGCCCCAGCCGTCGTTCACATTCTCAAACTCATCCGCCCGGCCATCTTGATCGGTGTCCTTCAGCCGGGTGATCTCGTATCGGGTCGTCGCATAGAGGTTTTTGTCCTTCGGATTGTAGGCTAGGCCGAGCACCTCGTGCAGGCCGCTGGCAAAAAGCTGGTAGCTCACCGCGGAGGGCTCACTGCTGCCAGCACCGCTGACGATCCAGATCTCACCCCGGCGGGTGCCAAGAGCCAGTTTGCCATCTGGCAGCAGGTCGATGGAGCCGACTTCGAGGGCGGTTTCCTTCGGCGTCTCAAAGGTGGTGATCTTATAATAGTCTGCCTCCACCTGACTGAAAGCTGGCAGGCTGGAGCAAACGAAGGCGAGAAGGCAAAGGGGACGAAACATGAGGGGCGAAGCAAATCGAAGCGCAGGGCGGATTCCTTTCACTCACATCACGCGGAGCGCCACGACCATCCCTTGACAGCGAAGCCATGACGGCGAAGCGAGAGAATATGTCCGTCTTCCAGCTCAATCCCGAATTTCATCCGCGTGGCGATCAGGCGCAGGCCATCGCCAAGCTGGTGAAGTCCGTCAGGGCAGGGAACCGGCATCAGACGCTGCTCGGCGTCACAGGCAGCGGCAAGACCTTCACCATGGCGAATGTCATCGAGCAAATCGGGAAGCCTTCGCTGGTCTTTTCGCACAACAAGACGCTCGCTGCGCAGCTCTACTCGGAGTTTAAGAACTTCTTCCCCAACAATGCGGTCGAGTATTTCGTGAGTTACTTCGACTACTACCAGCCGGAGGCCTACATCGCCCGCACGGATACCTACATTGAAAAAGATTCGGCGGTGAATGATGAGATCGAGCGTCTCCGCCTTTCCAGCATGGGCACTCTGCTCACGCGAAAGGATACCATCGTCGTCGCCAGTGTGAGCTGCATTTATGGCCTCGGTTCGCCGGAGGATTACGAGGGCATGATGGTGCCGCTGCACACCGGGAAGCAGATGTCGCGTGAGGAACTGCTCACCAAGCTCGTGGACATGCTCTACGAGCGGAATGACTACCAGCTCCAGCGGGGAAAATTCCGCGCCCGGGGCGATGTGATCGAGGTGGTGCCCGCTTATCTCGAAAACGAAGCCATCCGCATCGAGTTCTTCGGCGATGAGATTGAGCGCATCAGCGCCGTGGACGTGCTCACCGGCACGGTGACGCTCAAGATGCCCAGCTACACGCTGTTTCCCGCGAAGCAGTTCGTCACGCCGGGCGATAAACTGCGCAAGGCCATCGTCAAAATCCGCGAGGAGATGGAGGCGCGCGTGGCGTGGTTTGAGAAGGAAGGGAAACTGCTCGAAGCCCAGCGAATCAAGATGCGCACGCAGTATGACATCGAGATGATGCAGGAGATGGGCTTCTGCCAGGGCATCGAGAACTACAGCCGCCATCTCACCGGTCGCGAGCCAGGTGCCACACCCGGCACGCTGCTCGATTTCTTCCCGGAGCCGCCCGTCGTCTTCGTCGATGAAAGCCACGCCACCATCCCACAGATCGGCGGCATGTATGAAGGGGATAAATCCCGCAAAACCGTGCTCGTGGATCATGGCTTTCGGTTGCCCAGCGCTCTCGACAACCGCCCGCTGCGCTTTGAGGAGTTCATGGGCAAGGTGGGCCAGCTCGTTTACGTCAGCGCCACGCCCGCCCGCTTTGAGATGGAAAACAGCGTCGTGGGTAACACGGGCTACATCCCGAACAAAAAGCGTGATGAAGGCATCCCCGCCGCTTTGCCGGGGAAATCCATCCGCGTCAGCGGCAACGCTCAAAGCCTCGAATCCTTTGATGTGACCACCAAGGGCCGCGCCCTCGTCGTCGAGCAGATCATCCGCCCCACCGGCCTGCTCGATCCCATCATCACCATCAAGCCGCTGAATGGCCAGATCGATGAAACCATGGAGCTGTGCCGCCAGCGCATTGAAAAAGGCGAGCGCGTGCTCGTCACCACGCTCACCAAACGCACCGCCGAAGATCTCACGGACTACCTGCGGAATCTGAACTTCAAAGTCCGCTACCTGCACAGCGATATCGATGCCATTGAGCGTGTCGAAATCCTCCGCAGCCTGCGAGCGGGCGATTGCGATGTGCTTATCGGCATCAATCTCCTCCGCGAAGGCCTCGATCTGCCCGAGGTGAGCCTCGTCTGCATCCTCGATGCCGATAAAGAAGGCTTCCTCCGCAGCGAGACCTCCCTCATTCAAACCTCCGGTCGTGCCGCCCGTCATGTGGCCGGTGAAGTGGTGCTCTTTGCGGATATTCAAACGCAGAGCATCCAGGCCCTCATCAACATCAGCGCCCACCGCCGCCAGGTGCAGCTCGATCACAACGAGAAGCACGGCATCACCCCGCAGACCGTCCGTCGTGCGGTGCAGGAAAGCCTTCATATCCTCGGCAAAGCCCGCGAAGTCGAAGAAAGCATCGTCCGCGAAGGCGGCGGCGATTTCGCCGTCACCGAAACCATCCGCGAACTGGAACAAGAAATGGCCGAGGCCGCTATGAAGCTCGAATACGAACGCGCCGCCCTGCTGCGTGATCAGATCCGCGAGCTCAAAAAGCGCGTCGAAGGCACCACCGGCGATCTGCCGCCTCGCCAAGAGGTTCGGTATGACAAACCGAAGCGCGGCGGTGGCCGTAAAAAGCGCTGAAAAAGCTCCCTCTGTGGATTGGCTGTGGCAAAAAGCCGCGAGATGGCTCAACATCGCCGCCGCTATGAAAATTTACCTTCGTTCCTTCGCCGCCTTCCTTGGATGCCTTTGCCTTAGCAGTTGCTTCAGCATGCGGGCCATGGAGAAAAACGCGAGTTCTGATCCCAATGAAATGCCACCCACCGGCGGCCTCGGCGGGGCGGCGCTGCTCGATCTGGTGACGCTGCCCGTGCAGATCCCCTGGATGGCCTATCGGTCCCTCACGGGTCAATGATCTACTGTGAGATGATATGACACGCCGAACCTTCCTTGCTGCCGCCAGTGCCTCGGCGGCTTTTGCCAACGCCGCCTCGGATCGCCTTCGCATTGGCCAGATCGGCACGGAGCATGCCCACGCGGGTGGCAAGATGGAGGCGATACGCTCGCTGACTGAGCTGTGGGAGGTGGTGGGCGTCACCGGGCCGAAAGGCTATGAGGGCGTGAAGTCGATGACGGTTGAGGAACTGTTCGCTGTGCCTGATTTAAAAGCGGTGGCCGTCGAGACCACCATCGAGGCCTCGTGTGAGATGGCGCAGCGCTGCATCGAGGCTGGAAAGCATGTGCATCTCGATAAACCGGGCGCTTTGCAGCATGCGGAATTTAAAGCCATGCGCCTCGCGGCAGAGCAAAAAGGCCTCACCGTGCAGATGGGCTACATGCTGCGCTACAACCCGGCCTTTGAGCTGCTCTTCCAGGCCGTGCGTGATGGCTGGCTCGGTGAGATCACGGAGATCGATGCCGCCATGGGCAAGCTGGCTGATCCTGGTACCCGCCAAAAAATCGGCCAATTGGAGGGGGGTGGCTTGTTTGAGCTTGGCGGCCATGTGATCGACGCGGTGCTGACCATTCTCGGCAAGCCCGTCGCCGTCTCTGGCTTCTCCACGCCTGCGGGAAGTGATGGCGTGAAGGACAACCAGATGGCCGTCCTGCAATACGCCAAGGCCACGGCCATCATCCGCTGCAATCACGCCGATCCTTTCGGCGGCCCGCGTCGTCGTTTCAATGTGACCGGCACCGAGGGCACGTTGGAGATCGTCCCGCTCGAAAGTGGTCGCGTGATCCTTTCCCTCACCCAAGCCCTTGGTAGCTACAAGAAGGGCACGCAAACCTTCCAACTCGAGGTGCCGAAAGGCCGCTACGACCGCGAATTCATCGACCTCGCCAAGATTGTCCGTGGCGAGAAAAAGCTCGCCTGGGATGCGGCGCATGACATCGCCGTGCATGAGACACTGCTGCGGGCCTCGGGCATCTGGAGTTGAGTCACGCCGCTCAGCCGCGAGAATGGCGTCAGCACGGTAGCCATCTTGCTCCGCAAGAGGAGCAGAGCGCTGGCGCTTTCTCCCAGCGTGTCAGTCGTTGGAGGACCGTTGAGCTCGCGATGCGCCATGTGCCTCTCGCGGAGCGAGAGGCCTACTTTGCTTCGCTGTTTCGATCCCGAAGGGTCTAGCGCAAATGCCCAGCGAGCACGCCCATGCTGGTGGCAAAGCGGTTCATCACGAAGTCACGAGCCTTGGCGGCCTTGGCCTTCGAGCCAGCGGGATCTTTGGCCATGGCGAGCACGGCATCGGCTACGCGGGCGTGCTCGTCATCCTTGTCGAGATCGAAGAGCCAATCACCGAGGCCGATGTCGCGCCACATGAGGCCTTTGCTGGTCTGCTCCGCCCAGCGGCAGACGATGGCGGGGATGCCATTGCCGATGCACATGATGGGGCTGTGCATCTCATGACCAAAGAGTCCCGCGCTGCGGCGGTAGGTGCTGATGGCCTCATCGGTGAGCCAGTAGCTCTCACGCCAGACGACGCGGCTTTTCACCGCCTCCGGCAGCTTGTCGTAGAGCATTTCTTTGCCCACGAGCATCTGCGTCTTGTCCTCCGGGCAGAGGAGGATTTTCAAATCGGTACCTTCGATGACCTTCACGATGGCATCGAGCAGCGGCTTTCCATCGTGGTCTCGCATCGCATCGTTGCGGGCCTGCTTCACGGGATCAGGCTTGGCCTTCTTTTCAGGGATGGTCCAGTAAGGCGTGAAACGAAGACGCGGGATGCAGCAGAGAAATTTGCCATGTTCGAGGCCGTTGGCCTTCAGGAAAGCTTCCGCCTTGGCATCATCCGCCAGATCGACCGCGAAGGCTCCATCGGGACCAAAGTCCATCAGCGGGCAGTGGCAGCCTTTTTGCTTCGCCAGCCCGAGCGAAGCGGAATCGCGGAAGTAGGCAAATTTGGCCCCGCTGAGGATCGAGATCGTTTTGGCGAGCGAGGCATCCGCTTCGGGCTTCGTGGAGGTGGAGCCTTGGGAGCTGAAGGTGATGCCGTAGATGCCGTAAGGCTTGCCGGTGACCTTCGCCCACTTTTCGACATCGTTTTGCGCCACCAGCGAAGGGCCGCTGCCATGCAGGAGGAAGTCACATTCCTCAAAAGCCTTCTTCACCGCCTCGCCACGCACGATTTGAACCTTCGGAAACCTCGCCTGAAGCATCTCGGCCACGCCATTGTCCACCTTCGAGGGCCACAGGCGGATCTCCGCATGAGGCAGATGCTTTTCGAGAAGCGCCAGCACGCCGGGCGTGTGGGCGATGTCACCGATGTTCACCGTCTGCCACGACGAGCGGAGGAGCACACGAGGCGTTTTTCCTTCTGCTGCTGAGGCGGAGATGGCGGCGAGGAGCGAGGACTGGATAAAGTGGCGGCGGTTCATGGAGCAGGAAAAAGGAGGCTGCGGGTTCGGATTGGACGCGAAAAGTTCAGGCGGGTCGAGAAGTGCCGGGCTTCCAATCGCCCGCCTTGGCTTCTCCGGGGTTCACCAGGGCGATGCCGGGGTTCGTGAATTCGAGGCGCCGCTGGCGATAAAGCGCCCCCACGGCCTGCTTGAAGGCCTTCTTACTTGCCTCGAAGGCGGCGCGGATTTGCTCCGGTGAGCTGTCGTCATCGAAGGGCAGTCGGCCGCCGCTCTGTTTCAGGGCGTCGAGGATTTTATCCGTCAGCGAGGCCACCCGCTGGTAGCCGGAGGCGTCGAGGCTCAGGTCAATCTTCCCGCCGGGATGGATCATCATTACATAGCCCTTCACCTGCCGCCCCATCTGGAGCGGAGCGCCCACATTCGTATGGTAAAGCAGCCCTACATGCGTGCCTTCGATGATCGCGTTATAGCCCAGCGGCGTACGGGCGGCGATGAGCAGCCGCACCTCCTGCTTCAGCTTAAAGGGCGGGCGTTCCTTGCTCAGGTGCCGGTTCAGTCGCGTCGTGGCGATGATGCGATCCGTTTTATCATCCAGCATCACATACACGACCACCTTTTCGCCGGGCATCACGCGTTGTTCGCCCTGCTCCCGAAACGGCAGCAGCAGATCCTTCGCCAAGCCCCAGTTCAGGAAGGCCCCGATGTTCCGGTTCACGCTCACCACTTGCAGCGTGGCAAATTCCCCCACCATCGCCAAGGGGTGCTCCGTCGTCGCCACCAGCCGGTCCTCGGAGTCGCGGTAGATGAAGACATCCAGCGATTGGTCGATATCCGTGCCATGCGGGATGTAGCGGTTCGGCAGCAGGATCTCACCGAGATCCCCCGCATCGAGATACACGCCGTGCGGCGTGCTATAGAGCACCTTGAGAGAGTTACGCTTGCCGATCTGGGTCATGGGCCGCGAGTAGAGGCCGGGTGAAGGGCAATTGCAACGCTCATAGACCACCCAAATCGCCCGGCGGGGGTCCAAGCGATCCGATGTGGGCGATGAGCCAAGTTCCCTTCATCAAAACCAGCTCCGCCTTGATCGGCGGGTCCCAGCCTTCTTGGCGGGCGGTGTAGGTGACCTTGGCTTTTTCGCCCTCGATCTTCACCTTCGAGACCTTGAAACCTTTTTCGGGAAAGTCCTGCGCACACAGGATGGGATCGGCATCCACGAGTTCCTGCTGAAAAACCTTCGCGTGAGCCTTTTTTTAGTGCCGCCGTGAGGTGCGACGAGCTTTGGATGAGCTTCTCAGGATCGGACTTCCCGGCGCGATTGGCGTCCTAGATGTAGCTGTCCATGAACGCCTTCGCCACCTCGCCCGGCGAGCCTTTTTCATCCGCAGCAAAAGTGAACGAGGCAAAGAGGAGACAGAGGGCGGAGACCAGAAAGCGTTGCATCCCCGCCGGAGTGAGCGAAACGGCTCTTTTTGTCTATCACGATTCCCAACCACGAGCCGAGCCGCCATTGGCCCGGCTTCGCAAACGAGGAATCGAGAACAGCGGGCAGTAGTGCCCACGCTCCTTTTCCCCCTATCTCCAAGTCTATCTCTTTGCGGTCCTTGCGATCCCATGCCCGCATCGCTGAGCGCAGCCCTGCGGGCGGGTTTTGTGGTGGACGGTTTGGGCCAGACGCGGGCTAAAGCCCGAACCACGAACGAAGAACCACTGCCCTTCGTGAACAACGAACGGTTGAGCAGTAGGGTTAGACCCCATGGAGTGCTTGGCGTGGGACGATGAGACTGGAATCCATGAAAACACCCTACACGTCAGTCCTCCTCGCTTCGATGCTTGTGCTCACCACCGCCACGCTACCCGCGTCGGAAACGGATGACCGCATTGAGGCCGCCGCCAAGTCCTCTTATGTCTTCAAGACCTTCCTCAAGGAAGATCCGATCACCACCTCGTCCAAGGACGGTGCCGTCACCCTCACCGGCACCGTGAAGGATGCCGATCACAAGCAGCTCGCTCAAGACACCGTGGCAGAGCTGCCCGGTGTAAAAAGCGTGGAAAACAAGATCGAGATCAAGGATAGCCCGCCCGAGCATTCGGACACCTGGCTGTTCCTGAAGGTGAAGAACACCCTGGCCTTCCATCGAAGCGTCAGCGCCATGAACACGACCGTCGCCGTGAATCAAGGCGTGGCCACGCTCACGGGCGAGGCCAGCAGTGAAGCGCAGAAGGAACTCACCACGGCCTACACGGCAGATGTGGAAGGCATTACCTCGGTGAAAAACGAGATGACGGTGGCCGCCGCCACGCCAGCTCCGGTACTCAGCTTGGCAGTGATGATTGATGATGCTTCCATCTCCGCGCAGGTGCGTGGCGCCCTCTTCATGCACCGCTCCACCAGTGCCTTCAAGACCAGCGTCTCAACCACCGACGGCGTCGTGACCGTGGGTGGCAGTGCCAAAAACACGGCTGAAAAGGATCTCGTCACGAAGATCGCCACGGACATCCACGGCGTGAAGAGCGTGATGAACAACATGGTCGTCGAGCTCGCCAGCGTCTCGAACTGAGCGCACCTCCATCACAGCCGTTTGGGGGCGGAAACGCCTCTGAACGGCCTTTTTTGTGGGCAGCGATCACGCAGGCCTCACCGTCACCTGCATGCTCTGCATGGTGAAGTTTCCAAACATCGTCGCCAAGGCCACATCGGCGGCATCGCGGCCATAGGCGACGACGAGGCGATTGCCGCGAGGCCGGTCGTAGGTGGCGTCAAAGGTGAACCATCGACCGCCGATGAAGGCCTCAAACCAGGCGTGGAGGTCCATCGGATACAACTCATGCAAAAAGCCCACCACCATGCGTGCGGGCACATTGATCGCACGACACAGCGCGATACCAAGATGCGCAAAATCACGACAAACACCCCGGCGGGTGTTCAGCGTCTCCAAGGCGGTGGTGAAGCTGTTGCTCGTTCCTTGCTCATTGCGCACCTGCTGATGCACCCAATCGCGGATCAGAGCCACCTGCCCATAGTTTGGAGGTGCATGGCCCACGATGGAGTCAGCCAGGGAGATCAGTTCATCGGACTGGCAGTAGCGGCTCGGCAGCAGAAACTGGAGCACGTCCGTGGGCAGATGCTGCACGGGCGTGAGTGGAGCTAGGAAGTCCTCATCCACCTGGTCCGCCACCTCAGCGCGGCAATGCACGGTGAGCTGAAAATTGCCCGCTGGCATGACGATCCTCTGGCACAGGTTCCCATAGCCATCGGTGAACTCGATCACGGGCACGCGTGGGCATAAAAGAAACTCCTCGCGCATGATCCACTGTGCCCAGCCGCTGCGTGGGCGCAGCATGAAGATGGCGGGCAACTCCTCCGTGGTGTGATAAGCGAGCTGGCAGGTGGTATCGAGGATCATGGCGTGTGTGAGTGGACACCACTCCATGCGAAGCCCGCTGCTCTCTTCGTCCCTGCGAGGGCATGATCAAATAGAATCCCCGCCGGAGTAGGGTTTCACCCCATCGCAGGCGGCTCGGCGGCACGGTATCAGCGTGCATGCTCTACACCATCGCCCTCGTTCTCATCATCCTCTGGCTTCTCGGCCTCGTCACCAGCTACACGATCGGCGGCTTCATCCATGCCTTGCTCGTGGTGGCCGTCATCATGGTGCTCATCCGCATCATTCAAGGCCGCGGTAACGCTTGAGCACGGGTTTCTCCTTTCGCCATAACCGTCCATGAAAGCTCTCCACTGCCTCTTTCTCACCGCGTTGCTCTTCAGCGGCTTCGTTTCATCCGCCGGTGCTCGCGAGAGCGTCTCGATGGATTTCTTTTATGACAACCTCGATCCCTACGGCACCTGGCGGGAAGTGGGAGATTACGGCTACTGCTGGCAGCCGCAGGACGTCGCGGAAGATTGGCGCCCCTACAGCGAAGGGCGCTGGGTGGACACGGATGCCGGATGGACGTGGGACTCCGATGAGCCCTTTGGCTGGGCGGTGTATCACTACGGCCGCTGGGCGAATGTGGACCGCTACGGCTGGATCTGGGTGCCCGGCACCGAATGGGGGCCTGGATGGGTTTCCTGGCGTCACAGCCCGCGCTACACCGGTTGGGCTCCGCTGCCTCCCGAGGCGTCTTTTCTTCACAACATCGGCTTCAGCATCTGGGTGGATCACTACTTCGACATCGGCCCTGGCAACTACCGCTTCATCGAGAATCGCGATTTCGGCGCCCGCCGCCTGAATACCGTCTTCATCGATCCGAGTCAGAACTACCAGATCATCAATCAGACGACGAACATCACCCACATCACTTACGTCAACAACGTCATCCACAACGGCGGTCCTGGCTTTGATCAGCTCTCGCAACAGAGCCGTATGCCCATCCAGCGCTACAAACTCGAACGTCGTCACGACTTCGAGGGCGATCCGCGCCGTCAATCCGCCGAGAACCTGCGTTCCCGCGTGCAAGGCGGCTCACTGAGCATGCTCGCTCCGGCCATCAGCGATCATTCCAATGCGCCACCGCCTCGCCTCGCCGAAAAAGCACCACGCACGGAGGTCAATCGCGGCTGGAAAAACGTCGGCAGCACCGCCGAGGTGAAGGCGCTGCGTGAACGCATGAAAGGCGATGCCCGCGTGCCTGAGACTTTGCCTGCGCAGCCACGCTTTCTGCGTCTCTCGGAACCTCCCGCAGCTCGTGCGGACACCACCGGTCACAAGCCTTCCATCATCCAACCTGCTCCCGGCGTCACCAAGCGAGAAGACAATCCACGCAATCCGAACACGCCGCCCAGTTCTCCCAGGCCACCGGAGCGCAAGCCGCAAGCCGCTGATCGTCCACCAATGCCCGCACCGGTCATCCAGCCACCCCAGCCCGTGCCAAGTGCTCCACGCAGCGATCCACGGCCCGAAAAACACACTCCACCCAAGGTCGAGCGTCCCGCCACACCTCCTGCCAGACCGAATGCCGATGGAAAACCCGGCGTGCGCATGCCTTATCCTCCACCGCAGCATCCACAGCCTCGCGTTCCGGTTGAAGTCCCGCGTTTTCCTGAATCCCGCCGACCCGGTGAACGTCCCACGCCCAGCGCCCCACCGCGGTCGAGGCCACAGGCTCCGCTGGAACGGATGAAACTACCTGCACAGCCTGCACCGCCAGCCGTGGTGCCTCAGCCCGCCCCTCCTCAGCAGCCACCGCCGCCGCAGCGTGGCAAACGCCCCGAAGGCCGCGTTCCGAAGAAGCCAGGCAAGCCTTAACTCCCATCCCATGCACCTCCCGAAATATTCCCGCGCTCTCGCAATTCTCTCCCTCCTCGCCATCGCCTCATCCGCGATTGCCGCCGATCCCAATGCCTCCGGTGGCACGCTCGGCGTCTATTATGAAAATGACATGTTCGCTGGCACGGATCGCTACTACACCAGCGGCGCGAAGGTGAGCTGGAGCTCGCCGGATCTCGCTCAATACAGCGATTCGCCCTACGCCAGTCCGTTTCTGCCGCTCTTCAATCTGCTGCCCTACATCAACGAGACTTCTTACCAGAAGAACCTCGTCTTTGGCATCGGCCAGAACATCTACACGCCGGACAACACCGAGACCCATGCCCTCAGCGGTGGAGATCGTCCGTATGCCGGATGGCTCTATGTGGGCCTCGGCGTGGTGTGGAAAAACGATCGCGTAAGGAACTCGCTGCTGCTCGATATCGGCGTCGTCGGCTCCTACAGCTATGCGCAGGAATCTCAGCGCTATGTGCATGATGCGCGAGGCTTTGATCATCCGAATGGATGGGACAACCAGCTCCACAATGAAGTCGGCTTCATCCTCGCCTACGAGCGCACCTGGCGCTTTCCGCATATCGTGAAGCGCAGCGGCTTTGATTGGGAGTTTATGCCGCATGCCGGAGCCGCTTTGGGCAATGTCAAAACGCACGCGAACCTCGGCGCGGAGCTGCGCTTTGGTCTCAATCTGCCGGATGACTTTGGCACGGGCGTCATCGGTCCCGCCAGCAGCACCTCCACGCCCGTCGATGGCTCCATGGGCGCCTCACGCTCGTGGTTTCCGCTCGGCATGTATGTCTTTGCCCGCATGGATGGCCGTGCGGTGGGCCGGAATGTCTTCCTCGATGGCAACACCTTCGGCGACAGCCATTCCGTGGGGCACCGACTCTTCGTCGCGGACATCAGCGCTGGCTTCGCCTTCAACTACAAGAACACCAAGCTCGCCTACGCGTTCGTCTATCGCACGAAGGAGTTCGATAACCAGATCGAGCCGCAGGTCTTTGGCACCGTCTCCCTGAACTGGACCTTTTAACCCCCACCCACCATGCCCACCTCCCGCATCATCGGTATCCTGCTCATCGTCCTCGGCATCGCCGCGTTTGCCTATCAAGGCATCCGCTACACCACGACCGAGAAAGCCATCGACCTCGGCCCCATCCACGTCACCGCCGAAAAGGAACACACCTTCCCGATCCCACCGCTCGTCGGCATCGCGGCCGTCACGGGCGGCATCCTCCTTCTCATCGGCAGCCGCCGCAGCTGATCCTATTCTCTCATGAATATCCCCGAAAACTCCGGTCGGCTCGTCCTCGCCATTTACCTCATCCTCGTCGGCATCACCGGCGTCTTCGGCATCCAACTCGGCCCGGCCAGCGTGCTACTGCCGATCCTCGCCCTAGCCGCAGGCATTTTGATCCTGCTCGGACGCTGAGGTGGCACGCATGCCTTGCAAGGTGGGCGGGTGACGGTTGTCGGGAGATTACTTTTCCTGCCGCAGGGCAGGGGAGTCGGCGGGAAGAACGAGGGAAGGCTCTCCGCCGAGGTAACCGAGAGAGGTGAGGAAGCGATCCATTCGATGAGCAGTAACTTGCAGCCAAGGCTCGCGGTTGAAGAAGCCGTGTGGCTGGCCTTCGGCGGTCCACATTTCGGCCTTGAGGCCGAGTTCGCGGGCTTTTTGAAGGTATTCATCGGCTCCTAACTTGAGTTTATCGTCGGTGCCGAAGAAGATAATCGCGGGCGGTGTTTCCTTGGTGAGGAAGCTGTTTGGCGTGATGGCTTCCGCCATTTCCAGCGTGATGGCGGAGGTGCTGCTGCCTGCACGTTCTTGGTGAAGGGTGGCGATGTTCATCGCCGGATTGAAGAGCACGAGAGCATTCGGGATGGAGGACACGGCAGATTCTCCGGGGGCGTCATAGGCTTTGACCAAGGCTGTGCAGGCCGCGAGATGGCCTCCCGCCGAGCCACCGGCGGCGATGATTTTGGTGGGATCGATGCCCCATTCATCGGCGTGGCTGCGCACCCAGCGGATGGCGCTTTTGGCATCTTCGACGGCTTTATCTGGCAGGGTTTTGTGGATGCTGAGGATGCGGTAATCGGCGCAGGCGGTGATGAGGCCACGGCTAGCGAGGTACTTGGCCTGCGGGACGAACTGGAGGTAGGAACCCGATTTCCAGCCGCCGCCGAAAAAGAAGACCACGCAGGGCTTTTGCACGGTGAGGCCGATTTCAGCCTTGGGCGGGAGGAAGAAGTGCAGTTTCAGCTCGCCCTCCGGCGTCTGCTTGTAAACGACGTCGCGGCTTTCTACCGGAGTCTGCGTGAGCTCGATGAGCTTCTTTTGGCTTTTTGCCTGTGCGGGGAGCTGGTGGACGCTGGTGAGAGTGACGAGGGCGGTGAGGAGGAGCGGTGAAAGGCGCATGGCGGGCAAAAACGTCTGGCAGGCGGATTTGTTGTCGGCTTTCATCGTGGCATGCCCAGGAAGCCTACCGCCGCTCCGTCTCCAGCCACCCGAAAACGTGCCGCCAAGCCGCCGCTGGCACGCCCCGAGGTGGGGCTGGATGAGCTGCATGCGCTGGAGGAAAAGGCCTCCCTGCTGGAGCGGCTGGCGAACGTGCTTCTGGAGACGACGAAGCAGGCCTTTTATGTCTTTTCCTATGCGGAGGGGCGCTTTCTCATCGGGCACGATCATGTCTCCGGCCTGTTTGAATATAAGCAGGGTGAGGTTGATCAGCTTCCGGAAGGCTGGTTTAGCATCATTCACCCGGAGGATGTGGGGGAGTTTCGAGCGCTTCATGATCGTATGATGAAGGCGGCGGCGGATGAAATCTTCGCCATGCCTATCCGGGTGCTGAGGAAGACGGGTGGGTATGAATGGGCGGAGGTGCGGAAGCGGGTTTTTGAGCGGGACAAGGATGGTGCCGTGCTCACGGAGGTAGGGATGGTGGCGCTCATCACGGAACAAAAGCTCGCGGAGGAAACTTTGCGCACGACCCAAGCGGCCTGCCATGCGCTTGTTCAGAGTAACACGGCGGGCGTGCTGTCCTTTGACGGCTCCTTTCGTCTGCTCGATGCGAATCCGATGCTCTGCCGGATGCTGAAGCAAACTCGGGCGGCGCTGCTCCGCCATGAGGTGGCGGATATCATCGCGCCTGGCAGCCGCTCAGCGGTGGAGCGCACCCTGGCGGCGCTGAGAAACGGAAAAAAATCGCCTGCTAGCTTCGAGACCTGCCTGGAGGCCTCCGATGGCACCCGGCTGGATGTGCTGGTGGCGATCACCTGCCAGTTCGGAAAGAATAAGCAGGTGGAACGTGGCATGCTCATTTTGACGGATTTGACCGCTCGCAAGGAGGCGGAGATGGCCTGGCGAAGAGAGCTGGAATTGAAGAACGTTCTCTTTGATCACTCGCCAGTGGCCTTCGGCTTGCTGGATGCCTCTGCCCGCCTGCTGCGGGTGAATCGAGCTGCAGAGGAATTGTTCGGTTTTCGTTCCAAGGAGGTCATCGGAAAGCTTCTGTGGGACATTCCTGTCTTCGTTTCCGACGAGGTGGCCTCCTCGAAGAAGCGTTTTCTGGCTTTGCAGCAGGGCGCTGCCTCGGTCGAGGCGGAGATCTCGATGCGCACTAAATCCGACGAACTGCGTATCATCGCCACGGTGACTACGGCGGTGAGAAAACCGGATGGTCAGATCGATTACCTCGTCACCACCGGCATCGATGTGACCGAGCGAAAGCGCTTGGAGGCGGAGATCATCCGCGTGGCTGAGCAGGAGCACATCCGCATCGGGGCGGATGTGCACGACGGCGTGGGGCAGACGCTCACGGGCGTCTCCGCCCTGATGGAGGCGCTCGTCCAGGGACTCGAGGGCACGGCCAAAGTGGATGCCGAGCGGATATTGCATCTATTCAAAACGGCTCAGGAGGAGACCCGGCGGCTGTCGCACAGTCTCTCACCCGCCGCCGTATGGAATCGAGGACTCGTCGATGGGTTGCGCCTCGTGGCGGAGACGGTGCGGCTGAATTTCCTGCGCGAGTGCGAGTGCCACTTCGATGAAACCATCCCCTCCTCCGGGTCGGGGGCGGATATTCACCTCTTCCGCATCGCCCAGGAGGCGGTGAACAATGCGCTACGCCATGGTGGTGCCCAACATATCCGCCTCTCGCTACGCAGGCAAAATGCTGGCTCCGCCGTGCTCGAAGTGGCGGATGACGGCAAAGGCCTCGAAAACTGTACATCTAAAAAGAAATCGCGCAGCTCTGGTATCGGTATGAGGGTTATGGAGTACCGGGCAAACCTGCTTGGAGGCCATCTCAAGGTCCATTCTCAGCCGGGTAGGGGTGTTCGCGTGAGTTGCTATTTTCCTATCGCTTTGACTAAGGAAGGAAAGTTGACAAGCCACTGAGCACCAACGATTTAGGTGAACCGTGAAAAGTAAAATCTATATATTGGACGATCACCCCATCGTTATCGAAGGGCTTAAGAAACTCATTGATTCGCAGGAGGACATGCAAGTCATCGGCAGCGCCGAAGACGCCAACACTGCTCTCCAGCAAATCGGTAAACTAAAACCGGATATCGTGATGCTAGACATCACCTTGAAGGACCGCAGTGGCGTGGACCTGATTAAGAAACTCAAAGCCAGCCACCCGAACATGCAGATCCTCGTGTATTCCATGCACGATGAAAACGTGTATGCCGAGCGCTGCCTCCGCGCCGGAGCCATGGGTTACGTCATGAAGGGCGAGCAGCCCGTCCGCGTGCTCCAGGGCATCCGCCAGATCGTCAGCGGCACCTTCTTCTTCAGCGCCGCCCTGCTCGGTAGCATCGTCTCCGGCGGTAGCGCTCGTGGCGGTGGCTCCCGCGGTGAACCCGCTCGCATGCTCAGTGATCGCCAACTCGAAATCTTCGAGATGGTCGGTCGCGGCTTCGATTCCCACTCCATGGCTGAAAAGCTCGGCCTTAGCGCCAAGACGATCGATGCTCACAAGGCAAACATCCGTCAGAAACTCGGCCTCGCCTCCGCTCGTGAGCTCCTCATGGAAGCCGTGCGCTGGGTGGAGAAATAGGCCTCCAAATCAGATCGAACTCCTTCGCGAAGCGCCGCATCTGCGGCGCTTCGTTTTTTTATAGCTCAAGGCAGCCCCCAGGCTCCGCGCAGCGCGGCGTAATCTGCCTTTGGCAGTAGCACATAGTGCGGAGCGGCCTGCGGATCGAGCCAGCGCAGCATGAGGGCGAGATCGGCCTCCGCCATCGTGGTGCAGCCAGCGCTCGGCTTGTCCGGGCCGCGTCGCACATGGAAAAAGATCGCGCTACCATAGCCTGCGGCGGGTGGCTGCTGATTGTGTCTGATTTCCAGCATCCATTTGTAGGCAGCATCGCCTAGTCTCATGCGCTGCTTTTCAAACCAAGGCGGGATGCCTTGGCGCGGGTCGATGCGGACGTGGCGGTTGTAATACGGATTCGAGGAATCATCCACATAAGCATCCCAAAGACCCACCTGTACATAAGGCCACCTCGCTCCCGCTGGCGGCGTTGCGGTATAGCCAAAGAGGCTTCCTAGTTGAAAAACACCTGCCGGGGCGCGCCAATCCTTCTCCACCTTCATCGGAATGCCGTTTTGCGGCACTCCAAACACGCCACGGCCCCAGGCGAGCCCCTTTTTTCCGAGCAGGACCGGGACGGCCTTACCAAACACTGGCTGCCAGGCATCCCGGGCGGAGGCTCGCTGGTAGCACTGCATCGTGGCCGTGTTGGAGTTCCATGATCTAGTCTGGGTTACGATCACTTGTCGGACGGCTCTCCCGATCTGGGCGGAGGCATCGGAAGAGGCTACGAAAATCAGCGCCAGCAAGCAGGCGGCGGACATTTGGGAGCCTTTTCTTTGGAAAGAAAATTTTTGGTATTGCATAGCAGGGCGGTTTTTGAATATAACAAATAAATCAGCCCTGCCGGGTATTTTGGTTTCAGGTTTTGGGGGTTTTTTTCCTGAGCACCAAATCCGGCAGGGTTGTTTTTTTGCCTAAGCTGCTCCTAGAAGATGGCGTGAATCCTTTCCACTGCATCTCGTCCTTGGAATCGCCCTTCCTGGGCGTATATCTATCTTCCTCACCACCATGACCTCCCGTCGCTTCCTCGCCCTCTCGGGCCTCGCTGCCGTCCTCGGCCTCGCTTCCTGCGCCACCCAATCCTCAGTCACCCTGGATTACGTCCCCGCTCCTGGCGGTCCGCTTCGTGGAGCAGCGCAATTCACCATCGGAGCCTTTGCCAACAAGCGGAATGTGGATTCCTACCAACTCGGCACCGTCAAACTCCCCCTCGGCGTGCCGATCGAGCATTTGAAGAGCCAGTCGCCGATCGAAACCATCACCGCGAACTGCTTTGCCCATGCCTTGGACCATCGCGGTATGCTCACCGATTCCAACAAGGCATCCTTCCTCATCACGGGTGATGTCCTCGACCTTCAAGGCGAGCTCCTTGTGCATCCCTACGCCAATGTCAGCCTGCGCATGAATATCGTCGAGATCGGCAGCGGCCGCGTGCTCTTTTCGAAAGTATACAAAGCCGAGCGTCAAACCACCGCCTACCGTCCAGGCAGCGGCTCACCCGTCCCCATTCTCCAGGAACTCATCTCCCGTGCCCTCCAGGACGCAGTCGATCAGGCCGTCGATGATCCCGCCATGCGCTCCCAAATCCAGCCCCGCAGCGGAGGCGGTTACCGCTCTCGCTACACGCCCGGCATGCTTTGATTCTGAGATTGCATGACTGCCACGCCTTCCGAACTCCTCGCCACCACGTTCTTTGCACTGGCGGTGTTGCACACCTTCTCGGTGAAGAAATTCGCCCACTGGGCACATCGCTATCCGAGTGGCTCGATTCAGGAGAATCTGCTGCACTTCCTGGCAGAAACCGAGGTCGTCTTTGGCCTGTGGGCCGCAGCGTTGTTTGCTGGCATCACCGCGCTGAAGGGCAGCGTGGTGGAGGCCGTGCACTACATCGAGAGCCTGAACTTCACCGAGCCTAAGTTCGTGCTCGTCGTCATGGTCGTGGCTGCCACGCGGCCCGTCGTGAAGCTCGCGGAGGCACTCATCTCCCTCATCGCCAGGCTGCTGCCCATGCGGGAAAGCATGGCGTTTTATATCGCCGCACTTTCCCTTGGTGGTCTGCTCGGCTCCTTCATCACCGAGCCCGCGGCCATGACGCTCCTCGCCATCCTGTTGAAGCGCCGCTACTTCGATCGTGGCATCGGCACGCGGCTCGCCTATGCCACGCTGGGCCTGTTGTTTGTGAATGTCTCCATCGGCGGCACGCTCACGCACTTCGCCGCGCCGCCCGTGCTCATGGTAGCGGCCAAATGGCAATGGGACATCGCCTTCATGTTCACCACCTTTGGCTGGAAGGCCGCCGCGAGTTGTGTGACCTCCACCGCCCTCGTCGCGTGGACGTTTCGGAAGGAAATCCTCGCTATCGAGGTGCCGCAGCAGACACCGCAGCCCGTGCCCGCCTGGCTCACCGGCCTCCATCTGCTCTTCCTCGCCTCCATCGTCTTCTTTGCCCATCACCCCGATGTGTTTTTCGGCATCTTCATGATCTTCCTCGGCCTCGTTAACGCCACGCGGGAGTATCAGGACCAGCTCAAACTCAAAGAAGGCCTGCTTGTCGGCTTCTTCCTCGCCGGACTCGTCACGCTCGGCTCACTGCAATCCTGGTGGCTCAAACCACTCATCGCCGGCCTGGATGGCCCCACGCTCTACTTTGGAGCCACCGGCCTCACTGCCCTCACGGACAACGCCGCGCTCACCTACCTCGGCAGCCTCGTCGAAGGCATCACCCCCGAGCTGAAATACGCCCTCGTCGCCGGAGCCGTCACCGGTGGCGGCCTCACCGTCATCGCCAATGCTCCGAATCCCGCTGGTGCCGGTATCCTGCAAACCAGCGAGGCCTTCAAAGGCGAAGGCATCAGCCCCCTCGGCCTCTTTCTCGGAGCCTTGATGCCCACCGCCATCGCCGTCGTGTTTTTCTGGTTTGTGGCATGAGTCACCCATGAACCTCCCCGACCTCCGTCAAAAGTTCCGCGAAGCTGCGACACCTTCCCAAGCGGCCATCTCTCGGCGATTCTTCAAAACAGGCCCCGGTGAGTATGGCGAAGGCGATCTCTTTCTCGGGCTCAAAGTGCCTCAAATCCGCGCGGAACTCCCCCACACCGATACCCTCCCCAAGGCGGACATTTTGGACCTCCTGCACTCCGAATGGCATGAAGAGAGGCTTCTCGCCCTGCTGGTCCTCGTGCGGCGCTTCAACCGGACCAAAAAGGACGCCGCCGCTCAGCAGCGCATCGTCAGCCTCTACCTCGCCAACACAAAATGGATCAACAGCTGGGACCTCGTCGATAGCAGCGCCCCGCACCTCCTCGGTGCCTGGTTGCTCTATCGAGATCGCATCGTGCTCGATACCCTCGCTGTCTCCACCAGTCTCTGGGAGCAGCGCATCGCCATCCTCGCCACCCAGGCCTTCATCCGTGCTAGCGACTTCGCCGACACCTTCCGGCTCAGCGCCCTCTTTTTGATCCATCCGCACGATCTCATGCACAAAGCCTGCGGCTGGATGCTCCGCGAAGTCGGCAAACGCGAGGTGAAGCTTCTACTGGCCTTCCTCGATCAACACGCCGCCAAAATGCCCCGCACCATGCTCCGCTACGCCCTCGAAAAACTCCCCGAAAAAACGAGGAAGGCCTATCTGGCCATGAAATCGTGATCCTTTAGAAAGTGGAACAGGATTGCATCCTGTTCATTCCCCGATCATCGCCTTAAAAAACCTTCACCACCGGGGGCATCAACGTGGATGGAATTTCGGTTGTCTCCCGACGAGGTGGAATTCACTCTGCGAGCATGAGCCGAACTCATTTCTCCACCTTGCTGCTGCCGCTTGTTCTCGCGCTTTCGATGATCCTGATCGCCTGCACCACCGTGCCGGACATCGGACGAAAGTCCTTCAACTTCATCCCGAACACGCACCTCAACCAGATGGGGCTGACGGAGTTTGAGAAGATGAAATCGCAGAAGCGCCGCTCCGGCAATGGCACGCAAACCGCCGCCGTGAACCGCGTGGCGGCTCGCCTAAAGCGCATCGTGCCGATGCCGGGGGCGAATTGGGAGTTCGTTCTTTTTGAGGACAGCACGCCGAATGCCTTCGCGCTACCCGGTGGCAAGGTGGGCGTGAATACCGGCATCTTCAAAGTAGCGCACAACGACGCTCAACTCGCCGCCGTGCTCGGTCATGAGCTGGCGCATGTCGTCGCCGGGCACAGTGGCGAGCGGATGAGCACGGCAGTGCTGGGTTCGGTGGGCATTGCGGTGCTGGATGCGGCGCTCGGCGCCCGCCAGAGCACCGGCACCCGTGTGGCCACCAGCACAGCGGCGAGCGCCGCGCTCGGCCTTGGCATGCTGAAGTTCAGTCGCGGTCAGGAACTGGAGGCGGACAAGCTGGGTGCTCTTTACATGGCCCGGGCGGGTTACAATCCCGAGGAAAGCGTGACGCTTTGGGAAAACTTCGCCCGCCAGAAAGGGGCCAGCAGCGCCCCAGCCTTTCTCCGCACGCATCCGCTGGATTCCACGCGCATCGCGAATCTCCGCGCCTTCATGCCGAAGGCGCTTTCGGAGTATCATTGAGGCCTGGGCGCTGTGCGCCTCGACGATCCGTACACCGCCTCTCCGAGGCGAACATTCGGCGGGAATGCAATCCCGCCCTCCAGAACGGGCTAAAGCCCGAACTACGAACGAGGAACCAAGAACGAAGAACAGCGGACAGGAGTGTCCGCGCTCCCTTCTGACGCCTCACTGCTCTGCGGTCCTTGCGATCCTTCGCTGCGATTCCTTGCTTGGGCTCTGTGTTCCTCAGTGACTTTGTGGTGAAATCAACACCGCTGGATCGAGGACGAGGTCAAGGCTCACTGAGGCCGCTGATGCTGCCTTAACTGCTCGCGGAGTTGCTCCACCTCTTCGAGGAGGTGCGTGAGGAGTTTGAGCCCGTCGAGATTCATCTCGCAGGTCTCGCGCAGGTGCTCGGCACGGCGGAGGCGGCGGACAGTTTCATCATCGAACTGCGGGCGAATGATGCCGTGCTCCTGATACTGGATGAGCGTGGTGGTTTCGATCCCGGTGATCTCCGCGAGCAGTTCGAGGGTGTAGGTTTCGTTCATGGCTCAGGCGCGTGGTGTGAAGGTGGAGGTAGCGCGGAGTTTCTCCCAAAGCTCGCGTTCGGCATCGCTGACCTGCTTGGGGAGCACGATCTGGGTCGTGACGAAGTAGTCGCCCCGTTCGCCGGTTTTGCCTTTGGGGAGGCCTTTGCCGCGCACGCGGAGGTGCTGGCCGTTTTCTGTCCCGGCGGGAATGCGAAGTTTAATGCTGCCATCGAGGGTTGGCACGATGACCTCCGCACCCAGGACCGCTTCCCACGGGGCCACGTCGAGCTCGTGATGCAGATCCGCCTCACGCGTGGTGAACTCGGGATGGGCGGCATGGCGCACGCGGAGATACAAATCACCCGCTTCACCGCCGTTGCGGCCGGGTTCACCCTGACCTGGAACGCGGATGCGGCGGCCATCGGTGGCTCCGGGCGGGATGCGCACCTGAAACTCATGCATTTGGGCCACGCCGGTCTGGCGATTGACCGTTTGCATGGAAATAGGCCGCTGGGTGCCATTCATGGCCTCCTCCAGCGTGACGAGGATGTCGCCTTCGATGTCGTGTCCGCGACTGGCGCGGCCTTTGGCAGTGGATTTGGGCATGTATTCGTCCTGGAAGCCGTAGCGGCTGCCACCGCTGAAGTATTGCTCGAAGAAGTCGCTAAAACCGGTGCCGCCAAAGTGGACATCTTGCTCGTGAGCGGTGGACAATTCGGGCTGCTGCCAGTTCGCTCCAAGCTTGTCATACTTTTGGCGCTTTTCGGGATCGCTGAGCACTTCGTTGGCCTCGTTGATCTCTTTGAACTTCTCATCGGCGGTCTTTTTGTCCTTCGCGGTGTCCGGGTGATAGAGCCGGGCGAGCTTGCGGAAGGCTTTCTTGATGTCATCGGCGCTGGCATCACGCGGCACGCCGAGGGTGGCGTAGTAGTCTTTGAACTGGGCGGGCATGCAGGCAGCGTGGAGGAGTTGCCCGGAGATGTCGCTGGCTATTCCAGCTCATTCCTTGGCGGGGCAGGGAAGTCACCGCATCAGCAGCCCGGCCACGCAGGCGGTGCAGTAGCAGGCCAGCAGACCGCCGATCATGGCCTTGACGCCGAGCTTTGCTAAATCCGCCCGACGCTCTGGCACCAGCGCACCGATGCCGCCGATCTGGATGGCAATGCTGGCGAAGTTGGCAAAGCCACACAGCGCATAGGTCAGGATCTCCACTGTGCGTGGCGTGAGGGTGGCCGCCTTGCTCTGCTCCGAGAGGTGCATGTAGGCGATGAATTCATTCAAAACCACCCGCTCACCAAGAAGCGCTCCCGCCTTGCCGCATTCGTCCCATGGGATGCCCATCAGCCAGGCGCAGGGCGCATTCAGCCAGCCCAACAGCACATTCAGCGGCTGCGCTACGCTTTGACCGCAGAGTCGCAGGCCGAGCGAGAGCAGGTAATTCGCCAACGCCACCACGGCGACAAAGGCCACGAGCATGGCGAGCACGTTGATGGCGAGCTTCATGCCATCGCTGGCGCCGTGGCAAAGCGCGTCGATGGCGTTCACGGTCTCGCGTTCGATGGGTTTGTGGGCACCGTGGGCCGTTTCACTCACTTCGGTTTCCGGCAGGAGGATCTTTGCCATCATCATCGCCGCCGGGGCGCTCATCACGCTAGCGGTCAAAAGATGCCCGGCTGAGACACCGAAGGACACATAAGCCGCCAGCACACCTCCGGCGATGGTGGCCATGCCACCCACCATCAGGCACAGCAGCTCGCTCCGCGTCATCTTGCCCAGGTAGGGCTTGATCACGAGCGGGGCCTCCGTTTGCCCCATGAAGATATTCGCTGCGGCGGCCAGCGTCTCGCTGCCGCTGGTGTGCATCACGCGACGCATGATCCACGCCGCACCTTTCACGACCCATTGCAGCACGCCAAAGTGATACAGCAGCGAGGACAGTGCGGAGACGAGGATGATGCTGCCGGTGATGATCAGCGCCACCACCGGGGCGTCCGTTTTGCCAAACACAAACACCATACCTTCATCGGCAAAGCTCAGCAGCTTGCGGAAGGCTTTGTCCAGCCACGCAAAGAAGGTCTCGCCGCCTTTCGTCCGTAGCATGAGCCAGCCAAACACGAATTGCAGTGCCAGCCCGCTCGTCACGATACGCCAGGGAAAGCGCTGCCGGTTTTCCGACAGCCCCCAAGCCAGTCCCACAAACACAACGAGGCCTAAAATCGCAATAGCTTGCTCCATGGGGCGCGAGGCTAGCGGCCAGCGCCATTTCCAGCAACCCCGAACTCCCCCCTTGAACTTGAAACATTCAACTTTAAACCAACAGCTTCCCCCAACCGAGAACCGCGAACAGCGAACCGAGAACTTTCTCATGCCCACCACCTACCACATCGTCCCGACCGCCGCCCACAACGACCTCGTCCGCGCCGCTTACCTCCATCGCGGCTATACCGCCGCCGAGGCCGATGACGCCGCGCGGTTCTGCGAAATGGCCTCCGCGCATGGCATTCGCACCCACAACGCCATCAAGGCCCTCCACCTCGACCACCTCTTCGGCAGCGCCACCGGCGGCTGCAAGCCCGGTGCCGAGATCGAGGTCATCGAGAAGCGATTCGCGGCTAGCGAGGTGTGGGACGGCAAGCTGAAGCTCGGTCAAAGCGTGGCCTTCCGCGCTATGGAGCGCTGCATGGAGCTCGCCGACAAATACGGCGTGGGCCAGGTCAGCGTGGACAATGCCTTCCACTACCTCTGGGGCGGCGGCTACGTCATGGACGCCGCCAAGAAAGGCTACATCGCCTACACAAACTGCACCTCCACCCTCGGCGAGGTCGTTCCCTTTGGCGGCAAATTCCCCGTGCTCGGCACCAATCCGCACTCCTGGGGCATCCCCACGCAGGACGCCTGCGGTTTTCCCGTCGTGATTGATTGGGCCACGTCCACCGTCGCCATGGGCCGCGTGCAACAACTCAAGCGTGAAGGCAAGCCGCTCCCTCCCGGTGCCGCCGTGGACAAAGACGGCAAGCCCACCACCGATGCGAATGAAGCCGCGTGGCTGCTTCCTTTCGGCGCTCACAAAGGCTACGGTCTCTCGCTGCTCATCGAAATCATGGGCGGCATGATTGGCGGCTCGCTGCCTACCCTTCGCGGCGGCGGCGGTCATCCCGACATCAAATCGCAGCCTTTCCCAGCTGATGAAAAACGCACCAGCAGCTTCTACTTCCAGGTCATCCATCCCGATGCCATCAGCAGCGGCCGTTTCGCTCAGGGCCGCACCTTCGCGCAGAACGTCAAAGCCGTGATCGATGATATTCTCGGCCATGGCAACGAAGCCTGCATGCTCCCCGGCCAGCCCGAGGCCCAAAACGCCGCCCACACCGCCAAAGCCGGCGGTCTCCTCTTCACCACCGCCGAGGTCGAAGCGCTGAACGAGATCGCTGAAGAGTGCGGCAGAGCGAAATTTGATGTCGCAGCGCTGGGGACTTACGAGTGCTAAGCTGAAGCAGGTTTAACCACAGAGTTCACCGAGAAGCACAGAGCATGAAACTTCAGTCCTCTGTGTTCCTCGGTGCCCTCTGTGGTGTTCTTTTCAGCCTTCCAAGCCACGCTCAGCAGCGTTTCGACTTCGAATCGGTCCAAATGGCCACGAAGTTCCGGCTCAGCCTCCACGCCGAAAACCGCGAAACCGCCGAAAAAGCCGCGGAGGATGCCTTCGCGCATGTGGCAGCCCTCACGGCCGTATTTTCCGACTACGAGCCCTACTCCGAGCTCAGCCGCCTCAATGCCACGAAGCCCAACGTGCCCTTCAAAGCCAGCCCCGAACTCGTCGAGATCATCACCCGCTCGCTCGAAATCTCCCAACTCACCGACGGAGCCTTCGACATCACCTGCGGTCATCTCACGCGGCTGTGGCGCAGCATGAAAAACCGCAAGCAGCTCCCACCGCCCGAACGCCTTGCCGCCGCGAAAGCCGCCATGGATTGGCAGGCTGTGAAGGTTGATGCCCAGGCCAGCACCATCACGCTCACCAAGCCCGGCATGCTCCTCGACCTCGGCGGCATCGCCAAAGGTTACGCCGCCGATGCCGTGCTCAAACTCCTTCGCGACAAGCGCCACCTCCCCCGCGCCCTCGTCATCGCCGGTGGCGATATTGCCATCGGTGATCCGCCACCGGGCAAAGAAGGCTGGGAGGTCAAGCTGCGATCCTCCGCCGATATCGAAACCACCGTCTTGCTCAAAAACGCCGCCGTCTCCACCTCCGGCGACCTGTATCAAGCCATCACCATCGACGGCACCCGCTACGCCCACATCATCTCCCCCATCACCGGCCTCGGCCTCACGAAGACCGTTTCATGCTCCGTCATCGTCCCCGACTGCACCACGAGTGATGCCCTCGCCACTGCCATGGTCGTCCTCGGCCAAGAAAAGGGCGGCGAGATCGCCAAGAAGATTCCCGGTATCACGTTGAAGTGGGGAGATTGATTTGCATCGTCGTTCGTAGTTCGGGCTTCAGCCCGCTTCCCACCGCAACTAAGCGCGGGCTAAAGCCCGAACTACGAACTAAACCCTCGCCCTTTGCGCACGCTGACTGTTCGGAAGAAGCTGCCAAACATCACGTTGAGGTGGGGAGATCGATCCGCATGCACCGCCGCACCCTTGCCAAAATCGCCCTCGGCAGCCTCGTCGGGCTGCCGGGATGTGAAAAGAGGCGTGTGAGTGCCGTCGAGCTCACGCAGTACTACCTCGACCGCATCAAAATCCTCGATCCGGTGCTGCACGCGGTGATCGAATTGAATCCCGATGCTCTCGACATCGCCAAGAAACTCGACGCAGAGCCAAAACCGCGTGGTCCGCTGCATGGCCAGCCGATTTTGATCAAGGACAACATCGAGACCGGCGACCGCATGCTCACCACCGCTGGCTCGCTGGCTTTGCTCGACTCGCGACCGCGTGGTGATGCGCCGCTGGTGCAAAAGCTGCGGGCGGCGGGTGCCGTCATCCTTGGCAAAACGAACCTCAGCGAGTGGGCCAACATGCGCTCGCCAAACTCCACCAGCGGCTGGAGCGCTCGCGGCGGCCTCACCGCGAATCCGCATCTGCTCAATCACAATCCCAGCGGCTCCAGCTCCGGCTCCGCGGCGGCGGTTTCAGCCAGTCTTTGCTTTGCCGCCATCGGCACAGAGACCGATGGCTCCATCGTGAGTCCGTCGAGCGCCTGCGGCATCGTCGGCCTCAAGCCCACCCTCGGCCTCACCATCGGAAAAGGCATCATCCCCATCACCCACTGGCAAGACACCGCCGGGCCGATGGCTCGCAGCGTGAAGGATTGTGCGCTGCTGCTCACCGCCATCGCCGAGAGGCCGGTGGACTGGAAACCCACCGAAAGGCTCGAAGGCCTTCGCCTCGGCTTTCTGCGTCATTTGAACGGCGAAAACGACGACGTGCAGAAGCTCACCGAAAGCTCGCTCGACGTACTACGATCCCTCGGAGCCGAAGTCATTGAAGTGGAGCTGCCGCACACCCGCGAGATCAGCCAGCTGCGCTTCCGCGCCATGCTGGGTGAGTATCGCGAGGATCTGAATGCCTACCTCGCCTCCACCACGAGCCAGGTGCGATCCATGGCCGATTTGATCGCCTTCAATAAAGCGAATGCCGACAAGGAGATGCCTTACTTCGGCCAGGAGTTCCTCGAAATGGCTGCGGTGCTCGATTCGGAAGAAGTCATCGCCGAAACCAAGACCGCTCGCGAGACCGCGCGAAGGCTCGCTCGCGAGGAGGGCATCGACGCTGTGCTCAAGGAGCATCGCCTCGATGCCTTCGTCGTCTCCACCAGCGATCCCGCGGATGTCACCGACCTCCCAAACGGTCATCGCGGCGGTCGCGGCTGCTCCACCGTGCCTGCGACGGCGGGTTATCCGCATCTCACCGTGCCCATGGGCCTCATCGGCAAGCTCCCGGTGAACCTTTCCTTCTTCAGCACCGCCTGGACTGAGCCACTTCTCCTTCGCCTCGGCCATGCCTTCGAGCAAAAAGCCCGCGTGGAGGTTTCTCCGGGCTTTTTGTCCCATCCGTGAAATGGAAGTTCACATGGAGTTCATCGTCTGAGGCTTGAACTTTGGCCCAGCGAAGGCTCCGTATGGCTCAAACAACTCCATGAATAAAAATCCCACCACGTCCAAAAAGCCCTTCAAGAGGCCGAAGGTCATGTCACGCTGGGAACGATGGAAGCGGCTGGCACTCTTTCTCATCATGGGCAGCACGCTGCTCGTCACGCTCGCCGCCGCCATCGTGATCGCGGTGTACAGCCATTGGGCGAAGGATTTTGATCTCACCAAGCTGGGCCAGATGCCGGAGCGCACCGTGGTGTATGATTTCAAAGGCGAGGTGCTCGGTCGCATGCACGGGGAGAATCGCATCGTGGTACCGCTGAGCGAAGTTTCACCTTGGTTCGTCAAGGCGCTGCTCGCCCGTGAAGACTCACGCTTCTACTCGCACAGCGGCATCGACTATGTCGGCGTGGCTCGCGCTGCGGTGCGAAATGTGAAGGACGGCCGCATCGTGCAGGGGGCCAGCACCCTGACCATGCAGCTCGCCCGCAACAGCTACCCGGAGCTGGGCGATGACCGCAACATCCACCGCAAGATACTCGAAATGATGCTCGCCCGCCGCATCGAAAAGCACAGCACGAAGGAGCAAATCATTGAGCACTATGTGAACCGCATTTTCTTCGGCACCGGCCTCTACGGCATCCAGCGGGCCAGCCAGGTTTACTTTGGCAAGCACGCCAGCCAGCTCTCGCTCAGCGAATCAGCGCTCATCGCTGGCATTGTGCGCAGCCCCGTGCGTTTCTCTCCTTTCCGAAACTACGACGGAGCCATCAAAGAACGAAACGATGTGCTCCAGCGCATGCTGGCCACGAAGATGATCACGCCGGAGGAGGAACTCGAGGCACGCTATGCCGATGTGATCCTGCATGCGCAGCCCGTCTTCCAAGGTCAGGGTGGCTATGCGCTCGACATGGTGCGGCAGGATCTCGACCTCATTTTGGAGAAGCACGATGTCGAGGACGGCGGTCTCCAGGTCTTCACCACGATCCACAAAGAGCTGCAAGTGGCCGCCGAGGCTGCGGTGGAAAAACGCCTCGCCGCTGTGGAGAAGCTCAAAGCTTACAAACATCCCACCAAGGCTGAGTTTGACTCCACCTGGGATCACACCTCCGAGGTCAGCACCACGCCTTACCTGCAAGTCGCCGTTACCTTGCTCGATAACTCCACCGGCGGCATCCTCGCCATTGTCGGTGGTCGTGATTATCGACACAGCAAATACAACCGCGCCATCCAGGGCGAGCGTCAGATCGGATCAACCGTCAAACCCTTCGTCTATGCCGCAGGCGTCGCTGCGGGCTTTTTACCTGGCACGTTGATCGACGACGCACCCATCCAGCCCGGTGAAATCCTGGGCGGCGATCCCGGCTGGAGCCCGCAGAACAGTGACGGCAAATTTTTGGGCCTCAAAACCCTCACCGATGGCCTCGTGCTCAGTCGCAACACGATGACCACGCGCCTCGGCAACTACACCGGCCTCGACCGCGTGCTCAATCTGCTCGCCGATTCCGGCTTCAACATGCCCAAGGTGCGCACGCCACAGATCTACATCGGCAACATCGGCGGCAACGTGCGCCAACTGGCCAGCGCGATGAGCGTCTTCCCAAATCAAGGCGTTCGCCGCCGCACCTTCCTGATCGACCGCATCGTCGATAAAACTGGCACCATCATTTACCAGACGCCCGTCCTTGAGGCCGAGGTGGTGAATCCAGGCGTCGCCCATGTGATGCGGCAGATTCTCGGGCAGGTGATGGAACGCGGCACCGCCGCTGCCGTGCGCAGCGAGCATGGCTTCAAAGAACCCGGCGGTGGCAAAACGGGCACAACCAATGATTACAAGGATGCGTGGTTCGCTGGCTACACGGATCGCCTCACCTGCGGTGTCTGGGTGGGTCTCGACAAGCCGCAGACAATCATCGACGAAGGCTACGGCGGCCGTCTCTCGCTGCCGATTTGGGCGGATCTCATGAAGGAAGCCGTCAAAATTGGCTACAAGACCGATGTCGCGAAGGCTGGCCTGCCGCTCACTCGCGTTTCGCTTTGCCGACTCAGCTCACAGCTCGCCACCGATGGCTGTCATCATGCTGGCATGGCCTATGACGATGCCTTGCCCTATGAACTCGTGCCGCAGGACTTCTGCCTGGAGCATCGCGGTGTGGCTCCGCGTGTGGCGCAGCCGCAAGGCCAGCCTGCCGGAGAAGGCAGTGGTTTTTGGGGTCGCGTGAAACGCTGGTTCCAGTAAAGTGGGCGCGTCATGAAATTGCTGCTCACCTTCGCCGTCGTTGCCGTCATTCTGTATGTTGCCTGGGATATGTTTGGAGATTCCGTTTTGGGATCTATCGACAAGGCCGCTGGAGGTGCCTCAAGTACTCTTTCAAGTGCGGTGAACCGGGCTGACGAGGCTGATTTCAATGCTCGCTACGAGGGTGACTCCCGCAAGCTTACGCTCACTTCACCGAAGAATGCGGATCTGAATGTCCGGGTGAATCCCGAAGACCTCTCAATGTATCTGAAGCTTCCCGGCACGCTCGTTCCGCATATCCACATCAGCTATGATGCTTCGTCCTTTGCCTCCACGGCGGACCAAAATGCCTTCGAGTCCACCGTCCGCCGCGAAGTCGAGGGAGCCAATGCTCGCGCGAGCTTCTCGGCGACGGGACGTCCGAAATCCCTTTGAGGCCTTCTACTTCCCCAGCTCGCTGAGGTATTTGATGAGATGCGCGAGCTGCTGCTCGTTCATCGTGCTGGTGAGGCCGTCGGGCATGAGGGTGCCGCCGGATTGGATCTTTTGCGTATCGGATTTCTTGATGGGTTTGATGGCTCCGGTGAGATCGCGGATGGAGATGGTGTCGGCGGTGTCGGTCTGTTTGAAGCCGGTGATGACGGTGCCGTCCTTCATGGTAACGGTGGCGGCCTCGAAGCCTTCTTTGACGTTCAGCGCGGGCCACACGACCTCGGTGACGATCATGTCGATGGGCAGGCCGCGAGCGATGGCGCTCAGGTCGGGGCCGATCTTGCTGTTCGCGGGTCCGGGGATGTGGCAGGCGATGCAGCCGGCGGCTTCGTAGATCTTTTTGCCTTCGGCGGCATTGCCAAAGGTGTTCGCACCTTTCACGATGTTGGCGATGTATTCCTTCGTGTAGGTCGGCAGCGCCGAATTGATGCCTGCGTGCTTCATGAGCAGCGGCGAGAGCTTCGCGTCGTTCTTGCCGAGGTTGTTGAGTGTGGTGAGCACCTTTTTGGCCTGCACAGCATCCAGCGCGTCCTTCTTCTGCAAAGCACGCATCAGCGCCGCATGGCCTTCCGTGCGTGAAACGAGCGCGGAGAGCATCGCGGTGTCTTTGAGGGCCAAAGCGGCCACTTCATCGGGCTTCAGACTGATGAGCGCATCGAGTGCCTGCGGCTGTTTTTTCTCCAAAGCGAGCTTTCGGATGCTTTCGGTGAATGCGCCGACTTTCCAGGCTCCCGCAAGCCGGATGCCCTGCGCACGCAAGGCCGGGTTTTGGGCTTCAAATAGCGGCGTGAGCAGTTTTTCGGCATTCTCGGGCTTCGCAGCCTTCAACGCGGCCAGCACGGCGGCGTTTTGACCGGCGCGTACGAAAATGAAGGCCACATCGTCACCGCTGGCGGTTCCAGCGAGTGCTTTGAGCCACTTCGTCTGGCGTTCGGGATCGCCTTCATGCTTCGCGATCTGATCACGCATGATGGCGGCGGCTTTGGCGTTCGAATTCGGCTCGTAGGCGATGGCGGCACCGCTGAGGTTCTTCAAATCGTTCGGGTTGTTCTCTACCCAGCCGTTTTGCAGCGCGAAGATGAGGTGCTCATCCTTCTCGAAGGCCGGTTTCGCCGACCACAGCGGGTTGAGCACATGCAGCGTCTTGGTGAGCGCATGCAGCTGGTAGCCGTTGAATTCCTTGTCGAGTGCTCGTGCCGCGATCACGGCGGAGCGTGCATCAGTGATGTAGCTGGTGGCCACGATGGCTTCGAGTCGCACGAGAGCGTCTTCGTCAGCGATTTGGGCTTCGAGGAGTGTGAGAGCATCTGGCAGACGACCATCGCGGGCCCAGGTGGAGAGCGTGCGGGTGGTGTAAGCGCGGATGCGGGCATCAGAGCTACGCAGAAGGGCCTTCAGCAGTTCGAGGCGCGGTGTTTCGTGGGCTTCGTAAAGCGAGAGCGCTTGGAGTTTGCGCAGGTCGTTTTGTTTGGGCGTCCAGGTTTCGAGCGCGGCGAGGACTTCTTTCGTGTCGCGTTCCATGAGAAGGCGCTTTGCCTGATACCAGGCCCAGCGCTCTTTGGAATCGAGTTGCTCCAACAGCTCTGGAACGCTCTTTTTGACGAGATTGACCGGCTTGACCACTTGACCGCCCTTCCACGTCACACGCCAGATGCGGCCGTGTTCTTTGTCGCGATCGGGGTGGCGGTAGCTGGCCTGATAGTGGCCGATGATCGGGTTATACCAATCCGCGACGTAGATGCCGCCGTCGGGGCCCATGCGGACTTCGACGGGGCGGAAGACGTTGTTTTTCGTCTCGATGATGTTCGGCAGCCGCGTGGTGCTGAACAGGCCGTTCTCGAACTTCAGCTCGTGCCATTCGAGCAGGTTCGCGTAGTAGCCGCCGATGACGATACGGCCCTGCATTTCCTTCGGGAACATGCTGCTGTGCAGGAACTCCTGGCCCACCTGCTTGATCGGCGCGAGGCAGAGGTTCATCGCTTGAGCATTCACCGCGAGATCCGAGCGCACCATGCCGGGCGTGGTGAACCAACTGCCGATGTTGGCACCGCTTTTGTGGAAGGCCTGGCCGTATTCGGTGGTGGTGACGCCCCAGCAATTCGCCCCGGCGGAGGACCATTGGAAAAAGGGATCGAGATGGCCCGTGCGCGGCCGGTAACGCCACACGCCGGCGCGGTTCAGCGTCTCCACGCCATACGGCGTCTCGACCCGCGAGTAGATGTGATGCCCCTGCGTGAACCACAGCTCGCCGCCGAAGCCCCAGTTGATGCAGTTGATCATCTGATGCGAGTCCGCCGTGCCGAAGCCGCCGAGCACGATGCGCTTCGTGTCCGCTTTGTCGTCGCCATCGGTGTCCTTGAAGTGCAGCAACTCGGTGCCTTGAGCGACATACAGGCCGCCATCGCCGAGTTCGAGGCCCGCGGGCATGAAGAGGCCTTCGACGAACTTGTGAAACTTGTCCGCTTTGCCATCGCCGTCGGTGTCTTCGCACACGAGCACGTAGTCATTGGCCTTTTCGCCCGGTTTGATCTGCGGATAACTCACCGCGCAGGCGACCCACAGGCGACCGCGTTCATCCCAGCGCATCTGGATGGGTTTGATGATGCCATCGGCCTCGCTGGCAAAAAGATTCACCGCAAAGCCATCCATGATCTGAAACGACGCCAGTTCTTCTTCCGGCGACTGCGGCTTCGCTGTCGGCGGCTCGACCGGGATCGACGAACGCACGCCAATTGGCGTCACCGGTTTGCCTTCGATGGCCGCCCAGATGTTTTTTTCGGCTTGATCGAGCAGCGGACGGAAATCCTCCATCTCCTGCGGGAAGATGCGCTTCGTCGAGTCCTTCCAGTCCTTCGAGTAAGGCACGTTCGTGCGATCTCCGGTGAGGAAAGCCCAGTTCATCGGCCGCCAGTAGTCGAACCACAGGCGTTCGAATTCGAGGACCTGCGCGCGGACGGCTTCGTTGGTGACGGGCTTCATACCAACTCCTTCAGCTATGCTGTGCGCGGCCATGTAGTGCCCCGCATCGTTGAGCTGATAGCCGTTCTCCATCCTTTGAGGCATCGTAGCAATAATCCATGATGACAGGTCGATGCAGTGGATCCCCAAACGTTTCGCCAATGCCTTGATCGCTCTTGAGTAGGCCAGCAATTTCAAATTGGGGTTCTCTGCATTGGGACCACCTTCAAACGGCACTGGCGTCACCAGCACCACTCTGCGCCCCTCATCCGCAAACTCCGCGATCAGCTTCTCATACGCCTCGATGAACTGCGGCAGCTTCTCCACGCCATTCAGCGACTCCATCTGACCGAACTGCGCGATTACCACCGTCGCGCCGACTTCTTTGAGCTGCTGTCGCCAGTCGCGTTGCTGGCGCCAGCTATCGGTGCCGGTTTCGGCCTGGATGCGCTTTTCCGCGGCGGCGCGTTTCGGATCGAGGTTTTCGGTGTGACCGCCATCGCGCCACTGTTCGAAGACGGTGTCACCTTCCCAGCCGAAATTGCGCACTTTGATCTTCAGTTCCGGCTTGGAAGCGATGAGGCTGGTTTGCAGGTAGCCGTTGAAGCGTGTGCGCTCGATGTTCGAGCCACCGGTGAGAGCGATGACGTCGTTCGGCTTGAGTTCAAAGGGCTGCGCTTGGGCAAAGACGGCGAAGGCGAGGAAGAGGAAAAGTTTTCTCATGGGTAATTTTTGAGGTCAGTCAGAGTGTGTCGCTAGCATCCATTCCCAGGCGGGCAGCACCGTGACGTTTCGAGGCGCGGCGGCGGAAGCTTGGAGGATGCCGGTGGAATCGAGGGTGAGCAGGCAGCCTTTTAGACCGCGTTGCTCCTTCATGGCGGCCTCCAAGGCGCGGAACTCGCGATGAAGGGTTTCGGGATTGGAAATGTCTGCGCAAACCTGGATGAGCTGCGGTTTGCCGGTCAAAGGCGAGGCCATGAAATCCACTTCGTAGCCTTCGGTGGTCTTCACATAGGCGAGGGTATGCCTCCGGCGCTCGAGCTCGATCATCACGGCGGTTTCGAGCGCATGGCCGGTATTGGCGCGGCCGGTGCGGTCATAGGCATGGATGAGACCGGGGTCCACGGGATAGCCCTTTCGCGGATTGGACTGCCGCTGCCTCTCGCTGCTGGTGTGGATGGGCAGTAGGCGCACAAGGAATGCGTCCTCCAAATAACCGAGCATGGCATGCAGGGCGTCTTTGGAGACGGCGACACCTCGAGATTTCTGCTCATTGAAAAAGCGGTGCATGCTAAACAAGCCCGCTGGTGCGTTGAGTAATTGCCGAGTGAGCTGGCGCAGCGCAGTGAGATTCGTCACGCCATGGCGCTCCATCACGTCCCGCAGGATGACGGTGTCCACATAACCTTGGAGCAGTGAAACCTGCTCGGCTGTCGGCACGCTCTGGGCCTCGGGGAATCCGCCAGTTTTGAGATAAGAGGCAAAGGCACGCTCCAAGCGTGAACGCTGAGCTTTGCCGAACGGTTTGTCGGGAGCAGGCTCATCGTTTAGGTGGCGTAAGTGCTCTCGGAAGCTGAAAGGATGCACCACGGACTCCATGGCGCGACCACGCAGTGAGGTGGCCACCTCGCGGCTGAGCATCTTTGCCGAGGAGCCGCTGAGAAAGATGTCCACCTTTTCAGAATCCACTATACGGCGGATGAAGGTTTCCCAACCCGGCACGCCCTGGATTTCGTCAAAGCAAAACATGACGCGGCGGCTGTCGCGGTGCTTGGGGCAGAGGCGGTAATACTCCTCCAGCACCCAGTGAAGCTGAGCGGCCTCCATGCCAGTGAGACGCTCGTCATCAAAGCTGACATAGACCATGGAATCACGCGGATGCCCCGCCGCGAGCCGCTCCGCCATGCACTGCTGCAGAAAGCAGGTCTTTCCAGCGCGACGCATGCCGATGATGGCCTGAACCTTGCCGGGCACCCGGGGCAGGGCGACATCCCTCCGCGTCAGCTCCCGCAACGGGGAACTGATGGAGTCTTCGAGGATCAAGCGGAGCACATCTCTCATGGTCAAGGCATCGACTGGCTCTAAAGTTCGGCCAATGTGTCCTCCTGTAAAGGATGGATTCTATGGAATCGATCCTGATGAGGGGGAAAGATCAATTGGCGGGCAGTTCCTCGATCATGAGGTCTTTGTAGCGGACGATGGAGGTTGCTCCGCCGTGGATTTGGACGGCGATGATGCCGGTGAGGTCGATGTTGGGCTCGGTTTCGGTGAAATCGGCGGTTTGCACGCCGTTGAGCCAGATTTGGATGTGTTTGCCCTCGGCGCGGATGCGGTAGTCATTCCACTCGCCGAGGGGTTTTTGCGCTTTGGCGAGCACTTCGGGCGTGGGCTGGGCCAGCATCTTTTTGCGGCGGCTTTCGTCATACAAAGCGCCGTCGTAGCCTTTGCCGAGGTCGGCTTGGTAGCCAGAGACTTCGTGGTGATTGGGGATACGCACGGTGCGGAATTGCACGCCGCCGTTCACGAAGCCTTCGGTGCCTTCGAGCTTCCATTTCAGCGTGAGTTCGAAGTCGCCGTACATTTTCTCGGTGGCGAGGAAGTTGTTTTTCTCCTGCTTTTTCTCCAGCGAACCCGCGACGAAGGCTCCGTCCTCGATCCGCCAGACGCTGCCGATGTCGCCCTCCCAGCCGGTGAAGGTTTTGCCGTCAAAAAGCGGCACGGGGTCGGCGTGGACGAGCGAGGTGGCGAGGAGGAAGAGCAGGGTTCTCATGGGGAGGCGTGAGTACGGTGGTGTAAGATGGTTTCAAGCAGGCTGCCATTCGCGGCGTCGCAATTGTCCGCAGGCGGCGTCGATGTCTGGACCGCGAGCACGGCGCAGATGAGCGATGGCACCATGGGTGCGGAGTTCGGCGAGAAAGGCTTCCGTGTGCTCCGTGGAGCTGGGGGCGTAGTGACGGCCTCGCAGGCTAAGGCCGGTGGGATTGTAGCGAAGGAGATTCACATGCATGCGGCGCTCCGCGAGCAGGCGGGCGAGGTCGCGGGCTTGGGCGAGGGAGTCGTTTACGCCGTCGAGGAGGCAGTATTGAATGGTGGTGATGCGTCCGGTTTGCGCCTGATAGCGATCCGCGGCCTCCAGCACTTCCTGGACAGGGAAACGACGGCCCATGGGCAGTAAATCCGCCCGCGTGGCATCATCGGGGGCATGCAGGGAGAGGGCGAGGTGGACGCCGAGATCGGCCTGACGCAGTTCCTCGATGCCGGGGACGATGCCGACGGTGGAGATGGTGATTTGCCGCCAGCCAAAGGCTCCGAATTGCGGATCGGCGATGCGGCGCACGGCGGCCAGGACGTTCTTGAGGTTCAGCATCGGCTCGCCCATGCCCATGAAAACAAGGGTGCGAAGGGTGCGGCCTGCGTTGCGTGCCTCGCGGCGGAGATGGAGGAACTGCTCGATGATCTCGCCGGAGGTCAGATTGCGCTCAAAGCCTGTCTGAGTGGTGGCGCAGAAATCGCAGCCCATGGCGCAGCCGACCTGGCTGGAGATGCAACCGGCGGCGCGGAGGGGATGATAGTCCGGCATGAGCACGGATTCGACGGTGCGCCCATCGGCGAGGCGCAGGAGGAGCTTGGCGGTGCCATCTTCGGAGACTTGCTGGCGGGCGAGTTCGGCGGCTTTGGATGAAAACGACTGCGTGAGCTGCTCGCCGAGCTTTGAGGGCATTTGATCGGCGGAGATGGCGGTCTCGAAAAGCTGGCGGATGACACGCGGCGCATGGGCTTCCTTGAAGCCTCTGGTTTTCATCCAGGCGGCCAGTTCCTCGGGCGAAAGGTCAGGGAGTGGTCGGAGCATGTCGGATCACTTTGAATGTGGTGGGGAAGGTGGCGAGCATGTTTTTCCATACGCTGCCAAGGTTCTGAAATCGAGAACGCTTTTGCACACCTCCCATCCAAGGGCTAACCTACGCTGACATGCGCCCCACGATCTCCCTTTTCACCCTGCCAAAGGCATAACCGCCATGCACGCCGCCGGTCCCAAAAATCCACTTCACGGCATCACGCTCGAGATGATGCTCACGCAACTCGTGGCGCATTTCGGCTGGGAGATGCTGGGGCGCATGATCCCGATCAATTGCTTCAACTGGCATCCGAGTATCAAATCCAGCCTCACTTTTCTGCGTCGCACGGAGTGGGCACGGGCGAAGGTGGAGGAACTGTATCTGGATGCGCTGCCGGATATCAAAGGGGAGCGGGGGAATGACGCAGGCCCGAAAGCTGACTGAGTTATTTTCGATCCGCGACGAAGATGGTGTGGGTGCCGCGTTTGGCCTGGGGGTAGGCTTTGGCGGCGACGGTTTCGACTTTGAAGCCGGCTTTGGCGAGGCGTTTGGCAAAGGCGTGATCGGTGCTGGCTGACCAGAAGGTGACTCGGCCGCCGGGCTTGAGCGCCTGCGTGATGGCGGCAAAGCCTTGTGCCTGGTAAAGCCGCGCATTGCCATCCTGCACCATGGCGATGGGGCCATTGTCCACATCAAGCAAGATGGCGTCGTAATGCCCGGCGGGCGCACGCGAGAGGACTTTGAAGACGTCCTCGATGAAGATTTCGACGCGTGAGTCATCAAGCAGCAGGCCATTGACGCTGCTCAGGTATTCACGATTCCAGGCCACGACCTCCGGCAGCAGCTCCGCCACATGCACGCTGGCCTCCGGGCCGACGATTTCCAGGACCTGACGCAGGGAGAAGCCAAAGCCGAGGCCGCCGATGAGCACGCGTGCCTTGGCCGGAGAGCGGGAGCGGGCACAGGCGAGCTGGGCGAGCACCTTCTCGGATTCCGAGGCATTGGTGCCCATGAGTGGCTGGCGGTTTACACGCAGATAAAAGTGCGTGTCATGCGCATGCAGCGTGAGTTCAGCGCCATCGGGCGTGTGTGCTTGGGCGAGGAGGGTGAAGGGCTTCAAGAGAGTTAGGCTTGGAAGAGCTTCGAGTTCGTGAACGCACTCATTTCTTTTTCTTGGAGGTGGATTTTTTGGCGGGCGTTGGCTCTTCGGGCACCGGGATGGCGGGGAGAGCGGGCTGCACGGGCGGAGTGGGCTTGGGGCCATCCCACAGGAAGTGCTCCAGGCGGATCTTGGTGGCGATTTGGCGGGCGTCCGTGGCCCGTGAGCCTTTTACTTGGGCGATCTGTTCGGCGAGCTTGGCGGCGGCTTCCCATTGATGGGCGGATTCGAGGAGCTCGACGCCGAAGAAGCCGGTTTTGGAGAACCAGATGTAGTCCGCCGGATTGGATGGCGGGGAGGTATCAGCAGCGCGGAGGGTATCGTAGCAGGCTTCGAGGGCTTCGGCATCGCTGCCAGCTTCGTGGAGGACGGTGGCAAGGGTGTAACCGGCCCGTGCCTTCCACAGAAAGCTCAAACGGCTGTCCTGATCCACAAACTGCCGGAGGAGCTTGGCGGCGGTTTCGAGGCTTTGAGGCTCTTTTTTGCCCTGTAGAAGCAGCACCTCGGCTTTTTCGCAGAGGGCTAGGTTCTTCATGTCGTCATCAAGGGACTTCGTGGCGAGGATTTGATCGAGTGCCTTGAGGGCGGAAGGAAGATCGGCCTGACGGCGGAAGGCGAGCGCCTGCTGACGGCGTGAGGCAATGGCGAGCGGGCCGCCTTTTTTGGCGAGTGTTTCCCAGATTTCCAAGGCTCGCTCCCGGCCCTCGGCGCTCATGACGGACATGGCGGAAAGGGCGGCAAAGTAGAGGGCGGTATCCGCCTGGGGGGATTCGGGATGTTCTTTGGCGATGATCTCGAAGCTGGTGCGTGCGCTGGCAAAATCTTCGAGCTGGAAGTGCGCTCCGGCTTCCTTCATGCGCACTTCGGGGAGGAGCGGGCTCTTGGGCCAGGCTTTGGCAAAGGCGGCGCAGTCGAGGGCGAGGTTTTTGAGGTCGCCGCTAATCTCACGGAGCCAGAGGCGTGTGTGATCGATGCGTTGGGATAGGTTATCGCGTGCTTCGGAAGGTTCGGCGGGTAGGTGGATGGCGGCGAGGAGCTTTTGGGCTTCATCGGTGCGCGGCGGCGGGCTTTGCAGCAGCCACGCGGCGAGGGCGAGCTGGGCTTCAGGAAGGCGCGGATGCCAGGGACGTGTGGTGATGAAGGTGCGCAGGCTTTCTTCCGCATCGTCACGATGCTGTGCGGCGGCTTCGAGGGCTTTTTCGAGCTGGAGATCCGCCGCGGAATCCCCCGTGGCGTCCTGGCTGCCGCCCGCAGCTTCGAGTTGGGCCAGGAGGCCGAGGTAGAGCACGAGACCCCCTCCTTTGAAGGCGCAGATGGCGGAGTTGAAAAGGGAACGGCGGCGCTCGGAGAGGGAACCAGCCACATTGGCGGCGGCATCGAAGGATTCTTGAGCGGGGAGGAATTCCGCGCGGCCATACTGGATGCTGCCGGCGAGGAAATCGACGAGGGTGCCGCCTTCATCGCCGCTGAACTGGGAGCGCCACATTTCCGAGAGTTGAAGCACGCGGACATCGGCGCGGAGTTCGGAATAGATTTCCATGGCCAGGCGCAGCGCGGCGCTGAGTCGCGGATGGCCGGGATGAAGCTGGATGTAGCCTTCAAGTAACCCGGCGGCCTCGATGGGGCGTTTTTCAGCGCGAAGCCATCGGGCGAGGGTGAATTCCGCGTGGCCGCGAAAGGTGGCGCTGGCGTTTTCGAGGGCAGGGGATGGCTCCGGTGCCTGCTGGGCCTGGCTGCCCTGCACGGCCCAGCGGGTGACGACCTCTGGCAGCACGCGGGGATCGGGCTGCGCCATCCAAGCGCGGTCGAGCATATCAAAGGCATCCGGCCATGACTCGCTGGTCACGGTGGTGTCGAGCATCTTCACGAGGTGAGCGAAGGCTTTCTCCGGCTGTTTTTCCTGAAGCCAAACCTCCGCCAGCATGACGCTCGCCGCATGGCGAGCACGCTCACCACCTGTGGAAAGCGAAAGGACCTTTTCCAAGGTCACGCGAGCCTCGCCGAGCTTCGCGGTGAGCAGCAGGCAGCGGGCGCGGATGAGCTCGGCGGTGGCATCATCGGGATCACGCTCTTGATCGAGAAGCTGGAGGGCGGCATGTACCTTGCCCGCGCCGGTTTCGATCTCGGCGAGTAACAGGCGGGCGTGACGGCGGATGGCGGCGAGTTCGTGGACGAGCAGGGGTTCGATCTCCTCGCGTGCCGCATCGTTTTCTCCGAGGGAGGCGAGCACCTGGCCGAGCAGCAGGCTGGCTGGGGCGGAGAGGGGGGGGGTGCCGCTGGTGAGTTCCTCGCGTGCTTCGGCGAGATCGCCCTTCAAAGCATGGGCCTGGGCCCGCCAGAAGTGCTCCTCGTCCAGATCGTGAGCCTCGGCGAGGGCGAGCAGCTCGGCGGCTTTTCCCGCTCGCGCCCAAGCCTCGGCGGCGAAGGTGGCGAGCTGCTTCTGCTCCGATTTGGACCACGATTTGCCTTCCAAAAGCCGTCCGGCCTTCACGGCGGCGACTTCCGGCAGTCCGTCGGCGAGGGCCTGCTGAGCGGTGCGAAAGGCTGGTGCCTCCTCCAGCCCCTCCGCGAGGGCGGAAGGCAGGATGCGGCTACAAGCAAGCAGGATCAAAAGGGCGCGGCGGGGCATGCGGCTGGGAGTGTAGGCTGTGTTTGAAACACTGGCAATGCGGGGCGTCCATGAAGTTTCGGAGATAGGCGAGTGGTGCAAGCTTCAGAGTTGAGTCTGAAATAATAAGGCAATCTCTCGTTGGCCCCCTAGCTTTGCGATGAACTCGGCCGTGTGCCCCATCTCATTTTCGATGCTTGGGTCAGCACCGCTTGCCAAGAGCAACTCTACGGCTTTCGCGTGTCCTTGGCTGGTGGCATCATGGAGCGGTGTGCCGCCCTGTTCGCCACGGGCGTCGATGGTCGCACCGGCTGCAAGCAACGATGTGATGATATCCACATCGCCTCGAATCGCTGCGACATGAAGCGGTGTATTGCCAAACAATCCTCGCGTCGAGACGCCTACTGGTGCCGGGCTTTGGCAGATGAATTCAGGTAGAGTGCGAATTTCATCCAGAAATTTCTGCAAGGCGGCAGAGGTCATATGTGGCAGCTTAAGGTGCGTTTAATCATCAGATCTTGTTGTCGCTCCAACAAGAATGAAAGCGAGAGTGGTCCAACGCACTAAATTCGCAACCGAAGCGAAATTCCGCGCTAGAACACGCTACAGCATAAGTGCGGGTTGGGCTTGGATTCGCGTTACAAACGACAAGCTGCAGGTTCCTGACTGACTTGGCCGGCAAAAAGATGGACGGCAAAAAGTTCGGAAAAGCTCCCTCAGATTCAGAGCGACCCTCAGATTGGTTTCTGAAGAATCTGCGGGCCGCTCTGAATCTGAGGGAGTTTACTCCCTGTCCCACAATCGAGCCGCCATGAGTTCCAGGGCTCTGGGGTGAATGGCATAAATTCGCCATGCAGGGGTTAACTTTGGTCTTTTTCATGCACGCGATGAAGGCATTTCATCCATCCTCACGGTGTGGTGGAGCATCACGGGTTGCCATCGGGGAGGCAAGGGCTAGTCTGGCGCACCCCCCACCCCTAAAAAATGCCCGATCTGGAAAACCCCTTCCAAGAAACGCTGCTCTCCCGTCACCGGGCGGAGCCATGCACCGTCGTCATCTTCGGCGCCACTGGCGATCTCACCAATCGCAAGCTCATTCCTGCCTTCTACAACATCGCCGCCTGCGGTGACCTGCCCCCGCAGTTCAAGGTGGTGGGCTTTGCCCGACGAGAGAAGACGGATGAGGTCTTCCGCACGGAGTTGGAGGCCGGAAACCGTAAAAACAGCCGCCAAGGCCACAACGACGAGCTTTGGGCCAGCTTTTCCCAGTGCATCCACTACCACCGCAGCGAGTTCGAGGACCCGGCGGGTTATGTGAACCTCAAGCTCCAGCTGGATAAATTCGATCAAGAACGCGGCACGCCCGCGAACCGGCTGTTTTATCTGGCTTCGGCTCCTGAGGCCTTTAAACCCATCCTCGAAATGCTGCGTGCCACCGGCCTGAATGAAGGCGTGGGCGGCAAATGGGCCCGCGTGGTCTGCGAAAAGCCGTTCGGCAAGGATCTGGCCACCGCACGCGGCCTCAACAGCGTGGTGAATGCCACCTTCAAAGAGGAAGACACCTACCGCATCGACCATTATCTGGGCAAAGAAACGGCGCAGAACATCATGGTGCTGCGCTTTGCCAATGCGCTCTTCGAGCCGAATTGGAACAGCCGCTACATCGACCACATTCAAATCACCTGTGCCGAAAATCTCGGCATGGAGGGCGGTCGCGGCGGTTACTACGATACCGCCGGTGCCCTGCGTGACATGGTGCAAAACCATCTCTTCCAGCTCCTCAGCCTCGTGGCCATGGAGCCGCCCACGGATCTCAGCGCCGATAGCGTGCGAGACGAGAAGGTGAAGGTCATCCGCGCCTTGCGTCCGCTCATCGGCCCAGAGGCCGTGGGCAAGAATGTGATCCGCGCCCAATACACCGCAGGCAGCGTCGATGGCGTGTCCCGAGTGGGTTATCGTCAGGAAGACCGCGTGAATCCTGAGTCGAAGACGGAGGCTTATGTGGCGCTGCGTCTGTTCATTGATACCTGGCGCTGGCAGGGAGTGCCTTTCTACATCCGCATGGGTAAGCAACTCCCGAAGAAGGCCACCGAGATCAGTATTCACTTCAAGAAGCCGCCGCAGGTGCCTTTCGCGACGAAGAACCTCATCAAAAACAGCGAAAACACCCTCGTCATCCGCATTCAGCCCGATGAAGGCATGGCGATGCGCATCCTGTGCAAGCAGCCCGGCCAGGCGATGAACATGCAGCAGGTGAAGATGGACTTCCGCTACTCGTCGAGCTTTGGCAAAGCCAGCCCGGAGGCCTACGAGCGCCTCCTGCTCGATGCGATGGCCGGTGATGCCACGCTCTTTGCCCGTCGCGACGAGGTGGAGAACGCCTGGAAATTCATCGACGAAATCGAACACGCTTGGCATCAATCCGACAACCCACCTCCGATGTGCGAATACCCCGCCGGAAGCTGGGGACCGAAGGAGGCCGATGATCTCCTAGGACTGGACGGGCACGAGTGGCGGCTGCTGTGAGGCTTTGAGAAGCTTCTAAAGCTTCATCGCGAAGTGGACCTTCCGGGCCACTTCCTCGAAGCCGCAGCTCGGGTAAAGATGCTGGCCGATGGCATTGGAGGCCATCGTCTCGATCTGCGCCACTTTCATGCCCGCGTCCCGCATGTAGTCGAGGGCATGCACGATGAGCCGACGGCCCAGACCCAGTCCACGGGCGGACTCAACGACGGCCATGTTCGGGATGCGACCGCGGCTATTCAGCGGATCGAGCCGCACGGTGATGTAGCCGAGGATCTCACCGTCTCGTTCCGCCACGAAGCAGCCTTCGGGATTTTGATTCACGTCGTCGTCGATGTGATCGGCTTTGCGGGCTTTCCAGTCGCGTTCATTCCAGCGGCCGAGCTTCTGCTCCAGTGCCATATCCAAAGAGACGCCGCCGAAGGAATCCGTCGTGATTTGGCGGAGGATGAATAAGTCGGCGGCGCGGTAGTGGCGGATGGAGACGGGGGACTCGTGCATGACAAGAATGAACAAAGGAAGGCCGGAAAACGTTCATTGCGCCGTCTTTTCTCCGATGGCTTGAAACCTTTCCCAGCCTCGGCACAAAACCTGCAACTGCCCGTTCTGATGCATCGTTATCCTTCTAACAATTTAAGATTGCTTAAATTCTGGTTTGTATCATTCTTCTTAAACATGCAGTCACTTTTCCGACATCAAAAGATCGCCCGTTACCTGCCCAGGTTGGCGTTGATGGCTGCTCTCGCGACATCCCTCAGCCAATGCACCTCGGTCAAAAAAGCGGATGTGGTCGTCAGCGTGAAGGATCAAAAACTTGGCCTCTATGAGCAGGGCCAGCTTCGGAAGACTTACAACATCTCCACCTCGAAATTCGGCCTTGGCGACAAGCCGGGCAGCAATTGCACCCCGCTCGGCCAGCATCAGGTGGTGGCCAAAATCGGCCACGGACTTCCTGCCGGTGCTGTTTTGAAGAGTCGCCGCTGGAATGGCGAGGTCATCAAGCCGAACGCCCCTGGTCGCGATCCCATCGTCTCTCGTATCCTCTGGCTCAAAGGCAGTGAGAAGAGCAACAAGAACGCTTACGGTCGCTTCATTTACATCCACGGCACGCCCGAGGAGCGACGCCTGGGTGAACCCGCCAGCTATGGCTGCGTGCGCATGGGCATGAAGGACGTCGTGAATGTCTTCAACGTTGTCAACGTGGGTGCCAAGGTCGTCATCACCTCCGGCGGTCTACCGAAAGGTGAAGCTCCTCCTGCAGAAATGAAGGGTGGCGAGGTCAAACCCACGCCTGACGAGCACGACGACCACGCTCTCCCCATCAAGCTCGCCAAGCTCAACGAAGATCCCAAAGAGCGTGCCAATGCCGAGAGCAAAGAAAAGGCCGGTCCAGCCAAGCCTTCGAGTGTGAAGCCATCCTCGTCCTCGAGGAAAAGGCCCACCTCAAAATCTTCCAGCACCGCGAGCAGCAAGACCAAGAAGCCCGTGAAGACCTCCTCCACCTAGGCGGTGACGAAGAAAACGCCTGCGGTTTCGAGTAAGTCAGCGGCGTAGCCAGGGCTGTAAGCGCATTCGCCAGAATGCGGAGGAGTTTGCAAATGAGTCAACTTTGAGCCGAAGAAGCCGACCGCCCAGTCGCTCTGCTCAGCTCCGTTGCGCTTTGTGCTTGGCAAAGATCGCCAGGCAGCGATCTCGCTCCGTGTGGTGATCGACCATCGGGAGCAGGTAACCTTTGGCGAGCGGGAGGCCGGGTTTTGGTGGCTCGTGGAGAAGCGGGGCGGGCACGTCTTTGAGTTCGGGCACCCATTTCTTGATGAAGGTGCCCGCCGGATCGAAGCGTGCGCTTTGCAGCCAGGGATTCTGGATGCGGAAATAGGGCGCGGCATCCGCCCCCGTGCCGGCGGACCATTGCCAGCCGCCGTTGTTGCTGGCGTTTTCACCATCGACGAGTTGCTGCATGAAGAAGGCCTCACCCATGCGCCAGTCGCAATGCAGATCCTTCGTGAGGAACATGGCGGTGATCATGCGCAGGCGGTTGTGCATGAGGCCGGTTTGCAGGAGCTGGCGCATGCCGGCATCGACAATCGGGAAACCGGTGGTGCCTGTGGCCCAGCGCTGGAAATCGGCGTCCGTGCCTGGCCATGGCAGGCCACGCCAGTCGGGAGCGAACTCATGCTCGAAGACCTCCGGGTAGAACCACAGAATGGCAAAGTAGAATTCCCGCCAGGCGAGCTCCTTGATGTAGGTGCTGCCCTTTTCGATGGCGGCGCAGCGGGCATAGAGGTCGCGGATACCGATGAGGCCGTAGCGCAGGTCCTGGCTGAGGAGCGAGGTGGTCTGGCCGGAGGGTGTGTTGCGGTTCGCAGAGTAGCCTTGGAGGATGCCGCGGTCGATGAAGTGCTTCATGCGGTCTCGGGCTGCTCGTTCGCCAGAGGGCAAAATCTGGGCGGTTGGCTCGGTTAGGTTCCAGTGAGCGAGAGTGGGCAAAGGCAGGCTGGTGATACTTTCAGCGGCTTTTGGACCCAGCGATGTTACGCGGGGCAGGGCAGCGGCTTTTTCGAGTCCGAGCCAGTTCTTCGAGTAGGGCGTATAGACTCGATAAGGCATCGCGGAGCCGGTGAGCACGGTCTCGGGCGCATGCATGACGCTGTCGTCAAAGCCATGGCACTCGATGCCGAGACGCGAGCAGACCGCAGCGATTGTCTTTTCCATCCTGCGGCCAAAGGGATCGTAATCGCGGTTGAAGTAGATTGCCGAGGCCTGCGTCTCGCGCACGAGGCGCTCCAGCTCGACATCCGCCTTGCCACAACGCACGATGAGACGGCTGCCGAGGGTTTCGAGGTTCTTTGCGAGCGATTCAAGATTCCCGCAGAGAAACTTCTGACGGTTCGGCCCGGTCCATCCGTGGCTGGCTTTCCAATCACTGAGCACATATACTGGCACGACCTGCTCCGCAGCCTTCGCTGCATGGTGGAGGGCGGTGTTGTCCGTGAGGCGAAGATCGCGGCGGAACCAGTGGAGGACGGTTTTAGGCATGGGCTGTGGAAGGAAGCTGCGGTTTGCGTGCGGGGCGGCGTTTTGGATTCGGCGTGGAGGGATTGACGATTGACGATTGATGAATGTCGATTGCTGAATGGTGAAGTTCCAAATGGAACATTCTCTCCGATTCACGCGAAAATCCCGCCAAGATCGGCTATGCCGAGCGCAATCGAGGGAGAAGCGAGGTTGCAGGGAAAGGAAAGGTGAACAAATCAGGCGGTGAACCACGTTTTTCCAGCACCCCCAACCTGTCCCATGTCTTACGACACCGAATCCGAAGCTTCCAAGTCTTACACACTCGCCTGGATCGCCGCCTTGCTGCTGCTCGTCGGCTTTGTCGCGGGGCTGCTGATCTTCCCGCCGCTCTACGAAGCGCCGAAGGCGGAAGCCTCGGACATGGTGATCTTTTTCGGCCGTTTTCATCCCATCCTGCTGCACCTCCCCATCGGCTCGCTGATCTTTTTGGCGATGCTGGAGGTCCTCTGCATGGGCCGTCGTGGCGAGGCCAAGCATGGCTCTACCGCGCTGCTGGCGCTGTTTGTCGGCGCGGCGGGTTCGGTGCTGGCGGTGATCGCCGGCATCATGCTCTCCCGCGAGGGCGGCTACGCGGGTGGAAACTTCAGCCTGCATCAAACGATGGGCATCATCGGCACGGCGGGCGTGCTGCTGGCGCTGGTCATCCGCCTGATGGCGATGGGCCAGGGCAACTGGGAACTCCTCCATGCCTACCGCGCCCTCTTTTTCCTCAGCTTCGGCATCATGAGCCTCGGGGCCCATTTCGGCGGAAACATGAGCCACGGCAGCAAATTCATGACCGAAAAGGCCCCTGAGCCGATCAAGAGCCAGATGATCGCGATGGAGAAATGGATGCTCAGCTTCGTCGAAAAGCCGAAGCCCGAGAAAACCGAGGGAAACGCCCCCGCGGCCCCGAAAGCCCCCGAGCCTCCCAAACTCGTCGAAACTCCCCTCACTCCGACTCCGCCTTCGACTCCCACTCCCGCCGCCGGTGAAAAACTCGTCTTCGCGAACCTCATCCAGCCGATCTTTGCCGCAAAGTGCAACAAGTGCCACGGCGAGGAAAAGCAGAAGGGGGATCTCCGTCTCGATACGTTCGAGTTCACCATGGCTGGCGGTGCCGAAAGCGCCGAGAAGAAGAACAATGTCGTTCCCGGCAAGCCCGCCGATAGCCTCAGCTACCAGCTCGTCATCTCCGCCGAGGACGAGGACATGCACATGCCGCCCGAGGGCAAAGATCAGATGACCAAAGAGGAAATCTCCATCTTCAAATGGTGGATCGAGCAAGGTGCTAGCGCCACGCAGAAGTTGGACATCGCGGCGCTTCCCGCCGACCTGCAAGCGGCCGCTTCGGCTATTTCCAAATGACGAATGGCGAATTCAGAATGACGAAAGAATGTCCAATTCTTGAATGACGAAACCTGCTTCACATCGCCGTATGAACGCCTGAAACCATTCATCATTCGCCATTCTGATTTCGTCATTTCTCCCTCCACTTTTGCACATGAAACCCACCTACCTCCACCTCCTCGCCCTGGCACTCGCCTTCACCGCGAACGCCGCTGACGATAAAAAAGCCGCTGATCCCGCCGTCGAGGCCGCGATGCAGAAGGTGAACGCCACCGGCGCTTCGCTCATGCCCACCGCTGCCGATGGCAAGACCTACCGCTTCACCGCGCTGAATGTGGCGAAGGAGTTCAGCGATGCTGGACTCGATGCGCTCGCACCCATCGCCAACAAGATCGCCTCGCTCGATCTCGCTCGCAGCAAGGTGACCGATGCCGGACTCGCCAAAGTGGCCGCGATGAAGAATCTCCAGGAGCTTCACCTCGAAAACACCGCCACCAGCGATGCGGGCCTCGATCACCTCAAAGGCCTCGCCTCCCTCGAATACCTCAATCTTTACAACACCAAGGTCACCGATGCCGGCATCGCCAAGCTGGCCGGCCTGGGCAAACTGAAAGCCCTCTACCTCTGGCAAAGCGGCGTGACGAAGGCTGGCGTGGCCGCTCTGAAGGCCAAGCTGCCCAATGCCCACATCAACAACGGCTGGAGCGCCGAGGACGATGCCAAACCTGTCGCCGTGGTCGCTGCGGCTCCGGCTGCTGCCGCACCCGCCGCGGCGAAACCAGCCGCCGCCGCTCCTGCTGCGGCTGCCGCGCCTGCCGCCGGTGGCAAACTGGATGCCGCCATCGCGGATAAAGCCGTCGTTTACCGCGATGTCATTGCCCCGATCATGGCCGCGAAGTGCAATGCCTGCCACGGCGAGGAAAAGAAGAAGGGCAAACTCCAGCTCCACACCTTCGCCGCCATCATGAAAGGCGGCGGCGATGGTGCGAACACCGTCATTGCCAAGAACAGCAAGGAAAGCCTCATGCTCGTCCGTGCGAATCTGCCTACCGACGACGACGAACACATGCCGCCGAGCGATGAGCCGCAGCTCACGAAGGAAGAAGTGGCGATCCTAAAATGGTGGATCGAGACCGGTGCCTCCGAAAGCGCCACCGTGGCCGCCTCCAAGCCCACCGCCGATGTCGAAGGCGCTCTCGCCGCGATGCTCGCCAAAGGTTTGCCAAAGGTCGCCGCTCCCGCGAAGCCCGAAAAACCAAAGGCCAAGCCTCTCAGCGATGCCGAAAAGAAGCAGGTCGCCGAGATCAGCGCGAAGATGACCGCTTTGAACGCCTCGCTCATGCCGCTGGCGCAAGACACCGAGCAACTCCGCCTCGGCGTCATCAATGCCGCCGATAAGTTTGGCGATAAGGAACTCGCTCTCCTTGCCCCCATCGCCCAGCACGTCGTGTGGGTCGATCTCGCCCGCAGCCAGATCACTGATGCCGCTGCTGACACACTCGTCAAATTCGCCAACCTCGAGCGTCTCCACCTCGAAAACACCAAGATCAGCGATGCCGGTCTCGCCAAACTCGCTGCGCTGCCTGCGCTCGAATACCTCAACCTCTACGGCGACAAGGTCACCGATGCCGGCATTGCCGCTTTCGGCACCGCGAAGGCTTTGAAAAAGCTTTTCGTCTGGCAGACCGGCGTGACTCAAAACGGCGCCAAAGCCCTCGAAGCCAAGGTTTCCGGCCTCAAGGTCAATGTCGGCCTCAGCGAAGCAGAGATCGCCAAACTCACTGCGCCGCCTCCTGCACCTCCCGCTCCTGCCAAAGCCGATCCGAAAGCTGCTCCAGCCGCGAAACCCGCCGCCGCAGGCAGTGATGTCATCAAAACCGTCATGAAGCAGCATCACAAGCCAGATGATGCCATTGTGAAAAAGGCCACCGGAGGCACCGCGAGCGATGCGGAACTCGCCACGCTGCTCAAAGCCTACCAGGACATCTGCGCCGCCTCTCCGCCGAAAGGCGACAAGGCCGCCTGGGTGAAAAAATGCCAAGCCGTGATCGGTGCGGTGAAGAAAGTGCAAGCCAAGGACGCCGCCGGTCTCCCCGACCTCAAAACCGCCACCAACTGCAAAGCCTGCCACAGCGAGCACAAGGGATCGTGAGCCGCCTTTCCTCTGCTTATGGCTCGAGAAATCGAAATCCGCGCCCGTGCTGAAAAGGAACTTTCCAAGATTCCGAAACGTGACGCGACGCGGATTGTCGAGGCGATACTGGCCTTGCAGGGTGGGCTGAAAGGAGACATCAAAAAGCTAACCAATCACGAGCCCGCTTATCGGCTGCGAGTTGGTGATTGGCGTGTATTGTTCGACATCCTTCCAGACAAGATCGTCATTCAAACCGTCAAGCACCGCCGAGAAGCCTATTAACCTGCCATGAACGCCCAAATCATCGAAAGCAATGGCCGCAAACAGTTCGCGGTGATTCCGTATCGCCAGTATTTGAAGATGCAGGAAGAGCTGGAGGATCTTCGTGATCTCCGTACTATCCGCGAGGCACGTTCAGATCCCAAGAACCAGAAGGGCCGCTCTTTCTTGGAGGCAGCCAAAGAGCACGGTTGGGTGAAGTAATCCCATTTCCCAGACCGGGCGTAGTTAGTTCGTGATGGCAGCCCGTCGGCTTTCGTCATTCGGATTTACTCATTCGTCATTTTCCCCCGCGCTGCTAATCATCCCTCCCCCTCATGCGTTTCCCCACGATGAAATCCCCCTTCCACTGCTGCGCGGCCATCGCGTGCGGCCTTCTCTCCGTTTCATGCGACCGCCTTGGCGAACGTGAGGCCATCACTGAATCACGGGAGATCTCCACCCACGCCGCGAAGCCGAACATCGACATCCCCAGCGCCACGCGTTTCTTCGATGACGCCAAGGACGAGCAGCAACAGCAGCGCCCCGACTTCCGCAGCCTTCTCACTTGGGGCGTGCCGGATGGCTGGAGCGAAAACACCACGCCTGATCCCATGGGCTTGCGCCTCGTCGATCTGCGCTTTGGCCCCAACAAGGAGGGCGAATGCTACATCTCCCTCATGCCCGGCTCCGCCGGTGGCCTTGAAGCCAACGTGAACCGCTGGCGCACGCAGATGGCGCAGCCTGCCTACACCGCCGACGAGTTCGCCAAACTGCCGAAGAAACCGTTTTTCAACCGTGAAGCCACCTTTGTGGCCTTCGATGGCGACTTCAAAGGCTTTGGTGCCGACACCGCCAAGACTGGCTACAGCCTCCTCGGCCTCATCCACAGCACCGAGCAGGCCACCATCTTCGTGAAGCTCACCGGCCCCAAAGCTCTCGTCGAGCAAAACACCGCCGCTTTCGGTACCTTCTGCCAATCCATCAAGCCCAACGTGCCCAAGGAATGACGAAACCAGAATTCAGAATGACGAATAAATGCCCAGTGACGAAGCACGAGCTGATCGCGTTCATCATTCAGCCTTCGTCATTCTTTCGTCATTCGCCATTCTGATTTCGTCATTTCCCAGCCTCGAATCTCCCATCGTGACCTCCTCTTCTCCAAGCCCCCTATCACGCCTCATCAGCTTTCTCTCCAGCTTCGGCCTCGCCACCGTCACGCTGGCGCTGCTGCTGCTCATCACCTTTCTGGGCACGCTTGAGCAGGCGGAGTTCGGCCTCGTCGCCAGTCAGGCGCGTTACTTTGAGTCCTTCTTCGTCGATCGCATCGACATCGGCGCGTGCTGGCGGGCCCTGGCGCTGAATGCGTATGCGGACATCGGCAATGTGACCTTCCCGCTGCCGATTCTGCCCGGTGGTTACACGCTGATGGCGGTGCTGTTCGTGAACCTCTTCCTCGGCGGCATCATTCGCATCCGCAAATCGCCGAAGACCATCGGTGTCATTATCTCGCACTTCGCCATCCTCTTCATGATCGCGGCGGGGGCGGTGAGTTACCACTTCGCTGTCGAGGGCAACATGAGTCTCCGCGAGGGCGAGACGAGCGATGAGTTCCTGAGCTTCCACGACCGCGTCATCGAGATCGAGAAGGTGCAAACGGATGAAAAAGCCAAGCGCAGCGTGCTGGTGATCGACCAGTCGAAGTATCAAGACCTCACCGATGGCAAGGGACGCACCTTCACGCATGAAAGCCTGCCCTTTGACCTCATGATCACCGGCTGGAAAAAGCATGCGCAGCCAAAGCCGGATCGTGATGGCAGCCGCGCCGATGCCATTGATGGTTACTTCGTGCAGGAAGTCAGCACGCTCGATGAATCGAGTGCCGCGATGGCGGACGAGGCGCTCGCCAGCGCCTGCGTGGCCCTTGTGAAGGATAAAAAAGGCAGCGCGGAACAGAAAGGCATCCTGTGGGAATTCGCCGCCGCGCCTTGGACCGTGACCGTGGGTGGTGACAAGTATCTGATCTCCATGGTCCACCGCACCTACAAGCTGCCCTTTGCCATCAAGCTCGACAAAACCGAGCAGGAGAAGCATCCCGGTACCGAGCGGGCGCGTCGCTTCACCAGTTGGGTGACCAAGCTGGAGGATGGTCGCGAAGAAAAACGCGTCATCACCATGAACGAACCCGTCCGCAGCGAAGGCTATGCGGTCTTCCAGCAGACCTTTGATGATGGCACGCGCAGCGGCAGCGGCGTGAAGAGCAGCGGCTTCCAGATCGTGGAAAACCCCTCCGACCATTGGCCGCTCATCTCCTGCCTCATCGTCGCCGAGGGGCTTCTGTTGCACTTCCTCATGATGCTCGCCCGCTTCATCAAGGTGGAGCCATGGAAGTTCGCCATCGGCCTCATCGTCGCCTTCAACGCCGCCTTCATCCTGGCCATGTGGAAGCTGCTTTAAACTCCTCAACGCCTGTAAGTCATGAACACCTCTCTTTTCCATTCCGAGCCATCTGAGTCGCGACAGCGTCCTGGAGTGCTCCTGCCCTCTGGAGCTTTCCGTGAGTCGCCCGACGTTCGAAAAGCGCCGGAGGCCCGGCGCACTCCAGGACGCTGCCGCGCTTGGATGAATGTCATCTTTATGGTGGCCGCATCGATGGCTCCGGCGGCCGATCTCCCCTCGCTCGATCTTCTTCGCGACAAAGAGATCGTCGAGACCTTTGCCTCCATCCCCGTGCAGGAATCGGGACGCATCAAACCGCTGGAAAACATCGCCAGCTACCGGTTGCTGCGCTTCCGCGCCCGCCGAAGCATCTGGCTCACCGAAAATGGCGAGATGGATGGCAAGCCGATCACCGATCCGGCCACCCAGAAGCACATCGTGAAGGATGGCGACAAGCCAGTGAAGCTCAGCGCCACCGAGTGGCTGCTCATGAGCTGGTTCCGCCCGGACATCGCGAGGCTCGTGCCGCTCTTCAAGGTCGATAACTCCTCCGCCATCACTGAGCTCGGCCTCACGGCAAAGGCGAAGCGGGATCAATACACCTTTGCCGAGATCGAACCCGCCCGCCAGACGCTCATGGAAAAGATGAGCGAATACCGCGAGATGCCCGCGAAGAAGCAGACCCCGGAGCAGCGCATGATCGTGCAGCTCGCCGCGAACTTCCTCGACTACGAGATGATCACCGGACACTTCGATTTCATCCGCTCGCCCGTCGGTGATAAGGCCGATCAACTGCCCGCTGGCATCGAAAAGCCTCTGCGCCTCTCCAAATGCCTCAACGCCCTCGCCAATGCCGTGCGCACGAGTGGCGGCCCGCCGATGCAGATCCCGTGGTTCCGCGATTTCGGCAAAGGCGCTCTCGGTGCCATGATGAGCGGCAATGCCGAGCAGCAGCTTCGCATCTTCCCGCCCGGCCCGAAGGTCAACGAGGTCTGGCACGGCCCCGGCGAGACGATCTTCGGTGCCATCAACGGTGAAAAAGAAGTCGATGCCGAGCAGCTCGCCTGGCTGGCGGCTTATGAAGAGGTTTATCTGGCCCTGCCGGATGCCGCGAAGTTCAAAGCCGCCTCGAAAGCGCTGCTCACCAAGATTCAAGATGCGGCTAAAGCTCGTGGCGAAGGTCAGTATGTGGCGCTGGAACGTTCCGCGATGAAAGCGGACTACTTTTTCTACTCGCAGTGGATCTTCCTCGTTGGGTTTATCGCGGTGGGGCTGACCTGGATATCACCAGGCTCGAAGTTTGAAAAGGTCGGCAAAGTATGCGCCTGGCTCTTTCTAGCTGCGGCCACCGGTTACGCAGTGACTGGCGTGGTCATCCGCTGCATCATCATGCAGCGCCCGCCGATCACTACACTGTATGAGACCATCCTCTTCATCGGTGCCTCGGTGGCTTTGTTTGGACTGATCGCCGAATGGATGACGAAACGCGGCCTCGGGCTGCTCGTGGCTGCCGTCGGCGGCACGGCCTGCATGTTCCTGGCCATTCAATTCGAGGCCAGCGAGGCCACGGACACGCTTCAGCAACTCCAGGCCGTGCTCATCACGAACTTCTGGCTCTCGACGCATGTGCCGATGATCAACCTCGGCTATGCTGCGTGCATGGTGGCTGCCCTGATTTCGATGATTTATCTCATTCAGCGACTGGTGGGCAAGATCGGCCCTAAATCCGAGGAAGGACGCTTTTTGACGCGTGTAGCCTACGGCTTCATCGCGGCAGGCTTGTTCCTCTCGCTCGTCGGCACGGTGCTGGGCGGTATTTGGGCGAATTACAGTTGGGGCCGCTTCTGGGGCTGGGATCCGAAGGAGAATGGAGCGCTCATGATTGTGCTCATGTGCCTCGTCATCCTCCATGCCCGCCTCGGCGGCTACATCCGCGAGGTCGGCCTGCACAACTGCAATCTCATCCTCGGCTGCATCGTGGTCTTCTCGTGGTTCGGCGTGAACCAGCTCGGCGTCGGCCTGCACGCCTACGGCTTCACCGATGGCACCTGGCCAAAGATCTACGGCTTCTGGCTTAGTCAGATGGTGCTGCTCGTTTATGGCCTATGGCTCGTGTGGGCTGACCGGGCTGACAAAACTGACCGGACTGACGTGGTGGCTGCGGTGAAGGCGGAGGCGTGAACCTCTTTCTCGTAGCGGCGGGCGTCAGCACGCCGAAGGCGTATGCGAAGCTCATGGGACGTTCGAGTTCGGAAAACGGACGTTTTCCGCTACGGGCTTATTCTTCCTCATCCGGCACGCGGGCGCCATTCACGGGGCGGGCTTTCTTCACGGGCGAGATATGCCGGTGGACCCACACGCTTTGCACGAGTCCCATCAAGAAGAGTGTGACGACCATGAAGGTGCCGCCGTAGCTGATGAAGGGGATGGGAATGCCGATGACGGGCAGCACGACGAGGTTCATGCCGATGTTTTGGAAGCAGTGCACGAAAAACATCGCCATCACGCCGATGACGATGAGTCGCCCGAGCTGGTCGCGGGCGGAAAAGGCCACGGTGAGGCCGAGCATGATCATCCCGGCGAGGCCGACGATGAGGCCGAAGGCTCCTTTGAAGCCAAACTCCTCGCAGATGACGGCAAAGATGAAGTCATTGATGACCTCGTTCGGGAGGAAGGTGCGGTGGATGCTGGCTTGATCAGGCACCTTCTTCGACTCGGGGCCTTTGCCCTCGATGCCTCCGGTGGCGATGGCCATTTGCAGATGCTTCGCCACCCAGCCTTCGTCCTGCATGTTCACCTTGTCCATCTGGCCGGTGAACATGTAAAAGGTAGTTTCAATGCGCTTCTGCTGATACGGCTTCAGGGCAAAGACATACACGAGAGGTGCCACGGTGAGCACGAGCAGCATCTTCACGATGAGATAACGAAACGGAATGCTGCCCACGAGCATGATGGCGAGAAAAACCGGACCCCACACAAGACCAGAACCAAGATCCTCCTTGATCACGAGCATTGCCGGAATGGCGGCGAGCATGCCCGCTGCCAAGAGGCGCAGCCAGTGCCGACGAAAGGCGGGAATGAGGCGCGGCAGTTCGCCAAAGACGACGCTCAGCACCATGATCCCGGCGGTGATGGCAAACTGCGAGGGCTGTACCATGATGGGCCCCACCTTGATCCACGCTTTGTTTCCGCCGATCTCCACGCCGAAGGCGATCGTAGCAATGAGACCGCCAATGCCGATCAAATAAGCTGGCCAGCAGGCCCAGCGGATCCATTTGTAGTCCATCAGGCTGGCCGCGAAAAAGAACGGCATGCCGATGCCGATCCAGCGCAGTTGGTCACGCCACTTGTCTTCGAGGTCGGTGCCGAGTTTGTAAGCCGAAGCATTGAAGATGGCATACACGCCAAAGGCCAGCAGACAGGCCGTGAAGGCCACCAGCAGCCAGTGCATGCCGAGAAATTTTTTGAAGAGAGGCGTCATGAGGAAATCAATTCAGGTGCGGGATGGCGGCCAAGAGGCGCTTCGTGTAGTCGTGCTGCGGCGCTTCGCAGATGGCATCGGCACCGCCCTTTTCGACGATCTTGCCATGATGCATGACGACGATTTGATCGCTCATGTGGCGCACGACGGCCAGATCGTGGGCGATGAAGAGCAGGGTGAGGTTCAGCTCCTCCTGAAGGTCTTTGAGGAGATTCAAAATCTGTGCCTGCACGCTCACATCGAGGGCGCTGACGGGTTCGTCGCAGATGAGGAACTTCGGTTCCACCGCTAGGGCACGGGCAATGCCGATGCGCTGACGCTGGCCGCCGCTGAACTCGTGCGGGTAACGCTGCAAGCCATCGGTAGGCAGGCCCACGCGTTGGAGCATCGCGGCGGATTTTTCGCGGCGTTCCTCGCGGCCCAATTTCGGGAAATGAATCTCCAAAGGCTCGCCGAGGATGCTCTCGATGGTCATGCGGGGATTGAGCGAGCCGATGGGATCTTGAAACACCATCTGCATCTCTTTGCGCAGCGGGCGGAACTCACTCTCGGCCATCGGCAGGATGGACTGACCGCGAAAAAGGATCGTGCCAGCCGTGGGAGTCAGCAGCTTCAGCAGCGCACGAGCCACGGTGGACTTCCCGCTGCCGCTTTCGCCCACGAGTCCGACGGTGGTGCCCTCGTCGACCTCGAAGCTCACATCGTCCACCGCCTTGATGACATCTTTCGCACGGCCTAGCAGGCCACTGCGGACGGGGAAATGGATTTTGAGGCCTTGGACGGAGAGGAGGGACATGAAGACGGCGAACCTAACACCGTCACGGGGAGTTCCAAGTTTCAGGTTTCAAGTTTCCACCCGCTGCACGGCCACCACCTCGATCTCGTAGCGCAGGGAAGGTGGCAGGCAGTGGGTGATGGTGGTGCGGGCCGGGCGTGGCTCGGGGAAGTATTCGCGGTAGAGCTGGTTGTAGAGCGGCAGGTCCTCGGGATCGCGAACGTAGTTCCGCGTCTGTACGACGTGGGCGAGGTCGCTCCCGGCGGCCTCCAGAACGCGGCGGATGTTTTCCACCGAGCGGCGGAACTCACCCTCGAAGGTGTCGCTGACGATTTTTCCCTCCTGATCGACCGAGGCCTGGCCGGAGACGAAGATCAGATCCCCGACGACCACGCAAGGGCTGAAGGGCAGATGCGAGGTGGGCGTGCCGGGCAGCAGCGGGTAGGAAACGAGGGGATTCGTCATGGTGAAAAGGCGCTCGCGGCTCAGGCCATGACCTTCTTCAAATACTCGATGCTCTGGCGGGCGATGGTGGGCGCATCCGGCGTGTAGTCGAAGACCTCCGTGGAAAGCCAGCCGTTGTAACCGGTCTCACGCAGGGCGGCGATGATGGGTTCATACTGGATCTCGCCCTGGCCGGGGCCGCGGAGGTTGGCGTCGTTCGTGTGAAAGTGGACGGTCCAATCCTTGCTGGCGCGGATGATGTCCGGGATGGATTTGGATTCATCGCTCATGGCTTTCACATCAAGGTGGAGCTTGCAGGCGGGATGATCGACGAGCTGGCAAAAGCGGATGGTTTCCTCGGCGGTGTTGAGGAAGTTTGTCTCTTTCCGGCCGAGAGGCTCCATGGCCAGGGTAACGCCGTTTTTACCGGCTTCGATAGCCACCTCGCGGACGGCATCGGCAGCGCGGGCAAAGGCCTCGTCGTAGTTCCATTCCGGGAGGGTCGTGCGGGCCTTCGGGCTGCCCCAGACCATGATCTTGCCACCCATCGCGGCGCACAGGCGGACGAGGTGACGGCCAAAACGAGCGGTTTCACGGCGCTGGACGGCATCCGGCGAGGTGATGTGAAACCAGGACGGCTTCGTCAGCAGCCAATGAAGGCCGAGAATCTCCAGACCGTGGTTCTTCGCCTTCGTGCAGCAGGAGATGGCATCGGCGAGGGTGAGGTCACGAGGGTCCTCCGCGAGGGTGAAAGGGGCGATTTCGATGCCCTCATAGCCGGCGGCGGCCGCATCGGCGCACATGGCGTTGAAGGAGGTGTTCTGGTAGGTTTCGTTGCAGATGGCGTAGCGCATGGGAAAGCCATGTACGGAGCTGGGGGGCAAAGTTCAAGGTTCAAAGTTTGACGCCATGTGATAGGTTTCCGCCGCATGAAAACCCCAGCCGCCCTTTTTTGCCTCTTCGCTGCCTTTTCGGCACTCTCCCATGCGGAGATGGCCACGGAGCTTCCCGCCATCGAAGTGAAGCCACAACCCGCCGACGAGGTGGTGAAGGTGAGCTTCAAATTCCGCAACAAGGGCACCAAGCCGGTCAAGATCCTCGATTTAGAAAGCTCCTGCTCCTGCCTGAGCGCGGAGATGGACAAGGCGGAGTATCAGCCGGGCGAGGAAGGCACCGGCACGGCGGAGTTCAAGGTCTCCACCTTTGTGGGGCGACATGAAAAAATCCTCACCGCGCTCACGGATGATCCGCAGCAGCAGGAGTGGGAGATCACCTTCATCCTCGACATCCCGGCGGTCGTGGACATCGAACCCAAAACCCTTCAGTGGTGGATCGGCGATGAGCTGATGGAGAAAACCACCACGGTGAAGATGAACGCGGATACGCCGATGAAGATCACCAACATCACCGCCACGCGTGACAACGTTGATTTCTCCTGGAAAGAGATCAAACCGGGCCAGGAGTATCAGGTAACGGTGAAGCCCAAGACAACCAAGGACGTGACACTCGGCGCTTTGAAGATTGAGACCGATAGCAAGATCCCCAAGTATCAGCGGCAGCTCGCTTTCTTCAGCATCTACAACAAGCCCGCCGAGACTCCGAAGGTTCCATGAAAGCCATTTCGCAATCGCTCATTCTCTTGAGCCTCGCTGCCGTGGCGGCTTTTGGCACCTACACCTGGCATCCGAAGGCTCCGGCGCTGTTTTTGACGCAGGAGCCGCTGCGTGATGACGAGGTCAGCATGCCCGTCATCCGCGAAAAATTCGCGGGCGAGGTGCTATGGATCGACGCCAGACCTGCGGATCAATTTGCCGCTGCCCACATGCCCGGAGCGCTCAACGTGAGCGAGCAGCAGTTTGACGAGCAGCTCGTGCAGCACCTCGACGCCCTGCAAATGAACTCCAAGCCGGTCATCATCTATTGTAGCGGCCAAAAGTGCGAAGCCAGCCGGAAGGTGATGGAGCGGCTCAAGGAGATGGGCTTCGTCAAAGATGCCTTCATCTTCAAAGGCGGCTGGAGCGTGCTGGAAAAGGAAATCTCCAAGTGAGGCTCGGGGCAGGGGAGGTGGTTTCATGTGCTTACCTCGATGCCTTCCTGAAAGAGGCTCCAGAGCCTGCTCGTTTGCCTTCGGCCCTCATGCGTCCCCTCGTCTTCACGCTGCTTTTCACCCTTTCCGCCTCGGCGGCGGACATGACGCATTTCGAGCAGCGCATCCGCCCGCTGCTCATCGAGAACTGCATCGGCTGCCACGGCCCCGAGAAACAAAAAGGCGGCCTTCGCCTCGATTCACGCGCCGGTTGGCAAACGGGCGGTGATTCCGGCGCGGCCATCGTTCCAGGTAAACTCGATACCTCCCACCTCTGGAAGGCCATCAGCTACACCGATCGCGATTTGAAGATGCCGCCGAAGAGGAAACTCAAGGAAAGCGAGGTCGCTGATTTGAAGAAGTGGATCGAGGACGGTGCCCCCGATCCTCGCGAAGAAGTTGCGTCCTCCGGCAGCAAATCGAAAGCCGCACGCGCCGATGCGAGCTTTTGGTCCTTTCAACCGCCCAAGGTTATCGAACCGCCCACCGTTAAAAACACCGCTTGGCCCGCCAATGACATCGACCGCTTCATTCTGGCGAAGCTGGAGCAAAACAACCTCTCGCCCGCACCAGATGCGGATGCGGGGACTTTGCTGCGAAGGCTCTCTTTTGACCTCACGGGCCTGCCGCCTCATCAGCCGCATCAGTCGCATTCGTCCTATGAAAAGCTCGTCGATGACTTTTTAGCCTCCGATGCCTTCGCGGAACGCTTCACCTCCCATTGGCTGGACATCACACGCTTTGCCGAATCCTCTGGAGGTGGCCGTTCGCTGCCTTTCAAGGATGCTTGGCGCTTCCGGGACTACGTCCTCCAGTCTATCCGCGAAAGCACGCCGATCGACCGCATGATCACGGAGCAGCTCGCGGGTGATTTGATGCCGTTTGAAAATGCTGCGCAGCGTCGCCGCCAGCTCACGGCCACCGGTTTCCTCGCCCTCGGCCCCACGAACTACGAGGAGCAGGACAAAGGCATGCTGCGCATGGACATCGTGGACGAGCAACTCGAGACGATGGGACGTGCCTTCCTCGGTATGACCATTGGCTGTGCTCGCTGCCACGATCATAAGTTCGATCCCGTCTCCACCCGCGATTACTACGCTCTCGCTGGCATTCTCCGCAGCACGAAGACGCTCAAGAACTACACCGACAACGTCGCTCACTGGATCGACCAGCCTTTGCCGCTCGATGGCGAGGCGGAGACGGAGATGCAAAAGCACGAGAAGCAGGTGACGGCTCTCACGGAACAAATCGCCGCGCTCAAAGACGATCTCCGCGATGCCGGTAGCGCCGACCTGCGCAGCAAGAAGACCATCTCGGCCTCTGACCTCCCCGGCATCGTCGTCGATGACACCGAAGCGCAGAAAGTCGGCTTTTGGAAGACCTCCACGCACTTTGGACCTTTCATTGGTCAAGGCTATGTGAGCGACAACAACGAGGCCAAGGGCGAGAAGACCATCACCTTCACGCCAAAGCTGCCCAAGGCTGGACGCTATGAAATTCGTGTGGCCTTTAATGCGGGTCCGAACCGTGCCGAAAGCGCCACCGCCACCATCCTGCATGCCGACGGCGAAGATTTGAAGAGCTTCAAGCTCGCCACGGGCAACCTGAAAGGCCTGCAATTTGCCTCGCTCGGCACTTTTCGCTTCGAGGCGACTGGTCAGGGCTTCGTCCTCATCACCAATGCCGCTTCGCAGGGGTATGTGACCGTCGATGCCGTGCAGTTCCTGCCTGCTGAGGAATCGGCTGATGAACCGGTGGTCGCCAAAGAATCCAAGAAGGCCAAGGAGATCAAAGCGAAGCTCGCCAGTCTCGAAAAGCAGCTCAAAGAATGGCAAAAAGGCCGTGCCGAGCGTCCGGAAGCCATGGCGGTGGCGGAAGACGAGGCACCTGAAGATGCGAAGATCCACATCCGCGGCAGCATTCGGAATTTGGGTGCCGCCGTGCCACGCGGTTTTATCCAGGCGGCTCTGCGTCCCGGTGCTCCAGCCATTCCTGCCGATGCCAGCGGTCGCCTTCAGCTCGCTCAGTGGATCACCTCTCGCGATCATCCGCTCACCGCTCGCGTCATGGTGAATCGCGTCTGGCACTGGCTCTTCGGCGCAGGCATCGTGCGCACCACGGATAACTTTGGCTCCACCGGCGAAGTCCCCAGCCATCCTGAACTCCTCGATTACCTCGCCGTGAAATTCATGGAGGATGGCTGGAGCTTGAAGCGCCTCGTGAAGCAGATGGTGATGAGCCGGACGTATCGGATGAGCAGTAGAACGAGTTTTCCAACTCGTTCAGGAGACGGGTTGGAAAACCCGTCCTACGCGGACCCCGACAACCGCCTGCTCTCGCGCATGAACCGAAAACGCCTCGACGCGGAATGCATCCGCGATGCCATGCTGGCGGCGGCGGGCAGCTTGAAGAGTGATTTCGGCGGCCCGGGGGTACAGGCGGCTGCTGTCGATGCCAATGATCAAAAGGTTCAGAACCTCGAATACGGCTACACCTTCAGTGACACACGCCGTAGCGTTTACACCCCCGCCTTCCGCAATGTGCGCCATCCGCTGTTTGAGGTCTTTGACTTCGCGGACATCAATCAGCCCATCGGCCAGCGCACCACCAGCACCGTGGCCACGCAGGCTTTGTTCCTCATGAATAGCCCAAAGGTCATCGAACAAGCTCGTGCCGCCGCTGATTTGGTGCTCAAAACGGAAGTCGAAACCATGAAGAGCATCCACAGCGCCTTCCAGCGTTCGTTGCAGCGTCTACCGAGTGATGCCGAGCTGGCTCAGGTGCGTGAGTTCCTCGACTCCAGCACCTCTGGCAATGCCAGCGAGGAAGAGACGCGTGGTGTGTGGGCACGTCTCATCCAGACGCTTTGGTCGATGCCCGAGTTCCGCTTCCTGGATTGATGATTGGCGTTTTGAATCGTCATCATAACAAAGAAATCTTTTTCCAATCATCGAGGCCTCGACACCATGCTTTATCATGAGTCGTCTGTGCGTCCACACCATCACCACGAAGCCGCTGAGCCTCGAACAATGCCTCGCTGAATTCCCAAAACGTGGCGTGAGCGGCATCACCATCTGGCGGCAGGCTCTCGAAGGTCGTGATCTGGCCAACGTGAAGCACCAGACAGCCGATGCGGGCATGGAAGTGGTCAGTTTGTGCCGTGGGGGCTTTTTCCCGGCCAAATCGGCTACGGTTCGCCAAAAGGCCATCGACGACAATCTCCTCGCCATCGAGCAAGCCCACGCCATCGGCTCTCCTCTCATCGTTTTGGTTTGTGGAGCCGTTCCGGGGCAAGCGCTGGTCGAATCCCGCAAACAGATCACGGACGGCATCGCCGCTTGTTTGCCTGCGGCGGAGGCCGCGGGCGTGAAGCTCGCCATCGAGCCGCTGCATCCGATGTATGCGGATGATCGCAGCGCGGTGAACACGATGCGTCAGGCACATGAAATCTGCGATGCGCTCGGCTCGCCAGCTTCGGTGGGCATCGCGGTGGATGTGTATCACGTCTGGTGGGACCCGGAATTGAAGGCGCAGATTGATCTCGCGGGCCAAACCGGCCGTCTGCATGCCTTCCACATCTGTGATTGGAAAACGCCGACGACTGATCTCCTCAACGACCGCGGCCTGATGGGTGAAGGCTGCATCAACATCCGCGAAATCAGCGACTGGGTCGATGCGACCGGCTTCACCGGCCACCGTGAGGTCGAAATCTTCTCCCACAAATGGTGGGCCGAAGACCAAAGCCTCTTCCTCGATCAGATCGCCTCCAGCTACGGCAATCTCTACGCCTAGCCAAGTGGTGAATGCCCAACGACTTTTCCGCCTTCATTCATGATATGAAGTGCCTGTTGGCCGAGCAGGGTGATGAGAAAGGTAGGAATATGGATGTTCTGAAGTTTTTCAGAAAATCGATTTTTCAAAGTTGGATAGGCCTCGCCACACTCAATGCATCTCAAAGGGCTTGCTAAGCGTAGCGATATAGTAGGTGCAAGTGCTCCGCGCCTCATTCCCCAATGTTCTATTAATTTCTGACCAATGCACCCGCTTGATCGCTTAACCCGGCAGATGGCCCTCGTTTCTTGGAGGGCATTTCTCCCTTTGGTGCCGAGCTACGCGAGTGCCAGGAATCGGGTGCAAGCTGGACATGACAATGTGTCACGCTTGGGGGCGAGCATCCGTTTTCGGACTTTGCTGGAAGATGAAATCATTGCAGAAACCCTGGCAGAGCATTCTTTTCAGATCGCTGAGAAGTGGCTCCAAGAGATTTGTTGGCGTCGCTATTGGAAAGGTTGGCTTGAGATTAACCCGCAGGTTTGGACACAGTGGCGGCAGCGCGTCCGCTCTTTGCCACAACAACTCCCGGCAGAAACCTTGGCTCGGGCTCGAGCGGTCATGTGCGGCGAGAGTGGAGTTGCCTGCATGGATGTGATCGCTCGTGAGTTGATTGAAACGGGCTATCTCCACAACCACGCTCGGATGTGGTGGGCGAGTTTTTGGGTTCATGTGGAAAAGTTGCCTTGGGAGTTGGGTGCGGATTTCTTCTTCAGACATCTCATCGATGCAGACCCTGCGAGTAACACACTTTCATGGAGGTGGGTTGCAGGTTTGCAAACTCGCGGAAAAAGCTACCTCGTAAAGCTGTCGAACATCGAGAAATATGCACCCAATTATCTCACGGGAAATACGGCTGGCAGCGAACGATTGGCTGACGGTGCCGTGGTCGCCAGCATTGTTGAGGAGGCTGGCGATGTCGCAAAAAAGGTGCCAATGCAGTATCCAACGGCCCTGGGTCCTACCAGCAATCGGACAGGACTCTGGATTCACCCGGATGATCTCACACCGGAGATCGGACCGCTGGCCTTGCTGGCCCCGGTTAGCGTGGCCGCGTGCCTCAGCGGCTATGTGTATTCACAGACTTACCAATTGAGCAGTCAGCGTGCCGCTTCACTGCATGCGGTGCTGGGCGATGGTCTTGAGAGAGCGGCGGCTCACTATGCCTGCCCCGCATTAGCCCTAGAAACCGATGATCCGGTTGCAGGCCTTTGCTCTTGGGTGCGGGAGAATGAACTTGCTGAGGTGGTGGCGTTTGCACCCATGATAGGACCTATCCACGACATGCTGCCACGCCTTAGCGCCAGCTTCGCAGCGATGGGGACTCGGTTGACTCTGATTCGGAGAGTTTCTGATGCCACCGCTTTCTCCTTTGCCACGGCGGGCTTCTTTCCCTTCTGGGTGAAGATGAGCCGCCATTTTAAATAGAGTTCCATTTCATGAAAACGGCTGCCACGCCTGAACAAGTCTCCCACATCATTCGTTATGCGTGGGAGGATCGTACCACGTTTGAGCAGATTGAGGAGCGCACAGGCCTCACCGAGAGGCAGGTCATTGATGTGATGCGCCGTGAGTTGAAGCCCTCCAGCTTTCGCATGTGGCGCAAACGTGTTTCCGGCAGGGTGACGAAGCATCGAAAGCTGTTCGAGCAGCATTTGAAAGGCCCAGTCGATGACGAATGATCCAAGGAGCTGCCGCAGCAGCTGTCATCGACACCACTCCGCACTGATCACCTTTTAATACTATGACCTCCTCTAATTCGTCGCCAAGTTGGATGCGGAACGTTCTTCTCGCTGCTGGACTTTACAATGTGCTCTGGGGTGCGTGGGCCGTCTTATTTCCTGGGGCCATTTTTAATTGGCTGGATATGCCACAGCCCAATTACCCGCAATTCTGGCAGTGCATCGGCATGATCGTCGGCGTCTATGGCGTCGGTTATGCCATCGCGGCCTTTGATCCGGCAAAGCATTGGCCCATCGTGCTAGTGGGCTTTCTCGGAAAAGTGTTCGGCCCTCTTGGCATGGTGCAAGCGCTTTGGACTGGCCAGTTGCCCTGGGGTTTTGCGCTTAACTGTGTGACCAATGATCTCATCTGGTGGGTGCCCTTTCTCCTCATCCTGAGACACGCATGGGACCGATACCAAAGCGATGCCGATGCGGCTCCTCTCTCCGATGAATCGACCTTGCTCGCCCAGACGATGACCACGAACGGCATTAGCCTCGCTGATGCTTCCCAGCAGCATCCTGTGCTGCTAGTCTTTCTGCGCCAATCAGGCTGCTCGTTCTGTCGTGAAGCATTGGCGGACCTAGCCGCGTGCCGTGCGGGCATCGAGAAAAACGGAACCAAGCTCGCTCTCGTTCACATGGACTCCGCAGCATCCTTTGCCGACTTCACCAAGAGTTACGGTCTCGGCGATGTGCCAGCGATCTCCGATCCCGAGCGTCGGCTCTACCGAGGACTGGGCTTGCGTCGTGGCAAGTTGAACCAACTGTTTGGTATCAGCGTCTGGTGGCGCGGGTTCAAATCCTTCCTAGCCGGTCATCGTCCCGGTGCCTTGGAAGGAGACGGCGCCCAATTGCCGGGTGTCTTTTTCATTCAACAGGGGCGGGTCATGCGCCGCTTCATTCTTGCGAATGCAGCGGATCGTCCAGACTACACTGCCATGGCTCAACTGCCCGCCGCGTCATGAGTCTGTTGTTCACCTTTCACAATGGCTCGACATGGGCGCTGGTGGGTCTCATCTGGACCATTCAGTTGGCCCATTACCCCCTGTTTTCCGAAATCGGGCGAGAATCTTTTCAAACTTATCACCAACGCTACACCAAGAGAATCACCTGGGTCGTAGCTCCATTAATGTTCACTGAAATCGGCACGGCCGGACTGATGGTGATGACCGACTTCCGCGAACCATGGTTCCTCGCAAGTTTGCTTCCGCTGGCATTCAACTGGACATCCACTTGGCTGGTGCAGGTCCCTCTACACGAAAAACTATCCGCGGGCTTTGATAAGCAGGCCCATCAACGGCTAGTGTCTACCAACTGGTGGCGTGTAGCTGCTTGGAGTTTGCGCGGCGTATGCCTTACATTCATGTCGCAGAGTCATGTGCTTAACGATTGATGTGCGATTTAATCACTATTTCCGATTATAAGCATCGGAAAGAACTGATTTACCAATCGCTGGGTGTGGGTTCTCATGGTGAACTTTCCTCCACCTATGAAAACACAACGAATCGGCATCATCATGAACGGCGTCACGGGACGCATGGGCACGAACCAGCACCTCATCCGGTCCATCAAGGCGATCCGCGATCAAGGCGGCCTCAAAGTGAATGACGATCTGACTTTGATGCCTGATCCCATCCTCACGGGACGCAATCACGAAAAGCTCGCGGCACTCGCGGCACGCACCGGTGTCACGCGTTTCACGACGGATGTCGATGCAGCGCTCGCGAACCCGGATGACGAGATCTTTTTCGATGCCAGCGGCACGCTGCAACGGGCGGGCTTTGTCGAGAAGGCCGTAAAAGCGAAGAAGGCCATCTACTGCGAGAAGCCAACGGCGGTGGAAACAGCCGAAGCGCTGCGCCTTGCCAAGCTCTGCGAGGACGCGGGCGTGAAAAACGGCGTGGTGCAGGACAAGCTGTGGCTGAGCGGCATCCGCAAATTCAAGCTGCTGAAGGATCAGGGCTTCTTCGGCCGCATTTTGAGTGTGCGCGGTGAGTTCGGTTACTGGGTCTTCACCGGCGAGGATGGCGATCAACCCGCGCAGCGTCCGTCGTGGAATTACCGCAAGGAGGACGGCGGCGGCATCATCGTCGATATGCTCTGCCATTGGCGTTATGTGATCGACAATCTCTTTGGCAAAGTGAAGGCGGTGAGCTGCATGGGGGCCACGCACCTCCCGAAACGCATCGACGAACGCGGCAAGGAATACGCTTGTACCAGCGACGACGCCTGTTACGCGACCTTTGAATGTGAAGACGGTGTGATCTGCCAGTTCAATAGCTCCTGGACGGTGCGCGTGCGCCGTGATGACCTGCTCACGATGCAGGTCGATGGCACGCACGGCAGCGCCATCGTGGGATTGCGTGACTGCTGGGTACAGAGCGCGGGTGTGACACCTCGCCCGATCTGGAACCCCGACATCCAGCAGCCGATCAACTTCTTCGAAGGCTGGCAGAAGGTGCCGGATGCCACGACCTACGACAACGCCTTCAAAATCCAGTGGGAGGCGTTTTTGAAGCACGTCGCCGTGGATGCGCCCTTCCCGTGGACGCTGCGTGAAGGTGCCAAAGGTGTGCAACTTGCCGAACTCGGCCTGCAAAGCTGGGAACAGCGGAAGTGGCTGCCGGTGACGGAGCTGTGATCACACGTCCGGCAGTTCAAAACCGGCGGCGTAGTCTTCGACGCAGAGTTTGTTGGCCTCGGTGGCGAACTCGCCGGTGAATTGATGGCTGGCGGGATCGAAATCGAGCCAGGGGCCCGCCGTGATGGGCTGCCTGGCGAGGTCGATGTCGTTGTTGGCGAGGTTTTTGAGGAATTCGGCATGCAGCTCCTGGCCGAATTTGTCGCCTTGGAGGCGCTCGTTGATTTCTTCGGCCTTCATCGCTTTGCCGAGGCGGTAGGAGACGTTGGCGAGATGAGCAAGGCAGGCGGCGTGGTGGCCGTGGCGTATGTGCAGCACGTCCTTGGTGTATTTTCCGGCGCGGATGCTGTCGATGAAGTTCTTCATGTGGTCCGGGCCCATGAGGAAGTTTTCGAATTTGGTGATGGGCTTGCCTTCGTGGTCGTAGGCTTTGGATTCGGCCACGTAGCCGCCTTCGCAGTGGATGATGTTGCCGGTGCGGATGGCTTTGTAAGGTGGCTCACCGCTCTTCGGATCGACGTTGCGAGCTGGCAGGCCAAACTTGTCCATGATGAGCGGTACGGGCTCGTAGGGATGGAAGGCGATCTGGCAGTTGGCGCTGTGAGCGTCATCAGTGTAACCCCAGCGGTTGCCGAAGCTCATGACGCGCTTTGGCAGCGTGTCGGGATCACCGAGCGCCCAGCGGGCCACGTCGTATTGATGCGGGCCTTGATTGCCGATATCGCCATTGCCATACGGCCACTGCCAATGCCAGTCGTAGTGGAACTGCTTGCGCATGACGGGCATCTCCGGTCGCGGGGCGGACCAGAGTTTGTGATCGACGGTGCTTGGCGGTGGCTGGGCGGCATCCACTTTGTTGATGCTCATGCGGAGGCCATGCACGAGGGCATGGGAGAGTTTGGGCTTGCCGATGTGGCCTTCTTTGACCCATTGCATAGCGGAGGCCCAGCCTTCATCGGAGCGGCGCTGCATGCCGTGCTGGACGATGAGTCCCTTGGCGGCGGCTTTGGTGGCGGCGGCCATGAGTTTGGCGCTCTCGATCACATTATGGCTCACCGGTTTCTCGACATAGACGTGCTTGCCGTGCTGGAGAGCGGTCAAGGCGATCAAGACATGGCTGTGGTTCGGTGTGGCGATGGTGACGGCATCGATGTCTTTGTCGGCACAGCACTCGCGGAAGTCGCGGTAGGTTTTGACCTGGATGTTGTCCTTGGCGAGATCAGCCATCTTTTTGTCGATGACGGCCTGATCGGCGTCGCAAAGGGCCACGAGGCGCACGCCGGGCACTTTGAGCAGTTCTTTGATGTGACCGCTGCCACGACCGCGAAAGCCGATGACGGCCACGCGGATGTCTCCATTGGCACCGCGAGGTGCGGATCAGGCGGGGAGTGAGACAGCGCCAGCGAGCGAGGTAGCGAGGAAACGACGGCGTGAGGTGGTGGGCACGTTCATGGTGCGTGGAATAAGCCCGCGATGGCGCTGCCTTGCGCTGGGGCGGGAATCAAACCGGCTCGCCAATGGCTCGCAGGAGTGCCTCGCCTGCATGGCGACCACTGAGGAGTGCGCCATTGATGGAGACATCCTCACACCAATCGCCGCAGCGATAGAGGCCAGGCTCGATCTCGGGAGCGAGTGAGGCTTCACCGAGCTTGAGTTGGCGTGCCTCCGGCTGCGCATGACGCACCTGGATGCTGCGCAGATGACGCCAGCGGCTCACGCAGGGGCCAAACCAGCGGGTCATCTGATCGCGGACCACATCCTCCAGCTCGGCGCTGGAAGGCATGCCAATGATGGAGGCGGAGATGAGATGCTGGCCCGGCGGCGCATACTCCGGCGCGATGCGGGAGAGGACGCAGATGGAATTCACCGGGCCACGGCCATCGCCATCGAGATGCAGGATGGGGTCCTTCAGCGGCATGTCCGCCTCGTTCGCCGCAAAGTAGAGGCAGGTGGTGGAGCGGGAGGGTTTTGGCATGTTGACGACGCCATTGGGCAGCAGGCGGAAGGCCGCATGCTCGCTCACGGCGAGCACGATGTGATCGGCCTGGATGAGTTCACCGCTTTCGAGGCCCACCTCACCACGGCGCACATGGGCGACGGGCGTGTTGAGCTTGAGGGTTCCCGGTGGGAGAGCCACGGCGAGCTGGTCTGGAATGGCCTGCATGCCCTGCGCCGGGAGGGCGCTGCCGCCACGATCAAACATGGAAAAGAGGAAAAGAAGCATCCGCGCCGAGGTGCGGAGGTCTTTTTCAAGGAAGATGCCGCCGAAGAAGGGCCGGAAGAAACGATCGATCATCCGCTCGGAGAAGCCGAACTCCCGCAGGTAGTCCTCCGCCTCCATCTCCGGCAGGCCGCGAGGCGGTTCTTTGAGTCCGAAGGCTTCTTTGCGAAGCACTAGCATGAACCATTTATCTCGTATGGAGACGACTTCCTCATCCCACAGGGATTTGAAGGCGCCAATGGGATGCCCCACCGGATCCGCCACGCGATGAAAGCGGTCCTTCACAAACACATCCGCTCCGCGAAAAATGGGACGGAGATCGAGTGCGGCGTAGTCGAGCACGCGGCGGGCCTCCGGGTAGGCAGGGAGGAAGACCTGAAAGCCGCGATCCAACCGAAAGCCGTCCACCACATCCGTGCGCACGCGACCGCCGACGCCATTCGAGCATTCCAGCAAAGTGAAAGGCACGCCGGACTTCGCCAGCACACGGGCGCAGGCCAGCCCTGCCAGGCCGGCACCGATGATCACGATTTTGGGAGTGGGAGGACTCACGGGAGAGGAAACGGGCGGCCACCATGAGCGCTCGCTGCGTCCAATGCAAGGCGGACATGGCCGCGGCGTAGCACAGAAAGTGCCGTTCGGCTCTCTCTACTTCGCCGCCGCGATGCTCTTCTCCTTGCCTTTGGCGTCTTTGGGCTTGCCGGTGGGATTGGGAGCAGGTGAGGGCTGATCTTCAAGCTCGGCCTTCTTCGGCAGGGAGAGTGCTACATCCTCGCCATGCACCAAGCCATCCCGCACCTCGATAAATTCTTCGTTGAACTGGCCGGTGACGATGGAGCGACGCTCCAGGCCACCTCCTTTGCTCACATAGCAGAAGTGGTGGTCATCTCCATCGACCTCAATGGACTGCACGGGGACGTAGAGCACATCGGCGAGGAGATTGATGATGATCTCGACTTTGGCATTCATGCCGGGTTTGAGCCATGGATGGAAGCCGTCGATGTGGATCGTGGCTGGGTACACCTTCAAATTCGGGGTGTAACGGCTGCTGCTGCTATCTGGCAGGATGGCGAGTTCGGCCACCTTGCCTTCGAGGAGCTTGCCGGGCTCCGCATCCACACGTACGAGCGCCCGCTGACCGATGTGGACCTTTTTCACCTGGGACTCGTGGACGTTCACTTTCACGCCCATCTGACTCATGTCCGGGATGGTGAGGATCGTCTGGCGGAAGCGGACGGAGGAACCTTCTTCGATGCTGTTGCTGTAGTTGTAGGCGGAGGAGGCGTTCAGATCGCCGTAAGCGACGAGGCCCGGTTGACTGGCTTTGATGACGCAGGCTTTGAGCTGTCGGTCGAGGTCTTCACGCTGGGTGATCTCCATTTCATGGCGGCGTTTGGCGGTGAGGAAGCGGCTTTCCACCTGGGCCAGACGGCTGCGGTTCTCGCGGATGGTCCGCTGGAGCTTGTTAATGCCCTCGCGGTAAACGGAGATGAACGTGGAGCACTGCTTGTTGAACTCGTAGGCTTTAAAAAGGTGGAGCTGCGTCTCGGCGGTCTTGACGGAGAGTTCCACCTTTTCGTGGGTGACCTGGTCGTTTTCGAGCTGGGCCTTGGAGATGTAGTTTTTACCTGCCAGACGGCCAGATGCCTCGACCTTCTGCTTCGCCACGGCTAGTTCGGCTTTGCGGAGCAGAAGCTCGTCATCAAGCTGGCGGAGCTTTTGCTGCGCTTCGCCATCGGCTGAGGTACTGGCTTCAAGGAAGGGGGCGAAGTCGATGCGCTCGCTGATGGGCTTAGGAGCGGTCTTTTTGGCGGTTTTATCGGCGGCGGCCTTCGGTTTGCCGACATCGGGGTTCACTGGGGTGTCCGCCTGAGTCTCTAAAACGGCGGCGTATTTCTCGAAATCGGTCACGTCCTTGGGTAGGCCTGCCTTGGTGAGGATCGCGGCAGTGACTTCACGGCCGAGATACTTTTCAAAGTCCATGAGGGCAAAGATGCCGGTCTCTTTGATGGCGCGAAAGAGGCTTTGGTTTTCGCTTTTCTGGATCTCGCGGGCCTGATCGGCATCGATGAAGGCGGAGACGGTGGTTTGGAATTCGATCTCGTGGTTTTGGATCTTCTGCTTCACCTCGGTGTCATCCAGTTCGACGAGTACCTTGCCGTTTTTCACATCTTCCTCGGTCACGAGGTAGCCCTCGGGGATGAGGGAGAGGATCTTGGTGGGGATCTCGATCTCGGATTTTAGCTCGAGGTTTTGCAGGGCGCGGATTTCACCGCCTTGCAGGACATTGATCTCCAAAGCGCCACGTTGGACGGCGAAGGTGGGTACTTCCTGCTCGGTGGTGCCAGAGCCAGCGAACCAGTCCCAGGCCTGCCAGATGAGGGCGGCGGTGATGGTGCTCAGAATGAGCCAGGTGATGGTTTTTCCCTTTTTCATCATTCTCCCTTCGGTTTCTCCTTGTTTAATACGTCCACCCACGAGCCGTCTTTCTCGATGAAGAGCACGCCCATGTCCCGCCAGAGCTGCAAGCGGGCGAGATTATGATTGATGCGGGTAGAGACCATGAGGTCGCGAGTGGTGTTGAGGTCACGCTGGGCCTCGATGAGGTCTCGGGCCGTGCCCTGGCCTTCGGCCATGAAGGCTTCTTCGACTTCGAGGCGGTTCATGCTGATCTCCATGCCGCGCTTGGCGAAGTCATACTGCTTTCGAGCCACTTCCAAATCTCGCCAGCCGGTGCGGACGGCATTGCGCACCTGCTCCTCGGCCAGTTCCAGCTCACGACGGGTGCGTTGCTCGGCCACCATGGCGGCACGAAGCGTGTTGCGCTCGGGCTTTTGGTTCAAATTGAGATCGGTGTTGAGGCCGATGCTCACGCCGCGATTGCGGGTTTGCAGGCTGAAGTCATTCACGTTGGGATCGTCGAGCGTGCGGTGGGAGACGACGGCGTTGAGTGTGGGTAGCGTGTCCTGTTTCGCGATGAGCACGCGGCGGGTGGCATCCTCGGCACGATCCCGGGTATTCCAAAGATCGAGCCGCGTGGTGAGTGCCGTCTGCATGGCATCATCCAATGTGCCGGGCGGCGTGAGGATTTGCAGATCGTCGAGGTCTTTGTAGTTCAGCACAATGCGTTCGGTAACCGGCAGGCCGAGGGTGATTTTGAGATCGTCGAGAGCCTGCTCGTAGTTGCGGATGGCATTGGTCCAGGTGCGTTGGAAATTGATCTGCGCCTGGAGGAGCTGGCCTAGGGAAGAGCGGCTGCGCAGATTGGCTTCGGCCATGGCTTGCTCACGCTCGACGACCGAATTGAAGGCCATGTAGCCGAGGTAGGAATTCTGGGCCGTTTCGCGGCTCTGGATGGCGCGGAAATACTGCGTGGCCACCTCCACGGCGAAGGACTTCCGCTGCTGGGTGAAGGTGCGGATGTTGTAGAGCACGGTGCGCTCTCCCTGAGTGAGCGATTCGGAGGCCGCGAGGTAGCCCGCGCCGCGCAGGAGAGGCTGCGAAAGGGTGAAGGCGAGCCGCGAATCGCCGGTGTCACGCAGGCCGCCGGTGATGAAGCGCACAAAATCCGTCGTCAGATCCGCCGCGAGGCGTGCCCCGGTGCGGGTGAGCACGCTAAAGCCCATGTCCCCGCTGGCGGTGAGGGTGCTGGTGTTCACCAGCGTGGTCACGCCGTTGCTCACCTTGCTGCGGTCCATCGTGCCGGAGCCGCTGCCGCTGAGGATGGGGGAGAAATTCTGCCGCGTGAGCGTCAAATCGAGCGCGGCGAGGTAAACGACCTCTTTTTGCAGCAAGTAGTTCCGATTGCGATGCACACCAAAGTTCAGCGCATCCGCCAGGGCGATCACACGGGCGTCTTTTTCGATGGTGGCGCGGTCGCCGAGGAATTCGACCGTCTTCAGGTTCTTCGCCAGTTCCTTCATGGAAACGGGCGGCGGCGGGGTGATGTCGAGCAGGTGCTGGCCGGAATTGGGCACCTTGCTGGTCTTTTTCTTCAGCAGGCCAAAGACCTCCCGGTCCGCCCAGTTTTTATACATCGAGGTTTTGCATCCGCACATCGTCACGAGCATCGCGCCGAGGAGCGCGAGACGTAGGGACGGGGTGAGACAAGCCTGGGTGACCATGCAAAAAGGGGCCGCTGGACGGGATTGGGGATCGTCTGGCGTGGGGTGGGTTTTTGGGGCCTTCTTCATACGAGATCGCGAAGGAGAATCTATCGAAACTTTGCCTTCGGGAACTCTGAGCTTTTACGCACCCAAATCAGAGCCGCTGCCCCCCTCACCGTCTCAGCGCATTTTTTACTACTTGAAGAATCCATTGCCAGCGAGACGGCCTTCCGGTAAAACATTTGAGTCCATCCACATGCTTTCTGCCTATCGACTGATTTTTTCTCACTGACATAAACCAATTTGCGTGCCGCCCGGGAGGGCGGCGGGGCCTCGTCCGAAACCGTCAATTTTGAATGCCCTATGCTCGAAACTTCATGGGAAGCGCGCCCGACCGGGGCGCGGCTTGCCGTGCCTGTTCGAGCGGGCGCTTGACGGTGCCAGGACGAGGGGTGCGAACAAGTTCGCGCCCTCTTTTCTGCCCAAGAAACAAAAGGAAGACTTTGTCTCCTCAACTGATTCCCAAGTCATGAATCCACTGCCGTTTCATCATTCGATCTTCTGTTTGCTGCTGGTCTTTGCAGGCGGAGCTTTCGCCCAAGAGGCACCGCCGAAGCTGATACAAAACCCGCGTATCCTGTATTCGAGCACGGTGCGCAATGCAGATGGCGGCACGACGACTTTTCAGCGTATCGAGCCACCGACGGCGGCACAGCTCGCGGCGCTTCAACCGGCTCCGCTGGTTTCTTCGGCACCTGCTGTGCCTCTGCCGCCGATCTTGAGTGTCACGGCTCGCGTTTATGAGGGCACGTTGACAGAGATCAAATGGCTTCATAACGGCGTCGAATGCCGGGCTTGGAGCAGCATTGATTTTCGTCTGCTGGAGGCGATCCCGCAGTTTGAGCACGATGGGGTGACGAGGCGGTTGATGTCCATCACGATGACGCACCGGCAGCCTCCGGCTGGAGTGGTATTGCAGCGCCCGTGGCCTGCTTTTCCAGCGGAGGTGCTCGCAGCAGTGCCTGAGGGGATGCGGGCTTGGTATGTGCTGATGGAATATCCGGGTGCGCCGCAGGATGAAGCGGTGGCCTGTGCGCCGCTGGATGCGCTGCATGCTTATGTGGAGGCGAATTGGGAGGCACTGCACGAGCGTCGTGTGCAGCGTGAGGCACAAAAGGTAAAGGAGGCGGCCTACAAGGCGGCGCATCCTGAGCCGCCTCCGGCTCCGCAGGATGTCATTATCCAGTTTTGGAAGGAGGAGCAGCCATGAGCACGATCCAAGCATGGAGCCGCGTGGCATTCGCGGTGGCGGTGATGGTTTCGTCTGCCTCCGGCCAAACGGCGGATGATCCGGGCGAGGGTTTGCGGATTGAAGCGACCGAAACACCCAATGTGAGAGCGGTCAAATGGTGGGGCAGGACGGGGCGCACTTACTTTGTGCAGAGCAATCCGACGCTGAACCCGAATACCTGGTCCTACATGCCGGTGGTGGAGTCAGGCACCAGTGCCGTGCATTCCTGGAACCTGAGCACGACGGGGCAGCGGATGTTTGTGCGGCTGGTCTATACGGATCAGCTCTTTTCTGGCAGCGCATCCCTAGCGGATTTTGACGGCGATGGGCTGACCAACGCGCAGGAAGTGGCTTCCTCCGGCCCGCGGAGCAATCCACTCAATTCCGATACGGATGACGATGGCTTTTCGGACTCGGTGGAATGGGGTGGTGGTTACAGCCCGGTGAATGGCTCCTCCAATCCTGACTACAACGGTGGTTCTTACAAGCTGCGGGCTAACCGGACATATCTTTCTGCGAGGCATGTCGTCTCTCAGCCAGTGCTAGGGGTGCAGACTTTCACGCTCAGAAAGTCATACTCCAACATACCAGGATTCACGAGCCAACCGGTGCAGTCTTACCCTGAACGCCCGCAGCTACCAGCCTTGCCCGCCGTACCTAATTTTTATGCGGTGAGCTTCAATGGCTGGAGCATCTTTGATCCTTATTCGGACAATCCTCTGGCCTCGGGCTATCACCATGATTTGGAATACAATGTGGTGGAGGAGGCGGAGTATGACTACACCTGGGCCCAGCTGCGGCTGGAGGCCAACTTTGCGAGCACGCGCCCGCGCATCGCGTGGTTGCGGCTGGACGGCACGGGTGCCGGGGGAGGCGGCCAGCAATACATCACCGCCGTCCTGCCGCCCGGCTTGACTCAAACGAGTGACTTTGCGGTACAAACCGCGCAGGTCGTGAGTTCTTCCGCCGAGATTTCGGTGGGCGCGGCAGGCGTGCAGCAATTGGAGATCAGGCGTGATCCCGACGAGTTGAGCGGGACGGGTGTGACAAACTTTCTACCGATGAGCGGATCGAACCTCAAAGCACTGCCGGGTCAGTGGATTCATCTCAAGGTGCATGTTGGAACCCTTCCGGTAGGTGTGTATTTCAACAACTTTGAGTGGACGCTGCCGGAGAAGGTTTTCAAAGACTACACCGCTAGCCAGACGAATGGAACACTCACTCAAATGAGCGTAGGCGACAAGCAGGGCGTATCATGCAGCTTTTACTTCGCGGATTCGGGAACCAAGAGCATTCAGGTGAACTTCCAGGTCAACGGCGTGGCGCAAACTCTGAATACGACCATCACGGTGGAGAAGCCTTCAAGCGATCTAACAGCGAATATTGGTGCCACAGCCTTAAACATTGGAGCAGGCCTCATTGCTCTGTTGCCTGCAAATGGCACTTCGTATGGTATCGATTATTCTGGCACTGTTACCATGCCGACAGGATGGCCCCAAGGTAAATGGAATTGGGTTCAGATTGTCACACCGAGCCGCGCTCTCACTAAAGATGACGGTAGTGAAAAGGTGTATTCGCTCAACGGGGAACAAGTTCTGGATACCACCTTCCCATATGCACCGTTACCACTTGGCAGCCATCCCGGCAATGCCGGGAGCTATCAAACAAACACAACTAATCAGGCACACGATATGCCCGACAATGGCCTCGCTGGAAGCAAGCTCGTGAGCATCAATGCCGAGGCTTTCCAAACATATGTCATGTTTCTGCCGCCAGGAGCAGCCTCGCGATATGTTCCTCTACGAAAGCTAGCCTGGGAATGGAGCGGAGCTGCATCAAAACTAGATGAAGTCTGGTCCTTGGTGAATGCCGATCAATCATCTGGGACCTCAGTTGAAACAAGTCATCACCCTGAGTGGGCGAAAAACGTTACGAGCGGATTCTTCAAACCAGTCCCATGAAAACCAAACTTTTGAATTTGATCTTTTTTGCCTGTCTTACGGCTTGTCTTAGTGAAGCACCAATTGGTGCTCAAAATTTTACTCCGCCGCAAGCAGCAGAAATGCCAAATGCTCAACTGCAAGAACTCGCAGAACGGCGTGCGCTGTTCTTATCTGAAAATGCCTCTAAAGCTCCATTGCCATCCAAAGACGGCCTCGAACTAGTTGTGAAGCCGACGGATGGTCAGGCCGGTTTCGGAAGCGAGATGACATGCCGCTTGGTCAATCATAATAAATTTGATGTTCGGTACTCTGTTCGGTCCATCACTCAGGGATTCGTCTTCTTTCTTTATGATGCGGGCGGTCATAAAATTGACCTCGACCCTGAATGGGAATGGGGAAACATGCCATATACCCACGATGTGAGGTATCACCAGATTCGTGCGATCAAGCCGGATGAATCGCTGGAGTTCACGCTTAACCTCACGGAAGCCTACGGCGAACGATGGAGGAGAGGTAAACGGCTGCTGGTGGAATGGGATCCCACTTCGTTTAGAACTGGCAGCGAGTTTAAAACGGGGGTAGGCATCCGAGCCGAAGTTCTGCTCAAGGCCTCTGTGTCCTCGGCTGAGCGGGTCAGCTTAGATGTTTCCAAAGACTTCAAGCCACAACTAGTTATGCAAACGTCAGTGCCGAACACCAAGCCTGCACCAATGACGCAGAACTCTGATTTTGTAATGATTAGGTATTGGGGTATTGCTGCGTTTATGATCGTGGTGCTTACTGTGCTGTACTTCGTGTTCAAGCGGTGTTGGTGAGATATGATGCGGAAGTAGAGTAGTGAGGTATTCCTCTGATCAACGGAGACACTTGCCGTCTTTTCCTTGAACACAGGCCGTTCAACCCGCGTCTTCGAGATTATCTCAATTATTCGCTCAGCCATGGTGAATGCTTGGCTCAGATGCTATTGTGTGCACTTTCGACAGCGTTGGCATTTCTGGCTGGCATCCCTCTTGCTGGTAAAGACTCCCAACCAGCCATGACCCCCGCCCCTCACGATACGAGCATCCCCTCGCTCGGCGCCTGCCGCTATCCCTCGCCTCTCCACCGCATCGGCGGTGTCGAGGCCCCGTATAAAACCGACGACACAGACCGCATCCTCTACCACAGCCATCTGCTGGAGGACGGTCGGGACTGCTCGGTGCCGAGCTACGAGGAGGCTGGCCCTCGGGAGATGGTCTATTTTGACCCGGCACGCACCACCGTGGGCATCGTGACCTGCGGAGGTCTGTGCCCTGGTCTGAATGACATCATCCGCGGCCTCGTGAACCGTCTTCACCTCCAATACGGCGTCACCCGCACCTATGGCTTCCGTTACGGCTACGAAGGGCTGGTTCAGCGCTACGGCCACACGCCGCTGCTGCTGCGCCCGCATTCCGTGGAGCAGGCGCACCACTTCGGCGGCACGATGCTGGGCAGCTCGCGTGGCATGCAGGACATCGGTGAGATGGTCGATACGCTCGAAGAGATGAGCATCGACATCCTCTTCGTCATCGGCGGGGATGGCACGCTGCGTGGCGCGGCGGCTTTGGTGAAGGAAATCGAGGCGCGTGGACTCAAAAAGGCCGTCGTGGGCATTCCGAAGACCATCGACAACGACATCCGCTACCTCGACAAGAGCTTTGGCTTCGAGACGGCCTTTGACGCCGCTGTGCAGGCGGTGAAATGCGCTTACGTCGAGGCCACCGGAGCCGTCAATGGCGTGGGGCTCGTGAAGCTCATGGGCCGCGATTCCGGCTTCATCGCCTGTTACGCGGCGCTGGCGGGTAGCAATGTGGATTTCGTACTTATCCCGGAGGTGCCTTTCGAGCTCGAAGGCGAGGGGGGCCTGCTCGAATGCCTGCGCCATCGCCTCATGAAGCGCGGCAGCGCCGTCATCGTCGTGGCCGAGGGGGCTGGTCAGCACCTCATGGCGGCCAGTGACGCCACCGATGCCTCCGGCAACCAGCGCTACGGCGACATCGGTGCCTTTTTAAAGGATCGCATCAACGGCTTCTTCAAAGCCCGCAAAAACGAAGTGAACATCAAATACATCGACCCCAGTTACATCGTCCGCAGTGTGCCAGCGAATGCGCAGGACAATGTCTATTGCTCTCGCCTCGCCCAGTCCGCTGTGCATGCCGCCATGGCGGGGAAGACCGGGATGCTCGTGGGCCGTTGGCACGGCTCCTTCATCCACTTGCCGTTGGAACTCGTCATCCACGGCCGCCGCAAGGTCGATCCCACTCAGGAACTCTGGCACAGCGTTCTCGAATGCACCGGCCAACCCGTGGTGATGCGTTGAGGGAAGGCGACCGACTGAGGCTTACTTCTGTTTTTTGAAGAGGCCCTTGAACTTGTCCCACATGCCGCGTTTTTCCTCGGCTGGGGGCGGCGGTGTAGCGTTGAGGTCTTCCTGCACGCGAGGCATGCCCTTGTTGTAGAAGTTGGGGCCTGCGGGCGGGAGGGGTTCTTCGGGGCGTCCTCCAAAATCTAAGATGGCTTCAGACTCCGGGCTGTTGTTCATGAAACGTGTTTGCTCGCTCATGTGCGTGGCACCATCCGGCATGATCATGGGCTGGACGAAGATCATGATCTCTTTGCGGTTCTTTTCCTTATCCACACTGCCAAAGAGGTATTTGATCAGCGGCAGGCGAAACACAAAGGGCACGCCAACGCTGTCATTGCGGTTGTCCTCGGAGATGAGTCCTCCGAGCATCGCAATGCTGCGATCCGGAACGATGAGCGCATTGGCCATTCCTTGTTCGCGGATGCCAGGGACGACGACGCCAGGACTGACGGTGACATCTTTGCCCCTCGAGTTGTTGGTCTGACTGAACTCAAGCATGACCTCCTGGTCGTTGAAGATGTGTGGGGTGATATCGAGCTGGATTCGCACTGGGATGAATTGCGTCGAGGTGGAAAAACCACCCGCGACACCACTGCTGAAGCTGTTGCCTGCGATGGGAATCTGCTCGCCGATGAAAATCTGCGCCTTTTGATGATTCAGCGTCGTGAGGACCGGCTTCTGCAAGGCTCTGAAGCGTCCAGTATCTTCGACGGTGTTCATGAAGACGTGCAGATTCCGTGCGATGTGTCCGTAGGCTGTGATGCCACCTGCGGATGCGGCGGCGCTTCCTATGAAGCTGGCGGGATTTGCCAGCTTGGCTGGGTCGAAGAAGGTTCCGCTCGTGTTAATCCCGCCACCAGCCTGACGACCACTTTCGCCGCCGATGTTCTGAAGCGTATTTAACCAGTCGAGGCCGAACTTGAACTGATCTGAGAGCGTGAATTCTCCAATGACTGCTGCGAGCATGATCTGCCGCGGACGCACATCGAGCTCGTCGGCGAGGTCTTCGAGCATCTGAAGCTGCTCGGGCGGTCCGCTGGCGAAGAATTTGGAACTGCCGGGATCGATGATGACGAGTGTGCGACTGATAAGGACGCTGCTGGCCTTGGTGGTGACATCCAGTTTGGGGCCACCACCGCCACCGCCGAAGCTGCCGCCGCCGCCACCACCTCCGCCAAAACCACCTCCGCCGAGTCCGCCGCTCATGCCGCCACCAAAGCTGCTGCCGCCGAAACCACTGTTTCCAAAGCCGCTGTTGCCGAAGCTGTTGTTGTTCGTGTTGCTCGTGGAGTTGTTACCGCTGTTGGAGCCGAGCGTGGTGCTGGTGCTACCGGTGGCGCTTTTGTCGTAACGCATCAGCGCTTTTTCAGCGAGGCCGAGGAAGGCGGTCAGGTCGATGTAATTGAGGCGACGGGAGACGAAGCGATTCGCGGTGACCTCGGCGTCAATTTCGGCGACGAGTTTTTCGATGAGTTCGATATCGTGAGGCCGGGCAATGATAAGGAGGCTGCTCGTGCGGGTGATGGGAAGGATGACCGGCTTGGGGCCCTCGGCGGTGGCTCCTCCGCCGCTGGCGGAGACGACGGGTGCGGCGGCAGCGGCTGGCTGACCGGCCTGCTGCGGGATGCCGGGCACGGTGGGTGCTCGTGGCGGAACGGGCGTGGCAGGAGGGGTGGCGGGTCGGCTGGCTGAGCCGGTGCCGCTGTCACCTCCGTTTTTGAGGTCGAGCAGGGATTCGAGCTGCTTGGCGACTTCCTCAGGATCGGTGCGGACGAGTTTGAGGGTCTTTTGCAGGGTCTGGCTAGGCGGGAGGTCGAGCTGCTTGATGAGGTCCAGATAGGCGCGGATGGTCTGCGAGGCCTCGGTGATGACGAGGGAGCGGGCATTCGGCACGGCGACGATTTTGCCATACGGATGCGGTGGGATGGCGCTCTGAAGCGTGGTGGCGGCATCTTCAGCGGAAAGGTAATTCAGCGTGGCGACGTGGACGACGACCTGATCGGTTTCCGGTAGTTTTTCGGCATCGAGTACCATCGGAAGCTGCTGCTGGCCGGGGCTGGAGCCGGTCTCGGCGGCGACGAGTTTCCAAAGGCTCGAGCCGCTGGGCACGAGGGCGAGGCCGTGCATGAGGAGGCCTTTTTCGATGATGTCCTGATACTCCTCATCGGTGAACTCGCCGGGCACCATGATGGTGACGGTGGTGGCTTCGAGGCCGCGATCTTTGAGCACGCGGCGCTGGGTCACGCGGTAGTATTCTTCGAGGACGACATCGACGGTCTCGGCGTCGAAGGCGATGAAATTGGGCGCTTTTTCACCGGGCTTCGCGGTGGGAACGGCGGGCGGGGGCTTTGGCGTGTTGCCTGCGGGGACTGCGGAAGGAGCACCGGTGGGAGGGGGCGGGGGGATGGCGGGCTTTGGACCGGTAACGCCAGCGGGTAGGCCTGGGCGGTTCACGGCTCCAGGGATAGCGGGGGGCACGGCGTTTGGATTGGCGATGCCGGGGCGCTGGAGGCCTGGTGGCAGAACGGGGCGCGGAATGTTCGGCGGGGTGGTCGGGCGGGCTGGGATGGCGGGCGGCGCAGGTGTTTGTGCCGGGATTTGCACGGCGAGGAGCCCGAAAAGTGCCACGAGGGCCAGATGAGACGATGCTTTCATGACAGGATGAAGGTGAGGCTACTGCTGCCGGCTGCCATCGAGGTAGATCGAGGGCGGTGGCCGCACGATGGGGGGGGTGATCTCGCCGGGGGCACCCGTATTCTGAGGCTGTGGGGCGGAGGTATTGCTGCCCATCGTGCCGAGAGTGATGGTGGGAGAGCCATTGTTTCCGACGCCGACATTGACGGCGGGGATACCGGCGGCGGGATTGGCAGTGCCTACCACACCGGGGATGATGCGTCGGCGGGCGGCGGCATTGGTGGCGGCCGTATTGGCACCCGGTGCTCCGATGGCGACAGGACTGCCCTGAAGAGCACCGCGATTCGCTGGGGCGGCTGGCTGGCCGGGTAGGCCACGATTGGCAGCCGGATTGGCCGAACTGACTTGGGGAATGGGGATGCGATTGGCTCCTCCGGGCATGCCTGGAGCACTCTGCATGCCTGGCATTCCCGGTCTGGCTCCTGGAGCACCATTTGCCGCAGGTGGCACATAGTCGGTGGCATATTTCAGCGTGGCCGTCTCTATGCCTTTGGCGACCTCGATGGTGGTCTCACGGCGGTTTTCAGCGAGGGAGAAGCTTTTCAACTCCACGCCGTCCTTGGTCGGCTTTTCCATGGTGATGCGCATGCGTTCATGCGTCTTGGTGTTCACCAGCGAGAAGATGGGGCTGTCCTTCGGGCCGTAGATGGATTTGATGGCGAGGTCTTTGAACTGGGATTCCACCGCTTGAGGTGGGGCTGGCGGGGTGGGCACGGCAAAGGGATTCCGCTCCCAACCGGCCATGTAGCGTTCGGCGCCGTATTTCTTTGGCGGCTCAAAACCGGACGCAGAGGCATTTTCCACCGCCGGGAGGCCCGAAGCGGCTCCCAGCGTCATCGTGATGAAGGCGAGGGCTGTTTTCATGGGGTTTTGGTGGTTTCGACCGTGTTTTCAGTGGGCGTCTTGGTGAGTGAAAAAAGGCGGGAAACATGCACGGTGGCGGTCACCTTGGTGGTATCCTCCGGCACGGGCTGGATGGTGAGGTGGGAGACGAGCGTGAAGCTCTCCGGCGTCTGCAACGCGTGCAGCCACTGGAAGAGCTGCTTCACCTCCGTCTTCACGATCACCGTCTCACCCACCTGATGGAAGTAGGCGGTCTCGGCAGGCTCCTGAAGCTGCTTGTTTTCGATGGTGACATTGTTGTTCTTGGCGGTCTCGACGAGGGATTGATCCAGATCGTTGTTGGCCTTGTTCACGCTGGTCATTTGCGGCTGGGCCGTGCGCAACCAGGCGAGCCGCTCCTCCCACATCGGAGCCTCGGTGAGGAGCTGCTTCGTTTCATTCGCTCGCATCACGACCGAGCGGGCTTTCTTATCCAACGTGCGCTGCCAGCCCAGCATGCGCATGGCGGTGAAACCCGTGGCAAAAACGGCCACGAGGATGATCAGCACGAGCACGAGGCGTTGTTCACTGGCCTTCATCGGGTGCCTCCTCGATCTGTTTGTAGGTTCCTACCGCATCGAACTGCACTCGCGTGCCGTCCAGGCTCTTCGGGACAGGGATGTTCCACTCAAAGCGGCCGAGAGCGGGGCTGTTCGTGAGCTGCTCACGGAAATCGAGGCCCTTTTGCGTATCCGAAGCCTCGCCATGCACGGTAAGCGTGTCGTTTTCGATTTGGAATTCGTTCAGGCGCACGCCAGATGGTGGCAGCAGGGAGATGATCTGATGGTAAAGCTCCACCGGATACAGATCCGGGTTCACCGCCCCCTCCATGGCCATCCAGGCCTGCTTCGCCTCCTGCACGGAAAAGACCTGCGGACCCAGGTTTTGCAGCGCCTTTTCCTCGGCGAGGATTGTTTGCTCCTGACGCCACAGCAGGAAGGCCCAAGAGGCAAACACCACGACGAACACCGCCGCCAGCGCCGTGGCGATCTGCACGAGCCGCTGCCGCCGCTGCTGCTCACCACGCACCAGCGCCACCTGCATCGGCACGAGGTCGATGAAGCTCGTGGGCACGATGGGGGCCGGACGCGGCTCTTTTTGCACGTCGCTGGTGCTCAGCATGCTCGAAAGGGCGGCTACGAAATCCGGCTCGCAGTCCGTCCATATTTTCACCTCGTTGATCTGGTCGAGAAACTCATGCGCATCCAGCGCCACCAGCCCATCACGGATTTCCAGCACCGCATCGGCATCCAGCATCGGCGAGGCCAGCAGCGTCACATGCAGCAACTGCCCCTCACGCGTGAAAGCCATCACGAAGCGGCCGCTTTCCTTCCAGATCGCGATGCCATTCGGAGGCAGCGGCAGCATGCGGGCGCTGATCTCATACCGCTCCGCCGGTAGGCCCAGGCTCTCATCGTCCAGCATATCCGCCGCGATGGCCATCGAGCCGATCAGGTGACGGTGTGGCTGCTCCAAAACCTTCCAGCAGGCGGATTGGCGAGCTCCTTCCAGGTCACTCACGCCAGAGGCCTCCCAGCGCAGCACGGAGACATCATCCGGCTCCGGCACCTCCTCGCCCTGCGTGGCGGACCAGAAGGGGGAGCTATCCACATGCACGGAGGGCAGGGCATGGATGCCCGCCTTGTCGTTCACCTCCGCCATCAGCACATGCTCCCACTTTCCGGCGCGATTGCTGCGCCAGACCTCCCAGGTGCTCTCACCTGGAAAACGGATGGATGTGATGGGACGGCTCATTCAGCGAGACATGCCGCGACGGCATTTGGGGGTAGGGTACCCGAGTTATACCCGCCATTCCGTCACAAGCCCACTAAAAAGATGCGTCAGAACAGCCGTCAGAAACCGGGCCGAAACTTCAAGGAAAGCCGCTGGCGGCCAGCGATGCTTTCTGTCAGTTTCGTCACCCTTATGAATCCCCGTTTTGCTGCTTTTGTTACTGGTTTCATCGCCGCCGCCGCCTTCGCCGCTGAAACACCTCCCGCCATCCCGCTTTGGGAAAAAGGCGCTCCCGGCTCCGAAGCCCGCCAAGCCGAGCCGGAGAAGGTCGAAGGCTCCAACGTGTGCAACGTCCACCAGCCCACCCTCACGCCCTTTGTGCCTGCAGCGGACAAAGCCACCGGCACGGCTGTCATCATCTGCCCCGGCGGCGGTCATCAGAAGCTCTGCCTCGGCCACGAAGGCTATGCGCTGGCGGAGTGGTTCCAGGAGCGCGGCATCGCCGCCTTCGTGCTGAAATACCGTCTCGCCCGTGAGAAGGGCAGCACCTACACGATTCAAGATCACGCCATGGCCGATGCCCGCCGCGCCATCCGCCTGATCCGCAGCCGCGCTGGTGATTGGCACATCAAAACCGACCGACTCGGCATTCTCGGCTTCTCCGCCGGGGGCGAACTCGCCGCCTTTGCCGCGATGAAGAACGACCCGGGCGAAAAAGACGCCGCCGATCCCATCGAGCGCCAAAGCTCCCGCCCCGATTTCCAAGCCCTCATCTACCCCGGCACCTCCGGCCTCTTCTCCGCCGAAAAAGGCATGCCCCCACTCTTCATCGCCGCCGGCTTTCACGACCGCCCAGACATCTCCGAAGGCATGGCCACGCTCTACCTCAAATACAAAGCCGCCCAAGTCCCCGCCGAGCTCCACCTTTACGCGAATGCCGGCCACGGCTTCGGCTACAAACCCGACGCCAAACCCACCGCCGCCTCCCGCTGGCCTCAACGGCTCGTCGAATGGCTCACGGATACCGGTTTGTTAAAATAATTCCGTGTGCCCGTTTCCTCGCGAGTTCTGACCGTGGACTCACCCCACTCGGCGGAAGTGCGCCAGGAACTCGCGATTTCCCTCGGTGCCTTGGATGGAGGACTCGATGAGGCCGAGCCATTCGAGAGCTGGATTGGCTCGGATGAAGGTCTCGATCTTGGCGCAGGCTTTTGCATGCAGCTCTGGCTCGCGGACGATGCCGCCCTTGCCCACTTCCTCAGGCGAGAGCTCAAACTGCGGCTTCACCAGCACCACGGCCTGACCGCCCGGACGCAGCACTTCAAAGGCCGGCGGAAGCACCAGCGTGAGGGAGATGAAGGACACATCCGCCACGATGAGATCCACCTCCTCGCCGACGTCTTCCCGGCGCATGTGACGCACATTGAACTTCTCCCGGCTGACCACTCGCGGATCGCTGCGGATTTTCCAAGCGAGCTGATTGGTGCCCACATCAAAGGCGAAGACCTTGGCGGCTCCTCGTTGCAGGAGGCAATCGGTGAAGCCGCCGGTCGAAGCGCCGATGTCCATCGCCGTGAGGCCGGTCACATCCACGCCGAAGCTCTCCAGGGCACCTTCGAGTTTCAAGCCACCACGCCCGACGAATTTCTGCGGCTGCCGCACGAGGATCTCGCTGTCCATCGGCACCAGCCAGCCGGGCTGGGTGATCTTTCGCTGCGCCACAAAGACCTCACCCGCCATGATGAGGCGTTTCGCCTGCTCGCGTGAGGGCACCAGCCCGCGGCGGACGAGGATAAGATCAATGCGGTCCTGGCGGGGCATGTGGGAAATTACTTCGTCACCGGGAGGATCAATTCATCACCCACCTGAATGCTCACGCCTGGCAGGCGCATCAGCGGATCGATGTCTCCCACGGCTTCTTTTTCCTCGATGGCGTCTGAGATGCTCACGCGGCCCACCACGCTATCGCCACGGCGCACATCAAATTTTTGGCCCTGGGTGAACTGCTTGTTCTTGCCCGCGTTCACCACCACAAAGCCCTGGTCCTTTTCCACCTGCGTGATCTTTGCCAGCACCGGCATGCCGAGCACCTGCTTTTGAAGGGTGGTGAGCTGGGCTGGAATACTGTCCGGAGAGGCGGCCGTGATCGGCGCGGGCGTGCTCGTGGCCGTCGTGGGAGCCGTTGGTGTCACCACTGGGGCGGTGGACATGGGGGCGAAAGCGCTGACGGGCTTTTTAGGATAGGCCGACTCGCGGGCATCGAGTTGCTTGCGCATGAATTCCAGCTCCTGCTTCTGACCACGTGCTTCCTGCTGGCCTTCCCAGGCGAGGTATCCGGTGATGCCGAGGAGCAGCGTCAGCAAAGCGAGCGCAAAATGATGCAATTTCATGAGGTGCCGAGGTTAGGCCGCGATTGGCCGCTGGCAATGCCCGGTTGCAGGCCCTGCATTCCAGAATACCCCCAAACCTTTGCCGCTAACTTTTTCCTGCTTCCATTCGTTTCAGCGGCGGTTTAGAACCAATCACCTCTCCATCACCATGAAGTTTCCCAGCCTCCTATTCGCCGGTTTGATTCTCTCTGCTGCTCCCGCCTTCGCCCAGCGGGGCGGTGGCCGTCCAGATCAGCCTCCAGTGCCGCAGGCTCCGCTGCCCTCCATCCCGCTCACGCCTCAGCAGATCGAAATCATCTCCAAACAGCTCGCTGATCTCGAAAAGCAAATTCAGAACAAGCGTGGCGATGCTCTCAGTGCCGTCACCCAAAAGCTCCGCTCCGCCACCGCCAGTGATGCCGCCGCACTGAACCTCCTCCTCGAAAGCGAAAAGCTCGTGAACATCGAGCGCAAGGGACTCGACAAGGCCGAGGAGCGTGCGCGCAAGGAGCAGGTGGATCGCAATGCCGAACGCCGCACCGATAAAAAAGTGGAGGACCAGGATGGCGACATGGGCACCGCCGCCCGGCTGCACATTCAGTACATGATTCTCACGCTCGAAGCTCGTGAGACGAAGCCTGCGGACCGTGGGAACCTCCTCCCCAAGCTTGCCGCTTACATCCAGGATGTCGTCTCCAATGCCGAAAAGCTCAAAGGCCGCTCCGGCCAGTTCCTCAGTCGCGATATTGGCGGCAGCGTCATCGCGCAGGCCTATCAGATTGAGCGTTTCCTCCAGGTTGGAGGCGATTGGGCCACGCGCCCTGTGGACTTCGCCGATATGTGGGAACGCTTCATTCTGCCTCATGTGAAGGAAAAGAATCCCGAAACCCTGGCCGCCCAGTATGATACCCGCATCTCCGCCGAGACAGCCATGCGCAAAGGCATGCTCCCAGAGCCTGAATTCATGATTTGGGGCCAGCAAGAGCTGCCGGAACTCAAATGGGACCGCGCCAATTACCTCCTTCGCAATGGTCCCACCCCGCTCAATGCGATGAAAGATATGCTCGATCATATCACCGCCTATCAAGGTCATCCTGATGCACCCCGCTGGGTCGCCGAGCTACGCACCGCCATGGATCCATCCAAAGGCGCCGCCGCCCCCTCCGGCCAGTAAACCTGCCACCCCTTCATGAGCGACCGCCCCGCTGCGCTGCGAGCCTTTCTCCAAGGTTTCGCCCATGCGTTTCGCGGCATCCTCTTCGGACTTCACACGCAGCGAAACCTCCGGGTCCATGCTCTCGCCACGCTCGGCGTGATCGTGCTTGGGTTTGTGTTTCAAATCGAGCGCTGGGAGTGGTGCGCCATTTTGATTTCCTGCGGCCTCGTCTGGGCGGCTGAACTGCTTAACACCGCCATCGAACGCCTCGCCGACCGTGTCTCGGTGGAACGCGAGGAGGCGATTCGAGTGGTCAAGGATGCCGCTGCAGGTGCGGTGCTCGCCGCTAGCCTCGCTTCAGCGGCGGTGGGTGCCGTCATCTTCCTCCCGCGCCTGCTGGCCTGATAAAACGCTTTCGTTTGAGGACCACACGGGCTTTAGAAAGCCTCCGACGAAACTGATCCAACCTTTCCCAATCCCATGAGCTTCACCGCCCAACTCACCGAAGACATCAAGACCGCCATGAAGGCCAAGGACACCGTGGCCCTCAACGTCGTCCGTGGTCTCAAATCTGCCATTAAGTATGCCGCCATCGAAAAGCTCGGAGCCGAAGGTGAACTTGCGGATGCCGATGCCCTCGCTGTCGTGCGCAAGGAGATCAAAAAACGTCAGGACAGCGTCGCCAGCTACGAGTCTGCGAACCGTCAGGACCTCGCCGATACCGAAAAGGCCGAGATCGCTGTGCTCGAAAAATATCTGCCCGCTGCCATGAGCGCGGAGGATCTGGTGAAACTCGTCGAAGCCGTCATCGCCGAAGTCGGAGCCACCTCGAAGAAGGAAATGGGAGCCGTCATGAAAGTGCTCCAGGAGCGTGCCGCCGGCCGTGCCGATGGCAAAACGCTCTCTTCCGAAGTCACCAAACGCCTCGCCTGATCTCGCATGAGCCGCTGCGCCGTCATCATCGTCGCCGCCGGCAGCAGCCGCCGCATGGGCTTCAACAAGCTCCTCGCTTCCCTCGGTGGCGAGCCTGTCCTGCGCCGCACTTTGGGGGCATTTGAGGCCTGTGACGAAGTTTCCACCATCATCCTCGTCGCAGGCGATGAAGTGGCAGAGGCGGCAAAAACATGGGACGTGCCCAAACTGGCCCAAATCATCCCCGGAGGCACCGAGCGGCACTTTTCCGTCAAAGCCGGTCTCGATGCTGTGCCAGCGGATTGTGATGTCATCGCCATTCATGATGGCGCACGTCCGCTCGTCGATGTGGGGCAAATCTCCCGCTGCATCGAAGCCGCTCGCTTCAAAGGTGCGGTCACCTGCGCCCGCCGCGTCACTGAAACCATGAAACGTGCCGATGCCGAAGGTCGCATCACCGGTTCCATCGAGCGAGAAAACGCCTGGGTCATGGAAACCCCGCAGATTTTCCGCCAGGACCTCATTCGCCGCGCTTACGACGCCGTCCTTCGGGATGGCGTCCTCGTCACCGATGAAGTTTCCGCCGTTCAGCACCTCGGTGAGCCCGTCTTTGTCTTCGAAAACAACACCCCGAATCCGAAGATCACGCTTCCGGGTGACATCGCCATGGCGGAACGGTTTCTCGCCTGAGTTTCTCACGCTCGTCTTGGCCGCAGAGGGGCGAAGAGGCAGAGGACGCAGAGGTTTCTTTCTGTTTTTCTCCCGGCTTACTTGGCAGGTAGCTGGTAAAAGATTCGGGGTAAAAAATGAGAACTGTTGTTTCTGATCTTTTACCCAAAATCTTTTACCAGCCAGCCTCGCGGCAGTCCGTTCTCCTGAATAAATGAAGAGACAAACAGCTCGGAAAACTCCCCTCAGATTCAGAGCGGCCCTCAGATTGGTTTCTGAATAATCTGCGGGCCGCCTTGAATCTGAGGGAATTTACCCTCTGTCCCACAATCGAGCCGCCAAGAGTTCCAGTACTCTGCGCCCTCTGCTCCTCTGCCCCTTTGCGGCAAACACTTCGGCAGATGCTGCGTGGCCGATGTGTTGTCTTGCTTGGTGCCAGACTTCACGCGTTCCTCAACTCACCCACATGCACGGTCACAGCTTTGGCGAGGCCGCTGAGGTTGTAGCCGCCTTCGAGCACGGAGATGAGGCGGCCTTCGCAGTGCGTTTGGGCGGCTTCGAGGAGGTGGCGGGTGAGGGTGATGAAATCGGCATCGGTGAGGCGGAATTGGCCGAGTGGATCGTCGATGCGGGAATCGAAGCCGGCGGAGATGAAGATCACCTCCGGCTTGAAGCGATCGAGAGCAGGCAAGATGCGATCCGTGAAGGCCTTTCCGATGGTTTCGATGCCGGTGCGGGCGGGGAATGGGAGGTTGAGCGTGCTGCCCATGCCTTTGCCGGAGCCGGTTTCCTCGGCGTGACCCGTGAAAGGATACAGTGGACTCTGATGCGTGCTCACGAAGAGCACGCTGCCGTCCTCATAAAAGATGTCCTGCGTGCCGTTTCCATGGTGCACGTCCCAGTCGATGATCGCGACCTTGCCTGCGCCATGCTTACGCTGCGCATGACGAGCGGCGATGGCGATGTTGTTGAAGAGGCAGAAGCCCATTCCCTGCGCCGGACGGGCGTGATGGCCGGGCGGACGCACCGCGCAGAAGGCGTTCGCGGCTTTTCCGGCAAAAACGGCCTCCACGGCATTCAGCACGCCTCCCACAGCCTGGCTGGCCACCTCGAAGGAACGCGGGCAAAGGGTGGTGTCGCCCGTGCTGAGATCGTCGAGTCCGGCTTTGACATCGTCTTCAGCCGTCTCGATGTAGCGGCGGGTGTGGCAGAGTTCCAACTCCGCCCGCGTGGCCGCTCGTGGCTCGATGCGCAGCATGGATTCGGCGTGCCCGGCCTCCACGAGCGCCTTGGTGACGGCCACATGCCGCTGGATGCTCTCGGGATGGCCGGGGCCGGTGTCATGCTGCTGGTAGATCGGATCGAGGAGGAGTGCCGTCATAGCAGCCCCAACAAAACCGGCGCGGCCACTTTCACAAGCTTGGCGAATTGGCCTTCGGCCGCTGCGAGGAGGGCAGAAACGGCTCGCTGAAGGCGGTAGCAAAGTCGTAGCCGCCATCGAAGTCGGCGAGGCTATCGCCTTCGTTGCGACCGAAGTAGCCGACGTCGATCAGATTATAAACGATGTGGCCCACATCGAGACCGCAGGTGAGGCCCCATTCATCGAGAAGGGTGGAGGCCATGGGGCCATACTCACGGATGACATGCTCGCGGAAGCCTTCCAGCAGCTCCTGGCCGCTCACATGCTTGTCGTCCGCGCCATCGCGGAATTTCGAACAGGCGTGATGCAGGGCATCCCGCACCAGTTCGTAGGCGGCGGGGTGGTAGCGGGGGTCTTTTTCGAGGCTGAGGTGGATGGCCTCACCAAAACTGATCTGGGACTGCATGGGGGGAACGGCATGAATCATTGCAGGGCTGGGGAGGCTGCGCAAGGCGCGGGATGTTTCAGGCTTGGCTGCTCTTGCGCTCACGTTGTTCGCTGCTAGCCTCCGCGCTCCCATGGCCCTCGCAAAAATCACCTCAGTCTCCGGTCGCGGCGTCCACGTGCCTGGCACGGATATCGACACCGACCGCATCATCCCCGCCCGCTTCATGAAGTGCGTCACCTTTGACGGACTCGGCGAATTCGCCTTCTACGACGTGCGATTCGACAAGGACGGCAAAAAAATCGCCCATCCGCTCAATGACGAGCGCTTTGCCGGGGCCTCCATCCTGCTTTCTGGCGAGAATTTCGGCTGCGGCAGCTCCCGTGAGCACGCCCCGCAGGCTCTCTACCGCTTCGGCTTCCGCGGCATCATTGCTCAGAGCTTCGCGGAGATCTTTTTCGGCAATTGCACCACGCTCGGCATCCCCTGCGTCTGCGCCACGGCCGAGGACATCGCCAAGCTGGCCGCCGCCATCGAAAAAGACCCGAAGATCGAGGTCAAAGTGGATGTCGAGGCGCAGCGTGTGTTCTTCGGCAGCGAGAATTTCACCATCGCCATGCCTGAAACCGCCCGCGAAGGCCTCCTCAGCGGCAAGTGGGACCCGATTGCCGAGCTTTTGGACAACAAGGCCGCCGTGCATGATCGCCTCACGGCACTTGGCTTTGCCAACCCCGCCTGAGAATCACGAATGGCGAATGTAGATTGACGAATGACGCCTGAAGTTCCATTCACGAGGCCTTTCGTCATTCGAGCTTCGACATTCATTCCTCATTCGGAATTCTGAATTCGTCATTTCCCGCCCCATGAGCTCCCCGGACCCCATTTTCGTTATCGGGCATCGAAACCCGGATACCGACGCCATCTGCTCCGCCATTGGTTACGCGGCGTTTTTGCGGGATGTGCGGAAGATGAATGCGGTGGCCGCGTGCTGCGGGGAGGTGAGCGTGCGCACGAATTGGGTGCTGCACACCGCAGGCGTGGAAGCTCCCAAGCTGCTCCTCGATGTGCGCCCCACGGCCACCACGATTTGCCGCAAGGATGTGCTCACCGCGAAACCGGCGGAGACCTTCCTCGCCGTGTATCGCAAGATGATCGAGCACGGTTTCCGTTCCATCCCAGTGGTGGATGATGAGGGCTGCCTGCTCGGCGTGCCATCCATCCAAGATATGGCGCAGCTTTTCCTCCCTGCGGAGGCTGGCTCGCATGCCGGGAACCGCGCCGTGCCCACGAGTCTGCAAAACATCGTCGCCGCGCTGGGTGGCACTCTGGCTGGAGATACCACCGGGGCGGATAAAGTGCAGGAATTCGTGCTCGTCGTGGCCGCATCGAGTGTGGAAACCTCCCGCCAGCGGGCCATGCAGTTTGCCTCGCGTGATGTGGCCCTCGTCACCGGAGATCGCCCGGAGATTCATGCGCTCGCCATCGAGCTAGGGGCGCGTTGTTTGATCATCACCGGTGGGTTCAATCCCTGGGAAAGCATTTTGGATCAGGCGAAGACGAAAGGCGTGGCCATCATCTGCTCGCCACACGATACCGCCAGCACCTCGCAGCTCCTGCGCTTCTCCCGCCCCATCGGCGAGGCCCTCACGGAGGACTTCCTTTCCTTCGGCTCGCGTGTCCCACTGAAGGAGATCGTGCATGCGGTGCAAAACTCCGCGCAGCCGCTTTTCCCGGTCGTGGATGAGGAGACGCAGCATCTCATTGGCGTCTTCTCCAAGTCCGACCTCATCGACACCCCGCGAGCGAAGCTCGTACTCGTTGATCACAATGAATTCGCCCAAGCCGTGGCGGGTGCGGATGAGGCGGAGATTATTGAGGTGATCGACCACCATCGTTTGAGCGGCAATCTGCGCACGAAAGAGCCGATTCGCTTCTTGAACGAGCCTGTCGGCAGCACCTCCACCATCGTGGGCATCATGTATCGCATGCGTGGAGCGGCACCCAACAAGGGCACCGCCATCTGCCTCTGCGCGGGCATCATTTCCGATACGCTCCACCTTACCAGCCCCACCACGACGGAGACGGACAAAGAGATCCTCGCCTGGCTCGCTGGCATTGGCGGCATTGATAGCGCCCAGTTTGTGAAGGACTTCTTCGCGGCAGGCTCCATGCTCCGCGAAAACACTCCGGATCGTGCTTTGGAGAGTGATCGGAAGGTCTTCGAGGAAAACGGCTGGCACATCAGCATCAGCCAGATCGAGGAACTGGGCCTCGACGAGTTCTGGAAGCGTGAAAAAGACCTCCAGGCCGCCTTGCACTCGCTTCTGCAGAAGCACAGTCTTCACTTTGCCTGCCTCATGGTCACGGATATCACACGCCATCACAGCGTTCTGCTCGTGGCGGGTGACGATCGCGTCATCGCCTCCATCGATTACCCGCAGGCCAAAGAGCACGTCTATGACATGCCTGGCGTAGTGAGCCGCAAAAAACAGCTCTTCCCCTACATGAGCCATGTGGTGACGAAGCTGGCTGCGCCTTGATTTCCTCGCTGCGAATGACAAGCCGGGGGTTGAAGCCCCGGAAGCCACGCGGTAGCATCGTAGCCCATGAGCAAAAAATACGGCTGCCTTCTCGCCTTCGTGATCATCCTCCTCTTTCTGAGCCTGGCCTGCAATTTGGGCCAGTTCGCCATGCTCTCAGGCGGTGTGGAGACCGGCGTGACCTTTGCCTCGCCCGCGAAGCCACTTCCCAAACTCCGCGAACACCTCCTCGAACCTGCCAAGGAGAAGGCGACGGCCAAAATCGCTCAGATCGACCTCGATGGCATCATCTCGTCGTTTTCGTCGGAAGGCCTTTTTGCCGAGGCGATGCCCAGCATCGAAAATTTGAAGCATCAGCTCGAACAGGCGGCGGGTGACAGCGAGGTAAAGGCCATCGTTCTTCGCATCAACTCCCCAGGTGGCGAGGTCACCGCCAGTGATGTGCTCTACAATGCCGTGAAGAAGGTGGCGGCGGTCAAGCCCGTCGTCGTCCACATGGATTCAATCGCCGCCTCCGGTGGCTATTATGTGGCCTGCGGAGCCACCAAGATCGTCGCCAGCGAGACGACGCTCACCGGCAGCATCGGCGTCATCATGGAATCGATCAATTACGCCGATCTCTTCGGCAAAGTGGGGCTCGGCATGAACACCTTCACCAGTGGTGCCTTCAAGGACAGCCTCAGTGGTGCCCGCCCGATGCGTGACGATGAGAAGGCTTACATTCAAAACCTGGTCACGCAGATGTATGACCGCTTCCTCGGCATCGTGAGCGAGGCACGGAAGCAGCCCAAGGATCTGCTCAAGAGCACTGTGGCCGATGGCCGTGTCGTCATCGCCCGCGAGGCGCTCGCGGCGAAGCTCGTGGATCAAATCGGATACATCGAAGACGCCCGCGCCTTGGCCCGTGAGCTAGGCAAAGCTCCCGGAGCCGCTGTGGTGCGCTACAAGCACGAGCACGGCCTCTTCGATGCGTTGGGCCTTGCTGAAGCCTCGCTGAAAGCCCGCCAGCAGCCTGCAAAGCTGGAACTGAATCTCAGCGGCGGCTCGGCATTGCCCCGTTTGCAGCCCGGCGTGCCGTATTACCTTTCCTCCACCTACGCTCGCTGAACTCTGTCATGCCGGAAATCGCGAACATCGCCGTGTTGCAAGACTTCACCTGCATTGCCGGGCTGGCGTTCTTTCTCGGCCTGCTGGGTTACAAATGGATGCGTCTCATACGGCCGGAGGCAGCGTGGAATCACGAAGGCCTCGTGGCTTCTCAGCAGTATGGCGATCTCGATCTCGTCGCACTCACCGCCGGTCTCGGGTTGCTACTTTCTGGCATCATGCAGCCGCTTTCGGAGGTGGTGGGCGGCCCGAAGATTACGCCTGGCGTGAGCGAGGTGGCTCTGGGGATTTTTGTTCAGCTCATGCTTTGCTGTGTGCTGCTCGTGTATCTCTCCCAGATCCGTCACCTGCATCCGGTGGAGCTTTTCGGCTTCGCCGTCATTCGTTGGAAGGCTCTTGCGATCACTCTCGCCCTCGCGTTGCTGCCGATGTTCCTCGTCGTTGGTAGCACAGCGGTGTTCTCGAATGACTGGATGCAGCGCCTCGCCCCCGGTGCCGAGGAGCAGGAACTCGTGCGTGCCTTTGTGAAGACGGATGACATGCTGCTTCGAGTTCTCATCATCATCGCCGCCGCCATCGTGGCCCCGGTGGTGGAGGAGATCCTCTTCCGCGGCTTTATCTATGGCGTGCTAAAGCGTTACACCGATGCGCCCTTCGCGGCGCTGATCTCCGGCCTGTTCTTTGCCATCATCCACATGCACACCGGCAGCCTCCTGCCGCTCTGGGTGCTCGCTCTTTTCTTCTGTGCCGCTTACGAGATCACCGGCTGTCTCCTCGCCCCGATGATCCTCCACGCCATCTTCAATTCCACCAGCCTCATCGCCATGATGATGGGCTGGAATGCACCGAGTTAAGCACTTTTTAGTTTTCATCTTTCATCCTTCATCTTTTCCTTCCCATGCCCTCCACCCCTCTCTTTGACCTCTCCGGTAAATGCGCTCTCGTCACCGGCGGCAGCAAAGGCCTCGGCAAAGCCATGGCACGCGGCTTTGCCGAAGCTGGAGCCGATGTCTTCATCTCCAGCCGCAACGCCGAGGAACTCCAAGCCGCCGCCGCTGAGATTCGCGAGGGATTAAACGTCAAAGTCGAATGGATGGTGGCGGATATGGCGGATCGTGCGCAGGTCAAAGCCCTCGCCGAAGAATCGCAGAAGCGTCTCGGGAAGATCGACATCCTCGTCAACAATGCCGGCATCAACAATCCGCAGGCCATTGATGAGATCACCGATGAGGTCTGGGATCGAAACGTCGAAGTGGACCTCACTGCCGTCATGTCGCTCACGCGGGCGCTCGTGCCTGCGATGAAGCAGCGGAAGTGGGGTCGCGTCATTCACATCTCCAGCGTCCTCGGTGTCGGCGGCCGTTTGAAGCGAAACGTCTATTGCGCCTGCAAAGCCGCCTTGATCGGCCTCGCGCGTGCCAGTGCGCTCGACCTCGGACCCTACGGCATCACCGTGAACTGCCTCTGCCCCGGCCCCTTCCTCACCGACATGCCCGGCAAGCTCCTCAACGACGAGGAAAAGAAATACTTCGCCGACCGCACCGCCCTCAAACGCTGGGCCGCTCCACGAGAACTCGCCGGTCCAGCTCTTCTCCTCGCCAGCGAAGCCGGTGCCTACATCACCGGCCAAGGCATCGTCGTCGATGGCGGCGCGGCGGTGAATGTGCTGTAAGGCGCAAGGTTGTCGTCACTCCGCACCTGCATCCAGCGGCCTGAAGGTCTCGATGTAGCCGATCATCATCTCGTCGTAGGTTTGGGAACCCCATTTGACGGTTTGGGTGGGGTCAGGGTTGGCTTGGTTGGCGGGGCTGTTGTCGAAGTGGGCGGTGATTTTGAGTTGGGAGCCGCGAGGGAGCACTTTGGGCTGGGCGAGGTCGTAACGAAGCTGCCAGTTGAAATCGTAGCGGGGGATGTCGAGCAGCGTTTCGGTGCCATCAGCGGTGATGAGCTCGTATTTGAAGGTTTTGCCGCGGACGTGCATGTGGGCCATGTAGGCCATGACGTTGAGGTCACTGGGCACGGTCTGGAGGTGGGTTTCGAGGTGGTTCGCCTCGCCGGGCGGGATGCTGAGCTTGCGCTTGGGCACGCCGATGGTTTCGACGATGTAGCGTGGCGGTTCTTTGGCAAAGAGGAGGCCCATGCGGAGCTGGTCCTGCGTGGCTTTGCCGCTGGGCGTGTAATGAATCTGGAAGCTGACGGTGCTTCCCGCATGGAGTTTGCGGGCGAAGCCAGCGGGATAGACCTGCGAGGCGTTGCCAGGCACATACGCGGCCCAATAACCGCTGCTGCCTTCATCGCGATCTCTCACTTTACCGCCTTTGGCATGCACGTTGACGATGACGTGATGGACGACGGTGCGATCCGTGGGGACGATCTCGTAGCCGCTGACCCATTGGTCCTCCGTGAGCGTGGTCTGCGCGGTGAGGAACTGGTAGGGCATGTAGCCATCCGCCTTGATGGAAACGGGACGCGGGAGCTGCACGATGAGGTCCGGCTTGCCGATGGTCCATTCGTCTTCAAAGACGAGCGGGGCAGGGGCATCCGCAGGATCGCCGAGCGGACGATTGGCGCTTTCGAGCCAGTCAAGGAGGTCGGCTTTATCGCGGCGGCTGAGGCTGCAATCATTGGCCCAGGGGTTCTCTTTGCCTTCGGCGACTGGTGCCGCGAACCACGGTGGCATGGTGCCTTCGGTGATGACGCGTTTGATGACTTTCGCACGGTCAGTGACCTCGTCGAGATCGGTCAAAGCAAAGGGCGCGATGCCGTTGTCACGATGGCAGGTGACGCAGTTTTGCTGAAGGATGCGGGCGACATCGCGGTGGTAGGTGACGGCGGTTTGAGTGAGGTTCTTGGAAGGTAGATCCAGCTCGCAGCCAGGCGCAGCAGTGGCGGTGATGACGGGCTGGCGTCCGGCGAGCATGGCGACGATGGCTTCGCGAAGGTAGGTGGAGCGCGGGGCGTCGTGGCTGTAATCGATGCCGTATTGGTCATCGAGAGCACCGCGATAGATGAGCGTGCGTTTTGAGTCGATGAGGAAGACTTCCGTCGTCGTCTGCGCATCGAGTGCGGACGCGAAGGCCTTGTCTTGATCGTGGCAGTAGGTGGCGGTGATCTTGGCCTCGGTGAGCTGGGCTTTGATCTCGTCTGCCGTTTCGCTGGCGAAGGGATTCACGAGGAGGAGAGCGATGTTTTGCTCGCGGAGGTAGGTGTCGAGCTTGGTGAGGCTGTGGAGGTATGTTTTGCTCACGGGGCACGTCGCGCTGGTCATGGCAATGACGGCGGATTTGAACTCGCTGAGCTTGTGTGTGCCTCCAGTGAGATCGGTGAAGGTCACATCGGCGATCTGCCGGCCAATGCCATGTTCGGTGCCTTTGAGCACCTTGGAACCGGAAGTGAAGACGGAGGTGGATGATGCACTGCGGGCAGGAGTGCCCGCATCACTTGGCTTGAGGGCGTTTTGGACGACTTGCTTGCCTTCTTCTTGTGTGATGACGCCGTCGTTATTGAGGTCAAAGCGGGCGAAAACGGTGGATTGCGGCACTTCGTCGCGGGTGAGCTTGCCGTCTTTGTTTTGATCGAGCCGCTGCCAGAGCTTGCGGCCTTGGTTGAGGTCGGTGGGCATGCTGCTGGACGTTTCCGAGCCGTTCATGACGCTGCGCGTTTCTTCGAGGGTGATGTGACCGTCGCCGTTGAGGTCGTAACGCTTGAAGATGGAGGTTTGCGTGAGCTCGGCGGGCGTGACCTTGCCATCCTGATCGGCATCGTATTTCTGGAAGGCGAGATCCGCCGCTGTTTGCGCGGAAGCGGCCGTGGCGAGGAGCAGAAAGAGGGCGGGTTTCATGTTTGGCAGGCTGAACCACCGGGTTGAGGCGTGGTTGCGAGTCTTCGTGACGCTGAGCGAGACGATATATGACCGAAGAACTACAAAAAATAGCCTCCGCAGCTTGCACGGTCAGAATGCTCCCCTTAGATTTTTAGGCTTTTTGCACTGATGACGCGCTCTCCCACCCCCATTCCACCTCATTCCGACCTCGCTTCCTTGGTGCGCGAGGGCGCACGCCAGTGGCCGGAGCGGGAGTATTTGAGGGACGGTTCTCGCGTACTGACCTACGCGGAAACGTGGCTGCGCGTGGCGTGCATCGCTTCGTGGCTGCGGGCTCGCGACATCGGGCATGGTGACCGCGTGGTGATCGTGATGGAGAACCGCATCGAGACGGTGCTGATGTTTTTTGCTGTGGCGCAGATCGGTGGGATCGCGGTAATCCTGCATCCGCAGATGAAGCCCGAGGGCCTTCAGCGCATCCTGGATCAGACGGAGCCGAAGCTGGGCCTGCTGGAGCCTGCGACGGCTTCCCTGCGAGATGTTTTTGGTAGCACGCCGATTCTCTGGACGGCTAGTGAAGGTGAGGCGCTACGCTTTGAAGACCTGCCGGATGATTCACAGCCTGCGGAGGTGCCGTTTCCGGGTGCGGGTGATGATCCAGCCTTCCTCGTTTTCACCTCCGGCTCCACGGGCACACCTCGCGGGGTGATTTTGACGCATGACAATGTGCGCTTCGTGTCGGCCGCCATTCAGGCGAGACTTCAATATCGCCCGGAGGATCGCGTGGCGATCTTTTTGCCACTGAGCTTCGATTACGGCCTCTACCAGCTCTTCTACGCAGCCATCGCGGGTGCCTCGGTCTTCATCGGCAGACCGGAGATGGCCGGGCCGGAGCTGCCGCGCATCCTCGCGGCGCAGGAGATCAGCGTGCTACCGGGCGTGCCGACTTTGTATGGCGGGCTGATCAAGATGCAGCGCTACCGGCCGATGCCGCTGCCCAAGATTCGCGTCATTACCAACACCGGCGATCATTTGCCTCAAAGCTACATCGCCAGCCTTCGTGAGCTGTTTCCGCAGGCTCGAGTGCATCCGATGTATGGCCTCACGGAGTGCAAACGCGTCTCCATCCTCCTGCCTGAGGAGTTTGAAGCGAAGCCCGAATCCGTCGGCAGGCCGCTCGATGGCACGGAGGTCTTTGCCATCGACGAGAATGGCCAGCGCCTGCCGCCCGGTGAGAGGGGTGAGCTTTGCGTGCGCGGCCCCCATCTAGCTCCTGGCTACTGGCGGGCACCGGAGGAGACGACGAAGCGCTATCCCATGCTCGATGGCATGCGTACGCTGCGCAGTGGAGACTACGGCAGCGTGGATGCGGACGGCTTTCTCTTCATCCACGGGCGCAGTGATTTCCTGATCAAGCACAAAGGCCATCGCCTCAGCCCGGCGGAGGTCGAAGAAGAAGCCTGCCGCATGCTCGGCGTCGTGGCTGCGGGTTGCGTCAAAGACGAGGTGAAGGATCTGCTGTGCTTGTTTGTGAGTGTTTCAGACTCTTCGCTCGATGAGTCCAAGATCATCCAGGCACTCAGTGTCAAGCTCGAACCCGCTAAAGTACCCAACCGCGTGTTTTTCCTTCCAGAGCTTCCCAAGACGGGAAACCAGAAGGTGGATCGAAAAGCCCTGAGGGGACTCCTGGCGGAGCAATGACGAATTCCGAATACCGAATGACGAAAGAATGCCCAATCTCGAATGACGAAGTCTTTGGACTGCGGCAGCCTGCTGCCGCTTTTCGGAGCCAGCCCTGCTGGCGAGCAGTCCTTGAAGTGATCGTTCAAAATCGACAGCTATCGAGGAGATGACCATGAACACTGCCTTCGCCCATCAACTGATCGAGAAACATGGCTCGCCGCTTTACGCCTATGATTTGGACGCGGTGAAGCACCGGGCGCAAACGCTGCTCGCCGCTTTGCCGCAGGGATCACGGCTCTACTACTCCTTCAAAGCCAATCCGCTGCCAGCCATCGCCCGTGAACTGCGTGAGCAAGGAGTGCGGGCGGAGATCACCTCGAATGGGGAGTTGTTGGCGGCTCAGAACGCAGGTTTCGAGGACGGCATCGTCTTCGGCGGACCCGGCAAATCGGAGTCGATGATCGCGAGGATGCTGGAGAATGGCGTGACGCATTTTTCCTGCGAGAGCTTCACGGATGCTGCACGACTCTCGAAGTTGGCCGTGGAGGCTGGTGTGCAGATCAAGGCGATGCTGCGAGTGAATCCGCAGCAGGCTCCCGATGCTCGATTGGCGATGAGTGGGGTGGAGAGCCAGTTCGGCTTCGATGAGACGCTGCTGCTCACTGAAGGTGCGGCGGATCGTTTGAAGCTGCCGAACCTCACCATCAATGGTGTGCATGTCTATTTCGGCACCCAGGTGGCCTCGGTGGAGGCACTGGCCAAGAACACCCAGTGTGCGCTGGAGACAGCGGCGCGTGTTTCGAGTGCGCTGGGCCTTGAATGCGAGGTCATCAATGTGGGCGGCGGTTTTCCATGGCCCTACGCCAGCGAGGCAGCGGGTAGCGATCTTGCGGGTTTGCGTGAGGCTCTGGAGGCTGTGTGGAAGGCCTCGCCGATGCATGGCAAGGCGCAGCTCTGTTTTGAGAGCGGGCGTTACCTCTGCGCCAGCAGCGGCACGTTGCTCACGACGGTACTCGATGTGAAGAAAGCCGGAACGAAGACCTACATCGTGCTCGACACGGGCATTCATCACCTCGGCGGCATGTCTGGCCTCGGCCGCATTCCGCGTGCGGCGCTGACTTTGATCAATCTCACCGCGAGGCGAGAGGGGGAGATGGTCGCCGATGTTGTCGGACCGCTTTGCAGCCCGCTCGATAGCCTGGCGCGAGGCCAAAAGATGTCGCCCGTCGAGGTGGGGGATGTGCTCGCCGTGCCGAATGTGGGCGCTTACGGCCTCACCGCCAGCCTGCTCGGCTTTTTGAGCCACGAGACCCCGGAAGAAGTGGCCTATCGCGGCCACGAGGTGGTCGAAAAGTGGGTCTTCCAGTGCTGGCATAACCCTTATCGTGCTGTTTAATTCGTTCTCCCCCATGACCGCTGCCGATCTCACTCCGAAACTTCAGGAAATCCTCCGCTCGAAGCTCCGCTTCCTCTCCGCCGATGCCGCTGTGCCCATGGATGAAGACCTTGGCAAGCTCGGTCTCGACTCCATGGCCTCCATTGATCTCCTGATGGAAATCGAGCACCAACTCGGTGTGCAGATTCCGGATGAGATGATGACCGTGGATACTTTTTCCACAGGGAATCACCTCCTCGCGGTGATCGAGAAACTCAGTTAAAGGCCCCAATCGCCCTCAGAGAGGACGCTGTGTTTGGGCAGAACCTTCAGAGGTTCAGGAATCGAAAAGTGATGCGTCACTTGCTCTTCACGGTGGTGGAGAGTGGGGGCTTCATCCCATGAGACATCACCGGGAAAACTGGCGAGGGAGAGAAGACGCTCGCTGCCGAGCAGGGAAGGCCTTCGCACCAGTTCACCGACGAGGGCGTGGAGCTCGGTGAAGCTATGGCTGACCGTGAAGTGATCGATTTCCATCCAGGCGGGGATGCCACGGATGTTCTTCGGCGTGAGGAAAAGGTAGCTGGTGAGGCAGCCGGCCTCATCGAGCACACCGAGGAACTCATGACGCCGCATCGGGGCGGCGGAGAGCCAACGCAGATACTCGGGCGTGATCCATTTTTCGATGCTGTCAGGCCTTTGAAAGCTTGCTGCGATGCTTTTGACCTCAAAAGGATCACGCGTGAGTTTTTTGCCTGCGGGAAGCTGCGGCCATTTTTTTCCCGCGAGCATGCTGAAGAGGCCGAGGGGCACAAAATGGCGCGTGATGGCCGTAGCCGGGAGCCAGCCGCTTTTTTGCAGCATGAGCTGCACGTCTGGCGTGGGGGTGGTGTCAGCCATCAGGGCGCTGGCTGCGAGGCGCCGCAGCTTCATGAGCATGGGCAGGCTGGCATTGCGATGGTCTTTATCCACCCGCCAGGTGGAGGCGATGTAGGCGGCATTAAGCTTACCACCGGCGGCATAACCGGCAGGAATGAGCGCCATGAAGCCTGCGATCCTGCCTTCATGACGCAAAACCCAGCCGCGAGATGGCGCGAGGGATGCGAAAGGATTCTCATCCCACCAGTGCGCTAGCCGCCGCTGCCACATTGCCTCGCTCAGAGGTTCTGGATCACTGGCGATGAGCCAGGGGATCAGCTCGTCCCGCGAAGCGGCGTTGTCAGAATAGTATTCGATCTGGCAGGCAGGCATCGGTGGGCGTGGTAGCTGCAAAAGAAGGCCAATTCAAGTGAGCGCTTTTGATGTGTCTGACTGGCCTGCAAAGCGGATGAAGGGCATAAAAAAACGCGGGAGCCTGAAGAGGCTCCCGCGTGTGGGATGATGGATGCTCGAATTACTCGGCAGCAGCGGCCTTTTTCTTGGCCGGAGCTTTTTTAGCAGCGGCTTTCTTGGCTGGAGCCTTCTTCTTGGCGACCGGTGCGGCTTCTTCGGCCGGTGCGGCATCGCCTTCAGGGGCGACTTCAGCTGGAGCAGCAGCGGCCTTCGGGACGAAGGCGTCCACCCATTCGATGTAGGCCATCGGGGCGGAATCGCTGCGGCGTTGCCCGAGCTTGGTGATGCGGGTGTAGCCACCTGCACGTTCCTTGGAGGCCGGGGCGATCTCTTCGAAGAGCTCCTTCACCACATCTTTGTGGCGGAGGTAGCGCAACGCATTGCGTCGTGCGTGCAGCGTGCCCGCCTTGCCGATGGTGACCATTTTTTCCGCGAATGGGCGGACGGCTTTGGCCTTGGCGAGGGTGGTGCGAATGCGGCGGTGCTCGATGAGCGAGATGACGAGGTTCATCAGCAGGGCATCGCGATGGTCCTGCTTGCGCTGAAGTTTGATGGTTTTCCTTCCGTGTTTCATGTCCTGTTAGTGCGTTCCTATTCTTCGTTGGGTTGATCTTACTCGTCTTCGTCGTCGAGATGGCTGTCCACCAGCTTGGTGAAGCCAGCGGCATCGGCGATGTCCTCTTCGTCATCGGCCAGCATGCTGCTGCGGGCGAGGAGGGACACGCCGCCGGGGATGGGCTCAAGCAGCGCAGGATCGAATTTCATGCCAAGGGACAGGCCGAGTTCGGCGAGCTTTTCCTTGATCTCGGTGAGGGATTTCTTGCCGAAGTTGCGGTAGCGCAGCATTTCGGATTCCGTCTTCATGGCGAGCTGGCCGACGGAGGTGATGTTGGCGTTGTTGAGGCAGTTCGCGGCGCGGACGGAGAGTTCGATCTCGTTGACGCTCATGTTGAGCAGCTTGCGGAGTTCGGCGTTTTCCTCACTCTGAGCTTCCGGGGCGGCTTCGAATTCGACGGCCTTGTCGTCGTAGTTCACGAAGACATCGAGGTGGTGACGAAGGATGGCGGCGGATTGCAGGAGGGAATCCTGCGGGGAGATGCGGCCATCGGTCCACACGTCGAGCACGAGCTTGTCATAATCGGTGTTCTGGCCGACGCGGGTGGTTTCCACGCCATACTTCACGCGGGTGACAGGGGAGTAGATGCTGTCGATCGGGATCACGCCGATGGGGGTATCGGCACGCTTGTTTTCTTCCCAGGAGGCGAAACCACGGCCCACGCGGACTTCGAACTCGGCTTCAAACTTGGTCTTCTTGGCGATGGTGCAGATGACCTGGTCCTTGTTGATGACTTCGTAGTGGTTGTCGTCCTTGATGTCGCCAGCAGTGATGGTGCCTTCTTTTTCGACGATCAGGGAGAGGAGACGTGGCTCCTTGCTCTCGCTGTTGTGGCGGAATTTCACCTTCTTGAGGTTCAAAACGATCTGGACGACGTCTTCGAGCACGCCGGGCAGGGTGGAGAATTCATGCTCAACGCCGCGGATCTTCACGGAGGTGATAGCGGCGCCTTCCAAGGAGGAAAGCAGGACGCGGCGGAGGCTGTTGCCGATGGTGTGACCGTAACCTTTATCAAAGGGTTCGGCGACGAACTGGGCGTAGGTTTCGGTGGCCGTGGCCTCGTTTTTAACGAGACGACTCGGCATTTCGAATCGAGCAAGACGTGCTGACATGGTGTGGTTATATGAGGCCGGGTTACCTCCGGACGAGTATCCTGCTTATCCCAGAGGGAGGCAGGCACGGAGACCAACGGCGAATGGTAGAGGGAGGCTACTCGCGAGGGGCGTGGATAATGCGGGGTCCGCCTTTGAATGCAAGCGGGGATTTCAGGCTAAAAACGAGGATTTTGGGCACAAAAAAGCGGAGCTGAGGTGGCTCCGCTTTCGTGAAATCGGGGTGGGAAGGCTATTCCACGCCTTTCCAGGCATCGAAGCTAGCACCTTCACTGATCCATTTCTTGATCAGGTCGATGTTCGCAGCACTGACGCGGTCGCCCTTGCCTTCGGGGGGCATGGCGAGGTCATCGGAGTCGGGGAGAGTCATCGTTTTGACGAGCCAGCTCGCGTCCGGTTTGCCTGCGACGACGTTTTCATCGGGGTACTCGCTGCCGCCTTTCATGATCGTCGCGGCGCTATCGAGGCGGAGCTTGCCTTTGGGCTTCTTCACCTTGCCGTTTTCTTCGTGTTCCTTCTCGTGGCATTTGAAGCAGCTTTCCTTCAGGATGGGGAGGATCTGCTTTTCGAAGTCCACCTTGCCGGCGTCTTGGGCGCTGCTGGTGGGGATGATGGCGGCGGCGAGAACCGCAGCGAGGGAGAGGGCGATGGTTTTCTTCATATAGAGATGGTGCGGTATGCGCAGATGCGATGATGGGCGAGGTGAGGAAAGCGTCAAGCTGCAAGCCAGAGGCTGCTGCGGGAGCTTTCGAGGCGAGGGAAGCAAGCCCAGATAATCTGGGCAACCTAAATATTTCAGTAGCCTTAAATAATTTCTGCTGCCAAAATCGTCGCCATGAATCGCGCCGCTGCTGCCTCCCGCCCCGCACGCTCACGGTCCACCGATGAAAAGGTGAGCCCGTGGAATGATCCCATCGGCATCCTCCTGCTCATGGCGGCCACGATGCTGCTCTTGGCTCTCGTTTCCTATGACTCTTATGATTTGGGGCCGGATGCCACTCTGGGGCATGGAGACGCCCACAATGAATCGACGCAAAATTTCATGGGCTGGTTGGGGGCTTGGGTCGCCGGATGGTCCTTTTACCTCCTTGGCCTCGCGGCCTATGCTATTGCGATCTGCCTGACGTGGTTCGGCGTGTGCAAGCTGCATACCAAGACGCCCACCACGCGATTGGGCATACTCGGCACGTTCATTCTCACCGTCACGGCGGCGGTTCTTCTGCATGCGCTGAGGCTGTTTGAGCCAGATAACAACTTCTTACCCGAGGGCGGTGGCGGGTTCATTGGCAGGCTGCTGGGAGATTTGAGCCTCGCTGTGGTGGGGAAAGGCGGCTCGGTGATGCTTTTTGGCAGTGTTTATATCACCTCCCTTTTCATGGTCACGGGCATTCATCCGCTTTCGGCCCTGCAGAGCATTCGCTACGAATTCGCCAAGTGGCAGGAGGAGTGCGAGCAGCGCCGTTTAATTGCCGAAAAACTGGCTGAGGAAGCCGCGAACACCATTCCCGGCACCTTCACCCCCATTCCCGAGGAATTGCGCAAAAAGAAGCGTGGTGCCAAAGATCCCGCGACGGCCGCCGCTCTGGCTGAGATGGCCAAAACGGCCGCCGAGACGGGTCTCGTCACGCCGGAGCTGGGGCTCAAGTTTGATCCGCCACCGCCGCCGAAGATCATCGATTCCTCCGCTCCGCGTTCCCACGAGGACAATGCCGATAAACCCAAGCTCACCGAGGTTTGGGAGAAGAAGCGGGCGCAAAAGATCGAGCAGGCTCCGCACGGCTCGCTGGGGAATCTCACGGTTCGTTTCAAAGACTACAAACTGCCGCCCATCGACCTCCTCAACTGGCCGGTGGAGCAGCACGCACCGACGGATAAAGTCGAGCTCCTCGCCACTCAGGCCACCATCGTCAAAGCACTCTCCAGCTTTGGCATCACCGTCGAGCCGGGAGACATCACCCGTGGTCCTGCTATCACTCGCTACGAGGTGCGGCCTGTGGATGGCCTCCGCGTCAGCCGTATCGCGAATCTCGATGCGGATCTCGCCCGTGCCACGCGTGCTGAGCGTATCAACATCCTCGCTCCCATCCCTGGCAAGGACACCGTCGGCATCGAACTGGCGAACAAAGAGAAGATCGTCGTCCCGCTTCGCGAGCTGCTGGAAGATGATGCCTTCATCAATGGCAAGGCCAAGCTTCCCGTCGCCCTCGGCAAGGATGTGTATGGCAAGACGATCATTGGCGATCTCGCCGCCATGCCACACTTGCTCGTCGCCGGTGCCACGGGCTCAGGTAAATCGGTTTGCATCAACAGCATCGTCACGAGCCTCATCTGCCGTTTTGCCCCCGATGAGCTGCGTTTCATCATGATCGACCCGAAGGTCGTCGAAATGCAAAACTACGAGGAACTGCCTCACCTGGCGCTTCCCGTCGTCACCGATCCGAAAAAGGCACTCCTCGCTCTTCGCTGGGTGGTGAAGGAGATGGAAAACCGCTATCAAATCTTTGCCCAAGAAGGCTGCCGAAACTTCGAGACCTTCAACAACCGCAACCGCAAGCGCAAAGCCGATCAGGACGCCAAACGAGCCGCTGCGGCCGCCGCTGGCACTGCCGCTCCTGAACCTGTCACCACGGCTGCCAACGCCGCCAAACCTGCCAAAGCCTCGCCAAAGGTCGTCGAGCCTGATTTGATGCCCACGGGCGCTGCGGCCCTGATGACCCGCGAACCTGTTTTCACCCATGCGGTGTCGTTAAAGCGAGAGGACGAGGAATTCGATCTCGACGCCGAGCTGGAAGACTTCGACATCGAGATGAAGAACCAGCTTCGCGATGCCAGCGGTGCTTGGCTGGGTGATTCGCAGCCTCCGCCCTCACCCACCACCACCGAGCGTGACTACCGACCGCCGGTGCCGGACACGCTGCCTTATGTCGTCGTCATCGTCGATGAGCTGGCCGATTTGATGCAGACTGCGCCTGCGGACATCGAAGTCTGCATCGCCCGCATCACGCAGATGGCTCGCGCCGCTGGCATCCATCTCATCGTCGCCACCCAAACGCCGCGTGCGGACGTCATCACCGGCGTCATCAAAGCGAACATCCCCACACGCATCGCCTTCCAGGTCTCTTCCGCTCTCGATAGCCGCGTCATTCTCGACCGCAAGGGGGCCGAGAACCTCGTTGGCAAAGGCGATATGCTTTATGTACCGCCCGGCGGTGCCCAGCCGATCCGCAGCCAGGGTGCCTTCGTTACCGATGACGAAATTCACGCCATCGTTGAGCATTGCGTGGCGCAGGGGAAACCCGTCTTCGATGTCAAAGTGGATGCCAACAGCGGCGAATTCCTCGCTGACGGTGAAGAGGACGGCGAAGGCGGTGGCATAAGCTCTGAGGAAGCTGAGACCCTGGAACAATGCATTGAGGTCATCCGTCAGGAAAAGAAAGCCTCCACCAGTCTCTTCCAGCGTCGTCTGCGCCTCGGCTATGGCCGCGCCGCTCGCATGATGGATCTTCTTGAGGCTCGCGGCATCATCGGTCCTGGTGATGGAGCGAAGCCACGCGAGATTCTGGTGCAGATTGATTGAGACAGCGAGGCTTACATCAGTACTTCTGAGACCACGCGGGCTTTCTCATTCTCCACGAGCACCTGATCGGTGCCGTTGCGCTTGTAGCTGAGCTTCTTGGGATCGAGACCGAAAAGGTGCAGCAGGGTGGCGTGGTAGTCGTAGTGGTTCACCACGTCTTTGATGGCGTGGTGGCCGAAGTCATCCGTCTCGCCATGCATGTGGCCGGCTTTGAAGCCGCCACCGGCCACCCACATGCTGAAGCCGTAGGTGTTGTGATCGCGGCCCACGGTTTTGCGGTCCTTCGCTCCGGCACGGTTTTGAATGACGGGTAGGCGGCCCATCTCACCGCCCCAGTGGACGATGGTGGTATCGAGCAGGCCGCGTTGCTTCAAATCACTGACGAGAGCAGCGGCACCTTGGTCGACATACAAACAGGCCGCAGGCAAGCCGGTGAGGATGCTCGAATGGTGATCCCAGGTTTGATTGCCGGTGAAGAGCGACACGAAGCGCACGCCACGCTCGACGAGGCGGCGGGCGATGAGGCAGCGGGTGCCAAACTCGGCTGCAGCGGGATTGTCGAGGCCGTAGAGCTTCTTTGTGGCGGCGCTTTCTTGAGAGATGTTGAGCGCCTCTTTGGCTGCCGTTTGCATGCGTGCGGCCAGTTCGAAGGACTGGATGCGAGCCTCCAAATCGGCCTCGCCAGGACGAGCTTCGAGGTGCTCGCGGTTGAGGCGGTCCACGAATTGGAGATAGCGGGCCTGCGCATCGCCTTTGAGGCTCAAAGGCGCATCGAGATTCGGAATGCGCGGCTCTTTGGGTCGGATGACGGTGCCTTGGAAGAGGCTGGGGAGCCAGCCGTTGCTCCAATTATCCACGCCGAGCACCGGAACGCCTCGCGGATCGGTGAGCGCCACATAAGCGGGCAGGTCCTGGTTCTCGCTGCCGAGGCCGTAAGTGATCCATGAGCCGAGCGTGGGCCTGCCGCCGGTGACCTGGCCGTTCATGAGGGCGGAGATGCTTTGGCCGTGATTGTTCACGCCCGTGTGCATCGAGCGGATGAGCGTCACATCATCCACGATTCGCGAAAAGTGCGGCAACAGTTCGCTCACATCCATGCCGCACTGACCGTGCTTTTTGAACTTCCAAGGCGGTCCCATCACCTCGCGACTGGCTCCGGCGGCATCGTCATACTTCACTTCGCCGGGGAATTCCTTACCGTCGAGCCGCGTGAGCTCGGGTTTCGGGTCGAAGAGGTCCATGTGGCTCGGGCCGCCCTGCATGAACATCGAGATCATCGCCTTCGCCCGGCCAAAACCGTGCGGCTGCTTCGGTTTGAGATCGTAGTGCTGCGTGGCTGCACGCTCCGAAGTGGCTAGCAGTCCCTGCTCTTGCAGCAGTGTGGCCAAGGCAATACCACCGATGCCGTAGGCAGAGCGGTTCAAAATGGAGCGACGAGTGTGTAGCATGAGACTTCTACGTCCGGCGCGGTGGCATCTTTTGCATGCGATGGAGATTGTGACATGCTCGCCGCGTGCCGCCCACCTCCCAGCGCCTCGAATGGCTCGATCTCTTTCGAGGTCTGGCCGTGCTCGGCATGGTCTGGACGCATGCGGCGAACACCTTCCTCACACCGGAGCTGAAGGCCTCGTCTTGGTTTGAGATGCTGACCTCGTATCACGGCCTGATCGCTCCGGCATTCTTTTGGATCGCTGGCTATGCCCGGGCGCATGTCACGATGGGCAAAACGAAGCCCGCGTGGCCGGTGGCGAAGCGCCTGCTGCTCGTCTGGCTCATCGGCTACCTCATGCATGTGCCGTGGGATCACCTGTTTGATGCTCAAGCCATGCGTGCGGTCGCCACGGTGGATGTGCTGCACTTTCTGGCGGTCTCCGGCTTGATTCTGCTGGCTGTGGAAAAGCTGGGGAAGGGCAGGGAAGCCGCCGCGCTGGTCCTGCTGCTCGTTTTCGTGAGTTTGGAAAAATCAGCTCGTGAATGGCAAACGGGCGTCTTGGTGCTCGATCAATACTTCAACCGCCTCCACGGCTCGCAGTTCGCCCTGTTTCCGTGGGTGGGTTTTGGACTCGCGGGCTTCATCACGCGCCGTGCCTGGGATGGGCGACTGAATCGCTCGGCCGCGGGCGTGATGCTCGCGGGTGCCTTGTTCGCCTGGGGACTTTCCAACACGCCGTGGCCCGGTGGCCCGCCCGCCTTCTTTTTGGAACGCCTCGGCTGGGTGATGATGGCGGCGGTCGTTGTCGCCGTCGTGGCGGCTCGGGTGAGCCCCTTCACCGGCTGGCTGCGACTCGCCGGACGTGAATCGCTGCTGCTCTACGTCGCTCATCTAATGCTGATCCACTCGATCCCGCTGCCCAGGCAGCCCTTGCAGCACCTCATCGGTCCCACCCAGCACGTCGGCGGCGTCCTGGCCATCTTCTCCGGGCTTTTCGCGGTCTCTTGGCTGCTCGGGGCTTGGAATGAGCGGCGGAAGAAGGCTGAGCGACGACTTGCCAGTTGATGGCCGCAAAGTAGAATCCGTTCCATGAAAACGATCACTTCCACGCGGACAACGGCCTCCCGGAAAGGAAAAAAGCTCTCCGCAGTCTTTGACCGACTGTCGAAGGACTTTGGCCCCTCGGCAGATCATGAGCCGAAGCGTGTTGTGGGTGCGGTTTCCCTGCTTGTTCAACTCCGTCGCGGTGAGGCATGATCTACGCGGACGCCAGCTTCATCGTGGCGTTGTTTGTGCGAGAGGATGAGCACTGGCAGCGAGCGTGGCAATGGTGGCGTGCGGAACAGGGGCCGATACTCACGGTGACGCGGCTTGGCGTTTTTGAGGCGGAGAACACCGTTCGAGCTCTCGTTGTAGCCCGTGAAATCCGCCCCATGGAAGGTCGGTTGGCGTTGGAGGGTATCCGCAGAGCGAGGCTGGAAGGCATCTTGAATCAACGCGGCATTTCCGAGCATCAGCTCTTTCCTGCCGCCGCGAGGCTGAGCCAGCATCACACAACAAACGCGGCCTTCGGGGCGCTGGATATTCTTCATATTGCCTCCGCTCTTCATCTGAAGGCATCCGGCTTTTTGTCCTTTGATCTTCGTCAGGGTGAGCTGGCCGCCAGGGAAGGTCTGGTCGTGCTGCCTTGAGCGGTTGCGAAACCTTCAGCGGAAGCGTCGGGTGCGTGAAACCTGAAACTTGGAACTTTAAACTTCCTCGTTTGCGCCCAAACTCCGCCCCTCCATGTCCGAACCTGCTTCCAACGCCCCCGCTTCTCTTGATTTCATCCGCGAAATGATCGCCGCCGATCTGGCGGAAGGACGCAACGGCGGCCAGATCGTCACCCGTTTCCCCCCGGAGCCGAACGGCTACCTCCACATCGGCCACGCGAAGAGCATCTGCCTGAATTTCGGCCTCGCGCAGGAGCATGCACCGAATGCCCGCTGCCACCTGCGCTTTGACGACACCAATCCGACGAAGGAGGAAGTTGAATATGTCGAGAGCATCCAGGCGGACGTGAAATGGCTCGGCTTCGACTGGGGCGAGCACCTGTTCTTTGCCAGCGACTACTTTGAGAAGCTCTACCTCTTCGCCGAGCAGCTCATCAGCAAAGGTCTCGCCTATGTGGATGACCAGAGTCAGGAAGAGATGCGCCTGAATCGCGGCACGCTCACCACGCCCGGCACGCGCAGCGTTTATGCCGACCGCACACCGGAAGAAAACCTCGATCTCTTCCGCCGCATGCGGAAGGGCGAGTTCAAAGAAGGCGAAAAAGTCCTCCGTGCGAAGATCGACATGGCCTCGCAGAACATGCACCTGCGTGATCCGGCCCTGTATCGCATCTTGCACGCGCATCACCACCGCACCGGCGATGCCTGGTGCATCTACCCGATGTATGACTATGCGCATCCGCTCAGCGATGCGCTCGAAAGCATCACGCACAGCCTTTGCACACTCGAGTTCGAGGTGCATCGCCCGCTTTACGAATGGCTCATCAACAACGTCGATGGCCTGCCCGGCCAGCCCTATCAGCGTGAATTTGCCCGCCTAAACCTCAGCTACACGGTCATGAGCAAGCGCAAGCTGCTCCGCCTCGTCAAAGAAGGCCTCGTGAGCGGCTGGGACGATCCACGCATGCCCACCATCAGCGGCATGCGCCGCCGTGGTATCACGCCCGCCGCCATTCGCAGCTTCTGCAAAACCATCGGCCTCACGAAATTCAATTCGCTCACCGAGATCGCCTTGCTCGATCACGCCATTCGCGAAGACCTCAACAAGGTCGCCCGCCGTGCCTACGGCGTGCTGCGTCCGATCAAAGTCGTCATCGAAAACTACCCCGAAGATAAAGTGGAGTATTTCGAGTCCGCCAATCATCCCGAAGATCCCTCTGCGGGCACGCGTCAGGTGCCGCTCTGCCGTGAAATCTACATCGAGGCCGATGACTTCATGGAAGTGCCCGTCGATGGTTTCCATCGCCTGAAGCCCGGCGGCGAGGTGCGCCTGAAATTCGCCTTCTGCATCATCTGCCAAGAGGTCGTCAAAGATGCCGCCGGAAACATCACCGAACTCCGCTGCACCTACGACGAGGCCACACGCCATGGTGTGAAACCGGAAGGCCGACCAAAGCCCAAAGGCATCATCCACTGGGTCAGCGCCCGTCATGCCATCGACGCCCCCGTGCGCCTCTACGACCGTCTTTTCACCGTCGAGACGCCCGATGCCGATGCCGGCGAGGATGGCGACTTCACCCAGTTCTTGAATCCCGCGTCTCTCGAAGTCCTCGCCAATGCCAAACTCGAACCCAGCCTCAAGGACGCCGCCCCTGGCTCACACTGGCAGTTTGAGCGTGTCGCCTACTTCTACGCCGATCCGGTCGATTCAAAGCCCGGTGCCCCGGTCTTCAACCGCACCGTCACACTGAAGGATGGGTGGGCGCCGAAGAAGTAAGGTGTTGGCAGGGGGCTGCGATAGCCTGCGCGGCCATCATTTGGCGAAACCGTTTCAGACGCTCTGTTTTGCCGCAGAGGAGCGGAGGAGCAAAGAACGCAGAGATTGGAACTAAATATAAACTCTGCGCCCTCTGCCTCTTTGCCCCTCTGCGGCAAAAGCGAACGTGAGATAGGCGGGCTTCCCACCCTCACTCATACAGCCGGAAGAGGCCGCTGTGATCGAGATCACCGTGGCCTTTTTCGTGGACGAATTTCTCCCACTGCTCGCGGGAGTTGCGCAGGGTAGGGGAGTCGAGGCCCACGCTCTCCGCCAGCTCGCACATGAGGCGCACGTCTTTGAGTTGGAGCGTCGCCCGGCCGCCGGGGGCAAAGTCGCGCCGCACCATGCGGTCGCCATGGAGATTCAGGATGCGGCTCTCGGCAAAGCCACCTAGCAAAGCCTGCCGCACGAGGGCGGAATCGACACCCGAAAGCTCGGCCATGCGCAGCGCCTGCGCCACGGCGTCGATGGTCTGCGCCACGATGAGCTGGTTCGCCAGCTTCGTCACCTGGCCGCTGCCGCTGGCTCCCATGTGGGTGATGTTCTTGCCCACCGCCTGAAAGACCGGCAGCGCCCGCTGAAAGTCCGCCTCTGAGCCGCCTGCCATGATCGTGAGATTGCCCGCCTCCGCACCCACCTGCCCGCCGGAGACCGGCGCATCCACCCAGTGGACCTTCTTCGCGAATTCCTTCGTCTCCGGCACGCCCGTGGTGCCAAAATCTATGATCAACGCATCCGGGTGCAGCCCTTCAATGAGGCCACCGGGGCCAAAGACCACCTTCTCCACCACGTCCGTCATGGTGAGATTGAGGCAGATGATGCCAGCGCCGATCTCGCGGGCCAGTTCCGGCAAGGAAGCCGCCCGGCGCATGCCCAGCTTCACCGCCGCCTCGGCCGGTTCCGGGCTGCGATTCCACACCACCACCTCCGCGCCGTGCTCATGCAAATGCCGCGCATTCGCCCGCCCCATGTTGCCAAGGCCCACGAATCCGATTTTTGTCCCGAGAAGAGTTTTTTCCATCTGCCATGGCTAGCAGCACTGCCCGCACATTTGAAACAAAATTTGACCGGCCCTGACGGAAATGACGAAACCGCCCTTCGGGAATGACGAAACCAGAATGGCGAATGACGAATCAAGTCCCAATGCCAGAACTTCGTGTTTCGGCATTCATTCGTCCTTCCTCATTCTGGTTTCGTCATTCATTCTTGCCCACCGCATTCCCCTTCGCTACGTCCGCCCATGCCCCGCGAATACACGCTGCACAGCACGCACGAACCCTCCCACCGCATCGACTTCAAGGCGGAGCTCAATGAGCAGCAATACGCTGCCGTCGTCAGTCCGCCGGGGCAGTCGCTCGTCATCGCGGGAGCCGGTTCGGGCAAGACACGCACGCTCACCTACCGCGTCGCGTGGCTGCTGGACAATGGCGTCCAGCCGGAGTCCATCCTGCTGCTCACCTTCACGAACAAAGCCGCGCGGGAGATGCAGGAGCGTGTGCAGGCGCTTGTCAGCCTCGATGCCAGCCGCATCTGGGGCGGCACCTTCCACAGCATCGGGAATCGCCTCCTGCGCTACAACGCCGAGCGTCTCGGCTACCGCAAAGGCTTCTCCATCATGGATCGCGAGGACCAGAAGGACCTCCTCGAAACCGTCATCGGCGCCAGCGGCATCGATACCACCAGCTACCGCTTCCCGAAGGCCGAGGTGCTCGGCGACATCTTCTCCCTCGCCGACAACACGCTCTGCGACCTCAAAGAGATCATCGACAGCCGCTATCCCTACTTCGACCGCGTCGCCGAGGGTATCCTGAAGCTCCGCAAGCTCTACCAGGACAAGAAGCGCGAGACCAACTGCATGGACTTCGACGATCTCCTCGCCCTCACCGTGCAGCTTCTGGAGGAAAACGAGGACCTGCTCGAGCGTTACCGCCGTCAGTTCGAGTTCATCCTCGTCGATGAGTATCAGGACACCAACAGCCTGCAATGTCGCATGGTCGAGCTACTCACCGGCCCGCAGGGAAACCTCATGGTCGTGGGCGATGACGCGCAAAGCATCTACTCCTGGCGCGGCGCGGACGTTTCCAACATCCTCAACTTCGTCGAGCACTGGCCGCGAGCACGCACGCACAAAATCGAGGTGAACTACCGCAGCGTGCCCGAGGTGCTGAACCTCGCCAATGCCGCCATCGCCATGAATCGCGGCCAGATTCCGAAGAACCTCCAGCCCGCCCGCGAATCCCGCGGCATGCTCCCCGCGCTCGTCTCGCTCGACAACTCCTCCGCGCAGGCTGCCTTCGTCGCGCAGCGCATCTTGGAGCTGCAAGACGAAGGCTGTGACCTCAACGACATCGCCATCCTCTACCGCGCCCACTTTCACAGCATGGAGATCCAGATGGAGCTCACGCAGCGCGGCATCCCCTTCCAAATCACCAGCGGCCTGCGCTTCTTCGAGCAGGCCCACATCAAGGACGTCGCCGCCTTCATGAAGTTCGCCGTGAACCGCCAGGACGAGGTCAGCTTCATGCGCATGGTGCGCCTCTGCGATGGCATCGGCAATGTCAGCGCCTACAAGCTCTGGAACGACTGGCTGCAAACCGAGGCCGCCAAGTCCGAGACGATGCCCACCAGCTTCTCCGAGGTGCTTTTGCCCTTCAAAGTGCCGAAGAAGGCCAAAGCCACCTGGGAGCAGTTCGCCTACACGCTCGATGAGCTCATCGATAAGGAAGGCAAAGCCGTTCCGCCCGCCATCATGATCCGCAGCATCGTCGAAGGCGTGTATGAGGACTACATGAAGGCCAAATTCAAAAACTACGAGCAGCGCCAGCAGGACCTCGAACAGCTCAGCAATTTCAGCGACCGCTTCACCGATGCCTTGGAGTTCCTCAGCCAGCTCAGCCTTCTCAGCGGCGTCGATACCGACAACAAGCCCGACCAGCAGGCGCAGGACCGCGACGCCGTCACCCTCACCACCGGCCATCAGGCCAAAGGCCTCGAATGGAAGGTCGTCTTCGCCGTCTGGCTCGCCGATGGCATGTTCCCCCACAAACGCGCTATCGACGAAGGCGGCGACACTGCCCTCGAAGAAGAACGCCGCCTCTTCTACGTCACCGTCACCCGTGCCAAGGATGAACTCTACCTTACCTACCCCGTCATCAACCACCAAGCCCGCGATGGCGACATCATGATGCGGCCCAGCCGCTTCATCACCGATCTCCCGAAGGACCTCGTCGAGGAGTGGAAGGTGCGGAGTGGGTGGTAGGCGCGCCGCAGGCAATCCTACTCGTCCTCCTACTCCTACACGTCCTCGATTCGGGCACGTCGTTTCAAGTTTCAGGTTTCAAGTTTCAAGTTTCAAGAAGCCCCGTCGCCGCGCCAGCGTCCTGGAGTGCGCCAGCCCTCCGGCGCTTTCGAGCGTCTCAAGGCCTCCGCAAAGCTCCAGAGGGCTGGAGCACTCCACGACGCTGCCGCGCATCACGACCGCCAACATCCATTTTGCCGTTTTCGGCCTCTCAAGACACTCTGGGTCACCATGAGTGCATCCCTCACCACCCAGTTCCCCGGCGAGCTTGGCAGCTTCGTCGAGCAACAACGCTGGAGTTGGCTGGAGCAAGAACTCAGCCCCGCCACGCAAGCTGCCGAGTCGGTGATTGCCGAGGCCAAAGCTCGGAAGCAAGCTCCTCCACGCTGATCCTCAATCCACTCTGACCTTTCAAACCCATGACAGTGACCATCGACCAAGTCTATTTCTCCGCTCGCTCCCTCGCCTTGCCAGACTTGGGCGTTTTGGTCACCCGACTGCTCGGAGAACTCTCCACCGCACTGCCCAACACGATGGATCACCAACTCACCGTCCTGGCGGACGTTCGCGAGGCTGAAATGAACTGTGATCCGTCTGCCATAATCACGCATGAGGACATGCTGGCTTTCATTCAGAGAAGCCAACAGTGAGGTGGGGAAACGCAACGCTTGCTGACTGATTTAGCCCGCTTTGCCCGACAGGTCAGCAAGATCAATATCGATGAAGAATCAGCAGGATTAGTAACGATCAAACTGATCAAGGCTCACCTCAGATGTTGAGGTATTTCCATGCGCCACCTTGTGGAGTGTCAGTGTAAGGATATCCGTGCTCGTAACGTGTTCGTTGCCTTCAATTGTTGTCCTTGTCTGGTAGCTAAGCGCCCGATCGTATTTTGTGGCGTTGCGACCGCGTGTAAAGTCGCCTTTGCCAATATCCCAACCATAACCTGTGCAGTACAGCAACGTGTAGAAACCCTCTGGAATGTGATCAAATGTATACTGGGAGTTTCCACGAACGTAAAAGGAAGCAGCCAGTTGGTCCGCAACGATCAGCTTTACATGTGCATCTGCCTCAAGGCCACTTGAGCGGGTGGCGTTCTTGCAGCGGGATTTGCCGGACTTCACGCTGTGGCATGCCTCGGAGACCTACACGGTCCCGGTGAAGGACTGGTCCGGCCTTACCTGGAGCCGCCGGCGCTCCGATGACGCCCTAGCGACGCGGGTGACGGTCGATTTCGACGCCGCCACGGACGATACGATTACGACCACGCTCACCATCGGCCATCAAGCGACGAATCACACCCAAGTCCGCCACACCTTCCGCCGCATCGGCATCACCTGGAAACTCGTGAAACGTCCAGAAGGGCTGGAGTTGAATCTGTGAAGCCAAGGCCTAGGCCTCCTTAAAAAATGAGCATGCGCTCACACCTCATTTCCTAACGAACTCGCTTGACCGCTTCCAATACGCTCTCTTCTAGAATCCACTCGAGATGGAAAACTGAGTTTTCATCGCCGCGCAATCTCAATAAAGGGCAACTACGCCACAAAGACTCTCTATTTCGAAGCCTTGGCAGGAATTGCAATGGGTTAACCCATATAAGATCTAACAAAAGCATGATTCCTGCGCGATGGGTTACTATAAATTTTAAAACTCATGCCACCCCTCGCGACAACGACCTCGTCCAAATTAAGTGATTCTCGAATGTCGATAGATGATCGAGACAGCAATATTTTTAATGATGAGCATCATCCCGCCCGGGCTACATCCAAGAAATTGCCATACTATCACCCGGCAAAGGCGATCCAGGAGCTTCTCGCCGTCAAGAATGGCTGGAGGACCAGTCACTATGGTATCAAGCACGAAGAGGCCCGCTTGGAACTGGTGACATGGAACGGATGGCTAACCTGCGATTTCTCGTCGGAATCGATCGAGAGGTTTCCCTTGAGCCTATGGGAGCGGTTCAGGATCGGAAGGATGGCCCGCAAGATGAGCCAATCCCTGATCGTGAATGCGATGCTGCCCGACGGCTCTTCGAGATCCCTGCACTCCGCGCTGATCGAATCGATCTGCCTTCACCCGCAGGAATGGGAGGTCTGCACCGATGTGATCCACCACCAGGCCAGCGGAGTAGAACTAGTCACGCGGGATGGTCCGTTTTTCCTGCGCTGCAGTCCCATGAGCAAGGAGCATTTTCGCATTGGAATTTTAAAGCGGTTGTCCATTTGGCTCGGGATCAAACGCTTGATCCGCATGACGGTGGCCGGTCGTCTTCAGGAGGTGGCTGAAGTCATGCGCAATCGGTCAAAGGTCGCTGTTTCTCCATGAATTTCATCCATACCCTCGCGCCCATCTTATGAATCAATTTTCCAATCCATCTCCTCGCTCGGCTGATTACGTCTGTCTCCAGGGCCATCTGGGGGGGGCGCCTGCTGGCCGAAAGGGAGCCTGGGTGATTTTTACGGCCTTGATGCTGATTTTGCAGGCTACGAGCTTGGTGGCTCAGGAGCTGTCAGCCGCCCTTGAGTGGGCTGTGGTCAATCATCCTAGGAATCCATCCTTGGCTGACGGGAGTGGCACCGTACCCCACGCTTTCCGCATCTCGAAGTATGAGATCACCAACCTGCAGTATAAAATCTTTTTGAACAAGGTCGCGCGCAAGGATCCACACCAGCTGTATGACACCCGAATGCAGACAGAGCCTTGCGGCGGCATCGAGCGTTTCATTGAAGAGGGAGAATGTCACTACAGGCTGCGTGAAGGCTTTGCCCGGCAGCCAGTGGTGTATGTGAGCTACTTTTCCGCCATGCGGTTTGTGAACTGGATGCACAATGGACATACCAGCACCGAGACTGAAACGGGCGCTTATGATCTACGCGTTGAGCAGGCTCCCCGAATGCCAGATGCGCGCTATTGGATACCGACCGAGAATGAATGGATCAAAGCCGGTCATTTTGATCCGCTGAAGGGGACGCAGGGAGGTTATTGGCTTTATCCGACGGGCACCGATACCCTGCCTGCCGAATCCTTGTCATCAACCATTCTTGGGGGCAGAAGCCGGCCTCGCCACGGTCTCCCGTCAGCCGCAGGCCTTGCCTGGTTCAGCCTGGGCAGATCGGTTCTGCTCCCTAACGAGCCTTGGGTTGGAGCGCCATCGCCTTTCGGGACCTTTCACCAAGGAGGTAATGTGGCTGAGTGGGTCGATGGGTGGCTGGACGTGAACCATGCCATTCGCTTGCAAATCACGCGTGGCGGTGCCTGGGACAGCTCAGGGGAGTCGCTTACCTATGACAAAATCGAGCTTCATCCACGTACGTTTGTCTCTGCCAGTATTGGCTTCCGGATCGCCTCCAGAGCGTCGCAGGAAACTCCTTTGGCGCAATCCATGCGCTAAATACCTCATCAAACCAGACTGGCGGGCAGGATGACTGATTAGAGAACTGCCTCACCTAGACCGGAGCAGGTGGCGGCCTTGCTGCGGGATTTGCCGGAATTCACGCTGCGGCTTGCCTCAGCAAACTCCCCCCCCCTCGGTGGAGGACTGGCCCGCCATCTTCTGGCGCCAACGACGCTGCGATGACGCGCTGTCGACACAGGTGACGATCGATATTGGCGCCGCCACGGCGGACACGATCACGCCCACGCTCTGAATCGGCCATCGAACCTCAACAAACCGACCATCAGCGGAAAGCGGTGTAGCTGTCCCCATCAAAACGCAGCTCCAGATCAGAGGGGCTTGGCGAACCGCTAAAGGAGAAAACAACCACGGAAGGAGAAAACAACCACGGAACACACGGAAGCCACGAAAGAAATCGCCGCCAACCCTCCCGCATCGCTTCGCCTGCCCGCAGTGCTTCGCTCAGCGTTGCAGGCGGCCGTAGCGATGCGGGTGGGGAGACCGCACAGAACGCAAAGAGTGAGCCAAGCAGCATGGTGGGCTGCGAACCGGATTGAAATGGAGATAGCCAGCCTCAAGCTGCCCGAAGGGCGAACGAGGAAGGTCTGGACTCGTTGGAGACAGCCAACGGCTGAGGCATCGCCTCGAAAAAGCGGGGAGCTTTTGAGTCAACCAGCGTGAGGCGCGAGCGAATCAAAGTTGGAAAGGTGAGGCGTTAGAAGGGAGCGCGAACACTTTGTCCGCTGTTCTTGGTTCGTCGTTCGGGCTTTAGCCCGTTCTGGAGTTCGTCGTTCGGGGTTCGCTTCGCGACTTCGCAATAGCCCGTCCCAGCCGATCCATTACACCACAGAGTTCACCGAGGAGCACAGAGGAAGACGTTGAGACTCGGAGACTTGGAGGGAGGACAGGAATAGCACCGAAGGGCAGGGCGGATGAGATGCCGAGGGAGGCCCTTGAGGGTCAGTCGGTTGCAGGCATCTCCGGTGACTTCGTCAGTGCTTGATGAAGCTGCTCCATGCAGAGGATGCGAAGGCCGTCATACTCGCGGTCGATGGGGCTCCAAACGGAGGCGGTGCGGATGGTTGGCATGATAGTTGGCGGTGTGACCTCAGTTAGCGGACTTGGAAGAGCCCTCGGGACACGCGGCTTAGCGGGGCATCGTCGGTTTGGGAGCATTCGCAGGCTCCTTTCACGGTGTGATTGTCACAATGATCTGTGGGGAAGAGCCATTGGATGTTCTGTCCGATTTCCGGAACGCGTTCTTCGACCAGCGCCCGGATCTCTGCGGTGGTCAGGGCCTGCCCGCTTTTGCCTGCGAGGGCACGAACGAGGGCAGCATGAGTTTTGGAGGTGGCGCGGGTAAAGGCCATCGCGTGCGTCTAGCGTTTGCGGGAGGTTTTGGGTGCTGGAGCACTCTGGAGCCTCTCCAGCAGTTTGGAGGCGGGTTCGTCGTTGGGGTCTTGGGGGACGAGGTCGCCGCAGAAGGCTTTGCTGAGGGTGGCGGGGGTCAGGCGCTCCACTTGGGCTCGCGCTGCCGTCAGGCGGGCTTCGATCCGGTCGGCCATCGCGAACAGCGCTTCGACGCGGCGGACGATTTCGGCTTGTTCGGGGAGAGGTGGGAGCGAGATCGGCAAAGCAGAGACTTTTGAAATGCTCAATGTATGAAGTCCCGTGGTTGTACTCGCCAATTCCATTAAGTCACTACGACCTTGAGGCGATAACAGCCAGTAAAGGACAAAGCGAGGGTATGGCCCTGATGTGCGCCATCGAATGAGATGATTCTGATGCACGCAATCATCCAACTCACCGCTCCATATCGCAACCCGACCAAGTTGATCTATGCTTCCATTGCCTTCGACGATTAAGAGGTCATCGACTTTGAGTTTCGTCTTCCGATACTCTGCATCGGTGAGGCCGATCACCGAAACGTCATTCAGGCTCAATGAATTGGCTTGGACGTTTGCGACACGCAGATAGGGCTTTTGCAGATCAAGAGCCTGGCGATTCGAGTTCTTCGTCAATCCCCCAGATACAACTCCACAGTCGCCAAGCCTTGATGCTGTCCATTCGGCGTTCGAGCTATTCACCTCCCTCCACTCCTCGGTGAGCTGGCCGGAGGTGGCGGCGGCGAGGACGGATTGGCGGAAGCGTTTGAGGAGGTCGGGGACGCGGTCGAGGCGGGCGCGGCAGGCGTCCACCCGCCCCAGCACCGCCTCCAGCTTGTCCGCGATCCGCTTCTGCTCGGCGAGGGGAGCGATGGGGACTCGGAACTTGGCGACGCGCTTGGGTTGGGCTCGTGTCAGCGAGCCACCAACCCCCGTTAAGTCTTCGCATAGAATCTCACGGAACTCCTGACTGCTAAAGTATGTCCGCAAGAACTCAGAGTTCATGCCATTGGTGCGCATCACAATCCATTCCGACGAAGCTATCTGCCTTTTGTCGGTCTTGGGCATCACTTTCCAAACTCGATTAATGCGTGGGTTGATCTTGCAGACAAGGACATCGCCAGGCTCAACTACTTGCTTGGTTGAACCGATTACACTACCCGCGAGCACCTCCGGCTTGCGAGTTGGAAACGTTGGCACGCTGTATAACTCAAAGACCTCCTCAGGATAGGATGATGGATCAATCGTCTGTGACTTAAACGTGTTCAGCTCATCGAAGACTGCTTCAAGCCACCCTTCAGGCAGTTCGTCATTCGTCATGTCCTTCACGCTGCCACCTCCTCGATGTCTTCACCCAGTTCGGCCAGGATGCCGCGCAGGTCGTTCATGATGGCTTCCATCTCGCTGAGGGCCTCGGTGGCGAGGACGGTGGGCTCGGGGAGGTCGGCGCTGGATTCGGCGCTGTCGTCTTTGAGCCAGGCGATGTCGAGGCTGTCGTCCCGCTGGGCGATCCAGTCGCGGGTGAACTTGCGGAAGCGGCCGGTTTCGCCCGTGTCCTGGCGTTTCTTCAAGGCGGCGGGGCTGCCGAGGGGATCTTTGCCAAAGGCTTTCTCGAACTCGGCGAAATGATCGCGGGTGAGCGGGGTGCGTTTGCCATACTGCGGCATGTTGGCGCGGAGGTCATAGACCCAGACTTCTTTGGTGTTGCCCTTGTCCGTCTCGCCACGGGTGAAGAAGAGGACGTTGGTCTTCACGCCCTGGGCGTAGAAGATGCCGGTGGGGAGGCGGAGGATGGTGTGCAGGTTGCACTTCTCCATGAGGTCCCGGCGGATGTCTTTGCCGACGCCGGACTCGAAGAGGACATTGTCCGGCAGGACGACGGCGGCGCGTCCGCCGGGGGCGAGGCCCCGGTAGATGTGCTGGACGAAGCAGAACTGCTTGTTGCTGGTGGGGAAGGTGAAATCGTCGCGGGTGGGCAGGCCACCGCCTTTTTTGGTGCCGAAGGGCGGGTTGGAGAGGTTCAGCGTGGCCTTTGGCAGCGCCTGGCCCTCCGGCGAGAGGGTATCGCCATAACGAATGCCGCCGTCGATGCCGTGGAGCATGAGATTCATCAAGGCGAGGCGGTGGGTGTCCTGCACGTGCTCCATGCCGTGGAAGGTATTCTTTTGATACTTCCGCTGCTGGGCCTCGGTGAGGCTGTCGAAGTCGTGGTGCTGCCGCAGGTAGTGATTCGCGGCGATGAGGAAGCCGCCGGTGCCTGCGGCGGGGTCCTGGATGACATCCTCCAGCGTGGGCTTCATCACGGCGACCATGCTGTCGATCAGCGGGCGCGGGGTGAAGTACTGACCGGCGCCGGATTTCTTCTCGTTGGCGTTCTTTTCCAGCAGGCCCTCATACATGTCGCCCAGGCCTTCCTGCTTGGCGGAGTACCAGTCGAGCTTGTCGGTCTCGGTGACGAGAGTGGAGAGGGTGGTGGGTTTCTTGATGAAGGAGGAGGCGTTGGCAAAAATCTCCTTGGTGAGCTTGGAGCCGTTGGTGCCGAGGTGAATGAGGGCGAGTTTGTAGAACTGGAGGCGGTCCGGCGCGGCCTTGGCCTCCAGATCCTCCCAGCGGTAGCCAGCGGGGATCTGGGACTCGGTGTCCGTCTCCTGCGCCATCTTGAGGAAGAGGAGGTAGGTCAGCTCGGTGACGTACTGGTGGTAGGTCACGCCGTCGTCTTTGAGGACGTTGCAGAGGATCCAGAGTTTGCTGACGATGTCGGGAGTCATTTAAAGGATGAATTATGAAGGATGAATTATGAAAAGCGGGCGCGGAAGAGATTGAAAAGTTTCATCATTCAACATTCAACCTTCATCATTTCCCCTCTTGGCGTTCTTGGAGATCGTGGTGAGGATGGCGAGGAGTTGTTGGGTTTCATCCTGGAGGGATTCGAGTTTGGGAATGGGGACGGTGCCGCTGCGGGTGAGGAGTTCGAGCCAGTAGCTGGTTTCATCCAGTTCTTTGAGACAGTCGCCGATTTTGGCGATGAACTCGGCTTTGGACCGTGCTCGGTGAGCTTCACGGAAATTTGCGCCGACGGAGGTTCCAGAGCGCAACGCCTGCTTTCCCATGACCAGGGCCTCGTCCGTCTTTGGCAAGGCTGTAAACATGCGAATGACCCGCAAAGCGAACAAGGTCGTGCGCTCCCTCAAATCAAATGGCGGCTCAGCTTCTGGTTTCATAATTCATCCTTCATCCTTTGCTTGGGTCACAATCACATCAAACGGAAGCGGAATGCCCTCGGGTGAAAGCAGGACATTGGCGGGATGCACGTCCCAGATGTCGAAGCCCGAGAAACGGAGGGATAGCGAGCCTTCGTAGCCGATGCCACGCCATGGCAGTAAGGCAAAACCAGACGAGGTGAAGGCGGCGCTAAGCTCTTCAAGCGTGGTGCGACTACCCTGAAGGCCGGGCTGTGTGGTGACGATGCGCCACTGATGCGGCAGTTCCTGCCAGAGGCCAATGAGATGGAGGTCATCGCCAAAGACCTCGTTTTGCCATATGAGGCGCTGGAGATAGTCCAGCGGCGAGGCGTTGTGCATGAAAGGCTCGCCGTTATCTCCCCAACTGACGGTATAACCGCTGGAAGAGCGCTTGGTGTATTTGATCCAGCGCCCCGTGGGGGCATCCAGCGTCACATCATGCTCGCGCCCGCCTTCCCGTTCCGGAGCCGGGAAATCTAGCGGGAGGATTTTCCCGCACGAGCCAGCCCACTCGATGAGAGCTGCCCACTGGCGCTCTGGGCCGGAGAAGTCCCCGTCTTCCCCATCAACTGATCCATCTGCGCGTACGCTGCGGCGGACGTAAGCCGCGGCATCCGCGAGCGCGCCTGCCGTGCCAGCTTGGAGAATTCGTTGAGTTTCATGCGGGAGCATACGGGAGGACTTTCCAGGATCAAGCAGCCGGTTTCCAGACGGTGTCGTTGAAGTTTTCGAGGACTTGCTGGAGCTGGCCGTCGAAGAGTTTGTTCAGACGGGTGAAGCCGCCGCCTTCGCGTTTGAAGATGAGGGCGGGATCATCCAGTGCGGCGCGGTCCACGAGGGTGTTGGCTTTCGTTTGAGCGGCTAACTTTTTGAGCCAATCACGCTGCGGGGTGGTCCAGGCACGCGAGCTGAGAATGGTGCTCAATGCCTGCTCCACACGCTGATCATACGGCACCAATGGGTCACCCAAGGCCGCCTGCCGGATGTAGCCGATGATGCGGGCGGCGATTTCCTGATTGGTTGTTTCCTTCCATGCGGCATTCAGTCTTGTTTCCGAAAAGCCTGCCTTGTCCAAGGCATAGTGGAGTTCACGAAGCTGCGTGCGGGTGAGCTCACGCGGACGGGTGACGATGGTGATGAGGGCAGGCAATTTGTTCCCTTGAGTTTGGATGAAGGTCTTGAACTCCTGGAGATAATCCTCGGGCTTTTTGCCTGCTCCATACCCACGCTCAGCAGCGATGAACTTGTCCTCATGACCGGAGACGAAGACAGGATTCGAAGGCCCGTCGGACTTGCGGTCGAGAATCTCGCCCAGGTCTTGATGGCCGAGAAACCAGGCGGCCAATTCGTCCAGCGGCATCTTTTGCAGATGCTTCACGAACTCATCTGGTGCCATGCCAGCCTGAGCCTCGAAGTCACTGGCAGCACGCTCCGAGAGGTGGCGTTTCTTGCGCTGGAACTTGGAGATGAACTGGTCACGCACCAGCGTGCGGGCTTCTTCGGTGCTGACGGTAGTGAGTTCTTTGGCAAGCTGGGTGAAGCTGATCGTCGGATCGACCACGACGGGCTTCATGTCGGTCATGTTTTGCAAGGCCTCATAGAGACGCACGGCATCATAGATGCGGAAGGTGTCCTTGCCGATGTCATCACACTGCCGCGTGGCACGACCGAGCATCTGATCAAACAGGATGCGGCTGTTCACCCGGCGCAGGAAGACCAGATTGCAGATCTCCGGCACATCAATGCCGGTGGTGAGCAGATCGACGGTGACGGCGACATTGGGATTCCGCTCGTTCTTGTAGCGACGCAGCAGCTTGAGTGGCTTGTCTGCGGCCCCAGTGATCTTGATGACGGCGTCGTCATCCACCGTTCCCCAGACTTTGACGAAGGCCTTTTTCAAGAGATCGACCACAAGATCGGCATGGGCATCGGTGGCGCAGAAGATGAGCGTCTTCTTGCGTGAGGCAGGATCAAGCTCTCCAGCCAGGTAATCGCAGACGACTTCATTGAAGGATTTGGTGATGACCTTTTTGTTGAAGTTATCGACCTCGATCTTGATCTCGTCGGGAGCTTTGAAGAGTTCGATCTCGCCCTCTTTGTTTTTATAGACCTGCACGTCCTCGCCCTTCTTCCAGACGATGCCGTTTTCAGACAGCTCCGTCTTGATGGTGACGGGTGGCTCGTGGTCAATGAGATGGCCGTCGATGACGGCCTCGCGGTAGCTGTAGGTGTAGATGGGCGGGCCAAAGATCTCCGTAGTGTGCAGCGCGGGCGTGGCGGTGAGGCCAATCTTCACGGCGTCGAAGTAGTCGAGCACACGACGGTATTTGGAGATGTAATCGTCGTAGCTGCGGAAGCTCATCTCGGTGTCTGACAGCTCACGGTCGAGCAAGTAGCCGCGATGGCATTCGTCCACGATGATGCAGTCCTATTGATCGACGGTGGGCGGCATCACGCCTTCGGAAGGATTGAGCACGCGGGCCACCATGCCCTGAATGGTGGCGATGTGAACGGCAGTCGCGGTGTCAGGAGTGATTTCGTCGAGTTCCTTGATGCCGAAGGTGTCGGCAAAGGATTGCAGGCTCTCCATCCGCGTGTCTTTGAACGCATTGGCTGCCTGCTCACCAAGGGCGGAGCGATCCACGAGGAAGAGGATGCGGCGGAAGCGTTTCGTCTTCAGCAGGCGGTAGATGAGGGCGATGCAGGTCTTCGTCTTGCCCGTGCCGGTGGCCATGGCGAGAAGGATGGCACGTTTGCCTGCGGCAATCCCAGCCTCCGTCTTCAGGATGGCGCGCTGCTGATAATCGCGAACTACGAAGCCGTAATCAAAACTCTCCGAAGCTAGCTGGGTATGCGCACTGGCTTCATCGCGCTTCAACAACTCAGTAAGACCTTCCGGTGAGTACCAGCCATCGAGCACATGGCCGAGATTGTCCGGGCGGCGCAGATCGCAGAACCAGATGCCGCTGTGCGTCTCCAACTGTCGCAGGAAGGGGCGGCCATTGGCAGCAAAGATGAACGGCAGGCGGAACTCACTCTTCGCGCCCCAGTTCGCGGCGTGCATCTCGGTGTCCTCGCAGGGCTGGAAGCCACGAGCATAACGCTTCGCCTGCTGGAGTGAGGCGGAGACATTCACGTTCTTGCGCTTAGCTTCGACCGTCGCCATTGGCGTAAGGCCGACGAAGAGCATGTAGTCGGCAGGGCCGGAGTCCGTGGGCCATTCGGCGATGGCCATGTTCTTGCCTTTCTGCGGGCGGGTGCCTTTCGAGTAACGCAGGTTTTCCGAATCGACGATCCAGCCCGCTTGACGCAACTGGCTATCGATGAGTTTGCGGGTGGCAGCTTCATCGAGGATGACATTCTTCGCGGCCTCGTTGGAGGCTTTGACGAAGACATCGACCTTGGCAGGCGGTTGCGCGATGGTTTCCGCCTGCTGGGCAGCGAGGCGGTCCTTGAGCGCATTCTTTTCCGCCTCGACCTCGGCGGCCATCTGCTCCCAGAAAGCTTGCTCGCTCTTGGCAGCCTTCAGTTGGGTCTCTGTTGCTTCGAGAAGCTGAGTCTTTTCCCGATGCGCAGTTTGATACTCCGCGAGTGCTTTGGTGAGCGATTCCAGCTCGGTGCGCAGCTCGTCTGTTTCATCCTGCGGTGGCTGAGGTGGAATGAAGGGGCCTGATTTGAACTTCGGGTCTTTGAAGGTGCGGTGAAACCAAACGCCGACCTGCCAAGCGAGCTTCAGCGTCGTGAGGGCGGCTTTGTGATCGCCTGCCAGTTTATGATTGGCATCATTGCCGCTGCGCCGGACTTCGCCAAATAGCTGATGGATTTCGCGAGGAAGGATGCCCTGGTCTCGTAAGCGCCCAAGCAATTCATACTGGCCTTTCCCCTGGTCGATCGAGCAGTCCGACATGGCTGGCCACGATCTGCGTCATGACTTCCGCAAGCTGACGCAGCTTCAACAGGCAGGTGTTTGGATCTTCTGCAAAATAGCGCTCCGCCAGCATGCCCAGTCGAAGAAGCTGCTCATCGTGCTCCTTGAGGTGGGTGAAGTTGCTGCGAAGGGATGGCATGCGGGAGATTTCTTATTCAAGCAGGGGATGGCACGGATGGCAAGACTGGGAGAGCGGGGAAGGGGAGGGAGGGAACGTTGAACATCGAACGCTGAACATTGAACCTTCAACGGGCAGCGGGGAAAACTTGGAACTTGGAACCTGCGGCGGACCCGCCTGCATCGCGGGGCGAAGCATGGCGGGCAGGGGGCGGCGGGCATGAGGAAGCGGGGCCAGACATGGTGCGGACTTGCCAAGCGCCGGTGGGAACGTGGCCTCGGTGGTTTTCAACCGGAGTGCCTGACGGGGAATGAGCAGAGTCTGGGCACGGCGGGAATGAAATCCCGCCCTCCGAGCGGACTGGCGTGTCCGCGCTCCCGTTGTCTGACCGCCTGAAGGCGGGACTACGAACCAAGAACTGGAACCAGAGCTTCAGGCCGGTGCTAGGGCGTGCGGGGGCATGTCCGGTTTCTTGGTGAGACACGGCGGGAATGAAATTCTGCCCGCCGTGCGGTCAGTAGTGTCCGCTCTCCCGTTGTTCTGACCGCCTGATGGCGTGACTACGAACCCCAAACCAAGAATCGGAACCAGAGCTTCATACCTCGGTCCGGCAGGTGGCTCGGGCGTGAGGGAGGCCGGTTCCCGCCATTTAAATGATCATTACATGCATTGTGCATAGTTATAGATGCCCCACTCGGGGAGGCCACTAATCGGCCAGAAGGTCTTCGAGGTCGGTTTCGGTGAGGCCTGTCATGACGGCGGCATCGTCTTCCACGGTGGCTTCGATGAGGCCGCGCTTCTTGGCCTGCAACGCGAGGATGCGTTCCTCGACGGTGCCGCGTGTGACGAGTCGGAAGGCGTGGACGATGCGCTGCTGGCCGAGACGGTGCGCACGGTCGATGGCCTGGGATTCGACGGCGGGATTCCACCATGGGTCGGCCAGGATGACGTGATCGGCGGCGGTGAGGTTCAGGCCGTAGCCGCCGGCTTTGAGGCTGATGAGGAAGACGCGTTTGTCCGACTGGGTTTGGAAGGCTTTGACCTGACCTTCGCGGTCCTGGGTCTGGCCGTCGAGGTAGCAATACGGCGTTTCGGTCACGTCCAGGTGGTTACGCATGAGCTTCAAGAACTGGACGAACTGGCTGAAGATGAGGACTTTGCCGCCGGATTCGAGGATGGCATCGAGGCGCTCCTGAAGTGCGGGCCATTTACCGGAAAAGTCGTCGGCGGATAACCCTTTGAGCGTTTCCGGTGACAGACCGGTGAGGCGGAGGTCGCAGCAGACCTGGCGGAGTCGCAGGAGCACGGTGAACATGGTCATGCGTGCCCCGCCCTGGCCGCCGCTGCGTCGGGCGGCTTTGATCTCATCGCGGCCCTCCTCCAGGACGCGGCGGTAAACCTCGGCCTGGGCCGGGCTGGGATCGCACCAAAGGACCTGCTCGATCCTCTCCGGGAGGTCCCGTAAAACTTGCTTTTTCGTGCGGCGCAGGAACCAAGGACGGATGAGTTTTCGCAGCCTTGTGACAGCCTGCTGACCGGCGGCGGAATCGAAGCTGCCGGAGATGGGCTGCTCGAAGCGTTCTTTGAAATTGTCACGGCTGCCGAGATACCCCGGTAACGCAAAGTGCATGATGGACCACAAATCGCGGACTCCATTTTCTAACGGCGTGCCCGTAAGAGCAAAACGGGCTTTGGAGCGCAGTTTTTGTAACGCTTTGGACGCTTCGGTATCGGGATTCTTGATGGCGGAAGCTTCGTCCAAGAGAATGAGCTGAAATTCCTGCTTCTGATGCCAGGCTAAATCCCTGTGGATTAAAGGATACGAGGTAATTATCACGGAATCTGCGGTGATGGATTCCAGGGCTTTTTCACGGCCTGAACCGCTTACCACGACGACCTTCATGGTGGGGGCAAATCGCTCGATTTCCGAGCGCCAGTTTCCGAGGAGGGATTTGGGGCAAACGATGAGGCTTGGGCCGGTTTTGAGGCTGGCGAGGAGGGCGATGGATTGGAGGGTTTTGCCGAGGCCCATGTCATCGGCCAGGATACCTCCCCTGCCCGCCTGGGCACGGGCCATGAGCCAACGGACGCCTTCAATCTGATACGAGCGAAGCGTTACATGAAGCGTGGAAAGAATCGCTTGAACGACGGATTCATCAGGAGACGCGATGGGCGTTACATTTTCACCCTGGAAATAAGCAGCGTGGGCGCTGTGGATGCGGGCGCCTTCTGGGGTGAGCTGGAGGGGGACATCGCGGAGGGTTTCCTCCAATTCCTCGACGGCTTCAGCATCCAGAATGTAACGCTTTCCATCCCTGCCCTGGACGGATTTCTGGCCGCTGCGGATCATGCGCAGGACGTCGTTTCGAGGAAGGCGGAAGCCATCGGCGGCCTGGTAGGCGAACTCCATGCTGAGCCAATCCTGGCCGGAACCGCCCGCCGGGCCGTGGATCTTGGTTTCCGGCCGGATGCGCTGCACGCCGCGAGTGACGGTGCGCCAGCGGTCGCCCTCAATAATGGTGGCGAGGTCGCGGAGGCGGGGCAGATCGGAGGCGTAGAATTTGAGGACGGCATCCCCGCCCTGCATGAGCCAGTGGCCGCGATCGGAGGCGCGGAAACCGAGCGATTCCAATCGGCCGACCATGCGGCGCTCGGCGGATTCGTCCCGGAGGTAGAAGCAGGCGGCGTTTTGGGGATCGACGAGCGGAAAGGAAACCGCCTTGGCCGTGCTGGCGACGCCTTGAGGCAGGATCGGCCAGGTGACGTCGCCGAAACGGGCGGCGAGTCGGGCCTCGACGGCCTGGAGGGAGCCTTCGAGGGAGATTTCAAAGGTGAGCGGCACCGGCAGGACATGGAAGCCGTTGAGGAGCTCGCCACGTAGATCGACCTGGAAGGCGTCGTCTAGGGCCTCGCGATGCTCGACGAGCCATTTCAGCGGCTGCGGGTTGCCCAAAGCACTCCAGATACCGGGCGGGGCTTTCACGCGGAAAAGCACGGTCGTCTCGCCGCAGAGCCACCAGGGGCCGAAGACCTGCCGGAAGGTCGGGCTGGCTAGTTGGGGTTTGATTTGACCATTTGGAGCCGATTCAATGACGAGCGGCATGCGCACCGGATCGGCGGCGATTTGTAACGGCTTGGCCGTTGGCCCCGGTTTCCCCCACAGGACGCGGGGGTGGCCGCCGAGCACTTCCAGAAAAGCCTCCGCCTGCGGTCCGCGGAGGGAGAGCGGGACGGTTTGAGGTTTGCTGATCCCCTGCCCGGCCAGCCAGGCGGCGAGGCGGGAGGTTTCGCTGCCAGCGGGGTCGTGCTTCACCAGCACACCGAGAGGCTCGCGGAGGGTTTCCGGCAGGAAAAGGGTGTACTGGCCGGGGATGGTGAGGATTTGGGGGGCGGCGGGTGGTGGTGGCGCGGCCGGTTTGACCTCCACCCCTGGCTTGCGCACGCTGCCCATGAGCGTTGCAAGGGCGACGGCGAGGGAGTGCTCGCACATCATGCCGCTGCGGCGGGCCATGGGGCAGGTGCAGAGGTTGTCCACATCGGAGCGGGAGCGGATGCGGAGGCCGCTGGCGAATTTCACCTTCCCCGCCCCGGCGGTGCCGCGAATGAGGCCGCCCTCGTTTTGGCTCACCGCCACATGCCCGGCGGCCACGAGCGATCTCGCGGCCTTGATCGCCTGCCATCCGCCGATTTGTGCCAGCCAGCTTTCCGTGATTTCCATGCGCGGGTTGGTTGTCGCCAAAAGGGGCGGACTTCAACCAAGGAATCGGGGCTCAAGGGGAGCGGGCCGTGATGCAGACACTCCTGTCTGCAAGAGCGTCATTAGGCACACGATTCCTGTGCGGACAGACAAGAGTGTCTGTCTCACCCGTTTTGCGCCTACAACGTCAGCGACTCAGGGGAGCTCGAGGCGGAGGCGGAGGAAGCGGTTCAGTGAGCTGTTTTCATCCACGGCCACCCGCGTTTCGATGCGGCCGTCTAGCAACGTCACCTCCTCCACGCTCACGCCCGTCACCGGGAAGGTCCAGGCGGCGTTTTGCAGTTTTTCGGCCACCGGGGTCCAGGACTGCAAATCCTCCGACTGCTCGATGAGCACGGTGGTTCCCAGCGGCAGCACGGCGAGGCGGTTGAAGGTGAAAACACCCCGGCGCTGTCCCGGTGAAGGGGGCGTTGAGGTGAGCGACCAGCCGGCCTCCCCTTCCCTTTGGTGCGGCAGACGGCCAAAGAGGAATTCGAGCGCATTGCTCACGCCGTCGCCATCGGCATCTGCTGCCGGACCGCTGACGAGCGGATCGGCGAGCTGCTGGGGCGTGAAATGCTGGCGGATCCATTCGTCGTGCGGGGTCTCGACGCGGATGATGACCGGGATTTCTGTGGCGTTCCAGGTGTCCTGGGCGGCCAGGCAAAAGGCAGAAAAGTTGCCAACGAAGCCGGGAGGAGGAGTCCATTCGAAAACGTCGCCGGGCTTTGGCTGGGCATCCGTGACGATGGTCTGACCGTTGAGTTTGAGGGTGCCAAACTGCGGGCGTATCCAGGTGAGGGTGAATGGATCCGCCTCCGAATCTGTCACCCACCAAGAGGTGATGTCGTCGAAGGTGAAGGCCAAAGGCTGGTCTCGGGGGATCCGCCGGGGATTGATTGGCACCGGAGAGGCCGGGCCGGAGTTTCCAAGCAGGATCATCGGCTCAAAGCCCGTGTGAGCCGTGTTATTCGGCCTGGCAGAGAGGACCAGCCTGCCGCGATAGGTTCCCATGGAGACCTCGCCGAGCGCTTCATGAGGATCGATCGGCTCACTCAGATCTTGCAGGCCGCTGGCAAGACCGTTCCAGGACTTTAAACCGGTGTAATTCGGCCAGCCAGCCACGGACCAGATCCGGCCAGCCGCGAGCCGCAGAGGACTCGGTGCCCCTTCGGTGTGGCCGATGAAGTTGAAGCCACCCCCCACACTCCAACTGAACCACTGACTGTCCCACATGCCGGGGTGCCACGACCTCTGCTCATGAGCTTTCCAGACGAGTTTTCCATTCAAGACAGAAAGGCATTCTGGGCGGACAAAGCTGCGCCAATCCTGCCATTCAAAGTCCACACCACCCGAAGGTCCGAGCACGATCAAGTGACCTTCGCGAGTGCAGAAGGCGAAATGTCCGTCGAATTCGATGCCCGAAGGAAAACCCGGTGTGTGGCTGGATTCGGGGCGACGATCCATGTCGCCTCCCCAGTGGGGTTGCGGACCTTCGCCCGGCAAGCCGGACCAAGTGAACATTTCCCAAGAATCACTTCCGCCGCCGTAATCCTGCCAAAACACCCATTTTCCACCCCACACGCCAACCACGTGCGGACTTTCCGAATTCAACGGAGGCATTCTCTGCTCCGGCATCCCGCTGCCGGTCGTGCTCCAGAGAGCGACCGGACTGGTGCTGTTGTTTGGATTGATGGAAGCCGTGAAAAAGAGCCGGTCCGGCGTGCCCGTCATCTGGGTGATAGCCTGACCGGTCGTCGGCTTTTGAAACACCTGCACGGTGCTCAGGCTGAGATCCGGATTCACATAGCGCAGTGTTTCCGTCGTGGCACCGACCTGCACAAAGAAGACCTTGCCGGCGGCCACGGTGAGCCTTTCCGCCTGGACGTAGGTGAAATTGGATGCGCCCTCCGTCACGGCTTGAGAGTAAAGTGAGCCACTTTCCACCCTGCCAGGCACGACATGCAAGGTTCCGTCGGCGGCTGAACGTGCGAACAACTGACTACCGAGTCTCACCAACTCCAGTTCGGGAAAAGGGACCGTGGGCCAGCCCCTCCGCTGGAATATGACGGGCTGCAAGGAATCCTGCGCCCCATCCGGCGAATGGAACAGCACGCGATGACGGTCTTTGATCGCTGTGAGGAAAAGATGCCCGTCAAGATCGTGAAAGTCCGTTGGATGGCTGGAGGCATTGTTCGAAGGCCCCTCGTAGATCATCGAAATGGCGCTGTCCGGGCCGCTTGATGTCTCTTGATAGCGATACAACCGAGGTTCTTCGCTCGGCTGAAGATATTCGGTCCAGTGTTTGCCGATCACCCATCCAAATGAGCTGTTTTCGTCACCAGTGACTTGCAGGCGACGAGCGGAGTCGGCGGGGAAAGATCGAACCGGCCACCCAGCCCCCCCTGATGCGCCATCCAGCCTATAGAGCCCGTCTTCCCCAAAGGCTTCAATGATGGCGTTCAAGCCAGTTCCTCGTGCCCAAAGGTCTTTTACCTTGACGCTTTGAGCCAACGACTGGCTGGTCATGGAGGTGGTGTTGTAGAGGCGAAGAGAATCACTATTTCCTGTGTTGACCACATAAGCCAGCTTATCAGACGAAACCATCACCCGTCGTGTGATGAACTCCGAATCCACAAAAATGGTGTGGGCGATTGGTGATAATGAAGCTGTATCCACAAACTTCAGCACACGGGAATTCGCCCCCGTCTCGAAGTAGAGGATATTCCCTTGCATCGTAAAGCGGCTCGCGGAGACAGTGGTGGATATGCTTGGATTCGAATTCACGACCAGTTGAGGCGTCAAAGGAGACCCCATCAAATCATCCACGATCATCCACGGCTCGATGCCGGTGACTGGATCGTAGCCCGTGAAGCAAATCCGATCGTAGCCGTTCGAGGCAAAACTTGGATCAATCAGAACCGAGCCAAGGGGGTGAGAAACCACATTTCCTGGGGCATTGGTTCGGAAGGCTCTGAGCATTGGCTGACTGCCATTGAAGCCCCGGTAGCTCACCATCCCAGGGGTCACCGCATAGACTTGCTGCGGCAGCGGTTCGGCCACGGCAGGATCGCCCAGCACGCAAAGCAGCTTGACTTGATTTCCTTGCCACCAGCTCACGCGGAAAAGAGCGATTTCCGCCTCATCCCACCGCTGCCCCACAAAGTACAGTTCATCTTGGTTGCCATTTCGGGGCTGCCGCACGCTGCCCGCTTTGAATGTCTCCAGCCAGAGCGGCGGATCATCATTTGAAAACTGCCAAACGGACTCCCCGGGCCGGCCAAAGGGGTCCGCGCCATCATCGAGCACATACAAAGCCGTGCCAGCTACCCGTCCAAGAAGCCGCGGCGCGTCGTGATCACGGCCCGGGCACAGGTCCTGCCCGCTTTCATAAGGAAAGAAATCACCATCCGAATCCAGCACCACCACCTCGGGTCCGGTGATGCCATCTTCCACCACCACGCTAAACCGGCTATTACTCAACGGCGCAAATTCACGAGGTGAACTGGATGCGCCCCCAGGGCGGAAGTCCACCAAACGCCGGGCCTGGCTGAAATTGGCACGATGGATCCATATCTCCTCACCGGCTTCGGAATCGGAACCCGAGAAAATGAGGTCGCCAGTTCCAAATAAATACGCCGCTCCTCCAGAGGTCGGCTCGGTGGTCACTGGCGAGGTGTTCAAGTTCCCCAGCCGCACCAAACGCGGCGAGGGTGCCTGCGCGAAGGCAGGGCAGGCACAGGCAAGTAAGGCCAGGCTGGTGAGGAAGATTTTCACAAGAACACGGGGTTTTACCAAACCCGCCACTGGCTGTCATCCTGAATAACCCGGCGTGATCTTCGCTGTGGCACATTTCTTTTCTGGCGCGGGGAAAGGTTTCTCGCCAAACTCTGCCCTCTCTCGAACGGAATCACTCTCATCATGCGGATCGTTGCCATCACCAATCAAAAAGGCGGGGTCGGAAAGACGACCACGGCCGTCAATCTCTCCGCCTGCCTCGCCCAGCGTGGGGTGCGAGTGCTTCTCATTGATCTCGATCCGCAGGCCAATGCCACCAGCGGCCTCGGCCTGGCTCAGGAAGAACGCGGCAGCCTTTACCCGGCCCTCGTGGAAGGTGCCGATCCTCGGCAATACATCCGCAGCACCCGGCTTCCGAATCTGAGCATCATCCGCTCGCATCAAGAACTCGCGGGCTGTGAGATCGAGTTGGCGCAGACCGGTAACCACCTCGCCCGCCTGCGGGAGGTGCTGGAGCCCATCCGCCAGAGCGGCCATTTTGATTACGCCATCCTCGACACCCCGCCGAGCCTCGGCGTGCTCATGACGAGTTCATTGGCCTGCGCTGATGAGCTGCTCGTGCCGATCCAGTGCGAGTACTTCGGCCTCGAAGGCCTCTCGAAGATCGTCAACGTCGTGCAGCAGATCCGCGATTGCGGGGCGAATCCCAATTTGCAGCTCGAAGGCATTGTGATGACCATGTTCGACAGCCGGGCGAACCTCGCCAACCAGGTTGTCAACGATGTGCGGAACTACTTCGCTGAGGTCGTGTATCAAACGGTGATCCCGAGAACCGTGCGTCTCGGTGAAGCGCCCAGCTTTGGCAAAAGCATCATCGAGTATGAGCCCAGCGGTCGTGGGGCCGTGTCCTATCGCTCGCTCGCGGAGGAATTCATGATACGCCGTGGACTCTTGCAGGCGCAGCCGGCGGTGGCCTAATCGGGCTCACTTCCAGCCCAGCTTCTCTTTGAGAAACTCATACGTCCCCACGCCATGGATCATGTGTGGGCCGTCGAAGTGCTCGATGGTCGTGCGGTCGCCGATGAGGAGCTTGTTGTAGAGGCGGCGGACCTTGGCGAATTCGTAGTTCACCCATTCATCCGTGCCGACACCGTCGTTGTGGCCGCGCTCGACCATGAAGGGACGCGGGGAGATCAGGGCGGCCATTTCGGCGTAGTTGAAGGTGCGGCCCATGTTCCATTCCCAGATCTCATATTCGTGAGTGTGGATGTAGCTCATCGGCATATCGGAGGACACGCACTTGCGAACCCATTCGTTGAAGTCGCCGCTGCAAATGCTGAGGCAGTAGTCTTTGAGCACCGCCGGTGTGCGCATGGCTGACTTGCCGCCGTAGCTGAGGCCGTAGAAGGCGATCTTGTCCGGTTGCGTGAAGGGCTGTGCTTTGAGCCATTCCAGGATGCGCTGGTGCTGGCCGTTGATGACGCTGTAAAGCGTGAGGCCGAGCGGATTGAGCTTCCGCTGAAGTGTGCGGAAGGCGTGCATGCCGCGATACGGATTGTGCGGCGCGAAGGTGATGAAGCCCTGCTCCGCCAGTCGCAGCGTGAAAGCCTGGTAAGCACCAAAGGCCCGCTGGGAGGCATCGGTCGTGATGGTGTCCTCGGGGATGCCCTCCAACCCATGCTGGCAAACGACGACGGGTCGACGCCCCGTAGTGGCAAACGTCCGTTTGCCGCCATCGGCATGCTCACGCCTGCCGCTACGAAGGATGTCCTTCGGAAGACACAGCCAGCCCCAGGCAAAGACATCGTCCCATACATCGAGCGTGACCTCGTAGATCACCACTTTGTCTGTCTCACGCACGAAGCGGCTCTTGGCATTCATCGGCACATTCGGATCAGGCAGACGTCCGATGACGTCGTTCCAAAAGCGCTCCCGCTCCTTCTCTGTATGCGCTTCAAACTCCGCGAGGGACTTTTGCGGCAGTTTTTTCCAGAACTGCTCATTTCGTTCCGTCTCGGTGCTCACGAGCAAACGCTGCGTGAAGGCTTCCAGCTCCCGCACGAGGCGTTTTTGGCGTGTAGGGTCCGGTTTGAGAGAGACAGAAGCGACCGAAGGGACTGGAAGCGACGCCGAAGGCAGCAAATGCCGGATGATCTGGTCATTCGAGGTCTCGCCGGTGGCGGTGAGGATGCGGCTCGAAGGTGCGAGCTGCTTCACCCGAGCGATCTCGGCTTCAAACGATGCCAAAGATGGCTCGGTGAGCCTTCCGGGGGCCGCGATGGCTCGCGAGCCTTTCGGAGCCTCCATCGAGACGACGAGCTTCGGATAAAACAGATGCTGCAGCACCAGCGCACGCGGCGCGATGAGGCTGGCGATCTCCGCATCACCCAGATCACGCAGCAGGCCAAAGACATTTCGCTCGATCGGCTCCTCCCAAACGCTCTCTCGTGGGGCGAAGTAGCCTGCGGAATAGACCGACTCGATCCGTTCGTCGATGGCGGCGGCATGCAGCGCCAGCATGCCCCCTTCCCCGATGCCCGCGATGAGCACCGGCACCTGCTCTGGCTGCGCCTTGAACCAATCCACCACCGCCAGCGCCTTCTGCACCTCGTAGCCGATGAGATGGCGGCCGAGTTCATAGCTTTGACGATGAATCCACTCGCGATGCGAGCAGTTCGTCTTCACACCGAATTTGTCATTCGTGCTGAATTCTGAATCGCGACTGATCAGCGCCGGAATCACCACCTCTGCGCCGCTGCCGAGCAAAAAGCCCTCCACGAGCTTCTCCGGTGTGCTGGCGGCATCCGGCAGGTAGATGACACGAGCCGTCGGCTTGCCCTTTGGTTGCACATAAAGCCCCTCGCCATGCACGCCGTCGAAAACCGGCCATCGCACGCGGAAGACACGGCAGTTTTCCGTCTCGTGGAGCAAGGCCGGTGAACTCGTATCACCCATCAAGTCCAGCGCCGCAAAGCTCACTCGCTCATCGACCATGCCGAGGGCCGCTTTGAGCTTTTCCCGTGTCGGCTTTCGTCCGGTCTTCGATTGTTCGATGAGCCGCAGCGCCATCTTGTCGATGCCTGCGACCATCGCGGCGGAGAAATCAGCGTTGGGCTCCAAAGGCTTCGTGCCGGGGAGCTGAGCCTGCAATGAAGCGGTGAGTATGAGTGCGAGGATGGTGCGCATCCTTGGAATACGCGACCCAGCCCGTCTGGCTCTCCGTTTAAGTTGCCGCGCCGGTGTTACGGGGTCGCATTCTCAGGCAGAGGCGGCGGCGCAGCCTGCTTTTTCGGCCAGATGGCCCGGAACAGGCCGATGAGAAGGTAAATGCCACCGACGATAGCACTGAGCGCTCCGACAATCATCACCAGCCCCGGCCCAAGGAGTAGTTTGGCCAGAAACAGTGGCAGCGCGAAGAGGAGATTGTCCTTCTGGCTGCTTGGTGCCCACCAAGCCGGGCCCCACATTGAATGCCAGCAGATATCCTATCGGTGTGAGGATGAGTCCGATGATCACGGATCGGTTGAAAAGGCGTTTCATGAGCGGTGATGAAATGGCGGCAAGGAAGCGCCCTCTAGCGGTGATCCACGCGTTCGTCGAAGAACTATTTCTGCCACGCGATCAAGCGGTCCTTTTTACCCCGCCCGGCCAGCGCGATAGTTGTCCGCGATCTCGCGAGCGGTCAGCGCACGCGGATAGATCGCCACCTCGTCGAGGGCACCGGTGAAGAAGCTCTTTTTGTCCCGTGTGCCGAGCCAGAGTGGCGCACCGCCTGCCACGGGCATCACGTCGTAGGCTTTGTAAATGGACACGCCGGCCTTCGGGTTCGTGGCATCACCAGCATCGCCGTCGGCATGCAGCGCGGAGCCCATCTTTTCCGCGTCCACCATGTCAAAGCCGCCGTGCAGACCGTGAAGATGCTCTGGGCCGTCCAGCAGGCTCCCCTGCCACGCTGATCCAGAAGCCCGCCTCGTCATCGCGGAACACGTCAGCGTTCCGAAAGCCTCGGAAGACTCACGTCTTCCGCTACCGATGGCGGCACACTACCGCCATTCGGGTGACTGAGCTTGAACCGCAGAGGCACGATGGACGCAGAGAAATGACTTTCTGACCTCTGTGATCATCGTGTCTCGGTGGTTCCTCATGAGCGTGGCTCAGGACGATACGCCGCGTCTCCCCCAAAGCCTCAAAGCAGCGTCGGATACGTCTTCTTCTCGGCCATGAGGTCGTCGTCCGCGGGGTTCAGTTCGGTTTCGAGGCGGCGGCTGACGTCGCTGATGGAGCCGGTGTGGCGGCCGATGAGGGCATAGACCATGGGGACGAGGAAGAGGGTGACGACGGTGGCGAGGGTGACACCAAAGACGATGACGACGCCGACGACCATGCGCGTCTCATAACCGGCTCCCTGGCCGAGCATGAGGGGCAGCGCACCCATGACGGTGGCGAGGGCGGTCATGACGATGGGGCGGAGGCGCTGCACGCTGGCTTGCAAAATGGCCTCGCGGAACTCGACGCCTTCATCGCGGAGCTGATTGATGAATTCGACGATGAGGATGCCGTTCTTGGCGGCGAGGCCGATGAGCATGATGAGGCCAATCTGGCTGTAGATGCTTTGATTGAGCCCCATGACCTGCAAGCCGACGAGCGCCCCGGCGACAGCGACGGGCACGGTGAGCATGATGGTGAAGGGATGCACGAAGCTCTCAAACTGCGCCGCGAGCACGAGGAAGGCGATGAGCATGGCGAGGGCGAAGACGAGGCCGATGCTGCCGCTGTTCTCTTTGAGCTTGAGAGCATTCCCCTTGTAGCCAACGACGGCATTCGAGGGCAGCGTCTCGCCGATGATCTCCTCCATGTAGGCCACGGCCTCGCCAAGGCTGTAACCGGAGGCCAACTCGGCATCGAAGGTGATGCTGCGCATGCGGTTGTAGCGGTTCAGCGTGCCGCTATCAGCGAATTCATCCATGGTGACGAGATTGGCGAGCGGGATGAGCTGCTTCGTGCGCTCGCTGCGGACGAAGATGTTGTTCAAATCGAGCGGGCTGCGTTTATCGCCGTAGCTGCCTTCGAGGATGACGTCGTATTCCTCGCCCTCGTGGATGAAGGTGGTGGCGCGGCGGCCGCCGAGCAGGGTTTCCAAGGTGCGGCCGATGTTCGCAGAAGAGACGCCGAGATCAGCGGCGCGGGTTTGATTGATGCTCACGCGGAGCTGCGGCTTCGTATCGCGGTAGTCGCAGTCAAAGCCGACGAGATTGGGATTCTCCTTGGCCTTGGTCATGATGGTGTCGCGCCATTCAGCCAGCTCCTCAAAGGTGGGACCGCTGAGCACGATCTCCATGGGCTTGTTGAGGCCGCGCATCATGCCCTGGCGCATGATGACGGAGACTTTGGCTCCGGGAAGGTCCGCCGTCTTCTTGCGCAGCTCGTCCATGATCTCAAAGCCGTTCCGCCGCGTGCCGAAGGGCGTCAGCGTGACGACGGCGATGCCTTCATTGAAATCAGCCGTGGCACCAAAGCTACGCGGCGCGCGGGCATTGACGCGGGTGGCCTCGTTCGTTTCCTCGACGAGGTACATGACCTTCTCGTTGAGGAGATCGAGCGTCTCCAGCGTGCTGGCAAAGGTGGTCCCCGGCGGGCTGGTGGCGGTGACGAAGAAGGAGCCGCGATCCTCACGCGGGGTGAATTCATCCGGGATGCTCTTCAACAGCCACCAGCAAAGTGTGGTGAGGCCCAAAACGACCGGAATGGCCGTGGCGGGGAATTTTAGCAAGCCGCCGAGGATCCAGCGATAGACCCGCTGAACGGCCTCGAAGACGGTTTTGAGCAGATGAGCCACAAAACCATCGCCTTCACGATCTCGCATGATTTTCGAGGCGAGCATGGGCGAGAGTGTGAGAGCCACAAAACCGGAAAAACCGACCGAGATAGCCAGCGTGACGCTGAACTCGGCAAACAGCCTGCCTGTATCTCCCGGCATGAAGGTGACCGGCACAAACACCGCCAGCAGCACGAGCGTGGTGGCGATGACGGCGAAGGCCACCTGCCGCGTGCCGAGGAAGCTGGCGACGAGCGGTTTCTCACCCAACTCGATGCGGCGATGGATGTTTTCCAGCACCACGATGGCATCATCGACGACGAGGCCGATGGCGAGCACGAAGGCCAGCAGCGTGAGCGTGTTCATCGAGTAATCGAGCATCATGAGCACGATGCAGGTGGCAAAGACGCTGACCGGCACGGCCACGATGGGCACGAGCACCGCACGCATATTCCCGAGGAAGAGATAAATGATCGCGATGACGAGGGCGAGGGCAATGATGAGCGTGCGATAGACCTCGTGGATGGACTCCTCAATGAACTGGCTGATGTCGTAGCTGTTTTCGAGCCGCAGATCCTTCGGCAGCGTCTCGCGGATCTTTTCCGCCTCCGCCCGCACGGCCTGCGCCACCTCCAGCGGATTCGCCCGTGACTGGCGTATCATGCCGAGCGAGACCATGAGCACGCGGTTCCCTTTGAAGGAGGTGCGAGCCTCCTCGGCACCGAGTTCCACCTTCGCCACCTCGCCGAGACGCACCTGATAGCCATTCTCACCGCGAGCGATGACCATTCTCTCGAAGTCCTCCTTCGTGCGATACTGGCGGTTGATGCGCACGGTGAACTGGCGGTCGAGCGACTGCACGGTGCCTGCGGGCGGATCGACGTTTTCACGTCGCAGCGCCTCTTCAATATCGAGCGAGGTGAGATTGCGAGCCGCGAGGGCTTCTCGATTCACCCAGATGCGCAGCGCATAGCGAGTGCCCCCGCTCATGCGCACGCGGGCGATGCCCGGCAGCCGCGAAAAGCGGTCCACGAGGTAGCGCTCGGCGTAGTCATTGAGCTCCAGCGTGCTGCGGGTGTCGCTGGCGAGGTTCATGTACATGAGCACCTCGGCGCTGAGTTCCGTTTTGCCCACATTCGGCGGCTCCACCTCCTCCGGCATGGTGGGCAGCACGGGGCTGATGGCTTCACGGATATCATTCGCGGCCGCGTCGAGATCACGACCGAGGTTGAACTCGACGGTGATCTCGGATTTCCCATCCGTGCTGACGGAGGAGATGTTCTTGATGGACTCCACCTGGGAGATGCGATCTTCCAGCCTCTGCGTGATGCGCCGCTCAACGACGCTGGCGGCGGCCCCTCGGTAGTAAGTTTCCACCGTGACGATGGGCGGCTCGATGTCCGGATACTCACGCACCGGCAGCCTTGTGTAGGCCACGATGCCGAAGGCGATGAGGATCAGGTTCATCACCAGTGCCAGCACTGGACGGCGAACGGATGTATCGGAGAGCCACATGCGCTAGACGAGTTTCAGGCGCTTCCGCAGCAGCCACTCGGCCGTCAGCAGGGCGATGGCGGCCCCAAACCACCACCAGCTCGACCACAGGATGGTCTCTTTGGTGATGACCTGTTTGCGGTCGAGGGTTTGCAGCAGATTCGGAAGGTCGGTGGCGGCTTGTTCTTCACGGAGAAAGCGCCCACCGCTGTTTTGCGCCATCGTTTCGAGCAGCACGCGATTCATGGTGAGGGAGGCCCACTCGGGATTGCCGATGTCAGACACATGCAGCGAGAGACGAGCGTCGTTCTTTGGTGTGGAAGGGCTTTCCGAGACGGCGACCTCGTAGGTGCCGGCTTTCAGTGGCGGCGTGATGGCCCGGTAGATGCCGGGATGCGTCTGATCGGGTTCGAGCTGGAGCGTGGCCACGTCTTTGCCATCCAGCAGGAGGCTGGCACTCGGCTGCGCATCGGTGACGATGTCGCCACGCTCATTGCGAAGGCGCACGCGAATTTCCGAGGTCTCGCCGGGTGCATAGCGCAGGCGGTCCGTGCCGATGGCGAGCTGCTTTTGCTCAATCTGAAAAGGCGGCGCGGCGATCCATGCGGCGAGCTGCATCCACAGCCGCTGATGATACAGATCCGCCACCTGAAAACGCCAGCGCCACATCTCATCGGTGCCGAGGTAAAGCACCGCACCCGCTCCCACCTGACGGAAGACCATCGCGGGATCACCCGCCTTCACGAGCGTGACCGAGGCTGGCTGCGGCTCGACATGAGCATGCCAGGTGAGCTTGGGCAGGGTGGGCCAGAGTGTGGCATTCGCACTGGGGCTATCGCTGAGGCGCAGGGCCTCGAAACGCTGACCGTCGGTGGTGAGTTCGAGGCTGACGGGCTTTGGCACATCGGTGGAATTGAGAAACCGCACCGGCATGAGCGCTGCGGCTTTTCCATTGGCCCACGAACGCAGATGCCCACGCTGCCCATCGAGCAGGATGAGGCCGCCGCCACGCTTCTCGACGAATTCGACGATCCAATCGAGATGCTCCGCTTTGAAGCGCTGAAGCGCCACATCGCCGAGGATGATCAAATCGTAGGTGAGAAGGTCATCGCGAGTTTTTGGGAAGTCGGCTTGCAGCGAGCCTTTGGCCGCGTCCTCCGCGAAGTCGTCGAAGATCATCATGGCCTGCCAGCGATCATCGCGATCAAAGTGGCTGTGCAGGTAACGCGTCTCCCAGCGAGGACGACCATCGAGGATGAGGGCTTTGCGCTTCTTTTCGAGCAGGTGAATGGCGAGCTCGCGATGGTTGTTGGCGCGAGTTTTTTCCAAAGCAGCCCGATCCCCACTCGCGGCGACGCGGATGGTCACGCTGCGCAGTGTCTTGTCACGCATGCCGGGCAGCGCGGGCGGCAGCGAGGCCACGGGAAACATGAAATCGAAGCTCTTGCTGCCTTTGCCATCGGTGGTGAACTCTTTCTTCCAAAGCGTCTTGCCCTGGCTGTCGATCTGCACGCTGGCGGGAAGCCCGGCGGGCATGCTGTCCTGAATGGTGAGGCGGCCCTGGAAGTTCTCCTTCGAGAAAACGGACTCCGGCGCAATGACATCGAGCAGCGAGAGATCCGGCGGCGGCACCTCGGTGCCAAAGCCGATGGTGAAAACAGGCACGCCCGCAGGCTTCATCGCGCTGCTGAATTCCTCCGGCGAGCCGCTGGTGTTGTGCTGACCATCCGTGAGCACCACGAGCGCCGTGCCGGGTGTGCTGGGACCGAGGGCAGAACGCAGGGACTGATCGAGATTCGTGATCGGCGTGGTAGCAGGCAGATCGAAAGCCGTGGGCGGTTCACCCGAGGTGTCTTTGCCGCTTTGGCGATACCACCAGAGGCGCTGCGTGCTATTCCCGCGAAGGGCCACCAGCTCCACATCCTGCGTTTCGGCCAGCTTTTTGAGCAGTGGCAGGCTTCCTTTCAGCAGCAGGTCCTCCGCACGCTGGAAACGCGATTTCGTCGTCGTGGCCGATTTCTCCGCAGCCTCATCGGTGAGCTGCATGCTGGCGGAGCTATCCACCGCGATGATCACGCGGCCGAGCTGGCGCAGCGTGGTCACATGCCGCAGCACCGGCCCTGCGAGCGCCAAAACAAGGATGAAGACCGCCAGCGATCTCAGCAACGCGGGAACCTTGGCCAGCAGGCTGCCCGTGAACCTCGACTCACGGCGGTAGAGGAACCACATCGCCACCGAGAGCCCGAATGCCAACGCGATGACCGGCAGGGGCGGATAGCCGCCGGTGAAGCGAAGGGTGGTTTCAGTAAGGCTGGGCATGCGGGAGGTTTCGGGAGTCCGTCAGATGGCGGAGATCGGCAGGCATTTCAACGCTCCGCGGATGCTTCCTTGCACAAAAAAGCGCGGGGAAGGCTGTTCACCTTCCCCGCGCTCGCAAAAACTTGGCGCTTTGGCCTCACCGCTCGGTGAATTGACCGAGAGCGCGGAACTTCTGGTAACGGTCTTCGAGGAGCTTCGGGGTCTTCACCTTGGAAAGCTCGGCGATGGCCGCCAGAAGCGCTTCTTTGAGGGATTCCGCCGCGGCCGCGGTGTCATTGTGGGCACCGCCGAGAGGCTCGGGGATGACGCCGTCAATGACGCCGAGGTTCTTCAGATCCGGGGCGCTGAGTTTCAAGGCCGTGGCGGCCTCGGGGGCGTGCTTGCGATCCTTCCAAAGGATGGCGGCACAGCCTTCGGGGCTGATGACAGAGTAGTAGGCGTTCTCCATCATGAGCACGCGATCCGCGATGCCGATGCCGAGAGCCCCGCCGCTGCCACCTTCACCGATGACGACGGCGATGACGGGCGTCCGGAGCAGCATCATCTCACGCAGGTTGAAGGCGATGGCCTCGGCGATGTTGCGCTCCTCGGCTCCAATGCCAGGAAAGGCTCCAGGTGTGTCGATGAGGGTGACGATGGGCAGGCCAAACTTCTCCGCCAGGCGCATCACACGGAGCGCCTTGCGATAGCCCTCGGGGTGAGCGCTGCCGAAATTGCGCAGGAGGTTCTCCTTCGTATCGCGACCTTTTTGATGGCCGATGATGGCCACACGCTGGCCGCTGATGGTGGCAAAGCCAGCCGGCATGGCGTTGTCATCGCCGATGTGGCGATCCCCGTGAAGCTCCACGAACTCGTCGCAGATGTGCTTCACATAATCCAGCATGTAGGGACGGTTCAAGTGACGGGAAATTTGTACTCGCTGCCAAGGGTTGAGGCTGGCGTGCGTGTCACGCTGGAGCTTGTTGAGCTTCGCTTCGAGGTCGGCGATTTGCGAGGTCAATTTATCGGAAGGCTTGGTGGCAGCCTTGGCCTGCAAGGCTTCCAGTTCATCACGGAGCTTCTGGATGGGCTTTTCGAATTCGAGGAGTTGTTTCATGGCTGAGGAGAAAGGGGTGTGAGGGATTGAAGTTAGCGGGCGACATCGACCTTCGAGCCCTTGCGCAGGAGGGCGAAGAGCTCTTCGAGATCCTCGCGGGCGAGGAAGATGCCGGATTCAGGTGGAGGAGGTGGCGTGGTGGGCGCGGCGGCGGTGGCGGGCTCGGCTTTGGGGGCAGCGGGAGCGGTCTCGGGCACGGCGACGGCTTTGCCAATGGCCGGGACGCGGAAGGTGAGGCCGTTTTTGCTGGTCGGAATCCACTTCTCGGCTTCGTGGTAACGCAGATCGGTGCTCTGCACGATCTTGCCTTCAAGCTGCGCGGACTTCACCCCCACCTCGTAGGAACCGGGCACCTTGGTCGAGGGCGGGAGCTGGATCTCCTTCGCGGTGAAAAATTTAAAGGGGTAGTCCTTCCCGTTCACATCGCGGAAGAGGATGACCTGCTTTTTGGCGACGGAGATGCCGAGATTAAACTGAATCGGGGCGACGGTGAGGCGGTCCCCCGGCTGGAGCGTGGTGCTCATCATGCCATTGAGGCGGAGGATGAAATCGACGTTCGTCTGGTTCTTCTGGGCGATGAGATTGAGCGAATCACCGGGCTGCACGATGTATTCCTTCTTGCCGGCCATGTAGGAGGGCGAAAAGAGCTGGTCCATGTTGATCTCGCCGATGATGCGGCGGGCCTCAGGACAGGTGGCGGAATCCGGGAACTGCTGGAGGAGCTTGTAGAGCGCATCGCGGCCGTCATTGATGCTGCCACGGCGGATCAAATCCACGGCCGCATCGAAACGGCGTGCGCCAGGATCAATGCGAGGGCGGTCTTTGCCATTCATCACGGCGAGGTCTTTCTCCACCATCTGCTCACGCAGGAGGATGTTTTCATACAGCCACCAGCCGGTCGCGACGACGCCCGCGAAGAGGCCCATCACGATCAAAAAGAGCAGGAGCTTGAACTGAGCCTTGGCCATGTTGGTTTAGCCGAGGAGGCCGCGGCGCTTGAAATCGAAGATGTTGATGTTGGAGGACTTCTCGATCATCTCGACGGTGAATTTGAGAAGGCAGATCTCCCAGGTGTCATCCACGCCCTGGATGATGGCACGGGCGGGATTGCCGGAGATGCGGAGATCGGCTTTCAGCTTGCCGCAAACTTCCTCCATGGATTCATGCACGATCTGCTCGTGCACATCGGTTTTGCGGAACTGGAAGCCGTATTTGAGGATGGCCAGCTTGTGGAGGTGCTGCTTCAAAAAGTCGCCAAAAGCCTCCGCTTCGTCACCGAAGCCCTCGAAGCCGAAATTCTGCTCGGGATCAGGCCGCAGGATGAGCGGCTTTTCCGCGGTGATGCGTCCCTCACGCACGCGCACGGCTCCCACCGTGTCCATCAGCTCGGAGACGAGCTGAAACTCGAACTGCGTCGAGCCAAAGGTATCGATGCGGCGGTCCGGCTCATGGAGAACGTGGGTGTTCTCCAGGGCGTATTGGAAGTCGTATTCAGTGGGCATGTGGGGGCGGCGGAGACTAGACGGAGGGGGCGGGAGGGCCAGCGTTTTCTCGCCTTCGCAGCCCGAGAGCTCGCGGTTTTAAAATCCTCTGCGTCCATCGTGCCTCGGTGGTCCAAATCTACGAGCGTCAAAGTCGATGGGATACAGCCTCCTGAGCCTCTAGCTACCTCCGCATTCTGGCGAATGCGCCTACACCGCGCCTCGTAGGCTTGTTCGCGAGAACGAGGATTTCGTGAATTTCGCCAAAGGCTCCCCTGCTGCGCCCTTTTGCCTCAACAACGACCTCGGCGACGGCTGGAAGCAGGAAGCCTTCGATCCCGACTACTTCCGCGAAGTCTCCGAAAAACACGCCTTCCCACTCGGCATCAACATTGTGTTCTATGCGCTGACGCATTGATGATGCCGTGGAGCAGGCTTCCGAATTCTGTTCTTCCTCTTACTCCTCCTCTTATTTCCCGGAAAGTTTCGTGGAGCACATCGAGGAGCTTCTGGTCGCTTGTGGCGCGGAACCGTCGAGGACGAGTAGGATCACTTGCCGCACAGCCGCCTTGCCATCCTCCCCGTCTCCTCTTCTCAAAGTCCCCTCCTGCATCGCTGGGCAAAGCACAGCGGGCAGGTCTTGCGGCCATTCCTGCCTTGAACCGCGAGCGGAGTCGCGGACTACTTCACCCTGAACACTGAACCCAGAACCGGGAGGAAGAGGAGGAGAATTAACGAAGAACGGGCTAAAGCCCGAACTACGAACCAAGAACGAAGAACTCTCCACCCTTTGCCCCACGCCCTCCGCTTTGCGGCTTGAAACCGGGCACGGCTTGCGCCAAGTGCCCGGCCCCATGTCCGCCGAACGCAAGACCCTCGAAGAACGCGCCCAGATGTCTGATATTGACCGTCTGCGGCACTCCTGTGCCCACGTGATGGCCACCGCCATCCTGCGCCTGTGGCCGAACGCCCAGTTCGCCTACGGTCCGCCGGTGGAAAACGGCTTCTACTATGACTTTGATCTGCCGGACCATCGCATCACGCCGGACGACTTTGAGAAGATCGAGGCGGAGATGAAAAAGATCGCCAAGGAGAACCAGAAGTTCGACTGGAAGGGCGTCACCCGCGAGGAAGCCATCGCAATGGCAAAAAGTGGTCGCCTCGGTGGCCTGAGCGAGCGGCCGGGCAATCCGAGCACCTTCAAACTCGACCTGCTGGAGAAGATTCCCGAAGGCGAGCAGATCAGCACGTTTACGAACGGCGAATTCATCGACCTCTGCGCCGGACCGCACGTCGGCTACACCTCGAAGTGCAAGAACGTGAAGCTCATGTCGGTCAGCTCCTCGTTCTACATGGGCGACGAGACGAAGCCGCAGCTCCAGCGCCTCTACGGCACTGCTTTCCCGAGCAAGGAAGAACTCGACGCGCACCTCGTGCAGCTCGAAGAGGCCAAGAAACGCGACCACCGCAAGCTGGGTCGCGAATTGAAGCTCTTTCACATCGACGAGGACGTGGGCCAGGGCCTCATCCTCTGGACGCCAAACGGTGCCGTGCTGCGCCAGGAGCTGCAAAACTTCATCAGCGAGGAATTGCGCAAGCAGGGCTACTCGCAGGTCTTCACACCGCACATCGGCAAGACGGTGCTCTACAAGACCAGCGGCCACTTCCCCTATTACAAAGACAGTCAATTCAGCCCGGTCATTGAGAATGACGACCTCGCGAAGGTCATCAAAGAAGGCTGCGGCTGCTGCGAGGTGATGGAACGCCTCGGCGCCGTCTCCGCGAAACTGCGCAGCCAGCTCAATGAGCGTGTCGGCACCGAAGTGGTGCCCGCCGACCGCGTGATGGCGGATGACAAGCTGCTCGATGGCTTCCTGCTGAAGCCGATGAACTGCCCGCATCACATCAAGATCTTCGACAGCCAGCCGCGCAGCTATCGCGACCTGCCGGTGCGCCTCGCCGAATTCGGCACGGTGTATCGCTGGGAGCAAAGTGGCGAGCTCAACGGCATGACCCGCGTCCGCGGCTTCACCCAGGATGACGCGCACCTTTTCTGCACCGAGGAACAAGTCGCCGCCGAAGTGCTCGGCTGCCTCTCGCTGGTCAAAATCGTGCTCAACACGCTCGGCATGACCGATTACCGTGTCCGCGTCGGCCTTCGCGATCCCGACAGCAGCAAGTTCACCGGCGATCCCGCCAAGTGGGACGCGGCCGAAGACGCTTGCCGCAAAGCCGCTGCCACCCTCGGCGTGCCCTTCACTGAAGAACCCGGCGAGGCCGCCTTCTACGGCCCGAAGATCGACTTCGTCATCAAGGACGTCATCGGTCGCGAATGGCAGCTGGGCACCGTGCAGGTCGATTACGTCCTGCCCGTGCGCTTTGACCTCAGCTACATCGGCCCGGACAACAAGCCGCACCGCCCCGTCATGATCCACCGGGCACCGTTTGGCAGCATGGAGCGCTTCTGCGGCGTGCTCATCGAGCACTTCGCCGGTCACTTCCCCGCCTGGCTCGCCCCCGAGCAGGTCCGCGTGCTCACCATCAGCGAAAAGAGCGACGAATTCGCCAGCGAAGCCCTCAACCAGCTCAAAGCCGCCGGACTCCGCGTCACGCTGGACAACGCTGCCGATAAGATCGGTGCGAAGATCCGCAACGCCCAGCTCGACAAGATCCCCTACATGCTCGTCATCGGCGAAAAAGAAGCCGCCGCTCAGTCCGTGGCCGTTCGCCATGCGAAACGCGGCGACCTCGGCGTGAAGCCGCTCGCGGACTTCGTGAGCGACATCACGGCGGAGGTGAAAGAGCGGAGGCTTTGATGCCATGGAGGCGACACTCCGAGTCCTCAACAACCTTGAGCGTCAAGGTGTCATTGGTCGTTACGGCATCGGAGGCGCGGTGGGGGCGATTTTCTACATGGAGCCCTTCGCTACTTTTGATCTGGACGTGTTCGTGGTTTTTCCGGGTAGCGGCCTTTTGGTGACGCTCGAACCGCTTTATGCAGCCCTGCGCCAGATGGGCTACGAGGCCAAAGATGAATGCGTGGTCATCGAAGGCGTGCCGGTGCAATTCCTACCAGCCTACAACCCACTGGTCGAAGAGGCCCTCCACGAGGCCCGCGATGTGATGCTTGGCGAAACACCGACTCGAGTGCTGCGGGCCGAGCATCTCGCCGCCATCATGCTTCAAACAGGCCGGGCGAAGGACCGACAGCGATTCCAGGGCTTCATGGAGGTGGCAAACCTTGATCCAACGCTGTTCGAGGCTATTTTGCGCCGCCACCAACTCGAAGCCCGCCGCCAGCAATGGAACCTTCCCCCGATCTCCTGAACCGCCTTTTCGACGCGAAAGCCCAGCGCCGTCAAAAATTGGCCGCGATGAGCTTTGAGGAAAAAATCGATGCGTTGGTGCGCCTCCAGGAAATGTCCGCCAGCATTGCACGAAGCCGTGGTGTCATTCTGAAGCCGTGGAGCCGCCCTATGGCGATTTCATGAGGTGAACGGACTTCTCGATGGACACCCCGTCGAGCGGTATCTTTGGTCATCATCCGGGTAACGCTGACTTTGACGTCTTCGCCCGATCAGGCTTTCACGGCCCAACGAAGCTTTGCGGGGGAGGCGCGGGGATTGGAACGGATTTCTTCGGCGGAGGGGCGGATGACGTCGTCGTTGGTTTCGCTGAAAATACCGCCGCGAAGAGCGTCACGGAGGAGGTGTTTGACGCGGCGATCTTCACCGCTGTGGAAGGTGAGGATGGCGACGCGACCTCCGGGTCGAAGGCAGGCTGGCAATTGATTGAGGAAGGTATCGAGGGCGGTGAATTCTTCGTTCACCGCGATGCGCAGGGCTTGGAAAACACGGCGCACGGTTGTCTCGCGTTCATCTTCATCAAAGCGGAAGGGCAACGCGGCGCGGATCGCCGTAGCGAAGGCGGTGGTGCTGACCTGATCGGTGCCCGCGAGAGCCTGCGCGAGGATTTCAGCACGCGGTTCATCGGCGTTATCGCTGAGGAGGGACTGAAGTTTCGAGGCGGAGAGCTTTCGGAGCATCTCGCGGGCACTGACGCCGCGCTTGGGATTCATGCGCATGTCGAGTGGGCCGTCGTGCTTGAAGCTGAAGCCACGCGAGGGATTATCGAACTGCATGCTGGAGCAGCCGAGATCCGCGAGGATGACATCGGCACCGTCCTCCCAACCGACTTCCGCCAAGGCACGCGGCAGACCGGCGAAGTTCATGCGTTTGACGATGAGAGCCTCCGGCGCGGCCTTTTCACGCAGGCGGGCTTCGGTGCGCTCGATCTCCAGGGGATCTTGATCGAGGCCGAGTAGGGTGGCACCGGCTTCGAGGAGGGCGGCGGCATGCCCACCGCTGCCGAGCGTGCAATCGACGGCCCGCTCACCTGGCTGCGGCGCGAGCACCCGCATGATTTGCGGAAGTAAAATGGGCACATGCAAACCAGCGGGTGTTTTTCCGGCGGCACGCACCTTGGCGAGCGTCTCGGAGTCCTGCGCATGCTCCTTGTATTTGTGCTCAAACTTTCGCGGGTTCTTCCCAGCATAGCGTGGGCGACGCCGATGCGGCGTGAGCTGTGTGGAGGCCATTCCTGGCCCCTCATCAGACGGAGCAGGAATGCCCCGTTTACTGTCTTCAGAGTCGTTCACAGCTCGTTGTATTTGGCGTTGCTGCCGCGTGCTTTGGCCACGGGATAGCGGCTTTCATTGCGCTCCACCTTGTCGAGCATGGCCTGGCCAAGATCGACGCCGAGATTGTGCGCCAGTTCGAAGAGCAGGATGCCGACATCCGCCATCTCGTCTTTGAGCTCGGGCATTTTTTCCTGCACCCGCCGCTCGATTTGATCGGGCTGCTGCCAGACGAAATGCTGAAGTAGCTCACCGGCCTCGGCGGTGATGGCGACGGCGAGTTCTTTGGGATTGTGAAACTGCATCCAATCGCGGGCGTCGCGAAAGTCGATGATGCGGGAAGTGATGTCGGCAATGCTCATGAGGGCGCAGCATGCGGGGGCTTCGTGGTGGACGCAACCCATCACCGCGTCTCAAAGGAGATCGAGCGAGAAGAAATCCTTCATCACCTGGCGATACACGTTCCGCTTGAATTTGGGCGTCCAGTCGAGCTGAAACTCACGGGGTTCGATCCAGCGAAAGGAGGCAAACTCCTGATGCGTGGCACTCAGATCAATATCCGCATCCGTGCCGGTGTAGCGGCAGAGGTAATAGGTCTGCTCCTGACCGGCATAGATGCCGTATTTGAGCCGACCTTTGGGGAAGGCATAACGGTAGCCGCCACGTGTGGAGAGCACCTCCAGCAGTTCGCGGCGCACGCCGATCTCCTCCTGGAGTTCACGAAAGAGGGCCTGCTCCGCCGTTTCACCATCGTCCACGCCGCCTTGGGGGAATTGCCACGCGCCTTTGATGTTGATGCGCTCGCAGACGAGGATTTTGCCATCCTCGCGTTGAAGGATGGCGGCCACATTGGGGCGGTAGAGGATGGGATCGGCGGGAAACAGGGCGTCAGGCACGATTCGGTCATAAACCATGCTGTCGGGGCTTGCCACGAATTTACCCGATTAAGGCTCCTTCACCGCTTCGGCCTTCCGAACCTCCTCTTTGACCAGCCCCGGCACGGCCCCGTAGCCGTAAAACTCCACCTTCGGATCATCGGCCTTCGGCAGGGTGAAATTAAACACGCTCACACCACAGCGCCGCTGGCCTTCGTAGCTGCGGCCATCGCTGGAGCCGTAGATCACCGGCTTCCCGTCCTTCACCCGATGGCCGAGAAAGATCATCACATGCGTGACGGGGATCTTCCGCCCCGGCTCCACGCCGCCTTGGCGAGACCAAAAAAGGAGATCGCCCGGCCGCAAATGCTCAAAGGCCGCGTCGTCGAGCTTGGTGACCTTTTCCGTGCGGTGAAAGGTGCCTTTCGTCTGCGTCCAGCCGCACATCTCATCGGATTGGCGAGGCACGCCCGGCACTTTTTCATCGAGCAGCACACGATAGACCGCCCCAGAGCAATCCATCCCACCCTGCGCCACCTCATGGGAAGCGTTGCGATAGGTGAGCTTCAGTTTCGTGAGGGCCAAAGCAGCACGAATGACCCGTTTCACCCCTTCGGGCTGCGCTTCCAAATCCTTTAACTCCGTCTCCAGCATCGTCGAGACCTCGGCGGGTTTGATCACTTCCTGCGGTTTCGTCTCAGGTTTCAGCTCCTCTTTGGGTCTTTCGGACTTCGTCTCCGTTTTCGATGCCGAAGGCTTTTTTGCCTCCTGGGCAAAGAGCGCTCCAGCCAACAGTGATGAAACCCAAAGAAGCCGGAGAGTGTTGTTCATATCAGCCATTCGAGCGGAAGGTCCCCTGCCCTGCAATCACGAAATGCTCGCACCTGCCAGTGCCTGATGCTACCAGCGCAGCCACCATGGCCCGCCTCCTCCGCTCCCCGGAACCCGCTCCCGTCGCTGACATGCAGCGTGTCCTTTCCATCGACCCTGCTTTGCGCAAAACCGGCTACGCCATCGTCGAAAGCATTGGCCGCGAGATGCGAGCCATCACCTGGGGCGTGATCCAAAACAAACCTGCCCTGCTCCCCAGCGGTTGCCTCGTGGCCATCCGCGAGGCTTTGAACGAGGTGATCCGCGAGCACTCGCCCACCGTGTGCGCCATTGAGTCCACCATCTTTGTGCAGAGCTTTAAAACGGCCATCGTGCTCGGCAGTGCTCGTGGGGCGGCTCTCATCGCCGCCGCGGAGCACGGGCTGCCGATCTACGAATATGCGCCGCGTGAGATCAAGCAGGCTGCGGTGGGCCGTGGCGGGGCGCAGAAGGATCAGGTGGCCTTCATGATGCGTTCCGTGCTCCGCCTCCGCGAGACGCCGCCGCCCGATGCCGCCGATGCCCTCGCTGTCGCGGTGACTCACTTTCAAAACGCCGCGTCCATGAAAGCCCTCGACCGCGAAGCTCGGCGAGTGTGATGCCTCATTGAGGCGGCCAGCTTGCAAAGCGACGCCTCCAGCGGCGTTCTTTCCTCCATCATGGACCGCCGCGATTTCCTCAAGACCACCACCGCTGCCGCTATCGCATCAGGCGTGCGGACGCCCTCGTCCGCAGCCATTTCAGCGCAGCCCGGCCTCATCCAAGCCGAGAACGCCAAGCCCGGTGCCAGCTTCCAGCTCACGCGGATGATGCCGGACAACGCGAAATCCTACCGCACCTCGCTGATCGAAGGCTATTGCACGCGGCAGTCCGTGAAAGCCGGTGAGAAGCTCGACATCTTCGTCAGCACGAAACCTTCTTCCAAGTTCATCATCGAGATCTTCCGCATGGGTTACTACGATGGCATGGGTTCGCGTTTGATGAGCACGCTCGGCCCCTTCGAGGGCCAAGCGCAGCCGGTGCCTGAGATGGGCGAGGATCGTCTCCGCGAATGCCTGTGGGAAGCTTCGACCTCGATCATCATTCCGGCGGATTGGCCCAGCGGCGTGTATTTGGGCCGACTAACGACCATGCCGGAGGTTCGTAGTTCGGGCTTTAGCCCGTCCCCGGAGCGGCCTGAAGGCCGAACTACGAACGAAGAGCCCTACTGGCAGAGCTACGTCATCTTCATCGTCAAAGACGACCGCCCGGCGGACATTCTCTTCCAATGCAGCGACAACACCTGGCAGGCCTACAACCGCTGGCCGGTGAATGAATCGCTCTACACCGATCCGCGTGCGGCGCATGCGCCGGGCGTGAGTTGCAGCTTCGACCGACCTTATGGCAAGTATGTGCAGATCTTCGATAACCCTCAAAGCATGGGCAGCGGCGAGTTTTTGCTGTGGGAATACCCGCTGTGCTACTGGCTGGAAAAAGAAGGTTACGATGTCACCTACTGCTCGAACGTCGATAACCTCGAACCCGCCAATTTAAGCCGCGTGAAGACGATGATCAGCATCGGTCACGATGAATACTGGGACGTGCGGCAGTTTCAAAACGTCAAACAAGCCATCGACGATGGCCTCAGCGTCCTCTGGCTCTCGGCGAACGATGTTTACATGGTCACGCCCTTCACGCCGAATGCCAAGGGCGATGCCAATCGCCGTCTCACGCGTGAGACCTGCTACGGCGAATTCCGCGAAGAAGAAAGGGAAGCCTATTCCAAGGTGCTCGGCCCCTTCGAGAAGCCCGGCCCCGACGAGCGAGACATCATCGGTGCCCGCACCATCGTCCCCTTCAACGGCGGCGGGGATTGGACCTGTGCGAAGCCTGATCACTGGCTCTTCGAAGGCGCCGGCATGCAAAAGGGCGACAGCATTCCCGGCCTCGTCGGCTGGGAATTCCACGGTGATCCCGATACCACCCGCGAAGGCCTCGAAGTCATCGCCGAAGGCAACGTGTGGGCCAGCGGCACGCGCCTCGGCAAATACGCGGCCACCGTTTTCGAAGGCCCGAAGAAAAACATCGTCTTCAACGCCACCACCATCTTCTGGAGCCAAGGATTGAGCGATCCTCCCGGCCACATGATTCCGTGGAGTCACTTTTCACGCCCCCACGGTCCCGATGAACGGGTGCAGCGCATCACGAAGAATGCGCTGAAACGGGCGCTCGCCTAAACATCACTGCCCGGCGGGCAGTGGCTTGGCGATGACCTCGCTGGGCGGCATGAGGGTGATGTTCAGGCGGCGGATGTTGCCATCGAAGGGGGTGCTGTTCGGGTAGTCTTTTGCACTCAGCGGGCCGAAGCTCTGCCCGACGGTGATGCCTTTGGCGGGCTCGGTGGCAAAGCCGACGGGGAAAGGCGTGAGATCGAGCACCTCACTCTGGCCGGGCACGGCGATGGACATGAAGCCGCTAGTTGAAAGGAGGGCGCGGACGTTTGTCGGGCCCGCTTCGAGTGTATCGGCGGCGATGGAGGTAGCCTTCCCATCGACGAAGATGGTGAGCGTGGGACGGCTGGCGACGAGGTGGAGGGCATAGCCGAGTTTCGCATCACCGTGGGTGATGAGGGTGCTATCGCCATCGATCTCGGGATTGTAGTCAAAGGCAGCATTCAGGTAGATGCCGCGGCCTTGAATCTTCGGCGAATCTGCAGCGGAGACCTCATCACCGGGTTTCAAAGCGAGATCGACGGAGCCAGCAGGACTCGCTGCTGGCACCACCTCGGCCAGGGGACGCTGCGCGGATTTGAACTCGGTGGGGAAATGTGCCGCGAGGCTCGTTTTGATAGCGGCATGCTCCGGAGCGGTGGCGAGATTCGTCCACTCATGGGGATCGGCGTCATGATCGTAAAGCTCCTCACTGCCATCGGCATAGCGAATGTAGCGCCAGCGGGCATCGCGGGCGGCGTAGGAGGCATTTTTGCCACCGCCGCTGATGGTGATGGCTGGCTTTTCACGCGTGGCAGCGGGATCAGCGAGCAGCGGCTTCAAGCTGCTGCCATCGAGATGCTCGGGAGCCTTCACGCCGGTGAGATCACAAAGCGTGGGGTAGAGGTCGATGAGAGCAGCAGGCTGGTTGGAGGAGGTTTCGGGCTTCGTCACGTTCGGGGCCACGATGGTGAGCGGGATGTGCGTGGTCTCCTCCCAGAGCTTGCCTTTGTGCCACATCTGCTTTTCTCCGAAATACCAGCCGTGATCGGAAGTGAAGACGATGATGGTGTTTTTCGCGTTGGGGCCTTTTTCGACCGCGTCGAGCACCTGACCGAGCATGGCATCGCAAAAAGCCACGTTCGCGAGGTAGGCCTGAACGGCTTCTTTCCATTGATTGGCCTTCAGGAGGGTCTGGTGGTCGTTTTCGCCCTTGAGATGGCTTTTGGCCGTCTCGGGCACATCATCGAGATCGTTGTCCTTCACCTCAGGCAGCATGATGCTTTCGAGCGGGAAGAGATCGAAATACTTCTGCGGCACATACCAGGGCGAATGCGGGCGGTAGAGGCCGAGGGCGAGGAAGAAGGGCTTCTTCTGCTTTTTGCCGAGGAAATCAGCGGCGAAGGCCACGCACTGGCCATCGTCGGTCTTTTCATCCTCGACGGGAATGGTGCCCCAGTCCCAGTGCCAGATGTTGAGACCGTTGAAATTCTGCCCGGTATGCACGGGGAGGTCAGGAATCTGCACCCCAGCACGCGGGAAGCGCTGATCCCAGGCCGCATCGAGTTCAAAGCCGCGCCTTCCGCCATGCCAGCCGCTGAGACGACCTTCTGGGCCGCCGTGATTGGCGTGGAAAATCTTGCCTGCGGCAGCGGTGAGGTAGCCGCTGGCCTTGAAATGCTCCGGCAGCGTGGGTTTACCCGCGATTTGCACGCTGCGCCGCCAGTCCTGCTCATTGCCAAAGACGCCGCTTGAGGAAGGCAGCATGCCGGTGAGCAGGCTGGTGCGGGAGGGATTGCACAGAGCGAAATTGCAGTGCGCATTGGTGAAGCGCATGCCCAGCTTGGCGAGACGCTCCATGTTGGGCGTTTTCGCCTGCGAAAGGAGGCGCAGGTCATCGGCGAGGATGAAAAGGACGTTCGGCTTGCCGTAGGCGGACACGCTGCGCTTTTTCGGCGCGGCATGCAGCGTGGCGGCGGCCAGGAAAAGGACGAGGGCGAGGCGCATGAACCATGCACCCAAAGATTCGCTTTCGGGTGAAGGCAAGCCGGGATGTGTGAGGAATCTCTTGGGTGCGGAAAAGGATCAAAACGAGCTTGGCAGGCCGTTTGAGGTCTGCCACACATCCGTTCCTCGCTTTCCCACCCGCTTTATGAAGAAAATCGCCCTCTTTCTCGCTCTCGCCGCCGCCGCTTTCGCCCAGGAGGTGAAGCCACTGAAGGTCCTCATGGTCTGCGGAGGCTGCTGCCATGACTATGCGAACCAGAAGATGATCCTCGCCGAAGGCCTCAGCGCCCGGGCGAACCTCGAATTCACCATCGTGCATGAGGAATCGCGGGTGAAGGACGACCGCACGCACCAGGTGAGCATTTATAAAAACGCTGACTGGGCCAAGGGCTACGATGTGGTGATCCACAACGAGTGCTTTGGAGCAGTGACCGATGTGGAATTCGTCAACGGCATCGCCAAACCGCACTTTGACGGTGTGCCCGCCGTGATGCTGCACTGCTCCACGCACAGCTATCGTGCCGCGAAGACCGATGAATGGCGCAAATGCCTCGGCCAGACCTCCATGAGCCACGAGAAGAACCGCGACCTGAAGGTGCGCAATGTGGCCGAAGATCATCCCGTGATGAAAGGCTTCCCGAAGGAGTGGCTCGATATCAAAGACGAGCTCTACAAGAACGAGAAGCTGTGGGAGAATTTCAAGCCGCTGGCCACCGCCTACGGCGAGGACACCAAGAAGGACCACCACGTCATCTGGCTCAACGAATACGGTCAAGGTAAGGTCTTCGGCACCACGCTCGGCCATGGCAACCACACCATGGAAGATCCGCTCTACCTCGATCTCGTGGCCCGCGGCCTCCTTTGGTCCTGCGGCAAGCTCGATGACAGCGGCAAGCCGCTGCCGGGTTACGAAGCCAAGCAGAAGTAATTGCCTGAGACGACGCTCATCGCGTCTCGATGCCCTGCACCGCCTTGAGCGTGCCTTTCTCGCCCTCCGGCCAGTAAGCGCCATCTTCGATCCATTCACGCAGCATGCCGATCTGATCCTCGGTGAGACTGACCTCGCGGCGCGGCATCATCTTCGGATGCGTGCCACCTCGCTGCACCGCGCTGACGAGCAGGCTGCAATCAGGATCTTCCGGCAGGATGTAGTCGCGTCCGCTGGCACTGCGTTTGAAGGCGGCGGCTTTGCTGGTGAGGTTCAGCGCTGGCGGTGGGAGTGTTCCATGGTGGCAGGCGAGGCAGTGCTGCTGGAGCACGGGCTTCACCTCGGTGAGGAAGTAGTGTTCACGCTCGGAGGTGGAGGGTGAAACGAGGGCACAGGCGGGGATGAAAAGCAGCGGAAGAAGAGTGAGGTGGCGCATGGGGTAAGACTAACCAAGCACCTAGGCCGTGGCTATGCAGCGTTTGGGTATTTTGATGCCTAGACTTGACGCTTTGGCGATCCCACTGGCAGAGTACCGAATGTCACGCTCCTCCAAAGCTCGCTCCAACAACCAATTGCGCATCGTTTTGACCGGAGGGCCGGGCGGAGGCAAGACAACGGCAGGTGATTTGTTCCAGCGTGAGATGTCCGATCAGGTCGTGCTGGTGCCGGAAGCGGCGACGATGGTTTTCAGTGGCGGATTTCCACGCATCTCCAAGCCCGGTGCGACCTACGCCGCTCAGCGAGCTATCTACCATGTGCAGATCCATCTAGAGGAGGCGGTGATGGCGCAGCACCCGGATCGTATCCTGTTGTGTGATCGCGGCACGATGGATGGAGCGGCCTACTGGCCGGGTGAACCGCCCCATTTTTTTCACGACATCGAGAGCACCATGGAGCGTGAGCTGAACCGGTATGACGCGGTGATTTTCTTCGAAAGCGCTGCCGTGGGCGGCATGGGCATCGACGGGGGCAATCCCATCCGAAATGAATCGATGGAGCAGGCGGTGAAGCTCGATCACAAACTGCGCTCCCTTTGGTCCAAGCACCCGAAGTTTGTGCTCGTGCCGCACAATCCGTCCTTCTTCAAAAAGATCTCGTATGGCCTCGCCGTGCTCGACGGGATTGTGAGTGAGTTGAAGGGCAGGAAGAAGCCGACCCGAAAAGGGAGCCGGGCCACAAAAAGGAAAACGGCGAAGGCTTGAGGCTGAAAGTACCACACTCCGTGATTGCCAGTGGGGCGGCTCTGCGTTTAGCCTGCTGTTTCCTTTTCCCACCCATGAGCAAAAAAGCCGCCTCCAAGCCTGCCCCGAAGAAAGCCGCGAAAGCCGCCGTCTCGTCCAACAAGGGCCTCCTCGTCGAAAATCGCGTGTTCAAGCCGGACGCCGCTTTTGTGAAAAAGGCCCGCATCAGCTCGATGGCGCAGTACAAGAAGATGCACGCCGAGTCGCTCAAGAATCCGGCCAAGTTCTTCGGCAATGAAGCGAAGGAACTCACCTGGACGAAGCCCTTCACCAAGGTGCTCGACTGGAAATGCCCGAACGCGAAGTGGTTCACCGGCGGCAAGCTCAACGTCAGCGAAAACTGCCTCGACCGCCATTTGAACGGCCCGCGCAAGACCAAGGCCGCGCTGATCTGGGAAGGCGAACCCGGCGAGAAACGCGTTTACACTTATCAGCAGCTCCACCGCGAGGTCTGCCGCTTCGCCAACGTGCTGAAGCGTCACAAAGTGAAGAAAGGCGACCGCGTGATCATCTACATGCCGATGATCCCGGAGGCTGCCATCGCCATGCTGGCCTGCACACGCATCGGTGCCGTTCATAGCGTCATTTTCGGAGGTTTCAGCGCCGAATCGATCAAGGACCGCGTGCTCGACAGCGGCGCGGCGATCATCATCACCGCCGATGGTGGCTACCGCCGTGGTGCGGTCGTTCCGTTGAAGAAAAACGTCGATGACGCCCTCAAGGCCAAAGACACGCCGGTGAAGACCGTGGTGGTGTTTAAGCGCACCGGCCAGGACATCCACATCGAGGAAGGCCGCGACGTGTGGTGGCATCGCGAGCTCGAATACGTGGATGCGAAGTGCCCGCCCGTGGCGCTCGATTCCGAGGCCGATCTATTCATTCTCTACACCAGCGGCAGCACCGGCAAGCCCAAGGGCATCCTGCACAGCACCGCAGGCTACCTCCTGCATGCGCAGATGACCTGCAAATACGTCTTCGACCTTCGCGACGACGATGTGTACTGGTGCACCGCCGACATCGGCTGGGTCACCGGCCACAGCTACATCGTCTATGGCCCGCTGGCCCTCGGCGCGACCTGCCTCATGTATGAAGGCGCTCCGAACTGGCCGGAGAACGACCGCTTCTGGAAGATCATCGAAGAATACGCCGTCACCGTTTTCTACACCGCGCCGACCGCCATCCGCGCCTTCATGAAGTGGGGCGACGAATGGCTCAAGAAGCACGATTTGAGCAGCCTGCGCCTCCTTGGCACCGTCGGCGAGCCGATCAATCCCGAAGCGTGGATGTGGTATCACAACAAAGTCGGCGGCGGCAAATGCCCCATCGTCGATACCTGGTGGCAGACCGAAACCGGCGGCCACATGATCACGCCGATCCCCGGTGCCGTCCCCACGAAGCCCGGCACCGCCACGCTGCCCTTCTTCGGAGTCGATGTCGGCATCGTCGATGACCTCGGCAAAGAAGTCGGCCCGAATGAACAGGGCAAACTCGTCATCAAGAAACCCTGGCCATCCATGCTGCGCGGCATCTGGGGCGACAAAAAACGCTACCAAGAAACCTACTGGAGCGACTTCAAAGGCTGGTACTTCGCTGGCGACGGAGCACGCCGCGACAAAGACGGCTACATCTGGATCATCGGCCGCATCGACGACGTGCTCAACGTCGCCGGACATCGCCTCGGCACCGCCGAAGTCGAGAGCGCCCTCGTTTCGCATCCGAGCGTCGCCGAAGCCGCCGTCGTCGGTCGTCCCGATGAGCTGAAAGGCCAGGGCGTCGTCTGCTTCGTCACCGTCAAGGAAGGCATCAAGACCAACCGCGAACTCGGTGAAGAGCTCAAGAAGCACGTCCGTAAAGTCATCGGCCCCGTCGCCACGCCCGACGAAGTCCGCTTTGCCGCTGCCCTGCCGAAGACCCGTTCTGGCAAAATCATGCGTCGCCTGCTGAAGCAGATCGCCGCTGGTGAGATCATCAAAGGTGACACCACCACCCTCGAAGACATCAACGTCATCGCTGCCCTCGCTGCCAGCAGCGAGGATTGAGTTCGCCTTGCCCGTGATCGGTCTGATCCGATGGATCAGACCGATCTTGCGGCTTGATGTTATAACATGCGTGACTACAATCCACGCATGATCCTCGAACTCAAGCTCCGCAAAATCGGCAACTCCGTCGGCGTCATCCTGCCCAAGGAGGCGCTGGCACATCTCAACGCGGATGAAGGTGATGAAGTAACGCTCACCGATGGCGCAGACGGACGCTTGCTGCTTTCCTCGCATAAGGCGGCGGTCAGCGAGCAGATGCGCATCGCGCAGGACCTCATGCAGCGCTATCGCAACACCTTGAGAGAGCTCGCGAAATGAAGCATGAGCCACAGTGGGTGCTGCGGGACACGGTTCTGCTTTTACATGAGCAATCGCTCGCCGAGCATGGCGGCATTTCTGGCATCCGGGATGAAGGATTGCTCGACTCAGCTCTTGGAAAGCCAAATAACCTGTTTGCCTATGGCGAACCGGTCATCTTCGACCTCGCAGCCAGCTATGTTTATGGACTGGTGAAGAATCACCCTTTCCTCGATGGCAACAAGCGCATCGGTTTTGTGACGGGAGCGCTGTTTCTGGCCCTCAACGGTTATCAACTTATCGCCGCCGAGGCCGATGCCGCCATCCGCACCTTGGCACTCGCGGCAGGCGAGATGACGGAGAAAGCCTATGCGGCCTGGCTGGAGGCCAATTCGCAGCGGCTAAAGAAGTAGAATGGTTGTTTTGCGGCAACAGCCGCGACCACAGATTAGCGGCCTATATCTTGCGGCAGACAGAAAACGCCTGAGCAAAACCTCCACGTCTCACGCGTAGGTTTCTCCCGTGAAGGTTCCCCTGCCCCAACTGCGCGTTTCGCGGCGAAACATCCTGCAAGCAGGCGGGATGGGCATGCTGGGTTTTGGCTTGTTGAGCCAGCTTCGGGCGCTCGGTTCACCGCCAATCGGCCTCGGAAAGGCCAAATCGGTCATTTTGATCTTCAACGGCGGCGCACCGAGCCACATCGACCTTTGGGACCCGAAACCGGACGCGCCGTCGGAGATTCGTGGCGAGTTCAAAACGATCAAAACCAGCGTCCCCGGCACGCACATCACCGAATTGCTGCCGCAGATGGCGAAGCGCATGCACAAGCTCGCGCTCATCCGCAGCATGCATCACGGCCACAGCAGCCACAACGGCGGCATGCACTGGGCCACCGTCGGCAGGCCGTATCGCGTGGACAGCACGCTCATCACGCCGAGTCCCACAGACATCCCAGGCGTCGGCACGCTCTGCGGCTGGCTCGCGCAGCGCGATGGCTTTTCCAAAGGCGTGCCACCCTATGTCATCACGCCCTTCCCGCACTGCGACAGCAAGGTGTACCTCACGCCCGGCCAGTTCGGCGGCTGTCTCGGCACACGCTACGATCCCTTCGTTCTCGATGACGATCCAAACGCCGCCACCTTCCGCGTGCGAAACATGGCGCTCGACGCCAGCCTCACACCGACGCGTTTTCAGGAGCGACTCGACCTGCTCAATCACATGAGCGCCGCCGCACGGCCCATCACCTCGCCGCAGACGGCTCAAATCGACATCTTCAACGAACAAGCGGCCAGCATGCTGCAAACCGGCAAAGCTGCGGATGCCTTCGACCTCAGCAAAGAGCCTGACAAAGTGCGCGAACGCTACGGCAGGCACAGTTGGGGTCAATCGCACCTGCTTGCACGTCGCCTCATCGAGGCCGGCACAAGCTTTGTCACCACCGTGAACGGCCCGTCGATCACCTGGGACACACACAAGGACAACTTCAACGGCCTCAAAAACAAACTCGTGCCGCCGATGGAGCAGGCCTACGCCGCGCTGCTCGATGATCTCGAAGAACGCGGCCTGCTCGAAAGCACGCTGGTTGTCTGGATGGGCGAGTTTGGCCGCACACCGAAGATCAACAACGACGCCGGCCGCGATCACTGGCCCGGCTGCTACAGCGTCCTCCTCGCCGGCGGCGGCGTGCGCGGCGGGCAGGTCATCGGCAGCAGCGATGCCACCGGTGCTTATCCCAAAGACCGCCCCATCTCCCCCTCCGACATCCACGCCAGCATCTACGCCGCCCTCGGCTACGACTACCGCGAGATCGAATACCGCTCCGCCGACGGCCGCCCCATGCCGCTGACCGATGGCGTGATGATTCCTGAGTTGTTTTGAGGTTTGGTGACGTTTGAGCCGGATGCGCCACCTCCTTCTCGCATCGCTTCTCATCACCACGCTTCACGCTGAGCCGCTCAAAGTCGTCCTGGCGGGCGATTCGACCGTCGCGAGTGTTTTGAATCCGCCGAAGGATCGGCCGGATCTGGCGGGCTGGGGGCAGATGTTGGGCGAGTTTTTGCCGAAGGCGACGGTGGTGAATCACGCTCGCTCGGGGGCGAGCACGAAGAGCTTCCGTGACCTCGGATTGTGGGATCGGGTGCTCAAAGAAAAGGGGCAGTGGGTGCTGATCCAGTTCGGGCACAACGATCAGAAGACGGCGGACCCGAAACGCTTCACCGATCCGGCGACGACCTACCGCGGCAATTTGAAAACCTTCATCCGCGAGGTGAGAGCGAGCGGTGGGAAGCCTGTGCTGGTGACTTCCGTGGCGCGGCGGATCTATGTGGATGGCAAGATGACGACGATCCTCACGCCTTATGTCGAGGCGGCGCAGGCGGTGGGCAAAGAAATGCAGATGCCGGTCATCGACCTGCATCGGGCCAGCTTTGCGCTGTTTCAGCAGATGGGGGAGAAGTTCTGCCTGCTCTATGGACCCAGCGAGAAGGACAAGTCGCACTTTTCCCGCGAAGGCGCCCGCATGATGGCGCGACTCGTCGCCGAAGGGCTCGAACGCGAGGTGCCGGAGCTTCGCGAGCATCTTCAACTCGTGCCACCACCGCCTACGGGGCTGCCTTTTGAGGTCAAACTCACCAGCGTGACGAAAGGCTACGACGGCAAGACCTGCTGGGTGCATCCGCGAGCCGGTGCGATCCCCGGCATGACGCCGAGCGTGGTGCTGACGATGCAAAAACTGCTCCTCAGCGGCAGCGACATCTTTTACGCACTCAACGACACCCGCAGCGACGATCTCGGCTCCACCTGGAGTCCCATCCGCGAGCACAGCCAGACCTTGGAGCGTCGCAAGGAGTCGAATGGCATCGAAATCTGCCCTTCGGACTTCACGCCGAAATTTCACGCGGAGAGCGGCAAGCTCATCGGCATCGGCCACAACGTCCGCTACCGCGACAATAAGGTCATCCATGATCGCCAGCGTGAGACCGTGTGGTCCGTCTATGATGACCAAGCACGCTCCTGGATGCCGTGGGCGACTTTGCAGATGCCTGATGAGCCAAAATTCTTCTGCGCCGGTGCGGGCTGCGTGCAGCGCTTCGATCTCGAAAACGGAGACATTTTGCTGCCTATCTACTTCAAGGCCGAGAAGGACAAATTTTACCGCACCACCGTGCTGCGCTGCTCCTTTGATGGCACGACGCTGAAATACCTCGAACACGGCACCGAGCTGGCGCTCGAAAGCGGACGCGGTGTGTATGAACCGTCGCTTACACGCTGTGCGGGCAAGTTTTACCTCACGCTGCGCAACGACACCGCCGGCTACGTCGCCACCAGCGCCGATGGGCTGCATTTCGGCCCCATTCAGCCGTGGAAGTTCGACGACGGCAGCGAGCTGGGGAACTACAACACGCAGCAGCACTGGGTCACGCATCGCGACCGGCTTTACCTCGTCTATAACCGCCAAGGCGCTCACAACGACCACGTCGCCCGCCACCGGGCACCGCTCTTCATGGCTGAGGTGGATCAAAAGACACTCACCGTGAAACGCCGCACCGAAAGCATCCTCGTCCCCGAGCGCGGTGCGAGGCTCGGCAACTTCGCGATCACCGAAGTCAGCGAAAACGAGACTTGGGTCACCGTCGCCGAATGGATGCAGACTTGGGTGCCGAATATCATCATCCAGCCAGATAACGCCTTCGGGGCCGACAACACTGTCTGGGCGGCGCGGATTCTGTGGAAGAAGTAAGAATCCTCTTGGGTGTGAGCGGAGCGCTGGCATGCACAGGTTGAAAACCCGTGCCACTTTCCTTTAGCTGAAGAGCGTGGTGATCGGCTTACCCTTGTCGGAGACGGTGAAGGGGCGCTTGGAGGGCGAGTAGAGCACGAGGTCGAGCGGTAGGCCGAGGGCGTAGGCGATGGTGGCGTTGAAGTCGGGCACGCTGACGCCGTCTTCGGTGACGGAGATGCCTTTGTCGGTCTTGCCATAGACGCGGCCGCCTTGGACGCCGCCGCCCCAGAGGACGGAACTGAAGGCCTTCGGGTAATGATCGCGGCCTTCGTTTTGATTGATTTTCGGGGTGCGGCCGAACTCGGAGGTGAGCACGACGAGGGTGTCATCGAGCAGGCCGCGGCGTTCGAGATCGGTGATGAGCGCACCGAGGGCCTGATCGAGTTCGCCGCACTTCTCGGGCACGCGGACGAAGTTGTCCTGATGGGTGTCCCAACCGCCGAGGCTGACCTCCACAAAGCGCACACCATGCTCGATGAGGCGGCGGGCGAGAAGACAACCTTGGGCGAAATTGCCCTCGCCATAGGCGGCATGCATATCCGGCGATTCTTTGGAGAGGTCGAAAGCCGCGAGGTCCTCGCTCTTCATCACCTTGATGGCGTCTTTGTAGGCCTCGGCATAGGCTTTGACGCCTTTGTAGTCGTAAGCCTGTTGGAAGGACTGGTCGAGACGGGCGGAAAGGCTGCGGCGGTAATCGAAATCGGACTCACTGAGGCTGGCGGGCATGCGGCTGTTTTGCAGACCGCGAGCGGGATCGTTTAGTAGCAGCGGCTGGAAGGTCGGCTCGAAGAAACCGCCGCCCGCATGGCGGCTATCGCCGGTGATGACGACGGTGCCGGGGAGGTCGGGGTTTCCTTTGCCTTGGAATTTTTGCAACCAAGCCCCCATCGTGGGATGGCGGGTGGCACCGCGCATGGTGTAGCTGGTGTGCTGGAAGTAGTTTCCCTCGGCGTGGGCACCCTGCGTGGAACTGAGGGAGTTGATGATGACGCCGCGATGCAACGTCTTCGCAGTGTGCGGCAGGTATTCGCTGATCGGCACGCCCTTGGCGGAGGTGTCGATGGTCTTCGTGGAGCCCATCGTATCCGCTCCAGGCACCACGCCAAAGGTATCGAGGTGGCTCATGCCGCCGCTCATGTAGAGGTAAATGACCCGCTTCGCCGTGGCCGCCTGCTTCAGCTTGGAAGCCTCCGCAAAGGGCGCGGCCAGACCGCGAGATGCGAGGCCATTCATCACGGAGACGCCGAGGCAGGTTTTCGCAAGGCGGCTGGCAAAGTGACGGCGGGTCAGGTCTTCGCAGGAGTGGGGAAGCGCGTTCATGGCGCTTAAACGCAGGCTGGAGCGGGTCTTTCAGGGATTTTCAGAACGCGGAGGCTACCGCCATTTGCCATTTTCAATTCCATCTCGGAACACGGCACTTGGCAAGTGCCTCTCCTTGAGGCGGTGGGATGCTTCTCGACCTGTTTACCGGCCCTGCCACGCGGCCCAGAACGCCTCGGTCTGATCTGGATCGGGTCGGATTTCGAGGATCACGGGACCATCGGACAGCTCACCGAGGTCGGCGGGGTTTTGCACGAGGAGGTAGTCGAGGCCCCAGAGCTTGGCGAAGGGCTCGAAGCTCATCGAGTGGCGGTTCTCGATGATGTGGCGAGCGTTGGCCGGGAGGTCGCGCAAGGAGGCGACGCGGGAGAAGATCTTCCCGCCGCCGTTGTTGATGATGACGAGGCGGACCTTCGGGTTGGCGAGCTGCGATAAAACCCACGGCGCGGCGAGATCGTAAAGGGCGCTGAGGTCGCCAAGGATGAGCCAGGACTCGTTTTCACTGGAGGCGGCCACGCCGAGGAAGGTGGAGATGAGGCCGTCGATGCCGTTGGCCCCGCGATTGGCATAAAAGTGGATACCCTTCGCTGGCATCGACATGACGAGATTCCACTCGCGGATGGGAAGGCTGTTGCCGAGGAAGACGCGTGCGCCTGATGGGAGGGCCTCGTGAAGGTGATGCATCCAGGAAGGCTCGGAGATAGGGTGGCTCTCGAAGTCGGGCTTGAGTTCTGCGGGCCTTTCGGAGTTTGAAATTGAGGTCGAGTCACTCGGGGAGCATGGAGGAACTGAAAATGGAGAATGGGTCAGAATGGAGGAATGGCCCGGAGGCTCCTGCCTTTTGCCATTTTCAGTTCCTCCATTCTCAGTTCCTCCATTCTCGGCTTCCAGCCCCAAAACAGCTTCCAGCGGATGGGTGGTGACGTTTTCCTTCCTAGCGAGACCGGGGAAGGAAACGCGGGAGAAGTTCATGACCTCGATTTCGGGCTGGGTTTCGAGGTCACGCCAAAAACGCCAGCTCGGCACGGCACCGAGGCGAAGGAGCTTTTCGGCCTGAAGATGCTTCAGGGCCTTTTCACCCCCATGAACGAGAAGCGGATGCAGTTCGGGAAAGAGATGCAGATTGGCGGTGGCTTCGGCCACGATGGGCAGGCGGAGCCGGGCGAGTGCCGGAGCCACGAGCGCGGCGTCATCGGGATGGAGGCCGGCGGCGAGGATGAGCTGGGCGGTCGTTGGCAGAGATGCAATTGGAGCCGGGTGAGCGGTGGGCGATAGGCGGTGCCCGCCCGCAGCGATGCGGGCTGGGGCGGTGAAGTCGATGCCGGGTGCAGGCGTGAGCGGCTCATCGAGGCAGAGATTGAAGTGGAGCGGCCCGCTGAGGTCATCGGTTTGATCCAAAGACTGCGCATAGACGCCGAAGATGCCTTCCTGCTCAATGGCTTGGGGAGCGCCGCTGTGGCGGAAGCGCTCGGGGCGGTCGGCGGTGACGAGGATGAGGGGGAGGCCCTGGTAGTAGGCCTCGATGGTCGCGGGGAGCAGCTCGGCGGCGGCGGTGCCGCTGGTGGTGACGACGGCCACGGGCAGGCGATCTACGAGGATGCGGCCGAGGGCAAAAAAGGCGGCGCTGCGTTCCTCGAAAAAGTTCCAAAGCGTCACGCCAGTGCTATCCGCCAGCGCAGCCACAAGCGGGGCATTGCGAGCACCAGCGGCCACACACACCTCACGCACGCCGAGGCGGGCCAGGAGCTCCAGCGTGTGGGTGATGAGCTGGTGCTGCGTCATGCTTGCAGGCCGAGGAGGCGGAGAACGGCCTCGCGCTTCAGGCGAAGCTCACGCCATTCGTGATCGAAAGCACTGCCGCCGACGATGCCGCAGCCGGAGGGCAGTTTCACCTGACCGCTCTCGCAGGCGATGCCACGAATGGCGACGACGAGGTGCGTGGTGCCACTCACCGGCTCCACAAAGCCAAAGGGAGCCCCGAAAAACAAAGGCACCTTCAACTGACGGCGGTAATCGCGAAGGCGGTCGAGCGTGGCATCGTTGCGCGGGAGGCAGCCGACGGCTGGTGTGGGATGCAAAAACGGCACCAACGAGGCTGGATCGGCCTGCTGGCTGAGTTTCACCGTGATGCGGCTCTGGAAATGCGTAAGGCCGGAGGTCTGGCAGAGCTGGCGAGGCTCGCGAGACACCGTGCCGAGCTGGGTGAGACGATCGGTGAGGTAACGCACGACGATTTCGTGCTCGTCGATCTCCTTCACGTCGTTTTGAAAGCTCTCCACGCTGCTGCCTGGCTTGGCGGTGCCAGCGAGTGCCATCGTTTCGAGTTCGTCACCCCGCACGCGGAACAGCAGCTCAGGCGTGGCACCGAGGAAGCCATTGCCATCATTCAGATGCGCATAGGCCCACATGTTGGAGGGCGAGCTCAAGATGCGCTCAATGAGCTTCATCGGGCTGCCGGAGGCCAGCGAGCCGACCTCGGTCAAAACGGGCACCATTTTTTCGAGTCGCCGAGCCTGCACCTCGCGGCGGATGCGGCGGAAGGCCATCTTGAACCACTCGGTAGCGGGCTTGGCCCAGTTGATGACCGGTGGCTGCGCTCCATTCACATGCAGCAAAGCCGCGTGATTTTCGAGCGTGAGGGCATGTAGCTTGGCGGGCTGCTTCCAGGGCTGCGGGTCGGACAAATCGAAGTCGTTGATGTAAAAGGCCCCACCTCCGGCAGGCGCGGTGGCGTGGGCCGTGAAAGGCCCCTCGCCGAGCCACGCTCGTCCATCGGGAAGGCGGAACAAAGCAAAGTCAGTCATGAGGTTTGTCTCATCGTGGCAAGCCGGGGCCGTGAAGCAAGCTTCGTGAGTTTTTTGAGCTTTCAGGGCTTTTGAAAATTGAAACCCGAAATCCGAGATGGGAAAATCCACTGAAGACACGGAACACATGGAAAAACAATGAGGGAGGAACCTCTGAGCCAGTTCCCGCAGCGCTGTAGATCTCCTTCATTCCGTGTATTCAGTGTATTCCGTGGTAAAGCTTTTCTGAATGAAGGTTGAACCCCTCTGCGAGGACTGCCGCCGGGCGGCGTAGTCTCCCGCGCATGATCTTCCGCACGCTCCTCGCCCTCGCCGCTCTCACCGCCACTGCCGCCGCCCAAAATATCCGCGCTGGCATCATCGGCCTCGATACCTCCCACGCCGTCGCCTTCACCAAAACCTGCAACACCGACCCGCAGAAGCCAGAGGTCATGGGCCTGCGCATCGTGGCGGCCTATCCGCAGGGCTCGAAGGACATCGAATCGAGCACGAAACGCGTGCCGGAATACATCGAGCAGGTGAAAAAGCTCGGCGTGGAGATCGTGCCCAGCATTGATGCCCTGCTCGACAAGGTGGACGTGGTCTTCCTCGAATCGAATGATGGTCGTCCGCACCTCGAACAGCTCCTTCCCTGCCTCGAAGCCCACAAACCGGTCTTCATCGACAAACCCATCGCGGGCACCCTGGTGGACGCGATCAAGATTTTCGACGCGGCGAAGAAGGCAGGCATTCCCGTCTTCTCCTCCTCCTCGCTGCGTTTTGGCAAAGCCTCCCAAGCCGTGCGCAATGGCAGCATGGGCCGCGTGAGCAAGGCGGAGACCACCAGCCCCGCGAGCCTCGAAGAGCATCATCCCGACCTCTTCTGGTACGGCATCCACGGCGTGGAATCCCTTTTCACCCTCATGGGCACCGGCTGCCAGGGCGTGAAACGCGGAACCACCCCCGATGGCAAGATCACCGTCACCGGCACCTGGGAAGGCGGCCGCACCGGCACATTCACCGAATCCAAGGGCTACGGTGGCAAAGCCGTGGGCGACAAAGGTGAGGACGCCACCGTCGGCAAATACGAGGGCTATGATCCCCTGCTCTTCTCCATCGTGCATTTCTTCCGCACGGGCGTGATGCCTGTGACGGCGGAAGAAACCCTCGAAATCTACGCCTTCATGGAAGCCGCCGATGAGAGTAAACGCCGTGGCGGCGCTGAGGTGACGCTCAAAGAGGTGATGGATAAGGCGCTGGCGGAGGCACGGAAGTAAACGCCTTTGGCATTTCGAGCGCAAACCCCTTGCGCAGGCAGCAGCCGGGCACGAAATCCCGGCCCTCCAATGCCTACCAAGCCTGATCAAGAACGTGCGAGCAAAAAACTCTGGGACAGCGCCGCCTGGCGCGATGCCGGCTTTTTCCTTCATTACCTCCGCCCGCATTTTGGGGTCTTCATCCCTGCCCTCATCGCCCTCGCGATCACGGGAGGACTGACCGTTTTTTTCATCAAGGAACTCACCGCCCTCGCGGGTGAAGGTCTCGGAGGTGCGACCGGGCCAGAATGGATGGCCAGGCTGGAAGAGAAATGCTGGACTCTCGTCGCCATCGTGGCAGCGCAGGCCTTCATCGCCTTCTGGCGCATTCTTTTGTTCGCCAAGGCCTCCGAAGGGGCGCTGGCGGCGCTGCGGAAGGACACCTTCAGCAAGATCATCCGTCTGCCGATGGGCATTTTGAATGCCCGCCGCGTGGGCGAGCTCGCCTCGCGCCTCGCGAACGATGTGGAGGCCATGCGTGAAACGCTCGTGGTGACCATCCCGATGCTCATCCGGCACACGGTGATGCTTTCGATCTGCCTCGTGCTCATTTTGCAGATGAGTGTGAAGCTCTCCTTGTTCATGGTGGGCACCATCCCGGTCGTCATCGTGCTCATCGCCATCTTTGGCACCCGCATCCGCAAGCTCACCCGCAAGGCGCAGGACAACCTCGCAGCCACGCAGGTCGTCGTGGATGAGTCGCTGCAAAGCATCGTGAGCGTGAAAGCCTTCCGCAACGAGGCCTTCGAGATCGCCCGCTACGAGAAAAACCTCGGCGAATACCTGCGCACCGTGATCCGTGCCGCCGCGCCGAGGGCCTCCTTCATCGCCTTCATCATCTTCGCCTTCAGCTTGGCGCTGATCCTCGTCACCTGGTTTGCCATGCGCATGCTGGAGCATCATGAAATTGGTCGCGATGAGCTGACGCAGTTCGCCGGGCTCAGCGGCATGATCGCGGCGTCCTTCATGCAGTTCCCGGAACTCATCACCCAGCTTCAACGGGCACTCGGAGCCACCGAGCGTGTCCGCGAGTTGCTCAAAGACGAGACGGAACCCACCGATGCCAGCCCCACGCCGGAAAAGCGCTTTCACGGCGAGATCGAGATGCGTGGCATCAGCTTTGCCTATCCCACGCGGCCAGACGTCACGGTGCTACGAGACTTTAACCTCACCGCCAAAGCGGGCCAGCGCATCGCCCTCGTCGGTCCGAGCGGCAGCGGGAAATCGACGAGCATCTCCCTGCTCTTCCGCTTCTACGATCCCACCAGCGGCGAGATCCTCATCGACGGCCAACCGATCAAAGACTTCTCCCTCACCACGCTGCGCCGTAACCTGGCCCTCGTGCCGCAGGAGGTGCTCTTGTTTGGCGGAAGCATCCGCGAAAACATCGCCTACGGCCGCCCTGGTGCGTCCGAGGATGACATCATCGCGGCGGCGAAGAAGGCGAACGCGCATGAATACATCAGCAAGCTCCCCGAAGGCTACGACACCATCGTCGGAGATCGCGGCACGCAGCTCAGCGGCGGCCAGCGCCAGCGCCTCGCCATCGCGAGAGCCATTCTCGCTGATCCGGCCATCCTCATCCTCGATGAAGCCACCAGCAGCCTCGATGCGGAAAGCGAACGTCTCGTGCAGGATGCCCTCGATAAGCTCATGGAGAACCGCACGAGCATCATCATCGCCCACCGCCTGAGCACCGTGCGCCGTTGCGATCAGATCCTCGCCATGTCAGGCGGGGCCATTCTCGAACGAGGCACGCACGATGAACTCATCGCGAAGTCCGGCGGCCTTTACAGCTCGCTGGCAAAGCTTCAGCTCGAGTAACTGAACCTCGTCCGAAGATTCGGTTTCCTCGTTCACCTCCCGACTAACTTGCATGATGAAGACAGAGGAATGTGGACAGGGGAATCCCATCCATCATTCCTTTGTCCCCATTCCCTTGTCGATCTGGCTTGGGGAACCAGAAGAACCCCTGCTCCACATCCCAGGCCCAAGGGGGCCTTGCGATCTGTGGCGAAGCTGGATGCTCGACCACAGAGATCACGGAGGGACACAGAGACTGGAAGGGGTTTCCAAACAGCGCTCGGCTGACAATCAATTCCGGCGGAACAGCTCTTTGAAGAAGCTCTTCGTTTCCTTGCGAGCCCCATCGGTCCAGTTCCAGGCACGGCGGGCGGCATCTTTGACCTCCTGCGCCGCTCGGGCACCTTTTTCACCGCCTTCGATATCGCCGCTCTTCGGTGCGGCAGCCATTTGGCTGGCCCACTGCTGATGCGTGATGAGGCCTGTTTCGGCATTCACGAGCAGGAAGCCCACTTCGACGCCCGCGGTATCAAGCAAGGCGAGACCCCACTCCGGCGCGGTATCGGCTTTGTTGCAGGCGAGTTGATACTCGATCGTGGCAAAGGTCGTCTTTGCATCCACGGCGGCGCGAGCGGCGATGCCGCGAGCTTCGGTGGAGGTGTATTTCACGCGGTTGAAGGCGATGGTGGTCGGCGGTGTGGCACGCAGCAGATCGTCATCGGCTCCGGCGGGCTTCACCACCCAGCTTCGGCCCTGCTGAGTCAGCTCCGTTTTGATGAGCTGACCGGTGCGGAAAGGATCACGAGCATAGACGGACCACTTCACCGGCTCGCCAGCGCTGGCGGGAGCTTGAAGAAGCAAAATGCCTTCCGCGACGGCCACGCCGTATTCTTGCGTGACAACGTTGGCGATTTCGGGATTGGCCAGGGATGCGGTGGCAAGGGCGAAAAGAGCGAATAGCGTGTTTTTCATGCGCGAGCTGGAGGGGTGGAGTTAAACAAGAAAGCGGATCAATTGCGGCTGTTGAGCTTCGAGAGCAGGCGCAGGATTTCGAGGTAGAGCCAGACGAGTGTCACGAGCAGCCCGAAGGCCGCATACCATTCCATGTGCTTCGGAGCACCGCCCGCGCAGCCATTCTCGATGAAATCAAAATCGAGCACGAGGTTCAACGCCGCCAGCACGACGACAAAGCCGGAGAAGGCGATGCTGATCCAGCCATTGCCAAAAATGCCCGGCACCTGGATGCCAAACATCGAAAGCACCCACGTGCCGAGATAAAACAAGGCCACGCCTGCCGTGGCGGCAAACATGCCGAGCTTGAAGTTCTCGCTCGGCTTGATCAGGCCGGTGCTGTAGGCCGCTAGCAGCGCAAAGAGAATGCCGCAGGTCAGCATCACCGCCGTGAGCACGATGCCGCCGAATTGCCGCTCATACATCGCCGAGATCATGCCCACGAGGATGCCTTTCGTGATGGCATACAAGGGTGCCAGAGCCGGAGCGGTCTTTGGCACAAAGGCAATGATGAGCGAGAGACCGAGCGGAGCGATCCAGCCAAACATCAGTGCCGTGCTGAACCACGCTGGAGCGCCCGTTTCGCCCATGGCGATCTTCCAGCTCCAACTTGCCGCCGTCACCAGCAGCACCGCGAGGATGCCGGTTTTTAGCACGGTGCCATTCAGGGTCATCACCGCGCCGGCAGGCGAGGCAAGGCGGGAGTGTTCGAAAACGGAGTCGTTCAGCGTGGGGTTCGAGGTGCGCATGGCCGAGAGATTAGGGAAAGGCAGCTTCGAGGTCAATCGCCTTGTGCAGCCACCAGTTCTGCCACGGCATCGGCCACACGGTCCATTTCCGTGACGGTATTGTAAAAGTGCGGGCTAAAGCGGATGTGCGCCCGGCCATCCCGCGTGTGCCGCAGAGACACCGCGATGCGCCGAGCCGCGAGACCTTCCTGAATCGGCTCCAGCTTCAACTGCGGATGCCACACCGTCGTGATGCCGGAGGCCGCCGGACTCTCGGGCGGTGGACCGAGGAATTCAAAGCCCAGTGGAGTCAGCCGCTCGTGCAGTCGTGTTTTGAGCCGGATGAGCTGCTGGCTGATGGCTGGCAAGCCCATCTCCTCGATCAGCTCGATGCCTGCACGCATGCCGAGGATGCCGTTGATGTTCAAAGCACCCGGCTCATAGCGACGTCCACCTCGCTCGAACTCGATGCCCGCCTGGGCGATGAAATTGGGGCTGCGCACATTCCATGAACCGAGCAGTCCAGGCCGCAGAATGTCCTGCCATTCATCCCGCACATAAAAGATCCCTGCCGTCATCGGCCCGAGCATCCATTTGTGTGAGTCTGCTGAGAGGAAATCCACATGATCAACTCGCGTCTCAAAGGCACCGACCGTTTGGATGGCATCGAGGCAGAACCAAATCCCCCTGCTCCGCACCAACTGGCCGATGGCATCCACATCAAGGCGGTAGCCGCTGAGGTAATGGCACGAAGCCAGGGCCACCAACCGCGTGCGTGGCGTCAAAGCGGCCTCGACAAGATCCGGCGTGATCTCGCCGAGTGAGGCGGGTTTCAGTTCGTGAACGATCACGCCCTGTCGCTCCAGTTCACGCCAGGGATAAACATTCGCCGGATAGTCATCAGGGTTCATCACCACCTCATCGCCCGCCTTCCAGGGCAGCCCGGCAGCGACGAGACTCAAGCCGACGGAGGTCGGCCCGAGCAGGGAGATCTCGGAAACCTTCGCCCCGATCAGTCCCGCCGCGATGCCACGCGTCTCCGTGACCGCTTTCCAAGCCTCGGGATACTCCTGCATGCGCAGGCAGCTCTGCTCCAGATGCTCCTGCATCACCCGCACCACTCGCCGGGGCAGGATCGTGACGCCGGCATGAGCCAGGAAGATGCTGTCACGCACAAGCGGAAACTCCTCCGCACGGAGGGATTCATCGGAAAGAAGGTCAGAGAGGGGGGGCATGATGATCAATGGAAACAGCAGCTGAAATCATTCCAGGGCTTTGAGCTCCTCCAATTCGGCCCAGCGGGTGAATTTGGCATCGAGCTCGGCTTTTTTGCTCTCCAGCTTGGCGATGAAGTCATTCGTGCCAGCGCCGAGTTTCACGAAAGTCTCCGGATTGCTGAGTTCAGCCTCCATTCCGGCGATTTCGGCTTCGAGAGCAGCGATCTGGCCTTCCAGCTCCGCATGCTCGCGAGCCTCGCGATTGGTCATTTTGCGAGGTTTTTCGGTGGCGACGGCTGGCTTGTCCTTTTTCACCGTCGCGTTGGCGAGAGCCGCCTCGGCAGCAGCCTGCTTCGCCCGCTTTTCCTGGTAGTAACTGTAGTTCCCGGCACACTCGTGGAGGCGTCCGTCGCCTTCAAAGGCAAGGATGCGATCACACACGCGGTCGAGGAAGTAGCGGTCGTGACTCACCACCAACACGCAGCCGCCAAAGGCCAGCACGGCCTCCTCCAGCACACGCATGGTGGCGAGGTCGAGGTCATTCGTCGGCTCATCGAGGATGAGGAAGTTCCCCCCACGGCGGAGGATCTTGGCGAGGAGCACGCGGCTCTGCTCGCCGCCGCTGAGTTCCTTCACTCGCATCGTGACGCGTTCATCGGTGAAAAGGAAGCGCTTCAAGTAGGTGCGCACATGCAGCTTCTCATCGCCGAACTGCACGAAATCGCTGTTTGGTCCCGCGACCTCTTCCATCACGCTTTTTTCAGGATCGAGCAGCAGGCGCTGCTGATCCACGTAGTTGAAGATCGTGCGCTTGCCGATTACCACGCGGCCTTCCACCGGCTGCTGGAGCCCCATGAGCAGGCGGAGTAGCGTCGTTTTACCCAGGCCATTGCGCCCGATGATGCCGGTGCAGGTGCCAGGCTCGAAATTGAGATCGAGATGCGAGAAGAGCCAACGATCCCCGATGTGGGCGCCGATGTCCTTTGCCTCCACGATGGTGTTCGCGAGCTGTGGAGCGGGCGGAATGATCAAATCCATCACCAGTTCCTCCTCCGGTGCATCAATGGCCGCCACGCGATCAAACTCATCCAGCCGCGTGCGTGCCTTGCTGCGCTGGGCTTTGACCCCGGCACGCACAAACTCCAGTTCCTTCCTCAAGAAGGCCTGGCGACGGCGCTCGGTGTTCATCTCCACGGATTCACGCAGCGCCTTGCTCTCCAAATAGTCGCTGTAATTGCCCGGATGGCTATAGATGCGGGCATCGTCGATCTCGATGATGCGCGTGGCAATGCGGTCGAGGAAGTAGCGGTCATGCGTCACAAAAAGCACCGCGCCGCTGAAGCTGACGAGGAACTTCTCCAGCCACTCGATGGACTCCGCATCGAGATGGTTCGTCGGCTCATCGAGCAGCAGAAGATCCGGCTGCGCCACCAGCGTGCGAGCGAGGGCCACGCGACGCTTCTCCCCACCGGAGAGACCTTTCACCAGGCGATCCCCGGCCGGCAGGCCTAGTTCATTCATCGCCGTCGTGATATGGGTCTCCACGCCCCAGCCATCGTGAAGCTGGATTTGATGCAGCAATTCGCTCTCCTGGTCCTCCGTGTAATCACCGGATTCGTAGCGTGAAACCATTTCGAGCAGTGTTTTGGCTCCTGATCGCACGTTGTCGAGCACCGTGGCCTCCTCATCGAGGGTGAACTCCTGCGCCAGATAGCCCACGATCATGCCATTGCGACGCGAGACCGTACCGCTATCCGGCTTCTCCGCGCCCGCGATGATGCGCATCAGGCTCGTCTTGCCACTGCCATTACGTCCCACGAGTCCCAGTTTCTCGCCCTCATGCACGCTCATCGTGGCGTCATTGAAAACCTGCTGGAGGCTGAATTGCAGGCGCAGGTCTTTGGCGGAGATGACAGCTTGAGTGATGGGGGGCGACATGTGGGGCGTGCTCCCTAGCAAGCTCCACGCCGGAAGAAACTGGCAAAGTGGGGTTGTTGCGCCACCAGCAGGCTAATTCTTCGCCTTCTCGGCGATGGCTCTGAAGCTTCCGTGGCGGCACGGTATTCGACGTCGGCTTCGGTGAGGTCGTCGGCCATAGGCAGGTTGTCTATCGCGGCTTGCAGTCTATGGCTCAGGTGAAATGACAGTCAGCGTCTATCTTTCGCCTTCGATTCCCGAGGATCACGAGCCGGGGCACATGTTCTTGGCGTGGCAAAAAGAGAAAGAGGCAGTCGAGTTTCGGGGGTATGTTTTTAAAGTTCTCGACTTGCCTGCTGAGTACCAAAGCGTGACGAAATGGCGTGAGTATCTCTTCGATCATGTGGTGCCTGGATACGTCATCGTGGATGAAATCATGATCGAAAAACATGCGTGTGGTGATGCCAATCTGATCGCTAGGCACTGGCCAGCCAATCCCTGGCATATCGAAGAGTTAGCTGAAAAGGCGAAGCCTGGGCCGCGAGGAGTTTACAGTTTTAATCCCGATGACCATCCGGGGGCGCATAACTGTGTCACCTGGGTGACTGAAGTCGTGAATCAAGTCCTGGGTGTCGTCTTGCCAAAAGTGAGACAAGGGCGTATCAAGTTAATGACCGAAGTCTTGAAAACCTTCCGGCAAGAGTGATCGCCGCCTCTCACACCCCCAAAGCCATGAGTAAAAGAATCCGTAGCTTTAAAACCACTGAGCGAGCCATGTTCATCAATCTGGAGGACAGAGACTCCAGTGTGTGCGTGGACTTTGCCGAGGGGAATATCCTTCTTTTTGAGGGAACTGGACCGGATTGCTACCATGGAGCGATGGTTTCGCCGGAGGACTTCCGCGGTTTTGCGCTGAACCTGACGGAGAGGGATGAATGGGAGGTGATGCTAAGGTTTGGCGACATCACGCATGTGCTTGGTGTGACCGAGTCCGTTGAGGAGGCTACACGTTGGCTGCGTAAGGCTGCTGAGATCATTCGCTCGAAGATGCCTACAGCCAAAACGGCTTCGGAACAGACTCAGGAAGTTCACGAGTTGGCTACAGCTTAGTGGCCCTTACTTCTTCGCCTTCTGAGCAATGGCTTTGTAGTAGCTTTCGATGGCGGCGCGGTATTCGGGGGCGGCTTCGGTGCGGGTGGCTTCGGTGAGGTCGTCGGCCATTTTTTGGGGGAGGTGGCCCCAATCACCGGGGACGAGGACGGTGATGGTGCCGAGCTCGCCTTCGGCTTTGACGAGTTGGCTCTTGTTGCCGCCTTCGTTGCTCTGAGCGCCGTTTTGCTGGCTCTCTTTTTGGTTCTGAGCCATCTGCTGCGGGCTGGGCTGCTGGCCCGGCGTTTGGCCGCTGTTGCGGCTGTCGGCCATTTGCTGCTGCTGGGCTTGTTGGGCTTGGTTGAGGCTGTTTTGGGCGGCTTGCTGCTGCTGGCCCTGCTGACCGGATTGACTTTGCTGACCTTGTTGACCGGATTGGGCAGCGGGATTGAGCTGCGCGTCGATTTGGTCGAGGGCTTGGGCGAGCATTTGGCCCTGCATTTGGGCGAGGGGACTGGTGAAAAGGGGCGGCGCGGTTTTACTGTTGGTGGCTTCGGCGGCTTTGGCGGCCTGGGCGGCGTTGGCTTGGGCTTGCTGGGCGGCTTGGGGATTGGCCTGGGGCGTGGCTTGGGTGGCTTGGGCTTGCTTGCCGGCGGCTTCGAGGGCCTGGGCGGCTTCGGCGGTGGTTTGGGCGGCGGGTTTGTCGCCCAGGCGGTCCTGATGGCGGGCGACGCGTTTGAGGTCGTTCGCGGCTTCGAGGGTGGCCATGCCGGTGCTGCTGAGCTGCTGACTTTCCTTGGCGACGGCGGCCTCGCTTTGCTGCGCGGTGTCTTTGGCGAGGGTGGCGAGGGCTTTCTGCATGGCGGGGTTTTTCGGCAGCTCTTTTTCAAGGGCGGCTAACACGGCCTGCGGGTTCTCTTTGGCGTTTTGAGCCATTTCGGCGAGTTCCTGGGCTCGCTGGTAGGATTCGTCGAGCGGCTCTTGGACGCCGAGTTCCTGCTCCATCCCGGCCATGGCGGCTTGTTCGCCTTCAGTGAGCTGCTGGCCGTCTTCGAGCTTCTGCATGTTTTGAGCGAGCTGGTTCAAAGCCTGGGCGGCTTGCTGCTGAGCATCGGCGGCTTGCTGCAAATTTTGGGCCTGGGGTTGGCTTTGGGTGGCCTGAGCGGCTTGCTTGAGGTTCTGGGCAATTTGAGGGGTGTTTTTCTGCATTTGGGCCAGGGCGACATCGGCGGCGCGGGCCATCTGCATTTCGGGTTTTTGCGTCAAATCGGCCGCGTTGGCTTCCTGACGCAGGGCAGCCTGCAAAGCGGCCATTTTCTCGGTGTTTTCAGCATTTTCGGCCTTTAAGGCCTGCGCCCTCTCCGCGACGGCGGCGACGGGTTTTTCGGCTTTGGCTTCGTTGGCGGCGTTTTGGGTCTGCTCTTGCGTTTTCTTCAAATCGGCGGCGACCTTCTTCATCATGTCGCTGACCTCGGGGGTGAGAATGGCGAGATCGGCGCGGGCGGCAGCGGTTTGCGGCTCGATGAGGGCGGCGAGTTCGTTGGCCTTCATCTGGGCCTGGGCGGTGGCTTGCTGGGCGGGGTCTTGATTGAGCTGCTGGTTCGGCTGGGCCTGGGCGGCTTGACTGGCGAGGGTTTTGTTTTGCTCGGCGGCGTTCTTGGCGGTGTTTTTGGCTTCTTCGCTGAGCTGGCGGAGTTGGTTGGCGGCCTGGGGATTTTGTTTGGTCAGCTCGGCGGCAATGGTGGTGCGGTTGAGCTGGTTTTGAGCCTCGGCGAGGGTTTCGGCGGCGGATTTGGCAAGGGCGGCGGTTTGCGGGAGGTCCTGCTTGTTCGCGGGCTGCATGGCGGCCTGCTGGGCGCTGGCGAGGGCCTGGGCGGCTTCTTGGATGGCGGCGTCGGCCTCAAGGGTGCGGGCGATTTGGGCGAGCTTTTCGGTCTGCGCTTTGGCGGCGGCAATCTCTTCGGGCGTGGCGGCTTTTTGGAAGTTCTGGGCGAGTTCGTCGATGGCGCGGGAGGCGCGGTTGGTATCGAGCGCGGCCTGGGTGTTGGTGAGCTGGTTTTGCTCGCGGAGTTCGGCCTGGTCCTGGAGTTGTTTGGAGGCTTCGGCGAGTTTTTGCTGAGCACGCTCGGCGGGGGTGAGGCCGTCTTTTTCCTGCTTGGGCTTTTTGTCGGGCTTTTTGGCGGCGGCTTCTGCCTCGGAGAGGGCTTGGCGGGCTTCGGTCAAGGCGACGAGGGCGGGGTTGTCCTGACGCATGAGCTGCTCGCGGCGGGCTTCGGCTTCTTTGGTGGCTTGCTCGGCGATGGTGCGGGTGGCGTCGGCGGTTTGTTGAAGGCGATTGCGGAGGTTGTCGCTGGCGCCGTAGAGGTGCTCGGGGCTCTTCGTTTGATCCGGTTTGTCGAGCGAGGCGTTGAGGTCGGTGGCGGTTTCGGTGAGCTGTTTGTCGAGGTTTTTGAGCTGACCGGCGTGACGCTGGCGGCTGGTTTCATCGAGGGTGATGAGGTCTTTCTTCAAAGCCTCGGTCTGGGCGATCATGGCTCGCTGCTGCTCCTGCCACTGCGGGCGCTGATTGGCGTCGCGATTGGCGGGCAGGGCGTTTTCGGTGAGGAGTTTGGCCTGGCGCTGGAGCTGTTGAGATTCCTGCGCGGCGATCTTGGCGGTGTCTTCATTGGCGAAGGCCTTGGCGGCGCTGGCGATGGCATCGGCGGCAGCATCAGCCACGCGGGAGGCTTTTTTGAGGGCGTCGAGCTGTTCGGTGTCGCCTTTTTCGAGGGCGGCCATTTTGGGCAAAGCCTCACGGCGGAGCTGGGCGAGTTTTTCGCCGAGGAGCTGCGCTTCGGCGGCATCGAGCTGGTTCGGGGCGTTTTTGGCGGCTTCTTTGAGGTCGGTCCAGAGCTGCTCGGACTGCTCTTTGACCTGCTCCAGTTCGCTCTGCGCCTTGGCGAGGGCGGTGTCGGCCTGGGCGGGATCTTTTTTCTCCTGCTTGCGGACTTGGTCGAGGGACTTGGTGAGCTCGCGGGTTTGTTTGGCGAGGGAATCGGCCCGCTGGGCGAGGCGGCGCTGGTTTTCGGCCCAGTCACGCTGACGCGGATCGATGGTCTGCTCCAGAAGGATGACGCGGACGGTCTGGGACTCGGCTTTCTGGCCTTTGAGGTCGGTGGCGATGAGCTTCAAGAGCACGGCATCGCCGGCTTTGACGCCGAGGGGGGCGAGCAGGAGGAGATGGGTGACTTGAGCTTCTTTGGTGGCTTTGGTGATGACGAGCGGGGTCTCGGTCCATTTGGTGCCGTTGATGGCGTGGGAGAGGGTGACGGCGGCGAGGCCCACGTCGTCGGTGGCGAGGCCGGTGAGGCGCACGGCTTCATCTGGGAGGAGTTCGATTTGCTGTGCGGGCTCGGTGATCTGCGCGGTGGGCGGGAGGTCGGGGATGCTGGTGATGCGCCAGGGGGTGGTTTCTTCGTTGGTGAAGCCGGTTTCGGCCGAAATGAGGGCGGCGAGCCAGGTGGCGGAAGCTGGAGTGACTTCAATGACGGTATTGACCGTGCTGACGGTGTTTTTGGTGAGGGTGGAGGCGATGGTCTTTTTCTCTGCCAGGTCGGCGTTTAGGACGATTTCGGTCGATTTGAGCGGCTGATTGGCGGTGAGCGTGAGTTTGACGGTGGAGCCTTCGAGGGCCTCCAAATCGCCCTGGTCCTCGGTGAGCTTTGTTTCGGGCAAACCGGTGTATTGGGGCGGAACGATGGTTTTTTCGAAGCTGACGATGCGTGGCCGTGCGCGGGCGGAAAGCGTGTGCCAGGGCGTGATGGCATCCTCGGCGTGGACGCGGTATTGAATGTCGTTTTGACCGACGGGGACGAGTCCATCGAAGCGGTTGCTGCCAAAGGCGGTGAGCTCGATTTTGCGCGGGCGGCTGCCATCGGTGAGGATTTCCAACGTGGCGGTCGCGGCCTTGGCACCTTCGGTTTCGATGATGAGCGGCACCTCGCTGCCGATGGGCGCAAGCGTGGAGGCGGGCGCGGGCTCGGCGATGGTGATTTTGAGCGAGGCGGGGCGCTCGAAGTTCGCAAACGGCACGGCGGCGCGGGCGAGGAAGCCGGGCAAATGAAGCTGCGGGATGAAGCAAAGCCCTCCGACGGCGGCGGCGGTGCCAAAGGCGGCGAGGAACCACGGCTTCAACGAGCGAGAAGGCAGGCGCGAGTCCCAATCGACACCCTCGACGGCCTTGGCGACATCGTCTTGGAGGCGCTCGCGGAATTCGGCGCTGTCCTTGACGTCGGTACTGGCGGAAAGCTCGACGGCGGCGAGCAGGCGCTCGCGGAGAGCTGGCTCAGCGCTTTCGATGAGCTTGGCAGCTCCCGTTTGACCCTTCGCCTGCGAGATGAAGCGCAGCGCGACTTTCCACGCGGCGAAGGCGGCTCCGGCATAGGTGGCGAGCGTGAACCACGGACGGATGGCGTCCGGCATGAACCACGCACGATCGAGCAGGGCGATCACGGTGAAGGCCGCGAGTGCGAAGGCGATGGCGCAGAGAAGCGCCCGCGTTTTGAGCAAGGAGGCCCTTCGAGCGCGGAAGGCATCGAGCGCAGCGAGGGTGGCGGGACGGAGCGTAAGATTCATGAATGACGGAGTAGGAGGAACGTGAAGCGGAGGGCGGTTCTCTCCTTGGCGGGAGGTGGAATGCGGTTCATAAGGCGAGGATGAAGCCACGCATGCTGATTTTTGTCTTTTGGGTGCTCGCCTGCCTCCGGGTGGAAGCAGCGGAACCGATGTCCTTGTTCGGGAAGGTGATGTGCGGCTACCAGGGGTGGTTCGTAACGCCAGCGGATGGCGAAGGCATGGGCTGGCGGCATTATGGATTTGAAAAGCAGGTCCAGTGCCACATCGACCTGTGGCCGGATGTTTCGGAACTCGATGCGGATGAACGGGTGGATACGCCGCTGAAGTTCGCCGATGGACGTACGGCGCAGGTGTTTCGCTCGGCGCATCCGAAGACGGTGCAGCGGCACTTTGAATGGATGCGGGAACACGGCATCGACGGGGTGTTTTTGCAACGCTTTGGTAGCGTGCTCCACGATACGAAATCTCGCGATCATGCAGATCGAGTGCTCGCCGCCGTGCGAGCGGGTGCGGAGGCCGCCGGGAGGTCTTGGTGTGTGATGTATGACCTCAGTGGCCTCCGGGCGGGCGAGATCGAGAGCGTGGTCATGCAGGACTGGAAGCGCCTGCGGACGGAATTGAAGGTGCTGGAAAGTAACGCATATCAAAAGCATGCCGGGAAGCCGGTGGTGGCCGTGTGGGGCATCGGCTTCAACGATGGTCGTGACTACACGCTAGAGGAAAGCCACACCTTGTTACGTTTCTTGCATGATAACCCAGATTTCGGCAAACTGACCGTGATGGCCGGGGTGCCCTGGGGCTGGCGCACACTGGATCGCGATGCAGCGCCTGATCCGAAACTACACGAGGTGCTGCAAAAAGCCGACATTCTCAGCCCGTGGAGCGTGGGCCGTTACCATGATGTAACGTCGGCAACGCGAATGATCAGCGCGGTGCAGGTGGCCGATGAAGCTTGGTGTTTGGAACGCAGCAAAAGTTATCTTCCCGTTACATTTCCAGGCTTTAGCTGGGCCAATCTGATGAAGATGCGAGGCAAAGAAGCCCGGCTGAATGAGGTGCCGCGACTGGGTGGGCAGTTTCTTTGGCAGCAGGCCCGAGAACGCATTCAAGGCGGTGCGACGATGCTCTATGTGGCGATGTTTGACGAGATGGATGAAGGCACGGCGATCTTCAAAACCGCCTCCGAGGTGCCGGAGGGAACGCTGGGTTTTGTAACGGAGGATTCGTTGCCTTCTGACCACTACCTGTGGCTCACGGGACAGATCGGGAAAGCGTTGCGGCGTGAAATTCCGCTCACGGTAAAGCTGCCGACGAGGTGAGAATCATCTGCGCCGGGTCGATGGCGAGCTGGAGGATGGTTTCGTAGCTGAGGCCCTCGATCCATGGGGCGAGGACTTCGAGGGTGGTGGGAGCTTGGAAGTGCTCGGGCTTGGTCTCGGGATGGGGGAGGTAGATAAGTACCTCGTGGGTTTGGCCTGCGTGAAGGAGTCGGGCATCAAAAAACGAAAACGTCTCCGCGGGCTCCACCGGATGCCAATGAAGCCGCTCGAAGATGTGGCGTGGCTTCAGCGAGCGGTAGGTCAGAGGGCTGATGTCCAGATTCAGCGTGCCTCGATGATACCGGCTCAAATCGAGGCCGAGACGGGCAAAGTGGGGCACCTGCATCGCCACAGTGCCGCCGGGGAAACGCGGATCGCCATTCAAACCGGAGGCGACTCGATGGCCGCGGATGATGCGGGCGGAATGGACAGGCCATGACATGCCTCCACCATGCACAACGGGCGGGGCGGGTGTCACGCAAAAGTTCGAGATTGTGTTCCGGGCGGTCCCAGACTTCATACGCGCCATGTCCGCCGCCAAAGCGCCCGTCAGTCTCCGCCGTTTATTCGATGAAATCGGCACCGTCGATCACGTCGGCATCGAGGAGCGTGTGGCGAAGTATGGCACGCGCAGCCTCAAAAAGCAGTCGAAGGTCTTCGGCCTGCGGCTGGCGGTTTCGATGGTCGATTTGACCACACTGGAGGGCAAGGACACGCCCGGCAAGGTGGCCTCGCTCTGCCAGAAGGCGCTGACGCCGCATGATGAGGGCGACATCCCATCGACGGCGGCGGTGTGCGTGTATCCGGCGATGGTGAAGCACGCGAAGAAGCATGTCGCCGGCACGAGCGTGAAGGTGGCAAGCGTCGCCACCGCCTTCCCGAGTGGTCAGGCTCCTCTGAAAACGCGGCTCGCCGAGGTCACGGCGGCCGTGAATGATGGCGCAGACGAGATCGACATGGTGATCAATCGCGGGGCCTTTCTATCGGGTGAGTTTGGCCGCATGCAGGACGAGATCGCCGCCGTGGTCGAGGCCTGCGGCAAGGCCACGCTGAAGGTCATTCTGGAGGTCAGCGAACTCGAAAGCTACGACAACATCCGCGCCGCCAGCTTCCTCGCCATGCGAATGATTCGCCCGAATGATTTCATCAAGACGAGCACCGGCAAAACCTCCTCCAATGCCACCCTGGGCAACAACCAGGTCATGCTGGAGGCCATCCGCGATCACTTCCTCGCCACCGGCGTGCCCATCGCCATGAAGCCCGCTGGCGGCATCCGCACGGCGAAGCAAGCGCTGCACTTCCTCCTCGCCGTCAAAGAAACGATCGGCGACGACTGGCTAAACAACCGCCGCTACCGCTTCGGGGCCTCCGCCTTGCTCAACGACCTTGTCCGCCAGCTCGAAAAGGAACGTACCGGTGCCTATCAGGCCCCCTGGAATTTCAGCGAGGCGACGGAAGGGTATTGAGGCCCTCTCACGCCAGCCCGCAGCCACGCATGGCAGCCAAGGTCCAGTCGTATTCTTTGACGAGTTGATCCACGACATCGCCGCTGCGCATGTCCTGCGGGAGGACTTCCCAGGTGTAGGTCTCCATTTCGATGTGCTGGCACTTCGTCGGGTTTTTCGCCAGCCACTGCATGGCGCCGTCAAGATGATCGCGGGTGCTGTCGAAGCCATCGGCGGGCTGCGCATGGATGGGGATGTGGAAATGCACGCGCCACTCGCGGCCGAGAGCGCTCGGGTTGGTGGCGGCAAAGGCGAGAGCATCGGGCAGGTCTATGAAGCGTCGCAGCGGTTCGTCGGGGCCGTAGCTGGCGATCACCTGATGAAAATAGACCGGTTCGTCGTAGCTGAGGAGGCGAGCGATTTTCTCGGCGGTGGGCTGAAGCTTCAAGGCGGAGCTGAAGTGCAGTTTGCTGAGGCGGATGCCCGCGCCGGTGATGCGGTTGAGGGCCTCGGCGGCTTCTTCGAACTCGATGGCGAGGTGGCAGGTGTCGTAGTTGAGGCCGATGAACTTGAAGAAATCGCGATCCTGCGGGTTTCGATCGAAATAGAGGCCGAAGAACTTCAGCGTCTCGCCACTCGTCTCGAAGAGGCCGAGCGGTTCCGGCTCCAAACCGAGGTGCAAATCATGCCCGCTGGCTTCGACGACTTTTTCGATGTGCTGGCGGCAGAGGCGTAAATTCGTGAAAATGGCCGATAACTCGTCGGAGCCGACCTGGAAGGTTTTGTGCGAGCCTGGAAGCGTGCTCACGCTGCCGCTCACACCTTCGGGGAGCAGCTTCGCGAGAAGGTCAAAGAGCAGGTTGGTGTAGTCGAGCCGCTCCTTCGTGGACCAATCCGGCTTGAAGACCTGCTCCTTCACCCGCGTGCCGTGGAATGAGCCGTAGGGGAAGCCATTGATGGTGAAAACGTAGCAGCCGTTGTCATCGAGCCAGCGACGAAATTCATCGAGCTTGCCCGGCTGATTCAATTCATTGGCCGCCTGCGCACTGAGACGCAGACCGATGCCGTAGGGCTTGCCGCCGCTGACGCGGTCTTTGACTCGAAGCGTGTGTTCCTTGAGTCCACGCCATGTTTCTTCCCACGATTCGCCGCGATGGATGTTGGTGCAGTAGCCGAGGTGGATGTCGTGGTTGAGGCGCATGGAGCGTGAAAGTGAATCGTGAGAGGTGAGCAGAATCTTCCTCCGACTCCTACTCCGCCTCCGACTCGACACGTTTGAGTCGGAGGCGGAGGCAGAGACGGAGGCGGATTGAAGTTACTTCGTCGGAGCAGCCTTCCATTCCCATTTCTCGCCGAAGAAGCCGGCCTCGGCGATGCCGCCGGGGGCTTGGGAAGTCTTAGGCTTGCTGAGGTCGATCACGGCCCAATCGGGTAGTTTGGGGATCTGGCGGGCGTTGTTGAGGTAATCGTATTCGCGGTAGGTGAAGCTGCTGTTGAGCACGACATACTTCGCGGGATTCAGCGGGTTCGGGAAGATCAAAACGGGGGCGTGGCTAGTGGCGTCGTAGTCCTTGCCGTTGACGGTGAGTTTACCCTGAGACCACTGGATGGGCAGCTTGTCGGCGATTTTGGCGAGGACGGCATTGCTGGAGGGATCGCCCCACAGGATGAGGTTGTTCGCGGCGATGTCGGCCTCGCTGATGGCGGTGTCGTCCTTCATGGGGGCATCACCGCGGAACTGACGACGCCATTCAAACTGCGCTCGTTCGAGTTCGGCCTTGCTCCAGGCATCCATTTTTTCATTCCAAGCGGCTTGGGTGGGCTTCACGAAGAGGAATTTGTCCATGAAGGCATCGTCGATGGGGCCGCTGAGGCCGTGCTTTTTGATGAGCTTGCCCTGATCCTCCAGCTCGGGGCTGAGCGCCTGCCGCCAGCGGCCGTCCACGAGGCGGAAATGCACACGCCAAGAGCGGTCGGACTTCGGACGTGAGACATTGAGAGGCTGGCCTTCGAGGATGACTTTCACTTTTTCGAGCGCCCAGAGCGTCGAATGCCCGGCCGGCATGTCGAAGGTGAAGGCGCTAATGTTCTGCAACCGCACCGCCACTTCCGTGGGGCTGATGACGCGAGCGTGGATGCGACCGCGCACCCAGTGCTCCTCCAAGGCATCGACCACGACCCAGTTCATGCGGTTGTAACGCAAATGCCAGGTGGAGAGATGCACTTCCTGCGGATTGCGATCGCGACCAACGGCGCAGATGTCCGCGAGGCGCTTCTCGATCTCGATGAGCGAATCGGGATGGATCTTGTGGCCGGTCTGTGGGCCGATGATGTGCATCAGATCGACCTGCTCACCACGCAGCGACCGCTCCATGATGTCGGCAGCTTGTTTCTGCTTGTCGATTTCACCGCTGTAGGCCACGGTGGGGCACATTTCGAGGTTCAGGGCATTGTCCGTGGCATCATACCAATGCCAGAGCTTCTTTTGAAACCACGAGGCATTGGTCACATCCTCGCTCTGGAAGCCGCCGAGGAATTCGGCCGTCTCGGCAAAGCCCGCGCCGGGATTCGCCGCGCACCACTTATCGGCGTAATGCACCGCGAACTGCCAGGCCGCCGCGCCGCCCATGCTGAAGCCGCGCATGACGATGCGGTCCTCGTCGATGGCGTAGAACTTTTGGGCGTGCTCCAGCGCTTCGAGCAGATCCACTTCGCCCGCGAACTTGTTGGCGCAGCAGTAGCGGCCATAGGGATGCAATACGATGGTACCTTGGGGCTGCACATTGCCGACCTGCTTGCTGCGTTGATCGATGAAAGCCAGTTCGCTGAGCGTCTCGCCGCGACCGTGGCACCAGATGTCCGTACGCACTGGAGCACCGATATACGACTCGGGAATCACCAACCCGTAAGGCTGCACGCTGCCGTCAATCTTGGAACGATAGGCACGCACGACGAGGCCCTTCTGCTGCGTCCAAGGCGATTTCCCTTCCTTCAAAGCGGCGGCACGCTTCAAACCTTCCGCGAGGGCTTCATCGGCGGATTTCAGCTCGGGCAGTTTATGGACCTCGTTGTAGCGCAGCGCCCAATCGACGGCCTTGTGATAAATCTCCACATCGGGGAGAAGATCGGCGAGCCGTGGGTTCTTCGCCTGCGCTTTGGCTGCCTCTTCGATGGCGGCACGGAGCTTGGTAAGGCCTTCGGTGAGTCGTGCCTTATCCGCCTCTGGCACCGCCACGCCGGGTGGTGGAACGGGGCGCACATTTTCGGCGGTGTTGTCCTTGGGGCCATCCGCGAGGGCGGTGACGGCGAAAAGCAGGGCGAGGAGAGCGTGGTTGGGCTTCATGCGGCCGCCAAGTGGTCAAGCCAGCCCGCGAGGTCAAGAGGAGAGGTTTTTTAGAAGCATCTCTCGCACACCTCGCGCAACGCGGCGCGGGTGGTGCAGCGGCGCATGTCATGGAGAAAGGTCTCCGCGTCTCTCAAACCGGGGCCGAAGAAGCTGAGATGCTTCTTCACGCGGTTCACCTGATCGATCTCACGCGTGGCCGGGACGGTGACGCATTCGTAAAGCTCCTCCACATAGGCCAGCCGTTGTTCAGGTGACGGCTGATGGACCTCCTCGCCACGTCCATGCTGGCGGATTTGCTCGAAGAGCCAGGGATTGCGGATGGCTCCACGTCCGAGCATGAGACCGCGAACGCCCGTTTGGTTCGTGACGGCCTCCGCATCGTGGTGGGTGCCGATGTTTCCATTGGCAAGCACCGGGCATGGAAGTCTCTCGCGGGCCGTGCCGATGAGATCGTAGCGCACGCCTTCGCGATACATCTGCGTGACGGTGCGGCCATGAATGGTCACGAGATCGACGCCATGCTTCGCAAACAGCGGCACGAGGGCATCGATGGTCTCCGTGTCATCGAAACCGAGCCTTGTCTTCACGGTGAATTTCACCTCCACGGCCTCACGCAAAGCCCCGAGGATGCCCTCGATGCGCGGCACATCCCGTAGCAGGCCACCGCCCGCGCATTTGCGATACACGATGGGTGCAGGGCAGCCGAGATTCAGATCAATGGCGGCCACGGCATGCTGCTGGAGTTCTTTGGCTCCACGGACGAGCGAGGGAATGTCATTGCCGATCATCTGCGCCACGACGGGGCGGGCGGTGGGATTCTCGGTGATGGATTCGAGGATCCACCTTTCCAAATGGGAGTCTGGGTGGACGCGGAAGTACTCGGTGTAATACACATCTGCACCGCCGTAGCGGCTGATGAGCTCCCAGAAGGCGCGGTCCGTGACATCTTGCATCGGCGCCAGCGCCAGCAACGGCTCCGGCCGGGCCAGAAGATGCTCGAAATGCTCCAGCGGTGTCATGCCACTACTTCGCGGGCTCCCGGCTGAGCTGATCGCGGAGGCCGGTGGCACCCGCTGGTAGTGAAAGGGACATACCAGGGCCTTTGGAGGGCGTTTCAGCCGTTGGCGTGAGAGGCACATCATCCGGCACCGGAAGGGCTTTCGGCGGAGTAGGAGCCTGTTTGGGCACGGCGATGGCTGCGGGGGCGTTTTTGAGCTCGTCCTGTTTTTTGAGCCAGAGAGCCTTGCCGGAAAGGTGGGCGCAAAAAGCACCAAGAATCATCGAGCCACCGATGAAGACCGCTGTTTTCAGCCATTGGGGAACTTCATCACTGGGTAGCAGATACTCCGGCAGCGTCGGTGGGGCTCCTGCGGCAGCTTTGGCCCAGTCCGGTGAATCCGGCGGCGCTGGCTCGCCCCCGCCACTGCGGAACAGCAGCTCGGCAAAGCCGATCGAATTCGTCTCCGGTGAGGCTACGATGCTGCCGCTCGTCAAGGCACCGGCAACGGGCGGCACGGCATCCCGATTGAGTGGGGCGGAAACGCTGCGGGTGGCGCTTTTGCCGCGAGACTTGGGCTGAATGCGATCCATGTCCGCTGTGACGGACAGTTCCGTGGATGGCTTCACCAAATCATGATGCTGAATCACACGAGCGTAGCGGGCGAGGAAATCACCCCGCGTGCCCGGCTTTCCATCGAAGACCTTCGCGATCTCTTCATCGAGCAAGCGAGCGACGGTTTCACGTTCGCGAGAATTGCCGGAAAGCTCCGCCTGCACGCCGACGGGGGATTCGAGGCCGATGAGCAGTTTTGTGAGCGCCGCGAGCCAACCGCCATGCCACAGCGTGTCCGATTTGATGGCCACCTGCGGCAGCAAAACGGCTGGATCGGTGCCGCGACCCACCATCGAGGCGAGCGTGGGATGCGCCCGCACGACCAGATTGAAGGCCGGCCATTCGTTGAGCTTCGAGACGAGCAGCTTCGCACAGCGAGCATCCTCGCGAGGCAGGCCGGTGAGCAAAAAAATGTCCTCCAGGCGAAGTTTGCCGATGGTGAGGTTGGCGGCGTCGAGCTGCGTGAGCGGTGTATCGAGACCGGCGAGCACGAGGTAAGCCTCCTGCGTCTCCAGCGAGCGGCGTTCCTTGAGTAAATCCGCCAGGCTGATGCCTTCCGCCACTTCCTCGACGAGACAGGTGGTGCCTTCGGCTTCGTTCACCAGCGCCACGGTGATGAGCGCGGTGTTTTCCCGCTTCTTCGTGACCTTGAGTGCGGCCTGATCAGCAGAAAGCACCTGTGGGCAGCACACACGGGCCGGTGGCACCTGCTCAATCAACACCCCGCGACCCGCCTTCGTGAGGGTGCCGCGCATGCTGTAAGGATTGGCCATGTCGAGACGCTGGCTTTGAATGCGCACCAGATTCACCACTCCACGCGCCACATCCTGATAACTCGCCAGCAGCGGGGCCAGCAGCGCACGCGGCTTTTGCGCGGTGGGAATCTCGCCGGAAAGATGCTCGGGCGAGAGTTTGAGAAGCTGGTTTTTCAGATCCCGAATCGCCACCGTTACACCAGGACCAGTATTAAAAAGACAGGCTCCGAGCAGCTCCATGAACTCCGGCGCGGGCACCGGATGATCGGGCAGTGTCACTTTCCCACCTGCCTGCTCAAGAAGAAAAGCCTTCAAGAACTTCGCCTGCTTCTCAAAGCCGCTTTTCAGCGCTCGCTTCTTCGCACCGCCATTGTCCAGTACGCGAAGATCGGCCGCCAGCACCTGCACCGTCTGCGGCCCAGTCTGCACGACGCGGAAATGATCCAAGGGCTGATCCGTGAGGAAATCTCCACGCTCCGCCACCGCCACCGCCGTCTCCAGCGAGCGGCAGGCCAGCATCACCGCCAGCCAGCAGGGCATGTCCGTGAGCCGCATGAGGAAGGTGCGCAGCGATTCGCCGTCGATGTTCGAGGTGATGTAGAAAGGATTTCCCTCGTCCTCACCATATTCGATCACTCGCGCCATGGCCGGGTGGCCCGCACGCTGGACCTTTCGGCAGGCGTCCTCGAAGGCGCCGCGATTCGCCAGCGGCTCGAGCAGCACATGGCAGTGGACGTATTCGAGCCGTTGGGTGTCAAAGGCCAGCACCGCCACCTGCTCCGCATTGCGCACCAGCTCGACGTTGTTGCCGTCGGCGTCCTGGACGATCTGGTAGTGCCTGAATTGGCTCGGGTCCGGCATGGGTGACGATGAAAGGAGGAGAGTGGGGAATAACGACGAGCCGATTATTCCCCACGGCCCCGCATCTTCAAGGGCGGGTTTCCGCCGTTGGCTCACTCCTCAGCCCCGCTGCGTTCAATTGATCCGCCACCCAAGCCTTGTCTTCAGCAGAAAGCTCTGGCTTGAGCGGTTTCGCATAGTTGAGCATGTAGTAGCGGCCCGTGCGGTGGATCGTATCGATCAGCGGCTGCAAATCGAGTGCCACATCCGGGTCCGTAGGTCGCAGCGGCACGCGGAAGCACGGCAACCGCTCCCTCAAGCGCCAGCGATACACCTCGAATTTCCTCGGCCGCACCGCCCGCCACACGCAGACGAGGTAATCCGGCACGGCACCATCCTCCCAACGGCAGGCGTTGTCCTGCACCGCCACAGCATGGCCGCCTGCTCGCAGCAGATCGATCTCCACCACATTGACCCCAGAGCTTTGAAAGCGCCGACGACGCTTCCGATAGGCATCATGCTTCGAACCTTTGTTCGTCGGGCTGAGCACCTCGATAATTGTTACCAGCCGGCCGCCAGATTCGCGAATCTCCAGCCACCGCTGCGTCTCTGGCTCGTCCACTCTCTCGATCACCAGCGGCTCCGCCAGCACCGCTTCCTTCTCACCATCAGGACGCCAGCCCGGCGGCAAGCCCTGCTTCCACTCCTCGGAAATGCCAAGATCGACGCGGTAACGGCTGGGCGAGCCATCTTTCCATGCATCCTCATCATCGATTTCAAGCATCACACCCTCCTCTGGCCTAGCCAAAAGTCCGAGGGGCAATTTTTCGGCCAAAACATCCTGTATTCTTACCAGCAAGGCAGTGTGAACGCCCCCCCACGAGTGCTCGAGATAGGGATTCATTCCTGGGAAAGGGTTATCAGGCAGGATCGAGGGGGGCATATCGTCAGTCATAACGTCTCGTGACGGGATTTTCAATTCATGCCTTCGTCTCCACCATCACCCAGCGTGCATAACTCTCCGCCACCTGCTCTGGGCGCAGCGCCACGATCTCCGGCACGTCGTAGGGATGCAGTTCCCGCAGTTTGTTCTCAAACGCGGGCCAAGCTCCGGAGGTCGTTTTAAACACCGCCAGTACCTCCCCTGCCCTTTCCACGGCCCCCTGCCACCGGTAAATGGATTCGATGCCCGGCAGCAGATTCACGCAGGCTGCCAACTGCGCCTCCACAAGAGCCGTGCCGACTTCGCGGGCCTTTTGGACATCTGGAAAGGTACATAAAACAACGAGAACCGAGTGCATGCTGGGCATGGTAGGAGGTTCCGCCGTCATCGCCAGCCGCGAATCTGCTTCGCGACGCGTTTGATTTCACGCCGGGCTTGAAACAAAGCCCGCAGGCCTGTTTAGGAAGGCGGATGACTTGGGATTCGCTTTTGGACAACCTGCGCGGCAAGCGCCTGTGGCTTTGGCTGGGCGGCATCGTGCTCGTGCGGCTGGTCATGCTGCTGGCAGTGGTGAACGGAGCTGATCTCGCCGGCGACGAGGCTTACTACTGGGACTGGGGTCGCCAGCCCGATTGGGGTTATTATTCCAAGCCGCCGATGATTGGATGGATGATGGGCCTGATCGGCTGGCTCACGGGCGATGCGGAATGGGGCATCCGTCTGGCGGCTCTGCTGCTGGGCCTGATGACGCTGCTCATCACCTGGCGGCTGGCCCGCGATCTTCTGGGCGAGCGTGTGGCAGCCCTCGCGGCGCTGCTGATGGTGCTCACGCCGGGCAATGCGGGCTTGTGCCTTCTGCTCACCATTGATGCTCCGCTGCTGTTGGCCTGGACGGCGGCACTGTGGCTCTTTTGGCGGGCAGTGGAGGCTCCGGAGAAATTTGGGCGCTGGCTGCTGCTGGGCCTGGTGATCGGCTTTGGCTGCCTGAGCAAGCAGATGATGCTCGTCTTCCCCCTGCTCATGATCGTCTTCGCGGCCGTTTCGCCGGAAGATCGTGGTTTGCTCAAACGAGCGGGCTTTTGGGCTGCCGCCGTGCTAGGTCTGCTCTTCATCCTGCCGGTGCTCTGGTGGAATGAGCAGCATGGCTGGATCACGCTGGAGCATACGAAGCACCATTTCGACGCCTCCTCGACGCCGACCTTCAGCAAGTGGCTAGGCCGTACCGCAGAAAACATCGGCCTCCAGGCGCTGGTCTACACGCCGGTGCTTTTCGTCGCGATGGTGGCGGCTCTTTGGCAGACCTTTCGCGGCCTGCGAGGGCTTTCCAGGCCGCATAGTTACCTCTGGCTCTGGGCAGGGCCGGCGATGGCCTGTTTTGCCATTCTCGCCCTGCGCCAGCGCATCAATCCGAACTGGCCCGCCGCCTTCTTCGTCCCTGCGATCATCCTCACAGCGGCTTGGCTGCTGGAAAACGGACGTGAAACTTGGTGTCGCTGGTCGCTGCGCATCGCGGGCGGTTTGGCGGTGGTGATTCACCTGGCCGTGATCGTGGTGATGCTCACGGAATTGAAATCGATCAAGAAAGTGGCCGGACTTCGCGGCTGGCGTGAGACGGGTATCGCGGCGGAGACCTGGCTGCAAAAGATGCCAGAGCGTGAAAACACCTTCGTCATGGCTTTGGGGCATCGTTACCACGCCGCCTGGATGGCTTTTTATATGCCCAGCCATCCACGGGTGTATCGCTGGGAGCCGACCGCCTTTCCGCAATCGCAGTATGAAATCTGGCCCGGCCCGGAGGAGCGACTCGGCCAGGATGCGCTGATTCTGGTGCCCGGTGCGGATGAGACCACCGTGATGCCGGTGGAATTCTCTGACTGCTTCGAGCGGCTCGAAGCCCTCGGAAGAATGACCATCCCGCTGGGCGGGGAGACGCGGCAGTTTGGCGTGTTTCGCGGCGTGAAACTGAAAACCTGGAAAGCCATCCGCCCCTCATGAATCACGCCTGGGACCTCGATTTACTCCGCCTCATCAATCAAACGTGGTCCGCTGGCTGGCTGGATTACGCCATGCCCGCCATCTCCGCCATTGAGGCCTGGATGCCACCGCTCGTCCTGGTGGCACTCGTGCTCGTGATGCGCGGCGGGCTAAAGGCACGCGTCATGTTTCTCTGCGCGGCGCTCGCCATCGGCATCGGTGATGCACTGGTCTCCAATACCCTCAAAAAACTCGTCGGCCGTGTGCGTCCTCGGGATGCGATCGAAGGCGTCATCGTGCGTGACCTCGCCCCGGCCACACCGGCGGTAATGCGACTTTTTGCGCCTCCCACGAAGGAAATTAGCCGCCCGCGTGGCGAACTGCGCGGGAAGTCCTTCCCCTCCAGCCACACGGTGAACATGTTTGCCGTCGCCACCGTCGTGGCCTGCTTTTACCGCCGCATCGGCCTCGGCATCTACCTTCTCGCCGCCGCCGTGGCCTGGTCCCGCATCTATTGCGGGGCTCATTGGCCCTCCGACATCCCGCCGAGCATGGCCCTAGGCGTGCTCACTGGCCTGGCGGTCGTGTTTTTCATCCGGCGGATGTCCCCTGAGAAGGCAGCTTGAAATTTCCACCCCATTCACCCGCCATGCCGATCTACGAGTTCTACTGCCCAGACAACAACAAGCTCTACTCCTTCCTCGCCCGCTCGCTGGCCATGAAGGACAAGCTGCCGAAATGCCCCGACGGCCCGGCTTTGCGCATGGAGCGGCGGGTTTCGCGGTTTGCGGTCATCGGCAAGGCGAAGGAGGAATCCGCCGATGATCCCTTTGACGGCCTCGACGAGTCGAAAATGGACGCCTTCATGGCGGAGATGGAGCGGGACATGGGTGGCCTCGACGAGAACAACCCCGATCCCAAGCAGCTCGGCCATTTCATGCGCAAAATGACCTCGGTGATGGGCGATAAAGCCCCGCCGGAGTTGCGTGAGATGGTGCGCCGTCTCGAAGCGGGCGAAGACCCGGAGAAGCTGGAGGAGCAGTTCGGCGACCTCGATGAAGGTGGAGCGGGCGATGCCCTCTTTTCGCAGATGCTCAGCCGCGTGAAAGCGGCCCGCCAAGAGCCCGTCCGCGACCCCAAGCTCTACGAAATGCGGGATTACCTCGCCATCTGATCCTCCGCCCGCCTTGCCAGCTCGAAATCCAGCTCTGTGAGGCCCTGGGCGCTGTGGGTGCTCACACGAAAGAGCACCCGCCGCCAGGAAATCGTCAGATCGGGGTGGTGGTCCATGCTTTCCGCCGCCTCGGCCACTCGGCAGGCAAAACGCACACCATCGAGGTAACTGGCAAAGCGGAATTCTTTGACCAGCAGGCCATTTTCGAGCCGCCAGCCGCCAAAAACCGAGAGCGAGGCCATTTCGGCGTCGATTTGAGGTTCAGTGAGTTTTTCGCGTTTCATGCTGGAACCAACCTAAACGGCCCCGGTGCATCCTGCATTGCATTCCCGGCGGCTTTCGCCTAGATACGCGCCCCCTCCCGCCAGCCCCTTTCGAATGTCCATCGCCAACACCCGCAATTTCTCCATCATCGCGCACATCGACCACGGGAAGACGACGCTCTCCGACCGGCTTCTCGAGTTCACCCACACCATCACCGTGCGTCAGCAGCAGGACCAGCTCCTCGACAGCATGGACCTCGAACGTGAGCGTGGCATCACCATCAAGGCGCACCCCGTGTGCATGAATTACAAAGCCCGCGACGGGCAGATGTACAAGCTCAACCTGCTCGACACGCCCGGTCACGTCGATTTCAGCTACGAGGTCAGCCGCTCCCTCGCCGCCTGCGAAGGTGCCCTTCTCCTGATCGACGCCTCCCAGGGCGTCGAGGCCCAGACGGTCGCCAACCTGAACCTTGCCTTGCAGCAAAACCTGCACGTCATCCCCGTCATCAACAAAGTCGATCTTCCCAGCGCCGACATCGACAAATGCAAACGCCAGCTCGAGGACATCCTCCAGCTCTCCGCCGATGAAGCTGTGCCAGCCAGCGCCAAGATGGGCATCGGCATCCAGGACATTCTGGAGGCCGTCGTCGCTTTCATCCCCGCACCGACCGATCCTGGCGATGGCTATCTCCGCGCCTCCGTCTTCGACTCCATCTTTGATGCCTACCGCGGTGTCGTCAGTTACGTCCGCGTCATCTCCGGCACCATCATTCGCGGTCAAAAGGTGCGCATGATGTCCACCGGCCTCGATTACGAAATCAAAGACGTCGGCATCTTCCGCCCGAAGATGGTCAGTTGTGAAAAGCTCGAGCCCGGCGATGTCGGCTACCTCATCGCCAATGTGAAGACCACCGCCGACGTCAAAATCGGCGACACGCTCACCGAGACACGCCGCCCAGCACCCGAGCCGCTTCCCGGCTTCAAAGAAATCCACCCGCTCGTCTTCAGCGGCATTTACCCCGTCAGCACGGACGATTTCGAATCGCTCAAAGCCGCCGTCGGCAAGCTCCAGATCAATGACGCCGCCTTCACCTTCATGAGTGAAAGCTCCGCCGCCCTCGGCTTCGGCTTCCGCTGCGGCTTCCTCGGCCTCCTGCACATGGAAATCGTCCAGGAGCGCCTCCGCCGGGAGTTCAACATGGACGTCATTTCGACGTATCCCTCCGTCATCTACCAGGTCCGCAAAACGAATGGCGAAGAACTCCAGGTGGACAATCCCTGCTTCCTCCCCAGCGACCAGGAGATCGATGAAATCCGCGAGCCCATCGTCAAGGTCAACATCATGATCCCCAACGAGCACATCGGTGATATGATGCAGCTCGTCATGGATAAGCGCGGCCAGGTCAACAACACCGAAACGCTCGACGACCGCCGCGTGCTCCTGCACACCGTTTTGCCGCTGAACGAAATTCTCGTGGACTTCAACGACAAGCTCAAATCCATCACGCGTGGCTACGGCAGCATGGACTACGAACACGCTGGTTACGAAGCCGCCGAACTCGTCAAAATGGACATCCTCATCGCTGGCGATCCCGTGGACGCTTTCTCCTGCATCGTCCACCGCGGCAAAGCTGAGTTCCGTGGTCGCCAGCTCTGCGCCAAGCTCAAAGAAGTCATCCCGCAGCAGCTCTTCGTCGTCGCCATCCAGGCCGCCATCGGCGGCAAGGTCATCGCTCGTGAAAGCATCAGCGCCCTCCGCAAAGACGTCACCGCCAAATGCTACGGCGGTGACATCAGCCGCAAACGCAAGCTCCTCGACAAGCAGAAGGAAGGTAAGAAGAAGATGAAGGCCATCGGCAAGGTCAATATCCCGCAAGAAGCCTTCATCGAGGTGCTCAAGAATAACTAAAGCAGCCCCTTTAGCCTGCCACCGAATGCCTTTTTTGGCCTGTTTTTCGATTTATCGAAAGGCATTCCTGCTTTCAGCAATTACGTGTCCAGACAGAGCCAACAAAAGTGGTGAAAGTTAGATGACTTTTTGGCCCCTAGAATGCTCTTGCACGGTTTCTACCCATCGGCTAAATGCCGCCCCCTTTCCCGTCCAACCCACATGCGGCGGCGGGAAGGAAACATCGCCTCTTTTCCCTCCAGCCCCACCAATGAACAACCCCGGTCTCCCCCCCGCTCAAGGTCTCTACGATCCGCGAAACGAGCATGACGCCTGTGGCGTCGGCTTTGTCTGTCACATGAAGGGGAAGAAATCGCACTCCATCGTCGCCAATGCCCTTCAGATTCTAGAGAATCTCGACCATCGTGGTGCCTGTGTGGAAGAAAATACGGGCGACGGCGCGGGTATCCTGATTCAGGTGCCGCATGCGTTCCTCGTGAAGAAGGCCAAGGAGGCCGGTTTTGAGCTTCCTGCCCAGGGTCAGTATGGCGTGGCGAATGTGTTCACCACTCGCGGTGGCGATTCGTGGGCGAAGGCGAAGGAAACTTTTGAAAAGGTCGCGGCGGCGGAAGGCATGCCGGTGATCGGCTGGCGTGAGCTGCCAGTGGATAACTCGACGCTGGGCAAATCGGCCAAGGCGAGCGAGCCGCTGGTGCGCCAGGTGTTTGTGCAGCGCCATGCAGCGGCGCTGGATGATCTTTCCTTTGAGCGGAAGCTCTACGTGCTGCGCAAAGTGGCTCACAACGCCATCCGCGTGCCCAAGTTGGACACGGTGTGGTATGCGCCGAGCTTTTCCTGCCGCACGCTGGTCTATAAAGGCATGCTCACGCCGATGCAGGTGGGCGGCTACTTCCTCGATCTGAGCGATGCAGATATGGAGTCGGCGTTGGCGCTGGTTCACAGCCGTTTCTCGACGAATACCTTCCCGAACTGGGAGCGGTCGCACCCCTACCGCTACATCGCCCACAATGGCGAAATCAACACGCTGCGTGGGAACATTAGCTGGATGCTGGCCCGTCAGTCGCTGTTCGCATCGGAGCTGTTTGGTGATGACATCAACAAGATCAAGCCAGTCATCAATGTGGATGGCTCGGACTCGACCATCTTTGACAATGCGCTGGAACTGCTCGTGCTAAGCGGACGCAGCCTGCCACATGCGATGATGATGATGATTCCTGAGCCGTGGAGCGGTCATGAGTCGATGAGCGAGGCGAAAAAGGCCTTCTACGAATATCATTCCTGCCTCATGGAGCCGTGGGATGGTCCTGCGTCCGTGGCGTTCACCGATGGCACGATGATGGGAGCTACGTTGGATCGTAATGGCCTGCGTCCTTCCCGTTATTATGTGACGCATGACGATCTGGTCATCATGGGCTCGGAAGCGGGCGTGCTACCGGTCGATCCAGCCAATGTGAAGCTCAAAGGCCGTTTGCAGCCGGGGAAAATGTTCATCGTGAACATGGAAGAAGGCCGCATCGTGCCGGACGACGAGATCAAAGAGAAGATCGCCGCTGAGAAGCCTTACCGTGAGTGGCTCGACAAGAACCTCGTGAAGCTGGCGGACATCGCCGAAGGTGCTCCTGCGCCGCTGCCGGACCATGAGACGATGCTGAAGCGCCAGCAGGCCTTTGGTTACACCTGGGAAGACCTGCGCATGTTGATGACACCGATGGCCCGCGATGGCGTGGAGGCGATTGGCTCGATGGGAACAGACATCCCCATCGCCGTGCTCTCCAACAAGGCCAAGCTGCTCTACGATTACTTCAAGCAGCTCTTCGCCCAGGTCACGAATCCGCCGATCGACTGCATCCGCGAGGAAATCGTCACGTCGCCCATCACGACCATCGGTCGCGAAGGAAACCTGCTCGATCCGAAGCCGGAAAGCTGCCATTTGATCGAACTGAAGACGCCAATCCTTAGCAACGAGGAGTTGGCGAAGCTCAAAGCCATCGCCAGCGGCGAATTTGCCTCCGCGACGCTTGACATCACCTTTGATCCGAAATTGGGCGAAAAAGGCCTCGAAGCCGCGATGGACGCGATTTGCGCCCAGGCAGACGATTTGATCAAAAAAGGCCGCAACATCCTCATTTTGACGGATCGCGGCATTTCGGCCGAAAAGGCTCCGATCCCGGCTTTGCTGGCTGTGGGCGGTCTGCATCATCATTTGATCCGCCAAGGCACCCGCACGCAGTGCGACATCGTGCTGGAATCCGGCGAACCGCGTGAAGTGCACCACTTCTGCACGCTGATTGGTTACGGCTGCGGAGCGATCAATCCTTACCTCGCCTTTGAAACGCTCGATGACATGATCCGCCAGGGTCTGCTCGTTAATGTCGATCACAAGAAGGCGGTTTATAACTTCATCAAAGCTGCGACGAAGGGCGTCATCAAGGTGGCGTCGAAGATCGGCATCAGCACGATGCAGAGCTATCGCGGTGCTCAAATTTTTGAAGCTGTGGGCCTCTGCAAGAGCGTGGTGGAAAAATACTTCACCTGGACCGCCACTCGCGTGGAAGGCAGCGATATCAAGGTGATCGCCGAGGAGTGCATCCAGCGTCATCAGCGCGGCTTCCCGGATCGCGATTCGCAGGTGCATGCGCTCGATGTGGGCGGTGACTACCAGTGGCGTAAAGAAGGTGAAGCTCACCTCTTCAACCCGCTGACGATCCACACGCTGCAAAAAGCCGTCCGCACGGGTAACTACGAGACCTTCAAGCAATACTCCTCGCTGGTGAACACGCAGGTGAAGCAGATCTACACGCTGCGTGGCCTGCTGGACTTCAAGGCGCAGACTTCCGTGCCGCTCGACGAAGTCGAAAGCGTGGAAAGCATCATGAAGCGCTTCAAAACCGGCGCGATGAGCTACGGCTCCATCTCCAGCGAAGCGCATGAGTCCCTCGCCATCGCCATGAACCGCATCGGCGGCAAATCGAACACCGGTGAAGGTGGCGAAGACCCCGAACGCTACATTTGGACCAATGAGAAGGGCGACTCAAAGAACTCTGCGATCAAGCAGGTCGCCTCGGGTCGCTTTGGCGTCACCAGCCTCTATTTGAGCCAGGCAAAGGAAATCCAGATCAAGATGGCCCAGGGTGCGAAGCCCGGTGAAGGCGGCCAGCTTCCTGGCGGCAAGGTGTATCCCTGGATCGCGAAGGTGCGTCATTCGACGCCGGGCGTGGGCCTCATCTCCCCGCCTCCGCATCATGACATCTACTCCATCGAGGATTTGGCTCAGCTCATTCACGACTTGAAGAACGCGAACCGCGCCGCACGCATCAGCGTGAAGCTCGTTTCCGAAGTGGGCGTCGGCACCATCGCCGCTGGTGTGGCGAAGGCGCACTCGGATGTCGTGCTCATCTCCGGTTACGATGGCGGCACCGGTGCCTCGCCACAGACCTCGGTGAAACACGCCGGTCTGCCCTGGGAACTCGGTCTCGCTGAAACGCATCAGACGTTGCTCCTGAACAACCTGCGCTCCAAGATCGTCGTCGAGGCCGATGGCCAGATGAAGACGGGCCGTGACATCGTCATTGCCGCGCTGCTCGGTGCTGAGGAGTTTGGCTTTGCCACCGCGCCGCTCGTCACCATGGGCTGCATCATGATGCGCGTCTGCCATCTGAATACCTGCCCCGTCGGCGTCGCCACACAAAACCCCGAGCTCCGTGCGAAATTCAGCGGCGATCCCGAATACGCCGTGAACTTCATGAAGTTCGTCGCCATGGAAGTGCGCGAACTCATGGCACAGCTCGGCTTCCGCAAGCTGGAGGACATGGTGGGCCGCACCGACATGCTCGAAGCACGTCACGCGGTCGATCATTGGAAAGCTCGCGGCATCGACCTCAGCAACCTGCTTTACAGCCCGAAAGTCGGCCCCGAAGTCGGCAAATTCTGCTCCGAGGCGCAGGACCACGGCATCGACAAAAGCATGGACATCACCACGCTGCTGCCGCTTTGCAAAGACGCCATCGAGAAGGGCGAGAAGGTCAAGGCCACGCTCCCCATCCGCAACGTCAACCGCACCGTCGGCACCATCCTCGGCAACGAGATCACCAAGCGTCACTGGCAGGGCCTGCCGGACGATACTGTGCATCTGCACTTCCAGGGCAGCGCTGGTCAGAGCTTCGGGGCGTTCGTGCCGAAAGGCGTCACGCTCGAAATCGAAGGCGATACGAATGACTACATCGGCAAAGGCCTCAGCGGCGGACGCATCCTCGTCTATCCGCCTGCCGCCAGCACCTTTGCCGCCGAGGAAAACATCATCGCCGGCAATACCGCGCTGTATGGTGCCACCAGCGGAGAACTCTTCCTGCGCGGCATGGCGGGCGAACGCTTCGCCGTGCGCAACAGCGGTGTGGACACCGTCGTCGAAGGTGTGGGTGACCACGGCTGCGAATACATGACCGGTGGCCGCGTCGTCGTGCTCGGCACCACGGGCCGCAACTTCGCCGCAGGCATGTCCGGCGGCATCGCCTACGTGCTCGATGAGAAGGGTGACTTTGCCACCCGCTGCAATGCCGGCATGGTCGATCTGCTCAAGCTCGATGACAAAGAGGAGATCGACAGCCTCTACGAACTCATCAAGAAGCACGCCGACCTCACCAAGAGCCAGAAGGCCTTCAAACTCATCGCCCTCTGGGAGCAGAGCGTGCCGCAGTTCGTCAAAGTGCTGCCTCGCGATTACGCCCGCGTTTTGAAAGCCCTCAAGAAAGCCAAAGACGACGGCCTCGTCGGTGATGACGCCCTCATCGCCGCCTTTGAGAGCAACTCGAAGGACGCCGCCCGCGTGGGTGGGGGTTAAAATTTGGCCTTTTGAGATTCACTTTCACCGAGTAAACTCCCAACATGCTCACCAAGTACATCCAAGCTGCCATGCATGAGGCTCAATATGAGATCATGGAAGACGGCCGCTTTTTCGGCAGCATCCCCTCTCTTCAGGGTTGCTGGGCCGATGGGGATACCTTGGAGGCGTGTCGGGACGAGCTTGGGTCCGTGCTGGAAGACTGGATGGCCCTGAAACTGCGTTTCGGTGACACCATGCCAGTCGTCGGAGGCATCGACTTGAACTACAAACCCGAATCCGCCTATGCCGAAGCCTATTAGTTGGCGCGAAATGGTTCGCCGACTACGGCAAAGTGGTTACGAAGGCCCGTCCTCAGGAGGAAGTCATCCCCTCATGCGTCGCGGTGAAGAAACCATCCACATCCCGAATCCCCACGGCAAAGACATCGACTGGACCCTCATGAAACGAATCCTCAAGCAAGCCAAGATTGATCCCAAAGAGTGGGACAAGCTCGTTTAAACTATCCTTCCTTCACTTTTCACCGCAAGACACACAGACATGGGAAAACCAACCGGCTTCATCGAATTCACCCGCGAACTCCCCGCTGACCGCGATCCGCTCGAGCGTATCAAGGACTGGAAGGAAATTCATCTCCACCTGCCCGAAGAGAACCTCAAAAAGCAGGGCGCACGCTGCATGGACTGCGGCATCCCGTTCTGCCACAGCGGCACCCTCATCAGCGGCATGGCCAGCGGCTGCCCGATCAACAACCTCATCCCCGAGTGGAATGACCTGATCTACCGCGGCCTTTGGAAAGAAGCGCTCGACCGCCTCCATAAGACCAACAACTTCCCCGAATTCACCGGCCGCGTCTGCCCTGCCCCGTGCGAAGGCTCCTGCGTGCTCGGCATCAACAACCCGCCCGTCACGATCAAGAACATCGAAGTCTCGATCATCGACAAAGGCTGGGAAGAAGGCTGGGTGAAGCCCGAACCGCCTGAAAAGCGCACTGGCAAAAAAGTCGCCATCATCGGCTCCGGCCCCGCCGGCCTCAGCGCCGCCGCGCAGCTCAACAAAGCCGGCCACACCGTCACCGTCTTTGAGCGTGCCGACCGCCCCGGTGGCCTCCTCATGTATGGCATCCCCAACATGAAGCTCGACAAGAACGAAGTCGTCCTCCGCCGCGTGAAGCTGCTCGAAGACGAAGGCGTCACCTTCAAGTGCAACGTCAACGTCGGCACCGACATCACCGCCGAGCAGCTCCGCAAGGACTTCGACGCCATCATCGTCGCCACCGGAGCCACCAAGCCGCGTGACCTTCCGATCCCCGGCCGCGAATTGAAAGGCATCCACTTCGCCATGGACTTCCTCACGGCGAACACCAAGGCGGTGCTCGATCCTTCTGGCAAATACATCACCGCCGACGGCAAAGACGTCGTCATCATCGGCGGTGGCGACACCGGCACCGACTGCGTCGGCACCAGCCTGCGTCACGGCTGCAAAACCGTCACGCAGCTCGAAATCATGGCCAAACCGCCCATGACCCGCGCCGCCAACAATCCGTGGCCCGAATGGCCCAAGACCTACAAGATGGACTACGGCCAGGAAGAAGCCGCCGCCAAGTTCGGCGATGATCCTCGCGTGTACCTGACCACCGCCACCCACTTCGAAGGCGATGCCGATGGCAATGTGAAAGCCGTCCACGTCGTCGATGTCGAGTGGAAGAAAGACGACAAAGGCAACTTCGGCCCGCAGAAGGTCGCAGGCACCGAAAAGGTCCTCCCCGCGCAGCTTGTGCTGCTCGCCATGGGCTTCCTCGGCCCTGAGCAGCCCCTCGTCGAAGCCCTCAATCTCGAAACCGATCCTCGCAGCAACATCAAAGCCGAACACGAGAAATACACCACCAGCATCCCCGGCGTCTTCGCCGCTGGCGACTGCCGCCGTGGCCAATCCCTCGTCGTTTGGGCCTTCAACGAAGGCCGTGGTGCCGCGAGAGAGTGCGACCGCTTCCTCATGAGTGCGACGAGCTTGCCGTGATCCAAGCTTCGACTGATTTGAAGAGCGTCTCTGGTAACGGGGACGCTCTTTTCTTTGGCGATGACAAGTTCGTGGGGGATTCTCAAAATTGAGGCATGGTTCGGTTGTCTGACGATGCACCTCCGCACGTTTGGAGAAAAGTTCGTAGTTCGGGCTTTAGCCCGTCCCTCAATCGCGGGCTAAAGCCCGAACTACGAACACCATTCCTTTCAAGACCCAGGGTTAGCTCAACTGCAGGGCTCGTAGTTTCATCGGCCCATCGACCAAAATCGAAGAAGCGATCACCTTAAAATCAGCCTCATGAAGACCTGGGGCATCGTTCCCGGGCTGAAAACGACGCGGCGCATGGATACGACGGGCGTGAGTGTGGAAAGTACGCTGCCTTCAGCGAGGTCATTCCATTGGAGGAGATCGGTGGACCATTGAGGGACGAGCGAGAGGCCGGTGACGGTGCTGCGTTGGCGGTAATCGAAGTGCAGGGAGCCGCTGCCATCTCGGAGAAGCGTGGGACGCAACGCGGTATCTGGCCGGAGGGGATCGCTGCCGTGGAGGAGTTCGGCGGCATTGCTGAAGCCGTCTTGATCGGTATCGTCATTCGCGCCGGTGGCGCTGACGGGCGGCCATGGGATGCTCGATGACCACGAAGCGTAGGTGACGCGAGGTGGTGTGAGATTCAGACCGATGAGCACGGGATCGTGATCAGCGGCGCGAAAGGCATTCGGCGTGAAAAGGGCCTGCTGCGCGGCGGTTTTGCCGATCTGGGTGTAGTCGAGCACCGTGGGTTCATCGGCATTGATGTGCCAGCTAGCGGCACCGGTGACCTGACTGCTGAGAGAGGGCGTGGCAAAGGCATGATCGAGATGGCTCTGCGCTCCATCAAAGACATACGAGTAGGAACCGGGGTCAAAGATCGCCTGCTGATCCATGTAGCCAGTGGCTCGCAGCAGGTCGATGGGGTCTTCCTGCGAGCTGGCGTTCAAATCCCCCAGAGCGAGCACGGCATCCACGCCGGTGCTGGTGCGCAGGCTGGCGAGGAAGGTGATGAGCCGCGCGGCCTGCTGCTTGCGGCGGTCGTTGAAGGCTCCTTGACCATCGTTTTGATCCAAATCCGCCCCCGTGGCTGCGGTGGAGCTTTTCGATTTGAAGTGGTTCACGCAGGTGATGAACCGCGCATCCGTGCTGACCTCGGTGAAGACCACGGCGAGCGGCCAGCGATTCCACACGGCATCACCATCGGTGTGGCTGATGGCATCGGGGCGCACGGTGGCAGGCTTGTAGATCATTGCCACGCGGGTGAGATCGCCTCCCGTGCCAGCGGGCTCGGGCACACGGGCATACACGGGACTGCCGAGAGCCGCATTGAGCGCGGTGAGCAGGTTATCGAGGGCCACGGTGCCATTGTTTTCGATCTCCATCAGGCCGACGACATCCGCGTCGAGGCCAATGATCTGGGCGACGAGCTTGTGCTGCTGCCGCGTGAACTCACCTGCCAGCGCCGCACCGCGTGAACCGAGCGTGATGAAGTAGTTCAAGCAGTTCATCCCGGCGATTTTCAAGCGTCCGCCGACCACGGGAGCTGTCGAGGGGCGTGGATTCGTGTCGATGAAGGTGACAGGTGCAGCGGGCTGGATCTTGTTCACGCCATTCGCGTAGCTGAAGAAGCCGGTGACGCTGCCGGTGGTATCTCCGCGACGCCGCGTCTGCTGGCCATTCAGATACGGCATGGGCGCGGGATTGCTCAAAAGGCTGCCATCATCGAGCACGAGCTGGCGGCGGGTGTTGAGGCTTTCCTGGGCCGAGATGGGCGCCACGTTGCTTGTGCCGCTGCTGCTGGTGCCGCTGGCAGGCGAATCATTCGGATCAAGACTCTCCGTGGGGCTTTCGATGGGGCCGCCGGAGGCAAGCACTAACTGCCCGACCGTGCCGAGTTGCCGGTTATCCGTCACGGTAAGTGTTTGGGTGAATTGCACGAGCATTCCTTCATGGCGTTCAAAGCCGGAGGTGCTGCTCGGCGGCATGGTGAGACTCAGCGGCGCAGGCAGCGAGGTTGTTGCCGATTTCACGATGAAGGTCGGATTGACGATCGATGTCACGGCACTGACCTCCGCCACGGTACCGGTGACTCGCACCGCCTCCCCCGGCGAGACATCGTAGCTGCCATCATCACTCACGAAGATGCCTTCCGAGGTGGCGACATCCGCATCCTGGTCCGCCGGGCGTTCTTGAAGGTAAAAGCCGCTCAATGCGTTCGAGCCTTGGAAATCACCGGTGACGACGGCTTCGATGGTCACCACGGCACCGACCATCGGACTCGTCACCACATTGCTCTGGATGGCGTGGATGCGGGTGATCGAGGGCACCACGCCAGCTTCCGCAGAGAAGGAGAAGTCATCCACGGCCAGCGCATCATCACCACCGGTATCATCCACATCCGACCAACGCAGCACGAGAGTCTGCCCCGGTCCCCACGGCACCTCGGTGACAGTGGCGGAGATGGTCACGCGGTTCGCTGCGGCATTGCCATCGAGTGCCGTCGCCGTGGCACTGGTAATCGGCGAGGTGAAACTCAAGGCGCTCACGGTTTTGAAGCTGCCACTGGTGATGCTCGTGGTGCCGATCGCATAGCCAAAGGTCAGTGTGTTCGCCACGCCACCTCCGACACGCCATTGCTCGCCTGTGTAGCTGAGCGTGAAGCGGGTGAGTGGGCCGCCGGTGTTGTTCACCAGCACGAGGCCAGCACGTCCGACATAGCCCGAGCTGGCCAGCATGCCGAGCGCCCGATCCGACTGCGCACCAGCGCCATTCGAGAGATGCGAGGCGGTCGAGCTGGTTCCCGCATCGGCGCGGATTCGTGCCGCCGTGGTGCTACTCACCGGGGCGAGGCTCCACCCACTCATGCCCGAGGCATTCAACGGCGAAGCGGTGAGCTCCGCCGCTCCATGGCTGGGATAGGTGAAGGAACCCGACGTGGGCAAAGAATCGAAGTTTTGCCCCAACGTGCCTCCGGTGTAGCTCAACTGGGCCCAGGCGGAAATCGCGCCGAGGAGGCAAAAGGCTGAACTCAGGAGGAAAAAACGCACGGCACCTCTGAGACCATGACAGGCCGCGCTCGTTCGGGCAATGTTTTCTCCGAATGGGGCTCAACCGCTGGTATGCATGGGACATTCCCACCTGAGCGGAAAAGGTCACCCTCAAGCCCCGTAGTCCCTTCCATGCCCATCCACCTCAGTTCCCGACGCCAATTTCTAGGACAACTCGGAGGTGCGGCCATCTTGACGCAGGTGGCAGCCTCACCAACGGCAGAGGTCGATGATGGCTTGATCGCCGTTTTGAATGACACGCACATCGGAGCCCAGCAGTCGCCCACCGCAGCGATCCAGATGAACCTGGGAATGACCATCGACTGGCTGCTCGCCCTGCCGAAGAGACCGGCTGCGGTCATCATCAATGGCGATCTCGCCCTGAAGGACGGCCAACGCGGGGATTACGAACGCTTCGCGGCCCTCATAGCCCCATTGCAGCGGGCGGGTGTACCGCTGCACCTGACGATGGGCAATCATGACGACCGCGCCGTGTTTGATGACGTGCTCAAAGCGGATGCCTCCGCCGTGAACTCGAAGCATCTCAGCCTGATTGAACTGCCCGCAGTGAACTTGTTTCTACTCGACTCGCTCAAGGCCACCATGATCACTCAGGGACTGCTCGGTGGGGAACAACTCGTGTGGCTGACGAAGCTGCTCGATCAGCATGCCGACAAACCTGCGCTCCTCTTTGCCCATCACAATCCCCGGCTCGGGGGTGATCCGATTCATTTCCCCGGCGGCCTTGAGGACTCCGAAGAGCTTTGGCGAATCCTCGCAGCCCGAAAGCACGTCAAAGCCTACCTTCACGGCCACATTCATCATCGAAACTTCTTCCAGCACGAGGACATTCATATCCTCAACACACCTGCGACCTCCTACGTCGCCGATAAGAAGACCTCCACCACGGGTTGGACGATGCTACGACTCACGCCACATGGGGCCGAGGCGACAACGCATACGCATCAGCCTGATCACGCCTGGAATGACCTCAAGGTGGAACTGAAGTGGCGCACCTCATGAAGGGGCCGGAGTGCTTCACCGGCTTCAACCGATCTCGATCGGCTTCGCCAGCGAGAAGCGCTTCTGGAGCCAGACGAGGCCGAAGAAGAATTTCAGCCTCCACCATGTAGCAAACGTCATCTCAGGACACCCGGCGAGCACGCAATTGATCGCGCAGACCACGCGGAAGCGGTTCACCGGCTGGAAGAAGAGCTGCGCGAAGTGCTTCGTGTAGAATTTTTCGATGAACTGCCAGAAGCGTCCCACATGCTTGTTCGTGGCCTTTTCGTAGCGCTTCATCGATGAGGTCATCGTGCGGCCGGTAGCAAGAGCCTCGTGCACCACCTGGGCACCTTTCTGCCCGCTGTGCATGGCCAGCATCACGCCGCTGGAGAAGATGGGATCGATAAATCCGGCGGCATCGCCCACACGCACCACACGGTCGGAGACGAGCTTTTTGTTCGTGTAGGAGAAATCGCTCAGCACATGCCCCTGATTGATCGGCTTGGCGTTCATCATGCGATCGCGCACGGCTGCGGTGGAGGTCACGGCATCTTCAAAGACGGCCAGCGGCTCCTGCTTCAGCTCTTTGAAGTCATTCAAGTCGAGCACCAGGCCCACGCTGACCTTGTCGTCGGCCAGCGGGATCATCCAGAACCACGAGTTCTTGCGGCGCACGATGAGGATGTCCCCCTTTTCCTCGCCCTCGGTCATGAGCACGCCGCTGTAGTGGCCGAAGATGGCGATCTTTTTGTGGCCGGGGTAGTACTCGCGCAGCTTCTCGCGGTTGGCGGTGAAGTTGTTCAAGCCGCTCGCATCCACGAGGAAGGAAGCCGTGACCTCCTGCTCGCTGCCGTCCTTGGCTTTCACGCGGAGGGTGACGCGGTCTTTTTCCACTTCATGGCCGGTGACGAGCGTTTCTTCACGCACCTCGGCACCGAGTTCCTCGGCGTGACGGAGCAGGATGTCGTCAAACTTGGACCGCTCGACCTGGATGGCTTCGGGAAACTCCGTGAACGAACCGCGGGAGAAATTCAGCCTCGTGTGCATCGAGCCATCGCCCATCCAGAACTGCGCTCCGCGCTTCGTCATGAAACCGGCGGCTTGGATCTTTTCCCATACGCCGAGTTCGTCAAAAATGGGGCGGTTATATGGCAGGAGCGATTCACCGATGTGAAAGCGCGGAAACTTCTCCTTTTCGAGTAGCAGCACCTTCCGGCCAGCCTGGCGCAGTGTCATGGCCGCCGTGGCTCCGGCAGGGCCGCCTCCAATGATGATGGCATCGTAATCGTTTTGCATGAGGTAGGAGATGAAATGCTCTTTTTTGTCTTCCGGAGCAAGCATGGAAATACGAAGTGCTGCGCTTGGTTTGCTATTTGATGACGGCAAAGCTACGTCCGCAATATGTCCCTAGATTTCCACTCTCGCGTCGTCGGCATGCTGCACGGCAGTTTCATCGCTGAAGCCCTCTCTCTTGGAGTTCACTGGATCTACGATCCCGAGGTGATCGTGCGCCGCCATGGCCGCGTCACGGGATACCATGCCCCCGGAGCCAAGTCGTATCATCCCCGCAAGCAGGCAGGTGCCCAAGGCCATGCCGGAGATCAGGCCCTGCGCCTGCTGGCCTTTCTGCATCGCAAACGCCGCTGGGAGGCCGCCGCCTTCCTCGCCGATTGGCAGGCCATGTGGCCCGACTACGACGACTATGTGGACAAGGCCACCAAAGCCACGCTAGCCAATCTTCAGGCCGGTGCCACGCCTGCGACGAGCGGCGCGGCCTCGGATGAACTCGCTGGCCCCGCCCGCATCGCCCCACTGATGGCGTTTTTGGCTGACAAGCCTGAATCCGAGGCCGTGGCGGCCGCCATCGAGCAAACCGTCCTCACGCATCGCTCACCGGAGACCCTCGAATGCGCGGCATTCCTCGCCCGGGCCACCCACCGGCTTTTGCATGGCGGCTCGCTGCCCGAAGTGATCGCTCAAACCGCCCCCAAATGGGCTCTCGACGCTGCCGAGGCGGCTGGAGACTCCGATGGCATCGGCAAGCTCGGGCTTGCCTGCCCCATTCCACAGGCACTTCCGGCCGTTTTGTGGCTCGTGAAGCATCACGGCCACGATTTCGAGCTGGCCAGCATCGAAAACGCCATGGCTGGGGGTGATAACTGTGCCCGCGCCTTGGTGCTCGGGATGCTGCTTGGAGCCACACATGGCCTCGACGCCATTCCCCTCGCTTGGCGTGAAGGTTTGCTGGCACGAAAGGAGCTGCACAGCTTTCTCACCGGGCAATGAACCAGCAAGACACCGCCCGCCACGTCGTTACCACCTGACCATGAGTTCCTCACGCACCTCACGCCGCCAGTTTCTCGCCAGCGGAGCCGCCGCCGCGGCCAGCCTGGCTTTTCCGGCCATCACCCGCTCCCGCTCGCCGAATGCGAAGCTCAATCTCGTCTTCATCGGCGTGGGCGGACGCGGCGGTGGCAATCTCTCCAGCATCAGCGGCATCCCCATGGCCCTGCCGAAGAAAAAAGACGGGGCCGACCCAAAAACGCCGCCCCCTGCCCTGCCCTCCGCCGCCGATGCGGCTGAAAACATCGTCGCGCTGTGCGATGTGAATGCGCACAACCTAGAACTCGCCTCCAAATTCCATCCGGGTGCGCAGACCTTCCGAGATTTCCGCAAGCTCTACGACACGCTGAAGCCCAGCGAGATCGACGGCGTCGTCGTCAGCACCACCGAGCACACCCACGCCTATGCCACGCTTCCCGCGTTGCTCATGAAGAAGCCGGTGTATTGCGAAAAGCCACTCTCACACAATGTAGCCGAGGCCCGCCTCATCACCCAAGCCGCCGCTGAGGCCGGTGTGGCCACGCAGATGGGCACGCAAATCCATTCCAGCGCCAACTACCGCCGTGTGGTCGAGCTGATCCAAAGTGGCGCCATCGGCAAGGTCACCGAGGCGCATGTGTGCGTCTCGCGTGCCTGGGGACTGCAAACCAAGGAGGAAGCAGAGAAGAACAAGGACATCATCTTCGTCGATGAACGCCCGAAAGAGGCTCAGGAGCCGCCGACCTACCTCGACTGGGACCTGTGGATCGGCCCCGCGCCGATGCGCCCCTACAACGAGGTCTATTTCCCCGGCCCCAAATGGTATCGCTGGTGGGATTTCGGCAATGGCACCATGAGCGATCTCGGCAGCCATTGGAATGACCTGCCCTTCTGGGCACTCAAACTCGACGCCCCACTCAGCATCGAGGCCTTTGGGCCCAAAGCACATCCCGAGATCGCCCCGGCCAACATGCATGCGGTGTATGAATACGGCCCGCGTGGCGACATGCCCGCCTGCAAGATCCACTGGCATCAAGGCTCCAGCAAACCCGAGGCCTGGACGAATGATCCCGTCATCAGCCAATGGAGCAGCGGCGTCCTCTTCATCGGCGACAAAGGCATGCTCCTCTCCGATTACGGCAAGCACCTCCTCCTGCCGGAGAACCAGTTCAAAGACTTCGTCCGCCCCACGCCCTTCATTCCCGATTCACCCGGCCACCACGCCGAGTGGCTCAATGCCATCAAAAATGGCACGCCCACCGGCAGTCCCTTCAGCTACGCCGGACCGCTCACTGAGGCCAATCACCTCGGCAATGTGGCCCACCGCGCCGGAGGCAAAATCCTCTGGGACGCCAAAACCATGCGCATCACCAACATGGAAACGGCGAACCGCTTCCTCTCTCGCGAGCCGCGGGCAGGATGGAAGTTGTAAAGCGAAGTTGAGTCATCTATGAAGCCTTTCATTCAACCTCCCGTCGTTACTCCGAAGGGAGAGCAGTTCTTGAGTGTGAGTTTTGGCGATTCCGCAGACGCAGAACGACTGGATTCGTGGAATGATGCAAGATCGCCCACTGACATGGTGAACTCGCGAGACTCGATTGAGTTTGCCAGCTTGGCCGGGAAACGGTGGAGATATTATGCAGGACGTGCGGAGAACGTGGGGTCCATTGATGAACTCGTACTGAGGTCAGCGAAGGGCCATGATGAACTGGGCTTCCTGCTTGTGGCGAAACTCCCTGGCAGCAACGACATTATAGGCATGGCATGGTGTCGCCGCACTTGGTGCAATCACCTGGTGCTGGATTTTCTCGCCTCACACCCGCTCTATGACAAGAGCAGTGGATACCGGAGGATCGGGGCCTCCATGCTCCTTGCGCTTGGTCACATCACACGTTGCACGAAAATTCCACTGATCTGGGGCGAGGCCACCCTTGCATCGGCTGGATTTTACAAGGCAGCCGCACTTCAAGAGAACAAGCGAAAGGTTCAAGATCACTTTTTCATACGCGGGAGAAATCTTGCGAACCTCCAAAGAGATGCGACACCTTTTGTCGTAACCAAACAATAGCCATGCCAAAATCCAAAAACACCCAACCCCGAGTCTCCAAGTTTCTCCAGAAACTTTGGGATGCAGAGGACAAGTATCCTGTCATGGCCGGTAACCTCCGCAGCTTCCAATGGGCTGGCGTGGCGGTCGCGCCAGAGGCTGAGACAAAACGAAAATCGAAACTCGGTTAATCACTCCATCAGCGTCTTGTAGAGTGCCAGCGTCTTCCGGGCGATGGATTTCCAACTGAAGTGATCGACCGCGCGTTTGCGGCCGGCGAAGGCCATCGCTTGGCGTTTCGGTTCATCACGCATGAGTTGATTGATGCCGTTCGCGAGGTCTTTCGCATATTTTTCAGGATGCAGCGCCTCAAAGGGGCTTTCGGTCTGCTGTTCGAGAGGGATAAGCAGGCCAGTCTCGCCATGAACGACGACTTCTTTGATGCCACCGACGGCGCTGGCGACGACGGCGGTCTCGCAGGCCATGGCTTCGAGATTGATGATGCCAAAGGGCTCATAGATCGACGGGCAGCAAAAGACGGCCGCGTGCGAATACATGGCGATCTTTTCCTGCACCGGCAACATCGCCTGAATCCAGACGATCCCTGGACGCTTCGAACTTACCGCAGCCACCGCGGCCTCCATCTCGGCTTTGATCTCCGGCGTGTCCGGCGCACCGGCACAGAGCACCACCTGAATCTCAGGATCGAGGTGCTCAATGGCACGCACGAGATGGATGATGCCTTTTTGACGCGTGATGCGGCCCACGAAGAGCACATACGGCTTCGCCGGATCGACACCGTGCTTGAGCAGCACCTCGGGAGCCTCCACACGGTGGTATTCATCGAGGTCGATGCCGTTGTGGATGACGTGAAGCTTATGCGGATCGAGCTCAAACAGGCGGAGCAGGTCCACCTTCGTCTCCTCGCTCACCGCGATGACCGCATCGGCCATTTTCAGGGCCGTGGCCTCCAGCCAGACCGTGAAATCATAACCTCCGCCGAGCTGCTCCCGTTTCCACGGGCGCAGCGGCTCCAGCGAATGCACCGTGAGCACCATCGGCACGCCGTAGTTCAGCTTCGCCAGAATGCCGCCAAAGTGAGAGTACCAGGTGTGCAGATGCACCAGCGAGGCGTCGATGTTCTTCGTGTTGAAATCCAGACAGCGCTGCAAAGCGCCAAAGACTGATTTCAAATGCACTGGAGACGTCCAATCGGCCGTGTCGATCTGCGTGCCAATCACGCGGAGATTGGGCTGCGTGTCGTCTTGATCACCAAAGCAGCGCACCTCGATCTCCATGAGCTTGGCCAGCTCTTTCGAGAGGTATTCCACATGCACACCCGCACCGCCATAAATGTGCGGTGGGTATTCGTTGGTCAAAAACAGGGCTTTCATGAAGGGGAACCCCAGCATGTGGCGAGTGCCGCCCGCTCTTCAATGCACTTCTTCGTCCTCCCGGCGAAAACTCCGCCTTCAGGCGACGCTCTCACTGAAACTTCACCTCGACCTTGGGCAGCAGGGCTTTGATTTTGGCCTGGGTTTCGGGCGGGTAGCCTTTGGGACGGTTGATGAGCTTCAATTCTTTGAGGTGGGCGAAGGCGGCGAGTTGCGGGATGCGTTCGTCGGGGATGGCAAGGCCGCCGATTTCGAGTTGATCGAGCTGGGTGAGTGCGGCGGCGAGCGCGAGGCCTGCCTCATCGAGTTTTTCGCAGTGGGTGAGTGTGAGGCGTTTCAGCGATGCGAGGGCTTTGCAGGCGGCGATGCCTTCAGGGGCATCGAGGCCGTCGCCGAGCTGCAAATACTCGATCGGGAGGCTGGCGAGGTTTTTGAGGCAGGCAGGCGTGGCGTTCTTGGTGCCAATTTCGAGGCCTTTGAGCTTGGTGAGGTTCGCGAGGTGGACAGCGCCCGCGTCGGTGAATTTGGCGTGGGCGAGGCTGATGCTTTCGAGGTTGGGGAGATGCTCGCTGAGCTGTTTGAGGCCCTCGTCGTCGATGCTGCTGCCGCGATGGCTCACTTTGGTGACTTTGCTCCAGTTGCTGCATTTCGCATAGGCTTTGCCGGTGATGGCGGTGCCGACGAAAGAGAAGGATTCGAGGTTTTTAAGCCTGGCAAAGGTCGCCATACCGGCATCGGTGAGTTTGCCGTTGTTGGTGAAACGCAGCGTTTTGAGGTTCGTGAGCTTGCCGAGTGGCGCGATCCATTCGTCGTTGGCTTTGGTGGAGATGACGTTGAGGGATTCGAGCGTGGTGATGTGGCTGAGGTGCTCGAAGAAGGCGGCGTCATAAGGATCGTCTTTGCGGTGGTCATGCGGACCTGCGTTTGGCACGGCGAGATCGACGAGTTTCAAGCTCTGACCGTCTTCGGTTTTCTCGACCTTGCCTTTGGCGGCCTCGACGATGCGGGTGACGGCCTCAACATGCGGATCGAGGGCGAAGGTAGAGGCGGTGAGGAAGGTTAGAAGGGTGAGGGTGAGTTTCATGGAGGTTAGGAGGCTGCTTTTGCACCGCGGAGATTGGAAGGTCGCAAAGAGGGATTAAGGTTCGGAACTCGTGATGAAATGGCTTTGCGAGCGAGTGAGACTGATACGTCGGATACCATCACGCATCGAGTCGGAATTGAAGTTGAGAATCAACCCCTCTTGCCAACCTGGCAGCCTGATTTCGGAAAGAAGGTGGGCTTCATGAAGAGGTGTGATGGAATCAACGCACAGAATGAAAAGCGGCACGAACTGTTCACTTTCGAGTTCAAGCACCAGTTCCAACTCCAATGGCTGATCGAGCTGCATGCCGTCCACTTCGACAGGCCGTGGCTTGCTCTGCGAATCCCAGAACTTGCCGGGCCGATCCGACCACACATACACCTCCTTCACCGCGCCGATGGCTCCGACGTCGAACCATTCCTTCGACAGCCGCAGACCTTCGCTGGCATGGCCGGTGTTGCCCGTTTGCGCAACCACTTTCATCTCGGCGGCCACCTTTGCCATGATACGCGTCTCCTCGATGGTGTGCGCCAGCGGCTTTTCGCAATAGAAATGCTTGCCCAGCTTCATCGCCGCTTTCACCGCTTCCTGAGCCTCGATAAGCACATGGCCGGGCTTGGTCCGCAGGTCCATGCCGAGCAGCGGCACTGTCCAGTCATGCCAAAAGGCAGCCAGCAAGCCCGCCAAGGCACCGGCCCAGGCCAATAGCCGCCACCAAAGGCTCACACGATGGGCGGGGGAGACGCGGCTCATGCGATTTCCGTGCCATCGTGCACATCCAGCTTCCCGATCACCAGATGGGCACCGAGCCGAATTGCCTTGCCGAACCACCACTCCAGCACCGATCAGCGTTCTCTCACTTAACTGCACGCCGCCGCCGAGCTCCATGCCGCTGCCAATGAGGCTATGCGCCCCGATGACCACGTCATGCTCCAGGATACACCCGGTGTTGATCAGCACATGACCACCGAGCCGCGCTCCGGTATTCACCACGGCCCGAGCCATGATCTGACAGCCCGCCGCCATTTCCGACTGATGAGAGACGAACGTTTGCGGGTGAACCACACCGAGAGGCTCCAGACCGCCTTTCGGGCGGCGAGATACAGTTCCGCCCGGATACGGCACGGCTGGGAACTGCCTACACCGATGACAAAATGGGTGAAATGTAGCTCCTTGAGCCTGGAGAGCATCTCACCTCCCCCGAGCACCGGCACCTCGGCGATCTGCTACAAACCGGGCTGAGAGTCCAAAATACCCACAACCACGCCCGGACGCAGCTGCTCGAGCGTTTCGAGCAGCACCCGCCCATGGCCGCCGCCGATAAAGATGCATTTCATGTGAAGAGCGATTGTGGGTAGGTTTGAGCGGTCCCTGTAACACACCTCCGCTCCGCCTTCCAAGGTGTTTTCCCTCGGCGAAGACGCTTTCTAATAATTCATTCCCCAAGACACCGTAGATATGTAAATTACATTTTAATTTATTATAATATTAGGTGATTTTTTAGATCTTATTTCACTCACGCCAGCCTCTTGTCCCTTTCTTCTCCGCCCTATCCGCGTGGAGAAAGGCTGCGCTGGTCATGATTTGCAGTGCGCAGGGGCTGATGCCGACCTCGCTCAACGTCGGCTCGATCAATTTCTAAAACACTCCAGGAAACACCCTCCTGAAGCAAGATGGCGTCACGGCCCTCGACACCAGCTTCGTATTCGAATTCGGCAACTTTGATGCGGGATTCCCCCCACTGGAAACAACATCGCCAACTGGATCGACAACTGGAAACCATTTGCCCGTGCCGAAGCTCCTTCCATCAACGGCTGGAACTCTTCCATCTCCTATTTCAACAAGAGCGGCATCCTCCAGCTCAGCGGCCAGTCTGACCAAGGTCTCTCCGACGATGTCTTCGCCGCCGGAGAACTGGCTTACCTCTGGGGTTACAACGATTTTAGCATCACGAATGGCAGCCAGTGGGCCTTCGTCACCAATGACAGCAGCGATCTCAATCCTGCCAACGACTGGCCCTGCCCAGCCCCTCCGAGGCCCTTCCTTGGGAATACCCTCTTTCCAACGCCCTCAATCCTGTCTGGGGCGGCCTGCACAATGTGCAAGGCGGCGGTGACTTCACCGCTCCGCTCACAGCCTGCACCCTGCAAACCCACGCGGTGCCTGAACCAGGTAGCGTGATGATTGTCCTGCCCGCAGGACTCGCCAGGCGCATTCAGAGAGCACGCCGGTCATAGAGAAATCCGAATGGAAATAGGCAAAGGCTGGCTAGGCCTCACTCGAAGACATCTTCGAGAACATCGACGATCGGAGCGATGGTCTTGGGAGCTTTGCGAGCCTTGGCTGGCTTCTCCGTTTTTTCGGTTTTCGGAGCTTCCTCCGCTTTTTTGACTGGAGCAGGTTCCCCCTGCACGCCGAGGAAGATCATGCCATCGCTGTATTCGATGACGTAACCTTCATTGGCGAGCCAGCGGATGTCTTTCAGGACTTCCATCTGCTGCTGCGTGAGCTTGGGGGCTTCACCATCAACGGGAGGCGGCGCATCTTCATCCTTGGGAGGCGCGGGCGTGATGGATTCGACGAGCGTGTGGAGGTGCATGCCGCCGGAGTTCTGCTTGAGCAGTTCGACGATCTTGGCGAGCGGCGCAGAGAAGACGACGGAAGGATCGACAGCACGCGGACGCACGCGGCTGACGAACATTTTGCCGCTGCGGCGCTTAAACATCTTCAAGCCACGCCGTTCAAGACCGGCGGCGAGTTTCTGCGAGATGTCGAAGAGGTGCTTGCGAGCATTTTCGACGGCATTGCGCAGCATGATGAAGAGCACGTGCGATAGCTTGGACTTATCGATGCCGCCAGCAACGTTCACATCACGCAGTTCGATGACGGAATCAGCCGCGTGGATGCGCCGGAAATGCGCCTCGACTTCCGCACGGGTCGGAAACGCTTGCGGCTCGGTTCCTTCGGCGATTTCGCCTTTGAGATAAACCCATCGGCGTCCTTTGCTGGCCTGCTCTTTCCACTTCTCGATAGTCTCAGGCGTGGTGTCCGATCGCACGCGCCGTTTGAAATCTTCAAACGGCATGTTGGCGAAGCGCTCACGATGGAGGCGGATGAGCTTCGTCTGGTAACTGTGATGGCTAGCAGGGCCGAGGATCTCACCACTCATGCCACAGACGGCGACAGATTTGAAATCACCCTTTGGCACTTCGAGTTCGATGTCTTCGACTCGGTAGTATTCGTCGATGACGGTGCTGTTGAGGATGTGCGAGACGGCTTCATCACGCGTGAGAAAGAGCCCGCCATCGGCCGTGGTTTTGAAAAGCGGAGAGGGACGTGTGTCGGCGCATAGATAGCGGACATTGAAGCGCTCACCACCCGCGAGGACGATACGTGCAGCATCGAACATGCTGAAGGCGTGGCCCGTGTTACGAACATGCTGAGCGAGCGTATCGAGCGTCTCGTCTTGCGGATAGATCGTAACCTGAATGTCCTGTGGAATAGGCACCCAATCGCGTTGCGGCCGGTTATCTCCACCATCGCGGCTGCGATCCCGATCTCCGAAGCGACGCGGTCCTCCAGGTCCATCACGACGATCCCCACGTGGTGGGCCTCCGGGTCCATCACGGCGCGGCGGACCGCCAGGGCCATCACGACGCGGGCCTGCACCAGCACCACCACCAAAACGACGTTCACCCGCACCACCACCGCCTGCTCCGCGGCGATCACCGCCGAAGCCACCACCGCCACGGCGGTCACCACGCTGCGGACGGTCTTCACGATCGCCAAAGCGCTCGATAATTTTCTCTTCCTTGCCGAAATCCGCAACCCACGCGGGTATTAGACGCAGGCTGGACAGATCGAGGGAATCGGTCTGGGGCTGTTGAGGAATGCTGGATTCGGCTTCGGACATAAGATCAGGTGCTTGGGCGGGAAAGGGCCGCGATGATGAGCAGGACGCGGCGCTTGTCTCCTACTTTATTAGATCGTGGCAGACACTAAAAACATGCTTCATGGAATTGGATGAAAGTTGCCTTTCCGATCCAGCGGGACTGCACTTCTCGCACAAAACACACGGCAGCTTCCAAAGTCTTTTGCCGCAGGAGCGGAGCAGAGGACTCAGAGATGAAAAATGAAAACAAAAGGAAACCTCGGCATCCGCTGCCTCTTGGCTCATCTGCTGCGGCAAAAAGGAGCATGAGAAAAGCAGGCTATCGGCAGGCCAAGTGCCTGAGAGCCGCGCCATCATTTGTCATGGGTAGCAAAATTTCACCCAGAGGTAGAAAAAGGTTGAATTTACAAGAGTAGATATTTAATTTAGCTTAATTATCTCAGTTGATGCCGTTAATTTTTTCTATAATTTCTATCTTTAATAAGCTCCTTTGCTACCTCAGCGGTGTCGAATTGGGCTGTTCAGGCTGCCGATGAACTCTTTCCTCCAAACGCTGTATGTACGTGGTTCCGGCACTGATGCCACGGAACGTGCGCTGATTCAGGTGAGGTCGATCGAGCGCTTCCCCACTGCGGCACAGTCATTTTCACCCTAATCCCGTCTCGTCATGCAAGCTACCATGGCACAGCCTCCCGCCCCCCTTTTCCAAATGGCAGGTTCCCCTTTGTTTCGCACCTGCGCTGGAGAATCTATCGAAGCTCCTCCCATCAACGCCCACAGCGGCCTTTCCCCGTTTGGCATGGCCTCTGCGGCACCCACGAACATGCCCCTGACCGTCGGCGATGTGATTCACCTAATACCACCCGAACTCGTGCGCGGTGGAGTTGTGTCGCCTGAGCAGCCACTGACGTTACCGCCGGCACTTTTGGAAAATGCCCTGCGCAGCGGACTGCCAACAGTGCCGGTATTTGAAATTTACCGAGTTTGCCCGGCCCTTTTTCAGGGTCCGGTCTCTCCTCAGGAGCCACGCACGGTGGCTCTGCCCGTGGCGAAGCTGTCTGCATTGATCGCAGGCACCCGCCCCTCTGCTCCGGCATTGCCAGTAGCATCCCAAGCCTCATCTTTTGCGGCAGCCGAGCCGTCGAGATCACCGACTGCTCCGCCGTCATCTGCTTTTCCGATGAGTCCGTTTGCTGCGGCCATGCCTTCCATTGCGGCCGCAGGAGTAGCCTCGCCGTTTGGGCAAGCAGCCACAGCCGCTTCGCCCCCCCCGCCGAGTTCAGGCTCTCCGTTTACCCAAGCCAGCTTGGCTCCTACCCAGGCCTCCCCATTCGCCGCGGCTACACCTGCGCCATCGAGTTCTCCGTTCACGGCTGCAGCTTCCTATCCAGCTCCAGCCTCACCTTTCGGAGCCGCTTCGCCATCGCCAGCGGGCTCTCTGTTCGCAGCATCAGCTCCCCAGCCGGTTCCAGCTTTCCCATTCGCAGCGGCCTCACCAGCTCCGTCTGCCTCACCCTTTGCTGCTGCAACTCCAGCTTCGCCTTTCGCCAGTGCTTCGCCAGCGGCCTCGCCGTTCGCAGCGGCGTCTTCAAATCCAGCCACGGCCTCGCCTTTCGCGGTGAGTGCACCGGTATTCGCTTCCCCATTCGGAGAGATGATACCTCCCGTTGAACCCGCCCCGGTGTTTAGCGCCACAGCCTCACCTTTTGCCGCGAGTGCCCCCACGATCTTTGCTTCATCCGCTCCAGTCGGGGCTCCCGCATTCTCAGCGGAACCTGCCAAACCCAGCACAACGGGGCTGGATCGAGCCATGGCGAATCTTTTCGAGGCAAAACCCGCCGAACCACCCGCCACCGCTTCTCCCAGCAGCCCACCCATGGCGACCACGGGCCTAACGTTGCCTATGGCTCGGCCACAGCATCGAATACCTGCTGCCGCTCCATTGACAGTTCAGCCAGCGGAAGGCGCTTTACCCGTCTTTTCAGGTGTCCCTGGCGCTGCCGGAGGCAAAGCTCGCTTCACCCTCGCCACCCTTCTCCAGGGACGCAGTGCCGATGACCTTGGCTTCAATCCCGCGTGCGTGCCCGCCTGGCTTTCAACCAGCGTCGATGCCAGCCTCCTCCATGAGCAGGCTTCCAAAGGGGCGTATGCCCTCAGCCTTGGCGCCTTGCTCGATGGCGTAGCGGATCAGGGCTTCCGCAGCATGCTTTCCGGAGCCAAGCGAGACGTTCAGGTCCAGCTCCCCTCCAATGTTGTCTTCCACGCCCTCACGGCGACCCAAGACTGCGGAGCCTCCGCCCCAGCACATGCTCTAGCCACCATCACCACTCCGGCCCCTTCCATGGCGTTGCCGAAAATGGTGGTTTCGCCACCTAGCAGTGCTCCGCCAGCAGAGCGCCCCGCCCCGATGCCAGCCGCAGCCAGCCTCATGTTTGCGGCATCGGCAGCTCCGATCACCTTCACGCCCTTTGGCAATCCTGGGGTTACAACCACAGGTATCCTAAATCCCACTCCGCCAGCAGCCACGAGCCCAGTTTTTACTCCATCACCAGCTACGGTCCCCACACTGGCTCCAACGCCAGCCCCTCAGAATAGCCTCTTCGCCAGCCAGCCACCGCAACCAGAGGAACCAGCTCAAACTTTCGCCTCGGCACCTGCGCCAGCTCCTTTGCCCATGGCTCTCGAGGCACCGAAAAGTGCGTTTTCGACTCTCGCGACCTCCGTTCAGCCACTGGCGGGAGCCTTCAATGCCTTTGGTGCACTTCCTGCGGAATCCGCTCCCGCAGCTAGCCGACCTATCCATTCTGCGGTGAAGGCCTTCGATCCCTTCGCCCCATCGGCTGCAACCGGCCTGAGTAGCGAGCAATTGCTCGGCGTAGTCCCGGCAGCCCCCATCAGCTTCGCCACAAGCTCCCTCTTCCGACAAGCCCCGCCTACCCAGCCCCTGATCGAGCCTTTCGCTAGCCAAAGAGAGGCCAAAACCGCTCCGGCCGAATCCGTCATTCCCCTGATCAGTGCGGATCCAAAGCCCTCCGCCTTCTTTGGAGCATCCTTCAGCACCGCCAGCGAAAACGCCCCCACCGGGACCATGCTGGCACCCGCCATAGCACCTGCCCCCGGACCTATCAGCAATCCCTTTACCGCCCCACCAGAGGCACCTCCCGCGCCTTCGCTGAAACTGCCCCCCTCACCAGTTCAGGCTCCTACGCCAGCCCCGGCTGACGAAGCTGCTCCTTCTCCAGCGCCTGCCGCGTTCTTCTCTCCCCAGCCCAAAGCGGCGGCTCCGAGCAAAGCCTCCTTCCTCGGCCTTTCCGCCCTGGATACAGACACCGATCAGCTCCTCCTCCGTGCTCTCCTCGGCGTCGATGACTCGCTCGATGCCTCCCGCGTCGTCCAGCTCCTCGCCACCCTGCCCGGCCTCAGCGCCTGCATCTGCCTCAATGGCTCCAGCGTTCTCAGCCACGCCAATCCCTCCGCCCCCGAAGCCGCAACCTTCCAGCAGCAGGCCCCAGACATCGCCCGCCAGCTCCGCGGCCTCGCCCCGCTTATCGGCATCGACGGGGCTGAAACCTTCACGCTCAATGCGGGTGGCCGACTCCTCACCTTCTGCTTCCCCGGCGAAGTCTCCGTCGGCGTCCTCCATCAAGGCGAACCCGGCACCGGCCTTCGCGATAAGATCACCCTCGTCGCCCGTGAGCTCGCCCGACTCCTTCGCTGAACCAACCATCGGATTTCCCCACGACCGCCATGCCCAGTATCAACCACGACGAACGCACCATCAGTTTTAAGGTCGTCTATTGCGGCACCCCACTGTGCGGTAAGACCACCAACATTCAGCAAATCCACGCCAAGCTCGATCCTCGCGGCCGCAGCGATCTCATTTCCCTCTCCACTGCACAGGATCGAACCCTCTTCTTCGACTTCCTCAGCATCGAAGCCGATGCCATTCCGGGCTACAAAACCACCTTCCACCTCTACACCGTCCCCGGCCAAGTTACCTACAACGCCACCCTCCAGCTCGTTCTGCGCCAGGCCGATGGTGTCGTCTTTGTTGCCGACTCCCAGATGGACCGCCAGCGGGATAATTTGCAGGCCCTTCAGAGCCTTGAGGCCAATCTCCGCCTCAACGACAGCTCCATTGACCGCCTCCCCATCGTCCTGCAATACAACAAGCGAGACCTGCCAAACGCGGCCCCCGTCGATTACCTCGAGTACCTCTTCAATAGCCGCCCCGTTCCCTTTCTCAGCTTTGAAGCCGATGCTCGCGGAGGACGCAATGTTCTCGCCACACTCAACGCCGTCTCCCAGGCCATCATCCACCAGTTCCGCCAGGCGCATGCCCCGGTCAGTCCCACGCCCATCTCGCAGGCACTCATGCCTCGTGAAATGACGAGCGGCCATGCTCCCGCCCTCGCCGCCGCCTGATCGAGACACTCTTCAAAATCAATCCGCACTCCTCATGCTCTCCTTAGTCCTCCAGCATCCCGGCGTTCTCTCCGCTTTCGTCACCGATGGCGCCGGCCACCTCATCACCGCCGCTGGCGAGGCCATGCCGCCATCCGCAGGCGTGCTCGTCCTTGCCCATGCCACCCTCAGTGCCGCCTCCGAATTCGGACGCCGCAGCGGCTCCGGCGACTGCATCGAACTCGTTCAGCATCACGAAGGCGGCCTCGTGCTCCTGCGTGGCCTTCCTCACCGGCACGCCCTCATCGTCCGTTGCGAAGCTGAAGCGAATATGGATTCTGTTCGCCGCCAAGCCGCCACCTTTCAGCTCACCGCCACCGGCTCTACACAGCCCCGCCGCACCTCGGCACCCGCTTTAAATCTCGGCGATGCCCTCCACGCCATGCCAGCCTGGTAAGGCCCGGCACATCCGCGATTTACAAGTATCCCGTTCCGGCCTAAAACTTGCTACTTATAAGCCTTATTCGCATCTATGTTCGACCTTAGCATCACCACCGGCCCGCTGGAGCTCGTCTCCAAAGGTGGCCCGCTTGTATGGTTGCTCCTTGGTTGCCTTTGCCTCTCAGGTGCCATCTTTCTGGAGCGTCTGGCCTACTTTCACCGCGCCAGCATGAACATCGGCGAATTCCTCGCCGGCCTCTCCACCCTCATCAGCCGCCGAAACTTCGCCGAGGCCCTCCAGGAATGCCTCGCCACCCGCGTCCCCGCTGGTCGCATCATCCACTCTGCCCTCCTCCGCCATCACGCCCCTCGGGAGCAACTCAAAGAAATCGTTCAAGAGGCAGGCCAGCTCGAAGTCCCCCGTTTGGAACGCTTCCTCAGCCTCCTGAATGCCATCGCACACATCGGCCCCCTCATCGGCCTGCTCGGTACCCTCATCGGCCTCCTCGATGCCTTCACCCGCATCTCCTCCTCAAACGGCCTCACCACCCCTGCTGATGTCGCCCAGGGCGTTTATCAGAGCCTCATCACCGCCGCTCTCGGCCTCGTCGTCGCTATTCCCGCCTACCTCGGCTATGCCTTCCTCACCGCCCGCTCCCGCTCCCTCATGCACGACCTAGAGCGAGCAGGCATCGAAATCGTCAATCTCATCGAAGACAGCAAGACGACCTCCAACATCGTCGAGTTTCACCAAGTCAGTGAATCCCCCACCGTCGTCCCGATGACCAAAAACCGCACCCGCGGCCTTAATGCCTCATACTGAGGCGTTTCGGGAATGCACCGGGCTCTTGCAGCCCCACAGGCGGCGAATGTAAGCCAGCAATTGAGGCGTCTTGATGGCAAGTCTGCGATCAAGACAGTGCCGGAAAAAGTGAAACGCTTTCTTGGAAGAAACCGATGCCGCGAGTTCATGAATGCGAACCTGTGATCAGTCGGTTGCCCCTCCCGTTTCCTCTAAGGGAAGCCCTTTGCGAAATAAGCCATCCTCACGCAGTCAAAGCGGGCATCAAACCACTCTCACCGGCTCAGCAGATTGATCAGCTCATCGTGCTTGTCGACCACCGCTTGCAGCTGGGCCGGTTCGTAGTTCACGTCCGCGTTCATCGACATGTTACACACGCCATTGCTGTTGCTGCTCGTCGTCTGAATCGCGTTGACGAGATCCACACTCGTCGCGCAGCCATCCGCCAACGCTTTCAAGCTGTTGAACTGCTCCCGCATCGGCGCGGCGTCGATGGGCGTGTTTTCTTGGTGGAGAGTAGGGTCGAACATAGACGAGGAGATTTGGAGTAGTGAGACTTTGAGACGGGCAGAGCAGCTGCACCGCAAGACGGAAAGACGTGGAGACTGGAAGTCGTGAGACTTGGAGAGCGGCTCGATTATCGCTATGAAGTCGCGCACGGTCATGCCGCGTGAGTAGAGGGCGATGATCTTGTCTTCGAAGCCTGGTTGCTTTTTTGCCACTTGGGCACCAGCAGCGCCTCGAAGCTGCTGTGCCGGTCGCGCGGCACCCCGATGTGCATCTCGCCGCTGTCGCCGAGCACGGTGTTTACACTGAAGCCGTTGCGGCAGTTGCCGCCCGCCTCGGCGCGTTCGCCCCCACCGTCGAGCACCGCCTCGCTGGGGCTGCGCCCGGTTTTGAGGTGGCGCACTAGTTCACCCGCTCAATGAGCCTGTTGGTCATCTGGGCCAACACGTCTTGCTCGCCCATGATCGCCTCCGGCGGATGTCCGGTCTGGGCGATCAATGCGTCGAATGCTGCATTCAGCGCCTTGTCTTCCTTCGTTTTGGTCCTTCTCATGTCTGTCTGTACTTGCCCCCCTCACACAAACTTTCTGATAGGCTCTTGAGATGCCGGTTTCCGATGAAAATGCCTTAGGGGGCTCCTCTCGATGCGCTTTGTCAGGGCGGCCGTGTTCTCGCGGGCGCTCACGAACATGTGCAAGCGCTACTTTGACGTATCCTCATTCATGAAGCGTTCCCGTTTCCGCATCTCGTCCACATACAAGCCAGCCATGAAATCTGGCCGCGATGGTATCTTGACCTTGCCTACTGTTGCGACAAAGCCACTCATAACGTTTACTTAAATGCCTTTGAGATTTGGTTCACCTCAAACCTTTACATGTATCTCGCCCAAAAAACCAAACCCCAAGTCTCCATCGAGGAGACTTGGGGCTAATGTGGAGTGAGCTTTGAAAGGGATCAGGCTTCGGCCGTTTCCGCTCCTTTGTGGCCAAGTTGTTTGACGGCAAGATTGAGTTGATCGTATTCGATGGGCTTCTTGATCACTGTCACCGGGCCATGGGAAAGAATGCGACTCAGGATTTCGCTATCCGGGTAACCTGTGATGACCACAATGGGCAGGTCAGGGTAGAGTGCCTTCAACTGGGAATACACCTCATCCCCTGGCACGTCCGGCAGTTTGAGGTCGAGGAAAACGAAGTCGAATTTCTGCTTCTTGGCCATCGCGATAGCTTCCGAGCCAGTTCCTACGACAAGGCGGCCAAAGCCGGCCTTTTTGAGGAACTGCTTGAATAGCGCCTGGAGGGCAGGGTCATCGTCCACCACGAGCACGGTAGGCTGGCCACCTTCCTCTTCTTTGCGAAGCACATCACGGTCCAACAAGCTGCGCTTGATGCGCCAGCGACCACCGATTTGCACGGCGGGGAGCTGTCCGCGCTGGACGAGGTAATAGACGGTAGGAAGTGGAATACGGAGGTATTCCGCAGTCTCTTTAACCGTCATAAGTTCGGGCGGTGCTGTATCGGCCATAAGGGGTGTGGTTGTTAGTCTTGTCTTGGGTTATTGGAAAAGGGAAAGAGAATCAAAGCTGAGGATAAATGAAACTACGATGTGATAATTACAGCATAAAATGATTTCTGGAAGGAGGTGACGGCATCATTATCGGGAATAATTGGTAGATTTGCGAATTAGTGTCAAAATTGCAACAATAAACTGCCACATGCAGCAAATTTTTGGAATTCGTGAAGACTATCATATAAACCGGCTCCGTTCAGAACAAAGCAAATCAATAGAGCCAGTCCACATATCTGAAAGCTAGATTCTAGCTAGTGGACTTAATACAAACTCAGGACACAAAGGTAGCCATGCCGTCTGGTGCTTTCTATTAATGACGGTAGCTTAGATACCGCACGAAACTCCCCCTCCCTTTGTGAAAAGCCTTTTGGGTTGAAGCCGCGTCCTAGCCCCTCGCGCTTGTTGATTGCCGGAATATTACCGTCATAAGATCACCGAATGCCAGCCCGCTTTTCCGCCCTGCTTTTCATCTGCCTCGCCAGCCTGCTGCTCTGCCAGTGCTCCTCCGGTCCCAGTAACTGGGAATATGATTACGTCCCCGGCAAGACGGCCATCATCATCAATGACAAGGCCGTGCCACCCGCCGATGCCCCCGCACCTGTCCTGCGGGCCATTTCCGCCGGGAACCGTATCTGTACGAAGCCCTACCGTCGTGGTGGCGGCCACGCGCACTTCGAGGACAGCGCCTACGATTGCTCAGGCACGGTGTCCTACATCCTCCACGCTGCCGGAAAGCTCGGCGCGCCCTCCGTGTCAGGCTCTTTCCGCAAATTTGGTGATAGCGGCCACGGCAAATGGATCACTGTCTATGCCCGCAACGGCCACGTCTTCTGCGAGATCGCCGGCCTCCGCCTCGACACCGGTTACAACGATGACGACAGCCGCGGCCCCCGCTGGACGGATCGCAAGCGGCCCATCAAAGGCTACACCATCCGCCACCCGGATGGTCTTTGAGGCGCAATGAAAGGCCTCGAAAGGCCGTTTGAAGCTCACCATGCTGCGCTTTCTCCTCCCGCTTCTCCTCGCCACCTCTGCCTTCACTCAAACGGTGGAGCCACAACCGCTCGTCGAAAAAGCCCTCGCCGCCGTCGGTGGCAAAGACAAGCTGCTCAAAACCTTCCGCATCAAAGAAATCTTCCACTTCGGCAGCACTCCCGAGCCTGCCGAGGGCAAAAAGCGCTCCACCCGCGAATCGATCCTCTCCCAGCCGGACAAGTGGTGGATCAACAAAAAGGAACGCGGTGCTGAACCCGCCAAAGACGACGTCCGCGCTTGGTCGCTCGATCTTTTGGTCGATCCGAAATCAAAAATCGAAGTCATCCCTGATCTCACCGACGAAGGAAAAAACTGCTTTGTCCTGCAAATCAGCGGCAGCGTCGATCCGGCGATGAAATTCTACTTCGACAAGGAAACCAGCCTCCTCCTCCGCCTCGACTGGCGCGGAGATTTCTACCGCTTTAGCGAATGGAAAGAGCACGACGGCCTGCGCTACGCCGCCAAGACCATTATCTTCAAGGTGAAGGACTCCAAACCGTGGTTTTTCCACGAAGTCACCGAACTCGAACGCCTCGCCCAGCTCCCTGTAGGCCTCGCCAAGCCATGACGTTCCGCCCGCTCATCGCTTCCGTCCTTTTTGGCCCTTCCGTCTTTGCTGGAGAGATCCTCATCAAGTCGCCGGACGAACTCGTGACTGCTTTGCGCGTCCTGAAAACCGGCACCACACTCAAATTCGCCCCTGGCGACTACCCCGGCGGCCACTCCGTCAGCGGCGTCGAAAAGCTCACCATTGAGGCGCTTGATCCAACGCAGCCACCGCACTTCAAAGGCGGTGGCAACGCCTTTCACTTCTCCCGCTGCAAGGACCTCACGCTGCGAAAACTGCGCGTCAGCGGCCAGACCGGTAACGGCCTCAATCTCGACGACGGCGGCGATCTGGCGAATCCCTCCACCGGCATCACGATCGAGCAAATCGAGATCAGCGACATTGGCCCCAAGGGCAATCATGATGGCATCAAGTGTTCCGGCCTCGACCAGCTCACGATCCGTGATTGCACCATCACCGGCTGGGGCGGCCAGGGGATCGACTTCGTCGGCTGTCATCATAGTTTGATCACCGGCTGCCTTTTCACCGGCAAAGAAGGCTTCACCGCCAGTGCCGCCATCCAGCTCAAAGGCGGCACAAGCGATGTCATCGTCGAAAAATGTCACTTCACAAATGCGGGCGAGCGTCCTATCAACCTCGGTGGCTCCACTGGCCTGCCCTACTTCCGCCCACAAGGTGCCAAGTTCGAGGCCGCCCGCCTCATCGTGCGGGACAATGTCATCGAAGGCAGCCCATGTGCCGCCGCCTTTGTCGGTGTCGATGGCGCGGAGTTCAGCGGCAACTCGATCCGCTTCCCCACCAAATGGATCTTCCGCATCCTCCAGGAAACCCGTGAACCTGGTTTTGTGCCCTGTAGCCATGTCCTTATCAAAGACAACCAGATCAACTTCAGCCGTTCGAAAGTGCAAACCGACCTCAACATCGGCGATGGCACCTCTCCCGAAACCTTCCGCTTTGAAAACAACACCTGGCTTGCCGAGGACCGCCCGGATCGGTCGAGACCGAAGCTGCCGGTGGAGGAGAAGAACGGTGGTTACGGAGTGAAACCACGTTAGTCAGAGCCTGCACAGGTCGTTTGGAGCCTCACCATGATGCTCCGCTTCCTTTTCCCCATCGTCCTTGTCACCTCCGCTTTCGCCCAAACGAAGCTCCAAAAGGCCGACATCACGCTCGCGCCGCCGAAGAATCTCAAAACGAAGCTCGCTCCCGGCTACACCATTCCCATCGTGGACATCAGCGGCGAGACGCGGCGTCAGATCATCGTGGATCGCGAGAAAGGCCAGTATCTCGGCCATCCGACGACGGTACTGCTCGAAGACAACAAGACCATGCTCACCGTCTATCCGAAGGGCCACGGACGCGGAGCCATCGTTTATAAGCGCAGCAACGACGCGGGCTTCACTTGGAGTGACCGCCTGCCCACACCGAAGAACTGGGAGACCTCGCTGGAGGTGCCCACGCTGCATCGCGTCGTCGATGCGAGCGGCAAAAAGCGCCTCATCATGTTCAGTGGCCTGTATCCCATCCGCATGGCCGTCAGCGAGGACGATGGCGCGAACTGGAGCGAATTGAAACCCATCGGCGACTTCGGCGGTGTAGTCACGATGAGCACCGTGATCGGTTTGCAGACGCCGGGGCACTACCTCGCCTTCTTCCATGACGACGGACGCTTCATTCGTGGCGGTGACGTGGAGAAATACCGCATCAAAAGCCCCCACTCGCCGGATCACTCGTCATCAACGGCCAAACCGTGGCGATTCTGGGTGTACACCACGCTTTCCAAAGACGGTGGCCTCACTTGGAGCATCCCCGCCCCCATCGCCATGCTGCCCGATGCGAATCTCTGCGAACCCGGTGCTCTGCGTTCGCCCGATGGTAAACAGATCGCCGTGCTGCTTCGCGAAAACAGCCGGAAGTACAATTCCTTCGTCATTTTCTCAAACGACGAAGGCCTGAGCTGGAGCGAGCCGAAAGAACTCCCCGCCGCGCTCACCGGTGACCGCCATGTCGCCAAGTATGCGCCCGATGGTCGCCTGTTCATCAGCTTCCGCGACACCACGCACGTCAGCGCCACCAAAGGCGACTGGGTGGGCTGGGTGGGCAAATACGACGACATCGTCAACGGCACAGAAGGCCAGTATCGCGTCCGTATCATGGACAACAAAAAAGGCCAGGACACCACCTATCCCGGCGTCGAATTGCTTCCCGACGGCACCTTCGTCACCACCACCTACGGTCACTGGACCGAGGGCGAAGAGGCGTATGTCGTCAGCGTGCGCTTCAAATTGGAGGAACTCGACGCGAAGCTCGGCAAGTAACAAGGAGAGGCACTTGCCAAGTGCCGGGGCATTCTCGGGACTTGGCAAGTCCCGCTCCTTGGCTTTGTCCAAGGTTTCGACATCTGGGCCGTTTCAAAAGCCCAATGCCGTTCCTCCGCCCCCTTCTCACCTCCGCGCTATGCATGGCGCTTGGCGCAGGTGTGGGTGCGTCGATGAAAAGGGTTGAGCCCCTTCCAACATCGCAGCCTGAATCAGTGAAGAAGGCATCCGCAGCGACTCGTGCCACCCAGTTGCTCCCCAAGCCACCAACCTTCACCAGCGTCACGGCCTCGATGGACTGGGTGCGGAAGGAAATAAGCCAAGGCAACACCAGCGCGGCGGAGCGGCTCTTTCGCCACGATGCCGGACTCACGCCGGAGCAGCGCCTCGCGCTGGCGAAGGAGCTGGTGCGCGATTTTCGCCGACACGATCCACGCACGCTTGCACGCATCGTGCTCGGACTTCCTCCGAGTCAGGCGGTGGATCACTTGCTATGGAGTCTCATCGCCACTTGGGGCGGCGAGGATGTGGAGGGTGCGCTGCGTTTCATCGAAGCGCTACCTGCGGACCGGCTGAATACCATCGGCGTGCTGCAAAATGCCGCCTGGGGGCTGTGCAGGCTGCCGGCGGAGCGTGTGCTGGCTTTCGCGGCCCAATTGACCGACAAAGGACGCTCATGCCTAGCGGAAGGTATGACCGCTTTCGCCAATCAGGCGGGCTCTTGGCGCAATTCCTCGGCCATTCTGGCCCGGCTGAACACAAAGCCGCATGAGGATGTTTATTCCGCCGAGAGGCACATGGGGCAGCATCTCGCCGAGATCGACCCGCAGGCCATGGAGAGCCTGATCGCAGTGGAAACCGACGTCACCAAGCGGGAAGAGATGCTCAAAGGTTACGCATGGGGAATCGGACGGAATGACCCAGTTCGCGGGATTGAACTGAACGGCCAAATCGCCGATCAGGAGGACCGTCAGCGGGAAATCGAGCATGATGTCGCGCAGTGGCTCACCAGTGATCGCGCCGCCGCTCTCACTTGGCTGCAAGGCGATGTGCCAGAGTCGCTCATGACCGCCGCAGTGCGTGCCAAGCTGCTGAAAAGCTATGGATTGGAGGCAGCTCGATGAAACTCATGCTCCAGATGCTTTTGCATGCGCTGTGCGCCTTCGCGGGCATCTGGCTCGCGAGCGAAAACACGTTCGAACCCTCTGAAAAGACCGTCGCAGGCACCCAGCAAGCGGAATCGATAAGCTCCATCGAGGTGCGGGCATACCAGCCGCCGCCCCAAGCCGCTTCGGAGGCGGGACTCGCCCTGCTGACCTGCGAGAACTGGGCGGAAGCCATTCATCCCATCTCGCAGATGAGTCTGGAGGAACTGCCCGCGAGGCTGCGCGGCCTCTTGCGCAATCCTTTCCCCGAGGTGCGTCGGCGCTTGCTGCGCTGCCTTTTCGAACGCTGGGCCGCCTTGGACCTCAACGGCGCACTCATAGCCCTGCGTGGCCTTTCTTCACCGCAGCTCAAGGAGCGTGCTCTGTGGGCAGTTCTCGATCTCTGGACAAAATCAGACACGGAGGCCGCTTGGAAGTGGGTCAATGCCCTCGAAGACGACAGCGTGCTTCAAGAAACCGGCATCGAGCACTTGCTGTCCCTCAGCGCAAACAAAGACCCGCTCGCCAGTGCCGCTTGGGCGGATCAAATCGAGGATGTCTTCCTGCGAGAGAAGGCTCTCATCCAGATCGCTCACAGTTGGATGATCAAAGATGCCAATGGAGCTCTCGCTGCCCTCACGAACGTCGAGCCGAAGCGACTGCGGGACTATCTGCTGTCTCGGGTTTGCCACCGCGACGGCATCGATCACGCCTCTGGGCTGGAAATCGTCTCCCAACTGCCCACTCATGCGGAACGCAGCCGGCTCAGCGAGGAATGGCTTAGCGCCTATGTGAATGATCATCCGCAGGATGCCTTTCAATGGCTCCTCGGTCACTCCGACCGTCCCGACCTTCAAAAGTCAGCCAATGAGGTCGGCGGTTATCTCGGAGCGACGATGAAGAGCTTCGCCGAACTGTGTGCGATGGCTCACCAACTCCCCGCCGGGCCGCTGCGAGATGCCTTTGCGGCCCGCGCAGCGGGTCAATGGGCCTACACCGATCACTCGATCACCGAAGCACAGGATTTACTCTCCCTGTGCGGCCCCTGCATTGAGCGTGACCAAGCTCAGAGCACCATCGACAGCAAACGCCCTCCCAAATAATTTTCGCACAAAGCCGTGCATCTCAAGGCGTTGTCCCATAGATTTTCAGACTTCCCCCCCCACCATGCTTCGCCGCACTCTGACCTCCCTCACCCTCCTCTTTCTTGCCCTGGGCAGTCATGCGGCTGATCCGAAGCCCGAACCCAAACCGCAGCCGAAGCCCGCGCCCTCCAAACCCGAGCCAAAACCCGATCCTGCCAAACCGGAACCCAAACCCGAGCCGAAGCCAGAACCGAAGCCGGAGCCAAAACAGGAACCCAAACCCGAAGCCAAGCCCCAGCCTGCTCCAGCTCCGCAGACCGCCGCAAAGCCCGCCGAGGACAGCAAGCCGAAGAGAAAGTCCGTGGCGGACTTCACGAAGGACTTCAAGCGCATCGACGGCCTCTTCCGCATGTATCTGGACATGGAAAAGGGTGCCCCGTGGCTCTACATCGCGAAATCGCAGCTCGGCCCCGAGTTCATTTACTTCAACCACAGCGTCGATGGCCCCGTGGATGCCGGTCACAACCGCGGCCGCTATGGTGAGGAGACCATCGTGGTCCTTCGGAAGATCTTTGACCGCGTTGAGTTTATCGAAAGCAACACTTCCATCTACTTTGATCCTCAAAGCCCCCTGGCCCGCGCTCGGAATGCGAACATCAGCCCCGCCGTGCTCGCCAGCGAAAGCATCGTCGCCGAAGATGGCGAAGGCGTGCTCATCTCCGCCACGAATCTCTTCCTCCGCGAGGCACTCACCATGGTGAAATTTGGCGAGAAGTCCCTGCTCGGCCGCCTCTCCGAACCGAAGACCAAAGTCCTGCGCATCAACGGCTACCCGAAGAACACCGCCGTCATCGCCGAGTATGTGTTTGAGAATCAAAACCCGCCTCACGAGCACGATGAGGACATCACCGATGGCCGCTACATCAGCGTGCAGGTCCAGCACACCCTCATCGCCATGCCGGAGACCGATTTCAAACCTCGCCTCGACGATCCCCGCATCGGCTATTTCACCCACCAGATCACCGACATGACCAGCCTCGATGCCGCGCCCTACCGCGATGCCATCCACCGCTGGAGCCTCGTGAAGCAAAAGCCCGGTACCGCCCTCAGCGAGCCGGTGGAGCCCATCGTCTTCTGGATCGAAAACACCACACCCGTCGAATTCCGCGATACCATCCGCGCCGCTGTGCTGAAGTGGAATGAGGCTTTCGAAACCGCCGGCTTCAAAGACGCCGTCGTCGTCAAACAGCAGCCTGATGACGCGAAGTGGGATGCGGGCGACATCGATCACAACGTACTCCGCTGGACCAGCAGCGTGAATCCTCCTTTCGGTGGTTACGGCCCCAGCTTTGCCAATCCTCGCACCGGCCAGATCCTCGGGGCCGACATCATGCTCGAATACAGTTACATCACGAAGCGCCTGCTCACGAAGAAGCTCTTCGACGATCTCGGTCTCGCCACCGAGCAGCCCGCCGAAGGCGCCAGCAAGGCCAACCCACACGCCTGCCTCGCCTGCAACTGCGCCCGCCAAGGCATTCAGTTTGGCCAGACGATGCTCCGCCTGCAAAAGAGCGACCGCGTCGAGGTGGACCGCCTCGTCAAAGAATCGCTCTATTACCTCGCCCTGCACGAGGTCGGACACACGCTCGGCTTGAACCACAACTTCCGCTCCAGCCACCTCCACAGCCCCGAAAACATCCACAATGCCGAGATCACCGAAAAGTCCGGCCTCACCGGCTCCGTGATGGATTACCCGCCGGTGAATCTCGCGCCGAAAGGCATCAAACAAGGCCAGTACTTCACCACCAAGCCCGGCCCGTATGACCACTGGGCCATCAGCTACGGCTACAGCGAATCCTTGGAAGACCCCGTCGAGGAAGCCAAGCGCCTCGAAGGTATCGCCAGCCAGTCTCATAAGCCCGAGCTGGCCTTTGCCAACGACGCCGACGACATGCGCGGCATTGGCAAAGCCATCGACCCTCGTGCGATGCTCTTCGACATGAGCAGCGATCCCATCGCCTACGGCGAGCAGCGTTGTGACATGGCCAAGGGCGAACTCAAAAACGTCCTCAAAGACCTCGCCGAGCCTGGCAAGAGCTGGCAGGAAGTCTCGCAAGCCTACATGTCGCTCACCAAAGAGGCCGGCAATGCCCTCACCGCCATCTCACGCTTCATCGGCGGCGTGTACGTCGAACGAGCCGTGCAAGGCCAGGCACAAGGCGTGGCCCCCTTCAAGCCCGTCGAAGCCGAGAAACAACGCCGCGCCCTCGCCGCCCTCGCGAAGCATGCCTTCGCCCCCGATGCCCTCTCCGCTCCACCGGAGCTCTATGCCCACCTTCAGCAGCAGCGCCGAGGCTTTGACCACGGCGATGAGAGCGAAGACCCCAAGCTCCACGACATCGCCTTCCGCCTCCAGACCTCCCTCCTCGCCCACATCCTTCATCCCGCCACCCTTCAGCGCCTCCAGGACAGCTCGCTCTATGGCAACGAAGTCAGCGTCGATGAAGTGCTCACCTCCCTCACCACCGCCATCTGCACCGGCGATGATCCCGCCAAGCCCGTCAGCACCATGCGGCAGAACCTCCAGCTCGATTACCTCACCCGCCTACTCAGCCTCGCCCACAGCGGCAGCTTTGCCCACGCCACCCAAAGCAGCGCCCTCCTTCAAATCGAGAGCATCAAAGCCCTCCCCTTCGCCAACACCCCCGCCCACCAGCTCGCCATCAAATACCGCATCCGCCGGGCGCTGGATGAGAAGTAGACTCCCCTGCCCTACTCCCTCATCACCTCCGTCGGACACTCGGGCAACGAGGCGAGAAAGGCGCGTCCGTAGGGCTTGGTGAGGATGCGGTTGTCGAGGATGGCGCAGATGCCGGTGTCGGTGGCGTTGCGGATCAGGCGGCCGATGCCTTGGCGGAGTTTGAGGATGGCCTCGGGCACGCTGTATTCGGTGAAGGCGTTCATGCCCTGCGCCTCCAGGTGCTCAATGCGAGACGCGGTGAGCGGATGATCGGGCACGGCAAAGGGCAGTCGCGTGATGATGACATTGCTGAGCGATTCGCCGGGCACGTCCACGCCGGTCCAGAAGCTATCGGTGCCGCAGAGGACGCTGTTCGTGTCGTTCTTGAATTCGGCGAGCATTTGATGCCGTGGCATGCCGCGACCTTGCACCAGCAAGCGCCAGCCTTGACGGGCGCAGTGCGCCTCCAGCTTATCCGCCAGCGCGGTCATCTGGCTGTAGCTGGTGAAGAGCACGAAGGCGCGGCCTTTGCTCAGATCGAGGAAGTGGCAGATCCAGTGCAGCAGGCGGTCGAGATAACCCGGATCACTCGGCTGCGGCATTTTTTGCAGCAGGTAGAGCGTCATCTGCCGCTTGAAATCGAAGGGGCTCTCGATGCAGGCGGCGCGGGCTTCATCAGCGCCCACGCGGTTGCGGAAGTAGCGCAATTCCTCGTCATGACCGATGCCAAGCGTGGCGCTGGTGAAGACGCAGGCCTTGCGGCTGGCGAAAAAGATCTGCCTTAGCTTCGGCGAGACATCCACCGGCGCGGTGTGCAGCGAAATGATGTTCTTTTCAGGCCCCGTGCGCTCCACCCAGTGGACGTGATCCTCCTGCTCCTGGTCCAAAAACATCTTCAAACCGGCTCCCACGGCCCGCAGGCGCTTCGCGAGATCGTGCAGCTCGAGCTTGGTGTGCTCCTTGTGCGCGGCGTCGCCCGCTTTGTCGGCTCGTTTGGCCAGACGTTCGAGCGGGAGAGCCAGCGTGTTCTCGACGAGTTCAGGCTCCCGCACGCGGAACTCGCGACCCAGGGCATTGAATTTGCACGCGGCTTCCACGCTGCGGAAAAAGCTGTTCACGAGTTCGATGGAGCTCAAAACCTCGCGGATGCCGTCTTTGTCGCCCACGAGCTGGAAGAAGCCTTTTCGCGATTTCGGATTGTGCAGCCTGCCGAGGTCGAATTTGAGGTTCGTCTCGCTGATGTGCAGCCCGAAGGCCTTTGCGGCCACGTTTTCGATGGTGTGCGCCTCATCAATGATCACGAAGTCACGCGGGAAGAGGAAATTCGCGTCCTCCGTGGTCGTCTCATCGGCGGAGGCGAGCAGCGTGAAGAAGAGCGTGTGGTTCAACACGATCACATCCGCCTTTTCCATGCGGCGGCGGGTGTCCTGATACCAGCAACGGCTACCCGGCGGGCAGCGGCGCGGTGTGCAGGCATGCGGCTCGCTGCATACAAGCGACCACACGCGGGCACTGGGTGTGAAATCGAGATCACTCAGCGTGCCGTCCTCCGTTGTCGCCGCCCAGTCGGCGATCATGCCGAGCTCGGACGCTTCGGACGAGCTGAATAGATCGCCGCTTTCGCTCATGGCCCGCTGAAGCCGTGTGGGGCAGAGGTAATTGCCGCGCCCTTTTAAAATCTCCGCGTGGAAGGTGCCGACAATCTTTTGCACCAGCGGGATGTCTTTGCTGATGAGCTGCTCCTGAAGGTTGATGGTGTGCGTGCAGATGATGGCCTTCCGCTTCTGCTCCAGCGCAAAGGTCACCGCAGGCACGAGGTAGGCGAGCGATTTGCCGACACCCGTGGCGGCTTCACAAACCAGCGCGTGGCTCTCATCCAGCGCCTCGCTCACCAGCTCCGCCATCTGTTGCTGCTGCGGGCGATACTCAAACTGCGGTGATTCCGAGAGCTTCCCATCCTCCGAGAAGGCGATGCGCATGCGCGGCGCCAGCGGCGGCCTTTTCGGCATCGCAAACGGCCTGCCCTCCTCGTGATCTTCGGCGACGTAAAACATGTGGGCGCGATCAGCGGAGCAGCAGGAAGATCAAAATCAGGCGCATCAAGAGGTCGGAGGAGGTCAGGCTTTGGTGGAACGCTTGCGTTTGACGCGAGGTGCCACTTTGGGCGGAGCGGCTCTGCTTAGCTCAAGCTTCGACAGGCCTGTGAGCTCCATCACCTCGGCCTCTGACATCCCACGAGCCAGCAAGGCACGAGCGATGTCCATGCGGCCTTCATTGCGCGCATGCAGAATCATGTTCTTCTGATCGTGACGGTAAAGTTGGCGACGTGTCATGATGTGGGCTTCGGAGGTGGAGAGGTTATCCTGCTTGGCGAGACGCAGGGCCTCGCGAACAGCGGTATTGGTGACTTTACGCGGCATGGTGTGCCATTGCGTGGCGTTTTTCAAGAACTCAAGCCAGTCATGCAGCGGCTCGGAGGCAGGCATTTCGTCGAGTTTGATCTTTGGAAGCTCGATGAAGACGATTTCGATTCCGCTGACCGGCCATGGGCTGTTCCGGCGCTTCTCCCGCATGGTGTAGTGATTCAGCCAGGCATCCGTCTCCGGCAGCAAAACACAATCCGCCACGGTGATGACCGTCACCGGCCGGATGCGGGTGTAATTCATGCCTCGCCCTAACTGCGACGAAATGCACTTCGCGCCATTGTAGAGCACCCGCTCGCAAAACCCGGCCACAGGCAGCATCTGCATCTCGATGAGCACCTCGCTGCCGTCTTGGAGCGTCGCCCTCACATCGACGGCGGAGTCCTTGAGGTTCTTGATCTGAGATGGCAGGTAGGGATCGATGATGTGGACTTTTTCGACCACCGGCCTACCACCGTGCAAAAGGTCATTGAGGAAGCCGATGAGCACGGGAGCACTCTCACGCGAGCCGAAGATGCGCTTGAATGCCCAGTCGTTGCACGGATCGAGGAAGGTCATGGCGTGATCCTCATCAGCGGAGCACCTTCAGCGTTCCGGCCGTCCCGGCGGGCCAGCGGGCACCTTCTTTGACCCATTCTTTGAGGATCGCATACTCGTCATCCGTGAGGCGTTCGCCCACGGCGGGCATGACGCTCATTTTGGAATGAGCGCTGTGGGTGTGGGACACGAGCAGGCTGTTCTCCGGGCTGCCGGGCACGATGAAGGTGCCGAGAGCACCGGAGCGCATGGCCTCGCTGCGGTTTACGAGGCTCATGTGGCCGGGCAGGGCCTGACGATTGTGGCACATGACGCATTTCGCCTCCAAAACGGGCTTCACCTGCGTGATGAAGTCCACCGGGCCGTGCTTCGCCGCGTGGATCTGCTCTTTGGAGAGCACGTTTTCACCGATCGGCTTGGTTTCTGAATCCACGGGCGCGGTGCAGGAGGCGAGCAGCAGGGCAAAGGCGAGACGTTTCATGGTTCCGTTTATAAACGCGGGCAGCATGGGCATGCAATCGGCGTGATGCGGCATTTGCACGAGGGCGCTCCCGGCTTCATAGCTCCCGCCCCATGTCCAGCCAGCCTGCCTACGACCTGCTCTCCCTCGGTGAAGTCCTCCTGCGCCTCGATCCCGGCGAGGGACGCGTGCGCACCTCCCGCCAGTTCACCACCTGGGAGGGCGGTGGCGAATACAACGTGGCTCGCGGCCTGCGCCGTTGCTTTGGCCAGCGCACTGGCATCCTGACCGCCTTTGCCGACAATGAGATCGGTCGCCTGATCGAAGATCTCATCCTCCAGGGCGGCGTCGATGCCTCGCTGGTCAAATGGGTGCCTTACGACGGCATGGGCAAACGCGTGCGCAATCCGATCAACTTCACCGAGCGCGGCTTCGGCGTTCGCGGAGCCAAAGGCAGCGTCGATCGCGGTCACAGCGCCGCCTCGCAGATCAAACCGGGCGATTTCGATTTCGATCACCTCTTCGGCACGCTCGGCTGCCGCTGGCTGCACACCGGCGGCATCTTCGCCGGTCTCAGTGAAAGCGCCGCACAGGTCACCATCGAAGCCTGCGAGGCCGCAAAGCGCCACGGCGTGACCGTTTCCTATGATCTGAACTACCGCCCCTCGCTCTGGCAGGAGCGTGGCGGCTTCCCCGCCGCTCAGGCACTGAATCGCCGCCTCGCGCCCTTCATTGATGTGATGATCGGTGTGCTCAGCGACGAGCCGCCGACGGCTGGTGCGGTCAAAGCGGGCACCGATGACATCTTCGCCGCCGAGGATGCCGCGCTGCGTCCGCAGATCGAGCGGCTCGTGGCCGAGTTTCCAAATCTGAGCACCATCGCCGCCACGCTGCGCCGCGTTCACACCGCCTCCGTGAATGATTGGGGCTCTCTCTGCTGGCATCGCGGCAGTTACTTCCGCAGCCGCAACTACCCGCGCTTTGACATCCTCGACCGCATCGGCGCGGGTGATAGCTTCGTCGCCGGCCTCGTGCATGGTCTGCTGGTCGCCAACGACCCGCAAAAGGCCGTCGATCTCGGTGCGGCGCATGGGGCACTCGCCATGACCACGCCCGGAGACACCAGCATGGCCACGCTGCCCGAAGTGGAAAAGCTGGCCTCCGGCGGCGATGCCAAGGTGCAGCGCTGATTTTTTTGAGCCGGACGACATGGCAAATCGCACTCGCTCCTTGCGCGGTGGCATCATCGCACTACTATCGAGCCGGCACAGCCACTACCCCGTGGTGTAATGGTAACACAGGAGATTTTGATTCTCTCGTTCAAGGTTCGAATCCTTGCGGGGTAACCACCTTTGGCGAAGCACAATTCTCGCCATGAAGCTGACTGCCGCTCTCATTCTCGCCGCCACCTGCCTGCTGCCCTCCTGCGTCGCCCCCGAGCCGCCCAAACCGCGTCCGCCGCAGCCCTTGCTTACCGCCGCCGATCACGACAAGACCGTCAACCTCATCATCGGCGAGACGGTGGACCTCCATCTCGAATCGAACCCCACCACCGGCTACTCTTGGAACAGCCTGCAACTGCCGGACGGCAAGATCGTGAAGCAGACGCACCACGCCTACCAAGGCCCCTCCGAATCCGGGCAGACGCACCTGGTCGTCGGCGCAGGCGGTGTGGAGCATTGGAAGTTCCTCGCGGTAGCCGAAGGGAAAACGGCGCTCGACCTGATCTACCGTCGCGGCTGGGAGGAACCGCAGGAGACCGATCAGAAGCTCAGCATCCGCTTTGTCGTGACGAAGGATGCGCCGAAGGAGGAGTGAAGCACCTCCTCCTTTCATTTGGCAGCCCGCCATCGCGGCTCTACGATGCGCCGTGCGCTGTCCTGCCTGCCAAAATCCCGTGATCGAAAATGACGCCGTGTGCCGCCACTGCGCCTTCACGCTGGAGGCGGCAGATCGACACTTCGGCATCGCTCCGACGATGACGAAACCGATTACCGATCTCGCCCAGGTGCTCTCCGCTTCCGAAAAGCGGAGGCTCGAACGTGCCTCTCAGCGCCTCCTGAATCGCTTTCCTCAGGTCGATCTGGCCGTCGTTCTCGCCGCCGTGCCGCCGCAGATCCCACTGGGCGTGTATGCCTTCTGGCTCTTCAACCGTGGACTGCTCTCCAGCGCCTCCGAAAGCGGCGGGGCAAACCGTCTCGTGCTCTTCTGCATCGACACCGCAGGTCACCGCGCCGCCGCGATGGCTGGCTACGGCCTCGAACCCTTCCTGCCCGAGGCACAGCTTCAAATCTGCCTCAATGTCTATGCGCAGACCAGCGCCCAAAACGGCCTCGCCGCAGGTATCACGGCCTTTTGGAACGAACTCGATGCCCAGCTCACCAAGGTCCACCTCCAGATTCCGCGTCTCTTTGGCCTCAAAACGAGTGCGGATGAGGCTGACGGCAGTTTTTGATCCTCTGCCTCATGAAGCGTCGCCACTGGCTCCACTCCCTCCTCGCCACCTCGCTCGCCAGCGCCGCCGAGCATCTGCCGCAAAAACGCAGCTTCCTTGGCGTGGATCGCTTTCAGCGCCTCGTAGCCCTCGCCATCGCTGGAAACTGGCGGGCGCAGCCGATGGGCCAGCGTGTGGCCCTTTTCGGCCAGGCCATGCTCGGCACGAAATATGTCGGCTGGACGCTGGAGATCGATGACCACATCGAATCGCCCTCGGTGAACTTCCTCGGCCTCGATTGCTGGACATTCTTCGAGACCGCCCTCGGACTCGCCCGCATGATTTCGAGGACCAAAGCGGCTTACACACCTTCCGATCTCCTCCGCGAGATCGAGATCACCCGTTATCGCGGCGGCGTGTGCCATGGAAACTACCTCGACCGCATTCACTACCTCGATGAATGGTTCACCGACAACGCCGCCCGCGGCCATGTGCGCTACATCACCTCCAAAATCGGCCCCGTCGTGCGCCTCCAAGGCCGCGCCAACGACGAGATGTCCCTCAATCCACGGCTCTACCGCTACCTGAAGGCCAACCCAGCCCTCGTGCCCGCCTTGAGCCAGATCGAGCAACGCCTCGAACGCATGCCCTTTGACTACATCCCGAAGGCCCAGGTAGCCGCCTGCGAGCCACGCCTGCAAAACGGCGACATCATCGGCATCGTCACCCATCGGGATCATGTTTTCTGCTCGCACGTCGGCCTCGCCCTCCAGATGGCGGACGGCCGCTGCCACTTCATGCACGCCTCTTTGACCGCAAAAAAGGTGCTCATCGACAAACCCGTTCACGACTACCTCGCCAGCATCAAATCGCACGCGGGCATCGTCGTGGCCAGACCGGTGTGATGCGGGCACTCCTGCCCGCACTGGGGCGGCCAGGAGTGCCCGCCTCACTTTGGGTTTTCTTCATGGTCATGATATCGCAAGGCATGTAGAAACGGTTCGCCATGGAACTCTACCAACTCGGCTACTTCATCGAAATCGCCCGCCAGCGGCACTTCACCCGCGCCGCGGAGCGCCTGCACATGGCGCAGCCCGCGCTCAGTCAGCAGATGAAGAACCTCGAAGCCGAGCTCGGCACGCCGCTCTTCATTCGCGGCAAAAAAGAAACCCATCTCACCGCCGCAGGAAAAGCCCTACTGCCGCGTGCGGAGGCCTTGCTCGCCCAGGCCGAAGCCGCGAGAGCTGCCGTGACCGATGTGGCGCAGGTGCGTGGCGGAAAATTGATCGTCGCGGCCATCCCCAGCGTGTGCGCCGGCCTGCTACCGGAGCTATTGCATGCTTTTGGCCGCAAACATCCCGGCGTGAAACTCCAGCTCATCGAAGACAGCTCCGAACGCGTCGCCATCAGCGTGGAATCCGGCCACGCCGACCTCGGCTTCCTCCAGCTTCCCGCCAGCAAAGCCGCCTTCGAGAGCCGCGTGCTCATCACCGAGCCATTCGTGGCCCTCGTGGCGGCTTCTCATGCCCTCGCGGATGAAAAGGAAATCCCGCTCAAGCAGCTCGCGAGCGAGTCCTTCATCTTCTACAAAGGCCGCGCCCGGGATTCCGCTCTCGAAGCCTGCCGAAAGGCTGGATTTGAGCCGCACATCGCCTGTGAAAGCGGCGAACTCGAAACCATCCGCGCCCTCGTCGCGGCGCGGGTCGGCATCGCCATTGTGCCCGAGCTTGCAGCCAACCTTTTGCCCAAAAACGTCCGTGCCGTGCCGCTGAAACAGCCGGGACTTCAACGTCAGATCGCCGCAGTGTGGAAGAAAGGCGGCGGACTATCACCTGCCGCCACCTTGCTTCTTGAGCTGGCGATGAACCGCGACTGAAAACCACTTGCCGCCACTCCCGCCGCGTGCGAATCCATGGTTCCGCGACGCGCCCGTAGTTCAACGGATAGAATGGTGGTCTCCGAAGCCGCATATCCAGGTTCGATTCCTGGCGGGCGCACCAGCCGGAAACCGGCTGACACGGTTTTTGTTTACGCAGCCAGCGCACAAGGCTTGATGCGTGCCAGAACTGGGCGCATCTCGTCTTCTGTCACTTGGCGATCATAGTGGGCTTGCAGATTCAGCCAGACTTCCGCAGGCCATTGAAAATAGCGTGCGAGACGCAAAGCGGTGTCCGCCGTGATAGAGCGTTTACCCTTCACGATTTCATTAATGCGACGAGGTGGAACGCCGATGTCATGGGCGAGGCGGTATTCAGACAGGCCAAGGGGCAGAATGAAATCCTCGCGGAGGACTTCACCGGGATGAATGGGGGCGTGTTTTTTCATGGCGTGAGAGGGTTCATGGTAATCGTCGATTTCGACTTCATGCGCCGCGATCTTCATTCACCAGCATCGCTGCGGTGCCTGCTGGAAGGACCTTATCTCCGAACACCGCACGGCGGCGTGCGGCGAAATCCGGCCAGTGCACGGGCACTGCATCGGCACTTTTTTCAAGGTTTGTCTCCGGCGGCAGAAGTCGAGCCGCGACACGTCCGGCCTTTGTGATGACGATGCTCCCGCCACGCTGGACGCGGGCCATCCATGAAGCCAGGTCTTGGCCGAATTGTTGAAGAGTGGCGACGCTCATGAAGTCAAAGTATCCGGCCTGGATAAGCGAGACAAGCGCCGGTTTGGCGGGATGAATGGCTTCCGACAAGGACTCCGAAGCCGCACCTCCAATCAAACGCCAGCAGCCGCTCGGGCGATCTTTTCGCAGCCTTGCACATCGAGCTTGCCGGAGGCGAGCACGGGGATTTCGGCCACGCGGATCATCTTCTTGGGAATCCAAAGGGGCGGCACGCCCTTGTCGAGGAGGCGGTAGCGCAGGTCGAGGATCTCCTGATGCTCGGGGCCGCCAGGCAGTGCGGTGAGCAGGATGAGCGCCTCGCCACGATCCACATCGGGCACGCCGACGATGGCGATCTTGCGGCTGGCCTCATTCTCCAGGCCCATGCATTTCACCATGGCTTCTTCGACGGTTTCATGCGGCACCATTTCACCCGCGATCTTGGAGAAGCGGCTGAGACGGCCTTCGATGTAGAGGAATCCATCCAAATCGAGCCGGCCGATGTCTCCGGTGCGGAACCAGCCATCTTGAATGACATCCGCCGTGCGCTTGGGATCGTTCAGATAGCCATCAAAGACGTTCGGGCCTTTGAACCAGATCATGCCGCTCTGATGCAAGGACTGCCGCGCACCGCTGTCAGGATTCGTGATGCGCAGCGCCAGGCCGTGCAAAAGCTGGCCCACACTGCCCTGACGATGGCTCGGCAGCCAGACGTAGCCTTTTTCCTCGTCGCCGATGGGGGCGGGGTCAGGCAGGTTCACGTTGGAAACCGGGGAGGTTTCGGTAAGGCCGTAGCCTTCGAGCACTCGCTTGCCGAATTTGGTCTCGAAAGCCTCCGAAACGGTCGCGGGCAGTTTTTCAGCTCCGGTGACCACCAGCTTGATGGAGGCGAGTTGCTCGCGGTTCACGCCGCGCAGGTAGCCACGCAGGAAAGTGGGCGTGGCAATGAGGAGACTCACGCGATGCTTCTCGATGAGCTCGGCCAGTTTTTTCACCTCCAGCGGCGTGGGATACGTCACCAGATGGAGACCATAGATGATCGGATACCAAAGCGTGACCGTGCAGCCAAAGCTGTGAAACAGCGGCAAACTGCCGAGGATGCTATCAGAGCGGTCGAGCGCGAGGCGGTTGCCGAACTGCGTCACGTTCGCCATCAGATTGCGATGCGTGAGCGCCACGCCCTTGGGCTCACCGGAGCTGCCGCTGGTGAAAAGCAGCGTCGCTTCGCTGCGTCCGCCTTTTTTAGGAATGCCAGCCACCAGAGCGAGCAGCGCGGAAGGCAGCAGCTTGCTGAGCACCAGCCAGAGAGCGATGGAGACCTTCATCTTCGGCATGATGCGCTCGATGAGGATGAGCTGCTTGCTCGGCGGCCAGGGAAAGCTCTGCATCTTCCGCACAAAGATGTCTGCGGTGAGAAAGCGGTCGATCTCGCCACGGCGAATGGCGCTGTCGATGGCGGCGCGGCCGGCGGTGAAGTTCAAATTCACCGGCACCTTGCCCGCGAAGAGCACCGCCAGATTGCTAATCAGTCCGCCAATGCCCGGCGGCAGGATCACGGCCACGCGAGACTTCGTGGTCTCACGCCGCACCACTCGCGAAAGCGCCAGCGCCGCGCCGAGGATCTTGTCGTAGCGCAGCGTTTTCTCGTCCTTGCCATCGACGACGTAATTGCCCGTGCCATGCTTCTTCAAGCCCAGCAGCACCGCGTAGGCCAAATGCATGTTCAGCCCCTCGCAGGTACCAAAAGCCTGCTCGGAGAGCTCCAGCATGCGCTCTTGATAGGTGGAAAGGTTCACGTCCTCGCCTTGCAGCAGGGCGCCAAAGGCGAAAATCGTCTCGTCATCGCGATAACGGCGTTCAATCGGCATCGCCGCCTCCTGGCGCTGCATCACCTGCATCGGCAGCACCGGCACATCGGCTTTGAGAAGAAACTCCAGCCGGTTTCCCGGCACCGTGGTAATCGGGGCGCAGACACTCGCCGCCGTGGCAGGCAGGTAAATGATCACCGCGCCGCTTTTCAGCGCCTCACGCACCGCCGAGCGGTAGGCCGCAGGCTCCGTGGCATGCGGCACGATGGCCATGGCCTGCACACTCTCTTTTTCCAAATGGGCCTTCAACTCCGGGTCATGCGCTGCGCCTTGCTCGATGAGATAGACCAACTCCCGCCCGCCCAGCAGCGCCTCCAGGCGCATGAGATCAGGGTAGCCGAGCCGAGCGGGCAAAACCATGAAGCCTCCGCCGGTGGGGAGATGCTCTTTGCCGAGAACGGTGAGATGTTTCAGTGAGACGGGAGTTGCCTGGGCCATAGCGGGAAAACGGGGAGCCACGAACTAAGCGGCCCCTGCCCTTCTTTGCAAGGAGCATGGCCCCTCCGGCTCAGATTGCCCTTGCGCAAAGCTCCACCGCCATGCAAACCGGACGCCGCATGACCACCTCCGAACTTCTGACCGCCCTCGAATGGCGCTACGCCACCAAAGTCTTTGATCCCGCCCAAAAAATCCCCGCTGAGACCTGGGCGACCCTGGAACAGAGTCTTGTGCTCACCCCCTCGAGCTTCGGCCTCCAGCCCTGGAAATTCCTCGTCATCACCGATCCCGCCCTCCGTGAGCAATTGGTGCCCCACGCCTGGAACCAGCGTCAGGTTGCCGATGCCTCCCACCTCGTCGTCATGGTCGTGAAAAAGGCGCTGAGCGAGGCGGACATCGACGCCTTCATGGCCAGCATCGTGGAGGTGCGTGGCGGCACTGCGGATGCGCTCGCGGGCTACCGCCAGATGATCATGGGCTCCCACTCGCAGGGTTACATGTCCACCGAATGGGCCAAGAAGCAGGCCTACATCGCCCTTGGCCAGCTCATGACCGCCTGTGCGCTGCTTCAAATCGACACCTGCCCGATGGAAGGCTTCGTGGCGGCCAAATTCGATGAAATCCTCAGCCTCGAAGCCCAGGGCCTCACCTGCGCCGTGCTCTGCCCCGTCGGCTACCGCAGCGCCGATGACCGCTACGCCTCGCTGCCGAAGGTGCGTTACCCGCTCGCGGCCATGATCGAGCACCGTTGAGGTGCTTCTATGAGCCTCTTGCAAAACCTCGATGTTCCTCGGTGACCTCTCTGGTAGGCCAGTTGGTTTCATCACATACAAGGCACTGAGGTTCAGTATGGTTTTGCCATCAGCTCATTCTATTGCCCCCATTCTGTTGCCTATTTCTGTTTGATCTGTTTTCCAGCGAGGTCAGGCTGCCAGAACCTGCCACGGTACTTGATTGCCCCTTCGTGAAGGCGTAATGTTCCGTTTTCATTCTTATGTGTGGCTTTCTCGGTTGGTTTCGCTCCTCTCGCACGCCTTGGCGTGAGGAGGAGCGCACCCGTCAATCAACGGCGTTGAAAAGCATCACGCATCGTGGCCCCGACGATGGCTCGGAGGCACTCGGTGATGGCTGGTGGATGGGCTTTCGCAGGCTTTCGATCCTCGATTTGAGCGAGCATGGCCGACAGCCTATGCGCTTCGGCGGCGGTCGCTACACGCTCACCTTCAATGGCGAGATTTACAACTTCCGTGAGCTGCGTCGCGAGCTCGGCGAGGCCCATCTCGATTCCACCGGCGATACCATCGTGCTCGGCACCCTCATCGCCCGCAATGGCATCGACGCGGTACTGCCAAAGCTGCGCGGCATGTTTGCCATCGCCTGGCGGGATGAGCAAAATGGCACGCTCACCCTGGCCCGCGATCACTTCGGCATCAAACCGCTCTACTGGTCCGCCAGCGAGGACGGCAGCCTCTGCTACGGCTCCGAGCTTCGCGGCGTGAAGCATCTGCGTGGGGATGCCAAACTCTCGCCAGAGGCTTTGGCCGATTTTTTGCGCTGGGGAGCCGTGCAGGCACCGCACACGATGCTCGAAGGCCTTCACTGCTTGCCGCCAGGGCATCTGCTCGAATGGCGTGAAGGCCGTGTGGAACTGCGGCGATGGTTTGAGCCACGCTGGCCGGGTCGTGAAGCTCGGATCATCGATCCCGCCGAGCAGCAGCGTCGCGTCCGGGAAGGCGTGATGAGCAGCGTGCAGGCGCATCTCGTGGCCGATGTGCCGGTGGGTGTGTTTTTGAGCGGCGGACTCGATTCCACCCTGCTGGCGGCGTGCATGCGAACGAGCGGCCAGGAGGTCGTGAAGGCCTTTTCCATCGGTTACGAGGATGATGCCGGCGTGCCGGATGAAACCGACGCGGCCGAACGCACCGCGAAGCACCTCGGCTGCTCGTTTTTCCGTGAGCGATTGAGCGCTGCCTCGCTCGAATCCAAGCTCGATGCCTACTTCGATGCCATGGATCAACCCACCGGCGATGCGCTCAACACCTGGCTCGTTTCGCAAGTCGCCGCTCGCGAGGTCAAAGTCGCTCTCAGCGGCCTCGGCGCCGATGAATGGTGGGCGGGTTACAACTACCATCGCCTCGCCGCTGTGGCCGCGAAGTCGCCGCTGAAGCTCGCTGGCCCGCTGATGCGCGAAATGAATCGGATCTTGCCCGCCTCGCTAAAGGGCAAACCAAGCTGGAAGGCTCTGTTTTACGGGCTGGGCGGTGCGGGAAACGATCCGCAGGCCTGGCAGGCGCATGGCCGCAGCATTCTGCCCGCCGAGGAGGTGGCACGGCTTCTGCGTCCATCGCTGCCCATGCCAGCCACGCCCCGTTTTGATATTCACGCCCCGGATTCGTGGCTGCATGAGCTGCTGCTCCGCGAGACGCAAACCTACCTCGCGAACACCCTCCTGCGTGACAACGACTGGACGAGCATGTCCCACAGCCTCGAACTCCGCGTGCCGCTCGTCGATGCGGAAGTCTTCGCCCTCGCTGGCCTCATCCCGCCGGATGCCAAGCTCACGCCCGGCGGTGGCAAGCGCATCCTGCGCGAGGCCTTCCGCGAGCTGCTGCCGCCGTGGATCTACGATGACCGCCACAAGAAGACCTTCACGCTGCCTTTGATGAAGTGGATGCGCCTTCCAAAGTGGCAGCAGCGCATCCGCGACACCCTTGAAAGCCGCCAAAGCCGCGAGCGAGGCCTTTTCGATACCGCGCTCACCTCGCAGATGTGTGACGCCTATTTCTCCAGCCGACTCGACTCGAAGGCCGCCTGGCCGCTGAGCCAGCGTGTGTGGCAGCTCTACGTCTTTGAAGAATGGGCACGGAGGCATCTCGACCGCGCATGAGCACCGCCATCCTCCAGGTCTTCAACAAATACCTTTTCCCCGGTGGCGAGGAAAAGAGCGTGGACCGCATCTTCAATCATCTCGCCGAGACGCACCCGATGCACCGCTGCTTCTTCGACAGCGCCGCGTGGAAGCGCGAGGACGCACCGAACGCCGTCGGCCAGTTGAAGCGCCTCTTTTACAATCGCGAGAGCCGCGCCGCCTTCGAGCAGTCGCTCGATGCCACCGGCGCCAAGGCCGCGCTGTTTCACAACATCTACCCCGTCGGCTCGCCCTCGCTTTACCATGCCGCCTTGCAGCATCGCGTGCCCGTCATCCAGTATCTGCACAACTTCCGCCCCTTCTCCGTCGGCGGCACCCTCTTCGTGAAGGGCCAGGTGTGCCCGGACGGGCTTTACGGTCGCCATTTCGCCGAGGTGCGAGCTGGTGCCTGGCAAAACTCCGCCCTCAAAAGCGCCGTCTTTGCCCTCATGCTCCGCTTTCTCCGCCGCAGCGGCTGGCTGCGCAGTGTGAAAGCCTGGATCGCCATCTCCGATTTCATGCGGGATCGCCTCGTGCAGGCCGGCCTCATCGACCCATCGAAGATTCACACCCTGCGCCATTCCTGGGATGCTATGCCCAGTGCACCACGCACCGAAGACGCCGGCTACTACCTCTTCCTCGGCCGACTCGTGCCGGAAAAAGGCATCGCCACCCTGCTCGATGCCTGGGATGCGCTGCGAGCCCAGCTCGGCAACAAGACCCCACAACTCCTCATCGCGGGCGAAGGCCCGCTCGAATCCCTCGTGCAGCAGCGCCTGCGCACGAATCCCTTCATCGGCCACCTCGGCCAGATCAGCGGCGAGACAAAGCACGAGACGCTGCGCAAATGCCGCGCCCTCATCGCCCCATCCGTCTGGTGGGAACCCCTCGGCCTCGTGGCCTACGAAGCCTACGACTACGCCAAGCCCGTGCTCGCTGCCCGCTCCGGCGGCCTCGCCGAAACCGTCCAGCACGAAGTCACCGGCCTCCTTCACGAACCCGGCAACGCCGAAAGCCTCCTCCGCGATGTCCTGACCATGGAAAACCTCCCCATGCCCATCCGCGTCGAATGCGGCGCCGAAGGCCGCCGCTGGCTCCTCCGTGAAACCAGCGCCACCGCCTGGAAACAACGCTTCGAGGACATCCTCGCGACCACCGAACCTTCGTCTCCATGATTACGAATGTGAGTGGAGAAAACCACCCCGTCTCTGTGCCGTCGTGAACTCCCGTATAACATCAAGGGATGAAAAGGCTCACACGGAGGCACCAAGCCACGAAGGAATACAACCTTTGTGCCTTCGTGTGAGAACGAGTACACCCAAAATCCCAAGGCGGAAATCGCCGCAAAAGAACGCAGAGATCGCAATGAGAGGGATTAAGAGATCAAAACCTCATGCCGAAGGACTCGCTTGGAAGGTGAATCGACTTCCTTCTCCAAGGCTTTGGTTTTGCGCTCCTTGCGATCTTTTGCGGCTGTTCATTCCCATTTCCAGGCTCCCCGAGTTCTCAAGGCACAGCAGCGAAAACGCAGACCACAAAGTCGTGAGACTCACTTCGCCGCCACGCGCTGAAACACCTTCGGCATCTCCAGGGCGGTCTTTTTGGGCTTCGGAGCCGGTTTCGGATCGAGGTTGGCTTTGAGTTCTTCGTCGGACACTTTCGATTCGATGCCATTGGCAGGCACTTCAACCTTTGCCACCCATGCCAAAGCGTTCAGCACGGCTTTGCGCACGTTGTCATTGCCCCAGTTGTTGTGAAAATGTCCACCGGTGAAGCCGAAGCCGCGACCGCCATCAGCCCGCTCGATGGCCCACATCATCGTCTCGGGCTGGCCCTTCTCCGCCTGGATGTGCGGATACGGTCCCTTCGGATACACATAGGGTCCGTCACGCGTGGCATCGGTGGGCGTGGCGGTGAGGATGGGGGCGAATTTGGCCGCGCCATCATCGGCGGTGGCAAGGCCATCCTTGAAGGCCGGACGGAAGCGCATGTTGAAGTACCACTCGTCCTCGGTGGTGAAGGGCTGCACACCGCGAGTGATCGCATGCTCCGGCAGCTTCGTGTAGTTCGCCGACCAGATGGGATTGCAGGAAAAGGAATTCTCATAGTGCCCGCCGAGCCATTCCTGGAATTCCTTCCCGGCCTCATTCGCCACCACTTCCACGCCGTAGTGCATGCAGCCAAAGCCCATGCCTTTGGCGATGAGCTGGCGCAGCGTCTCCAGATGCCCGTCCACGACCGCGGGATGCTTACCACCACCATCGGCGTAGATCACCACGGCATCCGCATCGGCAAAGGCGGCCTCGGCCTTCACCCAGCCCATCTCGTGACGATCCACGACGAGGTTCGGCACGCTCTTGAGGCAGTTTTCCAGCAGGATCGAGCCCGCGCGGAACTCATGCATGCCCGGCGGATGCGACGGCTTCCCGGCGATGAGCACGAGCTTGTGTTTCCCATCCGGTGTCACGGCCATCACAACCGGTGCGGTCAAAGCGAGAGAGCAGAGTAAAAGGAGCGGTTTCATGCGGGCGGCGATACAATGACACGCGCCCCTTTCCCGCAACCGCAAACTCACTCCGCCAGCAACTCACGCATCCGCTCCTTCGAGATCGCCCCGACATCCCGGGCCGTCTCCTGGCCGTTTTTAAAGACGATGAAGGCCGGAATGCCGCGCACGCCGTGCTGCTGCCCCAGCCTGGAATCTTCATCCACATTCACGCGAATCACCCTCGCCTTTGATGCCACCTCCTTGGCAAACTCCTCCACCTGCGGCCCCACGACTTTGCAGGGCCCGCACCAGTCCGCGTAAAACTCCACCATCACCGGCTTGGCCGTGGTGGACTGCGCAATCGCCGCTCCCACCGTCCCCGGTGCCGCGGAGCCATGCGCTGATTTCACCGGCTGCGACCTATCAAACACGATGAAGACCATCCCGGCGAGTAGCAGCGCGACGGCGATCAAGGGCAGTTGAGAAGGTTTCATGCGGAAAAGCTCCCGCCATGCGCCTCCGCCGTCAAATTTCCAATTTCTCTTTTCGCGAACCGCCGCCAACATGGGCGCATGCATCGCCTTGCCATCTTCGGAGGCAGTTTTAACCCGCCCGGCCATCATCACGCGCAAATCGCCCGCGTGATGACGCAGCATTTCGATGAGGTGCGTGTCATCCCCTGCGGCCCACGGCCGGATAAGCCGATCACCGATAGCGTGCCGCCCGTTTACCGCGCCACACTGGCGGACATCGTCTTCGGCGGCATCCCGAATGTCGTCGTCGATCTCAGCGATTTCGAGCGGGAGACCTTCTCGCGGAATTTTGAGCTTCAAGAACGCTTCGAGAAGGATCACGAGCTTTGGCACGTCGTCGGCGCGGATCTCATCGCAGGCGGCGCACGCGGTGAATCGGCCATCCAGCGCACCTGGGCGCATGGCACGGAGCTTTGGCAGCGGGCGAACTTCGCCGTGATGAAGCGACCCGGCTTTGAGTTCGATGAAAAGGATCTTCCGCCGCAGGCGCAGATCATCGAAATCCTCGTCGAAGGGGCCAGCACCACCATCCGCGACCGTTTGAGCCGTGGTGAAAATGTGGAGCATCTGCTGCATCCCCGCGCTCTCGCCTACATCGAGCGTTACGGCCTTTACCGTGCTCCCATCCCCGGCACCTGGGCTCGCGGCACGCTGGAGGGAGCAAAGCTTTTCCTCCAAGCCGATGGCCGGAACCCCAAAGCACGCGAGCTGGCCGCTCCACTCGAAAAACAGCATCACGAAGCCAGCGCCGCCGATTTCATCACCGTCATCGGCGGTGATGGAGCGATGCTCCGCAGCATCCGCGAGCACTGGCGGGCACGTTTGCCCTTCTTCGGCATCAATGCCGGCCACCTCGGCTTCCTGCTCAATGGCCCCGATCAGGTGGCTGAGCATGCCTTCCCGCCGCGTGATGTGATCTTCCGACAGCTTCCGATGCTCTTCCTTGAGTTTGAAGATCGCGAAGGCAAGACGCACACCGCGCACGGCTTCAACGATGCCTGGATCGAGCGTTCCACCAGCCAGTCGGCCTGGCTTGAAGTCATCGTGAACGGCGTCTCGCGCATCCCGAAGCTCGTCAGCGATGGCACCCTCGTCGCCACCGCTGCTGGAAGCACGGCCTACGCCCGTAGCATGGGTGCCGCGCCCTTACTCGCCGATACGCCTGCGTGGCTACTCGTCGGCTCGAACGTGCTGGAGCCTGCGCATTGGCGCAGCGCTCTGCTTTCACCGGATACCACGGTGGAGATTCGCAGCCTCGATCCGGTTCACCGCCCGGTGGAGGCCTTTGTGGATGGCCAAAGCATCGGCGAGGTCGTGAGCATGCGGGCACGGCTTTCGCGTGCCGCCGCCGCCGAGCTCGTCTTCTGCGCTAGTCATGACATGGCAGAGAAGATCGCCGCCATTCAATTCGCCTCCTGATGAAACTCCTGCCGCTGCATCACGCCCACGACATCCGCCTCGTTACGCGCCGCTGGAAGGCGCTGCAAAAAGCAGCCGGGATGAAGGCCACCACGCTCCTCACCGTGGATGGACACCCCGTCCTCGCGTTGGAAACCCAGGCTGCCAGGACAGGCGTGCCGGCCTTCTACCTTTCCACCGGGGTCCATGGCGATGAACCCGGCTCAATGTGGGGCCTGCTTCTGTGGGCCGAGAAAAACATCGCCAGGCTCCAGCGCGATTCGTTTCTGCTGCTGCCGCTGCTCAACCCCGTTGGCATGCGCCTCAACACGCGGGTGGATCATCGAGGCCTCGACCTTAATCGCCGCTTTCATCTGGCCGATGATCCGCTCAGCACCGCCTGGCAAAGGTGGCTGGACGGCCGCGAACTTAAGGCCGGCCTCTGCCTTCACGAGGATTATGACGCCCAGGGCTGTTATGTGTATGAGCTGTCCCATGGTCGCGCCGCCATCGGGGAAAAGATCCTTGCCCGCTGCGCCAGGCCCATCCGGCCCGATCCTCGCCGCCGCATCGAAGGTGAAAAGGCCCGCGACGGCCTCATTCTACACCGCAAGCTTCCCTCCAACCTCCCAGGTATGCCGGAGGCGGTCGAGCTGCACCGCCGCGGCTGCCGGCTGACAATGACCTTTGAAACGCCGTCCGAGTTCTCGCTCGATGATCGTGTCGCCACGCAGATGCGCTTCATCGGCACGGCCTTGGAGGTCATCGTCGCATGAGATGGCACGTGATCATCGCCTGCGTACTGCTGGCGGCCTGCACCAGCCAGTCGAAAAAAGACACCGAAGTTCTCTGCGCCACCGATTGGGTGAGCTTTGATGGCAAAGCGATGCCCTGGAAATCCTGGGGCACTCCCGCCGATCAAAAACCCAAGGTCATCGTCATCGCCATCCACGGCCTCAGCGGAGCCACCTCGGATTTTTGGCCGCTTGGTGAGCATCTCGCGAAGCACGGCATCGCCGTCTATGCCTATGAAGTTCGCGGCCAGGGAAACGATCCCGATGTCGCGGCTCGTGGCGACATCGAAAGCGGTCGCCTTTGGCAAAAAGACCTCACCACCTTTCACAAGCTCATCAAGCGCCGTCATCCTCGCGTGCCCGTGATCTGGTATGGCGAGAGCCTCGGCAGCCTCATCGCCGCCCACACCGCCGCCAATCGCCCGCGCTGGGGAGATCCCGATGGCCTCATCCTCGCCTCTCCCGTCGCCGGACTCCGCATGACGATGAGCGGCTTTCAGCGCTGGCTGCTCGAAGCCGCCGCCGCCATCTCACCACGCACACGTTATTCCCTCGGCGATCTCGCTGGTGTGAATGAAAAAGACATTCAGGTCACCTCCACCACAACCCACGGCAGCCAGATGGCGAAAACACCGCATCACATCAGCGCCTTCAGCCTGCGACTGCTCACCGAGATCGGCCAAATGTTGGACGCCAATCCCGACGCCGCCAAACGATTGAAAATGCCCGTGCTCTTCCTCGCCTCGCCACATGACATCCTCTCCTCCGCCGATCAGATTCAAAACTGGTTCGGCCAGATGCGCAGCGAGCAAAAAAAGCTCCTCTGGTTCACCCGCTCCTACCACCTTCTGCTTCACGACGTGCAGCGTGAGGAAGTCGTGCACGATGTCGAAGCTTGGCTGAACAAGCTCCGTTCGCGAAGCTAAAGCTGTCCACCGTCAATACGGTCTTTTTTATCCCCCCTCACCTCTGCGGCGCATACGGATACCAGCGCCCCTGATACCATTGCCCCTGCGGTTGCTGCTGTTGCGCCGGATATGGATACGGCTGCTGCTGCGGATAAGGCGGCGCATAGCCCGGTGGCGGATACGCGGCCTGCTGAGGATACGGCTGCTGATAATAGTATCCCTGCGGGGGCGGCGGATACGCGGGCGCTAGCTGCTGAGGAGGCGGTTGTTGTGGCGCAGGCTTGCCATCGCGCCCCATCGCTCTCACACCTGCGGCCGCCACACCACCCGTCGCCTTCACCGTGGCACTCGCCAAACCACCCGCCACGCCCAGTGGCGTCGTCACCAGCGAACAAGCATTCAGGCACACAGCCGCGCCGAGGATCAAAAAGCATCGAAAAGCCATCCCCGGCTCCTACCACGCCCCTTCTCTCCATGCCACACGCAACTTTCATGTCTCTCGAAGCGTGCTAGAACCAAGCAACCAGGAACGAAGAACCAAGAACCGAAGATGAACCTCCCCATCCGCCCGCGCCGCAACCGCCAGTCCCCCGCCATCCGTGATCTCGTGCGCGAGACCGATTTGAATCCCGGCCACCTCATCTACCCGCTCTTTTTCCAGGAAGGCAGCGACAACACGCCCATCGCCTCCATGCCAGGCTGCACGCGTTGGAGCCTTGATGGCCTCGTGAAGGAAGCCGGTGAAACCCACGCGCTCGGCGTGCCTGCCGTGGTCCTTTTCCCACGCATCCCCGATGAACTCAAAACCCGCGATGCCGCCGCCTGCACCGCTGATGACGGCCTCGTGCCGCGAGCCATCCGCGCTTTGAAAAAAGCCCACCCCAGCCTCACCGTCATCACCGATGTCGCTCTCGATCCCTACAACAGCGACGGCCATGACGGCCTCGTCTCCGATGACGGTCGCATCTTGAATGATGAAACCGTCGCCGTGCTCCAGCAGCAGGCGCTTTGCCACGCTCGAGCCGGGGCCGACATCGTCGCGCCGAGCGACATGATGGACGGACGTGTCGCCGCCCTTCGCAGCGCTCTCGATGGGGCTGGTTACGAAGCCGTTTCCATCATGAGCTACACCGCCAAGTATGCCAGCGCCTACTACGGCCCCTTCCGCGGCGCTCTCGATTCCGCCCCGCGTGCGGGCGATAAGAAAACCTACCAGATGGACCCCGCGAACTTTCGCGAGGCCCTCCGCGAAGCCGCTCTCGATGAGGCCGAAGGTGCCGACATCCTCATGGTCAAGCCCGCTGGTCCTTACCTCGACATCATCACCCGCATTCGCAGCACCACTCCCCTGCCTATCGCCGCTTACCAGGTCAGCGGCGAGTATCTCATGATCAAATCCGCCGTCGCCGCCGGTTGGCTCGACGAGGCCAAAATCGTCCACGAATCCCTCATCGGCATCCGCCGCGCCGGAGCCGACATGATCCTCACCTACTTCGCCAAGCAATGGTCCGCTGCCCGGCAATCGGCCTGATAGATTTCCAAATCCAGAATCGTTTCTGGATTTAGAAATGCTCAAAGAAGCCACCATCTCCCTCGACGACACCTCCTCCGCGCCCGGCACCGAGCGCACGCTGGCCATCCTGGAACTCCTCGGTCGCCATCGCGCCGGACTGAGCCTCACCGAGATCGCCCGCGAGCTGGATCTGCCGGTGAACTCCGTCTTTCGCATCACTGGCACGCTGCACAATCGCGGCTACCTCCAGCGCCGCGAGGACGACAAGCGCTTCGTGCTCACCAACAAGCTCTTCGACCTCTCCCGCCCGCAGGTTCGAGAAAAAAGCCTCGTCGTCTGCGCCCTCGAATCCCTCAAATGGCTGCGCGATGCCTCCGGCGAAACCACCCAGCTCCTCACTAGCGTGAACCACAAGATGACCGTGCTAGAGCAGTGCATTTCCTCCCAGCCCATCAAGGTCAGCAGCACCGTCGGCCTTCAGGTGCCGATGTATTCCTGTGCCCCCGGCAAGGCCGTCCTCGCGCATCTGCCGCGTGCTGAACTCGATGCCTTCTTCGCCAGCGTGAAGCTCAAGCAATACACGCCCACCACCCTCGCCACCCGCAGCGCCCTCGAAGCCGATCTTACCAAAACGCGCAAGCGTGGTTACTCCACCGATCTCGCGGAAGGCCTCGAAGGCATCCACTGCGCCGCCGCTGCGGTGCTTGATGAATACCGTTACCCCGTCGCCGCCGTCACCGTCATGGCCCCGAGCTTCCGCCTGAAACGCGATCAATTCGAAAAACTCGGCCACCTCTGCATCCAGGCCGCCGAAACCATCACCCGGAGGCTCCTGGCATGAAAAAACTCCTCTTTGCGTTCTCTGCGATTCTTTGCGGCTATTCCTTCGCCGCACCGACTCCTCAACAACTCGACTTCTTCGAGTCCCGCATCCGCCCCATCCTCGCGCAGGAGTGTTACGAGTGCCACAGCACCGCCACGAAGCAGAAAGGCGGCCTCGTGCTCGACTCCCGACCCGGCTGGCAAACCGGCGGCGACTCCGGCGATGCCATCAAGCCCGGCGATCCCAAAAACTCCCTCCTCCTCCAAACCCTCCGCCACGAGCACGACGACCTCAAGATGCCCAAAAACGGCGCCAAACTCGACGCCAAGGTCATCGCCGATTTCGAGCAATGGATTCGCGAAGGCGCTGTCGATCCCCGTGATGCTCCCCCGAGCAAAGAGCAGGTCGAAAAAGAAACCGCGTGGTCCGCCACGCTCGCACGCCGGAAGGAGTGGTGGGCCTTCCAAAAGATCAAAACTGAAAACTCAAAGCTCAAAACCATCGATGACTTCATCGACGCCGAGCTGACAAAACAAAACCTCCCCGCCGCTCCTCCCGCTGACGCCCAAACCCTCCGCCGACGCATCAGCTACATCCTCACCGGTTTGCCTCCGTCGGACTCGTCCGACAAGTCCGACCCGTCAGACCAAATCAACGCCCTCTTAAACTCCCCCTCCTTCGGCGAAAAATGGGCCCGCCACTTCATGGACTGGGTTCGCTACGCCGAGTCCTACGGCTCCGAGGGAGACCCCGCCATCCCTTACGCGTGGCGCTACCGCGACTACCTCATCCGCGCCTTCAACGACGACGTTCCCTATCCCCAGCTCGTCAAAGAAGCCATCGCAGGCGACCTCCTGCTAAAGCCACGGCTGAAGAACGGCCTCAACGAAAGCGCCATCGGCATCGCGCAGCTTCGCATGGTGCTGCACGGCTTCTCGCCGGTCGATTCGCTCGATGAAATGGTCACCTTCACCGACAACCAAATCGACACCGTCACCAAGGCCTTCCAAGGCCTCACTGTCTCCTGCGCCCGCTGCCACAACCACAAGTTCGACGCCATCTCCCAGGCCGATTTCTACGCCCTCTACGGCATCTTCACCAGCACCCACCCCGCCGTCATCGACGCCAATGCTCCCGGCACCGGCGACGCCATCCGCGCCGAACTCCAAAAACTCAAAACCGAGATCAAAACCACCCTCATCACCAACTGGCTCTCCAAACTCCCGTCGACCTCTGAACAACCAAGAACGAAGAACCAAGAACAAAGAACTCCAACCTTCACCTTCCACGGCCTCCCCCACTCCAAACCGGGAGAGTTTTCACTCATCGAAAATGGCATCCGCATCCACCCCAGCGGCTACCTCTCCAGCCCCCTCACTCAAAAAGACCGCGCCGTCCTCGTCACCGACCGCTTCAAAAATCCTGGTGGCACCCTCTGGTTCCGCGTCGCCGGAAATGGCGGCGTGAAGGCCAAATACGTCGTCCAAAACTACCCGCGCACCGGCACCATCCACAAAGCCGTCGAACTCAAAGAGCCCAAAGACGAAAAACTCGCTTGGCGCAGCCTCGACCTCGACTTCTGGAAGGACGACGAAATCTTCCTCCAGCTCACCACCGCCGCCGACATGCCTGCGGAATACAAAGCCAACGCCCCATCGTGGTTCATCCTCACCGACGCCGTCATCACCAAAGACAAGACCCCACCAGGAGCGCCGACGCCCTCATCCGCATCCCCGTCTCAACTCATCTCCACCTGGCAATCCAACACCCTCACCGATGCCGACGCCGAAGCCCTCGACGCCCTCATCCAATCCCAAAAGCTCTCCCTCGACTCCATCACGCCACTCCTCCGCCGCTACCACGACCTCGAAGCCAAGCTCCCGCTTCCCACTCGCGTCCCCGGCGTCATCGAAGCCGATGCCAAAGACGCCGCGCTCTTCGTCCGTGGTGACCACAAACAGCCCGCCGAGATCGTCCCGCGCCGATTCCTCGACGCGCTCGATCCCACGCCCTTCGCCACAAAGCAAAGCGGCCGCCTCGAACTCGCCGAGCGCATGGCGGACATAAAGAGCAACCCGCTTACCGCACGCGTCATCGTGAACCGCCTCTGGCATCACGTCTTCGGCCGCGGCATCGTCGCCACGACCGACAACTTCGGCAAGCTCGGCGATCTCCCCACGCACCCTGAGTTGCTCGACTTCCTCGCCCAGCGCTTCATCGACAGCGGCGGCAGCATCAAAGACATGGTGAAGCTCATGGTGTCATCGAAAGCGTTTCAGCGGAGTTCACAGTTCTCAGTTCTCAGTTCTCAGTTGGACCCAGAGAACAAGTTACTGAGTCATTGGAGCACCCGCCGCCTCGAAGCCGAGGCCATCCGCGACTCCATCGTCACCCTGTCCGGCAAGCTCGACCCCACGCTCTACGGCGAATCCGTCGGCAGCGGCGACGACCGCCGCAGCATCTACATCAAAGTCATCCGCAACTCCCTCCCACTCTTCCTTACCACCTTCGACTCCCCCGTGCCCTTCGCCACTCGCGGCAAGCGTGATGCAACCAACGTCCCCGCCCAATCTCTCACCCTGCTCAACGATCCCAACGTCATCGATTGGGCCCGCAGTTGGGCCCTGCGCACCTCCACCATTACACCCGACGACCAACGCATCCGCCAGATGTTCCGCGAAGCCTTCTCACGCGAAGCCACCGCCGACGAAGTCACTCAAAGCCAGGCCTACCTCACCACACTCCAAGCCCAAACCAATCAGGAAGCCCAAAAGCTCACTGAACAAAAAAACCAGCTCACCGCTATCAACCACCAAATCACCGCCATCCTAGCCCCCGCTCGCCAAAAACTCCTCAAAGCTGTCAATCCGATCAATCCCGTCAATTCGGTCCCCTCCCCCCTCGCCGAATGGACCTTCGACAACCTCAACGACACAAAAGGCAAACTCCCGCTCACCCTCACCGACACAGCCCGCCTCGAAAACGGTGCCCTCATCCTCGATGGCAAATCCATGGCCCAATCTGGTTCATTGCCGAAAAAACTCACCGCCAAGACCCTCGAAGCCTGGGTCATGCTCGACAACCTCACCCAGCAAGGCGGCGGCGTCCTCACTGTGCAGGAAAAAAACGGCGGCATCTTCGACTCCCTTGTCTTCGGCGAAAAACAAGCCGCCCACTGGGTCGCCGGAAGCGACCACTTCAATCGTAGCGAACTCTTCGAAGGTCCCGCCGAGACCGAAGCCGCCACACGCCCCGTCCACATCGCCGTCGTCTATCAACCCGATGGCACCATCAGCGGCTACCGCGATGGCAAACCCTACGGCATCACCTACCGCAAAGCCCCCGCCGCCGTCTTTGAAACCGACGCCAGCCAAGTCCTCCTCGGCTGCCGCCACGGCTCCCCTTCCGGCAACAAAGGCCTCGCCGGACGCATCTTCCGCGCCCGCCTCTACGACCGCGCTTTGACGCCCGAAGACATCGCCAAGACCGCCCGCATCGAATCCAGCACCATCACCGAAGCCGACATCCTTGCCACGCTCTCGAATGCCCAGCGAACGCAACTCACGCGCCTTCAATCGCAGCGTGATGCAATGAACCAAGCACTCGAAGCCGCGCGAACTTCGATGATCGGCGATGATCCAAAAATTCAAGCATGGGCGAGCCTCGCGCAGAGCCTCATCAACCTGAAAGAGTTCATCTATCTCCAATGATCACGCATTCAGAACTCGCGACAGCGTCCTGGAATGCGCCGGACCTCCGGCGCTTTCGAACGTCCCCAGGCCTCCGCAAAGCTCAAGAGGGCTGGAGCAGTCCAAAACGCTCACGCGCCAAATTTCACTGCTCATGAATACAACCCTTTCCCGCCGCCACCTCCTCTCCCGCGCTTCCACCGGCTTTGGCATGGCCGCTCTTGCTGGTTTGATGCAAGAGGAGTCGCAAGCAGCCCTCGTGAATCGAGCCAAGCGTTTCGCGCCGAAGGCACACAGCGTCATCTTCCTCTACATGAGCGGCGGCGTGTCCCACGTCGATTCGTTCGATCACAAGCCGATGCTCAAGAAGTTCGAGGGCGTGCCGATGCCGGGGGCGGTCAAAAAGACGCAGTTCAACAACAACGGCACCGTTCAGCCCTCGCACTGGGACTTCAAACGCTACGGGCAGTCGGGCCTTGAGGTGAGCGATCTCTTCCCGCAAATCGGCGGCGTGGCGGACGACCTCTGCATGATCCGCAGCATGACCGCGAAGTTCAGCGAGCATGCGCAGGGAAACTTCTTCATGCACACCGGCTTTCCCTTCCTCGGCTTTCCCAGCGCCGGGGCGTGGACGAGCTACGGCCTCGGCACCGAGTCACGCGATCTCCCAGGCTACGTCGTGCTGCAAAGCGGCGGCGCGGCGACACCGCATGGCGGCGTCGGCCTGTTCAGCAACGGCTTCCTGCCCGCGCAGCATCAGGCCAGCGTCGTGAAGGCTGATGAAGCCGAAGCGGTCACCAATATTCGCCCGCGCCAATCGCACGACATGCAGCGGCGACAACTCGACTTCATCGGCGCGATGGACAAACGATTCGCCAGCACCACGCAGCACGACATGCACGTCGAAGCCGCCATTTCGAACTACGAGATGGCCTGGCGCATGCAATCCGCCGTGCCCGACCTCTGCGACATCTCCGGCGAAACCGAGGCGACCAAAAAACTCTACGGCCTCGACGATCCCGAGCCGAAAAAAGCAGCCTACGCCCGCCAATGCTTGCTCGCTCGGCGTTTGGTCGAACGCGGCGTGCGCTTCATCGAACTCAGCACGCTCGCCTACAACCTCGGCGGTGGCAACGGAGCCAATCCCTGGGATCACCATGGAGCCATCAAAGAAGGCCACGGCAAAATGGCCCACCAGATCGACCAACCCATCGCCGCCCTCATCAAAGACCTCCGCTCATGCGGCCTGCTCGACAGCACGCTCATTGTCTGGGCTGGCGAATTCGGCCGCACGCCCTTCGCTCAAGGCAACAACGGCCGCGACCACAATCCCTACGGTTTCACCGTCTGGATGGCTGGCGGCGGCATCAAAGGCGGCCACGTTTACGGCTCCACCGATGAATTTGGCTACAACGCCACCGAGAACGTCTGCACCGTCTATGACCTGTGGGCCACCGTGCTTCATCAGATGGGCATCGACCACGAACAACTCACCTACCGCTTCAGCGGCCGCGACCTGCGGCTCACCGATGTGCATGGGAATGTGCTGAGGGACATCATTGCGTGATGAATAACTCGCTCACCCGCCGCCAGATGCTCACCAGCGCCTCCACGGGCTTTGGGATGGCGGCGTTGGCAGGCTTGATGCAGGCGGAGACGCCGCTGGTCCATCGGGCGAAGCGTTTTGCACCGAGGGCACGCAGCGTGATCTTTTGCTACATGAGCGGCGGTGTTTCGCATATCGACTCGTTTGATCCGAAGCCGCAGCTCGAAAAATACGCGGGCAAACCGATGCCAGGCGAGGTGAAGAAGACGCAGTTCAACAACAACGGCACCGTGCAGCCTGCGCACTGGGCCTACAAGCGCCACGGTCAGTGCGGCATGCCGGTGAGCGACCTCTTTCCGCACATGGCCACGGTGGCGGACGAACTGTGCGTGATCCGTAGCATGACGGCAAAGTTCAGCGAGCATGCGCAGGGCAATTTCTTCATGCACAGCGGCTTTCCCTTCGTCGGCTACCCCAGCGCCGGAGCCTGGGCCAGCTACGGCCTCGGCACCGAGTCGCGTGATCTCCCCGGCTACATCGTGCTGCAAAGCGGCGGTGCCAACGTGCCGCATGGCGGCGTCGGTTTGTTCAGCAATGGATACCTTCCCGCCCAGCATCAGGCCTCCATCATCAAGGTTGATGAAGCCGAAGCCGTGAAAAACATCCGCCCGCAGGAGCCATTCGCCACGCAGCGCAAGCGTCTCGACTTCATCCGCGCGATGGACCGCCGCTTTGCCGCCACCACGCAGCACGACACGCATGTGGAAGCCGCCATCGCGAACTACGAACTCGCCTGGCGCATGCAATCCGCCGTCCCCGAGCTCTGCGACCTCTCCGGCGAATCCGCCGCGACGCGAAAGCTCTACGGTATCGACCAAACCGGCACCACCACCGCCGCCTACGGCCAGCAGTGCCTGCTGGCGCGTCGTTTGGTCGAGCGCGGCGTGCGTTTCATCGAGCTGAGCTGCCTGCCGCAGAAGATCGGAGCCGGACAAGGCCCCAACCCGTGGGATCAGCACGGCGAGATCAAAAAAGGCCACGGCAACATGGCCCGTCAAGTCGATCAGCCCATCGCCGCGCTTGTTAAAGACCTCAAATCACGCGGCCTGCTCGATAGCACCCTCGTCGTCTGGGCGGGCGAGTTCGGCCGCACGCCCTTCGCCCAAGGCACCGACGGTCGCGACCACAACCCCTACGGTTTCAGCATCTGGATGGCCGGCGGTGGCATCAAGCCCGGCCACATCTACGGTGCCACCGACGACTTCGGCTACCATGCCATCGAAAACGCCTGCACCGTCTATGACATGTGGGCGACCGTGCTTCACCTCATGGGCATCGACCACGAACAGCTCACCTACCGCTTCAGTGGCCGCGATCTGCGGCTCACCGACGTGCATGGGAATGTTTTGAGGGACATCATCGCGTAGCTTCGACGCCCAGATGCTTCACGAGGAAGGCCCACTCATCGGCGGTCTTCTCGATCATCTTGTTTAAGGCGGTGCCAGCACCATGACCGGCGCTGGTTTCGATGCGGATGAGCACCGGCGGACCGTCCTTGGCCTGGCTTTCCTGAAGACGGGAACCGAATTTGAAGCTGTGAGCAGGCACCACACGGTCGTCGTGATCGCCGGTGAGCACGAGGGTGGCCGGATAGCGGGTGCCTGGCTTCAGGTTGTGATAGGGCGAGTAGCTGAGGAGGGCCTTGAACTCCGCGCCGTTTTCCACGCTGCCGTAATCGCTGCGCCAGCCCCAGCCGATGGTGAATTTCTCAAAGCGCAGCATGTCGAGCACGCCCACCGCAGGCAAGGCGGCGGCATAGAGCTCAGGCCGCTGCGTCATGCAGGCACCCACGAGCAGTCCGCCATTGCTACCGCCCTGGATCGCGAGCTTGGCGCTGCTGGTGTATTTGTTCGCGATGAGCCACTCGGCGGAGGCGATGAAGTCATCGAAGACGTTTTGCTTACCCAGCTTCACCCCAGCGAGATGCCAGTCGCGGCCGTATTCGCCGCCGCCGCGCAGATTGGGCATGGCAAAGACACCGCCCATCTCCAGCCACACGGCTCGTGAGACGGAAAACGAAGGCGTGAGGCTGATGCTGAATCCACCGTAGCCATACAGCAGCGTAGGATTCGAGCCGTCGAGCTTCAGCCCCTTCTTGTGAACGATGAACATCGGCACCTTCGTGCCATCCTTGCTGGTCACAAAAACCTGCTTCGTCTCAAAGGCTGCTCCATCGAATTTCACCTCCGGTTTCCTCCAAAGCGTGCTCTCACCGCTTTCGAGGTCCATGCGGTAGATCGCTCCCGGCTCGGTGAAGCTGGTGAAGGTGTAAAACGTGCTCTTGTCCGTGCGATGACCGCCAAAACCACCCGCCGAGCCGATGCCGGGCAGCTTCACCTCGCGGATGAGCTTTCCATCCATGTCGAAGCACTTCACCTCGGTCTTCGCATCGCGGAGATACTGGCAGAGCATCTTGCCGCCGACAGTGCTCACGTTTTCCAGCAGCACCTTCGGCACTTCGGGCACGATCACGCGCCAGTTGCCACGCTGCGGCTTGCGGATGTCGATGGCAATGACCTGGTAGCAGGTGGCATTCAGGTCCGTGTGGAAGTAAAAAATCGGACCGACGTTGTCGATGAAGTCGTAGCGGGCATCGTAGTCATTCAGCAGTTCCACCACCGGGGCGTCAGGAGCGATCTTTTTGTAGAAGAGACGGTTCTTCGGCTCCGTGCCGAGCCACACGGGAATGATGAGATATTGACCATCCTCAGTCACATGACCGCCAAAGCCCCAATTCGGCTCGTCCTGGCGTTCATAGACCAAGACATCCTCTTTCTGGCTCGTGCCGAGCTTGTGGAAGTAGAGCTTATGAAACTCGTTTTTGGCCGTCAAAGCCGCTCCAGCCTTCGGTTCATCGTAACGGGCATAAAAGAAGCCGCTGCCATCTTTGAGCCATGAAATGCCGCTGAACTTCACCCAGCGGATCACATCCTCGAGATCCTTGCCACTGGCGATGTCACGCAGGCGAATCGTGTTCCAATCGCTCCCCGCCTCCGAGACGCCATACGCGATGAGTTTGCCATCCTCACTGGCTTCGTAGTCGCTGAGTGAGGTGGTGCCATCTTTCGACATCGCATTCGGATCGAGCAGCAGCGTCGCTTTCGCCTCCAGAGACTCCGCCGTCATCAAAACAGGCTGGTTCTGCAACCCGCTGTTGTGCGAATAAAACCACCGCCCTCCGCGTTCGAAGGGCATGCCCACCCGTTCGTAATTCCACAACTCCTTGAGCCTCGATTGGATCTCCGCACGACGCGGCAGCTTCTCCAGATAGCCGAACGTGACCTCGTTTTGAGCCTTCACCCATTTTTTGGTCTTCTCCGAGTTGTCATCTTCCAGCCAGCGGTAGGGATCGGCGATCTTCACCCCGTGCAGCGTGTCCACGACCTCCTCCTTGCGGGTGGTCGGATAGGTCAACGAGTCGGCAGCAAGGGCGGTGACAGTCATGGTGAGAAGGACGAACGGGCGCATAAACTGAATGTCTCCGCCACTGGCGAGGACTTATCAACTCAGCGAATCCTTTGAAGGAGCGAAATCAGGCTTCAGGAGCCGAAGGCTCATCCGATGCCACCTCAGCCGGGGCTTCGGGAGCAGCTTCGGCCGTGCTTTCACCCTCCGCAGCAGGGGCTTCCTCCTCCTCGGAGATCACCGTGGCCACGTCCTGGATGGTTTCGCCTTCGTTCAGCGACATGAGCTTCACGCCTTGAGCATTGCGGCCCGTTTCGCGGATCTGGCTGACCTTAATGCGCACGCTTTGACCTTTGCTGGTCATGAGCATGAGCTCGTCCGTTTCTTTCACGGCGAGAGCAGCGACGACTTTGCCGGTCTTCTCGGTCACATTCATCGTCGTGACCCCTTTGCCGCCGCGATTGGTGAGAAGACGGTATTCGACAAAGGGGGTACGTTTGCCGAGGCCGTTTTCGCTAACAACGAGCACCATGGCTCCTTCTTCGTTCGTGAGGCAGCTCACCAGGAAGTCGTCGGCATCTAGGGTGATGCCACGCACACCCGCGGTGTTGCGGCCGATGGAGCGCAGGTTCGGTGATTCGAGGTCTTCGCCCGTCTCATGGAATCGAGCAAACATGCCCTCATGCGTGACGAGGCAGACTTCCTTCGTGCCATCGGTGAGCACCACATCGACGAGGTCGTTGCCTTCATCGAGCTTGATGGCGATGATGCCGTCCTTGCGGTAGTTTTTGAACTCTTCGAGGGCGGTTTTCTTCACTGTGCCGTCCTTTGTCGCGAAGAGCACATAGCGATCTGCGGCCCACATGGCGTCGTCTTCAGCGCCTTGGGCCTTCAAGATGAGCACACTGGCGATTTTCTCCTCCGTGCGGAGGTTGAGCACGTTTTTGATGCTGCGGCCTTTGCCGGTGCGGGTGGCCTGCGGGATCTGATACACGCGCTCGACATACATGCGGCCCGTGTTCGTGAAGAAGAGCAGGAAGTCGTGGAGCTGGGCGCTGAAGAGATGCTCGACGAAGTCGTCGGTGTCCTCCTCGCTCTGTGCTTCGCGGGTTTCCATGCCTTTGAGGCCTTTGCCGCCACGGCCTTGCAGGCGGTATTCGGCGGTAGGCGTGCGTTTGATGCTGCCCATGTGCGTCATGGTGACGATCGCGGCCTCGTTCGGGATGAGGTCGACGCTGTCGATGTCTCCAGAGACGGCCTCGATGCGAGTGAGGCGCGGTGAGGCGTGCTTGGCCTTGATGACGTGCAGCTCGTCTTTGATGATGGTGAGCACGCGTTGCTCGCTAGCCAGGATGTCGAGCAGGTCCTTGATGGTGGCGAGTATGGCGTCGTATTCGGCTTTCACCTTGTCACGCTCCATGCCGGTGAGCTGATAGAGGCGGAGTTCGAGGATGTCATCGACCTGCTTGTCGGTGAAGACGTAACGACCATCCTGGATGCTCGGCTGGCCGCGGATGAGCAGGCCGAGTTGCTCGGCGGTGGCGACGGGGAAGGTGTAGGCCTTCAATCCGGCACGGGCTTCGTCGCGGTTACGGCTGTCGCGGATGATCTTGATGAAATCATCGAGGCGGCTGAGAGCGAGGAGGAAGGCTTCGAGCTTCTCGGCCTGCACCTCGGCTTTGGCGAGCAGATACTTCGTGCGGCGGATGATGACCTCACGGCGGTGCTCGATGTAGCAGGCGATGGCGTCCTTGATACCAAAGACACGCGGCCTGTTGCCATCAATGGCGAGCATGTGGACGCTGAACGAAGCTTCCAGCTCGGTGTGCTTGTACAAATTGTTCAGCACCACCTGCGCACGCGCATCCTTCTTCAAATCGACGACGAGACGCGAGTTCTCATCGGACTCGTTTCGCACGCCGCTGATCTCGGGGATGATTTTTTCGTTCGCGAGCTCGGCGATCTTCTTTTCCAGCTCCGCGCGGTTCACGTTATATGGGATCTCCGTGATAATGATCTGCTCGCGGTTGCCGTTTTCGACGATTTCCGCCTGACCACGGATGCGCACGCTACCGTGGCCGGTTTCCATGTAATCGCGGATGCCCGTGGTGCCCATGATGGTGCAGCCCGTGGGGAAATCCGGCCCTTTGACATGCGCCATCAGCTCCGGCGTGGTGATCGCAGGATTATCAATCTGCGCACAAACGGCATCCACGACCTCGCCGAGGTTGTGCGGCGGCATGTTCGTCGCCATGCCGACGGCGATGCCCGTGCCGCCATTGACGAGCAGGTTCGGAAACGCCGCCGGGAAGACCGTCGGTTCGGTGAGTCGTTCGTCATAGTTCGGGACGAAATCGACCGTATCCTTGTCCATGTCCTGCATCAAAGCGCCGCCGAGGTGCGTCATGCGAGCTTCCGTATATCGCATGGCCGCCGGAGGATCGCCTTCCACGCTGCCGAAGTTCCCCTGCGGGTCGATCAAGGTCTCCCGCATGGCCCATTCCTGCCCCATGTGGACGAGCGTCGGGTAAATGACCGCCTCACCATGCGGATGGTAGTTACCGGACGTATCACCTGCGATCTTCGCGCACTTCACATGCTTCTTCGGCGGGTAGAGCGAGAGCTCATGCATCGCGTAAAGGATGCGCCGCTGGGAGGGTTTGAGGCCGTCTCGGACATCCGGCAGAGCGCGGGAGATGATCACAGACATGGAGTAGTCCAAGAACGAATTCTTGACCTCGTCAGCGACGGAGATGGGGCGTGTGTTGGAGTCTTGCATGAAACAGGGAATGAAAAGGGGAGGTGTTTATCGAGAAATTTGGCGCTTCGGCTTTTTGGCGGCTCGAACTGGCTTGAAGCCTTCCAGCATCTGCTGCTCGCGGATCAATTCGAGGCGCAGCACCTCTTCGCTGGGCAGCACAAGCGTGTAGCGAGAAGCGAAAAGCTTCTCACTGCCGTTGAGGATCGAATACTTGGCGATGGAGGCGTCTTTCGCAGCGCAGAGGATGATGCCGACGGTAGGGTTGTCTCCTTTGCCGCGATGCAAGTCGTCATACATGCGCACATACATGTCCATCTGGCCGATGTCCTCGTGCCGCAGCTCGCGGGGCTTCAAATCGAAGATCACGAAGCATTTCAAGAGGTAATTGTAGAAGACGAGATCGATATAGAAGTCCTTCGTCTCCGCACTCACCCGCACCTGGCGACCGATAAACGCAAAGCCTTTGCCAAGCTCGAGCAGGAAACTCTGCAAGTGATCGATGAGCCGTTGTTCGAGGTTCGACTCCAGCAGCCGTCCGGTTTCCGGCAGCCCCAAAAACTCTAGCAGCACCGGATCGCGAATGAAGTCCTTCGGCGATGGCGGTAACTCGGCTATTTTCTCCTCCGCTTCCTTCTTCACCGCCTTTTTGTCTCGGCTGGAAAGCAGCCGCTCGTAGTAGAGGCGGTTGATCTGGCGATCAAGGGCACGAGAACTCCAGTTTTGGGTGATGGCCTCCTCGATATACCACTCGCGGGCTTTGGGGTCTTCTACTCGGAGAAGGGTGCGGTATTGGGTCCAGTTCAATTCGGGACGCAGTGCGTTCCAAATTGGAAAAGTGCGATAAAACAGCCTCATGTTTCGGAGGTTTCGCTCATCAAAGCCCTGTCCAAAATCGGTGGTGAGCCGTTCTGAAAGTTTGGGAAGTAATTTGGCTCCATACTTAGCTCTATCTGCCCCCTTTTGCTCGTATTCCACGATATAACGCCCCACGCCCCAACAGGTCTGCACCTGAGCAAAATCCACCGCACGAATGATCTGCCGTCGGCTTTCGGTGATGAACGTCTTCAGTTCACGCACCAAGTCCTCGAAGCTCCGCTGAGCGGGCTGGATGGCTTTGGTTGAACTGGAGCGTTTGGGCTTCACGAGGGGTTACACATCCAAATTCCGCACATTCAGCGCATTCTCTTCGATGAAGTGCTTTCGAGGCTCGACGACGTCACCCATGAGGATGGTGAAGATGCGTTCGGCTTCGTGGGCGTTGGTTTCGTCGAGCTGGATGCGGAGCAGTGTGCGCTTGTTCGGGTCCATGGTGGTCTCGAAAAGTTGCTTGGCGTTCATTTCACCGAGGCCTTTGAAGCGCTTGATCTCCATGCCGCGTTTGCCGATTTCCATGACCTTGTCGAGGATGCCGGGGATACTGAACACGGGGTGGATCTTCGCATTGTCGCCATCGCCTTCGATGACTTCGAAGAGCGGCTTGTCCTGGCTGCTGAAGTGATCGACGTGCAATCCAAGCTCATCGAGTTGCTTGAAGCGGGCTTTCATGCCGTGGGCCTCGTGAACCTCAATCAAACGGGCGCGGCGGGTTTGCTTCGGCGCGGCGGTGCCGTTGGCGGAATCGACCTCCGGTTTGCCAAAGAGGTGCAGATCGTGATTTTCGCGGGCGAAATTGGCCAGCGCATCGCGGTCGAGAAGGTAATTGACGTGCACTTCGTTGCCTTCGCGGATGATGACGAGATAATGCGGCAGCTCGGCGGTCTCCGTATTGCGATGCTGGAGGTAGGTTTCGAAGTCCGCGCCGTGGCGGCGGATAATGTCGGCAAATTTGGCCACCGGCACGAGCAGGCCGAGGATTTGCTTTAGCTTGTCGGACTCGACCTTCGAGTTGTCAGCCAAGTTGCGCAGATTGATCTCGCCCGAGCCGAGTTCGAGCAGGATAGCGTCCATTTCGGCATCGCTTTGCACATACTCTTCGCGCTTTTTGCGTGTCACCTGATACAGCGGCGGCTGGGCGACATAAATGTGGCCGCGCTTCACCAGCTCGGGCATCTGGCGGAAGAAGAACGTCAGCAGCAGCGTGCGGATGTGGCTGCCGTCCACGTCAGCATCAGTCATGATGATGATTTTGTGGTAGCGGAGCTTTTCGAGATTGAAGCTGCCCTCCACCTCGCTGTCGCCACCGATGCCGGTGCCGATGGCGGTGATCATGGTTTGAATTTCCTTGTTCGCGAGGACCTTCTCCAGCCGAGCCTTCTCGGTGTTGATGAGCTTTCCACGCAGCGGCAGGATGGCCTGGTTGTGACGATTGCGGCCCATTTTGGCAGAGCCACCGGCGGAGTCACCCTCGACAATAAACAGCTCGGTCTTCGCCGCATCACGCTCAGAGCAGTCAGCGAGCTTGCCGGGAAGGCCACCGCTGCTCATCGCGTCCTTGCGGATGGCCTCGCGGGCACGACGGGCGGCCTCGCGGGACTTCGCGGCGATGATGATGTTCTTGATGACCTCCAGCGCCATGTCTGGATTCTCGTCAAAGTAACGCAGCATGCCCTCATACACGATGGAGTTCACCACGCCTTCGACCTCGCCGTTCACGAGCTTCACCTTCGTCTGCGAATTGAAGCGCGGATGCGGGTGTTTGACGCTCAGCACGCAAATCATGCCCTCGCGGCAGTCATCGCCCTCGATCTCCGGCATCTTCTCTTTGAAGGATTTCGGGTTGGAGGCGATGTATTGCTTCACCGCCTTCGTGAGCGCGGTTTTGAGGCCGGAATAGTGCGTGCCAAAGTCGGGATTCGGAATGGCATTGGCAAAGCAGAGCGTCTGCTCACTGAGGCCCTTGTTGTACTGGATGACGCAATCGACGAGGATGAACTTCTTCTTGTCCTCCAGCATCACCTCGCGGCGGCCCGCGATGACGATTGGCTCGGGATGCACCTTGTCTTTGCCCTCACCGAGCTCGTTCACGAACTGCTTCACGCCTTCCGCATAAATCAGCGTCTCGCTGCGGGGAGCCTCACCGCGTTCATCGGTGATCTGGATGGTGATTCCGGGATTCAGGAAAGCCAGCTCGCGCAGGCGGGTGCGCAGGCGATCAAAAACAAAGGTCGTCGTGATCGTGAAGATCGTCGCATCGGGGAAGAAGGTGATCTTCGTGCCCGTGCGCTTCGCGTCATCGAGATCGCCCAGCACTTTCAGCGGCTCGGTGGTGATGCCGCGCTCAAACCCGATGGCGTAGATCTTGCCATCGCGATAGACCTCGCACTTGAACCAATCGGAAAGGGCGTTCACGCACTTCGCACCCACGCCGTGCAGACCGCCGGAGAATTCATACGCGCCATCGCCGAACTTACCGCCCGCATGCAGGTTCGTGAGCACCAGCTCGACCGTTGGCATGCCCTTGGAGTGCATCTCGACCGGAATACCGCGTCCATCGTCCTCAATGCTGATGGAGCCGTCCGTGTGAATGGTGATCCAGACGTTTTTGCAATTCCCCGCGAGATGCTCGTCGATGGAGTTATCCACCACCTCGAAGACGCAGTGATGCAAGCCGCGTTCATCCGTTTCACCGATGTACATGCCGGGCCGCATGCGCACGGCACGGAGGCCTTCCAGGTGCTGGATTTGTTCGGCACCGTAGGCCTGGTCAGCAGCTACGGCGGTGGAGTTTGATCCAATGGAATCAATGATGTCGTCTGGCATAAAAAAGTCTGAGAACCCCCCACCGAAATCCGTCCAAGATGTCCCTTCGGAAAATGTGCTCGGTTGAGGTGATTTCAGACTAGCAAGATGCCCCCTGCGGCAAAGGCTTTTTTGCCAGTTTTTCCCTGTTTTGAGCCCGTACTGAGTCAGGCGCGAGCACCTTCGTTCAAACACCGCTTCAAGGAGCGAATTTCACGGCGACGCAATCTCGCTGACTTTGTAGAAGCGAGCCGTGCCTGGAGTTGCGGAGGTGTGGGGCGGGCCAGTGTCGCTCCATTGCGTTTGGGTGGTGGTGGCTTGGATCGGTGTGCTGGCAGAGAACCAAGTGCTCAGGTTCTGTGTGTAGTAGATGCGATACCAGCGCCCCACGGTGCTGGGCCAACTAAGTTGAAAGGGTCCGCCGTTGTTCGACTGGATGCCTGCATTGCTGAAGCTCAGACCACTCGGCAAAGCCCCCCCCATGGCAGGTGGCGTCCAAGTTAAGGCAACCAACATGGGATTGAAGGGATTTGGCAATCCGCTTGAAGTCAGGCCAAAGCTCAGCCTCTGTGTGACACTTTCTCCAACAGCGAGTGGGCAGGTATGGTCGATGTAGGAAAACGCGATGTTGCTGGCATTACTGAGCACGAGACTGGGATGGCTGCTAGAATAAGCAGTGAGACCCACTATGATACGAAAGCCATTGATGACATTAGCCGTCGTGTTTTGCACTGGCACGTCGATGTCATAGAGCCCCGTCAGAGGATTGATCGGCCAGCCGCCGGATGGCGTGGCGGGTAGTGTGACCGTCGGATAGGCGGTGGAATAGTTAAAGCTCAGTGTGTTCGAGCTGAGGTCGAGATTATCCGTCGCGGCGGAGTCCTGCACTTGGAAGGTGAAGCTGGCGCTGCCCATGCCAGCAGGCGCGGTGTAGGTAATGGTGGGGGCAGCGATTGCAGAGGTGGATATGTGCTCGTATAATCCCCCCGCTACGAACTTATTGCCATCGGCGGAGCAAGTGATGCTACTCCAGTAGCGATCAGCCTCCCTAGCCGTCCAGTTCAAGCCCGCATCGGTGGAAATGTAGATTTGACCACCATCGACTACTGAAGCGAGCCTGCTACCATCCGCAGAGGACGCGATAGATGTCCAAAGGCGGGCTGATTCTCTAGCTACCCAGCTAAGTCCAGAGTCGTTGGACGTATAGATTTGTCCGCCACGAACCACTGCAGCTAGCATATTACCGTCAGCAGAGCTGCTAATGGCAGACCAATTGCGCTTCGTGGTTCGCACTGTCCAGGTCTGTCCTGAGTCACTCGAAGTGTAAATGGGGCCGTATTCAGTCGCAGCGGCGAGCTTGGCACCATCAGCAGAGGATGTTATGGACCCCCATTGGCTGCTAGCTTGAGATGCTGATAGTCGAGGTGTCCAGCTCACTCCCGAATCGACAGAAGTGTAGATGTAGCCGATTTGGTCCACCGCTGCGAGCTTACTGCCATCTGCGGAAGACGTAATGGAATTCCACTTACGATTTGAATCCCGAGGCACCCAGCTCACCCCCGAATTGGTCGAGGTGTAAATTTGCCCATCGTAGACGGCAGCAGCGAGTTTGCTGCCATCGGAAGAAGACGTGACGGACCTCCAGTTACGGGGAATCTCACGAGGCGTCCAGGTCACGCCAGAGTCAGTTGAGATGTAAATTTGATTCTCTCCAATTGCGATAAGTTGAATACCATCGGCAGAAGATGAGATTTGGCCCCAGTTGCGACTACCAGAGGCCGATTGGGCTGTCCATATCTCACCAGGAGTACCGCTTGGTTGAATGCTGAAGCTTTGGCCAGCCGTGGCGTTCAAACCATCCACCTTCAAAGTCCCCACTGTAGGCAAGGTGTTAATCTTGACGGCCGAAAACCGATCCGCCGGGTTGTCCGAGTCTGAAAAGCCCCAGTCCGTCTCAGCCAACGTGACCGTAGTGGTGGCGAGCATGGAAAAGGATTTGTCCTCGCCTTCTGGTGGCTTGGGAGGTGGGGGCGTGACATAGTCAAAGCTCAGTGTGTTTGCGCTGAGGTCTAGATTGTTCGTTGCGGACGAGTCTTGAACCTGAAAGGTGAAGCTGGCACTGCCTGTGCCTGCCGGGGTGGTGTAGGTGATAGCTGGCACTGCACCGGCTGAGGAGAGAATAAGGCCATCGTAATCAGCCACCGCAAAAAGCCGACTGCCATCAGCTGAGGATGTGATGCCTCGCCAGAAACTGTTGTAATCCCGAATAGTCCAACTCATCCCCGAGTCTGTGGAGGTGTGGATATACCCACTACTTTCAACGGCTGCCAACTTACTGCCATCTGCAGATGAGGTGATTGAATACCATGATTTGTCTGATCCATGTGCAGTCCAGCTTATGCCTGAGTCGATGGAAGTGTAGATTTGGCCACCAATGACCACGGCAGCCAATTTACTGCCATCTGCAGATGATGTGATTGAATACCATGATTTGTCCGATGCGCGTGCAGTCCAGCTTACGCCTGAGTCATTAGAAGTGTAGATTTGACCGCCGTAAACGACAGCAGCGAGCTTGGTCCCATCAGACGAAGACACGATTGATTTCCAATTACGATTCGATTCTCGCGGCGTCCAATTCTCCCCCGAATCGGTCGATGTGTAGATTTTTCCACCCAAATCCACCGCAGCGAGCTTACTGCCGTCAGCAGAAGAAGTGATGGCTTGCCAATTGCGGTACCATTCATGATACGTCCACGTCACGCCATAGTCAGATGAGATGTAAATCAGACCATTGATGCCTGCAACGGCAGCGAGTTTGCTCCCATCGGCTGAGGACGCTATGGAAGTCCAGTATTCGAAAGTAGACCTGGGTGTCCAGCTCGCCCCAGAATCGTTTGAAACATAGATATCCCCCTGCCTGGCGGCTGCGAGTTTGGTACCATCTGCGGAGCATGTAATGCACCTCCAGATGCCGCTGCCAGCTGCCGCTAGCGTGTTCCAGGTTTCACCTGCCGGAACACTCGGCAAAATGGAAACGATCTGCCCAGCCGTCGCATTCACACCGTCTACCTTTAGGATGCCTGTGGATGGCAGCGTGGCGATTTTGACCGCCGAGAAGATATCGGGCGGTGTGTCCGAGTCTGAAAAGCCCCAGTCAGCCGGAGTCAGTGTGATGGTACTGCTGGAGCGTTTCGAAAAGGCTTTATCGGCACCTGCGGGCGCGGCTGCGTGACACCAAGAAGCAGAGCCGAATACAACGGAGGCGGTGATGATACCGGTCAGGCATTTCATGCTCGAGAACAACCGTCCCAAAACTCCCCCTCCATGCAAAGTGAGCCATGAGTGATGAACAGTGAGATGTAAAACCTTGGGGGGCGTTTTCATATCGTCAGGCCGTCAGGCTGCGGGAACTCACTAAGGAAACAAGTCTAAACTCAGAGACTACCGTTTATTCCGTGGTCAAAGGTTCTAGAACGAATCACTTCGCCGGCACCCACTGCACGCCATCGGCCACGACGAAGCCATCGGTGGCTTCATTGCTGACGAGGACGGTGGCATCCGCGCCGAACTCGAAGGTGCCCAACGACACGCCGGTGGCTCCGGGAGGGGCGGGCTTTTTCTCGTTCACAACGGCGTTGTGACGACCGGCGGCGTGGATGACGGTCACGGGCACGTTCGAGGCACGATTGGCATTCGGCGTGTAGGCAAAGAAGACCTGGTATTTGCCTGCGGCGGGCAGTTTGGCGGTAAAGAGAAGGCTCTTATGGCCTTTGTCGGCATTGCCATCGTGGGCGTAGCCATCGCCGATGAATTTGGTGGCCGCGCCACCTTCGCTCCATTCGCCCGTTTTGGCCGCCTGCGCATCATCGACGACCACGCCGTCCATCTTTTTCGGGTCGAGGCCACGAGCGCTTTTCGGGCCGTCGTAATGCAGCACCTGGCCATCCTGGAGAAGACGGTCACGGAGCTTCGGATAGGCCACCTGCTGCACGGGCAGCTTGTCTTCGATGGCGAAAACGGCCGCGGTGGCCGCGGTCTGGCCGAGGATCATGAACACAGGCTCCATGCGGATCGAACCATACGCGATGTGACTGGCGGACATGGCCACGGGGACGAGGAGATTGCTCCCCTGCCCTTTCTTCGGCACCAGCGAGCCGTAAGCGATTTCATACGGACCGTTCGTGCTCACGCCGATGTCGCCCTCGTTTTGCACATCGCCCTCGGGCGTGATGTAACGCTGCACGTTGTGACTGTCGATGGTGTAGCTGCCCATGCCGACGGAGGACGGTGTGGGCTTCTTTTTGCGCAGCTCGTTTTCCGTCATGACGTAGTCGCCGATCAGGCGGCGAGCCTCACGGATGTAGAGCTGGTGGCTCCAGTTGCCGTTGTCGGTGAACTCATCCTTCGGCAGGCCCCACTCGCGAAGCTCGTTTTGCAACTTCGCAGGCACTCGCAGATCATTGGCTACGAACCACAGCAAGCCCTGCTGGTAGCGACGATGCTCGGCGATGATCTCGCGGCGCTTCTCGTAGCTGGCCTCCGGGTAGTCGTAGTTCATGCCGATGTTGTCGAAGCTGAACGGCCCATGGTTGTTGGTGTCCGTTTTGAAGTTCGGGATCGGGTCGAATTTCTCAAAGAACTCGCCCCAGCCCGTGTTGAGCACGCGGAGGAGAATTTCGTATTGCGAGGCATCGTAGCCGTCCGGCTTGGGAAACGGGATGCGGTTCTCCGGCACGTTGGTGTAGCAGGAGCGGAAGCAGTAGGCCTGCACCCGCTTATCGCCTTCGCCGAATTTGCCGGGATCTTCCGTGCTCACGCGGGGCAGCACGCCGCTCTTCGGATCGCCCGGCACCTTGTAGGGGCTGATTTTGTCCTTCACCGCGCCGAAGTGATGGCGGTGATGCAGCACGCCGACCTGGATACCATTGTGCTCCTCGCCATAGACGCTGTTCGCCTCGCGGCCCACATGGTAATCACAGCCCGCAGCGGCCATGAGGTCGCCTTCATAGGTCGTGTCGAGGAACATGCTGCCCTCGTAGGTCTTGCCGCTGAGCGTGGTGATGCTCACGATGCGGTCGCCATCCTTTTTGACGCCTTTCGCACGGTCGAGCCATTCATCACGCACCACCTCGATGGCGAATTCCCTGATGTAATCCTCGAAAACCTTCTCCGCCGCGCTGGGCTCAAAGATCCACATCGTGCGGTTCTCGCCGTCCATCGCGGGCGTTCCCTGGCCCTTGTTGCCGTATTCGGACTGCTTCTGCTGCTTCCACGACTCCGGCTTCTGGTAGTGCTGATAGATGCGATGGTAAAAATCCCGCGCCAGGCCGCCGATGACCGCCTTGTTGCCCGTGTCGGTAAAGCCCAGCCCGCCGCTGCTCAGGCCGCCGAGATGTTTGTCAGGACTGACGATGATCACACTCTTGCCCATCTTTTTGACCTGCACCGCCGCCGTCACCGCCGCGCAGGTGCCGCCGTAGATGACGACATCTTGGGCGGCATGGGCCGGAGCGATCCATAAGGCGAGAAAAGAAAGGCGGAAAAAGGCTCGGAGGTTCATGGCAGGCTAGGTTGGGCATCTTTGATCGCCGCAGCCAGCCATTGGGCAATCAGAATATGCACCTCGTGTGACACCTTGCCGGGACGCCACTTTTCGTCATAGGTGGCCGCCCCAGCCCCATGCTCCACCACCACCATTCCGCCACCTGTCGTCACCACGACAAAAAATCCGCCCAGAAGATGCTGGAGGCGGCGCTGGCCAAAACCCGCGAAGGCGGCCTGCGCCGCACCCGCGCCCTCGAAAACGTGCTGGAGATCCTCATCCATGCCCACGAGCCGCTCAGCCTCGCCGACATCGCCGAATCGAAGGAACTCAAAACCGGGGCCGACCGCGCCACCGTCTTCCGCCTGCTCGTGAAGCTCGAAGAGCGCAGCATCATCCGCCGCCTCGGTCTGCACGACCGCAGTACTTACTACACCATCATCGAGGAGGGTCACCACGACGACTACCTCGTCTGCACCAAATGCGGCCGCATCCAGCGCCTCGACATCTCCTGCCCCGTCGAGGCCCTCGAACGCGACATCGAAAAGTCCAGCGGCTTCACCAAGCTCTACCACGAGCTCGAATTCTACGGCCGCTGCCCCAAGTGCGCGTGACAGGAACGCGTAGGGCATAGGGCGAAGGGCAAAGAGCCACGCAGAGGCCTTCCACGCCCTTCGGTCTAGCGCTGTGATGGAGTGATGGAGTGATGGAAGACTGGCCCGCCAATACTCCAAAACTCCACCACTCCATCGCTTCCTCCATTCCCCGCTTGCCCGCACGCCCCCGAGGTGCTCCCTTCGCGCCCCCCTTGCCGGGAGCATTCCAGCCCTTCGGCCCACTTTCACCCTAAATCCATCCATCATGTCCACCGACGCCAAAAACCCCATCGCTCAAATGGAGAAGATCGTCTCCCTCTGCAAGCGCCGCGGCTTCATCTTTCAAAGCAGCGAGATCTACGGCGGCTGCGGCGGCGTGTGGGACTACGGCCCGCTCGGCGCGGAGCTGAAGCGAAACCTGCGCACCGCCTGGTGGAACACCATGACCCGCGAACGCGAGGACGTGCTCGGCCTGGATGCCAGCATCCTCATGAATCCCGCCATTTGGAAGGCCAGCGGCCACGTCGATACCTTCGCCGACCTCATGCGCGAGTGCTCGCTGACGAACAAACGCGTCCGCGCCGACCACGTCGATCCGCAGGACGGCGTCGTCATGAAATACAGCGGTGCCAAGGCCCCGAACGGCTGGCGCTGGGACCGTGCCATCTCCGCCTTGCTGAAAAATAGCGAGCACATCGAGAGCTTCCGCAAACGCATCCGTGCCCTCATCGCGCAAAACGCCGGTGAAGCCGCCGGCAAGCCCGAGGAGATCGAATTGCTCAATGAAGAGAAGATCGACGCCGTGAATGGAAGCGTCGATTTCCATCCCGAAACCGGCGGCATTCTCGGTGAGGCCCGCCCCTTCAATCTCATGCTCAAGACCTACCTCGGCCCCACCGCGACCGAGGACGACGTGACCTACCTGCGCCCCGAAACCGCGCAGGCCATCTTTGCGCAGTTCAAGAATGTCTTCGACTCCAGCCGCGTGAAGGTGCCGTTTGGCATCGGCCAGATCGGCAAGGCCTTCCGCAACGAGGTCACACCGAAGAATTTCACCTTCCGCAGCCGCGAGTTTGAGCAGATGGAACTCGAGTTCTTCATCAAGCCGGACGAAGCCGTCGAGATCATCAGCGGCGAAGTCGCCACGTGGCATGAAGGCGCTGATTTGAGCGTACCGCAGCCAAATTGGGGCTGGGAGCTGTGGCACCGCTATTGGGTCGATCAGCGCACGAAGTTCTACCAAGGCATCGGCCTTGGCGACGTGCTCGAATACTACTGGCAGACGCCCGCCGACCTCGCCCACTACGCACGCGCCTGCGTGGACATCCTCTGCGAGTTCCCCTTCGGCACCGAGGAGCTGGAAGGCATCGCCGCGCGTGGCGACTTCGATTTGTCCGCGCACCAGACCGCCAGCACGAAGTCGCAGGAGATCTTCGACGAAGAACTCAAAACCGCCGCCGCCAAGCTCACCGACGAGCAAAAGGAAGCCCTCATCCAGAAACGCCTCGCCGCCGAAGCCGCGAAGACCAAGGGCGAGCCGATGCCCGAGGCCGCCGTGCGTGCGTGGTTCGAGCGTCTCTTCAAAGGTAGCTACGTCCCGCACGTCATCGAACCCTCCGCCGGTCTCGACCGCATGGCGCTCGCCGTCATCGCCAAGGCCTTCAGCGAAACCGAAAAGGTCGATGAGAAGGGCAAAAAGGAAGTCATCACCGTCCTGCGCCTGCATCCGCGTGTCGCCCCGATCAAGGTCGGCGTCTTCCCGCTGCTCAAGAACAAGCCCGAACTCGTCGCCAAGGCCCGCGAGGTCTATGCGCTGCTCAAGAAGCACCTGAACTGCTTCTACGACGAAACCGCCTCCATCGGCCGCCGCTACGCCCGCCAGGACGAGGTCGGCACGCCCTTTGGCGTCACCATCGACTTCGAAACCTGTGGCGAAAAAGGCCCCGAGCTCCAAGACACCGTCACCCTCCGCCACCGCGACAGCGGCGAGCAGGAACGCGTGAAGATCAGCGAGTTGCTTGGGAAGTTGTTGCCGTTGGTTTCTTGATCACGCCCTCCCCTCGTCGCGAAACGCGTCCGCGTTCCGAAGCAATGCGGAAGACTCACATCTTCCGCTAAGTTTCCGCGTAACCTTCGATCTGGAGGCTCGAAAGACATTAGCCGGTGGTCAACCACCGGACACCCGAACCTCCCACCGCCCTACCGCATCGCACCCCGGAAGGGCGCGAGAGGCGAATGGGTCTCCAATCCTACCCCAGACATGACTAATTTCACTCAATCCTGGTCGAATGCGCGAGCCCACCACCACAATCGAATGCCTTTGAGGTCTCTGAAATCACTCAATGCGGCTCATAATTCACCGGCTCCTCGGTGATAACGACATCATGTGGATGACTTTCTTTCAAGCCACCGGCCGTGATTCGAACGAAACGTGCCTTTGCACGAAGCTCATCGAGGTTATTTGCCCCCACATAGCCCATGCCGCTGCGAAGCCCACCGATCAATTGGAAGACCACATCAGCCAGCGGCCCTTTATATGGCACGCGAGCTTCGACACCTTCCGGAACCAGCTTGCCTGAGCTATTTTGGCCGTAGCGATCCCCAGACCCTTTTCGCATCGCTTTCAGGCTACCCATACCACGATACTCTTTGAAGGTGCGCCCCTGTGATTTCACCATATTGCCAGGACTTTCGCTGGTGCCGGCAAGTAACGAGCCCAGCATGACCGCATCCGCGCCACCTGCGAGAGCCTTGACGATGTCTCCTGAGTAACGAATCCCGCCATCAGCAATGACGCAGACACCTGCCGGACGACAAACCTCAGCCACTTCCTGAACGGCGGTAAACTGCGCCATACCAACGCCTGAAATGATGCGAGTCGTGCAGATCGACCCTGGTCCTACGCCCACTTTGACAGCGGAAACACCTGCTTTAATCAGATCATGGGCACCATCAGCCGTCACCACATTCCCAGCAACAATGGGAATATCACCCAGAGCCTCTCGAAGACGAGCGATGACCTGCATGACACGACTCGTATGCCCCGTGGCAGCATCAATGAACACGGCATCTGCGCCCGCAGCGAGCACCGCACGGCCGCGATCCACACAATCATCGCCCACGCCCACGGCCGCCCCGACCCGAAGCTGCCCATTGCCGTCCTTGGCGGCATTTTTGAAAGTCTGACGCTTGATGATGTCCTGTTTCGTGATCAGACCAGCCAGCCTACCGGAAGAGTCAACTAAAGGCAGTTTTTCAATGCGATGCGTGTAGATGATCTTCAGCGCATCCTCAAAACTAGTCTGCGGAGTTCCTGTGGCGAGACGTGTGCCGGGAGTCATCACCGCAGAAACGGGAGTGCTCTCGTCATCTATGTACCACATGTCCCGGCTCGTCACCATACCGACGAGTTTCCCATCTTTGTCCACCACTGGGAACCCGCTAACCCCCTTCTCTGCCATCAGCCTGTGCAGCTCACCCAAACGAGCATCCGGGCTAACCGTGAGAGGGCTTTGAATCACCGTGTTCTCACTTCGCTTCACCCTAGCCACCTGCTCCACTTGAAGGTCAATCGGCATGTTGCGATGAACGACTCCCAGCCCCCCCTCGCGAGCCAGCGCAATAGCTAACTCGGACTCCGTGACGGTATCCATGGCCGAGGAAAGCACCGGCACATTGAGGCCAATAGAAGCCAGTTTTGTACCCACATTGACTTCTCCAGGTAAAACAGCGCTATGCGCCGGAAGGAGGAGGACGTCGTCGAAACTTAAAGCAATAGAAGGAGGTTCACCCATGTCGCAGGTAAGCGGCGTTCAAGCCACTGTCATGCGGAAATTTGCCTCTTCAATACTCTCCAGGCCGGTACGTACGAATCTTGCCCGTATATGGGTCAACCTGGATACAATAAAAGTTTTTTGGCAGATTGGTTTCATTGACCTGCTGGCCAATCTCAGGGCTCAGCGTGATGCAGGAGGTGCGCAGAGTGGGATACGTCATAGCGGCCACCCCGGTGGTGGGATTATCTGAGAGCTTGCGGCAAGTGCCGTCAGTCATAAATCGAATGGCGTTGTAAGTAGCGGCTTGAACACCTGAGTAAGTGCTTGTGCCGTCTGGCTTAGTGTCTGCAAATCCTTTGGCGTCTAGCAGAGGAGCCAGCATCTTCTCGTAGGGGATGATAACAGAATCAGGCAGGCGCGTAAGTGTACCAATTGGCACTAGAAGCTCCTTAACCTCCCCGACGGCAACCGTCGGATCATTTGTTACTTTAAACGCCTGCAACGAGTGATAGCTCTCGTAGGTGGTTGTGGGCGTCTGATATTTAAAGAAGCGCACTTCAACAGGCACATTTTGTGCCATGGCAGTTTGCTGTGCCTCAGCTAGCAGGCCTACTACCGTATCTCCAGCCGAAGATAAACGACTGGCCTGCATGGTCCCAAGCAAGGATGGACCTGTCATGGCGAGAATAAGCACGATGATCGAGACGACGACCAAGGTTTCGATAAGGGTAAATGCAGCCTTGGAGGATTGTCGGCATGCGCGAAAGAGTTTCATGGCACAAAGAGTTGAGCGTATTCGTTGAAGAGCTGGGCATCACTTGCTCCAGCGGGACTGGCGAAGAGAAATCGAACTGGTGAAAACCCTGTATGCGAGACGTTTCTGAATAAGGTCGCTTTCTAGTGCCTGAAGATCTGCCGCGTAGCGGGCAGCACTGCTGAATCGGCTCGTCACCATTTGTACCACCTGAGATTGAAGCTGGGCATCGAATGAAATGCGCTCCCCTCCTCGCGAATCCAAAGCGACCATCGTGACCTGCAAAAGCGGTGGCAGCAGGTGTTGGGTTCCTTGAGGGCCAAAGTCATCATCACCGGCTCCCACAGCTCCTAGAGAAGATGAATCAAAGCTATAATCAGGAGCGATTTTATAGGTTTGAGTCTCGTTCCGCCCCACTTTTGCAAGCCGTGGGGAAATGACCAACGCCAAAATATTCTCAGCAATTGGGCGAGTGAACTCGCGATTCGAAGCATCCTCGTTTTGGGATGTCGTGTTCTGCTGAATGGCGGCCGAAGTGCCGCCTGAGCTGTCAGTAGCATTTCGAAACCAGAGCCTTGAGTTTTCGACCGTGCGGCCATCCTCAGAATAGGTCAGGCGATAGTCATCACTGTAAATTGGATTCTTTTCAGCGGTGGGGCTGAACTCCATTAGGCGAAAACGAGTGCGTTTGGGCACATTCCGAGTGTTGAGAAACTGGGGGCGGAAACTGGCATCATCCCCCCAAGCGACAAAAAACCCTCTTCCACAGAGAAGGTTGACCATGTTTTGTGTGTCAGCAATAACAGCAGAGCCACCGGCTGCGGGGCTGATGAGGCCAGTCACGCCAAGGGGTGCCTGAAAAAATACTCCATGACCTGGATAATTGGCAGCTGTGCCCGTAGAGAATAACGCTGTAGCACCCCCGACTGTAGGACCGCAGCTAAACTGTAGCTCAGATTGCCTACGATATGAGGTTCCTTTCAAGATTGTTCCCATATTATTACCCTGCTGTCTCGAAATAGACTGTGCGGACTGCCAGTAAGTGTTGAGCGTGCTCTGACTGATGGTGCGAGTCATGGCGTCAAACGCTAGGCGAGCTTCGCGAAACTGGGAAATGTTCGAATTGGTTCTCACCCAAGTTCGTTGGACGAGATTCACAAAACTGGAGACTACCAGCATGAGAATCACCAAAATGGAAACCGACACCATGAGTTCAACCAGGGTAAAAGCCCCTCGTCCTAAGCGATTCCGTTCTGAGGATGTGATTTTCTGAAGATGCGAATTCATGACAAAAACCTAGCTGGACTTGCTAACAAGATGATAAAACGTCGTGTAAAGACCATTGGCCGGCACTGGAAAATTAAAGGCTGGATTCGAAGTATTAGCGATATTGATCCTCAGCCTAGCTAAGTACCTCTGGTCAGTCGTCTCTCCTGGAAGCAGACAGGGTAGGTTGTACTGAATTTGCGCCACGAAGGCAATATTTGGCGAGCTTGCCGTGACGGCTGTGCCCTGATAGTCATAATACTTTGTCCGGTCCTCCGGCGCTGCGACAGTTCCGCCGGAAGGGAATCCCGGGTGGGCCACATAATTAGCTTTTATGGCTTTCCAATCCCGCGCATTCTCGACATCACGGATGATCTGGTCGAGCACATTGCTATTGATGGCCAGAAGCCCTGTTTTGCGTGACATTTCGATGCCTTCGGGAAGCAGCCCAAGGCAAGTAATGATACCCAGGGATGCAATTGCGACTGCGAGAGCAACCTCCACAAGTGAAAAACCGGCAGCCCTTGAACGATTTGTAAGGCGGATGAGGTGAACCATTTTAGTAAAGGCTAGAGTTTGAGATTATGGAGCGAACCGTTTCGATTCGATCATACGAAAACGGTAAAAGGCGTCTAGTGGTGGGCGTCCGCCTGCGAATGGCCCTGTAGAGTCCGCATAGTCAGGAATGACCGCACCACCTCCTGTCCCGCCACTACCGTCATTCGGGTCGATGTAACGCTCAAGTAAGGCTGACCCACGATACTCGCTGGTAACAGCATCTTTTACCGGATCAAACGTCGCAGGGCTTGTAGAACGTGCCTTCTTTAAAGTTTGAGTGCGCATATGGATGCGGAACGTATTCGTCCGGGTGGTGAGGCGAGCATAAATATTCGAGTAAACACGCTCTCTGACGTTGTCTCCGGTGACTCGATTATGAGACCAGAAATCATTCATAGCCGAATCAAAATCGGCTTGGGAATTGGCGTTTCTAAGGGATTGAGCATTCGCATCCACCGTGCCAGAGCCCGCAGCGTCAACAGGCACCAAATGCGTCTCACAGATTTGTGTGGCAGAGCGGAAAAGCCCCATCGCATTGGTAGCGATCCCGGCAGTGTGCCTGAAGCGATTGTCAAACTGACGCAGAGTGGCACGAACATCGATCGGGCGGTGCCAGTATTTGGCATCAGTGCTGTCGTCCCAGAAGGTATCGTCCCAAGCTGTTCCTCCATTTCGAGCACGATACCCCTTGGCACGGTTAATCTCATTAGCAGGAATGGCGGTGACGTATTCTCCCTTCATGACGGCATGTAGCCCGGTGGCACGGCGAATGTGAGGGAAAGGCATCATCTGATAGTTCATATTCACACGCCCGGCCATGGAGAGAGGCTCGCTGATCGCATACGGCTCCACCACAGGCATGAAGAAAAGGTCCAGCAGGTAATGATCCGCCGGATCATAAGCACCTGGGTGGCTCGAGTGAGAGTTTGGCTGCTGGCTGGTGACCTGCGAGTGAGGGCGGAAGAGCAGAGTTTGCCACGGTGCGTATTCCAGCGAGCCAAGATTTGTCATATCCCGCGCGGAAGGCAAACCACCGGGAGTTTGCCAGACGCCCGTCGGCAGGGAACCAAACATCACTGGCGAGGCAATGAGGCGATTTGGCGTCATGTAAATGCCGCTGCGCCAATCCTCCGCATCTTCCCAGGACTCCCGGAAATAGGCCTGACGCTCAAAGTGGGACACACCATTGCGAATCTCGGTGTTCGCGAAGAAGTTACCTTCATCAGGTTTGTTAATGTAGGGGCCTTCACGACCACCAGAGAGGCCGGTGTCAAAATCACCGAAAGCGTTGGCAGCTTTCGCCCAGTCCTCATGGGGGGGGAGGTCAGGATGACGACCCCTCATATTATTGAGGTCTTCTCTGAAATTGGTGTCGTTAATCATCTGATACCCAGCGCCACCCACCAACTGCAAGTCTTGGCGATAAAGAGCTGAGTAGTTGCCCACATAGTTTTCAATCACCGCAGAAGGGTCGTTGGTCCGGATCGAAAAGGAAGCCCCCGGCTCATTGTTCGCCTGGTAGCCGCTGAAACTATGGGCTTGGCGTATTTGATCAAATTCCGGTCCATTCTGCCAGAGAGGATGCGGCGTCCACATTTCCGTGGGCACAAAACGGCGTGCTGCGAGGATTCGATAATCTCCCACGGCAGGAACGATGGTGCGAATCACATCACTCGTGGCGTCTGGAATAATGCCCACTCCAGCGTAGTAGTCTCCGGGGGGTAATGGTCGATCCACGATACCCGACGTGGTATCGAGACGTCCGCGCTTGAGTTGACTCACGGAATCTCCACCACTTGCGATCACTTCGGGCTGTAGGCTCCAAGGGGGTTCACCATTCGTTTTGGAGTAGCCAGCATTGAAGGTGCCTCGGCCACGCCCAATCACTCCATCAAATAAATACCCCCAGTAATGAGGCCCTTGCAGAGAGCGGCGATGCTGGTTCCGTCCATTGCCGTCCAGAGTACTGAAATACTGACCGTTCATGACCCCGTTGTCAGTGTTAACACGCGGTCCCCCATGGTACTTTGTTGGATCTGTTGGATCTGGTTGATAACCATCAATCGGATTTGTGGAGCCGACGAGGTGTGGCACGGGCAGAGTGGTGGGGAGACTCAACTGGTTAAAATCAATCTGAATCTCTTGAATTGCTGTGGCACTCTGCCAGCTATGCGTGTCGTAAATTTTGATTACCAGCGGTTCCTGTGGGAAAGTAAAAACCATTTTTTCATCACGCTTCACCGTCACATAATCACTTACGAATGTGTAATTGTTCAATGCCTGATGGCCTGATGCATTATCATCGCCATAATCCGTGTCAGAGGGCAGTAGCACAGTCCCTCCGGTCGCCCCGTAGGCCGCCGCAGGGCCTCCGTTGCCACCGCCGCCTGATATGGTGCGCGTTCTGCGTCCAGCCATCAGCAGTGTAGGCCCCACATGGCCCCCCATGGGAGAGGCACGACCACTATTATCATCGTAAATATTTCCATTATTGGATTTGATCGGAATCTCCCCGGAAGTCTGGAACAATTCTTTACCGTTCAGTCTCATTTGAGCAGCGCTGCCACCAGATATCGTGATGGTGAACTCTGGATAAAATTTGGTCCACCCCACACTTGGGCAAAAAGTCTCCAGCAAGAAGGCCATTTGCACCCTTTTCTCATCTACGTCGAGAGGTGTATTTGCCGCGAGGGAGTAGTTCCAGTTGGCAGGTGAAAAACCTGGGTGTTTGGCCGGGTGTGTTGGTGAGACAACTTGATCAGCGTCGCACCCGTAAAAATCGATCATGGCCTTCTCGGCAGTCCCGGGTTCAGCACCCGGAGGGTTGGAAATAGGCGGAAAATTGGAGTACCAAACCGAAAAGCGGCCATCCGGCCCTGTCAAATCATCGACAGCAAATCCCGTGTATGCCTGCGGATTGGGAATATTAACACCATTTGAATTGGTGTAGGCGTCAGTCTCGGGATCGTAACGAATGGCCGTACCACCGCCCTGCCCGGCAGGTGTCGGAGCCGGAAAGGTGGTCAGACTGCGGTCATCAGGTTTTCCATCTGCCGTGCAGATGAACTGAAACCCAATTTCCGAGATGGTGAGCATCCGGCCAAATCCTTTATAGGTTGTCCCTCCTTGCTCCCACATTGCCGGGGAGACTTGGCCATGCCCAGGTAGCACCCCGGATGTGTTCGCACGTGCTTTGTTAGCGCCGAGCTCAGCCGTGACGTTGTCCACCGTATTGGGAGACCGAGAGATACGTTGGGAAGTATAAGTATAATTGTCTGATCGCTGGTTATCACGACTGATGTAGCCCCCCGGTTTACCCCCTGCGTCATTATCGCGAGCGAGGATGCCATCATAGAGATTGGTGCAGCGGATGTAATCGAAAAACTGCACCGCAAGCTGGTACACATTGTTCTGACCATACTTGTCATCGAATCCCCCTGCTGATCCGGCCCCCGAAGCGCCAGTCGCAGGCCATTCCAAGTCGGACATTTGCGTGGATAGATACTGCAGAAGGGCTGTGTTACGGCTTAGCGTAGTATTTCCAGTGAGGTCGAAAGTCGAACCTGATTGCCCACCTGATCGGGAGTCATTTGGATCCGTATAAGAAACCGCTCGGCGGAAGTAGTAGGTCCGATCCGGGCTTCCGCCGTTGACGTCATCCGATGCCAGGCGCTTGATGGTGCCACAAAGCGCGATCATGTTGTCGAAGGTGGTTCGGCGCTGAGTCCCGAGAGATTCATCCGAGATGGGCCACATGCAGACGCGAGGGAGGCCATGGAGGGTAAATTCAGGCGAACGGCTGTGTGCAGTCAGGAAAAACCTCGACCGCTCAAGAGTGTCATGGTCAAAGAGAAATTGATTGGCCGCGCCGGGCATCGCAAACCGTGCGGGTGCACGGCCATTGGTTGGTGTGTAACCTGATTGCAGGAACAGCATTTCATCCACACTCGCGAATAGCCGTTCTCTGGAAGACTCAGTCAAATTAACGCTAATAGCGGCTTCGCCTTCTCCATTCTGTGAAGAGAAGTCATCCTGAACAAACGGACGAGTACCTCCTTCCGACCCCCCACGCCCAATTTTGGGGATCAAATCATAGATTTGCTGCTTCAATTGCACCAGTTGCGTTTGCGACAGGCCTCCTCCATCGCGCCCTGGTAGGTAAGGATCGAGCAGATAGTTAGGAGCTAGCACCGCGCTTAGCGCAGTCGTTGCCGGATGCCCTGGATACCGCTGATACTCTCCTGTAGTCGCTGGGAAATGAGCCCACTTCGCATCACGTTGGTGGTAGTAAAAAGGGGTGGACATGAACGTCGGTTCTGACGCCGTATTGATGTTAATTTTACACGATTCATCATCCGTCCAGAACGCTATCCGGCCCACGATTGGGTTTGTGGCGCTGGGCACAGCGCCTCCCGTAGCACTGATGAAAGTGTTCGCCGCATTCAGCGCACCTACGGACCCGTCCTCGAGTACATACATCCACTCCACAGGCATCGGAAGTCTCAGCTTTTTGGCATCGTTAGGAGACTCCGCAGGAGTCACAACTTGCTTAGCATAGCTCGTACCCGCCGTTCCCAGCAAAGCACTACTCTCTTCGTATGAAAAGCCCTCGACCTGGGTTGTTCCGGGAACTCCATTCTGCCCTGCGTCCTGCTCACCTCGGCCCGAGTTAAATGCGGCGCGCGGGTCAATGATCGGGAAGTAGATCGAATAACCGGTACTCTGCCCCTCCGCAGTCGTTACCGTACCGGGGCGGACCACAGGTTCGTTGAGATCGACGAATCTCGCGGGCATAGTATCCCATGCCGCGGGTGCCAAATTGGCTGCTGAAAGTAAATTATCCTCTTCCCCAGTAACTTTCATTTGTTGGCTCGAATACAGTTTTAAGGCCGAGTTGAAGGAACCGTCGGAATTGTAAACCCGCACCATGCCAGGCTGCGTTGCATGAAAAGCTCCTTGAGTAGTCGTCGCCTGTCCGTTTTGGATTTGCGCTTGGACAATGGAGACAGAAATGTCCCCAAGCTGCTTGGCCGATTTGGCGGCGACGTAGCTTTGGGTGGCGCGGAACTCGGTCCGGGTGACGGAGAAGATGGCCACGACGAGCACCGAAATCAGGGCAATCGAGGTGACGACGATGATAAGGGCCAAGCCTCGGCGATCCTTTTTGAGGCGTGAGAGAAGCGACAGTTTCATAGAGTGGGACGAAGGTTATTTTTCGCTATTTTGGGCGAGATTATGAATTTCGATTCGAAATCGCAAGGCATTTATCATGTATTTACATTGTCATGTAGATACTCAAGAACTCGGAGTGTTCGTTTTCTCGTAAAATTGGCAAGGATTGCCTCTGCAACTTCACAAGAGCGAGAGGCGATCAGGCCAAGTTTTGGCCGAAAACGGGTCAAGAACCGTCCTCGACCTTCGCCGACTGTCTGCCGCGCACGCCAGCGGGCTTCTTCGTGGCTTTGGGCTTCGGCTCACGCGGCGGAAATTCCCAACCGAGGAGGCGTTTTTCACCGGGGGTGCAGACGAGGAAGGAGCTGAAGGGGCGGCCGCGCTTGCTGATCATGTTCACGATCAACGAGGTCTTGCCGTTCTCGAAGAACTCACGGGCGTTTTCCGGCGTGATGTCCTTTTTGCAGAGCACTTTGGGCAGGCGGGCATTGCATTTGCCGCTTTCGAGGGCGGCGATCTTGCAGACGTAGCCATCCGGCGTGTCGTAGATGCTACTCTCGCGCTTTTTGAGGGCGCAGACCGGGCATTTCGTGATCACGGGGCATTCGTCCCAGTTGATCGCATCGGGATCATTGCCCTCGAAGACGAAGGCCACCTTCATGTCGTCCTTGATGGCCAGTCCGGCGCTGAATTCCTTGCCCTTCTTGCTGCGGAAGCCTTCCATCGGCCCCAAGAAGCGTTTCTCCATCAGCGTGCGAATCTCGTCATCGCTCATCGGGCGGGAGGCCACGGTCTTATACACGCGCACCTTGCACTTCGGGTTTTTGCAGCCGTAGAATTCTTCGGTCTGTTTAAAGCCTTCCGTGCTACCGCAAACGCCGCAGGTAGCCTTGAACTCGGGATAGACCTTCTCCTTCGCCGCTTTGGATGCCGCGCGGGTCTTTTCGACGATTTGATTCGTCAGCGAGCGGATGTCCTTCATGAAGGCACCTCGATCGAGCTGGCGCTGCTCCATCTGGCGCAGCTTGTATTCCCACTGGCCGGTCATTTCGGGCGAAGAGAGCACCTCAATGCCGATTTCACCGATCTGCTCGGTGAGGGCAAGACCCTTCTGCGTCACATGCATGTCACGCTGAACACGCTCAATGTAGCGGTCCATGATGAGGCCTTCGATGATGGCCGCACGCGTGGCGGGAGTGCCCAGACCGCGTTCGCTCATCGCCTCCGCGAGTTCTTCGTCCTCCACAAATTTGCCCGCGCCTTCCATGGTGGAAAGCAGCGTCGCTTCCGTGTAGCGGGGCGGTGGCTTGGTTTGCAGTTCGCTCACCTCGACTTCGAGCGTCTTAGCGAGGTCGCCATCGTTGGCGGCCACGAGCAGCTTTGCCGCGTCTTCGCCGCTTTCGGCGGTCTCTTCGGCGGCTTTTTTGCCGTAAACACCGAGCCAACCGGGGGATTTGAGCACCTTGCCATCGCTCTTGAAGGCATCGCTGCCCACACGGGTGATGCGGGTGGTCACTTCAAACTCCGCCGCCGGGAAAAACACGGCCACGAAGCGACGCGCCACCATGTCGAAGAGTTTCTGCTCGGCTTCCGGCAGTTCCTTCGGCGGGATGAGGCCGGTGGGGATGATGGCAAAGTGATCGCTCACCTTGCTGTTGTCGAAAATGCGCTTGTTCGGCCGCACCCACTGGTTGCTGACGACCGTGGCGGCGTGCGTGCCCAGCTCGTGCGGCAGCGCGTCCTGCTTGCGGCTGTCGTGGCTGGCAAAGGTCTTCATCGTATCGATCACCGTGCCGATGTAATCCTCCGGCAGGTGACGGGAATCCGTTCGCGGATAGGTCAGCACCTTGAACTTCTCATACAAAGCCTGCGCGATTTGCAGCGTGCGGCGGGCGGAGAAGCCGAAACGGTTGCTCGCCTCGCGCTGGAGGCTCGTGAGGTCATAGAGCAACGGCGCGGCTTGGCGGGCCGGTTTGGTCTGCTGCTCGATTTTGCCCGGTTTGCCCGTGCAACGGTCAGCAATGGCCTGCGCGGTCTTTTCATCCCACAGGCGCTCCTGCTTCTTGTGCTCGTCGTTTTCGTCCTTCTTGAACGATTCGTCGATCCAGCGGCCTTGGTAGCGACCGCCGGGCACTTCAAAGAGCGCGATGGCCTCCCAGTAGGTGCGCGGCACAAAGGCGGCGATCTCGCGCTCGCGTTTCGCGAGGATGGAAAGCGTCGGCGTCTGCACGCGGCCCACCGGGGTGAGGCGGAAGCCACCGTGGCGTGAATTCAGCGCGGTGAGGGCGCGGGTGCTATTGATGCCGATCAGCCAGTCGCTCTCGCTGCGGCATTTGGCGGCATCAGCCAGCGGCTGCATCTCCGAATCGCTGCGCAGCTTTTTAAAGGCATCCAAGATGGCCCCTTGGGTCATGGATTGCATCCACAGGCGCTGCACCGGCTTTTTGCAGCCGGTGGCATCCATGATGTAGCGGAAGATGAGCTCCCCTTCGCGGCCGGCATCGCAGGCATTGATCACAGCGTCCACGTCCTTGCGCTTCAGCAGGCGGGCCAGCACCTTGTAGCGGTCCTCGCTTTGCTCGATGGGATTGAGTTCGAAGACTTCCGGCAGGATCGGCAGGCTGGTGAAGCCCCAGCCGATCTTTTTGCCATCCACCATCGGCATGCCAAGTTCCAGCAAATGACCGACAGCACTGGAGATGACGTGCGTCTCGCTCTCGTACCAGTCTTTTTCCTTGGTGAAGGACTTCATGCCGGGGGCTTTGGCCAGAGCGCGGGCAAGATCGGCGGCGACACTGGGCTTCTCGGCGATGATGAGGGTTTTGGGCATGTGCGTGCGAACAGTTGGCGGGAGAAAGGGGCGTGACTAGGGCATGAGAACCAGTCGAATGTCAAGGCGGCGGACCTTCATCACCCACCATGACCTCACTCGACGACCTCAAAAGTCGGCAGTGAGGTCAGCAGCGCCGGATTCGTCTCCTGGCGCATGCGACGCATCAAATCGAGAGCGTGTTTGTCGATCACCAGACGCTGTTTTTGCAGGCCTCGATCCACGACCTCACCCTCAATCCAGCGCGGCGCCTCACGGAAGGCGGCCTGCGAGGGGAAATACACCGCCGTGCGGCCCACATTTTCGTCGATGAGACTCGATCGGGTGCCGCCGGTGAGATGCGAGACTCCGACGATGGCCCCGAGCTCCACCGCACGGGCGGAGGCGCAGCGATCCACCCGCTCCACGCCGAGGATCGTCTCCGTGGCACTCGGCACGAGCACGACATCCACTCCCCTACCCCGCAGCCGGGCGCTGATCTCGGGGATCTCGATGTCGAGGCAGATGATGACGGCAAACTTCAGCCCTCCGAACTTCCACACACGCAACTCCCGCCCCGGCGCAAAAGCATTCTCCCAGGGGGTGAGGTGCAGCTTGTCCTGAAAGCTCAAAACACCCTCGACGAGGATCGGTGCCCGGTTTCGTAGCTCGCCATGCTCCGCATCCCAAAATGGCGCGGTGCCCAGCACCACGGCCTTTCCGGGCCGCTGGAGCAGCGATTGCAGGGTGGGCATCGTTTCACTCCAAAACACCTCCGCCACGCGTCTCAGCGTGCAAGGCTCCACCAGCGGCTCCAGGCCCAACCACATGAATTCCGGCAGCAAAACGATATCCGCGCCCTCATCCCAGGCTGTTTCCACGCATTCGACGACGGCCGCAGCATAGGCCGCAGGCGAGGAGACGGCGATTCCGGGATCAAAGGTGCAGAGTTCGAGCTGAAGCGGCATGGGCGCATGCTGGCGCAGGAGCCTCTATAATGCCAAGCGCCTTCTTCGTGGACATCCCCGCGTTGCTGGACAACGAAACGCCCGCATGTCCGCCCCGCTGCCGATCTTCGAACTCCGCCAGACCTTCACCGCCGCCCTGCTCGATCCGGCGACGCCGAATCTGCTCATCAAAGCGCCCACTGGCAGCGGCAAATCCACGCAGATCCCGCAGTTCGTGCTCGACTCCGGCCTCATGGCCGAAGGCAAACGCTGCGTCGTGCTTCAGCCGCGCCGCATCGCCGCACGCATGCTCGCCCAGCGGGTCGCTCGTGAGCGAAATGCCAAACTTGGCGGTGAAGTCGGCTATCAGGTGCGTTTTGAAAACGTCACCAGCCGCGAAACGAGGCTCACCTACGTCACCGAAGGCGTCATGCTGCGCATGCTGCTCGAAGACCCGCAGCTCGACCGCGTCGGCTGCATCTGCATCGACGAATTCCACGAGCGTCATCTCGACGGCGACCTTGTCCTCGCCTTCGCAAGCCGACTCCAGCGCACACGCCGCCCCGATTTAAAGATCATTGTCATGTCCGCCACGCTCGTGCCGGGTCCGCTCGTCGATTTCATGCAGCCCAGCAAACTGCTGGAGTCCCAAGGCCGCACCTTCCCGGTCGAGATTCGCTATCAAGCCCCCGTGCCGCAAAAAAACGGCTACCCCGAGCCCGTGTGGGACCAAGCCGCCCGCGCCTGCGAAGAACTCGCCCTCTCGCCTGGCTTCAGCGGCGACATGCTCGTCTTCATGCCCGGCGGCCACGAAATCCGCAAAACCATCGCCGCCATTCAAGGGCGCGCCTTTGCCCGAGGTCGCCGCGTCGTGCCACTGCATGGCGAACTCACGCCGCAGGACCAAGACGCCGCCGTCACACCCGGTGAGCAGCCCAAAATCATCGTCAGCACCAACGTCGCCGAAACCTCCCTCACCATCGAAGGTGTCAAAGCCGTCATCGACGGCGGCACGGCCCGCATCGCCAACTACGACGCCCGTCGCGGCATCAACACGCTCACCGTGCAGAAAACCAGCCGCGCCTCCGCCGAGCAGCGAGCCGGCCGCGCCGGTCGTCTCGGCCCCGGCATCGCCGTGCGCCTCTGGACCCAACGCGAGCATCTCCTCCGCGCCGAATGCGAACTCCCCGAAGTGCAGCGCCTCGACCTGAGCGAGGCTTTGTTGGCGCTGCGTGTGCTCTTTTCCAATCCATCGACAAAAGAATGGGGACAAAAGAATGAATCAGAAAATTCTTCTGTCCCCATTCTCCTGTCGAAATCCGACCTCGAATGGTTCGAAGCCCCCGCCCCAGCCGCACTCAAACGTGCCGAAGACCTCCTCCACGACCTCGGTGCCACCGACGCTCACGGCCGCATCACCTCGCTTGGCCGCCAGATGGCCAAATTTCCGCTGCATCCGCGTTTTGCCCGAATGCTGCTCGCCGCTGCCGAGTTCGGCTGCTTGCGCGAGGCCGCTCTATGCGCCGCCTTGGCTCAAGGGCGAGATATTCTCCTCGTTGGCCAAAAGAATGCCTCGCACAAAAACGAGGAGTTTTGGGAGAAGGACGACCTCAGTGAGTTCCAGGCCCTGTTGCGGGCTTTCACGCGTGCCGAGGCCATGAACTTCGATCCCGATGCCTGCGCCCGTTACGGCGTGCATGCCATGGCCTCGCGTGAATCCGCCCGCAGCGCCGATCAGTTCCTCCAGCTCGCCAAACGAGCCGGATTGAGCATCAACGACCAAATTGCTGAACCCGAAGCCCTCGCGAAAACATTGCTCGCCGCGTTCAGCGACCACCTCGGCGTCGAAACCAGCCCCGGCAGCCGCATTTACCGACTCGCCGGCGGTTACACCGGCCATCTCGACAAAGAAGCGCACATCAAAGCGCCGCGTTTGCTCGTCGCTTCCGAGATCGTCGAAGTGCAGGGCAAAGCGCTCACGGTGAAGCTCAACAACGTCACCGCCATCGACGAGTCGTGGCTGCACGAGATGTTCCCCGCCGACTGCACGGCCGGTCGCAGCGCCCGTTACGACAGCGTGAACCGCCGCGTCATGAACATGGAGGAGGCACGCTTCCGCAGCCTCGTCCTCGCCAGCAAAGAACGTGGCGAGCCCGACGAAACCCAAGCCGCCTCATTGCTCGCCGCCGAAGTCATCGCGGGGCGACTCGAACTCCCGCTTTGGAACGAAAAAGTCGAGCAATGGATCACCCGCGTGAACTGCCTTTCCAAATGGATGCCCGACCTCGAAATCCCGCCCATCAGCGAAGAAGACCGCCATCTCATCATCGAGCAGCTCTGCCACGGCTGTAGCACCTACCGCGCCCTCAAAGACCGCGAAGTCTTCCCCGCGCTGCACCAATGGCTCAGCCACGCCCAGCGTGACATGCTCGAAAAATACGCCCCCGAGCGCTACGCCCTCAAGAACGGCAAAACCGCCCGCATCGTCTATGACGAGAAGCAGCCCCCCAGCGTCAGCGCCGTGCTCCAGCACATGTACGACGTGAACGAAAACCCCAAAGTCGCCGCCGGCCGCATCAGCGTCACCGTTCACCTGCTTTCACCCGCCCAGCGACCGATCCAGACGACGGGTGACCTCGGACGTTTTTGGCGAGAAGGCTATCCCGGTGTGAAAGCGCAGCTTCGCGGAAGGTATCCGAAGCACGAGTGGCGGTGAGAGTTGAGGAAAGTGGAACAGAATTGCATCCTGTTTCAGGTTCATAGTTCTTGGTTCGTAGTTCCCCGCCTGCGGATTCTTCAGCCGCTCGTCATCCAGCAGGAAGCCCTTGGTGATGAATTCCTTGAGGCTTGTCCGCCGGGCTGGGGTGCCGGGATCAGGCCGCTCATGGCTTCGGCTTCTTGAGCGCCTTTCGGGCCTTGGAGTCCAGTTTCTTGATGCTTTCCACGGCAGGCAGTGCCTCCGGCATGGTACCGCCGAGTTCTTTGATGGTCTGGCGCACCTTGGCTCCGACCTCACGATGGGCGCGGTTGGCCTTGTCTTTGCCGGTGATCTTCTCTCGGCGCAGTTTGTCCTCCGCCTGGGTGGCGCGGAAGAGGTTCGCGGCCAGCTCGGTGCTGCCCATGTGATCGAGGATTTGCTCGCTCTTCTTCAATCCTTTGCGGCGGTGGATGTCCTGCGCCCCCAAGCCGCCATACAGGCCTATGTAGCCGTGGTTTTGAAAGATGGCGTAGTCGCGCGATTCGATGACTCCGGCATCCTTCGCGGCATCGGCCAGCTTGCTGTTGTGCTGGCGCAACTCACCCCGGATGGTCAGGCGGCGCTGTTCTTCCATCTCCTCATCGCTGAGTTCCTGCCGCCGGGTCTGGATGGCGAAGTAAGTCTGCCCTTGAGCCACGATTTCCTTGGCTGGATCGGCGTTCTGGATGACGAGGTAGCACGCGTACCGGGACATCATCACGGTCTTCAGCGGGCGCTGCGCTCCGCTGCCGATCTCGACCATTTCGGTGACTTCAACGAAATGGTCCTCCACCCGCTGCCCGCTGTTGAAGCAGGCGGTCCGGGCGGACTCGATGACGGCCTGGAAATTGCGGTAATCCGCGTAGCCGAGCACCTTGGCGAAGTCGCGGCTGGGCCAGAATTCGTTCCCGGCAGGGTTGGTGCGGCGGATGGTTTCAAAGGGAGTGATCTGTTGGCTCATGGCGGTGATGGGTTGAAGGCAGCCGATTCAAGCTGGCAGTTTCCCCGAACGCAGCAACTCCCGGTAGGTGTTCCGGGTTTCGGACTTCACGGACTCGTCCACGAGGGGGGAGGTGCTGAGGATGTGGGTGAATTCGTCCTCGGTGAGGTCGTAGAGGTGCGCCACGAGGGCGTCGATCTCGGCGCGGGTGGTCTGGCGGGCGGCGGGGTCCGTCAGGCCGTGCGTCTGGTGCGTGGCCTTCTTGCCAAAGACCTCCTTCAACAGCTCGTCATAGGCCCCGCTCGTGCCCACCAGCCGCGCCGCTCGCTCCACCAACGGACGGAAGGCCGCGTCTTTCGTGTCCAGGCGCGGTGCGAATAGCTGATAGACGAAGAAAGAAAGTTGAGCCGTGACCTTCTGGCGAAGCTTGAAGTCGGCCGCCATGCGGTTTTTTAGCTTCACGACCGTCGCGTTGTCGAGGCGTGTTTGGTCGGAGCCTGAAGCCAGGAGAAGACGCAGTTCTTCATCAGGCGAAATGGTCATCCCCACTAGCAGACGACAAGTTGGGGAATCCGCCTGCGGCCAGCCCTCCAAGACATCATCAATCGAGCGCCAGCCACGTAGATTTAAGTAGCCCACGCAGAAGTCCCCTCGAATGGCGAGTTTGAGAGCATCACGAAGACCATTGCCTTGGTCGTTCTCCAGGAAGGGAGTCGTGATGTTGTCGAAAATGGTCGGCATGCAGGGGAATTCTCATCGAAGCAGGGAACGGGGAGGGTGGCAAGACTGGGAGAGCGGCAAGGCCGCGAGACTTGGAGAAGAGGAGCGTGGACGCCCTCGTCCGCTTGGGATGCCTGCTAACGACCGGCGTGTGGGCGTTCCCGTCATCAAGCATCGCTCGCTCCCTGCGGGCTTGGACTCCAACGACTGAATTCGAAGGCTGAAGGTCATGGGATTGTTGAAGGATGAGGCGACGACCACCATGAGAACCACTTCAACCATCAACCATCAACTTTTCGACCATCGTCCATTCTTCCCCTCTCACGCAAAGGCCTGAATGAAGCACACCTCAAGAGCCAGGCCTTCGTTGACGTTGGTGTGGAGGTGGCTTTCGAGCTGGCGGAGGATGCGGATGCGTTTGGTGACCTCGGCGGGGGACCATTTGGCGGCGAGGCCGGAGGTGGCTTTTTGATGGCGGAGGAGGTCGAGATGCTCGGCGCCGGCTTGATGGCGGGCGACATCGCCAAACCAGGAGAGGAGGAGGTCCATCAGGGCGCTGCGCTGCTGGATGTAATCGGCCTCAATGGCGGCTTCGACCTGCTCTTCGCGTTGTTTGAGCCAGCTTCCATCGGTGGTTTTGCCGTAGTGCTCGGTTTCGCGTTCGAACTCGGCTTCGTGGCGTTTTTTGAGGTCGTCGTGAAGTTCCTCCAAAATGGCTTCGAAGTCGGTTTTGAGGGCGAGAGCGCCGGAAAGGCCACCTTCGTTCTTGGCGGCCATTTTTTCGAGGACCATGAGCAGCTTGCTTTCGTGCTCGGTGAAGGTGCGTGCTCCGGCGGGAGGCATGAGGCCGACCTCAATGACTCGGGACTGGATGGTGGGCAGGAGCTGCTCGGGCTGGGTGGTCAAAAGGAGCAGCAGCGTGTTCGGCGGTGGCTCTTCGAGGGTTTTGAGGAAGGCGTTTTGGGCCTGCACGTTCATGCGCTCGGCATCGACGATGATGCCGAGCTTCCAGCCGTTCGGGGCGGCGGTGCGGCGAATCATTTTTTCGAGGAAGCGAATGGTGCCGGGATCATCGCCATCTTCGCCAATGGTGATGCGGCGGGATTTGCTCTGCGGTCGCAGGACGATGGCCCCCTGCCCTTCCCAGCCTTCAAGCGTGTGGTGCTTTTCACCGACCATGAGATCGAGCACGCGGGCGGCGAAGTCTTCATGCCGTGCTTCTTTGGGGCCGGTGATGAGGTAGGCATGGCCGAGGCGTCCGTGGTCGCGGGCACGGGCGAGGAGCTGGAGGGCGTGGTCGGCTTTGAAGGGCATCGGGGGAGCAGGATGATTCCGCGTTTCCTCGCTCAAGGCAACAACGCTTCATCCCAAGGCCACAAGGGCTGCGCGACGGAGGCATCGATCCAGCCGCGAGTGGGCTCGTCGGCGGAGACGGGGACTTCGACGTAGCTCCAGCCGCCGCGTTTTTCGAGGAGGCGGAGCTGGCTGCCCGGCGGGAGGTCAAGGTTCGCGGCGGAGGTGACGGTGGCGGCGGCGTAGAGGCTGACCTCGGGCTGGGTGACGATGACGATGTCATGCACACGCTCGGCAGGAGCGGGCCGCACGGCGGCAAAGGTGACGGCGGGAACGAGGATCAAAATGCCCCAAAGGGCGGCGAGGAGGGCACCGAGACGCTGGGTGCCATTCAGCGGTAAGGCGCGGCCGATCCACACCCGCCAGGCGAGTGCGAGCACGATGAGCCAGCCACCGGCGGCGGCGAGGATGACCCACATGTTTTTGCTGAGCATGAGGCTCCACTGTGCCACGGGCGAAGGCTGAGCGAGGGTGAAGAAGCGGAGGCGATCATCGAGGAGGCGCATGTTTTGCCGTAGCTCCGCATTGGTGGGATCGAGGAGGGCGGCGCGTTGATACCAGAGGGCGGCGCGACCCAAATCATCCTGCTTGAAACGAGTGTGACCGATGAGAGTGAAGACATCGGCGCTGAGCGGGGCGTTTTTGAGCTTCAAAATGCGCTCGGCGGAGTATTGCGCCTTGGTGAACTCGCCTTTCGTGAGGGACTCGCGGGCTTGCTGGTAGAGTTTGGCCGGTTCATCGGCCTCGGCGGCATTCAGGCTGCCGGTGGTGAAGGCGAGCACGAGAAGGGCCGCAGAGGTTTGGAGGAGGCTGCGGAGTTTCGTGAGGATGGTGCGGCGCTCGGTGGTGCTCAGCGGGGTGGCGGAGGAGGCGGTGAAGTTTTGCGCTTCATAGCGTGCCATGACCTCGCGGGAGGCTTCATCGAGGCTGTCCTTGCCTTCATGGGCCCGCTGAATGAACCAAGCACAGCGTTGGAGGAAGGTGCGATCATCGAGGCCGCTTTCTTCGAGACCACTCCACAATTTCATGAGTTCGCCGCGTAGGCCGCTGACGAGGTTTTCACGACGCTTCCGCATCCACGCGGCGATGGTGGCGAAGGAAAGGATGAGAACCGGGATGCCCTGGGCGGCCCAGAAGCGGCTGTTGGCAAGGATGGAGACATTCGATTGCGTGGCGGAAATCCAGCGGGGCTGCTCGGGCACGCGAATGAGGATGTCGTTGAGGTTCGGGCGCGGTTGGAGCACGACGGGAGGCTTCGGTGGCTCGATGGAGGTGGTGGTGGCTCCGGTGCCGTTTTCAGCCGCGGGGGCAGTGCCGGGTTTCACATTGAGCGCCACGGGGGCGGTGTTCACGGTGATGTATTTTTTCTGCGTGGGGCTGAAGAAGGTCAGCTCGAAAGGCGGGAGCTGCGGGTGCTGTTTTTCCGGCACAAAGATCTGCGAGAAGCCGACGCGACGCGGGGTGCCAGGTGGCAAGAAGGCGGCCATTTGATTGGGGTCCTGCGGGCCATCGACGTTGTAACGTCGCGGCGGATACGGACGCCAGGCCTCGGGCTGTGTGAGGGCCGGGGCGTTGAGCGCATCGAAATTGCCGATGCCTTCGACGATGAGTTCGACGGCGAGCGGATCACCCACCGCTAGCTCAGTGGGTGTGGCGGAGGCCTGGATGCTGAAATCCCCGACGGCGCCGGTGAAGCTGGCAGGCTTTCCTTCCGTGGGCAGTGGCAGAACCTTTACCTTCACCTCTTGGCTACGCACGTCCTGCTTCCGCTGCTCGCCGCCCATGCCGAAAGGCATTCCAAACGGCATGCCAGGCATGCGCTGGCGGTCATCGATGATCTCATAGACGAGTTCCACGGTGGCTGGGCCGACCTTCAATTCGCCAGCCTGGAGCGGCGAAAGCGTGGTGCGATAGGTGTACACGCTGTAACCGACGCCATTGATAACGGTCTCACTTTGATCGGCATTCTGCGGGAAGCGGGTGACGGCGAAATCGTTCTTCGAGACGTTGATGAGGCCCACGCGGCGCAGCACCACACGGCGTGGAAGGTAGATGCTGGCATTCAACGCGACGACCTCGCCCTTATAAAGCTCCGTCTTGCCCACCTCGATCTGAAAGAGTGGCGTGGTGAGTTCATCGCCGGGTGGTGCTGCCGGATTGGCGGGAGCTTCGGTGACGATGAATTTGACCTCGTTGGTCTTCACGCTCTCGCCTTCGATGAGAAGATCCTGCGGCGGGATGGTGTACTCACCCGGCTCGGTGCCAGCGATCTGCCAGGAGAGGTTCAGCGAGATGGTGGTGCGGCCACCCTGCATGTTGATGCTCTGCGATTGCTGGAGAGCGGAGCTCATGCCGATCTGCGCCGGGAGGCGGAGCTGAGGCACCGTCTGGAGCTGGCCGTTCTGCACCGTGATGACGTAGTTCACGATTTGGTTCGTCTGTGCCGTGCCGGGCTGCACATAGGCACGCACGGTGGCGGCAGCAGCGGGGAGCGAGAAGCTCAGCAGGAGAGCGATGAGGAGGCGGAGAGGCATTCGGGGGAAAAGATGAAGGATAAAAAAATCAAAGATGAAGTTCCTTAGCAAACCTCTGTGTTCCTCTGTGCCCTCTGTGGTAGCACGAAGGTTTCACCACAGAGGGCACAGAGAAGCACAGAGTTTTGAAGAGTGGATGCAAGAGACTCGAGGGCGGTTTTGATCTTTAAGTTTTTCGTTTTTTTCCGGCTCACCAGTCCTTTTTGTTGATCTGAGGAGGGCGCTGCGTGTTGTGAATCGGTCCGGTGATTTCATCCATGTATTGAGAGATGAAATTCTCCGCTTCGCCACGCGTGTAGCCGGTCTTGGGATTGCGGCGGTAATACTGGGGGCCTTTGTCTTTTCCGTTTGGGTCTTGGTTCTTCTTTTCTTGATCGCCATCGCCGTCGGAAGCGACTTCCCCCTTCTTATCGCCCTTTTTGCCTTCGCCTTCTTTTTCCTCGGCGAGGCCGCCTTCGCCCTTGGGATCTTTTTTCTCGCCGTTCTTGCCGCCAGCAGCCTGGATGCGGCCTTCGGGTAGGTTTTGCGCGTCTTTGCCGCCGATGCCGTCATCGTCGCCTTTCTTCTCCCCGGTTCGATCTTTTTGTTTGGGATCGCCAGCGCCGTTATCATCGCCGCTTTCGCCCTCGCCTTCACCCTCTTCGCCTTCCTGGCCCTCACCCTCTTCGCCTTTTTGACCCTTCTGTCCTTTTTGACCTTTTTCGCCCTGCTGGCCTTTCTTCCCCTTTTGACCCTGCTGCTGCTTTTCCATGGCTTCGAGGGCCTGGCGTAGCTCGGTGAGCATGTTGGCGACGTGCTGACGGTTCTCACGAAGCTCTTTGTTGTTGGGATCGAGTTGCAACGCGGCATCGAAATGGGAGAGCGCATCCATCCAGCGTTGCAGGGTGATCTTGGGCTGCTTAGCGAGGCCCCGTGAACCTTGGTCGTAAAGTGTGTGACCGAGGCCGCGATGCGCCCGGATGCGCAGGCCTTTGTCATCGGCATGCAGCGCATCACTGAAATTCCTCACGGAGCCGTCGTAATCCGTGAGCTGATGCTCGGCGAAGGCGAGGCCGTAGCGCAGTTCCGCGAGCGCGGCAGGGCTGTAATCCGCCTTTTCGAGGAGCTTGGTGTAAAGATCCCGCGCCTTCTCATAATCCTTCTGCACGAGAGCCTCGTGTGCCTGCTCCGGTGAGAGGCCGCTTTGACGGAAGAAGGCGGCGAAGGAACTGGCCTCGGCGTTCACACTGCCGAGCACGAGCGTGGCGAGGACACCGGCGGCCAGCGAAGGCCGTGGCTTGCGACGCGGGAGAGAGCTGAGGATCCAGGCGATCATGAGGAAGAGTATAGCGATGCTGAGCGGCCACGCAAAACGCTCAATAGGTTTGGAGAGACTTCGGGTGGCGTTTTCCTGCTCGCGGAGGCGGGCGATGATGGGAGCGATGGCATCGCGGCTGAGCGGCTGAGTGCCGAGCTTGATGAAACGGCCGCCGGTAGCACTGGCGAGCTGCTGCAGGACGCCTTTTTCGAGCTTCGAGCGGACGACGTTGTTGTTTTCATCGCGGATGTAATCGCCCGGGACATTGGGATCCGGAATGAGGGTGCCGCCTTCCGTGCCGACGCCGACGGTGATGACGGAAACCTGCGCGGAGGTGAGCTTTTGAATCCAAGTGGTGAGGCTGGCATCGGCATCGCCGCCGTCGGAGAAGACGATGAGGACGAAATTGCTCTTGGGGAGCGGCTTGATGGCCCGCAGGGTGACGTCGAGCAGGTCCGCTAGATTGCTCCCCCCCCATTCGATGACGTTCTGGTCGAAGACTTGGAGAGACTCGAGGATGGCATTGTGATCGGTGGTGAGCGGAGCCTGGAGGTAAGCACGCCCGGCGAAGGCGAGGAGGCCGATGCGCTCCCCTTTGAGTTCCATGATGAGATCATGGGCGGCGAGCTTTGCCCGCGTGAGGCGATCCGGGGCGACATCGCGAGAGAGCATGGAGCGAGAGGTATCGAGGGCGATGAAGATGTTTCGGCCTTTATCCGGCCTGTCGATGGTCTCAGCCCCCCACTGCGGCCTGGCGGCGGCGATGATGAGGAAGGCGAGGGCGAGGAGGTAGAGCGTCCAGATAGTCCAGGAGAGGGCTTTGGAGATGCCGGTGACGAGGAGGCTGCGGAGGCGCGGCGCGGTGAAGGCCCTCACGGCTTTGGAGGAGCGTGCATCGAGCCACGCTTTGAAAAGCAGCAGCAGCGGCACCAGGAGGAGGAGCCAGAGGAGCTTTTCGTGAGCAAACAGGATGTGCGGCATGCGATGAATCAGGCTGGGAGCGTCTCAGGGGCGGTCTGGAGCAAGATGACGGAGAGCAGGAGGGCGAGCAGGAGGCTGGCTCCAGCGGCGTAGAGAGGCCAGTGGAAGAGCTCTTCTACCTCGGTGAACTTGCGCCTCTCAATCTTGGTTTTTTCGAGCTTGTCGATGGTGCTGAAGACTTCGGAGAGGGAGTTTAAATCCTGCGCCATGAAGAACTGGCCGTTGCCGATGGCGGCGACTTCTTCGAGCGTCTTCTCATCAAACAACTGCTGCCCCACGGGAGTGAAGGTGCCACGGCGAGGATCGGGGATGACATGCACGCCAGGCGTGCCGAAGGCGATGGAGTAGATTTTGATGTCGAGCGTGGCACCGAGCCGGGCAGCATCCTGCGGAGAGAGGCGGCCGGAGTTGTTGGCACCATCGGTGAGCAGGATGATGACCTTGCTTTTGGTCTTCTCTTTGTTGAGGCGATTGGCAGCGGAGGCGAGACCGGAACCGATGGCGGTGCCATCGCTCACACGCTGAGTTTGCACGCGGTCGAGATTGTTGATGAGCCAATCGCGATCAAGCGTGAGCGGACATGGCAGGTAGGTCTCGCCCGCGAAGGCGACGATGCCGATGCGGTCCGATTTGCGACCTTTGATGAAATCGGCCACGACACGCTTCGCGGCGGTGAGGCGGTTCACAGGCTGTCCGCCGATGTACATGTCCTCGATGAGCATGGAGAGCGAAACATCGAAGGTGAGCATGATGGAGACGCCATCGGATTTCTCTTCCTCGGTGGCGAGGAGCTTCTGCGGGCGTGAAAGGGCGAAGGCACCGAAGAGGATGCTGCCGAGCACGAGGCTAAACCAAACCCAGCCAAAGCCGGCCCGTGCCGGCGAGGCCACGCCGCGAAGCAGAGCCACGGTGGGAAAACTGATCGATGGCCGTAAGGCACGTCCACCACGCAGGGTGAGGAGAATGGGCAGCAAAACGAGCAGCAGCAGCCACCAGGGATGGGAAAACTGAAAATCAGGGATGCCGGGAATGGATAGAGCGGCGATCACAGGCGTTCCTCCTCGACTTTGGCGATGGTTTGATCGATCAAGGCGAGCGCCGCCTCCGTCGTGGCGGGCACGGGCATGAAGGAAAGGTCATCACACCATTTGGCCACGGGAGCGAAGCGCTCCTTCCACACGCCTTCGGCACGCGGAATGGGCACACCGGGCTCGAATTGACGGAGGCCGCTGAAGATTTCCGGGGTGGTGCGGGAGATGGCGGGCACGGCGTAACGCTCGCCAAGGTAGCGTCGCAGGATCTGCGAGACGCGGTGGCTCGTTTCCGCAGGCGGCACGAAGGAGACGCGGGTGCGCAGTTCATTCAAAGCACGCAGGCAGGAGGAGATCGGCTGGCGCGGGGGGATGTGCGCGGCGGGTTTGGGACGCAGCAGCAGCCAGATGATCAGGCCGAGGAAGATGAGGATGAGCAGGCCGATGGTCCACGGCACCCACCACGCAGGCGGCGAGGCGATTTCACGAGCATCCGGCAGCTTCGGATGAGGCAGACCGGGAGCGGCGGGGAGCTGAGCGAGGGCAGCGGATGCCTGGCAAAGAATGCCAGCGATGAACCATGAGAGTCTCATCCGCGTTTCCTCCTTTTGCGGGAACGGAAATAGGCTTTCAAAGCGGGCACATAATCCTCGTCCGTGCGGATTTCGATGCGCTCCACGCCGCTGCGGCGCAGTAAATGCGTGAGGTAGTCCTGATGCGCTTTCATGCGCTCTTGATACTGCTGACGCACTTGGGGATCGGAGGTGTTGACGAGCACTTCTTCGCCCGTTTCGGGATCTTGCAGCACCACACGGCCGACATCGGGCAATTCGAGTTCACGAGGATCCGTGACATGTGACACGACCACATCGTGCTTCGCCGCGGCGGCGCGGAGAGTTTTCTCCCAAGCATCCGAAGGCGTGATGAGATCCGAAACCAGCACCACGAGTGCCCGATGGGCGATGCGCCCCAAAGCAAGCTCCAGCGCCGGTTTGATGTCCGTGCCGGAGTGAGCAGGCTGGCAGTTCAAAATGTCGCGAAGGATGCGCAGGGCGTGCGAGGCCCCTTTGCGGGCCGGAAGATACTCCTCGACCTGATCCGAGAAGAGCATGACGCCGACTTTGTCCTGATTTTGCACGGCGCTGAAGGCAAAGACCGCAGCGATCTCAGCGGCGCGTTCACGTTTGGTATCCTCATGGCTGCCGTAATCCCCGGAGCCGCTGACATCGACGCAGAGCATGACGGTGAGTTCACGCTCTTCGACGTATTTGCGCACGAATGGCTCGTTCATGCGGGCGGTGACGTTCCAATCGAGGAAGCGCACGTCATCGCCGGCCTGATACTCGCGAAAGTCATCGAACTCGATCCCCTGCCCCTTGAAGCGGGAGTGATACTGCCCGCCAAGGATATCCTTCACCATGCCACGCGTGAGCAGCTCGATGCGCCGCACACGCTTCAGGATGCGTGTGAGACGGGCGTCATTGTCACTGGTGGCGGCGGCGGGCATTTAGGAGGGCGGATGGTAGGCAGTGTCGATGTCCAGACGCCAGTGGCCGCCGTGGTTCAACTGGGAGAACGCATTGATGAAATCCGCCACGATGTGGCGCATGGAGGCGGAGGGAACGCCGTGGATGCAAACCTCGTTTTCAAAGCCGCTGACGAGCAAGATACCCGGCTCGCCAGGACGGGAATCCGAGTTGTCGATGATGTAAAACGATGTGGCATGGAAGGCGAACCAGGGCAGTAACTTCAACGAGGCACGCCAGCGCGGTTCGAGCTTATCCTGCGGCACATCATGCCCGCCGTGCACGGTTCGATTGCTGACACGCATGGCGCTGAGCACCGGCGAATTCAGGGCGACATAGACGAGATTGAAATCACCTCCAAGCGCCCGGACACGCTCGACGAGTCCGCAATACTTCTTGGTACTCAGAACTGACTTCACTGCGGCGCTACCGCCTGATTCGATGATTCTCTCCAGCCGGGCCGATGAGTCTTCCGCCGCACGAATGAAGGTCGTTTTAAGCACATCGGGCGGAGCATCCTCCCAGCCGTAACCCATGGCTTTGAGGCACTCGAGTGTGAGGGCATCAGGATTGATGAACTCGGCCGCCGCAAGGCTCTCGGAGAGTCCGCCGCGCTGAACGGCGGTGGTTTTGCCCGCGCCATTCGGGCCTGCGATGATCCAAAGTTCCGGCGCTGGCATCTCGATGAGTTCTGAACTGGCTTAGGAGACTTTGCGTCCTGCCGTCTGGGCGGCATGGTATTCGGCGATCGCGATTTGACGGCCTTGATTGAAGCAGCGCATCAATTCATGGACAAACTCCTTGGATTTCGGATCGACGCGATGGCGACGAGGCTGGGCGTCTGTCTGGGTCTGGAAGGCGTTCGCATCGACAGTGCTGGTGCTCATAAGTTTGGAGTGTTGTGCGAGTGGAGAATATCGCCGGGCGACGATGCTGGCAAGCCTCACGGCACCGGAATCTTGTCGAGGAGGGTTTTGATGACGTCCTCGGAGGTGACGCCTTCGGCTTCGGCTTCGTAGCTAAGAAGGATACGATGGCGGAGGATGTCTGGGGCGAGGTCTTTGATGTCCTGCGGGGTGACGTAGTTGCGGCCCTGAAGGAAGGCCTGGGCCTTGGCGGCGAGGGCGAGATTGATGGTGCCACGCGGGGAGGCTCCGCAGCGGATGAGGAGCTTGAGGTGAGGAGCCACGTTCTCCGGGAAACGGGAGGCCTGGATAATGGCGACGATGTAATCGCGGATTTTTTCATCCATGTAGAGACCATTGACGATCTTCCGGCTGGCAATGACATCGGTGATGTTCGTGATGGCATTCACATCAAGCTTTGGCGCGGAGGTGGCCATGGCATCGAGCACGAGACGCTCCTCAGCGGGTGTGGGATAGGTGACGCGCACTTTGAAGAGAAAGCGGTCGAGCTGGGCTTCTGGCAGCGTGTAGGTGCCTTCTTGGTCGATGGGGTTCTGGGTGGCGAGCACCATGAAGGGATCCGCGAGCTTGTGCGTGACCTCGCCGATGGTGACTTGGCGTTCCTGCATGGCTTCGAGCAGGGCGGATTGCACCTTAGCGGGGGCGCGGTTGATTTCATCCGCGAGCACGAGGTTCGAGAAGATGGGGCCGAGACGCGGGGTGAAGGTGCCATCCTTCGGGTGGTAAACCATTGTGCCGATGACATCAGCAGGGAGAAGATCCGGCGTGAACTGGATGCGCTGAAATTTGGCATTCAACGTGCCCGCCAAGGTTCGCACGGCGAGCGTCTTGGCGAGGCCGGGGACGCCTTCGAGCAAGACGTGACCATTCGTCAGCAGGGCGACGAGGAGGCGATCCACGAGATCCGCCTGACCGATGAGGACTCGGGCGATCTCTTTGCGCAACGGAGCCACCCAGGAGGAGGCTTGAGCGATGGCATCGCTATCCGGGAGATTGGGACTGACCGGCGCAGCCGGGGCGGCGGGAATGGCGGGTGGGGTGGCGGATTCGGACATGAAGACAGGTGGTACTGGTCAACGGGGGCAGCGGGGGCGTCAACCTTAACGCCGCTGCAAAAGCAAGATGCACGAAACGATGTAAAAAAATGCGGAGCGATCGTTTCAGCGGTTGAGCCAGAGAATGTGGGCACCGGGGTTTTGACGGTCGGGGGAGAGGCGGCCGCCGTAACGCGTGGCAAAACCACGCAGGAGTGCGACGGCGAGGCCGGAGAGCACGGACCGGCCCGTGGTGGCTCCCCAGCCATGGATGATTTTGAGGCCGCTGTGACCGTGGAGCAGCGCTTCGTTCATGGCTTGGACGATTTTTTCGCGGGCCACATCCCACGTCTCGCCAGCGTGGGCGACATCGACCTCCAGCAGCCCGCGTGAGACGGCACCGAGCACGGATTCACCGCACTTGGGGCAGGTGCTGGCGCGGCCGGGGTCGAGCGGGAATTCACAGTGCGGGCATTCGATCATGCCAGATTCATGCCGTGGAGGCGGTCAGAGTGAAAGGGCGATCTGAGCCGCCTCTTTGCCGAGGGCGGGCGGGATGACGCGGCGGAAGTCATCGAGGTTGACGGGCTTGGTGAGGAAGGCGTTCATGCCGACCTCACGGCACTCTTCTTTGACGCCGACGAGCGCATGACCCGTCATAGCGATGATGGCGGGCTGGTTCTTGAGCTGGAAATTGCCGCGGATGGCGCGAGTGGCATCAATGCCACCCATGACGGGCATCTGCAAATCCATGAAGACGATGTCGAAGGGCATCTGGGAGACCATTTCGACGGCTTCCTGGCCGTTATTGGCGATCTCGATCTTGGCGTAGCCGAGGCGCTGAAGGAGCATGCAGGCGATTTTTTGATTCAGCGGCTGGTCTTCGACGAGGAGGATGCGGGCGGGATGGAGGACAGCGAAGCTATCCCCGCCATCGGCTTTCACGGCTTTTTGAATGGCGCGGTTGGTTTCGTTCGAGATTTGGGCATCGTGACCTCCCGAGGCGGCTCGTGCGCCTGGATGCTCAATGGAGGCTTTCTCCATGATCTGCGGGTCAAAGGTGGGCACAGGCTGGGCGGAAGGCATGACGGAGAGCATGTGCGCCTGAGCGGCTGGCTGCATGGGCTGCTGAGGCATGATGGGAATCATCTGCGGCATGCCATGCTGCATCATGGCTGGCTGGGCATGCGGAGCCATGGAGGCCGCAGGCATGGCGGGATGCCCACCGGCACTGGCGACGGAAGGATGGCCCTGTGAGGAAGCCCCGATGGGGGCGGTGATGACTCGGCGAGGCATGCGGAAGAGCTCCGCCATGCTGCGGAGTAGCTCGCGGCGTTTGATGGGCTTGGAGAGGCCGATGTGGCGGCTGCCAGGTGGTGGCGCAAATTTGGCTTTATCGAGCTTGGCGCGGGTGATGGGCAGGTAAGTGATGATGGCGGCGCCTTTTCCAGCGGCCACGCGCATGAGCGGGGCTGCTTCCTCCGGTTTCATGCACATGATATCGAGCACGAAGACGGCGGTTTCTTCGAGCACATGATCGAGTTCGTCGAGGGAGCGGTCTTTGAGCACGGAGACCTTCATGCCCCAGCCCATGGCACATTGATTGAGCACCTGCTGGGTGGTGGGATGGGCGCTGTAAAAAACGATGGGGCGGTTTTTGACGATATCGATCCAGCCGATGTCCTCTTCGCGATTTTCATCATCGGCGGCAACGGTGAGCGGCAGTTCAAAGAAGAAGTCGGAGCCTTTGCCAGCCTCGCTGACGACGGAAATCTCGCCTTTCATGAGGCGGATGATCTTTTTGGAGATGGCGAGGCCTAGCCCGGTCCCGCCGTATTTGCGTGTGGTGGTGGCATCGGCCTGGGTGAAGGCCTGGAAGAGCATGCAGACTTTTGCGGCGGGGATACCGATGCCGGTGTCTCGCACGGAGAAGTGAAGCATGTTGCGGTCCCCACCTTCACCGGGGCGGTTGATCTGGCGAACGAGGAGGAGGATCTCGCCCTTCTCGGTGAATTTGATGGCGTTGCCGACGAGGTTAACGAGGATCTGCTTGATGCGTTGGAAGTCGCCCATGAACTTACGCGGCAGCGCGGGATCGATGTGGACGTTGAGTTCGAGGTTTTTCTCGGCGGCCTTGTGGGAGAAGACATCCATGGTCTCGGAGATGAGCTTTTCGACATCGACGGGGATGTTTTCGATCTCCATCTTGGCGGATTCGAGCTTCGAGAAGTCGAGGATGTCATTGATGACATGCAGCAAAGATTCGCCAGAGGAGCGAATCATGCGCACAAGCTCCTCCTGCTCAGGATCGAGGCCCATTTCAATGAGCAGCGAGGTGGTGCCGATGATGCCATTCATGGGCGTGCGAATCTCGTGGGACATGTTCGCTAGAAAATCACTCTTCGCGGCTGTGGCCGTTTCGGCGGAACGACGTGCGCCTTCGAACTCAGCGAGCATGGAGTGCTTTCGGTGATCCTCCTCGTGGAGGTGCTCGATCATCTTGTTAAATTCACCCTGCACTTCGTCGAGGTCATCAAAGCCCTTTGCGGGGAGCCGGATGCCGAGATTGCCCGTGCGCATGAATTGAAAGGCCCTCACCATTTCCCCTGTCTTCTGAGTGATACGGCGGCCGACGAAGAAGAAGCCGATGATGGCGGGCAGCAGGCCAATGCAGGCTCCGAGAATAGGAACGATGAGACGGCTAGCCTGCACGAGATGGCCGAACTGCAAGAGCGGCTGGCGAGCCAGGAAGACGCCGCACACACGGCCATCCTTGTTGCAGAGCGGGGTGCCGGCGATGAGCCAGGCGGTCTTCGTTTCGATATGCGGCTCCCGGCTGACGTTGGTATCCACCATGACGAGGCTGGTTCCGGCCATGACGCGATAGATGAGGTTGTCGAGTTGGCCGTGGCTGATCTCCTCCATCGCCCATTTGGCGCTGGTTGGCAGGATGGAAATGGGTGGGGATTTGACGATGGGCGGCACGCCGTTGGCCTCCCGAGGAGCGACGATCTCGACCTCAAGACCGAGCTGCTGCACGGCTGGAGCCACATCGACCGTCTGGAGACGCATGCGTAACAGGGTTTCGTTTTCCCAGGTGAGGCGCACACCACCGGAGCGCTCCGTATCACTGATGACCTGGCGGTTGAGCTCCATCTGCCCAGCGATGGCGACGGCACCGAGGTAGCTGCTCTGAGCGTAGCGCATGGTGAGATACTCCTGCCAGAGAAAGGCTACCGCCGTCGCCATGGCTGCAATGACCACAGCAAACATGCCGAGGATCGTGAAGCGGTTGGCGATCTGAAAGGTGAACTTCATGCAAAAAGTGTCGCAGAGGTAGGAATGAATCAGGCCGTGGCGAAGGCGTGTGCGCCATTATACATCGGCAAATCGGCAGGCTCGCCATGGTGATGCTCCAAGGGTGCATCGACGACTTTGGCGATGGCGCGGCGCACCGTGATGCAGAGCAGATCAGGCGTGTGCGGCTTGCTCAGCACATCGAAGAAGCCGATGCCACGGCAAAGCTCGCGAGCGTCTTCCCGGAAATACCCGCTACAGGCAATCACGGGCAGGTCGGGATCAATCTGATGAAGCTGTTCGAGCACATCAAAGCCGGAAAGCCCGCCGGGCATGGTCAGATCGAGGATGCAGGCGGCAAATCGTTGGCCTTGCTCGATGGCGTAAATGAGAAGTTCGACGGCCTGCTCGCCGGATGAGGCGCAAGCAACTTCGAAGCCTTGCGAGGACAAAACGGCGCGGCTGACGGCAAGTACGCCCGGCTCATCATCAATGATGAGCACGCAGTGAGAGCTGAAGGTAGGCTTCATGTGAATGATGGCGGTGGGGATTTCCATGGTTGGCAATGGGTGAGAGTTTCAAATCACATGGCGGTGTAGCTGAGGCACTTGATCTCTTCGAGCGAGGTGGCGCCGTTGAGGACCTGAGCGAGACCTTCTTGATAAAGGGAGCGGAAGCCGTTTTTGAAGGCAGCAGCACGCATGGCGCTCATGGAGGCGGCTTCTTCAATGAGATCTCGCAGTTCGCTGTTCATCTCGCAGAGCTCCATGAGGGCGACGCGGCCTGCGTAACCGGTGCCGTGGCACTCATCACAGCCGCGTGCTTCGAAAATGGGTGTGGTGACGGGCGCGGTGATGACCTGCTGCTTGGCGAGGATTTCCTGCATCTCCTGGCTAAAGCTCCCCCGGTGGCGTGCCAGCGGGGGGGGGAAGAAGGGGCGGAAGGGGTTCTTCATTAAGTTTAGATGTCTTTGAAATAACAAATGCCATAATTGTCACACTGTTTTGGAATTGCGGCAAGACCCAAATCCAGCCTGAAAAGTGAATTGTTGATGGTTGAGGGTTCGCCACGCTTCTGCTGAAACTTCTCCCTTCCCTTCGAGATCACCTTGTGACAGCCTCGGAATTCCTCTCATGCCCCGCCCCGCCCAGCCGATTTACATTCTCGTCTTGAGCCTGCTCACCCTGCTGAGCGCCTTTTTGCTCTTCCAAGTGCAGCCGGTGATCAGCAAATTCATCCTTCCCTGGTTCGGCGGCAGCCCGGGGGTCTGGACGACTTGCATGCTGTTTTTTCAGCTCCTGCTGTTTTTGGGCTACGCTTACGCCCACGCCCTCGGAAAGCTGCCACGAAAGGTCCAGGCTGTCCTGCATGCCAGCCTGCTGCTCGCGGCGCTTTATTTCCTGCCGATCATCCCCAATGAAAGCTGGAAGCCGGTCGGCTCCGAAGACCCCGGCAGCCGCATTTTGCTCCTGCTGCTGGCCTCCGTAGGCCTGCCCTACTTCGTTCTCTCCAGCACGAGCCCGCTCGTGCAGGTTTGGTTCACTCGGGGGGCGGCCGGAGCCAATCCTTGGCGTCTCTACGCCCTCTCCAACATCGGCTCCCTCGCCGCCCTGCTCACCTTTCCCTTCTTTTTCGAGCCTCGCTGGGATGTGGAATGGCTGGCGAAGGCCTGGTCCGTCGTCTTCGTCCTCTGCGCCGCCCTTTGCCTCGGCGTCGTCTGGCATGATCACCAGACCGCCGCCCCCGCGCAGAAGGCGCAAAGCTCCGCGCCATCGGAGCACGAGTCCTCCCCTGGCCTGCTGCGCCGCCTGATGTGGGTGGTTTTGCCCGCACTCGCCAGCGTCCTCCTCCTCGCCACCACGAACCACGTCTGCCAGGATGTGGCCGTCGTCCCTTTCATGTGGGTGGTGCCTCTCAGCCTTTACCTGCTCACCTTCATCATCTGCTTTGAGCATGAGCGCTGGTATGCACGGATTCCTTTCCTGTGGGCCATCCCTGCCCTGCCCTTGTTTTTCGTGTGTTGCACTTGGGACCAGCTCGAAAAGAAAAGCTGGTGGCCGGAGGAATGGGACCTCATGCCGAATTTCCTTTTCGAACTCGGCTGGGCCTTCGGGGCCATGTTCCTCGGCTGCATGATCTGCCATGGCGAGCTCACCCGCCTAAAGCCCAGCACGAAACACCTCACCAGCTTCTACCTCCACATGTCCGCCGGTGGAGCCCTCGGCGGCCTCTTTGTCAGCCTCGCCGCCCCGCAGCTCTTCAAAACCCATGCCGAATGGCCCGGCGGCCTCATCGCGGTCTTTGTGCTCGCCTGCCTTGTACTCCTGCTCGCCGTCTGGCGGGCTGGGAAAGTCGGCATCGTCAGCGCCGCCACGCTGATCTTCCTCGCCGCCGCCACCACCCTCCGTTTCGGCATCTTGTACGGCTTTCAGGAACTCAAAAAACTCGTCGGCATGGCGGACATCCGCCCCGCCATGGCCAGCCTTGCCGAGACCGTCAAAGCCATGCCGGAATCCACCCGCGATGCGTGGGCCACCTTCCCCGCCATCCTTCTGCTCATGGTCGCTACCGTGCTCATCATCCTCTTCCTCAGAAATGGCGGCCGAAACCTGCATCGTGCCTCCTTTTTGCTCCTCACCATCCTCGGCACCGTCGGCTTCCTCGTCATGAAAAACCTCGGAGCCAAAGATACCGAGGGAAAGATCGAGATGGTCCGCAACTTCTACGGCACCCTCGCCGTCACCGAATGGTCCCCCGAAGATCCCGATGACCACCAGCGTGAACTCAGCAACGGCGGCATCATTCACGGCCAGCAAAACCTCGCTCTCCAGTATCGCAGCGATCCCACCAGCTACTACGGCCATGACACCGGCATCGGTCTGGCCCTCGATAGCCTCAAAAATGCCACCGGCGCACGCGTCGGCGTCGTCGGCATGGGGGCCGGCACCGTGGCCTGCTACGGCAAAAGTGGGCACACCTACCGCTTCTACGACATCAACCCGGACGTGCCACGCCTAGCCCAGAAATACTTCACCTACCTGCCCGACCTCCAAAAGCGTGGGGCGAAACTCGAGATCGTCGTCAGCGATGCTCGCCTTGCCCTCGAGCGAGAGCTTTCCACGCCGCAAAACTTCGATGCGCTGCTCCTCGATGCCTTCAGCGGCGATTCCGTGCCCGCTCACCTCCTCACCCGCGAGGCCTTCGAGATCTACAAGAAGCACCTGAAGCCCGATGGCATCATCGCCGTGCATTGCACCAACAGCTACCTCCGCCTCGTCCCACTCATCGAAAAGACCGCCGCCGAGGTAGGCTACCAAACGATCCGCATCACCACCGAAAGCGATGGGGGCGATCACGACAGCACCGATTACGTCCTGCTCACCAACAACGCCACCTTCCTCGCCGCCACCCCACCCGTCCCACCCGATGAGGAGGAACTCGAACTCGAAGCCAAAATCACGCCCCGAGTCTGGACGGATCGCCATCACGACCTCTTCCAGATCCTCATGCTCGAGCTCGATTAGCCCCGTGGCTGCGCCGCCCATCCGCCATCCAGTCAAGATCGGCCCCGCCTTCGCTGGAAACGGGCAAACGTGACGCTTGAAACTTCTCACTTCCCCGCGAAGGGCTGTGGTCCTATCCCCATTCATCATGTCGAAAGCCCCCATCAAAGTCGCAGTCACCGGCGCCGCCGGTCAAATCGGTTACGCCCTCCTCTTCCGCATCGCCTCCGGCGCGATGTTTGGCCCGGATCAGCCCGTCATCCTCCAGCTCATCGAGGCCCCCTTTGAAAAGCCACTCCAGGCCCTCGCCGGTGTCGCCATGGAACTCGATGACTGCGCCTTCCCTCTCCTCAAAGGCATCGTGCAGACCAGCGATCCTGCCATCGGCTTCAAAGACGCCAACTGGTGCCTGCTCGTCGGTGCCAAGCCGCGTGGCCCCGGCATGGAGCGTGCGGATTTGCTCAAGGACAACGGCAAAATCTTCATCGGCCAAGGCCAAATCATCGACGCCGTCGCGGCCGATGACGCCCGCGTCGCCGTCGTCGGTAATCCAGCGAACACGAACTGCATGATCGCCGCCTCCCAGGCCAAGCGCCTCACGCCCGATCGCTTCACCGCCATGGTGCGCCTCGATCAAAACCGTGCCCAGACCCAGCTCGCCCAAAAAGCCGGCGTGGACCTCACCGAGGTGAAGGACATCTTCATCTACGGCAACCACAGCCCCACCATGTTCCCCTCCTTTGCCCACGCCACCATCGGCGGCAAACCGGCCTCGGAAGTCATCAACGACAAAGCCTGGCTCGAAGGCCCCTTCTGCGAAACCGTCGGCAAGCGTGGCGCTGCCATCATCGCCGCCCGTGGAGCCTCCTCCGCCGCCTCCGCCGCCAATGCGCTCGTCGATCACGTCCGCTCGCTCGTCACCCCCGGAGCCATTCACAGCATCGCCGTGAAGAGCGAAGGCCTCTACGGCTTTGATCCGAACGTCTGGGCTGGCATGCCCGTGCGCACCACCACGCCCGGCAGCTACGAAGTCATCACCGGCTACGAAATGGACGACTTCGCCAAGTCGAAGATCGCCGCCACGAACAAAGAACTCGTCGATGAGCGCGGCTTTGTGGCCGAGATGCTGTAATCCTCGAAAGCACCTTCCAAGCCCCATGGGACGCCCGTCTCATGGGGCTTTTGTTTTTGGGACAACTCAGCGAAGGCAAAATGATGGATGGCAGAATGATTGGGTTTCTGAAAATCATTCTGCCGAAAACAGGCATCCGTCGGAGTGGATCGAGGTCGCGCGATCGTTCGAGTGACGGAACCCCGGTGGGGTTCGCAACAAGGCGGGGATCGTGGGGTGGATGCGAGGTCCCCGGAGAGCACTCGCTGGCGCTCGGCACTCCGGGGCTGCATGACGCAAGCCCGTTGGGCTTGAGATGGCCTGTCGTGTCGATCAACGCGATGAGGCTCATCGAACCGCCACGCGGTTCCGTCATGCAGCCCAAGGGTGCCGAGCCTCAGCGAGGCTCCCTTGGGAATCAGATGCCGCCTCCCCTGCCCGGTCTGCGGACCGCCACGCGGTCCCGTCAGGCTCGGCGCGAGGTCACGCGTCCGTTCGAATGACGGAACCACGGTGGGGTTCACTCCAAGGCGGGGATCGTGGGGTGGATGCGGGGTCCCCGGAGAACGCTCGCTATCGCTCGGCACTCCGGGGCTGCATGACGCAAGCCCGTTGGGCTTGGGATGGCCGGTCGTGTCGATCCACGCGATTCGGCTCATTGAACCGCAACGCGGTTCAGGCTTATAGCCCAAGGGTGCCGAGCCTTAGCGAGGCTCCCTTGGGAATGAGATGCCGCCTCCCCTTCCCGGTCTCGGACCGCCACGCGGTCCCGTCAGGCGCGAGGCGAGTCCACGCGGCCGTTCGGATGACGGAACCCCGGTGGGGTTCGCCCGGTTGCGGGGATCATTGGGCGCATGCGAGGACCCCGGAGAGCGCTCGCTATCGCTCGGCACTCCGGGGCTGCATGACGCAAGCCCGTTGGGCTTGAGATGGCCTGTCGTGTCGATCAACACGATGAGGCTCAATCGAACCGCAACGCGGTTCCGACGTGGAGCCCAAGGGTGCCGAGCCTCAGCGAGGCTCCCTTGGGAATCAGATGCCGCCTCCCCTTCCTGGTCTCGGACCGCAACGCGGTCCCGTCAGGAGCAGGGCGAGGTCACGCTGCCGTTCGGATGACGAAACCCCGATGAGGTTCGCTCCAAGGCGGGGATCGTGTCGTGAATGAGAGCCCCCCCGGAGAGCACGCGCTGGAGCTCGTCATTACGGGGCTGCATGACGCAAGCCCGTTGGGCTCTGGCAAGAGTCGAAACCGACTACTCTAATTCGCCCGAATTATTGCTGACTTCGTGAGCCTGTTGCCATTCAGGTTTCGCTGCATTGAATCGAGTCTTACCGAGTTTCACATCGTAACACAGAATATTCCCCTCATGTTTGATGTCCAAACTAGACTTCGATGCGTAGCAATAGCTACCATGTTTATCGAACATAACCTCGAATGCAGGTTGGTTTACATAAACATGTCCTGCCGGAGCGCCTGATAGACGGCACGCGTACACCACAGGGCTTCCAACAACAGTTATTCCTCCCGCAACTCTAAGCAAATGAACGGGGCCGTAATCGATGCCGATTCCCAAACCAACATCAGTCATAACAGTGGCGAATGATCGTCTGTGTTGTTTGTAGCACTCAGAGAACGCTTCCTGGCAACGCTGAGCTGCATCAAGAGCCAATAGGCCTGCGTCTGGGCCACTGTAAAAATCGGGAAAAAACGCGAGCACTCCATCCCCAGTAAACTTATCAAATACCCCGTGGGAGAGTTTTATTATGCTCTCTAATTCCGAGCACGTTTCGCTTATAAACTTGGCAAACAGTTGAGGTTTACGCGCTTTCAGCATCAACTCAGTTGAACGTCGTATATCGGCAAAAGAATTTCTCCCTAAATACGGCATCGGTGAACAAGGCATCATGTGCATCCGGTGAGACTCTACCCAACAAGAAAGCCAATTCTTCCTTCTGCTGCAGCTGTGCTATGGAGTCAGAAAGCTCGGTTGCCTGTTGAGTTAGTCTCTGGTTGCCAGCCCTCTCTAAACTCAGCGTATTTGCCTGCTTTTGTAACTCAGACCGTAATTCAGCAATTTCGGCTTGAAGTCGAACAACCCTAGGATTGTCTAAAGCATGTTGCATTCCCGCAAGCCTTCGGGCTTCAGCAATCTGCTGCTGCATAGCTCCCGAAATGCTTGCCTCGTTAACTCGCAACTGTCGCAGGCGCTCTTGAGCCTTGCGAGCTATCTCAATCACGGATTCCTCACTCATTTGTTGAAACGGTTGACCTAGACAATCTACTTCTAGAACACGTCACTGACACGCCTCGCACGTCCCGCCATTGCGCATGGCTTCGATGGAGCAAGCCTGCACTTCTTCCGCCGTGTAGCGTTTGGCACCGATGGCTCCGTTGATGACGGTGCTGCTGATTTCCTTTTGGAATTCGGCGGTGCTCTTCTCGATGTTCGAGGCGCTCCGGGTGCGGAGGTAATAGGTCGTTTTGAGGCCTTTGCGCCAGGCTCCACGATACATGTGGCTGAGGGTGCTCATCTCGGTGCTGCCGAAGAAGAGGTTCACGCTCTGGCTTTGATCGATCCACTTCTGACGGCGGGCGGCGGCATCGACGACCCAGGCCCAGTCAATGCTGAAGGCGGTGGCGTAGCGGCGCTTGAGGTCCACGGGGATTTCCTCAATGGCTTCGATCTCACCGTCCATGTACTTGAGCTTGTTCTGGATGTCAGCGGTCCACAGGCCGCGTTTTTTAAGGTCGCGAATGAGGAAGGGATTGAGGAGCATGAAGTCGCCGGAGAGATTGGCCTTCACGAGCATGTTGCTGAGCAGGGGCTCGATGCAGGGGCTGGAGCCCATGATGTTCGAGATGGTGGCCGTCGGGGCGATGGCGAGGACGTTGCTATTGCGCATGCCTTGCTTGGCGATCTTCGCACGGAGGGCGGACCAATCCATCTTGCCGCCGCGAGGGACATCGACTTCCTGGCCGCGTTCTTTGGCGAGAAGATCGAGGGTGTCCTGCGGCATGAGACCGCGATCCCACTTGCTGCCTTTGTAGCTGGAATACTGACCACGCTCGGCGGCGAGATCACTGGAGGCTTCGTAGGCGTAGTAGGCAATGGCTTCCATCATCTCGTCGTTGAAATCGACGGCTTCCTTCGAAGCAAACGAGATGCCTTTGCGGTAGAGGGCGTACTGCAAGCCCATGACGCCGAGGCCGATGGGGCGGTGGCGGGTGTTGGAGGTCTTGGCGGCCTCGGTGGGGTAGAAATTGATGTCGATGACGTTGTCGAGAGCACGGACGGCGCTGCGGATGGTCTCGCGGAGCTTGGCGTGGTCGATGTTACCGGCGTCATCGAGATGGTTGTCGATGAGGACGGAGCCGAGATTGCAGACGGCGGTTTCGTCGGCGGAGGTATTGAGCGTGATCTCGGTGCAGAGATTGGAGCTGTGGATGACGCCGACGTGGTCCTGCGGGCTGCGAACGTTGCAGGGATCTTTGAAAGTGATCCAAGGATGGCCGGTCTCGAAGATGGCCTTGAGCATGAGCTTCCAGAGATCGACGGCGGGGATTTCTTTGGAGAAGATCTTGCCCGTCTTGGCGATGACCTCGTATTCGGCGTAGCGCTTTTCAAAGGCGGAGCCGTAGAGATCGTGGAGATCGGAGACTTCGTTGGCACGGAAGAGGGTCCAGTTTTCACGGGCCTCCAGGCGCTTCATGAAGAGATCCGGAATCCAGTTGGCGGTGTTGAGGTCGTGCGTGCGGCGGCGCTCGTCGCCAGTATTGATGCGGAGCTGGAGGAAGTCCTCGATGTCGTTGTGCCAGACTTCGAGGTAGGCGCAGCCGGAGCCACGGCGCTTCCCGCCCTGATTGACGGCGATGAGCTGATCATTGTGGAGCTTGAGGAAAGGAATGACGCCCTGGGATTCGCCATTGGTGCCTTTGATGTAACCGCCGGTGCCACGGACGCTGGTCCACGAACCACCGAGACCGCCGGCCCATTTGGAGAGGAAGGCATTTTCGGCGATGCCGCGGATCATGATGGACTCGATGCTGTCATCCACCTTGTAGAGGTAGCAGGAGGAGAGCTGGCTGTGCAGGGTGCCGCTGTTGAAGAGCGTGGGCGTGCTGGAGCAGAAGCGGCGGCCTTTGTAGAGCTTGTAGATGGAGATGATCTTGTCCTCGGGATTGCCATCGCGTTCACCGACATTGAGACCCATGGCCACACGCATCCAGAAGAGCTGGGGCGTTTCGAGGCGCTTGGCGGGCTTGACCTTCTTATCGACGATGAGGTAGCGGTCGTAGAGGGTCTGAATGCCGAGGAAGTCGAAATCGAGATCAGCGGCGGGATCAAGGGCGTCGGCGAGCTTGTCGAGATCGAACTGAAGCAGGCGGGGATTGTAGCGGTCGATCTCGACACCACGGGCGAGGTTGCGGCGGAAGCTGCGGCGGTGGAAGTCACGGAGGGCCTCAATGCCATCGCGGACGATGTCCCAGCCGAGGACTTCCTCATAGATGTAGCTGAGCAGGATGCGGGCGGCGAACTTCGTGAAGTCGGCGTCCCGTTGCATCAGCGTCTTGGCATTGAGCGTGATGGTCTGCTTGAGATGCTCGAGCGTGATGTCGGTATTGAGCGAGCGGCGGAGCTCCATCTCGATCTCGGCACGGGTGAGGCACAAATCGAGGCCAAGCATGGCGAAATCGATGCGCTTCTTCAGATCGGCCCCGTCCCAGAGGAAGGAAGTGCCGTCGGCGGTCTTCACGAGGATGAGGGCCTGCTGATCCTGGCTCTCGATTTCATTGGCCACAGCGGCCTGCTGCTCATCATCCTCGCGCATGTTGGTGCGGAGAGCTCGGTACTGGATGTAGGCGCGGGCTACTTTGAAGAAGCCCTGCTTCATGAGCTCTTCCTCGACGAGGTTTTGCACGTCTTCGATGTGGATGAACTGCTTATTTTCCTCGGCGATGGCGCGGCTGACGGTCTCGGCGACCTGAACGGCGGGGGAGGAATCGAGCTCCATGGAGAGGAAGGCCTTGCGGACGGCGATCTCGATCTTGTTGTGGTTCCACGGCACGAGCTGGCCGCTGCGGCGGATGACTTTGGTATTCACGATGAGCGGCTGAGGGGTGGAATCGGCGAAGGGATCGTAGGCGGAGGCACGCTTGCGCTTTTCGGCGAGGGTACGGGCGACGTCGTGGGCGTTGTGATGGATGAGTGCCCGCTCGATGCAGTGATAGATGTCCTTGGCGTTCAGGTTGGCCGATTTGCCGCTCCCTTCGGCAAGCTGGGCCGTGCGCTGATAAATTTCCTCCGTGACCGCCCGCGAGATCTTCTGCACGAGCTGCTGATTGTGCTCGGTGTAGATGTCCCCTTCCTTTTGACGGGCGAGAAAGAGATCCGCCAGGGCGCTGCCGACGGTGTCTGCAATTTCCTCGGCGTCGAAATCACGCTCGGCACCGCCGACGTTGACCTTGATGGACGCGGGAAGAGTCTCCCCGATGGAACTGGCGACAGACAAGGCACTCCACTTGAAAGCGGGCTTCTGGTCTTTCGGCGTCTGGGTGACTTTCTTGAGGACTTTGTCCTCTTGCAGCAGGGAGGCGATCATGGCGGGAGGAGGAGTGGGCTGTTGGTTTGACGTTGAGGGAGCGGGGAAAATCGGGGACCGGGAGGATGCGAAACGGGTGCGTCTTACTCCAGCGAAAGTTATTCTTTCTTGTTGGTCAGGTTGTTCACAAAAAGGGGTTACAAATCGTCGTCGGAGGACTGGACGAGCGCGGAGGCCTTTTGGTAATCGGTGACCTTACCTTCGAAGAAATTTTGTTCCTTGCGGACGTCCATCATCTCCGCCAGCCAGGGGAGCGGATTGGTGACGCCGGGGCTGAGGGCGGGCAGACCGCAGCCAGCCAGGCGGCGGTCAGCGATGAATTCGATGTACTGCTCGAATTCGGTCGAGCTGAGGCCCACGGCATTCACGGGCAGGCAGTCGCGGATGAAGTTCTTTTCCAGAGCGACGGCTTCGCGCATGATATTGACGAGTTCCTCGCGAAATTCGCTGGTCCACAGGTCGGGATTCTCCTCGATGAGGTCCATGAACAAATTGCGGAAGACTTCGATGTGGTTCGACTCATCCCGGAGGGTGTAGCGGAACATCTGCCCGATGCCGGGGAACTTGTTCTGGCGGTAGAGGCTGAGCACCATGCCGAAGAGGCCGTAGAACTGGGTGCCCTCCATGCATTGGCCGAACATGAAGATGTTCTTGGCGAGGAGCTGCTTGTTTTCGAGCTTCGAGAGGTCGATGTCGCGGCGCATGTTCCGGGAGATGCGGGTGACGAATTCGTTCTTTGCCACAATCGTCGGGATCTGCTCAAACATGGCCTCGCATTCGTGCGGATTGATCCCGAGGGAGGAAATCATGTAGAGCAAGGAGTCGGCGTGAATGTTTTCCTCATGGGCATGACGGCCAAGCACGAGTTTCAGCTCCGGGGCGGTCACCAGTTCACGGACGACGTGTTGAATGTTATCCCCCACGATGCCTTCGGCGGCGGAGAAGTAACCGATGCCCATCATGATGATCCAACGCTCGTTCTGCGTGATCTCGTTGGAGCGCCACTGCTCCACGTCTTTTTGCATCTGGATGTCCTCAGGCTCCCAATGGTTGGCCTTCATGACGCGATAGAGATCATAAGCCCACTGATACTTCAGCGGGAGAAGGTTAAAGGTCATGCTTTTGCGACCATTGATGACCTTCTTGTCGGCGAAAGCGGCCTCGGCTTTATCGTGATCGAGAGGAAACTCACGGTTGCCAATCTTGTATGTCTTTTCCATGAACTTAAATGCTGGGTTTGGGGGTGTGAATAAGTGGAGAAACGGTTAAAACGAGAGAGTAAGCAGCGAAGTCTATAAATACTATATGTTCGTGCCGTGACGGCTATGTTGCACAAGATGTTGTGCTTTGACCAGAAAAAAATCCCACCAATGGGGGCAAGAAATCGTTTCCCATCGCATTTCCGAGGGTTCCACGACGAAAAAATTATTTCTGCGGAAAAAGCGACGTTCTGCTAATCGATTTTGAGAAACGCCATATTTATACCGCTCTCATTTTTGGAGCTCGAGAGGCACACGCCCTGCTACATAAGCAGGGTTTTAGTGACCCGGGAATCTGGAGAAGAATGCTGAGGCACCATGCACAGAACGGGTTTTTACGAACGTAGGTCTGGAGTTATGTCTCCGCGTCTCTTTTGTCTCTTTGCCCTCTTTTCCGCGTCTGCGCTCGCCCAACAGGTCACATTGCCTTTGCCTCGTTTGCTCACTTTGATGCCTATGGGCGGTCAGGCGGGGCAAAACGTCGAGGTGATGATCTCCGGCGAAAACATCGAGGAGGTCACCGAACTAACCTTCTCAACGCCGAAAATCACCGCGAAGCCGGTCGCAGGTGCGGTGAACAAATTCAGCGTGAGCATCGCGACGGATGCGGCGGTGGGTGTTTATGATGCGCGGGTGATGTCGAGGCTCGGCGTATCTTCCGTGCGGGCTTTTTCGGTCAATAAGCTGCCCGAAGTCGTGCGCACGAAAGCCAACAACACGCTCGAAACCGCTCTCGCACTCCCGGTGGGCACCATCTGCAATTCGACGATGACGAAGCGTGCCGTGGACTTCTATTCCTTTCAAGGCGTGCAGGGCCAGGCGGTATCCATCGACTGCGCGGCGGTCGGCATCGACTCGCGTCTCACGCCCGTGCTGATCCTGGCCGATGGCAAAGGCGCGGACCTCAAGGTGAACCGCACGGGCGGCATGATCGACTTCACGCCGCCTGCCGATGGCACGTTCGTCATCAAAGTGAGTGATCTCACCTACCAAGGCGGCGAGCGGCACTTCTACCGCCTTGCTTTGCAAAAAGGCCCCGCCGAGCCGCAACCGCAGACGCAAACCGTCAGCGCCATGTCATGGCCGCCTGTGGGATTGGGAGCCACGGCTCCAACGAAGGAAACCGAACCACAAAACAAAATCACGCTGCCCTGCGATATCGCGGGCGCATTTTTCCCGGCGGCGGATGTCGATACGTATGAGTTCACCGCCAAAAAAGGCGAAGCGTGGTGGGTGGAGGTCGCCAGCGAGCGTCTCGGGCTCAACACCGATCCCTTCGTGCTCGTGCAGCAGGCGAAGGACGGTAAATTCAACGATGTGGCCGAGCTCTACGACATCGCCCCGCCAATGAAGGTCACCAGCAATGGCTACAGCTACGACGGTCCGCCTTACGATGCCGGTTCGCCGGACGTGCTCGGCAAATTTGAAGTCAAAGAAGACGGTGCCTACCGAATCCAAGTGCGCGATCTCTTTGGCGGCACCCGCAGCGCTCCGCAGAACATCTACCGCCTCATTGTTCGCCCAGCTTCGCCAGACTTCGCTCTCGCCGCCTGGGCCGTTCACATGACGCTGCGCAATGGCGACCGCGCTTCGCTTTCTAAGCCGATGGCACTCCGCCAAGGCGAATCGCGTGCCTTTGAAGTGGCCGTGCAGCGCCGCGATGGCTTCGAGGGCGAGATCGAGATCAGCGTGGAAGGCCTGCCGCTGGGAATCAGCGCGGCCGGATTGAAGATCGGCAAAGGCAAGACCTATGGTCACCTCATCCTCACTGCCGATGAAAAGGCCCCGCGTGGCTTTTCGCTCGCCAAAATCACCGGCAAAGCTGTCATCGGAGGCAAAGAGATCGTGCGTCCGGCACGTGTGGCGAGCATGGAATGGCCGGTGAAGGACGCGAAGGGCGAAATCCCTGCTCCACGCCTCATGGCCGACGTTCCCGTCTCCGTGACCGATTCTGAGCAAGCGCCACTATCGATCACGCTGGCCGAAAACAAGGTCTTCGAGGCCAAAGCGGGCGCGACACTGAAAATCCCACTCAACCTGACCTGGAGAAACGAATTCAACGGCACCTCCATCAAAGTGAAAGCCTATGGAGAAGGCTTCAGCGCCATCAAGGAGTTCGACATCCCACTGAAGGCCGCCACGCATGAGTTGGCGCTCAACCTCGCTGAATTGAAGATCGCTCCAGGTGATTACACCTTCGCTTTGCAGAGCCTCGGCATCTGCAAATACCGCTACAACCCCGCCGCCGTGCCTTTGGCGGAAGCCGAGCAAAAGAAAGCCGCTCAAGAGGTCACTGCCGCCGCCACTGATCCCATCAAAAAGAAGCAGGCGGAAGCCGCCATGACCGCCGCGACGAACAAAATGAAGGCCGTCACCACCACCGCGAATCCGACCGACACCGTCGAAATCCTCATCTCCCAACCGATCCGCGTGAGCGTGAAGGCGGCGGCACCCACGACGGCGGCGAAGTGAAGCTCGTGTCGCTAGCTATTTCGCCTCACTTGGATGATTGACCCTCATCAGACGCTGACGCATGACGCTAGCGCATGTTCCGCCTGAGCTATTTCCTCTTGTTTGCGTCCTTCGCCGCTTCAGGATTCTCGCAGGCTGTCGCACCCACCTACCGCGACGTGCCATACGGTCCGCATCCGAAGCAGGTGCTGGATTTCTGGCAAGCCGAGCCGGAGCAGGCGAAAACACCGCTGCTGTTCTTCATCCATGGCGGCGGGTGGATGACGGGGGACAAAGCAAATCCAGATTTCCTCGCCAAGTGTCTCGAAAACGGCATTTCAGTGGCCTCGATCAACTATCGACTGATCCAGGATGCGCAGGCAGCGAAGATCGATCCACCGGTGAAAGCCTGTCTCGATGATGCAGCGAGGGCCTTGCAGTTTGTGCGGAGCAAAGCTGACGAGTGGCGCATCGACAAAGAACGCATCGGCGGCTGCGGCGGATCAGCAGGCGGCTTCACGGCGCTTTGGCTGGCCTTCTCACCGGACATGGCGAATGTGAAAAATACGGACCCGGTAGCTCGCGAGTCCACACGATTGCGCTGCGTGATGGCCCTTGTGCCGCCAACGACGCTCGATCCGGCGCAGATGCAGGCGTGGATTCCCAACACCGCCTATGGCAACCATGCCTTCGGCCTGCCGAGCATGGATGAGTTCATGGCGAAGCGAGATTCGCTCCTTCCTTGGATCGAGAAATTCTCGCCCCATGCGCTGGCGAGTGCTGATGACCCGCCTGTGCTGCTTTTTTACGACAACCCGCCGAACCTCGGTCAGCCCTACAAAGACCCGCCGCATAGCGGAAACCACGGGGCGGGCATTTCGGAAAGGCTCAAATCCGCAGGCATCGAGCACGAGGTCAACTATAACAACGATTACGGGCCCATGCGGTGGCCGGACCTCTTGGGCTTCATTGTAGAGAAGCTGAAGAAGTGAGCCACCGACCGTCCGTGGCTCCTCAGTTTTTGATCTCCTCGCCGTTCTGGGCGTTCGCGAGGGTGAAGTGCTCGCGATGGAAGGAGGGATCCGTGCGGAAAGTGAGGCGGGCGCCGTATTTGCGCTCCAAAGCCACCAGGTGCTCGCCGTCCTCGGTCTTGAGGCGCTGCATGACATCGGGATGCACGACCACGAGAATGCCGCGGTCAGCCTCAGGCATGCGACCGAGCACGGCGCTGAGGCGGCGCTGAAGCTCGACGGACATGGTGATGGGCGTTTTGACCTGGCCATGGCCTTTGCAATACGGGCAGGGTTCGTAAAGCGTGGTGCCAAGCGATTCGTTGAGGCGCTGGCGGGTCATCTCCATGAGGCCGAAGGGACTGATCTGGGTGACCTGCGTCTTGGCTTTGTCACGCTTCAGATGCTGCAGCATGGCCTTGTAAACGGCCTGCTGATCCTTGCGGTGTTTCATGTCGATGAAATCGACGACAATGAGGCCGCCCATGTTGCGAAGGCGGAGCTGGCGGGCCACTTCGGCTGCGGCTTCGAGATTGGTTTCGGTGAGGAGCTTGTCCTGATCCTTCTGGCCTTTGTTGCGGCCAGTATTCACGTCGATGGCCACGAGGGCTTCGGTTTGATCAATGACAATGTAGCCGCCACATGGGAGCCACACCTGACGGTAGAAGGCGTTGTCGATCTGCTTCTGAATGCCGTAATGCTCGAAGAGGGCGGTCTGGCCTTGGTAGAGGTTGATGCGGCGTTTGGCACGCTTGGATATTTGTACTGCGAGCTTTTGCATGCGCTCTACGGTGGCGGGATCATCGCATGCGACCTCGTCGATGTCCTCAGTGAGGAAGTCACGAACGGTGCGCTCAATGAGATCAGGCTCCTGAAGGCAGCAAACCGGCGCTGGCTGGTTGTCACGCACAGCGACGGTGTCATTCCATTGCTCGATGAGGATGTTCAGGTCTCGGATGATGTGGCGGGCACGTTTGCCCATGGCCTCGGTGCGCAGAATGACGCCCATGCCTTCGGGGAGGTCGATGTCTTCGAGGATTTTACGCAGGCGTGCACGCTCCTTCGGATCTTCAATCTTCCGCGAGATACCGCAGGTGTCGTTCAGCGGCATCAAAACGAGCAGGCGGCCTGCCAGCGAGATATTGGTGGTGACTCGCGGACCTTTGTTGCCTACGGGGCCTTTGGTGACCTGCACCATGATTTCGGAACCGACGGGGTAGAGGCTGGGGATGTCCTTGCTGTCGATGCGCTTCTTCTTTTTCGCACCACGGCGGTTCACCTCCTCCATGCCTTCGAGGGCGGCTGGGATGGCATCCCAGAAATGGAGGAAGGCGTTCTTATCAAGGCCGATGTCGATGAACATGGCCTTGAGGCCCTGCTCGATGTTGCGGATGCGGCCTTTGAAGACGCTGTTAATGATACTGGAGGTGCCGACGCGTTCGATGTTGTATTCCTCGACGACGCCGGAGTCGAGCAGAGCGACGCGGTTCTCGAGTTTTTCGCAGTTAATGACGAGGCGGACGCCGGTCTTGATGTCTTTTTTGCCGGTGAATAGCTCGCGGATGCGCTGAATGAAAGTAAGGGCCATGGTTGGTTATAGGGAGGGCGGTTGGAAGAAAGGAGCGGGTGAACTTCAACGATTGAAGAGCCTGCGGAAGAGGCCGCCCCCGGAAGGAGCGGGTTGAGGTTGAGATGCGCCTCCCCGGCTGAAGATTCCAGGCCGGCTCACTGGCACGGCTTTGGGAACATTCTGGCTGGAGCTGGCGGCACCGGATCTGGACGAACCGGATTGGCGGTTGATGTTGGGCCGGGCGCTTTTGCGCGGGGACGGTTCATCGCTCGCCTCGCGAACGGGCGCACCCGCGCCTGTGTCGCCGTCGTCATCCGTGCCGGGTGCCACTGGCACTGCTGCATCGGCGTATTCGACTGAGGAAATGTGACGGAAATGGCCTTCCGCAGGCGGCATGGGATCGACAGCGAGCTGGAAGCTGCCGTTGTCGAGAGCGAGGCACTGCTCCAGCACACGACGAGCTACCGGCGCGGCACAGACACCACCGGATTTGCCGTTTTGCACGAGCACCGCACAAGCGAAACGCGGATTTTCATAGGGCGCGAAACTGATGAACCAGGTGTGATTGTCATCGACCTTCACGTTGCGCTCATCGCGACGCCAGTTTTGGGCGGTGCCGGTCTTTCCAGCCACTTCGATGCCTGGAATGCGGGCGGACTTGCCAGTGCCTCCGGGGTCGTTGACGACTTTCCACATGCCTTTGCGAATCACCTCGATCTCGACGGGCTTCACCTTCGTTGAGAGGTCAGCACGAATGCTGGGCTGATTTTCAAGGACGGCTTTGTCACCATCCATGACACGCTTCAAGAGATGCGGCTTCCACGAATTACCGCCATTGGCGACGGTGGCGGTGACGGAGGCCATTTGCAGCGGTGTGGCTAGCACGCTGCCCTGGCCGATGGAGACGTTCGCGGTGTAACCATCGCTCCAGCGCTCGTTTGGGCTATTGGCACGCAGCCATTCGGGATTCGGCAAGATGCCGCCGCTTTCATCATCGAGCTCGATGCCGGTCTTTTCTCCGACGCCAAGCATACGACCTATCTCGGTGATGCGGCTGATCTTGGCGTCATTGCCGTATTTGTAGAAGAAGCAGTTACAGGACTTCATGATGGCATCGCTGAGGCGTAGCGTGCCGTGGGAACCCCCGCTCTGGCGCTGAATCCAGCACTGCATGCTGTTCGTGCCATAGGTAACGGAGCCGGAGCAGTTGTAGGCATTCATCTGGATACCCGCGAGGCAGCCGGCAAAGGAGATCGGGATTTTAAAGGTGGAGCCTGGTGTGAAACCACGAACAGCACGATTCATCAGCGGATTGGTTTTATTTTCGTTCAGGGCATCCCAATCGGCCTGACTGATGCTGGGGATGAATTTGTTGGGATCGTAGGAGGGCACGGAAGCGAGGGCAAAGACCTCGCCACTACTCACTTCGATGAGCGCCACAGCTCCGCGGCCTACTTTGGCATCGCGTAAAGCTTTTTCAGCCACCACCTGCATACGAGCATCGAGTGTTAAATAGACGTCGTTGCCTTTGTGAGGTGGTTCGTAGCTCTTTTCACCTACCATGCGCCCTCGGCGATCTTTTTGCATCGTTCGCACGCCTGGCTTGCCGCGAAGGTGATCATCAAAGCTCTTTTCCACGCCCGCCACGCCGTATTCATCCGGGACGAAGTAGTTCCAGCCTTTGCGGTCTTCGGCCGAGGACCGCTGGTCATCAGGAAGGCTCACATAACCGAGAATATGGCAAGCCAGCGAACCCTTCGGATACACACGCGAGGCACGCTCATCCACGCTAACGCCTGGCAAGCCGAGATTATGCTCAGCGATCTGGCTGAACTCGGCGAAAGTGAGGTTATCCCGATACACCCATGGCACAGCAGCGCCAAAGGTGCGATAATGAATGCGCATCCCCTCACTCTCTGCCTCGCGATCCACCTCAGTGGCATATTTTCGCTCCACGCCGAGGCGCTGGAGATGCGGCTCAATGATCTCGCCAAAAATGGTAACGATGTCCGTCTCCTGCACCTCGCGAGTGATCTTGTTGCTATCGGGCTTCATGAAGACGCGCTTGGGCGTCGTGCCGCTATTAAGGCGTTTGTATTCATCCACCACCTCCGCCAAATTAACACGTACTTCGAAGGTGGCCTTATTCGCCGCCAGAGTGATGCCATTGCGGTCCTTGATCTCACCGCGAGGGCCTGGAATGCGGGCGCGTTCCTCTTTGGCGCCCGGAATCATTTTCGCATACTCCTCCTTCTTCATGATCTGGAGCGACCACAGACGATAGGATAGCACCGCAAACCCACCGAGCACGGCGAGCGCAAAGAGATAGAGGCGGAATTGGTATTTAACGACCATCGAAGCGATACCTCAGGCCTTCGTATTTGATCTCATAGCTCGACAGGCGGGCGAGCGAATAGAGCAGCAGAAAAATGAGCGGTGCGGCGAGCATCGCGAGCATGGTATCGGTGACCATCTTTGTCCAAACCATGGGTTGGAACTCCAAGCTGCCGCGTAGAAAGGTCATGACGATGTATTGCAAGAGCAGCCACGAAAAAGTCACCGCACCTACCATGAGCACAGGCAGTTCTAGGCGTCCGCGTTTAAACAAAGGACGAATGCCCTGCATCAAGGTGCCAAGCATGCCGAAGATGGCGATGGAGAGCCCGAACGGCAGCGCCATCGAGGAGGAGAACTCCGCGCCGCTATCCTCACCAAAGACATCCAATCCACCGCTCATCGCCTCACTCACGCCAGGCAGATGCCGCGCATCCCAGAGGAAGCCCGTGCAGAAGGCGAGGACTAGCATCACGGAAAAAGGAACTGCCACGGATGCAGCGAAGAAAAACACCGCTGGCAGGAAAAGCGTGGCGAACTGAGCGATCTCCAATCCGGGGATGAACTCCTGAACTAAAAAGCTCAGTAATAGCAGGATGAAGACGATCGGGTGAAACAGCATGTCGGTTTAGGGCTTGATGGTGTTAACCGGAATCGCCGCTGGCACTTCAGGAGTGACCACGCTTTGCATCTCAATCACGAAGACATGATCGATGGTGGAGAAATCCACCGCCGGCTCGATGATGGACTCACCCGTGATCTCCTTGTTCTCAAAACGCTTCACACGGCCGAGCAGAAGATCTTTGGGGAAGACGCCGCCTTCGCCCGTTGAGTACACGCTGGCTCCGGCATTGATGACAGCATTCAAACTCAGAAAGCGAAGACGCAGGTCCGGTTTGATGTCGAGTGCGGCACGTTCACCAGAGAGAATTCCTTGCTCGAGAGTGCTCTCGATACGTGCAGAGACACGGCAGAGCTCATCGGTGAGCAGAATCACCTTCGCCATGTGTGGTGCCAGCGTGGATGTCTTTCCCACAAGCCCCACGGAAGTGATCACGGGGCTATCGGTGCCAATGCCATCGAGTGAACCTTTGTCGATGATGAGGCTATTCCACCAAGTGCTCGCATTGCGGCGGATCACCTTGGCGGCCGTCATTTTAAAGGGTGATGACTGCTTGAACTCGATGAGCTGGCGCAGCTTGGAGTTCTCCTCGATGATCTGGTTATACTTCTGCTGGATGATGCGCAACCGCTCGACCTGCACGCGGAGGTCATCATTGTCTCGCTTGACCGCTTTCGGATCGAGCGGTGGGGCCAGCACATTATAGGCTGCCTGCTCAATAGCTGCACTCGAATGAATGAAGGGCGAGAAAAGGCCCAGCACTTTTCCCTGGATCTCACGCGTCGTGGGCGTGTCCAGCGTGAAGATGGACACGAGCCCTGCGAGGAAGATCAGGAGCGCGATGAGGTTGAGTTTCTTCATGGCCTGGTTGGAATTGGCGCAACACTTCAGATTTGTCCTCGCGATGCGATGACAACCGCCGCGTCACGCGGCCTACGGATTAAACCTCCGTTGTGCTGACCTTGCGGAGGAATTCCAGCTCATTGAGCACGCGGCCCGCGCCCTCACCCACGGCACTGAGCGGATCTTCCGCCACATGCACCGGCAGCGCTGTTTCTTCCTGAAGCAGTTTATCAAGACCGCGCAGCAAGGCACCGCCACCGGCGAGCATGATGCCACGGTCCACGAGGTCGGCAGAAAGCTCCGGCGGGCAGCGTTCCAAGGTCGTGCGCACTGCATCGATGATCGCATTAAGCGGCTCGAGCATCGCTTCACGCACTTCTTGGCTTGTGATCGTGATCGTCTTCGGCAGGCCGGCCACCATATCGCGGCCTTTCACTTCCATCGTGGTCTCTTTGCCCAATGGGAAGGCAGAACCGATGCGCAGCTTGATCTCTTCTGCGGTGCGCTCACCAATCATAAGATTGTAGGCACGCTTCATGTAATTGATGATGGCCTCATCAAGCTCATCACCTGCCACGCGAACGCTGCGACTATAAACAATGCCGGAGAGTGAGATGATGGCCACCTCAGTCGTGCCGCCACCAATATCGACGATCATATTACCTGCTGCTTCCTGCACTGGAAGCCCAACGCCGATCGCCGCAGCCATCGGTTCTTCAATCAGATACACTTCGCGAGCACCTGCCTGCTCAGCGCTTTCTTTGACCGCACGCTTTTCCACTTCCGTGATGCCGGAAGGTACGGCGACGACGACACGCGGCCCACGCATGGGACGGCGTCCACCTTGAACCTTGCGGATAAAGTGACGCAGCATGGCCTCCGTGACGCGAAAGTCCGCGATGACGCCATCTTTGAGGGGACGAATGGCGGTGATGCCGCCAGGCGTACGGCCAAGCATACGTTTAGCATCATCACCGACCGCCACCACTTCGTTGGTGCCGGTTTTCACCGCCACAACGGAGGGTTCGCGGAGGACGATGCCGTGATCTTTTACATAGACGAGAGTGTTTGCTGTGCCGAGATCGATGCCGATGTCGTTAGCTACGAATCCAAAAAGTTTGCCGAACATTGGGAGATAAATTGGGAATGATAAAAAGGGTGAGGAAAAGTCGCAGATCTGAAAGGCCTTTGGTTAACAGCTTTTTACAGTTTTTTTAAGAATCACAAAAAGCCAAGGCGCATACTGAATTCAGGCCATCGGAGATTAAAACCCCCTGAAAGAGCGTCAAGGAGAGTTTCCGAACCTTCACCACCTCGTTTTGAACGGTGACAGACTGGCGCAAACTGGCCTAAACTCCCCTCAAATGAACCGCGAAACCCTCTTTTCCCGGCTGAAAGCCCAAAACGGCCCTTTTGACGTGGCCATCATCGGCGGCGGAGCCACTGGCCTCGGCTCGGCGGTGGATGCCGCCTCCCGTGGCCACTCTGTAGTTCTCGTGGAGCAGTCTGATTTTGCCAAAGGCACCTCCAGCCGGAGCACTAAGCTCGTTCACGGCGGCGTGCGTTATTTAAAGCAAGGCAATGTCTCTCTCGTGCTTGAGGCGCTGCGCGAGCGTGGACTGCTGGTGCGCAATGCGCCGCATCTCGTGCATAGCCTTCCCTTCATCATCCCGAGCTATCATTGGTGGGAAGGTCCCTTCTACGGCATCGGTTTGAAAATGTATGATGCGCTGGCAGGCCAGCTCGGCTTGCAGCCTTCGCGGTATCTCACGCGTGAGGAGATCATCGAGAGCCTGCCTACTTTGGAGACGCAGGGCCTGGATGGAGGCATCGTGTATCATGATGGTCAGTTTGATGATGCGCGTCTCGCCATCCATCTCGCACGCACCGCCGTGAATCATGGTGGCGTGCTTCTCAATCACACACGCTGCTCAGGCTTGATGAAAGAAAAAGGTCACGTCACCGGCCTCCTCGCCGAGTGCGTGGAAAGCGGCGCTCAGTATGAAATCCGCGCTCGTTGCATCATCAATGCCACAGGCGTCTTCGTCGATGACGTGCGGCGCATGGACGAAGCTCTAGCGACCAACATCGTCTCGCCCAGTCAGGGCATGCATCTCGTGCTTCCACGCGAGTTCATGCCCTCGGACTCCGCCATCATGATTCCAAAGACCGATGATGGACGCGTGCTTTTCGCCGTGCCCTGGCATGGCCGTGTCGTCATCGGCACCACCGACACACCGGTGCATCATACTTTACTCGAACCGCGACCACTGCCAGATGAAATCGAATTTCTCATGACGCATGCCGCACGCTACCTCACACGTGATCCGAGGTCGTGTGACGTGCTGAGCATGTTCGCGGGCCTGCGACCGCTCGTGGCCTCTAAGGAAGCAGGAAGCACCGCCGCATTGTCGCGGGATCACACCATTCTCGTCTCCGATTCCGGCCTCATCACCATCACCGGCGGCAAATGGACGACCTACCGCCGCATGGCCGAGGATGTGATCGATCACGCGGAGTTGATCGGCGGCATCGGCGCGAAGCGATGCATGACGCATGAACTTCGCATTCATGGCTCCGACACCCTTCTTCCAGCCACTGATCCGCTTGCCGTTTATGGCAGCGATGCGGCGGAGATTCGCGACCTCATGAAACGTGAACCCGAGTGGTGCGGCAAAGTGCATCCGAGGCTCGACCTCACCTGCGCGGAGGTCATTTTCCATGCTCGCCATGAAATGGCACGCACGATAGGCGATGTACTGGCAAGACGCAGCCGCAGCCTGCTCTTCGATGCGCAGGCCTGCATGTCCGCCGCGCCTCGCGTGGGGCAACTGCTCGCCTCGGAGCTCGAATGGGATGAAGCAAAAACCTCCCACGAAATCGACCGCTTCCAGAAACTGGCCACCAGCTACATCATGGAAGGTTGATCACCTCACGGAAACAAGCCGCGCATCTGCTTGGCCTCATGAACCCGCTGGATGCCCAGGCTCAGCGCCGAGAGGCGCATGCCCACGCCGCGCTTTTTGGCAAAGTTCACCGTCTGCACAAAGGACTGCTCCAGGATGCGGTAGAGCTTGCTCATCACCTCGCCCTCATCCCAGAAGAAGCTCTGGAGGTCCTGCACCCATTCGAAGTAGCTCACCACCACGCCACCGGCATTGCAGAGGATGTCTGGAATGAGAAAAATCTCCGGGCGTTGGGCGATGATCGCATCCGCCTCCGGCGTCGTGGGGCCGTTGGCACCTTCCGCGAGGATGCGGCATTGGATCTTCGCCGCGTTCTCCGCCGTGATCTGCCGTTCGAGCGCCGCAGGCACCAGCACATCACACGGAATCAGCAAAAGCTGCTCGTTGCTGATCGCTTCGGCTCCATCGAAGCCCGCCACGCTGCGTGTCTTCGCCACATGCTCGTCCAGCTTTTGAAGATCGATGCCCTTTGCGTTGTAGAGACCGCCATAAGCATCGCTCACCGCGAGGATCTTGATGCCTTGCCGGGCCATCGTGCTCGCCGCGATGCTGCCCACGTTCCCGTAGCCTTGCACCACCGCCGTCGCGCCGCTCGCGGCAATGCCGAGCGTGTCCATGGCTCGTGAAACCAGATACGCCACACCACGCCCCGTCGCCTCGCGACGCCCCAACGAGCCGCCGAGGCCCACCGGCTTGCCCGTGACCACCGCCGGCACGCAGTGGCCGCTTTGCAGCGAGTAGGTATCCATGATCCACGCCATCGTCTGCTCGTTCGTGCCCATGTCCGGTGCAGGAATATCAATCTGCGGACCGATGAAAGGGATCAGCTCCTGCGTGTAGCGGCGGGTGAGCCGCTCCAGCTCCGTGGTAGAAAGCTCACGCGGATTCACACACACGCCGCCCTTCGCCCCGCCGTAGGGCAGACCGGTCAGAGCACACTTCCAGCTCATCCACATCGCCAGCGCCGCCACCTCACCCAGCGTCACATCGGGATGAAAACGAATGCCACCTTTGGTCGGCCCCAGCGTGAGATGGTGCTGCACGCGGTAGCCCATGAAGGTCGTCACGCTGCCATCATCACGCCTCACCGGCATCGACACCGTCACGCTGCGCTTAGGAAATTTCAGCCGGTCACGCGCCGAGTCCGGAATATCGAGAAGATCGGCCACCAGATCGAATTGCTGGCAGGCCATGCGGAAGACGGGAGAATCATAAACGTGGGGGATCGCGATGCTCATGCTGCTGGACCATACGCAGATCCCGTGCCCTGGCGATTCACCAAATTGAGCGAGTTTTGCTCAAATCACGCCTGAACGATCACGGCAGCTCCTTGAGCTGGATGTGACGGTATTCCATCACGCCGCGATCGCCCTCGAGTCCGATGGGGCCGGTGGCGGGGAGAGCCAGGGCCGCATCCAGCACCTCGCCGTTGCAGGTGCAGACCGCCACGTTGTCCTTCACCGTCACCTCGATCTGGTTCCACTCCTGCGCCTTGTATTGCTTCAGCTTGGTATAAGGACCGGCCATCAGGTAATCACGGCACTGGAGTTGCGGCTTGCGGATGAAGATGCCGCTGTCCGCATTCACCGAAGCACGGAATTCCAGCTTCAGCACAAAGTTCTTCGGGAACTCCGCCACCGTGTAAATCTGCCCGGTGAGCTTGTCTGTCTCCGTCGGGAAAGTCACCGCGATCACGCCATCCTTCACGATGTAGCGCCCCGCATCCGCCGCTTCGGTTTTGCCATCATGCTTCGCCAGAATGGCCCCGGGATTCGGGTTCTCTTTCTTCGTCTTCTCACGGAAGCACCAGCCGGAAAGGTCCGTGCCACTGAAGAGCGAGATGAAGCCATCCTCCGGCTTCCAACCCTCCGCGTGAAGAGGGGCAGCAAGAGAAACGGCAGTGAGAAGAGCGAGATGAAGTTTCATGAGTGGCTGCCACAAACGAAACAATCAGGCAGATTGTTTTCGGAATTGTCATCCTGAGTCATCATGGCAGCCTCAACCATGCCCCACGACATCCTCGAATGCCTCTCCCGCTCCTCGCAGGGTGAGGTGTGGCGTGCGCGGGATCGGGAAACGGGAGCCATCGTGGTCGTGAAGAAGCCGGGAGGGCCAGCGAAGATTGTCTCGATCCAGCATCCGCAGGTGGTTCGAGTGCTCGAATGCAACGCGGAGGAAATGGTGATGGAGTGGATCGAGGGCACCCACATGGAAAAGCTCGACCGGCTCGATGCCGCGGACTTCGATAGGCTCGTCCGCCAAAGCCTCAGCGGCCTCGCCGCGATCCATGAGGCCGGTTTTCTCCATCTGGACCTCAAACCGGAAAACATCTTCCTCTGCGGACCTCGGCGAACCTCGGCGGTTGTTTCAGGTTTACCGCCGAGCACCGGAAACCATGACGACTTGACTGTGGGGCAGGGAGTAAGTTCCCACAGATTCAGGGATGCCCTCAGATTATCTCAGAAACCCAATCTGTGGGCCTCCCTGAATCTGTGGGAGAACTTCTGGAACTTATTCGGGAGGGCGCCGAGCTCCGCCGAGTTTGTGATCGGTGATCTGGGCAATGCGCAATCTTTGCCTGTGGAAACCCACCAACTGCGCGGTTCCGTTCATACCATGGCGCCCGAATGCTTCGAAGGCGGCAGGCTCGATGAACGCACGGATCTCTACGCCCTCGGCTGCGTCTTCTACTTTGCCCTCACCGGCCGGACCGCCTTTGAAGGCGAACTCGCCCCACAGGTCATCACGGCCCATCTGCAGCATCGCGTCCAGCCCCTTCCCGGCCCCCTCGGCACCTGGATTGACCACCTGATGGCTCGAAACCCAGCCGACCGCCCCGCCAGCGCCCGTGAAGCGCTCGCCGAGTATCTTGATGGGTGTGTCTGAGAACTTGGCTTTTGGCAGGAGAATGGCTCGGATTCGGCCACCTTGTTAGCCTAAATCCCATGATAGCAATCGCCGCGAAAGAACACAAAGAATGCAAAGAGAGGGAGTCGATATCCCGGTTTTGATTTTGCGGTCTTTGAGTTCTTTTGCGGCTGTTCATTCCCGTTTCTAGGATGAGCAGCCTGCATTTCTCAAACTCGTCATTGCCGCAGAGAAGCAAAGAGGCAGAGGAAGCAAAGGCTTCCTTCTGTTTTCATCGCTGCGCCCCTGCTCCTCGGCCCCTCTGCAGCAAGCACTTGGAAGGTTCAGCGTGCTATGGGTGTGAAAGGCGGGGTAGCCTCAGATACTTGCTTCTCGCCGCGCCCAGGAATCGGCCTCGATGAGGGCTTCGAGGGTGGGATGGGAGATGACATGATGGGCGGTCATGACGCGTTCGACGGTGTGCCAGATGCCAGGGAAGGTCAGTTTACCGTTCAAGAAGGCTTCGACGGCGACTTCGTTGGCGGCGTTGAGAACGGCGGGGAGGGTGCCGCCGATGGTGCCGGCATGGCGGGCGAGATTGAGTGCGGGGAAATCATCGACTCGCGGGGCTTCGAAGTGGAGGGCGGCGAGCTTGGCGAAGTCGAGCGGCTTCAAGTTGTTCGAGACGCGGTCCGGCCAAGTGACGGCGTATTGGATGGGGAAGCACATGTCGCTATGGCTGAGCTGGGCGATGACGCTGTTGTCAGCGAACTCGACCATGCTGTGGACGATGCTTTGCGGATGGACGACGACCTCGATCTTGTCCATGGGCACGTCGAAGAGCCATTTGGCCTCGATCATCTCCAGGCCTTTGTTGAAGAGCGTGGCGCTGTCGATGGTGATTTTCCGGCCCATGGTCCAGGTGGGATGCTTCAAGGCTTGGGCGACGGTTACGGCGGGCAATTGATCGGCGGGGAGCTGGCGGAAGGGGCCGCCGCTGGCGGTGAGCAAAATGCGGCGGATCTCGCTGTGACGGTGGCCTTCGAGGCATTGGAAGATGGCGTTGTGCTCGCTGTCCACGGGCAGCAAATTCACGTTTTTCCGTTTCGCAGCCTCGGTGACGGCTTCGCCGGCCATGACGAGGATTTCCTTGCTGGCGACGGCGAGGTGCATGCCACGCTCAATGGCGGCGAGAGCCGGGGCGAGGCCGGCGGTGCCGACGATAGCCACGAGCACCATATCGGCTTCGCATTCGTTGATGAGGTCGATGAGGCCGTGGGTGCCGGTGTGAAGGGCGACGCCGTCCGGGAGCTGCACCTTCGCTTTGGCCGCTGCGGCGGGATCGGTGAGGGCGACGTGCTTCACGCCGGTCTCCAAGGCCTGCTGGACGAGGACATCGGCGCTGCTGTTCGCGGCGAGGCCGACGATCTGCATGCGCTCGGGGAGATCACGGGCCACTTTGAGGGCGCTGGTGCCAATGGAACCGGTGGAGCCGAGTAGGATGACGCGTTTGGCGGGCATGCGGGGGATGGCTAAAGGAATGACGAAATCAGAGCCGAGCGAAGCGAGACAGACGACTGAAAGGAGCCCGGCGGGAAGCGAAGCGTATCAATGGCGAATGACGAATGAATGACGAAGCCCCAGGAATGAGCCTCAGGTTAGGCATTAGAACTTGATTCATCATTCCTCATTCTGGTTTCGTCATTTTTCACCGCCATATCGCACTCAGATAGAAATAAAACACAGGAGCGGTGAAGAGGAGGCTATCGGTGAGGTCGAGAATGCCGCCGATGCCGGGGAGCTTGTGGCCGCTGTCTTTGATGGCGACGCAGCGCTTGAGGACGGACTCGGCGAGATCTCCAGTGACGGCGGTGGCGCAGAGAATGGGGGCGAGGATCATGCCGTGAAGCCAGCCGAGCGGGGCGAGCTTATCAGGAATCCAGGCGAGCATAAGGGCGGCGGCACCGAAGGAGCCGAGGAAGGAGCCAAAGAAGCCTTCCCAGGATTTCGCAGGGCTGATATGAGGGATCATTTTGTGCTTCCCGAAACACACGCCAACGAGATAAGCGCCCATGTCGCTGAATTTCGTCACCATGATGAGAAAGAGCATGAGAAAGCTGCCCTTCATCGGCTCGCCAGGGTAGAAGTAGATGAGCTTCACCATGAAGCCGAAGAAGATGACGGTATAGACGACGCCAAAGACGGTATTGAAGATGCGCTGGAGCGTGAGCACGCCCTCAAGCTGGTGGCGGTAGCAGAGGAGGAAGCTGCCATGCACGCTGGCAGTGAGCGCAGCAAGATCGAGCCACATGAGGTCCGCCGCACGGTTTTGGCTGAGGAAGACGCTGACGGAGACCCAGTAAACGAGGCAGATGACGCAGCCGAGGAGATTGAACGAGCGTGCCTGCGGGTCACTGCGGAGGAGGCGGTAGTATTCGAGTGCTCCGGCGATGCCAAAGAGCCCCGTAATGGCGACGACCAGCCACTCGCTCTTGTATTGAAAAGCGGTCATGATGACCGCCCACAGCACCAGGGTGCTGATCAACCGGGAGGCGAAGACGCGGCGCCTGCTGGGAGGCGTCGGCGGCGTGGCTACGGCGGCAGATTCGGACATGCGGGCTGGCGGGAGGAGAGGGCGGGGCATTATGAGCGCATGGCCGCGAGTTGGGCAATGTGATATTGCGGCGCGGAGAAGGCCGTCGAGTGCCTCGAACGCCCGGCGGAACCATTCTCCGGCGATTGGTGACAAAACTTTCTCCAGATTTATTGTCATAATCGCCCGCCAATTGGGAAAAGGTCTCTGCGGGGAGTTCCCGCGCCATTCATGAGCCAAACGTCCCCTTTCCCCCGATTCCGGCAGCCGACCCGTGGCTGCCTCCGTGCCCGCGCTGAGGCCGCCGCCCTGCCCGAGCAGTGCCCGGCATGTCTGCGGGGCGGCTGCTGCCCGCCGTCAGCGCATCTGTGCCCTCTGCCTGAGCTGCGAGCGCTGCCACACGGATGCAAAGGCCGTGTGCGATCTCTGCCGCCAATGCCGTCTCTGCCATCCAGCGGAAGTTTGAGCGTGTGGAGCCGCCGCGCTGTGGTGAGATTTCTTCCCAGGCTCATCGTGCCTTGCGGGTTCTTAGGTTCAGGTCTAAGGCCAGTGACATGAAATTTGTTCTTGGAGTGATTTTGACGGCGATGGCGGTGTTTGCATGGGAAGCCCTTTCTTTGACGGCGCTGGGCTGGCACGAGAGTTCGTGGCGGCAGTTCCGCGATGAGCGAGCGATGGCGGAAATCCTTTCTCCTTCGATGACGAATTCGCATACGCAGGCCAGCAGTGGGGCGGGGATTTATGTGATGCCTGCGAGGCCACGCCCATCGAAGCACGCCACGCCCGAGGAGAGCAAACAAGCGGCGGCAGACCATCAAAAGGCCCACGAGAACGGCCCTTTCGTCTATGCAGTAGTGCGTCCGGGGCGGCGGGTGATGAGCATGAGCGGCAATTTGTTCGTCTCTTTCCTCCGCAACTTGCTTTGCGCCACTCTGATCGCTGGCATGCTGGTCCCTGCGATGCTGGCGTATCCTGCGCGAATCGTCTTTGTGGCAGCAGCAGGACTCTTTGCCGGTCTGGTTTGCGAGCTACCAATGTGGATCTGGTTCGAGCATCCCGGCCGTGATGTCATCGTGAAAGTGGCGGATCACTTTTTCGCGTGGGTGATCGGCGGTACGGTGCTGGCATTCTTCGTGGGCAAAGACGTGGTCATCACCAAGGACATGTGAGCTGAGCGCTTCTCCGCTGGCAAAAACAGCTTCGCGAGTGAAATTCGATGCCATGAGTTCCCAACCCTCCTCTCCCGGAGCCGCCCTGCGGCTTGCCTTCTACTTTGCGGCGGTAGCGCTAGCCTTCATCCATGTGTTTGTGACCTTTCGCGGCCTCAGCAGCGTGGAAGGCATGCATCAGGCGCAGCTTGCCCGGCAGGTTGCGCGAACGTTTTCCTGGCAGACGAAAGTCGTGCAACCCTATGCCTGGGCGCAGATGGAAAACGCGGAAAAATCCCCTTCCCCGCTGGCGATGCCGGAGACCACGCAGCCGCCGCTGCAACCCATGCTGCTGGCAGCGGCTTTTCGTATTTTTCAGCCTCTGGGCGAATACGCCCCCTATAGAGGCGGTAGCCCGATCTATTTCTTCGATCGGCTCATGGCCGCCTTCGGTGTCGTCTGCTGGCTGCTGACGATCTACTTTACGCACGGCGCGGCCAGGCGGCTCTTCGATGAAAAGGTGGCCGCCATCGCAGCCATCGCACTGCTCGTTTGCATGCCTGGCTGGGACATGGCGGTGAGCGGCTCCTCAAAGGCCCTGCTCACGCTGGAGTTCGCCCTAGCCTTCCGCCTTCTAGCTGCTGCTGCCGCGAGAGCTGCGGAAGACCAAGCGATAGGCCCCGTGCTCGCTGGGCTGGGGGTGGTGTGCGCCGCGATGATGCTCACGCACTGGCTGGCCGTCTGGCTGATCCTCGGCCTCATCCTTGGCGTCGCATTCTTTCTCCCAGGAGGCCGTGTGGGAGCCTTTTTGGTCGCGGTGATTCCCTTCGCCGCACTCTTCGGCTGGGGCTGGTGGCAGATGCAACTTTGCGGAGACCCACTCGGTGCTGCCAAGGCCCTCTTTCAGGCTCAGCTCGCCTCAATGAATCCTGATCTCATCCAGCGGGATCTGAGCCCCGGCATCACAAGTCTGGTGCTCGATGATCTCCTGCGCCGCGTGGGTCTGAGCTGGCAGGACCAGCTCTCCAACCTCTTTGGCTACCTCGGTTACAGTGTCGTAGCCCTGTTTTTCTTTCCTTCCCTCATGCACCCCTTTCGCCGGGTGGATGCCGCGAGTGCTCGCTGGACGCTGGCGCTCATTTTTGGCTGTGTGCTCATCGGCATGGGGCTGGTAGGCCTGCCGGAGGAGCTCGTGGATGATAATGCCCTCTACCTCGTGCTCACTCCAGCAATGAGCCTCTTCGGTGCGGCGATGCTCGTGGTCATGTGGAGTCGCCTGCACAATGACCGCACTTTTTGGGCCCAATGGGGCAGCGCTGCTGTGGCTCTCGGCATCACGGCGCTACCGATGCTAGTGAACCTGCCGGTCTATCTCAAATTCGGTCTCACCTTAGGCAGCCGCATGCAGCCGCACTGGCCGCCCTTCATCCCGGAGCGTGCGGCCATCCTTCGGGAACTCGTCGAAGCCGATGAATTCCTCATGTCTGACGCCCCAGCTTTCGTCGCCTGGTATGCCGATGTGCCCTGCGCCGCCCTGCCCGTGCAGCGAGAGGATTTCGCCACGTTTCAAAAAGCCGCCGCAGATCGCAAGGTACGTCTCGCAGGCTTTGTCATGACGCCCGTCTCCGCGAAGGGAGAACGCTTCTCCGATGTCTTCACCGGACCCTACGGCGAGTGGCGGGATCTAATCGTCCGCGGGCCGATGCTGGCCTTTGAGAAGGACTTCAGCCCATCTCCAGAGTTTCCCTTCAAGGTCATTCACCCGCTCATCGCCATCCCTATGGGCTCCAAAGAAAGCCTCACCATGCCCATGGTCTTTTACTCCGATCGCAACCGTGCTCCCGCCCCTGCCGAAGCAAAGAAGGACTAGTCTAGTTCTCCGCTTGCGTCTTCGTGCTTTCAGAATTATCTGAAAAAATGCCAGCCAATCCTCCATCCGAATGGGAAGCCGCCCGCGATGACTTCGTGGCGCAGTGGGGGGCTCTCGGCAGCCACTGGGGCATCAATCGCACCATGGCGCAGATCCACGCTCTGCTCATGACGGCCCCCGAGCCGATGTACACGGATGAGATCATGGAAAAGCTCCAAATCAGCCGCGGCAATGCCAATACCAACCTCCGCGAACTCGTCGGCTGGGGTCTCATCCAGATCATCCATCGCAAAGGCGAGCGGAAGGAGTTTTTCCAAGCCGAGAAGGACGTGTGGAAGATGGTCGTCACCATCGCCCGCGAGCGTAAACGCCGCGAGATCATGCCCGCCCTCGAAGTGCTGAAATCCTGTGCCGAACGCACGAAAACCGAGTCCAGCGCTCCTGGACGTGAGTTTTACCATCAGATGAAGGAGCTACAGGAATTCGTCGAGTTCGGCATCAAAGTCTCCGACACCATCTCCAGCATGAAGCACGCCTCCGCCCTCCAGTGGGCCATGAAACTGCTCGGCTGATCCCTTTTTTTGAACCAATGTTTCTTTATTTCCTGAAATTTTTGAAGTATTCACCATGAAAACTCACCCCACCGAAGTCCGCCGCATGCATGCCATGTCGGAGTTCACGAATCCTGAGCAAGGAAAGGTGGTGTGGAGCCCGGTGAAGTCTCTTTGGTTCTTCGGCCACCTTCTCGTCGCGGTCATCGGTGGTGCGTTCACCTTCGGTCAGTCGCCCGTTTTGCTCTCCGCCGTGCTCACGCTGTGCCTCGGGCACACCGTGAGGCTTCACCGATTGCTCATCCACCGCAGCTTTGAATGCCCAAAGTGGCTCGAAAGGCTCCTCGTCTATCTCGGCACGCTCGTCGGCATGGGTGGACCGTTTGGCATGATCTACCTGCATGAGATCCGCGATTGGGCGCAGCGCCACGGGCGCTGCCATCCCTTCTTCATCCATCAAACGGGCTTCTGGCAGGATGCCTGGTGGAATCTGCATGAGAAGATGCGCCTCGAAAATCCGCCACGACTCGAATTCGAGCCGGAAGTGGCCAGCGATCCCTTTTACCGCTTCCTGCAACGCACCTGGATGCTCCAGCAGATCCCGCTCGCCCTCGTGCTGAACTATTTCGGCGGCTGGCCGTGGATCGTGTGGGGTATCAGCGTGCGCATCGTGACCTCGCTAACCGGTCACTGGCTCATCGGGCACCTCGCTCACAACCTCGGCCACCGCGATTCGCATCTCGAAGGCCATGCCTTGCAAGGTTACAACCTCCCTCGCATCGGCCTGCTCACCATAGGCGAGTGCTGGCACAACAACCATCACGCCTATCCAAAGTCCGCCTGCCTTGGCCTTCGCCACGGCCAGCATGATCCCGGCTGGTGGTTCATCGCTCTCCTCACCCGCGTCGGTCTTGCCTGGAACGTGCGCCTTCCAGAAAACCTCCCACCAAGGCCCGAGCGCATCCCCCTTCCCCACCCGCGACCCGCTCGCCGACTCAGCGCTCACTTTGACCTCTTGTGAGGTCTTTAACCCAAACCACCACTACACCATGAACGAAACCGTCCTCACCTATGCCCTCTACCTCACCCTCGCGGTCAGCATGACCGTGTGGGTGGCCCGCACGCTGCACCAAAACGGCCGCGTGTTCCTCGTCGAATGCTTCCACGGCGACACTGACCTCGCCGATAGCGTCAATCACCTCCTCGTCGTCGGCTTTTACCTCGTGAACATCGGCTTCGTGTCGCTCTACCTGAAGACCACCGAGGAGATACTCGGTGCGCAAGGTGTGTTTGAGCTGCTCAGCTCGAAAATGGGCATCGTGCTGCTCGCCCTGGGCGGCATGCACTTCTTCAACCTCTACCTCTTCACCCGCATGCGGAAGCGTGCCCACCTCGCCGCCATGCCTCCGCCCGTGCCTCCGATGATGCGCATGCCCCGTCCAGCCAACGCCCTCGACACACTGTGAATATGCTCCTTCGAAAAGCAAAGCTCTCGTCCATCGCGATGGGCATCGGTTGGGTCGCTTGCAATCTGACCTTGTGGATCGTCTGTGCCATCTACGCTGCTTTCACCTCAGCATTTCGCTCTGCACATATCGTGTCAGCAGCGTGGGTTCTGGGAATCTATGCCATCGCTTCAGGCATCGTGATCGCAGCTGTTTGGCTGCTGATCTTTCTCCCCGTCGATTTGATCGTTTCAGACGCTTCGCTTCTTCGCAAACCTGCCACCGCATGGGTGGCAGGCCTAGCATCCGCCTTTGCCTTCACGATCATCCACTTGGGGACGGTCTTGGCTTTCAACGCCAGCTTCGACTTCATGGAAGTCATGCTCTTCGAACTGCTCCTCACCGGTGTGACGGGTTCCATCGCCGCTTATGCGCGATGCCGTTTGGAATCTCACCCTACATCCAATAACCCATGACCACTCTCACCCTCTTCTACGACGCCCGCTGCGGCCTCTGCAGCAGCGTGCGTCGATGGCTGTCAGGGCAGCCCGCTTATGTGCGGCTCGAATTCATTCCCTAAGATTCGCCACAGGCCAGGCAACGCTGCCCGATGATCGATCAACTCCACGCGGATCAAGAAATCGTCGTCCTCAGCGATGAAGGCCATCTCTGGCAAGGTGCGGGTGCCTGGGTAATGTGCCTGTGGGCTCTCCACAACTTCCGTGAATGGTCGTCACGCCTCGCCAGCCCCGCGATGCAGTCTATCGCCAAAAAGATCATTTACCTCATCTCCGCCAATCGCCTCACGCTGTCCTCGCTGCTCCATTTGCGAGGTGATGAAGCGCTTCTCCCCGTGCCGGATGAGACGAGCTGCGAGTTCTCACCCGTGCACCGATAGCCTCAAGCCGTATCGAGCGTTCCTTCGGGCGCATGAGCTCCAACCAGCCTTCATCCCGACTTCTCTCCCTCGATGCTTTTCGCGGCTTCATCATGCTTTTGATGGCCTCGTCCGGTTTTGGCATCGTGCAGATGGCCGAGGCGAATCCGGGTTCGTTTTGGGAAACCATCCGGCCGCAATTCGAACACAAGGCCTGGCAGGGCTGCTCGCTGTGGGATCTCATCCAGCCGAGCTTCATGTTCATGGTCGGCATCGCCGTCCCGCTCTCCTGTGCGAAGCGTCGCGAGGCCGGGCAGGGTTTTCTGGGCATGACGTGGCATGCTTTCACACGCGCCGTGCTACTCATCCTCCTCGCCGTCGTGCTCAGCACGCGAGCGGCGGACAAGCAGACGGCTTGGATCTTCACCAATGTCCTTGCGCAGATCGGCCTCGGCTACGTCTTCCTCTTTCTCATCGCCCGCCTCGGCTGGGAATACATGACGGCAGCCATCATCGCCATCCTCGTGGGCTACACCGCCTTCTTCGCCATGCATCCGCTGCCCACGCCGGAGCAGTGTGCCTCGATTCAAGGCATCAAAGTACCACCGGAAGGCATTCTCACCGGCTGGTTCGGGCACTGGAGCATTCACTTCAATGCCGCCGCGCACTTTGATCGCTGGTTCCTCAACCTCCTGCCACAGGCCCAGCCCTTTATGTACAATGCCGGCGGCTATCAGACGCTCAATTTCGTCCCCGCTGTCGCCACCATGCTTGGCGGAGCACTCACCGGCGATTTCCTCATGCGCAGTCCTTTGGATACGAAAAGCAAAGCCGTGCGCCTATTCATCGCCGGCGTCCTTTTGATCTTCCTCGGCACCGTGCTCGATCTCGTCGCGCTGCCCTCGGTGAAGCGCATCTGGACGCCGACGTGGGCCATTCAAAGCGGTGGCTGGGTGCTCCTCCTGCTCACCGGCTTTTACTCGCTCGTCGAAATCGCCGGCTGGCGGCGGCTCGTCTTCCCGCTGGTCGTCGTCGGCATGAACAGCATCACGATCTATGTGCTGCACAGCCTCTGCGCCGGCTGGATCAAGGACAACCTCCACAAGCACCTCCCCGCCACCGCCTTCCCCGCCGGATGGGAACCTGTCATCGACCGCTGCGGCGTTCTCTTCGTTCTCTGGCTGATCTGCTGGTGGCTGCACAAACAGAAGGCTTTTCTGAGGCTGTGACGCACTCATTCCTTTGAGACGCTTTCTTGCCTCCACCTGCTTTTCCCATATTCTCCGCCATGACCATCACGCTTCCTGACGATCCGGTGCTCACCGAGATGGGTGAGTCCGAAATCCTGCTAGACCTCGCCTGCGGCGCCTACGCCGCCGGGCATGTCTCCCGCGGGGTGGCCGCCCGTATGGCTGGTCTGGAACGTCACACCTTTGATCAGGCACTCCACACCCGCCGTATCCCCTCTTATGATGAGGAACGCTGGGAGCAGGATCTCGAAACCATCCGCGCTCTGCGCAGCCTGTGATCGTCGTCACGGACACTTCTGTCGTCCTCAATCTCTGCCTCATCGGGCTGGCAGACCTGCTGCGGCAGATGTATGGCCGTGTCTTGTCCCCGACGATGGTGGTGGTGGAGTTTCAGCGTCTGGCCCAAGTGGATGCCCGGTTTCAAGGTTTGAACTTTCCTGACTTCATCGAGAAAGCCGCGCCACAAGCTCTACTGCCCGCGCTCACCACCTCTTCACGCCTTCAGGCCGGTGAGGTGGCGGCACTATCCCTGGCTGTCGAAAGAAAAGCGGATGCCGTGCTCATGGATGAACTGGCAGGCCGAGCCGCCGCCACCGCGCTGGGCCTGCGAACCACCGGCCTACTGGGCATTCTCCGCGATGCGAAGGAACGCGGTCTCATTCCCGCTGTCGCGCCGCTGCTGGACCGACTGGAGAAAGAGGCGGAATTCTGGATCAGCGGGGCGTTGCGGAACTTGATCTTGAAATCAGTGGGGGAACTTCCCTGATCCTCATCAGGTCACGGCCTTTTTTTACCTGCTGGCGGTAGTCACCTCAGCCACCCAGCATCCCTCACCACGCGTTGAAGCTGCGGGCTGTCCTTCGATAAGGGATAGATGTGCGTGCCCTCGCGTTCACGCGTCCACCAGGCTGGGCCTTCCGAGGCAAAGCGGTAGCGATAGACGAGCACGCGGACGAATTTCGGCGGGGCATTCGGAAAAGGATTTCGCTCTAGCAGGCTCAGCGTGCCGGGATCGTTGTGCAGGAGCTTCCACAGGAAATTCGGCACCCATTCGTTGCGGCCCGGCACGCGATGCCAGGGATACCACGCGGCCCAATCGAGACGATAATGATACGGCGAGATGATGACTGGGCGACGCATCGGATCAGTCGGTTTCGCTTTGAATTCGTAGTCCTGCCAGTCGGCCATGAGATCGGCCACTTGGCTGTTCGTGCCCTGGAAGACGAGTTCGAAGCGCTCGCGGTCCACCGTGCCAAAGGCGCCGTAGGTGTTCACGAGGTGCAGGCGGTCAAAGGAGGTGTTCATGGCCTGCTCGGAGGAGATCAGATTCTTCACCGGTCCGATGCTCAGCCACGCCACCACGCCCGCGTAAAGCAGCGAGGTCATCCAGTGGCTCACCGGCGTCTTGGATGCACCTTCCGCAGACCGATCAGCGGCTTTCACGATGAATTTGGGCAGCACCCGGCGCCAGAACGCGTCATCAAAGCAGGCAAGCGCCGGAATGATGGTGAGCCAGTTCAGGAAGGAAAGATTCCCGCTCACGATGAGGATCACCATAAAGCTCGTCATCAGGAACCCGGCGATATGCCGCGGCCATCTTCCGATAAAACCAAACCATGGAACGATAAGCTCCACGATGTGATTCCAGGCCACACCCGCATGATGAAACCACTTCGGCATCGCATGAAGGAAAGAGCTCAGCGGATTCGGCACCGGCTGCGTTTCGTAGTGGTAGTAAAGCGCGGTGAGATCCCGCCAGCAGGTATCGCCCCGCCATTTGATCAGTCCCGCACCAAGCATGATGCGAAAGATCAGCCAGCGATACAGCCAGATGATGAGCACCGGCGGTGCCCGTTTGGGAAACGGTCGCGGATCGAGCAGCGGGCACAGCATCATGCCTAGAAAGCCCGTTTCGAGGATTTGAATATCCCAGCCATACGACAGCCATTCCTGCCCGATGGGCAGCAGGGACAGATACAATGCCCACAGCACGAACATCATGATCGCATTGGCATACCCGCAGAGCACCAAAAACGAGATCACCACGCCTGCCCAGGTCACCACCTGGATCACCGTGTCGCTGCAATGAAACCAGAAAATCGACGGAGCCTCCCAAAACACCGCCCACGGGCCCTCAAAACGCTCCAGCACCCGTTTCACCATCAAATCGGCTGGCAGCAGCCCATTATGCCCGATCAACGGAATGAATTGCTGCGCCGCCGAAAGGAACGCCACGAACCACACCAACCCGGTGAACCTCAGCAGCATAAAACGCGTCAGCCGCAGCTCCTGCGACCTCGCATCCAGCCAGGCATCCAATCTCGAAAACCACGAGACCTCCGCGCTGGCAGGCAATTTAACGACAACATCTTCACTCATGACGTCCATTGTTCAAAAAGCGGCGATGGCGTCAACCCTCACGATGCTCACCGCGGCTCACCCGCAAAAGAGGCGATGACTCTCGGCTCCTCACCAGACTTCAGCGAGAAGATCTCTCCGCTCGCCGCAAAAGGCTCCTCCATATAACGGCTGGCGAGATCCGGGCTGAACTCCTCCAGCATGGCGGACTGCGCCGGGAAGATATATAGCGCATGACGATCCGGCAGGGCCGCCCACAGCTCCTTGCCCAACATTGGCTCAAACAGCTTTGTCAAAGATGGAGCCACTAACAGCGAGGCGAACTGCTCCGACTCGCCTCGATAGACGGCGTAGAGCACGCGCCCCTGCTCATCGCGAATGATGTCAGGCTTCAGGGTGGCGAGGCGCTTGTCCGCCGCAGCCGCAGCCCGTTTCGCGAAGGTTTCTGCGCTCAGGCCCAGCGTGGCAAAATCTTCCACTGGATAGGCTTCGATGCTTCCAGGCGTGCCCACCTTCTCACGAGCCGGGGTGAGCACCGTTTGCTTAGCACCCACAGGCACGATTGAGAGCGCATTTCTCAAGGCAAAAGGCTCTGGCAGCATCAGGAGCGTCTCACGCTTTCGCGGGGCCTCCTCGCCGAAAGCAAAGACGGCAAAAAGCGAAGCGAAGATGGCACTGCGACGACGCATCAGCGGGCAGGAATCTGGTTGAGAGCCGAAGTCATGTTATCGACCGAGAGCAATTCCGGCAGGAGTACCGGCTCTGGCTTGCCTGGAATGTGCAGCACATTCACCGGCACCGCGCCTTTGCCGAGCGCTTCGAAGGACTTTTTAATTTCAGGCTCTTCATTGGTGAAATCGGCACGCATCGTCACCACCTCATGCTTTTTGAAGAGCTCCTGCAAAGGGGCATTGGAATACACCCGCTTGTTCACCTGGCAGGTGAGGCACCATTTGGCCGTGTAGTCGATGTACACCGGCTTTCCGGCCGCGAGCAGTTCCTTCACCTTCGCCTCGCTCCAGGGCTGCCAGTCGAGGCCAAACTCATGAATCACCCCGCCGTGACCTTGCTTCTCCATCTTCGGTGGCCAGCCGAGCACCACACCGCCTGTCATCAGCGCAAGTGAAACGATGACCGCCTTCACGCGTGTGCCAGCGGGCTTGTGTGGGAGTGACCAGCGACCATAAACCCAGCAGGCCATGGCAATAAGCACCAGCGCCAGCATGACCCACAGCAGCGGCAGACCTTCCACCATCGCGGTGAGCACCCACAGCATGTAAACGACGGTGCCGAAAAGCAGAAACGACATGCCTTGCTTGAAGCTCTCCATCCACGCTCCCGGACGCGGCAGCAATTTCACCAGCGAAGGAAAGGCGGAGAGCAGAAGGAAGGGACTCGCTAGACCGAGGCCGATGAGGCTGAAGAGCAGCATCGCCTCCGCAGCGGGCAATTTCACCGCGAAACCAAGCGCCGTGCCGAGGAACGGCGCGGAGCATGGCGTGGAAACCACCGTGGCGAGCAGACCGGAGAAGAACGAGCCGCCGAGGCCGTGCTTCGTTTGAAGATTCTGCCCCACGCCCACAGCGGAGACACCGATCTCAAACACGCCCGCCATGTTCAGGCCGAAGATCAGGAAGAAAGCCGCGAGACTGAAATTAAAGCCCGCCGATTGAAGCTGGAAACCCCAGGCCTTGCCGAGAGCCACCACGAGGCCGCCGAGCACCCAAAACGAGAACAAGATGCCCAGCGTGTAGATCAGCCCGTGCATCACCACCTGCTTCCGGTCCTCGCCAGCCTGCTGCACAATGCTGACCACCTTGATGCCAAGCACCGGAAACACGCAGGGCATGATGTTGAGGATCAAACCGCCGATGAAGGCCGAGAGCATCAAGAACAGAAAGGTCGGCGGCTCATCCGTTTCGACCTTCACGGTGGCCTTTTCGACCGTTGGAGCCTCCGCAGCAGGCAAAGCAGGAAACACCTCCTTCACCGCCTCATCCGCCTGCGCTGTCGCGGCGATGGCAACACTCAGCGAGGTATCTTTTTTGAATGGAAGGCAGCTTTTGTCATCACACACGAGGCCGTCCACCTTCACCTGGAGACTCACATTGCCTCCGACCGCGACATTGACAGGGGGCGTGATCTTGGCGGGAAGATGCACCGTGCCTTCATAGCCATCCGCTTTGACGCCGAAGGACTCAAACGAGGTCGTCGCCGGCCACTCCATGTCCTCGGCGGTCCAGCCCTCCGGCAGTGTCCACACGAGTTTGGTCGGCTTGCCCGTCACGCCTTTGGCGATGACCTTGCCGTAGGTATGAAAGTGCGGCTCATGCACGAGCCTCACCGCCACGCGGAAAGGTTTCTCCGGCGCCACCGCCTTCAGCTCGCTCACCAGCGACACCGAAACGCTTTCTTTTTTCTCTCCCGGCACGGTGAGGCCGAAATTTTGCGAAAAGGCCAGGCCAGCAAAAGCGAGCAAGGAGGCGAGGGTCAGGCGGAGCAAGGTCATGGGGATGGTTGAGCGTAGGAGAACGCCGAAGGCGAATTATTCCTGCGAATCACTCCGGCCTCAGAGCGCTTTGTGCGAACCGTCGCAGAAGGGCGGGTTCTTGGACTGCTTGCAATTGCACAGCCAAACCTTCTTCGGCTCGCTGAGCGTGAACTTCTTCGGCCCCAGGCCGGTGCCTTTGTGAGAACCATCACAGCTCGGCTGATGCCCGCTCAAACCGCAGGCGCACCACCAGTGGTCTCCGGCAGGAAGTTCGAGGGCGACGGGCTGTTTATCATAGATCTTGGGGAGAGTGTCCATGCCGCGACTCTCCACGGAACAGGCTCGCCTTCAAGATCGAAGAAAGTGGAACAGGTTTTTAACCTGTTCATTCCCCGAGCCGAACGGGTTGGAAAACCCGTTCTAAATTCATTAAGCCTCACACATCACACACCATCGCCGCATGGCGGAGGGCGAGGATGGGATCGTCCCAGGTGGGGATGAATTCATGCGCGACGAAGTCGTGATAGCCGATCTCCAACACCGCCTGCATGACGGCGGGATAATTGATCTCCTGATGCTCGTCGAGTTCGCAGCGGCCCGGATTGCCCGCCGTGTGCAGGTGACCGATGTATTCGGCATGCTGGCGCAGGCGGCGGATGATGTCGCCATTCATGATGCTCACATGGTAGATGTCGAAGAGCAGCTTGAAGTGCGGACTGCCGATGTTTTTGATCAGATCGACGCAGAAATCGACGTCATCGCCGAAGTAACCCGGATGGCCTTTCATCGGGTGGGAACTGTCGCGGGAGTTCAGATGCTCCAAAACAAGCGTGACGCCCTTTTTCTCCGCCAGGGGCAGCACTTCCTTCCAGGTGCTGAGGCAGGCGTCGATGGCCTTGTCACGATCCATGCCGTCGAATTTCATGCCGGTGAAGGTGATGACTTTTTTGCAGCCCACATCAGCGGCGAGATTGATCGATTCGGTGAGCTTCGTGACCACCTCGTCATGGAAGGCGGGATTGCAGGGACCTTTGGCAAAGCCGTGGCTGCCGACGAGGGAGATGTCCAAGCCCAGCTTTTTCACCTCCGGGTAGAATTTTGAATCAATGCCCTCAATGCCGACCAGGCCGATCTCCTTCGCATGTTTGGCCAGTTCCAGCGTATCCATCGGCTTCCAGCACCAGCCCATCAGCGTGTGCTTGATGCCATGGTTCTTGATCTTGTAGGCGGGATCAGCGGCGGCTTTGGCGATGTTTTGGGCATCGAGACGCGTGACAGCAAGAACGGAAGCGGCAGCGGCGAGGAAGGAACGGCGTTTCATGGTCGGTTGGAGAGGGGCGTGGAGAGGGGCGTGGAGATCGGTGGATACGAGAAGAGGTCAAGGTGGGACCACCCTGACCTCCTCACGATAAAATCGATGCTCTAAACGGAGATCACTCCGCCTTCTTGGTCTTGGCAAGCACGCCTTTGAGTTTCTTGGCAAAATCCTCCGGAGCAGAGCTGCCCACCTGCTTCGCCACTTCCTTGCCCTCGGGGCTCAGGATCTGGATGTGGGGGATGCCGTTCACACCCGCCTTGGTCGCCGCTTTGCTATTGGAGTCTTCATCCACGTCCAGATAGGCCCAAATGAACTGGTCGTGATAGCCCTTCACTTGCTGGCTGGGATAGACTTCCTTTTTCATCATCTGGCAAGGTGGGCACCAAGAGGCCGAGAAGACGAGGATGACCGGCTTGCCTTCGGCTTTGCCAGCGGCGATGGCCTCGGTGGCGCTGGTTTTGAAGGCTGGGCTGCCCTTCGGGAAATCGCTCGCAAGAGCGGAGGCGGTGAGAGCGGCGAGGAGGAGGGTGACAATCTTTTTCATGGGATGGATGTGGCGCGTTCGCGCTTCGCTAAGATGCATTCGCCGCCATTTTATTTCATTCTTTTTTCATCAATGTGGCATTCATCACGACCAGGCGCCGCCAGCAGGTGAGCAGGCCGCCGAGAAAAATCACCGTCAGCGCCAGCTTAATTCCCCAGCGTTCCATTTGAACCAGATGCTGGCCCAGCTCGATGAGCGAGCCGACTGTGAGAACCGCCATGCGATGCTGCTTCGCCATAGGGCCACGAAAATCATGCGTTCCCGTCAACGCCGCCCCCAAAGTGCGCACATAAGCCGTGCCCATCGCCGTGCAGGCAGCGCACCAGCCCAGCGGGATCATGTCGAAGAGCTTCACCACGCCCGGCTCCCCCACCCCGCTGTAACCCGCACCGACCAAGATCAGCACATCCGCCAGCCGGTCGGGTGCATCGTTGTAAATCACTCCAGCGGGCGAGCCTTTCCCGCCTTCCACCGCCACCATGCCATCGAGCAGATTGCACACGAGCCGCATCTGCATGCAGGCAATGGCACCGAGCCACGAGGCGATGATCCACGGCCCGGTCTGGTCCCCTGCATGCATGAAGATCCACCAAGCGCCGGCGGCAAACACCATGCTGAAGATCGAAATCACATTCGGCGGCAGCCCGAGACGCACACAGAAGCCCGCCAAAGCCTTGGCCCACGCTTGATCACGCGATTTCAAAACACGGCGGGAGGAAAGATGCTCGTCTGGAACGCACATGGCTAGATCACTAGCCAGCCACCCCAGGTCAGCAAATGACGAAACCCGAATGACGAATGCCGAATCCGCGCTTTCGTCCTCCCTCATGTCTTCACCGCCAAAGCCCTGGCTCCTCCTGCTCTCCGTCTTCGCCATCGCGACGTGTGGGCTGGTCTATGAGCTCATCGCCGGCACGCTCGCCAGTTACCTACTCGGAGATTCGGTGACGCAGTTTTCCACGGTCATCGGCGTGTATCTTTTCGCCATGGGCGTGGGCTCGTGGTTCTCCCGCTTCTTCACCGGGAACCTCATCGCCACCTTCATCCGCGTGGAATTCATGATCGCCTTGCTCGGCGGATGTTCCGCAGCGCTGCTGTTTCTGCTGTTTGGCTGGAGCATCTCTTTCCGCATCCCACTCTACAGCATCGTCTTCCTTATCGGGGCGCTCGTCGGTCTCGAAATCCCGCTGCTGCTCCGCGTGCTGGAGGGGCGCTTCGCCTTCAAAGACCTCGTCTCGAATGTTTTTAGCTTCGATTACATCGGTGCCCTGCTCGCCTCGCTGCTGTTCCCGCTCGTCTTGATGCCCCATCTGGGCCTCGTGAGATCCGCCTTCCTCTTTGGGCTCATCAATGCCGCCGTTGGCCTCCTCACCCTGCGCATGCTGCGGCATGAGTTGCCGAAGAAAACCGGCCTGTGGCTTACTGGCGGCCTCGTCTCGGCCATTTTGATCGTCGGCATGTTCTCTGGCGAAAAAATCACCCGTTGGGGCGAGATCGCCGCCTTTCCCGACGCCGTCATCTACGCCGAATCCACGCCCTACCAGCGCATCGTGCTCACCGCGTCGAAGCACGAGTTGCGCCTCTACCTCAACAGCAACCTGCAATTCAGCACGAAGGACGAATATCGCTACCACGAAGCCCTCGTGCACCCCGGCCTCTCGCGACTTCCGAACGCCAAAAACGGCCTCATCCTCGGCGGAGGCGATGGCCTGGCCGCCCGCGAGGTGCTGCGCTACCCGCGCATTGAAAGCGTCACGCTCGTCGATCTCGATCCAGCCATGACGCGGCTGTTTGCCACCAACGAACTGCTCACCTCGCACAATCAAAACGCCCTCACCAGTCCCCGTGTCAAGGTCGAGAACGCCGATGCCTTCATCTGGCTCGGAGAGCAGAGAGGTCCTTTCGACTTCGTCATCATCGACTTCCCCGATCCGTCGAATTTCTCCCTCGGCAAGCTCTACAGCACTACCTTTTACCAGCGACTCCGCCGCAGCATGAGCCCGGAGGCCGCCCTCGTCGTGCAAAGCACCTCGCCCTTCGTCGCCCGAAAATCCTTTTGGTGTGTCGATGCCACCCTGCAAGCCTCCGGTCTACACACCGAGCCGTATCACACCTTCGTGCCCAGCTTTGGTGAATGGGGCTTCATCCTCGCCTCCCACAAGCCACTCAGCGCCCCCGCCTCTCTCCCGGAGGGCCTGCGTTTCATCAACGAAGAAACCCTCGCCCAACTCCCCCGCTTTCCGCCCGACATGGCCCGCCTCACCACCGAGACCAACCACCTCAGCAACCAAGCCCTCGTTCGCTACTTCGAGGAAGAATGGGCGCAGTGAGTAACGGCGACGTTCAAGGAGCGGGACTTGCCAAGTCCCGGCATGGCGTGGGGGCACTTGGCGAGTGCCTCTCCTTGGTCACTTCCGCATGAGATACGCGAAGAAGTCCTTCAAATCGGCGTCGCTCATGCCCGCGGTCATGCCTTCGGGCATGAGGGAAATGGGGGAGGCTTCGAGTTTCTCGATGTCGGTCTGCTTGATGGCGGTTTTGTTGCCGGCGAGGTCTTTGAGGACGATGCCTTGGGCGTCTTGGGCATCCATGAGGCCGGTGAGCATCTGACCGCCTTTGGTTTTCACGATGTAGGTGCCGAAGCCTTCGCGGATTTCGAGGCTGGGGGTGAAGAGGTTGTCGAGCCAGAAGTCGGCGTTGCTGCGGTCGTAGCCGGTGAGCTCGGGACCGATCTTGCCGCCTTCGCCGAAGAGGCTGTGGCAGACAGCGCAGCGGGCGGTGAATTGCCGTTTGCCCTTCTCGGCATCGCCGAGGCCGGTTTTGAGCACGGCTTTGATGCGCTCGGCTTCGCGTTTCTTCTCCGGCGTGGGTCCGGTGGCAAGTAGGCCTTTCCAGTGCTTTTCGATGCTCGCGTCGATCTCCGCGTCCTTGTGCAGGCTGAGCTGGCGGACGATGTCGATGGTGAAATGCTTGGCAGGCACTTTCCATTCGTTGACGAAGTTCACGAGCACCTGGGCCCATTCTTTGCGTCCGGCCATGACGCGCAGGGCGTCCTCGCGCAGGGCTTTGTCGCCCGCGATTTGGCCTTCCCAACCGAGCAGGAGGGCCTCAGGCAGGCGTTTGTCGTCAAATTTGGCTGCGGCCTGCAACATGCCGCGTTTGAGGCTCGGAGCCGCGCTGGACTTCAAAATCAGCACCATGGGCATCACGGCCTCTTGCTTGCCGAGTTCGGCCAACGTCTTCGCTATGGCGATTCGGGCTGTATTCGTTGCTTTGGTGTCGGAAAGCAGTTTGAGGGCCTTCGCGAGCGCTTCGGCGTTTCCACTGCGCAACGCGAGTGTTAGGTCACCGCCGCTTTGCTTCGCCATGTAGTCGTTGAGGGCCTTGGTGAGCGAATCCGGCAGTTTGGGCATCTCCGCGCCTTCAAAGGCGGAGGCGATGCCCGCGATGAATTTGCCGCGCAGGGCTTCGTCGTTGGTGAGTGCGAGCAGATCGGCGCAGGAGTTGAGGTTTTCTTCGCCACCGGCCAGCGCATAACGTTTGGCGAGCTTTTCGGCGAGATGGTCGCGAAAGAGTTTGGTGGCAAGAAAGGCGGGGTCGGCTTTGAGGTAGGTGAAGACGGCTTCGCGCTCTTTTTCAGCTTTCGATTCGAGCGCCCACCACGCGAGGAGCGGAAGGTGGCCGCTTTCGTCTTCAATGCCGCCAGCTCGCAGAAGAGCGAGAGCGCCTGCATTCGGCAGTTTCTTTGCTGAGGCAAGGATTTGAGCACAGACTTCCAGATTCTTTTCTTCGCCGAGAGGTGGCAGGATTTGCTTCTCTCCAGCCATCCTCCAAGCCCAGCGACGGATGTAAGGATCGCTTGAGGTGGTGGGCAGCTCTTTGACGGCACCGAGCGCATCGAGTGACCAGATTGACTCGATTGACGTTGGTGACTGAGCGAGCTTGGGGGCGAGGTCTTGGAGGTTTCGCCAGCCGATTTCGAGAACGGCTTGTTTGCGGAACCACTCATTCGCGTGGCTCAAATACCCGAGAAGCTCCTCACCACTCGCCTTGCTCAAATCGAAGGGTTTCATCTTCGGCTCACCACTCGCGGGACGCACGCGGTAGATGCGGCCGCTGGTTTTGTGCCAGTCATCGACGGGGCTGACGTGGCTGAGGCGCGTATCATACCAGTCGGCCATGTAGAAGCCGCCGTCGGGGCCGACGCCGGCCCAGACGGGGCGGAACCAGCGGTCGGGGGTGGTGATGAGTTGCTCTTCATCCTTGGTGCGGAAGGTGGAGCCGTCGGGGAGGCGCTCGCTGACATAGACGAGGTTGTGCAGGGCGTTCGGGGCGATGATTTTTCCCTCGTAGGCGCTGCCGAGCAGGCCGCCTTCATAAATGGTGAAGGCTTGGGGGAAGCGTTTGTTATCGCCCTCATGCCGCATGTGCTCGAACCAGCCGAAGGCATACGGATTGGTGAGCGGGCCGTGTTTGCCCCAGCCTTTGATGCCGTAGCTGCCCTGCTCGTAATGCATGCCGCGTGTGGCGCCGTTCGTGCCGGAGAAGAGGCGGCCTTTGCTGTCGAAGTCGAGGCTGAAGGTGTTGCCCCCACCTTCGGCGTAAATTTCGAAGCTCTTCTTCTTCGGATGGTAGCGCCAGATGCACTGGCCTTCCCATTTCACGTTCTTGGTGTTGGCGCTGCTGACGTTGCCGGTGGTGGTGCTGCCGTTCGCGCCGTAAAGCCAGCCGTCCATGCCCCATTGCAGGCTGGTGGCGACGCTGTGGGTGTCTTCGAGGCCGAAGCCGCTGAGCTCGACCTCGGGATCGCCATCCGGTTTGGCATCAAAGTCGGCATCGGGATAGCTCAGGAGGTAAGGCGGATTCAGCACCCAGATGCGGCCCATGCCATGCAGCGCGGCGCTGGCGATGTTCAGGCCGGTGATGACGTCCTCGTGCTTGTCGTAAAAGCCGTCGCCATCGGTGTCTTCGAAGACGGTGATCTTGTCCGCGCCTTTTTCGCCACGAGGTGGCGGCAACGGCACTTTGTCGAACTTCGCGCGGAGGTGCTGGTCGTAGCTGACGATCTTCAATCCGGCGGGAAACTGGTATTGGCGATACATGGTGACCCACATGCGGCCTTTGCTGTCCCAGCTCACATAAAGCGGCTGCTCGACGACCGGTTCGGACGCCATGAGGTCGATGGCGACATCGCTGCGCAGTTTGAATTTCTTCACCGCCTCCGCCGCGGGCGTGGGTGGTGTGTCGTCACGCATCACACCGCGGCCTGGGCGTGTCTCCATGATCTTTTTGACCGCTTCGTTGCCGGCGGGGCCGGTTTGAGGGAAGGCAGAAGCGGAAAGGACGAAAAGGACAAAAGGAACGCGGAGCATGGTGACAATACGAAGAAGACGGCGGCGGCCTTGTGCGGTGAAGAGGTACTTTCCTGTCATTCGTCTGGGAAGAGGCTTTTCTCCTTGGCTGGCGAGGCTTCGGCAGGAGCGGCGCTCTTGGTAGAAGGCAGCGGGGCACTTGGGTGATGCCACCAGTGCCAGACCACGACGCCCAGCAGGAGGGCGGTGAAAAGTCGGATGCTGCCGGGACTGGACATGCGGCAAGGAAAAGTCCCGGAAGCATGCAAACGCAAGCTGCGCCTTGTCTGCCAGGCCGTTTTCGCTGAGATGGCGGCATGGATGTACTCACCACCTCTGCCGAAAACCATCTTGCCGAAGCTTTGCGCCTGCTGCGCGGCCTAGTGGAGATCAATAGCTTCACCGCGAATGCCGCAGGGGTGAATCTCGTGGCCGAAAAGACGGCGGAGATGTTTGCGGAGCTGGGTTTCGAGGCGGAATTCTCGCCGTGTGCCACCGAAGGAACGGGCAACCATGCGTTTCTGCGTCGTCGCGGCGCTGGCGGTGATCCGGTGGTGCTGGTGACGCACTCGGACACGGTGTTTCCCGCTGAGGAGGAGATCAAAAACGACTTCAAATGGGATGAGCGACCTGCCGAAGGTCGCATCTACGGCCCCGGCGTGATCGACAACAAAGGCGGCACGCTTCTCATTTGGATGATCCTGCGCCTGCTGAAGGAAAAGAGGCCGGAGGTGTTTGATCGCACGCATTGGCTGATCGCCTCGAACGCGGCGGAAGAGATCACAGGCGCGGATTTTGCCGAGCAGACGGCGACACGCTGCGGTGGGAAGGCGAAGGCCATTCTAGTCTTCGAAGGCGGCCCGGTGGATGTGCGTGGCTGGCACCTCGTCAGCTCGCGCAAAGGTCGCAGCACCTGGAAGCTAAGTGTAGAAGGCAGGGCGGCGCATGCGGGCTCGCAGCATGGTGCGGGCATCAATGCCATTGATGCGCTGGCTTTGGCGCTGCCATCCATCGCCGCATGGACGAACGCGGCGGAGGAACGCACCGTGAACATCGGCCACATCGGCGGTGGCACGGTGGTGAACCGCGTGCCGCATGAAGCGATGGCCGAATGGGAATGCCGCGCAGTGACGCCGGCAGCGCTGGCGGCGGCGGATGCGTTTTTTGCCAGCCTGAGCGGTCAAGCGGCAAATGGAGCCACCCTCAAAGCGGAACGCAGCGGACATACCTCACCCTGGCCGGGCGGTGATGAGGTGGAGACGATGTTCAAGCACTGGCAGGCCGCCGCAGCTGAAATCGGCCTCACCGCCATCTCGGTGCCTCGCGGAGGCCTGAGCGATGCGAATCACCTCTGGCATCTCGGCCCCACGCTGGATGGTTTGGGGCCATGGGGAGCGAATGCGCATTGCTCCGAACGCAGCGCGGATGGCTCGAAGCTGCCGGAATACCTGGAAACGTCCTCGCTGGTGCCAAAGGCAGTCATGAATGTGCTGGCGTTGGAGAGTATGCTCGGAGGTGGAGTGAGGGAGTAGTGGAGTGGTGGGCCTTAGATTTCCATCACTCCATCACTCCATCACTCCATCACTCCAGCTCGCCCGTCACGACGCAGTGCCCTTCGTTTTCCGCAGCAACTTGATACCTTCGACGCGCATCGTCTTGTCCACGGCCTTGCACATGTCGTAGATGGTCAGCGCGGCGATGCTGACGGCGGTGAGGGCCTCCATCTCGACGCCCGTAGGCGCGGTGGTGAGGGCGGTGGCGGTGATGCGAATGGCTTTGGCCTGCACGTCAAAATCCACCTGCACCTTGGCGAGCGGAATTTGATGGCAGAGCGGGATGAGGAGCTGTGTTTGCTTCGCCGCCTGGATGCCGGCAATGCGGGCGACGCAGAGCACATCGCCCTTCTTGAGGCCGTTTTCTCGGATGAGGCGGATCGTGGCAGGTTGCAGCACGATTTTACCCGTCGCCACGGCCTCACGGCGCACGGCTGGCTTGGCGGAGATATCGACCATGGAGGCCTGGCCTTGGCTGTCGAGATGGGTGAGCTTGCGTGGCATGGCATTAACCTCCAATGGCGATCATGCGACGGTTGGGCTGGTAGTTGTGGCGGAAGTCGTGCTCCTTCGGCTTGCGGGCGACGACACTTCGGAAGAAGTCCGCCAGTTCCGCATCGCTGCATCCGGCACGCAGGACGGCGCGGAGATCGAATTCGAGATAGCTGCCCAGGCAGGGGCGCAGCTTGCCATCGGAGGTGAGGCGGAGCTTGTTGCAACTCTCGCAGAAGTGCAGATTCGTCATCGCGCCGATGAAGCCAATGCGCTGGCCAGTGGCCGACACGCGATGATACAAAGCAGGGCCGTTCGTTTTGAAATCGGGTTCCTCGATGAGCGGGCCGGTGGTCTGCTCGACGAGTCGCTTCGCGATGGCCACGGGCAGGAAATTGTCCTCGCTGAGCACCTCCTGCGTGCTCACGGGCATCAGCTCGATGAAGCGCAGCAGCGCGTTCTTTTTCGCCGCATACTCGACGAGGGCGGGCAGCTCACGCTCGGTCTGGTTTTTCATGAGCACGCAGTTCAGCCGGATGGATTCAAAACCCGCGTCGATAGCCGCGTCGATGCCTTCCAGCACACGCGGGAGCAGATCGCGGCTGGTGGTGCGCTGGTAAGCTTCCCGGTCGAGCGAATCGAGCGAGACATTGGCCGTGCGGACTCCGGCGCGGACGAGTTTTTCCGCCAGTGTGAGGCCGTGATCCATTTTGGCGAGTAGGGTGCCATTGGTGGAGATGCCGACCCCTTCGATGCCGGGGATTTTCGTGAGTTCACCGCAAAAATCCGCGATCCCCGGACGCGTCAGCGGCTCACCCCCGGTCACGCGGATGCGCTTGATGCCCAGCGTCGTGCCAACACGCACCACGCGGACCATTTCCTCGTAAGTCAGCGTTTCGTCCTTCGCAAACCAGGCCTGCTCCTCCTCCGGCATGCAGTAACGGCAGCGCTCGTTGCAGCGATCCGTGACGGAGACGCGTAAATACGAGATGCGATGGCCGAAGAGATCTTCCATGAGTGTTTGTGAAGGCGGGCATTCAGCTAAAGCCCGCGTTGGGAGACGCTTCAAGCCGGGAATTCCGCTTCCCAACGATCTGTGAAGAGAAAAAGGGTTGCCCCGGTGGCAGGCATTCGATAAGCACGCCGCCTGCATGAGCATTGACGGTATCCACAAAAAAGTCATCGAACTTCTTCTCGCCGAACCCTCCCACGGATCGTGGGGGATGTATCTGGACATCGGTGCCGGCCGCGGCTCGCTCATCGCGAAGGTGAAATCCAAACTCGGTGTCAAATCGTGCGCCTGTGACTACACCGATACGCTCATGCAAATCCCCGGCCAGAGGGTGGACATCGCCAATCTGAATCACGAGCCCCTGCCCTATCCCGATGCCACCTTCGATGTCGTGACCGCCACAGAGGTGATCGAGCATCTGGAGGACTTCCGCCAAGTGGTGCGGGAGATTCATCGAGTGCTGAAGCCCGGCGGCGTGTGCATCCTGAGCACACCGAACATCCTGAACCTCAATTCGCGCCTGCGTTTCCTGTGGTTCGGATTCTGGAACCTCTTCGGCCCGCTTCCAGTGAAGCACAGCGCCCTCTATTCGACCGGCGGCCACATCAATCCCGTGTCGTGGTTCTATGTGGCGCATGCCTTGCTCGATGCAGGTTTCCCCTCTGCCAGCCCGCACATCGACCGTGTGCAGCGTTCCTCGCTGCCCAAGCTCTTGTTTCTCTTTCCGCTCATCAAGTTCTTCGGTTTCCTCGCCATGCGTCGTGAACGGGTGCGCTACAAGACGCTCGATGAGGCCAATGAGCCGCTCGTCAGCGCCATGAACAGCTATGAAATGCTGGTGGGCCGCACGATCATCGCCAAGGCCGTGAAGACCCTCTAAGGGGAGGCTGTTGTGACCTTCCTTATCACTCCTCGTTTCGTGAGTGAAAATGGTACGCAGGGAGGGGATCGAACCCTCGACCAATTGGTTAAAAGCCAACTGCTCTACCGCTGAGCTACCTGCGCATTCCGCTGAAGGGCCGCGTATGTACACGCGATTCACCGGCGTGCAAGCCGGAAGATCATTCCAAAACAAGAAGCTTCCAAAACACCGAGCAGGGGCCAGACCGGGCAGAAGAAGGTTGTCGGAGGCACGATGTGAGTGTTTGTTCGCCCGCTCATGAGCCAAGAACGCACCGCCAAGATCCACCGCAGGACCGCCGAGACGGACATCGCCATCGAATTAAACGTCGATGGCTCCGGCAAGGCGCAGATCGACACCGGCATCCCCTTTTTCGACCACATGCTCACGCTTTTTACGAAGCATGGGCTGTTTGACCTCAATGTGAAAGCGGTGGGCGACATCGCGGTGGATTACCACCATACCGTGGAGGATGCGGGCATCGTGCTGGGCCAGTGCTTCCGCGAGGCGCTGGGGAACAAGGCAGGCATCACCCGCTACGGCTTTTTCCTTCTGCCCATGGATGAAACGCTCGCAGAGGTGGCTCTCGACCTCAGTGGACGCTCATTCTTGAGCTACCACGCTCCTGAACGCGTGGAGGCCATCGGCGGCGTGAACCGCTTCAGCTACCAACTCGTGGAGGAATTCCTCCGCGCCTTCTCCTCCAGCTTGCTGGCGACTTTGCATGTGGAAATTCGTCGCGGTCGCGATGCGCATCACATGGCGGAGGCTATTTTCAAAGGTCTCGCCCGTGCTCTGGACGCCGCCACACGTCTCGATCCACGCGTCACCGGCATCCCCAGCACGAAGGACGTTCTCTAACGATGAAACTGGGAGTGCTTGATTACGGCGCGGGGAATCTGCGCAGCGTGCTAAATGCTTTTGCGGCCATCGAAACTCACGCGGAGCTCGTCACGGGGCCAGCTGATTTCGATGGCATCGATGTGCTCGTTTTCCCCGGCCAGGGTGCCTTCGGGGATTCGGTGCGTATTTTGAAGGTACGCGGCCTTTGGCAGCCTCTCAAGGACTGGCTGGCAGCGGGCAAACCCTACTTCGGCATCTGTTTGGGTTATCAATTGCTGTTTGAAAGCAGCGAGGAATCTCCCGGCGTGGAAGGTCTCGCAGTCGCGAAGGGTATCGTGCGAAAGTTTGATCCGGCCAGCGGCCTCAAAATTCCTCACATGGGCTGGAACGTGGCGCAGTGGGCTCCTGAGCACGCTGCCATCTGGGAAGGCCTGCCAAACCCCACCCACGTCTATTTTGTGCATTCCTATTACCCCGAGGTGCAGGATGAATCGCTGGCGCTCTGCCGCACGGACTACGGCACGAGCTTCATCAGTGGGATCGCTCAGAAGAATCTCATCGCGGTGCAGTTTCACCCAGAAAAAAGCCAAGAGGCCGGCCTCACCCTGCTGCGCCATGCGGTGAAGGTGCTCGCCGCCTCTGCCTAACCTCCCCTGCCCCGTCATGAGCGATCTCGCCGAACGACTCCAGGCCATTCGCGAACGCCTCCGCACCGCCTGTGAGCGTTCTGGACACGAGCCAAGCGCCGTGGAGCTTCTCGCCGTCTCGAAGACCTTTCCCATTGAGGCCATCCGCGAAGCGATGGAGGCCGGACAGCTTCTTTTTGGCGAAAACAAAGTGCAGGAGGTGCTGGCAAAAGTACCCGCGCTGCCCTCAAACCTGCGCTGGCATCTCATCGGCCATTTGCAGTCGAACAAAGTGCGCAAAGTCCTCCCGCTCGTCGAGGCGGTGCATAGCGTGGACTCGCTCGATCTGGCCCGTGACATCCAGCGCATCGGCGGTGAACTGGGGTTGTTTCCCAAGGTGTATCTCGAAGTGAATCTGGCCGCAGAAAGTACGAAGCATGGGTTCAAGCCCGCCGACCTCCATGCAGGCGCTCTTGATGCGCTCTATGAGATGGACCGCCTGCACATCCAGGGCCTCATGTGCATCCCGCCCTTTGATCCGATGCCGGAGAAGACGCGGCCCTATTTTGCCAGCCTGCGCCAGCTCCGCGATGAACTTGAAAAACGCGGCGGAGCACCTCTGCCGAAGCTCTCGATGGGCATGAGCCACGATTTCGAGGTGGCCATCGAAGAAGGGGCCACCATTGTCCGCGTGGGCAGTGCCCTCTTTGGCGAGCGGACCTACTCCAAAGCATGAGCGAGCCGGTGACAGCCCAGCGGGCCGATAAATGGCTGCATCATGTGCGAGTTTTTAAAACCCGCTCCCTCGCCACCCAAGCCTGTGCCAAAGGGAATGTGACACTCGGCGGCCAGGGCGTGAAAGCCTCGCGTGATTTGCGGCCGGGCGATGTGATCGAAATCGTTCGCGGCGATCTGCGGCTTCGGCTCAAAATACTCGGTGCCCCTGCTCAGCGACTCAGCCCGCCGGGCGTGGCGGCGTTTTGCGAAAACCTCACGCCCCTCGAATGGATTCACAAAGCCTCTGAAGCTCGCCGCGAGAAAAAACTCATCACGCCACCGGAGCACGAGCAGATCACCAAACCGAATAAGAAACAACTCCGCGAGCTGCGAGAGTTCTGGCAGGCGCAACACGGTGAGTGAGGAGGCCATGGAGTGACGGAGTGTTGGAGGATTGCGATTTGCCAGAAGCCCATTACTCCCATACTCCAACACTCCAGCACCCCGTTCTTTCCATGCTCACCGATTACCACACGCACACGCCGCTTTGTCTTCACGCTGAGGGAAACCCCGTGGACTACGCCCGGCATGCGCAGGCTATCGGCCTTGCCGAGATCGGTCTTTCGGATCACAACCCGATGCCGGAGATCTATGACAACTGGCGCATGCCCCTGAGTGATCTGCAGCGTTACTTTGAACTCGTGCAGGAGGCCCGTGAGGCCCTGCCGGACTTCCCCATCCGCCTCGCTCTCGAGTGCGATCACCTCGAAGGCTATGGCCAATGGATCGATGAGACCACTCGAATGGCCGAATGGGATTACCTCATCGGCAGTGTCCACTACATCCACGACGGCGTGGCGGTGGATGATCCGAAGCACGTCTCCCGCTGGCAGAGTGCGGCGGACATCGAGCACATGTGGGGCATGTATTGGAAGCTCTACGAGCAGATGATCCGCACGCGGCAGTTCGACTTCCATGCGCACCCTGATCTCGCGAAGCGCTTCGGCCTGCGGCCCGCCGGTGATCTGCGCCGCTATTACGAACCGGTCATCCAGGCGCTGGTCGATACCGATGGCGTGCTGGAAGTGAGCACCGCTGGCCTGCGCAAAGATGTGCGGGAAATTTACCCAGCCCGCGAGATGCTGGAGATGGCCTTCAGCGCCCGCGTGCCCATCGTCATCAATTCCGATGCGCATCTGCCCACCGATGTCGGCGTGGATTTCGATAAGGCGCTCGCCCTCGTGCGAAGCGTGGGCTACACGACGACGCTGCGCTTTGAAAAACGGAGGCGGAAAGTCGTGCCGTTGCCGGAGCACTGGCCTCTTCCATAAGGTAGTTGGCATACCAGTTGCGAGATGTGGTAGTGGCGTTACAGCCTCTCCCGCGATGAAATTTAGCCTCCTTGCTCTTCTCTATGCCGCTTTGCCGCTCAGCGTCATCGCCCAGGTCGTGGAACCTGCGATGCCCAAGGCTCCCGAGCCGATCGAATCCATCCTGCGCCTCCAGCTCTTCCTCGATGGAAAGCTCTTCGGCCCCGGCAAGGTGGACGGACGCCCCGGCGAATTCACCACCAAGGCGCTGAAGCGTTATCAAAAAGCCAACGGCATGCCCGAGACCGAGATCGATGCTCACTCGCTCGATCTGAGCAGCCACGTCGAGCTTTACACAACCTACGCGATCCGGCCTGAAGACCTCAAATTCATCGGCGAGGTGCCAGGCAAGCCTTCGCTTCAGAGCAAAAAGAAATACCTGCCCTACGATTCGCTGCTCGAATTCCTCACCGAGCGCTTTCACACCTCGCCCGAGCTTATCGAGTATCTGAACAGCCCGATGAAGATGAGCGCCCTGAAGCCCGGCGACAGCGTGAAAGTGCCGAACGTGGCCGAGCCATTCCAGATCGAGCTACTGGAGCCATTGCCGGGTCTTCCCGAGGTGCCTGAATTTACCGCCCGCGTGATCAAGATCGATACCAAAGAAAAGCTGCTCGGTCTTTACGACGGAGAAAAGCTGCTCGCCAGCATCCCCATCACACCCGGCAGCGGCCACCTCGCCACCCCGCCAGGCAACTGGAAGATCGTCGGCATCGTCCAACTGCCCACCTTCCGCTGGGATGCGGGCGTGCTAAATTACGGCGTGCGCACCTCCACCTTCTTCGAGCTGCCCATCGGCCCGAACAACCCTGTCGGCATCATGTGGATCGGGCTCAACCGGGCAGGTATCGGCATCCACGGCACCAACCAGCCGCAGACCATCGGCCGCAGCGCCAGCCACGGCTGCATGCGGACCGCCAATTGGGACGTGATCCGCCTCTCCAAAATGATCACCAAGGGCCTCCCCGTCATCATCGAAGGCCCAAAGCCCACGCCACGCCCCGTCGTGGTGGCAGCCAAGAAGACGCCTGCCACACCCGCCGCTTCAGTGGCCGCTCCGCCACCTTCGGAGAAGAAGTGGTTCCAGTTCTGGAAGAAGAAGTGATCTACGCATCCAAAGCCATTCCACCATGCTCGTCGGCCGCTCAACCGGTGAGTGCCGCGATCAAGGAGAGGCACTTGCCAAGTGCCGTATGTCGGAGCTTTGGAATAGTCACATATGGAAATTGCCCTCCGATGCCGTTGCAAAGCCACCTTTTTGTTGCCCAGCAACGGCATAGGAAGGTAAAACGACACCCTTGAGGACCACAGCCCCTACTTTTCCAACAAAAACGTTAGTGATAGCGCTGCTGACAAGCCTCGCGGTCTGTTAACCATCAACACTGTTCGCCCAACTAGCACAGTCCACCGTCACTCATGGGATTCTTTTCATCCATCTTTGGTTCGCGAGGCAACCCGAAGCCCGCGACGGGTCAGCCTGTTGATACCGCAGCTGGCAAAGCAGACGGAGAAGCGTTCCTCGACGCATTGCTTCCTTTTGCAGAGCAGATGTTGCGTGAGCATCGGGAGTTCTTTCCGTTTGGTGGATCTATGAAGCCAGATGGAGAGATCATCCACGAAGGCGCACACACCGGGTCAGAGCATCCGCCATCGCAGGAGTTGATTGATCTTCTTCGACAGGCTCACCAGAAGGCAGCCGCAGAGCGGCAGATTCGAGCATGTGCGATAGTCTATGACATCCGAACGGTTCCACCGGGACGGAGCCAGAAACAGGATGCGATTGCATTGGCTGTTGACCATTGCGGGGGCTATTCAGCGGTCGTGATATTTCCATACTCATTTGGTGCTGACGGCGAGCTTGCCATTGAAGCTCCATTTGCCGTTCAGGGAGATCGGGCAATCTTCCCAGCGTTCTGATTGACATGCCGAGCCACACAAAACGACCAAGGCCGAATAAAACGGATGCAGGCAAGTTGTCCAAGATTCAGAGTGTATCGCCACGGTCAGAAACAAATCTTCAGCTTTCTCGCCGCTCCTCCATGTCTGCACGAGATGCATCATTCGTATTGCCTGCTGTGTTTGGGCTTCTCGCTGCCGGTATTTTCGCCTTGTTAGGTAGTGAGTTCGCCGCAGGACTCGCTACCTTCATTGGCGGCTCAGTTGCTCTTGCATCTGTGCTGATATTTTCACTTTGGACCGGTGAAGTTTATCAGCGATCACAGCGATTCACACGGGCAGATGATCCATTCAACTATTGGTTCTCAGTTGTTTCAGCCGCGTTCATGCTGGGACTAGTTGTTTTCATCGGGTTTCACTGGGTTGCTCGCCATTCACCACAATTGGGACTCACGGACTGAAAGCGCCCACTTCATCACGGTTAAGATAATGTGACCTACAGTATCAGTGGGAAGAAGATAGACTTGCGTCACATGCAGCTAGTGAATCCCAATGACTATTCTGCTCCTCCTCTGTGTGAAGACCAACATCGAAACCGGCACGAGCCATGAGATGCAGCAAAACCTACTTGGCGTCGTGGCATGCAACTCATGCGTCCCGTGCGCCGGGTCGCTTAGCTTGGGACGTGTCAGTCAACGTGGCAGCTTAGGCGAGAATGTAATCCCGCATCGCGTTCACGATGACGACGACGGAGCAGGCTCCGGCATCGGGGAAGCCGATGCAGGCTTCGCCGAGGGTTTTGGCGCGGCCGAATTTGGCGACCATGGCTTTGCTGGCTTCTTTGCCGGCCTCGGTGGCGGCGGCGATGACATTAATGGCGTCGGCGAGCGAGGCTCCGGCGACTTCGGCGGCTTTTTGAGCGGCGGGTTCCATGGCATCGACGCAGGTTTTGTCACCCACGGCGGCTCCGCCGCGCTGCTTCACGCCATCCACACCGGCCTGGAAGAAGGCGGCGAGCCCTGCGGCATCGAGTGACTCTTTGCCCGCGAGGGCTTTTCCGCCATTGCGGAAGAAGGTGCCGAAGATGGCGCCGCTGGCGCCGCCCATGCTGCTCATCATGGCCATGCCCACGGTGGAGAAGGCCTTTTCGACGCTCTCGGGCGGAGTGGCATTGAGCTTTTCCTTGGCGGCTTTCATGCCGCGTTCCATGCCGAGGCCGTGATCGCCATCGCCGAGGTTGCGGTCGGCTTCGGAGAGCATGGGTTCGGCGGCGATGATGGCATCGCAGGCCTGGTGGAGCATCGCGGTGGTTTCTTCTTTGGAGAGAGTGGTCTTCGGCATGGCGGGCGGATGAGTGCGGGGGTGGGAGGGAAAGTCAAACAGGGAGTATCAATGCAGCTCGGCGAGGGCTTTGCGATGCTGCGCGGCGATCATGCCGACCATGCGGGCGAGCATGATGAAGATCACGATACCAGCCCCGGCCGCCAGCAGATCACCCACGAAGGGGATGAGCTTCAGCGCATGCACGGCCACAAAGGCAGCTGCGGAGAGGCCGAGCGCCGTTTTGGCCGCAGGCAGGCAGCGCAGCATGGCGGGGATGGAGATCCACGGGGCGCAGGAGGCAAAGCTCTCCTGGAAAACGATCATCATGATGGCGAAGGGGAAATAAGCCGCTGCGAGGAGGTAGCTGGCCCATTGTACCACGGGGTTCATGCCCACATGGGAATCGGTATTCAGATAGATGAACAGCCACACCACATGCGCGATGAGGAAGGCGGCGGTGATGCGCACGCCTGGTTTGAGAAGGTCCTCGACGGATTCATTCGGCTTCGGCCAGTCCGGCGGGGTATCGGAGCCTTCGAGGGTGGAATGGATGACCTTGTAAATGAAGCTGCCGGTGTAGATGGCGGCAAGGATGATGATCATGACGCCCGCGAGTGGTAGCTTTGCCCCAATAGCATACGCCACGGCGATCAGTGATCCGATGCGCAGCAGATGACTCTGGCCACGACGCCAAGGGTAGGTCTTTGCATCCTCCATCAGAGTGGCGGATTCCATCAGGGGACGCTCGGGAATGGCCTCTTCGATCTGTTTGGCCACCTTGGCCGCCGTGCTGGTTTCCACCGGCGCTCGCTCGAACTGCGAAATGACACGCTCATGGCCGCTATTGGCCGGAGGCGGGAGATTCGGAGCGGGAAGATGTGGCGGCGGCAGCCCGCCGGGAGGTGGCAGGTTGCCCGGAGGCGGCAGATCAGGCGGAGGAATGTTCATGCGAGCCGCGAGGTATAGGCGGTCCGCGAGAGTTTGCCAAGCCCGACGATAGCCCCCAAACGCCGCAGCGCTGAAATGTGGAAGAGGGAGGAACGACGGGTGGGGGAATCGACCCTTAACGATAGACTCCACCCCTCGCAGCAGGGCATCGCCACCCGACTCACGTAACCCGAAAGCTGACAGAAAAATGGGGGCATAAAAATGAGAACATTTTGCTGTCCCCATTTTTCTGTCAGCCAAGTTGGGCTTCCGTCCATCTCTGTTCCACCACCCACGCTAGAGTTTTAGGGGGCTACTCGCAGTGGGATTGCATCCCCGCCGACTTCGGCTTGACCCGAGAGTTGGGTGGGCTCGTTTCTAGGGACCTTCAGCGACATCTGTGCCTTCTTGGAGTCACGGGGCACTTGGGCGGGAATGAAATACCGCCCTCCAAGGTTGTCCTATCGAATTACGGCACCGGCTGGCCTTTGGCGCCGAGGCAGTAGAGAGAATTCGCGGTGCGGATGTAGAGGCGCTTGTCGCCGATGGCGGGGACGGAGTTCACGGGGGCGTCGAGGGCACTGACGGCGAGCTTTTCGAACTTCGGTCCGGCTTTGACAACGATGAGATCGCCCTGCTGGCTGGCGCAGAAGATCTTGCCATCACCCGCGACGGGGCTGCTGAAGAACTTCGCGCTGCCTTTGGTGCCTTCGAGACGCTCTTCGTAAACCACTTTGCCGGTCTTTTGCTCGACGCAGCGGAGGATGCCGCCATCGCCGAGGAGGTACATGTGCTCGCCGATGACGAGGGGCGAAGGCACATACGGCAGGCCTTTGGGGATCTCGAAATTCACGGGCTTTGGCTTGCCGGTCTTCAAGTCGAGCGCGGCCACTTCCTTCACGCCGCCACCGGTGCCAAAGGTGCAGAAGTAAAAGTCATTGCTCAGCACGCCAGAGCCGAGGCTGCGCTGCTTGTAGCCGGGATTGTGCTGCCAGTTAATCTTGCCACTGACGAGATCGATGCCCATGACGCCGCTGCCGGTGTCGGCGCAGATGATTTCCTTTTTGCCGCTCTTCAAGGTATGCACCACCGGCGTGGAGAAGGTGTTGAGGCAGTTTGGGATTTCGAGCTTCCAGGCTTGCTTGCCAGTTTCCGCGTCGAGACCAACGATGCAGGAGGTCCACTTCTGCTGGGCGGGATCCTCGGTATAGACTTTGCCATCGCGCTGCCAGTCAAACTCGCTGCGCACGATCATGATGCCGTCTTCGACGATGGGGGAGATGCCGGTGCCGTGCTCATGGATGTAGTCGGCCACATGGTCGTTGTGCCAGAGGAGCTTGCCGTTGTGGTCCAAAGCGAGCGCCTGGATGTCCGTGCCGCTGCTCCAGTTGATATAAACACGCTCCGCATCGGCGAAGGGGCTGCTACTGGCGAAGGTGTTGTAGGTCTTGTGGATGTTGTGCGGGACGAATTCGGACTCGTAGCGCCAGAGTTCCTTCCCATCGGCAGCGGAAAGGGCGATCACGGCTCGCTTATTCGCGGCCGTTTCGGCGGTGACGAAGATTTTATCGCCCAACAGCACGGGCGAGGACCAGCCTTTGCCCAGCGGGGCCTTCCAAAGCGTGGTGCTATCGTCCACGACGCTCGGCAGGCCGGTGGTATCGGCGAGGCCTGTGCCGTTCGGGCCGCGAAAGCGGCTCCAGTCGGTCTTGGCGGCGGCGGAGATGGAGAGAAGGGCGAGGAGGGCAAGCGTGCGTTTCATGCGGCCTCATCTAACGGAGCTAAAAGCGCCAGCCAATCGGGAAAAATCGGGCTGGTGGGTCGCAAGGCATTCTGATTCAGGGAGGCCTGCGGAGCACCTCAATGCGCCTGGAACTAGTTTGTACCCGTGCCGGCTTCAACTTCGGGCCTGACGATAATCGCGGGCATTTTAAAATAGCGTTTTCGGCTTGGAGGTGCGCATTTTCACGACGCAGGGTGTCCGCTTCGGACGGCTCACCTACGGGGCGCAGTCCTGCGCCCCCGCCATGCGTGCCATGAGTCTAGCTGCGCGATGCGTCAAGAAGCTTGCTGCTGATTTGAAGCTCTTGCGCCACGTCTGAGACGGGCTTTCCCAAACTAAGCAGGCCAAGGGCTTGTTCCTTGAATTCGGGTGCGTCACTCTGAAAGGTTCTCTGGTTCATGGAAGGACTTTCGTTTGTTGGTTTGTCCTGGGTCCAAAAATCTACACCACCTCACGGGTATAAATGAGTGGGCGTCGATGCAGCACGATTGTGCATGGAGACAAAATGCGTTTGCACCGTAGAAGGCAAGTCTTGGAATGGGCCTCCAAGGGAATGAGTTTGCGCGGCAAACACGCCGTTTATCTCCCTTTCTCATTCAAGCGCCACCCGTATTTCGCTATGCCGAGCGGCGGGGATAGCGTTTCTTCAATTCAGCCCGTGTGACCTCGTATTCCCACATGCGCTGGCAAAGCTGGCTGGTTTTGGCTCCGGCGCGGTGGGTGAATAAATGGAAGGTGAAGCGCCCGCCGTAGTTCTTTCTGGAGGCGGCGATCTCACGGGCAAACTCGATCGGCACATCGAAGATCACATAGGGCGACTTTTTGTCGAGGTAGGTGTCCCGGCGTGTCTCATCCGCCTCGCCGATGAGGAGGAGGCGGTGAAAGGTCTTCTGATGGCTGGAGCCGAGGAAGTTGTGCCAGGTCCAGCGGACGAAGGAATGCTTTCGATCCGCCCCCGAATACCCGAGGCAGCATTTGGAGCCTTTGATCTCGAATCGCCGACGTCCGATGACGAAATCGTGGTCCGCATTGCGCTCCGTCGATTTTACCCCGAGCAGACGGCAGACATAATCCTCCGCCGTTTTCCCCGTCGAATTGGACGAGTGCCTATCGGCGAGCTTTCGCAGGTTGCGATGACGCTCCACTTCCTTCTCCAGCACGGCGAGACGTGCCCGAAGCCGAGCATTCTCTTGTTTCAATCGGGTCGTCTCTTTCGCCTGGGCCGCCGCTTGGGCTGTTTTTTGCATCTTGATCTAACGCGCGGCATGGAGGTGTTTATTTCGGAATGACCGCCAAAGCTGGCCTCCTCGACGACCCAGCCATTCGTGAGCATTCCATTCCATTTGACTCCCCCATTCGTGTTCCAAGAAAAGGGCCTCAGCCGCAGGGGGCAGGCTGAAGTCGTCCAGGACTCCGCTCGCGATTCAAAGCAGGAATGGCCGCAAAGGATCGCAAGGAACGCAAAGGGCAGAGCCTCAGTGGTCAGTGGTTCGTCGTTCCCCGCCTGCAACGCTGAGCGTAGCACGGCGGGCGCGGACGAAGGGCGGGACCGTTTTTGAACGACGACTTGGACTCGAAATGTCTTTATGGCGCTCTTGCCCAAGGCGTGGCCATAAGGACCCATCATCCACCTATAGAAACGGTGTCGCCTTCAGAGGGCGAAGGTGATGACAGGGGTTTCCCTTGCAGTCTCCGACGAGTGAAGCACTCTCCGTTGCGGCTGAATCCCACGCCTTCAACACGTCCGCATCACCCTATGAACTACCTCCTCATCGCTCTGAAACTCATCGTGTCTCTCGGCATTCTAAATGTGTGGCTCTTGCGCTCAGGAAAAGCCACCGCCTACCGGGGCGGAAACGCGAAGACCATGCGTGAGGAGTTCGCCGTTTACGGATTACCCTTCCCCGTCTTCTGCCTTATCGGCCTTCTCAAGATCGGCCTGGCTCTCGCCCTCCTCGCCTCCATCTGGATTCCGCATCTCGCACAACCTGCCGCGATGGGCATGGGCACCCTGATGCTTGGAGCCTTCTTGATGCATCTCAAGGTCAAAGACCCCGTCAGCAAGGCCGTGCCATCCTTGGCGGTGCTCGCCTTGTGCATCGCCATCGCCCAGCTGTAGGCAGCCTCAGCTTTCGAATCCACCCAGGCAAAGGTAGGCATTCAGCATCAGATAAAAAAGCGCTGGCATCGTTTGCCACACGCCGTCGCGTATTTGAATACGCACCCCCACGGCCACTAGCATCATCAGGGCCAGACCACCCGCCGCTGCCTGCCCCATCCATGGCACCCACATGCCCGCCAGCAGGCTTATTCCCGCGCCCCACTGCAATAAGCCCACCCACACTCGCTGGGCACCCAGTCGGTAGCGTATGAACTCCCGTCTCATCCGACTCGAAAGGAAGCATGCTGTTCCGTATCCGATGAAGGACAGGGCATTCAAATAGATCAGTGCGGTGTTCAAGGTTACGACTTTAGGGCAGCAGAGTTCAAATGCATCTCAAACGAGGGATGGACCGCCGTTTGTGGGCGGCCGGTCACTCCCAGAAATAAGACCCTTGGCTTTCGCCCAAGGTCTTCTCAGGTTCATCCATGGGCGGACAGTTTAGATGTCCGGCTTACTCTTTCGGGAGCACCACGGCATCAATGACGTGGATCACGCCATTGGAGCCGACGATGTCAGTCTTGACGACCATGGCTCCGTCCACAGTCACGGCGCCGTCTTTCACCACCACATCGAGTTCTCCCCCTTGCACGGTCTTCACCTTGCTGGTCTTGACGTCCGCAGCCATGACCTTCGCTGCCACCACGTGGTAGGTCAGGATGCTGGCGAGCTTGGCTTTGTTTTCGGGCTTGAGCAGGGAGTCCACCGTACCGGCTGGCAGCTTGGCAAAGGCCTCATTGGTCGGGGCAAAAACGGTGAATGGACCTTTCCCACTCAGGGTTTCGGCAAGACCTGCGGCCTTGACGGCGGCCACGAGGGTGGAGAAATCGGCATTACCAGCCGCAATGGCGACGACGGTGGGTTGATCGGCAGCCTCCGCAGCAAAGGACTTTGAAGAGGGTGTGCTGATGAGCAGCGCAGCAAAGGCAAGAGAGAGGATACGTTTCATGGTTTAATGAATGGGGGTTGGGTAGGGTTGGTTTAGCTGTGCAATACACCGCCCCAAGGAGGTGCATGGGAGAGACGCCTGCCCTTACCCGCCGGTTGTAACTTTCGTTTTTTATAAGTGAGGGCGGGTTGCATCCATTTCGCCACCACAAGCGTGCCACCGAGCCATCAGCCCCCCCGCCGCCTTATCAAAGTCTCATGGTCTCCAAGTCCCCCACTCATCGTCCCCGCCCGCAGAGCTTCGCGCAGCGATGCGGGCGTGTATTGCGGGGGACCTATTTGGGCCTGATCGAAAAAACGAAGCTCGGCGGACGAGGGCGTCCGCACTCCCGTCTGACGCCTTACAACTCCAAGTCTTCTTCTGTGTCCCTCCGTGCCCCCCGCCTGCAACGCTGCGGCGTAGCACTGCGGGCAGGTCTGTGGTGGAATGGATTGGTCAGAATGGGCGGAAGGAACATCGAACGTTCAACGCTGAACATTCAACATGGAACTCCTGACCAGGCTTCTGCAGAGCCGCGAAGCGAGCCAAGAACGAAGAACAGGTTAAAAACCTGTTCCACTTTCTGACGCAGGAGCGGTTAGGCTTCCACGCTGGCAGCAGCCACCTTGCCTTCGCTGTTGACGATCTGTCCGGCGAGGTCGGCTTGACAGTCGGCTTTGAGTTCGTCACGGAATTTGCGGACGAAGGACTGCGTGGGCCAAGCGCTGGCTTCGCCGAAGGCGCAGATGGTGCGGCCGTCGATTTGCACGGCGACTTGCTCCAGGGTGTCCACATCATCGGGGCTGGCCTGACCGCTGACGATGCGGTCGCTGATCTTTTTCATCCACAGGCTGCCTTCACGGCAGGGGGTGCACTGGCCGCAGCTTTCGTGGGCGTAGAAGTTGTTCAGGTTGTTGATGACCCAGCTCATGCTGCGGCTGTCGTCCATGATGATGACGCCGCCGGAGCCGGCCATGGTGCCGCAGGCGGCCATGGTGTCGAAGTCCATCGGGATGTCCATGATGGTGAGTTCGCGGCCGTCCTTCATTTTGAAGGTTTCATCGGCACGCAGGACTTTGGCGGAGCTGCCGCCGGGGATGATGGCTTTCAGTTTGCGACCGGGTTTGAGGCCGCCGCAGAGATCTTCAATCACCTCGCCCATGGTGAGCTTACCGACTTGGATCTCGTAGTAACCGGGCTTTTGCACATCACCGCTGACGCAAAGGATGCGGGTGCCGGTGTTGTTCGGCGTGCCGAGCTTGGCGTATTCCGCGCCGCCCATCTGGAGGATGTGTTTCACATGGCAGAGGGACTCCACGTTGTTGACGATGGTGGGACTCATGTAGAGACCGAGCGCAGCGGGGAAATACGGCGGCTTGATGCGCGGGTAGGGGCGCTTGCCTTCGAGGGACTCGATGAGGCCGGTCTCTTCACCGCAGATGTAGGCTCCGGCGCCGCGGTGGACGTAGATTTCGCAGTCAAAGCCGCTGCCCTGGATGTTTTTGCCGAGGAAACCTTTCGCGTGGGCCTCCGCGATGGCTTTTTCGACGATGATGGCGGCCTGGGGGAATTCCTCGCGGATGTAGATGTAGGCGAGCTTGGCCCCGACGGCGAAGCAGGCGATGGTCATGCCCTCGATGAGCTGATGCGGATCTTGATGGAGGATGTAGCGGTCTTTGAAGGTGCCGGGCTCGGATTCGTCGGCGTTGCAGATGAGATAGACGGGCTTGGTGTTCGTGGGCGGGATGAAGCCCCACTTCACGCCAGTGGGGAAGCCCGCACCGCCACGGCCACGCAGGCCGCTGGCCTTCACTTCGTTGGTGATGGCGCTGCGCTCCATCTTGAGAGCCTTTTTGAGCATCTCGTAACCGCCGTCGGCAATGGCGCAGTCGATGGAGGTATTCCAGCCGACACGATCGACGTTTTTGAAGATCAGGCGGTGTTCGCGTGGATGAGGCTCTTTTCCGGGGAGATACGAAATGGTGGACATGAGGGCGGGGCGAGTATGAAAACGTGAGGCGATGGGGCAAGAGGATTGTTCCCGGTTTACGCGGCAAATTCACGCGGCGGATGCGGGTTTGCATTGTCCGCCAAGCTGGCCGATAGGGACGGCCCCATTCCTCCCGTTCTGATTGTGACCACCCCACGCCGCCCCGACCACGCCCCGAAAAAACCCTCCCTGTTCAGCCGATTGAAGTCGGGCCTGAAGAAGGTGCTGAGAATGAAGCAACCCGTCGTGAAGGAGCTGGCCAAGGAAGCGCATGTGCCGCACCCCGACCATCCGGCGACGATTCACGCTCACAAACGTCCTGCGCATGAAGCATCCAAGGAAGGCCATCGCGAAGGCGGCAAGCCACGCGGCGACCGTCCGCCGCGTGACCGGGGTCCTCGCAGTGACCGCCCTGAGCGTGGCCGTGCGCCTCGTGAGGCCAAGCCCGAGCGTGAAAACCACGCCCCGGTGCCGCCACCCGCCCCGCCACCTGTGCCCGAAGGCCCCTACCCTCCCAACTGGGAAGTGCTGGGCCTTTCGCCCGCCGTCCTCGCGGCGGTGCGTGAAACAGGCTACGACAAGCCCACCACCATCCAAGAGAAGTCCATTCCGATCATTTTGACCGGCAAAGACCTCGTCGGCGCCTCCCAAACCGGCACGGGGAAGACGGCGGCCTTTGCTTTGCCCGCGCTCCATCGACTGGGTGCCCCGGGAACCTTCCGCTGCCTCGTGCTGGAACCCGTTCGCGAACTCGCGGCGCAGGTCGTGGAGCAGTTTGAGAAATACGGCAAGCACACCGGACTGCGTGTCCTTCTGGTCCACGGTGGCGTGGGCTATGAAAAGCAGCGCAAAGGTCTGCAGGAAGGCGTGGACATTGTCGTCGCGACTCCGGGGCGCCTACTGGATTTCATGCAGGAAGGCATCGCGGACCTGCGCGGCGTGGAAATCCTCATCCTCGATGAAGTGGACCGCATGCTGGACATGGGATTCCTCCCCGACGTGCGCCGGATCGTCGAAAAGACGCCCGCCACCCGCCAGACGCTGTTTTTCAGCGCCACCATGCCACCGCAGATCAAGAGCCTGGCGGACTTTGCCCTGAAAGAACCCGAAAGCGTCGAAGTGGGCATCCGCTTCTCCGCCGCAGAGACCGTCAGCCATTACATGTATCCGGTGGCCAGCGATCAGCGCCAGGAACTGCTGCTCGCCATTTTGAAGCAGACGCATTTCGAGAGCATGATGATCTTCACCCGCACGAAAGCGCAGGCGGATCAGCTTTATTCCGCCATCGAACGCACCGGCGAATACAAAGCCGCCGTGATGCACAGCGACATCGGCCAGAAGGATCGCGAAAAGGCGCTCAAAGGCTTCCGCGAGGGTGCATTCGAAATCATCGTCGCCACCGACCTCGCCGCTCGCGGCCTGGACATCAGCGGCGTGACGCACGTCATCAACTACATGGTCCCCGAGCACAGCGAGGACTATGTGCATCGCATCGGTCGCACCGGCCGCGCCCAAAAAGAGGGCGATGCCTTCACGCTTTTTGCCGCCGATGAAATCATGAATGTGGCCTCCATCGAGCGCCTCATCAGCCAGAAGATTCCCCGCCGGAAGCTGGAAGGTTTCAGCTACAAATACACCACGGTGCTCGACGAGGAAGACAAGGCCCGCGGCATCATGACAGGCCGGAAGAAGAAGCGCCGGTAAGGCGCTTTCGATTCAGGTTCTTGGTTCTTGTTTCCAAGTTCCAAGGGATCTGAAACTGGTGTCTTTAGCCCGAGTTTCTCACGCTGATTATTTCCTCAGGGCAATGCACTAGGGTCACAAAAGGCTGCGTCTGTTTTCATCTCTGCGGCCTCTGCTCCTCTGCCCCATTGCGGCAACCCCATGAGCAGGTGCAGCATGGTAGGTGTGAGAATGCAGATTAGTTGCCAACGGAGACGGCTCCGAGAGCGGGCACCATGATCTCATCGCCCGCGTTCAGTTTGGTCGTGGACTGGAGGTGATTCATCTCGCGGATGCGGGCTGGCGTGGTGCTGAACTGGCTGGCGATGCTTTCGATGTTGTCGGTATTATCGACCCGGTAGGCGAGCACGCCACGGTGCGTGTTGGCAGGAGGTGGCGTGGACTTTTTCGGTTCGGCAATGGTGTTCGAAGGCAGAGCGACACTCGAAGGTGGTGGAATCCCATCTGGCAGGCCCACGCCGGGCATCGGGACGGTGTCGCTGGAAGCCTGGGCGGAAGGTTTGGAGACGGGTTTGGGCTTCGAGGAGGCCACGGAGCGGTTGGAGGAGACGACTTTGCCACCGGGCAAAACGAGTCGCTGGCCGACGACGAGCTTGTTGGCGTCCTCGATGCCGTTGAGCGAGGCGAGATTCGCCGTGCTGGTGCCATGGCGGATGGCGATGGCCTTGAGGCTATCGCCTGGCTTCACGGTGTAGCTTCCGCTGCTGGAAGAACTGCTCGCGGTGAGGGCTGGACCGGTCGTAACGCGAGTCCCCTTCCCTGGAATGATCACGCGGGAGCCGGGGATGAGACCGCCGCCGAAATCGACTCGCGGATTGGCTTCCATGAGGGACTGACGGCTCACCCCATACCTTTTGGCGATGCCGCTGGAGCTATCTCCTGGCCGCACATCGTGGTAGTAGGGCTTGTAAGTCGTCTGCGTGGTGCTGCTGCTGGCACTGCCATGAGGGCCAGGAATAAGCAGCTGCTGGCCGAGGAGCACGGTGTCGCCCTTCAGCCGGTTGAGCTGAATGATCTCGCCGGGGCTACAGCGGTGGCGACTGGCGATGGCCCACAGGCTGTCGCCGGGCTTCACCATGTAGGTTGTGTGCGAGCGCAGGCTGGCGGAGGCCGTGTCGGTGCTGGCGAGGCGGATGGAGCCGCCCCGGATGCCCGCGACATCTTTTTCAAGCCGGCGCAGGCGAGTGTCATGATCCTGCACCGTGGAATTCAGCCGGGCCATCTGGATGGGAGAGTCCGTGGGCAGCGGCTGCATGTAAGAGTAGCCAGTGGGCATGGAAGACGCCGGTTGAGCAGCAGCGGAGAGGCAAAGGCCCAGGCTCAGGGCGCAGCCGATTGGGAGAAAGTGCGGCAGAGGCGTCATAATATGATGATTTTAGTTTTTCATGTTGTTAAATCAATAAAATATTTTAGACATCCTAACAAATTTTTGAAATTCCCACCTCCAGTCCTACTTTTTTGCCAGACCATCGCCTCACTTTCGGCGCTGGGCGGAGCCATGGCCTCCCTTGTGTGGCTGGGGCATCAGGTGGCGACGCTCGAAAAGCCGCGAATCGGCCCCTGGGATGCCGAAACGCAAAAAATCCCGGTCGTTCTTGTCGATGCCGGTCACGGCGGCCATGACGGCGGGGCGGTATCGAATGGCGGCATCGAAAAGCACCTCACGCTGGCCATCGCCAAGCAACTCCGGGACGAATTGATCGCCGCCGGCCTCCGCGTGGTGATGACGCGAGACACGGATACCTTCCTCCCCCTCGAAGAACGGGCGGCGCTGACGAAAAAGCACGGCGCGGAGGCCTTCGTGAGCGTTCACATCAACACGGATGGCTCCGGTTCCTCCGCCAACGGCATCGAGACCTACTTCGCCGGCAAGCCTTCTCTCTCCACCCTGCGCAAAACGGGGCAAAAGGGCGAAAACGGCACCACCAGCGAAAAACTGGCCGCCACCGTGCAGCGCTGCGTGTGCCAGGAAACGCGTGCCGACAACCGAGGCATCAAAGAGCGTGACTATGTGGTCATCGAAGAGGCCGCCTCCCCTGCCGTGCTCGTCGAATGTGGTTTCCTCACCAACCCCGAAGAAGCCACCCGGCTGAAAGATGAGAAGCATCAGGAAAAGATCGCCCGTGGCATCGCCGCAGGTGTGAAACTCTTCCTTCAAGCCAAGCCCGCCGTAGCAGCCGTGCTGGCGGAGAAGTGAACATATCGAATGCCGAAGAGGCGGGCTAACCCTTATGACTCACAGCCCGTGGGTTTGTGAATGATCTCCTGTTTGTAGTTCGGCCTTTAGGCCGTGATTGGACGCTTCTCAGCGGGCTAAAGCCCCCTGCCCGCAGGGCATCGCTCAGCGATCGTGTGTGAATGATCTCCTGTTAGTAGTTCGGCCTTTAGGCCGTGATTGGACGCTTCTAAACGGGCTAAAGCCCGAACTACGAACCACAGCGGGAATGCAATCCCTGATCCCTCATCTCTTCAACCACCTCACGGCAACCATTCGTAGCGGATGCTCAGCGGGCCTGTTTGGGCCTCGACGACGAGATTGCTGCCTGCCAGCCGTGCGCCTGCACAGCTCACCCGAAGCTTCGTACCCCCTTCCTCGACGAGGAAAGCCTCACCCTGAGCCGTGACCTTGCCGGTGGCGAGACGATACCAGGCATTCGCTGGCACCTTGCCGCTGATCTGCACGCGGCGCAGCAAGGCGAGAGCCCCATCCCCGGCGCTGGCGAAGCTCTCCGTGACCTCCGCTTCATGCCAAAGGTAGCGGAAGCTGGGGCTGCGCTTCGCATCGAGCGAGTAGCCCTTCCATTGAAAGCCCTCGTAGCGCTTCACCTTGTCCCAAACCGGCCACGCCGAGGCTGGATCCGCCGTGATGTGCAGCGCAGGCGTGACCTCGCCGGTGGGGCGACAGGTGCCATAACCCAGCGGCGGCTGGTGACCACCTCCACGAGAGTTCCAGTGGCGACCCGCGTCGATGAAAGCCCCGCGCCAAAGCACCGCCAGATTCATGCTTTCCGCGCTCCAGGCGATGTTCACGCCGCCGGGATACCCCACGCCGATGGCGCGGTTGCCCGCGCCTTGAATGAAATTGCGGTAGATGACCGGTTCGTCCTTCACCACGAGCGGGATGGGATCGAATTCCTTCTCCTTTTTGGCCCCGCCCTTCCAGTTCGGGTGCAGCCACTTCGAGAGCGGCGTGATCTGCGAGGCCGCCGATTTGTAGGCGGTGTAGAGTTCGATATTTCCGGCTGCCTGGAAGTATTCGAGCCGGAACTCGTGCGTCCCTTTTTCCAGCACGATCGAGCCTTCCTTGATGCTGCTGGCCGGATGGATGCCATCGCTCTCCAGCACCGTTTTCCCATCAATGAGGATTCGTGCGCCATCATCACTGGCCAGATAAAACCGGTGCGGGCTCTTCTTCACCGCATTCAGCTTCCCGGTGAAGACCACGCCGAACTCGTTTTTGTAGTCGTCGAGCTTCACAGCGATCAGATTATCCTCCACCTTGCCGGAGCGATGCGGCGTGAGCTTGGAGAAATCAGGGAGCTGCTTCCAACTGCCCAGATAAAGGGCAAATTGCAGGTCCTGGAGACCTTCCGCCTGCGCCGCCACCTTCAGATCACCGCGCATCGTCATCGCGTGGCCGGGAAAGGTGCAGACGTAAGGATAGGTGCCCGGCTTTTCCGGGGCGGTGAAGCTCAGCTCCTGCTTCTCGTGCGGATTGAGCATCTTCGAGTGGGCCCAGATGCGCTTGTCATCCGGCAGCCAGTTCCGCTTCAGCGCCTCATCCGGCTTTTCCATCTGCTTCAAGGCCATCGCCGCCGTGTCCGTGCCCGGCTGGCAAAAGACGAGGTTGTGCGGCAGGTCATCGCCATTCTCGAAAACGATCTTCACGGGCTGGGATGGAGCCGCAAGCAGCTCGTTCGTGTCATACTTCATCTGCGCCGTCATCGTTTTGATCTTAAAAACGGCGGTCTCGGCGGCGGAGGCAGAAACAACGGCGAGGAGGCTGAAAAGGAAGGGGCGAATCATCGGGGGCGTGACCAAACGAGCCATGCGGAGGGAATTTTGCGTGTTTCCGTTTCTCCGCTTGGCAGTTGGCCGCGCGGAAATACCTTCGACCATGAGCGCACGCACTTGGTTTCTCCTCAAAGCCTCCGACAAAGAAGTCTTTGGCCCCACCGATCTCGCCACCCTGAAGAGCTGGGCCTCCGAGGCCAAGATCTCTCCTCTCGACAAAATCTCCTCCGACAACCGCCAGAGTTGGAATCGAGCGCCGATGATCGCCGATCTGCAAATGGACCTCCTCGTGCAGATGCCGGACAACTACCTCTACGGCCCCACCAACGTCGCCACCATCCAGGAATTCCTCGCCACCGGCGAGATCGATGAAAACGTCTCCATCATCAACTGCCTCGACAACACCGAGTCCCGCCTCGGCGACCTCGGCTGGTTCAGCGCCAGCCCTCATCAGAGCCGCAGCGCCTCCACCACCTTTCAGGGCACGGGCTACGATCGCTCCCCTGCCATCGATGATGCCGCCCAGCGCCGCATCGCCGCCCTCGAGCGGCAGACGATGGAGCTTCAGCGGGCCGTCGATGAATGGCAGCAGGCCTATCTGCGGCTCCAGCAGCAGTTCGTCGAATCCGTGGGCCGTGATCCCCTTTGAATGAGACCTCTCACGACCATGGAAACCATCCGCAGCGCCACCATCGCCCCGCCGCCGAAACGGCAGGTGGCACAGCCGCGCATGCTGCCCCAGCAGGAGCCGCCCTGGCATGTCATCCTGCTCAATGACGACCACCACACCTTTCGTTACGTCGTCGAGATGCTGGAGGACATCTTCGGGCATTCCGTGGAAGTCGGGTTCCAAATGGCCTCCGAGGTTCACGAGGCAGGCCGCGTCATCGTCGCCACCGTCCACAAAGAACTCGCCGAGCTGCGCCAGGAGCAAATCCATGAGTACCAGCCGCGGCAGCCCTATCCAGACTGCCAAGGCCAGATGAAATCCGTCATCGAGCGATCCGAGTGAGCGGCGGCGCAGCGCTTTGAGCCTTGAACATGGAACTCTGAACGGTAAAGCCCCTCCATGCGCTCCGCCTTCATCGATAAGCTCATCAAACGCATGGACCGCCTCGAACCCGGCGAGGTGCAGAGCATCGTGCTGGAGTTGCTGCGTGAAAAAGGCCTCCTGGAAAAGGTCTTCGAGGCGCTTCAGGAAGGCGTCATCCTCCTCGATCCCGAAGGCCAGGTCACCTATGTGAACCGCGCCGCCTGCCAGTTCTTCGGCATGGAAAAAGATGCCGTCATCGGCCAGCGCCTCGCCCAGGGCGTTCGCGGCTTGGACTGGGATGGCATGATGACACCCGGCACCGTCATCAGCCGCGACATGGAAGTCTTTTATCCCGAAAACCGCTTCCTGAATTTCTACATCACCTCCATCGAGGACAAGGATACCTCCATGGGCTTTGTCATGCTCATCCGCGATGTCACCGAGACGCGCAAACGCACCGAGGAACAGCTCGAAAGCGAGCGCTTGAATGCCTTCACCATGCTCGCCGCGGGCGTCGCCCACGAACTGGGCAATCCGCTCAACTCCCTCACCATCCACCTCCAGCTTCTGGAGCGTCGCTTGAAGAAAATGGGCACCAAGGGCCAGCCACTCCGCGAGCACCTCGATGTCGCCTCCAGTGAGATCAAGCGGCTCGATGGCATCATCAGCCAGTTCCTCGCCGCCATCCGACCCACCAAACCGCAGGTCCAGCGCGTGCAGATTCGCGAACTGCTGGATGAATGTCTCCGCGTGCTCCAGCCCGAACTCGAGCAGGCCAAAGTCACCCTCAAGCTCGATCTCCGCGCGGACCTCCCCGCCATGCCGCTCGATGCCGCGCAGATCAAACAGGCCTTCCACAACCTCATCCGCAATGCCTGCCAGGCCATGCCTCAAGGCGGCCAGCTCACCATCGGCGGCACCTTCACCGATTACGAAGTGCGCCTCAGCTTTGAAGATACCGGCAAAGGCATCAACGCCGGTCAGATGGGCAAGCTCTTCCAGCCCTTTTCCACCACCCGCAGCACTGGCACCGGCCTCGGCCTCCTCATCGTCCGCCGCATCATCCGCGAGCACGGCGGCGAGATCGACATCGAATCCCGCGAAGGCCACGGCACCCGCATCACCCTCTGGATGCCCTTGGTCGAGAAAAAAATCCGCCTCCTCACCCAGCCCGGAGAGTAGGCAGTGTTTCTCACACAGTGGTCGATGGTCGGTGGTCGGTGGTCGGTGGTCGGTGGTCGATGGTCGATGGTCAGAGCTTTCGTGCCTCCCATTCAATGTTCAATGTTGAGCGTTCGATGTTGAATGTTCCTCCCGGCCTTCATTCGGCCTCGATCCTGTAGCGTAGAGCCAAGGGCTAAGGGCGTAGAGATCAGAGCCTCAGAGCAATCCGCCTCCGTCTCGAAGTCCGTGGTCGGTAAGCAGTGATCGGTAGTCAGAATTTCGTCCTCGTCCTCCTACTCGAACTCGTCCTCGATCCAGCGGTGTTGAATCCACCACTGACCTGCCCGTTCAGGGGTTCGTAGTCCCGCCTTCAGGCGGTCAAAGAAGGGAGCGCGGACACTCCTGTCCGCTGTGGTCAGAAGAAAGTGTCACAGGATTGCATCCTGTGGGTTCCCGTTCCGGGTGAAGTACTCCGCGACTCCGCTCGCGGTTCAGGAAGCACCGAGCCCAAAAGGAATATCCGCCTCGGAGAGGCGATCTACGTTGTTCGTCATTCTTGGTTCATCCGCCCCCGGCTCGATCGTCAGTCGTCACAAGAAAGTGTCACAGGATTGCATCCTGTGGGTTCCCGTTCCGGCTGAAGTCGTCCGCGACTCCGCTCGCGGTTCAGGAAGCACCGAGCCCTGCGGGCAGGCCCGCCTGCAACGCTGAGCGTAGCCCTGCGGGCAGGTCCTCTTCTCACCGTCCCCTCGTCTCAAAGTCTTGCCATCCACTCCGCTCCCTGCTTGGATAGGGGAAATTCCCGCATGGTCCCCAAAGCCTCCATTCCTCTGCCTTCGTTCGCCAAAGGCCGCCGATTCCCACCAGGCTCATGAAGTTCAACGAAGACTCCAGGGTCAAAATCCCCGCCATCCTCCATCTCACGCGGCTGGGATACACCTACCTGTCTCTGAAGGGCCTGGAATATGATGAGGCCAGCAACATCGTTCCCTCCCTCTTCCGCCAAAGCATCGCCGCGGTAAATCCCACTGCCTCGCCCGTCGAGATCGACAACGCCCTCGGCCAGCTCGACCTCGCCTTAGACAATGAAGACCTCGGCAAGCAGTTCTACGAGAAGATCACCGCCACCTCCGGGCTGAAGATCATCGACTTCGAGGACTTGGACCGAAACACCTACCACGTCGTCACCGAGTTCACCTGCAAAAAGGATGATGAGGAGTTCCGCCCGGACATCACCCTCCTCATCAATGGCCTGCCTCTCGTTTTCATTGAGGTGAAAAAACCCAACAACCGCGACGGCATCCTCGCCGAGCGGCAGCGCATTATTTCCCGGTTCAAGAACCCCAAGTTCAGGCGCTTCGTCAACATCACCCAGCTCATGGTGTTCTCGAACAACATGGAGTATGACGACGGCTCCCCCGAGCCTCTCACCGGCGCGTTCTATGCCTCCACGTCTTACGGCGAGCCGGTGTTCAATTACTTCCGCGAGGAAGAAGAGCTAAACCTCACCCAGTTGCTGCGGCCCGAAGACCCAGAGACGGAAGATTTCATCCTCGCGGACACAAACTACCCCGCCATCAAGCACTCGCCCGAGTTCGCCACCAACAAGAACCCCGACAGCCCGACAAACCGCCTCAGCACATCCCTCTTCTCCCGGGCCCGCCTCGCCTTCATGCTGCGCTTTGGCATCGCTTATGTGAAGACGGAAAAGCGGCTGGAGAAGCATGTCATGCGCTACCCGCAGATCTTCGCGGCCAAGGCCATCGAGAAGAAACTCGATGCAGGCATTCGCAAAGGCATCATCTGGCACACGCAGGGCAGCGGGAAGACCGCGCTTGCCTTCTACTGCGTCCACTTCCTCACGGATTATTACCGCAGGCGCGGTGTCGTGCCTAAGTTCTACTTCATCGTGGATCGCATTGATTTGCTGGATCAGGCCTGCCGCGAGTTCCGCAGCCGTGGCCTGCATGTCCACACCATCAATTCGCGGGATGAGTTCGCAGCGGACATCAAATCCAACCTCGCCGTTCATAACAACGCCGGCCTGCCAGAGATCACTGTCGTCAATATCCAGCGCTTCAAGGACGACGCCGACGTCGTCAAGAATACGGACTACGCCCTCGGCCTCCAGCGCGTCTATTTCCTCGACGAGGTCCACCGCAGCTACAACCCCGAGGGTAGCTTCCTGGCCAACCTGAATCAGTCAGACACCCTGGCCATCAAGATCGGCCTCACCGGCACGCCCTTGCTGAATGCCTCATTGGCAGGTTCACGAGATGACGACGGCAACGCCACGCCTCGGGTGGCCTACAGCTCGAAGCTCATCTTTGGGGACTACATCCACAAATACTACTACAACCGTTCCATCGCGGATGGCTACACGCTGCGGCTGATCCGTGAGGAGATCGAGACCAAGTACAAACTCCAGCTCAAGGAGACACTGGAACAGATCAAGGTGCTTCAGGACATGAAGAACCGCACCATGGTCTATTCGCACCCGAAGTTCGTCGAGCCGATGCTCGACTACATCGTTGAGGACTTCGAGAACTCCCGCGTCATGAAGAATGACTACACCACCGGGGCCATGGTCATTTGCGACTCCTCCGAGCAGGCGAAGGAGATGGCGCGGCTCTTTGAGCTTAAATATGCGGTGAAGACCGCCGCACCGGTGTCGCCACTGATTCCGCCAGCCAGCGCGGAGGCTATCGCGGCAGAAGGTCACGGCCTTTATGTTCTGCCCAAGCGCACCGTCAGGACTTACGCCCTCATCCTGCATGACGTGGGAACCAAAGCCGAGCGCAAGGAACTGGTGGAGGCCTTCAAGGAGGGCAAGATCGACATCCTCTTCGTCTTCAACATGCTGCTCACAGGCTTCGATGCCGCCCGGCTGAAGAAGCTCTACCTCGGCCGTATCATCAAGGCGCATAACCTGCTCCAGGCGCTCACCCGCGTGAACCGCCCTTACTCCGGCTATCGCTACGGCAGCGTCGTGGATTTCGTCAATATCGAGGCCGAGTTCGCCAAGACGAACAAAGACTACTTCGACGAACTTCAGAGCGAGCTAGGGGATGAGCTGCAAAGCTACTCCGACCTCTTCAAGACTGAGGCCGAGATCACCGCCGACATCGAGGCCATCAAGGACGCCCTCTTCCATTTCAACACCGAAAACGCCGAAGTCTTCTCCCAGCAGATCACCCAGATCACTGACCGCGCGGAGATGCGGAAGATCGTCAAGGCGCTGAACGACGCCAAGAGCCTCTACAACCTCATCCGCCTCGCGGGCCAATACGAACTGCTGGAGAAGCTCGACTTCCGCAAGATCACCCAGCTCTCCACCGAGGCGAACAACCACCTCACCCTGCTGAATCAGCGTGAGGCCCTGGAGCACGCCGATGACGGCGTGAACATCCTGAACATCGCCTTGGAAGACGTGCTCTTCACCTTCCGCAAGGTGTCGCAGGCCGAGATGGTCATCGCCGATGAACTGCGTGAGCAGCTCCGGCGCACGCGGGAAGGTCTCGGCGGCAACTTCGATCAGGGCGACCCTGCCTTTGTTACCTTGAAGGAAGAACTGGAGCGCCTCTTCAAAAAGAAGAACCTCTCCGAGATCACCCAGGCCGAGATGGTGGAGAACATCAAGACGCTCAAAGACATCCAGACCCGCGTCCGCGAGCTGGAGCGGAAGAATCAGCTCATCCGGGCCAAATATGCCAACGACGAGAAATACGCCCGCCTGCACAAGCGCCTGCTGGAAAAGGGAGAGCCCACTAAGAGCGAGCGGAAACTCTTCGAGGCCCTCAGCGCCTTCAAGGCGGAAGCGGATGCCCGCATCTCTCAAAACGCCCAGATCCTCAACAACGAAGCCTTTGCCAAGGCCGAGATGACCCGCCTCATCATCGAACAGATCAAAAACAAGCACCAGCTCCCCCTCACCGCCGAGAACACGCTCTTCATCAACAGCCTTGTGATGAAGGAGTATCTGGCTGAGTTCCATGGACACCAAGCCGCATGACCTCCCAAGAGTTTAAAGAAAAAGCCATCACCCTCATCGACGACCTCAAAGCGGTCTGTGCCAGCTACGGCCTCGGCAATGATGGCAACGAGTTCAAGATCATCACCCAGGTCTTCCTCTACAAATTCCTCAACGACAAATTCGCTCATGAGGTGAAGCGGATCGAGCCCAAGCTGGCCAAGTCCTGGGAAGACGACCTCCGCAAAATGAAAGCGGACGACTACGAGCTGCTCCTCATGCAGCTCGGAGCCAGCACCGCCCGGCTGAAACCTGAGCACTTCCTTTCCACCCTTTGGGGCAAGCAGAACGACAAAGACTTCGCTGCCAAGCTGGATGCCACCCTGCTGGACATCGCCAAATTCAATACGGACATCTTCTCCGTCAAAACCAACGACGGCCAAAAGATCATCCTCTTTGAGGCCATCACGCAGTATGTCGCCTCCGGTCGGGATGACTTCGCCAAGGCCATCATCAACAAACTGATCCCCTTCAGCTTTGAGCGCATCTTTGCCGAGAAGTTCGACTTCTACGCCACGCTCTTTGAATACCTCATCAAGGACTACAACAAGGACGGCGGCGGCAAGTATGCCGAGTATTACACCCCTCACGCCGTGGCAAAGATCATGGCCGCCTGCTTGGTGCCCAAGGCGGTAAAGAACGTCAGTTGCTACGACCCCGCCTCAGGCTCCGGCACGCTCCTCATGAATCTGGCCCATGCCATCGGCGAGGACCGCTGCACCATCTACACCCAGGACGTTTCCCAGAAGTCATCCAGCCTGCTCCGGCTGAATCTCATCCTGAACAACCTTGTCCACTCCATCCCCAACGTCATCCAGGGGAACACCATCCTGGAACCCTACCACAAGGACGGAACCAAGCTGAAGAAGTTCGACTTCATCGTCTCCAATCCACCCTTCAAGCTCGACTTCTCCGACTACCGGAATCAGCTCGACTCCAAGTGGAACAAAGAGCGCTTCTTTGCGGGCATCCCCAATGTCCCGAACAAGGACAAGGACAAGATGGCCATCTACCTGCTTTTCATCCAGCACGTCATCCACACCCTCGCGCCGAAAGGTCGCGCCGCCATCGTCGTCCCCACTGGCTTCATCACCGCCCAGTCTGGCATTGAGAAAGGCATCCGCGAACATCTCGTGAAGAACAAGATGCTCGGCGGCGTGGTCTCCATGCCCAGCAACATCTTCGCCACCACCGGCACCAACGTCTCCATCCTCTTCATTGATGCCACGAACGATGGCGACGTGATCCTCATTGATGCCTCGAACCTCGGCGAGAAGATCAAGGAAGGGAAGAACCAGAAGACCGTCCTTCGTCACGACGAAGAGCAGCAGATCATCGAGACCTTCAATGCGAAGAAAGCCGTCGAGAACTTTTCCGTCGTGGTGTCCTACGACAAGATTGAAGCGAAGAACTGCTCACTCAGTGCGGGGCAGTATTTTGATGTGCAGATCGAGCATGTGGATATTTCGCCGGAGGCGTTTCAGGAGAAACTGGCAGTGCATCAATCACGGCTAAATGAACTCTTCAAAAACTCGCGCGAGTTGGAGCAGGAAATCGCGAAGCAGTTGAAAGGACTGAAACTGTGATGACCTGGAAAAAAACAAGGCTAGGCGAAGTAGGTAAAGTCGCCATGTGCAAAAGGGTTCTGAAGGCTCAAACTACATCACATGAGGCCATCCCTTTTTTCAAAATTTCCACCTTTGGTGGAATGCCTGAATCATTCATTTCTGAAAAGCTATACAACGCCTATCGAAGTAAATATTCGTTTCCTAGAAAAGGGGACATATTAATTTCTGCGGCTGGAACCCTTGGCAAGACAGTCGTTTACAATGGCGCTCCTGCTTATTTTCAGGATTCAAACATTGTTTGGGTAGCTAATGACGAATCAATAGTACTCAATTCATTCCTCTATTACTTTTACCAAACTAAACCATGGCAGACAACATCAGGGAGCACGATCAACAGAATATACAATGAAGACCTCAGAAGTCTTGAAATACCACATCCTGATCTCCCTTGCCAAACGAGAATAGCCGCTGTCCTCAGCGCACTCGATGCCAAGATCGAACTGAACCAGCGGATCAACGCGGAATTGGAGGGAATGGCGAAGCTACTGTATGACTATTGGTTCGTGCAGTTTGACTTCCCCATGACCGCCGCCCAAGCCGCCGCGCTGGGCAAGCCCAAGCTAGCCGGCCACCCCTACCGCGCCTCCGGCGGCAAGATGATCTACAACGAAACCCTCAAACGCGACATCCCCGAGGGGTGGGAGGTGCGGAAACTAAATGAGGTAGGCACATTTAAAAATGGCATCAATTATTGCCCCCAAGATGTAGGAGACACGATGGCCCACATTATTAATGTGCGGAACATGAGCAGTTCATCCTTCTTCCTGGAGACCAGTTCGCTTGATGAGATTTTGCTAATAGGGAAGTCAGTCAAAAACTATCTGGTCAGTGAAAAGTCAGTGTTGATAGCAAGGAGTGGCATTCCTGGAGCCACCAGATTGATACAAAACCAAAAAGATAATACGATCTACTGCGGCTTCATCATATGCTTTGAACCATACCAGATGAAAGACAGAAACTTGGTCTTCTTTAACATGAAGATGATCGAAAAGGCGATGACCAGCAATGCAGCTGGGACGGTTCTGAAAAATGTTAGTCAGGATACGCTCAAAGCACTTTGCATTCCATTTCCCGGCAACAACCGATCTGATAGCACGCTTGAAAAGTTCAACACCGTTATCGATCCGATATTCACCGAGCTAGGCACCCTTCAGCAACAAACCCAAGAACTCACCCAACTCCGCGACTGGCTGCTGCCGATGCTGATGAACGGTCAGGTGACGGTGGGGTAAATAGAGATCACGACATGGAACCCAAGTCCCCTCAATTTTCCACCTATGACTTTCTGGGCTACCTTCTGCCCGGATTGGTCTTGATCGGATTGGTGGATTGTTCGTGGCTCTACCATGCATCCAAGACACCGCTAACTTGGGAGTTGATGATCAGCCGCTATGCGACGCTCTCTTGGGATAACGCCATACCTCTTGCGCTAATTGGTTACTTCATGGGACACATGGTCAGCTTTGCCTCGGCGATCATCATCGAAGATCACGCCACGAGGATGCACGGCCATCCGAACTGTTTCCTCGTCCGCCATGTGCGGATACGTTACTTGTACTGTGGGGTATTTGAAGCCGGGCAGCGCCTCAGCGTGGCTGGCAAATGTCTCCTGAAATTCGTCATCCTCTTCTTTATGCTACCAGTCTCCTGGGTGGAGTGGATGGTGACTCGTTCTCTGAGATTGTCCCGAAAGTTGAATTCGCCGCTGAACCCCATGCTTCGAATGTGTGTGAAAGCAGCTGAAGATCGGCTGCTAGACACATTGGATGTCAAAACTCCACGCGGTAAACGACCCACCCGGCGCAATGATGACCTCCACTGGGGGAATGGCTTGGAAAAGCTTGCGCTTCACTACGCTTTAGAAATGGCGCCAGCACACTTGTACACTTTGCGGAACTATGTGGTCTTATATGGATTTCTGCGGGCCATGACCCTCATCTTATTGGTCGTTGTTTGGATGATTGCTGCGCACCTGTTGCTGGATGGCTGTTTCGTTTTGGGGCTGTTGGTGCTTCTGGGAGGCGGCGTTGCTATTTGTCCCTGTTACGGAGCTTATCTCAAGTTTTGGACCCGATACCACCGGGAGGCTCTCATGACGTTCCTCGCGGGCTCGGTGAGAAACTCCGGCAAGAAGGACTGACTGCTTTTTGTGTGATACGGTCAAAGAGCCAAAGATGCGGAAAACGAGGTCAGGCTACAACCCTCTGACAGATCTTCATCACCACAGGCCAGACACGCCTGAACTGCTTGGCCAGTGAGCGCTGGCGCTCTCCCATGGCATCCCGTTTGCTGAACAGGATGAAATCCTGTTGGGCTCCAACGTGGATACCGAACTGGCCCCGCTCGTTCGACCCCCGGAGGGCTCGGCTTCGCCTCGTCGATCTCGCCATCGGCCCGCTGGCTCGGTTCACGTTCTTTTGACGTCTTACGTCTGACGCTTGGACTCCGCGACCTTCCAAACTCGGCGGTGGGCCATGCCTTGAACCGCGAGCGGAGTCGCGGACTACGAACGAAGAACGAAGAACAGCGGACCTTCGGCGGGAATGCAATCCCGCCCTCCGAGTCTTCCTAGTTGCCGTCCGAGCTGGGGTGGTCCACCTCATGAAACATGACGAATCAGGTTCAAACGAGTTTCAAAGGCTGGGCGAAGCCGGGCCCGGTGCCACCAGCGGTGCCGGTGGCGGGCGAGGGAGAATCGTGCGCGGCACTTTGTGGCCATTTTTGGGTCTTGCAGTTGGAGAACGGCCATCGCTTCTCCACGGATGATGCGCTGACGGCGTGGTATGGGACGTCGTGGGCGCCGACGGTGAAGACGGGGTTGGATCTGGGGAGTGGCATTGGGACGGTGGGCATGATCTGTGCGTGGCGTTGTCCGGGCGCTCGGTTTGTGACGGTGGAAGCCCAGGCGGAGAGCGTGGCCCTGGCGCGTCGCTCGGCGGCGGCGAATGGCTTGGTGGATCGGTATGAGATTCGTCAGGGCGACTTTCGGGAGCCGGGGGTGATTCGGGAGGAGGAGAGATTTGACCTCGTCACGGGGAGTCCGCCCTATTGGCCGGAGACGGATGGCATCGTCAGTGAGCATCCCCAGAAACGGGCCTGCCGTTTTGAGGTGCGGGGGAGTGTGGTGGATTATTGTCGAACGGCCGCGAAGCATTTGGCTACGGGAGGCCTGTTTGCCTGTGTGTTCCCGCATGCGCCGCATCAACTGGAGCGTGTGCACCAAGGGGCGCGTGAGGCGGGGCTGGTCATCGTGCGCAAGCGTCCGGTCATTTTCCGAGAGGGCGATGAACCCTTGATTGCCGTGTTTGCCATGATGCGCGCGGAAGACCTGCCGGCGTGGTTTCGGGGCCAGACCTGGGATGAACCGCCGTTGATTGTCCGGACCCAGGCCGGGGGCTATCATCCCGAATACTCCGCGGTCAAACTGGCCCTGGGTTTTCAACCGTAGGGGCGGAGGCGGAGGCGGAGGCGGAAAGACTGGGAGACTGGGAGAGCAGCTACGCTGCGAGACTTGGAGACTTGGAGAGAAGCTGCGCGGCGAGGCTCATGGTCTCTTTCGATGCTTTCGGCTCTAGGAACCTGGGAACGTTCAACATTGAACATTCAACGTTGAACATTGAACATTCAACGTTGAACAATGAACATTGAAGCCCAGCGTGAACAACGGACGACTGAGCACTGAAATTCGAGTCGGAGGCGGAGGCGGATGAACCAAGAACCAAGAACGGGCTACTGCGAAGCCGCGAAGCGAACCCCGAACCCCGAACTACGAACGAAGAACAAAGAACCTCTGCCCACTGACTTCTGCCCACTGCCCACCGCTCACAGCTTCCCGCCGGTCTCTTTGAGCGCCTCGAGGGTGGGGCGAACGGTGAGCTGGACGAGAGCGGTGGCGATCAACTCGGCGCGACGGGCACCATCTTGGTCGCCTTTGGCGGCGCGGTCTTTGGCGAGCTGGAGGAGGGAGGCCTGCTGAGATAGCCGCAGTTCCTTGCCAGCCGCTTCGGCCTTGCTCGTGATGGCGGTCATCTGCGTGTCGTAGGTCTGGCGGAGCTGCTTGAGCACCGCCGGCCACGCGTCTTCGGCTTCACGCAGCGGCTGGTTGTTCGCCACGTTCGAGATCTCGCTCAAAATCGGATCACGCTGGGCGGGGGGCGTGGTGGCGAGCGTCTTTTGCAGATACGGAATGTACTTTGAGGCGAGTTCCTTCTTGGCCGGGCCGGGATTGGTGTCGGGATTCGCATCCCAAGAGGCCGTGATGCCGACGATGATCTGCGTGAGCTCAGGATCGCTGGTTTCGAGCTTCGCGAGCAACTCCGAGGAGGTCATCACCGGCACCGGCGCGGGCATCGAAGGTGCGGGCGCTGGCGCTGGCTTCACCGCGGCCATGGCTGGCGCGGGCTTCACCGCGGCAACGACGACCTTTTTCGGCGGCTCGGCCTTCTTGGGCTCTTCGATCTTCTTTTCAGGGATCGCGGGTTTTTCCGGCGGGGGAGCTTCGGCGATCTTTTCAACCTTTGGCGCGGGTTTTTCGATCTCGACGGGCTTGGGGGCCTCGTCCGCAGGTTTCGGGAAAACGACCAGCAACACGCACAACACGGCCACCACCGCGAAGGCGATCTTCGGCCAAGGCAAGACCTTCGCCGCGACTTTCGGTGCGGCTTTCGGTGCCACTCTCTCCGGCTCTTTCGAGATGGGCTTCGTCTCCGTCACGACCACCGGCGAGGCGCTGGTGCCCAGCGTGAGGGCAGCGGCCATGTGGGCGCGGAATTCGAGCGCATCCGGGTAGCGTTTATCAGGATCAGGATCGGTGGCCTTGGCGATGATTTCATCCCAGCGCTTGTTCACGGGAGAGTATTCGGTGACGGAGCGCCGCGGTGTGGCGGGCACGCGACCGGTGAGCAGTTCGTAAAGCACGACGCCCGCCGCAAAGATGTCCGCCCGCTGATCGACGCCGCGTTTGTCCATGATTTCCGGCGCGGCGTAATCCGGCGTGCCAAAGGGATTTTCCTCCGCCTCACCGGTCATCGGGCGGGCGAGGCCGAAGTCCGCCACCTTCACGCGGTCCTCCTCGTTCACCATGATGTTCCCCGGCTTCACATCGCGGTGCAGGATCTTGTGGCTGTGGGCAAAGTGCAGCGCATCGCAGAGCTGCATGACGTAGTTGGCCACCTTGCGAAGGGGGATGTTCCCCTTTTGCACCAGCTCGTGCAGCGTGTGACCTTCCACCCATTCCATGACGAGGTAAAAATGACCTTCCCGTGAGATACCGAAGTCATACACCGTCACGATGTTCGTGTGGTTGAGCTTCGCCATGGCGCGGGCCTCCGTTTTGAAGCGATCCGCAAACTCCGCTTCCTTGCCAAAAGCGGGCGGCAGGATCTTCACCGCCACCGGACGATCCAGACTGGCCTGCTGCGCCCGATACACGGCACCCATGCCACCAAAGGCGGCCAGCTTATGAAACTCATACTGCGGCAGCAACGCGTTCATCTCCTCGACCGTCGGAACGTCGAAGGGCAAAGGATGAGCGTGCGGGGTTTCGTCAGACATGAGGGCGGGAGGGGATCAAACGGCGCGTGGTATGGAATCTCACGGCCTCGCGGCCAGAGACAACTCAATGATGCGGGCGCAGAGCTGCGGAAACTCGATGCCCACGGCCTTCGCGGCTTTTGGCAGCAGCGAGCTGCTGGTCATGCCGGGGATGGTGTTGATCTCCAGCACGAAGGGGGCTTGATCGCTATCGCGCAGCATCACATCCACGCGACCATACACTTCCGTGCCGCAACTGCGGAAGGCAGCCAGCGCCGCCTCCTGGATCTGCTTCGTGACGGCCTCGCTGAAGGGCGCGGGGCAATGGTAGAGCGTCTTGCCCTTGCCAGTCATCCAGGGGTATTTGTTGTTGATGTCGTAGAAGCCATCCACCGGCTCGATGTGGATCACCGGCAGCACTTGATCGCCCAAAACGCCAACCGTGAGCTCTTTGCCTGCCACATAGTCTTCGATCAGCGTGTCCTTGCCGAACTTCTTCGCGTCCTCGATGGCGGCGTCGAACTCGCTTTGATGATGGCAGATATGCACGCCCACGCTGGAGCCTTCGCACGGTGGCTTCACCACAAGGGGAAAGCCGATCTCCAGCTTCGCGCTGCCATCCAGCGGATAAATCTGCGAGCGCGGTGTGGGCACGCCAGCGGCGATGAAGCGTTCCTTGCTCAATTTCTTATCGAAAGCGATGCGGCTCGTGTGCACCCCGGCACCGGTGTAGCGGATGCCTTTGGCTTCGAGGATGGCCTGGATCTGCCCGTCCTCGCCGAAGGTACCGTGGATCAAATTCATCGCGATGAAGACATCCGCAGGCACCTCGAAATCCGGTCCCGTGACATCCACCTCGATCACCTGCGCCCCGAGCGAGGCGAGCGCTTCCACCACGCTTTCGGCGGTCTTGAGAGACACCTTGCGTTCGGAGCCGGGGCCGCCCTTCAGGACGGCGATTTTCTTGTCTTTGAGGTCAATCATGAGACGGCTAGCCATGCCAAGCCGGTTCTCGCTTGGCAAGCCTTTCCTTCCAGAGCACCATCGCGGCCATGGCGAAGATGCGTGAGAGGCAAGGGCGCACGGACTACGCCTATGCCGTCATCGCCCTCACGGTCATGAATCCTGAGTTGAACGGCAAAACCATCCCTGAGGCCGCGCAGCTCCTGATGGGCAAAGACACGCTCAACGACCAGATCGAGACCATCCTCGATCTCGAAGCCCGTGGCGGCGCCAGCGCCATCTTCCACAGCATGAACGAGGAGGATTTGCAGGCCTTATTGAAGCATCCACTCACCATGATCGCCAGCGATGGCGGCCCGCGCTTCCTCGGTGAGGACGTGCCGCACCCTCGCAGCTATGACAACAACGCCCGCGTGCTCGGGTGCTACGTCCGCGAGCTGAAACTGCTCATGCTCGAAGAAGCCATCCGCCGCATGACCACGCCGAAGGCATCCCGCACGTCCTTGTGAACGGTCGCCCCGTCCTCTGTGATGCCAAGCTGAACGATGAGCGCCCCGGCCAGATCGTGCGCAAAAGCGTGAAGTGATCTCGCGGCCCTGCCACCTAGCCTCCCGCCGTGATTTGCACCACCTCGATCATATCACCCTCGCTCACCGAGGCCGCATCGAGTTCGCGAGGCAGCAGTGCGGCCTGATTTTGCTCCACCACCACCGGCTTCCCCCCGAGACCGAGATCATCGAGCAAGGCTCGAACCGTGAGGGGGGAGTCGAAAGTACGTTTTTCGCCGTTGAGGGTGATTTGCATGGGCACGAAAGAAAGGGGGAACGCCATTCAAGGCCGCCTCACGACCGAAAGCAAGAACGATGGCAGTGGATACCCTCCCCGTGAAGAGTTAAGAAAGTAAATCCCATCCATTCAAACACCTCGTGACCGTCTTCCTACTTCCAGGCCTCGGTGCCACCTCAGACCTTTTTGCCGACTATCAGTTCCCCTTTCCGACCCGCAGGGTGGACTACCCAGCTCCCAGCACGCCCACGCTGAGCTTCTCCGACTATGCGCGACAGCTCATCCGGGACCATGGCATCCAGCCTGGGGACAGTCTCATTGGGGTATCGCTCGGAGGCATGATCTCCTGCGAGATCGCAGCGCTCATGCCCATCACCAAGGTGACGCTCGTGTCTTCTTGCACCGACTCCCATCACCTTCAGCCCTTCGTCCGCCACCTTCGTCAACTCAGCCGCTTCATGCCTTGGCGATGGATTCAGAAAACACCCTTCCCGTCGTTCTTCTTGAATCGCTCACGTCGCCTCGCGCTCGCCATGTTTCGCATGGCCGATGCGAAGTTCATCCGCTGGGCCTGTCTGCATGCCGCCAGATGGAAGAGTCCTTCCGTCCATCGAGACATCATCCAGATCCATGGCGATAAGGACCCTCTGTTTCCCATCTCACGGCAAAAAATCCACCTCATCATCCCAGGCGGTGATCACCTCATGGTCCTGAGTCATCAGACGGAGATACTGCCACTGCTCATCGCTAGGCATGCCCCCCAGATGCCAACTACCTAGTCTTGGCGGCCATCAGCCCATCGCTTTGGGGAGCGTTTGAAAAAGTACCGAGCGGCCTATCTGACTGCGATCCGTGATCAGCGCTTCGCTTTTTTCTCCTGCTTCGCCAGCTTCTTTTCCTTGGCGGTTTTTTGCGGGGCTTTTTTGGTCTCTTTTTTGGCGTCGTTGGATTTCATAAGGGTGGTGGCCAGGTTAAGGCCGCCGTCGCATTCGCTTCGCATTTCCACCAAGGCAACTGAATACAAGGACTTACACGAAGGCGTAAGCGGGGAAGCAGAGCGAATCAAAAAAAAACTCTGCAGGGTGGTGAAAGCTTGAACTCTGGCGCCGATGGGGGAGGGGTCACGAGGCACTCGAACCAACAGATAATTCGGCTGGCCCATATGCTGCCAACAGCGCTTTGTTCGCTAGGTGTGACTCATAGGCTATCGCAGCAAACAATGGGATAGTATTCATGTTTGAAAGCACGCGGAAATGCTCACCTGAAAACGCATGCACCGATGCTATCACGTTCCTGCATTTTGGACTCCCGCAGGAGCATCTCATCCTCCACGGCTCAAAGAGTTCGCTCCGAGAGTAATCAATAGTCAATTCAGTATCTGGCGCTATGTCATCAATGGCAGCTAACGCCAAATTGTCCAACTGAGCGCAGTTTGGTTCACATGAATGATTCAATGAACAAAAAGGAGGATCAGGATCCAGCCAAAGATCCTGTCCAATGCAAAACTCATTTGGATGCAGCAAGCCATCGGCCTCAGTGACATACACCTGGTGTCGAACGTGTCCCGTCAGGTAACAGAATGCATTACCACGCGAAATCGGTTGTCTCGCATAAACCCCGATTCCGTGTATACAACTATCTCCGACATACAAATTATGATCGGCTGATGGTGTGTTTTGCTTGCTCATTTAGATCGTGAAATCGCCGCAAAAATGAGAGTGTGTCAATGTACTGGCGCTCTTCGACCAAAGAGCGGTGGCAATCGAGATGGTTCACAATCTTTTCGCAGTAGCACCTAAAAACTGATGCCACGTCAATAAAGTCTATGTAGCCCGTCACGATAAAGTGCTCCAGCCTTCCCATGTGATAGTATAACCAGTCAAAGCAATCCCTCACATAAAGTTCAGATTCGGAGGTGGCGTCGAGACTCGAGAGCGCAAGAGCTTTTAGAACATCATTTGCACTGAGAGTCAGAGTTAAGTCACCCACTGAATACCTTCTCGACTGATCTGTATGGTCAAGCATCTTGATTGCAGCCATCGCGAAAGACTCCTCATGTATTTCTTTGATCAGATCCCGCGCAGCCTCTGCCCTCTTCCACCGCAACTCTAGTCTGCGTTGGAGATTCGCCGCCCTCATTTCGACTAAAGCTTTGTAGGCGGCCACACATCCACCAATTACCCCCACAATGGAGACGAGTAGTTTTAAAATCCATTCCATAGTTGCAAATTAGGCGTGCATAGGTCTAAGCTTTCTGGCGGACATTGATTAGTCACAATAAACTATGGTTACCCCAGATTCGTCCACCGTTTTTTTTGCAGGCATACAGTCCAGCGGACTTCAGGCCCCTACCGCCGCCCATTCAGGATCAGCTCTTTGAGCTTCTGGCGCATCAACTCCATGTCAGGATCAGCTAAGGTACTATCCAAGTTGGTCACACGGCGACTCTGACCAATGAAACTCTGCACTCTACGTCCTTCGCCTATGGAGCTACGCCACCGAAACGAGTACGACGATGCGAGCAGCCGCGAGCTTAGATGGGTAATTCACCCCATGGTCGCGGACGAATGACGGGTTGCTTTGTGTTCGTGAAGGCTGTCTGTGAAGAATGCGAATTCAACGGAAGGTTCGGCTATGACCACGGCACCGTCGTTGACGCGGGTGGCTTTTCTCGGGGACTATGTTCCCCGTCAGTGTGGGATCGCGACGTTTACGCGGGATCTATGCGAAGCGGTGAGCGCAGCAGCGCCGGAGGCGGAATGCTACGCGGGAGCGGTGAATGATCGCGTGGAAGGCTACGAGTATCCTTCGCGAGTGCGCTTTGAGTTGCAGGAGAAAGACATCGACTCGTATCGACGGGCAGCGGACTTTTTGAACTTCGACAACGTGGATGTGCTGTGCGTGCAGCATGAGTTTGGCATCTACGGCGGTGCGGCGGGCAGTCATCTGCTGGCGCTGCTCAAAGAAGTGCGCATGCCGGTGGTGACAACGCTGCACACGCTGCTGCGGGAGCCGAATGCGACGCAGCGCAAGGTGATGAATGAGCTGATCCAGCGCAGCGAGCGGCTGGTGGTGATGGCGCGGAAGGGGGCGGAAATTTTGCGTGAGGTGTATGCGGTGCCGGAGTCGAAGATCGCGGTGATTCCGCATGGCATCCCGGATGTGCCGCTGGTGGATTCCTCCACGGCGAAGGCGCAGTTTGGCGTGGAGGGAAAGAAGGTGCTGTTAACTTTTGGCCTGATCGGTCCGGGCAAAGGCATCGAGCATGCGATCGAGGCACTGCCGGAGATCATCCAGCGGCACCCGGAAGTGGTTTACATCATTCTGGGGGCCACGCATCCGCATCTGCTGGCGCATGAAGGCGAGCGCTACCGGCTGAGCCTGGAGTGGCTGGCGGAGGAACTGGGCGTGCGTGAGCATGTGATCTTTGACAAGCGCTATGTGTCGCCAGCGGATCTGCGTGAGTTTGTGAGTGCGACGGATATTTACCTCACGCCGTATCTGAACCGCGAGCAGATCACCTCCGGCACCTTGGCGCAGGTGTTTGGCGCGGGGCGTGCGGTCGTTTCAACGCCGTATCATCATGCGGAGGAGCTTCTCACGAAGGGTCAGGGCATGCTGGTGCCGTTTTCAAAGCCCGCAGGCATCGCGGCGGCGGTGTGTGAGTATCTGGAGCGGCCCGAATTGATTTTGAGCACGCAAAAAGCCGCGTGGCAGGCGGGGCGCGAGATGATCTGGCCTGCGGTGGCGCATCGCTATCTGGAAACCTTTCGCGAGGCCTGCCTGGAACGCCGCGCACCAGCTCGCACGGCCTTTGCAGGCTGGACGGCGGGTCACAAGCAAGGGCTGCCCGCCTTCAAGCTGGATCATCTGGTGCGCATGACAGACAGCACGGGCATCTTTCAACATGCGCTGCACACGGTGCCGGATTTTCATCACGGCTACTGCACGGACGACAATGCCCGCGCCTTCATCTTGTGCTGCCTACTCGATGATCTGGGTGGCCGACCGCCAGGTGAGAGCTTGAACGGGCTTTCGACGACTTACCTGGCCTTTCTGGCCGCTGCGCTGAATCGCGACACGGGCGGCTTTCGCAATTTCATGAGCTTTGGCCGCCAATGGCTGGAGCCTGAGGGCAGCGAGGACAGCCATGGTCGTGCGCTGTGGGCGCTGGGCACTGGCAGCGTGCATGCACACCACACCGGGCAGCAAAGACTGTGCGCGAGCCTTTTTGAGGCCGGGCTGGCCCGCGTGGAGGCCTTCAGCTCGCCGAGAGCGTGGGCTTTCAGCCTGCTGGGCATCCATGAATACTTGCGTGGCAATCCGCTGAGCAGCGGCGCCATGGCCGCACGCGAGGTGCTGACGCGTGATCTGATGCGGCTGTGGAAACAGTGCGCCACGACCGAGTGGCCGTGGTTCGAGCCAGGAGCGACGTATGACAATGCACGCCTCAGCCAGGCGCTACTGCTTAGCGGACAGGCGATGGACCACGCGGAGATGCAGGACATCGCGCTGCAATCGCTGCGCTGGCTGGTTTCGATTCAAAAGACGCCGAGCGGCTGCTTCCGCCCCATCGGCAGCAATGGCTTCTGCATCCGCGATGGAGCACGAGCCCATTTTGATCAACAACCGGTCGAGGCGCAGGCCATGATCTCTGCTTGCCTCGCGGCTTATCACATCACCAGTGATCCTTCCTGGCTACGTGAGGCGCGCCGTGCCTTTGAGTGGTTCCTCGGGCGCAATGACCTCGCGATGCCGCTTTATGATCCCATCACGGGCGGCTGCGGCGATGGGCTGCACCCGGACCGTGTGAATGAAAACCAAGGAGCGGAGTCCACGCTCGCCTTCCACCTCGCTCTCGCGGAGATGACCTTTGCGCAGCACCCCCTACCCGCCCGCGCATGAGTCACCTCGCCATCCACCGCCATCACATCATCCTCCAGCCGGAGAGCGCTCGTGTGATCATCCGTCCGTTTATTCCTTCCAGTGGTCGGCGGCTCTCCACCATCATCGGCCGTGCGCTGGCACTGACGGAGGAAGAGGTGGAAAAAGAACTCGCCGCGGTGCATGCGGACTTCGATAGCCGCCACTTCGACATCGAGCCGGTGCTCATGAGCCACTTTGCCAAAGTGCAGTCGGAGATCTTCACGCAGCGCCCGCTCACTCGCTCGCGGCAGCTCCTCATCGGCGCTCTTTTCAGCGGTGAATACTCGCTGGAGGCTGCGGCGCTCTTCAATCCCTCCATCGTGCCGCACCCGGATCAAAACGGCGTGGCCGCTGGCGGCCTGCGCTTCATCATGAGCCTCCGCGCCACGGGTGAAGGGCACATCTCCTCCATCGAATTCCGCGAAGGCATCATCTCGCCGGATGGACACATCGAGCTCACGCCCGTGTCACGCTATGTGAGCCTGCCCGAGGTGCTGCCGAACCCCGGCTACCGCAAAAAGCGCTTCATGATCAAGCTGCATGAGATGGGCTTCGACAACGAATGCACCGCTGCCGTGATGGATGCTCTCGCACCCGAATTCACCCGCAGCGAGCTCGCCGTCCGCGTGGCCAGCGTGCGCCGAGAAAGCCTGCCACTCTCCCATGAAACCAAGCGCACACTGGAGTGCATCCAGTGGCTGGCAGACTCGAATTACGAGCTGCGCTTCTCCGACAAGCTGGCGCTGAGCGAGCGTATCCTCTTTCCCGTCTCCGACAACGAGAGCAACGGCATCGAAGACGCCCGTTTCGTGCGCTTCGTCGATGACGACGGCACCGTGACCTACTGCGCCACCTACACCGCCTACAATGGCCGTGCGATTTTGCCCCAGCTCATCGAAACGCAGGACTTCCTGCACTTTCGCGTGCTCACGCTCAATGGCGGTGCCGTGCAAAACAAAGGCATGGCGCTCTTTCCGCGCCGCATCGGCGGACGCCACGCCATGCTTTCGCGTCAGGATGACGAGAACCTCTTCGTCATGTTCAGCGACAATCCGCACTACTGGACCGATCCGCATCTCATCCTCCGCCCCGCCGAGGCCTGGGAGTCCGTGAAGATCGGCAACTGCGGCTCACCCATCGAGACGGAGGCCGGTTGGCTCGTCATCACCCACGGCGTCGGCCCCATGCGGAAATACTGCATCGGAGCCGTGCTGCTCGATCTCGATGATCCCACGCGAGTCATCGGCCGCCTGCGTGAGCCTTTGCTCTGTCCCGTGGGCATCGAGCGTGAGGGCTATGTGCCCAACGTCGTCTATAGCTGCGGCTCGCTCATCCATGGCGGCCAGCTCATCCTGCCCTATGCCATGAGTGACAAGGCCACCGCCATTGTCAGCATGCCCATCGTTGATTTGCTCAAAACATTGGTCGAAGGGGCTGCATGAGGTCTTTTCAATGCGCCTGCGGCAACGCGCTCTTCTTCGAAAGCTCGCGCTGTCTCAAGTGCGGCCTCGATGTCGGCTACGAACCCGTGAAAGGCCTCATCCGCCGCATCGACAAAAATTTCCGCCTCTGCGCCAACGGCCAGCGCTACGCCGCGTGCAACTGGCTCGTGCCCACCAGCTCCGGCGAAGCTTTTTGCACCTCCTGCCGCCTGAACCGCACCATTCCTGATCTCAGCAATGCGCTGAACCGCCAGCACTGGAGCCTGATGGAAGCCGCCAAGCGCCGCCTGCTGCACACGCTAATCGGCCTGCGCATCCCGCTGCCCACCCTGGCCGAAGATCCGCAAAACGGCCTCGCCTTCGATATTGTCAGCACCACGCTGAATCCCGCCGCCACCACCGGCCACCTCAGCGGCGTCATCACCGTCAGCCTCGAAGAAGCCGACGATACCTGGCGGCAGATCAACCGCCAGCAGCTCGGCGAAGCCTCCCGCACGCTCCTCGGCCACTTCCGGCACGAAAGCGGGCATTACCTTTGGTATCGCTACCTCTCGCGGCTCGAATGGACCCATCCCTGGCGCATGGCCTTCCGCGAAATCTTTGGCAACGAAGCCCTGCCCTACTCCGACGGACTCGCTCGCCATTATCAATACGGCCCGCCTGCTGACTGGCAGCAAAACTACATCTCCGCCTACGCCGCCTCGCACCCCTGGGAAGACTGGGCCGAAACGTGGGCACACTACCTGCAAATGGTCGACGGCTTTGAGACCTGTGAGCAGCTCGGCATCCGCAGCAGCGAGGCTCCCCTGCCCTCCAGCGCCTGCACTTTGCCTGTTGGCCTCGAAATCGAATCCGCCAGCGAAGACGCCAACTTCCACTCCTTGATCCAGCGCTGGATCAGCCTCGCCAGCATGATGAACGAAATCAGCCGCAGCTTCGGCGCTCCGTTTTTGTATCCGTATGTGATCTCCCCCGCTGTCGCCCGCAAGCTGCGCCTCGCGCATCATTTCGCCGAGGTGTGGCGGTGATCACACGCCGCGCCGCATGACGACGCGGTTGGCACCGAACATCGTGCACCTGCTTTTCCAGTTCCACGGAGCCTGAAGGGCGAGCGAGCGCGGCAGCTCATCTCCTCGGAAGCCTGCACGGATGCTCACCTGCATGTCATAACGCGTCACATGATTCAGCCGCGCCAACCGCGTGAAGAGCCAACCGCTGATTTTATGGGCGAAATACCGAGCCGGTTCTGCCGCGATGATAAGACGCGTTTTCGGCGAAAGCTGTGCGCCGAGGCGTGAAAGCTGATCGCTAGTGAAATGATGCAAAAACAGGTTCGCGATCAGGATTTCGCAATCAGGGAGGGGCATGGCAAACAGATCACCCCGATGCCACACCGCACCTGCAGGCCAGTTTTGAGGCTGCACGGCCAGATCCACCGCGTGCAGCTCATGCGGAGCACAAACCACGTTTAGCAGCAGCTTTTGGCTCAGTGCTCCATCGCCCGCGCCGAGTTCGCAGATGTGTTCACCGGGTTGACGCTCCGTTTTGAGCTTCTGAAGTATCCAGCGGTGATTGCCCATGATCCAGTTCACTTTCAAAAGGTCCGCCCGGCTGCGAATGGCATGCGGATCGTCATCAGCAAGAGTTTCGAGGATTTCGGGGGCGACTAGGCGGGTCATGTGAGACCAGCCTAGGTCGTGTGAACGAACAAGCCACCTTTAAGAGCGTTCTCGCGAGGATACTCTGCTTGGGGAATCATGGGCCACCCGTTGCTTATTTGGCCTCTTTCTCCGGCTTGCACTTGCACAGCCACTCCTGGGCCTGGCATTCTTCGCAGATGGCGGTGTTGTATTCAAGGCGTGCAGTGATGGCCTTGGCATCTGGCGTGTCTTTGTAGCGGAGGATCAGCCACTCGCCGGCCTTCAACGCAGGGATGGCGAAACCTTTCGCGTCCTTCGTGACCTCCAACTTCACCGGCTTCGCGCGGTCACCGGTCATGGCAGTAAGCGTTTGGGCGGCCAGGGCGACAGGTTTCATGTCCTTATCGAGCAGCTCGATGTGAAATTTGCCGTCTTTGACGAGCACTTCGCCATGCATGGTTTCATTGTCGCTGAATTCGAGGATGCGACCACCGTTGGGACCGCGTTCGACGCCTTCGTGGGCGAAAGCGAGGGTGGAAAGGAGGGTGACGAGGAGGATGAGTTTGGTTTTCATGGGGTGGTTTGAGTGTGTGGTTTGCCAACAAGATAAAAGACTGCTGGGGTGACCATCAGGTCGAGGAAGGTGCTGCTGACGAGGCCGCCGACGATGACGACGGCCACGGGATGGAGGATTTCTTTGCCGGGCTCGTTCGCGGCGAGCAGCAGCGGGATGAGGGCGATGCCAGCGCTCAGGGCGGTCATCAGCACGGGCACGAGCCGCTCCAACGTGCCGCGCACGATCATCGCTCGAGTGAAGCCCTCGCCCTCGTGCTTCATCAGATGCAGGTAATGGCTGATCATCATGATGCCATTCCGAGCCGCCACGCCGCCGACGGCGATGAAGCCGACAATGGTGGCGATGCTGATGTTATCAATGAGCAGCCAGGTGAGCGCGAGACCGCCCATGAGGGCGAGCGGGATGTTCAGCATGACCTGCAAGGCCAGCGAAAGACTGCGGAAGTAGCTGAAGAGCAGCACGGTCACCGCCACGAGCACGAGGCCGAAGTAAAACGCGATGCGCTTCGCGGCGGCCTGCTGCGCTTGGAATTCGCCTTCAAAGCGCGGGAAGTAACCTTCGGGGAACTTCACCTGCTCCTTCACGGCCGTTTCCCAGCGGCGCACAATGCTTTCGAGGTCCCGCTCGCTCGTGTTGGCGCTGATGACGATGCGGCGCTGGGTGTTTTCGCGGTTGATGACATTCGGCCCCTGGCTCTCGCGGATGTCCGCCACGAGCCGCAGCGGGATGCGACGGCCGGTGTCGGTCTCGATGATCAAATCACCGATCTTTTCAGGTGAGTCTCGCCATGTCTCCGGCAGTCGCAGCATGAGATCGACCGTGCGCTGGCCCTCGCGAAGTTCGGCGAGCGTTTTGCCGCCGACCAGGGCGGAGACTTGTTCATTGAGCGATCCGGGCTGCACGCCGTAAGCGACGGCTCGCTCGCGATTCACTTCGATTTTAATCTGAGGAATCGGCACCTGCGGCTCCAGCATCACATCGGTCAATCCGGGGATCGTTTGGGCGAGGTCGCGTATTTGCTCACCCTTTTCACGCAGCACGGCCAGGTCGGGCCCGAAGACCTTCACGGCGATCTTCGCCGAGACGCCGCTGAGCATGTGGCTCAAGCGATGCCCGATAGGCTGGCCGATGTTCAAGAAGGTGCCGGGGATCTTGCCGAGCTTGCCGCGAATCTCGGCAAACACGACCTCACGCGGTCTTCCGCCTTCGTGAAACTCCACGTCGAACTCGTTCACGCTCACCGGCATCACGTGATCATCCCGCTCCGCCCGTCCGGCACGTCTACCGACACTTTTCACCTCTTTGATACCTTGAAGCAATCTCACCGCCGCCTCACCGATCTCATTCGAATGGGCCAAGGAGGTGCCGGGAGCACCCGCGAGCGAGATGGTGGCGCTGCCTTCATTGAACGCGGGCAAAAACTCCTTCCCCATCTTGGGATACAACATCAACGAAGCGACCAACAGCATGCCCACGAACGCGAGAACAAGCTGAGGCGCTCCGAGAGCGACTTTGAGGAAGGTGCGCTCCACGAGCCATTTCATGGCGCGAACGACCAAACCGTCCCTTTCGTCTTTTGCGTCCCTTTTCAGCAACAGAGAACACAGCACGGGAATCACCGTGAGGCTCACCACAAACGACGCTGCCATGCTGGCGATCGTGGCAATGGCGATGGGCGTGAAAAGACGGCCTTCGATGCCTTCGAGACCGAGCAGCGGCATGAAGACGAGCATGACGAGCACCGTGGCATAGAGGATGGAATTTCGCACTTCGCCGGAGGCGGTGGCGATGATGTCCAGTGTGGTGCAGGCCTCTGGCCTGCTCTGAGCAGCCGGGACGGCTGCACCACCCTTTTCTCTCAAACGCCGCCACACGTTCTCCACATCGACAATGGCGTCATCCACCACCATGCCGATGGCGACAGCGAGGCCGCCGAGGGTCATCGAGTTCACACTGACGCCGAGCAGTTTGAAGATCAAAATCGTCACCGCGAAGGACAGCGGCATGGCCATGAGCGTGATGAAGGTGGTGCGGAAGTTCAGCAGGAACAAAAAGAGGATGATCGCGACCATGATCGCGCCATCGCGGATGGCTTCTTCGAGGTTGTGGATGGCGTGTTCAATGAAATCCCCCTGGCGGAAGAGGATCTCGGCGGTGACGCCCGCAGGCAGCGTGGGCTTCAGTTCTTCCAACGCCGCCTGCACCTGCTGTGTGAGCTTCAGCGTGTCAAAGCCGGGCGCTTTGTCGATGCTGAGCACGACGCCCATCGTGCCGTTCACGCTGGCATCGCCGCGCATGGGCTGGATGCCGTTCTTCACTTCCGCCACATCGCTGATGAGCACGGGGCGGTCGCCGACGGTTTTGATGACGGTTTGAGCGATATCCTCAAGTCGCGTGGTCATGCCGAGATTTCGCACCATGATTTCACGCGGCCCGGCTTGCAGGTAACCGCTCGTGGCATTGCCGGAGGCGCGTGCAGCGGCGGCCTCGATCTCGTCAAAGGTCACGCCGAAGGCCGCGAGACGATTCGGATCAGGCTGCACCTGAATTTGACGCACGCCGCCGCCGATGGTGAGCACCTCCGCCACGCCGCTGAGGCTTTGCAAACGCCGACGAATCGTCCAATCCGCGAGCGTGCGCAGTTCGGGTGGCGAAATCTGGCCGTCGGCACTTTTGAGACCCACGAGCAAGATCTCGCCCATGAGCGATGAAACGGGCGTCATGCCGGATTTGGCATGTTCCGGCAGTTTCACGCTCTGCATGCGTTCCTGCACGAGCTGGCGTGCGCGGTAGATGTCCGTGCCCCAGCCGAACTCCGCGAAGACGAGCGACAGACCGACATCGGAGTTTGAACGCAAGCGGTCGAGCCCGCCGACGCCTTGCACGGCATTTTCGAGCGGCTGCGTGACGAGCGTTTCCACCTCCTCCGGCGCGAGGCCGGGTGCCTCGGTGAGGATGGTCACGATGGGCTTCGTCATGTCCGGCAGCACCTCAACGGGGAGTTGTGTGAGCGTTTGTGCGCCAAACAACAGCACGACGAGGGCGAGCATCAAAACGAGCGCCCGGTGATGCAGCGAGAAGCGGATGAGGGCGTTTAGCATGGCTTCTTCGCAGAGGTTTGGGGATCGGTCGGATCAGACGGATCGGACGGATGATGGGGGCGTTTTAGAGAAAGGAGGATCAGCAGCACCAACAGCAGCCCGCTGGTGCTGGCGAAGAAGATGGTGAGCGTGTTCCACGCGTTGTGATCATCTTCGTGGTCGTGATCTTCGTGAGTGGCGTGTTGTTCCTCCGTCATCTCGGTGCCGTCTTCGTTGTGGGCGTGGCCGTGGGCGGCATCCATGGCTTCTTTGAGGCTGACGCTGCCTTTGCCAGCAAAGACGAGTGCGTAGGCGCCGCGAGTAACGACTTCATCGCCAGGCAGCAGGCCGCTCACGACTTCGACGAAGCGATCGTTTTGCGCTCCGAGCGTGACCGGGGCTTTCACGAAGGCGTTTTTGAGTTCGAAGTCCTTCACATAAACGAAGCGCTGCGCGGGATCGCCCTGCACGGCGCTGCGCGGAATGGACATGACGCCTTCACGCTGACTGACGACGATGCTGAACTCGGCCTTCATGCCGGGGCGCAGGAGCTTTTCTGGATTGGCGACGTGAAACGCGGCCTCGATGGTGCCGGTGGCCTCATCCGCTTCGACGGCGATGTGGGCGAGTTTGGCTTCAAAGACCTTCTCCGGCAGCGAGTGAAGACGGATGTGGGCTTTCTGGCCAAGCTTTAATTTGCCCGCGAGATGCTGCGGCACGCTAGCGGCGGCTTCGACGAGGCTGAGATCAAAAATTTCGATGAGCGCATCTTCCGGCGAGACAGGCTGCCCTTGGGTGAGGTTTACTTTGGAGACAAAACCAGCGATGGGGGCCTCCAGCTTGATCACGGGCGGTGGATCACCGGGCTGGCGGCTTTCGATCCACGCGACCTCCGCTCCAGCATCGACCTCCTGATGCGGAATGACGAGCACGGAAACGGCACGACCCGGAATGCGGCTGCTGACGATGGCTTTTTTTCCTGGCAGCACCTCGATGTGCCCAAGCGAGAAGATGGTCTCCTCGAAGGAGGTTTCCTCCGCCTCGGCGAATTCGAGGTTCATGTGGGAGACGGCGGTCTCGTCGAGGATGATGTCGGGTTTTGCGCCGAAGAGGACAGGGACGAAAAGGACACAAAGGACGAAAGGGACGAGTTTCATGGCGTGGTGGCTCCGGTGGCGGCTTCGTAGCGGATGCGGGCGAGGTGGAAGTCGCGGGCGGCATCGAGGACGCCGGATTCGAGTTGGAGGCGCTGATCGCGGGCGCGGAGGAGGATGAGGAGATCGGTCTGGCCGGTCTGGTAGGCTTGTTCGAGCTTTTGCGTTTGCTCGATGACGAGTGGGAGAAGCGTGTCGCGGGTTTCGCGGGCGAGATCGGCATTGGCCTGCATCTCACGACGAGCGGTATCGGCCTCACTGGCGATTTGTTTTCCGAGAGCTTCGGCTTCGAGGCGCTGGCGCTCGGCGGTGGCGGCTTTTTCGGCGATCTCGCCCTGGTTGCGATTCCAGAAGGGCAGCGGGATGGAGAAACGAAAGCCGACGAAGCCGGTGTCCTCACGACGGCCATCGGGTTGCCCTTGGTTTTCGCGGGAGGCGAAGAAGCCTGCGCTCACATCCTGCATGCGCTTGGATTTGGCGAGAGCGGCATCGGTCTGTGAGGCGGTGATCTTGGTTTGGGCGAGTTGGAAATCCGCCCGGTGCTGCCAGGGCGAGAGGCCGGGCATGACGAGGGCTGGCAAGGCCCCGAGAAGTACCAGTGAATCCTGCGGAGCGATGCCGAGCATGGGCTTCAAGGCGCCGAGAAGACTGGTGTGCTGAGTTTCGAGTTTTTTGGCCTCTAAAATGAGCCGCTGCGCATCCACCTGGGCCTGCGCAGCATCGAGCGACGAGAGTTCTCCTTGGGCGGCGCGGCTTTTGGCGAATTCAGAGAGCTTGAGGGCCAGTTCACGCTGCTGCTGGCGCAGGATACGCTGCTGCTGGAGGGCGAGGATCTGCACCGCGTGCTCGCGTGCCTGGGCGATGAGGCGACGCTCCGCATCACGCACCTCCAGCTCCGCGGCGGTGACGAGCTGGCTGGAGAGTTGTTTTTCGAGAGTGAGGCGCTTGGTGACGGGAAAGGACTGATCGATGCCAAAGAGCATCGTGCGCGGGCTGGTGCGGCTTTCGTTTTGAAAGCTGGTCTCGAGCGTGGGATTGGCGAGCCTGCCGCTACCGAGCTGGCGTCCGCGAGCTTCCTCGACGGCCATGCGGGCGGCTTTGAGCATGGGATGATGGCTGCGAACACGGGCGGTGATGTGCTCGAGGCGAAGCTCGGCCGCGCGGGCGGTGAAAACGAAGACGAAAAGGAAAAGGAGAGGACGGAGCATGTTGAGGCCGGATTGAATGGGCTGAAAAGCGGCATGGGAAAACCATGCGAACACAGCGGAGGCCATCGTCGTGGATGGCGGCGATCAATCCTGGCTCAAATCCTGAGCGAAATCGTGTGTGAGAGCCGTGAGGGCCAGGGTGGCCCAGCGCGGCTGTTGATCCGAGGAGGCTGAAAACGAGCCCTTTCTGCCTGCGGGAGAGTTTTGATGGCAAAACCATCCAACGGAAGCCAAACGAGCAGCGGAGCCTGGACGGGCATGAAGGCGGCGGCGTGAGCTTTGTCGGCGAGAGGTGATTCGACGAGCGCCGGGTGCTCATGGATGGGCTCTTCCTCTTCATGATCATGGCGATCATGAGCGGGCATCTCATGTTCTTCAGGCTCGCAGCCGTGATCGTGCGGGCCGTGGCAGTGATCGAGCTGCGTGAGACGCTCCACGCCGCCACAATCGCAGATGTAACCGCGATGCAGGCCCATCACCTGAGTGCCCAACAGGGCAAGCAGGAGGAGGAACCGATGGAGGAAATGAAGCACGGCGGGGAGTATTTCGATTCGAGCGTGGATTGTCGAGCGTTGTTTTGCGTGAGCGACTCAGCAAACCGCGACGCCTTTGGCGCGCATCTCGCGGAACCATTCAACAAACTTGGGGATACCCTGATGAATGTGCGTGGTGGGCTTGAAGTTCAGCAGCGCGGTGGCCTTGCTCACATCGGCGGAGGTCAGGGGCACATCGCCGGGCTGATCGGGAAGCTGGTTGATCTGCGCTTTTTTGCCGGTGGCCTCCTCGATGGCAGCGATAAGGTCGTTGAGCGTCACGGTCTGGGAGCCGCCGAGGTTGAAGATGTCGCAAATGGGGCCGGTGGTGTAATTTACGGAGCCGAGAATGCCGTCCACGATGTCGGTCACGAAGGTGTAATCGCGAGCGGTGGTGCCGGAGCCGAATTTGTCGATGGGTTTGCCATCCTCAATGAGGCGGGTGAATTTGGAAATGGCAAGGTCAGGCCGCTGGCGAGGGCCATAGACGGTGAAGAAGCGCAGGCAGACGGTCTTGATGCCGTAGAGGTGGCTGTAGTTCGAGCACATCTGCTCGCCGGCCATTTTCGTCATCGCGTAAGGGCTGATGGTCTGGAGGATGGGATCGGCCTCGGAGAAGGGCACTTTTTTGTTCACGCCATAGACGGAGGAACTGCTGGCAAAGACGAACTGCTTCACGCCGGTGCGGCGGGCGGCTTCAAGGAGGTTAAAGGTGCCTTTGATGTTGGTATCGATGTAAAGCTCCGGCTGCTCGATGGAGGGACGTACGCCCGCCCGGGCGGCGAGGTGAACGACAGCATCGAAGCGGCCTTTTTCGAAGACTTCCCCCACGAAAGCGGCGTCGTTCAACTCGCCTTCTTGGACCGAAAGGCGCGGATCGGCCATGGCGCCGATGTTCGCCCGCTTGATGGCCGGATTGTAGTAGTCGTTGAAGCTATCGAGCACGGCGACGCTCTCAACGCCCTCGCTTAGGAGCCGCTGAACAGTGTGGGAGCCGATGAAGCCGGCGCCGCCGGTGACGAGGATGCGTTTCATGAAAAAAGAGAAAGGAAGAGGGCAAAAGGCCACGAAAAGCGGAAAATAACGAGCACCGCTTGGATATTTGCAACCGTGGAGGAAAAGCGATTGACGCCCGAGGGCGGAATTCGCTAAAGAGAAGAGGAATTCCCCTTTATTCACATCCCCACACATGAGCGACTCAGATAACCCTTCCTCCACGCCGAAAACCTCTGCCGTGCCGCTGAAGAAAGAAACCGTGCGTATCACGCTTCGTGCCCGCCCCGGTGCCGGTGTCACCCAGGCCCGCGAGGCCACCGCTCCTGTGAGTCCAGTAACGGGCAGTATCTCCCCCTCCAGCGCGGCGACTTCCGCCGTGCCCGTGGTGGCCAAGACGGCGACCGCACCGATCCAGCTCCCCTCCGCTCCCCTTCCTCCGCCTGCGGCGAAGAGTGCCACGTCCCCGGTGAAGCTCCCTTCCCCGCCGATGCCACCGCCTTCGAAAAGGACGACTTCGGCTGTGCCTGTTGTTTCCGCACCGCCCCCAAGCACCCCTTCCGCAGGTAGCCCGCTACCTCCTCCGGCTCGTCCTCCTGTCGCTCCTTCCGGCCCGCCCACGGCCCCGATGGCTCCGAAGCCCCCCGTGGCTCCCGGTGCCCCTCGCCCGCCATCCGCCGCTGGTGGCCCGCCTACAGCTTCTCTTCCTGCCGCCACCCGTCCCCTCGCCAAGGCTCCCGGAGCGCCTCCTGCGGCTCCTCGTGTCGAAGCAGGTGCTCCCACTGTTCCGATTGCCACTGGTGCCCCGAAACCGATGGCTCCAAAAGCTCCCGGCACTGGCCCGATGGTCAGCGGTGGCACTGCCCCGCTTCCAAAAGCCACGGTCAAGCTGCAGCCCACCCAGGCCATGCAGCGTGCGCCGATCTCCGCTCCTCCCAGCGCTCCCGTGAAACGTGCCGCAGCCGCTGATTCCGAGCAGTTCTACGAAGAAAAAGATCCTGAAGCTGGCCTCATGCCGCTTTCCGCTATCTGTTTCGTGCTCGCCGCCGCCCTCTTGGTCGTCCAAATGTTCGGCGCGGATATGGTGAAGACCGCTGCACAAGGTGAAAGCTCCCCCATCATGGTTCCAGAGTCTGGCAAACAGAAGTGGGAATCTCGCACCGCGACCGGTTCCTGGGACAATACCTTCCAACGCACTGAGCTGCCCTCGATTCCTTAATCGTTCGACAGTCCCCTGCCCTATCTGCCTACTTTCCAAACCCTTTTCTCGCTTTTCCCATCATGCTACTCGCCTGGGTTGTTTTCCTTCTCGCCATAGCCACACTCGCGCTGAATTTCCTCGCGCAGAGCGGTGGCATGTGATCGAACGCCGCGAAATCTCGTGGTTCGTTTGACTGGCCTGCTCTATAAAGCAGCCGCTCAAGCCGTATCGTGATCGGCTTTTTCAATTATGGAGGCCGTCAATATCCAATTCGCACCTGCCACTGGCACCGACCAGGAGTGGAATGAGGCCTATGCACGCCTAGCAGACTACTTCCGCTCCTATCGCCTGCACAACCGCATCCGCCGCACGCAGCTCGTGCTCGAATCCCTCCGCCGCGCCTCGGATGCGCACATGAAAGATCCTTCCCGCAAGCCTGTGGCCCTCGCCATCGACGAAGCACGGAAAATGATGCACGACTGGCTCGGCACGGTCTACCACGACATGCACCTCACCGAGCCGCAGATCGAGGCCGGAGGCCGATTGGGGTTTTACATCAGCGATGGGCCAGACCGCTGGCCACTGCACTTCATGGACCGCAATTTCGTCCCGCCAGAAATGAGCGGAGCCATGCGTGAGGCCGTGCGCACGAGTGGCCCCAGCCTGCAAGTCTCCAAAATGACACCGCGTGACATGGATCTCGGCTTCACCCATGTAGCCGAAGGCACGTTTGAAGGCTTCGCACGCCAGCCATGGATGCGATACACCGTGCTGGCCGTGTTTGTTACCTTTGTATTCTTTTACGTTTACCGTCTCCTGCAATGAGTGAGCCCTCGGTCAAAACCCCGCCTGCAGGCATCATCCCGCGCACCTTGGCACGCGCACGCCGTGTGACCTTCCTCACGCTCGTGTGTCTCGGCACCCTACTGGGCACCTGGCTGATGATCCGCTTCCTCCAGGTCAGCGAAGGCTACCGTAATGCCAAAATCGGCCTACTCATCTGCTTTGTGCCGCTGTTCTACCAACTGAACTCCGGCTTCTGGACCGCCCTCATCGGCGTGTGGCTGCAAAACCGCCCCAAAGACGACCCCACGGACCTTTGGGAGACCATCGAAGACGATGGCGGCCCGATCGACGCCAGCACCGCCATCATCATCCCAGTTTACAACGAAGACGTCAGCCGTGTCTGGGAAGGTCTGCGAGTCACCTTTGAGTCCCTGCAAAAAACCGGACACCTCAAAAATTTCGACTTCTTCGTCCTCAGCGATAGCGATCAGACCAACAAGTGGATTGAGGAGCAAACCGCCTGGCTCGAACTCTCCCGCCAGCTCGGAGCCTTCGGCAAAATTTTCTACCGCCATCGCCGCAAGCCCATCAATCGCAAGAGCGGCAACGTCTCCGACTTCTGCCGCCGCTGGGGGAAAAGGTATCGCTACATGATCGTCTTCGATGCCGATAGCCTCATGTCCGGTGCCCTCATGGTCGCCATGACTCGCATCATGGAGAGGAACCCCGGCATCGGCATTCTCCAAACCTTCCCGAAGCAGGTCGCCAGCGAAACGCTCATCGGCAGGCTCATGCAATTCGCTCAGTCGCTTTACGGCCCCGCCTTCATGGCCGGGCTTAATTACTGGCAGAATGGCGAGGCGAACTTCTGGGGGCACAACGCCATCATCCGCCTCGATCCCTTCATCCAGCATTGTGCTCTGCCGCCGCTGCCGAAGACCGTGCCCTTCGGCGGCCACATTCTCTCGCATGACTTCGTCGAAGCCGCGCTCATGCGAAAAGCGGGCTACTCGGTCCGTCTGCTGAATACCATCCGCGGCAGCTATGAGGAAGGCCCACCAACCCTCATCGACACGCTGAAACGTGACCGCCGCTGGTGCCAGGGAAACATGCAGCACTTCTGGCTCCTCTTTGCCCGTGGCTGGCACTTCATGAGCCGCGTGAATTTCGCTCATGGCGTACTCAGCTACGTCAGCTCGCCCCTGTGGTTCCTGCTCCTCGTCTTCACCACTTGGCTCGCCGCCACACCGGGAGATGTGATCCGCGATGGCCCCGCCGAACGTGCTGGCCACCTCCTGCTCGGCCTCACCGCCACGCTCATCTTCATGCCGAAGTTCGTCATCCTACTCGATGAGATGGTCAGCGGTCGCGTCTTCAAGCCCCTGAAACTCCGTATGCTCGCCCTCCTCAGCAGCATGCTCGACACCGTCATCTTCACGCTGATGTCCCCGGTGATGATGTGGTTTCACACCACCTTCGTCTTTAAAATCATCACCGGCCAGGGCGTCAAATGGGTGGCCCAAAAGCGCAAACTCGATGGCGTGGACTGGCGGGAGGTCATCCTCACGTTTGGCGGCGTCACCCTTCTCGGCATCGCCTGGGGCATCGTCGCCTGGATGATCTCGTGGAGCTTCTTTCTCTGGCTCAGCCCCATTTTCGTTTCTCTCACGCTCGCCATTCCCCTCGCCATCTGGCTCAGCAGCGGAAAAAGCGGCCAGCGCTTCGGCCTCTTCCTCAGCCCCGAAGAAACCGAGCCTCCCGCTGTGCTCCGCGAGCTGGAAACGAACCTCGCCGAGGTCAAAGGCCGCCTGCAACTGCCACCGGAGATCGAGCGGAACTACGGCCTCATGCAGGTCTGCCTCGATCCTTACGTCAACGGTCTCCACATCTCCCTCCTGCGCCGCCGCAAGAACACCCAGGACTCCAGCGAGTATCTCGACGAAATCGCCGACAAGCTCATCCAGCAAGGCCCGCAGGCGCTCACCTCGCGTGAGGTCAATGCCCTCATCAACGACACCGAGACCGTCACCGATCTCCATTATCGCCTCTGGAGCGCCACCGAGCACGACCTCGCGCCCTTCTGGTCCCTCGCCATCAAACAATACAACCTCGCCGCCACGCATCCCTTCACGCACCTTTTGGCGAGAAAGAACCCACCGCTGGCCCCCGTCTCCACCTAGGTCTTTACTCTTCGCCCCCCGCTCATGTCCGATACTGCCAACGCCGCCTCCCTCGTCGCTAATTTCCAAAAGCTCAAAACCGCCCTCGCCAGGCGCATCGTGGGACAGGAGGCCGTCATCGAGCAGGTCTTCATCGCCATCGCCGCAGGTGGTCACAGCTTGTTGGAAGGCGTTCCCGGCCTCGCGAAGACACTGCTCGTCAAATCGCTCGCCGATGCGATGCACCTCAGCTTTCGGCGCATCCAGTTCACACCCGATTTGATGCCCGCCGACATCACCGGCACCGAAATCATCCAGGAAGACGCCGAAACCGGCCGCCGGAAGCTCACCTTCCAGCCCGGCCCGATCTTCTCTCAAATCGTCCTCGCCGATGAAATCAACCGCACGCCGCCCAAGACGCAGGCCGCGCTGCTCGAAGCGATGCAGGAAAAGCACGTCACTATCGGCCAGGAGACTTTTGAACTTCCGAAGCCCTTCTTCGTGCTCGCCACGCAGAATCCCATCGAGCAGGAAGGCACCTACCCCCTACCCGAGGCGCAAAAAGACCGCTTCCTCTTCCTCATCAAGGTCGATTACCCCACCCGCGAAGACGAGCGCCAGATCGTCAACCGCACCACCGGCACCGAAAGCCAGGACATCGAAGCCGTCATCACCGCCGAGGACCTCCAAGCCGCCCAGCTGCTCGCCCGCAAAGTGCCCGTGCCCGATCATGTGATCGATTTCGTGCTCGACCTCGTCCGCGCCACCCGCCCAAACGAACCCGGAGCCTCCGACTATGTCAAAAGCATGCTCAGTTGGGGTGCCGGTCCGCGTGCCAGCCAGATGCTCGTCCTCGCCGGCAAAGTCCGTGCCCTTCTCCAAGGCCGCACCCACGTCACCCTCGACGACATCGAAGCCCTCGCCACCCCTGCCCTCCGCCACCGCCTCGTCCCCACCTTCCACGCCGAAGCCGAAGGCATCACCGTGGACCAGATCATCGCCGAGCTGATCAAGGCGACGAAGAAGTCGGAAGCGCGGGTGCTTTGAGTCGCTGCGCTCCAATGACGAATACAGAATTTCGAATGATGAATTAAGCCTGAAATCCGAATTCAGCGCCCTCATGCCGCCCCTTCGTCCTTCGAGCTTCGCCATTCGTTCGTCATTCACCATTCATCATTCGTCATTGTCCCCCGCCACACTCAGCGCCCGCTAAAATCCCTCCCCCGTGGCCACCCTCTCCGACATCCTCCACGCCGAAGACATCACGTCTCTGCAAAACTTGCAGCTCTTCGCACGCACGGTCGTCGAGGGCTTCACGACGGGGCAGCATGCCTCGCCGCACAAGGGGTTTAGCGTCGAGTTCCGCCAGCACCGGCCATATGTGCAGGGGGATGAGATCCGCCGACTCGATTGGAAGGTCTTTGGCCGCAGCGACCGTTTCTACATCCGCGAGTACGACGAGGAGACAAACCTTCGTGCCACCATCGTCCTCGATGCCAGCAGCAGCATGGGTTACCGAGGCCAGAAGGGCGTGCTGAAGTTTGATTACGCACGCAAGCTCGCCGCCTCACTCGCCTACCTGCTCATGAGCCAGCAGGATGCCGTGGGCCTCATCACCTTCGATTCCAAGGTGCGTGATGTGATTCCCTGCCACACCAAGATCACTCATCTGCATGTGCTGCTAGAGACGATGATCAAGACGGAGCCAGGCAAAGACACCAGCCTTGCTCCCGTCATTGAATCGCTCGCTCAGCGCCTGAAGCGTCGTGGCCTCGTCATCCTCATCAGCGACTTCTTTGACGATCCAGCGGCCATTTTGAAGGCCATCGGCATCCTGCGCAAAAAAGGCCATGAGGTCATCGCCCTCCAGCTTTGGGACCGCGACGAGATCGACTTCCCTTTCGGCAACTGGGCACGCTTTGAGAACCTCGAAAACGACGAGGACTTCCTCCTCCTCGATCCCGCCACCGTGCGCCAGCGCTACCTCGAGGTGCAGAAGCAATTCGCGGAGACTCTCAAAGAAGGCTTCCGCAAGCACCAGATCGACTACCTCAGCCTCCCGACCGATGAATCGCACTCGATGGCTTTGAGAAACTACCTCGCGCTGCGCATGCGGTGAAATGTTTGCTTCTCGCTGCATTGTTAGCAAAAATTCACACTCTAGCAGGAACAATAAGTCCTTGGCGTCGGATGGAATAACGATTGTCGAGCACTCGATTGTTGATTCCTGAGGTGTTTTTCTCGTAAGTTAGAAATCGGCTGTTCATAAATCCTTAATCTTCGAGGAATGTGGTGACTTTTGCACTCACGTCACTCTTGATTAAGCGATTATTGACAAAGGTGCCAAAATTTCGTTTTTAAGTTGGTCTTGCCAAATTCATTTTAAAAAAAGTATGAAACTAATCCATACCTTCACAGCAATTTTGCTTTTGATATTCTCTGTTCAGGCGATGAGCACTGAACCCAACTACGAAGGCGAAGATTCTTTATTTGATTCGGGAGCTGACATGGCTGCGTTCCTCCAAGAAGCGCCACTTGATGAGATTCTTGAGCTAATGGATTATTTGGAGATGCCACTCGAATGCGTAGATGACATTTGTGAAAATTATGCAGAGCTTGTGGAAGAAGCTGAGCAACAAATGACCCAGGAATCAATAGAGGAATATTATCAACCGCAGGCTTCAGGTAACACGACCTGCACACCGCCTTGATCATTTGATTGGTAGCACTTCGAGTAGTTCTAAGTGGTTTTCTATCATCTTTCTGCTCTCAGCAGTTATTGTTTTCTGGGTGTTCATTTCATTTTCACAAAGTTGCTGAACGAGATAATTAAACTGCTGTCTTTTATTCGCTGGTTCTAAAGTATCGGCTTCTAATAACCTATCGCGTTTCGCCAGTTCCAGCGCCGCCTGCTCCACCGTCAGCTCCTTGCCACGTTCAAACACATCCACGAGCTGAAGTTCACCCTCAGGCCCGTCGCGATAGCCCACCATGAACTTCCCCGGCAGCGGCACGCCAAACACCCCCTGGATGCCCAGCTTCGCCGCCAGCTCCACATAGAGTATACTTAGCGTGATGGGGAGGCCTTCGCGGTCATCGAGCACCTCGTTCATGTAGCTGTTGCTGCGGCTCTCGTAATCACCACGGCTGCCGTGAAAACCGTTTTCTTCAAAGAGGTATCGGTTCAGCCGTTTCACCGCAGGGATCGTGCCATTTAGAATTTCGGGATCGTTCTTCAAATCGGCGATCATCGCTTTGAAGACATTCAAATAGGACGCCACGTCGATCTCGGGATTGTCGTAACGGGAAAGCAGCAGCGTGGAGCGTAGCAGATTGATCTCCGGCTCCGGCTTTTCGAGTTCAGCGAGGATTTCTTTCGTCATCGCCCGGCGATGCAGCTCGCGTTCCAGCTCGCGGAGCTTTGCGGCTTCTTCTTCGAGCTTCTTGCGCTGCTCGCTGATCACCCGGCGGGCGGCAGCTGGATCTTCGAGGAGTTTATCCAGCGTCTGATCGCGAGTGGAAGCCTCGGCGAGATTCGATTCGATCTCGCTGCGGAAGGTCGAGGCCAGTTGCTCATCGAGCGGCTTCTCGGTCAGATCCGCGCCGATGCGAAAGCCCCGGAAGTCCGCCACTGTGGTGCGGAATTTGCAAAGGCCCGCCTTACCGCCGCGCAGGCCGGTGTCCTCGGTCTCGATGACCTTTTTACCGTTCACAAAGCAGGTGATCTTCTCCGGCTCCACGCGGACACGCAGCGTGTTCCACTCACCCGCCTTGTAAGCCTCACTCGGCACATCAGCGAGGATCGTCCACGAATACACATCCGGTCCGTCGAAGCGGGTGAGCCGCAGCTTCCCACCCGAAGGATAGAAGCCGTAGTGCCTGTCCCCGCCATCCGAGCAGAAGGCGAGACCTGCGGCACCGCTCTCGTCATCGAGATTCACCGTCGCAGCGAGTTCGAAGGTCTCCTCCGGCACCTTCTGCGTCGAAAGGCACAGCGCCCGACCTCCAAAACCATCGCCCGGTAGATCGGCACGAATGACACCCGCGTGCTGCGTCCACTGCGAGCCGAGGTGCAGCTTCCACAGCTTCGGATTCAGCACCCCAATCGTCAGCCAGCGGCTCATTGGCACCGGATTCGGCTTTTCGATGAGATCCTTCAAAGCGTTCACCGGCATCGCAAAGCCCAGGTTGTCCGTCTTGATGTGCTTCAGCGTCAAAATGCCGAGCACCTTGCCTCGCATGTCGAGCAACGGACCGCCGCTGTTGCCCTTCTCGATCGGGATGGCGATTTGCAGCATGTCATTGCCATCGATCTCACGCGTCGCCGAAAGCACGCCCTGCACGATGCTAAAGGCCAGCCCTTCTGGGGCACCCATCGCCACCACGCTTTCGCCCTGGCGCACTTTTTGGGAATCTCCCAGCGGCAGCGGCTTCAGATTCTTCGCGTCAATCTTGAGCAAAGCGAGGTCTCGATGCGCATCCGTGGCATGGATGGAAGTCACCGCATGCGTTTTGCCATCGTGCATCTCCACCTGAAGGCGGCGTGCCTCACCGATCACATGCAGATTCGTGGCGATGAGCCCGTCCGCACTCACGATGAAGCCCGAGCCAATGCCATCCGCTCCCTCGCGGCCCATCTGCGTGATCTTCACCAGCGACGGCGCGATGCTCTCCGCGAGATCGGCCGTGGTTTGAGGCTTGGGCAAAGGCGCTTTGGTCTTCGGAGCGGCTTCCACCACAGAACACACGGAATACACGGAAAAGAGCAGAAGAAGGAACTTCATGGTGTGCGGGTGGCTATGCGAGCTAGGAGGGGAATTTTAGAACCGCTAATATAACGCTGATTGGACGCTAATGATGAAATGCATTTATCAGCGTCATATTAGCGTCTAATCAGCGGTTTAAACCGTTTCTTTACGCCATGACTCTCCGCGCCGCCCTCTGCCTCTTTGCCCTTTGCCCGTCGCTCTTCGCCGCTGACTTCCCGGCCATCTACGACACCGAAAAAGGCGCACCCATGTCCGCCGAGGAGGCCGCAGCCACCATGGAGCTACCGCCGGGCTTCAAGTGCCTCGTCTTTGCCGCCGAGCCGGATGTGCGCCAGCCCATCGGCATGGCTTGGGATGCCAGAGGCCGCCTGTGGGTCGCGGAAAACTACACCTTTGCCGAGAATCCCATGCGCTGGGACACGAAGCTGCGCGACCGCCTCATCATCCTCGAAGACAAGGACGGCGATGGCAAACACAACGGCCGCAAGGTCTTCTGGGAAGGCGGCAGCTACCTCACCAGCGTGGAGACCGGCTACGGCGGCGTGTGGGTGCTGCACAATGGCACGCTCAGCTTCATCGCGGATCAAAACGGCGACGACACACCCGATGGCGAGCCCGAGGTGCTGCTCGATGGCTTCAACGTGAAGACCATCGGCCACAACATCGTCAATGGCCTGCGCTGGGGCCCGGACGGCTGGCTTTACGGTCGCCACGGCATCACCGATACCTCCGCCGTCGGCGCACCCGGCACGCCGCAGGAAAAGCGCACCAAGATCAACTGCGGCATCTGGCGCTTTCATCCCACGCGAAAAGTTTTTGAAGTCGTCTGCCACGGCGGCACGAACTCCTGGGGCCACGATTGGAATGCTGAAGGCGAGCTCTTCTGGATCAACACCGTCATCGGCCACCTCTGGCACGGCATTCCCGGTGCCTACTACCGCCGCATGTTCGGCACGCACCTCAATCCGCACGTCTATGAAGTCATCGAGCAGACCGCTGACCACTTTCACTGGGACGCCGGTGCGGAAACCTGGAGCGACATCCGCAAGCTAGGCGTCACCGGCAAGACCGACCAGCTCGGCGGCGGCCACGCCCATGTCGGCATGCTCATCTATCAAGGCGGCCTCTGGCCGGAGAAATACCACGGTGCCGTCCTCACCTGCAACCTGCACGGCAACCGCATCAACATGGACACCCTCCACCGCGAAGGCTGCGGCTACGTCGGCAAGCACGCGCCGGATTTCATGAAGGCCAAAGACAAATGGTTCCGCGGCATCGACCTCCTCACCGGCCCCGACGGCAACGTCTTCGTCGCCGACTGGAGCGACAGCGGCGAATGCCACGACAACGACGGCGTGCATCGCAGCAGCGGCCGGATTTACAAGATCGTGTATGGAGAGCCGAAGAAGGCGGAGAAGTCCTTGGCAAACAATTGGTGGGTTCGAATGGAAGCGCAGAAGCAGTTCGAGGCCAACGAGTGGCCAAAACCTCGTCGCCTTCACGGCATGCAGGATGTCGAAAGTGACGATGGATTAGATCGACTTAAAACCGCATCCGATATGCAGCGGCATGATTTCGTGAATCGCTGGCCCATTGCCACCGCGCTGGCGAAGCACGCCGAAGACGCCAACGACCGCCAGCAGCCGCTCATGATCTGGTATGGGATCGAGCCAGCGGTGGCGGCGGAGCCGATGAAGGGCGTGGAGCTCATTCGCGAGGCGAAAATCCCCACCGTGCGCCGCCTCGTGGCCCGCCGCATCGCCGAGATGATCGAGGACAAACCCGAGGCCGTCGATGCGCTCGTGGCGCTGATGACGGAGTGTGCCGACGTGCGCGAGGATGTGCTCGCGGGTATGGCGGCGGGGTTGGATGGCTTTGCGACTGCGAAGAAGCCAGTCGGATGGAGTGATGGAGTGGTGGAGAAATGGATTGATGAATCCCCAACACTCCAACACTCCAACACTCCATCACTCCGTGCTCTCTCCGCTCTCTTCGGCAGCGGACGCGCCATCGACGAACTCATCGTCCTCGTCAAAAACGCGGATGGCGATGCCAACGCCCGCTTGAACGCCTTCAAGAGCCTCACACGCACCACGAAGCCCGAATTGCTCGCGGTCATCCGCACGCTCATCAACGACAAGGTGCTCGGCACCGTCGCCCGCAGCGCGTTGGCGGCGTATGACGATCCCAGCATTCCAAAACAGCTCACCGGCTCATGGCCGGAGCGGAGCCAGGAGCAGCAGGCGGCCACCGTGGCCACGCTGACCTCCCGCGCCTCCTACGCGAAGGTTTTGCTCGAAGCCGTGAAGGCCGGCAAAGTGCCTGCGCCGGCCATTTCGCCCTTCCAAGCCCGCCAGATCCGCAATCTCGGCGATGAAGCCTTATCCAAACTTCTCACCGAAGCCTGGGGCGAGATCCGCGACACGCCGGAGGCCAAAAAAGCCGAGTTCACCAAGTGGGAAGCCGTTTTGAAGCCCGAAGCCCTCGCCAAGGCCGACAAGTCGAAAGGCCGCCTCATGTTCACCGCCGTGTGCAGCGCCTGCCACAAGATGTACGGCCAGGGCGGAGCCATCGGCCCCGAACTCACCGGCAGCGACCGCCGCAACCTCAAATACCTCCTCGAAAACATCCTCGACCCCAACTCCGTCGTGCCCGCCGACTTCCGCGTGAGCATCTTCCACCTCAAAGACGGCCGCACCCTCAGCGGCGTCATCCCCGAGCAAACCGAGCGCACCCTCACCATCCAAACACCTGCCGAGCGCCTCACGATCGAACGCACCCAAATCGTCAAACAAGACCAGATGGCGCAGAGTTTGATGCCCGAAGGCCTGTTGGCGGCGTTGGGCGAAGAAAACGTGCTCAACCTCATCGCCTACCTCATGAGCGAAGGCCAGGTGGAGATGCCAAAGTGAGTTTCGAGGAAGTCTGACGACTTCCACTACGGCGAGGCTCCCGTCTTCATTCGTAGCGGCAAACGTCAGTTTGCCCTTCCCTTCGTGCCGTATCGGTTCGGCACGATCACCACATTTTCCGAACGTCCGGCATCGCCTGGCCCGTATTCACCGCGCCATGACCAACCGCCGTCGTTTCCTCACTCAGTCCGTCGCCGCCTCCACCGGCGTTTTCTACATCGCCAAAACCTCCTGGGCTCAAAAAAGCCCGGGAGACACCATCAACATGGCCGTGATCGGTTTCGGTGGTCGCGGCTCCAGCCACATCAGCGGCTACAAAGGCCTCAAAGACGAGGGCGTGAGGCTCGCGGCGCTTTGTGATGTGGATAGCAACGTGATGAGCAAACACGTCCAGGCTCTCGACAAAGACAAGATCAAGGTCACGCCATACACCGACATGCGCCGCGTGTTTGACGACAAGTCCATCGACGCCGTCAGCATCGCCACGCCGAATCACTGGCATGCACCGGCCTCCATCTGGGCCATCCAGGCCGGCAAAGATGTGTATGTGGAAAAGCCCGTCTCGCACTGCGTGTGGGAAGGCCGCCAGATCGTGAAGGCCGCGCGGAAGCATTCCAAGATCGTGCAGACCGGCACGCAGGCCCGCTCCAGCCGCACCGGACTCGCTGCGGCAGTGAAATTCGTCCAGGATGGCAACCTCGGCAAAGTCCTCCTCTCGCGTGGCCTTTGCTACAAGCGCCGCGGCAGCATCGGCAAGGCCGAGGGCGAGCAAAAAGTGCCGGACAGCGTCGAGTTCGATCTGTGGTGCGGTCCCGGCCCGAAGAAGCCGCTTACCCGCAAGAAGCTCCACTACGACTGGCATTGGACCTGGGACTACGGCAATGGCGATCTCGGCAACCAAGGCATCCATCAAATGGACATCGCCCGCTGGTTCCTCGGCGAAATGGAGCTGGCACCCAGCGTGTGGAGCGTGGGAGGTCGCCTCGGTTATGAAGACGATGGCGAAACGGCGAACACGCAGATCATTTACCACGGCTACGAGAAGGCTCCGCTCATCTTTGAAGTGCGCGGCCTGCCCTCCACAAAGGACGGCAAGGACATGGACAAATACAAAGGTGCCGGTGTGGGCGTCATCGTCGAATGCGAAGGCGGCACCGTGGTCGTGAGCAGCTACAGCGGCGCCGTGGCGCTCGACAAAGAGGGCAAGGAGATCCAGAAATTCTCCGGCTCGGAGGACCACTTCAAAAACTTCATCCACGCCTGCCGCAGCCGCCGTGTGGATGATCTCCATGCCGACATCCTCGAAGGCCATCTCTCCAGCGCCCTCTGCCACACCGGCAACATCAGCCACCGCCTCGGTCAGGCACAGAATCCCGATGCCATCCTCGAAACCATCAAGGGCGACAAATTTGCCGCCGAGACCTTCGAACGCATGAAGGAGCATCTCGCAAAGAATGACGTCGATCTCAGCAAGGACAAGCTCACCCTCGGCCCTGTTTTGAAGATGAACGGCAAAGACGAACGTTTCATCGATCACGACGCGGCGAACGCCATGCTGAAGGACACCTACCGCGAGCCCTTCGTCGTGCCGGAAATCTCCTGAGTCATCTCCACCAACAAAAAAACGGGGCAGGCCGAAAAGCCTGCCCCGTTTATTTCAGAGGGTGATGGTCTCTCGCTTAGGTGTAGGAGGACTCGACTCGCTTGGCCACATCGCGGTAGCCGTAGTCGGTGTTGTAGATCTCTTTGAGGGCTTCGAGATACTGCTCCTGCTTGCCGGATTTGTTGTAAACCATGGCCAGTTCGTAAAGGAGTTCCTTTTTGACGTTGTCCATGGCAACGAGTTCCTTGGCCCCTTCGGCGAGCACGCCTTCGGCAAGGTCGTTCATGTTCTTTTTCTCGAAGCAGCGGCCCAGCAGCAGCATCGCCTTGGTGCGGATATGCGGATTTGAGCGGGCCTGCTGAAGTTCAGGGATGGCTTCGGTATAGAGAGCACCTTCAAAGAGGGCCTGACCGAGTTCGTAGCGGAGCGCTTTGTCCGTGGGGTTGCGCTCGACGCGGATTTTGGCTTCTTCGATGAGCTTGCCAGCACGCTGACGGCGGATCTCAGCAATCTGCGCCCGCTTGTCGTCGATGTCCGGCGCGTCAGGATTGGATTCGATGTCCGCCTCCATCTGGGCCACCTGGAGGTCCTGGATCTTGTTCTGGAGGTTCTCCACCTTGCGCTGCATGGAGACATCTCCAGGGTTCAGCGTGAGGGCATATTCGAAGAAGGTGTAGGCGTTTTCGAGCTGGCCGATGCGCTCATAGAGATCGGCCATGCGCTTGACGACGACGATGTTCGTTTGGTCGGAATTGTAGAGTTCGATCGTCTCGGCAAGGAAGAGTTCCATCTCCTCCTGGGTCATGCCCTGCTTGCTGAGTTTCTCCAGCTTGGCGGCCTCTCCGCTATCCTTCATCTTGCTGCGGAAGTCACCTTCCTGGGACCAGCCTTGCGTTTTGATGGAGGTCTTCGCGGCGGCATCCTTCTCACCTTTGTTGGCACCGATGTCCCGAGGATCGACCTTCAAAATCGCGCGATACACATCACTGGCCTTTTGAGGCTCATCATGCGCCATGTAGTGCTCCGCGAGCTTGTGCATGTTCTTCGTGTTTTCCGAATGCCCCATGCGGATGGTCTCAAGGGCAAAGGCGGCCAACTCGGGGAAATGCATCTTCATCGCCAGATCGTATAGCTGGGTATTGGTCCCGATATTGAAGGGATCCTTCTGGAAGACATTCTCCTCCATTTCGGCGATCTGCTCCAACGGGTCCTTTTTGGACGATTTGAAGAGACCGCCACCACCGAGGCCGAGGCTGCCGAGGCCAAACTTTTTGCCCCCCGCATTCACTTTTTCGCCTTCGGCGGTGCGCAGAAGCATGCGGCCCTGCATGAAGCCCACGTTGTCCTTCACAATCGGCAGCACCAGATTGATGACGTAGTCCCAGTTCTTCTGATCTGCGGAAACGAGGGCGCGCTTCCAGAGGTTTTGATATTTGGGGTCGAGGTCGAGGTCCGTGGTGATCATGTTCCCGAGGGGAGTGGGCGTGGAGAGGTGAGTGACTTATTTCTTGCCGGAAAACCAGGCGCTGATGGTCTTCAATTCCGTCTGGGTGCCCTCAGTGAGCCCCTTCACGCTGAATCCATGCTCAAAGAGCACCATCCAGATGAAGGTGGCGGCGAGAAAGGCGAGGGTCCAGAGGACTTTAGAGACGATGCGCATGCCGGAAAAGAGGGCGGACTTTATGGGAAAACGGGCCGAAATGTCCAGCACGCATTTCAAACAGGCAAAATGCGTGTCGGAGCCTCATTCGCCTGTAAGTGCCCCAACGGAGGTTAGCAGAGCAACTCCGCAGATGCAAAACCGTGGCCCAGCCACGATCGAATTCCACATCAGAGCTTCAAAAGGCTTCTAAATAGCCGTGAAAGACGATGGAACTGGCGGGTGAAAAGAGCCAGTTATCTCCCCATGCGCCGCCTGTTCTTCCTTCTCCCCTTTCTCCTCATGAGCTGCACCTCGGCGCAATGGCAGCGCAGCATTCATCCCACACCGCTCGTGCTTCACTACGACGACTTTGGCCCGGAGGAGTCCGCCAGCCGATTGCTCGGTCCTCGGGGTCAGGAGAACCAACCTGTCACCCTTCATCATGGCGGCACCCGGCTCGAAAGTGGCCACCTCCGCGTGAACATTCAGCAAGCGATGAACCATCTTATCTTTGCCGTGCGTCGACTGCCACCGACGAGCGAGGCAGAGCTAGTGCGTGAAAAACTGCGCAGCACCTACTCGCGCCTCTATCCACTCTACCGCACGCGGCGGGATGCGATGATGAGCGCTCCGTTTTCCAATACCGGGCGCGGTGCCATGAATCGCAGCATGATGCTCCCGCCCATGCCGCCCTCGATTTGAACTGGCAGCATGGCTGATGCCGTTCAAGCATCCGGCGCATGAAAATCATCCGCCACACTGATTCCTCCGGTCGCATCGCCCACGCCGCCCTTCAGCCGGATGGCAGCGCTTTCGCCATTGAGGGAGACATCCTTGGCGACTTCCGCGTCACGGAACGTCGCGCCGAAGTCGTGAAGACGCTCGCCCCACTCCAGCCCTTCGCGATTGTGTGCATCGGCCTGAATTACCGCTTTCATGCGGAGGAGACCAAGGCCGCCATCCCGCAGCATCCCGTCGTCTTCATGAAGCTGCCCAACGTCATCCAACATCCCGGCGATCCCATTTTGCTGCCGACGCATCTGAAGAGCGACAAAGTGGACTACGAATGCGAGTTGGCCGTCGTCATCGGCAAGACCGCCCGCAATGTGACGCGTGAAAACGCCCTCCAGCATGTGCTTGGCTACACCTGCGCCAATGATGTGAGCGCCCGCGACTGGCAAAAGCATGCCGGTGGCGGCCAATGGTGCCGGGGAAAGACCTTCGACACCTTTTGCCCGCTCGGCCCCGTGCTCGTCACCGCCGATGAAATTCCGAATCCGAATGCCCTCGCCATCAAAACCGTGCTCAACGGCCAGGTGATGCAGGATTGGAACACGAACGACATGATCTTCGATGTGCCCACGCTCATCGAATTCCTCAGCGGCAGCACCACCCTCATGCCCGGCACCGTCATCCTCACCGGCACGCCGCACGGCGTCGGCATGGCCCGCACACCACCCGTGTGGCTGGCGGATGGCGACACCGTCAGCGTGGAGATCGAAAAGATCGGCACGCTGACCAATCCCGTGCGGCTGGAGGCTTGAGGTCGCCCAGTCCTTTTTCCCACGGCAGAACACCGCAGGCAGACGGTGAAATCGAAAGTCACTGCCCCCCGATCTGGCTGACAAAAAATGGGGACAGAAAATATCCGCTTTTTTGTCCCCATTTTTTGTCAGCTTCTGGAGCAGTTGGTCAGGAGGTAGGAACGCCGCACAGAACTCTGCGGCGTTCCAATCTCTGCGGTGGCAGAAGTGCTCCTCACGCCTCCAGCTTCCACGGGCCGCGATACTCGCGACCGAGCAGCTTTGAGGCTTCGGCATCGCCAAGGATCTCTTCCTTGGCGGGGTCCCATTTGATGGAACGATTCAGCGTCATCGCGATGAGGGCCAGGTGGCCGGGGATGGCGCTGTGATGAGCGGTTTCCACCGGCGTGACCGTGGGCTGGCGGCTCTTCACACAATCGAGGAAGTTCCTCCAATGGCCGGGGGTCTCGTAAAGGCGTGTTTTGATCACATCATCGCCGAGCTTTGGCGCGGTGGAGCCTTCGACGACGGGGCTGTTTGGGTCTTTTTCGTCTTGGCGCTTCCTGATGATCTTTTTGAAGGCGGGATTCGAGCAGTCGTAAGTGCCGCCGCGATTCACATACACCCAGCCGTCGGAGCCGATCCACTTCGTGCCCATCTGGATGTCGCCATGACCACCGGCGATGGTCATGGTGATGTCGCCGGCATACTTCGCCTCGGCGCGGTATTTGGTCGCCGTGTTCCAAATGTCCGTTCGCGGTGGCATGTCCACCTGGATAGGGCTCACCTCGACGGGGCCGTTGTTGTCGCAATCCATGCCCCAGTGCGCGATGTCGCCATGGTGGCCGATCCAGTCGAGAAGCTGGCCGCCGCCGATGTTGTAGTCCCAGCGCCAGTTTTTATGCACGCGGCACTCGATATAGTCCTGCATCGTTGCAGGGCCGATCCACATCTCATAGTCGAGTTCGGCGGGCGGAAGGGTGACGCTGCGCTTGTCGCCCGTTTTGGCGAAGTCGTTGTGCCCGGCAGGCAGACCCACATGCACCTCGCGGAGTTTGCCAATGAGGCCGTTGCGCACGACCTCGGCACCGATGCGGAAATTCGACTCGCTGCGCTGCCAGGAGCCGGTCTGCCAGATGCGTCCATGCTTCTGCATGGCCTTCACGATGGCCTGCTGCTCGGCGATGGTGCGAGCGAGTGGCTTCTCGCCGTAGATGTCCTTGCCGTTCTTCGCCGCTTCAATGGCGGTGAGAGCGTGCCAGCTGTCCGGCACGGCCAGCATGACGGTGTCGATGTCCTTGCGAGCCATCACCTCGCGGTAGTCGTGGTAGCCCTGGCAGTCTTTGTTCTTGTAAGCACCGTTCACGGTATCGAGCGCCTTTTGCAGCGCCCGCTTGTCGATGTCACAGGCCGCCACGATCTGGCAGTCCGACTCGCCGAGGAATTTGCCCGTGTTCGAAGGCCCCATCATGCCCCAGCCGATCACGGCCATGGTGACCTTCTTGGAAGGGGCATTCTCGCCAAACACACTGGCCGGAACGATGGTGGGAAAGCCGATGGCAGCGGCAGACTGGGCGAGAAAGCGACGACGGGAAGTGAAAGGAACTCGTTTCATGGTGGGGGAAAAAGCGAGTCCCGGTTTAATCGGAAACCACAGGCTCTGTCCATCAGGAAATGCTACTTCCTCACCTTCATCCGTCGACGTCGATCCGGCATTGCGACGACCAGCGCGGGGCTGCATGACCAGCCCAACGGCGATTTCACCGCCGTAGCGAGTGCCCCCACCAGCATGCGAGCGGGCCGGTCCACGATCTGCGTCGTTGGAACGCCGCGCACGCGCCCCCAATGTTCCTAGACAATCGCGCCGACACCTTGGTAGCGGACATTCACACTACGCGCATACCACCTCTTTTCCGGCACAGTTTCTTGATTAGTTCTTTGGCGTTTCCAACGCTGTCGTTAAAAAAGCTTCGGTCGAAAGCATCGAAGTCGGCAGGTAGTTTCGCGTGTCGCTTCTTCCAGAACATGCGCTCACGTGATCTCGTGAAGCGATCAATCGCCTTTCTTGCAAGGACGCCTGCCGGAGGAGGAATCTCTCGAATCTTGGGAGTCGCGCCCATGTTGTCATATTGGCTCCACTTCCCAGTCGATGGATCATGCCACGTCAGGTAGCCTCCCTTGGGCACATTGCGTGGCCGAGGGATACTGCTTGCTTGGAGGGCATCCGCTCCATCTGAGTTGCCGGTGTTGAATGAATAACGCACCCCGGGTGAAAACACGGGATCAAAGTAGTTGGGCGTGTAGAAATCGGACATCAACACGCCATCCACACGATAAGCAAATTGGTCGGACTGGCAGGGATCACATACTTCCACAAGATATTCGACACGTTTTTGAGGATCCTCGATCGACTGGCCTGGCACTAGACGCTGACCGAAAGGGTCCGCCAGCATTTCAAGGCATTCATGGCTCAGTGAAATGGTCCACGTTTTGGAATACTCCACCAGCGCGTATGGCATGGTACCGACCCACCCGTGAAAGGCGCTAAGGCCATCAATGACGATGTTGTCCACCAACGCGATCTTCCACTTACCTGGCGTCACCCGGTCCAGCGACGGTGCCATGTCCACACTCGCCGACACCCCCCAGATGGGGCCAAAGTCCCGGATGATCTGCTTGTTTAGCGCTCCCACCGCCCACATGACATCTTCAGGGGCAAATTGCGTAGAAAGCGGCACGACAGAAATAAAACTGGGGAGACTAGGCACGGGATTTGGCAGGGCTGAGGCTGATGGGAGCGATCAATTGCCGCTTTGCTGTGCGTTGAGGAATTCCTTACGCTCAGTTGCCACCTCTTTTTTGCTCGTAAATATGGCCTTAGGCAGCTCCAGTAACTTTTTGGTCAGTTCCAACGGGATCTCCGTGAAACCTTTCACTTCACTGGGCTTGTCGTGACCGATTCCCATCACCACGCCATTGTCGATCTGTAGCTGTGTCGTTCTTTCCACAAAAGCACTGCGTTTAATATCCAGTGTGTATAGGCGCTGTTTGTTCAGCACCACGGCAGACATCCGCCCGACAGTGGCAGATGCCCCTGGTTGTGCCCTGTAATAGAGCTTCTCCATATCCGCTAGTTTGGACATGACGGCGTCATATCGAGCCTTGGCCTCTTTTGCAGCATCATCTGCCTCGGTGACCTCATCGTCTTCCGCCGGCACATTCGGCTGTCCGTTGCCTTGTCCCTGCGCTGCCGTGATGGCTGCATCATCGGCCGGTATCGGCTTCACGCTCTCCGCTTCTTTTTTGCGGCCGGCCGCGTTCTTTTTAGCCGTCTTATGTCCAGCCTCTGCGCTGCGAAGCTCATCTTCCGCCAGATGGCTCAGTTCTACCAGCTTGCTCAGCATTTCACGCGCATATTCAAAGACCAGCGGATTGCGTTTGAGCACCACCTCCACCTGGGCTGGCTCGCGAAAATAGAGACCTTGGCGCTCTCCTCCACGTACTTTTTTGGCTATTCCGAGTAGTCCTTCAGGTAGGTGAAACTCAATTCGAAAGGGCGAAAGCACCGCGTAGTTCTTGCCAATCTCATCGTCGAACATTCGCGTCACACGCTCCCTTTCTTCCGGATCCAGCGGGTCAAATCGCTCGTCGATGTTGAGTTCCTTGACCACCACGTTTTTGATGTCGCGCAACGATTCCCCACCCCTGGCAGGTTGCTCCCCCTCGGTGGTGCGCCCCGTGGAAAAGCCTGTCATTCCCTTGGTCGCGCCAAAGCGGATCACGTTGGTGACCGTGTCCATCACATTGTTCAGGACCGTCTTGGTCTCGTCCTTGGTCTTGGTCTGCACACAATGCAGTAATCGCTTGTTGTTTACTTGAATGCCCACTTGTTCCTTGAACAGCCAGTTGGGGCTGTAGCGTGCATAAAATACGCCTGCTGTCGCATCCGCTTCATGCTCCACCCCCAGGCTAACCGTGTAGCTTTTTCCACCACCCGAGGCATTGCCAGAGCTGCTCTGCGTGTTCCCAGGTGCGGCAGTAAGGACGTTGCCGGACGATTCATCCACCTGTTCCTCGTCCGCTTTTCCGGTGGCAGCCTTGCCGCCCTTACCGCTGGAGGCGGGTTCATCCGCAACTTCTTCATCACCAGAGCTTTTTTTGATGGTCAGGTGAAGCAGGCCTTTGGGCAGATAATACGGCTGCCCATTTTGAATCCTCGTCTCATCTTCACCGCTGGAGGAGCAGCCTCGATCGGTTTTCCAGACAGTGCAGGCCCAGGTGAGAGGTAAAAGAGCCAGCATGCAGCAAGTGCCGCAATGCCTAGACGGTGAGTAAGAAGATAAAGGAGTCATAGGAGAAGGTCTTTAAGGTTCATGGCATCTCTGACAGGCGGCCCGCAGCCGGGACACGGGCATTTAGGAATTCACGGCTGAATTTAAATTTTGCCAAAAAGATCACGCTGATGGCAAGTATTTTTTAAAATTTTCGGCCTCCAACTTTAAATCAACGCTCCAGCAGTCAATTCTTGGCTTAGACCGTTTCTCAAAAAGAAGGTCTGAAATGACCGGCGAGCGGTGGCTTCAGTGGCAAGGAAATAGCGCGGAGGCTATTAAGACAATAGCTGACGAGCGAATGACACTGCCAATGAGGCTGCCCCGCCGCAGGGAATCTGACAGAAATTTTGAGAACCGGTCTAAAGTGCCGGGTGGAGCGGGGGCAGATACGGGGGCGATTACCCAAGCTACAGACGTGTTTCATGTGACTGCGCGAGGCGATGATCACATCTGGTAAGAGCCACTACCCGAGTTTGCACTCACTCAATCACCAAGCGAAAACCCAACCGAAAACTAAGCACTCCGGCAATAGCCCCCCCCAAAAAAACAGATTGAAGTGCTTTTGTCAGGAGACAGGCAAACGAAGGTTAGAAACGCCCCCGGCGTTTGCCGCCACGCTGCTCTTTGAGAATGGCCTGCACACGGGGGCCTTTGGCATGCATGACCTTGAACCCGTCTTGCTCGACGATCGTTTTCCATTCGGTGAAGGTCTCGCCGAGGAAGTTTTCATACGGGAGCTGGCGGTTCGCCACGAGCCAGAGCTCGCCCTGAGGCTTTAAACCGGCCGCCGCCGCCGCGAGGAAGCGCAGACCGATGGTCGGATCGGCCGTCTTGCCATCGTGAAAGGGCGGATTCGTGACCACGACATCGTAGCGGCCGATTTCGATGCCTGCGGTGACATCGCGCCACAGCGACCGCGTCTTCACTCGCGTGGGAATGATGCCCAAATTCCGACGGATGGGCTCGAAGGAATCGCCATCGGCATCGTAGAGGTCGATCGAGAGAATCTCCGGGCACTCACGCAGCAGGTGGGCGCTCAAAAAGCCCCAGCCGGAGCCGAGATCCGCCGCATGGCCGCTCAGCTCCTTCGGCAGATGCTTCACCAGCAGCGCGGACCCGACATCCACGCGATCCCAACTGAACAAGCCCGGCTGCGACCACCATTTCCCCTCCATCACGCGGCGCATCATGCCCCGCTGCCGCCAGCCTTCGAGCACCGCGTCATTCCACGGCTTGCCGGCTTCCTTCGTGGTCCAAAAGGCACGGCTGTGATGCTTGGAAAGCGTCTCCACCTCACCGGCGGTCTCCTTCAGATACTGCTCGGTCTTCTTCGCGCCCGAGTCGTTGTGCTGCGCCACCATGAGAACACCGCCCTCCGCCAGATGATCATGGCCACGGGCCAGATCCGATACGGCCAAGTCACGCTGCGGATCGGGTAAAAGCAGCACGAGCGGATACTTCCCCTGCTCTTCCCGCTCCACGCGATAGCCCGCCGCCTCAAGCTGAGCCGCCCGCGGCTTCCAGGTTTGCTGGCAGGTCAGCCGCGTTCGGAAATGCTCCAGCGCCGGGTGTTCCTGTGCCCGCAGGAAAAGGACACGCCCCTCCTCACCGAGATTCGGGTTCAAATCGAGAGCGTACATCAAAGCATCAACCGCGCGGGCCATAAGTGGCGGCGATGATGCCGCGAAACCGCGCGATGGAAAGCCCGCGAAAGAATTTCCTCCAGACGTTTGACAAATCGTTTCCGAAGTCTAGTCTCCGCCCCCGTTTCCAACGAAACGCACGGCTTCTCACCAAGTCATGCACCCCTAGCTCAACGGATTAGAGCATCTGACTACGGATCAGAAGGTTTCAGGTTCGAATCCTGAGGGGTGCGCCACCGGCCACGCAAGCATAATCAAGGCTTCCAGCACCACGCGGCAAAATCGAAGGGTGGCAAAAACAATTCACCTGTGCCTTTTTCGGACACTTGGGAACCTAATTCCCTGCCTTACACCTCCACGCTCGGTGGCGAGCTTGGTTGAGCATCTGTCTAGTAGTTCCGGTCCATGGAGCGCCGACGAATCGTCGCCGCAACACACACCGATCCCGGCACCGCTCGTCGTAGTCCGCGACTCCGCTCGCGGCTCATGGAGCGCCAGCACCTCTTCTGCTTTCCCATCTCTTCGTCCGCTGCCTCTGCCGCCTGCCTTGTTTCGCCTCATCGTCGGCACTCCATGGCTGGACATGGTCACTCATCGTCCGTTATCGGATCGACTGTATTTGCATTGTGCAGTGAATGAAGAAATGAACTTGGCCATGTTTTGTTGCCGGGTATTCATGATGGATGCTATTGGATATAAACGAGCAGATCAGAGCAGCCGCTGGACAGGCACTGCGGAGAATGGTCCAGCAAAAGGGGGACAACGTGTTTACCTGGGCTGAGATCGATCAGGGATTCGAGGTAAGTGGGAACAAGGTTCACTTTGCAACCAAAGCGGCAGGCATCTTCAAGCCTCAACAGCTCACAGACGGTGCAGCTTTAAGCATCAAACAAGTCCGTCCATCCCGCACGGGCCGAATTGCTCCTTATGAAGACAAAGAATTAGAGGAAGGAGTGGTCGCCTATCAATTGCAGAGAAGCGGGACTCAAAGTCCGTTCAACGCATTGCTTGAGGTGGCATTCAGGAAACAAGTTCCGCTCATCTTCTTCCGAGGGCTGGCTGACGGCCTATACGAAGCCTTCTACCCTGTGTTTGTGGATACCTTCTCTTATGCCAAAGGCGAGACTTCCATTGTCTTTGAGAAGCCTTCAGTCGATGAGGACACTTTGGCCAATATCGTCTCTGAAGAGCCGACGGCTTACGGAATAGGGGTCCGAAAAACGAGGCTTCATCAGCGGTCGTTCCGTCAGCGTGTGTTGATGGCTTACGGATTGAGGTGCGCATTAACCAATCTTCCATTGGTCCAGCTTTTGGAGGCAGCGCACATCGTCGCAGATTCAAGAGGTGGTGTGGCTTCGGTTCAAAATGGAATCGCGATGTCCACCTTTCATCACACCGCTTTTGAGAGCAATTTGATGGGAATTGATCCTGATGGGAAGATTGTTCTCAATGAGCTTGTTCGAGCCACACGGGATGGGCCAATGTTCAGCCATGGGCTGCTGGAACTTGAAGGCCGAAAAATGCGATTCCCTACGACAGAGTTACATCGCCCCAATCGAGATTTCTTGGCGCAAAAATTCGAGGAGTTTCTCGCGGCACAATGATGCCGTATTTCATGCTGCTCTCCTTACTTTTTGCTGACGGGATGCCCTAAATATTAAGCAGGCCCCCCAGCGGGGCCTTCCCAGCCTCCAGCGTCGCAGTTACCATGCTATCGTTCCTGCGCAGGCTACCAGGAGCGGCTAGTCTCACCTCGCGGAAAGGGACGGGAATGGCATCCTGCCCTCGGGTCGATGTTTCATGCGGCGGGAGAGAGAGCGAGCGTTTCGAGGAGGCTACAGCGGTAGTGCCAGGCGCGGGTGTGTTCCTCAATGAGTCGTTCGAGGTGGTCGAGTTCCGCCACGGGCAATCGCACCAGGGGGACACCGGTGGAGGCGAAGAGGAGGTTCACAAACATGTCCCGCTTTTTGATCTCGGCTCGGTTGTGGCTGGCATCATCCAACTCAATGCCGAGCATAGGCATCCAGTCCTCGTTCCGGCAAATGAGGAAATCGATGTGCTTCTGGCTGATCATCTGAAAGGCACCATTGACCTTTTCATGCTCGAAGACATCAGCCAGCCGGGGCTTGATCTGGATGCGGCAGCGTTCCTGGGTGATCTGAAGCAGACAGCTATGAAACCTGGCCTCCGTGGGAGTGAGGAGGGCTTTGGCCGTGTAAGCGTAGGGCATGGCCACACGCATTTCAGGATCAGGGGCAATGAGCTTCATTGGGCAGCGGTGAAGATATAATTATGGTAATTATAATACCAGGATTTTGAGATAGCCTCAAGTGCGCTTTCAGAGGCAACTGAGAACGTTTTTGGGGAGGCCGAATGGTGCCTGTCAGCCAACAGCACGGCGAATGTCCCCCAACAGAAGAGGCGATGTCAGCCAGCAAAAGATGGCGTTGGCATCCGCAAGATGCGCCCGGAGATGGGCAGCAGGGCGGCCAGGAGTGGCCTCGTCACGGATGCGGGCTCGCGATGGACCGTGAGACAGACACGCCTGTCTGTGACCTCCGCAACAGACCGGCGTGTCTGTTTCACCCGATGGCGAGGGCCACAAATAGCATGGGCGGGAATGAAATCCCGCCCTCCGGTGGTGGCGGCCAGGAGTGGCCGCCTCACTTTAAAATCGGCGGGAAAAAAATCCCGCCCTCCGATTCCAAGCACGAAGGCCGAGGGGCCTTTGCCTCCGAAGCAGAAATCACGGCTTCTTGGCCAGCGAGGTGATCTGGTAGGTCTTGGCGAGGTCGCCGAGGGCGGCCATGGCGGTGTCTTTGGTCACATCGGCCTGCTTGGAGACGATGGTGATGGTGTTGACGCCTGCTTTTTCTCCTTTGGTGATATCGACTTTCTCGACGCCGGGGAGCTTGGCGGTGAGCGCCTCGGAAACGTGGGCGCTGCAGGCGGCGCAGACGACGCCAGTGATGTCGCCCGTGTAGGTGTGCTTGGCGTCACCGGCGAAGGTATGGACGGCAAAGACAGCGAGGAGGGAAAGAAGGGCGGCGAGGTGTTTCATGGTGTCTCAAACATGGAGAGGAATTTGCGCGGCGGCAAGCACGGCGGTGAGATCCTCCGGCAGCGGGGCGGTGATGAGCAGCGGCTGGCCGCTGGCGGGATGTTTCAAACTCAGCTGGAAGGCGTGGAGGAAGAGCCGACGGGCGTGAAGCGTCTTCTTGAGCACGCGATTCTGCTCGAAGGAGCCATACACATCATCGCCGACGAGCGGGAGATGCCGCGAGGCGGCCTGGACGCGGATTTGATGGGTTTTGCCGGTGATGAGGTCGATCTCGATCAGCGAGAGGCGATGCGCGGCGCTGTAATGCCGCAGGCGGTAGCGCAGCTCGGCATTCGGTCGCGGCCCGCGACGCACGGCGGTGCGCACCTGATGCCGCGCATGTTCGGTGATGAGGTGATCGAGCCACACGCCTTCGGGTTTCAAGCCGCCGCCGCTGCCGAGGGCGAGGTATTTTTTGCGCACCTGCTCGGCCTCGAAGGCCTCGCGACACTTGTCGGCCGTCTTTTCATCCTTCGCGGCCAAAAGCACACCGGAGGTATCCTGATCGAGCCGGTGGATCAAAAACACCTCGCCGCCCGGTGTGTGAAAACAACGCCTCTCAACATCGTAACGGCCCTCGAAGGCGCTGCGCTGCGGTTTGGCCGATTTGGGGTTCGGATGCGAGAGGATGCCGTGGGGCTTGTTCACCACGATGAGATGCCGATCCTCGTGCAGGACCGGGCAGGTGGTGATGGCGGGGGATGAATTCGTCGAATGAAAGCTCAAGGGATGAAGCAACCTAATATCTGGCGGGGATTCCTCACACAAATCTGGACATGGTCCTGCTGGCGGATCGCGGCTCCCGGATAGGCGGCGTTCCCTTCGGGAAAGTAAGCGAGCACTGTATCGAAGGGGCGCTGGCCTTCGCTGTCGCGAATGCGGTGCATCATCTCAAACACCGCGCAGTCGAGCTTCCTGTTCGTCCACGATTTGCCTACATTCCTAGGCATCGTGATTCCGCTGGCGGAGTAGGTTTCACTCAACCGCTCGTAAGCCCGGCTGAGCATGGCGATGTGCTCCTTCATCGCGGCGACAAAACAATGCCCAAGGTCAATCGTCAGACCGAGCACAGCCGGCTTGCGAATGCGGGAGCCTTTCAATTTCGCCATGGCCTTCGCCCATTCCCAGGCACGCTGCGGATCGCTCTGCCATCCGTAGATGCCATGGCCGAGCCAGTCGTAGGCATTGACGCTGGGTTGCAACTTGAGGTGTCCGCACGCCGCCTGTTCCGCGACCTTAATGTCACATCCGTGATAAGCGACAACCAGACCGGAGGGGATCATGACCGGCGTGAGGCTTTGGGCTTTCTCCTCGGACGGAGCATGCCGATCTCCTCCAGGAGCCTTTTCGCTCCATCGGGCCGGGCCATGAGCTTTTCAAAACCACGATCCATGGCATCCAGCTCCGCCTTTAGCTCGGCGGAGTTCATCCTGGGCATCAATTGAAGAATCATGGCTGGAGTCTGAACGAAGAAAATAGATTCTCAAACGCATAGTTCCCGCCACGAAGGCATCACTCCCCGCTGCGCATGTAAGCCACGATATCGGCGACGTCTTGGGCGGTGAGGCCGAGCTGGAAGGCGCTGAGCATCATGCTTCGGTCGAGCTTGGCTCGCTTTTGCACGCGGCTCTTGGGGACGAACTGGTTCACGCCGCCCATGCTGCGCACGATCATGATGTCGCCCTCGGTCAACAGCATGCCGTGGATGGTGGCACCATCCTTGGTTTTGATCTCCTGACCGTCGTAACCATGGGCGATGTCCTTGCTGGGTTCGAGAATGGCCTGCGTGATGATCTCGGCAGGCTGGCTGCGGCCCCAGCCATCGAGGTTCGGGCCGAACTCCACGCCCTGGCCATTGAACTGGTGGCACATGACGCAGCGGGTGACGAGCTGGGCTCCGTTTTTGGCGTTGCCGGTGAGCTTGAGCACGTCCGCCGCCTGATAGGTGCCGGGCGTGGCGGGCGGCGTGACAATCTCGACGAGCTTGGCGCTTTCAGGATCGAAGATGCCTTCCTTTTTGAGTTCTTCGGCGATGCCAAAGGTGCTCCAGTCGTCGGTGCTGCGCTTGATGATCCACCACATGACTTCGGCATGGATGGGCGAGGCTTTGTCCTTGGCCAAAGCGAGCACGGCCTTCGCGGCGGAGGCTTCGGGGATGAAGGCGAGGGTGTCGAGAGCCAGCTTGCGTTGCTCGGGGCTAAGTTTGGCATTCGCAGCACGCTTTTGCAGTTCAGGCACGGCGGCCACCGGATGCAGACGCCAGGTGAGATGGGCAAAACCTTCGCTCCAATCGCCCTCGGGCTTCAGCTTGGCCCAGACCTCGGCTTCTTTGCCGGTGCAGCCAATGCCCCAGGCCTCCAAGAGCGAGCGATCACCGCCGTCGATCTGGCGAGCCATGCGGGCGAGCAGCGGGGCGCTCTGCGCCACGGGCACATCACGCAGCGCCACAGCCACTTCGCGACGCACCATGGGCGATTGATCACCGGCCATGACGTTGAGGATGTCGAGCACCTCATCCGTGGCGGCACGAATGGCTCGCAGGGCCACGAGACGCTTCGTGGCATCATCACTCTCCAACCAGCTCCTCGTGGCGATGATACCTTTTTCGCTGAGCTGCGCGGCGAGCCACACCGCACGCGAGGCGAGGTAGGGATTGGCATCGTCACGCAGCTTCAACACCTGCGGCAGCACCTTCTCACCAGCCTCTTTGAGCTTCGTGAAGCCCACATGACGCACGTTGTTCACGGGCGATTGCAGCGCGGCGAGCTGGCCTTCGACGGTGTCGAAGTTGATGGCGGGAGTTTGAGGTTTGAAGCCCTTCGGAGCGATGCGGTAAATGGTGCCGCTGCAGGTCTCATCGGTGTCCTGATGGCCGCCAGTGCGCTTGTCATACCAGTCGGAGATGTAGATGGCACCATCAGCCCCCACGCAGACATCGGAGGGACGGAACAGCGTCTGGCGTTCATCGGAGAGGTTGTTGGCTCCGCCGACGAAATCGCTGCCTTTGAAGACGCCGGTGGTGTTGGTGGTGCAGAAATCGAAACGCTCGAGTTTGAAGCCCGCACCATCGGGTTTTGGCAGGTAGCCGAAGACGACATTGCGCCCGGTTTCGCAGCTCAGGAGCAGGCCGTTCCATTTGTCACCGAGGGCTCCGTTTTCGTAGAAGCACATGCCGGTGGGGGCACCGCCGCCATAGACATCGCCAGCGGGGATGATGCCGGGGTCTTCCTGACGCCACTCAGCCACGGGGATGGACTGGCCGGGGCGTTTGTCCGCACGCCACTGGCGTTTTCCATTGGCGGAGAAGAAGCCGAAGCTGCCGCCTTCGATGAGATGGCTCACGCGGCAGGCAGGTGGATCATCGTTGTCGTTGAGGAACATGTCACCAAAGCTGGTGCGCACGCCTTCGTAGCTGTTGCGGTAGTTAAAGCCGAGGATCTTGGCCTTGTGACCGCTGGGATCGACGCTGGCGGTGAAGCCGCCGACATAGACATGGCCGTCATCGCTCTTTTCACCGGCATAGGTGTTGTTGAGGTAAGCCCCGCCGATGCGGAAGGTGTTGCCGCTTTTGTCGCTAAACTCAGCGCCGCAGTTTCCATTGCTGAAGTACAGGCGGCCATCAGGGCCGGCATACACGCTATGCAGGCTGTGATCGTGCTGCGGCTGCTCGAAGCCGGAGAGGAAGATCTCGCGCTTATCGACCGCCGCGTCGAATTTGAGGTCGCGGTTCACATCGGTGTATTTGATGAGGTTCGGCGTATTCGAGACGAAGATCACATTGTCGAACACAGCCACGCCGAGCGGGCATTCGAGTTCCTTTTCACGCACGAAGACGTGGCTGCTGTCGCATTTACCATCGCCATCGGTGTCTTGAAGAACACGGACGCAATCCCCTTCCCGGCTGCGACCGCTGTGACGGCGGTAATTGACGCCCTCAGTGACCCACACGCGGCCTGCGGCGTCGATGTCCATGTTCGCTGGATTGAAAAGCTGCGGCGAGGTGGCCCAGACGCTGATTTCGAGGCCTTCGGGCACTTTGAACATGGAAGGCTCCAGATGCTCCGGCTTCGCTTGGGTGGCATCAAAGGCTGGCTGATTGTAATCCACCTTGAAAGCGGGCTTCGCGGCTTCAAACGGGCCTTTGTCCTTTTTTGGCTTGTCCGGCCCTGCGACGAGGGAAACCAGAGGGGCAGCGACAACGAGAGCGAGCAGGAGGTTGGGACGTTTCAGCATGGTTGAAGAGGGCGGAAGGAACGCACGATGGCCGGGCGTCTTGCGACGCGGATCATGCCGAGGGCAAGGATTTAGGTCAAGAAGCCGTAAGGCGGCCCCTCGTTCGATTTCGCAGCAGAGAAAGGGGCGGGCATTAAGCTGCCGCGACCTCGAAACCGGCGCGATAACTCTTCGTGAGCAGCTTGTCCGCCTCCGGGGAGTTGGCGAAGCGGAGGTTCGCGGCATCCCATTCGAGGACGAGCTTGCTCTCTTCCAATCGACCCGTGACGCTGTCGTAGCTGGGACGGCATACGCGGGTGGCGATGTTGCCGAGTTGCACAGCCTCAGAGAGCGGCCCGGCGTAGTGGAAGCCATCGCTGGTCTTTTTGCCTTCGAGGCAGGCATCGATCCAGGTGTGCCAGTGGCTGCGGCCTTCTTCTTTGGGATATTTGAAGCCGGTGAACTTGTCCATTGGGTAGAGGCGCGGCCCAGCCACATGCGCCTGCACGAGGCAGCCGTTTTCACCGATGAAAACGCTGCCGCTGGAGGGCAGATCAATGTCACCCGGCATCTGAGCAATCTTGTGGCTCGGCTTCAGGCCGCCATCCATCCAGGTGACCTTCAAGGTCTTGCCTGCGGTGTAGGCGGTGCCAGGGAAGACGTAGCTCACCGTTTCATGGGAAGGCCAGATTTGATCATTCACACCGCTATTCTTCGCCGTGATGCTGATCGGCGCGGTGAGCTCGAGCGCGGTGAAGACGGGATCGAGGATGTGGCAACCGAAATCACCCAGCGCTCCACCGCCGAAGTCCTGCCAGTCACGCCAGGAGAAGGGATGATAAGCGGGCGCATAGTCACGCATCGGCGCGGCACCGATCCAGAGATCCCAGTTGAGGTTGGCCGGAGCTTGAGCGGCAGGTGGCGGAGCGAGAAGTCGTGTGCGTTCATTGCCCGTCACGCCCACCCAGGACCACACTTCCTTCACTTTGCCGATGGCACCTTCCTTGATGAGGCGGGTGCCAAGGCGGTATTCGATGGCGGAGTGGATTTGATTGCCCATCTGCGTCGTCACACCGGTCTTTTCCGCCCACAGGCTCATCTGCCGTGCTTCCCACACCGTGTGCGCGAGAGGCTTCTGGCAATAGACATGCTTCTTCTTCTGCATCGCCGCCACGGCCACCGGCGCGTGCATGTGATCGGGAATGCCGACGGTGACCGCATCAAAGCCATCGCCGAGCGTGCTGAACATCTCGCGGTAGTCGCTGAAGTGCTTCACGCCGGGATGCGCCTTATCCGCCTGATCGAAGCGATTCGAATCCACATCGCAGAAGCCGACAAACTTCACCGCGGCATGCGTGCCGACATTTTTCAAATCGCTGAAGCCCATGCCATTCACCCCCACACAGGCCACCTGAAGTTTGCTATTCAGATTCTGGCCGCGCACGAGCGATGGGAAAGCGACGGCGGCGGAGGCGAGCGAGGTGTTTTGAAGGAAGGAACGACGAGTGGTGGTGGTCATGGCGAGGCTACTACGCACGCCACAGCGCATGAATTGCACACTGTCGAGCAAGCACTGTGGATCAAAGCGCCCCGAGCGATGCTTTTATAAGCGCATGGACCACCAAACACACTCCCAACGCCGGTGGTTGCGTTTCGGCTTCACCGCCTGCGCAGCCGTCTCTCTCATCGCCACTGCCAAAGCCGGATCTCCGGTCGCCGCTCCCAAGAACCCGGCCCCCGTGGCCGCTGCGGACTGGAAAGTGAACACCATCGCCCCAGTGACGAACCCGATCTTCTTTGAAGACGCGATCATCCGCTCCGAGATCCGCCCGATCTTCGTGCATCACACGATCGACAACAACTTCCTCGGCGGTGGCACCGCTCAGCTCTACGCGCTGCAACTCCGCTACGCCGTGACGGACCGCTTCGCCCTCATCGCCACGCAGGACGGCTACTTCGACGTGAACAACGACGCGATCGGCAATCCCGATGGCTGGATGGATCTCGCCGCCGGCTTCAAGTATGCGCTGATCGACAACCCTGCCGCCCAGTTCATCCTCACGCCCGGCCTCACCTATCACATCCCGTCGGGCGACCGCCGCGTCTTCCAACATCGTGGGGGTGGCGAGTTCAATCCCTTCGTCTCCTTCCAGAAAGGCTTCGGCGATCTCCATGTGAGCGGCAACCTCGGTCTCCGCATCCCGGTGACCACCGACGAGCAGAACCTCATGGCGCACTACAGCCTCATGGTGGACTACTACGTCAACCGCTGGTTCATCCCCTTCGTCTCCGCGAACTTCTGGACCAATCTCAACGACGGCACAAACATCGGCCTTCGCAGCAACGGCTACGACGTGATCAACTTCGGTGCCAACGATGCCAACGGCGTCACTCAAGGCATGGTGGGCATCGGTTTCCGCAGCCGCATCACCAACAACATCGACCTCGGTGCCGCCTATGAAGTCGCCGCGGTGCGTCCTTACGGTCTGACGAACAACCGTCTGACCTTCGATATGTGCATCCGATTCTGATCTAAATTTGCCGGTTGGTTACCGGTGTGTTGAAGACAAAAAGAGCGCATGGGAGCAGGGGTGCTTCCATGCGCTTTTTGCGTTTGGGGAAGGCATTCGACAATGAAAGCCGCCACACAGCCCAAATGGATGGAGGATGGTCGAGCAAACGATTGTTGATTGAAGAGGTGATGGCTTCGGGAAACTCTCCACTTCCCTCAACAATCGACAATCGATGGCACTTCAATCAACCATCGACTCGGCCCGATCCTGAGAAGCAGTCTTTTCTAACCCGTCGTCCGCAGACCGGAGGCGATGGCGTTGATCGAAATCAGCATGTCCGGCAGCATGGCATCGGCGGAGGTTTGATCACCGGAGGCGATCACCCCGCGCCATTCGCGGAGCAAGGCGATCTGCTGAAGGTGCAGCACACGCAGCGGAGCCTCGCGGATGTCGAGCGTGTAGGCGAGACGCGGACGACGCTCGGCAAAGGTGCCCTGGAAGAGGTCTTCGAGGATCACTCGCGTGGAATCGAACTCATCCAAGATGCGGCCCATGAAGCGCTCACGCACCGTTTCATCTGGCACGAGGCCTGCGTAAGCTCGCATGAGATCGGCATTGGCGCTGACGAGGGAGCTTTCAATGTTCGTGAGCACGTATTTGAGAAAGGCGGACTCGCGGAGAGCCGCAGCGAGGGCTTTGTAATCGGCAGGACGTTCGTCTCGCAGGTTCTTCAAGGCGGAGCCGGCACCAAACCAGCCCGGCAGGTAGAAGCGGGCCTGCGTCCAAGAGAAGACCCACGGGATGGCGCGGAGGTCATCGAGTGAAGCCTGACCGGTGCGACGCGAGGGACGTGAGCCGATGCGGGAATTCTCCAGCGCATCGATAGGCGTGGCGCTGCGGTAGAAGGCCATGAAGCCCTCGGTGTGCAGCAGCGAGCGATAGGCATCACGGCTGGAAGCGGCCAGATCATCAAGGATATGCTCCACCGGTGATGCTTGCGGTTTCGCATGACGATGACGGGCGGTGGCGGAGGCGGCGGAGGCCATCAGGATCTCCGCGTTATACACGGCAGAGCCGAAGTGAGCGTATTTCTGCGCGATGGTTTCTCCCTGCTCGGTCATGCGCATGCTGCCACTGAGCGAGCCATGCGGCAGTGCATCCATGAACCAATGCGTGGGACCTGCGCCACGGCCCACGGTGCCGCCGCGACCATGGAAGAAGACGGGCTTCGCGCCATGCTGCGTGATGGTATCCGAAAGCGCCTTCTGAGCGCGATGCAGCGCCCACTGGCTCGCGAAGATGCCGCAATCTTTGTTGGAATCCGAATAGCCCACCATGACCTGAAAGCTGGGATCGCTGCCGAGCTTCTCGCGAAGGGCGGAGAGGCTGTTTTGCGTCACCGGATGGCTCATGAAGGCTTCCACGATGCCAGGACCGGCTTCGAGGTCGCCCATGGTCTCAAACAAGGGCACGACCGGCAGCGGACAGCGCAGGCCTTTCGCGGTCCACTCGGCCAAACCGGCCTCGCGGGCCAAAAGATACACGGTGAGCAAATCCTCCACGCAGCGTGTCATCGAGACGATCAGCGATCCAAGACCGGAAGTGCCATGCGCATGGATGTGAGCGGCCAACACGCGATGGCAGGCCAGTACGGTATCCGCCTCGGGTCCGGCGGAAACACCCGGCGAGAGGAAGGGACGCGGCGAACGCAGTTCGCGATCCAGCAGCGACCGCTTTTCCTCCACGCTCCAATCCACGAAACTGCGCTCGTCGAGCAAGCCTGCGGCTCGCAGAAGCTGATCGAGGGCTTTTTCGTGAAACGCGGAGTTTTGCCGCACATCCAGCGAGGCGCTGTGAAAGCCAAAAGCCTGCAACCGCTGCCGCACCGGCACGATGAGATCGGTCACGAGAGCCGCCGCGCCCACCTCCGTGAGCGTGGCCGCGAAGGTGTTCAGGTCCGCGAGCAGTTCAGAGGCCTGCGAGTAGGCGGCGGGAGAGGAGGGCTTCTCAATGGCGAGCACGATCTTGGCTCGCATGAGGTAGGCCGCGCAGCGCCAAGGCTCCTCCTTGTTGCGGTCAATGATGTAGGGCAGGTCCGTGTGCGGCTCGTTTTGCAGCGAGGTGGACAACGTGGCGATGAGCTGCTCCAGCGCCTCCGGCGTGCGCTGGAAGAGCGAACTGAGCGGGAGATGTGCGGCGAGATTTTCGATGGCGCGGCGCTGCACGCGGAGAGCATTCGAGCGCAGGGCCTTCAAAGCATGCTCGGTGACCTCGGCGGTCACGAAAGGATGGCCGTCACGGTCGCCGCCGATCCAGGAGCCAAAGCGCAGCAGCGGTTTCACGTCCTCAATCTTTTCCGCCGGGAACCCAGCGGCAATCCAAGCCTCACGGAGATGCACATGGGCACGGTAGAGCGCCTCAGGAAACACCTCGCGGAGGTAATGCAGCGCGTTTTGCAGTTCCGCCTCGATGCTCGGCCGCGTCACATGGATCTCGCCGGTGCGCCAGAGATTCTCGAGCTGCGTTTGCAGCAGGCCGTGAAGCCGAGTCTGCTCACGCGGCGTGTAAGCGGTGTTCTCGTGGCGCTCCATGAGACCGTAAATCTCGCGGTGAAGGTCGCGAACGGTCTCGCGTTTCGCCTCCGTGGGATGCGCGGTGAGCACCGGCTCGACGGCCACGTCCCGCAGCACGTTCAGGATGTCGTCCCCGCTGAGACCAAGCTCCAGCATGTCACGCATGTTGTCCGGCCACAGGCCCTGCTCGGCCTCGGGGCCCGATTGTTTCTCCCGCAGGCGGCGGATCTGCGAGGCGGCGCGTTCTTCGACGATGTTCAGGAGCTGAAAGGCGATCGAGTAGGCCTGGCCAAGCGACCGCGTGGCCTGCACCTCGCTCGTCGGCGCTTCGGGATGAATCCACGGCAGGCTGTCGGCCAGTTGCGGTTCGCCCATGCGTTTCAGCACGGCGGCAAAGGCCTGCATGAGGAACTGAAGATCATCTCGAAGAAGCTGAAATCCGAGCTGGCGGAGCGACGTGGCGGGCGGGGTTGGCATGGGGGACTCCTTTCCAAGCAGGAACCGGGCCGGGTGCAAACGGCGAGTCGGAAAAAGCGGTTTTTGGCGTATTGAGCTTCCTCCATGCTTTTTCGCCTCCTTTTCCACCTCCTGGCCATCCAGACCGCCTCCGCCCTCACGGCCGATGAGTTGCAAAACTTCATCAACGACGCGGTGAAGTCGGAAAAGGGTTCCGAGGTGGTGATCCCACCGGGAAGGCATGTGCTCGATCATTCGCTGGTCATCAAAAACGCCAAAAAGCTCCACCTTGCCGGGCTCGATGCCGAGCAAACCATCCTGCAACTGCCTCCGCTAGCCTTTGCGGAACTCAGCGAGCCTGCCAAAGCCGGAGACCGCCTCCTCCGAGTCACGCGCCACCAGTCCTTCAAGCCCGGCATGCGCCTTCACCTAGAGGCCGATGGGGCCGTGGACGGATTCACCCAAAAACCAAGGCCCTACCACCTCGCCACCCTGGCAAAAATCGAGGGAAACACCCTTCATCTGGTAAAGCCCCTCGACTTCCCTGCCCCAGCCAGAACATTCATTCGTGACCCCGATGCGGCGAATATCTTCGAGATACGCGGTGCCACCTCGGAGGTGCGAATCAGCAAGCTCACCCTCGATGGTGGTCGGGTGGAGGGTGATCCGCCCGTGCGCGGCCATATACAGCTCTGCGGCATCCTTGCCCAGGGCCCCTACAGCGATGAAAAAGGCCCCACCGGGCCGCTCATCAAGAATCTCCACATCGAACGCTGCTTCATCCAGAACTGCCACGGGCGCGGCATCGCCCTCTATGCCTGCGAGGAGGCCCTCATCGAGAATTGCACCATCCGGGACACCTCGGATGAGGCCATCGACTTCGATCACTTCACCACCGGCAGCATCGCGAGGCATAACCACATTGCCCGCAGCCTCGTGGGCGTGGAATTGAACGACGCCAGCGCCTGCCTCGTCGAGCAAAACGATTTCTTCGCCTGCCAGACCGGCATCAACCTCTGGCGCTGGTGCAAGCAACCCGGCCTCAACGAAACGAATGTCATCTCCGGCAATCAATTCGAGCAAACCCGTGGCAATGCCATTCAAATCGCTTCCGGCACGGCCAAGAACACCGTCACGAGCAATGTGATCACCGCCTCAGGCAAGAACGGGATCGTCCTTTCCGGTGAAAACCAAGTGGTGAAGGGCAATGCCATCTCCGGCAGCACCTTGAAAGACATCGCTGTGCAGGCCGGCAAGCACGAAATCATGCCCTGAGATAAGGCCATAGCACTGAGCCAAAGCTGAACGGGTAAGAAATCTTAGCCACCCTGATTCGCGGGTCACATGCCCCCCCGATGAGAAGCGGGCAGTATTACGACTCAAAAATCGCTCGCATTCTGGCACGGGCCTTGCTTTGAAGCGAAGATCGTCGATTCGCGGCCCAACCATCTGCGAACTCGCCTCAACCAACCCAACCCGACCACCAACCATGACCCATCCTGCGCTTATGCGTCGCGGGCGTGGCACCACGCTGTTATCCACCGCGTGCGCCGCGCTTTGCTGTGCCTCCACGTCGTTGCACGCTGCTGAAACGTCCACCATCCAAAGCGGAGACACCGCCTGGATACTCACCTCCACCGCCCTCGTGCTCTTCATGATGATCCCCGGCCTCGCGTTGTTCTACGCAGGCCTCGTGCGTTCGAAGAACGTGCTCTCGATCTTCATGCAATGCTTTGCCCTCACTGCCGTACTGAGCCTTGTGTGGCTCGTCTGCGGCTACACGCTGAGCTTTACCGGCGATAGCGGCTTCTTCGGTGGTTTCGACAAGATATTCCTCAAAGGCGTGACGCCCACCAGCACCTACGCGGCCTATCCGAACATCCCGGAGCACCTGTGGTTCGCCTACCAGATGATGTTCTTCCTCATCACACCGGGGCTTTTCATCGGGGCCTTTGCCGAGCGCATGAAATTCAGCGCCATCATGGTCTTCAGCATCCTGTGGAGTCTGCTGGTGTATGTGCCCACCTGCTGGGGTGTGTGGCATAAGATGGAGTTCTTCGGCCTCAAAAATGTGATCGACCTCGCTGGTGGCATCGTCGTCCACATCACCGCCGGTGTGGCCGCTCTTGTGGCCTGCATCATGGTGGGACCGCGCAAAGGTTTCCCCCAGCAGCAGATGATGCCGCATAACCTTCCCTTCACCGTGGCCGGAGCCGGCATGCTGTGGGTGGGCTGGTTTGGCTTCAACGGCGGCAGCCAAGTGGCCGCGAGCGGGAGCGCCGCGATGACCGTGGTGGTCACGCACCTCTCCGCCTGCGCCGCCTGCGTGGTGTGGTCCATCATTGAGAAGATCAAAGTGGGCAAGCCAAGCGCCCTCGGCATCGCCACCGGCTCCATCGCAGGCTTGGCAGCCATCACCCCCGCCTCAGGAAAGGTCGGCCCCGTGGGAGCCATTTGCATCGGCAGCATCAGCGCCCTCGTGTGCTGGTTCTTCTGCGCCAAGGTGAAGCAGAAATTCAAGTACGACGACTCCCTCGATGTCTTCGGCGTGCATGGCGTGGGTGGCTTCGTCGGTACGATCCTCGTGGCCGTGTTTGCCTCACCCACGTTTGGTGGTCTCGGCTATGCCGAAGGCATGGCCATGGGAAGCCAGCTCACGACGCAGCTCCTGGCCTCGCTCTATACGATCCTCCTTTCCGGCGTGGTCAGCGTGGTGCTGCTGAAAGTCATTGGAGCCACCATCGGCCTCCGCGTGGATGCAGATGAGGAGAACCAAGGCCTCGACCTCGCCGAGCACGGCGAGAGTGGCTACAACGCATAATCACCCTCCAAACTCTTCACAGCGGCCGGATCACCCAGTGTGATCCGGCCGCTTTCGTTTCTACCCCTCGCGTAAGAATAGTTACAGAAAACTCTGGCTATTTTTCTCGACACCCTGCTACAATTCGCATCGATCAGAAAAATGCTTCAAACCTATGAATTGTGCCCGCACCTTCTTTCTCCCGCTTTTGATCCTGCTCCTCGTAAGCTGCTCCACACCGCATTTTCCCATCGAAAAGACAGAGGGTCTGAAAACAGACTCCTTGGCGCTGATGGACAAGGCATCCGAGGATCACGCCACACATGCCCCGGCCATTTCCGAACTCCGCACCCGGCTGGACGAGGCGAAAACGTATGAGGCCAGCCTCAAAAGCAACGAAGAGGCCATCGCGTTGTGGGACCGAATGATCGATCCCGCCGGCGGATTGCTCGGCGGCTTCCTCAGCCAGTGGCAGGCACGCCAGCGCGTCTCCTCCGCCTTCATTCCCGAAAAGAAAACGCAGGTCAGCAAGGCCTTCGACCAGATCCTCGACGCCACCGGGACAGCGAACTGAGGCAAAAAACCAACGACCCACGCACGCCATGGCCTTTCTCTCGACCGCACTCAAAGCAGACATCCTCGCCCAGGCGCTCACGCTGGCGGATTCACTCGCCATCGCCGCGCCAAAAGCCGTGGAGCAAACGACCGCCGCTTTTTTAAGCCGACACGAAAGCTCCATCACCCGCTGGCTCGCCATGGTGGCCCCCGAAGGCCAGCCGCAGGACGGGCAGATCACGCGTGACGAGTTCTCCAGCCTCGTCCGTGGCCTCAAAGACCTCGAAGACATGCAAGTGCTGGCCAAGAGGGTGAAGCGCAAAAAGGCGCTCAATGCCTTTGCCGATGGCCTGATCGATACCGCCATCCACGCCGGCCTCACGGCCGCCTTTGGCCCCGGAGGCAGCCTCGCCGCTGCCGTGATTACTAACGTGATCGACGAAGCCTCCCACTAATCCCCCCCGCAGTCCAAACCTTAGCCACTCAACATCATGCCCCAGCTCGACGCCAAACTCCGCAAAGAATACGAAGGCCTTTACAAGAGCATGAAGGTCAATCCCGGCCGCGAAGCCGCCGTGAAAAAAATCGCCGATGACATCACGAAGAGCCAGGCCCGCTACGAGGCCGTGGCCGCTAGCACGAAGGTCCCCTGGCAGGTCATCGCCGTCATTCACAACATGGAGGCCAGCCTCAGCTTCAAAAAGCACCTCCACAACGGCGACCCACTCACCGCCCGCACCGTGCAGGTGCCCAAAGGTCGCCCGCTCACAGGTCAGCCGCCCTTCTCATGGGAAGCCAGCGCGGAAGACGCTCTCGCCTACGACAAGCTCACCAACTGGACGGATTGGTCCATCGCGGGCACGCTCTACAAGCTGGAAGGCTTTAACGGCTTTGGCAGCCGCAACCACGGCATCAACACGCCCTACCTGTGGTCCTTCTGCCAGCACTACACGAAGGGCAAGTATGTGAAGGATGGCGTGTGGGATCCCGAAGCCGTCTCCCAGCAATGCGGCGCAGCCTTGGTCCTCAGCCAGCTCGACTTTGCAGGCAGCAAAGAGAATGCGGACCTGAAGGAACCCGCCATCGCCCAATATCCCGGATTTGTGCTGAAAGCCGGTCTGATGGATTCCCCCCATGCCTTGCAGGTGCAGAAACGCCTCAATGAACGCGGCTGTGGTCCGGTGGACGAGGACGGTGACTTCGGCAGCAAGACGGCTGATGCCGTGCGCACCTTCCAGGCCCAGTCGAAGGACCTCGATGGCAATGCACTCGTCATTGATGGCGAGGTGGGGGCAATCACCTGGGCCGCTTTGTTTGGCAAAGCCTCGGTGGTGGACATCAAACCCAAAGATGCCCCCTCCGAGCTGCTACGCGAAGTGCTCAAAGTCGCCCGCAACCAGCTCGGTGTGAAGGAAAAGCCTCCCGGCAGCAATGCCGGCCCCGAGGTGGAGGCCTATCTGAAGAGCGCCGGTGCCAGCAAGGGGGATCCATGGTGCATGGCTTTCGTCTTCTGGTGCTTCAAGCAGGCCGCCGCCTCACTCAACATCCCGAATCCATGTGTGAAGACCGCAGGCGTGCATGACCACTGGAACCGCTCTACATCTGCGGGTGCTCGCCGCCTCGTCACCGCAGACGCCACCGCCAATCCTGCCACCGTCTTCCCCGGCATGGTCTTCTGCATCAATACCGGCGGAGGCAAAGGGCACACCGGTTTCGTCCTCTCCGTCACCGGCGGCACCCTCGAAACCATCGAAGGAAACACCAATTCCGGCCAAGGCCGCGAGGGCATCGCCGTGATGCAGCATTCCCGCAAGATCAACGCCATCAGCCTCGGTTTCGTGGACTACGCCAAGTTCTAAAAAGTGCGCCACTTCTAAAGCCCCTCCCGCAGTTGAAAAGACCGCAGGAGGGGATTATGGCACTGCCACCATGCCCACCTACGTTTACGAAACCATCCCCCAATTTGAAGGCGAGCAGCCAAAGCGTTTTGAAGTGCGCCAAAGCATGAAGGATGCGGCGCTCACGCGGCATCCTGATAGTGGCACCCCCGTCCGCCGCGTGCCTATTGGCGGCACCGGCCTCATGGGCGGCTCCAGCAGCGGTCCTGAACCACGCGGTGGCTCCTGCGGCAGCGGCTGCGGCTGCCATTGAGCCTCCATCAAGTCACGCGGATCGTGCGGGCACCTTCATCAATGAGGTGCCAGAAATTCTTCGACTTACTCAGCGCCTCGTCCTCCCCGCCACCGGGCAGGTTAGAGCGGTAAAGGAAGTCTTGGAGGCTGTTTTTATGCAGGATGCGATGCACCCAAACATTGCCCTCCAAGATACCAAAGTAGATGCGGTGATCCCCTGCTCGGCAACGGTAAAGCCGCTTCCCTCCACGCTCCAGTACGCCGTATCGCTTGCCGAGAATGGCGTCATCCACATCCGCAGGCTGGATGTTTAGCGCCTCCAAGAGATGAAACTGCGTCTGCGTGGGCAGTTGGGAGAGCTCGGAGGCGCTGATGTCGTTGAAGATGATCTGGATCACGCGGGGAAAAGCACCGTCCGGGGTTAAAATTTGCGGATGACGGCTTTTTTGCGCAGCTGCTCCATCCACTCGTCGATGGCTTTTTTGGACTTCTCCTGCTCGATCATCTTCTGGATGTCGCCACGCACTTTGTCCATCGGCGGAGCCGCACCGAGCTTTTTCGCATCGCAGGCCACGATGATATAATTGGTTTCCTTGTCGAGCACTTGGCTGATGCCGCCGGTCTTCAGACCCATAGCAGTGTTGGCAATCATCGGGTCCAGCTCGGTGCGCGGCATCCAGTCCCAGGCACCACCGAACTCCGCCCGGCTATCCTGCGAGTAGGTGCGGGCCGTGGCGGCAAAATCAGCCCCACCGACGACCTTCGCGCGAATCTCCTCCGCCAGCTTCCGCTGCTTCTCGGGGCTGGAACCTGTCTCCCCAGTAAATTTCGGCACGGAGATGGTCGAAATTTTCACCTGATCGCCCACACGCCACTTGTCCACGTTCTTGCTGTAATACTCCTCCACCTCTTTCGGTGTCGCGGGTGGCATATCACCGGCCTTTTTGGCCTTCATCACACTGGCCACAATGTTCTTCTCCTGCATCTCGCGGAATTTTTTGAGGCTCATGCCCCCTTTGGCAAGCTCCGTGACCAGCGCATCGCGGTCCCCTTTGAAGGCCTCACGCACGATGTTGTTGATCTGGTCATCCACATACTGCGGCTTGATCACCCCGCCTACCTTGGCAAACTCGATGAGGATCAGCTCGCGGTCGATCAGCGCATCCAGCGCATTCGCTCGTGTCTCGTAAATTTCCTTCTTCATCCGCTCGGGGTCCGTGGCACCATACATCGCCATCAGGATCTGCTCCTGCGCCCGCACCGTGTCACGCACCTCGGATTTGGTGATCACCTTGCCCTGCACAGCAGCAGCAGGGCCGTTGGAATAGCTTTGAGCCAAGGCGGTGCCACTGGCGAGGATGAAGCAGGAAACGAGACGAAAAAGATGCATAAGACCTGTGAACTATGTAGGGCAGCAAGGCGGCGTAGCAAGGCGAAGTTACCCGTGAAAGCTCGAACGGACCCGCGAGGGCGAAGCGCCCCTTGCATCCCAGCGGGCTGCCCTTACTATCGCGGCCCTTTTTCACCCCCAACCCTGAACCTGAATCTCATGAGCACCCCCAAGCACGTCGCCATCGTCGGAGCCACCGGCGCCGTCGGCGTGGAAATGATCCGCTGCCTCGAGGAACGCGCCTTCCCCGTCGCCAGTCTCACCCTCCTCGCCTCCGCCCGCAGCGCTGGGAAGAAGATGAAATTCAAAGGTCAGGACATGACCATCCAGGAGCTCACCCCGGATTCCTTCCAGGGCATCGACATCGCCCTCTTCAGCGCCGGCGGTGGCATCTCGCGTGACTTTGCCCCGCATGCCGTGAAGGCCGGAGCCGTCGTGGTGGACAATTCCTCCTACTTCCGCCAGGACCCCAGCACCCCGCTCGTCGTGCCAGAGATCAACGCCGCCGATGTGAAGTCTCACCAGGGCATCATCGCCAATCCGAACTGCACCACCGCCATCTCCCTGATGGCCCTTTACCCCCTTCATCAGGCCTTCGGCGTGAAGCGGATCTTCGCCTCCAGCTATCAGGCCGTCTCCGGCACCGGGGCCCAGGCCATCGAAGAGCTCGCCAACCAATCCCGCGAATGGGCCAGCGAAAACCGTGCTTGGGATGCCGCCAAGCTCGACAGCAAGCCGCACGTCTATCCGCATCAGATCGCCTTCAACGCCATCCCTCACGTCGATAGCTTCCTCGACAGCGGCTACACGAAGGAAGAGATGAAAATGGAAAACGAAGGCCGCAAGATCATGCATCACCCGGACTTCCGCGCCTCCGTCACCTGCGTGCGCATCCCCGTCTTCCGCGCCCACAGCATCGCCATCAGCGCCGAGTTTGAAAAGCCCGTCACCGTCGAAGCCGCCCGCGAAGTCCTGCTCAAGGCCCCCGGCCTTGATGTGCTCGACGATCCCTCCAGCAAGGTCTATCCCCTCGCCCTCGACATCGCCGGCCGCGACAACTGCGCCGTCGGCCGCCTCCGCCTCGACTGCGCCCTCGACAACGGCCTCGCCTTCTGGGTCGTCGGCGATCAGCTCCTCAAAGGAGCCGCGCTGAACGCCGTCCAAATCGCCGAGTGCCTGCTGTGATTTAAGCCGGAGCGCAGACGCCCTCATCCGCCTGCCTTCTTCAGCGGGTGGGGGCACCCGCGCTCCGCAAGAACGTCAGCAAATTGCTCATCTGCTCCTTCGTGATCACCGCTTCGAGACCATCCGGCATCAGCGTTCGATCCAGACTCTTCATGTCTTTGATCGCGGAACGCGAGAGCGTCTCTTTCGCGCCGCCGGGCATGGCGAGGACGAGGGCGTCGCTGGTTTCGTTTTGGATGAGGCCAGCCAGGCCGCGGCCGTCGTGGGTTTCGATCTGGGAGCCGCTCCAGCGGGCTTCGAACATGCGGTTGGGATCCAAAATGTCGCTGAGGAGAGCTTCGGGGGCTTGACCTTCACGTCGGAAAGGGGAGGCTGGCCGACATCGACACTCCTATCAAGGCTTCACGATTTCGACCCGGTAAAACTTCGCGGGGCCGCTGGCGTTGGGGTCTGTGATGGTGCGCTCGGTACCGTTATCGGTGGTGGTGGAGCCGGTGAGTGTCGTCCACACAGCGTCGGGGCCGAGCGTCGGGCTGACTTTCACGGTGTAAGTGCGTCCTAGCAGACGCGGGCTGATGACAATATTCATCTGCCCAGGCTGGCTGGGAACGGGGGTGTTTTGGATGAGGAAGCGAGAGTCTCCGCTGATGGGGTTGATGCCCGCGATGAACTCAAAGAGGTTGTCCTGGCCGTCCAAGTCCGCATCGAAGGCTGGAGCGGCAGCGGGATTTCCCAGCCCGAAGTATTGCACCTGCCAGGCGTCGTCGAGACCATCCCCCGTGTAGCCGGGAATGTCATCGTTGCTCACATTGAGCACACTAAGACTGAGGGTGCCGATACTTCCTGCATAGATGCCCTGCGCGGTGGCTGGGGTGTCTTGATAAACAGTGCCTGCTGTGGCCAGTCCGCTTGTGCTGATGCTGTTGAGTGGTCCATTCACGATGCTCCAGGTGATGCTGGCTGCGGGAATGGCATAGGTCGTGAGGTCATCGAGCAATGCCGCACCGCCGAGCTGTCTCGTTGCGGTTTCGTTCACTGTGGTAGGCGTAGCGGCCAGTTGCAGCGCACTCACTTCCGTGATCTGGCCGATGTAGCCCGCCTTCACCGTCTGGACGGGTGTCACAGAAGTGGTGATGCCCGTGATTCCGCCGATACTCGCATCAACGGTGTAGCTGGCGCTTACCACTCGGCGGCCGCCGCTCTCTGTGGAATCTGCCGCGACACTGTAGTTGGCGCTGCTTCTCCCCCCGGCATGTAACGGAGCCATGGGGATCAGAATGGCCGGGATGAAGAGGATAGTCAGTTTCATGGCATGCGCGAGTTAGCGAACTTGTGAGCCCGGGATGCCGTCCGCCGTCAGTTGAATCCCACTCACGGTCAGAGTCGAGGCATTGCTGCTCAGATAGCGAACCTTGATGACCGTGCCTGCGGCGACGTTTGGTGCGATACAGGTTATTGAAGCGTTCGCCAGCGAGCTAGAGCCAGCCACCGTCACGCTAGCGCCCGTCACGTCCACACCATTCACGTTGATCACAAACGTCCCCGTCCCTGCTGCGCCCATTGTAAAAGATGTCCGGAAATTAATCAGATAGTTGCCCGTCTCTCCCAAGTTGTTGGACGTCAGCGTCGCTCCTGTCATGTCAACCAACGCCGAGGAGGTTGTGAATGTGGAGGAGGGACTCACAAACCGCCGATCGAACTTCGGCGTCACGTTCGCCGCGAGTTCCGTGCTGCCGATCGCGCCCGCTGCAATCTTCGAGGAATACCGCCCCCCGTCGTTGAACATGTCAGCAAATTGGTTAGTTGACCCACCTCCCCACACAAGCAGCTCCGTTCCCGTCCAAACGGTTGAATGGCTTGCACGGGCCGCCGGTGCTCCTGTCTGCACAAGAGGACTCCAACTATTCGTAGAAGGAGAGTAAGCGGCACCGGAGTTGACTGTATTGGTTCCATTGGTTCCGTCGTAGCCGCCCCAAACGATAACTGAATTACCGGTCCAGACAGCATAGTTATCAGCGGCGCCGACCGGGGCACCAGACGTTGGCAGAGCACTCCACGTGTTCGTCGTTGGGTTGTATCGCCCACCAGTGTTGGATGGAAAAGAATTCCCACCGCCATAGACAACCATCTCTGTTCCAGTCCACGCAAATGCGGCTTGTGTTCTTGCGGCTGGTGCGCCGACAGTCGAAATTGTGGTCCAAGTGTCAGTACTCGGATTGTAACGGGCACCACTGTTCTGAGCACTACCATTGGTTCCGCCCCAAATGATTAACTCAGACCCGGTCCAAACCGCCGCCATACCATATCGGGCAGTGGGAGCCCCGACGATTGACATCGCCGTCCATGTGTTGGTGCTGGGGTTGTAACGTCCTCCCGTGTTGACGTAGCTCGAGTTATAGCCCCCCCCATACGATCATCTCCGAACCCGTCCACACGGCTGCGTGGAAGCTACGCGCAGCTGGCGCACCGGTTGTCGAGACTGCCGTCCATGAGTTGGAAGTTGGATCATACAAGCCGCCGTTGTTAAACAATACGGGTCCTGGCCCGCTATCGTCTCCTCCCCACACGATCATCCGTGCCCCCGTCCACACCGCAGAGTGGCCTCGGCGTGCCACCGGCGCACTCGTATTGGTTAAAGCTGACCAAGCCCCGGTGGCGGGGCTGAAGCGGCCCCCGTCGCCATAGACCGTCGGGTTGCTCCAACCGCCCCAAACAATCATCTCGCTGCCCGTCCACACGGTGGTCGCGCTAGATCTCTTCGAAGGTGCTCCCACAGTCGGCAGTGCAGACCAAGCTGAGCCGGTGATCGAGCCAGCTGGAACGGTCAAGCCCGTCAGGCCTGCTCCATTGCCGACAAAGGTGCCCGTCACGGTCCCCGCCGCGAAGTTTCCGCTGGCGTCCCGCGCTACGATCGCGCCCGCTGTGTTCGAAGAAGTCGCCGTGCTCCCTAACGTTACCGCACCGGTCGCACCGCTGACAGTGACACCGCCGCCGCCAGTGAGGGAGGTGACGCCGCTGCCGGTGGCTGAGAGCGTGAGGCTACCGCCCAGGGCCACGGTGCCGCCGCCGGTCAGTCCGCTGCCGGTATTGATGGTGACGGACGGGTTTGCCAGCTTGGCGTTGGTCACGCCGCCGTTGGCTATGGCGGTGGAAGCCACCGCTCCGCTGGCCAACTTGGTGGAAGTAATCGCGCCATCGACGACGGTGGCAGCATTGTAGGCATAGCCCACGGTGGCGACGCGTTGATCGGGCGTGAGAAGCTGAAAACCGTTGGTGCCGTCGTTGAACCACACCCGCAAGCGCACATCTGCATTGGAGAAGACACTACTCGGCACGGCGTTCATGTTAGCCAACGCGGTGTCTCCGAGCAGCACGGAGTAAAGGCCCTTGGTGACGTTTAGCGACACGGCGGCAGTGGGCGGCGAGCCTGCTGTGCTGGTGCCGTCATTGCTCCAGTAGGTGGTACTGCCGTTCGCGTTGACGAGCGCAAACTTGAACTGGCCTGAGCCATCGAAGTTCACCGGCGGTGTGCCAACAGCGACGCGGCCTTGGTAATTGATGAGTTGTGGCACCTGTGCCTGACTGATGGTCGCTGAGGCGATCAGCAGCAGAGCAAGGAGTCGGGTGAAGACTGAGTTCATGGCGTCTGTCTGTGGCTAAAGTTTAAGCACCGAGTCGTCCCTTCACACCGTCAGAGCACCTTTGCAGAGACGCGTAGAAGTGAAAACACACCGCGTGAGCAGGTGCGGCCACACGATTTCCTTGCCATGTCAGAACAGTCAAATGACGTTTTCGCTCAAGGGGGGCACACTTACTGCTGTTCTATGAAGTGGCGACGACTCGTCGGCACTCCACATCACCTTCACGCCAGAGCGCCGACGCCCTCGTCCCCTGCCTTCTTCAGCGGGTGGGGACATCCGCGCTCCGCAAGAACGTCAGCAAATTGCTCATCTGCTCCTTCGTGATCACCGCTTCGAGACCATCCGGCATCAGCGTCCGATCCAGACTCTTCATGTCTTTGATCGCGGAACGCGAGAGCGTCTCTTTGGCGCCGCCAGGCATGGCGAGGACGAGGGCATCGGTGGTTTCGCTTTGGATGAGGCCGGCGAGGCTGCGGCCGTCGTGGGTTTCGATTTGGTAGCCGCTCCAGCGAGCTTCGAACATGCGGTTGGGATCCAAAATGTCGCTGAGGAGGGCTTCGGGGGGCTTCACTTTGACGTCAGAGAGCGGCGGGCCGACATCGACGCCGAGCTGGCCGTGCTTGTGGCAGGTGATGCAGAGGGTGGCGAAGAGTTGCTGGCCTTTTTTGGCGTCGCCGGGCTTTTTGGCGGCGTCGAGGTAGCTGGTGACGACCTTGGCGCGGTCGGTGTTGGCCTCGCCGAAGAGTTTTTTGGCGAGATCGGCCATTTCGCCTTTGCCGCGCTGGTAGGCCCAGCGTTTTTCGACATCGACCCACGCGGTGGGGAACTCGCCTTTGTCCATGCGCTTGAAGAGTTCGAGCGCGGTGGTGGCGTTGGCGGTTAGGATGGTCACGAGGTCGCGTTTCAAAGAGGGTCCGGCTTTGGGCAGCAGGTCGTAAATGAGCGGCGAGGTGCTGGTGGCGGCGAATTTCTTCAGTAAGGCCACGGTGGCGGTGGTGAGTTCGGTGGGCTGGTTGCTGGTGAGCAGGTTCTTCATCACCGGCTCGACGGCGGCCCATTTCCGCGAAGCGAGCAGCGGCAGCACGGCGAGGCGCTGATCGAGCGGGGCTTTCGAGTCGGCGATGATACTGTCGATTTTCGATTGCAGGGCGGCGATCTCTTGGGCGGCGGCTTCGTGGCCTTTGGGGAGCTTGGCGAGACCTTGGAGTAGTGCGGGCTTCCACCAGAGGAGTTCGCCGGGTTGTTTTTGGAGAAGCGTGAGCAGCAACTTCACGTCGTCGGTCTCGGCATCGGCGAGAGAGCCAGCAGCAAAGGTGCGGAGGGTGGTGCTGCGGTTTTCGGAGAAGGTGCTGAAGAAGCTGTCGCCAAGCTGGCTGAGCACGTGGCCCATTTTCTTGCTGGAGACACTGGCGACCATTTTGGCCATCCAGGGATCATCAGCGTGTTGGGTCACGATCGCGGCGAGCTCCTTGGCGGCGGTGATGCTTGGGATTTTGAGGAAGAGAGCGCGATCGGGGTGCTCTTTGAGGGCTGGGAAGTGTGGTGCAGCCGTCCCGGCTGCTTTCTGATCAGTCGAGACGACTGAACCACTCTTTTTAGGCACCACACGCCAGATGCGTCCGTGGTTTTCGCCTTGGCGCATGTCGTGGGTTTTGACGAACTCTTCGGGGAAGAAGCGGGCGTGGTCGATCCAGCGGCGGTAGATGTCGCAGATGTAGATGGCGCCGTCGGGGCCGGTGGTGAAGTTCACGGGGCGGCTCCATTCGTCGCTGCTGCGGAAGAACTCGGTGCGGTCGCCGACGCGGGTGGCTTTCAAGGAAGCGCCGTTGGGTTCGACCTTGTAGCGGGTGACGAGCTGGCCGGTGGGATCGGGCACGAAGACGTTGTTTTTGAGCTCAGGCATCAAGTGGCCGCGATAGACGCCGAGGCCGCTGCACGCGGTGTTGGTGCCAGCGTGGGCATCGGCGGTGGTGTGGGTGATTTGCAGCGGATACACGCGGGTCTCCGCGCCGGGCGTGGCGATGTCCTCATGCACCTGGGTGATGCCGGCGTGCGGATTCCGCAGCATGGCCTCGTAGGGCATGACGGTGAACATGAGCGGGTTGCGGTTCGAGCAGTAGAAGTGGTGGCCCCAGTCATCGAATGCGCCGCCGTATTGGCCTTTGCCGCCGGTGGGCGTGATCTCGCCGGTCTTGGGGTTCCATTTGAAGTTGGAACCGGCGACGTTGGTTTGTAGTTCGGGCTTTAGCCCGTTCTTGGAGGCTTCGTCAGACGGGCTAAAGCCCGAACTACGAACAGGGTAGATCTCGCGGGCATCGAGGCCGTTGTTGAAATGCACGCAGCCATCGGGACCCCAGCGTGGGGCGCTGACTTGGAGCTGGCTGTGCTTGGGATTGAAGCCGCGGATGAGGGGCTTGATGACGTCGGCTTGGTTGTCGCCGTCGGTGTCTTTGAGAAAGAGAATCTGGCTGCGGGTGGTGGCGATGAGGCCCCCCTCGTAGGGGAGCAGTCCCTGCACGTTGTCCATGTGGTCGGCAAAAGTGACCGCCTTGTCCATGCGTCCGTCGCCGTTCTCGTCGGTGAGGAGTTGGATGCGGGAGAGCCAGGGATCGCCGGGATTCGGCGGGCCGAGCGGGTAGTCGCGCATGTCGGCGACGAATAGGCGGCCTTTGTCGTCCCAGGTGGTCTCGACGGGATCGAGCACGAGCGGTTCGGCGGCGACGAGTTGGACCTCATACGGGCCATCAAGCTGGATGCGCTTCATGCTTTCTTCGGGCGAAAGGGCCTCGCTTTGACCATCGCGCACCGCGCCGATGTCGCTGCCGCCGCTGGCCTGGATGGCGGACCATTTCTCTTGGAACTCGCCGAGCGGATACAGCTCGTAGCGGCGCACGATCATCTCCGCGCCTTCGGTTTGGAGGAGGATTTTGCCTTCACTCGGTTTGCAATCGAAGGCCTCGTTGATGAGCGCTCCGTTGACGAAGTATTGCAGCGTGTCGCCTTTGGCGATGATTTCGAGGCGGTTCCACTCGCCGCTGGGGCTTTCGACATCGTTGTTGCCGCGGAAGCCCACGGTATCGCTCCAGTCTTCATCGCGACCTTTCCAATTGATGCGGCCTTTGGTGACGGTTTGGCGTGGTGCACCTTGTTTCCAAATCTTCTCCTGATCGCGGTCGAGCACGAACTCGGCGGAGAGCGACGTGGTGAGTTCAGTGCCATCGGCGAGCTTGGGCGAGAGCACCAAGATGTCGCCCACGCCGCCTTCGATGATCTGCGCCTCGATGCTGGCCATCCACGTGTCGCTGTAGGCACCGTGGGGGCCGTAAGCGTGGAGGAGGATGCCGTTGTCCTTGGCTTTCTTTTCGCGACCGCCCCAAGTCTTCGTGCCCCATTTGAATTCGAGGACGAGATGGTAGTCGCGGTAGTTCTCCTTCGTGGCGACGTAGCCGTAGCCGCGTCCGCTGATGTTGAAGGTGCCGTCCTTGGCGAAGGTCCAGATGTCCTTCGGGGCAGCGTGAAAATCCATCTTGGGATTCACATGATGCTCGACCGCGCCACTGCGGATGACGTCGAGGAGATCGATCTTCTTTGTCACCGGCTCGGCGGTGCAAAGGACGGAAGAGACGAAAAGGACAGAAAGGACGAAGCTGCGCATGGCGGACATACCAGCAATACGCATCCACCTTCCCCGATGAGGCGCGAAATGGGGCGAAGAATGGTGCTTTTGTGATGGGCGAACTCATCACCTGTTGAAAAATCAACAGATAGACTTGACGTTTGCACCAAGGTGTTGAAATATCAGCACGCTATGTGGAACCATGAACAATCCCAAACCCTCAGCCGCCGCGAGAGACAGGTGGTTGAGATCGTGATGAAACACGGGCGTGTCTCCGCCCGCGAGATCGAGGAGGCGCTGCCTGACGCGCCGACTTACTCGGCGGTACGTTCGATCCTACGCCTGCTCGTCGAGCGTGAGGTGCTGCTCAAGACGCAGGAAGAGGGGCGTGACTGGTTCACGCTGCCGGTTTCACCGAAGAAGGCCCGCGTGAGTGCCCTCACCAGCTTGGTGAACCGCTTTTTTGAAAACTCCGCCGGAGAGGCCGCCATGGCGCTGCTCGGCCAGAAGAACGTCAAACTCACCGCCGAGGAGGCGGACAAACTCATCCAACTCATCCAGGAGGCCCGCGAATCATGAACTCATCCTATCTTCACGAGGCCATGCGCCTCCTCGCCCGTTATGAAAACCTTGCACTGGTGGTTTCCGCCCTGCTGGGAAGCGCGGCCATCGTCAGCGCGGCCTTCTCCCTGGCCTCGATTCTGCGAAAACGCTCCGCCAGGGCCCGCAGCATGGTCTGGCGTATTGCGGTGGTCATGCTGCTCGCGCTGGGAGCCTGGCGACTGATGCCGGAGATGCAGGAGCCCGTGGCTGTGGTGCAATGGGAGGTGCGGGTGGAGCCTGCGCAGATCGATCGGCCCCTCGTCATGCCCATCGAGCCGCTGGTGATCCCACCGCCGAGCCTTTGGAGTCAACTGCGGCGAGTCGTGGATGAGCAGGCGCGGAGCGTGTGGATCGGCGTTGGAGTCTTGATGCTGCTATGGCGGGTTTTGTCCGCGTGGGCGGGTTTGGCCTGGTTGTGGCGGCGGAGCAAGGAAGCGGACGTGAAGGTGCAACAGCTCGGTGAAGCCCTCGGTGCGCCCAAGGGCATGCGCTACCGCGTGGTCGAGAAAATCGCCTCTCCCATGCTTACGGGCTGGCGCAGGCCGGTGGTGTGGCTGCCGGTGGCATCGCGAGAGTGGGATGAACCACGTTTGGCCGTCGTGCTGAGACATGAGCTGGCCCATGCGCGACATGCGGATGTGCTTTGGCATTGGCTGGGCACCTTGTCGGTGTGCCTGTGGTGGTGGCAGCCGCTGGCCTGGATGCCTCGCCGCGGACTGCGACTTGAAAGCGAGCAGGCGGCGGACGATGCGGCTGTTTTGCAAAGCGGTGACACCCAGGCTTATGCCCGCACGCTGGTGGAGATCGCCGCCGGGCTTCCGTCGCGATTGAGACATGCCGCGGGCGTGACGATGTTTGGGGGTGGCCAGGTCAAACAACGCGTGGAGGCTCTCCTCCGCACCAACCGCTGGCGCGGCCGCATCGGCTTCGGCGCAATGGTCCTGCTAGCCCTTCTCGGTCTTGCCCTGGCGGTGCTGGTGGCGACGACCTTTGAGTTCACACCGAAGAAGCCAGGTTATCGCAGTCTGGCAAAGCTGGTGGCAGGCGCTCGGATGGTGGCGAACACAGAGGTCCAATGGCAGGAGCAGTTGCAGGATTTCTATGGCACGATCATCGAGACCCTTGAGAGCGTGGAACTACACCGAAAGGCCCGCGAGCGAGTGAAGGCCCTGCATCCCGAGCTGAAGAAAGACCACGAGGTGGAAATCCGCGTCGCCCAGACGCAAGGCAGCGCCATCTTCAACATCCTCGCCACGGGGGATGACCCCGAGTACACGAAAGTTTTCCTGAATGCTCTCATGGATGAGTTCATTGCCTTCCGGCAAAGCATTCGCGAGCAGGCGCAGGGGAAAGTCTTGGCCACCTTCCTCCAGGAAGTGGTGAACAAACAGAAAGTCATGGACGAGAAGCGGGAGTTGCTGGCGGAATTCAGCAGGAAAAACAACTCCCTGACGGTCACGAATACGAACCATGAGACAGCACAGTTTTTGACGCACTTAAAAGCACTGCGCGAGACTCTGTGCACGGAGTTGGCGGAGCTGGAATGGGAACAGGGCAGCATCGCTTCGGCCGTGGCCGCGGCGGAGCGGGACAAAGCAGGCCGCACCTTAACGCAGGCAGAGAGGGACTACCTCCAAGCTCAAAGTGAGCTGCGAAAGCAACTGAACGAACAGAAGTTTCTGCTTCAGTCCCACAATGAAACGCATCCGCTGGTGGTGGAGACCAAGGCGAAGATCGACAAGTGTCAGCTCATGACGGCCGAACTCGAGGAACAGTTGAAGAAGGAGAGTCGGGCCCAGCAGGAAGCGGTGACACGTAAATTGCGAGTGATTGAAGATCAGATTGCTCAACGGGAAAAGGAAGCGCTCGCCACGGGGAATTTGATGGCTGAGCATGCCTCGCTGAAGGAAGGCGTCGAGGTGGCTGAGGCGGCCTACCAGCGCATGTTCGAGCGGGCGGAGAACTTTCAAAACATGTTCAACGTCCAGACCGACTACGTCGCTATCCAAGAGCGGCCCACCACGGCGACGGAGTATTCCGACAGCAGTCTTTTCCCGGTCTGGAAGCTGTGGACGCCGAAGAAGTAATCTGAGAAGTAGGCGAGGCACCTGAGGTAAATCCAAAACCTCGCGAGTTCTCGTTCTAGCGAACGAGCCTACTTGGCGCAGGTAGGCGCATTCGCCAGAATGCGGAGGTTGTGGAATCAGCTCATCTGATCGCTCCTCACTCCATCCCCTCGCAGGATTGATCCTGGCCCTGGAGGCGGGAAAAAGCATCGCGTGATCGCACGGCGCAGATGGCGCAGGGCACGAAACGCATGGCCGCGAAGCACCTCGGGATGGAAGGTCTCGAAATCCAGCGTGTGGGAGAGCTGCGGGCACCATTCCGCCTTGTAGCGGCAGTCTCCGGTGAGCGTGTCGTAGGTGTGGATGCCGCGTGCGGCGGCGGTTTCGAGGCTCCAGTGGACGGCCAGATTGCCGATAGAGAGGTGCTTAAAATTGCTGTCCCAGCCCTGCTGGAAGAGACTGAAGCGCCCCCGCTCCACTAGGCCGTAGGTGGCGGCCACGACGCGGTCTCCGGCCATGAGAAAGCTCAGCATGGCACGGCCACTTTCGAGCCATTCGAGAGCCATCGACTGGTGAAAAGCCCAGGCCTCGGGCCGGACGAAATTACTCACGCCATCGGGCCATTGCAGACGATGCAGCCTTGCGAGGTGATCGAAGGCCTCAGCATTCGGCATGTCCACACCGGAGAGGCAGCGGCGGCCTTCATGCTTATCGAGAAAGGCGGACCAGCGATTCCGAAGATTCCGCCGCCAGCGGGAGGACCGGGCGGCCTCGAAGGTCTTCATGTCCGACGGCACGGGGGTGAAGCGGCAGGGCTGCACATCGGCCACATCCGCGCTGCAGCCAGCACGGTCGAGAGCCTCACGGTAGTGCGGTACGCAGGGAGAATCGGAGGGCACGCACGGCAGCCAAACCGCCTGCCATTCATCCTGGAGCACATCGAGCAGGCGCAGCAGCGGCGGGGCCATCTCCGCCTCACGACCAGCCGGAATGATGAGATCCATGCGCTCCCCCACCACGCGGCCCATGCCGCCAATCCAAGTGAGATGCCGCAGCAGCGAACGAAAGGGCCGGTGACCCGGTGTAAGCACGAAAGGAGCGATGGCGAGCGGGGTCCCCTGCCCGTCTCGCAGCACGCCGATGGCGAGCTGCTTCCCCCGATGAAAATGGGACCACCAGCGCCTCACCCAGGCCCAGCGCAGGAAGGGCGTGGCGACCTGCATCTGCTCCACGAGGCTATCCCAGACAGGCTCTAGGGCTTCAAAGGCCGCCTCCGTGCGCACAAGATCGAGCGTCCATCCCGCCTTCCGAGCCTGAGCCTCCGCCACCTGCCCTGCGGGCATGACCGCACGCGGCTCACTGGTCCGCAGAAGGGCCAGGCCAGGATCAAAAATGGGCAAAACAGAGGTCAAAGGGCAGCAGGAGGAAGGTGGTTGGTAATTTACCTTCCTTAAACGCAAGGGCGCAAGCTTTGTTATGGTTTTTATACTCAGACCAGAGCTTACCTCGCCCGCATCCAGGCGAGCAGATCGGCGATATCCTGAGCTTTGAGCACGGATTCAAGGCCTGCGGGCATCAGCGATTGGGTGCCGGGGGTGCTCTTGGCGATGTCGGCGCGGAGGATGACCTCGGTGGCGGCGCCGAGCTTGAGCGTGAGGCTGTTGGCGGTTTCCTCGGCAAGGAGGCCGGTGTGGTCTTTGCCATCCTTCGTGCGGATGGTGTGGGTGAGGTAGCGCTGCTCGACGGCACGGTTTGGATCGAGGATGGCCTCCAAAAGCTGCTCGTCCGGCTTGGCCGCCACGGTGCTCAAATCGGGACCGATCTCATTGCCTTCATTTTTGAGCCGGTGGCAGGCGGAGCAGGCGGCAAGGTACAGCGTGTGACCTTTGGCAGGTTCGCCGGTGAGCTTCGAGACGCCGGCGTAGGCTTTGACGACCTTTTCGCGGTCCGGGTTGTGGTTGGTGATGATTGGGAGTGCAGGAGCGGTGGAGCTTGGCGGTGCTGCTTTGAGGGCTTTTTGCCAAGTCGCGGCCTCAGGATGATTCGGAGAGGATGAGAGGGCGGCGATCAGAAGGTTTTTGTTGGCGGGCTCGGCTTGGACGAGAGCCTTGAGCGTGTCGTTGGACGTTTCACCGAGCGAGAAGGCGAGCTGCGCGCGCACGCGGAGGTCAGGATCGTTTTGCAGGCGGAAGAGGTCGGCGGTCATGCCTTGCTCCTCGGCGAGGCGGATGGCGTGCTCGCGAACATGCGCGGAAGGTGATTGGAAGGCGGCGAGAAGGTGCGAGTGCTTCAATGTGCCCAGCGTGTGCATCGTCCAAAGCTGCTGCACGGCGATGGCGGGTCTTTCGTGGAGCGTCTCGGTGCTCCAGGTGGCTTTTTGTTCGATGAGGAGGCGTTGAGCGATGTCTCTTTGCCAGCCGTTGGAGGAGTCGAGAGAGATCTTTCCGATCCGATTGATCCGTCCGATCGGACTGATTCGATAAATGCGCCCTTTATCCCCGCCCGCATACAGATCCAAATGCGCCAGCATCTGGGGCGGAATCCACTCGGGGTGCTCCAAAATGAGCCGGTAGAAATCGACGACATACAAACAACCATCCGGCCCCATGCGAGCCTGCGTGAAGCGGCTCCAGTGATCCTCGCTGGCCAGAAATTCGCGATCCGGCTCATCCTCGGCACGCCGACTGGTGAAGCTGATGCCCTCCGGCACGAGCACCTCGCGATGCACGAGGTTGTTCGCCGGTTCGCAGATGAAGAGGCTGCCTTCATAAGCGGAGCCGAAAAGCGTGTCGCGATACGGGATGACGCTGCACCCGGAGGTGAGCGTGTTCACGGACTGCGGCTGATTGAGGCGACGCACCGGTGTGCTGACCGGAAAGACCTTCGTGCCGCTGGGGTTGAGGTTCTGCTTCAGCGTCGGCACCGCGAGTTTGGGATTCCTCGCGAGGTAGCGATCATCGAGGAAGTAATGCCAGCCGAGGTTGCTGTTGTTGCCGGAGAACCAATTGCCGAAATCATCGCGCCAGCGGCCATACTGCGCCCTTCCGGCGAGGAGCTGGAACTCGTGCGTCTCGGGATGAAAGCGGAAATCGCGACCGCTGAGATCGAACTCCTTGCCGCTTTTCACTTCGACGATCTTTCCACCGCTATCGCCATTGCCGCCATAGAGCCAGCCATCGAGTCCCCAGGCAAAACCATTCACCAGATGCTGCGGATTGCCTTGGTGAAAGCCAGTGAGGATCGGCGTGCGCTTATCGGCGCGACCATCGCCATTCGTATCCTCGGCAAAAAACACCTCTGGCACGCTGGCGATGTAAACGCCGCCCTTCCAAAGCGCGAGTCCCGTCGGGTAAAGCAGATCGTCGAGGAAGGTGGTGGCCTTGTCGTAGCGGCCATCGCCATTTTCATCGGTCAGGATCTTCACGCGACCCCTTCGCGTGACGCCCTGATACTCGTGAAACGGATAGTCAGCCATCTCGACCACCCACATCCGGCCTTTCTCATCCCAATCGACGAAGATCGGGTCCTGCACGAGCGGCTCGGCGGCCACGAGTTCGATTTGAAAGCCCGGCTTCAGATGGATGGCCTTCATCGACTCCTCCGGCGACCGTGGCGCAGGTGCCGGAGGCCGCAGCAGCTCGGCATAGCTCAGATGCTTTTTACCCGCCACCCACATCGCCCCGTCTTTGAACGCCACATCGTCACGCGTCGTCAGCGGCAGCGCCTGCGCATCCCCTGCCCTGCCCTCGCGCATCACATGCGTCCACCCGCGAAACCAGCCGAGGTTCTTCTTCTCCACGTCGTTGAAGATGAAGACGCCATAACGCTCGAGGTTGGAGAAAAGGAGGTCGTCGAAACCATCGCCATTCAAATCCACGAATCGCGCCCCGTTTTCCACCGTCACACCCTCCGGCAGCGGCACATCGGGTCTGGCGGCGTGAAGCGTGGTGAGGGTGAGAAGCAAAAAGACGCGGCGCATGATCCGAAGATACTGCTGCAGGAACGAGAAGGTTTCAGCGACCGCTGTTTTGAAGGTTGCAATCGCCTTCCTCCCGTCCTGCTTCGCCGCCATGACCAGCGCTTTCCCTGTTCCGCTCCGTGACAAACTCCACCGCACCGGCGTCATCGCCGTGCTCATGATTGATCGTGTCGAGGATGCCGTGCCGCTGGCGCGGGCCTTGCTCGCCGGAGGCGTGAATGGCATCGAGCTCACGCTGCGCACGGCGGCGGCGCTCGATTGCGTGCGCCTTATCCGTGCCGAGGAGCCGGAGATGACGGTGGGCGTGGGCACCATCCTCACGCCGGGCCAGGCCAATGAGGCCAAGGAGGCCGGAGCGAGCTTTGGGGTAGCTCCAGGCATGAATCCGCGAGTCGTGGCCGAGGCGCGGAACATCGGCCTGCCCTTCGCACCGGGCGTTTGCACGCCGACGGACATCGAGATGGCGCTCGAAGCCGATTGCCGAGTACTGAAGTTCTTTCCCTGCGAGCCCTGCGGCGGCCTGCCGTATCTGCGGACGATTGCCGCGCCCTTCATGCACCTCGGCGTGCAGTTCATCCCGCTCGGCGGGGTGAATGCCGCGAATGCCGCGACCTATTTGAAGGAGCCCTCCGTGCTCGCTCTAGGAGGTTCCTGGCTCGCACCGAAGGATCTCATCGCGCAAGGCAACTGGCAGGCCATCACGGCGCTGGCCTCGGAAATCACCGGCATCATCCAAACCGTCCGCCCATGAGCCGCGTTGTAACTTTGGGCGAAATCATGCTGCGTCTCGCCACGCCGGGTTTTGCCCGTTTTCAGCAGGCGATGCCCGGTCGCATGCAGGCTACCTTTGCCGGCGCGGAGGCCTCCATCGCGGCTTCACTCGCCTACCTCGGCATCGATGCGGCCTTCGTGACCGCTTTGCCGGAAAACGCCCTCGCCGATGCCTGCGTGGCCGATCTGCGCAGCCTCGGCGTGGAGACGAAACACCTCCTGCGCAGGCCGGAAGGCCGTCTCGGCATCTACTTCCTCGAACACGGCGCGAATCAACGCGGCGGCCATGTCATTTACGACCGCGAAGCCTCCTCCGTGGCTCTCACACCGGCCTCGGCCTATGATTGGCAGGCCCTTTTCGATGGCTGCGAATGGTTCGTCATCTCCGGCATCACACCGGCGATCTCGCGAAATGCCAGCGAGGTCGCCTTGTTCGCCGTGCAGGAGGCTCAAAAGCGCGGCATCAAGGTCGTGTGCGACATGAACTACCGCACCAAGCTCTGGCGCTGGGAGCCACCGCTCAGCGCTCGCGAGCTGGCCACCCGCACGATGCGCAAGCTGCTGCGGCATGTGACCGTCTTCGTCGGCGGCATCAGCGATGCCACCGCCATGCTCGGCATCGAGTTCACCAGCGATTTCAAAGCCCTCGCGAAGCAGATCGTCGCCGAGTTCCCCAATCTGACTCATGCCGCCTTCACCCTGCGCGATGGCAGCACCTCCACCGCGCAATGTTTCAGCGGCGCTCTTTACGAGGCCGCCACCGACACGCTGCACACCGCACCGGTTTACACCATCACCCAAGTCATCGACCGCCTCGGCGCAGGCGATGCCTTCACCGCGGGTCTCGTCTTTTCATTTCTCCAGCACTCCAATCCTCCAACGGCGATCTCCTTCGCCACCGCCGCCGGCTGCCTCGCTCACTCCATCGAGGGTGACTACAACTACAGCACCCGCGCCGAGATCGAAGCCCTCATGCTCGGCGATGGCGGCGGTCGCGTGAGCCGGTAATCTGAAGAAGACAGAGGAATGTGGACAGGTGAATCCAATGCATCATTCCTTTGTCCCCATTCCCCTGTCTATCCGGCTTGGGGAACCATCAATTCCTCCCTGCTCCACATCCCGGGCCCAGGGATTCTTTTGCCCTGGAGTTCCATGACCTCATCGAGCATCACTGATGCGTCGGTAGCCCACCGGACGCAGAGTGCTTGAAACGCTTGGAAGGAAGTCCCATCACCTGCCAGATCACTTCCAGCACGCATCGCACCGCTCGCGAGCTGCCAGACCGCGAGGGACTCGATATAGGCGAGGCGATCTTCCGCTGGCACGAGGACGGGCAGGCAGCCTTTTTCAATGACCGGGATATTCGCAATGAGGCGGGCGAGGCGTCCATTGCCATCGGCATAGGGATGAATGCGGACAAAGGTGGCGTGGCTCCAGGCATAGGCGACGAGAGCCCTTACGCTCGTATCGCGGCGACGGCTTTCAAAGGCTGCCAGCCAGTCCTTCATGAGCGCGGGCACTTGCTCGGGCACGGCGTAGGTGTCGTTGACCACCGTTTTTCCGCCCTGTTTGGCCAGGGTGGAGTTTGGCTCGCATTTCCAGGCCCCGACGGGTTTCAGGTAATCCACCTCGACACTCGTCTGCACCGCCGAGTGCAGCGCATGAAGATCCGTTTCGCTCAAAGAGCGCGATTCGCTGATGAGGCGATAAACCAGCTCAATGGCCCGGCTGTGTCCAAGCACCTCGTTGTGATGGGCGAGAGGTTTTCCGGCGATGGTGAGGCCATACTGAAGCACGCCGAGTGTCTCGCCTTCGTTGAGCGTGTTTCCTTCCAGCGCGGTGGAGGTGTGCGTCCAGCGCACGCGGAGTTTTTGCAGAAAGACCTCCCGCAGGTCGGGGTCGAGGTCGTTCAGCATGGGAAGGAAGCGCTCCAGCATAGCGGCGAGACTAGCCCAGCCGCGAGAGCACGCCAAGCTCCTTCCTCGGAGTTGATCCACGAACGTTCCGCCGTAACGGGAAGCGAATGTCCCATCCCGCCCCCACCACTCCTGACCGCTGGTCGCTCGAATCCTGGTTTTCCGGCTTTGGAAAGCCTGACTACACTGACTTCAAAGCCGCGCTCGTCCGCGACATCGAGGCGATGAAGGCCCGCACGGCGGCGCTGACCTCCGACACGAAGGAACTCGCCCACACCATCAACGACATCGAATCCCTCAGTGACCGTCTCGGGCATCTGGCGGCCTACCTGGGATGCCTTTCGGCGGATGACGCGAATGACGAGACGGTGAAGGCGGACGAGGCGTGGATTTCCACGCTGGAGGCGGAGAGCACGAAGCTGATGGCCTCGCTGCGGTCCACGCTGGCGGCGCTGAGCGAGGAAGCGTTTGCGGCGATGCTATCGGATGCGTCTTTGAAGAATGCGGAGCATGCGGTGAAACGTCTGCGCTATGAGGGCCAGCATCAGATGAGCGCGGAGATGGAATCGCTGGCCGCGGATCTGAATGTGAACGGACTGCATGCCTGGGGACGGCTTTACGACACGCTCACGGGCAAGATGGAATTCCAGATGACCTTCCCGGATGGGCACAAGGAGACCGTGCCGATGTCGCGTCGCCGAGCTTTGATGTCCGAGCCGGACCGCAAGCTACGCGAGGCGGCCTTTCACGATGGGCAGCAGCCTTGGAACGATCACTCGGTGACGCTCGCGGCGGCGCTGAACGGCATCGCAGGCACGCGGCACAGTCTTTACGGTCGCCGGAGCATCCCGCACTTCATCGACACGCCGCTGTTCGATGGGGCGATGAGTCGGAAATCGCTCGATGCCATGCTGGAGGCCATTCACACGCACATCGAGCTGCCGCGTCGTGCCCTGCGCAAAGCGGCGAAACTGCAAGGCACGTCCGCTTTGCACTACTTTGACCTCGAAGCACCTCAAATCGCCGCGCCGGAGGAAAAGCCGCTCGATTGGGACGAGGCCTGCAAAACCGTCGATCAGGCCTTCAGCGCCGCTTATCCGCGACTCGGCGCTTACTTCCGCGAGATGCTGGCGAACCGCTGGATCGAATCCCAACCGCGTGCCGGCAAGCGACCCGGCGCGTTCTGCACCGGCTCGCAGTTCAAGCACGAGGAACGCGTCTATATGACCTTCCACAGCACCGTGCATGACATGGTCACGCTCGCCCATGAGGTGGGTCATGCGTGGCATTCCTGCGTGCTGCGGCCCGCGAGGTCCTTTGCGTCCAGCTACCCGATGACGCTGGCGGAGACGGCTTCCAATTTCGGCGAGATGATCCTGCTCAACGGCCTCATGAATGATCCTGGCCTCACCGAGGCCAGCAAAGCCTACCTGCTCGATCAGGAGATGCTGCGAGCGCATGCGTATCTGATCAACATCCCGATGCGCTACGAGTTCGAGAAGGCCTTCTACACCGAGCGTGCCGCTGGTGAGGTCAGCGTGAGCCGCCTCAGCGAGCTCATGAGCCAGGTGCAGCGCCAAATGTATGGCGACACGCTGCTGCCCGACGGCACCGATCCGATGTTCTGGGCCTACAAGATGCACTTCTTCATCAGCGGCATCAGCTTCTACAACTTCCCCTACGTCTTCGGTTACCTGCTCAGTCAGGCCCTTTTCGCCCGCTTCAAAGCCGAAGGTCCTTCCTTCCTCCCCCGCTACGAGGCCTTCCTTTCCATGACCGGCAGCGCCACCTGCGAAGAGGTCGTGAAGCAAACCCTCGGCGAAGACCTGACCCATCCCGACTTCTGGGCCACCGCCCTCAAAGCCATGGAGCCATCGCTCGTGGCTTATGAGGGCATCGCAAGTCCCCAGGCTTGATCAGCGTTTGAAGGGCATGCATCCCGTCGAGCACCAGATTCAGCAAACACGCCGCGAGTTCTTCAACACGAGCGCCAGCGGGCTGGGGGCCTTGGCTCTCGGCTCGTTGCTCACGCAGGAAGGTATTCTCAGTGCCGACACCGTGGCTGATCCGCTGCTGCCCAAGCCAGCGCACTTCCCGGCGAAGGCGAAGAACTGCATCTTCATCTTTTTTGAAGGCGGGCCGAGCCAGATGGATCTCTTTGATCCGAAGCCGAAGCTCAATGAATTGAACGGCCAGCCGCTGCCGGACAGCATGACGAAGAACGTGCGCTTTGCCTTCATCCGCAAAGAAACCGCGAAGCTCATGGGCAGCCCGCGGAAGTTCACCAAGCACGGTCAGTGCGGCATGGATTTCAGTGATCTGCTGCCGCACATGGCCAAGCAGGCCGATGACTGGCTCATGGTGCGCAGTTTGCACACGGACCAGTTCAATCACCACCCCGGCCAGCTCGTACTGCATTGCGGTCGGGCGCAGTTTGGCCTGCCCACGATCGGTTCGTGGCTGAATTACGGCCTCGGCAGCATGTCGCGAAATCTACCAGGCTACGTCGTGCTGAACAGCGGACGCGGCACCAGCGGCGGTGCCTCGCTCTGGCAAAGCGGTTTCCTGCCCAGCACCTATGCGGGTGTGCTTTTTCGCAATCAGGGCGAGCCGGTTTTGAACCTCAAGAACCCGCCGGGCATCCCGATGAACCTCCAGCGCAAGGGGCTCGACACCCTGATGGAGCTCAATCAGAGCCGCTACGATCAAATTCGCGATCCCGAGATCGCCAGCCGCATCGCTGCCTACGAACTAGCCTTTCGCATGCAGTCCTCCGCGCCTGAATTGATCGACCTCAAAGGCGAGGACGCCAAAACGCTCAAAATGTATGGCGTGGACCGGCCTGATCCGAACATCAAAGCCACACGCGGCGGCGGTCCCGGCCAATATAAATCCTTCGCCACGAACTGCCTGCTCGCCCGCCGCCTCGTCGAGCGTGGCGTGCGCTTTGTAAGCATCATGCACGCGAGCTGGGACCATCACAGCAATCTCAACGACGAGCTCAGTTACAATGCCGGCATGGCCGATCAGCCCATCGCTGCGCTCATCAAAGACCTCAAACAACGCGGCATGCTCGACGACACGATGATCGTCTGGGGCAGCGAATTCGGCCGCACCCCGCTGGGTGAAAATCGCGGCAGCAACCCGAACGCCACTGGCCGCGATCACCATCCTTTTGCCTTCACCATGCTCGCCGCAGGTGGCGGCCTCAAAGGCGGTCAAATCTACGGCGAGACCGACGAAATCGGCTGGAGCATCACGCGTGATGCCGTCGATCTGCACGACTTCCACGCCACGATGCTCCACCAGTTCGGCTTTGACCACCTCCGCCTCACCCACCGCTTCCAGGGCCGCGATTTCCGGCTCACGGATGTGGCGGGCAAGGTCATCAAGCCGTGGATCGCGTGAGCAGCGGTGGTTTTTGCGCCTTGAACTTTCCCATCGAGCCGGTATCTCCACGCCACTATGAAGCATACCTTCCGCTCCTTCCTCCTCATCGCCGCTGCGGCCGCTCTTTCGAGCTGCGCCGCCGTCAAAAAAGGCAACTACTCCACCTCCTTTGACCCGCCTGCCAAGGCCGTCAAAAACCCCGCCGCCGTGAAGGTAAAGCTCAGCACCAGCGCCCAGCGCGTGTATGTGATGGAGGGCAATGAAGTCCTCCTCGCCACGCCTTGCTCCGTGGGCACCGCGAGCAGCCCCACGCCGCTCGGCACCTTCACCATCTACAGCAAGACCGCCAACCGCCGCCGCGTGAGCAGCCCCGGTGCTGGTTACCCGATGACCTTCTGGATGGAATTCAAGAGCGCCTACGGCATGCACTGGGGCTTTGTGAAACCTTATCCCTGCACCCACGGCTGCGTCCGCCTGCCCATCGCCGCCGCGAAGAAAATCTTCGGCATGGTCCGCACCGGCACGCCCCTCATCATCGCCAACTCCCATCCTGAGGACGCCACCATCGGCAAATCGCTGCCCGTCCTCGACGACAGCACCTTGCCTGACCCACCTAATAGCTACATGCTGAGCCCGAAGGTCTTTGAAGACGCGGCCCGCGGCAAGCTTTACAACTACTAATCGCCAACTTACCTCCCAGGGCGGCCATCACATGGCCGCCCTGTCTTTTTTTAGCCCCTTCCCTCGTATGTCCGCTCCTGCTGCCCCCACCCGCCGTGTCAACGTCCGCACCCCGGAGGTCATGGAGCGTGTGCAGGCCCAGGTGGAAACGCACTACCGCAGCCAGATTGTCGAGCGCATCCGTGCCCGTGGCTCCGAGGTCACGGTGGGAAACACCACCATCCGCCTCGCCCGTGATTTTGGCTTCTGCTACGGCGTCGAGCGGGCTATCGACCTCGCTTACGCGGCGCGAAAGGTCTTTGCGGACAAGCGTGTCTTCCTCCTCGGTGAAATCATTCACAACCAGGAGGTGAACCGCCAGCTCACGGAAATGGGCATCGTGAGCATCCCCGTCGGTCACCACGAAGAAGAAGTCTCGAAGCTCACCGCTGAGGACGTCGTCATCGTGCCCGCCTTTGGCGCGGAGACAAATCTCATGAAGCTCATCTCCAGCCGAGGCTGCATCATCGTCGATACGACCTGCGGCGATGTGATGAGCGTGTGGAAACGCGTGCGCCAGTATGCCAAGACGAGCTTCACCTCCATCATCCATGGCAAGGCCGAGCATGAGGAGACTCGCGCCACCTCCTCCCGCGCCGTCGGCGATGATGGCAGCGGTCATTTCCTCGTCATCCTCACTCTCGCGGATGTCGATTACGTCTGCGATTACATCCGCCAGGGCGGTGATAAAGACGCCTTCCTGAAGCGCTTCCCTGCCGAATCACACTCCGTCGGCTTTGATCCGGATCTTCACCTCATCCGCGTGGGCGTGGCCAATCAGACCACCATGCTCAAATCGGAAACGGAGGAGATTCAGCGCCGCCTGAAGCAGGCGATCCTGGATCGCGACGGCCCCGACGCCGAAAAACAGAACTTCCAGGTCTTCGACACCATCTGCGGCGCCACACAGGAGCGTCAGGACTCGCTCTTCGGCCTGCTCAAGCACCCGCTCGATGTGCTGCTCGTCGTCGGCGGCTACAACAGCTCCAATACCACCCACCTCGTCGAAATCGGCGAGCAGCAACTCCCCACCTTCTTCATCCGCACGGCGGATTGCCTCAAGTCGCTGGAGCAGATCGTGCATTTCGATCTCCACCTCAAAGCCGAGAAGGAAAGCTACTCCACCAAGCTTGCTGGCAACGACCCCGTCACCGTGGGCATCACCGCCGGAGCCTCCTGCCCGAACAACCTCATCGAAGACACCGTTCTGCGTGTTTTTCAGCTTCGCGGCATCGACGAGGCGGCTCTCCAAGCGGCGCTGACCTGAAGAAGAGTTACCGTAACGGCCAAGCAATGATTGCATTCTAGGCGGGTTGTCGTTTAAAACGGCCCTCCGCCATGAAAATCGCCTGCCTAGCCACCCTCTTTGCCCTTTGCTCTTCGCTCCAAGCCGCCCCGAAATGGATCGAAGCCGAATCCTTCGCCACTCCCGGCGGTTGGGTGCTCGACACGCAGTTCATTGATGTGATGGGCTCGCCCTACCTCATGGCTCATGGCATGGGCAAGGTGGTCAAAGACGCCGAAACGGAAATCGAGCTGCCTGCGGGTGAATACACGCTTTGGGCTCGCACGAAGAACTGGGTCGGCCCGTGGGATGCTCCCGGGGCACCTGGACGTTTTCAGATCTCCGTGAATGGCGAGACGCTGAAGCATGAGTTCGGTGCCACGGGCAAAGATTGGCAATGGGAGAGCGGTGGAACCGTCAAGATTGGTCAAGGCATGGTCAAGTTGACCCTCAAAGACCTCACGGGCTTCGATGGTCGTGTGGACGCTATCGTTTTGAGTGATGACGCCAGCTTCACGCCGGACGTCAGCATGCGCAAAAAGATGCTCGGACTTCCGGAGAAGGCTCCTGAGAGCAGCGAATACGATCTCGTCGTCGTCGGTGGTGGCTACAGCGGCATGGGTGCCGCGGTTTCCGGTGCCCGCCAGGGCCTGAAGGTCGCCTTCATCCAGAACCGGCCCGTGCTCGGTGGCAATGGCTCCAGCGAAATCCAGGTCTGGGCCATGGGCGGCACCCGTCGTGGCCTGTATCCACATCTCGGCGAGATCATCGAAGAAATGGCCGACCGTGCCAGCAACAGCCCCGCCGCTGATCCAGCCGAATACAACGACAAGCTCAAGGAGGACGTCGTGAAGGCGGAGAAGTTCCTCGACCTCTTCCTCAATACCCACGTCTATGGCGTGGAGATGGAGAGTGGTGCAGCCGTCCCGGCTGCTTCAGACAAAAAACAGGCCGGAGGCCTGCACCACACTGGAAGAATCCGCAGCGTCACCGGCCTCGACACGAAGAGCGGCAAAGAAACCCGCTTCGTCGGTAAATACTTCGTCGATTGCACCGGCCACGGCAGCGTGGGTGCTCTCGCTGGCGCGGAGTTCATGATGGAGGAAAAAGGCCGCATGGGCATGAGCAACATGTGGGTCATGCAAAACCTCAAAAAGCCCATCGCCTGGCCCGCCACGCCCTGGGCGCTGCCTTTGAAATTGGAAGACTTCCCCGAGCCGCGTCCGCTGGCCCCGGTCGGCAAAAAGAATGCTGCCAACCAAGCCGGTTACGATCTCGGCTACACACCGGTGCCGAATCCCGAGGACTATGTACACGGCGAGTGGTTCTGGGAGAGCGGCTTCGACAAGCACCCCATCAACGACCTCGAACTCATCCGCGATCACAATTTCCGCGCCGTCTATGGAGCCGTCTCCGCTTTGAAGACCCTCAAAGCCGAAGCTTATGCCCAGCACGACCTCACCTGGCTCGCTTACATCGGCGGACCTCGCGAAAGCCGCCGCATCGTCGGCGACATGGTCCTCAACGGCGAAGACATGGTCAAAGGCATCATCCATCCCGATGGCTGCGTGCCCACCACCTGGGACCAGGACCTGCACTACCCGAAAGAGCAATACATGAAGAACTTCCCCGACAATCCCTTCATCAGCCGCGCCGAGTTCGGCAAGCACACCGACCGCAAAAACGGCTACCCCGTGCCTTACCGCTGCTTTTACAGCAAAGACATCGGCAACCTCTTCATGGCCGGCCGCACCATCAGCGTCGAGCGTCACGCTCTCGGCTCCACCCGCGTCATGCGCACCTGCGGCATGATGGGTGAAGTCGTCGGCAAAGCCGCCTGGATCTGCGTCCGCCACCACACCACCCCGCGTGGCGTCTATGAGCAGTATCTCGACATCCTCAAAGACCTCATGAACCAGCCCGGCGCGATGCGTCGCGACACCCTCGAAGGCAATCTTTACCTCCCCGCCAACGCCAAAAAGCTCCCCGATACCTCCCTCTCCTCCGACAGCATCGACCCCAAGAAACTCGACGGCCTCGTCATCGACGACAAGGAGGCCGAACTGAACGGCAAATGGGCACACGGCGAAGGTTTGAAGCCCTACGTCGGCGAATACTACAGCTACGGAGCCGACAAAGACGCCAGCGCCCGCTTCGCCTTCAGCGTCAAAGAAACCGGCAAATACGAAGTCCGCATCTTCTTCCAACCCCACGCCAACCGCGCCAAAACCGCCCCCGTCACCGTCCTCAGCTCCGAAGGCGAAAAAGTCGTCACCGTCGATCAAACCAAGCCCGCCAAAGGAAAAAACGGCGCCGAATCACTCGGTGTCTTTACCTTCACCGCTGGCGAAGAAGCCGCTGTCATCTTCCGCACCGCCGGTGCTGGTGGAAACGTGCATCTCGATGCCGTGCAGGTGCTTCCGGCGAAGTGAATTTCACTTCTTCAACGCCTCCAATGCGTCGCGAACGCGTGGGAGGCTGACGTTTCGCACATAACCATCGCTCGGGTTCTGTTTCACAAAGTTCTGATGGAAGTCTTCGGCCTTCCAAAAGCGCTCATAGGGGACAATCTCGGTCGCGATGGGCTTGGAGAGTTCTTTTTGCACCAAGGCCTTCACCCTCTCGATCTCCGCTTTTTCCTCAGGAGTCCGGTAGAAGATCACAGGCCGATAACTCGGCCCGTAATCGGGAGCGATACCGCTTCCATCACTCGCGTCATGGGATTCCCAGAAGACACGAAGCAGCGTCTCGTAGCTCACCTTCTTCGGATCGTAGCTAAACTCGATCGTTTCGGTGTGGTTGCCGTGGTCCTGATACGTTGGGTTCAACGACTGACCGCCCGCAAAGCCAGAAACCACATCGCCGACGCCGTCGATGCTTTCATAGATGGCCTCCATGCACCAGAAACAGCCGGCGGCGAGTGTCGCCTTTTTCAATCCCGAGGCGTCGCCTGCCACCGAGGCAGAATCTCCAGGCGCAAAGGTGCCAATGTAATCCCCCAGCCCAGCGGCAGCCAGTTCCTGCTCGGGCACAAAGCTCAACGCGGCGGAATTGATGCAGTAGCGCTGCCCGGTGGGGGCTGGCCCGTCGTCAAACACATGGCCCAGATGCGAATCCGCCTTCACCGAGCGAATCTCGCCCCGATTCATGCCGAAAGAATCATCCGCGGATTCTTTGACTGCCGAGGCACGAATGGGACGCGTAAAGCTTGGCCATCCAGTGCCCGAATCAAACTTGTCCTTGGAGCTAAACAGGGGCTCACCAGAGACCACGCTCACATAAATGCCTGGCTTGTGGTTATCCCAATACTCATTCTTGAAAGGAGGCTCCGTTCCACCTTCCACCGTCACCTGATACTGCATCGCCGTGAGCCGTTCCTTCAATGCAGGGTCTGCGATCAAGGACGGAATGCGTTTTTGAAAATAGGCATAGCTAGCGACACAGGCGAGCAGGATTAGAAGTAGCGCGAGTCTCATGAGTTGATGGGGCGTGTTCCATCATAAGAGAGCGAAACCAAGCTCGTATTCCTGACTTCTCCCACCTCTCATCTTGACCATTTCCTCGACTTTGCCCTATACCGCTCACCTTTGACTGAACCCAACTTCCCATGAAGCCCACACGCCGCCAGTTCATTACCACCGCCGTCCTCGCCGCCCCCTTTGTTCAATCCCTCGCAAAGACCGCACCCGAGTTTCATGGCTCCGTCATCGGTCATGGCGATCGACGTTATCGGGTCGATAAGCTCTGGAGCAAGGCAGACAGTGCGAAAACGCCTGTGAAGGATTGTCATGAGATGGTGCAGGTGCCGGACGGTCGCCTATTCTTGCTCACCAATCACAAGCAGAACAATGTGCTCATCTATGATGTGAATGGAGCACTGCTCGACCAGTGGACGCTCGGGATGAGCGGCGCCCACGGTTTGACCTATCACGATGGGCATCTCTACCTTTGCGACACGATTGGGCGAGTGGTGAAAGCCACGCTCGATGGTCAGATCGTGCTGGAACTCCCGCATGCCGTCAAAGAAGGCATCTACAAGCCCAGTGAGGCCTATGCGCCCACCGAAAGCGCCGTCGCCCCGAATGGGGACATCTACGTCGCGGACGGTTATGGCTCGCAGTATGTGCTGCGCTTCGACAAGGAGGGGAAATTCATCTCCAAGTTCGGTGGCAAAAGCACGCAGCCGTCGAATCCGGGCAAGTTCATGCAGGCTCACGGCATCGCCCTCGATACGCGAGGCAGCGAGCCGCTGCTGGTTGTCACGGAGCGCATCCGCAATGAGTTCAACTGGTTCAAGCTCGACGGCACGCATGTCCGCGGCGTGTATCTGCCCGGCGCGTATGTGAGCCGTCCCGTCATCCATGGCGAGCACCTCTATTCAGGCGTCTGCTTTGGCGCGAAACCGAACGACTACCGCATGTGGCAGAGCCGTGGCTTCGTGACCATCCTCGACGCGACGGGCAAAGTGATCTCGAATCCCGGCGGATGCGCACCCGAGTATGAAAACGGCAGCCTCAAGGTGCTCCTGCAAGACCAGCCAGTCTTCAACAACTGCCACGATGTGTGCGTGGACACGCAAGGTGATCTCTACGTCTGCCAATGGAACAGCGGGAACGTGTATCCCTACAAACTGCGAAGGGAGGCGTGAGGAACGAGTAGGCGGTGTATCCGCCCTCTGCTATTCGACGAAGATGAAACGCCGGGTGCTGAGGGCAGCGAGGGTGATGTCTTCCCAGAGGTTCTTGTTCGAGGCGTAGGATTCGATGGTCTGAAGCATGTGCGTCTTCTCCTTGGCTGTGGGCGGGCGGGAGTAGAGGCTGAGGAAGAGCACATCGATCTTCTCCTCGTTGGTGGCGGCTTTGCGAAGGTTCAGGCTGAAGGTGGGCCATCCGCTGGTGATCTGGCTGAGAAGCGAACCGTTCATGATGGTGAGGGCCTGTGGCACCGAGGCTTCATCGGAGGCGTTTTCGATCACATCGCGGTCACTTTGGCCGAATTCGCGGAGGAAATGGCCGCGTGGCGCGGGTGAAGGCAGCGCGGCAGCGCGGCTCCAGGTTTGATGAAGGGTCTTTCGGTAGTTTTCAAAGCTCTTGGCGCTTCTGGGGTCTTTGATGCCGAGGAGGATTTCATCGGCTTTGATGCGGGTCATGAGCTTCTCATTAAGCGAAGCCGCTTTGGCATCAACGCGGGCCGTTTCCATCATGTTCATCCCATGGGGCCGTCTCCGGCGCTGGCGGCTAGTTGAGCTTGGATTTCCTTGTTGTTGGATTTCTTCGCGGCTTCGTAGAAGCACCTGGAGACGGTCTGGCGTAGGATGCGCTGGCTTGCATTGAGGCGCCGCTGAATTTCCTTGGCCTTTTCCTTGTCGTCCTTCGCACGGGCGACATCGAGTTCCTTGCGAAGCTGGTCGAATTCCTTGTTCTGATCCTTCATCGCCGCAGAGACGAGTTTGGATGCCTGAAAGAGGAGATCAGGCTCGGTCTTGTCGAGCATCTTGGCGAGGTTGTGGCGGTTGTTCAGCTCGCGGCGCTCACGCTCGCGGGCGGACCATTTTAGCTGCTTGGGATCGGCACTGACGAGGGCGACCATGGAGTCCCAGACCTGCTCAGCCGTCATGCAATGAAAGACGGGGCCTTGAAAGTAGTAAGGCACGCCGGGAGGTAATTGCGGCACATTGGATGCCAAGCGGCGTCTTGCCAGGGAAGAGCTCCAGAGAAACAAAATGGCCGACTCATGGCTGAGAGCGGACTCTGGGATTGTCTTTTTAAGACGGATTCAATAACATCCAAGCTATTCACCTCCGCGACATGCCGCCTCCCCTGCTCTGCCGCTTCCTTTTGCTCTTGCTGCCCGGCCTGCTGCTGTGTTCGTGCTCCACGACCAATCACCTGCTCAAGGCGAGGCCGGTGAAGCTTTCCCCCTTCTTTGAGCAGCGGTCCAAGGCTCTCAATACGAAGGGGCAGCTGCCATTTCAGAAGGTATGGACCTCCTCTGATGCGAATGTGCGCCAGGTGGGCAATGCGGCTCAGGAAATCTACATCGCCCCGGTGACGCTGGCGCATCTGCGACCGCCCAAGAAGGCAGTGGCACGTCAGGAGATACGCTGGGGCCTTCATCGGCAGGAGAAGTGGATGGCGTGGAAGCTGCGTGAGGAGTTCGCGGCGGCCATGAAGAACTCTCCAAGGCCACGCTACCGGCTCGTCAAACACCCCGGCCGTGGCGTCCTCACGCTGAAGCTCGCGATCACCGAACTGAATCCCACCAGCCCGAATGGCAATGCGGCTCTCACCTTGATGAAAGTGGCGGTGACGCCCGCAGCGGGGCTGGCGAGATGGTTCACCACAGGAAACATGGCAATCGAAGGTAAAGTGACCGCAGGAGATGGCAGCAACGTGTTTTTCCAATTCGCAGACAACGAGGCGGATAAGCTGACCTTCTTCAACGCACGCGATTTCCTTCCCTACGGCCATGCGGAGCACTCGATGCGTGACTGGGCAGAGCAGTTTGAGCAAATGACACGTCGTGAGGTCGGGCTGGTGCTGAAAGACTCAAGCGCTGTCACGTTGAGGCTTCATTAAGCGGGCAACCCGGCTCACGCGTAAAGCCGCTCGACGAGGCCACAGACTCTCTCACCAGGCAAAGCACCGGTTTCCATCTGGTTCATCACATAGGTGAAGGAGATGGCGTTCTCTGGATCAGCAAAGGCCAGACTGCCTCCGGCTCCCGGATGACCATAGGCATGCGGCGAAGGGCCGTAGAGCTGACGGAGCTTTTGGCCCTGCGTTTCGGAGTCGGGATTTCGGTCAAGAGGATCGTGAATCACACCTGCGGCAAAAGCGATGGGCGTGAGAAGAACCGCGTCTTCATTCTGGCAGATGGTTTCTTCGAGCTGCTTCAGCACGGCCTGCGGCACGACTTCGAAGCCCTTGCAGCGGCCACCATCGGCGAGCATGGCGTAGAATTTGGCCAGCCCGCGAGCACTGCCCACGCCGCCCATGCTGGCGTAACCGCGTGCCCAGGTCTCGCTTTGATTGAAATCACTCACGGCATTGAGGCCGAAGGGCGATTGGAAGGTGCGGAGCGTGAGCGAGTTCGGCGTGTTGAAGGCTTTGAGGAAGGGCTGGTCTGCGGCGGCGATGCTGATCTTACCGGGATAGATGGGTGAGACACGCTCAAACTGCTCGGGCGGCAGGCCGATCCAAAAATCAAGCTCCATCGGGCCACCGAAAATCTCATGGAAGTACTGGCCGAGCGATTCCGCGCCGGTGAGACGGCGCACGATCTCATCCAGGAGGAAGCCAAAGGTGCGGGCGTGGTAGCCCTGATGCTCGCCGGGCACCCACAGCGGCATTTGGCGCTCCAGCGCTTCGACGACGGCTTCGTAGTTAAAGATGGGCACTCGCTCATCCAAAGCACACAGCCCGGCGGTGTGTGTGAGGAGATGCAGAAAGCGCACGTCCGATTTTCCACCGCCGACGAATTCCGGCCAAATCTCCGCCACCGGGCAATCGAGCGGCAGCCCGGCCTCGTGCAATGCCATGAGGCAGCACACGGCGGCGGGTGCCTTCGTGGCGGACCAAACCGGAACGAGCGTGTCCTGCGTCCACACGCGGGTGCGGGCACGATCATAGTGGCCGTGCCCGAGGCTGAGGATTTCACGCCCCTCTTGCCAGATGGAGACAGAGGCTCCCAACTCCCCGCGAGTTCGGAAGCCCTCCTCAAACCACGCGGTCACGGCCGCGAGCTGCTGGGGTGAGACAGGGGTGATCATGCGAGCGTGCCGATGTGAAGATGCACCCGCAGCGCGGCGAGGTCTGCATCCTTCCTGGCAAAGCGGCGGAGGGAAGGATCCAAATCAAAGGCCTGACGCAGATACCGCAGCGCTTTGTCCAACTGGGCGAGCTTCGCGTGGTAGCAGCCCATGTTATAAAAATACTCCGGCTTGGTGCGGAGAGAGGCGGGGCCACGACCGAGAAAATCGAGGGCCTCGGCGGTGCGATTCATCTCATGCAGGCAAAAGGCCGCGTGAATGAAGCCACCAGGCTCCAAAGGCTCCTGCTGGCAGAGTTTGGCCGCCAGCGCAAAGGCCTCCTCCCAGCGCCGCTCGCCCATCAGGCACAGCAGCGTGATCTCGATCACATCCACCCGCCCATGCGACGCTACCGGCAGCGCCGCCAACTCCTCGCGGGCCTCCGCGTGGAGGCCGAGCTCGACATAGCCCTGAGCGGCTGCGATGCGGCGATTGAGTTCAGTCATGCGGGAGTGGCTTTGATTTCGGAAAGGAGACCGATGAAACCTCAAACCACCGGAAGCGACAAGGTTTTTTCACGATCTCAAGACGCCAGCGCCGATCTCGTGCGCCCGGCGAGTGCGGTTTCGAGCAGGAGCACCGCCAGGAGGCCCATCAAAAACCACCACCAGAGGTGCTGGCTCTGCTCGGTATCGGAGGCCGTGAGGCGCTGATCCGTGGTGGCCGATTCGTTTTGAGGCTCGGAGGCCGAAGAGAGCTTCAATCCATATTCCGCGAGCTTTGACGGCTCGAGCGCGAAGATGCGACCTTCCTCCGGCGAAAGGTTGACGGCGAAGATTTGGCTGTGCGCGGCGCTTTGGACCTTGTGGAGACCGATTTGGCTGCTGGTGAAGGTTTCGCCGGGTTTGAGGCGGTGCGTCTTGTTTTCGGGATCGGTGATGGTGTGTACTTGGGCGGCATCGAGCGGCAACGCATCGCCAACGAGCAGCGTAGCCGCGGGATCGTGGCTGAAGCCCGCCGCAGCGAGCCAGCCGTAGAGGAGGGGGATGAATTTCGTGCTCAGCGCGAGTTGGCTATCCGCTGGATGCCAGCCGGAGGCGAGGACGATGAGCGTGCCTTGGCCGATGCGAGCGCTCAGGATGGCGGGATGGCCGTTGTCGAAGGTGGCGAGCGTTTCGAGGCCGGAGGTGCGGGCAGGAGTGCCCGCATCACTGATGATGCGATGCTTCCAGAAGCGGAGTTTGGTGAAGTCGCGGAGTTTGGGGTCGGCGAAGGGTTTGAGTAAAGGGTGCTCGGTTTGGACTTCGCCGAGCATGCGATAGTCGTCGCTGGTGTCAGGCGTGACGGCGAGATCGGTTTGAAGCAGCGATTTGAGCAAGGTGGCGTCGCTGGGTACGGTGACGAGGAAGCCGCCGCGTTCGAGGTAGTCGCGCAGGCCCTCGGCGGGAGCATTGCCGACGATGAAGAGGATGTCGGTGGGCTGAGTGGGAAGTTTTTCGTCGGCGGTGAGAACGGGCGCGAGTGTGGCAGTGGGCTGGAGAGCACGGGCGAGGTAGTAAAGAGGCGATGAAGCTTCATCTCGCGTGGCGTCTTTGCCGAGGAAGTGGATGCGCACGCTGCGCGGCTGCGGCGGGGCGATGAAGATGCGGTTGTCGAAGTCGTGCGTGTCGCCCGTGAGGGTGAGCGTGGTGGCGTTGGTGGAATTCGGCGGCGCGGTGAGGATACGGGAGGCTCCGGGTGGGATCTGCGCGGTAATGGCGTCGGATTTGGGTGCGCCCTGCCAGGCGAGGGTGAAATCGCGAAGGGCGGAGTCGCGAGTGTTGCTCAAGCGGAGGCGGACAAGAGTGTCCGCGCTCCCCTCTTGCTCGCGGGCGGCGAGGGCGATGGAGAGGTTGTCATTGGTGGCGGTATCGAGGCGGTGGACGCTGAGGGTGAGTTCGGCAGGCCAGGCGATGGTGCGAAGGGCGTCGAGCTTGGTGCCTTCTTGAAGATCGGAGATGAGGTGGATGCGTTTTTTGAGCGAGGTGGTGCTGGAGTCAAAACTCGGCACGGAAGCGATGAGAGTGCGGTCGAGCTGTGTGGCGTTCCAAGTAGGCGTTAGGGACGCGAGACGTGTTTGGATGGCATTGAGGCGGTTCGCGGGTGTGTGGCGATCTTCGTCAAAGCTCCACAGTGGTGTGAGTTCGCGGTCGAAAACGGCCAGAGCGATGCGGTCGGTGAGTTTGGCGGCCTTGAGCTGCTTCTCGGCCTCGGCGACGGCTTGCTTCCACAAATCAGCGCGGCGCATGGACGCGCTGCGGTCGAGCAGGATGAGCGTGGCGCTGTTGGGCGAGGCAGGGGCGGTGGACTCGCTTTGAACGAAGGGCCGCGAGAACATGAGCGCGAGTAGGATGAGCGCGAGGCAACGCAGCAGAAGCAGCAGCCAGTTTTCGAGGCGACGTTTGCTGACGGGCACGGGCGTCTGCGCATCAAGGAAGAGCAGCGAGCTGAACTCCACGCGATCCTGCGGCGGACGACGACGCAGGTGCAGCAGGATCGGCGCGATGATCGCAGCGGCACCGGCGAGGTAGAGGGGGAAGAGCCAGTTCATGGGGATGCTTGGGTTCGTCCTCATCCTCCTACTCGAACTCGTCCTCGATCATTTGGGCACGATAGGATGTGAGGTTAGCGAGTGAAGAAGAGTAAGGCGGGGCGATCTGGTGGTTTGGTCGATTTGAGGTGAGGCGGCGTGGCAGAATCGAGGACGAGTTCGAGTAGGAGGACGAGTAGGATTAAGCTGCGGCGACGCGCTTCGAGGCCTTCTTGCGCTGACGGGCGCTGAGGAAGTCGAAGAGCACTTCTTCCAAGGGCTGATCGGTAGGACAGAAGTGGTATTCGACGTTGTGGCGTTCAGTGGCGGCTTGGATGGTGTCGCGATGAGCCTGGAGGCGCTTGAGGTAGGATTCGCGGGCGATTTGTGGGTCGATGAAGCGCTCGGCACCGGTTTCGGCATCGCGGAAGTGGGCGGATTTTTCGAAGGTGAAGTCGATCTCGGCGCGATCCATGAGATGGAAGAGCACGAGGTCGTGGCCCATGGCTCCGAGAAGGGCGAGCTGCTTCTCCAAATGCTCGATGGGCGCGAGGAGGTCGGTGATGAGGCATATCATGCCGCGTTTGCGCAGCAGATCAGCGAGCTGGCCGACGGAGAGATCGAGCGAGGTGCCAGCGGCCTTCGCCGGGCGCTCCAGCTCGGTGATGATGCGCCGCAGATGCCCTGGGCGATTGCGTGGCGGCATGTGTTCTTCGATGCCATCGGCAAACGTGGTCAATCCCGCCGCATCGCCCTGCTTCATGAGGAAGGAGGCCAATGTTGCCGCCAGCGTGGCCGCGTAGTCAGCCTTCGTGTAGCTCTGCGAGCCATACTTCATCGACTTGCTGTGATCGATGACGAGTTGGCACCGCAGGTTCGTCTCGTCCTCGAATTTCTTGATGTAAGTGCGGTCACTGCGTGCCAGCACCTTCCAGTCGATGTAGCGCGGATCGTCGCCCTGCACATAGGCTCGATACTCGCTGAACTCGACCGAGAAGCCGTGGTGGGGACTGCGGTGCATGCCTTTCCACAAGCCCTCGACGACGACCTTCGCCCGGAGTTCGAGCGATTTGATGCGCATGAGTGCCGCTGGATCGAGGAAAGTGGTAGCGGTGCTCATGGGCGGCGGAATGAGGAAACCAGAATGGCGAATGACGAATCAATGACCAATGTTCGAATGAGAGAAGAGCGCGGTGAGGAGACGAATACTTGGAGTATTGAGGCGTCGTCATTCATTCGTCATTCCTCATTCTGGTTTCGTCATTGTTTGACCGTCTCCAGCAGCTTCGCGATGACTTTCTCCACCGTGACGCCTTCGGCTTCGGCTTTGTAGTTCACAAGGATGCGGTGGCGTAGGACGGGGAGGGCCATGGCGCGGATGTCGTCGGCGGTGACGTGGGTGCGGTTGTGGAGGAGGGCGCGGGTTTTGGCACCAAGGACGAGGTTTTGGCTGGCGCGGGTGCCTGCGCCCCAACTGATCCACTGGTTGACGAAGTCGGGCACGCCTTCGCGACCGGGGCGGGAGGCGGCGGAGATGCGGACAGCGTAGCGGGCGACGTCTTCGGCGATGGGGACTTTGCGGACGACTTGCTGGAAGGCGAGGAGTTGCTCGCCAGTGAAGAGGCGCTGCACGGGCTCGCCTTTGGCGCTGGTGGTGCGGGTGACGACGGCGACTTCATCGTCCTCGCTGAGGTAGTCGATGACGATGTTGAGCATGAAGCGGTCGAGCTGGGCCTCAGGGAGCGGGTAGGTGCCCTCCTGCTCGATGGGGTTCTGCGTGGCGAGCACGAAGAAGGGCTCGGGTAGGTGCATGGTTTTGCCATTCACGGTGACCTGGTGCTCCTGCATGGCTTCGAGCAGGGCGGCCTGGGTTTTGGGCGGCGTGCGGTTGATTTCGTCGGCGAGGATCATGTTCGCGAAGACGGGGCCGCGGCTGAAGACGAGTTTGCGGCCTTCGGGGCTGTCTTCGAGGATTTCCGTGCCAGTGATGTCGGAGGGCATCAAATCGGGAGTGAACTGGATGCGCTGAAAGCTGAGGTGGCAGACATCGGCGACGGTTTTGATGAGCAAAGTCTTCGCGAGGCCCGGTGCGCCGGTGATGAGGCAGTGACCACCTGCCAAGAGGGCGATGAGCATTTCATCAATGACATGCTGCTGCCCGACGATGACCTTGCCGACCTCGGCGAAGAGACGCTGGCGTGCGGTGGAGAGGAGTTCGACGACCTGACGTTCGGAGAGCGTGGATTCAGACATGGTGCCTGCTACAAGTGCCTGAGCAGGGCCGGACTTTCGGGTTTTTTAGCGAAAGTGCAGATGAGGCCGAAGGTCTGGCGACGCTCGGGTTTGCCGCAGAGGGGTAAAGAGGCGGAGAGGGCAGAGTTCTTTTATGACTTCAGAAGCTCCGCAGCCTCTGCTCCTCTGCCTCTTTGCGGCAGAGAGGTGCGTCCTGAAAGCTTTCTTGGCTGATCATAGCCCGGCGGCTCTTTGAGCGTCCTGGACGAGCTTGATGAAGCGGGCACGCTCGGGGGACTCGGCCTTGGCACGAGTGGCGAGGCTGAGGACGAGTTCGTTGTTGAGGCTGCCGAGCTGGCCGGCTCCGCGCATGAGCATGCCGAAACCGACGACGGCGGATTCGAAGACGAAATCGTCGCGGGCGTTTTCGAGGGTGAAGCCACGATCAAGCACCTGGAGCTTCGAGTCATCGAAGGGGCCGACGGTCTTCTGCGTGAAGCGAGTATTGCCGACGGTGACGGTAGCGATCTGGCGGGCGGCTGGCGCTTTGATGTCCGATTTGCCATTGGGCTCAAATTCATACCAGACGACATGCGTGCCGGCCTTTTCGAGTTCGGGCGCGGCGATGTGGCGCTCGCAAAGGAAGCGGAACTGCTTCACGGCGAGCGGATCAAAGGCGATCTCCATCGGGAAAGCGGCGGCGTTGACGCTGGTGACGGCGGTTTGATTGGCCGGAAGCTGGATCACGATGCGCAGGAGGCGGTGCGTCTCATTCCACGGGCAGGTGGCGACTTCGGACTGCCAGGAGTGAATGAGCAGTTCGCTGGCCATGGCGGGCTTTACGGCGGCTTTGGCGTTCGCATTGGAAACGGGGGCTGCGAAGGCCTGAGCATCTTTTTTGGCCGGAGCGGGTCGAACGAGGGCGGGGAGAAGGGTAAACTTCCCCGTGGGTTCCTTCGAGGTGCTGGCAAAGGCGGCGGCACCATGCGGCAAGGTGAAGCCGAGATTGAGCGGAGGCTGTGGCGCAGGCTTGGGATCTTCGGCGACCTTGGCGATGACGATAGGAGCAGGCTTGGGTGCTTCCGCGACGACCAGAACGGGTTTTGCAGGCGTGGAGACGGGCTTTGGCTCGGCGATGACAGCAGGAGCTGGCTGCTTCGGCGGTGCCTCGGCAATGAAGGGCTTGATTTGAGCTTTCACCGGCTCGGTAGACGGCGGGGTGACCTCAGTGACGGATGGCGCTGCCTGCCGCTGCATCTGCCAGCCAAGCAGGAAGGCACCGCCGGTGAGGGCAATGACCGCAGCGGCTTTCAAGACGACGTTGAAGGTGTTCCAGAAGACGGCGGGCTTTTTAACCGGAGCCGGGCGCGGCATCATGGGCTGGACAAATCGCGGGAGATTCGTCGGATGAAGCACGGCATGGCGCTGATCGGGCGTGAGGCGGGCGCTGGGGATGGGTGCTCCATGACGGAGGGCATCGGTGACGGCTTCGATTTGCTCCAGCTCATGCGCGGCAGCGGAATTCTCGTGAAGTGCCTGGTGAATTTCACGGGCCTGCGCGGCATCGAGCTCGCCGAGGGTGTAGGCAGTGACGTGCGGGTTGTCTTGCGGGTTCATGGCAGAAAGAGGCGGTCAGTGTTGATTGTGGGGCTGGGCTGCTTCCTCGGCGAGGAGGTCCCGCAGCTTGCGGATGGCGTGGTGCATGATGAAGCCCACGTTGCCGACGGTGAGGCCGGTGATGCCAGCGATCTCCTGGTAGGAGCAATCGTGGAGAAATTTGAGGCGGATGACCTCGCGTTGGTTGGGCCGGAGGCGGTCCACGCAGCGCCAGACGTGCTCGTAAAGCTCACGCTTGATGGCGAGATGGCCTGGATCAGGGTCGTGACAGGGGGCCGCTTCGAGAATCTCATCGTCGCCGAGGTCGAGTCGGTGGTCTTTGCGCAGAATGTCGAAGGCACGATTCCGGCAGACGGTGTAGAGCCAGGATTTGAGATTGTCCCGCACACGGGCAGGCTCGGTGAGGTAGAGCTTGAGAAGCGAATCCTGCACCACATCACGGCCACGCTCGATGTCTCCCCCGAGGATACTGGCTGAGTAGGCGATAAGATTGCTTTCATGTTGGTCGAGGGCACGCCGCACCAAGATCGAGGCTTCATCTTGGTCGTGGCGTTCTGGCATGCGTAAAGAGTGCGTGGTGAAACGAGCGGGGGCGGGTTAAATTAGGCGCTCGCAGGCATTTTGCGGGTGATTTTTCCTTCGTGAAAGGCCAAAGGAGCCGTCATGACCGCTCCCAGCACCTTCCGCGTCCGCCTTTCGGCCTTTCTGGGCCTGACCGGTATCATCCTCGGCTCGATGGGTGCCCATGGAAAGGTTCATGACCTGCTCGTGGCCACGAATGAGCTGGAGCACTGGAAGACGGCGTCGTTTTATCACATGCCCCACGCCGTGCTCGCCGTGCTGCTGGCCTTGCTGCCAGGAAAAGGCCGCGCCGCATCCTGGGCCTGGCGCTTCATCATTGGCGGCATGTTACTTTTCAGTGGTTCGCTCTACCTACTGGCTTACACGCAGATGAAATGGCTGGCACATGTCACGCCCTTCGGTGGCGTGAGTTTCATGCTAGGCTGGATCTGCATCAGCTTCGCCAAATGGAAGGATTGAAAACCCCATTCACGCCGCCAGAGGCACGCCATAAGGCAGATCATCCGGGAGCGGGACAAACTCGCGGATGCGGTCCCAGAGCTGAGTGTAGTCTTTGTTCAGATCGCCAGAGAGGCAGTCGGTGATGGCGTCACCGGCTTCTGGATACTTCATGACGACGTCTTTGAACGAGAAATTCGGCTCGTAGAAAGCATAGACGAGCTTGCGCATGTTCTCGATGCCTTCGCGAATCAAGGCAGCGTATCCGGTGAAGCGCTGTGGTGACACGTCGTCATCGACAAGCGCCAGATGGACCGCTTCTCCGGCCAGCACGGCACTTTTCAGGGCCAGCATCACGCCACTGCTGAAAACCGGGTCGAGGAAGGCGAAGGCGTCTCCCACCAGCAACAGGCCAGGTGAGGCACCATACTTGGAATGCCGTGAGTATTCGCTGGTGATCCAGTATTCGCCCGTGCAGGTGCCGGTGGAGAGCCGATCTTCGATCCATTTGTTCTCGCGGATCTCACGCTGAAACATCGTTTCAGGATCTTTAACGCCATCTCGGCTCAAGTATTGACCTTCGGCCACCACGCCCACGCTGACCATGTCGTCGTGCTGCGGGATGTGCCAGAACCAGCCCTTCTGTGGCACAAAAGCTACGGTCGTTGCGCCTTCGTCGATGCCTTCTCCGCGCTTCGATCCTTTGTAGTAAGTCCACACCGCCACCTTGTTGAGATACGGGTCGCCGATGCGCCAGCCGAGCCGATTGGAGGCAAAAGCCTCCTTGCCCGAGGCGTCGATGACCAGCTTCGCAAAGAGATGCTCCATGCTACCATCTTTGTTCTTCACCTCGACACCAATGACGCGTCCGCTGTCGTTCTTCAGCAATTGCGTGACCGTCGTCTCCTCACGCACCTCAGCACCACGCTCACGCGCATGCTCCGCCAGCATCTGATCAAACTCCGAGCGCAGCACCTGCCAGCTTTGCGCGATGGTTTCGCGGTCATAGCGGTTGAAGAAATAGAACGGCTGCGAGCGCTTCCCGTCCGACTGCACAAAGCTGACGCTGTACTTTTTGACGAAGTGCGACTTCCGCATCTTTGGGATCAACCCCAATCGCTCCAGCGGCCCAAACGTGAATGGAATCAACGACTCGCCGATGTGATAGCGCGGAAACTTCTCACGCTCCAACACGAGCACTTTATGGCCGTACTCCGCCAAGATAGCTGCTGTGCCAGTGCCGGAAGGACCGCCACCGATAATAAGGACGTCGTGGTTGGTAATCATCTTATAAGTTACTCCAACGACTCATATCCCCAATACTGTTTCAGCATGGCTTTGATGCCGGCTCGCGATTACTGCACCGCTTTGATCTCGCCCAGCAGCTTCATGGCGGCATCGACTAACCTCTCGCCGCTTCCGGCTTCACCGCGTGCGCTGACGATCTCATAATTGCCCTCCGGGTAGGCCTCGCAATTCGGAACGTAACCGATGCTGCCATTCGCCAACTCCGCGATGAGGGTGTGTTTGAAGGGCGAGGCCTTTTTCAGGGCGAGACCGAGTTCGACAAAGATTTCACCCGGCAGGGCGACGATGGCGAGTTCGTCGCTGAAGGCGATGACCTGCACCTCGGCCAGCAGCGGCTCGTTTTGCTTCGCCACGGTCTCCAGGATGCAGACCGTCTCCGCCATCGGCACCGTGCCAAAGCTCTTCGTGAACATGTTCGCCGCCATCTCCTTGGCTTTCGCGATCTGTTCCTCGGTGAAACGGCGCCGCTTCAGCACCACCTGCTCCGAACGGATGCGTGGCGTGAAGGTCGTGAGCGGCTTCAAATCCGCCCAAGCCGCATCCACCGCATCCGCCAAAGCGGTGCCGAGTTCGAGTGTGGTGCGGCGTTTACCCGTGAAGTAATCGTTGTGATTGATGTTCCCGCAGCAGCCGTTGGCGAAGACTGAAATCATCTCCGCGCCGTGTCGCTCGCTGACGAGCTTGGTGAACACACCGGGGTAGTCCGCCGAGATCTTCGCCCCACCGCCGACGGACGTGGGATGCATGGCGAAGTTTAACAACGAGGCCACCGGCTTACCCGCCGCTTCAAAGACCAACACTCCCACCTCGGGATCGACCGGGCCAGCGGGGCGATCCTTCGGCGTGAGCTTCTGCGGCTGCCAGATGGCTTCCTGCTGCCCTTCGCGGAGGATGCGGCGGTTGAAGCTGATGCCTTCCGCCCGACCGAGGGTCGAGGAAGCCGTCACCGGCATGAGGTTGGCCTTCGCCTGCTTCACCGATTCAGCGATCCAAACAGGTAGCATGCCGGTGTAGCTCACGCCTGCGGGCGAGTTCACCTTCGTGATCTCATCCATCATCGAGCCACGCGGCTGCTGCGGCCCCGAATGCGTGTGCGTGCCAGAGATCATCACATGATCCCCTTCAATGCCACACTGCTCCTCGATGAGCCTCCGCGCCTCCGCCACAATGGGCCGCACCGTGCCGGAAAGATCCAGCACCACGATGACCGCATGCACGCCATCCCTTTCCATCAGGAGGGTCTTCGCATACAGCGGATCGAGCACGCCCGCCGAGCCGCGAAACTTGTAAAAGCCACCCAGCGGCGTGCCATCCTTCGGCGTGATATCCACCCGGGCCGCGCCGACACGGAATTCACCGGCGAAGGCGGATGAAACGACGATGAGAAGGCTGGCGAGAGTGCGTAAGGTCATGCCACGGATACGCATCTCACCACCGCGATTTCATCCACGAGTAGAAACTGTGGCCGATCTGGGCGTAGCCGATGGGGTTGGGGTGGACGCCGTTGTTGTCGGGATAGCCGTCGAGGGGATCGAGGTTCAGCTCGATGGGGACGAGGTGGATGTGGTCGGCTTCGCGACCGCTGAGCTGCGTTTGCATGCGCTGGACGAGGCGGTGCTGGATGCGCTTCCAGCCCCAGCGGGGATACTTGTCTTGGTAGTTGGCAGTGAAGCCGACCTGCCGGGCATTCGGCGGGGTGGTGAGGCCGATGGCGAGCAGAGCGTTCGGCGCGGCTTGGCGAAACTCGGCGATGAGCTTTTCGGCTTGGGCGAGCACGTCGGTGATTTTGGCGTCGGGATCGTCGGGGTTGGCGGCGAAGCAGTCGTTGATGCCGAGAAGGAAGGTGACGATATGGGGCGGCTGTGAGTCGCTGTTTTCGCGGAAGTAGCGTGGGAGATCGAAGACGGGCTTTTGCGCGGCTTCGGCAAAGAGGAAGGGGCTGGTGCTCTTGCGAGCGAGAGGACCGGCGGTGACACCAGCGGGCTTGGGATCGAATTTGGTGAGGAAATCTGCCCATTTCCAGCCGCCGTAGCCTTCGTGACGCACGTCAGGAAGGGTGGAAGCGGGCTTGTGGGTGCCAATCATCGTCCATTTGGGATTGCCGGGACGGGAGAGCATCTTGGCGATCTCGTTGGGATACATGCTGGCGTTCGTGAGGCTGTCTCCGATAATGAGAAGACGCAGCGGTTTGCCTTCACCTGCCTGGCGTGGCGAGACGTGGAGCATGAGGCGACCGCTTTCGATGATCTGACCGGCCTGATCTTTGATGGTGATCTCGATGGGATGATCGCCCACGTCTTTGTCGGTGGGCTTGACGGTCCAGCGTCGGGCTTCCGCGATGCCGAGCGGGCATTGGAACTCGAAGCGGTAGCTTTCGGGCTTTTCGGTGAGGACGATGTTGTCGTGGTAGATGCTCATCGGCACGTCCGGCGTGGCATAAACGACGGGTGGCAGGGTGAGCTGGAGATCGCCCGCCAGAGCGGCGGTGGCGAGAAGGCTGAAGAGCAGGCGGGCGATCACTTTTTGATGCGGTAAAGATTCCCTTCGGTGCGGATGAGCAGGTCGGAACCGATGACGGCGTAGGAGGCGAGGCTGCGCTCGCCGAGGTCATTCTGAGCGAGGATTTTGAACTGCTTGCCGGGCTGCACGACGACGCCGAGGCCTTTTTCATCCTGGATGTAGAGCTTGCCATCGGCGGCGAGCAGTGAGGCGGAGACGGGGCCGGTGCAGCGCTCGGAGTAATGGACCTGGCCGGTTTTGGCATCAGCACAACTGAGGAGGCCGTTGTCGGCGATGAAGTAGAGTTCGTCGCCGATGACGACCATGCTGGGATTGTGCGGCGCGGCTTTTTCGATCTTCCAGGCGAGGTGGGTGGCGGTGACATCGCCTTGGCCATCGGCCTTGATGGCGAGGACGAGGGGCTTGTCGTAGCCGCTGCTGATGAAGACCATGCCGTGGGCATAGACGGGGCGCGGAACGACGCTGTAACCCTGATCATAATCGCAGCGCCAGATCTCGGTGCCGTCTTTGGGGTTCAAAGCGTTCACCACACCGCTGCCGGGGGTGATGAGTTGCTTCTGGCCCTTCACGTCGATGAGGAGCGGGGTGCAAAAGGAGAACTTCTTTTTGGCACCGGACTGTCGGGCAAAGGCCCAGCGCTGCTGGCCGGTGGTTTTGTCGAGGGCGATGACCTTCGGATCGGTCTCGGCATCGGCGGAGAAGATGAGCAGGTCTTCAAACAACACGGGGCTGCTGCCATTGCCATGCACGGGGACGTAGGCGTGTGCTTGTGTGGCCCAGACGGTCTGGCCGTTGTCAGCGCTGAGGCAGGCGGTGCCGAGATGGCCGAAGTGGACGTAGAGCTTTCCATCCTCATGAATGATCGTGGGGCTGGCGTGGCTGTTTTTGCGATGCGCCCGCGGTGAGGCAGCCTGGAAGAGCTCGACATCCCAGATGGTCTTGCCAGTGGCCGCGTCGAGGGCAAGCGCCCGCAGGGAGCGACCGGCCGTGGCTTCTTCTTTGCCACTGAGCGAGACGGCGCTGGTCAAAAAGATGCGGTCACCGATGACGACCGGCGAGGACCAACCGATGCCTGCGATGGGTGCCTTCCACGCGACATGCGAGGTGGCGCTCCAGATGAGCGGCAGGCTCGTGGCATCGGAGTGGCCCTGCGCACCGGGTCCGCGAAACTCCGGCCAATCGGCAGCGAAAAGGGCGGTGGAGGCAAGGAGGAGCGTGGCGGGGAAAAAACGTGGGATCATAGGCGCGAGCTACAACGGGGCCGCGCTGCGCTTTTTCTCCCACTAGATGGGTTTCTCAATACTTGCCCATTTTGGCCCTCAGCAGGTGCTTGCCGAGGATCCAGGCTTTTTGCACTTTCGGCAGGCTCACGCGTTCGCTGAAGATGGGGTAGCGGCGATGCTTGAGCTTCTCCAGGATGGTCGAATAGATCTCGGCCATGATCTCGGAGGCGACCATGTGCTTGCGATCCTCTGGCGGGAGGGCTTTCTGGGCGGCGCTGTAGTAACTGCGGGCGCGGCGATACTCGAAATCGAGCAGTTTATTGAGCCGCTCGCTGGGAATGCCGGAGAGTAGATCCGTCTCGGTGACGCCGAACTTTTCGAGGTCTTCCTGAGGGAGATAGATGCGACCGGTATCACGAGCGTCCTGGCCGACGTCGCGAATGATGTTGGTGAGCTGGAGGGCGTAACCGAGCTGGATGGCGTATTCACGCGTCTCCTCTTTCTCGTGGCCGAAGATCTCGATGCTGACGAGGCCCACGACGCTGGCGACCTTGTAGCAGTAGCCGAGGAGTTCCTCGAAGGTCTGGTAGCGGATCTTCGTGATGTCCGAGGCCACGCCCTCGATGATCTCCGCCATCCAGGCGCGGGGAAAGCCATACTTCTTCGGCAGGTCGAGCGCTTCATCGAGGATGGAATGACCGGGCGGAGTGCCTTCGAGCACGCACTTTTTCCAGTGAGAAAGCTCTCGCTCTTTATCTTCCTCATTCACGGCGGGATCGTCGGCGATGTCATCGACGACGCGGCAGAAGGCGTAGAAGGTGATCATGTCCCGTTTGCGTTCCTTGGGCAGGCAGCCGAGCGCAAAGGCGAGGTTCGATTTCGCCTTCTGAGCGATCTGGGCGGAGGAAAGCTGGCTGCTGTTCATCAAAGAAGGTGGGAGCGTGACTCAGGGTGCCGAAGCAGCGGGGGAAGGACGAGGAAAACCGTGGCGCAGCATGACAAAGATGGCCGCTAGACATAGCCAGCCTCGCAGCATGGCAAGCACCAATGCGGCCAGCCCGCGTGCCACCTCACGCAGCACGGCGTTTCCAGATGAAAAATGACTCGCCGCGAGGTCGGTGGCATAGCGCACGAGCGCCATCGCGACGACGGCGGTGAGCAGATAGCCGATCATCGCCAGGAGAGAACGCAGCAGCACCTTCAGCGCCATCGCTCCGGCCATCCAGAAACGTGTCTGACCTCCGGCCAGCGCCACGCACAACGGCAGCGCAGCAAAAAGGAGCCATAGCTCCGGCAGCAGCCAGGTGGCGAGGCGTGAGTCCCCTTCCCTCCAACTCCAGCCGAGCATCCAGAGTAAATTGAAGGCCCCCAGCAGCACCACGCTTTGCCAGCGGGCAAAGGTACTCTCGAGCGCCGTGATGGCATCGCGATCCGCCTCGGTATCTGAAGGCCTTTCCCAGGCCATCACCAGTCGGGCCAGCCACACCTGCGTGCCTGCGGCGGTGAGCGCGGCAAAGACCACGCGGCCCGCCAGTTTCACCGATTCGAGCCATTCCGGCAGCGTGATGCGCCAGGCGGCGATCTCCACGGCCATCCAAACAAGCCCAGCCACGCTCAGGCCCACGAGCACCAGCTTTTGCTCCGGCACCGGCACCCGCTCCCCATAGCGATACGGCCAGCGCCACACTCGAATCGTGAGCAGCAGCAGCCCCGGCGGTAAAACCAAGGCCAGCGGCCAGGGCGGCAGCAGCGCATGAAAAAGCTCCGCCACCTCCGTGAAAGCCCGCCCGAGCAGCGAAGGCCACAAACCTTGCCAATCCTCCAATTCCGTGCCGGTGAAGGCCGGTGCCTCATTTCGCAAAAGCAGCAGCCCCGCCACCACCAGCACCAGCGGCTGCCGCAGCCGCAAAAAGTCCCATGCATCCGAAAACTCGCGCCGCAGCGGGTGCCAGCGCAGATGAAGCGCCAGCCCCACGACCGTGCCGAGCAGAGCGAGGAAGGTGATGGAAAGCATCCGCCATCGGAGCGCAGCTTTGGTGACGGCTCAAACAGAGAAATATCTTCGCACTTCCCACAACATCTGAGCAGGTTTCCCGCTTGAAGCATCCCTCTCGCTTCGTTTACAGCAGGCCAACCCCATGACTCTCGCAGCCCTTCCCGATCCCAGCGCCACGGGCGACATCTTTGTCGCCTTTCTCAGCATCGTTTTCGAGGGGGCACCTTACATCCTGCTCGGCACGCTGCTTTCAGGGATGATTGATGCCTTCCTGCCTGCTCGGCTGCTGGAGCGGGTGCTGCCCAAGAGTCGCGTGATCTCCACCTTTCTGGCTGGTTTTCTCGGTCTCGTCTTTCCCGTGTGCGAATGCGCCATCGTGCCGGTAATCCGTCGCCTGGTTCAAAAGGGCCTGCCCGTCTCCTGCGCGGTGACTTACATGCTTTCCGCCCCGATCGTGAACCCCATCGTGGCCATCAGCACACTGACCGCCTTCAAAGAATTCCAAAACTGGTCCTGGGACACGCCCGGCAATGCCACGATGACGATTGCCCGTCTCTCCCTCGGCTATGTGGTGGCCGTGATCGTTGGTTTGATCTTCATCCGGTTTAAACCCTCGCAAATCCTCCGCGAGAAGATCGCCGCTCAAATCGACACCGCCAACGCCGCCGCCCAAACGGGTCACGCAGCGCCCAAAGCCTCCTTCAATGGCAAGCTCGTCCACGCCATGCGCACCGCCATGCGTGACTTCCTCGATACGGGCATGTACTTCGCCATCGGCGTGGTCATCACCTCCGTCTTCAACACCCGCGTGGATCAGGCCATCCTCGATACGATTGCGCAGAGTGATGTGCTCGCCCTGCCCTGCATCATGGGCCTGGCGATGGTGCTCAGCCTGTGCAGCACCTCGGATGCCTTCATCGCCGCGCCCATGGCCTCCTTCAGCATGGCCGCAAAGCTCGCCTTCCTGGTCTTCGGCCCCATGATGGACATCAAACTGCTCTTCATGTACTCTGGCGTCTTCAAGCGGAAGGTCGTCCTCGGCTTCCTCATCGGCCTTTTTGTTCTCATCGGCGGTCTCGCCGTGCCGTGGATGAACCTCATTCAAAGTCTCGCCACCAAATAGCACCGCCACTTCTCACCTCTTCCTCGCTATGTCCGGCACTCGCACTCTCCTTCACCTGCTCAGCGTCGCCACCCTCCTGCTTTGGGGCGGAGTGATGCTCTTTTTCCACGTCACCGGCCGCATCATGGCCTACCTGCCACCGGATGGCATCTTTCGTCCGATGGTGCTGGCCGCTGGCATCGGCCTCGGCGTGCTGGCTCTCTTCAATCTCCTCACCATGAATGCCGAGGACATCGGCTGCGAAGGTCACGATCACTCGCATGATGACCACGATCACGACCACGGCCAGGCTCACAAAGAGGGCTGCTGCGGACATGATCACAGCCACGAGCCTAAGCACGAGCATAGCCACAAGGAAGGCGGCTGTGGCCACGATCACTCTCACGATCACGATCATTCCAAATGCGGCCACGATCATTCCCATGATCATGAGCATGCCCACGGCTGCTGCGATCACGATCACAGCCACGAGGATCACGGTCACACCCACGGCATTCTCGAAGAAAGCGGATGGACGGGCCGCTTGGTGGCGCTTTTCATCCTCATCGTGCCGCTTTCCCTCGCCGCCGTGCTCACGCCGGATCGTTACAGCCCGAGCGCGGTGATGAACAAGGGCCTCTACAATCCGAACTACGCCGATACCTCCCGCGCTGAGCAGTTCTCGCTCAAAAACAAAACGCCCACAGCTCCCACCGCCAAGCGTGGCGAACCCGCCGTCACTCCCACGTCCCTGCCGCCCGCCACCATCGCTGCCGCGCCCTCCACCGATAGCAAAGCCCCGCCCATTCCCGGCACCCCGCCGCCTCCCACCAAACCCGGCGAGCCACCGAATGCCGCAAACGCCCCCAAACCACCCGTCGAAGCCAAGAGCTACGGCACCTTCTCCCTCGAAGACCTAAAAAAACAGGTGCCGCAAAACAAGGAAGGCCACTTCCTCCTCGAAGTGCCTGAGATCTACTACACCGGCGGCGATCTCGAAGTGCAGAAGGTGCTCACCGGCCAGATGGTCGAAACGACCGCCCAGGTGCTCCCTGAAAAGGTCAACAACACCGATGGCCACCGCATGCGCATCTTCCGCATGCTGGTTCAGTGCTGCGCCGCCGATGCCCGCCCCTTCTCGGTGCCCATCGACTTCGGCAAGAAAGCCCCCGAGTTCAAAGACATGACCTGGGTGAAGGTCACCGGCAAGATCAGCTACAAAAAGGAAGGTGATCAAACCGTGCCCCTTCTCGAAGTCACCAAAGTCGAAGAAACCACCGCGCCTGATAACGCGATGATTTACTGATCCACTCCGCATGAACGAACAAAACTGGGACAGCACCTTCCGCGCACTCTTTGAACGCTGCGCCAAACTCCATCACGCGGGGGATACTCGTGGCGAAAAATGGTTCACGGATGCCGACAAGGCCTTCCTGACCTCTATTGGCCATACGACGCAGGAATTCTTCGACTTCGTCGATGACCATTGCCGCTACGGCCATGAAGGGCCGACACTCGAAACCGCCCTGCTCGTCGCCTCGGTGAGACGGGACTACTTCAAAGTCATGATGGCCGAAAAGTTCAGCGGTAAAATCGTCGCGCCCTCCGAGCTGCCGCCGAAGCCAACCGCCGTCGACGGCATCCCCTGGCTTCCTCGGCTTATCGTCAAAGCTCGTGCCAAGCTGCGCGGTGAGATGGACCCGGATACCATGTTCGGCTGCGGCGGAGACCGCGCCTTCTTCCGCGAGCATCAGCTCCACGCGGCTGACTTTCTCCGCGTCACCTGGGCCGCTGGCGATGACGACCGCAAGATCATCGAGTGGGTGAAGTTGAAAGCTGCCTGATCATTGACCAACAAAAAAGCGGCGGGAGATCCCGCCGCTTCTTGTTTCGAGCATCGAAGATGATTTCAGCGACGCATCAATGATTGAAGAAGAACTCCTTCGAGTTCAGCAGCGCCCAGAAGAGGTCTTCAAAGGCGGCTTGGCGTGCATCCGGGGCATTGGCGACGGCCTGTTGAACGGCGGTCCATTCTTTCTCGACGGGCATTCGGCCAAAGACGCGGAGGAAAAGATCCTCGGTGATCTCGCGATCGGATTTTTTCTCCTGGATCATCTTGGCGACGACACGGCCCTGCTTGATGCGGTCATTCACGGCATCGCCGTTCATGAGGTGGAGGGCCTGGGACAGCGTGGGCTCCATTTTGACTTCACAGGAGCAAACGGACTCGCGTTTCGCACGGCCGAAGGTGGTGAGGAAGTAGGTGGAGGTGGCTCCATCGGCGATCTGCACGGCGCGAGCACCGAGAGGAAGGCCTTGGAATTTGTTTGGCGTATCGGTGATCTGCGAAATGGCATCGAGCAGCACCTCAGCACGCACACGGCGGACCTGGGCATGGGAGAAATTGCGCTTATCGCCCGCGTTGGTCTCGTTGACCTTCGTGCTGCGCTGGTAGGTCTTGGAGACGCAGATGTCGCGCACGAGCTTGCGGAAGTCGTATTTATATTCGGTGAGCTTCTGAGCCATCGAATCAATCAACTCAGGATTCGAGGGAGGATTCGATACACGAACGTCATCCACGGGCTCCACTACGCCAACGCCAGTGAAGTGCGCCCAGATAATGTTCGAGATGTTGCTGGCGAAGTAGGGATTGCGTGGCGAAGCCAGCCATTCGGCCAGCACCTTGCGCCGGTCCTCGCCGGGTTTGATCTCAGGCTCCTCACCACCGAGGAATTTGGGCTTCATGACAGCCTGGGTGAGGAAGTGACGGGATTCGCCGCCCTTGCTGTTGTAGATGATGACTTCCTGCGGGTCATCGGTCTGCTTGCGACCGATCTGGCTGAAGAAGGCCTTGAAGCCGTAGTAATCGCTCATCGTCCAGCGATCGAAGGGATGGTTGTGGCATTGGGCGCACTGAATGCGCATGCCCATGAAGACCTGAGCGACGTTTTCGGTGAGCTTGAGCTGATCGAGCTCCGTCTGGTAGAAATTCACCGGAGGATTGCTCACCGTGCCGCCCGTGGAGGCGAGGAGTTCGATGACGATCTCGTTGAGCGGGACATTGCGTCCGATGCGGTCGCTGAGCCAGTTGTAGTAAAGCAGCGCGTTCTTGTAGAACGGAGGCACGTTGTTGTTGATGGCGGAGCGGATCTGGAGGAGCTCGGCGAACTTCATCACCCACATTTCGGTGAATTCTTTGCGCTCCAGCAAGGCGTCCACGAGAGCATCACGCTTCGTGGGGCTGGTGTCGGCGAGGAATTTGCGTGTCTCATCGGCGCTCGGGTAGATACCGGCCACATCAATGTAGAGGCGGCGGATGAATTCCTGATCGGTGCAGACATCGGAGGGGATGATGCGGAGCTTGTGGAGCTTCTCGTTGACGTGCGAGTCGATGTAATTGGCCTCAGCGAGCACCGGGCGGGTGTATTGCAGCTTGTCAGGAATGACGAGCACTTGGGAGACGGTGCTATAAACATCGAAACGGGCGAGCATGAAGGCCGCGCCGCGATCCCCGGAAGTCACGAGGCCATCTTTGCTGATGGCAGCGGTCGGATCGTTGTTGGACATGAACAACGCCAGGTTCGTCACATCGCGGTCGGAGCCGTCGGAGTAGGTGGCGCGGACAGTGATCTGCTGGGTGGCGTTTTTGCCTTCGATGACGATCTGCTTCGGATACACTTCGATGCCGGTGCATTTGGCCACATCAGGTTTGTCGTCTGGTGCGCCGCTGGAAATCCATTCGATGAGCGTCTTGTTGTAGCTGGAATCGGGCTCAAAGCACTGGTTACCAGAGTGCGGCACGGCACCGACGGCTTTTTCGATGAGGGCGCTTTCCTCGGGAATGGCAAGGTTCAGTCGGCGGCCGGGCATCTCGCGGGTGATACGGATGAAGTCACCGGCGGGGTCCATGCCGAAGAGAGAGGTGCGGAAGCCATCTTTGCCGCGAGCGGCACCGTGGCAGCCACCTTGATTGCAACCACCACGCATGAACACAGGCATGCAATCGAGGCGGAAGGAGATGGCGCGGTCTTGCTGACCACCTTTGACTTGGATCTGAGCCTTCACGGTCTGTCCGCCGAGCGTGGCGGTGAGTTCGGTGGCTCCAGCATCCGCCACAGGCTTCAAATCGAGGCCGCTGAGAGAGGCGATTTTTGGATTGACCACTTTCAGGTCGCACAGGCCGGAGACATCCTTCGTGGTGGCATCCTGGAAGGTGGCGAAAACGATCACGCGATGGCTATCACGCTTGGTTTCGAGGGAAAACTTCTCGGGTAGGATTTCAAGACGCTTCAGAGTCGGCAGCTTGGCCTGGAGATCGGCGAGGGCTTTGAGTTCCTCGGGGGATTTGTAGCGCAGGGCGATGCCATCAGGCCATTTAGCGCCTTCGGCGATCCATTGTTTGATCGTGGCGATCTCGTTCGCGGCTAGCGGGCCACCTTTGGGAGGCATGATGTCGTCGTGATCCTTCGGAAGCACGAGGCGCTCGACGACGAGGCTCTTGTCAGGCTGGCCAGCCACGAGGCCTGCACCGGTTTCACCGCCCTTGAGGAGGTTCGCGGCGGTGTCCATGAGCAGCTTGCCTTTGACCTTGTTGGGGTTGTGGCATTCGAGGCATTGGGCTTCGAAGATGGGCTGCACGTCCTTCACGAAATCCACCGCGAAGACGGAGGAGGTGAGGGCAAAAGTAAATAGAGCGGGGAGAGAAGCTCGCAGGGGGCTTTTCATGGGTTTTGGGAATAGGTTGTAGAAACTACGAGGTTCCACGCCTTTTTTTTCAAAACACGAGGTGAATTCGATAAAGGGCACTTTGGCCCCATTTTCAACGCCGACGGCTCTTTTTGCTCGTTTTGACGACTGAAACGACGGCGCGGCGGATTTCGACCTCCGGCACTTCGGCACGGCGGACCTCTTCGACGGGCGTTTCGACCTTTGTCTGGGCCACGAGCGCCCGGCGCACCTCGAACTGAGGCTCCACCACGGCGACAGCGGCCGGCACAGAAACCAGCGACGCCGCCTGCTCGATCTCTCGGCGCCGCCAAGGCAGCACGCCTTGAGCGGTCTCGATGATTTTTCGCGTGAGCAAAGGATCACCGTTAACCGTGGCGATGGCGGTAGCCACGATCTCAGCAGTGCAGCTCTCGCTGATGACGAGCGCATCCTCTAGCCGCGTGGTAAGCGATCTCGGATCATCCTGAATAGCTTTGGCCAGTGAGCTACACACATCCGCACAGCTCACCGCGCACAGGGCTTTGACCTTGCTTTTGGGCTGCGCTGCGGCGGCGGCAGCGGTGAGCAACAGGACGAGGAGGGTTCGCATTCGAGATGTTTTTTCAAAGCTAGCACAGCGGGCCGCCTGACGACCAGCGCAAAGAATACTCAAGATCCGCCAACCATCACCAAAGCGGAGGTTTGTTTACAAACACCTGAATTGAGCCGAGGCGGCCCGCCCGGATGATCGTATGATTTATATTTTTACCACTCACGCCTCTCACCTCACACCTTCCACCAATTCTTCGTTCTTTATTCTTGCTTGGGTTGCTTATTGAACAAGTCCAAGCCGCAGCCGATGACCATGCGTTCGCGGATCAGCTTGCCGCTGAGGCTGCGAAGCTCATGCCATCCGCTGCCGAAGCCGCCGCACAGGTGCTGGCTCACGCCGCGCCGGCAGACAAGGCGATCAAAGGCGAGTGGACGTTGCCGATTCCATGGACGCCGCACATCCCGACGTCGGCGGCGGTGCTGCCGGATGGTCGGCTGCTCACGCCCGGCTACTGAATACTCTGCGCGGTGAATGCCAGCGGCGCGTGGTCCGTATCGCGAGTGATTCAAGTCACCAACCAGACGCACCGCATCGACACCAATCCAGGTCGGCAGATCGTTCTGCTAAACAGCGCCGTCTCGCTTTAAATCAATGCAAGCACTGGCACGGGCACGCTGAACTACACAGCGAATGGTCTGCCTGCCGGTTTGAGCATCAACGCCACTTCCGGCCTCATCAGCGGCAACGTCACCGCCGCACCAGGCACTTATCAGAGTACGGTGTTTGCCACCGCGAACGGCCAGACGAGCAGCGTGGCCTTCAAAAGGATCATTTTACTTCCGAATCTCGGCACTGGCCAAATCGCCCGCGAATGGTGGACGGAGCTCGCGGGTGTCAGCGTGGCGAGTCTGACCTCCAACGCGGCTTATCCAGCCAATCCGAAGGAGCGTGATCTCATCGGCAGCTTCGAGACACCTTCCAACTGGGATGACAACATGGGCTAGCCAGTGCGAGGCTTCATCCATGTGCCGGTCACCGGCCGGTATGGCTTTAACCTTGCTACCGATGACCAGAGTTCGCTGCGTCTGAGCACCAGCGCCAATCCCGCCGCCGCCAAGGAGATCGCCTCCCAGCCAAATTGGACGGAACCCCGCGCCTACACCTAGTATCCGCAGCAAATGGCCGCGCTTATCACGCTCAATGCCGGGATGAGGTACATCGAGGCCCTCATGAAGGATGGCAATAGAGGCGACCACCTTTCCGTCGCGTGGCTGAAACCAGGCGACAGCACGCCAGCGATCATCCACGGGACTTATCTTTCGCCCTAACTGCCGGTGCAGAGTCCCGGCATCGCGTGGAGCTTTGACGAAAGCGGCTGGAACGGCACCACCGGCGAGGTGCAGGACGCGTCGAACAGTCTCTTCGTTTTAAATGGCATCGGCGCAGCGGATGCTGCCGGAGCTTCAGCCTTTACCGGAGCCATCGACGAGGTGGCGCTGCGTCATGCGCCGCTTTCACCAGAGGACCTCATCACACTCCGCGGCCTCCGCCATACTTTCGGTGGCAATAAATCGCCGCTCGTGACCAATCCCGGCACGCAAAACTCGCAGCTCAATGCAGCGTCTAGCTGCCCAATACCGCCAGCGATCCTGAAGCCAATCCGATCATTTCCAGCTTTGGAAAGGCGATTCTGCAGCTGGAGGCAGCGGCTATACCGGCTTCTGGTTCGTCCAACTCACCGCCAAATCACCCTTCTGGACCCTCAGCGGCACCACCAGCCTTCTTTCCCAAAATCATACCTCTCTCATGTTCTCCGGACGCGCCACCTTCATCCAAATGCGCCCCGCTCCAGCATCATGAGCCTCCTGGCAGCCCCCCCTGAGTCGAGCACGAAAAACGAACTGTCCTTTAAGCCACCCTCTTTAGCCTAAGGCATCCAGTTCCGTTTTTTCTTCCCTCACAACGAAGAGCAGCCTCACAGGAATGGCCTCGGAAGGCACGGTTTCTTGCGGGGGGAGCCAAGGTTGCTCCCCTATGATTATTCACATTCTTAAAATTACCGAAAGTCAGAAACAGGCCTCCTGAAAGGTTCATTCCAGAAGAAATTCATTGGGAAACAGCGGTTTATAAAGCAAGTTTTCACGGAGGTGTGCTCAACTATTTTTTATAATTTTTATTATATAATGAAATTATTACACTGATTTTAAAATAATATTAAATATTATTTTCATAATTTAGGAACGCTCGAATGAAAATCGGATATGTCGAAGATATCCAATAGCCAAACCACACCATGCAATTCACGAAAAGCAATACCTCCCTCAAGGCCGGCTTCTCCCTCGTAGAAATGCTCGTCGTCATTGCCATCATCGGCATCATCACCGCCATCGCGATCCCAAACATCGGTAACCTCAACGACAGCGCTCGTGACACCGCTGCCAAGCGCAACGCTCAAACCGTCGCTTCCGTCCTCAACGCCGCCATCGCTGCTGGCGCTTCCCACACCTTCAGCAGTTCCACCACTGCTGCCGCCGTCATCGATGCCGCAGAAGCTGGCATCAGCCCCACCGACGGTGCCTTCAAGGGCAAGGCCTTCACCTCAGGCCCAATCGACGACGATGAAGGGGCCAAGACCTCCAGCTACCTCAGCTGGGTCAACGACAACGGCTATGTCGAATACAACGGCTCGTAGTATCCACACGGGCTTGAAGCCCGGAACGCATCCAGCCCTTGTTCGCTAAAAACACGTTCAAACCAGACTGCCGGGGAGGAAACTCCCCAGCGGTCCTGCTTTGAGAGAAAAAAAGCCGTGAGCATCAGCCCACGGCTTTTCATGGGAAATGATGAAATTAGGCCAGAGCCGCCAGACGCTTAGCCAGAGCATCTTTGGATTGCACGCCGATCACGGAGTCCTTCACGACACCGTCTTTGAAGAAGATCAGCATCGGGATAGAACGCACCGCGAACTTAGTGGAGAGATTTGGAGCTTCGTCCACATTCACCTTGCCGATCTTGACCTTGCCGGTCTGCTCCGTGGCGAGCTCGTCGAGGATCGGGCCGAGCATGCGGCATGGGCCGCACCATTCTGCCCAGAAATCTACGATGACGGGCACGCTGGAAGCGGCGATTTCGGATTCAAAATTGGCTTCGGTAAGGGTGATGACTGCTTCGCTGGCCATGATGTGTGTTGGAGTGGGGTTACGAGTTCACGCTGGCACCTCATGCCGCTGAATCAACGAAAGTTTTTGCGAACTAACACCCCGACTCCATGCTCGTGGCGTGTTTGCCCTGCTTAAATCCTGGCGCTTCGGCCTCGGCTACCTCGCGTTTGTCATCGCGGGCTCGCTGCTGCTGCTCGCCTGGCTGAGACAACGCGAGCGCGAGGAATCCAGCCGCCTCTTCCAGGCCCTCGCTCAGGCCGATGCGGAGTTTGTCCGCCGCATGAACCTCCCGCGCAGCGAAAAACTCGCCAGTGACCTTGCCCAACTCCTCGGCGTGCAGATAGAATTTCGCGAGGCAGGCCAAGGCATCGCCACCAGCGAAGATACGCTCGTCATCCGTATGGATGAGAAAAACGATATGATCTTCACCCGCGAGCCCGTGGCGTCTCAACTCTCGCTGCGAGATCCCGCCACTCGAAATGCATTCCTCGCCTTCTGGCTCGTGGCTGGCCTCATCGGCTGGTTCCTGGCCCGTGAACGCTCCAAACGAGCACAAACCGAACGACTCGCCATGCTCGGTCGCGTCGCCACCAGCCTCGCACACGACATCAAAAACCCGCTCGCCTCCATCCAGCTTCACGCCCAGCTCATGACGCCAGCCAATGACGAGGACTCCCAAGCCGTGCAGCTCATTCAAAGCGAATCGGAAGTCATTGCCGGCCTCGTGAACCAATGGCTCCACCTCGCCAATCCCGTCCCGCCGCGGCTTTCGCGGCTCGACCTAGCCGAAGCGATCCAAAGCGTCGCCACCAGCCTCGAACCGCAGGCTCGCCACGGCGGTGTAAAACTCGAATTCGACCTCCAAAGCCCGTTTCCAGCCGATGGCGATGCCCAGCGGCTCACCCAGGCCTTTCGCAATCTCATCATCAACGCCATCCAGGCCATGCCACGCGGTGGAAAGCTCCGCATTAGCGCCAAGAAACACGAAAACGACCTTACCCTTCGCTTCGCCGATACTGGCTCCGGATTTAGCGAAGCCGCACTCGCCCGAGGCACCGAGCTTTTTTACACGGAAAAAGAAGGCGGCATGGGCGTGGGCCTCAACATCGTCGCCAGCATCATCGAGGCACATGGAGGCAGCCTCTCGCTACAAAATGATCCCAAGGGTGGTGCCTTCGTCTCCGTCTCACTCCCCTCCCCCGCATGAGCCATTCCATTCTCATCATCGAAGACGAATACGCCCTCGCCGCCGCCCTCTCGACAGTCGTGCGCCGCCTAGATGCCACGCCGGTCGTCGCCGCTTCCGGTCAAAGCGGCATCGACAAGCTCACCTCGCAGCCGTTTTCCCTCGTCCTGCTCGATGTGGGCCTGCCAGACATCAGCGGCCTGACAGTTCTCGAGAAGATCCAAAAGCTCCCCAAGCCGCCGCCCGTCATCATCATCACTGCCCACGGCACGCTCGATACCGCACTCGAAGCTCGCCGACTCGGCGCTCGCGAGTATTTCCTCAAGCCCCTCGATCTCGCCGCCATCCAGCGCACCCTTCGTGAGGTCTTCGCGCCTGTGAAAACCGTCGCACGCATCGAGACAACCATGATCGGCACCAGCGAGCCGATGCAGCGAGCCTTTGCCTCCATCGCCCAGGCCAGCAGCTGCGACACACCTGTGCTCCTGCAAGGTCCGCCCGGCAGTGGCAAAAGTCTCGCCGCCGAGTTCATCCATCGTCACAGCGCCCGCGCCGAAAAACCTCTCATCTTATTCCGCGCCGATGAATGGCCTGAAGACCGTGCGCAGGCCGCTCTCGAGGAAGCCATCACGAAAGCAGCTGATGGCGTGCTCTTCCTTGACGAGATCAGCACCTGGGCAAAGCCGCTCCAAGCCGCGCTCATGCATCGTCTCGCCGCTGGAAAGCTCAGTGCCCGTCTTTTCAGCGCCTCCAGCCACGATCTCGCCGCCAAAGTGGCCGAAGGGGCCTTTCGAGAAGATTTGTTCTACGCTCTCGCCGTGCTGCGAGTGGCACTCCCGCCACTGCGCGAGCGCACGAACGACATCCCTGCCCTCGCCGCCTCCAAGACAGGCGAACTCGCCCTGTCCGCCGAAGCGCTGGCAGCACTCAAATCTCATGCATGGCCAGGAAACGTCCGCGAACTGCAAACCGCCATCGCGCATGCTGCAGCCGTCTGCGGTGGAAACACCATCCTCCCGCATCATCTGCCCGCGCATCTCATTTCCAGCGAGCCCTCCAATCATCTCAAAGACGCCATGAAGCGGTCCTTGGCCGCTTGGCTCGATCAAAAAACCACCGGCGAAGACGACCGCATGCCCGCCTACGACGACTTGCTTGAAACCGTCGAGACCAGCATGCTCGAAACGCTCCTCCAACGCTTTGACCACAAGCCCACACGACTTGCCGCCGCCTTGAAAATGAACCGCGCCACTCTTCGGCGGAAGCTCAAAGAAGACTGAGTCTTGGCTGGCTAAGTGAACAATCTACAATGAACCTGCGCTAGCCAAAAAGGCAACGTGCGCCCGCTGAATCGCGACAACAGCGACCAGAGGCTTTCCCATTATGCCCGGCGAGATCCAGACAGCAGCCAGATCTTCCTCATCGTAACAAATTTGCACGGTGCGAATATGATGAAGGACATTCGAGTGAATCTGAGTACCGAGTCTTTGAGCTGGCAGGGATTGAAGAACGGCAAGGCGAAGGTCACGAACCGCCTCTCAGGCTCAAAAACTCAAGAGACGAGTATCTCGAATGCGCTGCCCATTGGTGACGTGCCGCCGATGACCTCGCTCTATCTCGATATGAGCCAGTCGAGCGAGGTGGTGGAAAAGTGATCGGTCATCGGACAGGCCGACTCGTGAGAGCCGACCTGCCCGAAACCAACCTGGCCGTTCAGACGAGGACGGCCGGGGATTGTTCTTCAAGCTCCTCGATCTCCGTCAGGCGCTCCTGCTCGGTATCGAGGTCGTTAACAGAATCTTCATGCTCATCCTCATCACGATGTTTGGCTTCGAGGGCGAGTTCCTGCTGGGATTTCTTCATGATGCGCGTGTCCTCCGTGGTCATGCGGACGCCGACAGGTTTGGAGACGCCGAATTCCTGCATGGTGACACCGTAGATGACATCCGCGCGGCTCATCGTGCGCTTGTTGTGCGTGACGATGATGAACTGCGAGTTGTCGATGAACTTGTCCAGCATCTTGAGGAAGCGGGCGATGTTCGTTTCATCGAGCGGCGCATCCAGCTCATCGAGAACGCAGAAGGGCGAAGGTTTGACCTGATAGATGGAGAAGAGCAGCGCTACAGCGGTCATGCTGCGCTCACCACCGGAGAGGAGGCTGATGGTTTGCAGCTTTTTGCCGGGCGGCTTGGCGATGATTTCGATGCCTGACTCCAGGGGATCGTTTTCATCGACGAGCATGAGATCGGCCTTGGCCTGCGGACCGAAGAGTTCGCGGAAGTTGTTTTGGAAGAAGCCGCGGACCAGGTTGAAGGTCTCGCTGAACATCAGCTTGGTGGTTTCGTTGATCTTGGCGATGACGTTGAGCAGCTCTTCCTTGCCCTTCACGAGGTCGCCATGCTGCGTTTCAAGGAAGTTGTGACGTTCTTCGAGTTCTTCGAATTCCTGGATGGCGTCGAGATTGACGGGGCCGATGCCTTCGAGCTTCTGACGCAGTTCATAGACGACTTCCATGACGAAAGCCCAATCCGGCTCGGCCTGCTCGCCAGGGATGACGACGTCTTCGATGGAGACTTCGTCGTCATCGCGGTTGGAGATGGCGGGGATTTCAACGGGAGCGGCCTCTTCCTCGATTAGATCGGAAACTTCTGCCTGATCGGACGGATCTTTTTCCTCTTCGGCAGCACTGGCGGCCTTCTTGCCACGGCTGCGGTTCTTCTTCTGCTCCTCGATGGTCAACATGAGGACGTGGTAGTCCGGCTCAAAGGCGCTGATGTGGAAGCTGTAACGCTCCTGCACCTGACTGATGAGGTTTTCGAGGCGAAGATCGACACGGGTCAGGGCGACTTCGGCGCGGTTGCGGCTTTCGTTGAGGCCGTTGAAGCTTTGGCGCAGTTGCGTGAGTTCGGCTTCGAGGCGGCTGACTTGCTCGAAGAGTCCGGCGCGTTCTTCGGTCTTGGAGTGCAGGTGCTCTTCGATGGCGGCGATGGTTCCTTGTTGGGATTCAATCTGCTCGGCGAAGCGGGCGTTTTCGGCCTCGCTCTGCTGAATGCGCATGCGCCAAGTGGCGATCTCCTCATCAAAGCGGCGAATGGCGGCGGCGAGTTCCTGCATGCGGGCACCGAGCGGTGTCTTCTGACGCTCGATGCTGCCGAGGGCGCTTTGTTCGAGTGCCAATGCGGTGCGGAGTTCATTGAGTTGCTCGCTGGATTCGAGTTCGCGACGGAGGAAGGTCTCCATTTCGAGTTCGAGTTCGTTTTCACGCACGCGGCTGCCTTCGAGCTGCTCGAGGGCGATCATCGCGGCTTCACGCATCTGATTGATGACGCCTTCGCTGCCGCCGATGCGCTCGGAGATCTGGTTTTGATCCCACTCGATGCTTTCATACTTCGCGGTGGCCTGCTGAAGCGCACGCTGGACGACGGACATCTTTCCTTGAAGCGAGGAGAAGCCTTCGCGAGCACGCTGAGACTGCTCGCGGAGGGAGACTTCCTCACGCTGCATGTCTTCAAGCTCCGAGCTGATGTTTTGCACGGCCTCGTCTTTTTCGAGGAACTGGAACTCCAGCGCCTCGACCTCGGTGCGGAGTTGCTTCACCTCGGCCTCGCGGCGCAGAGTGGAGCTTTCTTCTTCCTTCGAAGCGCCGCCATAGATGATGCCGTCGCTGCTGACAAATTCGCCCTTCATGGTGGCGATGGCGAGGTGCGGAAGCTGGCGCTTCAACTGCAGCGCGGTGTGCATGTCCTCTGTGATGACGACATTATGCAACAGGTGGTCGATAAGGCTCTGCACGCCGTTTTTGACGCGAACCTTGTCCGTGGCCCAGGCGATGGCTCCGCCGGGCAAAAGCTCGCGATCGGCCTGCGAACGCAGATTGATGAAATCCTGCGGGAAAAGGGCGGCGCGGCCCATTTTGTGATCGGAGAGCCTTTGGACGATTTGAGCGGCCAATTCGCTTTCGGTGAGCAAAACGGCTTGGAGATGATCTTTGAGCGCCGCCTCGATGGCAGGGATGAAAGCCGTGTCAGCGACCTCGATGCTGGATGCGAGCAAGCCACGAACGCCGGTGGAGTAGATTTCCGGGTTATCGAGGCCGGCGAGGACACGCTGCGTGCCGGAGGAGAGGCCTTCGCCTTTGGCGAGGAGCTGCTCGATGACTTCGAGGCGTGATTTGCGCTGAGTGAGGCTGCGCTGAAGCTCGTTGAGCTCGTTGTTCATCGCATCGCGCTGGCGGCGGCGCTCAATGATGTCGCGAGCACAGTTTTTGGCCTTCTCGTCGAGTTCGTCACGGGTCTGCTCGAGTTCGGAAATCTGGCGCTGGAGGGCGTCGTATTCGACCTGGCTGGCCTCGCGGGCATGCGCGGCGGTTTGACGATCATGAGCGAGCGCCTCGTGACGCTGGCGGTCAGCGGCGATTTGATTCGTCAACGACTGCGCACGGGCCTCACTGGCGGCCATCTGGCCTTCGAACTGGCGAATCGATTCGCGGATGCTGCGGCGCTCAGTGTCGAGGCGATTGCGCTCGGGGACGAGGTTCTGATGCTGCGAGCCGTGTTCATTCACCGCGAGCTGGCGTGAAGCGATGTTTTCACGAATGGCGGCGAGTTGCTCATCCGCCGTGGTGAGGTCGCGACGGGCCTGATCAAGGAGTTCCTCGTTGTTGGCCATCTGCTCCTCGTTTTGACGAATGCGGGCCTGCAAATCCTCACTGCGCTCACGATTGAAGCCGATGCGACCTTCGGCGCTCTGCATCTGCGAGCGAAGCTCCTGCGCCTGCTGACGAGCCTGGCTGATCTGGCTTTCGAGGGCGTGGTAGGCCTCGCGGGTCTGCGCGGCATCGGCCTCGGCACCTTGGAGCTTGAGCTTCGTTTCTTCGAGCTGGTTGGCCAGCATGCGCACCTGCGTTTCGCTCTCGGATTTTTCGCCGGAGAACTCGGTGTATTGCTTGTGAGCAAGGTGTGTGTCGAGCAGTCGGGTGTCTTCGAGTAGCGTCTGGTAGCGGCGAGCCTTGGCGGCCTGGCGCTGGAGCGTGCCCATCTGGCGTTTTACTTCCGCGATGATGTCGGCGACACGGAGAAGGTTTGCTTCGGTGTATTCGAGTTTGCGCAGGGCTTCACGCTTCTGCGATTTGAACTTCGTGATGCCCGCCGCTTCTTCGAAAACGGTGCGTCGGTCTTCCGGCTTCGAGCTGAGAAGCATGTCGATCTGGCCCTGCGCCATGATCGAGTAAGCGGCGCGGCCAATGCCGGTGCCCGCGATGAGATCGTGAATGTCCTTGAGGCGGCAGACGGTGTTGTTGAGGCGATACTCGCTCTTTCCATCGCGATACACGCGACGTGTGATGGCGACCTCATTGAAATCGACTTTCAGCGACTGCTCGCAATCTGCCATCGTGAGCGTGACCTCGGCAAGGCCGACGGGTTTGCGCTTGTCGGTGCCGTTGAAAATGACATCGGCCATTTCATCGCCACGAAGAGCTTTGGCGGAGGTTTCCCCGAGCACCCAGCGGATGGCATCGACGACGTTCGATTTGCCGCAGCCATTGGGGCCGACGATGCCGGTGACGCCTTTGTGGAATTCAAAGTGGGTCTTGTCGGCGAAGGACTTGAAGCCGTGAAGGGTGAGGCTCTTGAGGTACATGGCGCGGTCGGGACGTGAGTGTTAAGCAAAGACAGTGTTACCCCGGAGCAAACCATGCGCGGTGGATAGGCCGCAAGGAACAAGGCCTATTTTTCCCGTATCTTGGGGTTCTTTAAGGACTCCGAAACAAGATGTGGTGATTTTCACCGGTCCGAAACCTGTGAATAATCGTGTTCGCTGTGAACAAGTCTTTGGAGTGGCCCGATCAGCCGATCTTTTCGGCCCTGAAATGACCGCGAAGGGCTTCGGGGATCAAAATCGAGCCATCCGCCTGCTGATAGGTTTCCACGAGAGCCACAAAGAGACGGGCCAAAGCGGTGCCTGAGCCGTTCAGCGTGTGCGGGATGCGGTTTTTGCCGTTCTCGTCTTTGAAGCGGAGGTTCATGCGGCGGGCCTGGTAGTCGCCAAAGCTGGAGCAACTGCTGACTTCAAGGAAGGCACCTTGTCCGGGAGCCCAGACTTCGATGTCGTAGGTCTTGGTGGAGCCAAAGCCGATGTCACCCGTGCAGAGCTCGATGACGCGGTAATGCAGGCCGAGAAGTTGGAGCACATTTTCAGCGTGGCCGGTCAGCGTTTCCAATTCCGCCACGCTGGTCTCCGGCGTGGTGATCTTCACGAGTTCGACTTTATCAAACTGATGCATTCGAATGAGGCCACGCGTGCCGAGACCGGCGCTGCCAGCTTCGCGACGGAAACAAGGCGTGTAGGCAGCGTAATTGATCGGCAGCTTATCATGCGATACGATTTCCTCGCGGTGCAGATTCGTCACGGGCACCTCGGCGGTGGGGATGAGGTAGAGATCATCCTCGGGGCTGTGATAGACCTGATCGCCAAACTTTGGAAGCTGGCCAGTGCCGACGAGGCACTCGGGTTTCACCAGCAGCGGCGGGCTGATTTCCTGATAGCCATGCTGCATGGTGTGCAGGTCGAGCAGGAAATTGATCAGCGCACGTTCCAGACGAGCGCCTGCGCCTTTGTAAACGACGAAGGCGCTGCCAGTGATTTTCACGCCGGCCTCGAAATCAATCATGCCGAGTGCTCCAGCGATGGCGGTGTGATCCTTGGGTTCAAAGGCGAAAGCGGGCTTTGTGCCCCAGACACGCACTTCGGGATTCTCTTCGGCGCTGTGGCCGACGGGACAGGCCTCGTGAGGAAGATTCGGGATGCTGAGAAGCAGGTCGCGCTGCTTCACATCACTCGCGTCAGCGTCACGACCGATTTCGTCAATGCGGGTGCCAATGCCGCGAACCTCAGCCTCGATGGCGCTGGTATCCTGGCCGTTCTTTTTGGCGATACCGATCTCTTTGCTGATGCGGTTGCGGTCGCCCTGAAGCTTCTGGCGCTCGGTCTCGGCACTGCGGCGCTGGGTATCGATTTCAAGCACCTGATCCACGAGGGACGCATGTTCGCCGCCACGGTTGGCGAGGCGTTGTTTGATGGAGTCAGGATTTTCGCGAAGGAGCCGGATATCGAGCATAGGACCGCGATGCTAGCGGGGCGGCGTAGCTTGTCGAGTGCGGGAAGGAGGCGTTGACAGTGTGAATCGAGACCGCGACACTCGACCCATGACTACGACTGTGGAACTCGATTTGCCTGACACTGCCTTCTCCGCGCTGCGAGTGTCGCCCAAGGAGTTTGTACATGCGATGCGCCTCGCGGCGGCGGTGAAGTGGTTTGAAGCAGGGATGCTCAGCCAGGGTAAAGCTGCGGAAGTGGCTGGAGTCACTCGTGCTGCCTTCATCGACTCGCTGGGTCGTTTTGGAGTCACACCGATGCAGGAAACGCTCCCAGACCTCAAGGCCAGCCTGGCCCGTCACTAGCATGCGCTGGATTGTCAATGCCTCTCCAGTCATTCTCTTGGCAAAAATCGGCCAAGCAGATTTGCTGCTGCGTATTCCTTCCGAAACGATCATTCCCCGCAGCGTCTTTGAAGAGGTATGCTCGGCTGGAGGCGCTGATCCCGGACACCAGTGGATCACTTCCCTGCCTGAGGGCATCGTGCGGGACGATAAGGCCATCCCTTCGGAGATTGCGAGCTGGGATCTCGGCAAGGGTGAGACGGCGGTGATCGCCTGGGCGGTGGATGCGGGTCAATCCGAGGTCGTGATTGATGATCTAGCCGGGCGACGCTGCGCGGAAGTGATGCGTATGCCAGTCACGGGCAGTTTAGGCGTGCTGCTCATCGCGAAAAAGAAGCATCTCATTCAAGCCGCCGCGCCATTCATTCGCGATTTACGTGATGCAGGCGCTCATTTGAGCGATTCGCTCGTCCGATCAGCTCTCCAACTCGTCGGCGAATGATCTACCTCGATGCCAATGCCACGACACCTATCGATCCAGCGGTGCTGGAGGTGATGATGCCGTTTTGGCGGGAGAATCCGGCGAATGCTTCGGCGAGCTATGCGGCGGGGCGAAAAGCTCGCAAGGCGGTGGAAACAGCGAGGGCGCAGGTGGGGGCGATGATCGGTGCGGAGGCGCGGGAGGTCGTTTTCACGAGCGGCGCCACGGAGTCGATCAATGCAGTGCATGCCTCCGTCAGGCGTTTGTGGCCGGAGAGGCCGACTTTGATCACGACGAAGGCCGAGCATGCGGCAGGACTCGAATGTGCGATGCGATGGGAGGAGAGCGGCGGCACGGTTTGCCACATCAAAGTGGATGCCAATGGCCTTATCGACCTCGCGGAGCTGGATGAAGCCCTCAAGTCGAACGACGCCGCCCTCGTCTCCGTCTTGTGGGCGAATAATGAAACCGGTGTCATTCAAACGATGCGGGAAATCGCGGCGCTGGCGCATGAGCATGGCGCTTTGGTGCATGCGGATGCGGTGCAGATGATCGGCAAGGTGCCGCTGGATGCGAAGGTCGATTTCATGAGCCTGAGCGGGCACAAGTTTCATGCGCCGAAGGGCATCGGAGCCATGTTCGTAAGCCAGCGAGTGCGCTTTGAGCCGTTGATCATCGGCGGCGGGCAGGAAGGCGGGCGGCGCAGCGGCACGGAGAATGTTCCCGGCATCGTCGGGCTAGGCAAAGCGGCGGAGTTGGCCATGTCAGCGTGCTCCAGCGAGCTTCGCGATGCTTTTGAAGCGCAAATCGTGAGCGAGTGGCCGGATGCGGTGATTCATGGGGTGAAGGCGCCGCGACTCCCGAATACCTCCAGCCTATGCTTTCCTGGCATCGACGCGGCGGGGATGCTCATTCTGCTCGATCAGGTGGGCGTGGCTTGCTCGGTGGGTTCAGCCTGTCACACGGCATCACTGCATCCCTCGCATGTGCTGGAGGCGATGGGATATGAGGCGCGGCATGCGGCGAGCACGCTGCGATTTTCATTCAGCCGAATGAATACGATGGCGGAAGCGACCGAGGCTGTAGCCAAGGTGCTGAAAGCGGCTCGAAAGCTTCGCGATCTGACCTGAGCGCGTTTTACTTCGACCCTTCAACACGCTGGTCCGAAGGAAAGCCCTGTGGCGTGGCCCAGCCATAGACTTTGTCGCCACGATACAGCGGCTTGTAGGCTGGTGTGAGGCCACCGTAGTCCGCCACGGCACCGGTACGCTCCACATTGCCGACACGCAGGTTCGCATACACATCGCCTTCATCGTAGAGCACATGGAGCGGGTCATTTTCCTTGAGGAGCACGCCATTTTTCGGACGCACGATGGCAAACTTCCAGAAGTCATTGATGTGGGCGATGGAGCCGACCTCTTGATAAGTGAGCGCTTTGGGGACGTTGGCGAGATCGGGATAGTTCGCCATTTGGTTCATCCGCCAAGGATCGTAGCGTGGGCTGGAGGGATTGGCGTAATCCCCGGCAAACTGGGGATTGTTTTCGGGACGCAGTTGGGGGCGCAGTTCCGAAGGGGATTGCATCGCTGGGTAACCACGGATGATGGGCTTGGGGTCCACCCGCTCGACGAATTTTGGCACGAGGCTGAAGAGCTCGCTGGCGCGACCGTAGTGGCTGAACTGCCAGGAATCCACGAGCTCGGAATTCGGCACGCGGGTCTTTTTGACGGTCATGCGATGCTCGGGGCCGTTGGAGAGCAGATTGAAGGAAAGGAGGTAATCGAGGCCCTTATCGAGAGCGGTGGCGTGTGAGCGGTTCACGCCGGAGTCACGCGGCGAACGGAGCACTTGAGTGCCGCTCTCGGTTTCCTCGGTCATGAGATTAAACACACGCACCTGACCGCGACGCAGCAACGCGGTGCTGAGGCTATCAGCCAAGGCACGTCCGAGTTCCGGGCGGCGGGTGCCATCGACGGTCACATCCTCGGCAAAGATGGCCATTTTGGGTTTTTCGGCCTTCGCCACGCTTTCTTCACCGTCATCGGCACGGAGGTAACAAAGACTCGCGAGGCTGGCAGCGAGAGCGAGAAAGGCGGCAGCGCGTGGTGTTTTCATAGGAGAGACCGCTGTTGGAGTCGGAGGCGATGCTAGTGGTTCAATTTTGGTTTGGAAAGGGGGAATATCCCGAGAGTGCCGGCACATGAAAGAAGCCGAAGAAGCTTCCTTGGAGAGCGTTTTGCATGCCGCATGAATGTCCTTCTTCGATCCACTCTCCACGGCAGCCTCGGCCTAGGCTTCGTGAGCCTACTGGCCTACTCCGTGTGGGCTTTTGTGCCGCGAATCGCCGGGAGCGAGGTAGGCATGTATGCGCTCATCGCCTTGGTTTACCTGCTCGGATCAGGTTTGGCGATGAGCGGGCTCATGAAAGGTGAAAACCGGCTTCGAAGGTTCTACACGCTCTTTTTGCCCGCGTTTGGAGGTTACGCCGTGCTTTGGAGTTTGGCGTGGTTCTTGATCAAACATGAGCAGCGGGAATGGATCGCGGCGCTGGCTGGGACGCTGTTTTTTGGCTGGGTAGCGTGGATAAAGCTCGGCAAGGCTCGTGGCTTCTGGAGCGGAGCGGCGGTGCTTTTTGTGCTGCACACCGCTGGCTATTTCCTTGGCGGAAAATGGATGTATGGCTTCCTCGCTCACGGCATCGAAGGCTGGGCCAAACCGCAGGTGGCCATCGTGGCCAAGCTCGGCTGGGGCTTGTTTCACGGCCTCGGCTTCGGAGCGGGTATCGGTTTTGCGCTGGGCTGGTGGCAAAGAGAGCCAAAGAGCTGAGTGCCTAGCCTACCGCATCACCCAGGCACGCGGAAGACTGCGCAAAAGGTCATCGAGCAGCTCTTTTCCGCCTTGGTTTTGCTCGGCGTGCTTTTTCGTGAAGGCGGAGGAGACGGCGGCACCGTTCAGGTAGCGCCCATCCAGCAGCGCATGCGATCCCAGCACCCGCACGAGATGCTGCTCCACTCCTGAACCCGGTGGCAGCACTTGGGAGGCGCTTTCGGTCATGCCATCCAGCGGCCCTACCCAGCGCCACTGCGCCGCCACCAGTCGGCTGAGCACCTTAAATCCAAAATGTGCCTGCGGATACCCATTGGGACCATCCGGCACCGCCACCAGGCTAATGACGCGTAAATCGGGAGCGATTTCCCGCAGACTCGGAGCGGGATCCTGCATCCACGGGTCCTGGCTCACCGACCGCACGTCCTCGATCACCTTCCGTCCATGCTGATCAAACAGCCGCACATACTGCCTCGTCGTGTGGGCAAACGGCGGCCAGCCGCGGTAGAGCCAATCGGCCACCATCGACCCACGCAGCACGCCGGCAAAACTCATCATCAGCCGCACTTTGGCCCGTTCACGAGCCGGCAGTTTCGCCGCCTCGTGGGAGAACCACTGCATCCAGTCCAGCCCGCCCTTTGAGAAACCGGCGAGCACCGCCCGGTCCACCTGTGGCAGCTCTTTTTCCATCGCCACCTGCACCCGCTGAGCGTCCTGCTGCACGGTTTCATGCGGCTTGAGGTCGATCAGCCGTGCGTGCCAGCCCTGAGCACGGAGGGATTCAACGACGTTCACAGCCACCCGCTTGGAAAGATCCGTCGCTGTGTGAAAGCCGCACAAAAAGTAGATCCCGGTCCGCTGCCGTTGCGCGGGCGTTAGCCCCGACATGGAATCCGCAAAGGCAAACTGCTTGTCCGCATTGGTCCGCAGCAGCCTCTTTTCAAAGGCCCCGCCTCCCGCGTCCATCTTCTCCAGGCTCACCAGCAGGCGGTCGCGTGCCGTCTTCATCCCATCCTTCTTCCGCCACTCGCGTGCCTGCCGCACCAGATCATCCTCGGGCAGCTTCACCGGGGCCTGCTGGCAGGCAGCCAGAGAAAACCCAGCCAGCACTAAAAATGCCCTGCGGAGGTTCCCAACCCGGCACGCCGCAGGCACAGAGCATCGAATCATGGGAAAAATTCGAATCATCGAACCGCGAATGCGTTGTGCAGCCTGCCTCACGCCGCCGCTTTCAAAACCTCGTGAGTGTGAATGGCGGGGTTCACGATGTCACGCACAAACTGGGCAGGCTCCGCACCTTCACCGAAGACGTAGATGCGAGTACGCAGCGTGAGACGAGTGATCTCAAAGCCAGGGGAAGCCATGCTGCGGAAGTAATTGAGGATCATTTCCTTCTCCAAATCGAGCGCTGCGCCCTTCATGCCGTATTCGAGGACGAAAGCCGCCTTTTGATGGACTGGCTGGCCGCCGATGCGGGCCTCTTGGCTGATCGAATCGACGAGCACCTTGTTCACAAAGGCATCCAGCGCGGCTTCCTCGCCGCTGAACTCGATTTTATACACCCGCCCTTCACGATACTTCAGAGGCAGCGGATGCGGGGCGTAGAGCAGCTTGTGGCAGTCGTTTTCAGTGTCGAATTTGCCTTGGATTTCGAAGATTTTGGTCACGAGACTCGGGGGGATGGTGGATGTGGTCCGTAGCAAGGTGCCGGGAGCGTGCAAGCCGGGCCTTACTTCGCAGCCGCTTTCAGCAAGGCGAACTGCGCCCGCATTTCGGCCAATCGGGCCGCGTGGGCCGGGCTGGCGGCCAAATCACTCTCTTCCAGCGGGTCGGCCGTGAGGTCAAAGAGCTGCTCGGTGCCGTAATCCGGCCAGAGCATGTACTTCCAATCCTTCCGCACCAGCGCCTCAGAGGCTGGGATGACGTCCTTTGCTTTCACCACGCCGTGCTCGTAGAAATACTCGGTGCGCCAGGCGGGTGGGGCGGCCTCAGCGAGGTAGAGCGGGGCAAAATCCCGGCCCTGCATGGTCTCCGGGACCTTCAATCCGGCGGCGGCGAGGATGGTGGGAGCGAGGTCGGCATTCAGCGTGAGGCTTGCATCCGTGCGGCCTTGCTTGGCAGCCAGCATCCGGGGATCGCGAACGATCAGCGGGACGCGGATGCTTTCTTGGTGCGGATACCATTTGTCCGCCAGCCCGTGCTCAGCGTGGAAGTAGCCGTTGTCCGTGGTGAAGATGACGAGGGTGTTTTCGAGCTGCCCCTGAGCCTTGAGTTCGGCCAGCACCTTCCCGCAGGCAGCGTCCACCTCCGTGGCGAGGCGGTAGTAGTTCTTCATGTATTCCTGATAACGCTCCGGCGTATCGAAGCGCCAGTGCCAGCGCACCCGGCTCTCGTTTTTCTCATGCGCCACAAAGGGCGGCAGGCGGCGGAAGTGGTCCTCCGTGGAGGATTTCGGCACAGGAACGGTCACGTCCGTGTAAAGACTCATGCTCTCAGGTTGCGGAAGGTATTGCTTCGGATTCCGATCCTCGGCGTGGGTGGCAAAGAAGGCCAAAGTGAGGAGAAACGGCTTATCCGCCGGGCGGGAGCGGAGGAATTCCAAGGCATCGACCTCGTTTTTCTTCGTGACGTGAATCTGAGAGCCGTCCGGCTGCTTGATCCAGTGCGAGCCGGAGTATTCACGACCAAAATCAAAGTTCTCAGCCGGGAATTTGCCATTGTGCCATTTGCCGATGTGTCCGGTGAAGTAACCCGCTTCACGCAGCATGCCGGGGTAGGTTTGGCTCCATGGGGTGTTGAAAGGTTTGAAATCCCGATTCCCATGCCGGGACATCCACTGGCCAGTGAAGAGCGTGGCCCGGCTCACGCCGCAGATGGAAGTGGTGACGCAGTTGTGGGTGAAACGAACGCCTTCCTTGGCCAAAGCATCCAGATGAGGCGTTTTCACCACCGGGTTTCCAGCACAACCAAGCGTGTCATGCCGCCAGTCATCTGCAAACAGCACAACGACATTAAGAGGCTTCGAAGAGGCCGTGACAGCGAGAAAAAGAAGACTGAGAAAACGCAGCATGAGCCAAGGCAAACGAGTGGGAAAGGCTTGGCTTTCATGAGATTTAAAGTTGTTCACAATGTAACGCCCTAAATGTTTCTTTACCTTTGAAAAGGCCGTGCTCCTGTCGCGCTCCTCATGCGCCGCCCCTGGATTAAAATTGAAGTCTCTACCCCGGACAAACCGGAAATCTGCGCCATCGCCACCAAGCTCCGAATCGACTCGGATGCGGTAGTCGGAAAGCTCGTCCGCCTATGGTCATGGGCTGAGCTCAACGGGGCAAAACCAAACGATTTAAACGTTACAAAAGAATTCCTCGATAAGCTCTGCGGTCGCAAAGGTTTTGCCGAAGCCGTCATTCAAGCAGGCTGGCTTCTTGAGTCCGGAGACAAGCTGGCTTTCCCAAACTTTGATCGACACAATGGCAACGCTTCGAAGGTTAGAGGCCTCACAGCCCGCCGAGTGGAACAACACCGGGTCAGGAAAGCCAAGGTTAACATTCCAAGCGTTACAAAAAAGACGAAAAGGAAGCAGCCAGTGCCTAGCTCAGAAGCTCCAAATGACGAAAACCTGAATGACGCAGCTTCCGTGATAAATGATGAAGAAATTGTGGCCACAGTAGGAGAAACCATCGAGTCTGCTTTCCCAACGGTCTCCGAAAGCTTGACGGATACGCCGTTAGTCGAGCTTTATAAGCCCGTGACGGCACCACAGGCCGTAGTAGAAGCTCTCGAAGTGGTCGAAGCTGCGGAAGAGAAACCTAAAAAGCGTCGCATAAAGTCCACCACTCTCGACGACGAGCAGCCGATGCTGTTTTAATCGGCCAAAGCATTTGTAACGCTCTATTCGTGTCATTAGCCATTTGGCTGACGCTCACTCACCGAGGCCCGCCTCAACTCAGGGCGATTTTTTCGATGCAATTTCGCCTTCCCTGAGACAAGGAAACAGATGCCTGCCCCCGCCCTCCTGCCCTCCCATCCCACCCGCCACCCGTGGCGTATTTTGCACTCTGAAAGTTCCCGCGGTTGGGGCGGCCAGGAGCACCGGGTGATGGCAGAATTACGCGGATTCCAGCAGCGGGGCCACAAGGTCTTTCTAGTGGCCCACCCGGAGTCCCCGGTGCTCCGCCGGGCGCAGGATTTTGGCATGGGCGTCGTCCCCTGCCTATTCGACCGGAAACGACTCCCTCTGGACGCCCTCCAACTGGCCTTTTGGCTTCGCCGGAACCGGATCGACATCGTCAATACCCACAGCTCACGGGATGGATGGCTGCTCGGGATCGCCGCCCGCTTCGCCCGCACGCCGTTGCTGATCCGCAGCCGTCACATTGATGTGGATTACCCCCATCCGAGCATCAGCAAGCATGCCTTCACGACTTTTGCCGATCACGTCCTGACCACCAGTGACCGCATCACCTCCCATTTCCGGCGGATTTTCCCCATCGCGGCGGAGGACATCACCACCCTGCCGACGGGTATCGATACAGATCGGTTCACCTTGGCAGGTCCTCGCGCGGCCCTGCCTGTGCAGCCCGGCACGCCCGTCGTAGGCATGGTGAGCGTCCTGCGCTACTGGAAGGGTCACGATACCTTCTTCCGCGCCATTCACCTCCTCCGCCAGAAGCGGGAGGCGATTCAATTCGTGGTCGTGGGAGGTGGGGATCTGCCCGTCTATCAACAAATCGCCATCCGAGATGGCGCCGGGCCCGCCGTGACCTTTCTGGGACATCGCGAGGACATCCCCGAAGTCCTACGTGCTCTGGATGTGCTGTGCATCCCCTCCAAAGCGCACGAAGGCGTCCCCCAAATCGGACTCCAGGCCCTCGCCTGCCAAACGGCGGTCGTCGGGAGTGATTGCGGCGGTATCCCGGAAATCATCCGAGAGGGCGAAACGGGGCGCATTTTCCCCGCTGAGGACCACGAAGCCCTCGCCGCCCGCATTTTGGAGACCCTCGAGCAAAAAGCTGAAACCGGCCGCCTTCGCCAGGTTGGCCGCCGCATGGTGGAGGAGCATCACAGCATCGAGGTGATGCTCAACAAGCTGGAGGCGCTTTACCGCCGTTACCTGCCCGCATAAAAAAAGGCCGCGCCAGCCTTTCGGCGGGCGCGGCAACAAATGCATTCGTCTGAGTTATTTCGCGGCGAGTGCCTCTTTGATGGCAGCGACGACCTGCGGAGCGTCCGGCTTGTCACCCGGCTCGAAGCGCTTCAAAATCTTGCCGTCCTTACCAACGAGGAACTTACCGAAGTTCCATTTCACATCGCCTGGGAAGGGTGAGGCGGGGCCGCTGAGCACCTGGTAGAGCGGATGCTGCTCGGGGCCTTTGACGACGACCTTGTCGAACATCGGGAAGGTTACTTTGTATTTCGTGGAGCAGAACTCCTTGATCTCCTCGTTCGAGCCCGGCTCCTGCTTACCGAAGTCATTGCAGGGAAAGCCGAGGACGGCGAGACCGTCTTTCTTGAAATCCTGATTGAGTTGCTCGAGTTGCGCATACTGCGGCGTCTTCCCGCACTTCGAGGCGACGTTGACGATGAGCATGACCTTGCCCTGGAAGGCTTTGAGGGAGGTTTCTTTGCCGTCAATATCCTTCAATGGGACATCATAGACCGACTTGGGCGCGTCTGCGGCGCTCAGGGCGAACGCAGCAAGGAGGGTGGTGGCGAGAGTAAGTAATTTCATGGGGCGGAAGGAACGTGGCTAACCCTCTTTTCCTTCGAGCCATTTACCAAAGCCCCATCTCGATGAGAATACGCCGACGGTTCATCAGGTGGGGAAGGTTCATTGCCAGCACATCCACCGTCACCGTGCCTTCTTTGGTTCGCCCCGTGATTCGTCCATCTTCTGAGAGACGAAAGTGCTCCTCCCAGTCATCCACGCGAGGATGGAAGAGGCGGACATACTCTTTGGTTTGCTGAATGATGCCGCCCACATTGCTGCCTTTGCAGCGATTGCAGTTCATGCAGGCGAAAGCCAGATTGTGCTCTGCCGTTTCGCCATGATGCTTGATGGCAATAATGTGTTCGATCTCAAAAGGCTCGTCCGTTTCCAGTTCCGGCAGGCCGCAGTATTCACATCGAGCAGATGCTCTTCGCCGGATAGCACCCACTAGCGATGAAGGAACTCGAGCCATTCGTTTAGGCTGCTTTACGGACGATGGACTTCGCTCGCGCCCTCAGGATGTCGATGGTGGCGATGACCTCCGAATAACGATCCAACTCCTCTTTCTCGCTTTCGCTGATGACTTGGTCCATTTGCTTGTCGTAGAGTTCGCGGACGCGAATTCGATGCTCTTCAGGCAAATGAGCGTGCTGCGCCAGCCATGAGGCAACCTCGACCGGCATTCTTTCGGTGTCAGGTAGAACACACCGGCTCAAAAGAAGGCCTTCGGCGGGAGATTCTGTCGTTTTCATGGTCGGATCATGACATGAGCCACCTCACCTGCCAAGCACCAACACGCCCAGCGGCGGCAGATCGACGACGATGCTCCAGGGCTGGCCTTGCCATGGCACATCCTGAGCCTGGAAGCCTGCCCCGGCGCTCACGCCACTACCAGCGTAGATTGGAGCGTCGGTATTGAGCAGCTCACGGTAGCTGCCTGCATCCGCGACACCGGCACGATACCCCTTTCGAGGCACGGGGGTGGCATTCACGAGCACATAGACCTTGTCGCCATCCGGTGACGTGCGAGCGAAGGCAAAGACGCTGCCCTCCGCATCGTTCGCATCGAGCCAGAAGAAACCGCCCGCCTCATGATCCCAGGCATGGAGAGCTTTGCGGCTGGTATAGAGATGGTTGAGGTCTTTCACGAGGCGCTGCAGTCCACTGTGCTCTTCACCGAGGAAGAGATGCCAGTCGAGGCTCGCATCATGCTTCCACTCATTCCATTGGCCGAACTCGCCCCCCATGAAGAGGAGCTTCTTGCCCGGATGCATCCACATCCACGCCAAGAACATGCGCAAATTGGCAAACTTCTGCCAGCGATCGCCGGGCATCTTATTGACGAGGCTGCCTTTGCCATGCACGACCTCGTCGTGGCTGAGGACGAGGATGAAATTCTCGTCGTAGGCGTAGATCATCGAGAAAGACGCCTCGCCGTGGTGGTATTTGCGATGCACGGGTTCCTTCTGCATGTAGCGCAGGCTGTCATTCATCCAGCCCATGTTCCATTTGAAGCCGAAACCGAGCCCGCCGGTGCTCACCGGCCGTGAGACGCCGCCCCAGGCGGTGCTTTCCTCCGCGATGATGGTGGTGCCGGGATGATTCGCGTAGCACATACTGTTCAGCTCTCGCATGAAGGCGATGGCGTCTAGGTTTTCGCGGCCGCCGAGGTAGTTTGGCACCCATTCACCGGCGTTGCGTGAGTAATCGAGGTAGAGCATCGAGGCCACGGCATCCACACGGAGACCGTCGATGTGAAACTGGTCCAGCCAATAGAGGGCATTGGCGACGAGGAAGTTCTTCACCTCGGTTCGCCCATAGTTAAAGATGAGCGTGCCCCAGTCCATGTGCTCGCCTTGGCGGGGGTCCGCATGCTCATAGAGGGCACTGCCATCGAATTTGGCTAAGCCGTGATCGTCCTTCGGGAAATGGCCGGGCACCCAGTCGAGGATGACGCCAATGCCATTTTGATGGCAGCGGTCCACGAACTCACGAAACTCGTCCGGGTTCCCGAAACGACTCGTCGGCGCATAATAACCCGTCACCTGATAGCCCCACGAGCCATCAAAGGGATGCTCGGCGATGCCCATCAGCTCGATGTGGGTGAAGCCAAGCCCCTTCACATAAGGAATCAAATCGTCCGCCAGTTCGCGGTAGCTTAGCCACCGCCCGCCATCGTTCATGTTCCGCTTCCACGAGCCCGGATGCACCTCGTAGATGCTCATGGGTGAATGATACAAGTCCGCTTGAGAGCGGCGCTGCATCCATTCGCCATCGGACCAACGGTAGCGTTTGAGGTCAAAGGTAAGGCTCGCGGTGGCCGCGCCATGCTGGCCATAAACAGCCATCGGATCACTTTTCACGCGTAAATGCCCGTGCTGGTCGTGCAGCTCGAATTTGTAGTGCGCATTCTCCTTCACGCCCGGCACGAAAAGCTCCCAGACGCCACTTTCACCCCGCATCTGCATCGGATGCACACGCCCGTCCCAATCATTCCAGTCGCCAATGACGCTCACATCCCGTGCATTCGGTGCCCAGACGGAGAAATGGCAGCCTTCCGGAGTGAGATGCGCTCCGAGCACCTCCCAAAGCCGCTGATGAGTGCCTTCACGGAAAAAGTAGATGTCCTGGTCGCTAATGGGAGACGTCATTGAACTTCACCCATGAAGCCCAGGCGTCGGAAATCAATGAGCGATCCGTGAATCAAGCTCTAGCCGCCAATCGAGGCCGCCTTCTCTCTGCGATGTGATTTTCAGCGTTGGCAGTCTGCGGGAGCACGTCTCGCGACGAGATTCTGACGAACGACAAATGTCAGAAAGAGCTCCATTGAGCTCAAATTCACGATTTTTAACATCATTAGTGAGAAAATATGAAATTATGATAACAAATACCTTGCAAGTGCGATATAATTCCCATATTTTTGAATCATAATTCGAAACAGCCATGAAAAACTTCCCTCCCGACACCCCTTACCTCCACCGCTCCAAGCAGGGCTTCAGCTTCTTTGAAGTGATGATTTTTGTAGCTATCATCGGAATCATCATCGCCATCTTGGTTCCTATGTGGGGTAACAATGATGCCTTTTATGCGGCTCGTGACCGCCGCAACGCTCAGGAACTCGTCTCGATCAACACCATGGCCTCGGCCGCAGGCTTGAACTTTGCCCTGGATGAGAAAGGCGAGGCTCGTGAAAACCTCCTCGAAATCCTCCATGACATCAGCCAAGGCGACTCCGTGAAGCATGGCGCTCTCAAAGGCCGCCATTATTCCGTTCCCGGCCTCAGCAATGAAGACATCGCCGGTGCCGCCAACTACATCACCATCGAAAACGGTGAACTGAGCTACTCCTTTGAGCGGAAGCCCGTCACCCGTGGAGGTGGTAGCCTCTAAATCCTTTCGCCGCCCCGCTCTGTAGTTCTTCTGGCTGTTGGCTCCAGGGCGGGGATTGGCGAATTCTTCTCTTCCAATAACGCCCGGATCATGAGATCCGGGCGTTTTTGCTTTCACCCCTCAAGCCAGAGGAATCCCTGAAGGATTCGCGGTTGATGCCGCCGCACCCTCCCGCTAGCATCGCGCCCGTTATGTCCAAACCTCTGCAAATTCTCACCTGGATCGCCATCTCAGCCCTCGGAGCCGGATCGGTCGCTTTTTCGGCTCTTCACAAAGGAGAAACCATCAACGCCCTCTGGATCGTGGTGGCCGGGATGTGTTCGTTTGCCGTGGCATACCGCTTTTACAGCAAGTGGCTCATGACGAAGGTGCTGGTGCTCGACAAACACCGCGCCCCACCCTCGGTGACGCACAAGGACGGCAAGGACTTCGTGCCGACGAACAAATGGGTCGTCTTTGGTCATCACTTCGCCGCCATCGCGGGGCCTGGACCACTCGTCGGGCCGGTGCTCGCGGCACAATTTGGCTATCTGCCGGGCATGCTTTGGATTTTGATCGGCGCCACGCTCGGCGGCGGTGTGCATGACGCCATCGTGATGTTTGCCTCCATCCGACGCGGCGGCAAATCGGTGGGCCAGATGCTCAAGGAAGAGGTGAATCCCCTCGTCGGCTTCGTGGCGATGATTTCTGTGCTGGCGATCATGACGATTCTCCTCGCCGTGCTTGGCCTCGTGGTGGTCAAAGCGCTCGCCGAAAGCCCCTGGGGCCTCTTCACCATCGCGATGACGATCCCGCTGGCCTTCATCATGGGCTTCGGTCACACGCTCTTCGGCGTGAGCGTGCGAAACATCACCATCTTCGGTATCGTGGGCCTCATCGTCAGCGTATGGGCCGGCAGCAATCTCAAGGAATGGGGCATCGAGCACTTCTTCGACTACAAGGGCGAGACCATCGCGTGGTCGATCATGATCTACGGCTTCGCGGCCTCTGTGCTGCCGGTGTGGATGCTTCTCGCGCCGCGTGACTACCTCAGCACCTTCATGAAGATCGGCACCGTGGCGGTTTTGGCCGTGGTGGTCATTTGGGTGGCTCCTGAGCTGCAAATGCCGAAGCTCACCAAGTTCGTCGATGGCACCGGCCTCGTCTTCCTCGGCTCCGTTTTCCCGTTTGTGTTCATCACCATCGCCTGCGGTGCCATTTCGGGCTTCCACGCGCTGATTTCCTCCGGCACCACGCCGAAGCTGCTCGATAACGAGGCCGACATCCGCAGCGTCGCCTACGGCGCAATGGTCACCGAGATGCTCGTGGCTCTGATGGCGCTCGTGGCTGCCTCCGCCCTGCTTCCTGGTGAATACTTCGCCATCAATGCCGGCATCAACAAGACCATGGCCCCTGCCCAGGTCGTGGAGGTCATTTCCAATGCGGGCTTCCCCGTCACCGTCGCGGGCATGGACAAACTGGCTGCCGACATCGGCGAGAAAACCATGTTTGGCCGCGTGGGCGGTGCACCAACCTTTGCCGTCGGCATGGCGCAGATGTTTGCACGTGCGTTTGGCCCGGCCTGGATGTCGTTCTGGTATCACTTCGCCATCATGTTTGAGGCGCTCTTCATCCTCACGACCATCGACGCTGGCACGCGAGTCGGCCGCTTCATTCTCCAGGACTTCCTCGGCGGCATCTGGAAGCCGCTGGGCAACACACGCAGCCTACCCGCGAACGTCTTCGCCAGCGCCGTGCTCGTCGCCGCGTGGGGTTACTTCCTCTATCAAGGCGTCGTCGATCCCCTCGGCGGCATCAACACCCTGTGGCCGCTCTTTGGCATAGCGAACCAATTGCTCGCCGTGATCGCCTTCTGTCTCGGCACCACGATCCTCATCAAGATGGGCAAGGCTCGTTACCTGCTCGTCACCGTCATCCCGCTGCTCTTCCTCATGAGCGCCACCTTCACCGCCGGTTACATCAAGCTCTTCGACAAAGACCCGCGCATGGGCTTCCTCTCCGGTGCCAAATTCTACGGCGACAAAATGGCCGCCGGAGGCACCCCGCAGGAAATGAAGGTCTGGGCCGCCCAGCAGTTCAATTTCACCGTGGACACCTTTGTGACCGCTTTCTTCCTCCTCGCCGTCGCCATCATCTTCCTCGGCTGCCTGCGTGAGTGGATGAAGCTCCTCAACGGCTCGAAGAAGATCGTGCTCAACGAGGAAGCCTATGTGGCGATGCCGGAAGGCGCGTGATCAAAGCCTTCTCGTAGCGGAAAGCGTCAGTTTTCCGAATCCGAACGTCTCAAAAGCCTTCGGCGTGCAAACGCCCGCCGCTACACGATCCCGCCAAACCAGCGATGTCCCCTCCCCGCCCCTCCACCAGCGCCGTGCTCGGCGCGGTGATGGCGTTTGGCCTGTGGGGTGTGCTGCCGGTGTATTGGAAGCAGATCGGTCATCTCGGCAGTGATGTGGCGCTGGCACAGCGGGTAGTGTGGACGATGGCCACGGTGCTGCCGTTACTCATGCTGCGCGGCGAGTGGCCTGGCTTCCTCCAATCACTCCGCAGCCTCACGCTGATCAAGACCCACGCGTGGTCCGCTTTCCTTCTCGCGATCAACTGGGGTGTCTTCGTTTGGGCAGCGCAGCACGGGCGCATCCTCGATTGCAGCCTCGGCTACTTCATCAATCCGCTGCTCAATGTGCTCATCGGCAGCTTTTGGCTCGGCGAGAGCCTTTCCCGCCTGCAAAAGGTCAGCATCACCTTCGCCGCTTGCGGTGTGATCACGCAGCTCGTGCTCGTGGGCCGCTTTCCGTGGATCGGATTGCTGCTGGCGGGCAGTTTTGCGCTTTACGGCCTCGCGAGACGCCGCTCGCCGCTCGGATCGCTGCCGGGCCTCGCCATGGAAACCATCGTCGGCATCCCCATCGCCATCGTCTATCTCCTTTGGAGTCAGCAAAGCGGCGTGGCGATCTGGGGCACGGCCTCAACGCGGGATCTGCTGCTCATTTTCGGCCTCGGCATCATCACCACCATTCCCTTACTCGGCTTTGCTCGTGGTGCTCGCGAACTCCCCTTTGCTCTTCTCGGCCTGCTGCAATTCCTCGCGCCCACCGGCCAGTTCCTCGTTGGTGCTTTCATGTATAGCGAGCCGGTCAATGCCGCCTCGCTCATGTCTTTCGGACTCATCTGGACCGGCGTGGCCTTGTTCTGTGGCAATCTGTTTCTCCACGCCCGGCGTAATCAGGCCAGCCCCTGATCATGCCCTCCACCTTCCACGTCAGCACACCGCTCGCCGCCAGCGCGGAAGTCATGTTCGCCTTTCACAGCGATCCGCGAAACATCGTCCACGTCATGCCGCCCACGCTGAAGCTCGTGAGCCTGCAAACCGACGGTCCGGCGCAGGAAGGCCGCTTGCTCGAACTTCATTGCCGCGATTGGGGCGTCATTCCCATGCGCTGGAAATGCCGCTGGCACACCGTGCAACCTCCCCGCGTGCTTGTAGACGAGATGCTCGAAGGCCCCTTTGCTCAATTCGTTCACGAACACCGCTTCGAGCCGCTCTCCGAAGGCGGCTGCCTCATGCACGACACCATCACCTACGCCTTCGGTCGCTCATGGTGGGGGAAACTGATCTCCGAGACCGCCGTGCGACTCTACCTGATGCTCCTCTTCGCCTACCGCCACCACCGCACACGGCAGTGGGCGAGCCGCTGAACGAGATTTCACGCGATCAAATCGCCATTCTCCGATTACAATCGGCCTGCATCTTGCGTTTACAGGGTGCCACAGCGGCACCCACGAGCTTCCCATGATCGCACGCACCATCCTCGACGCCCGCATCGCTGAAGTCCGTGAGGCCTTTCGTAAGGCGCGGCTTCTCCGGCACATGGCCGTGGTTTTTCTCCTCGGCCTCGTCGTTCGCGGCAGCTTCCTACTCGCCACCTGGCAGGGTTTTAAACTACCGAAGCAGCTCGACCGCTGGTCCATGCTCGGCCTCATCCTCCTGGCACTCATCGCTTACCTCAAAGGCCGCCGGAATATCTGGAGTGATCGCGAGATCGCCCGGCTCATCGAGCAAAAGCATCCCTCACTCGATTCGCTGCTCCTCACCGCCCTCGAGCACGAGCCGCAGGCCGAAGAACCCGCCGGTTACCTCCACGAGCGCCTCATCGATCACGCCCTCGCGCGCTCCGCCACGCAAAACTGGCCCGTCACCGTCGCCGACAAACCTTACCGCCGCGCCCTCGCCGCAGCCTGGATCGCCGTGCTCGCCTTCCTCGCCACCGACATCGCCCTGCGCATCCATTCATCCCTTCAAAAATCAAAAATCACCAATCAGCAATCTGCGGTTCCCTCCCCGACCTCAACGAGCTTCACCGTCACCCTCACCCCCGGCGATGCCGAAGTCGAACGAAACTCCCGCGTCATCATCGAAGCCCGTTTCGCAGGCCCCGTCCCAGCCGATGCCACTTTCGTCACCGCCGATCTCGATGGCACGGAGCGTGAACGCCAGCCCATGCGTCTCACCGTCGATGGCCAGGTCTTCGGCGGCATGATCGCGGAGGCGGACCGCGACACACGCTACCTCGTCGAGTTCGCCGGAGAAAAGTCCGTGCCGCACACGCTGACCGTCTTCGACTTTCCCGCCCTCGTTCGCAGCGATGTCATCGTCACTCCGCCGGACTACACCAAGCTGCCCGCGAAGGAGACCAAGAACACCCAGAAGGTCACCGCCCTCGAAGGCTCGAAGATCGCCTGGAAGATCCAAGTGAACAAACCGCTCCTCTCCGGCAGTGATGCGGGCACTCCTGCCCGCACCTCCCCGTTCGAGCCGCACCTCACCGCCGCCGAGCTCTTCGGCGAGGACCAGTCCGTCATCCCGCTCACGCCTTCCGCCAAGGATCCCACGCTGCTTGAGGCCGTCCTCACCGCCACCACCTCGCAAAAGTATCGCCTGCACCTCGTCGATGAGGCCGATCGCGGGAACAAAAATCCGCCTTGGTTCACTGTCACCGTGCAGAGCAATCAGCTCGCGAAGATCGAAGTCGTGTTTCCGAAGCGCGACATCCAGGTGTCGAGCCTGCAAGAGCTTCCCGTCGAAGCTAAAATCTCCGATGATCTCAGCGTCGTGAAATCCGGCGCGGTCTTCAGCCTCAACGGCAACAAGAAGGAGGTCGCTTTCACCCATGTACCCACGGAACCGCGGAAGAAGCAGGATGTTCGTGCCGAGTTGCTGCTCGAAAAAGAAGGTGCCCAACCACGCCAACTCGTCAGCTACTACGTCTGGGCGGAGGACAGCGGACCCAAGGGCGAGGTGCGCCGCAACATGAGCGACATGTTCTTCGCCGAGGTGCGCCACTTTGAGGACATCTTCCGCGAGGCCGAGGCTCCACCTCCCGAACCAGGCCAGCCCAAACCCAAAGCCCAGAAGCTCATCGAACTGCAAAAGCAGGTCGTGAACGCCACTTGGAAGCTCATCCGCGATGCCAACGGCGGTCGCCCCATGGAAAGCCTCGCGCCTGATGCCGGTGTCGTGCATCAGAGCCAGGGCATCGCCATGGAGCAGACGAAGGAGGCCATGGAAGAAGTCGAGGACGCCGAGGTGAAGAAGTATCTCACCGAGGCTTGGAAGAGCATGAAGGACGCGCTCGACCCGCTGAATCAAGCGGCGGAAGAAAAGAAGCGCTCGCCTTTGAATCAAGCGCTCACCTTTGAGCAGAGCGCCCTCGAATGGCTGCACCGGGCGCAGAGTCGCGAGCATCAGGTCATGCGTCAAAACAGCCCGCCCATGGCCGGAGCGCCGCAGGAAGCGAACAAGAACCAGATCATGGACCTTGAGCTGAAGCAGAAGGAGCAGCGTTACGAGGAGGAAAAAGCTGCCACCGAAGAGCAGACCGCCGAGCAGCAGGAAAACCTGCAAGTCTTGAACCGCCTCAAAGAGCTCGCCCGCCGACAGGAGGCGCTGGCGGAGAAGATGAAGGAACTACAAAACCAGCTCGCCCAGGCCAAGAGCGAATCCGAGAAGCAGGAACTCGAAAATCAGCTTAAACGCCTCCAGGCCGAGCAGGAGCAGTTCCTGCGTGATCTCGATGATCTCAACGACCGCATGGAGAAACCCGAGAACGCCCAGCAGATGGCCGAAGCCAAGGAGCAGCTCGAAAAGACCCGCGAGCAGGTCAGCGATGCCGTCGATCAACTCAAGAACGAGCAGCTCACCGATGCCACGAACTCTGCCACCCGCGCCCAACGCGAGCTGGAAAAGATGCAGGAAGACTTCCGCCAGAAGACCAGCAAGAAATTCGCCGAGGAGATGAAGCAGCTCCGCCAGCAGGCGCAGCAAGCCGCCGAGGCTCAAAAGAAGATCAGCGAGAACCTCGAAAACCAAAAGCCCGCCGAAAGCGATCTCGCTCAAAGCCTTCAAAATCAAAGCCAGGCCCGCCAGATGACCGAGCAGCAGGAAAACGTCGAAAAGCTCCTCAACAACATGCGCCAGCTCAGCGAGCAGGCCGAGCAGAGCGAGCCACTCCTCCACAAGAACCTCTACGACGCCGTCCGCAAAGCCCAGACCAGCGGCCTCGAAGAAAATCTCCAAGAAGCCCGCGATCAACTCCGCTACGGCAGCGCCGCCGAAGCCAAGGACGCCGAACGCAAAGCCGCCAACGCCATCGACGAACTCCAAAAAGGCGTCGAAAAAGCCGCCGAAAGCATCCTCGGCAGCGAAAGCGAAGCCCTCCGCGTGGCGAAGAACGAACTCGATAAGCTCATCAAGGAAGCGGAGGAGCAGGCAGCCAGTCAATCCGGTCAAGAGGGTCAAGAATCCCCCAAACCATCCGAAAAGCCCGGCGAAGCCAAAGCCTCCCCCAAACCCGGCGAAGGCCAAAAACCCAGCGAACAAGGCCTGCCCAAAGGCGAAGGCCCGAAACCTCAAATGGCCCAAAACGGCCAAGAACCCGGAGATGGCCAAGGCCAGCCCCAGGTCGAAGCCAAAGACTCTCCCTCTCCCCGCCCTGGAGAAGGACAGCAGCCCAGTCAGCAACGGGGAGAGGGCCGTGGTGAGGGGCAGCCTCAAACCGCCGAAAACACCCCCAAACCCACCGAGGGCCAAGGTCAGCCCCAAGGCGAAGCCAAAGACTCTCCCTCTCCCCGCGAAGGAGATGGAAAACAGCCCGGCACTCAACGGGGAGAGGGCCGGGGTGAGGGGCAGACCCAAACCGCCACCAACACAACCGATCCGTCAGATCGGTCCGATCCGTCCGATCCCAGCCAAAGCGGACGAGGGCGTCCGCGCTCCACTCCAAACAACACCCCCAACGGCCCCACCACCGACCGCGACTCCGACAACGACCGCAGCCGCCCTCAAATCACCGGCGGTGCCCTGCCGGATTCCCTCTTCTTCGACGACTCCAAAGAGCAGCCCGATCCAAACGTCTTCACCGGCGATGGCTACGAGCGCTGGAGCGACCGCCTCCGCAATGTCGAAGAGCTTCTCAACAATCCCGAGCTGCGAAACGACGCCGCGAAGATCCTCGACCGCGCTCGCGAGCTGCGCGTGAACCTCAAACGCAGCAACGAAGCCCCGCAGGTGTCCTTTTTGAACCAGCGTATCACCGCCCCGCTCATCGAGCTACGTGACCGCGTGGCGGAGGAACTCTCCAAGAAGGACAGTGGCAAAAACCTGGCTCCCGTGGACCGCGATCCCGTGCCCGCCGAGTTCCGCGACCTCGTGAAGCGCTACTACAAGGAACTCGGCGCTGGAAAGTGAGCCCGTTCTCGCGTTTCGTTGCCGAATGCCCGATTTCCTGACGCTGCACACCGAGGAGGCCGCCCACTCGTTTCCCTGCCCGCCGCAGGCCGTGCTCGTGCTCGGCAGCAGCGAGGCCTGTGATCTCGCCTTCGATGGCGATGACATCGCGCCTCGTCACATGGAGATTCGCCGTCTTGAAGACTCACGTTTCCAGCTTCGCAGCCTTTCCACGGCCCACCGGCTGAATGTGAACGGCGTCACCGCCAGCGAGCTGGAAGTCGAGACGCCCTTCCGGCTTCGGCTCGGCGGTGACTTGCTAGATTTCGCCCTTGTCGCTGAACAGCCAAAGCCCTCACCCGCCTCCAGTGGCAATCGCCGTCGCGATTACATGCTCGGCAGTGCCCGCGTGCGTCAGCGCCCGTCCACGCCGGCGCCAGAACCAGCGCCGGAACCGGAGCCATCTCCGCTGGTGGCACCATTGGTCGTGCCTCCACCCTTTCCTTCACCGCCTCCGCCACCGGTGAACCATGTGCAGGTGCTGCGCCCGGTATCTGATCCCTGGAAGGAAGCCCCCATCTCGCCACCGGAATCCGGCGATGGCTGGTGGGTCGCCGCCGTCATCGTCGGCCTGCTGGCACCGGCGCTGATCTACTTCGGCTACCCGTTTGTCTTTCCCGATCCTGCGGCGGTCATCGTCGAAGCGCCCAAGCCCAAAGTCATCGAGGCCCCCGCTCCGAAGCCCATTGTCAAAGCCGCCCCCGCGCCTGCGCCAGCGCCTCCCACCGATACCTATCGCGAAGACGCCCTCGCCGCCGCGAAGGCCTTTTTGGACTCGTGGAATGAAAACGATGCCTCCGGCGTGCTTCGCTTCGTGAGTCCCGCGCCCGCGAATTACTTCGAGATGCCAAATCCGGCCTCCGAGCAGGTTTTGAAGCTCGAAGAGGCCTTCCGCGATCACTGGCCGCAGCGCACCCTCCGCGCCGAGGGCACGCCCACCGCCTCGCGAGCCGGTGAAAGCCGCTTCGAGATCACCCAGCGCTACCTCTTTGACCTCCGCGGTCTCAACCACCGCCACGTCACCGGCTCCGGCACGCTCTTCGTCACCCTCGAAAGCGTCGCGCCGAAGACCTGGCTCGTCACGCGGGCCACCGACAAGATCGAACTCACCACCACCGAGCCATTCCGCGATGCCATCTCCCCCGCCGTCTCTCTTCGCGATCTCCAACCCGTGCTCAGCGAGGAAGAACTCAAGCTCAAGGCCAAGGACGATCTCGCCGCCCTGGTGAAGGCCGGCAATGCAAAAGCCACGCTCACCGCCATCCTCGAAAACGCCGCCAAACATCCGAACGAAACCTTCTGGCGCTTCGCCACGGACAAAACCTGCGATGCCCTCTCCCGCGCCCTCTTTGCCCATGGCGAATGGCCTGATCCCACCTGCCTTGTCGAGGTGCAAAAACTCTCCGAGCTAGGCGTGCCCACCGCCATGCTGCTCCACGGCCATCTGCTGCGCGGCGGTTATCTCCTCCCACGAAACACCGCCGAGGGCGAGGTGCTCTACCGCAAAGCCTACGAGACCACCAAGAGCCGCGAAGCCCGCTTTTACTATGCGGAGTCTCTCTTCATCGGCGGCGAGCATCCACGCGCCTCCGCCATCGCCCTCGCCACGATGGTCAGCTCGAAGCATCCGCTGGAGGCTTACCTCGCCGCGCATCTGCTTTGGAAAAAGGCCGAGCTGGATCCCTCTCTCTGGCAGCAGGTCTATGAAACCGCCGCCCGTGCCGCCACCCAGCATCCGCCCGCCAAAAACCTCGCCGGCCTCGTCCTCCTCAAACACGGCCAGACCACCAAAGAACGCCAGGCCGGCTTCACCCTCATCCAAAAAGCCGCCGAAGAAGGCGTCACCGAAGCCATGAAGAACCTTAGCGCCTGCTACGAATACGGCGACGGCTGCGAGCGCAACCCCACCGAAGCCGAAGCTTGGAAAACCAAGTCCGAAACCACCCCACCGCCGCCCAAAAAGCACTTCAGCGAGTTCGAGCAGCTGTGAGTCAGCCTGCCTGTAATGCTCCCCTCAAAGTTGGACAAGTGCCAGTGATGTTCAGGCGGCTTGTTGATGGGGTAGGTTGCATAGGGTGAGGTAGGTTTGGCGTGGGGTGTTGTATTGGAGGGCGGAGTGGATGCGTTGGATGTTGTAGTGTTCGATGTC